>NZ_CAJQZC010000001.1 GCF_907164555.1 Paraburkholderia saeva
GACTCCACGCCGATGATAGTGCGGATTGCCCGTGTGAAAGTAGGTAATCGTCAGGCTCCCCAGCAGCATCCGAAACCCCACCCCAAAAGTGGGGTTTCGGCGTTTACGGCGCGAAAAGCTACCGCTCAGAGACGCCCTTCGGTGTCCCTCCGTCGGGCATGCGATCCGGCAATCCCGGAGGTGAAGCCGGCCCCCGCCACCACGCCCCCCAGTGCGCATGCCTTCGCGGCGCAATCCATTTCCTTTCAGCGTGCAAACCGGCTGCCGGGAGTGCAATGCGAATTCCAACCCGGCTCAGTGAACGCCAATTTGTTCAGAGCGCGCCAAACCAGCGCAAAACGCGAGCGAGTCGGAGCCCTGCCAAGCCGCGTCCCCGACCCGGCAGTCTCCTCTCGCGCTTTTTCAGGCTTCCTGTTGCGCTAAATAGCGCTGCGCAAGACGCACCCAGTACGTTGACCCAACCGGCAACAGATCGTCGTTGAAATCGTAGCTCGCGTTGTGAAGCATGCACGGACCCGCACCATGGCCGGCATCGCGATGGCCGCCGTCACCATTTCCCAAAAATGCGTAGCACCCCGGCTTCGCGAGAAGCATGAACGAGAAGTCTTCAGCGCCCATTGTCGGCTCCACGGAGTCGTCGACGTTTTCTGCGCCTACGATCTCCTTCATTACCTCAGCGGCAAATCGGGCCTCTTTGGCGCTGTTGATCGTTGGCGGGTAGTTTCGGTGGAAGGTAATCTTGACTGAGCAGTCGTACGCCTCCGCCGTGCTTTCGGCGATTTTTCGAAGTCGCGCCTCAATGAGGTCCAGGGTTTGTGTCGTGAAAGTACGTACCGTACCGCCAATCCACGCAACGTCGGGTACGACGTTCACCGCATCGCCAGCGTGGATCTGCGTAATCGAAAGGACGGCAGTATCTAACGGCTTCTTGTTTCGCGTAATGATGCCCTGCAGTCCGTTGGCAATCTGAACCGCGGTAAAAACTGGATCGCGCCCGTTGTGCGGCAAGGCCGCGTGCGAACCGACGCCCGTGATTTCGATGCGAAATTCGTTGCTCGAGGCCATGATCGGTCCTTCGGTTACACCGAAGTGACCGGCCGGCATGCCCGGCCAGTTATGGATGCCAAAAACCGCGTCGACGGGAAAACGGGTAAACAGTCCGTCGTCGATCATCGCTTGAGCACCGGCGCCGCCTTCTTCTGCTGGCTGGAAGATAAACACGACGGTCCCATCGAAATCGCCGTGTTTCGCGAGGTAATGGGCGGCACCCAGCAACATCGCCGTATGGCCGTCGTGGCCGCACGCATGCATCTTCCCGTCATTGTGTGAGCGATGCTCGAAAGTATTCAGTTCGTGTACCGGCAGCGCATCCATGTCGGCGCGCAAACCGACGGATCGTTCGCTCGTGCCGCGTTTCAGTACGCCCACCACACCCGTTTTGCCGAGACCGCGATGTACCTCGATGCCCCAGGCGGTGAGATTCTTTGCCACGAGGTCCGCTGTCTGGGTTTCCTCGTAACGCAGTTCGGGATGTGCGTGAATGGTTCGTCGGAGGCTCTGAATTTCGCCGCGGGCGGCCTGGATTTCCGGGATGAGTTTCATGGTCGTGAGTGCGTCATTGGCTGCTTGTCGCTCGAGGCTGGAGGCTCGAGCCCGGGTCGGATCATTCTACGCCGAACGGCGTTTTTGGCGGGACGGCGCCGCCCGACTCGCCGCGAACGTAATAAAATTGCACATTGACTGGCATATGCCTCTCTTCTTCCCGGATTCCCGATGAACGCTCCCGCCGAATTCGCCCGTGCAGTGTGCCCGCACGACTGCCCGGATACCTGCGCAATGCGCGTTACCGTCGAAAACGGCAAGGCGGTCAGGGTGACGGGCGATCCCGATCACCCGCCCACGCAGGGCGTCCTTTGTACGAAGGTCAGCCGCTATGCGGAACGCGTGCACCACCCGCAACGGTTGACGACCCCAATGAAGCGCGTCGGCCGGAAAGGCGAGGGGCGGTTCGAGCCGATCAGTTGGGATGAAGCGTTCAGGCTGGCAGGCGAGCGCTTGTCGGAAATCGCGGAACGTGCTCCCGAAGCAATCGTGCCGTACAGCTATGCCGGCACGATGGGTCTCGTGCAAGGTGACAGCATCGCTCAGCGCTTCTTTCACAAGCTGGGTGCGTCGCAGCTCGAGCGGACGATCTGTGCCGCCGCTGGCGCAGCGGGCCTCAAATATACGTATGGCGCGAGCCTTGGCATGCTCACGGAGTTTTATGAAGAGAGCGAACTGATCCTGATCTGGGGTTCGAATCCGATCGCGTCGAATCTTCATTTCTGGACGCGCGCGCAGGAAGCGAAGCGCCGCGGCGCACGTCTTGTCGCGATTGATCCGTATCGTTCGCTGACGGCCGAAAAGTGTCATCAGCACATCGCGCTGAAGCCCGGCACCGACGCCGCGCTCGCGCTCGGCATGATGAACGTGCTCATCCGGGAAAACCTGCTCGACCGCGAATACATCGATGCGCATACGCTGGGTTTCGACGAACTGGCCGGGCGCGCCGCGACCTATCCACCTGCGCGTGCGGCCCAGATCTGCGGCATCGAGGAGCAGGTCATCGTCGATCTGGCGCTGCTTTACGGGCGGACCAGAAAAGCGGCGATTCGCCTCAACTACGGCATGCAGCGGGTGCGCGGCGGCGGCAACGCGGTGCGTGCGGTCGCCAGTCTGCCGTCGCTGACGGGTGCCTGGCGTGACCGCGCGGGCGGCTTGCTGCTGTCGTCGTCGGGTTGGACGCCGGCCAATTCACACGCGCTCGAGCGTCCGGATCTGATTCCGGGCTGGCCGCATAAGCAGCCGCGCCTCATCAACATGAATGCAATCGGCGACGCGCTGACTCATCCCGGCGACGCGCAGTTCGGTCCGAAGGTCGAGGCGATCGTCGTCTATAACTCGAACCCCGTCGCGGTGGCCCCTGATTCGGAAAAGGTTGCCGCAGGCTTCGCGCGCGATGACCTGTTCACGATCGTGCTCGAGCATTTCCAGACCGACACGGCCGACTACGCCGACCTGCTGTTGCCGGCCACAACGCAACTCGAGCACCTGGATGTCCACAAGTCGTACGGGCACACGCATGTCATGGTGAACCTGCCGGCAATCGCGCCTGTCGGCGATGCGCGTCCGAACACGGAAATTTTCCGCGGAATCGCGCGCGCCATGGGGCTCGAAGAGCCAGCGCTGTACGAAAGCGATGAAACCGTCGCGGCGGGTGCGTTTCGCTGGGACGACGCTACGCTCAAGGGTTCAGACTGGGAATCGCTCAAAACCGCTGGGTGGATCAAACTGAATCTGCCCGATGCGCCGCTCGCTGACGGCGCGTTCCGCACGCCGTCCGGCAAGTGCGAATTCTTCAGTGCGCGGCTTGCGCAGCAAGGGCTCGATCCGCTCCCCGACTATCTGCCGCCGTACGAGTCTGCTGATGGCGCCCCGGAGCTCGCGGCACGCTATCCGCTCGCGATGATTTCGCCGCCGTCGCGCAATTTCCTCAACAGCACGTTTGTGAACGTCGAAAGCCTGCGCTCCACTGAAGGCGAGCCGCATCTCGACATTCATCCCTCCGACGCCCTCCGCCGTGATGTCCACGATGGCGACCTGGTGCGTATCTTCAACGACCGCGGCTCGATGCAGGCGCGTGCCCGTGTGACGGAGCGCGCACGCGAAGGTCTCGTGGTCGGGCTGTCGATCTGGTGGAAAAAGCTGGCGCCAGATGGACGCAACGCCAATCAGGTCACGAGCCAGGCACTGACCGATCTTGGCGGTTCCGCCACGTTCTACGACTGCCTCGTCGAAGTCGAACGCGTGTGATTCCGGGGCGCTGACGCGCCTTGAACGCCGCCGGCAACGCGACCCTCGAACCGTCGGACGACGGTTCGAGGGTCGCGTCTAACCCGGGTTTCTTTCGAGAAAAACGACAAGGTACGCATGCTACGATGCGTGTTTTAGCACGACCATTCGAAAATATAAGGAGGAGACGCCGCATGGACAAAATCTGGCTGAAATCATATCCGCCCGGCGTTCCAGTTGAGATCGATCCGACGCAGTATGCGTCCATTGCGGACCTGCTCGAAGAAAGTTTCCGCAAGCACCGTGCGAAGCCTGCTTTCGTTTGTATGGGCCACGCGATCACCTACGGCGAACTCGACGATCTGTCGTGCAGGCTTGGCGCGTGGTTCCAGGCGAAGGGTCTCGTGCGCGGCGCGCGCATCGCCATCATGATGCCGAATGTGCTGCAATATCCGGTCGCCCTCGCGGCGATCCTGCGCGCGGGCTATGTCGTCGTGAACGTCAACCCCCTTTACACGCCGCGCGAGCTGGAGCATCAACTCCGCGACAGCGGTGCTGAAGCCATCATCATCCTCGAAAATTTTGCGCACACGCTGCAGGCGGTTCCCGCCAATACGTCGGTGAAACACGTGGTTGTCGCAGCGATGGGCGATCTGATGGGCGCGAAAGGGATGCTCGTCAATTTCGTCGTGCGTCGCGTGAAGAAAATGGTGCCGGCGTGGAGCCTCCCCGGCCACGTCCGCTTCAACCATGCCGTCGCCGAAGGCGGTCGTCAGAAGTTCAAGGCGGTCACGCAGGGCCCCGAAGACATCGCGTTTCTCCAATACACGGGCGGCACGACGGGCGTCGCGAAAGGGGCCACGCTCACGCACCGCAATATCGTCGCGAATGTTCTGCAGTCGCACGAGTGGATGGATCCGGGGCGCCACGGGCGCGGTGAGGTCGACCAGTTCGTCACCGTCGTCGCGCTGCCGCTTTATCACGTCTTCGCGCTGACGGTATGCGGGCTGCTGACGATCCGCACCGGGGGGCTCGGCGTACTCATTCCGAATCCGCGCGACATCGGCGGCATGATCAAGTCGTTGCGCGGCTATGCAATCACGACGATTCCCGCTGTGAACACGCTGTACAACGCGCTCCTGAACCACCCGGACTTTTCGCAACTCGATTTTTCGAAGCTGATCACCGCGAACGGTGGCGGCATGGCCGTTCAGGAGGCGGTCGCGAAACGCTGGTTCGAGAAGACGAATACGCCGATCGTCGAGGGTTACGGATTGTCGGAAACGTCGCCGTGCGTCACTTGCAATCCGGTGACGGTGACCGAATACAGCGGCACGATCGGTTTGCCGCTGCCGTCGACGGAAGTCTCGATCCGCGACGACGACGGAAACGAAGTGCCCCTCGGCCAGCCCGGCGAAATCTGCATTCGCGGTCCGCAGGTGATGGCCGGCTACTGGAACCGCCCGGACGAAACGGCCAAAGTGATGACCGGGGACGGCTTCTTCAAATCGGGCGATGTCGGTGTGATGAACGATAAGGGCTTCGTGAAGATCGTCGATCGCAAGAAGGACATGATCCTGGTGTCGGGTTTCAATGTCTATCCGAACGAGATCGAGGATGTCGTCGCGAAGCACCCTGGCGTCTTCGAGGTCGCAGCGGTCGGCATCCCCGACGAGCGTTCGGGCGAATCCGTCAAGCTCTTCATCGTGAAGAAAGACCCCGCGCTCACCGATGACGATCTGTTCGCCTTCTGCAAGACGCAACTTACAGGCTACAAGTGCCCGAAGACCATCGAATTTCGCTCGGAGCTGCCAAAGAGCAACGTCGGCAAGATCCTGCGACGTGAATTGCGCGAAGGGCGCGTTTGATGCGGTGATGGTGATGTAGCAGGTCGCGCCCGAGGCACACATGCATCGAAGCACGGACACAACGGCTCAATGGGTACATGCCTGTTGAGCCGTTTTCGTTGCAGCGCGAATAGCTGTGGTCTTCCCCGGTGATCATGCCGTCGCTCGTGCAAGAGGGTGTAATAACAGAGAAAACGGCACAAAAAAAGGCGCCCGAAGGCGCCTTTGAGACATACCGCTTTTTTACGACTTATTAGAACTTGTGACGGATACCGATACGAACCGTTGTCTGACGATCGCTCGTCGAAGAGTTCAGGTTGTTGATCGCCGCAACTGCCGTTTCGTTCTTCGAGTCCGTGCCCGAAGCCTTCTGGAAGACACCTGTCAGGTACACGTCGGTACGCTTCGACAGGAAGTAGTCCACGCCCAGTGCGCCCTGGTAGTACTTGGCGCCGCCGTTGGTCGTGCCATTTGCCTGTTCGACGTCGCTGCCGTCGGTGTAGTCAAATGCTGCGCCGACCAGCAGTGCCGGCGTCAACTGGTACTTGAAGTTGATTTCGGCGTTGTTGAACGTGGCCGTATCGCCGTGACGGAACGCGGTCGTGCCGTTCGCGCCGAGGTTCATGAACTTCGTGTTCGAGTACGTTGCGCCGATCGTTGCCGCGCCGAACGTGTACGCACCGCCTGCACCGATCACCTGGTACGTGTTTGCGGAGACGTAACCGCTATACACCGGCGAACCAACAGCCGACGGCGTCGCCGTCGCGGTGTTGTTGCCGAACAGGCCGCCTGCGTTCGACGGTGTGCGTGCATTCAGGTAGCCAACGCCGAGGACGAGGGGACCGTTCGCGTAGCCCGCACCCAACGACCAGATCTGGTTCGTCGACATGCTGCCGGCGACGCCGCCGAAGCTGTACGTGCCGCCGAACGTCAGGCCGCCGTAGTTCTTGCTGGCGAACTTGACCGTGTTGTTCGTGCGGTATGCATTGTTGAAGTTGTCCAGGTCGCCCGGGTGAGCCGCGATGTAGCCGCCCCATTGGTCGCCCACTTCGAGCGGGCCGACGTAATCAACGACGGAGTCGTACTGACGACCCAGCGTGACCGTGCCCAACTGGCTCGACAGACCCACATACGCCTGGCGACCGAACATCAGACCGCCTTGACCCAGGGCACCGCTGTTCACATCGAAACCGTTCTCCAGCACGAAGATGGCCTTCAGACCACCACCCAGATCTTCCGTACCACGCAGACCGAAACGGCTGCCTTGCAGCACGCCGCTGGACAGGTTGTACAACTGGTGGCCGCCCTTGTTCGACGTATAGTTGAAACCTTCATCAATAATGCCGTAAAGGGTCACGCTGCTCTGTGCGTGAGCGACGCCCGCAAACGTGCCCAGCGCTGCCAGAGCGAGAAGCGACTTTTTCATCGAAGAATCTCCAGGGAATTACGAATTTTTTATAGCAAGGCGAATGTTTATCGTGCGTTGCTGCCTTGATGTAACTTCGCGAGAAGTTGCCCGTAATGTAACAAAACGACCTACCTGCACAAAGGAAAAGCCGACCGCCCGGTCACCTCCTGTTTCGTTTACGCAACATGGGCTAAAATCCCAGGTTATCCCCGCTTTTGGGGTTCTGCTAAAACGTGTTTTGTCGTGCAAAGACAAAGCTTTACGATGCCTGATGCACTTCAGGCAGCGCTGCATTGGAGGGAGGCCTGGATGACGCTTGATGAGTTGATTGCCGAGCTTGATCGGGGATTACGTTCCATGACTGGCGTCTCACGGATGTCTCGTCCGGTTCCGCTTCCGGCAGTTGCGGCGGACGTATCGACGGCCGTCGAAATGTCGCCTGCGGAGCGCGCGCATGCCGCGGGTCTGATGCGTGTCAATCACGTGGGCGAGGTATGTGCCCAGGCGTTGTATCAGGCGCAGAAGCTGGCCACCCGTTCGCCGGCGCTGAAAGAAGCGTTCGAGCATGCCGCCCGCGAAGAGGAGGATCACCTCGCGTGGACGTCGCGTCGCCTCGAAGCGCTCGATTCGCGTCCGAGCCTGCTCAATCCGCTCTGGTATGCCGGCGCACTCGCGCTCGGTCTCGCGGCGGGCCGTTTCGGCGATCGCGTGAGCCTCGGCTTCATGGCCGAAACCGAGCAGCAGGTGGAACATCACCTCGACGGCCATCTGAAGAGCCTGCCGGAAGCCGATCTGGAATCGCGCGCCATCGTCGAGCAGATGCGCATTGATGAAGCGGCTCACGGTAAGGCCGCCAAAGACGCGGGCGGTATCGATCTGCCATTTCCCGTGCGCGCGCTGATGCGCGCTGCTTCGACAGTCATGACACGTACCGCGTATTACGTTTGATCCCGACGGTGGGACGGCGCGCAATGCACCGTCCAACGTCAACCTCGATGATCCGCGCCTTTCTTCCTCTCAGTTCGCTTACGCGCCGCGCCTTTCCCCTTCACTTTTCACGTATCACCTTCACACATCGCAGTAGCTCATTCATTTATAACGATTTTCTGTTTTAGATGCGACGTGAGCATGTCGCGCTAAGTCCTTGTTCTAGCAAACAAAATTCCTCGAAAAAGCGTGTTTCTCCCTTGACCCCTGTTTAGCGTTCCTCTAAAGTGGGAGACAGTGTGAGAAAGTGTACATTTGTGTGATTTACCGGTTCTTTTCGGGTAAATTTTCGAGATCACGCGGGCGTCGGGCGACGTCGAAAAGGGGAGAGCAGAAGTGTTCCAAGGGGCGTCGGCGCTGACTCTCGATGCGAAAGGACGGATGTCGGTTCCGTCCCGCTATCGTGAAGCGCTGCAAGGACAGGCAGAAGGCCGGGTGACGATTACCAAGCACCCGGACGGCTGCCTGTTGCTCTTTCCGCGCCCGGAATGGGAGGTCTTCCGCGCGAAGATCGCCGCGCTGCCGATGGACGCTCACTGGTGGCGCCGGATTTTCCTCGGCAACGCGTCGGACGTCGATCTCGATGGCGCGGGTCGCGTGCTGGTCTCGCCCGAATTGCGAATGGCAGCGATGCTGGAAAAGGAAGTGATGTTGCTCGGTATGGGCAGCCACTTTGAGTTATGGGATGCGCAGACCTATGCCGCGAAGGAACAGGCGGCTATGGCGCAGGGCATGCCCGATGCGTTGAAGAATTTCACGTTCTGATCGCGGTTTACATATATGGCACCTGCGATGGGAAACGAACTGCAGCATCGCACGGTGCTGCTGGAAGAGGCGGTCGATGCGCTCGTCACGCGCACGGATGGCATCTATGCGGATGGCACGTTCGGGCGTGGCGGCCATAGCCGTCTGGTGTTGAGCAGGCTGGGGGAAGGCGGACGTCTGATTGCGTTCGACAAAGACCCGCTCGCAATCGCCACGGCGCAGCAGATCGTCGATTCGCGTTTCGAGATCGTGCATGAGAGTTTTGCTTCGCTGCGTGACGCGATTGCGGAGCGCGGGGTAGGGCGGATATCGGGTGTGTTGCTGGATCTGGGTGTGTCGTCGCCGCAAATCGACGATCCGGAGCGGGGTTTCAGTTTCCGCGCCGACGGCCCGCTCGATATGCGGATGGACCCGACGCGCGGCGAGTCTGCCGCTGACTGGCTCGCGCGGGCCACGGTGCAGGAACTGACGGAGGTGATTCGAGATTATGGGGAAGAACGGTTTGCTTTTCAGATTGCAAAGGCGCTTGTTGCTCGCCGGGCAGAGTCCGACCGTCTTGGGCCTCTCGTCAGCACGGGCGAGCTTGCCCAAATCGTGGCTAACGTCGTCAAAACCCGTGAGAAGGGCAAGGATCCGGCAACCCGCACCTTTCAGGCTATACGGATTCACGTCAATCAAGAGCTTGCGGAGCTGCAAGTCGTTTTAGAAGCAGCGCTGTCGTTGCTGGAGCAAGGGGGGCGGCTGGTGGTCATCAGCTTTCATTCGCTCGAGGACCGGATCGTCAAACGATTCATGCAGGCGCACGCAAGTGCGCCTGCGGTCGACCGCCGCCTGCCGATTCGTGCCGTCGATCTGCCCAGCCCGCCGCTCAGAATCATTGGCCGTGTGTTTGCGGGTGACGAAGAAGTCGCCGCGAACCCGCGCGCCCGTTCGGCCGTGATGCGCGTTGCGGAGCGTATCGCGCCATGAACCGCCTCAATATCTTCCTGCTGATCGTCGTAATGGGCTGCGCGCTTTCCGTTGTCAACGCGACCAATCAGCAGCGCCAGATCTTTATCCAGTTGCAGCGGGCGCAGTCGCAGGAGCGACAGCTGCAGCAGGATTACTCGCAGCTTCAATATCAGCAGAGTGCGATGTCGAAGACCTCGCGCATCGAGCAGATCGCCACGACCGCATTGAAGATGCAGTCGGCCACGACCGGCCGCACGCAATACCTGACGCTTGCCGCAGGTGCTGCGAAAGCAGAGGACGCGCCGGTGCCGACCTCCGACGCCGGTCCGGCGTCGTCGGCATCCGCAGCTCGCCCGCGAGGTGTGCGATGAAAAAATCGACGAACCGCAAGAGCGCCAAAAGCGTCGCGTTCTCGGCGAATCCGATTCTTTCGGTTCGCTTGCCGATGTGGCGCTCGAAACTCGTCGTGTTTCTGCTGTTCATGGCGTTCGTCGCGCTCACGGCGCGCGCGTTCTGGATTCAGGGCCCGGGCAACGCGTTCTATCAGAAGCAGGGCGAAAGCCGCTATCAGCGCACGCTCGAACTGCCGGCCACGCGCGGCAAGATTCTTGATCGCAATGGACTCGTGCTGGCCACGAGCCTGCCCGTGCGCGCGATCTGGGCGATTCCCGAATCCGTGCCGGACGATCTCGGCGCCGACAAACTCGCGGCGCTCAGCAAGCTGCTCGACATGACGCAGAAAGAACTGCGCGCGAAGCTCTCGGAAGATAAAACCTTCGTCTATGTGAAGCGCCAGGTACCGGTCGACGTCGCGCAGAAAGTCGCCGATCTCGACATTCCAGGTATCTATCAGCGCGGTGAGTACAAGCGCTTCTACCCGGAAGGCGAGATTACGGCTCACCTGATCGGTTTCACGAACGTCGAAGACGAAGGCCAGGAAGGCGTCGAACTCGGCGACCAGAAGCTGCTCGCGGGCACGTCGGGCAGTCGTCGCGTGATCAAGGACCGGATGGGGCGCGTGATCGAGGACGTCGACGAGCAGGTCGTGCCGCACAACGGCACCGATGTCGACCTGTCGATCGACAGCAAGATCCAGTACATCGCGTACACGAACCTGAAAGCAGCGGTCGAGAAATTCAAGGCGAAGGCCGGCACGGCCATGGTGATCGACGTGCGCACGGGCGAAGTGCTCGCGCTCGTCAATTACCCGACGTACAACCCGAACGACCGCTCCCACCTTACGGGCGAACAGCTGCGCAACCGGATGCTGACCGACGTATTCGAGCCCGGCTCGATCATGAAGCCGTTCACGGTTTCGCTGGCGCTCGATCTGCATCGCGTCACGCCGACTACACTGGTAGATACCGGTCCGGGCCGATTCGTGCTGGACGGCGCACAGATTACCGATGACAGCGCGTTCGGCGTGCTGACGGTCGGCGGCGTGATCCAGAAGTCGAGCAACATCGGCGCCACGAAAATCGCCATGACGCTCAAGCCGGAAGAGATGTGGAACATGTACACGAGCATCGGTCTCGGTCAGGCGCCGAAGGTCGGGTTCCCCGGCGCGGCGGCGGGACGTCTGCGCCCGTGGCATAGCTGGCGGCGCATCGAGCAGGCGACGATGTCGTACGGCTACGGCCTGTCGGCATCGCTCTTCCAGCTGGCGCGCGCGTACACCGCGATCGCCCACGACGGCCAGATCGTGCCGGTGTCGATTTTCCGTACGCCCGGCGACCAGCCGGCGCCCGGTGCGCAGATTTTCTCGCCGACCACCGCGCGTGAAGTGCGCGCCATGCTCGAAACCGTGACGGCGCCAGGCGGCACGTCGCCGGATGCGGCGGTACCGGGCTACCGCGTGGGCGGCAAGAGCGGCACGGCGTACAAGCATGGCCCTCACGGCTACGACAAATCGAAGTACCGCGCTTCTTTCGTCGGTATGGCGCCGATGCCGAATCCTCGCATCGTCGTCGCGGTCTCAGTCGATGAACCGACGGCCGGCAGCCACTTTGGCGGTCAGGTATCGGGCCCCGTGTTTTCGTCGATCGTGGGCGATACGCTGCGCACGCTAAACGTGCCGCCGGACATGCCGGTCAAGCAGATGGTGGTATCCGACGATACGGCGCCGCCCGTAACGCCGGCTGCGCCGCCCGCCGCGGCGGCCGCCACGGCGAAGAAGCTCGCCACCGGCGCAGGTGGCGCGAAGAAACTCACCATCGCGGATAACGCGAAGACCCGTCCCGGAGTGGTCAGATGAGCGCGTTGCGTTCCGCGCATCCGGCGCACCGGCACATCGCCGAAGCGCTCGCCTGGCTGCACGCCCGCGTGCAGCCAGCGGCGCATCTGCACGCCGATACGCGCTCGGTCGCGGCCGGCGACGTGTTTCTCGCCTACGCTGTCGACGGCGCCGATAACCGTCCGTTCATCGATAACGCCATCGAACGCGGTGCAGCGGCGGTACTCGTTCAACCCGAAAATTTCGCCGGTGCAATCGATCCGGTCAACACGCTCGCCGTGACCGCGCTCAACGATCTGGCCGGCTCGATTGCAAGCGCCTGGTACAACGATCCGAGCGATGCAATGCTCGTCATCGGCGTGACGGGCACGAACGGCAAGACGTCGTGCAGTCAGTGGATTTCATCGGCGCTGACGGCGCTCGGCACGCGCTGCGCGATCATCGGCACGCTCGGCAGTGGCATGCCGGGTCAACTTGTTCACACCGGTTTCACGACGCCCGACGCGCCGCAGCTTCAGCGCAGTCTCGCGCAGTTGCAGGATGCCGGTGCGCAGGCCGTCGCGATGGAAGTGTCGTCGCACGCGCTGCATCAGGGGCGCGTGAACGGCACGTCGTTCGATATCGCCGTGTTCACGAACCTCACGCAGGATCATCTCGACTATCACGGCACGTTTGCCGCGTACGAAGCGGCGAAGGCGCGTCTTTTCGCATGGCCCGGTCTGCGCGCGGCCGTGATCAATCGCGACGACGAAGCCGGTCAGCGTCTGCTCGCGAGCGCGCACGGCAAGGTCCGCACGATCGCGTACGGCATCGAAGGCGCGCAGGGTAAAGCAGAGCAGGCAACGCCATCCGACGCGTGGCTCGTTGCGTCGAACGTTCGCGCGACGACGACGGGCACGGCCTTTCGTCTGGCGACTTCCGGATGGGGCGAGGCCGAAGTCGAAGTCGCGACGCTCGGCGCATTCAATGTGAGCAATCTGCTTGGCGTGCTCGGTGCGCTGCTCGCTGCCGACGTGCCGTTCGAAGCCGCGATCGCGGAACTCGAAAAGCTCGAACCGGTGAACGGGCGCATGCAGCGTCTCGGTGGCCGGTTGCAGAACGACGAACCGCTCGTCGTCATCGACTACGCACACACGCCCGACGCGCTGGAAAAGACGCTCGCCGCGCTCCGCCCGATCGCGGTTGCGCGTGGCGGCGAGCTCGTCTGCATGTTCGGCTGCGGCGGCGATCGCGACGCGACGAAGCGCCCGCTGATGGGCGCCATCGCCGAATCGTTCGCGGATGCGCTTGTCGTGACGAGTGACAACCCACGTAGCGAAGATCCGGCGTCGATCATCGACCAGATCGTCGCGGGCATGAAGGACGCCACGAAGGCGCGCCGTATCGACGACCGCGCAAGCGCGATCCTGCATGCGATCCGCCACGCCGCGCGCGAAGACGTGATCGTGCTGGCCGGTAAAGGGCACGAAGCAACACAGGAAATCATGGGCAAGAAACGCGCTTTCTCCGATCAGGATCACGCACGCCTCGCGCTCGCCGCACGCGCGACGCAGGCTCGCGGAGGTGGCGAATGAAGATGTATTCGCTCCGCGAAGCCGCTCTGCTGATTCCAGGCGCGATCGTACTCGGCGACGATTCGGTGACGTTCGATCGCGTGTCGACCGACAGCCGCACGGCGGGCCCCGGCGATCTTTTTGTCGCGCTGAAGGGCGACCGCTTCGATGCGCACGACTTCCTTTCGGAAGTCGCTGAGCGTCATGTGAGCGCCGCGCTTGTGACGCGCAGTCCGGGCGACTGGCGCGTGCCGGCGTTGCGTGTCGCCGATACGCGCGTCGCGCTCGGCGCGCTCGCGCGCGGCTGGCGTCGCCAGTTTTCGATGCCGCTCGTCGCGGTTACGGGTAGCAATGGCAAGACGACGGTCAAGGAAATGATCGCGTCGATTTTCGCGGCGGCGGTGGGTGAGCCGGCGCGACTCGCAACCGCCGGTAACTTCAACAACGACATCGGCTTGCCGCTCACGCTGTTTCGTCTGACAGAAGCGCACCGGCTCGCGGTTGTCGAACTCGGCATGAACCATCCCGGCGAAACCGATCAGCTCGCGAAGATCGCCGAGCCGACCGTCGCCGTGGTGAACAACGCGCAGCGCGAGCATCAGGAATTCATGGCGACCGTCGAGGCGGTCGCGCTCGAACACGCGAGCGTGATTCATGCGCTGAAGCCGGAAGGCGTGGCCGTCTTTCCGGCCGACGACGCGTACGCGAGCATCTGGCGTGTCGCCGCGACCGGCAGCCAGATCATCGACTTCGCACTGAATACCGCGGAGCGCGTCACCGACGCAGCCGTCACCGGCACGTTCGACGGCAGCGTTCTGACGATCGACTCGTCGCATGGCCGTATCGAGGTTGCGCTTCAGGTGCTTGGCGATCACAACGCCCGCAACGCGCTCGCCGCCACGGCGGCGGCGTTGGCGTCGAACGTGTCGCCTGACGCGATCAAACGCGGCCTCGAAGCGTTCGGCGCGGTGAAGGGGCGTCTGCAGGTGAAGCGCGCGGCGTCGGGCTCGTTCGCGGGCGCGACCATTATCGACGACACGTACAACGCCAACCCCGACTCGATGCGCGCCGCGATCGACGTGCTCGCGGCAAGCGCTTCGCCGCGCGTGCTCGTGATGGGCGACATGGGTGAGGTCGGTGACAGCGGTCCGGCGTTTCACCGCGAAGTCGGTGCGTACGCGAAGGAACGCGGCATCGAGACGTTGCTCGCCACGGGCGACGCAACACGCGATGCATGCAGCGCATTTGGCGCGCAAGCGCTTCATTTCGATGACGCGGCCGCACTGGTCGCCCATCTGCAACAGGCTGGCTTCGGGCCGGAAACAACGATTCTCGTAAAAGGCTCGCGCTTCATGAAGATGGAACGCGTGGTGGACGCCGTGACGAGTCCACAACCCTCCGCACCGGGCACGACGCCCGGCGCACACTGAAATAGAAGGACCGAGGCATGCTTCTGGCGCTGGCGCAATGGCTGCAGAATGACGCAAGCTTTTTGCGCGTGTTCAGTTATCTGACTTTCCGGGCGGTCGCGGCCACCATTACCGCGCTCGTGATCGGGCTCGTTTGTGGCCCGGCCGTGATCCGCAAGTTGACCGAGATGAAGGTCGGTCAGGCCGTCCGCAAAGACGGCCCGCAAACCCACCTCGTGAAATCGGGCACGCCGACGATGGGCGGCGTGCTGATCCTGCTTGGCATCGCAGTCGCCACGCTGCTGTGGGCCGATCTGACGAACCGTTTCATCTGGATCGTGATTCTCGTGACGTTCGGCTTCGGCGTGATCGGCTGGGTCGACGATTACCGCAAGGTGGTCCACAAGGATCCGCGCGGCATGTCGTCGCGCGAAAAGTACTTCTGGCAGTCGGTGATCGGACTTTTCGCGGCCGTCTATCTCGCGTTCAGCGTGTCGGAAGCGAACAACGTGCGCGTGTTCGATCTCTTCATGGCGTGGGTGCGCAGCGGTCTGTCGATGGGCCTGCCGGCGCGCGCCGACCTGCTACTGCCGTTCGTGAAGTCGATCAGCTATCCGCTCGGCGTGTGGGGTTTCATCGTGCTGACGTATCTCGTGATCGTCGGCGCGAGCAACGCAGTGAATCTCACCGATGGTCTCGACGGTCTCGTGATCATGCCGGTCGTGCTGGTGGGCGCATCGCTCGGCGTGTTCGCGTACGTGATGGGCAGTTCGGTCTATTCGAAGTATCTGCTGTTCCCGCATATTCCCGGTGCGGGCGAACTGCTGATCTTCTGTTCCGCGATGGGGGGCGCCGGCCTCGCGTTTCTCTGGTACAACACGCACCCCGCGCAGATGTTCATGGGCGACGTCGGCGCACTCGCGCTCGGTGGCGCGCTCGGCACGATCGCGGTCATCGTGCGTCAGGAAATCGTGCTCTTCATCATGGGCGGCATCTTCGTCGCGGAAACGCTGTCGGTGATGTTGCAGGTCACGTGGTTCAAATACACGAAGCGTCGCTACGGAGAAGGGCGGCGGTTCTTCAAGATGGCGCCGCTGCATCACCACTTCGAACTGTCGGGCTGGAAAGAGACGCAAGTGGTGGTGCGGTTCTGGATCATCACGCTCATGTTGTGCCTGTTCGGTCTGTCCACGCTCAAGCTGCGTTGATCGGTCGAAGCGGTGTGGCCATTGAAGTGAATTAAAGGGAAAGCAAGCGATGTTTGGCGAGAAGTTTCGGGATCGGCAAAAGCCGATGGTGCTCGTGCTGGGACTCGGGGAATCGGGTCTCGCGATGGCGCGCTGGTGCGCGCGCCATGGGTGCCGGCTGCGCGTTGCCGATACACGCGAAGTGCCGCCGAACCTGTCCGGGCTCGAAGCGCACGGCGTCGATGCCGAGTTTGTCGGCGGCCCGTTCTCGCCCGTGCTACTCGAAGGCGTGGAACTGGTCGCGATCAGTCCGGGCCTCTCGCCGCTTGCCGCCGATCTGTTGCCGCTCATCGCCGAAGCACGCGAAAAAGACATCCCCGTGTGGGGCGAACTCGAATTCTTCGCGCAGGCGCTGAAGACGCTCGGCGAAAGCGGCTACGCGCCGAAGGTCATCGCCATCACCGGCACCAACGGCAAGACCACGACGACGAGCCTCACCGGTTTGCTGTGTGAGCGCGCCGGCAAGAAGGTCGCGGTCGCCGGCAACATCAGCCCGGCCGCGCTCGACAAACTCACCGAAGCAATCGACAACACCGCGCTGCCCGACATCTGGGTGCTCGAACTCTCGAGCTTCCAGCTGGAAACCGCGCACACATTCGCGCCGGACGCGGCCGTGGTGCTGAACATCACGCAGGATCACCTCGACTGGCACGGTGGCCTCGACGCCTATGCTGCCGCGAAGGGACGCATCTTCGGGCCGGAAACCGTGCGCGTGCTGAACCGCGACGACGCGCGCGTGATGGCGCTCGCGCCCACCGAAGGCGCAGCCGCGCCGGTCGTCACCTTCGGCCTGAACGAGCCGACGCGCGCGGGTGACTACGGTCTCTTGCGCGACAACGCGATGAACTGGCTCGTCGAGGCAAACGACCGCGACGCCAGCGACGAGCCGCAACCCACGCGCCGTCGCAAGAGCGAAACCACGACGCCGCCGAACATCGGCCTGAAGCGCCTGATGCCCGCCGACGCATTGCGCATTCGCGGCCTGCACAATGCAGCGAACGCGCTGGCCGCATTCGCACTCGCGCGCGCCGTCGGTCTGCCGGGTGCGCCGCTGCTGCATGGCCTGCGCGAATACCGTGGCGAGCCGCATCGGGTGGAACTGATTGCATCGATTGAAGGCGTCGATTTCGTCGACGACAGCAAGGGCACGAACGTCGGTGCGACGGTTGCCGCGCTCGATGGCCTCGCGCAACGCGCGGTGCTGATCGCCGGCGGCGACGGCAAGGGCCAGCAATTCGAGCCGCTTGCCGCGCCTGTGATGCGCTGGTGTCGTGCCGTGATGCTGATCGGCCGCGACGCGCCGCTGATCCGCGCGGCGCTCGAAGAGACCGGCATCGCACTCACCGATCACGCCACGCTGGAAGATGCGACGCGTGCCGCAAGCGCACTCGCGCAGCCGGGCGACGCCGTGCTGCTGTCGCCGGCGTGCGCGAGCTTCGACATGTTCAAGGGTTACGCGCACCGTGCCGCGGTGTTCCGCAGCACGGTCGAGGAAATCGCTGCGGAACGGGGGACGATGATATGAGCTGGTCCGAACGCTTCGGCTCTCGCCTCGCGAAACAACGCGGCTCCGCTGGCGGCGAAAGCATGTCCACGCGCTCGACGGGTAGCGGTCTTGCAAGCGCCGTCAATGGCGTGCGGCCGCTGCGCTCGCGCATGCTCGACTATGACCACTCGCTGTTGTGGGTCGTGATCGCGCTGCTCGGTCTCGGCGTGGTGATGGTGTATTCGGCATCGATCGCGATGCCTGATTCGCCGAAATACGCCGCGTATCGCGACTACGCTTTCCTCGTGCGACATCTGGTATCGCTCGCAGTCGCGGTTGTCGCGGCCGTGATCACGTTCCGGATTCCGATTTCGGTGTGGGACAAATATGCGCCGAAATTCTTCCTGATCGCGCTGCTCACGCTTGTGGTCGTACTGATTCCGCACATCGGTAAGGGCGTGAACGGCGCGCGTCGCTGGATTCCGCTCGGCATCACGAACATGCAGCCGTCGGAAATCATGAAGCTCGCCGTGACGATCTACGCGGCGAACTACACGGTGCGCAAACAGGAATACATGCACAGTTTCGCGAAAGGCTTTCTGCCGATGGCGTTCGCCGTCGGTGTGGTCGGCGCGCTGCTGCTGCTCGAGCCGGACATGGGCGCGTTCATGGTGATCGCGGCGATCGCGATGGGCGTGCTGTTCCTCGGCGGCGTGAACGGCAAGCTGTTCGGCGGGCTGGTCGCGACCGCGGTGGGTACGTTCAGTCTGCTGGTGTGGGCATCGCCGTGGCGTCGCGAGCGGATTTTCGCGTATCTCGATCCATGGGACGACCGTTACGCGCAGGGCAAGGCGTATCAGCTGACGCACTCGCTGATCGCGTTCGGACGTGGCGAATGGTTTGGCGTCGGTCTTGGCGGCAGCGTCGAGAAGCTCAATTACCTGCCGGAAGCACATACCGACTTCATCCTCGCGGTGATCGGTGAGGAGCTCGGTTTCGTCGGCGTGCTGGTTGTGATCCTGATGTTTTACTGGATCGTGCGCCGCTCGTTCGAAATCGGCCGCCAGGCGCTCGCGCTCGATCGCACGTTCGCCGGGCTGGTTGCGAAAGGCGTCGGCATCTGGTTTGGCGCGCAGACGTTCATCAACATGGGCGTGAACCTCGGCCTCTTGCCGACCAAAGGTCTGACGCTGCCGCTCGTCAGCTACGGCGGCTCGGGGATCTTGCTGAACTGCGTCGCGCTGGCGGTGCTGATGCGGGTCGACTATGAGAACCGGGTGTTGATGCGCGGAGGAAAAGTATGACCGCGACGCAACAGCGCACCCTGATGGTGATGGCCGGCGGCACCGGGGGACACGTGTTCCCGGGGCTCGCGGTCGCTCACCGGATGGAAGCGTGGGGCTGGCGCGTCGTATGGCTCGGCAACCCGACCGGCATGGAAGCGACGCTCGTGCCGAAGCACGGCATTCCGATGGAGTTCGTGCGCTTCGGCGGTTTGCGCGGCAAGGGTCTGAAGACGAAGCTGATGTTGCCGCTGAATCTGCTGCGTGCGTGTACGCAAAGTTTGAGCGTGCTGCGCCGCGTGAAGCCGGACGTCGTACTCGGCATGGGCGGATACATCACGTTCCCGGCCGGATTGATGGCTGCGTTGAGCGGCCGTCCGCTCGTGCTGCACGAACAGAATTCGATCGCGGGCCTGACGAACAAGGTGCTCGCGAAGGTCGCAAAGCGCGTGCTGGTTGCGTTTCCGGATGCGTTACCCCATGCCGAATGGACAGGTAATCCGATTCGCGAGGAACTTGCGCTGACATTGGCACCCAAAGCTCGCTACGCACAACGCAGTGGCCCGCTGAATGTGCTGGTCGTCGGCGGTAGCCTGGGCGCGGCGGCGTTGAACGAAGTCGTGCCGCGCGCGCTTGCGCTGCTCGCACCGGCGCAACGTCCGCGCATCGTGCATCAGGCGGGCGCGAAGCATATCGACGCGCTGAAAGCGAACTACGCGCAAGCGGGTTTGACGCCGGGCGACGATTTGCAGCTCGTGCCGTTTATCGACGACATGGCGTCGGCCTACGCAAAAGCGGATCTCGTGATCTGCCGCTCGGGCGCGATGACGGTCGCTGAAATTGCAGCAGTGGGCGTGGCGGCGTTTTTCGTGCCGTTCCCGTACGCAGTAGATGATCACCAGACAACCAATGCAGCGTTTCTCGCCGATCACGGCGCGGCGCTGGTCGTGCAGCAACGCGATCTCTCGGCGGATAACCTCGCTGACTGGTTGCGCAGCCAGACGCGGGAAACCCTCGCGGAGATGGCAGAGCGTTCGCGCTCGCTCGCGAAACCCGATGCCACCGAACAGGTCGCGCAGATCTGCGCCGCCGTGGCGGGTGTAATCCCGAGCTTGAGCCCGGAAGGAAGGCAACAATGAAACACATCGTCAAACATATTCACTTTGTCGGCATCGGCGGTGCCGGCATGAGCGGCATCGCCGAAGTGCTCGTCAATCTCGGCTACCAGGTGAGCGGCTCCGATCTGTCGCGCAACGCAGTGACCGATCGCCTCGCCGCGCTCGGCGCGCGCATCGCAATCGGTCACGACGAGGCGAACATCGAAGGCGCGAACGCCGTTGTCGTTTCGACGGCCGTGCGCAGCGACAACCCGGAAGTGCTCGCTGCGCGCCACCGTCGTATTCCGATCGTGCCGCGCGCGGTGATGCTCGCGGAACTGATGCGCCTGAAGCAGGGCATCGCGATTGCCGGCACGCACGGCAAGACGACCACGACGTCGCTCGTGGCGAGCGTGCTCGCGGCCGGCGGACTCGATCCGACGTTCGTGATCGGCGGCCGTCTGATCAGCGCGGGCGCGAACGCGCGGCTCGGCACGGGCGACTTCATCGTCGCGGAAGCGGACGAATCCGATGCGTCGTTCCTGAACCTGTTCCCGGTGATCGAAGTCATCACGAACATCGACGCCGATCACATGGACACCTACGGCCACGATTTCGCGCGGCTCAAGCAGGCGTTCATCGAGTTCACGCATCGCTTGCCGTTCTACGGCATCGCGGTGCTGTGCGTCGACGATCCGAACGTGAAGGAAATCCTGCCGTTCGTGTCGAAACCGATCATCCGCTACGGGTTTGCGGCCGATGCGCAGGTGCGCGCCGTGAACGTCGAAGCGAAAGATGGCCGCATGCATTTCACCGCGATGCGTGAAGATGCGGCGCCCATCGACATCGTTTTGAACCTGCCTGGCACACACAATGTGCAGAACGCATTGGCCGCAATCGCAATTGCGACTGAACTTGAAGTGAAAGATGCCGATATCCAGCGAGCACTCGCGGATTTCAACGGCGTCGGCCGACGCTTCCAGCGTTACGGCGAAGTGCCGGCAGCGGACGGCGGCACGTACACGCTGGTTGACGATTACGGGCATCACCCGGTCGAAATGGCCGCGACGGTCGCGGCGGCGCGCGGTGCGTTTCCTGATCGCAGGCTCGTGCTGGCGTTCCAGCCGCACCGCTATACCCGCACGCGCGACTGCTTCGAAGATTTCGTGAAGGTGCTGTCGACGGTCGACGCGCTCGTGCTGACGGAAGTCTACGCAGCCGGCGAAGCGCCGATCATCGCCGCCGACGGCCGCGCGCTCGCGCGCGCGCTGCGGGTGGCGGGCAAGGTCGAGCCGGTATTTGTCGACACGGTGGATGAAGTGCCGGATGCGCTCGCAGCAGTGGTGCGCGGCGGCGATGTAGTGATCACGATGGGTGCAGGTTCGATCGGCGGTGTGCCGGGTCGGATCGCCCAGGAACAGAAGGTTTGAGATGAGCAGCAATATCGATCCGAAATCATTCGGCAAGGTGGCCGTCCTTCTCGGCGGGAATTCCGCTGAGCGCGAGGTGTCGCTCAATTCCGGTCGCCTCGTGCTGCAAGGCCTGCGCGACGTCGGTGTCGATGCGCATCCGTTCGATCCGGCTGAGCGTCCCCTCGCGGCGTTGAAGGAAGAAGGGTTTGTGCGCGCGTTCAACGCGCTGCATGGCGGCTATGGCGAGAACGGCCAGATCCAGGGCGCGCTCGATTTCTACGGCATCCGCTACACGGGCAGCGGCGTGCTGGGCTCGGCGCTCGGTCTCGACAAGTTCCGCACGAAGCTCGTGTGGCAGCAACTCGGCGTACCGACGCCGCCGTTCGAAGCCGTGCTGCGCGGCGACGACTACGACGCGCGCTCGGTTGACATCGTCGCGAAGCTCGGCCTGCCGCTCTTTGTGAAGCCGGCAAGCGAAGGGTCGAGTGTCGCGGTCATCAAGGTCAAGAGCGCGGATGCACTGCCGGCCGCGCTCGCCGAAGCCGCGAAGTTCGACAAAATCGTCGTGGTCGAAAAGAGCATCGAAGGCGGCGGCGAGTACACCGCGTGCATCGCAGGCGACCTCGATCTGCCGGTGATCCGCATCATCCCGGCTGGCGAGTTTTACGACTATCACGCGAAGTACGTCGCGAACGATACGCAGTATCTGATTCCGTGCGGTCTGACGCCTGATGAAGAAACGCGCCTGAAAGTGGTCGCGCGTCGCGCGTTCGACGTGCTGGGCTGCACCGACTGGGGCCGCGCCGATTTCATGCTCGACGCGGACGGTAACCCGTATTTCCTGGAAGTGAACACGGCGCCTGGCATGACCGATCACTCGCTGCCGCCGAAGGCGGCGCGCGCGGTCGGCATCAGCTACCAGGAGCTGGTGGTGAAAGTGCTGTCACTGACACTGAAGGACTGACGGTTACACATGTGGAACAACGTTCGCCAGCTCAATCTCGCCTCCAACGCACTGCATGCGTTGCTGGTGCTCGTGCTGCTGGCGGCAGGCGGTTACTGGATGATCCAGCGCCCGGGCTTCGCATTGCGCGAAATCCGGATCGACGGCGATACCGAGCACATCAATTCGCCGACGGTGCGCGCAGGTGTGGTCGGGCGGTTGAAGGGCAATTACTTCACCGTCGATCTGGACAGCGCGCGTCAGGCGTTCGAGCAGATGCCATGGGTGCGTCACGCAAGTGTGCGGCGCGTCTGGCCGAATGCGCTGGCTGTCACGCTGGAGGAGTACAAACCGCTCGGGACGTGGGGCAGCGATCAGCTCGTCAGTGTCGACGGCGATCTCTTCACCGCGAACCAGGGCGAGCTGGAGGAGGAACTGCCAGCCTTCGATGGACCGGAAGGCACGGCGAAGGAAGTGGTTGCGCGTTATCGGGACTTCAAGACGTGGCTTGCGCCGCTGGGCGCCACGCCGGAAGAAGTGACGCTGTCGCCGCGATATGCATGGACGGTGAAGCTGTCGAACGGGATGCAGGTGGAGCTGGGCCGCGAGCGCAATCAGGACACGCTGCTCGATCGCTCGCGCCGTCTGACAGCGGCCTGGCCGGCGGTGACGCAACGTTGGGGGAAGGATATCGAGTATGCGGACTTGCGCTATCCGAACGGCTTCGCGATTCGCGCAGCAGGCATGCGTTTTATCAGCGAACCCGACAAGGGCAAGAAGTAAACGGACATCACACGCAATGAGCACGCTATGAGTAAAGACTATAAAGATCTGCTGGTCGCCCTCGACATCGGGACGTCGAAGGTGGTGGCCATCGTCGCCGAGTTGAAGGGCGAAGGTCACTACGAGGTGATCGGCCTCGGCCAGAGCGAATCGAAGGGGCTCAAGAAAGGCGTCGTGGTGAACATCGAGGCCACGGTGCAATCGATTCAGCGCGCGCTGGAAGAAGCTGAACTGATGGCCGATTGCAAGATCACAAACGTATTCACGGGGATCGCCGGCAGCCATATCCGCAGCTTCAATTCGAGCGGCATGGTGGCGATCAAGGAAAAGGAAGTCACGCAGACGGACGTCGCGCGCGTGATCGAGACGGCGAAAGCGATCAACATCCCGACCGATCAGCAGGTGCTGCACATCCTGACGCAGGAATTCATCATCGACGGCCAGGAGGATGTGCGCGAACCGATCGGCATGAGCGGCATCCGTCTCGAAGTGAAGGTGCATATCGTGACCGGCGCGGTGAGCGCGGCGCAGAACATCGTCAAGTGCGTGCGTCGTTGCGGTCTCGAAGTGAACGATCTGATCCTGCAGCCGCTGGCGTCGTCGCTGGCTGTGCTGACGGAAGACGAAAAGGAACTTGGCGTGGTGCTCGTCGATATCGGCGGGGGCACGACCGATATTGCGATCTTCAGCGAAGGCGCGATCCGTCATACGGCAGTGATTCCGATTGCCGGCGACCAGATCACGAGTGACATCGCGATGGCGCTGCGCACGCCGACGCCAGACGCGGAAGACATCAAGGTCGGCTACGGCATCGCGAAGCAGGCGCTCGCCGACCCGGACGAAATGATCGAAGTGCCGGGTCTTGGCGAGCGCGGTCCGCGCACGCTGTCGCGCCAGGCGCTGGCGGCGGTCGTCGAGCCGCGCGTCGAAGAACTGTTTTCGCTCGTGCAGCAGGTCGTGCGCGAGTCGGGTTATGAGGAACTGCTGAGCTCCGGCGTGGTGCTGACGGGCGGCGCGGCGATGATGCCGGGCATGGTCGAACTCGGTGAAGACATTTTCCTGAAGCCGGTGCGCATCGGTGCGCCGGAATACGCGGGCGGCCTTGCTGACGTGGTGCGCAATCCGCGTTATTCGACGGCGATGGGTCTGCTCGTCGAGGGCCGCGCGCAACGTATGCGCGGTCGCAAGGTCGCCGTGCAGTCGGGATCGATGGGCCAGGTGCTCGGCCGTATGAAAGACTGGTTCCTCGGTAATTTTTAAGGTTTTACCGCAGCACCCGCAGTACGGCTTGAGTAGCAGGTTTCAAGAGCACAGTTTCAAAAATACGCGCTGGTGCCGGCGGCTGGCGCGCGACAGGAGGTTGCCCGATCTCCTGCCGGATAACGGCCGAGTAGCTGCTTAGCGGCAGTACATTTTTTCTTGACGGAGGCAACATGGAATTCCAGATGCTGGAAACCGAAACCAACGGCACCATCATCAAGGTGGTTGGGGTAGGTGGCGCTGGCGGCAATGCCGTTCAGCACATGATCAACCGCGGCGTGCAAGGCGTCGACTTCATCGTGATGAACACGGATGCACAGGCACTGTCGCGCTCGCGCGCCACGGCTGTGATCCAGCTCGGCAACACCGGTCTCGGCGCGGGCGCCAAGCCGGAAATGGGCCGTTCGGCAGCAGAAGAAGCACGTGAGCGCATCGCCGATGCACTGCGCGGCGCGCACATGGTGTTCATCACCGCGGGCATGGGCGGCGGCACCGGCACGGGCGCAGCACCGGTCGTGGCACAGATCGCCAAGGAGATGGGCATTCTGACCGTCGGCGTCGTCAGCAAGCCGTTCGAATTCGAAGGCGGCAAGCGGATGCGTGTGGCAGAAGCAGGTTCGCAGCAACTGGAGGATCACGTCGACTCGCTGATCGTCGTTCTGAACGACAAGCTGTTCGAGGTGATGGGCGATGACGCCGAGATGGATAAATGCTTCCAGTGCGCAGATGACGTTCTGAACAACGCAGTCGCCGGTATCGCGGAAATCATCAATGTGGACGGCCTCGTGAACGTCGACTTTGAAGACGTGAAGACGGTGATGGGCGAGCAGGGCAAGGCGATGATGGGCACGGCGACGGTTGCCGGCGTCGATCGCGCGCGTCTTGCGGCTGAGCAGGCTGTTGCCAGCCCGCTGCTGGAAGGTGTGGACCTGTCGGGTGCGCGTGGCGTGCTCGTGAACATCACGTCGAGCCGTTCGCTGCGTCTGTCGGAAACGCGCGAAGTGATGAACACGATCAAGAGCTATGCTGCTGAAGACGCAACCGTGATTTTTGGCGCAGTCTACGATGATGCAATGGGCGACGCGCTGCGCGTGACGGTTGTGGCAACGGGTCTCGGCCGTGCGGCGAAGAAGCAGCAATCGGCACCGATGACGCTGCTGCGTACCGGCACCGACAACCAGCCGGTCAGCGGCCATGCGCACGCGTATACGCCCCAGCAGCATCATACGAGCGCGGCCGATTACGGTTCGCTGGATACGCCGGCCGTCTGGCGCACGTCGCGCGATACGGCTGCTTCGCACGTGCAGGCGCTGCAGGAAAAGGGCGTCGACACGTACGATATCCCGGCGTTCCTGCGCAAGCAGGCGGACTAACCGCAGGCTGGGCTGCGCTGCGGCACGTTTGATGCGTGCCACCAGCGGTATGCACGGGCGTGGCGGGTGAAGGGCGAACAAGGCCGCGTTTCCTCAGAGGCGCGGCGGGGACAGATGCCCTCTTCGTATTCGCGAAGCGGATCGGGCAACTGTCGGCAAACGTCAGTTCACTGCGACACGAAAACGTGCGAATGCAAGCCGCATCGATGTAAAGGACTGAGCATGATTCAGGTAGGTGAAAAGCTGCCGGAAGCAATCGTCTACGAATTGATCGAAGACGAGCGCGAAGGCTGCACGATCGGGCCCAACAGCTTCGACGTGCGCGAACAGACCGCGGGAAAGCGCGTGGTGATCTTCGGATTGCCGGGTGCGTTCACGCCGACCTGTTCAGCGAAGCACGTGCCGGGTTATGTCGAACACGCCGCCGCATTGCAGGCGGCCGGTATCGACGAGATCTGGTGCGTGTCCGTCAACGACGCGTTCGTCATGGGCGCGTGGGCACGCGATCAGCACACCTCGGGCAAGGTGCGCATGATGGCGGACGGAAGCGCGGCTTTCACGCGGGCGCTCGGTCTGGAGCAGGATCTGTCGGCGCGTGGCATGGGAATCCGTTCCCAGCGCTACGCCATGGTGGTCGACGACGGCGTGGTCAAGACGCTGAAAATCGAGGCACCCGGCAAATTCGAAGTCAGCGATGCAGCGAGCATTCTCGCCACGTTGAGCTAGCTGCGGGCGTCCGTTTTGCCGTTCTGTCCTGTGAAATGTTGCAGGCAGGCAACGACACGATGACGCTAATGTGACTGGCCGTTACGCGGGTCGATGTCCGGAAACGCCTCCGTTCCGGGTGTCGGCCCGTCACGCTTTCCGCGCGACAGCTTTGAAGTAAAAATGAGAAACAGATTGATACGTTCGGTGAAAACCCGATGTGAGGTTGATGGAGTATAATTCGCGCTATGGAATAAAAAATCCCGATTGGGATTTTCAATCGAATAGAAGACCATTATGTTGAAGCAGCGCACAATCAAATCGATCGTCAAAACGGTCGGCATCGGCTTGCATTCGGGCCGCAAGGTCGACCTGACGCTCCGTCCGGCGGGTCCGGACACGGGCATCGTGTTCACGCGCGTGGATCTGGCCACGCCGGTGGAGATTCCTGCACAGGCGATGGCGATCGGCGATACGCGTCTCGCTTCGGTGTTGCAGAAAGACGGCGCGCGCGTGTCGACGATCGAGCATCTGATGTCCGCCTGCGCCGGTCTTGGCATCGACAACCTGTATGTCGATGTCACCGCTGAAGAAATTCCCATCATGGACGGTAGCGCGGCTTCTTTCGTGTTCCTGATCCAGTCGGCGGGCGTGGAAGAGCAGAACGCCGCCAAGAAATTCATCAAGGTCACGAAACCGGTCGAAATCCGCGACGGTGACAAATTTGCCCGTCTGGAGCCGTTTTTTGGCTTCAAACTGAAGTTTACGATCGATTTTCGTCATCCGGCCGTCGACAAGACTGGCCAGGCGCTCGAAGTCGATTTCGCGAATACGTCGTATGTGCGTGAAATCGCGCGTGCCCGTACGTTCGGCTTTGCGCACGAAGTTGAAATGATGCGTGAACTGGGTCTGGCGCGCGGTGGCAGCATGGACAACGCGATCGTGCTCGACGAATACCGCATCTTGAACAACGACGGTCTGCGTTACGACGACGAGTTCGTGAAGCACAAGATGCTCGATGCGATCGGCGACCTGTACGTGGTGGGGCATCCGCTGCTGGCTTCGTACAACGCTTACAAGTCGGGTCACGGCCTGAACAACCAGCTGCTGCGCGAGCTGCTGGCGCACGAGGATTCGTACGAAATCGTCACTTTCAACGATCCGAAGCAGGCCCCGCGTGGCTTTGCCTACGATACGCAGACGGCATTTGCCTGATAGCCGACGGGCGGTTCAGCACCGCTGGCGTGGTTGACGGAACGAATAGCAGGAAACAGGCGGCCTTCGGGGCCGCCTATTTTTTGGGCTCGCGACTAATGCGATGCCGGGCCGCCATTCTGGCGAGCGCCTCTCGCAGCGGCGAGGGCGCGAGCGTTTCGCTGAGCGCATGCAGTGCTTCGGCGCCGCGCGCCGTCATACGTGCCTGTTTGGGCTGCGGCGGCTCTTTCACTGCCTGCGGACGCACGCGGATGCGCAGCGAATTGACTGCCCAGCCGCGTTGCTGCAAATCCGACAGCAGACGGGGTTCAAGATGTCGCAGGCGCGCGGCAAGCGCGTTGTGTGCGGCAAAAAGCGTCAGTCCCCCTTCCTTGATGAAACCGGGTTCGACACTCGTCGCCAGATAATCGGGCAGAAGCTGCTTCAGATCGCGCTCCAGCGCGGCAATCTGCTCGACCCCGGCGCGCAGGGCGGCGAACGCATCAGTGCGATTGAGCACTTCTGAGATGGCCTGCGGGCGGCGTGCCGCGTTCGTGCTTGAAAACGGCCTTGAAAACGACGAGAAACGGCTCATATTTTCGCGGAAGCTTTCGAGGTGAGGACAGGCGGAAACCGGCGGCAGAACTGATGTTGCCGACCCTACGCCGTGATGCCCGGATTGTACCCCGTCGCTTGCGCGCCGGGCCGTCGTCGGGGGCTACGGGAGCGCGGCCCGCACTGACCCTGGCCAATCCGCCATGGACACAGGCGTAGCCGAACCTGCGTGCTAAAATCCCCGATTCGAATTCACTCTTGGACCTAAGCCGCCGGGGCCGTCGTTTCCGGGCTCACACACCGTGTGACCGGGCCGCAGCCGCGACGCAGACACCGATCCGATGACCACCGGTTTTCTACAAAAGATTTTTGGCAGCCGCAACCAGCGGCTCGTCAAGCAATATCAAAAGACCGTCGCGTCGATCAATGCGCTCGAACCGCAGATCGAGCAGTTGACGGATGATCAACTGCGCGCAAAAACCGGTGAGTTCCGACAGCGTGTCGCGAGCGGCGAATCGCTCGACAAGCTGCTGCCGGAGGCCTTCGCCGTCTGCCGCGAAGCGAGCAGGCGCGTTCTGCATATGCGCCACTTCGACGTGCAGCTCGTCGGCGGCATGGTCCTGCACTACGGCAAGATCGCGGAAATGCGCACCGGCGAAGGCAAAACGCTCGTCGCTACGCTGCCGGTCTACCTGAACGCGTTGTCTGGCCGCGGCGTGCACGTCGTGACGGTGAACGATTATCTTGCACAGCGCGATGCCGAATGGATGGCGCGCCTGTACAACTTCCTCGGCCTGTCGGTGGGTATCAACCTGTCGCAGATGGATCACGACGCGAAGCAGCAGGCTTACGCGTCGGATATCACGTACGGCACAAACAACGAATTCGGCTTCGACTACCTGCGCGACAACATGGTCTACGAGACCGACGCGCGCGTACAGCGGGCGCTCAATTTTGCGGTCGTCGACGAAGTGGACTCGATCCTGATCGACGAAGCGCGTACGCCGCTGATCATCTCCGGCCAGGCGGAAGATCACACCGAACTCTACGTGCGCATGAACGCGCTGCCGCCGCTGCTCGAGCGTCAGATCGGTGAAGAAAAGGCCGATGGTACGGGCGTCGAAAAACCGGGCGACTACACGCTCGACGAGAAAGCACGTCAGGTGTTCCTCACCGAATCGGGCCACGAAAAGGCGGAGCGCCTGCTCGCCGACTGGGGTCTGATCGGCGAAGGCGAAAGCCTGTACGCACCGCAGAACATCACGCTGATGCACCACGTGTACGCGGCGCTGCGCGCACACACGCTGTTCTTCAAGGACCAGCACTACGTCGTGCAGAACAACGAAGTCGTGATCGTCGACGAGTTCACTGGCCGTCTGATGTCGGGCCGCCGCTGGTCGGACGGGCTGCACCAGGCCGTCGAGGCGAAGGAACACGTCAAGATCCAGAGCGAAAACCAGACGCTCGCTTCGATCACGTTCCAGAACTACTTCCGTATGTACGCGAAGCTGTCGGGCATGACGGGCACGGCCGATACCGAAGCGTACGAATTCAACGAGATCTACGGACTGGAGACGGTCGTCATTCCGACAAACCGCCCGCCGAAGCGGATCGACAAGCAGGATCAGATCTACAAGACGGCGAAGGAGCGTTACGACGCCGTCATCCGCGACATTCGCGAGTGCTATGAGCGCAGCCAGCCGGTGCTGGTCGGTACGACATCGATCGAGAACTCCGAGCTGCTGTCGAACCTCCTGACCAAGGCGGGCCTGCCGCACGAAGTGCTGAACGCGAAGCAGCACGCACGTGAAGCGGCAATCGTTGCGGAAGCGGGACGTCCGAAGCGCGTGACGATTGCGACCAATATGGCCGGTCGCGGCACGGACATCGTGCTGGGCGGTAATGCGGAAAAGCAGGCCACGTTCCTCGAGCTCGACGAGTCGATTCCCGCCGACGAAAAGGCGCGCCGCATCCAGCAACTGCACGACGAATGGCAGGCGCTGCACGATGAAGTGAAGGCCGCGGGCGGTCTGCACATCATCGGCACCGAGCGTCACGAATCGCGCCGGATCGATAACCAGCTGCGCGGCCGTGCCGGCCGTCAGGGCGATCCGGGTTCGTCGCGCTTCTATCTGTCGCTGGACGATCCGCTTCTGCGCATTTTCGCGGGCGACCGGGTGCGCTCGATCATGGATCGCCTGAAGATGCCGGAAGGCGAGGCGATCGAAGCGGGCATCGTCACGCGTTCGATCGAATCGGCGCAGCGCAAGGTCGAAGCACGCAACTTCGATATCCGCAAGCAGCTGCTCGAATACGACGACGTGTCGAACGACCAGCGCAAGGTGATCTATCAGCAGCGTAACGAGTTGCTCGAAGCGCACGACATTACCGAAACGATCGGCGCGATGCGTCACGGCGTGATCGCCGATATCGTCCATCAGTTCGTGCCGGCGGGCAGCATCGAAGAGCAGTGGGACGTGCCTGAGCTGGAAGAAGTGCTGCGTAACGAATGGCAGCTTGATCTCGCAATTCAGGAGATGATCAACGAGTCGAAGTCGATCGATGCCGGCGAAATTCTCGAAGCCGTTACGGCAGCCGCCGACGAAGCATACGAAGGCAAGGTCGAACTCGTGGGTCGCGAATCGTTCAGCGCGTTCGAACGCTCGATCATGCTGCAGACGCTCGATCGCAGCTGGCGCGAACACCTCGCGGCACTCGATCACCTGCGTCAGGGCATCCATCTGCGCGGCTATGCGCAGAAGAACCCGAAGCAGGAGTACAAGCGCGAAGCATTCGAACTGTTCGCCGCGATGCTCGACGCCGTGAAGCTCGAAGTGACGCGCGTTGTGATGAACGTGCAGATCCAGTCGCCGGAGCAGCTGGAGCAGGCGGCCGAGCAGTACGAAGAGCAGGGCAGCCATCTCGAGAACGTCGAGTTCCGTCATGCCGAGTTCGCGGAAGCGGGTGAAGCAGCGGCGGTGCCGGTTGCGGCCGATGCAGCCGCAGCCATGATCGGCGATGCAATGAGCCACGGCCACCACGCGCCGGGCTCGCAGCAACTGGCGGGAGATAACGTGCCGAAGGTCGGCCGCAACGACCCCTGCCCGTGCGGCAGCGGCAAGAAGTACAAGCAGTGCCACGGCAAGATTGCCTGAGTTGAAAAACGGCGCATGCATCGCAACTGGTGCACGCGCCGCGTCGTTCCATCTGCGCCATTTAGTCAGTTGGCGCAAGCTGGTTCTCTGGTGGTCCGGCGTTCGCCCGGTCCGCTCATGTTGATTCCCGATGTCGGTTCCGTGCCGGCACGCTCATCTCCGACAGGTTGCCAACATGGCTGTCAATTTCCCCTCGATCGATCCCGCTCAACTGCATCCTGTCGCCGGCGTCACGCTGGGCTGGGCCGAAGCGAACATCCGCAAGCCGAATCGGAAGGACGTGCTCGTCATCTCCGTCGACGAAGGCGCGACAGTCGCGGGCGTGTTCACGCAGAACCGTTTTTGCGCTGCGCCGGTGACGGTGTGCCGTGAGCATCTGGAGCGGGTTCGCGCTGGCGGTAAGGCCATTCGTGCGCTCGTCGTGAACACCGGCAACGCGAACGCCGGCACCGGCGAACCCGGTCTCGCGCATGCGCGCGAAACCTGCGTCGAACTCGCACGTCTCGCGGACATCGCGCCGGAGCAGGTGTTGCCGTTCTCGACCGGCGTGATTCTTGAGCCGCTGCCGGTCGACCGTCTGAAGGCCGGTTTGCCCGCCGCCCTGGCGAACCGCAAGGCCGCGCACTGGTACGACGCCGCTCAGGCGATCATGACGACCGACACGCTCGCCAAAGCCACATCGCGCCAGGTGACGATCGACGGCCACACGGTCACGCTGACCGGCATCAGCAAGGGCGCCGGCATGATCAAGCCGAACATGGCAACGATGCTCGGCTTCCTCGCGTTCGACGCCAACGTCGCCCAGCCGGTGCTCGACGCGCTGGTGAAGCACGTTGCGGACCGCTCGTTCAACTGCATCACGATCGACGGCGATACGTCGACGAACGACTCGTTCATCCTGATTGCATCGGGCAAGTCGAGCCTGCCGGCGATCGCCTCTACCGAATCCGCCGCCTACAGCGCGCTACGTGACGCCGTGACCGAAGTCGCGCAGACGCTCGCGCAACTGATCGTCCGCGATGGCGAGGGCGCAACGAAGTTCATGACCGTGAACGTCGAAGGCGGCAGGGACATCGCCGAATGCCGCCAGATCGCCTACGCGATCGGCCATTCGCCGCTCGTGAAGACCGCCTTCTACGCGTCTGATCCGAACCTTGGTCGCATTCTCGCCGCGATCGGCTATGCAGGCGTGAACGACCTCGATGTCGGCCGGATCGACCTGTACCTCGACGACGTGCTCGTCGCGAAAGCCGGCGGACGCAATCCGGACTATCGCGAGGAAGACGGCCAGCGCGTCATGAAGAAAAGCGAGATCGCGATTCGCGTGGTGCTCGGTCGCGGCGACGCGCAGGGCACGATCTGGACCTGCGACCTCTCGCACGACTACGTCAGCATCAACGCCGATTACCGTTCCTGATACCGGGCTGCATACACGATGGACAAACTCGAACAGTTTTTGACGCGCGCCGAAGCGGTACTCGGCCGCCTGGAAGCGATGCTTCCGCCCGCTGCAGCCAATGTCGACTGGTCGGCGGCCGTTGCATTCCGCTGGCGCAAGCGTCAGGGGCGCGGTTACCTGCAGCCGGTACCATCGATTTCGACGATCTCGCTCGACGATCTGCAGAACATCGACCGCCAGAAGTCGCTCATCGAGCAGAACACGCGTCAGTTCGTGCACTGCCAGCCGGCCAACAACGTGCTGCTGACGGGCGCGCGCGGCACGGGTAAATCGTCGCTGATCAAGGCGTGCCTGAACGCGCACGCCAAAGACGGTCTGCGCCTGATCGAAGTGGACAAGGACGACCTGCACGATCTCGGCGACATCGTCGATCTGATTGCTACGCGTCCGGAGCGGTTCATCGTGTTCTGCGACGATCTCTCGTTCGAAGAAGGCGAATCCGGCTACAAGGCGCTGAAGGTGGCGCTCGACGGCTCGGTGGCCGCGCAGTCGGACAACGTGCTGATCTACGCGACCTCGAACCGGCGCCATCTGCTGCCCGAGTACATGAGCGACAACGAGACGTACAAGCACACGTCCGATGGCGAGATCCATCCGGGCGAAGTGGTCGAGGAAAAGATTTCGCTGTCCGAGCGCTTTGGCCTGTGGGTGAGTTTCTACCCGTTCAAGCAGGACGATTACCTGGCGATTGTCGGCCACTGGCTGCGCCATTTCGGTTGCACCGACGCCGAGGTCGAAGCGGCACGCGGCGATGCGCTCGTCTGGGCGCTGGAGCGCGGCTCACGTTCGGGCCGGGTGGCATGGCAGTTCGCGCGCGACCGGTCGGGGCGCAAATCCCAGGCGCCGCAGGCGTCTGCAGAGGGCGCATGACGGCCGCCGCTGACCTCGCTGCCGACGGGGGCGCTGCAGGCACTACGCGGCCAGTCACTGAAGTCGCGGTCGGCGTGCTGGTGCAGCCGGACGGCCGCTACCTCCTTGCGCAGCGGCCCGCTGGCAAGCCGTACGAAGGCTACTGGGAGTTTCCAGGCGGAAAGCTGGAGCCGGGCGAATCGGTGGAAGCCGCGCTCGCCCGCGAACTGCACGAGGAGCTCGGGATCGACGTGAAGGCGAGCCATCGCTGGCATACGCTCGAACACGACTATCCGCACGCGTACGTACGGCTCTATTTCTGCAAGGTGACCGAGTGGGACGGCGAGCCGCACGGACGCGAAGGTCAGGCCTTCGTCTGGCAGGCGTTGCCTGCCGAAGTCTCGCCGCTGCTGCCGGCCACCATTCCCGTGCTGGAATGGCTGGCTGCGGAGCAGTAGCGCGCGGCTGCGGTTTCAGTGCGGGTTGTAGTCGCCGGAGGGCGTTTCGTCCGAAGGCGGTTCTTCGTCGGTGCCGCCGATCTTGTACTTTTCGGCGGCCCACGCTCCGAGGTCGGTCTGCTTGCAGCGATCCGAACAGAACGGGCGGAAGCGGTTTTCAGGTGTCCAGCGGACGTCCTTTCCGCAAGTTGGGCATTTGACGACAGTGGGCATACGGTCAGGCGATCATCGCATTCAGGAACGGGAAGCTTCAAACATGGGGCCAACCGGGACATTATAAAAGGCGGCATCGCACGGCCATCGCGATTGCCCTGACTGCACGAGGCCCGCCGTTACAGGCTGCACAACGTAAGCTGGAACGGTACGTCGACATCGACTGCGCGCGGCCTCAGGTCGCCGTCCTGCACCGTGAAACGCACCCACAGCATGTACTTGTTGGCGCTCGCCTCCGGAATCACCCGCAATTCCGGTGCCACTCTCACCTGCATCAACTGATACGAACGGCCCGAGAGCATCTGCTGGTAGCTCCCCTGCATCGCCATCACTTTTGACGCCTGGCCCGATTCGCGCGCGAGGCGCAGCACGATCGTAGCGGCATCACGCAGCGGCAGCAGCGGCGTCACCCACTTGGCGATGTCCTGGCGACGCTGATCCGGATGCGTCTGTTGCCACGCGAAGTACGACGGCAGATCGAACTTGCAGGTTCCACCAGGAATGATTGCGCGGCTGCGGATGCTTGCGAGCCACTCGTTGTCTGCAAGATGCTGGCCTGTTTTGCCCTGCATCTGTGTGAGGCCAGCGAGTGTCTGTTCGATTTCTCCCAGGACGGCTTCGAGTGCGTTCTGCTCGATGCCAGGATTTCCGCGAAACGGCGCCAGTGTCTGGCGTTGCCGTTCAAGCTCTTTCATCAGATCCGACTTCAGATCCGCGCGGCCCGCGACTTCGGCGATTTCGAAGAGGGTCGTCAGCGCAACATGGTGCTCCCTGGCGTCTTCCTGGGTCAGAAAGAACGTGAAGCGCTCGAACAGATCTTCGAGGCGCAACAGCGTACGGATTCGCTCGTTGAAGGGATACTCGTAAAGGATCAAGCGCGCTCGCCTCTGGCGTGGTCGGTGACGGGATTGCAGGACATTCTAATGCCGTGTGACTACCCTAGCAATCACGCACTTTTTTCGCCCGTTCAGGCGCATTTTCTGCGTCGGAATCGCGATCGCCCTGTGACCGCGCCGGCGGCCGGTTTCGTGGCGGGATGTGGCGTTGGCAAAGCACCGGGTTTGCGGTGCTGCGAGCGGCCTGCGGCGCTCGTGTAGCGCAACGCGTACTGCTTGCCATGGCTATCGCGCGAGCGGCGTATTACGTCCCGGCTAGCGAGACGTACTGCCGGTGCAACGCGTCGACTTCTCTGGAAAGCGTCTCGATGGAAACGGCATCGTTGACGATGACATCATCCGCCGCAGCCAGTCGCGCTTCGCGGGTTGCCTGACGCTCGATGATCGCGAGTACCTGTTCGCGCGTGAATGCGTTGCGGCGCATGACCCGTTCGATCTGCGTTTCGACGGTGCAGTCGACGGCGAGCACGCGGTCGACGCGGTTCTTCCAGCTACCCGATTCGACGAGCAACGGTACGACCACCATGACATACGGCCCGCGCGCCTCGCTTCGTTCGCGCTCCGTTTCGGCGCGGATCAGCGGATGCGTGATCGCTTCGAGTCGCGAGCGCGCTGTATCGTCGCTGAAGACCAGCGCGCGCATCTGCGCACGATCGAGTGAGCCGTCGTGCGCAACGAACGATGGACCGAACTCCGTTGCAATCGATGGCATCGCGAGGCCACCGGGCGCGGTAATGCGATGGGCAATCACGTCGGTGTCGACAAGCGGTACGCCGCGCATGGCGAAGAGATCCGCGACGGTGGACTTGCCACTACCGATTCCGCCCGTTATCCCGACAGCAAACATGTTTCAGCTCCCCAACACCTGGTACAGCGGCGTACCGAGAAACAAGGTGATTGCGCCGCCGGCCGCGAGGAACGGACCGAACGGCAACGGCTCCTCGAAGCGCATCCGGCCACGCCACGTTGCAAGCAATCCGACGACCGCGCCTGCTACCGCGGCGATCACGACAATCTGCGGCAGCGACGCCCAGCCGAGCCACGCGCCGAGCGCTGCGAGCAGCTTGAAATCGCCATAGCCCATGCCCTCGATGCCACGTATCAGCTTGAAAAGCCAGTGGACGCACCACAGCGTGAGGTAGCCCGCGATCGCGCCGAGCACCGCGTCGTGCAGCGTGGAAAACGTGCTTTCGAAGTTGATGATGAGGCCGGCCCACAGAAGTGGCAACGTCATTGAGTCGGGCAAGAGGTGCGTATCGATGTCGATGGCGCTCATCGCGAGAAGCGTGGCACAGAGTCCGAACGCAACGAGCGCGGTACCTGTCGCGCCGAACGTCACGAGCGATCCGGCCGCAAGCGCAGCACTCGCAATTTCGATCACGGGATAGCGCAGGCTCACACGCGTGTGGCAATGCGAGCAACGGCCGCGCAGCAGCAGATAGCTCAGGACGGGAATGTTTTCCCATGCCTTCAGCGTATGTCCGCAATGCGGGCACGCGCTGCGAGGGAGCCACAGGTCAAAGCGCGCGGGAAGGGTGTCGCCTTCGAACGTCTGGCCGGTCGTCTCGCTGACTTCATTGCGCCAGGCGCGCTCGAGCATGATCGGCAACCGGTATGCCACCACGTTCACGAAGCTGCCGATGACGAGGCCAAATACGATGGCGAATGCAATCTGCGCGCTGACGGGCAGAGCGCTGAACGCTGCGGTGACGCTGGCTGTGTAATAGCCCAGCGGGCCGCCAAAAGGGGAGTCGGTCAGGTTTGTTATCGCGCGCATGGTTGAATGACTGGATTCGGCTGCGATGCTACACCACGTTGCCGAGTTGAATGATGGGAAGATACATCGCGATGACGAGACCACCGACGAGTATGCCCAGCACCATGATGACAAGTGGCTCACAGAGACTCGCGAGTGTGCCGATCTTTTCATCGACCTGCCGGTCGCAGAGTGACGCGACGTCGATCAGCATCGCATCCAGCGCGCCCGATTCCTCGGCGACGGCGACGGGTTGAACGATTTCCGGCGGAAAGCAGCCTGCGGTCTGCATGGCGGCGGCGAGACGCTCCCCGCGACGCAGCCGGAGCGCTATATTGCCGGTCTCGCGATCGACGTAAGCGTTGCCAGTAGCGTGCGTCAGGGAATCGAAGGCGTCCGATAACGGCGTACCGGCGGAGAGCAGTGTGCCGAGCGCGCGACTCCAGCGCGCCGAGCACAGCGTTGTCAGTAGCGGTCCGGCGATTGGCAGTTTCAGCGTCAGGCGTGCGAATGAAATGCGCGCCTTGTCCGAGCGGCGTAACACGTGCGCGATGGCGAAGCTCGCCCCGACGACGCATACGAGTGCGGGCACGCTCCAGCGTGCGGCGGCCGACGAAAGCGCAATTACGAACTGCGTGGGTACGGGCAGTTTTGCGCCGAAGCCGTCGAAGATCTGCTGAAACGTCGGCACGACCCATACGAGGAGTGCCGCGGTGATGGCAAGCGCGAGCAGCAGGATCGCGACTGGGTAGGTGAGCGCGGCCCTGACCTTTGCCCGTTGTGCGGCGGCACGCTCACGGTCATCTGCGATGCGCGCGAGAACCGAAGCGAGCGCGCCGGTTGCTTCGCCGACTCCGACCAGCTGACAGTACAGCGCGCCGAATTGCGCGGGATGCCTTTCAAGCGCGGCGGAGAAGCGCAGGCCTGCGGTGATGTCGCGCGCCAGCGCGCCGACGATGCGCGGCATGCCCTCCCGGCCACGGCGCGCCGGCGACTGCGCCAGCACGTCGAGTGCGGGTGCGAGCGGCAGCCCCGCGCGTAGAAGGCTTGAAAGTTGTCGGGTAAACAACGTGACTTCGGCGGCGCGTGCCTTCGGTCGCGGTGCCTGCCCACGCGCGTCGAGTTCGTAGACGAAGAGGTTGTCGCGTTTGAGTTGTGCGCGGGCGACGGCTGGATCCGGCGCGATCAGTGTGCCGCGACGTCTGACGCCGTTCGAGTCCACGGCGTGCCACGCAAAGCGCACGTCGGGCGACGAAACGTGTAACGGAGGTGGGGGCATGTTCATGCAACCTCCGTTGCTGCCATGGCTTCGGCGAGGCTTGTTGTGCCGTCTCTTACACGGGCAAGTGCTGCTTCGCGAAGCGTGCCGACATGTTCGGCCTGCGCCTGTTTCGCAATTGCAAGCGTGCCCGCGCGCGCAACGATCAACTCGCGCATGGCGTCCGAAACCGGCATCACCTGATGCACACCGATCCGTCCGCGATAACCCACGCCGTGACATGCGATGCAGCCTTTTGGTGTGTACGGATGCCAGCCGTCGAGATGCGCTTCCGGAACGCCTGCTGCGCGAAGCGCGGCGCCTGATTCGTTCGCCGGTACACGGCATGCCACGCATAGTCGCCGCACGAGACGCTGTGCGGTCACCACGCGTAGCGCCGCTGCCAGGTTATAAGGCGCGACGCCGATGTCCATCAGCCGGGCGACAGCGGCCGGTGCGTCGTTCGTGTGCAGCGTCGAGAGCACAAGGTGGCCGGTCTGCGCGGCCTTGACGGCGACGTCCGCCGTTTCTTCGTCGCGGATTTCGCCCACCATGATGACGTCCGGATCCTGACGCAGGAACGCACGCAGCGCGACGGCGAACGTGAGCCCGGCTTTTTCGCGGACGCTGACCTGGTTGATGCCCGCCATCTGGATTTCTGACGGGTCTTCGACCGAGCACAGATTGCGAGATTCGGCGTTCAGCATTTGCAGGAAGCAGTACAACGAGAGCGTCTTGCCGCTGCCCGTCGGCCCGGTGACGAGCATCAGCCCGTGCGGGGCACGAATCGCAGCTTTGACCGCATCGCGCTGGATGGAGTCGAGCCCGAGCGCGTCGAGCGAGAGTTGTGCGGGCAGCGTTTCGAGGCGACGCAGCACGAGTTTTTCGCCATGCAGCGTGGGCAGCGAGTTGACGCGATAGTCCCCGGTGCGCCCCGCCACGGCTGCGAGCCGCAAACGCCCGTCTTGCGGGATGCGTCGCTCGGCAATGTCCATTCTGGCAAGCACCTTCACGCGGGTGATGAACGCATCGCGCAGATGCGCGGGCGGGCGCGCGATCTCATGCAGCACGCCATCGATACGCAGACGGATCCGCCAGTCATGTTCACCGGGTTCGATATGCAGATCGGAGGCATTCCTGTTCGCTGCTTCTATCAGCGTGTCGGTCAGTAATCGCACAGCAGGCGTGGTGTCGGAATCCGGATCGACGGGTACATCCGCATCGTGTCGCAATCTGCTGGGGGCCTGTGCGGTCCCGACGCCGTTGAACGCGCGCGACACAGGGTGCGTAACCGTACGAGCCGCTGACTGACCATGAAGAGGCGCAGCGTCACCATCGTGAGCGGCAGTGCGTGACGCCGTGGAAGGGGCGGTGCGAGAAGTAAGAGAGTGCATCGGAATCCGGCTTGAGGCCGCCTGCAAAATGCGATGACCTCATCATCGTCGCAGCTCGCTTTGCGCACCAGCCGGCCGGATGGCTAGTCTCGCGCAGCCTTCTTGAGTTTCGTGCCCGTGCGCGTAGCCGGGCGGAAGATCTTGACCGTGCGAATTGCCTGATCGTCGCTTCGCAGCACTTCGAGTTTCACCTCGCCGATGCGAACGCATACGTCGCCTTCCGGAATTTCTTCGAGCATTTCGAGGATCAGGCCGTTAAGCGTTTTCGGGCCGTCGGTAGGGAGTGTGAGTTGTAGCCAGCGGTTCAGCTCACGCAGGGGCATGCCACCCGTCACGATGCATTCGCCGTTGTCATCCCAGCCGCCGCGCGAACTGGCGCTTCGCGGAATGGATGTCGTGAATTCGCCGATCAGCTCTTCGATGATGTCTTCCGGCGTGACGAGGCCTTCGAGCTCGCCATATTCGTTGACGACGAGCGCCGTGCGCTGCCGGCTTTCCTGGAAATACTGAAGCTGCTGGAACACGGGCGTGCCCGTCGGCACGAAGTAGGGTTCTGTGAGCAGCTCGCGCAACGTCTCGCGCTCCAGCTCCTGGTTGTGAAGGGCGGCGAGCGTTTTTCTGACGTGCAGCACGCCAAGCACCCGGTCGATATCGCCCTGGTACACGATCAGCTTGTTGTGATAGCAGGTTTCGAGCTGATGCAGGATCTGTTCGAACGGCGCATCGAAGTCGAGCGCCTCGATCCGGCGGCGCGGAATCATTACGTCGTCGACGGAAATGTTTTCGAGGTCGAACAGGTTGAGCAGGATGCTACGGTGCTTGGTCGGCATGAAACTGCCGGACTCGAGCACGATGGTGCGCAGTTCTTCCGTTGACAGACGCTGGTCACGGCCGCCCTTGGTATTAATGTGCAACAGGCGCAGGATGCCGGTCGCGAAGAGATTGACAAACCACACCAGCGGCCGCGCGATGCGCATCATGGGCGCGATCAGCAGGCTGGCGGGCAGCGCGATTTTTTCCGGGAACGTCGCGCCGACGATCTTCGGTGTGATCTCCGCGAACACGATGATCAGAAACGCGACGATGCCGGTCGCGATCGACAGCACGACGTTGTCATGCCCGAACGTATGCAGCGCGATGGACGTCGTCAGTACAGGGATGATCGTGTTCAGCAGGTTATTGCCGATCAGGATCACGCTCAGCAACTGGTCCGTGTGCGTGAGCAGCATCTGCGTGGTTTTGGCGCCGAGCGTGCCCTGTGTGGCGAGGTGCTTCAGGCGGTGACGGTTCAGCGCCATCATCGCCGTTTCGGATATGGAAAAGAAACTTGAGCAGATGAGCAGCACAAAGACGGCGCTGATTTGCGCCCATAAGGGAATTTGGTCCACGCGTCGCGAAGTAGAGGAAAAGGGGGATGGAGAGAAATATAGCAGAGGGTGCAGCTGATGCCCGTCTGGCCGGATGGCATAGGACGCGTGCACCGCGGCTCGAAACCTGAAGGCGAAAAAAAACCGCGCGTTTGCGCGGTTTTTTCAGATTCTGGTCGGGGTGAGAGGATTCGAACCTCCGGCCTCTACGTCCCGAACGTAGCGCTCTACCAGGCTAAGCTACACCCCGAATTGGTATTACTTGGACTACTGCTGCATTTCAGTCTTGTTCAAGACTGTCTTGCCGTCGAGTAAGAACATAATTCTAGCAGGCTTTCTTTGTAAATGGAATCCGGAAACGAAGAAATTGCTGCGGCGGCCGCCTGTGCCTCCTGCTTGGCGCACTCAAGCGTGTGATCCAGAGCTCCTGAGCGCGTGATCGCCTCGAAAATGGTTTCGAAGCGGTCGGTGCCCCCCTGTTCGATGGCCTCGCGTGCGAGCGCCGACTGTTCGGGCGTACCGCACTCGATCAGATAGATGAGCGGCAGCGTTGGTTTGCCTTCGCGCAGATCGTCGCCGGCGTTCTTGCCCATCGATTCAGCGGTGCCCGTGTAGTCGAGCCAGTCGTCCATGATCTGGAAGGCTGTGCCGATACGCCGGCCGAATTCCGCCGATGCCGCTTCGATCGTCGCATCCGCGCCAGCAAGCACTGCGCCGAGTTGTGCCGCGGCCTCGAACAGTTTCGCTGTCTTGTAGCGGATCACCTGCATGTAGCGGGCTTCGTCCACGTCGGCGTCGTGCATGTTCAGAAGTTGCAGCACCTCGCCTTCCGAGATGATGTTCGTCGCCTCGGACAGGATTTCCATTACGCGCATCTTGCCGACGCCAACCATCATCTGGAACGAGCGCGAATACAGGAAGTCGCCCACCAGCACGCTCGCCGCGTTGCCAAACAGGGCGTTCGCCGTCTGGCGGCCGCGGCGCAGATCCGATTCGTCGACCACGTCGTCATGGAGCAGCGTGGCCGTATGGATGAATTCCACGACTGCCGCCAGTTCGTGCCGGTGCCCCGTCGTTTCGCCCAGCGCGCCGGCGACGAGCAGCAGCAGCGCTGGACGCAGCCGTTTCCCGCCGGCACTGATGATGTACTCGGAGATCTGGTTGATCAGCATCACCTCCGACGCCAGACGGTGCCGGATAACGCGGTTCACCTGCTGCATGTCTTCGGCGATCGGAGCGAGGAGGCTGGCGGCGTTGGGGGAGGGGGTGGCAGTCGACGACATGATGGCGAAAAGGGGTAGTGCCGCGAATTATAAGGCGAATCGCGGCCATTCCGCGCCGCAGCCTGCGAGATCGCTGCAGGAATGGCCATCCGGCCAGTCCCGAGCGGCCTTCCCGGGGAAGTCAACTGCTTTTGACTGTGCCGCTAACTCTATGTATAATCACGGGTTTCCGCGCGTGGTGCGTGGGGAAAATGAATACAGAGTGAGGTTCTCAATGTACGCGGTCATAAAAACCGGCGGCAAGCAGTATAAGGTTGCTGTCGGCGAAAAACTTAAAGTAGAACAGATACCGGCAGACATTGACGCTGAAATCACGCTCGACCAGGTTCTCGCAGTGGGCGAAGGCGAATCGATTAAGTTCGGTACGCCGCTGGTCAGTGGGGCTTCCGTCAAGGCTACCGTCGTGTCCCAGGGTCGTCACGCAAAAGTGACCATCTTCAAGATGCGTCGCCGGAAGCACTACCAGAAGCATGGCGGCCACCGCCAGAACTACACCGAACTGCGCATCGACGCTATCAACGCGTAAGCGCACCGGTCAAGGAGCTAACAAATGGCACACAAAAAGGCAGGCGGATCGTCCCGGAACGGCCGCGACTCCGAGTCGAAACGACTTGGCGTGAAAGTGTACGGCGGTCAGGCCATCAACGCTGGCGGCATCATCGTGCGTCAACGCGGCACGCGTATGCACCCGGGTGAAAACGTCGGTATCGGCAAGGATCACACCTTGTTCGCGCTGACGGACGGCCACGTCAAGTTCACGACGAAAGGCGCCGACAGGAAGCATCTGGTCAACGTAGTCCCGGCAGCAGCCTGAGTTTATTCAGGCACGGGCTTCAGGACCGGAACAAAGGCCCCGCGAAGTTAGCGGGGCTTTTTTTATTGCCGCGTGCGCGGGTATTTGGCCATCCGGATGATTGGTCAACGCGCGACAGTCGCGGCAAAATGGCATTAAACACGGGACGGAGTTACTCATGAAGTTCATTGACGAAGCGAGGATTGAAGTCATCGCCGGCGACGGAGGGGATGGCAGCGCGTCGATGCGCCGCGAGAAGTTTGTCCCATTCGGTGGCCCCGACGGTGGCGACGGTGGCCGCGGCGGTAGCGTGTACGCAGTAGCGGACCGCAACATCAACACGCTGATCGACTACCGATACGCGAAGAAGCATCAGGCGCGCAACGGCGAAAATGGTCGCGGCTCGGACTGCTACGGCAAGGGCGGCGACGATATCACGCTGCGCATGCCGGTCGGCACGACTATTCTCGATATGGAAACCGGCGAGCTGATCGCCGACCTGACCGAACATAACCAGTCGGTTCAAATCGCCGCAGGCGGTTCGGGCGGCCTCGGCAATCTTCACTTCAAGTCGAGCACGAACCGCGCGCCGCGTCAGAAGACTGACGGCAAGCCGGGCGAGCGTCGCATGGTGCGCCTTGAACTGAAGGTGCTGGCGGATGTTGGTCTGCTTGGCATGCCGAACGCCGGCAAGTCGACGTTTATCTCCTCGGTGTCGAATGCAAAACCGAAGATCGCAGACTATCCGTTCACGACGCTGGCACCGAATCTGGGCGTTGTACGTGTCGGGCCGAGCCGCAGTTTTGTCATTGCCGATATTCCCGGCCTGATTGAGGGCGCAGCCGAAGGCGCGGGCCTCGGCCATCAGTTCCTGCGACATCTGCAACGCACAGGGTTGTTGCTGCATATCGTCGACCTCGCACCATTTGACGATGCGGTCGATCCCGTCGCTGAGGCGCGCGCGATCGTCAACGAACTGCGCAAATACGATGAGTCACTCTACGACAAGCCGCGCTGGCTCGTGCTGAACAAGCTCGACATGGTGCCGGACGAGGAGCGCGCGGAGCGGGTCGCCGATTTCCTTAAGCGCTATGAATGGAATGGCCCGGTCTACGAAATTTCCGCGTTGACGGGTCAGGGTTGCGAGAGTCTGATTTACGCCATCTACGACCACATCGCGGCCCATTCTGACGCCCAGCGCGCTGCTGAGGCCGAAGATCTGGCCGCTGACGTCCGCTTCCGCGAAAAACCGGCAGGTGATGCTGGCGCCGAAGCAGTCCAGCCGCAAGAATAGCCACCCGTCGTTTGAAGGTCTGCACGCTCCGTGAAAGCGGGCGTGCGGGCAGGCCTCACGCATTCTCTTGGGAGACCGCGCACAATGCGTTCCGTCATCGCCGATTCCAGGCGTCTGGTTGTGAAAGTCGGTTCGAGCCTCGTCACAAACGACGGGCGTGGGCTCGATCATGCGGCGATCGGTCGCTGGGCGGCCCAGATCGCGGCGTTGCGTGAACAGGGCAAGGAAGTCGTCCTTGTCAGCTCGGGCGCGATCGCTGAGGGTATGCAGCGGCTCGGCTGGACGAAGCGTCCGCGCGAGATCGACGAATTGCAGGCGGCAGCGGCTGTTGGTCAAATGGGGCTCGCGCAGGTGTATGAAAGCCGCTTTGCCGAACATGCGATCCGTACCGCGCAGATTCTGCTCACGCATGCCGATCTGGCCGATCGTGAACGCTATCTGAACGCACGCTCGACGCTGCTCACACTCCTGCGCCTTGGCGTCGTGCCGATCATCAATGAGAACGACACGGTCATCACCGACGAAATCAAGTTCGGCGACAACGACACGCTCGGCGCGCTGGTCGCGAATCTCATAGAAGGCGATGCGCTGGTGATTCTGACTGACCAACAGGGCCTTTACACCGCGGATCCGCGTAAGGATCCGGCGGCAAAGCTCGTCGAGCAGGCGGATGCCGGCGCGCCAGAACTCGAGGCGATGGCGGGCGGCGCGGGGTCGAGTATCGGCCGTGGCGGCATGCTGACCAAGATTCTCGCCGCGAAACGCGCGGCACACAGCGGTGCGAACACGGTCATCGCGAGCGGACGCGAACCGGACGTTCTGGTGCGGCTCGCTTCAGGCGAGGCAATCGGCACGCAACTGATCGCGCGTACCGCGCGAATCGCCGCGCGCAAGCAATGGATGGCGGACCACTTGCAGGTGCGCGGTCACGTCGTCATCGATGATGGCGCCGTCGAGAAGCTGACCGCAGGTGGCAAAAGCCTTTTGCCCATCGGTGTTGTTGGCGTGCAGGGTGTATTTGCGCGCGGCGAGGTCATCGCGTGTCTGAATGCTGCGGGTCGCGAGGTCGCGCGCGGCCTGACCAACTACAGCAGCGCAGAAGCAAAGCTGATTCAGCGGCGCCCCAGCAGCGATATCGAGTCGGTACTCGGGTACATGCTTGAACCAGAGTTGATCCACCGGGACAACCTCGTGCTGGTTTAACGGCCTGTCCGCAGGGTGACCTCAGGCAGTACGAAAAAAAGCCGCTCCTGGGAGCGGCTTTTTTCGTAACGTCCTGCCTCGGGTCGTTGCGCCGGCACGAAAACCCGGCAGCGGCGCCCAACGATATCTAGCGGATCAACACGCTCTGCGTCCGGTGAAACTTGACGTTTTCGACGATCCGTTGCGCGTTGGCGACCGGAATCTTGTTCGCGCAGAAATAATCCTGGTAAAGCGCCGCGTGATAGGCATTCAGTTCGCCGTTTTCGATGCGGGAGAATGCGTTTTCGACGGTGCGGTCCCAGTCACTGTGATCAGCGTCGAGGCCCGCATACAGACGCCATTCGTACGTGTCGCAGCGGATACCTTCGTAGTTCACGTTACGCGCGCCGCTCGGGCTTGTAATCACGACGGTGTATCGCACGACGCCGTCGGTACCTACGGTCACCGACTTCGAATCCAGCGAAAAATGCAGCGGCGTATTCTGTGACACGTCGAACGGCAGCAGGTTGGCTTGCTGTGGCAGCGGCGGCAATGCGTCGACCTTGTTTTCAACCCAGTTGGAAGGCTTGTCGAGCAGATACTGGAACGCGCTGTCGTCCTTGTTGGAAGGCGTGCTGGAGCAGCCAGCCAGCAAGGCACCCGTGGCGAGACACGCCACGGCGAAAATTGAAGCTTTCAATATGATTTCCTCGAAACGCCGGCGCAGCATGTCCCATGCCGCACCGGCAGATGCAGCATGAACAGCCGCACAGGGTTCAATCGCGCACGAGCGTCGACGAACGGATTTCGGAGGTTTCGACATCCCCGCAATCCGTTTCGATCGTCGTGCGAATCGACGTCTCGACCGTCATCAGCGACCCTGACGATTCGAGTGACGCGCTTTCCGCCGCCATCGTGCTGACCACCCGGGGATAACGCGGCCCATGATGCCCGGCCGGTTTCTCCCCGCGCGGCGCCGTACGACGCAGAAAACGCGACAGCTCCGTCAACGCCAACTGATACACATCCCGCTTGAACTCGATCACACAGTCAAGAGGCACCCAGTACTCGTTCCAGCGCCAGGCATCGAACTCCGGATGGTCGCAGGCGCGCAGGCAAATATCGCAATCGCGCCCCACCATTCGAAGCAGAAACCAGATCTGTTTCTGGCCGCGGTAATGACCACGGACTTCACGCTTGATGAACTTGTCCGGCACCTCGTAACGCAACCAGTCGCGCGTGCGACCGATGATCTTGACGTGTTCCGGAAGCAGGCCGGTTTCTTCGTGTAACTCCCGATACATCGCTTGCACGGGGGTTTCACCATACTTGATGCCCCCTTGCGGAAACTGCCAGGAATGTTCACGGAGCCGTTTGCCCCAAAACACCTCGTTGTGCGCGTTCAAGAGGATGATGCCGACGTTCGGGCGAAAGCCTTCACGATCCAGCATACAACCACCTTCGAATCCTTTAAAATTGCTTTGATTATAAACAGATAACGGACCTGACGCACCGGATCGCACCAGAATGGAACGATTCGCCGCAAAAGGGCGTCGTCGAGGTAGTCTTCCGGATCAGGCCCTGTGGGTCAGTCGGGCCATGATTGGCCGGACCGCTGCGCAAGCCGCCGCCGCGCCGGCTGAACGTCGCAAAGGGTCCGCGAATCCCCGTTTTATCTTTTTGGACGGCTCAGATTGTGCCGCCGTTTTTGGAAAAATTCTGAATGAAAGCCTCCCGTTTCTTTATCGGCACCCTGAAGGAAGCTCCTTCTGACGCAGAAATCGTCAGCCACAAGCTGATGGTGCGCGCCGGCATGATCCGTCGCGTTGCTGGCGGCATTTACAACTATCTGCCGATCGGCCTGCGTTCGATCCGCAAGGTGGAATCGATCGTGCGCGAGGAAATGAACCGCGCGGGCGCGATCGAGCTCCTGATGCCGGCCGTGCAGCCGGCCGAGCTGTGGCAGGAATCGGGGCGCTGGGTAAAGTACGGTCCGGAACTGCTGCGTTTCAAGGATCGCAAGCAGAACGATTTCGTGATGGGTCCGACGCACGAGGAAGTCGTCACCGACATCGCGCGCAACCAGATCAAGAGCTATCGTCAGTTGCCGGTCAACTTCTATCAGGTGCAGACGAAGTTCCGCGACGAAATCCGTCCGCGCTTCGGTGTGATGCGTGGCCGCGAATTCATCATGAAGGACGCGTACTCGTTCGATAAGGACATGGACGGCCTGCGCGAGTCGTATCGCAAGATGTACGACGCATACGTGCGCATCTTTACGCGCCTCGGTCTCGAATTCCGCGCGGTCGCGGCGGATAACGGCTCGATCGGCGGCAGCGGTTCGCACGAATTCCACGTGATCGCCGATACCGGTGAAGACGCAATCGCCTATTGCCCGACGTCGGATTTTGCCGCGAACGTCGAAGCGGCCGATGCGCTGCCGCTGATCGCGCAGCGCGCCGCGCCCACCGAAGCAATGACGAAGACGTCGACGCCCGGCAAGGCGAAGTGCGAGTCGGTCGCCGAGTTCCTCAGCATTCCGCTGCAACGCACGATCAAGTCGATCATCGTCGCGACCGAAAACGAAGGCGCCGAGCCGACCATCTGGTTGCTGATGCTGCGGGGCGACCACGAAATGAACGAGATCAAGGTCAACAAGATCCCGGGTCTCGGCGACTTCCGTTTTGCGACGGAAGCGGAAATCGTCGAATGGTTCGGTACGCCACCGGGCTACCTCGGTCCGATCGGCACGAAGAAGCCGGTCAAGGTGATCGCCGATTCGACGGTCGCGAACATGAGCGACTTCGTCGTCGGTTCGAATGAAGTCGATTTCCACACGACGGGCGTCAACTGGGGCCGTGATCTGCCGGAGCCGGTCGTCGCCGATATCCGCAACGTGCAGAAGGGCGATCCTTCGCCGGACGGCAAGGGCGTGCTCGACATCTGCCGTGGCATTGAAGTCGGCCACGTGTTCCAGCTGGGCAAGAAGTATTCGGAAGCGATGAACGCGACGTTCCTCGACGAAAACGGCAAGCCGCAGAACATGGAAATGGGCTGCTACGGCATCGGCATCACGCGTATTCTCGGCGCCGCCATCGAACAGAATTTCGACGACAAGGGCATCATCTGGCCGGAATCGATTGCACCGTTCGAAGTCGTGCTGTGCCCGATGGGTTACGACCGCAGCGACGCCGTGCGTGAGCACGCCGACCGCCTGTATGCGGAACTGGTCGAAGCGGGCGTCGATGTGATTCTCGACGATCGCGGCGAGCGCCCGGGCGTGATGTTCGCCGACTGGGAACTGATTGGCGTGCCGCACCGGCTCGTGATTGGCGATCGCGGCCTGAAGGAAGGCAAGGTCGAATATCAGGGCCGTCGCGATACGGAAGCGACACTGCTGCCGGCCGAAAGCGCTGCAGCCTCGGTGACGGAGAAGATTCGCGCAGCGCTGGCCGGCTAGCCGGAGCGGACGGTGGAGTACAACTTCCTGTCCGCCACGGTTCTGCTGATCCTGATCACAGACCCGCTCGGCAACATTCCGCTTTTCATCGGTTGCCTGCGGGGCGTCGCGCCGCATCGGCGGATCAGGGTCATCCTGCGCGAAGTCGCGATCGCGTTCGTGATCCTGCTGGTGTTCATGGTCGTCGGCGACCGATTTCTGCGCATGATGAGTCTCACCGATCTGTCATTGCGGATCGGCGGCGGCATCGTGCTGTTCCTGATTGCGCTGCGGATGATTTTTCCGCATCCGGACGGCCCGTTCGGCGGCGACGCGCGCGGCGGCGAACCATTGATCGTGCCGCTCGCGATTCCCGCGCTGGCCGGTCCGTCCGCGCTCGCGACCGTGATGCTGCTGACGTCGCAGGCGCCCGGCAAAACGGTCGAATGGATCGGCGCGCTCACGGTCACGATGATCGTCTGCGCGATCGTGCTGGTGCTGGCCGAGCGCATACAGGCGTGGCTCGGCGAGCGCACCGTGATGGCATTCGAACGGCTGATGGGTCTCGTGCTGGTCGCGATTTCGGTGGAGATGATCCTCGGTGGCATCCGCGCGTTCGTGCATCAGCTTTGACGTGGGAACGTGCTAGCAGGCAGGCACGACAGGCAACAAAAAAGCGACCCGAGGGTCGCTTTTTTGTTGCCAATGTCAATGCAAATGCAAACAGAACGTCACGCGCCTTCGGTCAACGCCCGGATTGTGGGCAGATTGCGCCAGTAACCCTTCGCGTCCATTCCGCAGCCGAACACATAGCGGTCCGGCACTTCGAAGCCGCAGAAGTCCGGGTGCAGCGGCTTCGCCTTCGGAATGATCTTCTCGCACAGCACCGCGCTCATGAAGCGCTTTGCGCCCATCGCGAGAATGCGGTCGCGGATCGCGGCCATCGTCTCACCTTCGTCGAGGATGTCGTCGAGCACGAGCACGACGCGGTCCTTGACCGACTCCGCCGGCGCCACGCGCCACTGCATTTCGCTGCCACCTTTGGTGGTGTTGCGGTAGCGCGTGAGGTGGATGTAGTCGAACTCAAGCGGGAAGTCGAGGTGCGGCAGCAGCATGCCGGTGAATACCGCAGCGCCGCCCATCACCGAAAGGACAAGCGGGAATTCCTCGCCCATCTCGGCGCGGATGGCGTCCGCCATGCCGCCGATCGAGGCGTTGACGTCGGCGGCCGAAACGATTTCTTCGGAGTGGCTGAAAATGTGGAGCGCTTCTTCGCGGTTCATGACGTCTGGCGAGCGGTGACTGTATACATAGTGTGAGAGAGAACGACGGCGGCTGCAATCAGTACAGCAACCGGTGTGATCAGCGCATGCCGGGCATCATGCCTTTCATGCCCCGCATCATTTTCTGCAGGTTGCCGCCCTTCAGCTTCTTCATCATCGTGCGCATCTGTTCATACTGGTTCAGCATGCGGTTGACTTCCTGCACCTGCACACCCGCGCCCGCTGCAATGCGGCGTTTGCGCGTCGCTTTGATCAGCTCGGGCTTCGCGCGCTCTTTCGGCGTCATCGAATTGATGATCCCTTCCATGCGACGCATCTGCTTTTCGGCCTGGCCCATGTCGGCGCCGGCGGCGGCCTGCTGGAACTGCGCCGGCAGCTTGTCCATCAGGGAGGACAGGCCGCCCATGCCCTTCATCTGCGTAAGTTGCGCGCGGAAATCGTTCAGATCGAAGTCGCCGCCTTTCTTGACCTTGTCGGCGAGCTTCTGCGCTGCCTGAACGTCGACGCCGCGTTGGGCTTCCTCGACGAGCGCGAGAATGTCGCCCATGCCGAGAATCCGGTTCGCCATGCGATCCGGATAGAAGATTTCGAGGCCGTCGAGTTTTTCGGCGACGCCGACGAACTTGATCGGCTTGCCCGTCACATGACGCACCGACAGCGCCGCGCCGCCGCGCGAGTCGCCGTCGAGCTTCGTGAGCACGACGCCGGTGAGCGGCAGCGCGTCGTTGAACGCCTTCGCGGTGTTCACGGCATCCTGACCGAGCATCGCATCGACGACGAAGAGCGTTTCAGCCGGCTTCAGCGTGGCGTGAAGCGCGGCGATTTCCTGCATCATCGCTTCGTCGATACCGAGACGGCCGGCCGTATCGACGATCAGCACGTCGTGATAGTGGCGCTTTGCCCAGTCGACGGCGCCGCGCGCGATGTCGACCGGCTTCTGGTCAGGTTCCGACGGATAGAAATCCGCGCCGACCTGTTCTGTCACCGTCTTCAGCTGCGCAATAGCGGCGGGGCGGTAGACGTCGCAGGAAACGGTAAGGACCTTCTTCTTGTACTTTTCACGCAGCAGTTTGGCGAGCTTGCCGACGGTCGTCGTTTTACCGGCGCCCTGCAGGCCGGCCATCAGGATGACGGCGGGCGGCGTGACGGCGAGATTCAGTTCGACCGCCTTGCCTTCGTAGTCGCCGCCGATGATCGCGGTCAGCTCGCGCTGCACCACGCCCACGAGCGCCTGGCCCGGCGACAGGCTGCTGATCACCTCTTCGCCGAGCGCCTTTTCCTTCACCTTCGAGATGAAGTCGCGCACGACGGGCAGTGCCACGTCGGCCTCCAGCAGCGCGAGACGGACTTCGCGCAGCATTTCCTGGGTGTTCGCCTCGGTAAGGCGGGCTTCGCCGCGCAGCGTCTTGACGACGCGCGCCATCCGTTGGGTCAGATTGTCGAGCATGGGGAGCGATGGGCAGTGCGGCCGGTGCATTGCGAAGCCAGAGACGTCGCGAGGCAAGGGCCTAGTGTAAACTTCGAATATGGATATTGTACTGTATGCCCTCACTGCACTCCTGTACGGCGGTCTCGCCGTCGCGGGCTGGCGTTCGCACCGGCACACCGCGCTGCGCCCGGTGCTGGAGAGCGTGCCGTCGATCCCGGTTGCGTCGAATGTGTCGGCGGCGTCGGGCATGAGCCCGTCGGGCCGCGCGCTGCTTTTCGTCGCGCTGCTCGCGCACGGCGTGCTGCTGCACACCACCATCTTTCCGCAGAACGCGATGGTGTTCGGTTTCGCGTTCGCGCTTTCGGCGATGTTCTGGCTCGGCGCCGGCATTTACTGGATCGAAAGCTTCTTCTTTCCGCTCGACGGCCTGCGTCTGCTGGTGCTGCCGCTCGCGTGCGTCGCTTCCTTGCTGCCGCTCGCGTTCAACGGCGTGCGCGTGCTGCCGTACTCGGCGGCGCCGCTTTTCAAGCTGCACTTTCTGATCGCGAACGTCGCCTATGGGCTCTTTGCGATCGCCGCGCTGCACGCTGTCCTGATGCTGCTGGTGGAGCGCCGCCTGCATGCGATGCGCGGCGGCGGCGCGCTTGCGCGCCAGAATCCGGCTGCCGGCAACGGCTGGCTGTCGAGCTGGCTCGACACGCTGCCGCCGCTCCTCACGCTGGAGACGCTGCTGTTCCGTCTGATCGGCGCGGGCTTCGTGCTGCTGACGCTGACGCTGATCTCCGGCATCCTGTTTAGCGAGCAGCTGGTGGATCGGCCGCTCAGGCTGGATCACAAAACAGTGTTCGCAATTCTTTCGTGGGTGATGTTCGGCGCGCTGCTTACCGCCCGCCGGGTGTCCGGCTGGCGCGGCCGTGCGGCATTGCGCTGGGTGCTGGCTTCGTTCGCGGCGTTACTGCTCGCGTACGTCGGCAGCCGTTTCGTATTCGAGGTGCTGCTGCACCGCCCTGTGGTCTGAGCGTCATCATGCGACAAATTTTTCTGCTGATTCTTCTCTTCATCGTCGGTAACTGGCTCGTCAAGGCGGTGCGTCGCGCTGAGTCGAAGGCGTCCGCGCGCACGGGTTCGGCGTCGTCGGGACCTGCCGCAGGCGACGCGCAGCGCGCGTCCAAAGCGGCGCAACTCGCCGAGCCGATGATCCGCTGCGCCGAGTGCGGCGTGCATGCGCCGAAGAGCGACTCGGTGGTCGTTGCCGGCCAGCCGTTCTGCAGCGCCGATCACGCGCATCGCCACGCCGCGCGCCCGAGCGGGCGCGACGCGCGATGAGCGTCGACTTCACCGTCGACGCCGACGGCTGGGTTCCCGCTGCGCTCAAACTTCCTTCGCCCAATTTCGAGGCGCGCCCTGACGGCGCGCGGCCGACGCTCGTCGTCGTCCACAACATCAGCCTGCCACCTGGCGAATTCGGTGGCACGGCAATCACCGAGCTGTTCCAGAACCGCCTCGACTGCGACGCGCATCCCTATTACGACTCGCATCTGCGCGGCGTGAAGGTGTCCGCGCATTTCGTGATCCGCCGCGACGGCGCGCTCGAACAATATGTATCGTGCGACGCCCGCGCATGGCACGCGGGCGCGTCGAACTTCTTCGGCCGTGAACGCTGCAATGACTTCTCGATTGGCATCGAACTCGAAGGCAGCGACGCCGCCGCGTTCGAACCAGCACAATACGAAACGCTGGGCGCGCTCGTGAAGACGCTCGCCGCACACTATCCGGTCGAAGCGCTCGCGGGTCATGCCGACATCGCACCGGGCCGCAAGACCGATCCCGGTCCTCACTTCGAGTGGCAACGCCTTCAACACGACAGCGCGTTGCCTGCTCGGTATTTCCCCTATCTCCCCCTCGCCGCCGCGTCGTAAAGCATCGCGCACTGCTTCCTTCGATGCATCGCAAATCGTTGCAGCGCCTTGCTTTCCGCGCGGTCCCGCCCGGCTTGGGCATATGAAAAGTCAAGCGCTCGGCGGCAAATAAAATAATTTGAGATGCCGGGAAGTTCCACTATACTTTGTGTAAGGAATCGATTTCCGAACTAGATGTTGTGGTGATCTGGCGGCGCCCCGCTTTACGAGCAAGGCGCCGCATGCATTCCAGGCGTTGAAAAAAACATTCGACTGGTGTGTGCCGACGAGAGCGGCTGCACCGGCAACTTCGGGGAAAGGGCGCAGCCAGTGATCGCGACTCGCATGATGAAGACTATCGTCCAGTCCGCCGTGTCGCATCCGGTCAGCAGACCTCGCTGGCCCACTCTCCGCATCCTTACGCTCGCGCCGGTTGTATCCACGTCGCAGCGATCGTACTAATCCGCGGTTATCTCCGCACCATTCCAGACCAGGAGCTTTGCACATGCAAACGACCGACAACGTGACGACCCGGTATGAGGGCTCACCCACTGGCCAACCGTTCGGTGGACAGGCACAGGCAGGCCAGGCGCTCGCGCCGCAGGCAACCTTCGCCGACTACAAGGTGATCCGTCGTAACGGCAGCGTCGTGTCGTTCGAGCCTTCGAAGATCGCGATCGCGGTCACGAAGGCGTTCCTCGCTGTCAACGGTGGTCAGGGCGCGGCGTCGGCACGTGTGCGCGAGCTGGTCGAACAGCTGACGCAGAGCGTCGTGCGCGCGCTGCTGCGCAGCCGTCCGAACGGCGGCACGTTCCATATCGAAGACATCCAGGATCAGGTCGAACTCGCGCTGATGCGCGGCGGCGAGCACAACGTCGCGCGTGCCTACGTGCTGTATCGCGAGAAGCGCACGCAGGAACGCAGCCACCAGCCGGAAGCAGAAGCCGGTTCGCCGGGCCTGAATGTCGTCGACGGCGGCGTGACGCGTCCGCTCGACATGGCTGCACTGCGCGGCATCATCGAATCCGCCTGCGCGAACCTGGGCGACGCCGTGAGCGCCGAGCCGATCGTCGCGGAGACGGTGAAGAACCTGTACGACGGCGTGCCGATGAGCCAGGTCTACGACTCGGCCATTCTCGCCGCACGCACGATGATCGAAAAGGACCCGGCATACAGCCAGGTCACCGCACGCATCCTGCTGCACACGATTCGCCGCGAAATTCTCAACGAAGAAGTCACGCAGTCGGAAATGGCCGACCGCTACGCCGAATACTTCCCGCAGTTCATCAAGCGCGGCGTGCAGGCTGAACTGCTCGACGACAAGCTGATGCAGTACGACCTGAAGCGTCTGGGCGCTGCGCTCGACAACAGCCGCGACCTGCAGTTCGGCTACCTCGGTCTGCAAACGCTGTACGACCGCTACTTCCTGCATCACGACGGCGTGCGTATCGAAATGCCGCAGGCATTCTTTATGCGTGTCTCGATGGGTCTCGCGCTGAACGAAGTAGACCGCGAAGCACGCGCGATCGAGTTCTACAACGTGCTGTCGAGCTTCGACTTCATGTCGTCGACGCCTACGCTGTTCAACTCGGGCACGCGTCGCTCGCAACTGTCGTCGTGCTATCTGACGACGGTCGACGACGACCTGGACGGCATCTACGAGGCGCTGAAGGAAAACGCGCTGCTGTCGAAGTTCGCAGGCGGTCTGGGTAACGACTGGACGCGCGTGCGTGCGCTCGGCTCGCACATCAAGGGCACCAACGGCAAGTCGCAGGGCGTGGTGCCGTTCCTGAAGGTGGTGAACGACACGGCCGTCGCTGTGAACCAGGGCGGCAAGCGCAAGGGCGCGGTGTGCGCGTACCTCGAATCGTGGCATCTGGACATCGAAGAATTCCTGGAGCTGCGCAAGAACACCGGTGACGACCGTCGCCGTACGCACGACATGAACACGGCGAACTGGATTCCCGACCTGTTCATGAAGCGCGTGCACGAAGGCGGCGACTGGACGCTGTTCTCGCCGTCCACCTGCCCGGATCTGCACGACAAGTTCGGTGCCGAGTTCGAAACGGCTTACACAGCTTACGAAGACAAGGTCGCGCGCGGCGAGATCAAGCTGTTCAAGAAGATCCCGGCGGCGCAACTGTGGCGCAAGATGCTCGGCATGCTGTTCGAAACCGGCCATCCGTGGATCACGTTCAAGGATCCGTGCAACATCCGTTCGCCGCAGCAGCACGTCGGCGTCGTGCACTCGTCGAACCTGTGCACGGAAATCACGCTGAACACCAGCGACACCGAAATCGCCGTCTGCAACCTGGGCTCGGTGAACCTCGTCGCTCACCTGAAGGAACAGGCGGACGGCACGCTCGTGCTCGACCACGACAAGCTGAAACGCACGGTCAGCGTCGCGATGCGCATGCTCGACAACGTGATCGACATCAACTACTACGCGGTTGCCAAGGCGCGTAACTCGAACCTGAAGCACCGCCCGGTCGGCATGGGCATCATGGGCTTCCAGGACTGCCTGCACCTGCTGCGCACGCCGTACGCGTCGGAAGAAGCGGTGAAGTTCGCCGACACGTCGATGGAAGCGGTCTGCTACTACGCTTACTACGCGTCGACGGAACTGGCGGAAGAGCGTGGCCGTTACTCGAGCTACCGCGGCTCGCTGTGGGATCGCGGCATCCTCCCGCAGGACACGCTGAAGCTGCTCGCCGAAGCACGCGGCGGGTATGTCGAAGTCGATTCGAGCGAATCGATGGACTGGACGGAGCTGCGTTCCCGCATTGCAACGTACGGCATGCGCAACTCGAACTGCGTCGCGATCGCGCCGACGGCGACGATCTCGAACATCATCGGCGTGTCGGCCTGTATCGAACCGACGTTCCAGAACCTGTATGTGAAGTCGAACCTGTCGGGCGAATTCACGGTGGTCAACGACTACCTGGTTCGCGACCTGAAGGCGCGCGGCCTGTGGGACGAAGTGATGGTCGCCGACCTGAAGTACTTCGACGGCACGCTCTCGCGCATCGACCGTATCCCGGCCGACCTGCGCGCGATCTACGCGACGGCCTTCGAAGTCGATCCGAAGTGGCTGGTCGAAGCAGCGTCGCGTCGCCAGAAGTGGATCGACCAGGCGCAGTCGCTGAACATCTATATGGGGGGCGCGTCGGGCAAGAAGCTCGACGAGGTCTACAAGCTCGCATGGCTGCGCGGTCTGAAGACCACGTACTACCTCCGCACGATGGCGGCGACGCACGTCGAGAAGTCGACGGTGGCGCACGGCGCGCTGAACGCGGTGAGCTCGGGCGGCGGTGAGAGCTCGGGCGGCGCGGGCGGTGTCGGTGGCGGCGCAGCAGGTGGCTTCGGCGTGAGCGGCGGCGCTTCATCGGGTGGTCTGCAGGCAGCGGCGGCAGCGCCGGCGATTGCAGTCGAAGCAGCACCGGAAGCCGATGGCCCCGTGTGCATGATGCGTCCGGGCGATCCGGGCTTCGAAGAGTGCGAAGCCTGCCAGTAATCAGGCAGCAGCGGTCGGCGTGAGCCGGTTGTGAAGCAGGGTGAGCGGTGGTGGTGATGCCACTGCCGCTCACAGAACGATTCGATGAAGCGTAGTAGTCAGACAGCAGTAATCAGATAGCAGCAGGCGCACTTCGCGTCACGCGCATTGCGCTCTGCGCATCGCAACATCGTCGACGCTGATCGACGTCTGCGAGAAAACCCTGAACTTTGTACGCAGCGCGTAGCCAGACAGACGACGCGGCGCGGTAACGCGAAGCCAGGCAACACAGATTAGAAGCACCTCGACGATCTTCACGATCGTCAGTTCGATGTTCAGTTCAGGATCGACGTGCGGTCTCTTCGAAGGGACTTCGAAGTCGCAGCAGGCGACATCGAAGCGACGTTCAGGCGACATCAAAACGAGGTGCTTTCGATGAAGCGAAGACCTTCAGCATCACATGCTTCGATCGCTTCGCATGAAGCGACAGACACGCTCTGTTGAACAAAGTGTTGTATGCAGGTCGCAACGTGAATCGAAAACAGGATTTTTCGTGAGCGAACTCTTTTAACGCTAACGAAAAGATGGTACAAACCGTTCTAAATTGATGGTGACATTTATGCTTAACTGGGATGACGAGATCACTGCCGTAACTCCCGCGAGTGCTTCGCAACAGAATGCGATGCGCAACGCTACGGAACCGGCCGTCGGAACGCAGGCTGCATCGCGTGCCGCTCATCAGGCTCCCTCGGCTCAGGACATCTTCGCGAACGACATCGCTGTCGCTCCGTATGCTGCTTCCGCTGCCGCTCAGGCAACCGCGCCGACCATTCCGGCAACCGCGCCGGCCGCTACCTCGGAAGCGCGCGTGAATGTCGCCGACAAGCGCATCATCAACGGCCAGACTGACGTCAACCAGCTGGTGCCGTTCAAGTACAAGTGGGCATGGGAAAAGTATCTGGCCGGTTGCGCGAACCACTGGATGCCGCAGGAAATCAACATGTCCCGCGACATCGCGCTCTGGAAAGACCCGAACGGTCTGACAGAAGACGAACGCCGCGTCGTCAAACGTAACCTCGGTTTCTTCGTGACAGCGGATTCGCTGGCCGCGAACAACATCGTGCTGGGCACCTACCGCCACATCACGGCGCCCGAATGCCGCCAGTTCCTGCTGCGCCAGGCGTTCGAAGAGGCGATCCACACGCACGCTTACCAGTACATCGTCGAATCGCTCGGCCTGGACGAGGGCGAGATCTTCAATGCGTATCACGAAGTCGACTCGATCCGCGCGAAAGACGAATTCCTGATTCCGTTCATCCACACGCTGACCGATCCGGCCTTCAAGACCGGGACGCTCGAAGCCGACCAGAAACTGCTGAAGTCGCTGATCGTGTTCGCCTGTGTGATGGAAGGCCTCTTCTTCTATGTCGGCTTCACGCAGATTCTTGCACTAGGCCGCCAGAACAAGATGACCGGCGCAGCGGAACAGTACCAGTACATCCTGCGCGATGAATCGATGCACTGCAATTTCGGCATCGACCTCATCAACCAGATCAAACTCGAAAACCCGCATCTGTGGACGGCTGAGTTCCGCGCGGAAATCCGCGAAATCTTCAAGCAGGCTGTCGATCTCGAATATCGCTACGCAGAAGACACCATGCCGCGCGGGGTGCTCGGCCTGAATGCGTCGATGTTCAAGAGCTATCTGCGCTTCATCTGCAACCGCCGTTGCCAGCAGATCGGTCTCGATCCGCTGTTCCCGAACGAGGAAAACCCGTTCCCGTGGATGAGCGAGATGATCGACTTGAAGAAGGAACGCAACTTCTTCGAAACGCGGGTCATTGAATATCAGACAGGCGGCGCGCTCTCCTGGGAATAAGCCGGGAGTCGTGTCGTAGACGAAATTGATGGGGATGCCGCCGGCCGCTCATGGCCGTCGGTGGCACATAAGGTTAGGAGCAGGAACGCCTGATGCAAAGCATGCCCGGTGCGCCATGTGCCTTGATGGCCATGGCCCACAACGATGACAGGCACTTTGCGAACCCTTCAGTGGGATGGGCAAACTTCCCCCCGGAAAAAGCCGCTGGCCGAAACGCCAGGGGTTCGATCAAGCAATTGCCGGCGTCGGAATCCGACGCCGACCAGATCTGGCGCGCGGTGCTGAATGGCACCGTGCGCCTTACCGCATTCATTAGCGTAAGCGCGCTGCACCTGCGTACGCCGATGAATAGCCCGCTTCGTAGCGCGCGCCCTGAGAAGCGTCCGCGGGAAGCGGGTTTTGACGAAGGGTGTTGTTTGAACTGACTCTCATCTGAAAACCTGAAGGAGAAAATGATGGCAACTGCAAAAAAAGCCGCAGCCAAGAAGGCCCCGGCAAAGAAAGTCGCTGCAAAGAAAGCTGCACCGGCAAAGAAAGCAGCCGTTAAGAAAGTCGCAGTGAAGAAGGTTGCAGCGAAGAAAGTCGCAGTGAAGAAGGTCGCAGCGAAGAAGGCAGCGCCGGCGAAGAAGGTTGCAGCGAAGAAAGTTGCTGCCAAGAAAGTCGCAGTGAAGAAGGTTGCAGCGAAGAAGGCAGCACCGGCGAAGAAGGCCGCTGCGAAGAAGGCGCCTGCGAAGAAGGTTGCAGCGAAGAAGGTTGCCAAGAAGGCAGCACCGGCCAAGAAGGCTGCAGCGAAGAAGGCTGCGCCTGCGAAAAAGGCTGCTGCTAAAAAGGCGCCTGCGAAAAAGGCTGCTGCCAAGAAGGCTGCCCCTGCGAAGAAGGCTGCCGCCAAGAAGGCTGCCCCTGCCAAGAAGGCTGCCCCTGCGAAGAAGGCTGTCTCGAAGAAGGCTGCCCCTGCTCCCGCTGCGACGGCTGCATCGAGCGCACCGGCTGCGACGGTGAAGACGGCGTTGAATCCGGCTGCAGCATGGCCGTTTCCGACCGGCAGCCGTCCGTAAGACGCTGAAGCAGTAATCAGGCACATCGCGATGTGTCCGATGATTGGGTAGAACAGGACCCAATCACCGTCCCGTCACCGGCTTGCTGGTGGCGGGATTTTTTTCGTCTGGCTGTTATGCAGCGCGATCGGCGCACCCTTTCAAGGGACGAAAAAAAGCGCATGCACGGTAGAGGCATGCGCATCAGATTGCTACATCGACCTCACGGCCGACGCGGCTCAGGAAGGCTGGTTCAGGGCAGGCGGATCACCTTGCCTGTCAGTGCGTGACGCGCGTCACGCCGCCGCTCGACAGCAGACGCACGCGTTCGCCGGCGCGAAAGATCTCGCCCGTGGCGGTTTGTGTAATCGCACGCAGATCGCCGTTGTCGAGCATCACGGTAATTTCGACGCCGTCGCGAACTGCCGTGCCGTTTTCTACCGCGTTGCCCGCCACCGCACCGACAATACCGCCGACGATGCCGGTCAGGATCGAGCCCGTACCGCCGCCGATCTGGCTGCCGGCTACGGCGCCAAGCGCGCCACCGCCGATCGCCCCGAGGCCGCTCGGCTGGCCGTTGTTCGAGCTGATCTTCACGGCGCGCACGCTGTCGACGGTGCCCATGCGCACCGTCTCTTCACGTTGCGCCTGAGACGCCGTGTAGACGTCGGCCGAACTGCTGTTGTACGCGCAGCCTGTCATGACCAGCGAACCCGCGACCAAGATCGCGGCTACCAGGCGACTCGTCGATTTCATACTCCTCACTCCACTCATTTACGGCAGGTCGTATCCAAACGCCTGCTTGAATCGTTCGTTGATCTCTGCTCGCGAAGGCGCGTAGTTCTGCGGCCCCTGATGTTCGATCTTGAGCGCGCCCATCAGGCTCGCGAGACGGCCCGTCGTGGCCCAGCCGAGGTTGTTTTCGATGCCGTAGAGCAGGCCGCCGCGGAACGCGTCGCCGCAGCCCGTCGGATCCAGCACCTGCTTCGCGGTGACGGCCGGGATTTCTTCGATCTTGCCGGCGTGATGGATCTGCGCACCCTGTTCGCCGCGCGTGATGATCAGCGCATCGACACGGCTCGCGATTTCTTCGATCGACCAGCCCGTCTTGTCGCTGACGAGCGCGGCTTCGTAATCATTGACTGCCACGTAAGTGGCAAGTTCAATCATGCGGCGCAGCGACGCGCCGTCGAAAAGCGGCAGCCCCTGGCCCGGATCGAAGATGAACGGCACGCCGGCCGCAGCGAGTTCTTCCGAGTGCTGGATCATGCCGTCGAAGCCGTCCGGCGCGACGATACCGAGCGTGATGCCCTTCGCTTCGCCCGCATGGTTCACGTGCGACTGCATCATCGCGCCCGGGTGGAACGCCGTGATCTGGTTGTTTTCGAGGTCGGTCGTGATCATCGCCTGCGCGGAATACGTGTCGGGCAGCACGCGTACGTGTTCCGTCGACAGGCCGAGGCTCGCGAAACGGTCCATGTAGAGCTGGGCGTCGACGGCGCCCATCGTTGCCATGATGCGCGCGTCGCCGCCGAGCAGGTTCAGCGAATAGGCGATGTTGCCGGCGCAACCGCCGAACTCGCGGCGCATCGTCGGCACGAGGAAGCTCACGTTCAGGATATGAACCTGCTCAGGCAGGATGTGCTCCCGGAAGCGACCCTCGAAGGTCATGATGTTGTCGTAGGCGAGCGAACCGCAAATGAGCGTGGCCAAGGCGAACGTTCCTGTAAATAATGTGTGTGATTGCCGCGCGGTGTCCGAGCCGGAAGCGGGACGCAGGTCTGGACGTGAAAGCGCCGCGCAGATGCGCGGCGCGGACACCTTTGCGGCAGGGTTTTACTTCAGCGCGCCGAGCGCGGCGTCGTAGTTCGGCTCGTTCTTGATCTCGCCGACGAGTTCCGCGTGCACGACGTTGTCGTTTTCGTCGATCACGACGACTGCGCGTGCCGTGAGGCCCGTCAGCGGGCCGCTCGTCACGTCGACGCCGTACGCCTTTGCGAAATCATGGCCGCGGAACGTCGAGGCCGTGACCACGTTTTCGATGCCTTCAGTCGTGCAGAAGCGCGTTGCCGCGAACGGCAGGTCGCCCGAAACGACGATGACCGTCGTGTTTGCGAGCTTGCCAGCGGCTTCGTTGAACTTGCGCGTCGACGTGGCGCAGGTCGGCGTGTCGAGGCTCGGCACGATGTTGAGGACTTTGCGCTTGCCGGCGAAATCGGCGAGCGTGACGGGTTTCAGATCCTTGCCGACGAGCGAGAAGGCGGGCGCTTTCTGGCCTGCCGACGGGAACGTGCCGCTTACTTCGATCGGGTTGCCACCCAGCGTGACTTGACTCATGTTGTGCTCCGGAAATGCGTCATCGTTGACGTTAAATACGCCCGGTTCGCCGGGCGCGCGAGAGATGCGTGAATCCTGCTCCTATCGTGTGGACGCCCGAAATGTCACGGGTAAAAAATCTGCACACGGAAATTCGATGCGACGGCGTCGCCGGTATCGAGGCGCACGATCATCGTTTGCGTCGAGTGACCCGGCAGGCCGGCGGCGACGGACGTGCCCGGCGTGACGTAATCCTGCGGCCACAGCACGCGACGGATCGCGATATTGTTCTGCGCATCGAGCAGCGTGAGTTCGATCGCCGGATACGCCAGCGCGACGCCGAAACGGTTTCGCAACGGCATTTTCAGTTCGAGCTTGTGCGGGCCGTCTACCTGACGCAGATCGGACGGCTCGACCTGCAGGCCGTCGATATCGCGCGGCGGCGCGACCGTGCAGCCGAACTGCACGCAGGCCTGCGCGTAGAGCGGCTGGGTACCCGGCCAGTAGACCATCACCGTTTCACGTTGCCACCACGCCAGTTGCGCGATGAGCCCGACAAACAGGACCAGTGCGACCAGCGAGCCGAGAATGATCCAGCCGGTGCGGCGCGGCTCGGCCTCGCGCGTCTCGCGCACGACGGCAAACGGCGCTTCGTCTTCGTCGTGGTCGAGCGAGGTGGCGAACGGTGCGGCCGCGGCCGAAGTGAAGCGCGGCTCGCTGTCGTGCGTCTCTGGATAGATTGCAGCGCCGGCCGGCGCGTTCGCGAACGCGGGTTCGTCGGTGTCCGGTTCGATCGGACGCCAGCGCGTTGCGTCGCTGTCGTCATCCACTGCATGGTGGCCGTTGATCGGCGCATGCACGGGCTCGTGCACCGGCCCGTGCATCGTCGGAAAGTCGTGTGCGGGGGCTGCCGCCGTGCCTTCGCGCGCCGCGCGTTCGGCCGCTTCGCGCTCGATGGCGACCTTCAGCTTCGCCATCGCGGATTCTGAAAGCGGGCGATACGGCAGATTTTTCGTGCTGTGACGCAGACGTTCGTCGATCAGCGCATCTGGCGCAGGTGCCCACGGATTCCACGCATCGCTACGGAAGTCCGGCGCGCCGGCGGCGTGCTGATGGGTGTCTTCGAACGTGCGCGCGGACGTGTGAGGCTCGACCGGCGCGGGCGTGTCGAAGGGCGTGTCCGGGTCGGCGGCGGCAGGTGTTTCGAGCGGTGCGCGCGGTTCGGCAGACGACGAATGCATCGCCGTCTCCGCGCGCGTTTCAGTGTGCGAAAACGCGTCTGGCTCATCCGCTTTGTCGACTTCGTCAGCGGCAGCGGAGGTCGATACGGAGGGCACCTGCTCCGGAGTCTCAAGCGGTGCGTGCGATGAAGGCGCTTCGACTTCCGGCTCGATCGCGCCAAACGTCGGCTCCACGCGCGATCCAGCAAGCGGGCCTTCTTCTGCGGTGTCGTGCTGCGTTTCGGGCTCGTGAACGGGTTCCGGAGCGGAAACTGTCCACCGCTTCGGCTCCGTACCGGCAATCAGTGCCGCTACGACATCCGGACTGACCGGCGTGGCAGTGGAAAGATCGCCGTCGGTGGTTTCGTAGAGGCTGCTGGAAGCGTCAAAAACTTCGTGACAATGTCCGCAGCGCACTAGACCACGCCGCAGCGAAAGGTGCGTCGGCTGGAGTCGAAAAACTGTTTCGCAGAAGGGACAGCGCGTCGCCAGGAGCATATTGTGCCGGGGACCCTGAGGGCGTTGGAGTGGACGATACGGCCTATTCTAATGGCTTTCGCGTCGGGTTCCCGTGAGGCAGACCCAGCCCTCGTGTTCACGCCAGACGGAGATGTCGATCCAGCGCTCGTAGACACGCGCTACGTCGTCCGCCTGCCGCGCGAGAATGCCCGACAGTGCAATGCGGCCACCCGGTTTTACCTTCGACGCGAGCATCGAGGCCATCAGCTTCAGCGGGTTCGACAGGATATTCGCGACGACGATATCGAACTCGCCGGTCGGGCACGCGTCGGGCAGCCCATACGTGACTTCCGCGCGGTTGCGCTCGCTGTTCTGGTGGGCCGATTCGACTGCCTGCGGATCGATGTCGATGCCGAACACCGGGTTCGCGCCGCACTTCTTTGCAAGGATCGCGAGAATGCCCGAGCCGCAGCCGTAATCGAGCACGGATTGATTCTGCTTAACGTTCTGTTCGAGCCATTCCATGCAAAGACGCGTCGTCGGATGGCTGCCGGTGCCGAATGCAAGGCCCGGATCGAGTTCGAGCACGAGTGCGTCCGGGTCCGGCGCGTCGTGCCACGACGGCACGACCCAGATGCGCTCGCCGATCGAAATCGGGTCGAACTGCGATTGCGTGAGCCGCACCCAGTCCTGATCCTCGACGTCGCGCACGGTGAACGACGGTGTCTTTTCCAGGCCGAGCTGGTTGGTCGCGGCGGCGAGCAGCACCGCCGGGTCGTGTTCGGCCGCGAGCAGCGCGATCACGCGCGAGCGCTCCCACGCGGTGCGTTCAGGCGTGAGACCGGGCTCGCCGAAAAGCGGCTGCTCGTCGGGCGTGTCGGCATCCGCGTCTTCGACCGACACGGACAACGCGCCCAGGTCGAGCAGCGCATCGGAGAGATCCTCCGCGTGCTCGCGTTCCAGCTCGACGATCAGTTCCCGGTAACTCATTGCTTACGCTTCTTCCGGTGCGGCCTGCAGCTTCGCAGCCAGCCGGTTTTCGAGGTAATGAATGCTCGTGCCGCCCTCGACGAACTTCGCGTCGAGCATCAGCTCGCGATGCAGCGGGATATTGGTCTGGATGCCTTCGACGACCATTTCCGACAGCGCGATGCGCATGCGCTTGATCGCCTGCTCGCGCGTTGCACCGTAAGCGATCAGTTTGCCGATCATCGAATCATAGTTCGGCGGCACGAAATAGCCGTTGTACGCATGCGAATCGACGCGGATGCCCGGGCCGCCCGGCATGTGCCAGGAGGTGAGGCGCCCCGGCGACGGGGTGAACTTGAACGGGTCTTCCGCGTTGATCCGGCATTCGATCGCGTGGCCGCGGAACTGGATGTCGCGCTGACGCACCGCCAGCTTCTCGCCGGCCGCAATGCGGATCTGTTCCTGCACGATATCGATGCCGGTAATCAGTTCCGTCACCGGATGCTCGACCTGCACGCGCGTATTCATTTCGATGAAGTAGAACTCGCCGTTTTCGTACAGGAATTCGAACGTACCTGCGCCGAGGTAACCCATCTTCTTGCAGGCGTCCGCGCAACGGTCGCCGATGCGCTCGATCAGGCGGCGCGCGATGCCCGGCGCCGGCGCTTCCTCGATCACCTTCTGGTGGCGACGTTGCATCGAGCAGTCGCGCTCTCCCAGCCAGATCGCGTTCTTGAACGAGTCCGACAGGATCTGGATTTCGATGTGCCGCGGGTTCTCCAGGAATTTTTCCATGTAGACCTGCGGATTGCCAAACGCGCGGCCGGCTTCTTCGCGCGTCATGTTGACCGCGTTCACGAGCGCGGCTTCCGTGTGGACAACACGCATGCCGCGACCGCCGCCGCCGCCTGCTGCCTTGATGATGACCGGATAGCCCACCTGGCGGGCAATTTTCACGATCTCCTTCGGATCTTCGGGCAACGCGCCTTCAGAACCCGGCACGCAGGGCACGCCGGTCTTGATCATGGTCTGCTTCGCGGTGACCTTGTCGCCCATCATCCGGATCGTTTCCGGACGCGGTCCGATGAACACGAAGCCCGACTGTTCGACGCGCTCCGCGAAATCCGCGTTTTCAGAGAGGAAACCGTAGCCGGGGTGAATCGCTTCGGCGTCGGTGACTTCTGCCGCGCTGATGAGCGCGGGCATGTTCAGGTAGCTCAGGTTCGAAGGCGCCGGCCCGATACAGACGGCTTCGTCGGCGAGCTTGACGTATTTGGCTTCCTTGTCGGCTTCCGAATAGACGACGACCGTCTTGACGCCGAGTTCGCGGCACGCGCGCTGGATACGGAGCGCGATTTCGCCGCGATTGGCAATGAGGATTTTTTCAAACATAGCGGATTTTCGACTCATCAATGGGCGCCGCAGCATGGATTGACCACGACTCAGCGGCTGCCTCAGAGGATCGGTTGCGCACGCGATAGAGGCGTGCGCCGACGGCTGATACGGAAAAAGCGCCGGTTTAGCCGACCACGAAGAGCGGCTGGCCGTATTCGACTGCCTGACCGTTCTCGACGAGGATTTCCTTGATCACGCCCGACTGGTCGGATTCAATTTCGTTCAGCAACTTCATCGCTTCGATAATGCAGATCGTCTGACCTTCCTTGACCGTGTCGCCCACCTGGACGAACGGATCGGCACCCGGCGACGGCGCGCGGTAGAACGTGCCGACCATCGGCGACGTCACCACGTGGCCTTGCGGCGCTGCCGGAGCCGGCGTGGCCGGTGTGCCCGCGGCGGCTTCAGGTGCTGCGCCCTGCATCGGCGCCGGGCCAGCGTACTGCGGCGCGTACGAGGCGGACGGCTGCACGTAAACCGGCGGCGCATTCTTGACGATGCGAACCTTGCCTTCGCCCTCTGTCACTTCCAGTTCCGAAATACCAGACTCGGAAACGAGGTCGATCAGAGTCTTGAGTTTACGTAGATCCATTGGGCATCCCCTTTTATGCGTGAAGGGCCGGCGTTCGATGACGTCCGGCGCAGAATTGGTTGTGTTTGGTCAGCCGCGCGCTGCGCTGGCCTGTCCCGTGGACAGCCGGTCGAGTGCGAATTCGAGTGCGTACAGATATCCCTTCCAGCCAAGGCCGCAGATGACGCCTTCGGCCTGGTCGGAGAAATACGAGTGATGCCGGAACGGTTCTCGACGATGCACGTTCGACAGATGAATCTCGACGAACGGGATGCCGACCCCCGCCAGTGCGTCCCGAATGGCCACGCTGGTATGCGTGTACGCGGCGGGATTGATCAGGATGAAATCAGTCTGTTCGGTTCTTGCCGCCTGGATCCGGTCGACGATCGCGCCTTCGTGATTGCTCTGAAAGGTAGCGAGTTCGACGTCCGCGCGGGCGGCATGGTCAGCCAGCGCCTGATCGATCTGCGGCAATGTCACACGCCCATAGACCTCCGGTTCCCGGGTGCCGAGAAGGTTGAGGTTGGGGCCGTGCAGAACCAGCAGTCGCGTCATGGTCGCTTCTATTTCCGTGGAATTGCGCGAACTTTAGCGCTGATTAGAGAAACTTGTCTAGTTTCGCAGGGGGTTCGCGCCGCGCGCGGCCGGGGTGGCCAGCGCCGGCACGCCCGATTTGATCGCAATTTCGCCTAATTTACGCGTAAAAAGGCGCGTTCAGAGAAGATTTTGCGTATTTCGCGAATATGGGCTTAAAGGGCGTCGAGCGTGCGTTTCAGTTCGGCTGGCTGGATTTCGCCGAGTTTTGTCGAAAGAACGGTGCCTTTGGCGTCAATAACGACCGTATAGGGAAGGCCGCCCGCGTTGTTGCCGAATGCCCGCGCGAGGTCCGCTCCGCCGAAGCCGGTGACGAAAACCGGATAGTCGACCTTCACTTTCTGCAGGAAAGTCTGCACGTTCTTTTCGGAATCCACGCCAAGGCCGATGAACTGGATGCCCTTTTTTGCGTAATCGCGATGGAGTTGAGCGAGGGCAGGCATTTCTTCTACACACGGTCCGCACCACGACGCCCAGAAGTTCACGACGACCGGATGGCCCTTGAACATCTCCAGCGATTGCGGCTTGCCGTCGGCGCTCGTCACGTTTTGCGCCCAGAGTGCGTTGACGGCGTCCTGCGGCCTGCTCGCCGCGCCGGCGCCAGGCTGACCGGATTGTCCCGATTGCGCCGATTGCGCTGTCTCCGTCGCGTTGCCATTCAGGAACCAGTAGCCGGCAGCGGCCCCGCCGCCTGCTGCCACAACTGCTACTGCGAGTGCTGCCAGAATCCGCTTCATCGTGGTGGGTCTGTTCAGGTAGTGGTTGGAGAAATGGAAGGCGCCGCCGCGGATGCCGCCGCAATGCTTTCAGCGAGCAGCGTCTCTACCGTCTGCCGGTTCGCGCGCGCCGTGCGGCCGCGTGCGTCGGCGCGCACGGCGCCGCGCAGATCGTCGGAATCGTAAAGGGCGACGTGGATGCCGACCGGCTCCGCCTCGCGCCGCTCTTTCGCCGGACGCCACAGGAAGCTGAGCGTCTCGACGTAGCCGCGGCCGGCGAAGTGGCGCGTCTCGGAGACGTCATACTGGATGTTGGCGTTGAGCAGATAGATGGCGACTTCCTTCGGGTTGTCGCAGAACGCCTGCAGATGCACGTCCGAATGCTCGCCCGCCGTTCCGCCGAGCACGGCGCCCGTCAGATAGGGATTGAACGGGGCGAGGCGATCCATCCAGTCGAGCGCGACTTCGCGCAGCCGCCGCAGAACCGCGGGCTGGCTGTCGCCCTGGAAAAGCGACTGGTACTCGCGGATTTCTTCTTCTATCTGGTCGTTATCCGGCAGCCATTCGCCAGCGACACGCGTCTCCCCGACGACCTGCCGCGCAGCCTTGCGTTTGGCCGTCGAATAATCCAGCCCGTCTTCGGCGATCATTCTCGCAGCCGCCATGGCGATTTCCTCGCGCACGCGCTGCGGATCGAAATGTGATTTGCGAACCATCTCACAATCATACTAGAGAATATATGACGGCCTTTCCGGCTGCCTGGAACGACACCGCCGCGCGGCTGCACGAGGGGCGTCGGTTACAATAGCGTCCCTTGCAGACGATTCCGAAAGACCGTCCTGCGCACTCCTTTCCCACGCAAAAAGTACGCCCGCGCGGCACGACAGGCTTATGCACATCCACATCCTCGGCATCTGCGGCACGTTCATGGGCGGTCTCGCCGCGCTCGCGCGCGGCGCGGGCCACAAGGTGACCGGCTGCGACGCCGGCGTCTATCCGCCGATGAGCACGCAGCTCGAAGCGCTGGGCATCGATCTCATTGAAGGATACGGCGCGGAGCAGGTCGATCTGCAGCCGGACCTGTTCGTGATCGGCAACGTCGTCTCGCGCGGCAATCCGCTGATGGAAGCGATCCTCGATCGCGGCCTGCCCTACACGTCCGGCCCGCAGTGGCTTGGCGAACATGTGCTGAACGGCAAATGGGTGCTGGCCGTGGCGGGCACGCACGGCAAGACGACGACCTCTTCGATGCTCACGTGGCTTCTTGAAGACGCCGGCATGAATCCGGGCTTTCTGATCGGGGGCGTGCCGCTGAACTTCGGCGTGTCGGCGCGGCTGACCGATTCGAGCTTCTTCGTGATCGAAGCCGACGAGTACGACACCGCTTTCTTCGACAAACGCTCGAAGTTCGTTCACTACCGGCCGAAAACCGCGATCCTGAACAACCTCGAGTTCGATCACGCGGACATCTTCCCGGATCTCGCCGCGATTGAAACGCAGTTCCATCACCTCGTGCGCACGGTGCCGGGCATCGGCCGGATTATCACGAACGGTCGTGAAGATGCGCTTGAACGCGTGCTCACGCGCGGCTGCTGGAGCGAAGTGGAGCGCTTCGGCGTCGAGGGCGGCTGGCAGGCGTTGCCCGCCGAAGAAGGCGTGCCCGTCGACGAACGCTTCGCGGTGTATCACAGCGGCGCGCGCGTTGGCGTCGTCGACTGGATGGTGCAGGGCGACCACAACCGCATGAACGCGATCGCCGCGATTGCCGCCGCGCGCCATATTGGCGTGCCACCCGCGCAGGCCGCGCGTTCGCTTGCGACGTTCCGCAACGTGAAGCGGCGCATGGAAGTGCGTGGGAGCGTCGATGGCGTCACTGTTTACGACGACTTCGCGCATCATCCGACCGCGATCGAAACGACGGTGGCGGGCCTGCGCACGCGCGTCGGCCGCGAACGCACGCGGATTCTCGCGGTGCTCGAGCCGCGCTCGAACACGATGAAGCTCGGCGTGATGAAGGCGCAACTGCCGGCGAGCCTCGCGGACGCCGATCTGGTTTTCGGCTACGGCGCGCCGTCTGGCCGTGACGCGCTCGGCTGGGATCTCGCCGATGCGCTCGCGCCGCTCGGCGACAAGGCGCAGGCCTTCAACAACATCGATGCGCTGGTCAAGGCGGTCGCGGCAGTTGCCCAGCCAGGCGACCAGGTGCTCGTGATGAGCAACGGCGGTTTTGGCGGCGTGCACCAGAAGCTGCTCGACGCGCTGTCGGCGCGCTCGCCCGTGCAAGCCGCGGCCGGTGGCCAGCGAGGCGCAGCGTGATTCTCTATCTGCACGGCTTCCGTTCGTCGCCGGATTCGTTCAAGGCGCGCGTGATGGCGGCGCGTCTCGCCGAACTCGGGCGCAGCGACGAATGGTGTTGCCCGATGCTGCCGGTTTCGCCGCTCGAAACGGTAGCGCTGGTGGAGTCGCTCGTGCAGGGCGCGCAGGATGTGACCGTGGTCGGTAGTTCACTCGGCGGCTTTTTCGCGACGTATCTCGCCGAAAAGCATGGCTGGCCGGCCGTGCTGCTGAACCCCGCGGTCGTGCCGCAGCGCGACCTGAGCCAGTATCTCGGGGAGCAGCCATTGTGGCATGGCGGCGGCAGTATCGTCGTCGAGCCGCATCATCTGGATGAATTGCGCGCGCTCAGTGTTACGTCGATCACGCAGCCCGAACGCTATTATCTGATTGCCGCGACCGGCGACGAAGTGCTCGATTACCGCGAAATGCTTGCGCACTATCCCGGCGCGCGGACCACACTGATAGAAGGCAGCGACCACGCGATCAGCGAGTTTCCCCGCTATGTCGACGATGTGCTCGCGTTTTGCGACGCACAGCCGTCGGCGCCGCGCAAGACGGCATGATTTCCTGATCCGCGCACGCGTTTCGCGAGGCGAAGCGCGCGCTGCGGACCACTACCACGAACATGAAGCCGGCCGCACGTGCGATGCGTGTCGACCGGTTGAAGTCTGAACGAGAGTACTGAGTGAACGTTTTCTTTGAGGAATCGGGCAGTTTCAAGGCGGGCAGCGTGCTGTCACGTCAGGGCGATGCGTTTCAGGTCGAATTGCCAGGCGGCCGGCGCGCGAAGGTGCGCGCGAAGGACGTCCTGATCGAATTCGAGAAGCCGGCCGCCGGCGAACTGATGCAGCAGGCCGACGCCGCCGCACAGGAAATCGATCTCGATTTCCTGTGGGAGTGCGCGCCGGAAGAAGAATTCGCCTTCGCCACGCTCGCGAAGGAGTACTACGGCGAGACGTTCGGCGCGATCGAGCGCGCGGCGCTCGTGCTGCGCATGCATGGCGCGCCCGTGTACTTCCGCCGCAAGGGTCGCGGGCAGTATCAGCGCGCGCCGCAGGAACAGCTGCAGATGGCGCTTGCCGGTCTCGAACGCAAACGCCAGCAGGCGCTGGTGCAGGCCGGCCTCGAAGACGAACTGAAGGCGGGGTGTCTGCCGGAATCGCTCGCGAACAAGGCGCTCGGCCTTTTGACGAAACCCGACAAGAACACGATCGAATACAAGGCGCTCGAAGCCGCGGCGGCGGCGCGCGGTATCTCGATGGCGCGCCTGATGCTCGATTGCGGCGGGATTCCGTCGGCGCGCGCGCTGCATGAGGCGCGCTTTCTCTCGGAGTTCTTCCCGCATGGCACCGGTTTTCCGCCCGTCACCGTCGGTGCGGTGCCCGACGATCTGCCGGAAGCCGAAGTCGAGGCGTTCTCGATCGACGACATCACGACCACCGAAATCGACGACGCATTTTCGGTCGAGCATCTGGCCGATGGCCGCGTGCGCATTGGCGTGCATATCGCCGCGCCGGCGCTCGGCATCGAGCGCGGTGATGCGGTCGATGCGATCGCGCGCGGGCGCCTGTCCACTGTATATATGCCGGGCGACAAGATCACGATGCTGCCCGACGACGTCGTCGAGGCGTTCACGCTGGCAGAAGGCGGATTGCGCCCGGCGCTGTCGCTGTACGTGATCGTGAATCGCGAGACGCAGGAAATTGTCGCGAGCGAGACGCGCGCCGAGCGCGTCTTCGTGAAGCACAACCTGCGGCACAACACGCTCGATGAACTCGTCACTGAAGAATCGCTTGCCGCGGGCACGGGCGAGTATCCGCACAAGGCGGACATCGCGGTGCTCTGGCCGTTCGCGCAGGCGCTCTTCGAAAAGCGCCAGCAGGCGCGTGCCGGCTATGGATTGAAGCGCGAAGTGCAGCGCAATACCGACTTCAACTTCTACGTGGAAGGCGAGCACATCACGATCACGCCGCGCCGTCGCGGTTCGCCGCTGGACACGATCGTCGCCGAACTGGCGATTCTCGCAAACTCGTCGTGGGGTGCGTTCCTGCACGATCACGGTGTGCCGGGTATCTACCGCTCGCAGCGTGCGTTCGGTGCGCCGACCGGCCCGAAGCGCACCCGCATGCAGACGTCCGCCGCGCCGCACGAAGGGCTCGGCGTCGCGCAATATGCGTGGAGCACTTCGCCGCTGCGCCGTTACGTCGACCTCGTGAACCAGTGGCAACTGCTTGCGTGCGTGCAGCACGGCGTGACCGCGAAGCTCGCGGCGCCGTTCAAGCCCAAGGATGCCGATCTGTTCGCCGTCGTGCAGGGTTTCGACGACACGTACACCGCGTACGCCGATCACCAGCGCCGGATGGAGTACTTCTGGTGCCTGCGCTGGCTGCGTCAGGAAGAAAAGAAGCAGGTGGTGGCTTCGGTGGTGAAGGGCGACCTGGTGCGTCTCGAAGAAATTCCGCTGCTGCTGCATGTGCCGGGGCTGGGTGTGCACGCGCGCGGTACGCGCCTTCTGATGGAAGTGATGTCGCTGGATGAACTGACGGTCGAAGCGTCGGTGCGTCTGCTGCACGTGCTCGATGCGCCGCAGGTGACGAGCGGCACCGACACCGCCGAAGCCGACGAGGCGGAAGAAGGCGAAGAAGAGTTGATCGACGCCGCCGACGATTCCGCGGAAAGCGAAGCCGAGGCGCGGGCCGAAGCCGACAGCGCGGATGCGGACGAAGGCGTCGGGAACGAAGACGAAACAGCGGGCGATGCGGATGCGTCGCCGGAACAGCAGATGACGGAGCCCGGACGATGAGCGCCGACGTGAACGTAAATACCCATGCGGGCGCTCCGCGCGATCGATATGCAGTGGTCGGCAATCCGGTTGCACACAGCAAGTCGCCGTACATCCACGCGCGATTCGCCGCGCAGACGGGCGAGCCCGTCGAGTACACGCATCTGCTCGCGCCGGTCGATGGATTCGTGCCGCACGTGCGCGCGTTCATCGAAGCGGGCGGGCGGGGCATGAACGTGACCGTGCCGTTCAAGCTCGAAGCTCACGCGCTCGCCGACCATCTGTCGCCGCGCGCCGCTGCGGCGGGTGCTGTCAACACACTGAGTTTTCGCGAAGACGGCATCCACGGCGACAACACTGACGGCGTTGGCCTCGTGCGCGACATCGAGGTGAATCTGGGTGTCTCGCTGAAGGGCGCGCGCATCCTGCTGCTGGGTGCAGGCGGAGCGGCACGGGGCGTCGTGCTGCCGATGCTCGACCGCCTGCCGCAGACGCTGACGATCGTCAATCGCACGCCGACGAAGGCTGAAGAACTCGTCGCGCAGTTCGCTGCGGCGGCACGCGAAGCCAGTTGCGAATTGACGGGCGGCAGCGCGCGCGCGATCGAGCCACGCGCGTACGACGTGATCGTGAACGCGACGGCGGGCAGCCTTGACGCCGCGCTTCCCGAGTGCGACGACGCCGCGTTCGGCGCGGGCACGCTTGCCTACGACATGATGTACAGCGCGCAGCCGACCGTCTTCATGCGTCATGCGGAGGCGCTGGGCGCGCGTGCGGCGGACGGGCTTGGCATGCTGGTCGAGCAGGCTGCCGAATCGTTCTACATCTGGCGCGGTGTGCGGCCGGACGGCGCGCCGGTGCTGGCTGAATTGCGCGCCATGATGAAGGCGCCGGCTGCCTGATTTCGCCATTGCGCGTTTCGGTTCAATCGAACGGGGGACTTTCGACGATGACAGGAGCGAGGCGCGCGAGCCGGCCGGGCGTGGCCCGCTGGCTCTTCTACGTGCTGGCGGTGTTCGTGTGCGCGTGGCTTGCGACGCAGGTCTACTACTTTGCGCAGATCGCGGTCTGGAACGTCGTCGATCCGCAGTCGACGGCGTTCATGCGTTCGGACGCATGGCGGCTTTCGCAGGACCGGCCGGATCTTTCGATCCAGCATACGTGGGTGCCTTACGACCAGATTTCGCGGAATCTGAAGCGGGCGATCATTGCTTCCGAGGACGCGAACTTCGTCAATAACAACGGCTACGAGACGGACGCGATCCTGCAGGCGTGGGAGAAGAACAAGGCGCGCGGGAAGATCGTCGCGGGTGGTTCGACGATCACCCAGCAGCTGGCGCGCAACCTGTTCCTTTCGCGGGAGAAGAGTTATATCCGCAAGGGGCAGGAGCTGATTATCACGTGGATGCTCGAGACGCTGATGGACAAGGAGCGGATCTTCGAGATCTATCTGAACTCCGTCGAGTGGGGCAACGGTGTGTATGGCGCCGAGGCGGCGGCGCGGTACTACTACAAGACTTCTGCAATGAAGCTTTCCGGTGGGCAGTCGGCGCGGCTTGCCGTGATGCTGCCGCGGCCGAAGTATTTCGATGAACATCGCGGGTCGGGGTATCTCGCCCAGCGGTCGCGGGTGATTGCGCGTCGGATGGGGGCGGCTGAACTACCTGATTGAGGGCTTCTTGCGGCGCCTTTTGTTTCTGGGTTTTTGGTTTGGTGTTTGGTTGTATTCGTGCCGAGGCTGGGTCTTTGCTTTGGCCTTTCCTTGTATTCGTGTCGGTCTATTGGCGTTGCCCCTGTGCGGGGCGGCACTTACTTTTCTTTGTCCCCCAAGGGGACTTCCTTCGGGGCGTCTTCCAAAGAAAAGTAAGCAAAAGAAAGGCGCTTCGAAAACGTGTCTCTTCCCGGTGTGCCCCGTTCGGGGAATGGCCACCCATGAAGTGTCGCCCCCACACTTCAGACCGTATCGGTCCCCGCGCGATCCCAGCCCGCGCGCATTCCGCCCCCGTGACAAAGCCGTCATCCACCCGACTCCGCGCTGCGCGCGTCGCCGATCGGCATAACCCTGTCGGCAGCTCTCACTCACCCACAACGCCCTTGCTTTGTACCCGACCGTCGCTGCGATCGCAATGATCCGCGGCCCAGCACATGCCGCGCCGAACGACCGCGCCGCGACGCACGGAGTGCGGAGTGGGGATGGATGAGCCCTGTGTCACGGGCGATGCTGTGTGGGGGATCAGATCGTGCGCGGACCCATATGGCTTCACGCACGAGGGCGACACCTCACGGGTTGCCATTCCCCAGAGATGACACACCTGGAAAAGGTGAGTTCTCGAAGCGCCTTTCTTTTGCTTACTTTTCTTTGGAAGACAAAGAAAAGTAAGTGCCGCCCCGCACAGGGGCAACACTAATAGACCGGCGCGAATACAAGGAAAGGCCAAAAGCAAACAAACGCCTCCGGCACGAAAAGACCCAAATGCCGCCCCGCACAGGGGCAACGCCAATAGACCGACATGAATACAAGGAAAGGCCAAAGCAAAGACCCAGCTTCGGCACGAAAAGACCGAAATGCCGCCCCGCCAAAGGGGCAAAACACAATAAACCAACGCGCCCACAAGAAGACGCAAAAAACCAAAACCAGCGCCGCAGGCAAAAATCCCATTATATGACCACAACACTCACATATTGGAGATAGAAGAAAAACCGCCCTACAATCCGGATCAACGCGCCGCGAGAGCGGCAAAAAGCGCCGACCACGCTGCATTGCAGCAAAAAAGGGCAGGCGCAAAGACAACACCGGAGACGAGCAACCTATGTCCGTGATTGACCGGCGAGAAGCGACGCGCGATGCCGACGCGTCCAAACCGCAAACGCCCCCGACAGCTCAGGCATCCCGCTCCAACGGCGCAGCCACCGTACCGGCCGCAGCCCAGGCGGACTCCATTGCGGTGCCAAGCACACTCCTCGACGTCACGCCGCAACAGGCCGGCACGCAAACGCTCCTGCGCGGCCTCGCCATTCTCGAAGCCGCCGCCGCCGGCGTGCGCGATCTGCGCACGTTCGGCGCCGCGCTCGGCACGACCCGCAGCACCACGCACCGCCTCGTCAGCAGCCTCGTCCAGGCGCGCTATCTGCGCCAGGTTCAGGGCGGCTACCTGCTCGGCCCGAAGCTGATCGAACTCGGCACCATCGCGCTCGAACAGATGCCGCTCACGGCCGTCGCCCGCCCGCATCTGGAAGCACTCGCCGAACAGACGCTCGATACGATCCACCTCGGCGTGCGCGACGGCGACGATGTCCTCTACATCGACAAGATCCCCGGCACCCGCGGCCTCGAAATGCGCTCGCGCGTCGGTCACCGCATGCCGCTCGCGTCGACAGGCATCGGCAAGGCCATGATGCTCGACCTGCCGCCGGATGCGTGGCGCTCGCTCTTCGAAGCGTCGCGCCGTGCGCTCGCCGGTGTCAGCTTCAAGCCGGACAACCGTCCCGACGCGCTCACCTTCATGCAGCGCATGACCAACTATTCGACGGGCGGCTACACGTTCGACCTCGAAGAAAACGAAGCCTCGATCCGCTGCGTCGCAGCGCCCGTCCGCGATGCGTCGGGTGCTGTCGTCGCCGCGCTCTCGGTGGCGAGCACGATTCCCTATATGTCGCTTGAACGCATGGATGAACTGATCCCGGTCGTGCAGCGCGAAGCGCGCGCGATCTCGGAAGAACTGGGCTGGCGTGTGCCGCAACCGACCACCCGCAGGATTAAACGATGAGTCAGCCGAGCACCTCGGGCGCATCTGCATCTCAAGCTCGAGCCGCACTTGCAACCGACGCCATCGCAATGAACGACGCCGCGCTGATCGCGCTCGACTGGGGTACGACCTCGCTGCGCGCGTATCTCTTCGACGCAGCGGGCAACGTGCTGGACGCGCGCGCATCGTCGGCCGGCATCATGAACCTGCCGCGCCCGGCGGCCGAAGGCGGCTTCGACGCGGCCTTCGACGCGGCCTGCGGCACATGGCTCGACGCGCGCCCGGATCTGCCCGTGGTGGCAGCCGGCATGGTCGGCAGCGCGCAGGGTTGGGTCGAGGCGCCGTACGTCGACGCACCCGCCGACGCGGATTCGCTCGTCGCCGGCATCGTGCGTGTGAAGACCGCGCGCGGCAACACGCTTCATATCGTCCCCGGCGTCCTGCAACGCGGCGATCTGCCGAACGTGATGCGCGGCGAGGAAACACAGATTTTTGGCGCGCTCGCCGGAAAGGCAGCGGACGCCGCGGGCGAACTGATCGGCCTGCCGGGCACGCATGCGAAATGGGCCGTCGTGCGCAATGGCCGCATCGAACGCTTTCATACGTTCATGACGGGCGAAGTGTTCGGCGCGCTGCGCGACCACACGATCCTCGGCCGCACGATGACGGCGCCCGCAGCGCCCGATACGGAAGCGTTTCTGCGCGGCGTGAGCGTCGCGCGCGACAGCGGCACGGCCGGCGTACTCGCGACGATCTTCAGCACGCGCACGCTCGGTCTCACCGGACAGCTCGCCGCGAACGAACAGCCCGACTATCTGTCGGGCCTTCTGATCGGCCACGAACTCGCAGGCCTCGAAGCGGTGTTCGTGCAGCAACAGAGCTCGCTCGCCGGCAAGTCACTGCTTCTGATCGGCAACGACGCGCTGTGCGAACGCTATCGTCTCGCACTCGCCCAATTCGGCTGTACCCAGGCCGCCCTCGTGCAGCACGCAACGGAACATGGACTGTGGCGCATCGCGACGCAGGCAGGCTTCATCGCGTCTGCAGAAACGAAGGTCAGCGCCAGTGCGACCTCCCGCACGGCCAGCTGACCGACGCACACGAACGCACAAGGAATCGACATGCAACCTCACATCAATCTGCCCGCACCGTACATGCCGCACGCAGGGCTGATCGCGGCTTTCGAGGCGTGCCCGTTGATCGCGATCATGCGCGGCATCACGCCCGTTGACGCCGCCGATCACGGCCGGGCGCTGTACGAAGCTGGGTTTCGCATCGTCGAAGTGCCGCTCAATTCGCCGAATCCGTTCGACAGCATCGCCGCAATCCGTCAGGTGCTTCCGGCCGATGCGATCGTCGGCGCAGGCACGGTGCTGCATCCGAGCTTCGTCAACGACGTGAAAGCCGCAGGCGGCGAACTGATCGTGATGCCGCACAGCGATTCCGAAGTCGTGATCGCCGCGAAGGCGCTGGGCCTCGCGTGTTCGCCGGGCGTCGCCACGCCGAACGAAGCATTCCTTGCGCTGAAGAACGGCGCGGACGTCCTCAAGATGTTCCCGGCAGAGCAGCTCGGCGCGAACGTCGTGAAGGCATGGCGCGCGGTCATCGCGAAAGAAGTGCCGCTCGTGCCCGTCGGCGGCATCACGCCGGACAACATGGGTCCGTTCCTGAGCGCAGGCGCAAACGGCTTCGGCCTCGGCTCCGCGCTGTACAAGCCGGGTCAGAGCGCGGCGGTGACGGGTTCGCACGCCAGGGCCTACATCAACGGCCTGCGCATCGCCCGGGCAGGTGCACAGAAATGAACCGCCTCGCCGACAAGGTCGCATTGATCACCGGCGCCGGTCGCGGCATCGGTGCGGCGATCGCGCATGCCTTCGCACGCGAAGGCGCGGCGGTGGTGCTGGCCGAACTCGATCTCGAAACCGCGCAGCACACCGCCCGTGAAATCGAGGCGCAATGTGGTCTGCAAGCCGGCGCGAAAGTGCTCGCAGTGCAGACGGATGTGACGCAGTCGGCCTCGGTGCAGCACGCGGTAAGTGAAGCGGAAAAGGCTTTCGGGCCGCTGGATGTGCTCATCAACAATGCGGGTATCAACGTATTCTGCGACCCGCTCACGATGACCGATGATGACTGGCGCCGCTGTTTCGCAGTCGACCTCGATGGCGTGTGGAACGGCTGTCGCGCGGTATTGCCCGGTATGGTTGAACGTGGTGCGGGCAGTATCGTGAACATTGCGTCGACGCATGCTTTCAAGATCATTCCGGGATGTTTTCCGTATCCGGTCGCGAAGCACGGCGTGCTGGGTCTCACGCGCGCGCTCGGCATCGAATACGCGCCGCGCAATGTGCGTGTCAATGCGATCGCGCCCGGTTATGTCGAGACGCAATTGACGCGCGACTGGTGGGACGGCCAGCCCGATCCCGCCGCTGCGCAGCAGGCCACGCTGGATCTGCAGCCGATGAAGCGCATCGGCCGCCCGGAAGAAGTGGCGATGACAGCGGTTTTTCTCGCGTCGGACGAAGCGCCGTTCATCAACGCAAGCTGTATCACGGTCGATGGCGGGCGCTCGGCGCTTTACCACGACTAGCAGAGCAACAAAGGCAGAGCAGGGCGGGCGAAGAACAAGGTTTTCAGTCGGGCGACGCACTGGCCGCGTGTGTTGCGATAACCGATAAAAGAAGACGCGGCCAATCACCTTCTCGTTACCATTAGTCAGGAGACAGCATTATGAAACGTAGAATTTTCCTCACGCTGGCAGCTGCAGCGGCGGGCGTGCTCTTCAACGCAACGGCAGCTCAGGCCGCCGATCCGGTGAAGATCGGTTTTCTGGTGAAGCAGCCCGAAGAGCCGTGGTTCCAGGACGAGTGGAAGTTCGCGGAAATCGCTGCCAAGGAAAAAGGCTTCACGCTCGTGAAGATCGGCGCGCCGTCGGGCGAAAAGGTGATGAGCGCGATTGACAACCTCTCCGCACAGAAGGCTCAGGGTTTCATCATCTGCACGCCGGACGTGAAGCTCGGACCGGGCATCGTGGCGAAGGCGAAAGCCGACGGCCTGAAGATGATGACGGTCGATGACCGCCTCGTCGACGGCGCAGGCAAGCCCATCGAATCGGTGCCGCACATGGGCATTTCGGCTTACAACATCGGCAAGCAGGTCGGCGACGGTCTGGCTGCTGAAATCAAGAAGCGCGGCTGGAACATGGCCGAAGTGGGCGCGATCGACGTGACCTACGAACAGCTGCCGACCGCGCATGACCGTACGTCGGGCGCCACCGACGCACTCGTCGCTGCAGGTTTCCCGAAGGCGAACGTGATTGCTGCGCCGCAAGCGAAGACCGATACGGAAAACGCTTTCAACGCAGCGAACATTGCGCTCACGAAGAACCCGCAGTTCAAGCACTGGGTTGCCTACGCGCTGAACGACGAAGGCGTGCTCGGCGCAGTGCGCGCAGCAGAAGGCCGCGGCTTCAAGGCGGACAACATGATCGGTATCGGCATCGGCGGTTCGGAATCGGCACTGAACGAATTCAAGAAGCCGAACCCGACGGGCTTCTTCGGCACCGTGATCATCAGCCCGAAGCGTCACGGCGAAGAAACCTCGACGCTGATGTACGACTGGATCAAGGACGGCAAGGAGCCGCCGAAGCTCACGCTGACGAGCGGCATGCTGGCTACGCGTGACAACGTCGGTGACGTGCGCGAAAAGATGGGTCTCGCATCGAAGTAAGCAGCAGGCAGTAACAGGCAGTAGAACGGCGCGGCAGCGGAAGGCATGACATATCCGGTTGCCGCGCCGGGCAACAGACGGCGCCCGGCAGACACGATGTGTCGAAGGGCGCCTTAAAAATCAGGGATGACAGGACTTTTTGCGTGAGCGTGACGCCAGATTACGTGCGCATGCAGGACGTCCGCAATGTGAGGGGAAGCGAAGTGTCAGCGACGCTGCGTTTTGACAATATCGGCAAGGTGTTTCCAGGCGTGCGCGCGCTCGACGGTGTGTCCTTCGACGTGAACGTCGGCCAGGTGCACGGCCTGATGGGCGAGAACGGCGCGGGGAAATCGACCCTGCTCAAGATTCTCGGCGGTGAGTATCAACCGGATTCCGGCCAGATCCTGATCGACGGCAACGACGTGCGTTTTCCGAGCGCGGCCGCATCGATCAGCGCGGGGATCGCGGTGATTCACCAGGAACTGCAATACGTGCCTGATCTGACCGTCGCAGAGAATCTGCTGCTCGGCCAGTTGCCGAATTCGCTCGGCTGGGTGAACAAGCGCGAAGCGAAGCGCTTCGTGCGCGAGCGTCTCGCCGCGATGGGCGTCGATCTCGACCCGAACGCGAAGTTGCGCAAGCTGTCGATCGCGCAACGGCAGATGGTCGAAATCTGCAAGGCGCTGATGCGTAACGCACGCGTCATTGCACTGGATGAACCGACAAGCTCGCTGTCGCACCGCGAAACCGAAGTGCTGTTCAAGCTCGTGCGCGATCTGCGCGCCGACAATCGCGCGCTGATCTACATCTCGCACCGTATGGACGAGATCTATCAGCTGTGCGACGCCTGCACGATTTTCCGCGACGGCCGCAAGGTCGCCTCACATCCGACGCTCGAAGGCGTAAGCCGCGACACGATCGTGAGCGAGATGGTGGGTCGCGAAATCACGGACATCTGGAATTACAAGCCGCGTCCGCTCGGCGAAGTGCGCTTTGCGGCGAAGGCGATCGAAGGCCACGCGCTGAAAGAGCCGGCAACGTTCGAAGTGCGCCGCGGCGAGATCGTCGGTTTCTTCGGGCTGGTGGGCGCGGGCCGCAGCGAACTGATGCACCTCGTCTATGGCGCGGATCACAAGAAGGCCGGCGAAATCATGCTCGACGGCAAGACGATCAAGGTACGCAGCGCCGGTGAAGCGATCAAACACGGCATCGTGCTGTGCCCGGAAGACCGCAAGGAAGAAGGCATCGTCGCGATGGCGACCGTGTCGGAAAACATCAACATCAGCTGTCGCCGTCACTATCTGCGTGCGGGCCTCTTCCTCGACCGCAAGAAAGAGGCACAGACCGCTGACCGCTTCATCAAGCTCCTGAAGATCAAGACGCCGAGCCGTCGCCAGAAGATCCGTTTTCTGTCGGGCGGCAACCAGCAGAAGGCGATTCTTTCGCGCTGGCTCGCCGAACCGGATCTGAAAGTGGTGATTCTCGATGAACCGACGCGCGGTATCGACGTCGGCGCGAAGCATGAGATCTATAACGTGATCTATCAGCTTGCCGAGCGCGGCTGCGCGATTGTGATGATTTCGTCGGAACTGCCGGAAGTGCTGGGCGTGTCCGACCGCATCGTCGTGATGCGTCAGGGCCGGATCTCCGGCGAACTGAAGCGCGGCGAAGCCAATGAACAGGCCGTACTGAGCCTTGCGCTGCCGCAAAGCTCGACAGAACCCGCCGCGCAGGCGGCGTGATTTTCACCGGACAAAGATCGCTGATTGCGGTTATCTAGTTACCCGTCCGACAACCCGTGGGGAACGGGAGGAGTTATCAAATGCAAGCCAGAGAAAACCTCGCGCAACAGGCCGCCAAGAGCGCCGCTGATGCGTTGATTCCGCAAACCAGCGACAAGCAGAAATGGTGGCAGCACGTCACCGAGTACAGCCTGATCGTGATCTTCGTCGTGATGTTCCTGACGATGTCGCTTACCGTCGATCACTTCTTTTCGATCGACAACATGCTCGGTCTCGCGCTGTCGATCTCGCAGATCGGCATGGTCGCGTGCACGATGATGTTCTGTCTCGCGTCGCGTGACTTCGACCTTTCGGTCGGCTCGACCGTCGCGTTCGCCGGCGTGCTTTGCGCAATGGTGCTGAACGCCACCGGTAACACGTTCATCGCGATCGTCGCGGCGGTCGTGGCGGGCGGTGTGATCGGCTTCGTGAACGGCGCGGTCATCGCGTATCTGCGCATCAACGCGCTGATCACGACGCTCGCAACGATGGAAATCGTCCGCGGCCTCGGCTTCATCGTGTCGCATGGTCAGGCCGTGGGCGTGTCGTCGGATACGTTCATCGCGCTGGGCGGCCTGTCGTTCTTCGGCGTTTCGCTGCCGATCTGGGTCACGCTGATCTGCTTCATCGTGTTCGGCGTGCTGCTGAACCAGACTGTCTACGGCCGCAACACGCTCGCGATCGGTGGCAACCCGGAAGCGTCGCGTCTTGCCGGTATCAACGTCGAACGCACGCGCGTCTACATCTTCCTGATCCAGGGCGCGGTGACGGCGCTGGCCGGTGTGATTCTCGCGTCGCGTATCACGTCGGGTCAGCCGAACGCCGCTGAAGGCTTCGAGCTGAACGTGATTTCGGCGTGCGTGCTGGGCGGCGTATCGCTGCTCGGCGGCCGCGCTACGATCTCGGGCGTGGTGATCGGCGTGCTGATCATGGGCACCGTCGAAAACGTGATGAACCTGCTCAACATCGACGCGTTCTACCAGTACCTCGTGCGCGGCGCGATCCTGCTGGCCGCCGTGCTGCTCGACCAGTTGAAGAACCGCGGTTCGCGTGATTAATCTTTGTTATTGAAGGAATCGAACGATGTCGTCTCCGGCCAATGCGAATGAACGTCAGGCGGATAGCGCGTTTGCACGCTATCCGAGTCTTACCGGCCGCACGGTGCTGATCACCGGCGGTGCAACCGGCATCGGCGCATCGTTCGTCGAACACTTCGCGGCGCAGGGCGCACGTGTGGCGTTCTTCGATCTGGACGCGAGCGCCGGCGAAGCGCTTGCCGACGAACTCGGCGATTCGCGTCACAAGCCGCTGTTTTTGCCGTGCGATCTCACCGACCTCGACGCGCTGAAGAAGGCAATCGCCGACGTGCGCGCGGCGCTCGGCCCGATCACCGTGCTCGTGAACAACGCAGCGAACGACAAGCGCCACAAGATCGCCGACGTCACGCCCGAGTTTTTCGACGCGGGCATCGCCGTCAACATCCGTCACCAGTTTTTCGCGGCGCAGGCCGTGGTCGACGACATGAAAGCGGCCGGCGGCGGCTCGATCATCAATCTCGGCTCGATCAGCTGGATGCTGAAAAACGGCGGCTATCCGGTGTACGTGACGTCGAAAGCGGCGGTTCAGGGACTCACGCGCGGCCTCGCGCGCGATCTCGGCCCGTTCAATATTCGCGTCAATACGCTGGTGCCGGGCTGGGTGATGACCGAAAAGCAGAAGCGCCTGTGGCTCGACGACGCGGGTCGCGAAGCGATCAAGCAGGGTCAGTGCATCGACAGCGAACTGATGCCTGAGGACCTCGCGCGCATGGCGCTCTTCCTCGCCTCGGATGACAGCCGCATGATCACCGCGCAGGACGTCATCGTGGACGGAGGCTGGGCATGAGCGTGGCGGCGCGCCAACAGCAGGCGGCGCTCCTCATCGACGCAAAATGCCGCCTCGGTGAAGGCGCGACATGGTGCGCGCGTACCGGGCGCTTCTACTGGACGGACATCGAGGGCGCGCGCCTGTGGCGTTACGATCCGGCCGATGGTCAGAGCACGTTCTGGCCGATGCCCGAGCGACTCGCGACGTTCGCGCTCTGTGCCGACCCGCATTACCTGCTGCTCGGCCTCGCGTCGCACCTCGCGTTTTTCGATCTCGCGACCGGCGAGACGCGGCATATCGTCGACGTCGAGCCTGGTTTGAAGACGCGCGTCAACGACGGCCGCTGTGACCGTCAGGGCCGTTTTGTATTCGGAACGAAAGACGAGGCGTCGCCGGTTGCGACCGTGGGCGGCTTTTATCGCCTGAATCATGATCTGACGCTAGAACGTTTGCCATTGCCATCGCCCGCAATTGCGAACAGTATTGCGTTCAGTCCGGACGGCGCGACGATGTACTACTGCGATTCGCCGGCCCGCACGATCCGCATATGTGCATACGGCGAGGACGGCAGCATTTCCGGTGACCGCCTGTTCGTGACGCTGACGGACGCGACCGGCGAGCCGGATGGCTCGACAGTCGATCGCGACGGCGGCCTGTGGAACGCGCAGTGGGGTGGCTCGCGCGTGGTGCGCTATGGCGCTGACGGCGTCGAAACCGCGCGTGTCACGGTGCCGACTGCGCAACCCAGTTGCGTCGCGCTGGGCGGCGCGCAACTGGGCACGCTGTACATTACGAGCGCGCGCGTCGATCTCGACGCGGCGGCGCTCAGCACGGACACGCGGGCAGGTGGTGTTTTCATCGCGACGCCCGACGCGCGTGGCTTGCCGGAACCGCTTTTTCAGGGTGCGCCGGCGCAGCGTTAAGCACCCGGCGTGTCGTTTGCGCCGGGCATTGCAGGCAGACCGTTTCGAATCACCGGCGACAAGGGCAGGGCTGCATTCGCAGATGTTGCACCACGCTGTACGACGTTAAAGAGGCGACCGGCATGCCGAGTGGCCCGCACGATTTCCCGTCGATGACGACGGCAATGTTTGACGCCTCTCGAGGAGACTGACATGACTGTCACGAATTCCGTTGGCTCGTCTTCATCGCAGTCGCGCCGCGCGAGACTGGCCGCGGCTGCCACCCCTGTGCTACCCGGACCCAGTACCTCGGCCGTCGCGACCGGCACGACGGTCGCGGGCGATATCGCTTCCGTCACGCTTTCAAATGCACAACTGCGGCTCGACGTCGCCCCGCTGCTCGGTGGCGGCGTGACCCGTTTCGACTACCGCAGCGACGGTGGCCTCGTACCGATTTTTCGCCGCTGCCGCCACGTCGCGAGCGATACCGATCCGAACGAGCTCGCCTGTTACCCGCTGCTGCCGTATTCGAACCGGATCGGCGGCGGTCAGTTCAGCTTTTCGGGCCGCTCGATCGACGTGCCGCTCAACCGTGACGGCGAAGCGCTGCCGATTCACGGCGACGGCTGGCTCGCGCAATGGCAGGTCGCCGATACCGATGACCAGAGCGTGCGTTTGACGCTCGATCGCAGCCAGGGCAAACCGTACGCGTATCGTGCGATGCAGATGTACACGCTCGACGGTCCCGCGTTGATCATCACGCTCGAAATCGAAAACACCGGGCGCGAAGCGTTACCGTTCGGTCTCGGGATTCACCCGTTTCTGCCGCGCGATGCGGGCACGGAACTGTCGGCTGCGGCCGGCGGCCTGTGGCTCGCCGGCGACGACTGGCTGCCGATGCGGCACGTTCCCGCTCCGCCCGCGTGGCAGTTTGGCGTCGCGTATCCGCTGCCGGAGACGATGGTGAACCATGCGTTTACCGGCTGGAGCGGGCGCACGGCGGTCGTGTGGCCGAAGCGCCGCCTGTCACTCACGATCGCCGCCGATACCGATTACTACGTGCTGTACACGCCGCCGTCGAAAGACTTCTTCTGCTTCGAACCCGTCGACCATCCGATCAACGCGATGAACCTGCCCGGCGGCGCGGCCGCGAATGGCATGACGGTGCTCGCGCGCGGCGAACGGCTGAGGCGTCAGTTCACGTTCACGGTCGAGCGGACCGGCATGCGTTCGACCGCCGGTGCGCGGGGGCATGGGCGGCAGTAGCGCGTCCAGGTTTGCCGCGCTCCGGGCGTTCGTCCATTGATCGGGACATGCGCCACGTGCGTCAGGTGCGCGGCGGGCACTGCTGCGCTGCGTCGTGTGTGAGGGCGCTGGGCCCGAAAGGCGACGACGCCGGGTAAAATACGCGCCTTATCCGCTAATGGCTCGTCGCGAGTTTTCACCATGTCCTCATTCATCCAGACACTCAACGACGCGTGGCAGCGCACGAACTCCCTGCTGTGCGTCGGCCTCGACCCCGAGCCCACGAAATTTCCCGGCGCGCTGGCGAACCGGCCGGACGCCATTTTCGATTTCTGCCGCACCATCGTCGATGCGACCGCGCCGTATGCGTCGTCGTTCAAGCCGCAGATCGCGTACTTCGCCGCACACCGCGCCGAAGACCAGCTCGAACAGCTGATCGCCCACATCCACGCGCATCACCCGGGTTTGCCGGTGATTCTCGATGCGAAGCGCGGCGATATCGGCAGCACCGCCGAGCAGTACGCGCGCGAAGCATTCGAGCGCTATCGTGCGGACGCTGTCACGGTGAACCCGTATATGGGCTTCGATTCGATCGAGCCGTATCTCGAACACGCGGGCAAAGGCGTGATCGTGCTGTGCCGCACGTCGAACGCGGGTGGTTCGGACCTGCAATTTCTGGAGACGGGCGGGCGTCCGCTGTATCAGGTCGTCGCGGGGCTCGCGGCAGAAAAGTGGAACGCGAGCGGCGAACTCGGGCTCGTGGTGGGTGCGACGTTCCCGAAGGAAATCGAAGCGGTGCGCGGCATTGTCGGCGACATGCCACTGCTGATTCCGGGCATCGGCGCACAGGGCGGCGATGTCGATGCGACGGTGCGTGCGGGACGCACGGCGGCCAACACCGGCATGCTGATCAACTCGTCCCGCGCGATCATCTACGCCGGCAAGGGCGATGACTTCGCCGATGCCGCAGCGAGCGCCGCCCGCGAGACGCGGGACCTGATCAACCAGTATCGCTAGCCGTGAAACTGGGGCAGGGATTATGCAGCGCGTGAGGCCGGCCCCAGTCGCATCACGGTATCGCGATGCGCCGGATAGGCCTTGAGCAGCGCATCCACGCTTGCCAGCTCGAATTCGCTGAATTCGAATCCCGGAGCGACCGTGCAACCGACAAGCGCGTAGCTGGCCGGGTCGACGCACTCCGCAGCAAACCACTGGCCGGCTGGCACGACCACCTGAAATACGGCATCCGCATGCACGAGTGCGTTGCCCAGCCGATGTGATGTCAGGTGCCCGCGTTCATCGAGGACGTGAACGTAAAGCGGCTCGCCGGCATAAAAATGCCAGACTTCGTCGGATCGGATGCGGTGCCACGCTGAATGCGCGCCGTCCGCGAGCAGATAGTAGATCGCGGTCGAAGCCGAGCGCGTCTTTGCCGAATCCTTCCGCGCCACTTCTGCTGTCGAGCGATACGTCTCGCGGTAAAAACCGCCTTCAGGATGCGGCTGCAGATCGAATTGGCGGATCAACTCGGCTTTTTCGGTAGCGGGTGTGTTCATCGGAAGCGTGTAAGCGGATTGGCTGCGGACGAACCGGGTCCGGCCTGCATGAACGGAGGGACTAGCGTTCCTGCTCATCGAGCAGCAGAAGCACGCCGCGCAACGCATGTTCGGCGGCCTGAACGCGGATCCTGTTGCGATCGCCCTTGAACACGACCGTTTCGACTTTGGTATGCAGGCGGTTCGTCCAGCCGAACGACACCATGCCGACCGGCTTCGTTTCCGTCCCACCGCCCGGCCCGGCGACCCCGGTGATTGCCAGCGACACCTGTGCGCGGCTGTTGCGCAGCGCACCTTCGGCCATGGCGCGCGCCACCTGTTCGCTCACGGCGCCGTGTCTGTCGATCAGGTCTGCGGGCACGCCGATCATTTCGGTCTTCGCCTGATTGGAATACGTGACGAAGCCGCGCTCGAACCAGCCGCTACTGCCGGATATGTCCGTCATGGCGGTCGCGACCATGCCGCCCGTGCAGGATTCAGCGGTAGTGAGCATCAGCCGCTCGTCGCGCAAGCGGTTGCCCACGCGAATCGCAAGTTGATGGACGACGGAATCGGTAGCCATGCGTATGTCCGGTAACGTGCGTCGGTCAGACCGACATGCGCCACAGCGCAATGACGAGGAGCGTGAAGAACGCGGCGACGAGGTCATCGAACATGATGCCGAATCCGCCTTTCAGTTTGCGATCGAAATAGCGGATGGGAGGCGGCTTCACCATGTCGAAGAAGCGGAACACGATGAATGCCCACAACTGGCCGGTGAACGTGATGGGCGTCACCATCAGCAACACGAGCCAGAACGCGACAATCTCGTCCCACACGACGGGCGACGGGTCTTCGATGCCGAGGCGCTTCGCCGTGAATCCCGAAATGCTGATGCCGGCGCAAAAGCCGACCGCGATCAGGATGCCCCACTCGATCACCGTCAGGTAGCGGCTGAACGCAGCGAACGACGCCCACGCGAACAACGTGCCGAACGTGCCCGGCGCAATGGGCGAAAGCCCGCTGCCGAACCCGAGCGAAATCAGATGCAGCGGATGCGACAGCATGAAACGCGCTGTTGCGCGGCGCGGCCGCGGTGCGCCCGGATCGGGCGAGGGCGTGAGGTCGTCGACGGGGCCGAGCGGTGGTTCAGTCTGCATGGAAATGATCGAAGCCTTGCAACGTCAGGTTGAGCGGCGTGCCTGCTGCGTCGTGCCATACGATGGCAGGTACGCCGGCCTGGAGAGCGCTTATTGTACCGATGCGCGTCACGGGCACAGCGACGCTTTTGCCCGCCGCTTCGATTGCGCTGCGTGCGGATATTGGCGCGGTGAAGCACAGTTCGTAGTCGTCGCCGCCCGCGAGCGTGCAGCGGCGCTGCACGTCAGCCGCGAGCCGCCGCAGCGCTGCGGAGCGGGGCACCGCATCGACGTCGACGTGGGCGCTCATCTGCGATCGCTCGAGAATATGCAGCAGATCGCCTGCGAGTCCATCGGAGATATCGAGCGCTGCGCGCGCATGCCCACGCAGCGCGATGCCGAGTGCGACGCGCGGTTCCGGACGCTCGAGCGCCTTCCGGAGTGCAGCGGCCTCTTCATCGCCCGCCGTCCACTCGCCGCGCAGCACGCCCAGCCCGGCGCGTGCGTCGCCGAGGGTTCCGGAGATCCAGATGTCGTCTCCGGGTTGCGCGGCGTCGCGGCGCAACGCGTGCTGGGGCAGCACCTCGCCGAACACGCTGATGCAGATGTTGAGCGGCCCGCTCGTCGTGTCGCCGCCAACCAGCTCGCAATCGAAGCGCTCCGCTATCTCGAACATGCCCTCGCTGAACGCGCTGAGCCAGTCTTCCTGCGCCTGCGGCAACGCCAGCGCGAGCGTAAACGCAAGTGGCTTCGCGCCCATCGCCGCGAGATCGGACAGATTGACTGCGAGCGCCTTGTGGCCCAGCGCGTAGGGGTCGACATCGGGAAGGAAGTGGCGGCCCTCGACCAGCATGTCCGTCGAAATGGCCAGCATTTCACCGGCGCGCGGCGTGAGAAGCGCGCAGTCGTCGCCGATGCCGAGTGGCGCGCGCGGCGTGGCACGCGCACGGCGCGCGAAGAAACGGTCGATCAGTGAAAACTCGGAAAGCATGGCGAAAATCCGTAAGGCCGCAGGGCAGCACGAAGGCCCCCGGCAAGCATAAGGCGCGGCTCGAAAGCCCGGCAAATTTCAGCGAGAAACAAAAAACGAAGTCTCGTGAAGCACGACGGGAACGAATGAATTGTACGGTTCGCGTATCCCCTCTGCGACCTGGCCGAATGGCCAGTGAAACCCGGCCATCCGGCCGATGGCGATTCTTTTGTTGCACTGCACAGCGGGCGTTTGCGCTGTTTCAGTCGCGGCAGTTGTACCCTTTTTGAAGGAATCGGCTTTGGGATTGGCGCTACAATGCGTCGAACTTCTATTCTAATCCGCACTTCCAGGCACGCCTTATGTCGACTCCCGCCAATACCAAACTTCGCGAAGCTGCCCTCGATTATCACGAGTTCCCGACTCCCGGGAAGATCGCAATCGCGCCGACCAAGCAGATGATCAACCAGCGCGATCTCGCGCTGGCGTACTCCCCCGGCGTCGCGTTCGCGTGCGAGGAGATCGTTGAGAACCCGCTCAATGCCGCGCGCTTCACGGCGCGCAGCAACCTCGTCGGTGTCGTGACGAATGGCACGGCCGTGCTGGGTCTCGGCAACATCGGCCCGCTCGCGTCGAAGCCGGTCATGGAAGGCAAGGCCGTGCTGTTCAAGAAGTTCGCAGGCATTGACGTGTTCGACATCGAACTCAACGAATCCGACCCGCACAAGCTGGTCGAGGTGATCTGCGCGCTCGAACCGACATTCGGCGGCATCAACCTCGAAGACATCAAGGCGCCGGACTGTTTCATCGTCGAGCGCGAATGCCGCAAGCGCATGAAGATTCCCGTCTTTCACGATGACCAGCACGGTACGGCCATCGTGGTAGCGGCAGCCATCACGAACGGCCTGAAGGTGGTCGGCAAGGACATCGCGAAGGTCAAGCTCGTGGCTTCGGGCGCAGGCGCGGCATCGCTTGCGTGTCTCGATCTGCTCGTCGATCTCGGCCTGCCGATCGAAAACATTCTGGTGACGGACCTGGCCGGCGTGGTCTACAAGGGCCGCGTCGAGCTGATGGATCCGGACAAGGAACGCTTCGCGCGCGAAACCCAGGCCCGCACGTTGGGCGAGGCGATCGAAGGCGCCGATATTTTCCTGGGTCTTTCGGCCGGTGGCGTGCTGAAGGCGGACATGGTCAAGCGCATGGCCGACAAGCCGCTGATTCTCGCGCTCGCCAATCCGACGCCGGAAATCCTGCCGGAACTCGCACTCGAAGTGCGTCCGGACGCGGTGCTCTGCACGGGCCGCACTGATTACCCGAACCAGGTCAACAACGTCCTCTGTTTCCCGTTCATTTTCCGCGGCGCGCTCGACGCGGGCGCGACGACGGTGACGCGTGAAATGGAAATCGCGGCGGTGAACGCGATCGCTGAGCTGGCGCGTCAGGAGCAGAGCGACATCGTCGCGACGGCGTACGGCATCCAGGATCTGTCGTTCGGTCCGGAGTACCTGATTCCGAAGCCGTTCGATCCGCGTCTGATCGTCAAGATTGCGCCGGCCGTGGCGAAGGCCGCGATGGATTCGGGCGTCGCAACCCGTCCGATCGAGGACATGGATGCGTACGAGCAGCATCTGCAGCAGTTCGTCTATCACAGCGGCACGACGATGAAGCCGATCTTCCAGCTCGCGCGCAGCGTCGAGCCGGAGAAGAAGCGCATCGTGTTCGCCGAAGGCGAAGAAGAGCGCGTGCTGCGCGCGGTGCAGATCGTCGTCGACGAAAAGCTCGCGAAGCCGATCCTGATCGGCCGTCCGGCCGTCATCGAGCAGCGCATCTCGCGCTATGGCCTGCGTCTGGTCGCCGGCCAGGATTACACCGTGGTGAACAACGACCACGACGAGCGCTACCGCGAATTCTGGCAGGCGTACTACAAGATGATGTCGCGCAAGGGCATCAGCGAGCAGATGGCAAAGCTCGAAATGCGCCGCCGCACGACGCTGATCGGCGCGATGCTGGTGAAGAAGGGTGAAGCGGACGGCATGATCTGCGGCACGATCAGCACGACGCATCGCCACCTGCATTTCATCGATCAGGTGATCGGCAAGAAGGAAGGCAGCACCGTCTACGCCGCGATGAACGCGCTGGTTTTGCCGGGCCGCCAGATCTTCATCGTCGACACGCACGTGAACGTCGACCCGACGCCGGAACAGCTCGCCGAAATCACGGTGATGGCGGCCGAGGAAGTGCGTCGTTTCGGTATCGAACCGAAGATCGCGCTGGTGTCGCACTCGAACTTCGGCACGAGCCACGCGCCGAGCGCCCAGAAGATGCGCGAAGTGCTGACGCTCGTGCGGGAGCGTGCGCCGGACCTGCAGATCGACGGCGAGATGCACGGCGACGTCGCGCTCGACGCAAACCTGCGTCGCGAAGTGCTGCCGGATTCGACGCTCGAAGGTGACGCGAACCTGCTGATCCTGCCAAACATCGATGCGGCGAACATCTCGTACAACCTGCTGAAGACCGCCGCGGGCAACAACATCGCGATCGGCCCGATGCTGCTTGGCGCCGCGCAGCCGGTGCACGTGCTGACCGCATCAGCGACGGTGCGCCGTATCGTCAATATGACGGCCTTGCTGGTGGCGGACGTCAGCGCCTGCCGGTAATAATTGCCGCTTCAGACGGCGCGTCCACGCGGGGCGCGCGGTGTCTCAAGGCGTGCAGGCGAGGCTCCCTGCCTTTGCCTGCCGCTCGCGACGCACACGAGCGCGCGCAACTCCGGTCAAAGCCGTATCAATTGCGCCCCGATTATTCCAGGATGCCGGCGGGATTAATTTGGCTGGGACAAAAGCCGCTGGAAGGCGCGCCAGCGGGGCGTCTGCGCTCCAGTGGAGCCCCCGGCTGGCCGATCGCGCATTGATTCCAGGGGCCATTAGCGATACCCTTACACCTTTCATGGTCGTCGAACTCGTGATCTAACAGCGGGAATTCTGGTTCATGGCGCGCAAGTGGCTCCGCAACGGCGTGCTCCCAGCCGCCCTGATCGTCGTCAGCCTGTGCGGGAGTGTCGTCCCTGGCGCGTTCGCACGCGATACCGCGACACCGTCCACCGATCAGGCGCAGGGCACCATTGCGGTGGCGCAGTTGCCGCGGGAAGCAGTCAATACTTTGAACTTGATTGCAGCAGGCGGGCCTTACCCGTATGAGAAGGACGGCATCGTATTCGGCAATCGCGAGCGGTTGCTGTCGCCGCATAAGCGCGGTTATTACCACGAATACACCGTCCCCACGCCCAGCGCCCGCAATCGGGGCGCGCGCCGCATAGTCTGTGGCGGCCCGCTACAGCGAACCGACAACTGTTATTACTCCGACGACCACTACACGAGTTTTAAACGTATTGTTGAATGACATCGGGATGAACAGCATGAGCGACAACGTCTACGCGCACGACTCCACAGTCGCGACGGATCTTTTCGCGGCCGGTAACGGCAATCTGTTCCAGCGCGTCATGCAGATGCGCAGCGCCGGGCCCGGCCAGGATACCCAGAGCGAAGCCAGCACTGTGCTTTCATCGAACGAGGGCCCCATGAGTCTTTTCAAGACCGTACGACCGAACATCGTACAGTCGATCCGCGCGTTTCGCGTGCAGGATCTTGCTGACGAGGCGAGCCAGCTGGAACAGCATTTTCTCTATGCCTGCTGCGGCAATGCGCAGAGCAAACAGGAAGTCATGGAGACGATCGCGACCTCGTTCACGTTTCCGAAGCACTTCGGCAAGAATTACGACGCGCTTTACGATTGCCTGACCGATCTCGTCGCGAAGGCGGGTCCGCAGCCGGGTTTTGTGATCGTGCTCGAAGCACTGCCGGTCGCGCAAAAATTCGACAAGGAAGGCCGCGAGACCCTCCTCGACGTGTTTCGCGAAGCCGCGGAGTTCTGGGCCGAACGCAAGGTCGCATTCCGCGTGTTCTACTCGTTCGCGTGACCGTGCAGGGGTGATGAGACCCTGAAGTTCAAGCCGCGCACCTTGAGTGCATCGCTGAAGCAAGCCCGCCATGAAGCGGGCTTTTTCTTTGGCGCGCGCGTTTGATGCGCTGGCACCTGAGCGAAAGTGCGGTCGCAGCGCCGACGTGCAATGCGTTACCAGCCGCCCCAGCGCGCGGCCAGTGCGGCCAGCATCGCAATGCCCGCCGTCTCCGTGCGGAGCACGCGCGGGCCGAGGCCGACAGGCGTGAAGCCCTGATCCACAGCGGCGGTTTCTTCATCCACCGACAATCCGCCTTCCGGCCCGATCAACACGATGACGCGCCCGCGCGGCGGCTCGACGGGCAGCGCGGAAAACGCGATGCTGCCACGCGGCGACAATAGCAGCCTGAGCTCATCGGGTGCCGACGTTGCAGGCAAAGTGCCGAGCCACGCCGTAAAGTCGCTGACCGGCGCGACATCGGGCAGGCGATTGCGTCCACACTGCTCGCACGATGCCCGCACGATCCCTTGCCAGTGCGCGTTCCGGCGTTGCGCACGCTCTCCTGAGAGCCGCACGACGCTGCGCGTGGTCGTGAGCGGCGCGAATTCCGATGCGCCCAGTTCGACGGCTTTCTCGATCAACCAGTCCATCTTGTCGCCGCCGGCGATGCCCTGCGCGAGCGTCAGCTGATAGGGCGGCTCGACGTCGATATCGCGAAAGCCGGCTATCTTCGCCGTCACCGAGCGGCGTTCGATGTCGACGAGTTCCGCGACGTACTCGCCACCTTCGCCGTTGAAGAGCGCAATCGAATCGCCCGTCTGCAGGCGCAGCACCTGCACATGTCGGACGACATCATCTGGAAGTTGCTCGACGTCGCCCGTTTGAAGCGGCATGTCGACGAAAAAACGGGGCATCAGGAAAAGAGTCTCCGGTTCATGAAAGATGGCGCGCGAGCGCCCAGCGATAGCCGTCGAGATCCTCGATCTGGGCGAAGCGGTCGCCCCAGAACTGGTCTTCCGGCTCGCTCAGCGACTTCGCGCCCGCCGCGATGGCGCGAGCATACACAGCGTCGACATCGTCGACATAGAGGTAGAACGATTGCGGCGCAATGGCGCCCGCGCTTTTCGGCGTCTTTGCCGTCGAACCGAATCCGCCTTCGGGTGCAAACATGATGATCAGCTGACCTTGATAGGTCATCTCGACGTGCATGATGGCGCCGTCGTCGCTCACGCTGTCACGCACCGCGAAGCCAAACGCGGCTTCGAAAAATGCAATCGCGACGCGCGCGTCGCGCACCGTCATGTAAGGGGTCAACCAGGGTACGCCGGCTGGGCGAGGGGCGGTCATGGATTTCTCCGTGGCGATTGATCGTCGGGTGAACAGGGTAGGCCGGACGGGCTCCCCGTTTCGCTCTGGCATGACGACGATGCGAGTAATGGGCCAAGTTTATCGCGTGCAGCGTGAGCCGCGGCAAAGAGGCCCGCGTGCACATCAGTGTCATAAAAGCGCAGCCCTTCGATCTGCCGATCCGCAAGCCGTGTGCCGCAAACCTTGATTGCGGCCGTTGCAGCGGGATCGACGACGTCACTGGCTGTCGCCATCAGCCACTGTGACCCGTAAAGCGGCACAAACGTGCCCATCGTGCGAACGATCCGGAAGGCGGCACGCAGATCGCGCAAGAGCGCTGCAATGCGCGACGCATGAAAATACGGCGATCCGAGATGCAGCGACAACACCGCGTCAGGCGTCATCACGCGCTTGAGCGCTGTGTAGAACGCAGTGGTGTAGAGACCGGCAGCGGGAGAGTCGGGCGGCGTCAGATCGAAGACAACGAGATCGAAGTGTTCAGCGGCTGTCTCGACGAAGCGGGCGGCGTCGCCGATCACCAGTTCGACGCGCGGGTCGTCGAACGCACCGCCGTGTACTTCGGGCAAGTGCGTGCGTGTGAGCCGCACGACCTCGGCGTCCAGTTCGGCAACCACGATCCGGCCGATTTCCCGGTGCCGCAGCAACTGACGCGCGGCGCCGCCATCGCCGCCGCCCAGCACCAGCGCCGCGCGCGGCGCCGGATGCGTGAGCGCGGCGGGGTGAACCATGCATTCGTGATAGATGAACTCGTCGCCGGTCGAGGTCATCGGGCGGCCATCCAGCGTGAAAAGCCGCCCGAGCTGCGGCGTGTCCCACACCGCGATGTGCTGGAACGGCGAATCGACGCTCACAAGGCGACGTGCGCCAGGGAAGCCGTAGACCGCATCGGGCGCAGGATGAAAGAGTAGCGGGGCGCTCACGGATGGTGGGTGCGCTCGCGGGCGCGGTGGGTCTCGATGGCCCGATTATAGAGGCGGCAGGTTGCGCCCACTCGCGCCCGCCGGTACGGACGCACCGCGATGGCGGCCGCTTTCCGGCCACGAACCCTAAACGATCGCTATGGTCGAACCCAAGCCGAAACTTGCCTCTCCCGGCCCCTTGGGACCGGGTAAACGGTGACGATCTGCTAGAATATGACGCTTTGCTGCCTTGTCCGTTTGCTCTGCCCGTTTCGCGTCTCCCGGCGCCGCATCGTGCGCCGGAGCACTCTGGCCGCCGAGCTTCCGGACCGCCGCCTGCGCCCCGCTTTTTGCACTCGTTCTCCGGACTCGACATGACGACCCCGTCTCCCGCACCCACCTCCCAGATGGCCAACGCGATCCGTGCGCTGGCTATGGATGCCGTTCAGAAAGCCAACTCCGGTCACCCGGGCATGCCGATGGGCATGGCCGAGATCGGCGTTGCGCTGTGGTCGCGACATCTGCGCCACAACCCGAAGAATCCGCAGTGGGCCGATCGTGACCGCTTCGTGCTGTCGAACGGTCACGGCTCGATGCTGCTGTATTCGCTGCTGCATCTGACCGGTTACGACCTGCCGATGGAAGAGTTGAAGAACTTCCGTCAACTGCACTCGAAAACGCCGGGCCACCCGGAATACGGCATCACGCCGGGCGTCGAGACCACGACGGGCCCGCTTGGCCAGGGTCTGGCGAATGCGGTTGGCATGGCACTCGCCGAGTCGCTGCTCGCAAACGAATTCAACAAGCCTGACGCGAAGATCGTCGATCACCACACGTACGTGTTCGTCGGCGACGGCTGCCTGATGGAAGGCATCTCGCACGAAGCGTGCTCGCTCGCGGGCGTGCTGAAGCTGAACAAGCTGATCGCGTTCTACGACGATAACGGCATCTCGATCGATGGCGAGGTCATCCACTGGTTCCACGACGACACGCCGAAGCGCTTCGAAGCGTACGGCTGGAACGTGATTCCGGGCGTGATCGGCCACGACGTCGAAGCCGTCGATGCAGCTATCAAGAAGGCGAAGCTGTCGGACAAGCCGACGCTTATCTGCTGCAAGACCGTGATCGGCGAAGGCGCACCGACCAAGGCGGGCAGCCACGACGCGCACGGCGCGCCGCTCGGCGACAAGGAAATCGCGGCCACGCGCGCGAAGATCGGCTGGAACTACGAGCCGTTCGTGATTCCGCCAGAAGTCTACGCAGCATGGGACGCGAAGGAATCGGGCGCGAAGGTCGAAGGCGAGTGGGACAAGGCGTTCGCCGCCTATCGCGCGAAGTATCCGCAGGAAGCTGCCGAGTTCGAACGCCGCATGTCGAAGCAGCTGCCGGCCGACTGGGCGGAAAAGGCCCAGGCGATCATCGCTGGCGCCAATGCGCGCGCCGAGACCGTGGCGACCCGCAAGGCGTCGCAGCAGGCCATCGAAGGTCTGTCGGGCGTGCTGCCGGAACTGCTGGGCGGTTCGGCCGACCTGACCGGCTCGAACCTCACGAACTGGAAGGCCGCGAAGTACGTGCGCGTCGGCGAAAACGGCGCAGCCGGCAACTACGTGAACTACGGCGTGCGCGAATTCGGCATGAGCGCGGCGATCAACGGTATCGCGGTGCACGGCGGCTTCAAGCCGTTCGGCGGCACGTTCCTCACGTTCTCGGACTACAGCCGCAATGCATTGCGCGTTGCCGCGCTGATGAAAGCGCCGTCGATCTTCGTGTTCACGCACGATTCGATCGGCCTCGGCGAAGACGGCCCGACGCATCAGTCGATCGAGCACGTCTCGAGCCTGCGTCTGATTCCGCATCTGCAGGTGTGGCGTCCGGCCGATACCGTAGAAACGGCGGTGTCGTGGACGCAGGCCGTCGAGCATCACGGTCCGTCGTGCCTGATCTTCAGCCGCCAGAATCTCGCGTTCTCGGAACGCACGGATGCGCAGATCGCGAACATCGCGAAGGGCGGCTACGTGCTGCGCGACTGGAACGACGAAATCCCCGCGCGCAAGATCATCCTGATCGCGACGGGTTCGGAAGTCGAACTGGCGTTGAAGGCCGTCGAGCCGCTGCAACAGGCCGGTATCGGGGCGCGCGTGGTATCGATGCCGGCGACCACCGTGTTCGACCAGCAGGACGCCGAGTACCGTGAACGCGTGCTGCCGCAAGGCGTGCGCCGTGTCGCGATCGAAGCGGGTGTGACGGATTTCTGGCGCAAGTATGTCGGCCTCGAAGGCGGCGTGGTGGGCATCGACGTATTCGGCGAGTCCGCACCGGCCAACGTGCTGTTCCCGTTCTTCGGCTTCACCGTCGATCACGTCGTGGAAACGGCGAAGAAGACGCTGGGCTGACACTGGCGTTTCGGTTCGCCGCGCGCGCACATGTTTGGCGCGGCGGCGGAACCCACCTCACGAACGTATTTTTTAGCCATCAGGAATCAGGAGATAGACCATGACGATTCGCGTCGCAATCAACGGCTACGGCCGGATCGGCCGCAACACGCTGCGCGCCTTCTATGAAAACGGCAAGAAGCACGATCTCGAAATCGTTGCCATCAACGATCTGGGCGATGCGAACACGAACGCCCATCTGACGCAGTACGACACGGCACACGGCAAGTTCCCGGGCGAAGTGAAAGTCGACGGCGAGAACCTCGTCGTGAACGGCGACAAGATCCGCGTGCTGGCTGTGCGCAACCCGGCTGAACTGCCGTGGGCGGAACTGAAGGTCGACGTCGTGATGGAATGCACGGGCTTCTTCACGACGAAGGAAAAGGCCAGCGCTCACATCAAGGCTGGCGCGAAGAAGGTGATCATCTCGGCGCCGGGCGGCAAGGATGTCGACGCGACGATCGTCTACGGCGTGAACCATCACGTGCTGAAGGCATCGGACACGGTCATCTCGAACGCATCGTGCACGACGAACTGCCTGGCACCGCTCGTCAAGCCGCTGAACGACAAGATCGGCCTCGAAAACGGCCTGATGACGACGATCCACGCATACACGAACGACCAGGTTCTGACGGACGTGTATCACGAAGACCTGCGCCGCGCGCGTTCGGCCACGCACAGCCAGATCCCGACGAAGACGGGTGCCGCATCGGCGGTTGGCCTCGTGCTGCCGGAACTGAACGGCAAGCTGGATGGCTACGCGATCCGCGTGCCGACGATCAACGTGTCGATCGTCGACCTGTCGTTCATCGCGAAGCGCGACACGACGGTCGATGAAGTGAACGCGATCATGAAGGAAGCATCGGAAGGCGCGCTGAAGGGCATTCTCGGCTACAACGCCGCACCGCTCGTTTCGATCGACTTCAACCACAACCCGGCTTCGTCGACGTTCGATTCGACGCTGACGAAGGTGTCGGGCCGTCTCGTGAAGGTGTCGAGCTGGTATGACAACGAGTGGGGCTTCTCGAATCGCATGCTGGATACGGCTGTGGCGCTGGCTAACGCGAAATAAAGCGCGAAATAAAACGCGAGGTCACACTGTCGCGTTGCAGGTGCCAGAAAAAACCGCTCTTTGGAGCGGTTTTTTTATGGGCGTTTCAGTTCATGTGGGTCGGCATGGAGCGGCGAGCACCCTCTGCGTCCCGCTTCACGGCGTCGGGAAATACACGCCGGCGCGACGCGCGGCGTTCGCGATATGCGTCTCGATGGCTTTGCCGGCGGCGTCGGCGTCGCGCACCTTGAGCGCATCGAGAATGGCGCGGTGCTCGTGATACGTCGTCAACACCAGTTCGCGCCGGTAGAACGGCATGCGCTGGCTTTCCTTCATGATGTCCGCGCTGCTGCGCAGGATCGATTCGATCGCCGCATTGCCGGCAATGCTCACGATCCGCATATGGAATTCGAAGTCGAGCTGGGCTGCCTCGTCGAGTTCGGCCGCAGTCAGTGCGCCGTGCAGCGCGGCAATGTTCTCCTCGAACCAGTCGATGTCGCCGTCGCTGACGGCGAGTGCCGCCATGCGCGCGACAAAGCCTTCGAGCGCAAAACGCATCTGATACGTGTCCGGCAAGGACGACTGGCTGGCAAAACGCCACGGATGTCCGCCTGCCGCTGCCTGTGTGCTTTCGACGTACACGCCCTTGCCGGGACGGATCGTCAGCAGGCCGAGCGCTTCCAGCGTCGACAGCGCCTCGCGCAGCGAGGCGCGGCTGATCGCGAGTTCCTCCGATAACTGGCGCTGCGCAGGCAAAAGACTTCCAACCGGATACGCTCCGCCCTCGATCCGTTCGCGAATCGTGGCGATTGCGGCATCGGTGACGGTGTGCGGAACGTTTTTCATCTGACTTTTGGGTTGGGCGTGGTCTGACCGGCATTGTAATCCGCGCCGCGAAGGGGTGCAGCGGATGATTGAAAAACGGTGCCGGAAACAACGCGAAAAGCACACAGGCCGCAGGGGTAAACCCCGTCGTATCTTTCCTTGACTCAACTATATCGAATTCCTACTATTGGCCATAACAGTACTGGTCGGACCAGTATGAACAGTTGAACCGGAACCAGGAGAAAGCCGTGTTGAAGTTTTTCAATTCGCTGTTTGGCCGGGTGGTGATCGCGCTGGTGGCGGGCATCGTGATCGGCGCGTTGTTTCCCCATTTCGCGCAGTCGTTGAGGCCGCTCGGCGACGGCTTCCTGAAGCTGATCAAGATGGTGATCGGTCCGATCGTGTTCTGCGTCGTCGTGGGCGGCATGGCCCATGCGGGCGACCTGAAGAAGGTAGGTCGCGTCGGCCTGAAGGCAGTGGTCTATTTCGAAATCATGACGACGATCGCGCTCGTGATCGGCGCGGTGCTGGCGTACGCGACACGGCCCGGCGTCGGCATGAACATCGACCTGCATTCGCTCGATGCCGCATCGCTCTCGACCTACACCGAGCATGCGAAGAGCCTGAAGGACACAGCCGGGTTCCTGCTGAAAATCATCCCCGAAACCGCCATGGATGCTTTCGCGAAGGGCGACATCCTGCAGATCCTCGTGTTCTCGGTGCTGTTCGGCTCGGCGCTTTCATTGCTCGGCGAAAAGGCGCAGCGCGTGAGCAGCCTCATCGACGAACTCGCGCAGGTCTTCTTTCGCGTGATGAGTTTCATCATCAAGCTCGCGCCGCTCGGTGTGCTCGGCGCGATCGCGTTTACAACCGGCACCTATGGCGTCGAGTCGCTCAAGCAGCTTGGCATGCTGGTGATCGTGTTCTACGCGAGCTGCATTGTGTTCGTCGCGGTTGTGCTCGGCATCGTGATGCGGCTGGCGGGCTTCAACGTGTTCAAGCTGATCCGCTATCTGCGCGAGGAACTGTCGATCGTGCTGGGCACCGCTTCGTCGGATGCAGTGTTGCCGCAGATCATGCGCAAGCTCGAATGGATGGGCGTGAAGGATTCCACCGTCGGTCTTGTCATTCCGACCGGCTATTCGTTCAACCTCGACGGTTTCTCGATCTACCTGACGCTCGCAGTGATCTTTATCGCGCAGGCGACGAATACGCCGCTGTCACTCCACGACCTGATCGTCGTCGTGCTGGTTTCACTGGTGACGTCGAAGGGCGCGCACGGCATTCCGGGTTCGGCGATCGTGATTCTCGCCGCGACGCTCTCTGCGATTCCTGCGATTCCGGTACTCGGCCTCGTGTTGATTCTGCCGGTCGACTGGTTCGTCGGGATCGCACGCGCGCTGACCAACCTGATCGGCAACTGCGTTGCCACGGTCGTGGTGGCCGTGTGGGAAAACGATATCGACAAGGTGCGTGCGCGACGCGTGCTGAATCAGGACGCCGAGCTGCGCTTCGTGCCGGCCGGCGACGACAGTGCCCCTTCGGTCGCATCCGGCGCAGCGGCGCACGCAATCTGAATACGCCGGCGGGCATCGCAGCCGCCGGTTTTCACCACTTCATCCAGCAGACAGGCAAACGACATCATGGCAGCTCCAGTTCTCGACCCCAACGCTCCCGCTTTCACACGTCGCTACATGAACCTCGCCGATCCGCGTCTGGGCGCGAAGGCGCTCTTCGCCAGCGATGAATTCTTCGCGCCTAAGGAACGCATGCTCGACCCGCAGCCGGCGGTGTTCATCCCCGGCAAGTACGACGAGCATGGCAAATGGATGGACGGCTGGGAAACGCGACGCAAGCGCACCACCGGTCACGACCACTGCGTGGTCCGGCTTGCGCGTCCGGGCGTGGTGCACGGCTTCGATCTCGATACGAGCCACTTCACAGGCAATTTTCCGCCGGCGGCTTCGATCGAGGCGTGCCACGTCGACAGCGAGACGCCGCCGGATAACGCCGACTGGCAAACGCTCGTGCCGGCCATGACGCTGCAGGGTAATCAGCACCACTATGTCGAAGTGAACGATACGCGCGCGTTCACACATCTGCGCGTGAATCTCTATCCGGATGGCGGCCTCGCGCGCCTGCGGGTGTACGGTCAGCCGAAGCGCGACTGGAACACCGTCGAGCGCGGCGGGCTGATCGATCTCGCTGCAATCGAAAACGGCGCGTATCTGGTGGCGGCGAACAACCAGCATTTCGGGCCTGCGTCGACGATCCTGATGCCGGGGCGCGGCGTGAATATGGGCGACGGCTGGGAGACGCGCCGTCGCCGCGAGCCGGGTAACGACTGGGCTATCGTTGCGCTTGCGCGGCCAGGCACGATTCGTCGCGTCGAAGTCGACACCGCGCATTTCAAGGGCAACTTCCCGGATCGCTGTTCGTTGCAGGCGGCGACGGTGGCGGGCGGCACGGACGATTCCCTCGTCACGCAGGCGATGTTCTGGCCCGTGCTGCTGCCGGAGCAGTCGCTGAAGATGGACAACGTCCACACTTTCAGCGAGCAGCTCGCCGCGCTCGGGCCCGTGACGCACGTGCGCTTCAACATCTATCCGGACGGCGGCGTATCGCGGCTGCGTCTGTGGGGTGAGATCGCGTAACCGGGAGTCCGTCATGAAGACATTGCGGGTAGCCCGCCTGACGCGCGAAGCGTTCGCGCCGTTCGGCGACGTGATCGAAATCGACGGCGCCCGTCATTTTCCGATCAACGGCGGCACGACCGAACGGTTTCACGATCTGGCGACCGTCGACGTCTGCGATGACGGCGGCCGTCCGTTGATCAACGTGTTTCGCGGACAACCGCGCGCATGGCCGCTGGAAATCTCGATGATGGAGCGGCATCCGCTCGGCAGTCAGGCGTTTGTTCCATTGCGAGACGCGCGCTACGTGATCGTCGTCGCGCCAGCAGGTGAGTTCGACGCATCGCAAATGCGCGCCTTCTGGACGGAAGGCTGGCAGGGCGTCAACTACGCGAAAGGCGTCTGGCACCATCCGCTGCTCGCGCTCGACTGCGTCAGCGATTTCGTCGTAATCGATCGGGGCGGCGATCAGCCCAATTGCGACGAAATCGCATTGACGGAACCCTGGCGCCTCGAACTGCACGGCGAGCAGGTTGCGGTGACCGAGACCTGAGCATCGCACGCGGAAATGAAAAGGCCCGGCTGGCAGTTCACTGCCGACCGGGCCTTTCGTCATCGTGGGCGCGGTGAATCTGGCGCGCCCTCGTCAGATCAATGCTTGCGATGCGGGCAGTTTTCCTTCGTGCACGCGCCATACAGCGCAAGTGCATGCTCCTGCAGCTTGAAGCCGCGGTCTTTTGCGATCGCCTGCTGACGGCTCTCGATTTCGGGGTCGAAAAACTCTTCGACGAGGCCGCAGTCGAGGCACACGAGGTGGTCGTGATGCGTCCCTTCGTTCAGCTCGAAAACCGCCTTGCCAGACTCGAAATTACTGCGCGACAGCAGGCCAGCCTGTTCGAACTGTGTAAGCACGCGGTAAACCGTGGCGAGGCCGATATCGAGCTCCTCGTGCAGCAGGTTGCGATAGACGTCTTCCGCCGTCAGATGGCGCACCGGGCTGTGCTGGAAAATTTCGAGAATTTTGAGGCGCGGTAGGGTCGCCTTAAGCCCGATATTCTTGAGATCGGTTGGATTGGTCATGACGGCGAGTCCCTAGAGTACAATGCAGGGTTCTAATAGTAATGTGAATTGCTGTTCAGGTCATCTTCGACAGAAACTCGCGCGGCTTGCCAGCAAGCCCGCACGGTGAGTGAAATGATTTCAAAATCTCAATTGATCTACCGGGGGAGCCGCATGCGGGGTACCTTGATCGCTGCTGCGGTTGTAGCGGTTCTTGCTGGATGTTCCACATACGACAGCCTCACGCAGCGTATCGCACAAAGCGTCACGCCGTACCGGATTACTGTCGTGCAGGGCAACTTCGTTTCAAGCGAAGCAGCAGCGCAAATGAAAGTCGGCATGTCGCGCGCGGAAGTGCGCCAGCTGCTCGGCACGCCGCTTCTGACCGATATGTTCCACGCCGACCGCTGGGACTATCTGTTCTATTTCAAGCGCGGCTCGACCTCGATCGTGCAGCAGCGTGACTTCGTCGTGCTGTTTGCGAATGATCGCGTCGCGAGCTGGTCGGGTGGCGAAGATCTGCCGTCCAACCTCGAACTGCTTGCTGATATCGACGGCGATCGCACCGGCAAGAAGGTTGCCGCCGCGCCGGTCGTAGCGAGTAACGCAACGGGCGCGAGCGCGCCGGTCGCCGCCGCTGCGGCGCCGGTTACCGTTGACGCAACGCGTTCACCCTCGGCACCTGACGCATCCGCCGCGGCCGCGTTGCCTGCAACGGCCGCGAACGAGCAGGCTGCGCAGGCCGCGAACCGTGCGACCGATGCCGTTCCGGCGCCGGGACGCAATGCAACGCCTTCAGTGCGTGCGGGCACGCCGCCTTCGGCAGGTCTGCCGCCGAACACGGGCACGCCGGTCACGCCGCAGTTCCAGTTCCACCGTCCGCCGCCGCCGACCAATCCGAACGCGCCGGCTGACAACCCGGTGGGTCCGGTCGGTCCGCAAAGCAACGCGCCGGCACCGGCATCGACGGGAACGGGCGGCTAGGCAGGTTGTCTGTCACTTTGCGGGCTGGGCCCGCAAGGTGCGCGTCGCGCGAGCCTGCCTTTACGCTTGTGCGCGCGGTTTGCCGGATCTAAGGTCGGGCAGGGTCGTCCGGCGTGACGGGCGTCTCCGGCATGAAGCCGTGCCGGTTGGCGTATCGCCAGTCATTTCCATTTTTCCGCGGTTGAATGGCGTGGAGACGACGTTTTTCTTCGCGCGCTCCATGCATCAGCCGCCTTGTTGCTCGTGAGTTGCCGATGAAAATTGCCATTGCTGGAGCGTCGGGCCGGATGGGCCGCATGCTCATCGAAACCGTTCTGAACGACGCCGACCTGACACTTGCAGGCGCGCTCGTGCCCGCGGGTGACCCGCAGCTGGGCCAGGACGCCGGTGCGCTCCTCGGCAAGTCGACGGGCATTCTCCTGACCGATGACATCGAGCGCGTATTCGCCGAAGCCGATTATCTGATCGACTTCACGCGTCCGGCCGGCACGATGACGCATGTCGAAGCCGCGCTCCGTCACGACGTCAAGCTCGTGATCGGCACGACCGGATTCGACAACGCGCAGAAAGCGACACTGCGTGCCGCTGGCGAGAAGACCGGCGTCGTGTTTGCCGCGAACATGAGCGTCGGTGTGAACGTCACGCTGAAGCTGCTTGAATTCGCAGCGCGTCATTTCGCGACCGGCTACGACATCGAAATCATCGAGGCGCATCATCGTCACAAGGTCGATGCGCCGTCGGGCACGGCGCTGGCGATGGGCGAAGTGATCGCCGATGCGCTCGGTCGCGATCTCGACGCGTGCGCCGTCTACGGCCGTGAAGGCGTGACGGGCGAACGCGATCCATCGACGATTGGCTTCTCGGCGATCCGTGGCGGCGACATCGTCGGCGATCACACGGTGCTGTTTGCGGGCATCGGCGAGCGCATCGAGATCACGCACAAATCGGCGAGCCGTCTGTCGTATGCGCAGGGCGCACTGCGCGCGGTGCGCTTCCTCGAAGCGCATCCGACCGGATTTTTCGACATGCAGGACGTGCTCGGCCTGCGTTAAAACGTGCGTTAAACCCGCGCATCTTCCAGCGGTTCCAACCGTTCGACAGTTCAACTGTTCCAAAGCGAGGCTCGATGGCAAACACCGGCATCCTCCATTATCTGCAGGCCAGCGACGCGATTACACATGGCGTCGCGTGGCTGTTGCTGGCGATGTCGGTGGCGAGCTGGTGTTTCCTGCTCGTGAAAAGCTGGGTGCTCGGCCGCGCGAAGCGGCAGGGGCCACGCGCCGTGGCGCTGTTCTGGCAGGCGCAGACGTTGTCGGATGGCGTCGCGGCAATCCGCATTGCCGATCGCGAACGCGTGTTCGCGCCCCTCGCCGAAGCCGCACTGCATGCCGCCGAAGCCGATGTGCCTGGCGCGCTGCTTGGGCGCGTCGAGCGCAATGAGCGCGTGCTGCGCGCGTTGCGGCAGGCGCTGGCCGCGTCGCAGCGTCGTCTGGAATTTGGCCAGGTGCTGCTCGCCTCGGTCGGCAGCACGGCGCCTTTCGTCGGGTTGCTCGGCACCGTGTGGGGTATCTATCACGCGCTCAGCAGCATTGCCGCGAGCGGCCAGGCGATGATCGAGAACGTCGCGGGGCCCGTCGGCGAGGCGCTGATCATGACGGCGTTCGGACTCGTGGTCGCGATTCCCGCCGTGCTCGCGTACAACGTGCTCGGGCGCCTCGTGCGCCAACTGTCGGAAGAACTCGACGGCTTCGCGCACGACCTGCACGCCTATGTGTGCGCGCCGGCCGCGAGCGGCGCCTGACATCTTTCGCGGAGGTCATCGACATGGCGTTCGGCGGACTCGACAGGAAGCAGACTGCAGCACCGATGGCGGACATCAACATGACGCCGCTGATCGACGTGATGCTCGTGCTGCTCGTCATTTTCATCATCACCGCGCCGCTCTTCACGCACGCGATCAGGCTGGATCTACCGAAGGTGGCGTCGGCGCCGTCGCGGGAGACTCCGCAGACCATTTCCCTTTCCATCGATGCCGCCGGCAAGCTCTACTGGGACAGTACGCCGCTCACGCTCGACCAGTTGCGCGCGCGCTTCGCCGAAGCCGGCAAGCGCACGGACCAGCCCGAAATCCATCTGCGCGCCGAACGCTCGACGCGTTACGAAACGATCGCCCAGGTGATGGGCGCGGCGCAGCAGGCCGGCCTCGAGCGGATCGGCTTCGTGACGGATCCGCCGCCGCCCACGCAGGGCGGCGACGCCGCGGCGGCCAGTCCGGGCACGGCGGCTCCAGCGCAGGTGCAGGCGCCGACCCGGCCGGCAAGCCCGTAGCACGGGAACACACGGCCATTTCACAGCACCCGCCGCGCGCGCCGCACACGCGCTGGCGAGCGCAAAAGGCCGGCGCGAACGCGTCCCGGACGGCGACCCGGCGCTTGCGCCCAGCGCACACTGGGCCTCGCAACGGCGAGCCCGCGCAAATCGCGCCGCCGCGGCCCCGGCCACCGGGCCGCCGGACGGTATAATCAGCCCTTTCCCCCGCAAGGGGGCGACCGATTCCATCAAGCAAAGCACCCGGCCCGGTGCGAAAGCACCGAACCAGCGACTTCACCACACCATGCACGAAAAATACGTTCCCTCCGACGTCGAATCCGCAGCGCAAGGGCAATGGCGCGCTTCCGACGCCTACCGGACGTCGGAAACCACCGACAAGCCCAAGTTCTACTGCGTCTCGATGCTGCCGTATCCGTCGGGCAAGCTGCACATGGGCCACGTGCGCAACTACACGATCAACGACGTGATGTACCGTTATCTGCGGATGAACGGCTACAACACGCTGATGCCGATGGGCTGGGACGCGTTCGGCATGCCGGCTGAAAACGCGGCGATCGCGAACAACGTGCCGCCGGCCAAGTGGACGTACGACAACATCGCGTACATGAAGAAGCAGATGCAGTCGATGGGTCTTGCGATCGACTGGTCGCGTGAAGTCGCCACCTGCAGCCCGGATTACTACAAGTGGAACCAGTGGCTCTTCCTGAAGATGCTCGAAAAGGGCATCGCGTACAAGAAGACCGGCACGGTGAACTGGGACCCGGTCGACCAGACCGTGCTCGCGAACGAGCAGGTGATCGACGGTCGCGGCTGGCGCTCGGGCGCGCTCGTCGAAAAGCGCGAAATCCCGATGTACTACATGCGCATCACGCAATACGCGGATGAGCTGCTGAGCGACCTCGAAGGTCTCGGCTGGCCCGAGCGCGTGAAGGTGATGCAGCAGAACTGGATTGGCAAGAGCTTCGGCGTGAACTTCGGCTTCCCGTACGAAATCGACGGCGAAGCGAAACTGCTGCGCGTGTTCACCACGCGCGCCGACACGATCATGGGCGTCACGTTCTGCGCGGTGGCGGCCGAGCATCCGCTCGCTACGCGTCTCGCGGAGGGCCGTCCGGAACTGCAGGCGTTCATCGAAGAATGCAAGCGCGGCGGCGTGGCGGAAGCCGACGTCGCGACGATGGAAAAGAAGGGCATGGCAACGGGTTTCTTCGTCAACCATCCGCTGACGCAGGAGAAGGTCGAAGTCTGGATCGGCAACTACGTGTTGATGAGCTACGGCGAAGGCGCCGTGATGGGCGTGCCGGCGCACGACGAGCGCGACTTTGCCTTCGCGAACAAATATGGTCTGCCGATCAAACAGGTGGTCGCGGCCGAAGGCAAGACGTTCTCCACCGAAGCCTGGGCAGAGTGGTACGGCGACAAGGAAGGCGGCGTCTGCGTGAACAGCGGCAAGTACGACGGCCTTGGTTATGTTGCCGCCGTCGATGCAATCGCCGCCGACCTGAAAGCGCTCGACCTCGGCGACAAGCAGATCACATGGCGTCTGCGTGACTGGGGCATTTCGCGCCAGCGTTACTGGGGCACGCCGATTCCGATCATCCACTGCCCGAGCTGCGGCGACGTGCCGGTGCCGGAAAAGGATCTGCCCGTCGTGCTGCCGGAAGACCTCGTGCCGGACGGCACAGGCAATCCGCTCGCGAAAAGCGAGGCGTTCCTGAACTGCACATGCCCGACGTGCGGTGCCGCTGCGAAGCGCGAAACCGACACGATGGACACGTTCGTCGATTCGTCGTGGTACTTCTACCGCTACGCCGCGCCGGACGCGAAGACGATGGTCGACGAGCGCACCGATTACTGGATGCCGATGGACCAGTACATCGGCGGCATCGAGCACGCGATTCTTCACCTGTTGTATTCGCGTTTCTGGGCGAAGGTGATGCGCGACATGGGTCTCGTCAAGTTCGGCGAGCCTGCAAAGAACCTGCTCACGCAGGGCATGGTGCTCAACGAAACGTATTACCGCGAAAGCGACTCAGGCAAGAAGACCTGGTACAACCCGGCCGACGTCACCGTCTCGTTCGACGACAAGGGTCGTCCGGTGGGCGCGGTGCTGATCGCCGACGGCCAGCCGGTCGTGCTCGGCGGCGTCGAGAAGATGTCGAAGTCGAAGAACAATGGCGTCGATCCGCAGGTGCTGATCGACCAGTATGGCGCTGATACGGCGCGTCTCTTCGTGATGTTCGCGGCGCCGCCGGAGCAGCAGCTCGAGTGGTCGGGTTCGGGCGTTGAGGGCGCGAGCCGTTTCCTGCGTCGTCTGTGGACGTTCGGTCAGGCAAACGAAGCGGCGCTCGCGCAGCGCGCAACGTTCGATGCTGCGAAACTTTCCGACACCGACAAGGCGCTGCGTCGCGAGATCTACAGCGTGCTGAAGCAGGCCGACTACGACTACCAGCGTCTGCAGTACAACACGGTGGTGTCGGCGGCCATGAAGATGCTGAACGCTATCGAAAGCGCGAAGGGCGCGACGCCTGCCGTAGTGCGCGAAACCTACGGCGTGCTGCTGCGCGTGCTGTATCCGGTCGTGCCGCACGCGACGTTCCAGCTGTGGCAGGAACTCGGTTATGCCGATGAGGCCGGCACGCTTCTCGACGCGCCATGGCCCAAGGTCGACGAACAGGCGCTGGAGCAGTCGGAGATCGAACTCGTGCTGCAGGTGAACGGCAAGGTGCGTGGCGCGCTGACCGTCGCCAAAGATGCCACGCGCGAAACGATCGAACAGGCGGCGCTCGCCCATGAGATGTCCGCGAAATTCGGCGAAGGCAAGCCGCCGAAGAAGATCGTCGTCGTGCCGGGTCGTCTCGTCAACGTCGTCGTTTAACGGAAAGCAGCGGGATGAGCGGGGCACCGGCAGCGAGTGTGGCAGCCGGCCCTGTTCGTCGCTGGGTATTCAGGGAGTCAATGTGATTCGCAGATCGTTCTTGACGCTCGCGTGCGGTGTGATGGTGTTGTCCGCCTGCGGCTTCCAGCTGCGCGGCCAGCAGAATTACGCGTTCAAGCGCCTTAACATTACGGGCGCGCCCGCTGCGGTGTCCGCGCGGTTGACCCGGATGATCGAAGGCGGCAGCGATACCGTGGTCGTCAACGTTCCGACGAACGCGGATGCCGTGCTGCGGATGTCCGAAGGACGCAGCAACAGCGTGCTCACGCTGAATTCGGTGGGCGTCGTAGAAGAGTATCAGCTGAATTACTCGCTGAACTACACGCTCGTCGGCGCGGACGGCACGTTGCTGATTCCGCCGAGCTCGATCGCGCTGAACCGTGCAATGACGTATAGCGACCAGTTCTCGCAGGCAAAGGGCGCCGAAGCCGACATCCTGTTCGCCGACATGCAGAACGACGCGGTCGACCAGTTGACGCGTCGTCTCGCGGTGGTCCGCTCGCTGCATCCGGCGCCGGGCGAGGAAGCACCGGCCGTCGCGCCGCGTGCGCCGTTGCCGCCGCCGCCGCTCTGATCTGTTTTCTGTCACCCGTCTCTACCCTGTGCAACCGTAGCCAGCCCTATGCAACTGCGACTTGACGCGCTCGAACCGCACCTCGCGAAAGGCCTCGCTGGCCTGTACGTCGTGTACGGCGACGAGCATCTGCTCGCGCAGGAAGCCTGCGACCGCATTCGTGCGACCGCGCGTGCGGCGGGTTTCACGGATCGTTCCGTGTTCACCGTCGAGCGTGGTTTTGACTGGAGTTCGCTGCTGGGCGCGAGCCAGTCGATGTCGCTGTTCGGCGACCGCCAGCTGGTCGAGTTGCGCATTCCGTCGGGCAAGCCGGGCAAGGAAGGCGCGGACGCGCTCAAGACGCTCGCCGCCGCCGCGAATCCCGATGTGCTGACCCTCGTGACATTGCCGCGACTCGATGCGGCCACGCAGAAGTCGGCGTGGTTTACGGCACTCGCCGATGCGGGCGTCGCGTTGAAGATCGATCCCGTCGAGCGCGCGCAGTTGCCGGCGTGGGTCGGGCAACGGCTCGCGCAACAGGGTCAGCGCGTTGCCGCGGGCGAAGAAGGCCGGCGCGCGCTGCAGTTCATTGCCGAGCGCGTCGAAGGCAATCTGCTCGCCGCGCATCAGGAAATCCAGAAGCTCGGCCTGCTGTATCCGCAAGGTGTGTTGAGCTTCGAGCAGATTCATGACGCCGTGCTCAATGTCGCGCGTTACGACGTTTTCAAGCTGAACGAAGCAATGCTCGCTGGCGACGTCAGCCGGCTCTCGCGCATGCTCGACGGGCTGCGCGGCGAAGGCGAGGCTGCCGTGCTCGTGCTGTGGGCTGTCGTCGAAGAAGTGCGGACGCTGCTGCGCATCAAGCGCGGTGTCGCCACGGGCAAGCCGCTTGCGGTCCTGCTGCGCGAAAATCGCGTGTGGGGGCCGCGCGAGCGGCTCGTCGGACCGGCGCTGTCGCGTGTCACGGAGGCCGCGCTCGAAAAGGGTCTCGCGCTGGCAGCACGGCTCGACCGTCAGGTGAAGGGATTGTCCGGCGGCACGCCAGGCGATCATCGTCTCGATCCGCCGCCTGATCCGTGGAGCGGGCTTTTCGAACTCGCGATGACGGTTGCCTCGCCAGCGAAATCCGCGCCGGGCGCAGCGGCTGTGCCATCGGCGCCAGCGCCAGGCCGACCGGTGGTGCGGCCGCGCTGATCGCGCTTGCGTCTGGCAACGGACGCGCCTCCAGCAAAGCCGCCGTCTCCGACTTACAATCGACGCATCTTTTCCGCCAATACCGCTATTCCTGTCTCAACGCCGCGCGTGAGCCAGGCGCGACATCAAGAGAAAGACGATGGACATCACCCAGTACATGACCGACCTCGGCCGCCGCGCACGCCACGCTTCGCGTGCGATGGCGCGCGCCTCGACGGCTGCGAAGAACGCCGCGCTGGAAGCGGTGGCGAACGCCATCGAGCGCGATGCGGCAACGCTGAAGGCCGCGAACGCGCGTGATGTCGCGAAGGCGCGCGAGAAAGGCCACGACGCCGCGTTTATCGACCGTCTCACGCTCTCCGACAAGGCGCTGAAGACGATGGTCGACGGCCTGCGCCAGGTCGCGGGGCTGCCGGACCCGATCGGTGAAATCAGCAATCTCAAGTTCCGTCCGAGCGGCATTCAGGTCGGCCAGATGCGCGTGCCGCTGGGTGTGATCGGCATCATCTATGAATCGCGTCCGAACGTGACGATCGACGCCGCTGCGTTGTGTCTGAAGTCCGGCAACGCCACGATCCTGCGCGGCGGCTCCGAAGCGCTCGAATGCAACACCGCGCTCGCGAAGCTGATCGGCGAAGGGCTGGAAGCCGCCGGCCTGCCGCAGGACGCGGTGCAGGTCGTAGGCACGTCGGACCGCGCGGCGGTCGGCGTGCTGATCACGATGACGGAATACGTCGACGTGATCGTGCCGCGCGGCGGCAAGAGCCTGATCGCGCGCCTGATGGAAGAAGCGCGTGTGCCGATGATCAAGCATCTGGACGGCATCTGTCATGTCTACGTCGACGACCGCGCGGATATCGCGAAAGCGCTAAGCGTTTGCGATAACGCCAAGACGCATCGCTACGGCACCTGCAACACGATGGAAACGCTCGTGGTCGCGCGCGGCATCGCGAATGAGGTGCTGCCGCCGCTCGGCAAGCTGTATCGCAGCAAGGAAGTCGAACTGCGCGTCGATCCGGAAGCGCGCGCGGTACTCGAAGTGGCGGGCGTCGGCCCGCTCGTCGACGCAACGGAAGAAGACTGGCGCACCGAATATCTCGCGCCGGTGCTGGCCATCAAGATTGTCGACGGCATCGATGCGGCCATCGAACACATCAACGAATACAGCTCGGCACACACGGATGCGATCGTCACCGAAGACCACGACCGCGCAATGCGTTTCCTGCGCGAAGTCGATTCGGCGAGCGTGATGGTCAACGCGTCAACGCGTTTCGCGGATGGCTTCGAGTTCGGCCTCGGCGCGGAAATCGGCATCTCGAACGACAAGCTGCACGCACGCGGACCGGTCGGGCTCGACGGACTGACGTCGATGAAATACGTCGTGCTTGGGCACGGAGAAGGGCGTCAGTAAACAGATATCAAAAAAGGGTTGCCGATGCTTACCAAGCTTAGGGTCAAGGGATTCAAGAGTCTTGAGGATATTACGGTTCATTTTGGTCCGTTTACGTGCATTGCGGGCGCAAACGGAGCAGGCAAGTCAAATCTGTTTGATGCGATTGTGTTCTTGAGGGATCTTGCGGATATTCCAATTATCGCGGCCGCAAACCGGATTCGCGACCGCGATGGAAAGAAGTCTGGATCCGTGGCATCCATCTTCACCCGCTTTCGTGGTGCGAGCGCCGATACGATGGAGTTGGAAGCGGAATTTCTGGTTCCAAATACGGTTGTTGACGACTTTGGGCGGCAAGGCGCACCTCGTGTAACTCATCTGCGATACCGGATTGTGCTTAAGTACGTGCTGGACGAGCAGTTTGGCAGTGAACGTATCGTTCTGATGGACGAGTCCCTCAAATACATTCCGAAGCGTGATTTTCGAAGAAACCTGTTCCCCCATAGTGATGCGTTTTGGGAGACTGTAAAAGGCGGGACTAAGACTTCCGATTTTATCTCCACTGACGTGAGCGAGTCGGAAAGCAAGCCCATCGTCAATATCCACCAGGATACGGGTAGCGGTAGGCCGGAGCGAATTCCGGCGCTCGGGATGGAGCGGACCGCACTCAGCGGGATTAATACCATTGATCGCCCCACTGCACTTGCCGCTCGCAGGGAGATGCGCTCGTGGTCGCTGCTTCAGCTGGAACCGTCAGCTTTGAGGCAGCCGGATGACTTCTCGACTCCTGCGGACATTCACGTGGCGCCGTCGGGTGCCCACATGCCGGCAACACTGAAGAACCTTGGGAGGGACGCGGAGGTAGCCAATCGACTTTCGGAGCTGATTCCAGACGTCGCTGAGTTGTCTGTTGAAGTCGACGACAAGCGTGAGTTAAAGACGTTATTTCTCACTAACCGGGATCGTATCAAATACCCCGCGAAGGCATTGTCCGATGGAACGCTGCGATTTCTCGCGCTGGCCATCATTCACGCCGACCCGCAAGCAGGTGGTCTCATTTGTCTGGAGGAGCCGGAAAACGGTATTCATCCGTCTCGCGTACGGGCCATGACCAGCTTGCTGCGCGACATGGCAGTCGATCCGCAGGAGGCTATTAGTGACAATAATCCACTGCGACAGGTCGTCATCAACACTCACTCGCCGCTTGTCGTGCAAGAGTTGAGCGCAGAAGATCTCATCGTGTGTCAGCAGTATCGCCATAAAGGAGCCGCGTTCAGCATGTTTGGTTTTTTGTCAAAGACATGGCGAACTGCCTTGCAGTCAGAGCAGCCCGCCACTTCTCTCAGCACGCTCCTGGCGTACCTGAATACGGACGAAGCGTCTCCGCAAGGCTCGCTGCCAACCGTCGGTATGCTCCTTCGAGAGCAGCTTGATCTATTTCATTGAACACAGGGAGCTTCAGTGCGTTTGATTCGTTACACGCTCCTTGCAGATGGACGTTCTGATTCGAGTCTGTTGCCTATTATTCAGTGGGTTGTTGAAGAGAATTTTCAGGATTTTGCGACGCAGTCGGCGTTTGCGCTCGACGGAATTCCGCCGCCGTCAGAGGGGCTACGTCGACGAGTCGATGCCGCGATTGCACTTTACAACTGCGATTTACTGTTCGTTCACCGTGATGCGGAGCGCGAACCTTACGCCGTCCGTCGCCGCGAGCTGGATGAAGCGCTAGTTGGACTTGGAACCAGTTGGGTGCCTGTCATTCCGGTTCGAATGACAGAAGCCTGGTTGTTGGGTGACGAGGAGGCGATTCGCCGCGCCGCGGAAAATCCGAGAGGCAGAGTTCCGTTACCACTCCCGGTGAACGCGCGATGTGAAGGCCTCCCGGATCCTAAGGAAACATTGTTCGGCCTGCTGCGCACTGCGGCCGACCGTCCCGCGCGAAGACCGATCGATGAACGTCGTTGCCGCGCGCGGGTCGCCGAATTGACTTCGAGCTTTGCGCATCTACGAGATCTCGACTCTTTCAGGCGTTTCGAACGTGACGTCGTCCACGCGCTAAACTTGATCTAAGGACCGCCGATGCTCTGGGTGAAGACGTTTCACATCGTACTGGTTGCTTCCTGGTTTGCCGGGCTGTTCTATCTGCCCCGCATCTTCGTGAATCTGGCGATGGAAACGGAACCCGCCGCAGTCAAACGGCTCCTGTTCATGGCGCGCAAGCTGTTCCGCTTCATGACGCTGATCGCCGTGCCCGCGCTCGCGTGCGGACTGTGGCTGTGGCTCGCGGTCGGCATCGGAAGCGGGCAGGGCTGGATTCACGCGAAGGTCGGCGTGGTCGTGCTGCTCATCATCTATCACGCGTATTGCGGCGTCCTGCTGCGCACGTTCGAGCGCGGCCAGAACAGGCGCTCGGACAGGTGGTACCGGATGTTCAACGAACTCCCGGTCCTCGGCATGCTCGCCGCTGTCGCGCTCGTCGTGATCAAACCGTTCTGATCAGCGCTTCGCCGTGGCCGGTGTATTCGCCGCGGGCTTGTCGGCGCTCGTGGCGGCGTCTTCGATCCGGCGGCGCCGCAATATGTCTTTCGCCTCGGCGAGCTTGCCGAGCAGTTCCGGCCCAAGCCTGAGGGCCACACCCACCGCCAGAATGTCGCCGATCGCGAGATGCGAGACGCGCGACGTCATCGGCGAAAAAATATCCGTGTCTTCATCGACGTTTGCATAGAGCCCGATCGTGGCAAGCCGCGCAAGCGGCGAGTTGCCGTGCGTGATCGCGATCACCTTTGCGCCGGCGGCCAGCGCCGATCGCGCCGCGTCGACGATGTCGCGCGTGCGGCCCGTATTCGAAATCGCGACCACGACGTCGCCCTTGCCCAGCAGCGCAGCCGACATCAGGAACGTATGCGGATCCGAATAGGCAACGCTCGGCACGCCGAGGCGGAAGAACTTGTGCTGCACGTCGAGCGCCGCGATGCCCGAGCCGCCCGCGCCGTAGAACTCGATGCGCCGCGCTTCGGCTAAAAGGGCGATCGCCGAGGCAACGCTGTCCGACGACAGGTTGTTGCGCACCTGGATCAGCGCGCCGATCGTCCGGTCGAGCACCTTGGCGGCGACGCCCGGCGCCGGTTCGTCCGCGCGCACGTCGCGGTAGACCGCGGGCACTTCGGCCGCAATGCCCTGCGCGAGGCGGATCTTGAATTCCCGGAAACCCGAAAAACCGAGCGCGTGACAGAAGCGCGCGATCGTCGGCTGGCTCACGCCCGCGCGCGCGGCGACTTCCGTCATCGACAGATCGAGCACCTCGCGCGGCGCCTCGATCACGTAGTCGGCCAGCTTGCGCTCGGACGGGCGCAGCTGGTCCCGCATTGCCTCCACCTGGGACAGCATCATCGGAAAACTCGCACTATGCTGAAGAATGCGTGGACTATAGCCGATCACATCGAGATGTACAAAAACTACATATCGGACTGTAGGTGTAATCCCTGGGTTTATTGTGATTTTGTCTTAAGCGCCGTATGGAAAGGCTTTCAGCGCGATCGCGGTGTGTCGAGACGGGCGTCGTCAGAACGTTGCGGTTGTGTAGTTTTTCTACTAACATCACGTGGTCGGCTGCGAAAGCCGTCCCCCCGCGATATCAATCTGGCGCCGCGTACTAGTCCCGCGCAGCCAGCGACGAAGGAGCTTCGATGGTTTCCCCGCATCCGCAATTGACGAAGGTCACGCAGCGCGTGATCGAACGCAGCAAGCCCAGCCGCGATGCCTATCTGGCGCGCATCGACCGCGCGCAGGGCAAGTTTCCGGCGCGCGGCGCGCTGTCGTGCGCAAACCTCGCTCACGGCTTCGCCGGCCTCGAAGGCAAGGAAAAGCTCGCGATCAAGACGATCCGCGAACCGAACATCGGCATCGTTTCGTCGTACAACGAGATGCTGTCGGCGCATGCGCCGTACAAGAATTTCCCCGACATCATCAAGGTGGCCGCGCGCGAAAACGGCGGCGTGGCGCAGTTCGCGGGCGGCGTGCCGGCCATGTGCGATGGCGTGACGCAAGGCAACGCGGGCATGGAACTGTCGCTCTTCTCGCGCGAAGTGATCGCGATGAGCACGGCCGTCGCGCTTACGCACAACATGTTCGACGCGGCGCTCTGTCTTGGCGTGTGCGACAAGATCGTGCCGGGCCTCCTGATCGGTGCACTCCAGTTCGGCCATCTGCCGACAATCTTCGTGCCGGCCGGCCCGATGACGAGCGGCCTCTCCAACGACGACAAGGCGAAGATCCGCCAGCAGTTCGCATGCGGCGAAGTCGGCCGCGATGCGCTGCTCGAGGCGGAAGCGCAGGCGTATCACAGCCACGGCACGTGCACGTTCTACGGCACGGCGAACAGCAACCAGATGTTGATGGAAGTGATGGGCCTGCATCTGCCGGGTTCGGCGTTCGTCCATCCGCACACGCCGCTGCGCGACGCGCTGACCGCGCAGGCCGCGCGCCGCGTGCTCGATCTTACGGCTGAGCGTGGCAACTACACGCCGATCGGCCATGTGATCGACGAGAAGGCGATCGTCAACGGCATCGTCGGTCTGCTGGCCACGGGCGGTTCGACCAACCATACGCTGCATCTGGTCGCGATCGCGCGTGCTGCGGGCATCGTGATCGACTGGGACGACTTCGACACGCTGTCGCAGGCTGTGCCGCTCCTCGCCAAGGTCTATCCGAACGGCAAGGCCGACGTGAACCACTTCCACGCGGCGGGCGGCATGGCGTTTCTGATCCGCAACCTGCTCGAAGACGGCTTGATGCATGAAGACGTCAATACGGTTGCCGGTCGCGGCCTGTCGCATTACACCGAAGAGCCGAAGCTGATCGACGGCAAGCTGACGTGGGCGCCGGGCGCTGCCGAAAGCCATGACACCAAGGTGCTGCGCAGCATCAAGGAGCCGTTCCAGCCGGATGGCGGCCTGCGTCTGATGCAGGGCAAGCTCGGCCGCGGTGTCATCAAGATTTCGGCCGTCGCAGCGCAGCATCGCAAGGTGAAGGCGCCGGCCATCGTGTTCGATTCGCAGGAAGCCGTGCAGGAAGCGTTCGACAAAGGCGAGTTGAAGCGCGATTTCGTGGCTGTCGTGCGCTTCCAGGGCGCGCGGGCAAACGGCATGCCCGAACTGCATCGTTTGACGCCGCTGCTCGGCGTGTTGCAGGATCAGGGTTTCCACGTCGCGCTCGTCACCGACGGACGGATGTCCGGCGCGTCGGGCAAGGTGCCGGCGGTGATCCACATTTCGCCGGAAGCGCTGCTTCAAGGGCCGATCGGCAAGGTGCAGACGGGCGACACGATCGTCATCGATGCAGAAGCGGGCGTGCTCGACGTCGAGATCGATGCGGCCACCTGGGCGGCGCGCGAAGTCGCCCTGCCGGCGCATCAGGCGGAAAACGAAGTCGGCTTTGGCCGCGAACTGTTCGGTGTCTTCCGGGCTTCGGCGGCGCCGGCGGAGCATGGCGCATCGGTATTCGGCCCGATGGTCGGCGAAATCCACGCATTGCAGAAACAGGGAGCATGAACATGACGCAAAAGACAGTGAGCGAAATCGTCCGCCTGGGTCCGGTCATTCCGGTTCTGGCGTTCGACTCGGTCGAACAGGGCGAGAACGTGTCGCGTGCGCTGCATGCGGGCGGCGTCAAGGTGCTCGAAATCACGCTGCGCACGGACGCCGGCCTGAAAGCGATCGAGCGCGCGAGCCAGCTGGCCGAGGACATCGTCGTCGGCGTGGGCACGATTACGCGGCCGGAACAATGCGCGCAGGCGAAAAAAGCCGGTGCGACGTTCGGCGTCTCGCCGGGTCTCACGAAAGCAATGCACCAGGCCGCGCAGGACGCCGGTTTGCCGTTGCTGCCGGGCGTGATGACCCCGACGGACATCATCGCCGCGCTGGAACTCGGCTATGAAATCGTCAAGTTCTTCCCGGCGCAACAGGCCGGGGGCGTGCCGATGCTGCAGGCGTTCAGCGGTCCGTTCCCGACACTGAAGTTCTGCCCGACCGGTGGCATCACCGCGGAAACCGCGACGCATTTCCTGTCGCTGCCGAACGTGGTGTGCGTCGGCGGTTCGTGGCTCACGCCGAAGTCGGCACTCGCCGCGCAAAACTGGGACGAAGTCACGCGCCTCGCGCGTGCGGCAAGCCAGCTGGCGGCGCCGTCGCACTGAGTCTCGTTGGCGGGTGGCCGCGCAGTGCTGCGTCGGGCATTGGGTATCACGTGTCCAGCCGGATAGCCTGATTCACGCCGCAGTGCACAAAAGCCTGCGCTGAACGTGCGATGCGGATGCACGCATGGGTTTTGCCAAAGAAGCCTCGTTGAAACGGTCTGGTGGCCGCGACAAGGAGGCTTCTTTTTTATCCTCAGAATTTCCTGTCGCGCGCGTCATCTACTACAGTCCATTACAGATAACCTCAACTGACAGTAGAATTCAGCGTCCGCGCGGATTGCCGGCCCGACCGGCGCTGCGTCTGGCTATCAACCCGGGTGCCAGCGGCATGATGCATCCATACGAATAAACAACAGGGAGGAGCTTCATGGAAGCTGTTCATGGCAGCATGCTGCTGATTTACGCGCTCATCGCGATTGCGGTACTGATCCTGATGATCACGCGTTTCAAGGTCTATCCGTTTCTCGTCCTGATCATCGTTTCCCTGCTGCTTGGCCTCGCGGTCGGCATGCCGATGAGTACGATCGTCAAGTCGTTCGAGACCGGTAACGGCAACACGCTCGGTCACATCGCGATTGTCGTCGGCCTTGGCACGATGCTCGGCAAGATGATGGCTGAGTCGGGCGGCGCGGAACGCATCGCGACTACGCTGATCGACAAGTTCGGTGAGAAGAACATTCACTGGGCAATGATGGTCGTCGCGATCATCGTCGGCTTGCCGGTGTTCTTCGAAGTCGGCTTCGTGCTGCTGATTCCGATTGCGTTCAACGTCGCGAAGCGCACGGGCAAATCGCTGCTGCTGATCGGCCTGCCGATGGTTGCCGGTCTGTCGGTAGTACACGGTCTGATTCCGCCGCACCCGGCCGCACTGCTCGCCGTGCAGGCGTATCACGCCGACATCGGCAAGACGATTGCATATGGTCTGATCGTTGGCGTGCCGACGGCGATCGTCGCGGGTCCGTTGTTCGCGCTTCTGATTCACAAATACATCAAGCTGCCGGAAAACAATCCGCTGGCCGCGCAGTTCGTCCACGCCGCTGACAAGGATGAGAAAAAGCGTGACCTGCCGGGCTTCGGCATCACGCTCTTCACGATCCTGCTGCCGGTGATCCTGATGCTGATCGGCAGCTGGGCCGATCTCGTGTTCGCGCCGAAGACCGTGCCGAACGACCTGCTGCGTTTTGTCGGCACGTCGGACGTCGCGCTGCTGATTTCGGTGCTCGTCAGCTTCTGGACGTTCGGTGCGAAGCGAGGCTTCAACCGTGAGCAGATCCAGAAGTTCTGCGGCGACTGTCTGGCGCCGATCGCCGGTATCACGCTGATCGTCGGTGCGGGTGGTGGCTTTGGCCGTGTGCTGATGGATAGCGGCATCTCGAAGCAGATCGTCGAGACGGCGACATCGGCACATTTGTCGCCCTTGCTGCTTGGCTGGTTTGTCGCGGCGCTGATCCGTCTCGCGACGGGTTCGGCAACCGTTGCGATGACGACCGCCTGCGGCATCGTCGCGCCGATCGCGGCGGCGGGCGCCGTGCAGGTCCGGCCCGAACTCCTGGTGCTGGCGACAGGTTCCGGGTCGCTGATCTTTTCGCACGTGAATGACGGCGGCTTCTGGCTCGTGAAGGAATATTTCGGCATGACGGTGGGCCAGACGTTCAAGACGTGGTCGCTGTGCGAAACCATCATTTCGCTGATGGGTCTTGGTTTGACGTTCGCGCTGGCGGCGGTACTGTAAGTAAGGAGTTTTCGATGATTCTGATAGCGATGGGTGTGTCGGGCGCGGGCAAGACGCGCATCGGCGAGCTGCTCGCCGAGCGCCTGCACTGCGACTTCACGGATGGCGACGCGTTTCACAGCGAAGCCAACAAGGAGAAGATGCATCACGGCATCCCGTTGACGGACGAAGACCGCTGGCCGTGGTTGCGCACGATCCGCGAGGCGATCGAGAAAGAGCAGCGTGCGGGCGTGGATGCGGTGTTCACGTGCTCGTCGCTGAAGCGCTCGTATCGCGACATCCTGCGTGCGGGTGACAAGGATGTGTGCTTCGTCTATCTGAAGGGCTCGCGCGAAGTGCTGGAGGAGCGGTTGCAGACGCGAACCGGGCACTTCTTCGATCCATCGCTGTTACAGAGTCAGCTCGATACGCTTGAAGAACCCGCTGCGGAAGAGGCGATCACGGTGAGTATCGAACTCACGCCGGAACAGATCGTCGATGAGGTGCTGAAGCAGGTTGAGGCGCGCTGATTTTTGGGCGTGTATGTGGATGTGAAAAAGGTGCTCCGTGTGAGCGCCTTTTTCGTCAGTCAGCCGAATCCGCAAACAGCAGGACGATAACCGGTTCGCCGGCCAGGCCTCTCCTCGACTCTTTGAATCGATGCATGTGCTGTCCAAAACGAGCCAGTTGTCGCCATTATTCGCACTCCGCAACCGCGTCGTTTCCGATGCGGTTCAATCCCCGACAGGAAAGAGTGGTGCATCAGATGCGTGGTACACAGCACGCAGGTCGGCACCGCCGATACGTCTTCCGCGCTCCATGATCATGAGACTGCTGCCAGCCTTCGGGTACGACTGAAGTGGCTCGCCGTCCAGCCGGTCGACGCTAAAACTGTCGAGCATATTTCCCGCTGGTGTTTTGCTCGCTAGCGCGTACACCAGTACCGCGACGCCTTCGTCGATTGCAATCAGTTCGCGTTGAAGCGTGAACGATTCAAACCGCATTCGCGGCATTTTCGGTCCCTCATCGAATGTGAGGGAGTATGGCGAAAAGTATTCACTCACGCTCGAAGTATCCAGTCCGGCAATCCACTGCGATATGACATCGCCGTAAACCGGTTCATTGACAAACAGCAGGAACTCCAGAAGCTCAAGTTCGTGGGAAAAAAGCGGTCGTTGCATTCAGCGTCCTGTCGCAGCCGTAACCCGCAACCATATCGACGATGCAAAAGCATAAAAATCCGAAAAGTCCGAGATAGCTGGACTTCAGCCGAAAATTCTATGACCGCGACGGCAGGCGATCGTATTACGCTTCCAGCGAGCCGGCATATCGCGTGCGGTGCGAACACGCAAACGCGTAAGTAGATGCACGAAACGACAGACAAAAAAAGGCGCTCCGTGGAGCGCCTTCCGATGCATCTTAACCAGCGAACAGCAGACTTACTTAATCCGCTTCGCCAGCTCAACCGCCTTGCCGACATACGAAGCCGGCGTCATCGCGAGCAGACGTTGCTTCGCGTCGGCGGGAATATTCAGGCCGCCGATGAACGTCTGCAGCCCTTCGCGCGTGATGCCCTTGCCGCGCGTCAGTTCCTTCAGCTGTTCGTACGGATTCTCGATGCCGTAACGGCGCATCACGGTTTGTACCGGCTCAGCCAGCACTTCCCAGCAGTTATCCAGGTCTTCGTTCAGACGCGCCGCGTTCACTTCGAGCTTGTCGAGGCCGCGAATCAGCGAGTCATACGCGAGCAGCGAATAACCAAACGCGACGCCGATATTGCGCAGCACCGTCGAATCGGTCAGGTCACGTTGCCAGCGCGAAACCGGCAGCTTGTCGGCCAGATGGCGCAGCGTCGCATTCGCGAGACCCAGGTTGCCTTCCGAATTTTCGAAGTCGATCGGGTTGACCTTGTGCGGCATCGTCGACGAACCGATTTCGCCGGCCTTCAGACGCTGCTTGAAGTAACCCAGCGAGATGTAGCCCCACACGTCGCGGTCGAGGTCGAGCAGGATGATGTTCGCGCGCGAGACAGCATCGAACAGTTCGGCCATGTAGTCGTGCGGCTCGATCTGGATCGTGTACGGATTGAACGTGAGCTTCAGACGCTGTTCGACCACTTCACGCGAGAACGCTTCCCAGTCGAACTCCGGATACGCCGACAGGTGCGCATTGAAGTTGCCGACCGCGCCGTTCATCTTGCCGAGCAGTTCGACCTTCGCGACGCGCTCGATCGCGCGTTCGAGACGCGCGGCGACATTGGCGATTTCCTTGCCGAGCGTCGTCGGGCTGGCCGGCTGTCCGTGCGTGCGCGAGAGCATCGGCTGTTCCGCCTGAGCGTGCGCGAGCGTAACAAGGCGCTGGTGCACCGAGCGCAGTGCCGGCAGGATCACGTGCTCACGTGCGCCCGCGAGCATCAGCCCGTGCGACGTGTTGTTGATGTCTTCCGACGTGCACGCGAAGTGAATGAACTCGCTTGCGCGTTCCAGTTCCGCCTGGCCCTTCACCGATTCCTTCAGCCAGTATTCGACCGCCTTCACGTCGTGGTTCGTCACGCGCTCGATTTCCTTGATGCGCGCGGCGTCGTGCGCGGTGAAGTGCTCGACGAGCTGCAGCAGGAACTGCTCCGACGCTTCGGAGAAACGCGGCACTTCAGCGAAACCGGCGCGCGACAGCGCGATCAGCCAGTGAATTTCCACCGTCACGCGATTGCGCATGAACGCGGCTTCCGAGAGCCAGTCGCGCAGGGCTTCGGTTTTCGCGGCGTAGCGGCCGTCGAGCGGTGAGAGCGCGTTCAGCGCGAAGAGGGTGTCGGGACGGGTATCGGACATGATGGAGGCGGGGACGGAAGGTGAGGAACAGAATCGGGGAGAACCCGGAATTTTACCACTGGCGGCCGCGGGAGCCCGCTGCGTGCCCGCAGACCCGCATGAAGGAGCCGCCGAAGCAGCCGCAGCGGTGCGCCGCTAGAATGCTGACTTCTCCATATGCTGCACGGCGACCAGGGTCCGCATGGAACTGAAATGGCTCGAAGACTTCGTTTCGCTCGCGGAAACCCGCAGCTTCAGCCGTTCGGCTGAGTTGAGGCATGTGACGCAGCCCGCGTTCTCGCGCCGCATCCAGGCGCTCGAAGCGTGGCTTGGCACGGAACTGATCGACCGTTCGGTTTACCCGACGCGTCTCACATCCGCAGGCCAGGTGTTCTACGAGCAGGCGCTCGCGATGCTTTCGCAGTTTCACGAAGCCCGTACGCTGCTGCGCGGCCACACCGCAACGCCCGCCGCGACGATCGAATTCGCGGTGCCGCACACGCTGTCGCTGACGTATTTTCCGCGCTGGCTGCAGCGTATCGAGGCGCAACTCGGTCCGATCCATACGCGCTTGCGCGCGCTCAATGTGCATGACGCCGTGCTTTCGCTCGTCGAAGGGGGCTGCGATCTCGTGATGGGCTATCACCATCCGAGCCATCCGGTCGCGCTCGATCCTGCGCGCTACGACATGCTGACGTTAGGCGTCGAGTCGATCAGCCCGTTCTCGGCGCCGCTGCGCGCGGGCCGGCCGCGTCACACGCTGCCTGGCACGCCGGAGGCCCCCGCGCCGTATCTGTCGTACACGCCGAACGCCTATCTTGGCCGCATGACGGAGGTGATCGTCGCCAATGCGCCGACGCGCCTGCATCTCGATCGCGTGTACGAAACCGACATGGCCGAAGGGCTGAAGGCGATGACGCTCGCCGGCCACGGCCTCGCGTTCCTGCCGCACAGCGCCGTCGAGGACGCAGTGGCCGACGGCAGCCTGATTCGCCTCGATCGCGCGTCGCGCGGGGTCGCGGAAGGCCAGTTCACGCTGACGATGGAAATTCGCCTCTATCGTGACAAGCTCGCGGCACAGGGCGACGACCCCCGGCAGGTGCTGGTGCGCCAGCTTTGGGATGTGGTGACGGCAGAACTCGCGCAGGACGCCGCATGACGTTTGCGTGACACGATCCTGAGCACGATTGAACGATCGATACCCACAGCAAATGCGACAGTCTTTTTCGAATAATTGACGTTATGCAAGAAAAACATAACGCAATGATCAAACGGCATTGGATTTCGTGAAGCCCTTTTTCGACAATGCACTCATTTGATCGACGCCGGAGCGTTCATGTCATCCCAAGTGCAGTCCGCATCAACCTCGCAGTCCATCCCGTCCTACCTTCACAGCGACGACCTCGGCCCCTGGGGCAACTATCTTCGTCAGGTCGACCGCGTCGCGCCTTACCTCGGTTCCCTGTCGCGCTGGCTCGAAACGCTGAAGCGCCCGAAGCGCATTCTGATCGTCGATGTGCCTATCGAACTCGATAACGGCACGGTCGCGCACTTCGAAGGCTATCGCGTACAGCACAACGTGTCGCGCGGTCCGGGCAAGGGCGGCGTGCGTTATCACCAGGACGTGACGCTTTCGGAAGTGATGGCGCTCTCAGCGTGGATGTCGGTCAAGAACGCGGCCGTCAACGTGCCGTACGGCGGCGCGAAGGGCGGTATCCGCGTCGATCCGCGCACGCTGTCGCGTGGTGAGCTGGAGCGCATGACGCGCCGCTACACAAGCGAAATCGGCATCATCATCGGACCGAATACCGACATTCCCGCGCCGGACGTGAACACGAACGAGCAGATCATGGCGTGGATGATGGACACGTATTCGATGAACCAGGGGCAAACGGCGACGGGCGTCGTGACCGGCAAGCCGATCACGCTCGGCGGCTCGCTCGGCCGTCGAGAGGCCACGGGCCGCGGCGTCTTTGTCGTCGGTTGCGAGGCCGCCCGCCGTATCGGCTTCGATATCGAAGGCGCGCGTATCGCGGTGCAGGGCTTCGGCAACGTCGGCGGCATTGCCGCGCGTCTTTTCCAGGAAGCCGGCGCGAAGGTCGTCGCCGTGCAGGATCACACCAGCACGCTGTACAAATCCACCGGTATCGACGCCGGCGCATTGCTGGAACACGTGGCGAAGACGGGCGGCGTGGGCGGTTTCCCGGAAGCCGACACCATTGCGAACGAGGACTTCTGGACGGTCGAATCGGACATCCTGATCCCGGCCGCGCTGGAAAACCAGATCACCGAAAAGAACGCCGGCAAAATCCGCACGAAGATCATCGTGGAAGGCGCGAACGGCCCGACCACCACGGCTGCGGACGACATCCTGCACGACAGGGGCATCCTCGTGATTCCGGACGTCGTAGCCAACGCGGGCGGCGTGACGGTGTCATACTTCGAATGGGTACAGGATTTCTCGAGCTTCTTCTGGACGGAAGACGAGATCAACCAGCGCCTCGAACGCGTAATGCGCGAAGCTTTTGCAGCGGTCTGGCAGGTGTCGAGCGAACAGAGTGTGTCGGTGCGTACGGCTGCCTTTATCGTTGCCTGTAAGCGCATCCTTCAGGCGCGTGAAATGCGCGGCCTGTACCCCTGATGAGTGTGGGTTAAAGCGCGGCTTGCGCCGCGCGTCCGCCAGGGAACGGGCGGCATCGATTCGATGCTGCCCGCTTTCGCATCTGTGCGGTGTGGACGGTTGTCGGGTTGATGCACCGCGCAAGCCGGAACATGGTTAACAACCATTACTTTCAGAATAATTACTTTGCTAAACTGGCGCCGGTACTTGAAAGGAGATCACAAAATGAAGTTTAAAAACGCTGCGCTGCTTCTCGCCACTCTGGGTCTGTTCACCGTTGGCGCGCATGCGCAGGACGCTGGCACACTAAAGAAAATCAAGGATACGGGCGTGATTTCGCTGGGTCATCGCGAATCGTCGATTCCGTTTTCCTACTACGATGACAAGCAGAATGTCGTCGGTTACTCGCAGGAATTCGCCCTGAAGGTCGTGGACGCGGTCAAGCAGAAGCTGAACATGCCGGACCTGAAGGTCAAGCTCACGCCGGTTACGTCGCAAAACCGAATTCCGCTCGTGCAGAACGGCACGATCGACCTGGAATGCGGCTCGACTACAAACAACGCTGAGCGCCAGCAGCAGGTCGCCTTCTCGAACACGATTTTCGTGATCGGCACGCGCCTGATGACGAAGAAAGATTCGGGCATCAAGGACTGGGCTGACCTGAAGGGCAAGACGGTCGTCACGACGGCCGGCACGACGTCCGAGCGCCTGCTTCGCAAGATGAACCAGGACAAGAGCATGGGCATGAACATCATCAGCGCGAAGGATCACGGCGAGTCGTTCCTGACACTGTCGACCGGCCGCGCTGTCGCATTCATGATGGACGACGCGCTGCTCGCAGGCGAGCGCGCGAAGTCGAACACGCCGAACGATTTCGTGATCGTTGCTGCACCGCAATCGCACGAAGCGTACGGCTGCATGCTGCGCAAGAACGATCCGGAGTTCAAGAAGGTCGTCGACGACGCGATCGCGAAGGTCGAAACCTCGGGCGACGCCGACAAGATCTACAAGAAGTGGTTTGAATCGCCGATCCCGCCGAAGGGCCTGAACCTGGCCTTTCCGGAAAGCGACGACATCAAGGCGCTCTTCAAGAGCCCGAACGACAAGGCAATCGACTAACCGTCGCAGGTTTCTGCGTCTGACGAAACGGAAGGGGCCACGCGCTTCTTCCGTTTCTTTTTGCTGGAGTCTTCCTCATGTCTTATCACTGGAACTGGGGCATTCTGCTAAGTCCGGTATCGACGGGCGAGCCGACCACCTATCTGGGCTGGCTGCTGTCCGGCTTCTGGGTGACGATCACGGTGTCGCTGTCGGCGTGGGTCATTGCGCTGATCGTCGGATCGTTCTTCGGTGTGCTGCGTACGGTGCCGAACAGACTGCTCGCCGGTATCGGCACAGTGTATGTCGCGATTTTTCGGAACATTCCGCTGATCGTCCAGTTTTTCATCTGGTATCTCGTGATACCCGAGCTGCTGCCGGTCTCGATCGGCACGTGGTACAAGCAGCTGCCGCCGGGTGCGCAGTTCTTCTCGTCGTCCATTTTGTGTCTCGGGTTGTTCACCGCCGCACGCGTGTGCGAGCAGGTACGCTCGGGCATCAACGCGCTGCCGCGCGGCCAGCGCGCAGCGGGTCTCGCGATGGGCTTCACGCAATGGCAGACATACCGCTACGTGCTGCTGCCGGTCGCATACCGGATCATCGTGCCGCCGATCACGTCGGAGTTCCTGAACATCTTCAAGAACTCGGCAGTGGCGTCCACGATCGGGCTGCTCGATCTGTCGGCGCAGGCGCGACAGCTCGTCGATTACACGGCACAGACGTATGAGTCGTTCATCGCGGTCACGCTCGCGTACGTGCTGATCAACCTGGTTGTCATGCAGCTGATGCGCGTAATCGAGCGCAGAACGCGGCTACCTGGCTACATCGGAGGCAAGTGATGCATCATTTCGACTGGAGTGGTATTCCGGGCGCACTGCCTACGTTGTGGACCGGCGCCATCGTCACGTTCAAGATCACGCTGATCGCGATCGTCATCGGCATTGTGTGGGGCACCGTGCTCGCCATGATGCGGCTTTCGTCGTTCAAGCCGTTCGAGTGGTTCGCGAAAGGTTACGTCACCGTTTTCCGTTCGATTCCGCTCGTGATGGTGCTGCTGTGGTTCTTCCTGATCGTGCCGCAGTTGCTGCAGAACGTGCTTGGCCTTTCGGCCGATATCGACATCCGTCTTGCATCGGCGATGGTCGCGTTTTCGCTTTTTGAAGCGGCGTACTATTCAGAGATCATACGCGCCGGCATTCAGGCGGTGGCGCGTGGCCAGATCAACGCGGCGTTCGCGCTCGGTATGACGTACGGCACGGCGATGCGGCTCATCGTGCTGCCGCAGGCGTTCCGCGCGATGGTGCCGCTGCTGCTGACGCAGGCCATCGTGCTGTTCCAGGATACGTCGCTCGTGTACGTGATCAGTCTCGCGGATTTCTTCCGCACGGCAACGAATATTGGCGATCGCGACGGCACCAACGTCGAGATGGTACTGTTCGCCGGCGCATGCTATTTCGTGATTTGCGTGCTCGCGTCGAGCCTTGTCAAAGGTCTTCAGAAAAAGGTCGCAAGATGATCTCTATCAAGAATGTTTCGAAGTGGTACGGCCAGTTCCAGGTGCTGACCGACTGCACGACGGAAGTGAAAAAGGGCGAAGTGGTGGTCGTGTGCGGCCCGTCGGGTTCGGGCAAGTCGACGCTCATCAAAACCGTGAACGGCCTCGAGCCGTTCCAGAAAGGTGAGATCGTCATCAACGGCCAGTCACTTGGCGACAAGAAGACGAACCTGTCGAAGCTGCGCGCAAAAGTCGGCATGGTGTTCCAGCACTTCGAACTGTTCCCGCATCTGTCGATCACCGAGAATCTGACGCTGGCGCAGATCAAGGTGCTCGGCCGTTCGAAAGATGAAGCGAACGCGAAGGGCCTGAAGCTGCTGGATCGCGTGGGCCTGCGTGCGCATGCCGACAAATATCCGGGGCAACTGTCTGGCGGTCAGCAGCAACGGGTGGCGATTGCCCGTGCGCTTTCGATGGATCCGATCGCGATGCTGTTCGACGAACCCACTTCCGCGCTCGATCCGGAAATGATCAACGAAGTGCTCGACGTGATGGTCGAGCTCGCGCAGGAAGGCATGACGATGATGTGCGTGACGCACGAAATGGGCTTTGCGAAGAAGGTCGCGCACCGCGTGATCTTCATGGATCGCGGCCTGATCGTCGAAGACGATCGCAAGGAAGAGTTCTTCGCGAATCCGAAGTCGGATCGCGCGAAAGATTTTCTGGCGAAGATCCTGCACTGAGTGTCCGGCGCCGGTTGTTCCAGGTGCAAAAAAAGCCGCTTCGAAAGAAGCGGCTTTTTTATTGATCGCGGGCGTTGCTAAGCGCGATGGAGTCGCGCGCGACTCAGGATTCGAACGCGGCGGCGTCGTCGGATTCGAGATCGAGCGTTTCGGCTGTCTGCTCGTGGGCGACCGGCATCGGCACCGAAGCCGATGGGTCGCTCGCGGGATTGCGCAGCTTTTCGAGCACGACGGGCGGCACCGGCACGTTCGTGCGCGCGACCACTTCGCCATGCTGGAACATCAGCAGATCGCCGGGTTCGAACGCGGTCCACACTTCGTTGTCGGTGAGCGGTTGCGTTGCGATCACCGCGACGCGATCTTCCGGCGTCGTGTACTTGGCGAAGTCGATCGATACGTCGGCGTCGACCAGATGCGCCGTCGAAAACGGCCAGCGTCGCACGAGGTAGTAGAGACGCGTCGAGCAGTGTGCGAAGAGCGCCTGTCCGTTCGACATCAGGAAGTTGAACACGCCGGCCTGCGTGATCTCGCGCGTCAGTTTTTCGAGTGCCGCGAACAGTTCGTCGAGCCCTGGCTGCGAGCCGGGAAATTCCTTGCGCAGACCTTGCAGCAGCGCGCAGAACGCGAGTTCGCTGTCGGTGGTGCCAACCGGCTGATAGACGCCGGTCAGGAACGGGTTGTAGTCCTGCAGATCGCCGTTGTGCGCGAAGATCCAGTGCCGTCCCCACAGTTCACGCATGAACGGGTGGCAGTTTTCGAGCTGGATATGACCTTGCGTTGCCTTGCGGATGTGCGCGATCGTGTTCTTCGACTTGATCGGATAGCGCTTGACCATCTCGGCAATCGGCGACGTGGCCGACGACTGGTGATCGATGAAGAGCCGGCACGCCTTGTCTTCGAAGAAGGCGATGCCCCAGCCGTCCGCATGGTGATCGGTGACGCCGCCGCGCGCTGCAAAGCCGGTGAACGAAAACGTGACGTCCGTCGGCGCGGCGCAGTTCATTCCGAGTAATTGGCACATGTTGCGAAAGCCGCGGGTGAACGGGGTGAGCCGTTACAATGATGACTTTCCAAGCATATCACCGAGCCAGAAGCGGCAAATAGTGAAATTGACGGGTGTTCAGGCCGCAATGTTGCGGTTTGCCGACGTCGATTGCACTGTTTCGCGACGCTCGTCACCTCTTTCGCCATGACAGCCTCCAACGTTACCCCCGCTTCCCTGACGATCGCCCGCCCGGACGACTGGCACCTTCACGTGCGCGACGGCGCGATGCTCGCAGCCGTGCTGCCGCACACCGCGCGCCAGTTCGGCCGCGCGATCATCATGCCGAACCTGAAGCCGCCGGTCACGACCACCGCGCAGGCTGCAGCGTATCGCGAGCGCATCGTGGCCGCGATTCCCGCAGGCGTGACGTTCGAACCGCTGATGACGCTGTATCTCACCGACAACACGCCGCCCGACGAAATCCGCCGCGCGCGCGAAAGTGGTTTCGTGCATGGCGTAAAGCTCTATCCGGCGGGCGCAACGACGAACTCGGACGCGGGCGTCACCGACATCATGAAGTGCGCGAAAACGCTCGAAGTCATGCAGGAAACGGGCATGCCGCTGCTGGTGCACGGCGAGGTGACGGATGCGTCGATCGATCTGTTCGATCGCGAGAAGGTGTTCATCGATCGCGTGATGACGCCGCTGCGTCGCGCGTTTCCGGCGCTGAAGGTGGTGTTCGAGCACATCACGACGAAAGACGCCGTCGACTACATCCGCGATGCCGGCGCCGCACCCGACCTGCTCGGCGCGACAATCACGGCGCACCATCTGCTGTACAACCGCAACGCGATCTTTCAGGGCGGTATCCGTCCGCATTACTACTGCCTGCCGGTGTTAAAGCGCGAGACGCATCGCGTCGCGCTCGTCGAGGCCGCGACTTCGGGCAATCCGCGCTTCTTCCTCGGCACGGATAGCGCGCCGCATCCGAAGGGGCTGAAGGAACATGCGTGCGGTTGTGCGGGCTGCTACACGGCGCTTCACGCGCTGGAGCTGTATACCGAGGCGTTCGATAACGCCGGCGCGCTCGATCGCCTCGAAGATTTCGCGAGCTTCTTTGGCGCGGACTTTTACGGTCTGCCGCGAAGCGCCGAAACGGTGACGCTAAAGCGCGAGCAGTGGACGCTGCCGGCTGAAGTCGTCGCGGGCGATACACCGGTCGTGCCGCTGCGTGGCGGCGAATCGATCGGCTGGCGTCTCGCCTGAGCGTCGCGCTGGCGGTGCGGGAGCAGGGCGGGTGAGCTCGGGGCGAGGTGAGTCGGATGTGACGCGCGCGGACGCCGTCTGGCGTTCGGCCGCGCTGGGTCCGGCGTGTACTACGGCACTCACGACCCACGCGGCGAACGAGGTTGTGCCAGCGGTGAACGCCGTATCCGACGTGACATTGCCTGACCATCTTCTGAATGCGGACTCAACGTTCCCGCGGATCGACTGGCGCATGCCGTGGTTCGCGCAATTCGTCGCGCGTGGCGAGCGTTGGCAGCAGGCCGCGCTAGTCGGCGAACGCGCGCTGCTCGCCGCGATGAATGCGGATGCCAGCAGCACACAACAGACGACCGGCCGCGGCCAGCCGCTTGCCTTCATCGCGCAGGACGATCTGCCGGCCGGCGCTGCATATGAAGCGCATATCGCGTCCACCGGCGGGGTGCCGACCCGGCACAATCTTCACGACTTCTTCAACGCGCTCATCTGGTTCCAGTTTCCGCGGATCAAGGCGACGCTGAACGCGAAGCAATCGGCCGCGATCGACGTGCTCGGCGTCGGCCCGACGCGCGGCGGCACGCGCGACGCGCTGACGCTCTTCGACGAAAACGCAGTGCTGTTTGCGTGCACCGATCCATCGCTCGGCACAGCGTTACGCGCGTTTGACTGGCGCACGCTGTTCGTCGCGGATCGCGCGGCGTGGGGCTCAAGGTGCGAGGTGCGATGCTTTGGTCACGCGCTGCTCGAGAAGCTGGTTGCACCCTATAAGGCGTGCACGGCCCATGCATGGATCGTCGACGTACCGGCCGACTGGTTCGCATGGACCGTCGCCGCGCGCGACGCGTGGCTGGACGGCGCCGTGAGCGAGGCGCTTTCGGCGGCGGGCGAACTGAACGGACGCGTATTCGCGCCGCTTCCGGTGCTGGGCATTCCAGGCTGGTGGCCGGCAAACGAAACCCCCACGTTCTACGACGACACCGCTGTGTTTCGATCCGGCCGTCGCGCCCGATAAACGGGCGTCCTGCCGCACGATGTTAGAATCGGCGCCAGCAAAGCAGGCCAGGCAGTCGCGGCCTCCGCGGTTTCGACCAGAGAGGGCGAGGAAAGTCCGGACTCCACAGGGCAGGGTGATGGCTAACGGCCATCCGTGGTGACACGCGGAACAGGGCAACAGAGAACAGACCGCCGATGGCCCGGCGCAAGCCGGGATCAGGTAAGGGTGAAACGGTGCGGTAAGAGCGCACCGCGGCTGTGGCGACACAGACCGGCACGGTAACCTCCACCCGGAGCAATTCCAAGTAGGCAGGCGCGCATCTTCGAGATGCAGGATGGGGCCCCCGTCTCGTCTGCGGGTAGGAAGCTTGAGCGCGTCAGCAATGGCGCGTCTAGAGGAATGGCTGCCACGCGCATTGCGTCTTCGGGCGCCGTGCGTGCACAGAATCCGGCTTATCGGCCTGCTTTGCGACCTGAACAAAAAATGCCGGCGTCGAGTGATCGACGCCGGCATTTTGCTTTTGCGGCACGCGTGGTACGTGCGGCTGACTGCGTTGAATCCGGATCAGCTCGCGACGATATCGAACGAATGCGTCAACTCGGCCGATCGGGCGAGCATGATCGACGCCGAGCAATACTTGTCGTGCGACAGGTTGATGGCACGTTCCACGGTCGCTGGATTCAGGTTCTTGCCCGTCACGGTGAAGTGGAAGTGGATCTTCGTGAACACCTTCGGGTCTTCGCTGGCGCGCTCCGCCTTCAGCGTGACCGAGCAACCGGCGATTTCCTGACGGCTCTTCTTCAGGATCATCACGACGTCGTACGCCGTGCAGCCGCCCGTGCCGAGCAGCACCATTTCCATCGGACGCGGCGCCAGATTACGTCCACCGCCCTCCGGTGCGCCGTCCATCATGGCCAGATGGCCGCTACCCGTTTCGGCCGCAAAAGCCATCCCGTCCTGCCCCATCCAGCTTACTTTGCATTCCATACCCGTGCTCCAGCGCGTTCCGCTTGAATTCAAGATGGGCATTGTAGCCCGTCGGTTCAAGGGATGTTGGCGCCTGTCGGTGCCGCCGGACGGCGGCGCAAACGCCTTGCATGTTGCGGTGCGCCATGGCACACCGCTTCGGGATGCCCCGATCAAGTTAGGGGTTTTACTCTAGACGCCGCACGACGTGGATGTTCTGCTGTGCCGACGAGCGCCGATTATCAAGGGTTTATACCTATTAAGGCGAGTGATGTTGTCGTTTTACATCATGAAAACAGATTTCACAATGCAAATATTCTTGCGTCGCACAAGGTCGACTTATATAATCTGTTCCATTGGTTGTCGCAGTCCGGCAATCTCCGCTGTCTCCTCCACCTCCTCCTTTGGTGGATTAAGCCCGAGCCAAATGTTCGGGCTTTTTTTCGCCTGTCTCTTGCGTGTTCATTCCCTGTTTGGGGCGCGCGCTTCTGATTTTTGCCGCAATCTTTGACGCGGCGTACCAATTTCCTTTATAATTCAGGGCTTTTCCGCATCCGCGCCCGCGGAGGAAGAACCAGGGAGAGCCTGCACGCGCCTCGATGCGCACACTACAAGCAGGAAAAAATACATTGGGCGCAGCAATTTTTTTGGATCGATCATGAAGACGTTTTCCGCAAAAGCCCATGAGGTTACGCGTGAATGGTACGTGATTGACGCGACGGATAAGGTTCTCGGGCGTGTCGCCAGCGAAGTGGCACACCGTCTTCGCGGCAAGCACAAGCCTGAATTCACTCCGCACGTCGACACCGGTGATTTCATCATCGTTATCAACGCCGGCAAGCTTCGCGTCACGGGCAACAAGGCTACTGACAAGAAGTACTACCGTCACTCGGGTTACCCGGGCGGTATCTATGAAACGACGTTCGGCAAGATGCAGGAACGCTTCCCGGGCCGCGCGCTCGAGAAAGCGGTCAAAGGCATGCTGCCGAAGGGCCCGCTCGGCTACGCGATGATCAAGAAGCTGAAGGTCTACGCTGACGCAACGCATCCGCATTCGGCACAACAGCCGAAAGCGCTCGAGATCTAAGGGGAGCCCACATGATCGGTAACTGGAATTACGGTACGGGCCGCCGCAAGAGCGCCGTTGCACGTGTCTTCATCAAGGCAGGCAAGGGCGACATCATTGTGAACGGCAAGCCCATCGCCGATTACTTCTCGCGCGAAACGTCGCTGATGATCGTGCGCCAGCCGCTCGAACTGACGAGCCACGCCACCACGTTCGACATCAAGGTCAACGTGTCGGGCGGCGGTGAAACGGGTCAGGCCGGTGCAGTTCGCCACGGCATCACCCGCGCGCTGATGGACTACGACGCAACGCTGAAGCCGGCTCTGTCGAGCGCTGGCTTCGTGACGCGTGATGCACGTGAAGTCGAACGTAAGAAGGTCGGCTTCCACAAGGCACGCCGCAGGAAGCAATTCTCGAAGCGTTAATCGCTTTGGGTCAGGTTCGCCCTCGGGCGAATCTGCTGCAAAAAAGCCGCTTTCGCGTATGCGTCGGCGGCTTTTTTCATGGGTTTGAGGTGCGTAAGCGGGCGTTCTGCAATCCGCCTGTTGCGAAGCCGGCGCGACGAATACCCCTACACGAAGCCCTTGATTTCACAGGGCTTCAGCACGATATCGAGATCGGCCCTACAATAGCGGCTAGAAGCTTATTTGGAGAGTTCGAATGAACGCAGTCACCGACACCCCCGTGACCGAGATGCCCAGCCCCTTCGTTTTCACCGACGCAGCGGCTGACAAGGTCAAGCAGCTGATCGACGAAGAAGGCAACCCGGAGCTGAAGCTGCGCGTATTCGTGCAGGGTGGCGGCTGCTCGGGCTTTCAGTATGGCTTTACGTTCGACGAAGCCGTCAACGAAGACGACACCGTGATGAACAAGAGCGGCGTCCAGCTGCTGATCGACTCGATGAGCTACCAGTACCTGGTGGGCGCCGAGATCGATTACAAGGACGACATCAACGGCGCGCAGTTCGTGATCAAGAATCCGAACGCGTCGACGACCTGCGGTTGCGGCTCGTCGTTCTCGGTCTGATAGCCGATCGGCGTTACGCCGGAGATGGACAAAAAACGGGGCTGAAAAGCTCCGTTTTTTGTTGCCTTTCAGTTTTTCAGTTTTTCAGCCAAACGCGGCGCGCAGGCCGCTCAACGCGGATAGATTGCCCCGAGCACACGCTCGCTGGCTGCTCCCGTGACGGCCGGCAGGTTGCCCGGTTCGCGCGCGATACACCGCATCGCGAGCCACGCGAACGCCAGCGGTTCCACCTGGTTGGGCGGCACACCGAGCGCCTCGGTGGTCATCACCGGTACGCCGCTCACACCGCTTTCCTCCAGCGCCGTCTGCAGGGCCTTCAGCAGCTCAGGATTGCGCGCTCCACCGCCACATACATAAACCGCCCGGCTATCGGACGCATGGCGTTCGATTTCGCGCGCAATCGTGATTGCGGTGAGCGCAGTGAGCGTCGCCTGCACGTCGGCCGGCGCCACGTCGGCGAAGGGCGCGAGCTTCGCGTCCATCCATTCGGCGTTGAACAGGTCGCGTCCGGTGCTCTTCGGCGGTTGCTGTTCGAAGAACGGCTCATTGAGCAGCGCATTGAGGAGGGGCCGATGCACCTGGCCGCTGGCGGCGAACGCGCCGCCTTCGTCGAACGGCTTGCCGAGATGACGGTGCGCCCATTCGTCGAGCAACGCGTTCGCTGGCCCGCAATCGAAGCCGCGTACGCCGCCTGCCGCGCCAAGAATCGTGATGTTGCTGATGCCGCCGAGATTACAGACGACGCGCGTCTCGCCTTTCTTGCCGAATACCGTGGCGTGGAATGCCGGCACGAGCGGTGCGCCCTGGCCGCCGGCGGCGACGTCGCGCGAACGGAAATCGGCAACCACGTCCACATGCGTCATTTCCGCGAGCAGCGACGGGTTGTTGATCTGGCGCGTGTAGCCTTTTTCCGGGCGATGCCGCACCGTTTGACCATGCACACCGACCGCGCGGATCTGGCTGGCCGACAGGTTGCCGCAGCGCATCAGCTCGTGGCAGCACACCATGTAGCGCGTGGCGAGCGCGTTGGCGGCCAGCGCTTCGCGCTCGATTTCGTTTTCGCCGGGTTGTTGCAGGGCGAAGAGCGCGTCGCGCAAGCCTTCCGAAAAGCCGACGAACGCTTCGGCCTTGACCACGGGCGGCTTGCCCTCGGTGAATTCGACCGCGACGCCATCAACGCCATCCATGCTCGTGCCGGACATCAATCCGATATACACGCCATCCGCCGTGCCTCGCGCCACCTTGTGCTCCTTGCCGTTTATTGCGAACTGTTTTGACAGATTAACAGCGCAACGGGCCGCGAGGAAAGGCGCGTGTGTCGCGAAAGATCGGCCGTGGCGGGCGAATCACGTAAAATCCGGTGTCCGTCCCGGCGCCGGCCGCCCGCGCCAACTATGGGACAATCTCCTTTTTCGACGTCACGTTCCAGCATGAGCTCCGAGTCCACTTCAAAGCCCACTCCCGCCTTCCCGATCACCGACGAGGTCCGTCACGCGCTCGCCGTCACCAAACGCGGCGTCGACGAACTGCTGATCGAAGACGAGTTCGCGCAAAAGCTCGCGAAGAGCGCGGCCACGGGCACGCCGCTGCGCATCAAGCTGGGCCTCGATCCGACCGCGCCTGACATCCACATTGGCCACACGGTCGTGCTGAACAAGATGCGCCAGTTGCAGGATCTCGGGCACACGGTGATTTTCCTGATCGGCGATTTCACGTCGCTGATCGGCGATCCGTCGGGGCGCAACGCCACCCGTCCGCCGCTCACGCGCGAACAGATCGAGTCGAACGCCCGGACATATTTCGATCAGGCCGCGCTCGTGCTCGACCGCGAGAAGACCGAGATCCGCTACAACAGCGAATGGTCGATGCCGCTCGGCGCCGACGGCATGATCAAGCTCGCGTCGCGCTACACGGTCGCGCGCATTCTGGAGCGCGAGGATTTCACGAAGCGCTTCCAGGGCGGCGTGCCCATCTCGATCCACGAATTCCTGTATCCGCTGATGCAGGGTTACGACTCAGTCGCGCTGAACGCCGACCTCGAACTGGGCGGCACGGACCAGAAGTTCAACCTGCTCGTCGGCCGTGAGCTGCAGAAGCAATACGGCCAGGAACAGCAGTGCATCCTGACCATGCCGCTGCTCGAAGGCCTCGACGGCGTCGAGAAGATGTCGAAGTCGAAGCATAACTACGTCGGCATCAGCGAAAAGCCGACGGATATGTTCGGCAAGCTCATGAGCATCTCCGATGTGCTCATGTGGCGTTACTTCGAATTGCTGTCGTTCCGTCCGATGGACGAAATCGCGGGCTTCAAACGCGAGATCGAAGGCGGCCGTAACCCGCGCGACTTCAAGGTGATGCTCGCGCAGGAAATCGTCGCCCGCTTTCATTCGTCGGCCGATGCCGAACGCGCGCTCGAAGACTTCAATCATCGCGCGAAGGGCGGCGTACCCGACGATATTCCCGTGGTCACACTCGCCGGCGCGCCGCTTGCGATCGGGCAGTTGCTGAAGCAGGCAGGCCTTGTGCCATCGACGAGCGAGGCACTGCGCAACATCGAGCAGGGCGGCGTGAAGATCGACGGCACGACGGTGTCCGACAAGGGCCTCAAGGTCGAGGCAGGCGAATTCGTCGTGCAGGTCGGCAAGCGCCGCTTTGCGCGCGTGACGTTGACGGCCTGATGAGCTTCTTGCATTTGCGCGTCATGGCCGGGTTCACGCAGGTGGCCTTGCCGGCACACCCGGCAGGTCCGGCGTGATTGCGCTGATTCAACGCGTGCGCCGCGCCGACGTGCGCGTGGGCGACCGTGTCACGGGTGAGATCGGCGCGGGTCTGCTCGCGCTCGTCTGTGCGGAGCGCGGCGATACCGATGCCGTCGCGGACAAGCTGCTCGCGAAGCTGCTCGGCTACCGCGTGTTCAGCGATGCCGCCGGCAAGATGAATCTGTCCGTGCAGAACATCGATGGAGCAGGTGGCGCGGGCGGCCTGCTGCTCGTCTCGCAGTTCACGCTCGCGGCCGATACCAACAGCGGCCTGCGCCCGAGTTTCACGCCCGCTGCGCCGCCCGACGAAGGCCGGCGTCTCTTCGACTATTTTGTCGCCGCAGCGCGTGGCAGACATCCGGTCGTCGAGACGGGCGAGTTTGGCGCCGACATGCAGGTGTCGCTCGTCAACGACGGGCCGGTCACATTCTGGCTTCAGACGCGTCCCTGAAAACGCAGCGCGACGTCGTGCGTTGTCGCTTTTTGCGACAATGATCCTTCTGCATCCGACCGAGGCGCGCATCCCATGACCACGCAGGTTCTCTTCATCCGGCACGGCGAGACCGACTGGAATCGCATCAAGCGCATCCAGGGGCACATCGACATTCCGCTGGCAGCGGGTGGTATCGAGCAGGCGCAGAAGCTGGCGCAGCGGCTTGCGCGCGAGGCAGCGCAGGGTGCGCGACTGGACGCGATCTATTCGAGCGACCTGATGCGTGCGCAGCAAACCGCGCAGCCGGTCGCCGATGCGCTCGGCATGCAGATCGAACTGCGCGACAGTTTGCGCGAGCGCTCGTATGGCGCATTCCAGGGACACGACAGCGATGAGATCGCCGTGCGTTTTCCGGACGAATACGCGCATTGGCAGACCCGCGATCCCGGCTTCGCGCCGCCGCGCGGCGAATCGATGCGCATGTTCTATCATCGTGTCGTGCACGCGATCGAACCGCTTGTCGCGGCGCACCCCCATGGCCGCATCGCGTGCGTCGCGCACGGCGGCGTGCTTGACTGCGTCTACCGGTTCGCGAACAGCCTGCCGCTCGATGCGCCGCGCAGCTATGCGCTGCTCAATACGAGCCTGAACGTTGTGGACTTCGATGGCGGCGCGGCGACGGTCGTATCGTGGGCCGACGTAGAACATCTCGGCGGCCATAGCGACGACGATGGTTTCAGACGGGTGCTGTAACGCGCGTTTGGGTGCGGGAGTTGACCGCGCCGCTTGCAAGCAGGCTCATCCATGTGGCGTCGCGACGCGCCGGCGAGCGCGCTTCGATACACCATTCACCAGCGCCCAGCGCATCACCGGCGCGACGAGTCTCACGCCCGGTCGCACCAGCGCACGGCGCACGCCAGCGAACGTGTCGAACCCGAGCATCGATTTTGCCCACGGCGGCAGGAGGTCGACACCGGCGTTGAGCATCAGCGTTCCCGCTGGCCGCATCATCGCGCCCGGTGGCCGGGCGTTCATGAGGATTTTGACGACTTCAAGCGTGCGGGAACTCGCTTCGAGCTCGGGCTGCATCGCGATCAGATACGCATCGATTTCGGCCCGCGAGCGGGGAATGCCAGTAGCGCCGAGCATGTCGGCGATGCGTGCGGTTTCGGCGAGATACTGGTCTTGCGCCTCGCCCGACAACGCCGGGTTCACGTAATACAGGTGAGCGGTGAGGAAGCTCGATACTTCCGCGACGTGCACCCAGGTCAACAGCGCGGGATCGCTTGCGCAATACGGACGGCCGTCCGGCGCGGTGCCGCTCACACCGAGATGGATCTGCTTCACGCGCTCGATCAACGCCAGCGCATCACGTTGATTGCCGTAAGTCGTGCCCGCGATGAACGTCGCGGTGCGGCGCAGGCGGCCGAGAATGTCAGTGCGAAACGACGAGTGATCCCATACGCCGGCAAGCGCTAGCGGATGCAGCGCCTGCAACAACAAGGCGCTGATGCCACCCGTCATCATCGACGTGAAGTCCGCGTGGACTTTCCAGCAGACCGCGTCGGGGCCGAAGAGCCCAGGATCTCCGGGCGGCGACGAGTAGTCGAGCGACGGGCCGCCGCCGCTTGTCAGATGGGTAACGCCTGCCGCAAGCCGTGAGCGCACACGTTTTGCCACCAGCGTGGCGAAACTGGCGCGGTTATCCGGCTGCCTGGCTTGATCTGACATCGTCCGATTCGTCCGATAACTCCTGCCCGGGACACTGTCTGCGCGCCCTGAGGGTCAGGACGTGCCCGAATCCCAGATGTCGCGCACCGGGCTCGACGATTCCGGCGCGGCAAGACCGAAATGCCGGTACGTCAGCAACGTCGCGACACGGCCGCGAGGCGTGCGTTGCAGGTAGCCCTGCTGGATCAGGTACGGCTCGAGCACGTCTTCGATCGTATCGCGCTCTTCGCCGATTGCGGCGGCCAGGTTGTCGACGCCCACGGGGCCGCCGTCGAATTTGTGCAGAATCGCTTCGAGCAGCTTGCGGTCCATCAGATCGAAGCCGACTGGATCGACATCGAGCATGGCGAGTGCCGCGTCGGCAACCTTCGCGGTGATGTTGCCGTCCGCCTTCACTTCCGCGAAATCGCGCACGCGACGCAGCAGGCGGTTCGCGATCCGTGGCGTGCCGCGTGCGCGTTTGGCGATTTCGAACGCGCCATCAGGATGTATCTGCGCGCCGAGCAGCGATGCCGAGCGGCTCACGATGCGAGCAAGCTCTTCCGAGTTGTAGAACTCCAGCCGCGCGACGATACCGAAACGGTCGCGCAGCGGGTTCGTCAGCATGCCGGCGCGCGTCGTGGCGCCCACCAGTGTGAACGGCTGAAGATCGAGCTTCACGCTACGTGCGGCCGGACCTTCGCCGATCATGATGTCGATCTGATAGTCCTCGAGTGCCGGATACAGGATTTCCTCGACGACCGGCGAGAGCCGGTGGATTTCGTCGATGAACAGTACGTCGTTCGCTTCGAGATTGGTCAGGAGCGCTGCGAGGTCGCCCGCGCGTTCGAGCACGGGGCCCGACGTTTGCCGCAGATTGACCCCCATTTCACGCGCGATGATGTGCGCGAGCGTGGTCTTGCCGAGCCCCGGCGGCCCGAACAGCAGCACGTGATCGAGCGATTCGGAGCGGCGCCTTGCCGCTTCGATAAAGATTTCGAGCTGGCCGCGCACCTTTTCCTGCCCGACGTACTCGTCTAGCTGGCGCGGGCGCAACGCGCGTTCGAACGCTTCTTCGTTCGACGACGTAGGCGTGGCGGCGATGATGCGTTCGGCGGCGAGTTTATCGGTTTCGATCATGCGGACATTGTACCGCGCGACGCCCGCCGCGAAAGCTGGCCGAACGGCCAGGGTGCCAGGCGCGCGGCGACGTGCGAATCTCTAACCGTCGTCACGCTGCACGCGCGCCCGCAACCCGCGCTCAGCCCTTCGACAGCGCCTTCAGCGCGAGCTTGATGCCATCGGAAACGCCGGTGCCGGCCGGCACGTTCTTGATGGCCGCCAACCCTTCTTTTTCGGAGTAACCCAATGCAAGTAATGCATTCAGGATATCGCTGGCATGACCGGACGCCGAAGCCGCGCCCGCCATCGCGCCCAGATCGGCGCCCAGCTTGCCCTTCAGTTCGAGCAGCAGGCGCTCCGCTGTCTTCTTGCCGATGCCAGGAACGCGAGTGAGGCGCGCAGCGTCCTGCAGCGTGACGGCCTGGCCGAGTTCGTGAACGCTCATGCCGGAGAGCACCGCAAGCGCCATCCGGGCGCCAATGCCGCTGATCTTCAGCAGCTCGCGGAACGTCGTGCGTTCCTGGGCAGTGCCGAAGCCGTACAACAGCTGCGCGTCTTCACGCACGATCATCTGCGTGAGCAGCACCACGCGCTCGCCGGTTGCCGGCAGGTTGTAGAACGTGCTCATCGGTACGTCGACTTCGTAGCCGACGCCGTTGCAGTCGACGAGCAGATGCGGCGGATTCTTTTCCAGCAGGACGCCGGCAATGCGACCGATCATGGTGAGTTCGATGGTGAAGTAAAGCGCGAGTGTAGCGCAGCGCGTCAGCAGGCAGGACGGCTACGGGGAAGGTCCGGTGAAGGCATTGATACGACTGCCTGCGTCAGGGGCGAACATGCAGCGTGACGGCCTGTTGGATTAACCAACGAGCCGTCCGCGCCGCACGCGCAGCCCCTTCTTCGCGAGCGAAGGTGCGAGGCCGCCCAGCGTGCTCAGCGTGCTGCCGCCGTGCGCGTGGCAGATCGCCATGCCGAGCGCATCGGCGGCGTCGGTGCCCGGCACGCCGGAGAGATTCAGGAGCCGTGCCACCATCTGCTGCATCTGTTCCTTGGTGGCGCGCCCGTAGCCGACTACGGCCTGCTTCAGTTGCAGCGCGGTGTATTCGGAGACCGGCACGCCGCCCGCCACGAGCCCGCAGATGGCGGCGCCGCGCGCCTGGCCGAGCAGGAGCGTCGATTGCGGGTTGACGTTGACGAACACCTTTTCGATCGCGGATTGATCGGGTGCGTGCTGACGGATCAGCGTCGAGATGCCGTCGAAGATCGTGCCGAGACGCGATGGCAGATCGGCATCGGCCGTCTTGATGACGCCGCTCGCGACGTAGGTCAGCTTTTGGCCGGTCTGGTCGATCACGCCAAAACCGGTGACGCGCAGACCGGGGTCGATGCCGAGAATTCTCATGAGGTGCGATGCGGATTAAGTGCCTGCGATACTACAACGAACCGGCTGTGCAGCGGGCAGTGAAGAGGCGGCGTGCTGACAAATGTGCAGGGCGCGCAGGGAGGGGTTAAGCGACGTGGAAACGTATTTGAACCGCAGCGGCGACTCAGGTGTATCGGCGTACGAGATCGGCGACGACTTTATCGCCGTCCAGTTCCGGCCGTCGGGCGATATCTATTGGTACACACGTGCAAGCGTTGGCGCCCGGCATCTTGCAGCGATGAAAGACCTCGCCTTGAAAGGGCGCGGGCTGAGCACCTACATCAGCGCGCATCCCGACGTGCGCGAAGGCTATGCGAAAAAGCAGCCGGCATGACGCCTGGCGAGAAGTTCACAGCGGCACATCTGCACGCGTGCAAAACAAGACGGCCCGCCAGGAAATCCTGGCGGGCCGCTTGTATGAGACTGTATCAGGCCATCCACGCCGGACCCTCCGGCCCGGAAGTCGCGTCAATGACGGAAGTGACGCACGCCCGTCAGCACCATCGCGATGTTGTGCTCGTCGGCGGCGGCGACTACTTCGTCGTCGCGCATCGAGCCGCCTGGCTGGATCACGCATGTTGCGCCCGCCGCGACGACTACGTCGAGGCCGTCACGGAACGGGAAGAATGCGTCGGACGCCACCGCCGAACCAGCCAGCGTCAGCCCGGCGTTCTGCGCTTTGATGCTCGCGATGCGCGCCGAATCGACGCGGCTCATCTGGCCGGCGCCGACGCCCAGCGTCATGCCGTTGCCGCAGAACACGATCGCGTTCGACTTCACGTACTTCGCGACGCGCCATGCGAAGAGCAGATCGTCCATTTCCTTCGGCGTCGGATGACGCTTCGTGACGACGCGCAGTTCGTGCGGCTGCACGTTGCGCGAATCGAGCGACTGTACGAGCAGACCGCCGCCCACCCGCTTCAGGTCGAACGCGTTGTGACCGTCGCCGAGCGCGATTTCCAGCAGACGCACGTTCTGCTTCGCCGCGAACACCTGACGCGCAGCCGTGCTGAACGCCGGCGCAATCAGTACTTCGACGAATTGCTTCGCCACCGCCTGCGCCGTCGCTTCGTCGACTTCGCGGTTAAACGCGATGATGCCGCCGAAGGCGGAGGTCGGATCGGTCTGGAACGCCTTCGCGTACGCTTCGTTCGCGTCCGCGCCGATCGCCACGCCGCACGGGTTCGCGTGCTTGATGATCACGCACGCCGGCACGTCGAACGTCTTCACGCATTCCCATGCCGCGTCGCTGTCCGCGATATTGTTGTAGGACAGCTCCTTGCCCTGCAGCTGGTTGTAGTTTGCAAGCGCGCCGGCCGGCACCACGAGGTCGCGGTAGAACGCGGCACTCTGGTGCGGGTTTTCGCCGTAACGCAGATCCTGAACCTTGTCGAACGCGAGGTTGAACGTGGCCGGATACGTGTTGCGCGACGCATGTTGCAGCTCTTCGGTCAGGCTCGTCAGGTAGTTCGTGATCGCGCCGTCGTACTGCGCGGTGTGCGCGAACACCTTGGTGGCCAGCCGGAAGTTCGTCTTGTAGCCGACCGAATTTGCGTTGGCGCGCATTTCGTCGAGCACCACCGCGTAATCCGCCGGATCGACCACCACCGTCACGTCACGATGGTTCTTCGCGGCCGAGCGCAGCATCGTCGGACCGCCGATGTCGATGTTCTCGATCGCGTCTTCCAGCGAGCACTCGCTCTTCGACACCGTCTGCACAAACGGATACAGGTTCACGACGAGCAGGTCGATCGTCGGGATGTCGTGTTTCTCAAGCGCCGCCATGTGTTCCGGCAGGTCGCGGCGCGCGAGGATGCCGCCGTGAACCTTCGGGTGCAGCGTTTTCACGCGGCCGTCGAGCATTTCCGGAAAGCCGGTGTAATCGGCGACTTCGGTCACTGCGAGACCCGCGTCCGCGAGCAGTTTCGCGGTGCCGCCGGTCGACAGGATCCTGACGCCGAGGTCCGACAGCGATTTGGCGAAATCGACGATGCCGGTCTTGTCGGAAACGGAGATGAGCGCTTGCTTGATCATGATGAGAAAGCCGGGGAGAGACGTGACGGGGCGCGTGAAGTGACGGCAAACCTGCTACAGCAAACCGTGCTGTTGCAGCTTCTTGCGCAGCGTATTGCGGTTGATGCCGAGATACTCGGCGGCCAGCGACTGGTTGCCGCCTGCCTGCTCGAGCACCACCTCGAGCATCGGTTTTTCTACGCACGATACGACCATGTCGTAAATATCATGCGGGTTCGAGCCGTCGAGATCCTGAAAGTACATGTCCAGGCTGTCGCGGACGCATTGTTCGATGTTATGTCTGCTCATGCTGCCAGTCGGTCGTTATTGTCCGGCTCGCCGACAGTGTCTTCAACGTAGATGAGGCGGTCGGAAACCGCCTTTTGCGCGTCGAAAAAATCATTGACGGCGAGCAGTTGTTCGCGCGTGGTGTCCAGCGTATTCATACGGTGCCGGAACACGTTGGCGCCAGAAAGGCCGCGAGTGTACCAGCCGATATGCTTGCGCGCAGTGCGTACCCCGGTGAATTCGCCATAGAACGCGTAGTGATCTTCGAGGTGTTCGTTCATCACCAGCTGGATTTCGTCAATGCGTGGGGGCGGCAGCAGTTCGCCCGTCTTCAGGAAATGTTCGATCTCACGGAAGAGCCACGGGCGACCCTGCGCCGCACGGCCGATCATGATGGCATCGGCGCCGGTGGCGGCGAGCACGTCGCGGGCCTTTTGCGGCGTGGTGATGTCGCCATTCGCGACCACCGGAATGCGCACCGAGGCCTTCACGGCGGCGATGGTCTCGTATTCGGCGTCACCGTGATACAGATCGGCGCGCGTGCGGCCATGCACAGTCAGCATCGAGATGCCGGCGTTTTCGGCGAGCCGCGCGATGGCGATCGCGTTCCGGTTGTCGCGATTCCAGCCCGTGCGGATTTTCAGCGTGACGGGCACGGCATCGGGGCCGGTGCCCACCGCGCCCACGACGGCCTCGACGATCTGCTGAACCAGCGGTTCGTTCTGCAGCAGCGCGGAGCCGGCGGCGACGTTGCACACCTTCTTGGCCGGGCAACCCATATTGATGTCGATGATCTGCGCGCCGTTCGCGACGTTGTAGCGCGCGGCTTCGGCCATCATGGCCGGATCGGCGCCGGCGATCTGCACGGCAATCGGTTCGACTTCGCCCGCGTGGTTCGCGCGGCGCATGGTTTTCTCGCTTTTCCACAACTGCGCGTTCGACGCCACCATCTCGGAGACGGCATAACCCGCGCCCAGCCGCTTGCACAGCTGGCGGAACGGCCGGTCCGTCACGCCGGCCATCGGGGCGACGAACAGGTTATTGCGCAGATTGTGCGAGCCGAGAATGGGCATGACGGGAGCGTCTCCGCGCGATCGGGCCCGATCTGCGCGGTGGCGAAGTACGTAGGAAAACGTCTATTTTACCGTTAACGGTTCCTGACAGACGACTTACCCGAGACGTAACCCATTAAATCTTCTATGAAAGCGCCTTGGCGATAGACCGGCGCACGGCTTCGGCCCACGGGCGCGAGGACCGCGCCGGCGCTCAGCGGCGCTGACCGAACATCATTTGCCGTGCAAGGGCGGTCTTGACCGGCGGCAGGAATTCGAGTGCGGTCAGCGCGAGCCCGCGCAGCGTGGCGAGCGGCGGGAAGTCGACGGTGAAGAGTCGCGCGAGCGTGTCGGTGGCGCCGATCGTCAGACGCCGGTCGAGCGCGCGGCGTGCCGCGAAGGCCGCCAGCGCAAGCGGGGTGGCGCCGTGCTGTGCGAGCGCGTCGACAAGCGCGTGCGCGTCGCGCAAGCCCAGATTCAGGCCTTGCCCCGCCACCGGATGCAGCGTCTGCGCGGCGTTGCCGATCGCGACGACGCGGCCCTTCACGAGCGTATCGACGGCATTCAGGCCGAGCGGGAATGACGCGCGCCCCTTGATATGCGTGAACGCGCCCATCCGATCGCCGAAGGCTGCACAGAGCGCGTGCAGGAACGCGGCGTCGTCGAGTTGGGCGAGGCGGGCGGCTTCATCCGGCGAGCAGCACCAGACGAGCGCGTAATCCGCGCCGCGCACGCCACCCATCGGCAGCAGCGCGATCGGGCCACCCGGCGTAAAGCGTTCCCACGCGACGTGCGGCTGTGGCGCTGACACCGTCACCGTGCCGACCAGCGCCGTTTGCCCGTAGTCACGTGTGGCGCCGCTACCGCTCTTCTGCTCGTGATAGAGGCCGCCTTCCGCGTTGACAAGGATCCGCGTGCGCACGGTGCGTTTCACGTGGGCGCTTTCCAGTGGCAACGTGACGCCATCGTGTTCCTGCGTGGATGGCAGCGCCGACGTGGAGCGCAGCCAGTGCACCGGCGTTTCACGCACTGCTTCAGCGAGCGCGTGCACGATCGAGCCATAGCGCAGTACATAGCCGAGTGCGGGCAGACCGTGCTCGGCGTGATCGATGACCGTACGGCCAAAGTGGCCGCGCTGCGACACGTGAATCCGCTGGATCGTCGTGGCGTCGCCGGGCCAGCGCAGCGGCTCGAGGATCATCCGGCTGCCTTGCGACACCGCGATTGCGCGCGGATCGGACACGGCATCGTCCGGGTCGCGTGCGTCGATCAGCGCAACGGAAAGCGCGCGCGTTGCGCTGCGCCGCGCGAGCCAGCCGGCCAGCGCGAGACCGACCGGCCCAGCGCCGACAATCGTGACGTCGAAATCGAACCGCGATTCCGCTGCCGGTTGCGCCGATGGTTGCGCTACTTCATTCATTTCGTGCCGCTTCCTTGCATGTCGGTCCTATGCCGCGCTGACCCGCGCGGCCTGCATCAGCGCTTCGATTTCATCGGGCTTGACCGGCACCCCGCGCGTCAACAGCTCGCAGCCGGTTTCAGTGACGACCGCGTCGTCTTCGATGCGGATTCCGATGTTCCAGTAACGCTCGGGCACTTCGTCCGATGCGCGGATGTAGAGCCCCGGTTCGATCGTCAGCGTCATTGAGGGCTTCAGGGTGCGCCACGGCAGTGCGCCGGTTTCGTCTGGCGGCGCCCCGCGTTCCCGGTAGTCGCCGCAATCGTGCACGTCCATGCCGAGCCAGTGACCGGTGCGGTGCATGTAGAACGGCGCATAGGCGCGCTCGGCGATGACTTCGTCGACGCCCGCGTACAGCCCGCGGTCAAGGATGCCCGTGTCCAGCAGGCCTTGCGAAAGCACGCGCAAGGCGGCCTGATGCGGCGCGTCGAACGTTGCGCCCGGGCGCGTGGCTTCGATCGCGGCCTCCTGTGCGGCGAGCACGATGTCATACAGCTCGCGCTGCGCGGGCGTGAATTTCCCGTTCGCGGGAAACGTGCGCGTGATGTCGGATGCATAGCCGTCGAGTTCGCACGCGGCATCGATCAGGATCAGGTCGTCTTCCTGCGCGATCGCGTTGCCGGCGGGGTAGTGCAGCACGCACGCGTTCGGGCCGGCTGCAACGATCGAGCCATAAGCCGGCGCCTGCGCGCCGTGCCGGCGAAACGTGTAGAGGAGCTCCGCTTCGAGTTCGTACTCGCGCACGCCGGGCCGGCACGCAGCCATCGCCCGGCGGTGTGCTTCGGCGGAAATCTGGCCAGCGCGACGCATGATCGCGAGCTCATGTGCATCCTTGAAGAGACGCATGTCGTCGAGTACGGGCAGCAAGTCGTGAATCGCCGCAGGCGCGCTCACGCCGCTGCGGCCCTGGGCGCGAACGGCTTCGAGCCAGCCGCGCACCTGGCCGTCCAGCGCTGCCGAAGCGCCGAGCGCGTAATGCAGTGCCGGCCTGTTCGCGATCAGCCGCGGCAGTTGTGCATCGACCTCGTCGAAGGCGAACGCCGCATCGAAACCGAACGCCTCACGCGCGCCCTCGGGCCCGAAGCGAAAGCCCTCCCATGTTTCGCGCTCGACGTTCTTCGCGCGACAGAAGAGGATCGACGCGGGCGCGTCCGGCGCGGCGCTCGCGTCCAGCACGAGCAGCGCCTCCGGCTCCGTGAAGCCTGTCAGGTAATAGAAATAGCTGTCGTGCCGGTACGGATAGTCGGCGTCACGGTTGCGCAGCGTTTCCGGCGCAGTGGGGACGATAGCGACGCCGCCACCGTTCGCGCGCAGCGTGGCGAGCACGCGCTCGCGGCGCTTGCGGTAAACGTCGACGGCAATCTGGGGTTCGGTCAGCGGGTTCATCGTGCGATTGTAGCGCCCAATGCCCGCACAGGCCGGCACGCGGGCGCTACGTTAGCCATCCGGCCAGCTCGACCCCGGCGCGCCGATGGCGCAATGTTGCAATCCGTCCACAGCGCCGTGCGGCACGCATCACAAGACGCCGGGTGGCGTCGGGATCGATGCAAAGCAACGTTATACTTCCGCCGGATTCCAAACAGGGCAGTGTCATGAAACTCATTGGTTCGTTCGCCAGTCCGTTTGTCCGCAAGGCGCGGATCGTGCTCGCCGAAAAGAAGATCGACTATCAACTGGTGCTCGAGAACGTCTGGGCGCCGGACACCACGATCCACACCTTCAACCCGCTCGGCAAGGTGCCGTGCCTCGTGATGGACGACGGCGAAGCGGTGTTCGATTCGCGCGTGATCTGCGAGTACGTCGACACACTCTCGCCGGTTGGCAAGCTGATTCCGCAGCCGGGCCGCGAGCGCATCGAGGTGCGGTGCTGGGAAGCGCTGGCGGACGGCATGCTGGAAGCCGCCGTGCTGATCCGCGTCGAAAGCACGCAGCGCACGGAAGCGCATCGCAGCGAAGCCTGGCTTGCGCGGCAGCAGCACAAGATCGACGACGGTCTCGCGGCACTGGCGCGTGGTCTCGGCAGCAAGACGTGGTGCACCGGCAATCACTACACGCTCGCGGATATCGCGGTGGGCTGCGCGCTCGGCTATCTGGATTTCCGCATGCCCGCCCTGAACTGGCGCGAGCTGTATCCCGATCTCGACCGCCACTTCCAGAAGCTGTCGCTGCGCCAGTCGTTCATCGATACCGTGCCGTCAGACTGAGTTCGCGCGCGGCATGCCGGTCATTCCGGTTTATGCCGCTGGAGGCAGCGGGTTTCGCGCTGCCGCCAGCGTCACGGTCGCGGTCACGCCGCGCCCGCCCGCGCCCGGCCCGAGTGTGATCTCGCCGCGGTGCGCCTGTACGATCTCGCGGACAATCGCAAGGCCAAGGCCGGTGCCTTCGGTATCGGCGGAGGCGCGATAGAACGGCTCGAACACCCGGCTGCGCGCTTCGGGCGCAATGCCAGGGCCGTCGTCGGTGACAACCAGCGTGACCTTCGTGCCGCCGGTGCGGACGGCCACCGTCACATGGCCGCCTGCCTGCGTATAGCGGATCGCGTTTTCAGCGAGGTTCGCGACCAGTGCCGACAGCAATCCCGGATGGCCGGTCACCGGCGCCGGTCCATCGAGTTCCGCGCCCAGATCGATTTCCCGCGTCTGCGCGAGGAGCGCCAGATCTTCGGCGACTTCTTTCGCAATCGCGGCCAGATCGGCAGGTTCGCTGGCGAGCCGCGCGTAGTCGGCCGATTCGGCCTGTGCGAGCAGCAGCAGCTTGTTCGTGAGGCCGACCATCGACCTGTTGCTCCGGTGCATCGCCGCGAGCGCTTCGGCGAGCCCGGGCTCGATGCCGCCGTGCTGGCGTGCGAACTGCAACTGGGTTCCGAGCAGCGTGAGCGGGGTGCGTAACTGATGCGCGGCATCCGCGATGAAGCGACGCTGCGCGGCCACCTGCACGCCAAGGCGTGCGATGCATTGATTGATCGCGTCGACGATCGGCCGCAGTTCCGTATGCAGCCGCTCGACGCGGATCGGCGCGAGCTGCATCGGATCGCGGTCGGCGACGTCTTCCTTCACTTTCATCAGCGGTCGTAACTCGAACGTGAGGCCGATGCACACGAGCGCCACCGCCAGCACGATCATCTCGATCTGCCGCACGAGTTGCGGCTGCCACAGTTGCTGCGCCATCGCGTCGCGCGAACGCACGGTCTTGCCGACCGATACGAGCACGCGTCGTGTCGCGCCGTTGTCGTACATTTGCCGCACGAAGGCAACCGCGCGCACCGCGTCGCCGTCACGGCCGGCGTCGTAGAACGTCGGCCTTTCCGACGCAGCCGTCGGGCTGCCCGGAAAATCCGGTGTGCCGGCGAGCAGCTGGCCGTCTTCGACGGTCACGCTGTAGAACACCTGGTCGCGATACGGCGAGACGAACACTTCGAGCGCGGCCGGCGGCACGTCGACGCGCAGAAAGCCATCCACCCATTCCACTTCGCCCGCGATCATCCGCGCCGACGAAACCAGCTGGTTATCCTGCACGAGATCGGCCGTGTGCCGCGCGTTGTCGAACTCAGACTTGCCGGTGACGAACACGTACAGCGCGAGCGGCACGAGCAGCCACCACAAGAGGCGCATGCGCAGGCTATTGGTCATCTTCTTTCTTGCGCAGCAGGTAGCCGAGCCCGCGCAGCGTGACGATGGCCGCCGAGCTGCCGTCGAGCTTCTTGCGCAGCCGCGAGATATAGATCTCGACCGCATCCTCGCTTGGCTCGTCGGAGAGCGTGAAGATCGCGTCGACGAGTGCCGGCTTCGACACCGTCTTGCCGAGGCGCAGGATCAGCGTTTCGAGCACCGCGCGTTCGCGCGGCGTCACGTTGAGCGGCGCGCCCCGCAGCATGAACTGGCGCGTGTCGATGTCGAACGTGAGGTCGCCGCACACCACTTCTGTCGCTTTCGATGGCGTCTGCCGGCGGATCAGCACCTTGATGCGCGCGACCAGCTCGCGCACTTCGAACGGCTTGACGAGGTAGTCGTCGGCACCGGCGCCGAGCAGTTCCACTTTCTCGTCGATTGAGCCGCTCGCGGTCAGGATCAGCACGGGCGTCGCGTCGCCGCGCTGGCGCAGACGGCGCAGCACGTTCTTGCCCGACAGCTTCGGCAGATTCAGGTCGAGCAGCACGACATCGTAGTGATTCGTGCGCAGGAGCTGGTCGGCCGCGTCGCCGTCCTGAACGGCGTCGAGCGCGAACGACTCCTGTTCGAGCATCCTGGCGAGCCAGTGCGCGAGTGTCGGATTGTCTTCGATGAGCAGCAGCTTCATGGCAGGTACAGCGGAAATCAGGCCGTCGATTGTGCCGTAAAACACGGGCCTTGCGCGCTTCCTTCAGGATTTGCTTCGGCAGTCCGCGCGTTGTCGGGTTAACACTCATGATTTGCTGTCGACCCCGAAAGCTTGCAGAAGGATTCCCCTTTTTATAATCCGCCACATTCATCCAGAAAACGCCGCGCGACAGAGCGGCGACCCGACCTCAGGAGACTGCTTCATGCGTACCTTGCGCCAGATTGCCGCCGTGTCCGGTGTTGCGTTTGCTCTCGCTGCCGTTACGGCGTCGGCTCACGCCGAGAAACTTACGATCATGGTTGGCGGCGCCACCAAGATCATCTATCTGCCGGCAAAGCTGACCGAGCAGCTCGGCTACTTCAAGGACGAAGGCCTCGACGTTGAAGTGCTGTCGCAACCGGCCGGCGTCGACGCGGAAAACGAACTGCTCGCGGGCGCGGTGCAGGGCGTGGTCGGCTTTTACGATCACACGATCGACCTGCAGAGCAAGGGCAAGGAAGTTCAGGCGCTCGTGATTTTCGGCCAGGTGCCGGGCGAAGTCGAAATGGTGTCGACGAAGGCTGCCGATACGTTGAAGAGCATGGCTGACGTGAAGGGCAAGACGCTCGGCGTGACGGGCCTCGGCTCGTCGACCAGCTTCCTCACGCAATACCTCGCACAGCGCGCCGGCGTGCCGTCGACGCAATACACGCTGCTGCCGGTGGGCGCCGACAACAGCTTCATCGCGGCGATCAGGCAAAGCCGTATCGACGCGGGCATGACGACGGAGCCGACTGTCTCGCAACTGCTGAAGACCGGCGACGCGAAGGTGCTGGTCGACATGCGCACGCTCGAAGGCACGAAGGCCGCGTTGGGCGGCACGTACCCGGCATCGAGCTTCTACGTGCAGCGCGCGTGGGCCGAGTCGCACAAGGACGAAGCGACGAAGCTGTCGCGTGCGTTCGCGAAGACGCTGAACTTCATCGCGACGCATAGCGCGGAGGAAATCGCCGCGAAGATGCCGAAGGACTACTACGGCAATAACAAGGACCTGTATGTGGGCGCGCTGAAGGCGTCGCTGCCGATGTTCACGAAGGACGGCAAGATGCCGGCCGACGGTCCGGATACGGTGCTGAAGGTGCTGTCGGCGTTCAACCCTTCGGTGAAGGGCAAGCATATCGATCTCGCGAAGACGTACACGAACGATTTCGTTTCGTCGGCAGCGGTCAAGACGGCTTCGAAGTAATCCGCACACAGGACGGACAGGCGCGAGCCGGCATGCCCGGCGGCGACGCGTCAGTCCCTCCCGCAACAGTCATGCAATAGCCAGGTAAACACGAGGCACCAGCTGATGAATCAACCATTGTCACGCGGCACGCCGGCCATCGAGCTGCGCAACGTGTCGTGCCGTTTCATTTCGCCGGACGGCAAGGCGACGGTCGCGCTGCGCGATTTCAGCATGTCGGTGGCGCGTGGCGAGTTCGTCGCCATCGTCGGGCCGACGGGCTGCGGCAAGTCGACCACGCTCAGCATGATCACCGGTCTTCTGAAGCCGACGACGGGTGAAGTGCGCGTGATGGGCGCGCCCGTCGACGGCATCGATCCGCGCATCGGCTTTGTTTTCCAGGCGGACGCCGTGTTCCCGTGGCGCTCGGTGCTCGACAACGTGGCGGCCGGCCCGCTGTATCGCGGCCGTTCGAAATCGGCCGCGCATGACGAAGCGAACGAATGGCTGCGCCGCGTCGGCCTCGAGAAATTCGGCAAGCACTATCCGCATCAGCTGTCGGGCGGGATGAGAAAGCGCGTTGCGCTTGCGCAGACCTTCATCAACAAGCCGGAAATCCTGCTGATGGACGAGCCGTTCTCCGCGCTCGACATGCAGACCCGCACGTTGATGCAGGACGAACTGCTGCAGCTGTGGTCGGGTACGGGTTCGGTCGTGTTCGTCACGCACGATCTCGAAGAAGCCATTGCGCTCGCCGACCGCGTGTTCGTGCTGACCGCGCGTCCGGCCACGTTGAAAAAAGTGTATGAGATCGACCTGCCGCGTCCGCGCGTCACGTCGGAGATTCGCTACGACCCGCGCTTCATCGAGATCTCGCGCGATATCTGGCATGACCTGCGCGAAGAAGTGCAGATCGGTTAATCAAGGAACGAGAGACATGTCTACAACGCCTCAACAGATGATGCCCTCAGGCCTCGACGCGGCTTCGCTCGCGCAGGTCGAGCGCGTCGCGCAAAAGCGCATCCGCCAGCGTCAGGCGCTCGTGATTTCGCTGCGCATCCTCGTGCTGGTCGTCGTGCTCGGCGGCTGGGAACTGTCAGCGCGCCTGAAGTGGATCGACCCGTTCTTCTTCTCGATGCCGACGGCCATCTATGACCAGATCGTCGACTGGTTCGTGAACGGCACGTCGCAAGGTCCGCTCCTCACGCAGGTCTGGGTCACGTTGGAGGAAACCGGCCTTGGCTTCATCATCGGCTCGGTGGCGGGTGTGTTCTGCGGCATCGTGCTCGGCCGCAACAAGCTGCTGTCGGACGTGTTCAGCCTCTACATCAAGATCGCCAACTCGATTCCGCGCGTGGTGCTAGGTTCGGTATTCGTCATCGCGCTCGGCCTCGGTATGGGTTCGAAGGTGGCGCTCGCGGTGGTGATGGTGTTTTTCGTCGTGTTCGCCAACGCGTTCCAGGGTGTGCGTGAAGCCGATCGCTACATGATCGCGAACGCACAGATTCTGGGTGCGTCGCGCCGTCAGGTGACGACGTCGGTGGTGATTCCTTCGGCGCTCAGCTGGATTCTCGCCAGCCTGCACGTGAGCTTCGGCTTCGCGCTGGTCGGTGCGGTGGTCGGAGAATTCCTCGGCTCCAAGCAGGGCATCGGCCTTTTGATCTCGACCGCGCAGGGCGCGTTCAACGCAAGCGGTGTGTTCGCGGCGATGATCGTGCTGGCAGTCGTCGCGCTCGCGGCCGACTATCTGCTGACAGCCGTCGAGCAGCGTCTTCTGAAGTGGCGGCCTGCGGTGGTCTGATCTTTAGCGGATTTCGCGCAGCCACACGCTGGCTGTGCGGCATAAAAAAGCGCGCATTCCGGTTTCGGAACGCGCGCTTTTTTTCTGCTTTCGTTTTATGCAGTCTGCGGGGCTGTCGCAGGTTGCTTGACCGGTGGCACGCGCTTCGGCGAAAACGAATCGCTTCGCGCGATCGGCCACCACTGTTCGTACAGCGAGTAGCGATAGTTGCCGTTGACGAGATCGTTCGGTTCCAGATATTTGAGCAGCTCCGACATCAGCCGCACTTCATGCGACGACACGCGCCGTACGATGTGATGGGCGCGCAGATCGGCCGGATGGTCGAGGCCGGCAGCCTGGATGAGTTCCTGCAACGCATGCAGCGTGTTGTGATGGAAGTTGAACACGCGGTCTGACTTGTCCGGCACGACGAGCGCGCGTTGCCGAACCGGGTCCTGTGTCGCGACGCCGGTCGGGCAGCGGCCGGTGTGACACGTCTGCGCCTGGATGCAGCCCACCGCGAACATGAAGCCGCGTGCGGCGTTGACCCAGTCGGCGCCGATCGCAAGTGTCTTCGCGATATCGAACGCGGTGATCATCTTGCCGCTCGCGCCCACGCGAACCTTGTCGCGCAGTCCAATGCCGGTGAGCGTGTTATGCACGAGCAGCAACCCTTCCTGCAACGGCACGCCGACGTGATCGGTGAACTCCAGCGGCGCCGCACCCGTGCCGCCTTCCGCGCCGTCGACGACGATAAAGTCCGGCACGATGCCTGTCTCCAGCATCGCTTTCGCGATGCCGAAAAATTCCCACGGATGGCCGATGCACAGCTTGAAGCCCGTCGGCTTGCCGCCCGACAGCGTGCGCAGGCGCTCGACGAATTCGAGCAGGCCACGCGGCGTCGAGAACTCGGAATGCGTGGCGGGCGATACGCAGTCGCGGCCCATCGGCACGCCGCGCGTCTCGGCGATTTCCGGCGTGATCTTCGCCGCGGGCAGCACGCCGCCGTGTCCCGGCTTCGCGCCTTGCGACAGCTTGATTTCGATCATCTTCACTTGCGGCTCGTTCGCCTGCTTCGCGAATTTTTCCGCGCTGAACGTGCCGTCGTCGTTACGGCAGCCGAAGTAGCCCGACGCGATTTCCCAGATGATGTCGCCGCCGTGCTCGCGGTGATATTTCGACATCGAGCCTTCGCCGGTGTCGTGCGCGAAGTTGCCTTTCTTCGCACCGAGATTGAGCGCCATGATCGCGTTCGCCGACAGCGAGCCGAAGCTCATCGCAGACACGTTGAAGATCGACAGTGAATAGGGCTGAGCGCGCTCCGGTCCGACGACGATGCGAAAGTCATGGCCATCGAGCTTCGTCGGCGCGAGCGAATGGCTGATCCATTCGTGCGCGACCGCTTTCACATCGAGTTCAGTGCCATACGGCCGGCTGTCGACATCGTTTTTCGCGCGCTGGTAGACAATGCTGCGCTGGGCGCGCGAGAACGGACGCTCTTCAGTGTCGCCTTCGACGAAGTACTGGCGGATTTCCGGGCGAATGAATTCGAACAGGAAACGGAAGTGTCCCCACAACGGGTAATTGCGCAGGATCGCGTGACGCTCCTGCTTCAGATCGAAGATGCCGAGCGCGACGAGCGCGAGCGGCACGACGATCCAGAACCACGAGATGTGATGCAGCGCGGCGAGCGATGCGCAGGCGGCCAGCAGCACGACCGCGCACCACATCGCCACATAACGTCGAGAGAACATGAGGACTCCGTTGCAGTGAATGTCGCCGCAGCAGGCGTGGCGCCGGCAACGCCTGGGGTCGACGCGCATGCGCCCTCTCTGCGGGTTGAGCGAACGACTGCTTTCTTTCTGATACTTATGTTGAAGCAAACCGCCGGTACCACATGTCACAGGGTGGCGAACTCCCGTCACCCGTTACCCGTCGCGAAGCCGCTACCGCATCTGGCGCGCCGTCGCGTGCCGCGCGCCCAGCAACGCCGCGGTCTGCGGCGCACGTGTAACCGGCTGCGCCGTCGCGGCGTATTCGATAATGCCGCCGCCAAGGCACACGTCGCCATCGTAGAGCACCGCCGATTGCCCCGGTGTGACAGCCCACTGGGCGTCGGCAAAGTGCAGGCCGAACTGGCCTTCGGCGAGATCCGCCGTGCTGAACGTACATGCCGCATCCGCCTGGCGATAGCGCGTCTTGGCTGCGCACGCGAAGTCTTCCGTGGGTGCCTCGCCTGCCACCCAGCTCGTGTTCCCCGCGCTCAGCGTATGGCTGAGCAGCCACGGATGGTCGTGCCCCTGCGCAACATACAGCGTATTCGACGGAATGTCCTTGCCCGCCGCAAACCACGGCTCGCCGCTGCCATCCTTGCTGCCGCCCAGACCAATGCCCTTGCGCTGGCCATACGTATAGAACGCAAGGCCAATATGTTCGCCGACGACCTTGCCATCCGTCGTCTTCATGGGGCCGGGTTTCGTCGGCAGATAGCGGTTCAGGAAGTCGCGAAACGGCCGCTCGCCGATAAAGCAGATACCGGTCGAATCTTTTTTCTTCGCGTTCGGCAGACCGATCTGTTCAGCGATCTCGCGCACTTTCGTTTTCGGAATCTCGCCAAGCGGGAAGAGCGTTTTCGAAAGCTGCGCCTGGTTCAGGCGATGCAGGAAGTACGACTGGTCTTTCGTGTGGTCGAACGCCTTCAGCAGTTCGAAACGGCCATCGCGTTCGCGCACGCGCGCGTAGTGACCCGTCGCGATGGTTTGCGCGCCGAGCGACATCGCGTGATCGAGGAAGGCCTTGAACTTGATCTCGGCGTTGCACAGCACGTCCGGGTTCGGCGTGCGGCCGGCCGAATATTCGCGCAGGAATTCGGCGAACACGCGGTCCTTGTATTCGGCGGCGAAGTTGACCGCCTCGACGTCGATGTCGATCAGGTCGGCCACCGAGACGACGTCGATCCAGTCCTGCCGCGTCGAGCAGTACTCGCCGTCGTCGTCGTCTTCCCAGTTCTTCATGAAAAGACCGACGACGTCGTATCCCTGTTCTTTCAGCAGCCACGCCGTCACCGACGAATCGACGCCGCCCGACATGCCTACTACTACTTTCTGCTTGCTCATTGTCTGCCTGCTACTGCTACGTGCTAACTGACCGGGGTGGCCCGACCGAGTGCGTGTGCACGAAGTCGAGCGGAATGCGCCGGCCTGCGAGGTAATCGTCGATACATTGCATGACGAGCGGCGTGCGATGCCGTTCGGGGCACGCGCGCAGTTCATCGGCGCTCATCCACAGCGTGCGCACGATATCGGGATCGAGCGCGCGCGCCCTATCGGGGTCGCCACCGCTGCCGCAATACGTGAAGCGCAGATAGGTGACGCCCTCACGTTCGGGTCGCGCGAAATGCGTCATATAAACGCCGACGAGTGCTGCGGGCGCGAACGGATGCGCGGTCTCTTCGAGCGTCTCGCGGATCACCGCCTCGACGAGCGTTTCGCCCGCTTCCAGATGGCCCGCTGGCTGGTTCAGCCGCAACCCGTCTTCCGTGTGTTCCTCGACGACGAGAAAGCGCCCGTCGCGCTCGACGATCGCTGCGACCGTGACGTGTGGGGCCCAGGATTCCGGTTTCATGGGACGGCATTTTACCGTCTATGGCGCGGGGCTGCCGGGAGCGTGCACAGAAGCGATTCTGCGGCCCGCCCGCCGGAGATTAACTGTTTGGATACCCGGATCGTCCCTAATTTCTGTCCGTCGCAAAGTTTCGGTTAAAGTGAAGGCAGTTAGCCGATGCAATACGAACGCCGGCGTGTCCCGTCGGCGGAACTGTACGAAATAACAGGAAGTCGAGGAGGATTCAACGATGCACATCGGAGTGCCAGCCGAAACGCGGCCGTACGAAACCCGCGTTGCCGCGACGCCCGAGACGGTCAAAAAGTACGTTTCCCAAGGTCACAGAGTCACGGTTCAAAGCGGTGCCGGTACCGGCGCAAGCTTTACTGATGAAGCCTTTGCGGCCGCCGGAGCAGAACTTGTCGACGCGCAGACCGCGTTCGGCGCCGATCTCGTTCTCAAGGTCCAGTCACCCACCGATAGCGAACTGCCGATGCTCAAACGCGGCGCAACGCTCGTCGGGATGCTGGACCCCTTTAATTCAGAAAACGCATCAAAGCTCGCCACTGCTGGCGTGACTGCATTTGCGCTCGAAGCGGCGCCGCGTACGACACGCGCGCAAAGTCTCGACGTACTGTCGTCTCAAGCCAACATTGCGGGCTATAAAGCGGTGCTCCTCAGCGCAACGTTGTATCCGCGCTTCATGCCGATGCTGATGACGGCGGCGGGCACCGTGAAGGCGGCGCGCGTGCTGATTCTCGGCGCGGGCGTGGCGGGCTTGCAGGCGATTGCGACTGCCAAACGTCTCGGCGCGGTCATCGAGGCGTCCGATGTGCGTCCGGCGGTGAAAGAGCAGATCGAATCGCTCGGTGCGAAGTTTCTCGACGTGCCGTACGAAACCGACGAAGAGCGCGACGCCGCGCAGGGCGTCGGCGGCTACGCGCGTCCGATGCCCGCTTCGTGGCTCACGCGTCAGTCCGCGCTCGTTCACGAACGCGCGAAGCAGGCCGACATCGTCATCAGCACGGCGCTGATTCCGGGACGTCCCGCACCGACACTCATCTCCGTCGAAACCGTGCAGGCGATGAAGCCGGGTTCCGTGCTCATCGACCTGGCCGCGGGCCGTGGTCCGGAGTACGAAGGACAGCGCGGCGGAAACTGTCCGCTCACCGAAGCGGACAAGGTCGTCACAAAGTTCGGCGTGCAGATCGTGGGGTATACGAATCTGGCGTCGATGGTGCCGTCCGACGCGTCGTCGCTTTACGCGCGCAATCTGCTCGACTTCCTGAAGCTGGTCATCACAAAGGAAGGCGCATTGAACATCGATCTTGCGGACGATATCGTCGCGGCCACGCTGCTGGCCCGCGATGGCGCCGTGACACGCAAGGCATAACGGAGTCCGCCATGGAAGTCATCAACCATACGGTGATCAACCTGATCATCTTCGTGCTGGCGATCTACGTCGGCTACCACGTGGTCTGGAACGTCACGCCCGCGCTGCACACGCCGCTGATGGCGGTGACGAACGCGATCTCCGCGATCGTGATCGTCGGCGCGATGCTTGCCGCTGGCCTCACGCTCGGCACGACCGGCAAGTTCTTCGGCACGCTTGCCGTTGGCCTTGCGGCGGTGAACGTGTTCGGCGGATTTCTCGTCACCAGACGAATGCTCGAGATGTTCCGCAAGAAAGAGCCGAAGAAAATCGCGGCGCCTGGCAACACCGCGAAGGAGAACGCGTAATGAGCCTTAACGTCGTCACGCTGTTGTATCTCGTTGCGTCGGTGTGCTTTATTCAGGCGCTCAAGGGGCTGTCGAATCCGAAGACCGCGCGCACCGGCAATCTGTTCGGCATGGTCGGGATGGCCATTGCGATTCTCACGACCATCGCGCTGATCACAAAGCAGGCCGCCGGACTCGGCTCGAATCTCGCACTCGGTCTTGGGCTGCTGTTCGCGGCGTTGATCGTGGGTGGTGCAATTGGTGCGTTCGTCGCGGCGCGCGTCGAGATGACGAAGATGCCGGAACTCGTCGCCGCCATGCACTCGCTGATCGGTCTGGCTGCGGTGTGTATCGCGTATGCGGTGGTGTCGGAGCCGGCCGCGTTCGGTCTCGGCGTCGAAGATGCGCCGTACGCGGGCTTCCTGCCGTACGGCAATCGCGTCGAACTGTTCATCGGCACGTTCGTCGGTGCAATCACGTTCTCCGGTTCGGTGATTGCGTTCGGCAAGCTCTCGGGCAAATACAAGTTCCGGCTCTTTCAGGGCGCGCCGGTTGTGTATCCGGGCCAGCATCTGATCAACCTGCTGCTCGCGATTGCGATGCTCGGCTTCGGCGTGATCTTCTTCCTCACGCAGTCGTGGCTGCCGTTCATCATCATGACGGCGATTGCATTTGCGCTGGGCGTGCTGATCATCATCCCGATTGGCGGCGCGGACATGCCGGTGGTCGTGTCGATGCTCAACTCGTACTCGGGCTGGGCGGCGGCGGGTATTGGCTTCTCGCTGAACAATCCGATGCTGATCATCGCGGGTTCGCTGGTGGGTTCGTCAGGTGCGATCCTGTCGTACATCATGTGTCGCGCGATGAACCGCTCGTTCTTCAACGTGTTGCTGGGCGGCTTCGGTAATGAACCGGGCGCGGCGGCGGCGGGCGGATCGGCGGAACAGCGCCCGGTCAAGTCGGGCTCGGCTGAAGACGCGTCGTTCATGATGGGCAACGCGGAAACCATCGTGATCGTGCCGGGTTACGGCCTCGCAGTGGCGCGTGCGCAGCATGCGCTGAAGGAGCTGACCGACAAGCTCGTCGAGAAGGGCATCGTGGTGAAGTATGCGATTCACCCGGTGGCCGGCCGGATGCCGGGACACATGAACGTGCTGCTCGCCGAAGCGGAAGTGCCGTACGACATGGTCTACGAAATGGACGATATCAACGGCGAGTTCGGCCAGGTCGATGTGGTGCTCGTGCTCGGCGCAAACGACGTCGTGAACCCGGCGGCGAAGAACGATCCGAAGTCGCCGATTGCGGGCATGCCGATCATCGAAGCCTACAAGGCGCGCACGGTCATCGTGAACAAGCGCTCGATGGCAGCGGGTTACGCCGGGCTCGACAACGATCTCTTCTACATGGACAAGACGATGATGGTCTTTGGCGATGCAAAGAAGGTGATCGAGGATATGGTCAAGTCGGTGGAGTAAGCCGTGTGATGTCACGGTTCGCGTCGCGGTTCAGGGAAACCGCGGAAACCGCGACGCGAACCGGTTCACCGCGGCTTTGCCTTCACATGCCGCATGAAATCCGCGAGCCGGCGGCCTTCCATATCCGGAAACGCTTCATGCAACGTGACGTCCTGCATGCGCTCGACGTCGAAGTTGCGAAACTCTTCACGCAGTTCACACCACGCGCCGATCGTCCAGCGCGCGCCCCAGTAGACGAGCCCGAGCGGCCACACGCGCCGCTCAGTCGCGGCTTCGTTGCGGTCGACGTAGGCAAAGCTCACCACACGATGGTCGTCGATGGCGCGATGCAGCTGGTCGACCTTCTCCGAGAACGCACCCTTGACGTGAAACGATGGCGCGAAGAACGGTGCGCGTTCGAGCGTCGCGCGCTTGTCCGCGGGCATCGCCGATGCGATCTTCGCAAGCGCCCCGCGTGCGCCCGACGCGAAACTCGCGCCGCCCCACGTTTCGAGCATCCGCGCGCCGGCGGCGAGCGCGGCGAGTTCCTCGGCGGTGAACGTGAGTGGCGGCAGGCTGGCCGAGCGGGCAAGCCGGTAGCCGATGCCAGGCTCGCCTTCGATCGGCACGCCGGAGAGTTGCAGGTCGCGCACATCGCGATACACCGTACGCGGCGAGATCTTCAGCCATTCGGCGAGCTGCTGCGCGGTGGTGAGCCGGCGGCCACGCAGCAGTTCGGCGATCTGGAAAAGGCGGTCGGCGCGACGCGTCATCGGGGTGATCCTGCGTGGAGGTAACAGGGCGGAAACGCCCCCGCGATGATAGCGCCGCATGACCTGCTCCGCTCGTCTGCGGGCGGGACGCGCTGTGCGGCCCGCCCGGTTCCGCGCTCGCTCAGCCGTTGTGCTGCGAATGCAGGCCGATGCGGTTGCCCTCGGTATCGGTGATGAACGCGATGTAGCCGATGTCGGCCGGCAGCTGGATCGCGGGGCCTTCCACCTTGCCGCCGGCCTTCTCGACGCGCGCGAGCACGGTGTTCACGTCGGGCGTGGCGTTGAGGTACACCATCGTGCCGGCCGCGGACGGCTTCAGCGACGTGCCGCCGACCACGCAACCGCCCGTCGCCTGCTCGCCATAGCCGAACACGGCGATCGGCTGGCCGAAGTCTTCGCGGCGCATCGGGTTGCCGAGAACGGTTTCATAGAAACGCACCGCGCGATCGAAGTCGGTCGACGGAATTTCAAACCAGGCGATAACGCGGGAATCAGCTGCTGACATGACACGCTCCTTGGTAGTTCGCCGTTCCGTGCGAGATGCCGGATGGCGTGACTGGAGTGTGCTGCCGGGCTACTGACATCGTCCTGTCAGTAGCCTGAAGCGGCCGCGAATAACTGCGGACGAAAAAACGCGGCGAACGGGGCATGTGCCCGCCGCCGCGTTGTCCTGGCGCGCGCCTGAATGGCAGGCGCGCGGAAGCAGTCTAGCTCTGGCCTTCGGCCGTACCGGCCGGGTCCGCGGCACTGGCGGCCGGCCGCTGGCGCACGCTGCCGGCGATCAGGTCGAAGCGGAACAGACGGCATTCGAGCGCGCCGTTGAAGAGCGGCGTCTTGGTCGATTCGCGCAGGCGCATCTGGCCGGGCAACTTGCGGTCCGACGTGAGGACGAACGCGTGCCAGCCGGTGAACCGCTGCTTGAGCGCATCGCCGAACGACTTGAAGAACTCGCTGTCCGGCGCATCCGTGTGGACGCGTTTGAAGCCTTCGTCTTCACGGTTTTCGCGACTTTCACGGCCGGTTTCGCGCACTTCGCCGCGCGGACCGCGCCCGCGCACCTCGATACGCTCGCCATACGGCGGATTCGCGACGAGGATGCCGGGCGTGCCAACCGGCGGCGTCATGCCGCGCGCGTCGACCTGCTTGAGCGGCACGTTAAGGCCGGCGCGCTCGAAGTTGGCGCGCGCCTTGTCGAGCATGTCGCCGGAAATGTCGCTGCCGAAGATCTGCAGGTCGGCGCGCGAGCCACGCGCGGCGCGTTTCGCGTCGACGGCCGCGGCTTTCAGCGCCTGCCATGCGCTGGCGTCGTATTGCTTCAGGCGTTCAAAGCCGAACCGGCGCTCGACGCCCGGCGCGATGTTGAGCGCGACCTGCGCCGCTTCGGCGAGGAACGTGCCGCTGCCGCACATCGGGTCATAGAGCGGCGTGCCGGCGGTCCAGCCCGTCAGACGCAGGATGCCGGCCGCGAGGTTTTCGCGCAGCGGAGCGGCGCCCTTGTCGAGCCGCCAGCCGCGCTTGAAGAGCGGATCGCCGGACGTGTCGAGATACAGCGTGCAGTCGGTGGCGGTGAGAAACGCGAACACGCGCACGTCGGGCTCGGCCGTATCGATGCTCGGACGCGCGCCGCTCTTTTCGCGCAGACGGTCGCAGATCGCGTCCTTGACGCGTAGCGTCGCGAATTCGAGGCTGCGCAGCGGCGACTTGATTGCCGTCACGTCGACGCGCAGCGTTTCGTTCGCCGAGAACCACTGTTCCCAGCGCTGTTCGAGTGCGAGCGCGTAGACGTCCTGCTCGCTGCGATACGGGCGATGAGCGATCTTCAGCAGCACGCGGCTTGCGATACGCGAATGCAGGTTGGCGGCCATGCCGGCAGCCCATCCTCCGCGGAAGTGCACGCCACCCGGGACCTGTGCGCCGGGCGCGAACGGGGCGCCGTTCAGATGGCGCGCGCCGATCCCGGCGAGTTCGGACGCGAGCGCGGCTTCAAGGCCGCGTGGGCAGGGGACGAAAAAATCGAAGGACATTGAGGTTGCCGAAAGGCCTGGAGGGAAGCCCGTATTGTACGCGGTCGGCGGGCGCCCCCGGGGCTGCGGTGCCGGTCCGGTCAACCGGCACCGCTGCGTCTGGCCGTCGGCGGGTGGGCGCGAGACGGCGGCGCGTCGCGCCTGACGGGCGCTTCCTGCGGGCGGACGCTTCCGGCGCGGAAGCCCGAATGACCAGGTCCGGCCAGCCGCCTCAGGCCGCTGGCGCAGCCGGCGACATTGGCGCCGGACACGGCACCTTGATCGCGCCAGCACCTGCACCGGTCGCCATCGACGCGCCCTTTGCGGGCGTCGCGGCCCGCGTCTGCGGCGCGCTGGCGAGCGCCTGCACGGCGGTGGCGATTTCCGTCGAGATTTCCTGCACCGCGCGACGATGACCGTCCGCAAGCGCGTCGTAACCGCCCGCGACCGGCTCGCTCACGACGCTGCGGCACGTCAGTACGGCCTGCGTGCGCACCGCGCGCACGCTCCAGACGGCGTCGATCAGCGCATGCGAGCCCGGCCAGGACTCGAAGCGCTGGACGTTCACGCTCACGCGATAAACCGGCGCGCCGTCCGGATAGGGCGTGCCGTAGACGTCGATAGCGCCAAGCTGGCTGGTGAGGTTCGACGACAGCGCGCGACGGATCTCGTCGCCAGGCAGCGACGCCCAGCGTTCCTGTTCGAGCACCTGAACCTGCGTCGGTCCCGACTGCACCACCAGCTGGTACTTCGCGACCTGCGGCGGCACGTCGACGGGCGGCACCTCGATCAGCATCGACGAACTGCCGGCAGGACGCGTGGACGCGGGCGCATCGCTGGCGTTGAGCGTGTAGAAGCGGCTCATCGGCGACGCACAGCCCGCCAGCGCCAGCACACCGGCGGCTACGGCCACTGCCGTCAATGAGGGCGCGCCCGCACGTTCAAACGTACGGACAGCCGCACGGCTAACGGCGCGCGCCGGATGCAACAGCCGGGCGAACATCATGGTTTATCTCCTTGTTTGCCGCGCAGCAGCGATTCCGGGTGACGTTCGAGGTAGTCCGACAGCGCGTTGAGCGACTGCAGCGTGCGCGTCAGTTCCTGCAGCGCCTGATGCACGTCCGATTGCAGCGGCGAATCCTGTTGCAAGGTGGCTTCAGCGGAGCCGAACGTCTGCTTCGCGGCGGCCAGCGTGTCGCGCGCCTCCGGCACGACTTCCGTGTCAAGCCGCCTGAACAGCTGGTCGGCGTTCTTCAGCGCGGAGTTCAGGTTGTTGCCGATCTGGTCGAACGGCACCGCGTCCAGCTTCTTCGCGATATCCGCGACCTGAACCTGCAGTTCGTCGAGCGAGTTCGGGATCGTCGGCAGTTCCATCGGATCCTGATTGATATCGATCGTCGCGGGCGCGGCCTTCGGGAAGATGTCGAGTGCGATGTACAACTGGCTCGTGATCAGGTTGCCCGTACGCAGCTGACCGCGCAGACCGTGCTTGACGAGCCGCTCCAGCAACTCGTGGCTTGCCGCTGTGCCCGGTTCCGGCACAGGGCCGCGCGCGCGCCGCGACAGGCGTCCCGGATAGATGTTGATCGTCACCGGCATCTTGAAGTTGCGCGCCTTCGGATCGTAGTCGATGCCAATGGCCGTCACCTCGCCGAGCACGATGCCGCGGAAGTCGATCGGTGCGCCTACCGCCAGCCCGCGCAGCGACTGGTTGAAGTTCATCACCACGCGCAGCGGTTCGCCGTCCGGATCACGCATCGCGTCCGCCTGATCGGAGCCGAGGCGGAACGTCATGTTGTTCGGCGCCTGTGCGCCGGGCGGCTGCCCTGGTGGCCCCTGGAATGCAAGACCGCCGACGATCAGCGTCGCCAGCGACTGCGTGTTCAGCTTGAAGCCGCTCGAATCGAGCCGGACGTCGACGCCGCTTGCGTGCCACCAGCGCGTATTGGTGCCGACATACTGGTCGAAAGGCGCGCTGACGAAGACCTGCATCGTCACGCCGGTGCCGTCCTTGTCGAGCGAAAAGCCCACGACCTGACCCACCTGCACACGCCGGTAGAAGATGGGAGAACCGATATCGATCGAGCCGAGCGAATCGCCGCGCAGCGTGAATTGATGGCCTTTCTGGTCGCCGGTAATGGGCGGCGGCGTCTCCAGCCCGACGAAGTCTTTCTGCGTGTCCTCGTTGCGTCCTGGGTCGACGCCGATAAACGCGCCGGACAGCAGTGTGCTCAATCCGGACACGCCGCTCGCGCCCACGCGCGGCTTCACGACCCAGAAGCGCGAGCCCTTCACTGCGAAGTCTTCGGCTTCCTTGGTGAGCTGCACCTCGACGCTCACGTGCGAATGATTCTTCGCGAGCGTGATGGTCTTCACGGAGCCGACATCGACGTCCTTGTACTTGACCTTCGTCTTGCCCGGTTCGAGCCCTTCGGCGCTTACGAAACTGATCGTGATCGTCGGCCCCTTGCCGGACACCGACTTGATGACGAGCGCGACGCCGATCAGCGCCGCGATCAGCGGAATCACCCAGACGAGCGACGGCAGCCAGCTGCGGCGCGGCGGCTCGATATCGGGATCCGGCAGATCCTGGGGAGGAGTCGGTCCTTGTGGGCTATTCATGGTTTGATCCCTGTGGTTTTTCTGTCTTTGCGCTCATCGACGTAATCCCAGATGAGGCGCGGATCGAACTGCATTGAGGCGAGCATGGTGAGGATCACGACGGAGCCGAACGCGAGCGCACCCGGGCCGGCGGTAATCACCGCGAGCGAGTTGAACCGGACGAGCGCGACGGTCAGCGTCACGACGAACACGTCGAGCATCGACCAGCGACCAATGCGCTCGACGATCCGGTAGAGCTTCGTGCGCTGGTCCGGTCGCCACTTCGAGCGGCGCTGCGCGGTAATGGTCAGCAGCACGAGCACACTCAGCTTGAGCATCGGCACCATGATGCTGGCAATGAACACGATGACGGCAAGCGGCCAGTCGCCCGAGGTCCAGAAGTAGACCACACCGCTCATGATCGTGTCGTCCTCGGCGCCTACGAGCGATGCCGTGTGCATCACGGGCAGCAGGTTCGCCGGGATATAGAGCAGCGCGGCCGAGATGAGGAGCGCCCAGACCCGCATCAGGCTGTCGGGGTTACGCCGGTGCAGGGTCGCGCCGCAACGCCCGCACTGCTGGTCGAGCGCCGACCGTTGCCACGGTTCGACGCGACCACACGCATGACAACTGACGAAGCCTGCGCGCTTTGCTGTGATGTATTTCATCCGGCTTTCATCCCTGATGGGGGGCGGGTGGCTGGCTGGCGGCCCGCGCCGCCTTGAGGCGCCGGATGCGCCGCAGACGCTCGCGGGGCAACGTGTCGGCGATATCCCACAGCGTGCGCGGATCGAACGTGACGACGACCGCGAACATCAGCGTGAGCGCGCCGAACGCGAAGAGCGCGGCTTCCGGAATCACGCGCGCGAGGCTGATCATCTTCACGATGGTGATCAGCACGCCGAGCATGAACACTTCGATCATGCCCCACGGCCGCACGAACTGGATGGCGCGCAGCACGCGGTTAAAGAGCGGCGGCACGTAGCCCGCGCGCACCGGCACGAGCACATAGAGGAGGGCGAGGAGCTCGGTGAGCGGGAAGAGCGTCGTCGAGCAGAAGACCATCACCGCGACGATCTGCATGTTCTCGTTCCACAACGCGACGATGGCGCCGAACAGCGTGGTCTGCGACGTGATCCCGCTGGTTTCGAGTTCGACGATCGGGAACGCCTGCGCGATGAGGAACGTGACGAGCGCGGCCAGCGTCATCGCGACAATGTTGTCGATGCGCGTCGATGCGCTGCGGTAGAGCGTCGCCTTGCAGCGCGGGCAGCGCGCGAGCGAGCGGCGGTCGAGTCGCGGCTTGCGGAACAGCGCGTCGCACTCGTGGCAGGCGATCAGATGGTCATGTTCCATGTATGAGTGGTGACGGACGACGTGGACAGGAACCCGAAGTACAAACCGGCACAACGTTTCGCCGGTGTTCACGCAAATGGCGAGACGGACAGCGGCACCGCCGGGCGCCTTCGCCCACAGGCTGCACCCATGTTACCAAACACCCTTGCCGCAAGATTTCAAAATTGTTGCGCCCATGCGACCGTGTGCGCCCTTGAGCGGCGACCCGCACACGCTTCCGACACTTTCCGGCCCCAAATCGTTCCATCGGCGCGACGCACTGTTGCACGGGCGCCGTGAGCCAGCTTTACCGGCTTGCGGTAGCATGGCGGCCTTGGCGTTGACATACGCTTTGCGGCGAACGCATTGCCTCTCCGGGCCGCGTCGGGCCGCATCCGCGGCGGCTGGAATAAGTGCTTCCGTGACCCGTTAACCCTGTTTGCGTCAGCGATTCGTCATGGCACTTCATCCTTCCCTTGCTTCGACCAGCACGCCCGACCATTACACCCGGACCGCGATCGCGTTTCACTGGCTGATCGCGCTCCTGATCGTCTGTGGATTCGCGCTGGGCTGGGTGATGACCGATATCCCGGGCTTCACGCCGACCAAGCTGCGCTATTTCTCATGGCACAAGTGGATCGGCGTCACCGTGTTCGCGCTCGCCGTCGTGCGCATCCTGTGGCGCGCGACGCACGTGGCGCCTGCGTTGCCGGGCGGCATGGTCGCCTGGCAGCGGGTCGTCGCGCAGCTCGTGCACGTGCTGCTGTATGTGCTGATGATTGCGATTCCGGCGTCGGGTTATCTGTACAGCTCGGCGTCGAACATCCCGGTCGTATATCTCGGTCTCGTGCGCCTGCCGATGCTGATCGCGCCGGACCCGCATCTGAAAACTATCCTCAAGATCGTTCACGTGACGCTCAATTACGGCCTGCTCACGCTCGTCGTCCTGCACGTCGCCGGGGCGCTCAAGCACCAACTGGTGGATCGCGACGGCCTGCTGTCGCGCATGATCCCTTTCCTCAAATAGGACATATATGAAGGTTTCATTGCATCGCACCCTGTTGACGGCGTTCACGGCCGCGGCGCTCGGTGTCGCGGGCAGCGCGCTCGCCCAGGTCGACGTCGCGAAGAGCACCGTCACGGCAACGTCGAAACAGATGAACGTGCCCGTCGAAGGCAAGTTCGGCAAGTTCACCGCGCAGATCGCGTTCGATCCGGCAAAGCCGGCGGCGGGCACGGCCCAGCTTTCCATCGATACCGGCAGCTACGACCTCGGCGACGAAAGCTATAACGACCAGGTCCGCGGCAAGGAATGGTTCGATTCGAAGACTTATCCGGCGGCCACGTTTGTTTCGAGCGCGATCGCGCCGGCCGGCGGCAACCAGTTCAAGGTGACCGGCAAGCTCACGATCAAGGGCAAGTCGCAGACGGTCACGGTGCCCGTCACCGTCGCCCAGCAGGGCGCGACGCAGACCTTCGACGGGTCGTTGCCCATCAAGCGCCTGCAGTTCGATATCGGCACCGGTGAATGGAAAGATACGTCGGTCGTGGCCGACGACGTGGTCATCAAGTTTCATATCGTTGCAGCACGCAAGTAAGCAGTGTTTGCCGTTTTCGCTGTTATCGCGCCGGCTTCCCGGGCGGCGCATCTGGACACCTGAAGGAGCATGAATTGAAGAAACATCTGCTGATCGCCGCTCTGGCGTCGACCCTCTCGATTGGCGCGTTCGCCGCCGATACCTATCAACTCGACCCGACGCACACGTACCCGAGCTTCGAGGCTGACCACTTCGGCGGCCTGTCGGTGTGGCGCGGCAAGTTCACGAAGAGCACGGGCACGGTCACGCTCGACCGCGCGGCGAAGACCGGCACGGTCGACGTCACGGTCGATCCGTCGTCGGTGGATACCGGTAACGCGAAGCTCGACGACCACCTGAAGTCGGACGCGTTCTTCGATGTCGCGAAGTTCCCAGCCGCGACGTACAAAGGCACCGAGATCAGGTTTGACGGCGACAAGCCTGTTGAAGTGGTCGGTACGCTGACGATGCATGGCGTGACGAAGCCGGTGAACCTGAAGATCGAATCGTTCAAGTGCATGCAGCACCCGGTGCTCAAGCGCGAAGTGTGCGGCGTGGAAGCCAGCACGACGTTCGATCGCGCCGATTTCGGCATGGACTTCGGCAAGAAGTACGGCTTCAGCATGCAGACCAAACTGCATATCCAGTCTGAAGGCATCAAGCAGTAAAGGCTTGCCCGGGCATCGGCGTCTTTTCCTTGCGGGGAACGCGCTGGACCGGCTGGCAGGACCCGACACCCCACCGGCGGATGACGCCGGTGGGGTGTTTTGCTTCTGGTCCCGGCTTGTGGGGCGATGTCGAGGCGGTATATGTGGCGCTCGCGCGAAGTTAATTTTTCAGGTACATAGTGCGCTACCGCCCCACTGGTTGTGCGCGCATCCAGGCGGGGGAGGACACGATTCGCGCGCACGGGAGATCTGAATGAGTGCAACGACGGCCGCAAGCTGCGCGGCGGCACGCCACAGTTCGTGGCGCATCGTAGTCGCCGCATCGATCGGCAACGCGCTGGAGTGGTTTGACCTCGTCGTCTACGGGTTTTTCGCGGTCACCATCTCGAAGCTGTTTTTCCCCGCGGGCAACGAGACGATTTCACTGCTGGTCACGCTGGGCACGTTCGGCGTCTCGTTCTTCATGCGCCCGCTCGGCGCAATCGTGCTCGGCGCCTACGCGGACCGGGCAGGGCGCAAGGCGGCGCTCACGCTCTCGATCCTGCTGATGATGGCGGGCACGCTGATCATCGCGGTCCTTCCGGTGTACGAGTCGATTGGTCTCGCCGCGCCGCTGATCCTCGTGCTCGCGCGCCTGATGCAGGGTTTTTCCGCCGGCGGCGAGTTCGGCAGCGCGACGGCGTTTCTCGCCGAGCACGTGCCGGGCCGGCGCGGCTTCTTCGCGAGCTGGCAGATTGCGAGCCAGGGACTGACGACGCTGCTCGCGGCGCTCTTCGGCGTCGTGCTGACGGGCAAGCTCACGCCGGAACAGATGATGTCGTGGGGATGGCGCGTGCCGTTCGTCTTCGGGCTGCTGATCGGGCCGGTCGCGTGGTACATACGCACGCGTCTCGACGAGACGCCCGAATTTCTCGCCGCCGAAACCACCACGACGCCGCTGCGCGACACCTTCGCGAGCCACAAGCTGCGCCTTGCCATTGCGATCGGTCTCGTGGTGCTCGGCACGGTGTCGACGTATCTGGTGCTCTTCATGCCGACATACGGTGTGAAGCAGCTGGGCCTGTCGCCTTCGGTGTCGTTTGCGGCCATCCTGCTCGTCGGCGTGATCCAGCTCGTGTTCGCGCCTGTAGTGGGGCACGTGTCCGACCGTCACGGAGGCACCGGCATCATGCTGGTTTCGGCCGTGCTGCTGCTGGTGCTGATCTATCCGGCGTTCGCATATCTCGTTGCGAATCCCACGTTCGAGACGTTGATCGCGATCCAGATCGTTTTCGCGTTTCTGATGACCGGTTACTTCGGTGCACTGCCGGGGTTGCTCTCGGAGATTTTTCCGGTGGCGACGCGCACGACCGGCATGTCACTCGCGTACAACATCGCGGTGACGATTTTCGGTGGTTTCGGCCCGTTCATCATCGCGTGGCTGATCAGTGCGACCGGAACGAAAACGGCGCCGAGCTTCTACATGATGTTGGCGGCGGTGATCAGCCTGATCGCGTTGATCGCAGCGCGTCGCAAGCTCGGTTTCAGATGATGCCGTTGCCACGCTGAAAGTCGTGGCGCCGCGGGTAAACGTAAAAGGCCGGTTCAAAATGAACCGGCCTTTTCATTGCGTATCAGCGTTGCCGCGAGGCGCAGCGCTTAAACCTGTGCGCCAGCGTTTGGATCGTCCGGGTCGTGTACGCCCTTCTTGTCCTTGATCAGATCTTCGCGCTTCACGCCGAGCCACATCGCAATTGCCGCAGCCACGAAGACCGACGAGTAGATACCGAACAGGATACCGACCGTCAGCGCGAGCGCGAAGTAGTGCAGCGTCGGGCCGCCGAACAGGAACATCGACAGCACCATCATCTGCGTACAGCCGTGCGTGATGATCGTGCGCGACATCGTGCTCGTGATTGCGTGGTTGATGACCTCGATCACCGTCATCTTGCGTTCGCGACGGAACGTTTCGCGAATCCGGTCGAAAATAACGACCGATTCATTCACCGAGTAACCGAGCACCGCAAGCACAGCCGCCAGCACCGACAGCGAGAACTCCCACTGGAAGAATGCGAAGAAGCCGAGAATGATCACCACGTCGTGCAGGTTGGCAATCACGCCAGCAACGGCGTACTTCCATTCGAAGCGGAACGACAGATAGATCACGATGCCCGCGACCACGCACGCGAGCGCGAGCAGGCCATCGGTCGCGAGTTCCTTGCCGACCTGCGGGCCGACGAACTCGACGCGCTGCAGCTGCGCCTGGCCGTTATCGGCCTTCAGCGCGCCCATCACCTGATCGCTCTGCTGCGCGGACGTGAAACCCGACTTCAGCGGCAGACGGATCAGCACATCGCGCGAGGTGCCGAAATTCTGCACCTGGGCGTCGGCGTAGCCGAGCTTGCCGAGCGTGTCGCGCACCGGTTCCAGTGGCACGGCCTGCGGATACTGCACTTCGATGACCGTGCCGCCGGTGAATTCCACCGACAGGTGCAGGCCGCGATGCACGAGGAAAAACACAGCCGCGATAAACGTCAGGAGCGAGATCGCGTTGAAAATCAACGCGCGCTGCATGAGCGGAAGGTCTTTGCGAATGCGGAAAAATTCCATGGTCTCTTTCTCCGGGGTTCAGCGGGATGAACCCGGTTTCCGGGGCGCAGTGCCCGGATCGTTGCGACGGCGGACCACTGGTTTGCCAGTGCGCGCCGCAGCGCCTGCATTCGCTTTTGCCGACGCGCGTGCGCCGGCGGCAGCGACCGCTTTTGCCGTATCGGTTCCTGCGTCGTCGTGACCGAGGAACGCAGCGTCGCCCTCGATGGGCGTCGGACGCCACACCTGACCGATCGCCAGCGACTTCAGCTTCTTCTTGCCCCCGTACCAGACGTTCACGAGACCGCGCGAGAAGAACACCGCCGAGAACATCGACGTCATGATGCCGATACAGTGCACGACCGCGAAGCCGCGCACCGGACCCGAACCAAACGCCAGCAGCGCAAGACCCGCGATCAGCGTGGTCACGTTCGAGTCGAGAATCGTCGCCCATGCGTGCGCGTAGCCGTTCTGGATGGCCAGTTGCGGCGGTGCGCCGTGACGCAGTTCTTCACGCACACGTTCGTTGATCAGCACGTTTGCGTCGATCGCCATACCGAGCGCGAGCGCGATAGCGGCGATACCCGGCAAGGTCAGCGTGGCCTGCAGCATCGACAGAATCGCGATCAGCAGCAGCAGGTTCACCGACAGCCCGATCATCGAGATCAGGCCGAACAGCATGTAGTACGCGATCATGAAGACGGCGATCGCCGCGAAGCCCCACACAACCGAGTGGAAGCCCTTCTTGATGTTGTCGGCGCCGAGGCTCGGGCCGATCGTGCGTTCTTCGATGATGTCCATCGGCGCGGCCAGCGAACCGGCGCGCAGCAGCAGCGCCAGATCGGTCGCGGCCTGCGGCGTCGGCTGGCCGGTGATCTGGAAGCGGTCGCCGAGTTCCGACTGGATCGTCGCGACCGTCAGCACTTCGCCTTTGCCTTTCTCGAACAGCACCATCGCCATCGGCTTGCCGATGTTGTCGCGCGACACGGCTGCCACGGCACGACCGCCGCGACTGTCGAGGCGGATGTTCACCGACGGGCGCTGATGTTCGTCGAAACCCGACGACGCATCGATAATCCGGTCGCCCGTGAAGATGATCTGCTTGCGCAGCAGCACCGGTGTCTGCGCGCCCTGCGTGAAGAGTTCGTCGCCCGGCGGCACCGGGTCGTTCGGGTTCGGATGCGTGTTCACCGGGTCGGCGAGGCGCGCTTCAAGCGTCGCCGTACGGCCGATGATGTCCTTCGCCTTTGCCGTGTCCTGCACGCCCGGCAGTTCGACCACGATGCGGTCGGAGCCCTGCTGCTGGATCACCGGTTCGGCCACGCCCAGTTCGTTCACGCGGTTATGCAGCGTCGTGATGTTCTGCTTGAGCGCCGCGTCTTCGACCGTCTTCTGCACGGCGGGCGTGAAGGTGCCGACCACCTGGACGCCGCCTGCCGGATTCGGCTGGGTCGCCCACTGGAGTTCGTTGATGCTGACGGCAAGCTGTTTGCGCGCGGCCTCGGCGACGTCTGCGTCGGCGAAATTGACGACGACTGTCTGGTTCACACGGTTCACGCCGCCATCGCGGATGTTCTTGTCGCGCAGCAGCGTGCGGGCGTCGGACGCGTCGGAGTCGAGCTTCTTGTTCAGCGCGCCGGCCATGTCGACCTGCAGCAGGAAGTGGACACCGCCGCGCAGATCGAGACCGAGGTACATCGGCAGCGCGTGCAGCGCGGTCAGCCAGGCTGGCGACGCACTTTGCAGGTTCAGCGCGACGATGAACTGCGGATCCGTGGGATCGGCGTTCAGCGACTTCTGCAGCAGGTCCTTCACGCGCAGCTGCGTGTCGGTGTCCGTCAGACGCACGCGGATGTTCGCGTTGGCCGACGCATTGTCGAACGTGACGGCGGTCGGTTTGATCTGGCTGGAGGCGAGCGCGGATTCCACCTGCGCGAGCGTGGTCGAGTCGAGCTTGACCGTCGCTTTGCCACTCGATACCTGGACTGCCGGCGCTTCACCGAAGAAGTTGGGCAGTGTGTACACGAGGCCGATGACGAGCGCCACCAGCATCACGACATATTTCCAGAGGGGATAACGATTCATGGGGTTGGCCCAACGGGAAGGTTGGCGAGAAAGCCCGGTCCAAACTCCAGGCTTTCAGGCGATGCGTCCGGCGATGAGCGCGGAAACCGTGGCGCAAGCCGCGTGTGGTTCCCGCGAGGCCGCGCCGGACGCGACAGAGCAGGCCTTACAGCGACTTGATCGTGCCTTTCGGGAGAATCTGCGTCACCGATGCTTTCTGCACGGTGATTTCAGTGCCTTCAGAAATTTCGACGCCAACGTAAGCATCGCTCACCTTGGTGACCTTGCCGACGATGCCGCCGTTCGTGACGACTTCGTCGCCCTTCGCCATGGCGGAGAGCATGTTGCGGTGTTCCTTCTGGCGCTTCATTTGCGGACGGATCATGATGAAATACAGCACAGCGAACATCAGGATCAGGGGCAGAAAGCTCATCAGGCTGGATTCTGCGCCACCGGTGCCTTGCGCGAAGGCATTGGAAATGAACGACACGTTGGTCTCTCCGTTATAACGATCAAAAAATGCAGCCGGTTATTCTACCACCGGCCATAAGCCGCGACTGCAGATGAAATGCGCTTTCCGATCAAGCTGTTATTTGCGATAAGCGTAGCTCGATCGCACATCGCGAAAGATAATTGTAAGGTTTGTACCGGCGCACGGGCGCATTCTTCTGCGGATTTTGTCCCGCGCGTTGCTGGACGGGCGTTTGCAGGCAGTGCGGCCTTTCTGCACGCTACCCACAAGGTGGGAACGTCGTCAGGCGGGCCCTTCGACGCCGCGCGCCCGGTTCTCGTGGAACTGCTTGCGGAACGCATCGAACATGTGCGCTTCGATTGCGTCGCGCATTTCCTGCATCAGTTCAAGGTAGTAATGCAGGTTGTGGATCGTGTTCAGCTGCGCGCCGAGGATTTCGCCCACACGGTGCAGATGGTGCAGGTAGCCGCGCGTAAAGTTACGGCAGGTGTAGCAGCCGCACTGCTCGTCAAGCGGGCGCAGGGAGTTCTTGTGAACCGCGTTGCGGATCTTCACGTCGCCGAAACGGGTGAAGAGCCAGCCATTACGCGCGTTGCGGGTCGGCATCACGCAGTCGAACATATCGACGCCGGCTGCCACGCCCGCGACCAGATCTTCCGGCGTGCCGACGCCCATCAGGTAGTGCGGCTTGTTTGCCGGCAGCTTCGGCCCGATGTGGTTGAGCACGCGCATCATGTCTTCCTTCGGCTCGCCGACCGAAAGACCGCCGATCGCGAAACCGTGGAAGTCGATCTCCGCCAGGCCCGCGAGCGATTCGTCGCGAAGATCCTCGAACATGCCGCCCTGAACGATGCCGAAGAGCGCATTGGGGTTGCCGAGCCGGTTGAATTCGTCGATCGAGCGTTTCGCCCAGCGCATCGACATGCGCATTGAATCGGCGGCTTCCTGGTGTGATGTCGGGACGTTGTTGGTCGCGTACGGCGTGCACTCGTCGAACTGCATCACGATGTCCGAGTTCAGCACCTTCTGGATCTGCATCGACACTTCCGGCGACAGGAAGAGCTTGTCGCCATTGATCGGCGACGCGAACGTGACGCCATCTTCGGTGATCTTGCGCAGATCGCCGAGCGAAAACACCTGAAAACCACCCGAATCCGTCAGGATCGGCTTCTTCCAGCCCATGAACGCATGCAGGCCGCCGTGCGCGCCGATCGTCTCGAGCCCGGGGCGCAGCCACAGGTGAAATGTGTTGCCGAGGATGATCTGCGCGTGCATCTCCTCGAGTTCACGCGGCTGGACGGCCTTCACCGTCCCGTATGTGCCGACCGGCATGAAGATCGGCGTTTCGACCACGCCGTGATTGAGCGTCACGCGGCCGCGGCGCGCCTGGCCGTCGGTGGTGAGCAGTTCGAACTTGAGGCCGTTGTCCGGGCGACCGGTTTGCGTTGCGTGCTGATGACCGTCGGTCATGAAAAGACTCCTGTGCCACCGGAAAACAGTCCGGCGCAGATGAAGAACGCCGCTCTCGCGTGGCGCGGCGGCGGGTTGAAACGGCCTGTTACGTGAACGACAGGTCGCGATGAATCACGAATCGCGACGCGTGAGCAGCATTGCGTCGCCGTAGCTGAAAAAGCGGTATCGCTCTTCGATCGCGTGCGCGTAGGCGGCGCGGATCGTGTCGATACCGGCGAATGCCGACACCAGCATCAAAAGCGTCGACTTCGGCAAATGGAAGTTTGTCACGAGCCGGTCGACGATCCGGAACCGGTAGCCCGGCGTGATGAAAATGTCGGTTTCGGCGCTGGTCGCGGCGAGCGGATGGCCAGCTTCCTCGGCGCTGCGTGCAGCGGCTTCGAGCGCGCGCATCGAGGTCGTGCCGACCGCGATCACGCGGTTCCCGCGCGCTTTGGTCGCGGCGATGCGGTCCACCAGTGTCTGCGGCAACTGATACCACTCGCTGTGCATCTTGTGCTCGTCGAGGTTCTCGACGCGCACCGGCTGGAACGTGCCCGCGCCGACGTGCAGCGTCAACGTCGCGCGCTCGACGCCTTTCTCGTCCAGACGCGCCAGCAGCGACGTGTCGAAGTGCAGGCCCGCGGTGGGTGCGGCGACCGCGCCGGGGTTCTGCGCGAACACCGTCTGATAGCGCGTCTCATCGGTCGCGTCGGGGTCGTGCTCGATGTAGGGCGGCAGCGGCAGGCGGCCGTGCCGTTCGATGAGCGTCAGGCAGTCGGCGGGGAAGTGCAGCGTGTAGAACGGCTCGACACGCTCGCCGACCGTGACATCGAAGGCATCCGCGAGACGCAGCGTCGTCCCGGGGGCCGGGCTTTTGCTCGCGCGAATCTGCGCGAGGGCGGTCGTTTCACCAGTCAGCCGTTCGACCAGCACCTCGATCTTGCCGCCGCTGGCCTTCTGGCCGAGGAAGCGCGCCTTCAGGACTTTGGTATCGTTGAAGACGAGCAGGTCGCCCGGTGCGATGCAGTCGGGCAGTTCGGCGAAGCGACGGTCGTTGAAGCCGGCTGGCGTGGTCGAGCCGTCCACTTCGAGCAGACGGCTCGCGCTGCGCTCGGGCAAGGCGGTCTGCGCGATCAGCTCGGGCGGCAGGACAAAATCGAAATCAGAAAGCGTGAACATACGAAGACGGACTGGATGTGAATCGATGCTGAATTGAACCGGCGCCGGGCGACGAGCGGCTATGATTGCGAAACATTGCTGCGCCAGCCTGAGTGAGCGACCCTTCGGGTCTGCCGGCACGGTGGCGCGCGGTAGCGCTGCACCACCCTCGAAAGCCTGGAAAGCCGATATTGTACTTGCGAAGCGACACATGCCCTTGCCCGAACGCCGTATGCCCGCCGATACCGAAGAAGTGAGCGCCGCGCCGAAACGCCGCGCCGCACGCGGCAAGGCGGCCGATGCGGCATCGCCTGCTCCGGTGAGCGATCAGGCCAGCGCGAAAAAATCCGCTGCTGCACTGCCCCGAACCGCCGACAAGCTCGCCAAACTGGGCCTCACGCGCGACATCGATCTCGTGCTGCATCTGCCGATGCGCTACGAAGACGAAACGTCGCTCACGCCGGTGGGCGAACTGCTGCCAGGCGGCGTCTCGCAGACCGAAGGCGTCGTGTTCGACAACGAGATCGCGTACCGTCCGCGTCGCCAGTTGCTGGTCAAACTGCGTGACGATGCCGGCGACGAGCTGGTGCTGCGCTTTCTCAACTTCTACGGCTCGCAGGTGAAGCAGATGGCCATCGGCCAGCGGCTGCGCGTGCGCGGCGACGTGCGCGGCGGCTTCTTCGGCATGGAGATGGTGCATCCGGCGGTGAAAGTCGTCGAAGAAGAAACGCCGCTGCCGCAGGCGCTGACACCCGTCTATCCGAGTACAGCGGGCGTGACCCAGGCGTATCTGCGCAAGTCGATCGATAACGCGCTGTCGCGCACCGCGCTGCCGGAACTGCTGCCCGCGCCGGTCGCACAGGCGTATCTCCAGCCGCTGGGTGTACCGTCGTTGATCGACGCGGTGCGCACGCTGCATCACCCGAACGCGGATTCCGACGAGCACGCGCTGATCGACGGCACGCATCCGGCGTGGACGCGCATCAAGTTCGAGGAACTGCTCGCGCAGCAGATGTCGCTCAAGCGCGCACATGAAGAGCGGCGCACCCGCGCGGCGCCGGCGATGCCGCGTCGCGGGCCGGCTGATCAGGCTTCGCTCGTCACGCGCCTGCTCGAAGCGTTGCCGTTTGCGTTGACGGGCGCGCAGCAGCGCGTCACGGCCGGGATCGCGCAGGACCTGACGCAGCCGCATCCGATGCAGCGGCTGCTGCAGGGCGATGTGGGCAGCGGCAAGACAGTCGTTGCGGCGCTTAGCGCCGCGCAGGCGATCGACGCGGGCTATCAGGCCGCGCTGATGGCGCCGACTGAAATTCTCGCCGAGCAGCACGCGCGCAAGCTGCGCGGCTGGCTCGAACCGCTCGGCGTGCGCGTCGCGTGGCTCGCCGGCAGCCTGAAAGCGAAAGACAAGCGCGCCGCGCTCGAAGCAGCCGCGCTCGGTACCGCGCAACTCGTGATCGGCACGCACGCGATCATCCAGGATGCGGTCGAATTCGCGCGGCTTGGTCTCGTGATCGTCGACGAACAGCATCGCTTCGGCGTCGAACAGCGGCTCGCGCTGCGTGCGAAGGCGCATAACGCCGCCGACGGCGCGCGCGACTTCCAGCCGCATCAACTGATGATGTCGGCCACGCCGATTCCGCGCACGCTCGCGATGACCTACTACGCCGACCTCGACGTTTCCACGATCGACGAACTGCCGCCCGGTCGCACGCCGATCCTGACCAAGCTCGTTTCCGACGCGCGCCGTGAAGAAGTGATCGGCCGCGTGCGCGAGGCGGCGCTGACGGGGCGTCAGGTCTACTGGGTCTGCCCGCTGATCGAGGAAAGCGAGACGCTGCAGCTGCAAACCGCCGTCGAAACATACGAAACGCTGATCGCGGCGTTGCCAGAGTTGAACGTCGGCCTCGTGCACGGTCGGCTCGCGCCTGCCGAAAAGGCCACGGTCATGGAGGCTTTCACGCGCAACGAAGTGCAACTGCTGGTGGCGACGACGGTGATCGAAGTGGGCGTCGACGTGCCGAACGCGTCGCTGATGGTGATCGAGCACGCCGAGCGCTTCGGCCTCGCGCAGCTTCACCAGTTGCGCGGACGGGTGGGGCGCGGCAGTGCGGCGTCGGTGTGCGTGCTGCTCTATACCGGGCCGCTGTCGCAAACCGCCCGCGCCCGCCTGCAGACGATGCGCGAAACGACCGATGGCTTCGAAATCGCCCGGCGCGATCTCGAAATCCGTGGTCCTGGCGAGTTTCTGGGCGCGCGGCAGTCGGGCGCGGCGATGCTGCGATTCGCCGATCTCCAGCAGGACGGCTGGCTGATCGAACCGGCGCGCGAAGCGGCCACGCGTCTGCTCGACGCATACCCGGATGTCGTCACGCAGCACCTCGCGCGCTGGCTCGGCGGGCGCGAGCATTATCTGAAGGCCTGACGCCGGCAGGCCTGCGCTTCGCCCCCGCCTGGCCCGTAACCCGGGCCGGGCGGGGCGTTGCGGGAGTTGCTGGTATCAAAGTCAATCCGGGTTGGCGAATTGGCCCCATAGGTGTATAACAGAAACCTATCGAATCCTTCGCCCTGATTGGTCCCCAATGACGCTCACCGAACTGAAATACATCGTCGCGGTTGCTCGCGAACGGCACTTCGGCCGGGCGGCCGAAGCGTGTTTCGTCAGCCAGCCGACGCTGTCGGTGGCGATCAAGAAGCTCGAAGACGAGTTGAACGTGCAGATTTTCGAGCGCGGGACGAGCGAAGTCAGCGTGACGCCCGTCGGCGAGCAGATCGTCTCGCAGGCGCAGCGCGTGCTGGAGCAGACGCTCGCCATCAAGGAAATCGCCAAGCAGGGCAAGGATCCACTCGTCGGGCCGCTGCGTCTGGGCGTGATCTACACGATCGGGCCGTATCTGCTGCCAACGCTCGTCAAGCAGATGATCCGGCGCGTCCCGCAGATGCCGCTGATGCTGCAGGAGAACTACACGCTCAAGCTGATCGAACTGCTCAAGCAGGGCGAGATCGATGTCGCGATCATGGCGCTGCCGTTCCCGGAAACCGGCCTGATGCTGCGTCCGCTGTACGACGAACCGTTCGTCGTCGCGCTGCCGTCGGGCCACGCGTGGGAAACGCGCGCGAAAATCGATCCGGACGACCTGAAGCAGGAAACGATGTTGCTGCTCGGCAGCGGCCACTGCTTTCGCGATCACGTGCTTGGCGTGTGTCCGGAACTGATGCGCTTTTCGCAGAACGCCGACGGCATCCAGAAGACGTTTGAGGGTTCCTCGCTCGAGACGATCCGCCATATGGTCGCAAGCGGTGTCGGCATCACCGTGCTGCCGCGCATGTCGGTGACCGAGGTGAAACCGCACGCGGGCGGCGCAGACTCCGGCTTGCTCAGCTACGTGCATTTCGACGAGCCGGTGCCCGATCGCCGCGTCGTGCTGGCGTGGCGCAAGAGCTTCACGCGGATGCCCGCCATCGAAGCCATCTGCGACGCCATCAACGCCTGCGATCTGGCCGGCGTGAGCAAGCTCGATCTGCCTGCGGCCGTCAATTAACACGCGTTAGCCCCAACCGTTGTACCTGGCCGCCGGCATCGCGCCGCGCGGCCACAAGAAGCCCTTTTCGGATCCAGGGCTCTGGCTATAGAATAGATAAATTTAATCAAATTCGTTAATTCGATAGCATTCGTTATAGTTTCCTCCATGGATCGTCCGATCCGACACAAGGAGGAACCGATGAATCAAGCCCATTCCCCGCTCGCCCAGCAGACCACGACGCGCCCGGTCCAGAGCCTGGTCACGACGCTGCGCACCGTGGCGTTCGCACTCCTTGTTGATCGCGCGATTTCGGCCTGACGCTCGCGCCGCCGGGATCGCCATATCGCATCACGCTCAATTCCCAATAAAAGCCAGGAGTAAAAGGATGTCTGAACGCAAACTCACCACCGCCGCCGGTGCGCCCGTCGCCGACAACCAGAATTCGATGACCGCAGGCTCGCGCGGCCCGGTCGCCCTGCAGGACGTCTGGCTGATCGAGAAGCTCGCGCACTTTGACCGCGAGGTGATTCCGGAGCGACGCGTCCATGCAAAAGGGTCCGGCGCGTTCGGCACGTTGAAGATCACGCACGACATCTCACGCTTCACGAAAGCAAAAGTGTTTGCGCAGGTCGGCAAGGAAACACCGCTCTTCATGCGTTTTTCGACCGTCGCCGGTGAGCGCGGCGCCGCCGACGCCGAGCGCGACGTGCGCGGTTTCGCCATCAAGTTCTACACGGAAGAGGGCAACTGGGACGTGGTCGGCAACAACACGCCGGTGTTCTTCATTCGCGATCCGCTGAAGTTTTCCGATTTCATCCACACGCAAAAGCGCGATCCGTACACGAACACGCGCAGCAACGTCGCGGCGTGGGACTTCTGGTCGCGGCATCCGGAATCGCTGCATCAGGTGACGATCCTGATGAGCGATCGCGGCATTCCGCAGAACTACCGGACGATGCACGGCTTCGGCTCGCACACGTACTCGTTCATCAACGGGAACAGCGAGCGCTTCTGGGTGAAGTTCCACTTCAAGTCGATGCAGGGCATCGAAAACTACACCGACGCCGAAGCTGCGCAGGTGATCGCCGTCGATCGTGAAAGCGCACAGCGCGATCTCGTCGCGAACCTCGATAGCGGGAATTTTCCGAAGTGGCGATTCAGCATCCAGGTGATGCCGGAAGCCGATGCGACGACGTATCGCTACAACCCGTTCGACATCACGAAAGTGTGGCCGCACAACGACTATCCGTTGATCGACGTCGGCATCCTTGAATTGAACCGTAACGCCGCCAACTACTTTGTGGACGTCGAACAGGCCGCATTTTCGCCGGCAAACGTCGTGCCGGGCATCGGGTTTTCGCCAGACCGTCTGTTGCAGGGACGTCTCTTTTCATACGGCGACACGCAACGTTACCGGCTGGGTGTGAACCACCACCAGATTCCGGTGAATGCATCGCGCGTCGCGTCGCCGCATTCGTTCCATCGCGACGGCGGCATGCGCACCGACAGCAACCTGGGCAGCGCGGTGAACTACGAGCCGAACCGCTTCGGCGACTTCGCGGAAGACAGCAACGCTGCGGAACCGCCACTCGCCGCCGGTAACGTCGATCGTTACGACCATCGCGACGACGAGGACTACTACAGCCAGCCGGCCGCGCTGTTCCGGATTTTCGATGCGGCGCAGCGCGAGCGGCTGTTCGGCAACATCGCGCGGCACATCGACGGTGTGCCGCCCGAAATCGTCGCGCGTCAGATCGAGCATTTCCGGCGCATCGATCCGGCGTATGCCGAAGGTGTCAGCGCGGCGTTGCACAGCTTGCGAAGCGGGACGCACGGCGGTAGTTGAAGTCAGGTGGTATGGCGGCGCGCATCGGCGCACCGTCTGGTTTTGAATCGAAGGAGAAGGATCATGAACCGGACAGGGCAGCATGCAATGAACCGTACGAGCGGAGTCCGCGCAACGGGCGGCGCGCGCCATGTCGCGCAGGCGCATGGTGCGACGGTCGCGCGAAAAATGGTGGGATTCGCGATCGTCACGAGCGGCCTCGCGGTGATCGCCGCGCAGGCGCTGCAGCACGCTTTCGGCCGCTGACAGGCGAGGGCGCGACAGTTCGCCAGCGCGCGCGTGCGGGGTGGTCCAGGCTACACTGTCGGGCATCCCGCGTTCGGGTTCGCTCATTCAATCCCGAACCCGCCGACCGGTTCGTATCACTCTTAAAAGGAGTCATCATGGCCAGGAAAGAAGCAGTTCAGCACGTCAATATCGGTATCAGCGACAAGGACCGCAAAAAGATCGCGGAAGGGCTCTCGCGTCTGCTCGCGGATACGTACACGCTGTACCTGAAGACCCACAACTTCCACTGGAACGTGACGGGTCCGATGTTCAACACGCTGCACCTGATGTTCGAGACGCAATACACCGAACTCGCGATGGCAGTCGACCTCATCGCAGAACGTATTCGCGCGCTGGGCGTGCATGCGCCGGGCAGCTACAAGGAATTCGCGAAGCTCTCGTCGATTCCGGAAGCCGACGGTGTGCCGGCTGCCGAAGACATGATTCGCCAGCTCGTTGAAGGTCAGGAAGCTGTTGTGCGCACGGCGCGCGAAATCTTCCCGTCGACGGAAGCAGCGCACGACGAACCGACCGCCGATCTGCTGACGCAGCGTATGCAGACGCACGAAAAGACCGCGTGGATGCTGCGTTCGATGCTGGCCTGATCGTGCCGCAGTAGTATCCGGCGCTACGCCGGGAAAGCAGAACCGAACGGCCTGCCCGGTTGGCGCCTGGCAGGCCGTTTTTACGTGTGTCCGCGACCCGGCCAATTTTTCTGACTGGGTACAAACGGCTGCCCTGCTGCGGGGATTGGCGAAACACGTGCGTGCAGCGTTGCGGCCGACGTTTGCCGGGCTGCTCTAGAATGTCGGAATTGCTCTCATCCGCCTTCCCATGTTTGCCCGACTTCCGCTCTATCTCCGCCTTGTCCGCATGGACAAGCCCATCGGCAGTCTGCTGCTGCTGTGGCCGACGCTCAACGCCCTGTGGATCGCGTCGGACGGTCATCCGTCGTTTTCGCTGCTCGTCATTTTTGTGGTCGGCACGATCCTGATGCGCTCGGCGGGCTGCGCGATCAACGATTACGCCGACCGCGATTTCGACCGCTACGTGAAGCGCACCGAAAACCGGCCGATCACGTCAGGCAGGATCCAGGCGTGGGAGGCCGTGGCGCTCGCCGCCGGGCTTTCGCTGATCGCGTTTCTGCTGATCCTGCCGCTCAACACGCTGACGAAGGAACTCTCGGTGGCGGCGCTTTTTGTCGCGGGTTCGTATCCGTTCACAAAGCGGTTCTTCGCCATTCCGCAGGCCTACCTCGGGATCGCGTTCGGTTTTGGCATTCCGATGGCCTTCGCTGCAATCCAGAACCAGGTGCCGGTGCTCGCGTGGGTCATGCTGCTTGCCAACGTGTTCTGGTCGGTCGCGTACGACACCGAATACGCAATGGTCGATCGCGACGACGACATCAAGATCGGCATCCGTACTTCTGCGCTCACCTTTGGCCGCTTCGACGTGCTCGCGATCATGCTCTGCTACGCGATGACGCTTGGCATCTACGTCGGCATTGGCATCGTGCTGGGATTCGGCGCGTCGTACTGGCTCGGCTGGGCAGCGGCGGCAGGATGCGCGATCTATCACTACACGCTCATCCGTAACCGCGAGCGGATGGCGTGCTTTGCGGCGTTTCGCCATAACAACTGGCTGGGCGGCGCACTCTTCGCGGGTATCGCCGCGCACTACGCCGCTGGCGCGTTCTGAAGCCGCATCTGTAGCGGGTAGCCAGCGGCGCTGATCACGGTTGCCGCCAGCACGGCCGCCACATCACGCGATGACCGGAACCGGGTGCCCGCCAACCGTCGCCCGGGACACAACCGCCCGTTACTGCTTCCCGAATTCCTCGCCCATCGCTTTGGCGCGTGCGTCCGCGGCCAGCGCGCCGCGCACGATCGCATCCTTCACACCCGATGCATCGAACGATGCAAGCGCCGCCGCTGTCGTGCCGCCTTTGGACGTCACACGCTCGCGCAGCACGCCAGGCGGCTCGTCGGACTGCGCCGCCAGTTGCGCGGCGCCCGTGAACGTCGCAACGGCCAGTGCGCGCCCCTGTGCAGCGTCCATGCCGAGCTGGCGCGCGGCTTCTTCCAGCGCTTCGATGAAATAGAACACGTACGCCGGGCCGCTTCCTGAAATGGCGGTGACGGCGTCGATCTTCGCTTCGTCGTCGAACCATACGGTGCTGCTCACAGCCCCGAGGACCTGAGTGGCCAGCGTGCGACCCGCTTCGTCGACGCCTGCCGTTGCGAACAGGCCTGTCGCCCCCATGCCGATCAACGCCGGCGTATTCGGCATCGTGCGCACGACCCGTGCATGGCCGTCCAGCCAGCGCGACAGATCGTCGGCACGAATGCCCGCGGCAATGCTGATGACGAGCTGCTCCGCCTTGAGAAACGGCGCGAGGCTCTCAGCGACGCTCTTCAGGATTTGCGGCTTCACCGCGAGCAGGATGGCGTCATACGAAGCGAGTTCGGCGTCCGCCGCAGCGCCCGTGCGAACGCCGAATTGCTGTGCATTACGCGTGCGGGCTTCTTCGTTGGGATCGATCGCGTACAGGTCAGCCGGCGCGACGCCGCGTTTGATGAGACCGCCGATAAGCGCCGCGGCCATGTTGCCGCCGCCAATGAAAGCAATTTTCATGATGTTCCGTGAAGTGTTCAGTTCAGTTTGAATAGTCACGCGCGCCAAAGATTGCCGTGCCGACTCGCACGAGCGTCGCGCCTTCGATGACGGCCGCTTCGAGATCGCCCGACATGCCCATGGACAACGTATCGAGCGCAAGCCCTTCGGTACACAATTGTTCGAAGAGCGCATGCAGCAGACGATGCGGCGCGCGCTGCGCTTCGATGTCACCCGCGGGCTCCGGAATCGACATCAGGCCGCGCAGCCGAAGCCGGGGCAGGGCGGCGACCGCGCGGGCCAGTTCCAGTGCTTCGCCAGGTTCAATGCCGCTCTTCGACGCCTCGCCGCTTGCATTGACCTGCACGCACACGTTGAGCGGCAGCAGATTGTCCGGCCGTTGGGCGGACAGGCGTTCGGCGATCTTCAGGCGATCGACCGAGTGAACCCAGTCGAAATTCTCCGCGACGGGTTTCGACTTGTTCGATTGCAGCGGGCCGATGAAATGCCATTCGAGATCGGCGCGCAGGTCGGCGAGCGCTTCGATTTTCGTGAGCGCTTCCTGCACGTAGTTTTCGCCGAACGCACGTTGCCCGGCAGCGTGCGCCACGCGCACGTCTTCAGCGGGAAACGTTTTCGACACCGCGAGCAGTTCGACCGAGCGCGGGTCGCGGCCGGCGACGTGAGCCGCAAGCGCGATGCGCTGGCGCACCGCGTCGAGGTTATGGATGAGATCTGGCATGAGACAGTGGGGCACACGGCAACGCGATGGAATGAATTATACGGACGCCATCCAGCGCTGCCGATTCATCCGAACGGCCAGGTAGAAAACGTCAGGCCGACAGCATATGCTCAACCAGCTCGATCCAGTGCGTGACCGGAATCGACGTGCCGCTCTGCAGGTGCGCGATACATCCCACATTGGCCGAGACAATCAGTTGCGGTTCCACCGCGCGCAGCCGTTCGAGCTTCTGGTTGCGTAGCGTGTAGGAGAGTGTGGGTTGCAGGAGCGAATAGGTGCCGGCCGAACCGCAGCACAGGTGGCTGTCGGCGGGCAGGCGCACTTCGATGCCGAGGGCGGTCAGCAGTTGCTCCACGTGTCCGCGCACCTGCTGGCCATGCTGCAGCGTGCAGGGCGGGTGGAACGCGACCGTATGCACGGCGCGGCGGCGCGTGAGTGCCACGAGCGATTCTTCGAATTCGGGCAGGATTTCGCAGATGTCGCGCGTGAGTTCGACGATACGGCGTGCCTTGTCCGCATACGCCGGGTCGCCGCGCAGCAGGTGTGCGTATTCGCGTACCGTCGCGCCGCAGCCGGACGCGTTCATCACGATCGCTTCCACGCCGGCTTCGACGTGCGGCCACCAGGCGTCGATGTTCGCGCGGATGTCGTCGAGGGCTTCGTCGTTATAGCCAAGGTGCAGGCGGATCGCGCCGCAGCAGCCGGCCTCCGGCGCGACAATGGTCTCCACGCCGAGCGCGTCGAGTACGCGCGCGGTTGCGGTGTTGACGTTCGGCATCATCGAAGGCTGCACGCAACCGGCGAGCATCAGCATCCTGCGCGGGTGATGGGCCGTCGGCCATTCGAGCAGCGGTTGCCGGGCAGGCACCTTGTCGCGCAGCTTCTTCGGCAGGAGCGGGCGCACGTGCTGGCCGAGCCGCATCGCTGGCGTGAAGAGCGCGCTGTTTGGCAGGAAGCTCGCAAGCAGCCGGCGCAGGAGGCGCTGGCCGGGAGGCCGCGCGACATGTTCTTCGACCACCTTGCGGCCGATTTCGACGAGGCGGCCGTACTGCACACCGGAAGGGCAGGTCGATTCGCAGTTGCGGCAGGTGAGGCAGCGGTCGAGGTGCGTCTGCGTGCTGCGCGTCACGGGCGCGCCTTCCACCATCTGCTTGATCAGGTAGATGCGGCCGCGCGGTCCGTCGAGTTCGTCGCCGAGGAGCTGGTAGGTGGGGCAGGTCGCCGTGCAGAAGCCGCAATGCACGCATTTGCGCAGGATGGAATCGGCTTCGTCACCGTCGGGCGTATTGCGAATGAAGTCCGCGAGGTTGGTTTGCATCGCGCGCTCAGAAGTCGGAGTAGAGCCGGCCGCGATTGAAAACGCGGGCAGGGTCGAACGCGGCCTTCAGGCCGCGATGGATTTTCATCAGTGGAGCGGGCAGCGGGGTGAACACGCCTGCGCTACGGTCGAAGCCGTGCCCGGCGCGGAAGATCGTCGCGTGGCCGCCCGCCTGCTTCGCGCTGATGCGAACGGTTTGCGCGTCGGCGTCGGTGATCCACCAGCGCTGCGCGCCGCCCCATTCCATCAGCTGCGCGCCCGGCAGCTGCAGGGGCTCGGTAATCGACGGTAGCGCGAGGCGCCACAAGGCGGCGCCCGGCGCGATTGCGGAGAAGAACGGGTCGGTCTGTTCGCGCAGCCCTTCCCAGAAGCGTTCGGCTTCAACCGCATCGACCACTTCGCCGCCCAGCGACGTGCGCGCCGACTTGACCGCGGCCTCGGCGCCCGCAAGGCGCATGACGAGCGTGCCGTTGCGCCATGCGCTCGCGGTGATGGGCAGTGGGCGGCCACCCCATTCGTTGAGCTTGCGTACGGCGTCGGTGCCGTTCATGTCGAACTTGAGCGTCGCTTCGGCGACCGGGCGCGGCAGCACCTTCACCGACAGTTCGAGTATCAGCCCGAGCGTGCCCAGCGAGCCGGCCATGAGGCGCGAGACGTCGTAGCCCGCAACGTTCTTCACGACCTGACCACCGAAATGCAGCTTCTCGCCGTGGCCGTTCATGATGACCGCGCCGAGCACGAAGTCGCGCGCGGCGCCGGCCGAAGGTCGTCGCGGACCGGCAATGCCGGCAGCGATACAGCCGCCAAAGGTTGCCTGCGGGCCGAAGTGCGGAGGTTCGAATGCCAGCATCTGACGGTGTTCGGCGAGCGCGGCTTCGATTTCGAGAAGCGGCGTGCCGGCGCGCGCTGTAACCACGAGTTCCGCCGGATCGTAAGCAATGATGCCGCGATGCGCGCGCGTGTCGAGGATCTCGCCTTGCAGGCTCTGGCCGTACCAGTCTTTCGTGCCGCCGCCGCGAATGCGCAATGCGCGTCCTTCAGCGCTGGCCGAACGGATACGTTCGGACCAAACGGCGACGATGTCGTCCTCTTCCATGGCGTCCTGCTTAGTTGTGTTTCGTCCGATTGTACCGGGCGGCGCGGCGCTGGCAACCCGGAGGCGACCCGTACGGGGCACGGCACACGCGGCGCACGCGCCACGCCCATCCATCCCGACGGCTGGCGGCGAGCCCGGCGTACGACCGGGCAGACTTGCGGTTAAAACCTCGGCAACTCGGGATGCGGCAGCAGGCCGCCGCGCACGTGCATCCGCCCATATTCCGCGCAGCGGGCGCGCGTTGGAATGCCCTTGTCGGGGTTCAGGAGGCCAGGCGGATCGAAGGCGCGTTTGACCGCATGGAATGCGTCGCGCTCTTCTGGCGAAAACTGCACGCACATCGAATTGATCTTCTCGATGCCCACGCCGTGTTCACCGGTCACCGTCCCGCCCAGTTCGACGCAGCATTCCAGAATATCTGAGCCGAACGCTTCGGCCCGGTGCCATTCGTCGAGGTCGTTGCCGTTGAAGAGGATGAGCGGATGCATGTTGCCGTCGCCCGCGTGGAACACGTTGATACAGCGCAGCGCGTATTTTTTTTCCATCTCGCTGATGCGCGACAGCAGCGGTCCGATACTGCGGCGCGGCACGGTGCCGTCCATGCAGTAATAATCGGGCGAGATGCGGCCGGCAGCCGGAAACGCGTTCTTGCGGCCCGACCAGAACTTGAGCCGCTCGCTTTCCGTACGCGAAATCTGGATGCGCGTCGCACCGCATTCACGTAGCACCGCCGTCATGCGGACGATTTCTTCGGAGACTTCTTCCGGCGTGCCATCCGACTCGCATAGCAGGATGGCAGCCGCGTCGAGGTCGTAACCGGCGTTGACGAATTCCTCGACGGCCCGCGTCGCGGGCTTGTCCATCATTTCGAGGCCGGCCGGAATGATGCCCGCCGCGATGATGCCGGCAACCGCGTCGCCGCCTTTCACGACGTCGTCGAAGCTCGCCATGATGACCTGCGCGGTTTGCGGTTTCGGGATCAGCTTGACGGTGACTTCGGTGACGATCGCGAACATGCCTTCGCTGCCGATCAGCACCGCGAGCAGGTCGAGACCCGGCGCGTCGGGCCCGAGCGAGCCGAACTCGACGATCTCGCCTTCCATCGTGATGGCCCGCACGCGCAGCACGTTATGCACGGTGAGGCCATACTTCAGGCAATGCACGCCGCCGGAATTTTCCGACACGTTGCCGCCAATCGTGCAGGCGATCTGCGAAGAAGGATCGGGCGCGTAGTAAAGCCCGTACGGCGCCGCGGCTTCGGAAATGGCAAGGTTGCGCACGCCTGGCTGAACGGTTGCGGTGCGCGCATACGAATCCACTTCGACAATCTTCCGGAAGCGTGCGAGCGAAACGACGACGCCATGACGGATCGGCAACGCGCCGCCGGAGAGGCCGGTGCCCGCGCCGCGTGGCACGATCGGCACATCGAGCCGGTGGCAGATCTGCACGATCCGCTGCACCTGCGATTCCGTTTCCGGCAACACGACCGCGAGCGGCAGCCGGCGATAGGCAGCGAGGCCGTCGCAGTCGTAGGCGACCGTATCTTCTTCGCGATATAGCAGGCAGTGCGTGGGCAGCACGGCCATCAGCGCCTGCACGACTTCGCGTTGGCGCTGGGCGAGAACTTCAGGCGAAAGTTCGCCGGGTGCGTTCATGTCTCCTCCTTCTTCGGGCGCGCGGTCGTGGAGTGCCGGTTTGCCCGTCGGGTCATGCCGCCCAGGAAAAAATCTTGCCCGGGTTCATCAGGTTGCGCGGGTCGAGCGCGTGTTTGATCGCACGCATCGTGTCGACCGTGTCTTCGCCGTGCTCTTCGACGAGGAACCCCATCTTGTGCAGCCCGACGCCATGCTCGCCGGTGCACGTGCCGTCCATGCGCAATGCGCGCTCGACGATCCGGTGATTGAGCCGTTCGGCTTCAACGAGCTCTTCCGGCTTGTTCGGGTCGATCAGGATCGCGACGTGGAAATTGCCATCGCCCACGTGGCCGACGATCGGGCAGGGCAGCGGCGATTCCTTCAGATCCTGTTCGGTCTCGACGACGCACTCGGCAAGACGCGAAATCGGCACACACACGTCCGTTGTCACAGCGCGGCAGCCCGGCTTCAGTTGCAGCATCGCGAAATAGGCGCTGTGTCGCGCGTTCCAGAGACGGCTGCGATCTTCCGGCCGCGTGGCCCACTCGAAACCTTCGCCATGGTTCTGCGAAGCGATGTCCTGAACGAGTTCGGCCTGTTCCTTCACGCCGGCTTCCGTGCCGTGGAATTCGAAGAACAGCGTGGGCGCTTCGCGCAGCGTCAGGTTCGAATGCCGGTTGATCGAGCGGATCGCGAGCGAATCGACAAACTCGACGCGCGCGATCGGCACGCCGATCTGGATCGTTTCGATGACGGCGCGCACCGCGTCGCCCATCGACGGAAACGTGCACACCGCCGCCGACACCGCTTCAGGCTGCGGGTAGAGCCGCACGGTGATTTCGGTGATGACGCCGAGCGTGCCTTCCGAGCCAACGAAGAGGCGCGTGAGGTCGTAACCCGCGGACGATTTGCGCGCGCGCGTGCCGGTCTTGATGATGCGGCCATCGGCGAGCACGATGGTCAGGCCGAGCACGTTCTCACGCATCGTGCCGTAACGCACGGCGTTGGTGCCCGACGCACGCGTCGCCGACATGCCGCCGATGCTCGCATCGGCGCCCGGGTCGATCGGGAAGAAGAGGCCGGTGTCGCGCAACGCTTCGTTCAACTGCTTGCGCGAGATACCGGGCTCCACGGTGACGGTGAGGTCTTCCGCGTTGATCGCCAGCACACGGTTCATTTCCGACAGGTCGATCGACACGCCGCCCTGGACTGCAAGCAGATGTCCTTCGAGCGACGAGCCGTTGCCGTAAGGAATGACGGGTACGTCGTGCTGCGCGCAGAGCCTGATGATCGTCTGCACTTCTTCGGTCGTGCGGGCGTAGACGACGGCGTCCGGCAGTTGCGGATCGAACGGCGATTCGTCGCGGCCATGATGGGCGCGCACGGCGTCGGATGTCGAAACGCGCTCGGCGAAGGCGGATTTCAGCGCGACCAGCAGTTCTGCGGGGAACGGACGGCGTAGCGGTGCCGGGGGCACAGGATGATTCACGCGTGTCTCCTGGAAGCGGACGGGTGTTCGATTGATCTGATTGTTGCTGTCCATTTTACGCCGATCGCCCGCTGGCGCGGGCCGCCCCTGACAAACCTATAATGGCGCGATGGCCTGACCGCGGGCGCTCCTGGCCATTGCTGCACCTTGCCCGCAATTGCAGGGCGCTTGCCAGCGCACGGGCAATGCCCAGGCAATACGTAATGGCTACGGCATCGGCAGGGCATGAGCCCTGTGCCGCGGCAACCGTCACCACTTCGAGGAACTCATCATGGGCAATCGCCTGAGCAAGATCGCCACCCGAACCGGCGACGACGGCACCACCGGCCTCGGCGACGGCCGCCGTGTGCGCAAGGACGATGCGCGGATTGCTGCGATCGGCGACGTCGACGAACTGAATTCGAATCTAGGTGTGCTGCTGTGCGAAGCGTTGCCCGACGATGTACGCCAGGCGCTCTTTGCGATCCAGCACGATCTGTTTGATCTGGGCGGCGAGCTGTGCATTCCCGGTCACACCATGATCGCCGATGCGCAGCTTGCGCAACTCGATGCCTGGCTCGCGCACTACAACGCAACGTTGCCGCCGCTGAAGGAGTTCATCCTGCCCGGTGGTTCACGGGCTGCCGCCGTCGCGCACGTGTGCCGGACAGCGTGTCGGCGGGCCGAGCGGTCGATCGTCGCGCTAGGCCAGACCGAGACTATCCATGCCGCGCCACGTCAGTACGTGAACCGATTGTCGGATCTGCTGTTCGTACTCGCGCGCGTGCTGAATCGCGCCGACGGCGGCACAGATGTGTTGTGGCAGCACGACCGCTAGCTGGCTAGATGCCGGCCTCGCGCTCTGCGCTCGACTTCGGCCCGAGCCGGTCGCTGCTGCTCGGCGCGTGCACGTCGCGTGACGCAAAGCCCGCTTCGTTCTCCGGCAGGTCGAGCCATTCGGGATGCGCAAGCGTTTCGCGGATATCGGCAAGACCTGTCGCCCAGTGATCCAGCATCGTGTTGTAGCCGAACTGAAAATCCTTGAACTGGTTTTCGTACGGCTTGTCCTTGTAGATCAACTGCACGACGTTGTAGCGCTTGTCCGTGGACATGCGCGCGGCGATCTTGCACCACGTATCGTTCTCGAGTGCCTCCGGGCTCACATGACGTAGCACCTCACGAAGCGTGCGTCGGAGCAGTTGCGTGCGCCGCACGTTGTCCGTGACGGCCCGCGTCCGGCTGGAATACTGGATATCCTTTGCGCGGTCGTCGACCTGTCCCATGTTCGAGGGCAGCGCGCCCTGTGCGCTCCACAAGTCGACCTGGAACGCGAGCGTGTCGCGCCGGGGTGTCTGCCCCAGCACTTCCGAGAGCGGCGTGTTGGAAATGAGCCCGCCGTCCCAGTAAAACTGGCCGTCCACCTCAACGGCTGGAAAGCCGGGTGGCAGCGCGCCGGATGCCATGAAGTGTTCCGGCCGCAACGCGAGGTGTGCGTTGTCGAAGAACGTGAGGTTGCCCGTTGCAACGTTCGCCGCACCGACGCACACACGCATGCCGCCGTGATTGATACGGTCGAAATCGGCGAACCGCTCGAGCGTGCCCTTGAGCGCACGCGTGTCGTAGTAGCTGGCTGAGGCTACGTCGAGCGTGCGCGGCCCGACCGGCGGTGGAAAGCGCGGCGTGAAAAACCCCTTCTGGCCATCCACCAGCGCACGGGTCGCATACCACGACGAAAACGCCTGACGAAACGAGTCCGAAATGCCGAACAACTGCGTTTCCAGTGCGGCGGGCCAGAAGTTCAGCGGGGAAGCGGGCTGGCAGATCAGGGCCCAGAACTGCTTCAGCGCATCGACGCGTTTCTCTGGCGCGTTGCCCGCGATGATCGCGGTGTTCAACGCACCGATCGAGATGCCCGCGACCCAGTTCGGATGGATGCCAACCTCGGCGAGCCCTTCGTAGACGCCCGCCTGATATGAGCCGAGCGCGCCGCCGCCCTGCAGCACGAGCGCCACGGTTTCGTAGTGCTGCGAGACGATTTCGCTAAGCGGCGGGGGCAGATTCTGATCGGACGGAGTCGCCATTTCTAGCCTCGTTGTGACGTGCGCCGGTCATGTCCGGCGGGTGGATTCAGGCGTCGTCGTTTTTCCGGTTCGGGCGGTTCTAGCGATTCTGCGCGTCAGCCGACAGGTAATCGAACGCTACTTCGCCGAGCGCCAGCGTGAGGTCGGCGATGATATGCCGCGCCTCGACGACTTCCAGCACCGGCAGATCGCCCACAGGCGCAAGCGCATGCGAAGAAAGCGAGAGTGAAGCCGGGCCGCCCCACGCGCCTTTGACGGTAATGTCCTTCAAATGATAGCGAACGATCTCGCAGATGCGCGGTGTGCCGTCTACGTGCGGAATGATCTTCAGCAGATAGTTGTCGCCGCTCATCTTCACGCGTTCGGCTTCGGCGTCGAGCGTCGTGTGCTTGTAGCCCATCGTGCCCGTTGCGACGCGTACCGGGCCGAAATCCAGCGTGCCGACCAGCGCGTCGATATGCGTTTCCAGTTTCGGCGACGCCAGCTTTTTCGGAAAGCCCCACAACTCACGTCCGCCCGCAATGGGCGGATGATCGTCCAGATACATCGCGTGCGTATAGGCGCCGGCCTTGCCGTTGAACTTGACCGGAATAACCTGCCCGCTCTCGGTGTAATCGCCGAAGCCGGTTGAATCCGGCATGCGGATGAATTCGTAGTGCACGAGATCCGTGTAGACCTCGAGCGGTTCGGGTACGAGCGCGCGCAGCTTTTCGATATCCGTGCGGTACGTGATGATCATGAATTCGCGATTGACGAACCGGTACGGTCCAATCGGATAGGCGGGGCTCGTGAGCGGCATCGAGAATGCGGCTTCGCGGACTGCTTCGATTTTCATGGGATCTCCGACAACAGGCTTCGGGAGCGCATCGCGCAAGCGGTGCGGGACGCGCCGGGCGGGAATCGATCAGGCAAACAGCAAGCGCTGCCGCGCCGGACAGCGCCGGGACAGCCGGATAACACCCAGATACTCGATCAATTTCTGGTGCGTCGCAACAGGCTTTTGGGCAGAGGACAAATTCCGGCCAGAACACAGACGCGACGGTGAAAATGAAAGGAATGGAAGCCGGAAAGCGTCACAAAGCTGATGTAGGCGCCCTACGCCGCGCGCACAAAAGGAAATGCCGCCGGGTCTTTCCGACCGGGCGGCATGGATCGCCAGAAACGGGCTTCAGCGAAGCCCGCTCAGGCATGACAAAACACGCAGGCGACGCTTAATTGCCGCTGCCGCGCTTGATGCGTCGCTGCTTGACCGATTCGGCCAGTCCTTCGAGAACAGCGACGCTTTCGTCCCAGCCAATGCAGGCGTCGGTCACGCTCTGGCCGTACGTCAGTTCGCAGCCTTCCAGCAGATCCTGGCGGCCCGCCACCAGATGCGATTCCACCATGACGCCGACAATCCGTTCGTCGCCCGAAGCGATCTGGCGGCCGATGTCCGCGCACACGGGAATCTGGTTCTCGTGCTTCTTCGAGCTGTTCGCGTGGCTCGCGTCGATCATCAGACGTGCCGCGAGTCCCGCCTTGCCGATATCGACGCATGCGGCGTTCACGCTTTCCGCGTCATAGTTCGGCGCCTTGCCGCCGCGCAGGATGATGTGGCAGTCCTCATTGCCGGCGGTCGACACGATCGCCGAATGGCCGCCCTTCGTCACCGAGAGGAAATGGTGCGGTTGCGAAGCGGCCTTGATCGCGTCGACGGCGATCTTCACGTTGCCGTCCGTGCCGTTCTTGAAGCCGACCGGGCACGACAGGCCCGAGGCCAGTTCGCGATGAACCTGCGATTCGGTCGTGCGCGCGCCAATCGCACCCCACGAGATCAGATCGGCGATGTATTGCGGGCTGATCATGTCGAGGTATTCGGTGCCGGCCGGCAGGCCGAGTTCGTTGATCTTCAGCAGCAGTTCGCGCGCGGTGCGCAGGCCGTCGTTGATCTTGAAGCTGTTGTCCATGTACGGGTCGTTGATGAGCCCCTTCCAGCCGACGGTCGTGCGTGGCTTTTCGAAGTACACGCGCATCACGATTTCGAGTTCGCCCGCAAAGCGCTTGCGCTGCTCGATCAGACGGCCGGCGTATTCGAGCGCGGCCTTCGTGTCGTGAATCGAGCACGGCCCGATGATGACGATCAGGCGGTCTTCCATGCCGTGCAGGATGCGATGCATCGACTGGCGCGCGTTGTAAATCGTGTTCGACACGTTTTCATCGAGCGCGAATTCGCGGATCAGGTGCGCCGGCGGCGTCAGTTCCTTCAGTTCCCGGATGCGGACATCGTCGGTATTGTGCGGGGGCATGCTTGTTCTCCAGGATTCAGTTCGTAGCGTGTTCGCGCGGGAATGATCTCAAGGCCGCGACAAACGAAACTCAAAGGTGTTCAACATCAAAATGGGCAGCAGCGGACGGGCGAAAAAAAACCGCCAGACTCGCTGGCGGTTTTTCGGGAATTCTCGGTGTTTCGCTTGCTAACACCCCTCTCGATCCGCCAGCGGTCTGAGATACCAGAAAAAGTAAAAATAAAAGCTGGCGAAAGACATGGCAAAAAGCGTTGCTCGTCGAAAAAGGTTGAGTGGCTTTATAACCTGACGAAGCACGCCTGACAAGCATCAGGTGCTAAAAATGCGGATATTCCGCACGTTTCATGTATTTGATGCATGAAACGTGCGTTGCCGCCCAATCAGACCGTGCCGCCGACGGTCATGCGGTCGATGCGCAACGTCGGCTGACCGACGCCGACGGGCACGCTCTGGCCTTCCTTGCCGCACACGCCGACGCCCGTATCCAGCTTCATGTCGTTGCCGATCATGCTGACGAACTTGAGCGATTCCGGGCCGCTGCCGATCAGCGTCGCCCCTTTGACCGGATAGCTGATCTTGCCGTTCTCGATCATGTACGCCTCGGACGCCGAGAACACGAACTTGCCGTTCGTAATGTCGACCTGGCCGCCGCCGAAATTCACGGCGTACAGCCCGTTCTTCACGGATTCGATGATTTCCTGCGGATCCTTGTCGCCGTTCAGCATGTACGTGTTGGTCATGCGCGGCATTGGGAGCGCGGCGTACGATTCGCGGCGCGCGTTGCCGGTGACGGGCATCTTCATCAGACGCGCGTTCAGCGTGTCCTGGATATAGCCCTTCAGGATGCCGTCCTCGATCAGCGTCGTGCACTGCGTCGGGTTGCCTTCGTCGTCGATGTTGAGCGAGCCTCGACGGTTCGGCAGCGTGCCGTCGTCGACGACCGTGACGCCCTTCGCCGCCACCTGTTCGCCGATCCGTCCGGCAAAGGCCGACGAACCCTTGCGGTTGAAGTCGCCTTCGAGGCCGTGGCCGATCGCTTCGTGCAGCAGCACGCCGGGCCAGCCCGGTCCGAGCACGACAGTCATCGCGCCGGCCGGCGCAGGACGCGCGTCGAGGTTCACGAGCGCCGCGTGCACGGCGTCGTCGACGTAGCGCGACAGGACTTCGTCGGTGAAATAGCCGTAGTCGAAGCGTCCGCCGCCGCCGCCGCTGCCGATCTCGCGACGGCCGTTCTGTTCGGCGATCACGGTGACTGACACGCGCACGAGCGGACGGATGTCCGCGGCGAGTGCGCCGTCGCTACGGGCAACGAGCACGACATCGTATTCGCCGGCGAGGCCCGCCATCACCTGCTTGATGCGCGGATCGCGGCCGCGCGCCATCTGTTCGACGCGCTCCAGCAGCTTGACCTTGGCGGTCGCGTCGAGCGAATGCAGCGGGTCGGACGGCAGATAGAGGTCGCGGCCCGCAACGCCCGTCAGCGACGACGCCACCTTGATCTTCTGCTTGCCGCCGCCGGCCTTTGCGATCGAGCGGGTGGCGAGCGCCGCCTGACGGATCGCTTCGGGCGACAGGTCGTCCGAATACGCGAACGCCGTTCGGTCGCCGGACACGGCGCGCACGCCGACGCCCTGGTCGATGCTGAAGCTGCCCGATTTGACGATGCCTTCCTCGAGGCTCCACGCTTCGCTGCGCGTCGCCTGGAAGTAGAGATCGGCGTAATCGATGCGGTGCGTGAAGATTTCCGCGAGGGTGCGGGTCAGGACGCCTTCGTCGAGGCCATAGGGCGTAAGGAGCACGTCCTTGGCGGTCGCGAGGTTACGGATGCCGGGTTCGATGATATTCATGCGAGGTCTGGTCTTTTCAATGCAAAGGATTCGGTCGGAGCGTGCGTCGATGTCAGGTGTCAGATGGATCTTCGGCGCGGCGCTTTCAAGGTCAGTCTGATCCGGTGAAGTGATTGTCGGCCAATGTCAGCTCGTTACAGATCATGTCAGCACGCGATGCCGCCAGGCGGGCAGGCTCTGTCGAACTTCGTCGATACGCGTGCGTTCGACATTGCCGGCCACGACGCCCGCGCCTTCGTCCCGCACGGCGACGATTTCACCCCACGGGTCGATCAGCATGCTGTGGCCCCACGTGCGGCGGCCGTTCTCGTGTTTGCCGCCCTGCGCCGCGGCCAGCACGTAACACTGGTTTTCCACCGCGCGTGCCTTTAGCAGCGTTTCCCAGTGCGCGCGACCGGTGGTGTACGTGAACGCCGAGGGCACGACGATCATCGCGCAATCGCCCATCCGGCGATACAGCTCCGGGAAACGAAGATCGTAGCAGACGGACAGGCCGATCCGGCCGAACGGCGCTTCGAAGGTGCGGACTTCGTCGCCGGGGCGGATCGTGCGCGCCTCGTCGAACGATTCCTCGCCCTTTTCGAAGTTGAAGAGGTGAATCTTGTCGTAGCGGGCCGCCTCGCGGCCTTCCGGGTCGAAGACGAGCGTCGTGTTCAGCACACGGGTGGCTTCGGGTGCGATGAGCGGCAGCGTGCCGCCGATGATCCACACCTTGTGGCGGCGCGCCGCGTCGGCGAGAAAGCGCTGGATCGGGCCGTCGCCCCAGGCTTCGCGCACTGTGAGCTTGTCGGTGTCCTTGAAGCCCATGAAGCAGAAGTATTCGGGCAGCAGCACGAGTTCTGCGCCGTCGGCGGCTGCTTCGGCGATGAGGCGCCCGGCTTCGGCGAGGTTACGGTCGCGGTCCGGCGTGCTCACCATCTGCAGCGCGGCGACCCGGAACGACGCGCGGGAGGGCGGTAGGGCGGACTGCGAAGCGGGCTTTGAGGCGGGCTTTGAAGCAGCGTGTTGATCGCTCATGGGCGTTTCGGGAGACTCGCGGCTGGGCGGCGCGCGTTCCGGCTCCGCATTCGTTGCGGACGGGACTCGCGCCGGGACAATTCATGGCACCACAACCAACCCTGGCCGCCTTGGCGCAGCGGCAGCGCCCGGGGCCGGATCGGCGTTCAGTGGACGGCAGTCGGAACCGGCTCGGCCATCTTACCGCGATCGTCGTGGACCCGCTCGACATGCGGTTTGGACCAGGGTCCGGTAATCGCGTAGTCCATCGCGAACGCGTAGCTGATCGACTGTGACAGCGCGATATCCCCGACCAGCGCGGCGACACCGATCAGCGGATTGATGATCGCCGCAGCGATCACGCCGGCGCCCGCGCTGACTGTCGGGGTAACGTGTACGCGCAGGTCCTGCGTTTCGTGGGCGAGGTCGACCGTGCCTTTCATGTCGGCGCGCGCCGGCGCGGTGACCACCTCGAAGTTGTCGGTGCGGCCGAGGCCGTCGTCGATCTTTGCGGTGCCTGTGATGCGCTCGAACGGCAGGCCTTCGCCGATCACGTCGCGGAAATTGAGCGTAGTGAAGCGCGCGAGGCTTTGCAGGCTCACTACGCCGAGCAGTTTGGCGACGCCCGGATCGACCTTCAGGATCTCTCCGTGATGCAGGTCGAGGGCGAGCGAGCCGTCGAGCGTCGGGAAATTGATGGTGGTCGGGCCGCCGACCCACGCGAGCTGGCCCGACAGCGTGCCCGAACCGTATTTGATCGCGTGCGCGACACCGACGCGTTCGAGGAGTGCCCCCGTGTCCTTGATGTCGAGCTTGAACTGGAGCGCCGTGCGGCGTGGCTGCGCTGCTTCGATGTTACCGGCGAGCGTCTCGTCGGTGCGCCAGTTCGCGGTCGCGGTCAGCGTCGCGTCCGGGTTGCTGATGTCGAGCTTGTCCAGTTGCCAGACCGGCACGCCGCCTTCGTCGAAATTGTGCGCATCGACTTCCAGCCGGCCGAAGTTGCGCTCGCGCACGATCAGCTCGTTCACGACCAGATCGACCGACGGCATGTTCTGCGCCGGCACTGACATGGCGCGGCCGAGCAGATCCTTTTCGGTCGTCGACGGAATCACGAGTTTCGCGAGGCGCGCCTGCAAGGTGCCCGGCGAATCTTTCGTCGCGCCCGGCAGCCACGACACGTGGCCGGACACCTGGCTCGAACCGATGTTCGCCTGCCACTTGCCGGCGTCACGCGAGGCGCCGACCACAAGGTCGTCCCAGCTCCGTTTCAGCAGCTTGAGCGTGCCGATGTGGATTGCGAAGCGGGTCGGCAGGAATTGCTGCGCCGTCGTGTTCGGCACACCCGGCTGTACGGCGTCCTTGCTGCCGCTGCGCATCTGCGCGATGAGCGCGCGCCACGCGTCGGCGTCGAATCGTTCGACGTCGACCGCGGCGGTGACGCCTTCAGTCGGCAGGTCGGCTGGCTTGTTGACGCCGATCGCGCCGCGTACGACCGTCAGCGGCTGTTGCGGCTCGCGACGCAGCAGATAGGTCGCGGCGATCGGGCCGAAGGTGAGGTCGGCGCGTTGCAGGCCGGCTTCGCCCGCTGCGCCTGCGCCCGTCGTGTCTGTCGATCCTGCTGGCGACGCGGAAGCCCCCGTCTTGCCCGGCGCTTTCGAATTACCCGCGAGGGACGCGGCGGTCGGCGGCCGGAGCGTGAAACGCAGCGGCATGGGCTCGCCCGCCGGTTTGTTGAAAGGCGGCGGGAAATCCAGCCCGAGGCCGGTCAGGTCGGAATTCGCGGTGATGTCCGGCTGGCGGCCTTTCGCGCCGTGAATGCTCATCTGGTACGGCGCGCTGCCGCTCATGTGCTCGAGCACCTGCGTGACCGGGCCGCGCAGGTTCAACCCGCGCGCCGCCTCGACGCCAATGCGCCCGCCGATGTCGAACGCGTAGGTGCCGTCCTGCCGGTAGCCGCCGCTCGCATGGACGTCGCCGCCGAGAACGCGCGCGGACAGCCGGTCGGTCTGCGCGGTGTGCTCCGTGAAATGCAGCTTGCCGTTGAGTTGCGAGAGCGGCGGCACTTTCTCGATGGCGAGGTCGTTGTTCAGGAAGCCGATCGTGCCTTCGACGGCGAGGTGCGGCTTCGGCGTGCGCGGCAGCGTCAGTTTGAGCGCGAGCGTCGCCGGGCCCCCGGCATGCAGTTTTTCGCCGGCGTGCTTCGAGACGCCGCCGAGCGCGCTGTTGTTCACGTAGTCGAGCATGTCGGCAAGCGGACCGTGTGCGTCGCCCGTGATAACGAGGCTCGACGCCTTCGTGCCGAGATCGTCGATCTTCCCCGACACCTTGCCGAGCGCGACGTGCTTGTAATGCGCGCGGTCGATGTCGAAGCGCAACACATTTTCCTTCAGTTCGAACGTGCCGTCGATGCCGTCGAACGCCGGCCAGACGCTCGGCGTGCCGTCCTTCAGCGTACGCGGCGGAAACGGCGACGGCTCGAAGCGCCCGCCGCGAAACGGCGCGACGATGTGAAAGACACCTGCGGTCGGATCGCGCGAGTAGGGGAATTTGTCGAGGTTGCCGTGCACGTCGATCGTTGCGCCGTGCGACATGCCGTCCTGAAGACCGTGCCCGAGATAGAGGCGCAGCTTTTCGCTGATGCCGGTAGGCAGATAGCGCGGAATCGCCGGCACGGCGGCGCGATCAAACACCGCGGTCAGATCGAGTGAGCCGCGCCCGTGACCCACGTTCGTATAGTTCGCCGTGACCTTCGCGGCAGCATCCGCGTTCGCGACCGCGAAATCGGACAGCGTGAATGCAAACGCCTTATGCTGCTCGCCCGGCGCGGCCGCCTTGATTTCCCAGTGGCCGTGGCCGGTCATCCGGTCGAACATCAGGCGTGGATCGTCGAACACGCCAGGCATCGTGATCGCGACCTTCGCGGTATCGAGCGTGATGGAGCCGTGGTTCTCGTCGGCATCGACGTGGCCCCACAGATTCTCGACGCCTGGAATACCCGCGCGCGGGTGGTTCAGTTTCGTGAGGCCGGGCGGCGGTTCCTGCGCGGCCACGCTGATGCCCTGAAGGTCACCCTTGAAGTGGTAGCGGACGATCGGCTCGGCGCCGCCCGAACGCTGCTCGGCGGCGGCTTCGCCAGCGTCGGGTTTTTCGCGCTCGATTTCGATCACGTAGTTCGCAACGAGTCCGCGCGGGTTGAAGCGAACGAGGTTGTTCAGCAGCCTGCGCGGCAACGGCAGTGCGCGGCTGAATTCCGCGAGGATGCCGAGGTCCACGCGATCGCCACTGACGCTGAGCAGCTGGCCGTACTGGACGCTCGCCATCCGGAAGCGGGCGTTCAGCGTCGTGAGCGCGAGCAGGCGCGTGACCGGCGTGCCGTCATCGAGCGCCGGCTGGCCGAGTTCGGCGTGCAGATCGTTCAGCTGCAAATTGAAGTCGCGGCTCGCCAGATCGACGTGCCACGTAAAACTGGCGACCGGTACGTTGAGCTTTGGTTGCGTCGGATGGACGCGCATCGACACGTTGGCGCCGGCGAGCTGGCCGCCGGCCGACGTCATCCGCCCTTCGGCGAAGTCGATCCAGATGGCGTTGTCGATGCGGCCCGCGTAGGTCTCGACCGGGAAATCGATATAACGCGCGAGCGCCGGCAGATCGACCGGGCCGGTCGACAGATACGCGTGGCCTTTCCAGTTGATCGGCTTGCCGACCGCAGTGAGCGGCGTGTGGCGAAAGTTCGCGCGGAAGTCGAGCGGGCCGTGCAGCACGTTGCCGTCGGCGGGCGCCTGCAGCGCGAAATGATGCACGAAGCCGTCGTTGAGGATGGCGAGACGGATGTCGCTCAGCCTGATTTCGGGCGCGTCGTGGCGCGCGTCGCGCCAGCGTAGCGTACCGCCGCGCAGCACGATCGCCTGCTGGCGAAGCAGCCAGGTGGTGAAGGTATCGTTGCCGGTATGGCGGCTCGGCAGCGGCACGCCGGCCACCGAGAGCATGCCGTCGGTGCCGCGCGAGATCAGGACGTCCGGCTTGTCGACGATCAGGGTCGACAGTACGGGCGAGAACTGCACCAGCGATCGCCACGACAGCGTCGCGGTGGCGTGCGGAATGGTGAGTGCGGTGTTGCCGTCGCGATCGCGGATCGTGACGTTGGTGATCTCGATGCCGGGCTGAAAGCCGATCCAGTGCGGCTTCAACTGGCCGATATCCAGTTGCGCGTGCAACTTCGACGAGACGGCGGCTTCGATGCGCGGACGGAACGCGTCGATGTGCGGCAGGACGGCGTAACGCAGACCGAGGAAGAGGCCCACCACGATGAAGTACACCACCAGCGCGATCGCAAGAACGACGCGCAGCGTGTGGCGCAGCACTACATGGTCGTGCCCGCTGCTGGGCCTGGCGCGTCCGGCTTCGTGCGGGTCGGCGGATTCGTTTCGCTCGGACATGCTGCGGCGGGTGGGCGTATGGTAGTTTTGCGGTCTGACGATGAAATGTAACACACGGGCCAACGGCCACGGGCACTCGGTGAAACGTCCGGCCAGCAAGCCTTGCGACGCAAAACGACAACACGCGGAAGTCATTGCGAAAGCCTGGCTGCCGACTTCGCCGGATTGTTCCGGCGAGGCTGCCGGTGCTCCTTGCGTCGCGATCGATGAAGCAGAATGAAGCAACGAGCGAGCCAGACTTTAGATGACTGATCCTACCTTGATGAGTTCCGCCTGGTCGCACTATGCGGCACGTGCCGTGGCGGCCCGACCCGAACTCGCGGCGCGCGTCACGGCGCTCGCCGCTGCGCCCGTCACCCGCGCGCAGATCGATGCGCGGCTTGCCGAGCTGACTGGCACGACCGGCGCCGCGTCCGCCGCGCCGCTCACTGAAGATGCACTGAAAAAGGCGCTGCGCCAGTTGCGCACCGAGGTGTTCTGCGCCGTGATGGAACGCGACCTGTCGGGGCGCGCGGATGTCGCCGAAGTCACGGGCACGATGACCGATCTCGCCGAAGCGACGATCCAGCGCGCCCTCGCCGTGCTGTCCGCCGATCTCGAAGCGCTCTATGGCGAGCCGCGTGGCCCGGACGGCGAACGGCTCACGCTCGGTGTGGTCGGCATGGGCAAGCTGGGCGGGCGCGAACTGAACGTATCGTCGGACATCGACCTGATCTTTCTCTACGAAGAGGATGGCGAGACGGCCGGCGGGCAGCGCTCGGGAATCGCGACGCAGGATTTCTTCACGCGTCTCGGCAAACGCCTGATCGCCGCGCTCGCCGAAGTGACCGCCGATGGCTACGTCTTTCGCGTCGACATGCGGCTGCGGCCGAACGGCGATTCGGGCCCGCTCGTGTGCAGCGTCGGCATGCTCGAAGAGTATTTTTACGTGCAGGGCCGCGAATGGGAGCGCTACGCGTGGATCAAGGGCCGGCTCGTCTCGGAAGGCGGGAGCGACGCGGCGCAGCGTCTGACGAAGCAGCTTGACGCGATCGTCACGCCGTTCATCTACCGCCGGTATCTGGACTTTGGCGTGATCGCCGCGATCCGCTCGCTGCATCTGCAGATTCGCCAGGAAGCGCAGCGCCGTGCGTCGATGCGCCCCGACAAGGCCGACGACATCAAGCTCGGACGTGGCGGCATTCGCGAGATCGAGTTCAGCGCGCAGGTGTTCCAGCTGATTCGCGGCGGCCAGGACGCGGGTTTTCGCGTGCGGCCGACGCTGAAGGTGCTGCGTCATGCGGCGGCGCACGGCCTGATTGCGCCGGAGGTATGCGTCGAACTCACGCAGGCCTACCGGTTTCTGCGCGATCTCGAACACCGTCTGCAGTACCGCAACGACGCGCAGACCCACGCGATGCCCGTCGACCCCGAAGAACGCGCGCAGCTTGCAAGGACGATGGGCTTTGACGGTTACGACGCGTTGATGGCGGTGCTCGCCGGACATCGCGAGCGCGTCGAGCGGCAGTTCGACCAGATTTTCGCCGACAAGGTGAGCGGCCAGAACGGCTGCGGTGCGCCCGAGGACGGCGCGGCGGCATGGGTCTGGAGCAGCGCGCTCGACGACGAAAGCGCCGATGAAGCACTGCGGACCCGCATCGTCGAGCTGGGCGTCGAAGAGCCGGGCGAGCTGCTGGAGCGGCTGCGTGCCGTGTGGCGTTCGTCGCGATATACGGGGCTCGCCGAGCGCAGCCGGCAGCGCTTCGACATCGTGGCGCAGCGCGCGCTCGAAGCCGCCCGCACGCTAGAGCCGGCCGCGCGGCGCGGCGATACGCTCGCACGGTTCTTCGATCTGCTCGAAACGGTGAGCCGGCGCGGCGTGTACCTCGCGCTCTTGACGGAATACCCCGTGGCGCTGCATCGCGTGCTGTCGGTGCTGGGCGCTTCGCGCTGGGCGGCGGGCTACCTGATCCGGCATCCCCAGCTGCTCGACGAACTGCTCGACGACGAAGCGATCGCGAGCCCGTTCGACTGGCCTGAGTTCAAGCGGACGTTGCGCGGGCGGATCGCCGCGGCGGACGGTGTCGAGCAGCAGATGGACCTGCTGCGTCACGCGCACCAGGCCGAAGTGTTCCGCATCCTGCTGATCGATCTGGCCGGCCATCTGAGCGTCGAGCACGTGAGCGACCGGCTTTCCGAACTCGCCGATGCCGTGCTCGACGTGACACTCGAAGCAGTCTGGAAGACCGTGGCGAAGCGCCATCGCGAGGTGCCGCGCTTCGCGGTGATCGCGTACGGCAAGCTGGGTGGCAAGGAACTCGGCTACGCGTCGGACCTCGACGTGATCTTCCTGTACGACGACCCCGACGATGCCGCCGCCGACGTTTACGCCACGTTCACGCGACGCCTCATCACCTGGCTCACGATGGCGACGGGCGCGGGCACGCTCTTCGACGTCGATCTGCGCCTGCGGCCGAATGGCGAATCGGGGCTGCTCGTCACGGATCTCGATGCGTTTCGCCGCTACCAGCTGCGAGAAGGCGACGCGGCGAACACCGCGTGGGTGTGGGAGCACCAGGCGCTCTCCCGCGCACGTTATTGCGCCGGCGACGCGGAGATCGGCGCGCGCTTCGAAGCGATCCGCGTCCAGGTGCTGACGACGCCGCGCGATGCCGCGCCGCTCGCCGCGGAGATCGTCGACATGCGCTCGCGCGTCGAAGCCGGACACCCGAATCGCACCGACCTCTTCGATCTGAAGCACGATCGTGGCGGAATGGTCGATATCGAGTTCACCGTCCAGTACTGGGTGTTGCTGCACGCGGCGCGTGACCCGGAACTGATCCGCAACACGGGCAACATCGCGCTCCTGCGCGAGGTGTCGCGATTCGGGCTGATGAGCGAAGAAGAGGCGGAGACGGTCGGGGCGGCGTACCGGACGTATCGCAAGCTGCAACACCAGCTGCGGCTCGACGGTATGGAAAAGGCGCGGGTCGAGCCGGAGCGGGTTCAGGCGGAGCGGGACGCGGTGCTGGCGTTGTGGAAACGCGTGTTTGGCTAATGGAGGGTGCGGCGCGTGATGTTATTCGCGCCGCGTGACGCTGTTCGTACTATTTACGCCGTCAACATTTCCTTTGCGTGCTTGCGGGTGGTCGCCGTGATCTCGATGCCGCCGAGCATTCGCGCGACTTCCTCGATACGGCTCGACCGGTCGAGCGACGTGACGCTGCTGGTTGTGCCGCCCTTGCCATTGCCGCTCTTCGCCACCTGGAAGTGATGATCGCCGCGCGCCGCAACCTGCGGCAAATGCGTGACGCACAGCACCTGACGGTCGCGTCCCAGCTGATGCAGCAGCCGTCCGACGACTTCCGCGACGCTGCCGCCAATTCCCGTGTCCACTTCGTCGAAAATGAGCGTCGGCGTGAGGCTCGCCGCGCTTGCGATCACGGCGAGCGCAAGACTGATCCGCGCGAGCTCACCGCCCGACGCGACTTTCGCGAGCGGCCGCAGCGGAACGCCCGCGTGACCCGCGACGCGAAACTCGATCTGCTCCATGCCGTGTGCGCCGCCTTCCTGAAGCGGCACGAGCGCGACTTCGAAGCTGCCGCCCGTCATCGACAGTTCCTGCATACCTGTCGTTACCGCTGAACCGAGCGCTTTGGCGGCCTTCGCGCGCGCTTTCGACAGTATCTTTGCTTCGGCGTGGTACGCGTCTTTCGCTTTTGATTCGGCGGCGCGCAGGCTGTCGAGATCCGCGGCGGCATCGAGCGCGGCGAGTTGCGCGCGACGGGTGTCGTGTTCCTCGGGCAGCGTTTCCGGTTGCAGACGGAATTTGCGCGCCATCGAATGCAGCGCTTCAAGGCGTTTCTCGACCTGGGCGAGCCGGTCGGGATCGAGCTCGAGCCGCTGCGCGTAATGCGAAAGCGAGTAGGCCGCTTCCTGCAGCTGGATTTCGGCGGGTTCGAGCGCGGCGAGCGTGTCGTTGAGCGCGGGATCGATCTCCGCGAGACTGCGCACCTTCGAGATGATCGCGCCGAGATGCGTGATCATCGCCTCGTCGGATTCCGACAGCGCGCCGAGCGCGCCCTGCACGCCTTCGATCAGACTCGCCGAGTGCGACAGACGGTGATGTTCGGCGTTGACCTCTTCCCATTCGCCCGGCTGCGGCGCGAGCTTGTCGAGTTCGGTGAGCTGCCAGGCGAGACGTTCGCGCTCGAGTTGCAGTTCGCGATCGCGTGTCTGCGCGATTTCGACCGCCTGCGCCGCTTCGCGCCAGTTGCGCCAGGCGCGTGTGACGCTCGACGCCGTATCGAGCAGGCCGGCATGCGTGTCGAACAGTTCGCGCTGCGCGTCGGGGCGCATCAGTAACTGGTGTGCGTGCTGCCCGTGAATATCGACGAGCATTTCACCGACTTCGCGCAGCTGTGCGAGCGTGGCCGCCGTGCCGTTGATGAAAGCGCGCGAGCGGCCGTTCGAGTCGATCACCCGACGCAGCATGACCGTGCTGCCGTGGTCGTCGTCGGGGTCGGTTGCCGTGCCGAGCGCCTGCTCCTCAAGCCAGTGTTCGACCTGTGCGTGCGTTGCGAACTCGGCGGTAATGTCGGCGCGCGATTCGCCGGTGCGCACGACGCTCGCGTCGGCGCGGGCGCCGAGCGCCAGCGCGAGCGCGTCGATCAGGATCGACTTGCCCGCACCCGTTTCACCGGAGAAAACCGTAAAGCCGCTGTCGAATTCAAGATCGAGCGCCGCGACGATCACGAAGTCGCGTATCGAGAGATGGCGAAGCATGGAGTCTGGTCTGGTTAGCTGTTTTGGCGGCAAATTCGATGCGCGGATAAGGCAAAGTGTCCCTGCGCGGCGTTACGTTTTCGCGTGCTGCATTTTTGCGTCGTGGGCCGTTTGCACGGTCGTTCGCGTCGACCCGTCGGCGGGCCGCCCACGCAAACGCCCGGCGAAACGTTGACGCGGGTGATTTACGTCGGCGGATCGTCGGCGAGCGACGGGTGCTCGTTCCAGTGCAGCTTCTTGCGCAGCGTCGCGTAATAGCTGTAGCCGACCGGATGCAGGAACGGCACGGTATGGCGCGAGCGCCGGACGTCGATCGTATCGTTCAGCTCCAGCGCCGTGAACGACTGCATGTCGAAGTTCACGTTGACGTCGCGGCCCGAAATGATCTGGATGCTGACGGCGGAGTCGTCCGGAATCACGATCGGACGGTTCGACAGGGCGTGCGGCGCAATCGGCACGAGCACGAGGCCTTGCAGCTGCGGATGCAGGATTGGCCCCGCCGACGAAAGCGCGTACGCCGTCGAGCCGGTCGGCGTGGCGACGATCAGGCCGTCCGAGCGCTGGTTGTACATGAAGCGCCCGTCAACATAGACGCGCAGTTCCGCCATGCCCGAGAAACCGCTCCGGTTGACCACCACGTCGTTGAACGCCAGCGCGTGATAGATCGGCTCGCCGTCGCGCATGATGCGGGCTTCGAGCAGTGTGCGCTCTTCGCGCTCGAAACTGCCCGCCAGCATCTGCGGGACGATTTCCTGCATGTCCGAAATCGGAATATCCGTGATGAAACCCAGCCGGCCATGGTTGATGCCGATCAGCGGCGTTTGGTAGGGCGCGAGCTGGCGCCCGATGCCAAGCATCGTGCCATCGCCGCCCAGCACGACCGCGACGTCCGCGCGCGTGCCAATCTCGTCGGGACGCAGCGCCGGATAACCGGTCGCGCCGATTTCATGGGCGGTCTCCGTTTCGAACACGACGTCGAAGCCGCGGCGCGCGATGCACGACGCGAGCGCCGTCAGCGGCTCGCCGATGCCTGGCGTATTGCTGCGCCCAACTAGCGCAACGGTCTTGAACTGGCTGGTTACTTGCATGCCGGCATTACACCATAGCTGTGCGTCGAAAAGAACCTTTCACCTTGCCACCCGAACGGCGCGCTGGCCGGCATACCGGGCGGCGCGGCACTGGCACGGGCGCCTGGCGGCACCCCTGGCCGCCGGCGGGCGCAGCCGCACGGCCGGCGCGGGTTTGTCGCTAGAATGGTGAATCCCTGATGCCCAGCATGCCTCGCCGCTCGATGCCGTACCGCCGCACGCAGGTCGCCGCGCACCGGCGAGCGCTGCGAAAGGTTTTCTGATTGCTCCCTGAAGTACCGCCGTTGAGCTAAAATTTTCCGTCATGCTAGATCCTCGCGCACAAACCCTCCTCAAAACGCTGATCGAGCGCTATATCGCCGAAGGTCAGCCGGTCGGCTCGCGCACGCTTTCCCGCTATTCGGGCCTCGAGCTTAGCCCGGCGACGATCCGCAACGTGATGTCGGACCTCGAGGACCTCGGCCTTGTGATCAGCCCGCATACGTCGGCCGGACGCATTCCGACCCCGCGCGGCTATCGTCTCTTCGTCGATACGATGCTGACCGTCGAATCCGCCGCTGACGAAGAAGCGGTCATGCGCACGGTCAAGACCACGCTCCAGGGCGGCGAGCCGCAGAAAATCGTCGCCGCGGCGGCGAGCGTGCTGTCCAGCCTGTCGCAGTTCGCGGGCGTCGTGCTGACGCCGCGGCGCAGCCACGTCTTCAAGCAGATCGAATTCATGCGCCTGTCCGACAAGCGCATCCTGCTCATCATCGTGACGCCGGAAGGCGATGTGCAGAACCGCATCATGGCCACGCAGCGCGACTTCTCGCCGTCGCAGCTCGTCGAGGCCTCCAATTACATCAACGCGCACTTCGCGGGTCTCTCTTTCGACGAGGTGCGCCGGCGCCTGCGCGACGAGATCGACGAACTGCGCGGCGACATGACCACGCTGATGCACGCGGCCGTGACCGCCAGCACCGACGACACCGACACGGGCGAGACCGTGCTGATTTCGGGTGAGCGCAATCTGCTCGAAGTCGCCGACCTTTCGTCTGACATGGCACGGCTGCGCAAGCTTTTCGATGTATTTGACCAGAAGACCAGCCTCCTTCAATTGCTCGACGTATCGAGTCACGCGCAGGGCGTGCAGATTTTCATCGGCGGCGAATCGAATCTCGTGCCGATCGAAGAAATGAGCGTTGTGACCGCGCCCTACGAAGTGAACGGAAAGATTGTCGGCACGCTCGGCGTGATCGGGCCGACGCGCATGGCCTACAACCGTGTCATTCCGATCGTCGACATCACCGCGCGGCTGCTTTCGATGAGCCTCAGCCAGCAGTAACACTCCGCGTGCACTGCACTTCGCGCATCGCATGAGACACATGATGCGCGACGGCGCGCACCGCGCCAACTGGCCGGATGGCCAGGTATCGGTGGAAAACCGGGCCGCTATAATGGGCTCCACCTGAACCGTTTCCCCGCAGCACGCCACCGGGCCAACTGAATATGCGTTTCGATCTCGAGCGGCCTTCGCAGTCCGCCACGTCACATCGTGTCGCGGTGTTGCTGATCAACCTCGGCACGCCGGATGCTCCGACGCCGCGTGCCGTGCGCCGTTACCTCGCGCAGTTTCTGTCCGATCCGCGCGTGGTCGAGATTCCGGCCGTGATCTGGCAGGTGATTCTGCGTCTGTTGATCCTGCCGTTCCGCGGGCGCGCATCGGCAAAGAAATACGCGGCTGTGTGGATGCCGGAGGGTTCGCCGCTGCGTGTCCATACGGAAAAACAGGTGGAAGCGCTGCGTCACCTGCTGCATCTGAACGACTATCAGGTGATCGTCGATTACGCGATGCGCTACGGCACACCGGGCATTCCCGCGATGCTGAATCAGCTGAAACTGTCGGGCGCCGACCGTGTGCTGCTGATGCCGATGTATCCGCAGTACTCGTCGTCCACCACGGCCACGGCGTTCGACGATGCGTTCGTGGCGCTGCGGCGCATGCGCAACCAGCCGGAAATCCGCACGGTGCGTCACTATTGCGACCATCCGGCGTATATCGCGGCGCTGGCCGCGCAGGTACGTCACTACTGGCAGACGCACGGCCAGCCGGACTTCGCGAACGGCGACAAGCTGGTGCTGAGTTTTCACGGCGTGCCGAAACGCACGCTCGACCTCGGCGATCCGTATCACGAGCAATGCCAGCAGACGGGTGCGCTCCTGATGAACGCACTGCATCTGTCGCCGGTGGAATGCAGGATCACGTTCCAGTCGCGTTTTGGGCGCGCCGAGTGGCTGCAGCCCTATACGGCGCCCACATTGAAAGAGCTCGGGCTCGCAGGCGTGCGCCGGGCGGACGTGTTTTGCCCCGGTTTCACGGCGGATTGTCTGGAGACGATCGAAGAGATCGGGCTCGAGGTGCGCGACGAGTTTCTGCACGCGGGCGGCAAGGAGTTTCACCGGATCCCGTGCGTCAATGCTTCGTCGCCGTGGATCGCGGCGCTGGGTGAAATCGTCGCGCAACATCTGCAAGGCTGGCCGGTCATCCAGCCCGCGCCGGTGCAGGGCGCGGCAGTGGCTCAGGCCTGATGCTGACAACGGACCATGGATCGGGAACGGGTTGAACAACCTGTCAGAACGGAAGTGCTTCAATGAACTGCAGGATTGATACCGAACCCGGTGCGCGACTGCGCATCGACAAGTGGCTGTGGGCCGCGCGCTTCTTCAAGACGCGCTCGCTCGCGGCAGACGCGGTCGAGAAAGGGCGCGTGCGGATCGGCGGCGCGACGGTCAAGCCATCGAAGGATGTGCGGGTGGGCGACTCGGTCGAAATCCAGATCGAGCAGATTGTGTGGCAACTGGAAGTGCTGGGTATCTGCGATGTGCGCGGCCCGGCGAGCGTCGCACAGACGCTTTACGCGGAAACATCTGAAGGCAGGGAAAAGCGGCTGGCGGAGCAGGACCGGCGCAGGACATATCGTGAGCCGGCCGCCAGCATGCACGGACGGCCGACCAAACGCGACCGGCGCGTTATCGACAAACTTTCAGGTGGGGATTGAACAGGTTTTCCATCGTTTGATGCACGCCACCGTATTCCGTCGTACTTTCGTTGACGGCGCCGGACATACATATGGTCGTGGTACCTGCAATGAGTACCAGGGCGACCACCGAAATTGCAAAGGTCAGTTTCACGGTACTCCCCTGAAAGATGCGGGATGGAAACGGCGCTCGAACCGGGTGGTAAGGCAATGACAGCCGTAGTAAAGGCAGCGATCTGAAAAGAAGATTACATCTGTTAGGGTAAACGTGTCTTTTCGGACGTCTGTCTGGAGTTTAGGACAGTCGCGCATCGGGCTCAATCTCAATCTGATGACGGTCGCGTGATTGTTGTTACAGCGAGTTTCACCGCACGATCCGGGTGCAAACCGGCGTGCGAACCACGTGCGGACGGGCTTGAAAACACCAATGCGGCCCCCATCTGCACCGTCGACAAGCGGCGGCTTGTTGTGCCTGCGCAACGCCCATTCGGGCGTGCATGGAATGAAGACGCCGCAGTGCCTTTTATTTTTTAACGACTTTCAGCGACATGGAAAACACGCAAGAGAATCCGACCAGCCAGAATCCCACGCCCGCTGACGAAACCGGTCGCGCGGCCGCTGATGACGCTGCTGTCGCAGCCCAGCCTGAAGGTGTGGCGCAGGCTGAATCCGCAGATACCGCTCTCGCTGAAGCGCAGGCGAAGATTGCCGAGCTGCAGGAAAGCTTTCTGCGCGCGAAGGCTGAAACGGAGAACGTGCGCCGCCGCGGTCAGGACGACGTTGCGAAGGCGCACAAGTTCGCAATCGAAAGCTTCGCTGAGCATCTGCTGCCGGTGCTCGACAGCCTCGAGGCCGCGCTCGCGGACAACTCGGGCGACCTCGCAAAGGTCCGCGAGGGCGTCGAACTCACGCTGCGCCAGCTGACGGGCGCGCTGGAAAAGGGGCGCGTCGTTGCTCTGAATCCGGTCGGCGAGAAGTTCGACCCGCATCGCCACCAGGCCATTTCGATGGTGCCGGCCGAGCAGGAAGCGAACACCGTCGTTGCCGTGCTGCAAAAGGGTTACGTGATCGCCGACCGCGTGCTGCGTCCGGCACTCGTGACCGTCGCAGCGCCGAAGTAAGCGGCCGCCAGTTGTCCGGTTCCGCCGTCTCGTCGTCATGAGCACCGTTCCCGTCGACGCCACCGCGTTCTTCGTATTCGACATGCAGGCGTTGAGCGCCGAAACGTTCGACGCCGGACTGGCATCGGCCGGCGACGAACTGGCGGTCGTGTTCTTCTGGGGTTTCGAGTGCTTCAACTGCGAAATCGCGAAGAAGGCAATGCTGGCCCAGCCGGACGTGATTCGCGCGCTCGGGCTCAAATGGTTTCACAGCAACGTCTATGAGCACCGCGAACTGGGCCGGCGTTTCACGCTGCACGGCGTGCCGACGTGGTTCTTCTTTTACCGCGGCAAGCGCCTCGGACGGGCAACCGGCTGGCATGGCATCGGTCAGTTCGAAGCGGCAGTGGCGGCAGCGCGTGCGAAAATCCGCGCCGCTGCGCCGGGCGAAAGCAGTGCCGGGCCGGCCGATTGAAAAATATTAATGACCGCATTGCATTCAGGGTCTTGAAAACGATGCGGATGCACTTATTTTGAGTGCAGGTATGAATTGAACGCGAAAAGCGCTGCCAGTCCTCAGGCTACGGCGGGTTTTTCGCAGCGATCAAAGTTCAGGAGATCAGGAAAAATGGGCAAAATCATCGGTATTGACCTCGGCACCACGAACTCGTGCGTGGCGATCATGGAAGGCAATTCGGTCAAGGTGATCGAAAACTCGGAAGGCGCGCGCACCACGCCGTCGATCATCGCTTACATGGAAGACGGCGAGATTCTCGTCGGCGCACCGGCCAAGCGTCAGTCGGTCACGAACCCCAAGAACACGCTGTACGCAGTCAAGCGCCTGATCGGCCGCCGCTTCGAAGAAAAGGAAGTGCAGAAAGACATCGCTCTGATGCCGTACAAGATCATGAAAGCCGACAACGGCGACGCATGGGTCGAAGTGCGCGACCAGAAGCTCGCACCGCCGCAAATCTCCGCGGAAACGCTGCGCAAGATGAAGAAGACCGCTGAAGACTATCTCGGCGAGCCGGTCACCGAAGCTGTGATCACGGTTCCCGCGTACTTCAACGACAGCCAGCGTCAGGCCACGAAAGATGCCGGCCGCATTGCCGGTCTGGAAGTGAAGCGGATCATCAACGAACCGACCGCAGCGGCGCTCGCGTTCGGTCTGGACAAGGCCGAAAAGGGCGACCGCAAGATCGCCGTGTATGACCTCGGCGGCGGTACGTTCGACGTGTCGATCATCGAAATCGCCGACGTTGACGGCGAAATGCAGTTCGAAGTGCTCTCGACGAACGGCGATACGTTCCTCGGCGGTGAAGACTTCGACCAGCGCATCATCGATTACATCATTGGCGAATTCAAGAAAGAGCAGGGCGTCGACCTGTCGAAGGACGTGCTCGCGCTGCAGCGCCTGAAGGAATCGGCTGAAAAGGCGAAGATCGAGCTGTCGTCGAGCGCGCAGACCGAAATCAACCTGCCGTACATCACGGCCGACGCGTCGGGTCCGAAGCACTTGAACCTGAAAATTACGCGTGCGAAGCTCGAAGCGCTGGTTGAGGAACTGATCGAACGCACGATCGAACCGTGCCGCACGGCGATCAAGGATGCGGGCGTGAAGGTCGGCGAAATCGACGACGTGATTCTCGTCGGCGGTATGACGCGTATGCCGAAGGTGCAGGAAAAGGTGAAGGAGTTCTTCGGCAAGGACCCGCGCCGTGACGTGAACCCGGACGAAGCCGTCGCCGTGGGCGCCGCGATTCAGGGCCAGGTGCTGTCGGGCGACCGTACGGACGTGCTGCTGCTCGATGTGACTCCGCTGTCGCTCGGCATCGAAACGCTCGGCGGCGTGATGACGAAGATGATCAACAAGAACACGACGATCCCGACCAAGCACGCTCAGGTCTACTCGACGGCTGACGACAATCAGGGCGCCGTGACGATCAAGGTGTTCCAGGGCGAACGCGAAATGGCTGCGGGCAACAAGCTGCTGGGCGAGTTCAACCTCGAAGGCATTCCGCCGGCACCGCGTGGCGTGCCCCAGATCGAAGTGAGCTTCGACATCGACGCGAACGGCATTCTGCACGTCGGCGCGAAGGACAAGGCGACCGGCAAGGAAAACCGCATCACGATCAAGGCGAACTCGGGTCTGTCCGAAGCTGAAATCGAGAAGATGGTGAAGGACGCGGAAGCGAACGCGGAAGAGGATCACAAGCTGCGTGAGCTGGCCGATGCCCGCAACCAGGGTGACGCGCTCGTCCACAGCACGAAGAAGGCGCTGACCGAGTACGGCGACAAGATCGAAGCCGACGAAAAGGAAAAGATCGAAGCCGCGCTGAAGGACCTCGAAGAGACGCTGAAGAGCGGTTCGAGCGACAAGGCTGCGATCGAAGCGAAGATCGAAGCGGTGGCAACGTCGTCGCAGAAGCTGGGCGAAAAGATGTACGCCGACATGCAGGCTGCCCAGCAGGGCGCGGCAGGTGCAGCGGGCGCGGCCGGCGGTGCAGGTCAGTCGCAAGGCGGCGCGAGCCAGCCGGAAGACGACGTCGTCGACGCCGAGTTCAAGGAAGTGAAGAAGGACTAAGCCAGGTTGACCATCAACCGAAAGGCGGCGTATCGGAAGCGATGCGCCGCCCGGCTGCAAAACGGTACGTGCCTGGTTGGGCGCGTCACCGCGAGTCGAGGATGAGCGCGCCTGGCGAGCCCTTTGGGCTCTCCGGGCACATTTGTTTTATGGAGGGCGCGGCGTTTGTCCGTTATCACGGATGAAAATCGCGGCCGGACGAGTCGGAAGACTCCAGCATTCATAAGGAGCCGCCGCGCCGGATTGCGCGGCTGGCGTTGAACCGAAATGGCGAAACGGGATTACTACGAGGTTCTGGGCGTCGCAAAGAACGCGAGCGACGACGAAATCAAGAAGGCTTATCGCAAGCTCGCGATGAAGCACCACCCCGACCGCAATCCGGGCAACAAGGATGCGGAAGAGCATTTCAAGGAGGTGAAGGAAGCCTACGAAATGCTCTCGGACTCGCAAAAGCGTGCGGCGTACGACCAGTACGGCCACGCGGGCGTCGATCCGAACATGGGCGGAGGGCAACAGGGTTTCGGTGGCTTCGCCGATGCTTTCGGCGACATCTTCGGCGACATCTTCGGGCAGGCGGCCGGCGGTGCGGCACGCGGCGGCGGCCGGGCGGGCCCGCAGGTCTATCGTGGCGCCGATCTGCGCTACAGCATGGAGATCACGCTCGAGCAGGCCGCGCACGGCTACGACACGCAGATTCGCGTGCCGAGCTGGGTCTCGTGTGAAATCTGTCATGGCTCAGGCGCGAAACCGGGCACCAAGCCGGAAACCTGCCCGACCTGTAACGGTTCGGGCGCGGTGCGGATGTCGCAGGGTTTCTTCAGCATCCAGCAGACCTGTCCGAAGTGCCACGGCACCGGCACCTATATTCCTGAGCCTTGCACGCACTGCCATGGCGCAGGCAAGACCAAGGAAACCAAGACGCTGGAAGTGAAGATTCCGGCCGGTATCGACGACGGCATGCGCATTCGTTCGGCCGGCAACGGCGAACCGGGTATCAACGGCGGCCCGTCGGGCGATCTGTACGTCGAGATTCACATCAAGCAGCACACGGTGTTCGAGCGCGACGGCGACGACCTGCATTGCCAGATGCCGATTCCGTTCACGACGGCGGCGCTCGGCGGCGAAATCGAAGTGCCGACGCTGGCGGGCCGTGCGAGCTTCACGGTGCCGGAAGGCACGCAGTCGGGCAAGACGTTCCGTCTGCGTAGCAAGGGCATCAAGGGTTTGCGTTCGAGCATCGCGGGTGATCTTTACGTGCACGTGCAGGTTGAAACACCGGTCAAGCTCACTGAAGGTCAGCGCGAGATCCTGCAGCAGTTCGAGAAGTCGCTCGTCGAGGGCGGCGCGCGGCACAGTCCGCAAAGCAAGAGCTGGTTTGACCGGGTGAAGAGCTTCTTCGATTAACGGAAGGCTGAGGTTGGCGGTACCCATGGTGACTGACGAACGCGACGCCGTGTTCGCGTTGCTCGACGACTGCGACTCGACGGCAGGACATCGCGCGAGTCGTCTGTATACGGGTTTTGTGCGCGAGCGCGCGTGCACGGATGCCGGCGCGCTCGATACAGTGTGCGACGCCGTCGCGGCGGATCTGCGCGACGGTTTGCACGCTGTGGTACTCGGCGACTACGAATTCGGCCGGAATCTGGTGCTTCAGGATTCCGTCCGGTTGAAAAAAACGCAGTGTGGCGATGCCACGCTGCGTTTTTTATTGTTCGAACGATGCGAAAAGCATTCGCACGACGAAGTCGATGCGTGGCTTGTCGCGCGAGACGGCGGCGCGAAGGAGCCATCGATGGCGGGCGTTGGCGGCATGCGTGAAAGCGTCGACGAAGTCGAATTCGACCAGGCCATAGCCAGCATCCACGAAGCGTTGCGTGCCGGCGATTCGTATCAGGTCAACTACACGTACCGGCTCGATTTTGACGTGTTCGGTTCGCCATTCGCGCTGTATCGACGGTTGCGGGCGCGGCAACCGGTGCGCTATGGCGCGCTGATCGCGTTGCCGGGCGACCGGTGGGTGCTGTCGTGCTCGCCGGAGCTCTTCGTCGAAAAGGAAGGGCGCACGCTGCACGCGCGGCCGATGAAAGGCACGGCGCCGCGCTCGCCCGATCCGCTGGCCGATCGGCATCTCGCCGAATTCCTCGCGAACGACCCCAAGAACCGTGCCGAAAACGTGATGATCGTCGACCTGCTGCGAAACGATCTGTCGCGGGTCGCCGAGACCGGCTCGGTGAAGGTGCCGGCACTCTTCACCGTCGAGCCTTATGCGTCGGTGTGGCAGATGACGTCGACCGTCGAGGCGCGTTTGCGTGCGCATACGTCGTTTGCCGATATCATCCGCGCGCTCTTTCCGTGCGGCTCGATTACCGGCGCGCCGAAGCATCAGACCATGCAGTTGATCGACGCACTCGAAAGCACGCCACGCGGTCTTTACACCGGCGCGATCGGCTGGCTCGATGCGCGTGCTTCTTCGTCTTCGCAGGCGGCTGGCGTGACAGATCCAGCGAATGTCGCCGCGCCGGTGACGGGCGAAGCCGCTGCGCCAGCTCCAGACGCAGAAGACATCTGCGGCAACTTTTGCCTTTCGGTCGCGATCCGCACGTTGACGCTCGACGCGTCCGCACAAGCCGGCGAGCGCCACGGCAAACTGGGCATTGGCGCGGGCATCGTGCTCGACAGTGTCGCCGCCGACGAATACGTGGAGTGCCGGTTGAAAGCACGGTTTTTGACGGAGTCCGACCCGGGCGTCCAGTTATTCGAAACGATGTATGCGACACGCGAGAGCGGCGTGCGACATCTCGATCGCCATCTGGCGCGCATCGGTGCAAGCGCGCGGTATCTCGGCTTCGCTTTCGATGAAGCAGCCGCGCGTGAACAGATAGCTGCGGAGAGTTCGCAACTAACGGCAGAAACGCCACATCGCATGCGACTGGCAGTCGACAAGCGGGGCGCGACGCAACTCACCGCCGCGTTGCTGGCGCCTCTGAAAGGCGACGTCGTGGGGGTGCTGTTTGCGCTCGATTACGGTTACACCGCAATGGAGTCGGGCGACGCGCTGCTGCACCACAAGACGACGCGCCGCGCGGAATATGACCGTGCGTGGCACGAAGCGGAGTCGAAGGGCGCCTTCGACATGCTGTTTTTCAACGAGCGCGGCGAACTGACGGAAGGTGGCCGCACGACGGTCTTCGTCAAGCTGGACGGGCGGTGGTGGACGCCGCCGCTGTCGTCGGGTGTGCTGCCGGGGGTGATGCGTGGCGTGCTGCTCGAGGACACCGTCATGCAGCCCGCCGAGCGCGTTCTTGTACGCTCCGACGTCGAGAATGCCGAAGCGTTGATGCTCTGCAACGCGTTGCGCGGAGCGGTAGCGGCGAAGCTCGTCGTCTGAGCAACCCAACCGGCAACTGGCGGGGCCTCGCGCAATACGCTGCGGGCGCGCTGCGCGCAGCCGGCTCAGACGTGATCGTGATGAAAGAGCCTCAGAACCCAGCTGGTGAAGCGCCAGTGAGGCGCCGGCGCCGGCACGTCGTGCGGCACGGTCGAATGTTCGCGAATTCCGGCAATGTCGATCAGGCAGAAGGGGCTCATGATGGTCTCCGTCATCCCGCGACAGCGTCGCGTTAAGGACAGGACGAAGACTCGACCCGGCATTTGCAACACGTGATGCAAACGCCTGCCGCCGCCTTTAAAACGTATGCTCGGGTCCCGGGAACGAGCTGTCTTTCACGGCCCGCACATACGCCTCGACCGCAGCAAAAATCCCCGTCTGGCCCTGCATGAAGTCTTTCACGAAACGCGGCCGCTTGCCGGGGAAAATGCCGAGCATGTCATGCAGCACCAGCACCTGCCCCGAGCAGTCGAGCCCCGCACCGATACCGATCGTCGGGATTTTCAGCTGCTGGGTGACTTCCGATCCGAGCAGCGCTGGCACCGCTTCGATCACGATCAGTTGCGCGCCGGCATCCTGAACGGCACGCGAATCGCGAAGCAACTGGCTCGCGCCTGCGTCCGTCTTGCCCTGCACCTTGAAGCCGCCGAACGCGTGCACCGATTGCGGGGTGAGCCCGACGTGCGCGCACACTGGAATCGAACGATCGACGAGAAAGCGTATGGTGTCCGCCAGCCATTCGCCGCCTTCGAGCTTCACCATCTGCGCGCCATCGCGCATCAGCTTGACGGAACTCTCGAACGCTTCGGCCGGTGTGCCGTAGGTGCCAAACGGCAGATCGGCGACGATCAGTGCGGAAGGCTTGGCCCGCGCAACGCAGGCCGTGTGGTAGGCGATGTCTTCGAGCGTGACAGGCAGCGTCGTCGAGTGACCCTGCAGCACGTTGCCGAGCGAATCGCCGATCAGCAGCACGTCGACGCCCGCGCGATCTAGCAGTGACGCGAAGCTCGCGTCGTAGCAGGTGAGCATGGCGATTCGGTCGCCGGCTTCGCGCATGGCCTGCAGTTTCGGCACGGTAACGGCACTGCGGCTCGTTTCCTGCAAATAAGTCATGACAGTCCGTGGAAAAAAAGGAGAGCGACGCCGCTTACAGCGACGTGCCTTTGACAAAGAATTCCTTGCGACCGCGCATCGATTCCATGCGTTCGATCAGAAGTGCAAGGTCCGCGTCCGACTCGAGCGGATTCAGATGTTCAGCGTTCACCGTCAGCACAGGTGCGCCGTCATAGTGATAGAAAAATTCATTGTATGCGTCGCACAGCGCGCGCAGATAGGCATCGGAAATCTGCAGTTCCATCGGTACCGCGCGCTTCTGGATGCGCGAAAACAGCACCTCCGGGCTCGCCTGCAGATACACGACCATATCCGGCGCAGGCCCCGATGCGTCGACGCGCGCCGCGAGCGAACGGTACAGTTGCCATTCGTCGTCCGGCAGCGTGAGACGCGCGAACACGTCGTTCTTCTGCGTCATGAAATCGGCGATGAGCGGCGTACCGGCGGACCAGGCCGCCGCGATGTCGCGCACCTGCTGCGCCCGCTGCAACGCGAAATGAAGCTGTGTCTGCAGCGCAAAGCGCGACGTGTCGCGATAAAAACGTTCGAGAAACGGGTTTTCCTGCGGCCGTTCGTAGATCGCGTGCATCGACCAGCGCTCCGCGAGCCGGTTCACGAGCGACGTCTTGCCGACGCCAATCGGGCCTTCGATCGCAAGATAGCGGAACGGCGATCTCAGATCCGGCGCGACGACGGTGAGCGGCGTGGAATTCATCGGCAACCGCCTTTGGACGATTCTGCCTTGTTCCCCGTCAGCGCACCGAGCACCGGGCACTGACACGGTGACTTCATCTTTTCGATGCGCTGTGACGCGACCGCTTCAAGAAATGCGTCGGCGCGGCCATGCTGCGGAATGATCAGCGTCGGGTCGATTTCGACGAGCGGGACGAGCACGAACGCACGCTCCGTGAGACGGGGATGCGGCACGATCAGATCCGGCTCGTCGATGCAGTGGTCGCCGAAAAGCAGGATGTCGAGATCGAGTGTGCGCGGGGCGTTACGAAAGGGACGCTCCCGGCCGAAGTGATGCTCGATCGTGTGACACAGCGCGAGCAGATGGCGCACGGGGAGCGTCGTATCGATCTTCACGACGCAGTTGAAATAGTCGTCGCCACCCGCGTCGATCGGGGCGGTGCGATACATGCTCGACTTGGCGAGCACGGCAATGGTGTGCTGTTGTGCGAGACACACAACAGCGTCTTTCAGGGTCTGGCGCGCGTCCCCGAGATTCGCGCCGAGGCCGAGATAGGCAACCGTCATGGCATAACTTCCTGCGACTTATGTTCGACGGCGTGTGCCGGAAGCGGTCAGTCTTCGTGCGGGCCGTGATGGCTCGCATCGCTGGCTTCTTGCGTTCCTGCGGTCGTGCCGCCCTCCATTCCGTCACCCGGTTTGCGGCTTCTGGCGCCACTGCTGCGCCGCCGTCGTTTTCTGGGTGCCCGGTCCTTCCCGCCTTGCGAAAGCAATGCCTCACGCGCGGCGATGTCTCCATCGATGAACTCCGTCCACCACTGACCGACCGACTCATCGAGTTCGCCCGATTCGCAGCGTAACAGGAGGAAATCATACCCTGCTCTAAATCTTTGGTGTTCCAGCAGCTTCAGCGCCCCGCGGCCCGAGCGTTTTTCGAGGCGCAGCTGCAGACCCCAGATCTCGCGCATATCCGACGAGAAGCGCTTGTGGATCGCGAGTTTCTCGGTCTGCATGTCGAGCACGTCGTCCATCGCGCGGTGCAGCGCGGGCACCGGATATTCGCCCTTTGCCTCGAATTGCTGCCAGCGTTGCTGCATGTCGTGCCACAGCAGCGTGGCGAACAGGAAGCCCGGTGAAACCGGCTTGCCGGCGCGTACGCGGTCGTCGGTATTGGTGAGCGCGAGCGTGATGAATTTCTCGCCCTGCGGCTGTTCGAGCACGACGTCCAGCAGCGGCAGCAGCCCGTGATGCAGGCCTTCCTTGCGCAGACGCGTCAGGCATGCGAGCGCGTGACCGGACAGCAGCAGCTTCAGCATTTCGTCGAAGAGGCGGGCCGCCGGTACGTTGTTGATCAGATCGGCCATTTCGGCGATCGGCGCACGCGTGTTGTCTTCGATCTCGAAGCCGAGCTTCGCGGCGAAACGCACCACGCGCAGCATACGCACCGGATCTTCGCGGTACCGGGTGGCCGGATCGCCGATCATGCGCAGCAACCGCGCGCGCATGTCGGCCATGCCGTTGTGATAATCGAGCACCGTCTGCGTAGCCGGGTCGTAGTACATCGCGTTGATCGTGAAATCGCGGCGCGTGGCGTCTTCGTGCTGCTCGCCCCAGACGTTGTCGCGCAGCACGCGCCCGCTCGCGTCGACCGCGTGGGTGCGGCGGTCGAGCTCGTCGCGCTTCAGGCGGCGCGGCGGTGCGGCATCCGCCGCGGGCGGATCGACCAGGGCGCGGAACGTCGAGGTTTCGATGATTTCCTGGCCGAACTGCACGTGCACGATCTGGAAACGCCGGCCGATGATGCGCGCACGGCGAAAGAGCTTCTGCACCTGATCGGGCGTGGCATCGGTCGCGACGTCGAAGTCTTTCGGCGCAATGCCGAGCAGCAGGTCACGTACCGCGCCGCCGACGATAAACGCACGGTGGCCCGCCTGCTGCAACCCTTCGGTCACGCGGATCGCGTTCTTCGAGATCAACGACGGATCGATGCCGTGAATGTCGGACGAGATGATGACAGGCACGTCCGGGTCGGACACCGCCTTTGCGCCCGCGGCCCGCGCCGGCTTGCGGCGGGTTTTCGTGGCCGGACCGGCCGCCGTGCCGCGGCCCGCGCGGGTGCCAGCGGGTTCGTCTGCCTCTGGCGGCTCGGTAGCAGCGTCAGCGGGTGCCGGATCCTGTCCGAACAGCTTGCGAATGAATTTTTTGATCACGTGGGTTGAAAGAGTTCGAGGATGCGCCAGCCTTTGGCCTGCGCATGGGCGCGCAAGGTGTCGTCGGGATTGGTCGCGATCGGGTCGGTGACTTTTTCGAGCAGCGGGATATCGTTGTGCGAATCGCTGTAGAAATAGCTGCGCTCAAAATCCGACCATGTCTTGCCGAGCGAAGTCAGCCACGCTTCGGTACGGACAATCTTGCCTTCCTTGTAGCTGGGCGTGCCAGTCGGCCGTCCGGTGTAGTCCGAATGCGGATGACCGTCGACGGTTTCCGCTTCGCACGCGATCAGCTTGTCCACGCCAAAGACTTCGGCGATCGGCGCGGTGATGAATTCGTTCGTCGCAGTGACCATGCAGCACAGGTCGCCTGCGTCGCGATGCACGCGCACGAGTTCGAGCGCGGCCGGCACGATCGCGGGCTTGATCACTTCGTGCATGTACTGCTGGTGAAACGCGGCCAGCTGCGCGCGCGAGTATTTCGACAGCGGCGTGAGCATCGCGATCAGATACGCGTGGATGTCGAGCCGGCCGGTCTTGTAGTCGGCAAAAAAGCGGTCGTTTTCACGCGCGAAGTTTTCAGCATCGACCATGCCGTGCTTCACCATGAAGCGCCCCCATTCGTGGTCGCTGTCAGTGGGAATGAGCGTGTGATCGAGATCAAAGAGTGCGAGGTTAGTCATGGGGGCCCATTTTACTTGAAGCGGATGATGACGGAGCCGTTCGCGGGTCCGCGCCGCTCTCGGGCGACGCGAGCATGGTGCGCAACAGCGGCAGGGTGACCGCGCGCTTCTGTTCGAGCGAGAAGCGGTCGAGCGCGTCGAGAAGTGCCATCAGGCTCGGCATGTCGCGGCGAAAGTGCGTGAGCAGGTAAGCCGGGACGTCGTCAGCGAGCGCGATGCCGCGTTCGCGCGCGGCGTACTTGAGCACGGCCGCCTTGCCTTCGTCGGGTAGCGGCGCAAGGTGGAACACGAGACCCCAGCCAAGCCGCGTGCGCAGGTCTTCGCGCACCGCGAGGCCCATCGGCGCGGCGTTGCCGGTCGCGACCAGCGCGCTGGTGGGATGCGCGCGCACTTCGTTGAAGAGATTGAAGAGCGCAATCTGCTGCGCGCTGGAGAGGCCGTCGCAGTCGTCGATCGCGTAGAGCGCGACGCGCGGGTCGAACGCGAACGCCGCGAGGCCGCTTTGCGGGCTCACGAAACGGGCGGACCCGGGCTGCGCGTTCTCCACCAGTGCCTTGAGCAGATGGCTGCGGCCGCTGCCGGTTTCGCCCCAGACGTAGAACGTCCGGTCGGCGACCGGGCCGACCGCGAGCGCGCCTTCGAGCTCACGCAGGCGCGTGACCAGCTCGGCGTTGCTGCCGGCGAAGAAATTGTCGAATGTCGATGGCGGTGGGGTGCCGAGATCGAGCGTCAGTTGACGAAGCACAATAAAAACCGGAGTCAGTTACTTGTAAAGCGCGCTGGCCAGATAGCCGGCGCGCATTTCGCGCAGTGCGACCGACAGGATCGCACTGACAGGCAATGCGAGCAGCACGCCAAAAAAACCAAACAGCTGCCCGAACGCGAGCAGCGCGAAAATCACCGCGAGCGGATGCATGCCGATGCGCTCGCCGACGAGCCGTGGCGTCAGGATAAAGCTTTCGAGAAACTGCCCGACGCCATACACGAGCGCCACCGCGCCGAGGCCATACCAGTCGCCGAACTGCAGTGCGCCGGCGACGAGCGCGAGAATCAGACCGGTTGCAAAGCCGATATACGGGATAAATACGGCGAGGCCGGTGAAGATGCCAACCGGCAGCGCGATCTCGAAGCCCGCGATGAAGAGCGCGACCGCATAGTACACGGCGAGCACCGCCATCACGAGCAACTGGCCGCGCAGGTACTGCGAGAGCATGCGGTCCATGTCTGTGGCGAGCTGGATTGTCTTGTCGAACCAGCGGCGCGGAATGACGACCTTGACGCGGGCAACCATTGCGTTCCAGTCGTACAGCAGATAGAACAGGACGAGCGGCACCATCACGACATTGCCGACGACCGAGATCATCACGTTGCTGCTGGTGCGAATCGAGGTCCACGCGTAGAGCGCGACGGTCTGCGCGCTGCCTTCCATCTGGCCCATCACCAGATCGCGCACGCTTGCGAAATCGAGCGTCTCGGTGACGCCCATCAGCGCGAGTTTCGGCTGCAGCCAGTCATGCGCGTGCGAGAAAAACCGCGGCACCTGCTGCTTCAGTTGCGGACTTTCCTTCTGCACGACGACCAGCACGAGCAGCAGGAGCGCGGTCATCAGCAGCGCGAAGATCAGGATCATCAGCAACGCGGCGACGCCGCGCGGCACGCGCCGGCGCACGAGCCACGCCACGCCCGGCTGCAGGATGTACGCGAGAATCGCGCCGAGCAGGAACGGCGTGAGGACCGGGCTCAACAGCCACAACAGGATGCCGAGCCCGAGCGCAATGGCGACCCAGATGAAGGCTTGACGCTGGTACGGCGTCAGAACAGGCGAATTCTGCTGCAAGGCGGGTTTTCCAGGGGGCGTCCGAATGGATGAATTCCAGCCTGACGGCCGGCATCGGGTAAAATCGCATTTTACCGACCTTCGAGCTCTGCCCCATGAATCAACCGAAATCCGCGCCGAATTCAACTGATTCGGCCCAAGGCCTGTCGTATCGCGACGCCGGCGTGGACATCGACGCGGGCGACGCCCTTGTCGACGCGATCAAGCCCTTTGCCAAAAAGACCTTGCGCGACGGCGTGCTGGGCGGCATCGGTGGATTCGGTGCGCTCTTCGAAGTGCCGAAAAAATACAAGGAGCCGGTGCTCGTTTCGGGCACCGACGGCGTCGGCACGAAGCTCAAGCTGGCGTTTCAGCTGAACAAACACGACACCGTCGGCCAGGATCTCGTCGCGATGAGCGTCAATGACATCCTCGTGCAGGGCGCCGAGCCGCTGTTCTTCCTCGATTACTTCGCGTGCGGCAAGCTGGACGTCGCGACCGCCGCGACGGTCGTGAAGGGCATCGCGCAGGGCTGCGAGCTGGCTGGTTGCGCGTTGATCGGCGGCGAAACGGCGGAAATGCCGGGCATGTACCCGGACGGCGAATACGATCTGGCCGGTTTTGCGGTCGGCGCGGTCGAAAAGAGCAAGATTATCGACGGCAGCACGATTGCCCCGGGCGACGTGGTGCTGGGTCTGGCATCGAGCGGCATCCATTCGAACGGCTTCTCGCTGGTGCGCAAGATCATCGAGCGCGCGAATCCGGATCTGAACGCCGATTTCGATGGCCGCTCGCTCGCCGATGCGCTGATGGCGCCGACGCACATCTACGTGAAGCCGCTGCTCTCGCTGATGCAGACCATCGCCGTGAAGGGCATGGCGCACATCACGGGCGGCGGCCTCGTCGAAAACATTCCGCGTGTGCTGCGCGAAGGCCTCACGGCCGAACTGGATCACCGCGCATGGCCGCTGCCGCCGCTTTTCGGCTGGCTGCAGAAGCATGGCGGCGTGGCGGACGCGGAAATGCATCGCGTGTTCAACTGCGGCATCGGGATGGCTGTGATCGTGTCCGCTGCCGATGCTGAACAGGCGATTGGCCTGCTGTCCGCTGCGGGCGAACAGGTGTGGAAGATCGGCACCGTGCGTCAGAGCAAGGAAGGCGAGGCACAGACTGTCGTTGTCTGATTGCGCTGATCTGACTGCCGTGAAAAAAGCCGTCTGACTTGTATCAGGCGGCTTTTTTATTGCCCATCGTCGTCATCGTCACAGTGCAGCCTTGTCGCCCAGGACGGTTTCGATTGCCTCAAGCGCCTGCTGGGTCGCGTTGGCCGCGCAGCAGTCGATTACCACGCGTTCGGGCATCGCGCGCAGCCACGTAAGCTGGCGCTTGCACAACTGGCGCGTCGCGAAGACGCCTTTGTCGCGCATCGTGTCGTAGTCTGTTTCGCCGTCGAGATATTCCCAGACCTGCCGGTAGCCGACGCATCGCATCGAAGGTAAATCGGGATGCAGATCGTCGCGCTCACGCAGGCGTCGCACTTCATCGACGAGGCCCGCCGCGAGCATCGCGTCAAAGCGCTTCTCGATGCGCGCGTGCAGCACGCCGCGATCCGACGGCTCCAGCGCGATCGGGGTGAAGCGCCAGAGGCACGCGGCTTCGTCGATGCGCGCAGGCGCTTCCAGCAGCGTGGACATCGCCTGGCCGGTCAGCAGGTACACCTCGAGTGCGCGCTGGATGCGCTGCGAATCGTTTGGCGCGAGACGTGCCGCGGTGACCGGATCGACGGCCGCGAGACGCGCGTGCAGCGCGGGCCAGCCTTCGCGGGCGGCGTCCGCGTCGAGTGTCGCGCGCACGTCGGGGTCGGCTGCGGGCAGATCGTTGAGCCCCTGCGTCAGCGCCTTGTAGTAAAGCATCGTGCCGCCGACCAGCAGCGGCACGCGCCCGCGCGCCGCGATTTCACCGGCGAGCCGCAGCGCATCCGTACGGAAATCGGCGGCCGAATACGCATCGGCCGGATCGACAATGTCGATCAGATGATGTGGCGCGAGCGCGCGCTCTTCCGCATTGGGCTTGGCGGTGCCGATATCCATTCCGCGATAGACGAGCGCCGAATCGACGCTGATGATCTCGACCGGATGCCGCGCGGCAAATGCGAGCGCGGCGGCCGTCTTCCCCGACGCGGTCGGGCCGAGCAGGCAGGCGATGGGCGTGGCTTCGTGCGACGTCATGAGCGGGAGGAGAAGCGCACGCTCATTGACCGCGCATGAAGAGGCGATCGAGGTCGGAGAGCGTCAGTTGATACCACGTCGGGCGCCCGTGATTGCACTGGTCCGCGCGTTCGGTCGCTTCCATCTGGCGCAGCAGCGCGTTCATTTCGTCGAGCGTGAGACGACGGTTTGCACGCACTGCATGGTGGCACGCGAGCGTGCCGAGCAGTTCGTGCTGACGCTCGGTCAACACGCGCGAGCCGCCGAACGCATGCAGATCGGCGAGGACCGCGCGGGCGAGCGCCTGCAGGTCGGCGTCTTTCAGCAGCGCGGGCACGGCGCGAATCGCGAGCGTATTCGGCGACAGCACGGCAAGATCGAAGCCGAGTGCATCGAGCGTCGCGCGTTCTTCCTCGACGGTGCCGATCTCGACGGGATCGGCGTGCATCGACAGCGGGATCAGCAGCGGCTGCACGGCAATCGTGCGGTCAGACAGCGCATGCTTGAACTGCTCGTACAGGATGCGCTCGTGCGCGGCGTGCATATCGACGATCACAAGCCCGTATGCGTTCTGCGCCAGTACATAGATGCCATGAATCTGGCCCAGTGCAAAGCCGAGCGGCTGCTCGTCGCTGCCGTTTCCCGCAGCGAACGCCTGTGCGCCACCCGCTGCAAATCCGGCCGGAAATGCCGTCGCTGAGCCGGAAAACGCCGACATGCCGTTACCGCCGACATTTGGGTCCCCATCCCGCGCTTCGAGCGCCGTCGTGCCGGACGCCGTGCCGGCGCCCAGGTCCTTGCGGCCGAACAGCGCGTCGTAGAGTGCGAGCGGCTGTGCGACGGGAAGCGTGCCCTGCGTCATGCGCGCCTGGCGCAGCCAGGTATTGCCGCCATTGTCACCCGACAGACCGCCGCCGCCGAGCGGCGTCGAGCCGAACGAAGCGGGATTTGGCGTCGGCATCGGCATCGGTGCGATATGGGCTGCGTGGCCGCCCGCGGTCGTTTCTGGCGAAGCGCCCGCGTGCCGCGCGAGCGCGCGTTGCACGGCGTGAAACACGAACTGGTGAATCGAGCGCGAATCGCGGAATCGCACTTCGATCTTCGATGGATGCACGTTCACGTCGACGGCCTCGGGCGGCAGGTCGAGAAACAGCACATACGACGGGTAGCGGTCGCCGTGCAGCACATCTTCGTATGCGGCGCGCACCGCGTGCGTGAGCAGCTTGTCGCGCACGAAGCGGCCGTTGACGAAGAAATACTGCTGGTCCGCCCGGCCGCGGCTTGCAGTCGGCAGGCCCGCACATCCGTAGACCGCCAGCGGCCCGGCCGATTCGTCTAGCGGCAGATGCGCCGTTGCGAACGTTTCGCCGAGAATCTTCGAGACGCGCGTCGCCGGATCGGTGGCGTTCCAGTGTTCGACGGCGCGCCCGTTATGCAGCACCGAAATCGCGACGTCCGGCCGCGCGAGCGCCGAGCGACGGATCATCTCGAGGCAGTGGCCGAGTTCGGTCTGTTCGCTCTTCAGGAATTTGCGTCGCGCGGGCGTGTTGAAATACAGCTCGCGCACTTCGATCGTGGTGCCCTGTGCGCCGGCAGCGGGCGTCAGCGCGCCGGTCTGCGCATCGATGCGCACCGCGTGCGGCGCGCTCGCCGTGCGGCTTGTAATGAACATCTCCGCCACCGAGGCAATCGAAGCCAGCGCTTCGCCGCGAAACCCGAGCGTCGCGACCGCTTCGAGCTCGGCAAGCGAGCGGATCTTGCTCGTCGCGTGGCGCAGCAAGGCTAGCGGCAATTCGTTTTCGGGGATGCCGCAGCCGTCATCGGTGATCGAAATGCGCTTGACGCCGCCTTCGTCGAGGCCGATGCGCAGTGTCGACGCGCCGGCGTCGAGCGCGTTCTCCAGCAACTCCTTCACCACCGAAGCCGGCCGCTCGACCACTTCGCCGGCGGCAATCTGGCTGATCAGCTGGTCGGGCAGGGGCTGGATCGCGCGCAACGGGCGCGGGGCGGGCGAAGCGGGCGCTTCGGGGGCGCTGGACGTACCAGACGGCACCGGCGCAGCCGTTGAGGCCGCAGCGGGGGCCACGGCATCGACGGGATTTTCGGAGAATTCGGACATGCCGAAATTATAGCGACTTGGCGGGGGCCGCCTCTTTCGGGCTCCGAGTGTGGCCGCGCGCACTCAATTAATTTAGCCCGGCGGGCACTTTCGGTATCATTGCGCGGTCAATTTCACCGCTTCGGGCGCATTTTCGCCGACCGCCGCGCTTTGCATATAAGGGATGCTTTTGGACACGCTGCTGCAGTTTTTCAACCTTGTCCTGCATATCGACAAGTTTCTGGGTGAGTTCATCCATCAATACGGCACGTGGGTGTACGCCGTGCTGTTCCTGATCGTCTTCTGCGAGACGGGGCTTGTCGTACTGCCGTTCCTGCCGGGCGATTCGCTGCTGTTTATCGGCGGTGCGTTTTGCGCGACGGGCGAGATGAGCCTGCCGCTCCTGATCGGCCTGTTGCTCGTTGCCGCTGTGCTCGGGAACACGGTCAACTACATGATCGGCCGGGCAATCGGTCCGAAGGTGTTCAACACCCACATACCTGGGCTCGACCGCTTTCTCGATCGCGCCGCGCTCCAGAAGACGCATAACTTCTACGAGAAGCACGGTGGCAAGACCATCGTCCTCGCGCGTTTCATTCCGGTGGTGCGCACGTTCGCGCCGTTCGTGGCGGGCGCATCGGACATGGACGTACGGCGCTTCCAGTTCTTCAATATCGCAGGCGCGCTGTTCTGGGTGCTGCTGCTCGTGCTGCTCGGTTACTTCTTCGGCAACATTCCGTTCATTCGCCAGTATCTGAACGTGATCGTGCTGGTCGGTATCGGCGCGGCAATCGTGCCGGTGGTGCTTGGTGCGCTCTGGAAGATGATGCGCAAGGACCCGGCCGCGAACGTCGCGCGCAAGCCCGGTGGACGTTGAAGCCGCGGCTGTCGAACCTTGCATGGCGGGATAAACAGCGGCGTCGCAGTGTGAATTGCGACGCCGTTTCCTTTGGGTCCCGGTCTGGCAGACGAGGCCGCCTGCGCTGCACTGCGCTGCGGCCGGTGGCGTATTCGATCAGGCCGCCGTGCGGCGCACCACGGGCGTCTCCGGTGTCGGATAGCCGGCTTCCCTGAACGTCTCGATGATCGCGCGGTTCGTGTCGAAATAGACCTGCCAGTAGTTGTCCGTGTGCGCGTAGGGCCGCACGCACAGCAACGGGCCTTCGGGCGTGAACGACAGCACTTCGATGTCCGGCGCGGGCGTTTCCGCCACGTTCGGAATCTTCGTGATCGCGGCGCGCAGCCGGTTCGCCGCATCGATGGGATCGACGCCGTTCGCGACCTTCGCCGTCAGTTCGACGCGGCGCACGGGCAGTGCGCTGTAGTTCGAGATCGTGTCGGAGAAGACCTTGTTGTTGCCGACGATGGTCGTGACGTTGTCCGGCGTGACGATCGTCGTGCCGAAGAGACCGAGTTCCACGACCGTGCCGGTCACGCCGGCGGCCGTCACGAAGTCGCCGACCTTGAAGGGCCGCAGAATCTGCATGAAGATGCCCGCCGCGAAGTGCGCGAGCAGGCCGCCCCACGCCGTGCCGATCGCCAGACCGAGGCCGGCCAGGAGCGCTGCGAACGATGTCGTCTGCACACCGAACACCTGCAGCACGGCGAGGATCAACAGCAGGTTCAGCAAGCCACCGAGAATCGAGCCGAGGTAGTGCGCGAGCGTCGGATCGACGCGCCCGTTGCGCGCGAGGATCTTGCGCAGCAGGCCGGTAATCAGCGAGATGACCCAGCGCCCGACAATCCACAGCACGATTGCCCCGAGCACCTTGGTGCCGATATCGATGCCACGGGTCATGATGAATGTATGTACGGTTTCGAGATCCACGGTGCCCTCGCTTGTTTCGGTTATGTTGAACGGCGTGTTTCAACCTGACCAGCCAACCGCTGCGCGGCGTGAATCCAGCCCTGCCTGACCGGCAAGCCGGTCAAACGCCGCGATCCGTTCATGTCTGCTTTTATGACGACGTTGTTGACGACAGCAAACGCATACTGTGCGACGCACAAAACAATGCCCGACGGCGCGCGACGGGCAGATCCGGGGAAGCAATATCTCCGGAAGTTATAGGTGACGACGCGCGCCGCCGCAAGGATCATTCCAGGCGGCCACGGTGGCCGTATGGCGCCCGTCCCGCCATTGCGGGGCTTCGGGCCCCGCCGCACCGGGCGGGCGGCGCCCGCGCTTTTCATATCGCCCTATCTGCGAAGCAATGTTCGCTCGCGCACGGCCGCCCATCTGACTCTTCCCTACGATTGGCACATCGGGGCAATGCGGGGCTCAGGCGCGCAGGCAGCAGACGTGGCCGGCTGGGCAATCTGCAGATACCGGCTGGACCGTCCCCATGCAGACCGGAACACGGGAACGCCCGCCTGGTGCGCGGCGCCATTTACGCGTCGCAACAGGTCCAAAACAGTTCGCTAATCATGACGAACCCACGTTCGAGAGGTATTCGAATGCCGTTCTTTCCAGTCTTTCTGTCAGTCGTATTCGTCGTGCGTGAGCAGTCCGACAATCTCGAAGCAATCCTGTCGGACGCGGCTTCGTGTGTGTCGGCGCTGGTGCGTGACTACGAACTGATCGTTGTGGCCAATGCGTCGAGCGACGACAGTGTGTCGGTGCTCCGCAACCTCACGAGCGAAGATGGATTGCCGAACCTGCAGGCGTTTGTCCTGACAAAAACGGTCGATATCGATACGGCGTCGTGGGTCGGTCTGGAAAACGCACTCGGCGATTATGTAGCCGTGCTCGATCCGCTCACCGACGACATCGGCTTCCTCCCGACGATGCTCGAAAAATCCGTCAACGGAATCGACGTCGTGTTTGCCCAAAACGAGCAGGCGCCGCCGCAGAGCCTGACATATCGCCTCGCCTGCGCGGCGTTTCACTGGTCATACGAAAAGCTCAACGGCATTCACCTTGCGAAAGAGGCGCCGCCGTATCGCGTTCTCAGCAAGCAGGTGGTCAATTTCATTCTGCAGCATCGTCAGCCGGCAATGAGCTACCGGCATCTGCCCGCAACGGCCGGCTTCAAGCGCGCCAACCTGAAATACAAGGCGGAATCGAAGGCGTTTCGGGTCAAACGTCTGGGCGAAAGTGTCGATCTCGCCATGCGGCTGCTCGTATCGACCACCCGCACGCCGATGCGACTCGTTACCTCGCTGTCGGTCTTCGGCGCGGTCGCCAATCTGCTGTACTCGTTTTACGTCGTCGCGATTGGCCTGTTCAAGACGGATGTCGCGCCCGGCTGGATCAGCCTGTCGCTGCAGCAGTCGGGGATGTTCTTTCTGATCTCGCTGGTGCTGCTCGTGCTCGGTGAATACATCCTGCATGTCGACAGCGTTTCGGACGAGCACCCGCTCTATCACGTCAGTCATGAATTCACGAGCGCGCGCATGACGCGCTGCGAGAAACTCAATATCGAAGAAGTTGCGCCGCCGCCCGCGCACGTCGCGAATCTCCCAGCCCAGCGGGTCGCCTGATGACGACGCCAGAAAACGGTCGGGATGCGGTCGTCATCGGTGGCGGCTTTTACGGCACGACGATTGCCGCCTATCTGGCGAAGGCACGCGGGATGAAGCGCGTCACGCTCATCGAGCGCGAAGGGTCGCTTCTACAGCGCGCGTCTTTCAACAATCAGGCGCGCATTCACAACGGTTACCACTACCCACGCAGCTTCACGACCGCCTATCGGAGCCGGATCAATCTCCGGAAATTCGTCTTCGAATGGCCCGATGCGGTGAAGCGCGATTTCACGAAGCTCTACGCGATCGCCCGTCATAACTCCAGGGTGACGGCGCGGCAGTTCGAGCGCTTCTGCCACGAGATTGGCGCGAACATCTGGCCCGCGCCACCCGCACTCCGCGCGCTCTTCGAGCCGCGGCTGATCGAAGATGTGTTTCTGGTCGAAGAGTATGCGTTCGACGCCAGCCGGCTCGCCGCGTGGGCGGGCAACGCGCTCGACGAATGCGGCGTGCAGGTACGTACCGGTGCCCGTGTCACGGAGGTGGTGCGCGGCACCGGTTCCGCGCTCACGGTCGCCGTACAGCATGGCGACGCGGCGTGCGAACCGATTCCGTGCAACTACGTCTTCAACTGCACGTACAGCGGACTTAACCAGATCGGCGGCGACTATCCCGGAACGCAGACCCAACTCAAGCAGGAAATCGCGGAAATCGCCTTGATCGATGTGCCGTCCCGGTTTCGGGATCTGGGCGTGACGGTCATGGATGGCCCGTTCTTTTCGACAATGCCATTTCCGGCGCGCGGGCTGCATTCGTTGTCGCACGTGCGCTATACGCCGCATCTCAACTGGAGCGACGTGGCCGGCACCGATCCCTACGAACGGCTCGGTGCGTACGCGCGTGAAAGCCGCGTGGAGCGCATGCTTCGCGATGTTGTGCGGTACGTGCCAACGCTCGCCGGCGCGCGCCATGTGGAGTCGCTCTTCGAAGTGAAGACGGTGCTCGTGAAGAACGAACTCGATGACGCACGGCCGATCCTGTTCGAGAAACATCCGCAGTTGCCAGGGTGTTTTTCGGTGCTCGGCGGCAAGATCGACAACATCTACGACGTGCTGGAAAAGCTCGACGCGGAACAGTTCGGCGACGCAACCGGGCAGCATTATCGCCACAGCCTCGGCGAAACCGGAGTGGTCTATGGCTGATGCGCTGGTCGGCTATTCGGGTTTTGTCGGCGGCACGTTGCTCCGGCAGGCATCGTTCGATGCGCTTTATCGCTCGACCAATATCGAACAGATCGACGGTCAGACGTTCGATACGGTGATCTGCGCCGGTGCGCCTGCCCAGAAGTGGCTGGCGAACCGTGAGCCTTCCGCGGACCGTATGAAGATCGACGGGTTGATCGGGCATCTGGATACTATCCGCTGCCGGACATTCATCCTGATCAGCACGGTCGATACGTTCGCAAACCCGGTGAACGTCGATGAAGCGACGCCGGTTGATGAAAGCGGTCTGCATGCATACGGCCTGCATCGCCGCCTCCTCGAAAAGTTCATCGAGCACCGCTTCTCCAGCCACATGATCGTCCGGCTGCCGGGCCTTGTGGGTCCGGGTCTGCGCAAGAACGTCATTTTCGATCTGCTGAACCAGAACAACGTCGCAGCCATCGACAGTCGCGCCGTTTTTCAGTTCTATCCGATGGTCAATCTGTGGCATGACCTTCAGCTCGCGCATGCTGCAGGTCTCAAGCTCGTGCATCTCACGTCGGAGCCGGTGAGCGTGGCGGACGTCGCGCGGCAAGGCTTCGGGATCAAGCTCGATCACGCGTTGGATACGCCGCCCGCCCGGTACGACATGCGTTCCCTGCATGCGCGCGTGCTCGGGGGCACCGGCCACTACCAGTACAGTGCGCGCGAGACGTTTCAGGCGATCCGGTCGTACGCGCAATCCGGGCGTCTTTCCGAAATGGCGAAAATGGGAGCAGCAGCGTGAGGCTCTCGATTTCGAATATCGCCTGGGATGTGGCAGAGGACGCCGAGATCGCGCGCCTGCTCGAACGGTTCGGGATCGATGCAATCGATGTGGCGCCGACGAAGTACTTCCCCGATCTGTTCAAGGCGTCTGACGATGCGATCCGGGACGTAAGGCGCTGGTGGTCCGATCGCGGTATTGAAATTACCGGCATGCAGTCATTGTTGTTCGGCACGAACGGACTCAACGTGTTTGGACCGCCTGACGTCCAGGAGCGGATGCAGCAACATCTGGCCGCTGTCTGCCGTGTGGGCGCGGGTCTCGGTGCGAGCCGGCTGGTGTTCGGCTCACCACGAAATCGCGACCGGGAAGGGCTCACTGACAACGAGGCGCAGGACATCGCGTGTACGTTCTTCCGGCGTTCAGGCGACATCGCCGGATCGCTCGGCGTCGTGCTCTGCCTGGAACCCAATCCCGTCGTGTACGGCGCGAACTTCATGACGACGAGCGCCGAAACCGCGGCATTCGTTACGCATGTCGCCCATCCGGCCGTGAAGATGCAGCTCGATACCGGCGCGATGGCGATCAACGGCGAGGGTGTCGATGCAGTGCTTCCGCGATTCGCGCATCTGATCGGCCATGTGCACGCAAGCGAGCCGCAACTTGTGCCGCTTGGCGACGGAACCTGCCCGCACGACGATATTTTCGACGCGCTGCAGCGGTGCCTTCCCGGTCACGTCGTCACGATTGAAATGGTTGCGACCGCGCGCGAACCGCATCTGGAATCGGTAAATCGCGCGCTGTCGGCGGCGATTCGCCACTACCGCAGCGATCAGGTCGGGGTGCCGTCATGAAATGGCTCATCCTCATACTCGGCGTTGCGTCCAACGCTTCGGCGAGCGTCCTTGTGAAGATGGCGATGATGCCACCGCGCAGGTTTCCTTCGCTGAGCGAGCCGCTGGCGGCACTCGGAAACTGGCCGTTCTGGCTGGGGCTCTGTCTGTATGGCACTGCTTTTCTGCTTTATGCAGCGGCGCTTGCCCGCCTGCCGCTTAATGTTGCGCATCCACTCGTCACGTGCGGAGCCGTCGCGAGCGTCGCGCTGATGTCGGCGCTGATTTTTCGTGAGCCGTTTTACTGGAACACCATTGCGGGAATCGCGCTGATGATCGCGGGTGTGGCGCTCGTCACCATCCGGGTGGCTTCGACGGTTTCATGATCGGCTCAACCAGAAGTCAAGACCAGCAGCCAGTGATACTGGCTACGCCCCGGGGACCGGAGATCACAACATGAACATGACAATCGGACTTGAAGCGGAATCTCATGCCAGCTGGCAGATTCCTGCCTATCGGGTCGCGCACTGGTCAGGGCGGCAGCATCGATACTGCGTGGTGATACCCGTCATCAACGAAGGCGCCAGGATCCGGAGTCTGCTTTCGAAAATGGCAGCGCTCGATATCAGCCGGATGGCCGACGTCATCATCGTCGATGGCGGAAGCACTGACGGCTCGCTCGAACTGTCGGCGCTGATGCGCGACGGCGTGAGCGGACTGCTCGTCAAGACGGGGCCGGGCAAACTGAGTGCGCAACTACGGTGCGCATACGCGTTTACGCTCGAACAGGGATACGAAGGCATTATCACGATCGACGGCAACGACAAGGACGATCCGGACGCGATTCCGCGTTTTGTCACCGCGCTCGAGCACGGCTACGACTTTGCGCAGGCGTCCCGTTTCATTGCAGGCGGCGTGGCTGAAAATACACCGAAGTCCCGCGAATTTGCGATCCGCTGGGTCCATGCGCCGCTGCTGAGCTTCTTTTCCGGATTCAGGTGGACCGATACGACGCAGGGCTTCCGGGCTTACAGCCGTAGCGTGCTGCTCGATCAACGCGTGGCGCCGTTTCGCGATGTCTTCGTGACGTATGAGCTGCTCGCGTACCTGTCCTATCGTGTCCCAAAGCTCGGCTATCGATGCATCGAACTCCCCACCGCGCGAAGGTATCCAAAGGGCGAAGTGCCGACCAAGATCAACGGCCTGAAGGGCAATCTGGCGGTGCTTCGGGTGCTGGTTCGAACCTGCCTCGGCGGGTACGATAGCGACGCGCGAACCCGAGGGTAGGAGCGGCGATGCGCGATTCCTTATTTGTCGCGAGCCCTCACCGCAACAGGCTGGCCAGTCTGCTGGGTGGTTTGCTGCTGCTTGTGTGGCTGGTCCTCGTTGTGCGGTATCAGTACAACCTGCTGAACTATCTGCAATACCCGGACGAATCCGAAACGATCGTGACGGCCAAGATGATGGCGGCCGGGGGCACGCTCTACCGCGACATCTTTAATCATCATGGGCCGCTAACGTTTCTGCCGGGTCTCATCATTGAGAAATTCGGATCGTTTGGCGTCCCCGTACATCGCGTTCCAGTTGCCCTGTTGCAACTGGTGGCGCTCGCGACGATCTTTTTCTCGCCGCTGCTCAAGGACAACCTGACGCGCGGCCTCTATACAACAGTGTGCTCGGTCATCCTGCTCAGGCTGCTGCCGGGCTTTTTCTACGCCCACGCGTACATGTATCAGGCGATAGCAGGGTTGCTGATCATCATGATCCTGGCGCAGTACACATTGCCCGCGATCTGCATGAAAGAGGCGCTCACGTACCGTCCGGTCGCCGTGGCGAATCTGCTCATTGCCTCGTTGCCGTTTCTGAATATCACCTTTGCGCCGACTGCAGCGCTGCTGTTCTTCGCTTCGCTGCGACGTCCGTTTCTGCGCAGGTCGTGGCTCTGGCTGGCGATCGGAGCGGCGCTGAATATCGCATTTCTCGGCTGGGTTGGATCGTTTCGGGGATATGCGGCGTTTCACTTCTACATGAATTTCGAGGTGCTGCCGGCCTACAACTACGCGGTCGATTCGATGCATCTGTTCACCAATATCTTCAAGGTCGCGATAAATCCGCGTTCATGGTTTCTGGTGGCGATAGCGATCGTATCGATGGTGTGGATCGCGCGACAGGAGCGAGGCTTTCCGTGGCGCACGGCGCTTCTTGCCGGCGCGCTGCTTGTTATCCTGACGCGTGGCCCCTCGTTCTATTCGACGCCGTTCGTCGATGGCGCACTGGCGTTGCCGCTGGTGTTTTTCACCCGGCCCCTGCGGCGGAATCGCTTCGTTGACGTCTCGGCGGTTGCCGTGTTTGCGGTTTGCCTGTTCTCGATTTCGCTGATCCTGCCAATGGACAGAAAGCGGCTCGATGCCGGTAACGTTCCGCTCACCACCGAATTTTCCCAACTGGCCGATATCTTCACGTCGCCGGGGGACAAGATCATTGTCTATACCGTCAGAAATTACGAATATGTCGTTGCGGACCGGCTACCTGCGTCTGGAAATTTCTTCTATTTCCCGTGGCAGGAGAAATACAACGAGCACCCGAAACTCGGGGTGAAAATCGACACATGCGATGAAATCAGGAAATCCCGTCCGAAGCTCATGCTGATCGATAAATGGACAGTGTGGGACCTGTATTCGTGGGCGTCGTACGGAGGATGCGTGCAGGACATCATCGATGCCGACTACACGCGCATCCTGAATGGCCCTTACTACGTGAGAAAAGATATCCTGCCCCGCGATACTGGCATCTATTTCCCGCATGGCGAATACCGTCTGACCAACAGCGAAGTACTGGAAAAGGGCAACGAGATTCCGCTCAGGATTTCATCGGGTTCGCGGTTCGAGCGTGCGACGCTGAAGAAGATCGGCATCCTGTTCAACGTTGTCGATGGACAAAGCGGCGGCATCGCGGAACTGCGGCTGAAAGATTCAGACGGGCGCGAACACATCCAGCGTTTTTCGATATCGGACGTGGCGAACCGGCAGTATCGCTATTTCGATCTCGATCCTGCGGTCTATACGTCTGGCGAGATCGTCTCGCTTGGCGGAAGCGGTGTGAGTACGTGGGAAGCCCATGCAAAACAGGGCGCGTCCGGGACGTGTGTGGTGTACGAATATGCGTGGGAGCAGCGGAAATTCGCGCCGGGCTGTCCGATTCTTTAGATGGGCTGCGATTCGCGAGGGCATCGTTTTGCTGCGGGAGGCTTCACTATCGGCGCGTGTCCCGATCGCAGGTCTGGCTAGACTGGGAACCTTGGGGGCTGTAAAGAGAGAATGAATTGGCTCGTTACGGAAAGACATTCAAGGACAGAGTGGTGGTGGCGGTTGCTGTCGCCGGAAAGCGCACCAGTTGAGGAAGTCGCGCGAGAGATCGGTGTGGGCGTGGAACCGCCGGAGCGCTGGCGCCGTGACGCGCTGTCCATGTCGGCTGGGAGCAGGCATGAACAACGAAGGCCGGATTCGATGCGGTGTTGAGCGATGGCCTTGACGCATCAGCGTCCGGTTTATTTTGGGGATGATTGATTACGCCAACGTGCTGAATCGGCACCGGCTGTTTTCGCATCCATTAAAACAGCAGACGCCAAAGGCCGGCCATCAAATCGGGCTCAAAATTCAACATAGGAAACGAGTACTTCACCACTCCGCCGTATTGCTTCCTGAGGGTAAGGAACTCTTCCTCGACATCGCGCGGGCATTCGACCCTGGCTTTAAAATCGAGAAGATATCTGGTCATATTGTTATAGCTTTGATCTAAAATTACTCCATCCTCTTTGAAGCACAGGATGTAGTCGCCAAATCTCGCCGACAGCGGCATCACTGGCTCAATTACACCTATTATATTTTCGCGCACTATCAATCTTTCCCTGTCGACCACAAGGTAGTCAACCCCAAGATTTTCGATAAACTTGCGACCCTCATCGGCTTGCATTGCCCGATAGTATGAATAGGGTCCCGCCAGCCCCTCGGTATGAATAAACCGGTAGTTATTTCCGAGAAAAAATCCGAACGAGCCTGCGCGGTCCCCCATTGCAAAAAATGAACCCGGTTTGATATTTCTGGTCCGCAAATAATCCACGAGCCTTACGTTCTGTCTTCCGAAGCTGTTTAAAATATGCCTGTTCTCGAAAGACTGGTATAACGATATCGACCCCCGAAAGAAAAGTTCGAAAGCGGGTTTTGACAGAAGAAAAAGCATCGCCAGTGGCAAAGCTATCCATCGTACAGAAATGATGCTTCGGCGCGCCGCGTTTGATCTTATGATGAATACGGCCTCAAGAATCAGGTAGTACGTGAGCAGCAGTTGTGGCCAGCAGTACCAGGGCCATATCGGCCACCCTGAATTGATCGTGTAATACACCATGCAAATCAGGAGCGCCATCGAAGATATTATTATCTCGTCCGCATACTGGAAACGCTTTATTTCTTTCGTTATAAAAGTATAAAGTGCAATGCAAATCAGCGCCGGGATGAGATAGGAAATCATGGAGAAATAAAAAAGGATGACAGTAATGTTCTCTCCCCTTACATTTCCGACCGACTTCGCAAGGCCAGACACGGGGACGGGTGTGTCGAAATAATGAATATTGATCCCCATGTACAGGGCAATTAACGGAAATATTATGAGATATTTTTTCAGCTCGATATCCCGTCTTTTCACGATATCGAGCAAATCCTTCGCAATAATCAAGGACAAGGCGTCAAGCCGCGCCATAAATATCAAGCTTCCGATAATTCCCTGCCCCCACCATTTCCGCGTCCCCAGGTAAAGAATGAGCAAACAGGGGATCATGGTGGTTTCCATGCCATAAACCATTACAAACGGAAAGCAACTTGCACACACAACCGCTGGAAAAACTACCTTGTATCGCAATCTGGACGCGAGGCAGAACAGAAATGTGAAAAAAAATGACAGGCTATACAGCTGTACAACCATGGATCTGCTGGACGTGCCAAAGATGAAGGCCGAGACTGACAGCAACGCGAGCCACAGAGGTTGATATCCGTTAGTCTCAAATGGTGGGAGGAATGAGCTGACGCCGTGGTCGACGAGGTTTCTCGCCACCCCGAGATAATAATATGCATCATCGGCGACGATATCGACCCAGATAAACGGCGATTTATTTACTATCAGTAGAAGATTACCGATGAAAATCGCCAGCAAGCCAATGCCCGATGCCAGGTCGAAAAATTTTATCGATCGATCGACATATTTTCCTGATGTCATCATCAATCCAGCTCCCTCTGGTTACCACGCTGCCACGCTCTGGAAATTCCCGTTTCGCAACCCGTCAGTTGCAGATGGCAAGTGGAATGGGGGCGGATACGTTGAAGCAAACGCCCGGTCGTGAGATCAATCACCGCATGAGAATCTATCCCGTCGTGCAGAACGATCGGTGAGTCGCCGTTGTAACGATGGCGCCGGGGCGCGATGCAGCGTGCGAGGCGAACAATGACATGTGGGGGCCAGCACGGGCGTCGTGTCTCAATCAATAGCCCGTTCAGGGTCTGAGGCACTCGTACGGGGTGATATTGCTCACCTCGCACCTTAAAAACTGTTCGCGGTCGAACACAAGCAGGTACTGTCAGTGCCACTGGTCAAAATAGCCGTCGCCCGACATTCGCCCATCAACGGCTGCGCCTCTTCAGAGGTGCCAGCGGTCTCTCGCTCTGTTCTCGTTCGAGGCCTGCAGTTTCGGCGGCCATCCTTCCCTCCAGTTCACGATTTTGCGGCTGTACAAATCCCGGATCATGTACAGGTGGAACCATCGACCGGTCACGGTCGCCGACAGAAAAGTCATGTCCCGGCACCCACCTGACGGGGGGCCGTCGCGACATGTGTGGCCGGTGGCCGGGTGCCCGAAGGCGTTCTGGCACGGCCACGGCGCGCCATCTGTCCATGCTCGCGCAGTACGTGGGCAAAGGTCGCCTCGCAGGCGAGACGCGCCCGTGCGCGAGCCAGTCCTGAGGAATCGATTGCCCGGCCACGCGTTGGCCATCTTCGAGGCCTGTCATTCGTCCTTGCCCTGGTCCGTGTTGAAAATCGCCCCGAGTTTTATTGAAGGAACCAGCGGTGCGGGCTGCTTCAGTCCGGCGCCTTCTCGTTGCGCCGCAGTTCGCGCCCTCTGTTGCGCCGCTGGTCCTGCTTTGTCCGCTGTGGGCTCGCCCGCTCGCGCCTGAAGGCATCAATACAGCTCAAATTTCCTTTTTCCTTCGTCCTGTTGTGAAAATATCTGGCCTGGCGCTATGCGTGCACCATGGGCCTACGCCCCAGGATTGATTCGAATTGCTCTCATTCTCGCCATCGCGTGGCCCGCCGCAATACTCGGTCGTTCGACATATTTCCACGCAAAATAGGCCACGGGAACAATACTGGCCGCGGATATTAATAGTGAAGTTCGTAACCCATATCTGGCTAATCCGTGTACGACCGCTAAAATGGTAATGCAGTGATACAGGTAGAGGCTGTACGATATTTGACCAAAAAACAGGAATGGAGGCCAGCACAATGCTTTCGCAGTTCGACTGGATAAAATCGCGCAGACAAGGATGCATGTTGCCCCTGCGAGCGTTGCCCAATCACCGACAAAGAAAAACAGACTTTCCGACACCCACTCTGCAATATTATGTGAGATGAAGAAGAATACGATTCCAATGCCCGTTAGCCACCTGTGCATTCGGTCTCTTTCAAACCACACACATAGTGCGGGAAGATTCTTTGCGATGCTCGCGCCCACTACAAACATTAATTGGTAGTGTGCTGTCATCGACCAGCTTCCGAAAACACTGCTAATGCCAACATTAACCCCATGATACGACGACATCACTGCCACTGCTATAGAAATAGCCAGACTGACGCCAAGCACACGCCACGTCTTCCAATAGCTCACGGCAAATGCGATTACTGGAAGAAAGATTGAAATCCGCATTTCATAGACAAGGCTCCAGATGACTGGAATTAGCTTTCCTGTATCGAAAGGTAAAATAAATATAATGTGCCTGACGACGTCAAGGCCGCTCAGCCCGGTAGTCCATCTGGTGTTGAACCATTCCCCTGCATTATCAACTTCGCCGCCAAAACATAGAGCATATGCACTTAGAGCGACCAGAAGTGAAAATAGATAAGGAAAATAAATCCGGGTGATCCTTTTAACGAGGTAGATAGAATAGCTTCCTGAGCTTTTGGTGAGGAACTGGGGAGTAAGCACAAATCCACTCAGCACGAAGAACAGTATGACCGCCTCGCGCCCACCCATAAACATCCGCATGGGCGTGTGACTCAGCGCCAACACACCTGGATCGAGAGTCGTGAAGTGGGAAAACACAACGGAGATCGCCGCTAGTCCGCGAAGCGAATCCAGCTGTTCAAAGTGCCCTGAGAGCTGTCTTGCCATTTCTCCCCCAACGGAAAGCGCTTTTGACGGAGATCGCGTTCGCTTTGCAAATCGTCGCGCCAGCTTCTGGTTGCTCCCGGCGAACCGGCATTCTTTAACAGGACATTGTGTCAAGCGTTGCTCAAGGGGCAAAGCGGGCCTGTCATGTGCGTTGCCACATGTCTTCATCTGAAAAAGCTGCTTACGCCCCGCCTCTCGAAGGCCACTGTTTTCAAAAAACACGAAGGTCCCTCGTCTTTTTATCTTCGCCGCAACTTGCGATCGGTGCGGTAACGCACTCATGAGAACTAGCGTCGAATGGATCGCACCGGCCCGAAAATGGCGAGTGTCTGCCTGACCCACCTTAAATCTGAAGTGCAAGCGGCTGGCGGTTCGTCGTGTGCGCCTGTGGGACCTGTATTCGTGGGCGTGCTACGGAGGAAGCGTGCAGGACATCATCGACGAAGACTACCCGCGCATCCTGAATGGCCCTTACTACGTGAGAACACATATCCTGCCGCGCGATACTGGCATCTATTTCCCGCGTGGCGAATACCGTCTGACCAACAGCGAAGTACCGGAAAAGGGCAACGAGATTCCGTTCAGGATTTCATCGGGTTCGCGGTTCGAGCGTGCGACGCTGAAGAAGATCGGCATCCTGTCCAACGTTGTCGATGGACAAAGCAGTGGCATCGCGGAACTACGGCTGAAAGATTCAGACGGGCGCGAACATAGCGCGGCCGGCACGCGTGTGGTGCACGAATATGCGGGGGAGCAGCGGAAATTCGCGCGGGGCTGTCCGATTCTTTAGACGGGCTGCAGTCCTGGCGGCATCGTTTTGCTGCGGGAGGCTTCCCTATCGGCGCGCGCCCTGATCGCACGTCCGGCATCCGCGCACTGTGGCGTGGACAGGAGAGGTAACGCAAGCGCAGGCGGTGCGGGCCACCCGCCAGATATCAAGGCGATACTCTTTGAAGCGTCAGGAGTTTTCTCCTGAGTGGAGGCAGCCAGCCACCGGCATCCGCACTGTCGATAACACGATAGCCGGGCATCGGCGTGAACTGGATCATGTACTTGTTGTCGTGAACCCACCAGCTCATCGGTTGCGGCTTGGTGAAATCGATTCCCGGGTCGTACAGAAAGTACCCGTTGAATTCGTAACCCCCGTCGATCTGTGTAACCGGAATGCCGCGCTGTAGCAGTGTGTCCGCCAGCAGCCATCTGGCCCGGTTCCAGCTCATGTAATCATGCGTGCCGCCGACCGCGTACCCGCCCATCACAATGAGCGCGAACCACGACAGCATCAGTGCCGCGCGCGGCCACAGCGAGGCCTGCCTGGAGAACGACGACATCCGCGAGCGGCCGAACGAGGGCCACGCGGCGTTACCCGACGAAGGCGCGAGCGCGACGAACGCGATCAACGGCAGGAATGCCGGCAGCATGTACCGGTCATAGAAACCGGCCATGACGCAGGGCGCCATGTAGATCGACGCTGAAAGTAGCAGAAAGGTCCTGACGCTCAGCGCGGTATCGTGCCTCCGCGCGCGCGATCGCGCGACGATCGATCGGACGATAAGTGCGATGTCGAGTAGAAGCAGCACGCCGCCGACGCAACCCAGGAATGTTGCGCAGTACCAGAACAACGCTGGCAGCGGAGGGACGTCGTCACCGGATCTTGCGTCGAAGAACCAGATCGGGCCGAGCCCTGAATCCCGGACGGTCGTCCATGTGTTGAACGGGAAGATGTGATGCTGGCTCACGAGCAGGGCGAACCACCCGACGCCGCACAACGCCGCTCCGATCAGAATGGCCTTGCCCCGTGAGAGGCGTGTGAAGTCGCGCACGAGACCGGGCAGCCGTAAAGCCAGGATCGGCATCAACAGCCAGCCGATCTGTCCGAGCGCGGCGCGGAACCACCATGATATTTCGGCGAGGCGATGTCCGACTGTGGCCAGCGTGATCGTTGAAGCCGGAAACAGGCGAGTCCATATCGACGTCTTGCTCAGGTACATGACTGGCATCGCGTCGCGTGCCGTAAGCCAGATGGTTAGTCCCTTCAGCAACGCGACGCCCGCGAGGACAGCGATCGCCGATAGCATGATTGCACGCCAGTCACGCCGATTCTCAAGCAGCAGTGTCAGCACCATGGCGAGTGGCAGGAAGAGACCGAGTTGCCTGATCATGATTGCCCAGCATCCGGACAGGATCGCGAGCACGAGCAAGACGGTATTGCGCGTCGAAATATAGCGGCAGAAAAACAGTGTCGAGATTGCGCTGGATGCGGTGAACGCCACGTCCGTCATGAACGTGTTGTTGAGTTCGAAGAAAATCGGATTGAATGCCAGGATGAGCGTGGCGACGACCGTCTTGCGACGCTCGCAACCGGCCAGCTGAAGCAGTATCGCGAGGACAGCGAGCGCCAGCGCGCCGGCCACGAGCGTCGAGGCTCTCAGCGCGTTGAAAGAAAAGCCGAACGGCAGACAAAACAATGCGCCCCACATGGTCTGGCCGAACAGCGACATCGCGGTCCACCCGAGCGGCCGGAATTCGCCGGTCTCGAGCAGATGTCGGACAGTGAGCGCGAACGACCAGTCGTCCTGCAGGGGAAAGTTGCCCAGCGGATTGGCTACTGCGACGGCAATCGCCCAGATCAGGACGGGCAGCGCTACAGCGGCATAGTCGATCCTCGATCCGTAGAGCTGTCTCGACGCGATCAGATTTTCCATGTGGCGCACCTCCGCGGTTTCCGGCGTTCGCGACGCCTGAGGAGTCTGCTACGCGGGCCCCGTGGTCGCTGCAAACGCCGAAAACGAACGGGCATACAGCGGACGGTCGTCCGGTTTCAAGCGATACATGGTAAAGGCGGGGGAGAGACCGCTCCGTGCGTAAGCAGACATATGCAGACTGCGGCGAGAAGGGCGGCGCCGGGAGGACGGCAGCAGTGGCGGTTTCGAAGCTGCCGGTTCACGTCGGATTCGGACCTGAATCGGGAACGTGGACCGGCAGGGCAAACGCACGCGGCGTTACCGGGACATCATGTTCATGCTGACGTTGTGCATCACCCACACCGTGCCGCCGATCAGGATGATCGACGCTACCGCGGTGTAGCAGAGTGCCATCACGTTCCAGCGCTGACCCGACGACGTGTTCAGGTGCAGGAAGAACACCAGATGAACGACGATCTGCGCGAAGGCGAGCACAGCCAGCGCAATCATCGCCGACTGCGGCGGCAATGCGCCCCGCATGACCAGCCCGAACGATCCTGCCGTCAGCAGCACAGCGAGTACGAAGCCGGCGAGATAGCCGGAAAGGCTGCCGTGTGCCTCTTCTTCATGCAGCGATTGCGTATGAGCCATTTAGAGCACGCTCCCAAGATAGACGAACGAAAACACGCAGATCCACACGATGTCGAGAAAGTGCCAGAAGAGGCTCAGGCACGCGAGTCGCGTAATCTCGCGTTCCGACAGTTCGGGCTTGATGACGATCTGCACGGCCAGCACGGCCATCCAGATGAGGCCGACCGTCACATGCAGTCCGTGCGTGCCGACCAGCGTGAAGAACGACGAAAGAAACGCGCTGCGGCTGGGGCCGGCGCCTTCGGCAATCAGGTGCGCAAACTCATTCAGTTCGAACCAGAGAAACGCGAGACCCAGCGCGAACGTGAAGATCAGCCAGACCAGTACGACGCCCGGTTTGCGTTTGTGCGCGCCAAGCATTGCAAAACCGTAGGTGATGCTGCTCAACAGCAGCACCGCGGTTTCCAGTGCTACGCCCGGGATATCGAACAGATCCTTCCCGGAAGGACCGCCCGCGAATTGATTCGCCATCACGGCGAACACCGCGAACAGCGACGCGAAGAGTACGCAGTCGGTCATCAGGTACAACCAGAAGCCGAATACCGAATGCGAGGGCGCGTGTTCGCTCTCCATTTCGGCGAGCGTGGCGAGATTGGTTTTTTGCAGCATTACAGGACCTCCGCGGCAGCGGGCAGGTTTTCGGGTTTCGCGTGCACTGCCGTTCCTCGTTTCTCTTCGATCGCCCGGACCGTTTCAGCTGAAATGGTGTAGCCGTCGTTGTCGCCGAAGCTTCGACCGATGATCGTCGCCATGATGGCAACGAGCGCGACGATCGCGAGCCACGTGATGTGCCAGACGCCGGCGAAACCCAGCGCGAGGCTGAACATGCCGATCAGGAAACCCGCGCTGGTGTTGGACGGCATGTGGATTGGCCGGTAAACCGTTTCCTTGCCGGGACCCTGTCCGCGTTCCTTCATGTGCGCGAACGCGTCGAGTTCATGCACCACGGGAAGGGTCGCGAAGTTGTAGACCGGCGGTGGCGACGACGTGGCCCATTCGAGCGTACGGCCGCCCCACGGATCGCCCGTCACGTCGCGGTATTCCGGCAGTTTGCGGTTGCGCACGCTCACCACGACCTGTGCGACCTGACACACCACACCGAGCGCGATCAGCACGACGCCGCATGCGGCGGCGATCAGCCACGGATGCCACGCCGGGTTGTCATAGTGATTCAGACGCCGCGTCATGCCCATGAAGCCGAGTACATACAACGGCATGAAAGACGCGTAGAACCCAGTGAACCAGAACCAGAACGCGCACTTGCCGAGTTTCTCGTTCAACTTGAAGCCGAACGCCTTCGGGAACCAGTAGTGGACGGCCGCCAGATAGCCGAACACCACCCCGCCAATGATGGCGTTATGGAAGTGAGCGATCAGGAACAGACTGTTGTGCAGCACGAAGTCTGCACCCGGGATTGCCATCATCACACCCGTCATGCCACCGATCGTGAACGTGATCATGAAACCGATCGTCCATAGCACTGGGGCGGAAAATTCGAGCCGGCCACGATAGATTGTGAACAGCCAGTTGAACACTTTCACGCCGGTTGGAATGGCAATGACCATGGTCATAATGCCGAAGAACGCGTTGACGTCAGCGCCGGAACCCATCGTGAAGAAATGGTGCAGCCACACGAGGAACGCCAGCACCGTAATGACGCAGGATGCGTACACCATCGTCCGGTAGCCGAACAGCGGCTTCTTTGCGAACGTCGCGATGACTTCGGAATAGATGCCGAACGCCGGCAGCACCAGGATGTAGACCTCAGGGTGACCCCATGCCCAGATCAGGTTCAGATAGATCATCGCGTTGCCGCCGGCATCGTTCGTGAAGAAGTGCATGCCGAGATAACGGTCCAGACCGAGCAGCGCGAGCGCGACCGTGAGAATCGGGAACGTGGCCATGATGAGCACGTTCGAACACAGCGCGGTCCACGTGAACACCGGCATTTTCATCAGCGACATGCCGGGTGCGCGCATGCGGATGATCGTCACGAAGAAGTTGATCGCCGTTATCAGTGTGCCGACGCCCGACAGTTGCAGGCTCCAGATGTAATAGTCGACGCCCACGCCCGGACTGAACTGAAGCTCGGACAATGGCGGATACGCGAGCCAGCCGACCTGTGCGAATTCACCGATCACAAGCGACAGGTTTATCAGGATCGCGCTGATCGCCGTCATCCAGAAGGAGAGCGAATTCAGGAATGGGAAGGCCACATCGCGCGCGCCGATCTGCAGCGGCACGATCAGGTTGAAGAGCCCCACCATGAGCGCCATCGCCATGAAGAAGATCATGATGACGCCGTGCGCGGTGAAGATCTGGTCGTAGTGGTGCGGCGGCAGGTACCCCGGCGAATTGTAGGCGAGCGCCAGTTGCAGGCGCATCATCACGGCGTCGGCGAAGCCGCGCACCAGCATCAGCACGGCGACCACGATGTACATCACCCCGATCTTCTTGTGATCGACGCTGGTGATCCACTCGCTCCACAGCCATTTCCACTTGCCGAACCACGTCAATGCGGCGAGCGCGGCAATGACGAGGATCGCCATCAAGGCGCCCGCGCCCATGATGATGGGCTGATCGAACGGAATCGCCGAAAGTGTCAGTTTTCCGAACATGTGTTACCCCTTCGTACTGCAATTGCTGTTCTGCAGATCGAGAACATGGCCGTTGTTGTATTTCGCAACGATGTTGCGGAAGAGCCTCGGGTCGATCGAGGAGAAGTAGCGCACAGGCGCTTTCTCACCCGGCTGCGCCACCGTGTTGTATTCATTCATGTCGAGCCGGTCAGACGACGCCTTGACCGCTTTTACCCACGCGTCGAATTGTTCCGGGCTCGTGGCGAGTGCACGGAACTTCATGTCGGAAAAGCCCTTGCCGCTGAAGTTGGCCGAGACGCCGGCGTAGTCACCCGCTTCGTCCGCGACGAGATGTAACTGCGTCTGCATTCCTGCCATCGCGTAGATCTGGCTGCCCAGTTGCGGAATGAAGAACGAGTTCATGACCGAATCGGACGTGATCATGAAATGGACGGGTGTGCCGACCGGAAATGCCAGCTGGTTGATGGACGCGATGCCGAGATCGGGATAGATGAAAAGCCATTTCCAGTCGAGCGCCACGACTTCGACGTTGATGGGCTTGACCGTCGACTCGATCGGACGGTACGGATCGAGTTCGTGCGTCGTTCGCCAGGTCAGCACCCCGAGACACAGGATGATGATGGACGGCACCGTCCAGATGACGACCTCGATCGCCGTCGAGTGCGCCCACTTCGGCGCGTATTTCGCGCGATGGTTGCTCGCGCGGTAGTGCCACACAAACCACAGCGTCATCAGGATGACGGGCACGACCACAATCAGCATCGTGAATGTCGCCGTGCCGATCAGGGATTTCTCCGCTAGACCGATGCTGCCTTTCGGATCGAGCACGTCGAGCTTGCAACCCGAAAGACATGCGGCCACCGCGCCTCCCAGGGGCGTCAGCACCCTGGTTTTAAGGACTCCCTTGTTCATGATATTTGCCTGCTTTTCATTGAGCCCTTGCGGAATTCGCCGTGTTTTAGCGACCCGCCCCCCACGCACCACGGTGCGTATGCCGCCGGATTCTATGAAAGGACGCGTAGGCGGATGTTGATCTCGACCAGGGTATATGCACTTCAGTTGTCTTATTGATCGAACAGGTTGATGTCGCGCCGTGGGGCGAGCGCGAGGAGGTTGCTCGTGGCGTCGGCGGGGGCGCCGCGAAGGCCTGGATCGACATGGCGAGGGCGCCGTCGAGTCGCGGGACAAGTTGGGCAAGATGCCCAAAGAGGAATGCTGGGTCGCTGCGTGACAACCGCTGTCTGCCGACAGGCGATTTCAGTGGCGGCAGTGCGGCTGTAGCCGTCCAGTCTAAAGCCGCCCGACGTGGCGCCTGCCGTCCGCGTTCTGCTCCATTTTCAGGCGGTGCCGAACTGCATCCGCCGCCGGATGCTCGCGCCGCCGCGAGCAGGCGGGATGGGCAATCGCTTTCTGCATCATCGTTGTGTCGACGAGCGACAAGGGGCCGCGCGAGCCGGTCGTGCAGGGTGCGCGACGGGGACCCGTGATTCCGTCTGGTTACATCGATGCAGTCGGCTCGCTATCCCCGGCGTTTGTCCGCGTTTTCCTCGCAGCAGGTGGGGGGGGCCTCCATTTGTCACCGCCCGTTGGCTTCGACTCATGGACCCCGCGCGGCTCGCTTCAAGACCTTCAATGCGATGCGAGGGCTGTTACCCGTGTGCTTGCATTCAACGAAACAGCTTTTCCAGTTGGCGGCATGGCAGGATCAACAAGTTCGAGGCGATAGAAGCTAACAGGAGATGAGGGGGGGTGAAACTCTTCGGCGACTCGCACGTTGTCCCCGGCCGGGGGCAAGTGTTTTGGATCATAGTAGCCGTGGTCGGGAAGTACGCTGACCCCCCGGGACACGAGGCTATTCCACGCACCAATTTTCTGTCGTCTACGCAGTTCATCCGGACTTGATGCCAATCCGGTAATGCTGTCGCCAGGCAGATCCAGCAGGTAGACGAACGCGCCATCGAGATTGTCGATGATTTTGATTTTGGGATCGCGACCCAGCAGGTACGTGCGAATGACATCGCTATTTTTCCACAAACTGTATTCCGTTTCTGAATACGTTCCTGACGACTTCATGAAACTTATCTCGTTGGGTATGCGGAAAATGATAATCGACAGGCAGACTGCCAGGACGATCTGCGTTGCCTTGTGGTTAGCTTTCACGAAAAACCCGATTGCGAACGCAAAAATGGTATTGCAGATGGCTATTATCTCAAAGTCGTACCAGTAACCCTGATTTAAAAGGGGAACAAAGGCCAGAAGAAAGATAGATTTAAACAGGACGAACCAGCCAAATAAAAATGAATACCGCCTCAATGATGGTTCGTCAGTCTTTATTTCCTTATATTTCCATCCGGAGATTATGCAAATAATTCCGACAAGGAAGGAAAAGAGCAGCGGGTAGATGCGGCACGCATATATCCACCACCAGCCGTTGTCGGGCAGCGGAAATAAAACTGCACGCAGGTTCAGATGCAGGGTCGATGCGTATATATTGGAAAATGACAGCTTCGTGGTTCCGCTTACCGGGAGGAGTGTCCCGACTGTAAAATAATTGTACGCAACGTAAAGAGTGACAGGAATGGCGGTAATCCAGAATATTTTTACCAGTGAATTTGCTTTGTCGCGTAACGAAAATCTCTTTTGAAGCAGGATGAAAAAAGTGATCGCAGCAACGAGAAAGACATCGTCCAGGCGACAAAGTACGATCAACGGAAGAAGTAAGCGACTCGAAAACGGAAAAACGCTTTGTATATCGAGCTTTGTTTTTTGCCCCTCAGTCTGGGCGTGGTATCTCGATATCAGGCTTGCGAAGAACGCGGCCCATAGCGCCATGGAGAGCGGCGTTTCCATGCCATTGATTGCGCTGTAGGGCGAAAATGTATAAAGCAGACCGGGGTCGCTGAAGAAATGTCTCCGCGGTTCGAAAAATACTGAATATGCCCCCAAAAAAAATACTGCTGTTGCGACGATGCCCGTCCACGTACCCAGTACTTTTATGAAGACGCTTGACATCAGAACATAGGCAATGCAGACGAACAATACAGACAATGCGAAAGTGGCGTATACCTGATTGTGATGGGATACCGAGAATACCTTGAATATTAGAATAAGAACGGTTTCCCATAAAGGGTGAAATCCATTTATAGGCGCTGTTCCATCAAATGTTGGAATGCCGTATTTTAAATAGTTGTTCGCAATTCCCATGTAATACATCGAATCGCTGGCGAGGAAGTTGAATATGGTCTCGTTCCCGAGGGAGAACAGACTTTCCACGATGGGTGCAAGCAGAAGAATGGCCATGATGGCCGAAGGAATGATTACCCTGCTTATCCAGATTTTTTTCATGATTTCTCGAATTGTTAATTCGAACCGGCAGCGTCCAGCGGCGGTGGAGCGCGCGCGGAAATAACAGATTCATTCACGCCGAATCTGCCATATGCATCTGGGCCGCGTTCGCCGGCTGGAGCCTTCGGTACATTGATGCCAAAGCCCGCGTGACTACTCCGTTGCGGCGCGGAATGTTGAGGCTAGCCTATGGTCGACGTTTGCCGCTGTAAGTGCGGACACCCACACTGGGACAAGGTCAGGGGCGCACCTGTCGATTACGGAAGGTCGCGCCGGTTCGAAGGCCCTGTTTGTAGAAATCAAATCATTGCTGGTGGCCTGACAGAAGCGGCTCAGTCGATGTTTCCGTCGCAGACACGGCTGTCCGTCACGCGTTCCCGTTGGGTCGCTTCGCGACGCGACTGGGCGCACCAACTGGAGCCACATCCCCCCGGTCATCTGAATGCGCGATTTTGTGTCGGCTGGCGCACGCAACGGTTCAAATCGTGGTTTTAATATCGGCTGGGCTACCACGGTAGGGTGGCGACCCCGACGTCCGTCGCCGCATGTAAAGGATGCTGCCGAAACCCCAGGTCAACCTCGCTGAGGTGTACATGACCCAAGCGCCCTGTTCGGACCCGAGTGTTCAAGAAGCGTTATCCCAGGACGAGTTCCACCGGGCCCGGTATGTTCCGGGCGCGAGGTTTCTGGCGACGACTATCGGGGTTCTGCTGTCGGTTTATGTGGTTACGGTATTGTTCGGGCCGATCGTATGGGGATGGGACACCTACAGCAGTTTTGCGCGGCTTCACGACGCTACCGTCGCCCTCAGGGCTGGCGATCTCTTCCCGGTCTGGACACCGGCGAACGCCAACGGCTTCGGTTCCCCTGTCACGTTTTTCTATCACAAGCTCTTTAGTCTGGTCGGCGCATTCTTCACGATCGCTACCGGCGATGCTGTGACTGGATTCCGGCTTGCGGTACTGCTCTTTTCGACCGTCATGTTTTATGGCGTCCAGGCGTGCGCGGGCAGACTTGGTGCGGATACGACATCCCGGCTCGTGATTGCTACAGCCAGCCTTTACGCACCGTTTGCGCTACGCAATCTCATTGAAGGATGTGATGTAGCCCAATATGCGGCGATGTCGATCATCCCGCTGATTCTCGCGATCGTGATTGACCTTCAACTGGGTCGCTTCCGAAAGTGGCAGGGTGCGGTGCTGTTCGTCCTGCTGTCACTGCTCATATTGGCTCACGTGCTGATATTCGTCGGCGTAATCGGCTTGCTTCTTCTATTTGCCTTTCATCAGGTGGCGGTGTCAGGAAAAGGGCGTTGGCCGTTCGTTGTCGGAGCCGGTGCAGCGCTTCTGGCGTTTGTCGTACTCGTCTACGTGCCGTTCGTTTTCTGGTCGGTGGAATTCTGCCCTGATCAGGCGAAAATTTTTGGTGCGCCCGACCGGAATGTGATGTCATTCCAGTCGGTATTCTCACCTTTCCCAGGCTCGTTCACAGGATGGCCGCTGTTTGCGCTACTGGCCGGAATGGTGATCCAAATATGCCGGCCGAAATCGCCGCGCATAGTCATCGCGTTCGGTATGGTCGCACTCGTGCTGACTCTGCTGGTAACCCGGATTGGCATACCTTTCTGGCGGGCCTCGCATCTGCTCGACTTCGTGCAGTTTCCGTACCGACTGCTGACGATCGCGATGCCAATCTGCTTCGTCGCGGTTGCGGGCCTGATCGAACGATTGCCATTTGCGGCAAAGCGGCGCGTCCAGTTGGGACTGCTGGTGATTGCCCTGTTGCATGCAGTTGCCGCAACCCATCTTTATCTGAATACCTTTCCAACGGTAGCGCTTGCGACGCTCCGCCAGGAACTACCCTTGACCGGCACCGCTGCGGAGGTTCGCGTTAGCCCTGACGCTGGCGGCGAATATTTTCCCGCCGCTTTCCAGTCGCAACTTGCGCGTATCGTAGTCTGGAAGGTTTCGCCGAACACCGTACTGCCCGCGCCCCGATCGCTCGTGGAAACTGCTGGATGCACATACGAGAACACGCCACGGCCCACGTACTTCAACGAGCTGCGGGTATCCGTTGTCTGCCCGACCGCAGGCCATCTCCGCGTCAACCAGTTTTCAACGCCATTTCTCTACAGCGTTGCCACTGGTTCGGAGGGAGCGATTGTCAAGCCGGTTGCTAATGATCAATTTATCGATTTTGCGTTGCCGGCGGGTCAATGGAACGTCGTCGTAAAGGAGCGAACCTATCTGGACCTCGTGTTGATGGCCTGGCGGGCGCGGCTTTCGCGGTACGGTATCTAACTTTGGCCTGAAGCGCTGACCGTATCCCTGCCTCGTCCCGCAAGTTGTACGAGGGGTTGCGGCTTGGTGAAGGAGGCGTATGGTATCCCGAATTCTCTTTGCCGCAGGTGCGTGTCGCGCGCACGGTTGCCGGACGGCTTCCGGATCTTCTTGAGGGACTTTATGGCCTTCTAACTTCCGCTCTTTACGGGCGATCTCAAAGGTGTCGATGTATGTTCCCGCAGCGGCATATCTTTGCCCGTAAAGGGCAAAGAAAAAGGGCTTGCGACGCTAACGCGTGCAAGCCCTTGAATCTTTTGGTAGGCCGTACGGGATTCGAACCTGTGACCAACGGATTAAAAGTCCGAGAAACATCGAATTCTTTCATGTGGATTGATTTCCATCTAGATGCCCGTCTGCTCTGATGGGTAAGGGTTTGCAGCCTCTTCTGCGGACTTTTGTGTTGACTAATGTGGACTGAATTCCTTAGCATTTGCCTACATGGTGCCTACACGGGGGATGGGTGAGTAAACAGAATTTCACGGCGGCTCGGGTCGATGGCTTCCAGTGTGAGCCGGGCAAGCTGCAAACGATCTACTGGGATGCAAAGACGCCGGGATTCGGGCTGCGCGTTACGGCTGCGGGGGCGAGAGCGTACATCTTCGAGTCCCGCCTGTTCGGTAAGACGATCCGGATGACGATTGGGGATGTCCGGGCATGGGATCTTGGGCGGGCACGTACCGAGGCTGCCCGTCTGAAAACGCTAATCGACGACGGCAAAGATCCGCGCGAGGTCCGGGCGGAGCAACAGGCCGCCCATGAGGCACGTCGTGCCGAGGCCCGGCGGCAAGATGCTACGTTTGGTGTTGTGTGGGAGGAATACCTGGAGAGTCGTAAGCCGTTCTGGGGTGAGCGCCACTACCGCGACCACCAACAGCATGCGGACGAAGGAGGCCAGCCAAAGAAGCGCGGCAAGGGTGTAACGCAACCCGGTCCTTTGGCGGTGCTTCGCCCCCTAAAGCTGTCCGAGTTGACCAGTGAACGGATCGCCGGATGGCTCGCGGCCGAATCGCGGGAGCGGCCCACGATGTCTGCGCTGTCGTTTCGCTTGCTTAGAGGATTTGTCCGCTGGGTGGACGACACGCCAGCTTTCAAGGGTATCGTTCCAGCCGATGCCTACAAGGCCCGGGATGTTCGCGACGTTATCCCTCGCGTCAAGGCGAAGGATGGCGATTCGTTGCAGCGGGAGCAACTGCCGGTGTGGTATCGCGAAGTTCGCCAGATTGCCAATCCAGTTCATAGCGCTTACCTGCAAGGATTGCTGATCACTGGGGCGCGCCGGGAAGAGTGGGCGGGGCTGCGCTGGGAAGACGTCGATTTCCGCTGGCGGAGCCTCGTGCTGGACGATAAGGTGGAGGGAACCGGGGGGCGGACCATTCCGCTGACTCCGTACCTCGCGACTCTGCTGATGAACCTGAAACGGCTGAACGAGACCCCGCCGGACCGGCGGCAACTTGCACGCCTCAAGGAGCGGGGCGAGGAGTGGATGCCATCGGAATGGGTCTTTCCCAGTAAGACGTCGGAAGACGGCAAGATTGCCGAGCCGCGCATCGGACACAACAAGGCGTTGGCAGCTGCCGGCCTTCCGCACCTCACGTTGCATGGCCTGCGCCGTTCGTTTGGGACGTTATCGGAATGGGTCGAGGTGCCGGTTGGCGTTGTGGCGCAGATACAGGGACACAAACCGTCCGCAATTGCCGAGAAGCATTATCGACGTCGTCCGCTCGACTTGCTGCGAATGTGGCATGACAAGATCGAATCATGGATGTTGGAACAAGCTGGAATTCCGTTTAACGTCGACGCGGCCTGATCTTGGGTGTGGATGGCCGACGCCCCCCGGCCTGACGCATCTGCTGCCAATTAGGTGTCGGCTAGAATGGTTGCCATTGACTATTCGAACGGAACGACCGGGCTATGGCGGAACACCATTCACCACAAGGACGCATTGCTGCCGCAATGCAGCTTTATGCCGTGTTGAAAGAGTGTCTTGCTCGCTCGACGTGGACGCCGGTCGAAGGGGCGCTGATCATGTCGGGTATTCTCGCGCCGATTGGTTGCGAGGAGATGCCGGAAAGCGGAGTAGGGCTAGATGGCGCACCACTCATCAATGCCGGTCATGCTCGTTTCCACTGCGCACGCCGAATCATGCGCGAATGGCACGAGTGGGCCAGCGAGCAGGAGGGAATCGGAGGGACTACTCCGACGAAGATGACGCCGCACCAGTTCATCGATTGGTTTGAGCGCGAAGAGATCGAGACGGAGTGGTTGCCGTTGTTCATCGATGTCATCGTCGGCAAGCCGGCTTCTGGACAGGTCGACTTCATCCCATCGCAAGTTGTCGAATGCGCCGCGCAGTCCATGGCGATAATTGATTCGATGCGGGCGGTGCTAGGTGGGGCAACGCCGGTCGCATTGCCTGCACTGCTACCTGAAGTTTCGGCCAGCCCCCGGAAGTCGGCGGCTCGCGTGCCGATGCCGATTCCCGAGAATCGGGACTCCCTCTCTACGGAAGAGTTTGCAGCGGTGATGGCTGTTGATCCTCAATCCATTCGCAAGCGATATTCCAGCGAGGGAAGCTACCACGGCGTCCGGCCGGTCAAACTGGCGAACCGCCGGGTGCTTTGGCCTGTTGATGCGGTGAGGCAGTTGCGCAATGGCGATATTGTCGGCGAGGAATAGGACGTCCCTGGTAATTGAGCAATTTAGCTCAGGTTGGCGCGTCCGGCGCTCGCTCTCCATCCAAGCCATTGATTGCAGCATTCCGGATTAATCGCTCGATTATCTGCCGTCTTGTCAGGCCATACTGCGCAACCAAGCCCTCCAGTTGGTCGCGAACCTCTTCAGATAACGCAAAATTACTTTGCTTCTTATCCTTGAGGTTGGCTCTTGCCTGTTGCCGCTTTAATTCCTGCTTGATTTTCTCGATATGAAATTGCCTTTCTTCAAGGCTGAAATCTTGGGTATCGAGGAAAAATAAAATATCGTGAAGTTTGGAAAACCTCGCACTTGCGTGCAGAGAGCGAGCATGCTCTTTTTGATACCAGTCCCATGCCGCCTCGCATTTTTGCTTTTCTTTCCCATTCTTGAACCAGGCGTAATGCCTGTCTAGTTCAAGGTGGTGATTCCAGTCCGATTTCAACCGCGCCAGTCGCCGTTGCTTGTCCGTGATCGGAATATTCCATGAGTCAATGAGTGCGACAGCCGCTTCTCTCTGGTTCAGTCCCGGTGGACACTCGGAGCGAGGCGTTTCGTATTTTTTTTCGATCTCATGTATTAGCCAATTAATCTGTCTCCCGCGTTTCTCGATCCACTGGAGGTCCTCTGCATTCAACAGTTGGGTTGTTCTCTGGTCGTGCAGAGGATTCGCGAGCCCACATCGACGTACGATAGCGGCCATGTCTTGATACATGGCCTGCATACCGAATTTGTCGTTATCAAGTCCCGTCAATCCTAACCGCTGCTCACGGTCGATATCCCTTAGGACCATCCATAGCCACGTCACCGTTCTGTCGTCGAGCGTCCAGTCGGGAAGTTCGCGGCGGAGTGTTGCGCGCCTCGAGTCATTGAAGATTGTTATTGTCATTAAATGTCAATTGAATAAATAAATTAAATGCACTTGCGCATTTCGGGCAGCAATACACTGCTGAATGTATCGGAAATTGATCAAGAATAGATCAGATCCTATCCAGAAAATACACTGGAAATACATGGACAAAATTTAGTGCTCCATTCATGCGGTTCGTGGTTTGGTGGCGTCCAGGCGGGAAGTTGGCACGGATGCACCTTTGGGTGCCGCCAGCTGAAGATGCATCGTAGTGTACGAGGAACGCGACCGTCCAGTAAAAATCATCGGTGCCCCGAATGGTCTGGATCGACTCGGCAGTAGCGATGCCAGCTTGGCCCGCAACAGGCGCGCTGCGGGCCAGCGCCGATTCACCATCTGAAAGTACATTGCCGGAGGCGCTTTCCCAAAGCCCGTTCCATTGGGCGGCTACCGCGTGGCCTAGGTCGAGCAGGAAATTCAGGATTGGATCAAGGTGCGCATTGAAGCGGGCGATGCCGGTAACTTGGCGGTAGGGCAAGCTACGATCGGAAAGGAGGATCCCTTTCCGACTCAATTTATGCCGCAGCAGCAGAATAAATACCCATACGAAAAATACACAAACATTAGCCAAAGGCTGCTCATTCGTAGCAGGGGCTTTCGGAGGAAAGTCTACTTAATCATAGTCGTCGTCGTTGCTTCTTATGGAATAAATATAAGAAGAGAATAAGAAGTAAGTCAAGCGACACTCAGTCTCTGATTGACGAGGAGAGCAATCACTCGACATTGCCATCAAAATAGAAATGAAGATGACGTAGGCACAACGACTACGCACAAACGATAAATTCATATCACCATAGCCTATAAGCTGAACTACAACCGGAGATTCAGCATGAATGGCAAACATAAAACAAACCGACTTGAAGATCGAGGTATCGAACTGGAGAAGTGTGCGTACGAGAGACGATCCCGATACCTGATTATCTTCTTGACTCTCAACTATAAGCCAGAATACCGCGAGGATATGACGATTGACGATTTACGTCGTCATCGCAATAGGTTATTCAAAAATATGGAATGCAACGAACTGCTGGGAGGTATCAACGCTTATATCTGGAAGATCGAAGAAGGTCCAACTTCTGGTTTACACATCCATTTGCTCATTTTTTACTCAGGCAATCATCGAGCAGACATTCACATCGCACAGCGCATCGGGGAGTATTGGGAGCGGATCGCCACCCGTGGATTGGGCGCGTACTGGAGCAGCAACGGCGAGAAGGATCGTCTCATCGCTCGCGGACTGGATGTCGGTGTAGGCCGGATCGACCGTAACGATATGAGAGGGCGAGAAGCCGTTCGGATGATCATCCGATATCTGGCACAGCCTGGGCAGGAACTGGATGAGCTCCCCTGGCATGGGCGCACATTTGGTACGTCACGGTTGGATTGAGCGCTCTCGGCGATCGTGCCAGCACCGTCGCGCGGAGATGAGGTGGAGCGGGCCTTCGCATTGGTGATCGCATCCATGTGCCGGCTTGAACGCCGACTAGCTAGCCAGTGAGGATCGATGGCGTTTCATCGATAGCTCCCCCGTTCGACTGCTAACAAAATGCTACGCGCCGACCAAATATGCATCTTGCATAAGGCGCGGTTGGTCAGGAAATGGTAGTCAAAGCCTCGGCTGATAGAATCAAACGGATCAGAGCTATGCCTTGAATCTGCAGGCAAGCTGTTATCCGACTGTCTTGTCATTCACGGTCCGGCATGCGGTTGTCTGCGGCAATGGCCTCCATGGTTGCGGCCACGCTCGCGAGCGAATCTTTGTGGTGGCGCTTCAAGTGCCCGTGGATGTTTTCGTTGCGCAGAAGCCGGCTCATAAAGCCCTTAGCGACCACCAACGAGAGCATAGTGTCGCCGACCGTGTCCTCCACGGTCTGGCAGTCCTGGCGCAAGCGGTCCATTTCCGCCTCCATCCGGGCGAGCTCTTCGGGTGAAACGTTCACTTTCTTTATCGGCTTCGCCTTGTCCGACAACGCGTCCGGGCGGCTCGTGACATAAATCATTTCGGCGTAAGTCGAGCTGAACCTGTTCGCTGCGGTCATCATTTCGGCAGCCTCGATCTGCCGGAAGGGCCTCATTTTTCTCAAAGTAGAGAAGACCGCCGGCGCCACCTGCCGGTCTTTCAGCAAAGCGGCCGCTTCCGGCGCCACGCCGTCAAGCAAATGGGCGCGTTCGCGAATGCGCCTCACGTCCATTTGCAGGACCTCCGCGATCCGCTGCTCAGACGCGCCCTTGGCGAGTGTCGCGCGGATCATTCGATGCTCCTGCACCGCCGTCGTCCGGGTTATCTGCCGGTTGAAGGTGAACCCCTCGTCATCCGTTGAAATCATGCATGGCGCCGTTTCTCGCCCTAACTGCTTCAAGGCTTCGAGCCTCAGGCGGCCATCGAGGAGATCGTATTCGCCGGCCCGCTGATTCGACCGATAGACGGCGAGCGGCTCGATGATTCCCAACTCCGCCACGGAACTGAGTATCGTGCGGAATTTGGGCGTGGACAAAACAGTCGGCGCAAGCGGTGCGCCGGGTTTGATCGCGCCGAGCGGCACTTCGATGATTTCCGGCTCGAAGCCGTGCTTCACGTTTGTCATGGCATAAGCTCCGGGGGGATTCGGCTCGCCAACGCCTCAGGAATGTCCAAGATGTTCTCGGCCCTCATCAAAGTCCGAAAGTGGTCGTCTGCCAAGAATTTTCTAAGAGCGGAAGTCATGATGAGCAGCCGCTCTTCTTGGATTCTCGCGTTCTTCACGACCATCTGCCGGCGGCGCACTTCGGTTTGGTAGGTCTTCAACAGTTTTTGCGGGGTCGGCTTGTCCTTCGGTTGCGGCTTCTTGGAATGGAACGCTTTGCCGACCGCATCGCGCTTGCTGATAACCTTTCGGACGCGCATGAGTTGCTCGCCCTTTAACGTGCCCTGTTCGTAGGCCGAGACCATTGCGGCTTGCACCTCCTCGCTGGGCGAGCGCGCGATGTCCATCGCCAGCCACATCGGCACCACTTTCTTTTCGACCGCGCGGAGCAATCGCTGCTCCCCGTTATCGAGCAAATGCAGAATCCCATTGATATAGCTCGGATCCAGATTGGTCTTTCGCGAAATCTGCTCCGTGCTGTATCCCTTGGCTCTGAGGACTTGAAGGCCGCTCAGAAGCTCCTCGGTCGTGTGCCGCCGCCTCGCCAAGTTTTCGGCAAGCGTGATGAGGAAGCGCTCGATCTGGTCGGCTTCGACCACACAGCATGGAATCATCTGCTCGCCTAAGGCCTTCAACGCTTCCAGGCGCCCTTGTCCGCACAATACCTCATGCCAGTCGCCAGATTCGTCGCGGCCTCCGTAGGCAACCGTTATAGGCCGCTTCAAGCCAATGGTCGCGATGTTCTCCACCAACTGCGCGAACAGGTGCGGATTGCGCGTTCGCGGGTTAAGGACACGCAGCTGCGTCACAGGTATGAGTGAAATCGTCTCGCTGCGCGTCAGCGCCGCAGCCAGCCTGTCAATTCGGTCATTCATACGAGACTCCCTTCAAAGGAACCCTGCGTGCGAGATGGGCAAGCATCGAAAGGTCTTCGAAGCGGTAGGCTTCGAATCCGTAATCGTTGTGGTCGCCGAGCCTGACGAAGTCTGACCGAACGTCGATTGCCGGAAGCAAGAAGAAATCACGAATGGAGAGCGCGTCAAACTCCATCCGAACAGCGACGGTTATGTCCGGCCGCAACACGTTGTCGAAACGGATGATCCAGCGGTTTGTCCCCGCGGCTGTTGGGCGGCACCTGGACAGCGCGAGCGAGACGCGAAATTCCTCGTTCACCCACAAAAGCCCCGTCCCCTCGTCGCGCTCCACGCGGGCGCCGGCTTCCGACATCGCTTGCATCGCTTGGCCGACCACCTCGGGATGCAGCTCGCGAAGCCTACGGTTGATTTCAACATAGCGATAGTCTCTGTCCGGGGCGTAGCCGATCAGGTCGTACGTGCGCAACAGGCTCCCAAAACGGCTCGCGTATGCGCTGCTTGACGGGCAGGCCGGTGCCTCGTCGATCACAATCCCAGACAAGTAGCCGTTGCGCAAAAGCAGCTTTCGCAACGCGTCGAGCATCTGGTCGTCGCTCAGGCGATAGGAGCGCGCTAGGATCATTTGACGGGCTGCCTCGAACATCAGCCTGTCGACGATCGGCGCGAAAACGCGCTCTGCTCGGACCCAAGAAGCGGGCGGATTTCTGACTCGCTCTTGTTTGAGCTTGAACGACGTGCGGTTCCAAACGTTGTCTCCGACATACTTTTCGTTGATCAAAATCTGGTGCACCGTGCCGCGCGTCCAAGGCGACCCACGGTCGGTCCGCAGGCCATCTTCATTGAGCGCCGCCGCGATTTCGGACTCGGTCCGCCCCTCTTCGACGAACTGCCGGTAGATCCCTTGGACGGCCGTAACCTCTTCCGGAGGTCCAGGCGCGAGGATGACGCGATCGGTCTGGATAGACTTGTGCTGTCTGCGGCGCAACTCGCCTTTGACGGCTCCCGCTTGGTCGACAAGGACGCGGCGCAAGCCATAGCCGGCCGGCCCTCCTTGGCGGTAGCCACAGCGAATCAGCCGGCTCTGTCCCGCATGGACCTTCACCCCCAACTCGCGGCTGTATTCGCCAGCCATGCTTCGCTTGAGGCTTTTGATGAGGCTGGAGACCGGACTGCCGTCGTTTTCGAACTGCTCCGCGCAGTAGAGCACGCGAACGCCGGCATGCTTGCACCTGACTTCATAGCTGGCGCTTTCGTCGGGGTCTTGGAACCGGCCCCAGCGGCTTACGTCGTAGACCAACACGACCGAAAAATCAGCGGTTCCGGATTCGACATCCCGAAGCAAAGATTGCAGCGCCTCGCGTCCTTCGAGCCGGAGCCCGCTCTTTCCCTCGTCCGCGTACGTGCGCACAATCTCATAGTTGCGCGACTCCGCGAAGGCCGCGATCACGTCCCGCTGATTTTCGGTCGAATATTGCTGATGCTCCGTCGACATTCGCACGTATGCGGCGGCTCGCGACCGCGCGTCATTTGATTGCGAACCGTCTTTGAGTTTGGACCGGCTCATCCCGCCTCCCTTGGATCGCCGATTGACGGGCCGCGCAAAAACCCGCGCGACGCGTTTTATTCGTGCTTCCAGGAAATATAGTTTTGGAGGTTGGAAAAATGTTACCCAAAACAAGCAAGAAGTTGCGCGATCAACAACAAGAGAAAATAGGCGCTGAATATCCGCTCGCCATTGCCATGGCGCTGAAAAAGGACTTCGGCGATTCGCGGCGGATGATAAAGACGTTGGAGAGGTGGACTGGCGCAAGCGGACGAACGGTGCAAAACTGGCTTTCGGCGGTTCGCGGCCCCAGCGGACCGCACTTGTTGGCCCTAGCCAAGCATTCGCCCTCCGTCCATTTCACCTGTCTGGCGCTCGCCGAACGCGCCGATCCGACAGCGCGGAACGTTGACACAGCCATCGCGTTGATTCGGGAGGCAATGGCCCTGCTGTCCGGCGACGAATGACGAGGCGGCGGAGCCAAGCTCCGGCCGTCATCGCCAGACGGCGTTGCATTTTGCAGCGCCGAGTTCGTGATCAGGCTTGCTTGAGAGCCGCTCGTCGTTCAAGAAGCTCGCGACGACGGCGATCGGTTTCCTCGTTCAGCTTTTTCCGATCTGCGAAAAACACTCTCGCTGTCTCAATGCTGGCTCGCAACTCAGCGGCTGTTGGCGTGGCCGTGCTGGTGTCCGCCGACGTGTCGTGGAAGGCGAAATAGGAACACAACGTGCCATCGCTTCGTCAATTGTCACGTAGCCTTCGTCGGTGAGGACCACAGCCCGGAGCCGCTGAGTCGCGACACCAGGCCGAAAGCGGACCACCGTTTCATTGAGGATTGCCTTCTCCACTCCGCGCTCCCACGTTTCGCGTAAGCGACCGTATGCGGCTTGGAAAATGGTTTCGCTGCGCCCGATGTCTCCGTTCCGCAGAACCTCGTCGGCCTCATTCGACATGTTCTTGTTGCCGTCCGGTATCGTATAGCTGCGAAAGCAGCCGCCTGCCGGAGAGCAGCGCGAATTCATTTTCAGCCAAGGTCTTCGGCGGGGAGTTCGCCCCAGTCGCCGTGGATATGCCGCGCTAGGAGGCGTACCGGGTGAATGCCAACGGCATTGGAACAAACGCTGGCGATGCGACCACCACATCGTGTTTGATTGGGGGCCGCCTTGATCATGTGCCCGAACCCACTTGTGCAGCTGGTTGGCGTTCACGCCGGCCTTCAGGGGGAGGTCCGATAGTGAGACGCCTAGCCGCAGACAGGCTTCGACCAGACGTCGCTTGTCCGCCAGGTCAAAGCTTCGCTTGCCGCTGACGCCAAACCGTGTCACGCGCATGGGCAAAAAGCTCGGCTCATCTTCTGTCATGGATTGCATCCGCAAAGCTGGGTTGCGGACGCAATCGTGAGCCTTCTCAATAACGGAAGCTAGGTGTGTGGAATCGCGCGCTTACAAAGTTTCCACTTCATTTGAGGGATTCCGTTTCGGAGTTTAAGGGGGGCGGAAGCTAACCGTCCTCACATGAAAGCCGCCTGCACGGCTGGAAGCCCCGCTGGTCATAGGTTTAAGGGGGGCGGCGCAACCTATGGGTGCAAGCTCTTAGCCAGCTAAAGCGACGGATGTGGCGGATGGCCTGATCAGCGGTTTGGCTCCGAAATCCCTCCTCGCGGAGAACTACACTGCAAGCGCTAATCTGGTGCGAGGTTGCGCCGAGGATGACAAACCGTTTGCTGTGACGTTCTTCGACCGAAAACGCGGAACGTCTCGTTAGTCTCGCAGACCGAAATCGACTCACAAGGGATAGTCAGCTTTCCACGAAGCGGACATTCAACGCACGGACGAATTCAACTTTTCGAGGCCGCAAGAGGCGCGATCTGGTTGTGAAATTCGGACAGAAACGCGTCGCGAGCGCGCAATCCGACTGGCGTTTTCTGCGGTCCCGTACCGTCGTCCTGTATCAGTCTCGCGAACACAAGGGTCTTGCCGTCACGCCGCGCCCATCCAACGAACCATCCCCAGCCGCGCGTCGTGTCGTCTGACCCGTCAGCGTTGGCGGGGAACCCGGTGCCGGTTTTTCCATGGACGTCCCACCCGTCCGAAAGCCGAGCGACTTCCGTTATCTGTTCAGTCATCGCGAAGGCATGCTCGCTTGCGGGCAACTTGCGATTCACTAATCTGGTCAGAAAGGCTACCTGCTCCAGCGGACTAATTTGAAGCGATGAGTCGATCCATGCATGAGTCAATCCGTCGGGGTGGCGCCCGTCGCCTGCAACGTCCGCGTTACCAAAATCGAATTTCTTCGCGTAGTCTGCAAAGCGGCTCATGCCTAGCGATTTCGTTACCTGTTGAGAGAACCAGACTACCGAATATTTGATCCAGCGAGTCGGATCGGTTGGTTGCTTCCATGCTGCGCCGCCCCAATCTGGATAACCTTCCTGAAACTGAAGTGTCGGGGTATGGGCGTCTTTCAGAAAGCCTGAATCGTATCCCATCAGGCTGATGGCGATCTTGAAGGTCGATGCTGGAGTCGTGCGTGTAGAACAGTGCCCCTGTTCCACCAGTATTTTGCCGCTGCCCGGATCGCTAACGACTGTGCATATCGTGTGCGCATTGACTGAAGTGGCAACGCTTGCAATCGCAGCGGCCAGAAGCATTCGATGTTTCATCACGTCTCTTTTCTGGTTGGCATGGGTAGAGGCGTTATCTCTCGCCTCATTGGAGCCAGGGCCGTCGGCGACCGGTGCAACGCCCCACTATGAAGGCGAAGCGTCACCGGACGCTATCCCGGTGTATCACGAACGTTTCGGCGCGGGCGCCATAGTGCTTCGTCACCTCGGCGTCGGCCATCAGTTCGGACGACCTCAGGATTGGTCCCGCCACCCTATACAGTCGATCGGGATCAGGACCGTACATATACAAATACCCATCATTGCCGTCGATATGAAACTCCGTCTCACCAAGTTCGCCAACACCCGCACGTTTTATTGCACTTTCCAGTCGCTGTTCGAGGACCCGAATTCGCGCCCGGTCCTTGGGGTAGTAATCGAAATGGACCATCATTACCGGTCCTGGTGGCCTCTGTGGCTGTTCGGAAGCTGCGCTGCCTGCGAACAGAACTATGCATAGGCCCACGACAAATACTTTTATTCTCAACATGGGTGCGATATCGTCTGCAAGATGAAAATCAATTGTCGACGATGTGGACAGTCGCGTCGAGCATCCTTGTGTGGCCGCACCCGGACCCACGATACGGCTGGGTCTGCTGATGCAACTATGCGCTGGCGCGACGCCTTCATGCAGGCGCTACCCACGTCCGCAGATGCGCCGCTGGGACGGCGCCCGTGAGCCCGCCCCCCCGCAATCCGCTTATCGACGCGCTGCGCGGCGTGTCGATCCTGCTCGTTTTGCTGCATCACTTCAACATAGCGTACGTATTGCGCGATACGGCCGTCGCACGCGCATTCGGCTGGGACGCCGTGCATGCCGTGGTCAGGAACGGCAACTATGGCGTCACGATGTTCTTCGTCATCTCCGGCTACCTGATCACGTCAAACGCACGGCGCCGATGGGGCTGTCTCGCTGCAATCGATGCGCGAACATTTTATGTGTCGCGAATCGCGCGCATCATGCCGTGCCTGCTCCTGTTGCTTGTCCTCGTAAACGGGCTTGCGGCGGCAGGCGTGCCGATGTTCAGCAATCATGCGCCGCTCGGCGTGCCGGTGTCGTTCTGGCTCGTCAATTTCGCGTCGTTGACCTTCTGGATGAACGTGCTGATCGGCTCATATGGCTGGGTCAATTACGCGCTCGGCGTGCTGTGGTCGCTGTCGGTCGAAGAGGTGTTCTACCTGTCGTTTCCACTGCTTTGCATCGCGCTGCGCCGCGATGGGCGACTGCTCGCGTTCTGGGCGTTCGTCGTCGCGATTGGCCCGTTATATCGGGCGACGCATTCTAGCGACGAAGGCGGCTTCCTGTACGCATACTTCGCGTGCTTCGACGGAATCGCGATCGGCTGCTGTACAGCGCTGCTGGCCGACCGGCCTCTGTGGCGCGCAGTCACGATGCGCACAACGCAATGGCTGACGGTCGCCGGAATGGCCGTTCTCTATCTTGCGTGGCCCATCGCGCAAAGCCACGTCTTCGGCGTGACCGGCATCGCACTCGGCACGGCCGTGCTGCTGATCAACGCGCACGCGAGCGGTGCTGCCGGAAACGTTCGCCTGCTGGCGCCGCTACGCTGGAGCGGCAAACTCAGCTACGAGCTTTATCTGTTCCATCTCGTTGTGCTCGGCGGACTTCGCACGCTGTATCCACCATTGGCGACGCAAGGTAATGAGAAACTGCTGTTACTCGGCGTTTATCTGGTGCTGTCAGCTGCCGTGAGCACACTGATCGCGCGAGGCTATGCGATGCCGCTCGATCGCTTTGTTAAGCGGAAGTGGCTTCGTGCCTCGGCGCAAGTTCCGGACGGCGCTCGCGTTTGACGCTGCGATGCGGGTTCTTATCAGTTGCATCGATTGTCAGCGATCTGGACATCAACCGCGAATGGCCGAATGTGGCCGCACAGAGTCCCACGTTGCCTCCGACGTGGTGGCCTCGGACACGCTTTCATGCGCCCGACATAAGTCGACCCTGAACGGCCAGTCCGATCTCTCGATATCGGCCATTCAACGTCGGGACTCTTTCATCTCTGACCTGCGGTCGCTCAGTCCCATGACGCCGTCGCGATGTGCACCGTCCAATCCAAGATGGTGAGTCAATGTATGGCGGCATTCACAGTTCCGTTGAGTACTGCTCGGGCCAGAAGCCCATCAGTCTGAGCGGAAACCGCTATTCCGGATATTGGGGCCACTCTGCCGCTGAGCGTAACGTGTGCACCTACAGACTGGTTAAGCGCTTTTTGCAATTGAGTCTGCGCGTCTTCGAGCGAGTGATCAATCTTGTAGTGCGCGCGCGACTGCAGATCGCTCTTCAATGCGCTATGAAGAAACCAGTCCGCCGCCTCGAGCGCTTTGCTTGTGTTAGCCGTGTAATCGACATTCTTGATCTCGATCTCCTGCGTCGTGGGATTGAATTGCGGCACGCCGTGTAGATAGATCGTCCCCCTTACGGAGCCGTCGACCCCGGCCGCAAGATACACGTCGTTGCCCGCTCCGAAAACCGTGACCTTTTCGAGTGTTACAGTGGCCAACGGGAATCCTAAAAATGTACGCTTGTAGGAGGGATGTTCCTTGCTGATGAAGTCGGCCATCACTTTGTTGGTGGCGGCCCACGTCACCCAGCCGTTCAATGCGACGCGAAAAGCGTTTGAGGCTGGAGCAGTTGTCAATGGCGGCAGGGGGGCATTGTCCGAAGGCGGAGTCGTGGCCGAGACCACCACCTCAGGATTGGCCTGTAGCTGGGCGCCCAGACTGATCGCGTCCCCGTTGATGGAGATGTTGGACGCGGCAAAATTGCGCGGGTGGACGAGCAACCAGACCGGAGGATTCTGATTCAGCTTGATCGGCTTTTGCAGATCCACCCACGCTTGCGTCGCCTGCTGCACGAAATTGGTAGCTGAAGACAGATACGCGGGCAACTGTCCGCTGAATTTCCCGATCGCATCGTTAGCCTTTCCTTGAATAAAGCCGCTGAAATCGTGATTGATAAAGGTCGCATTACACGCGTCCACGGCACGAGCGCCGATCACTGGCTTGCCATCGAGATGCCAGGCGGGATCCCATGTCAGGACAGAGTCGAAAGAGACGATCGCTCGCTTCTGCGGATCACTGCCAAAGCCGCACGATACTTGTCCAATTCCAAAGGGGCCGCCACACCGCCAGCCCCCTTGGTAATACAGCGTTGCCTCGACATGGATCTTGTTCTCCGTACCCGAGCAGCGCACTTGATCGGCCGGGTCGTGACGAAAGTAAATTCCATACTGCAAGCAATCATGTCCGCTCGGATTCTCCGCTAGGGTTTTGGGAATACGCGCGCCAAGCTGAGAGCACATTTGCGAGAGGCTGGCATTGGCGACGACGGATATCGTCGACTCCGCGAGCGGCGGAATCGCCGACGAGCTGGCGGTGGCTGGCGGCTGAACCGTTATCTGAGCAGCGAAAGCTGGGGACGACATCATGGCCACGGCCATCGGCAACCTACTGAGGCGAGACGATATACGCATAGGTCCTCCACATGTTGATTGCTTTTTTTGGGGAGATCACTTACCGCTTTTTCCGTGCTAGTGGCACAGAAGGGTGTGATTGAAATTTACAAGTCCCTTGGGACTTTCCCAATGGCTGTTCATCGCACCTCCGAACCCCGGGTACGCGGGTACCAGAAGGCCAGCGTTCCCGTTGGTCGCATTCCCAGCTTCAAAAAAATACGACTGGTTAGCTGTCCAACTTATGGTGCAATTTAGAACTCGCGGCGTCACGCTTTCAATGTTCACTTGCCAGAACTGATTTTGAGGAATGTATTGCTGCGAGCTCGTCACCTGGACGGGTGACTGCGCCAAGACTGAGCCGGCGCCGACGAGACCGGTGAAGAAGAGCAGGGCGACGCTCCTTTCATTGCGTGTCATCTGTAGGTACTCCCGCTCGGCGTCCGGCGGTGGCGGGGAACGCCGCTTCAAGTCAGTTGCATTGCTGATCGAAACAATTGATGGTCATTCCACGCGTGCACCTCCCCACGTGCGAAAAATCCGGAGCAGACTGCCAGCGCGGAATCATGGTTCAAAGTACTCGGCCAACCTTACAACTTGCCCCCATTAATGTGCGTTTCCGGACAGATCTGTTGTCGAATCTCACTAAGCGTCAGTTGCCCTTGTTCCATAGGCCGCCGTCAGCAGGCGATGTCAACCTGCTTTTCCTATGGCTTCTGATATCCCCTATACGCGAATAGGAAGTCAAGCAGTGGTCGATTCCATGCCGGATGTCAACTTGCCCGCCAAGCTCATCAGCCGGCGGACAGGGCCATAGCGTTGGCTGGTCGTCGCGAAACTCAGTGGCTGGACCGATAGTCGCCACCCCGAACAAATTGGCATTTGCCAATGCTGCACAGGTACTGCTCGGCGAGCGCCGGATTCATGGCCAACTTTTCTTAACGTTTCGTCTGAGTTGACTTGACACCGAGAGCTGAGCAACCAAGTACGTCGCCACATCCGAATTGGCGACAACGATTGAAAATGATTGTCCGTGCGGAGTCGGATGTCCCGTCAATGGCCGGTCTTTGCCTTATGCGCTGCGCATTCGCGGCCTCAGCCGTACGAGGCCTTGTTCAGCGGCATGCGACCCGCTTGATCCCCTCGCCGAAAGACAGAAGCAAATCAGTCAAGCCGGTCGGGACCCGAACAGCTTTACGCCTCGTCCGCGGTGGACTGAACCGGGCTCGACACGCTAACGGATGATTTCTGTCAGTGTCCCCTCGACGCTAATCATGTACCGTTGGTAATTTAGTTGCTACGCGCTTTCGAGGGCGTCAGCGAACTCGTCCCAGAAATCGATTGTCGCGCGGCCGTACGCTAGGAGATCGGTCATCGTGAGATACAGGTCCTCTCCGGACATCGGCCGATAAACGCTTGGCGTGTAGCGAAAAGGCATCGCCACGATTTCAGCCTTCGCATGATGCGGCTCGAAGAACTCAGGTCGCCTCGCCTTGAGCTGATCACCTGCTCCGCCATCGGCATGCTTCACGGTATTCGCTAGTATCCGCAACTCATCGATCGTCGACCACGTCGATAGCTGAGTGATGTCGAATCCTTTGTCCATTAGGCGCGTCTGTAAAATTTCCACCCGCAAGAACTTGTTTTTGCGCTCTTCATTCGGATGCAACACTTCCTTGCGATGGCCATGTTGGCAGAAGCAGCGTTCGAGGCTGGCTACAAGCATTATTCCGGGATGGCCATGCCGCTCGATCCGGACGTGGTAGACGAGTCCTTTAATGATTGACGTGGGGCGGATTGTCGACGATCTAGGCGATGTCGTCGACCGTCTGTTGATGGCCGATTCTGTTGAAAAAGTCTTCGTAGATGCGGAATGTTGGGTATCCTGGGAGACATCGAACGACGGGAGTGAATCGTCATGATGGGTCGCCTAGATAGCGCACAGGACAAGCTCTTCTACTCGTTCAACCTCGACAACCACGTCCCGCAATCGCACCTGTTGAGAGGTATTGATCACTTCCTTGACCTGCGCGATCTACGTCAGCACCTCGCGCCGTTCTACAGCCCGATGGGTCGTCCATCGATAGATCCAGAACTCATGATTCGCATGTTGATCGTGGGCTACTGCTTCGGCATCCGGTCCGAGCGACGTCTATGCGAAGAGGTGCATCTGAACCTCGCATACCGTTGGTTCTGCCGGTTAGGTCTGGAGGACGCCGTACCAGAACACTCGACGTTCTCAAAGAATCGCCACGGGCGCTTCCGCGATAGCGATGTGTTGCGTCACGTGTTCGAGTCTGTGCTGAGTCGCTGCATGGCCGAGGGGCTCGTCAAGGGTGAGGGGTTCGCGATTGATGCAAGCATTATCAAAGCAGACGCGAGTCCTGCGCGCGGAGTGCCGGGAACAGAGCCTATCGACTGGGGACGCGCCGATGGCCAGAGTCGTGCCGTGCGGGAATATCTTGAGGCACTGGAACAAGCCACTCCGGTGGCGACAGATGCGGATGAGCCAACAGCGTCTTCGACACCTCCAAAGAAGATATCCCCTGACCGATCCCACTGCACGATGGACGGCCGCACCGGGTGGTCCCGCGTTCTTTGCCTATTCGACGAATTACCTGATTGATCTGCAGGCAGGGATCATTGTTGATGTTGAAGCGACACCGGCGAACCGGTCACAAGAGGTCGAATCAACCAGGACAATGATTGATCGTGTTGAACACCAACGGAACCTGAAGCCTCGCCGACTGGTAGGTGACACCGCATACGGCACAGCAGCGCTGCTTGGCTGGATGGTTGAAGAGAAACACATCGAACCGCACGTCTCCGTCTGGGATAAAACAACGCGCAAAGACAATACGTTCTCACGTAGCGAATTCATCTGGAATGAACAGGCCAACGAGTATCGATGTCCTGCCGGAAACGCGCTACGCAGCGACTGGCGTCCACTGAAGAATCCACGCACGCACATCACGAAAGCAGACACCATCGTCTACCGGGCAAGTCAGATGGACTGTGACGGCTGTTCGATGAAGGATCGATGTTGCCCGAATATGCAGTTTCGCAAAATCGTGCGCAGCATCCATGAAACTGCACGTGATGAAGCGAGGCGCATCGCGACAACCCCAGAATACAAACAGTCGCGCCGGCAGCGAAAGAAGGTGGAAATGCTCTTCGCTCACCTCAAACGCATCCTCAAACTTGATCGCTTGCGACTGCGTGGTCCAAGCGGTGCTCATGATGAGTTTCTGATGGCAGCAACTGCGCAAAATCTGCGAAGAATGGCCAAGTGGCTCATGCCTAGCGGTAAGCAGGCAAACCAGGCAGCCACATGACGAGAATCGGGGGGCGTCGCACGCTGCAAGACCGCCGCCTCCCTGAACTCTCCGGCTCGAAACGTATTGTCAAAGCCTGTGCCCCAAACCAAAACACGACTTTTTCAACAGAATCGGCCGCATGCGGAAATTCGGCTTCTGCGCGCTTCCCGAGCGCGACCCTCGCTCGCGAACTGCCCTGATCGATCCGTTGCGGCCCGTCGCTCGAGAAATCCTATGTGCTTTGCACATTCAGGACGTCAGAGGTATCAATCTTTTGGTCGATAGCTCACGTGCGCAATCTATTGCTCTCTAAGCGAGTGCAGCAGCTTGCGGCGGTGTGGAGCAGAAACCGCAGTGGCCAAACCTGATCAGTGGTCTAGACCGTTGCTCTGCTTTCCGGCGTCTACTGTGGCGACATTCGTACCAAACGGAATGATCGGTAACTCCTCTAGCGTAACCCGCCGAACGACATAGCCTGCCTTCTCCAGGCGGGGAAGCACGGAGTATCGCCCGACGTAATGGCCTGCCCCTACGGCCACGAGGATAGGTCCTTTCATGGACTGAATACGCTCACTCATCATGGCCGTGAAATAGTGCTCGGTTCCGTAGGCGTAAAGGAAGTCGTTTGCCCGGAGCAGTTCCGGCGCATCTCCGGGTAATATCGGCTTTTCGACGTCGAGCGCGAACGAATCAACATCCCCGCGTCGCCAGTCATCCGCAAGCGCGATGAGGACTTCGTGGTGCCCAGGGTTGTCCAGCATTTCGCAGGCGTGGCGTAGCACAAGCTCCTGAAGGCGTTGTGGCATCGCGCCCATATAGTCGATATTTTCGACCGACGTCATCAGCGTCGACAGTTCCCGATGTCCCGCGACCGCTCCCCGGTAAAGCCTCACGTCGATGCCTTCGTGCACCTTTCGGCCGTTTATCCGGTGCGCTACAAGAAGCGTCAAGGCAAAGGGATGAAAATGCATAGCCGCTCGATAGGGCAAATGTGCCTTGTCGGTACATGCCTTCAGTTCATCAATCGATAGCACAGCGACATGATTTTCCAGACTGTCAGGGTCGGGATACGTCATTCTTTGGTGCACGGCCGCCTTCTCGGCTGGCGTCTCCCCCTCCATCGGCGACTCAATCACGACGGAATTGACTCGACGCAATGCCTGATACAGCACCGCAGAAATGTCTTTTGCTTCGTCATCAAGCATGTGGATGGTTGGCATCAGTATCAATACGGGACGCCCGGGAGCAGTCGCTTCCCAGAATATCCCTTCGTCTGCCCGCACGATATTCGTTGCGGACAGACACAATCCGAAGGCCAACGTCCGAACCTGTAGTGAGTTCGCTGAGCGCAACATGCCTTGCCACATGGGTCATCCTCCTTGGTTTGTATCAACCAGACTGTTCATCTGCAGTGTGTCCTATTCGTCTAAGTCTCCTGAGAGAGCTTCACCCGCACAGGACTTCGATAGCCGTTTGCAGCAGCCACGCCGCACCAAAGCCAACCGGGGGCGTTGCCAATCATGTCCTGATTCGGTCGATGTGGCGCTCCATAGGCATTGCGATAACCCCCGAGCGGCCGTAGTCGGGTGCAAAGCTAACACTTCGAGTCAGCCGGTTGGGAGCGGCCACGGGTCGCTCATGCCCGATCATTGAAGTTCTTCGATCACCGGCGATCGCCGCTCGCGTAGCGGCGTCGGATTTCCGTAACCGACCCGAAGGCGACACCTGCGCAGGTTCCCTGGGTGGCCGCTTTATGGGTGACTGAAGCCGCTGCACCTTGCGTGTCCGGCGTGCGGGACTCCATCATCACACGCCTCATTTCGACAATACTTGAAATATCGAAATAGATGATCTATTGTTCGGGCATGAACTCAAACCTCGTTGTGTGCGCGTTGAGCGCTTTAGCCCATGAATCGCGCCTCGCAATCTTTCGACTGTTGGTCGTAGCTGGGCCTCAAGGCATGGCTGCGGGCGAAATTGCGCAGCAGTTAGGGCTATCCCCGTCCAGTCTGTCTTTTCACCTGAAGGACCTGTCGCACGCAGACCTGGTGACGCCGCGACAGGAGGGACGTTTCGTCATCTACACCGCGAACTTCCGTGCCATGACGGGCCTGATCGGTTTCCTTACCGAGAACTGCTGCGCCGGCGCGACATGCTCGGCAAGCGACCTTCCCAACTGTTGCGGAGACGCACCATGAAACGCATGCACATCCACATCGCCGTCGACGATCTCGACGACAGCATCCAGTTCTACAGCGCCATGTTTGGCAACGCCGAACCCGCCGTCCTGAAGGACGACTACTGCAAGTGGGAATTGACCGATCCCGCAGTAAACTTTGCAATCTCAAAACGCGGCGCAAAACCAGGCGTGGACCATATCGGCATCCAGGTTGAAACGGACGCGGAACTCCAGGAAATGAACGCCCGATTCGCTGCGGCACAGCTACCGGTGCAAACCCAGGTCGGCACGACCTGCTGCTACGCAAAGTCCGACAAGGCGTGGACCGTTGATCCACAGGGCGTTGCATGGGAAACCTTCCGCACGCTGGATGCCGCTCCCATGTATGGCTCATCACGCGACCGTTCGCAGGAAAAGACACAGGCCGCCAACGCCTGCTGCACACCGGCCAAGTCCGTGAACACTATCGCAGGAATGAAATGAACAGCGCTGGCACAACGGTCCGCGCAACGCGCCCAGCAATCGGATTTTTTGAGCGCTACCTGACGGTCTGGGTTGCGCTCTGCATTATTGGCGGCGTTCTGCTCGGACAACTATTTCCGCAACTCTTTCAGGCGGTCGGCCGTATGGAGGTGGCACAGGTCAATCTGCCGGTCGGCGCACTCATCTGGGTGATGATTGTCCCGATGCTGATCAAGATCGATTTCGCCGCCATGGCGCAGGTGAAAAGGCAGTGGCGCGGTATCGGGGTGACGCTTTTTGTGAACTGGTTCGTGAAGCCATTTTCGATGGCGTTGCTAGGCTGGATTTTCATACGCCATGTGTTCGCACCGTGGCTATCTGCCGACCAGCTCGACAGCTACATTGCTGGCTTCATCCTCCTCGCTGCAGCGCCGTGTACAGCGATGGTTTTTGTCTGGTCACAACTGTGCAAGGGCGATCCGTACTTCACGCTGTCACAGGTCGCGCTTAACGATTCGATCATGATCGTCGCGTTTGCACCGCTCGTCGCGCTGCTGCTGGGCCTGTCCGCTATCACAGTGCCGTGGGACACCCTGATTATCTCGGTCGGCCTGTACATCGTCATCCCCGTGATCCTTGCCCAGGTGCTGCGCAAGCGACTGCTCGCCAAAGGCGAGGTGCATTTCCAGCGGGCTATCGCGCATCTCGGTCCGTATTCCATCTGTGCACTTTTGGCCACGCTTGTGCTGCTGTTCGCATTCCAGGGGCAGGCAATCGTCAGGGAACCGCTCGTTATCGCGATGCTTGCAGTCCCGATCCTGATTCAGGTGTTTTTCAATTCCGGCCTCGCTTATCTCCTCAATCGCCGGCTAGGCGTCGCACATTGCGTGGCGGGACCGTCGAGTCTGATTGGCGCGAGCAACTTCTTTGAACTCGCGGTAGCCACCGCCATCAGTCTGTTCGGATTTCAGTCAGGTGCGGCGCTCGCGACAGTCGTTGGCGTGCTGATTGAAGTGCCTGTAATGCTGCTGGTTGTCGGCGTGGTGAACCGGTCACAGCATTGGTACGAAGCGAGCAACCGCCTAAAGGAGCAGAAGTCATGAGCATCACGATCTATCACAACCCGGAATGCGGCACGTCGCGGAACACACTGGCCATGATCCGCAACGCGGGCATCGAGCCGAAGATCGTCGAATATCTGAAGACCCCGCCTGATCGTGAGACGCTAAAGGCGCTGATCAGTCGCGCCGGTCTCGCAGCGCGCGCCGCGGTGCGCGAGAAAGGCACACCCTACGCCGACCTCGGACTGGCCGACACGTCGCTGAGCGATGACCAGTTACTTGATGCGATGCTGGCACACCCCATCCTCATTAACCGGCCGTTCGTTGTGACTTCGCATGGCGTGCGCCTGTGCCGTCCGTCCGAACGCGTTCTGGATATCCTGCCCGAGGCGCTGGGCAAACCGTTCACGAAAGAAGATGGCGAGGTAGTAATTGATAGCGAAGGCCGGAGGGTTGAAAATTGATTGACGGTCTGCCGAACATCAGTGGTCCCCATCTCGATACGCCCGACCTGCAAAAGCTCTCGCCACACGCCGCGTCGCAGCACGCCCCGCGGATTCTCCTGCTCTATGGGTCGCTGCGTCCCACTTCATACAGCCGTCAGCTGATACTCGAAGCTGAACGTATCCTGAGTCACTTCGGCGCCGAGACTCGAGTATTCGACCCGCATGGCCTCCCGATTGTGGATAGCGTTCCCGCGGATCATCCGAAGGTCGTCGAACTACGCAAACTGTCGGAGTGGTCGGAGGGTCAGGTCTGGTGCAGCCCCGAACGTCACGGCACGCTAACCGCCGTCTTCAAGAACCAGATCGACTGGCTGCCGTTGGAAAGTGGCGGCGTCCGTCCGACCCAAGGGCGCACGCTCGCGGTAATGCAGGTGTGCGGTGGGTCACAGTCGTTCAATGCGGTGAACGCGTTGCGTGTGCTCGGACGCTGGATGCGCATGGTGACAATCCCCAACCAGTCATCGGTGGCGAAGGCATGGCAGGAATTCGACACAGACGGACGAATGAAGCCGTCTGCCTACTATGACCGCGTGGTCGATGTCATGGAAGAACTGTACAAGTTCACGCTGATCGTCAGGGACCGTTCCGAATATCTCACTGACCGCTATAGCGAACGCAAGGAAACCCATCCTGAACTCGCGGAGCAACTAGCCACGACTGCCATGGACCATGAAACCGACGCAGCCAATGCCGACAACGACGAATGAGGACGCAACTATGCGGATCAGGAAGGCAGACGCCGCCGATCTGGTCGAGATCCAAACCCTGTTGCGCGCGAATGGCTTACCCGTAGACGACGTGACAGGATTGCTCATCGAGGGTTTCCTTGTGGCCGAAGATACAGATGGGTCGATTGTTGGCAGCGCCGGGCTAGAACCACTTGGCTCCAGCGTGCTGCTGCGCTCACTCGCGGTCGCGTCAGAGATACGGGGCACAGGCGTCGCACGCGAACTGGTAGCACGACTCGAAGAAAACGCACGCTCGCTCGGCCGACTTGAAGTCTGGCTGCTGACTTCGACCGCGGAGCGCTTTTTTGAAGTCGTTGGGTATGAACGCATAAGTCGGGGCGAGGCCCCTGGCAACGTACGGTTGTGCAGGCAGTTCGCGGTGCTTTGTCCTTCGACCGCCGCCTGCATGCGAAAGCGGCTCCTCCCAAATTCCTTCCCGTACGTCAACGAACGACCGCAATCAAGGTGATCTCCGACGCTCGACGCAAATTCATCAACGGCTCCTGTTGGCCGGCAAGCGTCCGCTCGCCGGCGAAGTATCAATCAGACTTCAGTTTGCTCAGCCATTTCGAGCGCGTCATCGACCTCGATCCCGAGGTATCGGACGGTACTTTCGAGCTTGGTATGGCCTAGCAAAAGCTGAACAGCGCGCAGATTCTTTGTCCGTCGATATATCAGCGACGCCTTGGTGCGGCGCATCGTGTGAGTGCCGTAAGCGGCGTCATCGAGCCCAATCGATGCAACCCATCGGTGAACGATGCGGGCATACTGGCGAGTCGACACATGAGGCGAGGCACTGATCCGGCTCGGAAACAGAAAGTCGACAGGTTTCAGCCCTCGCGCCGAGATCCATGCACCTACGCTCTGGCGTGTCAGTTCGGTGATTTCGAACTGCACCGGCCGTTGAGTCTTTTGCTGCATAACGCTCGCTCGCGAGAGCACGTGACCTCCCATGCAAACATCCTGAACCTGCAGCCGCGTCAGATCACACGCCCGAAGCTTACTGTCGATCGCCAAGTTGAACATCGCGAGCTCCCGAACGTTGCACGACATCTGCAGTCTCGTTCGAATCGCCCAGATCTCTCGGAGTTTCAACGGCGGCTTTTGGCCGGTCAACCTCCCTTTATTCCACGGTACCCGACGAGCACCGGAAGAATTAAGCGCTTCCATGACAATCTCCTTCTCGAAGAAAGGGAGCTCGATTGTGCGCTTGGTACAGCGGTCGATCTTCGACCCTAGTCGGACGATGACCGTTCGCTCGTGAACGGCCGTTTTCGTTGTCATACCGGCCCGTGGGCGACTTCGACACTTCACTCGCGTCGCGATAGAGGATTCGGCCATACTCGCCGAGACGTCGCAGCAACGACCGTTGCGTGACGCGCCCCCTGGCGTGGTGTTACCTCCAATGATTCAGTGCGCCGCTTAACCCTTCTCGCGATGCCAGCTCACCCAGACAAAGACCGGTATAGCCATCGCTTGTGTAATCACACAGAATGCGACGGCCCCGATTACCGACTGATCGTAGATCCAGCCAATGAAGGCGCTGCCCGCGAACCAGCAGACTCCGTACACCGCAGTGAACATACCGAACGCGGAAGCCCTTTTCGACTGCGCGACCATTGGCGCGACCGCAGCAGGAATGATCGACTCATGCACGCCCATGCCCATCCCCCACAGCGCAGCACCGAGAATCGCCAGACCGAAATGAGCGCCGAGAAACACCAGTGGCGCGAAGAGAAGCGAGACGCCGGTCAACCCGATCAGCACTTTGAAGCCGTACCGGTCGAACAGGCGGCCGAGCACGAGCGACGCCCCACCGCTCACCGCCGTTGCCACGGCATACAAGATCGGAATCCACTCAGTTGTCAGCGTGTGGTGTTTGACCCAGTGATAGGCGACGAGCGGATAGTCGGCAAAGCCTGCCGCGACGAGACCCGCGCCGCAGAGGTAGACCCAGTAGAGTGCCGGGAAGCTCCCCGGCCCTCCCTCTACGAGTGCGCGCTGCTCCATGTCCTGTGGACGCGGGAAGACCAGACAGGCTACCGTGAGAAAACACAGATTGATTACGGCAGGTACGGCCAGGACGGCAAACGCCCGCCGGTAGTTCCCGCCCTTCGCGAGCACGACCGCCACAACAAGCGGCCCCACCATCGCACCGAACTGGTCAAAGGCCTCGTGAATGCCGAATGCCCAGCCGTATCCGCCGATGCGTTGTGCGGCGCTCGCGAGCATCACGTCACGAGGCGGATTGCGTATTGCTTTGCCGACGCGCTCCAGAATGATCAGGCACGCTGCCGCCTGCCAGCTATGCGTGAACGCAAGCGCAGGCACTGCGGCCATCTGGACGACATAGCCAAAGATCGTGATCGGCCACAAGCGCCGCGTCGCGTCGGCCATCGTGCCGGAGACGATCCGCAGTCCATAGCCAAGCAGTTCGCCAAAGCCGACGACGATCCCGATGATCGTTGCCGATGCGCCTGCTGCCGCGAGGAAAGGACCCAGGATACTGCGCGCGCCTTCGTACGTGAAATCGGCGAAGAAGCTCAGGATACCCACCAGCAGCACAAAGCGCATCGCACGCCGACTTCCGGAGCCTATCGTCTGATTTGCCATGCTGCCTCCCAGAAAGCCATCGCCCGGCTCAACGGTCGTCCGCTCCGATCACCTCCGGATGAAGCCGTATATGCAGCAACACCCACCAGCGTTTGGGGGAATCGTCCGCGATCGAGACCACCAGCGCCGGCTCTCCCTCCAGGCCTATAAAGTGCAGCCTGATCGCAGTCTCATAGGCCCGCGCAGCGTCCGCTCGCATCCAGGCAATGACAAAAGGCATCGTCAACAGGCCGAACGCCCCGAACCAGAAGAGCGGGACGCTCTCGTAGGTGGCATTCACGACAATGGACAGCACCCAGGCCATTGCCTCGGTCGCCAGTAACGCGAACCCCAGCAGAGAGAACTCGCCCGTCAGGCGCAGCCTGGTTTGTGCTTTCATCGTCGACTCCGATGGCGCGGCCTGTCGGTCAAGCCACTATGTCGGTAATTCACACGGAAGAAAAATCGCCCGGACATTGTCGAGCCCCTTGCCATGTACATGCCAGAAGTCACGCACTTTAGCCTCCAGGTCAATGAGCTCGATGCAGTGAGGGAAACGGTGATGCGCGACCTCGATGTGTTCGTGGTGCAGCCGGTCGCCTTTGAGGTAACCCGCATGGACACGATGCAGTAGCGCCTGCTCGATGCCGGCTCTCTTCGCGTGGCGAAGTAAATGCGAAGCGAGGCATGGGCGCGACACCCGGTGCCAGAAACGCGTCGGATGGGCTCGTTCGGAGTGGTGGAAATACAGGCGAAGCGAAATCAGCTTGGTCATGATGTCAATCAGCGAGAGGTTTCGAACTATTCAGGATTGCGTTGAGGTGGTCATGGCCTTGCGGGCTGCGCGACGCAACGCGGGAATTTCGGCGAGGCGCATGCCGGCAGGCAGAAGTGGATGTTTCGCGTAGCCGACCCGTTGCGCTCGATAGATACCGGTGTGCCCGGAGAACAAGTAGCTAACGACGCAGGCCAATGCGGCGTACACACCAATCTGCGGGCCAAACAGTTCGATCGCCATCACGGTCGAGGCGATCGGGGTATTCGCCGCGCCGGCGAACACGGCAACAAACCCGAGTCCCGCCAGCACCGGCACCGGCAACGCCAGCACGTGGCCCAATGCATTGCCAAGCGTCGCACCGATATAAAAGAGCGGCGTCACCTCCCCGCCTTTGAATCCCGACGCGAGCGTCACCACCGTAAAGCCGAATTTGCCCGCGAAGTCATACACCGGCAGCGACCCGTTGAAGGCCTGCACGATGGTCGGAATGCCGAGACCGAGGTATTGCGGAACCTTGAAGATCGTGGCGAGGATTGCCACCACGGCACCGCCGATCAGGGGCCGCACCGGTGCGTAGGCAATCTTGCGCTTGAAGAGCGCCGACAACGCATGCGTTGAATCGGCAAAGAGCATCCCGACCACGCCAAAGGCCATGCCAGCGACGATTGCAGAGCCCACCCCGAGGGCCGTGAGAGGCGGCACAAACGGGACCGTGTAGACCGTGTGGTGAATGCCCCATAGGCGGCACACCACATCAGCCATCACGGACGAAGCGAGACAGGCGAACAACGCGTCGTAGCGCAGTCGGCCAATCGCCAGCACCTCAAGACCGAAAATCGCCCCCGCGAGCGGCGTGCCGAAGACCGACGAAAAGCCCGCCGCGATGCCGCCCATCAGCAGAATGCGACGCTCCTCGCGCCCGAGGCCGAAGAGTTGCGTGACACGATCGGCCAGCGCCCCGCCCATCTGGACCGCCGTGCCTTCGCGGCCAGCCGAGCCACCGAACAGGTGGGTAATCACAGTGGCGAACAGGACGAGCGGCGCCATGCGCTTGGGTACGATCTTCTGCGGATCGTGAATCTCATCGATCAGCAGGTTGTTGCCGCCCTCGACGCTCTTGCCGATGCGGTGATAGACCCAGCCGGTCAGGAATCCCGCGAATGGAAGCAGCCAGATGAGCCAGGTGTGGTCCATCCGTGTGTCGGTTGCACGATCCAGCGCAAAGAGAAAAAGCGCGGAAGCAGAGCCGGCCAGGGTGCCCAACACGCTTGAAAGCAGCAGCCAGCGCGCGAGATACGGCACCATGGCGAACTGCTCAACAGACTTGAGATGTTTCATGATTTTCAGGTTCGATAGAACATCAAACCTGAGCGACAGGACGCCGCGTGGACAGCCTACGACCTCCTGCACTCAGGAATTCGTAGGCATCATCAGCCGGGGGATCGGCGGTTGTTTGGAGGAATGCCATCTCCAGCGGGCGTGATTTTAATCGAGGAACGCCGCGTTGCGCAAGAATTACTCAATCGTCCGCTCAAAACCGGCTATACGAGTGTCAACGCCAGTATCGCCACCAGCAGACCGCCGATCAGTGCGAGGTAGAAGTTCAGGTTACCGGACTGTAATGCGCGCAGCCTGTTGGCATACCACGTTACGAAACGGACTGCTGGTTCGAAGAGATGCCGCTCGAACAGGTCCGTCACTCCCTCGGAAAACACCAGTCGTTTGATGAAGTACTCGCGTTGCTCATGTTCGCGCTCTGTGCTCATGGTCGGCTGATACACGAAGCTGTAGAACGTACGCATCGCATTCGAGAACGTCAGCGGTGTAGTCATCGCGTCACGGCCATGCGCGGTCATGCCGCCAAACCAGACCGCCGTGCGCCGCGCCGGGCGCGTTCTCGTGAATCGCAACAGGGCGAGCGGGATAAGCGCCAGCAACGGCATCACGATGACGAGCTTCGACGGCGAAATAAATGCAAACTTGTCAGTCAGCGGCACCAGCAGCCATCCCGATAGCATTGCCTGTGGACTGTTGGCCTGAAACAGCGTCTGGGCTCCGCTCGCCAGCGCGTTGAGCCACAACGGTGCACCGACGGCCACCGCAAGCACGCAAAGTCCCAGCAAGCCGACGGCCACGGCGCTTCGCCGGGGCACCGGACGTTGATAGTCCGGGTCTGGCATTCCCAACAGCCCCAGCCCGAACAGTTTGACGAACGTGGCAAGCGCCACCGCGGCGGCGAGTGCGAGACCGGCACCAGCCAGCACCAGCACGAGACGCCCAGTGAAAGCCGATAAATGAAAGCCTTGAAACACCGACTGGAACACGTACCACTCGCTGACAAACCCCGCTTGCGGGGGAATCGATGCCAGGCTCATCACCGCGAACAGTGCGCCGAGGCCCAGCATGAAGCGGCTGTTTCTGATCCAGCCGCGCGGTACGATGTCGTAATTGCCCGTCGACGCCTGAATGCCGTCGGCGACCAGAAACAGCGCGCCTTTGGCAAGTGAATGGCCGGCGAGATGCAACAACGCTACGGTCCACGCGAGGCCGGCGAGATCGTTCAGATGGTCGCTGCGAAAGAGTTGCGTCACGCCGAGCATCGCCACCGCGACTGACGCGTTCTCCGCGGATGAGTAGCTCAGCAGCGCTCGCCAGTCGTCCTGCTGGAAGGCGAACAGGATCGCCAGCACCGCGCTGACAACGCCAATCGCGATCGCAACCACACCGAGCCCGAACGCCGTGCCGCTATCGCTGGCGACGCCCAGCCAACTGTTCCAGCCGCGGCTCAGCGCGAAATAGGCCGCATTGAGTACGACGCCCGAAAACAGCGCGCCCGTCGCGCCACTGCCGCTCGAGTACGCACGCGGAAACCACTCGTAGAAAGGGATAAGGCCGAGCTTCGCGCCGAAACCGATGAGCAGAGCCATGCCGGCCACCCACGACAGAAGCGTTGACGTGCGGGGCCCATGGGCAATAAATGCGTCGAAACCGATGCCGGCCGACGCTTGATCGAGTAGCAGAATCGCGAAGACGAGTGCAATCGCGCCCACCTCGAGCAGCGCAAGCATGAGCAGCACGGGTTTGCCATTGGCTTCGCGCGCGCGCTCGCCGGCAAGCATCACCGCGCCCCCCAGGCTCATCACTTCCCAGGCGACGAGCATCGATATACCGTCCTGCAGACCGAACACACCCAGTGCGCCGAGCAGGCTCAGCGATGCCCCCGCCCACCACGTGCCAGAACGGCCCGAGAGGGGCGAGCCAAGCCAGCAGGCGAAGATCGCAGGTACAAGACCGAAGCCGAGCAGCCAGAGCGCTGAGGGTTCGAGCGCGAAGGCGATGCGCTGCGAAGCGAGCGCAAACGGAAATTCAACGCTGGGGGTTGCGGTGGGCAATGCGATCAGACATGCCGCGACGCCCAGCACGCAGCCCGCGCTCAGCAAATATCGGAGCAACGCACGGACTGAGCGCATCGGCGACAACATGGCGGTGGCGAGCCACAGGACGCTCGCCGCCAGAATCAGGTCAGCGCTCAAGTTGCCCTCCTCGCATCCGTTGCTCCGCGCGACCCACGATCAACAGCAACGCGTGAATGATCGCAGCGGGATTAGGCGGACAGCCCGGCAGGTAGACGTCGACCGGCAAGACGCCGTCGAGGCCGCTGCCGCAAGCGTAGTTTCCCCCGCTCACGCCACCCGAGACCGCGCATGTTCCTGTGGCGATGACCCACTTCGGATCAGGCATCGCCTCATACGTCGCCAGCAGTGGCGCGCGCATCGCGTGAGTCACCGGGCCGGTAACGAGCAGAACATCAGCCGCGCGCGGTGATGCCGTGAAGAAGATGCCAAGCCGGTGCAGGTTGTAGAACGGATTGTTCAACGCCTGCAGTTCCGATTCACAACCATTGCACGATCCCGCGTCGACATGGCGGATATGCAGGCTCCGGCTGAATGTGTGGCGCGTCCGTTCGACCATCTCGCGTGGCACGCGTGAAGCCAGCGCCTCGTCCCACACGAGGTCGTCCCGGTTCGTTACGCCGACCGCCCAGTCCGCCGATGGCGAGAAGGCGCCTGTGGGACACACTTCGGTACAGCGCTGGCAGACGATGCAGCGGCCCCAGTCCACCTCCGGAGCGACGTGCGCTCCCCGCCCGGCAGAAAAGGCAATCGCGTGCGTGATGCATGCCTGTGCGCACGCGTCGCAACCCTCCTGGCACCTGGCCGGATCGTAACGCGGCATGCCGAGCGCGCCCTGCTGACCGTGCGCATCGCCCTTGAGCGGCCATTCGGTACTTGCGCTGCCGCTCGTCAGCCCAAACCAGCTCCATAGAGACATAGTCGCTCCGTCCTATCGCGCGCAACCCGCAATGGTCAAACCGAAACTCGCTTCGTTGATCGCATAGTCCATCATGTTGCTGTCATGCACGGTGAAGGGAAAAACGCGCCAGTTGGAAAACGATGGCGACTTGATCTTCGCTCGCGCAATGCGTGACGTTTCATCGAGATGCAGCGCATAGAGCACCGTGCCCCGTGACGACTCCGCCCAACCAAGGCCCTCGGCATTCGGCGTACAGCGGCAAGGCTCGAGAAGTAGCCCGGTGGGAATGCCGCGCATGATCGAGTCGTCGAGCAGCACCAGACTTGCCCGGAGTTCCGCGATCCGCACCTTCATCCGGGCAAACGCGTCCCCCTCGCTCCGGGTCGCGACAACGGGCGGCAGTTCATCGTACGCGGCATAGGGGTGATCCCGTCTGAGGTCCCGGTCGACGCCTGATGCCCGTTCGACCGGTCCAGTCGCGCCCTGATCGAAGGCGAGCTGCTGACTGAGCGGTGCCGTGGAAATGAGCCGATCGAGATGACTGGTGGTTCGCTCAATCAGATCGACATACCGTTCCAGTTCGGGGCGGAGCGCCGCAACACCCTCGGCGATCGCCACCGCGTCCAGATCGCGGCGCACACCGCCTGGCCACACAATGCCGCGCAACAAGCGGCTACCGCAGGCCAGCGCATTCGTTTGCTTGGCGCGCTCCTCAAGCAGCTTGCCCTGGGCTTCGCCGACCTTCAGTGTGGTCGTGTGGCACAAGTGGCCGAGGTAATGCAAGTGGTTGTAGACACGCTCAAGCTCCGACGCGATCACGCGAAGCCAACGTGCACGCGGCGGCACGATACAGCCCGCGGCGTCTTCGACCGCCTGCGCATACGCGAGGGCATGCGCGACGCTATCGATGCCCGCAACACGCTCCGCCAGTAGAACACCCTGTTCGATGTCCATCCCCTCGAACTGCTTTTCCATTCCGCGATGCTTGAGGAACAGATTCGGGTGATAGTGAAGAATGCCTTCGCCAACGTAGTAGAAGATGAATTGAGCCGACTCGACGACATCAGCGCGCACCGGACCAAATGGCAATAACTGCACGTGCTTGCCTGACACTTGCGGTAGGGTCGGAGCGGCAAGCGTGCCCACGACGCTCACTTGCGCCGTATCCGCCGGTTCGAGCGGGCCGCGCCCCGTCGGCGGCAAGAACGCGGTGACGAGGCGCTCGGGTTCCGGATGTCCGGCAAATGCGATGCCGCTCATTTCCATGATCTCGCGCTCGTACCAGCCGAGTAGCGGGCATCTACTCGCAAGACTGGGAACCGGTGCGTTGCCCGTTTCGACGCGCCAGCTCACGAACTCGCGCCGGCCAGGTTCCGTCGCGATATAGCGCATTTCCGGAGCGTCCGGCCGCGGGAACCACGCGTACGCGGCCTGCATGCGTCCCCCGCGACCGAGCAGATCGTCAGCGGCCGCGCCGAGTCCGGCCAGCGTAACTTCCTTGAGCGCGCAGTTGTTCATCGCGTCTGCCCTCCCAGATCCGCAGCAACCATTTCAAAGAAACGCCACAGGTCTTGCGGCCACCACACACCGAGGACCAGTACCGGCACAAAGGCGAGCCACATCGGAATCGTCATCCATGCGCTGACGTTCACCGCGCACTTGACCTGGTACACCTCGCCCACGGCTCGGGCTTCGAAGTACATGGCCCTGAAGTGGTTGAGAAAGCCGATGAAGATCACGATCAGCAATATCAACATCACGATCACGGCCCAAACGTTCGAGCTCGCCATCCCTGCACGCATCAAGGTCAATTCGCTCAGAAAGAGACCAAACGGCGGCGCTCCCGTGATCGCTACCGCGCCTGCCAGCCATAGTGCGCCAGTGAAAGGAAAGCGATCCCACACATGGTGGATTTCACCGATCTCCTTGGTGCCGAACACACGCATGACGTTTCCGGCGCCGAAGAACATCAACGACTTGTTCAGCGAATGGTTCAGCATGTGATACAGCACGGCGGCAATCGCTAGCGGGCCGCCGAATCCCAGTCCGAGCGCCAACACGCCCATATGCTCGACGCTGGAATACGCCATCAGTCGCTTGACGCCCTCCTGACGCACGATGAACAGCGCGGCGACCAAGAGCGAAAACGCGCCGAGCGCGACAAGCACGGTGCGCGGCAGCAGCGAGGAACTGGCAGCATCGGTGATCGTCAGGAAGCGCGCGACGCCAAGCATCGCCGTATTCAACAACGCACCGGAGAGCATCGCGGACACAGGCGCCGGCCCCTCACTGTGCGCATCCGGCAGCCATGTATGCATCGGCGCGAGGCCTGCCTTGGTGCCATAGCCGACCAGTACGAGCAGGAACGCCATCTGGGTGAGCGCGGGATTCATCCTCGGAGCCGCCCGGCGCAGTGTGTCCCAGGTCATGTCATAGGTCGGGCCGATGACAAGACTGCCTGCCCAGTAGAAGAGTACCGTTCCGAGCAATGCAAGGCTGATGCCCGCGGAGACGACGATGATGTACTTCCATGCCGCTTCGATCGCTTCCTGGCCGCGCTCAAAGCCGACGAGGAATGTGCTAACGAGCGTGGTCAGCTCGATCGCGATCCAGTAGACACCGATATTGTTCATAATCGGCCCACAGATCATCGCCCCCGCGAATAGCGCGAAGAGCGCATAGAAGTTCGGCAGCCGCTCGCGCTCCTCTGCTAACAGCCGCATATAGCCGACCGCATAGATCGAAGCGAGGCAATACACGAGCGCCGTGCAAACAAGGGTCCACGCAGCCAGCGCATCGACCACCACGTAGTCGTGCAAAAAGCGATGTCCATCCTTGACCGTGCAGACGAGCGAAACCGCCGCGACCACGCAGACAATCGACGCGGCAAGGTTCGCATACTCAGCGACGTGTGCGCGCCGGCTCGCCGCGCAAATTGCTGCCGCGACAACCGGTGCAACTACGATCACGACACTCCATGTTCCGATCATGGTTACCCCACCAGCCGTCTAAGTTCACGGCTGCTCGTGCTGCCGACGTGTGCGACCAGATAGCGAACCAAAACGCCAAAGCTCACGACGATAACGAGCAGATCGAACAGCAGCACCAGCTCGATCAGCATCGGCATGCCTGGCACGAGGATCTGGGAGCCCAGGAAGATGCCGTTCTCAAGGATCAGGAGGCCCAGCACCTGGCTGATCGCCTCATGGCGCACTGCCAGCATCAGAAAGCCGATGAGCTTCATCGAGAGCATCACCGTGAGCGCCAGCACGACCACCGTGCCGCCCAGGCCCAGCGCATTGCCCAGATGGTTCGACACGACAAACGCGAAGAGCACCAGTAATGCACCCAGCACGATGCTTGAGCTTGGCTGCAGGATCACATGCAATTCGCGCTCGACTTCCAGCCGGATGATGATTCGCCAGATCAGATAAGGCAGCACCAGCCCCCGAAAAAACGCGGTGAGCAGCGCGATCAGATACAGCTCGTGGTAGTTGCCGTAGTAGCCCACCGTACCGGAGAGTGCCGCGATCAGCCATGACTCGGCCATGAACGCGAGCAGATAGTCCTTCAGCCAGCGCGAACCCAGCATCACAAACGCAAGCAGCAGGCTGCCTATCGCCAGCAGACTGAAGAGCGATGCGGCGAGCGGACTCAGGTGGGCGAGCAGCATGACGTGTCACCGAAGCTGGTTGGCGGCGATCGCCAGCACCGCCAGCATGAACGACGCCGCAAGCGGCTCCTGATACCGGAAGAAGCGCAACCTGGATTGCGCCGTCTCGACGAGCACGACGACGAGCGCGACCAGCAGCATGCGCAGGAAAAGACCGATCGCCGCCCCCAATGCACCCAGCGCCGTACCGTGCTGCGACAGTCCCCACGGTAGGGTCAGCACATTGCAGAAAATGGTGTAGAGAATGAACTGCTTCATCATCGACGCCCATTTGAGCAGCGCCAGAAGCGGCCCGGAGTATTCAAGGATGCGCGCCTCCTCGATCATGTATACCTCGATGTGCGTGCTCGAGTGGATCGGCAGGCGATCCGTCTCGACCAGCAGCAGGACGAAGAACGCAAAGACGAGAAACAGGTGTGCCGGACTCCAGTACACGGACGGCTGTGCCACGAGCAGATGGTTCACGACGAACGGCAACATGGCTTTGGCGAGCAGCGTGATGCCGACCAGCACGAGGATCAGCGTGGGCTCCGCGAGAATGCCGAGCATCACCGAGCGGCTTGAGCCAACGCCGCCATAGGCGCTTCCCGAATCCAGACCCGCCAATACGACCGCAAATGATCCGAATGTCAGGATAAGGCCACCGCCAAGGATGTCACCCATGTCGGAGAGAGGCAGTGGAAAATCAGTGAGCACGGGGATAAGGATCGGCACCGTGAGCATGCAGGTGAACGCGACTACCGGTGCAGTCCAGTAAATCCACGAAGCAGAGTCAGGCACGACGAGTTGCTTGTGAAAGAGCTTCCACAGGTCTCGATAGGGTTGGAAGATGCCAGGGCCGCGCGCGCGTTGCACACGCTCTTCCCACTGCAGAATGACGCCTTGAAGAAGCGGTGACAGTACGATGACGGTCACCACCTGGGCAATCTGGAGGACGACGTCGCGCGTGTTCATACACCCTCCGCGAAGACGAAGGGCTGACGGACGACGCATTGGGACCGCGGCTTATCGCACGCGCGGATCGCTACGCGACGGCGCTGCGAAGCGCATGGACGGGGGCGGCAATAATTGCTGCACGGCGACTCGCTTACGCATCCCATGTTTTTTACGTTCTTGTAGGCAACGATATGCCCAGGATGCTCGAAAAGGCGAGCCGGCTGAAAAATGCCTACCGGCCCCGAAGCGCCCGGGGACCCTGTAGGCATCATTAGCCGCAAAGTGCGTTAGCGGCGGTTAGGGAGGAATGCCATCTCCGCAAAAATCAGTTTTGAGTATAGGTGACGCGCCGACGCATGCAAGGTCAGCGTTTCCGCCTATCCCGTTGACCGACCGAACAGGGAAAAATGCTTCGACGGTTTATGCGGGACGTCGTCACCGATCACACCGAACTCAATCGGAAAGCGCATGTAGAAAACGTGCACGTTTTCGGCGCGTACGAGATCCAGAAGCCGCCCAGCTTCCTTTTCAGTCACAGCAAGAATGATCTGCACCGGTTGATCGTCGAGCCTGAGCATGTGGGCCGCATGATGCGAGCCCGCGTGGCCGATGCCTTCGGCGCAATTGATGACGGTTGCGCCACCGATACCGAGTTGGCGGACCTCATGCAGCAGCCATTCGCATACGGTCTGATGGCCGTGCTTCCTGTTCTGCTCTGTGTAGAACGTCAGTTGATAGCCGTTCATCGCGCATCTCCGCCGCCCAACGGGTCCTTGCAACTCCGAGCGACACGCACGTGGCTGCGTCCACTACCCGGAGTAACGCGGCGGTGTTCGATCGAGGCAGGCCCGGTCATCCACCGCTTGATTCATTCTAGTTCACAGCCACCGCAACACACGATTGTGCTGTGCAGCATCGCGCCCGCGCAGCGGGCGATCCTCCCTGCCGGGTAACGGAACTCGCGCTCGACGCACCATGATCGCAACCGGCGTTGCCGTCAGGCGTCCTCTATGGGCGCTGCCGGAAGGCGTCCTTGCCGGCAAACACGGCGTCCCGCCCCAGCATCCTTTCGATCGCAAGCAAACGGTTGTACTTCGCCACGCGTTCGCCGCGAGCGGGCGCCCCGGATTTGATCTGTCCGCAGTTAAGCGCGACAGCGAGGTCCGCGATGCTCGTATCCTCCGTTTCGCCCGAACGATGCGAGACCAGGCACGTGTATCCCGAAGACTGCGCGAGCCGGGCAGTGTCGAGCGTTTCTGTCACCGTGCCGATCTGATTGAGCTTGATCAGTATGCTGTTGCAGCAGCCCTCCCGGATACCACGGCTCAGGAACTTGCGGTTTGTGACGAACAGATCATCACCGACGATCTGCACGCGCCCGCCAAGCTGCGCAGTCAGACGGGCAAATCCCGCCCAATCGCTATCCGCGAGCGGATCTTCAAGCGAGACGATGGGGTACCGGGCAACCCACGTTTTCCAGTAGTCAATCATCTCGTCCGACGACAATGTCAAACCGTCACGTGTCAGCTGATACCGGTCATCGTGATAGAACGACGACGCCGCAGGGTCCAGACCGATCGCGACATCGTCTCCTGGACGATAGCCCGCACGTTCGATTGCGCGCATGATCGCTTCCATTGCCGCGACGTTCGATGGCAGGTGCGGAACGAACCCGCCCTCGTCGCCTACGTTCGTCGCAGCCCCCAGTTCTGCGAGAACTTCGCGCAGCGCGTGATAGGTTTCAGCGCCATAGCGCAGTGCTTCCCGAAACGTCGGCGCGCCGAGCGGCACGAGTTTGAATTCCTGAACATCGGGACCGTTATGTGCATGTTTGCCGCCATTCAACACGTTGAACATCGGCACAGGTAGCACGTGTGAGTTGGCACCTCCAAGGTAACGGAACAGAGGCAACCCGCAGGCTTGTGCGGCAGCCTTCGCGCATGCCAGCGATACACCGAGAATCGCGTTGGCCCCAAAGCGACTCTTGGATTCCGTGCCGTCCAGCTCGATCAGTGTCATGTCAATCCGTCGCTGGTCGTCCACTCGCATACCTTGCAGCGTCTCCGCGATCGATTCGTTGACGTTGCGCACGGCATCAAGCACGCCCTTGCCACCGTAGCGAGCGCTATCACCATCGCGCAACTCAACGGCTTCGAATTCCCCCGTCGACGCACCAGAAGGAACCGCAGCGCTCGCCTGGATGCCATCCAGCAGTTCCACGGTGACCTCGATCGTCGGGTTGCCCCGGGAATCGAGCACTTCGTCCGCCGTAATGCGCTCAATCGCTGCAAGCGTGCCCATCGTCGTGCTCCTCGCCGGCGCTGTCGCCGACATCAACTGACTCCATGACGGATCGTCGCGCGGGCCTGAATGACCTCCCGCAGTAAGTTCTCGCCGTTCGGCATAGCACTGGAGTCCGCTACTCGCCACCGTCTCTCACGCCTGCGCCCAACACCTCGTATTCGATACGACAGCGTGTGTAGAAGAGTTCAACACCGCCGTGTCGAAGGCTGTCGAGCAATGCGTCGATGCGTGCATCCTCCGCGGCCACCGTGACCACAACGGGCTGGTCAACCAATTCAAAGAAGCGCGCCGCGTGATACTTGCCATGCGCGTCGATGCTTTCGCTCACTTCGATCACCGTCGCGCCCTCGATACCGGCTTCTTTCGTTTTGTCCAAAATCCATTCGACGACGGTCATACGACTCGTGCGGTGGCTCTGATTGGCTGCGAACAGTGTCAATTGGCTGCCTTTCATGAGGCGCTCCGATTGATCGCCGAAGGATGTATGAACCGTCGTTGCGTGCAGGACGCGCCACGATACGCACGAATGCTTCGAGTGACGGGCAAGTACGACCTTGGCGCGATGATGATAAGCATAAGAATCCAGATTCGAGTGGGGTACAAATCTGGCCAGCAGGACGCGGGGGCATGTCCACGACCTCCTGACTCAGGAACTCGTAGGCATCATCAGCCGGGCTAGACCGGCGGTTCGGGGAGGAATGCCATCTCCACTGCATTCAGTGTAGCAAGGAAACTGCAGGGCGGTTCAGCTGTGGCTTGTACCGCATACGGTCCGATTGCATCTCGCACCGCAGCAGCTCGATCCTCTGACCAAACGCTCCGATCAAAAGGCTCGCGACAAGCGCCGCAGAACCTGCCGCTGCACGCTTTGCAAAGCGCGAACGCGATGAATAGAATGAAAGCGTCGAGATGGGAGATGGCATTCCTCCCTGAATCGCCGCTTGCATACGCTGCGGCTGATGATGCCTACAGTTCCGTGGAGAAGGACTGTAGAGTCGCAATCCCCTCTGCCCAGGTTTGCTTCGCTGTCCGTAGTCTGGGCGTTCTGACGTGCGCAACTTTCCCCCGGTTTCCTCAAATTGCATCTCACGTGCCGACGTCGCGGGTTTACGCGCACGCGTGGCCACGACCTATCCGGGAGGCGATGCCATGTATGAAGCAGGCGAAGCCGAATCCGCGCGAACCTTCGTGCTTTCAGACGGTGAGGTAGATTTCCTCTGGTGGTTTATCCAGGGCAGCATCATGGACCCCGGCGTGCGCGCGCGCCTTTATGCGCACTGGGGCCTGTGCTCGCGCCATAGCCTCGCCTTCTTTGTCGTCGAAGCAGCGTTCCGCCCTCATCTGATTCACGGCTGCACGATTCTGTACGGGGAACTGATGCGTCGCGCCATGCACGTCCTGGACGATCGAGGCATCCACAGCCTGGTCCCGGGCAGTGTCGCGCGGCACCTCCTGCATGCGCCCGGCCCGTGCCATCTGTGCGACCTTGGCTACCACGAGCGCTCCGAAGGCAATGTGCCACCGGATCGGCTGGCGCAGGGACGGGACATGACGAACGCAGTGCGCTTCGCCGCCGACAACCGACGTGGATGGCTCCCGTATGTATGCGGCCGATGCGCAGGGGCCGATTCGCCCGTCCTTTGTCGCTTGCATTTGATCGAGGCGATGGAGCGTGAAGGTGCGCAAATCGCAAAGTCCCAGTACGCAAACATCGTCAGCATTTCCGCCCACCTTTCGACGTTCGAGAACGCGTTCCGATGGGACCTGCGGGGCACCGACACGGAGGAAGATCGGGGCGCACTCGTTGGCGCCATCGGCTGGTGCAGCGGATGGGCCGAATTGGTCCGAAGTCTGTTGCCGCTTGAGGGGAAGCTGTGCTAGCCATGAACGTCATGACGGCGTCCCGGCTCCGTCCGCTACGGCAATCAGAAAATGGCGAGTGCATCGGGCGTGCCCGTTCGGACTGATGCCTGCGCGATAGGCGGCACGCTACTCGACCTTCGACAGGTCGGCAGAGGCGGACTTGTCATGCGTTTGCTCATCACTCTGCGACAGAAAAATCCGCTGGTACAGATCTTCTCCATAGCTGGTCTCCAAGGGCTCAGCATCTATCAATCTGAACGTCCGCTCTCCGTCGGGTCGCCGCTCCGCTCTCAGGAACATCATGCCCTGCGTCTTCTGCTCATGCAGCCCGTGAGCCAGCGCGTACAGGTGCGTCACGAATACGATTTTCACGCGTTTCTGTAACAACGCCACGATTATCTGTCGCGCGATCTCGGAACCCTCGCGCTCGTTGGTTGCGGAAAAGGATTCGTTGCACAACAACAGTGAGTGTTCCTTGATGTGTTCGATAATTGCGCTCATTCGCTTGAGTTCCTCATCGAGCTTGCCGCTCTTCATCGATGCATCTTCCTCCCGTTTGTAGTGGGTCAAGATCCCGTCGCACATGTTCGCCGAGAACGACGACGCCGTGACGAACATTCCGCATTGCATCATGATCTGCGCCAGTCCAATCGCTCGCAGGAACGTCGACTTGCCGCCCTGATTGGCACCCGTGATGACGACGAGTTCCTTGCCATCCCCGTGCACGTCATTGCCGACGGGCGCGCGTCCACTGCGCAGTCCCAGGCTCGCGTCGTACAACCCTTCAATGGCGTGCCATCTTTCAACACGCTCCCGCGGAGCCGGAACGCACACGGCGAGGCCCCGCCGTGTCAGTTCGTTGTGCAGGTTGACGCCCCCGAGGTAGAAAGCCAGCTCGGTGCGCAGCATCGTAAAGAAGCTGAGAATGTGGTCGGCTGATTGCGCAAGCGCGTTGGCGACTAGATTGATACCCCGCGCCTCCAGTTCCGCCAATGCACGGGCGCCATTCTCGTCTCGATCGGCAATACGAAACGTCAATGAGGGCGATCGTTTGCCGAGCAGCCGCTTCAGAAAATTGGGATCCTTTTCGTGCGGTTTGCGCAGCACGTAGCTGATTCCCTTGTTGCCCGTGCCCAGTCCGGCACTGATCAGCACTCCGCCACCGAACTTGAGCTCCTTGAGACACAGCCGGATCGTCACAAAATACTCGTCCGTCAACTCGCGCTGAATCATCGAGAAAAATTGGGCAAACCCTTCTGACTGGAACTGCCCCGCCTGCGAGTCCGCCACGGCCCTCAGCGCCTTCAGCACGTCGACAAATTGCTGGATCATTTCCCGCGCACCGTACAACACCGAACTGGCTGATGCCGAAAAGAAACTGTAGTAGCTCTTGCGCTCTGTTTCGATCGCCTCGATCGCGATGGCGTAGAGCTGTCGCACAGTGGTTTCGTGAATGATGCAGTCGTTGAGAATGGTCTGGCGATAGGTAATTTCGTCCAGAATTACCGAGCTGACCGGGACGACCCGCTTGATGACGTCGTAGAGAAACGCGTCACCCTGCGCCATCGTCTGATATAGCGTGTTCAGTCCGAGGTCCTGTACCAGCGCCGGCTCGTTCCACTCGGCCTCGCGGTGCATATTGAAGTCGCGGTCCCTGTAGAGAAGATATGCCTTCATAGCCCGAGCCGCTCCTTCAGATGGTCATAGGTCAAGCCATAGTGTTCTGCGACCGACACCGCATACGCGCGACCATCAGCCGCTTTTCTCCTTACCCGGTATGTGCGGGAGGACGGGTTACCCGGCTTGATCTCGCTGACCATGCTCACGGTCTGTTCGCCCAGATGCGCGAGCTCCTTGACGAAGGTCACGCAAACGCACAACGTGTTGCGCTCCAGAATCTCGCTGATGATTTTCCTGCTCAGAAACAATGCGTCAGTCAGCGTTGTCGAGCTGAATATCTCATTCATGATGATGACGCTGCGCGACGTGGCGTGCGTCAGGATGTGATGAACGCGCATCAGGTCGTCCTGGAGCTTGCCGCGCAGATCCTTGGTATTTTCTTCGCGCTCAAAATGGGTAAACAGCCGGTCGTAGAGAAAGAGCGTGGCATTGCGACCAGGAACTTGACAACCGATCCTCGCCAGATAATGCAGTTGGCCAAAGGTGCGAGCAAAGGTCGTTTTCCCGCCGTTGTTGGGACCCGATACAACGATCAGGCGCTCTTCGCCATCGAGATGGAAATCATTTTTGACGACGTACGCGTTTTCGCTTGTGAGCTTGTGCGCGAGTGCCAGATCGAACGTCTCGTCGCAGCGCACGGCTTTGTTGCTGGATGACACGCGCGGGTAGCAAAAGCACAGGTCCGCCGCTTTGCAGATATTGATGTAGCCGCGGTACGCGAAGTAGAACTGGACTTCGCGATCGAATGTCCGGATCGTGGCATCGAGATAGCTCGCATTGTTCGCGCAGTATGTGGCGAGCTCCATGAACTCCTGCGGGTACAGTTGCGCGACGAAATCCAGGACGTGGGCTTCGACGTGATTCATGTCCAGCCAGTCGCGCAGCTCGACGCGATGATCCTTGACCGCCCCCTGCTTGAATTTTTCGAAGATCTGCAGAACGTCGACACTGTAGTCAATTTCCGCATCGTAGTGGCGTACCGTGACCGCGTTTCCCTTGATGAGCACGCAATATTGAATCGCCGAGAGGTGCTTCTTGATACGGTCTGCGTCATGTGTGAGCGACTGAAAGCGCTCCGATGCAACATATCCAGTCAGGTATTGATGAAACGCCCTTAATCCTTTCGATGTGGGCGGTGCCAGTGGCAGATCCCGGGCAAAGGCTGCAAGTGTCTCGCAATAGACAACGATCGCTTCGAGGAACCACCACTCCTTCTGGAGCCGGTAGCGGAGCTTTTCCGCCTGTGCCAGGTGCTCGCGCATTTTGCGCATGCCCTGGGTGAAAGCATTGATGCTGTCGAGCACAACAGCATCGTCGAGATCCTGCATGACCTCGTGCCGATACGTGATCGCTTCCTCACGCGACAGCTCGGTATAAAAGAACGGCTTCAGGTTGTAGTCGTTCCAACCAATCGTGACTGCCGAGACAATCTGGTCGAGATTGAGATCGCCAAAAAAATCTGGCTCCGGCACGTCATCGCGCTTTGGTCCGTCCTCCGGTTTTTCGAACAGGATGCTGTGAAAGACCATGCGTATCCCCTTCCTGTTTGGCAGCCGCACACGAGCGCCTGCAACCAGATTCCGTCGACCGCGCGAGACACTGGTTCAACACGGCGGGATGGAGCCTGAGCAGAGATTCCGACGTCCGGCTACGCGCTCGCCCGCAATCAGCGAGGCGAACAGACGTGATCGGTACGGTGATGAAAACTGGGAGGGGACGCCAGCTTGACGATGGCGCGCGCTTCAGACAAACGAAGCGAGTCGAGGCGTGCCCACAGTACCCTAACCCAGGCCTGTAGGCATCATTAGCCCCTGCGGGCGGTTATGGAGGAATGCCATCTCCACTTCAATTCTCAGTCTACGCTGTGCAACACGCGGATACAAGCTGCTGACCGTATCGACTTCGGAGTGGCCGCAGCCGGCCAATGCTAAGTTTAGGAACGCCGCCGAGGCAAGCGTGGTGAATTTCATGTTCATCAGCAAAGACGTCAGTTGAGGTTGGCGCGCGCAGCCGACGGAAGCTCGCTCGGCTGATAAAGAAAGCGCAGTCGGCCGAAACCACCAGCCGCTGCGCCTGGAAAGATGCCGCCGCACCCGGAAGGGCCGAGGCATGGACAGCCGTAGGCTTACTGCGACAGCCCGATCGTTACGTATTTCGTGTCGGTATCGAACGTGAGCGGATCGTCGGTTCCGATTGTGCTGTTCACGGTGATATAGGCGTACTTCGTCATGCCGGATGCCGGATCGGTGTACCTGTAAACCTTGGCATGCTCGACCGAATGGTTTGCTGGATCCGCAATCCCGTCGGCCGTCAGTGCCTGAGCAACGCTGACCGGTGCATCCGTGCCACCATCAATGCCGGTGAACGTGGAGTTGCCGTTCGCGAATGTCGTTGTACCTGATTTCGTGCAGTCCTCATACTCGTCGAACGTCTTGCCGTTCAGTTCGCTCGGGTCGGTCACTTCGGTCAGGTCGCTCGACACATACACGTACTGCCCCGGTTGAGCAGCGGCGACGCTACCGACACCATTGGCCGTGCAGAGCTGGCCGACACGGTTTCCGAGCAACGACACGACCGCCGTGAATTTCCCAGCATCCGTGAACGAAGTCACATTGCCGTCCGAGTCGATCTTGGCCTTGGCCGTGTACTGCCCACGATTCGGATCGGCGATGGCGATACCGAAGGTGCCGTCCAGATTCACGGACGAACCCATCTGGATCGAGACAGGGTCCGTCGTGTAACCGAGGCCCGTCGTATAGGCCGTCGCGGAGTACGCGGTTTGAGTCAGCGCCGTGTCACTGGCCGTCTTCACTGCCGCGTCCGACTGCGACAAGCCGGCGGCCGTCAGCGCCGCGCCGTAGCTTTCGAGCAGGTTGTCACCCGCGTCGCCCTTTGCGGCCTTGAAACTGGTCGTGAGCGGATTGAATCCGTTCGGCAGCGCTGGCTTGCCGGGTAAGGTCGCAAGCGCGTTCGTGAGCTTGGTCAGTGCATCGGCCAGATTGCTGTTCGTGATCGCGCCCGCGAGATCGCCGTTCTTCGCGCCGTTGAACCACGTTTCCGGATCGCCCTTGCCGAGCACGCCGACTTCGAGATCGGTCAGCGGCGTGATATTGGTCGTGCCCGAGGCGACGGCGACCGAATGCAAGGGCGAGGCCAGCGCGGCTCCGTTGGCCTGTCCATCGGAAACGCGAACAGCGCAAGGGTAGTCCGTGCTCTTGATCGAAACGGTCCAGCTACCGTCCGAACTCGTTGTGGCCGAAGCGGTTGCGCCCGACGCGCATTTGAGCGAAACGGCCCCGCCGACAATTGGCGCGCCAATCGCGGCTGTGCCGCCCGTGGTCACGGTCGGAGTATTGTCGGCCGGGTTGCTGGCCGACGAATTGTCGCTGCCACCGCCGCCGCAGGCAGCGAGCGCCGCGCACATCGACGCGCCGAGCGCGAGTCTGGTGATCCCCGTATTGAGTTTGTTGTTCTTCACTGCCTATTTCCTTTGGTTGTTGAGGTCATGGGTAGAGGTCAGGATCGGTTGCCCGATCAGCGCAGTTTTTACGGATCAGCAAGCCTCTGGCGTCGAACATTTCGTGCCCGCGATCCATGCCTGAAGTTGTTGCTAAGACTGCCCTGCCATCTTCGTTTACGGCGTCTTACAGAAGTTCTTGAGTCGTAAATGCCGCGTCCGTAAATGCCGTGGTCGAATAGACGTGGAAGCTGGACGATACCCGGCATGGAACGGGTATCTGGAAAGATTGATCAGGAGCAGTATTTGGTCCGCCTCGGAGAGGCGGTGCGCACACGCCGTAAAGCATTGGAACTGTCACAGGAAGCTCTGGCAGACCATGCAGGCATCGACCGATCCCATATGGGGAAGATCGAGCGCGGGGAACGCAACATCACGTTCCTGAACATTCTGCGTATCGCTAAGGCAATTCAGTGCAAGCCCTCGGAGCTATTGGCCGATGCTGGCCTTTGAATCGATTGAAACAGCGGAAAAATGGAACGTAAAGATGCCTACCGCCCTGTGGGGTGGTAGGCATTGAATGGGAAAGGGCTAGGCAGGAATGTGGTGAAATACCTGTTAAGATGTACGTTTCGAACCAAGTACGCCCCCACATTCTAAGCACTCCAAATTGTTTAAGACATGGAAGTCGATCTGCTCGCCGACGGCGGAACCAGCAGCGCATCCAGCCGCCGCGCCGATCAGAGCGCCAGCCAGACCACCTAAGATCGAGCCAACCGGAGCAGCGGCCATACCGAGGGCCGCCCAGCTTCTGCGCCACCGAGCGCGGCAGCGGCCCTGCCGGCATCCAGTCGCCCTGCTGGCTGAAAATCGGCCGGCGGATATCGTCCAGCATCAGCCGCGCTCCCGGATACAGCGCTGGGTGCAACTTCTGGATCAGGGCCGGACATCAGTAGTCCTCCGGCAGCAGGACAGTCGTGACCGAGCGGTCGGCTTCGGTGATGACCCAGACCTTGCCGCCACCCGGTATCACGTAGCTCTACAGTAGGCGTTTGCCGGTCAGCAACGCCAGTTCGTTTTCGGCGATGTCGTCAGCTACAAGCTCACCCCAGTCTCCACCGCAATGCCGATCCAGTAAGGCGACCGGCGAAAGCCCGACCTGTTCCAGCATGGACAGTGCGGCGGGTGTGATGAGCGTCCTGCGCATCGGAAACCGGGGGCGATTGTGCGTCTGTTGGCTCATGCTGCGATCCTCGCCTGGTAGGTCACATCGGGCCACGCCGGATAGCTGCGACGGACAGTCGGTTGCGGGTGGGAAATTCCGCTCGGTGCGGCTTCCTCAAGCAACTCGATGGCGGTCTGAGAGCGATCCCACTCGGTGACGACGAGGATGCGAGCGCCGTCCGGCAGTGGATAGATCGACAGCAGGCGCAGGCCGGCTGCGATCGACAGGTCGTTTTGCGCCCGGTCTTCGTCGCACACGCAGCCCCAGTCACCAGCGATATGTCGCAGCATGACGCTGATAACGGGAATCTGGCTGGTTTGCAGTTTTGCGTGCGCCTCGGGCGTGATCAATAGCCGGCCCGGATGGAACAACGGTTTGAGACGGGTGATATTGTTCATGAATGCCTCCAGAAACAGGACGAGCACGGGCCTCCGGCAGAGCCGGATAACGTGATCGCAGGATGAATGGAAAACCTGGCGCAGGACGCGCCCGGATTACGGCGTGAGGTCGGTGAGCTGGCGGCGCAGTGTCGTAGCTCTGGCCTGCGAGCACCGCAGATGCAGGCGGATGCCGGTAACGGTGGGCTTGACGATGCCAGCCTGAACGTCGCGAACGAGCTTCACGAGGTCGGTTTCCGGTTCCGTCGTCGCCGTGACAGCGGGCAGTGATTCGGACGAAACGGCGGGCATGACTGCCGAAGGCGGGTTCAGTCGTTCCGGCGTGACCGAAGCGACGGCTTCGTGACGGGGTGCCGTCCCGGTAGTCGTGCGTGGAAGTAATGCGAGCCACCAGAGCAGACAGGCCATGCTTTCGAGGATGGCGGCGAACGCCAGCCCGGCCAGTAGATCGAGTTTTGTGACCGTCAACCCACAAAGCGCTGAGAGCCGGAGCGTGACCGGATCGGCGCGAACCACATCGCGGCGCGTTTCGGCTCGATCTTCGACGGCCTGCGCCCGCCGGACTTCGCGGGCCTCGGCATCCAGTGCATCGAATCGCGCGGCTAGTCCGGCACGGCGCCCACGTAGTAGCGGACAGTCACCGACACAACGGTGCGCATTGGCCTGAGCCAGTTGCACCGTCACCGATGCGCGATCCGACATGACTGCGGTGAGACTGCGATGCGCGGGCGTATTGGCGTCCCCCAATGGCGATACCCGAACATCGCCCGCGTGCGACTGCGACAGCAGGAAGAACGTCGCGTGGCCGAATGAGGCTGCCGCCATGCAGCCGAGCCACAGCAGCGTACCGACACCGCGCACGGCGAGCGGCGCTGACCGGCACAGTGTGGGAAGCAGATGTGCGCCAGCAACCAGCACAATGCCGACTGCGACCCACACGAGCCGTTCCGACAGCCACCCGCCGCGCTGCCAGCCGGCCAGTACCGACATACAGATGGCGGTGCCCGTTGTCACGACTGCCAGAACGAGCGCCACGCGACGGATCATGCGGCCTTCCCGCCGAGCAGTGCGGCACGCTGATCCAGCCGGTCTTTCAGGCTAGGCGTACTGGTCACCGTGGCATTGACGCGACCAGCATCGTGACTACCGCCATCGCCGGACTCCTCCGGATAGAACTCTTCGGCAACAGCGGCGCTTTCTTCGATACTGTCCTCGAATGCACCATTGGCGAATCCAGCACGCGCAGCAGCATCGAGTGCGGCCTGATCGAAACCTGCCGCACGGCGTCGTGCATCCAGCTCACGCGCTCCGATGATCCCGGCCCGTTTTCTCTAGCCAGAGTTCGAGGCAAGATTTGTACGGGTTGAGTCCCACGGCAGCGGCCGCGTCACTTCCGCCTATCCCGGTTTTTCTCACCTCAAGCCAGTCCTCGCGCGAGAGTGATTTCGTGTCGACAAGCCGTAACGCAGGCCGATGCCGGCCACGCCCGACTGATTCAGGTAAAGGCATTTCATTCCTCCAGAAAGCAGAAGGGCCCGGCGGGAGCGATCCCGGCCGGGCCGTATGCGGTAGTGATGGGGCAACGGAGGTGGCGTTAGCCCGACTCCTCGTCCAGCGGTTCGGTGGCGAGCATACCGATCGCATCGGACATGCGCTCAATGCCGATGTCCTCGATCACGCTGGCGCGCGCTCCACGCAGTTCGGCCGGCGTCCACACGACCACGGCGTAGCCGCGTGAGCGCAGATGAGCGATAGCGTCTTCCTCGTGAGGAAGCATTCCGGTTTCGTTCATGACGGCCTCCGCGCCTCACGCCACGAGCCGCAAGGCTTCGTCCCAGGCTTTCTGCTTGAGAGTCGCGCCCGTACCGAACCAGGCCGAATCGCGCCGGTTATCGTCACTGCGCGCGCGACGGTGGTAATCGGCAAATTCCGTAATCGCGTTTACCAGTCCCCATGCAGTGCCGGATGCCGAGGCGAGCGTCGCGCCCATGCCCTTGCCTGTATAGAGCGTCTGCACAGCCTTGATTGCGGAATCGTTGGTGGCCGGAGCAAGCTGGCCCGAGCCGACCGGATAGGTCAGCACACGACGGAAGAAGGTTTCGGCTGCGGTATCGTTGACCTTGCATTCGGACAGGGCTTTCATGCGGGCCATGAAGCCGTCCCAGGACGAGATGGCAATGCCGAGCTGGCGTTTGACGGCCTGTGCGTCGAACTGCGAACGGTGCGGCACCTTGATCGCGCCCGAGCTGTCGCCGAGCGCAATCGAGAGCGTGTTGTTGCAGACCACGCGAACGGAAGTGAACTGCGCGGTGGTCGCCATCGTTCCATCTGCCGCAGTTGCCAGCAGCAGATAGCCATTCACAGTGTCCTTGCCCTTGAGCGCGACCGACTGGCCAGTACGGGCGAGTGCCCACAGTTTCTTGCCGTCCTTGAGGACACCGGCGCTCTCCAATTCGTAGCCGCCCGCGTCCACGAGGTCGCGATAGAACTCCAGGATAGTAAAAGGCTGGACGACCTGATAGCGCGACGAGACGACGGACAGCGGTGCCTTCGTGTCCGAGCGGTACAGCACTTTCTGTTCGGGGAACGCGTGGATCGAGCCGAGGTTCGTGCCGGCGCTGCCCGACACATAGCGCACGTCGGCGGATTCGATCGTCCAGTCCATGCCGGCCTGTTTCTGCCAGACTTCGATCGGTTGCTTCGGTGCGAGTGGATTGCCGAGGCCATGCCACGGGGTTTCGCCGACGTAGGCCATGCTGGAAACGAGGTGCATTTGAGAATCTCCTGATAGATAACGGGAAGCAGAAAGCAAAAATGCCTACTACAGCCCGGTAGGGCTGTAGTAGGCATCACGCGTGAAAGGGGAACAGCGGAAACGTCGAGGTCGGTTAGGTCGTGCTTTGCTGGCTGAAGGCATGGCCGCATGCCGAACATTCATAGTTGTCGAGATGCGAGTCGATCTGCTCACCGATGGCCGAACCGGCGGCACAACCGGCCGCACCGCCGAACAAAGCACCCAGCAAACCTCCGGCTAATCCACCGAAGATCGAGCCGACCGGGCCCGCAATCAGACCAAGGGCCGCGCCAGCTTCCGCACCGCCGAGTGCGGCGGCGGCGCTACCAGCAGCCCCGGCCGCAGCGCCGATGGATCCGCCGGCCTTACGGGCGTAGTCGCGAGTAGTGATGTGCTGCGAACCACAGCGGGGACAGGAAAGGGAATGGGTCATATATCAGCCTCGTGAAGATTCAGAGCAAGCGGCGTTGCCCAGGCATACCGAGTGGTAAGCTCACGTCGGTGATATATCGATGAAATTTTTCTGGGTTTGATCGATTTTCAGGCGATTGCTGTCGTATTTGTACGTCAGTGCCCTGTTCAGAACGTCCGAGGCAGTGTGACAGCGCCCTAGCGCAGCCGATCACCAGCAAGTTTGTTTATCTGCCCCCAATATCTATTGGCATAATTGCGGATAAATACCCTAGCAGCCACACACATGAACGCAGTTGAAATCGAAGCCGCTGTCTCCGAGCTGGCAGAGTCCCCTTGTGACACTCAAGAATTCCCTTTTGCTTTCTTGGCCGCGTTTGGTAACAAAGAGACCACGATCGCCCGTCTTCGCAAAGGGGACACCAACAAATCGGACGTGCCTGGCGGTGTCTTGCAACGCAGCCACATCCACCTCGCCATCTGCGCATCCGGCCAGGTCAATGCGACGCTGAACGCGTTGCGCGCGAGCCCGCAGACCACGAAAGGCAAGGTCAAGTTCATCCTGGCGACGGACGGCGACACGCTCGAAGCCGAGGACATGGCGAACGGCGAAACGATCGCCTGCGAGTACGCAAAGTTCGCCGGCCACTTCGGCTTCTTCCTGCCGCTCGCGGGCATCTCGACGATCAAGGAAATCAAGGACAGCGCGATCGACGTTCGGGCGACCGGCCGGCTGAACAAACTTTACCTGGAACTGTTGCGCGAGAACCCGGATTGGGCGACGGATGAGCGTCGGCAGGACATGAATCATTTCATGGGCCGCCTGATCTTCTGTTTCTTCGCCGAAGACACGGGGATTTTCAGCAGCAATGGCCTGTTCACCAAGACCGTCGATCGGATGAGCGACGCGGCATCGGGCAATACCCACGACGTGATCCGCACGATCTTCCACGCGATGAACGTACCGACCAAGGGTAACGCGCGTGCGGAAGCAAAAATCCCCGGATGGACCGATGCCTTCCCGTATGTGAACGGCGGCCTGTTCGGCGGCAGCAACGACGTACCGCGCTTCACGCGCATGGCCCGCACCTACCTGCTCCACGCCGGCCAACTGGATTGGCACGAAATCAATCCCGATATCTTCGGGTCGATGATCCAAGCGGTCGCTGACGACGAAGAACGCGGCTCTCTCGGTATGCACTACACGAGCGTGCCGAACATCCTGAAGGTACTCAACCCGCTGTTCCTCGATGATCTGCGCGCGCAACTGGAAGCCTCGGGCGATAACAAAGCGAAGTTGCTTAACCTGCGCAAACGTATGGCACGCATCCGCGTGTTTGACCCGGCGTGCGGGTCGGGCAACTTCCTGGTCATCGCGTACAAGCAGATGCGCGAGATCGAGGCCGAGATCAATCGGCGTCGAGAAGAACCGGCCGACTTGAAATCCGTTATCCCTTTGACCAACTTCCGAGGCATCGAACTCCGCAGTTTCCCGGCAGAGATTGCGCGCCTTGCACTCATCATCGCTGAATACCAATGTGACGTTCTGTACCGCGGTCAAATGCAGGCGGTGCAAGACTTTCTGCCGCTCGAAGCGGAGAACTGGATCACCTGTGGGAATGCTCTCCGCCTAGATTGGTTGGCGCTTTGCCCGCCGACGGGAACGGGCGTAAAGGTCGTCGCGGACGACCTCTTCGAGACGCCACTCGACCAGTCCGAAATCGACTTCGCGAACGAAGGTGGTGAGACTTACATCTGCGGAAATCCGCCATATGTCGGCGCCACAGTTAAGCCGCCGAAGGGTGCAAGTGCAGAAACCAAGGAACGCCTAAAGCGAGAGGCAGAGAGTCGAAAAGCCGACCTTGAAACTCTATTTGCCAACGAAACATCTAGCTGGAAGTCCTTGGACTATGTCTCCGGCTGGTTTATGCAGTTTTCAAAATATGCAAAGGCCACACAATCTGCATGTGCTTTCGTAAGCACCAATTCTGTTATGCAGGGAGAGCAAGTCTCTCGCCTTTGGCCCCTGATCCTAGGCGAGTCCTTGCGAATAAATTTCGCATACACTTCGTTCAAGTGGGCAAATCTCGCGGCAAACAACGCAGGAGTTACAGTCGTAATCGTTGGATTGGCTCGGAAATCGCCTGGAAGCGTCGCTCTCTATGAGGACCTGGGTGCAGATGGGATCAAACGTCGCGACGTTGACAATATCAATGCGTACCTAATCCCGTACCGTGATGTTTATGTTGATGCACGATCCGGCGTCATTTCTCAAATCAAGGAAATGACCAATGGAAGCAAACCTGCTGATGGCGGCCACCTCATTCTCTCCCCAGAGGAAGCACGCGATTTTGCCCGCAAGGATTCTCGTACGGCCTCGTATATTAGACCGTTTATTGGAACAGAAGACACGATCCACGGCGATTTTAGATATTGCCTATGGATCAAAGACCGTGAGTCCGCCGATGCGATGTCCATACCGTTGATCAAGAGTCGCACTGATGAGGTTATCAAGATGCGATCAGAAAGCTCGAAGGAACTAACGAAAGATGGCGCCGCGACTCCGTATGCTTTCCAGCAAGTTCGACAGCGAGATAATGAAACCGTGATCCTGGTCCCGCGTCACTCATCTGAGCGACGCGAATATTTACCTATCTCATATTTTCAAGCTGGTGCCATTGTCGCTGATGGAGCCTTCGGCGTATTCGGTGCAGAGATATGGACTATGGCGTTGCTGGTCTCGAAGCTCCATCTCCTTTGGATTGCAACCGTCTGTGGCAAGCTCGAAACCCGGTATCGCTACTCGAACACGTTAGGTTGGAACACCTTTCCGGTCCCCACACTCACGGAGCAAAACAAAACTGATCTGACCGAATGTGCGGAGAACATCCTGCTTGCTCGAGAAGCGCACTTTCCGGCGACGATCGCCGACCTTTACGACCCGGACAACATGCCGGAGGATTTGCGCCGCGCCCATGAACGAAACGACGAAGTGCTTGAACGCGTCTACATCGGGCGCCGGTTCCGCAACGACACTGAGCGACTGGAAAAACTGTTTGACCAGTACACGAAGATGACTGCGGCGGGAGCGAAGCCGGCCAAGAAAACCATTCGAGCAGGGAAGACCGCGCAATGAGCAACGAAGAGACCAAACGCTATTCGATTCCGACTGTTACCATCAAAACGGATCGGACAGGGGCGTCCAGCAAGTCGAACGCATTGGGTATGCGTCCCATGCAGGAACGCGCCTACGCCAAACGGGGCGAGCAACACCTGCTGATCAAGTCGCCGCCGGCCTCCGGCAAGTCGCGTGCGTTGATGTTCATCGCGCTCGACAAACTGGCGAACCAGGGCATCAAGCAGGCGTTGATCGTGGTGCCCGAGCGCTCGATCGGGGGCAGTTTTGCCGACGAACCGCTGTCCAAGTACGGCTTCTTCGCCGATTGGATCGTGAGGCCGCAGTGGAACTTGTGTAACGCGCCCGGGGCTGACGACGTCAGGGTGGCTCCGTCCAAGGTCAAGGCCGTCGGCGAGTTCCTTACCAGCGACGACAAGGTGCTGGTTTGCACGCACGCCACGTTCCGGTTTGCCTACCAGGAACTTGGGCCGGCCGCGTTCGACGATCGGTTGATCGCGGTGGACGAGTTCCACCACGTCAGCAGCGACCAGGACAACATCCTGGGCCGGCAGTTGACCGAGTTGATTCAGCGGAATAAGGTACACATGGTCGCCATGACCGGATCGTACTTCCGCGGCGACGCTGAAGCCGTGCTCGCACCGGACGACGAAGCTCGCTTCGAGACGGTGACGTACACCTATTACGAGCAGTTGAACGGCTACGAGTACCTGAAATCGCTCGACATCGGCTACTACTTTTACACCGGCCCGTACCTGGACTCGATCACGGGTGTGCTCGATCCGTCGTTGAAAACGATTGTGCACATTCCGAACGTCAACTCGCGCGAGAGCCTCAAAAGGAAGCACCGAGAGGTCGAGGAGATAATGGACAGCCTCGGCACCTGGAGAGGCACCGATTCCCAAACTGGCTTTCATCTGGTCGAGTTGCCCGGGGGCCGTGTGATCAAGGTCGCCGATCTGGTGGACGACGGCGACGGCCGTTCCGCTGTGCTGTCTGCGTTGAAAGACCCGAAGCAGAAAAACAACCGCGATCACGTGGACATCATCATCGCGCTCGGCATGGCGAAGGAAGGCTTCGACTGGATTTGGTGCGAGCATGCGCTGACCATCGGCTACCGCAACAGCCTGACCGAAATCGTTCAGATCATCGGTCGTGCCACCCGCGACGCACCGGGCAAGGAAACCGCACGCTTCACGAACCTGATTGCCGAACCGGATGCATCCGAGGACATGGTGGCCGACGCGATCAACGATACCTTGAAGGCGATCGCCGCAAGCCTGCTCATGGAGCAGGTCTTGGCCCCACGCTTCGAGTTCACGCCCAAGAATGCCGGCGAACAACCAGGTTTCGACTACGGCCCCGACGGCTACAAGGACGGCCAACTCAACATCGGCGTGAACCACGACGACGGGCGTGTGCACGTCGAGGTCAAGGGTCTGGTCGAACCGAAGTCCGAGGAAGCTGCGCGCATCTGCCGCGAGGACATCAACGAAGTGCTCGCCTCGTTCGTGCAGAACAGCAAGACGCTCGAACGCGGTTTGTTCGACCACGACAACACGATTCCCGAGGAACTAACGATCCTTCAAATGGGAAAGATCGTGCGCGAGAAGTACCCACACCTGGAAGAGGACGATCAGGAGGCCGTGCGTCAGTACGCGGTCGCTGCACTGGCCTTTACACAGAAGGCCAAGCAGGTCGAAATGCTTGCCGCCGATGAAGCAACCTGCGACACCGACGACGGCACGCCGAAAGCGAACCTTGCCCTCATTGAGGGGGTGAAGCAGTTTGCAATGAGCGTCAAGGAACTGGATATCGACCTGATCGACCGGATCAACCCGTTCGACACCGCTTACGCAATCCTCGCGAAGGCGATGGACGAGAAGACCCTGAAGCAAGTGCAAGCCGTAATCGCGGCACGCAAGATCAACATTCCGATCGAGGAGGCGCGCGACCTGGCGAAGCGGGCGCTGGCGTTCAAGCATGATCGTGGTCGCCTGCCGGACATCAACGCCGCCGATCCGTGGGAGAAGCGCATGGCCGAAGGCATCGCTGTTCTTGCTCGCTTCAAGGCTGCCGAGAAGAGGAAGGAAGGCAATGGCAACGCGTAAAAAGAGCCAAGTACCGAACGACGTGTCCGACGACGATCTGCTTGAACAGTTGGGCATCTCGGTTGAGGTCGAGGTAACGGGTGGTCGTACGGCCCAAGAGGAACGCATCATCGCCGGTTTCGAGGAGATCCAGCGCTTCGTCGAGCAGCACGGACACGCGCCTCGTCACGGTGAAGATTTGGACATTTTCGAGCGCCTTTACGCCGTTCGTCTGGATCAACTACGCCGCAACACGACGGCGCTTGCTCTGCTTGCAACGTTCGACACCCAAGGTCTCCTCGCAGAGCCGGCTGGCGAGGCCGTCGTCGACCCGGACCAACTGGGGGACGATGATCTGCTCGCGGAACTTGGGGTCGAGCCGAACGGTGACGACGACATCACAGTACTTCGGCATGTTCGTTCCTCCGCGGAAAAGACGGCGGCCGAGCAAATCGCGGACCGTACGCCCTGCATTGACTTTGACAATTTCAAGCCCCTATTCGACGATGCCAAGGCCGGACTGATGGACGGCACTTGGGAGTCTCAACCGTTTGCCCGAGACTCTGAAATCAAAACAGCCAATATCCAGCAGGGTGATTTTTTCATTCTTCAAGGTCAAATTGCCTATATCGCCCATCGCGGTGAAGCGATTCGAACGTCTGTTGGTGATAATCCAGATGCACGGCTTCGCGTTATTTACGACAACGCAACGGAAAGCGATCTATTGCTCCGCTCATTCCAGAAAGCGATCTACCGTGACGAGACACCGCGCCGCTTGCGAAAAATCGAAGTCGGTCCGCTATTCAGCGGCGAGTGGGAGGATGGTGATGTGCAGAGCGGTACGATCTACGTATTGCGTAGTCTGTCCGACGAGCCACTCATTGCGCAATATCGTCAGTTCATCCACAAGATCGGTGTTACTGGCGGCAAGGTCGGAACCCGCATAGCCGGTGCTGAAAACGATCCGACTTACCTATGTGCGCCAGTTGAAGTCGTCGCGACTTACAAACTGGCGGGAGTCAGTCGCACGAAGGTAGAGGGATTGTTCCATAAGGTGTTTGCCGGTGCACAGTTCGATATGACTCTGCCTCCGCGTTTCGGTAAGCCGGTACGTCCACGGGAGTGGTTCTTGGTGCCATTGTCTGCTATCGACGAGGCCGTTCGGAGCATTTTAGATGGGACGATTTTGAATAAGGTCTATGACCGAGATAAAGGGAAACTCGTGAACAGGTGAGCAGCTTGGCTGCTACCGATTTCACGACTATCAAAGGAGTAATGTCCAATATCTGCAACGGATGTGAATGCAGCGCCAAGAGATGCATTTTTCATATCAAATGTGACGCCTGTGGACACCGCTAACGCCGTTGCACGGATAAACTGATGCCCCCATCCGAGAAGCGATGGGTTTAAAGTTTTTATTAAAATAAATTATAAATCGAAATCATGCGACGAGGCCGTTATTATCTTGGTCGGGTAATCAAGATGGGGACGTTAGACCAAGAACGTCTGATGGATGCCATCTCGAATGCTGCGACGATCGCGGTGGGTAAGGCACGCTGGACTATTACCAACGTTCTAGACAAACGAGGCGAGAACTCTCCATTTATTTTTGGGCGACTCTCGAAATTCTCCGATGAAGGGCATGTAAAGCTAGTTGATACCAAGAATCGACACGAAATTGATGCCATCGCACAGAATCTTCTTATTGCAAGCGCCAATTTTGTATATCTTCCGAAATATTCGGGTTTGGCATACATGCACGTCTGGAATCACGTTGAGGCGGATGTTTTTGCGCGTAGATTCAAGGAAATTATCGAGGCAACGTACGAAAATTTCTTTGTCGGGTGTTCCGTTGAGGCGGTATCGGATTACCGTACATTTGGTGTAAAGCTGCAAGGACTTGAGCGTATCCGCGAGCTATCGGCACGAGTTCATCCTCCCAATCCGCTTTTTGGCCGTTTGTGGGGGTCTCTTAATAACTACGTGGCGCAACGAAATGCATCCGAGGTTATTTTAAAAGAGACTCAGGATTCTGGAGCAGGGCTGGTGACAAAAATTGCGGAGCTGGTAACTCGCATTTTGGAAAATTCCAATTACCAACCCGACTTCGATGTCGCAATTGGTGATGCGGCTGTACTGATGGCGGCAGATGGGTATGGCTCAGGTCGAGTTGTTGGGGAGCAAGATGGTGAGGAAGTCACTATCCGTACATCGGATGCCCAGAAAACCTTCCTATTCTCGAAAGAGCCCGTGCCTAATGACTTGGCTGAAGAGGCTGAAAAGCATTTTCGTCGAACAAGCTCAGAACGGGATATGAGGCATCCATGAGGATAATATTGGAGATCGCGCGGACATTTTTTATTTCTCTAGAATTCCCATTAGTGATTGCCGGAGTTGCGATTCAGTGTGCCCTAGGAAAGAGGATCGATCATCTCTTGTCAGGGGTTAACATCTCTGATGATCTATTCAAGTGGGCGATCGCTATACCTAGTGCTCTTTTGTGCTGGTCGTTAGTGTCAGGCCGGAAACTGCTGTTCCCAGAGAAAGATAAAAGCAGTATCTTGCAAAAATGGCAGGATTACTGGAGATTGAAGGTGTGCTTCCATGCCGCACTGGCATGGAACTTGATTTTTATGCTTATTTCCATATATGCATGGATGGGCGACTGGAAGCATCCATCATCGTTCCATGTTGTTTCTCTTGTAATATCAATTGCCGGGTCTGCGATTTGTACCTTTAGTATCTATAATGCACAGACCCGCGTGGAGGAGGAAGTTTCGCAGTATGCGGGAAAATCGTGATTCGCAATAAGACCTATCATTTCTAGTGCGAGGTAGTCAGAGAGCGATCGTTTTTTCTCGGTGTGTGGCTGGCGCTACCGGACCGACATGATAGGAAAATAAGAGGATCGGATGAGACTCATTAGCACGAGTGCGGAACTAAGTAAGCAACTGAAACGGCTTGTAGGGAAGTATCCCTGCATCGCTATTGCAACGGCTTGGGCGTCGGGAGAAACTGAGGTCTTCAAGTCACTGGTGCGAAACGAAGAGCGGATTGTCCAAGCCGTCATTGGCACGCACTTCTACCAAACGCATCCTGACGTTCTCGATCAATTCGTGGGGTCGCAGAAGGTGAGATTCATGCTGCAACCTGACGGAGTGTTTCACCCCAAGGTTTATCTCTTCTGGAGCGATGATGCTTGGGAGGTTGTCATTGGTAGTCCGAATCTTACTGTAGGAGCCTTGACGAAGAATACAGAGCTATCGGTTCTCGTCAGTAGCAGTGACGGCCAACCCACACTGAAGCAGGAAATAGCTGAGGTCATTTCCCAGTATTGGTGTGAGGCCCAGACGGTTCATCAGAGTGAGGCTGACAGCTATCGTAAGTTGTGGAGGCTCAAAGCGCGTGACTTGAAAAAGGTCGCGGACATCTTCGGCGACAGGGCGACATCGAAACCAGCAGTGCAGTCCAAAGTGATGTCAATGGAGTGGGAGGATTATTTGGCTGAAGTCAAGAAGGACAAATATCACGGATTCAAGGATCGGCTTGCCTTGCTTAAGGAGATTCGGGAATATTTCCAGACTTACAGCCACTTCAACGATATGGACCTTGGAGTACGAAAAGGGATTGCTGGGCTTCCCAGTAAAGTGAAGGCCATCGAGAATTGGGCATGGTTTGGCAGCATGAAAGGGGCAGGCACTTTCGCAGGTCAAATTAATGCTGGGAACGAAGCTTACTCGCGAGCCCTGGATGAGATTCCGCTGGAGGGGGAAATCAGCAAGGGGCATTACGATGCCTATATCGGGCACTATTTGGCGGCATATACGGGCGGTGGTCATGGTCTTGCAACGGCTACCAGACTGCTTGCAATGAAACGGCCTGACATCTTTCTGTGCGTTGACGCCCAGAACAAGCGAAAGCTTGCGGAGGACGTTGGCCTTGAGAAGTCCGATCAGCTTGACTACGAACGGTACTGGGAAGAAGTGGTTCTTCGCATCATGGAGTCGCCGTGGTGGCAGTCCCCTGAGCCTTCTGACCGTCTAGGACGGGAAGCTTGGCATGCTCGCGCGGCTATGTTGGATGCCATCTTCTACGAAGGGAAGCAGACGGTATAAGCAACAAGGATAGTCTTCGACTAGACCCAGCTTTGACCAGAGTAAAGGTTTTTGAATCAGGCGCAGCTTTCGAGCTTGGCCGTGTAAGCGCGCAGCAGACAACCGATTTGCACAGCACGCAAGTCCAATCGGGGTTCAGCCCGGGTCCGCACGGGAGAAGTGGGCATCAGCGTGCGGCTTATTTTCCTCGAAGAGGGGAAAATTGGGGAGGTGCCGTATGCAGCTCAATGGATCGAGATTGATTCGTGCCGACCTGAAATGCCTACACGGTGCCTACATTTGATCGTAAACGAGAAAAGGGTTACATGCACATGGCATGTAACCCTTTGATTTCTTTGGTAGGCCGTACGGGATTCGAACCTGTGACCAACGGATTAAAAGTGCGAATCAGGGTACATCGTTGCGTACCTATTCTACCAAAAATCAATGACTTGGCGCAACTGGACCGCAGTCGCCCGCAGTCGGAAGCAGTCGTTCGTAGCCCTGTCTGCCTCCCAATCTGCCTCCGGATTCCGCCGACTCTCGCCCGTCGAGCGGGCAGCCGGACGGCAATCCAAGGCGCGTCGGAATGAGCGCGCGCTCACGCTGTATCGCGCGAGATGGCCGAGTAGTCAAAACCGGCACGCGCCGATTGCTCTTCGACCTTTTGTAACAGTTGACCAGACCCAGCATTGACTTCGGCTTCGTCAGTGGGGAACGCAAACCGTCGCATTGGTCGCCCAGCGAACGGCCGCTCGACAGCGAGACCGAGGACCGTAGTCGGACCCATTGCGGCTCTTCGCGATGAACTGGCCGGATGGCTGTTGGCCAGCTACAACGGGCGTTCGATCGTCTGGTCTTCCTGGGGGCGACGGCCAAATCATTGCTGGCGGCCGCGACGAAAGACCGGTTCTGGCAGCGTGAAAGCGTGCGAGTGGCAACGCTTGAGATCACGCGATCGAAAAGTTGATTTCAACTCTCGCCACGACGTCTCTCAAAACGGCCGCACGATTGTAAGCACTGCACTTCGATGGCACCAGGTCCAAGTTTTTTGACCGCTACAAGTGTTAGGACTATGATGATTCGATAAATCAATCCGTCATTGCCAATGAATCTGCTCATGTCAGACGATCCGCGAGTCTTGACGGCTGCACGAAGCAAAAAAAATAGCGTTCGCCGGTTCGCCACTGATGTGGTCATTATTTCCCTGGAGTATGGGATCGTTGCATTAGCAGCGATTGCCTTGGAGTTTTTTTCGCGGGGACTTGTTGCGATACATTGGCTTGAACCAGTTACTCTGAAGCAATTACTTAATGCACATGGGTGGCGCGAACTCGCTTTACTGGTAGGGGACGCGTTCCCGTTTTGCTGTCTGAAGGCGGTAGAAGGCGCAATATTGCTAGCGGATCTCGCTGTGATCATAAAAAAGCTCGCTCGGCACCTAAGCGAAACTTGAGCTTCTGTAATGCTGAGATTGTGAAGGCAGTCACAAGTAACGGAGGGGCGATGCAGTTATCTCAACTTATTGACATTACCCGCGTCATCGGGAGCGTGCCGCGCGAGGCGGCTACGTCGTATGATGGTCATCAAAAATTGGTCCTGCCCGCCGACTACTTCAAGGTTCGGGCGGCTGCGTCGTCCGCATGGTATCTGGGATCATTGGCAACATCCCTGATTATTTTCATGTTCCTGTTCATCGCTTCAGTTGCCATGCTGCATACCGCTAACTGGCTCATAGAGGTGAAAGCAGGGAGCGCGGCGTCGCTGCGACTCTTTGGGGGCTTCGCGTATGCAATGCTTGCGATAGACATCACGTTCTTCATCATTTTCACGATATCTTCAACAAAACGACGCATTCTGGCGGATCAATTGTCAGACCAACGACTTGCCGATTTGACAGAGAGCGATAGAGAAGCAAGAGCAAAGCACCACTCTTCGTCAAAAGCTGCGCGCACCTGACGCTTGAAACAGGGAAATCAGACTTTTTCATCGCCACCACTTAGTGATTCCGAGGGCGCTCCGTCTCCATGATCATCCTCGACTTCTCGGGCGCGACGAGTTGACCTCTCGCTCGTCTCGTGCCTTCCGCGCCGTACAACAACCACACCGTACGTCTTGATCTCGACGAAGACACGTCGCATCCGCTCCAGAAGGCGTGACGGCGGATGGGCGCGCGAGAAGGAACTCGCGAGGCAGCCGGCTGACGCTCAAAGTGGGGAGTTTTTGTGCGCTACAGATTTGCTACAGCGATAATAGCAATCCTTATCTGACAGGCCTTGCGCTTGTCATTCGACCCCCTGAACTATCGCCGCCTGGGGAGAGCCGTCAAAGTGACTTTGAACGGCATAGTTCGACCCACAACTGCCTCTCGACCCAACGTGAGGCCTATGGCCGGTTGAAAACTGAAAGGGCCATTGCGCGGCATATCGGCCGGCAAGTCGTCAGCCTTTGCTGACATTGACGGTGCTCGCGTCCAAGGTCGGCAGCTTGGCGTATAGCGAATCTTGTCAGCGTTTGTGGTGTCGGATCCCGCTGATTGAATCAGCAAATTCGCCGTTACGACCACCTCGGCCATCCGGTTTCCGACGGTGCGGAGCCCTTGATAAGCTGTAGCGGCTCTACGGCGGCATGTTCGACCTTTGCCCCCTGTACGATGCATGAATCTTCAGCGCACTGATCCAGCGTGGCGGCTGAAGTACGTTATGGTCGCTTTCATGGACCCCCAATGCGTCGATGGCCTCTCTTGTCGCCGGTGTCAGAGATTACTTTGTCGCCAGATAGGTCGGGTAGACCAAGATATAATCGTAAGGCACACGCGATCTTCTGACACGGTCGCCGAAGATAACGTTACCTGAGCTATTGATGACTCTAAAAGTAAGCTTCCTGAGAGCGGCACACGGCGATGCGATTGTCATTGAGACATGCGTCGGCACCGAAACGTTCCGGATCTTGATTGACGGCGGCCCGTCAGAGTGTTACGAGCGTCGCCAAGGTGGGAAGAGAACAGCGGGCCCGTTGCAAGAGGTGTTGGAGGATCTGCGACAGAGAGGCGAGCGATTCGACCTCACGATTGTGACCCATGTCGATGACGATCATATCGGCGGCCTATTGAAGGCTTGCCGGCACGATAAGTACCGTTCAGTCATGGCGAATGACGTCTGGTTCAACTCGGGAAAATTAATTGCCCGAGCCTTCAACACGCAGGTACCTGACGGATCGGACATCTGGATAGACGATCCTGAAGACCGACTTACGAGCATTGCTCAGGGCGTAGAGTTCGACACCCTCTTGGATGGACACTGTACCTCGCGTCGGCAAGTAAGGTTCGTAGATGGCCGCGAGATCTCGTTCAAGCACGGCAAGATATTTATCCTTTCCCCGACGGAGCAGCAGCTAACCAGGTTGCTTTCCAAGTGGGAGACGGAGGAAACTGATTCGCTCACTTCTGGCGTGGCAAGAGACTACCACCTATCGCTTTCCGAATTGCTGGTCAACGACAAGTTCGTCGAAGACACTTCTGTACATAATGCAAGCTCGATAGCGGTACTCATCGAAACGCAGGGACATCGAGTCTTACTTCTCGGAGACGCGCTCCCATCGACAGTCTGCGAGACGCTTCGAGACCATTTAGGCGTATCGTCAGAGAACCCACTAGAAGTCTCTGTGTGCAAGCTATCGCACCATGGCAGCAAAGCGAACACAAGCGAGGAACTGCTTTCGTTAATTCGATGCGAGAAATTCGTTGTTTCGACCAATGGCATGCGTCATGCCTTGCCGAGCAAAACCACCCTCGCCAGAATCAATGAATTGCAACCGAATAGCGAGATACTGTTCAATTACGGGGCAGTCAGAGACGACGTCTTTCCAAATTTGGAGGAGCGTGTTGCCTGCGGGAACATAAAAGCGCTCACAGGAGACTTGACACTGTGAGCGCGCTTGGACCAGAAGAGATATATCAGCGGGCGGTGATGGTCAACGATGGGTCTGGCGTGCTGGTGACAGCGCTCAGCGCCGACCACTCGTACGTTCTGACAGCGCGCCATAATCTGCTTAAAGAGCGGACTAATGTCGCGTCGCTCATGGAGCCGAACGAGACTGTCGTGAAATTGCGGGATGGCACCGAGATTGAAGTCAGGCAGCTTATCGTTTCCCCAATGCTCGATATTGCAGTGATCGTGGTGGTCAGTCAGACGCTGGAACCTACGGCGACATCGACGTCGGTCGAGATGGAGCAATCGATGTGGTTGGTCGGATTTCCGGAAATTCGACGCAATTTGAACGACCCGCTCCGGCTCTTCACAGGGCAGATAGAGAGCTTCGGCGCGATGTCGATCGATGTCTCGACAAAGAGCTTTGCGCCAGTTGATGAAGTTCGAGGGGTCTCAGGCGGTGGCGTGTATATCAAGGCCGCAAAGCGCTGGATTCTCGTCGCGGTCGAGTGCGAGATGGAAGGTCGGCTTCAAGAGGGACACAACTGGTTGCGTTGCATCGGAATACCTGCGTTCGACGACTTGATCAGAGAGCATGGATTCCCTCCGATCTTGCCGCCCTTCTTGCTGTCGTTTTCTCGGCTTGCGGATGCAGCATTTCCGCTACCAGGCTTCGAATGCCCGGCAACGCTGCAACGTCTGCGAACGGTCCTTCTTAGCGTTATTCGAACGAACCTCGCTACTGACTCTCCGACCCCCAATGGAATCCTGAGCGCCTTTGGGAAGAGGCTGTTAGTTCAAGAGGATCCCGAATGCAGCCTGCTTGACAGGAAGCTTTGGATTTCGTGGCTAGAGTACCTGACCCTGTCTGTATTGCTCGACAGGCCACAAGTTGTCGATGCGGACTATATCGAGACACTACGTTCACGACGTCGATTTCTATACAGTGGCTCCGACGGCGAGTGGACAGCGTTCGTCGAACGGATCATCCAATCTGACCTTGGTGATCTTGCTGATGACGGCTTGGTGCTCGTTAGCAATCGGATCGAAGGGTCGCCTGCCAAAACCAGGTCAATCAGAGACCTATCCAGAGTGGTGCCGGATATCGGTCTTCCCCTGAGTGGGGCGTTAGACATCGGCATTCCACGTAAACCAATCGGCAAGGTGAAACTTTTCCATCTTGATGGCCTTCACATGGATTGTATTGTTCGGCAAGAAGAACTTTACGACAATAAACTCGGACTTGATGAACATATCGTCTTGCAGTTGCTAGCGGAGGCCTATCGTGCATCTATTGCTCAATGATCTAAATCTCGGTTTTCTGAAAAACATCGCGTCGGATGTCGATTTTGCATTCTTCCATTCAGATGACGCGAGGCATTTCATCAGTTGCTTTGTCGCTCGCTTTTCGGACAATGAAACCTGCGCAAAACATTGGCGATTGATCAACAACGAAATCGCCGTTGAATTTCAATCATCGTTGCAAGACGAATTTTCGTCTTGGAACATCTACCTCGCCTTGGTGACACCGTCAGCGATGGACAAGCACCTGAAGTACCGCATTGAGAACGATCGGTTCGCGCTCAGAAAGCTGGTACTAGCAGGGCCGACGTTCGCCTCGGAGTCTGACGCTGTCGTGCGAGAGGCGCTGGAGAATTCGATACTAGGACAAGATCTTAAGCTTTCGGATGTGGGGGACGGACTGTATGACCAGCTTGAGAACTCGAATCGATTTCGTGACTTTCTCTCGACCTCCTCGCAACTTCCTCTCGATGGAAAAGAGCGTTCGTCCGAAGTTCGGCGCCGTCGCATCAACGAACTTCTCGAGCGTCTAGGATCTCTCTCATGAAGATCAAAAAAGTCATCATTGAAGGTTTCCGCGCATATGAAACGAAGAGTGATGGGACCTTTGACTTCACAACTCCGTTGGGCGACCCTGCACGATTTGTTTCCATCTATGCCCCGAACGGCTTCGGTAAAACATCTTTTTACGATGCCGTAGAGTGGGCGCTTACGAACAACATCGAACGGTTCGTTCGCGATTACACTCGCGTTGAAAACGATAATATCTCTCGAGCTCAGAATCAGGAGAGTCGTCGTCAACACATCTTGCGAAATCGTGCGATCCCAGAGTCTGCGCCTTCACGAGTGACCGTCACAGGAATCGGATTCGGCGATGTCATTAAAGATGTGCCGAAGGCGCGCGCTGGTAGCCGAGACTATCTCTTCAAACGCGAAGCACCGGTGCGCGGAATGGAGGAAGTCGCTGGCATCTTCCTGTCCCAAGAGGCCATCGACGGATTCCTTCGAGAGGAGAAACCTGACGCGCGCTATGACCGGTTTATGCAAAACTTCGGAGATAGTGATGATACCTATCGCGCCAATCTCGTTGCCCTTAGGCGCGAATTGACAATCCTGCTCAAGGGTATGTCCGAGGAGCAGCGAAGATACGAAGAAGTTCTCGCAAAACAGACCGACACCGGGATCTTCGAGAGTGTTAATCGGACTATTCAGAGTCTGGTCGATCGTGGTGAGCGCATTGAATCGGTATCAGAGAGCTTTGATGCGGACAGCGAGCGCAATCTTCGCAATCTGATTACGCAACGGCTGCACGAACTGAACAATAGTAGCGCGGACCTGGAGCGGTTTCTGGTCGCCTTGCAGGCAGCGCTCGTCGAGTTGCCTGTTGTAGCGGGTTCCATGGCTACGAGAGGGGCAGCAATCAAGGCATTGTCCGAACTCGAGAAACGGCGTCATGCTGTGATTCGCTACGCCAAGCTCAAAGAGAAAGTCGCGCATTGGACTGAGTCCGTTGAACGAGCACACGCGGACACGACAAGGCATCAGACCTTGTCGAGCAAAGTGCCCTCTTTCGAAGAGCTGCTTAGTCAAATTGCTCAAATCACTACACGAGAGCAAGAGTCGGAGGCGCAGCTTCAAGTCAAGAAAGCGGAGCTTGAAAGCTGGGAACTCCGCATCGCAACATGCAAGACGTCGTTGCAGGATTTGGACCTCAATGCGAATGCGCTAGTGGCTCTGCGAGAGCGGGCCCCCGAAATATATCGTGATCTCGACGAAGGGCGCGCTGTTATCAACGAAAGACAGGCTCAAAGGGACAACCGCCAACAACGTCTTGATGTGCTAACCGCGAAGCGTGATTTGGAGAAGAGCAATCTCGAAAGCCTGATTGGCCTAGAGATCACCGAAGAATCAATCAACGCAGTTGACTTGACCATCATTTCGGAAGAGGGCGTTTCTGTACTTCCTCTCCGGCAAGCTGTTCTTGAGAAAGCCCGACGAGCTGAGCTTCTTGTGGCGGCGGGAAAGGCCCTCGCAGCCTTCGATGCTCAAAAAGACCAATTTGCGACCTTGGTGTCACTCGGCTGCGAGATCCTAGCGAAGACGCCCTCGAATCAATGTCCGCTGTGTACGAAAGAACACGCGAGCCCCGACGACCTGTTGCACAACATTCTGGGCAATCATTTACTCAATCAACTGGAAGCAGCCGCGCTCCAGAAGCAGAATGACGCGCAGGCAGCCTTCGACGAGTCATGTCAGCAAGTCATCGTCTTAATCGAGGAATGGAACCGGAGAAAAGATAAGGCAGTACTTGACTTCCGGGCTCGCGTCTTACAGACCGAACGGGAGTTGCACGCGCTCACATTAGAAATAAAGTCGCTCGACCGCGACATTCAAGCTGCGGCCCCTCGCGTACAGACTTCAGCTCAGCTCGTGCTGAATCTCAGCGCAGAGCAACTTGGCCAAAAGTTAGCAGAAGATCTTCGTCAGGTTTCCGAGCGTCGTGCGAAGGAACAGTCGGACCTCTCTCGTTCGGAGGATGAGGCCCAACTCCGCAGAGACGCGGTGAAACTGCTGAATCAAGCGATTGATGAGGCGAGGGCAAAGGCCGACCAAGCTAAGGGTAGCGAGGTATATAAGGAATCGATGGCCGTTTGTTCGTCAAGTGCCCTCGATCCCGCACAACTAAGACAGCACGTGGCTCAGATGCTGGAAGAGAGCCAGGCTAAAGCAGCAGCTGCTTTGCAGCAGTTGAAGGACGCGCGAGATCAGTTAGAGAAGGTGGAGGTCACGGTGCCTAACCCGCGCACGGAAGACTTGGCCTCCTTAGAGCGCGAGGAACAATCGAACCAACGCTCACGGCTTGAAGCGGATGCGGAAATTTCTACGTTCGTATCGAAGATCGGCTCGCATCTGCCAAGGTACGATTCGTCGTGGCTGCCTGAAAGAATCGTGGAAGGCATTAATTCCGCAAACGCGATGTATGCGCAACAGAAAGAGACAACAACAGGGTTGGCTAGGCAATATGTGCTGCTAGGCGAACAATTGGAGCTCGTGCTCCCCTATGTCGAATCGATTGGAGCGCGGAAGCAACTCGACAAGCTTCTAACTGAGAAGGCTGAGCATGAGGCTCTCAGCGCTAAAGTTGATGCCGAATACGCGCACATCATCCAAAGGTTGGATTCGAGAATCAGTAGCTTCTTTTTTACTGATTTAATCAATTCGATATACAGGAAGATCGATCCACACCCGGACTTCAAAGAGGTTCGCTTCACATGCGAGTTCCCAGAAGGGGAAAAACCGCGTCTCCACGTCCTAGTTTCGGACGAGGCCGGCGACTGCATCGCACCTAACCTTTACTTCAGTGCAGCTCAGGTAAACATCCTTAGCCTAAGCATTTTTCTGGCACGCGCTCTTCATGTGAAGGCGCATGGAGAGCCAGTTGGATGCATCTTCATTGATGATCCAATTCATTCTATGGATTCAATTAACGTATTGGCTACGATAGACCTGTTGCGTACTATCTCCAAAAAATTTGACCGTCAGATCATCTTATCGACGCACGATAGGAGCTTCTTCGAACTGCTCAAGCGAAAGATTCCCGAATATCACTATGAGTCAAAGTTCCTTGAATTGGAGACGTTTGGGCGGATAAAGGCGCGAACGGGTGAAACGGATCCTTCATAGCAGCTCGACAGCATGAAGACGAAATGCGAAATCTCCTGGAGGGCAATGCATACCGAACAATTCCGCGTGACATGCAACGAAGGCAAGCTGCCGTCCGGCTGCTCAGTGCCGCCAACGTCAGCAGCCAGCCATATTGCTGCCGTCGCACCCAGCCCGCCCGTTGTCGGCTTTGGCCGACAACTACGCACTGAGCATCGGGCGGGTTCGGAATAGACCGGTCGTTCAAACGACCACCGCATGACTCGGGCGAACGGCAGAAAGTGGCCGAACAGCGACGATTGTCCAGAAGCCTGGCCGCGTGGTCGATCAAACCCGCAGCGTTTGCGTCGATCCACGACTCGCTATTTTCGCGCTCCGAACGCCCGAAAAGCCGTCTCGACTGCGGGCCGGGCCCAAGCCCGCGTCAAAACACAGCCGAGATTTTGATCGAATATCAAGCCGAAACGCTCATGCACGCCGAAACTCGGTATAGTTCGAAAGCTCGGGCATTTCGGTTGCCCTATTTTGACGGATGTCGATATGATTCCAATCGCAATCGGTGCAGCATCCACTCTACTCAGCGGCGTGAGCAGCGCCATTGGTTCCGGGCTGTCGAAGCTGACAGGCCAAAGCTCAACGAGCGAATCGAGCCAGTCGAGTTTTGCGGCACATCTGAAGACGGCAACGTCACAGAGCAGCCTCGGCAAGAGCGAGCATCACCATCACGCGCACGGCGCGTTGAGCGCATTGGCGAATTCTTCGCCATCGCAGTCACAAACTACTACCGGTTCCAGTACGACAGCGGTCGGCTCAATCATCAATATCGGCGCCTAAAAGGCCAGCCGCATCAATACGGAATCATCGAGCCATCCCGTGCCGAACAGATGGCGCTTCGATGCAAGCCACTGCTTCCATTGTGCCGAGCCTTCGGGAAGGTAGGCCGATACGTTGACGTTGGCGTTCGCCTCTGAGCGACCCGGGAGTGTGAATTCACAGATGCGGGATGCTGCGGTCGGGTTGCTCAATCCCGCCATAGTCAGCAATCCGCCATATTGCTGACGTAGAACCAAGCCGGCCTCAACGTCAATGGCGGCGGATGAACTGCATCGACTGTGGCAGCTATCGTTGATAGCTTCAGCGTCCTGCCGACGCTCGGCTGTCCAACCGCGACATCACGTGAACGTCTCTTGGTGGCCGATCGGCGACGAAAAGATGTGAAGCGTTTTTCAGAACCCGGGGTTCGATCCAGGGCATCTCCGGATCGAAGCAGGCAAGATCTGCGTTGCCACTCACTGCTCCGAACCGAGTACAGAGCCTTGCCGTCCGGCCACTGCGCAAACCTGTAGAAACGACATCTGCGCGGTCGATCTCCGCACTCGAGCGCCATGCGGAACAGCAACGGGGAAACGGGTCAACCGAAGACCGAATGGGCCCCATCCGCATGCTCTTGCAGCCGCATTTGAGCCCGACATCTGGCAATTCAACGAACCGAGGCCACCATGGAAAGCCGATTTGCCGAGCGCTCCCTTCAGGTCCTATCCCGGTAACTCGTAATACTAAGGTGCTTTTTTTGTGCAAGCACTCATGTGTTGCCTGAGTGAGGCTGGCATCGAGACTGTCGCCGTTGTACCGTGAATGTCAAATCTCATACACTCATACTTGTTCAAAGTCGTCTAAATCTGCCGGTAGCACCGGATCGAGGACGGATAGAATCGGAACCTATCCGTCTCATACCGCGTGCAAGGTGATCCGTGGAATACCGCGTCAGTTACGAACATAGGCTCAAATCTGCACCTGACGAGTACATTGTCCACGTTCCATCGCAGATGGTGGTTGACGCTCCTGCGTCGATTCCGCGCGCTCTGCTGCCAGAGTACATCGCGAACTTAATCCGGGACCGGTCGCCGGACGTCGGGCGTATCCGGCACCTGCGTATCCTCTAACAACGGTCGACGGCCGGAATCTGGTCCGTTAGCAGTATTCGCCAACGTGCGCATGGTGGTCGTGGAATTCCATGCGATCCAGCGACGGCCTCAACCTCATCTCCGATTGATGAGCATCGTGAAGTGCTGTACCGATGCGTGCGACCAGGCCGGTAACCAAGGCGTTGCCCATCAGAAACGCTCGCTTTGAGTCCGTGACCTTGGGATGCTCGGTGAACCCCCGTGGAAATCCGTTTAGCTCTTCGAGCTCTTCGGGAACCAGTCGACGCAATCGCCCATTCGTCGCGCGAATAGCATGTCGAGTCCGGGATGCAGACATTCCGCCTTCCGAGGTAATGATAGTACGCGCTGGTTTGCTGAGCGGGTCGGGAAAGGCCATCGCTCCTTCTGTGTAGTTGTATCTGAACCCGTCTTTCAGTCTGGGAAGGCACTTCGCGCCCTTGGCCAATTGCCAGGCTTGTTCGGCCTCGCCGCTGATATAGAACCTGTCGTGTACATCTGTCGTCCGGTTGACGATATCTCCCAGCGTCAGGGCTCGGGCTGTACCGGTAAAGGGCGTGTAGTCGCCGCATATGCTGGCGTCGACCGCCGCGCTGAAGACGTGGCCGTTGAACATGAAGCCCGCATTTGCGAAGGGCGATTTGCCATTCGGTAGCGGTCGAAACGTTGACTGCGCCATGAACGGGTCTATCGGTACATTGAAGCACTCTCTTTCCGCTTCGGCACGGTCGCGAGGGGTTGCCGGAAAAGCTTTTCCCAAGATGCCTCCTGAGACCCAGCGGCCAGGATCCACATACTCAGTAGCTACATTGCCGTTATAAAGCCCCGTCGTTTCGTGATACGCGACGATGAACACGCGCTTACGTTTCTGAGGAAGCCCATAGTCGGCGGCGTTGATCACGCGCCACTCAACCGCGTAACCCAGCCGATTCAAAGTAGACAGGACGATAGCGAAGTCTCTGCCTTTAGCCGAGGCTGGAGACGATAGGAGGCGGTCTACGTTTTCGAGGACAACGTATTTAACCGGCGCGCTGTCCGCAATGCGCTGATGCAAGAGCTTCACTATCGACCACCACAAGACCCCCTTGTTGCCTTCGATGCCTTTTGATTGCGAGATTGGCTTAGCGACCGAGTAGTCCTGGCAAGGAAAGCCGCCTACAACAACATCAGGCGCAGCGTCGCGTATCGCCTGTTGGCCGGCACGTGTGGCCAACACCTCGTTGATGTCTTGGTTTAGGTGGACCGAGTCCGGCCAATGTTGGTTGTAAATGAGACTGGCGTGCTGAATCTTCTGTGAAGGCTCAAACTGATTGCTGAGGGTGACGCGAAAAGGCTGCCCGGGCACGGATTCGAGGCCGAGCCGGAATCCGCCCACGCCGGCAAAAAGTTCGATGACATTGAGAGTGGCATTTTGTTGCTCCATTTTGTTTCCTTTGGTGGTTGCAGGAAACAAGTGGAGAAACGTGTTTTATCCGGTTTTGCAGATTTTTTGAAATTTAATTATTTATATTAAAAAAGTTTACGCGCTCTCAAATAATGGAGGCGCAATGCGGACGTGAGGCTTAGGGCGGTGGCCCGCGAGATATTATGGTTGCGGGTGGGCCCCTGGCGGTCTGCCGGTGCTTGGTTGCCTGGGGTAATGCTATTTATAAAACTGGATAAATATTTAAATGTATAAAAATAGAAGTGAGGCTATTGAATTTATACGTTGATTTATGCGACATTATTAATTAATCTTCTTTTTGTTCCCGGAATCGGGCTAATAAAAAGGAGATTTTTTCAAATGAAAAGCGACTCAAGTATTTATCAACCGGCGCAGGACTCTTCTATCCGATTGGGTCTCATCGCTTCCGCGAGCGAATACAGCGGGACCAGTCCACGCTTGAAGGGGCCTGTCCTTGAACAGATGGTCGAATTCGACCCAGGCAAGTATGCGAAGGCCCGTCGCGCCGTGTTCGATGCGTTCGTCATTGGCGGTCCACAGATGCCGATGATTTTGTTTGCGCTCTGCATTGAGGACGTGTTGCTGAACTGGCTGGCGGACCCAACGGAGCCGGAGGTGTGGCGCGCGATTGACACTTGGAATCGTCAGGGCGCCGTGCCGGTGGCGCTGAGTCGTGGAGACACGCACACGTTCGTCATTCCGCTGTTGGAAAAGCTTGGTGACCCCGTCAATCAGCTCCGGCGTCTCAACAACAAACCGGCGACGGACGCGTTCGTCACGCAGGCGATTGAGGTTTGCAAGCTGGGAATGCTCGACGGTTACGAACATCCATATGCACCCGCACCGGCTCACAGGAATTCATGTGTGCTCCATACGCGCCGGGTCGACCGAGCGCTCAAGCGGCTGGGGTACGAGATTGCATATCCTTCGAGCGGCTCGGGGGCGACTGTTTTCCATGCACGCAGAACGGAACTGTCTGCGGTGCCGGCTGATGCCAGGCGTGCGATCCGCACCGTGCACTAACTTCTGTTAAACGCTTGCGCGCGCCGGTCGTCCATTTTTTGGGTAGCCGCGCGCGGGCGAATGGTGTGCTGTCATTTCGGTGCCTATACGTATTGCGCCATCCCGGCGCGTCTATATAGGACACGAACAATGCTAGAGAAACCGACAAGATATTGCGATGCGCTGCTAACACCCGCGCGCGTGATGCGTCCGGAGGACGTTATGGAGGCTATTGGCGGGCAGCAGCGGAAAGGAGCGGGGCTCGCAGGATGGTTTTTGTGCGGAGATGTTTCTGCACCTATGTTTGCCGCCATCGCCAAAGAGCCAGCAGCGCGCGACCTTAACGTGGCAGCCTTTAGCGGCGACCGGGCGGGCAACTACGTGGTGTTCACCCAGCAGCTTGGCATGTTCCAGCACCGGTTTTTGCTTCCGCTGTTTGAGCCACCGGTTCCTGAGTTCCTTGCCTCTTTGCGGATGGCCCCTATGCAGGTAGCGATGGGCGATGCGGGGGAGGAAACGGCGGCCGTTTCTGCGGCGCATCTCCCGTGGGAGATGATTGCACCGGTCGAAAAACTGGTTCAGTCTGCCTTCGACGTAGACGGAGAGGAAGTCATCCTGGGTGTGCCGAGCATCATTAGCAAGGTGTGCACTATCACGACGTTTCCGGCGTTGCTCGGGCAACCGCCCGTGAGGGACCTGAGCGTGTCGGTGATGCTGCCGACACGTATGCTTGAATGCGTCGAGACGAGTTTGCGTGACGAAGGCACACTCCAATAGTTCTGAGACGTTTTCACTTTTTTCCAAGTAAAAAAGCGTTCTGTGCGCTCAATAACGTTGATTAAGATGGTCCGCTTGCGCGGACCATCGTTTTTTTACACCGGGAGATTGAGGCAGTCGTTGAGCCAGAGTCCGGTAACCGTCGCGACGGGCACTGGCAATGCGTTACCGAGTTGGCGCATGCCCTGCGACCACGAGCCTTCTACGACGAAATTGTCGGGTAAGCCTTGTAGTCGCGCAGCGTCGCGCACTGTGAATTGCCAGCAAGCGCCTTTGTCATCAATGAACATGTTCTCGCCACCGGGAACACCGTGGACGCCCGCTTTGAGGGCCTTAGATGGCAAATCGAGTTGGCTGCCCGTATGACCAGGATACTGACGCGCAGCGCGGCGAACGGTGCAATCCTCAAAGCGAGCGGCCGGCGCCGCCGTACCATTGTTAGCCAAGGCGTCGCGGCAGGTGCGCCACGCCGCTCCGGCGGGGCGAGTGTTGCCTTTAAGCAGCCGTTTGTAAATAGATACCTCCTCCTTCGGAACAAACGAGGCGTCGGGTCGCACTAATCCATGTCGCTCCCAGTACTCGCCGGAAACCCACTTGTCCCATACGAGTCGCTCATGGTTGTGTGTCGGGGCTGGAAATTTCAGCAGGTTGCCGCAGTCTTCTCGTATGCCAGCGATGAGTACGCGCCGCAGGTTCTGAGCCACTCCGTAGTCGGCCGCGTTCAGCGGTACGACAGTGACCTTGTAATGCATATCTTCTTGAATACTGCAGGGTTGCTCTAGTCGTGCGACCAACCTGTCGAGGTACTGACTGAACGAGGGACGCAGCAGGCCCGGAGTGCTCTCGAAAACAAACGCTCTTGGCAACGCCTCCGAAACGGCGCGAATGGCCTCAGGCCACAAGTCCCGGTGGTCATGCTGACCGGCGCCCAAACCACCACCAGAAAACGGTTGTGACGGTGGACCGCCTGCAATTAGGTCGATACCTGCGTACGCTTGCCAGTCGACATGGCGGACATCGGTCTGCGTAATTGATAAACGGTCCGATTTGCCGAACGCGGTCCGGTTTGCAGATAGTGTCCGGCATGCGTATGCGTCGACGTCGACCATCACCGGGTGAATGAAGCCCGCCTGCTGCAGGCCCAAGGCCATTGCACCGCATCCAGCGAAGAGTTCAACGCATTCTAGTGGACGAGTGGATGTTTCGGCATTGCTGTTGATGCCGGACAGCGACGACTGAAGAGCGTTGACAGTATGTTGCGAGGTGGTCATATTCACGGACTCCATAAGTGGGTGAGTCTCGTGTAGGCGCCGGTTTTATCCGGCCAGCGAATTTTTTTCGCTTACCGATTGGATGTTGAAAAATTGCCGGGTCAGATTCCTGACCGATTAGCAATCTACTGCGGGTTATATCCGTGCCGTTAGAGCGCCTCCTGTCTCAAGCCACCTGCTCTGCCGGTGGCATCAAATGGGCAAACGCCGGATATGCCGCTGGTCGTTGACGTCGGATTTATGAACGCGCTTTTCGATTGCAGCAACGGCAGGATCGCTCCACGTAGCGAAACGTCCAGCGTCTTTTCGGAGCACGGCCCCTCGATGCCATAGAACGAGGCCGGTTAGGCCCGATAAACTGCGTAGCTGTATCTGTTATTCCAACCCAAGGAGCAACAGATGCAAATAGCTAACCCGCTTGTCGGTGTGCCACTTTTCTCCGCGAGATGCGGACATGTACCGCGTATACCGCGTCGGTCTATCCATGCGAACAACTCCAGTATGTCGAGTGGAGGTGGTCGATGAGGGGCTACCGCAACGCGGGACTGGTCAAGATTTACGCAATCGTCGAGGCCGATGCGACCCACCCAATGCGTTATCTGTTGGAGAAACCCGGGCCCGATGGTTCGCCTTGGACGCTGGACCCGTCGAAGGCCAGAAGATTTGGGGGGTTCGAGGGATTCGACTTTCTCGGTCGGGCACTCGAACGCGGCCTTGAACTGGCGATGCTGCCTCTCGACGGTGATGTCGATGGCGGAGAAGGGCAATGAGCGACCTTCTCCTTGATGCGCTAGTCGCGGAGCGTGACCGCGACGGTGGAGAGTCGGCTGCACCAGGTCCGCAGATCTGGCAGCTACCCTATCCGCTTGTGCCATACCATCCGGAAAGTGCGCCCATCATTCCGAACGAACTGGTGCGCTGTGCGCTGTTTCGTGTCGCCGACCCGGCGTCGCCACGACGGTCGTTTTCTCGACACCGGTTACCGATCCAAGCTGCGAGGAACGGCTATATGGAGTACTCGGGTGAAGAGTTGCGTCAGGACGACCGGCGGGTGTTCATGCATGCCCTTTCTCTCGAAGGCGATATGCCCGGTACCGCGACCTTCAGGCCACGGCGATTCTGTAGGGACATCGGCTGGGGCACATCTAACGCGGCCTATGAAAAACTCATTGATACGCTCACACGGCTCAAGGCGACATGTCTTCTCATGTTCGTTCCGCGCATTGCACGCCAAGGAGCGGCCGTGTCCCTGATTGCCCGTCTGGAATTCGTGCCGGACTCGAAGGAAATCCGAGTGTATTTCGACCGGGAGATCGCGGAGCTGTTTAGCGACCAGCACTACACGCGAATACTGCGCGTCTATGAGGACCAACTGACCCGACGTTCGTATCTCGCGTCCTGGCTGCTGGGGTTTTATGCGTCACACCGCGAGCCCATAGCATTCCCTCTCGACAGATTGCAGAGTCTCTGCGGGGACGTGACGCCGCGCAAGGAGTTCAGGCGCAAAGCAACTCTTGCGCTACAACAACTCGTCGAGGTGAAGTTCCTGGAGTCGTTCTCGCTTACCGATGGGACGGTCAGTTGCCGCCGCGCAATTACGCCACCCGAATCGCGCAGTTGCCCCACCGGAATCGCGTAAATGTCCCACCCGAATCGCGCGATCAGCCCACCGATAGGACTAACGGAAGCCCGCCTGGCGGGTCTTCGGAAGAGAAAATTCACACGTAACCTATAACCTCTTAACCATTAACCAGGCGGAGACTTCCCTCAATGGACGAGTTTTTCCGATGTGCCGCCCTTTCGTTGGCCAAGGCTGCGCCTTAAGTGGCTATCAGGGAAGACGGCTAACCGTTTGCCTCCGGGTGGGGCAATTGCGCAAAGCCCTATGTGCGCGGTGCTTGATCTTTCGCGACTGACTGGAGGTGCAGCCGCCAACTTCGTCCTAGATTGATCATCCGTGGACTCTGTAATAGAAAAGGCGCGAGCATCGCTCGCGCCTTGAATCAAAGAATGGCCTCGAAATCGCCAGGCTTCAAAAACAGCGAAGTGTCCTTAACAAAGACCACGCTTATGCAGCTCGCAGGCTTCTCGTCGAACACGATAAACGTCGTGTTCTGTAACAACGTGCAGCAGGCCGACACCTTCTCGTTCCAGGCATCCTCGGTGGAGAACGCTACAGCTCCGGCACACGTTTCCAGTAGCCGACCGCATGCGTCGGGCTCGATAGCGAGCAGGGTCGAGTGTACCCAGCTCTCATCGCGCGTATGTAGTCCAACCAGCAATTCGCCACTCGCAGTCGCTTCCTGAAGGTATTGCCTTACGTGCGGTTCCGACAGGTTCAGCACCACTCTGGTCTGGCAGGTTCCAATCTGCAGTGTGATAGCGAAGAGAAACATTCCACCGCCCGAGCGCAGCGTACTCAGTCTCGATTGTCCTAATGCGTGGGTGGCCTCGAATGCGCGCCGCATTTCCTCAGGAACCTCGACGAGCAGCGCGCTTCTTTCGGACGATTCTGTTCCGCATATACGCTCGATTGAGGACCAGTGAGCCGAAGGAACGATGTAGCCCGGACGCAGTCCACGCTGCCTGAGCAAGGTCGAATTCATTGGACCTCCAGTACCGTTGGAACGATGCCCGTTGCCGATTGCCGCTGGGCAACTCGTTGGCGCGGCTTGACTTCGTTGTCGAAAACCAGCGCGGCTTCCATCGTGTCGCGCAGCCGACGGGTGAGCGAAATGCCCGGTGTTAGGTCAAGACCCGTTGCCTCGCGATAGCACTCGATAACGAAGACCTTCATCTCACGACTGGCCGAGAGGATATTGCCCGGCACCGAGGCGCCGAAAGCCCCATCGTCCCGGATGAACTGCATTACCTGGTCTAGACGGCCGTCGATAGAACTGGATGGCATGACAAAATCGTCTGCCCGAACCTGCTCTGCCAGGATTTTGACGATGATGGGCAGTACTCCGAGGTATCGCGCTACTGCGTCGACAAACTTCTGCGAAACGTTGCTCGCGCATCGTGTGTCGTTTCTCAGTTGCGAGAGGTAACCCGGTGTACATCCAAGCTCATTAGCAAGTGCAGCAAGCGAATGGTCGCGATAGTTTGCTTGTTGGAACAACGCCGCAAGCAGTCTTGAACCTGGCTTCTGCAACTGCTCGGTGTCGAGCGTGAGCTTTTGCCGGCGCGCACTGCGACCGGCATGTCCTTCTTCGTGCTTCATGTTCATTTGTTGTCCTCGAACGTTTCGGCCAGATCCGGCCGTGAGCGGGTCGCTCAAAACGTATAGCAATCGCTCACACCAGTCCCGCTCAAGCATTCGCTATACGTTTTGCTGAGGCATAACGAGGACACCTAGATGGCAATACCAAGACCGATTTCGGAACTAATCGACCTGTTGGTCGAGCTCGCCGCAGCAACCTACCAGTCAAAGGGAGAGATATGCGGCCAGCAGGAATCTACGCACGATATTCAGACGATGAAAGCCGGTCGACATCAATCGACGACCAGGTTAGAAGGGCGCGGCAAACAGCGGCGCAGTTAGGTTTTACGGTCAGCGACGAGCACGTTTTTGTCGACGCAGCGGTGACCGGGCAACAAAAGGGCTTGGCGAAGCGTGTCGCGTATGCGCGATTCATCAGCGCCTGGGAGGCGGGAGAGTTTGAGGCCATTGTGGTCGATGAAATATCCCGGCTCGCGCGCTCGACGCTTGAGTTCGCTCATCTCGAGCAACGCATCGAACGGACCCGCGTGCGCGTCGTCAGTTGCGACGGCACCGATAGCTCGATACCTGGATGGCAGTTGCAGTTTGGCATCTCGGGTCTCATCGCCGCCCACTTTGTGCGCGAAACCAGCCACCGGGTTAAGCGGGGTATGCAGGGGCAACTGATACGCGGATTTATGATTGCCAAGGCGGCGTACGGATATAGGGCGGTCAGGCAGGGTGAGCGCGAAAACGAAGGAGGAACAGTCTGGGAAATTGACGAGCCGACGGCAGACCGGGTGAGAGAGATGTTTGCGATGCGATACAAAGGTAGCTCGCTCAATGCCATCGCAGAACACCTGAACCGTGAAAGCGTTGCCTGTCCTCGCCCATCGAAACATGATGGCGCGGGGTACTGGCGGCCGGCGACGGTAAGGCAGGTTCTTACCAATACCATTTATCGCGGCGTTTTCGTATATGGAGGCAGTAGCTTTACGAAGGCAAAGGCTAAAAAGGAGAAGCAGAACGTTACGGAGATTGAGTATGCCCGTCCGGAGTTGCGGCTCGTGGATGACCATGTCTGGTACGCGTGCAATCTCGGTTCATCGTCACAGGCATTCCGGGGAGGGGGCCGGCGCCCATTCGCCGGGCTGGTGACCTGTGGTTTCTGTCTCGGGAGAATGAGTGTCGCAGGGGGAGGCTCTGCGCCTCAACTCTACTGCGCAGCGTGTGCGCAGAGACGTCGAGTTGCCGTTGAAAATGCGCCGGAGCGTGTGGATTATGTTTCAGTGAAGGCGTTAGAACATGCACTGACACATCTGCTGCGATGCATGTTTGACGATAAACGCGTTAAGGAATTCCGCAGCCGGCTGAAAGCGCGACTGGACGGGGGGCACGAGACTCGAATTACTGAACTAAATCTCGAAGTGGCGCGTGCAGACAGGCAACTCGAAAGTTTGGCCCAGCGCATGCGTCGTTTGGAGGCGGATGGAGAGGATTTCCTTGAACAGGCGTATCGCGAACAACGCGATGAGAAGAAGCGGCTGGCTGATGAACTGGCAAGGCTCAAGGCGTATGCAGCCTCGCTCGATGTCGGGAATCTGGAGCGCCAGTTGGCAGTCGAGCCTCTCGACATCATTCCAGCACTGTTTGGGCGAGATGCGGCGGTTGAACAGGTGAGGGCGGTTCTTTCACGGGTATTCCCGAAAATCGTGCTTTCTGACCGTCCTCAAAAGTTTGTGTCGGTTTGGACCGTAACGACGTGCGAAGGTGCGGTTTTGGCGAACCTGTCCGGGACGCCGCCGGTAATTAAGGAAGAAGTCGAGTATGTCGTTCGAGTCGAGACGGGTCCGACGCGGCCAACATCCTGGCGTGTGTTGGTGGAGGGCAGCAGAGGAAAAGATAGTTAGTGATTTTGCGGGGCTTTCGCGCCCCGCTTCTTTTCGACGCGTCTACTTCTGTCGGTGACGTGCTTATATATTGTTCACATATCTGTGCGGCTTTTGAATGAGGGTCCAATGTGCGCTCACAGCTAGCTGATGAGGTTCTGGGTATCCAGTACAGGCCATCAGTGATGCGTTCGGCACGATCCACCTACGGTGCCTCGACGGGTGCCGGAATTAGCGTGATAGACCGACATGACACCCACGCTGACATCTGGATCTCGCCTGGGTTTGCTGCGAGAACGTTGCCGTAGTGGGCGTTCACGGTGTGGGTTTTTCTACGCGAATTCCGATCCCGGGTCGTGATTCGGATCGTAGGGATGCAAACTGTGAAGATCAAAGCGACCCATTGGTCTTGATGGGGCCCGTTCCTTTTCCGGCTCAACCATCACGCCGTGACCTGCATGAGTACATCGTCGCGGCATGACCTTGCCGTCCGTCAGCGCAGCGCGACGCGTGTGATCATCAGCAGCAACACGGCGCCGAGAGCAAAGAGTGTCGCAAACACATGGAGGCCTGTCGTCATGGTGCCTGTGGTCGTGACCAGCCAGCCGATCGTCGCGGGGCTGATGAAGCCGCCTAGCAACCCGAGGCTACTGATCGTCGCGATGGCGATCGCCGCGCCATCTGATCCGGACAGATACGCTGTTGGTATCGTCCAGAACAGCGGCAAGGTCGAGAAAATTCCCGCCGCTGCGACGCAGAGCAGTGTGAACGACAGCCCCATGCTGGCCGAAGCATGAGGCAGCGCTGTCAACGCCGCTGCACCAATCAGCGCCGCGATGGCGGTGTGCCAGCGGCGCTCGCCGGTTCGGTCGGCATGGATTGCCACCACGATCATCGTGGCCATAAACAGCATTCGGAATGGCGGCATAGAGGCCGATGCTGGCCACATCCCCCCCAACGTGAGGGGGGGGCGGCGCGGATGAACTCTTCTACCCTAGTTACCGGCGGAGCATATCGCGACAGGCGTGCAGTTGGCGGCCTTGTGCGCGCTTTGTCCGGGCGGTCGCAACATGTAATTTCGTATTCTGGCGGTTCTGGGGAAGTAAATGGGCACCGTAGACAGGTCGTTACGCTTTCAGGTCGAGAAGTGGTTAGGTTCAGCGTCATCCTCGCAAACTCGCGTAACGCGGTTCAGTCGATCCAGGCAAAACCCATGGCGTTGCGTGCGTGTGGAAGCGCTGCGCACGTCCGGCACGCTCTCAATTGTCTTCTTTCGCCATGACGACGGCTCGTGGCGCGTCTTCCCTCCGCAGGGCCACCGACCGACGATGAACGTCGCGCAAGGCATGGCTTCGTAGGCGGGCGCTGAACCCGGCGTGCAGCAGGCGTCCGTTGCGGCGCCCGCTTTGCATGCCGCTGCGCCTGAACTGCACCCTTAATCACCCGCAATGCGCTATCGGTTTTCTGCCGTCGAGCGTTCGCTTGTGTGCGGCACGAGGTGCGTAAAAACGCGAAGTATTCGCTATAAAAATGGAGACGTAGTTCTGTGTGTATCCCGACAATCTTGACGGATGATTTCGCGCCCACGCGCGAATCAATGGAGTACGACGTGGTGATCGTTGGCGGCGGCCCGGCTGGCTTGTCCGCAGCGATCCGCCTGAAGCAGCTCGCGGCGGAGAAAGGCGTCGAGCTGGGCGTGTGCGTGCTGGAAAAAGGCTCGGAGATCGGGGCGCATATCCTGTCGGGCGCGGTGATGGATCCGCGTGCGATCACCGAACTCATTCCCGACTGGAAAGAAAAAGGCGCGCCGCTCACGGTGGACGTGACCGAAGACAAATTCCTGTTCCTGACCGAAACCGGCGCGAGGAATGTGCCCACCTGGGCGTTGCCGGATAACTTCAAGAATCACGGTAATTACGTCGTGAGTCTCGCCAACGTGACGCGCTGGCTGGGTCAGCAGGCCGAGGCGCTTGGCGTGGAAATCTTCCCGGGCTTTCCGGCTGCGGAGATTCTCTACAACGACGACGGTTCCGTTAAAGGCGTCGCCACCGGCAATCTGGGCATCGGCAAGGACGACCAGCCAACCGAGAACTTCCAGCTCGGCATGGAATTGCACGCGAAGTACACGCTCTTCTGCGAAGGCGCGCGTGGGCATCTGGGCCGCCAGTTGAGCGACAGGTTCAGGCTGCGCGACGGCGTCGATCCGCAGGTCTACGGTATTGGCATAAAGGAACTGTGGGAAATCGACCCTTCGAAGCACAAGCAGGGTCTGGTGATGCACACCGCCGGCTGGCCGCTCGAGAGCGATACCTACGGCGGCTCATTCCTCTATCACATGGACAACAACCAGGTGATGGTGGGGTTCGTCGTGGGTCTCGGCTATTCGAATCCGTACCTGTCGCCGTTCGAGGAATTCCAGCGCTATAAAACGCATCCGGCGATCCGCTCGGTGCTCGAAGGCGGCAAGCGCGTGTCGTACGGCGCGCGGGCGATTACCGCAGGCGGCCTGATGTCACTGCCGAAGCTCGTATTCCCGGGTGGTGCATTGGTCGGCGACGACGCGGGCTTCCTGAACGCATCGCGTATCAAGGGCTCGCACGCGGCGATCAAGACCGGCATGCTGGCTGCCGACGCCGCGTTTGAAGCCGTGCAGGCAGGCCGCACGAGCGACGTGCTCACGGCATACCCGGAAGCGTTCAAGACCTCGTGGCTGCACACGGAACTGCATCGTGCACGCAACTTCAAGCAGTGGATGAGCAAGGGCCTGTACCTCGGCACGCTGATGGTCGGCATCGAACAGAAGCTGCTGGGCGGCAATGTGCCGTGGACGCTGCATCATCAGCATTCGGATCACGAGATGCTGAAACCGGCTTCGCAATGCAAGCCGATCGTGTATCCGAAGCCTGATGGCAAGCTGACATTTGATCGGTTGTCTTCGGTGTTCATCTCGAACACGAATCACGAAGAGAACCAGCCAGCTCATTTGACGCTCAAGGACGCAAGCATTCCCATCAAGGTCAATCTGCGCACGTACGCAGGACCGGAAGCGAGGTTCTGTCCAGCGGGCGTCTACGAGTTCGTCAAAGACGAGCATGACGGCGATCGCCTGCAGATCAACGCGCAGAACTGCGTGCACTGCAAGACGTGCGATATCAAGGACCCGACGCAGAACATCGTGTGGGTGACGCCGGAAGGTGGCGGCGGTCCGAATTATCCGAACATGTAATGAAAGCTGCATGGCGATTTGCCCGGTCGAAATTCCGGGCGAGTTGCAAGCTAAGTGAATTGTTTTGGTCCGTTCAGTCCAGTCAAAAACCTGGCACGACGCATGTCCGCTTAATGGTTGAAAACTCCGCACCGTGCGTGCGGCTAGCGGGTTCTGAACGAACCCGCTAGCTGTTCAACGAAATCCGCCGTCAGTTGATCGCCATCTCGTCCGGGAGTTATGCCCTCTAATTCCGGCTGATATTGCTGATTTCACACCTGCCTTTGACAAAGGAGCGTCAGCACGTTGATGGCTCGTCTCTTCGATATGTTGAAAACAGAACGGGGCGCGCACTCTGACTTTCCGACCTGCCATCAGGAGTGCACGCGCCGGGAACACAGAAGACCTCTACAAGCGTGAGGCCCGATCCGGCAATCCACTGCAGAACCCCGCCGCCCTTTGAATGCTGGACCATTGCAGGTCAAAGGTCCCCACCGCCTATCGTCGAAGAACCGAGTCCGAGCTTCGGTCGAACCCACGCAGCCATTGAATTGATCGCTGCGTCAGCTTCCGGCGCGGTGCCGGCAAGGAACTGGAAGACGTGCTGCATGTCGGGGACCTGATCGATCTTCACTTCCACGCCGGCGGCTTTTGCCCGACTGGCAATACGACGGCTGTCGTCGAGCAGTACCTCTGCGTCGCCAACCGTCATGTAGAGCGGCGGAAAACCGTGATAGTCGATGTAGAGCGGGTTGGCATGCGGATGCTTCGGATCGCCATCGGGGCCAACAAACAGCGAGCCGAGCGCATTCGTCGTATCACGGGATACTAGCGCGTCGCGGGCGGCATTCGTGTCGTAGCTCTCACCTGACGTGTCCAGGCCAGCCCATAGCGACATTGGCATCGCAGCAGCAGGAAGCGGCAGCCCTTTCTCGCGCGCTGCGGCGATTGTCGTGAGCGCAAGTGCGCCGCCCGCGGAGTCGCCGGTCAACGCGACGCGTGCCGGATTAAGGCGTTCTGTTTTGAGCAGCCACTCGTAGGCCATGAGCATGTCGGTCAGCGGGCCGGGGTGCGGGTTTTCCGGCGCGCGTCGGTAATCGACGATCAAGGCCCGGCAGCCGACCGCTTTGGCGATATGCGCGAACATCTTGCGATGGGAGAACATCGACCCCATGACATACCCACCGCCATGCGAGCAGAGAAGCGCGCAGTCCTGTGCCGCCCCTTTGGGAATCGCCCACATTGCCGGCACGCCGCCTGCGTCGACTTCGATGTAATCGACTCCGCCCGGCTCAGCGGTCACATCACCCCAGTGCGAGAAGATGCGGCGAATGTCTTCGAGCGGCATGTCGGGATTCTCGCGCATCCTGGTGCCCCAGCTTGCGTAAAGTTGAGTGAGTTCAGCCGACTGGATGCTGGCCATAAGGTAAGTCTCCGATATATTTAATTGGGCAGGGATTGCATGCTGCATCCGCGCGATCCATGCGCGCCCATGAAGCGTATTGACGAGCGGAACGACTCCTGGATTTCGATATCAACAACGAGGGCCCGGAAGACGGAAAGCGCGGGCTCGCAGTCGTAAGCAACACACCGGTGCCGATGACGTTAAGCGTCCCGGCCGAGCTTTTGGCGAGGCTAAGGCTTGCGTTGTATTTAGTGAAACTAATCATAAAGTCCACCACTTTCGCCCTACAGTCACCACCACGATCAAGCTCTCCGAGAAACTGGCACGCTTGCGCAACGGTCGCCGTGGCAGCATGAATAGCAGCTGACAGAATCGTTCGCGATTCCGGCGTCACATCCCGGCAAGTCGCTTTCCGATATGAATGTATCAACTTACTTGTCCATTGACAAGTAAGTTGATACGATGCGTTGACTCGCGCGACGCCGAGAGCCTGGCTTTTCTCAAGGAGTGCATGTGAATTCTTCTTCTGGTACCGCGGCCGGCCCGCTGCGTGGCATCCGAATCCTCGATCTCACGTCGGTCGTGCTTGGGCCGTTCGCGACAAGGATTCTCGGCGACTATGGCGCCGACATCATTAAAGTAGAAGGCATCGACGGCGACGTGATGCGCGCGAATGGCACGTCGCGTCACGCCGGCATGAGCTCCATCTTTCTAGGCATCAATCGCAACAAACGGTCGCTGGCGATCGACCTCAAGACACCGGAAGGCAGGGAGATCTGTTTGCGGCTTTCTTCCCAGGTTGACGTGGTGGTCCACAACATGCGCGTCTCGGCCATCGAACGACTGGGTCTGGGCTACGAAGCCGTGCGTGCCGTCAATCCTTCAGTGGTGTATTGCGCGGCGACGGGTTTTGAACAGGCTGGGCCGCACCGGTCCAAGCCTGCCTTCGACGACATCATTCAGGCCACGTGCGGCCTGGCGAGCCTGATGGGGGAGGTCGGAGCGGAGCCTGCCTTCGTCCCTGCGCTGGTGGCCGACAAGACAGCCGGCATGGCGCTGGTCAACGCGGTCCTGGCTGCATTGCTGCATCGCGAGCGCGAAGGCGGCGGGCAGTACGTTGAAGTTCCTATGCTGGAAACGATGGTCGACTTCACAATGGCCGAGCATATGGGCGGCCTCGCGTTTGAACCGACCCTAGGCGATGTCGGTTACGCACGAATTTTGAAGCGAGGGCGCAGGCCCGTGCGTACCCGCGACGGTCACATTTCCATGCTGCCCTATAGCCCTTCACAGTGGATGAGTCTCTTCCAGCGGGTCGATCATCATGATCTTATATCCGGCTATGATCTGTCGGATCGGCACAAGCTCAATGCATGTCTGAGCGACCTGTATCGGCAACTCGAGGCAATCGCGCCTGATCGGTCCACGCGGGAATGGGTGGAGATTTGCGACGAACTCGATATTCCGGCGGCCGCCATCCATGATCTGAAAGAGTTGCCGAATCATCCTCAACTCAGTGCGGTCAATCTGTTTCAGTCGATTGAGCATCCGACCGAGGGCAGCTTGCGCATGATTCGGCCGACCACGTTGTTTAGTCAGACTCCTGCAAGCGTCCGTCGGCACGCACCGTTGCTCGGCGAGCACTCGATAGAAATCCTGCAGACGCTAGGTATGGACAGAACGGAGATAGACGCCCTCGTGCAGCGCGGTGTTGTCGCCATGGCCGCAACATAGCGCGAGATTCTGCGAAAGAAGTCGAGTCCGGGTCTGAATTATGTTCGTCAAACAACAAACATAATTCAGCACGGTGGTTTCCCCGCATCCGGTTCAAGCCGGATTCTTGCGTTCAAGCGCGTGCACGTCCGGCGTAGAGCGCCAGCCACGTCTGGGGCCGCCGTGAATATGCCCGGATGGTCATGGTCATGACTTCCGCTGCTACCTTGGTCAGGTCTATGTTTGAATTCTTGAGAAGGCTCTGCAGCATGACACCGCGGACGGTACCCAGTAAAGCGACGGCGGCCGCCTCCGGGACGACGTCTTCGCGAACTTCCTTCTTCGCGATCGCTTGCTCGAAGTAGCCTTGCAGGATGCCGATGACAGTCTCGTTGTAGATGGCCAGATTGGCGCCGGCTTCCGTCCCGTCAGTCATTCCTTCCGCCATCAGTATCAGCAGCGCGCGCGTGCTGATCCAGCCGTCGTCGGTGCGTCCAAAATAGATGCGAATAAATTCCAGCACCGCATGGAAACCATCGCCACGGCTCGGTGCTTCAGTGACCATGGTTTTGAAGTTCTCACCGATCTGAGCGGCGAGCGAGCGCAGCAACTCCGGCTTGCTGCCGAAATAATGAGTAGCAAGACCGCGGCTATAGCCGGCGGCAATACCTACGTCGCCGAGCGTCATCCCGACCCACCCCTTGTGCGCGACGATCTCCTGCGCAGCTTCCAGCAGTCGGGCCTCGGCGTCGCTGCGCCGCTGTTCCTGGGTTCGTCTGGGCTGTTGGGCGTCGTCAGCGGGCGGAGCGACGTCCTGATAATTTTTTTTCGACGACATGAATCTGGCGACCTTTCAACAAACTGATTGGAAGCAAGAATATCACGCGGGACTTCCGCTCCCGATTCGTGGGCGTCAGCGTTTACACCGGCATGCTTTTGCTTGTTGGTCAACAAATAAGCTAATAACATTAGACTGTGGTTGAGCGGGAGGCAGGGACGAAGTGGCCACTTGCGCATACGAAAGTAAGTAATAAGTAATGCAAATCAAATCTGCCTTGTGGCGGAGACAGAAAGAGGAGACATGCATGCGGTTTAGCGACATCGGTAAAGGTATTTTCGGCGCTTCCCTGATTGCCGCGGCGGGCACCGCGATGGCCGACACAAATGTGACGCTCTACGGCGTTGTCGATGTGTTCGGACAATATCTGGGCAACGGCGGTACGCATACTTTCTCGGAGGGCAGCGGCGGCTCGACGGGATCGCTGTTCGGGCTCAAGGGCAGTGAAGATCTGGGTGGCGGCCTGAAGGCAGATTTCGACGTCGAGAATGGCTTCAACATCAATAACGGAACGCCCTATGCCGATACGACGACGCTGTTCTATCGTCAGGCCTGGGTCGGACTATCGGATGGCAATTACGGTTCGGTGAGTTTCGGTCGTCAATATCAGCCGAGCTTCCGCGTGGTCTATCCAACCGACCCGTTCCGGGCCAACGAGAACCTGTCGCCGCTATCCGCCGCGGTGCTGGCGATCGATCGCAACACGCTCGCCACGCAGTTCATCGTCGGCCGCACCAGCAACTCGGTGCTTTATCAGTCGCCCAATCTGCGCGGCGTGCAGTTCTCCGCGATGTACGGGTTCGCGGCGACGGTGACGCAACCGATACCTGAGACGCTTGGCAATATGGTCGACCTAGGGCTTTCTTATACGGGTTACGGGCTCTACGCGGGGATCGGCTATCAGAATCAGCATGCGGCCATCGAGACGTTCCCCGGCCTCCCAGAGGTTCTGAACATGCTCGGCACCGAGCATTTCATTGGTGCGCTCGCGTATCGGCTCGGTATTGTCAACTTCCAGTTCAACTATTCGTATGCCCGCCCGAAGGATGCGCCGGCCGGTTCTCTCGCCGCGCTCCTCGACGCGGGGCATTCGGTGAGCACCATGGAGCTCGGGGTGACGATCCAGGCGACGCCGGCGGATACGATTGAAGTGGCGGGTATCGAGCGCGATGTGCGTGGCGCACACGACAATACGCCGGGTGTGCAGATTGGCATTGATCACAGCATTTCGAAACGGACGAGCGTCTATATGCGCGCCGGCTACCTGAAGAACAACGGAACGGCGACGACGAGCTGGCCGGGCGTAGCCGTCACCGAAGCCGCGGCAACACAAACACTCGCCGTGGTGGGTATGACGCATCGCTTCTAGGGAGCGCCGCTCGGGACGGTGTCCGGCCGCTGCTGCTTGATACCGACCTGACCGGGGACATTCCCCGGTTCGAAGAGGAGTGTCCTGAGTTATTGAGACCAATGGGACGGACGCACGTCCGTCCCGGTTCGCCGTCGCCCGGGTCAGGCTTTGGTGTCGGTGGATGTCCAGTAACGCTTGCGCAGCTCTGTTTTATAGAGCTTGCCGGTGGGCAGGCGCGGCAACTGATCGACGAAGTCAACAGACTTCGGCACCATATAGCGCGCCACCTTGCCGCGCAGATACGCTATCAGTTCCTCAGCCAGCTCCGGACCCAACCCCGGCCCGACTTCAGGCTCCACTTGCACGACCGCCTTCACGGCCTCGCCCATTTCGTCGTCCGGCACGCCGATTACCGCCGCATCGCTCACCTTCGGATGCGAGATCAACGCGTCCTCGATGGCCTGCGGGTAGATATTCACACCACCCGAAATAATCATGAACGTCGTGCGGTCCGTCAGATAGAGATAACCGTACGCATCCACGTAGCCGACGTCGCCCACCGCCATCCATGTCGGATGGCGTGGATGCTGGGTCGAACGCGTCTTGTCGGGGGCATTGTGATATTGGAAGGCCACGTTGTCGCGCCCGAAGTAGATCAGCCCGGTCTCGCCCACTGGCAGTTCGTTGCCATCGTCGTCGCAGATATGCACGGTACCGAGTACAGAGCGGCCCACTGAGCCGCGGTGTGCCAGGTACTCCTCGCTGGTGATCGTGGTCAGCCCGACCCCTTCGCTCGAACCGTAGTACTCGAAGATCACCGGGCCCCACCAATCGATCATCTTCAGCTTGATGTCGACCGGGCACGGTGCTGCGGAATGGATTGCGAAGCGTAGGCTGGAGAGATCGTAGGCGAGGCGCTCAGCGTCCGGCAGCTTCAGCATGCGCACGAACATGGTCGGCACCCACTGGCTGTGCGTGATGCGGTAGCGCTGAATCAGTGCGAGAGCGTGGGCCGGATCGAACTTCTCCATGAATACGACGGTGCCTCCAACGGCGTGAATGCTGATTGCCCAGCCGAGCGGCGCGGCGTGATACAGCGGCGCCGGCGACAGGTAGACCATGTCGTCAAAGAAGGCGTAATGCTCGGCGTTGAGCTTGCGGCGAAAGGGATCCAGCATGCCGCGCACATCCGTGGTATGCGGTGTGCGCACGATGCCTTTGGGCCGCCCCGTGGTGCCCGAGCTATACAGCATCATGACCCCGAGTTGCTCGTCGGCGATGGGCTCGGCCGGATATGCCGCGACGGTAGCCTCGAACGACGGCCAGCCGTCGGCGGTGCCGTCCACCATCAGGCGGTGCGGGCAAGCGGGCATGCGCTCCGATAGAGCTTCGGCCAGCGCACGCACTCCATGCGAGCAGACAATCGCCTTCGCGTTGCTGTCCGCGACGATGTAGGCCGCCTCGTCGGGCGTCAGGAAACGGTTGATGGCGGTAATCACGAGCCCCGAGCGCATGGCGGCCCAGACGATCTCGAAGTAGCGGATGTGGTTGTCCATCAGCACGGCCACGTGATCGCCCGCACGCAGGCCCTGTTCCCGGAGGTAGTGGGCGTAGCGGTTCGAGCGCGCCTCCAGTTCGGCGTAAGTCAGCGAGGTGCCAGTGGTGCCGTTGATGATGGCAACTTTATCGGGGGTGCGGCGGGCGTGGTCGCCGGGATAGGTCCAGCCTGATGTATCCATGGGTAACGTCTCCTCCTGAGGCCGACGGGGACCGTACGCGAGCATCCTCGCCGGCGTTTCTGTGTGTGTGCGGTTTTTGCGTGCCGTTCGCGCGCAGTCAATGCATCTGACCGGAATGGGATCGCAGCGATGCCTGAGAGTCGTTCCACCGTCGCATCCTGTTCTTATGGAATGGACTCATCTCCGCGTCCCTTCGCGCGTTAGCGGCGCAGACCGAGCAGATCGCGTGCAACCACCCAGCGGTGCACCTCGCTCGGCCCTTCATAGATGCGCATCAGACGCGTGTCGTTGGCCATCTGCTGCAGAGGGAGTTCCTTGGTCATACCCATTGCACCGAAGGTCTGCATCGCGTAATCGATTACGTCCCACGCCATCTCCGTCGCGTAGACCTTGATCATCGACACCTGGGTGCGAGCTTCCTCGCCAGCATCGATGCGGCTGGCGGCTTCGTAGGTCATGAGGCGGCAGGCGTGGATGCGCGTGGCGGCATCCGCCACCCACCACTGGATTGCCTGGCGCTGCGCCAGCGGCGCGCCGAAAGTCTGGCGCTGCTGCGCATACTCGCACAGCATGTCGAGAGCCCGCTGGGCGCGGCCGATGCACCACGCGGCCATCTGCACGCGGCGAGTCGATAGCCGTGCCTGCATGGGAGCGAAGCCTTGGCCCTCAACCCCGAGTAGTTGCGATGCCGGCACACGGCAGTCTTCCAGCACAACCTCATAGGTGGACACGCCGCCGATCATCGGAATGCGGCGCCCCACTTGGAACCCCGGCGTGCCGCGATCGACGATAAAGGCCGAGATGCCGCCGCGTGCGGCGAGAGCCTTGTCTGTCACGGCCATGACGATGGTCCAGTCCGCCTGCGCGGCGCGGCTGATCCAGATCTTGCGGCCGTTGATGACCCAGTCGTCGCCGTCGCGGACGGCTCGCGTGGTCATCATGGCGGGATCGCCGCCTGCGCCTGGCTCGGAGATGGCCATTGCCGAGGCGGTCTCGCCGCGGGCGTACGGAGCGAGGTACTTCTCGCGCTGCATCGCACTGGCGCTCAGCATCAGCATGCGCAGATTCGGCGAGTCGGGCGGCAGTTCGTATGGCGTGATCGTTTTGCCGAGTTCTTCGTTGACGCCGACCACGGCCACGACGGGCAGGTCCGAGCCGCCCATTTCTTCGGGAGCGTCCAGACCCCACAGGCCGAGTTCACGCGACATCGCGTTCAGGCGCTCATGTTCGGCCGGCAGCAATGCAAGCTGCCCGGTTTCGGCCTCGCGCGCCATGACGGCGGTCTCCAGCGGGATCAGTTGCTCGCGCACAAAGCGTGCAACGAGATCCTTGAGCATGCGGTGTTCACTCTCGAGTTCGAACTTCATAATGGATTCCAGTGAGAACAGGATTGCCGGCTTGCGTCGAGTTCGCGCAGGAGGTCGGCGGTGTTGTGCTCACCCGCGTCGATGCTTAGCGACACTGGGCAAGCAATTTAGCGATGAAGCGGGAAGGCACGGCTCGTATAGCGGTCATAAGGCGAGCGTTCTGTGCCCAGGAACCGGAAGGCCACGCATGTATGAATGGTCGATCAACGGGAGCAGTCTGATGAACGAGGCATGGAGGCCGAGCCATGTCACGCAGAGGAACGTCGACATGGGCGGTCGGCGGCAGGCTTGCGAGCCGTTTCGCACGTCGTCGCCTTCGGTCAGCGCCGCTGGAACACCGGTGCGCGGCGAGCCGACATGGCGGCCACGCCTTCGCGGAAGTCTTCGCTGCGGAACTGGCTGTGCTGGACTTCCAGTTCGCGCTGGTTGACCTCCGCGATGCGCTCCGCCAGACCCCGGCGCAGCGTCGCGCGGGTGGTCTCCACCGCCAATGGCGCGGAAAGGGCAATTTCGCGCGCCAGCTCCCGCGCTTGGGCGCTAACGTCAGCCTGGGGCACGAGATGATCGATGAGGCCTATTTCCAGCGCCTCCTTGCCGGTGATTCGCCGGCCGGTGAAGAAGAGTTCCGCTGCGCGCTGCTCGCCCACCACACGCGGCAACGTCACGCTCATGCCGAATCCCGGGTGAATGCCGAGACGATTGAAGTTGGCGCTAAAGCGCGCCTCAGCGCAGCTCACGCGAAAATCCGCTACTAGCGCGAGGCCCAGTCCCGCGCCGACCGCGGCACCCGCCACGGCGGCGATGATGGGCTTGCGGGTGCGAAACAGTTTCATCGCGTGGCCATAGAACACGGCGGGGTCGCCTGGCGCGCCGCCGCCAGGAGCCGCGCTGAAATCCGCGCCGGCACAGAACACGTCGACTCCGGATTGCAGGACTACCGCGCGGCACGTGTCGTCTTCATCCAGGGCCGCCAGCATGTTCACGAGTTGCTCGATCGTCGCGGTGTCGACGAAGTTCTGCGGCGGCCGCGTCAGCGTGATGCGAGCCACGTGGCCGTCGTGTGAGAGTTGGAGGTCGGTGGCGGATGTCATGCTTGGGCGCTCCTGTGGAGGGTTGTATTCCTGCGGTACGCGGGAAGTGCAGTATTCCGCTGCGAAGAGAGCCTAGCTATACTGAATTTTCATCTGGCGAAAATATGCAACTCCATGGATAGCAGCGAACGAAAGACCTCCACCCGGCGTGTGACGTACGAGACGGGGCGCTTCACCCGCGAAACCGCCGGCAGCGATTCGCTGCACCGGGGCTTGTCACTTCTGAAAGCGTTCCGGGCGGGAGCCGGTGCATTGACCAACGGAGAACTGGCGGCACGCACCGGTCTGCCGCGCCCTACGGTCAGCCGGTTGACGCGGGTGCTCGTCGATACAGGCTTCCTGCGCTATGACGTCGGTGAACGCGCTTACCGGCTTGGCGCAGCCGTCCTCAGTCTCGCGGACGCCTTCCAGCAGGCGAGCCGCGTGCCCGAAGCCGCTCTGCCGTTGATGCGAGCCGTCGCGCTGGCTGGCAGGGTCAACGTCGGGCTGGCTGTGGGCGACGGTCCCGACATGGTGTATCTCGCGTCCGTCAGGCACAGCGGCGACAGCGTGACGCGCACGCGGCGCGTCGTGCCGGGAACGCGTGCGCCGGTCGAACTGACGGCCATCGGTCTCGCGTATCTCGCGGCATTGCCGGAGGACGTGCGAGTGGCTCTTCTGGAAGAAATCGCGGGACGCTACGGCGACGCGTGGGCGCCGCTCGGCGCAAATGCGGAGCGCGCCATGGTTGAGGCGCGCCAGCGGGGCTATTGCACGGCGGCCTATCAGCCAGGGCACATGCGTGCGGTCGCCACCACCTTCGTCGGCGCGGACCGGGAGCTTTACGCGGTCAACATCAGCTTCCCTGACAAGGTGAGCAACGACGCCGACATCTCTCGTCATGTGACTAGCCTGCGGACCCTGGTGACCGACATCCAGGCAGCCTGGCAAGCGTGAGCGCGCCGGCGCGCGTTATCGCGCGCGCCATCACCTTCTACGCCGCTGATTTTTGCGGCAGCGACCCCACCCCGTAGCGGGGGGGCGCAGATGACTACCCATCCCCCCCGCAGCGCATGGTGCCTGTGCGACGGCGCTGCCACTATCCTCGACGTCATTCCCGGATCAGGGTTCGGACTCACGAAGCTCCAGGGCGACGTGATGGACACGGGCCAGCAACTCGTCGGCGTATATCGCTATACAAAGCGACAGGCGGAGCACTACTGGCCGGCATGACGTCGAATGCCTTCGGCAACGTGAACATCGCTTGCTCGATGGGCCATCGGTGTTGTACCTCGCCTCGCCCCGCGTCAGCGGCCCGACCCCGATCGAATCAATCCGCAATCACTCAGGAGTACGGAAATGAGCAAACTCGCAGGCAAGGTGGCGCTGGTCAGCGGCTCGGGCCGTGGCATCGGCCGTTCGCTGGCGCTGAAGCTGGCGTCCGACGGTGCGCGCGTGGTCGTCAACGATCTCGACGCCGATCCGGCCAATGAAGTCGTCGAACTGATCAGGCAGCAGGGTGGCGAAGCGGTGGCGTGCGCCGGCAGCGTCACCGCGCCGGACTTCGCCGACCGCTTCATCAGGACGGCCGTCGATCACTACAAAGGCATCGACATCATCGTCAACAACGCGGGCTTCACCTGGGACAACGTCATCCAGAAGATGACCGACGAGCAGTGGTACGCCATCATCGACTGCCACATGACGGCGCCGTTCCGCATCCTGCGCGCCGCCCAGCCCGTCATCTCCGCCGCTGCCAAAGCGGAGGCTGCCGAGGGCCGCGAAGTATGGCGCAAGGTGGTGAATATTTCGTCGACCGCTGCAGGCGGCAACGCCGGGCAGGCCAACTACTCGTCGGCGAAGTCGGGCATCCTGGGCATGACCAAGAGTCTCGCGAAAGAGTGGGGACGCCTCAAGGTGAACGTCAATGCGGTGGCTTTCGGTTTGATCGAAACGCGCCTGACCCAGGCGCTCTCCGGCGATGAGAGCAAGACGGTGAACATCGAGGGGCGCGAGATCAAGGTCGGCGTGCAGAAGGCGATGATCGACAACGCTGGCCGGACCATCCCCGCTGGTCGAGCGGGCACGCCCGACGAAGCCGCGAACGCGGTGTATCTGTTCTGTCAGCCGGAGTCCAACTACGTGTCCGGCCAGGTGCTGGTCTGCGGCGGCGGCTACGGCGCCATCTGACGACTCGTCCCGGACGCCCGTCTGTGTGCGAGGGGAGTCGGTCCTCCTGAAGGACGCGGTCGCCTCGCCGCACGGCGCAATCATGTGCAGAAAGTCTGCCACCCCACAGCCACAGAACCGAACAGGGAGCAACACACAGTGAATGTCAGTCGCGATGTCTTTCGAGAGGATCACGAGCAATATCGCACGTCGGTGCGGCGTTTCTTCGAGCGTGAATGCGTGCCGCGTCAGGAGGCCTGGAACGCAGCCGGAATGGTTGATCGTGAGACCTGGCTGAAGGCCGGCCGGGACGGGCTGCTGTGCGTCACGACCCCGGTTGAGTATGGCGGCGGTGGCGGCGACTTCGGCCATGTGGCCGTCATCGCCGAAGAGGCGGCGCGCGCGGGCGTCAGCGGCTTCGGCTATGGCGTGCATTCTTCCGTGGTCGCACCGTACATCACGCGCCTCGGCAACGAGGAACAGAAGCAACGCTGGCTGCCGAAAGCGTGCTCCGGCGAAGCCATCCTCGCCATTGCGATCACCGAGCCGGGCAGCGGGTCCGACATGAAGGCATGCCGCACCACCGCCGTCCTTGACGGCGACGAGTGGGTGATCAACGGCAGCAAGACCTTCATCAGCAACGGCATGACGGCCGACCTGATCATGGTGGTCTGCAAGACCGATCCGGACGCCGGCGCGAAGGGCGTCAGCATCATCTTCGTCGAGACTGACCGCCCGGGGTTCCGCCGCGGCCGCAAGTTGCAGAAGGTCGGTCAGCCCGCGGCGGATACCGCCGAGCTGTTCTTCGACAACGTGCGCGTGCCGGCCGGCAATCTGCTGGGCGAGGTCAACAAGGGCTTCGGCTACCTGATGCACGACCTCTCGCAGGAGCGCCTGGGCATTGCGCTCAACGCGGCCTCCCAACTCGAAACAGCGCTCGAACACACTTTGGCCTATGTGAAGGACCGCCAGGCCTTCGGCCAGACTGTCTGGGATTTTCAGAACACCAAATTCAAGCTGGCCGACGCGAAGGCAGGCGCGATGGCGGTACGCGCTCTGGTCGACAACTGCCTCGCGAAGCTTTTGCGCGGCGAGTTGACCAGCGAAGAAGCGGCGGTCGCCAAGCTGTTCGCCACCGAGACCATGTGGAAGCACGTCGACGACATGGTGCAACTGCATGGCGGCTACGGCTACATGATCGAATATCCGATCGCCCGCATCTTCACCGATCAGCGCATCGCGCGCATCTTCGGCGGCAGCAACGAGGTGATGCGCGACATCATCTCGCGCAAGCTGTAAGCGCGGCACCCCGACACGAGGAGACGACGAGATGGCAGACAAGAGTCTGATCGGCCGGGTGATGTCCCACGGCACGGTCGAGGTGGAGAACGGGCGCCTGCGCTTCTTCGCCAAGGCTACCGGAGAGACCAGTCCGATCTACACCGACGAGGCCGCCGCGCACGCTGCCGGCCATCCGGCGCTGCCGGTGCCTCCGACTTTCCTGATGTGTCTGAATAGCGGCATCGGCGACACGCGGGCCAGCCTCGCGATTCTGCAACTGGACCTGGGCCGCATCCTGCATGCCGAACAGGCTTTCGACTACCGCCGGATGGCCTACGCCGGTGACACGCTGCGCTTCGAGACGAAGATCGAAGACATCTACGACAAGAAGGGCGGCGCGCTGCACTTTGTCGTGCAGGCCACGAGAGTGACTAACCAGCACGACGAACACGTGGCCGACCTGCGCAGCACGCTAGTCGAGCGGCGCGGCTGAGCGAAGGTCATCAAGACGGCGACGCTGCAAGCTCACCGCTTTGACGACGTGAAAGCCGGCGAAGCCACGAGCGCGCCGAGTCTCTGACCGCGCAAACATCCAACTGCCCGTCCGCCTGAGGCGGGCTCCAATTCAAGAGAGAACACTATGAGTGAGAAAGTCTTAGTCGGCGGCGTCGGTATGATCCCCTTCAGCAAGCCGGGCGCGAGCCCGAGCTATACGGAGATGGGCGCGGAAGCCGTGCGTCTCGCACTGCGCGATGCCGGCATCGGCTATGAATCGATCCAGGAAGCGTACGTTGGCTATGTGTTCGGCGACTCGACCTGCGGCCAGACCGCGCTGTATGAAGTGGGCCTGACCGGCATCCCGGTCGTCAACGTCAACAACAACTGCTCGACAGGCTCGACGGCCCTGTGGCTTGCTCGCAAGGCCGTGGAGACGGGCGCGGCCGACTGCGTGCTGGCACTGGGCTTCGAACAGATGCAGGCGGGCGCACTGAAGGCTCACTGGGACGACCGTCCGCGTCCGCGCGAGCGCTTCCTGCCCATCCTGATGAACCTGACCGCAGACGCCGAGAACGTTCCGCAGGCACTACGCGGCTTCGGCGGTGCCGGCCGCGAGCATATGCAGAAGTACGGCACCAGCATGCGTGCCTTTGCTGAGATCCGGGCCAAGGCCAGCCGCCACGCGGCCAACAACCCGCTGGCGCTGTTCCGCAACGTCGTAAGCGCCGACGATGTCATGAACGACAAGGTGGTGTGGCCCGGCGTGATGACCCGCCTGATGGCTTGCCCGCCGACCTGTGGTGCCGCCGCCGCGCTGATCGTTTCGGAGCGCTTTGCCAGAAAGCACAATCTCCGCACCGACGTGCAGATCCTCGCGCAGTCCATGACGAGCGACCCTGTCGAATCATTCGACCCGCCGTCGCTGATCTCTTATGTGGGCAGCCATATGACCCGCGCTGCCGCGAAGGAAGTCTACGAGAAAGCCGGCGTCGGGCCGGAGGACATCAAGGTATGCGAGCTGCACGACTGCTTCGCCCACAACGAACTGCTCACTTATGAAGGATTGGGTTTCTGCCCGACCGGCGAAGCCGAAAAGTTCATCATGGACGGCAGCAACACCTATGGCGGCAAGGTCGTGGCCAACCCGTCCGGCGGCCTGCTCTCCAAGGGGCATCCGCTGGGCGCAACCGGCCTCGCGCAATGCTACGAGTTGACGCATCAGTTGCGCGGTACCGCCGACAAACGTCAGGTGGAAGGCGCGAACCTCGCGTTACAGCATAACCTCGGACTCGGTGGCGCCTGCGTGGTGACGCTCTACGGCAAGCACTGAGGCCGCCCCCCTGCGACGGGTGGGGGGGCGCGGGCTCGGCCTGGCGCAAGCTCTCGTGTCGCAAGAAAATACCAACGGAGACACGCCTGACCATGCAGAACCTCAACACCTTCTATATCGACGGCGTCTGGCAGTTGCCGGCACCGGGCGCCTCCAGCGCGGAGATCGTCAATCCGGCGACCGAGGAAGTCATCGGTACGCTCGCCCTCGGCACCGAAGCCGATGTGAAGCGTGCGGTCACGGCCGCGCGCGCAGCTTTTCCGGCCTGGTCCGCGACCAGCCGCGACGAGCGTTTGGGTTTGCTGGGGCGGCTGGCCGAACTGTACGCATCCCGGATGGACGACATCGCGACGGCGATCCACCAGGAAATCGGCGCGCCGCTGTGGTTGTGCCGCTCTCGCCAGGCGCCGCTCGGCCTACGTGTGCTCGAGTCGGCGATTGCGGCGCTGAAAGAGATGGAGTTCACGCGCAATCTCGGCAACACGGAGGTGGTGAGCGAGCCCATCGGCGTGGCCGCGCTCATCACCCCGTGGAACTGGCCGGCCGGTACGCTCATGGGCAAAGTCGCCTACGCGCTCGCCGCAGGCTGCACAGTCGTCCTCAAGCCGTCGGAGGTGGCGCCGCTCGACGCCCGCTTGATCGCAGAGATCGTGCATGAAGCCGGCTTCCCACCTGGCGTGTTCAACATGATGTACGGCCTCGGCCCGGTGGTCGGCGCGGCACTGTCGCGGCATCCGGACGTCGACGTCATTTCGCTGACCGGATCCACCCGCGCCGGCACCGAAGTCGCCGCCGCCGCGGCTTCGACGGTCAAGCGCGTGCTGCTGGAACTGGGCGGCAAATCGCCCAATGTGATTCTGGATGATGCGGACCTGGCCGTAGCGGTTCGGGAAGGCGTCATCGCGTGCATGCTGAATTCAGGCCAGACGTGTGTGGCGCCGACACGCATGCTAGTTCCGCGCCATCTCCACGAAGAGGCCACCCGCATCGCGGCGCAGGTCGCGGGCGGCCTCAAGGTAGGCGATCCGTCCCAGGACGAAAACAAGATCGGCGCGCTGGCGAGCCGGGCGCAGTTCGAGAAAGTTCAGTGCATGATCGCTGTCGGTATCGAGGACGGCACCACCGTGGTGGCAGGCGGTCCTGGCCGGCCCGAAGGCGTGAAGAAAGGCTACTTCGTTCGTCCGACCATCTTTGCCAATGTCAGCAACGACTCGCCCATCGCACGCGAAGAGATCTTCGGCCCCGTGCTGGCGATCATTCCCTACGACAGCGAGGACGACGCCGTCGCCATTGCCAACGACACCGACTATGGTCTGGCGGCCTACGTCTGGTCGGGCGATGCCGCGCGCGCGCGTCGGGTGGCAGGCCGGCTACGCGCTGGCTCGGTACGCATCAATGGCGCCAGCCCGGATAACGCGGCGCCGTTCGGCGGGTACAAGCGTTCGGGAAACGGGCGCGAGCTGGGCATCTACGGGCTCGCCGAATATCTCGAACACAAGTCGATCGCTGGCTGATCGCCCAAGGTCGGTGCGGCCGTGGCTATGCCTGGGCGGCACCGACTGTCGGCTTACGCGTTTTGCCCCCCGCGCGCAGGCGGCGTGGGTCTCAGCGCGGGCTTTCCGCCTCGACGTCCAGCTTGAGATGGCGCAGGCGTTCCGCGGCTTCGTCCCGGCCGCTTACCCCAAGCTTCGAGAAGATATTCTTGAGGTGCCATTTCACCGTCTCGGGTGTGATGTTCAGGGCCCGGGCGATCTTCTTGTTCGGCATGGCCTGTGCCACCAGTTCGAGAATGTCGCGCTCCCTTACCGATAGGGCAGGCAGCGGCATCACGCCGCGTGTCGGCCCGGCATTCTGCGACGCCGCGGCCTGTTCGCGGTCCGAAGCGTCATGTGCTCCCGCTGCGCTCAGCAGCCGTCGTACATACAAGGCGATGACCGGATCCAGTCGGTCTGATGCCAGGAGTTCTTTTAGCATCGGCGGTATGCGAGGAGACACATCGAGCAGCGTGCGTATCAGCCCAAGGCGGTGGCCGTCCTGGAGCGCTGCCAGCAAGTTCACTCGCGCGGACTCGGGACGGACGCAGCCTTGCTCCGCAAGGGCGAGTTGCAGGCGCAGGCCGACGGCTTGACGTGGTCGCCCGTGTTTCTCGCACAGGTTCACGGCTGCTCCAAGATGCTCGCGTGCGGCGTCGAAGGCGTTCCGGTGCAGATCACGCTCGATGCGGGCACGCAGCCAGCACAGGCGGATGTCGAGCGCCATACCCCCATCGGTCGCGTCGCAACGGCGGCGGACCATGGCATCGAGCCGGTTCAGCGAAGCATCGGCAAGGTCCATCTCGCCCGAGCGCAGATAGAGCCGCACGCGAGCGCATAGCAAGTGCGCGCGCAGCCGGTCGAGGTCGTTCGTGACGGCATAGTCTTCCAGGCGATCCAGGCAGGCAAAGGCATCCAGATGCCGATGCTCTGCCAGGTATGCGCCGGTCTGTATCAACAAGGCGCGCATCACGATGTCCGGCAGCCAGATGCGTTCGATGATGTCGATGCGGCCCTCGAGCAGCCGCCGCGCGGCTTCCGTCTGATTCAGCTCGTACATCGCATGCGCCAGCAGTCCCGCGGCGACGCAGTGCACTTCAATGAAAGCGGGCCCGCGCTTTTCGGCTTCCTGCATGACAGGCCGCAACAGCGATTCCACGAGTCCCAGCCGGCCTTCCACGGCATGGGTGGTAGCGAGGACGCAACGGCTGAGCAACTGTTCACGCGGGGCGCCCTCGGTGTGTTCGTGCACGGCGACGATCGCACGTGCGCGCGCATAGTCGCCGCTCGACAGATACATCCACGCGAGCAGGTTGTCACGTAGTACACACTCATGGACGTCGATGTCTCGCGGCGCATCCAGCAGTGCCGATTCCAGGCGGGCGATGCTCGCGGCGTCATCGTTACGCAGCGCCAGCGCGCCACGCAGAACATTGACGGAGAAGCGTTGACGCGCGTTCAGTTCGCCGGCCACGATCTGTGCGTCGAAGCGTTCGACTGCAGCGGCGATCGCGTCCTGCCCCCGCGCTGGCAGTAGCAGGTAAGCCTCGGCGAGCCGCAGCCGGAAACGTGAGTCGACATGGTCGTGCGGCAGCACACGCAGCAGGCCTGCCAGTCTGCTCATTTCCCCGCGCGCCATCAGGTCCACGGTCGCCGCGTCGACGAGTTCGGCCGCAGCTTCGATGGCGCCGGCCTGCACGGCGTGGTGCACCGCCTCGTCGAGCATGCCGCGTCTGTCGAACCAGTGCCACGCGAGACCGTGCAGCGCCCTCTGCACGGTCTCGGGCAACTTCTGCACGCGTACCTGCAGGGCTTCCCGCAGCAGTGGGTGAAGCTTGTACCAGGTCTCGCTGTCGCGGCCGTGCATCTGCGTGATGAAGAGGTCGTTGGCATCGAGCCGGTTCAGTCGCGTCATGGTAGCGGCCACGGCGTTTGGGTGTCCCACCAGCTCGGCGCATAGCGAGGCGCTGACCGGGTTGCACACCGACATACGCGTGAGCAGGTCCAGGTCTTCCGGTGTCATGTGGACCAGCAGTTCGCTCTCGAAGTAGCTCGAGAACGCCGCCGGGTCGTGCAACGGCACGTGCTGCGTGGGAGCGTCGCGCTGTGCCTTGAGCTTCAGCGCGAACAGTTGCAGACCGGCCACCCACCCCTCGGTCATACGGTGCAGGATCCGGGCTTCGCGCTTGTCGATGCGGTCAAGCTGCACATGCAGGAACGCTTCTGATTCGGCTTCCGTGAAGGCGAGATCTTGCAGTCCCAGTTCCGCCACTTCGTCCTGTGCCAGCAGATGCGCGGGCAGTAACGGCAGTGCAGTCCGGGTGCCGAAAGCGAAATGCAGGTGTGCCGGCGCGTACTGCATCAGGCAGCGCATTGCCCACACCACATGCGGATGGGTCAAGTGCTGAAGGTCATCGAACATCATCATGACCGGGCGTATGTGCGCGGCCAGACCGTCCAGCAGGACGATGATCCAGCGTTCGATGGCCAGTTCGTCGTCACAGCCGCGTTGCAGCATGTCAGCTTCGCGTGTGATGGCAGGATCGATCTCGGTCAGCGTGGCGAGCAGACACTTGCTGAACCGCTGCCATTCGTTGTCGTCCGGATGGACCGACAGCCACGACACGTCGAACCCCATGCCGATCAGGGTTTGCCGCCACGCCAGCAGCGTACTGGTCTTGCCGCTTCCAGCCCGCGCACGTAGCACGAGGCACCGCTTGCGCCTGAGCTCCATCAGGCGGGCCATTAGCGCTTCGCGCGCCATCACGCGACGAGCGCCTCGGGGCGGCACGATCTTCGTGCCGATGGCGGCAAGCATAGGGGAGTCAGGCTGTGTCTGCGGGGAGTAGGGCACTGGCTTGTCTGCGGGAAGAGCGAAGGCGGTCGAGCCGAATTATAGGGCGTTCCCGAACGATCCGGCAGGTAGAGGTTGTTGCGGTCAGAAGGCCTCTGCCTTGGTCCGCAATGTGCAGCATGGACCTTCCGATCAGCCTCCACAGGCCGTCCGGCGCGATCCGGAATGAGTCCGATAAGACGAACGCGTTAACGATGAAAGCGACCCGCGGCCCGGCAGATTTTCACAGGATGAAAATAGCGGCTAGCGACGTCGCGCACGATAAAGGAATACTGGGCTATCCGCACCAAGGCCTCGCATCGCGCGACGCTCGGCACGGCACGTCCCTAAGGCCGCCAGGCCGATCGGACACCTTTGAACTGGCCGGATACGACTTCAACATGAACAATTCAGGGGCCACGCAGCCGGTGGCAGACTACATCATCGTCGGCGCGGGTTCTGCCGGCTGCGTGCTCGCCAACCGGCTCAGTGCGTCCGGGCGCCATAGCGTGCTGCTGATCGAAGCGGGCGGGAAGGACAACAATTTCTGGGTGGACGTTCCCGCAGGCATCGCGTTTCTGCTGTCCAACCCGGCATACATCTGGCCGAATCTCACAAGGCCGACACCGGCGTTCGGGGACCGGTCCCTCGCGCTGGTCCAAGGCAAGCTATTGGGTGGCAGCAGTTCGGTCAATGGCATGTTTTACGTTCGCGGCCACCGTGACGACTACGACAACTGGGCGCGAATGGGTTGCGCCGGCTGGTCATGGGACGAAGTGCTGCCGTACTTCAAGCGCGGCGAATGCTTCGCGGAGGGGAACGGGCAGACGTACGGTCACACGGGCGAACTGAAGCTTAGCTGGATCGCGGATCGGCATCATTCCGCGGATGCGTTTCTGAATGCCGCGCTTCAGGAAGGCATCCCGTTCAACAGCGATATGAACGGAGGCGACCATCACGGCATCGGTGTGCCGGTGGGCACGATCTATCGCGGCAAGCGGCAATCCACGGCCAAGGCGTTTCTCAGGCCAGCAATGGGACGGCCCAACCTTCGGGTCGTCACCCATGCTCTGGTGCGTCGCGTGGTGGTGGAAGGAGGACGTGCCATCGGCGTGGAGTATGAGATCGATGGCGCTGCGCCGGTTACTGTTCGCTGTACGAAGGAAGTCATTCTCAGCGCTGGCGCCCTCAGCACGCCCCATATTCTTCAGCATTCCGGCATCGGGGACGCGCAATACCTGCAGTCCCTCGGGATCACGCCGGTGGCGGATGTGCCCGCTGTTGGAAAAAACCTGCAGGATCATCTGTTCGCGCACATCAAGCTACGAATGCGTAAGAAAACCGACAGCAAGAACAGCCTCATGCGGAGCAAGCCGCGAATGTCGGTGGAAGCTCTCAAGTGGCTGCTGACACGGCGCGGCGAGCTCAACACAACATCGGCACAAGTGGTGGGCTATGTGAAATCCCGCCCGCAGGTCGCCGCGCCCGACCTGCAAATCGTCATGCGTCCGTACACCTTCCACGCGCTTCCGGGCGGTGCCATCGAAATCGACGAGACACCTGGAATTACGGCGTCAGCGGCGCTGCTGCATCCGCATAGTCGTGGCTGCGTGCGTATCGGCTCATCGGATCCTCGGGTACGGGGTCTGGTCGATGCGAACTACCTGTCGGACGAACGCGATCTGCACATGCTGGCCACCGGTATCGATAAAGTTCGCGCGATCCTCAAGCAGAATGCCATTGCCGGTTTGATCCAGAACGAGTCCGAGCCGGGGCCGCATACCGGCGATCCCCAGGCGCTCGCCGACTATCTGCGCCGTTCCGCCGCGACGATTTATCATCCGGTGGGCACATGCCGCATGGGTAGCGACACCGATGCAGTGGTCGACCCGAAGCTGCGTCTGCGTGGGGTGGACGGCCTGCGCGTCATTGACGCGTCGGTCATGCCGGCCATTATTTCCGGCAATACCAACGCACCAACGATCATGATTGGGGAGAAGGGGGCTGATATGGTTCTCGCGGACGCGTAGTACCTTAAGACTGCATTTCAGAAAGATGACGGGCAACCGGGTTCGGTCCTTGAGCGTGCAATACCGGCCGCTCTTTCGGCTATGAATTGAGGTGCAATGAAAAGCCACCTCTCATGTCCGAAAGTTGATTAGTATCTCGTATGCAATCCGGTAGAAGCTCGAACTACTTTCTCAAACAGGGTGTTTCCCAGCTTAGGGTCCGTCTCATGAAACTTTCTACTGCATTTGCTGCCACATTGCTCACTGCGTCATCGGCTTTCAGTGCACCGCCCGCGCAGCCACCACACAATCCTTATCTGGCCGATTCCAATTACAGCATCGGTCACGCCAATTCCGCACAGACCGACTCGACCGTGGATGCAGGGCCGGTCGGGCCGACACGTCAGCTTGGCGACGATGAGATGCGATATCAGGATCTGGGGATGTTCAACCTCGCCTACCTGATTTCGGGTCCGGACAAGAATGGCAAGCGGGTGGTCTGGACGAGCGGTAGCCAGTTCCTGGCCAAGCTCGACTACGACACGTTCGATCTCGTCGCTACACTCCGCTTACCAGGGAATGATCATGCCGATGCGCTCACGCACGAACAGTTTATAAAAGCGCTCGACTCGAAGTCGAGTTTCGATCAGAAGTGGGCAATTGCGCGGAAGTCGGGATACCCGTCGCTCTCCAGCGTTTATACCCTCCTCGATAAAGACAACGAGTATGTCGCCGCGGGCAAGGGATTTGTCAGGATCTACGGAGATGCGACGCCTGGTGACCATCTCTCAGGCATAGTCGTGAAGGCGCAGTGGAACCAGCCCGCCAACGTCACAGGCGAATCCATCGGAATGAACATGACATTTGATGGGCATATCGTGCTGGCGACGGCAGACGGCTATGTCGTGGTGCTTTCGCGTGATTTCAGCGACGTTCAGATCATTCGCCTGCCGGGTGCCGAGGAAGAGATACCCAAGCAGCCCAAAGGCGTGGCATGGATCCGCAACAGCTTCGCGGTCGATGAGAAAGGCGGCATTTACATCGCCTCCCAGCAGCATCTCCACAAAGTAGTGTGGACCGGTTCCCGTCTCTCAACGAGTGAACAGGACGGCGCGTGGAACGAGCCGTTCCGTAACTCGCTGGGACGAGGCACCGGCTCGACCCCCACACTGGTTGGCTTTGGGAGCGATCCCGACAAGCTGGTAGTCATCACCGACGGTGACAAGCTGATGAACGTGACGGCTTACTGGCGCGATGAAATTCCGGCTGACTGGAAGCAGTTGCCCGACGCGCCGTCGCGCCGGATCGCTGGTCTGCGTCCCGCCAACTTCGGTAATCCTAAGCTTGCTGCGGCTCAATCGGAACAGTCGGTCGTGAGTACCGGATACGGCATGCTGGTAGTGAATAACGAGCCCCGCAACGTGCCTGCTCCCATCCAGGCCGACCGGTTATCGAAGAACATGTTCATCGGGTATCTCGCGTATCTGAAAGAATATCTGCCGCACGGAGTACAAAAGTTCGAATGGGATCCGAAGACGCGAACGCTCAACCCGGCCTGGGTCAACAACGACGTCAGTGACATCAACGGCGTGCCGTTTGTCTCGACCGGTTCGGGCCTGGTGTACATGTCGGGTGCGCGAAACGACCAATGGACCCTGGAGGGCATCGACTGGGCCACTGGACAGTCAAAGTTTCATTACGTGCTCGGAGGCGCTCGCTTTAACAGCTTCTACTCGCAACCGGTGATCGATGGCAACGGACGCGTTATGCTTAGCGGACTTTACGGTCCACTGCGGATTCAGCCGAAGCAGTAGGACGCGCGCAACGTCCGAATGGGCGCATCCATGGTCGCGTGGAAATTCTATTGAGTTCTCACGCGACCAAGTCAATCAGACACAAGTCTTAGTTGCGAGCCGAATCCAAGCGTCGCCGCAGTTCCCGACCGCTGGCGGCCAACTGCTTCGGCCTTCCATCGAAGGTGCATACTTGACGAACGCATTGTTAAACCGGCACACCCACGCTTGCGTCGTCGCTGAAGTTCTCACCCAGCGCTGCCAACATCCCGTCACGCGTCTCATGGAAAACGCGCCGCACCAGTTGATGTGACGTGGTCGCATGACGCTCCTTGCGCCACACAAGCCCAACATGCATGCGCACATTGGGCAGTACCAGCGGCAACTCCACCAGCAGCCCCAGCGCCGCGAAATGCCGCGCGATACCGCGTGACAGGAAGCCGATCGAGTCGGTGAGTTGCAATACGCCCACATTGGTTAACGTCGAAATCGACTCGATGTGCCGTCGTGGCACCGAGACCTTGTGATGCGCGAGGAAGTCGTCGATCGGGCCGCGCGTGAAGGCGCCGGTCGGCGGCAACACCATCGGGTAGCCGTTGAGCATGTCCCAACGCAGCCGCTGCACGCTCGCGAGCGGATGATTGCGGCGCACCACCACGACAATGGGATCCTGATAGAGCAACTCGCTTGAAAACTCGGCGCCCAACGGGCGAGGCGGCAGATTGCCGACGATGATGTCGATATCGCCCGCGCGCAGCGGCGGCAGCAGCGCATCCATGGTGCCTTCGAGCAGCGACACCGTGGTTTCGACCGATTCCGCTTCGAGTCGCGCGATGAACTGCGGCATTAGCACCGTGGCGGCCGCGGGTTGCACGCCCATCGACACGCGCGAGATTCGGCCCTCGCTGATATCGCGCATGTCGTCACGCACATTCGACAACTGATCGAGGATGCCGCGCGCGTGACGGATCAGGCACTCGCCGTGTTCTGTCGGCTCCATGCCGCGCGTGGTGCGGTCGAACAGTGTGACCTCGAGCCCCTCTTCAATCGTGGCGAGCGTCTTGGAGACAGCCGGTTGGCTGACATTCAGATAGCCGGCCACACGCCCGACACTGCGAAAATCGTCCAGCGCGACCAGTAACTGCAGATGGCGCAGTTTGAGGTTGGTGCGGATATACCAGTCAAGTTTCGCCACATCGATCACCCATAACTTAACGGAATAAATAAAGGGCAGATTATTCAATGGATCTCATGTTGTCAATCCGTCAAACTTTGTCGTGCCGACGTGCGGCCAGCTATTTGAGCGCCCGCTTGCGGTCAAGAAAAATGGAGGAAGACACATGAGCTACCACGCTGACGGCACGTTCGCCGTGCATGCCTGCCGCGCGCTGCGACAAGCACCGGTGCGCCTTGCGCTTAATGCGCTCACGACTTGCGATGGCGCGCTGGTGAACGTCAGTCTGCGAGTGAAGGCCGGTGAAATCGTTGGGATTGCAGGTGCGCCGGGCAGTGGCCAGCGGGCGCTGGCGGACGCCTGCCTGGGCCTGCGCGCGGTGGAAGGCGGGTCGATCCGTTCGGAGCGCCCCGTGCGCGCAATTCAGGATGCGGCTGCGGCCGGTATTACTGGCGAGCCTTCCGGCATCTATATCGTCGACGAATCGACGGTGTGCGGCGAAGGTGTATCCGCACGGGCCGCCCGCCATCGGCGACTGCGTAAGCTGGCTGAACAGGGCGCCGCGATCCTGCTGATTTCTCCGGATTTGGACGCGCTGATGGCTCTTTCACATCGCCTTCCGGTGATGCGCGAAGGTCGCCTCGTCGCGGAATTCGAACGTCCCGATTTTCACGAGCCGTCCATCCTTGAATACTTCTCTCATTGAGTCTGCGTCGGGGCACTGCAAAGGCGTCTGCGACGCCCCGCGTCGGCCGAAGGCGTCCCCATCATGAGTCCACAACTGGCAGTTTTCGAAGATCTGCGTAGCTGGCTAAGCACAGGCCACCGCGCGGTCCTGCTGACGCTGATCCACGCCTGGCCATCGTCGTCGCGCCCATGCGGCGCGTTATGCGCGATCCGCGAGGATGGGCGGCTTTCCGGTTCGGTGTCAGGCGGTCTGATCGAAGACGAATTGATCGATCTGGTCCGCGCCGGGACTTATTGGAACCGGCCGCCGCGCCTGTTGCGCTATACCAGTGATTCAGACGACCCGTCGGTCAGCCGGTTGCCTGCAGGTGCGCACCTGACGCTCGCACTGGAGCCGGCGCCGCAACTGGACGACGCGGTCGCGGTGACCGATGCCTTGCGCGCGCGCCGCGTGGTCGCGCGGGAACTCGATCTGCAAACTGGACTCGTGCGTCATCGTCTGTTGCACGCGACGGCGAGCGGCGCGATCAACGCTGGCCCTGATACTGTGCGCACCGTTCTGCAGCCATCCTGGCGGGTGTGGCCCGTGGGTAAGACGCCGGGCGCGCAGATCGTGCGGCGACTCGCGCGCTTCGTGAACTTCGAGGTCGTGGACGCCGACGCGGACCTGCTGGCCGTGGCGGCCGGCTCCGCCTCCCAGGCCGATAATGGTTGGAATGGCACGATGGTGGACGCAGAACAGATCGAACTCGCCGATCTCGACCCCCTGACTATCGCATTGGTCTTCGACGATGTGCCGCAGCGTCTGAAGGCCGTCCTGAGCGATGCGGTTACCGCCGCACAGGCGCGCTCATGCGTGCAGGTCCAACCCGAATCGATGTCGGGCGCCACTCTGTCCACGGAAGGCGCTTCCAGAGTGTTTGTGTCGCCCGGACGGACGCCTGAGGAGATTGCCGTAATGGCGGTCGCCGCGCTGATCGAGCTGCGTGCGGCACCACGTGCGCAAAGCGATGGCCGGCGCGTGCCGGATGCGGCGTGGCTGGAAGCTGAGCCAGTGGTATAGGGTTACTGCCGACATTACTCTAAGGTTATTCAAGCGGCGTGTTTTTTCATTCGACAGTAATGTTTTGATTGGCGAAGATCTACCCATCGATGAAGCCCGCACGGCTGACCTGTTTTCAAATGATTGCCAGTCTGCCAAGCAGCAGACGATGTACCGACGGAGACGGATAGATGTCCGAAAATTTGCACAACGCCGATAACAAAGCCTTTATTCCTTTCACCGGCGCGGAATTCCTGAAGAGCCTCGACGACGGCCGTGAGGTCTGGATTTACGGTGAGCGTGTGAAAAATGTCGCGGAACATCCGGCGTTTCGCAATTCGGCACGCATGATCGCGCGGATGTATGACGCGCTGCATGATCCGAAGCGCAAGGAAATCCTGACCACGCCGACCGAGTGGGGCGGCTTCACACAGCGTTTCTTTCGCGCGCCGCACACAGTGGCCGAGCAGGTCGCGCAACGTGACGCCATTGCTGAATGGCAGCGCTGCGCATGGGGTTGGATGGGCCGCTCGCCGGACTACAAAGGCTCGTTCCTCGGCACGCTCGGCGCGAACGCGCAGTTCTACAAGGGCTTCGAAGAGAACGCCACGCGTTGGTACCGCAAGGCGCAGGAGCGCACCTGGTACGTGAATCACGCGATCATGAATCCGCCGGTCGATCGCGATCTGCCGCCGTCGGAGTCCTCGGACGTGTTCGTGCGGGTGGTGAAGGAAACCGATGCCGGCATTTATGTGAGCGGCGCGAAGGTGGTGGCGACGGGATCGGCGCTCACGCACTACACCTTCATTGCGCACATTGCACAGGTGCCGGTACAGGACCCCAAGTTTTGCCCGGTCTTCATCATGCCGACCAATGCGCCAGGCGTGAAGCTGCTGTGTCGCGTGTCGAACGAATATCGCGCTGCGGTGCTCGGCAGCCCCTTCGACTATCCGCTCTCGAGCCGCCTAGACGAAAACGACGCGATCCTTGTGATGGACAACGTGTTCATCCCGTGGGAAGACGTGTTCATGCACGGCGATGTCGAGCAAGCGAACAAGTTCAACACGGGTTCGGGCTTCCTCGAGCGGGCGTCGATGCATGGTTGCACGCGCTTCGCCGTGAAGATGGATTTCATCGTCGGGTTGCTGACGCGTGCTCTGGAAATCACGGGTGCGAAGAGTTTCTTCGGCGTGCAGGCGCAGTTGGGCGAAGTGATCGCATGGCGCAACACGTTCTGGGCATTGTCCGACGCCATGGCCAAGAGCGAGGTGCCCTGGAACGACATGATTCGCCCCGACCCGCATTTCGCTGGCGCGTATCGCGTGTTGAATCAGGAAGCAATGCCGCGCGTGAAGAACATCATCGAGCAGGTGGTGGCGAGCGGTTTGATCTATCTGAACTCGCATGCCAACGACTTCAAGGTGCCGGAGATTCGCGGCTATCTGGACCGCTATGTGCGCGGCTCGGGCGGCGCTGACGCCGAAGAACGCGTGAAGGTGATGAAGATGCTGTGGGATGCGATCGGCACCGAGTTCGGCGCACGCCACGAGCTTTATGAAATCAACTACATCGGCAGTAACGATGTGACGCGTCTCACCAATCTGTATGCGGCGCAGGGCAGCGGCAATCTCGATCGCTTCAAGGCGTTCGCGCAATCGGCCATGGACGAGTACGACCTCAATGGCTGGACCGTCCCCGACCTGGTGAATCCGGATGACGTCAGCATCCTGACGCGCCGGTAAAGCGCGCGCGATAACGGATGAGTGGAGAAGACGAACTATGTTGCAAAGCATGACATCGCGCCCACCCGCAAGCGACGCCTTGCGCCAGGGTGCAAGCACGGACGAACAGACCACACCGGCTTTCACCGCGCGTGAGTTCCGCAACGCGATGGGCCAGTTCGCGACGGGCGTCGTGGTGATTTCGACCGAAATCGGCGGCGAGCCGCATGCGATGACCGCCAATGCGTTCATGTCCGGTTCGCTGGAACCGCCGCTCGTGCTGGTATCGGTTGCCTGCACGGCGCGCATGCACGAGAAGATCCGGAATGCGGGCATGTTCGGAATCAGCGTGTTGGCGCATGGTCAGGACGACATCAGCCAGCATTTCGCGGGCAAGCCTTCGGAGCGCTACGCGCCGGTGTTCGAGCGCGTGGGTGGTGTGCCGGTGATCGAAGGCGCGGCGGTGCGTCTTGCCGCGCAGTTGCGGCATGCGTATCCGTGCGGCGATCACACGTTGTTCGTCGGCGAGGTGCACGAGATGTTCACGCACACCGACGCGCCGCAACCACTTCTGTTTCATGCGGGCCGGTATGGCCGGCTCGCCGAGTCGAACTGAACGCGCATCGCCGCATCATCTGATTACGCACATTTAAAGTGACTGCCATGCCAACAGCAATCGACATCGCGCAGGTGACCTACGAGGCACCGGATCTCGCCCTGATGGAGCGCTTCATGACCGATTTTGGTTTGACGCGCGCCGACGGCGATGCTCACACGTTGTACATGCGCGGCGCGGGACGTCAGCATCATCTGCACGTCACGCGTCGTGCCGAGCGCGCGCGTTTTGCCGGTGCGAGCCTCGAAGTCGCGAGCCGCGCGGAACTCGACGAACTGGCCGCGCTCCCGGGATCTTCGCCCGTGACGGCGAGCGACGAGCCGGGCGGCGGCTGGCTCGTGCGCATGACAATGCCCGACGGATTTGCGATCGATGCGATGTGGGGCCGCGCCTCGTCTCCCGCGGTCGAGCTGCGCGAACCCAACGCGCTCAACGACGCCGTTCGCAAGCCGCGTGTGAATGCGTCGGTGCGAGTGAAGCGTGCGCCGTGCGAGGCCTTGCGTCTCGGTCACTTCGTCCTGCACGTGAGCAATCACGACGAGTCGGTGAAGTGGCTCACCGAGCGCTTCAATCTTCTGCCATCCGATCATTTTGGATTGCCTGGAGAAGAGGCGCGGATTTTCGGCACGTTCCTGCGCTTCAATCGTGGCGCTGAACTCGTCGATCATCACAGCATCCTCGTGCTGCAGTCGGAGAAGGTCGGTTTGCACCATTGCTCGTTTGAGGTCACCGATCTCGATGCGGTGATGGGCGCGCACGACTATCTCCTCTCGCAAGGCTGGACACTCGATGTCGGCGTTGGACGTCATCTGATGGGCAGCCAGATTTTCGACTACTGGAAAGACCCGTTCGGGTTCCGCGTCGAACACTACACCGACGGCGACGTCGTCGATGCGACGCACCAGCCGGGTGTCTTTACCGGCACTGCCGCCGAAACTACGCAATGGGGCATGGAGCCGCCGCTGGAATTCTTCCAGTAAAGCCCTAACACCGCAAACCCGCGTCACTGCGCGTTCTGAACGGCCGTTTCATCCCGGCCGGGGGCGCGCTCACGCCTGAATCGAGCGAATACCTGATGATCACAACGCAATTGGACCCCAGTCCGGCGGCCGTGCCGCTCCCGGAAGAGACCCGCGCACGTTTGATGAAAGTAGGTTCCGCCAATGTCGCGAACGTGCTGCTCAAGCACGGTTTTCGCAATGTCTATCTGCTCGGTGTCGCGCCGCTCGCGCCTGAGCAGGGGCAACTGGTGGGCCGCGCCTACACGCTGCGCTTCATGCCGGCCCGCGAGGACGTCGACTCGATGGCGAACTATGGCCGCGACGACAACAAGCATCGCCGGGCGATCGAAGAGTGTCCGCCGGGCGCGGTGCTCGTGATCGACGCGATGGGCAGCACACGCTCCGCCGCGATGGGCGACATGATGGCCGCGCGCCTGAAGCAACGAGGCGTGGCTGGCGTCGTCACTGACGGCGGCTATCGCGACGCTCCGGCGATCCGCGAAACCGGCTTGCCCTGCTACCAGAAGCAGGCGGCGCCGCCCGCCACGCCGATCGCGATGCATCCGGTCGAACTCGACGGACCGGTTGGCTGCGCGGGCGTTGCGATCTATCCGGGCGACGTGATTGTCGGCGACGCGGAAGGCGTCGTCGCGATTCCTGCCGCGCTGGTCGACGAAGTCGCGGCGCAGGCGCTCGACGCCGTCGAATACGAAGCGTTTGCGGCGCTGCATATCGCGCGCGGCCGCTCGATCTTTGGCCTCTTTCCCGCGACGCCGGAAAGCCGGTCTGAATATGACCAATGGGTGGCCGCCGGCCGTCCATCACTGGAGGATGCGCAATGACGCCCGACGTCAACACGATGAAGCCGCTCGAAGTGCTGATCCGCACGCAGGAGCTCGATCCGGCGCAATGGATCGACTTTCCTGAATACGGGTTTCGTCAGTACTTCCTGTGGAAAAACACCGAAACGGGCGCGAGCATCGCGTTGCTCGAATACGAGAAGGGCGGCCGCATTCCGGTGAAGCATAAGCATGCATCCAATCAGTTCATGTACTGCCTCGAAGGCGATTACGAGTACACGGACGTGAGCCTGCGTTTGCGCCCCGGCTCGTTTTACATGAACCCGAAGGGCAATCCGCACGGACCGACCATCGCACACGAGCGTAGCGTGCTGATCGAAATCTATGACGGCCCGCACTACGACGAGAAGCCCGTGTTTCATACGGACGAAACCATTGGCGGATTCCTGTCGAAAAACGCCCCACTGGATGAGGATGCGTAAGCGCCTCGATGCGCTGCGTACCTGTTAATCCTTTCACGAGAGAACCACGATGTTTGATGCAAAAACTATCCTCGAGGCGGCTGGCGTTGCACGCGTGCAGTCAGGCGCCTACGTTCCCCACGCGGGTTGGACCGCAACGCAAGGCCGCGCGACCTTCGACGTCACCTGTCCCGCGGACGGCGAAACTTATGCGCGTATTGCCGGCGCTACCGAAGCCGAATACGAATCCATCGCGCAGGCGGCCGTCGCCGCACAGCGTAAGTGGCGCATGGTACCGGCGCCACGTCGAGGCGAGCTGGTGCATCGCATTGGCGAACTGATCGCGCAGAACATGGAGACGCTCGCCGCGGTCGTCGCGCTCGATACCGGCAAGTCGCTCATGGAAGCACGCGGCGAGCTGAAAGAGTGCGTGGACATGGCGACGCTCGCCGCCGGTCAGTCCCGGATGCTCTTCGGTTTCACGCAGCAATCACAGCGCGCGAAACACCGCATGTATGACCAGTGGCTGCCGCTCGGCGTCGCCGCTGTGATTTCCGCCTACAACTTCCCCGCGGCAGTGTGGGCGCAAAACGGTTTTCTGGCTGCAATCGGCGGGAATACGGTGATCTGGAAGCCGAGCCCCAAGGTGCCGTTGACTGCGATTGCGATCCAGAACATTGCGAATCAGGCGATGAAGGAAATGGACTGCGAAGGCGTCTTTTCACTCTTCATTCCCGAGAGCAACGAGGTGGCCGAGCTGATCGTCACCGACCCGCGCATTGCACTCGTGTCGTTCACGGGTTCGTCGCAGGTGGGCCGCAAGGTGGCCAACATCGTTGGCGGCACGCTGGGACGGCGCTACATGCTCGAGTGTTCGGGTAACAACGGTTGCATCGTCGACGAAACCGCGGATCTGAAGCTCGCGGCGCGCAGCATCACGTTCGGCGTAGTCGGTACGACCGGCCAGCGTTGCACCAGCACGCGCCGCGTGATCGCGCATCGCAGCGTGGTCCGTGAGCTGACTGAGTTGCTGAAACAATCGTTCGCGCAGATCAAGGTAGGCGATCCGCGTGAGCAGGACGCCGTGGTCGGTCCGTTGATCGATCGTGCCGCCGTCGGCGACTTCGCCAACGCAATCACGATGGCGCGCGAACTGGGCGGCAACGTGGTGTATGGCGGCAAGCGGATCGACCGTCCTGGCTACTACGTCGAGCCGACCATCGTCACCGGTGTTCAGCCGCAATGGCAATGCGTGCAGCACGAGACCTTCGCGCCAATTCTCTACGTGATGGTCTACGACGATCTCGAAGAAGCACTACGCATTCACAACGACGTACCGCAAGGGCTTGCGTCGGGCATTCACAGTATGCATCTGGGCAACATCGAACTGTTTCTTTCGGCAGCGGGCAGCGACTGCGGCATCGCCAAGGTCAACATGGGCACGACCGGTGCGGATGTCGGCGCGGCGTTCGGCGGCGAGAAAGAAACAGGTGGTGGCCGTACGGCGGGATCGGACGCGTGGAAAGGCTACATGCGACGCCAGAGCGTCTGCGTGAACTGGGGCGGTCAATCGCCCTGGGATGCACGCATCAAGCTCTGAACCAACCGATTACCGAACTATCAGGAGAGTGCCGCAATGGCAGCCAAGAAGGAACGCATCATTTCTGCGGCCGTGAACGAACCGCCCGCGCAACTCTGGTCGAACTGTCTGCGCGTGGGCGATGTTGCTTACGTGTCGGGCATGACCTCGCGCGGGCCGGATCGCGAGAGCGTGCTCGGCGATAACGAATACGAGCAGGCCAAAGTCGTGTTCCAGAAGATCAAGGACATGGTGGAAGCTGCGGGCGGTGTGATGGACGACGTCGTGAAGATGACGATTTTCGTTACGCGTATCGGTCACAACACGGAAGTGTGGCGCGCTCGCAAGGAGTTCTTCACAGGTGATTTTCCCGCCTGCACGCTGGTTGAAGTGCGCTCGCTCGCGAAGCCGGAGATCCTGCTGGAGATCGAGGCTATCGCGCATATCGGATGCTCGGCGAACAAGGACTGATCGATGAAGCTGATGTCTTATGTCACCTCGCAAGGCGCGAGCTATGGCCTCGTCGAAGGTGAACGGGTATACGACCTCGCGCTGCGTCTTGGGCCGTCGTGTCCGGATCTGAAGAGTGCGTTGGCGAATGATGCGCTTGCACGGATCGCTGGGCGTTTGATTGCGGGCGACGCGGATTTCCGCGTCAGCGACATCGTCTTCCTGCCGCTGATTCCGAACCCGGGGCGGATCTTTTGCGTGGGTCTGAACTATAAGGCGCATCGCGAGGAAACGAACCGCGCGGATACGCCGGACCCGGTGCTGTTCATGCGCGGCGCGCAATCGCAGACTGGCCACGAACGGCCGCTGCTGTGCCCGATCGAATCGGACGCATTCGACTTCGAAGGCGAAATCGCGGCGGTGATCGGCACGGGCGGCCGACGTATCGACGAAGCGCGCGCGCTCACCCATGTGGCGGGACTGTCCTGCTACAACGATGGCTCGGTGCGTGACTGGCAGGCCCGCTCGACGCAGTGGACCGCCGGCAAAAACTTTCCGGCGACGGGTGCGTTCGGCCCGTGGCTGGTCACACCGGACGAATTGCCGCTGGATCGTGACATCTCGCTGGTGACGCGTCTGAACGGCAAGGAAGTGCAGCGCACGACGACCGACCTGATGACGTTCCCGCTCGCCAGGCTGGTTGCGTTCATTTCGACATTCACCACACTCGAAGCGGGCGACGTGATCGTGACGGGCACGCCGGGCGGTGTCGGCTTCAAGCGCACGCCACCCCTTTTCATGAAAGACGGCGATGTGGTCGAAGTCGAAGTGGACGGTATTGGAACGTTGCGCAATCCGGTGATCAAAGAGCGGCGCGCGGCGTGACGTCCGAGGCGCGGCGTCGCGCCGTCAGCTGACGCACGTCGCGAATCAGGGGAGATGGAGGAGACACGTCGCGCTACCTGATTCGTGCACCATAAAAGCAATAGCAGTCAGTACTGCAAAGGAGGACGGAATGGAGCGTGCGGTCCATTACCGGGCGTTCACCGTCGCTGTGCGAGGTTAAGCGGCATGGCGTGTGAGCGACGCGGTTCCGGGGCCGCAGCAAGGGTGTTGTGTCGCGTTGTCCAACCGTTACAGGGGCCGATTGCCATCGGCCTTTCCCTTATCCGTTTCCAGACCAGTAAGGGCTGGAAGCAGCAGCTTGCCGCGACTGCACAGGGTGGTCCGTCGGGTGCTGCATTCGCCTCATCAGGAGGAGTCGCAACATGCATGTCCATAAACAACAGGCGCCTGCCTTGCGCGTCAGCGCAACCGAAGATCCGGTCGCCGCGGCCAAACAGCGCCAGGCCGATTACGTCAACCACGCCGTGCCGCTCACCGCACGTGTGGGACGCTGGCAACTCACCATGTCCTACTGGTCGCTGTTGAGCGCGATGTGCTGGGTGTTCTTCGGCGCGCTGGCCGCCACGCTGTACGGTACGGTCCCCGCGCTGATCGCGCTCGCTGTCACCATTGCGTGCATGTCGCTGCTTGGGCCGATGTTCACCCGCAATAGCGTACTCGGCGGTTTGAGCAGTACGCTGCTGTCGCGTCGCCCGTTCGGACTGCTCGGCGGTACGCTGACCTCCCTGCTGATGGCCGCGATGGTCACGTACTACACGATCTTCGAGAGCAGCACGCTCGCGGTCTCGCTCAAGCTGTATTTTGGCGGCGGACTGCCCATGTGGTTCTGGTATGCGCTGGTGTCGCTGGCGATGCTGCCGCTCATGCTGGGCAGCGTACAGAGCTGGATGGCGAAGCTGAACGGCTTTCTGTTGCCGTTCTACGTCGTCGGACTGGCGGCGGTGGTGGGTATGGCCGTGTTCCACACGGATCAGGGCAGTGCGTGGCTGCATTTCAGCGGCGTCGTTCCGCAGGTCGCCCGTCCCATTCCGGGCTGGCTAATGGGCTTTTGCCTGCTGATGGGCACGTGGCCGCTGATTCTGACGGGTACCGATTTCGCACGCTTCGGCAAGGTCGAGGACAGCGGCTTTCATGAACACACGACCTTTGGTTTTCTGTTCTATCTCTGGCTGTACGGCGCGAACGGTCTCGCTGGCATCTATCTGGTCCGCACGATGCTGCCGCATGATCCGACTCAGGAGGCGGGTGTCGTACAGGCGATTCTGTCGAGCGGAGGCTTGCTCGGATTGCTGTTGATCATCGTCACGCAAACCCGTATCAGCACACTGAACTACTACGAGGCGTCGATGAACTTCGAGCGCCTTGCAGCGGGCACGCTCGGTATCAAGCTCGGACGCATGGCGTGGGTGCTGATTGTCGGCGTACTGACTTTCGTGCTGATGCTCACTGACGTATTCAGCTATCTGATGCGCGCATTGCAGTGGCAGAGCGCGTTCTTCCTAGGTTGGATCGCGATCGTGGCGACCCACCTCTGGCTCAATCCGCATGAGCGAAAAGATGGCCTCGAGTTTCGCGCGAATCGTGTGGCGCTCGTTACGCCGGGGTTGATCGCATGGATCATTTCGGGTGCCGTGGGCATTGCTCTCACGGAAAGCAGGTCGGTGCCTGCGCTCGCCAACGCGCTTGCTTCGCCTATTTCCCTGGTTGTCGGGGTAGGCCTTTATCTGCTGCTGTGGAAACTGATGCCGGTGCGCGCCCGAGGTCACGCGCTGGATCCTCGCCGTGAAGTGAGTGATCCGCGCCACGCCTGGATCGAGTGCGCGAGTTGCAACAATGGCTACACAGCCTATGAGACGGATCGCGACCCGCAACAGGGTAGTGCGATTTGTGACGAGTGCGCGACTTTGACGTGCATGGGTGTGCGCAGCGCGTCTCCGCTCTCTGCAGCAACCGCTGATTGATTCAAGATGGGTCCTTATCCGCTCGCTTTATGAGTGGATAAGGAACGTGACGGCGGTGCGTGTCTCGTCGATTCAATTCGTATATCTGATCAATTCGTATATCTAATTAAAAGTTGAAATTTGAAATCGGGTTTAAGGAGAGCAGGTAATGAAGATGTCGCTAAAGTGGTGGGGGGCGCTGATCGTGTGCGCGGGTGCGCAGGCACAGGCGCAGGCGGACACGGGCAATAACAGCGTGACGCTGTTCGGCGTGATGGACGCGGGCATCACCTATGTCAGCAATGAAGGTGGCCACGGCAATGCAAAGTTCGACGACGGTATCCTTTCGCCGAACATGTTCGGGTTGAAGGGTAACGAAGACCTGGGCGGCGGATTACATGCTGTATTCACGCTGGTCAATCAATTTGCAGTTGGGACGGGCGCGATTCAGCCACCTGGTAAAGGCATCTTCGGCCGCAACGCGTGGATTGGACTCGACAGCGATCAATACGGAAAATTGACGCTCGGAAATCAGTATGACTTCATGACCGACGCGCTGTTTTTTGGACGTACCGATGCGGCGATGTCGGTGGGCGGCCTCTACAATTTCCGCGCGGGTCCGTTCAACAAGATCGCGATTCCTTATAACCCGCCATACGCAGGGCAGTTCGACTGGGATCGTATGTCAGGACAAACGGTCACCAATTCCGTCAAGTACTCGTCACCGTCGCTGGCGGGCTTCCGTTTCGGCATGCTGTACGGCTTCGGCGGCGTACCGGGGTCGATCGGTAGTGGCAATACGGTTAGCGCGGGCATCAATTACGACAACGGACCGTTTGGCGCGGCTGCGGCCTACACCGAGGCAAAGTATCTGAGCGCGGGCGCGCCTGAAGTCGGCATCCGCAACTGGGGCGTCGGTGCGCACTATCAACTCGGTAGCCTGACGACCAATGCCCTCATCACAACGGTTCGCAATACGCAGAACGGCGGTGCAATTGCAGAGGGCGAAATCGGCGTCGAATATCTCGTGACGCCGAGCGTGCAGTTGGGCGCGGACTATATGTACATGAAGGGCAACGACTTCCTGAACAATAACCACGCTCATCAGGTAACCGCAGTGGCGGATTACTTCCTGTCGAAGCGTACGCTGGTGTATGTGGAGGCGGTGTATCAGCGCACCAATTCGGGTGCGCAGGCGTTGATCAGCGGTGTGCTCGATGCTGACGGAACATCGAGCGGGCCGAGCCAGTTCCTTACCCGAGTGGGTGTCGAGACGCGTTTCTAGACTGGCACTGACGGACTTCGCGCGGCACGGTCCATGGCTCGGCGCGGTTGAGGCCAAAGTGGACGGGGCCGCCCGATCGGGCGGCTTTCGGGAGCACTGTGAGGTGGCAGAAACGGAACGGCGCGAGGACGCGACAGGTGCGCGACGTAGTCACATTTTTTGCCGCGTCGATTTCCGATATCCCGTTCAGCGCAAACGGGTCGCTAGAAAAGGTACCGTCCGCCAAGGTTAAATAGCCATGCGCGAAATCCGGCGTTGCCGATCGCCTGCTGCCAGGAAACGCGTCCGTAGAGCGACATCCTTGGTGTGACGGTGCCGTTTATGCCCGCGGAAAACTGCAATGCATCGCCTGCCTTCCCCGAAACGAAATTTGCATCGGCAACCTGTACGTTGGTACCGTCGGTGAACGAGTGCAGCAGATCGATTGCGCCATACGGTGTGACGCGGCCTTTGTCGAGTTCGAATGGACGGGTAAGTCTCACGCCGAGCCGACCGGTCAACTGGTTCTGCGCGCCGATGTTGACGGGCAGTTCGTCGATATCTGTTTCGTTGCGAAAGCTCAGGTGCTGACCGACCAGTTGTACCTGGGGCTCCAGGTTCAGGCCGGCTGCCAGCGCGAAGGGGTAGCCACCTTCGACCGACGCTGCGTACGCGTTGCCGTTCAGATTCATTGCTTTCCCTCGCGCGTCGGTGTTCACCTGGCCGTCGAACCACCCGACCGACAGAATACTGTCGACGTACCAGCCTTTTTGGTTCTGGTAAGTGGCGTAGCCGGACAGTCGATATATAGTTGATTGTCCGCTGCTCTCGCCATCGACGGCCTCGGGTGTGAAGTTCAGCCAGCCCATCGTGCCGGCGAGGCCGAAGCGCCAGATGCTGCCGTTGTCGTCCCGATGTTTGTAGAGGTTGCCCCCGACCTGAATGGCAGAGTAGTTGCCGGTCGCGTTATAGCCGTAGCTGGTGAAATTCTGATTGGTCGTGTAATGAAATGTGCCGCCGTAGGCGCGAAAGAACATCTCGCCCGGTCCATTGTCTCGTGCCAGGTCGCGGTCATCGCGAACTTCACCGAGCCGGCGGTGCAGCGTGTCGATGTCGACGAGGCCAGCGTAGAGCAGAGCCGCGGGAGCCGTCAGATACGACGCAACCTGGGGCGCCACGGCAAGACGCGCGTCGGGCGGGACGATTACATCCTGTCCTGGCGTTGGAGTTGGAGTTGGTGTTGGTGTTGGAGTTGGAGTTGGAGTTGGAGTTGGAGTCGGAGTCGGTGTTGGAGTTGGCGATGGGTCGGGATCGACATCGCCTCCGGGCGTCACATAGGCAGTTTGCAACCGATAATCCCAGGCGTTGGCATTGCCGCCAACTAGAGACTGCGAAGAATCCGCTATTCCGTGATTTGAACCTAGACCGTACGCGTACAGCCGGTACTGGTATGGCGAGTGCGGGCCGGCGACATAATCGCCCGCCAGTTGAAACGCCTGCTGCGTTGAGCTTCCCCCGACCTGCACGACCGAGATGCCTTCGTCCGCGTTGATGACGCCCGTCGGCGACGTGATGGCATCCGCGCTATCCGGTGTGGGCCTGATGTCGATGACCGTTGAGCCTGTCGCATTGCCGCGAACAAGCAGCCGGTCTGTCTGCTGATTGGCAAGCGGGCCGCCTGCGTTGAGCAGCGTATTGAGCCGCACCGTCGCGTTGTCCCCGGCATAGTTCGCCGCTATCGTCAGGGCTTTGAACGCGTGATTGACCGGCTCTGAAAACGCGATCAGGCTCGCATCGTTGCTCAGGTTCGTCACATTCGACGTGGCGTTCAGGTTCCAGCTGGAAGCGCCCTGCAGGGTGAGGTTGAGCGCTTTTGACGTGGTGGTGCTGGCTGCCCCCGTTAGCATAGATCCACTATTGAGCGTCAAATCGAAGCTCGAGGCGCCTTCCGCGAGCAGATCGCCGGTCACGTCAAACTTTCCGCTTCCGCTGAATACGCCTGTGCCAGACGAGTGAATCGCATACGCACCTGCCGCAACCGAGTTGATTGTGGCACCCGCATTGAAGTTCAGTGAGCCCTTGGAGACAACCGCGGCGTCTGCGCCCGCCGCGGCTATCGTGCTCGGAGCGGAAAACGTAACCGTCGCGCCTGCCACGTTCACACCGGCGTTGGACGCATTGATAACAGAGGTGCCTCCAAAATTGACGGTACCTGAAGACGCATTGACCCCGTTCGCTCCGGAAGTAATCTGGGTCGTGCCATTGAGATTCGATGTTCCGCCAGTCGAGTTGATGCCGTGGCTCGTCGCGCTGATTTGCGTCGCGCCGCTGAACGTTGTTGCACCACCCGTCACCCATAGCCCGTAATCGGACGTACCCGTCGCATTCAACGTGGCCGGGCCGGTGAAAGTGGCGGTGCCTTTGTCGACACGTACCGCGGCGACACTGCTGGCATTCGTAGAAAGGCTGGTCGTCCCGGAGAAATTCGCGACGCCTGGCGAGCCGGTACTTGAGTTCGATGCGAGCCAGACACCATATCCGCCCTTTGCTGAATTCACGTCGACGCTCAGACCGTTGAGGAAGTTCACCGTGCCGCCCGTCACGCGGACTCCGCCGCCGGTGGCCGAGGCACCGCTCACCGAAATAGTAGTCAGGCCGCCGAAATTGGTGGTGCCGCTGTTCGAATCGACACCGTACGCGCCCACTGCTTCAGTGGGGTAAAGCGAAAGTATGCTCGGCCCCAGATACGTCACTGTGCCGGTGCCACCCGAGGTCGTGATATTGACCGGCCCCGTAAACGTGATGATGCCGCTTGTCGAATTGCTGTACACCCCAAACGCAGCTGATCCCGTGGTGGAGATTTGCGTTGAACCCTTGACGGTGATTTGCGCACCGGGACCTGCGACGCCCGACGTCGACGAATTCCACACGCCAAAGCCCGATTCGTAGCGGCTACCACTCGTGCTGGTGTTGACGGTCGAGCTAACCGTACTGACGCTGAGATCACCGTCGAAAAGCAGCGAACCCGCAACCCCACGCATGCCGGCTGCGCCGCTAGCCGACGTTGTCCTGATTGTGGTGTTGCCGGTAATTTCAGTTGTTCCCGTGCCGTCCTGGCGAATTCCGAAGCCCTGATCGCCGGTGGTCGTCAACGTCGCGTTGCCATTGACCTTGATCGTGTTGTTATCCGTTCCGCTCCACAACGCATATCCACGCACCTGTGCGGCGTTTGCGATGAGATCGCCGTTGATGTTGACCGTCCCCGTGCCCAGCGCATAGACGGCTGCCGCTTCAGCGTTGGTGCCGGTCGTGCCAAGCGCTCTCACAATGCTGAGTGTGATCGGTGCCGACGATGTCAGGTTCACGATGCCGCCGCCTGCATAGATTGCATTTGCTGCATACGCATCGGCGGTGACGTTGATAGTACCGATCACGTTGATCGTATTGCGCAGCGCCGCGGCAACCGATGAACCCGAATTGGCGGTAATAGCGTCGTCGTAGGTCGGATTTGTACCCGTGGAGACCGTTTGGGACGAATTGATCGTGGTAGTCCCGTTGAGAGTGGTCGTATACCCGGTCACACCGGAGGAGATGCCCACAGCGCCGGTGCGACCGCGGTTGGTCGAAGTGACATTGATCGTGCCAGTGTAGGTCGTGTTCTCATTGCTGATAAAGGGCAGATTGGTCGTTTGTGCTCGTGCTGGGGATGGCTGCACGCTGTACGCTGCGCTTGCCATCAGGACCGCCATTGTCGCCGGATTGAAGCGCATGGCAGGCGCGGGAATTTCATGGATCGCATGGCCAGAACAGGTCTTTTTTTTGCAGGCGCGCTTCGCCCGGTCTGGAATAGGCATGACCTTCCTCGTAACTGAGTAACAGTGAAAGCGGAGATCTCTGCCTCCTCTCCACGTTCAGGTCCGTCTATTCATTTCGCATATTCGCGTGCAGATGCGAGCCGAATTTCCGATCGTGGATGGTGCCGTCTAATAACGGGCGTCTTCCGATAGTGCTGCTACCGGACGATAACCAATGGATCAAGAGACGTATTAAGCACGACGTTAAAATAAACGTTTTGCATTCATATATCCTAGGTCACGGAATTGACCCGTGCTCCTGTTTCTGACGGGGAATTTCTACGGTATACAAAGACGGCAAAAATCTGCACGCGATTTTCTAACAACCTAAGATGTACGAGATGGGTCGGTGCTTCCAATTATCGGCAGCCATTTGGCGGCCGGGGAAAGAAGAAGATCGAAACGCCCATCGCATCAGGTTCAGCGTATGGATGTGCATAGGGTGACGTGCACTGGAGCCCCCGTGTCCGTTGCCGGTATTAACCTGGAATGTCCATGATCTGGCTTATCAATGCTGTTGCGCACCTTCCTGATATCGTCATATTGGCAGTAGGGGGGATATCTACCGCTGTCACAGCAGTTGGCATCGCCGTGGGCATAAGAAAAATGATTGAGCGCAACGCACAGGTCCAGTCGAGGAGCGCGCTCGCCGACGTAGTGCACGCAAGCCTGCTGGCGTTCGTGGTATTCGTTATGTCCAACGTTCTCTCGGACGTCAGGGCGAATCTGAGTAAGGCGGAAGATACCGTGCTCCGGGAGGCATCCATCATTACGAGAGTCAATCGGGATCTGAAGCTTATTGGAAGTCCGTCTGCGCAGGGCGCTCGTCGCGACTTGCAGCGTTATGTGCAAAACGCGTCAACGAGAGATTGGAAAACCCTTAGCAGAGAAGTACCTGCGCTTTCTGTTGAGGCGGACGCGGATCTGGATAAGGTCGCTTCGGATATCCAGGCGATTGCATTCGACAATCCGGCGTTTGCATCCTCGCTCAGTAGTTCGATGTACGATCTGGAGACTGTTCGCCAGCTACGGCTGGAAAATGCGATGGGTACTGTTCCGCAGGTGTTCTGGTGGGTTATTTCCGTTTTTCTGCTGGCCGCGATGATCATGAACGGCCGGTTTGAAATGACGCGGAGAGACAAGGTCATCGTTGCAGTACATAGTCGGTCCTGCAGAATGACGTGAAGGCACACGCGGCGTGGGAACAAGCGTAAATAAAGGGTTGCGTAACTCCCAGATTCAATATGGAATTGGCATATCTTCTGGGAGTGAGAGCCGCCCATGAGCACGCCGGATTTCTTTCGCAGCCGCCTGGATGCGATGATCGATTTGCGTCACCCGCTGGCCGTGCTGGCTAACCGGATGCCATGGACGTCGATTGAAGCGACGTTGACACCGATCTTCGAGGGGCGTGCTCGCGAAGGCCGGGTGAGCGAGGAGGTCGACCTGTTCGGCGTCGCGCCTAAGCTGGCGGGTGCGGGCATAAGCGCTGCCGGGCGTCCGCGCCTGTCGATCCGGCTGATGGTCGGACTGCTCTACCTGAAGCACGCGTACAACGAAAGTGACGAAGCGGTTTGCGAGCGCTGGGCGCAGGACGTGTACTTCCAGTTCTTCTGTGGCGAGGAGTACTTTCAGCCGCGTCTGCCGTGCGATCCGACCAACCTGGTGCGCTTTCGGCAGGCGCTGGGCGAAGCGGGCGTCGAGGAACTGCTGGCGGCGACGATAGCGGCTGCGGTGCAGATGAAGGCGGTGAAACCGGTTGAATTTGAGCGCGTGATTGTCGACACAACGGTGCAGGAGAAGGCAATTGCGTATCCGACCGACAGCCGTCTGCTTGAGGTGGCACGCGCCAGACTCGTGCAGTTGGCGCAACGCGCTGGTCTTGCACTGAAGCAGACGTACGAACGTGAAGGCAAACGGCTGCGTCGCCGCGCCGGCGGCTATGCGCATGCAAAGCAGTTCAAGCGGCTACGGCGTGTACTCAAACGTCAGCGAACAGTATTGGGAAGGTTACTGCGCGACATCGAACGCAAGCTGTCCGGTGCCCCGGACGAACGGCAGACGCAACTGCGCGTGTGGCTCGAGCGTGCATGGCGCATTTGCCGCCAACGTCCAAAGGACAAGAACAAGTTGTACGCACTGCACGCGCCTGAAGTTGAGTGCATCGGCAAAGGTAAGGCGCGGCAACCCTACGAGTTCGGCGTCAAGGTAAGCCTCGCGATCACCGAGAAACAAGGACTGATCGTCGGTGCACGGGCGTTTCCAGGCAACCCCTACGACGGCCACACGCTGGCGGAGCAGCTCGAACAGAGCGCCATCCTGTTGCAGGATCTGCCCGGTACGCCGCAACCGAAGACCGCGCTGGTTGATCTCGGGTTTCGTGGCGTCGATGCCGAAGTGTCGTCAGTACACCTTATTCATCGTGGCAAACACAAGACCCTGACCAGCACGCAGCGCCGTTGGCTCAAGCGACGGCAGGCGATCGAACCAATCATCGGCCATGTGAAGCACGACCACGGCATGCGGCGTTGCTGGCTCAAAGGGCAAACCGGCGATGCGCTACACGCGGTGCTGTGTGCTGCCGGCTACAACCTGCGCTGGTTACTGCGCGCAATCGTCCGCCTGGGCCTGAGGTCCGTATTTTTTATCCTCGCGTTGCTGCATTGGCTCGCCAATGTCACGCTGAAACCAGCGCTTGCTCGTCACAACCACTTTCGATGGGCTGATTACCGTTCGCCGACAGGCCACACCTTCGGCATAGCTCGCTACGCAAACTGAATTTTGCAGGTCCGACTACATATGGGTGCTATTGGAATGGTCCTTTCACTGGTTGTCATTCTGGATGAGCCTTACCGGGGGCAAAGCGCGATCTCGTCCGCGCCGCTGATTCACGCGGCACGTCTTGCTTCCCCCTAGTGGGAAGCAAGACGTTGGTGGATACGAAACACTGTTTGCCTGCGGGCAAAAGAACCTCGGGCCTTGATTCTCTACGCTGCTTTACCTGCGCGATACTCGCTGGGTCGCGCACCGGTCCATTTCTTGAACGCACGATGGAATGTGCTCGCTTCCGCAAAACCAAGTTCGGTTGCAATATCTGCGATCGTCCGGTTGGAATCGCTGAGCAGTGAAACAGCCAGATCTAGACGCAAGTCGTCGAGAATGTCTCGGTAGGATTGCCCCTCCGCATCCATGCGGCGACGCAGCGTCGACGGCGACGTGTTGAACTGTTTCGCGAGATCTGCAAAATCAGGCCACTCGGCTGGCTCGACCTCCCGGAGGCGACGGCGTATTTGAGCCGTCAGACTCGCGCTATTCTTGTACTTGACGAGGAAGTTGGTTGGCGCGACGCGAAGGAATTCCTTCATCGTACGTTCATTCTGGACAATTGCCATGTCTAGAAACTCAGCCGGGAAAACGATCCGGGTGTCCGGTCGATTGAAACGTAGAGTCGGTGAAAAAAGCACTCGCCATTCGCCGCTATAACCCGGCTCCGCACACCGAAAATCTGCTGACTGCAGCGGAATACGTCGTCCGACCAGCCAGCAGGCGAGGCCATGCAGAATAAGCAGAAATGTTCCATACGCGAAGGCGCGTCCCGGCAGCGGTTCGTTCCTTTCTGCATCGTTCTCTCGCCGATCTGAAACGACGATGCTTGCGAGATCCCCTTCCCGAATCAGCTCGCCTTCCATATCGTCGAGGACAACTCGCATGAATCTCAGGGCCCGCGTCAATGCGTGGTCGAGGTTCTTGCAGTGAATGACGGTATGGCACAGAAGCGTAAAGCTGCCCACCTTCATCCTGTGGCTATCCATGCCGAAGAATTCATCGTCCAGAGCCCGGGCTATCAGGTGCCACAACTTGCCATAGTTGCCAGCTGAGACGCGGGCCTGACGCAGTCCCAGCAAATCCGGTGAAATGCCAGCCCGCTCCAGAAGCTTTGCCGTGTCGTGCCCGCCGCGGCGAACCCCCTCGAGTGCCTCGTGTACAAAGCTGATGGCTATGGTGCCTCTTTCAATGTTGGGGGGCATACGAAGTTGCGAAAGCGGGCAGAAATGGTGGCCAATAGTATCACCTGGGTTGACGGTTTTCGCCCTAGGAGTCGGAGCTCGCCGCTTTTAGACTTCACGCATCGAAAGCAGACAACTGTCACCGACGACAGGCTCTCAGGATTCTAAAAAAGAGGTGATGTGTGAAGATTGAAGGCAACGTATTTGTTGTGACGGGTGGCGGGTCTGGCCTCGGTGCCGCGACGGCTGCGCTGATCGTTCATCGAGGCGGTAGCGTCTTGCTGGCCGACGTCAACGAGCAGGCTGGTGTGGAGACGGCGAAAGCGCTAGGTGCAAGAGCCCGTTTCGTCCTTACCGATGTGACGAGCGAAGCAAGCGCCGGCGCTGCGTTGGCCGCTGCGGGCGAAATGGGAACCCTACGCGGGCTTATCAATTGCGCCGGAGTAGCTCCCGCAGAAAAAGTGGTGGGACGCGACGGACCGCACAGGCTCGAAGCGTTCGCGCGAACCATCACCATCAATCTGGTGGGCACGTTTAACATGATTCGCCTTGCCGCTGCAGTCATGTCGGCCTCTGAGCCCGACGTGGCCGGTGAGCGTGGCGTCATCATCAATACAGCTTCTGTGGCGGCATTCGACGGGCAAGTGGGGCAGGCCGCTTACGCCGCCTCCAAGGGCGGCGTGGTGGCCATGACATTGCCTGTTGCGCGTGAATTGGCTCGCTTCGGGATCCGCCTCATGACCATTGCCCCTGGCATCATGGAAACGCCCATGCTGACGAGCATGCCCGGCGAGGTTCAGGAATCCCTCGGGAGAACGGTTCCGTTCCCACCACGTATGGGCAAGCCTCTCGAATTTGCTGCACTCGCGGAGCACATCCTGACGAATCAGTACCTGAACGGCGAAGTCATCCGGTTGGATGGCGCGATTCGCATGGCCGCAAAATGATCAGGCATTCCGCTTCTTTCCAGGTGAGATTCGATGAGTAACGATCCCGTAGTCATTGTTTCAGTCGCTCGCACGCCGATGGGCGGCTTTCAAGGCGACTTGTCCGGCTTAAGTGCCCCACAACTCGGCGGAGTCGCCATCAAGGCCGCTGTCGAGCGCGCGGGTATCGACGCCGCAGATGTTCACGAAGTCGTCATGGGTTGCGTGCTTCCGGCGGCCCTCGGCCAGGCTCCGGCGCGCCAGGCTAGCATCAACGCGGGGCTCCCGCTGTCTGTCGCGTGCTCGACGGTTGGCAAAGTCTGCGGCTCCGGCATGAAGGCCGCCATGGCTGCGCATGACGCGTTGGCGGCGGGCAGCAGCGACGTGATGGTGGCCGGTGGCATGGAATCCATGACCAATGCACCGTATCTCCTGCCCAAAGCGCGGGGCGGCTTCCGGTTGGGCCACGGCCAGGTTCTCGATCACATGTTCTTCGACGGACTGGAAGACGCCTATTTCGACAAAGGCCGCCTGATGGGGACCTTTGCAGAAGAGTGTGCGACCCAGTATGGCTTCACGCGAGAGGACCAGGATGCCTACGCGACGTCGTCGACAATCCGCGCACAGGACGCGATAAAGAACGGCGTATTCGCATGGGAAATTGCGCCTGTGACCGCTGTCGGCAAATCCGGAGACCGTGTGATCGAGCACGATGAGCAGCCGCCCAAGGCTCGCCTCGACAAGATCGCCGGGCTGAAGCCTTCGTTCAGGAAAGACGGCACGGTGACCGCGGCGAACTCGAGCTCCATTTCCGATGGTGCGGCCGCCTTGGTGATGATGCGGCGATCCACTGCGGAGAAGCTCGGCGTCAAGCCAATCGCGATGATCGTGGGTCATACGACTCACGCGCAGGAACCCAGGTTATTCACGACGGCGCCGGTAGGCGCCATACAGAAGCTGCTGTCGAAGACCGACTGGGCAGTCCATGATGTCGATGCGTGGGAAATCAACGAAGCATTTGCGGTCGTTGCGATGGCTGCCATCAGAGATCTCGAACTCGACCGTTCGCAGGTCAATACGCATGGCGGCGCGTGCGCGCTCGGTCATCCTATTGGGGCATCGGGCGCCCGTCTTCTGGTGACGCTTATCGGCACACTCAGGAATAGCGGCGGCAAACGCGGTATCGCCAGCTTGTGTATCGGCGGCGGGGAAGCAACGGCTATGGCCATTGAGATGCTTTGAGTCTCAGGAGGACACGATGATCTTGACGCAAGAACAGGAAATGATCCGCGACAGCATGCGAGCCTTCGCCGAAGAACGGCTGGCTCCGCATGCCGCTGAGTGGGATCGCAATCACACTTTCCCATCGGAAGCGCTGAGAGAGCTCGGCGAATTGGGCGCACTCGGTATGACTGTTCCGGAGGAGTGGGGCGGCGCCGGCATGGACTACATGAGCCTTGTGCTCGCGATCGAGGAAATAGCTGCAGGCGATGGCGCGACGTCGACCATTGTCAGCGTGCAGAACTCTCTCGCGTGTGGCATCACGCTCAAGTATGGCTCTGATGCTCAGAAGGAGGAATGGTTAAAGCCGCTGGCGAGAGGAAAAGCACTCGGCTGCTTTTGCCTGACCGAGCCGCACGTAGGTTCCGACGCCTCGGCACTGCGAACCACGGCGGTGAAGGATGGGGACCACTGGGTGCTGAACGGCGTCAAACAGTTCATCACCACAGGCAAGCACGCCGATGTCGCCATCGTCTTTGCGGTATCGGATAAGACTGCCGGCAAGAAGGGCATCTCATGCTTCCTCGTGCCGACCGCGACGCCGGGCTACATCGTCGCGCGTGTTGAAGACAAGATGGGGCAACACGCATCGGACACTGCGCAGATTGTTTTCGAAAATTGCCGCGTGCCGGCGAGTGCGATGATGGGCGCTGAAGGAGAGGGCTACAAGATTGCGCTCTCCAATCTCGAAGCGGGGCGCATCGGGATTGCAGCGCAAGCGGTGGGTATGGCGCGGGCCGCATTCAATGCCGCGGTCAGATACGCGAAAGAGCGCGAGACGTTTGGCAAGCCCATCATCGAGCATCAGGCGGTCAGCTTCCGTCTCGCCGATATGGCAACACAGCTGGACGCCGCGCGTCTGATGGTATGGCGGGCCGCCATGCTTAAGGATGCGGGTAAGCCTTGCTTGAAAGAAGCTTCGATGGCGAAAATGTTTGCGTCCGAAATGGCTGAGAAAGTGTGCTCGGATGCTGTCCAGGTTCACGGTGGCTACGGATACCTTTCCGACTTTCCCGTCGAGCGCATTTGCCGCGATGTGCGCGTGTGTCAGATCTACGAAGGTGCAAACGATATTCAGCGTATTGTGATTGGTCGAGCGATTGCCCAAGACTAGTGATCTGATTGAAGCATTGAGCGCATAACGGAAATATGCCGACATCGGAACAACCTGGCAAGTTGCACCGATGTCGGCATTATCACGTCGATGTGGGCAACGGCGTGACTGTTGCTGGTGCAACCCCTTTGGCAACAGACGCTTATAGCGCCGAAGTAAGCTCAGGCACCGCGGCAAAAAGATCGCCTACCAGACCGTAATCGGCGACGCTAAAGATGGGTGCTTCCGGATCTTTATTGATCGCGACGATCACCTTCGAGTCTTTCATCCCCGCGAGGTGCTGGATCGCACCCGAGATACCGACTGCAAGATACAGTTGCGGCGCGACGATCTTGCCCGTCTGACCGACCTGGTAGTCGTTCGGCACGAAGCCCGCGTCCACTGCCGCGCGCGAGGCGCCCAATGCGGCACCGAGCTTGTCGGCGAGCGGCTCCAGCACCTTCGTATAATTTTCGCCGCTGCCAAGCCCGCGACCACCGGAGACGATGATCGACGCGCTCGTCAGTTCCGGACGGTCCAGTTTTGTCACCTCACGACTCACGAACTGCGAGATGCCTGCATCCGCTGCCGCCTGAATCGTCTCTATCACGGCGCTACCGCCTTCCGCCGCGACCGGGTCGAAGCCGGTCGTGCGGACCGTGATCACTTTGATCGGGTCAGACGATTGCACCGTTGCGATCGCGTTGCCTGCGTAGATCGGGCGTTCGAATGTGTCGGCGCTATCCACCGCAGTGATGTCGCTGATCTGTGCGACATCGAGCCTCGCGGCAATACGTGGCGCGATGTTCTTGCCGTAAGCCGTCGCGGGCGCGAGGATGTGCGAGTAGTCCTTCGCCAGGTTCAGCACGGTCGCTTCGAGGTTTTCCGCAAGTCCCGCCGCGAGTTGGGGCGCGTCAGCGAGAAGTACCTTGCTCACGCCTGCAATCTTCGCAGCGGCCTCGGCCGCGCCGTGCGCGTTGTGGCCTGCTATCAGCACGTGGATGTCGCCAACACCCAGCGTGGCAAGCACGGCTCCCGCCGCCACTGTGTTGAGCGTGACTGCTTTCACTGAAGCATTGTTGTGTTCTGCAATTATCAGAATCGTCATTTATTTGATCTCTCAGGTTCTCTCACAAGACCTTGGCTTCGGTCTTCAGCTTCTCGATCAGCGCGTTCACGTCGGCGACCTTCACGCCGGCGCTACGCTTCGACGGTTCGACTACCTTCAACGTTTTCAGGCGCGGCTTGACGTCCACACCAAGGTCCTCGGGCTTGAGCGTTTCCAGCGGCTTCTTCTTTGCCTTCATGATGTTGGGCAGCGTCACGTAGCGCGGCTCATTGAGGCGAAGGTCCGTCGTAATCACAGCCGGGAGCGTCAGCGAGAGTGTTTCCGCGCCGCCATCCACTTCGCGCGCTACCGTCGCTTTGCCGTCGGCGACCGTCAGCTTCGAGGCGAAGGTGGCTTGCGGCAGACCAGCGAGCGCCGCCAGCATCTGCCCGGTCTGGTTGGAGTCATCGTCAATGGCTTGCTTGCCAAGGATCACCAGTTGCGGCTGTTCCTTGTCGATCAGTGCCTTGAACAGCTTGGCCACGGCCAGCGGCTGAAGATCTTCATTCGACTCGACTAGGATCGCGCGGTCCGCGCCGATTGCCAGCGCCGTGCGCAGCGTTTCCTGACATTGCGTCACACCGCACGACACGGCGACGACTTCCGTTGCCACACCGGCTTCCCTAAGGCGCACCGCTTCTTCCACGGCGATCTCGTCGAACGGATTCATGGACATCTTCACGTTTGCGAGGTCGGGACCTGTATTGTCCGATTTGACGCTCACTTTTACGTTGGCGTCGATCACCCGTTTTACTGCTACAAACACTCTCATTTCCTTCTCCGGACTTCAAAGCAAACATAATCTGGTATCGCAGGTGACATCCTCGCGACACCGAAAGCAGTGTGTTTCCGACGTCACGCCTGTCGCCGCGAAGGGCAAGACGTGTACTAAAGACCTTCTCGCATGTCGATCCGGCACGCGATAAGGTCTGTCGAGTTTTTAGAATGTGTGGCGTATGCCGAGGTTGACCGCAGTCGTCGCCGAATGGGGCGCTACTGGAGCACCATACGTGAGCGTTGTGGTCATCGTTCCCTCGTTGTTCACGTGGCCAGCCTGCGCATACAAAGTCGTCGCTTTCGAAAGGCTGTAATCAACGCCCACGGCGAATTCGAGGGACTTATTGGCGGAGTTGTTGGCGTCTTTGAGATAGTAGATGCCGCTCGTGACCCTGAACGCGGGCGTGAACCGATAGCCGAGGCCGCCTGAAATCATGTCAAGGTCCACCACGTTCGATCGCGACGGGTCGCGACCATTTGCGTATGACGCGGACACGGAGAAACCGTGAGTCGTATATTCTCCGCCGGCATACATGAATCGATTGTTATCGCGGCCAGTGGGGACCGTGGTTCCAGGATTCGAGTCGTGACCGTTGTAGTAAATGGCCGCGAGACTCAGCCCATAGTTGGAATACTTCAGCACCGCTGATTCACGCGTGCCGCCCTGGATGCTGCCCGCCACTCCGCCGGGCGCATATTCCAGCGCCACGCTCACGCCAGCAAACTTGGGCGAGTTATAGACGATCGCGTTACTGTCATACAGAGCGCCTATCGGTCCGTTGGTTGAGGTGCCGACCCAGCCCGCGGACTGATTCATACCTAACCAGCTAGTCAGGATGCTGCCGAAGTACTGTCCGCCGCGTACGTCGGTCTCGGCGAGCGCGTAAGCCATCGGTGCGAACTGACGACCTGCGTTGATCGAGCCGAACGGGCCGGACACGCCGACGCTCGATTCCTGATTGAACATTGCCGACACGCCCGGCGTATCCGACAGGCGGAGTGCGCCGGAGGTGCTGGTGAATGCGCCTTGCAACCTGAAATTGACGGAATATCCTCCGCCGATATCTTCGGTACCCTTAAGGCCCCACAAGCTCGAATAGATTCCACCGTCCTTGAGTGTATAAAGCCGTCCGAGGTTCTTGCCCGCCGGGTTGAACGATGCTGCGGACGTGCTTTGATACAGCAGACCCGAGTCGAGCACGCCAAAGAGCGTCACTGACGATTCCGCGTATGCCGTGCTGCCAATCGTAGCCATGGTGGCCACCACAAACCATTTCAACTTCATTGCGTCTCCTCTTCGTTGTTATAAAAGGCCGAAATACAGAGATCGATTCGGGACTACTTTCGTCGCCCGAGCGTCCATCGATGCGGTGCATACGTTTGCGATTCTGTCGGTGTTTTGAGAGGTGCTTCGGTGAGCGTTGACGTTCGTACCGGCAATGTCACTCGCCCGCATTCGCCTGAAGCCAAAGCTTGTACGGCGTACGTTCGGCTTTACGTTTTCGTTTGTCTCCTCAATTGAGAGACATTGTCGTTTCTCAATCGCGGACTGTCGTAGTCCGATCTACCTATTTACTGGAAGAGCTGGCCAGTCGTTTTCCCTGGTATCTCGCGTAATCGCCAGATGGAGGGCGTTGATCTTTTTGCCGCGAGACTGCGTGGAAGATGGCGCGCAAGTTTGTTGAGCTTGTGCCGGAACGCGTGCGCGATTGATGCGTTTGTCGCGATCGATGCGGGACTCAAAGCAGAACGAAGTTCGCCGGGCGGCAACGTCGCTTTGTACGTTAACGCCAACATGAAGAGCCGCGCAGACATGGGCGCTAGAGAATTGTCGGGATCAACGACGCCTGTACGACCGGCTTTGGCGTCCGACAGAATAAGCAAACCCCGCTGTTATGCCTGTTTCCTCGAAGAAACAACTGTGGGGTTGTGACCTGCATTTGCGCCGCAGACCCGAGGGAACGCCAGGTCGGCGGCGGCTTCCTCAAGCTACGCCACGTTTCCGGTTTGACCAGAACGTCTCGCGCAGTGTGTTCTTTTGAATTTTTCCAACAGGCGAGATAGGAAGCGATTCGCGGAACTCCACGCTACGGGGGCACTTGTATCCCGCGATGCGTTCACGACAATGCGCCTGAATGTCCTCGGCTGTCGCGGCCTCGCCGGGCTTCGCGACGATCACCGCGTGAACGGATTCGCCCCATCTGTCATTGGGTATTCCGATTACGGCGCATTGAGCGACAGCCGGGTGGCTGGAGATAGCGTTTTCGACTTCGGCGGAATAGATGTTTTCACCGCCGGAGACGATCATGTCCTTCAGGCGATCGACAACATAGAGCAGACCGTCGTCGTCCATATATCCACCGTCGCCGGTGTGCATCCAGCCGTTGCGCAGTGTTTCGGCTGTTGCCTCCGGCAGGTTCCAGTAACCCAGCATCACATTCGGACCACGTACGATAATTTCGCCCGTTGTGCCGCGCGGTACTTCCCGGTCCTCTGAGTCGACGATCCTGACCTCGACACACATCAAGGGTCGACCCGCGGCGCGCATCTTGCCGCTCGCGTAGGCTTCGTCGGTATGGTATTCCGCCCCGAGCGAAGCACAGACGGGCGAGAGTTCCGTCATGCCGTAGCCCTGAACAAATTCGGCTTTAGGAAACATCTTCTGCGCGCGCCGTAGCAGCGACTGCGAAATCGGTGAAGCGCCGTACATGATCCGCGTGAGAGAAGACTTGTTCAGGCTCGTGCTCTGATCCGGATGATTGTCGATCCAGTCGAGCATCATCTGAAGCATCGTTGGCGCCAGCATGACCCGGTTCACGCCATGTTTGGAAATAGCTTCCATCGTCGTTTGGGGCGTGAAGGCCGGGGTGACGACATGCACACCGCCGCACGCGAGGAGCGCATTGATTGCCGCGAAACCTGCCAGGTGGAACATCGGCATTGCATGAAGAAACACCGTGCCTGGCACAACGTGACCGACCGCGAGTGTAGCGAGCATGGCCACGCCGAGGTTCGTATGGCTCAGCATCACGCCTTTCGGGAAACCGGTGGTGCCGCCCGTGTAGAAGATGCCGGCGAGATCGTCGCCCTGACGGCCCGCATCTTCTACCGCTTCAGATTGGGCGATCAGGCTTTCGTAACTCAGCATGCCTTCGGGAACATCGTCGTCACCGGCGTAGATGACATGACGCAGTGTGGCGGCTTCGCGCGCCAGTTTGAGGCCAAGGTCGCGGAACGTTTCATCGACGATCAGGATGGACGTGCCGGAGTCGTTCAGCGCGTACAGCAGTTCGCTCGCGCTCCACCGGATGTTGAGCGGATTCAATACGCCGCCCGCCCACGGCGTTGCCATGTAGTACTCGATGTATCGCGGCGAATTGACTGACAGCATGGCGACCCGCTCGCCATTGCCGACGCCCAGTTGCCGAAGCGCTCCTGCGAGCCGCGCGACGCGCGCACCGAGTTCGGCGAAGGTCCGTGCTTCGCTGTCGAAATGTATCGCTGTCGCGTTCGGCCGTTGCTGCACGCTGCGATGCAGCCCTTGTGTCAAGTACATCTCTCGTCTCCGTCGATCGTTTTTTGCTACTTGCCGGGCTCCGCAGACGGCATTGCGTCAACTAGCGCACACCGCTCCACTGCTGGCCCGAGCCAATATCATCGCAGTATCCACGGGGCCTTTCCAGCGGACCCCCCCCCATTAAAGGGGGGCGCTCAAGCGCCCGCATGGCCGCTCCGGGTGGGGCTCAGGGAGTGACCGACAGCGTTAGCAGGTACAGCCTCCCGGGCATACGGCTCTTTCGTCAGGTGAATCCGCCTTAAGCGGCGTTCGCAACCCTTTCGTTCGACGGCGCGCACTTCGCGGGTGCCTCGCCGGTGAGCGGCTAGAGGCTAGTGCGCGCATCCTCAACGAGCAGTGGCGGCGGCCCGGCGATTGACGGCGGGATATAATTCCCCGTGATTCTGCTGCTCCTGATTGCATTTGCGGGGTACACGTGTACTTGCGCCCAGCCGTGCATCAAGTTTTCGCCTCATGTTCCAGTCCGATACGCCATTGAGCGAAGTGTCCCGTCCCCCTAGCCACATTGAAGCCTCGATTGCCGGCACCAAACTGACTCCGCCGCGTGCGGCGCGTCGTTTGCTGCCGCGAGAAGCGCTGCTCGCACGGCTCGTTGCAACGCGGCGGCAGCGCGTCGTATTGCTCCGCGGACCCGCGGGCAGCGGCAAAACGACGACGCTGGTGACATGGCGGCAGGCGTTGCTTTCCTTCGATTTCGACGTCGCATGGCTTTCGCTGACCGCTGACGATAACGATCCTGCGCGTTTTTTCGACTGTTTGCTGGCCAGTCTCGCAGAAGTGGATCCGGCCATGGTGTGCGAAGTCGCGCAGTTGTCGGGCGAGGACTGGGAAGCCTCGAAAATCGAACACCGCATGATCATGCTCGTCAGCGGCATGGCCCGCCGGTCACGCGAACTGGTGCTCATGCTTGACGACGTGCAGCATCTCACCGATCCGCTGGTCACGCTCGCGCTGCAACATCTGATCGACTATGCCCCGGCTCATTTTCATCTGATCGTCGCCTCTCGAAGCGCGCTGCAACTGTCCCTGTGGCGCTTCGAGTCTCAGGGACAGTGCAGTGAGTTCGACCTGCGCGATCTGCGCTTCTCGCCCGCCGAGTCCGAGCAGTTTCTGCGTGACCAGCTAGGCGAAATCGATTCTCGCGACGCACAGGTTCTGTACGAACTGACCGGCGGCTGGATTGCTGGCCTGCAGCTATTCGCGGTGGATCTGAAGAGTCGCCGCGACGGGCGCTATGCCTGTATTCAGGTGCATGACGCTCGCGCTTTCGCGGATTATTTCGAGCGCGAAGTACTGACCCGGCTGGCACCGGAGGACCTCGAACTGTTGGCGTGCCTCTCCATCTGCGACCGTTTTTGTCCTTCGTTATGCGCGACCCTGATGGGCCAACCGCATGCTCTCGTGCCCATGTCGACCCGGCTCGTTCATCTGGAGGCTGAAAATCTTTTCCTCGAACAGGTGAGCGGGCGCGACCGGGAAACATGGTACCGGCTGCATCCGCTGCTGCGCGAGGTATTGCAGGCCCGCGTCGCTACGCTTTCGGAGGCTGAGCGGCGAGCGCTGCACGCAAAGGCCTGGCGTTGGTTCGACCAGCATGGTTTTGTCGATGAAGCGGTGCGTCACTCAGTTCTTGCCGACGAGCCGCAAGCCGCGGCCGATATGGTGCAGGCGTGCGCGCCGGCACTGGTCGCGCAGGGCGAGCTTGGCCAGATCGCCGGTCTGCTGCGGCAGCTACCGCACGACGTGGTCGAAGCGCGGTTCGATCTGCGCCTTCTGGCCGCCCATCTGCAACTGGCCGCGCGCAATCTCGACGTTGCCGAACAGTCCATCCAGTCGATGCAAGTCGAAGCTGCAGGCGGTGGGCTCGATGAGCATCAACGTTTTACGCTGACCTTGTTATGCGGCCTGGTCGCACTGCAGCGCGACGACACCGAGGCGTTGGCGGCGATTCTGCCGGAACTGCAACGACCGCCTGCACATACCGACGACTTCAAGCTATCCGGGTGCAGCACCATCACGTCCTGGATGCATATGTACAGGGGCGAGTACGAAACGGCACGCGAAGTGCTGAAAAACGGCACCCGCCGCGAGGGCGCGCCACGCGTCGACCTGCTTGCACGCTGTCTGACCGGCATGAGTCACGCGCTGGAAGGCCGGATGGTCATCGCCGAAGGCATTTACCGTGAGGTGCTCAAAGACGCGGAAAAATTCGGCGCGGCGTACATCGGTGCCACCTGTATGGCGACAGGTTTGCTCGGCGACGCGCTGTATGAGCTCAATGATTTCGATGCCGCGCGCACGATGATCGAGGAGCGCGTCGACTTCATGGAGCGAGTCTCCATCCCGGACATCGTCCTGAGTGCGTTCGTCACGCTGAGCGCCGCCCACAGCCTCGAGCGGCGGCCTCTGGAGGCCTATGCCTATATAGAACGGCTGGAGGACTACGCGCTCAGATATCGGCTTGACCGGCTGCTAGCTCACGCCCTTCGCGAGTCGGTGCGCTTGAGCCTCATGCAGGGCGAGATGGATCAGGCTGACGCAGCGCTCAAACGCGCCGCAGCGCTCGGCGCCCGCTATGCCGATGCAACGCGCGGCACCGCGCTGGAAGTCCGGGTCGCCACGGAGAGAGCGCGGATCGACATGTCGTTGCACCGAAAGGCATTTGACGACGCCCGTTCGCGGCTTCTTCCACTCGTCGCAATGTCCGAAGAAGGCGGGCGATGGCGGCGTGCGGCGAGCTTGCGTGTGCAACTCGCCTTGGCCGAACTGGCGCGCGGGTCCGACCGCTCGGCCAGGGACAATCTGCTGGCGGCCATTCAACTCGGGCATCGTCTGGGATTGCAGCGAACGCTCGTCGACGCTACGCCGGATTTGCCACAATTGCTGGACGCGATTCTTCAGAGAGAAGCGCTTGAGCCCGTCCTGGCGTTCTACGTTCAGCGGCTTGACGCGTGCGCCAATACCGCCGGCGCTGGGCTCTCAGCCGCACAGGCTGCCGATGCGGGCGGTGGGATAAAAGCGCTTAGCGAGCGCGAAACCGAAGTGCTCGAACTTCTCGCGATGGCTATGCCGAACAAAAGAATTGCGCGTGTGCTCGGTGTGGCTCCTGAAACGGTGAAGTGGCATCTGAAGAATATCTATATGAAGCTCGGCGTCTCCGGGCGTGACGAGGCCGCAGCCCGACTGCGGGATTTCTCCGGCGGCATTCCGCCGGTGCAGCGCCCCGAGTAGGTCTAAACGACCGCACCCCAACCCACCAATACCTCGCCCGGCCCCCCCAAGATGGGTGGCTTTCCTGCGAAAACGCCTCCTGCATGATCGAAAGCATTGATGCGTCGTCTCGCGTACCGCCGAAAGGTCGAGCGGACAAGCGAGCGACGCGCTTCCCCTTTCTGCGAGGAGTAGTAGATGGAAGTTGTTCGCCGCGTCTATCGTGAAGATCACGAGCAATTCCGCACATCCGTGCGCCGCTTTATGGAGCGTGAGTGCGCGCCACGCCAGCAAGCGTGGAACCAGGAGGGCGAGGTTGATCGCGAGACCTGGCTCAAGGCGGGGCGCGAAGGCATGCTGTGCACGACGTTGCCCACCGAGTACGGCGGCGGCGGCGGTGACTTCGGCCATGCGGCGATCCTGGCGGAAGAACTGGCCTATGGCGGTGTGAGCGGATGGTCGATCGGCCTGCACTCGGACATCGTCGCGCCCTACATCAACCGGCTCGGCACTGAAGAGCAGAAGATGCGCTGGTTGCCGAAGGTCTGCGCCGGCGAAACCCTCCTTGCCATTGCCATGACCGAACCCGGCGGCGGCAGCGATCTGAAGTCGGTCCGCACGACGGCCGTGCGCGAGGGCGACGAATACGTGATCAACGGTAGCAAAACGTTCATCAGCAATGGCTTCGTCTCCGACATGGTGCTGGTCGTCTGCAAGACCGATCCGGCCGCCGGCGCGAAGGGCGTGAGTCTGATCATGGTGGAGACGAACCGCGAGGGTTTTCGCCGGGGGCGCAAGCTCGAGAAAGTCGGCATGCATGCGCAAGACACCGCGGAACTGTTCTTCGACAACGTACGGGTGCCGGTTGATAACCGCCTGGGCGAGGAGAACAAAGGCTTCGCGTACATGATGCAGGACCTGCCTCAGGAGCGTTTCATGATCGCGGTGAACGCCGCCGCCAAGGTTGAGCGCCTGCTGGAACAGACTCTGGAATACGTGAAAGACCGCAAGGCATTTGGCCAGACCGTGTGGGACTTTCAGAACACCCGTTTCAAGCTGGCCGATGTCAAGGCACAAGCCGTGGCCTTGCGCACCATGGTCGATTACTACATCGGCGAACACATACGGCGTAAGTTGACGGTCGAAGAAGCGGCCGTCGCCAAACTGTACGCGAGTGAAACCATGTGGAAATGCATCGACGACATGGTGCAACTGCACGGTGGATACGGCTACATGCTCGAATATCCGATTGCGCGCGCGTTCGTGGATATGCGGGTATCGCGCATCTACGGCGGTACGAACGAGGTCATGCGCGAACTTATTTCCCGCAAGCTCTAGTTCCAGATTGCTCCTTCCGGCGCGCGGCGTATCTTGCGTGTCCTCGCGTGTATCTAGCGTGTATCTAGCGTGTATCTAGCGTGTATCTCGGGGCCGCCGCGCCCCGCCGCTTGCATCCGCGAGCGCGATGATCATCAACTCGGGAGGGGCACGAAAACATCTCGCACGGGCTCCCAGCATCGGCGCGAAGCGGGTGGCCGTAGGCAGTACGCGCGTGCGACTGCATGTTTTCCAACTTCAGTACGCCATGCATCAAAATCTCTTGCCCTCCAAACTGTCTCCACCTCGTCCGCCGTCATTTCAATTGCCGCGGGCGCAATTGGGTGAGCGCATCAACGATGCCGGCGACGTGCGTTTGATCGTACTGCGCGCGCCGGCCGGGTTCGGCAAAACGACGGCCATGCTGCAGTATGCGGCGCGACGGCAGGCCACTGGTGCTGCGATCAGATGGTTGAATCTGGACGCGTCAGACAACGATCTTGGCCGCTTTCTTGCCCACTTCGATGCGGCGATCGAGCAGGTCGCGCCGCACGTCGGCGACGCTTCCGGTGAGCCCGGCTTGCTCGAACTGATCGATCGCGTTGCTGCGTCACGTGCCGCTTTCACGATGTTTCTCGATGATTTCGAGGTCATCGAAAGCCTTGCTGTGCTGGATCTGATCCGGCAACTCGTCGATCACCTCCCGTCTGGCTGGCAAATCGTGATCGGCTCGCGTGTCGCGCCGGGCCTCGGCCTGGGCCGGCTGCGCGCACGCGGGCAGTTACTCGAAGTCGGGCCGGGGCAATTACGCTTTTCACTGGAAGAGACCGCTGAATATCTGCAGAACCGGCGCGGCCTCAAGCTGGGCAGCACTGAACTGGGTCGACTTCATAAGGTCACCGACGGTTGGGCCACAGCAGTCTGGCTCGCCTCTCTGGCACTCGAAGGACATGACGATCCGGGCACCTTTCTCGCGACGTTCTCCGGCGCTCACGCCGCGATCACGGAGTATCTGGCCGAAGACGTGCTCGTCAGATTGCCGGACGCGCAGCGCGATTTTCTGTTGCGCACGAGCGTGCTCCATGAGCTCAGCGCGCCCCTTTGCGACGCTCTGCTTGGACATACCGGCAGCGCGGCGTTGCTCGCGGAACTCGAGCGTGCGAACCTCTTTTTGACGACGTCGGACAATCCCGGCCATTACCGGTATCACAGCCTTTTCCGGGAATTTCTGTATGCGCAGTCGACTCAGGCCGATCCTTCCGCGATACCGCTTCTTCATAAACGTGCTTCGCAATGGTACGAAGACGAAGGGCGGCCGGTGCCTGCCATCGAGCATGCATTGCGCGCACGCGATTACGACTGCGCCGCGCGCCTGCTTGGCATCCACGCGCAGCGACTCCTCGATCTCGGCCGCTTCCGCCTGCTCGCCCGCTGGCTCGATAGCATGCCGCAGTTTCTGCCGGATACGCAGTGCAAGCTGAACATCGTCCGCGCGTGGGCGCTTATTTTCACGCATCGTTATGCGGATGCGCAGGTGCTCGTGCGGCGCATCGACGAAACCATGCAACGGGACGAAGTCGGCGGAAATAAAGAACTGCAGGCTCACATGCTCGCGCTGCGTCCCGTGCTGCTCGTGATGACAGATCAGGCGCAGGGGCTCGCCATCGGCATCGAAAATCACGCGCGGCTCGATCCCCGTTATGCGTTTCCATACGGTTTGCTGACCAATCTGGTGGCGAAGCTTTACGCCGCGCTCGGCCGCTATGAAGAAGCCCGTGCGCTGCTGGACCAGGCGCGCCGTTCGCACATCGAGATCGGCAGCACGTTCAGTCTGGTGATGGCCGAAGCGCTGGAAGGCACGATCAGTTTGAGGCAGGGAAGGCTGCAGGATGCCATCGCACGCTTTCGCCTGGCGACGAACAACATGACCGACGATGTCGCGGGCCGGGCCACCGGCAGCGCACCGTCCGCGATGCTATTCGCCGAAGCACTGTACGAAGCCGGCCACCTCGAACAGGCCGCACAGGTCCTTTCGATCTACATGGCGCAGGCGCGGGAGTCCGGAGCAAGCGGCCAGATGGTGCGCGGTTGCATCACGCAAGCGCGACTCGCATGGCAGCGCGGCGAGCCGGATCGCGCTTACGGCGTGCTGAGTGAGCTGGAGCTGATAGGCCACCGCCAGAACCTCGGTCGTCTCGTCGTCAGCGCCGAGCTTGAACGCTCGCGCCTGGCTTTGATTCAGGGCGATGCCGCCGCTGCCGCAGCGTGTCTGCGCCGAGCCGAGGCCCCCGAATTGTGGAGCCCGGAACGCGCGGTTCCCGCGCCATTGCATGAGGTCGAGACGCTGGAAATGGGACGCCTGCGGTTGCGCGTGCACGGAGCGGGCGAAGCAGAAGGCGGCGCAACGCGTGAGGCCCTGCTGGCGGAGTTGCCTGTATCCATCGAACAGCTTCACGCGCAGCGCTGTCAGCGCCTGGCTCTTCGGCTCAGCCTGCTGCTCGCGGAGGCGCTGCAGCGCGCCGGGCGGCCGGACGCCGCGCGCGAGCGCATGGCACAGGCGCTGACCTATGCCTGCACCGAAGGCATCGTTCAGCCTTTCGCTGACGAAGGGCCTGTGATTGCGTCGTTGGCCTTGTCGCGCGCGCGTGCCGTGCTGGCGTCGGGCAAGACGCCGGTGGGCGCGATGCCCGGCTACTTCGAGCGGCTGCAACTCGCGTGTGCGGGTGCCGCCGGCGATGTCGAAGCAGATTCGCATTCTGCGGTGATTCAACAGGGCAGTGGTGGGGATGCACTGACGCAACGTGAAATCCACGTTCTGAAGCTGCTGGCGCTCGGCAAATCCAATGCAGCCCTTGCAGAAGCGCTCTTCCTGTCGCAAGCGACGATACGCGCGCATCTGCGCAATATCTCGGGAAAGCTCGGCACCAACAATCGCACCGAAGCCGTCGCACGAGCGCGCGAGCTGGGACTGCTTGGCTAGACGCGGCCGCTAAATAGGTAGATCGGACGACGACAACGTTCGACTGCGCGGCCAGAATGCTTCACTACTGAGGAGACAAAATAAATGGAACGCCTGATCTTCGAAGCGGAACACGACATATTCCGCGATTCCGCTCGTCGCTTCTATCAGCGCGAGGTTGGCCCGCACGGTGAACAGTGGCGCGAGCGCGGCTGTGTCGATCGCGAGGCTTTCCTGAAGGCGGGTGAGCAAGGCTATCTGCTGATGTGGGCTGATCAGGAGCATGGCGGCGCAGGCGTTGCGGACTTTCGCTACGAACAGATCCTGATGGAAGAAAACGCCCGCTACGGCGATTCGGGCTTCTTTCACACGCTGCACTCGCGCCTGGTCGGTCCTTATATCGGCAAGCTGGGCAACGACGAGCAGCGCGCCCGGATTCTGCCCAAGGCAGCCCGTGGCGAAGCGATTCTCGCCATTGCGATGACCGAGCCGCAGACCGGTTCCGACCTCGCAGGCATTCGCGCGCGAGCCGAAGAAAAGGACGACTACTGGTTGCTCAACGGCGCGAAAACCTTCATATCGAACGGCATTCTCGCGGACTACGTGGTGGTCGCTGCGCGAACCTCGCCGGACAATCCCCATGCTATCGGACTGTTCATCGTCGAGCGCGGTATGCCGGGCTTCGAGCGCGGACGCAAGCTGAAGAAAATGGGCCTGCAGTCGCAGGACACCGCGGAGCTGTTCTTCGACAACGTCCGGGTCCCCAAGGCGAACGTGCTGGGCGATGCCGCGCAGGGTTTCCGGTATCTCACGCGCCACCTGGCAGAGGAGCGTCTGCTGGGCGCGTGCGGTTACATAGCCAGCGCGCAGGTCGCTTTCGACCTGACGCTCGACTACGTGAAGGAGCGCAAGGCATTTGGCCGACCGGTCGGCACTTTCCAGAACTCGCGTTTCAAGCTGGCGCAATTGCGCGCGGAGATCGACGCGCTGCAGACCTTCGTGGACCAGTGCGTGCTGCTGCACAACGCGGGCAAGCTGAATTCGGAAACGGCGGCTGCAGCCAAGCTGCTTTGTTCAGAGCTGGAGGGTCGCATGACGGATGAAGGTGTGCAATTGCATGGCGGTGCGGGTTACATGGACGAATATCGGATCAGCCGCATGTACACCGACGCTCGCATCTCACGCATTTACGCAGGCAGCAGCGAAATCATGAGAGAGATCATCGGCCGCAGCCTCGGTCTGGACGACCGCAAGCTGGGCTGATCTTGGCCACCTCAAAACCTCACTTGAAAAGAATCAGGACGACTTGACATGAGCGGACCACTACAGGGCATTCGGGTATTGGAAATGGTGGGCATCGGGCCCGGACCCTTCTGCGGCATGATGCTCGCGGACATGGGCGCCGATGTCATTCGCGTGGACCGGCCCGCGACGAAGCGTGCGGGCCTAGACGGCACGCCGCCTGCAAAGGATTCGCTTCGCTATGACGTCACGGCGCGCGGCAAGCGCACAGTCACGATCGACCTCAAGTCGGCCGAAGGTGCAAAGCAGGTGCTGGCGCTCGTCGAGCAGGCCGACGTGCTGATAGAGGGGTTTCGCCCGGGCGTGATGGAGCGCCTCGGCCTGGGCCCGGAAGTATGTTTGCAGAGCAATCCAAAGCTTGTCTATGGCCGCATGACCGGCTGGGGACAGTCGGGTCCACTCGCGCAGGCGGCGGGACACGACATCAACTACATCTCGATCAGCGGCATGTTCGGGGCGATGGGCCGCGCGGAAGAAGCGCCGCCGCCGCCGCTCAATCTGGTCGGCGATCTTGGCGGTGGCGCGATGATGCTCGCGTTCGGGGTGGCGTGTGCGCTTGTCGAGGCCCGCAACAGCGGTAAGGGACAGGTGATTGACGCAGCGATGACCGACGGCACGGCACTCCTTGGCGCCATGTTCTACGGCATGCAGGCACAGGGCCGATGGAGCGCCAGGCGCGGCAGCAATCTGCTCGACGGCTCCGCGCACTTCTACGATAGCTATGAATGCGCCGACGGCAAGTACATCGCGATCGGTTCCATCGAACCGCAATTCTATGGCGATCTCCTCAAACGCCTCGAGATAACCGATCCGGCTTTCTCCCAGCAGTTCGAGCCGCGTCACTGGCCGGAACTCAAGCGCCGGCTTGCCGCGCACTTTGTTACTCGCACACGTGCGCAATGGACAGAACTGCTGGAAGGTACGGACGCCTGCTTTGCGCCCGTGCTCGACATGGACGAGGCGCCACAGCATCGCCACAACGTCGCACGCAATACCTTCATCGAGATCGATGGTGTAGTGCAACCGGCTCCTGCCCCGCGTTTTAGCCGCACGGTGCCCGAAGTGCTCCGTTCAGCCGAAGGCCAGGATGCGACGCTCGCCAATGTGCTGGGTGAATGGCGAGACGTGTCCCGCTGAATGCCGCCAGCGAGCGGCATCTATTAACTAATGAAGTTTGATGAACCAGAGAAGGAGTGAGACGATGTCTGAGAAAGTAGTAGTCGCCGGTGTTGGCATGATCCAGTTCAAGAAGCCGGGTGCGAGTGCTTCGTACGTCGAAATGGGCTCGCAAGCAGCGCGCGCCGCGCTCGCGGACGCAGGCATTTCGTACGACCTCGTGCAGCAAGCCTATGTCGGCTACGTCTATGGCGACTCCTGCTGTGGGCAGGCCGCACTGTACCCCTTGGGCCTGTCGCAGATTCCGGTGCTCAACGTCACCAATAACTGTGCAACCGGCTCGAGCGCGTTGTTCATGGCACGCCAGGCCGTCGAAAGCGGTGCAGTGGAGTGCGCGATCGCATTGGGCTTCGAACAGATGAAGCCGGGCGCGCTCGGCGGCATCTGGCATGACCGACCGAGTCCGCTGGGCGCTTCCTCCGTTCTCGCCGAGGAGTTGAATCCTGACGCAGTCGAGGCCAAAGTACCGGGCGCGCTGATGATGTTCGGCGGAGCGGGCAAAGAACACATGCAGAAGTACGGCACGAAGATGGAGACCTTCGCGAAGATTCGCGCGAAGGCGAGCCGTCATGCCGCCAACAATCCGCTCGCGATGTTCCGCAAGGTGGTGAGTGCCGAAGACGTGATGGCTGATCCGGTCGTGTGGCCGGGCGTGATGACGCGTCTGATGGCGTGCCCGCCGACGTGCGGCGCTGCGGCAGCGATCATCTGCTCGGAAGCCTTCGCGAAGAAGCACAACATCCGCGCCGACGTGCAGATCCTCGCGCAGTCGATGACTACCGACAGCCCGGTAACGTTCGAAAAGCGCTCGGCCATCGAGCTGGTCGGTTTCAGCATGGCTCGTGAAGCTGCGCGTCAGGTGTACGAGAAGGCTGGCGTGAGCCCGTCGGATATCAAGGTGTGCGAGTTGCATGACTGCTTCGCGCACAACGAACTGATCACCTACGAGTCGCTCGGCTTCTGTCCGGAAGGCGGCGCCGAGAAGTTCGTCAACGACGGTGACAACACGTACGGCGGCAAAGTGGTGACCAATCCGTCGGGCGGTCTGCTCTCGAAGGGTCATCCGCTGGGCGCGACGGGTCTGGCTCAGTGCTATGAACTCACGAACCAGTTGCGCGGCACGGCCGACGCACGTCAGGTCGATGGCGCGAAGCTCGCGCTGCAACACAACCTGGGACTGGGCGGCGCGTGCGTCGTGACGCTCTACGGCCGCGCCTGACCGCGTGATGGAAATGGCGCGCGGCCTTGATGCGGCGTGCCGTTTCCTTTGAGGAGACTTTGTAATGGCAGATAAAAGCATGATCGGCCGCGTGCTGTCGCACGGCACCGTCGATGTCGAGAAGGGGCGCCTGCGCTTTTTCGCCAAGGCCATCGGCGAGACAGACGCTGTGTACACGGACGAATCCGTCGCTCGCGATGCGGGCCACCCTGGCTTGCCGGTGCCGCCGACGTTCCTGTTCTGCATGAACAGTGAGACGAGCGACCTGGTCGCGACGCTGAAATTTCTGGACATGGATCTGGCGCGCATCCTTCACGCCGAGCAGGCGTTCACCTATCACCGCATGGCCTATGCCGGCGACACGCTGAGTTTCGAAACGAAACTGGCTGACGTCTACGAGAAAAAGGGCGGTGCACTGCAATTCGTCGTGCAGGAAACCCGCGTGACGAGCCAGAAGGGTGAGCACATTGCCGATCTGCGCGGCGTGATCGTGCAGCGCAACGGTTAAGGAGACATGCGATGTCAGTACCTCGCTATAACGATGTAAAGGTCGGTGACGCATTGCCCGCGCTCGAACTGCCGGCCATCAACCGCACCACGCTGGCGCTCTATTGCGGCGCCTCGGGCGACCACAATCCGATCCACGTGGACATCGATTTCGCCCGCAAGGCGCGCATGCCGGACGTGTTCGCGCACGGCATGTTGTCTGTGGCGTATCTGGGGCGTCTGCTGACCGGCTGGGTGCCGCAGACGCAGATTCGCAGTGTGGCAGTGCGCTTCACCGGCATCACGCATCTCGGCAATAAGCCATCGTGCTTCGGTCAGGTTGTGGAGAAGTTCGAAGCCGACGGCGAACAGCGCGTGAAGCTCGCGCTCAGGTGCATCAACCAGTTTGGCGACGAGAAGCTGCTGGGTGAAGCCGTGGTGGCACTGAACTGATTTTATTCAAGAACAACGCGTATCAAACGGAAAGGAAGATTGAGATGAGCAAGCTCACAGGCAAGACCGCATTGGTGACCGGCTCCGGCCGTGGCATTGGCCGTGAAGTGGCGTTGAAGCTGGCTTCGGAAGGCGCTCGGGTTGTCATCAACGATCTCGACGCGGACCCCGCCAACGAAGTGGCCGAACTGATCCGCGCGCAAGGCGGTGAGGCGGCTGTGTGCGTGGGTAGCGTGACGGCGAGCGACTTCGCTGAGCGTTTCATTGGCACCGCGGTGGAGAAATTCAAGGGCGTTGACATCATTGTCAACAACGCTGGCTTCACGTGGGACAACGTGGTTCAGAAGATGACCGACGAGCAGTGGTACGCCATCATGGATTGCCACCTGACCGCGCCGTTCCGCATTCTGCGCGCAGCGTATCCGGTGATCAGCGCGGCTGCGAAGGCAGAAGCCGCCGAAGGCCGTGAGGTGTTCCGCAAGGTGGTCAACATCTCTTCGGTGGCAGCGGGCGGCAACGCGGGGCAGATCAACTACTCGTCGGCCAAGTCCGGCATTCTGGGCATGACCAAAACCTTGGCCAAGGAGTGGGGTCGCCTGAAGGTCAATGTGAACGCGGTGGCATTCGGTCTCATCGAAACTCGTCTGACGCAGGCGTTGGCGGGCGACGAAAGCAAGACCGTGAGCATCGAAGGTCGCGAGATCAAAGTCGGTGTGCAGCAGGCCATGCTCGACGGTGCGAGCCGCATGATTCCGTTGGGCCGTCCGGGTACAGCCGAAGAAGCGGCAGGGTCGGTGTATCTGTTCTGCTCGCCAGAGTCGAACTACGTTTCGGGCCAGGTGCTGGTGTGCGGCGGCGGCTATAGCAACCTGTGATTGATGTCGTCGCGGCTCTGCGGAATGTTCTCCAGGGTCGCGGCGTTTGCCGCTCGCAGACGTGTTCGCTTAGCGGCTGGAGCCGCTGCCGGCCAGCGCTTCTAGTGCAGGCAAATCCAGCACTTCGATCTTTCCGTAATCGATCGCGATCAGTCCTCTGTCGGACAACTTGCCCAATTCTTTGTTGATGGTTTGACGCGATTTTCCAAGCATCGAGCCCAGTTTGCCCTGGCTTAGGGATAGAGACCGGCCGGGGCTGCTTGCACCGGAAATGGCGGAAGCCGCCAACAGTTCGACGATACGCGCGGCAAGTTGAGTGGACAGATCGCTCAGCACGCGTTGCTGCATGGCGACGGCGTTGTCGCGTTGGCGGGCGAGCGCAAAGAGTGCAACCGAACGCCACAGAATAGGCTCGTCGTTCAGGATCTGGATCAGCGCATCGCTCGGCACATGGACGATTAACGCATCTTCAAGCACGACGTAATCGTAAGGTGCGCGAATTTCCTGAAGCAGGCGCACGAGACCCGCGCAGTCACCTGCACGCATCAGAATGCCCACGAACCTGGAACCGTCGGCGCTTGTACGACTCACCTCGACGCATCCGGAAACGGCGACAAGAACTTCGCGCCGCTCCCTGTCGGCTGCCAGAACCTGTGTGTGCTTCTTGTGCTGTTCCAGACGCGCGGTCTTTGCGAGGCGTTCGACGCTGGCAAGCGGCCATTCGGCGAAAAGCGTACTGGCTCGAAGCGCCCGGCAGATCAGTGCGAACGGATCTGCGGCGTTCGGCTGGTGGCGCATAGACATCTCCAGGTACTGAGAAAGCGAAAAGCAGGAATACGGGAAGCAAAAAGCGAAAGCCGAATGCGGGAATGTCCTGACTCCACAGTCGGCGAGATTGTCAATTCATCGACTGACTCTGGATAACGCGCATTTTATCCTATCCGTTACTTGAGTTCGTTCGGGAACTCCACACCACTTCCTCTGGAATGAAAAACATGTTTGAGACGCGTGAACTCACGGAATTCAGGAGCCAGGCACGCGAATTCGTTCGGGCCAATTTGCCGTCCGATATTCGCGACATGGTTCGAAGCGGACGACAGATTCCGCGTGAGCGCACGATTGCCTGGTATCAGATTCTTGCGAGCCACGGCTACCTCGTGCCGCATTGGCCGCGTGAATGGGGCGGACAGGGCTGGACGGTTCAGCAGGAGCTGGCGTTCGAAGAGGAGCTCTGCAATAACGACGCGCCCGAAATCATCATGGTCAGTTTTTCGATGATTGCGCCGATCCTGATGCGCTTCGGTACTCCCGCCCAGCAACAGCGATTCCTGCCGGAAATCGCGGCCGGAAGGCAATGGTGGTGCCAGGGGTACTCCGAACCGAACGCGGGTTCAGACCTCGCATCGGTGAAAACACGGGCTCACCGTACCAATGACGGATTCGTGATCAACGGCTCGAAAATCTGGACGTCCTACGCGCAGTATTCGGACTGGATTTTCTGCATCGTGCGCACCGATGCCGATGCGAAGCCACAGGCAGGCATTTCGTTCCTGCTCGTCGACATGAAGTCTCCCGGCGTCACGGTCAGGCCGATCGTCGGTATCCATGGCTGGGTAGTTTTCAACGAAGTGTTCTTCGACAACGTGGAAGTGCCCTTCGAGAACCTTGTTGGTCAGGAAAACGAAGGATGGACGATTGCGAAATCATTGCTTGAGTTCGAACGGCTCAAGCTCGCGAGAATTGGCGAGAACAAGCGGCGCAGGGCGCGCGCTCAGGAAGTCGGGATGACTCGCACCGAAGGCGGCGTGCGTCTTGCCGACCGTTCCTGGTTCCGGCAACGCTTCGCGGAGCTGGAGATGCAGTTGATGGCACTCGAAGCCAATGCCGCGCGTTTTATCCAGCGCGCCATTTCGGGCCACCCGATCGGCGCTGAGGTCTCCATGCTGAAACTGCGGGGAAGCCGCCTGATCCAGTTGTGGGAGCAGCTGATTGTCGATGGGTTGGGCCAGGAAGGCCTGGTACTCGATCCGGAGGTGCTCGAAGTGGGGCCGCCATCGCAGCAGCAGGACCCGATTTCAGCGACTGCCTCATCGCGGCGCTTCGTCGCGCGTGGCTACACGATTGCAGGCGGAAGCAGTGAAATCCAACGCAACATTCTTTCCAAAGCGGTACTCGGACTATGAGCGAACATACTCTCAACGACGACCAGGACATGTTGTCCGATAGCGCCAGAAAATACATTGCTCGCGGCTATGGCACTGCGGTGCGCGAAGCGTCGTTCGCTCACCCGCAGGGGTGTCTGCCTGAGCGCTGGAAGGAGTTTGCGGAACTCGGCTGGCTCGCCATGCCCGTTCCTGAGGCCGACGATGGGTTGGGTAGTTCGCTTGGCGACATCTGTGTGCTGGCAGAAGAACTCGGACGCGGACTGGTCAACGAGCCCTTCATCGCTGCTGCCGTATTGGCCACCATGTTGTTTGTCGACGTGGCCACGCCCGAACTCCGTGCGCGTTATCTTCCAGGCGTCGTCACCGGCAGCCAACGCCTTGCGTTCGCAGCGTGGGAATCCGGCATCTCGTTCGAAGGAGGCGCCGTTACCGCGACCGCACAGCAGAGCGGTCAGACCTTCTCGCTGAACGGTACGAAAACGCTCGTGCCCGGCGGCGCCGGTGCGGATGCGTTTCTGCTGGCCGCCATGACGTCGGGGGACAGCATGGGCCTGTTCCTCGTGGACGCGGGCTCGCCAAGGCTAACCGTGACGCCGCGCTCGCTGTACGACGGCCAGCGCGTAGCCGATATCGTGCTGGATGGCGTGGAAGGCGCTGTGGCACTCGTGACCGGATCGCGCGAGGAGGTGGTGCGACTGATCGAACGCGCGATCGACCGTGCAACTGTCGCGCACTGCGCCGAGACCGTGGGCGTCATGGTGGCCGCGTTCGAAACGACCCGCGAGTACCTCATCACACGCAAGCAGTTTGGGCGCGCTATCGGCGCGAATCAGGTGATCCAGCATCGCATGGTCGATCTGATGGTCGAAATCGAGGAAGCACGCGCATTGACTCGCGCTGCCGCCAGTGTGATCGATCAGGAGAACGGCGACGATTCAACCGCCCGACGCCGCTACAGCGCGGCTGCCAAAGCGTTTGTGGCGCGAGCCGCGACGCACGTGTGGGAAGAGTCGGTGCAACTCCATGGCGCGATCGGCATGACGCAAGAATATGTGCTCGGCCATTTCGTCAAGAGACTGGCGGCCGCTTCGACGCTGTACGGAGGCGCCGAGCAGCAACTCGAGCGGCTTGCAACGACGGTGCTTGAAGGACCACTAGCTACGTGCGACTAACGCGGCCGCAAATGCCGCGGCGAATCGCCGTGGTGAATCGCTGTACCGACCATGGACCGGCATAGTCGGTCGGGTTCCTCGATAGCTCAAAGCCGTCCTTCGTGGACGGTAAGGATCGCTCATGTCGCATGACCAGCAAAGCACGCGTGAAAACGCGCCCCTGAAGGGATTGCGTGTTGTCGAATTCGGACAGTACATCGCGGTGCCGGCGTGCGGCCAGACGATGGCGGAACTGGGCGCCGACGTTATCAAGGTTGAACCGCCCGAGGGCGATGCGGGGCGTTATGCGGGCTGGAATAAGGATCAATTTGGCCCCCTGTTTTCTGCGTGGAACCGGTCGAAGCGTTCGGTTGTGCTCGACCTGCGCGATCCGGAGGGACGACGAAACGCGTTCGCGCTGGCGTGCACTGCGGATGTCGTTCTTCAGAACTACCGCCCCGGCGTGATGGAGAAACTCGGGCTCCACGCAGCGGCACTAACCAGCACGGTACCGCGTCTCGTGTACGGGCAAGTCAGCGGTTTCGGGCAGACCGGACCGGCGAGCCAGCGAGCCGGCTTCGACATTGCTGCGCAAGCGGAAAGCGGCATGATGAGCATCAACGGCGATGGCGATCGGGATCCGACTCGCGTGGGCTTTACCGTCGTCGATGTGATGGCTGCTAACGCGCTGACCTCCGGTGTGTTTGCGGCTTTACTCAGACGGTCGGTAAGCGGCGAGGGCGGCATTGTCGACGTCTCTCTCGTCGATGTCGCTGTGTCCGCGCTGTCCAGCACCTGGGCCGAGTATCGCCTGAATGGTGTGGTACCGGTGCGCTCGGGAAACGGTCAGACGAACGCGACGCCCGCTGCCGAGGTAATGCCCACCGTCGACGGGAACGTCGTGATTTCGGCTTACACCAAGGAGCATTTTGCGCGTCTATGTGGCGCGCTAGATCGGCCGGACATCGCCGCCGACCCGCGATTCTGCGAAAACGCGGCCCGGCTGAAAAATCGACACGCGATGCTGATCGATCTGCGCCACGCAACCAGCCAGTTCAGTACCGCTGACCTATGCGAGCGCCTTACCCGCGCCGGTGTTGTTTTCGGCCAGGTGCGAACGATGGCGGAGGTAACGCCAGGAGAGGCAGGCGTATCGGCTGACCTGTTTGTGCAAGTTCATGCATCGGGACGAGGACCGGTGTCGCTGCCAGCGTGCCCGACGACATTTCACGACTATCACCGACGTGATGGACGCTTGCCGGATATCGGCGAGCATACGGCGGAAGTGCTCGCTGACCTCTCGCTCAAAAATCCGGACAGCGCGCGTAATGAGCAAACGCGCACGCAACACAACGGCGAAACAGCCGTTCCGGGCCGCTAAACGCCCGCAGCCTGACTCCACTGATTCGCAGATTAAAAAATATCTTTTAAGTGTATTAGAGGTCTCCAATGAAGACACGCATTACAGATTTGCTCGGCATCCGTTTCCCCATCATTCAGGGTGGCATGCAGTGGGTGGGCCGGGCAGAACTGGCGTCGGCCGTTTCCAATGCAGGCGGCCTCGGCGTGCTGACCGCGCTGACCCAGCCGACAGCGGACGCATTGGCTCAGGAAATCGTGCGTTGTCGCGCGATGACCGACAAGCCATTTGGCGTCAATCTCACCATTCTTCCGTCCGCGAATCCTCCGCCCTATGCAGAGTATCTCGACGCGATTATCGAAAGCGGCGTGAAGGTGATTGAAACCGCGGGGAATAGTCCCAAGGAATTCATCGAGAAGCTCAAGCGCAACGGGGTGAAGATCGTTCACAAATGCGCTAGTGTCAGACATGCGCTGTCTGCCGAGCGCAACGGCGTCGATGCCGTGAGTATCGACGGATTCGAATGCGCCGGTCACCCGGGAGAAGATGACGTCCCGGGTCTGGTGTTGATTCCTCTCGCCGCGCGCGCGCTGAAGATTCCGGTCATCGCATCCGGTGGCATTGCCGACGGATATGGCATGGCTGCTGCGCTCTCTTTGGGCGCCGAAGGGGTGAACATGGGAACCCGTTTCTGTGCGACAGTGGAAGCGCCGCTGCATGAACGCATCAAGCAGAGGCTTGTGGGAGCGAGCGAACGGGATACACAGCTTATCTTCCGCTCATTGCGCAATACGGCACGCGTGCTGAAGAACGCTGTGTCCGACGAGGTGGTCGCCACCGAGCGGCGTCCAGGCGGATGTGCGTTCGAAGATATCCGGCATCTGGTTGCTGGCCGTCGCGGGCACGACGCACTTCAAACCGGCGAGGTCGATGCGGGTTTGGTCTGGGCCGGGCAAGTGGTTGGACTCATCGACGATATTCCGACTTGTGAAGCCTTGCTGGCGCGCATTGTGTCGCAGTGCCGCGAGCGGCTGACAGCGGCCGTTTCACTTGCCGCCGCGTAAGGCGGTCAAACGGGTCGGCGCGGGCGCTGCACGATAGTTCCCGTTGAGGCATCGCTCAGGGAAACCGTGCAGGTCGAATGACACTGGATTGTCAAGTTATTGACCGTCGTGCAGGATGTTTCGGCCCTACGATGTAAGCCATTCGAGAGCCGTGGCGGCATCGTTAAAGAACCCGTACTCGCTTCATTGACCGGGCCGCACGGTTCTTTAATCGCCGGCCGCGTCGTTTGGTATCTGCGTCGTCGCAAAAGAGACCTATAAAGGTCCGGTGCGCGTCCCGTTTTGCTACTACAAATCTAATTGCCTGTCGGAGTCGGGGTTGTGCATTTCACCGACACCGGTCCAAGCGATCCAAGGAGGAGACATGTTTCAGAAAACCAGTCGATTGCGCGCCTGGATCGTGGTAGCCATGCTGTTTCTGTTCATGGTGATCAATTTCGCGGACAAAGCCGTCATCGGACTCGCCGCCGTGCCGATCATGCACGACCTCGGGCTATCGCACCAGCAGTTCGGCTTCGTCGGCGGCAGCTTTTTCCTGTTGTTCACGGTGTCGGGACTTCTGTTCGGGCTGGCGTCCACTCGCATCAAAACCCGGTGGCTGCTGGCGTTCCTGTCGGCGGTATGGGCGATTGCACAGTTTCCGCTTGTCGGAGTCGTGAGCTATCCCGTGCTGATCGCGTGCCGTGTGTTGCTCGGAGCAGGCGAGGGACCGGCTTACGCGCTCGCTACTCACGCTAGCTACAAATGGTTCGACAACTCGAAGCGCAACTTTCCGACAGTGATCGTTCAGCAAGGCGCGAGTGTGGGCCTTCTGCTGGCAGGTCCGTGTCTGACTTTCCTGATCACGCGTTACAGCTGGCATGCTGCGTTTCTCGCCCTTGGCATTGTCGGATGCCTTTGGACAGCGTTGTGGCTGGTCGTGGGCGAAGATGGCACTGTCGATGAGACGTCTTCTGCCGGCGAGCAAGCGTCGAGCGTGGCCGTAGCCAGCGCGCCTGCGGAAAGCGTGGGCTCTATCGTCAAGCAGATCGCAACCGACAGGACATTGGTGGGCGGCATCATTCTGACCTTCGTTGGATACGCTGTCGTTTCCGTCAACTTCACGTGGTTCCCTGCCTACTTGCGCACGGGACTTGGCTACCCTGCGAGCGATGCCGGCTGGCTGTTTTCGCTAATGGCGGGTCTGTCTATACCGTGCATGCTCACAGTTGCATGGATTTCGCGCGTGCTGAAAGACAGAGGCGCTTCGTCGCATCTGTCGCGTGGGGTTCTGGCCAGTGTGCCCGTCGCCCTGGCAGGCATCTTCATGTTGTGCACGACGGCTGACATCAGTGCGAGTGCGAAACTCGTCTGCTACACCATCGCAAGCGTTTTGAGCCAATGCGGCATGACGCTGTCGCCGATGATGATCGGTGAGGTGGTGGCGACCCGGCAGCGAGGGGCGTGGCTGTCCGTCGTCACAGCGCTCGGCACATTCGCCGGCGTACTCGCGCCGCCCCTGATGGGTCACTTCGTGAGTGCCGCGCACGGAACCGCCGCGGGATTCGAGCATGGCTTTGCAATTCTCGGCGGCCTGTTGATTCCGGCGGGACTGCTGGGGGCCTGGCTGATGAACCCGGAAGAATCCGCGCGGCGATTGCAGCGGCTGCGCATGCTTCGCGAGAGCGCCGACGCACAGCGCTCCGTCGCCTATGAAGCGAGCCGCTCCGACGCGGCGCAACCCTTGAAGCGCGGCGTATAGCGTTCTGGTTGGCCAACTACCCACAACATTTCAATGAACCGGCCTGCAGCCGAGGGAGAAATCTATGTCCCATCAAGTGAAGCATACATTCCTGGGGTCCGCCGCATGACACATGATCAACTGCTGTTTGATGTAAAAGACGGCGTCGCCACGCTGACACTGAACCGTCCCGAGCAAAAGAACGCGCTCGATCTGCCCATGCGTGACGGGCTTGACGATGCGGTCCGACGGATTCGCCAAGACCGCGACATTCGCGCCGTCATTTTGCGCGGAGCCGGTGGCGACTTCTGTTCCGGTGGTGACGTGCGCGGCATGTCGCCGCGAAGCGCAGAGGACGGACGTAACCGCATCGATGATCTGCATCCGTTCGTGAGCGCTCTCATCGATCTGGACCGGCCCGTGATCGCAGCCGTAGATGGCGTTGCATATGGCGCGGGTTTCAGCCTCGCGCTAACCGCCGACTTCGTGATCGCCACGCCGCGCGCACGGTTCTGTCTGCCGTTCATCAAGGTCGGTCTCGTGCCGGATTGCGGCGCGTTCTATACGTTGCCGCGTGTGATTGGTCTTTCGCGTTCGAAAGACCTGGTCTTCACCGGACGTGAAATCGGCGCTGACGAAGCGCAGCGAATCGGCGCGGTATTCGAAATCCACTCGCCCGACGCGCTGTATCAACGAGCCGAACAGATCGCGCAAAGCTTCAGCGGCGCTTCGTCTATCGCGTTCGGACTGTCGAAACGGGCGTTGAACATGTCGCTCAGCAGCGATCTGCGAACACTGCTGGAAATGGAGTCGGCGGCCCAAGGTATCGCATGTACCACGCAAGCTCATCAGGACGCCGTACAGCGTTTCAAGGAGAAGCAGCCCGCGCGCTTCCAGTGGGTCGCAGGGTAGGCATGAAGCGTTGAAAGCGACTGCTCTTGCGTGGACATGACAGTCCTAACCTGAGTGGTGAAGTGAATCGATTTTGAACAAAGGACAGGCAGATGGATTTACGTCCAACCGCAACGGAACAGGCCTTCCGCGAGGAAGTGAGGGCCTTTCTGAAAGCCAACCTTCCGGCTGATATCCGCGACAAGGTACTCGGCCACCAGCGCGTCGAGAAAGACGACTTTGTGCGCTGGCATCGCATCCTGCACGCGCACGGGTGGGGCGCGCCGGGCTGGCCGAAAGAATTCGGCGGCACCGGCTGGAATACGATGCAACGGCTGATCTTCGATATCGAGACTGGACGCGCGGGCGCACCGTGGTTTTTGCCGTTTGGTATCAACATGATTGGGCCTGTGCTGATCAAGTACGCGAGCCCGGAGATGCAGGCGCGCTTTCTGCCACGTATTCCGGCGATCGACGACTTCTGGTGCCAGGGCTATTCCGAACCCGGTTCCGGCTCCGATCTCGCTTCTCTCAGGACAAGCGCGGTCAGGAAAGGCGACCGCTATATCGTGAACGGTCAGAAGACGTGGACCACGATGGCGCACTTTGCCGACTGGATCTTCTGCCTGGTGCGCACGAATCCTGAAGCAAAGCCGCAGGAAGGCATATCGTTGCTGTTGATCGACATGAAATCGCCCGGTGTGAGCGTGCGACCGATCGTTACGCTCGACGGCGGACACGACGTCAACGAAACGTGGTTCGAAGACGTCGAGGTACCGGTCGCCAATCTGGTGGGCGAAGAAAATCGCGGCTGGACTTATGCGAAGTATCTGCTTGGGCACGAGCGCACCGGCATTGCCGGAATCGGCCATTGCTATCGCGAACTGCGCCTCCTGAAGCACTATGCCGCGCAGTCGCCCAACGGCGAAGGCGGCACGATGCTGGACGACGTGCGAATGCGCGACAAGATTGCGCGAATCGAAATGGATGTGATGGCGCTGGAGATGCTGTTGCTGCGCGTGGCGACTGCGGACGCCGGGAAAGCGCCGGGTCCGGAGGCGTCGATCGTGAAGATCCGCGGCTCTGAACTCCAGCAGGACATCGCAATGCTGCAACTGGAGGTTGCCGGGCCGCACGGTTGGCCTTATTCGCCGCAATGGCTGGAGGCCGGCGCCGAGTGTCCCGTCAACGGACCGGCATGGGCCGCACCTGCTGTGTCGACGTATTTCGACATGCGCAAGACGTCTATTTACGGCGGCGCGACCGAAGTGCAGAAAAACATCATCTCCCGGATGATTCTCGGCCTCTAGGAAAGAATTATGGATTTCACTTACAGCGAAGAGCAGCAAATGCTCGTGGACAGTCTGCGCCGTTTCGTTGAGACAGAATACACGTTTGAAAAGCGGCGCCGGCGCTCACGTGAGGCAGCGAGCTTCGACCCGCAGATCTGGTCATTGCTCGCGGATATGGGGGTGATCGGCCTCACGGTGCCAGAAGAGTACGGCGGTTTCGGCGAAGGCGCCGCGAGCAGGCTCGTTGTGCAGTTCGAACTGGGGCGGGCGCTGACGCTGGAACCGGTCATCCCGAGCGGGGTGGTCGCGGCACAAGTGCTGAATGCGTTTGGCAGCCCGGCGCAGAAGGACAACTGGCTTCCGGCCATTGCAAGCGGCACACGCATTGTGACTGCTGCTTGGCTCGAACCGGGCACGCGTTATCGGCCGGAGGCAGTTCGCACGGGCGCGCATGGTACGCAAGACGGTTACGTCCTCAACGGTGTCAAATCACTCGTCTGGCACGGCGAGACAGCCGACGCTATGCTGGTCACGGCGAGACTCGATGGCGGCAACGACATTGGGCTCTTCATCGTCCCGCGCAGCACACCAGGCCTTACCGTCACCGCCTATCCGACGATGGACGGACTGCGCGCCGCTGACCTGAAACTGGAGTCCGTTGTCGTCGGTGAAGATGCCATGATAGGCGGACCGAAAGACGGGTTGAAGGCGCTCACGCACGGGCTCGATCATGGCATTGCTGCGCTGTGTGCGGACGCGGCCGGCGCGATGGAAAAGCTGATTGAGATCACGGTGGAGTATCTGCGTAATCGCCGTCAGTTCGGTCAGCCGTTGGGGGCTTTTCAGGCCTTGCAGCATCGCATGGCCGACATGCTCGTCCAGAAGGAGCTGGCGCTGTCGATGGCCTATGTTGCGGCCCAGGCGCTCGACGAAGCGGATCCGGCCCAGCGCCGCCGCATGCTGTCCGCCGCCAAGGTCAGCGTCGCAAAGGCAGGGCGCTTTGTGGGTCAGCAGGCTGTGCAACTGCACGGTGGAATGGGTATGACCGACGAACTAGAAGTCGGCGATTATCTGAAGCGGCTCACGATGTTCGATTCGTTATTGGGCGACTCTGATTATCATGTCGCGCGTTACTGTGATGCCATGCAAAGCTAAGCGTGATCGGCTCGCATGTTGCGAGCCGTTTTCTAATCAGCGATCCATTTGACCGCTTCTTCGAGGGGGGCGCGACTGGTTCTATATGAATTGGCGGGATGTCCTTCGTCGGCATAGCCGAAGGATATTGCACACACCATTCGCCGGTCCTCGCCCAGGTTCAACTCCCGTCTGACAATCTTCGCGTACGTCGACAGCGCCGCTTGAGGAACTGTCGCGATGCCGCTTGCGTGCGCGGCCAGCAGAAAGTTGCTGACGTAGCATCCACAGTCGATTGCACCATAGATACCGAGTGCCTCGTTCGTGGTGATAATCGCCACATGCGGAGCGCCGAAAAATCGGAAGTTCTCTAGCGCCTGCTGGGCATAGGCCGCTTTATCGCCACGGGCAATTCCCAATGCGTTGTAGAGTTGAAATCCAGTTTCGCGCCGGCGATCCAGATAGACCCCAGTGTATTCGCGCGGAAACGTAAAGTCGGGTTCGGGAGGCGCTTCGTTCGACGCGTGGTCGTAGAGTGTGCGCATGAGTCGCTCAGTACCCGCGCCCTCTGTGATCGCGACATGCCATGACTGACTGTTGCACCAGGAAGCGGTCCGTTGAGCGGTGGCGAGAATTTTCTCAATGACGTCTCGGGGGACAGGATCCGGCCGAAATGATCGACAACTATAGCGCTCGTCTAGAAGACGTCGAACGACTTTGAAATCATTATCGTCGCGCGTGGTTGCCGAAAATTCTTCGGGGTGGGATGAATTCATATGGATCCAGATTGTGATGGGAAATGTTTGGTTGGGCTGGCACGCTGGATCCACATTTGATCGAGATCTTTCTGACGGTTCAAACGCTACCGCCCGATAGCGGGACAACGCTAATGTATCTGTTTTTAGGTGGCGAGAGACAGAACTTCTGACTTGAATTTGCGATGCGAGTGTTCGGCAATGGAGCGCTTGAATCCCGCAAATCCCTAAGCGTCTGTTTCAGCCGGAATAGGGCATCCGGTTATTTTATGTGGATAGCTATCCATTGTGTGTTTTGAAGCTGCTTCGCGACAATAAGCCCCAATATCCCTGGTCATCGAGCCCGAGGAAAAAGCGATTGCGATCTCCAATAGGCGGCCATCGAATAGCTAGCTGTTGACACCGACGATGATGCCGTGCTGTCTTCGACGACGCAGATGGAAGCACCATGTCCACGTAGGAACAATATCACCCGATAAAGGGGAATTGGATAAAGACGCTGCCTGACAGCGGCGCAGTTGTCATCGTAAGTTTACTCTGCACAGAAGGAATTCTATCGATCAGTCTTGGGGGCTGCGAATCTGAGCGGTCCGGCCATCCAAGCCGGTTTCTTAAGAACCGTAGTTCGGCCTAGGCCGCCATTCGCGTGTTGATTCCCTCCACGCTCTCTCATCCAAGGACAGCGGTCGTTCGAAAACGGAAATCGCGAACTGTTACTGCGACGAAGACGAATGCGTACTTTCGACCCGGAACGAGCTGGCTGCACGACCGAAATCGGCCGGTCAAACCGATTGATTCAGTACATGATTTTCATTAAACTGAGATCCCTTTTGCGCAACTGGCGCAAGGGGACCTTCCATGCTTGGCTTTGCTACTCTCACCCTCTTTTCAGGGGCCTGTCTCGCGCTCACGATGACGCCAGGTCCGGATATGCTACTCATAGCATCGAGAAGCGTTACTCAGGGACGGTCTGCTGGCTTCACATCGCTTGCCGGCATATTGGCTGGAACCTATTGCCACGCAATGCTGGCGGCGTTTGGCCTGTCCCGACTGTTTCTCGCCGTGCCGGTAGCCTACGATGTCGTCCGATTCGCTGGCGCCGCCTACCTGCTCTACCTTGCGTGGAAGACCCTTCGCGCGTCCCCCTTGTCCATTTCGCCCGCCGCCAGCGGAGCTCGTTTTTCTGTTCAAAGGATTTTCAGGCAAGGGTTGCTGACCAATCTGCTCAATCCGAAGATGGCTTTGTTCGTCCTTGCGCTGTTCCCGCAATTCGTGCGTCCGCAAGACGGTGCAGTGGCCTTTCAGATATTGACGCTTGCGACCGTGCTCAATTTCATCGGTCTGATCGTGAACGGCATCGTCATCATTTTTGCAAGCCGACTTACGCAAAGGTGGTTATGCCGACGCCATCAGTCCCGGACCCCTCAATACCTGCTTGCGTCCGTTTTCGCCGGACTCGCGGCGAGGCTTGCTGTTGTTAGTCGGAGCTGAGCATTGGAGGAACGCTGCCCACCAGATCGACATGCTCGCAACCGTGCAAAAGATCGACGAGCTCAAAGCCATCATCATCGCTCTCAGAAATTGCTCAGCATCTCAGCGACCGAGACGGCCCCCAACACAGCAAGCGAAACAGCGACGAGTAAAAAATCTCTCCGGCGGTCCAGCAATTTTTGGGGAGAAATCGACTACCGGCGCAGCTGTACACAATTTCTATCGATAGGGGACCCGAACATGAAGAAACGAGCATCGCGAACGACTCGGCATCTGGGTATGCTGCAGCATATCGATATCAGTAAACAGGGGTATTGACGCGGGGCTCCGTGAGGCGTCGTTACATGCCCCCCGGGACTGATGAAAACGTTTTGAACGGGGAATGCTATGTCTATCCACGCAAGCTCGTCGGTCTGCGATGACCCGATCGTTTCGCTGGAGTCCTGGTCTATTCGCGAATCGAGTACTGGCGCACGGCATTTCGTCGGATTCAACCTTGCCGAGCGCGACGGACGTGTCAGCACGGCAATCATTTCGTTCGACGCGACAACGCGCACGGGCGTCACTGCAACTGGCCGTCGCTACGTCCTGGTCGGGCGTGCAGGATTCGACAGGGATGCTGAATATGTCTGGCAGTGGGCGGTAAGACAGTGGCGCATTCAGAAGTGGAGCGACGTGACCGCCCAACTCGTGCCGGACTGGCGACGACCGTTGCCGGTTGGTCAGTGCGATGAGGTTGGTCCGACCGCTGCCGGGAACGGGGCATCGGCTGTATCCGATATGGCTGACTTCGACCGTCGAGATGTTTGGGGCACCGACTTTATGGAGGACGCCGATGACCATGCCGCATGAGCGTACGCGGTCCGTGTTGCGCACGCGGGAATTACTCCAAATGCTTGCATCAGGGAGTGACGTCCCGGCCATGGACGAACTGCGAGATCGCGCGTTAAGCCTGTTACGGCATTTCCCGGACAAGATGCATTTCGCCTGGACGGCGAAAGTCTTGCCCGCCGTCTGGGGCGATCCTGACGAAAAATGGTAACCCCGCGCCTGCACGGGAGGCATGGCCAATGGTCGACTGGATGTATGGCAGTCCCGTTTGCAGCTGTCGGGGCGGTGAAGTCGAGACATGGGCACGTTATGCGCCAGAAGCGAAGAGGAATCTGCCACCTCACATGGCGAGTGGCAGCATATGAGGGGGAGTATCTCGCGCACGGTGCAGAGCTGCCTTTCGTATCCGAGGCTCGCGGCGAGCTGACTCTGGAGCAGAGTGGGCCGATACCGAGGTGCGTAGCCTAGCACTAGTTCGTTGCTGTCGTAACTGCCCTCCGTGCCGATCAGGAGCGTCAGTATCCGCTGCCGCCCTTTCCGCCCGTGCGTCGCCACATGACGGTGTTTGTCGATAGGCTCCAGTCTCTCGACGGCAAGACCAGCGGCGCGATTGCCCGTCTCGATATGACGCGAGAACAGCGCAGTGCCGATGGAAGTCTGCTGGTACGGAATCAGACGCGCATTGATCTCGATCCGGTCTGTATTGAACGGTCCCACAGTATCCTTGACGTATTCATACGTCTCCTGTCGCCGACCAGTCAATGACTCGGTCGGCATGGATTGCGGGGCAACGTTTCATGAAAGTCTACCAACTGCTTGAGCGTCTGGCGAATGCCGATCCCGAAGCACTTGTTCTGGTATTTCTGCCCTACGCAGATGTTTCCGATGGTGCCGTTCTCGGCGATGTCATCGTACGCGATGACTTATGGAACCATGAATCCGGCTTGTATGGCGGGCGTCCATATGAAGTCTTCTATCCGGGCGCCCCGGAAGAGCGAGAGCCGCTGTATTCAAACGTGAAGGTCGAGCGGGTCAGGGTGGTCCTGATTGGAGAGGAGCTCGGAAACTTTCGCCTGCTGTTGAAGGTTTAGTCACGAGCCTGATGTCGGCATGGCGTACGTAAACTTCCGGCGGCTCCGCTTTTTCGCTGAAACCCTCTTCGTGCAGAAGACAGCAGGCTGATGCGCCTTTCGACCAGCTCGCGGGGCTGTCCCTCCTGCGGCTCATAGTTCCGCAGCACGAGCGATTCCTCCTTCGCGCGCTTCAAACCGAAGGTGGCGAGAGCTGCGATGGCGCCAGGATTGATCCATTTAGCTCTTTTTGATTCATGCTTGTTTTTGAGACTCTCTCGCCAAACCGTTCGTGAATCCCACCGAATTCTGAGCTTCGATCTTCTAAACGGTTGAGATAGTTCACCTAGTGGCTCGGTCGGGTTCGATATGTGGGTACGACTGTGATACAAGTCACGCCTGCGAAGAGCGGCCTCTACATTTGGTATTTGAAGAACGGGGGTGCAGGCAAAAAACCTTGGACATCGCAGTGAAAGACCTGAAGCGTGAAGAGTTTCGCGATATTCGCTTCTATGGCCTATTCATGCTAGCCATCGCGGCAACGGGAACAGCATTCTGCATGTCGATGCTTGCTGATTGGCAACGAGGCCGTCGACTTTCGAAAAGCATTGTCCGGTGTGCGTTTAGCGTTGTGCTCGTCACGTGCGCCCATTTAGTGCCGACGCTATGCGTCGAAGCCTCGACTATCGCTTGCTGAATTGCCGGCATATTGTGGGTCGCGTTCATGCTCGCCGTTTCGTTTAACCATGCAACGTTCTTACTGCTGTCGCAGCAGCATACGGGCGAGCTTCGGGCGGACGCGATAGTAGTGCTTGTCGGGCCGGCCGCGACTGTTGCTCCGTGAGATTGTAGCCTTGGAGCGATAGCTTGGAACAGGCAACCGTCGACGCGATGTCTGCCTTAAACACACAGGGGCGTACGCGCAGCTGCGCGAACCTTTGCGAACCGGATCGCGTTGTCCGCAAAGCTCGATGTTTTAAATGTCAAAGCGGATGAAGCGACGCGGCGGGAGAGCGGCTCGAATACGGAGAGATCGCTCAGAGAAATCTCGTGACTATGTGCGTGCGCAACCTCGGTTCAATGCACACAAATTTTAGAGGTGTCCGCTACCGCGCGAACGTTCAGGACGACGGGCATCCTGCACATACGTCAATTGCTTTCGCTGGATTCCCATCCATAATCCGCGAGCGCGGAGAGCCACATTCGATCGGAGTTGCGGACATCCGTGTCTGCTTCTGGTACCTGATTCACGGCGATAGCTATCTATACGTATCATTCCATGAAACGGGGGCTGCGTGCAGACCGGAGTCGATAACGAAAAAATTGCTGGGAACAGACGGTTCTCCGACTTCCCGTCGCGCGGGTCATTATTACTCGCCATCGCAGCAACCGGAACCACCGTCTGCATATCCGTGCTAGCCGGATGGCAACGTGGCGATTGGCTGGCGGAACGGCTACTCTGGTGTGCGATCAGCATTGTTCTGGTCCTGTGCGTGCACCTGTTGCCTGCGTTATGTCGGGCAGCGCCGCCCCCGGTTCGCTGTATCGCCGCCGGAGTGTGGGCGGTCTGCGCGATTGCAGTCAGCTTCAGCCACGTAACGTTCTTCCTGATGTCGCAACTGCATGCGGGCGAGCGCCGAGCAGAGGCGATCACCTTGGCTGCCGAGCACTTTCCTAAAATCTATCCATCCGGCCGCACTCTGACGGCCATTTCCGCAGAGCAAGCGACGGTCAGGGCAGCGATAGGGGACATTGAAGCGCATCGCTGTGCCCGAAACTGCGCGAGTGTTCGCGCGAACGGGGTTGCCCTGACCGCAAAGCTCGACGCGCTCAATGTCGAGGCGGACGAGACAAAACGGCGGGAAAGGGCAGAAGACCGGCGGATTGAGCAAGCGAGTCACGTGACGACTCTGCGTGACTCCGCGCGTGACGACCCAGTCACGGCACGACTGGCCGGTTGCTTGGGCATGACTGAGGGAAAAGTGAACCTGCTGCTGGCGTTTGTCTTTGCAGCCGAACTGGAAGGTGTGGCGTGCTTGTGCTGGTACCTGGCGCTTCGACCGGGCAGCACGGCTAGGATTCCCGTTGACGAGGCTGCCGATTTCTCAGTCACGCCGGTGGTCACGGCGGGTCAGTCCGAGAGTCACACGTTACTCGCCAACTGTCACGTGACTCGGGACCGGTCAGCCGTGACTGCTTCGCTGGTCGCCCACGACCGCGAGGACCGTCGCGACGAAACCAGCCTGCAACTCACCCGGGACATTGCAGCTGGGCATCTTCGGGCGACAGTTGCCGACATCCGGCGTCATCTCGGCTGTTCGCAGGCAAGGGCCGCCGAACTCAGACGGCAGATCGGCAGCCTTTAAATGCATTGACGTACTGCCCGGATTGCGTACGGCAAGCGAACGTCAACTGCCGGTCGAGCAGGCTTCAGACGTCGTCATCGTTCCTGTCTATGTCATCCGCGCCTCGAACAGCCCTTTCGCAACCCCGATTCTCCAGGCCAATGCTGACTCGATTGGCGGGCGACTACGGAGTCGCATACGTCACGTACCGACAGACAGATGTCTTGGGCCATGCCTTGTCCGTCTCTGGCTAGGGCGCCCGAAGGCCTTAACGTTGTCGCGATAGTTTTACGCAGCGCTGGCAGATCGTCTGGCTTTTTGCTGTCTTCGACCTACAGATCGGGCATGGTTGTGCCCCGCTGATCGAATTTTTATTTTGCTCCGCACCGATAGCCCAACGCTCCATCGGGGAACCGATACCTCAAGGTCTGACGCCGCCCGCCGTTATGAAGTGTTTGTGCGACGGGAGCGCAAGGCCGCTGATGAAATTTGAATCCTTACATCATGTACTGCACGAGATTGCGAAATGCAAGGACCCGGCCAGAATTGTCGGCAACTCGGAATTTCGGCGCGCATGGCAGATTACCGAAGCAGCGAAAGACCTCCAGCAGCAGTTGTGCAATGCACCAGATCCCCATCCGAGGTGGGTAGAAAACAGACGCAACCGGCACATTTTTAACGAGGGCGTGGCTGCTGAGGGCATGTCGCTGATCGAGAGCGCTGCCGCGTGGTATGAGTACGAGGAGGGCAGGCGCCTCTGTTTTGTGGCGGTAGATTCGCGCTTCAGGCAGGGCAGACAAATTGTAACGCCGCTGATGGAACCCGTGGTCGAGGAAAACGGTCAATGGGACCAAAACGAATTCTTCCGTTCGCTCAGTATCGGCTTCGACCGGTCCGAGGTGGTCCGATTTCTCGACGCCACCCGGATTCCCCATGGTTTCGGTGACCATGACCACGGGATAGCCGGTGTCGAGACGGGCGATCTTGCACGGGCATTTGACGGGATCCAGTGGGTCGCCCGAGACTGGACCCACAAGCTTGGCAAGAAGGATCTCGTCTGGGTCAACGGTGCCCGCCTGAAGAAGGGCGCACAGGGGCTCAAACAGGCCCGGCAGACCTGGGATCCTGTGAAACTTGCGAAGGCCGTTTTGAAGCAGCACGAGATCGACCCCCGCGTTTTCGATGTGGCTTTCGACCTTCCTGCCCTGAAAGCCTGGAAGGAGCAATGGGAAAAGGCTCGGTCTGAACTGCTCCTCAAATACACGGGAAAATACCCGGGACCCTCGCTGTGGCCCCGCGCCACCCCGCGTCGACACGGGAAATAAGTGCACGCCCTTCGGAGGTGGCGGCCGTGTAATTCATAGTGGCTCCAAGTGCTCGGGCTGGTCCCGGGGACCCGGCCCAGATGTCGGGGACCTCGGGGGCTGGGCACTCAACCCAATTATCCGGGGCCACGAAATGCATTCCATCTGCCTACAGCAATGCCTGCGGCGGCGATCGCCGCCGCGCCGGATTGCCCGGCTGCCACCCTACCTCACACCTGCGCTGCCTGACACAGCAGCACCCCGCCGCTTCCGCCATCCTCGGCAGCTATTCGCCTCGCTTCCCATCCTCATCAGCAGGGGCGCGAAAAACCGGGTTGGGCCTATTCTTTTAGACGCCGGAAAAGACACAATGACGAAGCCAGCAGATTCACGACAGCAGCCGTACTTCGACCGGCTGGTCGGCTACATGACGCGCAATCCGCCGGCCGGCCCAGGGGAGGCAGCATACCGGACCGGCAATATGCTTGAGGACCTCTATGAGTCTCGCCCCGCTTTCTGGTGTGAACTGGATCCGGAAACGGTCTTTCGTGCATTCCAGTTATCTTCCAAAGCTCAGCCCGGATACGAAGCTGGACTCGCGGATGACCGTTAGACAGTGGATCGCGTACCTCCTCTACGTGCGGCAATTCGACGAGCGCTGTGCCATGCGCCTCCTCGCATTGCCGGCAAGCGAGCGTCCCCTGGAACCTGAACAGGTCTATGACTGGCTGATGGCGGATTTCCAGAAGAGGGGCGAGCACGAATACGCGGACCACTTGGACTCCGACTGCAAGGCAACGCGTGCGATTCTGGGGTTCATGCACCGACTCGAGGATGCTGGTGCAGAGGCTTGTCCGATTGTCGCGGCGGAGCCGCCGTTCGGCGCACCCGCCTCTGGAGCGGCGAACGGTGCGCAACCTGTTTGAGTTACGCACCTGTAGCGATGTGTGTAGCGACATACGGAGGTATTTCGCGTATCCCATGACTGGATACCTGGACTAAGACGGGGCGATACGGGTGGAACTATTGCGCAACTGGACATCTATTTGATTCGTAGAGCTATATACATATTCTAGACCGTCGCCATTGGTGCGGATTCCTCTCCGCTTTCACACCGAGCGGTACGGACGAATGATCCGTGCCGGGACTAGGATGAGCGTCTCCCCACGCGCTTTGATACAAGGAAGATTGTGATATGAAGCTGGATAAGCAAGTTAAAAAATGAGTTCGAATATTAGGACTATCTCGAACGTGATGGATGCAAGGGGGTGCACGCGCAGTGCCGGAGTTTCTGGCGGTTCAAGTCGGCAGCAACGTATCTCGATAAGTTCTCTTCAAAGCAACAGTCTTCCGATCCTGTTTAAGAAGCGGCGGATTCAACTCGCTGGTTGATTGCCGGAGCGAGCCGGGCCCATTGTCTGACTTTTCACCACGAGGAAATGTTTATATGAAATTGAACCATAAAAATGTCAAAGCTCAAGCCCCCAAGGGCATGCCTGGCAGCTTGCAAAAAATCGGCGTGTTCATGCCGGAAGAAGTCTTCTTGGAATTGGTACAAAACCAGACGTCACGACCTCCGCTTGGTCCTGTTCTGGCTGCACATTCCAATCTGAGGCGGATTGGGGCGCTGGCAGATGGAAGCGGGAGCGTGGGTTTCGGGCACATAGCGGGACCTGGTCTTTCAGTGGTGACTATCCGCGTCCAAATTGGGGCGGCCCAGATTTACTTTCTGGCAGACGCGAGCTGCAGGAAGCCTTGGATTGCCATCGATACGTGGCGCGGAAACCGGCAGGCGCCTGTCGCGTTGATTGAGGATAGTCAGATACTGTACTCGCTTCCTGAAATTGACTGGACGCCCGGGAAAAGCACGAGTGGCATTGATTATTTGCGGCGAGAGTGTGAGAGAGACACGTCGGTGCCGTTTATGGAGTTCTGCTCAAGCTTGGCCGCAAGCGGGATTATCGAACGCAGAGCCACAAGTGACCTGGAAGGTATCGAACTTTCCCACGTTGAGGTCAACATCCTCATGCCGGAGCGGTTGACCAAGTACATCGGGGCGCCTTTGTCGGCAGGTGGACCTCCTGTAATTTTGCTGCCTGACTCGCCTAGCGGCGGGATTCATTGATGGCCTGAGAAAACGGTCATGCGGCCGGCTTCCGCGTGGATTTCGCTCGTGGCTAACTGATTATCGATAATGGTTTGAAGGTACGTGTATGAACTGGCCATAACGGACCTGTAATTAGTAATCCTATTTAAAAGTTATGGGTTGACCATTGTTTTTTCTTAGCGACGACGCGGCATTGAAGCGCCGGCGGGCGCACTAATTTTGCTCGCGCCGGTTCACAACTTTTCCTGCAACCCCACACCCGATGAGGATCGGAACATGAACCTAAAAAGAAATTTGCCCCCCAAAGACGTCGCACAATCCGGCGCTGGCCGGGACGCCAGCCCTTCGGCCAGAAGCAGGAGACCGCTATTTGACCTGCCCCCTGTCCAGGGCTCCCAGCAGGCCACATTCATGCGGCTGACAACCGGGTTCAGTACACGCACAGAGCATCCGGATGAGCTAGACCTGCAGGCGGTTTTCGAGGTGCTCGAGTCAGTCTACGAACCGCGCCGAAGATACTGGCGCGAGCTCGACCCGAACACCGTGCTGGAGGCTATCCACTGCCACGCGCCCAACTTGCGGGCTGCGCAGGAGCGGTTTGAGATTGGCAGCCACACGGAGTTTGTCTGGCGTATCGAGGAGGGCATGTTCATGCTCCAGTCGCTCGAACGGTGCGCTGAGCTACTGCTTGATGCTCCCAGTGATTCACGGCCGCACAGTATGACCGATACCTATCAGTGGCTGCATGCCGAACTTTTGCGCCGGGGTGAGTTTTTCCCATTGAGTAGCCTGGAGTCCGGGGGCAGAAGTGCAATCGCCCACATCCATCGAATGGTTGCGTCCCTCGGTTCAAGTCCTGCCGTGCCGCCTGAGTGCGTGCCCAAGCGTGGCCGCCGTGGCCAGCGTCGCCAACGTATTTCCTGATGGAAATGCACTCTCTTTTTTACTCCGTTCCAATCTGATGCTTCGAGGTTAATTGCCATGCAGATATCAAATCCTTTCGCGCTGGAGTCTTCCCAGCTTGTCCAACTGCTCAACCCGTTCGGAGACGGTCTCCTGGCCGACTTCGCCTCAGGGCCAGCTCTCAGCGCGTGTTTGCCCTCGCACATGCCGTTGCCGCCGGAGGTGACCGAAGACCTGCATCTCTGTTTGACATCATCAGGCGGACAGGAAACCTCTGTAATCATTGTCACGGCCGTCATCGATGAGGTGTTTGCCTTTCACTATTTTCTGGACGGTAGCGACGAGGATACCTGGCGTGCACTGAACGCGTGGGACGAACAGGGCGGGTTCCAGCTTCTGGTTCACCACGACGGCGGAGACGAAACTCTTCCGTTGATCCAGCGCCTGCCTGAAGGAGTCCGACTGAGCGCCATGTTCGCCGATATCCGCAGCACTGGTGGCCAAGACAAGACGATTAAGTTCCTGGCGCGCGCCTCCTTCGCGTGCGGTAACCGGGAAATGGAAAAAGCGGCTCGGGCCTATTTTCCGCATGTCGTGCATCAAGGTTCCTTTATTGTTGCGACGCCGAAGGTAGCCCTGTGCGCGGAGGCGTTGTCTGCGATGCACAACGTCTCACCGGAGGTGTTGCACTAGTGCCTGGGCACGCTCGCCGACCTCTTCGGCGGGGCGGGTCAGGTCAGAGTCCGTCGTAGTTCCGGTTAGCAGGACGTCGGCTTCTGGCTGACGTCCTGCGTCCGCCATCCGGGGAAGGGCGTCTGCTTGGCCTCCCATTAGTACAGAAATTTGCCTCTACGGCCACGTGATCGCGAAGCGCACGAAGCCTGTGTGGGCCGCTGCTGCCTTTGCGGCGGCCAGCATGGATAAAACCGGTCGCTCTACTTCCCATCACAACAGTAATGGAAAGCATCATGCAAACACTGGATAAACCGACGGTCTGCGAGCAGCTCGCCATCTCCGAGCGGACTTTGGACGGATGGGTTCGTGAGGGACGGTTTCCGCCGCCGGTACGGGTGGGCAAGCGTTGTTACTGGGCAGCTGAGGCAATTCAGACCTGGTACGCGGCGCAGTTTGCGGCACAGCTCGCCTTTAACCCTTCCCTCGGCCGCCGCCCGACCGGCGTCCCTGCCAGTACAAAGCAGAAGACGCGGTGAATTGCGTGAGTACGGCTTCAGACTGCATGCCGGATTTCGTAAGACTCCAGAAAAGTTTCAGCGCTGAAACTGGCCATCAGTCAATCGTCGTCCTCGCCATCCAGTCGGTCGAGAAACCCGGCGGCGTCACAAAAGTTGTCGGCAACGATGCCCGTTTGTTCCATCTCGGGAATCCGGACTCGCGCCTCTCGCTGTTCTGTCTGCTCCCGCGTCGGGTTGTCCCGTGTGGGGCGATCATCCGGTCCGCCGCGACTTGGTTTCACACCTGCTCCGGTTGTAGCGGGCCATGAAACCACTATAGTCTGCTCGTCAGCTCTACTCCAGGCGAGTGACGGATACCACGCCAGAAGCACGACCCCTACTTGTGGGGCCGCGCTACGGGGTTTGCGGTTGCGTTGCTAGGCAGCGCGGCGGCGGTTGCGGAAATCGACGGCGACAATGCTTCCGTTTGCCCCAGATGAATTTCCACAGGGCGGCGTGGGCTGTTCGTCTGCCGTGGATGCTGTCGTCCCCGGATGCGATGCCTCATGCTCCACACGGGACCGCGCGTTGAGACGTCGCGCCTGCGTTGTCGCGCGCGCCTTACTGGCCGACTGCCCGCGCAGATCGGGCGGTAATGACGGCATCAACGAGGGCTCGGTAGCATCAAGCGCATCGAGCACGTCATCGACAAACAGATGCGTGTAACGCGCGAGCATTGCGTCCGTTTTGTGGCCGGTGATGCGTTTGAGCATCTGGGGATTGCGTAGCCGCCGAGCATGCCGAGTGGTGCCGACGTGCCGGAGGTCGTGGAAGCGGAGGTCGGGCAGTCCAGCTTCCCTGGTGGCGCGGTCCCATGCGGAGTCGAGTGCGTCGGCGGTGACCGGGAAGACGCGACCATCGTCACCGTCGTGGGGCAGGCGGGAAAGGATTTCAACTGCCCTTTGCGTGAGCGGCACAACCTGGTTCTCACCCGCTTTCGTGAGCCGTAGCGTGACGGTCCGTCCCGCAAGATCGACATCGCGCCAGCGCAGTTTCAACAGACTGCCTCGCCGGCCGGTGGTCTCAATCGCCAACTGAGCGATGGGCAGGAAGAACGGGTTATCGCACCGACCCAGCGCGTGGAACAGCGCCTGCTCCGCATCCTCATCGAGGACTGCGGACCGGCCTGGGCCGCCTTTGGGAACTGCAACACTTAACATCGGGTTTTCGAATCCCGCCCAGTTCCAGTGTTTTTGCGCACAGTTGAAACAGTGTTTGAGCAGCGCCAGTTCTTTCTGGATTGTGCTATCCGTGAGGCCGTCCTTACGCATTTCGGACATGAACCGGAGCACCGTCTGCGCGCTTACCTGCGTGACCGGCAGAAGGGCGAGCCCGGCGCGAAAGGTGTTCGTCTTTTCACGCGACGAAGCGCGCCTGTCGCGAAGGCCTGCGAAGCTGGAAGGCAGTTCCGTCGGAGGCGGCGCGTCAGTCAGGTCAAGGCCGCCCTGTTCAGTGGCCCGCAAATGCAGGGTCGGCAGGCTAGCGGCCGCCAGATAGCGGTTGATGAGGTTGATTTCCTGCTTCGCGCCGCGCTTGTGAATGGTGTAGAGATGGGCGTACTCGTAGAGCATGCGGCCAACGGTGGCTTTTGCGGGACCGCCTAGCAATGGCGCATGCGCCCGCTGAAGGTCACCATGCAGCTCCGCAGCCCAGGTCTCGGCCTCCTTGCGGGTGCGGAAGTTTTTCTTGTGATTGGCTCCGGCGACTGTGACGCTGGCTTGCCACGCGTTGCGGTGACGATAGATGCTGGCCATGTCACACCTCCTTGCGGCAGGAGCTGGAAACGGAAGGCGGGCGATTAAGGCGGGGACGGGTACGGCTCATGGGCTGCTCCGGTAGTGAGTGGAGCAACGTGTAGACCTGTGTTTTATCCGCGGCTTTCGCAACCGGTGACCATGCAGACGGCACGAACATTCGTGACGTCGTGGTGGCCAATGGTCAGGTTGTCGGTTGGCCGGACACCCAACGGACCGGAGCACGGATCACTGGAAACTGTGTCCGCAGCCGGCGGCAGTGGGGCGCAGTCAACGGTAGCGTGACGCGGTCGACCGAAGTGGACCGCAGTCACTGCTGCCTCCCGATCTGCCTCCCACGGGCACCTGAAGTACAAAAACAAAAGGCCTGCTTGCGCAGGCCCTTTGTTTTACTACAGGAATCTTTGGTAGGCCGTACGGGATTCGAACCTGTGACCAACGGATTAAAAGTCCGCTGCTCTACCAGCTGAGCTAACGACCCAAAAGAGAAGCGAGATTATAGCGATGGGGTTGGCCCATGTCAACCTGCCGGGCAGCCGGCGGATCAAAGAGAAAAGCCCGGGCACTGGGTGCTCCGGGCTTTTCAGCGAGAGGCGCGCGTTGCGTCAGACAGGTACTACGCGCTGTACTGCGAGCAGCTGCTTTACTTGATCTGCGACAGCTTGCTTTGAGCCGATTGTGCCACGTCCGAGCCGCCGTATTGCGCAACGATCTGCTCCAGGGTCTTGCGGGCGGCTGCCTTCTGTCCCTGCTCGAGCTGATTGTTCGCAATCGCGAGCAGCGCTTCAGGCGCACGCGGATGCTGCGGGTAATTCTTCACGACGCCCTGCCACGTCGCCGTCGAACCCTTGTAGTCGCGCAATGCATATTGTGCGTTGCCGAGCCAGTACTGCGCGGTCGGCTGATAAGGGCTCTGCGGATACTTCTGGATGAACGCGCGGAATGACGCAGCCGCGTTCTTGAAATCGCCGCTGCGGAACTGCTGCGAGGCGGCGTTGAATGCGTCTGTCTCACCCGGCTGCACCGAGCCCTGCACACCATCGACCGTCTGCTGCTGCGGCTCGAACTTCTTCAGCCGGCCATCGAGGTCGGTGTAGTAGTCCTTCTGCTGCTTTTGCACAGTCGCGAGCTGGTTGGCCATGTCCTCGTTCTGCCCACGCAGCGTTGCAACCTGCTGGTTCAGCTGGTCGAGACGGTTGGACTGATCGAGGATGGTGCGCTGTGCAGCGGACAACTGACTCGACAGGCTGTCGGTCTTGGTGCGCAGATCGAGGATCGCCTGACGGGCCTGATCGTCGTCAAACATGCCCGCGTGCGCCGGTCCGGCCATCAAGGCCGTCCCCGCGACGCAGGCCGCTGCGGCAACCCGCAGCCAGGAGAAACGATGCGTCATTCGGCTCATCATCCGTTACTGTTGATACACGAGGTCCGCACGGCGGTTTTGTGCCCACGACGATTCGTCGTGACCCGTTGCCTGCGGCTTTTCCTTGCCAAGACTCACAGCTTCCATCTGCGAATCCGGCACGCCCAGCAGCGACAGCGAACGACGCACAGCTTCAGCACGCTTCTGGCCGAGTGCCAGGTTGTACTCGCTCGTGCCGCGTTCGTCGGTGTTGCCCTGGATCAGCACGTGACGCTCCGGGTGGCTCTTCAGGTATTGCGCGTGCTGGCCGAGCAGCGACTGGTAGTCGTCCTTGACCGAGTAGCTGTCGAAGTCGAAGTAGATGCTGCGCTTGGCGAGCGGGCTGTTCGGATCGTTCAGCGGATCGACGTTCACCTGGGCAACCGCGTTCGGGTTCGGTTGCGTGCTGACTGCGCCGCCCTTGTTGGCGTTTTCGTCGAGCTTGACACCCGAATGACAGGCGGCAAGCGCGCCGAGCATCAATACGGCAAATGCGATACGAAGTTTGGACATCATTTTTTACTCTCCTTGTGTGTTATTGCATAAACGGGCCCCAGGACGGCTCGCGAACGTTGCCGCCCTGAACGGACAGGACCTGCCGGGTACGACCATCGGTCGACACCGCGGCCAACACGCCACGGCCGTTCACCTCTGTGGCGTAAAGAATGTACTGACCGTTCGCCGCGAAGCTGGGCGATTCGTCATGTGTCGTGTCGGTGAGGCCAGTTGCCGAGCCGGTCTGCAAATCGAGCAGATACAGCTTGAACCCGCCACCCGTGCGCGAAATGTACGCGAGTTCCTTGCCGTCCGGACTCACGCGTGGGCTGGTGTTGTAGCTGCCCGAGAACGTGACGCGTTGCGCAGCGCCGCTGCTTTCGCCCTGAACCGGCATCTTGTAGATCTGCGGTGCGCCGCCACGGTCACTCGTGAAATAGATCCACTGGCCGTCAGGTGAGTACGCAGGTTCCGTATCGATCGAGCTGCCCTGCGTCAGGCGACGCAGACCGCTGCCATCGGCATTGACGCCGAAGATCTGCGTGTTGCCGGTGCGCGAGAGCGCAACGGCAAGCGTCCGTCCGTCCGGCGACCAGGCAGGCGCGCTGTTGTTGCCCTTCTGATCCGAGACGACAACCCGGCGGCCCGTCGGCAGATCGTGAATGTAGACGATCGGCTTCTTCTTCTCGAACGATACATAGGCGACCTTCGTGCCGTCCGGCGACCATGCCGGCGAGATGATCGGTTCCGGGCTGGAGAGCGCAATGTGCGCGTCCTGGCCGTCCGAATCGGAAACCTGCAACTGGTAACGGCCGCCCGTCTTGATGACGTAGGAGAGACGCGTGGCGAATACGCCGCGCGAACCCATCAGCTTTGCGTAGATGTAATCCGCGACCTTGTGCGCGCTCATGCGCAGACCGCTTTCCGGGCTCACGAGCACGAGGCCGCCGAGGCTCTGCTGCTTGACGGTGTCGTAGAGCTTGAAGCGCACTTCGTACTGGCCGTTCGCGAGGCGGTTCACGCTGCCGGACACGAACGCGTCAGCACCCTTGGCCTTCCAGCTGCCGAGGTCGACGGAATCGGTTTCGGCTACGGGCGTGGCGCCTGCGTCGATGTTGGTGAATTTGCCGCTGCGCTGCAGATCCTGGCGCACGATCGTGCTGACCTGCTGGGGAGAATTCGCTTCGTTAGCGAAATTCGCCGTAGCGATCGGAAACTGCGTGGACCCGACGCCCGTGACAAGGACGTTGAGTTGCGCGTGTGCGCTGCTGCCCGCCGCGATCAGGCACGACGCCAGGAGCACCCTCAGGCCTGACTTGGTCATCAAACTCATGCTGTATGGATTCTCCAAAAAACGGGATTTCTACCACAATACGACAGCAGACAGACCCGGAATTGCACAATTCGTTCCCGGGCGCGCACCTTGCAGCACAAGGGCGCTGCGTCTGCGGTCAACCTGCCGGCCGCAACGTAATCGTAAAGCTGGCCGGCGTTTTTCCATTCGTGTCGAGCGGCATCGGGTCCGAACGCTGGACCGCGCGCAGGGCAGCGTCATCCCACTGGGCGTTGCTGCTGCCACGCGTGATCGTTGCGCTCAGGAGCGTGCCCGTCGGCGAGCAGCGCACGGCCACGACCGTTTCCAGCCCCTGCGGGTCGCCTGCCCATACGATATTCGGACGCACGCGCCGCTGTACCTTCTCGGCGTAACCGGCCGACGCCGCATTGCCACCCGCGCCGCTGCCCGTGCCGCTCTTCGCGAGGCCTTCGCCGGACGAGCCTTCGCCGCCGGCCATACCCTGCATCTGCGCGAGACGCGCGCGACGCTCGCTGTCGAGTTTCTTCGCCTGCGCATCGGCCTGCGCCTGCGCGGCTTTTGCCTTCGCGGCCTTGTCCGCGTCGGCTTTCTTCTGGGCTTCCGCCTGGGCCTGCTGCTTCAACTGATCCTGCTTCTGCTGCTCGGCAAGTTGTTGCTGCTTGAGCTTGTCGGCCTGCTGCTGTTGCTGCTTCTGCTTGAGCGCCGCGGCTTTTTGCGCGGCGAGATCGGCGGCCTGCTGCTGCGCGACTTGCTGCTGACGTTTCGCCTCGGCCTCCTGCTGCGCCTGCACCTTCTGGCGCTGCTGCTCGGCCAGTTGGGCCTGACGCGCGGCTTCCTGTTGCTGACGTTTCTTTTCCTGCAACGCGATATCGGCCTGCTCGTCCGGGACGGGCGGGGCAGGGGCGACCGGCTGCGGCGGGGGCGGAACCGGCCGCGGCATCGGCGTATCGGGCACGGCGGTCCACAGTTCGGCTTCGGCGCCGGCGGGCGTGCTGTTCTGCCAGTGAATGCCGTGATACAGGAAGAACCCGAGCAGCACGTGCATCACCAGCGCGAGCGCGAACGCACGCCATGTGCCGCGTTCACGCGGCGGTCGGACGGGAGCGGCGGAATTCTTCCGGATCATTGCGATTTGACGAGCAATCCAACGCGTTTGACGCCGCGAGCTTTCAGGTCGGACATCACGTTCATCACGACTTCATACTTGACGGTCTTGTCGGCGGCGATCACCACCGGCTGATCGGGATGCGTCTGCGCACGGTCGGTGATGAAGCCGTTCAGGTCCGCCTTCGTCATGTCTTCCTGCTGCTGCGTGCCCGCGTCGTCCTTGTACTTGACGCTCATGTTGCCGTCGGCGCGAATGTTGACGACGACGGGCGGCGTCTGCTGTTGCGGCGCGGCGCCGCCGACGGTCGGCAGATTGACGATCGATGGCGCGACGAGCGGCGCCGTCACCATGAAAATCACGAGCAACACGAGCATCACGTCGATGTACGGCACGACGTTGATGTCCGACATCGCGCGGCGCGAACGGCTGCCGCGCATGCTGCTGGAACGGGAGGAACCGGCCATCGTGGACTCCTTAGTGCGCCTGGCGCTGCAGGATGTTCGAGAACTCTTCGATGAAAGTTTCGAAGCGGATCGCGAGGCGGTCGATGTCGTGTGCGTAGCGGTTGTACGCGACCACGGCCGGAATGGCGGCAAACAGGCCAATCGCAGTGGCCGTCAGCGCTTCGGCGATACCGGGCGCGACGTTGGCGAGCGTGGCCTGCTGCACGTTCGCGAGACCGCGGAACGCATTCATGATCCCCCAGACCGTGCCGAAGAGACCGATGTACGGGCTGACCGAGCCGACCGAGGCGAGGAACGCAAGATTTGCTTCGAGGACGTCCATTTCGCGCTGGAAAGCAGCACGCATTGCGCGGCGGGCGCCGTCGAGGATCGCGCCGGAATCGTTGAGACGTTTTTCCTTGCCCTTCAGAAACTCGCGCATGCCCGATTCGAAAATACGTTCGAGCGCGCCAATCGTATGACGGTTGTTCGCGGCGCTCTGATATAGCGCCTGCAGGTCACCGCCTGACCAGAAATCGCGTTCGAAGCGTTCAGTCTGCGCGCGCGCCCGGCGGATCGCAAACCACTTGCGGAAGATGAAAGTCCACGACATCAGCGACAGCAGCAGCAACAGCGCCATCACTGCCTGCGCCAGCAGGCTCGCATTAAGAACGAGGGAAATGATCGACAGATCTTGTGTAGTGTTCATATAGGTTCGCTGTAACGTCCCGGAAGGGGCGTCCGGCTGAAGGGCCTGTCGAAGCTTGCCGCCTGAAAACGGAAAACTTCGGCCAGGCACTGGCCGAACCATGCTTTGTGTTGCCTGATCGATACGAGTTCACCGGCACCGAAACAACGGCGCTCAGAGACTCGCCGTTGACACGCCGGCTCCGGCTGGACCACGCCGCAGCGCGGCAAGCACAGATGGAGGAATGGCGGTTGGCCTGATCGCAGTACGCTCGACGCAGGCGACCCGGATGCTTCCCGTAGCAAGCAACGTACCTTCTCGCCATGCTTCCTGCACAAAATCGACCGATGCCCGGCCAAGCCGCTCGACCCGGCTGACGACGGTGATCATGTCGTCGAGACGGGCCGGCGCACGATAGTCGAGCGCGGTGCTGCGCACGATAAAGATCGCGCCGGTTTCGTCCGCAAGCCGGGTCTGGTCCACACCGCACGCGCGCAGCCACTCGGTACGCGCCCGCTCGAAAAACTTCAGGTAATTCGCGTAGAAAACGATGCCGCCCGCGTCGGTATCTTCGTAATACACCCGGATCGGCCAGGTGAAGCCGATTTCCGTGCCGGGCTGGCTGGTAGACATATCCATGGCGCGCATTTTACCGGAACGCGCGCCGCTATCCCGATTTCGGGTGCGCGTTCCGCCTGGTTTCTCTTATCCGCGATGAATGCTAAGGCCCGCAAACGTCTGTGCCACGGGCATCAGTTCGATCGTGTTGATGTTGACGTGCGCCGGGCGCGTCGCAATCCAGTAGATCGAATCGGCGATGTCTTCGGCAGTGAGCGGCTGTACGTTCTGATAGACGTTGGCCGCCTTCTCGTCGTCGCCACGAAAGCGCACGTTAGAGAATTCGGTGCCGCCGCACAGGCCTGGCTCGATGTCGGTCACGCGGATCGCGGTGCCGGCGAGATCCGAGCGCAGGTTCAGGCTGAACTGGCGCACGAAAGCCTTGGTTGCGCCGTAGACGTTGCCACCCGGATACGGCCAGGTGCCCGCGACGGACCCGAGGTTGAACACGTGGCCACGATTGCGTTCGACCATACCGGGCAGCAGCGCCCGGGTCATCTGCACGAGGCCCGTGCAGTTCGTGTCGATCATTGTGGTCCAGTCGTCGAGTTCCGCGCGCTGTGCCGGTTCAAGGCCGAGCGCGAGGCCGGCGTTGTTCACAAGCACGTCGATGGCGGCGAATTCCGCCGGTAGCGAGGCCGGTGCGGCTTCGACGGCCGCGCGATCGCGCACGTCGAGTTCGAACGGAAGAAGCGCGTCGCCGAGTTCGCCAGCGAGTGCGTCGAGGCGGTCCTTGCGGCGGGCGGTGGCGACGACCTTGTGGCCGCCCTTGACGAAGGCGCGGGCGACGGCGGCGCCAAACCCTGCGGACGCCCCTGTGACGAAGACGATCATTGCTGCTCCCTGGTCGGTGGAGAAAAATGGAAGGTGCCAAGCCTACTTCCAATGCGGCCCTGCGGCAAGGGAAGACCCTGGCTGCGTGGGGGAGGGCCTCGTGGTTGCGGCTGGATTCATGGCTTTGCGGTACGGTTGGGGGCTTTTTGAGCACAGCAGGCGCCCGGAGACGAATGCCCGGAGCCGAAACAAGGCGCAACGACTGGCAGCGCCGACGCGACGCCTGGCGTTCGGAGCCCGCCACACTGGATCTGGCGCGCCCAGGCCGTAGTCCGACGTCAGGCCACGAAATGCCGCGCGCCGCGATTTCTACGACCCACCGTCCGGTTACACCACCCACCGTCCGGTTAATTTCGCCCTCAAAACCACGCTGCGAGGCCCGTTCCGGCGGGGCCTGTCGCGCGGTTGCCTATTCGATGCGCTTCAAATAAACTAACGCGCTCACCCCTGCGTGACTGGCGATAGAACCCTTTGGGTTCAAGGTGGAACAACCCACCGTGAAGCGCAGGGTGCCGTTTTTGCCGTTCGCCTGGGCAGCCGTGATCCGCGCGCGACGTTTTGCGCCGCCGGTGGCTGCCTTGCCTCGCGTGTACGGTATATCTTCATCCGCCACGTCAAGGCTGGCCCAGTTGCCAGCAGCGCTGCATACCCGCTACGCCTTCTGCACCCTATTCGGCGCACGATCCGGTCAACCTGAACACATTTAACGGAAACCGTATGTTTGACAGAGCCAAAAGCACCATCGCCAATGTCGATCCCGAACTCTGGAAGGTGATCGAACAGGAAAACCGCCGTCAGGAAGATCACATCGAACTGATCGCGTCCGAAAACTACACGAGCCCGGCCGTCATGGCAGCACAGGGTTCGCAACTCACGAACAAGTACGCGGAAGGCTATCCGGGCAAGCGCTACTACGGCGGCTGCGAGTTCGTCGACATCGCCGAACAGCTGGCGATCGACCGTGTGAAGCAGCTGTTTGGCGCCGAAGCCGCGAACGTGCAGCCGAACTCGGGCTCGCAGGCAAACCAGGGCGTGTTTTTCGCGATGCTGAAGCCGGGCGACACGATCATGGGCATGAGCCTCGCCCACGGCGGTCACCTGACACACGGTTCGCCGGTCAACATGTCGGGCAAGTGGTTCAATGTCGTGAGCTACGGCCTGAACGAAGCCGAAGACATCGATTACGACGCGGCTGAAAAGCTTGCCCAGGAACACAAGCCGAAGCTGATCGTTGCAGGCGCGTCGGCTTTTGCGCTGCGCATCGACTTCGAGCGTATGTCGAAGATCGCGAAATCGGTGGGCGCGTATTTCATGGTCGACATGGCGCACTACGCCGGTCTGGTGGCGGCAGGCGTGTATCCGAATCCGGTGCCGCACGCTGACTTCGTTACCACGACTACCCATAAGAGCCTGCGTGGCCCACGTGGTGGCGTGATCCTGATGAAGGCCGAGTTCGAGAAGCAGATCAATTCGGCCATCTTCCCAGGCATTCAGGGTGGGCCGCTGATGCACGTGATCGCCGCCAAGGCTGTTGCGTTCAAGGAAGCGCTGTCGCCGGAATTCAAGGAATACCAGCAGAAAGTGGTGGACAACGCGCGCGTGCTGGCGGAAACGCTCGTGAAGCGTGGCCTGCGTATCGTGTCGGGCCGCACGGAAAGCCATGTGATGCTGGTCGACCTGCGCGCAAAGAACATCACCGGCAAGGCTGCGGAAGCGGCGCTCGGTGCAGCGCACATTACGGTCAACAAGAACGCCATTCCGAACGATCCGGAAAAGCCGTTCGTCACGAGCGGCGTGCGTCTCGGCTCGCCGGCCATGACGACCCGCGGCTTCGGTGAGAAGGAAGCGGAGCAGGTGGGCAACCTGATCGCCGACGTGCTCGACAACCCGGAAGATGCCGCCACGATCGAACGCGTGCGCGCAGAGGTCGCCGGGTTGACGAAGCGCTTCCCCGTGTACGGCTAACCAGCCATGCGCTGCCCCTTCTGCCGGCATGACGACACGCAGGTAGTCGATTCGCGCGTGTCCGAAGATGGCGCCGCGATTCGCCGGCGCCGGCGCTGCCCGGCCTGCGACAAACGTTTTACGACGTATGAGCGGGTCGAGCTGGCGCTGCCGGCGGTCGTCAAGAAGGATGGCAGCCGCACTGAATTCGATCGTCGCAAGATTATTGCGAGCATGCAACTGGCGCTGCGCAAGCGTCCGGTTGCTGCCGATGCAATCGATGCGGCGGCTTCGCGTATCGAATACCAGCTGCTTGGCAGTGGCGAACGTGAAGTTCGCAGCGAACGTCTGGGCGAGCTCGTGATGAACGAGCTGCGTGAGCTCGATACGATCGCCTATGTCCGCTTCGCCTCGGTGTACCGGCGCTTCGAAGACGTCTCCGAATTCGAAGACGTAATCGAGGAATTCCGGCGCATGGCTGCCCCGCCTGCCGCGCCCGGCAAGCCCACCCGCAAGCGCTAGCTTTTCGCGCATTCGCATTTTCCTTCCCTTCAGTATCTGTCACGCCTGAATTCTGGCGTGTAATCGCGCGCGTCCGCTACCTGGCCATTCGACATATTGTGGGCGTTCGACGAGCCCGGTAGATTGTCTGCATTCTTCGAATCATTCAGGGATGCAGATGAAATTCAATGTCGTTCCGGGTCCGCGTGACAGCGGATTTACGCTTGTCGAAACCCTCGTTGTCGTCGCAATGCTCGCGGTACTCGCAGTACTGGCCGCACCGTCTTTTTTTGCGTGGCGTGTGCGTGATCAGGTGGATGCGCGTGCGAAAGCGCTTGTCTCGACGCTCGCGTTTGCGCGCGGTGAAGCGCTCAGGCGGAGCGCGCGCGTCACCGTGTGCCGGATCGACAGCGCGTTTCACTGCCTCGCGGCTGGCAAGCCATGTCCGGCCGGTAGCGCTGACTGGTCGTGTGGATGGGCGGTAATGGCGGAACGGGCAGGCCGGTCGTCACTGCTGCGCGTGCAGCCGGATCTCGCCGCGGTCAGCGTTACGGGAACTTTAGCCGAAGTGGCATTCACACCGCCCGCGGGCCAGGTGATCGGCAGTTTTCGCAGTTTCGAGTTTGCGCCGCGCTCGTCTTCGGCAGCCACGCGGGGCGATCGCTGGCGACGCTGCGTGCGAATCGCGGCCGGTGGTCGCGCGCGGATGATCGAAGGCGCCTGTGGGGCATCGTCATGAAAAAGCGACGCTTTGGAAGCTGCTCCGGTAGCACGCTGCTGGAGGTGATGGTGGCTGTGGCCGTGACGGCAGTCACCGCGCTCGGGCTTGTCGCTACGCAACTGTGGATGACACGTCACGCCAACGCGACGGCCACGCGCGAGCGTGCGGCATTCGTGGCTGACTCGCTGGTGGAGTCGTTCCGTGTGTCACCGGCAATTGGAGCGGACTCGGCCACGTGGAAAGGCCGGGTAGCCAACATGGTGTCGATGGGCGAAACGTCAATGGTCGCGCAGGCGGCTGGCCTCGCGACGGCGCGTGTGATGTGGGCAGCCGCGCGGGAAACGCAGGATGTCACGCCCGGTAGCCTGATCGATCTCCCGGAGTTTTGCGGAGAGGCGGCGTTGCCAGCCGGAACCACGTGCGTTGCGATCGCGTTTGCAAAATGACGCACTGTCGCTACTTTTCACGCGGGCATACGCTTCTCGAAGTGGTGATCGCAACTGTGCTCGGGCTGGTGGTGACAGCTGGCGCCGTAGCGCTCTACCGGTCACAGCGCGCGGCTTTCGTGAACGCCAGCGACGCCGCCCACATCGAAGAAACCGGCATCGGCGCGTTGACCCTCCTTGGGCAGCAGATCCAGATGGCCGGGTTCAGGTCGGCCGACGCCGCGTCGCCCGTTTTGACGAATGCACCTGCTGCGGTCTTTGGCTGTTCCGGTGCGCGGCCCGTCGGCCTCGATGAAGCCCCTCGCTGCGAGGCACTGGCGAGCCATTCGGATGGCATCGTGGTCCGCTATTCCGGCGACGCAGTATCGACCTGGCCTTCGGCGAGCGGCCAGCCTACGGACTGTCTCGGCCAGGCCGTCAGTGGCGCGGCTGCGGGCGCACCGGTGGTGAACCGCTTCTACGCGAAGGCGAGCGGTTCGACCGGCGAGCCGGAACTGTACTGCGAAGGCAACGGCAAGGTGGGCTACGGACAACCGGTCTTCGAAGGTATCGAGCGACTGCGCGTCCAGTACTGGCTTGCAAATGCGCAGCAACCGTTCGACGCCTCGGCGCTCACGCCAGATCAATGGGTCCGGGTCGTGGCGGTGGACCTGTGTGTTCAGGTGCGCGGCGCTCCGCTCGGTCGGCGCGTGCGCTATGTGGATTGCGATGGCGCGTCGGCCACCGCTGGCGACACGCGTGCGAGAAGGGCGTTCTGGCGGCGCGTCGCGATTCGCAATGGTCCGGGAGTTCAGCCATGACGAAAGCCATCTATCCGCGAGCTCCGAGGCAAGCCACTTGCCTCGCCGGACGAACGCGCGGCGCCGCGTTGCCGGTTGTCCTGCTGCTCGCATCGATGATGCTGGCAACGCCTGCGGCGTGGTTCGAGGCGTCGTTCACCTCCGCGCGCGGCACCGCGAATCTGCACGACTACCTGCAGGCATTTCACGCCGCGGATTCGGCGTTGCTCCTCTGCGCAGACAGCGTCAGTCCGGAAGGTGCTGGCGCGTTGCCAGCCGTCGCCGGCGAGCCCACGGGATGGAAGCGCGAGGCAATCTTTGTCGCCGGCGCCATCGAGCCTGTTGCGCAATGGCCCGGCTCAGGACGGCCACCAGAATGTCTTGCGGAAGGGTGGCGACTGGCGGGCCGTCCGGAAGCGAAGGCCTATCTGCTGACCGCCCGAGGCTTCGGCGCAGCGCCGGACACGCAGGTATGGCTGCAGATGCAGATCGTCATCGATGGCGGCAAGACCGAACGACACTGGCAGCGCGTCGCTGCGCGTCCGTTCTGAACGGAGTGGAACACGACATGAACTCGAAGGTACGCGCATTCACGTTGCTTGAACTCGTCATCGCAATGGTGATCGCCGCGGTGCTCGCTGTATTTGCGTTGCCGTCCTGGCACGCGCAGGTGGCACGCAGTCACCGGGTCGATGCGGCCTCAGCGTTGTATCGCGCGGCGCAGTACGTGGAAACGTCGGCGGAGAAGAGCGCCGGTAGTTTGCCAGTGGGCCTCGATCAGGCTCCGGCATTCGGGACACCGGTTTATCGCCTGCGCGTGATCGGCGCGGACGATACGAACGGGGGCTATTCAGTAGAAGCGCGACCGGTCGAAACCGGGCCGATGCGCGAAGACGCATGCGGAACGTTCGTCATCGATGCGACGGGGTTGCGGAAAAACCAGGGTACTGGAGGCGCCGCGATGGCGAATACGGACGAATGCTGGAGCACACGATGAACTTGCGGCAGCCTACGAAGACATTGCCGACCGCACGGCACAGGCTTTTCAAGATCCGGCGTCGCGCAGAAACCCAGCTGCGTTTGTGCAGCGAATCACCGCCAGCTTCTCAGGCGTCGGACGTGGCGCCCGCCTTCGCGTCGCGGTTGTCCTGTTTAACCTGCTGCCAGATCCGATACGCTTCCCACGCCGCAAATGCGACGCTGCCCCACTTGATGGCCGGCTTGGCACCGGCAGCGACCGTTGCACGGAGTGGTTTGGCGAGCAGCAGAGACGCGAGCGAACTCAGTAGCGGATATTGTTTGAGCAGGCCGGCGATACCAGCCGCGTTGCCTTTCGGCGCGCCCCAGCGCATTCCACCAAAGCCCGGGACAAAGAACTTGAGCCAGCTGAAGTGCGTCACGGCCTGGCGCAATTCCACAGTCGCCTGCACGAGTTCCATGCGTTCGACGTCCGCTCGCACGATCAGGATTTCCTTGCGTAGCGCGCGCAGGTGCGGCGCCGCCAGTTGCTTCGAAGCGCGCTTGCTGCGAAACGTGTGGTCTGGGTGCAGTTGGCTCATGTTCGGTCGAAGGCGTCTAAAGGAAGTGAGGGGAGTCGGGGAGGTCGGAACAAGGCCCGCAGAACGTCGGCCGGGCTCGCCTCACTGCTTGCGGAACATCTCTCGGTCTTTCTCGAACTCGTTCAGTGTGGCTTCGAAAACGACAGGCGCGTTGTGCAGGCTGTTGCGGGCTTTCAACCCGCAAATGAGCGCGGCCAGCGCATACACCGCTGTGATGCCAGCCAGCGATTGCCAGCGATACGTATCCCAGAACGTGATGGCGATCAGCGCAGTCAGCGCGATGAGTGCCATGGTTGCCAGCATCATGGCCGCGAGACCAAGAAACAGTACGGCGAGCAGGCGATCTTTTTCCTCGGCCAGTTCAATGCCGATCAGCTCGAGCCGCGTCTGCAGGATCGCAAACACTGAGCTGATGATGCGGCGTACCGGACCGTGGTCAGCGCGCTGCGATGGGTTGTCGATCGTCATAACTTTCGCGCGGTGCGCATGGGGAGGCGGAAGATACGCCAGAAGAGGCGGACCGGCCAGGGCTGCGCCGGTCAACCGTGTCGGAAGTGCGCGGGACGCGAGTCCGGCGGCAACTGCCGTAACTGCTTATTTGCGATTGATCAACAGCCCGACCAGCACGCCCACGCCAGCGGCAATACCAATCGATGCCCACGGATGCTCGTGAACGTAGTCGTCGGTGGCGCGCGCCGCTTTCTTGCCCTTCTCGACGACGACGACCTGGACGTCCGCAGCCTTTTCCTTGGCCTGCTTCAGGCGTGTGAGCGCCGTTTCACGGAGTTCCGAAGCGCGCTCGCCGGTTGCGCTTGCCGCCTGCTTCAGCAGGTCCTCTGCGTCCGCGAGGACGTTTTTGATATCCGACATCAATCTCTCCTTGTTAACTTCCGACATTGACAGCTCCGTTCGTGGCACGTTACGCGTGAATCGTAACTAAAGAAACGACCGCTGGCGAGCGTAGCGCACTGCATACCCGACATGGCTGCAGGAACCGTTCCCGACACGCGGACTGCCGCTTGACCAAATCAGACAACGTGGCGCGCCGCGTCAGCTGCACGTCATCCGGGTTTCCGATTGAGTTGATGTGGCCCGTTAAGTTTCGTCCAATTCGGAGGAAATTACAAAAATTCATAAAGGAGTGACGCAATGTTCGTTCATTGTGCATGGCGGCTCCCGTATGCTCTAACTTTCCTGGGTACCGCAGCGCAGGACGCGTGCGGATCATTCGAACCGTAAAGGAGGCACCATGAGTCTACGTCTGGGCGACGTCGCACCGGATTTCGAGCAGGATTCCAGCATTGGACGCATCAAGTTCCACGAATGGCTGGGCGACAGCTGGGGCGTGCTGTTTTCCCACCCGGCCGACTTCACGCCGGTCTGCACGACCGAACTCGGCCTGACGGCGAAGCTCGCCAGTGAGTTCGAAAAGCGTAACGTGAAGACGATTGCGCTGTCGGTCGACAGTGCCGAGTCGCACAAGGAGTGGATCAAGGACATCAACGAAACGCAGGCTGCCGGTGTCGGCTTCCCGATTCTGGCCGACGGTGACCGCAAGGTGTCCGAGCTTTACGACATGATTCACCCGAATGCGAGCGAAACGTTCACGGTCCGGTCGCTCTTCGTGATCGATCCGAAGAAGAAGGTGCGTCTCACGATCACCTATCCGGCCAGTACGGGTCGCAATTTCGACGAAGTGCTGCGCGTGATCGACTCGCTTCAGCTCACCGATAGCCACTCGGTCGCGACGCCGGGCAACTGGAAGCAGGGCGACGACGTGGTGATCGTGCCTTCGTTGAAGGATGAAGAGGTCATCAAGCAGAAATTCCCGAAGGGCTACAAGGCGCTGCGCCCGTATCTGCGTATGACGCCGCAGCCGAACAGGTAAGGCGAGGCTCGCCGGAGAGTTTACGGATTGACGCATTCGCTCGCAAGGCAATAGGCCAGCAAGAAGACAAAACCCCGCTTCCGTAACCGGAAGGCGGGGGTTTTCTTACGCAGGGAGCCAGACAACGGCAAAAATCAGAAAAACGCCTGAATTCCCGTCTGCGCGCGGCCAAGAATCAGCGCGTGAATGTCGTGCGTGCCTTCGTACGTGTTGACCACCTCGAGGTTCACGAGGTGGCGCGCGATACCGAATTCGTCCGAAATACCGTTGCCACCAAGCATGTCGCGTGCGAGACGCGCGATGTCGAGCGCCTTGCCGCACGAGTTGCGCTTCATGATCGACGTGATCTCGACGGCGGCCGTGCCTTCGTCTTTCATACGGCCTAGCCGGAGCACGCCTTGCAGGCCAAGCGTGATTTCGGTCTGCATGTCGGCGAGTTTTTTCTGGATCAACTGGTTCGCGGCGAGGGGCCGGCCGAACTGCTTGCGGTCGAGCACGTACTGACGTGCCGTGAACCAGCACGACTCAGCGGCGCCGAGCGCGCCCCACGCGATGCCGTAGCGTGCCGAATTCAGACACGTGAACGGACCACGCAGTCCCTTCACGTTCGGCAGCATGTTTTCTTCGGGAACAAACACTTCGTCCATCACGACTTCGCCGGTGATCGACGCGCGCAGGCCGACCTTGCTGTGGATCGGGGGCGCCGTCAAACCCTTCCAGCCCTTCTCCAGGATGAAGCCACGGATCTCGTCCTTGCCGTCTTCCTCGAGCTTGGCCCACACGACGAACACGTCGGCGATCGGCGAGTTCGTGATCCACATCTTTGAGCCGGACAGCGAGAAACCGCCGTCGACTTTCTTTGCCCGCGTAACCATGCTGCCCGGATCGGAACCATGGTTCGGCTCGGTGAGGCCAAAGCAGCCGATCCATTCGCCGGAGGCGAGCTTCGGCAGGTACTTCGACTTCTGCGCCTCGGAGCCGAACTCGAAGATCGGCACCATGACGAGCGACGACTGCACCGACATCATCGACCGGTAGCCAGAGTCCACGCGCTCCACTTCGCGCGCGATCAGCCCGTAGCTGACGTAGTTCAGGCCAGGGCCGCCATATTGCTCGGGAATCGTCGGGCCGAGGAGGCCCAGTTCACCCATCTCACGGAAGATCTCGATGTCGGTCTTTTCATGGCGGAACGCTTCGAGCACGCGCGGCGCGAGCCGGTCCTGCGAGTATGCGGCAGCGGCGTCGCGCACCATGCGCTCGTCTTCGCCCAGCTGCTGATCGAGGAGCAGCGGGTCTTCCCAATGAAAATGCGCGGCCTCAGCCATGATGTATCTCTCCTGATTTCTGCTTGACGCGAGTTCTGCTATGCGGAACAATGTTTTGCAAATGAGACCTGAGTGTATCACCCGATGACAACTGCATCTACCCCCTCTGACCCGCTCGACGATCGCAAATTCGTCGTTGCGCTCGCGCGTGGCCTGGAACTGCTGCGCGCGTTCCGGCCAGGCGAATCGATGCTTGGGAACCGCGATTTTGTCGAACGCACGGGGCTGCCGAAGGCGACGGTCAACCGGCTTGCCTATACGCTCACGGTGCTGGGCTATCTGCGCCTCGACGAGTCGGTCGGCAAGTACGCGCTCGATGCGGGCGTGCTGTCGCTGGGGTTTGCGCTGCTGTCGGGCACCGACACGCTTGAACTCGCGCGGCCGCACATGCGTGCGTTCGCGCGCGAGGTGGGCGCGGCGGTGTCGCTGGGTTGCCGCGATGGTCTCGACATGATCTATCTCGACACGATCCGCAGCGAGACCGCGCTGACGCTCGGGCTCGCGTCGGGTTCCCGGCTGTCGATGCTGACGAGTTCGATGGGGCGCGCGTATCTTGCGGTCCAGCCGCCCGATGTGAGGGCCGCGCTGCTCGCGGAACTCGGAAAGGCTGCGGGCAGGGAGGGCGCTGCGATGCTGGCCGATACACAGCGCGAGATCGACACTTTCATGCGCGAAGGCTGCTGCTATTCGTTTCGCGACTGGCACGACGACGTGAACGCGGTGGCCGTGCCATTTCGCGAGCCGCGCGACGGAAGATGGCTGGTGCTGAGTTGCAGCGGGCCGGCTTCTTCGATGGGCGAAGCCGTGTTTCGCGATACGGTCGCGCCGCGGCTAAAGTCGCTCGCGCGGCGGCTGGGCGATACGGCGTGACGCAGGCGCTGGCAGCCCCATCGGGTCAACAAACCCCAAGGCCTGGCAACACATCAGTCAGACCGCCCGGTCGTGCGTTTCGAACAGCGGACCTTGAACAAACCGCACGTCATATTGTTGCAACAGGTCGAACTGGTTCTCGTCCGTGACGTGGTCGAAGATGAGGGGAATCTTCAGTCGTCCCGCGTAGCCGACGAGCGGCTTCACGGTCGCTTCCCTCAACGCCGTGCCGGCATCCATCTTGATGAAATCGAGCCGCGTATCCGAGACGGCCAGAATCTGGCCGGCATTCTGCAGGTTCCCCGCCACCTTGAAGCCGTAGCGCTGATAACTCTTCGTGAGATAACCGAGGAAGGTCCGGTGCGCGACCGCCGCCGAAGGCAGCTCGATCACCACGCGCGCCGGATTCAGACCGAACGAGATGAGCACGCTCGAAAAGTGCTTTCCGTGGTCGTACTTCACGCTCTTCAGAAGTCGCTCGTGCACGCGCAAAAACAGCAGCCCGTGGCGCTGCGCACCGAAGAAATTGATTGCGTGCAGCGCCCGTGACATACGGTCGATCGCGACCAGCTCAGGGGCGTCGTCAATTTCATCGAACGGATCGAACGGCGTGCTATCGATGCGCTGTGTGACCGCCTGCACACCCAGTTCATCGCCGAAGCGGTCGACGCTGCCCGGCGCCGTCGAAAGCGACTGCGCCAGCGCATGCACGCTGATGTCGAAAATCGGTTCGTAGCGGCTGATGATCACGAGATCGTCGAGGCGGGCGATCGCATGATCGTGCTGCTCGCCGGTCCCCATCTCGACGTGCTCGCCGAGGAACGGATGCTCGGCGGCGCGGGAGACAAGCTCAGGAATGGTCGGCGGAATCATGAGTTCGCGTGGTGGCCGTTGACGGCGCATCGAGTAGGGCGGCACGGGCCGCATGTCTCGATGGTAGCAGCGTGCGTGCCGGGGGCATGAACAAAATGCTGATATCGATATCGTCACAGTCACCGCCGGCAAGGGTTTACGTTAGTTTCACTATTCGTAATTAGTTTTACCATACGTAAATTGAAACGGGGGACGCGACATCGATCGCTATTCCAGGAGAATCCGCATGAGCCATTCCACGCGACACGAGATCGAAGCAGGCTACCAGTCCGGCTTCGGCAACGAATTCGCGACCGAGGCGTTACCCGGCGCGCTGCCGTCGGGGCGCAACTCGCCGCAGCGCGCGCCTTACGGGCTGTACACCGAGCAGCTTTCGGGCACCGCCTTCACGGCGCCGCGCGGACACAATCACCGCTCGTGGCTGTACCGCATCCGGCCGGCGGCTGTGCATCAGCCGTTCACGCCGATCCCGTCGCACCGGCTCGTCGCGAATTTCGCCGACGTGCCGCCGACGCCGCCCAACCAGCTGCGCTGGGACCCGTTGCCGATGGCCGCCGAGCCGACCGACTTCATCGACGGCTGGGTGACGATGGCCGGTAACGGGTCGGCGGAAAGCATGAACGGTTGTGCGATTCACGTGTACGCGGCGAATACTTCGATGAAAGACCGCTACTTCTACACGGCCGATGGCGAGCTGCTGATCGTGCCGCAGGAAGGGCGTCTCTCCATTGCGACGGAACTCGGGCGCATCGATCTCGAGCCGTTCGAGATCGCGGTGATTCCACGCGGCGTGCGATTCTCGGTGACGTTGCCCGACGGTGCCGCGCGCGGCTATATCTGCGAGAACTTCGGCGCGCAGTTGCGCCTGCCGGATCTCGGGCCGATCGGCTCGAACGGCCTCGCGAACCCGCGCGACTTCCTGACGCCCCATGCCGCATGGGAAGACCGCGAAGGCGCGTTCGAACTCGTCGCCAAGATGAACGGACACCTGTGGCGCGCGGACATCGGGCATTCGCCGCTCGACGTGGTCGCGTGGCACGGCAACTACGCGCCGTACAAGTACGACCTGCGGCGCTTCAACACGATTGGCTCGATCAGCTTCGATCATCCGGACCCGTCGATCTTTCTCGTGCTGCAGGCGCAAAGCGATACGCCGGGCGTCGATACGATCGACTTCGTGATCTTTCCGCCGCGCTGGCTGGCGGCCGAAAATACGTTTCGGCCGCCCTGGTTTCACCGCAACGTCGCGAGCGAATTCATGGGTCTCGTGCATGGCGTGTACGACGCGAAGGCGGAAGGCTTCGTGCCGGGCGGCGCGAGCCTGCATAACTGCATGTCGGGGCACGGCCCGGATGCGGAGACCTTCGAAAAGGCGTCGCACAGCGACACATCCAAGCCGAACAAGGTCGGCGACACGATGGCCTTTATGTTCGAAACCCGCACGCTCATCAAGCCGACGCGTTTCGCGCTCGAAACCGCGCAGCTTCAGGCGCATTACTTCGAGTGCTGGCAGGGTCTCAGGAAACACTTCAATCCGGAGCAACGATGAGCGCATCGGGCGATCTTCAGGCGACGCGCGACGCGTCCCGCAAATGCTGGCTGGAAACCGCGAACGACCCGCAGTGCGATTTTCCGATCCAGAACCTGCCATTCGGCATCTTCAGCGACACGCGTAACCCAACGCCCCGGGCTGGCATTGCAATCGGCGATTGTGTCGTCGATCTTTCCGCGCTTGAAGCGGCCGGCTTGCTGACGCTTCCCGCTGGCGGGAGAGCCGTGTTCACGCGGGATTCGCTCAACGATTTCATCGCGCTCGGCCGCGAAGTGTGGCGCAGCGTGCGCATCCAGTTGAGCGCGCTGCTCGCACGCGAAACCGCGAGTTCCGCGCTGCGCGACGACCCGGCGTTGCGGACGCGCGCGCTGATTCCGCTCGCGGACGCCACGCTCCATCTGCCGGTCGAGATTCCGGGCTACACGGATTTCTACTCGTCGAAGGAACACGCGACGAACGTCGGTTCGATGTTCCGCGATCCGAAGAACGCGCTGCTGCCGAACTGGTCGGAGATGCCGATCGGCTATAACGGACGGGCGTCGTCGGTGGTGGTGAGCGGCACGCCGGTGCGCCGCCCGAACGGCCAGCTGAAGCGGCCCGACGCGGAGCGCCCGGTGTTCGGCGCGTGCCGCAAGCTCGATATCGAACTGGAGACCGGCTTCATCATCGGACGCGGTAACGCGCTCGGTGAACCGGTCGCGTGCGAGGATGCCGAGTCGCGCATTTTCGGCATGGTGCTCCTGAACGACTGGAGCGCCCGCGACATCCAGCAATGGGAATACGTACCGCTCGGCCCATTCAACTCAAAGACCTTCGCGACGACGATCTCGCCGTGGATCGTCACGCTCGATGCGCTCGAACCGTTTCGCGTCGCGCAGCCGGTGCAGGCACCGAAGCCGCTCGATTACCTTCGTCACGCCGGCGAGCATGCGTTCGAAATCGCGCTGGAAGTGACGCTGCGTCCACAAAACGCCCCGCAGCCGACGACCATTTCGCGCACGAACTTCAGGCACATGTACTGGACGATGGCGCAGCAGCTGGCGCATCACACGGTGTCGGGGTGTAACACCCGCGTCGGCGACCTGATGGGCTCGGGCACGATCAGCGGGCCGGCTGACGACGCGTTCGGCAGTCTGCTGGAGCTGACCTGGAACGGGCAGAAGCCGCTGGAACTGAACGGCGGCGGCACGCGCACGTTTATCGAGGACGGCGATGAGCTGACGCTCTCGGGCTGGTGTCAGGGCGACGGCTATCGCGTCGGCTTTGGGCCGTGCGTGGGGGAAATCCTGCCGGCGCATCGCTGATCCGGCCGACCTTTGCCAGTTGGCTGCCGCCTGCCGCCCGCCGCCCGCGCCATCAGCTTTTCGGCAGCAGTCCGAAGACGGCGACACCGTTCGTCGTGCCGACATAGACCTTGCCGTTCGCGATCATCGGCGTGACGAACTTGTTGCCCGCACCGAACTGGTCGCGGGTGCCTTTCTGGTTGCTGTTGTACAGCTCGTTCGCGAGATTGCCGGCGTCGAACGCGTGCAGTACCGCGATGGTGCCGTTCTCGATCGCCCAGACAATGCCGCCCGCGCTGCCGTTCGCCGATATGCCCGGCGTCGCGCCGGGGAACGGGAACGTCGTGGCACTCTGGCTCGAAGGCGTCGTCGAAAGCCGTGCGTTCGTAATGGTGAACGCCTTGAGCCGGTCGCCGAACGCGTTGATGTACACCGTGTTGCCAAAGTACGCGGGCATGCTGAATACGCCGCCCTGCAACTGTCCGGTGACCTGCTGCTCGATGTTGTTTGCCGTCGGACTGTATTTGCCCATCGCGTCCCGGTTCACCACGTAGATCGACTCGTCCTTGCCCGCGCCAAGCGCAAGGTGATGCACCGCGCCGTTCGCGTCCTTGAGATCGGGAAGCACGAGCGCGCCGCCCGAGCCAAAATCCTCGTCGCGCGCCGATTCGTCGATCGTGCTGGAGATGGCGAAATAGTCCGCGACGGAGAGGCCATTCGCGGTGCCGAGCCTGATAAACGCGTTGCCGAAGTCGCCGTTCGCCGGGAAGCCGTTGGCATCGAGCGTCGCATCGAATGTGCCGTTGGCGTCCAGCAGAAAGATGGACGCGCCATCGGAAGCGAGGCCCGCGCCGCTCATCCAGACGGATCCGCCAGAGCCGTTCGGCGTGAGACTCAGGACGGTGGTCTGCCTGAGCGTGTCGGCGCTGTAACCCATCATCCAGCCGCCGTACACGCCCTGATCGCAGTGCGATGTCCAGGCGGTGTGCACCACGCCGTTCAGCAACAGCAACGATGCACGTTCGGCATATTGTTTCGGGTCGAACACGACGCGTCCGTTCGAACTGTTCGCACCGCTGCCGGGATACGAGGCGGCAACCTCGGTCGGTCCGCCGAAAAGCCCGGCGCCTGTCGTGAGGTCCAGTGCATACACCCGCTGGTGATAGACGCCCGCGCCATCTTTCGACATCGCGACGGTGTACAGCGCGCCGTGCGGACCGCGCGTGCGGTCGATGACGGGTGTCGCCGTGATGCCGATCTCAGGTGTGATCTGGCCGCAACCGTGATCGTCACTGGGGGATTCGCCAGCTGGCAGCACCGACACTTTCCACAATTGCGTTCCATCGTCCGCATCGAACGCATAGATGCTCGCGTGTTCGGTCACGACGAAAAGCACGTTGTGCGTGCCGCCCGCAATGGCGAGCGAGGAGATGAGAAGCGGCTCGGCGTCGACCTTGCCGTCGACGGGATAGAAGCCGATCTTGCCGAACGAAGCCGCATTGACGTTCGCTGGCGTGAGGATCGTTTCGCTGAGGTTTTGACCGGTGCGTGCGATGTCGTTGTGATAGGTCGCGACGTCGACAGCGACGGGTTGCGGCGCCGGGCCGCCCGCTCCTCCACGCGACGTGTCCGAGCCGCCCTTGCAGGCCGGCGTCGCGACGATGCAAAGCGGCAGGCAGTAACGTAGCAGGCGCGAGCGTAGCAGGCTGGACAGGCACGTCATGGGCGTTCTCCCATCGCACGGAACCGTCGCGGGACGAAACGACCGTGTCTGGCAATTATCGCGCTAAAGATTCCCAGGCCGCTGACGCCCGCGTGACCGACGCCTTACTGCGCCGACGCCAGCCCCGCGCGCCGCTTCTCCCACAGCGCGGCGCCGAGAAACGCGAGCGCGCTCACCAGCAGTACGCCGACCACCGCGTCGTTTCCAATGCCCTTCATCAACGCGCCCGCAACCAGCGGGCCGCCGAAGCTCGCCGCGCTCCACGATGCGCCGACGAGCGAGCTTGCCGACACCAGCGCCGCGCCGCGAAACCGCTCGCCGCACGCCACCAGCGACAACGTGTAGATCGCGCCCGCCGCCGCGCCGAGCACATAGAGCAGCGGCCAGCACAGCCACGGCGACGCGACCGCCCACGGCAGCGCCGGCAGCAGCATCACGACGACCACCGCGCAGCCAATATGCACGCGCTCGCGGCCGAGCCGGTCGGCGAGCCAGCCGATCGGAAACTGCATCGTCGTGTCGCCGAGCAGCAGCGCGGACGCGAACAGCACGGCGACCTCGCTCGACACGCCGTGCGCCATCGCGAAGAGCGGCATCAGCGAAAGCGCGATCGTGTCGAAGAGCGCGAAGAAACCCGTGCCGATCACGAGCGCGGGCATTTGCGGCAGCACGTGTTGCCAGCTGTCGTGCGGTTCGTCCTCACCACCCGTGTGCGGCGTCACGCGGATCGTGGCGAGCATCGGCAGCGCGGTCAGAAAGATCGCGCCGCACAGCAGGAACCGCCATGCATCGAGGTGCGCAATCTGGCTCACCAGCACCGGGCCGGCCATCTGGAACAGCGTGAAATTCGTCGCGTAAATCGCGATGACGCGACCGCGCGAGGCGTCGTCGGCGAGCTGGTTGACCCACGCTTCGCCGATCGTGAAGAGCAGCATCAGCGCCGCGCCGCACAGCACGCGCAGCAGCGCCCAGACGTACAGGTTCGCGGTGAGCTGCATCAGTGCAGTCGCGACGGCTACGATGATCACGGTGCCGACTATCACCTGCCGGCCGCCGAAGCGCGCCGCGACCCAGCCGGCGAACGGCACGACGACGAGACCGCCGCCAGCCTGCGCGGCCGTCAGCAGGCCGACGACATCGGTGCCGTAGCCAGCCTGCGTCAGTGCGATAGCGGTGAGCGGGAGCGTGGCGCCGGTGCCGAGCCCGACCACGGCGACGCTCAGAATGAGCGCGAGAAAATCGCGCGTAAAGATAGCCTTCATCGGGCCAGATGCTACTACAGCGGGTTCAGCCGGTTCGCGCGTGCGGCACGTGCTGCGCTCACACCGCGCCGGCCGAACCCGGCAGCGCGACGCGCTGTGCGCGCTGTTCGAGCCGCACCGACCACAGCGTCAGCGCAAGCGCGCCACTCACCATCGCAACGCCGACCCACGGCAGCGACGTCAACGGCACACCCGCGCCGATCGCCATGCCGCCGAGCCACGCGCCCGTTGCGTTGCCGAGGTTGAACGCGCCCTGATTGAGCGTCGAAGCGAGGTTCGGCGCGGCGCTTGCGCGGTCGACGATCAGGATCTGCAGCGGCGGCACGATCGCGAAAGCGAGCACGCCCCAGACGAAAATCGTGATCATCGCGGGAATGGCCAGATGCATCGTGCCGGCGAACACGGTCAGCACGACGCCGAGCGCGAGCAGGAACGCAACCAGCGAAGGCATCAGTCGCCAGTCCGCGAGCTTGCCGCCGAGCGTGCTGCCGACTGTCAGCCCGAGCCCGAACAGCAACAGCACGAGCGTGACGTTATGCGGCGTGAAGCCGGTGACGTCCTCGAGAATCGGCGTGATGTACGTGAACACGGCGAAGAGGCTCGCCGAAGCCAGCACGCTGATGCCCATCACCATCAGCACCTGCGGATTCTTCAGCACGCTGAATTCGTGGATGAGGCTCGCCTTCTGCATTTCGATTTTCGCGGGCAGGCAGACGGCAAGCGCCGCAGCAGCCAGCACACCGATGCCGGTGACAGCCCAGAACGTGGCGCGCCAGCCGACCGCCTGGCCCAGGGCCGTGCCGAGCGGCACGCCGAGCACGTTGGCGAGCGTCAAGCCGGTGAACATCAGCGCGATGGCCTGCGCGCGCCGGTTCGGCGCGACGAGACCCGCCGCGACCACCGAGCCGATGCCGAAGAACGCGCCATGACAGAACGCGGTCACGATGCGCGCGGCCATCAGGACGCCGTAGCCCGGGGCAACCGCACACAGCAGGTTGCCGACGATAAATACGCCGATCAGGCTCATCAGCGCCTTCTTGCGCGGCATGTTCGCGACCGCGATGGCGACGATCGGCGCGCCGATCGTCACGCCGAGCGCGTAAGCCGACACGAGCATGCCGGCGGCCGGAATCGACACGGACAGGTCGCGCGCGACATCGGGCAGGAGGCCCATGATGACGAACTCGGTGGTACCGATTCCAAAAGCGGCGACGGCAAGGGCAAGCAGAGGTAAGGGCATGATGAGGAGCTTCGGCGCGACAGGCAGGGCGGGCGCGCGGCTTCGGGGCGAAGGGCGCAGGCGACAGCCAGGGGAAATCAGTAGGGGATTGTACCTAAGCTGGTAATTGCCCGCTGTAGACCGGATGGCCTGTTGTTTTTGGCGCAAATAGTCATTTGGTGACCCGTCGCGCCGGGCCGAAAGGAATATCGGCGTGCGATATTCCCGTGGCTAGACAGTATCGCCATGGCGCCCGGCGCCATTCGCAAAACGCGCCACGCCGGCAATGCCCTGTTCGAAAACAGCGGCATAGCCGCCCGCGCCTTCACGGCGCAACGCTTCGGCGAGCGGTTCGAGCAGACTGTTTTCCAGCGCCGAGCGCCGGTCGGCAAGGAGCGCCGCCTGCGGAAACGCGGCCAGTTGGGTGGCGAGCGACTCGGCCGTCGCGCGCGCCGTGCCTTCGGGCACCACGCGGTTGGCAAGGCCGAAAGCGAGCGCTTCGTGTGCATCGATTGCGCGGCCGGTCAGGATCAGGTCGAGCGCGCGCGAAAGTCCGATGAGACGCGGCAGCCGGATCGAGCCACCGTCGATCAGCGGAATGCCGACGCGCCGGCAGAACACGCCGAGCACCGCACTTTCCTCGACGACGCGCAGATCGCACATCGCGGCCAGTTCCAGGCCGCCCGCGACGGCGTATCCTGAAACGGCCGCGATCACCGGTTTCGTGAACGCCATGCGCGTCGGGCCCATCGGCCCCGGGCCGCTGCCGTCGGCGTGCAGTTCGTTGCGGCGGTTTTCGTCGGCGAGCGCACTCAGGTCGGCGCCCGCGCAGAACGAGCCGCCCGCGCCGAACAGCACGGCCGCGTGCCACGCGGGATTCGTCTCGAAGCGCAGGAACGCGGCGCTGAGCGCGTCGGCGACCGGACGGTCGACGGCATTGCGGCGCGCCGGCCGGTCGAGCACCACGGTGGCGATCGCACCGGCCGCCTCGATGCGGACGTGTTCGCCGAAGGTTTCGGTTGTCATGCCGGTTCTCCGCGTTGTCTGGCTGGAAGTCTGGAGAGCGAAAGGGATAGCGGGAAAGCGATGCGGCATGACGATGCGCGACGCGACGTGCAGGGGCCGTCGTGCGACTGTCACGCCATTTTCATCAAGTCGACGTAGCGTAAGCCACCTTTTTAACGTGCCGGTTGCGTGAGCGCCGGCGTCTCGAGCCCGTACTGTCAGTGTCCATCTCATTGCCCGCATCGAATCTCGTGCCTTCGCCGGCTGAGCCGTTCTGGATCGTCACGCTGACCAGCCATCCGCATTACGGCCATGTCCGGGTGAAGCGCGTCTTCACCGCCGATGGCGCGCGCCATCAGGTCGTGCTGGTTGACCCGCAGCGGCTCCTCACCTGTGCCGATCGCGACAACACCGACTATGTCCTGCGGCCCGTCAACGAATGGCACCCCGGAAAGGTGCGGGGCATCCGCGAATTCCTCGACCCTTCAAACGCACGCATACCCGAGATGCCGTACGTAACCGTATGCACACGCCGCGCACGCGGACTCGCGGGTTTGCTCGGCCTCGAAAAGGAAGGCGTGGTCGCGTTTCGCAACGGCCAGCATCGCGCGCGCTACCTGGCGGCGGCGGGCGCGCGCTGCTTTCCGGTCGAGGTGCACGAGCGCGAGGCTGCGCTGCTGCACCAGATGTGCGGGGCCTCCGAAGAAGCCCGCGCCGCAATCGAAGCCGCCACGCTGGAAGCTGTGACGGCCGCAGCCGCAGCCACCGCTGCCAGCCCGGGCGCGCCGGAACAGGCGCGCGCCTAGCCGGACTTCGCGCCTTGCACGACGTTGCGCGGCTTGCCTTCGATCCATGCCTTGACGTTGCCGAGCGTGGTGTCGGCGATTTCGTTCATCGCTTCGCGCGTGAAGAACGCCTGGTGCGCGGTCACGATCACGTTCGGGAACATCAAAAGACGCGCGAGCACATCGTCGAGGAGCGGCAGGTTCGAGTGATCCTCGAAGAAGAGTCCGCCTTCTTCCTCGTAGACGTCGAGCCCGAGGTGGCCGAGCTGGCCGCTTTTCAGCGCGCCGACGAGCGCGTTGCTTTCCACAAGTCCGCCCCGGCCGGTATTGATCAGCATCGCACCGAACTTCATCTTCTCGAGCGCGCGGCCATCGATCAGGTGATACGTCGCGGGCAGCAGCGGGCAGTGCAGGCTCACCACATCCGATTCGCCGAGCAGCGTGTCGAGCGGCACGTACCGCGCGCCGAGCGCGAGCAGGTCCTCTGCGGGCGTGCCGGGATCATAGGCAAGCACGTGCATGCCGAAGCCCGCCATGATGCGGCCGAACACGCGCCCGATCGTGCCGGTGCCGATCACGCCGACCGTCTTGCCATGCAGATCGAAACCGAGCAGCCCATGCAGCGAGAAATCGCCTTCACGCGTGCGCGCGACGGCGCGCGGCAGACGCCGGTTCAACGCCAGAATCAGCCCGACGGCGTGCTCCGCAACCGCATACGGCGAATAGGCCGGCACCCGCACGACGGGAATCCCCAGCTTCGAGGCCTCGGCCAGATCGACATGATTGAAACCGGCCGAGCGCAAGGCGATGAGCTTCGTGCCGCCGGCGTGCAGCGCCTGCAGCACGGCGGCATCGACGGAATCGTTGACGAACGGGCAGACGATCTCGTAACCCCTCGCCAGAATGGCCGTCTCGGCGTCGAGGTGCGATTCCTGGAAATGGACATCGAAGTCGTAAGCGGGCTTCGCTTCGGTGAACGTGTCGACGTCGTACTGACGGCTGCTAAAGAGGATCATGCGCATGCGATTCTCCCTGTGCCTCATGTGAGTCAGGCCGGCGCGGACGGACGCACGGAGTGGCGCGTCGGGTCCGGGGAATCCGGCAGTCCGGGGTCGTCCCGGAAATAGCCAGCCAACTATACGCCCGGAACTTCGTGCAGATTCGTGAGCATCGAATCGGGCGGCGCGAGCGTCGATGCAGGCAGGCCGTTCATGGCTGGAGCAGCGCCCGCAGTTGCCGCAGCGCCATTCCCGGCGGACTCGCCGTGGCCGAAATGTTCGAGCGTGTAATCGATGAAAGCGCGGGTCTTCGCCGACAGATACTGGCGGCTCGGATACACGATCGATACCTTCACCTCCGGATCGTCCACCGTGTAACCCGGCACGACGCGGCGCAGCGTGCCGGCGGCGAAATCGTCGGCGACCAGTTGCGATGGCAGGATCGCGATGCCCATTCCAGCGAGCGCCGCGAGCCGCACCATCAGCGCGCTGTTGACCGTATAGGCGGGTTGCAGCGTGACCTGTTCCGTATGCCCCCGCGCATCCGCAAAGTGCCATGTCGGGCTGCGCTGCTCGGAGGGCAGCGCAACAAACGCGTGTTTCATGAGTTCCGCGGGCCGCGCCGGTTCGCCGTGCTCCTCAAGATAGCCGGGCGACGCGCACGTCACGAGCGCATTCGTGCCGATCGGACGCTCGATGAGTTCCGTGCTCGACACCATGAACGCCGTCACGATGCCGACGTCGTAGCCGTCCTCGACAAGATCGACATGGCGCTCGGCGAGCGTCAGGCGGATGCGCACCTTCGGATAGAGCTTGCGATAGCCGTTCAGGAGCGGCGTGAGCGACAGCAGCGACAGCGCGCCCGAAGCCACGATCCGTAACGTGCCGCTCGGCTCGCGCTCGGTATGGGCGACCGTGTTTTCCAGATGATCGAGATCTTCGAGCACGCCGCGGCAGCCTTCCAGGTAACGGGTGCCGGCTTCGGTCAGGGAAAGATTGCGCGTCGTGCGGTTGATGAGCCGGGTTTGCAGATGCGCTTCGAGCATGGCGATCGAGCGCGTGACGAGGGCATTCGAGACGTCGAGCTGCTGGGCGGCGCGGCGAAAACTCTGGGTTTCGGCGACTCTCACGAAAACACGCATGGCATGAATCTGGTTCATGGCATCAAGCCTCGTATTGGCACAGCAAAGCCGTGCGGAGTTGGCCATACTGCGGCGCTGTGGCATGGGCCGGTTTTCAGAATCACCGGCCCGCAGAAAAAATCCGTCGCTAAAAAATCATATTGACAGTTTCGGAGAATTACAATATTTAGTTAAAAAGGCGACAACGTTTCGCTTCGTAAAAGAGTCTATATGTTGCTGTGCGGAAAAAGAAAGCGTCGTTGATTTTCTGTAATCCGCAATACATTAAAATCCGGCTTTACCGGGCGGCTGGTGGTTTTCCGGGTAGCTGGACAACTTCACGAGGAAACGATGTCTGCCATTCACTTCATGCAGCCTTCGCCTGCAACCATCAAGCGCGCCGCATGGTCGTCCCGGGCCGCGCGTGTCATTGAAATGCAATAAACGCCAGATCGAATGTCGTTCGTCAAATTCCTGAACCAGGAACAGTTGACGGTCGCGTGCAGGTTGTTGCAATCCATGTTTAAGCATGTTTATTTTAGGATTTTTTAAGGTTTTTCATTAATTAAACCTGTAAACCGGCGAAAAACCACATGATTGGTGAATTGCTCAAGGCTCAACCCGAGATCGCCTTGTTTGCGAGTCTCGCGCTTGGATACTTCATTGGCTCGTTCAAGCTCGGGCCGATCCAGCTGGGCGGTGTGTGCGGCACATTGATCGTGTCGTTGCTGCTCGGTCAGACGGGTGCCCGCATTGCTCCGGATCTGAAAAACATCGCGTTCGCACTCTTCATCTTCGCGCTCGGTTTTACCGGCGGCCCGCAGTTCTTCGCCAATATCGGGCGGGGCTGGCGGTATGGATTGCTGTCGGTGGTCGAAATCGTCTCCGTGGTGGTGCTGATCATGATCGCGGTCGTGCTGCTCGGACTCGATCCGGGCACGGCTTCCGGCCTGCTCGCGGGTGCGGCGACGGAATCCGCGGTGATCGGCACGGCCTCGGAAGCCATCTCGAAACTGGGTCTCGGCGACGCGGAAACGACGCGTCTGCAGGCCAATATCGTGACCGCGTACAGCGTCAGCTACCTGTTTGGCCTGATCACCATCGTGCTCTTCACCAGCCAGTTCGCGCCGCTTCTGCTGCGCGTCAACCTGCGCGAGGAGGCCGAGCGCGTGTGGCGCAAGCTCGGCGGCAGCGGCGCGCTCGACGAAGGCCAGCGGCTCGCCGCGCCGCCGCTCGTCGGCCGGGCATTCAAGGTGGTCGGTGCGGCGGGCGTTACGGTCGGCGCGCTCGAGTTGCAGTACGGCGGCAACCTGACTGTCGAGCAGGTGGAACGCGGCGGCGCCACGCTGCCGCTCGAGCCGCAGCTGACGCTCGCAGCCGGCGATCTCGTGCTGGTGGTCGGCCGGCGCGCGGCGCTCGTCGAAGCGTCGCCCCATATCGGCGACGAAGTCGGCGGCGAACAGGTCGGCCCGGTGATGGGCGAGCGCGTCGATGTCGTGCTGACATTGCGCGAGGCGCACGGCCTGACGATTTCGCAGATACGGGAGCGGGCGAGCCCGGAAGAAGGGCGCGGCGTCTATATCGCCGCCGTCACGCGGCTCGAAACGACGGTGCCCGCGTTGCCGAACACGGAGCTGAATCGCGGCGACGTGCTGACGCTGGTCGGCACGAAGACGGATGTTGCACGAGGCGCGAAGCGGCTCGGCTACGTCCTCGTGGCGACGCAGAAGACCGACTTCGTCTATCTCGGCCTCGGCGTGCTCGTGGGGATGGCGATCGGGCATCTGGGCGGCCGGATCGGCGGCGTGTCGATCGCGCTTGGCACCGGCGGCGGATGCCTGCTGTCCGGCCTGCTGTTCGGCTGGATCCGTTCGCACTATCCGCTGGTCGGCTCGCTGCCCTCGGCCGCCGCGCAGATTCTCAAGGACTTTGGCCTCGCGACGTTCATCGCCGCGGTCGGCCTGTCGGCCGGGCCCGACGCGATCCGGCTCGTCCATCAGTACGGGATTGCGCTGCCGGTTGCCGGCATTCTGATGGTGCTGATTCCCGGGCTGCTTTCGCTGTGGATCGGGCGCGTCTTCCTCAAACTCGAAACACCGATGCTGCTCGGCGCGATCGCGGGCCAGCAATGCAGCACGCCCGCGATCAGCGCGCTCGTCGGCGTGACCGGCAATTCGACGCCGGTAATCGGCTACACGATCACCTATGCTTTGTCGAACATCCTGCTGCCGCTGCTCGGACCGCTCGTCGTCGGGCTGTCGGGCAAGTTCGGCTGAGGCGGCTACCTGCTTCCGTCCGGTACGCCGGCAGGCACGCCGCAAGGAAAGTTTCACGCAATATGCATCACCGGCATCGCGCAGAGCAAAGGCGCCGCGAGGCGCCGGCAGCGGGACAGAGACGCGGCAGCCAGCGCGCGGAGCAAGGGGACCAGTAACGTCAGGCAATAACGGGACTAACTAACCTGAGGACACGATGGACTGGCTACATCACATCTTTCAAAAGTCACCTGAAATCGCGTTGTTTCTTTCATTGGCGGCCGGTTACCTGATTGGCCAGATCAAGTTCGGTAAGTTCCAGCTCGGGGGCGTCGGCGGTTCGCTGCTGGCGGCGGTCGTGATCAGCCAGGCCGGTGTCACGATCGACAACGGCGTGAAGTCGGTGATGTTCGCCGTCTTCATCTATGCGGTCGGCTACGACTCGGGTCCGCAGTTCTTCAACTCGCTCAACCGCAAGACCCTGCGTGAGATCGCGATGGCGCTGTTTCTCGCGGTGTCGGCGCTCGTCACGGTCGTCGTCTGCGCGAAGATCTTCGGTTTGAACAAGGGGCTGGCCGCCGGGCTTGCGGGCGGCGCGCTCACGCAGTCGGCGATCATCGGCACGGCCGGCGATGCGATCGCGCGTCTCGGGCTGCCGGCCGACGAGGTGAAATCGTTGCAGTCGGATGTGGCGATTGCCTATGCTGTGACTTATGTATTTGGCTCGCTCGGGGCGATCATCGTCTGCGTGAACATTCTGCCGAAGTTCATGGGCCAGAGCCTGCGCGACGCGTCGATCGATGCGGAAAAGGCGCTCGCGGGCGACACGGTTGTGCGTGGGCCAGGGCAGCTTTCGGCGTTGCCCGAGCTGGTTGGACGCGCGTATCGCGTCGGGCCGGCGGCGGGCAGGCAGATCGCCGAACTCGAGCTGAGCCAGAACGACACGATCACGATCGAACGCATCCGGCGCGCGGGCAAGGCGATCGAGCCGCGGCCCGACATCGTGCTGCAGAAGGACGATTTCGTGCTGATCGTCGGGCGCCGGGAAGGCATGGTCGACATCGCGCCGCTGATCGGCACCGAGGTTGCCGATGCCGACGGCATGAGCCTCGTGATGCAGACGCGTCAGGGCGTGTTCACGCGTAAGGGCATGAATCACACGACGATCGCCGCCGTACGCACGACCGTCGATCGCGACATGCGTCATGGCGTGTTCGTCGAGGGCGCGACGCGTGCCGGCCAGCCGCTGCCGATCCTGCCGGAGACGAAGCTGGAACACGGCGACGTCATCACGTTCTACGGTTCGCCGAAGGACACCAAACGCGCCGTCGACGCAGCCGGCTACGAGCTGCCCTACAGCATCAAGACCGACTTCATCTATATGGGTGTCGGTCTGGTGCTGGGTCTGCTGATCGGCCTGATCGTGGTGCGGATGGGCGGCATTCCGCTCACGCTCGGTTCGGGCGGCGGGTGCCTGCTGGCCGGGCTGCTGTTCGGCTGGATGCGTGGCAAGCATCCCATGTATGGCGTGATGCCTTCTGCGGCATCGCGCCTGCTGCAGGACTTCGGGCTTGCCGCGTTCGTGGCGGTCGTCGGCCTGAATTCCGGGTTGCAGGCGGTGGTGACGGTCAAGCAGAGCGGCATGACGATCTTCCTGCTCGGCGTGTTCGTCACGCTGTTCCCGCTGTTGTTGACGATGCTCTTTGGTCGGTATGTGCTTCGCTATAACAATGCCGCGCTCCTTGCCGGCGCGCTGTCCGGATCGCGCAGTGCGAATCCGGCGTTCGGCGGCGTCCTCGACAAGGCAGAAAGCGCGGTCCCCACCGTGCCGTTCGCGATCACGTATGCGATTGCGAACGTGTTGCTGACGTTGCTTGGGCCGCTCGTCGTCGGGCTTGTCTAGCGGCTTTTCGAGAATGTTGATGGATGCATTGATACCACGACGAACCTGAATCCGGATGAGATGCACGACGGTACTCAGCTTCGTCTTCTGTCTCGCGCCGGGGGCGCCCGAAACTGCGCAAGCCCGGTGATTTACATCTGGTCCAACGGAGAACGCATCATGGCAAAAGGAAAAAGCGGCAATGGCGACAAGGACAAGGCCGGTCTCGCCGCACTCAGCCCGTTCGAGCTGAAGGATGAACTGATCAAGGCCGCGGGCGGCGGCGCGGTCGCGCGCCCGGCCAATGCGTCGATGCTCAACGCCGGGCGCGGCAACCCGAACTTTCTTGCGACGATTCCGCGCCATGGCTTCTGGCAGCTGGGTCTCTTCGCGATGCGCGAGTCGGAGCGCTCGTTCGCGTACATGCCGGAAGGCGTCGGCGGCTTTCCGAAGCGGGAGGGGCTGACCGAGCGCTTCGAGCTCTTCGTGCGTGAGAACAAGGGCGTGCCGGGCATTTCGTTTCTGGCGGGCGCCGTGTCGTATGTGCGCGACCAGCTCGGCCTGAGCGCGGGCGACTTCCTGTACGAAATGTGCGAAGGCATTCTCGCGTCGAACTATCCGGTGCCCGACCGGATGCTGAAGCTGTCGGAACTCATCGTCGGGCAGTATCTGCGCCGCGAGATGATCGGCGAGCATCCGTTCGTGGGCGAATTCGATGTCTTCGCGGTGGAAGGCGGCACCGCCGCGATGACGTACATCTTCAACACGATGCGCGAGAACCACCTGATCAAGCCCGGCGACACGATTGCGCTGGGCATGCCGATCTTTACGCCGTACATCGAGATTCCGCGGCTGAACGATTACCAGCTGAACGTGGTGAATCTGAATGCGGCCGTCGAGAACAACTGGCAGTACTCGAAGAAGGAGCTCGACAAGCTGCGCGATCCGAAGGTGAAGGCGTTCTTCCTCGTGAATCCGAGCAACCCGCCTTCGGTGCGGATCAACGATGAAAGCCTCGAATATATCGCCGAGATCGTCAAGGAACGCCCGGACCTGATCCTGCTGACCGACGATGTGTACGGCACGTTCGCCGACAATTTCGTTTCGCTGTTTGCGCTCGCGCCGAAGAACACGATTCTCGTGTACTCGTACTCGAAGTACTTTGGCGCAACCGGCTGGCGGCTCGGCACGATCGCGACGCACCGCGACAACGTGCTCGACCGGCTGATCGGCGAACTGCCGAAGGAAGCGAAGAAGGAACTGCATCATCGTTACGAGTCGATCACGACGGAGCCGGACAAGCTGAAGTTCATCGACCGGCTGGTTGCCGACAGCCGCACGGTGGCGCTGAATCACACGGCGGGGTTGTCGACGCCGCAGCAGGTGCAGATGGTGCTGTTCTCGCTGTTCTCGCTGATGGATACGCCCGATGCGTACAAGAACGCGCTGAAGCGGCTGATTCGCAGCCGGAAGAAGGCGCTCTTCGAAGAGATCGGTTTGACGTTCCCCGACGATGACGAGAATCAGGTCGATTACTACACGATTCTCGATATGGAGTATCTCGGCGAGCGGGCGTTCGGGCGGGAGTTCGTCGACTGGCTGCTCAAGAATACTGAACCGCAGGAGTTGCTGTTCCGGCTCGCCGCCGATGCGCGCGTTGTGTTGTTGCCCGGGCTCGGGTTTGGGACCGCGCATCCTTCCGGGCGCGTTTCCCTCGCTAACCTCAATGAATCCGATTATCGGGCGATTGGACGTGCCGTCCGGAAGCTTATCGAAGAGTATGTCGAGCGGTTTAATTCGGCTACCGGGAAGAAGCTCGACAAGAGCAAGGTTAAGTGAGGGTTTTCTTGGCCTTTCCTTGATTTCGTGTCGGTGTATTAGTGTCGCCCCTGTGCGGGGCGGCACTTACTTTTCTTTGTCCCCCAAGGGGACTTCCTTCGGGGCGTCTTGCCAAAGAAAAGTAAGCAAAAGAAAGGCGCTTCGATAACTCGTCCTTTCCCAGTGTGTCATCTTCGGGGAATGGCAACCCGTGAGATGGCGCCCTCGCTTTTCCCGTCGCGCTGGTCCGCGCGCGATCTGTTCCCCCGCACAGTTCCCCCTGTGGTACAGCAGTCATTCAACCGGCTTGGCGCTCGCGCCTCGCCGTGCGGTCCCGTTCGGGTGGTCTCTCTCGTTGCTTTTGGGGCATCGTCTGGCTGCTACAAAACCAACGAACCTCTTGCGTAAAGCACCATTCCGGTGAATGATCAAAAACCCGTCGCAGCACTAACCGCACAGCAGCCAGCTTCAGCTGAACGCCAGAGAACAGAATGTCGACCCTCATCCCTTGCCCCACCGTCGAATCCCTCGACGCAATCCTCCCCGAAGAACCCCTCCTGATGATGGGCGCCGGCCCAGTCCCCATTCCGGCCGCCGTCGCCAAGGCGAATACGATCGTCATCAACCATCTCGGCGCAACCATGGTCAAGGTCATCGGCCAGGTCAAGACCATGGCCCGCTATGTCTTCCAGACCAACTCGAAATGGGTGCTGGGCGTCGCAGGCCCAGGATCGGCCGCAATGGAAATGGCCATCTCCAACCTCGCCTGGAACGGCACCCGCGTACTTGCCATCAAGAACGGCTTCTTCAGCGAGCGGATGGCAGAAATGGGGCGCCGTGTCGGTGCCAACGTCTCCATGCTCGATGTCCCCGACGGTGAAGTCGCCAGCCTCGAACAGGTCGCAGACGCCATGCGCCGCGAACGCCCGGAAATCGTCACGATCGTCCAGGGCGAAACGTCCAACACGGTCTGGAATCATCACCTCAAAGACATCGCCGCACTCGCGAAAGCGGCCGGCGCGCTCGTCATCGTCGATGCGGTCTGTACGCTCAGCACCATGCCGCTCGAAATGGACGCGTGGGGCATCGATGCCGTCATCACGGGCGGCCAGAAAGGCCTTTCGTCGATTCCCGGTGTGTCGCTGATCGCGTTTTCGGACGCGGCATGGGCGCGTGTCAAAGGTCGCACCCAGTCGAACGCGCACTGGTGTCTCGACGCGTCGCTCGCCGAAAACTTCTGGCATAACGCGGGCTATCACTACACGGCCCCGGTCTCGGGCGTGCTCGCGCTTCATGAGGCGCTCCGGCTCGTCTGCGCGGAAACGCTCGAAAAGCGCTTCGCGCGTCACCTGAAATGCTCAGTCGCGCTGCAGGAAGGCGTCACGTCGATGGGCCTCAAGCTCTATGCGCCACCAGCCTGCCGTCTGAATTCGGTCGTCGGTATCGAAGTACCCAGCGGCCTGAACCCAGGTGACATCTGCGGTCACATCTCGCGCCAGCATCAGGTCGAAATCTCCGGCTCGTTCGGCCTGCCGATCGTGCGCATCGGGCAAATGGGCGAGCAGTGCCGCGAACACAATCTGTTCCGTACGCTGCACGCGCTCGGCCGCACGATGGTCGATCTCGGTGTCGCCATCGATCTGCCAGCAGGTGTCGCCGCCCTGGAAAAGTCGCTGTCGAACGGATCGCGTATCGCGGCCCGCGCCGCGGCGTAAACGCAAAAGAGCCCGCAGCTGATGTACTCAGCCGCGGGCTCTTTGTGTCCGTCGCGCGATGTCGACGCCAGCGTGGATCTATAGCGCGGCCGGTGCGCCCGAAATGCGCGTGTGCCGCAGATACAGCATCATCGAAAGCGCAACTGCCGCAGCCGAAGCAATCGCCGCAAACAGAAACACCGACGCGTACCCAAACTCGCCCGCGATATAGCCCGCAAGCGGCCCGGTTATCCCCAGCGACAGATCCAGAAACACCGAATACGCGGAAAGCGCCGCACCGCGGCTTGCCGGCGGCACGAGTGCGACCGCCTCGACACCCAGCGCCGGAAACACAAGCGCGAAGCCGAAGCCGGTGAGCGCGGCGCCGGCCAGCGCGAAATGCGGCTCGGGCGCGAGCCACAGCATCAGCAGACCGGCACACTCGAACGCGAACGACACAATCGCCACGCGAAAACCACCGTACGTGCGGATCGTGTTCGCAAACAGCAGACGCGAGCCGACGAAGAGCGTGCCAAACACGGTCAGCGAAAGCGCCGCGTTCGGCCAGTGGCGTGCCGCGTAAAAGAGCGTGATGAACGTGGCAATCGAACCAAAACCGGCCGACCCCAGCGCGAGCCCGAGTCCGTGCGGCAACACGCGCGTGAACACGCTGCGATACGACATGCGCTCGCCATGCACGACCGGCACCGGCGCGATCGGCCGGGCAAGGTAGAAGCCGAGCGCCGCCAGCGCGACCACGACAAACCCGAGCGCTTCGAATCCGACCGCATGCACGATCGCCACGCCAAGCGGCGCGCCAATGGCGAGCGCGCCATAAGTCGCAATGCCGTTCCACGAAATCACGCGCGCGTTGTTCGCCGTGCCGACACGTCCGATGCCCCACAGGATCGCGCCCGTGCCGCACAGGCTTTCGCCGCACCCCAGCACGAGACGGCTGATCACGAGCAGGCCGAGGCTGAGCGCCGGCCAGCGGCCGCACAGCACCGCCGCGAGCAGCAGCACGCCGCTCACGCCGCAACCAATCAGGCCGAAAGTGACGGTCTTCTTCGGGCCGAGCGTATCGGCAGAACGACCGGCAAGCGGCCGCGAGGCGAGCGTCGCGAAGTACTGCACGCTGATCGCCAGACCCGCGAGGATCGCGCTGTACCCGAGGTCGTCATGGACATAACCCGGCAGCACGGCAAGCGGAATGCCGATCGTCAGGTAGCAAAGAAACGTAAAAAAGACGACCGGAATGATCTGGAGCGTGGTCGCAAATTCACTGCGGGATGAGGCAGAGTCGGCGGACATGGGGAAAACGATACTTGAAAACGGCAGGAAGCCGTGATTTTCCCATGGAATGGAATGTTCTGCAGGATTTGCTTAATATTTTCCGGCATTGGAAAACGGTGTCGAATGAAAAAAGATCGAATCAGGTAACCAGTTTTTATCCCTATTCGCGGCTAAGGCAGGCCAGAGCACGCGAAGGCAACTCCAGCAAGACGGCATAAACTGGAAAAATACGGCATAACAGACAAGCCAATATAAGCACCCGCGGTAAATCCCTGAGTGATTTATCGCCGCAACGATATGTCCCGCATGCGATTGCCGCTATGGGTTGTGAATATTGATGATGTTAGTTTTCGAGACATCAACTGCACGACCGTCCCCACGGGCGCAGAGAAACAGGAAAGAGACATGAGCCAGCCGATCCGCTTTTATCACCGCAACGCGATTCGCGAAGTGAGCGACGCGCCCGTCACCCGCACCGTCCTGCAATACCTGCGCGAAGACGCGCATTGCACGGGCACGAAGGAAGGCTGTGCCGAAGGCGACTGCGGCGCGTGCACGGTGGTCATCGGCGAGCGCAACGAAGCGGGCGGCGTCGACTTCAAGTCCGTCAACGCGTGCATCCAGTTTCTGCCGACGCTCGATGGCCGTGCGCTTTTCACGGTCGAAGATCTGCGTCAGCCGGACGGCTCCCTGCATCCGGTGCAACAGGCGATGGTCGACTGCCACGGCTCGCAGTGCGGCTTCTGCACGCCGGGGTTCGTGATGTCGATGTGGTCGCTGTATGAAAAGCACGGCCACGAGCATTCCTGTGCGAACAAAACCGTGCCGTCGCGCACGGATATCAACAACGCGTTGACGGGCAACCTGTGCCGCTGCACGGGCTACCGTCCGATCATCGACGCCGCGGTGCAGATGTTCGATGCGCCGCCGCCGAAAGCGCCGGTCGACATCGCCGCGCTGTCGCGCACGCTGGCGACGCTCGAGCGCACCGACACGTTCCACTATGAACACGCGGGCCAGCAGTTCGACGCGCCGCGCACGCTCGAGGCGCTCGCCGCGATCAAGGCCGCGCAACCGGCGACGCGCATTCTGGCGGGCAGCACGGACATCGGTCTGTGGGTCACGAAGCTGATGCGCGATCTCGGCAACATCGTCTACGTCGGGCAGATCGAGGCGCTCCAGCACGTCGAAACCTCCGGCGACTGGATCAGCATCGGCGCGGGCGTGACGGTCGAGCGCGCGTACGCCGAACTCGCGAAGCACTATCCGGAGCTGACGGAAATGTGGAAGCGTTTTGCTTCCCTGCCGATCCGCAACGCGGGCACGCTCGGCGGCAACATCGCGAACGGCTCGCCGATCGGCGACTCGATGCCAGGCCTGATCGCGCTCGGCGCGCGCGTCGTGCTGCGCGGCAACGACATCGAGCGTGAATTGCCGCTCGAAGACCTGTACCTCGCGTATCAGAAGAAGGACATGGCGGAGCACGAGTTCGTCGTTGGCCTGAAGGTGCCGACGCGCACCGGCCGCCGCGCTAACCTGCAGTTCCGCACGTACAAGATTTCGAAACGCTTCGACTCGGATATTTCCGCCGTGTGCGCGGCGTTCTCGTTCATCGCCGATGGCGAGACGGTGCGCGAGCCGCGCATTGCGTTCGGCGGCATGGCCGCGACGCCGAAGCGCGCGACGCACGCCGAAGCCGTGCTGAACGACGCCGTCTGGCACGAAGCGACCGCGCAGGCCGCGATGATCGCGCTCGGCAACGACTATGCGCCGCTGTCCGACATGCGCGCCACCGACGGCTACCGCCTCGAAGCCGCGAAGAACACGCTGTATCGCTTCTGGCTGGAAACGCGTCCGAACGATCCGCTGCCGAAGGAAGCGCTCGACGTCCGCGCAGTTGAAGCCGCCGGCGCGTAACGAACAGGAAACGGAGAACATTCAAATGAACCAGCAAGCTGAACCGTTCCTGAAAGACGCCCAGGCGCGCGAGGACCTCGCCGATTTCACGCAGGTCCATGTATCGCGTCCGCACGAATCCGCGCATCTGCACGTGAGCGGGCGCGCCACCTATACCGACGACATTCCGGTCGTCGCCGGCACGCTGCACGCCGCGCTCGGCCTGTCGGCGAAAGCGCACGCAAAGATCGTGTCGATGTCGTTCGACGCGGTGCGCGCGACGCCCGGTGTCGTCGCTGTCTTCACCGCCGATGACATCCCTGGCACGAACGACTGCGGCCCGATCATCCACGACGATCCGGTGCTTGCGGATGGCGTCGTGCAGTACGTCGGCCAGCCGATGTTCATCGTCGTCGCGACGTCGCACGAAACGGCGCGGCTTGCGGCGCGTCGCGCGCAGGTTGTCTACGAGGAACTGCCCGCGATCCTGACCGCGCAGCAGGCGCGCGCCGCGCAGTCTTATGTGCTGCCGCCGATGAAGCTCGCGCGCGGCGACGCCAGCGGCAAGATGGCGCGCGCGGCGCACCGCGAAGCGGGCGAGATGACACTTGGTGGCCAGGAACAGTTCTATCTGGAAGGGCAGATTTCGTACGCGGTGCCTAAGGACGACGACGGCATGCACGTCTGGTGCTCGACGCAGCATCCGAGCGAAATGCAGCATCTCGTGGCGCATGTGCTCGGCGTGCATTCGCATAACGTGCTGATCGAATGCCGGCGCATGGGCGGCGGTTTTGGCGGCAAGGAATCGCAATCGGGGCTCTTCGCGTGTTGTGCGGCGCTGGCTGCATGGAAACTGCTGTGCCCGGTGAAGCTGCGCCCGGACCGCGACGACGACATGATGGTCACCGGCAAGCGCCACGACTTCCACTACACGTACGAAGTGGGCTACGACGACGAAGGCCTGATCGACGGCGTCTCGGTCGACATGACCTCGCGCTGCGGATTTTCCGCCGACCTGTCCGGCCCGGTGATGACGCGCGCCGTCTGCCACTTTGACAACGCGTACTGGCTGCCGGATCTTTCGATCGCCGGCCAGTGCGGCAAGACAAACACGCAGTCGAACACGGCGTTCCGCGGTTTCGGCGGCCCGCAAGGCGCGTTCGCAATCGAGTACATCATGGACGACGTCGCGCGCTCGACGGGCCTCGACTCGCTCGACGTGCGCCGCCGCAACCTGTACGGCAAGACCGAGCGCAACCTGACGCCGTACGGCCAGACGGTGGAAGACAACATCATCCACGAACTCATCGACGAACTCGAGGCAACGAGCGACTATCGCGCGCGACGCGAATCGGTGCGCGCATTCAACGAGAAGAACACGATCCTGAAGAAGGGCCTCGCGCTCACGCCGTGCAAATTCGGCATTGCGTTCAACGTGACGCACTTCAACCAGGCGGGCGCGCTCGTCCATATCTATACCGACGGTTCGGTGCTCGTGAACCACGGCGGCACGGAAATGGGCCAGGGCCTCAACACGAAGGTCGCGCAGGTCGTCGCGCATGAACTCGGCATTCCGTTCGAACGCGTGCGCGTGAGCGCGACCGATACGAGCAAGGTGGCGAATACGTCGGCGACGGCGGCTTCCACCGGTTCCGACCTGAACGGCAAGGCCGCGCAGGACGCCGCGCGCCAGCTGCGCGAACGCCTCGCCGCGTTCGCCGCTGAGAAGTTCGGCGCGGGCGAAGTGAGCGCGGCGAACGTGCGCTTCGCGAACGATAGCCTGGTGGTCGGCGACACGGCCGTGCCGTTCGAAGAAGTCATCTCGAAGGCGTATCTGGCCCGCGTGCAGTTGTGGTCCGATGGCTTCTACGCGACGCCGAAGCTCTACTGGGATCAGGCGAAGCTGCAGGGCCGGCCGTTCTATTACTACTCGTATGGCGCGGCGGTGTCGGAAGTCGTGATCGACACGTTGACGGGCGAAATGCGCGTGCTGCGCGCCGATGCGCTGCACGACGTGGGCGCATCGCTCAATCCGGCGCTCGACGTCGGGCAGGTCGAAGGCGGCTTTATTCAAGGCATGGGCTGGCTCACCACCGAGGAACTGTGGTGGAACGCGGGCGGCAAGCTGATGACGCACGCGCCGTCCACGTACAAGATTCCGACCGTGAACGACACGCCGCCGGACTTCCGCGTGAACCTGTTCAAAAACCGCAACGCGGAGGACAGCATCCACCGCTCGAAGGCAGTGGGCGAGCCGCCGCTCCTGTTGCCGTTCTCGGTGTTCTTCGCGATCCGCGATGCGGTGGCGAGCGTCGGTGACTACAAGGTCAATCCGCCGCTCAACGCGCCCGCGACGAGCGAGGAGATTCTCAAGGCCATCAACGCAGTGCGCGCTAGCGCTGCGGTGGGCGCGGACCGGCGCGGCTAATGGGCGTCGACGAAAAGCCAACCGGAGCCATGCACATGTTAGCGACGAATTCCGCGGTTCCACTCCAGATCGGCCGACGCAACGCCGTCGCGCCGTCGCGACCGCTGCCGCCGCCGATGCATATCGTGCTGTTCGGCGCGGGCCACGTCGGTCATGCGCTGGTTTCGCTGCTGGGCAGCCTGCCGTGCGTCGTGCAGTGGGTCGACGAGCGCGACGAACTGTTCCCCGACGAAGTCCCGGCCAACGTGCAGGTCGAAGCGACCGACACGCCCGACGCGATTGTCGATCAGGCGCCTGCCGGCGCGTATTTCCTCGTGATGACGCACAACCACGCGCTGGATTTTTCGCTGGCGGCGCGCATCATGCGAAGGCGCGATTTCGCGTACTTCGGGATGATCGGATCGAAGACGAAACGTGTGAAGTTCGAGCGCCGGTTGATCGAGCGCGGCGTCGACCCGGAACGGCTGATCGAGATGACCTGCCCGATCGGTGTGCCCGGCATCGTCGACAAGGCGCCGCCTTCGATCGCGATTGCGGTGGCGGCGGAGCTGTTCAAGGTGCGTTCGCGGGAAGCGGCGATGGCGGCGACATGCGAAACCCCTTACGAAACCCGTCGCGTTTCGTTGCCGCAGCTAGAGAAGGTCTGAACCTTGAGCGGCGTGCACGCCCTGGGCATGCCGCGCTTACGTTTGCCGCGCATGGAACCCTTCACCGGCCGGCGGTATCGGTGGTAACCGCCGTACGCACCTTCTTCCCCCGTCCCCCACTCCGTGCCACCAGCCCGTCCGACACCTGCGCCATCAAGCCGCGTAACCAGCCGATATCGCTCGGCCGGTCCGGCTGCGGATGCCACATCTGATAGCACTTGATCCTCGGAAACGGAATCGGCGCCTCGATGACCGCAAGCGGCAGCATGTGCGCGTAGTGCATCGCGAAGCGGCGCGTCGTCGTGAAGATCAGATCCGATTGCAGCAGCACCTGCGGCACGAGGCCGAAGTAGGGCAGCGTCGCGACGACGCGCCGATGCGCACCCGCCTTCGCCAGACCGACGTCGATTGCGCCAGCGTTGCCGCCCGTGTAGGGCGTCGGCGCAAGATGCGCGGCTGCGAGATAGGCGTCGCGCGTGAGCGGCGCTTTCGCGAGCGGATGATCCGCGCGCATCATGCACACGACCGTGTCCGAGAACAGGTCGCTTCGCTCGAAACGCGCATCCGGCTTCGCCCAGTTGCCGATCACGAGATCGAGTTCGCCCGCGTCGAGCGCGGCGGTGTGATCGAGCGTCGGATACAGCGAATCGATCTCCAGACGCGCGTGCGGCGCCGCCTCGCGGAACTGGGCGATGACGGTCGGCATGAAGAAGTCGTTCAGGTAATCGGGCGCCGCGACGCGGAACGTGCGGCGCGAGCGCGCCGGATCGAAGTCGCCGTGCGGCGTCGCCACAAAGTCGACTTCGCGCAGCACGCGCTGCGCCGAAGCGAGCAGCGACTCGCCATATTCCGTCGGCACCATGCCTGACTTGCCGCGCACGAGGATCGGGTCGTTCAGCGTTTCGCGCAGCTTGCGCAGCGCCGTGCTGATGGCCGGCTGGGTCTGGTTCAGACGCAGCGCGGTCTGCGTGACGCTGCGCTCGACGAGCAGCGTACGCAGCACGCGAACGAGCCAGATATCGAGGGAATCAGTGGTTTCGTCCATGCGCGGGCAGGCGTCTCAGGCGGTTCAGGCACTCTCGGTCCGAAGGGGCCGACAAGGGATTGCACGGATCGTCAGGCAACCCGCCGCGGCATAGCCGCACCGGTTACCTTGCGTAGTCCATAACCTTAGCCCTTTGTGGCGCACCGGCCATAGCGCGCGCGGTATGGCCGGGATCACAATACCTTGCCGCGCGTCATCGTTGCCTCAGCCGGCGTACTTGAACCCGGACGGCAGCGAGCTGATCCGCTTCACTTCCTTCGAATCCAGCCAGTTCGGCGTGCGGGCGCAGTAGAGCACCATCGGCAGCGCGTCTTCGCCCCAGAACAGCTGCTTGTTCATCCAGAACGTGGGAACGCCGAACACGCCGAGCGTCGTCGCGTCGGAGGTATTGCGGCGCAGCTGTTCCTTCGTTTCCTCGAGTTCGATCATCGCCTGGCCGTCCGGCAATCCGACGCGCTCGCACAGCGCGGCGAAGCCTTCGTCGGTGGACGGATCGCGTCCGTCGCGCCAGATGAAGCGGAACATCTCACGCACGCAGACGAGGTCTGCTTTCGCGGCAGTCGCGAGGAGCAGCGCTTTGGTCGGATCGAATGGGTGCGCGGGCGGCATGCGGAACGGAATGCCCAACTGCTCGGCCCTGAAAAGCGCATGCCGGTAAATGAACGTGCGCTTTTCGCGCACCGTCGCCGGTGGCTGCTGCCCCCAGTGCCGGTACAGCTCATGCAACGAAACGGGCGTCAGCGCGAAGGGCATGTCCGGCCATTTTTCGTGCTGTTCGAGCAGAAGATAGGTGAACGGCGAGACAAAGTCGTAAAACCAGATCGGCTGCGTGGTGTCGATCGCGTATGTCATGTATGTCTCCCTGGTTCAGGCGCCGATCCAGCGCGCCCGGCGATTTTGCCTTGATCTTACGCAAACGCGGCTACGACTGCAGCACGACTGCGCTGAAAGATTGTTCAGCGGATCCGGAAAGTGCCTCTCCTGGCGGGTTTCGCCCAGCCCGTTCCCGCATGCCGAAACAGTGGTCATGCGGTCTGCGTCGGCTTTGGAGGCGGCGGTGCGGCGGAGTCGTCGTGCGGCTCGTCGCCGCTGGCATCGTGCGCGGCGGCGGGCTCTTCGGCGGCCGTCTCCAGCGGGTGTTCGAGCCGGCTCCGCACGAAGCCGATGTGCTCGCGCAGCACGTAGAACTGGTCCGCGTAGGCGAGCGGCATCTTCAGGCCGTTCACGGCGTCTTCGATCGCGTCAAGCCGCGCGATCAGCGCTTTTCTTTCTTTTGGTGACGTCTCGCCCATCGATTCGCGTTCGATCGCGATCAGCGTGCCGTACCAGCGGTAGATGCGCGACTTCACGCGCCACGCGTACAGCGAAGGCACGAGCCGCAGTCCCGGAATCAGCACGACGATGATCGGCACCAGCAGCACGATCAGACGGTCAGCGAGGCTCGCGAGCCAGAACGGCAGCGTGCGGTACAGGAAGCTCTTGCCCGACTTGTAGTAGCGTGCGGCGTCGTCGCTGATCGGGAAGTCGTGCGCGAGCGGCGCCGGAAACTCGCCGGCGCGTTGCAGGATGTTCGCCCTGCCGTGCACCTCACGTGCGGCCTCGATCAGCAGGTCGGAGAGTGCCGGATGCAGCGAATCGCGCGCCACCAGCTCGGTGGTCGGCGCGACCGTATGGATGTCCTGCGCCGGCAGGTTGCGACCGAGGTCGAACGAGCCCATCGGGAACGTGACCGCCGTCAGGTAAGGAAAGCGCCGGGTGTAGGCATCGCTCTGCGTGAAGTCGAAGAACTGCACGTTCGGCGTGCGGTTCAGCTTTCCCATCGTCGGCGGCTGCGCGGAGTCGCCGGTGAGGAATGCCGCGTCGACCTTGCCGTCGATCAGCGCCTGCGCGGCGTCGTCGCCGGATAGCGGGAGGAGTTTTGTCGAGCCGCCTGGCTCGATGCCGTTGGCCTTCAGCAGCGCAAGCGAGAGTTCGTGTGTGCCGCTGCCTTCCGCACCGACGGCGATGCGCAGACCCTTGAACTCCGAAAGACGCCGCACGAACGGCCCGTGATAGAAGACCGCGACCGGCACGTACGACACGCTGCCGAGCGACATCAGGCCATTGATCGCCGAAGGCGGCGCGATGCCGTCCTGCACGAACGCGACATCGACCTTCGAGTTGGGATCTGACAGGCGCTTGAGGTTGTCGAGCGAGCCTTCCGATGGCAGCACGTTCAGCGTGATGCGGTTGCGCGCGAGGATCGCCTTGTACTTCTGCGCGGCGTTCCAGAATGAACTGCCTTCGGGGCCGGTGCTGATGGTGAGCGTACTGGGCGGCGCGGGCTGGATCAGGCGCACGGCGAGGTAGATCGCGGCGGCGCTGATCAGCAGGATCGGGCCGAACGTGACGGCGAGATCGCGCCACGAGATCGCAACGAAGCGGGCAACGAGGCGGGGCGCCTTACGGTCGGTGGGGCCGGGACGGCCACTGGAAAACTTCATCGGTCGACAGGGCAGGGCAGACGGACAGTGAATAAACACGCCGCGCAATGCCGGCAGGCAGGCGGCGCACGCTCGCGCCGATGGTACATGAGATTGACGGCCCGACCACCCGGGGGACGGCCCGGAGGCCGGACAAACGCGTAACAAAACGTGACCTGCGCGTGAACCACGCGTGAACCACGCATGACCGCCACGCAAGCCGCGCATGGGCTGCGCGCAACCCATGCGCCGGCGCGCAGGCGGCCGGCAGGCGCCGCACCGGGCGTTGGGCCAGCGCAGTAAACCCTTTGCGCTTCTGGCGCAGCTAGATTAAATTGGCGTCGCTGCCGCAATTCAACGCGTGCGTCGCGCCATCCGGCCGTTCAGAAGAGAACCGGAAGCGCTCGTCATGCCGCGGCCGGCTGGTCGATGCTCCGCATGCCGGTTCACATCGCCATCGCCTCTCTCCTGTCTCTCGCACTCCGTGTCGAAGTCAAAGTCGGCTCTCGCCTGCCGCGTCCTGTGACGCCGCACGAGCGGGCCGCGCGCAGTCGTAACGAAGCCGCGGGTAGATGCGGTCCAATCGCAGTAAAAAAGGAGAAGTCATGAAACCGGTCGATTTTCTGAAGGCGTTGGGTGGTGTGGTGTGTGTCGTGGTGGCGTGCAATGCATACGCCCAGTCTAGCGACGCGATGGCAGCAAGCGGCACGATGGCCGCTCCGTCCGCGAAGAAGGCGAACCGCTCGCTTGGCACCTCGGTGCGCAAGGCGCTCGCCAAGAGCTCGGTCGATGTGTCGAGCATCTCCGTACGCGCACACGGCGGCGCTGTGACGCTGACCGGCACGGTGCCGGACAACAGCCAGATCGAGAAGGCAGGTACCGTGGCGAAGGGCGTTGCCGGCGTGACGTCGGTGAGCAACAAGCTGACGGTGCAGCAACAGTAAGCGGGCGCGCGCGCAGGCACTGTCAGGCGCGTGTCCTGACAGTGCGAGTGGCAAACCGCCGCCGCGACGCTCCGTTTGGATGAGCACGCGCCACGGTCGGACGACGGGTCCCGGTGAAAGCCGGGGCCCGTTTTCATTGGCACGCCCGGATGCGGCGTAGCGCGCCCGTCCGGGGTGGGCGTCAGTCGTCTCTACACGGAGACGGCGCACGTATTACAACGCGCAAGCGCGTCAAAGGCCGCGTGAATGGCGTTCTCCAGCATTTCAGTTCAGACGGAAGACGCGTTTGCCGTCGATCCCGGCCAGCCCGGCGCGAACCCGATCAGGGTGAGCGCAGGTGTGGTGAACGTGCCGCGATAAATCCCGGGGACGTGCCGTGTCGCCTGAACAGCTCCGTGCGCCTGACAACAGAATGTCTTCTTTGCGGCGCATACTGTGGGAACGGGCTTGCGGAGAGGCGACATGGCACATCAGGACGACAGCGACCTGCCGACCGGCGAACAGGCGGCGTTCGAACTCGCGTGCGAGCGGTATGGTTTTTCGACGCGTCAGTTCGAGATCACGAACTTTGTCGACGATACGAGCGGCGCGCATGGCCGCTTCGTGACGGTGCGGCGCTACGGCGGCCGCGCGCAGTCATATCACGCGGACAGCGTCGGCCAGTGGGTGAAGGAATTCGAGGTCGACCTGACCTGCCGGTTTTTCAAATAGCGATCGCGCGCCGGGTGAGCCTCGATCAGACGCGCCCGGCGTTCAGCTCATCACCAGCTTCGCGCCGACGAGCGTCAGCGTAGCGGCGAGCACATTGCGCAGCAGCGCATCGGGCGCGCGCGACGACAGAAAGCTACCGATCGCAATGCCTGGCAGCGACCCCACCAGCAACGACACCAGCAGCGACCAGTCGATCGATCCCAGCAGCCAGTGTCCGGCGCCCGCGAGGAGCGTCAGCGGCACCGCGTGCGCAATGTCGGACCCGACGATGCGGGTAGTCGGCAGCGCGGGATAAAGCAGCAACAGCACGGTCACGCCGATGGCGCCGGCACCCACTGATGTCAGCGAAACCAGCGCGCCCAGGATTGCGCCCGTCAGCACGGTCAGCCAGAACGTGCGCACCGGCGCCTCCGGCCGTTCGCGACGCGCGGCGAGGCGTGCGAGCTGCGGGCGGAATACGAGCGCCACCGACGTGATCAGCAGCGCCACACCCAGTACGACCTGGATCAGCGTGCTGGCGCGCGGGCTGTCCATGCCGTAGCGATGCAGCAGGATCAGCGTGAGGGTCGCGGCGGGGACGCTGCCGGCCGCGAGCCGTAACGTGACGCGCCAGTCGATCGAGCCTTTCAGGCCGTGAACGAGCGTGCCGGTTGCCTTGGTCGCGGCGGCGTACAGCAGGTCCGTGCCCACCGCGGTGGCCGGGTGAACGCCAAACAGCAGCACGAGCACCGGCGTCATCAGGGAGCCGCCGCCGACACCCGTCAGTCCGACCAGAAAACCGACACCGAGGCCGGACAGCGAGTACAGCAGGTTGATATGAGGTAGTGACATCGAGGTCGTGGCTTCGCTAACCGCGGGCGGTCAGAATAAAGGCGGATCGCTGCGAGGGCGAAATACCAGGTGGATGCCCGGAACGGGCGCGTCGACAATCCGCTATTGTCGCAAAACCGGCGACCCTGCGTACGGAACAGATGTTTTCAGCGGTGCGGGTGCCTGGATTGTCGCAATGGAATGCTTCATCAGAAGCGACTTGCGCGTGGGTTGTCGTGACGCGGAATCTGTTCGCGCGATAGCGCGTTGAAGGGGAGAATCAGCGGGGAATCTGCGTGAAAGAAACGGTGAAGTCCGGACGGCGTAGCCGCCCGGTCATGCGATGAAAATGCTGCGATTCAGCGCTTTTTCTGCGCTTCGGCTACGTGCGGCGCGACCTTGATCGGTGTCGAGCCGAACGGTGTGGAAGCGGGCGTTGCTTTCTTCGCCTGTTTGGGTTTTTTGACTTCGCGATTGCTGCGTAGTTGACCTTTTGCCATGGCGCTACTCCCGTTGCGTATATCGCTGACCAGATGGTTCTAGCGTCCCGTGAGTGTGCGCTGTTTCAGCATTGCTGTCGCGCATCATTTTTGCTTCCACAGCGCGGCTGTCCCGTGGTGCGCGAGCCCGTGCTTCATCGCCCGCTTCGGCATGCCGGATTGAATTCCGGAATGTCTGTACATCCTGCGTGAAGGGTATACAGTGAGTTGATGTTGCGACGCAGCACAGGCGTTGCATCGTTCGACCTGCAGGTCTCTTCAGGAGACACTCGCCTCCGAATCCCTTGGACGCATGTGCCAGGTCGATTCGGGAGCACTCAATGAACACCGCAGTCGAACAGTCCACCGCATTTGGGCAGCGCACTTTCCCCGTTCTCGTCAGTTTGCAGCTGGAAGCCTTTGAGTGGCTGCAAAAGCTGACGCAACTCAATCTTGCCGCGATGAAGACTTCCCTCGATGAAGTGCAGGGCGCGTTGTCGTCCGGTGAGTTTGCCTCGGCTCCGTTTGCTTCAGGCGCGGGCCTGCCTCGCCAGATTATTGAACGCAGCATGGCTTATGCCCATCACGTGCAGGACATCGATGCGAAGTTCCAGGGCGCCGTGATCGAGGCAGGTCAAAACGTCGTTGAGCAGTACAGGACGACATGGTCGAAGCTCGCGACCAGCATGGAGCACACCGAGCCGTTCGGACCGAATGGCGTCATGAGCGCGATGCAGCCCGCCGTTGCGGCGTTCAACCAGTCGCTCGGCGCGATGCACGAATCATTCCGCTACATGCCAGGCGCTGCCCCGTCTCCGGAAGTGAAAAGTCCCGATCAGGTTCAGGCCTGAGCATTCGTAGCGCATTCATTCACGTATTGAACGAGACGTGCGCCGGACCGGTAACGGTCGCGGCGCAAGCCGCTTTCGCCTTCACACAAGGAGTACATCATGATCGATGACCAGGTGGATACAGAAGAGATAGCTGAGAACCGCAGATTGCGTCAGGCCGGACTCGAGGCGACCGATGACGGTATGCCGCCCGCGCCGGAAGCGAAATCCGTGACATCCGTGCAGATCCGCTACAAGGCGCCGAGGCGCTGGGCAATGCGCGCAATGCAGTGGAAGGAAGCGATCGGCCGCACGCATTCGTAATGCCTTGATGCAAGCCATCGACGTGTCGCGCGTGGGTCGCGACGCGTGAGGACACCTGAGCTCCTGCGCACGAAGCGCGACCCTCGCCCCGCCCATGCCCGTCAGGTCGGCTCCTCGCTCAGATCCGTCAAGCCCGCCGTCGTTTCGGTTTCGACGTTGTTCTCTTCGTGCCACTGGGTCAGCCACACCTCGAGTTTTTCCGGCGGCAACGGACGGCTCACGTGATAACCCTGCGCAAGATCGCAGCGCAGGGTCTTCAGATGATCGAGCACCGCCTCGGTCTCCACGCCTTCCGCGACCACCTTCAGGCCCATGTTATGACCGAGATCGATGGTCGAGCGCACGATGGTTTCGTCGTCGCGGTCGTCGGCCATGCCCATCACGAACGACTTGTCGATTTTCAGCTCGTCCACCGGCATCCGCTTCAGGTACGACAGCGACGAATAGCCCGTGCCGAAGTCGTCGATCGACAGACGGATGCCAAGACGATGCAGCGCATCCAGCGTTTCAATCGCGTGATTCGGGTCGTCCATGATCGCGCTTTCGGTGATCTCGACCCACACGCAGTTCGCGGGTAGCGCGTACTTGCGCAGCAGCCTGTCGAACGTTTCCGGCAGTTCCGCATGCATCAGATCGCGCGCCGACACGTTGATCGATACCTTCAGATCGATGCCCATCGCGCGCCATGTCGCGCATTGCGAGATCGCCTTGTTCGCGACCCAGCGTGAAACCGCCTTGATGTAGCCAGTCTGCTCGGCAAACGGAATGAAGTCGTCGGGCGGAATGAAGCCGCGCACCGGATGGTCCCAGCGCACCAGCGCCTCGACGTACTTCACCGCGTGCGTCACGAGATCGACCTTCGGCTGATAGTAGAGCGTGAGCTCGTCGCGCTCGACGGCCTGGCGCAGTTCGCTCATCAGCGAGAGCCGCTCGGCGCTGTGCTGGTCATCGCGTTCGTTGTAGACCGCATAGCCTGAATTTGCGCGCTTCGCCGCGTACATCGCGACGTCCGCGCGACGCAGCAGCACGTGCATGTCCGAACCATTTTCCGGGCAGGTCACGATGCCGATGCTCGCGCCCACGTCCACCACCTGGCCTTCGACGATGATCGGCTCTTCGAGTGCGCGCAGCAGCCGGCTCGCGACGATCTTCGCGGCGAACACATCGTCGGTGGGCAACAGGATCGCGAACTCGTCGCCGCCAAGCCGCGCGACGGTGTCGGAGCTGCGTTGCAGCGTGGCGCGCAGACGCTTGCCGACTTCGCACAGCAGCAGGTCGCCGATGTGATGGCCGAGCGTGTCGTTCACGTACTTGAAGCGGTCGAGGTCCATCATCATCGCGGACAACGGATGGCCGAGACGCAGCGCGACGCTGATGGCCTGCTGCAGCCGGTCGTTGAAGAGCGCGCGGTTCGGCAGGCCGGTGAGCCGGTCGAGATACGCGAGGTCCATGATGCGGCCTTCGCGTTCGGCGATGCCTTCGCGCATCTGGTTGAACGCGGTGGCAAGCTCGCCAACTTCGTCGTCATGCGAAGCCTCGATGGGTTGCGTGTAATCGCCCTGGCCGATGCGGCGCGAGAAATCCGTCAGCGCGCGAATCGGGCGCGTCACGCTGCGCGCGGTGAACCAGCTGCCCACAATCGAGACGATCACGCCGATCAGCGTCAGCACGATCAACGTGGTCTGCAGACGCCGGAACGGCTCCATCGATTCTTTCAGCGAGCGCTGCAACACGACCAGCACCGGCTCGCCGTCCGACGCGAGCTTTACGACACGCATGCCGTAGTCGCCGTCGCGGGCGCCTTTCGCGAGACGCGGCGCGGCCGCGTGCAACTGCGCCGCGGGCGTGCTGCCGATGGTGTCGAGCAGCGGCTCGCGCACGGCCGGCGGCAGCGATGTGGCGAGGATCGACCAGCGCGCGCCGTTCGCGCTGCCGAGGAACGATACGTCGAGCCCCGACAGGTTGCGCATTTCCTGCGCGAGCGCATTGTCGATCGCGAAGCCCATCGTCACCCAGGCAACTACCAGCGGCGCCTTCACGGGCACCGCGACGAGCAGATATGGGCGGTCGTTGATGATGCCGACGATCGACGCATCGCCCTTGAGTTCGGCCATGCGAATCAGCGCGGGAAACGCGAACGTTTCGCCAGCACGCCCGGGATGATGGCTGTCGGCGATCAGCTTGCCGTTGAGTCCGACCAGCATTACCACATCCGCGTTGACGCGATCGCCGTGATTCTGCAACGCGGACGCGACCGTCTTCTGGTCGTGGGTCGCGACGGCCGCGCGAAAACCGAAGTCGGCCGCGACGACGCCTGCGGCCTGGGTCAGCTTTTCTCCATTCGAGTGCAACACCTGCTGGAACACGCGTTCGCCGACGGCGAGCTGATCGTCGACGTTGCGGCGTGCGTTCGATGCGATGACCGTATTGATCGCGACAAAGGCGGTCACCTGCACGACCAGCAACAGCAGTACGAAAACCAGCGAAATGCGGGTGCGCAGGCTATGAATGCGCATACGGCCTCCCGGTTGATCCGGCGTTTATTCGGCGGGCTTTAACTGCAAGGCGAATTTCGTGGAAGCATCCACGGTCAGGCTTATCTTCTGCGTGGGCTTCGCGTCAGGGTCCGTCATCCGGAAGTGCCACGCCACGATCTGATAGCTGTCGGCCGGCAGGCCATCGATCACGGCCGCGCCGCTCGCATCGGTCTTGCCGAAATAGGGCGTATCGACGACGAGCAGATACGCGACCATGGTGTCGTGGATATTGCAGCCCATCACGACGAGCCCCGCCTTGTCGAACACCACCGGATGCGCGGGCACGCCGTGATAGAGATCGAGTTCGAACTTCTTCGCCGGCGAAAACGAATAGACGTCGTGCTCGATGTTGTCCTTGTTCGGAAACGAGACGGCCCCGCCTGTCTGGATCGCGGAGACGAGCGGCACGAAGCGCCGGTGTACCTGATCGATGATCGCGCCTGCCGGCGGCTTCGCAGGCAGCTTGCCGCTGGCGGGCACGGCGTAGACGATCGCGTCCGCCACCGGCGCGCCGCTCTGGTCCGCGACCTGCACGCGCAGAGCCGCTGCCGCTGCCGCGAGCGAGAAAACCGCAGCGGCAAGGCCGGGCAGCATCACGAGTATGCGGACGACGTTATTTCGCATCTTGCGGTTCCTGATTGCGTTCTTCGATCTCGCGATACATCGGCGCGAGTTTCGCCAGCAGCCTGTTCTGCGAGCGGAACGGCACGTTATTTGTGTCCATCGCCTTTTGCAGGTTCTCGACGAGTGCGTTGAACGCTTCGCGGGTCACGCCGAGGCCTTCGTGTGCGCGCTTCATCGTGCGGCCTGTGTAGGTGCAGGGTCCGTCGAGCAGCACGCACAGCTGTTCAGCGAGCTTTTGTTTGATCCGCTTTTGCGGTGCTTCCTCGAAATAGGGGCGCGTGCGTGGATCGGCGAGCACGTTCGTCATCAGGTCGTCGGCAATTTTCGCGAGACCGGCTGTGCCGCCGAAGTCGTTGAAGAGCGCTTCGTCGGCGCGTGCCGGCGTGCTCATGTATGAAAGCGATGCGATGGCCATCAGCATCGCGAGCGACGTGCGGCGTATCAGGGCATTCATGATGTCATCCTGCAAGGCGTGCGATTCATGGCGATCAGAAGCTGAGCTGCGCGGAGAGATACGCGCCGTGCTGGTTCCTGATCGTCGCGATGTCGCCGAGCTGCACGTACGCAGCGGTCAGTGAAATGTGTTTCGTCGGCGCCCACGCGATGAACGCGTCGTAAGCATTCTGCTCACGCGCGAAGCTGAGGTTGTCCGGCTTCGTGCGGTATTCGGCGCCGAGCGCGATGTTCCTCGAAAGCAGGACGGCCACCGAACCCTCGAATTCCGGGTGGTATGCGTTAGAGCGATCTCCGCCGAAGCCGAGCAGACCGAACTGGTTCGCCTTCGTCATGCGCAGCGTGCCGTTCAACAGCAGGCTTTGCGCAAGCAGCAGTTTCGTCGCGGAGAGATAGAAGTCCGTGCCCGAACTGCTCCTTGCACCGACGGCCTGCACGATGTCGCCCTGTTCGTTGTGCTTGTACTGCAGGCCCGCTGAAATCTGCGGAATCCAGGTGTCCTGATCGAGCACGGCATCGCCGAAAAGACGGACCTTAAGCCCGAGGATGTCCTGGTTAAACGTGAAGCCATCTTTAAGGCCAAGCAGCGGACCGATGTCGCGCGTGTCGAACGTCTGGCGCGCGAACGAAAGCTCAAGGCGGTTGGCAAAGCCAATTGCCGCGCCGTACGCGCCGAGCGCGTAATCCTGCGTGCGCACGTAAGTGCCAAATGCGCTGCCGCCGACCTGATTGCTGGCGCCGTAACCGCCGATGACTGCCCACGGCACGAGGCCGCCCCCGGCCGCGCCTTCGATCTCCGAGACGCCGCCTGTCAGTAACAGCTTGCCGCCGGTGCTCGGGCCGAAGGTGGGCGCGAGTCCATCCGCATGCGCTGCCGTCGCGATGAGGAAAACGGGAGCGACGGCAAGCATGAAATGCGTGACGTGCCGCCGCCAGTTCGTTCTCAACTTCGACATCCGGACTCCTGAAGCAACCTGCAGTTTGGGAAATGCGTGACGGGAGCGCAGCCAGAGCGGACGCTGTCCCACAGGGAAATAACGGCCCCGTGACGCATTACTTGAGCGCTCTAAAGACAAACCCTGATTGCTGCGATGAATTGCGCGCTGCTATCGTTGGCGGGTCTTGTGGAAGCGCTTCCACACTGCGCCCCGCAACGACCTGTCCTAACGAACGCGCGCAGGAGAATCCGTGGCAAACGACGTATCCGCTCTTTCTGACGACGTGTTTTCGCCGCCGTCCGATTCCGCGCTCTGGCGCAGGGATTTCCTGCTGGGCGCGGCCACTGCCGCGTACCAGATCGAAGGTGCCGCACAGAAAGACGGCCGTCTGCCGTCGATCTGGGACACGTTCTCGGCGATTCCCGGCAAGGTGCTCGCCGGTGACACGGGCGCAGTCGCCTGTGACCACTACAACCGATGGGAAAGCGACCTCGATATGCTGTCGGCGTTGAACGTCGACGCGTACCGTCTTTCGATTGCGTGGCCGCGCGTCATGGACGAAGCGGGTCGCCCCAACCAGAAGGGTCTCGATTTCTACAAGCGGCTCCTCGGCCGCCTGAAGGAGAAAGGCCTCAAGACGTTCGTCACGCTTTATCACTGGGACCTGCCGCAGCATCTGGAAGATCGCGGCGGCTGGCTCAATCGCGACGTGGTTTATCGCTTTGCCGATTACGCCGATCTGATGAGCCGCGAACTCGCGGGTCAGGTCGATGCATGGGCGACGTTGAACGAACCGTGGTGCTCGGCGTTTCTCGGCTACGGCAACGGCCATCACGCGCCGGGTCTCGCGAACGGCCGCTTTGCGACGCAGGCGATGCATCATCTGCTGCTTGCGCACGGCACCGCGCTTCCGGTGCTGCGCGCGAACGATCCGGCGTCGCAGAAGGGCATCGTTGCAAACATCGGCCGTGGCACACCGGACTCCGGCAGCGTGGCTGACCGCCACGCCGCGCATCTCTTCGAGGTGCAGCACAACGCATGGGTTCTCGATCCGCTCCTGAAGGGCGCGTATCCGGAAGACCTGTTCGAACTGTGGCCGGGCACGGATCCGCTCGTGCTTCAGGGCGATATGGAGACGATTGCAACGCCGCTCGATTTCCTCGGCATCAACTATTATTTCCGCACGAACGTGAAGAGCGACGGCGCGCACGGCTTTACGGAAGTGCCGCTGGAAGGCGTCGAGCGCACGCAGATGGGCTGGGAGGTGTATCCGGCCGGGCTGCGCGATCTGCTCATCCGCTTTAACCAGACCTACCCGGCGCTGCCGCCCATCTACATCACGGAAAACGGCATGGCGTCGGACGACAAGGTGGTCGATGGCCGCGTCGACGACCCGCAGCGTATTTCGTTTCTCAAGCGTCACCTTGCCGCTGTCGACGAGGCGATCAGGAAGGGCGTCGATATTCGCGGCTACTTCGTGTGGTCGCTGATGGATAACTTCGAATGGGCGTTTGGCTATGAACGCCGCTTCGGTGTCGTGCATGTCGATTACGATACGCAGAAGCGCACGTTCAAGCGCAGTGCCGAACTGATCGCGAAGTTTCTGAAGGAGCGTGCTGCACGCGCCTGACGCGGGTTATATCGGTTGTCCCTGTATCGGTCTGGAAACACGGGCGCAAAGCCTGGAGGAGACGGAATGAACAGTAGAAGAAAGGTGCTCGCCGGCATCATCGCATCCATCGCGATGGGCGCTTTTGCAACGCAGGCAACGCAGCCCGCGCGGGCCGCCGAGCCGCTCAAGGCCAACGTGATTCACTGGTGGACGTCGGGCGGCGAATCGGCCGCGATCCGCCAGTTCGCCGATGCGTATAACAAGGCAGGCGGGCAATGGGTCGACAACGCGGTAGCCGGCGCGGATCAGGCGCGCTCGACGGCGATCAACCGCATCGTCGGTGGCGATCCGCCGACAGCGGCCCAGTTCAACACGTCGAAGCAGTTCCATGACCTGATCGACCAGGGCCTTCTGAACAACGTCGACGCAGTGGCTGCAAAGGAAAACTGGAATGCGATCTTTCCCGAATCGATCCTGAACAGCATCAAGGTCAACGGGCATTTCTACGCGGCGCCCGTCGACATTCACATGCAGGACTGGTTCTTCTATTCGAAGCCGGCGTTCCAGAAGGCCGGCATTGCAGGCGAGCCTAAAACGTTCGACGAGTTCTTCGGCGACCTCGACAAGCTGAAAGCGGCGGGCGTGATTCCGCTCGCGCTCGGCGGCCAGGCCTGGCAGGAAAAAATCACGTTCGATGCTGTGCTCGCAGATGTCGGCGGCACCGATCTTTATCTGAAGGTGTATCGCGATCGCGACCAGAACGCCGTCAACTCGGCTGCCTTCAAAAATGTGATGACCACGTTCAAGCGTCTGCACAACTATGTCGATCCGGGCTCGCCGGGCCGTAACTGGAACGATGCGACCGCGCTCGTGATTTCAGGCAAGGCCGGTGTGCAGATCATGGGCGACTGGGCGAAGGGCGAGTTCTCGGCGGCGAAGCAGGTGCCGGGCAAAGACTTTGGCTGCTTCCCGGGCTTTGGTCCGAAGTCGCCGTATATGGTGGCAGGCGACGTGTTCGTCTTCCCGAAGACCGACAACGCGGCGGCGATCAAGGCGCAAAACCTGCTCGCCACGGTGATGACGTCGCCCGAAGCGCAGGTTGCGTTCAGCGCGAAGAAGGGCTCGATTCCGATTCGTCCCGACGTCGATCAGTCGTCGCTCGACATGTGCGCGAAAGAGGGCATTGCGATCATGAAGGACAAATCGCGCCAGCTGCCGAATCCGGAAATGCTGATTCCGCCTGACGTGCAGGGCGCGCTGACGGACGTGATCACGAACTTCTGGAACAAGAGCCAGTCGGTCGACGACGCGCAGAAGGCGTTTGCCAGCGCGCTCAAGAGCTGACGGCGCGATGGTCGCGCTTGCATTGCCACCCCGCCTGCGACGCAGGCGGTTCCCGCTCGCCGCCTGGGTCGCAATGATACCGATGGTGCTCACGGTCGCGTTCGCGTACCTGGGCACGATGCTGTGGACCGCTCGCGTATCGCTCAGCAATTCGCGAACGTTTCCTTCGGGCGACTTCGCGGGCATGACGCAGTACGTGCGGCTCTTTCACAACGACCGCTGGCTGTTGTCGCTGCAGAACATCGTGATCTACGGCGCGTGCTTTATCGTCGCGTGCATGGTGATTGGTCTGCTGCTCGCGATCTTCATCGATCAGCGGGTTGTCGCGGAAGGTGCGCTACGCACGGTGTTTCTGTATCCGTATGCGATGTCGTTCGTCGCGACGGGGCTCGTATGGCAATGGATCCTGAATCCGCAACTCGGGATTCAGGAAGTCCTGCACAAGTTCGGCTTTGTGCATGCGCATTTCGACTGGATCGTCGAGCAGGACTATGTGATCTATACGCTCGTCATCGCGACCGTATGGCAGGCGTCCGGCCTCGTGATGGCGTTGCTGCTGGCGGGCCTGCGTGGCATTGACGACGAGATCTGGAAAGCCGCGCGCGTTGACGGCATTCCGCGCTGGCGTGTCTACGCCAGCATCGTCGTGCCGATGCTTGGGCCCTCGATCTCGACGGCGTTCGTGCTGCTGTTCGTGATGGTCGTGAAACTCTACGATGCCGTGGTCGCGATGACGCAGGGCGGACCCGGCACGGCCAGCGAAGTGCCGGCGAAATTCATCATGGACTATCTGTTTGGACGCGCCAATATCGGGCTCGCCTCGGCGGCTTCGATCGTGCTGCTTACCACGGTGCTCGCGATTCTCGCGCCGTTCTTCTATGCGCGCAGCCGCGCCGCTTTGCGCAAGGACGTCTGATGAACGTATCCCGTGCCGCTCGTCCTGCGGTGCCAGCTGTCAGGCGGCGCTCGCACTTCACGCCTGCACGCATCGGCGTCTACGCGTTCCTGCTGACTGCAGCGCTCTTTTTCCTGTTGCCGCTTTACGTGATGCTCGTGACGTCGCTCAAACCGATGTCCGAGATCCGTCTGGGCCATCTGCTTGCGTTGCCGGCTCATCTCACGCTGGAGCCGTGGAGCACCGCGTGGCAGTCGGCGTGTACGGGTCTTGACTGCAACGGCATCCAGGTGGGGTTCTGGAACTCGGTGCGCATCGTCGTGCCAAGCACGCTCCTGTCTATTTTCATCGGGGCGGTGAATGGTTACGCGCTGTCGTTCTGGCGACCCCGTGGCGCGGGCGCGCTCTTTGCCATCCTGCTGGTCGGCGCGTTCATTCCTGTGCAGGTGATGGTGTATCCGCTGGTGCGCGTGCTGGCAAGCATCCATCTTTTCAGTTCGTTGCCCGGCATTGTCGTCATTCACACGATCTTTGGCATGCCGGTGATGACGCTGCTGTTTCGCAACTACTATGCATCGATTCCGCTAGAGCTCTTCAAGGCGGCGCGCATCGACGGCGGCGGGTTCTGGCGCATTTTCCTGCAGCTGATGCTGCCGATGTCGGTGCCGATCATTGTCGTCGCGATCATCATGCAGGTGACCGGCATCTGGAACGACTTCATTCTGGGCCTTGTATTTGCCGGCACGAAGAATCTGCCGATGACCGTGCAACTGAACAACATCATCAATACGACAACCGGCGAGCGGCTCTACAACGTCAACATGGCGGCGACGATTCTCACGTCGATGGTGCCGCTCGCGATTTACTTTATCTCCGGCCGCTGGTTTGTTCGCGGTATTGCTTCCGGTGCAGTCAAGGGCTAACGCATGTCCAACGTATCGAATGTATCGATCCGCAATCTGAAGATCCAGCTGGGCGCAAATACCGTGATCGAGGCGCTCGACCTGGAAGTCGAGCCAGGAGAATTCCTTGTGTTGCTCGGCCCGTCGGGTTGCGGGAAATCGACACTCCTGCATAGCATCGCGGGTCTCATCGACGTGACCGACGGCAACATCGAAATCGGCGGCCAGGACATGACATGGGCCGACCCGAAGGACCGCCGCATCGCGCTCGTGTTCCAGTCGTACGCGTTGTATCCGACGATGAACGTCGAGCGCAATCTTTCGTTCGCGTTGCGCATCAACGGCACGCCGAAGGACGAAATCACGCGCCGCGTCAATCGCGCCGCGGAAATGCTGCAGCTGGGGCCGCTGCTCAAGCGTCGCCCGGCGCAGCTTTCGGGCGGGCAGCGTCAGCGCGTTGCAATCGGCCGCGCGATCGTGCGCGAGGCCGATGTGTTTCTGTTCGACGAACCGCTTTCGAATCTCGACGCGAAACTGCGTACGGAATTGCGGCGTGAGCTGAAACATCTGCACCGGCAGCTCGGCGCGACGATGATTTACGTGACGCACGATCAGGTCGAAGCGATGACGCTTGCGACGCGCATGGCGGTTATGCGTGGCGGCGTGATCCAGCAGACCGGCACGCCCGCACAGATCTATGCGAAGCCGGATAACCTGTTTGTCGCGACGTTCCTCGGCTCGCCGCCGATGAACCTGCTAAAGGGTCATCTCGAGCGCCGCGAGAACGGCATCTGGTTTCGTCTTCCACATCTGGAACTGAACGTGTCGCACTATCCGTTCAGGACGACGCCTACTGTGAACACGCCGTGTGTGCTGGGCATTCGTCCGGAAGACGTGAGGCTGGGCGCCGTTGCGACGCACAAGGCAACGGTTTCACTCGTGGAGCCGATGGGCAACCATCGCGTGGTATGGCTCGACTATCATGGCACCCAGATCGCTTCCATTGCGCAGGACAAGACACCGTTTACTGTAGACGAATCGGCGGACTTCACGCTGGATGGCGAACATGTTTCGCTGTTTGACGAAGCCGACGGTTCGCGTTTGTAGCGGACATACAAGAACATATCGATCATCGGAGCACGCGTGGCAACCTTGAAAGACGTCGCGGCACTCGCCGGGGTCGGCATGTCGACGGCATCGCGGGCAATATCGGGCAACGGACCGGTTTCGGCCGAAGCCGTCGCGCGCGTGCAGGCTGCGATCGAGCAGCTGAACTTCCGGCCGTCGTCGATCGGCCGCGCGATGGCGACGCAATCGCTTGGCATAATCGGACTGTTCGTGCCGACGTTTTTCGGCTCTTACTACGGCACGATCCTCAAGCAGACTGATACCGAACTGCGTGCGGTGCATCGTCACGTCGTCGTCGCGACAGGATGCGGCGATTCCTCGCCCCGCGAGCGTGCGATCGAAGCCGTGCAGTTTCTGATCGGTCGCGACTGCGACGGCGTTGTCGCGATCAGCCACGACCTGCACGACGAAGACATCGCGAAGCTGCATAGCATGCACTCGCGCATCGTATTCCTCAATCGCGTGTCCGGGCAGCTGCCGGAAGCGTCGTTCTGCGCCGATCATCATCGGGGGGGCATGCTCGCGGCGCGCACGCTCGTCGAGTATGGACACCGCGAAATCGCCGTGATTTCCGGGCCATTCTCCGCATCGGACAATCAGGCGCGTATCGAAGGTTTCTTTGACGAACTCGCAAGCCACGGTATCGCACGTTCCGATGTAGCGCTGGTCGAATCGGACTTCTCGCTGGAGGGCGGTTATGCGGGCGTGCAGACGCTGCTTGATTCGAAGCGGCGTTTCACGGGTCTTTTTTGTGCCAACGATACGATGGCTGTCAGCGCGCTGGCGCGCCTTCAGCAGGCCGGCATCTCGGTGCCGCATGACGTATCGGTGATCGGCTACGACGATGACTATTCCGCCGCCTATACAGCGCCCGGCCTCACGTCGGTTCATATTCCCACTGAAGAGCTGACGCAGAACGCCGTGCGCTGGCTCGTCAATCAATGCTACGGCACGTCGTGGGAAATCTTCCGCGACTTTCCGGTAACCGTGACGATGCGTGCTTCGGTTGGGGCGCCGCGACGCGCGTGACGCCTGATCGGACAACCTGATAGCGTGATCCGCTAGAGCGCGTTGACGGGATGGGGCGTATCGTCAAAGGCACCCCACACCGACTGGTCGTAGTTCACCATCGAACCTGTCATCAAACCCGATTCGTCACTCGCTAGAAACGCCACCGCGCGCGCCGCTTCGGCAGGATCGATGAGACGGCCGAACGGTTGCTCAGCGTTGGCTTTGTCGAGCCAGTCTTCCGGTGCGCCGTGATAGGTGCGCTGGATCTGGTCTTCGCCATCCGTTGCCATCCAGCCCAGATTCAGGCCGTTCACGCGGATGCGGTTGCGCAGCAGTGCATACGCCGTGTTCTGCGTCAGTGTGGCAAGCGCGCCCTTTGATGCGCAGTACGCTGCAATGAACGGTTGCCCTGCCTTTGCCGACATCGAGCAGATATTGACGATCGTGCCTTCCGTCTTCTCGCGGCGCATGATCTTCACGGCTTCCTGCATGAGAAAAAACGGCGCGCGGACGTTGGTCGCGAAGATACTGTCGAAGCGTTCCGGCGTGGTATCGAGTATCGTGCCGCGATCGGTCATCGCGGCGGCATTGACGAGTACGTCCACGCGTCCAAAGTGTCGATCGGCGCTGGCGATTACGGCCTGACAGTCCTCGACCCGCGAAAGATCGGCCTGCACGAAGCGTACTTCGGCGCTGCCCGCTTCGCTGAGCTGGGCGGCCCTGGCTTCACCTTTATCCTTTGAGCGACCGCAGATCACGATGCCGCGTGCGCCACGTTCGATGAAGAGCGCCGCGATTTCGGCGCCAAGTCCCTGTGATCCGCCAGTGATAACGGCCACCTTTGAGTCGAACTGTCCCATCCTGTGTGTCTCCATCGAGGTTTGATCCATGCGGACCGGTCACGGTTCGAACCGGTGTCTACGCGGGTGCTTCGTGGTGCTTCATTCACGCGGCTTGATGTGCCGCAACGGTGATGCGATGATCGTGTCATCGTCGGCTACTGATCCTGTCGGGCTTCACGAACCATTCATGGCTAACCGCAAGTCCAGCATCGTGCGCCGCAAAACGAGCATGGCCGACATCGCGAAGGCCGCGAGCGTCAGCGAAGCGACCGTCGATCGCGTGCTGAACGGGCGCGGTGGCGTATCGCGTGAGAAAGAAACAGCGGTGCTCGAATGGGCGCGCAAGCTCAGGATCGATCGCGCGCTCGAATCGGTTTCGGTACGCTGGCTGCGCATCGCGATCCTTTTGCAGCAGCCGGTCGCGCAATATTACGTGTCGCTCAAGCAGGGTTTCGAGGTGGCGCAAAAGACGTTCGAGGCGCAACGCGTGATCTGCGCGGTGACGTACTTCGAAAGTCTTGAGCCTGCGCGTGTCGTCGATACGATCCGGCGTGCGACGCAAAAAGCCGATGCACTCGTGATCGTTGCCTATGAGCACCCCGACATCACGACCGCCTTGCGGCAACTGAGTCGCACGATGCCGGTCATTACACTTGCCAGCGATCTGCCCGGCACCGGCCGGCTTGCTTACGTTGGCATCGACAACCGATGTGCGGGACGCGTGGCCGGCGAACTCATGGGCCGCTTTCTTGGCGATGCGGGCGGCAAGGTGCTCGTACTCACGGGCATGCATGATTTCCTCGGCCATGAAGAGCGCGAAAGCGGCTTTCGGTCAGTGCTGCGGCGCCGGTTTCCGAACTGCGACATCGTTGAAACGATAGAGAGCCGCGAGCAGTCGGCGATGACCGAACGACTGACGCGCGACGCTTTCCGACGCTATCCCGACCTGCGCGGGATCTACAACATTTCGGTTGGCGACGAGGGTGTCGGCGCGGCCCTCCTTGCGCTGGACCGCGTCCGCTCCACCGTGTTCGTCGGCCATGAACTCAATGAAGCTTCACGGCGCCTGCTGATCGAAGGCGTACTCGACGCCGTGCTCGACCAGAATCCCGCAGGCGAAGCGATGCGTTCAATTGAAATTGTCCTGCGTCATTACCATCGCAATCCCGGCGTCGCGTTTCCTCAACAGATACCTGTGACGGTGCTGCTGCGCGAGAACCTTCCGCCTGGCGACTGACTGCAGGCCGCCTCACGTTGCCGTCGCTGCCTCCGCTTTCGCAGACGCTACGGCCACTCGCCGGAATAACGATAGTGGAAGCCTTGCAGACCTTCACTCCGAAAAATGATGGCTTGCCATCAAGCATGACGGGTTGCCACGCCAGGCGGGCCTTCTGAAATGGAAAAGAAATTCCACGAGAAATTTATGTGCAATTATTCTTGCGACCGGGCCATCCCGTCTCTTATGCCTGTTTCTGATTACGATAGCCAGGTCACGGCGTGATGAGATGAACGATGCAGCTACGTACTGCGCGACTCGCGCTACGCGCCTGGCGCGATGACGATCTGACCAGTCTCGTGTCGATGAATGCGGATCCCGAGGTCAACGTCTGGCTCGGCGGTCCCGCTCTTGTGCGGAACAGCGAGGCGGCATTCAACCTGATGCGCGAACGGCTTGCAGCACACGGCTGGGGCGTACTCGTGGTTGAGGATCAGGCCGGTACTTTTCTCGGTATCTGCGGTCTGCAACCCGTGCGCGCCAGTCTGCCCATCGCACCGGCAACCGAGATCATCTGGCGCTTCAGGCGCGAAGCGTGGGGACACGGTTACGCAAGCGAAGCCGCAATTGCCGTACTCGATGCCTCATCGCAGCACGGGGTGCCGGAGGAAATCGTGGCGCTGGTCGCATGGCCGAATCAGCGTTCGGCCAGCACCGCGCAGCGGATCGGCTTTCGTCACGACCCCTCGCGGGATTTTCTGTATCCAGACCTCGATGCGAATCATCCGTTGCGCGCGCACCGCGTCTTCGCAAGAGGCCACTTTTAACGCGTCGTGTCTTTCAGGCTGCCTTTTGGCGGGCTCCAGCGGGTTTTGCGAAGTTTACTATTCGCAGGGCGCGTACTAGGATTAACTTACCTAAAAAATGTCTGCCAGACCTGTAAGGGTTACCTGTACTTCACGTTCGACGTAATACCGTTTGCGTAGCGAGCCCGGCACATTTGCGCGTCAGTCGCTTTTCCAGACCGATGGTCCTGCACGGCATCATGCGTGAAGAAGGTCGCCGTCGGCGACAGTGGTGGCGCCTGGCAGTACCTTCAGGTAAACCATGCCAGCTATCTCTTGCTGTTGGCCTTTGATAGAGGCGCGGCTATGACCATTGTTATGTCTGCCCTGGTTATACTGAACCTGGCCATCGTTCTCTGGTGGCTTGCCCGCGCGGACATCTTTCGCAAATTTCACGTGGTGCCCCCGCATACCGGCAAATCACAGTGGACATCTCCAGCGGGCGACAACCCATCGCATAGCCAGCCTGTAGTCGTCGACCGCATTGGTGGGACGGGTATTTCGCGCGTCGCGCATCGTCAGGCGCATGGCGTGGCCGCGCGTTTACGCGGTTTGCCGCGCTCACGTACGAATGCACTTGCCGAAACCAGCCTGCCCGACAGCAATGTCGAAGACATGATGGAATTGCTGCCCCTCCCCGCAGTGATGCTGGGCGAGCAGGGCTTCATTGCGAGAGCGAACGCACAGACCGCAACGCTTCTTGGCTATACGCCAAATGAACTGCCCGGAAAGCACTTCAGGTTACTCATACCCGAGGCGAACGGCATTGCGCACGACGTCCCCGCGGTTTCAAGCCAGAATCCGGCGCGCGGCAATCACGGGGCGTCGCCGTCACGGGAACAGTGGGCGCGACGCAGCGACGGCAAGGACATTCGTGTCGATCTTAGCTTTGAGACGCTACGCGTGAACGGCCGCAACATGACGCTTGCTTTTATCGTCGATCGCACCGACCGGTACGAGTTGAACCGTAACCGTCAGGATCTGATGCACCTGAGCCGCGTATCAACGATGGGTCAGTTGACCGCTTCGCTCGCACACGAGCTGAACCAGCCTCTTACCGCAATCCTGAGCAATGTTCAGGCCGCGCAGCGTTTCATGGCGCGCGATCCGGTCGATCTTGACGAAGTGCGCGAAATTCTCGACGACGTCGTGAAGGACGACCATCGCGCGAGCGAAGTGATCCGCCGCATCCGGACGGTCGTCAAGAAGGGTGACGTGGACATCGCGCCGCTCGATCTCGCCTGCGTGATCCGCGATGCGGTGTTTCTGCTGCGCAGCAATGCGATACTGCGCGGCGTGCGCGTGACGCTCGATATCGATAGCGCGCTGCAACCGGTACGCGGCGACAAGGTGCAGCTTCAGCAGGTGCTGCTCAATCTGCTGCTCAACGCGCTCGATGCAATGGATGCGTCGCCGCCCGCCGATCGTGAAGTGAAGGTGACGCTCAAGTCCGATGGTCACGACAGGGTTCGCATCGCGGTGCGTGACAACGGTCATGGTCTTTCAGCCGACAGGCTGGACCGTATCTTCAAGCCGTTTTTCACTTCCAAGCCACAGGGGCTCGGTCTGGGCCTGTCGATCTGCAAGTCGATCATCGATACGCACCACGGGCGGCTCTGGGCCGAAAACAACGTCGATCGCGGCGCGACGTTCTACGTTACGTTGCCCGCTGGCACGCTGGCCGAACAGGACACGTTGCGATATCAGCCGTGACAGCGCGCCGGCTCGCTGCGGATCTGTTGGCGATGAGACAGCGCCTGTAAGTCACGTATCGACACGTCTGAGTCAGTCCGCGGACACGTCGCGCCACGCCGCGTGAACTGCGTTCGCCGGCTTCGTGCTTTTCGCTGTCGCCGTTGTGCAACACGCGTTGAAGGCGCGCCGCGCGCCTTCGAAGGTCTCATTGCGATCCCCGCATCTCCCGTCTACAGCGGCGAGAACCGGGCCCGGGCGCAGGCAGGTTCAGCGAAATCTCTCCAAAACGTCTCATGTCCGACGGATACCTTTCGTAAATATTTCAGTTGTTAATGCGAATCACTTGCATTAAGATCCGGTTTTCGCCAGTTAACCTTCCGCTTAATCACACGTGTCCGAGTGACGCCTTGCCGCGCAAACCCGCGTCGCACGGGTGTTTCGCTCTGCCCGATCAAAACAATATGCCGAACCTGACCACCGTTCGCCGCCCTGTGTTGGGGCGCAATTTCAGCCGTACCCCTTCGTCGTTTCTCAGTGCTGCGCTGCTGGCCAGCGTGGGTTTGACGCTTTCCACGCTGTCGACGGCCGGATGGGCGCAAGCCGCCGCAACCGGCGACGCCGCGTTGCCGACGGTGAGCGTAACGGCGTCGCGCGACACGACGGTCGCAGCTGCGGATTCCATCAGCGCGGGGGCGCTCGGTTCGCGCAAGCAGGTGGACACGCCGTTTTCGACGCACGTCGTGACGAGCGAGGAAGCGCAGGATCTGAATGCGAACACCGCCAACGATCTTTTCAAATACGATCCGGCTGTGTCGGCCATTTCCGACAACGCGATCAGCGAAAACTCGATGTTCACCGTGCGCGGTCTGCCGATCGACACGCTGAACGGCATCAAGGTTGACGGCCAGAGCTTCCCTTCATGGGACACCGATCTCGCGCTGGAGCAGTTCGAGCGCGTGGAACTGCTCAAGGGTCTTTCCGGCTTCATGTACGGCTTCGGCGCGCCGGGCGGCATCGTCAACTACGTGCTCAAGCGTCCGACGGACACGCCGTACCGCAGCTTTTCGGTCGGCTATCAGTCGGCCGGCGTGTTTAGCGAAAAGCTTGACCTGGGCGGCCGCTTTGGCAACGACGACCGTTTCGGGTACCGCCTGAACCTCGTCAACGAACAGGGCAATACGGCCGAAGCAAACGGCCATCTGAACCGCAAGATGGCTTCGCTCGCGATGGACTTCCGCATTACGCCGGACCTGACGTGGTCGGCCGATGCGTTCTATCAGAAGCGTAAAACCGAAGGCACGCTGTTCGGTCTCATGTTCGGGTCCGGCCTTGGCATTCCTGACGCCAGCACGGTCACGCACCAGCTGACGCAGCCGCAGAACTTCTATCAGGTCGAGATGGCCTCGTTCGGCACGGGCCTCGACTATCGTCTGTCGGAGAACTGGCACGCGAGCGTGAAGTACCGCTTCGCGAAGGAAAACCGCACGAACTCGGACAGCCTGCTGTACGTGTTCAACGATGCCGGCGATTACTCGAACACGCTGTACGCCGCTATGACGCGTTACTTCTATCAGAACGTCGACGCAATGGTGCAGGGCAAGTTCAATACCGGGAGCCTGAAGCATGACGTCGTGTTCGGCGCCGGCTATCAGTCGCAGATGACCGAGTACGACAACAGCGAAGGCTGGAATGTCGGTTATCCCCTCGGCATCGGCAACCTCTACGGCAGCACGCTGCTGACGAACGAAGAAGTCCACATCGGCGAAAACCTGTACCGCCAGTCGCGTACGACGCAAACCGCGCTCTATGCGAGCGATACGGTGGAGTTCACATCGCGTCTGTCCGCGCTGGTAGGCGTGCGCTATACGCAGTTCCGCCAGCACACGTACAACACGGACGGCTCGGCGATGGCCGAGTACAGCGCGAACCCGGTCACGCCGACGCTTGCGCTGATGTTCAAGACCGACCCGTACTCGACGCTTTACGCGAGCTACGTCGAGTCGCTGGAGCAGGGCGGTACGGCTTCGAATATGAACGCCAACTTCCCGGCGACGTATGGCCCGCTGCGCAGCAAGCAGTATGAAGTCGGCTTCAAGACGGATCGCGAGAAGTGGGGCGCCAATCTTGCGCTGTTCCGCGTCGACCAGGGCTACAACTACACGAACTCGGCAAACATCTTCGTGCAGGACGGTACCAAACGTTACGAAGGCCTCGACGCAAGCGGCTGGGTGCAACTGTCAAGCGACTGGCGCGTGCTGGGCGGCGTGATGTGGCTGAACACGAAGGCCGTCGATATCGACGACCCGACTGTCGAGGGCAAGCGCATCTACGGCGCGCCGCGCTTTACGGCGACGGGCCGCATCGAATACAACCCGTCGTACATGCGTCCGCTGACGCTGGCGTTCGGCGCGAAGTACGTGAGCGACATGGCCGTCGACGCTGCGAATACGCAGTTCGTACCGGCATACGTCACGTACGATCTGAGCGGCAAGTATGAAGCGCGGATTGCGGGCAAGGACGTTACCTTCCGCGCGGGGATCAACAACCTGTTGAACCGCCGCTACTGGACGACGGCGTGGGGCTACTACGTGAGCCCGTCGCCGACGCGCACTGCAGTGGCGAGCGCGACGCTGCAGTTCTAGGCAACTGCAGGGGCCAATACGCTGCAAGGAAAGCGGCCACAACGGAAACGTTGTGGCCGTTTTTTCTGGTTCCATCGAGGCACGCCCTGGAGTGTGCGCTGCACGCATGCGGGATCGGATAGCATGACGATCATCTCCAGACACGTTTGCAGGCGAGGCATACATGGCAGAGGCATGGCAATACCAGTTGCGGATGAACGTTTCAGCAGAACTTGCGACGTTGTTGCGGGACGACGCAGCGGCCCACGCACACACCGCGCTCAATGAGGTATTGCGCCGATATGATGCAAGCCTCAAGTGTCAGTATGACGCGTTCGCCGACTACGTCAGCGAAGCGGAAAAGACGGGCGTGGAAAAATATCCGCTCTATGAATGGACCCGTGCGACCATCGAGGCGCCCGCGGAAAAAGCCCGCTATCTCCAGTCGTTCACGGTCTACGTCGGTGGCGAGGAAGTGTACGGCGGTGACGTCGCGGATGCACTGCACGAAGCGCTCCTGGCGCTTGCAGGCGCCGACGGTATCGTCAGCGTGATGAAGTTCGACACCAATCCCGCCAACAACCCCCAACCCCCTGCGCGCGGCCGCTAAGGCGAAGGTGGGAAGGGACAGGCTACCTGATTTTTTTCGACACGGGGTGATGCGCTAAGATCGCGTTCTTTTGCGCAGGATTGCCTATGTCCGATGAATTTGAAGTGCACGGCCCGCACGATCACGCCGTAGAGCACGCTGGCCACCACGATAACGACGTCCACGCTTCGCGCATTGCCGTGATGACGGCGATCCTTGCCAGCATCGGTGCGATCTGTTCGTATCAGAGCGGCGCAAACGAGAACCTCGCGCTCTTCTACAAGAACGAAGCCGCGATCCACAAGACTGAAGCCGCCAATCTCTGGGCCTACTACCAGGCAAAGGGTGAAAAGCAGAACCTCGCGGAACTGGGCGCTGCGCTCAGTGCATCGACGCCTGCGTCGCTTGAGCGCTTCAAGGCAGACGCCCAGCGCTACAAGTCCGAGAAGGAACCCATTCGCGCGCATGCAGAAGCGGTCGAACACGAAGTCGACAAGGACAATACGGCAAGTGAATCGCTGCTGCATCAGCATCATCGCTGGGCGCAGGCCACGACGTTGATCCAGATTTCGATCGCGCTTGCCGCAATCGCGCTGCTCACGCGCAAGAAATGGCTCCGGCGCATGGCGGTCGGCGTCGCGACGATCGGCGTCGCGGTCTGTGCCGCGGCGTTTGCGGGCGTTTAGCGCGCGGGGGTGTCGCCTGCCGGCGAGCTATCGATGTGCGTCGGCCGGCTCGTCAAAGGTGGCGGAGCGATGTTCACGCGCCCGTCGGGCGGCGGCTCGCCAAGGGCGGGGTGCCTGCGTAGCCGCGTAGCGGCAAATTCCACGAAGGCTCGCACCTTGGCCGCGGCCATGCGGCCCTCGGGATACACCAGATGCACCGGTATGGGCGCAGGCTCGTAGTGCTCGAGCACGCGTTGCAGTCGCCCGGCGGCGATGTGATCGTGAACCTGATATGACAGGATTCTTGCGAGGCCATGACCGGCGAGTGCCGCTTCGATTGCGACTTCGGCAACATTCACCCTTAAGGCGATCTGGGGTCCGGCAACAGGCCCAGGCGACCCGGTTCCGCTTGCGGAAAAGTGCCAGTGCCTTACGCCGCCGCCGATTTCCGTAAAGCCGATAGCCTGATGAGCCGACAGGTCCGCCGGCGATTCCGGAACCCCGTGCCGCGCAAAATACGCCGGCGAGCCGACCACAATCAGCTTTACCGTGCCCAGCGAAACGGCAGTCAATGTCGAATCCGGTAGCGGGGCGATTCGCAGCGCCAGATCGAAACCTTCATCAATCAGGGAAGCGACGCGATCGATGAACAGCACGCGCGCGCTAACTTTTGGCCAGGTCGCCTGAAACTCGAATAGCAATGGCGCAATATGCAGCCGGCCGAACAGTACAGGCGCGGTGATCGCAAGCTCGCCTTGCGGTTCCAGATGCGCGCCACGTGCGATGCCTTCCGCTTCGGCGAGCTGGTCAAGAATCTGCCGCGCTTTCTGAAGAAAATGCTCGCCGATTTCCGTGAGATGCAGTTGCCGCGTGGTGCGGTGAATCAGGCGGACGGAAAGATCGCGTTCGAGTGTCGCAATGGAGCGGGTGATCGCGGCGGCCGACACGCCGAGACGGCGCGCGGCCGGTGCAAAACCACCCGCGTCGATCACCGTGACAAACGCACGCAAATGCCAGATCTCCGTCATTGCGCTCACCGTAAGATTCAATTTCGCCTCGTCATGATTGTTGCACACGTAAGCGACGACTAGTCTTAGGAAACGCGAAATGCGCATGACTCAAGCGACGCTTGATGCGATGCGCATGTCGTTTGTGTGTGACAGGAGCGTGCACCGTATACGTGCAACGTCGCTGGCTCGCACAAGACCGTTTGAGGCGTCTGGAGACAGCCGTTCCAGACGGTCACCCTGGAAGCGAGGAGACCCACCATGACGTATTCCAGCGAGATTGCGGTCGCGCCTTCATATCAGGGAGACGACCGGCTCATTTTTGGAATCGTGCTCGCGGTGGTGACGTTCTGGCTCTTCGCCCAGACGACGCTTAACGTGTCGCCGTCGATGAAAGCAGAGTTGCGGATCAATGACAGCATCAGCGACATTTCCATCAGTATCACCGCGCTTTTCTCCGGCGTTTTCATTGTGGTCGCGGGTGGTCTTGCAGATCGCTTCGGCCGCGTGAGAATGACGTATGCGGGACTTGCGCTCAGCGTCGCGGGTTCGCTGATGATCGCGATATCGCCGTGCGAAACGGCGATCTGTCTCGTGACCGGACGCATCCTGCAGGGCGTGTCGGCGGCCTGCATCATGCCCGCGACGCTCGCACTGATGAAGGCCTACTACAACGGTGAAGCAAGGCAACGTGCGCTGAGCTACTGGTCGATCGGCTCGTGGGGCGGCTCGGGTCTATGCGCGCTCTTCGGCGGACTCGTCGATTCGACGATGGGCTGGCGCTCGATCTTCTGGATGTCGATTGCGATTGCCGGCTTGAGCTGGGTACTGATTCGGGGAACGCCAGAAAGCAAGGCCGAAGCAACAGGCGCACACCCATTCGACTGGGTCGGTGTGGGCGCCTTTCTGGTAGCGATGGTGGCGTTTAACACGGTGGTGGGGCAAGGGGCCGCGCTTGGCTGGCTAAGCCGGGCCGTCCTCGTTCTGGCCGCGGTATTTGCTGTTGCCGCGGTGGTTTTTCTGCGCGCTGAACGCCTCGGACGCCACCCGTTCGTAGATTTCCGGCTGTTCGATAACGCGACGTATCTGGGCGCCACGCTATCGAATCTGCTCCTCAACGGCACTGCGGGGTCGTTGCTGATCGTGCTGACGCTTGTGCAACAGGTGTTGGGCCTGTCGTCGCTACAGTCCGGCCTGATGACGGCCGGCTATCTCGTGGCGATTCTGTCGACGATACGGATTGGCGAGCGACTGCATCAACGATGGGGTGGACCGCGCCGGCCGATGTTGCTGGGTTGTGCGACATCAGGCGCGGGTATCGTGCTGACGACGTTCACATTCCTGCCGGCCGCGCAGTACATGGTGATTGCGTTTGCTGGATTCACGCTGCTGGGCACCGGGCTCGGTCTTTACGCAACGCCGTCCACCGACGCAGCGCTTGCCGGCGCACCGGACGACAGGTCAGGCGCCGCATCGGGAATCTACAAGATGGCGTCGTCGCTCGGAACCGCGTTTGGTGTGGCGATATCGGCCGCTATCTTTACGGCGCTCACCACGAGCGATGCGCTTTCATCGATGCAGTTCACAACCTTGACGCAACCCGACCGTCTGCGTTTCGCAGCGGCAGTCGCGTTGTGGTTCAACGTCGCCATGGTGCTGTTCGCTTCAGCGGCGATCGCGTTCGGTGTTCCAAAGTGTGATCGCAACGCAGGGCATATTCCAGAAAGTGCCTGACTGTGTTTCATGCTTGAGCAGCGGGGCACGTTGCCTGCTTTCGTGAAGGTCTTGCACGCGCGCGACGAAGCCTGGCGCGTAGTGCTGAAAAGGGGCAACTTTCGCGACTCTGGTGTGGCGTGACCTATCTCCGAACTCCCGCTAAAGACTTCATCCAGAATTTCCGATAACCGTATATCTCGTTCCTTTCTTTAAAGATCAATGCACGGTTATCGGGTTTCGGGTCTATTGGCCGTATGTGTGTCGCTGGTGAGCCTGCCTGCAGGGGCGGAAGTCTGGACGCCAGTCGCAGAAAATAGCAGTGTCGCGTATCTCGCCGATTCCGTGCACAGGATCGGCGACCATGTCTATCTGGTTGAACGCGGCACAAGCAATACCGCACAAGGTCCGCTGAAAATCGAGGCGCCCCTGGAGTTCGATTGCTCCGCGCATACACTACGCATGGCATGGCTGGACGCCTATACGACAGGGCCGGTTCCGGTGCGCCTCTACGGCACAACGCGAGGACACTATAAGGCCACGCAATTCATTGCGGCGCCTGCCGGCTCGCTTTTTAAATGGGCGTGCAATCTGCCTGTCAGGCCGGAGCGTCTCGTCAATATCGGACGCGCCAGCGAAGGCAAGCTGATCCAGGTCGATGCGCGCAGCGTCAGCCGGTCTGGGGCTTACACGTCGCTATGGACCCGGTACGACTATCCGCAGATACAGTTCGATCCGCCTTACAACGCGCCGTACGATTCCAAACGTGAATTCGTGAAAGTGAACTGCGAGACGAGCCGCTTTCAGATCACGACCGGCTATGACTTCACGGCCGACGGTGCGGTGACGGACAACATGATCGCGCGCGATGACGCCGAAACGCCGTTCGATTCGAGCGACGATTACGAAGTCGCAGTCAAGGCTGTCGCCTGCGGAAAGCCCTTCGATCCGGAGACATGGGTTGGCATTGGCGGCGAGACATTGCGGACAAAGGCACCCCTCGCGACCGATCTCGACATCGACAGCATTCCCGCGTCTGCCGATGTCGTAACGCCGGCCGAGGGGTTCTACGCAATACTCCCGGGCAAGCCATCGTTCACGACAGCGCGCCTTGTCGAAACGATGAAGAACACCCGAATGAACACCAGCCAGATCGTGATCGACCTCCGGTCGGCACCCGGCAATATCAACCGTGTGAAGGAAACCTACAGCCCCGATTTCTTTGTCGATCGTGACATGCTTGGACTCGTTCAGCTCAAGTCGAAGATGAACATGCGGCGCTCGGAGAACAGAGGCGTGTACGTCGCGCAGACGCTGACCGTCAAGGGTGACGCATGGAAAGAGGGCAGCGAAGTGTCGTTCGCGACCGAGGGACGCAACGTACCCGGTAACGACAAGCTTCAGAAGTTCGGCATGAACTGCCGCATCGGACATGTCGCCGACGCCACCGTGGTGAATGCGGGTTTGCCGGGCAATGCATGGCCGCTTGCGTGCAAGCGGCTTAACGGCGATTCCGCGAAGGGTTACTACGTTGAGCAGCTCGCCTATTTCATCATCACGCACGAGGAATCGAAGGACTTTGGCGATAGCGACACGTCGGTCGATAGCGTGGTCGTCGAACGATAGTTATCGCGAGTGAATTTGCGCGGGCGACATTGCTGCCATGTGCGCACACTGCATGTGCGATCGTGGCCGGCCTGACGCCGGCCCCAAAACGTGCAGGGCGCAGCCCGCGGAAGTCCGGCGCCCGGGATGCGACTTACGCCTGAGCCGCTGCGGCTGCTGCAAAGGCCCGGAAGTTTGCGGGTGTGGCGAATGCCAGATACTGCTTCTGCATTTCATCCGTCAGCACTTCGATCATGGTTGTATCTTCGATCCACAGCTCGATCACGTCGAAGAAGTTTTCGCCCCGCGTGCACCGCACAGTGCGCCAGCCTTCACGTTCACCAATCGCGAACACCTCGTCGGGCGTCAGTGTGCTGGCGAGGGCGATATGAAACGCGCTGTATTGGGCTCCAGCACTCATGCCCGAAACGCAGGGCTCCTGCGCGTCGCCCGGTTGAATGACATGGTCGGACGGATAGGTCTCGATGATGGAGCCACGGTCATCCGCCGCGATCGCCATCCATGAATTCGGAAACGCGGGGAACGGTGCATGAAATCCGCCCCACAGTTCGGCAATAACGCGCGCGACGTTTTCGGGGTTACGGGCAGGCATGGAAGCGTGAAAGAGCATGAGAGACCTCGACGGAAGATTTACATTGGAAAGAGGGTCCTGTTTTTACGTCTTGCGGGCAGGCTTTGAGCCAGTCTTTTTCTGTTGTCGCATGCGACGACGTGCGTCGTCGAGCAATACGCCGATTGCCTGGGTGGCCGCGCTCGCGGCTTCGCGGCCGTCCATATCCCAGTAGTCCTTGAAAGCGGCCCACGCGCTTGCGGAGTAAAGCAACTGGATCGCTGCACACAGCCGCTTGCGCTCGGCTTCGGGCATCGGCCCGACCTCACGGTCGACCAGTTCCCGGAATGCCTTCTGGCGAGGCGCGTTGGCCTTGCGGCGCGCGTCCCTGCCAACCGGTGAGGCCAGCATGCCGCGAATCAGCGATTCGCGCCGGTCGAAGTTCACAAAATCGGGTCCCAGGCGCGCGGACAATTCCTCGTACGTACGCGGGTATTGATCCCGATGGATGGCCTTGGGCGCCCATTCCCAGAAGGCGTCGAGAAGGGCGTCACGCGTCGGGAAATAACGGAAGGCCGTGCTTTCGCCCACCCCGGCTTCCCGCGCAATCTGCGCGAAGCTGAGGTTCGCGAGTCCATTGCTTTCGAGGCAAAGCGCGACGGCGCCAAGAATGCTCTCGCGCGTTCTGGCCTTGTGGCGGTCACGCAGCCCCGATGATTGCGTATCGTCGTCGATTGGGTTCATGAGGGCGATGCTGTCATGTGGGTGTGTCGCCGTCAAGTGGGTGTGATACCGTCAATTTTATCGGATGATTTGAAATATGCTCGCCCCGTCTGCGAAGACGGGAAACGATATATACTGTTTATATCGTTTATAAAGAGGAAATCGCAATGAGCGAACCCACTATCAAGAAACCGACGAAGAAGACCTTCCACTTCCCCAAGGCGACAGCCGAAGCCGATGCGCAGTCCGGAAAGCAGGCAGACACGGTTGTTGAAACCGTTGTGAAGGCCAGGGCGGCGGCTAAGGCGGCCTTAAAAGCAGCACCTAAGGCTGCACGCAAAGCCACACCAAAAGTAGAGCCAAAAGTAGAGCCAAAAGTAGAGCCAAAAGTAGAGCCAAAAGCAACGCATCAGAAACGGGCCGCAACTGTTGAAGCAAAGGCGGTCGCTGCTGCTGCAGAAGAGAAGCCAAAGCGTGCAAAGAAGGAAAAGGTCATCCGCGACAGTTTCACCATGCCCAAGTCGGACTACGCAAAGATCGCGATCCTGAAACAGAAGTGCGTGGACGCGGGCGTTTCGGTGAAGAAAAGCGAGTTGCTGCGCGCCGGTTTGCTACTGCTGGCGTCAGTGCCGGAGAAGCGCTTGCTGGCAGCGGTTTCAGCCGTCGAAACAGTCAAGACGGGGCGTCCCGCCAGGTCTTAAGCAGCCGATGCACTGGCGCAGCAAGGAGCGCGGCCGTTGCGCTCCTTGCGAGGCATCACTTATGATTTGAGCAATGTCGGTCGGTGTTTATTGGGCGACCGGTTTGCCAGACGCGTCCTTCACCTTTGCGCGCCATTGCGTGCGAATCTCGTTCACCACGGCGTCCGGCAGCGTGATGTAGTCGAGCGCCTGCGCAGCCTGCGCGCCGTTTTTGAACGCCCAGTCGAAGAACTTCAGTGTTTCCTTGCCGTGGTCCGGTTTGTCCTGCACCGCGTGCAGCAGGACAAAAGTGGCACCGACGACGGGCCACGCATCCTTGCCGGGTTCGTTGGTGAGGATCTGATAGAACGTTTTGGACCAGTCGGCGCCAGTCGCGGCGGCCTTGAAAGTTTCAGTGGCCGGTCGAACGATCGAACCCGCCTGGTTCTTTAGCGCGGTGTACGCCATCTTGTTCTGCTTTGCATAAGCCCATTCGACATAGCCGATGGCGCCCGGCAATCGCTGGACAAAAGCCGCTACGCCGTCGTTGCCTTTTCCGCCGGTGCCAGTCGGCCAGTTGACCGTTGAGCCTTCACCGACCTTGCTTTTCCACTCGGCATTCACCTGCGCCAGATAGTGCGTCCAGATGAAGCTGGTTCCTGAACCATCCGCACGGCGAACCACGGCGATATCAGTGTCGGGCAGCTTGATGCCGGGGTTCAGTGCAGTGATGACGGGGTCGTTCCATTTTTTGACCTTGCCCAGAAAGATGTCGCCCAGCACGGGGCCAGACAAGGTCAGCTCTCCGGGTTTGACGCCTGGTATATTGGTCACCGGCACCACCCCACCTACGACGGTCGGAAACTGGAACAGGCCTTCCTTCGCCAGTTCCTCATCCTTTAGCGGTGCGTCGGAACCAGCGAAGTCTACGGTTTTCGCAATGACCTGCTTGACGCCGCCCGACGACCCGATGCCCTGATAGTTGATCTTGCCGCCGCCGCTCTTCTGGTAAGCGTCCGCCCACTTCGTATAGATGGGCGCCGCGAACGTGCTGCCGGCGCCCGTGATGTCGACGGCATGAGCACTTGCAGCGACGAGAACACCGCTCAAGCCGGCAATCGCAATCAATGCGGGTCTCATGACGCGCTCCTCGAAAGGTTTGTAGGGGGCTTGAATGAAGCTAGACCCGCTTGATGACAATCCGGTGACAGCGCATTGGCATCTGGCTACAGAGCGTCTGGGAGGTACGGCGAGCACAGCGAAAACTGTTCCAGGTGAAAAGCGGAGGGAGAGCGTGAGTTGTCTCGAGCTTAAGACGACGATCGGCGCGTCGCCATACCGTACGCAGAAAATGACATCCCGCCGCTCCTTGAACAGCGGGTTTACGCCGGAGCGAATACCACGGCGCCGACGTTGTCGATATGGGTGAAGCTTCGAACGAACCGGTATGTCCGGTCGCCTATCGCGATCCGGTTGACGCCGGCCTGGGTGCGTTCGAGTATCTCATTCGCCACGGTTGCTGCGATTGTGCCGTGGTCGGTCAAGGCGACCTCTTCACTCGTCGGATCGCCGACATATACCGAACAGACGTCCGTGCCGTGACGCATCATGACGACGCGCGCGCCCTCGTCGAGCGAGAGTTCGAGGAATTCGGCTAGCGTCAGCAACGACTCAGGCGTCGTGTCCAGCGGACCGGAACCGGAAGAGGTAGTCATCGAGTCGCTCCTCTTGAAGTGAGATGCCTTGAGGTGGGAGGTCGCCCTGGTGGCGCCCACGATTCCACTATAAGCGCTCAAGCAAAATTCCGGGGCAAATTAGTAACAGTATTTGAGCGATTTCCAGCATAGACCGCATATGAACCCGAGGGTGCGCGCGAAACGGCGGCTGCGTGATAGACCGATTCAATTTGCCTCGCAACCTCCCGCATCCTGTAATGGAATCTGTCGAGTTGCGCCTTCGTCATGCAGCGACGTCGGGTGCACTTCAACTTCGGATGGAGACAGTTGTAGACGTAATCGCGATGTCCGACAACAATTCAAAGCGAGGTCTTCGTGAGACAAGTGCAAAAATCAGCAGCGGCCCTTCTGGGTGCACTGCTCGCCGTCGCGGCACACGCCACTGACATTACGGGTGCTGGCAGTACTTTTGCCGCGCCGATCTACGAGAAATGGGCGGACGCCTATCTGAAGTCCGGCGGCGGCAAGGTCATTTACCAGGCGGTCGGATCGACCGAGGGACTCAAAAGGATCATCGCGAAAGAAGCGGATTTTGCCGGCTCGGACGCGCCACTCATGGACGAGGCGCTCGCGAAAGAAGGCTTGCTTCAGTTTCCGACAGTGGTCGGGGGTGTCGTGCCGGTAGTCAATTTGCCTGACATTAAGCCCGGTCAACTCACGCTCTCAGGTCAGGTGCTGGGCGACATCTACCTTGGCAAAATCACCAGCTGGAACGCGCCTGCCATTGCCGCGCTCAATCCCGGCATGAAACTTCCGGACATGCCGATTGCAGTAGTCCGCCGCCTTGACGGTTCCGGAACCACGCTGATCTGGACGCACTATCTCTCGCAGGTGAATCCGGAATGGAAAAGCAGGGTGGGCGAAGGGGCGACTGTCTTATGGCCGCGCGGGATAGGTGGCAGAGGCAACGAAGGTATGGCCACCTTTGTGCAACATGTGCCCGGCGCGATTGGCTATGTTGCGTGGGACTTTACCCGGCAGAATCACATGGCGTACACGGCCATGAGAAATGCGTCCGGTGCCGTCGTGCAGCCCAACCCGGAAACCTTTGGGGCGGCAGCCAATGGCGCCGACTGGAAAACATCTTTTTATCAGATCCTGACTAATGAACCGGGCAAGGATGCGTGGCCCGTTGTGGGCGCCACGTTTGTGCTGGTGCATACGACGCAGGACAGACCTGACCACGGCCGCGAGACCCTGAAGTTCTTCGACTGGGCGATGAAAAATGGAAATCAGGCTGCGCGTGACCTCGATTACATTTCCTTGCCAGACCCGGTGGTTAGCCAGATACGCGCGCAATGGCAATCAAAGGTAAAGGATGCGTCAGGAAAGCCGGTAGCCGAATAGCAGCGCGGTGAGTGTCATATGAAGCGGTAACGCCTGAACTACTTCAGATTGCACAGCATCGCATGGGCGTCGTTCATGTACTGTATTTTCCGGGCGCCGAGAAATGCCACCGCCTGTTCGGTCACACCCGAGTCGCCAAGCTGAATCGAATACTGACGCAGCAAGGTCTCGCTGACGACCAGGTCATTGACCTTACCCAATACTTCCTGCACTTCGCTCAAGCGCCGGATTTTTTCAGAGTGACTGCTGTCGAGAACCGGAAGGAAGAACTCCAGCAGATATCGAAGCCGCTTACCCGCGATCCGCACGTCGTGCAGCGCGGCGTAATCCCCGTGCCCCGAGCGGATCGCGCGTTTGATCCGCTTTTTGAGGGCTTTTTCTGCTACCTCGACGCGCGCCCCGGCAAGGTCCGCCAGGGTGCTGGCCGGTGCGAACAGCTCCAGATGTTGTTGCGCTGAGACACATGCGCTTTGCAGCATCTCTTCGATACCCGCATTGCGAATGGTCGTGCGACTGAACGCGAGTGCAGCGGCACGTTGCTCGTCGACCGCCTGAAGCAGTGAACCGGTCAATTCGTGCGTTGATATGGCGGCCAGAAGCATGTCGCGCAGCACATCCCAGTCACGGGTCTTGCCCGCTGCGTAAGCCAGATATCTGAACTTCTCGCGCTGTGCCCGGTAGTCTTTTCTGTCGAGTAGCGGTTCAAAGGCCCAATAGAGCGAACGCATTCGACGCAGCGCAACCCGCAGCTTGTGCAGCACCTCGGGATCCGCTTTCGCGCGCAACGCCCGGGCACGCCGGACAGCCTCTGCCGAAATCGATCCTGCAAGGATTCCGAATGCCTCGGCCACAGGCGTGTTTTCGGCAAGCGAAACTGGACGCGGCTTGCGCTTCCTTTCTGACGCTGATTCGAGGGTTTCTATCGTCGATGCAGCATTCTGGGAGTTCATGTCCGGGACGCCCTCGTTACAGCAGCGTGAAAGGAACTGCGGAAGCCCACGACCTGCGAGGCAGCATCATTCCATTACCCGCATCTGTCATACAGTGCGTTTGACCCTATTAAAGCGCTATTCTCGCCGCCCGCCTGGCGTGACAGAGCCTTGCGTCGCATTCTGTTAAGTACTTACAAACCGAAAATAAAACGGCTGGCATCGTGGACAGCCTGCGCTGGTGTGGTGTCGTCCGGCCTCACCAGAGGTTCATGCTCGACGCACTCACTGGCACAGCGGGAAGCGAACGTCGGTGCGTCGTTTTGTGAACAACGAGTGATTGAAAGACTACAGCACAAATCGTCAGCGCGACGAGAATGCGCGACGCAGCGTGCAGGCGGCGAACAGCGGAAGAGCTGCGTATCAGTCGCCTGAGCGCACTGACCTGCGAGCGCGGCTGACAAATCTTGACACTTCAGAGGCCAACTCTCCTGGCAATCACCAGAAGTCTGCCGATAAAATCGTCGCACATTTGAACCGAGGTTTCAAAAGAAGCAATGAGCGAAGAAATTGCCGTCCCGGAGGGAATAAAGAACAAGGCGCTGTGGCGAAAGCATTGCCGGAAAATCCACGCAAGAGCAAAGGATCTTGTTGAGGGACGTCTGGGAATCATCGAAGCAGCGCGGGTAATCTGCCTGTTGGCAATCTGGACCCGCGTTGAAAACGAGCCGGTGTTTCAAGTGTTTGGCGCGATTGATCGGGAAACCTGTTATCTACCGGTTGGAGCCGTTCGGGCGCATTGGACGCCTGAAGCATTGACGCGCGAAGACGTCGTCATCCACGCATCCGAAATTCGCTGGCGGAATCAGGCGATTGCCGCGGCCGCGACGCTAGTTGAGCAATACAAATGGGCAGGCAGGTGAAGGGCATCGTCCGTCAAAGAGACCTGACCACTCACGTTTGCCGTCGCCACCGCGAGTGGCATCGTCCTTGATTCGAGGTTGAACAGCGTACGTGCCATAAAGTCTCCTGTTTTCTCTGCACGCGCATGACGCAGCCTTACCGCTGTTTGCAGAGGCTCTCGATCGTAACCTCTGGTCATATTTCCGGTAACGGAAGTAATCCTTTTAATAACTAGACTGTCGCCATATTCGGACGACCGCTGTCGGCTCGTCCATCATTTCTGGGCAGGGCATGAAATGATCTCTGGGGATCAGGCGGCGTTGACGACATCTGCGCGACGCGATGCGCGTGCAGCTGACAAATACGCGTGGCCGGCGCCCGACAGGCGGCTGTCTGGCACGTTCTTCAAGCTGCTTTACCGGTGGACTCACAGCAACGCGTTCCGGCATAACGAACGCCTGTGGCGCGATGTTGCGATAGCGCGCGACGCCAGCGGTTGTCTTGCCGGCATTTCAATTGGCGGGCGTGAGATTCAAGTCCAAAACGCCCAAAGCCTTTCAGTTGTGGGACCTGCTGCAAGTCATCTGATTGCGACCGGGCCGTCCGTCAACGATATCGACTATCACGCGCTCGATCTTCGTCACGTGATGGGTGTGAACGGCGCGATTGCCTTACAGGACCGGCACCCCATTCCTTTCGAGTTTTATTGCATCGTGGACGCAGGATTTGTGCGCAAACGTCCGGATCTCGTTGCGCGCGTGATTCAAGCGGACCTCACGCTCTTCACCACGCCGCTCGTGCTCTGGTACATAGCGCAGTGTCTGCCGCTCGAGCAGATCCATTGCCGTATCTTCCTGATTGAAGACATCCTGTATCCGGCGGGAAAACGCTCGCTACGCGCGCGCGATCTGCTCGACGCACAGGCGCGCTCCGACGCCGTACTGTTTGATGAAATCTCACCGCGTGGCTTTAGCCTGAATGTGAGACGCGGTGTCATGGACGGCCGGACGGTCGCCTATACGGCTCTGCAGGTACTTGTCTGGCTAGGCTTCGACAAGGTGTTCATGCACGGACTCGATCTGCTCGACGCAAAGCGTACACCGCGCTTCTACGAAACGGCGGAGAGCATGCAGCCCAGCTCTCTCGATGCCCATTTCGAAGCCTTCATCGAGCCTTCGTTTCGAGGTGCCTCGGCGTTGCTTCGAAGCATGGGCGTACACGTGAAAAACCTCTCGCCGGATAGTGCGCTCGACACCAGCATTTTCGAAAAGATCGACTGGCGGACACTCGTCCCTGTGCAGTCCACCGTGAGCCCAATGCGTTCCGCCGCCTGAATGCGACCCTGACCTGTCATGAATGTCGTTCACATCTCCAATACGCCCGTTGCTGGCAGCCCGGGCAATATCGTATCGGCGCTTAACCGTCTCACTGAGATTCGCGCCCGTCATATCGTGTTCAATAGCTCGGCGTACCGGACACGCACGTTTGCTGTCGACATCGACTGGAAGACCGGACGTGAAGAGGCGCACGACGCGATCGCCGCCGCCGATATCATTCACATCCACCAGTTCTTCTCGCTGGATGAGACATTCGGGCCCGGGTTTCACGGCAGGTTCGGCAAAAAGAAAGTAATCCGGCAATTTCACTCGGCGCCCGATCTCTGGGCAAAGGGCGACGTCGCGCTCGCGTCGCGCATCGTCAGTGAAAACATACCGCAGCTTGTCATCGCCCAGGGGCCGGAGCGCTACTACCCGTTTGCGCGCGTGGTCCCCAATATCATTCCGCTGCACGATCCGCGCTATCTGCCGATGGAAGCGCAAGACGGGCTCCCTGTCGTCATGTTTTCGCCAAGTGGCCGCACGTCGGCGTGGAAGACGAGATGGGAAACCAAGGGCGCGCCGCAGACGCTCGCACTGTTGCGCAAGCTTCAACGTGAAGGATTGTGCAAGCTGCATCTCGTCGTGGATACGCCGCACGACGAATGTCTTCGCGCGAAGCAACGGGCTGCGGTTGTAATTGACGAATGTGTGACGGGAAACTATCACCTGAGCGGGCTTGAAGCGCTCTCGCAGGGTAAGCCCACTGTGGGTTATCTGGACCAGCGGGTACAGGGTCAACTGCGGAAAATCACCGGGGCAACGGAGCTTCCCTGGGTCGACGTGCGGCTGGAAGAAGCGGAGGCGCCGCTGCGGGAACTGCTGGCGAACCGGCGTCTGCGCACTGCACTAGGTTTGGCATCGCGAAAGTGGATGGAGACGTACTACGACGAGGCCACGTTGATCCAGCACTATCGTGAGGCGTATTTCGACCTCTTTGAAGCGCCGCATCGATTTCAGGTGCCCCGCTTCGAGAACGAGGGCGACCATTGGCTTGCAGTTCGCCTCCCGAATCATCACTGGTCTGCACGGCGAAACGCCAGGGTGCCGTTCGGCCGCGCTTTTAAGGCGCTACGCGCATGGGCGGGCATTCGCTAGTTGCGGGCGCTGCTCGCGATCGAAGGTCAAAGGACATCCGGATGCGTGTTGGAAGCGTGAACCCTCTCCCTTGACGTAACACGCCGAAACACAACCGTAGCCCAAATGTAGTGTCGTTTGTCTAGCATGCCTGCATTGCCCATTTATCGATGCAGGGAGGTGCCGGATGCTCAGCCATCACGAACTCGCGACGCTCATGTTGCTCGGCGATGCCGAAAGGCGGCTGGAAACGATCGACCCGGATGTGCTCGCGCTGCGCCGTTATGAGCTTGTTGAAATACGGCAGCGGGAGCCCCAGGGCTCCATGCTGCAACTGACGCGTCAGGGTCGCGCGCTGCTGGACCGCTTGCGCATCGGCCCGGCGCAATAAGCCGGGTAATTCCTCTGGTCAAAGTCGGTACCCTTGCCGTCATTCGCAGGCAGGAGGCTTGAGGGAAAACCATCAAATTTCGTCGTGATCGCGGGTTGTCGATCAAGTACTGTTTGTTCCAGCCAGACGGCGTTCATAGCCGCGTTATCCGCGCGGCGAGCGCATTCAACTGGCAGAAAACAACCATCTTGCATGGTCGACAGGAGACAAACATGTCATCGACGCCCCCGCCCGGCAACACGACGCCGGGCCTGACAGACGAGACGTTCGACGATCGCATCAGTGAGCAGTGGTATCAACCGCGCATTCCGCGCACGGTGCTGAAGGCGCTGATGAAGCGCAGCGATGCGCCAGGTTTGCGCAATTTCGGGCTGTGGCTCGTGCTACTGATCGCTTCGGGTGTCGTTGCGGGGCTCAGTTGGGGCAGCTGGTGGGCCGTGCCGGCGTTCTTCGTGTACGGCACGATCTACTCATCGAGCGACGCGCGCTGGCACGAACTCGCGCATGGCACTCCGTTCAAAACGCGCTGGCTTAACGACGCGTTTTACCACCTGTCGTCGTTCATGACGATCCGCGAGGCGTACTGGTGGCGCTGGAGCCACGCACGGCATCACACGCACACCTATTTCACCGGGCGCGATCCGGAGATTCAGGTAGCACGCCCGACTCAAATGCTGCCGATTCTCCTCGACTTCTTTGCGCTCGTCGGTGGGACCGCCGAGGTTCGCAAGACGGTTCGCCACGCGTTCGGCCAGATCGACGCCGCGACCGAAGCGTTCCTGCCCGCCAGCGAGAAGCCGAAGATGATCTGGTCGTCACGCGTGTATGTCGCGGTGATCTTCGCGACGCTCGCTCTCGCGGTTGGGTTTCACAGCTTCCTGCCGCTGATGTTCCTCTGGACGCCGCGTTTCTACGGCGGCTGGCTGCACCAGTTGCTGGGCCTCACACAACACGCCGGGCTCGGCGTCAACGTGAAGGATCACCGGCTCAATACGCGCACCGTCTACATCAATCCGGTGTTTCGCTTTCTGTACCTGAACATGAACTACCACCTCGAGCACCATCTGCTGCCGATGGTGCCGTTCCATGCGCTGCCGCGTTTGCACGATGCCATCAAGGACCAGTTGCCGCCCGCGTACCCGAGCCTCTACGTGACGTATCGCGAGATGGTGCCGGCACTGTGGAAGCAGCGCCGCGATCCGACCCACGTCATCGAACGCACGTTGCCCGATGCGTCATCGGGCGGGCAGGCGAATTTCACTGCGCAACCCAGTGCCTGAAAGAGATCGCCCGGGCTTCTGCATCACCTTCAATCCATTAAAGCCTGTTTCCGTGGGAGGCGTCGTGACAGTCGAATCCGGCAACACGAAGTGGGTCGTCGCGTGTACGACCGACGACATCGATGAAGAAGACGTGCTGCGTTTCGATCATGAAGGCGCGAGCTACGCGCTGTACCGGCTCGCGAAGGGCTTTCATGCATCGGACGGCTGGTGCACGCATGAACAGGCACATCTGGCAGACGGCTTCGTCGTGAACGGCGAAATCGAATGTCCGCTCCATCAGGGCCGCTTCGACATCGTCAGCGGCAAGCCACTGAGTCCGCCCGTCTGCGTGAAGTTGAAGACCTGGCCTGTGCGCGTCGAAGGCAAAAACGTATTGATTGGCGTACCGGCCCCGGCCGAAAAGGATGCCGCATGAAAACTGCCGAACATGCCGCGATGGTCATTGTGGGCGCCGGGCAGTGCGGGGCGCGGACCGCTCACGCATTACGTGAGAACGGCTGGGAGGGTGAGATCACGCTCCTCGGCAACGAGGGCCTGGCACCGTATGACCGGCCGCCGCTTTCCAAGGCGGTGCTGCTCGGCCAGAAAACCACCGCACAGTGCGCGCTGTTCAATGACGCGTTCTATCGCGACAACCGTATCGATCTGCGCGTCGATGCGCCCGTGAGCAGCATCGATCGTGCGGAGCGCAAGGTGGTGCTCGGCGATGGCCGCAGCGTGTCCTATCACCGGCTGCTGATCGCAACAGGCGCCGAGCCGCGCCGGCTCGCCGTGCCGGGGGCCACGCTCGCCGGCGTGCATCTGCTGCGTGCGGTGCCCGATGCGCTGTCGATCGTCGACGAACTCACCCCGGGGCGACGCATCGCGATCGTCGGCGCTGGCTTTATCGGGCTGGAAATCGCGGCGACCGCGATCACGCGTGGCTGCGAAGTGGTCGTCATCGAAGCGGCCGCGCGCGCATTGATGCGCGCCGTGCCGGAAGTCGTCGCGGGTTATCTGGTGGAGCGGCATCGTCAGATGAGCGTGGATGTTCGCTTCGCGACGCAGGTGGAGCGCATTCTGGGCGAATCGCGGGTGACGGGCCTGAAGCTCTCCGACGGCGCGACGCTGGAATGCGATGCGGTGATCGTGGGTGTCGGTGTGACCCCACGCACCGCGCTCGCGGAAGCAGCCGGCATCGATGTTGCCGACGGCATTGCGGTCGACGACACGTTGCGCACCAACGACCCCTACGTCTTCGCTGCCGGTGATGTGTGCTCGTTTCCGCATCGTCTGTTTCGACGCCGGATTCGGCTCGAGTGCTGGAAGAACGCCGAAGACCACGCGCGTGTCGTGGCGCGCAACATGCTCGACTACGGCGAGACCTATTCGGCGGTTCCCTGGTTCTGGTCGAATCAGTACGACATGACGATCCAGATCGCCGGCATGCCTGCGTTCGGCACGACGAGCGTGGTGCGCGAGGTCGGGTCAGCTTCGCGACTGTTCTTTGCGCTCGACGGTGAAGGTGTGCTGGTCGGCGCAAGCGGTGTCGGCCAGGTGAGCGAGGTTGCCCGCGACGTACGCGTCGCCCAGGAGTTGATCGCCCGCCGCGCACGCATCGATCCGGCGGTGCTGAAGGATCCGTCGGCGAAGCTGAAGTCGCTGCTGACGGCGGAGGCATTATGAGTCAACGTCTGCTGGTTTTCCAGTCGATGTGGGCGATGGAGCGGCGTCACAGCGATGGCTTCGAGCGATCGCTCGAAGAGAATCTGCGCATGATCGCCGAGGCCGGTTTTGACGGCATCAGCGCGCACTACGCGCACCGTGACGAGGTGCGGCGGCTCGCGGCACTGCGTCACGCGCATGGGCTCGATGCGGAGGGTCAATGCTTTCCGCGCACGATCGATGATCTGCAGCCGGTGCTCGAAAACGCGACCGAATCGGGTGTGCATCACATCGATCTGCAGCCCGATGTGCGGCCGCGCAGCATTGCCGAAGCAGTGACGCTGCTCGACGGATGGTCGCGTCTTGCAGAGCAGGTGGATTTTCCGGTGTACATCGAAACTCATCGCGACCGCATGACGACGGACCTGCATTTCACACTCGATCTGCTCGACGCGCGTCCCCACACAAAGCTGCTTGGCGACATTTCGCATTACCTCGTGGGGCGTGAGTTTCCATGGCCGGTGTCTGATGAGAATCACGCGCTGATGCGCCGCATTCTCGACAGTTCATGGGCTTTTCATGGCCGCGTCGCGAGCCGCGAACAGGTTCAGATCGAGCTGTCATTCGAGCCGCACAGGATGTGGGTGGACCTGTTTCTCGACTGGTGGCGTTACGGTTTCACGTCGTGGTGCGAACGCGCGGAAGCGGACGATACGCTCGCTTTCACCTGCGAGCTGGGACCGAGGCCTTACGCGATCATCGGCCGCGACGGCAACGACACGACAGACCGCTGGGCCGAATCGTTGCTGCTGCGCGACTGGATTCGCGATGTATGGCGCGACGTACAGGAGCAACGTGTTCCACACCCGCAGGCGGTGTTTCCCGGCTAGCGGATGAAGCGGCCTGAACCGCTTCATCGCCCGCCAGCTAAGGCGTGCGATCCGCCAGTTCTTCCAGCAGCGGGGCCGATGGCACAAAGAACAGTCCACCCGTGACGGCGCGGCTGTAATCGAGAAGCCGGTCGTAGTTGCCCGGTGGCCGGCCGACAAACATGTTCTCCAGCATCTGCTCGATCGGCTCGGGCGACCTTGCATACCCGATGAAGTAGGTTCCGAACTCGCCCGCGCCCGGGCGACCGAATGCCATGTTGTGACGCAGGATCTTCACTTCCTTGCCGTCTTTTTCGATCGTCGTGAGTGAACTGTGCGAGGACGAGGGTTTGACATCGTCGGCGAGTTCGACGTCGGACAGTTTCTTGCGGCCGATGATCCGTTCCTGTGCTTCAACGGGAAGTGAATCCCAGGCGACGAGGTCGTGCAGATACTTCTGCACGATGACATAGCTGCCACCCGCGAATTCGGGCTCCTGGTCGTCGATCACAGCGAAATCGACGGCTTCGCGGCCTCGCGGGTTTTCCGTTCCATCGACGAAGCCCACCATGTCGCGCAGGTCGAAATAACGAAACCCGTGCACTTCGTCCACGACAGAAACCGCGTCACCCATACGCGCCATCAGGTGCGTGGCGAGCTCGAAGCACAGATCCATGTGGTCCGCGCGGATGTGAAACAGGATATCCCCGGGCGTTGCAATCGCGCGTCGTTTGCCTTCGCCCACCTCGCGAAATGCGTGAAGGTTCGCGGGGCGGGGCGCGCCGAAAAGCGCGTCCCATGCGTCCGAGCCAAAACCACAGACACACGAGAGGTTGGCCGGCGGCGCGCGCGTGCCGACCGCACGCACCAGTGCCTCGACGTCGGCGCATAGCGCGCGTACGGTGTCTGCGTTCTCTCGGCCGGGCTTAACCGTGACGACGAGGAAAATGGCGCTGCGCGTAATGGGATTGCAGACGGCTTGCGGTTCTGGAGTGTCGTCAGCCATGGGGCGAAGATCCTCGACTCGTTCAGGGGCCCGCCGACGGCAGCGGGTGCTTCAGGAACAGCGTAACGGCATGGGTTGAATTGCGTTCAACAAGGTTAGTCAATCTTCGCGATCGGCGCGATACGACTTCAACTTCTGTCGGCACCGGAAACATCTTTCGGCTCGCATACAAGGGAATCTACACAGTTCCGCAAGGCGTGACAGCACAGGCGCTTCGATAGTTGCGCGCGAGGCAGCCCATCAGGTGCACACCGAAACCCGGCCGGTCACAGGCCCAGACAGATGGCTCCGGCCGTCACCACGAGGCACGCGAGCCAGCGTTTTCCACTGACCGCTTCCCGCAAAAATACCCGCCCGATCAGCACAGCGAACACCACGCTGGTCTCGCGCAACGCCGAAACCGTGCCCATCGCGCCCGACTGCATCGCCCAGATCACGATGCCGTACGCTGCGATCGACACAAGGCCGCCAGCGAACGACGAGCCGACCGCCATTGGCGCCTCCCATACGGGTGTCGTGAGTGCCGGGAGCCCACGCACCGCGACGAACAGCACCGGCATCAGCCAGTAGAACATGAACATCCACGCGGTGTAGGCGAGCGCCTCGCCGCCGGATAACCGTACGCCGATGCCGTCGATCACGGTGTAGAGCGCGATCGTCGCACCGGTCGTCAGCGCAGCGAGCGCGCCCGCGCGCGACACGTGGCGCCCCTGCAGCGCGAGCGCGATGATGCCACCCGAGATCATCGCGATCCCGAGCGCGTGCAACGGAGGGATCGCTTCGTGCGCGAAGAGCGCCGCACCGAGCGTGACGAGTAGCGGCGACGAGCCGCGCGCGATCGGATACGCCTGTGCGAGATCGCTGCGGCGATACGCCCGCACGAGGCTCATGTTGTAGACGATATGCACGAGCCCCGAAGCGACGATGTATGGCCAGGCCGCAGCGGCCGGCAGCGGCGTGAACACGATGACGAGCGTGGAGACCGCCGCGATGGCGATGCTCATCCACGTCATGGAAAGGAACCGGTCGCGGTTGCCGTGCAGCATCGCGTTCCAGCTTGCGTGGAGGAGAGCGGCGAAGAGGACAAGGCCGCCAGTCTGACTGAGCATTCGTTCCGGGCTGGAAAAGGTGAGGGAGATTATGTGCCGCCTGTATGTGCTGACATTGGCGTGAGTCTGCGAGCGTTCACTCGCCGCATTGCACGTCCTGCTTTGGCACAACGATGATCATCGGGTATGTCCCGTGGTCGAGTTCCACGCGTGCGACGACCGCCATCGTCGCGCTGTCGGTGTCGTCGTACACGCTGACTTTTTCATGTCGAAGGTTCGTGATGCCGGTGCAGCCGGACGCGCGACCTTCGTCGGAGATCTTGCACTGGATCGGGTTGTCCGCGAGGTAGCGGTATCGGTCCCGCTCGGGCGTCGCAAGGTATTCGCGAACGCTCTGCGCAGATCCGCCGACGCCGGTGACGTATCCCATGCTGCACTGCTGTCGGGATGCGTCGCTGCTCCCGGATGTTTCGGCTATCGCGGCTGTGCCTGCGGTCACGATGACCGCCGCGAGTGTCGAGGCAAGGAGGTAATTCATGGCGCTAGTCACGGTTGTCGGATCGAAGTGCTGGATTGTAGTGGGATCTTGCCGGGCGGGTCTGCAAACAGGGCGCTTCCAGGCGTGGTTATGAGGCGTCATTGATCGACGCCGCGCTGTGCCCCCGATCGCGCCGCACGCGGTTTTCTGGTGGTCGGTCGACGTTTCGAAAGGCAGCTATGTGATACGACGTCATATAAATAATCTGTCTATTTCTGACTTAACCACACGTGAAATGTCTTCTAACCCCTTATTTTAATGCGGGTAAATGCCTGGTTGAAATGTGCCGGCGCATGGAAGATAGTACGTTATCGTACAACTAAAGCTGGTTAATCACCGTTGCCGCCTCAGCTTGACTGCTGGTTATCGCCAGCGTCGTTAGAGCATTCGGGGGCACTTGAAGGAGCCTTATGAAAAAGATTGCCCTGAGTGGAGCCGGCGGACAGCTTGGCTCGGTCGTGCGGACTGCGTTGATCGAACGTGGCATCGCATTGCGTTCGGCCGCGGGTTCCAGACCGCTGGTTCCTCTGGTGGAAGGCGAGGACGTCATGCACGGCGACCTGCGCGACCCGGCCGTCGTGGACCGTCTGCTGGACGGAGTCGACGTGCTGATCCATTTCGCTGGCACGAGTGTGGAACGTCCTCTGCCCGAGATCATCGACAACAACCTGCGCGCGCTTGTCGAGGTGTACGAAGGCGCGCGCAGGCAAGGCGTGCGGCGCGTGGTGTTCGCCAGTTCGAACCACGCGATCGGGATGTATCCGGTCACCGAACATCTCGCTCTCGATTGCGCGTTGCGGCCGGACGGTTTCTACGGTCTGAGCAAGGTGTGGGGCGAAGCCCTGGCAAGAATGTATTGGGACAAGCATGGCATCGAGAGTATCTGCGTGCGTATCGGCAGTTGCCTCGATCAGCCGACCGAGCCCCGACACCTGAGCACCTGGTTCGGCCATCGCGACCTGATGCATTTCCTCGACCGTTGTATCGAAGCGGAAGACGTGGGCTTCATGACCGTCTGGGGCGTCTCCGCCAACACACGCAGCTGGTGGGACAACGAGGGTGCCGGGCGCCTGGGTTATCAGCCGACACAGAACGCAGAGGCATACGCCGCGCAGATCCTCGCACGGCCGAACCCGCTTGATGCACTGGGCCAACGCTACCAGGGCGGCAGCTTCGTCGGCCTCGACTACTCGCGCAAGGATGCCGACCCCGATACCCCGGCTGATTCCGTCGTGCGACCCATCTGATCAGTTAGAGATTTCGAGGAGACACAGCCATGAAAATCAAGGGCATCCGCTGGTGGATGGTCAGCCTGGTCGCGGCCGGGCTCATCATCAATTACCTCGCGCGCAACACGCTTTCGGTGGCCGCGCCGACATTGATGAAAGACCTCCATATGACCACTGCGCAGTACGCGCATGTCGTGGTGGCGTGGCAGCTTTGCTATGCGTTCATGCAACCGGTCGCGGGCTATCTGCTCGACACCGTCGGCACCAAGATCGGCTTTGCGGCATTCGCGCTCGCCTGGTCTCTGGCCTGCGCGGCGGCGGCGTGGTCGACGGACTGGCGCGGCCTTGCGTTTTTTCGCGGCCTCCTTGGCATCGCCGAAGCGGCCGGCATTCCGGCCGGCGTGAAGGCGACAAGCGAGTGGTTCCCGGCGAAAGAGCGTTCGGTGGCGATCGGCTGGTTCAACATTGGCTCGTCCATCGGGGCGCTGCTCGCACCGCCGCTGGTTGTCTGGGCTTTGCTGCACGGGCAATGGCAATGGGCGTTTGTGATCGTCGGTGTAGCGGGCGTGGTCTGGAGCGCGCTGTGGATGCTGCTGTACAAGCATCCGCGTCATCAGAAGCTGCTAAGCGACGCTGAACGGGACTACATCCTCAGCGGACAGGAGGCAAAGCACAGCGATGACGGCGCCCCCAGGCGAAGCTGGGCCGCCATGCTCCGAAGCCGCAATTTCTGGGCGATCGGCATTCCACGGATTCTGTCCGAGCCGGCCTGGCAGACATTCAATGCATGGATTCCGCTGTACATGATGACCGAGCGGCACATGAACCTGAAGGAAATCGCGCTGTATGCGTGGATGCCCTTTCTGGCTGCGGATATTGGCTGCGTGCTGGGAGGGTACCTCAGTCCGCTGTTCCATAAGTACGCGAAGGTCTCGCTGTTCACGTCGCGCAAGATGGTCTTCGTTTTCGGTGCGTGCTGTATGGTCGGACCCGCGTGTGTCGGCCTGGTGGCGAGTCCTTACGCGGCTGTTGCGCTGCTGTGCGTCGGCGGCTTCGCTCACCAGACCTTGTCAGGTGCGTTGTATTCGATCACGTCGGACATGTTCGGCAAGAACGAAGTCGCGACCGCCACGGGCATGGGCGGCATGGCCGGCTACCTGGGCGCTGCGGCGTTCACTGCGCTGTTCGGCGTGCTGGTCACGCAGGTCGGTTACAGCCCGCTCTTCGTCGTACTCGCGGTGTTCGACATCATCGCGGCGGGTGTGGTGTGCTGGCTAGCGCGAAGCGGTGACCGCGTGCGCGAGCCGCAACTGGTGGCAGTGAGTCCGGGAGTCAGGTAAGGCGCGGGGTTTGGACCGGCAGCCTGAGGTGCGGGCTGGCTGGTCGCCGTCTCCCGCCGGGCGGCCCGGACGCGGAGAAATCACTCCGACCCCTGATTTTCATGTTGCAATGCAACGTAGACCATCCTATAACCATCCATATGGATGGCAAGAGGATGGAAAATGAAAGATCCAGCGATCGTCGCCACCCCGCGAACTCGGGGTGGTGATTCTGAAAAAATTACGATTAATCTCGGCCCGGTCGATCTCGGTCAGATCGATCTTCTGGTGGAAGAAGGTTTTTATTCGAACCGCACTGACCTGATCCGCACCGCAATCCGTAACCAGCTTGCGCTGCATGCGCAGGTCGTCCAGGAAACGGTTGCGCGTCGGGCGCTCGTGCTCGGGCTGCAGCATTTTTCCAGGCAGGACCTCGAGGCGGTTCGCGCCGCGCGCGAGCGTCTGAACATTCAGGTGCTGGGGCTGGCCAGCATCGCCGCCGACGTTTCCCCCGAACTTGCGCTCGCGACCATCGAAAGCGTCGTGGTACTGGGTGCATTTCAGGCCTCGCCCGCCGTCAAGGCAGCGCTCGCCGGCAGAATCCGCTAGCCATGCGACGCTCAATCACAATGCCGGTAACCGGACCCACGCGATGAAACCCAACGAAGGCTTCCTGAACGCAATGCGCGAGGCAGTGGCTTTGCTGCGTCACCGCGGCCCAGCCGAAGCGACAGAGGCAATCCGGCGTGCGCTGCGAGGCGACACTGCCGGCACCACGAACGAAGGCGCGTCGCGAAACGAGACGCACGCACCTGTCACATTCCCGTTTGCGGAGGCAAAGGCACCGTGGAAATCGAAGTCGAAAGACGCCTTCGCGCCCGCGGCACGGGAAACGAATGTCGACGTCGAAGACCGCGGACACTTCAGCACGCTGACGTATTCGAATGCTGCAGGTCACCGTCAGTATCGGCTTTACGTGCCGTCCGGGGACGCGGGCGAGCCATTGCCGCTGATTGTGATGTTGCACGGCTGCACGCAGAATGCCGACGATTTCGCAACGGGCACGCAGATGAATACGCTCGCCGAGCGGCATCGATGTCTCGTGGCCTATCCGGTGCAGCCGCGTCAGGCCAATCCGTCGAAGTGCTGGAACTGGTTCAGACCCGATGATCAGCATCGTGAGCGTGGCGAACCGTCATTGATCGCAGGCATCACGCGCGAAATTATCGCGGCCCATCACGTCGATCCTGCGCGCGTGTACGTCGCCGGCATGTCGGCGGGGGGCGCAATGGCGGCAATCATGGTTGCCGCGTATCCCGAACTGTATGCCGCAGCCGGCGTGCATTCTGGTCTGCCCGCGCACTGCGCACACGATTTACCTTCTGCGCTCGCAGCGATGAAGGGTGGCAGACAACCGGGTGCGCCACTGCATACGAAGCGCGCCGAAGATCTGCCGCAACGACCCATGATCGTCTTTCACGGCGACGCGGATGCGACCGTTCACGTAGCAAATGCCGCGCGGATCCTGCATGGCTTCGGTGCACAACGGGGCGTCGATCGCGAGGCGCGTCGGGTCGACGCGGGCGGTCGTACCTGGTCGGTCTCCCGGCTGGTTTCCGGTGGCGGCGTCGATGCGGAGTTGTGGACCATTCATGGCGGCTCGCACGCATGGTCGGGAGGCGATGCGAACGGCAGCTATACGGACCCGACGGGCCCGGATGCAAGTGCCGAAATGATGCGTTTCTTTCTCGCGCATCCTCGACTGCAGGGCGGGTAGTCCGCGGTTCCGCCGGCAAGTCCGCTGGCAAGTGATGGCGAAGACACGCAGGCTGGATTGCCGTGAGCACGCCTGCGCGACGACCTTCCGACGGATTGCGAACAGATGTGAACTAGCCGTGCCGACGCTGCGCGGTTGCGCGATCCAGCAGCGTCAATTCCTGATCGGAAAGCGTGACGACACTGGCGGCCACGTTTTCTTCCAGATGCGCGACCTTTTACGTTCCGGGTATCGGCAGGATGACCGGGCTGCGTTGCAACAGCCACGCGAGCGCGATCTGGCCGACGCTCGCCTGATGGCGACGCGCGATCGTGTCGAGCAGCGACCCGCCACGGGTCAGTTCGCCCGCCGCCAGCGGATACCAGGGGATAAAGCCGATGCCGTGGGCGGTGCAATAGTCCAGCACGTCTTCGCTGCTGCGGTCGCCCAGGTTGAAGCGGTTCTGCACGGTCGCTACCTTGAAGTGTTTAGATGCGGCCTTGATGTCGGCTACCGAGACTTCGCTCAACCCGGCGTGCCGGACCACACCTGTGTCGATTAGCTCGCGGACTGCGCCGAACTGCTCGTCCCGCGGCACAACAGGGTCAATGCGATGTAACTGCCACAGGCCGATCTGTTCGACGCCGAGCCGTTGCAGGCTGCCGTGGGCCTGCTGAAGCAGATACTCCGGCCGGCCCTGTGGTATCCACTGGTTGGGACCTGTGCGTGCCAGCCCCGCCCTGGTCGCCACGAGCATGTCGGCGCCATACGGATGCAGCGCTTCGCGGATCAGTTCTTCCGAAACGCCTGGGCCATACGAGTCCGCCGTGTCGATGAAATTCACGCCGAGTTCTGGCAGCCGACGCAGCACGCGGATGGCTTCGGCGCGATCGGTCGGCGCGCCCCAGATGCCCGGGCCGGTGATGCGCATTGCGCCAAATCCGAGCCGCCGGATTTCCATGTCGCCGCCAATCCTGAAGGTATGGTGTGGGAGATTCATGGGTGAGCCTTAAGGGTTGCGGCAAAAAATCCGCCCTGGAGTAGCGATGCGTGAGGCGGAAGCAATCGCCTGATGTTGCGCTCTCAGCAGATGCCTGCCGATGCTCGCTGTCAGGATCAGCGCAGCGACTTCACAGACAGCAGCGGTCCAGCCGAGGTTGTTCACCGACGTGAAACTCAACGTCAGCGAACCGAGCGCGGCGCCGAGCGAAAACCCGAAATACATGAACGAAGCATTCAGCGACAGCGCAATGGGCGTGCCGCGCAGCCCCGCGAAATGGATCAGCCCGGCCTGCTGCGCGGGGTAAAACGACCAGTGCGCGATACCCCAGGCCACGACACCGATCAGAATGGGCACGAGCGCCCATGTTTTCGACAGCCAGTGGCCACTCGCCGACATCAGCGAGAACGCCACGATCGACACGGCGAGGCAGGGGATGATCACGCGGCCCGGGCCGAGGCGATCCACTGCCTTGCCGCCGATGAACACGCCGATGCCCGCCGCGACGCCCCACGTGAACAGCACGTACCCGATCTGCGCGCCGTGCAGCGGCGTGGTGCTCGCAATGAAGAGCGCGAGGTACGTATAGATCGTATAGGCGCCCATGGCCCAGAGCGTCGTGACGAGCAGTGTCATCAGGATGACCGGCTGACGCGCGACCTGCATGCGTTCGCGCAGGGTGGCCGTCGGCAATCCTGCGCCGATCGTGCGCGGCAGGCCGATCAGGAGACCCGCTGTCGCCGCCGCCGCGAGCGCCGCGACGCCCGCAAAGGTCATGCGCCAGCCGAGCCGGTCACCGACGAGTGCGCCAAGCGGCACGCCAAAGGCCACCGCGATCGTGATGCCACCGTTGACGATGGCGAGCGCCGTGCCGCGTCGCTCGGGTCCGGCGATGGCGCCCGCGAGCGCGTTGGCGCCGGGAACATACAGGCCGGCCGCAGCGGCAAGCAGGATGCGGGCCGCCATCAGTTCCCAATAGTTCTGGGCGCCCCAGGCCATGACGTTTGCCACGGCGAAGGCCGAGAGCGACAGGATCATCAGCGTGCGCCGGTGGAGCGCACCGGTCACCGCCGTAAGTACAGGTGAACTGAGCGCGTAGGCAAGGGCAAAAACCGTGACAAGCTGGCCCGTTGCGACAATGCTGGTGTGCAGGTCGGCGGCCATGTCCGGCAGCAGGCCGGCAATCATGAAGCTTTCGGTGCCGACGGCGAACGTGCCGAGCGCCAGCCAGTACAGCGGCGCAAGGGATAAGCGTGCGGTGGCGGCGTCCACATTTGCTGCAGGGTTGAGTCTGGACATGATTTCCTCGAGATGGCGTGGCCACCTGCTTCGATTCGGTGAGCAGGCAGTCTGTCGAACTTGAGGAGGAGAGTATGGACAGACGGCAACAAGAAAAACAGGCTAAGGTTCCGAATATCCCGGACAGTAAAGTCCGGAATGCAGCGAAGTCTTGATTGCCGGGCGACGCGGTGATGGACAGCCTCAGCGGTATTTCGATGTTCGTGCAGGTGGCCGAAACCCGCAGCTTTACGGAGGCGGGACGTCTGCTCGGCGTATCGTCTTCGGCGGTGGGCAAAAGCGTCGCGCGCATCGAGGAGCGGCTGGGCGTGCGCCTCTTTCACCGCAGCACGCGCAGCATCACGCTGACTGCCGAAGGCGCGTTGTTCCTGGAACGATGCCGGCGCATCCTCGGCGAAATCGAGGCGGCGGAAGCCGAGTTGTCGAGCGTGGTGGGCAGCCCGCGTGGCAGGCTGCGGATCAGTACGCCGCAACTGTCCGCGCTGATCATGCCGGCGCTCGAGGGCTTCATGACGCAGTATCCGGACATCGAACTCGATGTCGATCTCTCCGATCGCATGGTGGATGTCATCGAAGAAGGCTTCGATGCGGTGATACGCACGGGCGTGCAGCACGACTCGAGACTGGTGTCGCGGCGCCTCGGTTCCTGCGGGCAGGTGCTTGTCGCTTCGCCGGGTTACCTCAGGCAGCACGGCGTGCCCGCGCATCCTTCCGAACTCGTTCGGCACGCCTGTCTGCTGCACAGATTTCCCGCCAGCGGCAAGCTGGAGCGCTGGCCGTTTCAGCTCGCGGCATCGGAAGCCGAGCCGGACCTGCCGCAAACCTTCGTCAGCAACACCATTGAAGTGCTGGGCTTTCTGGCGCTGCAGAACAAGGGCCTCGCGTTTCTGCCGACCTTCATCGTGCGGGATGCGCTCGCGAGCGGCGCGTTACAGATCGTGCTCGACGATTTCATCGACCAGACCGTCACCTTCTGGATCCTGTGGCCGGCCAGCCGTTACGCGTCGCCGAAGCTGCGTGTTTTCATCGACTACGTCAGCGAAGCGCTGCGTATCTAGCGTGATGGCCCGGTAGCCGGACGGAAATGTCCGAAATGACCGGAATCTCAACCTGTTTATTTCCGGTGTTGTGGACCCTACTATTGCCCGTAACGCGCTGATGGCACTGTCAGCTGCTTCCAGAAACCTCACGAGGGAAATGCAATGTCTACTCATCCTGTCGTTCTCATCACCGGCGCGCTCACCGGCATTGGCCGCGCCACTGCGTTGGCCTTTGCGCGTGAGGGCGCCCGTGTCGTCGTTTCCGGGCGGCGCGCTAACGAAGGCCAGAAACTGGCCGACGCGCTTCGCGCGCTCGGCACGGAAGCGGAGTTCATCCAGTCCGATGTGCGGTTCGAGGACGAAGTACGCAACCTCGTCGAGAAGACGGTGGCACGCTTTGGGCGGCTCGACATCGCGGTCAACTCGGCGGGGACCGAAGGCGAGTCCGGCCCGGTGACGGACCGCACGCCTGAAGGGTATGCAGCCGTCTTCGATACCAATGTGCTCGGCACGCTGCTCAGCATGAAGCACGAGATGCGCGCGATGATGGCGCAGGGCGGCGGCAGCATCGTCAACATCTCGTCGACGATGGGCTCGCGCGGCGCGGCAAACGCATCGCTCTATGTAGCGAGCAAACACGCGGTGGAAGGTCTGACACGCTCGGCCGCGATCGAGGGCGCCGTAGCCGGCGTGCGCGTCAACGCAGTCGCGCCGGGTCCGGTCGAAACCGCGATGCTCGACCGCCTGACCGGCACCGCCGAACGGAAGAGCGCCTTTCTCACGAACGTTCCACTCAAACGCGCGGGAACGCCTGAAGAGATCGCGGATGCGATTATGTTCGTCGCGTCTCGGAAGGCAAGTTTCATGACCGGCGAGGTCATCAGGATCAACGGCGGCAAGACAGCTTCATAACGCTTGTGTGCGGGCCTGCTGCGTCTGCGCTTTTCCAGACCGGAACAGGCCGCTGATTTTTCATTGCGTGCGAAAACGGTTCAACAACATAGGCGATGAACTTAAGGACGCGGGGCGTTCCGCGTCATCTATTGCGAGGTGAAACATGACCAGTGCATTCTTCGAGAGCCTGCCGGCGCCGCTTAAAAGCGTGCAGACGCGGCCATTGTTCGTCATGCGACTCGACGTCAAGCCGATCGTTGTTGTCGGCGCGACGCCGGGCTCGTTTCGTCGCGTGGGTATCGTGCCATCGGGGACATTCGAAGGTGAACGGCTGTCCGGCAAAGTGCTCGATGGGGGCAGCGACTGGCAAGCCGTACGCACCGACGGCAGCACCACGCTCGACGTCCGCCTTCTTCTGCAAACCGGCGACGGCGCGACGATCACCATGTCGTACCGCGGTGTCCGCCACGGTCCAGCGGAAGTGATGCAGCGACTCGACAAAGGCGAAGCTGTCGATCCATCGAGCTACTACTTCCGGATCGCCCCGATCTTCGAAGCACCTGCCGGTCAATACGAATGGCTGAACCGCGTCGTTGCAGTCGGCACGGGGCACCGGTTCCCCGAAGGTCCTACGTACAGCGTGTTTGAAGTGATGTGAGCGGCATGTCTGTCTGCGTCGGCGTCTTCAACGTAGTGATGCTTTTGCAGGCGAATGCTGTTTGACGGAATGCTCGCTGCGAGCGTTTGCCTTCGCCTCGCCAATGTCGTCTGCAATGAGGCAGCATCGTTCGCTGCCTTTATTTTTGCTCTATACTTAGCTTTATGGCTAAGTATTTTCCTGCGACGAGTGAGGTGTTCCAGGCGCTTGGTGACCCGACCCGCTGCGCCATCGTCAGCGCGTTAGGCCACGGCGAGCAGAGCGTGTCAGCGCTAGCGGCGCCTTTCGACATGGCGCTGCCGTCCTTCATGAAACATCTGGCGGTGCTCGAGCGCTGCGGCCTCATCCGGACGAGCAAGCTCGGGCGCACGCGTACCTGCGAACTCGTCCCCGACGGCCTGACGCAGGCCGGGCAATGGCTGGCCTCGCAGCGCGCCATGTGGGAGAAACGGTCTGACCGCATGGCCAACTTCGTCGAAAACCTGCATGTAGAGGAGCAAACCCATGGCAAACGACGCCGTCGATCATGAGGAATCGCGCGACCTGGTCATCTCCAGGGTACTGCGCGCGCCACGAGCCGCGCTATGGCGCGCGTGGTCAGAACCGGACCTGCTCAAGGAATGGTGGTGTCCCCACCCCTGGACCACCGAAGTGCGGGCCTTTGATTGGCGACCGGGCGGCGCGTTTCACACCTTCATGCAGGGCCCCGATGGCGGCACCAGCGACAATCCCGGTTGCTTCCTCGAAATCGTCCCGCAGTCGCGAATCGCGTTCACCTCGATGCTTACTGCGGGTTGGCGGCCGAACACGCCGTGGCTGGGATTCACCGCGATCATCACCATGACCGACGAAGGCGCCGGCTGCAGGTACGTGGCGAGAGTGATGCACCCCGATGAGAACACGCGCGACCAGCACGAACAGATGGGATTCTTCGACGGCTGGAATACCTGCATCACTCAACTCGACGATTTTGCGGGCACGCTCCCTTGAGTGCGGCCGATATTGCGTGAATACCCTGCGCCGTCTGTAGCGCTGGACCCTGTATATTCGGCGTCGCGGCGATCGACGCGGCATTTCCAGCCTCGCGCCCGGTTAGCCGGGCGACGCAACGCAGGGCTTCAGACATTTGAACGGCATCCAGCCACCTTGAGTTGCGCGCCGTGTGCGGCCTGGCGCGGTACGCTTGCGCAAGGCGAGTACGCAATCGCATGCATTTGAGCGTGTGTTGCAGGCGCGCCTGAACTGACCTGCAGTTTTGTCCACGCGATAAAATCCTTCATACGGCTTTCAAATGAAGATCGCTGGACGTAGTAACGTATCGAAGAATCTAGATTTTTGGCCCGGTCACCCTGGTTTTTGAGGCGCTTATGTCTACGGACACAGACACAATCACAGATGAACTGGTCGCTGCTATCGCAGATCGCATGGTCGAAGAAGGCAGAAGAGTTTCCCCAGTCACGATCTGGTCGGAGGTTCGAGGCGGCTCGCTGGTAGCGATCGTTGCGGCCTTGCAGCGCTGGCGCGACGCGCGACAGCCCACCACGCAGGAAACGCTGGCGCAGGCAGGATTGCCCGAAGGCCTCGTCGAAACGATGATGAGCGCCGCCGGTCGCATCTGGACGGCGTCGCACGAAGAAGCCGAGCGGTCGTTCAACCAGCGGCTGGCGGAAATGAACCAGCACGTCGCTGCCGCTCACGTCGAACGTGACGAGGCGCTTGCAGAGTTTCAGAGGGTTCTGGATGAAGTCGAAGCGGGCCGCAAGGCACGTGAAGAGCTGACCGCGATCGTCTCAGCGAAGAGCGAAGAGATAGCGCGCATTACCCAGGCGCGCGAGGACGCGCGACAGGAAATCGCGACACTCGCCGATACCTGTCAGGCGAAATCGGAAGAAGTGGCGCGCTGGTCGCAGGAGGCAGGTGCGGCTTCATCACGCGCGGATGCCGCCGAAACACGCATCGCGGAACTTGAGCAGCGTGCGTCGGAAGAAGCGGGGGTGCTTGAAGCGACGAAGACGTCGCTTGCAGAAGCGCATCAGGCGCATGAAACACTAAGCGCCGTCGTCGCGGGCAAGAGCGAAGAGATTGCGCGAACCAATCAGCAGCTTGACGAGGCGCGGCAAGAGATCGCGACGCTCGCCGAGACCTGTCAGGCGAAGTCGGAAGAAGTGACGCGCTGGTCGCAAGAGGCAGGCGCGGCTACTTCGCGTGCTGAAGCGGCCGAAACGCGTATCGAGGAACTCGTACAACGCGCGTCGGAAGAAGCGGCTACGCTGCAAGCCACAAAGACATCGCTTGAAGAAGCCAGCAAGGCACATGAAGCGCTGACAGCCGTCGTTACAGGAAAAGACGACGAACTCGCGCAGACGGGTCAGCAGCTTGCCGAAGCGCGTCAGGAAATTGCGACCCTCGGCGCAACCTGCGAGACGAAATCCGCCGAAGTAACGCACTGGACGCAAGAGGCGAGTGCAGCTGCATCGCGTGCGACAGCCGCCGAGGCACGCATCGTCGAACTCGAACAACGTGTGTCGGAAGAAGTCGCGGCACTGCAAGCCACAAAAGCATCGCTTGAAGAAGCGGATAAGGCGCATGAAGAACTGACTGCGGTCGTTGCAGGCAAGAACGATGAGATCGCGCGGGCCAGTCAGACGCTCGACGAGTCGCGACAGCAGATCGCGACCTTGAACGACGCCTTGCAGGCAAAGTCGGAAGAAGCGACACGCTTGACGCAGGAGGCAAGTGCCGCTTCATCGCGCGCTGAGGCCGCTGACACGCGTATCGAAGAACTCGTTCAGCGCGCATCTGAAGAAGCGGCTGCACTGCAGGCCACGCAGACATCGCTCGACGAAGCGCGCAAGGCACATGAAGAACTGACCGCGGTAGTCGCTGGCAAGAACGACGAAATCGCGCAAACGAATCAGCAACTCGACGCGGCGCGGCAGGAGAGCGCAACACTGAGCGAAGCGCTGCAGGCGAGATCCGAAGAAGCTGCACGCCTCTCGGAGGATGCGGTCGCGGCGACGTCGCGCGCGGAATCCGCCGAAGCGCGCATTGAGGCACTCGTGCAGCGCGCTTCCGAGGAAGCAGAAAAACTCGAGACCACCAGGACGTCGCTTGAAGCGGCGCTTAAGGCACGCGAAGCGCTAGCCGCAGTAGTCTCCGGCAAGAGCGAGGAAATTGCACAGGCTACCCAGCAGCTTGATCTCGCGCAGCAGGAAATTGCGAAGCTAAACGACGCATGTGAAGCAAAGGCGCAAGAGGCGAGCGCGGCCGCATCGCGCGCCGAAGCCGCCGAAACACGTATCGAGGAACTCGTGCAGCGCGCTGCGGAAGAAGCGGCGAAACTGCAGGCCGCAAATGTGTCGCTTGAAGAGTCGCGCAAAGCAGGTGAAGCGTTGAACGCGATCGTATCAGGCAAGAACGACGAGATTTCGCAGACCACCCAGTTGCTCGACAAGGCGCGTCAGCAGATCGCCACGTTGAGCAATGCGTTTAAGGCGAAGTCGGAGGAAGTGGCGCGCTGGTCGCAGGAAGCGAGTGCGGCTGCCGCGCGCGCTGACGCGGCGAAAGCAGAGGTGAACGAAGGCGTCGCGCGACTTGCCGCGATGGAGGCCCAGCGCGATCAGGCCCGCAATGCGTTCGTGGCCGAGCGCAAGGCCAGTGCCGCGCGCAAGGAAGAAGTCCAGACGCAACTCACGGAATTGCAGCGCGTCACGCGGGAACTCGCGGAAGCGCGTGAGCGCGAAAGCACCGCAACGGCTGCGAAAGCGGCCGCAAGCGCGGAACTCGCCCGGGTATCGCAGGAGGCGTCGGCGGCGAAGGATCGCGCCGAAGCCGCCGAAAAGCATGTCACGCAACTGGAGCAGCGTCTGGCCGCGCATCTGTCGACCGACTCGATCGAAAGTCAGCGCGCGCAGCAACTTGCAATGCACGCGGGCGACGCTGCAAGTGCGGAAGAGGTCGACGCGTTGCAACGCCAGATATCGGCGCAGGCGAAAGCCCATGAAAAGGCCGCGAATGAACTTCGCGCCAATGCGGAACAGTGGGCGGCGCATGCGAAGGAACTCAAGCAAAGGCTCAGTCAGGCCGGCGAGAAGATCCTGTTCATCGACGCGCGCAGTACCGGCGAGGTCGCGCTGTTGCGTCGGCTCTCGTCCGAACTGGAGCGCGTCAAGCCGGATCACGAGTTGATTTCCCGGGAAACGCAGCAAAAGATGATCGGTGCGACGATGGCCCAGCAGCTCGCGCAGAAGGGTTATCAATACAACCCGGCTACGGCCATCATGACCAAGGTGGAGGGCTGAGAAACGCAATGGCTAAACAGCTGACAATCGATTTTGTCTCCGATATCGCATGCCCGTGGTGTGCGATCGGCCTGTCATCGCTTCAACTCGCGCTATCGCGCCTCTCCGATGCTGTCGACGCGCAGATCGCCGTGCATCCCTTTGAGCTGAATCCGGAGATGGAGCCAGGCGGCGAGGCTATCGTCGACTATCTTGGCAAGAAATACGGACGCACGCCGGAGCAGATTGCCGAAACGCAGGCGATGATTCGCGAGCGCGGCGAGAGCGTGGGCTTTACGTTTGGCCCGCGCACGCGGGTCTATAACACGTTCGATGCGCATCGCCTGATGCATTGGGCGGGTATCGAAGGCAGGCAGTTGGCGCTCAAGATGGCGCTGTTGCGCGCCTATCACGGCGATGGCAAGGACCCGAGCGACCACGAAGTCCTGGTCGAAGCGGCCCGCTCCGTTGGCCTCGACGCCGCGGAGGCCCGCGACGTGCTGCAAAGCGGACGCTACGCAGATGACGTTCGCGCCGAAGAGCAGAAATATCAGAACCTGGGCATTCATTCGGTGCCGGCGATCATCTTCAACCAGCGATATCTGGTTTCCGGCGGGCAACCCGTCGAAACCTTCGAGCAGGCCATCCAGCAGATTCTGTCGGAAGCGTAGCGTGCCGCCCGCACGGCGCGCCGCTCGCCGCACCAGCGGGAGCCGGCGCGCCGGCCGTACTCGTCTCGAACCGGCGACCATACAGTGACCTTTCCGCGCCCATCTTTCGGTGAAGGCGGTGGCCGGTCACGCATCGCGCACCCCCTCAACGCCGCGACGCCCGGTTGCAAACCACCTCTACGCCGGTTTCGCAGACCGACGGCCAGCTCCCCGATCTGAACGAGCATGTCCGGTCAGAAATCAGAAAAAATCACGTGCACCACTCAAGAACGTCTAACTATTGCCGATAATGCGTGCGGAGGATTTGTTTACCCGATTCCTGGGCGCTGATTGCCGGATGCAGCAGGCGCCGCGCCAGGATGGGCACACGAAAAACCTGATCAGGCTGGAGTTTGCAAGGCAAGGCCGGCGGAACGCACCGTCGGGTCGGGGTTGCGGACAGGAATTCAACGATGCGACGTTCCGCTGCGGAGGCGCTGTGATTCGAAACTGGCTGGGTGGTGTGCTACTGGCGGCATCTTTGACGGGCAATGCACTGGCGGCTGGGCCGACGTGCTCCCGTCCCTTCACATTGGGTTTGCATGACCATGGCCTGCTGTATTCGGTCGATACGGATAGCGGCATCGACAAGGATTTCGCGGAAGAACTGATCCGCCGCAGCGGTTGCCAGATCAAGGTCAGCCTGATGTCGCGCGCGCGGATCTGGAAGCTGATCGAATCCGGCGCGCTCGACTTCAGTCTTTCCGGCATCGCCAACGACGAGCGTAACCAATACGCATCATTCGCGTGGTACTTCAGCAACAAATACTATCTGCTGGTGCGCAACGACGCGGGCATTCACAACGTCGCGGACTTCGAGAACGATGAAAACGCGCAGCTCGGCGTGATCCGCAGTTTCCGCTATAGCGAATCGGCGAATGCGCTGGTTGACACGCTCGCAGCGCAGAACCGTGTCAGTCAGGCGGGCGGGCTGGATCCGCTCTACCAGGCGCTCATTCTGCATCGCATCCAGGGCATGATCATCGAGCCCTTCGATTACCCCGCGCTCGAAGAAAAGAAGATTCGCGACGTCACGCAGATCATCGAATTCAACGATCCTTCGGTGCCGCACGGTCTGATCATGTCGAACAAGGCGTTGCCGGCCGCGGAACGCGAGAAATGGCGCGCGCTCGTGGACGAGATGCGCGCGGACGGCACCGTGCGGCGCATCTTCGAAAAGTATTTCAGGCCGGACCTCGCCGCTTCGATGGTCAATTTCAAGGCGACGCCGTGAGCGGGGCGCGTTCCGTCCTGCTGCCGCTGCTCGTCCTGTCGACGTCGCTGTGCGTGACGTGGAGCGTCTGGAATCACGAGCGGCAGGCCACCCGCAACGAATTGCGCACCCAGTTCGAATATTCGGTGGGCGACGCGGTGAGCCGTGTCGAACAGCGCGTGGCGACCTACGAACTCATGCTGCGCGGCGTGCAGAGCCTGTTCGCGACGAGCGAGACGATCGATCGCTCGAAGTTCCGCAGCTACGTCGGCGCGCTCAATCTCGACGTGAACTTTACCGGGGTTCACGCCGTGGGCGTCGTCGAATGGGTGCCGGCGGCACAGAAGGACGCGCACGTCGCGAGAATGCGCGCGGAAGGCATCACTGCCTATGCGATTCAACCGGCGGGAAATCGCGAGGATTACGCGCCCGTCATTCAGCGCGAGCCGTATGTCGGCCAGACGCGCAGTTCGCCTGGCTTCGACGCCTGGGCCGACCCGGTGCGCCGCCTCGCCATGGAAAAGGCCCGCGATTCCGGCATGGCGACTCTCTCGGGCAAGGTGAGCCTGTCGGCGGATATGGATTCGGACCGCAGGCCGGGTTTCATCATGTACCTGCCGGTCTACGCGCCCGGCGCGACGCAGGACAACGTCGCGCAGCGGCGTGCGCACATTACGGGCTGGGTCTACGCGTCGTTCCGCATGCACGACGTGATCGCGAGTCTCTATGGCGAGCAGCCCAGCGGATTCGCGCTTGCCATTTACGACGGCGTGGAGCCGTCGCAACGATCGCTGCTGTATCACACCGCCGATGCCGGAACCCGGAACGCGAAGCCGCTGATCTCGACGAACGAATATCTGGTTCTTAACGGACACGACTGGACGCTCTCGATCAGCGCGTTCGACGAATTCCGCTCGCATCTCGGGCGTAACGCCGAGGTGTTGATCGCCTGCACCGGCACGGGGTTGAGCCTGCTGCTGACGCTGCTCACCTGGCTCATGATGACGGGACGCGGCCGCGCGATGCGGCTGGCCTCGAAAATGACGCACGAACTGCGCGAAAACGAAGAGAAATTCCGCGCGATCGCCGATTGCACCGTGAACCTGGAAATCTGGTGGGGACCGGACGGCAAGCCGCGCTGGATCAACCCGTCGGTCGAGCACTACACGGGCTATACGGTCGAGGAATGCATGGCGATGCCCGACTTCGCCCGCTCGCTGATTCATCCGGACGACATGCCGCGCGTGGCACCGGAATTCCAGAAAGGTCTGCAGGGCTATCGCGGCGACGATCTCGAGTTTCGCTGGGTGCGCAAGGATGGCTCGCACGTGTGGCTTTCGGTTTCGTGGGTGCCGATCAGCAATGCGCGTGGCGACTTCATCGGCTTTCGCACGAGCGGTCGCGACATCACCGAGCGCAAGCATGTGGAGGCGGAGCTGCGCATTGCCGCCGTTGCGTTCGATTCGCAGGAAGCCATGATGGTCACCGACGTCGACAGCACGATTCTTCGTGTGAATTCGGCGTTCACCGAGTGCACCGGTTATTCGGCCGGGGAAGTCGTCGGGCGCACACCGCGGCTTCTCAAATCGGACCTTCACGACGCCACGTTCTACAAGGAAATGTGGCAGACGATCCGTCGCGTGGGCGGCTGGCAGGGCGAGATCTGGGGCCGCCGGAAGAACGGCGAGGTCTATCCCAAGTGGCTGACCATTTCCGCCGTGACGGGCGAAGGCGGCGCGGTGACGCATTACGTCGGCACGCACCATGACATCACGGAGCGCAAGAAGGCGGAAGAGAAAATCCGCGAACTCGCGTTCTATGACACGCTCACGCGTCTGCCTAACCGCGCGCTGCTGCTGGAACGCCTCAGGCAGTCGATGGCGAGCAGTCACCGCAACAAGGTCTGCGGCGCGCTGATGTTCATCGATCTCGATCACTTCAAGACGCTGAACGACACGCTCGGCCACGACAAGGGCGACCTGCTGTTGCGGCAGGTCGCGTATCGTCTGTCGAGCAGTGTGAACGAAGGCGACACGGTTGCGCGCGTGGGCGGCGATGAGTTCGTCGTCGTGCTGGGCAATCTGGGTCACGACAAGGTGACGGCGACCGCGCAGACCGAGGCGGTGGGCGAACGGATTCTCGCGGTGCTCGGCAGCACCTATCAGCTGAACGGCGTCCAGTTCCGCAGTACCGCAAGCATCGGTGTGACGGTCTTCGACGGCGAACAGACGTCGACAGACGAGCTTTTCAAGCAGGCCGACCTCGCGATGTACAAATCGAAGGAGCGAGGCCGCAACGCGATGTGCTTCTTCGATCCTGCGATGCAGACCGTCGTGCTGAAGCGGGCCGAACTGGAGCTGGGTCTGCGCAGCGCGATTGAAGAAGACCGGTTTGTGCTGCACTACCAGGCGCAGGTCATCGACGGCGGCCATATAACGGGTGCCGAAGCGTTGGTGCGCTGGATGCATCCGGAACGCGGACTGATTCCGCCCGGGGAATTCATCCCGCTCGCCGAAGAGACCGGACTGATCCTCGAAATCGGACAGACGGTGCTCGAGTGCGCGTGCAGCCAGCTCGCCGCGTGGGCGACGCGCGCGTCGATGGCGCATCTGTCGATTGCCGTGAACGTGAGCGCGCGCCAGTTTCGCGAGCCTGACTTCGTGGAGAACGTCTTGACGGTCATCCGCCAGACGGGCGCGCGGGCGGACCGGCTGAAGCTGGAGCTGACCGAAAGCGTGCTAGTGGAAAACGTCGAGGACATCATCGAGAAGATGAGTGCGCTGCGGGCGCACGGCGTGACGTTCTCGCTGGACGACTTCGGCATCGGCTATTCGTCGCTCTCCTATCTCAAGCGCCTGCCGCTGGACCAACTGAAGATCGACCGTTCGTTCGTGCGGGACATCCTCGACGATCCTAACGACGCCGACATCGCGCGAACCATCGTGGCGCTCGCGCGGAGCTTCGACCTGGGCGTGATCGCCGAGGGCGTGGAGAACGAAGCGCAACGGGACTTTCTCGCCGTGGCGGGTTGCCACGCCTATCAGGGCTTCCTGTTCTGCAAACCGCTGCCGATCGAAGGCTTCGAACAGTTTGCGAGCCACTTCGGCGCCGGGAATCGGGCGATGGCTCAGACAGAAGGAAGCGACGAACGAAGCTTCGATCCGGATACGCTGAGCTGATCGGTCTTTATGGTCGCCGACTTGCCGCATGTCGCGACATGCAGCGTGCGACCAGCGAAACCCGAGGTGCGCGGTTCATCGCAACGCGTCCCGACGGAAGTCTGTGATCACCCGTTTGATCGCGATGCGACGCGCGGGCGCTCACCCGCGCGTCGTTACCCTGCCTTTTGACTCGCAGCGGTACGCCGCGTCGTCTCAGGTCTTTCCTTCGTCGCTGCCTCGAAAATTGTCAGCACGCGTGCGAGATCGGCGCGCTCCTGTTCATCGAGCGGGAGCGTCGTGCTGATTTTTTCGATATCGCGTGCGGCGTTCCTGACCTCAGCAGGCGGTACGTTTGCGAGCAGGGCGGGCAGGGCATCGATCGCAGCGTCGGTGTCGAGGCGCAGCAGTTTGGCCTGTTCGCGCACAGTCTCCTTGAACGCCAGAATCCCGCGATCGGAAATCGTGCTGATCATCGCGCGCGCGAGATTGAAGCGGCGTTCGTCCGCTTCACCGTGTGTGCGTCGCATGAACAGCAGCGCGCGCACGCTGGCTTCGACAAGTCCGCCCTGCGTCATTTCATTGCGCAGCCGCGCGTGCTCGGCCGCGATCGACGCGTTACGCTCGTCCGTATCGCCGGGCTCCGTCAACGCGCTGGCGGCTTCGCTTTCGCTTTTCGCGGGAAGGCCGGCCAGCGCCTGCAACCACGGCGCACCGTAGACCGTTTCGAAGGTCTGCTCGACCATCGTGTCGCGCATGTCGCGCCAGAAATCGAGCGACGAGCCAATTGCATCCGATACAGCACTCTGCATCTGCCAGAACGGATTGTCGGCGGCGACCGGCTTGCGATCCTGTTTAACGGTTTCGGCGGCCTGGGCGAACCACGAAGCGAACGGATTGCGGTCCGACCAGGCTTCGTAGGGAACGCGTAGCGGATGCAGCCGGCTCGCAACGTCGGCGGAACCCGGCATCACGCACGCCTTGACCCACGGCTGCATGAAGCTGCGATACAGGCCGAGATTGAGACTGGACACATACGCGGCCGTCGCGAAGCGCCGGTCACTCTCCGGATCGGGCTGCACGATCGCGCGCACGTCGTCGATGCTGCGCGTCGAGATCGACAGCACGTGATCGCCCTGGATCAATTCCGCGTGCGACGTGGCCTCCGTCTTGTTGCCCATGTGCGCTTCGTAGAGACCGGACGGCAGCAGGTCGATCAGATCGATGTTGCTCACGAACTCGCGATGCTCCTTGCGACCGGTGCTGCTCGACACGAAGATGCCGAGATGGCCGATGCTGTCGTGCGTCGCATAGACGATCGTCTGATCGTGGCCGAGCAGGTCGGCATCGTCGCGATAGAGATCGGTGATCCAGCCGAGTGCCTGCGGTGGCGGGGTGATGTTGTCGCCGTACGAGCAGAACACGACGATCGGTGAGCGGATGTTGCGCAGATCGAGCCGGATGCCGTCGGACGTCACGATTTCGCCGCGCACGAGCCGGTTGCCGACAAAGAGGTTGTCGACGATGTACTGCATCTCGGCCGCATTGAGGAACACGTGGCCACCCCAGTATTTCTCGAAACCCAGATAGCGGGGCGCCTCGGTATCGATGGTCGCGTACAGGTTGTACTGCTTGTTCCAGAGCGTGTTGGCCGGATTGAGGTTCTCGAAGTTCTGCACGAGCCACGCGCCATCGAAGCGCCCGCCGCCCAGATCGCCCGTCATCGCGGTGAGCCAGGAGCCGCCCAGCATTCCGCCGGAATAGCGCATCGGGTTCTTGCCGCGCCAGCCGGCCCAGTACGACACCGGCGCACCTGCGACGACGATCGGCCCGAAGAGCTCAGGGCGCATTGCGGCGGTCATCAGGATCTGCCAGCCCGCCTGGCAGTTGCCGATCACTGCCGGCTTGCCTGGGCTGTCCGGATGCAGTTCGATCACTTTTTCGAGGAACGCGGCTTCCGCGCGCATCACGTCCTCGACGGTCTGGCCCGGTACGGGATCCGGCAGAAAGCCGACGAAGTAGCACGGGTGCCCCGCGCGCAACGCCGCGCCGATCTCGCTCTCGCGCTTGAAACCGCCGATGCCAGGTCCGTGTCCCGCGCGTGGGTCGAAGATCACAAACGGACGCAGACGCCCCGGGTCGCGCCCTTCGGTTGCGTCGTGGTCGGGCTTCAGGTCCTCGGGCGCGAGGATACGCACGAGACCGTAATTGACCGGACGCGGCAGATTGCGGCCGTCGACGATCAACGTCGCTTCGAAGTCGAGCACGTTCGGTGCGCGTTCGTGCAGATGTGCCTGGTACTGGTTGCCGCGCTCGCGCATCACATCGGCGAACAGCAGGTAGCGCTGCCACGCATCAACTGCGTATTCCGTGGCGGCCTGTGCGAATTTCACGCCGGGCATGAGCGCGTTGGGTATAGCCGCGGTGAACGAGGTGGGCAAACCGGATGTCGGATCGGGCAGATTCATGGGCGCTTCGAACTCCCTTGAACGGTCGGTGCGGTGGGCCGGCGCGGCGCCGAAACGTGCAGTATCGATAGATGAGCCGGGTCAAACGGGCTGAAAACAGCCAGGACTTCGTCGGGCTCTTGCAGGAAGGCAGCCCGGAATCAAGATCGGCGACAAACAAGTCACCGATATGACGACGCGTGCTGCGTTGCGTCATCTCTCTGGAAGTCTAGGCGGTGGTGTTGAGTCTGGCAAACCGGAAAGGACCGTCGGCGCGGATAGTCATTCGTCCGGTTGGGCCGGGAAAGGATTTCCTGTGGACGCGTTGCCGCACAGGGTTGTCGCGCTTTCCGGAAAGGCCGGAATTGTGGGTTGGGAGCAGTCGGCAACCACCACGGAATGGATAGGGGATTGCTTGATCTACGCGGCTGTTTTTAAAGGAAATTTCCGGATCATGGTTTTTTTGGGGCGCATCGAAAACGATAACTGCCAACGGCCGGTATCGGCGCATTAGTCCTGAGTGGCCATATCGGTAGCGTCGGCCTGTACCAGTGCGCGCACAAGCAGGTACACGACTGGCAAGTCGTCGTCGTCACGTCGCCAGTCGACGGGTTCGTCGAGATCCATCCCGGACAGGCGACTGTCGCCAAACCGGACAAACGACGAGCGTACTGTCTCGTTGTGCCGCGCCCGAAAGCCGCGATTCTCAAAGACCTGTTCGTCGATTGTCTGCAGTGTGCGCCAGGTCGGCAATCGCGCGCCGCTTGAGTAACGGCGACGGCCACTGTCGAGGTAACGACCTGCGACCGTGGCAATGACCTGCTGGAGATCGAGCGACGCACTGCGCAGTGCGCGTTCGAGGGCGACAGGATTGATATCCTGGACATCCATATCAAGAGCGGAGTCATCAATCATATTTTTATCTTCCGGACGATTCGCGGCAACTCGAGGTGTCAAGGTTGATGCTTCGACAACGCCTGGTGTCGGTGCGCCAGCAACTGGCGGATCTGGGCAAGATAGTTATCGCCAACCGTGCAGTCTTCAACAGGCCGGCTATGTTGATGAGGCGCGGGTGGGCGTACGCCGAGATAGCGGCATACCGCAGACAGGTACGGTTTGCCGTTGCCTCGTAGATGTCGCGCAGCAGCAGCCACGCGCACGTCTCCGACATGCTTGCGCAACCACTCAAGCGTTTCGCGGTCACCGTCGTTCAAGATCCGGATGAGCTGGTTCATAACCGATCCTGTATATAAAAACAGTGCTGTAAATTTATACAGTATTTTGCCAGGATGCAAGTCAATTTGCAGGATGATGGCGATCAAGGTCGATGCGGTGGGCCGCAGAGCGCGCAGAGGGCTCTGCGGGGCACGAACCGGAGCGTATAAACCGCGTCCTCTCAATGATCGATTTACGCTTCGCTGAACCGCTGCGTCTATCCAAACTTTGCGAGTCCGCGAATATGTCGGAACGCTTTCTCGCTCGCTACTTCGAGCAGCACATTGGAGAGAGCATTGGGCGATAGATCGCGCGGGTCAGGATTAGACATGCTTGCCGGATGCCCGCGCATAACCGAACGACCATCTTGTCCCAGTTGGAGCGAATATCCTTCGTTGTCGACGGATCAAGGGATTTCCCTGGGTGAGCGCTGCAAAGAAAATTCGCGGAATCTGTCTGCCGATCAGCCTGTTCACGAGTGAGCGATGTCCAGTTTGGCGGTGGCAGGCATCTACCACTAGTTCCATGTTTTAAAAGGAAATTATTGCGATTCACCAGGATTTTTCTGGGTGCGCGATTCAGACTTACGCACGCCACTTCAAAGTTAAGCGAATCTCGACACCATTTCCCGCCACCTGCCTTCTTGAATTTGTCACCACCCGTCCATATAATTAGCACTCGCTGCACGAGAGTGCTAACAACATTTCCGGTTGGCCCTGCCAGCCGGGTTTTCTCAGCGTTCTTCAGTCTCAATCAGAGAGGAGTATGTATGAACCTTCGTCCTTTGCATGATCGCGTGATCGTCAAGCGTCTTGACCAGGAAACCAAGACTGCGTCGGGCATCGTGATCCCCGAAGCCGCAGCGGAAAAGCCGGATCAAGGCGAAATCCTGGCAGTTGGCCCGGGCAAGCGTGACGACAAGGGTGCACAGATTGCGCTCGACGTGAAGGTGGGCGATCGCGTCCTGTTCGGCAAGTACGCTGGCCAGACCGTCAAGGTCGATGGCAACGAACTGCTGGTGATGCGCGAAGAAGACATCATGGCCGTGGTGCAGAAGTAAGCGACAGATCGCTGAAATCCCGGTTATATCCCAGAGAATTCAAGGAGTTTGAAGATGGCAGCTAAAGACGTCGTATTCGGTGATTCCGCCCGTGCCAAGATGGTAGAAGGCGTGAACATCCTCGCGAACGCTGTGAAGGTCACGCTGGGTCCGAAGGGCCGCAATGTGGTCCTGGAACGCAGCTTCGGCGGCCCGACGGTCACGAAGGACGGTGTTTCGGTCGCAAAAGAGATCGAACTGAAGGACAAGCTTCAGAACATGGGCGCACAGATGGTCAAGGAAGTGGCTTCCAAGACCAGCGACAACGCAGGCGACGGCACGACGACGGCAACCGTCCTCGCGCAATCGATCGTTCGCGAAGGCATGAAGTACGTTGCATCGGGCATGAACCCGATGGACCTGAAGCGCGGCATCGACAAGGCTGTGACGGCCGCGATCGAAGAACTGCGCAAGATCAGCAAGCCGTGCACGACGAACAAGGAAATCGCCCAGGTTGGCGCGATTTCGGCTAACAGCGATTCGTCGATCGGTGACCGCATCGCTGAAGCGATGGACAAGGTCGGCAAGGAAGGCGTCATCACCGTCGAAGACGGCAAGTCGCTGCAAGACGAGCTGGACGTTGTCGAAGGTATGCAATTCGACCGCGGCTACCTGTCGCCGTACTTCATCAACAACCCGGACAAGCAGGTTGCTGTTCTGGAAAACCCGTTCGTGCTGCTGCACGACAAGAAGGTTTCGAACATTCGTGACCTCCTCCCGGTACTCGAGCAAGTCGCCAAGGCTGGCCGTCCGCTGCTGATCATCGCAGAAGACGTCGAAGGCGAAGCACTGGCAACGCTGGTGGTGAACAACATCCGTGGCATCCTGAAGACCGTTGCTGTGAAGGCTCCGGGCTTCGGCGACCGTCGCAAGGCCATGCTCGAAGACATCGCTATCCTGACGGGTGGCCAGGTCATCGCTGAAGAAACCGGCCTGACGCTCGAAAAGGCAACGCTGGCCGAACTGGGGCAGGCGAAGCGTATCGAAGTGGGCAAGGAAAACACGACGATCATCGACGGCGCTGGCGAAGCAGCAACGATCGAGGCACGCGTCAAGCAAGTGCGCACGCAGATCGAAGAAGCAACGTCGGACTACGACCGTGAAAAGCTGCAGGAACGCGTTGCCAAGCTGGCAGGCGGCGTTGCAGTGATCAAGGTTGGCGCTGCGACCGAAGTCGAAATGAAGGAAAAGAAGGCACGTGTCGAAGACGCACTGCACGCAACGCGCGCAGCTGTGGAAGAAGGCATCGTGGCTGGTGGCGGCGTCGCGCTGATCCGCGCACGCTCGGCAATCGCTGGTCTGAAGGGCGCTAACGCCGATCAGGACGCAGGTATCAAGATCGTGCTGCGCGCGATGGAAGAACCGCTGCGCCAGATCGTCACGAACGGCGGCGAAGAAGCCAGCGTCGTGGTGGCAGCAGTTGCAGCAGGCAAGGGCAACTACGGCTACAACGCAGCAACGGGCGAGTACGTCGACCTGGTCGACGCAGGTGTTGTGGACCCGACGAAGGTGACGCGCACGGCGCTGCAAAACGCAGCTTCGGTCGCAGGTCTCCTGCTGACGACGGACGCAGCGGTCTGCGAACTGCCGAAGGAAGATGCACCGATGGGCGGCGGTATGCCCGGCGGCATGGGCGGCATGGGCATGGACATGTAATTCCGGTTTCCGGGCCCTCGTGGCCCGGTCTGGAACACATGCGGGGAGCGCGTCGAAAGATGCGCTTCCCAAAAGAAAAACCCGCAGAAATGCGGGTTTTTTTATGCGCGGACGGTTTGCTGGTTCACCAAACCGTCTCGCTCAAGGAGCAGCCGGAAAATTCAGTGACGCGCTTCACCTGGCGGCGCGTCCTTGCCGCTTGCATGGGGCGTTTCTTCGTCTTCGTTGCTGCGCGCCCAGAAGAAACGGTCCGGCATATACGCGCCCATGCCGGGGCGAAACGCGGCGCGCGTCGCCTGATACAGGTATTCCTGCGCTTCGCGCACGGCTTCAGCCGGATCCTGACCGTTCGCCAGCAACGCAGCAATCGCCGCACCGAGCGTATCGGTGATGCCCATGATGCGGTTCGGACCGCGATCCCACATGTCCTGACGCAACTGGCCGTCTTCGCTATAGAGCGTATTGACGAGGCGATGCGTGCCCGTTTCCGCCGAAAGGATGTATTCGCACCCTTGCGACAGCAAATGGGAGATCGCTGCGTCGAGGCTCGGCGCTTCGGCGTCGCCGTCGGGTTGCGCGAGGGCAAGCAAGGTTGCGAAATCGGCGACGAGCAGCGTGGTTTGCGGCGCGAGCAGATCGGCGATGGCTTCGCGCAGTTCGTCGGCGGCGAGCACGTGTTCGTCGTCGAGCGTGAAGTCTGGCGCGAGGATCAGCGGGATGTCGTCGTAGTCAGCAACCACTTCGGCGATGGCGCTCACCACTTCGGCACGCGTCGCCGCGCCGACCTTGAACGCGGCAATCGGCATGTCTTCGAGCAGCATCCGCGCCTGCGTGGCGACAACTTCGGGGTCGAGGCCCGTGACCTCGTCGCAGCTTGCCGAATCGCGCACGGTGTAACCGGTAAGCACGGAGACGCCGTGGCATCCCATACTGGCCAGCGTCATCAGATCCGCCTGGATGCCGGAGCCACCGGTCGGATCGGAGAGGCCGAAGGTGAGGACGATCGGAGGAGTGTCGCTGGGCATGAAAGTCTTGCTGGATTGGTCAAAAAAGGTGCCAGGCACGCGGCCCGGAGTTGCCACAATTATGCGGCCTAATCTAATGAGAGGGCGTTTTTTCGCGCGCGCGAGCAAATTCATGCCCGGATTGACCCGGATCACGCGCGAGCCCGACCAGGATTGCTAGGCAGTGGGGCGGCAACACGGTACCATCATGGCCTTGATTCAACCGACTTTTAGACTTTTCGACGCGGCATAAGAATGGAATATCAAAGCTGGATGTGCCTGATCTGCGGCTGGATCTACGACGAAGAAGCCGGTTTGCCAGATGAAGGGATCGCACCGGGAACCCGTTGGGAAGACGTCCCGATCAACTGGACCTGCCCGGAATGCGGCGCCCGCAAGGAAGACTTCGAGATGGTCCAGATCTGACCGGTTTGCCGGTCGGATGCGTTGGCGCGCGCCGGTTGCGCTGGTCGTTCGCTGCGTAACACCTGAGGCATTCGTCGCGGGCACAAGCATGGAGCGCGCGGCGCCAGCTACTGCCCGCCGGTGTGCCGGATAAGTGCAACGGGAACGGCGTTGTTCTGGCCGTGTCGCAAAAGGGTAGTGCTCATCGTACCGTCAACGCGCCGATGCGCGATGCGCGCCGCTGGCCGCGCGTCATCTCCGGGGTGCAGGCGGGTCCACAGATGTCTTCGTCGACTATCCATGCTCACTCGCCACGCTACCACCGGTCCCTTCGAAGCCTTGCCTAATCCGCGCGGCGGTATCGTGCGCAGCGCGGAATCCGCCCTCGCCGAAGCTCAGCTCGCGATGGTGCAGCGCGAAGATCCCACTGCGTCGTTGCTGCAAGGCGCCCGCGCACTGCGCGAGGCGGGCTGGCTCGCGGCACATCGCTTCGCGAATGCGCTCGCGCTGGCCTCTTCGATGGCACAGGCTGATGCGCCGCACGATGACCGGCACCGCGCCGCGCTGAGCGATGCGCTTGAAATATTCCGCGCGGCCGTGGGCCGGCACAATCTGCGCGAGCTGTCGTGCTCGCCGGCGCTTTTCGCGCACTATCGCGCCCTCGGCCAGCAGATCGCCCAGAACACTCCCGGGTATGCCACGACGTTCGAAGACATGGCGCTCGCAGCGCGGCCAGTGCCCCCTGTCACACTGCATGCGCGACCGGCCAGCACGCTCACGCGCCTGCGCGCCCGCTACGAACGCGCGCTGCTGCCCGTTCTGCGCGCACATCATGAGGGTGCACCGCCGCCGGATATTCACGGTGCGCTCGACGAACTCGATGCCTGTCTCGCTGAGGCCGCCGGCCCCGATCCCTACGATTTCTGGCGTCTCGCCGGCGCGTGCGCCAAAGCGTTGCGCGCTGGCGGAAGCGCCACCGACGCGTCCAATAGCGCCCGTCATTTCTACGCCCGCTGCAATCTCGTCTTTGCCGATCACGCGCGCGGCACGCCGCTCGCGCCGCGCTCGCTCGTCCGGGCGACGCTGGCGACGCTCTGGCGCGACTACGCGCTCTTCGGCGCATCGGCTGAAGATGCCGATCAGGTCGAGGTGCTGCACGATTACGGCTTGACCGTCGACTGGCATGTGGCCGGCACGCAGGCTTCGGAAGCGCTGTGGGAGTCGGAAGCCGCGCAGGCCGCTCAAACAGATCCTGCCGCCGTGCGCACCACGCGTACCCGCGACCTCGGTGTGCTCACGGTCAACGCGCATGCGTATGAAGATTTCCTTCAGACCGCCGATGCCACGATCGTCGCGCTCTCCGAGCACGCCCGCCAGGCCGACAATCCCGAGAAAGCCGACCCCAGCGCCGCCTTGCAGGCGGGTGACGCCGCGTACCGGCTCGGTTCGGCCGCCTGCGCATTGGGCCTTGGCCACGTCGCGCTGCTGGCCGATGCGCTCGGGCTTGCGTGGCGGCGTCGCGCGCACGCGGGGGTGACAACGCCGGCGGTGCGCTCGTACACGATCGTCGACGCACCGGACGCCCGCTCGCTCGATCACGCCGCCGAGGCGTTGCGGGCGATGCTGCACAAAATTGCGGCAGGTGTCGCACCGGCTCACAGCAGTGCGGCGCTCGCGGCGCTCACGCGCGCGATCGAACTGGGCGGCGCGCCCGACCCGGCGCGGGCCGGCGCCGCGTGAGCAACAAAGTCGAGCCACAAAGTTGAGGGCAGGGCAGGCGCGAACCCTGCTATATGACGGATGCGTGCCGTTAACCCGGAAGCAGCACCGAAACAGTGATGGAAACGCGCAAATTGCAGCGCGTGTCACAGCGAAACTGTCAGCGCACGAAACCTCGCGAGCCAGAACGCATCCGGCCCGCGAAGTGCCTGACAGGCCCTTGCTCCTCGCGTGATAAAGTGCAATATGCACGCCGTCGACGGAGCCCTGCGAACCGTGTCGCCCACGCGCCTCAACCACGCGTTCCTGCGTACGCTCAAAGCCCGCCATCCCGCACCGTCTTTGCTAAAATCCGAACTATGTCCAAGAGTACCGATCGCATCAATCTGACCAACCAGTTCCTGATTGCCATGCCGAGCATGGCGGATCCCACATTTTCAGGCACGGTGGTCTACCTGTGCGATCACAGTGAGCGCGGCGCGCTCGGCCTCGTCATCAACAGGCCGACCGATATCGACCTGGAGGCGCTCTTCAATCGCATCGATCTGAAGCTCGAGATCGAACCTCTCCTGCATGTTCCCGTGTACTTCGGCGGCCCGGTGCAAACCGAGCGCGGTTTCGTGCTGCACGATCCGAAAGACGGCACGCCGTATACGTCGTCGATGTCGGTGCCGGGCGGGCTTGAAATGACCACGTCGAAAGATGTGCTCGAAGCCGTCGCGAGCGGCACGGGGCCGGAACGCTTTCTGCTCACGCTCGGCCACGCCGGCTGGGGCGCGGGGCAGCTCGAAGAGGAAATCTCGAAGAACGGCTGGCTCACCGTCGAAGCCGATCCGAAGATCGTGTTCGACGTGCCCGCCGAAGAGCGTCTCGAAGCAGCGCTGTCGCTGCTCGGCATCAATCTTTCGATGCTGTCCGGCGAAGCAGGTCACGCGTGAGCATGGCGGGCGGACGTGAGGCGACGCTCCTTGCGTTCGACTATGGCGAAAAACGCATTGGTGTCGCTGTCGGCAATTCGCTGACGCGTCATGCCCGCGCGCTCGTCGTCGTGCAGAACCGCAGCCGGGAATACCGCTTCGAAGCCGTCGGTAAACTGATTGGCGAATGGAAGCCCGACGTGCTTGTCGTCGGACTGCCGATGCATCCCGATGGCACGCCGCATGAAATGACGCAGCTCGCCAAACGCTTCGGTAACCAGCTGAATGGCCGCTTCAATCTGCCGGTGACCTGGGTTGACGAGCGCTATTCTTCGGTCGAGGCGAAGGCCGGTATCCGCGCCGGCAACGGCCGCGCCGACATGCTCGACGCCGAAGCCGCCAGCATCATCCTCCAGCAATATCTAGACGGGCTACCCGACGATCATGAGTTCCATTGACGCCGAGGCGCTGTATCGCGCCGTCCTCGAACAGATTCGCGCTGCGTACGGCGCGGCGATCGCAACACCCGCAGGCACCGAAGGCGGCATCGTGCTCGCCGGCATCTACAGCGGCGGCGCGTGGCTTGCCGAACGGCTCGCGCGCGACCTGAAGATGGCGAGTTTTGGCGTCGTCAACGTGGCGCTCCATCGTGACGACTATGCGAAGCGCGGCCTGCACGCGCAGGCGAGCCCGACTTCACTGCCCTTCGAAGTAGACGGCAGCCGGATCGTGCTCGTCGACGACGTGCTCGGCACCGGCCGCACCGTGCGCGCCGCGCTGAACGAGCTGTACGACTACGGACGTCCGGCTTCGGTGGAACTCGCCGTGCTCGCCGATCGCGGCGGCCGCGAGTTGCCGATTGCAGCTCGCTTCACGGGCGGCACGGTTGACGTTCCGGCCGACGCGACGCTCGTCCTGGCCCGCAGCGATGGCGACAATCCGACGTTCACGTTTCACACGGAAGCGCGCGCCGACTGAGCGCGCGAACCGGATGCAGATCGCCGCGGCTTTCGCCGGCGGTCGCGTCGCCCGGTGAGCGGCGACGCACACATCCCAGCACACGTTTTGACGCAGGTACAACGATGACCACCGCAACCCCAGGTTCCACCGACAGCAGCGCCCAGACGGACGGGGACCGATTCCGCTTCGGCTTTCTGAAGGGCAACCCGCAGCTCACGAAAAACGGCGAGCTCAAACATCTGCTGACGATCGAAGGTTTGCCGAAGTCGATCGTCAATCACATTCTCGATACGGCCGAGCAGTTCGTCAGCGTGACGGATCGCGAGGTGAAGAAGGTGCCGCTGTTGCGCGGCAAGTCGGTGTTCAATCTCTTCTTCGAGAATTCGACCCGTACGCGCACCACATTCGAGATCGCCGCAAAGCGTCTTTCCGCGGACGTGATCAACCTGAACATCAACGCATCGTCGACGAGCAAGGGCGAGTCGCTGCTCGACACGATCAACAACCTCTCCGCGATGCACGCCGACATGTTCGTCGTGCGTCACGCGTCGAGCGGCGCGCCGTATCTGATCGCCGAGCACTGTGCGCCGCATGTGCACGTAATCAACGCCGGTGACGGACGTCATGCACACCCGACGCAGGGTCTGCTCGACATGTACACGATCCGTCATTACAAGAAGGATTTCACGAACCTGCGTGTGGCGATCGTCGGCGACATCCTGCATTCGCGGGTCGCGCGTTCGGACATTCATGCGCTCACCACGCTCGGCGTGCCGGAAGTGCGCGCCATCGGTCCGCGCACGCTGCTGCCGGGCGGCCTCGAGCAGATGGGCGTGCGCGTGTTCCACAACCTCGACGAAGGGCTGAAGGACGTCGACGTGATCATCATGCTGCGTCTGCAGAACGAGCGGATGAGCGGCGCGTTGCTGCCTTCGGCGCAGGAGTACTTCAAGAGTTGGGGTTTGACGCCCGAACGGCTCGCGCTCGCGAAGCCCGATGCAATCGTGATGCACCCGGGCCCGATGAATCGCGGTGTCGAAATCGATTCGCAGGTGGCGGATGGTCCGCAGTCGGTGATCCTGAATCAGGTGACGTTCGGCATCGCCGTGCGGATGGCGGTGATGGGTATTGTTGCCGGCAATAACGACTGACTCCTGGCGCGCGTTTGAATCGAGCGAACGCGCGGCACGCAACGCAGAAAAAAGGCAGCACATGAAGATTCATATTCAAGGCGGCACGCTGATCGACCCGGTAGCGGGCACCGAACAGCAGCAGGACATTTACATCGCGGCCGGCAAGATCGTCGCGCTGGGCCAGGCGCCGGCGGACTTCAATGCGGCGAAGACGATCGACGCCAAAGGGCTGTCGATCGCGCCGGGTCTCGTCGATCTGTCGGCGCGACTGCGCGAGCCGGGCTTCGAGCACAAGGCGACGCTCGAATCCGAAATGGCCGCGGCGCTCGCGGGCGGCGTGACGAGCCTCGTGTGCCCGCCCGATACCGATCCGACGCTCGATGAACCGGGCCTCGTCGAGATGCTCAAGTTCCGCGCGCTCAAGCTCAATCAGGCGCACGTGTATCCGCTGGGCGCGCTGACCGTCGGCCTGAAGGGCACGACGATCACCGAAATGGTTGAGCTGACGGAAGCCGGTTGCATCGGTTTCTCGCAGGCCGATGTGCCAGTGGTCGATACGCAGGTTCTGCTGCGCGCGCTGCAATACGCGAGCACGTATGACTACACCGTATGGCTGCGTCCGCAGGATGCGTATCTCGCAAAGGGCGGTGTCGCGGCGAGCGGTGCGCTGGCTTCGCGGCTCGGCTTGTCAGGTGTGCCGGTTTCGGCCGAGACGATCGCGCTGCATACGATTTTTGAGCTCGTCCGCGTGACGGGCGCGCGCGTGCATCTTTCGCATGTGTCGTCGGCGGCGGGCGTCGAGCTCGTGCGGGCGGCGAAGGCGGAAGGGCTGCCGGTGACGTGCGATGTAACCGTGAACCACGTGCATCTGATCGACGTCGATATCGGCTACTTCGATGCGCAGTACCGGCTCGATCCGCCGCTGCGCCAGCAGCGCGATCGCGAAGCAATTCGCGCGGGGCTTGTCGACGGCACGATCGATGCGATCTGCTCGGACCATACGCCCGTCGACGACGACGAAAAGCTGCTGCCGTTCGCCGAAGCGACGCCGGGTGCGACCGGGCTCGAACTCTTCCTGTCGCTGACGTTGAAGTGGGCGAGCGAAGCGAATGTGCCGCTGGCGAAGGCATTGAACCGCATTACGTCGTCGCCGGCTGATGTGCTGAAGCTGCCTGCCGGGCGTATCGCGGTGGGCGCCGCGGCCGATCTGTGCGTGTTCGATGCGAACGGGCACTGGCGCGTCGAGCCGCGTGCGCTGAAGAGCCAGGGACACAACACGCCGTTCCTCGGCTACGAACTGCCGGCGCGCGTGCGGGCGACCATCGTCGCTGGCCACGTGGCGTTTGAGCAGCGTTGATGCTCGATTGACAGAACATCGATACAGGAACGGAAAGCGCCGAACATGAAGCTCGCGTTACGCAAGGCACGACTGGTTGCGCATCTGTTGCATGGCATGTGGACGGTCGCGACGCGCTTTCCGCGCGCATCCGCCGACGTGCGGCTCGAACTCAACCGCGCGTGGTCGCTGAAGATGCTGCGGCTGTGCGGCATGCGCCTTGTCGTGCACAACGACGATGTGCGGCTCGATGCGGGCGCGCTGGTGGTGGCGAACCACGTTTCCTGGATCGACATCTACGTGATCAATGCCTGGCGGCCGACGCCGTTTGTCTCGAAGGCCGAAATCCGCAACTGGCCGGTGGTGGGGTGGCTTGCGGAGCAGCTTGGGACCGTGTTCATCCAGCGCGAGAAGCGCAGCGACGCGAAGCGGATCATGCATGAACTGGCCGACCGGCTGAGTGCGGGCGAGCTGATGTGCGTGTTTCCCGAGGGCACGACGTCCGATGGTCTCGCGCTGCTGCCGTTTCACGCGAACCTGTTTCAGGCGGCGGTGTCGGCTTCCTGTCCGGTGCAGCCGGTGTGCATCATGTACGAGGATGCGCACGGGCGGCAGTCGACGGCGCCTGCGTATGTCGACGATCTCACGCTTAGCGATTCGTTGAATGCGCTGCTGAAGGGTGGCCCGCTGACCGCGCATGTTTATGTCGGAGCGCCGCTGGCTTCGGGCGCTGACAGGCGGTTGCTGGCGGCGGAGGCTGAGGCGGTGGTGGGGCGGGCGTTGCGGGGGATGCAGGGGGGCGGCAATGAGTTTGCGGCTGACGTTCCCGAACCCAGGCAGCAGAAAGCTGAAGACACCGCCGACGTCGCCTTGACTCAGGATATCGACATCGACGGCACACGAACCAGCTAGTTACCCGTCCCGCGACACGCCGCGCAGTCCACCTGCGTGACGACGCGGCCGGCCGGATCGTCGGTCAGGCGGATGGCGGAGAGCTGGTTACCCCAGACGCAGCCCGAGTCGAGTCCGATGACGTTATCGCGCACCATCAGACCGAGCGCCGCCCAGTGGCCGAAAACGACGGTCGTATTGGCGGATTTTCGCGAAGGCACGTCAAACCACGGCATGTAACCCGGCGGCGCGGAATTCAGGCCGCCGCTCGACGTGAAGTCCATTGCGCCTTCCTCGTTGCAAAAGCGCATGCGTGTGAGCGCGGTGCACGTCAGACGCAGCCTGTCGATCCCTTTCAGGCCCGGCTTCCATCGATTCGGCTCGTTGCCGTACAGGCCCGCGAGCGTTTCTTTCCAGTTTGGCGCACGCAGTGCACGTTCGAGTTCGCCCGCCATCTCCATCGTGAACGCGGCGTCCCATTGTGGCGGCACGCCCGCGTGCACGAGCAGCATGTTGTTCTCGAAGTGCGCGACCGGACGGTGACGCACCCATTCCAGCAGATCGTCGGCGTCCGGTGCGTCGAGAATTTCGTCGATCGTGTCGCCTTTCTTCGAATTGCGGATGCCTGCCGAAACGGACAGCAGATGCAGGTCGTGATTGCCGAGGACCGTGACCGCGCGCTCGCCCAGCGCGACGAGGTCACGCAAAGTGGCGAGCGATTCGGGGCCGCGGTTGATGATGTCGCCGGCAAACCACAGCGGCGTGTCGTCGGAAGGTGCGGCTTTGGCGAGCAGTTGCTGGAACTGGGAGCGGCAGCCCTGAAGGTCGCCGAAGGCAAGTGGTGCGGGCCGGATGGTCATCTGGATACGGATTGGATATTTTGCAACGAAGTCGCGACATGTGCGCCGGGGCATTGACGCCAAAATACCGATGCGGCATCAATGACGGTGAGCGCCGTCGCCTTGCCGGCTGCTTGCTGGTGGCTACATACCGTTACACAGATTCGTATATGGCGTCACGGACTGTACAACGTAGCGTGACATAATAGCCCGTTTGATGCTGCGGCACGACAAAGCACGGTCGTGCGGGCTGCCTTGAACGCGCGCTTGCGCGACACGAACACGTCGCGAGGCGATTCTGAGGAAGAATATGATCCTGGTGACTGGAGGCGCAGGCTTTATTGGCGCCAACTTCGTTCTTGACTGGTTGCGCGACGGAGATGAACCCGTCGTCAACGTCGATAAACTCACCTACGCGGGCAATGCTGAGACACTCGCGCCGCTCGCGAACGACTCACGTCACATTTTTGCGCGCGTCGATATCTGCGACCGCGCCGCGCTCGATACGCTCTTCGCGACACACCGGCCACGTGCGGTGCTGCACTTCGCGGCCGAGAGCCATGTCGACCGTTCGATCAGCGGGCCGGGCGAATTCGTGCAGACGAACGTCGTCGGTACCTTCACGATGCTCGAGGCGGCGCGCGCCTACTGGAATGGCCTCGCGGGCGGCGAGAAGGAAGCGTTCCGCTTCCTGCACGTTTCGACCGACGAGGTGTTCGGCTCGCTCGAAGCAACCGATCCCGCGTTCAACGAACGTACGCCGTACGCGCCGAACAGCCCTTATTCGGCGAGCAAGGCCGCATCGGACCATCTGGTGCGCGCGTATTTTCACACGTACGGTCTGCCGGTGCTGACCACCAACTGCTCGAACAACTACGGCCCGTACCAGTTCCCCGAAAAACTCATTCCGCTCACGATCATCAACGCGTTGGCCGGAAAAGCGCTGCCCGTCTACGGCGATGGCAAGAACGTGCGCGACTGGCTATACGTCGGCGACCACTGCGCCGCGATCCGCACCGTGCTGCAAAAGGGCGCGCTCGGCGAGACGTACAACATTGGCGGATGGAACGAAAAGGCCAACATCGACGTCGTTCACACGCTGTGCGCGACGCTCGATGAACTGCGTCCTTCGTCGTCTGGTGCACCGTACGCGAAGCAGATTGAGTTCGTGAAAGACCGGCCTGGGCATGACCGTCGCTATGCGATCGACGCGACGCGTATCGAGCGTGAACTGGGCTGGCGCCCGGCGGAGACGTTCGAGACCGGCATGCGCAAGACCGTGCGCTGGTATCTCGAGAACTCGGAGTGGATTGCTGGCGTGACAAGCGGCAACTATCGTCACTGGATGGAAACTCACTACGCCGGACAGGCCTGAGGGAGCGTCAATGGCACGTAAGGGAATCATTCTCGCGGGCGGATCGGGCACGCGGCTGTATCCGATCACGCATGCCGTATCGAAGCAGCTGCTGCCCGTGTACGACAAGCCGATGATCTACTACCCGCTGTCGACGTTGATGCTCGCAGGCATCCGCGACGTGCTGATCATCTCGACGCCCGCCGACACGCCGCGGTTTGAATCGATGCTCGGCGATGGCTCGAAGTGGGGGATGAATCTTCAGTACGCCGTGCAGCCATCACCCGATGGCCTTGCGCAGGCGTTCATCATTGGCCGCGATTTCATCGGTAACGACGACTGCGCGCTGATTCTCGGCGACAACATTTTTTATGGCCATGATCTCGCGCATCAGCTGGAGAAGGCGAGTGCGCGGACCGATTGCGCAACGGTGTTCGCGTATCACGTGAACGATCCGCAGCGTTATGGCGTGGTCGAGTTTGATGACCAGTTGCAGGCGCTTTCGATCGAGGAAAAGCCTGCGAAACCGCGCTCGCCGTATGCGGTGACCGGGCTCTACTTCTACGATAACGACGTTTGCAACATTGCGGCGGACATCAAGCCTTCTGCGCGTGGCGAGCTTGAAATCACCGATGTGAATTCGCGCTATCTGGAGGCGAAGAAGCTGCGTGTCGAGATCATGGGTCGTGGCTATGCGTGGCTCGATACGGGCACGCACGACTCGTTGATCGAAGCAGCGACGTTTATCGCTACGCTGCAGAAGCGGCAGGGTCTGGTGGTGGCGTGTCCCGAAGAGATCGCGTATCGCAGCGGCTGGATCGACGACGCGCGACTCATCGAACTGGCCGCGCCGCTCGCGAAGAATGAGTACGGGCAATATCTCAAGAATCTGTTGACGGACAAAGTTATATGGCAATCACGGTAACCCCGACGGCGCTGCCTGAAGTCAAACTTATCGAGCCGAAGGTGTTTGGTGACGCGCGTGGGTTTTTCTTCGAGAGCTTCAACGCGAAGGAGTTTGCGGAGAAGGTGGGCGTGGATGTGGAGTTCGTGCAGGACAATCATTCGCGGTCAGCGAAGGGTGTGCTGCGCGGCTTGCATTATCAGATCGAGCATGCGCAGGGGAAGTTGGTGCGGGTTTTATCGGGCGAAGTGTTCGATGTGGCCGTCGATATGCGCCGGAACTCGCCGGATTTCGGTAAGTGGGTGGGGGTGAATCTGAGTGCTGAAAACAGCCGGCAGCTATGGATTCCACCGGGGTTTGCGCATGGGTTCGTCGTGCTGTCGGAGACGGCTGAGTTTCTGTACAAGACGACGGATTACTGGTTTCCTGAGTATGAGCGGTGTCTGATCTGGAATGATCCGGAAGTCGCCATCGAGTGGCCGGTTGAGGGTGAGCCGACGCTCGCTGCGAAGGATGCGGCAGGGAAGGGGTTTGGGGAGGCGGAGAGTTATGCGTGAGGTGAACGATGAATGATCCGACGCGTCCGACGATTCTCGTGACGGGTTCAAATGGACAAGTGGGATTCGAGCTTGTCCGCTCGTTGCAGGGGCTTGGGAGGGTTGTGGCGCTCGATCGTCGTGGCCTCGATCTGTCTGACCTGGATCAGGTTCGCACGACCGTAAGGGAGATCGGACCAACGTTGATCGTCAACGCTGCTGCGTACACCGCCGTGGATCGTGCTGAGACTGAATCCGAATTGGCACACCGGATCAACGGATTGGCGCCCGGCGTGCTGGCTGAGGAGGCTGCGAATCTGGGTGCACCTCTGATTCATTTTTCGACCGATTACGTATTCGACGGCACAAAGGAAGGTACGTACGTCGAGGACGACCCAACGAATCCGCAGAACGAGTACGGTCGGGGAAAGCTAGCGGGCGAGCGCGCTATCGCGGATGTCGGTGGCCCGCACCTGGTATTTCGCACGAGTTGGGTTTACGGCGGGCGCGGCAAGAATTTCTTGCTGACGATGCTTCGACTGGCGGCGGAGAAGCCGGAGTTGAGGATTGTCGCGGACCAGTTCGGTGCGCCTACCTGGAGCACGACGATTGCCACGTTAACGGCACATGTCGTTGCACAGGGGTTCGACGCCGTCAAACGGGGTGAAACCGACTGGTGGACGCGGAAATCGGGAACCTATCACCTGACGGCGTCGGGTTCGACTTCCTGGTTTGGATTTGCAGAGGCCATTTTCGAAACGGCCGCACTCGATTCAAAACCGACCGTGGTTCCAATCGCGGCCGCCGAATATCCCGTTCCGGCCAAACGTCCGGCGAATTCACGCCTGCTGACCGACAAGCTCGCTGCCGTATTCGGCCTGCGCGCACCGGACTGGCGCGAAGCGCTGGGGTTGTGTCTGGCGGAATCCTGAGCGGTCAGGTTGCTGGGTGGGCGATTGCGCAATACTACTGCGAATCACTGGTCAAAAAAGACTGGGTGGCCGGCTCTCCGGCCACCGGCGTCACTGTTCGGCCACAAGCCGATGATAAAGATCGACGTAAGCGTCGGCCATCTTGTCCGAAGTAAAGAGTTGAACAAAACGCGCTCTCGCGCCCGCGCCCAGGTTCGCGGCAAGCGCCTCGTCGTTCCAGATGCAATCGATTGCCTGGCGTAGGGCAGTCGGGTCATCTGGCGGGACCACAAGTCCGGTTTCATCTTTTACGTTCACATAGGATGTCCCAGTCCCGATCTCACACGAGATCAGTGGTTTTCCGTACATTGCGCCTTCCAGAAGTGAAATGCCGAAGGCTTCCGAACGCAGATGCGACGGAAACACCAGTCCATGACATAGCGTGAGAAGCGCGAACTTGTCTTCGTCTGGCAACGCGCCCACAAAATGTACGTGTCGAAGCGACAGCGATTCAGCTTGAGCCTTCAATTCACTTTCGAGAGGGCCTCCCCCCAGTATGACCACGTCATGCGTGCATCCCTTCAACGCATCGAGAAGGATATGCAGGCCCTTGTAGTAGCGCAGCATGCCGACAAACAGCAGAAATTTGGGGCCGATTCGTGAGCGCCATTCTGAGAGTTTTGCCTCACTCGCTGGCGGGTACGAATGCTCGTTCAGGCCGATCGGAATGACTTCCACCTTTTCTGCAAATCGCTTCAGGACAGGGCTCGTCTCTGCATAGTTCGGTGAAGTTGCGACAATACGCGTCACGCTCCCCAGAAAGCGAAGCATGAGCGGCCGGTAAAAGTGCAGCAGCGTTTTCTGCCGAACGATGTCCGAGTGGTATGTGACGACCGTTGGCTTATTCAGGCGCGTTATAAAGTGCGCCATATCCATGAACGGCCACGGGAAGTGGTAGTGGATGATGTCCGCGTGCGCGGCCAGTTCCTTCAGGCGTGACAGGGACGAGACTGAAAACGCCGACGACGCGATCTTGAAGTCGAGCTTCGCACGATAGTGGATGTGGTCGCCCAGATCGACAGTTGTGGGGTTTCTGCTTACGGTCAGCACATCGCTGGGCACGCCTCTTGAAGCAGAACCGCTACAAATCTCGCCGATCAGCTGTTCGACGCCACCCATCGTGTCGGGTTTGTAGGTCTTATAGAAGTGAAGAACGCGCATGCTATCGGATCAAAGTCTTCCACCATACCGCGTAGGGCTGGGCGAGCCACCATTTTAACGGCACGTGCCCGTGATGGCGGCGTACGGTCTCCATGGCTTCCTTGTAGTGGAGGCGGCGATGGATGCGGGTCTTCGTTTCGTCGTGGTTACGATTGATTGCGACTTCTTCGTCGACGAATCCGAGCGGACCGCCAGAACGGTAGAGCCGCCACCAAAGATCGTAGTCGAGCGCCATCTTGAGTTTGGCGTCGAGGCCACCCACTGCTGTCCACGCCGTGCGACGAATGAGTGAAGCTGGCTGCGTGATCACGCAGCGCGTTGCCATACGACGTTCATTGAACGGTTCGACCCATGCGGGCGTGCGACGGCCGCTTGCGTCGTCGAGGTGCCATGCCTTGCCATAGGCGGCCGGCCACGCGGCGTGCCGCTCCATTGCGTTGACGAGCTTGTCGAGTCCGCCGGGAAGGAACAGGTCGTCGCTATTGAGCCAGCAGACGTATGGCGCAGTGCCGCGTGCGATTCCTTCGTTGATTGCCGCCGCCTGGCCGTCGTCCTTGTGGCTGCGCCAGCCGGCGAGTCTGGATTCCCATTTGCGGATGACTGACAGGGAGTCGTCGGTGGATCCGCCGTCCATGACAAAGACTTCGGTCGCGACTTTTTGCGCTGAGATCGAACTCAGCGCTTCGTCGAGAAAGCGTCCCTGGTTGAATGACGGCACTACGACCGTGACGAGAGGTTTGCGTCCATCCATATCGTTACCGCTTTTCGCCGTTGAGGAAGCTTTGGTAGGCGAGTCGAATACCTTCGGTAAGTGGCGTTTTCGCCTGCCAGCCCAATGCCTTTACCTTTTCGACTGACAGGAGCTTGCGGGGCGTGCCGTCCGGTTTGCTCGTATCGAAGGTCAGTTTGCCGTCAAAACCCACGGCATCAACGATGGTCTGCGCCAGTTCCCGAATAGTCACGTCGGTGCCAATGCCGATATTAAACAATCCCGATGCGATACCCGACTCCATCAGGAAGACACATGCATCAGCCATGTCGTCGACATAAAGAAATTCGCGCCGTGGCGTGCCCGTGCCCCAGACCACGAGTTCCTTTTCGCCACGCAACTTTGCTTCATGGGCCTTGCGAAGCAAGGCGGGTAGCACGTGGCTGGTCGCGAGATCGTAGTTATCGTTCGGACCGTAAAGGTTTGTGGGCATCGCGCTTGCGTACTGCGTTCCATACTGACGATTGTATGAATCGCAAAGCTCGATGCCGGCGATCTTGGCGATCGCATACGGCTGGTTGGTCGGTTCGAGCGGGCCGGTCAGCAGATAGTCTTCTCGGATCGGTTGCAGGCATTCGCGCGGGTAAATGCACGAAGATCCGAGAAACAACAACCGCTGGACGCCTGCTTCCCAGGCCGAGTGGATCACGTTGTTCTGGATCGCAAGGTTCTGATAGATGAAGTCGCCAGGGAACGTATTGTTCGCGTAGATGCCGCCAACTTTTGCCGCAGCGAGGAAAACGTAGTCGGGCTTTTCACGCTGCATGAAGGCGCGCACGGCCTGCTGGTCCGTGAGATCCCGTTCGGCGCGTGTTGCAGTCAGGATGTTCGTATAGCCACCGGCCTTGAGGCGGCGAACGATAGCCGAGCCCACCATTCCGCGGTGGCCACTGACGTAGATTTTTGAAGATTTGGTGAGAGGGACTGCACTCATCGGAACGCTCGAACTCCGTTATTCATTTAAGGCGCGGGCCTTGGGCGCTCTCTGGCCGGCACTCTGATTTGCTATCAAAATCAGATTCCGCGGTGAATCCCGGGCCTGACAAAAAATGGCCAGCGGGCCTCGAAAACCTTTGTAGATTGTAACATTGGCGTCTTATTGCCGAGCTTGGTGACGGTGTCGGCGCGGGTTGGCGGGCGAGTCTTTTTCAACGTCCGGGAAGGTGGCAGGCTGCGGAATGGACAGCGCTGACTAACTCTGGAGCCCCTGCGAGAAGACAGGATACATTCAGTCACATTTTTTTCGATCAGGTACAGCTAGACGGCAAGCGAAAAGTGGGGCTCTTTATGCAACGCGATCGTCTGTTTTCTCCCAAAAAACGCGCCCCCTTAGTACTGGCAGGTATACTACGCATTTTGTCGCGGGGATTCTCGTGATAGTGCCTTGGCTACGACCGATTTCGTGGCCATTTTGCTTTTATCGACTTCCCCGGTTACGTCGTCGATGAAGCGGGCTGCAACATTAATGAACTTGCCGGTGCGCACTGGTGAATTCTATTGAGATCGAACAGACGGAGAGTTTTTTGAGCGAGACTGACAAGTTAGGGTTCGAGTCGGCGCTATCAGGAAGGCGGATTCTCGTTACAGGCCACACCGGCTTCACGGGCAGCTGGGCCTGCCTGTGGCTCAAGTCGCTGGGTGCCGAAGTCGCAGGCCTGGCGCTTTCGCCGGATACGACGCCTTCGTTGTATGTGGAAACCGGGCTGGCCAATGATGTGCTCAGCATGGAGGGTGACATCTGCGACCTGGGTACCGTACAGGACTGCTTTGCCCGCTTCCAGCCGGAACTGGTGTTGCACCTTGCCGCGCAACCACTGGTTCGACGCTCGTATCGTGAGCCAGTTTCGACGTTCGCGACGAACGCAATTGGTACGGCCCATGTGCTCGAAGCTGCGCGTGCCGCAGAAGCCTGCCGTTCGATCGTCTGCGTCACGACCGACAAGGTCTACAAGAACAATGAGTGGGCATGGCCGTATCGGGAAAACGACGCGCTGGGCGGCAAAGACCCCTATAGCGCGTCGAAGGCCGCGGCTGAAATGGTCATCGACAGCTATCGCTATTCGTTTGGCTCCGATCCGCAACATCCGCTTGGGATCGCTACTGCTCGCGGCGGGAACATCATTGGCGGCGGCGATTGGTCCGAAGACCGGTTGATTCCTGATTTCGTCCGGGCAGTAAATGACAATGGTTCCCTGACGCTCCGGTACCCTGATGCTACGCGGCCCTGGCAACATGTACTGGCGCTTGTCCAGGGTTATCTCATGTTGCTCGCCGGACTTGAGCGCGACCGTGCAACGTTTTCGCGCGCCTGGAATCTGGGTCCCCACGATACGCGACAGTTCAGCGTGCGCGAAGTCCTGGAGATACTGGCAAACGACTGGCAACGTCCCACGCTCGACTATCAACAGAATCCGCTTCCCGAGGCGGTTGCGCTCGCGCTCGACAGTTCGCTGGCGCGCAATATTCTTGGTTGGGTGCCTCCGTGGGATACGGAGCGGGTCATCAGGGAGACCGCCGCGTGGTATCGCTCTTTCCACGGCGGCAAGGCAAACGCGCGTGAGCTTTGCCTGGACCAGCTTGCGACCTGGCGTGACGGTTTGCGTGACGGAGTGATTTCTTGAAGGTGTTGCTGACTGGAGGCGCTGGATTTATCGGCGCCAATCTCGCGCGCATATTGGTTGGTTCCGGATATGAGGTCGTGACGCTCGGCCGACGACGCTGCACGGTGGAAGGCGTCGTTAACGTCGAAGCATCGCGCCTGGATGCAACGGCCTTTCAACATGCAATGTCGGACCATCGTTTCGAACTGGTCTTTCATCTCGCGGCAGCCGGAGTGCATCCGGCCGATCGCGACCGAGACGAACTCATCCGCGTGAACGCAATCCTTCCGGCTGAAATGGTCGCTGCGGCGAGCGCGAATGGCGTAGGCGCCGTTGTATCAATGGGCAGTAGCGCCGAATATGCGGCGCAGGCCGTCGCGATGCTGAGCGAGGATATGGCGCTGGAGACACAAAAAGTCTATGGCGCGTCAAAGGCAGCAGGAAGCCTTTTAGCTTTGGCGACGGCCGCTGACGTGCGGTTGCCGTTTGCGGTGCTGCGAGCGTTCAACGTGTACGGTCCAGGCGAAGCAGAACATCGTTTGCTGCCGTCGTTGGCGTCGAAGCTCGCGCGCGATGAGGCGGTGAAACTGTCGGCAGGCACGCAGGTTCGGGACTTTCTGTACGTGGACGATGCCTGCCGTGGGCTTATCGCCTCCGCTCTTGCGTTGCGCGATGGACGGATGAATGGTGGCGCCTACAACCTCTCGACAGGCGTCGGGACATCGGTCGGCGATTTTGCGCGCACCGTAGCGCGTCACATGGGTGCTGATGAATCGCTCCTGCATTTTGGTGCGTTGCCACTACGGCCTGATGATCTGCCCGTTGTGGTGGGGGATCCCTCGCGCGTACAACGGGAAACCGGGTGGCGTACGAGCTATTCGCTCGACCAGGGCGTAGACGCTGCCCTTAGTCGCCTGACGCTCAATTGACCTTCAAGAATATGACATCGATGGAAACTCCCGGCGGCCTTCCGCTGATTTCAATCTCGGTCCCGGTATTGAATGAGGCGGACAATCTGGACGCACTCTATGCACGTCTGCGTCAGCTTGGCGACACAATGGCCGACAGGTGCCGGCTTGAGTTTCTTTTTACCGACAACCATTCGTCGGATGCAACCTGGGAAAAGCTCGCTGCGCTAGCACGAGCCGATTCCCGGGTGCGTGCAATCCGGTTCTCGAAGAACGTCGGCTTTCAGCGCTCGATCCTCGCGAACTACATGCATGCGCGCGGTGATGCGGTCATGCAGATCGATGCGGACCTTCAGGATCCTCCCGAATTGCTCGAACGCTTCTTCCAGCTATGGCGCGACGGCTATCACGTCGTGTATGGCATCCGCGAGAAGCGTCCTGAAGGAAAGCTGATCAACGCGTTTCGCAAGGTCGGCTATTGGGTTGTCGACAAGCTCAGCGAGCATACGATCCCGCGCGACGCAGGCGATTTCAGGCTGGTCGATCGCAAGGTTATCGATGGATTGCAACGGTATCGTTCATCGAACCCTTACCTTCGTGGGCTGATCGCGGGAATGGGGTTTAAACAGATCGGCGTTCCGTACGAACGCGCGGCGCGCGTTGCAGGGGCGAGCAAATTTGGCGTGGCTCAGCTTGTGAGACTGGGGCTCGCAGGTGTTTTTAATCACTCTGTTTTGCCGTTGCGGCTTGCGACGTACGGTGGTCTCTTCCTGCTCGGGCTGACCGCGCTCGGTGCGATCTATTACGTGTTCCTGCGCGCGTTCCACCCGGAATTGCCGCGAGGGCTCGCCAGCATTCACATACTCGTACTTTTCGGAATCGGATTTCAGTCACTGCTTCTCGGTATTCTTGGGGAGTATCTCTTGCGCATCTATTTGATACTGCGCGCTGAACCGGTTGCCATTGCCGAGGACATGCTGAATCTCGTACCGGCTGATATCAAACTTTAAGAAACCCAGAGGATTCAATGAAAGCTGTGATACTTGCTGGTGGGCTCGGCACACGGATCGCCGAGGAATCGGACCACAAGCCAAAGCCAATGGTTGAAGTGGGCGGGCGTCCGCTACTGTGGCACATCATGAAGACGTACGCACATCATGGAATCAAGGAGTTTGTGATCTGCCTTGGTTACAAGGGCTACGTGATCAAGGAATTCTTTTTCAATTACTACCGGCACACCGCCGATCTGTCTATCGATCTGCAAACCGGTGCCCATGAAGTTCTCAATTCCCAATCGGAAGATTGGAAAGTCACGCTTATCGATACCGGTGCGGAGACGATGACGGGCGGTCGCCTGAAGCGCGTGGCGCCGTATCTCGGTGATGAAACCTTCTGCCTTACCTATGGCGATGGATTGTCGAATGTCGATATCACCGCCGAGATCGCATTTCACAAGACACACGGTCGTCTCGCGACGGTGACCGCCGTGCAGCCGCCTGGCCGGTTCGGCGTTCTCAATCTCGCACGCGATGGGGGCGTAACAAGTTTCGAGGAAAAGCCGAGTGATGAGATCGGCTGGATCAACGGTGGTTTTTTTGTGCTCGAACCGCGCGCAATTGACTATGTGTCGGGTGACTCGATGCCGTGGGAGCAGGATCCGCTCAAAAACCTTGCGCGTGACGGCCAGCTCTCGGCTTTCACCCACAACGGCTTCTGGCAGCCTTGCGACACGTTGCGCGACAAGCGGCACCTCGAGCAATTGTGGGAATCCGGGCAGGCGCCTTGGGCAACATGGACCCGACAATGAACGAGAAAGAGTCGCGCGTCGACCAGTCTCCGGCGAACAAACCGCGGTCCTCAGGTTGGAAATCCTGGATCCGACAGGTTCTGGGCATCGCCATTTCTCTGGTTTGCCTCGTGCTTGTATTTCGGCGTGTCGATTTTGATGCGCTAAAGGTCGCGCTCGTCGAATTTCGCTGGCACTTCCTTGCAATTGGACTTCTGTCGCTTGCGATCGATTACGCGGTGCGTATCGAGCGGTGGACAGTCATGCTGCGAGCTGCCGGCGCGCAGGTACGGACACGCCAGTGCATTGCTCCGTTCCTTGGATCAATTACCCTCAATAACGTTTTGCCGTTGCGGGCTGGCGACCTTGTACGTGCGCTGGTGTTTCCGTCGGCGATCGGTGTGAGCCGCGTCACCGCAACGGCGAGTCTCGTTTTCGAGCGGCTGATTGATTTGCTGACGTTGCTGATCTCGCTGGGAATCGGTCTGCTGATTTCGCCGATGCCGCTGCCGCAGTGGGTGGGCAAGACGGTTATGGTTGTTGCAGTGGTCGGCGCCGCTGCACTGGCGATCATTGTAATCTTCGGCCGGCCGCTGCTTGCATTGCTCGAATGGGTCGCGCAGCGGTTCGACCGCGCCGGAACAAACGTTATTGCAAAGCTCGTGCGCGTGGCTGCCTCGCTTATTGAGCAGCTGAGCGCCATGGGCAGCGGGCGGACGATCGCTCGCGTGGTACTCCTGTCGGCGATTGTGTGGGCTGGGGAGGCGGGTTTGTTCTGGGCGATGTTCCAGGGTCTTGATCTGCCCGCAGGCTATGCATCGGCCCTGATGGTGATGGCGATTGCGACGCTGTCGACGCTGGTGCCTTCTTCTCCCGGCTATGTCGGTCCATTTCATCTCGCGGCGTTCGCCGCCGTGCGTGCCCTTGGCGGTACGGATGCGCAGGCGGCAAGCTTTGCCGTGCTCTCGCATCTGTCGCTCTGGTTGCCGACCACGGTTGCGGGCGGCATCGCGATCCTGTTGAATCCCAAGCTGTTCGCTGCAGGTGCACGCGATCGGCTTCCTGGCTGAATATCAAGAGTGGATGTTGTGATGAATCAACAATATGACGTTGTGATTGTGGGTGCGGGCTTTACCGGCCTGACGGCCGGTCTCGCATTGAGCCGGGCTGGCCGGAAGGTGCTGGTCGTGGAGAGCGATGCGCATCCGGGCGGCCTTGCGGGGACGTTCCAGTTCCGCGATGGCGTGACGATCGAAAAGTTCTACCACCACTGGTTCAACAACGACGAATATGTGCCCGAGCTCGTGAAGGAGTTGGGCCTTGAAAACGAAATCGTGACCTTGCCGTCGCGCACAGGCATGTACTTCAACGGCAAGATGTGGCGCCTGTCTACGCCGTTCGATCTGTTGAAGTTCTCGCCGTTGTCGCTTATCGACCGGATCCGGCTTGGCCTGCTGGTATTCAAGGTGCGCAAGATCAAGGACTGGCGACAGATCGAACACCTGACGATCCGGGAATGGCTCGAGCCGCTGTGCGGCAAGACCGTCTACCGCGTAGTGTGGCAACCGCTCATCGACGCGAAATTTTCGGTGTTTGCTGACGCGGTGAACGCGGTGTGGTTCTGGAAGAAACTGGTCTTGCGGGGTAGCACGCGCGACAAGCAGGGCGGCGAACAGCTTGCCTATTTCCGCGGTGGCTTTGGCCGGCTTGCAAAGGCGATGTCCGATGAGATCGTCAAGCTTGGCGGCGAGGTTCGATACAACGTGCGCGCAACGGGCGTAAAAGCGGCAAACGGTAATATCGAAGCATTGCAGTTGGGCGAAGAACAGGTGACAGGGCGCCAGTATCTCTTCACGCCAGCGTTCCCGGTGATCGCCAACCTGCTTGATGGTGTGGCAGATCAGGCATGGACGAACTCCCTGCGACGCGTGAACTACCTTGGCAATATGTGCCTCGTCCTCGAGATGGACCGTAGCCTCTCGGACACCTATTGGTTGAACGTCAACGATCCGGGATTTCCGTTTGTCGGCGTGATTGAGCACACCAACTTCGATCCGCCTGCCAACTATGGCGGCAATCACATCGTATTCCTGTCGCGCTATATCGCGACCGCAGACCCGGTCTGGAAGTACGGTGACGATCAATACCTCGAGTACGCCCTTGAACATCTGAAACGGATGTTCCCGGACATGCAGCGTTCATGGATCAAGGAATTCCGTTTGTGGCGCGCTGACTATGCGCAACCGGTAACGGAACGCGACTACTCAAAGTATGTGCCGGGCCGTGGCACTCCCTTTGCCAATGCCTTGATCTCAACGATGGCGCACATCTATCCGGAAGATCGCGGAACGAATTACGCCATTCGGGAAGGGAAGGACGTGGCGGTTGAGATGGATCGGGCGCTTGGTGGAATTCGCGCCCTTTGATTGCGTGGCGCCACGACGAGGCGTGGCGCCTGCGTTCACTTAAAGACTAGGACGAAGCCGGTTCGATCGTCACATTCCGGATAATCCAAGCCGCCACTCTAGGGTCGCTTTCTGCAAGTGGGGTTGGTGTACCGTCAGTCTCAATACTGAGTTCGGTGAGTTTGCTTGGCGGTACGTCGATCTCTTCATCGAAGACGGTCATCTCTTTTCCGCTGCTTTGCAACAGAAGCGTTTGACTCGAACCGTCGCTTATTCTGAATACAAGCGTCAGCGTCTGTTTCCCACGGGTAGCGTATTCGAAGTGCAATTTCGTTCGCGGAGCTCCCTTGGAGCCCGGTAAAGGCTGCAGTTCGAAACTTACTTTTCGAGGAACCCAAAGCCACCAGTTGCTTCCGTCGCTCTCACGAGCGTAGCCTCCAATCGTCGAAGTAATCTGGACTTGTCCACGGCCATCGAAAACACCAACCCGGAACGGCCCGACTGGAGTGCCTTCTCTGAGCCACCGGTTCCGGCCAAGCCTTTCAATTACACAGCTACCAACAGTCGGAACTTGCTTGCTGCGCGCCGGTGGCAGCGTCGAGAAGTAACCATCATCCTTCCAATCTGATTCCAATTCTCGGTCAGGCAGATACAGTACTGCCATCTGTCGAAATTTGAGATTCTCTCCCTCTAAGTCGAGATAAACGGGTGCTGTACGGGGGCAAATGTTCCATACGGTCGTGCGTAGGTCGCGATAGAACTGATGAAGGTCGGTGATTCCGCTGTAATACTTCATAAGCGGTCTCTTCTGCACTATGCCACCGAGTGCGCTACCAATGAAGCCGATAACGAACGTTGCTAAAACGATGTTGCGAAAAGACGTGGAAAATTTTAGCCGGAGATTTATAACTGCCAGCAGGACAAGCGCCATCATGAACGGATTTGCCCATTCGGCCAGTTTGAACTGACTCCAGCTTTGACCTACACCCTTCGGAAAGGGCGATGGAGTTAAGTAGCGAAAATACAGAATGCCGACCGCAAAAATTACCAACACCAAAACTGTTGGCAGGAGAACACCACTTGTTGTGGTTCGCCATATTGTGGATATGCCAGCGGCAAGAATGGCAATGACGAGACCAAAAAGAAACAATCCAAGGTAGAAAAAAATTGACCCTGCACTTTCAGGCGTCGTCCATTGAAAAGCTGCACCCCATACACCACCGTGCACGCCCAGTGCGTGGGCGACGTAACCGAGCAGACTCCAGTCGACAGGCGAACCCACAACGGCTCCCGTTTGCGTTCGCAACGAAGCATAGGTGCGAAATAGCTCAGTGTTCAATATGATGAACGAGACGCCGACCGATATGCCGATGAACATCAACAGATTTCGCCAAGCCCGAAACTTCAGGGCCAGAATGAACGCACTGCCGACTATGGCTACTACGAGGAACGGTCCAATTTCTGTATAAGCGAAGATGGCGCTGGAAAAAAGCACCGCGCAGGGAAACGAGGCCTTCGCGATATCAACCGACGAGTTATGACCCGCCACTGTCCATCGTAACAATGGCCCAACAACAAACAACAGACCTGCGCTCAGCGCAAGTCCAATACTTTGTGGCAAAAAACCGAAATTCGCACCGAACACCATGCCTCCGAAACCGAAAGCGGGCAGGGCCAGCAGGGCAAGTCGGATCGGCCGGTGCAAAGGGCGTAGGTGCCTGCTAAGAGGGACTCCAATCGTCAAACAGCAGGCCGCAATTGCCGTCGTTACAAGCGCGGGGTATACCTCGTCCGACCAGCGCAGATTTAACAACGCCTGAAGGTCAGCTAGTAGAAAGGACCCTCCCATACGGAACCCCTGACTTTGGTACATGTAGACTTGTGTGTCGAGAGGCGTTACCGACGTGGGTGAAATGGGTTCCCGAAATGCGTGCGCCTGTAGCCAATCGCCGTGGACTAGATAGGTAAACGCATCATTGTGGGCATCGAAGGCACCGAATGCGAAGAGGGGGCCGAATACGCTTGCGCCACAGACTATGCCGAACCCACTGACTACGAGGGCGTGGAGAAATGCATCCTTGGCATTCTGCTCTCGAAGTACGGTAAACATAAGTAGGGCGACGACAAGCAACGGCGAGAGGAGCGTGTTGCCCAAGGGAAGAGTTCGACCACAAAGACTGGAAATAATAGTTAAGCAGGCCAAGCCAAGTGCGGGAGAAAGATAGAACCTTACTGGTCCCCTTAGCTTGTAGGGCAGCATTCCAGCCCATGGGCGGCCGATCAACGTTGCTAACGATAGGATGCCAGCGAGGGTAGGCAAAGTGGACCAGAAGATTCCCGGCCCTAAGAAGTTCGTCATATTTCTTTGCTTAGAAAGCGATTTTGTATGTAAGCGATGCTCATCTTGTCTTGGCCGGTGAGCGCGCTCTGCGATCTTTGGAAATGTGAAGCTGACGCAGCAGCCACGTTGATCGCCATAGGATGGAGCACTGGACGCTACGTTCGAGGAACAGAAGACGTAGGCCGACGCGGTAGGCATGTCGCCTCAGCCGACTCGGCTGCCGACTCACGCGGGTCATAACTTGGTGGCTGCCTAGCTCGCGTCGTCCATCACGGCTTGTCCACGAAGAAAATCACCCGGTCCCAGTAATTTAGATCAGCCAGTTGATCCGTAAATCGCAAGCGTTGAAGTGTGTCACCGCTTCGAAACTCTTGCCACGCGCTCATGCTGTACGTTTGGTATGCGAGCGGATGCGGCATCGGGATGATCGACAGGCCCGACGTGAACCCCGCATTTCGGGCGATCTGATCCATCTCTTCCAGAACTACGTCCCGTTCGATCCAAGTCGGATCGTGCTTTTTCTGAGCCTCAACAAAGGCAATTGTTTCGGGCGACTTGCTATGTCTGGCAACAGGCTCAACGAAGATTGCGCGGCCACCGGGTCGAAGCACGCGATGAAACTCCGAGAAAACCTTCGGATAGTTGTGCATGTGATGCACGGTGTCGTAACAGAGGATGTGACCGAACTTGTTGGATTCGAACGGCATGCTATGTCCATCCCCTTCCACGAAGCTTAACAGTCCAGAGTTTATGCGGCGATCCGCGCGTGTCCGGTTTTCAAGGCATGCTTTCAGGTCGCCGTGAATATCGAAAGAAACGGTCTTGAGGCCCATTCGAGCACAAAACTCCGAAACCCACCCTGTTCCTGCGCCGAAGTCGAGTACTGGATAGTCCAGCACGGACTGATTCAATGATGCCACCATGATGGAAAAATCAAAGAGAAGCCGTGGAGTCGATCGACCTGCCGTGAAAGGCTCAGTGATAAACTCTGCGATCGCTTCTTGGCTAAGCTGCATGGGAATCTCCTCCGTTGAATTGAGTGAGTGTAGCAAACCTTGGTGACTATGCAGCTTCGGCAAGCACCGCTCAGCCGCAGGATGCACCCGCGACAAACTTCGCCCGGTGCGTCACCTGTGTCTGCACGGAAATATTTGCCCTGTCACTTCCTGAGTATCCAAATTGGCATCGGCGCAAAGTACTGGTCAATATACCTTTCTGCCCAAGGAGCATCGAATGTTGTGTCCTCGTCAATATCGGGGCCCGGCGAAAAGCCGCGATAAACTTCGCCGGAAATGGTTGGAAGGGCGGCAACGAGCATGGCAAGAATTGCGACTGTGGTCAGCCTGTTTCCGTTGATAAGTACTTTTGCTGAAAGTATGGAGAGCACCGATATTGCAGGAATGGACGCACGCATTGCAAAGTCGTTGGTCACTCCAATTTTGTACAAGGGAATTGAACATAGGCTGATAGCCGCCGCCAAAAGGAAGCCTTTCTCGCTATCAATTCCTAAAAACAAAATGGCGAGTGGGGTGGCTACTTCGATCACCAGAAAGAGGAAATATGCGGGCCACGTAAAGCAGGCGCCGTCGTCCATGGTGCAGGGAACGGTCCAAATGAAGCCGTGTGGAACGGTAGTGGTTCCCGCTGCAAGGTAGCTTGCGACTGGTATCGCAAGGAAAAAAAGCGAACACATAGACCGCCAGTCAAGAACGATATCTCGAAGCCCATATTGCAATGCCAGTACAACGGCGAATGGCATCAAGCCCATCGCGGCGAAGGGTGACCATAAGAGAATTGCCGCGAAGAGAGGGGCTAGATAAGGAAGCAGGGACGGATGGAGTCGCTGACGCATCAACAGGGCGATCCCGAGCCATGAAGGTATCGCATGTTGAGGGACCCAGAAAAGGGACGTGGTATTTGCGGAATATTCGATCCAGCCGGCCCACCATTGGATGTGGTGTGGTGGGCCGTGTCGGTAGCCGGTGATCAATGTGCCAAACAAGTCAGCGCCTCCAAACGTGATGAAGACGAGTGGAGCAATGATTACGACATTTTTTTTATCGATAAGCCCGGGCAGAAGACTGAAGAAAAGAAAGATTCCTGCAACGGACCATAAGGAAAGCATCAGGTTTTGTGCATGAAGGTTGGTGAGCTTCAATGCAAAAGCGGGGACAAGGTACCATCCGATTGAATATCTTATCGCTGCGCCCTCAAACCCTAGCCTCGCTTCCACCGCTGGCCAGTGACTGTACGCTAGGGAGTTGACTACAGAGTAATGCTTTAGCCAGTCTCCATTTTGGTGCAATTGACCTCCGCCACCGGAAAGCCAGATCCACAGGATTGATACGGCCAGCAGGATGAGTGCCCGCCCTGGTAGGCTGCTAGGCACACGCAACTCAGTTCGACGGATAATGTCGTATGCGCACGCGGTAATTAGAGCGCACGATGGAATCGCGATGGAAACGCGAATGAAAAATGCGAAAAATAGAAATAGCGGAACTACAAGATAAATAAATGCGGCCGATTCGGCCCAATAAATGGGTCTGTTGTTCATATGTGGGCAAGTCGCGCCTTCTGCAAGCTTTTTCGTAGGCCACATGATGCCACACAGGTCGACTCCGCATCTGGGCGCTTAGCGCGTGCAGTTAATGATCAAGAGGTGGCGCCCCTTATACCTAGGCGGAGCACTGCGATCCTACTTGGATTTGGTTAGCATGTGGTAGTAATGTAAAGTCACGGGGGCATACAGGTCGGGATCTATCGAAGGCAATTGCTACCTGCGAATCCAGGAGTAAATGGACTTAAGCATGGCGCTGGACACCTTTCGATTCCACTTCCAGGCCGCGCACATTGAGGCTGCCCCGACCCGACAAGCAAACGAATTCTTGCCCTCTTCGCGGGAATGACGCTGCTCAACAACAGCATGTGCATAGTTGAACAACCAGCGATCAGGTACCTTGCCGAACAAATGCTTGAACATGTCATTGATTTCCGCATGCACCTTGACTCGCGCACCTAGCGTCTTGTTATCCGCATATAACCTGGAGCCAGCCAGTTTCTCGCGAAGAAGGGCGAACCGAACGCCAGCTTTTCCGAGCCGCAACCAGTACGCGTAGTCCATGCAATAGTTCAACGACTCGTCCAGCAAGCCATGCTGCTCAACTACGCGTCGACGAAAGAAGAGGGCCGGTTGGCAGATAAAACAGGTTTCCTTCAATCGGTCGAGGTTCCAGGGTTCCGTCGGATATTCCTCGAACGCCCGGTCTTCGAGATCGATGTGATCTGCAAGCCCATAGACAATGTCGACATCTGGATTCTGCTCAAAAAATGTCACCACATGCGCAATCGCGCCCGGGTAATAAACGTCATCGGAGTTAAGCCAACCGATGATTTCACCATCGGTCGCGCGAATCCCCTGGTTTACGGCATCCGTTTGTCCCTTATCCTTTTTGGACACCCATCGAACCGGCGGAACGAACGCTTTTAGCACCGCGACCGTATCGTCCTTACTTCCGCCATCGAAGACGACGTGTTCAATCTCCGCGCCTGTCTGGGACGCGACACTTTGTAGTGTGCGCTCGATGAATTGCCCCTGGTTATACGAAGGGGTGACGATACTGACTTTCATACAGAGGCCTTCTCTGGATACAACTGAATTTGCGAGGAACGGTCTCCCAGGATACTGCATCGTTGCAGCATCACCGAGAGTTGACGCTGATCACTACCTATCCCGCAGCGTGCAGGAACAAACGTTGGGGTGAGCTGCAATTCGTAGCAGTTGCCCGTATGATCCATGGGCAATGAAACGACGGTTTTTGTTGCACGTTTGAGCTTTACCGGGGCCCCGTCTGCGTTCCCGTCACGGAAAACCTGAATCGAAATTGAAGGTTGAGGAAGCCAGGCGGGGGCCATGAATTCAACTTCTACACTGCGTGCGCCCTGCAAAGGAGCTGTCTGTATTTTCAGGCGATCGCCAACCCACCCATCCACCTCCACGCCGGTTATCAGATTTTCCTGTCTCGAATCAGCTAGCGCGTGCAGGAACAGATCCCAATACTCGTTTGCCATGCGTCGCGAATCGGAGAATTCGTTAGCACGTTGTTGCCCGGCATGGATGAGTCGAGCGCGAAGCGCTTCGTCGCCGACGAGCGTAATCATCGCGTCTGCGATCTGATCGGGAACGCGTGGATCGAAAAGAATCGCCGCCTCAGCCGCTACTTCCGGCAGTGATGTCGTATTGCTGCATGCTACCGGAACGCCCGCAGCCATTGCCTCGATGACAGGCAGACCAAAGCCCTCATAAAGGGAGGGAAACACCACGCCACGGCAATGCGACACCAGCGTGGAAAGTTCTGAATTCGGAAGATACCCAGGGAAAGTTATGCGGTCGCCCAGATTCATGGCGCGCGCTGCATTCATTAACCACTCCTGGCGCGCTCCCGGAGCACCCGTACATACCAGCTTGATATCGGTCGCCAGTCCCCCACCGCTACAAGCCATGCCGAAAGCCGTAAGCAGCATCTCGTGATTCTTATGCTTCCAGAAATTGGCTGGGTAAATCAGATACCGATGAGGCGCGAGGCCGAGGCGATCCAGAACCTGTGTGCCTTCACTCGTTTCGGGAGCGATCCGACGAGCCATGCGCAAATGGATTGTCCGGATGCGCGAAGGATCGAGCTCGCCATGGACAATTGCGGATTGTCGCGAGTAATCGGAAATGGCCGCAAGTGCCGTGGCCCTGCGCGACGCATCCAGAAAGGTCTGCCCGCGATGGGCTACATCTTCCGGGGCAAAAAACTCCGGATACGTCTTGTACTGCAAATCATAGATCGTACAGACGGTCGGAATGCCCGGCTCAAAATAGGTCGGGGCGGTAAACGGGCAGAAGAGCAGATCGACGCCGAGACCGCGAAGTAGCGCCGCGGCTCCTCGTCGCTTAAGCCTCGTATTCAACCTGTAACCGATTCGGCTCAGGACTCTTCTCGCTCTGGCTGGAATGCGCGGGCTGACGCGAGCAGCAAGTCTCTTCAGCCGTGGACGCGCGGAGTTTGCCGCGACGGGGCCGATGACCATCGTGCGCTGCATATTGGATCGATCAAGCGCGGCCAGCTCGTCGTGTGACGCTGCTTGCGTAAGCAGGATGAACTGCGTCTCTGGCGCCATCTCAGCCAGTTGACGCAGCAAGTCCAATACGAAAATTTTTGCGCCACCGTTCTCGCCGCCTGGCAGAACGGGTGTCAAGTCAACTGCAACCCGCAGGGGCGGCTTACTCATGGTTCATCGATCCGTTTTTCAAGTTTCTCTGCTTCGCTCCAGCGCCCCAATTTTGCGATCCAGCGAAAAGCCGGATGGCGGAACAGACCCTTTACGTCGTTCAGAAGGGACGAAATCTGCTTCTCCTGATTGGCGAGTTCAGATTTTTGTACTTTCAGCAAAGCCTCGCGCGATGAGTTCTTCTCATGGGCACGCCGCACCACGTCTCTCAGGAGCTTAATTTGATTTCCACGCGCCGCCCGGTCTGCTTCCGATTCATGCACTAAACGCGTCAACGTTTCGATCTGCTCACCGCGAGCAACCCGATCGGCTTCCGACTCATGCACTGAACGCGTCAACGTTTCGATCTGCTCACCGCGAGCAATCCTATCAGCATTCGCGGCCAATTCACGTTTGCGCAGATCTAACAATGCAGTTGTCAGGCGTCCGTGTGGACTCGTCTGCAAGGCAGAGTCAACCTGTTCGGACGAATTGGTCTGAAACGGCACCCGGCTTACTGCAAAAAACATATCGTAGTGGTCGAAGATTGCGCGCTCAAATGCAATGTGTTTTGCGCCCAACCGCTCGAACAGCCGTGTGACAGAGTTTTCGCTAAAAAGGTAAATGTGTTCCTGAGGGATCAGCATCTCCAAGAATCGTGCACTGCTTTCAACCAGTTCCCCGTACTCCATGTTCTCTTTGAACTGTGGCGTCTGGATCAGAAGCAGACCGTCTGGCTTTAGTAGTTCCATGCACCGCGCCATTGTTGCAACAGGATCGGCCAAATGTTCGAGCACGTCCATTGCAACGATGATGTCGACACTAGCTGACGGCATATCAAGATTCTCTATCGGCCCAACGGAGACGGGTATTCCGAAAGTCTTCTTGCCAAACTCTACGACCCAAGGGCTCATCTCCACGCCAGAAGCATCGTATCCCGCTTGGCGCATCAAGGCGACGAAGCTGCCGTGCGAGCAGCCCAATTCCACTACTTTTGCCGTTGGCAACCTGTACTTGAGTAGTGTGTTAAGCCAGTGCAAGTTTCGCTCGGTAAGGTCCTGTCTAGCACGCGAATAGATATCGGCAGTACCAAACTGGTCTTGCTGACGCTCAAGCCAATAGCTCTTCCCATAGAAATCGGTGTCGTCATCCTTAACGAACGAGTGTTCGTGTGGAATCTGCTTAAGGTAAACAAGCGTGCCACAGTTTTTGCACTCGCCGTAGTCAGGGCCGAACGGGCGGAAAGCGTTGTTTCCGCACCAACAGGCTTGTATAGAGGTCACCATGATGTTTTGAGTGCAACCAGTTACGTTTGTCCGCGCTAGCGATTCGGTATTGATTGCCGATCCTTGATTCTTATAAATAGGTTGGGCGGCGCGTCTTACGTCATCGCCTCGGAGCATCTATCAGTGGACTTGAGGCGCTGATTGTCATTGACAAATTTCCATCCAGGTCCGCAATGCCATGATGGGTCAATTTCGCTACGCCCTCATCAAGTGCCAAGCCAACTGAGAAAGAACCTGCGTTGGGAACATGACAATGGCGTACTTCTGCAATGGACATTTCTGCATGAGACACGGCTTCGCGATTTTCCCAAACTGCTTGCGATATCGATGCAAGTCCGATTTCAAAGACGTACTCGCCTGGAGCTAGCGCCAATTTGATCTCTTGCCGACAAATTAATCTCGAACCTACTTCCGGGGTGGGTGGCAGTTCATTGAGCAATTGCCAACTATTCTTGCCATGAACCGTGATGCCGCGTTCGTTTTGCAATACGATGCCGCAGTTCGGAGCACCCATCTGTTTTTCCAGCTCAAACTCATAGTAAAGGACGGCGATATCGCCCTGACGGAATGAGTTGCACGCATCACCAGCTTTGTTACAGATCGCGACTCCAACACAGTGTGCGGTACCGTCGGTAATCTGAGACGTCGCGGTCAGGTCGACAAACGCTTCTGGAGGCGGACGGTGACCGACCTCACCGAGTGCGCGAGGCTGCGAAGAGGTCGTGGAGGCTATCTCTGGCAGCGTGGCGGCGACGGTTGTATTCGCTTGGTGGAGCAAGTAATAACGCTTTGCCGCTTCTGACGCCGCTCCAAAGAATTGTGGGACGCCGTGATCGAGCAGGATCGCTCGCTCGCAATATTGCTCAATATCTGGCATCGAGTGGGACACAAGGAGGATGGCTGTTCCGGCGTCACGCAATTGCTCGAGACGCGTATAGCACTTCTTCCGGAAAAACACGTCACCAACGGCCAGCGCCTCATCGATGATGACAATAGACGCATCGATATGCGCCTGCACAGCGAAGGCGAGCCGCACGAACATCCCGCTTGAATAAGTCATAACGGGTTGATCGATGAAATCACCAATGTCGGCGAACTCGACGATCTGATCGTAGCGTTCTTCGATTTCTCTCTGACTTAGACCAAGAATCCGGCCGTTCAGGAAGACGTTCTCACGGCCGCTGAACTCCGGATTAAAGCCGCTTCCCAACTCCAGCAACGCAGCGACCCGTCCGTGTACGTCGACATCGCCGTTGGTCGGCGTGAGCGTGCCGGCAAGAATCTGCAACAACGTGCTCTTGCCACTGCCATTTCGACCGATGATGCCAATCGTCTCGCCGCGACGAACCTGAAAAGAGACGTCGCGCAACGCCCAGAATTCGCGAAAGTAGTGGGGCGACGGCCCGGGCTTCACAATGCCCATCGCCGCGCCGGCACGATTCGCTGTATGGTGCAGGCGCGGTAGGACGAGTTGCTTCAACCGGTCTCTCGGCGTCTTGTAGATCTCGTAACGCTTGCTGAGGTTACGGACGTCGATGACGATTTCTTCAGACGACATCTGCAAAACCTCGACGTGATTTCTGGAACCACCAGTATCCGATCTGGAAGATCACCAGACCGATCACCAGGCTAAGTGCCCACTCTTCCCACTGAAAGGGTTTGCCCCACAACATCAGATTGCGCAGTTGGATAACGGGCAGGGTGATTGGATTCCAGGCAAGAAAAGCCTTATATGCCTCCGGCAGCGAATCGATCGGGTAAAAGATCGGCGCCAGAAAAAGCGAAATGGTGACCAGCATGCCGATGACCTGCGAGAGATCGCGCAGGTAGACACCGAGCGACGCCAGAATCCACGACATCCCCATGATCATCAGCATCAGCGGAAGGAGGGCGATCGGAATCAGCAGAATGCCGACGTGAATGTCCACCCGGGATATCAGGCAAAACAGCAGAAGCGCGCCAAAGCTGACGAGAAAGTGCAACATCGCCGAGAACAACGCCATCCAGGGCAGTATCTCCAATGGAAACACGACCTTCTTGACGTAATTGGCGTGACTGGTGATGAGACTCGGTGCTCGATTGAGGCACTCGGCGAAAAAGCTGTGAACGATGATGCCCGAGAACAGGACAATCGCAAATGCGATCTTGCTCTCGTCGCTGCGGCCGCCCCATCGGGCTTTGAACGCAACGCTGAACACGAACGTGTAGATGGCCAGCATCAACAGCGGGTTGAAAAGAGACCAGACGACGCCCAGCATCGAGCCCTTGTAGCGGCCAATAAAGTCGCGCTTGACAAGTTCCCGGAGTAACTCGCGGTGTTGCAGGAAGCCCCGGAGCATCGCACCTGGCGTCGCGGGATGATTGTTACTCATCAACTAGATTGCCTGTTTTGATAGGGTACACAAACACGTCAACATCGTTACGGGACAGCGTCCCTCGTCACAGTCTCAAAGGCCTGACCAGTGCTAAATCAGGCGCGGCCGTAAATGTCTTCAAAGCGAACGATGTCGTCCTCGCCCAGATACGCACCGCTCTGGACCTCGATCATGACCAGACTGAGAATTCCCGGGTTCTCGAGGCGGTGTTTATGACCGGCAGGGATGTACGTGGATTCGTTGGTGTTGACGAAGAGTTCAAGATCGCCGTTCACGACTTTGGCCATGCCTCTGACCACAATCCAGTGCTCACTTCGATGGTGATGCATCTGCAGACTGAGGCTTGCGCCGGGCTTGACTTCGATGCGCTTGATCTTGAAGCCGTTGCCTTCTTCCAGAACCGTGTAAGTGCCCCAGGGGCGATGAACCGTGCGGTGAAGCTTGTGAGCCTCGTGGCCGGTGGCCTTCAGTTGTGCGTAGATGTGTTTGACATCCTGGGCGCTGGACTTGTCGGCTACGAGTACTGCGTCAGGGGTGTCGATGATGATGAGGTCATCGACACCGACCGTGCCTATCAGGCGGTCCGTGCTCTGGATAATACAGTTGTGAGTGTTGTGCACCAGGGCGTCGCCCTGAATCCTGTTTCCGCTATTGTCTGGCTCGGAAAGATTACCCAACGCCGTCCACGAGCCGATATCGCTCCAGCCAATGCTGCACGGTACGACGGCTATCTGATCTGACTTTTCCATGACGGCATAGTCAATCGAAACGTCGGGCACGTTCTTGAAGGACTCGGCATCGAGTTCGAGCTGGCTGAACCCGTCACCTTCCGCGGCGCGCGACAACTCCTCACACGCAGCGGTGGCGGCGAGAATCTCCGGGCAATGCAGCTTCATCTGTTGCAACATTGTGCCGGCGCTAAAGCAGAAGATTCCCGAGTTCCAGAGGAATCGCCCAGACGCAAGGTATTCCTGCGCTTTCTCGAGCGAGGGCTTTTCCACAAAGCGCAAGACTTCGTTGCCCTTTGCTTCGATATAGCCGTAGCCCGTCTCGGCGCTGTCGGGCTGAATGCCGAACGTTACAAGTTTGCCAGTCGCAGCCAGTTCACTCGCCTTCAATACGGCCTCGCCGAAGGCGTGCTGCTCGGAAATCAGGTGGTCGGCCGCAAGGACCAGCATGAGCGCATCGGGACCGTGGCGCCTGGCAACCTGCAGCGCGGCAATGGCGATCGCCGCGGCAGTGTTGCGCCCGCAAGGTTCAAGCACGAACGAGGTCTGAAGCTTTGTGGCGTTGACTTCACGAAACTCATCCTGCGTTTTGAAGAGAAGGTCCCGGTTGGTGACCGTCAGGATCTCTGCGACACCCGGCAGCTGCGCCGCACGCAAAAACGCCTTCTGCAGCAGGCTTTGTCCGTCTGCCAGGCGGATAAATGGCTTGGGATGCAGTTCGCGTGAAACCGGCCACAGCCTCGATCCAGCGCCGCCACAAAGAATTGTCGTAATCAACTGCATAGACTTCCCTCGATAAATCTCTCGACTTTCAGATCGCGCTGTCGCGGTCGCACGAGTCAAGGCGTAAATTGGATGCCTCTTTTCTTTATGTCATCGATGCCGGGAGGCGAATGACTACTTCAGTGCAATTTGTGGCCTCGGAGCGTCGCTGCTGCAGGGCGCGTTGAGTTCCGTTCGATGATCGAAAATCGTGATCTGGCCATGTGTGGGTTGACGCGCCAACACATGTCGATGCTTGTCATATTGTTTACCAGTCCGGCGGCAGCATCGCGTCGGTGTCAATCGTTCGGTCGTAGGGGAAATGTCTGCCGAAGCCGGGCGGCCGGGCAAGGCGCCCGCGGGACCAGGCGGCAACGCTCCAGGTTCGACAGCTACGCGACACAGGCACGACTCGCGGTATTCGCAGCGTCTCAATGTCGCGTCCCGCCGACTGCCGGTGAGGTTTGGGGCTGGAACTGACAGAGAAAAAAGATGCAAACCGATGGGCCGCGGCCTGAAGCTCCGGTGACGCCCCTGTGCGTACTCATCCCCGCTGTCGTTTAGAGGAGCGAGTATATCAAGGTAGGGAGGGTGGGGCAATTTTGAGAGGGAGCCCGCCAAGGCGGCATGTATCAACGTGTAAGCACGCGGCATCTGCGAAATGTCCGGTTGCCTGTCGTTTCGTGGCGAGCGCGTCAGTCCCTTGCCATTTTCCTGGTCACCCGGTTCCAGGCAGTGTCGTATTCGTACAAACCCGCGGACGGTCTTGCAACGTACGGTAAACTAGCGATCGGTCGCTATCCGCACGCCTTCGCGAGCGGGACGCCTCATTTTTTACCACCCCAACCTATACGCCATTGATCTATAAAGCTTTTACAAACAGCAACATCTTTGGTGCGAAGAGCATGTCACCATTGCTGCCTGTCGGGGACCGTACATATCCGGGCGGACAATGGGTGCTAAATGTTGGGCGAGTGGACCGGAGCCGTCGAATGGGCAGGGATGTATTCCCCAGCGGTTCGGCGGGAGAGCATCGTCGCGACCTATCCGCAAGCTGCGTCGTCTGACCCGTCATGACGCCCGCGACAGGCGCCAGGTCGCTCCTTGATGCCGGGCCGGCATCATCCGCTACCTATCCGCTTTTGCCGCGCGTAACTTGGTTGGTTTAAGTCGGTTGATCTCGATCATCATTGTTCGTGGGGCGTCGTCCTCATTGGTTTCGATTTTTTGAATTGACTGCGCAGTAGAAATGACGGACGCGTTGAGCGCTGCGTCATTCTTACCTTCGACTGCACTGAGCAACAGGATTTGAAAGCATGCACATTGGGTTCGATATCTCCCAGACTGGCTCCGGAAAAGCAGGGTGCGGTTACTTCGCGCACGCTTTGGTGCAAGCCATGATTGACGTCGCCCCTCAGCACAAATATTCGCTCTATCCCAGTTTCGGTGATTTCTTCTTCGATGCGTTGATGCCTGTTCGAAATCCCTATCCGGGGAGAAGTGTGGAGTACGGTCCAAGGCATCTCACGCGGGAAACCGCCCGTGCATTCTGGACTGGCGGTGACACAGAAAATTCGTTGGGGTCGCCGGACGTCATTCACTCCAATAACTTCTGGTCGCCAGTGCAGATTGCATCGAGCCGCCTTGTCTATACCTTTTACGATATGGGCTTTACGGTCGATCCGTCATGGACGACCGAAGCAAACAGACTGGGATGCTTTGAAGGCGTGTTTCGCTCGGCCGCGGCCGCGGACTGGGTCGTCGCAATCTCGGAGGCTTCGCGCGAACACTATCTGAAGGTGTTTCCTCATTTTCCCGCGGACCGCCTTCGTGTGATCTACCCGTGCTCGCGTTTCGCGGATTCGTCGGCACTCGGCAAGCGCCCTCAGGCCCTCGATGGCATTCCGGAAGGCGGTTTTTGGCTGAACGTAGGAACTGTCGAGCCACGCAAAAACCAGCGTCGTCTGGCTACGGCTTACGCTCGGTATCTTGCTTTGGGCGGCAAGCCGATGCCGCTTGTTCTGGCAGGGGGCCGAGGCTGGCTGATGGAGGATTTCCAGAGGCATCTGAGCGAACTGGGTATCGAAGCGCAGATTGTCATGACCGGATATGTGTCGGACGACGAGTTGATCTGGTTGTATCGGAACTGCTACGCAAATCTGTACCCGTCGTTGTTTGAGGGTTTTGGTTTGCCGGTCCTTGAGGGCATGCAGTTTGGAGCACCGACGGTGGCTACCGCTTCGAGCTCGGTTCCGGAGGCGGCCGGAAATGCTGCCATTCTGCTTGATCCAAAGGACATCGAGGGTTGGGCGCAAGCAATGCTGCGTCTGGGGGGCAATCGAATGGAGCGAGACGCTCTCGGCGCGGCTGCCGTTGAGCAGGCAAAGCGGTTTGACTGGAAGCGTAGCGCTGCCAGCTTGCTGCAACTCTACGAAGAGGCGGTAGCCTTACCAAAACGGCGCGTGATGACATGAAAACGGCACTGATTACTGGCATCACTGGGCAGGATGGGTCTTTTCTTGCCGAATTTCTTCTTGATCGTGGTTACAAGGTCTTTGGTCTGGCTCGTCGGGAAAGCTGGATGCGTGCGAACAACGCGAGCCACCTCGCCGACCGGATCACTGTCCTGTTTGGCGACATGTCAGAAGGGATCGATATAGCCACTGCTTTGCAGGAAGCAAAGCCCGACGAGATCTACAATCTGGCTTCTCAATCCCGCCCGGGAGAGTCCTGGGCGCGCGCTCCCGAGACGCTCATGATCAACGGGATGGGCGCGATTCGACTGTTCGAGGCTGTGCGGCACGCGTTTCCCAAGGCTCGGGTCTATCACGCCTCGTCTTCGGAAATGTTCGGTGGCGCGAAAACTATCCCACAGAGTGAGGAGACGCCGTTTCATCCCGCGAATCCATACGCTGCGGCCAAGGTCTACGCCCACCACATGGTGCGGATTTGCCGTGAGAGCTACGGCCTGTTCATTTCCAGTGGAATCTTGTTCAACCACGAGAGCGAACGGCGTCCTCTGCATTTCGTTACGCAAAAGATTGCTTACGGTGCCGCCTGCGCCGCGTTGGGGATAACAAATTCGCTCGATCTGAACGAGCGCGGCCAACCGATCGTGTCGGGCGGGCGCCTCGCGCTTGGGAACCTCGATATCGCTCGTGACTGGGGGCACGCGATCGATTTCGTGAGAGCGATGTGGCTCATGCTCCAGCACGAGAAACCTGATGATTTCGTGGTGGGCACTGGAAAGCTACATACCCTTCGTGATCTATGCCGGGCCGCCTACGGCCGTGTCGGACTGAACTGGGAAGACCATGTAGTGAGCGACCCGGGGCTGGTTCGTCCGCTGGAAACCGGACAGACATTGGCGGATCCATCAAAAGCGCGCAAAATCCTGGGTTGGGAGCCGACCATTAGCTTCGAGGAGATGGTTGGAAAAATGGTTGATACGCAGATCGAGCGACTCGAACCTCAGATTCGGCGCTGAGAACAATATTGTCTATTCAGTAAATTTGATTAAGCGGAACAGTTAAGATGAAAAAGGCTTTGATTACCGGTATTACTGGTCAGGATGGCTCCTATCTGGCCGAGTTTCTGTTGAGCAAAGGGTATGAGGTGCACGGTATCAAGCGCCGTGCTTCATTGTTCAACACCGCTCGTATCGATCATATTTACGAAGACCCCCATGTTCAGCATCCGATGCTCAAACTGCACTACGGCGATCTGACTGACACGTCGAATCTGATTCGGATTCTGCAGGAAGTGCAACCGGACGAAGTCTACAACCTGGGTGCGCAATCGCACGTTGCCGTAAGCTTTGAGTCGCCCGAATACACGGCGGATGTCGACGCCATTGGCGCTCTGCGTCTGCTCGAAGGGATCAGGTTCCTTGGCCTCGAGAAAAAGACGCGCTTCTATCAGGCAAGCACATCCGAGTTGTATGGGTTGGTGCAAGAAACCCCGCAAAGGGAAACGACACCTTTCTATCCGCGTTCTCCCTACGCAGTTGCCAAGCTCTACGCGTACTGGATCACAGTGAACTACCGCGAAGCCTACGGCCTCTATGCGTGCAATGGCGTGCTATTCAATCACGAGTCTGCGCGGCGCGGCGAAACGTTTGTTACCCGGAAGATCACTCGTGGGCTTGCCAATATCGCTCAGGGTCTTGATGGCTGCCTTTTCATGGGCAACCTCGATGCACTGCGCGACTGGGGACATGCGCGCGACTACGTCGAAATGCAATGGCTGATGCTGCAGCAGGACAAGGCAGAAGATTTCGTGATCGCCACGGGTGTCCAGTACAGCGTGCGTACGTTTATCGACAAGGCAGCAGCGCAGCTCGGTATCAAACTGGCGTGGGAGGGCGAGGGCGTAACCGAGCAAGGCCGGGTAGTATCGGTCACGGGTGACAAGGCGCCTGCGGTTAAGGTTGGCGACGTTCTTGTCAGGGTCGATCCGCGGTATTTCCGTCCCGCCGAAGTGGAAACGCTTCTCGGCGATCCGACGAAAGCCAAGGATAGCCTGGGCTGGGTTCCGAAGATCACACTCGACGAAATGGTCGAGGAAATGGTTGCCCACGACCTCGATAAGGCTCGCCAGCACGCATTGCTGAAGAGCAAGGGTTTCACAGTTTCTGTAGGCCGCGAATAATGGACAGTCTGACCAAAGACGCGAAAATCTATGTTGCCGGCCATCGAGGGATGGTCGGCTCGGCGTTGGTTCGTAGCCTTCAGTCGAAGGGCTACACCAACATTTTGACTCGTACGCGGTCAGAGCTTGATCTGCTCGACCAGCTGGCAGTTCGCGAATTTCTGCAATCCGAGCGGCCTGAGTACATTTTTGTCGCGGCAGCCAAGGTCGGCGGTATCTACGCCAACAACACCTATGGCGCGGATTTCATTTACGAGAATCTGGCTGTCGAGGCGAACATCATTAACGGCGCACATCGCGCAGATGTAGGCAGGCTTTGTTTTCTCGGTTCCAGTTGCATCTACCCGCGCAATTGCCCGCAGCCGATCAAGGAGGAATATCTCCTCACCGGACCACTTGAACCCACCAACGAGCCATACGCCATAGCGAAGATTGCGGGCGTCAAAATGTGTGAAAGCTATAACCGTCAATACGGTAGGCATTACATTTCCGTAATGCCTACCAACTTGTACGGGCCTAACGACAACTACGATCTGAACAACAGCCATGTGTTGCCCGCGCTCATCCGGAAGGCGCACGAGGCCAAGGCGCGTGGTGACAAAGAGCTGGTCGTATGGGGCACGGGCAATCCCATGCGGGAGTTCCTGTACGTCGACGATCTTGCAGACGCCTGTGTGTTCCTGATGGAATCTGGTGTGAGCGAAGGGCTGTTCAATGTTGGAACGGGTGAGGACGTAACGATCCGTGAACTGGCCGAGACCGTAATGGATGTTGTGGGATTCGACGGCAGGATCGTCTTTGACGCTACCAAACCTGACGGAACCCCCCGCAAGCTTTTGAACGTAGATCGTATGCATCAGCTTGGATGGACTGCACGGACATCATTGCGCGATGGTATTGCCAGCGCTTACGGTGATTTTCGAAGTGGGCGAGACCAGTAATAATCGGCGCATCGATGTGCGCCTGTCGCGTCGCGGTGCGCAGTCGACTGTCAGTAAACTAAAAAAGGATCAAGCAGCCGCCTGGTTCGCGCGGGGTGCAGAAGGTTGGGTAAGTTTCCGGGTGTCGCCCGCCCGTCGCACCGCATTCGCTCCGATCTTTGGAGCGAAGAAGAACGCAGTTGCCTGACTGCATTCGCCGTTACTCGCATTTTGAAGCGCTTAAAGGCTTTGGACCCTGCCTGATGGTCGGCGCCCCAGCAACAGAATGTGTGGGTGGCCGCAGGTTTTAGTCGCTCCGCTCCGGATTTCCATGTCCGATACTTTGAGCATGCAGGTCCTGCATACCGTACGTGGGTACGAGCAGCGTCGATACCCCGTGTGTTGGAAAAAAATCTATGACGTTATCTGTTGTCGTGTCAGGTGCGAACGGGTTTGTCGGTCGCGCGGTTTCGAGCGGGCTGATCGAGCGGGGAGACACAGTGGTTGGTCTCGTGCGACGTCCGGATACGGTCGGGCAGGGTGTGCGGGAGTGGGTCGATGAGAATGATTTCGTTGGCATCGAAGATCGTTGGCCGCACGACTGCCGTTGCGATGTTGTGATCCACCTTGCCGCGCGCGTGCACTTGATGCAGGATTCGGCGATGGATCCGCTGGCGGCTTACCGGGAAACCAATGTCGCCGGTACATTGCGCCTCGCAAGAGCGGCTCGCCTGGCTGGCGCACACCGGTTCGTGTTTGTGAGCAGTATCAAATCGGTTGCAGAGAGCGATCATGGCCGGCCGCTGCGCGAGTCAGACGAGCCTGCTCCCGGCGACCCATACGGAATCTCCAAACTTGAGGCTGAACGGGCGCTTCTGGCTTATGGTCGGGAAAGTGGGCTGCAAATCGTGATCGTCCGGCCACCGCTCGTATACGGTCCCGGCGTTCGCGCAAATTTCCTGCAACTCATGCGTGCGATTTCCGCTGGTATCCCGTTGCCGTTAGGCGCGATAAAAGCACGGCGGAGTCTGGTTTTTGTGGGCAATCTTGCGCATGCGCTGATTCACTGCGCGACCGATCCGCGAGCCGCTGGCGGTACCTTTCATGTCACGGATACCCGCGACCTGACCATAACCGAACTGGCAAGGATGCTCGCCGCGCAACTGAATTCGCCTGACCGGCTGGTACCGGTTCCCCCGGCCTGGCTGCGGATTGCCGGGCGTTTGACCGGACGCTCGGCGCAGGTTGAACGGTTGATCGGTAGCCTGCAAGTTGATAGCGGGCACATCTGCGAAGTCCTGGGTTGGCGTCCGCCCTACACAGTCGAACACGGGTTGCTGGAAACAGCAGCGTGGTATCGGTCGACACACTGAAACAGCCGCATGTTCCCTGATTCGATATTTGCCGCTCCCGGACTGCGGGTGCTCACGTGTGCCATCGTTGCACTGATCGCGAGCGCGGCTATCCTCTGGACGCTGCTCAAGACGGGTCTCGCGTGGCGTCTGGCCACGGACATTCCGAATGACCGTTCACTTCACACTCGTCCCACGCCTCGGGTGGGTGGGTGGGGCATCGTGCCGGTGGTGGTTATCCTGACACTGGGCGTCGCTCCTGGGCTGGCACCACCAGTACTTGCTGCAATGTCGCTCGCAATCCTCTCCCAGATCGACGACCGTCGGGGGCTCCCAGCCCGCGTTCGGTTTGGTGGCCATGTTGCGGCCGTAGCAGTGTTGCTGGTTACCTTTCCGGTTGATATCCCGTGGTGGGCACTGGTGCTGGTCGGCGTTCTGCTGGTCTGGTTGGTGAACCTCTACAACTTCATGGACGGAGCGGATGGTCTGGCAGGCGGAATGGCGGTTTTCGGTTTTGGTGCCTACTCCATCGCGTCATTGGCGGCAGATCACACGAATCTTTCATTTGCGCTTGCCTGCAGTGCTGTCACCGGAGCTGCGGCGGGCTTTCTCTTCTTCAATTTTCACCCCGCCAAGATATTCCTTGGTGACGTTGGCTCTATTCCGCTGGGATTTCTGGCTGGGGCGTTTGGATATTGGGGCTGGCGTTCCGGAATCTGGCCAGTCTGGTTTCCGGCGGTGGTTTTCTCTCCGTTCATAAGTGATGCATCTGTAACATTGCTAAAACGGCTTTTACGGGGAGAGAAATTTTGGCAGGCACACCGTGAGCACTATTATCAAAGAATGGTCCAGTCTGGCCTTGGGCACGCAAATACCGCGCGGATCTGGTACATGTTTATGATCGTTGGCATACTGTTTGCATTCTGTGCAGAAGCGCTGCGGCCGGGCTGGCAATGGCTCGTCGTAGCTTTATGGGGTGTGGTGCTTGTACTTGCAGGTGTGTGTGTGGACTTGCGCTGGCGTCGTTACATCGCCCGTTTGAACAACCCTGAGGTGCTGCGCAAATGACCAGATTCAAAGCCCGACGCCTGTCTTTCGCAGCGTTTGTGTTCGATTTGTGTGCGGTTGCAATCGTGTGGTTGCTCGCATACGTGATTCGTTTTAACGGGCCGGTGCCTGCGGACTTCTGGCATGGAGCGTTACGGGCACTCGGCTGGGTGCTACTGATTTACGCTGGCATGTTCCGCGGCTACGGGCTGTACCGCGGCATGTGGGTATTCGCGAGTTTGCCCGACCTGATGCGTATCGCGAAGGCGGTCGCCGTCGGTGCGCTTGTAGTGGTGATTTGCTCCGTATTGTTTCAGCCGGTTCCAGTCATTCCGCGATCGGTACTTATTTTGTCTCCGATGCTCCTTTTCCTGACGATGGGCGGTTCGCGGGCGATGTATCGCGCAGCCAAGGAGTTTTATCTCTACGGGGGCCTGGTAGCGCAAGGCAAGCCTGTCCTCGTGCTCGGCGCGGGTACGGCGGGGGCCAATCTGGTCCGCGAACTGAAGCGCTCAGGGGAATGGCGTCTTGCGGGTTTGCTTGATGATGACCCGGTGAAGCAGGGGCGCGAAATCTACGGTCATAGAGTGCTCGGTCCAATCAGTGATCTGCATACAGTCGCTGAAGAACTGAAGGTGGAGCACGTGATCATCGCGGTTCCTTCCGCTTCAGTGGAGGCACACCGTCGCATTGCAACCTTGTGCGTAAGGGCGGGAGTGCGTGCGATGGTTTTGCCTGCCCTGACCTCGCTCACCCAAGGTCAGGGTTTCATGTCGCGCGTGCGGCAGATCGACCTTGAAGATTTACTCGGCCGCGACCCAGTTACAGTCGATACTGCGCACGTCGAAAGGCTTTTGAAGAATCGCGTTGTCATGGTCACGGGGGCGGGCGGATCGATCGGTTCCGAACTCTGCCGTCAGATTCTCCGGTTTGGACCAGTGCAACTCATTGCTTTTGATGTGTCCGAATTCTCGATTTATCGACTGAATGAAGAGTTGCGAGACAAGTTTCCAGAAGTCGCCTTTGTGCCTGTGATTGGCGATGTGAAGGATTCCCTGCTGCTTGATCAAGTACTGGGACGACATTGCCCGCACATTGTCTTTCATGCGGCTGCGTATAAACATGTGCCGCTGATGGAGGAAATCAACAGTTGGCAAGCGATCCGAAATAACGTTCTCGGGACCTATCGGGTTGCGCGTGCCGCTATACGTCACGACGTTGCTCACTTTGTGTTGATTTCGACCGATAAGGCCGTCAATCCAACCAACGTGATGGGTGCGAGCAAGCGGCTCGCGGAGATGGTCTGCTCTACGCTACAGCAAAGCAGCCCGAGGACGCAGTTCGAAACGGTACGGTTCGGTAACGTGCTGGGGAGTGCGGGCAGCGTCATTCCGAAATTTCAGGAGCAGATTGCGCGAGGCGGCCCGGTGACCGTGACGCATCCGGAGATTACGCGTTTTTTCATGACGATCCCTGAAGCTTCGCAACTGGTGTTGCAGGCGTCGAGCATGGGACAGGGCGGTGAGATCTTCATCCTGGACATGGGGCAGCCTGTCCGCATCGCTGATCTGGCGCAAGATCTGATTCGCCTCTACGGGTTCACCGAGGAGCAGATCAAGGTCGTCTTCACGGGATTGCGTCCCGGCGAAAAGCTGTACGAGGAACTGTTGGCGGACGACGAAACGACCACTCGCACGCCGCATGCAAAGCTGCGAATCGCAAAGGCGCGAGAGGTTCCGGATAACTTGATCGACGACCTATTGCCGTGGCTGATGCAGCATCGCGTGCCATCGGATGATGAGGTGCGGCGGGATTTGCGTCGCTGGGTTCCGGAGTATCAGCCGACGGTGACACCTACCCTGCAAAGTGTCGCCTCTTTGCGCACGGGTAACGCGCTCTGAGTTTGTGCATTGCACTGGCAGGGCATTGGGATACTTGCCATAGGGCCACTCAGGGTCTGATGGACCTGCAAGGATTCGGCGCGGCGCCGCCGTAGTGCGCAACGGTAGACAGAGCTGCGGTGGCCGCTATCGTGCCGGCCACCTTTAACGCGTGTCCAACCGAATCAGACTCTGGTGACTTATTGGCAATCGGGCTTCTTCCGTAGGCACTGCACTCGGGCGCCGCGCTATTGGCTTCAACGGATCGGGCGCTCCATGCCACATTGTCGGTCGCAGTATTTGCGAGCCCACCTTGCGCCGCGACGGTCGCTAAAACGCCAACGAGCAGCATTCTCCTTTTCATCGCGGTTCCTTTTGTTGATAGATTCGAGGGTGCATTCCTGCAACGCATGGCTAATTGCAACTTTACTACCGCCGTCCTTTCCTCACCACCATCCACCGCGGTGACTTAAACCGCACAATACTCACATAAAGCCACACATACGTAGCAGCAAACACAACAACAAAGCAAAACAGATGCACCGTATGCCGCCAGAACAACGTAGCCGGAATCACCGCAACTAAACAAAGCAACCACAAATAAGGCGAAGTCAAAGAATTCCGCCGGGTCAACTCCCTCGCAGTCCGCACACCTACGGCCCACCGCATCAACCGCTTATAAACAAGCATATGCAGGTGCACGCCGTCGGGAATCCCGGGCGACATCCCCCGAATAAACTTCTTCCGATAGATCGAGAAGCAGGTCTCAAAAATCGGATACATGAAGAGCAAAACCGGAAACCACGCCGACACATCGCGATTGCGCATCACAAGCATGATGGATAGCTCAGCAAGCATGAACCCAATAAAATAAGCCCCACCGTCCCCAAGAAAAATCAAACCCGCCGGAAAATTCCAGATAAAAAATCCCATCACCGCGCCCATCATAATGAGCGACGCGGACAGCACGATAGGATCGGAAACCTGGAACGCGACATATGCCATCGAGGCGAACATCATGAACGCGACCATCGAAGCGAGCCCGTTAAAGCCATCGATGATATTGATCGCGTTAGCTAGCGCAGCCACTGCAAGCACTGTCACAGCGCAAGAAATCACCGCATAAGAAAGCAGAAAGTCGAGCGGCGGCACGCTGATCCGCGTCACGCCAATATCGAGCAGAAAGAACGCCAACGCAGCAGCTGCCATCGTGCAGAGCAGACGCACCAGCGGCGAAACGCGCTTGGTGACGTCCTCAACCAGTCCGGAGGCAAACGCCGGCATCCCGCACGCCACAAGACCCAGAATCCCGCCCGAAACGGCCGGGTAGGCGCGATGCAGCTGCAACGCAGACACAATCAGCCCCAGCAGAATCCCTGTCCCGCCGATCCGCGGCACGGGACGCGCGTGGAATTTCTGCACGCCGGCGAGATCGGTATCGGTGGAGAATTTTTCATGCAGATGCGCATAGCGCACGATCAACAGCGTGACCAGCAGTGAAACGAGAAAGCCGAGCGCGAAACTGAGCATGAAAGTGAGCCTGAACGAAGACGCGGAATTATACAAACGAAACCCACGGTAACCCCTGAAACCGGAATAGCGCGCGCCTCGACACCCGAATCCGCCGCGTCCCAAATAATGATTCAAAAGGTCAACAGCAGCCGTAAGGAAACGTTGTTTCTCATGGATTTCCCCAATCAATTCCTTACGAAAAGGCGCCGTTAACACGCAGATGGCGCGGGTTTCCAACCGTTCGACGCGCGCCTGCAGTCGATCGACCCCGACGTTCCGGAGAAACAATGCTAAACAACATCACCATCCGCGGTGGACTGACGCTGGTTATCAGCGTTTTCGTCGCTTTCCTGCTGACTGTGATCGGCGTCGGTTATGCCGCGCTCAAGCTCACGAATACTGGGCTCGAGGAGGCGCAGCGCAGTGCTGTCGCACTGTCGCATCTGAAGGCGAGTTCGGAAAAGCTGCTGCAGGCGCGACTTGCGCTCGGTAGCTACGAAACGCTCTTTAGCGTCGGCAAGCAGACCGACGGCCTCATTCCGGACGCCCATAAGGTTCTCGAAGCGTCGACGCGCGATTTCCGCATCTACGCCAGCGGTCCGTTTTCGAGCGACGAAGAAAAGGAGCAGGCCCAGGCCGTCGATGCGGCACGTACCGCGCTCGTCGACAAGGCGATTGAACCGGAATTCAAGGCGCTCACCGATTTCGATTTCAACACGTTCCGCACGATCCAGGGCGAAACCGCCAACACGTATTACGCCGCCTATGCGAAGGCGATCGACGGGCTTGAACGCGTCCAGGCGGTCCAGGAGGAGCGGGCCGCCGCCGCCGCCGCGAAGCGTGTCACGCTGGCGACGTTCCTGTTCGGCGGCATCGGTGCAATCGCGGTGGTGATTGCGCTGCTGGCGCGCGTCGGTCTGTCGGTGGCGCTGATTCGCCCGGTCAACCAGACCATCGCGCATTTCCGCAGCATCGCAGCTGGCGATCTGACGATTTCGGTTGCGTCGACGTCGCGTAATGAAATGGGCCAGCTGCTGTCGGCGCTGACGCATATGCGCGATGGCCTCGTGGACACGGTTTCGAAAGTACGCGGCAGCACGCGCGCGATCACGCTCGGCGCGAACGAAATCGCTTCGGGCAACGCGGACCTGTCGGCGCGCACGGAGCAGCAGGCTGCTGCGCTTCAGCAGACGGCCGCGAGCATGGAAGAGCTGTCCGCAACGGTCAAGCAGAACACCGACAACGCGAAGCAGGCAAGCCGTCTCGCGCAGGGCGCGCTGGAGACGGTCACGCGCGGCGGCAATGTTGTTGCACGCGTGACGGAAACGATGGACGGCATCAGCGATTCGTCGCGCAAGGTCACCGAGATCATCGGCATGATCGAAGGCATTGCGTTTCAAACGAACATCCTTGCACTGAACGCTGCTGTGGAAGCGGCGCGCGCGGGCGAGCAGGGGCGTGGCTTCGCGGTGGTCGCATCGGAAGTGCGCAGCCTCGCGCAGCGCTCGGGCACGGCGGCAAAGGAGATCAAGGAACTGATTGGCGATTCGGCTGCGAAGGTGCAGGAAGGCGCATCGCTCGTCGCGGAAGCACGTCGCACGATGCAGGAAGCGATGGATTCTGTCGGGCGCGTGACGGGCATCATGAGCGAGATCGAAGCCGCGGCGCTTGAACAGAGCGACGGCATCGATCAGGTCAACAAGGCCATCACCCAGATCGACGAAGTCACGCAGCACAACGCAGCGCTCGTCGAAGAAGCGGCGGCTGCGGCCAAATCGCTGGAAGGGCAGGCGGATGTGCTGCGCGACGCTGTGTCGGTGTTTCGTCTGAATGACGGCGGACGCGGCGCAACCCAGGCGGTCGGTGCTGAGCGTCGGGGCAAACAGGGTGTCGCAGCTTCGGGATCCGATGCTGCCGCCGCTACTGGCATGCGCGCTGCTGCGACCGCATGAAGCGGTCGCGGTAAAACGACGGCCGCCTTGCTCTTAAGCCGGGCGGCCCATCCACGTGAGCCGCTTTAGAATCGAACGCTTGCGGTGCTTTTGAAGCTTTAGCGGGACGTGGCTGCCTTCACACGCAGCCACGGCATCGCTCTTCAACTGCTGTACGTATGCTTGCAGATGCGCGTCCTCGTTTGCGTTCGAGAACTGGGCGCAAAGCGAATGCATGCCGTCGTGCAGTTCATGCAGACCGGGATCAGCGTCGATCGCCCTCACGCGTGCGACGATCTGTTCGACAAAACCCGCAACGTCGCCCACTTCGACGGACTGAAAGTTCGGCCCGAACCAGTATTCCTTTCCACCGCCTCCGTGATAGCCAATCACGTAGTTGCCGCACATGGCTGCTTCAACGGGTGGCAGGCCCAATCCTTCCATCCCGGAAAACGAAAGGAAAATCCTCGACCGGCTCATGACTTCCGCAACGCCCGAAATCGAAAGTCCGTCGATTGGAGCAACGGTCCAGCCGTCGGATAAATACCGGTGCAGCGCGAAGACCACTGCGGCGGCGTGCGCGCCGTTTTTTCGCGGCATATAGGTAATCAGCTTTTGCTTCGCGTCGCTGGCATGGAAGAGCGCGCTATCCAGCGTGCATGTCATCCGCACCACGCGGGAGGCAAGTTCGGGATAGTGCAGGCGGATCAGGCTCGACGTGTCGTCCGAAATCGACAGGATGTATGACGCCTGCTCATAGGCAAAATCGACGTCGTCGTCCGATAGCGTTCCATCGCGTTGCGACAGGTAATAGCCGTTCTGCACGAAGATCGAATATCGCAGGCCCGCCGCAACGAGCTTGGGCGCGAGCTTCGCCGCCTTGATCTCCGGAATGACGATGTGATCGGTTGAACGCAGTTCAGTATCCGCTAGCGAGGGCACAGGGGAATCGATCCACGGGTAACAATACCCGCTGCGTTCGTGCATCACATACGCATCCACGCCGAGTTTCACCAGCGCGCGTATGTGGTCGTAGATCACCTTGACGCCGCCTGCATGTTCGCCAGGCCGGGGCGACGTGCAGAAATAAATAATTCGCATCTTGCCGAAGAATTCCGTTGAATTAACCGCCCGGGTAATTTCATCGTTCGACGCCCCGGTTTATTTACAAGTGTATTCGAATCCGGGCATGGCACTGCCCACGGCAGCGTCTCGACATCATAAATCCCCGAACGCCCACAGCAAACGTAGTTGCAGGTATAGACAAAGCGCCCGACGCGGCAGCATTATCCCTTTTCATATTAAGCACGATCAGCAACGCTGCCTGACACAAGGCTGTCCCCAGTCCGCACCGCGCTCGCGCGCCCTGACGAGAGACCGAACCATGGCGAGGCAGAACCTGCCCCTTCACCGCGTCCAGAAACCCCCAATGACGCCGAGACGTCGGTGGCTTCTGATCGCTGGCGTGATTCTGCTGCTGGCCGCGTCAGGCTGGGGTGTCTGGGTGCTGATCAAACCTGCGATCCAGCGCACGATCGTCATTACGACGGGCGCGGACCAGGGCATCTATCGTGGCTTCGCGGATCGCTACGCACCTATCCTCAAACGCGAGGGCATCAAGCTCGACATCCGCAGTTCTTCCGGCTCAGTCGAAAATTACCAACGCCTTAAGGATCCTGACAGCGCTTACGAGGTCGGCTTCATCCAGTCAGGCACAAGCAGTCCAAGTGAAGAAGATCACCTGCAGACGATCGCCGCGGTCTCCTATGAGCCGATATGGGTGTTCTATCGAGGCTCCACTACGATCGACAGACTGGCGCAGTTGCGTGGCAAAAGAATCTCCGTAGGCGTTCCGGGCAGTGGCCTGCTTCACGCTTCGTCGGTACTGCTCACGTGGAGCGGCATCACGCGTGACAACACGACGCTTCTGCAAATGGATGCGCCCACTGCATATCGAGGACTCGAAAATGGCACACTGGACGCCGCGTTCTTCATCGGCAGACCAGACGCCGCGATGCAGGTCACGCTACTTAACAGCAATTTGAAGCTGATGAGTTTTGCCCAGGCCGATGCGCTCGTACAAAAGTTTCCATCGCTTTCCAAAGTGATTTTCCCGCGCGCGTCGACGAGCATCGTCAAAGACCTGCCGCAAGCCGATGTCACGTTGCTGGCTGCCACGGCGCTGCTCGTCTCGAAGGACACACTGCATCCCGCGCTTGCGTATCTGTTGCTGGATGCGGCGAAAACAGTCCACGGCGGCGAAGATTACTTCACGCCGATCGGCATGTTCCCCAACCTGAGTACTGAGGAGTTTCCTGTCGCCGACGAGAGCGTGCGGTACTTCAAATCCGGCCGTCCGTTCCTGCAACGCTATTTGCCATTCTGGCTGGCCAGTTTTATCGAAAGGCGTCTGTTGATCCTGGTTCCTTTCGCGGCACTGTTGTTGGGTCTCATACAGGCTTTGCCGCGCATGGCGGAGGCGCGCATCAAGCGACGGTTCATCGTCTGGTACCGCGAAATCAAATCGCTCGAAGATGAAATCTGGAAAAGCACGAATCCAGGCACGAAACAGATTGCGCAGTGGCGCGACGAGATCGAGAACATCGATGCGAACGCCAGTCAGATACGCATTCCGTATCGCTATTTCCAGGACGTGTATTCGCTGAAGCAGGCAATCGGCGTCGTACGTGACCGGGTTGCGCAAGTGGCTGCGAAGGTGAAAGAGTAGCGACGTACCCGCTTCGCCAGAACAGCGCCGCAGCTCACTGCGCGCGAAAACTTGCGCGATAGTCAGCAGGCGAAACGCCGATGCGTCGAGCGAAGACGAGGCGCATCCGGTCCGCGTTACCAAAGCCGCATTCGTACGCGATTGTCTTCAAAGGGGCCTCGCTGCTCTCCAGCGCGCGACGCGCAGCATCCACCCGTGCGCGCTCGACGAACTCATGCGGCGTGATCTCCGCCGATTCCGCAAACGCACGCGCGAAGCTCCGCGTGCTCATGCCCGCAACTTTGGCGAGCTCTTCAACCGTCAACGGATTCGCGATGTGCTCCATCACGTAGTTCTGCACGGTAGCGATGGGTGAGCCGTCCACGGGCGCGCTCAGATACGGGCTGAATTGTGACTGGCCGCCACGACGCTGCGCATACACGACCAGCCGCTTCGCAACTTGAAGCGCGAGCGCCGCGCCGTGATCTTCGGCGACCAGTGCAAGTGCGAGATCGATCCCCGCGGTCACACCGGCGGATGTCAGCAGACGTTCATCGCGGATATAGATCCGGTCGAAGTCGACGCGTGAAAGCGGAAACTGCTGCGCGAGTTGCCGGGCGTTCTGCCAGTGCGTCGTAACGTTCCTGTGATCAAGCAGACCCGCGTGTCCCAGTGCGAATGCGCCCGTGCAGATCGAGCCGTAGCGTTCGCTTTGCGATGCCACCTCGACGAGCCACGCGCAAAGCCTCGCATCGGCGGGTTGTGAGGGCAGCAGCGGGCCGCCCGCGACGAGCGCCGTGTGATAGCGATCGACTGAGCCGTCCCACACGCGATCGGCGAAGAGATGCGTGCCGTTCGACGCCCGGATATGTGCCTCGCCAGTGCTAACCAGTTCGAGTTTATAGCCGGCATCGTGCGGCAAAAACGAATTGGCTTCGGCGAACACGTCAGCGGGCCCGGCGACGTCGAGCGCCTGCACGTCAGGAAAGATCGCGATGGCGACGGTTTGCATCAACAGAAGCTCCGCAGGTTCAGATTCGACGTAATCGGACTGTATGGCAGAAGATCGCGCCTGACTGGCAGGGATACACGTATCGATTGCGTTGATCCAGGGCGCGTTGGCAGCCAGACTGAATGTCACGGTTACCCGCACCTTTCCGCCGCATTCTAGCAACTCGTGCCGGTGAATCGGGCCGCATCAGACCGGACCTGTCAATCAACGGAGAATCTCATGAGTAATGCAATCGCCGGGATCAAGATCCCCGACAGCAAGATGGCCCGCGACGCCACGCAACTGGTTCGCGACACCGAACCCGATCTGCTGTTCAACCACTCCACGCGCGTCTTCCTGTTCGGTGCGCTCGCTGGCGAGCGCAAACAGCTGAAGTATGACGCGGAACTGCTCTACATCGGCGCGATGTTCCATGACATGGGGCTTGTTCCGGCGTACAGCAGCAAGACTGAGCGTTTCGAAGTGGATGGCGCAAACGCCGCGCGTGATTTCCTGAATCAATACGGCATTCCGGAAGCTGAAGTCGATATGGTGTGGGATTCGATCGCGCTGCATACGACGCCCGGCATTCCTCAGCACAAGAAGCCGGTTGTCGCGCTGGTGACGGCGGGTGTCGAGATGGACGTGCTGGGTCTTGCTTACGACGAGTTTTCAGATGATCAGCGCAAGCAGGTTGTCGCCGCCCATCCGCGTGAAACGAACTTCAAGGAAGGCATCATCGATGCGTTCGCGAAGGGCACGCGGCACAAGCCGGACACGACGTTCGGCAACGTCAAGGCTGACGTGCTTGCGTTGAAGGAACCGGGCTACCGGCGTGTGAATTTCTGCAGCCTGATTCTTGGCTCGTCGTGGGTTGATGATGGGCATCAGTGCCTGCATTGCGATGATCCTTCGCACGGGCACAAGTAAGTATGCTTTCGCGCTGCGTCGCAACGTTTTGCGGCGCAGCGTGCAGAAACTGAAGTGATGAAACTTGCCTGCAAATCGCTGAGTTATTTGCAGACCGCGTTGTCACCGATCTCCGGCCTCGGCACTGTCGCCGCTCATTTTCTCGCCCCCCCAGCGACGGATTTTTCCCGCAAACGCGTTCAAGAACAATCGGAGCCCCGTGCTCCATCTAAACGCATGGAAAAATCGCATGAAATGCTTTCTTTCGGCTTGCCTTCTTGCCACGCTGCTGACGGGTTGTATCGTCGTGCCGGCGGCGCATCCTGCGTATTACCGTCCTGCAGTCGTCGTATATTGACGACCACGCAGTAGCTTGCCACAGTCGCAAGCCAGCGGCCGCGCGACGCCGAAGCAGGCCGACCCAGGGAGCCACAACATTTGACAAGCGTTCGAATCGCGATTCGTCCCGCCCGCATGGCGCGCTACCAGCCGCCGCTAACGCCATCGACGAATCACCCGCCACAGGACCGCACGCCTTGAGCGAGCAGGATCCCGACGCGGAACTCGTGGCGCGGGTCGGAGAACACGACCCGGCCGCTGTCCGCATGCTCGTCGCGCGCAAGTTGCCGCGGCTGTTGTCGCTCGCCACGCGCATGCTGGGAGACCCTATGGAAGCAGAAGACGTCGCACAGGAAGCCTTCGTGCGCATCTGGAAGCAGGCGCCACGCTGGAAAACCGGCGAAGCCCGGTTCGACACGTGGCTGCATCGCGTGGTGCTAAACCTCTGCTACGACCGTCTGCGTGGCCATCGCGAAGACCCGATGGCCGACGACCTGCCCGATCAGGCCGACCCCGCTGCCTTACCCGACGCGCGACTCGAAGCCCACGTCCGCGACGAACGCGTTCGCGCATCGCTTGCGCAATTGCCAGCGCGGCAGCGCGAGGCGCTCGTTCTGAACTACTACCAGGAACTCTCGAACATCGAAGCAGCCGCGCTGATGGGCATCACGGTCGATGCCCTCGAAAGCCTGCTTGCACGCGCCCGTCGTAACCTGCGCACCCTGCTGGCCGGGAACGATCCCGGCAAGGACACGCCATGACACCCGAAAGATTTCACACCATTGTCGATGCTTACGGCGCGGATCCGCGTCGCTGGCCGGACGATGAGCGCGAGGCGGCGACGGCCTGGGCCGCGTTGCATCCGCACGAAGGTGACGCCGTACTGGCCGCGTCGGCCGATATTGACGCCTGGCTGGACAGTCAAACCGTCGCACCCCCCGATTACGCGTTGCAACAGTGTGTCGTCGCGAGCGCACCTGCGAGGCGTCCGCTGCGGATACATCGTCGCATGTGGTGGTCGGGTGCTGCGATCGCGGGCGTCGGGCTGGCAGGTGGCCTTGCCGGCGCGTTCGCGGTTTCGTTTTTTCTGGTGACGGGCGAACCGCCGCCGGCGCACGAACTGTCCTGGCTGACTACAAGTTTCGGCGGCTCATCCGCTGACTGGAGCGGCGAATGAACGGCCGGTCATCAAAATTCATTCTGGTGGGCTCGCTTGTGCTCAACGTGTTTCTCGTTGGAGGGATCGTCGGTGGCGCGTATCAGTGGTTCGTGGCGCACGGCTCGACAACGGCACCCGTCGCGGCGCAGCAGCGCGCGCTGCGCTTTGCCGCCGAAACGCTTTCGCCCGAGCGCCAGCAGGCGTTTATCGACGGCCTGAAAAACGCGCGGCGTGAAGGCCGGCAATATGCGCGCGAGGGTCGGGAAGGGCGTCGTGAGGTACTGCGTCTGCTCGCTGCACCCCAACTCGACCGCGCCGCACTCGATGCCGCGTTAGCCCGCACACGCACGGCCGACACGACTTTGCGCGCGCAGGTTGAAAGCAGCGTCGCCGATTTCGCGGCGACGCTCACGCCTGAAGAGCGCGTGCAGTTTGCGGAGAGCCTGAAGCTGCGTGGCCAGTGGCGCGAGCCCTCACCACCAGCGGCGGCAAGCACAAAGCCGGGCGAATAATTCTTAAGTGAGATGCGACGGAATTTCCGCCGCCCGCCGTTTAACAGTTACTTATAGCCCGACGGGGACTGTATGGCCAATTCACCGACCGTGAACGCTGCGGCGATCGCGCTCAACCGCTTCGGCCTCGGCGCGCGCGCAGACGATACGCCGCCAGCTGATCCCAAGGCATGGCTGCTTGCGCAGTTCGACCAGTATCAACCGTTGCCTGCGGCATGGTCGAACCAGCCAGGTGCAGTGGCGCTTGCTGCCAACCTCGCGCAACAGCGTCAGCAACTTCAGCAAAACCCGAAGAGCCTGCAGGGCGCGCAGAACGCACCCAACCAGAGCCCGCAAGCCGCCAGCGATGCAGCCGCAAAGATCGAGGCACGCAAGGCGTTGCGCACGGAGATACGCGACGTTTACCGCGACGCGGTGAACGCGCGCGTCGACAGCGCGCTCACCACGTCAACGCCGTTCGTCGAGCGAATGGTGCACTTCTGGTCGAACCACTTCGCCGTCTCAAGCGAAAAGCCAGGCGTCGCCGCGCTAGCCGGCGCGTTCGAAGCGGAAGCAATCCGCCCGCATGTGCTGGGCCGCTTTGAAGACATGCTCGTGGCCGTCGAGCGTCATCCAGCCATGCAGCTGTTTCTCGACCAGACGCGCTCCGTTGGCCCGGACAGCATGGCAGCCATGCGCGCCGCGCAGCGCAACCCGGCTCGCAAGCCTGGCCTGAACGAAAACCTCGCGCGCGAAATCATGGAGCTGCATACGCTGGGCGTACGCAGCGGCTACACGCAGGATGACGTCACGGAATTCGCCCGCGCGCTGACCGGCTGGAGTGTCGCCGGCTATCAGGGGCCGCAGCCGAACGGCGCGGCACCCGGCACGTTCGTGTTTCGCACGGCGCTGCACGAGCCGGGCACGCGAACGATCATGGGACGCCGCTACGATCAACCTGGCGAAGCGCAGGCGCTTGCCATCCTGCACGATCTCTCTACTTCGCCTGCTACCGCACAGCACATCGGCGGCAAGCTTGCGCGACATTTCGTGGCGGACAATCCGCCGTCGGCAGTGAGCGAGCGGTTGACTGAGGTCTTCATACGGAGCGGCGGTGATCTACCAACGATCTATCGCGCGCTGATCGATACGCCGGAGGCGTGGTCGCCGGTTGCCGTCAAGTTCAAGACGCCGTGGGAATGGACGATCTCGTCGATGCGTGGTCTCGGCTGGCAGGACCTCGGCAATCTGCAAAGCGCGCCGCTTCTGACGCAACTCGGTCAGCCGGTCTGGCGGCCAGGCTCACCTGCGGGCTACGACGACATCGCTGCAAGCTGGGCCGCACCCGATGCGCTCGTGCGACGTGTCGAAGTGGCGCAGCGCTTCGCCGCGCGTGTCGGCGACAGGCTCGACGCGCGCACGCTCGGGCAGACGCTGCTGGCCGGCTCGCTGAGCCCATCGACGGCAACGGCTGTCTCGCGTGCCGAAAGCGCGTCGACTGCGATCGCGCTGCTGCTGGTTTCACCGGACTTCCAACGGAGATGAATACCATGCTGACTCGCCGCAGGTTCTTGAGCTTTGCCGCAGCCGGCGCAGGCGCCATGCTCGCGTCGCCGCATATTGCGTTCGCCAGCGTCGCGACGGACCGCCGTTTCGTTTTCGTCATCCAGCGCGGCGCCGCCGACGGCCTGAACATCGTCGTGCCTTACGCCGACCCCGCCTACGCAAATCTGCGCGGTGCGCTCGCCATCGACCCGGCGTCCGCGACGAAGCTCGACGGCACGTTCGCGCTGCATCCCTCGCTCGTGCAGACCGCGAAAATGTACGCGGACGGCCAGGCGCTCTTTGTACACGCTGTTGCATCGCCCTATCGCGACCGCTCGCACTTCGACGGCCAGAACGTGCTCGAGACAGGGGGCAAGTCGCCGTATCAGTCGAAGGACGGCTGGCTCAATCGCCTCGTCACGCTGATGCCGGCCACGCGCGAAAACGCGATCGCGTTTGCGCCGACAGTGCCGATGGCGTTGCGCGGCACGGCACAGGTAACCTCGTACGCGCCATCGGCATTGCCGCAGGCACCTGACGATCTGCTCACACGCGTTTCGCAGCTTTACGATCAGGATGCGCAGTTGCGACCGCTATGGGAATCAGCGATGGCCGCACGAGGCCTTGCCGGCGACGCCAGCGCGCGTCAGGACCCGGCGAGCCTGGGCAAGCTCGCAGCGAGCTTTCTGTCACGCGACGACGGCCCGCGTATCGCGATGATCGAAACAGGCGGCTGGGACACGCATAGCGCGCAGAATCCGCGTCTCGCGAACCAGCTAAAGGCACTCGACACGATGCTCGCTGCGTTGCGCGACGGCATGGGTCCGCAGTGGAGCAAAACGACGGTACTCGTCGCTACCGAATTCGGCAGAACCGCCGCGGCGAACGGCACGGGCGGCACGGATCACGGCACGGGATCGGTTGCGATGCTGGCAGGTGGAGCAGTGCAGGGCGGACGCGTGCTTGCTGACTGGCCCGGCCTCAGCGCATCCAGTCTCTACGAATCACGCGACCTCAAACCCACGACGCAGCTCGACGCGTTGATCGCTGGCGCCGCTGGCGAGAGCCTTGGCATCGATCCGCATCGCACGGCTTCAACGCTGTTCGGACAGGCCGGAAGCATGCGGCCACTAACAGGCCTCGTGCGCGTCTGAATCCCTGAGCGGCCACGCAAGACGCCGGCCGCCGGAATGCCGCTGATCGCACTTACGTCTTCTTGACGGGTACGACGAGTTTGCCTGTCTCGAGCAGCGACTTGAGATTCGAAAGAATGAGCGGCCAGCCGCCGGATACCGCGCCGATGAACTGTGTGCCTTCCTTTTCCATCGAGTGCGTGATGGTGAGCTTGACCGCATCGTCCATGGCTTCGAGATCGATCTCACAGCGGGAATAGCCTTCTTCCTTCAGTTCCGGCCTGAACTCGTTTCGCCATTTGATGACGACGCGCTTCGGCGGATCGCATTCCACGATCTCGCCGGTGTCGGCAATGCGGCCATCGGCAAAGATCATTTTCCATGACGAACCCACTTTCCAGTCCGTCTCCTGAACCACGCCGAACCAGTACTGCCGGGTGAATTCGGGGCTTGTCAGCGCCGTCCACAACTGCTCGGGCGTTGTGCGAATGTAGGTGACGTAGACGAATGTCGATGCGGTCGCGCTAGCCATGATCTTTTCCTTCAAGCGATTTCTTGAGTCTCGCGAGCGCGCCCAATTTTGTTTGTTCGAATTTGTTGATCCAGCGCTCTGCAATCTCGTTGATGGGAACCGGGTTGATGAAATGCAGCTTCTCGCGACCTTGCCACTTGCACGCAACAAGGTTCGCCTGCTCCAGGATCGACAGATGTTTCGTAACCGCCTGACGCGTCATGTTCAGGCCCTGGCAGAGTTCGCCTAACGTCTGGCCATTGTCTTCGTGCAGCCGGTCGAGCAGGGCTCGGCGGCTTGCGTCCGCCAGCGCCCTGAAAACAGAATCGTCATCCATGACTTCATTATGCAACCATTTGGTTGCATGTCAAGGAGGATGTGTGAGGAGAAATCAGAAGCGGGGCTTTTTGCGCGTCCAGTCGGGACGGAATTTGCGCATCTGCGAAACGTCATCGCGATTCGTGATGCCGCAATGCAGGTACTGGTCGTGGAGTGCCGCGAGCGCATCGCGATCGAGTTCGATGCCAAGCCCAGGTGCATCCGTTACCGTGACGCAGCCATCCTTGATGGCGATCTTGCCGCCCTTGATGACTTCATCGTCCTGCCACGGATAGTGCGTGTCGCACGCGTACGTCAGATTCGGCACGGCCGCGGCCAGATGCGACATCGCCATCAGGCTGATACCAAGATGCGAATTCGAGTGCATCGACAGCCCGAGCCCGAACGTATCGCACATCGCAGCGAGCGTTTGGGTGGCGCGCAGGCCGCCCCAGTAATGATGATCCGACAGCACGATCTGCACGCCGTTCAGCGTGACGTTGCGGCGGAATTCGTCCATATCCGTCACCACCATGTTGGTGGCGAGTGGCAGGCCGGTTGCCTTGTGCAGCTCAGCCATGCCTTCGAGGCCCGGCGTCGGGTCCTCGTAGTACTCGAGGTCGCCCTGGAGGCGTTGTGCCATGCGCACCGCCGTTTCGAGCGACCAGTTCGCGTTCGGATCAATACGCAGCGGGTGATTCGGAAACGCGCGCTTGAGCGCCTTCAGGCATTCGACTTCGTGGTCCGGATCGAGCGCACCGGCTTTCAGCTTGATGCTGCCAAAGCCGTAACGGTCGATCATCGTGCGCGCCTGGGCCACGAGCTGTTCGGCGTTTAACGTCTCGCCCCATGCATCGGGCCGGTATGACGAATCGACATCGCTTGAAAACTTGAAGAACAGGTACGCCGAAAAAGGGATCTGCCGACGCACCGCGCCGCCGAGCAGTTCGTAAACCGGCACGTTAAGCGAACGCGCCTGCACGTCGAGTAGCGCAACTTCGAATGCACCGAAGATCTTGCGCTCGGCGCTGCTCGCCTGCGAGCCTGGCGCCACGTCGAGTTCGACACCGTGTGCAACCGGCTTACCCACGGAAAGCACGCGTTGCCACAGGCCATTGAGATCGAACGGACTGAGTCCGACAAGCAGATCCTTGACGCGCAGAAGTCCTTCCAGCACCGGCTTGTCACCGTACGTTTCACCCAGGCCGACGAGCCCGTTGTCCGTCTCCACCTCGATGATCGAACGCAGCGCAAAAGGCTCATGGACGCCGCTCGCGTTGAGCAACGGTGGATCGCTGATGGCAATGGGTGTGACGTGAACGGCGACGATCTTCATCTACTGGTTCCTTTCCGGATTGGGATTGCGCGGGCAGCGGAAGCATCTTCGGACGCAGACGCACCTGCACGGCGCATGGTCGAGTCGCGCACGACAAGGCGCGGTTCAAGTAATGAGTATTCGGTGTCATTCTTGCCGGCGAGTGCGTCGATGAGCTTTAGCATCGCAATCTCGCCCATCTTTTCGCTTTGCAGGTCGACCGTAGTCAACGCGGGCGAAGCGTATTCGCCGTACGGCACGTTGTCGAAGCCCGCTATCGAAACGTCCTGCGGCAGTGAAAAGCCAAGCGCACGGGCCGCCTTGATGAAGCCGAGCGCGATCAGGTCGTTGTAGCAGATCACCGCATCGGGCCGGTTCGGGCCGAGCATGATGGAGGAGCACGCCCGCTCGCCACCCTGCGGCGAAGCCGCCTGAGCGTCATACACGCTGGCCGACAGTCCCTGTTCGGCGAGGCACGCCTGTACGCCGCGAATCCGCTCGTTATTCCATCGCGACTGGCCAAATCCCACGTAGGCAATCGACCGGTGGCCCTGGTTCAGCAGGTGTCTCGCAAGCATGTACGAGGCGAGATAGCTGTCAGTGCCCACGCTTGGAATCGGGAAGTGATGGTTCCGGCCGAAGAGCACGACCGGCTTGTGCAACTCGAGCATCCATTGCACGGATTGCTCCGGCATGCGGGAACTCACGATCACACCGTCGACCCGCTGGGCAAGCGCCTCGATCAAGACCTGCTCATGGTCCTGACTTTCTTCCGTATCGACGAGCAGTAACGTGTAGTCGTGCTGGAGCGCCACGCGGTTCGCGCCCTTGACGATGCTCGTGAAGTGCGGATTGAGGATGTCGAGGATCGCAAGGCCAATGGTGCGTGTCTCGCCCGTGATCATCGAGCGTGCGAGCGGATTCGACCGGTATCCCAGTTCATCGATGGCGGCCTGGACCCTCGCTTCGACCGGCGGGGAAAAGCGCTGCGCGTGGTTGATGAACTTCGACACGGTGGTGACGGATACGCCGGCGGCGGCGGCGACGTCTCGGATCGTCGAGGAGGTTTTTTTCATATGTTTTAGGGTAACGTTTTTCTATGCTAATTGAAATCCGGCCAGCAGTAAAGATGTGATGCCGGGCGCCCTCTAAACCTTCTCGACTGGTTTTCATGTATCGGACGTGCACGCCCGATCAATTCTCGTTTACCTCTATAAACACGGCACTTTCTGATTGTTCAAACTACTGTCTTGCGTGGCGCGCCGGTGCAGGCGGCCTCTATCACGTGCGGAAACGCGGTCTCGTTTTCGCTCGGGTTGTTGCCTCGGGTTTTCACCGATGCTCACCAATCGGGAAAACGATTGACTTCACTCGCTCGCCCCAATTATATTTGGGAAAACGTTTTTCTGGCACGTATCTCACGTGTCTTCCGGGCTCTTAAAAGAACTATGCAGATCCAATTCGATTTCAGCGACAAGGTTGTGGTTGTGACGGGGGCGAGCGGGGCAATCGGCTCGGCAATTGCAAAGCGCTTTTGCGAAGCCGGCGCCCGCGTGGTGGCGACGGGGCGCAATCGCGACGCGCTCGCCGGATTGCGAGACACCCTGGGTGCGCATTGCGACGTGCTCGCAGGCGATATTGCTGACGACGGTCATCGCAGCGAGATCCTCGCGCGCGCAGCTGGGCACGGTGGCCTGGACATCCTGATCAACAACGCCGGTCTCACGCAGACAAAAAAGCCAACCGACACGGCAACTCTCGACGAATTCGACGAAATCATCGCGGTGAACCTGCGCGCGACGTATGCGCTCAGCCTCGATGCAATCCGTGGCTGGACTGCGAGCGGGCGCAGTGGTGCGATCGTGAACGTGTCGTCGCCGGGCGCGCAGCGTGCCCATCGCAACAACGCGATCTACGACGTCAGTAAAGGTGGCATGGATGCGCTCACACGTTGTCTTGCCGCCGACTTCGGTCACCACGGCATCCGCGTGAACGCAATCGCTCCCGCGCAGATTCCGCACTCGCATACGCTCACAGTCGATCCGGCCGCAGCGCGCGGCTTGCCGCTGCCGCGACACGGCAGCGCGGACGAAGCCGCGCTCGCAGTGCTGTTCCTCGCCTCCGACGCGGCGTCGTTCGTTACAGGACACGTGTTGCCGGTGGACGGCGGACTGCTCGCGCAACTGCGCGTGCCAGCGGCGGCATGAAGTTCCGATGCGCCTGCCGCAATATCAATGGGAAGAGACCGATGCCCGTACTTCATCGAAAGAGAGCATGACGTCGTGACAATCAAGGTTAAAGGTCTTCGATGGTGGATGATCGGTCTGCTGACACTTGGCACGATCACCAACTATCTCGCGCGCAGTTCGCTGAGTGTCGCAGCGCCGGCGGTCATGGAGCATCTCCATATCAGCACCCATCAATACGGGTGGATTACGGGCGCGTTTCTCGTCATGTATCCAATCGGTGCGCCGCTCACTGGATATCTGATGGACCGGGTCGGGCTCCGGGCAGGCTTTCTGATTTGCGGTGTCGCGTGGTCGGTGATCTGCATGGCCCACGGTTTCGCAGGCGGCTGGGTCGGATTGTTCGTGCTGCGGGGCATGCTCGGATTCGTCGAGGCGGCCTTCATTCCGGGTGGCATGCGCGCGGCTGCCTACTGGTTTCCGGCGCACGAACGTGGCATCGCGGCGGGCGTGTTCAATCTTGGGACGTCGCTTGGCGCCATCATGGCGCCGCCGCTCATCGCATGGTCGATCCTCACGTACAACTGGCACATGGCATTTATCGTCGCCGGCGGACTGGGACTGTGCTGGGCCGTGCTGTGGCTTGTGTTTTACCGCCATCCCGATGAGCACAAGGCGCTGACAGCCGAAGAGGCGTCGTACATCGCCGCCGGCCAGGCGCCCGATGTCGATGCGCACGTAAGCGCGCGCCCGTTGTTGCGCGAGATTCTCACGCAGCGCAATTTCTGGGGCATTGCGCTGCCGCGATTTTTTGCGGATCCGGTCTGGGGCACGCTCGTGTACTGGATGCCGCTCTATCTCTATCAGGTTCGCGGCTTCGATCTCAAGACAATTGCCATGACCGCGTGGCTACCATTCGTGACCGCCGACCTCGGCTGCATGATGGGTGGCTCGTTGTCGGTCTGGTTAAACCGGCGGTTTGGCACGCCGATCGTCGATGGCAAGCGCGCGGTCTTCACACTCGGCGCAGTGCTGATGATCGCGATGGCTGGCGTCGGATTCGTTCAGAGCCCGGGCACCGCAATATTCCTCCTGTGTCTGGGCGGATTTGCACACCAGACGCTGTCGGTCACGGTGATATCGATGTCCGCCGATCTGTTCCCGCGCAGGGAAGTCGCGACGGTGACCGGGCTTGCCGGATTCGTCGCTGGCATCGGCAATCTCTGCTTCACGCTGCTGATTGGCTGGTTCGTGGGACGCATCGGCTATACGCCGTTCTTTACGGTGCTGGGTTTTGGCGACCTCATCGGTGCGGTATGTCTGTGGACGCTGGTCAAGCGGGCAGCGGACGGAGCGCATTCCGATGCTGCGACCGCGGTGAGTGCCTGACCGTGGGCGTGCGCATGTTGAAGGAAGGTGGCAATGAAGTGGATTGTGCAATGCAGGCCATGCGAGACAACTACTGCGCGGACGAAGCGGGAAGAGCGGCCGGAAAAATCATGAAAGCGGATGTCATCGAAACGGGCGTCGAGCGCGATCTGCACGCGCTCTGCCTCTACCTGTTCGATGTCTGGTGCGAGCGGCGCAACGTGATTCCGCTCGCTTACCTGATGCACAACTGGCCAATGGTAAGCGCGACTGCGGAAACGCGAACGCGGCTGGTCAAAGCGTTTCGCGACCTTCAGAAGTGGCATGCCGATGCCTTGTTCCCGGCTGAACATCAGATGATCTCGCGCGTCCTCGCGCAATCCACGTAAGGGGTTGAGAGGGGTAGCGCTCTCCTGGGAGAGCGCTACCCGAGCAGGTCGAAAAGTATGCACGAAGGAAAACGTTAATCTCACTGTGTGTGACTGGAAGTTCGAACGTTGTTGGGTGTATCAAGCGGGCGAATGAATATGGATATGCGTGCAGAAAGTGTGCGATGAAATTGCGAATGTGCCGGGAAAAAGCCCGCTAAATGCTCTTCTTCACAGCCTGTACCGCAGCAGAACGAAGACCTGTAAAGAACGTGAAACGAAGAGCGTGTGTGCGGAAAATTCTTGACGCAGCGGAATCAGATTGCGAATATAGGAAATCGTTTTACTAGCCGTCGCGAAACACTGACAAATCATCGAAGACACCGGGGAGCAACGGGCCGCATACGCGACCTGCTTCATGAAGTGTGCAGAATGAGAAGAAGACTGGAGACAACGTGAAAAAGCAGAATTTCAAGCAAGCATGCCTCGTCGGCGCGTGCCTCGCGTACGGCGCCATGGCCCATGCACAGGAAGCGGCGAAGGCGCCGACATTCGCGGGTTCCGAAGAAGCTGGCTTCAATCCGCTGGGTTCACCCGTCTCCGGCGATGGCGTATCGGTTAGCGGCGACACGCTGCAACTCTACGGTCTGTTGAGCCCAACCATTGCTTACATGACGGCCAATGGCGCGCGTAACGGTCCAGATGAAAGCAGCAGGACGAATTTCGCCAGCAACGGTTCCTACTGGGGCATACGCGGTGCGGAGGACCTCGGGTCGACGTGGTACGTGCTGTTCCAGCTGGAAAACACGGTCAATGTGGGCACGGGTACGAATACGAATGCCAGTGGCCAGTTTGCGGGTCGCGATACGTTCATCGGGATACAGAACGACACGTTTGGGGTGCTGAAATTCGGCCTGCTGACGTCACCGTTGTACGACACGGTCGGCACCTACAAATTTCTCGGCGACCAGATGCCGATCGCCAGCCCGACGACGCTGATGACCACGCTCAACGGCACGTCGCTGCAGTTCAACAACCGCGTCGCAAACGCCGTGCTTTATGCGACGTCGAAAGATTCCAGCGGGCTCGTCGGTCACTTCCTTTACACCAACAGCCAGAGCGCCGACCCGGCGAACGGCATCACCGGCAACGCGGATCGCGTGTATTCGCTGTCCGCGAGCTACGGGGCCGGCCCGATGTATCTGCAGTACGTGTACGAGTCCCGCGCGAACCAGGACAAGCTCGCACAGGGGTCGTCAAACGACTGGTCGAACCGTATCGTCGGACGGTACTCGTTCACAAGCACGTTCAGTCTCGCGTTCGGTCTCGACTATTCCGGCTCGGACGGCACCTACGGCAAGAAGACTGCAGCCGGACCGGGCCGTGTCTCACGCCAGGCCGCAACGGTCAGCCTCGGGAAAGTGGTCGGCAACAACGAATTCATCGGCGGCTATGCCTATGCCCGCAGCTTGCAGTGTTCGGGAGCCGCGGTCGGCGCCGTCGCAAGTTGCGCGTCGAACGTGAGAAGCGGGACGTCGGCACAGCAGTTCTCGCTGGCCTACATCTATCGCCTCAGCAAACGCACGCTGGTCTCTGCCTACATCAGCCGTATCTGGAACGGAAGCCAGGGCCTGTACGACTTCGATTCGACACCCGTCGTGCAAAGCGTCAGCGCCCGCACGCCAGGGGTGAATCCAACAGGCGGCGGCGTCGGCATCACGCACATCTTCTGAGACTCCACATCACGATGGTGGCCCACGACAGCCCGGCGCAACGCCGGACCGGCGGGGACGGGTACAGGCAAGGGAAAAAGACAATCATGAACGAGACCAATCCGTGGCAAGTGGTGTCCGATCTGGCGATGCTGCAACAGCGCCGCGCACGCATCGAACCGATGTTGCCCGTCAATGCGCTGTCGGCTGTTATGGCGATCGTGTTCCCGGCCATCAGCAATCACGCGCTTGCCCAGTGCGTCGGCCAGATCCTGCCGCCGAGTACGGGATGCGCGGCAAATGTGTCGGCCGGCGCGAGCGCGACGGGCACGACCATTAACAGTACCGGCGTGCAGACAGTCGGTTCAGGTGGTTTCACCAGCGCCACGATCGTGAACTCGCGAGGAACGCAGTCCGTTCTCGCCGGCGGCAACGACACGGGCGCAATCGTCAACAGCGGTGGATCGCAGAACATCGCGGGTACAGCGAGCGGAACAACAGTGAATGCGGGCGGCAAGCAGTTCGTTTCGTCGGGCGGCGCGACGACTGGCGTGAGCGTTGCCTCGGGCGGCACGCAGACGATCATGGCCGGCGCAAGCGACCAGCTTGCAACCGTACAGGGAGGCGGTACGCAGCTCGTGTCCGGAACGGTCACATCGGCGACAGTCAGCGGCAAGGAAACTGTCTCCTCAGGCGGCGCAACGATGGGCGTCACGGTTGCCTCGGGTGGCACGCAGACGATCATGACTGGCGCGGGCGACCAGCTTGTCGTGATCATGGGCGGCGGCACGCAGATCGTGTCCGGTACCGCTACCTCGGCGACGCTTAACGGCGGCAAGCAGTCGGTCACAGCGGGCGGCGTGGCGAACGGTACCGTGATCAATTCGGGCGGCTCGCAGGCCGTGCTTGCGGGCGGCACGGCCAATGGCGCGGTGATTAACAACGGCGGCAAGCAGGCGGTGTCATCGGGTGGCGTGGCATCGGCCGCGACGCTTAACAATCTCGGCACCCAGATCGTTAGCGGCGGCGGTGTCGCGAGCGCGACCGTGGTCAATTCAGGCGGCGTGCTCACGGTTGCAGGCGGCGTGGCAAACGGGGCGGTGATCAATTCTGGCGGCAGCGCCTCGGTGGCGAGTGGCGGCACGGCGACCAATACCGTGGTGAATCCTTTCGCACGGCAGACCGTGACGAGCGGTCTTGCTGTCAACACCGTGCTGGTCGGTGCGGTCTCCTCGGGCGGCACACAGTATGTCTCCGCTGGCGGCGTGACGCTCAACACGACGGTCGGTCAGAAGGCCCGTCAAACGATCTATCCGGGCGGCACCGCGAACAGCACGCTGGTTCTGTCGGCCGGCACGCAGACAGTTTCGAGCGGCGGTCTCGCAAATGGCACGATGGTCGCTAATGGTGGCATGCAGCAAGTGGTCGGCGGCGGCACGGCAAGTGGCTCGGTCGTGACGAGCGGGGGCACCGCAGCGCTGTACGTAGGCGGTATGACGTCGACGGGCGTGGTGCCCGGTCCTGTCTTCACGTCGGGCAATGTGCAGGGCACATTGCTTGTCGCGACCAGCACGTCGATCGTCGTCACGGGCAACGCTAACGCGACAGCGAACGCGCTTGTGCTTAACGGCGGCAATGTCGTCTTTAGCGCACCGGATTCAGCAGGTTATAAGGCATTGACCGTGAACGGGCTGAGCGGCAGCGGACAGTTTTCGCTGAATACCAACGTCGCCGCAGGGCAGGGCGATCAATTGATCGTCAACAACGGCAGCGGCAATTACGTGCTCTCCGTCCAGGACGCCAGCACGACACCGGCGCCCAAAGGTACACGCATGGCGTTGGTCAGCGGCACCAACGACAACGCGAATTTCACGCTGCAGTCGGGCACCATCGATGTCGGCGCCGAGAAGTACGCGTTGCAGGATGTCGCCGGGCAATTCTATCTCGCGGACACCGGGCAACTGGGTGATGCAGCGTCGGTCGCCCAGGCGTTACCGGCTGTCTCGACGATGCTCTGGTATGAGCAGATCCAGCAAACCATGTCGCGGATGGCGGAGCTGCGGGGCGGCACGGATCAGGGGCTGTGGATTCACGCGTACGGTCAGCGTTTTACGCTCGATTCGGCGGGCATCTCCTCATCCGTTGACGCGGGTGGCGTGCAGTTCGGCCGCGATCTGCGTTTTGCGCGCCCGTATGGCGACTGGTACGTCGGGCTGACGGGTGGCGTGGCCGAAGCGCGCACCACCACCGGCGACAGCGGGTCCGCGAGCGTGTATCCATGGAACGTGGGTCTGTACGGTGGGCTCGCCGGCAAGAACGGCTGGTTCACGGACGCGGTTGTCCGTTTCATCAGCACGTCGAACACGCTTTCGATTACCGGCAACAACACGGGCAGCTATAACGACAACGGTTTCGCTGCGTCCCTCGAAGGCGGCAAGCGCCTGGAACTCGCAGGCGACTGGATCATTGAGCCGCGTGTGGCGTTCTCGTATCTCAGCGCCAATTCGATCGGCTATACGCTCGCCAACGGCATGCCGATTCAGCTCGCCGCACACAACACAGCGCTGGGAAGCGCGGGCGTGACGGTCAGCAAGACCCTCACGTTGTGGCAGACCCCGATGCAACCATTCGTCAGCCTTAACGCCGTGCACGCCTTCAACAGTCAGCAGACGGTGACTGTGGCCGGCAGCGACATCAATGCGCAAACGCCCGATTCCTGGGGCTCGGTTTCGGCGGGTGTCGCGGCATCGTTGAATCGCAGTTCTCATTTCTACGTCGATGTGAGCTATGCGAAGGGCCAGCATTATCAAAGCCCGATCGCGGTCAATGTCGGCCTTTCGTATCAGAAGTAATAGCGTCATGTATCGAATCTTGAGCGAAAAGAGCAAGCCAAAATGAGCGAATCTCCCAGTTTTTCCGTGATGCCCCGCGAGGACGGGAGCGCGCCGCTGCAAGCGGGTTCGCAGCCTGGTGCGATGGACGCAGGTCCGTTCGTCAACCTTGGCGTGCCGTCATTGAGCGGCCCTGCCGGCATCCAGTTCGACTTCAACTACGGCTGCCGTGTGCAGGTTGAGGGCGACGGCTGGCGTGTGCGGCTGCTCGACCGGGACGCGGACGTTGTGCTCTTTGACGAAGTGGTTGCCGACGCGACGGTGGCGAGCACCAAGCGCTATTTCGTCAACTTTCGCATTGAAGTCATGCGCAACGACGAGCTCGTGTTCGAACACGATTTCGACCTGTGCGGCAAGAAGGTATATGCACGTCTGCCAGTCGGGACGATTGGCGACATCGTCGCGTGGTTTCCCTATGTCGACGAATTTCGCAAGCGCCACGGCTGCGAAATGTATCTCTCGATGGGCGAGGGGATATGGTCTTTGTTCGAAGATGCGTATCCAGAGCTGCACTACATTCGTCCGCAGGATGAAGACGCGCGCAAACACGAGTTTTACGCGAGCTACTACCTGGGCATTTTCTTTCCCTGCGAAGACCGCACGCATCAGCCGACCGATTTCCGGGTCAGCGGTTTGCAGAAGACAATCGCGTATCTGCTGGGCCTTCCCGCAAACGAATGTCGTCCGCGCATCGGCGTTCGCGACACCGCGCGACGCATCGCCGAACCCTACGTATGCATCGCTGCGCAATCGTCGTCGCAATGCAAGTACTGGAACAACCCGACGGGCTGGTTTGAAACCGTCAAGTTTCTTAAAGCCAGGGGATATCGCGTGCTTTGCATCGATCGCGAGCACGTCAACGGCCACGGATTGCAGTGGAATCACATTCCTTACGGCGCCGAAGACTTCACCGGCAATCTGCCGTTGCAGGAGCGCGCCAGCCTCCTCATGCACGCAGACTTTTTCGTTGGACTGTCGAGCGGTTTGTCATGGCTCGCGTGGGCGCTCAACAAGCCGGTTGTGATGATCAGCGGATTCACGCACCCGCAAAATGAGTTCGAAACGCCTTATCGGGTGATCAATTTCCACACGTGCAACAGTTGCTGGAACGACACGACCGTCGAATTCGATCACAAGGATTTTATGTGGTGTCCGCGTCATGCGGGCACTGATCGTCAGTTCGAATGCTCGCGGCTGATTACGCCGCATCAGGTGAATCGTGCAATCGAGCGCCTCATGGCCGATCACGGCTTCGACGCGGGCGAGACGCGGAAGTTGTATTCACCTGAAGCCATAGCGTGATTATCGATTTTCGCCTTGGGCCTTCAGGTAATGACGGCATGTCCCTTAACGGCTAACAATCTTGATGGAGTTTTGATGCAGCTCGCACGTCTTACGTTTTGCCTCGCCGCCCTCGCTTTCTCGCTGGACGCACTCGCGATGGATTGTCCGTCGGCGCCTCCCGCCATGCGGGACATCAAGGCTCAGGGTTACTACACCGATGCCGCACATTCCGTGATCGACGAGGCAAAGAAGCGCGCCAACACCGAGATGACCCGACCGCTCGACGACTACACGAAACAGGTCGCCGATATGTCGGATCGCTATCTGGCGAAGCACGATGTCTCTGCGGGACAATGCACCATCGAATGGTTGAGCAGCTGGGCACGCGATGGCGCGATGCTTGGCGAGATGATTCACATCAACAACGACCAGTCCGATTATCTGCGGCAGTGGGTGGCCGGGGGTGCCGGCATCGCGTACCTGAAAACACGTGAACTCGCGACCGCCGGGCAGCGTGCCGAGATCGACGCGTGGCTCGAAAAACTAGCGACAGCCAATATGGCGTACTGGGATAACCCAAAGAAAACCCGCAACAACCATTACTACTGGACGGGTGTGGGCGTGATGGCAGCGGCCGTCGCGACCGGCGATCCGGCGCTTCTCGATACGGCGCGCGGCGTCTACGAAAAGGGCATCAACGATATCGAAGACGACGGCAGCCTGCCTATGGAAATGAAGCGGGGCAAGCGTGCGCTGCACTATCACAACTATGCTTTGGCTCCGCTCGTGCTGATGGCCGAGATGGCGCGACTGAAGGGCGAGGACTGGTACGCGTACAAGGACCACCGCATCAACCGGTTGGCCGAGCTTGTGGCAAGCGGGTACCGTGATGACTCCTGGTTTGCAGCGCAGTCGGGTGTCAAGCAGGAAAAGTGGAAGCCGGATGGCGAAGCGGGCTGGGTCGAGTTCTATCGCCTGCGTGCGGTTCACCCTGAACTCTTTGAGCCACTGCACGATGCCGGGCCGTTCCGTGAACCGCGGATGGGCGGCAATCTGACCTTGATGGCTCAAGTTGGGATAACTGGATCGAAATAGTGGTTCAGGCGAGGGAACGGGGAAGCCTGCCCGACAATCGCCCCGGCGTGGTTGGTTGACTGATGCGCGAACTCGCCCACTTAGGGCGGCCAATATGGGTTCACGAGCGGATGTTCAGGTAAGAGCAACATATCCGGCAACAAGGATCATGCTGGTGCCAAATACCCAACCCTGGACGCGCATCGCACGCGCTGAACGGAATCGTCGGAGAATCAGCTGGCCGCCATAAATCCATGGGAAGTGGCAGACGACGCACACGATCAGGAAAGCGGCGGACAACTGCACGATCTGCGTCGGAAGCGATTTCGCCGGGTCTAGAAACTGCGAAAACATGACAAGAATCATCGAGTGAATCTTGGGATTCAGCATCACCGCAAGAAATCCGTCTTTGACCCGCAGACGCGAACGACGCTCGCCGTCCTTTTCTGATCCACTGGCTGGCCGAAAAAATCCCCAGGCGAGATACAGCAGATAAGCGATGCCAGCCCACTTCAGCACGATCTCTATCTGTGAATGACCCTGCAGGACCTTGCCCAGACCTGCTCCGTATACGCCGGAAAGGACGAGATTCGCCATCTCGAAGCCAAACCAGAATGGCAGTGTCCCGGTCACGCCGAAGCGCCCGCCAGCAGTCGCGAGCACCGTGTTGCCAGGACCCGGGCTTACAACCATGGGTACGGCGTAACCGAGGAACAAAATCCATATCTTCAATGCGATCATTAGCTAGCCTTATCTCGTCAAGAGGCCGGGCACCATGCCTGCCCGGCACGTGTGTGATTAGAACCGGCTACCGTCGACCACACAAACGGGTTATCTTCATGCTCTCGATAAGCCAAAGTAATCGACGCCATCCATGCGACGCTTGCCCCCACTCAGTGCGCTGCGCGCCTTCGAGGCCGCGGCAAGGCACTTGAGCTTTACCCGCGCTGCCGCGGAACTCTGCGTGACACAGGCGGCGATCAGTCATCAGATCCGCCAGCTTGAGGGCTGGCTGGGCCGCCGCCTGTTTGAACGCCGGGGCCATGCGCTTGAGCTCACCCGGGACGGGAAAGCCTATCTTCTCGAGCTGACGGGCGCGTTTGATCGCGTTGCGGCGGCCACAGCACGACTGATGGAACCTGACCGGCGGCCTCTGCGCATCACCGCGCTCCCGTCCTTCGCATCGCGATGGCTCGTTCCGCGCCTCGAATCATTTCGTACCCAACATCCGGACATCGACGTTCGTCTCGATAGTTCGGCGGCCGTCTGGTCGTTTTCGAGTGACCGTTTCGATCTGGCGATTCGTTCGGGATTGGGGAAATGGGCAGGACTGACAGCCGACCTGATAGGCCGTGAGAGACTGAGCCCCGTCTGCAGTCCAGCGCTGGTGATCGGGCCGCCTGCCATTCGCGCTCCGTCCGACTTACGCCACGTACGCCTGCTCTATGACACGCCGAGGCAGGGATGGACAGACTGGTTCGAAAAGGCAGGGATAAAGCGGTTCGTATCGGACGTCGGCCCTTCGTTTAACGATGCGAGCCTCGCGCTGCAGGCAGCGGCGGATGGACAAGGCGTGGCATTGGGTCGCCTGATGCTCGCTGCGGACGACCTGAACAGTGGGCGACTGATACAACCTTTCGATATCGAGCTACTCAACGATTACAGCTACTGGCTTGTCTATCCGCCCGCGGCAATGAATCACCCGGGGGCAGAAGCCTTCCGGAGCTGGCTCCTGTCGGAAGCCATGCAGCGCGTCTCAGGCAGGAAGCCGCGCGCCGGGCGTGATCTGGAACGGATCGACCCTGAGTTCGATCAACGCCGCGACCCCTGAAGCCTGTGCGCGGGCAAACGCGGCGGGGAAATCCTCGCTGCGTTCGACGCGCTCCGCGAATGCGCCGAATGCCGTGGCAAGCGTGACGAAATCCGGGTTGCGCAAGTCCGTGCTTGCCACGCGTCCCGGATACTCCCGTTCCTGATGCATGCGGATCGTGCCCAGCATGCCGTTGTTCACGACGATCACAATCAGCGCGGCGCCGTATTGCACCGCCGTCGCGAGTTCCTGCGGATACATCATGAAGCATCCGTCGCCCGCGAAACACACCACGGTTCGCCCGGGGTGCTGAAGCTTTGCAGCCACCGCCGCCGGCAGGCCGTAGCCCATGGCGCCGCTCGTCGGCGCGAGTTCCGTGCGCGGCGTGCGGTACCGGTAGTAGCGATGCACCCAGACCGTATAGTTGCCCGCACCGTTGGCGATGATGGCGTCATCAGGCAGCGTGGCGTTCAGGTGTCTCAGCACCTGCGTCATGTCGACGCCTTCGGTCGGCACGTCCGACGCCGGTTCCCCCGAATGCCGCTCATAATCCGCGCGTGCGGACGCGGTCCACGTATGCCAGACGACGTCGGTTGCGGGCATGGCGGCCAGCGCGCGGGCGAACTCGCGCATGCCGCAGTTGATGGCAAGCGCGGGTTGATAGACGCGGCCCAGTTCGCCGGCGTCGGCGTGCACATGGACCAGCGTTTGTTTTGGCAGCGGGCTCTGGAACAGCGTGTAGCCGTCTGAAGTGACCTCGGCGAGGCGCGTGCCGAGCGCAATCACAAGGTCTGCGGATCGCACGCGGTCGGCCAGTTGTGGCGATACGCCGAGGCCAATCTGGCCGACATAGTTCGCATGGCGGTTGTCAAACAGATCCTGGCGGCGGAAGGAAGCGGCAACCGGTATGTCGAAGGCTTCGGCGAAGGAGCGCAGGTCCGCGCATGCCGCTTCGTCCCAACCCGAACCGCCCACTACGAGCAGCGGCTGGCTCGCATTGGCGAGCAAGCCTCGAAAGGCTTCCGTTGCGCCCGCGCCGAGGCCCGGCTGAGTGGCCGGCGAAAGACCGGCGTCATGCGCGATGCCCGACGCGAAGAGGACGTCTTCAGGCAGCGCGATCACGACGGGGCCCGGTCGCCCGGACCTGGCCACGCTGAATGCGCGCGCCAGCACTTCGGGAATGCGCGCGAGGTCCTGGATTTCCGTCACCCATTTCGCCATGCCGCCGAACATGCGCCGGTAGTCGACTTCCTGGAACGCCTCGCGTTCGGAAAACAGCGTGTCGACCTGGCCGATGAACAGGATCATCGGCGTGGAATCCTGGCTTGCCGTGTGCACCCCGATGCTTGCATGCGTCGCGCCCGGCCCGCGAGTCACGAAACAGATGCCAGGGCGGCCGGTGAGCTTGCCGTAGGCATCGGCCATGTTCGCCGCCGCGCCTTCATGGCGGGCGACGTAGGTACGGATGGATGTCGCGTCGCGCAGCGCGTCCAGGACCGGGAGGTAGCTTTCGCCCGGCACGCAGTACACCGTATCCACGCCGTTCGCGAGCAACGCAGCGACCACGATCTGGCCGCCATTGCGCGTGCCGGGAAAGGTGGGGTTAGACATGTAGTTCGAGCTCCTTGAAGCGCGTTTCAGGCATCGCCAGCGCGGCGAGGAAGACGAGGGCGTAGGACGCGGCCGCCCAGGCGCCGATCGAGGGACCGAGGCCGTAGCGGGCGCTCGTGATACCCACCGCGGCCGGAATCAGCGAGCCGAAGGCGCGCCCGAAGTTATACGAAAAGCCACCCGCGCTGGCGCGGATCTGGGCGGGAAAGAGTTCGGAAAAGCAGGCGCCCATCCCGGATACGATGCCCGACTGGAACATCCCGACGAGGAAGCCGAGCAGGAGCATGGTCACGCCGACGACCGGCAGAAACGTATAGGTCAGGATCGCGAGCGTCGCCCCGAGTGCGGACAACACGAATGTCTTGCGCCGCCCGAGCATGTCGCTCAGGTAGGCCGCGCCGACATAGCCGCAAAACGATCCGAAGATGTTGATGGCGAGATACCAGGTGGTGACCCCGACGGACATGCTGTGCGTTTGCCGCAGATAGGTGACGAGCCAGGTGAGGATGGTGTAATTGCCGCCCAGCGCGCCGCCCGCAAGCAGTGAAGCCGTCAGGGTCTTGCCCGCGATGCCGCGTGAGAAGATCAGTTTGAGGTTGCCCCCGATGCTGCCGCGCGCGCCGGCTGTCTTCACGGCGAGGTAGGCTTCCGATTCCTTCACATTGCGCCGCAGCCAGATCACGGACAGCGCCGGCAGGATGCCGACCATGAAGAGCGCGCGCCACGCGGTCTCGGCGGGCAGCAGGCTGAAGATCGTGAAGTAGGCAAGCGCCGCGAGTGCATAGCCGATCGGCCAGCCTGCCTGTACGGTGCCGACAGCCCGCCCGCGAATGCGCTTGTCGACCACCTCGCCGATCAGCACCGCACCCGCCGCCCACTCGCCGCCGAAGCCGAGTCCTTGCAGGCTGCGCGTGATGAGCAGTTCGTGAAAGCTGTGCGTGAAGGCAGAGGCTCCCGTGAAGACCGCGAACCACACGATGGTGATCTGCAATACCTTGACCCGGCCGATCCGGTCGGCGAGCAGACCGGCCAGTACGCCGCCTATGGCCGACGTGATCAACGCGGACGTGCCGATGATGCCCGCCTCCGACTTTGTCATACCCCACAGCGTGATGAGCGTCGGGATAACGAAAGCGAAGAGTTGCACGTCCATGGCGTCAAGCGCCCAGCCCATCAGGCATGCCCAGAATGTGCGCTTTTGCGGCGGATTCATGCTGCCGTACCAGGTCGCCATGTCGTCTCCTCATCTTCTAATGTTTTGTATGCGCCGGCGCGGGGTCACTGCCTGAGTCGCTGTCCGGAGAATGCCACAGCCATCGCCGTGCGCCCATGTGCTGGATGCACAGCAGCTATCGAGTACATGCAAGGGTGGCGTTGTGAACGCTGCATAGCTGAATTGCGCAGGGCGCCGCAAAAGCGGCGGCTACAATCGACGCAAACAGGCGCGGGCGGCAACGTCCGATGCCCCCAGGCCGGTGCCGCTCAACGCGCGCGACCGGCACCATAGGGACAACAAACATCTTGCACGGGACCAGAGTCATTGCTTTGCATGGAACCGGAGTAACGCGTGAAAGCGGCAACTCCGTCCGACAGCTGAAGCGCTAACTCGGGTCGACAGGAGACGAAATATGCCGAAGCGATTCGCACTGGCTGGTGCGTTACTGGTTCTTGCCTGCCGCACGGGTGTTGCGCAGGTGCCAGCACCCGTGTCTCCTCCTGCTCCGGCAGCCGCGCCTGTTTCAGCCGCGCCGCTCTATGTCGTCACGTATTACGAGCTTCTCCCCGCCAGTCAGCCGGTTCCCGAGGGCGCCCGACCGCCGCTGATCTTCGCCGACTATGTGGCGAAAGCGGCAAGCGAACCCGGTGCCGTATCCTTCAGGGTGCTCGACGACGCGGAACGGCACAGCCGCTACGTCGTGCTCGAAGTCTGGGCCAACCGTGATGCCTTCGACCAGCATCGCAAGGCTCAGTCGACGCTCGCGCTAAGGCAGCAAATCGGCGGATGGCTGGTTGGGCCGAGTGATCAGCGTATCCATGGGCGCATGCAATGAGACGCGTATCTGCATCCCGCGTCGTACGCTCGCGTGATCCGCTGGCAACACGCGAAGGGTCCGCCATGAATCGGGTTCGCGTGAGGACGATGGCCGTCGCCTGTCTGCTTGGCCTGGTCGGAGCATGCGCTCATGTCGACCACAGCAGCGGTGTGCTGATCGACGGCTCAGGCGGCATGGACAACTGGACGCCGCTGGGCGTTGCGAACTGGCGCGCGCAGGACGGTGTCATCCAGGCGGACGGGATGACCGGCAATGCGGGCGGCTATCTCGTATCGAAGGGGCATTACGGGGACTTCCGGCTGCATGTGGAGTTCTGGGTCAGCCCGGACGCGAAGAGCGGCATCTTCCTGCGCTGCGCCGACCCGCAGACATTCACGAGCAGGAACTGCTATGAAGTCCAGATCTACGACCAGCGGCCTGAGCCTCGCTATCGGACGGGATCGATCGTGAACGTCGCGGATACATCGACGCCGATGCTGGCGGGCGGTCGCTGGAACACCTGCGACATCACCGCGCAAGGCGCCCACCTGAAGGTCGTGCTCAACGGCGTGCAAACGGTGGACGTGCAGGACGGCAAGCTCGTGGACGGGCGCATCGTGCTGCAATATCGCGGCGGCGTCGTCAGGTTTCGCAGCGTGCGAATTGGGCCGCTTTAGGGCGCGTGCGGCGAGGTAAGCGGCCCGACACTCGCGCCCTCGATGTGATTGCGTTGCAGCGAAGCCGCTACAAACCCCGACGCCTTCACGTCCTCGATGAACGCGCTCAGGTAGCGCGCGCCCGCGGGCCGGTCCTTGAGCGTTGCCATCGCCTGGTTGATCACCATGAAATTGCCGTCGAGCAGGCGCAGACCGCCTATACGCTTTGCATCCACCTCGCTGCGCTGCTTTACGCCAGCCGCGACCTCGAGCGTCTGCTGGATCATGGTGTCGGCGACCTGCGTTGGGTCCGGTGCGCGCACGAGCTGCGCATACTTGATCTGCCGGGTCAGGAACAGGTCGTAGGCGCTGCCACCGCTTACCGCGATACGCGTGCCTGGCCGATCGACATCTGCGTTGGTCCGTATTGCCGAATCCTGCCGGACCATATAAACGCCCTCTATGATCAGGTAAGGCGCTGTGTACACCATGTCCCTGGCCCTGTCTGGGTCGATGCCGACGAAGCCGACATCCCAGGCCCGCTCACGCGCGCCTTCGACCACCTTGCGGGCAGCAGCATACTGGACGAACTCGACGGGTACGCCAAGGCGCCGGGCAAGCTCGCGAGCGAGGTCGACGGATACGCCGTGCAGTTCGCCGGTCGCTGGATCCTTTGTGGCGAGTGTCGGATTGCCGTAGTTGATCGCCGCGCGCAAGGTGCCGGAAGGGGCGAGCTGGGCGACGGCGTCGGCCGGAACCTGGGGCGCCAGCGCGCCGTTCGAGCAGGCAACGAGCGACGCAACGCACGCAGCGCCGATGCCTGCGAGGATGTTTGTGCCGAGCCGACGGAAGATCGCGGTCCGCCCTCGTGCAGGCATACTGGTCATCGGGCTTCGCATGGCGGGTTCCGTTCGGGTTATCGCGCAACACGGTGCTGCGGCGTTCCTGCAAGCAGGAGTATCACCAAAGGCGATATGGCCTGGCAACCGGTTCGACACCTTTGTCCATGACGCCGATGCATAGCTGCTATTTGCTCCCGCGCCTTGCCGTGCTCGCGGGGCGGCGCGACAGTAGGCGCGCCGCAGCGAGACGGCGCAAAGGTCGCGCTGGCCGGGAAAAACAGGAGTCAGAGGAGATCGATCATGAAACGTCTCGTATCACTGCTTGCGTGGACAGCGTGGCTCGGGCTCGGCGCCGCAGGTTGTGCGAACGGGAGCGGGCAGCAGGCCGGCAGCGCAGGCGGCCCGCCTGTCACGGTCATCGCCCACCTCGACGTGGCGCGTACCGGCCTGGATCGCGCGGTGGTCCTGCTGGACGGGTACGCTGCGACCTCGCGCCAGCAACAGGGCAATCTCGATGTCGAGATCCTGAGGCAGGTCTCCAGCCCGAACCACTTCACGCTGGTCGAGAGCTGGGCAAGCCGCGATGCCTATGAGGCACATATCAGTTCCAGCGCGGCACGTGAGTTCCATAAGCAACTCGACCCGTTGCTCGGTTCGCCGCACGATGAACGCCTGTATCGCGACGTGGGCGGTGGTTAGCGCGACGCAGGATTGCTCAACCCTCGATCCCGGCGACCGGTGGCAGACCGTCCCGCCATGGATCCCCATATGCGTGCCTGAACGCTTCGGGCGTCGGGATATACTGTTGCCAACAAAAATCAGGTCGGCGTGCTCTCGTTCTCAAGTGAAGCATGTCGCCATCAGGAGGCGGCAGTGCATTCGGAGGATCTGATGCTGTTCCTGAGCGTCGCGATCAGTGGCAACCTGTCGCGCGCTTCCATCGAGATCGGCCTTTCGCAGTCGGCCTTGAGCCGGCGTATCGCGGCGCTCGAATCCGAACTGAACACGCGTCTCTTCTATCGCAGCGGGCGTGGCGTGGTCCTGACCGAAAGCGGCCACCGCCTGATGAAGTACGCGGGGGAAATCAAGGACACGCTGGCCGCCGCCGCTGAGGCACTCTCCGCGCCTTCGCACCAGGGGCCATCGAGCATCGTGCTCGCCGCGCAGCCGACCATCGCCAAGATCCTGTTCGGCTCGATCGGCAAGGCGCTGAAGCAGCAGTATCCGGGCATCAGGATGCGCTTCAAGGAGGGTCTCGGCGGTCATATCCAGGAATGGATCGCCAGCGGCGAGATCGATGCCGCGATTGTCTATCTGCCGGAAAACCACGCCTCGCTCGGCGTCGACGTGATCCTGCGCGAGCGGCTCAGCTTCGTGGCGCCGCTTGAATTCGGCCCGCTGGGCGAGGGCTTCCCGGTGGAGCGTCTCGGCGATGTACCGATGGTGCTGCCCTCGCATCCTCACGGGCTGAGGGTATTGTCGGAATCGCTGGTTGGGCGGTTTGCGAAGACGCTCGATATCAGCATGGAGTGCGACGCATCGGTGTACATCACCAAACAGCTTGTGGCCGAAAACTGCGGGTGCACTGTGCTGCCGCTCGCAGCCGTCCAGGAAGAACTGCGCAGCGGCCTGCTACAGGCCACGCCGCTGGTCGGCCCGGAGGTCGCGCGCGATGTCGCGATCGTCTCCGGTCGCAACCGGCCGCCCATTCCGAGCCAGTGGCAGGTTCTGCGAACCGTCCGGCAACAGATGACGCAACTGGTCGAGAGCGGCAAGTGGCCAGACGCGGTGCTGGTGTGAAACGTGACCTTGCCCGGTTGAGGCCGGGCAGCACCGGCAGGATCACGAGACGCCCCGAGCGGCGTAGTCTATCCGTACTGCGCGCCAGGCAAATCCGGCGTGCCACGAGGCGGGCTCGCCGTGATGGCCCGCCGGTCATGTCAGTCCTTTCCACAGGAGTGAAAATCATGTCCGCCATGATGAAAGCTGCGGTTTTTGTCGAACCCGGCCGCATCGAACTTCGCGAAAAACCCATCCCCGATGTCGGCCCCAACGACGCACTCATTCGCATCACAACCACCACCATCTGCGGTACCGACGTCCATATCCTCAAAGGCGAATATCCGGTCGTAGAAGGTCTGACGATCGGACACGAGCCGGTTGGCATCGTCGAAAAACTGGGTGCCGCGGTGGTGGGCTACACCGAAGGGCAGCGCGTGATCGCGGGCGCGATCTGTCCTAACTTCAACTCCTATGCGGCCATGGACGGCTATCCGTCCCAGGATGGCAGTTACCTGATTCCGAAGGGTCAGTGCGGTTGCCACGGCTACAAGGCGACGGCGGGCTGGCGCTTCGGCAATCTGATCGACGGCACGCAGGCCGAATACGTACTCGTGCCGGATGCGCAGGCGAACCTTGCGCCCATCCCCGACGGCCTTACCGATGAGCAGGTGCTGATGTGTCCGGACATCATGTCGACGGGCTTCAAGGGGGCGGAGAACGCGAATATCAGAATCGGCGATACGGTCGCGGTATTCGCGCAAGGCCCGATCGGGCTGTGCGCCACGGCGGGCGCACGCCTGCAGGGCGCGACGACGATTATCGCCGTGGACGGGAACGACGCGCGTCTCGCCGTCGCAAGGAAGATGGGGGCGGACGTCACGGTCAACTTCAGGAACTGCGATGTCGTCGATGAAATCATGAAGCTGACGGGTGGGCGCGGCGTCGATTCGTCGATCGAGGCCCTGGGTACGCAGGGAACGTTCGAGGCAGCCCTGCGAGTTCTCAAGCCTGGCGGGACGCTTTCAAGCCTTGGCGTGTACTCGTCCGATCTGCGCATTCCGCTGTCCGCGTTCGCGGCGGGGCTGGGCGATCACCGCATCGTCACGGCCCTGTGCCCCGGCGGCAAGGAGCGGATGCGGCGGCTGATGAACGTGGTGGCGTCGGAGCGCCTCGATCTCGGCGTCCTGGTGACGCATCACTACGCTCTCGACGACATCGTCGCCGCATACGACCTCTTTGCGAATCAGCGGGATGGCGTACTCAAGGTCGCAATCAAGCCACGTTAATTCCGCCGCGATGTGTCCATTTCGAAATGTCCCGGCCGGCGTGCGGGAGGTTGTGTCTGCAACAGGCAGATGCCGTTCTTCGCGCAATGCCGGCCGGCGAGGTGGCTCAAAACCTTAGCCGGCGCCAGATGGGACAAGGTTGGCGACACAGGCCATCAACCAGATCCTCCGGATTTGCGTTGGCGAGTCTTCGGGCAGGACCTTCCTCTTTCCGATGATCAACACATCGGCAAATGCGGGTCTTCGGTCCCATCGCGAATGACGTGAAGCCGGTGCTTTTGACGAGGCGTTGCAAATCAAGCGGTCAAGATTCGCAAGGAAAAGCGAATTCGCTTGCCCGACGCGATTGTTCGGGCGTCGGCCCGAGTTAATTCGCTGTTGCTGGTTTCGCGCAACACGAAGGATTTTCCTGCGGATGAACCCGGCGTGCGCGTCCCATATAAAATCGAGGGGTGTGATGTGCGAACCCGCTGACAGAGCGACCAGACATTGCATCGGACCGGGTAGCATTGTTGGCGCTAGCCGTGATTTGCGGCATGGTTCGAACCGCTTTTACTTACTGATGCCTCGCTCAATCTCCCTTACAGACGTCATTACCCTCGCCGAGGTCCAGTCGCTGGCCGACCTGAAGACCTTTACTCGGGGCAACGCCTATTTCCAGAACGGGGCGGTGTCGCGCCTTGAGGAGCACGACGGTGTGCTCCAGGGGAATGTGCGCGGCACGCACCGGTACAGCGTCGAACTTGGAGCTGGCGCTGACGGCGAATTGACGTACGAATGCGACTGCCCGGTGGGCGCCGGCGGCATTTTCTGTAAACACGCGGTAGCGGTCGCGCTGTCGTGGCTCGAGAACACAGGCGAAGAGGTGTTCCATACCGACGACGCCGAACCGGCGAGACCTCGCAAGAAGCGCAAAACGCATGGAGAGATGATTGGCGAGTACGTCGCGACACTCGGTGAAGATGCCATGCGCGACCTGCTGCTCGAAGTTGCCGGGCGCGACATGGCTCTGCGCGACAAGCTGCTCTTTGCCGCGCGCGCGGCGACTGCCAATGACCTCCCAGGCATGAAGACTGCGGTGCGTCAGGCAACGCGAATTTCGCGACCGCTCGACTGGCGGGAAGCGGGAGCGTACGGGGACGGCCTGATGTCGCTCGCAGATCTGCTGCGCCAGCGTCTCGTAGGGCCGAATGCGGCGCAGGTAGTCGAACTCGCGGAGCTGGCGATTGCCGGTGCGGAGAAGAGTCTCGAACAGATTGATGACTCCGGCGGTGATGTCATGCCGGCAATCATGGAACTTGCGCGCGTGCATCTCGATGCATGCCGCCGGACGGCCCCTGATGCAGTGAAGCTCGCGGAGCGGCTGTTCCGTTTGCAGACAGAGGGGGCATGGGATACGTTTTACAACGTATTGCCGGCATACGGCGAATCACTCGGCGACGACGGATTGCGTCGTTACCGCGAACTGGTGGAGCGTGGATGGGACGAGTTACCGCAACTCGCCCCGGCCAACGACCTGCACAGGTCGTTCGACCCGCTGCGGATGCGACTGGAGCGCGCGATGGAGACGCTCGCGGAGCTTGATGGTGACGTCGACGCACTGATTCGCATCCGCTCGAAAGACCTGTCAAATGCGTACCGTTTTTTGCAGCTCGCGGAGCTTTGCGCGAAGTATGGGCGTCATGACGAAGGGTTGGTCTGGGCGGAGCGCGGACTTGCGGAATCGGGGAAGAATAGTGACGTGCGTCTGCTGAATTTCAGCATAACCGAGTACCTGCGGCGGGAGGATTTTGAGAAAGCCGGTGCATTGGCCTGGCAGCGTTTCGAGTCGCGCCCCGTTGCCGAAGCGTTCACGGCGCTAATGGATGTCGCCACGGCAACCGGGAGGTACGATACAACGCGCGAGCGCGCACTCAACCATCTGTGGGCGCTTGTCCGCACTGAAGAGGCGCCGACTAAAGTGAAGTCCAGCTACTGGCAGACGCCGAGCCGCACCGAACTGGTCAAGGTTTTTCTCACCGGGTGCGAAAGCGAGACCGCATGGGAAGCGTTCTGCGGGGGTCCCGTGGCGATAAACCTGTGGGCAACGATGGCGGCCGTGCGCGGTAAGACGCATCCGCACGACGCCATTGCGTTGTATCACCGACTGCTGCCGATTGCGGTGGAGAGCGGAACACGAAACGCCCGATATGACGAAGCGTTTGGTATCGTGCGCACCATAGGGACGTTGCGGGCAGGGTTGAAGGAGCACGCACAGTTCGTTGATGAGCTCGAGACCGTTCGCCAGGTGTATCGCGCCAAGCGCAACTTCATCAAGCTGCTGGCGACGCTGGGTTAGCGACAGGCTCGCCTCGCCACTCAATGTCAACTACTCCCGGTGAACCATCGAGGCTCCCTGAGCGTAGCGAATCGTCGTCATCGGAATGCGGTTACTGGTCATCCAGATCGGCAAGAAAATCGCGGGCACGCTCAGACAGGCCTGAATCCAGCCTCAAAGCCAGCGCTGCGGCCCTAGCAACCTTGGGACGCGCGCCTTCTTCAAGCTCGCTGGCTGCGGTCTGTAACCAGTCTGGGAATCTTTCCATCAGGGCGTCGATCAACACGGTTGCCTGGCGACGGTCTTTGTCCGCCTTGAGGGCGCGTGACGGGTCGCGGAGCGTGCTGACAATCAATTTGTGAAGTGCGAACCGCGCGGGGTCGGGCAGCAGGACTGGAACGACATGCTCCTTGCCGAGGATGAACCCGCGCGTCGGGTTGGAAACCAGGTACCTGAAGTAGGGAAGTCCCGTCGCGTGCGCGCGCAACTGCGGCAGCGATTTTGTCTCGTACGCATCGGTACCCGGTACGAGCAGGTCGACTTTCAGTGGCTGGCCGCGTGCCTTGAACGAAGTTGCGGGCTTTCGGGAGTCCAGATCAGGCACCTCGAGAAAGGGAATTCCACTGTCACGCAGAATGTCGAGGAACGTACGATTTTCCGGGATGGCGACTGAAATAGATCCAGCGCTGCCAATATCGATATCCTCAGTCCTGTAGTTCGCTGGCAGGCGAACGCCCAAGCTGTTCAGAAGCGCACCGAAGGCGTGAGAGCCGACGAGTACACCACCATGGCCGAAAATGCCGGCGTTAAACAGCGTGGCGATGGTGAGCGCCGACGAGTTGTCCGCGGCGGCGAAGCCGGCCTTCCGCAAGAGCTGAACCTCGGCAGCAATCGCGCGCATCTCCCCGCTCTCCAGCAATTTCGCGTCGAGCGCGGCGTCAGTGGAAGGTTCACCCGCACGACCCAGCGACGTCTCTTTGTGCTTGCCTGACGCCAGATATATCCGCCAGTAGATGTATGTTTTCCCGTCGACCGTCTTCCGGGCAGCAGAGCCAGGAGAGTGCAGCGGAATGTGCGTCTGCGCGCCAGTACGTTCGGTGACGGACGAATATAGCGTCTGCAACGCGTCGTTGTGAAAGTTCACCATGTGCGGGTTAATTTATACCGTTAATTACAATAATGAGGTATAAATCGAAGCCCGTCAATTTATACCTCGTCATATAATTATAGGGTATAATTTTACGCAGTCCTTTGCGCCTGGAAAGTTTTGGTGGCACGCCGCGGCCGGATAAGCTCTTCTGTGATCGGGGATCAGGAGCGGTCCTCAAGAAAAACGCCACACCGCCTCCATGCCCTGCGCCACTCAACAGGCGGCATACGCGTGAATGACCCAGACGGGCATCTCAGCGAGCGATCGTGTCAAAGCGCCAACGGTCCTCGTAAAACGAAGGAGCGGCGTAACCAGCTGTCGCCGGTGTTCCCGGTGCTCAAAGCTTTCCCCAAGCTGCTCGCGAACGAGCGCCAGTTCGTGAATTGCATCTGCCAGCATGGCCCATCTGTATGTTCCCCGATCAAGGTTCGCCAATCCACACGCGTACGCGCAGGCGGAACGCGCGAACACAGCCCCGGGGCATGGACCTGCCATGCCGATTTCAGTTGGCGAGGGAGCCGAGGTAATGACGCGTCAGCAGGAAGAGGAGCCCGGCAAGCCGCGCGTTGCCTGAGGGCTTGCTGTTGATGAAGAGGACCGAATGGGAAGGGTTGAACTGGGGATCCGTTGAACTGGACAGGTTCGTTCTGCTTGCTGGGTTTGGGGTGAGGCCCGCGCGGAAACAGCACGTAGGAACGCGAAAAGAAAAGCAATCGCGCATGCGGGTGGCGAGGAGGCGAAAAAAGCCTTGGGATCCCGGCGGGTATGACCGCCGAGGCTGCAGTTCTGGAACGCGGTGCGGGCGCGCGTCCGCGCGCCATGAAGCGAGTAGCTTCTGGTGCCTGAAGTGCCTGAAACGCGCCGTAAGTTCAAGTGCGACGTCGCCACTCGCGAAACCCCGACCGGCTTTGAAGTCGCACAGGAGCCTGAATGCCCCGGCTCGCCTGGCGCTATGCTGCGCCGAACCCCTTCGGATTCATCGACTGCCAGCGCCAGTGGTCCGCACACATGCGCTCGATGCCGAACTGCGCGCGCCATCCGAGCAGCTTTTCCGCAGCAGCCGGATTAGCGAAGCATTGTGCGACGTCGCCGGGCCGGCGCGCGACGATTTCATAAGGCACGGGCTTGCCCGATGCCTTTTCAAACGAGCGCACCACGTCCAGCACGCTATATCCCTGGCCTGTACCCAGATTCACGACAAAACTCGCATCGTGCTTCACTAAGGCATCGAGTGCCGCAAGATGCCCGCGTGCGAGATCGACCACGTGAATATAGTCACGCACGCCGGTGCCGTCGGGCGTGTCGTAATCGCCGCCAAACACGCGCAGCTTTTCCAGCTTGCCGACCGCAACCTGCGCGACATAAGGCATCAGGTTATTCGGAATGCCAGAAGGATCTTCACCGATCAAGCCGCTTTCGTGCGCCCCCACTGGATTGAAATAGCGCAGGGTCGCGATGCGCCACGTCGGATCCGAAACCTCAAGATCGCGCAGCACCTGCTCGGCAATGAGCTTCGATTGTCCATATGGATTCGTCGCGGAAAGCGGAAATGATTCGTCGATCGGCGAGCTTTCCGGCACGCCATACACGGTCGCCGACGAGCTGAACACAAACTGCTTCACGTCGCGCTGGCGCATCACGTCGAGCAGCACAAGCAGACTGTCGACGTTGTTGCGGTAGTACTGGATCGGCTTCGCCACCGATTCGCCTACCGCCTTGAGCGCCGCAAAGTGGATCGCCCCGGTGACCGGGTGCGCATCGAAAATGGCCTTCAATGCCGCTTCATCGCGCGCATCGGCTTCGTAGAATGCGAGCTTTTTGCCCGTAATTTTCTCGACGCGTTTAAGCGACTCGGAATTACTGTTCACGAGGTTGTCGATGACCACCACGTCATAGCCGCCGTTCAACAATTCGACGCACGTATGGGAGCCGATGAAACCCGCTCCGCCTGTCACCAGGATCGTGCCCTTCGCGTTTGTTGCAGACATGCTTTACTCCGTTAAAGTGAAACGCCCGTCAAGGTATGCAACAGGTCTTTATATCGTTCGACGACAACCCGCTCGTCGAATTCCGACGCGACTTTCTTGCGGCCGCGTTCTCCCATCGCGCGGCGTTCCTCGCCGCTCATGTCGAGCATCTGCGCGAGTTTCGCGGTCAGACTCTGCGCGCTCTTCACTTCGCACAGCAATCCATTCACGCCATCGGCGACCACTTCGCGGCAACCTGGCACGTCGGTCGCGACGATCGGCCGGCCCATCGCCGAGGCTTCCATCAGCGTGCGCGGCACCCCCTCACGATACGACGGCAAAACGACACAGTCAGCATCGACAATAAAAGGCCGCACATCGTGCGCTTCGCCCGCGTACGTGATCACCCCTTCGCGCTGCCAGGCGTCGACTTCCGCCTGCGTGATCGCACTGGGATTATCGACGCCAACCGGCCCGAGCAGCACAAAGCGCGCATGCGGGTAGCGCGCACGCAGCGCTCGCGCGGCTTCGACGTATTCGCCCACGCCCTTGTCCCACAAGAGCCGCCCGATCAGCACGAACGTGAAATGCGCGCGGTCTGGCAGCGGAGCGAACGCGAACTGGTCGAGATCGACGCCTTCGCCGTGCAGCAGACGCGCACGCTCAGGATGCACCAGCAGCTTCTGGTCGAGAAACGCGGCTTCGTCGTCGCGGTTGAGAAACCAGATTTCGCGCGGGAAGCGGAAAGCGAAACGGTACAGCTTTTTGGCGACCTGCGCCGCGCGGCTTTGCTGAATGAAAACGTAGCCAAGGCCGGTTGTCACCGCAACGGACGCCACGCCGGCCAGTTTCGCCGCGATCGACCCGTAGATATTTGGCTTGATCGTGTAGTGGAACACAACATCCGGGCGAATCGTCCGGTAGTGCCGGAAGAGCGCCCAGAGCGTGCGCAGATCGTCCCGGGGGCTCGTCCCTTTTGACGCCACCGGCAGATCGATGCAGCAACATCCCATCTGCGTCAGCAGGTCGAACGTGCGGTCGCTCGGCGCGATCACGGTCACGTCGACGCCCCGGCTCACGAGCATGCGGATCAATCCCTGACGATAGGTATAGATCGCCCACGCCGTGTTACAGACAAGGCTGATGTGCAGCGGGCTACGTGACGGTCGGGAAGGGTTCATGCAACGTTCGCGGTATGGATGTCGTGGAATGTGGCTAAAGAAAGCGGTTCAGCCATGCGCGCGCGCGGCGAACAGCGTGCGCTTGATCCGCTGCAACACGCTGTAGGGCATCAGGAAATGCAGCAGGTTTTTGGCGAGCCCGAGCCAGTCGTACACGTTGGCCGCATTGAAATAATGCAGTTGCAGCTTGAGCGTCGAGGCGATCTGCTGATGGCGCTTCGTCGCGCTGATACCGCCTTCGTTCAGCTCGTAGTAAAGGCCCAGTTCGGCGAGATTCGCGCACTCGTAGCGTTCCATCAGGCGCAGGAACAGGTCGAGATCTTCCGCCGAACGATACGCCGCGCGATAGTTGCCGACGGCGCGCACGGCGTCGATACGCAGCATCATCGAAGGATGCACGAAGCAGCCGCGCAAAAAGCGGATGCGACGGATCGCCTGCGGATCGGCAGGCGGGCTCAGCATGAAAACCGGCGTGCCGTCGCGTGTGACCACCTGCGTCCACATGCCGAGGCCGGCTACCTGTGGATGCGCTTCGAGATGCGCGCGCTGTTTCGCGAGCCGGTGCGGCACCGTCAGATCGCCCGCGTCGATGCGCGCGGCGTAGCGAAAGCCGCGCTCGGCGAGCGCATCGATGCCGGTTTGCAGCGCGCGCTCGATGCCGCCGTTCTGCGGCATGCGCAGCACTTCGATCGACATGTTCGCAATCGCGGGCGCGACGATCGGCGGCGTGCTGCCATCGTCGACGATGAGCGCATAGACGGGCGCGTCCTCGCTGAACGAGGCGAGCGTGCGCTCCACGTCGGCCTGGCCGTTGTAGGCGGGCATCAGGATCGCGACGTCGCGAAGCGCGCCCACGCGAGACGCACCGGTCAGATCGGCGGATAACGGCACGGAAGCACTCATGAACGCAGCTTGAAACCGATGTAGTAGAAGTTGACCGCGGCTGCGGCCAGATAGCCGGCCGCGAGACCGACCAGCGCGCCATACGCGCCAAGCCGCGGAATCATCAGCAGATTGACGACGAACGCCACGGCAAGCGCGAGCAGCCACTTCGACAGCAAGACGAATTTCGCCTGATATTTCAGCACGACGAGATTGCCGATCGCCTCGATACCCGCCGGCACGGAAAGCCACACGGCCCAGCGGAAAATCCCGATTGCCCCTTCATACGAAGGCCCGAACACCCGGCTGATGATGAAGCCGGCGAGCAGATCGAGCACGATCGCCCCACCCACCATCAATAGCGCTGTCATGCCCATTAGCCGGAGCATGTTGCGGCGCAGCCGGACGGCGTCCTGCACGCGATAGACAAAGGCGGGCGCAAGCGTCTGCGCGAGCATCAGCGCCAGCGTGATCCAGTTTTCGTTCAGCTGCTGCGCGGCGGAATAGCGACCCAGATCGGCAAACGAGATCGTGCGCTCCAGCATCAACCGGTCGAGCTTCAGAAACAGGTACATGCAGATGAGGCCGAGCCAGAACACCGTGCCCGCCGTCGCGAAGTGGCGAAAGAGCGACCGGTCGAGGTGCCAGCCCAGACGCCCGCCATGCCTGCGTATGTAATACATCAGCAGCACAGCACCAATCACCGCGGATTCCAGCGCCCACAGCCAGCCGAAGTGCGCTGGCGCCGTGGCCGCGCGCACCAGCACCCAGACGAGCGCGGCCTTGAAGATGGCCGTCGTCATGCTGGTGAGCAACTGCGGCTTGCTGTACGTCATGCTTTGCAGCCACGCGTTGATCACGCCGACAAACGGCTCGCGAAACAGCATCGTGACCGCGAGCCCGGCGAGCATCGCGCCGACGAGCGGATCGGTCAGGCCCGCAGCAATGCCGGCCCACGTGAGCAGCAGGGCGACGCCCGAAACGGCGATGCGCAGCACGAACGCGCTGCCAAGCACGGTGCCGAGCTGCTCAGGCGGACGATGAACGATGGTCGGCACGAGAATTTCCGCGCCGCACACCCAGGTAACAGGCGAAAGCACAAGAAGGAGCGTGTTGGCGTACTGCCATTTGCCAAACGTGTCGGGGCCGAAATAACGCGCCAGCAGGCCGCTTATCGCAATCGCGACGGCGATCTGCGTCAGCCGTTCGAGGCCCAGCCAGACGATATTGGCGAACGCCCGGGTGACGTCCGGGCTGGCGAAGCGCCTGAGCGTCAGCATCCGCCGCCCGACGGTGCCTGCGAGGATGCCTGCAACGCGCCCCGGGCAGCCCGTTCAGCATGCGCCGTGCCTGCTCCGGTGAAGAGGGAAACCGGTCGATGAGCGCATGCCCGCCTCGTCGCACGCTGTGGCAACTTTATGAGGGAGACGCGTCTAAGCATTAGAATAGGCGCCAGAAGGCGTGTTTGAAAAACCGCAATTATAAGTTGGAACCGGACCGCTTCCGGCAAGGGCGCAATGCGCTCATCATGGAACGCTTCGTGGTGAGTGAATTGAGCCAGTCAAATTTCTCCATTGCACGCAAGTGAGCCATTCATGATCTCCAAATCGATTTTCAAGGCCTATGACATTCGCGGCGTGATCGGCAAGACGCTCGATACCGACGCAGCCCGCTCGATCGGCCGCGCATTCGGCAGCGAAGTGCGTGCGCAGGGCGGCGATGCCGTCGTGGTTGCGCGTGACGGACGCCTGTCGGGCCCGGATCTCATCGCGGCACTCTCGGACGGCCTGCGTGCGGCCGGCGTCGACGTCGTGAACGTCGGCATGGTGCCGACACCCGTCGGCTACTTCGCGGCCAGCGTGCCGCTCAAGCTCGCGGGCGGCGAGCGTCGCGTCGATTCGTGCATCGTCGTGACCGGCAGCCACAATCCGCCCGACTACAACGGCTTCAAGATGGTGCTGCGCGGCGCGGCGATCTATGGCGAGCAGATTCTCGCGCTGCACCAGCGCATCGTCGACGAGAACTTTGCCGATGGCAGCGGCACCTACACCGAATACGACATCGCCGACGCGTATCTCGAGCGGATCGTCAGCGACATCAAGCTCGCGCGCCCGCTGAAGATCGTCGTCGATACCGGTAACGGCGTCGCGGGCGGTCTCGCGCCGAAGCTCTTCAGGAAGCTCGGCTGCGAACTCGTGGAACTGTTCACGGAGATCGACGGCAACTTCCCGAACCATCACCCGGACCCGGCGCACCCGGAAAACCTGCAGGACGTGATCCGCGCATTGAAGGAAACGGATGCGGAAATCGGCTTCGCGTTCGATGGCGACGGCGACCGTCTCGGCGTCGTGACGAAAGACGGCGAGATCATCTATCCGGACCGTCAACTGATGCTGTTCGCCGAGGAAGTCCTGTCGCGCAACAAGGGCGCGCAGATCATCTATGACGTGAAGTGCACGCGTAACCTCGCGAAGTGGGTGCGCGAGAAGGGCGGCGAGCCGCTGATGTGGAAGACGGGCCACTCGCTCGTGAAGGCGAAGCTGCGCGAGACCGGCGCGCCGCTCGCGGGCGAAATGAGCGGCCACGTGTTTTTCAAGGACCGCTGGTACGGTTTCGACGACGGCCTGTACACGGGCGCACGTCTGCTCGAAATCCTCTCGCGCGTGAAGGACCCGAGCAAGCTGCTGAACAGCCTGCCGAACTCGCACTCCACGCCGGAACTGCAACTGAAGCTGGAAGAAGGCGAAAACTTCGAACTCATCGGGCGTCTGCAGGAAACCGCGCAGTTCACGGGCGCAGATGACGTCGTTAAGATCGACGGCCTGCGCGTCGAATACCCGGACGGTTTCGGTCTCGCGCGCTCGTCGAATACGACGCCTGTCGTCGTGATGCGTTTCGAGGCGGATAACGATGCGGCATTGAAGCGGATTCAGGAAGATTTCCGGCGCGTGATCCTTGCGGCGAAGCCGGACGCAAAATTGCCGTTCTAACGGTCAGACGGGCGGCATTGCGGTTGGGTTGCACCCCTCCCGCAATGACACCGCCGTCGGACGCGGCGCGTGGCGGGAGCCATTGCGCCGCGTTTTTATGTGTTCTGCCGGCGTAGGCCCGCGCATGCCCGGACATTCGCACGGGACTTATCCCGCGACTTGTCCCGAAAATGGCACCGGTCGCGATAGAATTGCCGTCCCATTCACGCATCTTCGAGCCGGTTTGCCGGCAATTCCCACTTGAGCGTACAAAAGATCCTGATCGTGCGGGTGTCGTCGCTGGGCGACGTCGTCCACAACATGCCGGTGATTGCCGATATTCTGCGCCGGCATCCCGCGGCGCAGATCGACTGGCTCGTCGAAGAAAGCTTTATCGAGCTGGTGCAGCTCGTCCACGGCGTGCGTCGTGCGATTCCGTTTTCGCTGCGTCGCTGGCGCAAGCGGCTGTTTTCGCTCGACAACTGGCGCGAGATCGGCGCCTTCCGCCGCGCGCTCGCCGCCGAGAAATACGATCTCGTGATCGACTGCCAGGGGCTCATCAAGACCGCGTGGGTCGCGAGCTGGGCACGCGGGCCGCTGACGGGCCTCGCGAACCGTACCGATGGCGCGGGCTTCGAATGGCCGGTGCGCTTCTTTTATGACCGGCGCGTGCCGATCGCGCCGCGTACCCATGTAGTCGAGCGCACGCGCCAGCTGGTGGCGGCCGCGCTCGGCGAACCCGCGCCGCAACCCACCGACGACATCGACTTCGGCATCGACACGCGCCAGGCCGCGCTGGCGCTGTCTGCGCTCGGGCTGAACCTGCCGGTGCCGTATGTGGTCTTCGTGCATGCCACGTCGCGCGCCGACAAGCAGTGGCCAGAGGCCGCGTGGATCGAGCTCGGTCAGGCGCTGGTGCGGCGCGGCGTCTCGCTCGTGCTGCCGTGGGGGAGCGACAGCGAACGCGAGACGAGCGAGCGGCTCGCGCGCGAATTCGGCGCGGCGGCGGTCGTGCCGCCAAAGCTCTCGCTGCCGGCGGTGGTGGGCCTGATCGATGGCGCGGCGGCGACGGTTGGCGTTGACACAGGTCTTGTTCACATCGCGGCGGCCCTGAAACGGCCGACAGTCGAGTTGTACAATTTCGCGACCGCATGGCGCACGGGCGGCTACTGGTCGCCGAACGTGGTCAACCTCGGCACGGCCGGCCAGCCGCCGACGCTCCAGCAGGTGAAGGCCGCACTGGCCGGCTTCGGCCTGTTGTGACCGCAGGGGCGGGCTGCTTCAGGGAATGCCAGGGCCGCGATGCCTGTCGTTCCCTGACGGGGGCCCGCCAGCCGCACCGGCCGTCGCGTAACAGGCTACGAACACACTGCGCTCCATCCGCTTCAATAAGGGCGACCATGAACGAATCCCAGATCATCGAAGTCGCATCCGCCGACTGGCAGGGAACGAACCTGTCCATCGCGCGCGAGACGCTGCTCGCCGGCGTCGAGCGCGGCAAGGTGCTGTATTTTCCGAACCTGCGTTTTGCGATCGAAGGCGGCGAGCAGGCGCTGCTCGACCCGGCCATCGCCGATCCGAAGCGCAAGAACATCAGCCTCGAACCGAACGGTGGCGCGCTCTTCGGCGTGCTCGGCGACGCAGTCACGCAGTCGGCCGTGCGTGCGTTGATCGCGCGATACCAGGCGAGCGCGCGCTCGCTGGTCGATGGCCTCTTTCCCGAATACGACGGCAAGCTGCGTGTCGCGCCAACGAGCCTGCGTCTGCATCAGGTCGAAACGCGCCAGACATCCTGGCGCAAGGACGACAGCCGTCTGCACGTCGACGCGTTCCCGTCGCGGCCCAATTACGGCGAGCGGATTTTGCGCGTCTTCACGAACGTGAACCCGAACGGGGCACCGCGCGTATGGCGGGTCGGCGAACCGTTCGAGGACATGGCTAAGCGCTTCCTGCCCAGGATCAAGCCGCAGATGCCCGGTTCGGCCTGGCTGCAGCATCTGCTGCACATCACGAAATCGAAGCGCAGCGAGTACGACCATCTGATGCTGAACCTGCACGACGGCATGAAAGCGGATCTCGACTACCAGAAGGCAAGCCCGCAGGAGACCATGCCGTTTCCGCCGGGCAGCGTCTGGGTGTGCTTTTCCGATCAGACGTCGCACGCGGTGATGTCCGGCCAGTTCATGCTGGAGCAGACGTTCTTCCTGCCGGTGAAGTCCATGGTGCAGCCGGAATGCGCGCCGCTTGGCATCCTCGAACGCCTGAAGGGCAGGGCCCTGGTTTGAGCGCGGCCCTTCGCGCATGGCGCCTGGATTTGCGCCCGGCATTTTGCCGCTGTTTCTGTGGTGATGGCATCACGGCCCGCCGTATCCCTGCTGCGCTGGCGGAGGCGCGATGCTGAGAGTCATCTATAACGCGCTCTGGTGGATCGTCGCGCCCGTTGCCGTGATCCGTCTTTATGTGCGGTCGCGTCGCGAGCGCGGTTATCGCGAGCATATCGCCGAGCGTTTTGGCCACACGCGTGGACGCCTTCCCGACGACGACGCGCCGCTGATCTGGGTGCATGCGGTGTCCGTTGGCGAGACGCGCGCCGCGCAGCCGCTCATCGAAGCGCTGATCGAGGCGCGTCCGGACGCGCGCATCCTGCTCACGCACATGACGCCGAGCGGCCGCGCAACCGGCGAGCAGATTTTCGGCGATCGCGTGCTGCGCACGTATCTGCCGTATGACATGCCGCATGCGGTGCGGCGTTTTCTGCGCGCGTGGCGACCGACGATCGGCGTGGTGATGGAAACCGAAGTATGGCCGACGCTCATCGACGAATGCCGTCGCGCCGATGTGCCGCTCGTGCTCACGAATGCACGGATGTCGGCGCGTTCGTACCGGCGCGCGGCGAAGTTCGGCAAGGCGACGCGTGAGGTGTTTGGCGGTTTTGCGCGCGTGCTTGCGCAAAGTCCGTCCGACGCCGAGCGGCTGACCGCATTGGGCGCGCGCAATGTGGCCGTGCTGGGTAACCTGAAGTTCGATATGGCGACGCCGCCTGAACTCGCGGCACGCGGCCGCGCGTGGCGCGCGGCGATCGGCATGCGGGCCGTGTGGGTTGCGGCAAGCACGCGTGAAGGCGAAGAGGCGCTCGTGCTGCAGGCGTTCGCGGCGCTCGGCGTCGAAGATGCGCTCCTGATTCTCGTGCCGCGGCATCCGCAACGCTTCGACGAAGTCGCGGCGTACGTCGAGAAAACCGGCCTGCGTCTCGAGCGCCGTTCGAAGTGGGCGCCCGCCGGCGCGGCGTCGAATCCGGTGGCTTCAACGGAGCCCATCGCGGCGCTACCGCAGGACGTGAGGGTGCTGCTTGGCGATTCGATGGGCGAACTGGGCGCTTACTACGCCGCTGCCGATCTGGCGTTTATCGGCGGCAGCCTGTTGCCGTTAGGCGGGCAGAATCTGATCGAGGCGTGTGCGATGGGGGTGCCAGTGCTGATCGGCCCGCACGTGTTCAACTTCACGCAGGCAACGGCCGATGCGGTCGCCGCAGGCGCGGCGGTGCAGGTGCAGGATCCGGCTGACCTCGCGCGGGCGTTGCGCGAACTCTTCGAAGACCGCTCGCGACGCATCGCAATGGGCGGCGCGGCGTCGGCGTTTGCCGCGCGCCATCGCGGCGCGACGGCGCGGACCGTCGATGTGCTGACGACGCTGCTGCCGCACGAACGTCCGCGCGGCTGAGTGTCGTCAGCGCCGCCAGCTTCGGCTAGTGCGGCAGCATCATGAAGATCTGATAGGTGTGCTCGGGCATCGACATGCCCCATGCGCGCTTGTGGACCCGCACGGCGAGCGGTTCGGCGCCGGTCAGCTCGCCCGATTCGTGCTGGCATGCGGTATCGCCTTCTTCGCACACCAGCAGTGCGCCGCGGCTCGCCAGATCGGAAGACTTGAGCCAGGGCGTGGTGCGCGGCTCTTCGATGTCCCAGAAGCGCGTATGGCCATCGCTGTAGAACGCAATCGACTGCGCCTCATGCACCGAGCCACCGACGATCGGCAGATCCTGGCCCGTGCGTTCGCGCCATTCGTCGTGAACGACGTGCGCGAGTTCGGCACGCGGGTCGACGGCGCTGTCGCCGTGCTTTCGGGCGTCGAGATAGCCGACTGTGCCCGATGCAACCAGCACCAGCACCCAGTAGATGCAGAGCGCGCGTACCGCACGCACCGGCTTGAACTGAATCCCCGCGCGATCGAGCACCGCAAGCCACAGCGGAACGATCGCAAACCACTGCGCCATGCCCCACACGGAAGACATCTGCGTTTTCGCGAGCACCGCCATCACGCCGACGACGATCCACGGGCCCATCGCGAGCGCCCACAACTCCGGATGCAGCGACGGCTTGACGACCGCCTGCGCCATCAGCTTTGCGGCGCGCCGGCGCTCGCCGCGAACCATGAGCACCACAAAGCCAAAACTCAGCACGAGGTAGCCGATCTGCGCGAGCGTATAGACGCCAAAGCGGCTGACTGCGTCGAGCAGCATGCCGCCGGTACGCTCCGACGCGTAGCCGAACGTCGGAAAGTGATTCACCACGAGCCACCGGACGTGCGCGAACACCGCCAGCACGCCACCTGCGACGACCCACAGCGAATTCCAGCTGAACGTCCGTGCCCGCCACGCCGGCCGCGCGAGCGCGGCGCCGGCGAGTGCCACGAGCAGCACGATCGAGAAGTACTTGCCGAGCACCGCGAGCCCCGCGAAGACGCCGAGCGCGAACGCCCAGCGCCGCGCGCCCGACTGCATGAAGCGCACGAAGAAATACGCCGTCCACGGCCACACGGAAAGCAGCACTGCGTTCGCGTTGAACTTGATCGCAAGATTCGTATAGAGCGGCGAGACAGCCATCGCAAGACCGGCGATGATCGCAAGCCGCCAGGGCAGAAAGCGCCGTGCCAGCGCGACGATACCGAGCAGCCCGACCAGCGCGTTGAGCGCCGAGAGCCCGAAGTACGCGAAATCAGTATGCGGCGCGATGCTGAACCACGCCGCCGTGATCCACGCAAAGAGCGGCGGATGCTTCGCATAGCCTGCCTGCCATTCGATCCCCCACGCGTAGTTCTCGACCATGTCGCCCTGGAAGTCGAGATTGCCGCGCGAGAGCCACGCGGCGAACGTCCACACGATCGCGTGCACGAAAAGCAGCGACAGGAAGCGGAGGTTGCTGGATTGCGTCGCGGTGAGGTGAGAACGACCCGATGTCGGGTTAGAAGAAGCGAAGAGTTCGGCCATGGGAAATCCGGGGGAAAAGCTGCGCGTTTAACATCACGCCGTATGTGTTTTGAACGCCCATATCGAGTTTGCGATGTAGGTGGTCACGAGGACGCACGCGGTCGCCGCGCATTGCGCGATCAGATACGGCACGTGCAGCCAGGTTGCGAGCAGGAACATGCATACGCTGTTCACTGCAATGCCCGTCGCAGCCACAGCGAAAAACCGGGGCGCCACATGCGCGTGCCGGCCGGTACTTCTGAACGTCAGGTGGTAGTTCAGGACGTAGTTCACGATCGCGCCAAACACCGCGCCGATGCACGATGCGGCGACTGCGCCGAGCATCTTCGTCGAGACGAGTGCGTACAGCACGGCAAACTGCGCACCCGTGCCCGTCGCACCGACACACGCATACGCGCAGAACCTGAGCCATCTGCGCTGCGTCACAAATCGTCCTTCTGATAGATCTTCCGGATGATGTAGACAGGGCGGCGCTTCGCCTCCACGTACATCCGGCCGATGTATTCGCCGATCACACCAATGCCGATCAGTTGCACCCCACCCAGAAACAGCACGGCGGTAATGATCGAGGCATAACCGGGAATGTCCACGCCGCGAATCAGCGTGCGCAGGATCAGATATGCCGAATAGAGCATCGCGAAAGCCGCAATCACGCCACCGACGTACGTCCAGATGCGCAGCGGTAGCGTGCTGAAACTCGTCATGCCTTCGAGCGCGAAGTTCCAGAGCTTCCAGCCCGAGAACTTCGTCTTGCCCGCTGCGCGCGGGCGGCGCGAATATTCGATCTCCGTGGTCCGGAAGCCGATCCACGCGAAGAGGCCCTTCATGAAGCGCCGGTTTTCCGGCAACTGCTTGAGGGCGTCGACGGCGGACCGCGACATCAGCCGGAAGTCGCCCGCATTCACCGGAATCTTGATGTCGGAGATCGCGTTATGCACGCGATAGAAGAGCGCGGCGGTGCTGCGTTTTGCGTACGTGTCGGTTTGCCGCTCGGCGCGCTTCCCGAGGACGACATCGAAGCCCTCGCGCCATTTTTCGATCATCGCGGGAATCGCTTCCGGCGGATCCTGCAGGTCTGCATCGAACGGGATCACCGCGTCGCCCATCGCGGCGTCGATTCCTGCCGTCATGGCCGCTTCCTTGCCGAAATTGCGGGACAGGTCGATGACCTTGACGCGCGGATCGGCAGCACATGCCGCGAGCAGGTGATCAAGTGTCGCATCGGTACTGCCGTCATTGACGCAGACGATTTCGTAGTCAGCCTGCGCAATATTGCGCAAAACCAGACTTACTTCACGAAAAAATTCGTCGGCGACCTCCGACTCGTTATAAAAAGGCACGACGAGCGAAATCAGATCTTTCGCGTCCGGATTCCGAGGGATCATCTTGTCTCTGGGGAAAGGCGGCTACGTTATAGGCGTCGCGAAGAGGCTCCCGAACACGATCCGCCAATTGCCCCGTGGCGAACGAAAGCCAGGCGATATTCTAACATTTTCGAGACAGCCGCCTTTTCTTACGGTCCTTACGGCTGGCTACACCGTCAGCAGCCCCTTCTTCTCGATAAAAGCGACGATGTCGGCCAGACCATCGAGCGCCTTGAGGTTGCACATCACGAACGGCCGTTCGCCGCGCATCTTCTTCGCATCGGAGGCCATCACGTCGAGATTCGCGCCGACCATCGGTGCGAGGTCGGTCTTGTTGATCACGAGCAGGTCGGACTTCGTGATGCCCGGGCCGCCCTTGCGCGGAATCTTCTCGCCTCCGGCTACGTCGATCACGTAGATCGTCAGGTCCGAGAGTTCCGGGCTGAAGGTGGCGGCCAGGTTGTCGCCGCCGGATTCGATGAAGACGATGTCGGCGTCGGGAAAGCGCGTGAGCATACGGTCGACGGCTTCGAGGTTGATCGACGCGTCTTCGCGGATCGCCGTGTGCGGGCAGCCGCCGGTTTCGACGCCCATGATGCGCTCGGCCGGCAGCGCGCCCGCGACGGTCAACAGCCGCTGGTCTTCCTTCGTGTAAATGTCGTTCGTGATGGCGACGAGGTCGTAGCGCTCGCGCATCGCCTTGCAGAGCATTTCGAGCAGCGTGGTCTTGCCGGAGCCAACCGGGCCACCGACGCCCACGCGCAGCGGAGGCAGTTTCTTCGTACGTTGGAGAGGATGAGGTGCGTTCATGATCGGTGAGCTTATGAGCGGAAAAGCCGCGAATACTGCGACTCGTGACGCGCCGACAGAATGCCGAGTTGCGGCGCGAAGGTGTTGATGTTGTCGGGCGACGTGGCGAGCGCCTGTGCCACGGCTTCGTCGATGAGATCGCGCAGGGCCACGATGATGCGTTGCCCCGCGAGCTGGCCGAGTGGCACCGCCTTCAACGCGGCAGCGGCCTGGTTCTCGACCCAGCTGAACGCGTAGGCGGCGAGGGCGGCGTCGGTGGCGGCGTCGTGCGCCCACGCGGCGTACGCGAATGCCGTGGGTTGCGCGACGGGCGTCATCGCGGCGAGCGTCGTGCGGCGCGCGGCGTCCCCCCATTCGAGCGATGCACACAGCTGACGCAGCGACCAGCCCATCTGTTCCGTTTCGCGACGCAATTCCGCCGATTCGCGGCTCGCGAGAAATGCTTCGTTCGCAACGGCCAGCGCGGCGGCGTCGTGCGTGCGCCAGCGCTCGATCTGATGCGCGAGAAACGGCAACTCGCCGCGCGCGAGCACGGTCGTGAGGCCGCTTGCAATCCAGTCGCGCGCGCTGTTTGCGTCGGTGACGCGTTGCGCTTCGATCGCGGCTTCGAGCCCCTGCGAATAGCTGAATGCGCCGATCGGCAGCGCCGGTGACGCGAGATGCAGCAGCGCAGTGAGTTCAGCGATGCGCATGGTGATGATGCGCGTGACCGCAGTTGCTGTGGTCGTGGCCGTCGTCGTGTGCGTGATCGTGGTCGTGGTCGTGCGAATGACCATGCGCGTGATCATGCCCGTGATGTTCGTCGAACACCTGCTGGGCGATTGCATAGTCTTCGGCGAACGTCTCGTCGTGACCATGCTTGTGGCCGCCGCCGTACGCACCGGTTTCCGGCTGGAACGGCATCGAAACCTGCTCGACTGTCGCGCCGAGGCGCTTCAGCATATCGGCGAGCACAGGATCGAATTCGAGCTTCAGAAAATCGTCACCGATTTCGACCGGCGTGTGACGGTTGCCGAGGTGATACGCGGCGCGCGTGAGCGTGACGCGGTCCGGCGCGCGTACGTAGAGCACTGCTTCGGCGGCCGCGACGACGCGCACCAGCGCGCCGTCCTGCGCGACGACCACGTCGCCGTCGCGCAGGACCGTACCGCGCGGCATCAGCAGCGCGACCTCTTCGCCGTTGTCGAGCGTTGCCGCGAGGCGGCTTTTACAGCGTGCATCGAACGCGAGTGTCAAGGTCGGTGCGCGTCTGACGAGCACGGCGGCGAGCTTGATGTGCGGTTCGATGCGTTTGTCGATCGTGCGCATGGGAGCTTTAAAACAGGAAGTAACGTTGTGCCATCGGCAGCACGGTAGCCGGTTCGCAGGTCAGCAACTGGCCGTCCGCGATGACTTCATAGGTTTCCGGATCGACCGTGATCGCCGGCCTCCACGCATTGTGGACCATGTCGGCCTTCGTGATGTTGCGGCAGTTTTTGACGGCGACCACGCGTTTGCTCAAACCATAACGTTCAGCGACGCCGGCATCCGCCGCCATCTGCGACACGAACGTGAGCGACGTGCGCCCCAATGCGCCGCCGCGCGTCGCGAACATTTCGCGGTAATGCACCGGCTGCGGCGTCGGAATCGACGCGTTCGGGTCGCCCATCTGCGCCATCGCGATCATGCCGCCCTTCAGGATCAGCGAAGGCTTGATGCCGAAAAACGCCGGTTCCCAGAACACCAGATCGGCCCACTTGCCTGGTTCGATCGAACCCACTTCATGTGCGATGCCGTGCGTGATCGCCGGGTTGATCGTGTACTTCGCGACGTAGCGTTTTGCGCGGAAGTTGTCGTTGCGCGCGGTGTCGCCAGCGAGCGCGCCGCGTTGCACCTTCATCTTGTGCGCGGTCTGCCACGTGCGGATGATCACTTCGCCAACACGGCCCATCGCCTGTGAGTCCGACGACAGCATCGACAGCGCGCCGAGGTCGTGCAGGATATCTTCGGCCGCGATTGTCTCGCGACGGATGCGCGATTCGGCGAACGCGATGTCTTCCGCGATCGACGGGTCCAGGTGATGGCACACCATCAGCATGTCGAGATGTTCTTCGAGCGTATTGACGGTGTACGGGCGTGTCGGATTCGTCGACGACGGCAGCACGTTCGCCTCGCCGCAGACCTTGATGATGTCCGGTGCGTGACCGCCGCCCGCGCCTTCGGTGTGATACGTGTGGATCGTGCGGCCCTTGAACGCCGCGACGGTCGCCTCGACAAAGCCCGCTTCGTTCAGCGTATCCGTGTGGATCGCGACCTGTGTGTCGGTGTCGTCGGCGACAGAAAGGCAGTTGTCGATCGCGGCAGGCGTCGTGCCCCAGTCTTCGTGCAGCTTCAGGCCGATTGCACCGGCTGCGATCTGCTCGAGCGCGGGCGCCGGCTGGCTCACGTTGCCCTTGCCGAGAAATCCGAGGTTCATCGGATAGCCGTCGGCGGCCTGCAACATGCGTTCGAGATGCCAGGGCCCAGGCGTACATGTCGTGGCGTTGGTGCCCGTTGCCGGACCCGTGCCGCCGCCGAGCATCGTCGTGACGCCGCTCGCGAGTGCTTCCTCGATCTGCTGCGGGCTGATGAAGTGAATGTGCGTGTCGATGCCGCCCGCCGTCACGATCAGGCTTTCGCCCGCGATTACTTCGGTGGATGCGCCAATCGCAATCGTCACGCCCGGCTGGATGTCTGGATTGCCTGCCTTGCCGATGGCCGCGATGCGACCGTCCTTGATGCCGATATCGGCTTTCACGATGCCCCAGTGATCGAGGATCACGGCGTTCGTGACGACCGTATCGACGACGTCGGCGTGCACGCGTTGCGACTGACCCATGCCGTCGCGAATCACCTTGCCGCCGCCGAATTTCACTTCTTCGCCGTAGGTCGTGAAATCGCGTTCGACTTCGATCAGCAGTTCGGTATCGGCGAGGCGGATGCGGTCGCCGGTCGTGGGGCCGAACATCTCTGCGTATGCGCGGCGGCCAATGCGTAGTGTCATTGTGTGAGTCCGGAAATGGGCGGTGCGATGGGCATTAGTTTCGATAGCGCGGAATGTGGCGCTTAAAGCTTGCCCATCACCTTGCCGTTGAAACCGTAGACGACGCGCTCGCCCGCCAGTTCGACCAGTTCCACGGTGCGTTCCTGGCCGGGCTCGAAGCGCACGGCAGTGCCCGCTGCGATGTTCAGGCGAAAGCCGCGCGCCGCTTCGCGATCGAACGCGAGCGCCGCGTTGACCTCATAGAAATGGTAGTGCGAGCCGATCTGCACCGGACGGTCGCCGGTATTCGACACCGTGACGGAGATCGTCGCGCGGCCCGCGTTCAGTTCGTGTTCACCGTCGTCGATGAACAATTCGCCGGGGATCATGCGGGCTCCTTCACGGAATCGGATGGTGGACGGTCACGAGTTTCGTGCCGTCGGGGAACGTTGCTTCGACCTGGATATCGGGAATCATCTCCGGCACGCCTTCCATGACGTCGTCGCGCGTGAGGAGCGTCGTGCCGTAGTGCATCACTTCGGCGACGGTCTTGCCGTCTCGCGCCGCTTCCATCAGCGCCGCCGAAATGAACGCGATGGCTTCCGGATAGTTCAGTTTCAGGCCGCGTGCGCGACGCCGTTCGGCGAGAAGCGCTGCGGTGAAGATCAGGAGCTTGTCCTTTTCGCGAGGTGTCAGCTTCATCGGATAGTTAGAGAGCGAGCCTGCGCCATGACGCAGGCTCTGTTGGTCGGTCAGCGTTGTCTTACGCTGTGTCGTGCTGCGCATGCAGCGCTGGCGACACATCGCATGCCGCACAGTAACGCCCAATCGCGCAACTTAACAAGCCGAACTAACGCGCGGCTTACAGATCGGCAGGTAGTGCGGCGCCAAACCACTTTTTCGACATTGTGTTAAGTGTGCCGTCCTGTTTAGCGGTGGCAATGGCGGCATCAACCTTTTGTTGCAGACGCGTTTCGCCCTTGTTCAGTCCGACGAAGCACGGCGAATTCTTGATGACGAACTTCGGCTCCGGACGGCGCGGCGGATTCTTCGCGAGGATCGAAGCCGCGACGATGTTGCCCGCGGCGATCAGCTGCACCTGGCCCGAGAGGAACGCAGCGATCGTCGCGTTGTTGTCTTCGAAGCGTTTGATCGTCGCGTTCGGCGCCATCTGCGAGAGGGCGACTTCTTCGAGCGCGCCGCGTGTCGCGCCCACCGTCTTGCCCGTGAGATCGGCTGGACCGCTGACCTTGATGTCGGCCGGGCCGAACACGCCCTGGTAGTACGGCGCGTAGGCCGTCGAGAAATCGATGACCTTCTCGCGATCCGGCGTCTTGCCGAGCGACGAGATCACGAGATCGACCTTGTTCGTCTGCAGATAGGGAATGCGGTTCGCGCTGTTCACAGGCACCAGTTCGAGCTTCACGTTCATCGATTTCGCGAGCAGCGCGGCGGTGTCGATGTCATAGCCTTGCGGCTTCATGTCGGGACCGACCGAACCGAACGGCGGATAGTCTTCCGGCACGGCGACCTTGAGCGTGCCGGACTTCGTGATGGTGTCGAGCGCATCGGCGTGAGCGGCGCCGGCGAAGCAGGCGAGGGCAGGCGAAACCAGCAGCGCAGCAAGCCATGCGCGGCGCGAACGGCGGACGATCGGTTGGGTCATGTTGTTTTTCATGGGCGTGTAGTCCGGCGAACCGGTTCATTGCCGTCGAAGATGCGGCAAGTCGAGGCGCTAACCGGAGCAAGCCGTGTGCCATGACGGTGCAGCAAGGGCGGGCGGTAAGGTCGGTGTAGGGTGGCACCAGAACTGGGCGCGTTTGTGGGGTGTGATGCGCCGGTTTGGTGCGTCTTGCGCAAGCGGTCGCGTGCCGCGGTGGAGCGGCGCCGTGCATCGTTGCTAACGGATGCAATGCGCGCGGAGCGAGGTGCGGGTGGCTGGGTCGCTAACGTGCGATCGGGCGCGCCTTGTTGCACTGAACCTGCAAGCGATCGGCTGCGTCGCCGCGAGGGCGGCGCGCCATTCCGTTTGTTCAGGTTGTCCAGATTCGCAGCGGTACAGCTTCGACGCCGTGGACGATGGGTCGCAGGTGCAGCCAGCACTGGGTCAATGCATGCTGCAGCGTTTCCATCGATCGCGACACCGCGCGCACCAGCAGCACGTTTTCGCTGACGCACGAGGCGGCGGCGCGCAGGGTGTCGTCGAACGGGAGTTGCGCGGTGAGCGTTTCGGCGAGTACATCGTTGCATGCGGGGCCGACGGCCCACAGCGTGCCGTAAGCGGGGAAGCCGTCGAGGCCTTGCGCGGAATCGCGCAGCGGATCGGTGGCGGTGAGCTGCGCGCGCTCCAGCCATAGTAGTTTTCCGTCGCTGCCGGTGATACGCGACACTGCGCGCAGCGTGCCGGCCGACCATCGTTCGCCGGCGGCCTGCCGGCCGAGCTGCGTCGCGTCCCAGCCGAGGGCAGTGGCGCCCTGTGCGAGCGTCAGCGAGAAGTCCAGGTTTGCGTGTGCGTGGTCGAACACGATGTTGTTTTGCGGGAGCCAGTCGAGCCGTGCGTTTTCGCCGACGCGGATCGCGATACGTTGCTGCGCCGTGCGTCCATTCGACTTGTACCACTTGGTGGCACCGGGCGTCGTGAGGACAGCGTGCGTGCCGGCATCGAGTGATACGTCGATATCGAGCCGGTCGCCGCCGGCGACGCCGCCGGGCGGATGCACAATGACGGCGTGACAGACCGCTGGATCTTCCGGATAGAGAGGACGTTGCACGCGCAACGGACCGTCGTGAAGGCGATGCGAGAGCGTGGTGCGTTCGCTGTGTCGCGTGAAGCCGAGTTCGAGCCGCGCGCGCCATTCGCGATGAGCGACGGGTTGCGCGCTGGCGAGGGCAGCGTGATTTTCGTGAAGCGACATCGGGCGGGGGTTCGAAGTGGATGGCGACGTGACCGCGTGGGGCGGCGGCTTGTCGACGGATTGTACTGCCGCCCGGGCGCAACGACGTGACGTTGACGACGTGCCATTCACCGCGTTACCGGCATGCAGGCGCGCGGAAATGCGGGCAGCGGTATCGATCGCAGGTTGGCGCCGGTTGCGTGTGTCAGACAGCGATGAGTGTGCGGACGCCGTCTGCGTCCATATTGGCGCCTTCGCCGCCGGCGATGATCTCGCCGCGACTCATGACCCAGTAGCTGTCCGCGATGGCTTTGGCGAAGTCGTAATACTGCTCGACGAGGAGCACGGTGAGGCCCATTTCTTCGACGAGCTGGCGCAGGGTGCGGCCGATATCCTGGATGATGGAGGGCTGGATACCTTCGGTGGGTTCATCGAGGATGAGGAGTTGCGGGTCGCTCATGAGGGCGCGCCCGATGGCAAGCTGTTGCTGCTGACCGCCGGAGAGGTCGCCGCCGCGGCGCGCGCGCATGTCTTTGAGGACCGGGAAGAGTTCATAGATTTTGTCGGGGATCTTTGACGGGGCTTTTTTGCTGGCGGCGCCGACGAGGAGGTTTTCTTCGACGGTGAGGCGCGGGAAGATGTCGCGGCCTTGCGGCACATAGGCGAGGCCTTGCGCGACGCGCGCGTAGGTCGGAAGTTTTGTGAGGGGCGTGTCGCGCCAGGCGATGGAGCCGCTTTTTGCCTGGACCGTGCCCATGAGGCATCTGAGCAGCGTCGTTTTGCCGACGCCATTGCGGCCTAACAGCACAGTGAGTTTGCCGTCCGGCACGGTGAGTTTTACATCCCGGAGGATGTGGCTGCCGCCGTAGTACTGGTTGAGTCCTGTTACTTCTAGCATTTCGGGTTTGCCTCTAATGGGGTTCTTTTTGCCACAGCGGTTGAATTGCTTTGGCCTTTCCTTGTATTGGTGTCGGTCTATTAGCGTCGCCCCTGTGCGGGGCGGCACCTACTTTTCTTTGTCCCCCAAGGGGACTTCCTTCGGGGCGTCTTGCCAAAGAAAAGTAGGCAAAAGAAAGTCGCTTCGATAACTCATTTCTTCAAGGCGCATCATCTCTGGGGAATGGCAACCCATGAAGTGTCGCCCCCACACATCATGGTGCATGGGTCCCCGCGCGATTTCGTTCCTCGCACAGCACCGCCCGTGACAAAGCACTCATCCACCCGTCTCCGCTTCGCGTCGCCGACCGGCGTAGCAGCCAACACCCGCCACCCGCTATCCGCTATCCGCTATCCGCTATCCATTGCCCACTGCCCACTGCCCACCTCCTCCCGGTTTGCCCCAACCGCGACGCACGCAGTGCGAAGCGGCGTGGATGACTGCCTTGTCACGAACGCGGAATGCGCGCGGGGAGCGATCGCGCGGGGACCTATAGCGTGCGAGGTGCGGGGGTGACACTTCATGGGTTGCCATTCCCCGCGAGTGACACACCGGGAGGAGACAAGTTTTCGAAGCGCCTTTCTTTTGCCTACTTTTCTTTGGAAGACAAAGAAAAGTAGGTGCCGCCCCGCACAGGGGCAACACAAATAGACCGACGCGACAACAAGGAAAGGCCAAAGCAGAGACCCAGCCTCGGCACGAAAACCCCAAAATGCGCGCCCCACAAAAGGGGCAACATAAATAGACCGACACGACAACAAGGAAAGACCAAACAAATCCAGAAAAAAACAAAAAGGCCCCTTACCGCCCAAGGTAAGACTCAATAACAGCGTCCTCCCGCTTGACCTCATCAAGCGACCCATGAGCAAGAACACGTCCTTCAGCCATAACAGTAACCCGCCCGGTATCACCAGAAAGCGCCGCAACAAACTCCATATCATGCTCAACAACCATCATGGAACACGTCCCACGCAACTTGTTAAGCAAAACAGCCAGCTCCATCGTCTCGTCATCGGTCATCCCCGCCGCAGGCTCATCGAGCAATAAAAGAGCCGGCTGCTGCATCAGCAACATCCCGATCTCGAGCCGCTGCTTCTGCCCATGTGACAACTCCCCGGCCAGCCTGCGCGCCTCACTCTCCAGCCGGATAAGCGCCAGCGTTTCCTCAATCCTTGCCTGCGCCGCGCCATCCAGCCGCGCCCGTAACGTCGCCCACCAGCCCTTGTCGGCCTTCATCGCCAGTTCGAGGTTCTCCCACACGGGATGCTGCTCGAACACCGTCGGCTTCTGGAATTTGCGCCCAATCCCGGCGCGCGCAATCGACGGCTCATTCATCCGCGTCAGGTCGATCGTCTGCCCGAGAAACACCTTGCCGGAATCGGGCGCGGTCTTGCCGGTGATGACGTCCATCATCGTCGTCTTGCCCGCGCCGTTCGGCCCGATAATGCAGCGCAGTTCGCCCACATCGATCGACAGCGACAACGCATTCAACGCGCGAAAGCCGTCGAAGCTCACCGTGACGTCTTCCAGATAGAGAATCGCGCCGTGAGATACGTCGATCTCCCCAGGCGTGACGACCCTCCCCGTCGAAGCAACGCCGCTCAACGTGCGACCACCATCGAACTCGTCAGGCACAGCAAGATCGGGCACCATCGGGTTTTCGTTCATCACGGCTTCCTCCGCCGTGTGGCGAGTTCAATCAGTCCCATGATTCCATTCGGCAAAAAGAGCGGCACGAGCACGAATATCGCGCCCAGAAAGAACAGCCAGTATTCGGCGAAGTTCGCTGTGAAAAAACTCTTCGCACCATTCACCGCAAACGCGCCAATGATCGGTCCAATCAACGTGCCGCGTCCGCCCACCGCCACCCAGATCGCCATCTCGATCGAATTGCCCGGCGACATCTCGCCCGGGTTGATGATGCCGACCTGCGGCACATACAACGCACCCGCAATCCCGCAGAGCACGGCCGAAATGGTCCACACGAAAAGCTTGTACGCAAGCGGGCTGTAACCCAGGAACATCAGTCGCGTTTCGCCATCGCGCACCGCGGTAACGACGCGGCCAAGCTTCGACGTCACGATCGCCCGCGCACCAATGAACGACAGCACGAGCACCGCAAACGTGATCAGCAAGAGGGCAGTGCGCGTACCCGGATGCGTAATCGGAAAGCCTGCAATGCGCTTGAAATCGGTGAAGCCGTTGTTGCCGCCAAAACCGGTTTCATTGCGGTAGAACAGCAGCATCGCCGCAAACGTCATCGCCTGCGTGATGATCGACAGATACACGCCCTTGACCCGCGAGCGGAACGTGAAGAAGCCAAACACCCACGCAATCACCGCCGGCACGAGCACGACCAGCAGCAGCGCGTACCAGAAGTGCTGCGTGCCTTCCCAGTACCAGGGCAACGCGTGCCAGTCGAGAAACACCATGAAGTCAGGCAGGTCGCTGCCGTATTTACCCTCGTGGCCAATCGCGCGCATCAGATACATACCGATCGCGTAACCCCCCAGCGCAAAGAAGAGCGCGTGCCCGAGACTCAGAATGCCGCAGTAGCCCCAGACAAGATCGAGCGCAAGCGCTGCGATCGCATAGCACATGAACTTGCCGGCCAGCGTCATCGCATACGCGGACAGATGGAACGCGCTTGATTCCGGCAGCACGAGCGCCGTGAACGGCACGCCCAGCCCGATGACGATGATGAGCGCGATCAGCGCCTGCCACGCACGGCGCGACAGCAGCGCAGGGCGCGGCGGCAGGCCGAGCGCGAAGCCGGACAGCGCGGCGCGTGCGTCGGGCGAGTCCGAACCCGCCGGCGAAACCGGAGCGGAAGAAGTCACCGATGTCATCTCATGCCTCCGCGCTGCGGCCCTTCAAGGCAAACATGCCCTGAGGACGCTTCTGGATGAACAGCACGATCAGCACGAGCACGGCGATCTTCGCGAGCACGGCACCCCAGAACGGCTCGATCGCCTTGCTGACCAGACCCAGCCCGAAGCCGCCAATGACAGTGCCGGCAAGTTGCCCGACGCCGCCCAGCACAACCGCCATGAACGAATCGATGATGTAGCTCTGCCCGAGATCAGGACCGACGTTGCCGATCTGCGAAAGCGCGCACCCGCCGAGCCCCGCGATGCCGGCGCCGAACGCGAACGCATACGAATCGACGCGCGCGGTCTTCACGCCGACGCACGCCGCCATGCGACGGTTCTGCGTGACGGCGCGCACGAAGAGGCCGAGACGCGTTTTCGTCAACACGGCCCACGCAATGCCGACGACGATCATCGAGAACGCCAGGATCGCCAGCCGGTTATACGGCAGGATCAGACTCGGCAAAACCGTGACGCCGCCGCTCATCCACGAAGGATTCACGACCTGCACGTTCTGCGCGCCGAAGAGCATGCGCGTCGCCTGAATCAGGATCAGGCTGATACCGAACGTCGTGAGCAGCGTTTCGAGCGGACGTCCATACAGATGCTTCAGCACGAGACGCTCCAGCACGATGCCGACGAGCGCCGCCGCAGCGAACGAAGCGGGAATCGCAAACAGCGGATACCAGTCGAATGCGCGCGGTGCGTAATGCTGCACGAGGTTCTGCACGACATACGTTGCGTAGGCACCGATCATCAGGAATTCGCCGTGCGCCATGTTGATCACGCCAATCAGGCCGTACGTGATCGCAAGCCCCAGCGCCGCGAGCAACAGCACGCTGCCAAGCGAAAGGCCGGCGAACAGCGTGCCCGCAATCTGGCTGCGTCGCTGGATCGAATCGAGTTCGTCGATGCCGACCTGCGCGGCCGCGCGCACGCGCTCGTCGCTTTCGACGAATGTGCCATCGGGCTTCTTCGCGACAAGCGGCCGCAGCAGTTCGTTCATGTCGAGGTCGTGCCGCGCGGCGACGAGCTGCACGGCTTCGAGTCGCTTCGCCGCGTCGCTGTCGTGCAGCGCGGTCATCGCCCAGAGCGTATCGAGACGCTTCTTGAGCGTAGGGTCGGTCTCCTTCGCGCGCGCCCGGTCGATCATCGGCTTCATCGCGGCATCGGGGTTCTTCAGCAATGCATCGATCGCGGCGCTGCGCGCGGCCGGATCGGTGGCGTCGAGCGCGAGGCCCGACACGGCGCCCGAAACCTTCGAGCGCAGGATATTGTTCAGCGTGACCGGCTGCGCGCCATCAGCGGCGACGGTCTTGCCCGTCACGGCATCGCGAGCGGTGTCGTTGTCCTGGATCAGCAACTCGCCGGAATCGGTCGCGAGCGCGTTGTCTTCGGAAAGCGCCTTCAGGAGCGCGAGCGATGGTGCGTCGTGGCTGGCAATCAGCCTGTCGATGGCGGCGGATTTGGCATCGAAGTCGTCGCCGGCAAGCGGCGCGACATCCGCCGCGCTCAGCGCGTGGGCGGAGAGCGGCATCAGCGCGATGAGCGCGAGGCCGACGCATGCGCGCCCTGCGGACCTGAAAGTATGAAACGCCATGGTGACCTTTGAAGATGAAACGGCAGGGCGGCGCGACATCGAACGAGAAACGATGCCGCGCCGTCGTTACAGCGCTACAGCAGTGCTACCCCGAAACCCGTCTGGCGCTTAGGCCACGCGCGAGCGGCGCAGGAACGCCGGGATCGACGTGACGACGTCCGGCTTGCCGGCGTTGCCCGCGATGTACGGGCTCCACGGCTGCGCACGTACGGCGGTCTTCGTCTTCCACACGACGTTGAACTGGCCGTCCGCGCGCACTTCACCGATCATCACCGGCTTGTGCAGATGGTGGTTGCCGTCCATTTCGAGCGTGAAGCCCGACGGCGCCGCCACCTTCTGGCCGATCATCGCGACGCGCACCTTGTCGACATCCGTGCTCTTCGCCTTCTCGACAGCCTGCTTCCACATATGGATACCGACGAACGTCGCTTCCATCGGGTCGTTGGTCACGCGCTTCGTGCCACCCGGCAGGTTCTGCGACTTGACCCACTCGGCCCACTGTTCCTTGAACTTCGTGTTGGCCGGGCTCTTCACCGACATGAAGTAGTTCCACGCAGCCAGATTGCCGACGAGCGGCTTCGTGTCGATACCGCGCAGTTCTTCCTCACCCACCGAGAACGCCACGACCGGCACGTCCGTCGCCTTGAGACCCTGGTTCCCCAGTTCCTTGTAGAACGGCACGTTCGAGTCGCCGTTGACGGTCGAGATCACCGCCGTCTTGCCGCCCTGCGAGAACGTCTTGATGTTCGCGACGATGGTCTGATAGTCGCTGTGGCCGAACGGCGTGTAGACCTCCTGGATGTCGGTTTCCTGCACGCCTTTCGACTTCAGGAACGCACGCAGGATCTTGTTCGTCGTACGCGGGTACACGTAGTCGGTGCCGAGCAGGAAAAAGCGCTTCGCACCGCCGCCTTCCGCGCTCATCAGGTATTCGGTGGCCGGGATGGCCTGCTGGTTCGGCGCTGCGCCCGTATAGAACACGTTGCGCGACATTTCTTCGCCTTCGTACTGCACCGGATAGAAGAGCAGCCCGTTCAGTTCCTCGAACACCGGCAGCACCGATTTGCGCGATACCGACGTCCAGCAGCCGAACACCACGGCACACTTGTCCTGCGTGATCAGCTGGCGCGCCTTTTCAGCAAAGAGCGGCCAGTTCGACGCCGGGTCGACGATGACCGGCTCCAGCTGGCGGCCCATCACGCCGCCGTTCTTGTTGATGTCCGCGATGGTCATCAGCGCGGTGTCTTTCAGTGAGGTCTCCGAGATTGCCATCGTGCCCGACAGCGAGTGCAGGATGCCGACCTTGATCGGACCGCTGCTCTGGGCGTTTGCGAAAGGACTTTGGCCCGCGAGCGCGAGCGCGCCCGACATCGAACCGAGTTTCAGCAGACTGCGACGTTTCATTTGTGCTTCCCCTTGCCAACTGGATGGTGACTGATATGGGCGTCGGTATTGCTCTGACGGTTTTTAAGTGCCTGGTGCCCGACTTCTACTGCAAGGCATATGCCAAGCGGTAAATCCTTCATTACCGGGCTGCAAGCCCGGCGCAATGCGGTCAGGCATTTCGTGGCGTTATGCGGCTTGGGAGCGAAAGTGGTGCACGACCAGACGCCGCGCATCGCGACGGTGCGTGCCGCGCTGCAACCGCGCGCATTGCCCTGGGTGCGGGCGGCGGCGGTGCATCGGCGCTGCGCCGTTGTGCATGCAGCCGCGGATGCCCGCATTGCAAGAGCTGCGGGGAGAACCGTTGGAAGAAGGATTGGAAGGGCGACGCAGATGGCGCCCGTCTTCGATAAGGCGATCCACAAGTTACTGGGTGAGCGCCATGTGATCGACGTGCGCACTCCCGGGCTTGTCGGCGGCGTGGAGTTGAAGCCGCGCGACGGTGCGCCTGGCGCACGACGTATTTGCGCGGTGTTTCCAGAAGGGCGTGCTGACGCGCTATACGGGCGACATGCTGGCGTTCTCGTCGCCGCTCACCATCCGCGAAGCGCAGATCGGCGAGATCTTCGGCACGGTAGCGGTAGTGTTGAGCGAGACTGACTAACAGCGTGGTTGCGGGTCTGCAACGAAAAACGGGCGTCTCCGTTAAGGAGACGCCCGTTTTGACATGCGGCGCGGGTGACGACTCAGTAAGTCGGCACCGATGGGTCGACCTGACGCGACCAGGCGTCGATGCCGCCTTGCAGGTTGAACACCTTCGTGTGGCCGCGCGATTCGAGGAACATCGCGACCTGTGCGCTGCGTGCGCCGTGGTGGCATACGCAGACAATCTCCGCGTCGTCTTCGAGTTCTTCGCTGCGAGCCGGGATTTCGCGCATCGGGATCGACATGCTGCCGGCGATCTTTGCGGTTTCGATTTCCCAGGGCTCGCGCACGTCGAGCAGGACGGGCGCGGCGCGCGAAGTGTCAGCGAGCCATTCGGCGAGCGCGGAAGCAGTCAGGTTTTGCATCAGAGGAATAATCCGTTACGTCGACAAGGGTACGGGCAGTAGTGCTCAGAACTTGAAACGCGGCGGCTGCACGGCGTTGATCAGCGGTTCCACATACGTTTCGAACACGTCGGCGACGCGGTACTGCTTTTCGTCGATGCGCGTGATGATCTGCGCCTTCATGACGGGCGCCGTGCCGACGAACGCAGCCAGGCGGCCGCCTACTTTCAGCTGGTCGAGGATCTCCTGCGGCAGAACCGGCAGGCCGCCCGACACGCAGATCACGTCGTAAGGCGCTGCACCTGCCCAGCCGCGCGATGCGTCGCCGGTGGCGACTTCGACGTTCAGCACGCCGTTGTTCGCGAGATTCGTGCGGGCGAGTTCGGCGAGTTCCGGCTCGATGTCGACGGTCAGCACGTGCTGCGCGCGGTGTGCGAGCAGGGCGGCCATGAAGCCCGCGCCCGCGCCGATTTCCAGCACGCTTTCGTGTTTCCGGACAGCCAGTTCCTGCAGCACGCGTGCCTCGACGCGCGGCGCCAGCATGTGCTGGCCGGCGGGCAGCGGCACTTCGAAGTCGACGAACGCCATGTTCGCGTAGGCCTTCGGGACGAAGTTTTCACGCTTGACGATCGAGAGCAGGTTCAGCACGTCCTGGTCCAGCACTTCCCAGGGACGAATCTGCTGTTCGATCATGTTGAAACGCGCTTGCTCGATATTCATGATTGTTTTCGACGGTTGAAATGCAGCCGGAAGGTGTGGGGAACTGCGGGATTGTACCAAACCGGGGGCGGGTTCCGTGCGGAGGCGGGCAGGGGATGGCGCCACCACCCTCCGTATAAATCCCTACACATTCGACCTTGAGATTCCGCATGGTCTCGACCAAAAATGTAATCGATTACATTTTCGGGGGCTAACACCCGTGTCGAGACCGCGTCAGCGCGACGTTGCATCGCTTCGATCGTCCGACGGCATGTCGATTGCCGGCGTGGCCGAGCAGGCTGGCGTGTCGGTCGCCACGGTTTCGCGCGTGCTTAACGGTCACTCGAACGTCAGGCCCGAAACGCGCGATCGCGTGCTCGCGGCCGTGCAGACGAGCGGCTATCGCGTCAACGAACTCGCCCGCAACCTGCGCACCGCCGAAAGCCACCTGCTACTCACGATGGTGCCCGACTTCGGCAATCCCTTTTACGCGGAAGTGGTGCGCGGCATCGATGCAGTCGCGCGTCAGCATGGCTACTTCATGTTGCTGTGCGATACCGGCGCCGATCCCGGCCGCGAACGCAGCTACTTCGACATGCTGCGCCGTCACCGCGCGGACGGCGCGATCTGCCTCGACCCTGACACGGTTCAGCACGCACTCGCTGAAGACTCCGGCACGCTGCCCTGGGTCGCGTGCTGCGAGTTCGATACGGATATGGGCGTACCGTGGGTCGGCATCGACAACTATCGTGCAGCCGGTGATGCAGTGCGGCATCTGCTGTCACGCGGGCGCCGCCGCATTGGGCTCATCAATTCGGATGACGGTTACCTGTATGCACGTCAGCGTCAGGAAGGCTATCTCGACGCGTTGCGCGACGCCGGCGTCACCCCGTTATCCGCATGGCGTCGCAACGTCTACAGCCTCGATTACGAAGCCGCCGCCACGGCCGCCGCCGAACTCGTGCAGCAATCCGGCGAGAACGCGCCGGACGCGATTTTCGCCGTATCGGACACGCTCGCGATCGGCGCGATCAACGGCTTGCGTAGCGTCGGCAAACGCACGCCGGCTGACGTCGCGGTCGTTGGCTTCGATGACATCTCCGTGGCCGCGCAGATCGATCCACCGCTCACGACGATCGCGCAGCCGATGCGCGAACTCGGCGAGACGGCCGCGCGGCTGCTGCTGAAACGTCTCGCGGACCCGGCGGCCAGCGTGCCGGGCGTTCTGTTACCGCACCGGCTCGTGGTGCGGCTAAGCGCGTGACGGGTGACCACATGAAGGAGCAAAGCGCGCGATGAGTCTCTCGATCCGCTTCGACGACATCCGCAAGGATTTCGGCCCGGTGCGCGTGCTGCACGGCGTGTCGTTCGACCTTGCGCCCGGGCGCATCTATGGTCTCCTCGGCGAGAACGGCGCCGGTAAATCGACGCTGATGAAAATCCTCGCGGGCTACGAAAGCGCGACCGAAGGCACGCTCTCCGTCGATGGCACGGCGCAGCATTTCACCAGTTCGCGCGATGCGGAAGCCGCGGGCATTGTGCTGATCCATCAGGAATTCAATCTCGCCGATCATCTGTCGATCGTCGAGAACATGTACCTTGGGCACGAGAAAAAGCGCGGCTGGCTGCTCGACGAAGGCGCGATGAGAAAAGAGGCTGCGCGCTATCTCGAGCAGGTCGGCCTGAAGAAATCGCCCGATACGCAGGTGCGCAACCTGATCGTCGCGGAAAAGCAGATGGTGGAGATCGCGAAGGCGCTGTCGCGTCGCGCGCGTTTTCTCATCATGGACGAACCAACCGCGACGCTCACGCCATCGGAGACCGAGCGGCTCTTCACGCTGATGCTGAAGCTGAAGGCCGATGGCGTGACGATCGTCTACATCTCGCACAAGCTCGACGAAGTCGAGCACATCACCGACGAGGTGATCGTGATGCGCGACGGCCGCTTCGTCGCGCGCGGCGAAACGTCGAGCCTCGCGCGGCAGCAGATGGCGAACCTGATGGTGGGGCGCGACGTCTCCGACATGTTCCCCGACAAGACGCCGCCCGCGCCCAACGCGCCGATTGCGATGCGTGTCGATGGGCTCGTCGTGCCGGGTTGGGTCGAGTCGCTTTCGTTCGAGGTGCGTGCGGGCGAGGTGCTGGGCTTTGCAGGTCTGGTCGGCGCGGGCCGCACCGAAGCGTTCGAGGCGATTCTGGGCCTGCGCAAGCGCACCGCAGGTCGCATCGAACTCGCGGGTCGCGCAGTCGACATTCACAATCCGCTCGACGCGATGCGCCACGGTCTCACCTATCTGAGCGAAGACCGCAAGAACAAGGCGCTGCACGTCAACCTGAACCTGCAGGACAACCTGACGCTGATGACGCTCGATCGCTACACGCATCCGCTCCTCGACGTGAAAGCAGAACGCGCGGCGCTAAAAGCGGGTATCGCCGAATTCGGTATTCGCACCGGCGACCCGTCGATCAAGGCGCGCATGCTGTCCGGCGGCAATCAGCAGAAGCTCGCGCTTGCGAAGTTCCTGCATCCGGATCCGAACGTCATCGTGCTCGACGAACCGACGCGCGGCGTCGACGTCGGCGCGAAACGCGACATCTACTTTCTGGTTCACCGGCTCGCCGCACAGGGGCGCGCCGTGATCGTGATCTCGTCCGAGCTGATCGAGTTGATCGGCCTGTGCCATCGCGTCGCCGTGATGCGCACGGGCCGGCTTCAAACCACGCTCACGCTCGACCAGCTAACCGAAGAGGAGTTGATTGCTCATGCAACCGGCACACACTGAACCAGGGCAACCGGGCCGTGCGATGCGCCTCGCGCACCGGCTGCATGGGCTTGGTCCGCTGCTTGGGCTGATCGTCCTGTGCGTGGGAGGCCAACTGCTCAACCACGACTTCGCGACCGTCGACAATCTCACCAACGTGCTGACGCGCACGTCGTTCATCGGGATCATCGCGGTCGGCATGACATTCGTGATCATTTCGGGCGGCATCGATCTGTCCGTCGGATCGATGGCCGCGCTGATCGCGGGCAGCATGATCTACACGATGAACGCGCTTTCCAGCGGACTCGGGGGACACACGTTCGCGCCGCTGTCGATCGTGATCATCGGCATCGCGCTCGCGTTCGTGCTGGGCGCGGCGTTCGGCATTGCTCACGGCCTCCTGATCACCAAAGGCCGCATCGAGCCGTTCATCGTGACGCTCGGCACGCTCGGCATCTTTCGCGCGGTGCTGACGTGGCTCGCGGACGGCGGCGCGCTCACGCTCAACAACGCGCTTTCCGATCTGTACGGTCCCGTGTATTACGCAAGCGTATTCGGTGTGCCCATTCCAATCTGGGTGTTCCTGATCGTCGCGGCGGGCGGCGCATTGATATTGAACCGCACCGCGTTCGGCCGGCATGTACAGGCGATCGGCTCGAACGAACAGGTTGCGCGCTATGCGGCGATTCGAGTGGATCGTGTGAAGATCATCACGTACATGCTGCTCGGCATCTGCGTAGGCGTGGCGACGGTGCTATACGTGCCGCGCCTCGGCTCCGCCACGCCAACCACAGGCCTTTTGTGGGAACTGGAGGCGATCGCTTCGGTTGTCGTTGGCGGTACCGCATTGAAGGGTGGCGAGGGTCGCGTAGTCGGCACGGTGATCGGCGCGGTGTTGCTATCTGTGATCGCGAACATCCTGAATCTCACGAGCATCATCAGCGTGTACCTGAACGCGGCGGTGCAGGGCGTCGTCATCATCATCGTCGCGTTCCTGCAGCGCGGGCGACGCTGATTTCATCGAAAGAAAGCAGAACAGCAACGTTTGATCCGCAGTACCCGGCGCATTGCCGGCACCTCAAAAACCGGGCGCGCGACGCGCCCTACGACAGGAGACACAACATGAAGCAGGTCATTCGGGCGATCAGTGCCGGCGTGCTGGCGTTGGGCATTCTCGGTACGGCGGGCGCGGCACGCGCAGATGAAAAGGTCATATTGGGCGTCGCAATTCCGACCGCCGATCACGGCTTCACGGGCGGCATCGTCTGGTGGGCAAACAAGGCGAAAGAGGACATGGAGAAGGCGCATCCGGATCTGAAGGTGATCCTGAAGTCGTCGGCGAGCGCGCCGGAGCAGGCGAACCAGTTGCAGGATCTGGTGACCGTCAACAAGATCAATGCGCTCGTGATCTTCCCGCATGAATCCGCTTCGCTCACGCAGCCAGTCGCGCAGGTGAAGAAGAAGGGCGTCTATGTGACGGTCGTCGATCGCGGCCTGACCGACACCAGCGCGCAGGATGCGTACGTCGCGGGCGACAACACGGCGTTCGGCCGGCTCGCGGGCGAATACTTCTGCAAATCGCTGAACGGCAAGGGCGACATCGTCGCGCTGCGCGGCATTCCGACCACGCTCGATAACGAACGCTATAACGCGTTCACGAAGGCGTTGTCGGCATGTCCGGGCGTGAAGGTGCTCGACGCGAAGTACGCGAACTGGAATCGCGACGACGCGTTCAAGGTGATGCAGGATTACCTCACGCGCTTCAAGCACATCGACGCCGTGTGGTCGGCCGACGACGACATGTCCGTCGGCGTGCTGAAGGCCATCGATCAGGCGAAGCGCACCGACATCAAGGAAGTGCTGGGCGGCGCCGGTTCGAAGGAAATGATCAAGCGCGTGATGGATGGCGACAAGATCATCAACGCAGACGTCACGTACTCGCCGAAGTTCATCTACGACGCGATCAAGCTCACTGCCGAAGCGCGCCTGAAGGGCGAAAAGCTGCCGGCGACGACGATCGTGCCTTCGGTGCTCGTCACGAAAGCGAACGCGAAAGACTACTACTTCCCTGAATCGCCGTTCTGACGGGTTGCATCTTGCCGCGTCACTGCGACGGCGCTTTGGGCGCATCGCAGTGACGCGGCGCACTGGATGTCGAACGCTGTATCCATTTCCCGAGGAGCCGCACGATGAAAACCATCAAAGGGCCGGCGATCTATCTGGCCCAGTTCCTGGGCGACAAGGCGCCCTTCGATAACCTCGACAATCTCGCGACGTGGGCCGCGAAGCTCGGCTACAAAGGTATCCAGGTGCCCGTCGATTCGCGGTTGATCGACCTCGAAAAAGCGGCATCGAGCCAGACGTACTGCGATGAACTGCTGGGCACGGTGGCGGACGCCGGTGTCGAAATCACCGAACTCGCGACGCATCTGCAAGGGCAACTGGTAGCCGTGCATCCCGCGTACGACGAACTGTTCGACGGTTTCGCCGCGCCGAATGTGCGCGGTAATCCGGCGGCGCGCACCGAATGGGCGATCCAGCAGTTGAAACTCGCGGCGCAGGCGTCGCGCCGTCTCGGGCTCGACACGCACGTGTCGTTTTCGGGCGCGCTTGCGTGGCCGTATGTGTATCCGTGGCCACAGCGTCCGGCGGGTCTCGTCGAGGCCGCGTTCGATGAACTCGCGCGGCGCTGGCGGCCGATTCTCGACGCGTTCGACGAAGTCGGCGTCGATGTCGCGTACGAACTGCACCCCGGCGAGGATCTCCACGATGGCGTGACGTTCGAACGGTTTCTGGAGCGCGTGGACGGACATAGCCGCGCGAACATCCTGTTCGACCCGAGCCATTACGTGTTGCAGCAGCTCGATTACCTGTCGTTCATCGATATCTATCACGAGCGCATCAAGGTCTTTCACGTGAAGGATGCGGAGTTTCGTCCGACGGGCAGGGCCGGCGTGTATGGAAGCTATAGCGGCTGGACGGAACGGCCGGGGCGCTTTCGTTCGCTTGGCGACGGGCAGATCGACTTCGGCGCGATCTTCTCGAAGATGGCGCAATACGACTATCCTGGCTGGGCGGTTCTTGAATGGGAGTGCGCGCTGAAGCATCCGGAAGATGGCGCACGCGAAGGCGCGGAGTTCATCCGGCGGCACATCATTCGCGTCGCCGAAAAATCGTTCGACGATTTCGCTGGCAGCGGCGTCGATCAGGCGCAGATCAAAAAGGTGCTGGGGCTATGAGCGCAGCGCCCGTCACGCGTTAAGGAGCATCCGATGACACGTAAATTGCGGTTGGGCATGGTTGGCGGCGGGCAGGGTGCGTTCATCGGCGCCGTGCACCGGATCGCCGCGCGCCTCGACGACCGGTTCGAACTCGTGGCGGGCGCGCTTTCGTCCGATGCGGCGCGCGCGCAGGCAAGCGCCGCGGAAGTGGGCATTACGCGCAGCTATCCGGACTGGCGCGAGATGGCAAGGGCCGAAGCGGCCCGCGACGACGGCATCGATGCCGTCGCGATCGTCACGCCGAATCATCTGCATGCGCCGGTCGCGACAGCGTTTCTCGAAGCGGGCATTCATGTGATCTGCGACAAGCCGCTTGCGATTTCGCTGGCGGAAGCCGAGGCGCTCGCAAAGCTCGCACGCGAGAAGAAAAAGCTGTTCGCGCTGACGCACACCTACTCGGGTTATCCAATGGTGCGGCACGCACGCGAACTCGTCGATGCAGGTGAACTGGGCGATATCCGCGTCGTGCAGGTCGAGTACGCGCAGGACTGGCTGGCCGAGCCGATCGAAAACACGGGCACGAACAAGCAGGCGGGCTGGCGCACCGACCCGGCGCAATCGGGTCCGGCGGGGTGTCTTGGCGATATCGGCACGCACGCGTACCACCTCGCTGCGTTCGTGACGGGGATGCTTCCGAAGGAACTGTCAGCGGAAGTGCACACGTTCGTGCCGGGCAGAAAGCTCGACGATCACGTTCAGGTGATGCTGCGTTATGCGAACGGCGCGCGCGGCATGCTGTGGGCGAGCCAGGTGGCGAGCGGCGCGGAGAACGCACTGCGCCTGCGCGTGTACGGCACGAAGGCAGGGCTCGCGTTCGATCAGGAGTATCCGAACGATCTGTGGTTCACGCCGCTGGGCGGCGCTTCTGAACGGCTGACACGCGGGCGCGTCAAGAGCGCAATTGCCGCGCACGCGACGCGCGTGCCGCCGGGCCATCCGGAAGGCTATCTCGAAGCGTTCGCGCAGTTGTATCTCGATGCAGCGTTGCAGATCGAGGCGCTCGATGCGGGCAAACCGGTGCCGCCTGAAAGCCGCTTGCTGACCACAGTCGACGATGGTGTCGAAGGCATGCGCTTCATCGAGACGGTGCTCAGGAGCAGCGGGATGAATGCGCAGTATCAGGAAATCGGGAACGGCTGAAGGCTTCGTCCATCTGCCATGAACGCACGGTAAGATGCAGCACCTCGTCTTTCCATGGGTTCGTGCATGCCGGCTAACTTTGCATCCGTCGATTCTGCCGTGAGTTCCGCATCGCGCAAGCGCACCGTGCTGCTGGTCGGCGCAACGGGGCTCGTCGGCGGTGCGTGCCTGAAGCTGCTGGCGCGCGATCCGCGCGTTGGCGAAGTGCGCCTGCTCGTACGGCGCTCATCGGGAGCGGGAGTCGCGGGGATCGTCGGCCACGCGAATCGTGTAATCGAGCACGTCGTCGATTTCGACCGGCTCGACAGCACGCCCGGCATCGACGAACGCTTTGCCGTCGACGCCGTGATCTGCGCGTTAGGCACGACAATCCGCACCGCCGGCACGCGGGCCGCGTTTCGCAAGGTCGACTACGAGTATCCGTTGCGGGTTGGTGCGCTTGCGCGCCGGCATGGCGCGTCGCGCTATGCGCTCGTCAGCGCAATTGGTGCGAGCCCGCATGCGCGCACCTTCTATAGCCAGGTGAAGGGTGAAGTCGAAGCAGCCGTACTGGGTCTGGGCTTTCCGGCAGTCACGATTGTGCGGCCGTCTTTTCTGATGGGCGAGCGTGCGGAAAGCCGGCCGCTGGAGAGCATCGCGCGTCGCCTGGGAGTGATCCTGCCGCTCAAATGGCGCTCGATTGCCGCCGATGACGTCGCGCGCGCGCTCGTTGCTGCGGCGTCAGATGACAGGCAAGGCGTGACGATCATCGAAAACGATGCACTGCATCGCGGCGCTGTTGCGCCTTAACGCTTGCTGTTCCTGATCTGCTCTTCGAACGCGAGATCGAGCTTGCTCGCCTTGCGCGGCTTTTGCGGGCCGAATGCGTCGACGAACTTGACGAAGTCGTCGAGCGTCAGCGGATCGGAGACTTTCTTGTCGCTGCCCGACGATTTGTCGACGAGATAGAAGAGGCCGCCGGAGAGGCTGATCGCCGCGAATTGCGGATTGCCGGTGCGGGTTTTCAACCGCTCGACGGCGTGGATGGCTCGTGTGGTGCGCATGATTTCGATACGGAGTGAAGACGCTCACTGTATCAGCAACGCGTCCGGCGGGCGGTGTGAACGATGCGCACCGCCCGCCATCCAGCCTTACTGGCTCAGATACGTGAATTTGCCATCCTTGATGATGCCCATCACGCTCGCGCGCTGATCGAGGCCCACGTGATCCTTTGCGCTGGTATTGACCACGCCGTTCGGCACGACGAGTTCATGCGCGTGCTCGAGTTCAACACGCAGCGCAGCACGAAACTCCGGCGTGCCCGGCTGCGCCGTTTTCAGCGCGCGCGCCACGGCATCCGAAAGGCGCGGATAGACGCCCGCCGCATCGCCCGCGAACTGCGTGACGCTGTTCGGGCCGTACTGCGCTTCATAAGCGGTGACAAACGCCATGGCGGCCTTTTTCGCCGGATGATCCGCCGGCAACGTACGCGCGACGACAACCGGTTGCGTGGGGAACAGCGTGCCTTCGACATCCTTGCCGCCCAGCTTGATGAATTCCGGCGTGGCGATGCCGTGGGTCTGGTAGATCGGCCCCTTGAAGCCGCGCTCGACGAGCGTGCGTTGCGGCAGCACGGTCGGCGTGCCTGCGCCCGCCACCAGAATCGCGTCGGGCTTCGCTGCCATCAGCTTCAGCACCTGACCGGTGACGCTCGCGTCCGTCCGGTTGAACCGCTCCATTGCGACGACCTGAATGTGCCGCAGCGTTGCGAACTTCGTGAATTCGTTGAGCCAGCTGTCGCCGTAACTGTCCGCGAAGCCGATGAAACCCACCGTCTTCACGTTGTGGTTCGACATGTAGCGCGTCATCACGTCGGCCATCGCGCTGTCGGTCTGCGCCATCTTGAAGGCCCACACGCGCTTGCCTTCCTGCGGTTCGACGACGCTTGCCGAGCCGATCAGCGTGATCATCGGTGTCTGGTTTTCGGCGACCGGATCGAGCGCGGCGAGCGCCGCGGGTGTGACGTTCGGGCCGACGATCACGTCGACATGGTCTTCGTTGATGAGCTTGCGAATGTTGCGTACAGCGGCACCCGGATCGGAGCCATCGTCGAGGATGATGTATTCGGCTTTCTGGCCGGCAATCGTCTTCGGCCACATCAGCATCGCGTTCTTGCTGGTGATGCCGATGGTAGCGGCGGGGCCGGTACTCGACAGATCAATGCCGACCTTGATGTCGGCGTGGGCGACCGTGCTGATTGCGAGTGCTGCAACAGTGGTGACGCAACGCAGGTTCTTTTTGTACGACATGAGGCTCATCGATGGGGTCTCCATGGCGGAATTCAAGCGGCAATTGTTTTAAACAGGACAGAGGGGCACTTCAGAGTTCGTACGACTCGTGCTCGCCCTTCAGCGCCTGCTCGATCAGCCGGCGGTTCAGGCTCGGCGAGAGCAGCTCGACAAGCGTGTACACATAACTGCGCAGATACGCGCCATGTTTGAGCGCCACGCGCGTCACGTTGCTGCCGAACAGGTGGCCGACAGGCATCGCACGCAGATGACGGTCGCGCTCCGCGTTGAACGCGATATCCGCCATGATGCCGACGCCGAGACCCAACTCGACGTAGGTCTTGATCACGTCGGCGTCGATCGCCTCGAGCACGATATCCGGATGCAGCCCGCGCAGACGGAACGCCTCGTTGATCTTCGTGCGGCCCGCGAACGCGTTGTCGTAGGTAATCAGCGGATATTGCGTGAGGTCGTCGAGGGAAAGCTGCTTGCGGTCCAGCAACGGGTGATCCGGCTGCATGACGGCGATGTGATGCCACGAAAAGCAGGGCAGCGAGACCAGTTCCTTATAGTTGGCGATTGCCTCGGTGGCGATCGCGAGGTCCGCCTGGTCGTGGATGACCATTTCGGCGACCTGCGTCGGGCTGCCTTGCAGAATCGAAAGGTGAACCTTGGGAAAGCGCTTCTTGAATTCGGCGATCGCGGCCGGAAGTGAGTAGCGCGCCTGCGTGTGCGTGGCGGCGATGACGAGATTGCCCTGATCCTGCGCCGCGTAATCTTTACCGACCCGCTTCAGACTCTCCACTTCCTGCAGGATCTTTTCAACCGACTGAAGAATGATCCGGCCCGGTTCGGTCAGCGAGCGGACGCGTTTGCCGTGCCGTGTGAAGATTTCGACGCCCAGCTCGTCCTCCAGCTCGATGATGGCCTTCGAGACGCCTGGCTGGCTCGTAAACAAGGCCTTGGCGGCTTCCGTGAGGTTGAAGTTCTGCCGGACCGCCTCGCGCACGAAGCGAAACTGGTGCAGGTTCATTTATAACCTCTTCGCATATGAAAACAATTTTTAAGTCGTTTGAAATATAAGGGGAGTTTATTACGATTCCCCCAACTTTTCCAATATGGATATCTGTATTTGTCATAAGCAAATGAAGGATGCGTCTAAAACCTTCTTCCATTTGCCCTGACAGATACCGGTAGACAGGGCGCGGCGCAACCGGAGCGCTGTGCGGTAACGAAAAAAATGGGGTCCCCGAATGTACCAATACGATCAGTACGACCAGACCATCGTTGACGAACGCGTCGCGCAATACGCCGATCAGGTTCGTCGCCGGCTGTCGGGCGAATTGAGCGAAGAAGAGTTCCGTCCCCTGCGTCTGCAGAACGGCCTCTACATGCAGCGCCACGCGTACATGCACCGCATCGCGATTCCTTACGGCAATCTGCGCAGCGACCAGATGCGCATGCTGGCGCGCATCGCACGCGAACACGACCGTGGCTACGGTCACTTTTCGACGCGCTCGAACATCCAGTACAACTGGATCAAGCTTGAGGAAACGCCGGAAATTCTCGCGAAGCTCGCATCGGTCCAGATGCACGGCATCCAGACCTCGGGTAACTGTATCCGCAACATCACGGCTGACCAGTTCGCTGGCGTCGCGCCTGACGAAATCGTCGATCCGCGTCCGTGGGCTGAAATCCTGCGTCAGTGGTCGACGTTCCACCCGGAATTTGCGTGGCTGCCGCGCAAGTTCAAGATCGCCGTCTCGGGTTCGACGGAAGACCGTGCCGCCGTGCAGGTGCATGACCTTGGCGTGTATCTGAAGAAGAATGCGCAAGGTGAAGTGGTCGCGAGCATTCTGGCCGGTGGTGGCCTCGGTCGCACGCCGATCGTAGGTGCCGTCATCCGCGAAGACCTGCCGTGGCAGCATCTGCTGACGTACTGCGAAGCCGTTCTGCGCGTGTATAACCGCTACGGCCGCCGCGACAACATATACAAGGCGCGCATCAAGATTCTCGTGAAGGCGCTGAGCCCGGAGAAGTTCGCAAAGCAGGTCGAGGAAGAATGGCAGCATCTGAAGGATGGTCCTTCGACGCTCACGCAGGCTGAACTCGACCGCGTGTCGCAGTACTTCGCGCCGCCGGTTTATGAAAAGCTGCCGGACACCGACGCTTCGTTCGAAAACCATCTGCTCGAAAGCCGTGCGTTTGCGCGGTGGGTCGAGCGCAACGTTCGCCCGCACAAGGTGTCGGGCTACGCATCGGTCACGCTCTCACTGAAGCCGACGACAATCGCCCCGGGCGATGCCACGGATGCGCAGATGGAAGCGGTGGCTGACTGGGCCGACACGTATTCGCTCGGCGAAATTCGCGTGTCGCACGAACAGAACCTGATTCTGGCGAACGTGAAGAAGCGCGATCTGTTCGAGTTGTGGGAACAGGCCAGGGCACAAGGTTTCGCCACGCCGAACATCGGCTTGCTGACGGACATCATTGCATGCCCAGGCGGCGATTTCTGCTCGCTCGCGAACGCGAAGTCGATTCCGATTGCGCTGGCGATTCAGGAACGCTTCAACGACCTCGACTTTGTCTACGATCTCGGCGACGTGTCGCTGAACATCTCGGGTTGTATCAACGCGTGCGGTCACCACCACATCGGCAACATCGGCGTGCTTGGCGTCGACAAGGATGGCTCGGAGTGGTACCAGGTGACGCTCGGCGGCGAGCAGAGCTCGGGTGCAACGGGTGCGCATCTGGGTCGCGTGATCGGCCCGTCGTTCTCGGCGGAAGAAATGCCGGACGTGGTGTCGAAAGTGATCGATACGTTCGTGGAAAACCGCATCGACGGCGAGCGTTTCATCGACACGTACAACCGCATTGGTATGACGCCGTTCAAGGAGCGCGTGTACGCATCGCGCCAACCGGCTCACGCTTAACCCGCGATACAGGCTTAAAGGATTCTGCAGATGGCTTCGATTATCAAGAACCGCGCGATCGTTAGCGATGACTGGACGGTTGTGCGTGCAGCGGAAGACGGCACCTTGCCCGCAGTGGAAGCACTGCCGGCCGGCAAGGTGATCGTGCCGTTCGCATTGTGGACGGCTTCGCGCGATGCCCTCACTGCGTCGCGTAACGCCGGTGAAATCGCTGTATGGCTTGAGCCGGATAGCGATCCGGCGGACATCGTCGGCGACTTCGAAAAGGTCGCGCTGATCGCGATCGATTTCCCGGTATTCCGCGACGGCCGTGGTTACAGCATTGCGCGCCTCTTGCGCGAACGCTATGGCTACAAGGGCGAAATTCGCGCGATCGGCGACGTGCTGCGCGACCAGGTTCGTCTCATGTACCGCTGCGGTTTTGACGCATTTGCGGTGCGCGAAGACCGCGACATCAGCGACGCCATGAAGGCATTTGACGATTTCACCGTGCAGTATCAGGGTGCAGTCGACGATCCGCTGCCGCTCTTCCGTCGTCGCGAAGCTGCGGCCGCACAGAAGGCTTCGGCATGAGCGACGCCACTGTCTCAGTGACGCCAGAACTCGCAGCGAAGATCGAGCGGCTGGATACGCTGCTCGATTCGATCGGCGCGCGTCACGCGAACGTCAAGCTTGCCAGCAGTCTCGCCGCGGAAGACATGCTGCTCACGCACGCGATCCTGTCGCGCAACGTGAAGATCGGCATCTTCTCGCTCAACACGGGACGGCTGCATGCGGAAACGCTGGGCATGCTCGATCGCGTGAAAGAGCGCTACGGCTACGACATCGAACAGTTTCACCCGCAGACAGACGCGGTCGATGAATACATCGCGCAGCATGGTCTGAACGCGTTTTACGAAAGCATCGATCTGCGCAAGCGTTGCTGCGAAATCCGCAAGGTCGAGCCGCTTAACCGCGCGCTGTCGGACGTGAGCGCCTGGGTAACGGGCCAGCGTCGCGAGCAGTCGGTGACGCGTGCCGAACTGCATGAGGAAGAACACGATGGCGCACGCAACATCGCCAAGTTCAATCCGCTCGCGGACTGGACCGAAGCCGATGTGTGGGCGTACCTCAAGGCGTTCGACGTGCCGGTCAATCCGTTGCATGCGCGCGGCTATCCGAGCATCGGCTGCGAACCTTGCACACGCGCGATCCGTCCCGGTGAAGACAGCCGGGCAGGGCGCTGGTGGTGGGAGTCGTGCGATACGAAGGAATGCGGCCTGCACATCACGACGATTCCGGTTGCAGTCGTCAGCGGGCAAAGCTCCGCCATCTGAAGCGCGGCCCGGGCAGCAGAAACAGATCAATTGAACGATTGAATACCGCGTCGCAAGCACCACTTGTGACGGGAACAAAGGAAGGACACACCATGAGCACGACGCTCGATCCCGCACTGAACGCTCCGCTCGCCAACACCGCGAACCGGATGGATCACCTCGACTGGCTCGAAGCCGAGTCGATTCACATCCTGCGTGAACTGGTTGCCGAATGCAGCAACCCCGCGCTGCTGTTCTCGGGCGGCAAGGATTCGGTCGTCGTGCTGCATCTGGCACTGAAGGCGTTTGGCCTTGGCGCCAGCCGCAAGACCGTGCTGCCGTTCCCGCTCGTGCACATCGACACCGGCCACAACTATGAAGAAGTGATCGACTTCCGTGACCGTCGCGCGAAGGAAATCGGCGCGCAACTGGTGGTGGGGCATGTCGAGGATTCGATCAAACGCGGCACAGTGCGTCTGCGCCGCGAGCTTGATTCGCGCAACGCCGCCCAGGCGGTGACGCTGCTCGAAACGATCGAGCAATACGGCTACACCGCGATGATTGGCGGCGCGCGTCGTGACGAAGAAAAGGCCCGCGCCAAAGAGCGCATCTTCTCGTTTCGCGACGAATTCGGCCAGTGGGACCCGAAGGCGCAGCGTCCGGAACTGTGGAGCCTCTTTAACGCGCGTCTGCACAACGGCGAACATCTGCGCGTGTTCCCGATCTCGAACTGGACCGAACTCGACGTGTGGCAATACATTGCGCGCGAAAAGCTCGAACTGCCGTCGATCTACTATGCGCATCATCGTGAAATCGTGCGCCGTAACGGGCTGCTCGTGCCGGTGACGCCGCTTACGCCGATGCGCGAAGGCGAAACGAGCGAAACCGCGCTCGTGCGTTTCCGTACCGTAGGCGACATCAGCTGCACGTGCCCGGTGGAAAGCGACGCCGACGATCTGGAGAAGATCATCGCTGAAACGGCCGTGACCGAAATCACGGAGCGCGGTGCGACGCGGATGGACGACCAGGCATCGGAAGCCGCGATGGAAACACGCAAGAAGCAAGGTTATTTCTAAGGCACACGAGGGCAATGCAATCATGAGTATTCATCAACCAGAAGACCTCGGCGTGCTGCGTTTCATTACTGCAGGTAGTGTCGATGACGGCAAGAGCACGCTGATCGGGCGCCTGCTGTACGACAGCAAGGCTGTGCTGTCGGACCAGCTTTCGGCGCTGTCGCGTGCGAAGAACAAGCGCACCGTGGGCGACGAAATCGACCTGTCGCTTTTGACCGACGGTCTCGAAGCCGAACGCGAGCAGGGCATCACGATCGACGTCGCGTACCGCTACTTCGCGACTGCAAAGCGCAAGTTCATCATCGCCGATACGCCGGGCCACGAGCAGTACACGCGCAACATGGTGACGGGCGCGTCGACCGCGCATGCCGCGATCATTCTCGTTGACGCGACGCGCGTCACGTTCGTGGACGGCGTGGCGCAACTGTTGCCGCAGACCAAGCGTCACAGCGCGATCGTGAAGCTGCTGGGCTTGCAGCATGCGATCGTTGCGATCAACAAAATGGATCTGGTCGACTACAGCGAAACGCGCTTCAACGAGATCCGCGATGCGTACGTCGAACTCGCGCGTCAACTGGGCCTTACCGATGTGCGCTTCGTGCCGGTGTCGGCGCTGAAGGGCGACAACATCGTGACCGCCAGCGAGCGTATGCCGTGGTATGCCGGCGAGCCGCTGCTGGACGTGCTCGAAGCACTGCCGGTGGAGATTCCGACGGGTCAGGCGCTGCGTTTCCCGGTGCAATGGGTGGCGCGCCAGGACGGCAGCCAGGCCGACGATTTCCGCGGCTACATGGGCCGTGTGGAGGCAGGCGAAGTGAAGCTGGGCGATACGATCGTCGTGCTGCCGGCGAACCGTGAAGCGACCGTCGCGGAGATCATCGCGCCGGTGCCGGGCGGCACTGCGCAGGTCGATCGCGCGTTCGCGGGGCAGACCGTGACGATCCGCCTCGCGGAAGATGTCGACGTATCACGTGGTGATACGTTTGTGCTGCGCGAAGCGGCGCCTGCGCCGGCGAAGAAAGTTGAAGCCGACCTGTGCTGGTTTGACGAGACGCCGCTGTCGACGCAGCGCAAGTATCTGCTGAAGCAGACCACGAACACGGTGTTCGCGCGTATTGGTGCGATCAAGGAAGTGCTGGACGTGCATACGCTGTCGCATGCTACGGACCGTCATGATCTGACGATGAACGATATTGGCCGCGTGTCGCTGACGCTGCAAAAACCGATCGTGGCTGACGCCTACGATTCGCATCCGGGAACGGGGGCATTCGTGCTGATTGACGAGGCGACGCATCACACGGTCGCGGCCGGCATGATTCGTGCATTTAGTGCTTGAGTGAACGCGTTTGAGCGCGGTCGTACTGGCACGAACTGAACGAACGGGATTGAAGCAAATGGGCAAGGTGTATCTGATTGGTGCAGGACCGGGAGCGGCGGACCTTATCACGGTGCGCGGCGCCCGCTTGCTGGGCATGGCTGATGTCGTGCTGCACGACGCGCTGGTTGAGCCTTCGATGCTGGATTACGCGCCGGTACAGGCCCGCCGGGTTGCTGTGGGCAAGCGTTGTGGCCAGCGTTCGACGGCGCAGCACTTCATCAACAAGCAGATTGTGGATGCGGCTTTGGAGCACGATGTGGTGGTGCGTCTGAAGGGTGGCGACCCGATGCTCTTTGGTCGTGCCGATGAGGAGATGCGGGCGCTGGAGGCGGCGGGCATCGAGTACGAGGTGGTGCCGGGGATTACGGCTGCGCTTGCCGGCGCTTCGACGTTGAAGCGCTCGTTGACACTGCGTGGGGTGTCGCGCAGTGTTGCGCTGGCGACGCATAGTCGCGCGGCGGATACTGACGAAATTCGCGAGCAGGTGAAGGCGGATTCGCTGGTGTTCTACATGGGGCGGGATAGTGCACCTGAAATTGCCCAACGGTTGATTGACGCTGGGCGCGTCGGGTCTACGCCTGTTGCTATTGTTGAAGCTTGCAGCACGGTGCGGGAGAGGTCGTTGACGTTGACCCTTGAGGCGCTTGCTGCTGGTGATGCTCAGCAGTGGCTTGATGAAGGTCAGCCGAGTCTTCTTATGATCGGCGAGGCCTTTGCTGAGCGGCGCTTGTTGCCGCGCGATGTGGTTCTTTCTTCTTCTTCTGCATTGCATGCGGCCTAGTTTTTTTGCTTTGGCCTTTCCTTGTGTTCATGTCGGTCTATTAGCGTCGCCCCTGTGCGGGGCGGCACCTACTTTTCTTTGTCCCCCAAGGGGACTTCCTTCGGGGCGTCTTGCCAAAGAAAAGTAGGCAAAAGAAAGTCGCTTCGATAACTCATTTCTTCAAGGCGCATCATCTCTGGGGAATGGCAACCCATGAAGTGTCGCCCCCACACATCATGGTGCATGGGTCCCCGCGCGATTTCGTTCCTCGCACAACACCGCCCGTGACAAAGCACTCATCCACCCGTCTCCGCTTCGCGTCGCCGACCGGCGTAGCAGCCAACACCCGCCACCCGCCATCCACTGCCCCACCTCCCCCGTGTTTGCCCCAACCGCGACGCACGCAGTGCGAAGCGGCGTGGATGACTGCCTTGTCACGAACGCGGAATGCGTGAGGGAAGCGATCGCGCGGGGACCTATAGCGTGCGGGGTGAGGGGGTGACACTTCATGGGTTGCCATTCCCCGCGAGTGACACACCGGGAAGAGACAAGTTTTCGAAGCGCCTTTCTTTTGCCTACTTTTCTTTGGAAGACAAAGAAAAGTAGGTGCCGCCCCGCACAGGGGCAACACAAATAGACCGACGCGAATACAAGGAAAGGCCAAAGATCAAAGGCGAAAGATCAAAGGCGAAAAGCGAAAGAAAACTGCATTCGGCCAGGAAAAGGCCAAAGAAAAGACAAACCAGAAAAAAAGAAAAAACAGAAAAACTAAAAAACCTGCCGAAGGCAAAACCCAACAACAGCATCGAGGACAGCATCGTCCTCCCCAACCGCTGCGGAACAGCGAATAACAACAGAGGGAAACTCACCGCGACAGCGGTCAACAATAGAAGGCAGATCCCGCCTGACATGCCCACCTTGCCCAAAAAACACAGGCACGACAGTAATCACCTCACACCCTGCAGCAACCTGCGCAGCAACAGCAGAAGGCAAATCCGGCGACATCAACTCAAGAAAGGCCAGCGCAACAGGCCCGGCATCCCCATGCAAAGCAGACAACTTCGCCGCAAGGCGTTCAAAAGGCTCGCCCCATCGCGGGTCGCGCGCGCCATGCCCGAAGAGAACAATACCGTGCAGTGCCATCGTGCAGTTTCCGGCAAAAACCACCACGCTAGTGTCGATCAACCCACTTCAATCCGACCAACCCCAGCACAAGATAAATCAACCCAGGTGTCGCCGCCGTCAACGGCGCCGGCCACGTATTCAACGTGCCAATGTGCGAGAACAGCGTGTTGAAGAGCTGGAAGCTCATCCCCAGCATAATTCCGCCAAACACCTTCACACCCACCACGCCGGCACGTGTGTGCAGATACGCAAACGGTAGCGAAAGCACCAGCATCACGAACACCGCAAACGGATACAGCAGCTTGCGCCACAACGCAATCTGGTACCGCTGCGTGTCCTGATGATTCTCCGTCAAATGCTGGATGTAACGGAATAGATTGAACATCGACATCCGCTCCGGCGAAACCAGCAGCACCGAAAGAATCTGCGGCGTCAGTTCGGAACGCAGCGAATACTCAGGCAACGTCACCTGCTTCGCACGATACACAGGGTTCAACGCATCGGTGGGCTTCGCACCGCCCGGGACGACGTCGATCAGCTGGGTATCGGTGACGTCCGTCAACTGCCAGTGCCCCGGCGGCGCGTATTTGCCCGTCTTCGCAATCCGCACATTGGCCAGACGAAACTGCGAATCGAATTCGTAAATGCGCACGTTGCTGATCGTCGCGTCCGGCCGCAATTCGCCGACATTCACAAAACGCGTGACCTGCTCGCCATCCGTGCGCGCAGTCAACGTGTCCTTCACCCACACGCCCGATTCGAAATTACTCGACACCGCGGAACCCAGGGCCTCGAGGCGCACGCGCTCCGACAGCTGATCCGTGTACGGACCCACGACTTCGCCGATCAGGTAGGTCAGAAACACCAGCGGAATGCCGATCTTCATCAGCGAACGCAGCGCCTGATTCGTCGCGAGGCCGGAGACACGGAAAATCGTGTACTCGGAATTCGCCGCCATCTGCGCAAACACATAGATCGCGCTGATCAACGCGGCGACGGGGATGATTTCGTAGAATCGGGAAGGCGTCTGCAGCGCAACGCGCAGCACCGCGTAGCTGAACTTGTAGTTGCCGTGGCCGACCGAATTCAGTTCGTTGATCAGGTCGAAAAAGAAGAACAGGCCCGAAAACGCGAACAGAATGAAAATGAACGTGAGATAGATCTGCCGCGCGAAGTACCGCTCATAAATACGCATCGGTCAGGCCCCCTGCGACGGACGCTGGAACATCGCCCGCGTGAACAGTGGACGGTTGCGCACGCGCAGCCAGAACAGGAAGCCGACAATCCCTGCCACGATGATATGCAGCCCGATAATGCCGACCCCAAACGAGAGCTTGCCCTGCTCGATCCAGGATTGCACCACGTTCAACAGATTCGAATACGTCAGATAAATCAGCACTGCCATCACCAGATTGATCGTGCGGCTGCGTCGCGGATTCTGGTGCGCCAGTGGAATCGCCAGCAGCATCAGGTTGATCGCGATCAGCGGCAAGCCGGCGCGCCACGCGAATTCCGCCAGGTTTTCATTCGTCGGATTGCGGAACAGGTCGAGCGTCGGCGTGCCGGTGGTCGTCGGTGTGTTTACCACGGGCTGGCTCTGGATCTTCACGCCGTAACGCTCGAATTCCATGATGCGGAAATCCGGATGCCCCGGTTCGCCGTCGTATCGCCGGCCGTTTTCAAGCACGACAAAGCGGTCGCCATTCTTTTGCGTTTCAGTGTGGCCGTTCTTCGACACGATCACGTTGACCTTGCCGTTTTCGGTGCTCGTCACAAACACATTCTCGACGTGACCCTGATCGGGCGACATCTTCTCGATGAAGAACACGCGGTGGCTTGCCGGCGATTCGCGGAACTGGCCCGGCGCGAGCATCGACACTTCATCGCGCTGCTGGAAACGCGCGCGGATCAGCTTGCTCTGCTGGTTCGACCACGGCCAGCCGACGAAGACGAAGAACATGATGAGAATCACGATCGGCGTCGAAAACACGGCGATCGGCTTGATGAGGCGCGTGAGGCTCACGCCGGACGCGTGCCACACCACCATTTCGGAATCTTTGTACCAGCGCGTAAGGACGAACAGGATCGACACGAAGAGCGTGGCGACGAGCATGATCGCCAGATAGCCGATCACGGTGAGGCCGATCAGGACCAGGACGTCGCGCGGATCGATCTCGCCCGACGCGGCAAAGCCGACGATGCGGATCATCATCGTCGTCAGCACTAGCGTCAGCAGAACCATGAACACGGCACCAGCCGTATACGCGAGTTCGCGCTGGAGGGAGCGTTCGAAGATCATTGTTGATGAAGAGAGGGCGTGCCCGGGAAGTCGCCCGGGTTGTGTGCCGTAACGCCTTCCTTGCAGCCGCCGCAGGAAAAATAGCGGATAATTGCGGCTTTCATCCTAAGCCCAGATTTTATCCGAGGACAAGCGCGATGGACTTTAGCATAAAAGCCTGTGATTGGAGCAAAGGCTCGTCAAACGGCTTCCTGACCGGAAAATCCGATTGCATCGTACTCGGCGTGTTCGAGTCGCAAACGCTTTCAGGGGCCGCACTCGAAATCGACGCGGCAACCAAGGGCCTCCTCACCCGCATCATCAAGGCGGGCGATATGGACGGCAAGAGCGGTACCACGCTGTTCCTGCACGAAGTTTCCGGCATCGGCGCCTCGCGCGTGCTGCTCGTCGGTCTTGGCAAACAGGATGCGTTCTCGCAGAAAGCCTACGGCGACGCTGTGCGCGCCGCATGGCGCGCACTTCTCACCACGAAGGTCACGCAGGTCACGTTCACGCTCGCGCAACTGCCGGTGCAGGAACGCACGAGCGACTGGAACGTACGCGCCGCGATCCTCGCGCTGCGCGAACAGACCTACCGCTTCACCCAGATGAAAAGCAAGCCCGACACCAGCGTGCGGGCTCTCAAGCGCATCGTCTTCAGCGTCGATACCGTCGATGAAAAGGCCGCGAAACTCGCCGCGAAGCAGGGCGCCGCGCTCGCCAACGGCATGGACCTCACGCGCGACCTCGGCAACCTGCCGAGCAACGTCTGCACGCCGACCTACCTCGCGAACACGGCGAAGAAGCTCGCAAAAGACTGGAAGCTGAAGGTCGAAGTGCTCGGCGAAAAGCAATGCGAAGCGCTGAAGATGGGTTCCTTCCTGTCGGTCACGGCGGGTTCCGTCGAACCGGCGCAGTTCATCGTGCTGCAGTACCAGGGCGGCGCCGCGAAAGCCGCGCCGGTGGTGCTGGTCGGCAAGGGCGTCACGTTCGATACGGGTGGCATTTCGCTGAAGCCGGGCGAAGGCATGGACGAAATGAAGTACGACATGTGCGGCGCCGGTTCGGTGCTGGGCACGATGCGTGCGGTCGCGGAAATGGGCCTGAAGATCAACGTCGTCGGTATCATTCCGGCGGTCGAGAACATGCCGTCGGCGACTGCAACGAAGCCGGGCGACATCGTCACCAGCATGGCCGGGCTCACGATCGAAGTGCTGAACACGGACGCCGAAGGCCGCCTCATCCTGTGCGACGCGCTCACGTACGCGAAGCGCTTCAAGCCGGCAGCCGTGATCGACATCGCCACGCTGACGGGCGCCTGCATCATCGCGCTCGGCCATCACAACAGCGGTCTCTTCTCGAAGGACGACGCGCTCGCGGGCGAACTGCTGGACGCATCGAAGGAAGCGTCCGACCCGGCGTGGCGTCTGCCGCTCGACGACGAGTATCAGGATCAGCTGAAGTCGAATTTCGCGGACATCGCGAACATCGGCGGCCGTCCGGCGGGCAGCGTGACAGCGGCGTGCTTCCTGTCGCGTTTCACCGACGGCTATCCGTGGGCGCACCTCGACATCGCCGGCACGGCATGGAAGAGCGGTGCGGCGAAGGGTGCGACGGGCCGTCCGGTGCCGCTTCTCGCGCAGTTCCTGATCGACCGCGCGGCGCAATGACGCGTCGCAGCACGGGCGTAAGTACAGGCGTGGTGGCATGGAGCCGGGCATGACGCGGATCGACTTCCACTCGAACGTCGGCGACGCGCTGCTGTATGCGTGCCGCCTGCTGCGCAAGGCGTATCAGGCGGGCCAGCCGACGGTCGTGCTGGCGGATGCCGCGCGGCTGCGCGTTTTCGACGAGCTGCTGTGGACGTTCTCGCCGCTCGACTTCGTGCCGCACTGCATGGCCGACAGCACGCTCGCTGCCACGACGCCGATCGTGCTCACCACGGACCTCGACCTTGCGCCGCATCATCAGGTGCTGCTGAACCTGGGCGCCGGCGTGCCGGCGCAGTTCGCGCGGTTCGAACGGCTGCTCGAAGTGATCGGCAACGAGCCCGATGAACTGGCGGCCGGTCGGGAACGCTATCGCTTTTACCGCGATCGCGGCTATCCTCTGAACAACTACAAGCAGGGCGCCTGAGTTCTGTGTTCGACGCAGGCCCGCGGCGCCTCGACTTCGACCCATATCGGCTCGTCCGATCCAGCGACGGAGTGTATTCGTGTCCCATTCCAGCGACAGCAAAGACAGCCCCGACGAGGCGATTCCGCTTCTGACCGAAGTGCTCGCCACCGGCAGTCCCACGCGCAGCCATCACGTACCGGCACCGGCCGCGCCGGTCGATACGCTCGACGACGTGCCCGTGCTGGAAGACGTATTTGAAGTGCCCGCGTCGAAAGCCACGGCGCCAGCGCACGCGCACGAAGCCGACGACGATGTACCGGTGCTCGATGACGTATTCGAAGTGCCGCCGTCAAAGCCGGCGCCGCATTTGCATGTGCCTGAAGAAGAGCCAGCCGTGCCAGCCGATGTCGAATCGTCCACGCCCATCGGGCACGAGCCGGTAGCGGAGGCGCCTGCCGTATCGGCGCCCATCCGGCACGCTGCTCACGTGCAGGTGGAAGCGGCTGCTCCGGCCGCGGAGGCCGTCAAACCAGTCGAAACGGTTTCCGCACCGTTCACTATGGCCGCGGCGGCGGCTTCAACGCCGTCAGCGCCGGCGCATGCGCCGGATCCAGCCACCCTCAACCCCGACGCCCTCACTGAGCACCTGCGCGGAAAGTTCACGGCCTACCTGCGTGGACCGGGACAGGAAGTGATCGAGGAACGCTGTCGCGCGGCGATGCAGGTCCACGCGACGTGGCTCGTCGGCCAGATCGCGAAGGAAGTGGGCGCGGTGCTCGAAGCGCAGATGAGCAACTGGGTGCGCGAAGCGGTGGAAGCAGAGCGCAAACGCCAGTCCTGAGCGTGGCCGGCGTCACCGCCTGCCCAGGTGCTGGACGTGCCGCGCGGCCGATTTACTTCAGCGAAAGGATCCAGGTCGCGAGCGCGACGGCCTGATCGGGCGAAAGCTGCGTATTGGCAGGCATCGGCACCGGTCCCCATACGCCGGTGCTGCCTTCGATGATCTTGTGCGACAGATAGGTCGCCGCATTGCTGCGCGTCGCGTAGCGGGCCGCCACGTCGTGCAGCGATGGCCCCATGAACGGACGGTTCACCGAGTGGCAGCTCATGCAGTTCTGCGCCTTCGCGAGGGCGAGCCCATCGCCCGGCGGTTCCTGTGCATGTGCCGTTCCGCCGGCTGCCATTGCGCCCGCGAGCGCCATTGATGCAAACGACTTCCGATTCATTCTGGTCTCCGCCGGTACGTATGCCGGACTCTGGTTTGACTTCTTGTCGACGCATTATAAAAGCAAAGGGGCACACGACCCGTCGTGTGCCCCTTTATGCTGCGTGAAGCCTTTCCAGCAGGCGGGCGGCATGCCGCCCGCCTGCGTTCCCGCATCAGCCTGTAATCGCGCCCTTGTTGGCCGGCAGCGCAAGTGCAGCGAATTTGGCCAGCACGCCGCGCGTGTAACGCGGCTTCGGTTGCTGCCATGCCGCGCGACGGCGTTCCAGTTCGGCCGCGTCGATGTTCAGTTCGAGCAGCAGCTTGTGCGCGTCGATCGTGATCGAGTCGCCTTCCTGCACGAGGGCGATCGTGCCGCCCGCGAACGCTTCCGGCGCGACGTGGCCGACCACCATGCCCCACGTGCCGCCCGAGAAGCGGCCATCCGTGATGAGGCCAACGGATTCGCCGAGGCCCTTGCCGATGATCGCGGACGTGGGCGCCAGCATTTCCGGCATGCCCGGTCCGCCCTTCGGCCCGAGATATCGCAGCACCACGACGTCGCCGGCCTTGATTTTGTCGGCGAGAATCGCTTCCATCGCGCTCTGCTCGTCGTCGAACACGCGTGCCGGGCCCGTGATTACCGGGTTCTTCAGGCCGGTGATCTTCGCGACCGCGCCTTCCGGTGCGAGGTTGCCCTTCAGGATCGCGAGGTGGCCTTCCTTGTAGAGTGCCTTGTCGATCGGGAAGATCACGTCCTGGTCCGCGCGCGGCTTCGACGGCACGTCCTTCAGTTCCTCGGCGATCGTCTTGCCCGTGATCGTCATGCAGTCGCCGTGCAGCAGACCCGCGTCCAGCAGGATCTTCATGACCTGCGGAATGCCGCCGGCCTTGTGCAGATCCGTCGCCACATACTGGCCCGACGGCTTCAGGTTGCAGATCACCGGCACTTTCTTGCGCATGCGCTCGAAGTCGTCGATGGTCCATTCCACTTCGGCGGCGTGCGCGATTGCGAGGAAGTGCAGCACAGCGTTCGTCGAACCGCCTGTTGCCATGAGCACGGCGACGGCGTTTTCGATCGACTTCTTCGTGATGATGTCGCGCGGCTTCAGGTCCTTCTTCACCGCTTCGACCAGCACGCGTGCCGATTCAGCGGCCGAGTCGACCTTTTCGTCGTCAGGATTCGCCATCGTGGACGAATACAGCAACGACATGCCGAGCGCCTCGAACGACGAGCTCATCGTGTTGGCGGTGTACATGCCGCCGCACGAACCCGACGACGGGCACGCGTTCTTCTCGATGCCGTCGAAATCTTCCTGCGACATGCGGCCGGCCGTGAATTCGCCCACGGCTTCGAACGACGAGACGATCGTCAGGTCCTTGCCCTTCCAGTTGCCTGGGCGGATCGTGCCGCCATAGACGTAGATGCCCGGCACGTTGAGCCGCGCGAGCGCGATCATGCCGCCCGGCATGTTCTTGTCGCAGCCGCCGATCACGACCACGCCGTCCATCCACTGGCCCTGCACGCAGGTCTCGATACAGTCGGCGATCACTTCGCGCGACACGAGCGAGTACTTCATGCCCTCGGTGCCCATCGACATGCCGTCCGAAATGGTCGGCGTGCCGAAGATCTGCGGGTTCGCGTCGGACAGCTTGACCGCTTCCACCGCGGCGTCGGCGAGACGCTGCAGGCCGGAATTGCACGGCGTGATGGTCGAGTGGCCGTTTGCAATGCCGATCATCGGCTTGTCGAAATCGGCCTTCTCGTAGCCGAGCGCGTAATACATCGACCGGTTTGGCGCGCGCGCGACGCCCTGGGTGATGTTCTTCGAACGACGGTTGTACGACATGGGGAGCTCCGTATTGTCTTGTCCGGGAATCGTGCCCGGGGCGCTGTGTATTGTTGGGGAAATCCGCAGTCCGGGAGATGCAGGGCGGATGTTTCCAGCACGTGGCGCAAGAATGCAGTTTCTCGTGGCGCGTGTCCAATATATTATTCAGGCTGGATAAGGTCGAAAAAAGTATTAATCGATGCAAGCCGCCACTCCGGATCTGCGCCAGTTGCGCTACTTTATCGCCGTCGCCGAGGAGAAGCACTTTGGGCGCGCGGCCATTCGCCTTGCGATGACGCAGCCGCCGCTCTCGCAGGCCATCCGCGCGCTGGAAGAGACGCTCGGCGTCGAGCTTTTCGCGCGCACGAAGCGCTCGGTCGAGCTGACCCAGGTGGGCGCCGACCTGCTGCCGGAAGTGCGCCGGCTGCTGGCGAGCGCGGAAGGGCTGCGGCCGCTCGCGCAGGGCCTCGCGCGCGGCGAGGCGGGCGTGCTGTCGCTCGCGTTTGTTTCGACGGCGGATTACGGCCTGCTGCCGCAGCTGCTGCGCGATTTCGGCGCGCACCATCCGCGCGTGCGCCTGCAGCTCGCCGAAGCGACGAGCGACGTGCAGATCGACGAGCTCGTCGCGGGCCGGGTCGATGCGGGTCTCGTGATCGCGCCCTTGCCCCCGCGCCATCTTGCGCAGCTGTCGTGGCTGCCGATCGCGCGTGAGCCGCTTGTGATCGCGATGTCATCGGAGGTCGCGGCGCGCCTCGACGGACATCCCGACGAAGACTGGCGCGACGCGCCCGTCAGCCTGCGCGACGTCGCCGATGCGCCGCTCGTGATTTTCCCAAGGCGTCTGGCGCCAGGCTTTTATGACATCATTATGGATTGCTACGGCGTCGCGGGCCTCACGCCGCGCATCGGACAGGAAGCCATCCAGATGCAGACGATCGTCAGCCTCGTTTCGGCTGGCATGGGTGTCGCACTGGTGCCGCAATCGCTGCGTAACCTGCGGCGCACCGGCGTCGTGTACCGTCCGCTGCGCGAATCGGTGCCGGCTATCGAGACGGGCCTCGTCTGGCGCACGGGCGAGGTGAGCCCGGTGCTCACGGGCTTTATCGACATCGTGCGCGCCTATGTGGCGAACCTTGCCGCTTGCGCGGCGTCAGAGCGGACGAAGCCGAAACCGCTGACGAAGTCGAAATCGAACCCGCAGGCAAAGCAAAAAGCAGAGCCGCAGGCACCGGCGGACCCGGTGTTACCCCGTGCGCGCAGGCGCTGATACAGAATCCGCAGTTGAACCACCTATAAAAACACATGCTCATTCACCCCAATTTCGATCCCGTTGCCATTCACCTGGGACCGCTCGCGGTGCGCTGGTACGGCCTGATGTACCTGGTGGCGTTCGTTGCAGCCATCGTCGTCGGCCGGTTGCGGCTACGCCTGCCGCACGTCGCGGCGCAGGGCTGGACCGCGAAGGACATCGACGACATGCTGTTTTACGGCGTGCTCGGTACGATTCTTGGCGGCCGGCTGGGTTACGTGCTGTTCTACAAGGCAAGCTGGTATTTCGCGCATCCGCTCGACATCTTCAAGGTGTGGGAAGGCGGCATGTCGTTTCACGGCGGCTTTCTCGGCGTGACGCTCGCGATGACGCTCTTCGCGTGGCAGCGCAAGCGCACGTGGCTGCAGGTCACGGATTTCGTCGCGCCGATGGTGCCGACGGGTCTCGCGGCCGGCCGTCTCGGCAACTTCATCAATGGCGAACTGTGGGGGCGCGTGACCGACCCCACCTCGCCGTGGGCCATGCTGTTCCCAGGCGCGGCGAACGAGGACGCGGGCTGGATGGCAACGCATCCGGACCTCGTCTCGCGCTGGCATCTCGCCGATGTGTTCGCGCAATATCACATGCTGCCGCGCCACCCGTCGCAGCTGTACGAAATCGCGCTGGAAGGCGTCGCGCTGTTTCTCGTGCTGTGGTTCTTCACGCGCAAGCCGCGGCCCGTAGGCGCAGCTTCCGCGGTGTTTCTGATCGGATATGGCCTTGCACGCTTCACCGTCGAATTCGCGCGCGAGCCGGACGATTTCCTTGGGCTGCTGGCGTTCGGACTCTCGATGGGGCAGTGGCTCTCGCTGCCGATGGTGATTGCCGGCGTCATCATGCTGCTGTGGGCGTATCGTCGCGGCGGCCGTCAGCCGGCGCCGGTGGTGGGCACGAACTGAGTCACACGGCGGCATCGCTGCTTCGGCCTGACAATGCAAACGCCCCGGCATGCCGGGGCGTTGTCACATGCAGTGTGCGCAACTTCAAATGCGCTGGCCGCGTTACTTCATCTGCACGGAGCCCGACACGTTGACGGTCACCGTCGACGTACCGCCTTCGAGCGGCATCGGCGCAGCGGCCTTTGCATCGGCGCGGGCGCTCATCATCATCATCGGACGCGGCATCACGCCGTTGTGCCCGACGTTGACTTCGCGAATCGTATAGCTGTTGTAGCCGAACGCTTCAGCCGACGCTGTGGCCTGCTGCCGGAACGATGCGATTGCCTGGCCCGTCAGCTTCTGTTCGGCGGCGCGCTGTGCTTCCGGCGACAGCGAGAACGTCACGTTGCCGACCTGCATCACGGAAGAAAGCTGCCCCGCGAGCTTCGATGCGGCGGCAAAATCGTGCGATTCGAGCTGCACTTCCGTGCGGCCGCGCCAGGCGGAGATACGCCCGTCGCGATCGGTGGACGGATAGATCGAGAACGCACCGGTGCGCGCCGTGACGCCCGCGACGCCTTTGGCTTTCTGGAGCGCCGAGTCGGCGCGCTGGTTCAACGTGCCGGTGAGCGAGCCGGGATCGCTCGCTTCCTGCTCATAGAAGAGCGTGATGTTGACGACGTCCTGCGGCACGTCAGCGCTCGCCTGCGCCGAGAGCGACAGCACGCCCGACGGCGGATTCTGCACGACTGTCTGCGCAAAAGCGGTGGCGGGTGCGAGTGAGAGCGCGAGCGGCGTGACGGACGCCAGCGCGAAAGCAAAAGCGAGTGCGGTTTTTCGAATCATTGGGTGAGTTCCTTCTTGAGCCGGGTGCACGTGAAGGGTCCGGCGCTCGCGCGCCATCCCGTCCTTTACGGCCGCTTCGTACCATGAACGGGCACGATGCTTGCGGAACTGTTAGGCGTCTGTCAGGCGATACGGTTCCCGCAGGCAATATTCGATTACACAAATCGAGTGAGCCTGCTTACGCCAGGTGCTTCGTGATGAACTGCCATTCGGCTTCCGTCACGGGCGTAATCGACAGCCGGTTGCCTTTCGCGAGCACACGCATATCCGCGAGCTCGGCGTGCTCGCGCAGCGTCGCGAGCGGAATCAGCGCGATTTTCTTCTTGAAGACGACGTCGACGAGCGTCCAGCGCGGCGTCTCGCGATCCGATTTCGGATCGTAGTACGGGCTCTTTTTGTCGAACTGCGTGGGATCGGGATAGGGCGTCGATGCGACCGCGGCGATGCCCGCGATGCCTGGCTCAGGACAGCTCGAATGATAGAACAGCACGCCGTCGCCGACCTGCATCGTGTCGCGCATGAAGTTGCGTGCCTGATAGTTGCGCACGCCTGTCCACGGTAACGTGTGATGCGGCGCCTTCGCGAGATGATCGATGCTTGCTTCGTCCGGTTCGGACTTCATTAGCCAGTAGCGCATGAGTCGATATGAACGTTGATGTAAAAGAGAAAAGCGGAGGCACAAATGAAAACGGCACCGGACGAGTGTCCGATGCCGTCGAATAGGTCCCCGCCATAGCCGCTAGGCCGGCATCCTGAACCGGGAGTTCAGAATTGGTCGCAGTTAGCCGCACTTCGGGTACATCAGACAGAGTGACGCGCACACCCGTGCTGCAAATTTCCACAACCGTGCACATGGCATTGGTTCAAGGAATATATGACCTTGGCGAACCAGGCAGGGAAGCTGATAAAACTGGGTGAATCCAGACGCGCCACGACCTCATGAAGTACATTGCGCCGAACTCGAAGGCCGGTCACGTGACCCACCTTTAAAAACTTTTACTGCACACCGTACTGCTGGATGACTGCGCCCAGCTGTTCGTTCATTGAGTGCATTGTACGCCGGATTTCTTCGGCGGGAAAAGATTCTCCGTGTCGCACGCTGGCCTGAAGCTTAAGCAGTTCCGATGCCAGCGACAGCGCAGCCATCACTGCAATACGATCCTGGCCGCGCACGTTGCTGCCCGAACGGATCTTCGACATTTCGGCATCGACGCGCGCCACGGCTTCGAGCAGTGCGGCTTCGGTTTCCGGCGAACAGGCAAGACGATATGGCTGGCCGAGAATCGAGACTTCGATCTGCTTCGTGGTCATGCGTTTTCTCCGTGACGGGTGACTTCGCGGCCTGCTTCCTCGTGATCATTTTGCGAGGTTGCAAGCAGGTCGAGCTGGTTGTCCGGCTCGGCATGCGATCGCGCGCGCGGGAGTTTTTCGAGGATGGCGTTCAGGCGCACCTGTGCGTCGTCGATCTTCGATGAGAGCGTGTCGCGCTCTGCCTGCAGCGCGTTGCGCTCTTCGCGCATCTGCTCGAGTTCAACGCGCGTTGCTTCGCATTCTGCGCGCGCCCCGGCGAGTTGATCTTCGAGCGCGCGGCGCGCCTCGTGATGACGCTGACTGATTTCGATCAGCCGGCCAATGTTTTGTGAGAGTGTTTCGAGTTCGTTGAGCATGTGCTGCGTCCTCTAAAGACACGGCATTCTAGCGCGGAATGTCGCAGGTTCCGACAATTGTCTCGTTTCGAGACGTAACATCCTCGCTTTATGCGAGTTTTATGCCTGCAAAACACGGAAATCGACCAGATTGCCGCGCACGCGAATTGCAGTGCGCGCCGCTTTCTTGACGCCAGGGTAGGCCGCTCCTACACTTGCGGCACTTTGGTGCCCGCGCGCATTTTCATGTCGCGCAGTTAAACGGGAAACAGGGCGCGCGGCATTGCGATCGCGCCAACCTGTGCTGCCCCCGCAACGGTAAGCGACCGCGTTATTTCCTGCAAGTCGATCCGATACGCGCCCTCAAAAAGCGCGCAATGCCACTGCGCATGCATGCGTGGGAAGGTGGGTCGATGCGTCGCCAGCCCGGATACCGGCCAGAGGGAAGGACATCGTTTGCGCGCGGCAGTTGTCTCTGGCTGTCTCGCGACAAATGGACGTCCTGTCACGCAACGGCCCGCGGGGAAGCAGGCCGGGCACGTCAGCCACAGGAATTCACCCGATGTACACGCCCATCGCCCGCGCGGCGCTGCTCGCCCTGACCGGCCTGCCGCTCGCCGCACTGGCCCAGTCCGCGCAGACGGACGATACGATCCCGCCCGCGCGCAGGCTCGCGCAGGACGCCACGGATTCCATATCCGCGCCAGCCTCCGTGCCCGCGACGACGACCCTCGCGCCCGTTGTGGTGACCGCCGCCCGCGGACCACAGTCGCTCGCGGATGCCATCCCGCAGACCACGCGTTTCGACCAGCAGGACATTGCCGATACGACGGCCCGTGATCTGCCGGGTCTCCTGCAACTCGCGCCAGGCGCGCAGGTCGTGCGCAACGGCGGCCCGGGTTCGTCGTCGGCCCTCTTTTTGCGAGGTGCTTCGGCGCAGCAGTCGCTCGTGCTGATCGACGGCGTGCGGGTCGATTCCGTGAGCCTTGGCAACGCGCAGATCGAGCAGCTTCCGCTCGACCAGATCGATCACGTCGAAGTGGTGAACGGCAATGTATCGGCGCTGTATGGATCGGGCGCGGTCGGTGGCGTCGTGCAGGTGTTCACGAAGGATGGCGGCAACCATCCGCCGCGCTTCAATTTTTCCGTCGAATACGGCAGCTATCACACGCAACAGCAGCAGGCGGGCGTCGATGGCAGGCTCGATAGCGACGGCAAGACGACCTTCAGCGTTACGGTTGCGCGCGCGAAGGACGACGGTTTCTCGTCGATCAATCCCGCGCTCGCGCCCGTCAATCCGAACGCGAATGGCTATCTGAACGAGAGCGTCTCGGCGTCGCTGCGCCACCGTTTCAACGACAGGTGGGACGCGGGCGTGCGCTACTTCCAGTCGAACGGCAACGACAGCTTCGACAATCCGTATGGTGCGCCAACCGATCTGAACAATCTGTACAGCAAGGTCCAGCTCGCCTCGGCGTTCGCCAACGGGCGTGTGACGGACTGGTGGACGACGCACGTGATCGTCGCCGCCGGCAACGACCGCAGCAACACCGCGTTGAACGGCGTCTATACGGATCACTTCGATACGGACAACCGTCAGTACACGTGGCAGAACGATTTCACGTTCGCGCCGCAACAAAAGCTCCAGCTGGGCTACGAGCATCTCGACCAGCGCCTCGACTCGAACGACTATGGCGCGCCGGACCGTCATGTGAATTCGGTCTTTGCAGGCTACACGGGACGCGTTGGCGGCAGCCAGTTCCAGGCGAACGTGCGGCACGACCAGTACTCCGATTTCGGCGGCGCGAACAGTTACTATCTCGGCTACGGATACGATGTCACGGAACACTGGAAGGTGACGGCAAGCTGGTCGGATTCGTTTCGTGCGCCGACCTTCAACGATCTGTACTTTCCATTTAGCGGCAATCCGTCGATCCAGCCGGAGCGCAGTCATTCGGTCGAGGCCGCGCTGCAGTATGCGTCGGACGCACTGGGCGTGATGAAGCTCACGGCGTACGAGACGCGTTATACGAACCTGATCGAGTATCAGCAGGTGAGCCCGGGCGAGTTCGTCGCGCAGAACGTGGGACGCGCGAAAGTGCAGGGCGTCGAGGGATCATGGAGCGGCCATGTCGGAAAAACGGATGTACGCGCGGCGCTCACGTTCCAGAATCCCGTCGACGAAGATACGAATACGGACCTGAACCGGCGCGCGCGTCATTTCGCTTCGTTCTCCGCGAATCGCAGCATCGGCGGCTGGCGCGTGGGCGGCGAGTGGCTCGTGAGCGGCGAGCGTAACGACAGCGGCACGACGCTCGCGGGTTACGGTGTCGTGAATCTCTCGGCGCGTTATGCGATCACGAAGTCGTGGTACGTGGCCGCGCAGATCCAGAATCTCTTCGACAAGGACTATGAACTGGCCTACACGTACAACACGCCGCGACGCGGTGCGTATCTCACACTCGGCTGGCAGCAGCAGTGAGGTGCGTTGCATCGCCGGTTCGCGGGTTGAGCCAACATGTCTTCTGAGCGCGCCGCGATGAACCGCGCCGCGCTGCGCCTGACGACCGGCGTGAGCGCGCAGCGCGCGCTCGCAATCTGGTGCGGGCTGGCCGTGCTTGCGTTGATCGTGTTCGTGGCGTCGCTCGCGCTGGGCAGTGTCGCGCTCGGGCCTTTGCGCGTTGTTAGCGCATTGCTGCCGTGGCATGCGGACATGGCTTCGTCTTCGTCCTCATCGGATCTGGCCATCGAGATCGTGCGCACACTGCGCCTGCCGCGTGCGCTGGCTGGCTTCGCATGCGGCGCGTTGCTCGCAGTCGCGGGCTCGCTGCTTCAGGTGTTGCTGCGCAATCCGCTCGCCGAGCCGTATGTGCTCGGCGTATCGGGCGGTGCCGCAAGCTTCGCGCTCGTCGCGATGATCGCCGGATGCGCGTGGTGGATCGTCGATGCCAGCGCGTTTGCCGGCGCGTTCGCGTCGATCCTGCTGGTGCTCGGTCTTGCGCGACGCGAGTTGTGGCGCGGCGAGCCGCAGGATGCTTCGCCGCGTCTTCTGCTGACGGGCGCGGTGATTGCGGCCGGTTGGGGCGCGGTGATCACGCTGCTCCTGAGCGTCGCGCCCGAGAGCCGTCTGCGCGGCATGCTGTTCTGGCTGACCGGCGACCTGAACGGCGGCGGCATGCCGTGGGTCGCGCTCATTGCACTCGTCGTCGCGCTCGTCATGATTGTGCCGGCTGCCGCGCAACTCAACGTGCTGCTGCGCGGCGATACGGCCGCGCAGGCGCTCGGCGTGCCGGTCATGCGCCTGCGGCTGCGTGTGTATCTCGTTGCATCGCTCGCGGCGGCGGCTGCGGTGACGACGGGCGGCACGATTGGCTTCGTCGGCCTTGTGGTGCCGCACATGCTGCGGCTCGCGTTCGGCAATGACCAGCGCATGCTGCTGCCTGCCGCCGCACTTGGCGGCGGGCTGACCGTGATGGCCGCCGATCTCGTCGCGCGTACGGTCATCGCGCCCGCGCAGTTGCCGGTCGGCGTGATCACCGCGCTCGCCGGCGTGCCCGTGTTCCTCTGGATGCTGTTGCGCAGGCGGCGATGATGAACGCACACGTTTTCGCATCGTCGACACTGTCTGCGCAACGCGTCACGCTGCGCGCAGGCGCACGCACGTTACTCGACGATTTTACGCACACGTTTCACCCAGGCGAGGTCTGGTGCATCGCTGGCCCGAATGGCGCCGGCAAGACCACGCTGATTTCCGCGCTTGCCGGCCTGCTTGAACCCGCAGGTGGTCACGTCGAACTCGATGGCACGCGTGTCACGGCATGGTCGCCCGCGCGACTCGCGCAACGCCGTGCGCTGATGCCGCAAGGCGAGCGCGACGCATTCAGCGCGAGCGTCTTCGAGATGGTGATGCTCAACCGTTTTCCGCATCTCGACGGCTGGGGCTGGGAGCGTGCCGAAGATCGCGCAGCGGCGCATGCCGCGCTCGACACGCTCGGGCTCACATCGCTCAAGACGCGCGACGTGCTGTCGCTCTCGGGCGGCGAGCGTCAGCGCGTGGCGCTCGCAGCGGCGCTGTGCCAGGACGCGCCGCTGCTCCTGCTCGACGAACCGCTTTCGCATCTCGATCTGCATCATCAGATCGACTGCCTCGAAGCGTTGACCGCGTGGGCACGTCAATCACAGCATTCGCCACGCAGCGTGATTTTCTCGTGTCACGATCTGAACCTTGCGCGCCGCTTCGCGACGCATGCGTTGCTGCTCGACGGTAACGGCGACGCGCACGCAGGCCCGGTACGCGACGTATTCACGCCGGCGCTCGCGAGCCGCGCATTTGGCTATCCGCTTATCCTGATCCGCGATGGGGAGCACGAAGCGCTGATCCCGTCGACGCAACGCGACACCTCTCCTTCTTCAAGCAGACAACCATGACTTCACCCACGCCCGCGCTACCTGTTGTCGAACCGCTCGAACAGACGTTGCGTGCCGAACTGCAACGCATCATCGACACGAAGACGAAGCCGCCTGGCAGCCTCGGGCGCCTCGAAGGGCTCGCGCGTCAAATGGGCATGATCCAGCGTACGACGCGCCCTTCGATCGAACGCCCGGTGATGATCGTCTTCGCGGGCGACCACGGTATCGCGCATGAAGGCGTGAGCCCGTATCCGCAGGCGGTAACAGCGCAGATGGTGGCGAATTTCCTGGCGGGCGGCGCGGCGATCAACGCGTTGAGCCGTGTCGCGGGGCTCACGCTCGAAATCGTCAACGCGGGCGTGGCGACGCCGATGCCGCCGTCCGACCTGCTCGTCGATATTCCGGTGGCGCGAGGCACGCGCAACTTCGCGCACGAACCGGCGATGACGCATGAAGAAGCGTGGGCCGCGCTGCATGCGGGCGCGGAACGCGTGCGCGTGCATGCGGCACTCGGCACGAACGTGATCGGTTTCGGCGAGATGGGGATCGCGAACACGTCGGCGGCAGCGTGCATCATGAGCCGCCTTGGCGGCGTGCCGATCGCGGATTGCGTCGGACGCGGCACGGGCCTCGACGACACCGGTCTCGCGAAAAAGCGTGACATCCTGGCGGCGGCGCTTGCGGCCCATCCCGATACCGGAACGGCAATCGATGTGCTCGCGACTTTCGGCGGCTTCGAAATCGCGATGATGGCCGGCGCGTTCATGGCCGCGGCAGAGGCGCGCATGACGATCCTCGTCGATGGTTTCATCGCGACCTCGGCGCTGCTGGTGGCGCGAGCACTCGCGCCGGCGGTCGTCGACTACTGCGTGTTCGCGCATGCATCGAACGAAGCCGGGCATCGGCGCATGCTCGAGCAGTTCGAAGCAGAGCCGCTGCTCACGCTGGATCTGCGCCTCGGCGAAGGCACGGGCGCCGCGCTTGCATTGCCTTTGTTGCGTGCCGCCGTTGCGTTCGTCAACGAGATGGCGAGCTTCGAATCGGCAGGCGTCGCGAACCGCGGCGCGTGAACCCGTCACACCAGACCGCGCCAACATGAATCCGCTTGCTGAACTGCGCTACTTTTTTACCGCGCTCGGCTATTTCACGCGCGTGCCGGTGCCGCGCTGGGTCGGCTACGAGCCGCACTATCTGAACGCGGCGGCCCGCTATTTTCCGCTGGTGGGCGCGCTCGTCGGCGCGCTCGGCGCGGTGGTGTATCTGGCGGCGCTGCGCGTGTTTCCAGCAGGCGTGGCCGTGCTGCTTTCGATGGTCGCGACGCTCTTCGTCACCGGTGCGTTTCATGAAGACGGTCTGGCCGATTGCGTCGACGCATTCGGCGGCGGCTATACACGCGACGACGTGCTGCGGATCATGCGCGACTCGCGCATCGGGGCGTTCGGCGCGATAGCGCTGGCGATTGCGCTTGCGCTCAAATGGCAGACACTCGCTGCGCTGCCGCCGCTACGTGCCGCGTGGCTGATGATCGCGGCGCACGCGGCAAGCCGTGCCTGCGCGATCAGCTATCTCGCGACGCTCGACTATGTGCGCGCCGAAGGCAAGGCGAAGCCGGTCGCGCAGCGCATGAGCGCGTTCGCATTGATGCTGGCCTGCGTGTTCGGCGTACCGTGGCTTTTCTGGCCGGACTGGCGCGCGGGCTGTGTCGTGGTGGCCGTGCTGCTCGTGCTGCGCTTTGCGCTGGGTCGTTACTTCGTGCGACGTATCGGCGGGTATACCGGCGATTGCCTCGGGTTCGCGCAGCAGGTCTTTGAAATCGCGATCTATCTGACGGGGCTTGCATGGATCTCATCCTGATCCGCCATCCCGCGGTCGCGATCGATGCAGGCATCTGTTACGGGCGCAGCGACATTGCACTCGCCGACGTGCCTCACGCGAGCGTGACTGCGCTCAAGGCGAGGCTCGAACTGCCCGTGCCGGATCTCGTATGGTCGAGCCCGCTCACGCGCTGCCGATCCGTTGCAGAACCGTGGGCTGCGCAGTGGGCCCGCAAGGTTTCCGTCGACCCGCGTTTGCAGGAGATGGACTTCGGTACATGGGAAGTGCAGCGTTGGGACGACATCGATCGCGCGTTGCTCGACGACTGGGCCGCCGATCTGCATCACGCGCGCGCGCATGGCGGCGAGAGCGTCGCGCAGTTCAGCGCGCGCGTTGAGACGTGGTTCGGTGAGCGGCAGGCCGAAGCGGGCGACGCGTGCGCGCACGTCGTCACGCATGCAGGCGTGATTCGTGTGCTGGTTGCGCTCGCGCTTCGCGTATCGCTCGAACAGACGCTTTCATGGTCGATCGATTTTGCCGGCGTGGTGTGGCTGCGGCGGCGCGAACCCGGCGCCGCGTGGACACTCGTGCGCTGGAACGCCTGAACGCAGCCGCGCAAAAAGGCAGAAAGCGTGGGTCAGCGTGCAGCGCCCGTTCGACGCGAGCGCGCTGTCTCCAGATCCTGGCAGAGCAGGGCCGCGCCCTGTGCGATGCGCGGAGCAGGGCGGTTGATCAGATCGCCGTCGATGGCAAAGAGGTTGCCGTGCGCGACGGCATCGAGCGACGGCCACGCGCGCCACGTGTCGAGTTGAGGTAAAGGCCGGTCGGGCGCCGTCGCGCCAGGCGCAGCGGTCACGATCGCTTCGGGATTGGCGGCGAGGACGGCTTCGGTCGAAACGGTCGGCACGAGCGGTTCGAGTTTCGCAAACACGTTGCGCCCGCCGCATAGCGCGATCACTTCGCTGATCAGATGCGTGCCGTTCAACGTCATCAACGGCTGATCCCATACCTGATAGAACACGCTCACTGGCGGCCTCGCTGCGTATCGCGCGCGCAGTTGCGCGATGTTGCTGCGATACGTGTTCGCCGCGGCGTCCGCGACCGGCGACGTGCCGAGCAGTGTGCCGAGCTTCGTCAACGTGACGCCGATGTCGTCGAGATGACGCGGCTCGCTGAAGTAGAGCGGAATGTGCAGATCGCGCAGTCGATCAAGCTGACGCCCGGCATTGCCGTGACGCCACACGACGATCAGATCCGGCTTCAGCGCGACAATACGTTCGAGATCGAGCGCCTTGTTGTCGCCGACGCGCGGCAGCTGTTTCGCTTCGGGCGGAAAGTCGCTGTACGTCACGGCACCGACGATTTTCGCGCCACCGCCCGCCGCATAAAGCATTTCGGTGACATGCGGCGCAAGACTGATCACGCGTTGCGCCGGTGCGGCCAGCGTGACGGCGGCACCGGAATCGTCGATGACGGTGATCGCGAACGCGCCCGTTGAAAACGCGCAGGCCGTCAGGCAAGAAAGGACAACACGGGCGAGACGCTGCTTCATCGGTCGTGCGTGGTGGAAAGTGGCGCGTTATCGATCGCCGGAATGCTGTCCTTCAGCGCGTGTTCGAGACGTAACCACTGCGCGTCCGTTGCAGGCAGACCGAAGCGCACGCTCGCCGGTGCCGGAAAAAAGCGCGTCCAGATTCCGTGTTGCGCGAGTGCGTGATGCAGCGCAGCGGCACGTGCATCCGGTGTCCAGGCGAAAAGCGGCGTGCGATGCAAGGGCAGGCGGTGCGCATCGAGAAGTGCGGCGAGGCGCGCGCTGTCCTCGTCGAGTTGCGCGCGCATCGCGCGTTGCCATGCGGTGTCGTTGAATGCTGCTGTCACGGCGTGGCGGGCAGGGCCGCTCACGGTCCACGCGCCCAGCGCTTCGCGCAGCGGCGCGAGCAACGCGGGCACGGCCAGCACGAAGCCCGCGCGCACACCGGCAAGTCCGAAGAACTTGCCTGGCGAGCGGAACACGACAAGTCCCGCTCGATCCGTCGACCCCGCGAGCGACGCGGACGGCATCGTGTCGGCGAACGCTTCGTCGACGATCAACGTGCCGCCGCGCGCCGACAGTTGTGCATGCCACCGATGCAGCGTCTCCGCCCTCACGTGTTGCGCGGTCGGGTTGTTCGGATTGACGATGACCGCATGCGTCATCGCGTCGGGGAGCGTTTCGGCGGTGACGTCGAGCGGCAGCACGCGATGATCGGCACGCGTGAACGCCGGTGCATATTCGCCATACGTCAGCGGCGCGATGCCGACTGTGCCCGGCGGTAACAGCACAGGCAGCGCGCGGATCGCGGCCTGGCTGCCCGCAACCGGCAGCACGTGCGCGGCGTCTGGCGCGCCGTAATAGCGCGCGGCGCAGGCGGCGAATCCGTCGCCGTCGTCGGGCAGGCGCCGCCATGCATCGGCGGGCACCGGCGGCACCGGATAGCCGTGTGGATTGATGCCCGTCGACAGATCGAGCCAGTCTTCGTACGGGATGCCATAGCGGCGCGCCGCTTCATGCAGGTTGCCGCCGTGAACGATCGTGTCAGACATTGAACGGCACACTCAGAAGCGCCAGCGCAAGCATCACGGCAAGCCACAGGAACACGCTGCGCTCGACGAGCGTCAGCGCGGCCATTACATGCTGCGCGGATGCCACGCGACCCATGCCGAGTGCCGGACGTTGCTCGATCGCGCCGTGATACACCGCCGGACCGCCCAGTTGCACGTTCAGGCTGCCCGCACCGGATGCCATGACGGGCCCGGCGTTCGGACTGTCCCAGCGTGGCGCCTGTTCACGCCAGCAGCGCAGCGCGTTGCGCGTATCGCCGAGCAGCGCGTAGCTCGCGGCGGTGAGACGCGCGGGAATCCAGTTGAGTACATCGTCGAACCGGGCGGCGGCCCAGCCGAAACGCAGATAGCGCGGCGTGCGGTAACCCCACATCGCGTCGAGCGTGTTGGCGAGACGAAACGCGAGTGCGCCCGGTCCGCCTAGCAGCGCGAACCAGAAGAGCGCGCCGAAGATCGCATCGTTGCCGTTCTCGAGCGCCGATTCGACGGCCGCGCGCGACAGGGCGGCTTCATCGGCGTGGGCCGTTTCGCGCGACACGATGCGCGAAGTCAGCACGCGCGCCTGCGCGAGATCGCGCCTGACGAGCGCGCGCGCGATCGGCGCGATGTGATCGTGCAGGCTGCGCGCGCCGAGCGCGAACCACAGCAGCGCGACGTGCAGTGCGCACGCATATACGAACGGCAGCACGGCGACGAGCCACGCGGCAATCGCAACCGGCGGCACGACCGCGAGGAGCCACGCGACGATGCCCATCAGCCGTGCGCGCACGCCGGTGTTCAGACGCGTTTCGATGGCGGCGGCGAGCTTGCCGAACGCGACGAGCGGATGCGCGGTACGCGGCTCGCCAACCCAGCGGTCGACGATCACCGAGGCGGTCGCGAGCGTTGCGACGAGCGGCATCGTGAGTATCATGCGGCGGCCGGTGTCTTGAGTGCGAGCGGCAGGCCCGCGACCATCATCGTGACCTGCGTGCTCAATGCGGCGATGCGTTGGTTCAGGCGACCGAGTTCGTCGACGTAAAGACGTGTTGCCGCGCCAAGCGGCACGACTCCAAGCCCGATTTCATTACTGACGACGATGATCTTGCCGCGCGCCGAAACCAGGGCGGCTTCGAACGCGAGCAGCAGCGTTTGCGGAGCGTCGGTCGGCGGCGTGTTATCGGGCGGGCAGAGGAGATTGGCGAGCCACAGCGTCAGGCAGTCGATCAGGATGCAGCGGCCCGGCGCATCGATTGCGGCGACCGTGCCCGCGAGATCGACCGGTGTCTCACGCAACTTCCAGTGCGCCGGTCGCCGTTCGCGATGATGCGCGACGCGTTCGGCGAATTCGTCGTCCGCGATGCGCGCGGTGGCGATATAGGTGACCGGCAAGCCGCTTTCGCTGGCGAGCGTTTCGGCATACAGGCTCTTGCCCGAGCGGGCGCCGCCAAGAACGAAGGTGAGGTCGCGTGGAATCATCGTGTGATTGTACCGGCGTGTTCCCGCGCGGGCGATAATGCGGGCTCCTCCTGCCGCCGCCCTGCGATTTTTCCGTGACGACTTCTTCATTGCCGCCGTTTGCTGCGCCGACTTTTGCCTCGTCACCGGAACAGGACGTGAACGTGAACGTACGCGTGCCGCGCGGCACGCTGATGATCCAGGGCACGACATCCGACGCCGGCAAGAGCACGCTCGTCGCCGGACTGTGCCGGCTTGCGCGACGTGCGGGCGTGAAGGTCGCGCCGTTCAAGCCGCAAAACATGGCGCTCAACAGCGCCGTGACCGTCGATGGCGGCGAGATCGGACGCGCGCAGGCGTTGCAGGCGGTAGCCGCCGGCATCGACGCGCATACCGACCTGAACCCCGTGCTCCTGAAGCCGACGAGCGACCGCGGCGCGCAGGTCATCATCCACGGCAAGGCGCGCATGAACCTCGACGCACGCGCCTATCACGATTACAAGCCAGTCGCGTTCGAAGCCGTGCTGGCATCGTATGCGCGACTGCAGGCCGCGTACGACACGATCTTCGTCGAAGGCGCGGGCAGCCCGGCGGAAGTGAACCTGCGCGATCGCGACATCGCGAACATGGGTTTCGCGGAAGCAGTGGACTGCCCGGTCGTGCTGGTCGCGGATATCGATCGCGGCGGCGTGTTCGCGCATCTGACGGGGACGCTCGCGTGTCTTTCAGCGGGCGAGCAGGCGCGCGTGCGTGGCTTCATCATCAACCGGTTTCGCGGCGACATCGGGCTCCTGAAGCCCGGGCTCGACTGGCTCGAAGCGAAGACCGGCAAGCCAGTGCTCGGCGTCGTGCCGTATCTGCACGGCCTCACGCTCGATGCCGAGGACATGCTGCCGCGCGATCCGCACGCCGCCAGTGCGACAAACCCGGCCGATGGCGCGCCGGTATTGCGCGTCGTCGTGCCGGCGTTGCCGCACATCAGCAACCACACCGATTTCGATGCGCTGCGCGCGCATCCGCAAGTGGAATTCAGCTATGTGCGGACCGGCACGCCGCCGCCGCCGGCAGACCTCGTGATCCTGCCTGGCTCGAAGAACGTGCAGGCCGATCTCGCATGGCTGCGCGGCCAGGGCTGGGAGGACGCGCTGCGTCGGCATCTGCGCTACGGCGGGCGTGTGATCGGCATCTGCGGCGGCATGCAGATGCTCGGGCGCGAAGTGGCGGACCCGCATGGCGTCGAAGGCGCGCCGGGCAGCGTCGCCGGCTTCGGCTGGCTCGATTTCTCGACCACGCTCACGCAGGCCAAGACGTTGAAAAATGCGACGGGTCGCCTCGCGCTCGCCGAGCCGGCCACGGTGAAGGGATACGAAATCCACATGGGCGAGACAGAAGGGCCGGCGCTCGCGCGGCCCGCGGTGCAACTGGCCGTGGATGAATCGGCGGCGACACGTCCCGACGGCGCGATTTCCCCCGACGGGCAGATTTTCGCTACCTATCTGCACGGGCTCTTCGATACGCCGCAAGCGTGCAGCGCGATGCTTGCGTGGGCCGGGCTGGCAAACGCCCAGCCGCTCGACTATCCCGCGCTGCGCGAGGCGTCGCTCGAACGCCTCGCCGATACGCTTGCGACACATCTCGATTTGCCGAAGCTGTTCGGCGCGATCAGCTGAAATACGGATTAACGCCTGAAAGGAAATAATCTAAGCCTTTCCGGCGGTTTTTCGTCCTCATGGGTTCGAATACAGTCTGCTCCATCGATGGCGCGCCTCGCGCTGTCTGTTCAAACCTTTGAGGAGCCGGACATGAATTCGACCCGTAATGCCGATGCAGCCGCCACGATCCTGCGGCTCACCCTCGGCGTGCTGTATCTCGCACACAGCCTGCAGAAGATTTTCGTCTTTACGTTGCCCGGCGCGGCCGGGTTTTTCGTCTCTGTCGGCCTGCCCGGCTGGCTCGCCTATGTGACGACGTTCATTGAACTCGCCGGCGGCATCGCGCTTTTGCTGGGCTTCCAGGTGCGGTGGGTCGCGCTCGTGCTGCTGCCGTTCATGCTGGGCGCGATGTCGGTTCATCTGCACAACGGGTGGAGCTTCACATCGCCGAACGGCGGCTGGGAATACCCGGCGTTCTGGGCGATCGCGCTCGTCGTGCAAGGGTTGCTGGGCGGCGGGCTCTACGCAGTCGGCGCGGCGCGCTCGCCGCGGCAGGCGGTTAGCGCCTGATTTCAGCGCCTGACATCAGGGCGGAAAGACGGGCTGGCCGCGAGCCAGCCCGTGACCGCGGTGTTCCGGTCAGGCTTTGCCGTTGGTCCATTCAATGATGGGTTGCCACTGCTCGAGATCTTTCTCGACGCGGCTTTTGGCGACGTCCCACAGCGTCAGACCGTGCGCGGCCAGCTGGACGTAGTTCTGTGTATCGCGCAGATAGCCCAAGACCGGCAGCTTCAGGGTTTCGACGAAGCGATGTAGCTGGTCCGCCGAGCGTGTGCGTGCGTCGACCCGCATGCCGACGACACCGATCTCGATGTTGCCCTTGCGGACCGCCTTTTCTTTCGCGAGCCGCTCCAGAAATTCCTGCGTCGCGAGAATATCGAAGATGGACGGCTGCAGCGGCACGATGATCTTGTCGGCGAGTTCCAGCGCGGCGTTCATGCGGTTGCCGTGCAGGCCGGCCGGGGTATCGACGATCGCGTGTTCGAGGCCTTTCGGCGGCTTTGCCGGGGCGTCATGATCGACTTCCCACCTTTCGATGGGGGGCAGCGTGCCGGCCCGCAGGTCGAGCCAGGCGTGCGAGGAGTGCTGTTTGTCCAGGTCCGCAAGTGCAACCCACTCGCCGGATGCCGCGAAATAACCTGCCAGATTGGTAGAGAGCGTGCTTTTGCCGACGCCGCCCTTCGGGTTCGCCACTACGATTACCGTCATGAATTCTCCCGGGAAGAAGGCTGGATGCGCCAGCCGGTTTGCCGTGCCTGGATGTTTGCCGTTCGTTTTGCCGTGGATCGCGTTCAGGCGTTGATAATATCGGCAAATCCGGCCACGTCGAAGTCTTTGCCCCGGCCGTGTCGTCTTTTTACTTTTCCGCTGAGGTTCGACCATCATGAGCACGCTTCGCCCGGAATACTCGATTGAACGCCTTGCCGAACGGCAGAAAGGAACGCTGCCTGACCTGCTCGGGTTTCGCGTCGTCTCGCTCGAGCAGGGCTCGCTCGTCGGCGAATTCACGGTCCGCAGCGATCTGCTCGCGCCGAATGGCTTCCTGCACGCGGCTTCGGTGATCGGTCTCGCCGATACGGCCTGCGGCTACGCGTGCCTCGCGCATCTGCCCGACAGGGCGGTGAACTTCACGACAATCGAATTGAAGAGCAATTTTCTGGGCACAGCGACCGAAGGCGTCGTGAGAGCCGAGGCAACCGGCGTGCATCTGGGCCGCAGCACGCAGATCTGGGACGCGAAGGTCGTGGGACCCAGCGGCAAGGTGATTGCGCTCTTCCGTTGCACGCAGATGGTCCTGTACTGACGGGCCCAGGCCGGCTTTTCCGCTGACTGGAAACAAAAAAGCGCAGCGTGAATAAACACGCTGCGCTTTTTTTGCGTCCGTTGCTGCCGGGCCGGAGAACGGCGCGGCAGGCAGTAACCGGTTCAGGTCCAGTTTTGCGTCGGCACGTGATCGCGGCTGCCCTTGATGCGGTTGTTTTCGTCGACGAAGACGAGATCCGGCTTCCAGCCTGCCTTCAGTTCGGCTTCATCGACGGTCGCGAACGCCGCGATGATGACGAGGTCGCCCAGTTGCGCGCGCCGTGCCGCCGACCCGTTCAGCGAGATCATGCCGCTGCCGCGTTCGCCCTTGATCGCGTAGGTCGAGAAACGTTCGCCATTGTTGATGTTCCAGATGTCGATCCGCTCGTTCTCGACGATGTTCGCCGCTTCGAGCAGGTTTTCGTCGATCGCGCACGAGCCTTCGTAGTGCAGCTCGCAGTGCGTGACCGCCGCGCGGTGGATCTTCGACTTCAGCATATGGCGTTGCATGAGCGTTTCTTTCCTTTAACCGTTGGCGTCAGATTTCGAGGTTGTCGATCAGGCGCGTCGCGCCCAGTTTTGCGGCCGCGAGTACGACGAGCGGCGCGTCGATATCCTGCGGGGTCGGGGGAAGCAGGTTCACGCGCTTGCGCACCGCGATGTAGTCCGGCTGCCAGCCGCGCGCGGCGAGCGACGCCATGGCGGCCGCCTCGATCTGCGCGAAATCGCGGCTGCCCGCCAGCACCTGGTCGCGCACGCGGTTGAGCGTTGCAGCCAGCACGGGCGCCTCGGCGCGCTCGGCGGCCTGCAGGTAGCGGTTGCGCGAACTGAGCGCGAGGCCGTCGGTATCGCGTACGGTTTCGGCGGCGATGATATCGGTCGGCAGCGCGAACTGGTTGCACATCTGACGGACGATCATCAGCTGCTGATAATCCTTCTTGCCGAACACCGCGACGCGCGGCTGTACGCACGACATCAGCTTCATCACGACGGTACACACGCCCTGGAAGAAGCCCGGGCGGAACTCGCCTTCGAGAATGTCGCCGAGATCGTGCGGCGGATGCACGCGATATTCCTGCGGCTGCGGATACAGATCCTGTTCCGTCGGCGCGAACAGCACGTAGACGTTTTCCTTCTGCAGCTTTTCGATGTCGGCTTCGAGCGTGCGGGGATATTTGTCGAAATCCTCGTTCGGGCCGAACTGCAGGCGGTTCACGAAGATGCTCGCGACCACCGGATCGCCGTGCTGTCGCGCGAGGCGCATCAGCGAAAGATGGCCTTCGTGCAGGTTGCCCATCGTCGGTACGAAGGCTGTACGGTTCTGGCCGCGCAACTGGTCGCGCAATTCGTGGATCGAGCTGATGACTTTCATGATCGGTCGCGGGTTCCTTGCGGATTTCTCAAGCGGGCGAAGGTGCCCCGACGGCAAATCGCCGGGTGTTTCGCAACAGGCGTTCCCGGCCCGAAAAGACGGACCTGGAGCGGGGGATTGTAGGGGAATTGCGGTCCAGTCGCACCAAAACGAGGCATTTTGCCCGTTCTCCGGTGCGCGCGGACACTGCCGGCGAAAGGCGCCGGCTGTTCAGCGACGCGAGCCTCATGCTGGCAGGTAGGCGAGACGCACGTAAATCGGTGCGAACGGCTCGGCCTGGGTGATCTCGATCAGCGATTCGCGCGAGAGCTCAAGCATCGCGATGAAGTTCACCACGACGACCGGCACGCCGCGCGTCGTGTCGAACAGATCGGAAAACTCCATGAAGCGCGCGTTCTGCAGACGCCGCAGGATCACGCTCATATGCTCACGCACCGAGAGTTCCTCGCGCGAAATACGGTGATGCTGCACGAGCTTCGCCCGCTTGATCACGTCGGCCCACGCGGCGCGCAGGTCGTCGGAATTCACGTCGGGAAAGCGCGGCGTGATGCTCTGCTCGATGTACACCTCGGCACGCAGAAAATCGCGCCCGAGCTGCGGCAGCTGGTCGAGGCGCTGCGCGGCGAGCTTCATCTGCTCGTATTCCAGCAGACGGCGCACGAGTTCGGCACGCGGATCTTCGGCTTCCTCGCCCGTGTCGGCTTTCCTCACCGGCAGCAGCATGCGCGACTTGATCTCGATCAACATCGCGGCCATCAGCAGATATTCGGCGGCGAGTTCGAGATTCGTCTTGCGCAACTGGTCGACGTAGCCCAGGTACTGGGTGGTCACGTCGGCCATCGGAATGTCGAGCACGTTGAAGTTCTGCTTGCGGATGAGATACAGCAGCAGATCCAGCGGGCCTTCGAACGTTTCGAGAAAGACTTCGAGGGCGTCCGGCGGGATGTACAGATCCGTCGGCAGCTTGAAGAGCGGCTCGCCGTACAGGCGCGCGAAAGCGATACCGTCGACGATATCAGGCGTCGAATCGGTCGCGGGCGCGGCGAGCGCTGCGTCGGGACGTCCCGATGCGGCGCGGGCCTCGTCGGCAGTCGTCACGCTCAGAAGTTCTGGTAATAGACGTAAGGCGTCTGTTCAACGCGCGACGCCTGCTGCTTGGCGCGCTCGTCGAGATCGACCGGCTGCTTGTCCCACAGGAGCGAACGGCCGCGACGCTGTTCCGCTTCCAGAGTAGGCTTTTGCTGCTTCAGCTGATTCAGGAATTGCGTGATATCCGATTGATACATGGTTCGACGTCCGTGAGAGAAGAATGCAGCCGCCGCCGGGGCGCCAGCCATTGTCGACGGCAATTTTACCGCAAGCGCCCGGCCCGGTCGAAAAGTCACGGAACATTCCTGCCGCCGCGGCGTCGAAGCGCGGGCGCTCCGGGCTGTACCGGGGCTGTACGATGGCTCTTTTACCCGGCAAGGTGGATGGGCAGGGCATTTCTGGCGGTTCCGCGCAAAGGTGTGATTTGAGATTACCGCGACGTCCAATGTGGTCAAATAGCAAGCTTCGGTCCGCATGCGCGGCGCCGGGCAGAAACAACCCATAACGGCCGGAGGTCCTGTTTGGCGGGGTGTGTGATCGAACCGTCGCGCGTATCGCGTGAAGCACCCGGTGCGGGGCGTATGGACGCCGCGCGCCTGAAGGCGCGCACGCTCGGCGTATGGCTCGTTTTCAGCTTCCTCGCGCTCGTCTTTGTCCTGTCGGATAACGCAGAGGCGCGCACGGCGCCCGCCTACAAGGTCGACATCGAAACCTCGCCGCGCGCGCTGCGCAAGCTGCTGGAAGACCACCTCGACATCGCGCGCTTCGCGAAACGCGAGGACGTCAGCGACGACCAGTTCCAGTTTCTTATCACCGCAACGCCGCAGCAGGTGCGCGATCTCACGGCGACGCAGGGCTATTTCTCGCCCGTTGTGCGCACCGACGTCCGTACAGTCGAGGGCAAGCGCGAGGTTACGGTGAGCGTCGATCCCGGCCCCATGACCACGATTTCGTCGATTGATCTGTCGTTCCGCGGGCCCGTGCTGACGGAAGACCCGGCGCAGGCGAATGCGGCGCGCTTCGCGTTTTCGCTGCATAAGGGCGACCCGTTTGCGCAGGATGCGTGGGACGACGCGAAGAACGCCGCGCTGAAGGCGCTGCGCTCGCGCCGTTATCTGGGCGCGAAAATTTACCACTCCGAGGCGCGCGTCGATCCGCGCACGCACGACGCGACACTGAGCGTCACCTTCGAAAGTGGCCCGACGTTCACGATGGGCAAGCTCGATGTTTCCGGCACGCGCCGTTATCCCCAGCAGATCGTGGAGAACGTGAACCCGATCACGGTGGGTGATATCTACGACGAGCAGCGCATCATCGAACTCCAGCGCCAGTTGCAGAACACGCCGTATTACGCGAGCGTCGCAATCGATACCGACAGCGATCCGGCGAAGCCCGACGAGACGCCTGTGCACGTCAAGGTCAGCGAATATCCGTACAACAGCATTCGCGGCGGCGTCGGCTATTCGACCGACAACGGCCCGCAGATCCAGGGTGCGTATTCGTATCTCGACACGTTCGGCCGTGCGTATCCCTTCACCATCGACGGCCGGATCGACCAGATCCAGCGGTACGGCCAGGTCCAGCTGGCGATGCCGCCCGGCAAGCGTGGCTGGGTGAACAGCGTGCTCGCGTCCTACACCAATACCGACGTATCGGATACACAGATCTTCAGTGCCCGCGCGGGCGTACAGCGTTCGAGAACCTCGCAGTTCATCGACTACACCTACTCGATCCTCTACTACCAGGACCGGCTGGAGCAGAACGTCGGGCCGTCCACGACGAGCAACGCGCTCTTGCCCGCCTGGTCATGGACGCGCCGCCATACCGACGACCCGATATTTCCGCGTTCGGGCAACCTGGTTCACGTCGAGGCCGGTTTCGCGGTCAAGCACGTGCTGACCGACCAGACTTTCGTGCGCGGCTATGCGCGTGGGCAGCAGTATGTGCCGGTCGGCAAGCGCGACCTCGTGCTGTTTCGCGCGGAACTGGGCGGCGTGTTCACGAGCGGCTCGTCGAACGGCATTCCGGCGTCGCTGCTGTTCCGCGCGGGCGGCTCGAATTCGGTGCGTGGCTACAGCTTCCAGAGCATCGGTAACAACGTTGGCGGCTCGACGCTGCCGACCAAATACCTCGTCACCGCGTCGAGCGAGTATCAGCACTGGTTCAATCGCGACTGGGGCGCCGCGGCGTTCTTCGATATCGGCACGGCCACCGACACGTGGGCTGAGCGCGTGTTCTATCCGGGTGTCGGCGTGGGCGCGCGCTGGCGCAGCCCGGTCGGCCCGGTCAACGTCGATCTCGCGTACGGCATTCGCAATCACAGCGTGCGTCCGTATCTGACGCTCGGCATCGCTTTCTGATTCTATTCATGACGACGGATACGCCCGCCAACCCGCCACCCAACCAGCCCGGCGACACCACGCCTGGCGGTCCCGACGGTCCCGATGGCGCCGCGCCGCCACCGGCGCGTCCGCGCCGGCGGCGCCGGCTGTGGATTGCGCTCGTGTGGGCGGCCACGGTGCCGGTGGTGCTCGTCGCGCTGGTCGCGGGCGCGCTGTACGGCACGCTCACGACCGAGCGCGGCACGGCCTGGGCATGGCGGCTCGCGGTCAGGGTGCTGGACGGCCGGCTCACCGGCACGCTCGAAGGCGGCACGATCGCCTCCGGCCTGCGGCTGCATCAGGTGGAATGGCGCAGCCTGGACGGCAGCGGCACCGATATCAAGGTCGATCACATCGCCGGCTGCTGGGCGCTGACCGACAAGCCGTGGCGCTTTTCGATCGATTATCTGCACATCGGCACGATCGACGCGCGCGTTGCACCTTCGGCGTCCAGTTCGGGTCCGCTGACGTTGCCTGACGATCTGCGTCTGCCGTTGCAGCTCGACGTGCGCGATTTGCGGGTGGACAGACTGCTGCTGCGACAGGGCGGGTCGACGACCGAATTCTCGCGCTTCGTCTTTCATGGGCGCAGCGACGGCCGGCACCACGAAGCCGCGATCGATCGTCTCGAGACGCCGTTCGGCGCAGTGACTGCTTCGGCCAGGCTGGACGGCGTCAGGCCGTTTCCGCTGACCGGCGACGCTGGTTATGCCGGCAAGGTCAACGACGAAGCGGTTCAGGTCGGCGGCCATCTGACAGGCTCGCTGGAGACGCTCGTCGCTGAACTCGACGCCAGCGGCATGAAGCTCGCTGGCCACGCGCGCGTCGAGGCGACGCCGTTTGCCGCCGTGCCGGTCCAGCGCGCGACGCTGACGTTCGATCACGTGAATCCGCAGGCGTTTGCGCCAGGTGCACCGTTTGCCGATCTGGCCGTGCGTGCCGAACTGGAGCCAGTCGAGACTGGGGATGGCTCGACGGTGGTGCTTGCGCCTGAGGGGGCACCGGCTTCGGTTGCGTCGGCGATTGGCGCGGCGAGTGGTGTGAAGGAGGCGAAGGGCGCAAGCAGTGCACAGGTTGCGCAAGCGGCAAGCACGGCGGCTGGCAAGACTTCGGCGACGCGTGGGTCGAGCAGTGCAGGCGTGCCGGGGTCGGCCGTCGCGGGTCGTTCAACGCGTGCCGCAAGCGACGCAGCGGTGGCAAGCGGAGCTGCACCGGCTTCCGCACCGGAAGCCGCGAGCGGCACCGTGCAGGCCGCGAAAAAGCCTGGCTTTGCCGTCGCCGGGTCGATCTCCATCGTGAATGCGAAACCGGGCGGCATCGACCAGCAACTGCTGCCGCTCATCGACGCCCGCGCCGACGTCCGTCTGGACGCGCAGGCGCAGCGCATCTCGAACCTGAACGTGCATCTCGTGAAAAAGGCGACGGTGACGGGCGGCGGCGCGCTCATCGGCAAGCGCGGCCAGTTCGATCTGCAGGTCGCGGGTCTCGACCTGAATGCGATTGAGGCGAGCGTCATGCCGACGCAATTGTCCGGACCGATCGGCATCCGCCTGAACGACGACATCCAGAGCATCACCCTCGACCTCAACGATCCGAAGGCGGCGCTCCGCGCGCAGGGCAAGGTCACGTTCGATCCGGCGCGCATGAGCCTGAGCGACGTCCGGCTGACGGCCGGCACGGGCCGCATCGATCTGGCGGGCGCCATCAAGCACGACGCGAATTCCACGTACAACCTGAAGGCCACGCTGACCGACTTCGATCCGCTGTTGCTGACCTCGCAGATGCCGGCCCGCACGCCGGCTCCGAAGGCCGCGAAGGCCGCGAAGGCCGCGAAGGCTGCGACCCCGGCGAAGGGTCGAAGTACGATGAACGCCGGCAACATAGCCAGGGCTACAAACGCCGCCGACGCCGCGAGAGCAATTGACGAAGCCAACGCCACAGAGGCCGCCGGCAATTCGCCGGCGAACGCCGCAGCCCCTCGCAAGCCGGCCGCGAAGCATCCCGAGCCCGCGAAACGCCGGATCGAGGCGCGCGTGAACGGCGCGATCACGGCGGCAGGCGTGCTGGGTCCGACGTTCACCACCAAGGCCGAATTCCGGCTCGGCCCGAGCGTCTATGACGACCTGCCGCTGACCGGCAGCGGCACGATCCAGCTTGCCGGTTCGCGCATCCTGCCGAGCAAGGCGAATCTCTCGATTGCGGGCAACGACGTCGACCTTCAAGGCAGCTTCGGCGCGCGCGGCGACCGTCTGCGATTCCGGATCGAGGCGCCGCAGCTGGACCGGCTCGGCTTCGGCGTTGCGGGCTTTGTCGCGGCGGACGGCGACCTCACCGGCTCGTTCGCGCATCCGGACGTCGTATTGAACTACAAGGCCGACAACGTCGCGTTCGGCGCGAACCGGCTCGGTCACGCGGAAGGCCACGCCGAACTGCGCGACGGCGCGAGCGGCGCGCTCGTCTTCACGACGGACGCGCGCAACCTCTCGACGGAAGGTGTCGAACTGGCGAACCTCAACGCGCATCTGCGCGGCACGCGTGGCAACCACACGCTCGACGCCGAAGCGACCGGCAAGGTCCGCGAGCGCACGGTCGACCTGACGCTCGCCGCGAACGGTCATCTGACGGACGCGCGCGACGGCACGCACTGGGATGGCACGGTGACGCGCTTCCAGAACCGCGGCACGCCGTCGCTCAACCTCGATTCGCCGCTGACCGTGAGCGTCGCCCCGAGCCGTGTGACGCTGGGCCCGACGCGTCTCACGCTCGAAACCGCGGTGCTCGACCTGAAATCCTTCGCGCTCGATCACGGCCGGATCCTCTCGGCCGGCGCGATCACCAATATTTCGGTGCCGCGCCTGCAGGAACTGCGGCAGGAAGTCACCGGCACGCCGCCCGTCGTCAAGACCGATCTCATCTTTGACGGCGACTGGGACTTTTCGCTTGGCGAGACGGCCACGGGCCATATCCAGCTGAAGCGTCGCACGGGCGATATCACGGTCGAGGTCGGGCGCGGGCTGGCTTCGCTCGGCATTACGGACATCGCGGCGCGCGCCGATTTCAGCGGCGGCAACCGTCTGAACGCGACGGTGCACGCGCAGGCGAACCGGCTCGGTGTGATCGACGCCGACGCGCATACGACGCTCGTCGTGCAGGACGGCATGCTTGCCATCGGCGAAGAAGCGCCGCTTTCAGGCAACGTGATCGCGAACGTGCCGTCGCTGAAAACGACGGGCGGTCTCTTCGGGCCGGGTTATCTGCTCGACGGACACCTCGCGCTGAAGCTCGCGCTCGCGGGCACCGTCGCGAAGCCGAACCTGTCGGGCTCGCTGATCGGCGACGGCCTTTCCGCGACGCTCGTCGATCAGGGCGTGCAGCTGAAGGACGGCGCGATCCATATTGCCCTGTCCGAAAATCTCGTCGACTTCCAGAAGGTCGAGTTTCACGGCGCGAGCGGCACACTGCGCGCCACGGGCCAGGTCAGGCTCGGCGGCCCGGACCCCGACGTCAAGGCGAGCATCGTCGCGGACAAGCTCGAACTCTTCGCTTCGCCGGATCGTGAGCTGTCGCTTTCGGGGAGCGCGAGTGTCGCGAGTGCCGGGCCGCTCGGCGGGCTTGCGATCAACGGCAAGTTCAACGTCGACCACGCGCTCTTCGACATGCCGGAAAAGTCGGCACCGTCGCTCGGCGACGACGTCGTGATCGTGCGCCCGGACGGCACGGTCCGTGGCGAGAAGCAGCCGACGGTGGAAGGCAGCGAGAAGCCGATCGGGCCGTTCGCGCCACGCGCGAATATCGACATCAACCTTGGCAACGATTTCCGGTTCCGCGGGCAGGGCGCCGATCTCGGCCTGCGCGGAACAATTACCGCGATGAGCGCGCCGGACCTGCCGCTGCGCGCGGTGGGCAACGTGCGTGTCACCGAAGGGTCGACCTACACCGCGTTTGGCCGCAAGCTCGGCATCGAGAACGGCTTCTTCACGTTCAACGGGCCGGTGGCGAACCCGGGCATCAACATTCTCGCGATGCGCCGCAACCAGCAGGTCGAAGCAGGCGTGCAGGTGACCGGCACGGTGCAGTCGCCGGTTGCGAAGCTCGTGTCCGAGCCGAACGTCGCGGACAACGAAAAGCTCTCGTGGCTGCTGTTCGGCCACGGCACCGATCAGGGCAACAACCTCGGGCAACAGAGCACGATGACGACCGCGCTCGCGCTGCTTGGCAGCGCGAGCGGCAAGAAGATCGCCAATACGTTCGGACTCGACGAATTCTCGATCGGGCGCAGCGAAGTCGGCCTGACGGACCCCGAAGTGGTGATGGTGTCGAAGGCGATCAACGAATGGCTCGTGATCGGCTACGAGCAGGGATTGCAGACCGCGAGCAACGCGATCAAGGCAACCGTGAACCTGACGCGCTACTGGTCGGTTGCCGCGTACGGCGGCACGTTCCAGGGCGTCGAGCTTTTGTACACGCGGCGCTTCGACCGGATCAACTGGTGAGTGCGCAAAAAAAGCACGTCCGCGGACGTGCTTTTTTCTGAGCCGAAGGCGCCTGGCCGGCGCGCCTTCAATGTGTACTGATTCGAACGTTACTTCACGCGCATGCCGGGCTTTGCACCACTGTCCGGTTCGAGCACGTAGATGCCCGGTTCGGCTTTCTCGTCAGCCGCCGATGCCGCGAGCACCATGCCTTCCGACAGACCGAACTTCATCTTGCGCGGCGCCAGATTGGCGACCATTACGGTCAGCTTGCCGACGAGCTGTTCCGGCTGATACGCCGACTTGATGCCCGAAAAGACGTTGCGGGTCTTTTCTTCGCCGACGTCGAGCGTCAGTTGCAGCAGCTTGTCCGACCCTTCGACCGCGCGACATTCGACGATCTTCGCAATCCGCAAATCGATTTTCGCGAAATCGTCGATCGAGATGAACGGCGATTCTTCCGCGTTGGCCTGGTTCTCCGACTTGCCGTTCGACGCCGCAGCCTTGGCTTTAGCTTTGGCTTTGGCCTTTTCGTCGGCGGTGGGCGCGGCGGATTCCGTGGCTTGCAGCGAGTCGCGATTCGCCTCCAGCAGCGCCTCGATCTGCTTCGGATCGACGCGTGTCATCAGGTGTTTGTACGCGTTGATCGCGCGTGCCGAGCTGAGCGGCACCGAGGCATCCGACCACTTGAGCGGCTCGATGGCGAGGAACGCCTCGACGCCTTCGACCAGCTTCGGCAAAACCGGCTTCAGCGCCAGCGACAGCAACCGGAACGCCTCGATGCTCACCGAGCAGGTTTCGTGCAGCGCGACGGCGTTCGCCGGGTCTTTGGCCTGGTCCCACGGCTTGGCTGTATCGACGTAGCCGTTGACGGCGTCGGCGAGCTCCATCGTTTGACGCAGCGCGCGGTTGTACTCGCGTGCCTCGTAGTTCGCGGCGATCTGCGGGATGGCGGCGCGCAACGTTGCGAGCAGCGGATGCTGCATCGCGCTGTCCTGGATGCGGCCGTCGAAGCGCTTGATCAGGAATCCTGCCGCGCGGCTCGCGATATTCACGTACTTGCCGACGAGGTCGCTGTTCACGCGCGCCTGGAAGTCATCGAGGTTCAGGTCGAGGTCTTCCATCGTGCTGTTGAGCTTGGCCGCGAAGTAGTAACGCAGCCACTCCGGATTCAGGCCTGTGTCGATCACGCTTTGCGCTGTGATGAACGTGCCGCGCGACTTCGACATCTTCGCGCCGTCCACCGTCAGGAAGCCGTGCGCGAACACGTTGGTCGGCGTGCGATGGCCCGAGAATTCGAGCATCGCCGGCCAGAACAGCGTGTGGAAGTACAGGATGTCCTTGCCGATGAAGTGATACTGCTCGGCCGTCGACCCCTTGCGCGTCCACGCGTCGAAATCGATGCCGCGCTTTTCCGCGAGATTCTTGAAGCTCGCGTAGTAACCGACCGGCGCATCGAGCCACACGTAGAAGTACTTGCCGGGCGCGCCCGGAATCTCGAAACCGAAGTAGGGCGCGTCGCGTGAGATGTCCCAGTCGGCGAGCTTCGCTTCGCCCGAATCGCCAAGCCATTCGCGCATCTTGTTGGTGGCTTCCGGCTGCGCCAGACCGCCTACCCAGCCGCGCAGGAAGTTTTCGCAGCGCGGGTCGGAAAGCCGGAAGAAATAATGTGTCGACGTCTTGCGGACCGGTGTAGCGCCCGAGACGACCGAATACGGGTTGACCAGATCGGTCGGCAAATAGGTCGAGCCGCACACTTCGCAACTGTCGCCGTACTGGTCCTTCGCGCCGCATTTCGGGCACTCGCCCTTGATGAAGCGGTCCGGCAGGAACATTTCCTTGACCGGGTCATACGCCTGTTCGATATCGCGCGCCTCGATCAGACCGGCCTCGCGCAGTGCGACGTAGACCGATTCGCTCAGGACGCGGTTCTCTTCCGAGTCCGTCGAATAGTAGTTGTCGAAGGAAATGCCGAAGCTGTCGAAATCGCGCTTGTGTTCCGTCCAGACGCGGTCGATCAGCTGCTTCGGCGTGATGCCTTCCTTTTCCGCGCGCAGCATGACCGGCGTGCCATGTGTGTCGTCGGCGCCCACGTAGTAGATCTCGTGTCCGTGCATGCGCATCGAGCGGACCCAGATGTCCGTCTGGATGTATTCGACGAGGTGGCCAATATGAATCTGCCCGTTCGCGTACGGAAGCGCGGACGTGACGAGAATCTGGCGACGGCCCGGCGGCGTGCCTGCAGTGAGATCGGTAGCGGGTGCTGACATAGGGATTCTGGGGCTTGCGGAAGGACGAAACTTCGATTCTAGCAGGGCGGGCCTGCCAGCGCGGCCCTGGCCGGATGGCCAGAGAAACGGAGAATGCGCTGCGGCAGAGGCGGCGGCACATCTGGACGAGGGACGGCGAAGAGGGCCGGCAGCATCGGCGCAACGGCGCGCTTGCAGCGTTCTGTTCGGGCGATTAGCTGAAAAGCAGACGCCCAAAAAAAACCGGGGCAAATGGGCCCCGGAGCAACAACGACAAGAGGAGAATGGTGACGCGGCGGCATCGCCAGCCACGTACCGTAAAGAGAGACAGCGGATTTTCAGCAGAGTTCGAAATATTTTTCGATTTGCGGGTGTTATCCGCTGGCCGGCATTTCAGATCGATGCCCGGGCAGCCGTGCGGGCTGCCCGGCCAGCCTTTCCCCTCATCGGGATGGGGTTACTTCGGCGCCTGACCCGGCTGCGCCGTTGCGCGCAGATAGATTTCGACGCGACGGTTCTGGGCGCGGCCCGCTTCCGTGCTGTTATCCGCGACCGGCTGCGTCGAGCCCATGCCCTGCGCCGACAGACGTTGCGGCGCGACGCCATGCGTCGACAGATAGTTCACCACGCTTTGCGCGCGGTTCACCGAAAGCGTCTGGTTGTACGCCGGCTGGCCCGTGCTGTCCGTATGGCCGACCACCTGCGCGATCACTTCCGGGCTCTGGGCGAGCGTCTGGGCGACCTGGTCCAGCACCGGCGCAAACGAAGGCTTGATCGCGTAGCTGTTGGTGTCGAACGTGACCGAGCTCGGAATGTTCAGCTTGAGCGAGCCGTCGGGCTGCTCGGTGATCTGCGTGCCGGTGCCCTTCGTGGCGCCCGAGAGCTTGTTGTGAATCGCCTGCCAGTTGTAGCCGGTGATGCCGCCAACCGCAGCGCCGACGCCCGCGCCGATCGCAGCACCCTTGCCGCCGCCGAAGATTGCGCCAAGTCCCGCACCCGTTGCCGCGCCTACACCCGTGCCGACAGCCGTGTTGGTACCCTGTTCGGTCGCGCAGCCCGCGAGCAGTGCGCCTGCAAGCGCAAACACCGTAAGACGGCTGATGATTTTCGTGTTCATTTTGGTTCCTCTCTTCAAAAAACCGGACGTCGATGATTCTGTCAGGATGCCGGGGCAGGACGCCTGCGCCGACAGCGGAAAAGGGACTTCAGGCAAGGCCGCGCCCCAGCCACTACAATGGCGGGTGATGGCGTGGTGATTTGGCCCTGCAGACAATAGCCGCCGAAGCGTGCCCGGCGAGCCTGGTTTTCGCAATGCCATGCAACAATTTCTTTCAATTTCCTGTGGCCGGCGACGGTTCGATCCGAGCGTGCCACTTGTGTTCCCGGAGTTTCAATGAGTATCGATCGGGCATTGGTCGACGCTGCACTCGCGGCTGTCGCTGACCCTAACACCGGCCGCCCGTTCGCGGCAGCGAAGAACTTCAAGAACGTTTCCGTCGATGATGCAACGGTCAGCGTCGATGTGGTACTCGGCTATCCGGCCAAACGTCAGTTCGCAGCGATCGAAGCAGTGGTCGCCGGCGCGCTGCGCGCGGTGCCGGGCGTCGCGGATGTGCGCGTGCAGGTGTCGCAGCAGATCGCCGCGCATACCGTGCAACGTGGCGTCAAACTGTTGCCGAACGTGAAGAACATCGTGGCCGTGGCATCGGGCAAGGGCGGCGTCGGCAAGAGCACGACCGCCGTCAATCTCGCGCTCGCGCTCGCAAGCGATGGCGCCTCGGTCGGCATTCTGGACGCCGACATTTACGGCCCGTCGCTGCCGATGATGCTGGGCATCGAGGGCCGGCCGGAATCGCCGGACGGGCAGTCGATGAACCCGATGACCGGTCACGGCGTGCAGGCCAATTCGATCGGCTTTCTGGTCGACCAGGACAATCCGATGGTGTGGCGCGGCCCGATGGCGACGTCGGCGCTCGAACAGCTGCTGCGGCAGACGAACTGGCAGGATCTCGACTATCTGATCGTCGACATGCCGCCGGGTACGGGCGACATCCAGCTGACGCTGTCGCAGCGCGTGCCCGTGACGGGCGCGGTGATCGTCACGACGCCGCAGGACATCGCGCTCCTCGACGCGAAGAAGGGACTCAAGATGTTCGAGAAGGTGGGCATTCCGATTCTTGGCATCGTCGAGAACATGGGGATGCATATCTGTTCGAACTGCGGTCACGAAGAGCATATTTTCGGTGCCGGCGGTGGCGAGCGCATGGGCAAGGAGTACGGCGTCGATGTGCTCGGCAGCCTGCCGCTCGATATCGCGATCCGGGAGCAGGCCGACTCCGGCCAGCCGACGGTGGTGGCCGATCCAGATGGCCGAATCGCCGATATCTACCGCTCGATTGCGCGCAAGGTGGCGATCCATATCGCCGAACGCGCGCGCGACATGACGTCGAAATTCCCCAATATCGTCGTGCAGAACACCTGAGCATTTCGCACCCGGCGCGGGTCGGTCCGGGCACCGGCTTGCGTTAGCCGTCCGGCAGGTATGAGACATGCGTCAACGCGTGAGGCCGGCGCGGTATCATGTCGGCTTCGAGGTCGGGCAGGGCGGCCGCAGGGGCGGTCGCCGGCCGACAAGAGGATCGCATGAGACTACGAATCGACGGACAGGCGATGCATGCGTTCATCGTCCTGGCTGCCAGCAGCCTGCTTCTGTGCGGCTGCACTTCATTCCTGAGACCACAGGAAAAGCGCGCCGACGCGCAGTTGCAGCCCACCGCAGGCAATCTGGCGCGCGGCACCGTGACGTTCATCGAGCGTTCGGACGGCGTGCAGGTGACGTATAACCTGGCGGGCCTGCCGCCGAACAGCGATCACGCACTGCAGATCCACGAGCGCGGCGACTGCAACGCCTCCGACGGTTCGAGCGCCGGCGCGATTTTCTCGCCAGGTGCGGAGCGGCTCAAGGCCGGTGCACGCGTCGAAGGCGATCTCGGCAACATTCATGCGGATTCGAATGGCGTGGCGAGCGGCTTTATCGTGGCGCCGGAGGTCTCGCTCGACGGCGTGCGCTCGGTCGTACAGCGCTCGGTGCTGCTGCATCGCGACGCGAGCGACCCGTATGCGTATCCGCAGCATGGCGCGGGTGTCCCACTCGCGTGCGGGCTGATCCGGCAGTGAAATTCGCCACAACCGGCAGCCTTCGTTCGATCGCGTAAAATAAGCGCCTTTCGTCGGCCGCCAGCCGGGCAGCGCGTGGATCACCGCCTGCCAGCCGGCTTCCGGTCTGGCCAGTGGTCCGGCCTTATCGGGCTTTCACTTGCTTACGTCGGGCTTTAATCCGGCTTTTATCCGTCAGGCAGCGTTCAACTATGACCATCAAATCCGACAAGTGGATCCGGCGCATGGCCGCGTCGCACAACATGATCGAGCCGTTTGCGCCCGATCAGGTCCGCGTCTCCGAAGACGGCCGGAAGATCGTCAGCTACGGCACCTCGAGCTACGGCTACGACATCCGCTGCGCCGACGAATTCAAGATCTTCACGAACATCAATTCGACGATCGTCGACCCGAAGAACTTCGACGAAAAATCGTTCGTCGACTTCAAGGGCGACGTCTGCATCATCCCGCCGAATTCGTTCGCGCTCGCGCGCACCGTCGAATACTTCCGTATTCCGCGCAGCGTCCTGACCGTCTGCCTCGGCAAGTCCACGTATGCGCGCTGCGGCATCATCGTGAACGTGACGCCGTTCGAACCGGAATGGGAAGGGCACGTCACGCTCGAATTCTCGAATACGACACCTTTGCCTGCCAAAATCTACGCGAACGAAGGCGTCGCGCAGGTGCTGTTTTTCGAAAGCGACGAGATTTGTGAGACGTCGTACGCGGATCGCGGCGGCAAATATCAAGGTCAGCACGGCGTCACGTTGCCTAAAACGTAACGCGCCACGCGCATTGACTCACCGGCATTTCGGGTGACCGCTGCGCATCAGAAGCAGCGGTCGTTCTTTTTGGAGAATCGCCCATGAAGTTTCGTTTTCCCGTCGTCATCATCGACGAAGATTTCCGCTCCGAGAATATCTCGGGTTCCGGCATCCGGGCACTGGCCGAAGCCATCGAGAAAGAAGGCGCGGAAGTGCTCGGGCTCACGAGCTATGGCGACCTGACCTCGTTTGCCCAGCAGTCGAGTCGTGCGTCGTGCTTCATCCTGTCGATCGACGACGATGAACTGCTGCCATATGTCGACAACGTCGTGGTCGAGGGCGAGACGCCTGAGCTTGCCGCCGCGATCGTCGCGCTGCGCGCGTTCGTGACCGAAGTGCGCCGCCGCAACGCCGATATCCCGATTTTCCTGTACGGCGAAACGCGCACGTCGCGCCATCTGCCGAACGACATCCTGCGCGAACTGCACGGCTTCATCCACATGTTCGAGGACACGCCGGAGTTCGTCGCGCGCCACATCATCCGTGAGACCAAGGTGTATCTGGACTCGCTCGCGCCGCCGTTCTTCAAGGAGCTGGTGCAGTACGCGGAAGAAGGCTCGTATTCGTGGCACTGCCCGGGCCACTCGGGTGGCGTCGCGTTCCTGAAGAGCCCGCTCGGCCAGATGTTCCACCAGTTCTTCGGCGAGAACATGCTGCGCGCGGACGTCTGCAATGCCGTCGACGAACTCGGCCAGCTGCTCGACCACACCGGTCCGGTGGCCGCGTCCGAACGTAACGCCGCGCGCATTTTCAGCGCCGATCACGTGTTTTTCGTGACGAACGGCACGTCGACGTCGAACAAGATCGTCTGGCACGGCACGGTCGCGCCCGGCGACATCGTGCTGGTGGACCGCAACTGCCACAAGTCGATCCTGCACGCGATCACGATGACGGGCTCGATTCCGGTGTTCCTCACGCCGACGCGCAATAACTTCGGCATCATCGGCCCGATTCCGCGCAGCGAGTTCGAGCCGGAAAACATTCGCAGGAAGATCGAGGCGAATCCGTTCGCGCGCGAGGCGCTCGCGAAGAATCCGAACCTGAAGCCGCGCATTCTGACCATCACGCAGAGCACGTACGACGGCGTGATCTACAACGTCGAGATGATCAAGGAAATGCTGGGCGACTGGCTCGACACGCTGCATTTCGACGAAGCGTGGCTGCCGCACGCCGAGTTCCACGCGTTCTATCAGGACATGCACGCGATCGGCGCCGGCCGTCCGCGGATCGGCGCGATGGTGTTCGCGACGCACTCCACGCACAAGCTGCTGGCCGGCATTTCGCAGGCTTCGCAGATCGTCGTGCAGGACTCGAAGAACAGCCGCTTCGACAAGCACCGTTTCAACGAGGCGTATCTGATGCATACGTCGACGAGCCCGCAGTACGCGATCATCGCGTCGTGCGATGTGGCGGCGGCGATGATGGAAGCGCCGGGCGGCACCGCGCTTGTCGAGGAATCGATTGCCGAGGCGCTCGATTTCCGTCGGGCGATGAGCAAGGTCGACGCCGAGTACGGCGAGGACTGGTTCTTCAAGGTGTGGGGCCCCGACCAGTTCGCGGAAGAAGGCATCGGCTCGCGCGAAGACTGGATGCTGCGTCCGAACGACCGCTGGCACGGCTTCGGCCCACTCGCCGAGGGTTTCAACATGCTCGACCCGATCAAGGCGACGATCGTCACACCGGGTCTGGACGTGGATGGCGATTTCGGCGAGTCGGGCATTCCGGCTGCGATCGTGACGAAGTATCTGGCCGAGCACGGCATCATCGTCGAGAAGACCGGGCTGTATTCGTTCTTCATCATGTTCACGATCGGCATCACGAAGGGCCGCTGGAACTCGATGGTCACCGAACTCCAGCAGTTCAAGGACGACTACGACAATAACCAGCCGCTATGGCGCGTGTTGCCGGAATTCGTCTCACATCATCCGATGTACGAGCGCACCGGCCTGCGCGATCTGTGCGAGCAGATCCACAGCGTCTACCGTGCGAACGACATCGCGCGTCTGACGACCGAGATGTATCTGTCGAGCATGGAGCCGGCGATGAAGCCGTCCGATGCGTTCGCAAAGCTGGCGCATCGCGAGATCGACCGGGTACCGATCGACGAGCTCGAAGGCCGCGTGACGTCGATCCTGTTGACGCCGTATCCGCCGGGTATTCCGCTTCTGATTCCGGGCGAGCGTTTCAACAAGACGATCGTCAACTATCTGCGGTTCGCGCGCGAGTTCAACGAACGCTTCCCGGGTTTCCACACGGATATTCACGGGCTGGTGGGCGAAACGATCAACGGACGCATCGAGTATTTCGTCGATTGCGTGCGGGCCGGGTGAAGGGGCGTCTGAGGACGGCGGCGCGCGCGGGGTGGTGTGCCGCCGTCGTGACACTGGCGGCGATGTCCGGCGCCGTGCGCGCCGAAGTCGCCGCGGCCGATCCGATCGATGCATCGATGCGCACGTGCCTTGCGCGAAGCGACATGTCGTCGACGGCGGGGCAGGTGCAATGCATGGAAACGGCGCGGGCCGCGTGGCAGTCCGCGTCCGATCACGCGTACCAGCAGCTGCTGGCGAAGGCGCCGGCATCGCGGCGGCTGGGCTGGGAACGCAGCCAGCGAAGCTGGAAGGCGTGGCGCGAGGCCGAAGCGCCGATGCTGAAGGCCGTCTTCGAAACGACGCAGGGCACGATGTACGTGCTGTTCGCAGCCGACATGCAACTGCAGCCTGTGCGTGACCGCGCGCTGGCGCTTCGCAGCGCTGCCGCGAACACGGGAAATGCCGGCGATGCCGGCAATAAACCGGTGGCGCGCTTGCGTGCCTGTTCGCAGGATGCCGACTGCGCGCATGCGGACCGGGACATGAACCGTTACTACCAGCGCCTGCGCAAGGAGATGCCTTCGCGGGCGCGACCGACGCTGGCCCGCGCGCAACGCGCGTGGCTCGGCTTTCGCGATGCGACCACGCCGCTGGGTGACGCACGCGGGCGCATCGACGTCATTGGCGCGCGGGTTGCGACGCTAAAGCGGCTGTCGGAGACGGTGGGCAACGATTGACCGCAGTGTCCGGCTGCCGGTGATGCGCGCCGGCACGCCGCTACATCAGGTGAACGTGAACGGATCGTGCGAAGGCGTGGCGGACTTGAGCGCCGGATCGCCGATGAGGTCGCGTGTGGCGTCTTCGATGAACGCTGACATTGCGTCGAGGGCGAGGTCATTTTCTTCGGTGCCGAATGGTTCTTCGATTTGCGACGCGATGGCTTCGAGCGCCATGAACGTGTAGGCGACGAACACCGAGAAGACTGGCGTGAAGATACCGATGCTGTCCACCAGTCCGAACGGCAGCGCTGCGCAGAAGAAATAGACCGTCCGGTGGATCATCACCGAGTACGCGAACGGCAGCGGCGTGGACGCGATTCGCTCACATCCGCCGACAACATCCGACAGGCCATTCAGATTGCGATCGAACGCGAGGGAAGCCCACGCGTCGATGGCATTTTCACGCGAGCGCGCCTGTACCCATTGACCGAGCCAGAGCATGATGGCGGCGGGCCGATAACGCGCGGCCAGAACGGTTTCGAGAATGGGTGCAGGCAGACGGGCGGCGAGATCCTGTTGGGGGTTGGTCTGTCGCAACTGATGACGCAGCGCGTGGGGGAATGCGCCGAGCACGCGAACGAAGAGGCGGACCTCCTCGATATTGATTGCGTCACGCGGCAGCGTGAGCGCCTGCCTGGTGAGCGAGCGGGATTCGTTGAGCAGCTGCCCCCAGAGCTTGCGGGCTTCCCAATACCGGTCGTAGCTGGCGTTGTTCCGGAAGCCGAGAAACACGGCGAGCGCGATTCCGACGAGGGAAAACGGCGTGGGGCTGAGATCGACGGTGACCTTGAGGACGTGATCGTGGGATGCGACGGCGACGACAGAGATACAGAAGATCAGAAAGAGTCTCGGCAACAACTCAGGCAGAACCGAGCCTTTCCACGCGAGGAGCATGCGAAACCAGTGAAGGCGCGGTCGAACGATCATGTCGGGGGCAACGACTGGGGGCGGGGATTCGCCATTATCCCGAAAACTCCCGAAAACGCGAGTCACCGGGTCCAAAGGCGACGAACGGCCGCAGAGCAGGGGAGGCACGCAGGCGCAGGGGTGATGCGAAGGGACGGTGAGCGCAAAAGCGAGAAGCGGGGCAACGCGTATATCCGCACAAGCGACAAACGACAGACGACGGACCGAGATACGAAACGTTGACGCACGAAGTGCGGAGGCGCGTGGATGAATGCTGTGTCACGGGCGGAACTGCGCGGGGGACGAAATCGCGCGGGGACCCATCCGGCGTGAAGCGCAAGGGCGACACTTCGTGGGTTGCCATTCCCCAAAGATGACACACTGGGAAAAGACGAGTTCTCGAAGCGCCTTTCTTTTGCCTACTTTTCTTTGGCAAGGACAAAGAAAAGTAGGTGCTGCCCCGCACAGGGGCAACGCCAATAGACCGACACGACAACAAGGAAAGGCCAAAAGAAAAAGAGCGGACCGAGAAAACCCCAGCCCCGCCCAGAATCAGAAAAACAAAAAAGCCTTTACTTCAACCCCTCACGAGCAACGCGAACAGCGTTCAAAACCTGTTCAGGCGCAGTTCCACCGGGATGATTCCGGCTTGCGACGGAGCCTTCCAGCGTGAGGTATTCAAAAACGTCTTCACCGATGAGATGAGCGACATTAGGCAACTCGTGACGCATCTGATCGAGCGAAAGATCAGCCAGATCGCATTCCCGGTCGACGCAAACGCGAACGGCGAGCGCGACAGCTTCGTGAGCATCCCGAAACGGCAACCCACGCTTCACCAGATAGTCAGCCAGATCGGTAGCAGTAGAAAATCCCTGAAGAGCAGCAGCCCGCATAGCTGCCGGCTTGACAGAAATACCCGCGACCATTTCTGCAAAAATCCGCAACGTATCCGCCACCGTATCGACAGTATCGAACAACGGCTCTTTATCTTCCTGATTGTCCTTGTTGTACGCGAGCGGCTGACCTTTCATCAGCGTGAGGAGCGCCATCAAATGGCCGTTCACCCGCCCGGTCTTGCCACGTGCAAGTTCCGGCACATCGGGATTCTTCTTCTGCGGCATGATCGACGAGCCAGTGCAGAAGCGATCCGCAAGATCGATAAAACCGACCCGTGGGCTCATCCACAAAACGAGCTCTTCGGAAAAACGCGACACGTGCGTCATCACGAGCGCCGAAGCAGCCGTGAATTCGATCGCGAAGTCGCGGTCGGAAACTGCGTCGAGTGAATTCGCGCAGATGCCGTCGAAGCCCAGCGTCTTCGCGACAGCATGACGATCGATCGGATAGCTCGTTCCGGCGAGCGCCGCGGCGCCTAGGGGCAGACGGTTCACACGCGTGCGGCAGTCGCGCATGCGCTCGGCATCGCGCGTGAACATTTCGACGTAAGCGAGCAGGTGATGCCCGAACGTCACCGGCTGCGCTACCTGAAGGTGCGTGAAGCCCGGCATGATCGTCGACGCGTTCTGTTCCGCCAGATCGATGAGCGCGCCACGCAGATCCTTCAGCAAGCCACCGATACGGTCGATTTCGCCCCGCAGCCACAGACGGATATCGGTCGCGACCTGGTCGTTACGCGAGCGGCCGGTATGCAGGCGCTTGCCCGCGTCGCCGATCAGCGCGGTCAGGCGCGCTTCGATATTCAGATGGACGTCTTCCAGATCGAGTTGCCACTCGAACTCGCCACGCTCGATCTCACCCTTGATCTGCGCCATGCCGCGCTGGATGGCAGCGAGGTCGTCGGCGGCGATGATCTTCTGCGCCGCCAGCATCGAGGCGTGCGCGAGCGAGCCTTCGATGTCGACGAGCGCCAGACGCTTGTCGAAGAAAACCGACGACGTATAGCGTTTGACGAGTTCCGACATCGGCTCCGAGAAGCGTGCCGACCAGGCTTCGCCTTTTTTGTGCAGTTGGGACGTCATGATGTTTGGCAGTGGAGAGACGGTGAAAGGCGGGCGACCTGTAGCAACGTCGCCGGTACAAAAGATTTCATCGGGATAGCGATTTTAGCATCCGGCGAGGGTGCCAACCCGCGCACCAACTGGTTATGGCGGACGGTCGAGCCAGACAGCCTACATCCGCACGAGCACGACGAGCTTCAGATCTTCGCGATGCGCGGGCTTGAACGTCATCTGGTCGTAGACGATGCGCCCGTGGCGCGGGTGGTTGAACTCCCGCCGGCCGCCTTCGCGGCCACCCACGTCCTGCGAGGCCCAGAAACGCGCGAACGCGTCGCTTGCGGCACTCAGCGAATCGATCAGCGTGCGCGTCGGCGCTTCGTTCAGGTGACGGATCGAGTCGGCGCGAAACTCGGCGGCAAGCCGCCGCGCGCGCGGCTCCCAGTCGGCGATCAGCTCGCGCGCGCCGGGTTCGGTGAACGTGAAGCGCAGCAGGTTGCGGTCATGGTCGTCATCGAGCCAGCCGACAAAGAGGTCGGCCGCCCGCGCGTTCCAGGCGAGCGCGTTCCACTGCCGGTCGAGCACGTAGGCTGGCGCGTCGATCAGCTGGACGGTCTCGAGAAGCCGCGCGGGCGCATCGGCGGCGGCCGGGTCGGGCTCGGCGGGATCGCGCTGGGCGGCGAGTTCGAACAGATACGCGCGTTCTGCGCGCGACAGTTGCAGCGCCACTGCAATGCGCGCGAGAGCATCGGCGGAGGCCGATACGGGACGTCCCTGTTCGATCCACGTGTACCAGGTCGGGCTGACGCCGCATAGTTGCGCGACTTCCTCGCGCCGTAACCCCGGCGTTCTGCGTCGCGGGCCGGGCGGCAGGCCGACGGCCTGGGGCGACAGCCGTTCGCGATGTGCGCGGATGAAGTCGCCGAGCGCGCGCGCAGGCGTGGCGTCGAGCGGAGGCGCAACAAGCTCGGGAGAGGGGGGCCGGTTCATCATGTCTGTGGAGGCGGGTGGTGTTGATACCAGAATAATTGCTTAACTTGTACTGGTACAGAGCGGGCTCTATTGTAGCGGCTGGAACGGCGCTTTTCGAACCGGCGTGTATCGCGAAGGCGCCGTTCCACCCACGATCAACCGTATGCGACCCGCGTTTATCCGGGCAGAGGAGCATTCCATGAAGCATCACGACCAGGTCGCCGACGCGTTCGGCTCAACCGCCGCCGCTTACCTCACAAGCCACGTGCATGCGACGGGCGCCGATCTGCAGACGCTGGCCGACTCCATCCAGGCGACGCCGGGCGCGACGGTGCTCGACATGGGTTGCGGCGCCGGTCACGCGAGCTTTGCGGTGGCGCCGCACGCGAAGTCGGTTGTCGCGTACGACATCGCCCCGCAGATGCTCGAAACGGTGGCTGCCGCCGCGCGCGAACGCGGGCTCGACACGATCCGCACGCAGCAGGGCGCCGCCGAAACGCTGCCGTTCGCCGACGCCTCGTTCGACTGGGTCATCAGCCGCATGAGCGCGCATCACTGGCACGACGTCCCGCAGGCGTTGAAGGAAGTGCGTCGTGTGCTGAAGCCGGGCGGCCGCGTGCTGTTCATCGATATCGCGGGCAGCGATCATCCGCTGCTCGACACGCACATCCAGGCAGTCGAACTGCTGCGCGATGGCTCGCACATTCGCGACTATCGCGGCGACGAATGGATTGCGCTCTTCGAAGCGGCGGGCCTCAAGGCATCGATCCGCGAGCGCTGGCGTCTGCCGATCGGTTTCGACGCGTGGGTAAAACGGATGCGTACGCCCGAGCCGCGCATCGTCGCGATCCAGTCGATCTGGGCGAACGCACCGGACGAAGTGCGGGCGTATTTCAACGTGCAGGCGGACGGCTCGTTCGAACTCGATGCGTTGATGATCGAGGCGCACTGAGGCGTTACGTCGAAACGCAGGCCGTATAAACAGAAAGGGCACGCGATCCGGTAAAAACGGAAAGCGTGCCCTTCGAACTACATTGCTTTTAAAGCCGGTCTGTGAAATCAGCCGGTATTGCGCAAGCCCGCCGCGATACCGTTGATCGTCAGATGGATACCGCGTCGCAGCCGCGCGTTGCGGTCACCCGCGCGGTGGCGCTTCAGCAACTCCACCTGCAGGTGGTTCAGCGGATCGAGGTACGGGAAGCGGTTCTTGATCGAACGTGCGAGCAGCGGGTTATCGGCGAGCCGTTCGGTCTTGCCGGTAATCTCCGACAGCACCTTCGACGTCCGTTCCCACTCCCCGACGATGCGCTCGAACACATGCTTGCGCAGTTTCTTGTCGGTCACAAGCTGGGCGTAGCGCGACGCGACCGCGAGGTCGGTCTTTGCCAGCACCATGTCCATGTTCGACAGCAGGTTCGAGAAGAACGGCCACGTCTTGTGCATCTTCTTCAGCAGCGACAGACGGCGTGCACGTTCGGCATCGGTCGGCGCGCTGTCCAGATGCGCGGCCACCGCGCTGCCGAAGCCATACCAGCCGGTCAGGAGCAGTCGGCACTGACCCCACGAAAAGCCCCACGGAATCGCGCGCAGATCTTCAATTTTGCGCTGCTTCGGATCCTGCAGCTTGCGCGAAGCCGGGCGGCTGCCGATGTTCAGCTCGGCGATCTCCGAAATCGGCGTCGACTCGAAGAAATACTCCTTGAAGCCCGGCGTTTCGTAGACAAGCGCGCGATACGACGCCATCGCCGTATCGGACAGCTGCTGCATCGTTTCTTCGAACGCGGGCAACTGGTCGGGCGCATTGCCGTGCGGCAGCAGCGACGCTTCGAGCGTCGCGGCGACGACCGTTTCCAGATTGCGCCGGCCGATGTCCGGGTTGCCGAACTTGCTCGCGATCACTTCACCCTGTTCGGTGAGACGGATCTGGCCGTCGACCGTGCCCGGCGGCTGCGACAGGATGGCCTGATACGTCGGGCCGCCCCCGCGTCCAACTGTACCGCCGCGGCCATGGAAGAGCCGCAGCGTCACGCCGCGTTCGTTGAAGAGCGACACGAGCGCGAGTTCCGCGCGATACAGCTCCCAGTTCGACGTGAGGAAGCCGCCGTCCTTGTTGCTGTCCGAATAGCCGAGCATGACTTCCTGCTCGCCGCCCTGATGCTCGATCAGCGAATCGACGCCCGGCAGCGCGATCAGGTCGCGCATGATGTGCGGCGCGTTACGCAGATCGGGAATCGTCTCGAAGAGCGGAATCACCATGATGCCGCCGTGCGCCGGCTGTTCGGTGTTGCCGAGCAGGCCTTTCAGCAGGCCGGTTTCTTTCTGCAGCAGCATGACCTCGACCAGATCGCTCACGGTTTCCGTGTGCGAAATGATGTAGTTGCGCACCGCACGCGCACCAAACTTCTCGCGTGTCACGCGGGCCATTTCGAGCACGCCGAGTTCGCTTTTCGCGAGATCGGAATACTCGACGTACGGCAGGCGCAGCGGACGCGGCTGACCGAGTTCCTTCAGCAGCACCGTCAGCTTGTCGGCTTCGGACAACGCGGCGTAGTCGTCCTCGACGCCCGCGCGCTTCAGCAGTTCGGCGATGACGGCTTCGTGCACATCCGAGCTTTGACGCAGGTCGATGCTGGCGAGGTGGAAGCCGAAGACTTCGGCGGCCCGCGCGAGCGGCGACAGACGCGGCGCGGCAAGCGACGCGCCGTGATGCTCCGCGAGCGAATCGATCAGCACGTGCAGGTCGGTGGCGAACTCGGCGGCGTCGGCGTAAGGCTCGGCGCTGCCGTGATTGCGCGCGGCGACGACGCCCGCGCCCAGACGCGCACGCGCGCTTTCCGCGAGGCGCGCATACACGCCGATCAGCGCGCGGCGATACGGCTCGTCGGTGCGATGCGGCGACGCGTCGGGCGAAGCGGCGGTCAGCGCCTGCAGCGCTTCGCTCGAACCGGCCAGCAGGTTCGACACGGACAGTTCCGCGCCGAGCCTGTGCACCTGATCGAGGTAGTGTTCGAAGATCACCGCGGCCTGACGCGTGATCGCGTGTTCGAGCGTCGCGGCGCTCACGTTCGGATTGCCGTCGCGGTCGCCGCCGATCCAGCTGCCCATCTGGAAGAACGGCGGCAGGCGCGCGGGCAGGCCGTGTTCGGCCAGCGCGGCTTCGATGTCGGCGTAGAGCGCCGGGATTTCCTCGAGGAACGTCGCGCGGTAATACGACAGCGCGTTCTCGATTTCGTCGGCGACGGTCAGACGTGCGTCGCGCAGCATCCGCGTCTGCCAGAGCGACGTGACGCGTGCGCGCAGCATCGTTTCGTTGTGTGCGCGCTCACGCTCGGTCAGCTGCTGGTCGCGCTCGGCGAGCAGGCGCGCGACGTCGTGCTCCGCGTCGAGAATGCTCTTGCGCTGCACCTCGGTCGGGTGCGCGGTCAGCACGGGGACGATCAGCGCGTCGTTGAAGAACTGCTGCAAGACAGGCGTCGGCGCCGCTTCGGCTTCCATCAGACGCTCGAGCGCGTAGGCCATCGTGCCCGGACGCGGCGCCGCGTTCGCGAGCGCATGAATGCGGTGGCGGCGATTGCGGTGACGGTCTTCGGCGATATTCGCGAGGTGCGAGAAGTAGCTGAACGCGCGCACGACGCTCACGGTCTGCTCCGGACTCAGCGAGCGCAGCTTCTTTTCGAGCGCCTGCGCGGCGACGTTGTCGTCTTCGCGGCGAAAGCGCACAGCCGTCTGGCGGATCGTTTCGACGACCTCGTAGACCGCGTCGCCTTCCTGCTCACGCACGACGTCGCCAAGCAGACGGCCCAGATAGCGGATGTCCTGGAAGAGCGGCTGATCCTTGTCTTCACGTGTGCGTCCGCCGGACTTCGCCGGTGCGGACGCTGTCGCGACAGCCTCGGGCGAGATGTCGAGCGGTGATTGTGCGCGGCTCTTTGCTGCACCGTTGGCGACTCCGTTCGCCGCTTTCGCGACGGACTTCGGTATGAGCGTTGTCTGGGCGCCATCGAGCGCCGGGCGCGCAGCGCCGGCCTTCGGCGTTTTCGGCGCTTTGGCTGGTTTGGCGGGCGCGACGGGTTTGGCGGCTTTGCTGGTCTTCACGCCTTTGGCGGCGGGCTGAGCGGCTTTCGTTGTTCGCGTCGCTTTGACGGGAGCAGCAGCGGCGCTCGCGGCTTTGGAGGCGGTGGGCGATGCAGTATTGCGGCGGGCAGGGCGCGCCGATCCGGAAGACGTCACGATGGGTTTCCTCGGGGAAGCCAGGGTCTGTTGATGTGAACAGCGGTTTCAAAAACACATGCGCACGAACTGCGCAGGCGCCGCCACGCACCGGTTCAACACGGGCGAGCAGCGACGCGGCACTGCAGGAACGGCATGCACGCGAAAAGAGGCATACGGGGAGGGGGAACCGCCGGTTGCCGCACGATGCGCCGCAATGCATCATCCCGCATGCTGCCGCACGGCGCGCGAACGACCGTACGGGAAGTGGGGAAGATACGGCGGCAGCACCCGGAAAGGGCGTGTCTCCTCTGTCGATGCCGCGCCAGTCGGCCATCCGGCCGATAAAGATGCACTGGCGTGCGTGCTAACATTGATTGTTATTGAACCCCGTCCTCCACTGACCTTGCAATGAATTCCGAGACCCATTCAGCGCTACCCCGCACGCTGGTGATCGCTTCGCGAGAAAGCCGCCTTGCCATGTGGCAGGCTGAACACGTGCGGTGTGCGCTGCACAAATTATATCCATCTTGTGACGTAAAAATCCTCGGAATGACAACACGTGGCGATCAGATTCTCGATCGCACGCTTTCGAAGGTCGGTGGCAAGGGTCTTTTCGTCAAGGAACTGGAAAGCGCGCTGGCCGACGGCCGCGCCGATCTGGCGGTGCATTCGCTCAAGGACGTGCCGATGGAACTGCCGGCGGGCTTTGCGCTGTCCACCATCATGGAGCGCGAGGACCCGCGCGATGCGTTCGTATCGAACACGTATGAGTCGCTGGCGGCGCTGCCTGCGGGCAGCGTGGTCGGCACATCGAGCCTGCGCCGCGAAGCGATGCTGCGTGTGCGTTATCCGCAACTCGTCGTGCAGCCGCTACGCGGCAACCTCGATACGCGGCTCTCGAAGCTGGATCGCGGCGACTACGCGGCGATCATTCTCGCTGCGGCGGGGCTGAAGCGGCTCGGTCTTGCAGAGCGAATCCGTGCGCTGCTCGATCCGGACGACAGCCTGCCCGCAGCCGGGCAGGGCGCGCTTGGCATCGAGATCCGTGAAGATCGCGCCGAGCTCGCTGCATGGCTCGCGCCGCTCCATCACGAACATACCGCTGCGGCGGTCGAAGCCGAACGCATGGTGTCGCGCATGCTGGGCGGCAGCTGCGAAGTGCCGCTTGCCGCGTTTGCGACGTGGCACGACGGCGCGCTGCATCTGCGTGGCATGGTTGCCACACCCGACGGCCAGCGTGTGCTGACCGCGCAGGCGTCGTCGCCCGCGCCCACGGCGGGTGCCGCGATCGAACTGGGTCGCGAAGTGGCGGCGTCGCTCGAGGCTCAGGGCGCGCTCGATATTGTCCGGTCGCTGAGCACCGCGAGCGGCAACGTGACCGGCGCGTGATGTCGACCGGCGCGCACATCGATTCGCCAGCAGCCACCGGCACGGCAGTGCCGCCCGGGTTCACCGTCGTCATTACGCGGCCTGCCGGGCAGTCGGCGGCCTTGATGGCGCAACTGTCCGTTGCGGGCGTCGAGGCGCTCGAATTCCCGTTGATCGACATCGGCGAAGTCGCGGATGCCGCGCCGCTGCGTGCCGCGCTGGCATCGCTCGAACACTATGCGCTGGTGGTCTTCGTGTCGCCGAACGCCGTCGATCGCGCGTTCGCGCATCACGACGCAATCTGGCCGCATGCGCTGCCGGTGGGTGTCGTCGGGCCGGGCAGTGTCGCGGCGCTCGCGCGTCATGGTGTCGAAGCGCCCGCGTACCGGGTGATCAGCCCGAGCGTCGCCGCTGACGACGACAGCGGTCGTTTCGATTCCGAGGCGCTCTTCACGGCGCTCGAGGCAACGCTCGGCGCGGGGGGCTTCGAGGGCCGGCGCGTGCTGATCGTGCGCGGCGACGGCGGGCGCGAGTGGCTGGCCGACCGCCTGCGTGAGGCGGGCGCCCAGGTCGAGACCGTGGCGGCTTACCGGCGCATCATGCCGGAGCCGTCGATCAGCGGGTGGTCGCGGGTGCATGCGCTGCTGTCGGGCGTGCCGCACGCGTGGCTCCTCACGAGTTCCGAGGGCGTGCGCAATCTCGACGAGCTGGCCCGCGAGCATCTGACCGCCGATGAGATCGTGCAGTTGAAGCGCGCGATGCTCGTCACACCCCATCCACGCATTGCGCAGACCGCGCGGGGAGTGGGTTTTGATAGGATTACGGTGTCTGGCGCGGGCGACGAGCGTATTGCCCGCGCGTTGCTCGCCTCTGCAGCTTCCGTTGCTTCCGTTGTTAAACCGGTACCGTCCAACCCGGCTCACTCACGCATGACAGATTCGAACGACACCAGAACCGCCTCCATCCCGCCGGCTGCCACGCCTCCGTTGCCGCCGAACCCGCCTTTCACGCCTTACGAAGCGCAGCAGAAGCCGCGCAACGCGAGCGGACCCCTGCTGTGGTTTGTGATCGTCGTGCTGATCTGCGCGGCGGGCGTCGGCGCGTTCGCGCTGAACCGCAAGGTCGACCGGATGGAGCAGCAGCTGGTGCAGCGTCAGCAGGCGAACGACGCGCTGACCGCCGCGCTCAACGTCAAGACCGAACAGGCGCTCGCAACGGTTCACCAGTCCGATTCGCAGGTCTCGCAACTCGAAGGCAAGCTCGCCGACGCGCAGGCCGGCCAGCAGGCGCTGCAGCAGCAATATTCGGATCTCGCGCGCAATCGCGACGACTGGACGCTCGCGGAAGTCGGCCAGATGCTGTCGGCGGCGAGCCAGCAACTGCAGCTCACCGGCAACACCCAGCTTGCGCTCTTCGCGCTGCAAAGTGCCGACACGCGCCTCGCCGCGTCGGACAGCCCGCAGGTCATCACGGTGCGCAAGGCGATCGCGCAGGACATCGACAAGCTGAAGTCGGCGCCGTCTACCGACCTCACGGGCCTTGCAATCAAGCTCGACAACGCAATCGATCAGGTCGACGCGCTGCCGCTTTCCGGCGAAGCCCCGATCGGCCATGCCGCCGCACATGCGGCAACGCCGCCTGATTCGGCGAAGGTGTCGGCGGCGACCGGCGAGCCGCGCTGGAAGGTGTTGTGGCGTGAGTTCACCATGGGCATTGGCCAGCAGCTTGCCAGCCTTGTCCAGGTGCGCCGCATCGACAACGCCGACGCGATGCTCATCGCGCCCGACGAAGGCTATTTCGTGCGCGAGAACCTCAAGCTGCGCCTGCTGTCGGCACGGCTCGCGCTCCTGTCGCGCAACCAGACGACGCTCAAGTCCGACCTGCATGCCGCCGATGCCGCACTGGGCCGCTACTTCGACAGTTCGTCGAAGCGCGTACAGACGGTGCGCGAGCTGGTCAAGGACGTGGATACCGGTTCGGCTGCCGTTGAGCTGCCGAACCTGAACACGAGCCTTCAGGCTGTCCATCAATACCGGAGCCGGGGTTAATCATGGCTATCCGCGGACTTCTCTGGCTGGCCTTCCTGTTCGCGATCGCGGTCGTGCTGGCGACGGCCGGCCGGTTCGATACCGGCCAGGTTCTGCTCGTCTACCCGCCGTATCGCATCGATATTTCGCTGAACCTGTTCGTCGTCGGCCTGCTCGTGACGTTCATCGTGCTCTACACGCTGATGCGCGCGATCCGCAACATCTGGCGCATGCCGCAACGTGTTGCCGCCTACCGTGCGCGTTCGCGCGTGGCGAAGGCGCAGGCAGCACTGCGCGACGCGATCGGCAACCTCTATGCAGGCCGTTTCTCGCGCGCTGAAAAAGCAGCCCGCGAGGCGCTGACGAATCCGGACAACAAGGGTGCGGCAGGCCTGATCGCGGCGAACGCGGCGCATCGCATGCACGAATATGCGCGTCGCGACGAGTGGCTCGCGCAGATCGACGAAGCCGACTGGCAGGACGCCCGCCTGATGGCAACCGCCGACATGCGCGCCGACGGTCGCGACGCCGACGGCGCGCTGGAAGCGTTGAAACAGATGCAGACGCAAGGCGGCCGGCGTATTCATGCGCAGCAGATCACGCTGCGCGCGCAGCAGCAGCTGAAGAACTGGAGCGAAGTGCTGAAGCTCGTCAAGACGCTGGAAAAGCGCGAGGCCATCCATCCGGCTGTCGCGGTGCGCCTGCGTCAACTGGCGGCGGAGAACCTGTTGCGCGACCGTCGCCATAACGCGGACGCACTGCTGGAACTGTGGCATTCGCTTACGCCGACGGAGCGCCATTCACCGCGTCTCGCCGATCTCGCCGCCGAGTTGCTGATCGGGCTGAACCGCCCGAACGAAGCGCGCAGGATCGTCGAAGAAGCGCTCGCGCAGAACTGGGACGCGCGCTTGCTGCGCCGTTATCCGGAAACCGCGGGCGGCGACGCGCTGCCGCTGATCCAGAAGGCGGAAGCGTGGAAGAACGATCGCCCCGACGACGCCGATCTGCTGTTTGCGCTCGGCCGTCTGTGCCTGCATCAGAAGCTGTGGGGCAAGGCACAGTCGTTCCTTGAACAGGCGCTGAAGCTCGCCGATAACGAACCGCTCAAGATCCGTTCGCATCGTGCACTCGCGCGGCTGCACGAACAGCTTGGCGATGCCGGCAAGGCGAGCGAACACTATCGGGAAAGCGCGCTGGCGATGAACGTGGTTTGACGTCGCGCTTCGTCGAATCCGCGAGCCGCAGTCGATAAAAAAGCCTCCGTGGGTAACGCCCACGGAGGCTTTTTAACGTGCTTTCGCAGGTAGCGAATAACCAGCGCTACCTGTTCACCAGTCGCGCCGGCACGCTGATCGCGAGCAGCCCGCCGGCAATCATGCAGCCGGCCAGCATGTACATACCGGAATCGTTGGCGGCGGTGACCTGCTTGAGCCAGCCTACGGCGTACGGGCTCAGAAAGCCCGCAAGGTTGCCGAGGGAGTTGATCATCGCAATGCCGGCCGCCGCGCCTGTGCCGGCGAGAAACGCGGTCGGCAGGCTCCAGAAAAGCGGCAGCGTGGTCAGAATGCCCATCGTCGCGAGCGTGAGGCCAGTCATGGCGAGCAACGTGTTGTGCGCCCATACGACCGACAGCACCAGTCCCAGCGCGCCCGCAAACGCCGGTATCGCGACGTGCCAGCGACGCTCGCGCATGCGATCGGCGCTTCTCGCAACCAGCAGCATCGCGACAACGGCGGCGGCGAACGGAATCGCCGACAGGAGACCGATCGTCCAGGCGTCGGTGACGCCGGTTGCCTTGATGATCGTCGGCAGCCAGAAGCTCACGCCGTAGAGGCCCATCACGAACGAGAAGTAGATCAGGCTCATAAGCCACACGCGCGGGCTCGACAGCACCTTGCGGACCGGCATGTCGTGCTTGGCCGATTCCTCGGCGGCAATGTTGCGTTCGAGCAGTTCCTGTTCTTCGCGTGTCAGCCATTTAGCCTTGCTGATGCGGTCATCGAGTTTGAGGAACACCCAGACGCCGACGAGCACCGAAGGAATGCCTTCGAGCAGAAACAGCCACTGCCAGCCTTGCCAGCCGTTCACACCATTGAGGTTCTTCAGGATGTAGCCCGACACCGGGCCGCCGATCACGCCGGAAAGCGCGATGGCCGTCATGAACCACGTCGTCATGCGACCGCGCCGGTGGGCCGGATACCAGTAAGTGAGATACAGGATGATGCCGGGGAAGAAGCCCGCTTCAGCAAGACCGAGCAGGAAGCGCATCACGTAGAACATGGTTGGCGTGGTGACGAACATCGTCAGCATCGAAACGATGCCCCACGTCGCCATGATCCGCGCGATCCAGACACGCGCGCCGACCTTGTGCAGGATGATGTTGCTCGGAATTTCGAAGATAAAGTAGCCGAGGAAGAAGATGCCGGCGCCAAAGCCGTACACCGCATCGCTCAGGTTGAGATCGGCCGTCATCTGCAGCTTCGCGAAACCCACATTGACGCGATCGAGGTAGGCCACGACGTAACACAGCATCACGAGCGGCGTGAGCCGCCAGGCCACCTTGCGGTACGTCGCCTCTTCGAAGGTGGAAGGCGGTGCGCCGGCGCCGGGCGCGTGCAGCGGATTCGCGGGACTGGCCATAGGGGTGTCTCCTCGTTCGTTGTACGTAGAAAGAAGTGCCGCGTTTCGCGCATTCTATACGGGGTTCGAGCGAAATCCGGACCGCCAGGGGCGGGGAAAACACCGAGATCCCGCGGCGCGAACCCTGCGGGGTTACGGGTTCTGCGCGCCTTGCCGCGTGTAGCCGCGAGGCAATCCGGATCGCCTCGTGGCTATCTCGCGGTTACCTCATATCCCTGATCGCTGCAATGCGTCCCGCTACGCGCTAGACGCAGCGCCCGCCGTCTACTTCGAGACACACGCCGGTGATGAATTCCGCTTCGTCCGAAGCGAGGTACAGGCATGCGTTAGCAATGTCCTGAGGCGTCGAAAACCGGCCGAGCGGGATACCCGCGAGGAAGCGTTTGCGGTTCTCTGGCGTATCTTCGACGCCCATGAACTCGGAGAGCAGGGCGGTTTCGCCGATCACCGGATTCACGCAGTTCACGCGGATGCGGTCGGGACCGAGTTCGGCCGCGAGCGCCTTGCTCGCGATAATCACGGCACCCTTGCTGCCGTTGTACCAGACGAGTCCGGGCCGTGGCCGCACACCAGCCGTCGACGCGATGTTGACGAACACGCCGCCACCCTGCTCGCGGAAGTAAGGCACGAACTGCTGCACGCTCCAGTAGATGCTTTTCACGTTGACCGCGTAGACGCGATCGAACTCGGCCTCGGTGACGTCGAGCACCGGTTTGTTGCGATGGGTGGTGCCTGCATTGTTGACCACGATCTGCACGCTGCCGAAGTCTTCGAGCGCGGCCTCGCGTAACGTGGTCCAGTCTTCGCTGCGCGTGACGTCGCCCGCGACCGCGATCGCCTTGCCGCCCGCGAGCGCAATTTCGCTCGCGACGCGTTCGGCGGCCGGGCCGTTCAGATCGTTGACGACGACGTTCGCACCTTCACGCGCATACGTTTTCGCGATGCCTTCACCGAAACCCGAGCCTCCACCTGTGACGATGGCCGTCTTGCCTGTCAACCGCATGATGTCTCCTTGTTTTTCGTGAACGTCAAACCGGCAACTAGCCGTGCCGGATCGCGACCGTTTTCAGCACAGTGAATCCGTAAAGCGCTTCGAAGCCTTTCTCGCGGCCGTGGCCCGAATGCCCCACGCCGCCGAACGGCAGTTCGACGCCGCCGCCCGCGCCGTAGTTGTTGATGAACACCTGCCCCGAGCGCACGCGCCGTGCAAGACGCAGCTGACGCGCACCGTCGCGTGTCCAGATGCCCGCAACAAGCCCGTAAGGCGTGCCATTGGCGAGCGCTACCGCGTCGTCTTCGTCGCTGAACGGCATGGCGGCGAGCACCGGGCCGAACACTTCTTCACGCGCGAGCCGGTGCGTGGGCGGCACGTCGCGCAACAGCGTGGGCGCCTGATAAAAGCCGGTTTCGGGCGCCTCCGCGATGACTTCGCCATGCGCCGCCATGGCGACGCCGTCGTGCTGCGCATCGGAGAGAAAGTCCCACACGCGTTGTTGTTGCTTCGCGCTGATGAGTGGCCCGCAATCGAGGTCGGCGACGGAAGGCCCGACGCGCAGCGCATGAAACGCCGTGCCGAGCCGGTCGAGCAGCGGCTCGTAGATCTCGCGGGCAATCAGCACGCGGCTGCCGGCCGAACACGTCTGGCCCGCGTTCTGGACGATCGCCGACACCAGTACGGGCAGCGCGGCTTCGAGATCGGCGTCGGCGAACACGATTTGCGGCGACTTGCCGCCGAGTTCCAGCGTGACCGGCACGTGGTTGTCGGCGGCCATCTGCGCGACGAGCCTGCCTGTTGCCGGTGAGCCCGTGAACGAAATGTGATTGATGCCCGGGTGACGCGCGAGCGCCGCGCCGGCTTCGTGTCCGTAGCCTGTAACGACGTTCAGCGCGCCCGCGGGCAGGCCAGCCTCGGCAGCCAGTTCGGCCACGCGCAGCACGGTCAGGCACGCGTCCTCGGCCGGTTTAACGACGCATGCGTTGCCGGCCGCCAGCGCCGCCCCGACGCTGCGCCCGAAAATCTGCATCGGATAGTTCCACGGCACGATATGGCCCGTGACACCGTGCGGCTCACGGATCGTAAAGACCGTATAGCCGGATTGATAGGGCAGTGTTTCGCCGTGCAGCTTGTCGGCGGCACCGGCGTAGAACTCGAAGTAGCGCGCGAGCGCCGATGCATCCGCGCGGGCCTGCCGCAGCGGCTTGCCGGTATCGCGCGCCTCGAGCTTTGCCAGTTCTTCGTGACATGCGGTAACGAGCATCGACAGCCGGTACAGCACGCGGCCGCGATCGGCCGCGTTCGCGGCGCCCCATGCGCCCTCGTATGCGCGCCGGGCAGCCTGAACCGCGCGATCGATATCCGCCGCCGTGCCGCGTGCGAGGCGCGTGAACGGCTGGCCGTCGGACGGATCGATGACTTCGATCGTCTCGCCGCCGCTGGAACTGCTCCATTCGCTGCCGATGAAGTGTTTCGCTTCTTCCATGCATGCTCCTGGTTGAAAACCGGAAACGCCCGCGCCCGCGGACCGGAACGGAAATCGTGCCCAGGTTGCACACGATGCTGCGCGGACAAATCGCGACAGCCGTGCAACCGGCAACCCCCAGAACGATTATCGCGCCGATCCCGCGCCGGCTGCCATCGGCCGATTGGCTATAATGGCGCATTCCGCACTGGCCGGCCGCGTGGCCGCGAGCGCCGCTCAGGGCGCCGCTGCCGCTCGCCGTGCTCCGATTTCATCCTGACCAGAGAACGCTCATGAGCTTCAATCACGTGCCCGCAGGCAAAGATCTCCCGCAAGATTTCAACGTCATCATCGAAATCCCGGCGCAAAGCGATCCGGTGAAGTACGAAGCCGACAAGGATCTGGGCCTGCTCGTCGTCGACCGTTTCATCGGCACGGGCATGCGCTATCCGGCCAACTACGGCTTCATTCCGCAGACGCTGTCGGGCGACGGCGACCCGGTCGACGTGCTCGTGATCACGCCGTTCCCGCTGCTCGCGGGTTCCGTGGTGCGCGCCCGCGCGCTCGGCATGCTGCAGATGACGGACGAATCGGGCGTCGACGCGAAGCTGATCGCCGTGCCGCACGACAAGATCTGCCCGATGACGGCAGACCTGAAGTCGATCGACGACGTCCCCGCCTACCTGAAAGACCAGATCAAGCACTTCTTCGAGCAATACAAGGCGCTGGAGAAGGGTAAGTGGGTGAAGGTGGACGGCTGGGCGGGCATCGAAGCCGCACACAAGGAAATCACCGAAGGCGTTGCGAACCACAAGAAGTAAGCAGTCGCCGCCAGATGGAAAAAACCGCGCGGGCCTTTCGGGGCCGCGCGGTTTTTTTATGTCGTACGCCGGGATGCCTCGGCTTCGGCCTCGGGTTCAGTCCCGGTCTCGATTTCGACTTCGACCACGGGCAACACCGATTCGAGCGTGCGCACGCCGGCAGCCAGCGCCCGTTTTTCCGTGGCGGTGAGCCGTTTGACCCAGTATTCGGCGCGCGAAGCGCTCGAGCGGTCGGCGAGTTCAAACGAAGCGAGCAGTTGTCGCGGTTTGCGCGAGCGCGTGTAGCGCGCGCCCATGCCGCTCACGTGTTTGTCGAAACGCGCCTGCACGTCGACCGCAATGCCGGTGTAGACGCTGCCGTCTTCACATTCGATGAGGTAGAGAAACCAGGCCATCACGTCCTGAACGGATTGTGTTCGCGCAGTTCATCGACATACGCGTGGATGTTGTTCGTTTCGCCTTCGAGAAACCGTCCGACAGCATCCGAAAACGCCGGGTGCGCCAGCCAGTGCGCGGAACGCGTGACGGTCGGCAGAAAGCCGCGGGCCATCTTGTGCTCGCCCTGTGCGCCGCCTTCGAACGCGGCGAGCTTTTCCTCGATGCAGAATTCGAGCGGCTGGTAGTACGCCGTTTCGAAGTGCAGGCATGGCACGTGTTCGAGCGCGCCCCAGTAGCGTCCGTACAGCGTGCCGCCGGTTTTGTCGTCGCGCTGGTAGACGACGAGCGAACTCGCGATCGGCTTGCCCTCGAACTCCGCGATCACGAGCAGCAGGTTCTCCGGCATCGTCTCGCCGATCAGGCGGAAGAAGTCGAGGTTCAGATACGGCGTCGAAAAATGCTCGCGGTACGTCTGCCGGTAGCATTTGCTGAAGAAACGCCAGTCGGCATCGGTGGCGTCCTCGCCGCGCACGCGGCGGAACGTGACGCCCGCATCCTGAACCTTGCGCCGCTCCGCGCGGATGTTCTTGCGCTTCTTCTGTTCGAGCGTCGACAGGAAATCGTCGAAGGTCTGGTAGCCGTCGTTCAGCCAGTGAAACTGCACGCCTTCGCGCTGCATCATGCCGAGATCGGTCAGCGCACGGGCTTCGGTTTCGGTCGGGAAGAGCACGTGCAGCGACGATACGTCGGCCTGTTCGGCAAACGCCATGACGGTTGCCGCGAGATGACGCAGCGCGGGTTCACCGGTCGCGAGCAGCCGGTTGCCCTGCACGGGCGTGAACGGCACTGCGCACAGCAGCTTCGGATAGTAGGGCACGCCGTTGCGCTTGTAGGCGTCGGCCCATGCCCAGTCGAACACGTATTCGCCGTACGAGTGACCTTTCAGGTACACCGGCGCGGCCGCTTCCAGCGCGCCGGTGCGCGCGTTCGTCAGCGTGACGAACTGCGTCGCCCAGCCGGTGTCGGGCACCGCGCAACGTGTCGTGTGCAAGGCGCTCAGGAATTCGTGGCGCAGAAACGGCGTCGATTGCGACTGCCGTGCGAGGAGTGCGTTCCATTCGGCGGCGTCCACCTCGAGCGGCGACGCCAGAATGCCCGTGCGATAATCGAAGCGTTCCTGATTCAATCTGTGTAACCGTTCCACTCTGTTCGACGTCGAATGCACGATGTGCGCCGCGTCGTCCGTATTGGCGCCGGGTTTGATGCCGGCCTTCGTTTTGCCCGTTGCTTCGTCCGCTGTTTTATCCGCGTTTTTATCGCGGTTTCGTCCGTTACACCGAACCACTGTTGATGCCGTCGCCGCCAGGCCGCGGGCCCGCTTTTCACGCACTGCCATGAAGACCCGAATCGCTCTAGCCCAACTCAATGTCACCGTCGGCGACTTCGCCGGCAACGTCGCGAAGATCGTCGACGCGGCCCGCGCGGCGCACAACGATGGTGCGAAGCTGCTGGTCGCGCCGGAACTTGCACTTTCCGGCTATCCGCCTGAAGACCTGCTGCTGCGTCCCGCGTTCTATACCGCGAGCGCCGCGGCGCTTGCCGGTCTCGCCGCGCAGTTGAAGCCTTTCAAGGGCCTTCACGTGGTGGTCGGACATCCGTATCGCGACACGGCGAACGGCCATGGTAATGCAAACGCGCCGATCGAGCGCGGCGTGCCGCCGGTCGATACGTTCAACGCGGCATCGCTCATCGTCGACGGCGAGATCGTCGGCACGTATCGCAAGCAGGATCTGCCGAACACGGAAGTTTTCGACGAAAAGCGCTATTTCGCCACCGACCCGCAGCCGTTCGTCTTCGAACTCGACGGCGTGAAATACGGCGTGGTGATCTGCGAGGACGTGTGGCATGCGTCGGCGGCGCAGATTGCGAAGGCGGCGGGCGCGCAGGTGCTGCTGATTCCGAACGGCTCGCCCTATCACCTCAACAAGGAAGCGGTGCGCGTCGACATCCTGCGTGCGCGGATTCGCGAAACCGGCCTGCCGATGGTCTACGTGAACATGGTCGGCGCGCAGGACGAACTCGTGTTCGACGGCGGCTCGTTCGTGCTCGACGGGAACGGCGAACTGGTCGCGAAGTTCGCGCAGTTCGAGGAGACGTGCCCGATCATCGAATTCGACGGCGCGGTGCCGGTGCCCTCGACGATCGCGCCCGAGCGCTCCGTCGAAGCGCAGGTGTACGCGGCGCTCGTGATGGGCGTGCGCGACTACATCGACAAGAACGGCTTTCCGGGCGTGCTCATCGGCCTGTCGGGCGGCGTGGATTCGGCGCTGGTGCTCGCGGTTGCCTGCGATGCGCTCGGCGCCGATCGCGTGCGCGCGGTGATGATGCCGTCGCGCTATACCGCCGACATCTCCACGACCGACGCCGCCGAGATGGCCCGACGCGTCGGCGTGCGCTATGACGAGATCGCGATTGCGCCGATGTTCGACGCGTTTCGCACGTCGCTCGCCGATGAATTCGCCGGCCGCGCCGAAGACGCCACCGAGGAAAACATCCAGGCCCGCATTCGCGGCACGCTGCTGATGGCGCTCTCAAACAAGTTCGGCTCGATCGTGCTCACAACCGGCAACAAGAGCGAGATGGCGGTGGGCTACTGCACGTTGTATGGCGACATGGCTGGCGGCTTCGCGGTCATCAAGGACATCGCGAAGACGCTCGTCTATCGCCTGTGCCACTACCGTAATGCCGCGACGACGTTCGCGAAACAGGACATCATCCCCGAGCGGATTCTGACGCGCGCGCCTTCGGCGGAACTGCGCGAGAACCAGACCGACCAGGACAGCCTGCCCGAATACGACGTGCTCGACGCCATCATGCGCATGTACATGGAAGAGGACCGCTCACTCGCCGAAATCATCGCGGCGGGCTACGCGGTGGATGACGTCAGGCGTGTCACGCGGCTCATCAAGATCAACGAATACAAGCGGCGTCAGGCGCCGATCGGCATCCGCGTCACGCATCGCGCGTTCGGTCGCGACTGGCGTTATCCGATCACGTCGCGCTATACGGAACCCGTGGAATGAGAACGCGCGCGCGAAGCCGCACTACTCGCAAGCGCTCTGGCGCGGCGTAGAATCAAAAGCATTCATTCCGTTTTCAATTTTTTCAATCTTTCGACCTGGATGAGGGACGCCATGAAACGCATCACCGCAGTCATCAAACCGTTCAAGCTCGACGAAGTACGCGAAGCGCTGGCCGAAGTCGGGCTGACCGGGCTGACCGTCACGGAAGTCAAAGGCTTCGGCCGTCAGAAGGGCCACACCGAGCTGTATCGCGGCGCGGAATACGTGGTCGATTTCCTGCCGAAAGTGAAGATCGAAGTGGTGGTGGCGAACGATCAGTGCGACCAGGTGATCGACGCGATCATCGGCGCGGCGCGCACGGGCAAGATCGGCGACGGCAAGATCTTCGTCGCGGACGTGGAGCGTGTGATCCGGATCCGTACCGGCGAGGAAAACGAAGCAGCCGTGTGATGTAGATCCAGAAGACCGACGGCTGGAAGAGAGCACTGGCGTTGCACCACGCCGGTGCTCTTTTTGTTTGGGTGTGCCAGAAATAAAAAACGGTGCGATACCCTTTCGGGCACCGCACCGATACGCGCCTCTCGCAGCAGCGTGAAAACTTCTCTTTAACTGTTCTTGTTACACCGTTCGATTAGAACGAGTGTTGAATACCTGCGTACACGCCCGACTGGCTGTGACCCGGCAGCGGATTGTCCGTGCTGGTTGCCGTACCGGCGTTGTTCGCATTCAGGCCGTAGTTAGCCGTCTTGCTGTTTTGCGTCGTGGCGATCTGGATGTCCAGCAGCGTGCGCTTCGACAGGTTGTACGAGCCGCCGATCGTGTAGATCGTCGCGTTGCCTGCGCCGTTGTTGCCGTTCACGTGGTAGACCGCTGCGATCAGCGCAGCTGCCGGTGTTGCTTGCCACGTTACACCGCCCCATTCGTGATCGAGCGTCGTCGGTTGACCCGGCAGAACACCTTCAGCACCCGACGAGCGGATAGCCTGGTATGCAGCCTGGACCTTGAACTGGCCGAGGAACACGTTCAAGAGAGCCGAGTATTCACGCGATGCTGCGAACACGCCGTTGCCCGTGTTGAGGGTGTTGACGTTGGTCAGGTTCGGGCCGTACAGCGCGCCGTTTGCCGGGTTGCGAATTTCGTCATAGATACCGCGAACCTGGAACAGTGCGTTCGTGTAGGTGATCTGTGCGCCAGCTTCGCGACCTTGCGGGGTCGTGCCATTGCCGTTCCAGTTCGTTGCGTTCGACAGCGAGTACTGACCGTAGAAGTCAAGGCCTGCGAACTTCGGCGACTGGTACGAAATGTTGTTGCTCGACGCCGGCCAGTTGCGGCCACGCACCAGCGATGCCGACGACCAGTTCGACTGACCGAACGGGTCAAAGTCCCACACGCCGTTCGAGATGAAGAGTTCACGACCCAACAGCAGCGTACCGAAACCGTCGTTCGACATACCGACCGTCGCCCAGCGATTGAAGAGACCGCCACCGCCAGGGCCTGCGCCCGTCATCGTGTTGAAGGAGCCTTCCAGCTGGAAGAGAACCTTGTTGCCGCCACCGATGTCCTCAACACCCTTCATGCCCCACAGGCTGGTACCCCAGTCGCCGCTTTCTGCGCGGAAACGATTCGTGCTGCCAGTTGCCTGACCGTTTGCACCGGTGCCTTGCGGAACACCCGTCATGTACTCAAGGCCGGCATCCAGGCGCCCATACAGCGTTACGCTGCTCTGTGCGTGTGCTGCCACGCCAAACGTCAGCAGCGATGCCGCGAGCAAAGCTTTCTTCATCTTCTCCTCCATACCCTGTCAAAAAAATAAACCCAGTACTGCGAATGGTGTCCGGACGCCAGAGGCGCCGAACAGAAATCCGTACCAGAGAGCTTTGCGGCCGGGGTCGTATGTTGATGACGCGCGGCCTTGTTGGGCCATCTTTACGTCATGCCCGATCCCTCGTTGACCGGTATCTCCTGTGCGTCTTATGAAGTGAAACTACTTTTATCGAACTTTGTTTTGCTACTTTGGTTACTAATTTAGCAAAAATACCCCTACCTGGCGAAGAAAATCGACGTCTCCCAAACAGGTGTCGCCAAATTGCAATACGTCCGTGCCTGCTACTTCGGCAACAATGCTCTAAATATCGCTTAAACCCTTGTGCGACAAGGGAATCACGGTTCATAACGCATGGAGTCAAGGATTGCCACTATTGACGTTCCAAATCGTCAGGAGTAGGGCCAGACTGTGGTTGCTTTGCGCATATGTTGGGATAAATCGCTTGTTCGAGGTGCATGCGACCGAAATGAAACAAGGCGCTGAAAGCGCCTTGTAAAACTACATAAACTACAAATCCGTCGTTCTTACTTGAGACTGCCCGAAAGGAACTGTTTGAGACGATCGCTCTTCGTGTGTTTGAAGACTTCGTCGGGATGACCCTCTTCTTCCACGCGTCCCTGGTGCAGGAACATCACGTGGTTCGAGACGTTGCGCGCGAACGCCATCTCATGGGTGACGACGATCATCGTGCGGCCTTCTTCGGCGAGCGTCTGCATGACCTTCAGCACTTCGCCGACGAGTTCCGGGTCGAGCGCCGAAGTCGGTTCGTCGAAGAGCATCACGTCAGGATGCATCGCGAGCGCGCGGGCGATCGCCACGCGCTGCTGCTGGCCGCCCGACAGATGCGACGGATACTGTTTCTCGACGCGCGGCGCGAGCCCGACCTTTTCGAGGTACTGGCGGGCACGATCCTCGGCTTCGCGGCGCGGCAGGCCGAGCACGTTCACGGGCGCTTCGGTGATGTTCTCGAGCACCGACATGTGCGTCCACAGGTTGAAGTGCTGGAACACCATCGACAGTTTGGTGCGCACGCGCTGCAGCTGCCTGTGATCGGAGACGCGCAGCGCACCGCTGCGGTTGTCCTTCGCGGTGCGCACTTCCTCGCCGTCGACGAAGATGCGGCCCGCGTTCGGCTGTTCGAGGAAGTTGATGCAGCGAAGCATCGTGCTCTTGCCCGAACCGGACGAGCCGATGACGCTGATCACGTCGCCTGCGTTCGCCTTCAGCGAGACGCCCTTCAGGACTTCGTTGTCGCCGTACTGCTTGTGGAGCTCATCGACGAAGAGCTTCTGTTTGCTGGTTTTCATCTGTGTCTCTCGTCAGGCTTACTTGCCCTGCGGCCGCAGATAGGCGAGCCAGCGGTGCTCGGCGCGGCGGAAGAGCCACACGAGCGTGAAGGAAATAGCGAGGTAGAGCAGGGCGGCAATGCCGAACGCTCCGAACGACTGGTACGTGGCCGAGTTCACGTCACGTGCGATCTTGAGGATGTCGGGCACGGTCGCAGTGAACGCGACGGTCGTGGCGTGCAGCATCAGGATCACTTCGTTGCTGTAGTACGGCAGCGCGCGACGCAGCGCCGAAGGCAGGATCACACGGCGATACAGCGTGAACTGCGACATCCCGTACGCACGGGCCGCCTCGATCTCGCCGTAGGGCGTAGCCTTGATCGCGCCCGCGAAGATTTCGGTGGTGTACGCGCAGGTGTTCAGCGTGAACGCGAGCAGCGTGCAGTTCATGCCGTTGCGGAAGAACGCGTCGGTGAGCGCGTGCGAATGGATGAACTCGAGGCTGTAAAGACCCGTGTAGCAGAGCAGCAGCTGGACATACAGCGGCGTGCCGCGAAACACATAGGTATACAGCCACACCGTGCGCGACAGCCATTTCTTCTTCGATACGCGCGCGACAGCCAGCGGGATCGACAGGCAGAAGCCAAAACCAATCGACACGACCAGCAGCCACATCGTGATCGCGAGGCCGGTGAAGCGATAGCCGTCGGTGAAGAGGTAGTTGCGCCAGTACTCCTGGATCAGCCCGATCATAGATCCGCCTTTCGCACACCGGTCGAGTAACGTTTTTCGAGGTACATCAGCACAAAGTTCGAGACGGTGGTGATGACGAGATAGACCGCGCCCGCCAGCAGGGTGAAGAAAAAGAATCGCAGCGTGCCCTTGCCGGCATCCTGCGAAGCCTTGACGACGTCAGCGAGACCGATGATCGACACGAGCGCCGTGGCCTTGACCATCACCTGCCAGTTATTGCCTATGCCGGGAAGCGCGAAGCGCATCATCTGCGGGAACATGATGCGCGAGAACACCTGCCACGCGCTCATGCCATAAGCCGACCCGGCCTCCAGCTGGCCACGTGGAACCGAGAGGAACGCGCCGCGAAACGTTTCGGTGAAGTACGCGCCGTAGATGAAACCCAGCACGATCACGCCGGCGACGAACGGATCGATGTCGATCTGTTCCCACCCGATCAGGTCGGTGAGGTCGTTCAGCCAGATCTGGAGGCTGTAGAAGAGCAGCAGCATCAGCACCAGATCGGGCACGCCGCGTATCAGTGTTGTATACAGCGTGCCGACGCCGTGCGACACACGGTTCTTCGACAGTTTCGCCCCCGCACCGAGCAGGCCGAGGAGAAAGGCGAACGCCAGCGACAGGACCGCCAGTTTGACGGTCTGCCAGGTGCCGGCAAGGATGATGGGGCCGTAGCCTGATAGAAACATATGAAGTCCTTGACGACGCGTCTCGACGCCGCGAAAGACGCGGTTCCGCGCGCGCCGTGTGTCCTGTTGCCGGTGGATCCATCGATCCGGCGGGACGCCCGGCGCACAGCAGGCCGCTGTGCGATTCGTGACTGCACAGCCGCGCCCCGGATCCGGGGCCGCGAGACATGCCAGGCGTCCCGCTTCGTGCGGGTTACCTGTCCTGTCTTCGCCGGCGATGCAGCGCTTTTTCCGACTGTATAACCAGAACCCCGTCCGGCCCATTGGTACCGGCCCGGTCTCCCGTGGCCGCTTTCCGCTGGTTTCCCGACCGCCGTCGTTGACCGCCAGTCGGCCAACGCCAGCGGTCAGCGGTCGCCGTGCCTGGCTCGCCGTCGCTATTCTAGGCGGACAAAATTGCTGCAGAGGCCCCTCGCAAGTCCCCTCGGGCGCCGGGCGAAACGCACGGCGGAAGGCGCAAGGGCGTGCGGAGCAAGTCCGTCCGACCGAAAAGCGCGGTATTTTACCCGAACAGCCGGCGCGCGCCACCCGGGCTTCGCCCCTGGTCGGGCATACCTGCGTCGCGCGGCCCCGCGAAGGACCCTGCGAGGCCGCGCGATTGGCATCGCTGGCGAAACGATGCAGTGCACGCATGCGGATTGTCCTTTTGATCGCGTGCCCATACATTCTGCGCATCGCACAATATTGACGGGAGATCGACATGCTGCAGATTCGCCGCTCGGACGAACGCGGTCACGCCAACCATGGCTGGCTCGACTCGTATCACAGCTTTTCATTTGCCGACTACTACGATCCCGACCATATGCAGTTTGGCCCGCTACGCGTCATCAACGAAGACGTGATCGGGCCGGGCGAAGGCTTCGGCACGCACGGCCATCGCGACATGGAGATCGTCACGTACGTGTTGCAGGGCGCGCTCGCGCACAAGGACAGCATGGGCAACGGCTCGACGATCCGTCCCGGCGACGTCCAGCGCATGAGCGCCGGCACGGGCGTGATGCACAGCGAATTCAACGCATCGAAGGAAGAGCCGCTGCATCTGCTGCAGATCTGGGTGCTGCCGGCCCGTCGCGGCGATGCGCCCGGCTACGAGGAGAAACGCTTCGAAGATGCGGACAAGCGTGGCCGGTTGCGGGTCGTCGCTTCCCCCGACGGGCGCGACGGTTCGGTGACGATTCACTCGGACGCCTCGATCCACGCCGGGCTCTTCGACGGCGCCGAGCGCGCTGACTTCACGGTGCCGGCAGGGCGGCGTGTCTACGTGCAGGTGGCGCGCGGCGGCGTGACGGTGAACGGCGAAGCGCTCACGGCTGGCGATGCGGCGATGCTCGCCGACGTCGACACGGTCACGCTCGAAAAGGGCAATCAGGCCGAAGTGCTGCTGTTCGACCTCGGCTGACGTTGCGGCTGAAGTAACGGGTCGCGCGCACCACCGGATCACCTTCGCGCTGTCATGCCACAAACACGATCGCCACGGAGAACATCCCGTGGCGATTTTTTTCTCCTGCAAGCGGCGTGTGCAGCCTGCAGGAGCCAGGGCCGCTTACGGCTTGACTGCCGAAGCAGCGCCCGGCGCAGCACCGCGATGCTGTTCCCAACGCTCATGCATCTTCTCGTGGCGTTGTTCCATCTTCGCGAAGCGCTGCTTGATCGCGGTGCTGACGGTCGTCTTTTGCTGGTCGTTCAGGCCGTTGTAGAACGTGAGCCATGCATTCGCGCTCTGTTCGCGCAGCTGCGCGTCCTGCTGCTCGATCTTCTGATGCGCAGCGTGCATCGCGTTCAGGTCGAGAATCGGTTGCTGCTGCATCGACTTGAACTGCTGCTTCATCTGTTCATGATTCGCACGTTCGGCTTCGTGCGTCTGCTTCATCGTGTCGAGCGCGGCCTGCCACTGTTTCTCCTGATCCGCGTTCAGGTTCAGCTGGCCGTGCAGCTGGCTCAGTTCCTTCATGAAGTGGCCGTGCCAGCCACCAGGGCCGCCGGGACCACCGGGGCCGCCCATGGCGCCACCCGGCTGGGCAGCGTAAGCGATGCCAAGGCTCAGTGCGAGAGACGAAGCGGCAACGGCGAGAAAGCGTGAAGTTTTTGTAGACATGGAGCGACTCCTTTATGTTGATCCAGGCCGGCGGTGCGGGGGCGTCATCGCGAGAGTGAGACGGCCCGCATCCGGTTAGACACAGCGTAGGGGTGCCGGGCGTGCGGCGTGTTACACGCTTCATGCCGGCCATTACACGACATTACGTGCGCCTTTCGCCGTAACACCCAGTAACCCTTTGCGGCAGGTTTGTGAAGAAAGCGGCGGGTCGCGCGCGTTAAACTTCGTCCCATGGCTACTCAAATTCTGGTCGTCGATGACGACGTCGAACTGCGCGACCTTCTGCGCGACTATCTGGCCCGGCAGGGCATCGAAGTCTCGGTGCTGCACGACGCCGGCTCTCTCGAACGCCGGCTCGAACGCGAGCGGCCGGACCTGATCGTGCTCGACCTGATGATGCCGGGCGTCGACGGGCTGACGGCGCTGCGCAAGTTACGCGCTTCGGGCGACGATATCCCCGTCATCATGCTGACCGCCCGTGCGGACGACGTGGACCGCATCGTCGGTCTCGAACTGGGCGCGGACGACTACCTCGGCAAGCCGTTCAACCCGCGCGAGCTGCTGGCGCGCGTGCAGGCGGTGCTGCGCCGGCGCCGCACGCTGCCTTCGGCGGCCGCGCCGGAGCAGCGCGAGCCGTTCGCGTTCGGCCGTTTCACGCTCGACTTCCAGTCGCGCACGCTGAACCAGGACGACCGTCCGCTCACCCTGTCGGGCAGCGAATTCGCGTTGCTCAAGATCTTCGTGAATCATCCAATGCGCACGCTCACGCGTGAACGCCTGCTCGAACTGCTGCACGGTCCGGAATACGACGGCACCGACCGCGGCATCGATGTGCAGGTGTGGCGTCTGCGCCGCATTCTCGAAACCGATCCGTCCACGCCGCGCTTCATCCAGACGGTGCGTGGCCGTGGTTACGTGTTCGTGCCCGACGGCGAGCAGCATGCGCCGGCCAGCTGATTCGCTGTTTGGACGGCTGGCGCTGCTGGTCGTCAGCGTGTTGCTGATCTCGCACTTCGCGTGGTACGCGTTGATGCGGCTCGACCGCAACCAGCTGCAGGCGCGCTACGCCGTTGAAGAAGCAACGTTCCTCGTCGAGGCCGTGCGCCAGCACGTGGCGCGCACGCCGGACCAGCCGCTGCCGTCGCGCGTGCGCCTTGTCGACCCCACGAGTCCCGACGTGCCCGCTTCCGACGTCGAAGTGCCGCCAGGCTTGCAGCGCTTCCTCGACGACGTGCAGGACCGCATGCCTGCCGGCACGCAGGTGCGTGCGGGTACGCCCGGCAAGCCGCCTACGTTGTGGGTGCGCTCAGCCGCCGACCATAGCTGGATCGTGGTGCCCGTGCAGCCGCTCAGGCCGCCGCGTCCGCTTGACCGGACCGTCTGGTGGCTCGTCATCATCTTTTCGGCGGGTGTCATGGCCGCGCTCTTTGCCGCGTGGCAGTTGCAGCAGCCATTGCGCTCGCTGGCGCAGGCGGTTGCGCGGTTCGGGCGCGGGTTGCCGGTCCCGCCGGTGCCGGAGCGGGGGCCGCGCGAGTTGCAGCAGCTCACGCGTGGCTTTAACCAGATGGTTCAGGAAGTGGCGCGCACGGAGAATGACCGCGCGGTGATGCTGGCCGGCGTCGCGCATGATCTGAAGACGCCGCTTGCGCGACTGCGTCTACGCGCCGAAATGATGGATGAAGCCAAGGTGCGCGATGGCGTGGTGCGTGACGTCGACTCGATGGCGCATATCGTCGACCAGTTTCTGGTTTTCGCACACGACGGCGCCGATCGCAGCGAAACGGTCGAAGTCGATACGCAATGTGAGCGTGTCGCGCGCACGTACCGTGCGGTCGCGGCAGGCGCGCCGGCCGTCCAGACGGTGCTGAACGCAGGCGTCGGGTTCCTTCTGCCGGCTGCAACACTCGACCGGATCCTGTCCAATCTGCTGGATAACGCGCATGCGTATGGCGCGCCGCCAATCGTCATCGAGACGGAGCGTACGCCGGATGGCTACACGCTGTCGGTGTACGACAACGGCAGCGGTATTGCCGCGCACGATCTGATCAATGCAAGCCGGCCGTTCGTGCGGCTCGATCCGGCGCGCGGCGGCAACGGGCACAGCGGCCTGGGTCTTGCGATCGTCGAGCGGCTGGTGCGCCGGGCAGGCGGAGAGTGGGAGATCGGCAACCACGAAGGGCGTGGCCTGCGTGTACTGATGCGCTTCGCGTTCGATGTACTGCCGCCGCGTGGTGCTGCAATGTCGACAGAAACCGCCTGGGGGCGTTAAGCGCGCAAACGAACGTGAATTGAAGCGGGATCAACACAAACGCGCCAGCAGCCCTCCGGGCTTCTGGCGCGTTCTGTTCTGAGGCTGCCTACTCGGCGAAAAGGGTGTTGAGCGCGGTGGCGGCATCGCTGTCGACCGTATTCCAGGTGACCGTTTCCGCCTCGAAGATGTAGTGCGTGGTGTACTTGCCGAGCCGCGCGAGAATTTCCTCCTGAATCACTTCCGGCGCGACTTCGAGCTTCAGGTACCAGGCGGTCGACGACAGCCGGGTCTGGAACGAACCGTATTCGGCCAGCAGATGGTCGAACGCGACAGCATCCTGATCGCGACAGACGATGACCAGATTTCCCTTCATGCGACTCTCCCGGTAGACGGTGGCAACAACCTTCGTATGAAAGTTGATGATACCTGCTTCCTTCGGGGGAATTCGGTGGCCGTTTCAGTTCATGTGACCGGGCGCACAGTGGCGCCGGTTACCACACCGACGCGGCGGTGCGCGCGGGCGGCGCGGTGTCGTCGGGCGGAACGGCTTCGCTACGATCGCGCCCGCCGGACTTGGCCGCGTAGAGCGCAAGGTCGGCGCGGCTCATGATCCGCTCCGGCAGATCTTCCGGCGACAGCTCGGTGATGCCGATGCTCACGCTCAGCGCCGCGGATGACGGCAGCTTCGTGGAAGGCGCCGCCTTGAGCCGCTTGCGCAGCCGTTCGACGACCTCGAGCCCGGCCGCGAGCGTCGTCGCCGGCAAGAGGATGCCGAACTCCTCGCCGCCCAGCCGGCCGATCGAGTCGCCGCCGCGCAACTCGGCCCGGCACGTATCGACAAAGTGTTCGAGCGCCCGGTCGCCCGCTGCGTGGCCGAAACGGTCGTTGATCTGCTTGAAATGGTCGAGATCGGCGATCGCCACGCACAGCGGCTCACGCGCGGCGCGCGCGCCGTCGATCTCGCGCCGCAGCAGATCCAGGAAATAGCGCCGCGACAGGGCGCCCGTCAGCGCGTCGTGACGGGCCTCGGCGGACAGCAGCGTATTCGCCGATTGCAGCTGCTCGGCCAGATCGCGCGTCGCGCGATGGTGGCGGCGCTCGCGCATGTACGAAACCGCGATCACCCAGGCGAGCGCGGCGGTGCCGGCGAGCGTCAGGAACACCAGCAGGCGGTCGCGCTTGTGGTTGCGCACGAGTTCCGGGTACGCCGTGAGCGGGTCGACCAGATGCGCGGACAGCCCGGAATTCAGGCCGATGCGCGACTGGTAGAGCGACGGATCGCGATATTCCGGCATCTCGATGAGCTTCGACGCCTGCGTCTCGGGGAACCACGGCGCCTGTTGATAGACGCCGCGACTGGCCTGACGGATCTCGATCTCGGGGAAGGCGTCGCGGCGATAGATGCTCATCCGCTCGGCGACCGGCATCTGCGTGATGCGCGAGTGGGGCAGCGCACGGCCTTCGAGCGCGCTGTTGTGCGCCATGATGATGACGCCGTTGTCATCCGCGACGAAGGTGCCGGCGTGCGCGACCCAGTGGCGCAGCCGGGCGATGCCGACCTTGGCGACGACTGCGCCGACCAGCAGGCCGTCGTCGTAGACGGGCGCCGAAATGAAGATGCCCGGCTCGCCGCTCGCACGCCCGACGCCGTACGCCTCGGCGAACGCACCGAGGAGCGCGTTGGCCAGATAGCCGCGCATGCGCATGTCGATGCCGACAAAGCTCCGTCCGTTCTCCGCATTGCTCGATGCGACGCACAGGCCGTTCGCGTTGACGAGCCAGATCGAATCGAGGCCGGAGAAGCCTTGCGCGTCGTGCAGGAAACTACTGACGGAAGTCAGTTCGGGAATCTTCAGCAGTTCGTCGCGGTGAGCGGGTTCCGCGCTGTCGCTGTTCGCGGCATAATTCTGCGTTTGCGTCAGCGCGTGCTGGATCACGCCCAGTTCGGCCATCGTGGCGGGAATGGCGCGCGACATGGCGAGATCGCTGGCGATCACTTCGGCCATGTTGTCGACGATAGAAAGGGACATCTGCTGTTGCGCCCGCATGGACGCGTTCAGTTCTTGCTGTACCATCCGGTCCGCAATCATGCCGGCGGCGAACCAGCACACGAGCACGATCAGCATGAAACTGACCGGCCCGGTTAGCTGGCGCAAGGTTGTCCTGTTCATCGGCGTGTTGATCTGCTTGATCCGTTCGATCCGTCTGACTGTTAAATGCGACAGGGTCATGCGATGCAGCCTGCCGGCGCGGGGGCGTGCCTCCAGAGGTATCCGCCCGCCGTGCCGATGTTGTATCCGTGGACCTCAGCAGCAGGGTCGCAGGTCGCCGGGAAATTCAGGCGCCGCTCGCCGTCCTGCGATTTTAACCGCCGCGCGACCTTCCGAGAGGCGCATATTGCATTGCGTGACCACCCATCAGGCTCATTAACGGCTTGCCGGGTCATTTTCTGAATGGGAACACGGGTTTACCGGATGTGGCTCGGACGCGACGCTGGCGCACACCAGCGGCCGCCCGGTGACCGGAATGGCGCGGATTCGATGCAAAAGTGGTGCCCGAGGTTGTGCCTGAAACACAGGTTGTAGTAGTGTCGTGCCGTCCAAAACGAGGAAAGCTCGCCAGCCCTCGGGCGGCGCCAGCGGTGGCGGGTGCGCCGGGCGGCGCGGGAAGTCGGCGTGATGCGCCGCACGGCTCGCACCGTAACCGGCCAGCGCGTCTCCAATGCCAACGATTTACCGCGCATAAGCGTCTAGCCATGCCTGAATTCCGCTTTCCGGACCGATCCTTCGACCGTAGCAGCGCGCGCGCGGCGGCTGCTACCCGCCCGGCCCGCATCTGCACGGCCGTGGCTTCGGCCATGTCTGCCGCTCGCCTGAACGGGGAGCGTGCCTGATGGACTTCGGCTTCAACCTGAATCGCACCGCCAACGCTTCGGCATGGCGGGTGCTGCCCAATCGCTGGGACTTCGTCGCGTTTCCGCTGATCATCTGCATCATCGCGATGGCGGCGATCGGCTTTCACGAGACGATGGCGCCGATCTCCACCTTGCAGACGCAGGCGATCTCGCTCGATCCGGCGAATCTGCCCGAATACGCGATGCGCACCACGCTGCGCATGCTCGCGGCGATGGTCGCCTCGCTCGTCTTCACGCTCGTGTACGGTACGCTCGCCGCCAAGAGCCGCCGCGCCGGACAGGTGCTCGTGCCGATCCTCGACATCCTGCAGTCGGTGCCCGTGCTGGGTTACATCTCGTTTACCGTCACGTTCTTTCTCGCGCTGTTTCCGGCGCGGGTGCTCGGCGCCGAGCTCGCGGCGATTTTCGCGATTTTCACGAGCCAGGCGTGGAACATGACGTTCAGCTTCTACCAGTCGCTGCGCACGGTGCCGCGCGATCTGGACGAAGTGTCGCGCGGTTTCCACCTGACTTCGTGGCAGCGTTTCTGGAAGCTCGAAGTGCCGTTCTCGATGCCGGGCCTCATCTGGAACATGATGATGTCGATGTCGGGCGGCTGGTTCTTCGTCGTCGCATCCGAGGCGATTACCGTCGGCAATCATTCGATCACGTTGCCGGGCATCGGCGCCTATCTGGCCGCGGCGATCGCCGGGAAGGACCTGCACGCGATCGGCTGGGTGATCCTGACGATGACCGTCGTGATTCTCGCCTACGACCAGTTCCTGTTCCGTCCGCTCGTCGCGTGGGCCGACAAGTTCCGCATGGAAACCACCAGCTCGGGCAACGCGCCGGAATCGTGGCTGCTCGACCTGATCCGCCGTACGCGGCTGATTCACCGGCTGCTCGTGCCGCTCGGCTGGCTGTTCGCGAAGGCCGCCCGTGTGCCGCTGCGCGTGCCGTCGTTCGACCGCGTGCGCTTCCAGATTCCGCAGCGCGAGAAGTCGTCGAGGGTCGGCGACATCGTGTGGTCGGTGATCGTGCTGCTCGCCACGGTCTACGTGGTCTGGCGCGTGGTGATGTACGTGCGCACCGGCGTGACGATGGACGAAGTCGGCCACGCGTTCGTGCTCGGGCTCATCACGCTCCTGCGCGTGGTCGTGCTGATCGCGATTGCGTCGGTGGTGTGGGTGCCGATCGGCGTGCTGATCGGGCTGCGCCCGAAGCTCGCCGAAAAGATGCAGCCGCTCGCGCAGTTCCTGGCGGCGTTCCCGGCGAACCTGCTGTTCCCGGTCTTCGTGATCGTGATCGTGCGCTTCGGCCTGAACCCGGACATCTGGCTCTCGCCGCTGATCGTACTCGGCACGCAGTGGTATATCCTGTTCAACGTGATTGCCGGCGCGACGTCGTATCCGAACGACTACCGCGAGGCGGCCGCCAACTTCCGCATCCGCGGCTGGCAGTGGTGGCGCCAGGCGATGTTGCCGGGCATCTTTCCTTACTACGTGACGGGCGCGATCACCGCGTCGGGCGGCGCGTGGAATGCGAGCATCGTCGCGGAGGCGGTGCAGTGGGGCAATACCAAGGTCGTCGCGCATGGCCTCGGCTCCTATATCGCGCAGAATACGGAAGCGGGCGATTATCCGAAGATCATTCTCGGCATCGCCGTCATGTCGCTTTTCGTGACCCTGTTCAACCGTCTGTTGTGGCGTCCGATGTACGCCTATGCCGAAGCGAAGCTTCGGCTCGATTGAGAGCGAAACACGATGCAAAACCCGAAAGCCGTAGCCGCCGCGCCGATCCAGACGCCGCCGATGCCTCCGAGGCTCGGCGAGGAGATCCTGCGCGTCAAGGACGTGTGCCGTGGTTTTAACAAGTCGCAGGGCGAACTGCTGGTGCTCGACGACGCGAACCTGTCGCTGCGCGAAGGCGAGATCGTCGGTCTGCTGGGCCGCTCGGGCTCGGGCAAGTCGACGCTGCTGCGGATCATCGCCGGCCTGATCGAGCCGACCGGCGGCGAAGTCACGTATATGGGCAAGCCGCTCGACGGTCCCGCCGAAGGCGTCGCGATGGTGTTCCAGACCTTCGCGCTGTTTCCGTGGCTGACCGTGCTGCAGAACGTGGAAGCCGGGCTGGAAGCGCAGGGCGTCGCCGCGCGCGAGCGCCGCGAGCGCGCGCTGGCCGCAATCGACCTGATCGGTCTCGACGGTTTCGAGAACGCGTATCCGCGCGAGCTTTCGGGCGGCATGCGTCAGCGCGTGGGTTTTGCGCGCGCGCTCGTCGTCGACCCGACGCTGCTGCTGATGGACGAACCGTTCTCCGCGCTCGACGTGCTGACCGCCGAAACGCTGCGTACCGATTTGCTGGATCTGTGGACGCAGGGCCGCATGCCGATCAAGTCGGTGCTCATCGTCACGCACAATATCGAGGAAGCGGTGTTCATGTGCGACCGGATTCTCGTGCTGTCGTCGAATCCGGGCCGTGTGATCGCCGAGATCAAGGTGCCGTTCAAGCATCCGCGCAATCGTCTGGATCCGGCGTTCCGGCGTCTCGTCGACGACATCTACGCGAAGATGACCGCGCGTCAGACAGGCGAGGCGACGCGCAAGGGGCTGGAGTGGAGCAGCTGGCTGCCGCACGTGTCCACCAACCTGATGGCCGGTCTGATCGAGACGCTGGCTGCCGCGCCGTACCATGGTCGCGCCGACATGCCGGAGATCGCGCGCTCGCTGCATCTGGAGGTCGACGATCTGTTCCCGGTCGCGGAAGTGCTGCAGCATCTCGGTTTCGCCGACGTGCGCGAAGGCGACATCTTCCTGACGCCGCCGGCACGGGTGTTCTCGGAGTTCGGCACGCAGGAACGCAAGATGATGTTCGCCGAGCATCTGCTGCGGCACGTGCCGCTTGCCGCGCGGATCAAGAAAGTGCTGAACGAGCGCCCGGGCCATCGCGCGCCGCGCGTGCGATTCGAGCAGGAACTGGAGGATTTTCTCTCCGACAAGGCCGCCGAAGAAACGCTCGACGCCGTCATCAACTGGGGCCGTTACGGCGAGATCTTCTCGTATAACGACCAGACTGAAATCTTCAGCCTGGAGGACGTCGAGTCCTGATCAGGTATTGATGTAGCCGGGACTTCACTGTTCCCGGAAACGGAAAGGCCGTGCACGGTTCGTCATCGAACCCTGCACGGCCTTTTTCATACGCGCGTTGTAACCGGACGGCGCGGCAGACGTTATTGCAGGTTGCCCCAGCGTTCGACGGCGGGTTCGGCCAGCGCCCATTTCCAGCCCTTGTCCTGCTGGCACGCGCTGCCGGTGTACCAGGCTTCGTGCGCCCCCGGATCGTCGCCGTCCTGCACGGAGAACACGAAGTCCTTGCAGATCGCGAGCGCCGACGTGAAGGCGCGCGTCACGCGAACCTGGCCGTGGCCGTTTTCGATGGGCATCGAGTGCTTGATGCGCCACGGCCGCGTTTCGCCCACAGGCATCGCGCCAGCGAGCGCCGCGATCAGGTCCTGCTGGTCTTCGTGCATGTCGCGCATGTAGTTCTTGACGACTTCGTCGGTCGCAGCCTGCACCGCGATGCCAACGCCGATCCCGACTGCGGGGTTCGCCGTGACGATGCCGGTTGCGAGCCCCGCCGCCGCGCCGCCCGCTGCGCCGACCGACGCCGACGAACAGCCGCTGATCACAACGCTGGCACCGAGACAGACGGCAGCCACCAGCGCGAGCCGTATGCTTCCTGCCGCGCTCATTGCAGCGCGCCCCAGCGTTCGGTGGCGGGTTCCGCCGACGCCCATTTCCACGCGGCGCCGTCACGGCAGATCGACGCGACGTAGAACGCCGTACTCGCCGGCACGTTCTGCGTCGCGGATCTGTCGACGGAGAAGACGATCTCCTTGCAGTCGAGCGCGCCGGTGCTGATCGTGCGGCTGACAGTGACGCGCCCGTGCTCGTCCTCTTCGATCGGCACCGGGTGCGTGACGCTCCAGGGGGCGACGGCGCCGATGTCGAGTGGGCCCGCTGCCTGCGCGATGTGGTCTTGCGTATCGCGGTGAACGACACGCTGCGAGTACTGCACGCCGGCGCGTGCTGCAGCAACGGCGCCAAGGCCGATGCCGGTGGCGACGGCTGCGTTGTTGGTGATACTGGAAGCGATTGCGGCGCCCGCGATGCCGGCGCCGGCGGTGGCCCCTTCCGAATAGAGCGAGTTGCATCCGCTCAAGCTCGCTGTCGCGACGACGGCAAGGGTCGCGAGCGCGGAGAGCATGGACACGCTCTTCCGCTGGGCGCCGTGGGCCCGGTGCATCCTGATCATCATTCCCTGTCTTGCTCCTGCATGCGACGTCTGCCGGCGGCCACGCGCTTCGCGCAACAACAGCCAGACGACGCGTTATTTACGTCCTTTCTTGCCGCAGCATTTTGCAGGATGCGTTTTGTAAATGGCAGGAGAAAAGTGCAAGCAATTGCAAATGCTGATGCGCGTCAATGACGTTTCTGAAAGGGCGGGGAGATCCAGCGTGCGAAACAGGCGTGTTTAACTTGCGGCACGCTTTCAGGGGAGAGGCACGAGCAAACGCGTTTCTGTTTTCGCGCTCACCCGGCCGGGAAAAAGATGTCGTCTTCAGGCGATATCCGGCGTGCGATGTCCGGACCACGGCACGTTATCGGCTACTCGCTTTCTTCTTCGATGCCGTCTTCGGTACCGTACGTGCCGAGCCGGTTGTAGAGCGTCTTCAGGCTCACACCGAGTGCCTTCGCGGCACGACGCTTGTCGCCGTCGCAGTATTTCAGCGTGCCGAGGATGATCTGTTTCTGCGCGTCGGCGAGCGGCGTGCCGATCCAGACGCTCATCGCGTCGCCTTGCGTCACTGGCTTTTTCACCCGCGACGCGAGATGCGGATGCGGCAGTTCGACGGTCTTTTCCGCGAGGATAAATGCCCGGTATACCGCGTTCTTCAGCTCGCGGACGTTGCCAGGCCACGACCACGTCCGCAGCGTTTCGATCGCGCGCTTGCTGAAGGTCTTGTTCGTGCCTTCCTGCTGGTTCATCGAGGCAAGAAAGTGATGCGCGAGCAGTTCGCGATCGTTCTCGCGTTCGCGCAGCGGCGGTGCGCGCAGCGGAAACACGGCGAGCCGGTACATCAGATCCTCGCGCAGGCCGTTCTCCTTCATCGCGACGACCGGATCGCGGTTGGTCGCGGCGATCACCCGCACGTCGCCGTGAATCAGCTCGCTTCCGCCGACGCGAAAGAACGTGCCGGTCTCGAGCGCACGCAGCAGCTTCACCTGGCGCACCGGGGCCATCTCGGTGATTTCGTCGAGGAACAGCGTACCGCCATTCGCATGCTCGAAATAGCCGACGCGTCCCTGCACCGCGCCCGTGAAGCTGCCTTTCTCGTGCCCGAAGAGTTCGGCTTCGATCAGCTCGTCGGGAATCGCGCCGCAGTTGACGGCGATGAACGGCGCATCGCGGCGTGCGCTCTGGTCGTGAATCGTGCGGGCGATCAATTCCTTGCCCGTGCCGGATTCACCGATGATCAGGGCCGTTGCCTCGGTTGCCGCGACGCGTTCAATCTGTTCGTACAGTTCGAGCATCACCGGCGACGAGCCGTACAGCAGGCCGAAAGACCTGAGGCCGGCCACCGCGCCCGGGATGCGTTGCTTCGTCTGCGCCGCGCCTTCGCTTGGGGCGACAGCGGGCGAGTCCAGATCGATTGACGCCATAAACAGGGTGTCCTGCAAAAATGTTCTTCGTTGTAGCGAGGCCGGTTCGCACGACGTGCGAACCGCACCTGTTGAATATCTCGTAAATGCGATTTAACCACTCGCGCGCCTTACACCGCAATGCGTGCAAGCGGATGAGGTCGATCAAACGGTGGTTTGTGCGCCGCCAGTCGGCGCCCCCATCGATAAACGGTACTAACGACATATTTGTCATGAGCGATCGGCAATATCGACCGGAACATGCGGTTGCGCAGATGGGCGATGAACGCCGGAACTCGTCTGCGGGAAATCGATCGACTAAAGAGCGAGCATGCGCGCAGTTCGGATTGAGAGCAGGCGCGCGAATTGCGTCTAGCCTGGTTTAATGCGGCGGCTGCAACGCCCTGCCACCTTGCGCGCGATGGGCGCCGGCGCTGCGTCGACGGCAGTGCACCACGGTTTGCGGTGCATCGAACCCGGAGATTCTTCGCGCAGTTTACGAACAACGAGGAGCGTTTTGATCATGAGCGACACCACGGTACAGCTTGCACTTGGCAAGGAAAAGATTGTTGAAGACCTGAGGGTGCTGCTGACAGATTCCGAAGAAATGCTGCGCCTCGCAACGGCTGTGCCGGGCGAGGGCGTCGACGCGTTGCGCGAACGTCTGCGCACGCACGTCGATTCGCTGCAGCTTGCGCTGGGCGACGCGCAATCGGTTGCGAAGCAGCATTATCGCGTCGCCGCCGACAACACCGATCGCTACGTCCGCGAGAATCCATGGCAGGCGGTGGGCATCGGCGCCGGGATTGGCTTTTTGCTGGGCGTCCTGGCGGCGCGTTAAGTTACCCGACGTCGACAGCGCGTTGACCGCGCGGTCGGGCGGGTCTTCGTGCGGCGCGTGCAGGCGGATCGATTGCAACGAGCATCACGCAGCCGGCCGCCCTGACCAGATTTCCCAGATTTGCGATGAAGAGGAGTTCGACATGGCACGACCCAGAATCGGCATTTTCGGCGCGTTGATGGCAGTCGGCGGCATCCTCGCGTGGCGCTGGTCGCAGCGGCAACGCGCAGCGCAGGCGCTTTTAAACCGCGATCTGAACCGCTGGGAAGGCGAAGGCGGGAACGTCGTCACACCTGTGCAGCCCGCCGCAGTGGTGAAGACCGCCAGCAATGGCAGCGCTGCGAACGGCACCGGGCATCCAGCGGGCGCCGGTGAGCCCTGGCCATTTCCGCACAGTTGACGGGATGACCTGGCTCCATGGTCCGGACGCCGCGGGCGAATCCGGTGAATGGTTGCGGCGGCCCTCGCCAGCGTCGCGGCGTGTTCTGTTTGCCGGCAGAGCCGGCTGGCTTCGCTGCACTCACTGGCCATAAGATAGAGGTGTGTGGCCGGAGTAAAGCCGTACAATAGATAAATCCACAACAATGAGGCGTTACGGCTGGCTCGCATCCGCCAATTGTTGCGCCGACGCGCCTGGTCTGCGTCACGGTTCATCATCGATCCCGATTCCGGTTGCCGGGCGATCGGGTCGGGCACGGGCCGCGACGTCAGGTTGCGAATCCTCACCGGAACGCATCGCACGCGGATTGTGCGGTTCGTGCAGTGCGTGACGCATCGCGTGCGTTGCAACCGGCGGGATTCATGCGTCTGACGATGCGAACATCCAACGCCTTTCACGCTTTCGAGACGCAATGCCACACGTATTGATTGTCGACGACGATCCAGGTACCCGCGAGGCGCTCGCTACCATCATCGCAGAAGACGGTTTGACTACGGTTACCGCCGGCGATCTGCGGGAAGCGCGCATCCAGCTCGTCCGGCAGACGCCGGACGTGATTTTCACTGACCTCAAGCTGCCCGACGGCAGTGGCGTCGATCTCTTCGAGGATCTCGATCCGCAGTCGGGCGTCGAGGTCATCGTCATTACCGGGCACGCAACGGTTGAATCGGCCGTGAACGCGCTGAAAATGGGCGCGACCGACTATCTGGTCAAGCCGATCAACATGCAGCGCGTGAAGGCGATTCTGAGTCGCCTGCCGCGCGCGGGCGACCTCAAAGCCGAGATTGGCAACCTGCGCGGCGAACTGCGTCGCATGGGCCGCTTCGGCCTGATGCTCGGCAATTCGCCTGCGATGCAGGAGGTCTACGACCATATCGGGCGCGTCGCGCCAACGGCGGCTTCGGTGATGCTCGTCGGCGAATCGGGCACGGGCAAGGAAGTCGCTGCGCAGACCGTTCACCAGTTGAGCCTGCGCCGCAAGCACGCGTTTCTCGCGGTGAACTGCGGCGCCATCTCGCCGAACCTGATCGAGTCGGAAATGTTCGGCCACGAGCGGGGTTCGTTCACGGGCGCCGACCGTCAGCACAAGGGTTACTTCGAGCGTGCGAATGGCGGCACGCTGTTCCTCGACGAGATCACTGAAATGCCGATCGAGTTGCAGGTCAAGCTGCTGCGTGTGCTGGAAACCGGCATGTTCATGCGTGTGGGCACAACGAAGGAGATCGAAACGGACGTCCGCCTGATCGCCGCGACGAATCGCGATCCGGAGCAGGCCGTGCTCGAAGGCAAGTTGCGCCTCGACCTGTATCACCGCCTGAACGTTTTTCCGATCAGTCTGCCGCCGCTGCGTGAACGCGGCAAGGACGTCGACCTGCTCGCGCAGGCCTTCCTCGACGAACTGAACGAACGCCACAGCACGAAGAAGCACTTCCCGCAGGCGGTGAAGGACATGCTGATGTCGTATCCGTGGCCCGGCAACGTGCGCGAGCTGAAGAACTATGTCCAGCGCGCGCACATCATGTCCGGCGCGGAATCCGACAGCACGGCGACGGTGCCGCTGCAGATCTCGCTGTCGAAACCGGCGGCGGGCACGGCGGTAACGATACCGTTCGGCACCTCGCTGGCCGAAGCCGACCGCCAGCTGATTCTCGCTACGCTCGAACAATGCGGCGGCGTGAAAACGCGAGCGGCGGAGATCCTCGGCATCAGTCTGAAGACGCTGTATAACCGCCTCGTCGAATATGGCAACGATGCGCGCCTCGCCGAAGGCGAAGCGGATGACGAGTCCCGCGCACTCGGCGATGCCGATGCCTGAGCGCGCCGCGCGCATGTAACGTGCGCGGATGGATACGCCGTGAGGCGAACCGAAACGGGCCGACGTGCATGACGTCGGCCCGTTTTGCATTCGGCGGCGCGGGCAGGTAGAGGGTGAGCGGATGCGTCGGTCGTGGACGGCACATCGCTTGCTGATGAAAGGGCACGACTCGAACGAGGAGACTTCAATGCCTGACCGCCACGCTGCTCTGCCCACGCAGTATTTCGCGCCGGCTTCGAACCTGGATCACATGCCTGATCCGGCGCTGATCGCGCATCGCCCCGAGCCCGTCGAGCCGCCGTCGACGCCTGAGCCCGACACCATCCCCGACCCGACGCGCGAACCGACGATTCCGGACACGCCGCCGATCGGCGATCCGCCGCCAGCGCCCAACCAGACGCCGCACGTGAACGTGGACTGAGCTAGCCATCGCCGGCGGCCGGAAGCCCACCGCCGTCCTTTCTGTACTTGTTACAAGTCGGTCCGACTTTTTACCGGCAATTTGCCACGCCGGGCCCTAGACTATGGGGATGCCACCGGTCGGGTGGCGGCCTTCCAGTGGAGGCATCGAAATGAGACACCCCGCCTTGCGGCGCTCCGCGCGCCATTCGAAGCGCGACGCACGTCCGGCTAACGCCCCGGGTAGTGGCACAGGCGGGCCGCCCGCCGGTCCCGATCCGGCCGCGCAGAATCGCCCCGCGCCCCACGCGCCACCGGACGGCGACCACAATCAGGGCGGCGTGCGCCAGGAAGGGATCGAATATCAGCGCGATCTGGGCTCCGAGCAGGACGCCTGAGCGCGGTCAGGTCGACGCCACGACTCGCGGTGCGTCGTCCGCCTTGCCGCGCACCGCATGTCCCATCGCGTCGAACGCCCGGAAGGCGGAAAAAATTTCTTTGCGATGTGCATTACATCGCAAGTTTTTACTCGTCCGTCACATTTGCATACATTTTTCTTCCGGTTTTTGCGAGACACGGCATGTGACTTGCGTGCACCATAAAAGCTGAATTCCCCCATGCAACGCTTAACTGAATGAGGTGGAGACGAATGAGCAGATTGATCGTGGTATCGAATCGTGTCGCGCCGACCCAGGAGGGGCGTCCGGCCGCTGGCGGTCTCGCGATCGGCGTACTCGATGCGCTGAAAGAAACAGGCGGTGTGTGGTTCGGCTGGAGTGGCGAGACCGTCAGTGAGCCGGCGGCGCCCGTCATCGAAAAGCAGGGCAACGTGACATACGCCACCGTCGGTCTCACGAAGCGCGACTACGACCAGTATTACCGCGGTTTCTCGAACGCCACGCTTTGGCCGACCTTCCACTATCGCAATGACCTGTCACGTTACGACCGGCAGGAGTACTCGGGTTATCTGCGCGTCAACGTGACGCTCGCGAAGCAGTTGAAGGCGCTGCTCAAACCCGACGACATCATCTGGGTGCACGACTACCATCTGCTGCCGTTCGCGCGCTGCCTGCGCGATCTCGGCGTGAAAAATCCGGTCGGCTTCTTCCTGCATATTCCGTTTCCGGTGCCCGAAGTGCTGCGCACCGTGCCGCCGCACGAAGAGCTTGTCAAATGCATGTGCAGTTACGACGTCGTCGGCTTTCAGACGGATGCGGATCGTCAGTCGTTCGTCGACTACATCGAGCGCGGCCAGCACGGCACGTCGAGCGAAGACGGGATGGTGCACGCGTACGGCCGCTTCCTGAAGGTCGGCGCCTATCCGATCGGCATCTATCCGGATGCGATTGCGAAGGCCGCGGAGCAGTTCACCGATCGCAAGCCGGTACGCAGCCTGCGCGAAGGGATGCGTGGGCGCAAGCTGATCATGAGCGTCGACCGGCTCGATTATTCGAAGGGGCTTGTCGAGCGCTTCCAGGCGTTCGAGCGTCTGCTGCTGAACGCACCGGGCTGGCATGGCCGCGTGTCGCTCGTGCAGATCGCGCCGCCGACGCGTTCCGACGTCTCGACCTATCAGCGCATCCGTCAGACGCTCGAAGGCGAAGCGGGCCGGATCAACGGCCGCTTTGCGCAACTCGACTGGACGCCGATCCAGTATCTGAACCGGAAGTACGACCGCAATCTGCTGATGGCGCTATTCCGCCAGTCGCAGGTCGGTTATGTGACGCCGCTGCGCGACGGGATGAACCTCGTCGCGAAGGAATACGTCGCTTCACAGGATCCGGCCGATCCGGGCGTGCTCGTGCTGTCGCAGTTCGCCGGTGCCGCCGAGCAGTTGCCGGGCGCACTGGTCGTGAATCCGTTCGATCTGTCGCAGATGGCCGAAGCGCTGGAGCGCGCGCTGTCGATGCCGCTCGCCGAACGCCAGGCACGCCACGCGGACATGATGGCGCCGCTGCGTGAGAACAATCTTTCTGTGTGGCGCGACAACTTCCTCGCCGATTTGCGCAACGTGGCGACGGCTTCTTCGGTGACCGCCAAGGCGGTAAAGCTCGCGGACGCGACGGCGAACTAGAAGCCCGGCGTCCAGACCGAAAGAAAAGCGATGATTGATCTGCACGGCGGCCAGTTCTGGCCGCCGTTTTTTCGTCTGTCGCGGCAGCAATCAGGTCGACGCAGTCGCGCCGCGCTGCACGACCCGCATCATGCTGACCACCGCGGCAGCAATTGCAAACGTCGCCGCGACGTAGAGTGCGATTGTCGGCCCGCGTTGCGGCGCCACGCCGAAGATCAACGCGACGAGCGCCGCGCCGAGCGTCTGTCCGGTCAGACGTGCCGTGCCGAGCATACCGCTCGCGCCGCCGCTGCGCGAACGCGGCGCCGACGACAGCATCGCGCGGTTGTTCGGCGACTGGAAAAGTCCGAAGCCCGCGCCGCACACCGCCATGCGCCACGCGATCTCGACCGGTTCCGGATGCGGGCCGAGCGTGGCGAGGAGCAGTAATCCGCAGCTCATCGTGATGAGCCCGATACCACCCAGAATGCCCGCCGAATAGCGGTCCGCCAGCACGCCCGCAAGCGGCGCCGCGACGATGATGACGAGCGGCCACGGTGTCATCAAAAGGCCGGTCTGCACCTGCGTGAGCCCGAACGTGTCCTGCATCAGAAACGGCAGCGACACGAAGGCCAGCATCTGCGCGGCGAACGAACAGATCGACGTGCCGATCGACAGCGCGAAGATCGGGATTTTCAGCAGATCGACGGGCAGAAGCGGCGCAGGCTGATCGAGCTGCCGCCGCACGAAAAAGTAGCCGATGACGCCGGCCGCAACGAACTCCGCGATCACATAGCCGCGATTCTCGCCGTGACCGAGACCGTCGACCGCGAAGATCAGCAGGCCGAACACGAACGCGTTCATCACCGCGCTCAGAAAATCGTAGGGCACATCGTGCGGTGTGTTGCGCGGCAGCGCCTTGAGCCCGGCGGTGAACGCCACGATGCCGATCGGCACATTGATCGCGAAGAGCCACGGCCACGTCGCGACCGAGAGCACCGCGGAAGCGACCGTCGGTCCGACCGCCGACGAAACCGCGACCACCATCGCGTTGATCGAGACGCCGCGGCCGAGTTGATCCGACGGATAGATCATGCGGACGAGCGCGGTGTTCACGCTCATGATGCCCGCCGCGCCGAAGCCCTGGATCACGCGGGTCAAGGCGAGCATCGGCAGCGAAGTCGACAGCGCGCATCCGAGCGAAGCGACCGTGAAGAGCGCGAGACCCGCCAGATACACGCGCCGGTAACCGATGCGATCGCCGAGCGAGGCAAGCGGCAGCAGCGAGATCGTGATGGTCAGCTGGTACGCATTGATGATCCAGATCGAGCCGGCGGCGCTGGCGCGCAGATGTCGCGCGATGGTTGGAAGCGCGACGTTGGCGATGGCGCTGTCGAGCACGGCGAGCGTAATGCCGAGTGCCACGACGACGATTGCACCGTAACGTTGCGGAATGGGCAGGCCTTGTTCTGGATTCATCGGCACGGCCTTTATCGGGCCTTTATCGGATCATTGGTAAGCGGACGCCGAATTGTACGAAACCCGCCTTACAGGAAGGTTGTGCGCGCATCGTTCCGGTGTCGGCGCCAGACTGGCGCGGGCGCGGGCCGGGCGCCGGGGCGTCCGGCAGAACCAGCGTGCGGACGGCGCGCCGCGAGGCGCGCCAGAAAGGAGAGCGGTCCGCGTCGCCACACTACTTCAGTTCGTACAGGCCCGTATACGTCGTCGAATCGATCTCGTTCAGGTGCGTCATGAATCGCGCGACCGCGTTCGTCGTTTCGGCATTGATCGGCAGGTGCGCCACCTTCAGTGCGTGCAGCCGGAAAATGTAGCGGTGCGTCCTGTCGCCGCGCGGCGGCGCCGCGCCACCGAAGCCCGCCGTGCCGTAGTCGTTGCGCACCTGCAGCGCACCATGCGGCAACAGACTGCCGTCGGCCTTGCCGGCGTTGCGGGGCAGCGATCGCGCGTCGGGCGGAATGTTGACGATCACCCAGTGCCAGAAGCCGCTTCCCGTCGGCGCGTCCGGATCGTATAGCGTGAGGGCGAAGCTTTGCGTATCGGCGGGCGGTGCGTCCCATTGCAGGGCGGGGGAGATGTTCTCGCCGTCGACGCCGAACGATTTGTCGTTGAATTCCTGCGATTTCGGCAAGAAGCCGTTGGCAGGAAACTCGTCGGACCAGAGTCGGAAATCAGCCATCGGATGCCTCCTTCAAGGAAAGTTCTTGAGATGGAACGGACGCTGTCTCGCATTCGCGCACGCGGCAGACAGACACGCGCAATACGCTGATCGAGTGTAGCACCGCACGTCTTTGCGGCTGTGCCGCAAACCTGGGCCATCGTCGTTGTGTCGTCAGCGTGTTGCGGTGTGCATGAGGGTGCGGGCTTACAGGCTGAGTTCGAGCCTGTCGCGCCCGTCGCTGTCTGAGGGTTTTCCGGGCGCGCCGCTTTCCTCCTTCAGCCAGCCGGCGAGACGCTCGATCACGCCTTCGATGTCCCGGTTCGCTCCACGCAAGGCGCATTCCCATACGATTGCCACGCGCCAGCCGGCTGCGCGCAACGCCTGTACGGCGCGCTCATCGTTGCAGCGGTTGCGGCCGATCTTTTCGCGCCAGAACTCGGGGCGTGTCTGTGGCCATTTGAAGAGATGACAGCCATGGCCATGCCAGAAGCAGCCATGCACGAAGACCACCGCGCGATAACGCGGCAGCACGATGTCGGGGCGGCCCGGCAGATCGCGTGCGTCGATCCGGAAGCGAAAGCCGCGTCGATGCAGCAGGCTGCGGATCAGAAGTTCGGGTTTCGTGTTGCGCCCGCGAATGCCGGACATCATCCGGCTTCGCGTCGCGGCGTCGACGACGTCGACCATCAGGCGACGAGCGCGATGTCCTGCGACGGCGTGTTACCGGATTCGCCGTTGCCGGACAGTAACGCTTCGACGTGCGGCGCCATGATGCGCGCCACTTCCTGCATGACCGGCATCACGACGCTGTTGCCGAACTGCCGGTAAGCCTGCGTATCGCTGACGGGAATGCGATACGTGTCCGGAAAGCCCATTAGACGCGCGCATTCGCGCGGCGTCAGCCGGCGCGGCCGCAGGCCATCGCCCTGATACACGAGAATCTCGGAGCCGTCCTTGTGATAGCGCGCCGACAGCGTGCGCGTGACGCTGTCCGGATACGCCATCCCGAACCCGAAGCCGTTTCCGGCCGCGCGATGTTTCTCGGCGTACTGCTGCAGATAGGCCCACAGCTTGGGCGTCAGTGTGTATTTCGGTTGCACGCAGCGCGCGGCGTGATCGAAGAAGCGCGCGTCGTCCCACGGCAGATGCGGTTCGCTGCCGTCCGTGCGATGCAGGATCGACGCGAGCCGCGGACCGTTTTCCGGCAGACGCAGGTCGTCCCAGGAAAACGACGTCTTGCCGCGAAAGCCCACGATGATGATGCGCTCACGGTGTTGCGGCGTGAAATGCTGGCCGTCGATCACGCGGTAGTGCACTTCGTAGCCCAGTTCGTCGCGCAGCGTCTGCAGGATCACGTCGAACGTGCGGCCCTTGTCGTGCGACAGCAGATTTTTTACGTTTTCGAGCAGGAACGCGGCGGGACGCTTCGCCGCGATGATCCGCGCGACGTCGAAAAAGAGCGTGCCCTGGGTCGTGCACTCGAAGCCATGCGGCCGGCCAAGCGCGTTCTTCTTGCTGACGCCCGCAATCGAAAACGGCTGGCAGGGAAAGCCGCCGAGCAGGATGTCGTGGGCGGGAACATCTTCGGCGGGAAACGACACGATGTCGCCGGCGAACGGGTGGTTCTCGCCGTAGTTCTCGAGGTACGTCTTCTTCGAAAAGTCGTTCCACTCGCTCGTGAAGACGCACTCGCCGCCTTGCGCCTCGAAGCCCATACGGATGCCGCCGATGCCGGCGAACAGATCGATGAAGGAGAAGCGCGCGGGCGTGCCGGCGCGGCGCGAGCCGTCGGGGGCACCCGTGGTCAGCAGCAGACGCAGCGCCGGGCCGAGCATCGCCGGGCAGGGCGTTTCGCCTTTTTCCCAGCGGCGGACGGTTTTGATGTCCTTGCCGACGTGATCGGCGATTTCTCGTTGTGTGTAGCGGGCGCGAGCCTGCGTCAGCAGCGCTCGCAGCGTGGCCTGAGTCACTATCGGTCCTTGCTGGGGATTTTTGCGGACATTATGACCTGGGCGCGTCCCTTTTTTGCTACGTCAGGCAGGCGATCGCAAAAAAACCGGGAGGGCGTGCAAGGCGGCGCGATACACGTGCGATCAGCGATGGATGCGTTTCGGGCGACGTTCGCTGGCGTGGGTAGCCGCCCTGCGGCCGCCTTCGGGTGACGGCGGTGGTTTATCCCTGCGCTGTGCAGGTCGCGCCAGGGGTCATCGTGTTCGCGTTAGCGGCGACGAGGGCGTGTATCGCAGGCGGATGGTTGCGAAGCAGGAAATGTTCGAGTTGAAGCAGCAGACTGTCGATCGCGCGAAGCTGACCCTTGGTCAGGAAATCGGCATCGAGCAGCGTGTGCAGACGCTGCCGCCAGTACGAGGCTGGCAGGATCGGCCCGCCCAGGTCGCCCTGAAGGGCCGGCCGCATGACACGCGCGATATGCGCGATGTCCTGATCGATCAGCGTGGCCTGAAATGAGCCGGAGCGGGCGGGGGTAGGTCGGTCCATACCCCGTTTACGGCACCGGAAATGAATGCTTTAGGATCCGCGAGTCGTCTTTACCGATGACAGAGTGCCGCTCGTACATTTCGGCAGGGTGCAATACGCGTGACTTTTTCCGGTCGCCGTGCGGCTGCGCCCGGATCGTCTCTCAACGGCAAATCGCACTGGACTGGCCCCGTTAGCCGAGGAGCCTTGTGCGACAAGGCGCAACGCTGCTTGCGGCGTGACGACGAGGGCTGGGCACAGCGGTTGCTGTGACTCGGGTACTGGCGCAAATTCGCGCTGGCACTACGATGGGAGCCAGACATGAACAAGGATCAAGTGAAGGGTGTGGCAGAAAAGGTAAAGGGCAAGGTCAATGAGACTGTCGGCCGTGCAACCGGCGACGCTGCCCAGGAAGTGAAGGGCGATCTTCAGCAGGGCGCGGGCGAAATGCGCAAGGCCTATGGCGACGCCAGGGAAAACGCAAAGGACAACGCGAAAGAAAACGCAAAACGCAATGCCCCGTAAGGCATGTGTGCCCGTGCTGCCGTGCAGGCCTGGCCGCACGGGCCAGAAAAAAGGCGCTTCGGCGCCTTTTTTCATACCGGTCGGTTAACTCGCAGGATCAGTTCACGATGAGCGCGATTGCGCTGAAAGCGACAATGGTCATCAGAACGGCGGCAGCCGCGATGTTGTAAGGATAAGTCACGCAGTTGAACCACAGGGGGCGCGGCGCGTGCGCCGCAGGGATGAGGCCGTGTCAGCTCGCATTGCCGGTCGTTTCGGGGGCGCTGTCGCTGCGTGCGGCGCTTTCGAAGAAACGGCGCGTCGCCTCGAACGAGGCCAGCATCTGCTCCGGCCACGGTTTTTGCAGCATCAACGCCTGATGTTGTTCGAACGCCGTCGTCAGTTCACTGAGCAACTCGGGCGACTTCAGATGACGGATCAGAACGTGAAGGGCGATGGCGGTGGCCTGGCTCGCGCCGGCGGTCTGCATGCCGGAAACGGTCAATGCGGCGATCTGTTTGCTGGTGTCCACGGGACTCCTCTACGGATGGGGTAAATCGATGGCCCTCCGGCCGTTAGCCCCGTATTTTGACACTGATGCTCGCACCGAAGCCGTATGCCGTTCAGGCCATACGGCTTTGCCGGTTGCGCTCGCGCGTGAGCGTCATGCCGCGGACGCGTTGCGGCGCGCGTGCGCCGTCGAGCGGGAAGCGGGCGTGACCACCGCCTGGCAGACTACCGTGTCGCCCGTCGTGATGCGTGCCTGATCGCGGTCGTAGTGATCCAGTTCCAGCAGGAGGCTGTCGATGGCGCAGAGCTGTGCTTTCGTCACGTGCCAGGCGTCGAGCAGATGATGCAGGCGCTTGCGCCAGTACGACGTCGGCAGGATCGGCACGCCCGCGTTGCCATACAGCGACGGCCGCATGACGTGTGTGATGTGTGCAATGTCGTGATCGATCAAAGTAACCATTGGGAGGCCCCGTCGTATTCGTTGCACCCTGTCTGCCTGGATCGGGCGGCGATCGGATATCGCGATGAATGAAGCTTAACGGGACGTGGGCGCGCGCAATCCGGCGATCAGAGGGGGGTTAGTTCGCCAGTTCGGCTGGTACGGCGTGTGGGCACGGCGCGAAAGCAGTGCAGGGACGGTGCGGTGTGGTCCCCCTGACAGGAATCGAACCTGTATCTAGCGCTTAGGAGGCACTTGTTCTATCCATTGAACTACAGGGAGAGGGAACCATGCACGGCGAGGCGAACGTTCCGCGTGTTCCATCACTGCTACGTTCCTAAGTCACCCACCGTAGCTGGAACCGCGCGGCGTCATGCAGCGTGAAGGCAACGCCATCGCACTGGACGGCCCGCTCGCACGCGCAGGAATCGCGCCACAGGGGCCAGAGTATAGCAAACGCGACCCGCCGCGAGAATGGCGCCGCGCGCCGCATTGCGCTGTGCCGTTATGATCCTGCGATGACCGTTCCGAACCTCTATGGCGACCCGCGCCTCGTCGGCCTTTACGACCTGCTTAATCCCGCCGCCGCCGACACGGCCTTCTACCTCGACCTCGCACAGTCCTCAGGCGCCGACCGGGTGCTCGACATCGGCTGCGGCACGGGCCTCCTGAGCTGCGCGCTGGCGGACCGTGGACACGACGTGACGGGCATCGACCCATCGCCGGCGATGCTGGCGGTTGCGCGTAGCCGCGCGGGCGGCGAACGCGTCACGTGGATCGAGGGCGACGCCGGCATGGCGCGTCGAGGCGCGGCGGATCTTGCCGTGATGACGGGGCACGTGGCGCAGGTTTTCGTCGACGACGCAAGCTGGCGTCAGACGCTTTCAGCGGCATACGACGCGTTGCGACCAGGCGGCTGCCTTGCTTTCGAGAGCCGCAATCCGGCGTGCGAACCCTGGCGCGCGTGGACGCCGGAGGCATCACGCCGGCGCGTCGAATCGACGACGTATGGCTGGGTCGACGTGTGGCATCGCTTGATCGACGTACAAGGCGAATGCGTACGGTTCGCGACCCATTACGGGTTCGAGCGCGGTGGCGCGGAGATCGTCGCGGAAAGCGAATTGCAGTTTCGCAACCAGGATGCGCTGGAGACGACGCTCCGCGAAGCAGGCTTCGTTTCGATGACCTGGTATGGCGGCTGGTCGCGTGAACCGGTGGATGCCGCCAGCCGGGAACTCGTGGTGGTGGCGATACGCGACTGACGGAAAGAAGCAGCGGGGATTCGCGACAGGACGGGGCGCCGGCAATCCTGCGGGCGCGCGGCGGCTTCAGAACTCGACGACGGCGAACTCGGCCTTACCTACGTCGCACAGCGGGCAGCGCCAGTCTTCCGGGATTTCGGCGAAACGCGTTCCAGCCGCGATGCCTTCTTCCGGCAGACCGTCTTCTTCGTTGTAGATCCAGCCGCAAATCAGGCAGACCCAGCTTTTGTATTCAATCACTTCGCTCACGACGTACTCTTTCTTCAGATCAATGCAATGGCCCGCGCGTTCTGCCCCTTTTCGGGGCAGGGCGCGAAGAGCCGCAATCTTACCGGAAATCGCGCAGATCCCGCTGCGTAGGGGCGTCGCAGGTGGCGCCGGGATGGCGTGCCGGGCGGGCGCATGCACCCCGGACGGTCACGCACCCGGTGTATGCTCGGGGCGCAGTCGTTCCCGCGTCCTGTTGACGCACCAGCAGTGCGGACGCGAAAGTGAGAAGCGGCGTACCTCAAGGAGAACACGATGTTCAATAACAAATGGCTTGCGAGCCTGGTGTTTGCCGGTCTGTTCGTTGCGTCGGGCGTGGCGCGTGCGGACGGCGTGTCGTTCGTCGAACCGAAAGACGGCGCCACGGTAAGCAACCCCGTACACGTGAAATTCGCCGTTGACGGCATGAAAGTCGCGCCCGCCGGCACCATGACAGATGGCACCGGCCATCATCATCTGCTGATCGACGGCCAGCCGCTGCCGAAGGGCGAAGTCATTCCGGCGAACGACAAGTCGCTGCACTTTGGCAAGGGCCAGACGGAGACGGACGTCACGTTGCCGCCAGGTGACCACACGCTGACGCTGCAGTTCGGTGACGGCGCGCATCGTTCGTATGGGCCGGAAATGAGCAGGACGATAACGGTTCATGTGAAGTAACGGGCAGGTTGTAATGACGTAGCGGGTATCGGGGCACGCGACACAGCGCGGCCGCCGGTACCTCAGCGGCCGGTGTGCGCCGGTCGCGACACTCAGGTTTGTCGTGCCATTCTGTGCGCGGCGGTCCGGCGAATTCAATCTGGCCAGACGGCATATGCCACCCGGCCGGGATGCGTTCAATCGCGCGACCGGTACAATGGGCAGTTCCGATTCATTGCAGTCTTCTTCCTTCTCCCCATGTCGCTTTACACCATTACCGGAGCGCAACTCGCGTTCGGTCACGTCGCGTTGCTTGATCACGCCGATTTCTCTCTCGAAGCGGGGGAGCGCGTCGGGCTGATTGGCCGCAACGGCGCAGGCAAGTCGTCACTGCTCAAGATCGTTGCCGATCTGACGAAGCCCGATGACGGCCTCGTCACGCGGCAGCAAAGCCTCACTACTGTTTACGTGCCGCAGGAACCCGAGTTCGATACCGACATGTCGGTGTTCGATGCCGTTGCGGCCGGCCTGACCGATGCGCGCGCGTTGCTCGACGAATACGACACCGTCGCGCATGCACTCGCGGAAACGCCGGAAGGCGCTGAGCATGACGCGCTGCTCGCGCGCATGAACACACTTCAGTCGTCGCTCGATGCCACCGACGCCTGGAGCTGGCGCACGCGCGTGTCCACAACGCTCGCGCAGATCGGTCTCGATGGCGAAGCGCGCGTGGGCGCGCTGTCGGGTGGCATGCAAAAACGCGTGGCGCTGGCGCGCGCGCTGGTGGTGCAGCCCGACGTCCTGCTGCTCGACGAGCCGACCAATCACCTTGATTTCGACGGTATCCGCTGGCTCGAAGAACTGCTGATTTCACAGCGCGCCGGGCTGCTGTTCATCACCCACGACCGGGCGTTTCTCGATCGCGTCGCTACGCGCATCGTCGAACTCGATCGCGGCCGTCTGCTGTCGTATCCGGGTAATTTTTCGGCGTACCAGACACGCAAGGCGCAGCAGCTGGAAGTCGAGCGTATCGAAAACGAAAAGGCCGACAAGCTGCTCGCACAGGAAGAAGTGTGGATCCGCAAGGGTGTCGAAGCGCGGCGCACGCGCAGCGTCGGGCGCATTGCGCGGCTCGTGCAGATGCGTAACGAGCGCGCCGAGCGCCGCAATTCGCTCGGCAACGTCAAGCTCGACGTGGGGCAGGGCGAAAAGTCCGGCAAGATCGTCGCCGAGCTCACCGACGTGTCGAAAGGCTATGGCGCGCGCACTGTGATCGACCATTTCTCGGCCACCGTCATGCGTGGCGACAAGATCGGCTTCATCGGGCCGAACGGCGCGGGCAAGACTACGCTCCTGAAACTGATTCTCGGCGAACTGACGCCGGACGAAGGCAAGGTGCGCATCGGCACGAATCTGCAGGTCGCATATTTCGACCAGATGCGCGCGCAGCTCGACCTCGACAAGAGCCTCGGCGACACGATCAGCCCGGGCAGCGAGTGGGTGGAAGTGAACGGCACGAAGAAGCACGTGATGAGCTATCTCGGCGATTTCCTGTTCGCACCTGAGCGCGCCCGCTCGCCGGTGAAATCGCTGTCGGGGGGCGAGCGCAATCGTCTGCTGCTGGCGCGGCTGTTTGCAAGGCCGGCGAATGTGCTGGTACTGGATGAGCCAACCAACGACCTCGACATCCCGACGCTCGAACTGCTCGAAGAACTGTTGACCGACTACGACGGCACGGTTCTGCTGGTGAGCCACGATCGTGCTTTCCTCGATAACGTCGCGACCTCGGTAATTGCATCGGAAGACGAGGGGAAGTGGCGGGAATACGTCGGCGGCTTTACCGACTGGCAGATTCAACGCGAGCGCTCGCTAAAGCTCGCGCAGAGCGAAGCGCCGAAAGAGCCGGCAAAAGACGTCGCGGCGAAAGACAGCGGGGCGGGGCGCAACGCGCAGCGCTCGGTCAAGCTGTCGTTCAAGGAGCAGCGCGAACTGGAGTCGTTGCCGCAACAGATCGCGGCGCTCGAAGCAGAGCAGAAAACAATTGGCGCGGAACTCGAAGATGGTTCGATCTTCGCGAAAGACGCGCAGGAAGGCACGCGGCTGACCGAGCGCTACGCGGCCATCGACGACGAACTGCTGGTCGCGCTCGAACGTTGGGAAGAACTGGAGGCGAAACGCAAATAAGCGTCGCCAGATTTTGTGCATGTCGTGACGCCGTTACGCCGGGCGTGGGGTATCCTGGCGTCGGCTGGCGAGCATTGCGGCGGCGGGTTACGAGGCGCCGGCAGCGCCCCGTCGGCTCAGCGTGACGCCAGCGCCTGGCCAGACGGCCAACGCCCGCATCATCGAATTGCCGCGCGTACTGAAATCAGTAAAATACCCCGCGAACGCATCAGCGCCCATACTGGCGGGCGCGTCGATGCAGGCGGCAGGCAACAGATGTCGCAATACGAGCAGTTAATAAACGCACTGCCCAAACGGCAGGCACATTGATTCACCCCGTTGTTTCGTTTCGCTTTTTTTGAAAACTCAACGGTTTGTCCACGCAGATGTCCACAGGACCTGTGGACAACGATGAACCGACGGACCACAGCAAGCCATGTCTACGAAAAAGCCAAACGCCGCGTATAGCGAAGCGTCGATCAAGGTGCTGAAGGGCCTGGAGCCGGTCAAGCAACGGCCCGGCATGTACACACGCACCGAAAATCCGCTGCACATCATTCAGGAAGTCATCGACAACGCTGCCGACGAAGCGCTCGGTGGCTATGGTCGCCAGATCACCGTCACGCTGCACACCGACCAGTCCGTGTCCGTCGAAGACGACGCCCGCGGCATTCCCTTCGGCATGCATCCGGAAGAAGGCGTGCCGGTTGTCGAAATCGTGTTCACGCGTCTGCATGCGGGTGGCAAGTTCGACAAGGCGTCCGGCGGCGCGTACACGTTCTCGGGCGGCCTGCATGGCGTCGGCGTGTCGGTCACGAACGCGCTGTCCACGCGCCTTGACGTCACCGTCTGGCGCGACGGCAAGATCGCCGACCTCGGCTTTGCCGATGGCGACGTCGTCAAGCCGCTCGAAGTGCGTCCCGCCCAGCGCGGCGACAAGAAATCCGGCACGCGCGTGCGCACCTGGGCGAATCCGAAATATTTCGACTCGGCGAACTTGCCGGTTGGGGAATTGCAGCGTCTGCTTCGATCGAAAGCCGTGCTGTTGCCGGGCGTCGAAGTCACGCTTGTCAACGAGAAAACGGGCGAGCAGCAAAGCTGGAAGTATGAAGACGGTCTGCGTGGCTACCTGCTCGAAGGCATGGCCGGCAGCGACCTGCTGATTCCGCTTTTCGAAGGCGAGCGCTATGCGGAAAGCTCGCGCTCGAACGAAGAAACTTTCGCGGAAGGCGAAGGCGCCGCGTGGGTCGTCGCGTGGAGCGAGGAAGGGCCGCTTACGCGTGAATCCTATGTCAACCTGATTCCGACGCCGGCAGGCGGCACACATGAATCCGGCTTGCGCGAAGGGCTGTTCCAGGCGGTGAAGAGCTTCGTCGAGATGCACAACCTGCAACCGAAGGGCGTGAAGCTGCTCGCCGAAGACGTGTTCGCGCGCGTGTCGTTCGTGCTGTCGGCCAAGGTGCTGGACCCGCAGTTCCAGGGGCAAATCAAGGAGCGGCTGAACAGTCGCGATGCCGTGAAGCTGGTGTCGTCGTTCGCACGTCCGGCGCTCGAGTTGTGGCTGAACCAGCACGTCGAACACGGCAAGAAGCTCGCTGACCTCGTCATCAAGCAGGCGCAGGCACGTACGCGCGCCGGACAGAAGGTCGAGAAGCGCAAGAGTTCGGGCGTGGCAGTGCTGCCGGGCAAGCTGACCGATTGCGAATCGACGGAAATCGGCCGCAACGAACTGTTTCTTGTCGAGGGCGATTCGGCTGGCGGTTCGGCCAAGATGGGCCGCGACAAGGAATATCAGGCGATCCTGCCGCTGCGCGGCAAGGTGCTGAACACGTGGGAAACCGAACGTGACCGCCTCTTCGCCAATAACGAAGTGCACGACATTTCGGTGGCGATCGGCGTCGATCCCCATGGCCCCGACGACAAGGTCGATCTGTCGAATCTGCGCTACGGCAAGATCTGCATCCTGTCGGACGCGGACGTCGATGGCGCGCACATCCAGGTGCTGCTGCTCACGCTCTTCTTCAAGCATTTCCCCCAGCTGATCGAACGCGGGCACGTGTGTGTGGCGCGTCCGCCGCTCTTTCGCGTCGACGCGCCCGCGCGCGGCAAGAAGCCGGCGCAAAAGTTATACGCGCTCGACGAGGGCGAACTCGAAGCAATTCTGGACAAGCTGCGCAAGGACGGCGTGCGTGAGTCGCAGTGGACGATCAGCCGCTTCAAGGGCCTTGGCGAAATGAGCGCCGAGCAGCTGTGGGACACGACGATGAACCCGGACACGCGGCGCCTGTCGCCGGTCGCGCTTGGCGCGCTCGATTTCGACGCGACCGTCGCACGCATGACGATGCTGATGGGCAAGGGCGAAGCGGCGTCGCGTCGCAGCTGGCTCGAAGAAAAGGGCAACGAAGTCGAAGCGGATATCTGAGCGGGCGCGCTGACGTATCCCGGCATCCCGCGAGCGCATGCCCTCACGTAAAAATACGGACACGACATCCAGATGGACGATAACACTCCCGATCTTTTCACCGAAGCGGTACCGGCCGGCGAATTCCTGACGCTCGGCAACTACGCGGAACGCGCGTATCTCGACTACGCGGTGAGCGTGGTGAAGGGCCGCGCGCTGCCCGATGTGTGCGACGGCCAGAAGCCTGTCCAGCGCCGCATCCTGTTCGCGATGAACGAGATGGGCCTCGCCGATAACGCGAAGCCGGTGAAGTCGGCGCGCGTCGTCGGCGACGTGCTGGGCAAGTATCACCCGCACGGCGACCAGTCGGCGTACGACGCACTCGTGCGGCTTGCGCAGGACTTTTCGATGCGCTACCCGTTGATCGACGGCCAGGGCAACTTCGGTTCGCGCGACGGCGACGGCGCGGCGGCCATGCGTTACACCGAGGCGCGTCTCACGCCGATCGCGAAACTGCTGCTCGATGAAATCAACCAGGGCACGGTCGATTTCATGCCGAACTACGACGGCTCGTTCGAAGAGCCGAGGCTGTTGCCGGCACGCCTGCCGTTCGTGCTGCTGAACGGCGCGTCGGGTATCGCAGTCGGGCTCGCAACCGAAATCCCGTCGCACAACCTGCGCGAAGTCGCGGCCGCAGCCGTCGCGCTGATCCGCAATCCGAGGCTTTCGCACGCCGAACTGATGCAGCTCGTGCCGGGCCCAGATTTCCCGGGCGGCGGCCAGATCATCTCTAGCGAGGCGGAAATTGCCGCTGCGTACGAAACCGGACGCGGCAGCCTGAAGGTGCGCGCGCGCTGGAAAATCGAAGAGATGGCGCGCGGCCAGTGGCAGGTCGTGTTCACCGAATTGCCGCCGAACACGTCGGGCCAGAAGGTGCTCGAAGAAATCGAAGAGCAGACCAACCCGAAGATCAAGCTCGGCAAGAAGACGCTCACGCCCGAACAGCTGCAAACAAAGCAGACGATGCTGGCGCTCCTCGACGCCGTGCGCGACGAGTCGGGCAAGGACGCGCCGGTGCGTCTCGTGTTCGAGCCGAAGTCGAGCCGTATCGACCAGACCGAATTCGTCAACACGCTGCTCGCGCATACGAGCCTGGAATCGAACGCGTCGCTGAATCTGGTGATGGTCGGCTCGGACGGCCGGCCGCGTCAGAAGGGCATTAACGAAATCCTCGGCGAATGGATCGGCTTCCGTTTTGCGACGGTCACGCGCCGCACGCAACATCGTTTGATGAAGGTCGACGACCGGATCCATATCCTCGAAGGGCGGATGATCGTCTTCCTGAATATCGATGAAGTCATCCGGATCATTCGCGAATCAGACGAACCAAAGTCCGCGCTGATCTCGGCGTTTGGTCTGTCGGATCGTCAGGCTGAAGACATTCTTGAGATTCGTCTGCGTCAACTGGCGCGACTTGAGAAGATCAAGATCGAGAAGGAACTGTCCGAATTGCGCGACGAGAAGGCGAAGCTCGAGGAACTGCTCGGCAGCGAATCGGCGATGAAGCGTCTGCTCATCAAGGAAATCGAAGGTGACGCGAAGCAGTACGGTGACGACCGCCGCACGCTGATCCAGCAGGAAAAACGCGCGACGTTCGAGGCGCGTGTCGTCGATGAACCGGTCACCGTCGTGGTGTCGCAGAAGGGCTGGGTGCGGGCGCTGAAGGGCCACGCACTCGACCCGGCCGGCTTCACGTTCAAGGCCGGCGACGGTCTGTACGCGGCGTTCCAGTGCCGCACGCCGGACATCCTCATTGCATGGGGCAGCAAGGGACGCGTCTATTCCGTCGCCGTGGCGATATTGCCGGGCGGGCGCGGTGACGGCGTGCCGGTCACGTCGCTGATCGAGCTCGAATCGGGCACGCATCTGATGCACTACTACGCGGCTTCGGCCGATCAGGCGTTGCTGCTTGCGTCGAGCAACGGCTTCGGCTTCATCGCGAAGGTGGGCGACATGGTGAGCCGCGTGAAGGCCGGCAAGTCGTTCATGACGATCGACGAAGGCGCGACACCGCTCGCGCCGATGCCGATGCTGCCGGACGCGACGCAGGTGGCGTGTCTGTCGGGCGCGGGTCGTTTGCTGGTGTTCGGCATGGACGAGATGAAGACGCTCTCAGGCGGCGGACGCGGCGTCACGCTGATGGCGCTCGACGACAAGGAAGCGCTCGCGCAGGCTCTCGCGATCGGCAAGGCAGGCGTCGTTTTGCAAGGCACGGGTCGCGGTGGCAAGCAGCAGGAAGAAACGCTGGTGGGCGCAGCGCTCGCGCCGCACGTGGGCAAACGGGCGCGCAAGGGTCGTGCGCCAGACACGAAGCTGAAGGTGCAGGCGCTGAGGCCGGCACTCGCGGGCTAGGCGTTTTCAATAACGTCACAGCCATCCGGACACGCAGCAAGCGGCGAAGAGCCTCCGCCATGGCTCTTCGCCGTTCGCCCTTCGCCCGTCGCATGCGGGAGCAGGCCGGCGTTTGAATCTGGCGAAAATCGCCGGGCCGACCCGTGGCTGATGCGCAGCAAAACGAATCGCAGCAAAAGAATCAAAACAAAGCGAAGCACGACGCCCGACGACAAAACCGTCGCGCGCAAACGTCAAAATAAAACATAAAGATGAACTGCGCTGTTGAGCTGTGGTCGAATGCGCTCAATGGCAGCTTCAAATGAAGCGCGACAGTTCCACACCGCACAGGGAAAACAATCATGAACAAAGCCATCGAACTCGCGCTCTTTCTGCATCTGCTCGGCGTGGCCGTGTGGGTGGGCGGCATGGTGTTCGCGCATTTCTGTCTGCGGCCGGCGCTTGCCGATCTCTCGCCACAGCTGCGTCTGCCGTTGTGGGAGTCCGTCTTCGGGCGCTTCTTCAACTGGGTCGGCGCCGCAGTGCTTGTCATCCTGATCTCGGGCGGTTTTCTGCTGATGCAGTTCGGCGGCGGTCACGCATCGTGGACGCTTCACGCCATGGCGGGTCTTGGCATCGTGATGATGCTGCTCTTCGGGCATATCCGTTTCGCCGTGTTCCCGCGTATCCGTCGCGCAGTCCAGGCGCAGAACTGGCCGGACGGTGCGCGCGCCGTCGGTACCGTGCGGCGTCTGGTGGTGATCAACATGGTGCTGGGCGTCGTGACGATCGGCGTCGCCGTGATGTCGCGCGGGTTCTGAGCGCAGGCTCACACGCCGTGTACGTATAGCACCCACACCCCGCAGACGATCGCCACCGTACCGTACACCGCGTACACCGGCATTTTCAGCCGCACGAAGCACATCAACGAAAACAGCGCAGTCGCGCCATACGAGGGTTGCAGCGGCACGCGCTGCACGATCCTGAAGACGGCCACGGCGAGAAACGCGGTCGTCACCGCGCGTAGCACGCGCATGCCCTCTTCGAAGCGCGGATGCGCCTTGAGTTGATGAAGATGGCGCTGCGCGAGCACGACCAGACACCCCGACGGCACAAAGAGCGCAAACGTTGCGATCAGCGCGCCCGTCCATCCGTCGATCAGATAGCCGAGGAACGGCACCACGTTCAGGAGCGGCCCTGGCGACAACGGCGAGAGCGAAAACGCCAGCGTGTAGTCGTTATTCGACACGCCGATGGGCGGTGTGACGAAGAGCGTCTTCAATACGGGCAACGCCGAAAATCCCCCCCCGAACAACGTCATCCCAGCGCCCGCAAGACGCGGCCACAGCAGCACCGGCTCGTACCGCGGCGGCAGCGGAAGCGCAAACAGCACGACGAGTGCGGCCAGCGCAAGCAGCAGTTGACCCTCGCCCGCATCGAGCGAAACCTTGAGTGGCATTGCGTGCGCGCGGCTCTTCAGCCAGCCTGCCGCGAACGCTCCGCCCAGCAGCAGCACGTAGGCGGCAGGGCTATGCGCATAAACCAGCGCAACGCACGACAGGACGGCCGCGATCCACTCCACATGGCCACGCACGAGCGCGCGCGTCTGCTTGTACCAGGTCACGCCGATGAGCGTCGCCAGCACGACGCTGAAGTGGGTGATGAGGATTTCCGAGGCGGCCGCCCGGACGATCGGCGTGCGATAGAAGATCGCGAAGAGCGTCATCAACAGGAAGAAGGGCAGCACGCTCGCGATGCCGGCGATCCACGCGCCTGCGCGTCCGCGCAGTGTATGCCCGAGCTGCACGGCGACGTTGCAGCCGACGGGCCCCGGCACCATCCACGCGAGCGCGATCAGGTCGGAGAAGGCGAGTCGCGAGAGACGTTCTTCGCGTTCGACGTAGTGATGCTCCAGCTGCGCCATCAGCGCGAGGCCGCCCCATGACAGTGTGGATAGTCCGAAGACCACCCTGAAGAGCGTCCACAGCGGTTCGCGCTCGCCTCGCCGGGCGGCGTCCCTCGTTGTCGTCATCTGCATGGCAAATCCGCGCCGGTCGTGCCGGGCGCGCGTATCGTCGGGTTTCGTTCTGGTTCAGGGTGAGCGGCCCTCGCCGTGCGCCTGACCGGTGGCATGGCCAGCGTCGGGACCGCCTGCTGCGCGGACGTTGCGTCGCGGCAGCGCGCCGTCGCTTCAGTCACGCAGACTGTCCACTGGTGCTCGGTGCAAAGCCCATACTGTCGAGATCGGGTTCCTGGGTTACGCGGCGGTCCGGCATGCCACAGACGCCAAACCGGTCGAGCAGCGCCGGTATTCCGTCCGACGGCACCGGTCGCGAAAACAGGAAGCCCTGCGCCTCGATGTGGCCGAGCGCCGCGAGCCACGCGATCTGTTCTTCCGTCTCCGTGCCTTCCACGACCACCGTCAGCCCCAGCGAGCGCGCCAGATTGACGATCGCCGTCACCATCACGCACACGCTGCGGTCGCCGGGGATGGCCTGCACGAACGAGCGGTCCACCTTCAGTGTATCGACCGAAAAACGGTTCAGATACGACAGCGACGAATAGCCCGTGCCGAAGTCGTCGAGCGCAATGCGCACCCCCAGGCGCTTGAGCGCGAAGATTTTCTCGGAGACGAGATCGGGATATTCCATCATCGCCGTCTCGGTGATTTCCAGTTCAAGGCGGCGCGCGGAAATGCCGGTTTCCTCGATGGCGCGCGAGATCGTCTGGTACAGGTCGCCGCGCCAGAACTGCACGGCGGAAATGTTGACCGCGAGCGAAAGCGGGTCGTAGCCCTGTTGCTGCCACATCGCCAGTTGCCGGCAGGCGGTTTCGATCACGAAGTCGCCGATCGGGACGATCAGCCCGGTCGATTCCGCGACGGGAATGAACTCGTTGGCCGGAATCAGGCCGTGCTGCGGATGGTTCCAGCGCACCAGCGCCTCGAAACCGGTGATGCAGCGGCGCGTGAGATCGACCTTCGGTTGATAGGCAAGGAACAGTTGCCCTTCGTTCAGCGCGACGCGCAGCTGCTGCTCCCACTTCATCAGATGGTCCGCGCGGTGCGAGAGCTGCGGCGAGTAGAACTGGTAGCAGTTCTTGCCGGCATCCTTCGCGCTGTACATTGCGAGATCGGCTTTTTTCAGCAGGTCGATTTCGCTTTCGTTGGCGACCGAGTACAGCGCGATGCCCACGCTCGCGTGCAGCACGAACGCGCTGCCACGCACTTCGAACGGCTTGGCGAACACGTCGGCCGTTGCTTCGGCGAGATCGACGGCGCGCTTTTCGACGTTCTCGCCTTTGACGATCACGACAAATTCGTCGCCGCCGATGCGGCTCAACGCGCCCAGATCGCCGACCGCATCGGCGAGCCGCGATGCGGTCATCTGCAGCACGATGTCGCCGGCGTTGTGGCCGAGCGTGTCGTTGACGGTCTTGAAGTTGTCGAGGTCGATGAAGAGGATCGCGAGGCGGCCGACGTTCACCGGCAACGCAACGTCGTGTCGAAGGCTTTGCAGCGTGGCGTAGCGGTTGCGCAGGCCGGTCAGCAGATCGTATTCGACGAGATGCGTCATCTCGCGTTCGCGTCCGAGCAGCTTGCCGATCAACCCAGTGGCAACGGCGAAGAAGCTCAGCATCGCGAGCGAGATAAAGCCCGCCATCATCAGGTACACGTTGCGCGTGTGGTTGTAGTCGGCGAATTCTTCCGCCTGCGAGAGGCCGACCAGCACGCCGAGCGGATAGCCGTCGATATGACGGTACGACACGATGCGCGTCACGTTGTCGATCGGATCGACGTAGGTGCCCGATACATGTTCCGACGTCGGGTACGTCCCACTCGCCGAGAACGTGCCAGCCGCATGCTCGGCGCTGCCGGTACGGCGCGCGAGCACGGTGCCCGAATCGGAGATCACGGCGATCACACCGTCGCGGCCGATCGCCGCGTTGTTGTAGAAGTCGGTCGTGAAGTAGCTCGGATCCTCCGACACCACCACGACACCCGCGAACGAGCCGTCCGGATGATTCAGGCGGCGCGTCATCTGCAACGTCCAGTGTCCGGACAGACGTCCAAGCACCGGCTTGCTGATGAAGAGCGCGTCGTCGTTCTCGTGTTCGTGCGCCTTGAAGTGCTCACGGTCCGAGAGATCGATACGTTTCGGATTGGGATCGGCGGTGTTCGCGATCAGCTTGCCGTGTTCGTCGATCAGCGAAACCTGCACGAGCGTTTCGCTCTGCACGACGCCTTTTTCAACCGTGCTCGACAGGTCGAAGTGATTCGGCGTCTTCTCGAATTCGTATTTGACGAAGCGCGTAATCTGGTCGACCTGGTGAATGGCCTTGACCGTGTGTTGCTCGAGCGCTGCCGACAGGATCGCCGACGATGCCATCGCTTCCCGATACGTGGTCTCCTTCTCGACGGACAGGCGCGCGAAGATGACGGTCCACAACAGGATCAATACAAGCACGCCCAGCGCGGGAATAGCCAGAAGCGCACGGCGGCGCGACACCGTGGGATTGCGGAGTCTTCCGTCGCGTGTCGCAAAGGAGCGGAAATGGGTCATCGTGCTGACCAGGGGCGTGTGCCTCGCTGCAGCGGCTCCGGGTATGTCGACTGCGCGAAGTTCGAGGTTGGCTGCATGATGAACGGGTACCAGGTGCGCGGGTAGGAAGGCGCGGCGCTGTGCCGAAGTCCGTTGGTCACCGGGACCTTTCGATATTACTGAATGCCAAAAGATTAAGGAAGCATCCGCGCATCGGGTATACGCTCGCCCGGCCAGGCACGCGACACGCAGACCTGACGCGGCTTGCCAGCCTTGTCGCCGTGTTCGCGGGCCACCCGCCTTTGAAGGGTTCCGTCGAAACCTGGTATGCGACGACGTCCGCTGCGTCAGGGGGACGTATATCGACGCCGCGGGTTTATCCAGAATGCATCAGGTCAGCATCGATGCGATGCATTGCACCCGCATCGATATCATCGTCAGGTTGCCCACGTAAGGCATTTTGTGGACAACGGTGGAATGCGTGCGCTCGCGGCTCACCGCTCACGGCAACCGGAACGTTCCGTCTACAACCGTCACCGATGAGCCGCCGATCCACGTCTTGCCGGCAACATCATCGTAGGTTACGACGATGCGGCCGTCGCGGCCCATCGCGGTGCCCTGGCGTGCGGTATAGGCGTTACCCGGACGGCGATTCTGCTGCGTCAGCAAACCAGCCAGCGCGGCGTTCGCGCTGCCCGTCACCGGGTCTTCGCCGAAGCCGAATGCGCCGCCCGCCATCAGGCAGCGGACTTCGAACGTAGCGGGGCCGCCCGGCGCATGCGGCGCATAGGCGGCGATGCCATGCGTATCGGCGGCATGGACGACGTCGGCGAGCAGCGGCGAATCGGGCGTCAGCGCAAGGCATGCCTCAGCGGAATGCAGGCGCACCACGAGCCACGCCGCGCCGTTGTTGATCGCACACGGCGGCGCGTTGAAGTCGATCGCATCGGTTTTCAGGGCCGCCTGCAGCGCGGCGTACTGCGTTTCGGGAAGCGGCGTGACGCGGGCGGGTGGCGCGGCGAAGGCCCAGACCTGCGCATCCTGCTGGGCGAGTTCAACGAGGCCAACGCCACATTGCTGCACAAGCCGGCCTGGCTGTTTCGGCGTGTAGCCGCTTTCAAGCAGCGCATGTGCGGTGCCGAGCGTCGGATGACCCGCGAACGGAAGCTCGCCGCCGGGGGTGAAGATACGCACGCGGTAGTCGGCGGCCGGGTCGGTCGGTTTCAGCAGGAAAGTGGTCTCGGACAGATTCGTCCAGCGCGCGATGGCGTGCATCTGGTCGGAGGTCAGGCCGTCGCCTTCGAGGATCACCGCCAGCGGATTGCCCTTGAACGGAGCAAGGGTAAACACATCGACCTGCTTGAAGCGACTAAGCATACGTTTCGCCCGTTTCCAATGCTGGAATTGAACAAGCGCGATTCTTCATATTTTTAAGATCGGCGCCTGAATCGCGTTATTCGTCTTTTCTGCTGCTCTTGACACGCGACATGAAAAACATCGACATGTTTCCCGCATATGACAAATACCGCATGGAACATGCTGGCTGGCGGCGCCACGCGCTGAGTCACAGTCGCGCGGCGCCGCTGGCGTTCGGCGTGGGTTCAACAGGGTTGAAGCCGGAACGCAAAAACGTTTTACTGTACTTCGGCGATCATTTCGATTTCGACGCACGCGCCCAGCGGAATCTGCGCCACGCCAAAAGCCGAACGTGCGTGCTTGCCGCGCTCACCAAATACATCGGCGACGAGTTCCGATGCGCCGTTCGTCACGAGATGCTGTTCGGTGAACGTGGGTGTCGAATTGACGAGGCTCATCAGCTTGACGATGCGCGTCACGCGGTTCAGGTCGCCGACGTGCGTATGCAGCGTGGCGAGCAGATCGATCGCGATCGAACGCGCGGCGACCTTGCCTTCTTCGGTCGAAAGCGTTTCACCGAGCTTGCCGACCCACGGCTTGCCGTCCTTCTTTGCAATGTGGCCGGACAGATACACCGTGTTGCCGCTCTGCGCGCTCATGACGTAAGCGGCGGCGGGCGCACCTGCGTTCGGCAGTTCGATGCCGAGTTCCTTCAGCCGGTCATACACATTTGCTTGAGCCATGACGTGTCCTTTATCTCTGGATGAAATCGGGAAAGCGGATCTGCAATCAGATCCGCGCGCGGATCAGTGCCGCGAGTTTCGCGACGCCTTCGTCGATCTTTGCCGGCGGCACGGTCACGAACGAAAGACGCAGCGTGTGGTGTTGCGCTTCGTTCGCGAAGAACGGGCCGCCCGGCACGTACGCGACATTCTGCGCGACCGCTTCTTCGAGCAGCTTCATGCTGTTCAAATGCGCTGGCAGCGTGACCCACACGAACATGCCGCCTTCCGGCCGGTTCCAGCTCACGCCTTCGGGCATGTAGCGTTCGAGCGAAGCCAGCATTGCGGCGCACTGGTCGCGATAGAGCGCGCGGATCGTCGGTACGTGCGTATCGAGAAAGCCATCTTTCACGACCTCATGCACGATGCGCTGCGTGAAGCTCGGCGTATGCAGATCGGTGGCCTGTTTGGCCTGCACCAGCTTGAAGTGCAGTTCCTCGGGCGCAATGATGTAGCCGATCCGCAGACCCGGCGCGAGCACTTTCGAGAACGAGCCCAGGTGAACGATGTGATCGGGCGACATCGAGAGCATCGTCGGCAGCGGCTCGCCTGCGTAATCGAGCGCGCCATAGGGATCGTCTTCGATGACGGGGAAGGGCGCCGTTTTCGCGAACGCGGCGAGCGCACGGCGGCGCTCGACCGGCAGACGGCGGCCCGTCGGATTCTGGAAATTCGGCTGCGCGTACAGGAGGCGCGCACCCGCCGTCAGTTCGGGCGTGAGCGCCTCGGGGATCAAACCGTTCTCATCAGTCGGCACCTGCACGTAGTGCGGCTCGTACATCGAGAACGACTGCAACGCGCCGAGATACGTCGGCGTTTCGACGAGCACGGGGCTGTCCTTGCAGATCAGCACCTTGCCGAGCAGGTCGAGCGCCTGCTGCGACCCGGTCGTGATCAGCACCTGCGAGGCGCGGATCGCGGCGCCGTTCACGGAATAGCGTGCGGCGATCCATTCGCGCAGCGGCATGTAGCCCTCGGTCGCACTGTACTGAAGCGCGGCGGCGGGGTCGTTGCGCAGGATATGGTCGGACGCCTCGCGCATCCGCTCGGCCGGGAAGGTCGCGGGCGAAGGCAGGCCGCCCGCGAACGAAATGACTTCGGGCCGTTCAGTGACCTTCAGGATCTCGCGAATCGCCGAGCTGGTGAGCTTGCGTGCACGTTCGGACAGTTGCCACGTCGGGGCTTGAAGGTCGCTTTGGTCCATAGTCTCCTCGATTGCTGGTGTGATGCGGAAGCCGGAAAGGGTCGGTCGAATCCGTAATTATCGCGCGTCTCGTCACGCTGCGCGCGCGGGCACGTGCACGGTGCGCACAGCCGCCTTGCGGCCGAGCACAACGGTGGCGATCACAGCGGCCGCGAAAAGCCATGTGGACGCCGCAACGTGCTCGCCGAAAAAGAGCGCGGAAAACGCCATCGTGAAGAAGATCTGTAGTAGTTGCACCTGACCCACACGCGCCGTGCCGCCCATCGCGAGCCCCGCGTACCACGCGAAAAAGCCGATGAACTGCGAGAAGAGCGTGACATAGCCGAACGCGAGCCACGTCTTCAGCGCAACAGGTTCGGGATGCTGCACGTGATGTTCCCAGCCGAGCCAGCCGACCGGAATCACGAGAAACGGTGCCGAGAGCACGAGCGCCCAGCAGATCACCTGCCAGCCGCCGATCTGCCGCGCGAGGCGGGCGCCTTCCGCATAACCGAGTGCGCCGATGCCGACCGCGACGAGCATTAGCAGGTCGCCCGCCTGCAGCGAGCCGCCGCCCGATTGCAGCGCGAACGCGACGACGATCGCGCTGCCGGCGAGCGCGCTCGCCCAGAACGCCTTCGAAGGCCGTTCGTGCGAGAGCCACGCGGCATACAGCGCGACGCACAGCGGTTGCAGGCCGTTGACGACCGCGCCGTGGGAAGCGGGCACCGTCTTCATCGACCATGCGGAAAACACCGGAAACGCGATGATCACGCCGAGCGACACTACGGCGAGGCTCTTGACCTGCGGCCAGTTCGGCCAGCGCTCGCGGCGCCATGCGAGGAGCGCGGCCGCCGGCACCGCGGCGGCGAGCGCACGGCCGAGGCCGTTCAGGAGGGGATGAAACTCCTGCACGACGATGCGCGTCATGGGCAGTGTCAGGCTGAAGATCATGACGCCGATGAGGCCGAGCATCATGCCCTGGGATTCGCGCGCTTTCATTACGGGTGTCTCTCTTTACTGTTTTGTTGTCGGGGCCGGCTTCGGTTCGTGGGCGGTGACAGACGCTACCTGAGCGAGCGAAGCCCGGCGGGTGTTTCGAATTCAGCGACGAGGCGCGCGCTGTCCAGCGACGTGTCGAGCGCGATCAGATGTGCCGCACCGAGCCATTCGAGCTGTTCACGGATCAAATCGGGTTGCGGGTGAAAACCCTTTAGCGACTTCAGCGCGACTTCCGCTTCCGGCAACACTGCGGATGGATGCAGCGCCGTATCCCACTGGATCAGCGAAGGCGCGATGCCGTCGCCGGCACCCAGCCACGCGGGAAACGCACCGTCGTCGGGTACGGTGAGACTCCACGCGAAGTCGCCGCGCGACATCGGCACGACGGGCGCAATCCGCTCCGGATACTGCTCGCGCCAGCGCGGCAGGTTCTTCGGGCGCTCGACGCGTGCGACCCAGTGCGAGAGGTACGGGCCGCCGGCGAGCCGCGCGTGCGTTTCGGGCGCATCGAGTGCGAAGAGACGCGGACGCGGCGCAATAGCGGTTTCCGCCAGTTGGGCGTGTGCTTCCGGATCGATCGCGAGCACTTCCAGATAGACGCCGCCCCACAGGTTCAGAAGCCGGTTGTGCGTGCGCATCAGCGGATGCGCGCCGCCGCCGGCTGGCGTGACACCGAGCGCGTCGGCAACGTACTGCGTGCCTTCGTCGAGTGTGCGGGCGGTGACAACGAGGTGATCGAGATGCAGCTTCTGGGCGGTCATGGCAACACGGTAAAAGACGGTTTTCAGCGAGCGGCAGGCGCATCGGCACGGGCGACTGGACGACGCAAGCGCGACGCAAAGGGCGATGTGGCCCGGGCCGTTAGCATAACCCTTCGCCTGAACGACGGCCCGTGCGACGCGCGATATACCCGGGATCAGCCAGATGCCGGGCACGCGGGTGCACGCCGCGTCGCTCAACGGAATGCTCAATGTAGCGCCTGCGACCGGCACAGTAACGGTACAATCGGTTCGATACTGTTCTGTACAGTTGGAGACCTGTTATGTCCGTCCCGCTCGACCTGATCCCTGCGCCTCACGACGCGTCTTCGCTGACGCTCGTCGACCAGCTCGTGCAATGGGCGCGCCGCCGCATCGAGGAGCGCGTGTTCCGCCCCGGCATGCGCATGCCGTCGATCCGCACGCTCGCGCTCGAAAAGGGCGTGTCGCGCTTCACGGTGGTCGAGGCGTACGAACGGCTTGTCGCGCAGGGATACCTCGATTCGCGGCGAGGTTCGGGTTTCTACGTACGTGAGCGCGCCGTCAGCCAGCTGCCCGGCGAGCGGCGTGCGCTCACCGAGGCCGCGCCGGCGCCCAGCACGATCGATGTCGTCTGGCTGTTGCGCAACATGCTGCACTCGTCGACGCGACCGGAGAAAGGACCGGGCCTCGGCTATCTGCCGAGCCGCTGGCTGGATGGCGACCTCATCACCGGCGCGCTACGCACGCTCGGACGGCAAAGCGGGGCGCAGATGCTCGGCTTCGGCACGCCGCAGGGTTTTCTGCCGCTGCGCCAGCAGTTGCAGACGCGGCTCGAAGAACTGGAAATCGGTGCTTCGCCGGACCAGATCGTGATGGTGTCCGGCATCACGCAGGCCATCGACCTGATCGCGCGCATTTACGTGCAGCCGGGCGATGCGGTGATCGTCGGCGATCCGGCGTGGTTCCAGATGTTCGGGCGCTTTGCTTCGCAGGGCGCGCGGCTCGTCGGCATGCCGTACACGCCCGATGGCCCCGATCTCGACGCGCTCGAGCAGCTGATCAGGACGTGGCACCCGAAAATGCTCGTCATCAACTCCGTGCTGCAGAACCCGACGGGCACGTCGCTTACCGCCGCACAGGCGTTCCGCATCCTGCGGCTCGCCGAGGAACACGATTTCATTGTTGTCGAGGACGATATCTACGGCGACCTGTGCCCGGCCGGCTACGCCGCGACGCGCGTCGCGAGCCTCGATCAGTTGAAGCGCGTGATCTATCTCGGCAGCTTTTCGAAGACGCTGGCGGCGAACCTGCGCGTCGGTTTCATCGCGTGCGCGCCGGAAGTGGCGAACGCGATCACCGACCAGAAAATGCTGGTCGGCATGACGACCCCTGAACTGAACGAACGCGTGCTCTACAAGATTCTGACCGAAGGCCATTACCGGCGGCATGTCGAGCGGCTGCGTGCGCGCCTCGACGGCGTGCGCGACAAGGCGGTGCGCATGCTCGAAAAAGCGGGCATGAAAGTATTCTTCGCGCCAGGCGCCGGCATGTTTCTGTGGGCCGACACGGGCGTCGATGCTGACGTGTTCGCCGCCGCCGGCCACGAGGACGGCTTCCTGCTGACGCCAGGAAGCCTCTTCTCCCCGAACCAGTCGCCGACCACGTGGATGCGCTTTAACGTCGCGAACTGCACGGATCCGGCGCTGTCGGTGTTTCTGTGCCGTTATCTCGACAGTGTCGCGCGCCGCGCCTCTTGAAACGGGCGCGGGCGACCCCATTTACGCGGGCAATTCGCATTTTTAACTGACGCATCGCGACGTCGCGCCGTCCCTGCCGGGGCGTGCGAAAAAAGCGCGGAATTTGCCCGTTTTGAACCATCCCGCAACAGAGAGGACATCCGACCATGGCACAAGAAACCATGAGCTTTCAGGCAGAAGTGAAACAGCTTCTGCATCTGATGATTCATTCGCTGTACAGCAACAAGGAAATCTTTCTTCGTGAACTGATTTCGAACGCATCGGATGCCGCCGACAAGCTGCGCTTCGAAGCGATCGAAAACAGCGGCCTGTACGAAAACGATCCGAACCTGCGCATCCGCGTGTCGTATGACAAGACCGCGCGCACCATCAGCATCGACGACAACGGCATCGGCATGAGCCGCGACGAAGCCGTCTCGAACCTCGGCACGATCGCGCGTTCGGGCACGAAGGAATTCTTCGGCAGCCTTTCGGGCGACCAGCAGAAAGATGCGGCGCTGATTGGCCAGTTCGGCGTGGGTTTCTATTCGGGCTTTATTGTCGCCGACCGCATCACGGTCGAAACGCGTCGCGCCGGTCTGCCGGCCAGCGAAGGCGTGCGCTGGGAAAGCGCGGGCGAGGGTGATTTCTCGGTGGATTCGATCGAGCGCGCGCAACGCGGCACGACGATCACGCTGCATCTGCGCGCCGACGAGGACGAACTGCTGTCCACCTACAAGCTGAAGTCGATTATCCAGAAGTATTCGGATCACGTCGCACTGCCGATCCTGATGCAAAAGGAAGAGTGGGACGCCGAAAAGAGCGAGATGATCGCGAAGGACGAAGACGAAACCGTCAACCAGGCGAGCGCGCTGTGGACCCGTTCGAAGAGCGACATCACCGACGAACAGTACACGCAGTTCTACCAGCATCTGTCGCACGACCATCAGGATCCGCTGACGTGGACGCATAACCGCGTCGAAGGCCGCAGCGAATACACGCAGCTGCTGTACGTGCCGGCGCACGCGCCGTTCGACATGTGGAACCGCGATCACCGCGGCGGCCTGAAGCTGTACGTGAAGCGCGTCTTCATCATGGACGACGCCGAACAGCTGCTGCCGCAGTACCTGCGCTTCGTGAAGGGCGTGGTCGATTCGGCGGATCTGCCGCTCAACGTATCGCGCGAAATCCTGCAGGAAAGCCGCGACGTGAAGGCGATCCGCGAAGGCGTGACGAAGCGTTCGCTGTCGATGCTGGAAGATCTGGCGAATTCGGAAGACGAAGCCATCAAGGCAAAGTACACGACGTTCTGGACGGAATTCGGCCAGGTGCTGAAGGAAGGCATCGGCGAAGACTTCGCGAACAAGGAACGCGTCGCGAAGCTGATCCGCTTTGCATCGACGCATACGGATTCGTCGGAACAGACCGTATCGCTGGCGGATTACGTTTCGCGCATGAAGCCGGAACAGTCGAAGATTTACTACGTCACCGCCGATACGTTCCAGGCCGCGACGCACAGCCCGCACCTCGAAGTGTTCCGCAAGAAGGGCGTCGAAGTGCTGCTGCTGACGGATCGCGTCGACGAATGGATGCTGTCGTTCCTGAACGAATTCGATGGCAAGCCGCTCGCGAGCGTTGCGCGTGGCGATCTCGACCTCGGCGCGCTGAACGACGAAGAAAAAGAGGCGCAGGAAAAGGTCGGCGAAGAACTGAAGCCGCTCGTCGAGCGCATGAAGGAAGCGCTGAAGGACAAGGCCAAGGACGTGCGCCTGACGTTCCGTCTGACTGATTCGCCATCGTGTCTCGTGGCCGACGAAGGCGACATGAGCGGCTATCTGCAGCGCATGTTGAAGGCGGCAGGACAGCACGCGCCGGCTTCGCATCCGATCCTGGAAGTGAACCCGGAGCACGCGCTCGTGAAGAACCTGCACACCGACAGCGCGAACTTTGACGACTGGTGCCATCTGCTGTTCGATCAGGCGTTGCTGGCCGAAGGCGGTTCGCTGGAAGATCCGGCGAGCTTCGTCAAGCGGACCAACGCGTTGCTGCTGGCTCGCAACGTGTGAAAGCGGGGGCATCGCGCCCCGCCTTTTGCATGATGGTGTGTTGAAAAACGCTGCCTTTATGGCAGCGTTTTTTTTTGCACTTCGTGATGACGCTTCGGTCGTTCAGGTCAGCCGGCGAACCTGCGCGAGCACTGAGCCTGCGAGCTCCTTTGCCGCTTCACTCGCGTGCCTGTCGTCGAGCACCTTTGCAGCGAGACGCCCCATTGCGACGCTCGACTGTTTTGTCGTGTGGTGCTGCGCAAGCGCCGAGCCGGCCAGTTCCTTTTCTTCATGCGATGCGCTGCGCGTTCCCAGCACGACGGCGGCGAGATGGGCGATACGGTCGGACGTGTGTTTTGTGTTGACGGTCAATCTCTTCTCCCTGTTTTTGGACCTGTTCCGGTTCAAATGACGCGATTCCGCACGACGCGGACCGCGCTAAACAGTATCGATAGCGGCGCATACCGTTGAGCTCAGGCGCTTTCAGAATCGTTTGTGCGATGAAGTGAAGACACGACGTCGTAATCCGCCGTCTGCTCACGAGGTCGGACGCTTTCAGACAGACCCGGTCGGATTCGACCGGGTTCTGTCAAACGTCAATCTGTTGCGCCGGGCAGCCTTCCCGAGTCGCAGGCCGTGTTTGCGTCAAATTCCGAATCGGTCTTCCGCGGATGGTCGCCCTTGCGGCAGCAGGGCTTCGACGTCGGGCTTCAACAGGCATCCACGCGTTGCCTCGCGTAAAGCGAAGCGGGGCGCGTCTTATAATGCGGCGCATGTCTATCCGTTTCGATGCCGCCGACGCGCACTGGCGCGTTGCCCCCATGCCTGGTTTCTCGTCAGACCAGAAAGACTGGCTCACCCGCGGCGGTTCGCTGACCGCCCATCTCGCGACGCTTGGCGCGGTCACCGTGCGCGTGACGCGCGAAGCCGTTGCGCGCGCGTGGGACGACGAACATGTCGCACTGTGCATCGCGTCGCGCGCGCCGGTGTGGGTGCGCGAAGTCGTGCTCTCCGTCGACGGCACGCCGTTCGTCGCCGCGCACAGCATTGCGCCGCTCGCGGCGAGCGTCGGTGTGTGGCAATCGATGCGGCGTCTGCGCAACCGGCCGCTCGCCGAGTTGCTGTACAGCGACAGCAGCGTCGCGCGATCCGCGCTCGTCAGCCGCCGGCTCAACGCACGACATCCCTTGCACCGGCTCGCTTCGCGCGAAATCGAAGGAGCCGCGCCGCACGCGCTTGTCGCGCGCCGCTCGGTGTTCGAGCGACACGGCGCGCCGCTGATGGTCACTGAATGCATGCTGCCCACGCTCTGGGCGCATCTTGCCCAGCGACCGCAAATAGAGACGCGGGCGCACGATCAGCGCGAAGCGGGCCACGAAGCGCCGACGCGCGCGCATCCGCGTGAACATGGACGTCCGCTCGATCACACGACGTCGCGGGCTCATTCGGCGCACGGAATGCATGCCGTGCCGCGCACGCCCCGCGAAGGAAGCCGCTGATGCTGCGCGGTTTTCCCCCGGTCGTCGCGGCCGATACGCACACGCTGGTGCTCGGCAGTTTCCCGGGCGAGGCGTCGCTTGCGGCGACGCAGTACTACGCGCATCCGCGCAACCAGTTCTGGCGGTTACTGGGCGCGGTGCTCGACGAACCTTCGCTCCACGAACTTCCCTACGAAGAACGCCTGACCCGCGTGCTGACGCACCGCATCGGCATCTGGGACGTACTCGATGCATGCCATCGTGAAGGAAGTCTCGATTCAGCGATCCGCAACGCGCAGCCTAACGATTTCGCGTCGCTGCGCGAGCACGCACCGATGCTCAGGAAAGTCTGCTTTAACGGTAAAACAGCGGGAAGATTCGCGCCGGTGATTGCTGCCGCGGGCTACGACACGCTCGTGTTGCCTTCATCGAGCCCGGCGAACGCGATGTTGTCTTTCGAGCAGAAACTGGTTGTGTGGCGATCGATTCGCTCCTGAGGTGCACGCCGGCGGATGGCTGGAACGCGAAGCGACGCTCAGTGATAGTCGCTTTCCCGCTGGTGACGCACTGCAAGAATCGTCACGGTACGATCGTCTTCGATCTCGAACAGCGCGACATATCCCGACGCGCCGAACGGAATGATCAATTCCCGCAGAAACGGCATCGACGCATGCGCTTTGCGACAGGTAAACGGCGACGATTCCAATGTAGCGATGCCGGCAGCGATGGCTGCAAGCGCGCGGGCGGCGAGTTCGACGTCGGCATCGTCGCGATCGACGATAAAGCCATAAAGACGCTCCAGATCATCCGAAGCCGCACGCGTGAACCGGACCTCGTAAGTCATCGAGGTTTGCGCTTCGTGCGAAGGGCGTCTAGCCGACGCTCGAGCTTCTCCAATACTTCGGACGACGACAGATAGTCACCGCTGCCGCGGGCCGCTTCACGCGATGCGATGCCACGGGCAATGAATTCGCTCTGGTTGCGACGACGTTCGATGCCTTCGCGGATCGATTGCTCGACGAAACCCGACAGTGTCTCTCCTTCGCCGAGGATGCTTTCGGCAGCGTCGCGCAGCGCCTGCTCGACCCGGATGGACGGAAAGGTGGCGGATTTCATGACGTCTCTCGATGCGTTGCAATTGCGATGCATTATCCGCCGATGGCCGCGCTCGCGCAAGTCACCCGATTGGCCGGGTCAGGGTTTCACTCCGGTCCCCAAACACGCGGGCAATCACAGGTCGACACGGATGCTTTCGTTTGAGCAAAAGCGGGTGCTCTGGCGAACGATTCTGGCGTAACGTTGTTCTTTCTGAACCCCTCACGACGATGCCATCCACCATCCGCAACTCGCTCGTCTGGATATTCGAAGCATTCGAGCGCGACCCAACCTACCTTCGCAAACGGATGTTCGGCTCCGATGCCGCCTATATCGACGGCCTGTTGTGCCTCGTCGCAGCCGATCGCGACGCGCCGTGGAATGGCCTGCTCGTATGCACATCGCAGGAGCGGCACGTCGTGCTGATCGAGGAAATGCCCGCCTTGCGGCCGCATCCGGTGCTGGGAAAGTGGCTGTATGTGCCGCAGTCCGATCCTGCATTTGAAGACGTCGTGGCAAGAATGACGTCGCTCGTGCTTGCGCGCGACTGGCGCGTGGGTGTCGAGCCGAAGCCGCGCCGGCGTGGCAGAAAGGATTCGCTGCCAAAGCCATAGCGCGTTACTAACCCGATGACCGCGGGCACGTGCCCGACCCGGCGCGGCCCTTCGTGTCCGGCAAGTGCTATGCTCTCGTTCGACTAAAAATTGCGTCTCTGGCGCGACATCCTTACATGACGAAACTGATCAAACGTGCTTCGGCCGAGGCGCGTGCTTTCCGCAACAAACAGGCTGATTCCGTGGAATCGAAGCAGACAATGTCGCGCGCGAAAAACCGCGCGTCCGGCAGGAACCGCGACGATGATCTCGACGACGCACCGCTCATCGAGGCGCCGAGGAAGCCGCGTTTCGCGCCGGTCACGTTCTCGGAAGAGGGTGGCGTGCGTTACCTGCACTTCGGCACCGAGTGGGTGCAGGGCGCGATGCGCCTGAAAAAGCCGCATCACATCGAACTCGAATACGCACAGCAGATGATGGCCTGGCTGCTGTTCCTCGAAACGCCGAAGCGCGTCGTCCAGCTGGGCCTCGGCGCTGCGGCGTTGACGAAGTTCGCGCACCGCTTCCTGAAGCGCGCGAAAGTCGAAGCCGTGGAGCTCAACCCGGCCGTGGTGGTGGCAGCCCGCACGATGTTCGAACTGCCGCATGACGACGCGCGCCTCACCGTGCACGAAACGGACGCCTGGGACTTCGTCAACGATCGCGCGAATCACGGCACGATCGGTGCGTTGCAGATCGACGTCTATGACGCGACGGCACGCGGCCCGGTGCTCGACAGCGTCGCGTTCTACCGCGCGGTGCGTGCGTGCCTGACCGATGCGGGCGTGGTCACGATCAACCTGTTCGGTGACCATCCGAGCTTCGTGCGCAACATGAAGCGCCTGAACGAAGCGTTCGACGGCCGCGTGTTCGCGTTGCCGGAGGTGCACGACGGCAATCGCGTCGCGATCGCGTTCTCGGGTCCGGCCATCGACGTCCCGTTCGTCACGCTGCAAAAGCGTGCAAAGCTGATCGAAGACACGCTCGCGCTGCCCGCGCGCAAGTGGCTCAAGGGCTTGCAGGAGTCGACAGGGCAGACGTCCGGCTCTTTCACGATCTGACCGCCTCGCGCCCGCACGGGCGCGCGCTGCAGGCCGCATGACATCAAAGGCCGCGAACGGCAGACATGCCGTCGCGGCCTTCGCTATTTCCGGCGCGCCCTACGCGCTGTCACGCTTGCATCGACGCACGAAAGCGCACTATCGGAGCGCGGCTGCTACAACGTCGAACGCGACGCTCTGTCGCACAGTACTCACCCGAACCTGAGCTTTTTTCACTTGACAAGCGTTGCGCGCTTGGGAAGAACCCCGCTTGACCGCACGTTCGCGGCTCCTATACTCTTTCGAAGCTTTCGGGGTGCCCGTCGGCTATCCGCCCGCGGGGGCCGGTATCCGTCGACACGGGCGGACTATTCAATATAAGTAAAGAGGAGACGTCATGGCTCACGACGCCGACGCCAACAAGTCCAGCAAAGGCTGGTTGTGGCTGTTGCTACTTCCCTGGATCGCGATGATCTGGGTACCGTCCTACAACAAGATCGAACCGCAGCTGTTCGACTTCCCGTTCTTCTACTGGTACCAGTTGCTGTGGGTGCTGATCAGCGCCGTCATCACCGCACTCGTGTACTTCAAGACCAAAAAGCGCCCGACGGGCAACGGTCCGCAAGGAGGCGCGCGATGAACGCCACCGCAACCTTTGTCTTCGTCCTGTTCTTTATCGGCGTCACGATTCTCGGTTTCGTCGCGGCCCACTGGCGGCGCGGCGACCTCGCTCATCTCGAAGAGTGGGGCCTTGGCGGCCGCCGCTTCGGCACGATCGTCACGTGGTTCCTGCTGGGTGGCGACCTGTACACGGCCTACACGTTCGTGGCCGTGCCCGCGCTTGTGTTCGGTGCAGGCGCAACCGGCTTCTTCGCGCTGCCTTACACCATCCTGATCTATCCGTTCGCGTTCGTCGTGTTCCCGAAGCTGTGGAGCATCGCGAAGCGCCATGGCTACGTGACCTCCGCCGACTTCGTCAGCGCCCGTTACGGCAGCCGCATGCTCGCGCTGGCAATCGCCGTGACAGGCATCGTCGCGACGATGCCGTACATCGCGCTGCAACTGGTCGGTATCGAAGTGGTGATCGGCGCGCTCGGGTTCGACACGACGGGCTTTATCGGCGACCTGCCGCTCATCATCGCGTTCGCGATTCTCGCGGCGTACACGTACACCTCGGGTCTGCGTGCACCGGCGATGATCGCGGTCGTCAAGGATGTGCTGATCTACATCACGATCGCCGCCGCGATCATCGTGATCCCGCCGCAACTCGGTGGCTTCGGACATATTTTCTCGGTCGTGCCGCCTGCCAAGCTGCTTCTGAAGGCGCCGGATGCGGCCAGCCTGAACGGCTACAGCGCCTACGCGACGCTCGCGGTCGGCTCGGCGCTTGCGCTCTTCCTGTATCCGCACTCGATCACGGCCGTGCTGTCGTCGAAGTCGGGTAACACGATTCGCCGCAATATGGCGATGCTGCCGGCGTATTCGCTGGTGCTGGGTCTGCTCGCGCTGCTCGGCTTCATGGCGCTCGCGGCCGGCGTGAAGGACATGCCGGAATTCGCGCCTTACTTCAAGGCGTTCGGTCCGAACTTCGCCGTGCCGGCGCTGTTCCTGCACTTCTTCCCGTCGTGGTTTGTCGGCGTCGCGTTTGCGGCGATCGGCATCGGCGCGCTGGTGCCGGCGGCGATCATGTCGATCGCGGCTGCGAACCTGTACACGCGCAACATCCACAAGGAGTTCGTGAACCGCAACATGTCGCACGAGCAGGAAACGAACATCGCCAAGCTCGTGTCGCTGATCGTCAAGGTCGGCGCGGTGGCGTTCATTCTTGGCTTGCCGCTGACGTACGCGATCCAGTTGCAGTTGCTGGGCGGGATCTGGATCATCCAGACGCTGCCGGCAATCGTGCTCGGCCTCTATACGCGCGTGCTCGACTACCGCGGCCTGCTGGTCGGCTGGGCAGTCGGCATCGCAACCGGCACGTGGATGGCGATTTCGCTGAAGCTGGCGGGTTCGATCTTCACGATTCACCTGTTTGGCCTCGCGATTCCGGGCTACGCGGCAGTGTGGTCGCTGATCGTGAACCTGGTGGTGTCGGTGGTCGTGAGCATCCTGGTGCGCGCGCTCGGCATGGCCAAAGCTGAAGACCGCACGCGTCCGGAAGACTATCTGGACGTCGTCGAAAGCTGATCGAAAGACATCCGGCGGCGCACGGCGCGCTTCCGGAAAGCCGGCTGAACCCGAAACGCCCGCAACGAAAGTTGCGGGCGTTTCTGCTTCCGGTGCGGGATACTGGACGTTCGACGCGCACGTCCTTCGACGTCTTCACCTGAAACCCGCTTCGATACGCATGGCCACTGCCGATTCCGACCGCCTTCAAACCCGTCGCGCCCGCCCCGGTCGCGCCCGGCGCCTCCTGCGCACGATCGTCTCCCCGTACTACCGGTACCGTCACGCGAAGCTCTTCCACAGCCTGCGCGTCGGGCTGGCGATGCTGGTGTCGATACTCGCGACGACCGGCGTCGACGTGCCGCACGGCATCTGGGCATCGGTGACGCTGCTGGTGGTGATCGGCGGCCTCCAACATCACGGCAACATCCGCAAGAAAGCCGCCGAGCGGGCAGCGGGCACGCTGCTTGGTGCGTCGATCGGGCTTCTGATGATCCTGCAGCGCAACCTGATCGGCTCGTTGCCGCTCACCTATGTGTTGATGTCGGTGGCGGCGGCGATCTGCGCGTGGTTCGCGATCGGAAAGCCGGGCTACGTCGCGCTGCTGACGGCGATCACGATGTGCATCGTCGCGGGTCACGGCGAGAACCTGATGGACGTGGGTCTCTGGCGCACACTGAACGTGCTGATTGGCATCGTGATCGCGCTCGCGTTTTCCTTCGCACTGCCGCTGCACGCGACGTACTCGTGGCGCTACCTGCTGGCCGACAACCTGCGTACCTGCGCGCGCCTCTATGCGCGTCTGGTGCGTGGCGACACGCCACCATCCACCGACGAGACCCTGAAGACGTTCCTCGCGCTCAACGTGCGGCTCGTGCAGTTGCGGGCGCTAATTCCCTCGGTGGCGAAGGAGATCGACGTGCCGGAAGCGCGGCTCGAGGACATCCAGCGCCTGCACCGCGCGCTGCTGAGTGCACTGGAGCTGATGTCGACGGGCACGATCGCGCATCTCGATGCCGCAAGCCGTGCAGCCTTCGCGCGTGAATGTGGCATCGAGGTGAACGCCGTGTGCACCGCGCTGCTCGGCATGGCGCGCGCATTGCGCTTCGCCGGGGCGACGCGTTTTCATATTCCCGGCGCGTCGGCGACTGCGATAGCGCCGGACCCCGGGCTGCTCACCAACCTGCCCGTGGACCTGCACGGCCCATACTGGCTTGGTCTGCGGCTGGCGGAGCAGGTCGACAGCCTGCGGGCGTTGCTGCTGGAAACTGAGACGAACTGGAATATCGAACAGCGCACGCGGGTCGCCGCGTGAGCGGCGGTCGCACGCGTGCTGCATGAGGATGCCGGTTGCGAAGGCTTAACCGCCTTCGTGCGGAACGGTCACCATCCAGGGAATGCCGAACCTGTCGACGACCATGCCGAAGCCCTTCGACCAGAACGTCGCCTGCCACGGCATCATCACGGTGCCGCCATCGGCCAGTGCGTTGAAGTACTTCTCGGCGGAGGGGACGTCGTCGGCAGTGAGCGACAGGCTGAAGCCGGCCGGCCGCGGCGATGCGCTGTTGCACTCGCCATCGGACGCCATCAGTTCGGTCGAGCCGATCCTGAATGACGTGTGCATGATCTTTTCTTCGTTGCCCGGCGGCATGGTTTGTCCTTCGGACGGCGGCGCATCCTTGAAGCGCATCTGGAACAGCACTTCGGCACCGAGCTTCTCGCCGTAAAACTTCATCGCCTCTTCACAGCGACCGTTGTAGAACACATAAGGCTGAACTTGCATCGTCGTCTCCCTGGGTGTGTCGCGGGGTATCCGCGCAGACAGTGCTACCGGCCGTCCCGTTGTGCGGGCATGCGCCGGCAAGCGACCGTTCAGACGATTGTAGACGCCGTCTCGCGCGCGTTTGTGACAGTGTGTGAGGAGGTGTGAAAAGCGCAGAGGAGCGTGTGAGACGCTGAGGGCGTGCGCGCGACCGCAAGCGGGTCACGCGCAGGTAAAACGCAGGCAGGGAGGCCGTCTGTCGGGTACGCGTTATGCGATATTTCCGGCGCGACCCGACGTGGACCCTAGCGCAGACTTTCGATGAGTTTTTCGAGCTTGACCGCGTCGGCGGCGAACGTGCGGATGCCTTCCGAGAGCTTTTCCGTCGCCATCGCTTCTTCGTTCAGCAGGAAGCGGAACGAGGGCTCGTCGACCGGCACGCGCGCGATGTTCTCGCTCTTGCCCGTATCCGCCGACAGCTTGCGCTCGACCTTGTCCGTGCTGTCCTGCAGCTTTTGCAGCAGATCCGGGCTGATCGTCAGCAGATCGCAGCCGGCCAGTTCGGTGATCTGCGAGGTTGTGCGGAAACTCGCGCCCATCACTTCGGTCGGGTAGCCGAATTTCTTGTAGTACGCGTAAATGCGGCGCACCGACTGCACGCCCGGGTCGTTCGCGCCGCCGTCGCGCGCTTCGTCCCAGTTGCTGCCGGCGTTCTTCTTGTACCAGTCGTAGATCCGGCCGACGAACGGCGAGATCAGCTGCGCGCCCGCCTCAGCGCAAGCGGCCGCCTGCGCCAGCGAGAACAGCAGCGTCATGTTGCATTTGATGCCGTCTTTCTGCAGCACTTCGGCTGCGCGGATGCCTTCCCACGTCGACGCGAGCTTGATCAGCACGCGCTCGCGGCCGATGCCGGCGGCCTTGTAGAAGCCGATCAGTTCGTGGGCCTTGTCGATCGATGCTTTCGTGTCGAACGACAGGCGTGCATCGACTTCAGTCGAGACGCGGCCCGGGATGATCTTGAGAATTTCGGTGCCGAAGGCGATCAGCAGCTGGTCGATGATGGCGCCGACCGGCTTCGATGCGTGATCGCGGACGGTTTTTTCGAGGAGCGGCCGGTAGTCGTCCTTCTGCACGGCCTTGAGGATCAGCGACGGATTGGTCGTCGCGTCCTGCGGCTTGTACTGCGCGAGTTGCTGGAAGTCGCCCGTATCTGCGACGACGGTGGTGTACTGCTTGAGCTGATCGAGTGCGGTTGTCATGTCGAGCCTTCTGGGCGCGCACGCGCCGTGGTCCAGGGAAAGATGGGACTGCCGCCATGCCGCTGCGGCAGCGGTCATCATGCGGCGTTCATGCGATGGAACCATGAAGCTTACCGCGAAGCGCCGCCCAATAACGCTATTCTATGGCGGATCGGGTGATAGGGTTTTTACAGGGTACAGCCGGTGCGGCGCGGCTACGCCCGTCGCGCATTCAGAACGAGTTGCGTGAGGACGCCCGCGACCAGACCCCAGAAAGCGGAGCCGATCGACAGCAGCGTCAGTCCCGAGGCGGTCACCATGAACGTGACGAGCGCGGCTTCCCGCTGCTTCACGTCCTGCATTGCGTTGGCAAGGCCGCTCATGATCGAGCCGAACAGCGCGAGCGCCGCCACCGACACAATCAGCGCATTTGGCAGTGCAGCAAAAAGTGCCGCGATCGTCGCGCCGAAAACGCCGGCGATCAGGTAGAACGTGCCAGCCCAGACAGCCGCGGTATAGCGCTTCGCGGGATCTTCGTGTGCTTCTGGACCCGTGCAGATCGCCGCCGTGATCGCCGCAAGATTGATGCCGTGCGAGCCGAACGGCGCGAGGATCAGGGAAGCGATGCCCGTCGTGGCGATGAGCGGCGCGGAAGGCGTCGTGTAGCCGTCTGCGCGCAGCACGGCGATGCCTGGCACGTTCTGCGACGCCATCGCCACCACGAAGAGCGGAATGCCGATACTGACGATCGCGGAAACCGAAAACGCCGGCATCGTGAGTACCGGGTGCGCCAGCGCGATATGAAACTGGCTGAAGTTGAGGAGGCCAAGCGCGCCGGCGACCGCGGTGCCGACGATCAACGTCGTCACAATCGCGTAGCGCGGCGCGACGCGCTTGATGAAGAGGTACGTGAAGAACATCACGAGCACGAGCGCGGTCTGGAACTGCGCCGCGCGGAAAATCGCGATGCCGATCTCAAAGAGAATGCCCGCCAGCAGCGCCGACGCGATACCCGCCGGAATCTTCTTCATCAGCGTGTCGAACCAGCCGGTCAAACCGACTACCGTCAACAGCAACGCGCAGACGATGAACGCGCCAATTGCCTCCGGATAGGCGACGTGCGGCAGCGACGTCACGAGCAGCGCGGCGCCCGGCGTCGACCACGCGATGACAACCGGCGCCCGGAATTTCAGCGACAACCCGATCGTGGTGAGCGCCATGCCGATCGACAGCGCCCAGATCCACGATGAAATCTGCGCATCGGTGAGATGCGCGGCCTGGCCGGCCTGGAACATCAGGACGAGCGAACTCGTGTAGCCCGTCATCATCGCGACGAAACCGGCGACGACCGCCGACACCGAGGTATCGGCAAACGGCCGCAGCTTCGCGGGACGTGCGGCGGCAGGGGAGAGTTCGGGCGTGGAAGACTGCGTCATGCGGATTCTTTCTTTCGTGAGAAGGATGAACGAGGCGTTATTTGCTGAGCACGCGCATTGCGGATTCGAGGCCGGCGAGCGTCAGCGGATACATGCGCTGGCCGAGCACCTCGCGGATGATCGAAACCGACTGGCGGTATTCCCACAGACCTTCCGGTTCGGGATTGAGCCACGCGTGATGCGGGAACTGGTCGGCGAGACGCCGCAGCCACACGGCGCCCGGCTCGGTGTTGTTGTACTCGACCGAGCCGCCCGCCTGCACGACTTCGTACGGGCTCATCGTCGCGTCGCCGACGAAGATCAGCTTGTAGTCGGGCGTGAACCTGTGCAGCACGTCGTACGTCGGTGTGCGTTCGGCGTGACGGCGGCGGTTGTTCTTCCACAGATAGTCGTAGACGCAGTTGTGGAAGTAGTAGAACTCGAGGTGCTTGAATTCGGCTTTGGTCGCCGAGAACAGCTCTTCCGTGCGCTTGATGTGATCGTCCATCGAGCCGCCGACGTCGAGCAGCATCAGTACTTTCACGTTGTTGTGCCGCTCGGGCACCATCTTCAGGTCGAGCCAGCCGGCGTTCGCCGCGGTGCTGCGGATCGTGTCGGGCAGATCGAGTTCCTCGGCGGCGCCTTCGCGCGCGAAGCGACGCAGGCGGCGCAACGCGATCTTGATGTTGCGCGTGCCGATCTCGACCTGATCGTCGTAATCCTTGTACGCGCGCGCTTCCCACACTTTCACGGCGCTGCGATTGCCCGATGCCTCGCCGCCGATGCGGATACCTTCGGGGTTATAGCCACCGTGGCCGAACGGTGACGTGCCGCCCGTGCCGATCCATTTGTTGCCGCCTTCGTGGTGGCCTTTCTGTTCTTCGAAGAGCTCTTTCAGGCGTTCCATCAGCTTGTCGAGGCCGCCCATCGCCTCGATCTGCGCTTTCTCTTCGGGCGTGAAGTCGCGTTCGAGTTTCTTCTTCAGCCAGTCGAGCGGGATGTCGAACGCGAGCTCCGTCTTGCCCGCGACGCCGCGGAAATACTCGCCGAATGCCTGGTCGAAGCGGTCGAAATACTGCTCGTCCTTCACAAGCGTGAGGCGCGCGAGATAGTAAAAATCGTCGAGCGACGGCGCGATGATGTTCGCCTTGAGCGCTTCGAGAAGCGTCAGGTATTCCTTCACCGAAACCGGCAACTTCGCGGTGCGCAACGTATAGAAGAAGTCGATCAGCATGCTGTTTCCTCTGCGTGTCCGGGCCCGTGTATTGCCATGTTTGCGAGTGCTGTTGCGCGATTGATGAACGGCGCTTCAGCGCGCGAGCTTGTACTTCAGATGGGCGCGCACGGCGGGCCATTCCGATTCGATGATCGAGAACACGACGGTGTCGCGCAGCACGCCATCCTTGCCGATCTGGTGGTTGCGCAGGATGCCGTCCTGCTTCGCGCCAAGCCGGGCAATTGCGGTGCGCGACTGATGGTTCATGAAATGCGTGCGGAACTCGACGGCGATCGCATTGAGCGATTCGAACGCATGCGTGAGCAGCAGGAGCTTTGCCTCAGTGTTGAGCGGCGTGCGCTGCACGCGTTTCGCGTACCACGTGTGACCGATTTCGAGCCGGCGATTGACGGAATCGACGTTGAAAAAACGCGTTGCGCCGACAACATCGCCCGCCGCATCCCGCACCACGAACGGATGCGCACCGAGGTTGTCGCGCATGGCGAGCGCGGCCTCGATCCATGATCGCACGTGTTCGGGAGCGGGCACCGAGGTGTACCAGAGCTTCCACAGCTCGCCGTCGGCTGCTGCGGCAGCGATGGCCTTTTCGTGGTCGAGGGTCAGCGGCTCAAGCGTGACATGCTGGCCTTTCAACGTAACGGGCTCGATCCAGCGGCTCATGCGGTTCTCCAGACGTGTTCGATTGACGGCATTCCCGGCAAGGCAGGCAGGCCGCGACATTCTGTCGCACCCCGCGCTTCAGGCCAGGCGCCTTTCTAGCGGTTGTTGCGGTTCATGAAAATGAGGCGCTCGAAGAGGCTGACGTCCTGCTCGTTCTTCAGGAGCGCGCCGTGGAGCGGCGGGATGATCTGCTTCTGGTCCGGCGAGCGCAGCGCTTCGGGCGGGATGTCTTCGGCGAGCAGCAGTTTCAGCCAGTCGAGCAGTTCGGACGTGGACGGCTTTTTCTTCAGGCCCGAGACGTTGCGCAGCTCGAAGAAGCTCTGCAGCGCGGCGGCCAGCAGTTCCTTCTTGATGCCCGGATAGTGGACCTCGACGATCTGCTGCATCGTCTGGGCATCGGGAAAACGGATGTAGTGGAAGAAACAGCGGCGCAAAAACGCGTCGGGTAGTTCCTTCTCGTTGTTCGACGTAATGATGACGAGCGGACGCTGTTTCGCCTTCACGAGTTCGCGCGTTTCGTACACGTAGAACTCCATGCGGTCGAGTTCGCGCAGCAGGTCGTTCGGGAATTCGATGTCGGCCTTGTCGATCTCGTCGATCAGCAGCACGACCTGTTCGTCCGATTCGAACGCCTGCCACAGCACGCCCTTGACGATGTAGTTGCGGATGTCCTTGACGCGCTCGTCGCCGAGCTGCGAATCGCGCAGGCGCGAAACCGCGTCGTATTCGTAGAGGCCCTGCTGCGCCTTCGTGGTCGACTTGATGTGCCACTGAAGGAGCGGCATGCCGAGCGCCGCCGCGACTTCTTCGGCGAGCATGGTTTTGCCCGTGCCCGGCTCGCCCTTGATGAGGAGCGGACGTTTGAGCGTCATCGCGGCGTTGACCGCGAGTTTGAGGTCGTCGGTGGCGACGTACTGCGATGAGCCTTCGAAGCGCATGGCGAACTGCTCTCTTGGAAAAAGACCAGTATAAGTCAGAAGCCCTGTTCCGCCGAAGCGGGCTCGGGTAGGGTGTGAACCCGGCGCAGGCAGCGTTTGCCTGTGCTGGCGGTGTGTCCGTGCAGTGCCTTCGATGGGCCTTCAACGGGCCATTCATGTGCCCGCGCAGCGTGCGGCGGCATGCCTGTCAGGTGTGGCGCGGTGGCCTCGCGCCCGCCATGTGGACGCCCGGCGCAGCGTCGCGGTACAATTAGCGCGATTTTTTTGGCCTGCGTGGCACCTCTACAAGAATAACGGCGCAGGCCGTTGCCTTTTCCGGGCGCCCGTTTTCCCCTCATGCCAGGTTAGAACCTATGAACAAAATCGTCGGCAAACACCTCGTGATCGCAGCGCTGTCAGCGCTCGCAGGCTTTGCAGCCAGCGCGCAGGCAGCGGATGTCGTTGGCAACGCGAAGGCGGGCCAGGGCAAGGTCGCGATGTGTATCGGCTGCCACGGCATCCCCGAATACCGCACGGCGTACCCGGAGGTCTACCGGGTGCCGAAGCTGGGCGGCCAGAACCAGGCCTACCTCGAAAGCGCGCTGCGCGCCTACCGGAAGGGTGACCGCCACTTCGAAACGATGCATGCCATTACGTCGTCGCTGTCGGATCAGGACATCGCCGATGTCGCGGCGTATTACGCGGCGCAGACGTCCTCTTCGAAGAACAATCCCGACAAGTGATCGATACAGGTCACCTACAGTTCACCACATTCGCGGGATAGGAGAATTCATGAAGAAGCCCCATCAGGCACTCCACACGGTATTGAAGGCAGCGTGCGCGACGGTCGCAACGGTTGCATTCAGCGGGCTCGTCGCAGCAAACGCGGCGCATGCCGCCGACGCGGCGAACGGCAAGGTGCTCACCGAAGCGCACAACTGCGCGGCCTGCCACGGTCCGAACCTGAACAAGCCGGTGAGCCCGGAATATCCGAAGCTTGGCGGCCAGCATGCCGACTACATCTACTGGGCGCTGCGCCAGTATCAGATGGGCAACGGCAATCCGCACCTCGGGCGCAACAACCCGATCATGCAGGCGCAGGTGCAGAGCCTGTCGCCGAGCGACATGAAGGACATCGGCGCGTACATCGAATCGATCGACGGCGACCTCGTGCAGAAGAAGTAAGCACGGCGCGTTTTTCAGCAGGTTGAAACAGAACACCCCGCTCTCCGGCGGGGTGTTCTGTTTTGTGGTTCAGGTTTTTCTGCTTTCGGGCGACCTGGCGCTGGCGCGGGTCAGTCGCGTGATGCGCGACGCTCGATGCGGGCGAGATAGGCGTCGGTGTCCGGCGGCGTGCCAGTGCGCTGCGCTTCCCAGATCGTTTCGCCAAGGCAGTCCATGATGGCGTGCTGCGCGTCGTGCGTCGAGCCGAGCCGCGAGGCGAGGCGCTCGTGTGCTGCACGGATGCCGGGCGGCTGGTCGATCGACAGCTGTTCGGTGATCGCCAGATGCATCGACAGATGCAGGAACGGGTTCGTCTGCCCGCGCTCCGGCGAGTAATCCTGCGACGGCGCGGCTTCGGCGTTGGTGAGGTCGACGTGATACTCGGGATGCTCGACGATCCAGTCCGCGGCAATTGCTTCGAGCGGCGTCAGGATTTCGCCCGCGCGCTGTTTGCGCCAGGTGTCGGTGAAAAAGAGGCGAACTTCGTCGCGGCTGGGATTGAACATCGTGGGCGGTATCGAATGGGGACGGCGTGCTTGTCGCAACGGCAAGCCGCCATTTTACGTCGTTGGGCAAATGGCCGCTGACGGCGCACGTTCTGGCGATTGCGTGTCCTGACCGGAAGCGGCGGCAGCGGCGCTCAAAGCTCCGGCGGAGGCGTTTTCGGCCGGTACTCGCACAACGGCTCGATGACGCAGTGCCAGCATTCGGGCCGGCGTGCCTTACATACATATCGCCCGTGCAGGATCAACCAGTGATGTGCATCGTGCTGGAACGCAGGCGGCGTGAACTTCTCAAGCGCGATTTCAACCGCGCGCACGTCCTTGCCTGGCGCGAGTCCGGTTCGATTGGCAACCCGAAAGATATGCGTATCGACGGCGATCACCGGATGGCCGAACGCGGTGTTCAGGACCACGTTCGCGGTCTTGCGACCGACGCCGGGCAGACTCTCCAGCGCTTCGCGGTCGTCCGGCACTTCGCCGCCGAACTGGTCGAGCAGGATGCGGCAGGTCGCGATGACGTTTTTCGCCTTCGTGCGATATAGCCCGATTGTCTTGATGTAATCGGCGACGCTTTCTTCGCCGAGCGCGAAGATTGCCTGCGGCGTGTTCGCGACCGGGAACATCCTGCGCATCGCCTTGTTGACCGATACGTCGGTGGCCTGCGCCGACAGCATGACGGCGATCAGCAACTCGAATGGCGTCGTGTATTCGAGCTCGGTGGTTGGATGCGGGTTGAGCTCCTGCAGCGTCTCGAAGATCGCGCGGCGTTTGTTGGCGTTCATGCTGGCGGTCAGGATTCCGGTGACGGGTTGCGGGCGGCATCCTCTGCTGCGGGCGCCGCCGGACCGGGGTCGACGCCATCCTGGGCGATGCCAAGCCGGCGGCGGCGTGCTTCGGCCGCGTCGATCTGCGCCTGGACATCGGCGCTGACCTGCTGCGTGTTCTGCGGACCCTGGCCCTGCGCGGCGAGTTCTTCCTTCTTCTTGCGGGCCCGCTCGAGCGCGGCCTGGATGATCGCGCGTTTCTTCGCTTCGGGATCGTCGGCGGGCGTAGCGGAAAGCGCGGCGGGGGCGTCAGCCGTCGCAGCCGCCTGCGAAGCAGCCGCGGCGGACGGCGCAGCACCCGGCGCGCGACGCGCCGCCGCGCGCGCTTCGGCGGCCTCGCGTTCGCGCGCAAGCCGCGCCGCGCGCGCTTCGTAGCGTTCGCGGGCGGCGTCGGCAAGCGGTTGCGACCACGCATCCCATCCGGTGTGCTCGCCGGTGACCGGCACCATCGCGATACAGTCGACGGGGCAGGGCGGGACGCAGAGATCACACCCGGTGCAGAGCGCCGCGATCATCGTGTGCATCTGTTTAGGCGCGCCGACGATTGCATCGACCGGGCACGCCTGCATGCACAGCGTGCAGCCGATACACAAGGTTTCGTCGATGACGGCGACTGGACGCGGGCGTTCGACGCCGTTCTCCGGGTTGAGCGGGATCAGCGGCCGGCTGAGCAGGGCGGCAAGGCGCGCGATGCCCTCGGCGCCGCCAGGCGGGCACTGGTTGTAGCTGGCCTCACCGCTGGCAATGGCTTCGGCATAGGGGCGGCAACCGGCGTAGCCGCACTTTGTGCATTGCGTCTGGGGCAGCAGATCTTCGATGCGATCGGCTAGTGTTATGGAATCAGTCACGGTCACGACATCAGGGCTGGCCGGCGGCCCGTGCGGGGCGTGAAAACGGCCCGGCCGGGGCGCGCGGCGGCGGTGTGCGACAAGGCTGGAGCGCTTGCGCGACGGGGCTTGCGCCAAATAAGGGATTATCGCCGATTTCCCTGATTGTGCTTCGCAAACCATGTGCCATAATCGAAGCGCTTTCTCGAAAGACCGCAACAGGGTGTCCCCCAACCATGGCGCGCCCGTTCAGTGCCGCAGGTTCCTGGCCGAGGAGAGAGGCCGGCGGCACGATCCGGATAACGCGGCTCACGAAGCACGATGCCACCATGAATCAGCCGAAAATCAAAAGAGATCCTGAAGGCACCCGTCGCCGCATCCTGCTCGCGGCGGCCGAGGAATTTGCAAATGGTGGGCTGTTCGGCGCACGCGTCGACCAGATCGCCCGCCGCGCGGAAACGAATGAGCGCATGCTCTATTACTACTTCGGTAGCAAGGAGCAGCTGTTCACCGCGGTCCTGGAGCACGCGTTCAGCGCGCTGACCGAAGCCGAACGCACGCTCGATCTCGGCGGCATTGCGCCCGTCGAGGCGATCACGCGACTCGCGCATTTCGTCTGGGACTACTACCGCGATCACCCCGAACTGCTGCGTCTCGTGAACAACGAAAACCTGCATGAGGCGCGCTACATACACAAGTCGACGCGCATCCGCGAAATGATCTCGCCGATCGTCGCGACGCTCGGCAACATCCTGGAGCGTGGCCAGCGTGCGGGGCTCTTCCGCACGAACGTGGATCCGCTGCGTTTCTATGTGACGTTGTCGGGGATGGGGTATTACATCGTGTCGAACCGCTTCACGCTCGAAGCGACGCTCGGCCGCGATTTCAGCTCGGCGAGCGAGCGCAGCGAAATCATGCAGATGAATACCGAGTTGCTGCTGGCTTACCTGATGCGACGCTAGGTTCACGTCGGGTCACGCGCTTTGACTTCCAGATGCGACCGCGGCGCCAATCACTGGCGCCGCGGTCGCATGCGTCGCAGCGTTATGCCTGCTGCGCTTCTTTTTCCCTGCGTTCGGCCTTGAGCGGCTTGTTGTGCGCGAGGATGAAATCGCGCAATTGCGGATAGATGATGGTGCGCCAGCGGCGGCCCGAGAAAATGCCGTAGTGGCCGCACTTTTCGGCAGTGAAATGCTGCTTGTTTTCTTCCGGAATGCCGCTGCACAGCTCCTGCGCGGCACGCGTCTGGCCGCTGCCGGAGATGTCGTCGAGCTCGCCCTCGATCGTGAAGAGCGCCGTGCGATGGATGTCCTGCGGACGCACCGGTTCACCGGCCACTTCCCACGTTCCTTCCGCGAGGCGGAACTCCTGGAACACGATCTGGATCGTCTCCAGATAATAGTCCGCAGCCATGTCGAGCACGGCGTTGTACTCGTCGTAGAAGCGGCGATGTTGCTCGGCATCTTCCTCGTCGCCACGCATCAGGCTCTGGTAGTAGTCCCAGTGCGAAGCCGCATGCCGTTCCGGATTCATTGCGACGAAGCCGGTGTGCTGCAGGAAGCCCGGATAGACCTTGCGGCCGGCACCCGGATAGTTCGGCGGCACCGTATAGATCACGTTGTTGTCGAACCACTCGTACGAGTGCTGCGTGGCGAGCGAATTGACTGCTGTGGGGCTCTTGCGGGCGTCGATCGGGCCACCCATCATCGTCATGGTGCGCGGCGTGTCTTCACCGCGGCTCGCCATCAGCGAGATCGCCGCGAGCACCGGCACGGTCGGCTGGCACACCGAAATCACGTGCAGATCTTTCGCGCCAATGTGGCGGATGAATTCCTGAATGTATTCAACGTAGTCGTCGAGATGGAACGCACCATCCTCGATCGGCACCATGCGCGCGTCGATCCAGTCGGTGATGTAGACCTTGTGGTCCTGCAGCAGCGTGCGCACCGTGTCGCGCAGCAACGTGGAGTGGTGGCCCGACAGCGGGGCGCATACCAGCACGACCGGCTCATCTTTCAGTTGCGTGACCGCGTCGCTGTCGTCGGCGTAGCGCTTGAAGCGCAGCAGGCGGCAGAACGGCTTCTCGATGACGGTCTGTTCGACGATCGGAATCTTGTGGCCGTCCTTTACGATCTGGTGAAGGTTGAACTCGGGTTTCTCGTAGTCCTTGCCAAGGCGATAGAGGAGTTCGTAGCCAGCCGACAGTCGGGTCGCGCCCGGCACATAGGCAAACGGACTTGCCGGATTCGCGAAGGATTTCGACGCAGCCTGGGCCCAGGCGGTGAGCGGGCTCAAAAGCGCCCGCTGGAATTCGTGCAGTTGATAGAGCATGGGTGCTCCGGCGTTAGTGTTGTTCGCGTGGGGCTGCGCAATAACGCGTAATGCGTTGCGGCGGGCCGTTATGGGTATGTGGACCGTGTAAGGACCACTGGTTATCGGCCGATATTTGAAATTCATGATATCGGACAATCATCGATTGTGCAATGCAGCAATCGTGCCCTGCCGCACGGATCGAAGGCAAATGAATCACGGTTTGGGTCCTGCGCCTGGAAGCGCTTCCAGCGTTGCGGCCCGTGCACCGGCCGTTTCCCCGCTCTGGGCGGGGCTGTCGTGCGCGGGCTGGCCTGTTGCTTTCGCCATTTCCTGTTCGTGTTTCATCAGATTCAGGCCCGTATGAACCAGGGCCACATGGGAGAAGCCCTGGGGAAAATTACCAACGAGTCGCTTCGCGGCCGGGTCATATTCCTCGGAAAGCAGCCCGACATCGTTCGCGAGCGAGAGCAGCCGTTCGTACATCTCCGTCGCTTCCTTCACGCGGCCCTGCAACGCCAGGTTGTCCACCATCCAGAAGCTGCAGGCGAGAAACGTGCCTTCGCCGGGCGGCAGGCCGTCGTCGAACTCGGTCGTGCGATAGCGCATCACAAAGCCGTCATGCAGCAGAAACTTTTCAACGCCCGCGACCGTGCCCGCGATGCGCGGGTCCGACGGCGGCAGGAAGCCGAGCAGCGGCAGCAGCAGGACGCTGGCGTCGAGTTCGTCGCCGCCATACACCTGCGTGAACGCGTTTAACGTTGCGTTATAGCCCTTTTCGCAGACATCTGTGTGAATCTGCGCGCGCACCGCATGCCAGTGATCGAGCGGCGCCGGCAGATTGAAGGATTCGGCCGATTTGATCGCGCGATCGAACGCGACCCATGCCATCACCTTCGAGAACGTGAAATGCTGGCGGCCGCCGCGGGTTTCCCAGATGCCTTCGTCGGGCTGATTCCAGATCTTTTCGAGGTGCACGAGCATCGAGCACTGGATGTTCCATGCGGTTTCGTCCGCCTGCAGACCGCCGACACGCGCCAGATGCAGCGCGTTCATCACTTCGCCGTAGACATCGAGTTGCAGCTGGTCTACCGCGTTGTTGCCGACGCGCACCGGTTTGGCGCCCTGATAGCCCGACAGCCAGTCGAGTTCGAACTCCGGCAGCCGGCGCTCGCCGGCGATGCCATACATGATCTGCAATTGCTGCGGCGAGCCCGCCATCACGCGGCCCAGCCACTGGCGCCAGAGACGCGCCTCGTCGTAGTAACCGCCGCGCATCATCGCGAGCAGCGTGATGGTCGCGTCGCGCAGCCAGCAGTAGCGGTAATCCCAGTTGCGCGTGCCGCCGAGATGCTCGGGCAGCGAAGTGGTCGGCGCGGCGACAATGCCGCCCGTCGGTTCGTAGGCAAGCGCCTTCAGCGTAATCAGCGAGCGGCGGATCGGCACGGCCCAGCGGCCGGCGACCGTGCCGCGCGCAGACCATTCGAGCCAGTAGTTTTCGGTGCGGGCAAGGGCGGTGTGCGGATCGCGGGCGGGCGGCGTACGTAAATGCGACGACGTGTAAGTCAACGTGAACGGCACGCGTTCGCCGGCCGTCACCGTGAATTCGGCAACGGTTCGCAGATTCTCGCCGCGCAGGTCGACTGGCGTGCGCAGCACGGCGGTGTCAGGGCCGACGACGGCCTTGATGCCGCTGTCGCTGGCGAGACGGCTGACCCATGGCACCGAGTAGCCATAGTCGAAGCGCAGCACCAGTTCCATCTTCATGCGCACCGTCCCGCGTTTGCCGACGACAATCCGCACGAGTTCCGATGTGCCGTTGCCCGGCGGCATGAAATCGATGACGGTGACGGCGCCTTCGGGCGTTTCGAAATCAGTTTCGAGAATCAGCGTTTCGCCGCGATAACGACGCGACGAAACAGGTGGGGGCGCGCCTTCGTCGACGACGGGAGCGATCAGCCAACGGCCGTTGTCCTCGGTGCCGAGCAGCGCGGCGAAGCAGGCGCCGGAATCGAAGCGCGGCCAGCAGAGCCAGTCGACGGAACCGTTGCGGGCGATCAGCGCGGCCGTGTGGCCGTCACCGACGAGTGCGTAGTCTTCAATGAGTGAGGGCATGGAGAGAAAAGTGAGGAGCGCGTCGGATGCAGATGGAGAGGATCAGCCGGACTCAGTCACGGCGTTGTGCGTGGACCCGCGCGAAAGCGACGGGTTCAGCGTGAAATATCGACAACGATGACTGGCGTTCTGACATATGGCTGCTTACAATCCCGTCGTCTGTCCAGTAATTGGGATATTGCGTGCGGGCACTGTCTGACATGCCCGCTGTCATATTCGTGTGTTGCACTTTTCCTGCCGTTTCGTATCGCTCCAAAACCCTTTCACGCAACGCTGTTTTTCGAGGATTGAAGCCATGCTGAACCCGTCGAAATCGGATTGCATCACCATTCTTGCCGCCGCCAGCAGCCTCGCCGACGACGCGATGCTCCCGCTCGACCCCGACCGGCTCGGTCTTTCCCGCAACGGGATGGAAACGGCAGCGGCGTTCCTTGTCGAACGCGCATGCTTCAAGCGTTATCAGGAAAGCGACGGTCATTATGCCGTCGGTAGCCTGTCGCTGCAGGGCAAGCTGCGCCTCGACCAGCTGTCGAACGGCTGAGCGCCTGGCAACCCGGTAGCCTCAGCCCGACGGCACGCAACGGGCGGCGGTCAGCGCCGCCCGCGTCCACGACGACTTCGCAGAATGCATTGGCTGCCCGCGTGACGAACGTGTGCGTGCCTGCGCATGTCTGCCACTGTCGTGTGGATCAGAAATGCGTACTCCCCATGCCGAAGAGCCCGATGATCCCGATGATGATCAGATACAGCGCGACGATGTAGTTGAGCAGTCGCGGCATGACGAGAATCAGGATGCCGGCGATGAGGGAGACGAGCGGACCAAGACTGAGTGTGACGTTCATGAAAACTCCACGGGTTGAAACTGTTTTTATTGAAAGTACAACCTGCCCGACCTACGCATGACGCATGACGCGAAGACACCTCGCGGCGCGTCTGGAGACGCGAAACCCGCCTGCAGCGGGACCCGCACGGCGACTGAAATCTGGCTGTCAGCCTTTGCGGCTGTGCGTTGCGGCGCAACGCTCCTATACTTGCCGAAGCACAGAACAATCACACAGAACGCGTGGCAGACCAGTGACACCCGTCAAACCGGAACGATGTCAAAGGAGCCCGTCATGCATTTCCGTCACCGCGCTGCAGCATACGCCGTGCCACCGTCTGCCCGCTCGATAATAAAAGGTTTCGTACTCATGGTCTCTATCGTTGCAACCCAGGCGTTCGGCCAGGGCGCCGCCGCCGTTCCCGCCGATGGCGTGTACGACCTGCTGGTCGGCACCTACACCGCCGGCAAGAGTGAAGGCATTTACGTGTACCACTTCGATACGAATACCGGCGACATGACGCCGGTTTCCTCGGCGAAGACGGTGAACCCGTCGTATCTCGTGGTGAGCGGCGACCGGCGTCACGTGTACGCGGTCAACGAGCTGCCTGGCGACAACGGACCGGCGAACCAGCGCGGCGGCATCAGCGCGTTCGGCTTCGATCCGCAAAGCGGGCAGCTGACGTTTCTGAATCAGGTCTCATCGGAAGGCAACGATCCGTGTTACCTGAGCATCTCGCCGGACGGCAAGTATCTGACGACCGCCAACTATTCGGTCGCAGCCGATCCGGGCGGCAGCTTCTCGGTATTTCCGCTTCAGCCGGATGGCCAGGTTGGCGCGGCCGTGCTGACCGTTCATCATGATGGCGGTGGCCCGGTGAAGGGGCGGCAGGACAATGCGCACGTGCATTCCACGGTCTTCTCGCCGGATGGCCGTTATCTCTTCGCGCAGGATCTTGGCACGGACAAGGTCTATTCGTATCGCTATACGCCCGATGGCAGCCGCGGTTTGTTCGGGCCCACGGAAACGCGCTACACGGCGCTCAAGCCGGGCTCCGGGCCACGTCATCTGGTGTTTGGCCCGGATGGCAAGTACGCGTATTTGACGAGCGAGATGGCCGCGACTGTCGACACGTTGCGCTACCACGATGGCACGCTCACGCTGCTGCAGTCCGTTCCGCTCACGAAGCCTAGTTTCAAGGGTGCGGTGGGCGCAGCGGCGATCCATCTGTCGTCGGATGGGCGCTTTGTCTACGTGAGCAATCGGGGCGATGCGAACGAGATCGTGATCTTCGCGGTTGATGCCGCCAGCGGGCATCTGAAGCTCGTCGGGCATCAGTCGACGCTCGGCGCATCGCCGCGCGAGTTCGTGATCGATCCGACCGGCAAGTGGCTGATTGTGGGCAACCAGAACAGCGATACCGTGTATGTGTTCCGCCGTGATGCGGATACGGGATTGCTCGGCGCAAACCCGAAGCGCTTCGATATCCCCGCGCCGGTGGATTTCAAGCTGGTCGCGCCGAACTAGCGCAAAAAAAGAGCGGGGCGCATCTTCATGCGCCCCGCGATGTCGTGATGTCGTCACGTGTTTATCCGGCCGCTACCGGGCCGCTACCTGACCACTACTCGGCGGGACCCGGCGCCAGCACTTCGCGACTGCCGTTGATGCCCATCGCTGAAACGAGGCCGGCGGTTTCCATCTGCTCGACGAGGCGCGCCGCACGGTTGTAGCCGATGCGCAATTGCCGCTGCACCGACGAGATCGACGCGCGCCGCGTGCGCACGACGAACGCCACGGCTTCGTCGTACAGCGGATCGGCTTCGGCGTCCGGCGTTTCGCCGAACAGATCCTGCGTCGCGCCTTCCGTTGCCGGGCCATCGAGAATGCCTTCTTCGTACTGCGGCTCGCCGAACTGCTTCAGGTGTTCGACGATGCGGTGGACTTCCTCATCTTCGACGTACGCGCCATGCACGCGCTGCGGATAGCCGGTGCCGGGCGGCAGGAACAGCATGTCGCCCTGACCGAGCAGCGACTCCGCGCCCATCTGGTCGAGAATCGTGCGCGAATCGATCTTCGACGACACCTGGAACGCGACGCGCGTCGGAATGTTCGCCTTGATGAGACCCGTGATGACATCCACCGAAGGGCGCTGCGTCGCGAGAATCAGGTGAATGCCGGCGGCGCGTGCCTTCTGCGCGAGGCGTGCGATCAGCTCTTCGATTTTCTTGCCGGCGACCATCATCAGGTCGGCGAGCTCGTCGATGACGACCACGATCAGCGGCAGTGGTGCGAGCGGCTCCGGCGCTTCTGGCGTCAGCGAGAACGGGTTGCCGAGTTTCCTGCCGTTTGCTTCGGCGTCGCGGATCTTCTGGTTGAAGCCCGCCAGATTGCGCACGCCGACGGCCGACATCAGCCGGTAGCGCTTCTCCATTTCGCCGACGCACCAGTTGAGCGCGTTTGCGGCGAGCTTCATGTCGGTGACGACGGGTGCGAGCAGATGTGGAATGCCTTCATAGACCGACAGTTCGAGCATCTTCGGGTCGATCATGATGAGGCGCACTTCTTCGGGCGTCGCCTTGTAGAGCAGCGAGCAGATCATTGCGTTGATCGCCACCGACTTGCCCGAGCCGGTTGTGCCCGCGACCAGCATGTGCGGCGCCTTCGCGAGATCGGCGACGACCGGATGCCCGGTAATGTCCTTGCCCATCGCGAGCGTCAGGTTCGAGCGCGAGTTCTGGTAGACGCCCGCTTCGAGAATTTCCGACAGGCGGATCATCTGGCGCTTCGCGTTCGGCAGCTCGAGCCCCATGCAGGTCTTGCCGGGAATCGTCTCGACGACACGAATCGATGTAAGACCGAGACCGCGCGACAAATCCTTCATCAGCCCGACGATCTGGCTGCCGCGCACGCCGAGCGCGGGCTCGACTTCGAAGCGCGTGATCACCGGGCCGGCCGACGCGCCGACCACCGTCACCGGCACCTTGAATTCCTGCAGACGCTGCTCGATCAGCTGGCCGGTTTCGGCGAGCTTTGCTTCCGAAATCGGTTCGACGTCGGACGGGGTGCGTTCGAGCAGATCGAGCGAAGGCAGTTCGACCATCGATGCCGCCGGCGCATGGAACTCGAAGCCGGTCGGCGCATGCCCGCGCGGCGGCGCCGGCGTGATCACGGACGCCGCGGGCGGGGCTTCGGTGGCGTTGAGCGTTGCTTCGTCGGTATCTTCTTCGGCTTCTTCTGCTTGGGCTTGCGCTGCTGGTTCGGCGTGCTCCGCTGATAAATCTGGCGTCGCAGCGTTGAGCGGCGCGACAGGAAAGCGAACGACGTTCGACGGAGCAGGGGAGGGTTCGGGCTGCGCTGGCGAGTCCGCTTCAGCTGCGCTCACGACGTGCAGCGAACGTGCGGCGGCGCGTGGTGCTGCGTCGCTACTGTGCGGTGGCGTCGGCGTGTGATGACGCGATGTCATCGACGAGCCGGTTCGCATTTCGGCGATGTCGTGGACGTCCTCGTCTGCGGTGTCCCACGGCGCGACGACCTGAGTGGCCGGTGTAATGGACGCGATGGGCGCGACGGTCGCCGCGACGGGCCGAGCCGACCCGGCGTCGTTTTGCGGCGCGGAGTGATGGTCTGCGGATGTATCGGGCGTTGTCGCCGATGCGGGCGCGATGCCCGCGGGGGCCGCAATCGCGGTTGCAGAATCGATTGACGTTTCGAGTACCGGCGCTGCGAATTGCGGCTCGGCGTCGTCCGTCGCGACATGATCCGTCGAAGCCGTCATTGCAGCCGACGCTGATCCGTTTTCGACGCGCTCCGCAACTGGCTGGACTTCTTCAGTGGCCGCGTCAGCGATCAGGGTCGGTGTGGATGCTGGTTGAGCGTGAACGTCAGCGGACAGTGCCGGCTCGTTAGCCCTGTCGACCAGCGGCAGGTCCGGCGGCGTAAGGCCGGTCGCATGATCCAGTGTCTTTGATTCAGAGGCTGCGTTCGCACCCGTGTCCCCGGTTTCCGCCGCATTGATGCGTGCGAGACCGGCGCCCGCGAGCGTTGTCCAGCGGGCTGCGTTTTCCTCGATGCTGCGCAACGTTTCCTGCACGCTGGCGGGCGGCCTGACGCGTGGCGCGCTGATCGACGGACGCGAATAGGCCGGCGCGCTGGCAGTGCCCGGTGCAGGTTGCTGCCCGACGCGAGACGGTGTCAGCGCCGCTCCTGAAACGGGGCGGGCCATGCCCGGTGTCGAAGCACTGCCGGACGTCGCATCTGCGCGAGGCGCTGTATCGGAACGAACCGTCGATGCTGCACCCGGCACGGAACCCTGCGCGGCACCGGACGCGAAACTGGACGATGAGCCGGAAGCGTTGCGCACAGCGCCAGACGCCTTCGACACATCCGGACCCGGAACTGTCGCCGCAGCCGCCACAGCGCCTTGCATATTCACTGCCGCCGAACCCGCGCCCGCAGCAAGTCGACCCGCGCGCAACGCATCACCGCCTGCACGGGCAACTGTCGAACCCGAACCCGCCGCAGAAGCATGCGAAGCCGATGTCGCGGTCGTATCGCGAAGCCAGCCCGTCGGCGCGGTGGGTTCCGACGGCGTCCACGATGCAGCACGCGCGCCTGGTCGTGGCGGCGTCATCGAGGCTGTTGCGCGGGTCGTGACGTCAGTGGTCCGCGACGCATCCACGTGCGCGCCTGGAAGCCGGCCAGCACCCGCTTGCGATCCTGCCGCGCGTGCATCACCCGTCGATGCCGCCACGCCTGCGCCAGCCGCGCCCGCTGTCGTACCGCGTCCGACTGCCGGCGGCCGCCAGCCCACCGGGCGCGCGTAGCGACCATCGGACTTCGGCGACATCGTGCGCGTCGGCGTTGCGTGTGCGGACGGCACGTCGCCACTGCCAGCGCCCTGGCGGCGCGAACGCGGGCGTGAGCGCGTGTCTTCATCGCGTTTCGAGAAGGTACGCGAGAGGCCAAGGCCGAACGCGCCGTCGGCCCACAGAGCCGCCTGCGACCAGCGAAAGCCGACGAGCCACGGCACGCACACGAGCAGCAGGGCCGCCATCACGAGCGGCAGCGCGACCGGTCCGAGCAGATGCGCGAACCCGGACGCAAGCGCGTGCCCGAAACCGTCGATGCCCTGAATATGAACGAGCGATGCCTCCAGCGTGCAGCTCGTCACCATCACGCAAATGAAGCCGAGCCACAGACGGATCGTGCCCGGACCGCGCAGCCCGACGCCACCCGGCAGAACGGATTTCACGAGACGCCACAAGAGGGGAATAAACCAGACGGCCGACGCGCCGAACCAGCTGAAGACTACCGTGTGCATGCTAGACATCAACGAAAGACGGACGCGTGAAAACGCAATCCGTCAAGTTTAACCGGTGAAGCGGGACGCTTCGAAGGCGGGCGCCGGAGCGTGGGCACAAAAATCGCGATAGATACTGCGGCAAAATCCGCGGCAAGCCGCGCTGCCAGCGCGACCCCACACCCGCAGCGCCGCGCACCGGAAAGGCATCCGTCGCGCGGACGCTCATGGTCCGCGTCGCGCGAACGTGAGCGTGTCGCCGTTTTCGGGAATCAGCTGCAACTCCTGTGGCGCGCGCATCTGCACGCCCGAACGGTCGATATGGGCGAGCGCGTCGAGATAGGCGCCTTCAATCTGGCCGCCTGGCGTCGTGCACGCCATCCGCGTGCCGGCGAGGGGTCCGAACGACAGCTTGCCGTCCTTCAACATATACGTGCCCATATAGCGGTTGCACCCGGAAAAGCCGCTCGCGCGACGCTGGCCGCTGGCGGTCGAAAGCGTCAGCGTGACGGGTTCGCCGTTGTCGCCGTGCGGCACGTTGCGCATCGTGCCGTCCGCCTGCTTCCAGCCGGTCAGCTCCCACGTCGTGTCGTCGAGCAACTGGGTGGCGGCCGGATTGAACGGATCGGGCGCTTCGGCGGAGGCGTCGGTGTGCACGGGAAGCGAACAGGCGGTCACGAGGCTGGCGAGGCAGAGCGCGGCCACGGGCGCGCGCCACGGCAACCCGGACGCGGCGCGGGCGAGGGCGCCGGAACCATGGAAGAAGGCGCGAGCGCGGGCAAGCAGCGGGGCGACGGAAAGCGCGTGATGTCGCGCGAAAGACCGGAAGGTCATGACGTCGTTCCTCTTCAAAACTGGCGAAGGCGTAAGGGTAACGCACTCGGCAGGCCGCGCGCGAGCGCATGTTAACATCGCCTGTTATCTTTTCATTTCTCTCTGGAGACCCCATGCAGATCGGTCAACGGATCGGCACGCCGCTGTCGACATCCGCAACGCGCGTCATGCTGCTCGGCGCAGGCGAACTGGGCAAGGAAGTGATCATCGCGCTGCAGCGCCTCGGCGTCGAAGTGATCGCCGTCGACCGTTATGCCGATGCGCCCGGCCATCAGGTCGCGCACCGCGCGCACGTGATCGACATGACGGACGGCGCCGCGCTGCGCGCGCTTGTCGAGCAGGAAAAGCCGCATCTGATCGTGCCGGAAATCGAGGCCATCGCCACCGATGCGCTCGCCTCGATCGAAGCCGACGGCCTCACCGTCGTGATCCCGACCGCACGCGCTACGCAACTCACGATGAACCGCGAAGGCATCCGCCGTCTCGCGGCGGAAGAACTCGGGCTCGCCACGTCGCCCTATGCGTTCGCCGATTCGCTCGACGAACTGAAGGCGGGCATCGCGAAGGTCGGCTATCCATGCGTCGTGAAGCCGGTGATGTCTTCGTCGGGCAAGGGGCAGTCGGTGCTCAGGAGCGATGCCGACGTCGAGCCTGCCTGGCAATATGCACAGGCGGGCGGGCGCGTGAAGGGCGGGCGCGTGATCGTCGAGGGCTTTATCAACTTCGACTACGAGATCACGCAACTGACCGTGCGCGCGGCCGATCCGGCGACGGGCGAAACCACCACGTATTTTTGCGATCCGATCGGCCACGTGCAGGTGGCGGGCGACTACGTCGAATCGTGGCAGCCGCAGCCGATGAGTCCCGTCGCGCTGCAGCGTTCGCGCGAAATCGCCCACGAAGTGACGACGGCGCTGGGTGGCCGTGGACTCTTCGGCGTGGAACTTTTTGTCGCTGGCGACGACGTATGGTTTTCGGAAGTGAGCCCGCGTCCGCACGACACGGGTCTCGTCACGCTGTGTACGCAACGGTTTTCCGAGTTCGAACTGCACGCGCGCGCAATTCTTGGCTTGCCGGTGGATACGTCGCTGCGGGAGCCGGGTGCGTCGGCGGTCATTTACGGCGGCCTCGAGGAAGCGGGCATCGCGTTCGAAGGCGTTGCCGAAGCGCTGGCCGTGCCGAACGCGGATCTGCGTCTCTTCGGCAAGCCGGAGAGCTTCACGAAGCGCCGCATGGGCGTGGCGCTTGCAACCGGCGCCACCACCGACGAGGCGCGTGCGCGCGCGAAACAGGCTGCCGCTGCCGTGCGGCCCGTTTCCGCGCAATAGTTGTACACGCGGCGCGGACGTGCGGATCGAACGTTCGCGCCGTGCCGGATCGCATCGGCGGGCCTGAAGATCGTGCCGGTGGTGGGTCACGTTGCCGCCGCGCCCACCGACGCATGCGCGGACGTGATCGATCCATGACGCATGGCCGTCATGCGTGAATCGCACTCTGCCATCTGACCTGAGGCATTCGATGAAGACAGGATTCGTGGTTGCATCGTGGGTACTCGGCGCGATCGTCGTGGGCAGTCCGGCTTTGGCGGCAGCGGCCGATTCGTTTCATTTCGCGGACATCCAGACGAAGAACCGCCATACGAGCAAATACACTTGCGCGACCGGCCGGATCCTGCACGTCACGTACTGGAACGCGGCCAACGGCCAGAGCTTCGCGCTCGTGCCCGTCAAGGGACAGCAGATGCTGTTCGTCAACACGCTGTCGGCGTCGGGCGTGAAGTATCAGGCGGCCAGCTATACATGGTGGACGAAGGGGCCGCACGCCGATCTCTACGACGCCATGCAGGGCGAGAATGCGCCGCCCATCCTGTCCGACTGCGTGACGATCATCCGCTAGTCCTCGCCGCTTCACATCGTTTCACATCGCTTCTCGCTGCCCCGGCTGAGCGTTCATTCGTATCGCTTTTTCATTGGGTTCGTTCCGGTCTTATCGCGTCCTGCGACGGGGCGCTGTCCGCTCGCGCACATCTTTCGCCCTCAGGGAGTAAGCTGACTGACTCGCACCTGAACGTGCTGCGCCCGTTCGTAGCGAGTGCGTCATCGACTTCGACCTAGCCCGTCCGTCCCGGATCACATCGCGCAGGCCGCGTGCCCGTGCCCGTTCGTCAAGCGAGACTCTCAATGAAAGCTTCGGATCTGTTCGTCAAGTCGCTGGAAGCTGAAGGTGTCGAGTACGTGTTCGGCATCCCCGGCGAAGAAAACCTCGATCTCCTCGAATCGCTGCGCCGCTCGAAAATCCGTCTGATCCTTACGCGTCATGAGCAGGCCGCCGGCTTCATGGCCGCGACCTATGGCCGTCTGACTGGCCGCACGGGCGTCTGTCTCGCGACCCTCGGCCCGGGTGCGACCAACTTCGTCACGGCCGCGGCCTATGCGCAACTGGGCGGCATGCCGATGCTGATGGTCACCGGGCAAAAGCCGATCAAGGCGAGCAAGCAGGGCCATTTCCAGATCGTCGACGTCGTGCGGATGATGGAACCGCTCACGAAGTACACGCGGCAAATCGTATCGATCGCGAATATTCCGGCGTCGGTGCGCGAGGCGTTCCGCCAGGCCGAGGAAGAGCGGCCCGGCGCCACGCATCTGGAGCTGCCCGAAGACGTCGCGCACGAAGAGGGCGACGGCAAGCCGATTCCAAAGAGTTTCAGCCGGCGGCCCATCGCGGAAGAAAAGGCGGTCGCGCATGCCGTCGAGGCGATCACGAAGGCAAAGCATCCGTTACTGATGATCGGCGCCGGCGGCAATCGCAAGACTACGACGCGCATGCTGCGCGAGTTCGTCGACCAGATCGGCATTCCGTTTTTCACGACGCAGATGGGCAAGGGCGTGATCGACGAATCGCATCCGATGTGGCTTGGCAACGCGACGCTCTCCGACGGCGACTTCGTGCACCGCGCGATCGAACACGCGGACTGCATCATCAACGTCGGCCATGACGTGATCGAGAAGCCGCCGTTTTTCATGCGCAGCGGCGAAGCCGGCGAAAAGACCGTGATTCACGTGAATTTCCTCGGCGCCGAGGTCGACACCGTCTATTTCCCGCAGATCGAAGTGGTGGGCGATATCGCGAACGCGGTATGGCAACTGAAGGAAAGCCTGAAGTCGCGCCAGGAGCACTGGGACTTCACGCGCTTCAAGGAGATCAAGGAACATTTCGAGGCGCATCTCGTGAAAGGCCTGCACGACGACCGCTTTCCGATGTATCCCGTGCGCATCGTCAACGACGTGTACGAGACGACGCCCGTTGACGGCATCGTGTGTCTCGACAACGGTATGTACAAGATCTGGTTCGCACGCTACTACCGCGCGCATGAACCGAATTCCATCCTGCTCGATAACGCGCTCGCTTCGATGGGCGCGGGATTACCGTCCGCCATCGCGACGAAAATCGTGCATCCGGACCGCAAGGTGATGGCTGTGTGCGGCGACGGCGGCTTCATGATGAACTCGCAGGAACTTGAAACCGCGGTGCGGCTCAAGCTCGATCTCGTGGTCCTGATCCTGCGCGACGACGCGTTCGGCATGATCCGCTGGAAGCAGGAAAACATGAATTTCCCCGATTACGGCATGACGCTGCGCAACCCCGATTTCGTCGCCTACGCGAAGAGTTACGGGGCGCAGGGGCACCGGATCGAGGCCGCGTCCGAATTCGCGCCGCTCCTGCGCGAATGTTTCGCTACGCCGGGTGTACACGTGATCGATCTGCCGATCGACTACTCCGATAACGAACGCGTGCTGAATCGCGAGATCAAGCGGTTGAGCGCGCAGATCTGACGTGCGCGTACGAGGCGCACAGAGGAACACTGAAGCACACCGGGGCTCACTGAATCGTTGAAGGGAGAACGCGACATGCTGAAGAAGTCCTACCCGTACTATCTCGCGAACGAACCGGTCGCGGCGAACACCGATCTCGAAGTCACCGACAAGTTCAGCGGCGAAGTGGCGACGCGCGTCGCGCTCGCCGACGCGAAAGCCATCGATAAAGCGATCGGCGCGGCCGTTGACGTGATGCCGGACATGCGCGAGTTCCCGCCGTTCAAACGTCAGGCCGTGCTCGAACATTGTGTGGCGCGCTTTCGCGAGCGCTACGACGAACTGGCGATGGCGCTGTGCATCGAAGCGGGCAAGCCGATCAACGATTCGCGCGGTGAAGTGACGCGTCTGATCGACACGTTCAAGGTCGCCGCGGAAGAGTCGGTGCGCATCGATGGCGAAATCATCAACCTGATGATTTCACCGCGCGCAAAGGGATACCACGGCTACACGAAGCGCGTGCCGATCGGGCCATGCTCGTTCATCTCGCCGTTCAATTTTCCGCTCAATCTGGCGGCGCACAAGGTCGCGCCCGGGCTTGCCGCGGGCGTGCCGTTCGTGCTGAAGCCGGCAAGCCGTACGCCGGTCGGCGCGCTTATCATCGGCGAAATTCTCGCGGAAACCGATCTGCCGAAGGGCGCGTTCTCGATCCTGCCCGCGCATCGCGACGGCGCCGATCTCTTCACGACCGACGAGCGTTTCAAGCTGCTGTCGTTCACCGGTTCGCCGGCGGTTGGCTGGGATCTGAAGCAGAAAGCCGGCAAGAAAAAGGTGATCCTGGAGCTGGGCGGCAACGCGGCCGCGGTCGTCGACGGCGACCAGCGCGACAAGCTCGATTACGTCGTCGAGCGTCTCGCGTTTGGCGCGTTCTACCAGTCGGGGCAGAGCTGCATCGGCGTGCAGCGCATCCTGATCCATACGGATATCTACGACGCGCTGCGCGACAAACTGATCGCGAAGACGAAGACGCTGAAAATGGGCGATCCGAAGGACGAAAAGACGTTCGTCGGCCCGATGATCTCGGAATCGGAGTCGAACCGGCTGGCCGGCTGGATGGAAAAGGCGGTGCTGGCGGGTGCGAAGATCGTCGCGGGCGGCAAGGTGGAGGGCACGATGTTCGAAGCCACCCTGCTCGAAAACGTGCATCGCGATCAGGATCTGTACCGCAAGGAGGCGTTCGGGCCGGTGGCGATTCTGGAGCGCTTCGAGAACTTCGACGACGCGCTTGCGACCGTCAACGACAGCGATTTCGGCCTGCAGGCGGGCGTCTTCACCGATTCGCTCGCGCATGCGCATCGCGCGTGGGACCTGCTCGACGTGGGCGGCGTCGTGATCAACGATGTGCCGTCGTTTCGCGTTGACAACATGCCGTATGGCGGCGTGAAGGATTCGGGCCTCGGGCGTGAGGGCATCCGCTACGCAATCGAGGACATGACCGAAATCCGTCTGATGGTGATGCGCGAGACGTGGTGAACGGGCGTTTCCTGACGCGATGGGCCGGTTGTGCCGGTGGTTTTGCGACCGCGGGCGGGCGTCACGCAACTGTCGTGTGAACGCGGTACGCTCGACGCGCCGGGATCTGTCCCCGGCGCCCGGCGCGGCCGACGCGACGGCTGTGGGACGGGGCAGAGCAGAAAGCCGGCGGCTGCGCCATGAGTGTTTTTGCTGAAGTGCTACAATACCGCCCTTTCCGGCGGATGTTTCCGTCGGCCGGAGCCGGCCGCATTCTTTCTCCTGTTTCTTCGGGTCCCGTGCGGCATGCCGTGGCTCCGCCTTCATCCTGATGCCCTCTGCGGCCTTGCCCGCTGCCACGCTTAGCCGCAGGCGCATTTTTAGCGAAAGCCACCATGTCCGACACAGACGTCACGCCCAGTACCGATACACCGACCTTCGACCAGTTCGGCCTTCACGCCGATATCCTGAAGGCCATCACGGACTCGGGCTACACGACGCCGACGCCGATTCAGGCGCAAGCCATTCCAGTTGTGCTCGCTGGCCGCGACGTGATGGGCGCCGCGCAGACCGGAACCGGCAAGACTGCGAGCTTTTCGCTGCCGATCATCCAGCGTCTGTTGCCGCAAGCCAGCACGAGCGCCTCGCCCGCGCGCCATCCGGTACGCGCGCTGATTCTCACACCGACGCGCGAACTCGCCGACCAGGTCGCCGCGAACGTGCAGGCGTATGCGAAGCACACGTCGCTGCGTAGCGCAGTCGTGTTCGGCGGCGTCGACATGAACCCCCAGTCAGCCGAATTGCGGCGCGGCGTGGAAATCCTGATCGCGACGCCGGGACGCCTGCTCGACCACGTCCAGCAGAAGACTGCGAATCTCGGCCAGGTCCAGATGCTTGTGCTCGACGAAGCCGACCGCATGCTCGACATGGGCTTCCTGCCCGACCTGCAACGCATCCTGAACCTGCTGCCGAAAGAGCGCCAGACGCTGCTGTTCTCGGCCACGTTCTCCGGCGAAATCAAGAAGCTGGCTGCAACGTATCTGCGCAATCCGCAGACGATCGAAGTCGCGCGCAGCAATTCGACGGCGACGAACGTCACGCAGGTTGTCTATGAAGTAGCGGAAGGCGACAAGACCGGCGCGGTGGTGAAACTGATTCGCGATCGCGGCCTGAAGCAGGTGATCGTGTTCTGTAACAGCAAGATCGGCGCGAGCCGTCTTGCGCGCTCGCTCGAACGCGACGGCGTGGTGGCGACCGCCATTCACGGCGACCGCACGCAGAACGAGCGGATGCAGGCACTCGACGCGTTCAAGCGCGGCGAAATCGAAGCGCTGGTGGCCACCGACGTGGCCGCGCGCGGTCTCGACATCGTGGAACTGCCGGCCGTGATCAACTTCGACCTGCCGTGGAACCCGGAAGATTACGTGCACCGTATCGGCCGTACCGGCCGCGCGGGGGCCTCGGGCGACGCGCTTTCGCTGTGCAGCCCGAACGAGCGCAAACAGCTGGCCGACATCGAGAAGCTGATCAAGCGTCCGCTCGAGGTGCAGCATCTGCACGTCGACGTGCCTGTGCGTCATCATCACGAAGAGCGGGGCGGGCGGCGCGAGCGCGACGAACGTCCGGCGCGTCGCCGCACGGCCGGTGCTGGCGGCACGTTCGAGCGTCCGCATCACCATCGCCACGCGGCGCCGCCCGTCGACGATTTCTTCCTGAAGCCCTACGAGCCGTCGCCTTCGACGAAAAAGCAGGATGATGCCGCTGTCGCGCCGCAAAAGCCGGCTTCGCGGCAACCGCTTGCTGCACTGCTCGGCGGTCTCGGCATGCCGCGCAAGACGACATCGACGTGATGTTACCGGCCCGATAACGGATTGTTGATCATCGGGCCGATGCTGTGCGTTTGTGTTGCGGGGTGTGGTGCAGGTGGAGTGCGCGCTGCGCCTTTGTCTGGACTTCGCGCTGTGGTGCTTTTGATGGTGATGCGCTATCAGGGCAATTCGTGCGTTCCGCCCGTTTCGCGAACTTCGCCCGTTCCGGGTTGCGCAAGGCGCTCGGACCACGCCCTCGTGGCGTTTTGATAGAACGTATCCAGCGATCCGCCTGGCGTACGACTTCCCAGCTTCAGACCTAGATGCGCCGCCGCCGCGAGCAGTGCGGCGAGCGGATTGTCGGCGTCCAGTGGGGTTGCGCCGGTCTGCTTGCTCAGTTTCTCGCCCAGTTCATTCGTGACGACCGGCACGTGCAGATACACCGGCGTGGGCACGCCCATGCAACGCTGCAGGAAGATCTGACGCGCGGTCGAATCGAGCAGGTCCGCACCCCGCACGATGTGCGTGATGCCCGCGTCTGCATCGTCTGCGACGACCGCCAGTTGATATGCCCACTGGCCGTCCGCCCGTTTCAGCACGAAATCGCCGACTTCCGTTGCCAGGTTCTGCGTTTGCGGACCTTGCCAGACGTCGTTGAACGTGATGATGGCCGCGTCGCCGTCCGGTACTCTCAGACGCCACGCGCGGGCAGGCTTGCCGCGCAGACCACTGCGACACGTGCCGGGATACGCGAGCGTTGTATTCCGCGCGTGCGCATGGGCCAGCGAATCCGCGATTTCCCTGCGCGTGCAGCCACACGGATAAACGAAGCCGTCATGTTCGAGCTGGTCCAGCGCCTGCTGGTAGCGCCCGGCGCGCTGGCTTTGCCATGCCGGAGGTTCGTCCGGATGCATGCCGAAGCGGGCGAGTGTGGCGAGGATGTCCTCCGCTGCGCCTGGGACGGTGCGCGGCGCATCCACGTCCTCGATTCTGATGAGCCACGCGCCTCCATGGGCGCGCGCATCGAGCCAGCTGGCGAGCGCGCTGACGAGCGAGCCGAAATGCAGCGGACCCGTTGGCGAGGGCGCGAAGCGCCCCCGATACGCCGGGCGTTGCGCGCCGTTGGTGGTCGCAGGCACTTCAAGCGCTGTCATATGGCTGGTTACGCCGCCTGTGCGCGATTCCTTTCGGGATGGCATTCGGGGCAGGTTTTGCCAGGCGTGTACAGCGGGGACTTTTGCGCCTCGGGGCTGACGACCGCGCGGCAGCCGAAGCACTGCGCTGTGGCAGTAGGCTCAAGCTGCGGATTGAGTGCAGTGCGGTAATCGAAAACGAAGCACTCGCCGTGATAGTGTGCGCCGCCGACTTCCTCGAAATACTTCAGGATGCCGCCTTCGAGTTGATAGACGTTCTCGATCCCGACTTCCTTCATGTGAATCGCGGCTTTTTCGCAGCGAATTCCGCCGGTGCAGAACGATACGACCGTTTTGCCTTCGAGGTCGGCGCGGTTCTGTTCGATGACTTCCGGGAATTCGCTGAACTTCGTGATGCGGTAGTCGAGCGCATTGTCGAACGTGCCGACGTCGACTTCGAATGCGTTGCGGGTGTCGAGCATCACGACAGGGCGGCCCGCGTCGTCATGGCCGCGGTCGAGCCAGGCCTTGAGCGTGGGTGCGTCGACGAACGGCGCACGGCCGAGTTCCGGACGGATGGCCGGTTTCTTCATCGTGATGATTTCGCGCTTGAGCTTGACCAGCATGCGGCGAAACGGCTGCTTTTCCGAAACACTTTCCTTGAACTGCAGACCCTCGAACCGCCCTTCGAACAACGGATCGTGGCGAATGTAGGCGATGAAGTCGCGCGCGGCTTCCGGCGTGCCGGCCACGAACAGGTTGATACCTTCCGGCGCGAGCAGGATCGTTCCGCGCAGGCCGAGCGCGTTGCAGCGGTCAGTGACGAGAGGGCGCCACGCGACGATGTCGTCGAGCGTCGCGAATTGATAGGCAGCGAGATTAACGATACTCATGATGGTCCAGCAGTAATGGGTGGCCGCCGGCGCTGAAGGTGCGACTCACAACGTAAATCGTGCGATACGGCGCGATACGGTGCGGCGGGGCCACGGCAGGAAGCCTAGAACCCGTATTATCCCTCATCCTGCGAATACGCCGGCAAGCTGGCCGAATGGCCAATGATCGAGCGCAAGTTGCCGGACCCGCGCCGCGCGAGCCGGACGCCGCCGGCTTCACCTCTGGCCGTGACCGCCGACGTGACGTGGCGCGCGCCGTCGTCGCCCCTGGCCGGATGGCTAACGGCCCGGTTTTCGGCTCAAATGTTCGGGAGGGTGGAGTTACAATGTGGCCCATGTCAGATCCCCGCTTTGTCCATCTCCGCGTCCACTCCGAATTCTCGATTGCCGACGGCATCGTGCGCCTTGACGACATCGTCAAGGCCGCTGCCAAAGACGGTCAGGGCGCGCTCGCACTCACCGACCTCGGCAACGCGTTCGGTCTCGTTCGTTTCTACAAGGAAGCACGCGGCAAAGGGGTCAAACCCATTGCCGGTTGCGACGTCTGGATCACGAATCCCGACGACCGCGACAAGCCTTCGCGTCTCGTGCTTCTCGTCAGGAACCGGCGCGGCTATCTGAATCTTTGCGAACTGCTTTCGAAGGCGTCGCTTACGAACCAGTATCGCGGGCGTGCCGAAGTGGACGTCAGCTGGCTTGAAGCAGGTCTCGGCGAAGGGTTGCTTGCACTCTCGGGCGCGCAGCAGGGCGACATCGGTCTTGCGCTTGCCGCAGGCAATGAAGAAGCCGCGAAGCGCAACGCGCAACGCTGGGCGAAGCTGTTTCCGGGTGGTTTCTACATCGAACTGCAACGCTGCGGCCAGCCGGGCGGCGAAGCGTATGTGCAGCAGGCCGTCGCGATTGCTGCGGCGCTGAAGCTGCCGGTTGTCGCCACGCATCCGTTGCAGTTCATGACGCCGGACGACTTCACGGCGCACGAGGCGCGCGTCTGTATCTCGGAAGGCGACATGCTCGCCAATCCGCGCCGTCAGAAGCGCTTTACGACTGACCAGTACTTCCGTACGCAGGAGGAGATGACCGCGCTCTTCGCGGATATTCCGTCGGCGCTTGCGAATACCGTCGAAATCGCGAAGCGCTGCAACCTGACGCTCGAGCTCGGCAAGCCAAAGCTGCCCCTGTTTCCGACACCCGATGGCATGTCGCTTGACGACTATCTCGTCCAGCTGTCCAAAGATGGCCTGGAGAAGCGCCTGGAGCAGTTGTATCCGAACGTCGCCGAACGCGAAGCGCAGCGTGATACGTATTTCCAGCGCCTCGAATTCGAGTGCGGCACGATCATCAAGATGGGCTTTCCTGGCTACTTCCTGATCGTTGCCGACTTCATCAACTGGGCGAAAAACAATGGCGTGCCGGTCGGCCCGGGCCGGGGTTCGGGCGCGGGGTCGCTGGTCGCTTACGCGCTGGGCGTCACCGATCTCGACCCGCTGCGCTACAACCTGCTGTTCGAACGTTTCCTGAATCCGGAACGGGTATCGATGCCTGACTTCGATATCGACTTCTGCCAGGAAGGGCGAGACCGCGTCATTCAGTACGTGAAGCAGAAGTACGGCGCCGATGCAGTCTCGCAGATCGCCACGTTCGGCACGATGGCCGCGAAGGCCGCGGTGCGCGATATCGGACGTGTGCTCGATCTCGGCTATATGTTCACCGACGGCATCGCCAAGCTGATTCCGTTCAAGCCGGGCAAGCACGTCACGATCGCCGACGCGATGAAGGAAGAGCCGCTGCTGCAGGAGCGCTTCGACAATGAAGACGAAGTGCACCAGCTGCTCGAGCTCGCGCAACGCGTGGAAGGCCTGACGCGCAACGTCGGCATGCACGCGGGCGGCGTGCTGATCGCGCCTGGCAAGCTGACCGATTTCTGTCCGCTGTACACGCAGGGCGACGACAGCGGCGTCGTGAGCCAGTACGACAAGGACGACGTTGAAGCCGTCGGCCTCGTGAAGTTCGACTTTCTGGGTCTCACCACACTGACAATTCTCGACTGGGCCGAGCGCTACATCCGGCGTCTCGACCCTTCGAAGCAGGACTGGTCGCTCGCGCAGGTGCCGCTCGACGACCCTGCGTCGTTCTCGATCCTGAAGAAGGCGAATACGGTCGCGGTGTTCCAGCTCGAAAGCCGCGGCATGCAAGGCATGCTGAAGGATGCGCAGCCTGACCGCTTCGAAGACATCATCGCGCTCGTGGCGCTGTACCGTCCGGGCCCGATGGACCTGATCCCGAGCTTCTGCGCGCGCAAGCACGGGCGCGAAGTCGTCGAGTATCCGGACCCGCGCGTCGAACCTGTTCTGAAAGAGACCTACGGCATCATGGTCTATCAGGAGCAGGTGATGCAGATGGCGCAGATCATCGGCGGCTATTCGCTGGGTGGCGCCGACCTGTTGCGTCGCGCGATGGGCAAGAAGAAGGCCGAGGAAATGGCCGAGCACCGCGCGTTGTTCCGCGAAGGTGCGGCGAAAAATGGCCTTACAGGCGAAAAGGCCGACGAGATCTTCGACTTGATGGAGAAGTTCGCGGGCTACGGCTTCAACAAGTCACACGCGGCTGCCTATGCGTTGCTCGCGTACTACACGGCGTGGCTCAAGGCGCACCATCCGGCTGAATTCATGGCGGCGAATATGTCGCTCGCCATGGACGACACCGACAAGGTCAAGATCCTGTTCGAAGACTGCATCTCGAACGGCATGAAGGTTTTGCCGCCGGACATCAACCAGTCGGCGTATCGCTTCGAGCCGGTTGCGGAAACCGACGGCAAGCGCTCGAAAACGATCCGCTATGGTCTTGGCGCGATCAAGGGCAGCGGTCAGAACGCGATTGAAGAAATCCTTCGTGCGCGCGAAGACGGCCCGTTTATCGATATCTTCGATTTCTGCAACCGTATTGACCGTCGCGTGGTGAACCGCCGCACGGTCGAAGCGCTGATTCGCGCGGGTGCGTTCGATCTGCTGCATGACAGCCGCGCGCAGCTGATCGCGTCGGTGTCGCTCGCCATGGAGGCGGCCGATCAGGCCAGCGCCAACGCGATGCAGGCTGGCCTGTTCGACATGGGTGACGAGCCTTCGCAAGGGCATGAGCTCGTCGATGAACCGGCATGGGCGGAAAAGAAAAAGCTGCAGGAAGAGAAGGCGGCGCTTGGCTTTTATCTGTCAGGCCACCTGTTCGATGCGTACAAGGGGGAAGTGCGCCGCTTCGTGCGTCAGAAGATTGGCGAGCTGAAGGAAGGGCGCGACAAGCTGGTGGCGGGCGTGATCGCGTCGCTGCGCACACAGATGACCCAGCGCGGCAAGATGCTGATCGCGCTGCTGGATGACGGTACGGGCCAGTGCGAAGTCACGGTGTTCAACGAAACGTTCGAGGCGCACAAGCAGCTCTTCAGGGAAGACGAGCTGCTGGTGGTGCTAGGTCAGGCACGCAACGATGCGTTCACGGGCGGGATCCGCTTCACCGTCGATACCGTGATGGATCTGGAGCGCGCGCGTAGCCGGTATGCGCAGGCAGTGAAGCTCGAAATGAACGGGAATGCGGATGCGATCGCGCTGCGTCGCGTGCTGGAAGCGCATTGCGCAGGCCCCGAAGAAGCTGCGAAGGCCGCGCCGGCGCCGGCGGTCACGCGTGGCGGCGGTGGTGGCGGTCGCGGGGGCAACGGAGGTGGTGGTTATGGTGGCGGCGACCGCCAGCGTACGCCCGTCCACATCCCCAACGGTCTCGCCGTGCAGGTCGTCTACCGCAGCGAGCACGCGGAAGGCGAAGTGCGTCTGGGCGACGCCTGGCGCGTCAAGCCCACCGACGAACTCATCGCGGCGTTGCGCGGCGAGTTCGCGGGTAGTTCGATTGAGATTGTGTATTGATGGCGACGGGTACGACGGCCGTCGAACGGCATGTCCGCGGGCAGGATGTCCGTGATGCAGTGCCTGGCAAGATTGGGCTCTCATGCAATGCGTTTCGTCACAGCGGCGGCCTCGAGCGGTATGCGATGGATCTCGTGCGCGGACTGAGCGCCGAAGGCATCGAGCCAGTCGTTTTCGCCCGCCGGTTCGACCGCTCGCTGCCTGAATTCCGGCTGGTCGATCCACATCGCATCGCCGTGAACTGGCTTCCGGGCAAACTTCGCGACCACTACTTCTCGTGGAATCTGCGCCGCGCAAGACGGGCGGAGAATGTCGATGTGCTGGTTGGCTGCAATCGCGTGGATTCGTCGGAAATCGCGATCTGCGGCGGCACGCATCGCGGATATCTGCGTGCATCCGGGCGTCGACTTAAGCGTTCGGATCGTGCGCAGATCGACCTCGAACAGCGGCAATACGATGAGGCACGATTCATCATGGCGCATTCACGGCTGATGCGCGATGAACTCATCGAGCTCTACGGCGTGGCCGACGAGAAAATCCGTCTGCTGTATCCGCCGGTGGACACGCAACGCTTTACGCCAGTCGATCAGGCCACCCGCGCCGACCTGCGCCGGCAGTTTGGCTTTGCCGATGACGAAGTGGTACTGCTGTTTCCGTCAAGCAGTCACGAGCGAAAAGGACTGCCGTTGATCGAAGCGGCATTGCGCGAGACAACCTTGCCTGTCGTTGTCGCCGTCGCCGGGCGCGCACCGGAGCGCACATCGTCGCGTGTCCGGTTTATCGGCTACGCGAAGAACATCGAGGACTGGTATCGAGCAGCCGACTACTCGATTCTCGCGTCGAATTACGAGCCATTCGGCCTTGTCGGCGTCGAATCGGTACTGTGCGGAACGCCGATCATCCTGTCGTCGAACGTCGGGTGCAGTGAGGTGTTGTCGGGCGAAGCGAGCATCGTGTTCGCGCCGGGTGACGTCGAAGGTCTGCGGCAGGCGCTAGCCCAGGCCGTTGACAGCGCCGCCAGCGCGGATCGCATGCCGCCGGGGCCGGTGTCGATCAGCTACGACCCGGGCGTTGCGCCGCACGTCAATGCGTTGCTCGATCTCGTCGTTCAGGTTCGGGCGACGCAGTCGCGCTGAAGCCCCGCAATTTCACGCGACGTCGCGTTGGCGATTCAGTGCATCGAGTTTCAGGAACCGGTAGTAGACGGTCTCTGCGTTGAAGACCGCGATCATGAAGCCCGCGCGGCCGTCCAGAAAGCCGCGTCGCAGCAGGTAAGTCCGTAGGAAAGCCCACGCGCCGCGCGCGAGAGCCTTGCCGAAGCTGGCGCGCTGACCCGCCGCGTGGCGTTGCCGGGCACCTGCGTCCGAATAGGCATCGAGCTTTCGCAGTACCGTTCCAAAATCCTCGTAAGAGTAGTGGAGCAGTTTGCCTTCCAGTCGCGAGGCTGCCGTCTCGAACACCAGTCGCTCGTGCACGAGGTCGTCGGAGAAGCGCGCGGCGCCGCGCCGGAAAAGTCGCGGAATCCAGTCCGGGTACCAGCCGCTGTGATGAACCCATTGTCCACAGAAACTCGACAGCCGGTCGACGACGTAGACATCGACTAAAGGCGAGCGGACCGCGGCGAGAATTGACGTGCCGAGTTCCGGCGACACGATCTCGTCGGCATCGATGGACAGAATCCAGTCAGTCGAAAGCGCGGCTACTGCGCGATTCTTTTGCGGCCCGAAGCCTGGCCAGTCGGCCGCGACAATCACGCGCGCGCGGTGGGCACGGGCAATGGATACCGTGTCATCCGTGCTGCCGCTATCCACGACGACGATGTCATCGGCAAACGACAGCGCTTCGAGGCATTGCGCGAGCCGTGCCGCCGCATTGTGCGTGATCAGGGCAACGCCAAGTGTGTTTTCCGCCATGGAGTCGGTGGACGATCGTCAGTTAGCCGGGTGGAGGAGAGCGCCGACGCGAGTATAGCGGGCGTGTCGAACGCAGCGGCCATTGTCGCGGCCGGCACCTGCGACCACTAGCGGCGCAGGTGCCATTTCACGAAGAAAAACGGCTTGTAGAGCGAAGGGCAGGTTGCGTACACGAACATGCGCAAACGGAACCCGAGCGACACGTCATGGCTTTTCAGCACGAGCGCGAGTCGCGTGAGAAGCGATGACGTATCGAAGACGCCGCTTGTATACCGCTCGCGCGCGGACTTGCGCGCGAGTAGCGCGCGCATGGCGTCGCCGGAGCCGGCAAGTTCGGCGTCGTGGATCAGCTGGCGTGTTTCGCCGACCCCGTTGCGGTTCGCAAGCTTGATACGGACCACGTATGCGTCGGGCGACTTCCACTTGCGTTTGCGCGAGAGGCCGCCGCGGCGATACTGGACGAGCGGTTTGCGCAGCGTCAGGGCGCCGCCGGACACGATTGCGCGAAACGTCATGATCTGGTCTTCGCCATAGATACCCGGTTCCATACCGCCGAATACGTCGAAGAGGCGTCGTGACCATGTGTGCGCCGCGCCGACAACGTGCGGGCGACGGCTCGCCCAGTCGTCGAAAGTGTTGTAAGGGCCGAGATCGGTCACTTCGAGCACGTCGTGAACCCGGCCTTCGGCGTCGAGGTCGCAGAGGTCTGTGGCGATCAGGTCGGGCCGGCGGCCATGGGCAATCCACAGATCGACCACGGCCTGGCACCGTTCGGGCAGCGAGATGTCGTCGCCGGCGGCAACGAACAGCAACTCGCCCGTCGCGGCCCCGGCCAGCAGACTCAGGTGCGCGCTGATCCCGAGATTCGACGGATTGCGCCGCAGATGCACCGTGTGAGGGCCCGAATAGGCGTCGACGCAGCGCCGGGCCACGTCGAAGGTATGGTCGGTCGAGGCGTCGTCGGAAATGATGATTTCCAGCGGGGAGTACGTCTGGCTGAGCGCGCCGTCAATCGCCGCGGCGATCGTCGATTCCTGGTTGTATGCAATCAGCAGCAGGCTGGCGCGCGGGGCGGGAAGTCCATCAGGTACGGCTTTGACCATTGTAAAAATCTGAAAACTGGACGTTTGCGGAGGATAGCACTTCCACTCCGGCCCTCAGTTCAAACTCGGGGAGCCCTGGGGGCGGGGACGCTATAATGCACCGACTTTTCTCAATAAAGACCCCGTTTTCTATGGCCCTTTCGTTGCGCTATGACAGCTAGCAGAATTATTACCCCTGTCGCCGCTGTGCTGTTGATTCTTGCGCCTGCAACAATCCTGACTTATCGGGGCGGAACTTCATTTTGTTTTGTGCTGCTTGTGCTGGTCGGCATCGGCAAACTCGTCGCGATGCGCGGCGAGCGGGCGTACCTCGACCCCGTGCGGCAGTACCCGCTCTACGCGTGGAGTATGGCGGCGTTCGCGATCGTGCTCCCCTTGCAGCAGATCGTTGAGCATTACTATCTTCCGCAGCAGTTTGACGCGATGTCCCGCCTCGTCCTGAGCCTGCCGGTCTTCCTGTTGCTATGCACGGTATCGACGAGAAGACTCGTCCTGATCGGCTGGGGATGTGCCGCCGGTGCGCTGGGCGCGGGCGGCTGGGCGATTATCAGCGGCATCCACCAGACGTGGAGCGATACACATCGCCTCGGCAACGACTATACGAACCCGATTCCATTCGGGAACACGGCGCTGCTGCTGGGATTTCTCGCGTTACTGTCGATCCGCTGGGACACCTCGTATCGCCGGACGGCGATCGTCGTCAAGACCGTCGCGCTGCTGGCAGGATGTTACGCGTCGTATCTGTCGGGCACACGCGGCGGGTGGCTCGCGTTGCCGCTGCTGGCGTGGCTGTGCGCTGCGAATTTCGGCTGGACCCGTCACCGCATGCGCGTACTCGCGGTCTGCAGCGTGCTCGTCGTGTGCGCCACGGCGCTGGTGTCGACGCACGTCGTGCGGCAGCGGCTGACCGATACATCGACCGATTTTGCCAGGCTCGAAAAGGGCGACGCGGATTCGTCGATCGGGCAGCGCCTGCAGCTGTGGCGCGCGTCGACGGAACTCTTCGCACAGAATCCGGTATTCGGCGTCGGCAAGGGCCATTTCAAGCGCTCGTTGCAGTCGCTGGCCGACGCGGGACAGGCGTCGCAGGTGATCGTGAACGACCGGGCCCACAGCGAGTTTTTCTCGACCATCGCGGAACTGGGCGCAATCGGCGTGGTGTGCCTTCTTCTCGTGTATTTCGGGCCGATGCTGTATTTTCTGAGGAACTGCAAATCGACCGACAGCACGGTCTCGACCGCCGCCTACTGCGGCCTCGCGACGACGGGCTCGGTCATCATTTTCGGCCTCAGCATCGACGTCTTTTCGCTGGTGATGAACGTGTCGCTGGTTGCATTGCTGTGGGCGACCATGCTGGCCATCATCTATCGCGGCACGCGCGTCGAGGCTGTGCCGGCGCCGCAGCCGGCGGAGATCGTCGCTGGCCGGTAACCGCGTAAAACGCACCGGTGCGGTCACGATCTGGCCCCGCTCGCGGGCTTACAGGTAACAGAAGGGAATTTCTTGGAAACGCAGAACACACTACGGAAAACGGTGGGCGGCACGGAGCGGACCTCGTCGGCTGCGGTCTTGAGGCGTCTGTGGCCGTTTATCAAGCCGTTGATCGGGGCCGTGGTGCTTGCGGTCGCGACGATGGGCATTGTCGCGGCGACCGAAGCCGGTATTCCGGCGCTGCTGAAGCCGCTGCTCGACCACGGGTTCGGCGAGCACGGCAGCAATAGCGCGAAGTGGTTTGTTCCGGTTGCCGTTATCGGCCTCGCGCTCGTGCGTGGTCTTGCGCAATACGCGTCGGGCTATCTGCTTGCCTACGTATCGAATCGCATCCTGCTGCAACTTCGGCTGGAGATGTTCGAACGCATGATTCACACGAGCGCTTCGTTTTTCCAGCGGGAAACTGCGAGCACGGTGATCAACGCAATCGTGTTCGAGGTCAACCAGATCCTTAACGTGCTGATGGGGGTCATGGTTACGCTGGTGCGAGACTCGCTGACGGTGATCTTCCTGCTGGGTTACCTGTTCTATCTGAACTGGCGCCTCACGCTGATCGTCGCGGTGATCCTGCCCGGCATTGGCTGGCTCGTCAGCAAGATCAACCGTCGCCTGCGGCGCCTCAACCGCGAGCATCAGACGCTGACGAACGAACTGTCGTACATCGTCGAAGAGACGGTCGGCGGCTACAAGGTCGTCAAGGTGCATAACGGCGAAAAGTACGAAATCGACCGCTTCACGGCGATGAGCAAGCGCCTGAAGGGCTACGCGATGCGCATGTCGATTTCCGGTGGCCTCGCGCAGCCGCTCACGCAGTTCCTCGCATCGATCGCACTCGCGATTGTGATCACGATCGCGGTGGTCCAGTCGGCGAGCGACCAGACGACGGTGGGCGGTTTCGTTGCGTTCGTCACCTCGATGTTGCTGGTTATTTCGCCGCTCAAGCATCTGATCGACGTCAATCAGCCGCTGCAGCGAGGCATGACCGCGGCCGAACTGATCTTTGGCCTGATCGACGAGCCCGCCGAGCCGCAGGGCGGCGAGCGCAGCCTCTGCAACGCGCGTGGCGACATTGAGTTCCGCGAGGTGTCGTTCACCTACGGCGAAGTCGATCGTCCGACGCTCGCCAGTATCTCGTTCAAGGTGCAGCCAGGCGAAATGGTTGCGCTCGCCGGTCCCTCCGGCAGCGGCAAGACGACGCTTGTGAATCTGCTGCCGCGCTTCTTCGATCCAACGGGCGGCGCCATTCTGGTCGACGGCGTTCCGATTCCGGAATATGACCTGCACGACCTGCGCAGCCAGATGGCGATGGTGAGTCAGGACGTCGTCCTGTTCAACGATACGATCGCCGCGAATGTGGCCTACGGTCACGAGCCGGATCGCGCGCGCGTCGAGGCGGCGTTGCGTGCGGCGAACCTGATGGATGCGGTGTCGGCCATGCCGGCCGGACTGGATACGCTCGTGGGCGGGAATGGTATGCGGCTGTCGGGCGGCCAGCGGCAGCGCCTTGCGATCGCGCGCGCGATCTACAAGGACGCGCCGATCCTGATTCTCGACGAAGCAACTTCAGCGCTCGATTCGGAATCGGAGCGTCACGTGCAGGCCGCGCTGGAGACGTTGATGAAGGGACGCACGACTCTCGTCATCGCTCACCGCCTCTCGACGATCGAACGCGCCGACCGCATTCTGGTACTCGAAGCCGGACAGATTGCGGAGCAGGGCAGCCACGAGGAGCTACTCAGGAAGGGCGGTCTTTACGCGCATCTGCATCGCATCCAGTATCAGCAGCAGACAGCCTGAGCGGCGCGCTCAGGTGAAATCCTGGCGTCGGGCCCGTGGCCCTGCCGCGTGACCCGGCCGCAATCTGCCGCGTCGGGTGAGCGCGAAGTGTGCCGTCAAACCCCACCCGTCACCAGCGGCAACACCGACAGATCCGGATGCGTGCCATCGATGATACTGCGTCCGACATGAACCGCTTCGTATAGCGCATCTTCGCCGGTCGCGAACGCTTCTTCCCCGTCCGCGTGAAACTGCACTGCGTGCCCCGGAATTGCCGGATCGGCGCCCGGATGGCACACGTAGCCGACATAGGTAAATGGTCCAGGCGCCCGGCGCGGTTCGCTTTCTTCCAGGTCTTTCGCAAACGGGGCCGCGTGAATCTCGAAGCCTTCGTACTCGACAACCTGCCAGGGCGCGTGTTCGTCGGACATGTTCGTCTCCATTAGGCGGTTTTCGCGGCGTGATGCGACGCGATGCGTTGCAGGTGTTGCCGTACCGCGTCAATGCCGGTGACGCATGCGATCCCAGAGGCGGTGCCCGTCGAGCCGCCCGCGTGCGTGATGCAGTTCGCCGAGCCCGCGATGATCGCGCCGGTAGCGCGACGCCCCCAGCAAGACGGCGACGATCACCGCCGCCAGCCCGACCACGATGCTGACCATCGATTCAGCCATGGCAGCCTCCGTCCAGATCGACCTCATACCAGGAATTCTAGGTGATCCGCAGGGAAACGACCGCCGCCTTGACCACCCCGAGTCGTGTCGTGCGATGCATTACGGCTTGATCACGCCCAGCTGCTTCAACAGGGTCAGGTTGTCTTCGAGGTGCCAGTTTTCGACGATCTGGCCGTCCTTAACGCGATACAGATCGAACGCCTGGAAATCGACGGTCTGGCCTTCGCCCTTGATGTTCTGGAACTGACCTGTGAAATGTCCGCGAAAGTGCAGGTGCACTGACGCGCGATCGCCTGCCACGACGAGATCGTCGATTTCGGCGGTCAGGTCCGGCACAGCGGTGCGAAATCCCTTCGATGCGGCAAGCGGGCCGCCGGGGCCTTGCGGACGGCCTTCTGGCAGCGTGCGATCGATGAACGCCGGCGACAGCGCCTGTTTCGCATACGTTTCGTCGCCGGTATTCCAGAACGCAGCGTAGCGACGGGCGGCGAGCACGACTGGCGCCGTCTGCGTCGTTGAACCACCGACTGACAGGTGGTGCGGATGCGGGAGCACGTCGTCCGCGGCATGCGCAGTGTGCGGGAGCCTGGACGAAAGCGCGGTTGCTGCGGCAAAGGCAGCAAGGAAAGCGACGCGGGAAAGTTTCGACGATTGACTGGACATGACTGCTCCGTTGAAGATGCGTTGTGTAAGACGTCCAACGCATTTTCAGGCAGTCTGTCCCGTTTGATAATTGGGGCTCAGATTGAAGGATTATCTATAAATAATTGAAGATGGCGGTGCCTGCCGTTATGCCAGACGGCTCAACGACAACCTGCATCGCGCTGTCAGGACAGCGTGCGGGCTACGGACTGACGAGTTCGCCCGGAATCTCGCTATGCGAGGTCGACTCGGCCGCCGCTGCACGCTGTGGAATCCCGGCGCGCACAAACTCTTCGAGTTGCAGCAGCAGGCTGTCAATCGAACAGAGCTGGGATTTGGAAAGATGATCGGTATCGAGCAGCCGGTAAAGGCGCTGTCGCCAGTAGGTGGGGGGCAGAATCGGCCCGCCCAGGTCTCCATGTAACGATGGCCGCATCACGCGCGTGATGTGCGCGATGTCCTGGTCGATCAAGGTCATCATGTTGCCCCCGTGACGCTTTGGATTATTGGTCGGTGACCTGTTGTGCTTTTACGTCTGACGATTAATGTAGAACGAATTTCGCGTTCTGCCAACCATCTCAATAAAAAAACGGTGCACGATCGGCAATAGCGTCGGTGCGCGAGACAACGCTTAGGGTGAACCCCATGCCTGCGCCGGGCGGCTCTGCCTGCGCGTTTCCTGCAAGACGGGCTATCGCCAGTGCAAACAGGAGATTCGTGCCTCATCTGGTCGATTTGCCGGAATCGCCACGCGCGAACGCGTGCGGCAGAAGGCACGATGGCAAACGGACGTCGGCGGGCGCTGCAGTTGAATCCGCTTTGACGGTGAGCTTGATCGCAGGCAAACCAGCAAACCACACGTGTTCAGCGAGCCAAAGCCGTGCGTGAGTACACGCGGCCCATTTGTGGCGTCTACATCAACACGATGTCGTACTGTTCCTGGCTCAGGTTCGACTCCACCTGCAACGACACCGGCTTGCCGATGAAGTCGATCAGCATCGCCAGATGTTGCGATTCCTCTTCGAGGAAGAGATCGATCACCTGCTGCGAAGCCACCACCCGGAACTCGCGCGGATTGAACTGACGCGATTCGCGCAGGATCTCGCGCAGCACGTCATAACAGACCGTGCGCGGCGTCTTCACCTGACCCTTGCCGAGGCACACCGGGCACGGCTCGCACAGCACGTGTGCGAGCGATTCGCGCGTGCGCTTGCGCGTCATCTCCACGAGGCCGAGCTGCGAAAAGCCGTTCACTGTCACGCGCGTGCGATCGCGCGAAAGCGCCTTCTTCAGTTCGCCGAGCACCTGGTCGCGATGCTCGAGATTTTCCATATCGATGAAGTCGATGATGATCACGCCGCCCAGGTTGCGCAGACGCAGTTGCCGCGCGATCGTGTGCGCCGCTTCGAGGTTCGTCTTGAAGATCGTATCGTCGAAATTGCGCGCGCCGACGTAGCCGCCGGTATTCACGTCGATGGTGGTCATCGCTTCGGTCTGGTCGATCACCAGATAGCCGCCCGATTTCAGATCGACGCGCCGCGACAATGCACGCTGGATTTCCGTCTCGATGTTGTACAGGTCGAAGAGCGGCCGTTCACCCGTGTAGTGATGCAGCTTCGACGAAACAGCCGGCGTGAATTCCGCCGCGAACTCGGCGAGCATCTGGAACGTTTCGCGCGAGTCGACCTGGATACGCGAGCTCTCGTCGTTGACGAAATCGCGCAACACGCGCTGCGCGAGATTCAGGTCCTGATACAGCAGGCTGGTGGGCGGCATGCGCTGACCCTGCGAGACGATCGTCGTCCACGTCTTGCGCAGATAGGCGACGTCGGCGGCGAGTTCTTCGCTGGTCGCATCTTCGGCGATGGTGCGCACGATGTAGCCGCCTTTCTCGTCGACCGGCAGCACAGCCGTGAGCCGCGCACGGATCGCTTCGCGCTCGGCTTCGCTTTCGATCTTCTGCGAGATGCCGATATGCGGCTCCTGCGGCAGATAGACGAGCGTGCGGCCCGCGATGCTGACCTGCGTCGAGAGGCGCGCGCCCTTGGTGCCGATCGGATCTTTCACGACCTGCACCATCAGCGACTGACCTTCGAACACGATCTTTTCGATCGGCTGATGCGGCGCCTGATGTTGCGGTTCGCCGGCGATGCGCGGATGCCAGATATCAGCCACATGAAGGAACGCCGCGCGTTCGAGCCCGATATCGATGAAGGCCGATTGCATGCCTGGCAGCACGCGGACAACCTTGCCGAGATACACATTGCCGACGCGGCCACGCGAGAGCGTGCGCTCGACATGAAGCTCCTGCACAGCGCCTTGCTGGACGAGCGCGACGCGCGTTTCCTGGGGCGTGACGTTGATCAGGATTTCTTCATTCATGGTCTTGTTCTAGAAGTCGATGCGCGCTGCGCGCAGGAGGGCAGCGGTTTCAAAAAGCGGCAAACCCATGATACCTGAATAGGACCCGTCGATATGCTCGATAAACTCCGCTGCACGGCCCTGCACGCCATAAGCGCCAGCCTTCCCAAGCGGCTCGCCCGTGGCGACGTAGCGCCGCAGCGCATCGGACGTGACGGCCGCGAACCGCACGCGTGAAGTCGACAGCACGGCGGGCAGCAGCGTGCCGTCCGCCGTCACCGCGGCGACGGCCGTCAGCACTTCGTGATCGCGTCCGGCAAGACGCGTGAGCATCGCAACCGCATCGTCGGCGCCGGCGGGTTTGCCGAGGATTGCACCGTCGATGGTGACGGTTGTGTCCGCAACCAGAATCGGCGCATTCGCATGGCCGCCCGCGACGAGCCGCGCGCGCGCCGCCTCGGCCTTCGCGACGCATACACGCATCACGTAATGATGCGCGCGCTCGCCGGGCAGCTCGGCTTCGAGCGCTTCGGCGTCTTCATCGGGGCGGGGCAGCAGCAGTTCAAAGCGCACGCCGAGTTGCTGAAGCAACTCCTGGCGGCGCGGACTTTGCGAAGCGAGATAAACGAACGGAAAAGACGCAGCGGGCGACGAAGTCATGAACGGATCTCGTGAAAACAAATCGCTGTTAGCGCGCGCAACTGGCCGGAGCCTCTCCGGAGCAAAGCGGGATCGTCACACTGTGGGATCGGGAGCGGCGGCTGTGTGCCGCCCGGCGCTCACGCGCGGTGATAGGGATGATTCTGCGTGATGGTCCACGCACGGTAAAGCTGTTCGGCGAGCAGCACGCGAACCATCGCATGCGGCAGCGTGAGGCTCGACACGCGCAGCAGCATGTCTGCACGGGCCTTCAGATCGGGATCGAGCCCGTCCGCGCCGCCGATCAGAAATGCGACGTCGCGCCCATCCTGCTGCCAGCCGGGCAGGGCGTCCGCCAGCTGCACGGTGGTCCAGTCGCGGCCGCGTTCGTCGAGCGCGACGATGCGTGCGTTCTTCGGCAACGCGGCTTCGATCTTCACACGCTCGGCAGCCATCACGCTCCCGGCCGGACGGCCAGACGAGCGCTGCTCCGGCTTGATCTCGCGTAACTCGATGCGCAGCTCGGGCGGCATGCGCTTCGTGTACTCGTCAAAGCCGGTCGCGATCCAGTCGGGCATCTTGTGACCGACGGCGAGGATATGCAGCTTCACGGCAGCTTCCCGCCAGCGTTCAGCGACGACGTGCCGGCGCCTTGCGTGCAGGCTTTGCCGCCGGCGCTTCGTCTTCTTCCTCGTCGTCGAGCGGCTCGCTGGCGCTCGCGCCGCCGAACGGATTCGGCGTCGACAGCTTGATGCGCACCGGCTTGTCGCCCCAGATTTCCTCGAGGTTGTAGTACTGGCGCAGCGCCGGTTGCAGGATGTGCACGACTGCGTCGCCGCAATCGACCAGCACCCATTCGCCGATGTCCTCGCCTTCGGTGCTGATCACGTCGCCGCCATTTTCCTTGACCTTCTCACGCACGCTGGACGCGAGCGATTTGGTCTGCCGGTTCGACGTACCGCTCGCGACAATCACGCGGTCGAACAGCGAGGTCAGATGGGTGGTGTTGAACACCTTGATGTCTTGCGCTTTCACGTCTTCGAGGGCGTCGACGATCACGCGTTGCAGTTTGCGAATATCCATGTTTACCGATGGTACAGATGATGTTGAAGAATATAGTCCCACACGGCTTCAGGGACATGGCTCACGACGATGTCCTGGGTGTTGCCGCCCGCGTGGTGCTGGAGCCGCTCGCGCAGATGCGAGCGGATGTCGGTGGCCGAAACGTCGAACGCAAGCGTCGTATCGATCAGCAGATGGCCGCAGGGGGAGCCCTGCAAAACTTCCGCGCTGGCCGTGCGCGCGGCGATCTCGTCGGCCACCACTGGCGGGATCGTCGTCAATTCAAAACCGGGCCGTGTCGCCGCGCAGATATGCGCGTAGTCGAAGAGCCGTCTCCAGTCGCGCCATGTGTCGAGGTGCACGAGCTGGTCGGCGCCAAGCAGCAGCGACAGCGAGACGTTCGCGCCTTCACGCTCGCGCCAGCGTTGCAGCGTGTCGACCGTGTAGGTCGGGCCGGCGTGGTCGATCTCGTCGGTCGCGACGCGCACCTTCACGCCCGGCAGCACGAGCGAGTCAGCCGCCGCGCGCGTCATCGCCAGCCGGTGCTTCGCCGCCGACACGCCTGCTTTCTGCCACGGCTGGCCGGCGGGCAGCAGCACGAGTTCGGTCAGACGCAGCACGTCGGCGAAACGCCGCGCGAGCGCAAGGTGGCCGTCGTGGATCGGGTCGAAGGTGCCGCCAAGCAGTCCAATCCGGCGGGGCAGCGCGACAGGATGAGCGTTCGGATTCAGGTGCGGGTCCTTTCGTGACACTGCGTTCGGGCTGGATGGCGGGCGTTGGCCCGCATCAAACCCATTCGCGCGGCACGAGAAAATCGGAATACAGGCGCGCTTCCGGCGTGCCGGGTTCTGGCTGCCAGTTATAGCGCCAGTTCACCACAGGCGGCATCGACATCAGGATGGACTCGGTGCGTCCGCCGCTTTGCAGCCCAAACAGTGTGCCACGGTCGAAGACCAGGTTGAACTCGACATAACGGCCACGTCGATACGCCTGGAAATCGCGCTCGGCTTCGCCATACGGCTGCGAGCGGCGTTTTTCGATGATCGGCAGATACGCGTTCAGGAACGCATCGCCGACGCTCTTCACCATCTCGAACGAACGATCGAAGCCGGGCTCGGCGAAATCGTCGAAGAAAATCCCGCCAATGCCGCGCGGCTCGTTACGATGCTTGAGGAAGAAATACTCGTCGCACCATTGCTTGAAGCGCGGGTACAGGTCCGCACCGTACGGCTGGAGCGAATCGCGGCAGGCCGTATGAAAGTGCCGCGCGTCTTCCTCGTAACCATAGTAGGGCGTCAGATCCATGCCGCCGCCGAACCAGAAGACGGGCGCTTCGCCCGGCTTCGTTGCGATCAGCATACGCACATTCATGTGGACTGTCGGGCAATACGGATTGTGCGGATGCAGCACGAGCGACACGCCCATCGCTTCAAAACCGCGTCCGGCGAGCTGTGGCCGCGCCGCGCTGGCCGAGCCCGGCAGCGCGTCGCCGGCGACGTCCGAAAAACCGATGCCCGCGCGCTCGAAGAAGTTGCCGCCTTCGAGAATGCGCGTGACGCCGCCGCCGCGCAGCTTTTCGCCGGGCGCGCGCTGCCATGCGTCGGTCGCGAAGGGCTTGCCGTCGAAGGCGCCGAGCGTGTCGGCGATGTGCGTCTGCAGGCTCTGGAGCCACACGCGGACGGCCTGTACGTCACAGGTTGAATCGGTCATGGATGCTGGTCGGCGGCCGGATTGTCTGGCCGCGGGTTCGTGAGTGGGCGGTGTTGAAGCGGGCGGCGCGCCCGCGACGTTGCCCGTAAAACAGCCTGAACAAGCGCCTGAAACCGGGCCCTGCGAAGGGCCCGCTAAAACGTGGTTCAGCTTCGGGCGGGTTATCTGCTACTACGCCAGACCCGAAACCGCCCTGAAGCCAGGCGTGGCCGGTCGCCGAAGTGGCAATCTGAGCGGCCCTGCAGCGGTTCACGGGGCGCGCTTCTGCCAGGCTGCTGCACCTCGTGACATCCCGAAGTGTAGCGTCCCGGCGAAGGGCGCCATTGCTGCGCTGCGGCTTCAGTGCTTGCGGTTGACGGCGCGATAACCGATGTCGCGGCGATACTGCATGCCGTCGAACGAAATCTGGTTGATCGTTTCGTAGGCCACCGACTGCGCGCTGCGCACCGAATCCGCGAGACCGACCACGCACAGCACGCGTCCACCCGAAGTGGTCAGCTTGCCGTCTTTCAGCGTCGTGCCGGCGTGGAACGTCACGGAATCGGCGGATTCGGCCGGGATGTCGCTGATCCGGTCGCCCTTGCGCGGCGTGTCCGGATAATTATGCGCGGCCAACACGACACCAAGCGCCGTACGGCGATCCCATTCCAGTTCGACCGAATCGAGCGTGCCCGCGATCGCCTGCTCGACGACCTTCGAGAAATCGCCCTTCAGGCGCGCCATGATCGGCTGCGTTTCCGGGTCGCCCATGCGGCAGTTGAATTCGAGCGTTTTCGGGTTGCCCTGCGCGTCGATCATCAGGCCGGCGTACAGGAAACCGGTGAAACGGATGCCTTCTTTTTCCATGCCGCGCACGGTGGGCAGGATGATTTCGCGCATCACGCGTGCATGCAGTTGCGGCGTAACGATCGGCGCGGGCGAGTACGCGCCCATGCCGCCGGTGTTCGGGCCCTGATCGTCGTCCAGCAGGCGCTTGTGATCCTGGCTCGACGCCAGCGGCAGCACGTGCTTGCCGTCGACCATCACGATGAAGCTCGCTTCTTCGCCTTCCAGGAATTCCTCGATCACGACACGCGCGCCTGCGTCGCCCAGCCTGTTGTCGGACAACATCATGTCGACGGCCGCGTGCGCTTCTTCGAGCGTGGTCGCGACGACGACGCCCTTGCCGGCGGCGAGGCCGTCAGCCTTGATGACGATCGGCGCGCCCTTCGAGTCCAGATACGCGTGCGCGGCGGCGACATCGGCGAACGTTTCGTATTCGGCGGTCGGGATCGCGTGACGCTTCATGAAGGCCTTCGCGAAATCTTTCGAGCTTTCGAGCTGTGCTGCTTCCCGCGACGGTCCGAAAATCTTCAGACCACGTGAACGGAACAGATTGACGATACCGGCGGCGAGCGGCGTTTCCGGCCCGACCAGCGTGAAGGCGATCTGTTCTTTCTCGACGAAATCCGCAAGCTCGTTCAGGTCGGTGATATCAACGTTGCGCAGACGCTCGTCCTGCGCGGTGCCGCCGTTGCCTGGCGCCACGTAGACAAGCTGAACGCGCGGCGACTGCGCGAGCTTCCATGCGAGCGCGTGTTCGCGACCGCCGGACCCGACGACGAGTAACTTCATGTGATTCCCCGAAGACTAAAAAACAATGACGGCCGACGCGCATGCATCGGCCGTGGTTTGCCGCAACAACTGCACCCGAGGTGCTATAACCTTCGACATCACCCTGGCGCGATAACCGTGAAACCGGCCATGGCCGCTCGACTCGCCGCCAGACGCACGGAGCGCGGAACCGGCGGGCGGCGCGCAGAGGGCGCCCGGCCGTACCGCGCGGCCGCTTATTCGTCGGCGATGGCTGCGTTTGTATAGACTTCCTGCACGTCGTCCAGGTTTTCCAGGGCGTCGAGCAGCTTCTGCATTTTTGCCGCGTCGTCGCCGGTGAATTCGACTTCCGTCTGCGGTTTCATCGTGACTTCCGCCACTTCTGCCTTGAAGCCGGCGGCTTCGAGCGCAGCCTTCACCTTCGGGAAATCGTTCGCCGGGCAGATCACTTCGATACTGCCGTCATCGTTCGTGACGACGTCGTCGGCGCCGGCTTCGAGCGCCGCGTCCATCAGCGTGTCTTCCGGCGTGCCGGGCGCGAACAGGAACTGGCCGACGTGATCGAACATGAACGACACAGAGCCGTCCGTGCCCATGTTGCCGCCGAACTTCGAGAACGCGTGACGCACTTCCGCGACCGTGCGGGTGCGGTTGTCGGTCATCGTGTCGACGATGATCGCCGCGCCGCCGATGCCGTAGCCTTCGTAGCGGATTTCCTCGTAGTTCGCGCCGTCGACACCGCCCACGCCGCGCTGGATCGCGCGGTTGATGTTGTCCTTCGGCATGTTGGCGTCGTACGCCTTGTCGACGGCGAGCCGCAGACGCGGGTTCGTGTCGGCGTCGCCGCCGCCCATGCGGGCCGCGACCTGGATTTCCTTGATCAGCCGCGTCCAGACCTTGCCGCGTTTGGCATCGGTCGCCGCTTTCTTATGCTTGATGTTGGCCCATTTCGAATGACCCGCCATTACTTTCTCCGTCGCATGCGCCTGTGGGGCGCACGCATTAATCCGATTGTCGATGCGTTTTTGTTGCCTGATCACGCGCGTACAGACGCTTTGGGCGCGCCTCGCAGCGTGGAGGCCGGTTTGCGCCGCGTGATGAGCGGATTCGAATTTTATCATGCCGGCGCGGGGCGGCAGAGGGTAAGGGCGGGGAAATGCGGTGGGTTTGGTACAGGCAGAAGCAGCGATTGCAAATATAAACATTTTTGTTTATATTTATGAGGGTGTTCACGGACACAGGGGGGAAGGTGAAACAAAGCGAGTTCAAACGCTGGCTCGCTGACCGTGGGGCAACTTTCGAACAGGGCACAAAGCATTTGAAGGTATATCTGAACGGTCGGCAGACAACGCTGCCGAGGCATCCCGCTCATGAGATTTCTGAGCCGCTTCGAAAGGCCATTCTGAAGCAGTTGAACTGTAAATAAGGCCAGGCCCCGCAAGGGGCTTGCTGATGCCCGTGCTGACTGCCCGGGAACATGACACACGGAGAGTTACATGTTTCGTTATCCCGCCCGCATCGAAAGGGACGAGGCCGGCTTCACCGTTTCATTCCGCGATATTCCGGAAGCGCTGACTTCGGGCGCGACGCTCGACGAAGCGCGGGAAATGGCTGTCGACGCGCTGGCTACTGCGATGGATTTCTATTTCGAGGACAAGCGCCCGGTGCCGTCGCCTTCGAAACCCCGGCGCGGAGAAGCGCTGATCGAACTGCCGGCAAGTCTGGCCGCCAAGGTACTGTTGCTGAACGAAATGCTCAGGCAAAAGGTTTCACCGGCCGAGCTGGCGAGACGCCTTCATACCCGGCCGCAGGAAATCCAGCGTGTCATCGATATCGGCCACGTGACGAAGATCGACACGATCGCGTCGGCATTTGCGGCGCTGGGCAAGCGCCTCGAGCTTTCCGTGGTGCCGGCCTGACGCCGGCGCCCCGATCTCAGTTCTTCGTACCGAACAGCCGGTCGCCGGCGTCGCCGAGACCCGGCACGATGTACGCGTGCTCGTTCAGGTGCGAATCGAGCGAAGCAACGAACAGTTTCACGTCCGGATGCGCGTCCTGGAACACCTGGACGCCTTCGGGCGCGGCCACCAGCGCGAGGAACATGATGTTCTCGCCCGGTACGTTACGGCGCTTGAGCACGTCGACGGCGTGTACCGCCGAATAGCCGGTCGCGACCATCGGATCGCACAGGATGAAGATCCGGTCTTCCAGATCCGGCAGGCGCACGAGGTATTCGACCGGCCGGTGATCGTCGGCGCGATACACGCCGATGTGGCCGACGCGCGCCGACGGAATCAGCTCCAGCAGCCCGTCCGACATCCCGATGCCCGCGCGCAGCACCGGCACGATCGCGAGCTTCTTGCCGGCGATCACGGGCGCGTCGATGTCGACGAGCGGCGTCGAGACCGGCCGGGTGGTCATCGGCAGGTTGCGGGTGATCTCATAGCCCATCAGCAGCGTGATTTCGCGCAGCAGTTCGCGGAACGTGCGCGTCGACGTGTCCCGGTCGCGCATGTGCGACAGCTTGTGCTGGATCAACGGGTGGTCGAGGATGAAAAGATTGGGAAAACGGCTGTCCTGTGTCATGGCGTATGCGCGGGCGGCGGCAAGAGGGATCGGCTGGCACGTCGCCTTGCGCCGGAAACCGGCCGGCAGCGCGCACCACGGCTGCAAGTTTACCGAAAGTGCCGCAGGAAGATACCGGAGATTGCGAGGCGGGCACCGGCAGCGCACCGTCGATTCTTCTAGAATCGGGGCATCGGTGCGGCCGCATGGTCACCGCAGGGCCGCATGGCAGGCCAGCCAGGCCGTCATTGAGCTTTCGGCACTGAACCCTCGACACTGACAAAAAGGATACGGAAATGGATCTGGGCATTGCAGGACGGACCGCGCTGGTATGCGCGGCGAGCAAGGGTCTCGGTCGGGGCTGCGCCGAAGCGCTCGCCGCCGAAGGGGTGAACGTGGTGATCGTCGCCCGCACGGCAGAGACGCTCGAGGCGACCGCCGCGGCGATCCGCGCCGCGAGCGGCGTCGATGTGAAAGCCGTCGCCTGCGATATCACCACGCCCGAAGGGCGCGCCGCCGCGCTCGCGGCGTGCCCGCAACCGGACATTCTCGTCAACAACGCGGGTGGCCCGCCGCCAGGCGACTTCCGTCAGTTCACCCACGACGACTGGATCCGCGCGCTCGAAGCCAACATGCTGACGCCGATCGAACTGATGCGCGCGACGATCGACGGTATGATCAGCCGCGGCTTTGGCCGCATCGTCAACATCACGAGCTCGGCGGTCAAGGCGCCGATCGACGTGCTCGGTCTGTCGAACGGCGCGCGCTCGGGGTTGACGGGCTTCGTCGCGGGCCTCGCTCGCAAGGTCGCGCCGCAGGGCGTGACGATCAACAACCTGCTGCCGGGCATGTTCGATACCGACCGCATTGTCGGCACAATCGAAGCCCAGGCGAAAGCGCAGGACATCACGATCGAGGAATCGCGCAGGCGCCGGATGGCGTCGATTCCGGCGGGCCGTTTCGGCACGTCCGACGAGTTCGGCCGCGCCTGTGCGTTCCTGTGCAGCGCGCACGCGGGTTACATTACCGGCCAGAACTGGCTCATCGACGGCGGCGCGTATCCGGGCACGTTCTGATTTTCGTTCTCCGCCCGAACGTATTGACCAACCCTAACAAGCACACTCAGGAGTATGGCTTCATGACCACCCGCGTCGCGCTCATCGCGCACGATCACAAGAAAGACGACATCGTCCAGCTCTCCGGCGAATACGCCAGCACGCTCGCGCGCTGCGAACTCCTCGCGACGGGTACGACCGGCTCGCGGATCGCCGCGGCGCACGGGCTGACGGTCGAGCGGATGCTGTCGGGTCCGCACGGCGGCGACCTGCAGATCGGCGCGCAACTCGCGGAAGGCAAGGTCGACATGGTGATCTTCCTGCGCGACCCGATGACGCCGCAGCCGCACGAACCGGATATCAACGCGCTGGTGCGGGCCTGTGACGTGCACAACATTCCATGTGCGACGAACATCTCGACCGCCCGGATGATCCTCGACGTGCTCACACTGCGTCTCACGCAGAAGATCTGAAGCAGAGCCTCGACACGCTGATTCTTTGCAGCCAGTCGCAACATCAGGAGACACCATGACGAAAGCGATCCGATTCGACAGGACCGGCGGCCCGGAAGTAATGAAATGGGTCGACGTCGAAGTGGGCAAGCCAGGCGAAGGCGAGATCCGTATCCGTCAGCACGCGGTCGGGCTCAACTATATCGATGTGTATTTCCGCACGGGCCTGTATCCGCTGCCGCTGCCGGGCGGCCTCGGCATGGAAGCCGCCGGCGAAGTGACGGAAACTGGCGCGGGCGTGACGGGCGTGAAGGTGGGCGATCGCGTCGCCTACGTGGCGCGGCCGCCGGGCGCTTACGCCCAGGAGCGCGTGCTGCCGGCCGCGCAGGTCGTGAAGCTGCCCGATGCCATCAGCTATGAAGACGCGGCGTCGGCGATGCTGCAGGGCCTCACCGCGCAATACCTGCTGCGCCGCACGTATCCGGTGAAAGCGGGCGACACGATCCTGATCCAGGCGGCGGCGGGCGGCGTCGGCCTGCTCGCGTGCCAGTGGGCGAAAGCGTTGGGCGCGACGGTGATCGGCACAGTCGGCTCAGACGAAAAAGCCGAAATCGCGAAGGCGCACGGTTGCGATCACGCGATCGTCTATACGCGCGAGAACTTCACGAAGCGCGTGCGTGAAATCACGAACGGCGCGGGCGTGCCGGTTGTTTATGACTCGATCGGCAAGGACACGTTTACCGCGTCGCTCGACTGTCTCGCGCCGCTTGGCATGTTCGTGAGCTTCGGCAACGCGTCAGGTCCGCTGCCGCCGATCGATTCGTCCGAGTTCGCCGGACGCGGTTCGCTCTTCTTCACGCGGCCGACGCTCTTTACGTACATCGGCAAGCGCGCCGATTACGATGCGATGGCCACCGAACTCTTCGATGTCATCGCGACGGGCAAGGTGAAGACGAGCGTGAACCAGCGTTACGCGCTGGCCGATGTCGGAAGGGCGCATGCGGATCTGGAAGGTCGTCGCACTACGGGATCGACGGTGTTGCTGCCCTGACGCATGCGGCGCTAGCGCGCCAGCCGATATGACGTAACGCCGTAACAGAAGCAAGGACGCAACCACACAGGCCGTGCCCGGGAAACCGGGCGCGGCCTTTTCACGTTTACGCGTTTTTTACACAGCCGCCGCCAGCTTTGACCCGTCCTTTACGTGCATCGGCATATCCTGGCAGTCATCCAAAGTCCGTACATGGAGAACTCTAAATGGATGTGCTGTACATCGGGGGCCTGGTGCTGTTTTCAGCGCTGACCTTTGCATTGATCGCCGGCTGCGAGAAGTTGATGCAGTTCCGCCGTGGCCAGGGAGCGCGCTCATGACCTGGATCCTGTGGCTCTCGGGCTCGGCAACCGCGTTGCTGTTCGCCTATCTCGTCTATGCGCTCCTGCGCGCGGAGGACATTGAATGAACTCGAACAATGTCTTTCAAAGCGTGCTCTTTCTGGTCGTCCTGCTCGCGGCGGCGGTGCCCGTCTCGCGCTACATCACGAAGGTGATGGATGGCAGCTCACGCGCCGTGCGCTTCGGCGCGCCGCTCGAACGCCTGCTGTATCGCATCGCGGGCGTCGATCCTTCGAGCGAAATGAGCTGGAAACACTACGCGATCGCGACGATTGCGTTCAACACGTTGGGCGCTGCCTTCCTGTATCTGCTGCTACGCGTGCAGGGCTGGTTGCCGGGCAATCCGCAACAGTTCGGCGCGATGACTGTCGACGGCGCATTCAACACCGCCGTCAGCTTCGTCACGAACACGAACTGGCAGGATTACTCGCCGGAACAGACGGTCGGCTACCTGGCGCAAATGCTCGGCTTCACGGTGCAGAACTTCCTGTCGGCGGCTACGGGTATCGTCGTTGTGATCGCGCTGATTCGTGGTTTCGCGCGCCATACCGCGCAGACCATCGGCAACTTCTGGGTCGATATCACGCGGGTCACGATGTACGTGCTCGTGCCGATGTCGATCGTGATCGCCGGGCTCTTGATGAGCCAGGGCGTGATCCAGAACTTCAAGGCGTATCAGGACGTTCCGACGCTGCAAACCACTACCTACGCTGCGCCGAAGCTCGACGCGCAAGGCAATCCGGTGAAGGACGCGAAGGGCAATCCGGTCACGGTCGATACGCCCGTCAAGACGCAGACGATTGCGATGGGCCCGGTGGCTTCGCAGGAAGCGATCAAGATGCTCGGCACGAACGGTGGCGGCTTCTTTAACGGCAACTCGGCGCATCCGTATGAAAACCCGACGCCGTTCGCCAACTTCCTGCAGATCTTCGCGATGCTGCTGATTCCGGCGTCGCTGTGTCTGGTGTTCGGGCAGGTCATTGCCGACCGGAAGCAGGGCATCGCCGTGTTGGCCGTGATGGTGATTGCATTTGCCGCCTGTGTGGCCGGCGAAATCGGCGCTGAGCAGAGCGGCAATCCTGCGTTGAGCGCATTGCACGTCGACCAGTCGGCGAGCGCCCTGCAGGCAGGCGGCAACATGGAAGGCAAGGAAACGCGCTTCGGCATCGCGCAGTCGGGCATCTTCACGGTGGCGACGACCGCAGCTTCGTGCGGCGCGGTCAACAACATGCACGATTCGCTGACGCCGCTCGGTGGCCTGATTCCGATGCTCCTGATCCAGCTCGGCGAAGTGGTCTTCGGCGGCGTCGGTTCGGGTCTCTACGGGATGCTCGTGTTTGCGCTCCTCGCTGTATTCGTCGCGGGGCTGATGATCGGTCGTACGCCGGAGTATGTCGGCAAGAAGATCGAGGCGTACGAGATGAAGATGGTGTCGATCGTCGTGCTGCTGACGCCGATGCTGGTGCTCGTCGGTGCATCGATCGCGGTACTCGCGGATGCAGGCAAGGCCGGCATCCTGAACCCCGGCGCGCACGGCTTCTCCGAAATCCTCTACGCGTTCAGTTCCGCCGCGAACAACAACGGCAGCGCGTTCGCCGGCCTCACCGTGAGCACGCCGTTCTACAACTCGCTCCTCGGTATCGCGATGTGGTTCGGTCGCTTCGGCTCGATCGTGCCGGTGCTGGCGATTGCCGGTTCGCTCGCCGCGAAGAAGCGCATCGCCGTCACGGGCGGCACGCTGCCGACCCACGGCCCGCTCTTCGTCGTACTGCTGCTGGGCACGGTGCTGCTGGTCGGTGCGCTGACCTACGTGCCTGCGCTTGCGCTCGGGCCCGGTGTCGAACATCTGATGATGATCGTGGGCCATTGATGTGGCATTTCACTGGAATTCGGACAAAAGAAAATGACTGACCATTCTGCAACCCGGTCCATGTTCGACCCGGCGCTGGTGCGCCCGGCGATCGCGGACGCCTTCAGAAAACTCACGCCGCGTACGCAGTTTCGTAACCCGGTGATGTTCTGTGTGTACGTCGGCAGCATCCTGACGACGATCCTTTGGGTCGCCGCGCTGGCCGGCCAGGCCGAAGCGCCCGCGGGTTTCATTCTCGCGGTCACGCTGTGGCTATGGTTCACGGTGTTGTTTGCCAACTTCGCGGAGGCGCTTGCCGAAGGCCGTTCGAAGGCCCAGGCTGCGTCGCTGCGCAGCGCGAAGAAAGACGTCATGGCGAAGAAGCTCAATGAGCCGCATCCGAAGTCGCCGATCCGCATCATGACGGCCACCGATCTGCGTCGCGGCGACGTCGTGCTCGTCGAAACCGGTGACGTCATTCCGGCCGACGGCGAAGTGATCGAAGGCGTCGCGTCGGTCGATGAGTCGGCGATTACCGGCGAATCGGCGCCGGTGATCCGCGAGTCGGGCGGCGACTTTTCGTCGGTGACGGGCGGCACGCGCGTGCTGTCGGACTGGATCGTCATGAAGGTGACGGCGAATCCCGGTGAAGCGTTTCTTGACCGCATGATCGCGATGGTCGAAGGCGCGAAGCGTCAGAAGACGCCGAACGAAATCGCCCTGACGATTCTGCTCGTCGCGCTGACGATCGTGATGCTGCTCGCCACCGCGACGCTGCTGCCGTTCTCGATGTTCTCCGTCGAAGCCGCGAAAGCGGGGCACGTCGTGACGATCACGGCGCTGGTCGCGCTGCTCGTGTGCCTGATTCCGACGACGATCGGCGGCCTGCTCTCCGCGATCGGCGTGGCTGGCATGAGCCGTATGATGCAGGCAAACGTGATCGCCACGTCGGGCCGCGCAGTGGAAGCCGCGGGCGACGTCGACGTGCTGCTGCTCGACAAGACCGGCACGATCACGCTCGGCAACCGTCAGGCGTCGCTCTTCGTGCCCGCTCCGGGCATCACCGAAGAAGCGCTTGCCGATGCCGCGCAACTGTCGTCGCTTGCCGACGAAACGCCGGAAGGCCGCAGCATCGTCGTGCTCGCGAAGCAGCGTTTCAACATCCGTCAACGCGATATGGCGACGCTGCATCCGGTGTTCCTCTCATTCAGCGCCCATACGCGGATGAGCGGCGTCGATCTCGCTCCGCAGGGGACTTCCTCCGGCGCAACAGGTCGCGAGATCCGCAAGGGTGCGGCCGACGCGGTAAAGCATTACGTCGAAGCGCATGGCGGACGTTATCCGTCGGAAGTCAGCAACACGGTCGCTGAAGTGGCGCGCCGCGGCAGCACGCCGCTCGTCGTTGCCGAACGGGTCGAAGGCGCGGCGCGTGTGCTCGGCGTGATCGAGTTGAAGGACGTCGTGAAGGGCGGCATCAAGGAACGCTTCGCCGAACTGCGCAAGATGGGCATCAAGACCGTCATGGTGACGGGTGACAACCGTCTGACCGCGGCCGCGATTGCAGCCGAAGCGGGCGTCGACGATTTTCTCGCCGAAGCCACACCGGAAGCGAAGCTCTCGACGATCCGTGCGCATCAGACCGAAGGCCGCCTTGTCGCGATGACGGGCGACGGCACGAACGACGCTCCCGCGCTCGCGCAGGCCGACGTTGCGGTGGCGATGAACACCGGCACGCAGGCGGCGAAGGAAGCCGGCAACATGGTCGACCTCGATTCGAATCCGACCAAGCTGATTGAGATCGTCGAGATCGGCAAGCAGATGCTGATGACGCGCGGCTCGCTCACGACGTTCTCGATTGCCAACGACGTCGCCAAGTACTTCGCGATCATTCCGGCCGCGTTCGCCACGACCTACCCGGCGCTGAACGCGCTGAACGTGATGCATCTCGCGACACCGGCGTCCGCGATCATGTCGGCGGTGATTTTCAACGCGCTGATCATCGTGATGCTGATTCCGCTCGCGCTGAAGGGCGTGAAGTACCGGCCGCTCGGCGCGGCGGTGCTGTTGCGCCGCAATCTGCTGGTGTATGGCCTGGGCGGGATCATCGTGCCGTTCATCGGCATCAAGCTCATCGATATGGTGCTGGCCGCATTGGGCTGGGTGTGATCAGGCTCGCTGCTGATCGTTCCAAAAGGAAAGAATCATCATGAAATCGTTATTTCGTCCGCTCATCGTGATCTTTGCCGTGCTTACGGCGGTAACGGGTCTCGCGTATCCCGCCGTGATGACGGCGGTGGGGCAGGCTGCCTTCCACGATCAGGCAAACGGCAGCCTCGTCGAAGTAGACGGGAAGGCAGTCGGCTCGACGCTGATCGGCCAGCAGTTCGACGCGCCGCAGTATTTCTGGGGCCGTCTGTCGGCCACCGCGCCGATGCCGTACAACGCGCAAGGCTCGTCGGGCTCGAACATCGGCCCGACCAACCCGGCGCTGGTCGATGAAGTCAAAGGCCGCATCGATGCGTTGAAGGCCGCTGGCACCGACATGTCGCAGCCGGTGCCCGTCGATCTTGTAACGTCGTCGGGCAGCGGGCTCGATCCGGAGATCAGCCCGGCCGCGGCGGCGTATCAGACGGCACGCGTCGCGAAGGCGCGCGGGATGAACGCAAACGATGTGCAGGCGCTGGTGGACCGCTATACGAGCGGCCGTCAGTTCGGGATCCTCGGCGAGCCGCGCGTGAACGTGCTGCTGCTGAATCTCGCGCTCGACGCCGCGCATCACGGGTAAATTTTTTGACGGGTGGCATGCGGGTGGCATGCGGGTGCACATGCAGTTCGGGGCGGCGCTCGCGCGTCGCCCTTTGCATTCGCACGGCAGGCATCGAATTGCGGTGGATTCACTGGCGTGCGACCATGCACGGATCATTTGCCGCCTGCGCGCACGCGGCTGCGGCAACACCAGAACGACGACGTACTCCGTATGAACCGACCTGATCCCGATGCGCTCCTCGACCGTCTGCAGCGCGAGGAAGCCAAAAGCCAGCGTGGCAAGCTGAAGATTTTCTTCGGCGCTTCGGCGGGCGTGGGGAAAACGTATGCGATGCTGCTGGCGGCGCGCCGTCGTGCGGACGAAGGCACCGACGTCGTCATCGGCATTGCGGAGACGCACGGGCGCACCGAGACCGCCGCGCTGCTCGAAGGGCTCGACGTACTGCCGCTTGCGCACATCGAATACCGCGGCCGCAAGCTCGGTGAATTCGATCTGGACGCAGCGCTCGCACGCAAGCCGCAACTGATACTCGTCGACGAACTCGCGCATTCGAACGTGCCTGGCGCGCGGCATCTGAAGCGCTGGCAGGACGTTCACGAACTGCTCGATGCCGGCATCGATGTCTATACGACGGTCAACGTCCAGCACCTCGAAAGTCTCAACGACGTGGTCGGACAGATCACAGGCATTCGTGTCTGGGAGACAGTGCCCGACCGCGTGTTCGATGGCGCCGACGAAGTCACGCTCGTCGATCTCCCCGCTGAAGAACTGCTCGACCGGATGCGCGACGGCAAGGTGTATCTGCCGCAACAGGCCGAACGCGCGGTGCGCAATTTTTTTCGCAAGGGCAACCTGATCGCGCTGCGCGAGCTCGCGTTGCGGCGTACGGCCGACCGGGTGGATGCGCAGATGCGCGAATATCGCGCCGACCAGTCGATCCAGCGGATCTGGCAGGCGCGTGAGCGTCTGCTCGTCTGCGTCGGACCGGGGCCGGATGCGCCCATGCTCGTGCGCGGCGCGGCGCGCCTCGCCGCGAGCCTGCGCGCCGACTGGATTGCTGTGTACGTCGAGACGCCGAAGCTGCAACGGCTGCCCGACGCCCGGCGCGAGCGCACGCTCAACGCGCTGAAGCTCGCCGCCGAACTCGGCGCGGAAACGGCCACGCTCGCGGGCACCGACGCCGTCGCCGCCGTGATCGGTTACGCGCGGGTGCGCAACGTATCGAAGCTGGTGGCCGGCGCATCGTCGCGCTCGGGGTTCTCACGCTGGTTGCGGCGTCCGCTTGGCGATCGCATAGCGGAGCGCGCGGGCGACCTCGATCTGACGTTGATCGGCACGCCGCAGGGAAGCGACGCAGATGCGCGACGTGCGCCACTCGACGCCGGCGCAAGCGCATGGCGCGACGCGCTCGGCGCGGCCCGCGAGCGCCGCTCGCCGCCCTCCGCGTACGGTGGGGCGCTGGCGATCTGCGCGGTCATCACGGCCGTGGCAAGTCAGCTCGCGAATCACATCGATCTGACCAACCTCGTGATGCTGTATCTGCTCGGCGTGATTTTCGCGGCAGCGAGGCTTGGTCGCGGGCCGGGCGTCGTGCTGTCGTTTCTGAGCGTCGCCGCCTTCGATTTCTTTTTCGTGCCGCCGCGCATGTCGCTGTCGGTAACGGATACACAATACCTGCTGACGTTCATCGGGATGCTGCTGACGTCGCTCGTGATCAGCCATCTGACATCGAGCCTGCGTCACGAGGCGAGCGTCGCGCGGCGCCGCGAGCAGCGCACGGGCGCGATGTACGAGATGGCGCGCGAACTGGCTGCGGCGCTGGCGACCGAACAGATCGTCGGCATCGGCAGCCGGCACGTGAGTGATGTGTTTCGCGCGCGCGTCGCGATCCTGTTGCCCGATAGCGCCGATCAGGTGAAGCAGAAGATCGAGGAAACCGATCCGGCCATCACGCTCGATGGCGCCGCGCTCGATATCGACGTGGGGCAATGGGTCTACGACCAGCAGAAGCCGGCGGGCCATGGCACCGATACGCTGCCGGCCGCCACGGCGCTCTACCTGCCCCTGAAAGCGCCGATGCGCACGCGCGGCGTGCTGGCGGTCGTCACGCACGACGACCGCGAACTCGACGTCCCGGAACAGCAGCGCATGCTCGACGCGTTCGCCGCGCAGATCGCGCTTGCGCTCGAACGCGTGCATTACGTCGACATCGCGCGCGACGCACTGGTGAACATGGAATCGGAGCGCCTGCGCAATTCGTTGCTGTCGGCGATTTCGCACGATCTGCGCACGCCGCTCACCGCGATCGTCGGCTTTTCGTCGATGCTTGCGCAGCAGCATGAAGCGAGCCTGGAGTCGAAACCCGGCGACGATCTTGTCGAATCGATCCACGAGGAAGCGCTGCGCATGACGGGCATCGTCACGAATCTGCTCGACATGGCGCGGCTTCAGGCAGGCGGTCTGCAACTGAACCGCCAGTGGTCGCTGCTCGAGGAAACCGTAGGCGCTGCGTTACGCGCATGCCGCCGGGTGCTCGCGCGGCATCCGGTGCAGGTGAAGCTGCCGCTCGACCTGCCGCTGCTTCAGCTCGACGCCGTGCTGATGGAGCGGCTCTTTTCGAACCTGTTCGAAAACGCCGCGAAATACGCGCCGCAGGATACGCCGCTTGTCATCGGCGCCGAACGCATCGAAGACGACGGCAAGCCGTTCGTGCGCGTCAACGTCGACGACGCCGGCCCGGGTTTGCCTGCCGGCATGGAAGCGCGCGTGTTCGAGAAGTTCACGCGCGGCGAGAAAGAGTCGGCCAAGCCCGGCATCGGTCTTGGGCTCGCGATCTGCCGCGCGATCGTCGACGCCCATGGCGGTACAATCGGCGCGACGAATCGCGTGGCGCCGGATGGCCGGATCGAAGGCGCGCGCTTCTGGTTCACGTTGCCGGTGGAGACGCCGCCGCCCGCACCCGATGCGTCCGATTTACTGGAAGCGTTCGATGTGTCCGAAGCGTCCGAAGCGCCCGATGCACCCGATGCACCCGAAACCGGCACCGCGCTGAAAGAGGCATCGTTGCCTGATAGCGCATCACCCGCCTCAAGCTCGACGATTTCGCCCGTAGCCCCGGCCAAACCCCTGGCCGAATCCGCGCCGATATCAAAGCCCGCCCATGAGTGACCCGAGCATTACGATCGTCCTGATCGAAGACGAAAAGCAGATTCGCCGCTTCGTGCGGACGTCGCTGGAAGGCGAGGGCATGGTGGTCCACGACGCGGAGACCGGCAAGCAGGGTCTCGTCGAAGCGGCCACGCGCAAGCCCGATCTGGTGATTGTCGATCTCGGCCTGCCCGACACCGACGGCCTTGACGTGATCCGCGAGTTGCGCGGCTGGAGCGAACTGCCGGTCATCGTGCTCTCGGCGCGCACGCAGGAAAGCGAAAAGGTCGCGGCGCTCGACGCCGGCGCGGACGACTATCTGACCAAGCCGTTCGGTGTGTCGGAACTGCTCGCGCGCATCCGCGCCCATCTGCGCCGCCGCAATCACGGCGGCGCGAACGAGGCGCCCCAGGTTCATTTTGGCGCGATCACGGTCGATCTGGCCTTGCGGCAGGTCACGCGCGAAGGCGCGCCGGTTCATCTGACGCCGCTCGAATACCGTCTGCTTGCGACGCTCGTGCGCCACGCCGGCCGCGTGTTGACGCATCGCCAGCTGTTGCGCGATGTGTGGGGGCCGTCGCACGTCGAAAGCCACCACTATCTGCGCATCTACATGGCGCATCTGCGGCAGAAGCTGGAGCGCGATCCGGCCCAGCCGGAACACATCGTGACCGAAACGGGCGTCGGCTACCGGCTCGTCGGCGCGGCGTAATCATATGGTTTCGCATATGCCGATACGGCACGGCCAGATTCATTTTGATATAATTACAGTGGTGTAAGGACGACCTTGCACGTTCTGTCTGGCGGGGACGACCCCATCTCATCCATGGAGGTCCCTCGTGTCCTGGATTCTTCTTTTCATTGCCGGTTTGCTCGAAGTTGCATGGGCAGCGGGCCTCAAATCCTCGGAAGGTTTCACGCGTTTCTGGCCGTCGGCGTTCACGATCGTGACGGCGCTCGGCAGCTTCATCCTGCTGGCGATGGCCATGCGCCAGCTGCCGCTCGGCACGGCCTACGCCGTCTGGACGGGCATCGGCGCGGTCGGCGCGTTCATCTTCGGCGTCGTGATGATGGGCGAAGCACTGACAATGGCGCGCGTGGCGAGCGCGGCCCTCATCGTCATCGGCTTGATCGGGCTGAAGCTTTCTTCTGGCCACTGAGCGAGCCGCTGAGCGCTTCCATTGACGCGCGGCGGCCCCGCCGAGCCGTGGACGTTGCGCAACGCTGGGCCGTGTCCAGGGACGCCATTCAGCGGGCTGCGAATCAACGTGGCTATAATGAAGTCGGATCCAGTCACAAATAGCCTCGCGCGGCTGGTCTGGCGTCGCTTCGGGTTTGACCGACCCCTCTGGCGCAGCGAGATCCGTCATCGTGCCGGCCAGCGCGTTCGCCATGCATGTCGCCCACGCGGCGCGTATGGACCTCCGCCCGCCAGGTGCAGCGCGTCAGGAGGCAGCCATGCTTGAACCACTTTCGCTTGCAGCCGGCCTCGCCTGGGGCAGCGGCTTGCGCCTCTATCTGACCGTGTTGCTGGCTGGCGTCTTCGAACGGCTTGGCCTCATCCATCTTCCCGAAACGCTGTCCGTGCTGTCGTCGCCGTGGGTCATTGGCGCCGCCGCAGTGTTGACCGTCGCTGAATTTCTCGCCGACAAGATTCCGGCGTTCGATTCCCTCTGGGACGCCATTCACACGTTCATCCGCATTCCCGCTGGCGCGATGCTCGCCGCCGGCGCGCTCGGTCACGCCGACCCGGCGCTGCTGACGGTCGCGGCGCTTGCGGGCGGCACGCTCGCCGGCACCGCGCATCTCGCGAAGGCCGGCACGCGTGCGCTCATCAATCTCTCGCCGGAACCGGTGTCGAATGTGGTCGCGTCTTCCGCGGAAGACGGCCTCGTGTTCGGCGGCCTGCTGCTCGCGCTCTTCGTGCCGTTCCTGTTCCTGCTCCTGTTGATCGGCTTCCTGATGGCGGCCGCGTGGGCGTTGCCGCGGTTGTGGCGCGGCGTGCAGGGCGGCTTTCGCGGGATGGCGAACCATATGGTGTCGCGACTCGTCAGGAGCCGGCACGATTGAGCGACTCGCAGCGCATTTCGATCAACGTTCCGGTACGCGAAAGGGCCGCGCGCCGCTTCACGCTGGCTGATCTCATCGCGCAGGCCGCTCGCATGACGCTGCGCGACTGGCGCGCGGGCGAACTCACGATGTTGCTGCTCGCGCTGGTGCTGGCCGTCGCGGCACTCGCAAGCGTCGGCTTTCTCGCCGACCGTCTGCATCAAGGGCTCGAGCGCGACGCGCGACGGATGATCGCCGCCGATTTCATCGTGCGCGCGGATCATCCGGTCGATCCGCAGTTCAGCCGCGAAGCGGAGGCACTCAAGCTGAACACGGCGCGCACCGCGATTTTTCCGTCGATGATCAGTTCGACCGCGACCCAGCCGGTGTCGCGGCTCGCCGCGATCAAGGCCGTAACCGACGCCTATCCGTTGCGCGGCGCGCTGCGGATCGCGCCCGCGCCCGATGCGCCCGATCACGCCGTCAATGCGATTCCGCCGAAGGGCACTGTGTGGGTCGATCAGGCGCTCCTCGACGCGCTGAAGCTGCGCGTGGGCGACCCGGTGAAGGTCGGCAGCAGCTCGTTCGTGATCGGCGCGGTGATCACGCGCGAACTGGACCGCGGTTTTTCGTTCGTCAACTTTTCGCCGCGCCTGATGATGCGCGACGACGAGCTCGCGTCGACGGGCCTGATCGCGTACGGCAGCCGCGTCACGTATCGACTGCTCGTCGCGGGCCCGGACGAAGCCGTCGCGCAGTTCGCGCAGTGGTCGCATGCGCGCGTCGACGGCGGCAAGATGCGTGGCGTCGCACTCGAATCGTTGCAGGACGGCCAGCCGCAGGTGCGCCAGACGCTCGACCGTGCAAGCCATTTCCTCACGCTCGTCTCGCTGCTCACGGCGCTGCTGGCCGCCGTCGCGATCGCGATGGCCGCGCATCGCTACATGCGCAGGCATCTCGACGGCTGCGCGGCCATGCGCTGTCTTGGCGTGAGCCAGAAAACGTTGCGCGCGCTCTTCACGCTCGAATTCGTCGGACTGGGCGTGACCGGCGGCGCGCTTGGCGTCCTGCTTGGTTTTGGTGGTCATCTCGCGCTCCTGTGGTGGCTCGCGAGTCTCATCGACGTCGCGTTGCCGTGGCCCACTGCGTGGCCCGCGCTCGAAGGCATCGCGGCGGGTCTCGTGCTGCTGCTCGGTTTCGCGCTGCCGCCGCTGCTGCCGCTCACGCGCGTGCCGCCCGTGCGGGTGCTGCGCCGCGAGTGGGGCGAGGAAGGGCGCATCGCGTGGGCCGCGTACGCGCTCGGTATCGCGCTGTTCGCGGCATTGCTGATCGTCGCGGCGGGCGAGCTGAAGCTGGGCGGAATCGTTGCGGGCGGCTTCGCGGGCGGGCTGCTCATGTTCGCGCTTGTCGCGCGGCTATCGTTGTGGGGCGCGTCGAAGCTCGTGCGCAGCGAGCGCGTGAACGCGGGCATCGGCTGGCGGTATGCGCTGGCTTCGCTGGAGCGGCGCAGCAATGCAAGCGCGTTGCAGATCACCGCACTCGGCATTGGGCTCATGTGTCTGCTGCTGATCGCGATGACGCGCAACGACCTCGTGGCCGGCTGGCGCAAATCGACGCCGCCCGATGCGCCGAACGAATTCATCATCGACATCCAGCCCGACCAGCGCGAAGCCGTGACGCAGTATCTGGATGCGCACGGCCTGCCGGGCACCGAACTGTCGCCGATGGTGCGCGGCCGCCTGATTGCGATCAACGGCAAGCCGGTCAATCCCGATAGGTACAAATCCGAAGACGCACGGCGCCTTGTCGACCGCGAATTCAATCTCTCATACACGACGAGCCTGCCTGAAGACAACCGCATCGAAGCCGGCAAGTGGTACGGCGAAACGACTTCGCCGCAGATTTCGATCGAACAGGGGCTCGCGAAGATCATCGACGTGAAGCCAGGCGACACGCTGCGTTTCGATGTAACCGGCCTGCAGATCGATGCGCCCGTCACGAGCGTGCGCAAGCTCGACTGGGGTTCGTTCAAGGTCAATTTCTTCGTGCTGATGCCGCCGTCTTCCTTGCAGGATTTCCCCGCGACCTTCATCACAAGTTTCCATTTGCCGCCCGAAAAGCGCGCGACCATCGACGGCCTGATCTCCACGTATCCGAATCTCACCGCGATCGACACCGGCCCGATTCTCGCGCAGGTGCAGCGAGTATTGCAGCAGGTGATCGGCGCGGTGCAGTTCCTGTTCGCATTCACGCTCGCGGCGGGCGTGCTGGTGCTGTACGCGGCGCTCGCCGGCACGCGCGACGAGCGTATGCGAGAATCCGCGCTGCTGCGCGCGCTGGGCGCATCGCACACGCAGGTGCGCGCCGTGCAGGTGGCGGAGTTCGTCGCGGTCGGCGCCCTCGCGGGCCTGATGGCGGCACTGGGCGCGCAGGCCATCGGCTGGGTGCTCGCGACGCGCGTCTTCGAGTTTCATCTTGAGTTCAACCCGTGGCTGCTGCCGGCCGGGATTGCCGCCGGCGTCGCGTGCGCGGGCATCGGCGGCTGGCTGAGCCTGCGACACGTGCTGGCGCGTCCGGCGCTGCAATCGCTGCGCGACGCATGACGTTGCCTGTTTTTTCGACTTCCTTCTGTTTCTACGTATGACTGATCCGATCGACGAAGCACCCGCACAGACCACGGCCTTCGAACTCGTGGGCGGCGAGACGGGCGTGCGCGAACTCATCGACCGCTTTTATGACCTGATGGACCTCGAACCCGAGTTCGCCGGCATCCGCGCGCTTCATCCGCCGACGCTCGAAGGCTCGCGCGACAAGTTCTTCTGGTTCCTGTGTGGCTGGCTGGGCGGCCCGGACCATTACATCAGCCGCTTCGGACACCCGCGTCTGCGCGCGCGGCACCTGCCGTTCGCGATCGCTTCGGATGAACGCGACCAGTGGCTGCGCTGCATGGCCGCTGCAATGGAAGACATCGGCCTGCCGGAAGCGCTGCGCGAGCGACTCCTGCACTCGTTCTTCGAAACGGCTGACTGGATGCGCAACCGCCCCGGTTGAGCGCGCGTTCGGGGCGCGCTGCAACGCGCCGGCAATTCTGGCGTCATCCGCATCGGGCAGGCAAGCTGGCCTGTCTGAACGACCGGTACAGTCCGGCTGGTTACGATGCGCAGGCAGGCTTCCGGCTCGCCAGCCTGCCTGGCATAATGATTTTTCGCCGAACAACGAAGGATTCCCCATGACCACGCGCGCGCTCTTTCGCGACGATGCCTATCTCACGCAATGCGACGCCACGATCACCGCGATGGATGAGCAGGGCATTCATCTCGACCAGACGGTCTTCTATCCGCTCGGCGGCGGTCAGGCGGGCGACGCCGGCACGTTGACGCTGGCTGACGGCACGCGTCTGGTTATTGCGGATACGCGCAAGGCAAAATTCGAAGGCGCCACGCCCGACGACGCCGTGCACGTACCCGCGCCGGATCAGGACGCGCTGCTTGCGCGCTTTCAGCCGGGCGCACGCGTCACGGCGGCCATCGACTGGGAGCGTCGCTACCGTCACATGCGTCTGCACACCGCGAGCCATCTGATCTGCGCGGTGTTGCCGTATCCGGTGGATGGCTGCAGCATCACGAGCGAATACGCGCGCCTCGACCTGGCGACGGTCGAGCCGATCGAACGCGAGATGATCGAGAAACGTCTTGCCGAACTCGTCGGCGGCGCGCACGGCGTGTCGACGCAGTGGATCACGGACGAAGAAATGGAGCAGCGCCCGGACCTCGTTCGCACGATGAGCGTGAAGCCGCCGATGGGCCTCGGGCGCGTGCGTCTGTTGCGCATCGAAAACGTGGACCTTCAGCCGTGCGGCGGCACGCATGTGCGCAACACGCAGGAGATCGGCGCGCTGCGTGTGGCGAAGCTGGAAAAGAAGAGTGCGCGTACGCGCCGCATCGTGCTGGAATTCGCCTGATCCGCATTTCAGGCACGGCGGCGTTCAGCCGCTGGCTTATCGCCCGGCGCTGACGTCCAGCAACGCGCCGTTCACGTACGAAGCCGCATCGCTTAACAACCACACGATCGCTTCGGCCACTTCGTCTGCGCTACCCGCGCGGCCCAGTGGCGTTTGCGCGCCGAGCACTGCAGCGCGATCCGGGCGACCGCCGCTTGCGTGGATCTCGGTGTCGATCAAGCCAGGGCGCACCGCATTCACGCGCACGCCCTGCGGGCCCAGTTCTTTCGCAAGACCAATCGTCATCGTGTCGACTGCGCCTTTCGAACTGGCGTAGTCGACGTATTCGTTCGGCGAGCCAAGCCGCGACGCCGCCGACGACACGTTCACGATCACGCCGCCGTCGCCGCCGCGATCTTTTGCCATCCGGCGTGCGGCTTCGCGCGCGACCAGAAACGCGCCCAGCACGTTGACGTCGAACACCCGTCTGAGCCGATCGGCGTCCATATCGGCGACCTGCATCGAAGGCGCGACGATACCTGCGTTATTGACCACGGCATCGATGCGTCCGAATGCGTGGACGAGCGAATCGAACATCGCAATGACCGCGCTTTCATCGGCGACATCGCCAGGAATCACTCGCGCGTGGCCACCGGCGCGGCCGACTTCCGCTGCGGTTTCACGCGCGGCCGCCTCGTTGTGCGCGTAGTTCACGCCGACAGACCAGCCACGCGCACCCAGAAGCCGCGCGGTGGCGCGTCCGATGCCGCGGCTTGCACCTGTGATCAGAACGACTTTGGTCATGGCAGAAACCCGGAAAAATGCCCGCAGGCGTTGAGTCAGATGCTCAGACGTTCTCGCGGTTTTGCGCCCACTTGTCGGCGACCGGCGGCTGGTAGCGCTGCAGCTTGCCGATCAGCGCTTCGGGATTGGCGTCGATCTGCAGAATGTCGAAGTACTTCTGCTGCATGAAACCTTCGTCGACGGTATGACGCAGCAGCGACACGAGCGGGTCGTAGAAGCCGTCGATGTTGAGCACGGCCACCGGCTTCTGGTGATAGCCAAGCTGCGCCCAGGTGAAGACCTCGAACAGTTCTTCGAGTGTGCCGGCGCCGCCTGGCATCGCGACGAACGCGTCGGAGAGATCGGCCATCATTTTCTTGCGCTGATGCATGTCGGGCACGACGTGCAGTTCCGTCAGCCCGTCGTGGCCGACTTCCTTGTTCACCAGCAATTCGGGAATGACGCCGATTGCACGGCCGCCAGCGGCCATCACTTCGTTCGCGATCACGCCCATCAGACCGACCTTGCCGCCGCCATATACGAGCGCGAGGTCGGCCTTGACGAGTGCGCGGCCGAACGCCCTGGCGGCTTCGGCGTAAAGAGGGCGGGCTCCATCCGAGGACCCGCAATAGACACACACTGCTTTCATGCTCAACTGTCCTTCGATTCGGTGCGCGGCGCGGCCCCGTCCTTGGGCGGAAGGTAATCGTAAAACTCGCGCTTTGGCAGCTTGCCTGATACGAGATCGTCGAAGATCTGACGCGAGCGTCCACGCAGATAAGGCGCCATGAGCGAGATGATCTGCACGCTGACCTGATGCAGCTCGACGCGGATCGCTTCCTGCTCGTTGTATTTGCGCGGATTCATCACGAACTGATACGACAGCCAGTAGGTTGCGATCACGCCGATATTGGTTGCGATCACGTGCAGTTCGTCGGGCGTCGCGACCATTTCGCCGTCCGTGACCAGCTGCTCGCAGAACTGGCTCGCGAAGCGCACCTTGTGGCTGATGATCTGCTTGAAGTGCGTCTCGAGCGTGCGGTTACGCGCGAGCAGGTCGTTCAGGTCGCGATACAGGAAGCGATAACGCCATGTGAAATCGATCATGTACTGCAAATACGACCACATTTCGTCGATCGTCGCGCGATGATCGTCGGGGAAACGCAGACGCTTTTCGATCTCCTGCTCGAACTGGCTGAAGATGCTGTTGATGATGTCGTCTTTGTTGCGGAAGTGGTAGTACAGGTTGCCTGGACTGATCTCCATTTCCTCGGCGATTGTTGTCGTGGTAACGTTCGGCTCGCCGATTTCGTTGAAGAGCTTTAAAGAAAGCTCGAGAATCCGTTCGCGGGTGCGGCGGGGAGGTTTGGCTTCCATATCGTCCGGCCCTGGTTGGCCGGGTTGGTGCGCGGCAACATCTGCAGCGGAATCCACCCGGACGGTTGGTATTGTCAGAATTGATCGTCAGATTATAAACCGGACGTAATTCGACCAGGGCGCCCGCGCGGCCATGTGCCGGGCGACATTCAGGTGACGCATCAGGACGCAGTCAGGATGCGCTTTGGGAAGTTCAGCGCCACGTGTCGATCCAGCGGATGACGAGCGGCGTCAGCACCAGCCCCCACGTCATCAGACACATCACCAGCGCGACCATCACGGCGGCGCTGCCAAGATCCTTCGCGCGGCGCGACAGTTCGTGTCGTTCGAGCGAGATGCGGTCGATGGCGGCCTCGACGCTGGAATTCAGCAGTTCGACGATCAGGACCAGCAGCACGGAGCCGAGCAGCAGCACGCGTGCAACGGGCTCGACCGGCACGATCAGACCGATCGGCAGCAGGATCGCCGCGAGCGTCAGTTCCTGGCGAAACGCGCTTTCCTCGCGGATCGCGACCTGGAAGCCGGCGAGCGAATTCTTCATCGCGTGCCACGCGCGCGTGAGTCCGCGATTGCCTTTATACGGGTTGAACGGCAGCGGCGCGAGTGGATCGTCGGGGCTGAGCGGCTCGCCGGGTGCGCCGCTGTGCGTATCTATTTCGTTTGCCTCTGGGTGTGGATCGTCGTCGAAAGGATCGATACCGCCTGTGCTGGCTGCGTTGCCGGTATTGCGTGTATCGGCGGCATCGGCGGAATGGGGGCGCGCCGCGTCACGCGGCGCGCGCAGCGCGTCCGCGGACGGACGCCGGCCAGTGGACGCTCGCGCATGCATGGTGGGTTCTGCGCGCGGCGTCATGCGGCGGCACTTTCCTCGCTGAACGATGTGCGCGGCAGCGGTTTCAGGTGAGCGGCAAACTGCTCGGATGCAGCGCCCCACGAGAAACGTTCCGCCCACGCGCGCGCACGGTTGCGATCGATCTTCAGCGCTTCGAGACACGCCTCGTGCAGGTCTTCGTTCATCGCACCGGCGCCGCCGTCGCCGAGCACGTCGATCGGGCCGGTCACCGGGTAGGCCGCGACCGGCGTGCCGCAGGCGAGCGCTTCGAGCAGCACGAGCCCGAACGTGTCGGTGCGGCTCGGGAACACGAAGACATCGGCGGCGGCGTAGACCTTCGCGAGTTCGGCCTGCGTCAGCACGCCCAGATAGTTCACGGCCGGATAACGCGACTTCAGTTCGGCGAGTGCGGGGCCTTCACCCGCGACCCATTTCGAGCCTGGCAGATCGAGCTTCAGAAACGCCTCGACGTTTTTCTCGACCGCCACGCGCCCGACGTACAGAAAGATCGGTCGCGCGGTGTTGAGCACCTTCGAATCCATTTGATGAAAGATGTCGAGATCGACCCCGCGCGTCCACAGCACGACGTTCGTGAAGCCGAATTTTTCGAGGTCCGCTTTCACCACGGGCGTCGGCGCCATCACGGCAAGCGACGGCTTGTGAAACCAGTGCAGGAATTTGTACGTGGCGGAGAGCGGAATGCCGAAACGCGCCTGCACGTATTCAGGAAAACGCGTGTGATACGCGGTCGTGAACGGCAGCTTGTGCTGGATCGCATACGCGCGCGCCGCGAGACCAAGCGGGCCTTCCGTGGCGATATGCAGTGCGTCGGGCGCGAATTCGTCGATACGTTGGCGCAGGCGCTTTTTCGGCAGCAGTGACAGACGGATCTCGGGATAGGTGGGGCACGGAATCGTGCGGAATTCGAGCGGCGTCAGCAGATCGACGCGGTGGCCGAGCGCGGTCAGTTCGCGCGTCGTGTTCTTCAGCGTGCGAACCACGCCGTTGACCTGCGGTTCCCATGCATCGGTGACGATCATGATCTTCATCGTTGTGACCCAGGTAAGGTGAAGGAATGACGCGTGTTCAGCAGGTTTAAACGTGATGCGGTTCAGGCGGCGGTGGCCCGCGCCTTGTGCGTGCTTGCCTCCGGCGAGCGCATGACGGTCCAGTAGATCACCTTGAGTTCGCCCTCGAGGGTTTCGACGAGCGCCGACAGACTCTCGACCCAGTCGCCGTCGTTGCAATACAGCACACCGTCGATGTCGCGGATCTCGGCCTTGTGGATGTGCCCGCAGACAACGCCGTCGCAGCCGCGGCGGCGCGCTTCGTCGGTCATCACACGCTCGAACGACGAGATGAAGTTCACCGCGTTTTTCACCTGATGCTTCAGGTATTGCGAGAGCGACCAGTACTGGAAGCCGAGCCGGCTGCGGATACGGTTGAACCAGCGGTTCAGCAGCAGGATCAGCGTGTAGAGCGAGTCGCCAAGATAGGCGAGCCATTTCGCGTGCTGGATCACGCCGTCGAACAGGTCGCCGTGCGTGATCCACAGGCGTTTGCCGGCGAGCGTCGTGTGAAACGCTTCGCCGCGAACGTGGATGTCGCCAAACGCGAGATCGCAGAACTGCCGCGCGCCTTCGTCGTGATTGCCGGGCACGTAGACGACCTGTGTGCCTTTTCTCGCCTTGCGCAGGATCTTCTGCACGACGTCGTTGTGCGCCTGCGGCCAGTACCAGCCTTTCTTCAACTGCCAGCCGTCGATGATGTCGCCGACGAGGTACAGGTATTCCGATTCGTTATGCCGCAGAAAATCCAGCAGGTACGGCGCCTGACACCCGCTCGAACCCAGATGGATATCCGAGAGCCAGATCGTGCGGTAGCGATGCTGCGCGTCGTGGTCGTCGTCGTGATGACCTGTGCCGGGCACCGGCATCGAGGATGGATGGGACAGCGGAAGGGCGTTGCCTGGAAGGGCGCCCGGTCCGAAAGCGACGGGGTCGACGCCGGGGCCGGTCTGGCGGAAGAGGGAAGTCGCGGACGTCTGGTTGTCCATGGCTCACGCGTCGGGTTGCGGTACGTGCATTCGGCCATCGGCGTGTGTCGGTGCCGTGACAGTCACGAGAAGTTCTTATTACGGCGACACGGATTCATGCCTGTGCAACCCCGATGACGCGCGCAGCGCTTCCGTTGTGCATTGCGGCGAGAAAACGCCGCGTCGGGAAAGCCCCAGGTGGGCTTGCCTTGCAGTCATGTAATCGATTGCATATCCTCTGAAACGTTTCAATTCCCGTTGGTCCACCGGGTCACGAAATCCATGCGCGAGGTCAACAGGGTGCTTCCCACGCTGCGCGACGTTGCCAATGCCGCCGAGGTGTCGGTCGGTACGGCATCGAAGGTGCTGTCCGGTGTGCCCGGGGTTTCCGAGGCGCGGGCACAGCGCGTATGGGACGCCGCCCGCCAGCTTGGCTATCGCCGCAACGGCATCGCAGCGGACCTGCGGCGCGGCCGGCCGAGTTCGATCGGCTTCGTGCTGCCGGACCTCACGAACCAGTTCTTCGTCGATATCGCACGTGCGCTCGAAAACCACGCGCTCGAACACGGCTACCAGCTGATCATGGCGCACGCCGACGAAGATCCGGCGCGCGAAATGGAACGCATCCGCTTTGTGATGTCGCGCCAGGTGGCGGGCATGATCATCATTCCGTGCCGGGGCTATGAGCATGCGATCAAGGAAGCGCGCGAGTGCAACGTGCCGCTCGTGATGGCCGATCGCGTCGACGAAACGTTTCCCGCGAACACCGTCACGACCGACAGCCACGGCGCGTCGCTCGACGGCACCGCACATCTCGTCGCGCTGGGTCACAGACGCATCGCGTTTCTCGTCAACACGCTCGATCTCGTGAATTCGAGGGAACGCGCGGACGGCTATATCGACGCGATGCGCCGCGCGGGGCTCGACAGTTTCGTTCAGGTCGTCGAATGCGGTATGACGGCCGCTGAAATCCATGCGTCGACGCTCGACGTGCTGAGCGCCGCCGTGCGTCCCACGGCGCTCTTCGCGGCGGGCAACGTGACGACGCTCGGCGCGTTGCGGGCGGTTCGGGATGCGAATCTGCGCCTGCCGGAGGACATCTCACTGCTTTCGTTCGATGACGCGCCGTGGATGTCGGTGTTGCGCCCCTATCTGAGTTCGATCCGCCAGCCCGTCGAAGCGATCGGGCACGCGATCTGGCAATTGATGCTGAAGCTCCTGAACGGGGAGCGGGGCGAGCCCGCGCATCTGACTTTCAAGGCAGAGCTGCTGGTGCGCGAGAGCACGGCACGCCTGCCTGACGAAGTGCCCGCGCTGCAGCGCGGGCAGGCCGCAATCACACGCTGAAACCGCGTGGAACGTTTCAGTTTTCATGCAGCAAAAGGACTAGCCGCAACAGAGAAAGGCATACAACCGCGCATCACGGAATGCGCAAATAAAGGAGACAGTCGATGAACCGCAACCGTCGCTTGATTACTGGTGCACTTGTCACGGCCCCGTTTGCCGGACTCGTGATGAAGGCTGGATACGTCCAGGCCCAAGGCAAGAAATATCGCTTCGGGTTCTCGCAGGTGACCACGGTCGAACCGTGGCGCGTCCAGTTCAACAAGGACATGAAGGCCGAAGCCGCGAAGCATCCGAACGTCGACCTCGTGATCGCCGACGCCAACGATCGCACCGACAAGCAGAACGCCGACATGGAAAACTTCATCGCGCAGAAGATGGACGTGATCTTCATCTCGCCGAAGGAGTCGGCGGGGCTCACGGGCGTGGTCGAAAAAGCGTACAAGGCGGGCATTCCCGTGTTCGTGCTCGACCGGACCGTGAACGGCGATGCGTACACGCAGTTTGTCGGCGGCGACAACACGCTGATCGGCAAGGGCATCGGCGAATTCATCGTCAAGACGACGGGCGGCCCGGGCGCGGCGAAAGGCAATATCGTCGAAGTGTGGGGCGGTTTTGGCGCGCAGGCTTCGCACGACCGGCACGACGGTGCAATGGAATTCGTCGGCAAGGAAAAAGGGCTCAAGATCGTCGGCCAGCGCGTGGACTGCGACTGGAAGCAGGACAAGGCGTACGACTACATGAAGACCGTGTTGCGCGTGAATCCGCAGGTCGACGTGGTGTTCGCGCACAACGATCCGATGGCGTACGGCGCGTATCTCGCCGCGAAGGACGCGGGCGTCGAGAAGAAGATCAAGTTCGTCGGCGCGGACGGTTTGCCGAACGAAGGCGCTGTGTGGGTCGAAAAGGGCATTCTGACGGCGACGTTCGTGTACCCGACGCCGGGCGCGGAAGGCCTGCGTCAGGCGCTCAAGATGCTGGGCGGAGAAAAGATCCCGAAGAAGGTCATCCTTCCGACACAGGGCATTTTCGCGGAGAACGCGAAGCAGTTTGTCGGCACCTGATGAAGGCACGGGCCGTGCGCGCCGTGCCTTGCCACGGCGCGCACGCTTCGCAACGCTGACCTGACTGAACCGACCAGGCGAACGGCTTTCATGACGCAACACGCAGCAGCCAGTCACACCGCGCGCGAAGCGCAACACGCCGCGCCGCCGCTTTCATACGACGGCGCGGCGGCGCCGCTTGTGGCGGCATCGCGAATTTCGATCGCGTTCAGCGGCAGCGCGGCGCTCACCGACGTCGACTTCGATATCGCGGCGGGCGAGGTCCACGCACTCGTCGGCGAAAACGGTGCGGGCAAGTCGAGCCTCATGAAGATCCTCGGCGGCCTGTACTTGCCGGATGCCGGGACGATCGCTGTCGCGGGCGCGCCCGTCGCATTCAGAACCAGCGCCGACGCGATGGACGCCGGCATCGCGATCATTCACCAGGAACTGAATCTCGTCGACAGTCTTTCGGTGGTCGACAACCTTTTTCTCGGCAAGGAAATCACAACGCGCTTCGGCTTTCCCAACCACGCCGCGATGCGTGCGAAGGCGCGTGAAGTGCTCGCACAACTCGGCTTCAGACCGTCGCCGGATGCGCTCGTCGGGCCGTTGCGCATCGGCGAAAAGCAGCTGATCGAAATCGCGAAGGCGCTGCTCGCCGACGCGCGCGTGCTGATCATGGACGAGCCGACGTCCGCGCTCTCCGACACCGAAACGCAGGCGCTGTCCGTTCTCGTGCGCGAACTGCGCGAGCGCGGCATGGGCATCGTCCTGATCAGCCACCGCCTGCAGGAAGTCTTCGACCTCGCCGATCGCGTCACCGTGCTGCGCGACGGCCGGCATATCGCGACGCTGCCGATCGGTCGCGTCGAATCCGCCGAACAGCTCGTCTCGATGATGATCGGCAAGAACTTCGTCGCACCGCATCGCGAAGCGGGCGAACTGCAGAGCGCCGCCGATACGATGATTGCGGTGCGCGATCTGACGCTGCGCGGCGAACATCGTCCGGTTGTCGATCATGTGTCGTTCGCGGTGCGCCATGGCGAGGTGTTCGGTCTTTCAGGGCTGCTCGGCGCGGGCAAGACGGAGATTCTGGAAACCCTCTTCGGTGTGTCAGCGTATCGCGTGGAAGGCACCATCGAAATCGGCCCTTCGCGACGCGCATTCGCGACGCCCGCGGCCGCGGTCGATGCCGGCGTCGCGTTCGTCACCGAAGACCGCAAGAAAGATGGCCTCCTGCCCGAGCATTCGGTGGAAGCGAACTTCGTGCTGCCGAGCCTTGCGCGCGTCGAGGGCTTTCCGTTCTACAGGCGCCGCGCGATTGCGCGGCGCGTGACGGCGCAGGCGAAGTCGTCGAACGTGAAATGTGGCGCCGTCACGCAGACGGTCACGACGCTCTCGGGCGGCAACCAGCAGAAGCTCATCATCGGCAAGTGGCTGATGACGCAACCTGACATCCTGCTGCTCGACGAGCCCACGCGCGGTGTCGACGTAGCGGCCAAATCCGAAATCTACAGCCAGATCCTGCAGGCGGCGCGCGCCGGCCTGACGGTCGTCGTCGCGAGCTCGGAGATCGACGAGCTGATGCTGATGTGCGACCGCATTCTGGTGCTGTGTGAAGGGCGTGCGGCCGGCGTGCTGGAGCGTGAAGCGTTTTCCGCCGAACAGCTCGTGAAGCTGGCCTCGCCCTGATCGATCCGGAGACAGAGAACATGCTGAAAGCGAACGAACCGGCCCACAAGCCGACCCATCAGCCGGCCCTCGATGCGTTGCCCGACTCCCGGCAACAACGCCTGCGCGCGTGGCTCACGAACGTCAAATACTACCTGGGGCTGATCGTGCTGATCGCGCTGGGTGCGTTGACCTCGCCGCATGCCGCGGACGGCAGCAACATCTTTCTGTCGGCGGCGAATTTCTCGGACGTATTCCGCCAGGTCGCGAACGTCGGCGTGATGTCGGTTGGCATGACGCTGGTGATCATTACCGCCGGGATCGACCTGTCGGTCGGCTCGGTGATGGGATTCGGCAGCGTGCTGACCGCAATCCTGCTGACGACGCCAGGCTCGAACACCGCGTCGTGGACGGCGCTCGGGCTGGACGCAGTGAGCATCTTCATCATTGTCTGCGGTGCCGGCGGATTGCTGGCGCGACGTACGCGTGTGAAAGGGGCGGGCGTTCACGTGCAGCATAACGGCCTGCGTGTGGCCGTTGCGCTCGTGTGTGCGCTGCTCGCGTGTGCGTACGCGTGGCATCAACTGCCGGTGAAGGTATCGCTGTGGACGGTCCTGTGGATGGTGCCGCTCGCGGGCCTCGCCATCGGCGCGTTGAATGGCTGGATCATCACGCGCGGACGGATGCAGCCGTTCATCGTCACGCTGGCCGCGATGGTGGGCGTGATGGGTGTGGCGCGCCTCGTGGCGGGACAGGACACGGCCGTTTATTCGATCTACAGTGGCAGCAACGCGACGACTGACATCGAGATCCTGCGCGCGCTGCTGTTCGGCGTGGTGCCGGTGCCCGCGCTCTTTTTCATCGTGATCGCGTTGCTTGCCGACTTCGTGCTGAACCGGACCGTGTTCGGCAAATACCTCTATGCGATTGGCGGCAACGAGAAATGCGCGCGCATTTCCGGCCTCAGGGTCGATCGCAACAAGATTGCCGCGTATGCGATCTCCGGGATGCTGTCGGCGCTCGTCGGCGTGCTGTATGCGGCGCAATACCGGCAGGGCAAGGCGGACGCGGGCGTCGGCTGGGAACTCGACGCGATCGCGGCGGTGGTAATCGGCGGCACCAGCCTGATGGGTGGTGTGGGACGTATCGCCGGGACGGTTGCCGGCGTGCTGATCTTCGGCTTTCTCGGCAACATCCTGCTGCTCAACAACATCGACAGCAACACGCAGCTCGTGATGAAAGGGCTGATCATCGTGGTCGCGGTGTTTCTGCAGCAGACGCGTATGAATCCGCAAACGATGCTCGCGCGACTCAGCGGCCGCAAGAACGCGATCACGACGCCAGCGCAGCGGCCGGCGTCAGAAGGCGGGACGGAGAAGCGTTGATACGCTATCCGGGGCGCGCGGATGCGCGCACCTAACGCGTGATTTCGACGATCCGCGTGCCGGCGAGCCGGTCGTGCAGGAACTGGCGGCTCGCGCCGAAACGACCGGTGGCGGCCCACAGCACGAACCAGATGGCCGCGATAACGAGCGTCTGCGGCACGGCGAGACCCAGCAGCGGATGCAGCGCGAGTGGCGGCAGGAACCACAGCCACGCGAGCATGTAGCGCACGATCGCGCGCAGTGGCGACACAGGGGCACCGTCGGCGCCGACGAGGCGCAGGCGCCAGGTTTTCATCGGCAGCGTCTGGCCGCCGTGCGTCCAGAACCAGACGAAATAGACACCGACGACAAAGCCCACCCAGGCGGCAAGCACGTTGTGGTGCGTGAGGCCGTTACGTTGCTGCGTCAGCGTGCTGAACAGGTAGGCCGCGATAAACACAATGCCAAACAGGATCACGCCTTCGTAGAGCATCGTCGCGAGGCGACGGCGCACGGTCGGCGCGGGCGTCGGACGATCGGGAGTCAGGTCGGCGGTAGTAGTCGGGCTGGACACGGATCGTCGGTCGTTCGGAGAAGGTTCAGGAGCCGTTGAAGATCGACGGCGCTTCGGCGGGCGAAACCGGCGTCGGCGTCGCGGGGACGAAGCTGCCGGCGGGCGTCGTGCCCGGCGGCAGTGCGGCGGGCGCGGGCAACGAAGCGCCCGTAGCCGATGCCGCAGCGGCGCCGCTCGCACCGCGCCCGTTCACGAGCCGGTCGATGTCCCTGACTTCGGATTTGCCGCTCGGCGGCGCGCTGACCACGGTCGGGCGGCGCTTGTGCTCGCTCGCCGCCAGCCGCTGCTTCTGTTCTTCAGGCAATTGCTGATAGGTCTTCCAGGCGTTTTGACGCGCCTCGCGCGGCAATTCTTTCGACGCCTGGTAGTTTTCCCGCGCGACACGCCGTTGCTCTGCCGTCATGCGGGTCCATTCGGTCATCTGCTCGTGGAGTCTTTTTTGTGCTTCAGGCGACATCTTCGCGTAACGCGATGCGATCTTGATCCATTTGCGTTTGCGTGCATCGCTGAACGTGTCCCACTGGGTCGCGAACGGCGCGAGCGCGACGTGCTCCGCCCCGGTGAGATGGGACCATGAAAGCGGATTTTGACTGGCCATTCCCGGCAGATCGACGCCCAGTGAAGGCGCCGACGAGGAAGCCGGCGCGCCGGCGACGGGTGCGCCAGCGGGAGCGGGTTTGGGATTGAAACGTGGCCAGGTTGCGGCGAATGAAACCAGGGCCGCGATCACGCATCCGGAGACAACGGCAAGGCCGCGCTTGTAACTCACCCGAACAGCCTCCGTTCAGCGCGCGCGCGACAGATACGCGTTGAACCCGTGATCGAGGTACGCGGTGAGCGGCAGGTCGTCGCTCAGCATGGCGGCATCGATATCGGCGAGTTCGGCGGTGCGCTGCTGGTCTTCCCAGTACGCAATCGCCACGAGGCTCACGACCAGCGCGGCGAGTGGCCATGCGAGCGCGAAACGGCGCAACGCAAAGCGGCGCGGCTTGCTGGCAGTGTTGAGTTCAGGCGACGCAGCGCCAACTCCCATGCCGGCAGCAGCGCCGGCGAAAGCGGGCGCGAACGCCGGTACCACGGCCGGTTCGGGCTTCTTTCGGGCGAGCGCGGCCTGGCGCGCCGCGGCGAGCCGGTCGACGGTGGCAGGCGGGAGAGCGGCAGTATTTTCGTCGAGCGCACGACGCAGCTGCCGCGCAAACTCGAGTTCTTTCGTATCGGGAGCGGAGCTCATAGCGTGATTCCTTTGGCCTTGAGCGCGTGCGCCAGCGTGTGGGTGGCTCGCGAGCAGTGCGTTTTCACACTGCCTTCCGAGCAGCCCATGGCAGCGGCAGTCTCAGCGACATCCATGTCTTCCCAGTAACGCATGAGAAAGGCCTCCCGTTGACGTGCAGGTAATTTCTGGATTTCTTCGTCTATCAGCTGCAGAACCTGTTCGCGCTCGAGGCGCTGTTCGCCGCTCTCCGCTCCAGCCGATCCTTGCTGGGCTTCGAACGTTTCCAGCGGGTCGAAATCGTCGTCATCGGCGCCGCCGAGCGACGAGAACAGGCTGACCCACGTATTCCGCACTTTTTGCCGGCGGAAGTAGTCGTGCATCGTATTCTGGAGAATACGCTGAAATAAAAGCGGGAGTTCGGCCGAAGGACGGTCACCGTATTTTTCGGCGAGCTTGATCATCGCGTCCTGCACGATGTCGAGCGCGGCGTCATCATCCCGCACGGCGTAGACCGTCTGCTTGAATGCGCGCCTCTCGACGCCCGCCAGAAAATCGGCGAGTTCCTTGTCTGATGCCATCCGTTTGGGGTCGGCGCAGCGAGCGTGCGCGTAATCGGTCGAAAAATGTCGTAAAGCCCGCGGATGCTAACAAACTTTTGCCTCCGCCGGGGAAAAGAGGGCTGCGACCGGTCACGGTAAAACGTGCCTGCGCGCCCGCGGATCATGCCGCACCGCGGAAATATCTGCTTGACCAATATCGCGACAGCAGATATCGTCGACGGTTCGCAACATAAGTGACTTGTCTCATTTGAGGTGTGGCCCAAGAAGCTCACCTGTCAAACTGGACGCGCCGCTTGAACCCGAGCCACAAGCCCGGCAGAGAGCACCCGATCAATTTTTTGCCGAAAATTCGAAAGGTGAACAATGAATATGCCCAGCGCGGAATTCTCCACGTCGGATACGACTCCCCATCACGAAGCTGACTCTATCGGCGCCACCGTGCTCATGAAGGCACTGGCCGACGAAGACGTCGAATTCATCTGGGGCTATCCCGGCGGCTCGGTACTCTACATCTACGACGAGCTTTACAAGCAGGACAAGTTCCAGCACGTCCTCGTGCGCCACGAGCAGGCCGCGGTTCACGCCGCTGATGCCTACGCACGCTCGACCGGCAAGGTCGGCGTCTGCCTCGTGACCTCGGGTCCTGGCGTCACCAATGCGGTGACGGGCATCGCCACGGCCTACATGGATTCGATCCCGATGGTCGTGATCAGCGGACAGGTTCCGACTGCCGCGATCGGCCAGGATGCGTTCCAGGAGTGCGACACGGTCGGCATCACGCGCCCCTGCGTGAAGCACAACTTCCTCGTGAAGGACGTGCGCGAGCTCGCCGCAACCGTCAAGAAAGCGTTCTATATCGCCCGTACGGGCCGGCCCGGCCCGGTGCTGATCGACATTCCGAAAGACGTGTCGAAGATGCCCTGCCAGTACGAGCCGCTCAAGTCGATTTCACTGCGCTCGTATAACCCGGTAACGAAGGGCCACTCCGGCCAGATCCGCAAGGCGGTTGCCCTGCTGCTGTCCGCGAAGCGTCCGTATATCTACACCGGCGGCGGCATCATCCTCGCGGATGCGTCGCGCGAGCTGAACCAGTTTGCCGATCTGCTCGGTTACCCGATCACGAATACGCTGATGGGTCTGGGCGGCTACCGCGCGAGCGACAAAAAGTTCCTCGGCATGCTCGGCATGCACGGCACGTACGAAGCCAACATGGCGATGCAGCACTGCGACGTGCTGATCGCGATCGGCGCGCGTTTCGACGACCGTGTGATCGGCGACCCGGCGCACTTCGCGTCGCGCCCGCGCAAGATCATCCATATCGACATCGATCCTTCTTCCATCTCCAAGCGCGTCAAGGTCGACATTCCGATCGTGGGCGACGTGAAGGAGGTGCTGAAGGAACTGATCGAACAGCTGCAGACGGCCGAACATGGCCCCGACACCGCGGCGCTCGCCGACTGGTGGAAGGACATCGAAGGCTGGCGTTCGAAAGACTGCCTGAAGTTCGACCGCAAGAGTGACATCATCAAGCCGCAGTATGTGGTGGAAAAGGCGTGGGAACTGACCGACGGCAATGCCTTCGTGTGTTCCGACGTCGGCCAGCACCAGATGTGGGCGGCGCAGTTCTATCGCTTCAACAAGCCGCGCCGCTGGATCAATTCCGGTGGCCTCGGCACGATGGGCTTCGGCCTGCCGGCGGCGATGGGCGTGAAGATGGCGCACCCGGACGACGACGTGCTCTGCATCACGGGCGAAGGCTCGATCCAGATGTGCATTCAGGAGCTGTCCACCTGCAAGCAGTACGACACGCCGGTGAAGATCATTTCGCTCAACAACCGCTATCTGGGCATGGTGCGCCAGTGGCAGCAGATCGAATACAGCAAGCGCTATTCGCATTCGTACATGGATGCGCTGCCTGATTTCGTGAAGCTCGCTGAAGCGTACGGGCACGTCGGTATCCGCGTCGAAAAAACCGCGGATGTCGAGCCGGCGCTGAAGGAAGCATTGCGCCTGAAAGATCGTACGGTGTTTCTCGATTTCCAGACCGATCCGACCGAAAACGTCTGGCCGATGGTTCAGGCCGGCAAGGGCATCACGGAGATGCTCATGGGTTCGGAAGATCTATAACGACCGTTTCTGATGCCGGCTTCGTCGTGTGCGCCTTCACAAAAGGCGAAAGCGGACGAAGCGGCGCGAACCGGCCCGCATACATCGATATATCGACATCTGGAAGAAGCGAAACATGAGACACATTATTTCAGTCCTGCTGGAAAACGAACCGGGCGCGCTGTCGCGCGTGGTCGGTCTTTTCTCGGCACGCGGCTACAACATTGAAACCTTGACGGTGGCCCCGACCGAAGACCATTCGCTGTCGCGCCTGACCATCGTTTCCATTGGCTCGGACGACGTGATCGAACAGATCACGAAGCATCTGAACCGCCTGATCGAGGTGGTAAAAGTGGTCGACCTTACCGAGGGCGCCCACATCGAGCGTGAGCTGATGTTGATCAAGGTAAGGGCGGTCGGCAAGGAGCGTGAGGAGATGAAACGGATGTCGGATATTTTCCGCGGCCGCATCATCGACGTCACCGAAAAGACCTATACGATCGAACTGACGGGCGCGAGCGACAAGCTCGACGCCTTCATCGAAGGGCTCGACGCTACCGCGATTCTCGAAACGGTCCGCACGGGCAGCTCGGGGATCGGGCGCGGCGAACGCATTCTGAAGGTGTGACGCCGTTTGCATCGATCACGGCCGGATGCGCTTCATGCAAACCCGGCCAGCAGTACACAACACGCAGTACCTGAATCTCTCTGAATATCGCCAAGGAACGAACATGAAAGTTTTCTACGACAAGGACGCCGACCTCTCCCTCATCAAAGGCAAGCAGGTCACCATCATCGGTTACGGCTCGCAAGGCCATGCACACGCGCTGAACCTGAGCGAAAGCGGCGTGAACGTGACGGTGGGTCTGCGCAAGGGTGGCGCATCGTGGAGCAAGGCTGAAAACGCCGGCCTGAAGGTCAAGGAAGTGGCTGAAGCCGTGAAGGGCGCGGACGTCGTCATGATGCTGCTGCCGGACGAGCAGATCGCCGAAGTGTATGCAAAGGAAGTGCACGCGAACGCGAAGCAGGGCGCAGCCCTCGCATTCGCGCACGGCTTCAACGTGCATTACGGCCAGGTGATCCCGCGTGCGGATCTGGACGTCATCATGATCGCGCCGAAGGCGCCGGGCCACACGGTTCGCGGTACGTACTCGCAAGGTGGCGGCGTGCCCCACCTGATCGCCGTTGCGCAAGACAAGTCGGGCGCGGCACGTGACATCGCTTTGTCGTACGCAGCGGCGAACGGCGGCGGCCGTGCCGGCATCATCGAAACGAACTTCCGCGAAGAAACCGAAACCGACCTGTTCGGCGAACAGGCCGTGCTGTGCGGCGGTACGGTCGACCTGATCAAGGCCGGCTTCGAAACGCTGGTGGAAGCGGGCTACGCGCCGGAAATGGCGTACTTCGAGTGCCTGCATGAACTGAAGCTGATCGTCGACCTGATCTACGAAGGCGGCATCGCGAACATGAACTACTCGATCTCGAACAACGCCGAATACGGCGAGTACGTGACGGGTCCGAAGATCGTGACGGCTGAAACGAAGAAGGCGATGAAGCAGGTTCTCACCGATATTCAAACGGGCGAGTACGCAAAGAGCTTCATCATCGAAAACCGCGCTGGCGCGCCGACGCTGCAATCGCGTCGCCGTCTGACGGCTGAACACCAGATCGAAACGGTCGGTGCGAAGCTGCGCTCGATGATGCCGTGGATCGCTGCGAACAAGCTCGTCGACCAGTCGAAGAACTAGGCCAGCGCTGCATTCGTCCGGTTTGTGCGTTCGCAGCAATCGCGAACGCATGGCCTGATGTTCCCAAAAGCCGTCCAGGTGTGATGAACCCTGGGCGGCTTTTGCTATCCTACGGTTTTACAAAAATACAGAAGCCACTCATGAATTACCCTCATCCGATCATCGCGCGCGAAGGCTGGCCGTTCATCGCCATCGCGGCCGTCGTTGCGTTGTTGATCCATGCCATCGCGGGGTTCGGCTTTGCATGGCCGTTCTGGCTGATCCTGATTTTCATCGTTCAGTTCTTCCGCGACCCGGCTCGCCCGATTCCCTCGCAGGCCAACGCCGTGCTGTGTCCCGCCGACGGCCGCATCGTCGCCGTCGAAACGGCGCATGATCCGTATGCCAACCGCGAAGCGCTGAAGATCAGCGTGTTCATGAATGTGTTCAACGTCCACTCGCAACGCTCGCCGGTGGATGGCGCAATCTCGAAGGTCGAATATTTTCCGGGTGCTTACCTGAACGCCGCAGTCGATAAAGCTTCGCTCGAAAACGAGCGCAATGCGCTGGTGATCGAAACGGCAAGCGGGCAGACGGTCACGTCGGTGCAGATCGCGGGGCTCATCGCACGTCGGATTCTTTGTTACGTGCGTGCGGGCGAACCGCTCACGCGCGGCCAGCGCTATGGCTTCATCCGTTTCGGTTCGCGTGTCGATGTGTATCTGCCGGTAGGCAGCCGTCCGCGCGTCTCGATTGGCGAGAAGGTCTCTGCCTCGTCGACGATCCTCGCTGAACTATAACGCGGCACAAGGAGGTTTCGATGGCCGCATTCAAACCGCGTCGACCCCGCAGCGCCGGCCCGCAGCCGCGGCCTTTCCGGCGCAACAAGCCGATGCAGGAGCCGGCTGTCGTCGACAGCCGCCGCGCCGCGCGCCAGCAGTTCCTGCGCAAACGCGGCATCTATCTGTTGCCGAACGCCTTCACGACCGCTGCGCTCTTCTGCGGCTTCTTCGCCGTCGTGCAGGCGATGAACGTGCGCTTCGAAGTCGCGGCGATTGCGATTTTCGTGGCGATGGTGCTCGATGGCATGGACGGCCGCGTCGCGCGCATGACGCATACGCAGAGCGCGTTCGGCGAGCAGTTCGACAGCCTTTCGGACATGGTGTCGTTCGGCGTCGCGCCGGCGCTCGTGATGTACGAATGGATCCTGAAGGACCTCGGCCGCTGGGGCTGGCTTGCCGCGTTCGTGTACTGCTCGGGCGCGGCGCTGCGGCTCGCGCGCTTCAATACGAACATCGGCGTGGTCGACAAGCGCTTCTTCCAGGGTATGCCGAGTCCGGCAGCCGCGGCGCTGATCGCGGGCTTCGTGTGGCTCGCCACCGATAACCGCGTGCCGCTGAAGCTCGTCTGGCTGCCGTGGGTCGCGTTCGTGCTGACGATCTATGCGGGCGTGACGATGGTATCGAACGCGCCGTTCTACAGCGGCAAGGCGCTCGACGTGCGGCACCGGGTGCCGTTCGGCGTGATCCTGCTGGTGGTGATGGCGTTCGTGCTGGTGTCGTCCGATCCGCCGCTGATGCTGTTTGGCCTGTTCGTGCTGTACGGTCTGTCGGGCTATGTGTTCTGGGGCTATCAGGCACTTCGGGGCAGGGCAAATCCGGCCCGTTCGTCACAGCGCGATCACTGAAACCTGCCTGCGCGGCGGGAAAGCGGCACAAAAGCGGCGGCCTTCGGGCTGCCGTTTTTCGTTCCGGGTGCCGGGTGCGCCGCTAATTGCACGATTTCCGGATTGCCGCTATAGTCGCTGACATGGTTATTTTCCCGTTCCCCTTCCTGTCTCTTCAAGCCGGTGCGCGTCTATGCGCACTAGCGCTAGCGCGCCTGCCGCGCTGATCGTTTTCGCCCTCCGTCTGCCTCGTCTGTTGTTTAGCGTCGCCAGCGGTGGCGCAAACGCCCGAATTCCGTATCTTCATCCCCACATTTGATTGAGTCCCGGAGACCCGACATGGCAGACAAGCTGATCATATTCGACACAACCTTGCGCGACGGCGAGCAGTCGCCCGGTGCGTCGATGACCAAGGAAGAAAAAATCCGTATCGCGAAGCAGCTCGAACGGATGAAAGTGGACGTCATCGAAGCCGGCTTCGCTGCCAGCTCGAACGGCGATTTCGATTCGATCCACACGATCGCGGGCATGATCAAGGACAGCACGATCTGCTCGCTCGCCCGTGCGAACGACAAGGACATCCAGCGTGCCGCGGATGCGTTGAAGCCCGCCAGCCGCTTCCGCATTCACACGTTCATCGCGACGTCGGCGCTGCACATGGAAAAGAAGCTGCGCATGACGCCGGAACAGGTATTCGAGCAGGCGAAGCTCGCCGTGCGTTTCGCACGCAAGTTTACGGACGACGTCGAGTTCTCGCCGGAAGACGGCAGCCGCACGGATATGGACTTCCTGTGCCGCGTGCTCGAAGCGGTGATCGCCGAAGGCGCAACCACGATCAATATCGCCGACACCGTCGGCTACGGCGTGCCGGAACTGTACGGCAAGCTCGTGAAGGACCTGCGCGAACGCATTCCGAACTCGCACAAGGCGGTGTTCTCGGTGCACTGTCACAACGACCTCGGCATGGCCGTGGCGAACTCGCTGGCCGGCGTGCAGATCGGCGGCGCGCGTCAGGTCGAGTGCACGATCAACGGTCTCGGCGAGCGCGCGGGCAATACGTCGCTCGAAGAAATCGTGATGGCCGTAAAGACCCGCAAGGATTACTTCGGCCTCGATCTCGGCATCGATACGACGCAGATCGTGCCGGCGTCGAAGCTCGTGTCGCAGATCACCGGTTTTGTCGTGCAGCCGAACAAGGCGGTGGTGGGCGCAAATGCGTTTGCGCACGCGTCCGGCATTCACCAGGACGGCGTGCTGAAAGCGCGCGACACCTACGAAATAATGCGCGCCGAAGATGTGGGCTGGAGCGCGAACAAGATCGTGCTCGGCAAGCTGTCGGGCCGTAACGCGTTCAAGCAGCGTCTGCAGGAACTCGGCATTGCGCTCGAAAGCGAAGGCGAACTGAACACGGCGTTCGCGCGCTTCAAGGAACTGGCCGACCGCAAGTCGGAAATCTTCGACGAAGACATTATCGCGATCGTCACCGAGGAATCCGCCGAAGCGCAGGACAAGGAGCATTACAAGTTCGTTTCGCTGTCGCAGCACTCGGAAACGGGCGAGCAGCCGCACGCGAAGATCGTGTTTTCGATGGAAGGCAAGGAAGTGACCGGCGAAGCGCGCGGTAATGGTCCAGTCGACGCCACGCTGAACGCGATCGAAACCGAAGTGGGTAGCGGCTCGGAGTTGCTGCTTTACTCGGTGAACGCGATCACGACGGGCACGCAGGCGCAGGGCGAAGTGACCGTGCGTCTGTCGAAAGGCGGACGCATCGTGAACGGCGTCGGTACCGATCCGGATATCGTCGCGGCTTCCGCGAAGGCGTACATTTCGGCGCTCAACAAGCTGTACTCGAACGTCGACAAGCTGAATCCGCAGCGTTCGTAACGTCAATCATCGCGGCGCGCCGATCGCGCGCCCGCGTGGACGTCCAGACGAAACCCCGTGCTCCACAAGAGCACGGGGTTTTCCGTTTCTGGTGCAGCGTTCTTTACGCGTGCGGGGCGGTTTATTTGCGTGAGGGTGCGTCGTCCGCATAACCGGAAGCGACGACCTTGATGCGCCCGTCGTCGAGCGAGAAGATCCAGCCATGCACGAGCGGCGCCGGCTGGCTGTCGCGCACGATGGCGGTGTTACGTAGCCGCTGAACCTGTTCCAGCACGTTCAGCTCGGCAAGCCGGTTGATACGCGCATCGTCGGTTGGATGAGCGCCCAGTTCGTCGCGATGCGTGTGGGCGAGCGCGCACAGCGGCGCGATGCGCCGGTTGACGTGCGGCAGTTCCGGCAACGGCGGCAGCAGCGCGGCCCGCACGCCGCCGCAACCATAGTGACCGCAGACGATCACGTGCCCGACCTTCAGCACGCGCACCGCGTATTCGAGCACGCTCGAGCAGTTGTCGTCATCGGGTGGAAAGAGATTCGCGATGTTGCGATGGACGAACAGATCGCCGGGCTGGCAATGCGTGATGGTTTCGGCAGGTACGCGGCTATCCGAACAGCCAATCCACAGGACCTGGGGGCTTTGTCCCTGCGACAGCTCCTTGAAGAACTGCGGGTCGCGCGTAATGGTTTCCTCGGCCCATTCGACATTGGCGGCAAGCATCTGTCTGGGAAGATTCATCGGGGGCGGCTCCGGGCGGGCAGACGAAAAACAGAAAAGCCGCCTCAGGGCGAGGCGGCCTGTACGTGCATGTTACCGGGACAAAATCAGAACGCGCTGCGGCGATCCGGATCGTGCAGCGGGTCCGGGCTTTTCTGCGTGCTCTGCAGGACGCCGTGATCGTCAAAGAGAAAGTTGAACATCAAGTACCAGACGTTGTCCTCGAGGTACCGGTACGTCCAGACTTCGCGCTTCATCAGCGGGAAATACGACGTCTCGACCGGACGGCCGAAGTTGACGAGCACGTCGTCGCGCGTCCACTTGCCGATTTCGGCGCGATAGAACTCGTTGGGTTGCAGCACCTGACGCACGGACAGGACCTTGCCGCTGGCGTCGACGTCCGCAGCGGTGGTGGTTTCGCCCATCGGCTGGGTTGGCCACATCAGGCGCCGGCTGCCGTTCGGCAGGTCGTAGGTTTCCCGCGGCGGCCCGAGGCGGGTGATCAGTGTCGACTGGTCTTCGCCCGGCTGGACCTGCTGCCACGGTTGCGCGCAGCCTGCGAGCATCACGGCGCCGAAGCACGCGCAGGCGAGCGCCGTGCGCCGCAGTCGGCCCGCGCGCGCGGGCTGCGGCGGCGTCGCGGCCGGGAGAGGTGCGGTGGGGAGTCGGTCAGGCATGAATTCCTCCGGTGGCATTCTGGTGGCCTCGTGTTACGTTTTTTGTCAGGGAGCCACGGTATTTTGACACGCGGCGCGGCAAAAGATTTGTTCGCGCCGCGGGTTGGTGCGCGAGGCGCATGCGACCGGCGCGCTTGCCCGGCGACGTGCGCGCCTCTATGATCCGCGCTTCGAATGAATCAACCGCGGCAGGAGTAACGATGGTGGCGAACTGGATGCGAACGGCGCTCTTCGCGCTCGCGATGGTGTCGGTGACGCATGCGCACGCGGGCGGCGAGCCCGTGCGTCTTGCGCTGATCGAGGGCATGTCCGGACCATTTGCCAACGCGGGCGCGGCGGTGGAGCGGAATCTGCGGCTTGGCGTGGAGCGTGTGAACGTGGCGGGCGGCGTGAAACTGGCGGATGGCGCGCATCTGCTCGAACTCGTCGTGCTCGACAGCAAGGGCAGCGCCGAAGAGGCGCTCGTGCAACTGCGCGCGGCCGCCGACCAGCATATCGGCTACATCCTTCAGGGCAACAGTTCGGCGATCGCCGCCGCGCTGCTGGGTGCGATCGAAAAGCAGAACGCCCGTGAACCGGACAACCGCGAACTGCTGCTCAACTATTCCGCCGACGACCCCGCGCTCACCAATGCGAACTGCAGCTTCTGGCACTTCCGGTTCGACGCGCACGCCGGCATGCGCATGGATGCGCTTGCGGACGTGATCCAGCGCGACCGTTCCGTGAAGAAAGTCTGGCTGCTGAACCAGGATTACAGCTTTGGCCACGACGTCAGCACGCTCGCACGCGAGGCGCTGAAGGCGAAACGGCCGGACATTGCCATCGTCGGTGACGAATTTCACCCGATCGGCCGGGTGAAGGATTTCGCGCCTTACATCGCGAAAATCCGCGCGAGCGGCGCGGACGCGGTCGTGACGGGCAACTGGGGCAACGACCTGACGCTACTCGTCAAGGCGGCGCGCGAGCAGGGGCTCGACACGAAGTTCTATACGTTCTACGGCAACAGTCTTGGCGCGCCGGCGGCGCTGGGCGACGCGGGCGTCGGCCGGGTCGTGGCCGTCGCCGACTGGCATCCGAACGCGGGCGGGCCGGCTTCGGACGCTTGGTACAAGGCGTTCCGCGCCCGTTTCCCGGCTGCCGGCGACGACTATCCGGTGCTGCGCATGGAAGTATTGATCGAGATGGTGGCTTCCGCGATGAACAGCGCGGCAAGCGCCCAGCCGGAAGCCGTCGCGAAGGCGCTGGAAGGCCGGAAGTTCGACAACGGTTTTCACGCGTCGTGGATGCGCGCGGAGGATCACCAGTTCATCCAGCCCCTTTATGTGATGGAAATGGACAAGGCCGGCACGCCGGGCGTCCGTTTCGACAACGAAGGCTCGGGTTACGGTTTTCGCACGGTGCTGGCGCTGCCGGCCGAACGCACGGTGCCTTCCACGGTGTGCCACATGAAGCGGCCGTAAGCGCCCTGAGGGCTCCCAAACGCGTGTCCATGCGCGTCAGGAAGCCCGGCGCCGCTTGCCGCGGACGCCGGTGCAAGGGACTGTAAGCGGAGGGTTCGCGGCCGGTTTGGGCTGTGCTACAATACGCCGCTCGTTGTAACCCCACGGCACGGCCTTTCTTCCGTGACCGCCTGTTCAGTAATCAAGGAAATCGATATGTCCGCAGTTGAAACAAGCAAGAAGTCCGACGTCGTCGCGCAATTCGCGCGCGCAGCAAACGACACCGGCTCCCCCGAAGTTCAGGTCGCGCTGCTCACGACCCGTATCAACGAACTGACCGTTCACTTCAAGGCGCACACGAAGGATCACCACAGCCGCCGCGGTCTGCTGCGCATGGTGAGCCGCCGTCGCAAGCTGCTCGACTACCTGAAGGGTAAGGATGCTGACCGTTACCGCGCGCTGATCGAGAAGCTGGGTCTGCGTAAGTAATCGGGTTGGTCTCTCAGCAAGATGCCTGTGTCAGTCAACTGATACAGGCATTTTGTTTTTGAACGATGCGCTTCATGTGAAGTGCATCGAAGCGTCATCCGCGGTGCGCATGGAAGATCATGCGGCGGGTGACCAGAATACGGCCGGGCCTCAGGGCAGAGTTTTGTGTCATTCCAGCGGTTCGCGCGAGAAAAGCGTGGTTCTCTGGAATGGCATAACACTTCTCTTCCCGTGTGGCACCGGTTCTGGCGTTGCCGCGCCGCTGCCCGTCCGCGCGGCATAACGAAGAAATGGAGTGACTATGTTCAACAAGATCGTCAAAGAATTCAAATGGGGACAACATAACGTTCGCCTCGAGACGGGCGAAATCGCCCGCCAGGCAAGCGGTGCGGTGCTCGTCGATGTCGAAGACACCGTTGTGCTGGCCACCGTTGTCGGTGCAAAGACAGCCAAGCCGGGCCAGGATTTCTTCCCGCTGACCGTCGATTACCTCGAAAAGACCTACGCTGCCGGCAAGATCCCGGGTGGCTTCTTCCGTCGCGAAGGCCGTCCGTCGGAAGGCGAAACGCTGATTTCGCGCCTGATCGACCGACCGCTCCGCCCGCTGTTCCCGGAAGGCTTCTACAACGAAGTCCAGGTCGTGATCCACGTTCTGTCGCTGAACCCGGATGTTCCCGCTGACATTCCCGCGCTGATCGGCGCGTCGGCGGCGCTCGCTGTTTCCGGTCTGCCGTTCAACGGCCCGGTCGGCGCAGCACGCGTGGCGTACATCAACAACGAATATGTGTTGAACCCGACGCGTCCGCAAATGAAGGAATCGGCACTCGACCTGATCGTCGCCGGTACGGAGCGCGCAGTGCTGATGGTGGAATCGGAAGCGCAGCAACTGAGCGAAGAAGTAATGCTCGGCGGCGTGGTGTTCGGCCATGAGCAGATGCAGATCGCAATCGACGCGATCCATGAACTCGTCCGCGAAGGTGGCAAGCCGGAATGGGACTGGAAGCCTGCGGCAAAGAACGAACCGCTGATCGCGCGCGTGACGGAACTGGCGCAAGCCGACCTGCTCGCCGCTTACCAGATTCGTGACAAGCAGGCCCGTTCGGCCAAGCTGAAGGAAGTCTACGCAGCCACGTCGGCAAAGCTGGAAGAAGACGCTGCCGGTGCCGGCACGGTTGCGGCCGACAAGGCAACGGTCGGCAACGTGCTGTTCGACATCGAAGCGAAGATCGTCCGTACGCAGATCCTGAACGGCGAGCCGCGTATCGACGGCCGCGACACGCGCACGGTGCGCCCGATCGAAATCCGTACCGGCGTGCTGCCGCGTACGCACGGTTCGGCACTCTTCACGCGTGGCGAAACGCAGGCGCTGGTGGTCGCAACGCTCGGCACGAAGGGCGACGAGCAGAACATCGACGCGCTCGAAGGCGAGTACCGCGAACGCTTCATGCTCCACTACAACATGCCTCCGTTCGCGACCGGCGAAACGGGTCGCGTCGGTTCGCCGAAGCGCCGCGAAATCGGTCACGGCCGTCTCGCGAAGCGCGCGCTCGCCGCGTGCCTGCCGAGCGCCGAAGAATTCGGCTACTCGATTCGCGTCGTGTCGGAAATCACGGAATCGAACGGTTCGTCATCGATGGCTTCGGTGTGCGGCGGCTGCCTCGCGCTGATGGACGCCGGCGTGCCGATGAAGGCGCACGTCGCCGGCATCGCGATGGGCCTGATCCTCGAAGGCAACAAGTTTGCCGTCCTGACCGACATCCTCGGCGACGAAGATCACCTCGGCGACATGGACTTCAAGGTGGCGGGTACGGAACATGGCGTGACCGCGCTGCAGATGGACATCAAGATCCAGGGCATCACGAAGGAAATCATGCAGGTCGCCCTCGCGCAGGCGAAGGAAGGCCGTATGCATATCCTCGGCAAGATGACCTCGGCTGTTTCGGGTGCGAACACGGAACTGTCGGAATTCGCGCCGCGCATGATCACCATCAAGATCAATCCGGAAAAAATCCGCGACGTGATCGGCAAGGGTGGTTCGGTGATCCGCGCGCTGACCGAAGAAACGGGCACGACGATCGACATTTCGGACGACGGCGTCGTGACCATCGCAAGCACGAGCAGCGAAGGCATGGCCGAAGCGAAGAAGCGCATCGAAAACATCACGCTGGAAGTCGAAGTCGGTCAGGTCTATGACGGCACGGTTCTGAAGCTGCTGGATTTCGGTGCGATCGTGAACATTCTGCCGGGCAAGGACGGTCTGCTGCACATCTCCGAGATCGCTAACGAGCGCATCAAGGACATCAACGACTACCTGAAGGACGGTCAGCACGTGAAGGTCAAGGTCATTCAGACGGACGAGAAGGGTCGTGTGCGTCTGTCGGCCAAGGCGCTGCTGAACGAAGCGCCGGCTGGCGCGCCGCAGGGCGAGCCGACGCCGCAGTAACGCGTTAGCAGGATGACGGCCGGTAGCGTAAATGCGCGCCGGCCGTTTTTCATGGAGGATGGATTGCACTGCCAGCCATACGGCACCGCCCCGGCTGTCAGTGCAATCCACACCTTTGGAGGTGATGCAGATGAAAGCTGTCGAGATTACGGAATTCGGCGCGCCTGATGTCCTGAAGCTGGCCGAACGGCCCATGCCGGAACCGAAAGCGGGCGAAGTGCTGATCAAGGTGGCGGCGTCGGGTATCAACCGTCCGGACGTATTCCAGCGCAAGGGCGCGTATGCGCCGCCGCAAGGCGCGTCTGACCTGCCGGGGCTGGAAGTGGCGGGCGAGATCGTCGGCGGCTCGATCGATGCGAAGCACAATCCGTTCGGCCTGAAAGTGGGCGATCGTGTGTGCGCGCTGCTCGCGGGCGGCGGCTATGCGGAGTACGCCACGGCGCCGCTCGCGCAGTGTCTGCCGGTTCCGAAGGGATTGACGGACATCGAGGCCGCATCGCTGCCGGAAACGTTCTTCACGGTGTGGAGCAATGTGTTCGATCGCGCGAAGCTGGGCGCGGGCGAGGGCGGCGCGAACGAAACGTTCATGGTGCAGGGCGGTTCGAGCGGTATTGGCGTGACGGCGATCCAGATTGCGCATGCGCTGGGTTTTCGCGTTTTCGCGACGGCCGGCTCCGACGACAAGTGTCGTGCGTGCGAGGACCTGGGCGCCGAGCGGGCGATCAACTACAAGACTGAGGATTTCGTCGAAGTCGTGAAGTCGCTCACGAACGATCGCGGCGTCGACGTCATTCTCGACATGGTGGCGGGCAGCTACGTTTCGCGTGAGCTGACGGCGCTCGCCAATGGCGGGCGTCTCGTGCTGATCGCGCTGCTTGGCGGCGCGAAGGCGGAAGTGAACCTGAACGACATCCTGCGGCGACGTCTGACGATTACCGGCTCGACGTTGCGCCCGCAACCCGTCGAGTTCAAGGCGAAGATCGCGGCGAACCTGAAAGAGCACGTGTGGCCGCATATCGAAGCGGGTCGCATCAAGCCGGTTGTGCATCGTGTGTTTCCGGCCTCGCAGGCCGCCGACGCACATGCGCTGATGGAAAGCAGTACGCACGTCGGCAAGATCGTACTGAATTGGGGCACGGACGTTTAATTCGGCTGGTTTGACCCGATCCGTCAACGCACAGTAAAATTGCGTGTTCTGCGCCCGGCGCGTGATTCATGAATTCCGAAGACGGGCCGACGCATAGTACGAGCCTGTCTCACGACAAAACGAGACAATGTCGAAACAACGAGCGAAAGCAGTAGTCGGTAACTGGAAGATGTTCGGTCGCCTTGACCAGAACGCGAGCCTGATGAAGGCCGTGGCGCAAGGTGTCGATACATTGCCGGAAGGCCTTCTTGTGGGGCTGTGTGTGCCGTGCCCGTATCTTTCGCAGGCACAGACGCTGCTGGGTGGCTCGCGTGTGGCGTGGGGCGTGCAAGACGTCTCCGCGTTCACCGAGGGTGCCTACACGGGCGAAGTCGCGGCAGACATGGCCGCCGATTTTGGCGCGAGGTTTGCGATTGTCGGTCACTCGGAGCGTCGTGCGTATCATCGCGAAAGCGCTGAGCTGGTAGCGGCAAAAACGCAGCGTGCGCTCGAAGCCGGGCTGGTACCGATTGTCTGCGTTGGCGAAACGCTCGAGCAGCGTGACGCGGGCGAGACGGAGCTGGTCGTCGGCGCGCAGATCGACGAAGTGCTCGCGAAGCTTTCGCTGGAAGAAGCGGCTCGCATCGTGGTCGCATATGAGCCGGTCTGGGCGATCGGCACGGGCAAGAGCGCGACGGCCGGGCAGGCGCAAAAGGTTCACGCATTCCTGCGTGGGCGACTTGCCGCAAAAGGCGCGGAAGTGGCCGAAGTGCACGTGCTCTATGGCGGCAGTGTGAAACCGGACAACGCGGAAGAGTTGTTCCGTCAGCCGGATATCGATGGCGGCCTGGTTGGCGGCGCATCGTTGAAGGACAAGGATTTCCTGGCGATCTGCAACGCGGCGCAAGCCGTAATGGCCGACGCGGCGTAAGTCGTAGCGGCCGGGCAGGGCGCCCGGGCGAGGTAGACCCATTCCGTGCGCCGCACATTGTGTGGCACGGTTAAATAAAGACTCTCAGGTGAGTGTGATGCTGTATTTGAAAACGTTGATCATCGTCGTTCAGTTGCTGTCGGCGCTTGGGGTCATTGGCCTCGTGTTGCTGCAGCACGGCAAGGGCGCCGATATGGGCGCTGCATTTGGCAGTGGCGCGTCGGGCAGTCTCTTCGGCGCGACGGGTTCGGCAAACTTTTTGTCGCGCACCACGGCCGTCCTCGCCGCTGTGTTTTTTGTCACGACGCTGGCGCTTACGTACCTCGGTTCGTATCATGCGAAGCCGTCGGCAGGCGTACTCGGTGCAGCGGTGTCGGCACCGGTTGTGGCGTCCGCTGCCTCGGCACCGGCAGGTGTTTCGGCTGCGATCGCGGCTTCCGCTGCGTCCGCTCCGGGCCAGGATGTGCCGAAATAAAATTTTCGGGTAAAACGCTTTTTGTGCGTTGAACAAACTGTTTAAACCAGTTACAATTCAAGTCTTGAAGCGATTCGCGGGTTTTATAGCTTGTTTTCCCGGATTGCAGACAGTGCCGACGTGGTGAAATTGGTAGACACGCTATCTTGAGGGGGTAGTGGCGAAAGCTGTGCGAGTTCGAGTCTCGCCGTCGGCACCAATGTTATCTAATGCCAGCCGATTGCTCTTTGCTTCGGCTGGCATTTTTACTTCTGGTGTACTGCTTGCTGTTTGCTTGCATTGCCAAGCAGCCCGAAGTGATTTCGCGTCAGGATGTTGCAGTGCGCTGCATGCGGTATGCTGCTCGCGGTTTTCCGCTTGCGTTTCACTGCCTGCATTGCGCTGTATCGCCTGGCCACATTCAGAACCAACCGATTGAGGATAGTCTTGAACCTCGCAGCCTATTTCCCCGTCCTGTTGTTCCTTATTGTTGGAACCGGTTTAGGCGTAGCACTGGTCAGTATCGGCAAGATCCTCGGTCCCAACCGGCCTGACACCGAGAAGAACGCACCGTACGAGTGCGGCTTCGAGGCATTCGAAGATGCGCGCATGAAGTTCGATGTGCGCTACTACCTGGTTGCCATTCTCTTCATTATTTTCGACCTTGAAACCGCGTTTCTGTTCCCGTGGGGCGTTGCCCTGCGCGATATCGGCTGGCCCGGCTTCATGGCGATGATGATTTTCCTGCTCGAATTCCTGCTTGGCTTCGCCTATATCTGGAAGAAGGGCGGCCTCGATTGGGAATGACAGATTAATCGCCGGTTTGCGTGGGTGGCATGGCTTGCCGCCCCGTCTGGAGTGGAAAGCAAATGAGTATCGAAGGGGTCTTGAAGGAAGGGTTTGTCACCACCACGGCTGACAAGCTGATCAACTGGACGCGCACCGGCTCGCTGTGGCCGATGACGTTCGGTCTCGCGTGTTGCGCGGTCGAGATGATGCATGCGGGCGCCGCCCGTTATGACCTCGACCGTTTCGGCGTGGTGTTTCGTCCGAGTCCGCGTCAGTCGGACGTGATGATCGTCGCCGGCACGCTGTGCAACAAGATGGCGCCTGCTCTGCGCAAGGTCTACGACCAGATGGCCGAGCCGCGCTGGGTGATTTCGATGGGTTCGTGCGCGAACGGCGGCGGCTATTACCACTACTCGTATTCGGTGGTGCGTGGTTGCGACCGTATCGTGCCGGTCGACGTCTATGTGCCGGGGTGCCCGCCCACGGCTGAAGCGCTGGTCTACGGCGTGATCCAGCTACAGGCGAAGATCCGCCGCACCAATACCATCGCCCGTCAATAAGGCCAACGCCTCTTCCCCACAATATGGCAAGCAAACTCGAGACTCTCAAAGCGAACCTCGAGGCGGCCTTTGGCGGCCGCCTGCTGAGCGTCACCGAAGCAATCGGTGAGCTGACGATCGTCGTCAAGGCGAGCGATTACCTCGAAGTGGCAACGCGCCTGCGCGACGACAAGTCGCTCGGCTTCGAGCAGTTGATGGACCTGTGCGGCGTCGATTACCAGACGTACGGCGATGGCGCCTATGAAGGCCCGCGCTTCGCAGCCGTGCTGCATCTGCTGTCGGTGGCGAACAACTGGCGTCTGCGTGTGCGCGTGTTCGCGCCTGATGATGAAGTGCCGGTCGTCGCGTCGGTTGTCGATATCTGGAGTTCTGCCAACTGGTACGAGCGCGAAGCGTTCGACCTGTACGGCATCGTCTTCGAAGGTCACCCGGACCTGCGCCGGATCCTGACCGACTATGGCTTTATTGGCCACCCGTTCCGCAAGGATTTCCCGATTTCCGGCTACGTCGAAATGCGTTACGACCCGGAAGAGAAGCGCGTCGTCTACCAGCCGGTGACGATCGAGCCGCGGGAAATCACACCGCGCGTGATCCGTGAGGATCGCTATGGCGGTCTGAAACACTAAGAGAACGCCATGGCAGAGATCAAGAACTACACGCTCAACTTCGGCCCGCAACACCCGGCCGCGCACGGTGTGCTGCGCCTCGTGCTCGAACTCGACGGCGAAGTGATCCAGCGCGCCGATCCGCACATCGGCCTGCTGCACCGCGCGACCGAAAAGCTCGCTGAAACCAAGACCTTCATCCAGTCCGTGCCGTATATGGACCGTCTCGACTACGTGTCGATGATGGTGAACGAGCACGGCTATGTGATGGCCATCGAAAAGCTGCTCGGCATCGACGTGCCGGTGCGCGCACAGTACATCCGCGTGATGTTCGACGAAGTGACGCGCGTGCTGAACCACCTGATGTGGATCGGCGCCCACGCACTCGACGTCGGCGCAATGGCGGTGTTCCTGTACGCGTTCCGCGAACGCGAAGACCTGATGGACGTGTACGAAGCGGTCTCCGGCGCACGGATGCACGCGGCGTACTACCGTCCGGGCGGCGTCTATCGCGATCTGCCTGACGCAATGCCGCAATACAAGGCGTCGAAGATCCGCAATGCGAAGGCGCTCTCGAAGATGAACGAGAACCGTCAGGGTTCGCTGCTCGACTTCATCGACGATTTCTTCACGCGCTTTCCGAAGTGTGTCGACGAATACGAAACGCTGTTGACCGACAACCGGATCTGGAAACAGCGTCTGGTCGGCATTGGCGTGGTGAGCCCGGAGCGTGCACTGCAACTCGGCATGACGGGCGCGATGCTGCGCGGTTCGGGCATCGAATGGGATCTGCGCAAAAAGCAGCCGTACGAAGTTTATGACAAGCTCGACTTCGATATTCCGGTTGGCGTGAACGGCGACTGCTACGACCGCTATCTGGTGCGCGTCGAGGAAATGCGTCAGTCCACGCGCATCGTGAAACAGTGTATCGAGTGGCTCAGGAAGAATCCGGGCCCGGTGATGGTCGACAATCACAAGGTTGCGCCGCCGTCGCGCGTCGGCATGAAGTCGAACATGGAAGAGCTGATTCACCACTTCAAGCTCTTCACGGAAGGCTTCCACGTGCCGGAAGGCGAGGCGTACGCAGCGGTCGAACATCCGAAGGGCGAGTTCGGCATCTATCTGATTTCGGATGGTGCGAACAAGCCGTATCGCCTGAAGATCCGCGCGCCGGGTTACGCGCATCTGTCCGCGCTCGATGAAATGGCGCGCGGTCACATGATCGCCGACGCCGTGACGATCATCGGTACGCAGGACATCGTGTTCGGCGAAGTGGATCGCTAGGCAATTTTCATAACGGCGCGCGCGGTCCCTCGCGCGTCAAGCAAAGGAACGCCGGGTCTGTCGCAGCAAACAATGAGCGGCAGGTTTTCGTTCGGTAGGAATTGAAAGAGTCGTGTCTGAAAATGATCTCAGCTGAAGGCCTGAAAGAAATCGATCGTGCGATCGCGAAGTATCCCGCCGATCAGAAACAGTCCGCCGTGATGTCGGCGTTGGCCACTGCTCAGGAAGAGCACGGCTGGCTGTCGCCCGAAATCATGCAGTTCGTGGCTGACTACCTTGGCATGCCCGCGGTTGCCGTGCAGGAGGTTGCGACCTTCTACACGATGTACAACACGTCGCCGGTCGGCAAGTACAAGATCACGCTCTGCACGAACCTGCCGTGCCAGCTCGGCCCGGACGGCGGTTCGGAAAGCGCCGCCGAATACCTGAAACAGAAACTCGGCATCGACTTCGGCGAAACCACGGCGGACGGCCAGTTCACCCTGAAAGAGGGCGAATGCATGGGTTCGTGCGGCGATGCGCCGGTGCTGCTCGTGAACAACCACCGTATGTGCAGCTTCATGAGCCGCGAGAAGATCGACCAGCTGCTCGAGGAACTTTCGAAATGACGTCTTTACACGATCGTCACATCAAACCGCTGATTCTCGCCGGCCTGAACGGCGACAACTGGCATCTCGAAGACTACGTCGCGCGCGGTGGTTACAAGCAGCTGCGCCGCATTCTGGAAGAGAAGATTCCGCCCGAGCAGGTGATCGCCGACGTGAAAGCGTCGGGTCTGCGCGGCCGTGGCGGTGCAGGCTTCCCGACCGGCCTGAAGTGGAGCTTCATGCCGCGTCAGTTCCCGGGGCAGAAATACCTCGTCTGCAATTCGGACGAAGGCGAGCCGGGCACCTTCAAGGATCGCGACATCCTCCGCTGGAACCCACATTCGCTGATCGAAGGCATGGCCATTGGCGCGTACGCGATGGGCATCACGGTCGGCTACAACTACATCCACGGCGAAATCTGGGAAACCTACAAGGTCTTCGAAGAAGCGCTTGAAGAAGCGCGTCGCGCGGGTTTCCTCGGCGCGAACATCATGGGTTCGGGTTTCTCGTTCGAACTCCATGCGCACCACGGTTACGGCGCCTACATCTGTGGCGAAGAAACCGCGCTGCTCGAGTCGCTCGAAGGCAAGAAAGGCCAGCCGCGTTTCAAGCCGCCGTTCCCGGCGAGCTTCGGCGTGTACGGCAAGCCGACGACGATCAACAACACTGAGACGTTCGCAGCCGTGCCGTTCCTGCTGGAAATCGGCCCGCAGGCGTACCTCGAACTGGGCAAGCCGAACAACGGCGGCACGAAGATCTTCTCGATCTCCGGCGACATCGAACGTCCGGGCAACTATGAAGTGCCGCTCGGCACCCCGTTCGCGACGCTGCTGGAACTCGCAGGCGGCATGCGCGGCGGCAAGAAGATCAAGGCCGTGATTCCGGGTGGTTCGTCGGCGCCGGTAATTCCTGGCGAGATGATGATGAACACCGATCTCGACTACGACTCGATCGCGAAGGCCGGCTCGATGCTCGGTTCCGGCGCGGTGATCGTGATGGACGAGACGCGTTGCATGGTGCGCTCGCTGTTGCGTCTGTCGTACTTCTATTACGAAGAATCGTGTGGTCAGTGCACGCCGTGCCGCGAAGGCACCGGCTGGCTGTATCGCGTCGTGCATCGTATCGAACACGGGCTCGGCCGCCAGGAAGATCTGGACCTGCTGAACTCGGTTGCCGAAAACATCATGGGCCGCACGATCTGCGCGCTCGGCGACGCAGCGGCCATGCCGGTGCGCGGCATGCTGAAGCACTACTGGGACGAATTCGCGTACCACGTCGAGCACAAGCATTGCATGGTCGGCGGGCATGCGGGCGCGGCAGCGGCAACGGAAACAGTCGCTGCCTGAGCCACAAAGACGAAGCACCGGCCGCGGGGATTCATCGCTGTAACTCCTGAAGAGCCAGCGCGTGAATGGACGAATGAGCAGGCGAACGAATGAGCGGTAACAGGTTAAGGAAGATTGACCATCATGGTTGAACTTGAAATAGACGGCAAGACAGTCGAGGTACCGGAAGGCAGCATGGTGATCCAGGCTGCGCATAAGGTCGATACGTACATTCCTCACTTCTGCTATCACAAGAAGCTGTCGATTGCGGCCAACTGCCGGATGTGTCTTGTCGAAGTCGAGAAGATGCCGAAGGCTGTGCCGGCATGCGCGACGCCGGTGTCGGCGGGCATGATCGTGCGCACGAAGTCGGACAAGGCAGTGAAAGCGCAGCAATCCGTGATGGAATTCCTGCTGATCAACCATCCGCTCGACTGCCCGATCTGCGATCAGGGCGGCGAATGTCAACTGCAGGATCTGGCGGTCGGTTACGGCAAGTCGTCGTCGCGTTATAGCGAAGAGAAGCGCGTCGTGTTCCACAAGAACGTCGGCCCGCTGATCTCGATGGAAGAAATGACACGCTGCATTCACTGCACGCGTTGCGTCCGTTTCGGCCAGGAAGTCGCCGGTGTGATGGAACTCGGCATGCTGGGTCGCGGCGAGCACTCGGAAATCACGTCGTTCGTCGGCAAGACGGTCGATTCGGAACTGTCGGGCAACATGATCGACCTGTGCCCGGTCGGCGCGCTGACCAGCAAGCCGTTCCGCTACAGCGCCCGTACGTGGGAACTGTCCCGCCGCAAGTCGGTGAGCCCGCACGATTCCGTCGGCGCGAACCTCGTGGTGCAGGTCAAGAACAATCGCGTGATGCGCGCGCTGCCGTTCGAAAACGAAGCGATCAACGAATGCTGGATCTCGGACAAGGATCGTTTCTCGTACGAAGGCCTGAACAGCGCGGAGCGTCTCACGCAGCCGATGCTGAAGCAGGACGGCAAGTGGATTGAAACCGACTGGCAGACGGCGCTCGAATACGTCGTCAAGGGTCTGAATGGCATCAAGGGCGATCACGGCGCGAACGCGCTGGCTGCGCTCGCCAGCCCGCACAGCACGGTCGAAGAACTGTTCCTGCTGAAGAAGCTCGCACAGGCAGTCGGTACGCCGAACGTCGACTTCCGTCTGCGTCAGTCGGACTTCTCCGCACCGGTCAACGGTGCGCCGTGGCTCGGCACCGCTATCGCCGATCTGTCGAACCTCGACGCCGCGCTGGTGATCGGTTCGACGCTGCGCCGCGATCATCCGCTGCTGGCTGCGCGTCTGCGTCAGGCTGCGAAGAGCGGCGCGAAGCTCACGTTCCTGCAGGCAACCGCTGACGACGCACTGATTCCGCAGGCGAAGCGCGTTGTCGCGGCGCCGTCGGCATGGCTCAACGAACTCGCTGGCATTGCTGCTTCGGTCGCTGAGCTGCGCGGTGAAGCACTTCCGGACGCGCTGTCGGGCGTCGAGGCATCGGACGCGGCGAAGCAGGCAGCCGCATCGCTCGCAGGTGGCTCGACGCGCGTCGTGCTGCTCGGCAACGGCGCGGTACAGCATCCGCAATTCGCACAGATTCACGCAGCGGCTCAATGGATTGCCGATGCAACCGGCGCAACGCTCGGCTTCCTCACGGAAGCGGCGAACACGGTCGGCGCGCACCTCGTCGGCGCAGTGCCGGATGCAGGTGGTCTGAACGCACGTGAAGTGTTCGAGCAGCCGCGCAAGGGTTACGTGCTGCTGAACATGGAGCCGGAATTCGATACGGCCAACCCCGCGCAGGCACTGGCCGCGTTGAAGCAGGCGGAAATGGTCGTCGTGATGTCGTCGTTCGTGACGGGCACCGACTACGCCGACGTGCTGCTGCCGGTCGCGCCGTTCACGGAAACGGCCGGCACGTTCGTCAACGCCGAAGGTACGGTTCAGACGTTCAACGGCGTCGTGCGTCCGCTCGGCGAAACGCGTCCGGCATGGAAGGTGTTGCGCGTGCTGGGCAGCATCCTCGGCGTGCCGGGTTTCGACTACGACACGGCTGAAGAAGTGCGCACGGCTGCATTGGGCGACGGCGATCTCAGCCCGCGTCTGTCGAACAGGACGCAAGTGGCGGTGGCGCGCGGCAACGGCACGGCGAAGGCCGCCGAAGGCAGGTTCGAACGCATCGCCGATGTACCGATTTATCACGCTGATCCGCTGGTGCGCCGCGCGGAATCGCTGCACCTGACGGCTGCAGCACGCGCAGCGAATTCGGCCGGTCTGCCGGCTTCGCTGTTCGACAAGCTGGGTCTGAAAGAGGGCGACGCGATCCGCGTGCGCCAGGGCGAACTGTCGGTGCAACTGCCGGCAGTGCGTGATGCGAATCTTGCGGAAACGGTCGTCCGCGTATCGGCAGGCACGCCTGCTGGTGCAGCGCTGGGCAGCCTGTTCGGTGAACTGGTGGTGGAGAAGGCGTAAATGAGCTTGTTCGAAACGATCAACTCGGGCGGCACCCAGCTTCTCGGTGTGGCATGGCCCACGGTGTGGGCGCTCGTGCGCATCCTGGTGGTGGCCGTCGTGATCCTGCTGTGCGTGGCTTATCTGATCCTGTGGGAACGGAAGCTGATCGGCTGGATGCACGTGCGTCTCGGCCCGAACCGCGTCGGTCCGGCCGGTCTGTTGCAGCCGATCGCCGACGTGCTGAAGCTGCTGCTGAAGGAAGTCATTCAGCCGACACAGGCAAGCCGCTGGATCTACATGATCGCGCCGATCATGGTGGTGGTGCCGGCCTTCGCAGTCTGGGCGGTGATTCCGTTCCAGGCGGGCGCGGTGCTCGGCGACATCAACGCGGGTCTCCTGTACGCAATGGCGATTTCGTCGGTTGGTGTGTACGGCGTGATTCTCGCCGGCTGGGCGTCGAACTCGAAGTACGCATTTCTCGGTGCGATGCGCGCCGCGGCACAGATGGTGTCGTACGAAATCTCGATGGGCTTCGCGCTCGTCGTCGTGCTGATGACGTCGGGAAGTCTGAACCTCTCGGACATCGTCACTTCGCAGGAACGCGGCATTTTCGCGAGCTACGGCCTCAACTTCCTGTCGTGGAACTGGCTGCCGCTGCTGCCGATGTTCGTCGTCTACTTCATTTCCGGCATCGCTGAAACGAACCGCCACCCGTTCGACGTGGTGGAAGGGGAGTCGGAAATCGTGGCCGGCCACATGATCGATTATTCGGGCATGGCGTTCGCGCTGTTCTTCCTCGCCGAGTACATCAACATGATCGTGATCTCGGCGATCGCCGCGACGATGTTCCTCGGCGGCTGGAGCGCGCCGTTCGGTTTCCTGTCGTTCGTGCCGGGCATTGTGTGGCTCGTCGCGAAAGTTTTCTTCCTGCTGTCGGTGTTCATCTGGGCACGTGCTACGTTCCCGCGCTATCGCTATGACCAGATCATGCGTCTGGGCTGGAAAGTCTTCATTCCGGTCTGCGTGGTGTGGCTGGTGGTGGTCGGCTTCTGGATCATGTCGCCGTTGAATATCTGGAAATAAAGGGCGGATGAACCCATGACCGCAATTCAAAACTTCTTCAAGACCTTCTTCCTGACGGAGCTGCTGAAGGGCCTCGCGCTGACCGGACGCTACACGTTTCAGCGCAAGATCACGGTGCAGTTCCCCGAAGAAAAGACGCCGATTTCGCCGCGTTTCCGCGGCCTGCATGCACTGCGCCGCTATGAAAATGGCGAAGAGCGCTGCATCGCCTGCAAGCTGTGCGAAGCGGTGTGCCCGGCACTCGCCATCACGATCGAGTCGGAAACCCGCGCGGACAATACCCGCCGCACGACGCGCTACGACATCGACCTGACCAAATGCATCTTCTGCGGTTTCTGCGAAGAAAGCTGCCCCGTCGATTCGATCGTCGAGACGCACATTCTCGAATATCACGGCGAAAAGCGCGGCGACCTGTACTTCACGAAGGACATGCTGCTGGCCGTGGGTGATCGCTACGAAACCGAGATCGCTGCAAACAAGGCGGCCGACGCGCCGTATCGTTAAACCCGGCTGAACGCGGTTGAAACGCTGCTTGTTCGACGCTGCAACGGCCCGCTGCCGGGTCGTAAGCTGAAGTCTGACCGCTTCGGCATCGCGCACTTGTGTACTGCTTTCACGGATGCGCGTGCCAAAGAACCATGCCTGATGATGGCCTAACGATGAACCGGTAATCATGGAATTCACGACCGTACTGTTCTACATCTTCGCGCTGCTCCTGGTGGTATCAGGGCTGAAGGTGATCACCTCGCGCAACCCGGTGAGCTCCGCGCTCTTCCTGGTGCTCGCGTTCTTCAACGCCGCGGCCATCTGGATGCTGCTCGAGGCTGAATTCCTCGCGATCCTGCTCGTGCTGGTCTACGTCGGCGCGGTGATGGTGCTGTTCCTGTTCGTCGTGATGATGCTGGACATCAATCTCGACGTGCTGCGACGCGACTTCAAACGCTTCGTGCCGATGGCGACGATTGTCGGCGCGATCATCGTGATCGAAACCGCGCTGATCCTCTGGCACGGCTACGGCGCGACCGTCCAGCCGGTGCGCGACACGACGGTGGCCGGCGCTGCAGCCGCAACCGCCGGCTGGTCGAACACGCGCATCATCGGCAAGATGATCTACACCGACTACATCTTCGCGTTCGAAGTGGCGGGCCTCGTGCTGCTCGTCGCGATCATCGCCGCGATTGCGCTGACCACGCGTCATGCGAAGGACAGCAAGCGCCAGGTTGTCGGCGATCAGGTGAAGGTGCGCGCGCAGGACCGGGTGCGCATCGTCAAGATGCCGTCGGAAAAGACCGCTGCGACCGAAGCTGCCGAAGCCGCTGCCGCCGCAAAGGCCGCCGCAGCAGAAGCTGCAACGGCTGCGGCCGCGCCTGCAAAGAACGGCTGAGCGCCCAGGAGAAAAACATGTTGACCCTTGCTCATTACCTCGTCCTCGGCGCGATCCTGTTTGCGATCAGCATCGTCGGCATTTTCCTGAACCGTCGCAACGTCATCATCATCCTGATGGCGATCGAGCTGATGCTGCTGGCGGTGAATACCAATTTCGTCGCCTTCTCGCATTACCTCGGCGACGTGCATGGCCAGATCTTCGTGTTCTTCGTGCTGACGGTTGCGGCAGCGGAAGCAGCGATCGGTCTCGCCATTCTGGTGACCCTGTTCCGTAGCCTCGACACGATCAACGTCGAGGATCTCGATCAGCTCAAAGGTTAAATTCAGGCAAAGCTGTTATGTCAACGACACTCAATGAAAACCTGCTGCTAGCGGTCCCGCTTGCACCGCTGGCCGGCTCGCTGATTGCGGGGCTGTTCGGGAAAGCGGTGGGGCGCGCCGGGGCACACTCGGTTACGATCCTCGGCGTGGCGATCTCGTTCATCCTGTCGGCGATCGTCTTTTTCGACGTGCTGAACGGTGCGAGCTTCAACGCGACCGTCTACGAATGGCTGACCGTCGGCAAGCTGAAGTTCGAAGTGGGCTTCCTCGTCGATTCGCTCACGGCGATGATGATGTGTGTGGTGACCTTCGTGTCGCTGATGGTGCACATCTACACGATCGGCTACATGGCCGACGACGACGGTTATCAGCGCTTCTTCTCGTACATTTCGCTGTTCACGTTCTCGATGCTGATGCTCGTGATGAGCAACAACTTCCTGCAGCTGTTCTTCGGCTGGGAAGCGGTGGGTCTCGTGTCGTACCTGCTGATCGGCTTCTACTTCACACGTGAAAGCGCCATTTACGCGAATATGAAGGCGTTCATCGTGAACCGCGTGGGCGACTTCGGTTTCATTCTTGGCATTGGTCTGCTGCTGGCCTTCGCCGGCTCGATGAACTACGGCGACGTGTTCGCGAAGAGCCACGAACTGGCTTCGCTGAACTTCCCGGGCACGAGCTGGGGCCTGCTGACGGTTGCGTGTATCTGCCTCTTCATTGGCGCGATGGGCAAGTCGGCTCAGTTCCCGCTGCACGTGTGGCTGCCGGATTCGATGGAAGGCCCGACACCGATCTCCGCACTGATTCACGCGGCAACGATGGTGACGGCCGGTATCTTCATGGTCACGCGCATGTCGCCGCTGTTCGAACTGTCGGACACGGCACTCTCGTTCGTGATGGTGATCGGTGCGATCACGGCGCTGTTCATGGGTTTCCTCGGGATCATCCAGAACGACATCAAGCGCGTGGTGGCTTACTCGACGCTGTCGCAGCTCGGCTACATGACGGTCGCGCTCGGCGCGTCCGCGTACTCGGTTGCCGTGTTCCATCTGATGACGCACGCGTTCTTCAAGGCGCTGCTGTTCCTCGGCGCCGGTTCGGTGATCATCGGCATGCACCACGATCAGGACATCCGCAACATGGGCGGCCTGCGCAAGTACATGCCGATTACGTGGATCACGTCGCTGGTCGGTTCGCTGGCGCTGATCGGAACGCCCTTCTTCTCGGGCTTCTACTCGAAAGATTCGATCATCGATGCGGTGAAGCTGTCGCATCTGCCGGGTTCGGGTTTCGCGTACTTCGCGGTGGTGGCGAGCGTGTTCGTCACGGCGCTGTACTCGTTCCGTATGTACTTCCTCGTGTTCCACGGCGAAGAGCGTTTCCGCAATCCGAAGCATCCGGAGTCGCCGATGGGCGCGGAAGCTGCGGCGCACGCCGCGCACGGTCATGACGATCACGGCCACGGCCACGATGCGCACGGCCATGGTCACGACGATCACGGTCACGCCCACGAGCCGCACGAAACGCCCTGGGTGGTCTGGCTGCCGCTGGTGCTGCTCGCGATTCCGTCGGTCGTTATCGGTGCAATCGGCATCGGTCCGATGATTTACGGCGATTTCTTCCAGCACGGCGTGGCGTTCGACAAGGTGATCTTCATCGGCGAAAACCACGAGGCGCTGCACGAAATGGCCGAAGAATTCCACGGCTGGGCGGCGATGGGTCTGCATTCGGTGTCGGGTCTGCCGGTGTGGCTCGCGCTGGCTGGTGTCGTGGTGGCGTGGTTCCTGTATCTGGTCCGCCCGGACCTGCCGGCTGTCATCAAGCGCGCGTTCGGTCCGATCTACACGCTGCTCGACAACAAGTACTACATGGACAAGATCAACGAAATCGTCTTCGCGAAGGGCGCCGTGGCCATTGGCCGTGGTCTCTGGAAAGAGGGTGATGTCGTGGTCATCGACGGTATCGTCAACGGCAGCGCACGCTTCATTGGCTGGTTCGCCAGTGTGATCCGCTTCCTCCAATCCGGTTACATCTATCACTACGCGTTTGCCATGATTATCGGCATGTTGGGGCTCTTGACCCTGTTTGTAACGCTCGGCGGCAAATAAGGCGAGGGACACTAATGCACGCTTATCCGATTCTCAGTATCGCGATCTGGCTGCCGATCCTGTTCGGCCTCCTGGTCCTTGCCATTGGTTCCGATGAAACCCCCGGCCCGGCGCGCTGGCTTGCGCTGGTCGGCTCGGTACTCAGCTTCATCGTCACGATTCCGCTCATGACGGGCTTCGACTCCACCACTGCGGAACTGCAGTTCGTGGAGAAGGCCAACTGGATCGAACGCTTCAATATCACGTATCACCTGGGTGTCGACGGCATCTCGATGTGGTTCGTCGTGCTGACTGCGCTGATCACGGTGATCGTGGTTGTCTCAGCGTGGGAAGTGATCACGAAGAACGTGTCGCAGTATCTGGCTTCGTTCCTGATCCTGTCGGGCATCATGGTCGGTGTGTTCAGCGCCGCCGACGGCATGCTGTTCTACGTGTTCTTCGAAGCCACGCTGATCCCGATGTACATCATCATCGGCGTGTGGGGTGGGGCGAACCGCGTGTACGCGGCGTTCAAGTTCTTCCTGTACACGCTGATGGGTTCGCTGCTGATGCTGGTCGCGCTCCTGTACCTGTACACGCAGACGGGCACGTTCGATCTCGCCACGTGGCACAACGCGCAGATCGGCATGACGCCGCAGATATTGCTATTTATCGCGTTCTTCATGGCGTTCGCCGTGAAGGTGCCGATGTGGCCGGTGCACACGTGGTTGCCTGACGCCCACGTGGAAGCGCCGACGGGCGGCTCGGTCGTGCTGGCCGCGATCATGCTGAAGCTCGGCGCGTACGGTTTCGTGCGCTTCTCGCTGCCGATCGCGCCGGACGCAAGCCACTTCCTCGCGCCGGTCGTGATCACGCTGTCGCTGATCGCAGTGGTCTACATCGGCCTCGTCGCGCTGGTTCAGACGGACATGAAGAAGCTGGTCGCGTATTCGTCGATCGCGCACATGGGCTTTGTAACGCTTGGCTTCTTTATCTTCAATCAGCTTGGTGTTGAAGGCGCGATCGTCCAGATGATCTCGCACGGTTTTGTGTCGGGCGCAATGTTCCTGTGTATCGGGGTGCTGTACGACCGCATGCACTCGCGTCAGATCGCCGATTACGGCGGCGTCGTGAATACGATGCCGAAGTTCGCGGCACTCGTGATGCTGTTCTCGATGGCGAACTGCGGCCTGCCGGGCACGTCGGGTTTCGTCGGCGAATTCATGGTGATCCTGGCTGCTGTCCAGTTCAACTTCTGGATCGGTTTTGGCGCGGCGATCACGCTGATTCTCGGCGCGGGCTACACGCTGTGGATGTACAAGCGCGTGTACTTCGGCGCCGTGGCGAACGATCACGTGAAGGGCCTCCTCGACGTCAACCGTCGTGAGTTCTACATGCTGGCTGTGCTTGCGGTCCTGACGCTGTTCATGGGCCTCTATCCGAAGCCTTTCACCGATGTGATGCACGTATCCGTGGAAAACCTCCTCTCCCACGTCGCGCAGTCCAAGCTGCCGTTGTCACAGTAATACAGAGCGGAGGAATCTAAAGATCATGCAAAACGCCCCTATGAATGCTCTGTTGCCAGACGCGCTGCTGATGTTCGCAGTGGTCGTCGCGTGGCTCAACGACACGTTCGTCGGCCAGGCTGGCCGTCGCACGACGTATTACATCGCGGTCGTCTCGACGGTGGTCGCCGGCGTGTGGTTCGCGATCAACGCGTTCGATCCGCAGCAGCACTATTTCTTCTCGCGCATGTACGTCGTGGATTCGTTCGCGAGCGCGATGAAGGCGGTGGTGTCGCTGGGTTACGCGGTGTCGATCGTCTACTCGCGCAAGTATCTGGAAGATCGCGACCTGTTCCGCGGCGACTTCTTCCTGCTCGGCATGTTCTCGCTGCTCGGCCAGCTCGTGATGATTTCGGGCAACAACTTCCTGACGCTGTATCTCGGCCTCGAACTGATGTCGCTTTCGCTGTATGCGGTGATCGCGCTGCGTCGCGATGCGGCGCAGTCGAACGAAGCGGCGATGAAGTACTACGTGCTGGGCGCGCTCGCATCGGGTTTCCTGCTCTACGGCATCTCGATGCTCTATGGCGCGACTGGTTCGCTCGAACTCGGCGAAGTGCTGAAGGCCGTGGCGTCGGGTCATATCAATGACGTCGTGCTGCTGTTCGGCGTGATCTTCATCGTGGCTGGCGTTGCATTCAAGATGGGCGCGGTGCCGTTCCACATGTGGGTGCCGGACGTCTATCAAGGCGCACCGACTGCGATGACGCTCCTGACGGGCGGTGGTCCGAAGGTCGCTGCGTTCGCGTGGGGTCTGCGCTTCCTGGTGATGGGCCTGCTGCCGCTCGCAGTCGACTGGCAGGAAATGCTGGTCATTCTCGCGGCGCTTTCGATGATCGTCGGCAACATCACGGGTATCGTCCAGCGCAACATCAAGCGGATGCTGGCGTACTCGGCGATCTCGAACATGGGTTTCGTGCTGCTCGGTCTGCTGTCGGGTGTGGTCGACGGCAAGGCGGGTGGGGCGGCTGGCGCATACGGCTCGGCGATGTTCTATAGCATCGTCTACCTCGTGACGACGCTCGGCACGTTCGGCATCGTGATGCTGCTGGCACGCCGCGATTTCGAAGCCGAAACGCTCGACGACTTCAAGGGCCTCAACCAGCGCAGCCCGATCTTCGCGTTCGTGATGATGGTGATGATGTTCTCGCTCGCCGGCATCCCGCCGACGGTCGGCTTCTACGCGAAGCTCGCCGTGCTGGAAGCGACGATGAACGCTGGCCTGACGTGGCTTGCGGTGCTGGCGGTGGTGACGTCGTTGTTCGGCGCGTTCTACTACCTGCGTATCGTCAAGCTGATGTACTTCGATGCACCGCAGGACACGTCGCCGATTACGGGCGACGCCTGCAAGCGCACGCTGCTCGCGCTGAACGGTGTGGCCGTGCTGGTGCTCGGCATCGTGCCGGGCCCGCTGATGACAGTCTGCCTGCAGGCTATCCAGCACACCCTGCCGCTGTAATGTCGGCAGCGGGCTGGTTTATCGTGCTGTTGGCGCTCGCGGGCGCCAACCTGCCATTCCTGAACCAGAAGCTCTTCGCCGTCGTCCCGATGAAGTTGAAGACGGCGAAGAAGAGCGCCTGGTTGCGGATCGCCGAAATGATCGTGCTGTATTTCGTGATCGGCGCGCTCGGCTTCATGCTCGAAGCGCGCGCCGGTAACCGCTTCGATCAGGGCTGGCAGTTCTATGCGATCACGTTCAGTCTCTTTGTCGTGTTCGCGTTCCCCGGTTTCACCTGGCAGTACCTTCTCAAACGACGCTGACGGCGCCAGCCGTCCGCGCTCCATGCTTTTCCGAGGTCGCACATGGCTGAACTCCCGAACCACGACGCAACGCTCACCGAAAAGTGTCTGGAGAGCACGACCCTGCACGAGGGGCCGTTTCTGACGCTCAAGTGCGATACGGTCGAACTGCCTGATGGCAAGCACGCGACCCGCGAGTACGTGAAACACCCGGGCGCGGTGATGGTGATTCCGCTCTTCGACGACGGCCGCGTGTTGCTGGAAAGCCAGTATCGCTATCCGATCGGCAAGGTGATGTATGAATATCCGGCCGGCAAGCTGGACCCGGATGAGGGCGCACTCGCCTGCGCGAAGCGCGAACTGGCCGAAGAAACGGGTTATACGGCGCGTGAGTATGTCTACATCACGCGTATCCACCCGATCATTTCGTACTCGACCGAATTCATTGATATCTACCTCGCGCGCGGTCTGACAGCCGGCGAGCGCAAGCTCGACGACGGAGAGTTCCTCGAACTCTTCACGGCAACCGTGCCGGAAGTGTCCGAGTGGGTGCGCACCGGCAAGATCACCGATGTGAAAACGATCATCGGCACGTTCTGGCTCGAAAAGATCCTGTCGGGCACGTGGCCGACGGCGGCGCCCGAGCGCGACTGACGGGGTAGTCCCCCCGAGAATTAACGGGTGTTCAAGGTAGAATTTTCTAGCAGCAGGATCAACAGGAAATTTTGCATGAAGACGTCCAGATTCACGGAAAGCCAGATCATCGGAATTTTGAAGCAGGCCGAAGCCGGCACACCCGTGCCAGAGTTGTGCCGCGAGCACGGGATGAGCAGCGCGAGCTTCTACAAATGGCGCTCGAAATACGGCGGCATGGACGCGGCTTTGATGACCCGGATGAAGGAGCTTGAGACCGAAAATGCAAGGCTCAAGAAGATGTACGCCGAAGAGCGACTCAAGGCGGAGGTGGTACGTGAGGCGCTCGAAAAAAAGTGGTGAGGCCATCTCGTCGACGCGAGATGGCCATCCGCGCAGTCAAGGAGCGGGCGATGAGCGTACGGGCGGCCTGTGAGGCGTTTGGCGTAAGTGAGACCTGCTACCGCTACCAGGCAAA
>NZ_CAJQZC010000002.1 GCF_907164555.1 Paraburkholderia saeva
GACTCGCAGTCGCCCGCGAAACCCTTGCCTCTGGCTAACACTTCCCCTTGCCGGGTGTGTAGAGGACTTTCACCTCCCAGTGAGTGCGCCCTGCCGGGCGCACAAAAAAAACAGCCCGACACAGGTCGGGCTGATTCGTTTCAGGCGAACGAAATTCGCAACGCTATCGCGCGCCGGGCAAGCCTGCTTCCGTCTGGCGTTGCAACTGCTGCACCTGCCGCTGCAGTTCACGCAACTGCGCCTGCGCGCGGTCCTTCTCGGCGCGCAACGCAACTGCCTCTCCCTGCACCGCGCGCTGGTGTTCGTTGACCTGTGCCTGCTGCGTCCGTGCAACGTCGAGGTCGGCCTGCAACCGCTTCGCGCGGTCTTCCGACAAGGCAATCACGCGATCGAGAAACGCCTTTTGCGCCTGCAGTTCCGTTCGATGGATTTCGATGTCGGCGAGTTCCGCGGTCTGCTTCACGAAGCCCGCATAAATCGCTTCGGCACGCACGTCGTCCTGCGACTTGATTACGCGCCAGAAGTGACGGTCCTGAAACAGCGCGATGTAAAACGTCATTTCCTGCGGATAGAAGAAGAGATTCGCGCCGTAGCTCCCGTTGTACGTGGTGCGCAGTTCCACGAGCTTCGAATCGTGAATCATCTGCATCAGTTCAGCGACGTCGCCCTGCGCATCACCCGCGGCACTTGCGCCCGACGCCACTTGCTGCGGCGACGGGCTCGCCTGCGGCGTCAGTGTGTTCATCGCGGGCCGCGTGCCGACAAGAGGCGCCGAGGAGTCGCTCTCCTGCGCCTGCGCCGCCGCGCCGAGCAGCGACGCGCCCGCCATCGCGAGCAGCATTGCGCGCCGCAAACATAAGGAGTACTTCATCGTGCATGCTCCGTGCAGATCCTGAATAGCCCGCAATTATCGCGCGGTTTGGCAGCGAAGCGAAGCGTTCTCAGCAACCCGCGCAGACTTTAAATCAAGATAGAAGTCTTCCGAAAGAACGCCCGAATCTTCGACCCAGACGGCCTGTCGCCACCCGTCGAAATGGATCGGCGCAAGAAGCGGCAGAGAGCCCGTGGACAGACACAAAAAAGCCACAAAAAAACCGGCACGCGGCCGGCTTTCCTGTTGCTGTCGAAAACGACGAGGCTAGAAGCGCGTCTCGCGCGCGACGCGTAAAAACGTATCGAGCAACGGTGTGCAGTCGAGCAGTTCCGGGCCACCCGCACGGTGAAACTCCGGATGCCACTGCACGCCCATCACGAACGGTGCACGACGATACCGCACCGCCTCGATAATGCCGTCCGATGCCGAAACCGCCTCGATGTTCAGGTCGCGGCCGAGCGTCTTCACGGCCTGATGGTGAATCGAATTGACGATCGCTTCGCGCCGCCCCGGAAACATGTTCGCGAGCGTCGAGCCGTCCGGGAAATGCACCGAGTGACGATGCTGGTCGTAATGCTCGCTCACGTGCACGCCGGCAGTCGGCACATCGGTGGCGATATCCTGGTAGAGCGTGCCGCCGAACGCGACGTTGATCAGCTGACATCCTCGGCAGACGCCCAGCACCGGCTTGCCCGATTCGACGAACTCGTGCAGCAATTCCAGTTCGTACATGTCGCGAACGCGGTCGCCGGGCCACTCGGGGCGCGTCGCGGCTTCCTCGTAAGACTGCGGCGAGACGTCCGCGCCGCCCTGCAACAACAGGCCGTCGAGGTGCTTCGCGTAGTCACGCAGGCGGATGTTGCTCGGATGCAGCATGCCCTGATGGCCGACCGTCGGAATCATGAAGACGATGACGTCGCGCGACATCACCCAGTGCGCGATCGACTCTTCGAGGTACTGCAGCGTCTTGCCACGCAGGCCCTTCGCGCCCGGTTCCGGATGGAAGATCCGCGCCGACACGCCGATGCGCAGCGTGCGCTGCGTGATGCGCTGGCCGGCGCGATCGAACAGCTGCCGGGCACGCGCGGCGATGATCCGTCCGAAGACCGACCACGCCGAGTCGCTCTGCTTCAGATAGCGCGGGGCCGAAGGCGGCACCGCGCTGGCCGGCGGCGGGTTGAACGTGGAGAAGTCGGGCTGCGACGTGAAGCCCGGTGGCGGTGAACCCGGTGTGGCTGCCGCCCCAGTCGCAGCGCCGGCGGTCCCTGGGGACCCCGTCGCCTGCGCGGAGGAGGACGCCGGCGCTCCCGTTCGCGACTTGTGATCGCGCTCGTGGACCGCGGCCTCCTGCTTCGCCATCGACTGGGCGGCCGAAGCGCGGGCTTCGGCCGCGTCGATCTGTTGCTGGGTTTTCGGTGTCGCGGCAGGCGTCACGGTCGACGCGCTCTGCGGGTCGTCCGTCGAAGCACGGGCGGCTGCCTCGGGTGCGGCCGCTGGCGCCGTGGGCAATGCAGCCGATCCGGCCGCCGACGCGGACCGCGCATCGGGATCGGGCGACGATGTGCCGGGTAAATCAGTGGAAGAAGGTGTAGCGCCGGGTGTACCCGCCGAAGCGTCCGCGGGTGTTCCTGGATTGGTTGGTTTGTTTTCGCTCATGACTGTGGGGCAGGCGCGCCGTGCACGCGAACGAATGGGACACGCCTTGATTATCCGCCAGCGCGCCATCAGCGGCAAACCAGCAAACAATTGCTCACATTGTTGCGGCTTGTTGCGCGAAGCCCGGCGCTCAGGGATCGGGTTGCTCGTCGAAGCTTTCGCGCAGCGCGATCTGCATCGCGGCGTGGATCCGCACACACCATCGCCACAATAGCGCCACGAGCAGCGCGGCGCAGACCAGCACCGCGATGAGCAGACCCGTCGGCGGCAGGATCGCGCCCGAAAGCGCCGCGACCAGCAGGAACACGCCGATCATCGAGACAACCGGCACGAGGTCCGAGATCGCGTAACGAATTGCGCGCGTGAAGCGCCCCGCCTTCGCGGGCTGCACGCTGATCTCGGCCAGCAACAGCGCGAGCGATTTCGTCTTCCGGTACACGGCGACGAGAAACGGCATCGAGACGAGCAACGCCGCACTCCACAGCACGACGCGCTGGGCCGGCTCGGCGGCAATCCAGCGCGCGATCCAGTGGCTTCCGTACGACGAACCGTAAGACGCCGCGAGGAAGATGGCCGCGACGAGCGCGAGGTTCACGGCGATCTGCACGACGATGCGCCGCGTGATGCTGAAGACCGTCGGGCCGCCCGTCGCCGGCCCCAGACTGCCGAGCCACTGGGCGTACATGCCGAACACGTTGGTGAGGGTCTCTGGCATCGCGTGGGCGAGACGGCGCGTCAGCGGGTCGGCGGCGCGGATCAGATACGGCGTGAAGAGCGTCGTGAGCGCCGACACGGCCACCGCGATCGGATAGAGAAACGCGCTCGTCACCTTCAGCGTCAGCCCGAGCGACGCGATGATGAACGAGAACTCGCCGATCTGAGAAACGGTCATGCCGACGCGCATCGCCGTGCGGCCATCCTTGCCCGCCAGAAAGGTGCCGAGCCCGCACGACGCGATCTTGCCGACGATCACGGCCACCGTGATCACCGCGATCGGCCAGGCGTAGTCAAGCAGCACGGCCGGGTTCAGCATCAGCCCGATCGTCACGAAGAAGATCGCCGAGAACGCGTCGCGCAATGGCGCGATCAGATGCTCGATACGGTGCAGATGACGCGACTCGGCCATGATCGCGCCGATCAGGAACGCGCCGAGCGCGATGCTGTAGTCGAGCTTCACGACGAGCAGGCAAAAGCCGAAGCAGAAGCCAAGCACCGACACGAGCAGCATCTCGTCGCTTTTCGAGCGCGCGACGTAGTTGAGCGCGCGCGGCACGAGCAGAATCCCGACCACGAGCGAAACCGTCATGAAGAGCAGCAGCTTGCCGAGCGTCACGAACGCGATACCCGCGCTCAGCTCGCCCGTCTGCGCAATGCCGGAGAGCAGCACCAGCATGGCGATCGCGAGAATATCCTCGACGATCAGGATGCCGAATACGAGTTGCGCGAAGCTTTCGCGTTTCAGGTTCAGTTCGGAGAGCGCTTTGACGATGATCGTCGTCGACGAAATGGCGAGGATCGCGCCGAGAAACAGCGAGTCCATCCGGCTCCAGCCGAACGCGCTGCCGATCTCGTAGCCGAGCCACAGCATCAGCACGATCTCGGACAGCGCCGCGACGATCGCCGTCGCGCCGACGCGAAACAGCTTGCGCAGACTGAACTCGAGACCCAGCGAAAACATCAGGAAGACGACGCCAAGCTCGCCGAGCGTCTGGATGGTCTGCTCGTCGTGGATCAACTGGAACGGCGGCGTGTACGGCCCGATGATCACGCCCGCCACGATGTAACCCAGCACCACCGGCTGTTTCAGGCGATGGAACAACACCGTGACGACGCCCGCGATCGCCATCACCACCGCCAGATCCTGAATAAAGCCGATACCGTGGTGCATGCGTCCGAATCCTTACAAACAGTAAAAAACGCATGGTAACCCAGCCGGGCGAGAAGTCGCCTGCGTGCCGATCTACAATGCGAACGATATCGCCTGACGGTTTCACCGACGCGCGTCGCGCGGTGTTCCAGCAGCCGGCCGATGCAGTCGCCGGTAGCGGCACACCGCCCCGTTGTGCCCTGTGAAACTGCGCATCGCATCATCTTACGGACACGAACCGCCATGGCTACCGAATTTACGCCCTTCCCGCCGCTTGCCCAGCTCGCGGCCGATCTGGCCGCTGGCCGCACGACAAGCCGGCAACTGGTTGAAACCGCGCTGGGCCGGATTGCCGATCCATCCGGCCAGGGCGCGGTCGCTTTCATGCATGTCGACGCAGACAGCGCGCGCGCCGCCGCCGACGCCCACGACCGCCTGCGCGCCGCCGGGACCGTGCTCTCGCCGCTCGCCGGCATTCCGGTTTCAGTGAAGGACCTGTTCGATATCGAAGGTCAGGTGACGCGCGCCGGCTCGCTCGCGCTGGCCGGCGCCGCGCCCGCCACCGCCGATGCGCTCGTCGTTGCGCGGCTCAAGCGTGCGGGCGCGGTGATCGTCGGGCGTACCAACATGAGCGAGTTTGCGTTCTCCGGGCTCGGGCTCAATCCGCACTACGGCCATCCGTTGTCGCCGTGGCGGCGCAACGTGAAAGGCGACGAGCGGATCTCGGGCGGCTCGTCGTCGGGCGCGGGCGTGTCGGTCGCGGACGGCATGGCGGCTGTCGCGCTCGGCACCGACACCGGCGGCTCGATCCGCATTCCGGCTGCGTTGTGCGGCCTGACCGGCTTCAAGCCGACGGCCGGACGCATCCCCAAACAGGGCGGCGTGCCCCTTTCGATGACGCTCGATTCGTTCGGCCCGATCGGCGTAACGGTAGCGTGCTGCGCGCTCGTCGACCGGATGCTGGCCGGGCTCGAGCCGCGCATTCCGGCCGCGCGGCCGCTCGAAGGCGTGCGGCTCGGCGTGCTCACCCATTTCGTGACTGACGATGTGGAGCCGGCGGTCGCCGAAGCCATCGATACGGCCCTCAAGCATCTCGAAGCCGCCGGCGCGATCGTGAGCGAAGTGCGCTTTGCACCGCTCGACCGGCTGCCGGCCATCAACCGCTTCGGCTTTGCGCCGATTGAAGCGTACGCGTGGCACCGTCCGCTGCTGGAAAAACACAGCGACGAATATGACCCGCGCGTGCGGGTGCGCATCCTGAAGGGCCAGCCCGCGAGCGCCGCCGACTACCTCGACCTCGTCGCCGAACGCAACGCGATGCTCGAGGCAGCGCGGGCGCTCTGGCAGCGCTTCGACGCGATTGTCGCGCCGACCGTGCCGGTCGTGCCACCGCGCCTCGCCGGGCTCGTCGATGACGACGAGGCGTTCGGCCGCACGAATGCCCTGATCCTGCGCAATCCGAGCGCATTCAATTTCCTCGACGCCTGCGCGCTGTCGCTGCCCTGTCACGCGCGCGGCAGCGCGCCCGTGGGCCTGATGCTGGCCGGCGAGCCTTATGGGGACGACGCGCTGCTCGCCATCGGCCGCGCCGTGGAAGCCGTCCTGAACACTATCCGATAGGCCAGCAGCGATACGGGTGATGTTCGCGCTAGAATCGCGGTCACACTCACGCTACTTCGGCCCCTATTTATACCAAAATGGCTCTAAACCACCTCATGCATCATCGGGATCCCGTGCTGCGCAGCGAGCGCACATGGCTCGTCCTGCTCGGTCTCATCTGCGTCGCGCTGGTTGCCGGCGCGCTCTATCTCCAGTATGTGAAGCACGAAGATCCGTGTCCGCTGTGCATCATCCAGCGCTACTTCTTCCTGCTGGTCGCGATTTTCGCGTTCCTCGGCGCGCGTTTCGACCGTTGGCGCGGCGTGCGGCTGCTCGAAGTGCTGGCCGCACTCTCGGCGCTCGCCGGCATCGTCACGGCGGCACGGCATGTCTATGTGCAGGCGCACCCGGGTTTCAGCTGCGGTTTCGATGCACTGCAACCGGTTGTCGACAGCCTGCCTCCCGCGCACTGGCTGCCGTCCGTCTTCAAGGTCGCCGGTCTGTGCGAAACGCCGTATCCGCCGATCTTCGGGCTTTCGCTGCCCACCTGGTCGCTGATCGCCTTCGTGATCGCGTTCGTGCTGCTCACGCTGAGCCTCGTGCGCAACCGTCACCGCCACTGACGCCGCACGGCACGCTTTGCGCACATCGCGCGCAGGCCGCGCCCCACCGCGGGCCGCCTGCGCGTAAACACCTGGTTGCCTCCGGCGCCCCTGTTTCCGCCTTCGCGGCACGCCCCAAACCGGCGCCCCGGCCGCTCTCCCCCGCCCCGCCTTGTTCCGCGACCTTTGCCGCGCGACGCAACTTGTCCGCACAATACGAATCGTATGGAAGGCATGACTGCAGGCTGATAGCCCGCATCATCGGACGGGAATACTTTCCTGTGCGCGACGGTGCTATCTTCGGTCATGGATGGCGATCTACGTGCGCGAGGCCGGCTATGGCTCGACCCCATGCGTAACGCGCGCCCGGTCCGCAATGTCTTCTGGATTCGCCATGACAACGCAAACCATCCGTTTCTTCTATCGTGGGTCCGTCCGTGAAGTGCGCGACGTGCCCGCGTCGCGCACTGTGCTTCAGCACCTGCGCGAGGATCTCCATTGCACAGGCACCAAGGAAGGCTGCGCGGAAGGCGACTGCGGCGCGTGTACCGTCGTCGTCGGCGAATGCGATACGCACGGCGCGCTCACGCTGAAAGCGGTCAATGCCTGCATCCAGTTCCTGCCGACGCTCGACGGCCGCGCGCTCTTCACGGTCGAAGACCTGCGCGATGCCGAAGGCGCGCTGCATCCTGTCCAGCAGGCGATGATCGACTGTCACGGCTCACAGTGTGGTTTTTGCACGCCAGGCTTCGTGATGTCGATGTGGGCGCTGTACGAGAACCAGCCCGCCAGCGCCGGCCTGCCCTCGCGCGATGAAATCAACACCGCGCTGTCCGGCAACCTGTGCCGCTGCACCGGCTATCGGCCGATAGTCGAAGCCGCCCAGAAGATGTTCGACTATCAGCACTATCCGCGCGTGCCGCTCGAGCGCGCGCCCATCGCCGAAACGTTGCGCACGCTCCAGCGCAGCGACACCTTCGAATACGCCGCGCCCGATGCGCGAGGCGCTTCGTTCGGTTCACCGGTGTTTTATGCACCCGTCACCGTCGAAGCGTTCGCCGCGCTGCGCGCCCAGCATCCGCACGCGCGCATTCTCGCCGGCAGCACCGATGTCGGCCTGTGGGTGACGAAGCAGTTTCGCGATCTGGGCAATGTGCTGTACATCGGCAACGTCGCCGGACTGAAGACCATCGAGCGTGATGCGCAGACGCTCACCCTCGGCGCGGCGGCTTCGCTGGAAGAAGCGTACGCGGCCCTCGCCGTCGACTATCCCGAACTCGCGGAACTCTGGACGCGCTTTGCTTCGCTGCCGATCCGCAACGCCGGCACGCTAGGCGGCAACGTTGCGAATGGCTCGCCGATCGGCGATTCGATGCCGGCGCTGATCGCACTCGGCGCGGAAGTCGTGTTGCGGCACGGGGGCGCCACGCGCACGCTGCCGCTCGATGCGTTTTACCTCGGCTATCAGAAAAGCGCGCTGCAGCCCGGCGAATTCGTCGCGGCGATTCGCGTGCCGCGTCCCGCGCCCAACCTGCGCTTTCGCACCTACAAGGTCTCGAAGCGGTACGATCAGGACATCTCGGCCGTGTGCGCGGCGTTTGCGTTGCGAATCGGCGAAGGCGGCACGATCTCGGAAGCCCGCGTTGCGTTCGGCGGGATGGCGGCGACACCGCAGCGCGCCGCGCACGCCGAAGCCGCACTGACCGGTGCGGCGTGGGACGAAGCCTGCGCCCGCAATGCGATGGACGCGATCACTGCCGACTATCAGCCGCTGACCGACATGCGCGCATCGAGCGCTTACCGGCTGAAGGTCGCCCGCAACCTGCTGTGGCGCTTTCATCTGGAAACGCGCGACGCCGCGCCGCTCGCGCTGTCCGACGTGAACGCCTTCGCGTTCGAGGCGGACGAACCTGGCGAAGCTGTCGAACCTGGTAAAGCAGTCGCCGATGCTGCAAGGGAGCCGTCGTGATGAACAGGCAAACCGATGCATTCATGACTCATTCCGCCGGCGACACTGAGCCGGTGGCAGTCCCGCCCGCCGTCGGCGCTGCGTTGCCGCACGAATCGGCCGCGCTGCATGTGAGCGGCGAGGCGACCTACACCGACGATATCGTCGAACTCCACGGCACGCTGCACGCGGCGCTTGGCTTGTCGCGCCATGCGCATGCACGCATCGTTTCGATGGATCTCGACGCGGTGCGCACCGCGCCTGGCGTCGTCGCGGTGCTGACGGCCGCCGATATCCCGGGCGAAAACAACTGTGGCCCGGTGCTGCACGACGACCCGATTCTCGCGGACGGTGAAGTGCTTTATCTGGGTCAGCCCGTCTTCGCTGTCATCGCCGAAAGCCATGAACTCGCGCGGCGTGCGGCTTCGCTCGCGAGGAGCGATGACGTCGTGCGGTATGAACCGCTCGAAGCGGTGCTCACACCTGCCGAAGCGAAAGCGGCGAAGCAGTTCGTGCTGCCGCCGCTGCATCTGAAGCGCGGCAGTCCTGAAGCGAAAATCGCCGCAGCACCGCATCGTATCTCCGGCACGTTCGAAGTGGGCGGACAGGAGCAGTTCTATCTCGAAGGCCAGGTTGCGTACGCGCTGCCGAAGGAGATGGACGGCATGCTCGTCTACAGTTCGACGCAACATCCGAGCGAGATGCAGCATGTCGTCGCGCATATGCTCGGCTGGCCGACGCACAGCGTCATGTGCGAATGCCGGCGCATGGGCGGCGGTTTCGGTGGCAAGGAATCGCAGTCCGCGCTCTTCGCGTGCGTTGCCGCGCTCGCGGCGCACAAGCTGCAACGCGCGGTCAAACTGCGCGCCGATCGCGACGACGACTTCATGATCACCGGCAAGCGTCACGATGCCGTCTACGAATACGAAGCCGGCTTTGATGACAGCGGACGGATTCTTGGCGCACGCGTCGAGATCGCGTTACGCGCGGGCTATTCGGCGGATCTGTCGGGCGCGGTCGCGACGCGCGCCGTCTGCCACTTCGACAACGCCTATTATCTGTCGGACGTCGAAATCCTCGCGCTCTGCTGCCGGACGAACACCCAGTCGAACACTGCGTTTCGTGGCTTCGGCGGACCACAGGGCGCACTCGTGATGGAAGTGATGCTCGACAGCATCGCGCGTCAACTGAAGTGCGATCCGGTCGACGTGCGAACCGCCAACTACTACGGTATCGGCGAGCGCGATGTGACGCCGTATGGGCAGCGCGTCGAAGACAACGTGATCGCGCCGCTCACCGAAGAACTGCTCGCGACGAGCGACTACCGCACGCGTCGCGACGCCCTTGCCGCGTTCAACGCGACGAGCCCTGTGCTCAAGCGCGGTATCGCGATGACGCCGCTGAAGTTCGGCATCTCGTTCAACGTGCCGTTCCTGAATCAGGCCGGCGCGCTCGTGCACGTCTACAAGGACGGCTCCATTCTCGTCAATCACGGCGGCACCGAAATGGGCCAGGGGCTCAACACGAAGGTCGCGCAGGTCGTGGCGAGCGAACTTGGCGTTGCGCTCTCGCGCGTGCGCGCGACCGCGACCGATACGTCGAAAGTGGCGAACACGTCGGCGACCGCTGCGTCCACCGGCAGCGATCTGAACGGCAAGGCCGCCGAAGCCGCCGCGCGCACGATCCGCAACCGGCTTGCCGCACTCGCCGCGCAGCAACTGAACGGCGCCGCCGAAGACGTCACCTTCGCCGACGGCATGGTGAGCGTCAACGGCGCATCGATCCCGTTCGCGCAACTGGTCAACGCCGCGTATCTGGCGCGCATCCAGCTGTGGTCCGACGGTTTTTACACGACGCCCAAAGTCCATTGGGACGCGAAGACGCTCACCGGTCATCCGTTCTACTATTTCGCGTACGGCGCGGCGGTATCGGAAGTCGTCGTCGATACGCTTACCGGTGAATGGAAGCTCGTGCGTGCCGATGTGCTGCACGATGTCGGGCAGTCGATCAATCCTGCCATCGATATCGGACAGGTCGAAGGCGGATTCATCCAGGGCATGGGCTGGCTCACCACCGAAGAACTCTGGTGGAACCGTGACGGCCGCCTGATGACGCATGCGCCTTCGACGTACAAGATTCCCGCGGTCAACGACACGCCGGCGGCATTCAACGTCAAGCTGTATCGCAACGAAAACGCCGAGCCCACCGTATTCCGCTCCAAGGCCGTTGGCGAACCGCCGCTGCTGCTACCGTTTTCGGTGCTGCTTGCGCTGCGCGATGCGATTGCCGCCGTGGCGCCCGATGCGGACACCGCCCCGCCGCTGCGGGCGCCCGCGACGCCCGAAGCGATACTCGACGCAGTGGATGCGATGCATCTGTATTTGCAAACGCGTTCGCAGCCGGCCGCAACACCCGCAACGGCCGATTCAACCGCATGACGCATTGAAGACGCGCTCGCCGCGCACATAACGCGCGGTGAGCGCGACGTAGCGACTTAGCGACGATCAACTGGCTTTACGGCGATCCCGTGAGGCCCTGTATGGAGAATGACGGATGCAAACCTGGCTGCCCGATCTGCAACAGCTGCTCGCTCATGGCGATGCCGTCGTGCTCGTGACGGTCGCGCGCGCCGAGGGTTCCGCGCCGCGCGATGCCGGCACCAAGATGATCGTCACGCGCGATTCCGCGAAGCATACGATCGGCGGCGGACATCTGGAATGGAAGGCGATCGAGACCGCGCGTCAGGTGCTCAAGGACGGCATGCGCACGCCCCATCTGCGCAGGCTCGAACGCTTCGCGCTGGGCCCGAGCCTCGGACAATGCTGTGGCGGAGCGGTGGTGCTCGCGTTCGAACGGCTCGACGTCGGCGATCTTGGCTGGGTGACGTCGCTTGCGAGACGCAATGCTGCCGGCCAGTCGACCGTACGTAGCGTATCATTCGGCCCCGCTCCGGATGCCGTGATGCTGTCCGATCCGGAACCCGGCGTCGAAGGCGCCGACTGTCTGCTGTGGGATGGCGCCGGTTTCGACGAAAGCGGCGCGCTGCTTACCGAGACGATCGCGCCGCGCGACTTCGCCGTCGTGCTGTTTGGCGCGGGGCACGTCGGTGCCGCGCTCGTGCGCGTGCTCGCGACGCTGCCGTGCCACGTGCTATGGGTCGACGAACGGGACGCGCAGTTTCCGCCGCGCGAAACGCTTAACGCGCCGAACCTCACGATCGACGCGAACGATGCGCCCGACGAAGCTGTCGACCGCGCCGCGCCGAACACGTACTTCATCGTGATGACGCACGATCATCGCGTCGACCTGGCGCTTGCCGAGCGCATCCTGCAACGCGGCGACTTTGCGTTCTTCGGCATGATCGGCTCGCATTCGAAGCGCAAGCAGTTCGAGCACAGGCTTGCCGCGCGCGGCATCGATCCTTCTCAGATTGCGCGGATGAAATGCCCGCTTGGCGTGGACGGCATCATCGACAAGTCGCCGGAGATCATCGCGATTTCAGCTGCGGCGCAATTGCTCCAGGCCGTCGAAGCGCATGCCGGCACGGCGCAAACGGCTTGAAGACAGCAGCAGGACCAGACCCGCGACATAAGGAGCGACGGATGCTCCATAGACATAACCTGACCGACCGAACATGACCACAATCGACGCCCTCACTACTAAAGCAGCCGCCGCGCCTAAAGCGGAACTGCATATTCATATCGAAGGCTCGCTCGAACCCGAGCTGATTTTCGCGCTGGCCGGGCGCAACGGCGTGAAGCTCGCGTACGACTCGATCGACGCATTGCGCGCCGCTTACGCATTCACCGATCTGCAGTCGTTCCTCGACATCTATTACGCCGGCGCGAGCGTGCTGCTCAAGGAACAGGACTTCTACGACATGACGATGGCGTACTGCGAACGCGCGCTTGCGGACAACGTCATCCACACTGAAATTTTCTTCGATCCGCAGACGCATACCGAACGTGGTGTTTCGATTGCGACGGCGGTGGCGGGTATCGAGCGCGCGCTTGCGGACGCCGAAAAGCGCGGACTCACCAGCAAGCTGATTCTGTGTTTTCTGCGCCACCTTTCCGAGGAAGATGCACTCGCAACCTTCGACGAAGCGCTGCCCCTTTTCGAGCAATACGGGCACCGGCTGATTGGTGTGGGGCTGGACTCGTCCGAGCGTGGGCACCCGCCGTCGAAGTTCGAGCGCGTGTTCGCGAAGGCGCGCGACAAGGGGCTGAAGCTCGTCGCGCATGCGGGCGAGGAAGGTCCACCGTCGTACATCTACGAAGCGCTCGACCTGTTGAAGGTGGACCGTGTCGATCATGGCGTGCGCAGTATCGAAGATCCTGCGCTTGTGGCGCGTCTTGCCGATGCGCGCGTTGCACTGACCGTGTGCCCACTGTCAAACCTCAAGCTGTGCGTGTTCGACGACATGACGAAACACACGTTGAAGGACCTGCTCGATCACGGTGTCGCAGTGACAGTCAACTCCGACGACCCGGCGTATTTCGGCGGCTACGTGAACGCGAATTACGTCGCGACCATCGAGGCATTGAAGCTGAGCGATGCCGAGGTCTACACGATTCTGCGCAACAGCTTTGAGGCTTCGTTCGTGACACCCGCAGAACGCGACACGATGTTCGCAAAGCTCGACGCGCACTGGAACGCCTGACGCACGCGCGTGACATCGAACGTGCGATTTCGACCTTGAAACCTGATAACAAGAGCCGGCAGTCAAGCCGGCCTTGAGACTTTGGATTCCCTATGATGGAGACGGTTCTTTCATGACTCAAACGGCTTACCGCGCACAACTGCTGACCTTCAATGGCGATCCTGCGCAATCGTCCAACGCGGCGGTCTTCAATGAAGACGGTCTTCTGATCGTCGAGAACGGCCACGTGGTTGCGAGCGGCCCGTATGCGGCGCTATCGAAGCAGTTCGCGCCGGGCGCACATGTGACCGAGATGCGCGACAAGCTGATCGTGCCCGGGTTTATCGATACGCACATTCACTATCCGCAGACCGACATGATTGCGTCGCCCGCGCCGGGTTTGCTGCCGTGGCTAAACACCTACACGTTTCCGACGGAGCGACGCTTCGAGGACCCGGCGTATGCGCGCGACACCGCGAGCTTTTTCGTCGACGAGCTGCTTGCCTGCGGAACGACGACGGCGCTTGTGTACTGCACTGTGCACAAGCAGTCTGCGGACGCGCTTTTTGCCGAAAGCGAAGCGCGGAACTTGCGGATGGTGGCGGGCAAGGTGTTGATGGATCGCAACTGCCCCGAGTTTTTGCGTGACACGGCGCAATCCGGTTACGACGACAGCGCCGAGCTGATTGGCCGCTGGCATAACCGTGGACGCCAGATGTACGCGTTGACGCCGCGCTTCGCGCCGACTTCGACTGAAGCGCAACTGGAAGCGTGTGGCGTGCTCGCGCGCGAGCATCAGGATGTGTTTATCCAGAGTCACGTTGCCGAGAATACGGACGAAGTGAAGTGGGTGGCCGACCTGTTCCCGGGGCATCGCAGCTATCTGGACATTTACGACCACTACGGGTTGCTGCGTCGTCGGGCGGTGTACGGGCACTGCATCTATCTCGATGGCGAGGATCGTCGCCGGATGGCGGAGACAGGCGCGGTGGCCTCGCATTGTCCGACGTCGAATCTGTTCCTTGGCAGCGGGCTGTTCGATTTCGATGCAGCGGGTGAGGCGGGCATGCCGGTGGCACTGGCGACGGATGTAGGGGGTGGCACGTCGTTCTCGATGCTGCAGACGATGAATGAGGCGCACAAGGTTGCACGGCTGAACGGGCATCATCTGACCGCTACGCGGATGTTCTGGCTGGCTACGGCTGGCGCGGCCGAGGCGCTGGATCTTGGCGACAAGGTCGGGACGCTGGCCGCGGGCAGTGAAGCGGATTTTGTGGTGCTCGATCCGGCTGGGACGCCGTTGCTCGCGCGGCGGAATGCCCGGTGTGAGTCGCTGGAAGAGTTGTTGTTCTCGTTCGCTCTTTTAGGCGATGACCGCGCTGTGTTTGAAACTTATTCGGCTGGGGTGAGGGTTCATCAGCGATATGCACAACGGGGGGCGGTTGCTCCTTGCGTCGCGGCTTGATTCTTTTTTTCGTGCCGAAGGTGTTTCTTCTTTGGCCTTTCCTTGTTTTGCTTTTGGTCTATTAGCGTTGCCCCTTTGACGGGGCGGCATTTCGGGTTTTTCGTGCCGAAGCTGTTTCTCTGTTTTGGCCTTTCCTTGTATTCGCGTCGGTCTATTGGCGTTGCCCCTGTGCGGGGCGGCACTTACTTTTCTTTGTCCCCCAAGGGGACTTCCTTCGGGGCGTCTTCCAAAGAAAAGTAAGCAAAAGAAAGGCGCTTCGAAAACTCACTTCTTCGAGGTGTGTCATTTTCGGGGAATGGCAACCCATGAAGTGTCGCCCCCACACCTCATGGGACATAGGTCCCCGCGCGATCCCAGCCCACGCGCATTCCACCTTGGTGACAAGGCTGTCATCCACCCGACTCCGCGCTGCGCGCGTCGCCGACCGGCATAACCCCGCCGGCAGCTCTCACTCCCCCACAACGCACCTGCTTTGTACCCGGACCCGTCGCTGCGATCGCAATGATCCGCGGCCCTGCGCACGCGGCGCCGAGCGGCCGCACCGCGACGCACGAAGTGCGGAGTGGGATGGATGAGCCCTGTGTCACGGCTGGTGCTGTGCGGGGGATCAGATCGCGTGCGGACCCGCGCGGGGTGACGCGCGAGGGCGACATCTCACGGGTTGCCATTCCCCGCGAGTGACACACCAGGAAAAGATGAGTTTTCGAAGCGCCTTTCTTTTGCTTACTTTTCTTTGGAAGACGCCCCGAAGGAAGTCCCCTTGGGGGACAAAGAAAAGTAAGTGCCGCCCCGCACAGGAGCAACGCCAATAGACCAAAAGCAAAACAAGGAAAGGCCAAAGCAAAGAAACAGCATCGGCACGAAAAAAACCCGGAACAATCAGGTTTGGGAACAAACCTCATACAGTGTATTGAGCCGCCGCACAGGATCAGCGACATAAGGATTACTCTCATCCCATGCATAGCCAGCGAGCACAGCGCTGATCATCCTCCGGATGGATTCCGTCTGATGAGGATAAAAAATAATGTCCTGAAGCTCACCGCTGTACCACCGTTCAACAAACGCGCGGAACGTATCGATCCCCTTGCGCAACGGCACGTCATACTCCCGCTGCCAGTCGACAGTCTCACCATCAAACGCGCGCAACAACACCTGAACAGCAAGATGCGCCGACCGCATCGCAATCGTCACGCCCGATGAAAACACGGGATCGAGAAACTCCCCGGCATTACCCAGCAACGCGTACCCCGCACCATGCAACTGCTCGACGTTCGCCGAATAACCGCCGATATGCCGCACCGGCATCAAAAACGGCGCGTCGCCAATCAAGCGCGCAAGCGTAGGCTCCTCGCGGATCAACTCGCGTAACCGCGCATCACGCACTTCCTCGGGTGCGTCGAGGAACGCCGCCTCCGCCACGCATCCCACCGACGAGCGGCCGCCCGCAAGTGGAATCATCCAGTACCACACGTCGCGATGCCCCGGATGAACCGCAACCGTGATCTTGTTGCGATCCGTCGCGCCAAACGGAATCCCGTCCTGAACGTGCGTGAAAATCGCGGCCCGCGTCGGCATCCGCGTCGGTGACTCAAGATTCAACAGCCGCGGCAAGACGCGCCCAAAGCCGCTGGCGTCCAGTACAAACCGCGCATGCACCCTGTACGCGTGGCCCGCTTCGTCTTCGACATCGAGGACCGGCGCATCGCCCGTCTGCATCGTACGCACAGCGTGCCCAAAACGCACTTCCGCGCCCGCCTTCGTGGCGCAGCCAATCAGCAGATTGTCGAACGTGCCCCGTTCGACCTGATACGTCGTGCCCCATCCCGCCGTGTGCTTGTCACGGAAATCGAACGCGGATACGCGATCGCCCGAGATGAAATGCGCGCCGTTCTTGTACTGAAACCCTGCCTCGACGACGGCCTGCAACATGCCCGCCTCTTCGAGATACTCCATGCTCTGCGGCAACAGGCTCTCGCCGATCGAAAACCGCGGAAAATGCTGGCGCTCGAGCACGAGCACGGAGCGCCCGGCCTTACGCAGCAACGCCGCAGCAACCGCGCCCGCCGGCCCCGCGCCAATGATCGCGACATCCACCGCGTCGCCCGCCGTCGTTTCAGTTTCAGTGTTCGTATTCAAAGCCGCCCTCTTCTGGAAATTCGCGGTTGCTCACCGCAGCCGCTCCCTCTATCCGCCATGCCCTCACGCGCCGTCGGCTTCCAATTACAATGACGCGCAGATCAATCGATCGACCATTACATTACATCGCGACGAGGAGACCACATGTCGCCAACCGAAACATCCCGCGTGCCGTACGTGCCGGAAACGGCCTTCGGCATCTGGTTCCTGCGTACCCACATCTGGGAACACCACGTACTGCGCGTCGCGATCGACGACCTCAAGCGCCTGATCGATACGCCCCTGCCCGCTGCGCCCGTCATCGTCGATACAGGTTGCGGCCAGGGCATTTCGTTTCGCCTGCTCGCCGAAGCGTTCAGGCCGGCACGCATCGTCGGCATCGACTTTCATGAGCCGTCGCTCGCGCTCGCCCGACATGCAGCACGCGCCTGCCCGCCGCACGTAGCCGTCGACATCATGCACGGCGACTGCGCCAGTCTGCCCGTGCCCGACGCCAGCGCCGACATTGTGTTCTGCCATCAGACGTTCCATCACCTCGTCGAGCAGGAACGCGCGCTGACAGAATTCCGTCGCGTGCTGAAACCGGGTGGCGTGCTGCTCTTCGCCGAATCGACCGATGCGTACATCAAATCGTGGGTCATCCGTTTGCTGTTCCGACATCCGATGCACGTGCAGAAAAGCGCTGACGGTTACCTCGACATGATCCGCCACGCCGGTTTCGCATTCGGCGAACGCAACGTCTCACTGCCTTATCTCTGGTGGAGTCGCGCCAAAGACTTCGGTCTCTTCGAACGGCTCGGCCTGCATCATCCGCAACCCGGCAGGCGCCGCGAAACGCTGGTCAATGTGGCAGCAATCCGCACGCCCTGACGCCTTGACGCCGCTCAGGCGTGGCAGCGCGACAAAAGCCACGCTGCCACGTCGACCACCTGGTGCACTTACTTCTTCAACGTCACCACGTCGCCCTTCAGCGCAACACCCGCCACCACGGCACCCGCGCCGCATGTGTATTCGGTCGCACTCGCGCGCTCTTCATTCTTGTAGTTGCTCCTGATGTTGATGACCGCGTTACCGCCTTCCTTGCGCGCACGCTCCTGCAACTCGATCACAGCTGACAGAAACACGTGCTGGCACGCGACGTCATCGCTCTTGCCGAACGCATTGGTCTTCTTGTTGGTCGCGAACTCGCCGAACGACTTCACGACTGCCGGATGCGTCTGGCCCGCGAAATACAGTGGAATGTCGTCACCGACCTTGCCCGGCTCGCTCTTCATTGCGACGTCAACCGGAAAGTAGTGCACGGTGTCGCGCGCGAACGCGTGGCCCGTCATCAGCGATGCGAAGACTGCAGCAAACATCAAATGGCGTTTCATCATCATGTTCCCCGTTTATCAGTTGGTTTCGAGTACAACAGCATCGCCGCGCAGACGCAGCGCGGCAGCAGAACCACTCACGCCACACGTGAAATCCGTCGCCGACGAAGTTTCGGTGGTATGAAAACTCGTGCGGATATGGATGATCGCGTTCGCGTGGTGGTCATGCGCATACGTGCGCAACCTGTCGACCGCCTCAATCAGCGCGCGATTGCACGCGGTCGTTTGATCGTCGGTCCTGCGCGCAATGCGCGCGGACTCCGATGCGTCGCCGAGCTGGCTCCGCACCGCCGGATGTGCTTCGTCACCGAAGAACAACGCAATCTCGGCGCCCGACTGCGGCTGCGCGACGACCTGAGTGTGAATTCCCGATGTGGTCTGCGCGGGCGCCGCCTGCCCGAGCGCGGCCTGCAGCGGCAACTGCTTCACTTCGGTGCCAGCCTGCGCGGTCTGGCACAAAGCCGCAAACGCGACCGCCACGACCAAAGCACCCTGCGTGTAACGCATCTTCATTGTTATTGCCCTCGTGATGGTTTGTTTTTCTTGTACTTCACGCGCCTTTCCAGGCACTCAATACCAGGCTCGCACAACTGCCGCCGAACCCGAATGAAACAGACATCGCCGTGTCGATCACCGCTTCTCGCGATTCACGTACGAGCGGCAGGCGGTCGAGCTCCAGCGCCGGATCAGGCGTATGGAGACCTGCCGTTCCAGCAATGAAACCGTCACGCATCATCAGCAATGCGTAGATCGTCTCGTGAGCGCCGCACGCACCAAGCGGATGCCCGGTCAATCCCTTGGTTGACGAAAACACGGGAATCTCTCCACCAAAAATCGACTGCAGCGCGAGCAGTTCCTCGGCGTCGCCGCGTGGCGTCGACGGTGCGTGCGTGTTGATGTAATCGGGACGCACGCCGGCCTCATCGAGCGCCTCGCGCATCGCGCGCGCAATCCCGCCCGCGTGCGGCGTAACCATGCCGACGCCGTCGGTGCAATGTCCATATCCGGTCAGCTCGGCGTAAATGCGCGCGCCGCGCGCCAGCGCATGCTCCAGCGATTCGAGCACCAGCACGCCGCCGCCCGAAGCGATCACAAAGCCGTCGCGCGCCGCATCGTAAGGACGTGACGCGCTTCCGGGCGTGTCGTTGAAGCGTCGCGACAATGCGCCCATCGCGTCGAACATCAACGTCATGTTGTCATGCAGCGATTCGCTTCCGCCTGCAAGCACGATGTCCTGGCGGCCGGTCTGGATCAGCTGCATCGCCTGACCAATCGCAAGCGACGACGTCGTGCACGCGGACGAAGGCGAATATGTCACGCCCTCGATGCCGAACACCTGTGAGACATTCGCGGAGGCCGTACTGCTCATTGCCTGCGGCACGGTATAAGGCGGCGTTTTCTCCACGCCACGCGCATGCGCGATTGCCATCGCAGCATCGTAGGTCGACATCGTGCCGACGCCTGAGCCGATCACCGCGCCAGCGCGCGGTGATCGCAACGCAGCGGGGTCGAGCGCGGCGTCATGGATCGCCTTGCGGGCGGCATGCGCCGCGAATCGCGCGGTGTCGCCCATGAAGCGTTCGAGCTTGCGATCGAACGGCGCTTCGTTTGCGACGTCTGCAACGCCGGCCACCTGGCTGCCAAAACCACGCTCGCGCCATGCGTCAATACGCGTGATGCCGCCACGCCCAGCTCGCAGTGCGGTGGATACGTCGTCGAGCGTATTACCCAGACACGACACGATGCCCATGCCGGTGACGACGACGCGCTGCATGCCGCGCTTTGTCACTGCGCTCACCGTGCGCGCCTGAAAATCAGCGACGTGTTGATGCCGCCGAATGCGAAGTTGTTGCTCATCACGTGTTCTGCGTCGATCGCACGGCCTTCGCCCATGATGTAATCGAGCGGCGCACAGGCCGGATCGACGTCGGTCAGGTTGAGCGTCGGCGCATACCAGTTGCGCTTCATCATCTCGATCGTCCACCAGGCTTCGAGCGCGCCGCACGCGCCAAGCGTGTGACCGACATAGCTCTTCAGCGAACTGATCGGCATGCGTGCGCCGAACGTGTGCGCGGTCGCGTGGCTTTCCGCGACGTCGCCGCGATCCGTCGACGTGCCGTGCGCGTTCACATACGCAATCGCTTCGGGCGGAAGCTTTGCGTCATCAAGCGCGAGCTGCATCGCGAGCGCCATCGTCGACGCGGTGGGCTGCGTCATATGCGCGCCGTCCGAGTTGCAGCCGAAGCCGACGATCTCCGCATGAATGCGCGCGCCGCGCGCCATCGCATGCTCGTACTCTTCGAGCACGAGCGTCGCCGCGCCTTCACCCACCACCAGCCCGTCGCGCGCGACGTCGAACGGACGCGGCGTGAGATGCGGCTCGTCATTGCGCGTACTCGTCGCGTAAAGCGTGTCGAATACGGCGACGGCGGGGCCGGACAGTTCTTCGGCGCCGCCCGCGAGCATCAGCGTCTGCTTGCCGGTCGCGATGGTTTCGTACGCGTAGCCGATGGCCTGGCTTCCCGACGCGCACGCGCACGACGTCGGCACAATGCGCCCTTTCAGGTCCCAGAACAGGCCGACGTTGACGGCCGTGGTATGCGGCATCATCTGCACGTAGCTGTTCGAGGTGACGTCGCCCATCGAACCGGTTTCGAGCATCGTGCCGAACGCGCGGATCGGTTGCACCGATCCGGACGATGAGCCGTACGCAACGCCCATGCGTCCGTCGCTGATTGTCGGTTCGTCGATGAGGCCTGCGTCCGTGAGCGCCAGCTCGCTCGCACGCACGGAATACATCGATACGAGCCCCATCGAACGGGTCTTCTTGCGCGGATAGTGCGAAGGCAGCGTGAATTCAGGCAGTGGGCATGCGAGCCGTGTATGCAGCGATTCGAAGTAATCCCATTCGGGCATCCGTCGAACGGCGTTGCGGCCGCTGCGCAGTGCAGCCTCGATGTCGTCCCACCCGCTGCCGAACGCGGTGACGCCGCCCATGCCGGTAATAACGACGCGCTTCATCAGATCATCCCGCCGTTCACGCCGATCACCTGCCGCGTCACGTACGAAGCCGCATCGGACATCAGGAAGCTCACCACGGAAGCCACTTCGGCCGGCTGGCCGACGCGGTTCATCGGCACGGTTTTCAGTGCATGTTCGAGCGGCATGTCGTCGAGCATGCCGGTTTCGATCAGACCCGGCGCCACGCAGTTCACCGTGATGCTGCGAGACGCGAGTTCGACGGCGAGCGCCTTGCTTGCCCCGATCAGGCCGGCTTTCGCCGCGCTGTAATTCACCTGGCCGCGATTGCCCATGACGCCCGACACCGACGCGATCGTAACGATGCGGCCGCCCTTCTTCGCGCGCACCATTGGCATCGTCAGCGGATGCACGACGTTGTAGAACGCATCGAGACCGGTCTCGATGACGATGTCCCAGTCTTCTTCGGTGAGCGCGGGAAACGCCGCATCGCGCGTCACGCCCGCACTGCACACGATGCCGTAGTACGGTCCATGCGCGCCGATATCGGCTTCGAGCACTTCCCGGCACGCGGCGCGATCGCGTACGTCGAACTGCAGCACACGCGCCGCCCCACCCTGCGCGGCGATGCCGGCTGTGACGGCTTCGGCTTCGCTGCGTCCGGTGCGGCAATGCACGGACACCGTGAAGCCGTCGGCGGCCAGTTGATAGGCAATCGCGCGGCCGATACCGCGGCTTGCACCGGTTACGAGAACACGCCGGCTCATGTGCTGAGGCTCCCTTCGATGAATGACTGAAAATCAGTGGGCTGAAACACCTTGATCACGGCTTCCGCGTAACGCACCCCGTCGTGATCGATCGTGCATTCGTAGGCGCCGTGACCTTCCTCGCTACGCAACAGTTCTTCCGCTTCGATCGTGAGGCGCGCACCTGCCGGATACGTGGGCACGAGTGCGTGGTAGCTGCGCGAGCCGAGCAGCACGCCCGGACGCGCCCGGCCACCCGCACGCATCGCAAGCAGCGCGACGTGCGCGGCAATCGCCTGCGCCATCAGCTCGATGCCGATCCACGCGGGCATCGCGCCATCGGCGTCCGCATACCATGCGCCGCTTTCGACATGCGCGCTGGCCGTCAGCGTTTTGTCCGTGCACGTCAGCACGGCATCGACCAGCAGCATCGTGCCGCGATGCGGCAGAATCGTTTCGATCGGACCAAACGGACCCGCTGGATCAGATGTCGCGCCGGGGACCGGCCCGCCGGGCATCGCGTGAATGCTGGGGATTGGGATATCCATCGCGTCCATTACCTTCCGAGAATCAGGCTGACATTGCTGCCGCCAAAGGCGAACGAATTGCTCATCACATGCCGCGGGCCTGCCGTCTGCGACAGATAACGCTCGCTCTCCACGAGATCGAGCGTGGGTAACGCCGCGTCGGCCTCGCCGTCCCACAGGTGCCTTGGTAGCGCAACGTCACTGCGTGCAAGCGCGAGCCATGCAAAGCCGAGTTCGGTCGCGCCCGCCGCACCGAGTTGATGGCCGGTGAGCGGCTTCGTGCCGCTCGTCGCCACGCCTTCGGGGAAAACGCGCGACATCAGATGCGCTTCCATTTCGTCGTTCTTGCGCGTGGCAGTGGCGTGCAGATTCACGTAACCAATCGCCGATGGCGCGAGTCCCGCGTCAACGAGCGCGGCGCGCAACGCCATTTCGCCTCCGACGCCCTGCGGGTCAGGCGAGGAAATATGATGCGCGTCGCTCGATTCGCCTGCGCCCGCCAGCCGCACTGCGCTCTCGTCGCGGCTCATCAGGAACACCGCGGCGCCTTCGCCCACGTTGATGCCGCTGCGATTGCGGCTCATCGGATTGGTGCGCGCGTTGCTCGTCGATTCGAGCGAGGCGAAACCCTGCACGGTCAACTCGCACAACGAATCCACGCCACCGACGATCACGGCATCGCACATCTGCAACTGCAGAAGCCTTCGCGCCGACACGAACGCCTTCGCGCTCGACGTGCACGCGGTGGAAATCGTGAACGCGGGGCCATGAATATCGAGGGCGGCCGCAGCAAACGGCGCAACGGTACCGATTTCCATCTGCCGGTAGTTGAAGCTCGCGGGCAGCTCGCCCGCCTGCGCCTGATGAACAAACGCGATTTCGGCGGCATCGATACCGGACGTACTCGTGCCGAGCACGACGCCGATGCGATCCGCGCCGTATCGTTCGCGCGCCGCCTGAACCGCGGGTTCGATCTGCTTCAGGGCGGCGAGGAGCAGCCGGTTGTTGCGACAGTCATATCGCGCGAGCGGCGCGGGCGGTGCAATGTCGAGCGGAGCACACACGCGGCCAACGAACGCATCGCCGATACCCATGTGCGCAATGCCCAAGCCGGGCGCGCGGCTTGCGGCCAGCGCCGGCACGATTGCATCGAGATCGTCGCCGAGCGCGTTGATCATGCCGAGGGCATGTAAGTAAACCCGTGGCGCGCTCATACCGCCCTCCTTTCATCCTGTGACGGCATGCCGGCCGGCGCAAGCAGCACCGACACGGCAATGCCAAGCGCCAGCGTGGCGCCAAAACTTTTCAGTGCGGGCATCGCGCTCAACCCGAGCAGACCGAACGACAGCAACGTCGTGGATGCAGAAAGCAGCACGCCCGTCCACACCGCGCCGAGTTCGTGGGGGGCACGTATGCATCCTTCGCGCAGAAATACAGCATAGTTTGCGCCAACGCCAAGTACGAGCATCAATGCAAGCCAGTTGAAGAGATTGAGCGGCACGCGCGCGTAGCCGAATACCGCGAGCGTCACGCCGACTGCGAGCAGGACGGGCAACGTCACCATGATGCCGCCGCGCGGCCGGTAGCGCGCCATCAGCAACACCATCACGAGCGCGAGCGCGCCTGCAAGCCAGATCCCGCTATCCACACGGTACGCGCCGAAGAGCGACGACACGCTCGCCGCCTTGTCGACAAACACGACGCCCGGCGACGCATGCGCCATGGCGAGCAGCGCTGGCTCGTTAGCAGGGGTAACGCCTTGCGGGATCACAACGGCAGCATAGCCATGCGTCGCCGTATCGACTTCGCCGAGCCACAGATGCCGGTAGGGTTGCGACCACGGCACGGCGAGCCACTGATCGACTGTCAGCACGGCCTGGCCGGATTGCGTCCAGGCTTTCAGCCATGCATCGCCGACCTCGTCGCGAAAGCCGGCGTCGATCAGCATCGCGCGCAATGCGGCTGGATCGTTGAATACGTGTTGCGCGAGCAGCGCGCGATTTTCACGCTGACGTTTCGCTGAAGGTACGAACGATGTCACCGATTGCCAGCCGCCGGTTTTCAGCTTGCCGGTCAACGCATTGAGACGCGTGCCGAGCGCTTCCGCGCGCTGCAGTACCATCTCGGGCGTCTCGCCCCGCACGACAAAAAACTGCGCGCTGTTGTCGACGCCAATCGCGTCGCGCACTTTCTGCTCCTGCGCGACGAGTGCCGGATCACGCTGGATCAGCAGATGAATATCGTCATCGCTCGTGAGACGCAGCCAGCCCGGAATCGCGACGATCACCAGCAGCACCGCGACGCCCCACGCGCGGCGTCCGCCGATTACGGCGTGCCAGCGCTTAAGCAGTGTCGCGCCGCCGTTGAAGAGCCGCTGCGGCGTGCGCTTCGGCGCATGCACGAGCAACGCAGGCAGCAACCACAGCACCGAAGCAAACGCCGTGCAGATGCCCGCGATCGCGAAGCAGGCGATCTGCCGCAACGCGGGAAACGGCACCCACGCGAGGATCGCGTAGCCGAGCAGGCTCGTCGCGAGCGCGACGCTCAGCGCGGGCCGCACTTCGCGCGCACCGCGCCGCGGCTCCCAGTCGCGCGCGCCGCCGAGGTACACGACAAAGTACTGGATCGAATAGTCGACGGCTTCGCCAATCAGGCTCGCCCCAAATACAAGCGTCAGCAGGTGCAGCTTGCCGAATACCAGCATCGTCACCGCGAGCGCACAGACAACGCCGAGCGCCGTCGATACGAAACCCAGCAGTAGCAAACGTGGCGAGCGGAACACCCACATCATCAGCAGCGCGATGCCGCAAATCGATGCGACGCCGATCAGATGCACTTCGCTCTCGGAAGCGGCGCGTGCGGACTGCGCATAAAACACGGCGCCGGTACGCGCCACTGTGACGTCGGGCCATGAAGATTTCAGCGCGGATTCGCCCTGCGCGACTGCATCCAGCACCGCACGCTGCGTCTTCGATTCGTATGCCGAGCCCGGCAGTGTGGTGACGATCAGGACGCTCGTCACCGCGCCGCGATGCGCGACCAGCAGGCCGTCCTCGATTTCCAGATTCGACGTTGCGAGCGGCAGGCCTGCCATCCAGTGCTGAAGCCAGCCGAACGGATCGTCCGCCACGGGTGTCGACAGGCCGCCCTGTATGGGGCTGTATAGCCGTTGCGCCAGTGCGTCGTGCAGCGCGGCGGAACCGCCCGCAACCGCGGCGCGATCATCCGCGGCAAGCAGATTGAAGCGGTACGGCAGATAGAGACGCGCGATCTGCGAGGTATCGAACGGCGGCAGTTCCGCGATCACGGATGAGAACGCACCGCTCTTCGTGAGCGACCCGCCGAGCGATTTTGCGGCCGCTTTCGCGTGGGCCGCATCGTTCGATGTGACCAGCAACACCGTGCGGTCGCCGAGCGCGGCCGCGAGCGTATCGACGGCTTTTTCGGCGACGGGGTCCGCCTCGGTGGCGGGAAGGAGCGCGAGAAGATTGGTCTGCAACGGCGAGCCGACCGTGAAGCGCCACACACAATACAGCGACGCGACCACGGCGAGCACCAGCCATGCGGCGCGAACGCCCCATGTGTGCCGCCCGGCGCGTTGCTGCAGCACCTGCATCACTGTGCTCCCAGGAGCGTCAGGTCGGCTGGATCGAGCGCATCGATCGCCTTGCTGTTCGCAAATTCGATCTGCGTGACGTCACCGTTGGCGAGCGTGATGCGCAGCGTCTTCAGATAATCGCCGCCTTCCATCTGCAAGCCCTTGATGGACTGCGCGAGTTGCGGCTGATTCGGATTGAGGTGCATGCGCCATTGCGTCGGCGTGCCCTCCGCTTTCACGTCGAACTGCGAATAGAGCGCCGAGAGGTCGCCGCCCAGCATCGCACGCATCATCTTCGAAACCTGCGCGACGCCGCGTGCGCCCTGCGGCTGGCGGTTAGACGTGACGGGCTTGCCGGTCGCATCGACCTGCGTGACGCCCGCGTCGGTCATGACGTACGTCGCCTTGTAAGGCGTATCCATCTGCCAGATCACGCCGCGCTCGCGGAAGAACACGAGCGTGCCCGTACTCACGAGCGGCCGGTTCATCGCGGATACCGTCTGCGTCTGCGTGAACTGCGCGCGGATGCCCTTCGCCTGCGCGAGATGAGCGGCGATCTGCTGGACCAGCTGCATTTCGTTCGCCGACGCCGCCGGTTGCCGGGCCGCGGCGCCCGCAGGGAGCGACGACAGCGTCAGCGTCAGCGCGACCGCCGCTGCGACTGCGCCCGCACGACGTTTCAACTTGACCATACGCGCTCCAGTCGCTCGAACACGACAGGCGGCGAAACGAACTGAAGCTCCTGCGTCGCCGCGTCGACCGCTACCTGGATTGTGTAGCCCTTTGTGAGTCGCGTGCCCGTCACGGTGTCGACGATTTCATAACCGATCTTCAGACGGTTCTCGTATTCGAGCAGTTCGGTGCGCACATCGATGCGCTGGCCGTACGTGGCAGGCCGTACGTATTTCAGATGCACTTCCACAATCGGCCATAGGTAGCCCGACGCACGCATCTGCGGATAGTCGTAGTCGAATGCGCGCAGCAGTGCCGCGCGGCCGATTTCGAAGTACTTCAGATAGTGACCGTGCCAGCAGACGTCCATTGCATCGACGTCATGGAACGGCACTTCGACCGTCGCGCTCGCCTTGAGCACCTTGCTGGATGCAGTCATACGATGGGCGCTCCGCGAAAGTCGTCGATCAACGCGCAATCCACGATGCGCGCAGTCAACGCACGCAGGTCGTATTCGAGCGCGCGATCTTCGTCGACGAACGGCGACTGCGCGGTGACGCGTTCAGCGAACGCATGCAGCGGCGCGGGCACAACCGTCGTTTCATTCAGGCGCAGGCGCAGTTGCATCGCCTGAACCGTCGCGAGTGTATGCGCGGCCGCGACCTGCGCGGTGAGTTCGAGCACGCGCAGGCAGTCGCGCGCGGCGATCGTTCCCATGCTGACCTTGTCCTGATTGTGCGCTTCGGTCGAACGCGAGAAGACACTCGCGGGCATCGTCAGCTTGAGCGCCTCGGCCGTCCAGGCAGACGACGAAATCTGCACGGCCTTGAAGCCGTGATTGATCGGCGCGCGCGCAGGCGATGCGCCCGAGAGGTTGCGCGGCAAACCGTTGTTGAACTTGTCGTCGACGAGGAGCGCAAGCTGACGGTCCATCAGATCCGCGAGATTCGCGACGGCCACCTTCAGCGAATCCATGGCGAACGCGATGTGTCCGCCGTAGAAGTTACCGCCATGCAGCACGCGTTCGCCGTCGGGATCGATCAGCGGGTTATCGTTGGCGCTGTTCAGTTCGTTCTCGACGTCGCGCCGCACCCACGTGAGCGCATCGCGTGCAACGCCGATCACATGCGGCGCGCAGCGAATCGAATAGCGATCCTGCAGACGATGCCCCGGCGTATCGGCGCGGCCGGTCAGATCTTCGCGAATCCACGCGGCGGCTTCCGCCTGACCGGCGTGCGGCTTCGCTTCGAACAGCATCTCGTCGAAATGCGCGGCACGTCCGTCGAGCGCGACCGTCGAGAGCGCGGTGAGGCGCGCGACGAGCCGCGTCAGATGATCGGCACGCGCGAATGCAAGGCACGCAAGACCCGTCATCACGGCGGTGCCGTTCATGAGCGCGAGACCTTCCTTCGGCGCGAGCGTGAGGGGCGCGTGACCGAGCTGCGCCCACACCCCCGACGCATCGCGCAACTGGCCTTCGAACAGCACATCGCGCTCGCCGACCAGCGCGGCTGCGACATACGACAGCGGCGTCAGATCGCCGCTTGCGCCGACCGAACCTTCCGACGGAATACGCGGCAGCACGCGATGGTTGATGAGATCCGCGAGACGGTCGAGCAGAACCGGCCGCACGCCCGAGAAACCATATGCGAGCGAGTTGAGGCGCGCCGCGATCACGGCGAGCGTCTGGGCGTCGTCGAGATGGACGCCCATGCCGCAGCCGTGGTAACGCGTGAGCTGCAACGGCAGCGCTTCGACGAGGTCCATTGGCACATCGACCACACATGCATCGCCATAGCCCGTATTGACGCCATACACGGTCGCGCCCGAAGCGAGATGCCGACGCAGAAAATCCGCACCGCGCTCGATGCGCGAGCGCCAGGCCGGATCGTCGCTGAGTGCAACGGGCACGCGACGCTCGGCGATCGCGACCACGTCTTCGATCGTCAGCCGGTGTCCGCCGATGACGATCGCTTCGGCCGCGGCGTTGTCTGCATCAGCGTGCCCGTCGAGTGAAACGTCGTTAATCAGATCATGTTCGGCCATTCGCGCCTCCACCTGGGCGCGCCCAGAAATCGAAAAAATTGAACCATTGAAACGGCGCCTTGCGGCAGTAGTGTTCGAGGCGCGCGGCATAGCGCTGCGCCCAGGCAGCAAGATGCTGCGCACGTTCGCGGCGCGGCAGGTCGATGCGCTCCGCGAACGGTTCGAAATAAAGCCGGTAACCCGACTCTTCACGGATACAGAAGAACAGGTACACCGGGCAGCCGAGCGCATGCGCGAGCACATAGGGGCCCTGCGCGAACGGTGCGGTCGCGCCGAGAAACTGCGCCTCGGTGGTGCGCCCTGCCTCGTGCGCCGGCACGCGATCGCCGACGATCACCAGCAGCTCGCCAGCATCGACGCGCTCCTGCATCATCATTGCGGTTTCCGGACCGAAGTCGCTGACTTCGACGAGTCGCCGCGCAAAGTCGCTATTCGACGAAGCGAGCACGCTGTTAAAGCGGCGTGCGTGTTCCGTATAGACAATCGCGGTGACCCTGGTGTGCGCGCCGCGCGCAGCGAGCGCACGCGTCATTTCCAGGTTGCCGAGATGCGCGCCGATCACGAGCGCGCCGCGACCACTCGCATTCAACGCCTCGAAGGCACGCGGATCGTCGAACCGCACGTCGTTCATGCTGACGCGCCCGGACCACGCGGCGAGCTTGTCGAGGCCGGACTGCGCGAACGCGAGCATCTGGCGGTATGCAGAAAGCCAGCCAGGCCGCGGCGTTTTTACGTCGGGCGCAGACGCCCGTGCGAGATGCGCAAAATAGTTATTCGACGCCACGCGCGCGGCACGACCCGTCAGCAGAAAATACGCGACCACGGGATGCAGCCACAACGCCGTGAAGCGCATGCCGAAGAGGCGGCAGCTCAGCGCGAGCAACGACATGCCGATGCGGCTGCCGCGTTCAGCGACACGCCACCAGTGCTTCTCACGCGGCGCATCGCCTGCGGCATCGGCATCGACGTCAGCTACGGGCAACGCACGTCGCGGCATCACCTTGTGTGCGAGCAGCAACGGCAGGCGCAGCAGCATGCCCGCGACAAGTCGCGTATGGCTGCGGCTGATACGGACGTTGTCCCACAGCACGTCGAAGTGCGAGACGCCATCGGTTGCGTACGTGACACGCGTGGGGATCGCGCGAAACGCGATGCGACGCCAGTAGAGACGCACGAGAATTTCGATGTCGAAATCCATGCGCGTGGGCAGCTCGACACTATCGATGAGCGCGCAGGCGATATCGAGCGGATACATGCGAAATCCACACATCGAATCGCGGATCTCGAACGACAGCGTTTCGATCCACACCCATACATGCGTCAGATAACGGCCATAGAGACGCGACTTCGGCACACTTTCGTCGTATACCGGCCGGCCGAGTATCACCGCGGCCGGTTCGGCATGGGCCGCTGCGATGAAGCGCGGCACGTCGGCGGCGTCGTGCTGGCCGTCGGCGTCGATCTGCAACGCGTGCGTATAGCCGGCCGCGCGTGCGGCCCGCAGGCCGGCCATCACAGCCGCACCCTTGCCGCCGTTCACCGGCAGACGCAACAGCGTCACCTGTCCCGCGTATTGCACGGCGAGCGCGGCGAGCACGCATTGCGTAGGTTCGTCGCTGCCATCGTCGACGACGAAAAGCGGCAGGCCGTGCACCACGAGGTGCGCGACGGTCGAGCCGATCGCGTCCTTGTGGTTGTAGATCGGAATGACGACGCAGGGCGCGAACTTCATGCGCGCTCCTGGTACACGATCACGCCCGACGCGCATTCACGTTCGCCCAGGCGGTACGTGAACTGCACGCGACGGCGCGCTGCGTCATGGGAAAGCTTCAGGCTCAGCATCGCGCCTGGCGGCACGGGCGCCATGAACTTCAGCCGGTCGACTGAAGCAATTGCACGCGCATCGGCGACATGGTCGGCGGCAAGACGGATCGCCCAGTCGACCTGCACGACGCCCGGCAGTATCGGCAAGCCCGGAAAGTGACCCGCGAAATGCGCCAGCTCCGGCGGTACGCGCAGGTCGTAATGCACGTCGTCGCCGGTGCGCGCTTCGGCCAGCACCTCGACGCCTTCGCTGCGTGCATCGAACGCCGCGGCGACGGCGGCGGCGGGCAGCTTGCCGCGCACATCGAACGGCAACGCGCTGCGAAAGCGCCAGTGCCGCGGCAGCACAACCACGTCGAACCAGGCCGTGAGATGGCGTCGTAATATTTTCGCGAGCGCGACCCGGCCTTCGCTGCGTAACGCGGCGCTACCTGCATCGGTGAGCGCGACGAGCGCACCGATACGTTCGCGCGTTGCGCCCGCGAGCGGCACGACCGCTGCCTGCGCGACGTACGGATGCAACGCGAGCCTCGCTTCGAGCTCGGGCAGCGAAACCCGCTTGCCTTCGAGCTTGATCACGCGGTCGAGCCGGCCTCGCAGACGGAACCGGCCATCGTCGTCGAACGTGATGGCGTCGTCGGTGCGATGCCAGCCGGCGTGATCGAGATGCGGCGAGCGCACGTTGAGCGCGCCGTCTTCATCGCGACGCACTTCGATGCCGGCCACCGGCTGCCACGCCTCCGATTCGCTCTGCTGCCGCCAGGCGATACCGCCCGTCTCGGTGCTGCCGTAGATTTCGACCGGCGCCGCACCGAACGCGGTCGCGTATTCGCGCGCGGTATCCAGCGCGAGGGGTCCGCCCGACGAAAAGATCACGCGCGGCACGGGCGCGAGCGTCGCGAATCCGGCAAGCGCAGGCCAGCGTGAGAGTTGCGCAGGCGTCGACACCAGCACGGCATTGCCGTCACATTGAACGATACGGTCCTGCAACTGCATCGGACCGATGCAGACCGAACGGTCGAACGCGCGGCCCGCGGCAAGCGGCCACATCACGCGAAACAGCAAACCGTAGATGTGATGATGCGGAACGCTCGCCAGCACCGTTGCGTCGCTCACCGCTGCGCCCCACTGCGTTTCGAGCGTCTGCACTTCGGCGTTGAACTGCGCGAGCGTCTTGTGAATGGGCTTCGGCGTGCCGCTGCTGCCCGACGTGTAGAGCGTGAGCGGCGCGGCGGGATCGATGGTGGCGGTCTGCATGCTGTTCACTACCGGCGCTTCGCTGACGAGCGCGTGCAGGCTCGCGTCGGTCAGCACGGCATCGAACGCGTTCGAGAGATCAGCGAGGTAGCCCGGCGTCGCGTTCGCGGGAATCACCGGCACCTTGCCCGCGGCAAAGAGCGCGAAGAGTGCACACGCAAAGTCATAAGCGTCGTCGACGCACAGTGCGTAGCGCGTTGAAGGTTGCGCGCGCAACGTATCGACGAGACTGAGCACCCGTGTGCGAAACGTGGCGAAACCGGTCACCGTGTCGCCGTCGCGACAGACGGGTGTCGCGTCCGTGCGGGTGGACTGCAGCAGATCGTGCAGCGCGGTCAGTGTGCTCATGCCGCGCCCGAGCGCGCCGCGCGCGGCAGCACCACCAGATAGCGCCAGACGATTTCGCCGCCCAGCAGCACGCCGATCAGACCGTACGCGATCGCGCCGTTATAGAGCGACCACGCTTCGCGCGTCCAGAAGAACGCCGTATACGCGGAGAATGAGCCGTTGAGCGCGAAGAACCCACACCAGATCTGCGTGACGCGGCGCGTGTGCAGCACGGCCGGCGCGCTGAGATCGGGCGTCCGGATGCGGGCGAATTTTTCGATCATCGTGGGTCCGCGCACGAGCGTCGCGCCGAACGCGATCAACAGGCCCAGATTGACGAGCGACGGATAGATACGCAACAGCATCTCGCTGTTGGTCGCGACGATAGCGGCCGAGGCGCAGCTCAGGAGACCGGCGACGCACCAGTCGACGGCCGTCAGCCTGCGCAGCGACGACGCCACACTGCCCGTTCCCGCCCAGCGCTGCAGCCAGAGGATGGCGAACAGCATGAGCCCGACGTAGCGCGGCGTGTCCCACTTCCAGGCGCACAGGATCAGCGCCGGATACGCCAGCTTCAACAGCACCTGCATGGTCACGCCCAGCACCCGACGTGCCCCGCCCGCCGCAACCTCCGCCGCGCCTGATGGAGCAGACTGCATCAGCCCTGCGCCGCCAGCAGCGATTCGACCGCACCGATCACGTCGCCGACCGTGCGCACCGACTTGAACTCTTCGGGCTTGATGCGTCGGCCTGTCATTTCCTGCAGCTTGATCGCGAGATCGACTGCATCGATGCTGTCCAGATCGAGATCTTCGAACAGATTCGCCTCGGGCGTCACGCGCTCGGGCTCGATCGCGAAGTTCTCCTTGAAGATGGCGCGGATGCGCTCAAGAATATCTGCCTCGGTCACGATTTACTCCCCTTTTCTTGCGGTTTCGTTCGCTGCGTCTACGGGCTCGCGCTGGCTGGCGACAAATGCCGCCAGCGTGTTGATCGAGCGGAAATGCTCGCGCGTGCGTTCGTCGTTCGCAGCGATGGTCAGTTGGTATTGTTTGCGCAGCACGATGCCGATTTCGAGCGCATCGATCGAATCGAGACCGATGCCGTCGGTATCGAAGAGCGGCGCATCGTCGTCGATGTCGGCAGGTGTCAGGTCCTCCAGATCCAGTGCTGCGATCAGAAGCTGCTTAATTTCCAGTTTTAAAGAATCCATAGTCGAACAGATGCTGTGTAATGTGGGCCTCGATGGCGCTGGTCACGGAACGCGCGGCAAGTGCCGGCGAAGTCTCGTGGTCTGAAAGCTGTTCGACGCCAACGGGCTCGAGCACGTTGACCCGCATACGAAATGCGCGCGCCGGCACGTTGTACCAGCGCAGCTGCTTCGTAAAAACAGGCGGATCGCAATCCATCAGCACGGGCAAAATCGGCGTGCCCGCCTTGATCGCCATATGCGCAAACCCGCGCGAAAACGCATGCAGGCGGTTCGGCGCGGGGCTGCGTGTGCCCTCCGGAAAGATGATCATCGTATAGCCGGCTTCGAGCTGTCGCGAGCCCGCTTCGACGAGTTCGACCGGATCGGCGTTGCTCACGTATTCGGCCGCCCGCACGATGCCGTAGAAACACGGGTTGCCCCAATGCGCATTCTTGACGACGCAGCATGCGCGCGGCGTGAGCGAAAGCAGCACCATCACGTCGAGCCACGTCGGATGATTCGCCACGACAATCGCCGGATGACGCGTGCGCAACGCGTCGCCGCCTTTAACTTCGAGCTTCATCACGCCGACGAACTGCAGCACCGCTACGAGCGCGCGGAAAAAGCCGTGAATGACCGCGGTCACCGCACGCTGCCGCGACGCCCGGTGCGGCCACAGCCACGCGAGCGGGAACACGATCGCGGAAAACAGGACACCGCACACACCGAACACGGCCATCGCGAGGCCGGTTGCGATCAGCCGCCACACGAATTCAAGCCGCGCCATGGTGCCAGCTCCATTGCCAGGTTGCGTCGGCGCCCTGCCACGCCGCGCTCGCGTGCGTGTCGAGGCAGTGATGCACGGCCTGGCTCTGCGTCGGAAAAACCGCGAACGACCCGTCGGCGGCGTCCGGTCCGCGGGCAATCGTACACGTCAACTGGCTCGCGGCCGCGGCGGCATCGAACAGGATGGCGAGCGCGCCGCCCTGCACTTCGTCTTCGATCGTGCCGTACGCGGGGTCGGCGGGTTCGTCGGCGTAGACGAGCAGGACGGGCGTCGTGGAATCGGTCGCGTATTGCGCGTGCGCTTCGAGCAATGCGTAGCCGAGCGTTTCGGCGCCGGCCGAAATCGCGCTCGCCGGTGACCGGTCGCCTCGGGCAATGCCGAACACGCCTGTCATCGCGTTGAGAACCGAAAGGCTGAACGCGGTCGGCGATACGGGCTCGCCCGCGCTGATATTACGGAGGATGTCGGTCGTGCGGCGCAGTTCACCGTGTCGCGAGGCGAACACTGTGCGCACGGCAGCGACGTCCTCGCCCACGCAGTCGTGCGCCACCTTCAGCGCGGCGCGCGACAATGTGCTCAGCCGCCGGCGCACGATCGGCTCGATGAAGCCAATATCGGGGGCAGCGGCTGCGGCGGCAGGCCAGGAAGACCAGCGAGCAACCGGAATAGTCCAGTGCAGATCGGGCATATCGGTGTTCGCGCGATTGAATGCGGCTAAGGCTGCTGGCGCCCCATCAGGCACGCCGGCCGGAGGCGGCGCACGGGCGCCGCCCAGCCCGAGGCAGACGCCACCGAGGTGAATCCAGTCTTGTTATATGTTCAGGCGAATTAACGGCCAATCCCCGGGATTATTTAGGGGGCGGACTCGCCGGACAATGATGTTAGTTAGACTCAGATTCCCCGGCGGTCGCCGGCATCATACTGAATATTGTGAATTAAATCAGCCACAAAAGACGTATCCATCTGTATCCGTCTGAACGCCGCCACGAAAACGTAAATGCAATCCTGGAAAGCCGCAAACCCTTTCGGACATTGGCGAAATGTGGTGTGCGTAGACGCGATTTCTCATTCCGCCCTTTTACTTTCTGAAAGAACCTTGCGCCGCCGTCTTACGTCCTTCGTTGGCGTCCGGAATATCGGGCCAGAAGGCGCAACTGCCCGGACAAAAACATACCTGGCAGCGCAGTGGCACAAAACGCGCGTGTTATAATCTGCCCCTCATTGGGGAGTAGCCGCCCTGCTGCATGTCCGCGCAGTCTTTCAGAGTTGAAGATCGCGCCGCGCACGTGTCACGCGGGGGCGCCTGTCAACAGACTTGGCCAGTACGGCCATGGCAGACGCAGCCTTGAGGCCTGGCGAGACCGATGATCCACAGCTGCCGCTATAGGGCCCGGCCGGTTGTGGGTCGTCGCTCGCTCATTACACGGCCCGAGGAAACCATCACAACGTGGATCAAGCCTTTCTTATCTCGACGGGTGCCGTCGCGCTTGCCGAAATCGGCGACAAGACACAGCTGCTTTCGCTCGTCCTCGCCGGCCGTTATCGCAAGCCGCTGCCGATCATTTTCGGCGTCCTCGTCGCTACGCTCGTCAATCACGCCGGCGCCGGCGCGCTCGGCGCGTGGCTCGGCACGCTCGTCACACCGACGATCATGCGCTGGGCGCTCGCAGTATCGTTCATCGGCATGGGGTTGTGGATTCTCGTGCCTGACAAGCTCGACGAAGACGAAGCCAATGCGAACCGCACGCGCCTCGGCGTGTTCGGCGCAACCGTCGTCGCGTTCTTTCTGGCCGAAATGGGCGACAAGACGCAGATCGCAACCGTCGCACTCGCCGCACGATTCCACGATTTCTTCGGCGTGGTGACCGGCACGACGCTTGGCATGATGATCGCAAACGTGCCCGCCATCGTGCTCGGCGACCGCTTCGCCCACAGGCTGCCGACCAACGTCGTCCACGGTATCGCCGCGGTCATGTTCGTCGTGCTGGGCGCAATGGCACTCTTCGGCGTGGGACTTTGAGGCGCGCTCCACGCCCCGACGGGTCGAGACAAAAAAGCCGGCCCCGCGTATGACGCGGGGCCGGCTTTTTCCCCTGATGTTGCGCTGCAGCCGCTGCGCGAGGCGTAAGCTGCGACGCGTGGCTTACTGGACGGATTTGACCGCAGAAGCCGGCGACGGTGGCGCCGCGGCCGCCGCCGTTTCGTTCGACGACGCAGCGCCGCTGCCATCGAGCGGAATGCGCACCGTACGCACGACCCCGTTACCCAGCGGAAAATCCGCGAGCGCGCTGCGCGCAAGATAGGGCATGGCGCGCACCAGCGACGACTCGGCGCCCGAGTTGCGGGCTGTCACGTTGTACACCTCCTTGCCCGACGCGCGGTCCGTGATGCGGATGCTGAGCAGGTGGGTGTAGACCGGATAGCTCTGGTCGATGTAGCCACCCGGAAACGGTCCGAACGGGCCCCACGGATCAATCGGGCGCCCCCAGTAGTACGGGCCCGGCCAGGGGTTGTAGTAATAGACCGGCTGCGAAACCGTCACCATGTCGCTGCGGGTGCCGTACCCGAGCCCAACCAGATAGTGCGCGTCCTGCGCGCTCACGCGGTGGAATGCCTGGTTCGCGAGCTCGTCAGCGACAAGCGCTTCGTAAGTGGACAGTTCCAGATTGTTCTGCTGGTCGCTCGCGCGGGTGAATGCATAGGTTCGGGTCGCGTCGTTGCCGTTCCAGTCGGAGAAGGCAGTAACCTGCGTGGCCACATAGGTGGTACAGCCAGAAAGGGTTGCAGCCATGGCAGCCAGCAACATGGCGACACGGCGGGTCCAACGGTCGAGCTTCATGGTCTTCCTCGTTTTCAGCATCTTCGGCATCGGGTCAGCGCCCTGCGCCATCTCACCTTGACCCGATATTACGCTGACCCGCGTCACCGGTAAAAAGTTCGAGGCGCACGATCTCAAATGGCTTTGTACAATGGTCCGACTGGCTTGTCGCCGCGCATCCCGCGCGGCCGTCGGCCGCCCTGCACTCTCTACTGAATCCGCCATGTCCGACACCGCTACGCCCGCTGTGATCCGCCGCGCCGATTACGCGCCGCCCGCCTTCCTGATCGAAACCGTCGCGCTGGAGTTCGATCTCGTCCCCGGGCGCACGGTCGTCCGCAACACGATGCGCGTGCGCCGCAATCCCGACGCCGCGCACGCGCCGCATTTCGAACTGATGGGCGAACAGCTGGAGTTCGTCAGCGCGACGATCGACGGCAACGCGCATGCCGCCGCGCATCCTCACGAGCGCGGCCTGACGCTCGACGACGTGCCCGGCGATTTCGAACTGACGCTCGTGAGCGTCTGCAACCCGGCGGAGAACACCACGCTCTCCGGTCTCTACGTATCGGGCGGCAACTTCTTCACCCAGTGCGAAGCCGAAGGCTTTCGCCGCATCACGTACTTCCTCGACCGCCCCGATGTGATGGCGACCTACACGGTCACACTGCGCGCCGATAAAGCGGCGTTTCCGGTGCTGCTCTCGAACGGCAACCTGATCGAGGAAGGCGACCTGCCCGACGGCCGTCACTTCGCGCGCTGGGAGGATCCGTTTCGCAAGCCGAGCTATCTGTTCGCGCTCGTGGCGGGCAAACTCGTCGCGCTCGAGGAACGCGTGAAGACCGGCTCGGGCAAGGAAAAGCTGCTGCAGGTGTGGGTCGAACCGCACGATCTCGACAAGACGCAGCACGCGATGGATTCGCTGAAGAATTCGATTCGCTGGGACGAGCAGCGCTTCGGGCTCGAACTCGATCTGGACCGCTTCATGATCGTCGCCGTGAGCGACTTCAATATGGGCGCGATGGAGAACAAGGGGCTCAACATCTTCAACACGAAGTACGTGCTGGCGAACCCCGAAACCGCAACGGATACCGACTTCGCGAACATCGAGGCCGTGGTCGGCCACGAGTACTTCCACAACTGGACCGGCAACCGCGTGACGTGCCGCGACTGGTTCCAGTTGAGCCTGAAGGAAGGCCTGACCGTGTTCCGCGACCAGGAGTTTTCCGCCGACATGGCCGGCGGTGCAACGGACGAAGCAGCGCGTGCCACGAAGCGCATCGAGGACGTGCGCGTGCTGCGCCAGATGCAGTTCGCCGAAGACGGAGGCCCGATGGCGCATCCGGTGCGCCCGGAAAGCTACGTCGAGATCAACAACTTCTACACGATGACGGTGTACGAAAAAGGCTCGGAAGTCGTGCGGATGTATCAGACGCTCTTCGGTCGCGACGGCTTTCGCCGCGGCATGGACCTGTATTTCGAGCGCCACGATGGGCAGGCCGTGACGTGCGACGATTTCCGCCACGCACTCGCCGATGCCAACGGTCGCGATCTCGCGCAGTTCGAACGCTGGTACAGCCAGGCCGGCACGCCACGCGTGTCCGTCAAGACCACTTACGACGCAGCGCAGCGCCGCTACAGCGTGACACTGACGCAGGGTTATGGCGAGAGTTCACCGGCCGCCCGCGAAACGCAGAAGGGTCCGCTGCTGATTCCGTTTGCAATCGGCCTGATCGGCAAGGACGGCGCCGATCTGCCGCTGCGCCTCGAAGGCGAAACTGCCCCGGGTGCCGGCACAACACGCGTGCTCGAATTCACGACGACCGGGCAGACCTTCACGTTCGTCGATGTTGCCGACAGGCCGCTGCCTTCGCTGTTGCGCAATTTCTCGGCACCGGTGATCGTCGAATACGACTACTCGAACGAAGATCTCACCTTCCTGCTCGCCCACGACAGCGATCCGTTCAACCGCTGGGAGGCCGGTCAGCGCCTCGCGACGCGCGAGCTGCTCGCACTTGCTTCGCGCGCCGCAACAGGCGCCCCGTTACAGCTCGACGATTCCATTGTCGCTGCGTTTGCCCGTGTGCTGCGCGACGAAACGCTTTCGCCGGCGTTTCGCGAACTCGCGCTGATGCTGCCATCGGAAGCCTACCTGGCCGAGCAGATGGTCGAGTCGAATCCGGCCGCTGTGCACCGGGCCCGGCAGTTCGTTCGCAACCATCTGGCGAACGCGCTGCGCGCCGACTGGCTCGCGATCTACGATCGCCATCAGACGCCGGGCGCATACGAAGCAACGCCCGAAGCATCGGGCCATCGCGCACTGAAGAATCTCGCGCTGTCATATCTCGCCGACCTGGACGACCCTGCTGAAGCCGTACGGCTCGCGCGCGCGCAGTACGACGCGGCGAACAACATGACGGACCGGTCGGCGGCACTGTCGGCGCTGCTGAATGCGTCGGCGGCGACGGGCGGAACGCTTGCCGATGCCGCGCTCGACGACTTCTATCGACGCTTCGAAAAAGAACCGCTCGTCATCGACAAGTGGTTCGCCCTTCAGGCGACGCAACGCGGAAGCGCGCAGCGACCGGTGATCGACATCGTGCGCAGGTTGATGGCGCATCCGGCGTTCACGTTGAAGAACCCGAACCGGGCGCGCTCGCTGATCTCCAGTTTCTGCACGGCGAATCCGTCGCAGTTCCATGCCGAGGATGGTTCGGGTTACCGCTTCTGGGCCGAACAGGTCATCGCGCTCGACGCGATGAATCCGCAGGTCGCGGCACGTCTCGCAAGGTCGCTGGAGTTGTGGCGCCGGTTCACGCCCACGCTGCGCGATAGCATGCGCGCGGCGCTGGAATCCGTCGCCGCGAAAGTGAAATCGCGCGACGTGCGCGAGATCGTGGAGAAAGCGCTGGGCTGATTTTCCGGCGCAACTGCCTGGGAAAGGAGCCGGCGTGCGGTGCCGGCTCCTCGTTGCCCGCGCGCTCAAAACGGCCTTACGCCGCTCAATTCATCTTCATCTTGCGGGAAACGGGCGTTGCGACCCGCTACAGCGCGAACTGCTGTGATGCGAAAAGCACGCACGCCATCTCAAAACGCGAGGCACGCGGGTGCAAGCGGGTAAAATCAGCGCATTCCTTCGCCTCTCCGGAGTAAGCAATGTCTTTGCAACGCCGTACCACTCTTACGAAGTACCTGATCGAGCAGCAACGCGAAAACAATAACCTGCCTGCCGATCTGCGCCTCCTGATCGAAGTCGTTGCGCGGGCATGCAAGTCGATCAGCTATCACGTCAGCAAGGGCGCGCTGGGCGAAGCGCTCGGCACCGCTGGCAGTGAAAACGTGCAGGGCGAAGTGCAGAAGAACCTCGACATCCTGTCGAACGAAATCCTGCTCGATGCGAACGAATGGGGCGGCAACCTGGCCGCGATGGCATCGGAGGAAATGGAAACGTTCTTCCCGATCCCGAGCAACTATCCGAAGGGCGAATACCTGCTGGTGTTCGATCCGCTCGACGGCTCGTCGAACATCGACGTGAACGTCTCGATCGGCACGATCTTCTCGGTGCTGCGCTGCCCGGACGGCCAGCAGCCGACCGAACAGTCGTTCCTGCAGCCCGGTTCGCAGCAGGTCGCCGCGGGTTATGCCGTGTACGGTCCGCAAACCGTGCTCGTGCTGACAACCGGCAATGGCGTGAACTGCTTCACGCTCGATCGCGAACTCGGCTCGTGGGTGCTCACGCAAAGCGACATGCGCATTCCGGTCGAAACGCGCGAATACGCGATCAACGCATCGAATGCGCGCCACTGGCATGCGCCGGTCCAGCAATACATCGGTGAGTTGAACGCGGGCTCCGACGGCCCGCGCCAGCAGGACTTCAACATGCGCTGGATCGCATCGATGGTCGCGGACGTTCACCGTATCCTGAACCGCGGCGGCATCTTCATGTACCCCGCCGACAAGCGGACGCCGGACAAGCCCGGCAAGCTCCGCCTGATGTACGAAGCGAACCCGATGGCGTTCATCGTCGAACAGGCGGGCGGCGCCGCGACGAACGGCGAGAAACGCATTCTCGACGTGATGCCGAAGAGCCTGCACGAACGTGTGGCGGTGTTCCTTGGCTCGAAGAACGAGGTCGATCGGGTGACCCGCTACCACCATGAAACAAAAAGTTGAAAAAGTTGATTGAGGGGGCTTGTCAAAGTATCGGAGAAGTCCCTATAATCTCGTTTCTCTGATGCCGGAATAGCTCAGACGGTAGAGCAGCGCATTCGTAATGCGAAGGTCGGGGGTTCGATTCCTCTTTCCGGCACCATAAGATTCAAGCACTTAGCCCAGTCATTGCGACTGGGCTTTTTGCTTTCTGGAATCCGTTGATACACAAGCAGAGGGCGTCGACGGATATCCCGAGCCCTGTCGTCACGCCTGAACGACATCGACGACGGCGCAACGCACGATAGGTCCACACACCACCGAGCATCGTCAGCGAACCATGCGAGCGCGCTTATCCTTGTCGTCATACCTCGTAGCAATGTTTAAGAATCCTGAATGACGAACACCGCGCTCGACACGACGCGCCACACCATCACTCCCGCAGCGCCCGCTTAGCCCGAAAGAAATCAATCAGCGCACGCACCTTGAGCGGCATCTGCGCGCGGCCCGGCGTATACAGATAGAAGCCGGGAAACACAGGACACCACGCCTCCAGCACTTTCACCAGCCGGCCATCCTCGAGTTGCTCACGCACGTATCCGTCGATCACATGCAACAGCCCGACGCCCTGCTCAGCCGCCTTCACCATCGTGCGCAGATCGTTGGTGACGAGGCTCCCCTGCGTCTCCACTTCGAACACGCGACGCGGATCGTCCGGTTGCGCGAACTCCCATCGATACATTCCGCCGCTTGTCGAGAACCGGTAGCGCAGGCAATCGTGCGCGACGAGATCCCCGGGCGTCGCGGGTTTCGGATGGCGCTCGAAATACGCCGGCGATCCGGCCACCGCGATACGCACCTCGCCGCTCAGCGGCACGGCAACCATATCGCGCGCAACGCGTTCGCCCAGACGAATTCCGGCATCGAAGCCCTCGCCGACGAGATCGACGAAACCATCGTCGAGCGTCAACTCCAGCCGGATATGCGGATAAGTGCGGGTGAATTCCGCGAGATACGGCTGCACGAGCATTTCACTCGCAATGCGCGGCAGATTGATGCGCAACGTGCCCGCCGGATGATTGCGCGTTTCATCGAGGGAATCGAACGCCGCCTCCAGCGTCGCGAGCGCGGGAAGCACGCGCTCCAGAAACTGCGCGCCCGCCTCCGTCAATGCGACACGGCGTGTTGTGCGATTGAAGAGCCGCACGTTGAGCTGCGTTTCCAGCGCCCGGATGGTCTGCGACAACGCGGAAGGCGATACCCCCGTTTCGCCTGCCGCGCGGGTGAAGCTGCCGTGCCGGGCGACCGCGACGAAGGCCGTTAACCCGGGCAGATGAGACGGATCCATGGCTGCGCTCCATTGTGAAGTATCACTTCACAATTCATTCAGAAAGACCCGATTTTTCCACAAAAATATTCGGCGCACGATACGTTCATCGCCTTCGCACTTCCGGCTTTCGCGGAATGCAACCTGAACGTTCCCAAGGAGACAACTCATGACGATGCAACGCTATACCCTGCTCGGTCGCTCCGGCCTGCGCGTGAGCCCGATCGCACTCGGCACGATGACGTTCGGCACCGAATGGGGCTGGGGCGCCGACGAGAAAGCCGCCCAGCGGCTCTTCGATCTGTACGTGGACGCAGGCGGCAACTTTATCGATACGGCCGACCTGTACACCGAGGGCACGAGCGAGCAGTGGGTCGGCCGGTTCGCGGCACAGCGCGGATTGCGCGAACGCCTCGTGATCGCCACCAAGTACAGCTACAACGCCGAAAGCGGCAATCCGAACGCGGGCGGCAATCATCGAAAGAATCTGATCCGCGCGCTCGAAGGCTCGCTGAAACGCCTCGGCACCGATTACATCGATCTGTACTACCTGCACACGTGGGATCGCATGACGCCCGTCGACGAAGTGATGCGTGCAATGGATGACGCCGTGCGCGCGGGCAAGATCCGCTACGTCGGGCTCTCGGATACACCGGCATGGTTCGCAGGACGCGCACAAACGCTCGCCGACTGGCGCGGCTTCGAACCGGTCGCGGCAATGCAGCTGGAATACTCGATGATCGAGCGCAATGCGGAAAACGAGTTTGCGGATCTCGCGGCCAATCTCGGCATGGGGCTCGTGCCCTGGAGTCCGCTTGGCATGGGCGTGCTGTCGGGCAAATACCGGCCGTCGCAAGCCGCATCGTTCCAGACGAAGGGATTTTCAGGCGACGGGCGGCTTGCGAGCCTTGCGGCTGCGCCGCCCCCGGGCTTCGACAAGCTCACCGAACGCAACTTCCGTATCGTCGCCGAACTGGAAGCGGTCGCGAACGAGGCCGGCCGCCCGATGGCGCAGGTCGCGCTGAACTGGCTGCATCAGAAGCGCGGCGTGTCGAGCATCATCGTCGGCGCGACGAAAGCGGAGCAGTTGCAGGAATCGCTCGGTGCGCTCGATTTCATGCTCGCGCCGGAACACCTCGCGCGGCTCGACGCTGTTTCGGAACCGGCCCGGCCGTTTCCGTACTACATGTTCGCCGACGGACATCAGGCGCGCATCCACGGTCAGATCGACGTGGTCGGCAAGCCTGAGGGTTATGACCGCCCGGTTCGCGTACCGGCCCCGGACAAAACACCTGTCGAAACCCCGTAGGTCAGGAAAGGGGCGACGAAACGACGAGCCCGCACCGGGCGGCGGCCATGTCGCTGCCCGATAACGCGCGCGTCGTCCGCAAACCCGACGCATGTCGGCGTGCCCGAAAAATATTAGCGATATTTGTGCAAACTGATTTTCGAACGAATGATCGTTTAAAGTCGAATGCGCCCTCATTCACAAAAAACGGCACAGAAAAATATATGTGGGCGTCAACGGCACGCCTTAATGATCCGTTAATGAAAGATCACGCAAGATCGTATTTCGCATGAATGTGAAGTCGAGCGTCTTTTCGCTGCAGCGCACAATAAAAGCGTTATCTGTTTCGATGGCCCACATGTATGCAGGCGCACAGAACAAGGGCGGGAAGCAAGGGGAGACCGGTTGTAAGGGCGGGACTGAAGCGAGAGGATTAGCAGACAACCGATAAATTCTATTCACTCAAGTTCAATTCCGGAAGAGCTGTGCCGTTAAAGCAACAGTGAAACGGCGAAACCAGAGTTGCCGCTTCGCAGCACTGGTGCAAAACGAAGACCGAGGCAGATAATCGGTTTGTAAAGGAGAAAGATCATGGATACCAAACCGCCAAGAATTCCGACCCCAGACCAGGTGTTGAGTCCGGATCCGGAACCGGCAGGCGTTGAGTTCCTCGGGGCCGAACTTCCAGAACACGTTCGCGCATTCTTCGACGAACAACGCAAGTCGTGCGACCAGAAGTAAGCGTGGTCAGACACGGCAATACGGGATACGCGCTGGGTTACGCCCAATCCGCGCGGAGATGGCTGTCGTGCGCAGGCGCCTGGGTGCGCCGCGTACCGCGCGCATTCGCGCAAGCGGCTGCCGTCTGATTGTTGCATGCGCGCCGGGTTGCAGAACCCGGCGTGCAGGGTTGCGCGCGTCGCCTTGACCGCACCGATGCGCTGATGGTCTATTCTTCTGCTGTTTACGTTCTGGCCTGTTGGCCCGCTATTCCTCATGACACTTCCAAAACGCGCTCGCGTGCTTTGCGCGACGCTGCTCGCGGCCACGTTTGCCGTCGCCCCGCTTCCCGCCTCCGCCGATGGCGACGACACGGCGCTCACCAATCTCATCGCGCTTGCGTCGCAACGTCTTGCACTTGCGGAGCCGGTTGCGCGCTACAAGTGGGCCACGCACCAGCCGATTACCGACACGCCGCGCGAAAACGCGCTGCTACAGGATGTCGCGAAGCGCGCGATGGCGGCGAATGTCGATCCCGCCTTCGCGCAGGCGTTCTTCCGCGATCAGATCGATGCCAGTAAAGATGTGCAGAACGCCTTGTTCGAAGCATGGCGCAATGGCCAGCCGCCCGCTGGCGCCGCGCCAGACCTCGCCACCAGCACGCGCCCGCAAGTGGACCGCCTGACCCAGTCGATGATGGCCGGCCTTGCGCGAGTTCAGCCGCTACGCGGCGCGCCGGACTGTCCGTCGCGGGTCGCGCAGGGCATTGCAAACTGGAAGTCATTGACGCGCTACGACGCCGCGCATTCGAGCGCGCTCACGCACGCGCTCTCGCACGTGTGCGAATCGGGCGGCGTCGGCGCGACGGGTTGAAACGGCCGCTAGACCGTGGCGGCATCGCTTGCGGCGAGCGGCGCTGACGCGGCTGTGCCCAGCAGCGAAACCGCGAGGCCGCGGTCGAGATGCGTCTGGAGGATGCGGTACGTCGACAGTTCGAACGCACTCGCAACGCCGGGCACGACGAGTAAGGCGGCCTCTTTCCGCGTCGCCGCACCGCCGAGATACCGCCAGCGGTCGATCACATGAAACGCCGAGGCCTGCGATTGCGCGTCGCGTTCCTCGAAGACGATGGGCCCGGTGAACGGCCAGGGCGCATCGATGGGATCGTTCCGGCCGACGCGAGGTGCCCGGTTATGCCGCGGTCGCAGCGTCGCGATCCATTGCGCCTCGGCGAGCAACGCGCCAAGCTCGCCGCCCGTCGCACGCCATTCGACGCGCCGAACCAGCTGCGCGAGACGGACATCCTTCGCCGAACGCCGTTCAGCCGTGAGATGCGCCCGCACCCGCTGACGGACACGCACACTCCGGCCAACGTAAAGCGGCAGATCATCTTCGCCGTAGAACACGTAGACGCCGCAACCGGCGGGTGCGGTGTCGAGCAGATCTTCGGTGATATCGCCGGCAAGCTGGAAATAACGCGTAGTGCGCTCGATCTGCGTGCGCAGTGCGTCGACTGGCACGAGGTTGTGCAGACGCTGCCAGAATTGCCAGAGCAGATCGGCGTCCGCCAGTGCACGATGGCGATCGGACGGCACGAGCGCGTGACGCTGAACCAGTGCATCGAGGCCATGGCGCTTCTCGGCCGGAAACAGGGCGCGCGAGAGCCGCACCGTGCAAAGCACGTCTGGATTGAACGTCAGCCCCACCCGCGCGAACTCGCCGCGCAGGAAGCCGCGATCGAAACTGGCGTTATGCGCGACAAAAAGCTTGCCCTTCAGGTGCTCGAACAGCGCGGGCGCGATCGACTCGAACGTCGGCGCGCCACGCACCATCGCATCCGTAATGCCGGTGAGCTGCTGGATGAAGGGCGGAATGGGCTGCTGCGGATCGAGCAGCGTGCTCCAGCGCGAAACACCTTGCGGCCCCACTTCGACGACGCCGACTTCGGTAATCCGATGCTCGCCGACAGACCCACCGGTGGTTTCGAGGTCGACAAAGACAATGGGTACGTCGATGGCGGAAGCCGCCAGATACTGTTCAGGCATGGGAAGGCGTTGTAGGCGTGACTTCGCGCAAGTATGCACCACTTGGCAGATCAGCAGGATTGCACGGGGAAATTTTTATCGCGCGGCCGGGCATTAAAACGGGGCGCGCCAGCACGCTTTTTAGTATTCGATATTTCTATTGGGAATCTATAAACCGATCGGACAAAAATGCGGTTTTATCATTAACCAACATGGCGCGCCCTCGCTAATTGAGGAACCTCATGTTCTGCCGCATCCGACCATACAGGACATCATTCGCGGACGTAAAAAAGCCCCCGACAGATGCGAGGGCTCCAGAGGTCACCGCGGCGTCTGCGCGCGGCGTACCGAGGCGTGCGCCGAGGCTTACAGCGGCTGGATGTTTGCAGCCTGCTTGCCCTTCGGCCCGGTCTTCACCTCAAACGACACGCGCTGATTTTCTTTCAGCGACTTGAATCCTTCCGAGCGGATTTCCGAAAAATGCGCGAAAAGATCTTCGCCACCCGAATCAGCCGTGATGAATCCAAAGCCTTTAGCATCGTTGAACCATTTGACGATACCGGTTTCCATATTCCAGTTTCCTTCAAGATTTTAAGTAAAACGGGCAATGCCCTTTATGCCAACTCCATGGGCCTGCCAGGCACACATCGGGCTCCGGAATTCAGCCTTGCCGTTATACGGGGAACGATGAGAATCCGTCAAGAGATATTCCGGTAGTTGTTTAGCAGCAGGAATGCAAAGCCAGAATGACACGGTCGCCTGATACAAAACGCATCTTTAAAGCTCGAGGTCATTATTACATCTTAAAGATTTACTGAATTTAAATTCGGGAATAATTGCCGTTATGTAACATATGGTGTATTTGGTAAGTGTTTATCCGGGTTGTTCATGTAACGCATTCACTTCACGATCGGATGTACGCAGCGAGCAACGGGAGATCGCCATGTTTTTAAAGGAACTCGGACGACTGGCCACCCGGCTTTTTCATTCGCGACCGTCTTCGATACAGGCGGCCATCCCCATGGAAACGGCCAGTTCTTCGGCCTTTGCGCTCGACCCGATGTGGCACGGCGATCACTGGCAGAACCTGCTGTCTTCCCCTATGGACGCACGTCGTTACGTCATGGAAGATTGGAGCGTGCCAGACAACTTCGGGTTCGACGAGCCGGATCCGGTGGCAACCGGCGCTGGCTAGGAAGGAATGACAGAACGGCGGGACAAAAAAAGAGCGCGGCTGGAAAGCCGCGCCGACAAAGGTTTGGAGATCTTTTTCATCAACGAAAAAGTCTGCTTCGAAAAGCAGAAAGTTTAGTATAGCGCCGCCATGAAAGCCAATTAGCCGCAATAACAACAATCAACCATTTCTAAAACGACAACAATTGCAATTCTGGCCAATCATTGTCGTTTTTGTGCCACTTTTGCTGTCGTAATTGAACAACGTCCAAAGGTTGACACGCCCTCCCGTGTAACGTCAAAAACCCACTCAAGCCTTTACCAGCAAGGCTTCAGCCGGGGCTAATTATCATTTCCGATCCAGTAATACTTTATTGTGCATTTCGGAATGAGCGCATCACAACGCACCTACTTACACTTTGTCTGTCCCGGAAACAAACGCGCTTGTTGTATCGCGCGTTTTCACGTGCATTCCGCCTCTCGCAGCGTTGCGTGATTGTTTCCTTGAAGCCTGGGTTTTTCGAAAACCCATCCTGTTCTCGGAGCTACAAAGATGAAAAAGACACTCATGGTCGCGGCCCTGTCGGGCGTGTTCGCTACTGCCGCTCATGCACAAAGCAGCGTCACACTGTACGGCCTGATCGATGCTGGCATCACTTATACCAATAATCAGAACGGTCACAGCAACTGGCAGGAAACGAGCGGCTCGGTGAACGGCAGCCGTTGGGGCCTGCGCGGTGCGGAAGATCTGGGCGGCGGTCTGAAGGCCATCTTCACGTTGGAAAATGGCTTCGGCATCAACGACGGCTCGCTGAAGCAAGGCGGCCGTGAATTCGGTCGCCAGGCTTTCGTCGGCCTGTCGAGCAACCAGTTCGGTTCCGTGACGCTCGGCCGTCAATACGACAGCATGGTTGACTACGTCGGCCCGCTGGCGCTGACCGGCACGCAATACGGCGGCACGCAGTTCGCCCACCCGTTCGACAACGACAACCTGAACAACTCGTTCCGCGTGAACAACTCGGTCAAGTACCAGAGCGCGGCTTACGGCGGCTTCAAGTTCGGCGCGTTGTATGGCTTCTCGAACCAGGCAGACGGCTTTGCGAACAACCGTGCATACAGCGCGGGCGCATCGTATAACTACGGCGGCCTGAACGTCGGCGCGGCTTACCTGCAACTGAACAGCAACGGCGCAACGGGCGCGGCTGCAGCGTTCAACGCAGGTGGCGCGGTGTCGAGCGACAACACGTTCTTCGCAGCGCGTCAGCAAACGTGGGGCGCAGGTGCAAGCTACACGTTCGGCGCGGCAACGGCTGGCCTCGTGTACTCGCAAACGAACCTGAACGGTCTGGCCGGCATCGGCGCAGGCGCATCGGGCGTGACGGGCGGCATCGCCACGAACGGCGACAGCGCACGCTTCCAGAACTTCGAAGCGAACGCACGCTACGCGCTGACGCCGGCTCTGAGCATCGCTGGTTCGTACACGTATACGCGTGGCAACCTGGAAGGCACGAGCCCGCACTGGAACCAGTTCAACCTGCAAACCGCCTACGCGCTGTCGAAGCGCACGGACGTGTACCTGCAAGGCGAATACCAGGAAGTCAACGACGGCGCGCCGGTCAATGCAGTCATCAACGGCCTGGCCGCTTCGAGCAACAACAAGCAAATTGCTGTGACGGCTGGTCTGCGTCACCGCTTCTAAGCTTCAAGTCAGTATCTGCAGTATTGAAAGGCGCCGCTTGCGGCGCCTTTTTTATTGATCTCAGCGCACGTACCGACCCGCAATAGCTGTAAGGGAAGTGCTCCTCGCCTGCTTTCCGACGACAGTAACCGCATCCAGGTTTAAGCCCTAACCGCCCGTATCGGGCGGCGGATAGCGGACGTCGAGCACATCGATGGGTTCCGGACCGGCAGGCGTGTGCAACGTGACCTCGTCGCCGATCCGTGCTTTCAGGAGCGCGCGCGCGATGGGCGACACCCAGCTTACGTGCCCGATGTCCAGGTTCACCTCATCCACGCCGACGATTGTCACCGTGTGCGTTTCGCCATCTACGGTGCCGTAATCGACGCTCGCGCCGAAAAATACCTGGTCGACGCTTTCCTGCCGGCTGCTGTCGACGACTTCCGCCAGATCGAGCCGCTTTGTCAGAAAACGGATGCGTCGGTCAATTTCGCGCAGACGTCGTTTGCCGTAGATGTAATCGCCGTTTTCGGAGCGGTCGCCGTTCGACGCCGCCCACGAAACCAGCTTCACGACTTCCGGACGCGCCTCGTCGATCAGATGCAGCAGTTCGTCACGCAACCGCCGGTAGCCGGCGGGCGTGATGTAATTCTTCGCGCCCGCGGGAATCTCGGGCTGGGCGACATCGGCGTCGTCGTCCTGATCGTCGGTCGACTCTTTGACAAAGGCTTTGTTCATGGTGCTTCGAGGGGGCGAGGCCCCGTCCATCAAGATACATAACAAGGATAATGAGACAAATTGGCGTTTGTGGCTTCCCTTTTTTCGAGGCTTTGCTATAATCTCGTTTCTGCGTGCGGCTGTAGCTCAGTTGGATAGAGTACTTGGCTACGAACCAAGGGGTCGTGGGTTCGAATCCTGCCAGCCGCACCACTTATTCGAGGGCCTTCCTCCGGGAAGGCCCTTTTGTTTCACCGGCGTTTCGTCTGGTTTTTGTACGGCAAAGCGTCTGAGTGCAAGCATTACCTGTTTCGCGTGCGGCTGTAGCTCAGTTGGATAGAGTACTTGGCTACGAACCAAGGGGTCGTGGGTTCGAATCCTGCCAGCCGCACCACCTATAAAGGGCCTTCCGTCGGAAGGCCCTTTGCTTTTTGTGCCGAGGGAATCAGCGCGGCGCCGACTGGATGTCACCGATGCGGCCGTTCGGTGTCGGCACGTCTTCCGGCGAGGGCTGCGCTGACGCTTCGCCAATCACCTCGGCAATCGCCCCCATCAGGGCCTGAGGCTCACGCAACATGCCGTCGGCGACCGTATCGCCGAAGCGGCTCGCGACGAACGCCCGCAGCAACGCGATCCGCGTCGATTCCCCGCGCCCTTCCACCGCTCGCAATCCGCCCTCGAAATCGGCGACGCAGTGTGCGTCGGTCCCGTGCGCGCCCGCGACGATTTCCAGCCTCCGTGCGCGATCGAGCACGAGCGCAGCCGCCTCCCACGAACCCGACGGCGTGAACCGTCCGTCCCACGGACGGCCACGATCGGTGCCGCGGATCGCTACCGTGCGGCCGCCGTCGGTGAAATGGATTTCGCGGACAAAGTCGTAGAGGCTTCGCGCCACCCAATAATCGAGCGCGACATCGGTCAGATCGGCAACGTTCATCGGCTTACCTTTTCGCTGCGAGAATGGGACGACCGTCGCGCACGTCAAAACTTCAAATCGCGGCACGACAGGTACGCGACCGAAGCCGTCTCAAAGCGTGACGACCCTGATTCAGATAATGGATGAAAGACGCATTTGCCGTACCTGCCGCAGACGCTGACACGGCCGCAACTACGCGCGGGTCCAACCCGGACGTGGATGAAGCCGTCAGTAGTCCCCGCGTTCGCGGTCGATCCGCATGCCGCCGTCGTGACGATGATGGCCTTCTTCGCTCGGACGCTCGCGCGCGATGCGCATGACGTCCGGGTTCGTACGCACCCGGCGCATGACGTTGGCGAGGTGCACCCGGTCGCTGACCTGGATGACGAAGCGCAGGACAGTGGATTCCTGTGAGAGGTCCTCGTCCATCGCGATGTGAACGATATTCGCATCGGCCGAGGTAATGTCGGCGGCGACGCGGGCGAACACGCCCTTCGTATTCTTCACCAGCACCTTGATCGCGACGTCGAAGAGACGCCCAGGCTGCGGCGCCCACGCAACGTCGATCCAGCGGCCCGGATCGCGGCGGTGAATACGCTGCGCGACGCGACAATCGGTGGTGTGGATCGCCATGCCGAGGCCGATGCCGATGTAGCCCATGATGTCGTCGCCCGGAATCGGGCGGCAGCACGCCGACAACTGCACCGACATGCCTTCGGTGCCCGTGATCACCACCGGCGGCGCATGCGAGCCGCCGGAATCGTGGCGCGTGCCGTCGTCGTCGGCGTCGCGGCCGCTCATCAGCACTTCGATGCGCTTCGCCATGACGGCTGCGACGCGCCGACCAAGACCGATGTCCGCGAAAATCTCCTGGCGATTCTTGTTGCCCGTCCACAGCACCAGCTTTTCCCAGACCTCCGGTGTCACGTCCGACAGCGCAAAACCATAGCCCTTCAGCGCCTGATCGACCAGACGCTCACCCAGCTGCACCGACTCGTTCAGGCGCATCGTCTTCAGGTAGTGACGGATCGCCGAACGCGCCTTGCCCGTCCGCACGAAACCGAGCCACGCGGGATTCGGCTTCGAATACGGCGCGGTAATGACTTCGACGATATCGCCGCTTTTCAGCTCGGTGCGCAGCGGCAGCAGTTCGTTGTTGATCTTTACCGCGACGCACTGGTTGCCCAGATCGCTGTGGATCGAATACGCGAAGTCGAGCGCCGTGGCGCCGCGCGGCAACGCCATGATCTTCGACTTCGGTGTGAACACGTAGACCGCGTCCGGGAACAGGTCGATCTTCACGTGCTCGAGGAATTCGCTCGAATCGCCGGCTTCGCTCTGGATATCGAGCAGCGACTTCAGCCACTGGTGCGCGCGCTTTTGCACATCGTTGAGATCGGCGCTGCCGTTCTTGTACAGCCAGTGCGCGGCGACGCCCGCTTCCGCGATCTCGTGCATCTTGCGCGTGCGCACCTGGAACTCGATCGGCGCGCCGAACGGGCCGACGAGCGTGGTGTGCAGCGACTGATAGCCATTGACCTTCGGAATCGCGATGTAATCCTTGAACTTGCCCGGCACCGGCTTGTAGAGCGCATGCAGCGCGCCAATGCAGGTGTAGCACTCCAGCGCGCTCTCGACGACCACGCGGAAGCCGTACACGTCCAGCACCTGCGAGAACGACAGCTGCTTGTCGCGCATCTTCTTGTAGATGCTGAAGATGGTCTTTTCGCGGCCGGTGACCTCGGCAAGGAGCTTTGCGTCGGCGATCGCGCGCTGCACCGACTCCATGATCTTGCCGACCACTTCGCGACGATTGCCGCGCGCCGCCTTCACAGCCTTTTCGAGCGTGGCGTAGCGATGCGGGTTGAAATTCGCGAAGCTCAGGTCCTGCAGCTCGCGATATGTATTGTTCAGGCCCAGCCGGTGCGCGATCGGCGCGTAAATATCGAGCGTTTCGCGCGCCACGCGGCGACGCTTTTCGTGCGGCACCGCGCCCAGCGTGCGCATGTTGTGCAGGCGGTCTGCCAGCTTGACGAGAATCACGCGCACGTCACGCGCCATTGCGAGCAGCATTTTGCGGAAGTTTTCCGCCTGCGCCTCTTCGCGATTGCGAAATTCCATCTTGTCGAGCTTTGACAACCCGTCGACCAGTTCGGCGACCTTCGCGCCGAAGCGCTCGGCGAGTTCCGCCTTGGTCACGCCCTGGTCTTCCATCACGTCATGCAGGAGCGCCGCCATGATCGACTGGGCGTCGAGCTTCCAGCCGGCGCAGATTTCCGCGACGGCGACTGGATGCGTGATATAGGGTTCGCCGCTTTGACGATACTGGCCGAGATGGGCCTCATCGCTGAAATGAAAGGCCGCCTTGACGTCCTTGATCTCTTCCGGCGTGATGAATTCGGCGAGCGCCGACGTCAGCTTCGCGATCGAAACGACGTCGTGCCGGCGCGGCTGCTCCGGCGTGGCGGTCGGCCCGAACAGATGGCGAAACGACTGTTCGAGGACCGCGTCGATGTAGCGGCGTGCAGTAGAAGGCGAATCGCCTTCCTGGGCGTTGTCGTGGGAATCGTGCTCCGCTTCCGATGCGGCAGGCGATGGGGTCGTGCTCATGTTCGCCTCCGTGCCGGAATACGTGCTGGCGACAAGCCGGTCTGCACGCGTTGATTCAATAATTCAGCAATCGAATGCAGATGAAGCGCCTTAAACCGGCACCTTCTTCAGCATTTCGACGCCGACCTGACCAGCCGCGATTTCGCGCAGCGCGACAACGGTGGGCTTGTCGCGGCTTTCGATCTTCGGCGTGTGGCCTTGTGCGAGCTGACGCGCGCGATAGGTTGCGGCAAGCGCCAGTTCGAAACGGTTCGGGATCTGTTTCAGACAGTCTTCGACGGTAATGCGGGCCATGTTGGAAATTCCTTCTCAGTATGTTGCTTATTCTACCTTATGTGCCGGAAACCCCGCCGTTAGCCGCCGTGCGGCAAATGAATGCCGAGTTGCACGAAAAGCTGGGTGTGGCGCGCGTACTGCGAAGCGAAGCGTGAACGCGTCGCCGCGACGAGGCATTGCAGCTCGGCAAGTGCGCGATCGAAGTTCTCGTTGATCACGACGTATTCGGCTTCGGCAGCATGCGCCATCTCGCTACCCGCTGCGAGGAGACGCCGCGTAATCACGTTCGGCTCGTCCTGGCCGCGCTTCTTCAGACGCTCTTCGAGCGCATCGAGCGAAGGCGGCAGAATGAAGATTTCAACGGCATTGTGGAACTGCTTTTTCACCTGCTGCGCGCCTTGCCAGTCGATTTCGAGCAGCACGTCGTGGCCGCTTTTCATCTGTTCCTCGATCCACACGCGCGAGGTTGCGTAGTAGTTGCCGTGCACTTCGGCGCTTTCGAGAAACTCGCCCTGCGCGTGACGCGACAGGAAGTCATCGACCGACGTGAAGTGATAGTGCTGACCGTCCTGTTCCTTCGGACGCGGCGGGCGCGTCGTGTAGGAAATCGACAGACGGATCTGCGGATCTTTCGCGAGCAGCGCGTTCACGAGCGTCGATTTGCCCGCGCCCGACGGCGCCACGACCATGAACAGGTTGCCCGGATAAGCGCCGGCGTAAGGGTTGCGCGGCGCGTTGCCTTCGCGTGTCTGGCCAGTCATGGGCGTGTCACTCCAGGTTTTGTACTTGTTCGCGCATCTGCTCGATCAGGAGCTTCAGCGTCATCGACGAATCGGCCAGTTCCTTCGCGGCCGCCTTCGATCCCAACGTGTTCGCTTCGCGATTCAGTTCCTGCATCATGAAGTCGAGACGCTTGCCGACCTTGCCGCCCTTCTCGATCACATGACGCGTTTCGTTCAGATGCGCGGTGAGACGTGTGAGCTCTTCGGCGATGTCGATGCGGATGCCGTAGATCGTCACTTCCTGGCGGATACGCTCGGCGATTTCCTCGCGCGAGACGATCGTGGCCGCGCCGTCCGGCGCCGCGATACCGAGCGCTTCCTGCAGCCGCTCGACGATTTTTTGCTGGTGCTTCGTGATCAGTTCCGGCACGAGCGGCGTGATCTTCGTGACGATCGCTTCCATTTCGGTGACGTTCGCAATCAGCATCGTCGCGAGTTGCGCACCTTCGCGGGCACGCACGTCAATCAGGTCGGCGATGGCCTGCTTGCCGCAGGCGAGTACCGCGTCGCGCAGCGTTTCCGGCGCCACGCCGCTTTCGGCGAGCACGCCCGGCCAGCGCAGGATTTCGCCCGTGCGCAGACGGCCGGCTTCCGGAAATACGCCGAGCACCGCACGCTCGAGCAGCGCGAGCTGGTCGAGTGTCTCGCGGCTCACCGAACCCGCGTTCGCCGACTGCTCGCTGCGCTGCAGGTTGATACGGATATCGACCTTGCCGCGCGAAAGCTTGTTCATCAGCATTTCGCGCAACGTCGGTTCGCAGACGCGCACATCTTCCGGCATGCGGAAGTTGAGGTCGAGAAAGCGCGAATTCACGGTGCGCAGCTCGACCGAGACGCTCACGCCGCCTGTACCTGAAGCCGCTGCGAGTTCGCGCGTGGCGCTCGCATAGCCAGTCATGCTGTAGATCATCATTCGTCTCGCGAAGGGCGGTCTGTCTGCCGGCGCTCATGCCGGCAGACAGACCTGAGGATTCGAGCCGCCCGGCGTGTACGAGACGCGGGGCGAAGAACGCGCATTATCCCATCTTTGGCGGCAACGCTTCGTCCACGCGCGACCGGTTCGCCCGGGCCCGCCGCGCCGATCGGCGGTAAAATCCCGGTTTCCCCTCCTCTATTCCTTTCCCCGGCTCCCGACCATGACACATTCCACAAAACGTCCCAGCGGCCGCCCCGCCGACCAGCTGCGCGACGTGCGCATCACGCGTCATTACACGAAGCACGCAGAAGGCTCCGTTCTGGTCGAATTCGGCGACACCAAGGTGATCTGCACGGCGAGCATCGCTGAAACCGTGCCGGGCTTCCTGCGCGACCGTGGACAGGGCTGGCTCACCGCCGAATACGGCATGCTGCCGCGCGCCACGCACACGCGCAGCGACCGCGAAGCCGCGCGCGGCAAGCAGACAGGCCGCACCCAGGAAATCCAGCGCCTGATCGGCCGCGCGCTGCGTTCGGTGTTCGATCTGGAGAAGCTCGGGGCGCGCACGCTGCACATCGACTGCGACGTGATCCAGGCCGACGGCGGCACGCGCACGGCGAGCATCACCGGCGCGTTTGTCGCCGCGCATGACGCCGTCGCGAAGCTGCTCGCGACCGGCCGCATCGAAACGTCGCCGATCACGGATTACGTCGCGGCGATTTCGGTCGGCGTGTTCGACGGTCTGCCGGTGCTCGACCTCGATTACGACGAAGACTCGCAATGCGACACCGACATGAACGTCGTGATGACCGGCGACGGCGGCTTCGTCGAAATTCAGGGCACCGCCGAAGGCGTACCGTTTTCGCGCGATGAAATGAACGCGCTGCTCGATCTCGCGCAAAGCGGCATCGAGACGCTGATCGCGAAACAGAAGGAAGCGCTGGAGTCGAAGGGTGAATGATCGGGAAACAGGCGCCGGTACGATCGCTTCGTCACTGAAGCAGGTTGTACTTGCGTCGAACAATGCGGGCAAGCTGCGCGAATTCGCTGCACTCTTTGAAACCGTCGGCATCGAGCTGATTCCGCAGGGGCGCCTGAACGTGCCGGAAGCCGAGGAACCGCATCCGACGTTCGTCGAAAACGCGCTCACGAAAGCGCGGCACGCAGCGAAAATCACCGGGCTGCCCGCACTCGCCGACGATTCCGGTCTGTGTGTCGTCGCGTTGCGCGGCGCGCCGGGCGTGTATTCGGCGCGCTATGCGCAACGCGCGGGCGGCGAAAAAAGCGATGCGGCGAACAACGCGTATCTCGTCGAACAACTTGCGGGCCAGAGCGACAGGCGCGCCTACTACTACTGCGTGCTCGCGCTTGTGCGTCACGCCGACGACCCGGAGCCGCTCATCGCCGAAGGTCGCTGGCATGGCGAGGTGCTCGACGCGCCGCGCGGTGCGAACGGCTTCGGCTACGACCCGTACTTCTATCTGCCGACGCTGGGTGCGACCGCCGCGGAACTCGAGCCCGCGGTCAAAAACGCGACGAGCCATCGCGCGATCGCGTTGCGGCGCCTGCTTGCGCGTCTGTCGGAGGCGGCATGAGCGCGGCGTCCAGCACGGGTGGCGGCATCGGCGGAATCGGTGTCAACGTCGTCAAGGCGTTCACGGCGCCGGGCGGCATCCGTCTGACGTCGTTGCCGCCGCTCGCGCTCTATGTGCATTTCCCGTGGTGCGTACGCAAATGCCCGTATTGCGATTTCAACTCCCACGAGTGGAAAGGCGATACGTTCCCCGAGAACGAATACCTCGATGCGTTGCGCACTGACCTTGAACTGGCGTTGCCGCTCGTCTGGGGTCGCCAGGTGCATACGGTGTTTATCGGCGGCGGCACGCCGAGCCTGCTGTCGGCGGCCGGGCTTGACCGGCTGCTGTCGGACGTGCGCGCGCTGCTGCCGCTCGACGCGGATGCCGAGATCACGCTCGAAGCAAATCCCGGCACGTTCGAAGCCGCCAAATTCGCGCAGTTCCGCGCGAGCGGCGTGAACCGGCTGTCGGTCGGCATCCAGAGTTTCAACGAGGCGCATCTGAAGGCGCTCGGCCGGATTCACGATTCGACGGAGGCGCGTCGCGCAGTGGAAGTCGCCGCCGCCACCTTCGACAACTTCAACCTCGACCTGATGTTCGCGCTGCCGCAGCAGACGCTCGCCGAATGTCAGGCTGACATCGAAACGGCGCTGTCGTTCGCACCACCGCATCTGTCGCTGTATCACCTGACGCTCGAACCGAACACGCTGTTCGCAAAGTTTCCGCCACCGTTGCCCGACGACGATCAATCCGCCGACATGCAGGACTGGATTCACGAGCGCACGACGGCGGCCGGTTACGAACGCTACGAAGTGTCGGCGTACGCGAAGCCGCACCGGCAGAGCAAACACAACCTGAACTACTGGCGCTTCGGCGACTATCTCGGCATCGGCGCGGGCGCACACACGAAGCTGTCGTTTCCGAACCGTGTGCTGCGTCAGGCCCGCTACAAGCATCCGGCTACGTTCATCGAGCAGGCGAAAGCCGGCGCACCGGTGCAGGAAGAGACCGAAGTCGGCCCGCGCGATCTGCCGTTCGAATTCATGCTGAACGCGCTGCGTCTGGTGGAGGGTTTTCCGGTGCATCGGTTCGTGGAACGCACAGGTCTTTCGATGACGTCGATCGAACCAGCGTTGCAGGAAGCCGAGAAGCGAGGCCTGATCGTGCGCGATCACGAGAAGATTGCGCCGACCGTGCGCGGGCAGAACTTCCTCAATGATCTGCAGGCGCTGTTTCTGAAAGACGGGCGCTGATTGCCGGCGCCAGTGGCCGTCGCGAGCCGATTTCGGGTTACAATTCGCGTCCTGGAGGTGTGGCCGAGCGGTTTAAGGCACCGGTCTTGAAAACCGGCGAAGGAGCAATCCTTCCGTGAGTTCGAATCTCACCGCCTCCGCCAACAGGCTCCGCCCGACAATGGTTTTCGGGAGATCTTCAAAAACTCCCATACTCTCACCCACACTTCAGAGTACGGCGTGCATGCCGCGCCCATGACCTATTGATTTCCGCCGGTCAATAGCTGCTCTACTCTGGTCAATCCGAACTTCTCGGCTTCCGCTTTATGGAAGACGCAGTCAGCGATGCAACCCGCCAAGCCGCCCACGTTGATTGATCTCTGCGTTGGCGACGCTGATCGCCGTGTGCCCCGCCCAGTGAGTTCTTTCCTCGTCACGAAGAGTCGCGAGCCGGTCGGCGGCCTCGCGTTGCAGGGATAGGGCACGCTGCCGGATATCGTCGCCGGGCCATCCCATCGCGCAGCTCAGCGTCTCCAGCGCCCCGGCATGCCATGCGACCTCAAGCGCATGCGCGAGCGCCGGACTCAGGCGGGCATGTTTGCCCATGACACGCGAAGTCCACCACACTGCGGCAAGTTCAGGGATACGGCGCCTGAAGCCGGGTAGCTCGCGCCTCTGACGCATTAACTCGGCCAGTTCAGGGACACAGCAGGAAACCTCACCGTGCCTTTTTACACGTCGCACCTTTAATCCCATAAGCTTCATATATCACCCGTTCGCATAAGTGGATGTCTCGCGGCGGCGCGGCGCGCCCTTGCTTCCGCCGATGCCTGCAAGACCGCCCGCATAGTCGCAGGCGCGGCGCTGTCGTGCAAACCGATGTAGATACGCAGGTGTTGCACCGTGCCATTGTCGAGCCTGCAACCGGCTGCTGCGAATTTTCGGCGGCCCATTCACGGAAGGTCCTTTCAGCCAAAGTGCGGAAACCCGTGTACCGGCGCGTCAAAGTACTGGCGAGCCCCGGACGACGGGCGGCTTGGATAGCTGCAATCGAAGGCAGCGCAAGTGGAAGGAAGAAACAGTACCGGTCAGAACCAACCGCATCAGGCGGTAGTCGGCCATGAGCTGCCGGTCGAGGTCGCTATCCAATTTGAATAGCCAAGGTCTCGTCCGCCCCCGCTCAATGGCCGGTTTCCGGCGAGCAAATTGCCGGTAGCACTGCCTCAACCCGGCCAGGAAGAGACACGCGGGAATGATTGCTGACAGACCGATCTGAGTCGTACAGCGGACTTTAGCCGCATCGCGATGTTACGCGTTCCTAGGCTTCAGATTTTAAGGCCGCTGCCGACCTGAACCGTTATGCGAGCCGAGAGTGTCAGGACCGCACCGCCTTTCACATTGCTATCAATTGCCACTGCTTTCCATCTGACTCTAGCCTGTGAGTTAGTCGAAGCGACCGAAGAAAATGTATGTCGTGAGACACAAGGACCAACGCTCCGGGGTAATTGCCCAGCGCCTGCTCTATCGCGTCAATGGATTCCAGATCGACGTGATTGGTCGGTTCATCTAGTAACAAAAGCTGCGCTGGCTCGTTGCTCCACAAGACGCACGCAAGCGCGCCCTTGAGTCGCTCACCACCGCTCAACGCAGCGGATGGCAAGTGGAGAAGGTCGGAGTTCAAGCCCAGCAATGAAAGGTGGCTGCGCAACACCCCGTCCGGCAGCGGCGATTTCAACTCGTGTAGACGTTCAAGAACCGACCGTCGCGGTGGTAACAGCCTTGTCGCTTGCTGATCGAGCCATGCGCTACGCACGCCGGTCTGGCAGACACCCGAGACCGGAGCGATGCTGCCGGCCAACATCTTTAGTAGCGTTGTCTTGCCACAGCCGTTTGGACCCGTCACGGCGACGCGGACGGGCCCGGTCAGCGTCATCGTAAGAGGAGGGCTGTTTACCGGAAAAGGTGCAACGGCGTCTTCCAGATGGATAACGCGCTTTCCTGCGGCAATGGCAGTTGCTGGCAGTACGAGAGCGACCGCTTTGTCCGGCTCCACGCCACGTGCGGCCTGATGAACGGCCTCGTCGAGTTTGACCTGCGCTTCATGCTGGCGAAGTCGCTCCCGGCCCGCAAACGCCTCAGCGCCATCCTTGCGACGACCCAAGGCAATGCCAGGCAAGTTCGCGTTCTTTGCACCTTTAGCCTGGTGTGCGGCGCGACGTTGCTGCGCGTTGTGTTGACGGCGCAGCGCGCGCTCAGCAGCATTTCGCTCCGTGCGTGCGCGCTCAAGCGACGCCTGAGCAGCCGACGCTTCGGCGCTGCGTTGAGTGACGTAGAGCGCGTAGTTGCCGCCGTAATTACGAATCCCGCCCGGGTTCAGTTCTACGATACGTTCCATCATGTCGAGTAAATCCCGATCGTGACTGACAAGAATCAGACCGCCTGTCCATCGCAGTAACTTGTCACGCAGCCACTGTCGCGCGGTGCAATCCAGATGGTTGGTGGGTTCGTCCAGTACCAGACCTTCGGCTTCGGACAGAAACGCTCCGATTAACGCGACCCGGGTGAGTTCGCCGCCACTCAGCGAGCCTGCCAGAACTTGTGGCTGCAGGTGTGCCAATCCGCTTTCCGTTAGCGCTTGCTCCAGGCTGGAACGGATGTTCCACCGTCCGTCCAGCAAATCGAAGTCGCCAGGACAGGGCTCACCTCCCTCCATCCGATCTAGCGCATTGAGTATCGGTGTCAATCCGGCGACATCTGCGACTGTCGCCCCTTTTCCAGGGACAATTTCCTGAGGCACGTAGGCGACCATGCCATGGCGCGCGATCTGCCCAGCGTCAGGCTTAACCAAGCCCACTAACACGCTCGCCAGCACGCTCTTGCCAGTGCCGTTTCGACCCAGCAACCCGGTCCGTTCGCGCTGGAAGGTTTCGTTCAGTTCATGCAGCAGTGTCCTGCCGTCCGGTAACGTCACTGTGACCTGACGCAGAGAGATCGAGAAACCTGCGGTGGCCGGCGGGAGGCCGTGGGCGAAAGCGGAAGGCGCAAGCGTCAATACCCCGAGGGCTTCGCCTCTGATATGCGTCATGGTTTGTCCCGAGTGTAGTGACAGCGACATTCTCTCACCACGGCCAGCGATGTAATCGTAAGCGGCCATTCTTGCGATTCAGCTAATCGTCCGCTCAGGGTCGGCTCTGGCCGACCGTGTCGGGCGACAATCGGCCACTAACGCCCCGTCGGCCTACGTTTGCGAATGACCGGTTATGGAGGGCGGATTCGAACCCGTTCAGACGGCGAGCATCGGCTTCCGGATTTGCACGGTTTCAACCGCATCCACGCCACGCAAGCGAACTCCGTCCGCCCCGTCGCTGACACCACGTGCCTCGACAAAGCGTCGAGCGCATTGCGAGTTGCGGCTCCAGACGCAACTCGCCAAAGCTGAGAAGTCCGCGCGTCCTACTTTATCCTCTCAATATCACCCGGCTTCCAGCTCCCGTCGATCGCGGGTTGCGTCGGCGCGTAAAGACGCAGAATCGCGAAGAAGCCGCGCCCGGGCTCGGTGGCGAGCCAGTTGCCTTCCTCACCTTTTGGCGCTTTCGGGCCAATGTACAGCGTCGTGCTTTGATCCGCGTTCTGTTTGGGATGATTGAGCTTGCCGAGCGACGGGAACGGTTGCCCGTTAGCGAGTCCGGACGCATTCGAGGCGTCATACAGCGTGACCGACCAGAACAGGGCGGCGGGAATGTCCGGCGGCAACGTCACCTTATAGGTTTGTCCACCCACAAGTGGTCGACCTGCGTCATCGTTAAACGCGATCATGTAAAACGCGCCCTTGCCGGGCGTCATGGACACCATGCCTGGACTGATCGAGTAGTAATCGGTAAAGAACCAGACTCGCGCATCCAGATCGCGATAGCCACCGCTATTTGACGTGAAGCCCAGATCGTTGACGGCGTTCGGCCAACGCGACGAGACGTTGTTGACCGGGTTCACCCATTGCCGGTCCTTGTACACGCGAATGTCATTGTCGCCTTGCAGGCCAATCACACGACTCGTCTTGTAGCCTGTCTTCGCGGCATCGTCCAAAATCTTCCGGGCGTGGGGGTCCGGTTCGAACGGTTTGTCTTTCGTGATGCCGAGGCCGGCGAGCATGCCCATCCAATCAGGATCGGCGAGATTGCTGCCTTCCGTATCCACCAGATACTTGAGATCCTTGAAGGCGCTCGCGTCGCTTCGCGGCAGCATGTTGTGCGGCGAACCCGATGCATCGAAGAATTTCATCTTTTCCGCAGAGTCCTTCTTGCCCAGTGGATATATAGCGGATTGCTTGAGCAAATCGACTGCCGGAGTGATGTTGTCCAGCGACTGATAGAACGAGCGCAGGAAAATGAAAATGTTGTTGGTCCCCGAACGGTACACGTAGTAGCCCGAAGGCACCTCGCCCGAATAACCGGGCGGAAGGATCAGGAACTTGCCGCCCGCCCCACCGTCTGGCCCAGGCAGGCCAACGTCGCCAAAATACGCAGTGCCGTTGATCTGTGGCCCGGGAATCGGACGTTGCCACATATCGAGGAGAATCCCCTGCAGCTTCGGCGGCGCTTCGAACACCAGCGGTCCCGTATCGGCAAGATTGACGAACGACATCCCGTAAATTAGATCAGAGTTCGGCGTGGTGATGAGGGTTTTCGCATCCAGCCGTTTGGCCCAGATCGCCATCGTACTGTAGCCCGTGCCGTAGGCCTGCGCGAAGCCGTCGCGCATACCCATGGTGTTAAGCAGTGGCATGGCCCACAGATAGGTCTGCGTCGCTCGCTGGAACAGCAGTTCGTCTGTCAGAGCGCTGGCCGTCTCCGGCGTCGGACGACCCTGGACAAAAGCGCTATTCGCGAGCGCGTCGAAACGGCTCGTCTGCGCGTACGAAAGAACTGGAAACGTTGACGCGACGAGCAGTGCAATCAGCGTGTGCCAACTTGCAGATTTCTTCGGCATGATTTCTCCGGGCGCGGATTAGTTGACCTTCTCGGCTGCGGGCGGCGTCCACTTGCCTTCCAGTACTTCTGCTTTGGGCCAGTAGGTACGCTGATACAGCGAAAAGTCGCCTTTCGGTGCCGGTATCCAGTTCGATTCCTTGTCTGGACCAGGCGACTCATTCTGCACGTAAAGGGTCAGTGAGCCGTCGGCGTTGTACTTCAGATTCTTGTTCTTCGTGCCAAGCGAATAGCGGTTAAGCGAATTGGGTTCGAAAAGGTGATGCTCGTTATAGACCGTAAGCGACCAGAAGCCGTTGACTGGCGGCAGCTTCTTATAGGTCACCGTATAGTGGTTCGCACCGTTGAGCCGGCCGCCGTTGCCGTCGACATCCAGGTAAAAGTATCGCGTCTCTTCGGGGCGATTGACGTACATGTTCGAACGCGAAACCGCCGTGCGCGTCGCGTAGTCGTATCCGAAACGTCCTCCGTTGGGTGCCGTCGTCCAGCCATTGCGCACCGGAATACCGTTGTTACTGAACTGGAAGAGCGGCCCGACGAGATTCTTCTCGGCATCGACGGCGACCTGCTTCAGCTCTTCCTTGATGGCGGGGTCTTTCGCCGCCGCATCCAGAACCGACTTCATCTGCGCGTACAGCGCTTCTTCGCCCGGCAACGGCGGCACTTCGCGCAGGACGTCGGGCAACTCGTCAAAGAATGTTTCCGGGTCAACCCATTTTGTCTCGCCTTCGCCCTGCTGCGCCGGGGCGGGGAACGTAGGCACCTTCGCCCAGTCCTTGGTCTGTGCCTTGCCCGTGTATTTGCTGAGCGGATAGATCATGATCCTGTCGAGTACAGGCTGTATTGCCTTGCGATCCTCGTCGGTATCGTCCATGAAGATGCGGGGCGCCATGCCGATCAGATCCGTCGGCGAATGGAACACCCTGGTGATGCCTTCGGGAATGGTGCCCTTCCAGTTCGGGCCGACCACCATGTAGATCCCCGGCCGGGTCCCGTATTGCTTACCGAGGCCGCCGAAACTATTGCTGCGCGCATCATAGAAGGCATACACCCAAAACCGTTTGCCGAAATCCGGCACCTGAATGATGACCGGATCCTTATCCACGGCCGCAAAGCCGAAGCCGTATACCACGTCCTGATTCGGGCAGGTGACGAAGCGCTCCTCAGGCGCAATGTAGTCCGTCAGCATCGTGATGTAGCCAGTTGGCGCGACAGGCAGGATGCCGCCGAGCCGACCGGGCTCCGGCGACTTGTTGAATGTCGCGCGCCGGTGACGTGCGTTGATCAGCGGCCAGCCCCAGAGATACGCCATGCGCCCAACTGTGGCCACGTAGTCTTTCGTCATGACGATGCCCGCCGTTGGCGGGCTGACATCTGTGCTCGCCGGAATCGGCATGGTTTGCTGGGCGTGTGCGAAACTAGCTGTACTGGCTACCAGCAACGCGATAACACTGCGTCCCAATGTTTGGGTTGCACTGCGCGAAACGTTGACGCTCACTATTTTCTCCCTGGATTTTGGCCGAGGGCCGTCGGCGCCATGGATTCAGTCGACACGAAATTGCTCTCGATTCTTTCCTCTGATCCAGTTGGGCGGACGCCCCATTCCATTCCACGTTTCCCCCGTTTCGGGATGGCGATACCTTACGAGATCCGACAGATCCGGGCCGAAGAGCTGGTCCGGGTTGATACCGTAATCCCTGATCTTGCGACGCATGTCGCTGATAATCTGGCGCAATTCCTGGCGGCGCAACTGCTCCGCTTCGGCCTCCAGGGCACGAATGCGTTCCTTGATTTGACGGTAGTTTTCAGCCATGAATTTGGCCTCGACTTCGTGGTGTACAACTTAAGATAGCGATGTCCCGAGGTGGGCGTTATCCAAAAAGCGAAATCTTTGCGGAGAATTTTCCATGCCATTTGAGTCAACCTATTTGCGACACACCTATTCGGGCTTTGAGCCGGCGCAGGCCTTCAATGTCGTCTATGGCGGAAGTTTTGAGCACCGTCTTCTCTCTTCGAAGTGCGCGACCATGGTGCATCAACGTCTGACGTTCGGTGAGATCAGGCTGGAAACCGGCTGCTACGACTTTCCGGTGATTGCCCGGGGCAGCATGCCGCGCGATGCAATATGCATAGGCTTCATGGCAGAGGGCGGTGACGTTACCCGGTACAACACCGTTTCTATCGGTGAGGAAGATATTCAGATCTACCCCGCAGGTGTGGAGCTTCTTTATCATGCCTCGGCGTCATCTCGCTGGATCAACTTCACAATTCCGGAAGAGCGCCTTCAGGAAACAGCGGTGGCCCGAACAGGGCGACCGCTGGAATTGCCAGGCCGCTTCGCTAGTTCAGTGCGCCTTCGAGCCGGCGGCCGCGCTGCTCTCACATGCCTGGCCGACGATGCAATGGGAATCGCAAGATCGCTAGAACCCACGGGCGGCATCGCCGCCGAACTGGCGACCGAAATGTGTCAGTCGATGACGGCAGGATACGTCGATGCGCTGGCCGCTGCGCCGCCTGTGTGCACGTCAGACGGGTCGGTCACCGAACAACGCCATCATCATCTGATCCTCGCATGCGAGCGGCTGGTCATGTCTGATGAGGCCGATATAACGCTTTCGGAGATTGCCCAACGAAGCGGATACAGTCTGCGCGCTCTCCAGCTGATTTTTCGCCGCAGCGTGGGCATGACACCGGGCCGATGGTTTCTGAACGCCCGACTGAACGGCGCATTGCGCGACCTGCTGGTCGCGGGGCCGACTTGTACCGTTGCCGACGTCGCGTTCCGATGGGGTTTTCGCCATATGTCGCGGTTCTCGGAGCAGTATCGCAAGGTCTTTGGTGAATTGCCGGGCAGGACTTTAATCCGCTCTCGTGAACGGCACGAGTTTGTCCGCTAAAGCGTCATCGCGACGTCAAGACAGTCAAAAGGTGGTTGACCGTCTCGAACCGGCATAAGCGGCGATCGTTTCGCAACGATTTCGCTTTTCGGATACCGCCTTTGACAGCTTCGAACTACGTTACCTCTGGACAGGCAGCATTGGTGAAGGCGAGGCAATACCGTCAGAGCCAACCGGGCCGCAATCGCGCGGAACCACAGCGGGTCGACGAGGCGAAGATCATGAGTAAATTCAGGGAAAAGATCGGGCATGAATTCATCAAGGTGCTTCCGCCCACGATTTTCTTTTTTGTCATTTTGCACATCGTCGCCCTCATCCGTGCGCTCATGATCCGTGGCACGGGCGTGTCGCTAGCCTCCAACACCGCCGTCGGGTCGCACCCAAACCGCCTCGAAAATGCACGGGAAGCGTACTCGCTGCGAGAGAGATGCAAATGATGCTATTCGGTTGGCCAGGAAAAAGATCGGGGTGCTTCGCCGCGGCGCTGGTTGCGTCCATGCCCGCGTACTCTCAAAGTGATTCGGACCTCGCGAAGCAACTGAGCAATCCGGTTGCCGCATTGATCAGCGTACCGTTCCAGTTCAATTACGACGGCAATATCGGTCCAAACCGGGACGGAGACAAATACCTGCTGAACTTCCAGCCCGTCATCCCATTTCGGCTGAACGAGAACTGGAATCTTATTTCGCGCACCATCGTTCCGGTGGTTTCGCAAAGCAATATCGCCCCGGGATCCGGTTCACAAACCGGGTTAGGTGACGTCGTTCAGAGTTTTTTCTTTTCGCCTTCGAAACCGACAGCAAACGGACTTATCTGGGGCGTAGGCCCTGCGCTTCTATTGCCAACCGACACTGACCGCCAGCTCGGAGCCGAAAAATGGGGCGCCGGACCTACAGCGGTTCTGCTCTGGCAGGCGAATGGCTGGACCTACGGTGCGCTCGCCAATCATATCTGGTCGTTTGCAGGTGACGGCAACCGGTCGGGCGTCAGCTCGACATTCCTGCAGCCCTTTCTCAACTACACAACGAAGGATGCGTGGACTTTTGGCCTGAATACGGAATCAACCTATGACTGGAATCGTCACCAATGGTCGACCCCGATCAATGCGACTGTCAGCAAACTGCTCAAGTTTGGGAAACAGCCAGTCAGTATAGGTGGGGGCGTGCGCTATTGGGCGGCCAGTCCCGATTCCGGGCCTCATGGATGGGGTGCACGTTTAGTGGTTACCTTGCTCTTTCCCAAATGAGGCCACGATCCCCGCATGCAGTTGGCAAGAGCCTTTGTGTCGCCTGAACACAATACGAGGCATTTTTGATGGGCAAAGTTTTCCCACAATGAGGGGGCGAAGGCAACGATACCCGTCGCTGCCGGCTGCCTGGAGTCTGAACATCCAGACTAGCATTCTTAGCGGAGACATTGCATGGCTGCATTCGTTGATCATCCAGCAATCCTGTTTGTGGTGCTGCTTGCGGTTTTTGTCGCCGCGTCGGCCTTGGGTGCCTTTGTGTCAAGGCACGTTGCCCCACTTCCCGACGATGCACGGGAAGACTTTAATGTAGTCCAGACGTCCACGCTGACGTTGCTCGCGCTGCTTATCGGCTTCAGTCTCTCGATGGCCGTGAACCGCTACGACCAGCGCAAAAATCTTGAGGAAAATGAAGCGAACGCGATCGGCACAGAATACGTGAGGGCGGATCTTATTGACGCGCAGACGCGCATCGCAATGAAGGCCGCTCTGGTCCGGTATACGCAGCTAAGACTCGACGACTATAAGACGCGAGATTCAAACGACCTTGCGCGCATTAACCGCGACACCGCGGGGCTTCAGTCCGAATTATGGCGCCTGGCCGCTCAGGTCGCCGGAGACAAGCCGACGCCTGTCGCGGCCATCGTCGCCACCGGGATGAACGACGTGCTTAACTCGCAAGACTATTCCGAGGCCGCACGGATTAACCATATTCCCATTGGCGCCTGGATCCTGATGATTCTTATCGCGGTGTTCGGTTGTGCCGTGCAGGGCTACGGCGCGAAAGGAGGTGCACGCAGAGGACTGTTCACGATCCTTCCCGTGACAGTCGCGCTTTCGCTAGCTCTCATAGCTGATATTGACAGCCCGAGAGGTGGAATCATCCACGTCCAGCCCCAGAATCTCTCGAGACTTCTCCAATCGTTGCAGAAGTAAGGTTAGTCAGAATATCGACACCAAACATCTCTCTCCCGCTCCCGCGATATCGCAAAGCGGTCCGTTTCATTGAACTTGAAAGATCGTCAGTATGCACAGCGCTACGTGGCCTGTCGCAAGAAATACGGCGTGATGTTTATCGACAGGTAACAGTCAGACGTGGGCTTTCCCACGCGATGCGTATTCAATTCAATTAGCTGGAGAACAACATGAAAATGTCGAAGTGGATTTTTTCCTGTATCGCGGCTGCGTCAATTACGTTGGGCATCGTTGCCTGCGGTTCGTCCGGTAAAGCGCCAGAAAAAGGTGCGATCGCAAGCGGCGCTGTCCCGACGGATGACCAGATCGTGTCCGCGTGGGACTATCTTTACGGACGCTACCTGGTGTTGCAGCAGGAAAATCACGACATCAACGTCGAGAAAGTCGGCTATAACAGGATCAAATACAATCCGCTCGGTTCGGCCCAGTTTGTGAATCCGAACCTCGATGTCGCCTATCTTGAGGCATGGCTCGCAGCGGACAATAACCACGCCGTTATCCTCAACGTGCCCCGGGTCACGGGTCGTTACTACACGGCCCAATTGCTCGACGGTTGGGGCGAGGTAATCACCAATATCAATGAGCGAACCTACCCCGACCATCCGTACGGAAAGTTTGCGCTGGTAATCAAAGGCACCAATCCCCCAGTGCCGGCTGATGCCATCAAGATTGAGCTCCCTTCTCCCAAAGCGAAGTTGCTGGCACGGGTAGAACTTAAGGGCTCTCCAAAAACTGCAGCGCGGTTGCAGCATGAGTTCACTGTAGACGCCTCACCCGAAATCAGAATTGATCCGCCCTTTGCCGTGCCGACGTTTACTCCAGCGACCCCAATCCGTGTGGAAATTTTCGACCGCGTAAGCGAAGTGCTTGCTACCTGTCCGGACCCCATGCCGAAGGCGCCGGAATTTCAGGCAATGGCAAGCAACGTTGCCCGCTACGTGAAGAGTAGCGATTCGGCCCGGACGCGGGTCGACGACCTGATCAGGACGAGGGCGATTCCTGAGTTCCTTGCGGGGACCAAGGGCTTCGGTACGCAGAAGGGCGGCTGGTCCGTCAGTTATGTGGTGGGAAAGTTTGGCGACGACGTGATGGCACGTGACATTATCAATTACGGTGGCCTCTGGGCGAATGTCACCAGCGAGGCAATCTATTTTGTGGGCCAGAAAGACGGCGATGGGCAGCTACTTGATGGCAGCCGAACATATGAAATCCAGTTTCCGAAAGGCGGAAGGCCGGATGCACATGTTGACGGCTTCTGGTCGGTCACGCTGTACAGCGTGCCTGACTATCGCGTGGTGCCAAATCCAATACACCGCTATAACCTGAATAACGTGTCCCATCTGAAGGCGAATGCGGACGGTAGCACCAGCATCTGGTTGGCACCTAAGCGGCCGCAGCATGTACCGCAAAGCAATTGGCTGCCCACGCCTGCGGGAAAAGGATTCTCGTTGAATTTCCGCGCGTATGTACCGAAGCAGGAAGTCCTGCAGGGGGAATGGTTTCCGCCGGCTATTACGCTGGTGCAATAGACCGACGCACTGCTTTTTCGCAAAGTGAAACTATCGAGGCAACGACTTTAACCGCGAGGCTTGACTATGTCCGATCAGAAGGATGTGAATTCCACCCGTAGGCTACTGACCGTGCTGGGTGGGGCGCTCCCGCTTGCTTACGCATCTTTTTCTATGGCGCCACAAACGGCCGTAGCGGCTGAAACCAAAGGCAAGCTGGATAATCGCGGGCGTTCATCAGCGCATACGACCATGGCGGAAACCCAGCCGCCTGCCGGGATAAACATGCCTCCCGGCTACGCGCAGACGGTCGCCCGTATGGCCTATGTATGGGGCTGGCCGCTCGTCAATATGGTCAACCGGTACACCTCTTTTACCCAGGCACCGAAGCCGGGTCTGCTGAACGGCGTGGTGCCGGTTGCACCGAGCGGTAAGGTTGGCATGCTGTCTCATTATGTCGATCCGGCCGAGACTTTCGTGACCTGTCCGAATCAGGATGTGGTTTACGGCCTCGGGTTCTTCTCGCTCGACGACGAACCGGTCGTTGCGCAGGTGCCGGATTTCGGTGACCGGTTCTGGGTTTACGCGCTGTATGACGCGCGTACCAACCAGTTCGGTCATCTCGGCAAGCCCTATAAAACACGGCGCGGCTTCTATCTGCTCGTCGGGCCGAACTGGAGAGGGTCCAAGCCGGCGGGAATCACCGAGATCGTCCGCAGTCCGACGGCGCTTGCTAACGCGATTCCACGAATTTTCATGAATGACACTGCGGAGGATCGCAAAGCCATTCAGTCCGTGGTCGACCAGGTCGTTTTCTATCCGCTGAAGGACTTCGACGGACATATGAAAACAATCGACTGGAGCGAAGCGCCCACGTTGCCCGGGCCTGAGTCAAACGGCGAGGAGACAAAATGGGTCGTCCCTGAAAAGTTCTTTGACGTGTTCAGCCACGTGCTCGACTCGGTGCCTCCACTACCCGGTGAGGAAGCGCTCTACGCGCAATTCAGGTCACTGATGGAAGTGGCGAGCCGTGACCCGGACATCCGGAAATTGCTGGTCTCGACCGCCGTCGACACCGAGCGTGATGTTATCCAGCCTTTCTTCCAATGGCGGTATAACGGGCTGCCAGCCGGCAACGGATGGAATCGATCGACCAACAACGCACAGACGGGTCTCGACTACTTTGACCGTACGGGAACCGCCAAATCGAACATGTTCGACAATCGTCCCACCGAAACGCAGTATTTTTATACGGATAACGACGCAACTGGCGATGCCCTTAACGGTGCGAATACCTACGAGGTCGTTTTTGCGCAAGGAGAGGAGCCGCCCGTTAACGGATTCTGGTCAATGACGCTCTACAACGACAAACATCTCTTTCATCCGAATTACCTCAAACGTTATTCGCTCGGCACCAAGAACGCGGATCTGAAGCGCAATGCGGACGGCTCCCTCACCCTTTACGCCGGCGCGAAGTCGCCAGGCGTCGAGCGGGAGTCGAATTGGGTACCGGCGCCGGAAGGGGTGTTTTCGTTATACATCAGAGCCTACTGGGGGAAAGAGCCGATTCTGGATGGCTCATGGAAACCGCCGCAGATTCGCAAGGCGGTGTGATAAGGGAACGGCCGCTTTCGACGGAGCTAGAGACTTTCGCAAAAGCTCGACGACTGACCCCTCAGGGTCGGAAGTACGCGCTGGCGACTGTCCGCTCCCGGGCCGCGAGATTCCACTGGCCGCTTTCCGGCGATGAAATTGAAGAGCGGGCTGACGCAGCCCGACCCACAACCGCCCTTTGACCCTGCCTACCGTTAGCGGCGGCTCCCAAGGTGCTACGGCCATTCATTTTTGTAGTCCGTGCGGCGGCATGTCGGCCGAGGCGGTCGACACGCGGACGCCAGCAGGTACGTGAGAGTTGCGCGATAGAAAACGTCAACATGTCAGCGCTGATCTCGCGTGGCGGCGATTGTCGGCTATGAAAAACGCACGAGCAACGAAAGAACTTCTACAGAGCAGCCGTTCGTTTGCCATAGCAATGGCATGGGGATAACCAAACCAGCAAGTCTCCAATCAGAACAATGGTAGAAGTGGCCAGAATCATAGGTGTCCAACTACTCTGGCCATTTTCTCTACATGATGTAACGCGCTGCTATGGTTGCGGAGAAGCAATCGTGCTTTCGCTCATTTGAACGGTCATCGATGCTTGTCCTCGTAGGGTCGTCACCTCTTCGATGACCAGAGAGACCAGTTTCGCGTTTATGGCGGATAGCGGCATTGCATAGTCCAGCGTGTATTCGCAATAGTCGCGATTCTTAGGACGTGGTAATCGACGTCCGTGTGCACCCCGATTCAACAGATCATGCAAGGCATTCGCGAATACGTGTGCTTCGCCCGGTTTGCCATTGTCAAAACGCTCGGGATCCAGTTCCCGGGCGATCTCACGTTTTAGCCAACGCATGCGTTCCATTGCATGATTTTCGGTTATTACAGGCCGGTTGCCGACATACTCACTCGCAAAGGCGGCGCGTGCCGAGTCTTCAATCGTTGACCAATTTACCCGCGAGGCCATGCGTGGCAGTAGACTCTGTAGATGGGGTAGTGCTCCGGAAATGATGCGGCCGTTGGTATCACGGCTCCACAGTCGATGAAGCGTGAGGATTGTCTCTGACTGAGGATCCCTGAACGCCTCGCTGATTGCTCGTAGCTCGTTAATCAGGTCAAAGACAAGGTTCACTTTTCGCTTCCCAGCGAGCGTGTCAACTTCACCCCAGTAGAAGGGGCTATTTGGGATAACAGGCGGCCCCGAGTCGATCGTTATTCGTTGCGAAGGGGGAAAACGAAAGTGGACAAGCGGACTAGCGCTGGCCGAGGTCTTCTTGCGGAGTTCGGCTACTACTAGCGCGGTTTTTTTAGCAGTGTCTCTAGTGGTCGTATTCCAACTGTGCACCTCCAACGCGATTGGTATAAGCCTGTCGCCAAGCTTCCTATGGAGAGCTCGATGTAAGTTCAAAAACCGTGAACCAGAGATCATTTCGTCAGGATACAGGACAGGCGAGTTACCTGATTTAACCGACTCTGCAAAACTTTCGACTGCCCTGCGAATTGAATATTTTTTTGAATGTCTTTCTAGTCGAGGAGCTAGGAATTCCATCAGTGTTACGGCTATACCATCGGCTTCGAGTACTTTTGCCAGCACCTGCGCGGGTACAGTCCCACCAAGCGGCGACTCGACTATAGTTACATTGGTATGACCTTCTGCCAAGCACCAGTTCGCTACAGTCATCGCAACTCTAGCCAACTGGCGCGCTTGATTAAGCGCGTATTTGTGGAGGCCGGCTATACCCCATTCAAAGACGCTTACTAGTGCAGGTGGATAACTCGCGGCGTGGTCGAAATGCGAATCAATGAGGCGGCTTACGCATTGCATTGCCAAAAAGTCGCCAAATGCAGAGCTCTCCTTCTGCGGTTTCCCAGCTCGAAAGATCTCGCGTTCTGCGATTACATTGACCATTTCCCCTAGATGGATTGTCCGCGCGAGCTTGGTCAGGTATTTGACAAGGTCCTCATCTACGGCATGGGGGTATTGGTCTAAAAGTGAGCGGATTAATGATGCCGCGCGCTCGGGCTCCGCTGGTTGCATGAGCTCGTCGATTTCAGCTGAGCCGGAAAATCCCGTCGGGGGTGCTGACTGTGCGTGCGAAATTCTTTTCTCGCGTTTAAGCCGGGATTTTTTCCCCATTTTTCTATTCTTCTGAAGAAGTTTCAGACGCTTCGTTAAATTCATGGTGCAAGAGGAAATTTTTATTTAACCAATTCGTCATGAATTATCCATGTCGCCCAGTACCTCTGTCGATAGGAAGGCGCTGCGTAGGTGGCGCGAGGATTTGACTATAGGTCATGAAACTCAATTCTCGGCTATGTGGACCCGCCAAACGACTGCCCGGAAGCGTGCGCGCGAATGTCCGATATCTGGGGGCGGAGCCGACGCTCGAACGTCCGTGCGCAAGCTTGGCCGAACGGCCGTAGCTGGCGGAACCCGGAAATACGAGGTTGCCTCGAACACCGTGATCCCTGGTTGAAAGCCGAACTTCCGTAGACCACCCGCTTCGGCCCTTCAAGCGGCCAGACCCAGACGGCGGCTTGCAACGGCATAACGGACGGTGATTTGCACACTATGACGGTGAGGACTCACATCTGGCTCGCAATCGGCACGTACGAGATTGGTGTAAATAAAAGCGCGGTCCGTTCGGCGCGGCAGGCCGTATGCATCGGTCGTGTACCGATCTTCAATGAAATGTTTCCACCGGACCCTTCGGTTTCGTTGCGTGAAGAGCTCACGCGCTCAGGCGCTACGCAGGCGTCTGCCCCACAATTTAGACTCATCCGCGTGCCTCTGATTAGCAGGCGCCGTTCTGACTGCGGCCGGGACGGGTAGAAGCTAGGCCTCGCGGCGACACTTGGCCACACGGAAGCGGCCGTGGCGAATGGACCGCTGCGACTGCAGCCGTTGCGCCCAAGCTATCGCGCGAAGCTTGGGTGCGCCCTCGTCATCCCATAGATGCCGGGAAATTAGGGGTTCCGGCCGTCGCCCGGGCCGCCGGAGGGAAAAACTAGTGCAGGTTGACATTGCCGGCAAATGCCGGCAAACTTGGTCCGATGATGCCGGCATTTGCCGGCAATTTATCGAAAGGACCGGCTCATGCCGACGGAATACAAACCTACGCTGCGTTTTAACCCGCTTGAAACCCGGCGCATCAATTCAGCAGCCAGCAAAGCAGGGTTAAAACCGGCCGAATGGATGCGCAAGCTGATCCTCGATCACGCCCCGCAGTTGACTATCGCCGACCCGCTGGCAGTGCGCGTGGCCGGCTTTGAAGAACGGTTTGGCTGGAACCTCATTCACTACGCCGAAGCGCTGGCCCATGCCGAGACCTTCCAGGCGGACGTCAGCGATATCGCAGACTACATGGAACGCTACACGACGATCGAGAACGGGGAGGTGTGGATCAATGGGGACAAGCTCCCGGGCGTGTCAGCGGGCAATGTGACCAGTGTAGAGGCGAGGGCAGTCGATCTGTGCCGGGCGATCAATCTCGCGCACATACGCGCCTTGCTCGCTCGTGAGGGGGCGTCGGCCACTTGAACTGCCGATGGTCGTCGATCAGACGGGGCACAACCACGTTCTCGCGATATAGACGGCTTCACGAAACATACGAAGCGACATTGGCGATGTCCGGATCAGCACCGCGCTGGTTCTGCAAGAGCGACTAAGATCCTAGTTCAGAAACCGGTGGCAGGAGGATCGATGGTGAACACGAAGAACGCTCAGATCGATGGTTTTCTTAAATATTACTTGGCGCTCGATCGCGCGCCGCAGTATGCAGTCATGGTTCGTGGCCAATGGGGTTCGGGAAAGACGTTCTTCATGGAGCGTCAGTTGGAGCGATACCGGGAGAACGGGGGCAAGGCTCTGTATGTGAGCTTGTACGGGATGGCTTCGGTCAAGGAGATCGAGGAAGAGTTTTTCCGGCAGTTGCACCCCGTTCTCGCTTCGAAAGGGATGGCCGTGGCGGGCAAGGTCGCAAGGGGGCTAATCAAGGCCACACTGAAGATTGATTTCGGCGACCACAGTCCTGTTTCGGGTTCGACTTCCATTGGAGTACCCGATATTTCTCTTCCAGAGTATCTGAAGAACACCACCGGGATGCTTCTCGTGTTCGATGATCTGGAGCGCTGCGTCATTCCGATCAACGAACTTCTCGGCTACATCAACTACTTTGTCGAGCATGACGGTTACAAGGTTGTCCTCATTGCCAACGAGAAGGAGATCCTTGACAGGAACGAAGATAACAAGAAGCCGTCGACTGACTACGCGCGAATTCGCGAGAAATTAATCGGCAAAACGTTCGAGGTAGAGGCGGACCTTGAAGCAGCTATCCAGTCATTCATTCCAGAGATCGAATCGGATCCTGCGCGTGAACAGGTCACCCGAAATCTAGACGATATACGAGCGCTTTACGAAACGTCAGGCTACAAAAATTTACGGCACCTGCGGCAGGCCCTGATGGACTTCTCGCGTGTTTTCGATCTGCTTGAAGAGTCGTATCAGCAAAACGGTGCACTTGCCTCGCACCTTCTCACCTTGTTTCTTGTCTACTCGTTCGAGATGAAAAGTGGCAACCTCTCGGAAGACGAACTGCGCATGATGCGAAAGATGAAGTTTCGCAACCTTCTTCGCAGCGGGTCGGAGGACAAGGGAAACGCCGCCGAGCGAATCGAGGCCAAATACGCGAAATTCTTGCCACAGGAAACACTGTTGCCTGATTCAATGTGGGCCTCGCTAATGTCAACAGGTCTCGTTGACCAGAACGAGTTCCGGGAGGCCGTGCGAAACAGCGGTTACTTCCCCAAGGAAGAAGCGGAGTGGGTGCGCCTGTGGAATTTCACGAGCCTGGAAGACGAGGACGCTGAAGAACTCATTGCAAAAGTGTCCAGCGATTTCAGTATGAACACTTTTCGAGAAGCAGGCGTACTTCTGCATGTGACCGGGGCCCTGCTGATGATGGCCAGTCTTGGCGCGTATAAGGTTGCCCGGCAGGAGATCCTCACGCAGGCAATCGCCAATGTCGACGCGCTCAGGAAATCCGGCGATCTCCGTGAATCGACGTTCAACTTCGCCGGTGGCTCAGCTGAAAGCTTTGCAGGGCTGGGTTTTCAGTCAAATGATTCGCCTGAATTACTGGAACTGAAGACGTATCTGCGCGATCAAATTGGGAAGTCTCAGGAGGATGCGTATCCCAGCGAAGCCGCTCGTTTGCTAGAGCTGGTGGTTGACGACCCGGAAAAATTTGTTCGGAGCGTCACGCAAAGTAGTCACGCGGAGAGCCGGTTCTACTCTGTACCAATTCTGATTTATGCAGATCCACAGGCGTTTGTGACGAAAATCGTCGATGCCACGGCGTCAGCGCAGTGGCTCATGCGCGGTGTGTTTCGCGAGCGATATCAGCATCAGTTTTATCTGGGCTCTCTTGCTCCGGAAGCCGACTGGCTGATCACGACGTCTAAACTGTTAGCTAGCGAGGTCGAGAAACGAACAGGTAAGTTGAGCGCAGATCGCCTTGATACGCTTGCGAAGGAGATGGTCAAGAGTGCTGAGAAGCTCAGGCAATTTGGATTGAAGTCGAATGTCGCAGAGACAGTTGCGACTGCACCAGATAGCCAGAATGCTGGTGCAGCAGACTCGCCCTGAAGAAAACTGCCTACAAGATTCAAGTCGGCAAATGCATCGGGGAAGATCTTCGCCCGGAGTAGATCAACCATGCTTTTGTGCGGCGCATCGCGTGAGCGCTGTATACAGTTTCGTCCACGCCAATCGGTGCAATCCAACGATGTCCTAGCCAGGCGTATTGCCGCGTCGACAGATACGGTGACGTATGCAACCGGCTTCCTGCTGCGTTTGGTCAATACATCAACGACAAGGCAAAACGCATGGCAGCGCTGCTTGAGAGCATGTCTGACCAACAATACAAGAAAGTCGACGAAGCATTTCGAAATAACATCGATAAGTTCGTCGGCAGCGACGCGTACGATGCAATGCGCGCAGACATCGAGATGTTTGGAAGCGCGGCTTTTTTGAAGCGAGCTCAAGGCAGCAAGTACGGCCGAAGCAACGCGAGCCAATGATTTCATTTGGCGCGGCAGGCGGAGCGCCGATTGAACGGCCGTTAAGCGCGGTGTAGCTGACGTTTGGTTGACCAAACACGGTCTCGGGCGACTGTCCCCTCTTGGCCGATTGGGTGAGGTCGCCAACGGCCGCTTACTGGCATTCCAGTTCGCAAACTTGAAATTGGCTGACTGACCGGTTTGGAGCAAGTTGTCTGACCGGAGTGGGTCGGCAGGCGCCATCCATCCCCTCCGAATCCGCGAAGAATCTAAAAAGCCTGCGAGCCGCTCGCATCGCTCGCGGGCGTGAATGACGCGCTGCGGCGGGTCAGCGTGCCTTTACCGTTCATCGCCTTGCAACGCCATATTGTTCTGTCAGAACGCGCCCGCTAGATCGTCGTCGACCATTGCGGACTTCTGATCCTGACGCTGTGCCGTTTCGCGCGAACGCTGCGCCGCCTCGCGCTTCTTCCTGACGCTGTATGGCGATATGACTGCGGATGCGGTCATTGTGAGAGACGCCCTCGGCTCGCCTTCAGTCGGCGTCAGATGCCGATCTTGATCGCGCCCGCCAGCGATACCGGGTCGCCCGCCGTCAGGGCAACCAGCGCACGGCGCACCTCGGCATCGAACGCGGTCACAAGCGCGAACACCGCGTCGCCATCGGAGATCGGCACACGAACGCGGCATTGCACGAACGGACGCCCGCTCGCTCCGGTCTTTTCTTGCGGCGCGCCAACCAGGGTGCCGGTCATCAGGGCATCAAGCATTCGCTACCTCCGTCGTCACGTTCTCGCGCTCGCGCACTACTGCTGCCCAAGCTTCGGGCGTCGATTCGACCGTCATCGAGTAGTCGTGCCATTGGTCCGCGTGTTGCACCGTTAGCAGTGCCGACAAGGGCCAGACAACCCGCCAGCCGTACCGGTCGCGCCGGTAGAACAAGACCGGCATCAGCCCGACGCGCCCGGCCTGTTCCGCCGCCTGCGTCCACCACTGCGCGATATCGCCGCGACTTCGCGCTCACCGGTCTGGCCCTTCGTTCTGCTCTTCGCCGCCATCGCATTTACCTCCGGCCATCGAACCGCCAGGCGCGGCGGGCCGATTCTTCGCGCGCCAGCACGTCGGCCTGCGCTTCGGCCAGCCGGTTGCTGAAATGCGCGACGTTGCTCAGTAGCGCCGAGAGCGGATCACGTGCGGCGCGATCCAGAATCCCGGCGCGCAGATCGTCCGGCCAGTGCTCCAAGTCCGCCAGCCCGGCAATCATGGCGGCAAGCTCGGAGCGCAATCGGGCAATGTCAGCTGCGGACAGGTGCGGCGCCCAAGGCCAAAACGGGCCCACAGGGTGCTCCAGTGTCTTCCCGATTTCGGCCATCTGTGACTTGCTCGTGCTAATTCTGCTAATTTTGCTAATTGCGCCAGCAAACGCAATGCTGGCGGGGATCTCGCCGTCCGGCGTGATTTGCGAAGCGTTGCTAATCCTTGCTAACGCAGCAGCGTGGTCGCTGCCAGAATTAGCAGCGTTAGCAGCCGTTAGCGGCGGCGCGCTTGGTGCCGGAGCCTTACCTGGAAAGGATTCCGGAGCAGGATTAGCAGAATTAGCAGAATTAGCATTAGTAAACGCAACGGGGCGATTTCTGTAAATCAGCTCGATCAGTTTCATTGCTCGCCTCCGGACCCGAGCGCGGGGTTTAGGTGAATGATCGTCCGGGTTTGCGCGGGGTTTTTCCCGGGGCGAACGACGCGCAACCGATCGAGGTTTTCAAGAGATCGCAGCGCCGCGTCGAGCATGGGGGCCTTACGCAGCGGACTGTGTTGCAATGCGTAGATCTTTTCGACTTCAAGCGTGCTTTCCGCGCGGCAATACTTGCGAAGCCATGCGTCGAGGCGCGCGGCGTCCGTCTCGTTCTCCGAGAGCGCCGACTCCGAGAAGAAACGTTTCGACTCGCTGAGATGCCACGCCACGATGCTCGACGCGCGCTCAAAGGCATCTACGCTGATGGGACCGGCGGCGCCGCTGAACACGTGGAACAGGGCGGCGAGGCGCGCGGCGTTGTCGGCGGCCTTGCTCGCCACGTCACGCACTTCCGCCAGCTCGCCGCCGTCTTTCAGCTCACTCTCAATGTTGTCGTGAAACGCGATCCACGACGCCTTGGCTTCCGGCGACAGCGCCAGCAGTGCGGGAGCGAGCCGACCATGCTCGTCGATGGGTGCCGGTTCGCGCAGCAGCTCTGAAACCCGCTCGTTGAACACGCCCAGTTGCGGCCAATTCTCCGGTGCCGCCTTGTAAAAGCGGGTGCCTTGCGTCGATTGGGGCCATGCGATCAGGAACCGGGCGAGAAAACCTGTGCCGCGAGCCAGTGCGCCGGACTTTTCGACGAAACTCATCAGCGTCGCCCGCTGCACCTGTAGCGCCACCGTCAACCGGGCGCCGTCCACCGTGAAAGAGTCCGACGTGCGACGGTCGACGGTCAGAGGCTTGCCGTCCCAGAGAGAATTAAGCGTCGCGAGGTTGCGCATGATGCTGTCCGTGCCCATGCCGTGGGAGCCGAACACAATCCCCGCCTCAGCCGACACGACGCCACCAGACGGCCACTTCGTGCCGAGTTCGTATGCAAGCGACTCGGGTGTATAGCTCTCGAATATCAGGCGCGGGACCTTCGGCGGCGTCGGCTTGTTGCGGTCCATCTCGCGCAAGTCCCTTTCAAGCAGGGCCGTTTCTCCACTGCCATTGCTGCCCCTGGCGCGGCGAATTTTGTCCAACAGGCCTGCGCGCTTCGCCTCCCATGCGGAAAGGTCGGAGCGGTGATCGACGACGGCCTGTGCATGCTCGTCGCGCTGCTGAGCCTCGTAATTGCGTACAGGCATCGTGAAAAAACCGTCGCACGTGCTCTTGCGTTCCCCGCTGTCCGCAATGGTCAGCAGAAAAAGACCCGCCGGTCCGATCAGATGCTCGTCGCGCTGCACATCGACAAGCGACTGGATGGCGAGCGACAGCGCCGTGATAGCCGACGACACCACGAGCGCAAACGGTGCCTGTACGAACGCCTGCACCTCGCGCACGGCGGCACTCACGCTGTCCGGTAGTGAGTCAACCGGATAGTCGAGCGGTGCAGTCTCGTGAATAAGCGGCTGCGCGTCCGGCCATGCAGCGGCTTCGGCCTGCGCGAGGCGTGCGGTGGAGCGCTGTCTACCCTCGCGAACGTGGGCACTGCGCGCGAGCACAATGGCGGCCTCATCTTCGGTGATCACGCCCATTAAAATTTTCCTCCTGATGCTTGCGCTCGCATCCAAAGGCGCGCGCTTGCCGTGATATTTTCTTCGATCCAAGCTTGATGCTCGGCCCACGCAGCGGGCGTCATGCTGCGCTCGCAGCGCACGACCTCGGCTTGAATCATCTTGTTGATCTTCGCCGCCAGCGACCGCGCGGCCTGCTCTTCCCGCCCGATCACGATGCTGCACCCTTAGCCTTGTCGAACTCGCCGTCATGCGATGCGCGGTGCGCGCGAACACGCTTCATGCGTTCGCTTTGTAGCTCGGCGTACTTAGCCTTTTTAAGGGCAAGGAAGCGGTCCAATTCTTCCGTGAGCGCCATCGTCATCGCACCGATCTTGAAGAGCGTCACCGTCGCCTGAAAATCGGCATCGGTTTTCGCGATCTTCCACGCCGTCGAGGGCGACCGGACGCCGATGTAGTCCGCGCCGTCAGGTATGTAGCGCACGGCGGCGCAAGGAATGGGTTGGGCGGTGTCCCGCTTACGTGCTTTCTTGTCCATATGCGTCTCCGTTTCGATGGAGACAGAGTAGCCAGCGAACACGCGTCGATGTGAACCGGAAAGGCGGGGCCTTTTCGTTACTTCCCCAGTTCATCGCGAATCTGCTGCGCGTGCTTGCGATAGATATTCCGAACGGTTAGCGGAGCCAAGTTGTACAGAGGCGCCACTTGCTCGGCGGCGGCCTTGGTCGTCATGCCCTGGCATACGCGTTGATAGACCTGGTTCGCGATTTCGACATGGCGGGGCCTTTCCGAGCGCCGGTTTTGAACCTTGACCGCGTAGGACTTGCGCAAGTCCGCCCCCTCGGCAATTTGCCGTGCCATATAGATAGCCAGGCCGTGTCCGACCTTATCGACGCCGTCAGGTACTCGGCGTTTGCGCATCTGATCAGCCCACCGACCGAGACGGGCGCGAATCTCGCGGGGCAGCGCCGCGCCGCTCAACCATTCGGTCATCGTTTTCGTGAGCGTCCGCTCAGGGAAAACCGCGAAAACAGCCGCGAGCGCGTCGAGCGCGGCTTCCTCGTCGTTCTCGCCGGGTTTAGGATTGTCGTTAGCCATTTGCCGCGCCTCCGTTATAGGCGGGGTGATTGGTCAGGCTCCGCACGTCGCTCTAACGGCGCGCGGGGCCGCTTCTCTCACTTCGTCTTGCGCTTGCCAGCCATCGGCAACACATCAGCAGCTTGCGGGATCGTCGAGCAGTACTTCGCCCAATCGGCCATCAGCACCTTGCGCTTTGCAAACAGGTCACCACGTTGGTAAGCGGCCTCAACACGGTCGGCAAGCTGATGCGCCAGCGCGTGTTCGATCACCTCGCGCGGATGCGCGCTCATCTCGCCCGACCAATCGCGGAACGTCGAACGGAAGCCGTGCGCTGTCAGATCAGCACGACCCATGCGCTTGAGAACCGCCGTCAGGCTCATATCCGACAGCGGGCCACCGCGCGGCGCCGGGAACACAAGCTCGTTACGGCGCGGCAAGGCTTCGAGCAGCTTCACGGCGTCGTCAGAAAGCGAAACGCGATGCTCTTTACCGGCCTTCATGCGAATGCCGGGAATGGTCCAGATTCCCGCGTCGAGATCGACCTCGCTCCACAGCATGCCGCGCACTTCGCCAGAGCGGGCCGCCGTCAGAATCGCGAATTCGAGCGCCCGCGCACCCATGCCGTCGCGCTCGCGGAGATCACGCAGGAATGCGCCGATCTCGCTGTACGCCAGCGCCGCATGGTGTTGTGAGGTTTCGCGCTGCACCTTGCCCGGTGCCGACAGCAGCTTGTCGAGATGTCCCTTCCAGCGGGCGGGGTTTTCGCCCACGCGGTGCTCATGTACCCGCGCCCAGTCGAGCACGGCTTCAATGCGGCCACGCAGTCGGCTGGCGGTCTCGTTCTTCTGTATCCAGATCGGCGTGAGTACGCGCATGACGTGCGCCGTGTCGATATCGGCAACGTCCATCGAGCCGATCTTCGGGTAGGCGTAGGTCTCCAGCGTCGAGACCCATTGCTTCCGGTGCTTTGGATTTTTCCATTCGGACTGTTTCGACTCGATCAGGGCGCGGGCGCACTCTTCGAACGTGCGGGCACTCTGCTCAGCATGCCTGCGGATGCGCAGCACCTCCTGGCGATGCTTGAGCGGATCGATGCCGTCGAGTAGCAGCTTGCGGGCGTCGGTCATCTTCTGACGTGCCTCGGACAGCGTGACGATATCGGCGCTGCCCAAGCCCATCTCGGTCGTCTTGCCCTGGACCTTGTAGCGGAACACCCAGGACTTGCCGCCGACCTCAGCGCCGGTGCCCTTGCCCACGACGAGGAATAAGCCGTTGCCGTCCAGGTAGTAACCCGACTTCGTGGCCCGCTTGATCGCCAGCGGCGTCAACCGATTTACAAGACGCTTGCCCATGCCCGCAGACTCCCACACTCTAGAATGAGATTGGAGTGTACAGCCAGCGACGTGTGTAAACAACACGTTCGCGCTCAGGCCCTTGTAGCAAGGCTTTTCGTGATACGCCTAGCGACGTAATGAGACGTGTGCAGACAGTGATTATGGCGGACACCGCCTCCGCCAGAGCACCAATGATTACGGGCCCTTTGGGGCCCGTTTTTTGTTTCAACTTTCCGATCGTTGGAATGGGGTTTTACCGACCGCAAATATCGTGCTGTCATGCCCCCAGCGCGCCTGCCGGCGCGGAAATAAAAGCCGAACAATTCCCGCCAATAAATCAAGAGGTTAGACAGCGCGCAATGCTATAACTGCCCCCGCAACATCCTCTGGCGATCCTGTACAATAGCTGAAACCGTTATCAACAGTGCTGTCGACCTTTGGCGCTTTCTGCCGTGACGTCGTAAGCACCCCCAATTCCTTCATCGGAGAATTCAACGAGCACTAACGACACGAAGAAGACCTCTGTCGCGGCCTCCGCTCGCCCGATGATTGCCCCGAAGCATGTTGTCCGCATCACCACCGACGCGGATCGCCGTACCGTGATTGCGGCCGCTCGAGCGGTCATCAGCGAACACCGTGATGTGATAAAGGCACTCGCCAAACGATAGCCCATGCTGGACGCTGCTTTTGTCCTTCAAATTCACGATGAAATCCTGAGGGACGAGCCTGGACTGGCGGGTTTCGCTGGCCTGGAAAGCGCGCTTACGCGCATCGACAACTGGGCGACATACGCTGATCTCAACGATGTTTTCGGGACGGCTTCCATGTACGCGGTGGCTATCGCCCGCGGCCATATTTTCAACGATGCCAACAAGCGAACGGCTCTCGTTGCGGCGCTCACATACCTGAAACTGCAAGAAATCAATGTTGAGCGGGATGCTCGTCTTGAGGACTTCATGGTCGAGGTTGCCCAAGGCATAATCGACGTTCAAGAATTTGCAAATATCCTTGCGGGTATTGCGCTCGGCATTGGCGACTTTGGTCCTGTTTGATTAAACCCAGCCACACGCTGGCCTTCTATCTGGATCATCGTATCGTCAATCACTACGGAGCCACGGCCCTTTTGGGCCCGTATTTCGTTTGCAGTTTCACTGAACTCCTCCGTACGCTCCCACACATCCCGTTCTTTCACCGATTGAAAACCCCCGCCTATGCGCTAGGATAAAAATACAGTCCTGCTCACAAGCGTTCGCGCTTTATCCTGCGATGTCCCTCCGCACGCGCCACTGGATGCACCGTCTTGACCTGCACGCGCAGCTCATGCCATCCATTCGCATCGCCGCGTGGTCGCTTCTTGCCGGCACTGCCGCCTGCACGTTCACACCGCCGGAACGTCCGGCGCTGTCCATACCGCCCGCTGCCATCAACAGCGTCACGCTCGACCAGTACCGCTCCTCCGTCGCGAAGCGCATTCTCGAGCGCAATCCGTCGTATGTGCTGCGCGGCACGCCGCAGGCGATGTTGCGCTCGCTCGTCGTCGTGTCGTTTACCGTCGATCGCGACGGACGGCTCGTCGGCGAATCGGTGTATCGCACGAACGGCGACGACGAAGCGGAAAGCACCGCGCTCGCGACGCTGCGCCGCGCCGCGCCGCTGCCGCAGCCCCCGGCAAAACTGCTCGACACGCGCGGCCATCTCGAGCTGATGGAAGACTGGCTCTTCAACGACGACGGCAAATTCCAGCTGCGCACGTTCGCGTCGCCACAGGCTCAAACGATCGACTGAAGCAACCGGTCGACGCCGCGCCTTTCAGGCTACTTTCGACGTCGGGTTGCCTGGCAACGCCCCGGCTCGTTATAATTTTCGGATACGCCCTGCCGGAGCCTTCCGGCGCCGCTCTCGCCGCGCGCTCATCCGCGTGCGCCGGGAAGCCTCACCGTGGCGTCGCCGCGCAACTCGCGCGCGCGCCCGGAGCGCATCGACCGATGTTCCGCCACCGCACGTGCTGGCGCGCAACGGCGAAGCAAGCTGCCGTATCGTTGCGGGCGCAACATCATGTAATGTCACGCGACGGGCGCGCGAAACGCCGTGTGCCACGCGCCCACAACCCGCACCGATTTTCAGACAAAGACCCCGCCCGGCTCCGCGCCTGCCATGCGCGAAATGTGTTCTGCACACGGGACCGGGTCACGACAACTCAACAGGAGACCCTGCATGTCCACCTCACCGCTTTCCGCGACTCCGCCTGACGTAGCCGGAAAGAACAGCACCTCGCGGGTGATCTTCGCGAGCTTCATCGGCACCGCGATCGAGTTCTACGACTTCTACGTCTACGCGACGGCCGCCGCGCTCGTCATCGGTCCGGTGTTCTTCCCGCACGGTTCGGCCACGGCGCAGGCGCTCTCGGCATTCGTTACGTTCGGCATCGCATTCGTCGCGCGGCCGATCGGGTCCTTCCTGTTCGGCCACTTCGGCGACCGCATCGGACGCAAGTCGACGCTCGTGGCGTCGCTGCTCGTGATGGGCCTGTCGACGACGCTCATCGGCTTCGTGCCCGGCTACGATTCGATCGGCAGCCTCGCGCCGATCCTGCTGTGCATCCTGCGTTTCGGGCAAGGTATCGGCCTTGGCGGCGAATGGGGTGGCGCGGCACTGCTCGCCACCGAAAACGCCCCGGCCGGCAAACGCGGCTGGTTCGGCATGTTCCCTCAACTCGGACCGTCGATCGGCTTCCTCGCTTCGAACGGCCTGTTCTTCGGCCTGGCACTGTCGCTGTCCGACGAGCAGTTCCGCAGCTGGGGCTGGCGTGTGCCGTTCATCGTGAGCGCGGTGCTGGTCGCGCTGGGTCTCTACGTGCGCCTGAAGATCGCCGAAACGCCGGCCTTCCAGGCGGCTATCGACCGTCAGGAACGCGTGCGCGTGCCGGTCGCGACGCTCCTCTCGCAACACTGGCGTCCGACGATCCTCGGCGCGCTGGCCATGGTGGTGTGCTACACGCTCTTCTACAACGCGACGACGTTCTCGCTGTCGTACGGCGTCTCGACGTTGCACATCCCGCGCCCGACGTTCCTCGGCATGCTGTGCGTCGCGGTCGTGTTCATGGCGCTCGCCACGCCGCTGTCCGCATGGGCCGCCGATCGCTTTGGTCGCAAGCCGGTGCTGGTCGTGGGCATTCTCGCGGCGATCCTGTCCGGCTTCGCAATGGCGCCGCTGCTCGGCAGCGGCTCGATGCCGCTCGTGCTCCTCTTCCTCATCATCGAACTGTTCCTGATGGGCGTCACGTTCGCGCCAATGGGCGCGCTGCTGCCGGAACTGTTCCCGACCAACGTCCGCTACACCGGCGCGGGCGTCTCCTATAACCTGGGCGGCATTCTCGGCGCCTCGGTGGCGCCGTATATCGCGCAGGTGCTCGCCGCGCATGGCGGGCTGTCGTGGGTCGGCGCGTACGTGTCGTGCGCCGCGGCGGTGAGTCTGCTGGGCGTGCTGTGCATGCGCGAGACGCGCCACACGCAGTTGATGTAAGCGGCTCGCGGGGCTCGTCGTTTGCGTCCGAAAGGAACGTCGGGCCCGGCTGTCAGGCAACGGAAAGACCACGCAAGAGGTCGCGCTTTCCCTGACTTGCACGGGTTTTTGGGCTGCCTATACTGGGCTGAAAGATGATCCGGAAGCGCGAACCAGAAGCGTGCGGATCACGACACCATGCCCACAGGAGTCGACGATGAACGTTCACCTGCACAACGCGGACATCGTGATGATGATTGCCCTCGCGCTGCTCGGCGCGCTGGTGCTCGCGGTCCGCTTCAAGCCGGCGAGCTGGAAAGGCATCGTCGTCGAAGCCATCGCGGCGAACCTGGCTGCCGTCGCTGCGGTCATCGCGTTCGAAATGCTGGTTGCCTGAAAAAAAGCCGCGCAGTCTGCCGGAGCAGATGCGCGGCTCCCCCACTCGCATCGACACGGCACGGCCGCGCGTGTCGATGCGTCCCGTCACCGGTAGTAGTAGCCGCCGTGGTGATAGCCGCCGCCGTAGTAGCCAGGCGCCGGCACGACAACGCATCCGCCCAGTGCTGCGGCGAGGAATGCACCCGCGATCAAGGTCAGCGTCAAGCGTTTCACAGTGTTCTCCCGTCGAGTCAGTAATTATTCGAGTGATCCCGAATGACTCGATTGAACACGACGGCGCCCCGCCGAACCGTTGCAATTTGTAAGGGGAGATGAGCGCGGTGTTACACGCGCTGGAACACTGAAAAGGTGCAAGCCCGATGCCAGCAGGCCTGCACGGGCGGAGCGCTCACGTCATGGCTGCTAAAGCGCGACAGTTTTAACAGGCGTGTAATGATCATGGCGATTTCCAGCAGGAGTTCGCCGGCGGATTTCCGTGTCGTGCGAACGGCTCAGGCTGCCGCCACTGTCGCGTCGCCGGCCGCGGCGGCGCCCGGCACGGTATGCACGTACTCGATGGCGCGCAGCACTTCGTCGACGGGCGGCACGCTCAGTCCATCGCCAACGGAAATCGAACGGAATGGGGCCTCGATGCCGAAGTGCTCCCGCGAAGTGGAAACGAAAATCATGATGGCGCGCTTGTGCAGCGCGTGTGCGAGATGCACGAAACCCGTATCGACACCGACGACGAGTGCAGCCCGGTCAATCATCCGCGCGATTTCGGTGACGTCCATGGGCGGCAACAGCGTCGCCTCCGGCACCAGCGCACCGATCGCGATCGCTTCGACGCGCTCGGCGGGTGATCCCCACGGCAGTTCGACCACATAGCCGCGCCCGATCAGGTTGCGTGCAATCGCGGCCCAGTGCGTTGCGGGGAGCTTCTTGTCGTCCTTGGATGTCGCGTGAAACAGCATCGCGACGGGCGCGACGCCCGTTGCCGCCACCGATGAACCGGATGTGCCTGGCACCTGCAGATTGAAAACGGGCGGCCCCTCGACCTGGAAGCCGAGCGCGTCGCCCACGCTGATGCGCATGCCGTGCCACGCGTTGACTTCGGCGCGCGGTGCGAGGCGGCCCGTATAGGCGAACGCGGCGCCACTCTCGCCGAGATCCTGGGAGCGATAGCCGAGCGTGCGCGACGAGCGCGCCAGGAACGCGATGATGGCGCTCTTGTAGACACCGTGAATGTCGATCACGACGTCGTAACGCTCAGCACGCAACTCGGCGATCGAAGCGGCGATCGAGCGGAAATCCGCGAGACTGCGCGCCTTCTTGAAGCGTCGCAGCGGCGCGCACAGTACCCGGTCGATGCCCGTGTTCCAGCGGGCGACGTCGGCGAACATCTCGTCGGCGGCCCAGTCGACCTGGACGCCGGGAAAAGCACGCTTGATGTCGGCGACCACGGGTTGCGCCTCGATGATGTCGCCGAGCGAGGTCACCTTGACGATCAGGATGCGCTTCATGGGCAATGTGTCGCTTTTATCAGGGATTGAACCATTTCAGATCAGTTCCCCTATGTAAAACGTGCATTCTACGGAAGTTGAGACTTCAATGCAGGAAGTGGCGGCAGACTCCCTGTAACGAGTCGTTACCGCTCAAGGCCATCGGGATCGCACCGGATTCACACGGATCGCGCGACGGCCACACGGGATTCCCTCATCCTGCGCTCGTAGCGCACCCTTATAATCCAACCTTTGCCTCCACAAACCGCCATGCTCCGGGCACTTCCCCCCCTGACCTCGACCGTCGTGAGACGCGCGCGACGCCTGTGGCGCCAGTTTGGCATTTTCTGGCTCGGCGCGATCGCGGTGGGTCTCGTCGCCGTGCTTTACGCGCGGCTCATCGACTGGGGCTACGCGACCTTCAACGCGATGCAGCATCGGCACGTGTGGCTGCCGCTCCTCGTCACGCCGGCAGTCGCCGCATTGTCGGTATGGCTCACGCGCCGTTTCTTCCGCGGCGCCGAGGGTAGCGGCATTCCACAGGTCATTGCCACCCTGCACACGAATACCGGCGAAACCGGCTCACGCCTGCTCACGTTCCGGATTCTGCTCGGCAAGATCGCCGTGTCGTTTCTCGCGATTCTGGGCGGCTTTACGATCGGCCGCGAAGGGCCGACCGTCCAGGTCGGCGCCGCACTGATGTTCAACCTGCGGCGCCTCTACCCGCGTTCGAACAGGCATATCGAACGGCAACTGGTACTGGCCGGCGCGGCGGCCGGACTGTCGGCGGCGTTCAATACGCCGCTCGCCGGCATTGTCTTCGCGATCGAGGAACTGACCCGTAGCTTCGAGGCGCGCGCAAGCGGCGTGCTGATCACGGCGATCATCATTGCAGGGGTGATCGCGCTCGGCCTGAACGGCAACTACACCTATTTCGGCACGATCCAGATCGGCGCGCGCTTCCCGGACGCGCTCGCGCTCGCCGTGGTGCTGACCGCCATCGTGACCGGCATCGCGGGCGGCATTTTCTGCTGGCTGCTGCTCAACACCGGGCGCTGGATTCCCACGCCGCTGCGCAGGCTGCACGGCGAACGGCCCGTCGCGTTTGCCGCGATGTGCGGGCTCGCGATCGCGGTGATCGGGCTGATTTCGGGCGGCACGACGTTCGGTAGCGGCTACGCCGAAGCGCGGGGCCTGCTGGACGGCACCGAACATCTGTCGATGTTCTATCCGCTGCTGAAGATGGCGTCGATGGTCGGTTCGTATCTCCCGGGCATTCCGGGCGGCATCTTCGCGCCTTCGCTGTCCATCGGTGCGGGCTTCGGTAACGTGCTGCACATGGTGTTCGACAACATGGAACTGCAAATGTTGATCGCACTGGCAATGGTCGGCTATCTGGCCGCGGTCACGCAGTCGCCGATTACATCGTTCGTCATCGTGATGGAGATGATCAACGGCCACGCACTCGTGATCTCGTTGATGGCAACGGCGCTGATTTCGAGCCGCGTGTCGCGCTTCTTCGCACCGCCGCTCTATGAAACGCTCGCGCAGCGCTATATGGCGCCGCTGCCACGACCAGCGCCTGCGCCTGTCCCCGAAGTACCGGAAGTGGTCATCGAAGACGAAGCGGGCGAGCGCCCGGCCGATAACACGCCTCAATAAAAGACAATGGCTGCCGGCCGGTAATACACCGGCCGCGCGGGCACAACCACGCAACCGGCCAGCGTGAGCGCCAGCAGCGCCACGGCACAGCGTCTCTTCTTCACAGGATGCTCCGTCGGGCGCACGACGTTCGCGCTATCCACGCCCTCCTCGCTTTTCAGCCTGAGACAGCGCGTTGCGCTCGTGTCCGCTGGCCGTATAAACGGCCTCGTATCGATGCGCCGATGCGATCTATCGATCGACCGGCGCATCTCAGGCGAAGCGGATCAAGCCCAGTGACCTTCGATCCAGCGCCAGTTCGGGCCGTGCTCGACCCAGTGTCCCGGCATCCAGTGATAGCCGACACGCTCGGCCTGCCAGTGGCCCGCGATCCACACGTAGTGGCCACGTTCGTAACGCCAGTGACCGTGATCCCATACATAGCCCGCACGCGGTGCCGGCGCCGGCTCGTAGCGCACGGCTGGCGGCGCAGTGGGCGCGTAGATCACCACTTCCGCAGCCGACGCTGACGCCACGACGCATGCTCCAGCAGCAACGAGCGCAGCCTGCGCAATGAAAAGACGTAGGGACGTTTTCATGGTTCTCCCTGGGTCGAAAATGCCACTGATGGCGATACCGGTTCAATGCGCGAGCGACCCGATTCGCTGACATCCGCGTTGTTACTGCGATGCCCGAAATGCAACGGGATATTTCGATGCCGGCAACAGACATCGAAGCGCACGCACGCGAGGGGCAGGCAGCACTAGCCATGCCGCGAGACTGGCGACATACAAGAGGAAAACGCGGAAAATCTGAGAAGCGCACGGGCCACATGAAGGCCAGCGGCGATTGATACGCCACGCGTCGCCCGACGATACGGAACGCGCGCAGCGCAACAGAACAACAAACCAGCGAGGCCGGAGAACGGGCCTGCCGTTCAACCTGCCATCAGATCAAGCCTGGGGAATCTCGATCTTCACTTCGAGCACTTCGAGGTCATCCTGACGCTCGAGGCTCACGCGAATATCGTCGTCGGAAATCTTGACGTACTTCGAGATGACCGCGACGAGTTCGCGTTGCAACGCCGGCAGATAATCCGCGGGCGCATGGCCCCCGGCGCGCTCGTGCGCGATGATCAGCTGCAGGCGTTCTTTCGCGACCGAAGCGGATCGTTTTTTCTCGCCCAGCAAAAACTTGAGAATCGACATGACGTGCGCTCCCCTTACTTGGTGCCGAAGAGGCGCTGCAGCAGGCCCGGCTTCTGGTAATCGGTAAAGCGAAGCGACTTCTGTTCGCCGAGGAAACGCGACACCACGTCTTTGTAGGCTTCCGCTACATCGGTACCGTCGAGGTGCACGGCCGGCAGACCCTGGTTCGACGCATGCAGCACCGCTTCCGATTCCGGAATCACGCCGATCAGGTCGATGCGCAGGATTTCCTGGATGTCGGTGAGCGACAGCATTTCGCCTTCGCTCACGCGCTTCGGGTTGTAGCGGGTGATGAGCAGATGCTCCTTGATCGGCTCCTTGCCTTCGATGGCGCGCTTCGTCTTCGAAGAAAGAATGCCGAGAATACGGTCCGAGTCACGCACCGACGACACTTCGGGGTTCGTCACGATCAGCGCTTCGTCGGCGAAGTGCATCGCGAGCAGCGCGCCCGATTCGATACCGGCCGGCGAATCGCACACGATGTATTCGAAGTCCATCGCGATCAGATCGTTGATGATCTTCTCGACGCCTTCCATCGTGAGCGCGTCTTTGTCGCGCGTCTGCGAAGCCGGCAGGATGAACAGGTGTTCGCACTTCTTGTCCTTGATGAGCGCCTGGTTCAGGTTCGCTTCACCCTGGATCACGTTGATGAGGTCGTACACCACGCGGCGCTCGCACCCCATGATCAGGTCGAGGTTACGCAGACCGACGTCGAAGTCGATCACGGCGGTCTTGCTGCCGCGCAGCGCGAGGGCCGATGCAAAACTCGCGCTCGTGGTCGTCTTGCCCACACCACCCTTGCCCGAAGTCACCACAATGATTTTTGCCATAACCCTTACCTTGTGTCCGTCAAATACGTTCAGATTCTTGTGTAAGTCCGGCGGCGACCGGGCCAGCAGTGCGCGATGACAACGCCGCGCACGCACCCGCCTTTCAGGTCAGCCGCAACGGTTCGATCATCAGCTTTTCTTCGTCGAGCCGGATCTGCACCGCCTTGCCCAGCACATCCGCGGGCAGCGGGTTCTCGGTCGTGCGGTAGATGCCCGCGATCGAAATGAGCTCCGGCTCGAGACACGTGCAGAAAATGCGCGCGTCGTGGTTGCCCTGCACGCCGGCGAGTGCCCGACCGCGCAACGGCGCATAGATATGGATATTGCCTTCCGCGATCACTTCCGCGCCGTAGCTCACGAGGCCCAGCACAACGAGATCACCCTTCGCGTAAATCCGCTGGCCCGAACGTAACGGCTTTTCGATCACCAGCGTCTGCGCCGACGTCGCCACCCTCACCGGTTCGGCAGAATGCGTGGCCGACGCCGCTGCGGCTTCGGCGGCCGCTGCGGCAACCGTTTCGGCTGCGCCCGACGCAGCCTGCGCATCGCTTTCGGCCTCGCCCGAGGCTTCGCTGTCGCCCTTCGACGCGACACCGCGACGATCGCGCGCCTCGAGGAACGGCAGGCCGGCACCGGCAGCCCACGTCTGTTGCGCAGCATCCGCGACGATACCGACCGGGCGCATGCGCACGCTGTCGAGCATCTGCGCGATATCGGCGAGCGGCACGCGTTCTGCGGCGGCAAGCCGGCGTACGTCGATCGCGACGGTATCGTTGGCGAAGAATTCCGGGGTCGCCTCGAAGCGCCGGGTCAGCTCGGCACGGATTGCGTCGAGGTCGGTTGTCTTGACCACGAACAGCAGCGTGTCGACAGAACCGCTGCGCAGTTCAAAAAAAGGCGATTTCCTGGGCGGCATAGCGTTCGGCAAAAAATTTTGCGTATTTTACAGGCGTCCACGCGCACAGCCAGGTTTTTTGGCAATAAAGGACGCGAGACGGGAGAAAAAAAGACGCAGCGAACGCCGCAGCGACGGAGATAAAGCCTGAACGGCGGCGCCCGGCAGCACCACCGGATACATCATGGCGCGGCAGGCTCCGCCGCGGGCGGCACGTGACGTACGAGCAGGGTTTCCCACGCGTCCGCCGTGCGGGCCGTACGGGTGTGCTCGCCGGTCGGACCGAAGCCGAGGCGCTCGTAGAAGCGCATCGCCGTGCGGTTCGAATCGGCCACCCACGCGTAGATTTCGCGCGCCCCCTGGCTTGCCAGCCACTCGCTCGCGGTGTTCACGAGCAGCTCGCCGCCACGCAGATGCCGCACCGCCGGCGCGACCCACAGCTCGCTCACGAACGCACGATGCAACGCCGATTCCTCGAAACACGCGCCGATCAGACCGGCCGGATGGCCTTCCGTATAGAGAATGAAGGAAGTGGTGTCGTCGGAGCACGCGTGGTGGGCCGCCGTGGTGTCGAACGAGGTGGCGTCGGCAAGGAGTGCGTCTTCGAGCGTTTCCCCGAATGCGTAGGGCGCTTCACGCAGCGACGCGGTACGAAGCTCGCGGAAGACGGCGCCCTGGTCGGCAGCAATACGGCGAACGGTCAGTGACGGACTCATGCAGACGAAAACCCCTTGGAGCGCTAACGCGTAGCTTTAACCGAACCGGCGCGCGAGTCAAATCCTTATTTTTACGACGTGCACGGCGGCCGGCGTAAATGCAGGCAGGCGATGTCCGCTCAGGGCGCCTCGTATGCGCCCGTGCCATCTGGCCAGGGAGTCAGCAGTTCGAAGCCGTCGTCAGTGACGGCGATCATATGCTCCCATTGTGCCGAGAGGGAGCGATCCTTCGTGACCACGGTCCAGCCGTCGCGCATCACGGTGGTGCCGGCGCGGCCCGCGTTGACCATCGGCTCGATCGTGAACACCATGCCCGGCTTCAGGCGCATGCCCTGCCCCGGCTGGCCGTAATGCAGCACCTGCGGGTCTTCGTGATAGACCTTGCCGATGCCGTGCCCGCAGTAGTCGCGCACGATCGAGAAGCCCTTGCGCTGTGCGGTCTGCTGGATCGCATGGCCGACGTCGCCGAGCGTCGCGCCCGGCTTCACCTGACGAATACCCGCGATCATCGCGGCGTAGGTGGTGTCGATCAGCTCACGCGCGACCGGGCTCGGCTCGCCGACGCAGTACATGCGGCTCGTGTCGCCGAAATAGCCGTCCTTGATGATGGCGACGTCGATGTTGATGATGTCGCCATCTTTCAGCACTTCGCCGCGGTCTGGAATGCCGTGGCACACGACCGAATTGACCGACGTGCAGACCGTCTTCGGAAAACCCATGTAGCCGATGTTGGCGGGAACAACCTTCAGCGTGTTGACGATGAAGTCGTTGCAGAGCGCGTCGAGGTGATCCGTAGACACGCCGGGCTTCACGTGTTCGCCGATCATCGCGAGAACATCCGCCGCGAGACGGCCTGAAATGCGCAGCCGGGCGATGTCGTCGGGAGTCTTGTAAGTGATGGCCATATCGTGTGCGCGTTCCGTTCAATGCAGGACAGCGGACACGTCATGAACCTGCGCGTTGCGCCACGCGCTCGCGGCGCCGTCGCAACCGGCAGACCTGACCTGAAAACGCCGCCGCCCAGGTTGTCGATCGGCCAATTGTACAGAGGATGCGCGTGCCGCACCGGCGCGGCCGCTTCGCGAAACGTTGTACAGCATATTGTACATCCGCGAAACGCACGATCAATCAGGTATCCGGAATATTTATTGACGGCGTGCGCGCGCGGGAAGATCTTGCTTCATTTAAACGCGGGCATCCAGACACACCTGCTGCAACGACAGCCGGTGTCGTAGCCCGCTGACTTGAGAAGCGAAGCGGCCAGGCGGAGAAGCTCCCGCCCGGGCGTCGCGACGCCACCGCCGCCCGGCGTGCACCTACATTTGCGCGAGCTTTTCCAGCGCGTGCTTCCAGACCTGCTGCGTGCGCAGGCCGGTGAGTTCGCGCCAGTCGGCGTCGGCGGGATAGAACTGCTCGAGAATCGCAGTCTTGATCTTGCGGCCGGTGGCGTCGAACGGATCGCCACGCAGATGCAGCCAGTGATCGTCGCGCAGGATCGCGTGACCGACATGACCATCGTACGTCCCGCATTCAATGACGAACTGCATCAGGTTCACGTCGTGCAACTGGTCGAGCAGCGCCTGCGACGTGTAGCCGGTTGCAGTGGCTGCGATGCCGGTGTCGGACGTGGCGTCGGTAGCGGTGATGATGGTGCGAAGCCACGGGCCGTAGACCGATTGCGCCATCGCGTGCGCCGGGTAGCTGCGCTCGGCGATCGTCATCAGCAGCGGATAGCCGAACGGACCCGCGCCCGTATGCAGGTCGAAGCTCATCGCCGTGCGGGCGCCTGCGACGTGTTCCGCCATGATCTTGCGCACGGTGCGGTTGGTCCACGTGGCGGTTTTGCCGCCAAAGAAAAGACCATCGCTGTGCACATACTGGCCTGCTTCGACGATGTTCATCATCGGCGTGTGGCCGAGATTGCGCTCGTGCGTCGCGAACAGTTCGTCGGCTGCGCGACGGCCCGGGCCGTCGAGGTCTTTCGCCAGATAGATTTCGTGCAGCGTTTCGTACGCGGCGTTCGAAGGCAGCGGGCGGTCGAAGTTGACGTAGTTGCGATTCACGTCGACGTTGTCTTCATTCACGCGACGCATCCATGCCGTGCCCCACGGATTGACGAGGTGCACGAGCACAACGGAGACATCCTTCGGCAGATCGCGGCCACGCAGATCGTGCAGCAGGCGGATCTGGCATTCCGAACCGTAATAGCCTTCGATGCCATGCGTGCCCGAAATCGCGACGAGACGATTCGGCGCGTTGCGATCGCCGAGCACCGCGACATCGGTGGCAAGCGCTTCGCCGCGCGGCCCTTTCAGCGGATGCGGATATTCGAAGTGCTGGCCGCCCGCCTCGGCCACCGCCTTCAGAAAGCGCTGGCGCTGGTCTTCATAGCTGGGAGATTCGATGAAAGCGGAAGTCATGACAGATCCTGAAACGTAGGCGAAAACGAAATGATGCCGCGCGCGGCGCACGAAAGCGAGCGTTTGCAGCAAGGGCCTGCCCGCGGGCCGCGGACGCCGTCAGTCTGACGCCGGCCAGGGCAGCCGGTCGAGCGACCAGTCGAGTTCGACGCCCACGACGCAACGCCCGTGCTCAGTCGGCACCGCGATGGTCACGGCGATGCACGGCCGGCCGCTTGCGAGCGAGAGATACGGGCTGCTCGTCACCGTAACGCCCGGGCGCAGCACCGCGTTCCTGAAATACGGCCGGTGATCCCACCGCGCGTCGCGCGGATTGGCGACCGGCTGCAGCGAATCGCCCGCTTTCATCGACGCCATCCCGTTCACCTCAAGCCCGACCTGACGGCCGCTTTCGTCGAGAATGAAACAGCTGATGCACAGTTCGAGCGTCGCGAGCGGCGCGAACGCATCTTCGAGCGGCACGCCGCCCGAGTAGGCCTGCGCGGCCAGGTCAAGCGCGAGCCGGTACGGATGAAGCTCCGATTCGAACAGCGCATGCTGATGCGTACGGCCTTCGGCGATCACGTCGAACGCGTGGTCGATGCGGCGGTTCACCGGCTCCGGCGGCGTGATCGTCGCGGCAGGCCGGCCAAGCAGATAGCCCTGCGCGAAGTCCACGTTCGATTCGACGGCAAGAATCAGCTCGTCGGTGGTTTCCACACCTTCGACCACGACCAGCATGCCCGCCTGATGCAGCAGCGAAACCAGCTTCGGCAGGATCGGCTGCTGCGCGCCGGGGCTCGTCGCGCGGATCAGTTCGCCGTCGAGCTTCACAAGATCCGGACGGATCTGGAACAGGCGATCGAGGTTCGAATGGCCGGCACCGAAGTCGTCGACCGCGATCAGAAAACCGTGTTCGCGGTACTGTGTCGCCGCGCGCGACAGCGCGTCGACGCTGCCGCCGTGCGACTCCAGCAACTCGAGCACGACGCGCCCGGGGCTCAGTCCAACAGAACGGGCAACGTCGGCGAGCTGGTCCGCGTAGCCTTCCGCGACAAACGATGCCGGCAGGATGTTGAGGAACACCCACGCGTCGCCGGGAATCACGCGTGCGGCATTGGCAAGATGCAGCGCGTGACTCACGCGATCCAGATCGTTCTCGCTCGTAAACGGTTTCGGTGCGAAGAGGATCGCCGGCGGGATGAGCGACCCGTCGTCGCGCTCGCCGCGCAGCAGCGCCTCGAAACCGACCTGCTTCTGATGCGACAGACTGTAGAGCGGCTGGAAATGCGAGCTCAGATAGTGATCGTCCCACGGCTGGCGGACTGGCTCGCACGGCGACTCGCCGCCTGGGTGCGCGTCGCTCGCGGGCGACTCGAGCGGCTTGAGCCGCGCGGCGTCGGCCGACACGGCCCGTTCGGCGCACACGCGATTGCGGCCCGAGTGCTTCGCGCGCAGCAGCGCTTCGTCGGCGCGATCAAGCAGCGACATGAAGCCTTCGCCCACGCGATATTCCGCGACGCCGAAACTGGCCGTCAACGCACCGTCCGGACGCGCGATGCCCGAGATCGCGATGCGCAGCGTCTCCGCGAAGCCGACCGCGCTGCGCAACCCGCCCCGCTGCAGCAACGCGAACTCCTCGCCACCGATGCGGCTGACGTTGTTGTCCACACTGGTATGCGCTTTCAGGAGCTGCGCGACCTCATGGAGCATCTGGTCGCCGAGTGCGTGGCCGAAGCGGTCGTTCAGCGACTTGAAGTAATCGATATCGACGAAGATCGCGCTGAATTTCGCATCGTCGCTGGCCGTCGACAGCAGTTTCTCCGCGCCTTCCTTGAACGCGCGGCGGTTTTGCAGGCCCGTCAACGGATCGGTGGCGGCGAGTTGCACGAGGCGGTCTTCGAGCAGGAAGTGATTGCGTCGAAACCAGTAGAAACAGCCGTGAAAAACTGCCGCCGACGAAAAGCTGATCGCGATCCACATCCAGCAGACGAGATGTGCGCCGTCGTGCGTCGGGTGTATGTCCAGCATGACTGGCAGCCCGGTCGCGTAGAACACGACGGTGCCGATGAGGAAATGCGTGGGGGTCAGCCAAAGCGGCGCGGCGCCCATCACGACCATCACCATCGCGGGGAGTGTCCACAGCAGCGGCGACGTGAGACCGATGACGTTGAGCCCGATGCCCACCTGCAGCATCAGCGTGAAAGCAACGCTGATCGCGCCAAACACCCATGTGGTCTTCACGCGGGGCATCGCCATGGCGAGGAGCGCGAGACACAGCCCGCAGGCGAACCGGTGCTGCAACCCGATCGCCGGACCCTCGACGAAACTGCGCGTCGCGACAAACGACAGGTACGCCACGACGGCAAACGCCATCGTGATCGCGGAGAGCGAACGCTGATGTTCAAGCGAGCGCTGATGAAACCGGCGACGGAAGCCGGCATCAGTAGTCTGTCGCGTGGTGGAGGAAAGCATATCGATGAGAATCAGGCCGGCTCCGGTCACTTTGCCATTGGTTAACGGCAAAAAATCGCCTGGGTTGAGCGGATCAGCCTGTGAGGCGCGACGACACAACGTAGCGGTGCTCCGCCGGCACGTAATAGCGCGCAGGAGCATTGTGGTGCATCAAAAAAAACTGCCCGGCAAAAACAAAAACCCCGCATGACTTTCGTCATGCGGGGTTTTCTGGATTCTGGCGGAAAGGGTGGGATTCGAACCCACGGTACAGCATAACTGTACACCGGATTTCGAGTCCGGCGCATTCGACCACTCTGCCACCTTTCCGGCATTGTTGACGCTTGAATTTTGGCTTTTGCGTCAGTCCTCAAGCGGGTCGCTGCTTGGGGAAGCGAAGATTATAGAACAGTTGAAACCGCTTTCCAAGCCCCTTTTTGCAAAAACTCGCAAAGGCCCGACGCAATCCTGCCCGGCGCCCTTTACTCAACCCGCGGCAGGCACTGCCAGACGCTCGACTCCTCCCAGATACGGACGCAGCGTCGCCGGCACCGTCACCGAGCCATCTGCGTTCTGGAAATTCTCAAGCACGGCGACAAGCGTACGGCCAACCGCGAGGCCAGAACCGTTCAGTGTGTGCACGAGTTCCGGTTTGCCCTGCGCGTTGCGATAGCGCGCCTGCATGCGGCGCGCCTGGAACGCTTCAGTGTTCGAGCAGCTCGAAATCTCGCGATACGTGTTCTGCGCCGGCACCCACACTTCGAGGTCGTACGTCTTCGTCGCCGAGAAACCCATGTCGCCCGTACACAGCGTGATCACGCGATATGGCAGTTCAAGCTTCTGCAGGATCGTTTCGGCATGCACGACCATCTGCTCCAGCGCGTCATACGACGTTTCGGGCGTGACGATCTGCACCATCTCGACCTTGTCGAACTGATGCTGGCGAATCAGGCCGCGCGTGTCGCGGCCGTACGATCCGGCTTCTGAGCGAAAACACGGTGAATGCGCGGTGAGCTTGATGGGCAACGCGACTTCATCGAGGATGCTGTCGCGCACCGTGTTCGTCAGCGAAATCTCCGACGTCGAAATCAGGTACTGCGTGATCGTGTTCTCACCGCCGCCCTTCTCGACACGGAACATGTCGTCGGCGAATTTCGGCAACTGGCCGGTGCCGTACAGGATTTCCGGATTGACGATGTACGGCGTGTACACCTCGGTGTAGCCGTGATGCTCCGTGTGCGTGTCAATCATGAACTGCGCAAGCGCACGATGCAGACGTGCGATCTGCCCGCGCAGCAGCGTGAAGCGCGCGCCCGAGAGCTTCGCGCCCGTTTCGAAATCGAGGCCGAGCGGCGTGCCGACATCAACGTGATCCTTCACCTCGAACTCAAACTGACGCGGCGTGCCCCAGCGGCGCACTTCGACGTTTTCCGTCTCGTCACGGCCGGCCGGCACGCTTTCGTGCGGCAGGTTCGGCACGCCCAGCAGCAGGTCCGACAGACGCTTCTGGATATCTTCCAGCTGCGCCGCCGACGCCTTCATCTCGTCGCCCAGTCCGCCCACTTCGGCCATCACGGCCGACGTATCCTCGCCTCGCCCCTTCATGCCGCCGATCTGCTTCGACAGGCTGTTACGGCGGGCCTGCAGCTCTTCGGTACGGGTCTGGGTGGCGCGGCGTTCGGCTTCGAGTGCGGAGAACGCCGCCACGTCGAGGGTGTAGCCGCGGTCGGCGAGGCGTTTCGCGACGCCGTCGAGGTCTTTACGCAGCAGCTGGATGTCGAGCATGGGATTGGGGCGGGTATTCGTTGTGTGAAGGTGCGATTTTAGCGCAACCGGCCAGCGGATCAGCCGCGCGGCGCGGCGTTGTGCGCGCGATCAATCTTTCTTCTGCCTGTTCTCGCTGCGCCATTGCGCATCGAGCTCACGCAGACGGTTCATCTTGTCGGCGATCCTGCCTTCGAGACCGCGCGGCGTCGGTTCGTACCAGTGCGGCTCGCGCATGCCATCGGGCAGATAGGTTTCGCCGGCTGCGTACGCGTCGGGCTCGTCGTGCGCGTAGCGATAGTCGTGGCCGTAGCCAAGCTCTTTCATCAACTTCGTCGGCGCGTTACGCAGATGCACCGGCACGCCGCGCGACTGGTCCTTCCCGACGAACCGACGCGCCTCGTTGTACGCCATGTAGCCCGCGTTCGACTTCGGCGCGACTGCAAGATAGATGATCGCCTGCGCGAGCGCGAGCTCGCCTTCGGGTGTGCCGAGACGCTCGTAGGTTTCGGCAGCGTCGAGCGCGATGCGCGCGGCGCGCGGGTCGGCGAGGCCGATGTCCTCCCACGCCATGCGCACGATGCGCCGCGCGAGATAACGCGCGTCCGCGCCGCCGTCGAGCATGCGGCAGAACCAGTACAGCGCGCCGTCCGGATTGCTGCCGCGCACGGATTTATGCAGCGCGCTGATCTGGTCGTAAAACGCGTCGCCGCCCTTGTCGAAGCGGCGCAGGTTTTCGGTGAGCGCACTGCCGAGCAACGCGCCGTCGATTTCCGTCGTCTTCTGCTGCACGGCGGCCCGCGCGACGATTTCCAGGTTGTTCAGCAGCTTGCGTCCGTCGCCGTCGGCGGAGCCGATCAGCGCGTCGCGCGCTTCGTCCGTGAACGTGAGGCCGCCGAGTTCCTTCTGCGCGCGATCGAGCAGTTCGCGCTGCTCGTCGTCGTCCAGGCTTTTCAGCACGTAGACAGCGGCCCGCGACAGCAACGCGCTGTTCACCTCGAACGACGGGTTCTCGGTCGTCGCGCCGACGAACACGAACAGCCCCGACTCGACGTGCGGAAGAAACGCATCCTGCTGGCTCTTGTTGAAGCGGTGAACCTCGTCGACGAACACCAGTGTCTGGTGGCCGTGCGCGCGATGCACCTGTGCGGTTTCGACGGCCTCGCGGATATCCTTCACGCCCGAAAGCACCGCCGACAGCGCGATGAACTCCGCATGAAATGCGGCGGCCATGAGGCGCGCGAGCGTGGTTTTGCCGACGCCGGGCGGGCCCCAGAGGATCATGGAATGCGCCTCGCCCGATTCGAACGCGACACGCAGCGGCTTGTTCGGACCGAGCAGGTGCTTCTGTCCGATCACTTCGTCGACAGTGCGGGGGCGCAGCCGCTCGGCAAGTGGCACGTTGGCACGGGTTTCTTCAAACATGGCGTTTTGTGGATAATCTCGCATTCGGTACAGCAAGGTGCGTGCGCGGGTGGCGCGCCTTCACGATCCTGCATTATGACAGCCGGCAGACCGTGGCGAGATGCGGGCACGCGACGTTAACCATCCGGCCAGGGTCACAGCGCTGCCGACACGCGGCACAATGCGGTCATGCGGTCGTGCTCTCCGGAACCGGGGCGCATGTTGCCTCGCCGCATCAAGATAAATCAGCAACACACAGGGACACCTTTAGATGGCAAACGATCCAGTCTCCGGCGAAGCCGGTTCTACTTACGCTCCGCTTACACCGGTGCCCGACTCGCGACGCGCGTTTCGCACCAGCGACGCGTTCGCGCTGTGGTTCTCGCTCGGCATCGGTCTGCTGGTGGCGCAGGCGGGCGCACTGCTCGTGCCAGGCCTGTCGCTGCCGCATGCGCTGGCAGCGATCGTCATCGGCAGCGTGATCGGCGTCGTGCTGCTGGCGCTGGCCGGCGTGATCGGCACGGATACGGGGCTCGCGGCCATGTCGTCGCTGCGGCCTACGCTCGGCGTACGTGGCGCCTCGGTGCCGGCCGTGCTCAACGCGGTGCAGCTGGTCGGCTGGGGGGCGTTCGAAATCATCGTGATGCGCGATTCCGCCGATGCGCTCGCCAAACAGTCGTTCGGTCTTTCGATGCCGCTCATCTGGACGGTGATCTTCGGCGTACTGGCCACGCTGCTCGCGATCAGCGGGCCACTTTCGTTCGTGCGGCGCTTTTTGCGCACCTGGGGCATCTGGCTGTTACTCGCGGGCGCAGTGTGGCTCACGTGGAACGTGCTCGCAAAGCACGATCTCGCCGCGCTGATGCAGCGTCCCGGCACGGGTGAAATGCCGTTTGGCGGCGCGATCGATCTGGTCGTCGCCATGCCGCTTTCGTGGTTGCCGCTGATCGCGGATTACACGCGCTTTGGCCGTCGCGCGGGCGAGACGTTTCGCGGCACGCTACTCGGCTACGGCATCGCGAACATCTGGTTCTATGCGCTCGGCGCGATCTATGGCCTGGCTGCCGGCGGCGGCGACACCCTGCTGACCACGGCGCTCGCCCAGGCCGGCGGCGGTCTCGCACTGCTGCTGATCCTGATCGACGAAATCGACAACGCGTTTGCCGATATCCACTCTGCGGCCGTGTCGACCGGTACGTTCTGGACCCGCATGGGCGTGCCGCTGCTGTCGGCTTCGTTCGGTCTGGTCTGCACGGTGATCGCGCTGGCGGTGCCGATGGCGAAGTACCAGAACTTCCTGCTGCTGATCGGCTCGGTATTCGCGCCGCTCTTCGGCGTGGTGCTGGTGGATCACTTCATCGTCCGCAAACGTCGTATCGATGCGGCGGTGATCGGCGACGTGCGCGGGCGCTACGGTTTCTCGGGCGGCTGGCACGTCAGCGCGTTCATCGCGTGGGCGATCGGCATCGTGGCCTATCAGGCGATCAACCAATGGCTGCCGAATCTCGGCGCTACACTGCCGGCGCTCGCGGTCGGCGCGCTGTGTTATCTCGCGTTCGTGTCCGGGCGGCGCGAAGCGTACGCGTAAATGCAAATGGCCCGCCTGTCGTGAGACATCGCGGGCCACTCGGCTTTTACAGCTTAGCGCGACGCCGGTCGATACTCGACGCCTGGCAGCACGCACAGCAGTTCATACGCCAGATTCGCACCGAGCAAGGCGGTCGTGCCGAACGGATCGTACGGAGGCGCGACTTCCACCAGATCGCAGCCGACGATGTTCAGCCCATGCGATCCGCGGATGATTTCGAGCGCCTGCGGCACCGTCAGCCCGGCGATCTCGGGCGTGCCCGTACCCGGCGCAAACGCCGGATCGATACCGTCGATATCGAACGTGATGTACACCGGGCCGTCGCCCATGCGCTCACGCACACGCTTCATCAAGGGTGCCAGCGACTGGTTCCAGCACGCTTCGGCCTGTACGACTTCGAAGCCCTGATCGCGGCACCAGTCGAAGTCTTCCGCTGCATAGCCGGTGCCACGCAGGCCGATCTGCACAACACGCGACGTGTCCAGCAGCCCCTCTTCCACCGCGCGGCGAAACGGCGTGCCGTGGGCGATCTTCTCGCCCATCATCGTGTCGTTGACGTCTGCGTGCGCGTCGACGTGAATCAGGCCGACCTTGCCGTGCTTGCGGTGAATCGCGCGCAGGATCGGCAGCGCGATCGTGTGATCGCCGCCTAGCGTGACCGGCTTTGCGCCGTGCTGAAGAATTTCGTCGTAGGCGGTCTCGATGCGTGCGATCGAATCGAGCAGGTTGTACGGATTGATCGCCACGTCACCGATATCGGCTACGCGCAGCGAATCGAACGGCGCTGCACGCGTCGCCATGTTGTACGGGCGAAGCAGGACCGATTCCGAGCGGATCTGGCGCGGGCCGAAACGCGCGCCCGTCCGGTTCGACGTCCCGAGGTCGAACGGCACGCCGACAAAGCACGCGTCCAGCCCTTCAGCCGATTCGACGTATGGTAGCCGCATCATCGTCGTGATGCCGCCGCAGCGGGCCATCTGGTTGCCCGAAAGCGGTTGCGGATGTTCGGCGTTGGCGTCGGGAAAAACGAAGGCTGAAGGTTTCATCGTGGCTCGCCCATAAAAGATGCGGATCTTGCGGAAGGGGCTGGCTTACATGGGGTAATCCCGATCAATCCAGAACCCGTTTGAATTCTCATTCTTGTGCACTTTTCGCGAAGATAAAATGCGAACAGAATAAACTTCACATTCATCGGCATCGATGTTTCCCTGCCCTACCTTCGCGCCACGGTGCACAACGCCATGTTCTCCCAACTGACCGACCTCGATCTACGGCTGATTCGCGTGTTTCTGGCCATCGTCGACGCCGGCGGCGTCACGGCCGCGCAGGCGACGCTCAACATCGGCCAGTCGACGATCAGCACCCAACTCGCCACGCTCGAAACGCGCCTGGGATACCGGCTATGCGAGCGCGGGCGCGGCGGATTCGCGCTGACCGCGCGCGGCGAACAGTTCGTGGACGCCGCGCGCACGCTGCTTTCGGCGATGGATACGTTCGGGATGCAGGCGCGCAACGTCGGAAGAAAGCTGGTTGGCACGCTGGGAATCGGCATGATCGGCCACACGCCGGTGTCGGCGAGCGCACGGATCAGCGAAGCGATCCGCCGCTTTCGCGCACGCGACGAGTCCGTGCGGTTCTCCATTCTCGTGCGCTCGCCGGGGGAGCTTGAAGAGCTGTTGCTAAGCGAGCGCATTCAGGTCGGCATCGGCTACTTCTGGCACCGGGTACCGTCGCTCGAATACACGGAGATTTTCGCGGAAGACCAGTTCGCGTATTGCGCGAAGGATCACCCGCTCTTCGCCACGGCGGGCACTGTCGACCCGGCCGAAGCCGCGCAACACGCATGGGCGTGGCGCAGCTATCCACTACCTGAGGCTGGAAGTTCGACGGCCGCGCAGAACGTCACCGCCGTGGCCGACAACATGGAGGCGGTCGCGATGCTCGTGCTCTCCGGCTGCCATCTCGGCTATCTGCCGGAGCACTACGCCGCGCCGTATCTGAAGGCGGGTCTGCTCGCCGCGCTGAATCCGCAGTCGATGCGCTACCGCGTCACGTTCCAGATGGTCACGCGTGCGCGGCAGCACCGCACGGATATCGTCGAGGCATTCATCGACGACATGAAGGCCGTCCATCCGCCGGGCGAAGTAAACGCCGCAAACGAAACGGGCGGAAACGCCTAACCGTTGATCACATCCGCGCCCTTCGGCACGGTGAACTTGAACTGGTTAGGCGTGAGCGGCGGATTCTTCTGGATGTTCGAGAACGTCAGCAGCGTGACGTTGCCGAACACGTCGTGCAGTTCCATCGCTTCCAGATTGCCGTTGCGAAAGCCAATGCCGACGCGCTGAAACTGCGTGTCCTTCGACTTCGGCGTGAGTTCGAGCCAGTCGATACCATCTTTCACGCCCGCGTCGTGCAGCGTGAAGTTCTTGTCGAGATCGTTGCTGCCGAAGAGGATCGCCGCCGGGCTTGCGCCGAGCGCGCCGCCCAGCGTGCGCACCGTGACCTGGTTCAGGTCCTTGTCGTAGACGTAGAGCTTGTCACCGTCGGCCTGCAGCAACTGTTCATACGGCTTCTCGTACGCCCAGATGAACTTGCCCGGCCGCGCGAACAGGAACGTGCCGCTCGATGTGCCGCCCGCCTTCGACGTCGTCGACATCGCACCGCTTGCGCCCTGCGCATTGCCCGGCGCCTTCACCTCGCGCTGCACGAACGTGCCGCGCGCCGCATGCACCTGCGACACGAACGCCTTCAGCTGCTCCGTTCCGCTCGCAAACGCCTGCGACGCGAACAGCATCGACGCGCCCACCACGACACCCGCCGCGACGCGAGCCAGCGAACGCGCCACTTGAGCGAAAGCGAAACGGGAAACACGGGCATTTAGCCCGACAGGTTGCTGCATGTCTTTCTCCATGGAAGGAATGTGTCGCTGCGGCCGCGTCGGTTGTCCGACGGGGCGTCGATGGCACGACGCCGCGCATCGGTCGCTAGTCATTGCCCGGGGGCTACCGGACACCGGCAGCCGGCCCGGCTCACTCCGCTTCGCGCACCGGCACCAGAATCTCGCGATTGCCGTTCGACGACATCGCAGAAACGATGCCCGACTGCTCCATCTGTTCGAGGAGCCGCGCGGCGCGGTTGTAGCCGATACGCAGGTGCCGTTGCACCAGCGAAATCGATGCGCGACGGTTTTTGGTGACGATCTCGACCGCCTGATCGTAAAGAGGGTCCGACTCGCCGCCGGCCGCTCCGGTTCCCGCTGCGCCTGCGGAACCTTCGTCGCCCTCGCCCAGCACGCCGCCTTCAAGGATGCCTTCGATGTAGTTCGGCTCGCCCTGCTCCTTGAGCTTGTCGACGACGCGATGCACTTCCTCGTCCGACACGAACGCGCCGTGTACGCGCACCGGCAGGCCGCTTCCCGGCGGCAGATACAGCATGTCGCCCATGCCGAGCAGCGATTCCGCGCCCTGCTGGTCGAGAATCGTGCGCGAGTCGATCTTCGACGACACCTGGAACGCCATCCGTGTCGGCACGTTGGCCTTGATGAGGCCCGTGATGACGTCCACCGACGGACGCTGCGTCGCGAGAATCAGGTGAATGCCGGCCGCGCGCGCCTTCTGCGCGATCCGTGCGATCAGTTCCTCAACCTTTTTGCCGACCACCATCATCAGGTCGGCGAGTTCGTCGATCACGACGACGATGTTCGGCAGGCGCGTCAGCGGTTCTGCGTCGTCCGGCGTGAGGCTGAACGGATTCGGGATCTTTTCTTCGCGCTTCGTCGCTTCGTCGATCTTGTTGTTGTAGCCCGCTAGATTGCGCACGCCGAGCTTGCTCATCAGCTTGTACCGGCGCTCCATTTCAGCGACCGCCCAGTTGAGCGCGTGCCCGGCCTGACGCATGTCCGTCACAACCGGACACAGCAGATGCGGAATGCCTTCGTAGACGCTCATTTCGAGCATCTTCGGATCGATCAGGATCATGCGGACCTGGTCGGCGCTCGCCTTGTAGAGCAGCGACAGGATCATCGCGTTGATCCCGACCGACTTGCCCGAACCGGTCGTACCAGCCACCAGCAGGTGGGGCATCTTCGCGAGGTCGGCGCAGACCGGCTTGCCGCCGATGTCCTTGCCGAGGCCCATCGTCAGCGGCGAGGCGGCGTCGGCGTAGACGGCAGAGCCGAGAATCTCGGACAAGGTCACCGTCTGGCGGCGCTGGTTCGGCAGTTCCAGCGCCATGAAATTCTTGCCCGGGATCGTCTCGACGACCCGGATCGACACGAGCGACAGCGAGCGCGCCAGATCCTTCGCGAGACCGACGATCTGGCTGCCCTTCACGCCCGTCGCCGGCTCGATTTCGTAACGCGTGACGACCGGGCCCGGATACGCCGCCACCACGCTCACATCGACGCCGAAATCCTTCAGCTTCTTTTCGATCAGGCGCGACGTGAATTCGAGCGTATCGGCGGAGATGGTTTCCTGCACGGCGGGCGCCGGATCCAGCAGCGAGATCGGCGGCAGCGTGGAATCGCCCGGCAGATCGGTGAAAAGCGGCACCTGACGCTCTTTCTCGACGCGCTCCGATTTCTCGGGCTTCACGACCGGCGGCACGATCATCACCGGCTCGTGCTCTTCGATGCGCACGCGGCCCTGCTCGACCTTGCCTTCGCGCTTGACGGCCGCGGCTTCGCCGAGCTTGCGGTCGCGGCCGGCTTCGCGGCGCAGCTTCGCGAACGTCACCGCAGAAATGATCGATTCGCCGACGCGCTCGCACACCGACAGCCACGAAAAGCGGAAATACAACGACAGCCCGATCGCCAGCACGATCAGGAGCGCGAGCGTGCCGCCCGTGAAGCCGAGCGCGTGCGAGACACCATGCGCGACTGCTTCTCCGATCACGCCGCCCGGCGCGCGCGGCAACGGCACTTTCAGCGACCACATGCGCAGCGCTTCGATGCCGTCGCAGGCGAGCAGCACGAGTACGAACGCGAACGCTTCGGCAAGCCAGCTGCTGTCGCGCGGCGCGTCTTCGTCGATGGCTTCGTGCTGGGTGATACGGCGATAGTTGGCGGAAATGCGCCGCGCGAGCAGGACAACCCACCAGTACGCGGACAATCCGAAGAGGAGCAGCAGGATATCGGACGTCCAGGCGCCGACGCGGCCGGCCCAGTTCGCGATGTGGTCGACCTGTGCGGCGTGGGTCCAGCTGGGATCGCGCCGGGTGTAGCTGACGAGCGCCATGAGCAGGAAAACGCCGAGCGCGACCTGCAAGATCCAGCGGATTTCGGTGAAGAGGCGCGACATGCGATGCGGCAATGCCTGCGCGTTCGCGGAATAGGTAGCTTTTGCCATTGATCCTGTAGCGTGTGCGGCCCGGAACGGGTTGCCGGAGACGCCCGGCCGCCGTTCATTCGATGCGGCCTATTGTAAACGCACTGTTGCGCCCACGGCTGTAAATGACGGTAACCGCCGCCCATGGCTGTTCACAGCGCGCAACGGCCGGAAAATGGCCGGAAATCGCCAAAAACCGGCAAAAAAATCCAGAAAGCTATCGCGCCGATCACAAAGCTTCATGAAGCGGCCAGGTGCCCCGCCCTTTATAATGCCGGACGAACACCCATCTACTGCTTCGACACAAGTCATCCGGCATCGCACAGGCGAGCCAGACGCTTTTTACGGATTTCGATCATGCCCGCACCCACGAAACACGCCAAGGTTCTGATTCTCGGTTCCGGCCCTGCCGGTTACACCGCCGCCGTCTACGCTGCGCGCGCCAATCTTTCGCCGGTGCTCGTCACGGGTCTGGCGCAGGGTGGCCAGCTGATGACCACGACGGACGTCGAAAACTGGCCCGCCGACGCGAACGGCGTGCAGGGACCGGAACTGATGCAGCGCTTCCTGGAACACGCAGAGCGCTTCAACACCGAGATCATCTTCGATCACATTCACACGGCAAAGCTGGACGAAAAGCCGATTCGCCTGATCGGCGATTCGGGCGAGTACACCTGCGATTCGCTGATCATCGCAACCGGCGCGTCGGCGCAGTATCTCGGCCTGCCTTCCGAAGAGCTGTACATGGGCCGCGGCGTGTCCGCCTGCGCCACGTGCGACGGCTTCTTCTACAAGCAGCAACACGTAGCCGTTGTCGGCGGCGGTAATACGGCCGTTGAGGAAGCGTTGTATCTGGCTGGCATCGCGAAGAAAGTCACCGTTATTCACCGTCGCGACAAGTTCCGCGCGGAACCGATCCTGATCGACCGTCTGCTCGAAAAGCAGAAGGAAGGCGTGGTCGACATCAAGTGGAACCACGTGCTCGACGAAGTGAAGGGCAACGACGGCGGCGTGAACGGCCTGCGCATCAAGAACGTGAAGACCGACGAAACGACCGATCTCGAGCTGCAGGGTCTCTTCGTTGCGATCGGCCACAAGCCGAACACGGACATCTTCGAAGGCCAGCTGGAGATGAAGAACGGCTACATCATCACGAACGGCGGCCTCAGCGGCAATGCAACCGGCACGAGCGTGCCGGGCGTGTTCGCAGCCGGCGACGTGCAGGATCACGTGTATCGTCAGGCGATCACCAGCGCCGGCACGGGCTGTATGGCCGCACTGGATGCGCAGCGTTATCTGGAAACGCTCAATGATGAAGCGCTCGGCGAACATGTGATGAGCGCCGAAGCAGACCGGTAAAATAGCGTCAGGGCGCCACCCGACGCAGATCAAGGGCCGCGGCCGCGAGGCACGTGGCCCTTTTTGTATGTAACGCGGCGGGCGTCGTGCTGCTGCCCGTTGCTCCGTTCAAACGCTTTCTTTGCACCTGCCGCGCGACTCTCCGTCATGCCGAAAAATCTGCCTCATCCGGGCGAACCGAAACGCCCCCGCTCTGCCCCTGCCGCGACACCGCGCGCGGAGGCGGCGCCGGGCGCGTCGAAAAAGCCGCTGCTCGATCCCGCCCCCGGCCTGGCCGGTCTCGGCGCATTGCGCGAAGCGTTGAAGGTCGACACGCAAAAACGCGAACGCGCACGCGTCGAAGCCGCTCAGGCAAAGCGCGAGGCTTCTGCCGACGCCGACCTGTTCCGCCGCGAGATCGGCTCCGTGGCGCCGCTTGCCGTGCCGCCGCGCGCGACGCTGCCGCGCAACCCACCGCCTCCGCTGCCGGTCCAGACGAAACTCGACGAAGAAGCCGTCCTGCACGAAGCCATCTCCGACGAATACGATCCCGAGGTGCTGCTGGAAACCGACGAGACGCTGTCGTATTGCCGGCCGGGCGTGAGTCAGGAAGTCGTGCGCAAGCTGCGGCGCGGGGCGTGGATCGTGCAGGCACAGCTCGACCTGCACGGCATGCGTCGCGACGAAGCACGCGAGGCGCTCGCTGAATTCATCCGCGAATCGGTGAAGCGCGGGCTGCGCTGTCTGCGCGTGATTCACGGCAAGGGCCTCGGCTCGGTCGGCAAGGAGCCGGTGCTGAAGGGCAAGGTGCGCGCGTGGCTCGTCCAGAAATCGGAAGTGATCGCGTTCTGTCAGGCCCGTCCGCATGACGGCGGCGCAGGCGCCGTGCTCGTGCTGCTGCAGCCTGCCGCCGTGGCCGCCCATCACTGGCATCCCGACCCGACCAAACCGTGATGGAGCGTCATTGATGCATCCGAGGCTCACGCTCGCGCTCGCCATCATGGAAGCGATTGCGATCATGGCGTATTCAATTTCCGGGTTTATCGAAGCAAGAACGCGACGCCTCGACGCAGTCGGGACTTTTCTGGTCGCGCTGGCCACTGCATTCGGTGGCGGAACGATACGCGACGTGCTGCTCGAACGACGCCCGTTCTACTGGGTCCAGCACCAGAACTATGTGCTGGTGATTTTCGTGATGTCGCTGTTTGCGCCGATGACGTTTCGCGCCATCTCACGGGTGATTTCCGAGCGCGTGTTGCTGGTGGCGGACGCGATCGGCCTCGGACTCTTCAGCGTTTCGGGGACGTCGCTTGCGCTCGACGCGCAGATGCCATGGTTCACGTCCGTGATGATGGGCGTATTGACCGGCGTCTTTGGCGGCGTGATCCGCGACGTGCTGTGCAATGAAGTGCCGCTCATCCTGCGCGATTCGAGGCCATACGCGACGTGCGCGTTTGTCGGATGCTGGATTTACGTGCTGCTCGATTACGTGAACTTCGATACCGTTTATAGCGTGCTGATCGCCACTGCGTTCATCCTCGTCGCGCGGCTTGCGACGTTCAAGCTGGACATGCGCTTGCCGCACTGAAGCGGCGCCTTAGCGAAGGACGGCAAACGTCAGCACAAAGCGCGTGCCCCACGGTTCGCTTTCCGCATGCACGCTGCCACCATGCAGCTCCATGATCGTGCGCACGATCGCAAGACCGAGCCCCGTCGATCCGCTCACCGACGTGCCCCCAGTGCGCGACGGATCGGCGCGGTAGAAGCGGTCGAAGACGCGCTCCAGTAACGCCGGATCGAGCGGAACACCTTCGTTTGCAACGGCCACGCGCACCGCGTCCGGGAGGGCCTCGACCGACAACGTGATCTCCCCGTCACGCGGCGTATAGCGCACCGCGTTGGCAAGCAGATTGCTCACCGCGCGCCGGAACAGTTCGACATCCGCCTTGATCTCGCCGTGACCCGTGACGCGGATTCGCACGCCCGCGTCCTCCGCGATACCTTCGAAATATTCCGCGATTCTCAGCAATTCCGCGTCCACCTGAAATGTGACGAGATGCCTGGAAAAATGAGGATGCTCGGCGCGCGCGAGAAACAGCACGTTTTCGATCATCCGCGAAAGACGGTCGCATTCTTCGAGGTTCGATGCGAGCGCCGCCTGGTAGTCCTCACTCGAACGCGGCCGTGCGAGCACGACTTCGGTTGCGCCGCGCAGATTGGCGAGCGGCGTGCGCATGTCGTGCGCGAGATCGGTCGTGTATCCCGAGAGCCGGTTAAAGCCGTGCTCAAACCTGGCAAACATGCCGTTAAGCGAGCTCACCAGCGTTTCGAATTCTCGTGGCACCCGGCGCACCTTGATACGCGAGCCGAGATGTTCGACCGTAAAGTTCGCCGCACTCCGGGCAATCGCGCGCAACGGCCTCAGCGAACTGCGGACCACCAGATAGCTCATCAGAAACGCAAGCAATGCGCCCGCGGCGCCCGCCTGCAGCAGCCGGTTTTTGTACCTTTGCAGAAGCAGGCTCCGGTCGCTCATGTCGCGCATCACGACAATTCTCACGTTCGTGCCGTCGACCAGTTTCGCTTCCGTCGCGACGCGCCGATACGGCACGCCATCGCGCGCGGTCATCGCCTTGATCGCGTCCGACGTGATCCGCTCCGCGGCGGCGAGGCTGGTATGCGGCCACATGAGCCGTGCCGCAGTGGAAAAGTTGTGCTCGAAAAGCACGTGGCCGCTCAGGTCCGTTACTTCCGCCGAAAGTGATGTGTTGCCGAGCACCTGGCTTTCGAGCCGGGCCTGATGGCCGGTGACGTCGTCGATGCTTTGCAGTTCCTCCGTCAGGCGACGCAGGTGCCGCGCCGCCAGCACGATGTCCTGATCGCCCTGCGTGCTCGTCTCCCTGGCTAGCATCATGTATACATAACTTCCGACCAGTGCGAACACCGCCAGCGTAGTGACGGCAAAGGCAAGCGCGAGCGTTGTCGTCAGCGACCGGTTACGCATCAGTCGTCTTCCTTCGTGTCGATCACGTAGCCCACGCCGCGCACCGTCTTGATGAGCTTGACGTCGAACTCATCGTCGACCTTGGCGCGCAAGCGGCGCACCGCGACCTCGACCACGTTCGTGTCGCTGTCGAAGTTCATGTCCCACACGTAGGACGCGATCTGCGTGCGGCTCAGCACCTCTCCCTGCTTGCGGGCGAGCAGTTGCAGCAGCGCGAACTCGCGTGGCGTCAGGTCGATCCGTTTGCCCGCGCGACGCACCTTGCGGCGCGTCACGTCGATCTCCAGATCGGCCACCGCCAGCAGGTCGCTCTCGCGCGGCGGCCCGCGACGCGCCAGCGTGCGAACCCGCGCCAGCAGTTCGACGAACGCGAACGGCTTCACCAGATAGTCGTCGCCGCCCAGTTCCAGCCCGTGCACGCGGTCGCTCACGTCGTCGCGCGCGGTCAGGAACAGCACCGGCGTGTCCTTCGATACGCGCAGGTTCTTGAGGACGGTCCAGCCGTCCATGGTCGGCAGCATCACGTCGAGCACGATGACGTCGTAGTTTTCTTCCTTCGCGAGAATCAGGCCTTCCGCGCCGTCAGCCGCGCTGTCGACGGAAAAGCCCGCCTCTTCCAGACCCTTGCGGATATAGGCAAGCGCCTTCTGCTCGTCTTCAATAACCAGAACCCTCATGTCAGCCTCGCTGCAATGTTCTGTTCCGCCCGAAAGCATAGTACGTCGATCCTGCATCTGTGCGCCGCGTCGACGTTCATGTCGGCGCGGCGCGTGGTTCATCTTCATGCTGCGTGCCGGCCTGCAGCGCGCTTCGACACATTAGCCCTGCGCGTGCTGCGCCGCGTCTTCGATCACCTTGGCGACTTCCTTCGGCCGGGATTCGTAGACCGAATGGCTCGCGCCGGGAATCACGGTCACGTGGCTGTGCGCGCGAGCGTAGTACCAGCGTTCGAGGTCCGGATTGATGATCCTGTCATCCGCCGCGACGATGCCCCAGCTCGGCTTTGTCGTCCACGCGGCCGCCGACATCGGCGTCGAGAACACTTTTGCGGCCGTCAGGATCTGCGAATGGGATTCGAACACGGCCTGCTTGTGCGACAGATCGGCGGCGAAGTCCTGTGGGAACACCGACGGGTTCAGATACGTGTACCCGTCGTCGGTCTTTTTGATCGCGTCGGGTTGCTTCGACGTGTAGCCAGGCATGCCCTTGCCGAGCGCGCTTTCATCTTCGCCGACTGCCGGCGCGTGCGCGGCGACGTACACCAGTCCCACGACGTTCGGGGCCTCGCCCGCTTCCGTGATGACCGAGCCGCCGTAGCTGTGCGCGACGAGGATGGTCGGGCCATCCTGCAAGGCGAGCACGCGACGCGTTGCGGCCACGTCATCTTCAAGTGAGGTCAGCGGCTCTTCGACGAGGCTGACGTGGTAACCGTCTTTGGTCAGGATGTCGTAGACCGGCTTCCAGCCGGAACCATCGACCCATGCGCCGTGCACCAGAACGATGTTTTTGACGGGACGGTGGGTGGGCTGGGCATCCTGCGCCATCGCGCCGGTCGAGCCCAGCAGGCACGCCGACATGGCGAGCGCCGAAGCAGCAGAAGACATTAAATTCACTGGAATCTCCACTTTTCGATGAAAAAGAAATCGTGTTGTTCGAATCAGGCCGCGCGCAGGGCTTCCAGAGGAAGCGCCGTCCCGTGCGTGACTTTTGAAGCACGGGACGAGGCGCGCGCCATTCAGCTACCGAAGTACGTATTGCAGAAGCTGACCGGACCGACGCACGCCGGTTGCATCGACGTATGCATCGGTGCGGTGCGAACCGGTGCGCCTGCCGCCGAGGTGCCGTTCTGCGCGACGCCGCCATACGCCTGCGTCGCCTGTTGCGCGGTTTCCTGAGCGGCGACCTTCGCTTCGGCAGCCTGAATGTCGGCCGGATAGTTGGCGTCGTCAGCGGCCGACGGGTTGTAGCCGGCCTGTTCGAGGCGCACGAGATCGGCGCGGACTTCTGCACGTGTCACAGGCGCATTCGACTGAGCGAAGCTGACAACAGGAGCGGCCAGGGAACCAGCGGCGAGTGCGAGGCAAACGAGAATCTTCTTCATGATCAAAACTCCTTCAATGAGTACGATGAATTAACGGGCATCGATTGCCCACTACGGGTACTGCCTGTAACAACCCGTGTTTAACCGGGACTTTCTGGTTCCAGAATCACGAAACCGGTTGGCTCTCACGGTTGCAAACACGTCGACGCTGCCGCTATTTCAGTAACCGTCACAACAATCTGTTTCCGTTTCTTTCTGTGAGCGTCTGGGTGTCATATTGCGGTTTTGATGCTGACGCGAAACCGACCGTTTGATTACAAAATTGATAGATTTGGATGGGGTCGCGACGGGAGGAACAGCGGCGGCGATCTCGCGGATGGCGTCTTGACCGCTTCAGGAGTTGAGCGAACGTCTCTGCAATCTGCGACGTTCAAGCGCGTTGCGCAGTTGCCCTGCGATAAACGCGCTGACGATGAGTGACAGATACAACGCGACGAGATCGTGACGCCACGCATTCAGCTCGAGTTGATGCGCAACGAGCTTCGGATCGGGGGACGGGAGCATGACGCTCTTCGCCTCGACGGCCCGCATCATCCGGATAAAGCCGACTGCCGAAAGCAGCGGCAACAGCACGACCAGCGAGACAAGCGCAGGCTTCATGCGGCGCGCCCACGTGAAGTGGCGCAAGCGAAACCATAGCCCGAGGCATCCGTGTATCCATCCGGGCGCGAGCAGTGCAAGTTGCAGGCCCTGTGTGCCGCTCGTCAGCAGCAGGATGACGACTCGCTCGTAGTCAGGCTCAAAGCCATAGAGCGAAGACGCGAGCCGGGTCGTCACCGCGTGACGGACAAGCAGTAACGGCAGGCTGAGGCCGGCCCAGAGGCGAACCCAGTCGCCCAAGGGTAACGTCCAGTGACGGCGCATGTAGATCGTGCGCATTGCCAGCGCGAAATGCAGCGCCGTCGCGCCGTACAGCGCGATCGTTCCAGGCGGGCTGCGCCAGATCCAGAGCGCGAGTACGAGACCGCGTCCGGCAAGTTCGAGCGACCAGATGCCAAGCGCGTGATTGATCAGATGAAGCAGGAGATAGATCAACAGCACCACGCCCGACCCCAGCTGCAATCGACGCAGCAGCGATTGCGCCTTCATGCCTGCTGCCGTCGAATGATGTACGTCATGCGGCGATCAATCGCCGCCCTGCCGCCGGATCTCTCCACAGCTTTAATTAAACCGTGGCGTAGTTGCCCGGGTAGATCGACCGTTGAAGACCGAAGCACAGCGGCGTCATGCTGATTCGCTGCGCACTGACGCACTGCTTCGGCGAATCGCTGCAATGCCGATATCGAACCGCAAACGCTTTGATATTCCTCGCGGCCGATCCTGCCGTCGAGTATGACGGCCAGTCCCGATGCACGGGCCATGTCGACGATGTCCATTCCGATCACCCATTTTGTGTGTGTCCCGCTTGCAGGACCGTGGGCGTGCGCTGGATATTCCCCGATCTAACCGATGGCAACCAGAGCAGGAAAGCGCGGGTCAGCGAGGCGATATCTCAGGGTGGAATAAAACTGACGTCGCGACGGTATTCACATCCAGACCGGACACGAAGGCCCGCTGGATGAGCTGGCGGATGACCTTCTCCGGAACTCAAGTCGAGAGGAAACCATGTCGTCAGATCTTCCTTCCCAGCCTTCGCGCCGCAACGCGCTGAAGTGTCTCGCTTTCGGTGGCGCGGGCACTTTGTTTGTACTTTCAGGTGGCGTCCTGACGCCGGTGCAGCTTGCCCTCGGCGCCAGTCCTGAAGAGATGTCGGGCACGCCGCTCTTCCTGCAGATCAGCGACTCGCACATTGGCTTCAACAAGGAAGCCAATCCGGATGTTGCGGGCACGCTCAGGCAGACGATCGCGTACGTCAACGCGATGCCGGTCAAGCCGGCCCTGACGATTCACACGGGCGATATCACCCATCTTTCCAAACCGGCCGAGTTCGACCTCGCGGCCCAGTTGATGTCAGAGCTGAAGATCACCGAGTTGCATACCGTGCCGGGTGAACATGATGTGACAGACGGACCTGGAACCGAGTACTTCAGCCGCTTCGGCAAGGCCTCGGACAACAGGGGCTATTACAGCTTCGACCACAACGGCGTGCACTTCGTCGGGCTCGTCAACGTGATGCATTTCAAGCCGAATGGCCTCGGTGGCCTTGGCGACGAACAGCTTGAGTGGCTGGAAAGCGATCTGAAGGGACGCTCGTCCAGCACGCCGATCGTCGTCTTTGCACACATGCCGATGTGGACGATTTACGAGCCGTGGGGCTGGGGCACGGGCGACGCCGGCCAGGCGATGAGCTATCTGAAGCGCTTTGGTTCGGTCACGGTGCTGAACGGCCATATCCATCAGATCGTTTCGAAGGTCGAAGGGAATATCACCTTCCATACCGCGCGCTCGACCGCCTATCCGCAACCGACTGCTGGAAATGGCCCGGGGCCAGGGCCGCTTGTTGTGCCCAGCGATCAGCTTCCGAAGATGCTGGGTGTAACCAGCATTACGGTTTCGCAGCATCCGCTTAAGGCGACGCTGGCTGATACGACGCTTGTTTGATTTTTTTCTGGCTTATTGCGAGGGACCAACTTATGAAAAACGCTATTTTTCGTCGGGCTTTGGGGGTTTGTTTTGGGGGCGCTGCTTTTCTGTCGGCGATCGCTTTTGGAGTCCCGGCCGCTCACGCGCAGGATGCCAATGCGGTCGTGATCAAGAATTTTATGTTCGAGCCGATGGCGATGACCGTTAAGGCCGGGTCGACGGTGACGTGGAAGAACCTGGACGGGGAACCGCATACGGTTGTGAACGACGCTGGCATCTTCCGCTCGGCAGCGCTCGATCAGAACGATACGTACCAGTTCAAGTTTGATAAGCCCGGCGTTTATAAGGTGTTCTGCGGGATTCACCCGAATATGAAGGAGGTTATTACGGTGCAGTAGCGGAGCGGAGGCCGTAGCCAATCCTGAGAACATCGTCTCGCCGTGACATGTTTTTGGTGCCGGGACCTGTCGTCGTATAGGCCAGGTCGACGATTTTCTTGCTGCCCGACCACAGCGTGATCTCGTTCAGATAGAGCGCCTCACCAGCAGGAGTGAGTGGCGAAGCAGCCTGCGCGGAAACGGAGAGTGAACCGGTTGCTGGCAGACTCGACGCGCGCAGACTGCCACTTACGGTTGCCGCGACAAATCGAAGACGAGTGCCGCTTCGACCCATTTCTCACCGGGTGGAGTCCATGGCGTTGGGGCCTGGAACTTCCACATCAGACTCTGCCATTTCGTCAGCACAGGATCGTTTGCTTCAGCATCCGCAACGCGCTGATCGCTGAAGATCGAGTCATCTGTCTCCATCAGCATGCATAGCCGGGTGCCCAAACGAAAAATTTCCATCCGTGTGATGCCCTGAGTGCGGAGATGATTCGCCACCTCCGGCCAGATCTCGCGATGCATGGCCTCGTACTCGGCAATCAGGTCCGGGGAATCCTTAAGATCCAGCATCAGACAACGTCTCATCGGGTTCTCCAAAGCGTTTGTCTTTGCTGCGCGTTTCGTGAGGCTTAGTGCACGGATACTTCCCTGCCGAAACGGCAGCGACCAGAACGGCTAATTTGACCAGCCGCCATCGATCAGATGGATCTGACCAGTCGTAAACGAAGACTCATCGGACGCGAGATACAAGGCGAGCGCTGCAATCTCCTCGGGCCTGCCCACACGTCCCATTGGCTGACGCGCAACGAACGCCGCGTGCACCTCCTCGACACGCTTCCCCTGCGCCTTCGCCTGTTCAGTGACGCGCTGCTGCAGCGATGGCGAATCGACCGTGCCTGGACAAATCACGTTGCAACGGATCCCACGGGTGACGAAATCAGCGGCGACCGACTTCGTCAGACCGATCACGGCAGCCTTCGATGCACCATAGACAAAGCGGTTCGGAACGCCCTTCACGCTCGATGCCGCCGACGACATGTTGATGATCGAACCGCCGCCGTTCTCCAGCATCGCGGGCAGAAAGGCGCGAATGGTCCGGTACATCGCCTTCGCGTTGAGGTCAAACGCCAGATCCCAGTCCTCTTCGGTCGTCTCCAGGATAGACCCGGCGTGCACAAAACCAGCGCAGTTAAACAAGGCATCGAGTGCGCCAAGCTCTTGCGCCAGCCTGTTGACTGCCGCGCTGTCGCGAACGTCGAGCTTGCGCACATCGAACGGTTTTCCGGCCAACGATTCAATGCGAATATCGGTCGCGACGACGTGAGCACCCTCCGCAGCGAAGCGTTCGGCTGTCGCGAGCCCGATGCCTTGGGCTGCTGCAGTAATCAATATCTTTTTCCCAGCCAGTCTCTGTGTCATCTGTTACGGCTCCAGTCGAAATCGCGGTTAGGCCATCGGTCAGCCTGGCACACGGCCCGGCAGTTCGCCTTCAGGGGCAGTCCAGCGTCCCGTCACAGTCGTTTCACAAACTTCACAAGCGATAGAACGTTCTGGCGTTGGCACCGAAAACCCCATCGCGCTCCGCCTCGGACAGGGACGCAAGCAAAGTGTTCGCCACCGAATGCCATACCAGGTAGTCGCCGTTCAGGTTGAGTACAGGCCAGTCACTGCCCCATATCAGGCGCGCCGGACCAAAGGCATCCAGCAGATGATTCACATAAGGCTGCAGGGTCGCTTCCGTCCAGGCGGGTGCGGCTTCGCTTGCCAGGCCCGAAAGTTTGCAATGAATATTCGGCAGGCGCGCGAGGCGCGTAATGCTGTCGGCCCACGGTCGCCAGCCAGCCTGACCATCGCGAACCGGTGGCTTCGCGCCATGATCGACGACGATGCGCAACGGCGAAAAACGCGTCGCAAACGTCTCGAGCGCGTCGGCGTGGCGCGCGAAAATCAGCGCGTCAAAGGCGAGGTCATGTGCGAGTAGTGCTTCTACAGCGGGCCCCAGCGCAGGATCGGCGATCCAGTTGTCATCCGGCAGGTCCTGCAGCATCGGGCGCACGCCCTTGAACTTCGGATCGCGCGCAAGCCCGGCGATTAACGAAGGGGCTTCAGGTGCGAGCATCGGCACCCAGCCAACCACGCCGCCAATGGACGGCTCACGCGCCGCAAGCGTCAGCAGGTAACGGGTTTCTTCCAGCGTCGGCGCGGCCTGCACGACGATCGTGCGTTCGATGCCCGCAGCAGCTGTCAGGGGTGCCAGATCCGGTGGCAGGAAGTCGCGCCACAGCGGGCCCAGTTCGGGCGTGAGCCACCCGTAGTCGCCGCGGCTGCGTTGCCAGAAATGCTGATGCGCATCGATCTTCATGACCGCTCCGCTGCGAGCTCGCGAACATGTGCTGCCGCCGCGCACGCGCCCGGCACCGGCGCCCATTGATCGATCAAACCAAGTGCTTTCAGCTCGCCCCAGAACGCGGGCGGAATCGGGAGCGCAAAGCCACGTGCGTTATCGATCATTTCGTCTGGCGAACGCGCGCCCGTCACGATGCTTTTCACTGCCGGATGTGCATACGGAAACTGTAACGCGGCAGCGCTTAGCGGTATGCCGAACCTGTCGCACACCGCGACCAGACGCTCGACGCGCGTCACAATCTCCCGCGGCGCGCTCCCGTAGTTAAACGCGGGTTGCGCGCCGTCTGGACCGTGTGCCGGAGCGCCGCGTCCGCGCGCGAGAATGCCCGAATTGAACGCACCGCCGATCAGCACGCCGACGCCGCGCGCCTCGCAGACCGGCAGCAGATCGGTGAGGACAGCCTGCTCCAGCAGCGTGTACCGTCCCGCGAGCAGCGCGCAGTCGAGATCGAATTCGCGCAATGCATCGACGATCGCCGCACTCTCGTTCACGCCCAATCCCACTGCGCGAACGACGCCCGCCGAGCGCAATTCATCCAGCGCCTTGAATCCGCTGTCCGAGAGTTGTCGCCAGTAATGTGCTGCTGTCTCCGGTTCGTGACCGTGCGTATAGCTGCCGATGTCGTGCACCAGCAGGACATCGACGCGTGCCATTCCGAGGCGTTGCAAACTGTCTTCGAACGAACGGAGTATGGCGTCACGCGTGTAGTCGAAGCGCACCGTGAACGGAAACGGATTCGACCAGCCGCCCGGCAAGACGGCTGCGCCACCCGCGTGGGCAGGTGTCAGCATGCGCCCCGCTTTCGTCGATAGCACGAATTCGTCGCGGTTGCGATCTGAGAGCGCGGCGCCCAGCCGGTGTTCGCCCTTCGTATAACCGTAGAACGGCGCCGTATCGAAGTAACGCACGCCGGCGTCCCAGGCTGCGTCGACCGTGGCGAGCGCCTGCACGTGGGTCACATCGCGATACATGCCGGCGATGCCCGCCGACCCGAAGCCGAGCGCGCTGAACTGCAGCGGTGTGGCCGGCTCGCGCACGGCCGCCGCTACGTCTCCCGCGGGCTGTGCGCGATCCATCATCCGCCTCCGGCCGCGACACGCGCGATGGGCGTACCAATCGTCTTGTGCACGTGCTGGCTTGCGCGGATCACATCCCAGTCCCAATCGATGCCAAGACCGGGCTCGTCCGGCGCGACCGCATACCCCTCCTCGATCTTCACACGCGAACCCGTGAGCGTGTCGATCTGCGGGATATATTCGACCCATGCGGAGTTCGGCACCGCAGCACACAGGCTCACGTGCAGTTCCATCAGGAAATGCGGGCAGATTGCAATGTTCATGGCTTCGGCAAAATGGGCAATCTTCAGCCACGGTGTGATGCCACCGACGCGCGCCACGTCTGCCTGTACGATTGAGCAGGCATCCGCCTTCATATACTCGGCGAACTGCGCCGGGTGATACATCGATTCCCCCACCGCGACCGGCACCGTCGTGCTCGCGCTCAGTTGCCGGTGGCCAGCGATGTTCTCGGCGGGCAGCGGTTCTTCCAGCCATGCGAGGTGCAGCGGTTCGAACGCGTGCGCTCGACGCAGCGCCTCCGAGAGCGTGAACCCCTGGTTCGCGTCGACCATCAACTCGAAGCTGTCGCCCACCGCTTCCCGCACGGCCGCAAGTCGTCGCACGTCTTCGGAGAGATGCGGGCGTCCGACCTTCATCTTTGCGCCGCTGAATCCGGACTGCTGTGCCTGCAGGGTCTGCTCGACAAGCTCGCTCTCCGACAGATGCAGCCAGCCGCCTTCAGTCGTATAAGTACGCACGCGCGGCTTCGCGCCGCCCGCGGCAACCCACAGCGGCAGGCCGGCCACACGCGTATTGCGATCCCACAGCGCGGTGTCGATCGCGGCCAGCGCGAGGCTCGTAATCGCGCCGACAGCGGTCGCGTGCGTGTGATAGAAAAGATGCCGCCAGATCGCTTCATATTCCGCGGGATTGCGGCCGACAAGCTGCGGCGCCAGATGGTCGTGCAGCAACGCGACGATCGACGAGCCGCCCGTGCCGATCGTGTACGTGTAGCCCGTGCCCGTGCTGCCGTCACTGCAACGGATCGTGACCAGCACCGTTTCCTGAACGACAAAAGACTGGATGGCGTCCGTGCGCCGGACCTTCGGCTGAAGGTCGACCTGCCGGATTTCCACGGTTTCGATGAGGGTCATGTTGTTCTATCCTTTGACGCCGCCAAGCGTGAGACCTGCAATCAGGTGTTTCTGAACGATGAACGTGAGGATGATGGCCGGGATAATGATGATCACGGCCATCGTGCACATGCCGGCCCAGTCCACCGTGAACTGCGCGGTAAAGTCCATCAAGCCGACAGGCAGGGTTTTGGTATCGGGGCTGCGGCACAGTTGCGACGCCAGCGCGAACTCGTTCCAGCTGGTCAGAAACGCAAAGATCGCAGCCGACGCCACGCCCGAGCGGGCGAGCGGCAGCTCGATATGCCAGAACGCCTGCCAGCGGCTGCAGCCGTCGATCTGGGCGGCCTCCGCGAGTTCCGCCGGCACTTCCCGAAAGAACCCGTCGATCAGCCAGACCGTGAACGGCACGTTCATCGCGAGGTAGACGATGATCACGCCGATATGCGTGTCGAGCAGTCCCGTCCATGCCCAGAGCATGAAGACCGGCAGCGAGAGCGCGATGCCCGGAATCGCACGCGTGAGCATCAGCACCACGAACAGCAGTTTTTTGTGGCGGAACTCGAAGCGTGCAAACGCGTAACCCCCTGCCACCCCCACCACGATCGCGGCGATCGTGCTCGCCAGAGAAATCACCACCGAATTCACGAAGTACTGACGAATCGGCAGCGACGCCATCTCGCCAAAGCCGAATACGTTGCGGAAGTTGTCGAGCGTATAACTGCTGGCATCGAGCAGCGGCTGGTTCGACAGGATCGCGACATTCGAGCGGAAGGCGTTGAGCATGACCCAAAGGCCCGGCAGGCAGATAACCGCCATCACGACGAAGACTGCGAGCCACAACGCACCCCGTTTCAACGGTGCTCGCAGTGAATCGAATGTGGATTCGTGGTTTAAAGTCGTGCTCATGATGTCAGGCCGGCCCCATGTGTTTGCGCGCCGCATTGAGCTTGCGGAAGAAGTACAGCGTGAACAGCACCGATACCAGCACGGACACATAGCCGATGGCATTCGCATAACCCATGCGCGAATCGTCGTAGGCGATGCGGCCTACCATCGTCCAGAGCAGTTCGGTACGGCCGCCCGGGCCGCCGTTCGTCATGATGCGCACGATGTCGTAAGCCCGGCCGACATCCAGCGAGCGGATCGTCATCGCGATGTAGATGAACGGCATCAGGTAGGGCAGCGTCACGTAGCGGAACGTTTGCCACGGCGTGCAGCCGTCGACTTTGGACGCTTCGATCGGATCCTTCGGTAACGCCATGAGGCCGGCAAGCAGAATCACGGCGAACACCGGCGTCGAATTCCACACCTCCGCCGCGACAAGCGAAGCAAGCGCCGATTGCGCGTCGACCAGAAACGGAATCGTGCTCTTCAACCCGAATACCGTTTGCAGTAGATGATTGACGACGCCCGTGCTGTCGTTAAGCATGAACTTGAACTGAAAGCCGACCAGCACCGGCGAAAACATCATCGGGAACATCATGATGGTGCGCAGCGCGCGCTGGCCTTTCACAACCTGGTTGAGCAGCAGCGCGATTCCAAGGCCCAGCAGCAGTTCCAGGTTCAGCGCGATTGTCAGGAACAGCACCGTACGCCCGAACGCGGCCCAAAAATCCCCGTTCGCAAACGCGCGCAGATAGTTGCGCAGGCCGACGAGATTCCAGATCGAGTCCGGATCGATGAGCCGGTACGCGGTGAAACTCGTGTAGAGCGAGAACAGCAGCGGCAGCACAACCACGATCGCCACCGAGAAAAACGCCGGCAGCAGAAGCTTGAAAGGCACGCCCAGGCTTTGATTCAGGGCCGACTCAAGACATGGTGCGGCTGGCGAATAGCGGATATTGAATCGCATATTGGAGCGCGTATAAGAGCATGTTGGAGCAGGGAAAGCGGACCGACTACATGGCGCGGCACGTCGGCCGCGCCGTGCATGTCACTAGTTGGAAGCGTCCTGCATGATGTCGGAAACTTTCTTCGCCGCATCGTCAAGCGCCTGCTGGGACGATTTGTCGCCGATCAGCGCCTTCTGCAGTTCCGGCCACAGCGCATTGGAGATCTCGTCCCATTGCTGGATCCGCGGAGGCGTAAAGGCATCCTGCCGGGCCGCGGTGCTGAACACCGACATGGCGTGCGCCATATACGTGTCCTGTTTCGCCTCGAACTCCTTCACGACCGCTTGCTGCGCGTCGGTGCGCGACGGAATCGACCCGAGCCGCGCCTCCACCATCTGCGAATCGAAGCTGGTCAGGAACTGGACGAAGCTCGCCGCGACTTCCGGACGGTCACAGGTCTTCGTGATCGAGAAGCTATGCGAGCCTGACCAGCCCGGGCGCTTGCTGGCCATGCCGAGCGGCGCGGGCACCACGCCGACCTTGCCGGCCAGTTTCGAGGTCTTCGGATCGTTGTAGAACGAAGCGAAGCCTGGCCAGTCGAGGTCCAGCGCAACTTTGCCTGCAGCGAAATTGTTGCCGAGATCGTCCCAGACGTAGCTCGGCACGCCCTTGGGTACGGCTCCGGCCTTGTACAGATCCACGAACCAGTTCAGCGTCTTGACGCCGATAGGCGAGTTGAATGCCGGCTGGTTTTTTCCGTCCAGCAACTGCCCGCCATTGGCGACCAGCAGCGAGTAGAACGTGCCGGTGATCGCTTCGTCCTTGCCGGGGAATTGCGTGCCGTAAAAGTTCGGCGCTTTGGTGAAGAACTTCGCCTGTTGCGTGAATTCGGCGTAGTTCTTCGGCGGCGCGAGCGGCGCTCCGAACTGCTTCTGATAGGCGCTCTGGTTGGCAGGGTCGTCGTAGGCCGTCTTGTTGTAATAGAGCGCCTCGATGTCGACCGAGCGCGGGATCTGCACCAGATGTCCCTTAATCTCCGACTGCTTGAGCAGGCTCGGCGAGAACGCGGCCAGGTAACTGGCCGGGAACAGGCTCTTCAGATCACGGAAAATCGGATACTGTGCCGAGAAATTCGTGTGGTTGGACGACACGCAATAGTCGACGTGACCGGAGGCGATGTCCTGTTTCAGTTCGCGATCGAGTTCGAAATGGCTCTTGCGGGAGATTATCTCGACTTTCGCGCCCGTCTGTTTTTCCCACTGCGGGATCCGCGTATAGAGCGCCTCGTACTGCACGCCGCCGATCAGCTTGACCCGCAGCGTATAGCCTTTGTATTCGCCGTCAGCATGCGCGAGACCCGACGCGACAACACTCGCGAGTGCGAATATCGAAGCTGCGAGCCTGAACGTAGTTTTATAACGCATCATTGTCTCCTCTTCCATGGGTTCCGCCGTGGACCGCGCGGCTTGCCGGCGGCAACTGTGTCACGCGAGCCCCGCGACGGTCTGGCTCGCAATCCTGTCTAGCGCAGCCGCCGCCCGCTGGCGGTGTCGAACACGAGTACCCTGGCCGGGTCCGCCCGCAGCGCAATGGCGGTGCCGGCACGCACATCGGTACGGCCGGTCAGCATCACGCAACAGTTCTGGCCCGCGACCGTGCCGAACAGTTCGGTCGCCGCACCGGTCGGCTCGACCACTTCGAGTGCGAACGGCATGCCGTCCGCGCCGGCAAGACCCAGATGCTCGGGACGAACGCCGTACGTGACCTGCTGTCCGTGCGTTGCGTTGACGAGCGGCGCCGGCAGCGCAAGGTCGCCGATGCGCACGCATGCGCCATCCCCTTGCCGTTCGTAAGTGCCCGCAAAGAAGTTCATCGCCGGCGAGCCGATGAAGCCCGCTACGAAGAGATTGTCGGGATCGTCGTATAGCGCGAGCGGTGTGCCGATCTGTTCGATCACGCCTCCGTTGAGCACGACGATGCGGTCTGCCATCGTCATCGCCTCGATCTGGTCGTGCGTCACGTAAACGGTGGTGGCACGCAGGCGCTGGTGCAGCGCCTTGATTTCCGCGCGCATCTGCACGCGAAGCCTCGCATCGAGATTCGAGAGCGGCTCGTCGAACAGGAACACCTTCGGATCGCGCACGATCGCGCGGCCCATCGCCACGCGCTGCCGCTGGCCGCCCGACAGATGGCGTGGATGACGATCCAGCAGATCCTGCAGACCCAGCATCGTCGCTGCCTTTTGCGCTCGCGACACAATCTCCTGCGGGTCGCGATTGCGCAGCTTGAGCGCGAACGTCAGGTTTTCGAGCACCGTCATGTGCGGATAGAGCGCGTAGTTCTGGAAAACCATCGCGATATCGCGATCGCGCGGTGGCCGCGCATTGACGATCTCGCCGTCGATCACGATGCGCCCGTGGCTGACGCTTTCGAGGCCCGCCAGCGCGCGCAGCAGCGTGGACTTCCCGCATCCGCTCGGCCCGACCAGGACGAGAAACTCTCCGTCCGGAACCTGCAGGTCGATCTGCTTCAACACTTCCTGGTCACCAAACGACTTTCTGACCTGCTCGAATGCTACGGCTGCCATCCGCCCTCCTTCCGCGTTATTCAGTAACCGGCCGTTGAGCGCTACTGGCCACTCTCGCCGTACCATCGTTTAAATTGTATATATGAAATTTCATTTTATGTATGAAAACTTGGTAGGTGTTTTCCCCGTTCGTCGAATGGGCTGTTTCACGCTCACACGACCTTCGGCCGCCCTACAATCCGTCTGGTTACCATGTGCGCCATTCATCTGCGATTTCAGGAGGAAACTTGAACGCCAACGCACCGCGCTATTCGGCACCTGCACTGGAAAAAGGGCTGGACATCATCGAACTGCTGGCGGATCACGCGCCGGGTTTGTCTCTTGCGGAACTCGCAAAAGAGCTCGGCCGCACCACCGCCGAAATATTCCGGATGGTCGTGACGCTGGAAACGCGCGGCTATCTCTGCACCATCGGCGACCGGTATGTTCTGTCGCTGCTGCTCTTCCAGCTGGCGCACCGGCATCAGCCCGTGCGCTCACTCGTATCGAGCGCGTTGCCGCTGATGACACAACTCGCCAGGGATGCCTGCCAGTCGTTTCATCTGTGCGTGTATCAGAAGGGACGTGTCCTGATCGTCGCGGGCGTCGAAAGTCCGGAGCGCTGGGGCTTTGCGTTGAAGGTCGGCACGTTGATCGGGCTGACGGATACCGCGTCGGGACAGGTACTGCTCGCCTTCCAGGAAGAGCCCCAACGCGGCGAAATGCTGGAACTGCATATCCCCGTGGACGGCGAACGGGCCGTCGAGTCGCAGCAGCTGGCGAAGGACCTCGCGCAGATCCGCAGACACGGTAATGCCCGCATGTCCAGCCGCCAGGTCAAGGGAGTGAGGAATCTGGCCTATCCGGTGTTCGGCCAGGACGGTCATGCCATTGCGGCACTGACTACGCCGTATATAGAGCGCATCGACGATGCCCCTGTGCCAACCTTGGCCGAAGTCGGCGAGATGATGAAAAAGGCAGCAGACACGCTCACTTCATTGATGGGCTTCAACGTTTATTGGGACACAGCCTCGGGGCCCATGGCGAACCGATAGGCTTCGCTGTAAGTCGCCCGACACTCGCCTCAAAACGGGTGAGCGGGCACGTAACAAGGTTGGAAGACCGGAACCCCACACAAACCTGCGAGCCTTTCGACTCCGTCGCCGCGGCCCGTCCCTAAACGTGCGGATGCAGGGCATACAAAAAACCCCAACGCGCCTTAAGACGCATTGGGGTTACTCGCACTTCTCGCAAAACTTCTAGAAGCAGCGACCGCCAGAAAAAATCAGGCAATCCGCTCTTCATTCGACGGATCGAACAACACAGCCTTCGACACATCAAACAGCAACGTCGTATTAGCCAGCGGCTGCGGGTTCGATGCCGGGTGAACGCGGCTAACAATACGCTTGCCATTCACCTGCGCGAACACCAGAGTATCCGGCCCCGTCGGCTCAATCACGTCGACCTTTACTTCGACAGGCTGCAGCTTGCCGCCTTCGACGTTATGCGCGCTACGCGCATCGGTAATACGCTCAGGACGCAGCCCCAGAATCACTTCGCGCCCAACGTGCGACTTCACCTGACCCGATTCGAACGGCAGATTCAACACGCTGCGCGTCACACCCGTATCCAGCTCGATACCCACACCCGCGCCCGCTTCAACCAGTTTGCCCTGAATGAAGTTCATCGGCGGCGCGCCGATAAAGCCGGCAACAAACAGATTCGAAGGCGAATCATAAATTTCCTGCGGCGCGCCGAACTGCTGCACGACACCATCCTTCATGACAGCAATCCGGTCGCCCAGCGTCATCGCTTCGATCTGGTCGTGTGTCACATAAACGATCGTCGTGCCCAGACGTTGATGCAGCAGCTTGATTTCCGAACGCATCTCGATACGCAGCTTCGCATCCAGATTCGACAGCGGTTCGTCAAACAGGAACATCACCGGATCACGCGCCAGCGCACGACCCATCGCCACACGTTGACGCTGGCCGCCCGACAGTTGCCCCGGCTTGCGATCCAGCAAATGCGTGATCTGCAGCGTGTTCGCCACGCGCTCGACGATCTGCGTCTGCTCAGCCTTCGGCACCTTGCGGATGTTCAGGCCGAACGAAATGTTCTCGCGCACCGTCATCGACGGATACAGCGCATACGACTGGAACACCATCGCGATATCGCGATCTTTCGGCGACAGGTTGTTCACCGTCTTGCCGTCGATCTGGATCTCGCCCTTCGTCACGGTCTCGAGGCCGGCGATCATGTTGAGCAGCGTCGACTTCCCGCAACCCGAGCCGCCCACCAGAATCAGGAACTGGCCGTCTTCGATGTCGATGTTGACACCCTTCAGGACCGGCACCCCGTTCGGGTAGGTCTTGTACACGTCACGGATGGAAAGGCTTGCCATGCTGTGATTCCTCTAGTCTCTGTACTGCTTTCTTTGCGCCCTCGCCGGCCAGCCGGCAAGCACGCCTTGTTCAGGGCCACCAGCGCCACACTTCGCGCGCCGGCAGCATGTATGGGATCGGCTCTCGATCAGCCCTTCACCGCGCCTGCCGTCAAACCACGCACAAAATAGCGGCCCGCGATGATGTAGACGAGCAACGTCGGCAGCGCCGCGATAATCGCGCCCGCCATATCGACGTTGTATTCCTTCACACCCGTCGACGTATTCACGAGATTGTTCAGCGCCACCGTGATCGGCATCGAATCGACACCGGAGAACACGATACCGAACAGGAAGTCATTCCAGATCTGCGTGAACTGCCAGATCAGGCAGACCATGAAAATCGGCAGCGAAACCGGCAGCAGGATCTTCGTGAAAATCGTGAAGAAACCCGCACCGTCAATCCGCGCCGCCTTCACGAGTTCAGCCGGAATGCTGACGTAGAAGTTGCGGAAGAACATCGTCGTGAACGCGATACCGTAGATCACGTGAACCAGCACAAGACCGCTCGTCGTGTTCGACAGGCCAAGAAAGCCTTCGAAACGTGCCATCGGCAGCAGGATCGCCTGGAACGGAATGAAACAGCCGACCAGCAACATCGTGAAAATCGGATCCGCGCCACGGAAGCGCCAGTGCGTCAGCACATACCCGTTGAACGCGCCGATGATCGACGAGATCAGCACGGCCGGAATCACCATGCGCACGGAGTTCATGAAGAACGGTTCCATGCCGTCGCATCGCACACCCGTGCACGCGCCGCTCCACGCCTTCACCCACGGATCGACCGTCCAGTGTGTCGGCGGCGTAAGCAGGTTGCCGGTGCGCAGCTGGTCGATGTCCTTGAACGACGTCGACAGCATCACGTACAGCGGGAACAGGAAATACAGGGCAAACAGAATCAGCGCCGCGTAAATGACGGCACGGCTGATCGTCATCTTAGGCTGCATTGCGCGTGCTCCTCGATTCCAGATACATCAGCGGCACGAGCACGGCCACGACGGTCGCGAGCATCATCATCGACGATGCAGCGCCGACGCCCAGTTGCCCGCGATTGAACGAAAACGTGTACATGAAAATAGCCGGCAACGACGAAGACGTACCCGGACCACCCGCAGTCAACGCGACAACCAGGTCGAACGTCTTGATCGTGATGTGGCAAAGAATCAGCAACACCGAGAAAAACACCGGACGCATGCTCGGAATCACGATCTTGCGGTAGATGGTCGGCAGGCCCGCGCCGTCCATCTGCGCAGCCTTGAAGATTTCGCCGTCAACACCGCGCAAACCGGCGAGGAACAGCGCCATCACGAAACCGGTGGACTGCCACACGGCCGCCACCACGACGCAGAAGATCGCCTTGTCAGGGTCGCCCAGCCAGCTAAACGAGAAGCTCGTCCAGCCCCAGTCGTGGAACACCTTTTCGAGGCCGATGCTCGGCGTCATGATCCATTGCCACGCCGTGCCGGTCACGATGAACGACAGCGCCATCGGATACAGGAACACGGCGCGCAGCGCACCTTCGTTGCGGATCTGCTGGTCGAGCAGGATGGCGAGGAACAAACCCAGGCCGATACAGATGCCGATGAACGGAATGCCGAACCAGCCGAGATTGGCGGCCGACGTCCAGAACACGTCGTTATCGAACAGCTCACGGTAACGGTCGAGACCGACGAAATCGTAGCGTGGCATCAGTCGCGAATTGGACAGCGACAGATAACCGGTAATCAGGATAAAACCGTAGACGAACACAAGGCTGATCAGGACGCTGGGTGCGAGCACCAGCTTCGGGATATAGCGATCGGCCAGCGCCGCCATGGGCGACGTGCGGCGGGTGACGGAAGCCGTCTTTTTCCCGTTTCCGCTGATAGAAGCAGTCACTACTCGACTCCTGCTGAAACGATGCCGCCGGTGAGCTCACGCATGAAACGCGCGATGCGGGCAGGCAAAGGTGTGACTCTCGGTGAAGCACTCAAGGCACTCGAACAACGTGCTGCGATGCTGCTGAAAGAACCTGCTCGAAGCACCCGGCGCCTGCGTGGACAGGCGCCGGGCACATCACTTCATTACTTCGTCTTCGCTGCCTTCGCGAGCGCTGCAACGGCGCTCTTCGAATCCTGCTGCGAGTTCATGAACTTCGTCACGACGTCCGAGATCGCGCCTGCAGCTGCGTCCGGTTGAGCCATGCCGTGTGCCAGCGAAGGCACATAGCCGCCCGACTTGATCGCAACCTGTTCATCCGCGTACGACTTCTTCGCGCAGTCGTCGAACTTGTCCATCGAAACGCCCAGACGAACCGGGATCGAGCCCTTGTTCAGGCTGAACTGTTCCTGGAAGTCCGGCGACATGATCGTCTTCGCGAGTGCGAGCTGACCCGGCGTTGCCGACTTCTGGCCCTTCTGCTGGAAGAACACGAACGAGTCGACGTTGAACGTGTACGACTTTTCCGTACCCGGCACAGCGGCGCAGACGTAGTCCGTGCCCGACTTCTTGCCGGCGTTGGCGAATTCGCCCTTCGCCCAGTCGCCCATGAACTGCATGCCGGCCTTGCCGTTGATGACCATCGCCGTTGCCAGGTTCCAGTCACGGCCCGTGCGGCCCGCGTCGAAGTAACCCTGGATCTTGCGAACCGTGTCGAACACGCCAACCATCTGATCCGACGTCAGCGTCTTCTCGTCGAGGTCCACCAGCGCCTTCTTGTAGAAGCCCGCGCCTTGCGACAGCACGACGTCTTCCCACAGCGTCAGGTCCTGCCACGGCTGGCCACCCATCGCGATCGGCTGAATGCCCGCGGCCTTCATCTTGTCAGCCAGCGCGAAGAATTCCGGCCACGTGGTCGGCGCCTTGCCGCCTGCCTTGTCCAGCGCTGCCTTGTTGATGTACAGCCAGTTCACGCGGTGCACCGAGAACGGCGCAGCAACGTAGTGGCCGTCAGCGTGCATGATCTTGTCGATTTCCGGCGGCAGGTTCTTCTTCCAGTCGCCAGCGGCTGCGTCGATCGGTACCAGCACGCCTTGAGCGGCCCAGTCCTGGATCAGCGGGCCCTTGATCTGGGCTGCGCTCGGCGCGTTACCCGAGATCACCTGCGTCTTGAGTGCCGTCATGGCAGCCGCACCCGCGCCGCCAGCAACCGCGAAGTCCTTCCACGTGTAACCCTGCTTCGTCATGTCGTCCTTGAGGACGCCGACGGCTTTCGATTCGCCGCCCGAAGTCCACCAGTGCAGCACTTCGACCGACTCGGCCGCCTGAGCTGCCGACACGCCACACATCAGACCTGCGGCGCACAGAGCGCCCATGATCGCGCGAAATTTCATTGCTTATCTCCTCCAGACACCTGAACAAAAAACGAATGCCCCTGCATAAACAGGGTGCGGTGGTTTGGTCAAACAGGCAAAACAGGGCGGTCGAACGTCGGGCAGCCGATGTGTATGTACATCGCCGGCGCGCCGGAATCCGGCCGCTGGACGCTCAGAAGATGAGTGGTTCGGGATGCAACTGACTGTCTCCTCTTTTGATTTTTGCCTGCCCGCTGTGGCGCGCTGCAGACTCGAGGGCGGACCGCGCAAGACTTCGGACATCCGCTTTTGCAGGCCACCCGGTTACCCAGCCAGCCCGTGCAGAAACGCGATGTCCGTTAGCATGCGAGGACGCTTCGCTCATTCGGGAAAACGCGCATCTCTCTTGACAGCGCACGCTTTTTTTATCGAATTAGCGTTACCTCTTGATTTGGATTGTAGTTAAACTACAATTCAGTGTCAAAAAAAATTTTATCGGACTACGGTCGCCCTTCCCGCCTCACCGGCGACCCCCAAGACATCGACGGAGACTCATGCAAACCGATTCAAGTTTCACCTTCGTTCTCTTCGGCGGAACCGGCGATCTGTCGATGCGCAAAATCCTGCCGGCACTGTATGAAGCGCACCGTGCAGGCGGCATGCTGGCTGAAAGCGGCAGGATCGTGGCGGTCGCGCGTCACGCGGAAGACCGCGATGGTTACCTGCAGTGGGTCAACGACCACGTCAAGCCGTACGTCTCAAAGAATGGTCTCGATGAAGCTGCATGGGCAAGCTTCCTCAAGCGCATCGATTACGTGAAGCTCGATCTGGGCAAACATGAAGACTTCGCGTTACTGCGGGACGCCGTGAGCGACCTGCCCGGCATCCGCGTGTTCTATCTCGCGACGGGCCCGTCGCTCTTCGTGCCGATCTGTCACGCGCTCGCCTCGGTCGGCCTGAACGAAAACGCCCGCATCGTGCTCGAGAAGCCGCTGGGCTACGACCTGAAGTCGTCGAATGCGATCAACGATGCCGTCGGCGAAATCTTCGCGGAAGAGCAGATCTACCGTATCGACCACTACCTCGGCAAGGAGCCCGTGCAGAACCTGCTGGCGCTGCGTTTCGGCAATGCGCTCTTCGAGCCGCTGTGGCGCCGCGAGTGGGTCGAGAGCATCCAGATCACGATCGCAGAAGAACTCGGCGTCGAGGCGCGCGGCGACTTCTACGACAACACCGGCGCGTTGCGCGACATGGTGCAGAACCACTTGCTGCAACTGCTTTCCATCGTCGCGATGGAGCCGCCGCATTCGATGGATTCCGATTCGGTCCGTGACGAGAAGCTGCGCGTGCTGCGCGCGCTCAAGCCGGTCGACGAACGCGATATCGGCAAGGTTGCCGTACGCGGCCAGTATCATGCGGGCGGAATTCGTGGAACGCCGGTGCCGGCGTACGCAACCGAGCCTGGCGTGAAGAAGGACAGCACGACGGAAACGTTTGTCGCGCTCAAGGTGGAAATCGAGAACTGGCGCTGGGCCGGCGTGCCGTTTTTCCTGCGCACCGGCAAGCGGCTGGCCGATCGCGTCGCGGAAATCGTCGTGAATTTCAGGCCGGTGCCGCACTCGGCGCTGGGTTCGCCGGCGTTGCGTCCGGGCGCCAATCGTCTGGTCATTCGCCTGCAGCCGAACGAAACGATTCGTCTGTATTGCCTCGCGAAGCAGCCGGGCGAAGGCATGAACCTCGCCAGCGTTCACCTCGATCTCGCGTTCGACCAGTTCTTCCGCGAAGGTCAGATGGAAGCGTATCAACGTCTGCTGCTCGACGTGATCCACGGTCGCCTCGCACTTTTCGTGCGTCGCGATGAACAGGAAGCTGCATGGCGCTGGGTTGAGCCTATCCTGAATGAGTGGAGTGGCTCGAACAAGCCGCCCAAGCCGTACGCGGCTGGCACGTGGGGACCGGCGGCGTCGAGCGCGATGCTCGCGCAGCACGGCACGTGCTGGCTGGAAGAAGAGAACTGACGTCGCATTACCTGTCGGGGCACGCGGAGGTTCGCGTGCCCCTGACCGTTGCAACGCCGCATTCTGGGAAGTATCGAGCCGGCCGGTGTTTCTGGCCTCTGCCTCGCGACGCAGCATAATGCGCGTCGCACACCGGCAGAAAGCCGGCTGCCTTACGTCCCGCAAACCTACAAGAAAGCAGCATGGAGGAGAAGTGATCGAGCTTCACGCTTTCGACGACCAGAACGCCCAATCCGGCGCGCTGGCGAAAGCGGTGGGTGACGCGTTACATGCGTCTCTCGCCGCGCAGGCGAACGCGCCTCAATCTGGCGCTCGCCGTGCAACGCTTGCAGTATCCGGCGGCTCCAGTCCGCGTCCGTTTCTGCAGACGTTGTCGACCCACCCGTTCGACTGGGCGCACATCGACGTGACGCTCGTCGACGACCGCTGGGTGCCCGAAACCGATGCCGCCAGTAATTCGCGCCTCGCGCACGAAACGCTGTTGCAGAACGCCGCGGCCGCCGCCACGTTCTGGCCGCTCGTCGATACTGCGCAGACACTCGACGCCCACATCGCCGCCCTGAACGCCGACGCCGCGCGTCGCGTGCCGGACGTCGCGATTCTCGGCATGGGCGAAGACGGCCATACGGCCTCGATCTTCGCCGACGCACCCGAGTGGGACTTTGCGATTACGACGCCCGAGCGTTTCGTCGCCGTGCATCCGGGCAACGCGCCGCATGCGCGTGTGAGCTGGTCGCTTTCCGCGCTGCAACAGGTGGGCCATCTGTATCTGCTGATCGCCGGACCGCGCAAGCTGGAGGTGCTGCAACAGGCCGCCGCTGCGCCACAAAAAAATGCCATCTCGAAGTTGGCAAACGACAAGGGAGTGAGACTCGATGTCTACTGGTGTGCAAACTAAGGCTGTCCCCGCTGCGGGCCAGCACGCCGACGGACCGAGGCTGCTCGCGGACATCGGGGGCACCAATGCGCGTTTCGCGCTTGAAACCGGTCCCGGTGAAATCTCGCAGGTGCTCGTGTATCCGTGTGCGGAATACCCGGGCGTCGCCGAAGTCATCAAGAAGTATCTGAAGGACACGAAGATCGGCCGCGTGAATCACGCGGCGATCGCAATTGCGAACCCGGTCGATGGCGACCAGGTCAGCATGACGAACCACGACTGGACGTTCTCGATCGAAGCGACGCGCCGCGCGCTCGGCTTCGATACGCTGCTGGTCGTCAACGACTTCACCGCGCTTGCGATGGCGCTGCCGGGCCTCACCGATGCACAGCGCGTGCAGGTGGGCGGCGGCCAGCGTCGTCAGAACAGCGTGATCGGCCTGCTCGGCCCGGGCACGGGCATGGGCGTGTCGGGTCTGATTCCCGCCGACGACCGCTGGATCGCGCTCGGCAGCGAAGGCGGTCACGCGACGTTCGCGCCCGCCGACGAACGCGAAGACATCGTGCTGCAATACGCGCGCAAGAAGTGGTCGCATGTGTCGTTCGAGCGCGTGGCGGCAGGCCCGGGCCTCGAAATCATCTATCGCGCGCTCGCGGGCCGCGACAAGAAGCGCGTGCCGGCCAACGTCGATGCACCCGAAATCACCCGGCGCGCGATCGAAGACAACGAGCCGCTCGCGCTGGAAACGGTCGACTGCTTCTGCGGCATTCTCGGCACCTTCGCCGGCAATATCGCGGTGACGCTCGGCGCGCTGGGCGGCATCTATATCGGCGGCGGTGTCGTGCCGCGCCTCGGCGAGTTCTTTGCGAAGTCGTCGTTCCGCAAGCGCTTCGAGGCGAAGGGCCGCTTCGAGGCGTACCTCGCGAATGTGCCGACGTATGTGATCACGGCGCAGTATCCGGCGTTCCTCGGCGTGTCGGCGATTCTCGCGGAACAGCTGTCGAATCGCGCGGGCGGCAGTTCGTCGGCGGTGTTCGAGCGTATCCGCCAGATGCGCGATGCGTTGACGCCGGCGGAACGCCGCGTCGCGGATCTCGCGCTGAATCATCCGCGCTCGATCATCAACGATCCGATCGTGGATATCGCGCGCAAGGCCGACGTGAGCCAGCCGACGGTGATCCGCTTCTGCCGTTCGCTCGGCTGCCAGGGTCTGTCCGATTTCAAGCTGAAGCTCGCCACGGGACTGACCGGTACGATTCCGGTGAGCCACAGCCAGGTGCATCTCGGCGATACCGCGACCGACTTCGGCGCGAAGGTGCTCGACAACACCGTGTCGGCGATCCTGCAGTTGCGTGAGCATCTGAACTTCGAACACGTCGAGCGTGCGATCGATCTGCTGAACGGCGCACGACGCATCGAATTCTATGGCCTCGGCAATTCGAACATCGTCGCGCAGGACGCGCACTACAAGTTCTTCCGCTTCGGTATTCCGACCATCGCGTACGGCGACCTGTACATGCAGGCCGCTTCAGCCGCGCTGCTCGGCAAGGGCGACGTGATCGTGGCGGTATCGAAGTCGGGCCGCGCGCCTGAGCTGCTACGCGTGCTGGATGTCGCGATGCAGGCCGGCGCGCAGGTGATCGCGATCACGTCGAGCAACACGCCTTTGGCCAAGCGCGCGACCGTCGCACTGGAAACCGATCACATCGAGATCCGCGAATCGCAGCTTTCGATGATCTCGCGCATCCTGCATCTGGTGATGATCGACATCCTGGCGGTGGGCGTGGCGATCCGCCGCGCGGCGCCGAACCCGGAAGTAAGCGAAGCCGTCACGCGCGTGCGCGAACGCGCCGACGACGATTCGACGGCCGTGCTCGACTGGTTGAGCCATGGCGCGGCGTCTTCGGCGAAGGACTGAGTTTTAGCTGTTGCGTTTCGATGTAATAAGGCGCCGGGCTCGTGAGAGGCCGGCGCTTTTTTTGCGCGGTTTCGTCCATGCGCGGTTTGCGTCGAATACGTTCAGGTCGGGCCCAGTGGCCGGGCTCCTCCCCGGTCGTCCGACAGGGTCAGGAAGTCACCGTCGTTACCGATTTTGGTAGTGCCAGGCAGAACGATTAAAATGCTCGTAAAATCGATCGCAATCCTTTTAATGCTCGATTTTACGATCGATGCGCTCCCATACACGGGAACTTGACGCACAGTGATTGATGGCCCAATATGCTCGATATATCGAGCATTAGGCTCCTAATGAATGTTTTAACGAACATGAAGGTCACCCAGGCTTCCATTCTCTCAGCGCCCCTTCTCGAGCAAAGCAAGCACCTCGGGGAACTGCTGGCGCGCCTGCGCATCGCGCGTGGCGTCAAACAGACCGACGCCGCCTTGCGCGCCGGTCTGTCCCGCAACACCGCGTACCGCATCGAGCACGGGGATCCGGGTCTTGCCATCGGCCAGGTGCTGCGATATCTGGACAGCATCGCACCCGGCATGTCGCTCGAAACCCTGTATGCAGAAAAAGATCCGGCGCTGGCGGCCCTGGCGGCGCGCGAGCGCAAATCCAGAGTTCGTGACATGAGCGCAGCAGAGCGCGACGAACTGGATTTCTGACTATTCACGTCACGCTGTCGTGCTGAAAGAGAAAGCCGATGTCAACTCGCGAACCGGCCTGCTAGCGTTTAACTGTGGCGTGACACTTGCGCGAAATGGCTAGCTCGCCATAGGCCCGCGCTTTTCCATCCTGCGTCGTGCCGTTGCGCGTAACGCACCACTCAGACCGCACTCACCCCAGGCAACGGCCGCCCGTGCCAGCGCAGTACAAGCCAGCGGCCCAGCATACACAGCAGCCCGGCCGCACCGATCGTAACGCCCATGCCCTTCGGCGAGCCGTCCTGCCAGAGCCCGACCGCGAGACTCGCGAGCGCGCCGAGCGCGAGCTGCACGGCACCGAACACGGCGGCCGCGGCACCCGCGTTGCGCGGATAGCGATGCATGAGTTCAGTCGTGCAGTTGGCCGACAGCAGCCCGACCACGCCGACCACGAAAAACAGTCCGGCGACGATCGACCACAACCCGCCCCATCCCGTCAGGCAGACCAGCGCGACGAAAAACGATGCGCCGCAACTGATGCCCGAAGCAACCGAGATCATCGGCATCGGGCCGTGCCGACCCACCATCCGCGTGTTCATGAAGTTGCCGAACATGATGCCGATGATGTTGAGCCCGAACAGAAAACCGTAATGCTGCGCCGAGACGTGGAAGTACTCGATGTACACGAACGGCGTCGCGGTGATGTACGCGAACATCGAGGCGAACGCCATGCCGCCGCACAACATGTGGCCCCACGCAACCGGATCGCGCAGCAGCTTGCCGTACGCCGCGAACGACTGCAGTACCGCCGCACCCGCACGCTTCTCACGCGGCCAGGTTTCCGGCACGCGCAGGAACGCCGTCACCGCACAGACCGAGCCGAACGTCGTAAGCGCGACGAATACGACGCGCCAGCCGCCCAGCAGCAGCAACTGTCCGCCGATCAGCGGCGCAAGCAGCGGCCCGATCGACGTGACGATCGCGAGCATCGACAGCACGCGGGCCGCTTCGGTCGGCTCGTGCGCATCGCGGGCGATTGCGCGTGCCAGCACCGACGCCGCGCCCGCGCCGAGCGCCTGGATGAACCGGAACGTCATCAACGAGCCGATCGAGAACGACAGCGCACACGCAACACTCGCGAGCGCGTACATCACGATGCCGCCAAGCAGCACCGGCCGGCGACCGAACGAGTCCGACAGCGGGCCATACAGCAGCATGCCGATCGAAAAGCCGAACATGAAGCTCGTGAGCGTCGATTGCGCGGCGCCTGCGCTGACGGCGAACGCCTGCGCGATCGAGGGCAAGCTCGGCAGATACATGTCGATGGAGATGGGCCCGCATGCGGCGAGCGCACCGAGCAACAGAATCAGCCGGCGATCGGGCCGGCTTCTGGCAGCGAGAGACATGGAAATCCAGATCGGGCGGCCCGCCATGACAAGCGGCGAACGGCGGAAACGACGGGTTGGCGTCCACGCATTGTACGCGACGCTTAAAAGTGCCGTCCGCGATCCGTCCCTTCCGGTGGCCCTCCGGATCACGTTTTCTGCCCGCAGCGTCAATCGGTTACAGTGCTTTTCCTGCCGGCTGCAGCGCCGGCGTTTCCGTAGATGAATCCTTCATGACCGCTTTCCTGCTGATCTGGAGCCCCAAGAAGTGGCCGTGGCCCGAACTGCCCGACGTGGCAAAACGGGTCGCCGCCGGTGAAGCCGTGCTGGACGTGTGGGGCTGCGGCTTCGCGCGCGGCATCGAACCGGGCGACCGCGTGTTCCTGCATCGCGTCGCAAAGGAGCCGAAGGGCATCTTCGGTTCGGGCTACGTGATGCGCGCGCCTTATGAAGTCCCCGATCCGACGACAAAACGCGGCTACCGGCTGTGCATCGACTTCGTATACGACTGGGTCGTCGACGCGCACGAGGACGTCGTCATCCCGCGCGACGCGTTGCGCACGCATCCGTTTTCGGTCCAGACGTGGGACGCGCAAAGCTCGGGCACGTCGATCAAGCCGATCGCCGAAGGCGCGCTGGAAAAGCGCTGGGCCGAACTCACCGGCCGACGCCCGCGCCCCGCACTGCCGGCCCCGGCCGGGCCCGCGCGCCCGTCGAAGCGCAAGGTGCACGCGGCCTGACACTGGCGGGAGCCGGTCCGCGCCCTGCGCCGGGCCCGGCCCGAACGACGCGACTCCGGTACAATTTCGTCACTATCCAGCCGCCGCGACGCCAGTATTGACGGGCTCACCGCCGTTCTTCCATGCGCGAGCCGTGCGTGCTTCACGATCAGGCAGATCACTTTCAGCAGGTCCAACGTTCATGTCCAGCACCTCCAGCACTTCCAGCACATCCCGTAGCCAGGCACTCTTCGAACGCGCCCAGCAGACCATTCCGGGCGGCGTCAATTCGCCCGTGCGTGCGTTCCGTTCGGTCGGCGGCACGCCGCGTTTCATCGAACGCGCACAAGGCCCGTACTTCTGGGACGCCGACGGTCAGCGCTACATCGACTACATCGGCTCGTGGGGGCCGATGATCCTGGGTCACGTGCATCCGGAAGTGCTCGAAGCCGTGCAACGCGTGCTCGCAAACGGCTTCTCATTCGGCGCGCCGACCGAAGCCGAGATCGAGATCGCCGAGGAAATCTGCAAGCTCGTGCCTTCGATCGAGCAGGTACGCATGGTGTCGAGCGGCACCGAAGCGACGATGAGTGCGTTGCGCCTCGCGCGCGGCTTCACGAACCGCAGCCGCATCGTCAAGTTCGAAGGCTGCTATCACGGCCACGCGGACAGCCTCCTCGTGAAAGCGGGCTCCGGTCTGCTGACGTTCGGCAACCCGACTTCGGCGGGCGTGCCGGCCGACATCGCGAAGCACACCACGGTGCTCGAATACAACAACGTCGCGGAACTCGAAGAAGCGTTCAAGGCGTTCGGCAACGAGATCGCTTCGGTGATCGTCGAGCCGGTTGCGGGCAACATGAACCTCGTGCGCGCAACGCCCGAATTTCTCGCGACGCTGCGGCGTCTGTGCACCGAACACGGCACGGTGCTGATTTTCGACGAAGTGATGTGCGGATTCCGCGTCGCACTCGGTGGCGCGCAGCAGGTGTACGGCATCACGCCGGACCTCACGTGCCTCGGCAAGGTGATCGGCGGCGGTATGCCGGCGGCCGCGTTCGGCGGACGTCGCGACATCATGGCTCATCTCGCGCCGCTCGGCGGCGTCTATCAGGCGGGCACGCTCTCGGGTAATCCGGTCGCGGTCGCCGCCGGCCTGAAGACACTCCAACTGATCCAGGCGCCCGGTTTCTACGAAACGCTTTCCACGCAAACCGCGCGCCTCGCGAAGGGTCTCGCCGAAGCAGCGCGCGAAGCCGGCGTGCCGTTCGCGGCCGATTCGCTCGGCGGCATGTTCGGTCTCTACTTCACCGATTCGATTCCCGCGAGCTTCGCGGAAGTCACGAAGAGCGACGTGCCGCGCTTTAACGCGTTCTTCCACAAGATGCTCGACGCGGGTGTGTACTTCGCGCCTTCGGCGTATGAAGCGGGCTTCGTGTCGATCGCGCACGACAACGCCATCATCGACGCCACGATTGCCGCCGCGCGCAGCGCATTTGCTGCGTCTGCAGCCTGATTCCGATTCCGGTTCCACTCCAACCCGACCCGTCGCCGATGTTCTCGCAAACCGATTTCGTCCATATGGAACGTGCACTCGCGCTCGCCGCGCGCGGGATGTACACCACCGACCCGAATCCCCGTGTCGGCTGCGTGCTGGTCAAGAACGGCGAGGTGATCGGAGAAGGCTATACGCAGCCCGCCGGTCAGGATCACGCAGAGATTCGCGCGCTGAAGGATGCGCGCTCGCGCGGCCATGACCTGCGCGGCGCGACAGCCTATGTGACGCTGGAGCCATGCAGCCACTTCGGCCGCACGCCGCCGTGCGCGAATGCCCTGATCGATGCGCAGGTCGAACGCGTGATTGCCGCGATGGAAGACCCGAATCCGCAAGTATCGGGCCGCGGTCTCTCGATCTTGCGCGACGCGGGTATCGAAGTGCGTTGCGGACTGCTCGAACACGAAGCGCGCGAACTGAACATCGGTTTTGTGTCGCGCATGACGCGCGGCCGGCCGTGGGTCCGCATGAAAGTCGCGGCTTCGCTCGATGGCCGCACCGGCCTGCCTTCCGGCGAAAGCCAGTGGATCACCGGAGAAGCCGCGCGCGCCGATGGTCACGCGTGGCGCGCGCGGGCTTCGGCGATTCTCACGGGCATTGGCACCGTGAAGGAAGACGATCCGCGCATGACCGTGCGCGCGGTCGATACGCCGCGCCAGCCGAAGCGTGTTCTGATCGACAGCCAGCTCGACGTACCGCCCGAGGCCCAGATTCTTGTCGGTGCGCCGACGCTGATTTTCTGCGGCAATCTCGACGAACGTCACACGGAGCGTGCCGAAGCGCTGCGTGCGCGCGGCGCCGAGATCGTGCAGATGGCCAACGCGAACGGCAAGGTCGATCTGCCCGCCATGCTGAAGGCGCTCGGCGAGCGCGGCGTGAACGAACTGCACGTCGAGGCGGGCTACAAGCTGAACGGCTCGCTGCTGCGCGAAGGCTGCGTCGACGAACTGCTGATCTATCTCGCGCCGAGCCTGCTCGGTATGGACTCGATGAGCATGTTCAATCTCGTCGCGCCCAGCTCGCTCGCCGCACGCACGCAACTTCGCTTTCATGGTGTCGATCGCATCGGCGAGGACGTGCGGATTCTCGCGCGCTTCGAGCCGCCTGCCGCCGCCGATACACCCGAAGCACCCGAAGCACCCGACGCTTCGCACTGAACACACGCAAAAGGAACCAGCACGATGTTTACCGGAATCGTCGCGGCCGTGGGCCGCATTGAATCAGTCAAGCCACTCGGCAACGATGGCGACGCGGGCGTGCGCCTGAACATCGAAGCCGGCGCGCTCGATCTCGATGACGTGCAGCTGGGCGACAGCATCACCGTTCAGGGCGCGTGCATGACGGTCGTCGTCAAGACCGCGCATTCGTTCGAAGTCGACGTATCGCGCGAAAGCCTGAACTGCACCGCGGGTCTGGGTGAACCGGGCGAAGTGAATCTCGAGAAGGCGCTGCGCGCGCACGATCGCCTGGGCGGTCATATCGTTTCGGGACACGTCGATGGACTCGGCACGGTGACGCATTTCGCGCCGGTCGGCGAATCGCATGAACTGCGCGTGCTCGCGCCGCGCGATATCGGCCGCTATCTGGCGTTCAAGGGATCGATTACCGTGAACGGCGTAAGCCTGACAGTGAACTCGGTGAAGGATCGCGACGACGGTTGCGAGTTTTCGATCAACCTGATCCCGCACACCGTCGAAGTAACGACGCTCAGAAACCTGCGCACAGGCTCGAAGGTCAATCTGGAAATCGATCTGATCGCGCGGTATGTGGAACGGATGCTGTCGACGTCGCAAGACGGTCAGAAACCGTTCGCGTAAGCGGTTTTCGCAGAACCTGCCGGGCCGCGTTCCTCGCGGCCCACGTCGCCTGGTCGCTCGTCTAGCCGGCTGGAACCCCTGCGTCGCTGTCCTCCGCGGAAGCGCGCCCGGGACGGCGAACGGCTCTCACCTTCCCGCTGTTCCCGCCTCCGCAGAAGAACCGGTCGCCGCCATCGGACTCCAGTCCCGACACGGTCACACCCTCGGGCATATCGAGCGTTTCCAGCGCCTCACCGGTTCTCACGTCGACGCGTCTCAGGTCGCTCGCGTCGTTTTCCCAGGTGCCGTGCCAGAGTTCTCCGTCGACCCACGTGACGCCGGTCACGTAGCGTTCCGATTCGATCGTCCGAAGAATCGCGCCTGTTTCCGGGTCGATCTGGTGGATCTTGCGCTCCCGGTACTGCCCGACCCAGAGCGTGCCTTCGGCCCAGGTGAGCCCGGAATCGTTGCCGCCTCCGGGTGCCGGAATCGTGGCCAGCACCTGCCCTGTCTGCGGATCGATCTTTTGGATGCGGCCTGCGGCGATCTGGAACAGATGCTTGCCGTCGAACGCCGTTCCGGCGTCGCCGGCGACATCGATGGAACGGAGCGTCTGGCCGTTCGCCGGATCGAACGCGGTCAGCGCGCGGCCGGCGGCAAACCACACCTGCTGGCCGTCGAAGGTGACGCCAGCCACGGAGTCGACGCCCGGAAAGGGTCCATATTCATTGACGATTCTGGCAGCGGAACGGTTCATGCGCCCATCCTAAACGTTCGATAGTGGAACGGGGAGTAACAACGTCGTCGCGAATCCTGGCATCGGCGGCGTCATCCAGCGGCGCGCCCTGCCACGTCCAGACGACTGCACCTTGCCGGTCGCCGACAGCGCATCGAGCGAGCGCTGCACCGTGCGCTGGCTTGCGCCCAGCACCAACGCGAGCGCCGAACTCGACCACGATTCGCCGTCCGCGAGAAAGGCGAGCACGGTCGCGTGCGGTTCCTCGACGGGCCGCGCCAGCACGACGACCTCCTGTGCCCGATGCGGCACCAGCACAAAGCCGCGCTTCGTCGCGCGCACATCGGCGAGATCGCGCAGCGCCGTGCGAAGCCGCCCGGCCTCGACGCGCAACCGCGCGCGATGCGATTCATCCGCAGCCCTGGCGCGAAACGCCCGCGCGACGAGCGTCTCTCTCGACACATCGTCCGGCCACGCTTCGGCAAGCGTCCGCGCGAGCGTGAACAGCACGGGACGCGTGGCAAGCGGAACCTTCGCGCCTGCGTCACACACGACGTAACGGCACGCGTCCACGACGAGCGCCTTCGATTCCAGTAGCGCTTCGACTTCTTCGAGCACGAGAAGCCGCTCTTCGCCCTGCGCGATGAGACGCGCGGCGGGTGCGTCCAGCATGCGCGACGCGCTGTCGACTTCCGCCATCAGCGCGGGAATGCCTGCGTGGCGCGCGGCGCGACCCGCCCGTATGAGTGCAGCGCGTGCCGGTTTCGCACGCAGGCGCCGCATCGCGATGCCCGCGACGACGAGTTCGTGCGCGGCCCGCGATGCAGGTGGAAACGGCGCGGGGTCCAGCGCAGCGAGCTTGTGTTCGGCGTCGTCGAGGCGTCCCATCAGTAGAAGGCGCCGGACTTCGAGATATCGCGCATGCGCGGCGTTCACACGGTCGCCGTGCGCTTCGAGCGTCGCGCGCGCGCCGTCGAGCGTCTTTGCGGGCCAGCCGAGATCACGCGAGGCCAGCGCGATTTCCGCCTCGGCAACGACACATCTCGCGCGGGCCACCGCCTCTTTCGGACCGAACGCGCGTGCAGCAAGTCGCATGAGCGCCTTCGCCCGAACCAGGTCGCCAAGCTGTGCCATAGCGATGCCGCGAAGCGCGAGCGCATGGGCGTCATCGCGCAGCGCGACACGGTTGAGTGCGCCGAGCGGATCGCCCGCCGCCAGCGCCCGCGCTGCGGCTACGATCAGCGAATCCATGGTCTGGATGAATCCCGCCACACTTGTCACTCCCACCGTCCGTACGCCCGGAACTAATCTATCACGACCAGTAACCGGTAAGTCGCATCCAAACCTGACGGAGGGAAGCATGATGACGGAACACGCAACGGCAACACGGCAAGAATGGCTGGCAGCGCGGCTCGACCTGCTCAAGGCAGAGAAGGAATACACGCGACGCGGCGACGAACTCGCGCAGCGTCGTCAAAACCTGCCGTGGGTGCGCGTCGACAAGACCTATCGCTTCGATACCGACGAAGGCAGCGCGACGCTCGCGGATCTCTTCAAGGGACGCTCGCAGCTTCTCGTCTATCACTTCATGTTCGGCCCCGACTACACGGCGGGATGCCCGTCGTGCTCCGCGATCGCCGACGGCTTCGACGGCATCGTCGTCCATCTGGCGAATCACGATGTCACGCTGATGGCCGTGTCGCGTGCGCCGCTCGCAAAGCTGCGCGCCTACAAGGAGCGCATGGGCTGGACGTTCCCGTGGGCGTCGACGCCCGCGAGCGACTTCAACTTCGACTTCAACGTCTCGTTCACCGAGGCGCAGCAGCGCGAGGGCATCGTCGAATACAACTACCAGCGCGGCGGCCACGCGATGGACGCGACACCGGTGCCGCAACCCGTCGCCGAGTTCGCGGCGACTTGCGGCACCGACGCGCCCACGTATGCGCGCGAGCGCCCCGGCCTCTCCGCGTTCGTGCTCGAGGATGGCGTCGTATATCACACGTACTCGACCTACGCGCGCGGCGTGGATGGCGTCTGGGGCATGTATCAGTGGCTCGATCGCGCGCCTAAAGGACGCAACGAGGCAGGCGTCTGGTGGCGTCGTCACGACGAGTACGCAAACGGCAGCGGGCAGCGTCGTGGCTGACATCGACGCAACGTGCGCACGGGAGCGCGCATCACGCGCTTCCCGGCACGCGTTCCTCGGCGTCTGCGCGCTACTCTTCGCTGCGAGCGCGGCGGTGACGATCGTCCAGGGCGCGTCGATGATGTCGGCGATGGGCGAAATGCCGATGCCGGGCGGCTGGACGATGTCGATGACGTGGATGCGCATGTGCGGACAGACATGGCCCGACGTCGCCGCATCGTTCCTCGGCATGTGGGCCGCGATGACGGTGGCGATGATGATGCCTTCTCTTGTGCCCATGCTGTTGCGTTACCGCGAGGCGGTCTTCAGGACCAGCGAGGCACGCCTCGCCCGGCTGACCATGCTGGTGGGCGCAGGCTACTTCTCCGTGTGGATGGCGTTTGGCGCTGTCGCGTTTCCGCTGGGCGTCGCGCTGGCGCAACTGGAGATGCAACTGCCCGCGCTCTCGCGTGCGGTTCCGGTCGTGGCCGGTATGATCGTCGTGGTAGCCGGCGCGTTCCAGTTCACCGCATGGAAGGCGCGTCATCTTGCATGCTGCCGCGAGATGCCGCAGCGCGGCCGTACGTTGCAGGCGGACGCCGTCACGGCCTGGCGACACGGCGTGCGGCTTGGCCTCCATTGCGGTTACTGCTGCGCGGGGCTGACGGCGATTCTTTTCGTCATCGGCGTGATGGATCTGCGCGCGATGGTTGTCGTCACAGCGGCGATTACCGCCGAACGTCTCGCGCGTTCCGGTGAGCGTGCGATGCAGGCGGTCGGGGTCGCGTTTGTCGCGACCGGCCTGGTGCTGGTCGTGCAGGGTGTGCTCGCGCAATAACGAACGCGCTCGGGTGCGTCTTACTTCGACAGGTGCAGCTTCTTCGAAAGCACGATGCCCCGCTGCGGGCTGACGAGCCAGATGGCGTGGATCGTCGCATGCAACGTGGAGGTTCGCGTGGTGATGTCGGTGGGTTCGTCGATGGTCGGATCGGTGTGTTCTGTCTCGTCGGTCAGATAGGGCGGCTTGATGCTGCACTTCAGGACGATCGCGAAGTCGCCGGTTGTTTCGGCGAATAGCGCCTGCGAAACGGCAACACGTCCCTTGACGCTGCTCTCACGTTTTTCACCCTCCCTCAGTTCAATCAGGTCGATGCGCTGGACGTAGCCCCTGGCCTTCGCCTCGGGCGCCACCACGAGGTGTCGGCCGCGCATCCCGGTCACTGTCTTCCGGAGCTGGATCACGCCAGGACGTTCGTCGTCGGCAAGATCGACGTCGACCGTCAGTTGATGCCTGTTCGACCGGTACAGTATTCCGTACGACGCAGGGATAACGAAGGTCAGTTCGCGATCGAGTCCGGCCGACGCGAGATCCATCTCGTGCGATGTCTTGCCGGTGGGGGCGTGAACAAGACTTCGCACGCGGTCGCCGAGCGAAGGCGTGTCGGCCTTGATCCGCAGTTTTGCGAGGGTGTCTCTTACCACGGCTGGGTCGTCGCCCACGAAAGGCTGCGTCGATGTTGCAACCGCAGAAGCGGATTGTTCAGCGGATGACGAATGGGTGTCAGCGGCTGGCCCCGCCGCGTTCGCGGCGTACGCGAACGACGACGCGCAAACGAGCGCACACGTCGCGATTGAACGGATCAGCACGGATTTTGGATCAGACACGCGGAGCCCCTCCAGGACCCAGCCAGTCTAGCGCAACACCGTAAAAGATGATGTGCAGGCGGCCACGGGCGGGGCCTCGCCCGCAGCGCCGCGATTACATGCGATGTAATTGGCGCAGCGCACCGTCATCCCTACTCTTTGTCTGTCGCGCCGCCGCTTCGGTGGCGCTCACTCACAAGGAGCTACCATGTCCAGCTATCCCGTTCACACCATCGAGTCCGCCCCGGCACACTCGAAGCCCGTGCTCGAACAACTGCAAAAGGTATTTGGCTTTATTCCGAACGTCGCCGGCGCGATGGCGTCTTCGCCGGTGCTGATCGGCGGATTCGTCGGACTGTTCCAGCACGTCCATTCGAGTAGTCTTACCGAGCCGCAGATCCAGACGCTGCTGCTGACCAACGCGGTCACGAACGCCAGCGAATGGGCGGTTGCGTTTCATACGGCGCTGGCGCTGAACCAGGGCGTGCAACCGGCTGACGTCGATGCGATCCGGCACGGAAGGTCACCCGGCGATGCGTCGCTCGCCGCACTCTCGACGCTGGCCCGTACGCTGATCGAAACGCGCGGGCATCTGTCAGAGACCGACCGGAAGCGCTTCGTTGAAGCAGGATTCAGCGCGGAGCAGATCCTCGAAGTCATCGCGGTGGTTGCGGCGTCCACGATCACGAACTACACGGGCAGCGTGACACGGCCGCCGCTTGAGGCGTCGTTCCAGGAATTCACCTGGCACGCGCCTTCACCCGGACGCGGTACCCTCTACCCGCCCTCACTGTAGTAAGGAAATACGATGAGCGTCACGCATTCCGGCCCGAACGTGCCACCGAACGAACTCGGCGAACTGTTGCGTTACTGGCGGGATGCGCGGGGCGTGAGTCAACTCGATCTGTCGCTCGAGGCGGGTATCTCGCAGCGTCAGATCAGTTTCATCGAAAGCGGTCGCAGCGCGCCCGGGCGGCAGACGATCCTGAATCTCGCGCAGTCGCTCGATGTGCCGCTGCGGGAGCGCAACGCGCTCCTGCTCGCCGCCGGTTACGCCCCGCTCTATTCCGGGGCGCCGTGGAATGCGCAGGAGATGCAGACCGTCGTGCGCGCGCTTGAGCGCGTGGTGCGCCAGCACGAACCGTTTCCGGCGATCGTGATGGATCGCTACTGGAACGTTCTGATGACCAATGACGCCGCGCCACGCTTTTTCAACTGCTTCGTCGATATGGCCGCGCGCAGGACGCCGCGAAACATGCTGCATCTGATCTTCGATCCGCAAGGCATGCGTCCTTTCATAGACGACTGGGACAACGTCGCGCGAAGTCTGCTGCAACGCGTATGTCGTGAATCGATCGGTCAGGTGATCGACCGCGACACACGAAGTCTGCTCGACGAACTGCTCGCGTATCCCGGCGTGCCGCGCGACTGGAAATCGCTTCATGTACCGTCCGCTACGCCGACGATGCCTGTCATTCCAATCGGCTTTGTCAGTGAAGGAAAGGTACTGCGTTATTTTTCGATGGTTTCAAATGTGGGCACGCCGCAAACCGTAGCCGCGCAGGAGTTGCGCGTCGAATGCATGTTCCCCGTCGATGAAGACACCGAAGCGCTTCATTTGCAACTGCTGGCTGCGAATCCGCAGGAACGCAGAAATACCCTGAGGTAAGGGCTCTTGCGTGCGACGTTTCAAGTCGCACGCAGGCTGCAAGCCTGTTTCACGCTTGCCAGGCCGGCCCGTCAGGGAAGTGGAACTGATCGAGCGAGGCCGCGTGCATTTCGATGCTATAGCCGGGACGCTGCGGCGGCATGTAGTGCCCGTTGCGGATCACGACAGGATCGACGAAATGCTCATGCAGATGATCGACATATTCGAGCACGCGGTTCTCAAGCGAAGCCGACACGCAGATATAGTCAAATAGCGAAATGTGCTGAACGTACTCGCACAAACCGACGCCGCCCGCATGCGGACAGACCGGTACGCCGAATTTCGCCGCCATCAGCAGCACGACGATCACCTCGTTCAAACCGCCCAGACGGCAGCTGTCGACCTGACAGAAGTCGATCGCATTCGCCTGTAGCAACTGCTTGAACATCACGCGATTCTGGCAATGCTCGCCCGTCGCGACACCGATGGGCTTAAGCCGCTGCCGGATGGCCGCGTGGCCGAGGACGTCGTCTGGACTTGTGGGTTCCTCGATCCACCACGGGTCGAATTCCGCCAGACGCCGCATGTTCGCGACCGCTTCATCGACATCCCACACCTGGTTCGCGTCCATCATCAGCTTGAGGTCCTCGCCGATTTCTTCACGCAGGATACGGGCGCGGCGCACGTCTTCCTCAAGATTGCCGCCGACCTTCTGCTTAAAGTGCGTCCAGCCCTGCGCAACGCCCTCACGTGCGAGGCGGCGAATCTTGTCGTCGTCATAGCCAAGCCAGCCGGCCGAAGTCGTATACGCCGGGTAGCCTTGAGCGAGCATCTCCTTTTCGCGTTCGTTTCTGGTCGACGCGTGACGATGCAACATCGCGATGGCTTCATGCGGTGTGATTGCGTCTGTCACGTAACGGAAGTCTAGACAACGCACGAGCTCTTCCGGGCTCATATCGACGAGCAGCTTCCATACCGGCTTGCCTTCCGCTTTTGCCCACAGATCCCAGGTGGCATTCACGACGGCCGCTGTCGCCAGATGAATGGCGCCCTTGTCCGGGCCGATCCAGCGCAGCTGGCTGTCTGACGTCAGCGAGCGCCAGAACGCACCCATGTTCGCGGCGATGTCCTCCAGCGTTCTGCCGACGACCAGCGGGGCCAGCGCCTTTACCGCACTTACGCAGATCTCGTTGCCTCGCCCAATGGTGAAGGTCAGGCCGTGTCCTGTGAGCGCGTGCGGCGAATCGGTTTCGAGCGTTACGTAGGCGGCGGAGTAATCCGGCGCGGCGTTCATCGCATCGGACCCGTCAAGTGAACGCGAGGTGGGAAAGCGAATGTCCCGAACGGACAGCTTTGTAATCGTGGTCATCTTTGCACCCTCCAAGGGCGAGGTGATCGATTTTTCGCCTGCGAACATCAAGAGCAGCCCGGCGCGTGCATGCGAAGGCAATGACACACCCTTAAGGGTTGCGCCCAGGCATTTGCCCGCGTTGACAACACTGAATCCACCTCCTAGCATGCTAGCATCTTTACTGCAAATCAAGCCCGCCGTGAGCTCTTCTTCCGAGGTAGCGAGTGCCCCCGGCAACCCGTATGCTGCGTTGCAAAAAATCACGGGCGGCGAACGAGGCAGTCTGACTGACGTGGTTGAACACGCGCTAAGAGAAGCGATCATGACGCTGGTGCTGGAACCCGGAATGATGATCGACAAGCTGGCGGTCTGCGAACGGATGGGCGTCTCGCGCTTTCCCGTATCGGCCGCGCTCGCAAGGCTCGAACACGCGGGCCTCGTCGAGGTTTTGCCGCAGCGCGGCACGCGCGTGAAGCCGATCTCGCTTGAGGATATCCGTCAGCATCTGTTCGTGCGCAGCGCACTGGAAGTCGAAACGGTGCGTACCGTCGCGCTCACGCGGGATCGCGCGACGCTGGACGCCCTGGCGCTCAATCTGGATCAGCAGCGCGAAGCCGTTGCGAATAACGAACGCCTCGCCTTTCATGTACTCGATCTGGCCTTTCACGGCGCCCTCTTCGACTCGATCAATTTGCCGCGAGTGAAGGAAATCGCCGCAGTGTCGCGTAACGCACTGGATCGCGCGAGGCAATTGCTGGCGAGTCCTGAGCGGCTCGTGCACACCCTCGAAGAACATGAAGCGATTTTCGAGGCGATCAGCAGCGCGAGAGCCGACGTGGCTGCGAAAGCCATGCACGACCATCTCGATCAGGTCGTGGCCGAGCTGTACCGGTCCGCAAGCGAACGCTCGGATCTCTTTGAACCTTAGCGAGCTGCACTCGCCGTGATCGACGGCGACCCATTTCTGAAACCGTGTGCAATCCAGACGATTTCCTTACGTCGCACACGGTGAGTAAAGCGCGAAATCAACCACTGTCGTGCAGCATCGCTGAATCGCTGCACATGGGATTTAAGAGGCGGCGGCAATGTATCTGGCTTTTCATTGCATCTCCGGTTCTGAATGGCGGTGCACGCCCTGGGCGTGCGCCGTCCGCTTCTGCCATGGGTCGAAACAACCCCGTGCCGTTATTGCCAAACCCGCACCATGATCCCGCTCATTTCCGTCACCGGCCTCTGCAAGAGCTTTCCCGGCGTGAGGGCGCTTCACGACATTCAGTTCGAGCTCATGGCTGGCGAAGTCCACGCGTTGATGGGCGAGAACGGCGCCGGCAAGTCGACGCTCATGAAAATCCTCGCCGGCGTGTACACAAGGGATACAGGCGAAATCCTCTGCGAGGGCAAGCCCGTCGATTTTCAGTCCCCACGTGACGCGCAGGCCATGGGTTTCGGCATCATTCATCAGGAACTGCAACTGATGAATCACCTGACCGTTGCGCAGAATATTTTCATCGGCCGTGAGCCGCGCGGACGTCTGGGGCTCTTTCTCGACGAGGACAAGCTCAACGCGCAGGCGCGCGACATTCTCGCCCATATGCATGTGCGGATCGACCCGCGCGCGATTGTCGGCGAGCTCACAGTGGCGAGCCAGCAGATGGTCGAAATCGCCAAGGCGCTGTCGTTCGATTCGCGCGTCCTGATCATGGATGAGCCGACCTCAGCGCTGAACGACGCCGAGATTGCAGAGCTTTTCCGCATCATTCGCCAGTTGAGGGATCGAGGCGTCGGCATCATCTACATCTCGCACAAGATGGATGAGCTAAAGCAGATTGCCGACCGCGTCACCGTGCTTCGCGACGGTGAATATGTGGCGACGGTCACTGCGAAGGACACGAGCGTCGAGGCGGTCATCGGCATGATGGTCGGGAGAACGCTGACCGACGTCACGCCGTTTCAGGGCGCGAAAAACACGGGCGAGATCGCGCTCGAAGTCAGACATCTCACAGCCGGCCCGCTCGTCAGGGATGTGAGCTTTACGCTACGCAAAGGCGAGATCCTGGGCTTCGCCGGCTTGATGGGCGCGGGGCGCACGGAGGTCGCGCGCGCCGTGTTCGGTGCCGACCCGGTCGAATCCGGGGAGATTCTGGTGAAGGGCGCGAAAGCCGTCATCAGGACACCGGGCGATGCGGTGGCGCGTGGCATCGGCTATCTCTCAGAAGACCGCAAGCGGTTCGGTCTCGCAACGGGAATGGACGTCGAATCGAATATCGTGATGTCCAACCTGCCGAAATTCCTGTCGTTCAACTTCTTCCTGCGTCGCGCGCAGATACGCAAGACGGCTTCGCATTTCATCAATCTGCTCGCCATTCGCACACCTTCCGCGACGCAGCAGGTGCGGCTGCTCTCCGGCGGCAACCAGCAGAAGATCGTCATTGCAAAATGGCTGGAGCGCGACTGTGACGTGCTTTTCTTCGACGAACCCACGCGTGGCATCGATGTGGGCGCCAAGAGCGAAATCTACAAGCTCCTGCGCGCGCTCGCCACAGAGGGCAAGGCGATCGTGATGATCTCGTCGGAACTGCCGGAAATCCTGCGCATGAGCGACCGCATCGTGGTGATGTGCGAAGGCCGTATTACCGGCGAACTCTCCGCCAGCGAGGCGTCGCAGGAACGTATCATGCATCTCGCGACGCGGCGCGAATCCCTGGAAGCGGCGTAACCCTCAAGAGGTCAAGTACATGACACTGCCATCCGATACTGCGGCGCTGGCTAACGAAGGACGAGCTTCCGGCCTGAGGCGCCGCCTCTTCGCGCCGACGACCCTGCAAAAGCTGCTTGCGTTTGCGAGCCTGATCCTGCTGCTGGTGTTTTTCAGCTTCGCGTCGCCGGCCTTCATGCAGATGGATAACATCCTCGGCATTCTGCAGGCGACGGCGGTCAACGGCGTGCTGGCCATCGCCTGCACATTCGTCATCATCACGGGCGGCATCGATCTGTCCGTCGGCACGCTGATGACCTTTACGGCGGTTATCTGCGGCGTGTTTCTCACCTACTGGCATCTGCCGATGTGGATCGGCGTCCTCGCGGCGATCGCGACGGGCGCGCTCTGCGGCATGGTGTCAGGCACCTTGACGGCGAAGATGAAGATTCCGCCCTTCATTGCGACGTTAGGCATGATGATGCTGCTGAAAGGACTCTCGCTTGTCGTCTCAGCCGACAAGCCGATCTATTTCACCGACACCGAAAACTTCTACATGATCTCGCAGGATTCGCTGATCGGCCACGTGCTGCCGGGCGTGCCAATTCCGAACGCGGTTCTGATCCTGTTCTTCCTCGCCATTGCGAGTTCGATGACGCTGACGCGTACCGCGCTTGGCCGCTATACGTTTGCGCTTGGCAGCAACGAAGAAGCGGTGCGTCTGTCCGGCGTGAATGTCGACCGCTGGAAAATCGCGATTTACGGCCTGAGCGGTGCGATTTGCGGCGTCGCGGGTCTGCTCATCGCCTCGCGTCTGAATTCGGCGCAGCCCGCGCTTGGCCAGGGCTACGAGCTTGAAGCAATTGCTGCTGTCGTCATCGGCGGCACGTCGCTTAGCGGCGGTTCGGGCACGATTCTGGGCACGATCATCGGCGCTTTCATCATCAGCGTGCTGACGAACGGACTGCGCATCATGTCCGTCGCCCAGGAATGGCAGATCGTGGTGACGGGACTCATCATCATTCTGGCGGTCTATGCCGATATCCTGCGACGCAGGAAGAGCTGACCCCATAGGACAAGATCGAAAAAGGAGCGCCCAAAGGCTCCTGTAATGGCCGAAGGTTAATAGCCCAACCCTGGAGGAGACACACCATGTTGAAAAGAAGACTTATCGGTGCCGCGATCGGCGTCGGCGCGCTCGTCGGCGGGACGAGTCTTGCATACGCGGACGAAGCGTATATCCCGCTGATCTCGAAAGGCTTCCAGCATCAGTTCTGGCAGGCGGTCAAAGCCGGCGCTGAACAGTCGGCGAAGGAACACAACGTCAGGATCACGTTCGAGGGACCGGAAACCGAGGCGATGGTCGACAAGCAGATCGACATGCTCTCGGCCGCGCTCGCGAAGAAGCCCCAGGCGCTCGGCATCGCCGCGCTCGACAGCAAGGCGGCCATTCCGCTGCTGAAGCGGGCACAGGCAAGCAAGATACCGGTTATCGCCTTCGACTCGGGCGTCGACAGCACGATTCCGCTGACAACGTGTGCCACAGACAACGTCGCCGCCGCCGCGCTCGCTGCCGACAAGATGGCCGATGCCATCGGCAATTCGGGTGAGATCGGCGTGATCGTGCATGACCAGACCAGCCGTACCGGCATCGACCGGCGCGATGGCTTCCTTAACCAGATGAAGACAAAGCATCCCAACATCAAGATCGTCTCGGTTCAGTATGGCGGCGGCGACCACCTGAAGTCAGCCGAAATCGCCAAGGCAATGATCCAGGCGAACCCCAATCTCAAGGGCATTTTCGGCGCTAACGAAGGCTCGGCGGAAGGTGCAGCGATTGGCGTCAAGGAATCGGGCAAGAAGCTCGTGCTGATCGGCTACGACTCGGGCAAGGAGCAAAAGGACGACATCAACTCGGGCCTGATGCTGGGCGCCATTACGCAGAACCCGGTGGGCATTGGCAAGTGCGTGGTCGACTCGGCTGTAAAGGCAATGAAGGGCGAGAAGTTGCCCGGCAAAGTCGACACGGGCTTCTACTGGTATGACAAGACCAACATGACGGATCCCAAGATCTCCGCCGTGCTCTACGATTGACAGACGCCGCTTAAGGCGCCCTGATAAAGGAGGAGCTCAGGCTCCTCCTTTTTTTTGGCACGGAACGCGGCAACGCGTTTCGCTTCGAAAGACGACAGCGCGTAACATTCCCCTTCCACTAAAACGGGAACGACTGCCCTCCCCTCATAGCCTCAGGAAGCCACATGAGATCAATTGCACTGGCGGCGGTGCTCTGCTTTTTTTCGACGCTCTCGCAGGCTGCGGGAATCAGGTTTGTTCAGGTTCCGGCCGATGCCGCCGGCCCGGCCTTGAGGGCGATTGTGTGGACGCCATGCGCAACCGCCGCGCAGGAAGTACGAATCGGGCCGTATGTTCTGATGGGGCAACGGGACTGCCCGACCGTTGGCGACAACCTGCCGCTGGTGGTGATCTCACACGGCCATGGCGGTTCATTCCTCGGCCACCATGACCTGGCCGAGGTGCTGGCCGACACCGGATTCGTTGTCGCAGCGATCAACCATCCCGGTGACACATTCTCTGATATGAGCCGCGCGGCCGACATATCTGAATTCGTGGAGCGCCCAACCGACATAAAACGCCTCATCGATTACATGTTGAGCAGCTCACCCGAAGCGGCGAAGATCGACCCGAAATCGATCGGATTTTTCGGCTTTTCGCGCGGCGGTTACACCGGCGTTGTGCTGGCCGGCGGCAACCCGGATTTCCTGAATGCCGGCGTCGCCTGCCCGGATCCGCAGCTTCTGATCTGCAAACAGCTTCAGCGCAAAGAAATCCCTCAACAACCCTTGACGCATGATGCGCGGATCAAAGCCTATGTCCTCGCGGACCCGCTCAATGAGTTTCCAACCGCGGAGAGCCTGAAAGATGTGAAAGCATCCATTCAGCTTTGGGCTTCGCAATTCGGCGGGGACGGCGTGCTTCCCGAAACGGGCGCTGCGCTTGCCAGCGCGCTTCCACAGAGACCTGAATTCCATCGTGTCGCCGGCGCAGCGCATTTTGTTTTTCTTGCCCCGTGTTCACCGGGCATGACGAAGGACGCGCCTGAACTCTGCGTCGACGAAAAAGGGTTTGATCGCGTGGCCTTTCACAAAGACTTCAATCAAAAGGTGCTCGGGTTTTTCAAATCGAATCTTCGATAGGCTTGCCGTTCACGGCAGCGGGCGCGATGGAATGGTTTCATTGCCGCATCGCCCGCTTGCCGCCACTGCCGCGCGACTCCGCGCCGTCGCGTCGGCGTGCGGAACGCAAACCTTCGAACCACACGCGCAGCACGCTCAATGACCGTGCCGTTCCCCTGCCGCGACGGGCGTCTGTTTCGATTGCCGGCTCAGCATCAGGGTGACGACAGCGGACACAGCCAGCGTCGCGCCCACAGCGTACAGGCCCGCCGAATAGCCGCCCGTCACGTTCTTGAGCCAGCCGATCACAAACGGGCCGACGAAGCCGCCCAGGTTGCCGACCGAATTGATCATCGCGATCCCCGCTGCCGCACCGGCGCCTGACAGGAACATGCTCGGCATTGCCCACAGCGGGGCCTTCGCCGCACTGATTCCGATGTTCACGACCACGAGCGCCAGAATGATCATCAACGCGGTCGTCGCGTTCCCGGCGAAGATGAATCCGAGGCACGCCACGACGCACGGAATGACAACGTGCCACGTGCGCTCTTCGGTGCGGTCCGAATGCTTTGCCCACACGATCATCGCAATCACGGCGAGGATGCTCGGCACACCCGCAAGCAGACCCGTCTCGAACGAGCCGAAGCCGTACTGTCGAATGATGAGCGGCGCCCACAGGCCAAGCGTGTACAGCCCCGCAGACGTGCCGAAGTAGATGAGTGCCAGCGCCAGCACACGCGGATCGCGCAACGCGCTGAGCGCGCCGGCTGTGTGCCCGGCGTGCGTGTGCCGCGCGTCTGCTTCCATTTTCAGCTTCGCGATCAGCCACTCGCGTTCTTCCGGCTGAAGCCAGTGTGCCTTCGACGGGGTGTCCGTCATGTACTTCAGCACGACAAAGCCGAGGACGATCGCGGGCACCGCTTCGAGGATGTACAGCAACTGCCAGTCGGTAAGCCCGGCAATGGGAGGCAGCTTCATGATCGCGCCTGAAAGCGGCGAGCCGATCGCGGTCGAGATCGGTGCGGCTGCCATGAACCATGCAGCCGCGAGCGCGCGTTGACGCGACGGAAACCACAGGCTCAGATACAGGATGATGCCCGGGAAGAAGCCCGCTTCGGCGACGCCGAGGATAAAGCGCAGCGCGTAGAAACTGTTCGGGCCGACCACGAACGCCGACGCGAACGAAACGATTCCCCACGACACCATCACGCGGGCGATCCACCGACGCGCGCCGACCTTGTGAAGAATCAGGTTCGACGGCACCTCGAACAGGAAGTAGCCAATGAAGAACAGTCCGCCGCCGAGTCCGAACGCTGTCGGCGAAAGGCCAATGGCCTTGTTCATCGTCAGCGCGGCGAAGCCCACATTGACGCGGTCGAGAAAACTCACGAAATACAGCAGCATCACAAACGGAATGATCCGCAGCATGAGCTTGCGGGAAACCCGGCTTTCGAGATCGGAAATCATTGTCTCCTCCTTGGAGGCTTGAGCCGTGCTCTGTTCAGAATCGCGGTCATGGCGAGGTACGCGCCGCAGCCATCGGATGTGGCTCTTGTCTGTCACGCGCATCTGCTGTTCAAACGTTTCGGGCAACGGTCATGCGTCTGGCGGAATCTGCGCAGCGCACGGCAGCCCATGCAGGCGAAACGCCAGCAGGGCCGCCCCGGGAGTTATGCCGCATTGGCCGCAGGCACCGCGGCTCGCTCGATGAACGCGCAGACGGCCGCCGTCACCTGTGCAGTCGTTGCCGTGCCGCCGAGATCGCCCGTATGCAGCGACTTGTCCGCTGTCACCGCTTCGACGGCTTGCATCACGCGCTTTGCGGCGTCGACTTCACCAAGGTGCTCGAGCAGCATGACGACCGACCAGAACGTGCCGACCGGATTGGCGAGACCCTTGCCCATGATGTCGAACGCGGAACCGTGAATCGGCTCGAACATCGACGGAAATCGGCGCTCCGGATCGATGTTGCCCGTCGGCGCGATGCCGAGGCTGCCCGCGAGCGCGGCGGCGAGATCACTGAGGATGTCGGCGTGCAGGTTGGTCGCGACGATCGTATCGAGCGTCGCTGGACGGTTGATCATGCGGGCGGTCGACGCATCCACGAGTTCCTTGTCCCATTTGACGTCGGGAAATTCCTTCGAGACTTCGAGCGCGATCTCGTCCCACATCACCATCGCGTGACGTTGCGCATTGCTCTTCGTAATGACCGTGAGCAGCTTGCGCGGACGCGATTGTGCGAGGCGAAACGCGAAGCGCATGATCCGCTCGACGCCGGCCCGCGTCAGGATCGAAACGTCCGTCGCGGCTTCGAGCGGGTGCCCCTGATGCACGCGCCCGCCCACACCGGAATATTCGCCTTCCGAGTTTTCGCGGACGATGACCCAGTTCAGGTCTTCCGGCTTGCAGCGCTTCAACGGGCCGTCGATGCCCGGCAGGATGCGGGTCGGGCGCACGTTCGCGTACTGGTCGAAGCCCTGACAGATCTTCAGGCGCAGGCCCCACAACGTGATGTGATCGGGAATGTCCGGGTCGCCAGCCGAGCCGAAGAGGATAGCGTCCTTGTCGCGGATCGCATCGAGCCCGTCGGCGGGCATCATCACGCCGTGCTTGCGGTAATAGTCGCCGCCCCAGTCGAAGTTTTCGAATTCGAACGCAAACGACTTCGTGGTCTTTGCGAGTGCCTCCAGAACCTGCGCGCCAGCGGGTACGACTTCCTTGCCGATGCCGTCGCCGGGGATGGTTGCGATGCGATAGGTTTTCATGTCTCCGTCCTTCATGTGTTTGGGGCGTGACTGAACTCTATCGATATCCGGACGCAAAAACCGGTGCTAAACTCAAAGCATCTTTAACCTGAATTCACAAGTGACGACGATGCGCGACACAGTCCAGCCGTCCGATCTGGGCTTTTTCTCGACCCTCGCCGCTTGCGGCAGCCTGAGCGCCGCGGCGCGCGAGCTGGGCCTCACGCCCGCGGCCGTCAGCAAGCGCCTGACGCAGATGGAAAGCCGCGCGGGCGTGGCGCTGATCAACCGGACGACGCGCCGGATGATGCTCACGCCAGAGGGCGAGCTGTACCTCGAACACGCGCGCCGCATCCTCGACGAAATCGACGAACTGGCCGAACTGCTGGGCACGGCGAAAAAAAATCCGAAGGGTTTGTTGCGCGTGAACGCGACGCTCGGTTTTGGACGCAGCCATGTCGCACCCGCGATCTCGCGCTTTGTCGCGAAGTATCCCCAGGTGTCGGTCCAGCTTCAGCTATCGGTCACGCCTCCGCCGCTGACAGACGATACGTTTGACGTCTGTATCCGCTTCGGTGAGCCGCCCGATACACGGGTGGTCGCGCGGCGTCTCGCGGCCAACCGGCGTTTGCTGTGCGCCGCGCCCTCGTACATCGCCTCACGCGGGATGCCGGTGACTGCACACGACCTGACGCGGCACAACTGCATTGGCATCCGCCAGGGCGACGAGGCATACGGCGTGTGGCGTCTGACGTCGGGCAGGGGCGCATCGCGCAAGACGGAAGCGGTGCGGATCAACGGCACGCTGACCACGAACGACGGCGAGATCGCCGTGAAGTGGGCCCTGGAAGGACACGGCGTTCTGCTGCGTGCCGAGTGGGACATCAGGCAATATCTCGCCGATGGCTCGCTGGTGCGCGTGCTGCCCGATCACGACACGCCGAACGCCGATATTTTCGCGGTGTATTCGCAACGGCATCAGATGTCGAACCGCATTCGCGCGTTTGTCGACTTCATCGCGCAGGACCTTCGAAACGAAGCGGGAGAGCTGGCATAGCACGCCGTGTTGACCATCACCCTGCGCACCCGCCATGCACCTCTATCGCGAAACATCGCAAGCTGCCGGCACGACCCGACTCGCGGTGCAGGACTACGGTGGCACAGGCGAATTCATCTGGCTGCTGCATGGCGCTGGCCGCTCTGCCGCCGACTGGCTTCCGATGGCGCCGCTGCCTGCCGGCCACGGCCGCGTCATTGCGACGAACCTGCGACCCCTTCCAGCGCCCCGCTATAATCGCGCTCGAACATGGTGAGGAGAGTTTTACTCGTGAAGAAGATCGCTACCGCTGCGCTCGTCGCGCTTGTACTCACGGCCTGCTCGTCTGCCGAAAAGCAGGAGAAACAGGCCCAGGATTTCGCCCATAACGAAAGCGGCCTCGTCACGGCCCAGCGCAATGCGGCCGTCGATTGCGATCCGTCGAACTGCGACGCCGCCTGGGCGCTGACAAAACGCTACATCGAGCAACATTCCAATACGCCCGTGACGCGCGCGGATGCAGTCGCCATCGAAACCGACGTGCCGTCCAGTTCCGGCGACGCCGCCTTGTCGGCAACGCGTGCCGCGAAAGGCGCGGGCGCGACGCTGACGCTCTTCGCACAGTGTCGCAACATGTACGGGCCGGATGGCGCGCAAGGCAAGGACTATGACGAGTGCGCCGGCAAGATCATCAAGGCCCAGAACGGCTATGTGCCGTTTCTGCGCGCACACGCATCGGGTCAGTAGATGCTTGACGGCCTGCCAGCAGCCTGGCTGGCAGGCATTCAGGTTCACAGGCTGCTACGCTGTCAGCCCGCAAGGGGTTGCGTGCCAGCCTTGAAGTCCTCTGCGTCGACGTCATAACCTGACGGTTCCCAGCGAATCGCGAGCAACGCGATCAGCCCGCACAGCGGCGCAAAGGCGATGATCCAGAAAACGCGCGTGCTCAATGTAGCCGCCAGCACCGGAAACAGGAACAGCGAAGCGGCCGAGCTTGCGCGCATCAGCGTCTGATTGAAGCCCACGCCGACGCCGCGCAGCGAAGTCGGATAGCTCAATGACGCGAACGTCATGCTGTGCGAACCTGGCCCGATGCCCTGACCCAGCAGAAAGAGCGCGAGCAGTGCGACAGCGGCCGCCACCTCGGGCGTCGAAGCCGGCCGGCCCACAAGCGCGAGTCCGATCAGCGCAACAAACTGCAGCGCATAGCCGAGCACGGTCAGATTCCACGCGCCGACCTTCGGCACGATGCGCACCGCGATCAAGCCGCCGACGAACGCGAATCCGAGATTCAGCACGAGCGAAGCGAGGATCGTCGTCAGCATCGACTGCGCGAGGAAGCTCGAAATGATGACCGGCAAGCCGAACGCGACCGCGTTATACGCGAATGCCGAAGCGATGCCGATGACCGTCGCCAGCACCGTGCGCTTCAGATAGACACCGCGCAGCAGCGCGCCATAGTTCCGCAACGCGCCTGCGCGAACCTGCGTGTGGCCGGAGTGTGCCTTCGTATCGCGCGCGACTTCCGCGTCGATGCCATACGATCGCTTCAGGATGCGCGCGGCGCCCTCCAGGTCGCCTTGATTCGCGGCCCAGACCGGCGATTCACTGATGTACCGGCTGCGTACGGCAATGATGATGATCGCCGGCACGGCGCCGAAGCCCAGAATCAGACGCCACAGCAAACCTGAATGGCTGGCCGGCAGCGTCGAATAGAAACCCAGCACCAGCAGATACGAAATGCTGATTGCCGCATACCAGACGGGGCACCACGTGGCGATGCGCGCGGCCTTGTTGCCGCGCCCGGACAGGCGTGAGAATTCCGCGAGAAAGGCCATCGCGACGGGCAGATCGATCCCGACACCAAGCCCCATGACAAAACGCGCGCCACCGAGCACCCACGCATTAGGGGCAAAAGCACACGCGAGAGCGGCCACGACGAAGAAAAACATGTCGGCCATGAAGACGCGATAACGGCCGATCTTGTCGGTCAGAAATCCGCCGAAGAACGCGCCGAAGATCGCACCGAACGTGATCGCCGAAGCAACGAGCCCGGTGCCCGCGGGCGTCAGCGAGAACTCGCGCGCGACGTCCTTCAGACCAAATGCAAGCGCGCCGAGATCGTAGGCGTCGAGAAATACCCCGCCGAGCGCAATCGCGACGACGATACGGGCGTCGCTGCCGGCAGCCGCCCCCTGATTGACGAGGCTGGATACATCGGACGCTGAACGGATGACGGGCTTTGCGGGCCCCGTCTTCGAAACAGGGGCCTGTACGGGCGCAAAGGTGGTTGACATGAAAGGGACGACCGACAAAGGCGCGATCGTAACGCCAGACATCGTGCCGGCACAAATATACGTTTGTGATTTGCTAATTCCGGCCCGTGGCCGATCCACGATGGTGTTCGGCCTTCACTCACCCCATCCGCGAAATGTCCCGTCTGTCATGGCGCGACTGGACGCGCCGCCTGCGCCCACGCTGGCTGGCGGGACGCAGATCCGCCGTATGCCGCAGCGCCCGCTCGTCCTCGTCGGCACAGCGCGGCGCGGTCTCGCTGCTTCCGGCCACAATGGACGATTCACCCGCAAGACACGACCGCAGAAAATCCGATAACCGTTTGTGCATGTTCAATCCCAGATGGTGAGCCGGATCATCCGGCAGTCGCAACCGGCGCCGCACGTTGCGCGCTGCTCCGGCGCGAGGCGTCGTTCGTGCCGGATGGATCGACGACGCTATGGATCAGCTGGTCCATCTCCTTGATGATGTCGGCAAGCACGGTCGTGATCACCGCGAACTCCCGGCCGAACTGCCCTGCCCGCGCCGCCGCGATACGCGCATTGAGCGCGACGATATTCGCCTGCATCGAGATGTTGCCAAGCTGCTCTGCGATCTCGTTCTGACGCCGCAGCGACGCCATCTCGATCCCGCGCATCTCGTTCTGGTAGGCGAGCGTGATGGCCTGCAGCAGTTCGAGCAGCGGCGTGGCCTGCGCGACGAGCGCGGCGATCTCCTCGCGTGCATCGATCGAATCCGACTCGAGACTCGCCACGGCGTGATTCGCGTATGCAATGAACTGCTGGATGCGATCGTCCGCCCGACGTGTGCCGAAGTAGAGTTGCCGCAGCGCATCGGAGAATACGCCCGGCAAATGAGCGTTGCCGTTCACGAGTTCAGCATGCGTCGCCGCGAAGGTGGCGAGGCAATCCTTGACCACTGCTAGCGCGCCGGGCTCGCCGTGCGAAGCGAGCAGCACGTGGAGCACGATGCGTTGCGAAAGCATCCGCTGCCGGCCAGACAGGTTGATGAGCGCTCCGATCACCTGTCCGGAAACGTCGTCGTGGCGTGTTTGTGTCTGATGTTTCATGTAGAAAGCGGGAGAAGACCGGATCGGGAAACCCGTCACCGGACCGCAGGCGCCGGCGTTTCGCCAGCGCAAAAAAAAGCGCCCCGAAACGCGTTCGCACGACCGATTGCTCGTTCTGCGCGAAATCACGTTTCGGGACGCCGTTGTCCCTGATGGCCGCCCGACAACAGGCAGCCAGCACCAATTCAATGTATCGGAGTCGCCCTTGACCCCGGCTGAGGACGTGCAAGTCTCATGCCATGACACGCACAATCGCAGCGCCAGGCGGGAGTCCGTGTGCGTGGAATCCAGGTATCGCGACCGCGCGCAATCGCCCGCGAAGCGCCGCTGCAAGCGCCTTCGCCGCCTTCATGCAGCGCGCGATCTCAAGGGAAGAAGTCGCACGACGGTCGCTCTGGCGAGAACATGTCGTGCACTTCACCACAGGCGGGAACGGCTCACAAAACGAACCGGAGTGGTGCACCGGAGCCGTGTGCCGCACTACACGCACCCGTAATGGGCGCGCCCGAAGCGCCACCGCTCACCGCATCAAAGCTCGCACACAATCTTCTTCGCGCGCAACACGGACGACGGGCTCATGCTCAGCTCGGTCACGCCGAGGTCGATGAAAAGCGGAATCATCTCCGGCCTTGCCGCCGCCTCACCACACACGGCAACGGGAATGCCCGCGTTATTCGCGGCCTTGCACACCATGCCGATCGCGCGCAGCACGGCCGGATGATCCGTGCGATACAGCGACGCGAGATCCGGATTCATCCGGTCGACGGCCATTACGTACTGCGTCAGATCGTTCGTGCCGATCGAGAAGAAATCGACTTCCTGCGCGAGCAGATCCGCCGTGAGCGCCGCAGCGGGCGTCTCGACCATGATGCCGAGCTTCGGCTGCGCCCACGCGACGCCTTCTTCCGTGAGCGCTTCGCCGCACGTGGCGATCAGCGCCTTCACGCGACGCACTTCGTCGACGTCGTCGATCATCGGGATCATCACCTGCACGTTGCCGACCGTCGCGGCCCGCAAGAGCGCGCGCAACTGCGGCATGAACACGTCGGGGCGGTCGAGGCACATCCGCACGCCGCGCCAGCCGAGAAACGGATTGTCTTCCTCGGGAAACACGATACCGGGCACCGGCTTGTCGCCGCCTACATCGAGCGTGCGGATCACGACCGGCCGTGGATGGAACGCCTGCGCGAGCTTCGTGTAGATCGCTGCCTGTTCGTCCTCGTCAGGCATTGTGCGGCGGTCCATGAACAGCAGTTCGGTACGAAACAGGCCGACGCCCATCGCGCCCGCTTCGAGCGCGGCGTCGATCTCGCCGAGCGAGCCGAGGTTCGCCGCAATCTCGACGTGACGACCGTCGCGCGTGAGAGGCTCGACGTCGCGATACACGCTCAGCGCTGCATGCCGGCTCTTTTCCTGCGCGATGCGCGTCGCGAATCCCGCTTCCACCTCCGGCGACGGATCGAACCACACCTGCCCTTGCGCGCCGTCGAGCGCGACGCGCGTGGCGCCGCGCAGCAGCGCTTCGTCGACCGGCAGACCAAGCACCGCCGGAATGCCGTGCGAGCGCGCCATGATCGCCAGATGCGACGTCGCGCTGCCCTTCGTGCAAACGAGGCCCACGATATTCGCCACTCTGGCGCGCGCGAAGTCGAGCGCGCTCAGTTCGGCAGCGAGCACGACACACGGTCTCGACAGACTGGCAAGGCTCACGTCTTCCATACCGAGCAGTCGCAGCGCCACCTGACGTGTGATGCCGTGAATGTCGTCGGCGCGGCTGCGCAGGTATTCGTCTTCCATCGCGAGAAACGACGCCGCGAGTTCCTCGCCAACCTGCAAGGTGGCCGCCGCCGCATCCCAACCCGACGCGATGCGCTGCTTCACGGCGCCGGAAAACTCGTCGCTTTGCGCGACATCGGCGAGCGCTTCGACGATATCGTCGTGGCAACCCATTGTCTTGAACTGCTGATCGAGCGCAGCAATCGATTCGGTGAACGCCGCGCTGAAACGGTCGAGTTCGGTCGCGACTTCGTGCGGCTCGATGAACTGCCGCGTCGCACGAAGCGCTTCCGGCAGATAGACGAACGCCTCGCCGCATGCGAGACCTTCGCTGGCCGGCACGCCACGCACGTAGAGCGCGGCTTCCGGTGTGGCAGCATCGGTCGCCATAGTGTGTGAACCGTTGACGGACGCCGAAACCGCTTCCGTCTGCGCGGGTTGTGCCGCTTGTGCCGCTTGTGCCGCTTGTGCAGGCTGCACGCCGGCCGACGGCTCCGACAGGAACGCCAGCAACCGGTTCACCGCCACGCTTTCATCCGAGCCGTCGGCACGCAGCAGGATCTGGTCGTCCTGCTTGATGCCGAGCAGCATCAGCTTCACGGCGCTCTTCGCGTCCGCACTCGTCGTCCCGCGAAAAATCTGCAGCGAACACGAAAACTCCTTCGCGAGTTTGGCGAATTGCGTCGCCGGCCGCGCGTGCAGACCTTCGTTCACCTTCACAACGATTTCGGTTTCCAGCATCAAGACCTTCCTGTCCAGACGTACTTTAATGCGCGTTTCCAGCGGCCCCTACCGGACCACACACGTCGCGGCGAACGCACGACGTTCGCCGCGACACGTCACAGATCCGCGATTTCAATCACCGCGCCGCTGCGAATGCTGGCGAGCAGTTCGGCCACATCGACCGGCTGCGCGCAGATTTCGCCGGGGCGCTCCGCCGCAGGCGAGCCGTTGAAGTTGATCACGACGTGGCCCAGTTCACTCACCTTGTTCCACGCCGTCGGACCGACTGCCGTCACAGACGCGCTGACGTCGCCGATCCGCAGTTGCGAGCCGACCTGAGGCGCCTTTTCGTGCGCCGCTTCGACCCGGTGCAGCACCGACACCTCAGCGAGTTCTGGCGGCGCGCCGTGTGCATACAGAATCAGCACGCCGCCTTCGAGCAGATCGCCCACTTCAGGGCCCACCTCTGAAATCACAGTCTTGTAGTAATGCATGGTCATTCTCATTCTTCACGTATAGCAGTTAGAGAGCAAAACTCGCGGCCCACGCGATCAGTACCGAGATCGGTCCCATGATCTGCCGGCTGATCAGTACGGCCGGCACGCCGATCCGGATCGTCTCCGGTTTGGCTTCACCGAGCGCCATCCCGACCGGCACGAAGTCGCAACCGACCTGCGTGTCATACGCGAAGAGCGCGGGCAGCGCCATCTGCGGGGGAATCGTCCCGTTGCCGATCGCCGGCCCGATGATGGCCGCGCCGATCACCTGCGCGATGACCGCGCCCGGGCCCAGCACCGGCGACAGAAACGGCAGCCCACAGATCGCCGACAGCACGATCAGGCCGATGATGTTGCCGGCCAGCGGTGAAAGCAGATGCGCAAGACCTGTGCCGATGCCCGTCGAATTGATAATACCGATCAGCATCGTCACGAACGCCATGAACGGCAGGACGTTACGGATCACGGTGTCGATCGCCTTGCGGCCGCTGTTGAACAGCACATTGACGACGCCGCCCATGCCGCGCCCGATCGACGTGATCAGACCGACCACACCGCGCGAATGCTCCGCCGCCTGCTCCACGGCCACGGCCGCGCTGGCCGGCGCCGCGAACGGCGACGCCGCACGCGCAAGACCGCTCGATGCAGCAGCTGCGTCGCCGTCATCGACGCCCGTCAGTTGCTCGGGCGTCACGCCTGACACGTACGTGTCTTCGGTGATGAACTGGGCGAGCGGACCGGATTGCCCGACCGAAGTCAGATTGATCGTCGGAATCTTCTTGCGCGGATAGACGCCGCAGCGCGCGGTGCCGCCGCAATCGATCACGACCGCGGCCATTTCCGATTCGGGCGGCGGCGTGCGAAAGCCGTCGACGAGCACGCCGCCCGTCATCTCGGCCAGCACCTTCGCCAGCTCAGGGATATTGCCGCCGGTGACGGCGACGATCTTGTTGCGCTCCGGCGTCGGCCGGATCAGGAGCGGACCGCCCCAGCCGTTCGGCCCGCGTTCGACCCGGACGGTTCTATATACGCGTGTGTCCATTTCAGTTGCTCCTCTGTCTCGATGTTGCGATGGGGGTTTGCCAGCAAGGGCAATGCATCACAGCTTGACGTTTTCCCGATGCGCCAGCATGCGGGTCAGCGCCTCGGTGAGAATCCCCTTTAGCAGATTCACGAAGAGACCGACGATCAGATAGAACAACGCGAGCTTGGGAATCGAAAACGGCGCGGCACCGCTTTCCGCGAGTTTCGTGATGCCGGCCGCCACGCCGAGCCAGACAAAGAGTTCACCCGGATTGCAGTGCGGAAAGAGCCCGGTGATTGGATGACACAGCGAAACAGCCGAGTCGTAGAACGCGGGCTTGTGCTTCTCTTCCAGAAACACGCCAAACGTGTAGGCCATCGGATTGGTCAGGAAGAACATCGCGAGGAGCGGCAACAGCGTGTAGCGCGTGATGACGTTCTTCGAGAAGAAGCGCGCGAGACCCTGAACCCGATGTTCACCGACGAGCGCGATGATCGTGTACACGGCGGTCAGCAGCACGATCAGCGTAGGCAGGATGCCCGTGACGAAACCCACAAACGTTTTGCCGCCGGCATTGAAGATGCCGATAAATCCTTCAGCGAGATGCGTAAGCCAATCAAGCATGAACATGGCGAATCTCCCAGATAAACCGAAACGATCGCGAAAAGCCCCACACGGCGGTCGCCACGCGGAACCGGACAGAACGCTAAAGCGATAGAGCGGAACGACAGGAAACCGGAGGGTCTGGCAGCTGCCGGTCAGGCCGGCGCGGCGGCCTGCGTCTCATGCCCGGGAGGTGCCTCGGCGGCGCGGTGTGCGCGCTCGAGCGCATCGATGGCGGCCTTCACGATGCTGCCGCGCAGCTTCGCGCGATACAGCCGCTCGACGAACTCATCCATCGAAAGATCTTCGAAGCCGGGATGAGGTTGAAAGCGCGTGAAGACCGTGAAGCCGGACATGCTGAGGAACTGGCAGACCCGCATGTCGGCCGAAAGCACGACGATGGCAACCGCGCCACGTCCGAGCCTGACCTTGCAGGAGCCTACGCCAAGAAAGCCGCTATGCCAGCGACGCGCCGAATCCTGCACGGCCTCGCGGTAACGGCGCATCTGATACAACGAACCCACGAGTTGCAACGCCCAGAATACGGCCAGGGCGAGCAGGGCACCGCGCACATAGTCCATCGTCGTCTCCTGATTTTTGACTGGAGCCCTCGCTCGCCCGACTGCTGCGGCGCCGTTTTACGGCGGGCTCTTTGTGAACATATTGTATTTTCGATACTACAATTGTTCATTTCAGTTTGCATTGGGAAAAACGCGGTCATGCGCCTCTCCCTTTGCCATTCATCTATCCCGAAGCCCGACGCGCGAGGCATGGGTTGCGGGCACAACGAATTAACGCAGCGTCATCCTACCGCGCCACGGCGCATGACGCTCTCCCCCATTGCACTCGCGACGTTTTCAGCGACGATTCTCGCAACGTCGTCCTGTGCCTCGACCTGCGGCAGATGGCCGGCGCCGGCAAAGCGATGCACGGCGATGCGGCCTGTCAGGCCCTCGGCATGTCGCGCTGGCAGGACGCGGTCCTGCAATCCCCACACGACGCGCACCGGCACGTCTGCACTCACCCGCTCCAGCGCGGCGCGCATGTCGAGACCTTGCGTGCCATCGGGGAAAAATACGTCGGCGAGGTGCGCGAGACGCTCGCGCACTTCCGCGCTTTCGAGCTGCTGCTGCGCGGTGGCGACGAATGCTTCGTCCATCAGCGAAGGGTCCGCGAAAAGCTGTTTGAGCCACGCGGCGAGACTTGCGCGCTGCGTCGACTGCGTCACACCGCGAATGAACGCGCCATTGCACTCCGGCCCGAGTCCGGCGGGCGCGATGAGTGTCAGCGATTTTGCGCGCACGCGCGCCTGCGATGCAGCGACGGCCAGCGCGATCGCGCCGCCAAACGAATGGCCGACGAGATGACAATCGCCCACGCCCTCAGCAAGCAGCGTCTCTTCGACGGCCGACACGATAGCGGCGAGCGAGCCTGTCGCTTCGCAGGAGGATTTGCCGTGCGCGGGAAGATCGATCGCCAGCATCCCAATACCTGGATCGACAATGCCGCCGAGGCTGCGGCTGAACGGACGCCAGCTGTTCAACTCCGCCGCGAAACCGTGAAGCAGCACGAGCGGCGTGCGAGATGTGTCCTTGCGCAGCCATAGTGTGTGAAGCGCATGCGCGGCTTGCGTTGTGGCGTCGCTGCGGGTGGCTGTCCTGTCCGCTGGCGCGCGCAGCACATCCTGTGCGCCGATTCTTCCGTGGGGACCCGAGCCCGCGATGGCGACCAGCTGCAGGCCACGTTCGCGTGCAACCCGTCGCGCCGCCGGCGTGGCGCGCAACGGACCACCGGGACTGGCGGCTGTGGCCGATGCAATCGCGGGCACGTGTTCCGACAAAACTTCCGCTTCACTTTGCGTGGACGATGAATCTTCCGTCCCGCCATGCGCCTGAAGTGCTTCCCCGTTCGCGTAGATCCATGCGACGGCCGTACCGACCGGCACCGTCTTGCCGACCGGCGCACTGATCTGGCGGATCACGCCGCTCGCGGGCGCGTCGATTTCCATCGTCGCCTTGCTGGTTTCGATCTCGAAGATCAGCGTGCCTTCGCGCACCGCGTCGCCTTCGCTCACATGCCACGCCGCGATCATTCCTTCGGTCATGTCCATGTCGACGCGCGGCAGGATGACTTCTGTCGGCATCTCATGCCCTCCCGCTGACCGCGCGCCGCGCCGCCGCGACGATGTCACCGACCTGCGGCACCGCCGCCTTTTCCAGCTCGGGGTTGTACGGCAACGGACAATCCGCGCCGCCAAGCCGGATCACCGGTGCATCGAGATAGTCGAACGCCTCGCTCTCGCACGCAATCGAAGCCACCTCGGCACCGACGCCCAGTTGCTGCACGCCCTCGTACACGCAGATGAGCCGCGACGTCTTGCGGATACTCGTGATGATCGCGTCACGGTCGATCGGCCGCACGCTGCGCAGGTCGATCACTTCCGCATCGATGCCTTCCTGTTCGAGCGTCGCGGCCGCTTCCAGCGAGCGAATCGCCATCATCGAAGTCGCGACGATTGTCACATCGCGGCCCGCGCGGCGGATCGCCGCCTTGCCGATCGGCTCGGTGTAGTAACCTTCGGGGACGGGTCCTTTGCTCTTGTAGAGCAGCTTGTGCTCGAAGATCATCACCGGGTCCGGATCTTCCAGCGCGGCGAGCAGCAGTCCTTTGGCGTCGTGCGGCGTGCTCGGCTGGACCACCTTCAAACCCGGCACGTGGGCGAACCACGCTTCGAGACTCTGGCTGTGCTGCGCCGCCGCGCCCGTGCCCGAGCCCGCCGGAAAACGCATCACGAGCGGCACTGAGACTTCGCCACCGAGCATGAAGCGCATCTTCGCGGCCTGATTGACGATCTGCTCCATCGCGAGCGTCGAGAAATCGGAGAACTGGAATTCGTAGATCGGGCGCGAACCTGTCATCGCAGCGCCGACCGCGATGCCCGCGCCGCCCAGCTCCGAGATCGGCGTATCCATCACGCGGTCCGCGCCAAAGCGCTGATAGAGATCGCCTGTGACCTGAAACGCACCGCCATAGACGCCGATGTCCTCGCCCATCAGGAATACGCGCTCGTCGCGCTCCATCGCGATCGCCATGCCTTCCTGGATGGCCTGCGCATAGGTGATCTCACGGATTTCTTCGCGCACTTCAGTGCTCATGGCTGGCTCCTGGCTTCGGCCGTGCGGTTTTGCGGAACTGCTTCGGAGTAGACGTAGCGGGTCAGTTCGGACAGCTTCGGCGAAGGGCTCGCCTGTGCAAAATCAAGGCCTTCCTGGATCTGCGCCTCCACTTCGTCGTAGATGGCGGCGAGCGTCGCTTCGTCCGATATGCCGTGTTGCAGCAGCGTCTGCTGGAACCGCGCAATCGGATCGCGTTCGCTCCACGCGTCGATTTCCGCGCGCGTGCGGTAGCGGTTACGGTCGCTCTTCGAGTGGCCGCGCAGCCGGTACGTTTCGCATTCCAGCAGCGTCGGACCTTCGCCGCGTCGCGCGCGGGCCACCGCCTGCTCGCTCGCTTCGAGGACGTCGACGAAGCTGTTGCCGTCGACCGTGACACCGGGAATGTCGTAGGCGAGTGCGCGTTGCGCGATGTGCGGCACCGCCGTCGAGCGTTCGACCGACATCGACATGCCGTATTTGTTGTTCTCGCAGACGAAGATCACAGGCAGCTTCCAGATCGCCGCGAAGTTCAGCGATTCGTGGAACGCACCTTCGTTGTTCGCACCGTCGCCAAAGAAGCACATCACGACGGAATCCTTGCGCTGCTTTTTCACCGACAGCGCCGCGCCGACCGCGATCGGCATGCCGCCGCCGACGATGCCGTTCGCGCCGAGGTTGCCGCGCGTCACGTCGGCGATGTGCATCGAGCCGCCGCGGCCTCTGCAGTAGCCGGTTTCCTTGCCGAAGAACTCGGCGAACATCCGCTTGGGATCGGCGCCCTTGCCGATGCAGTGCCCGTGACCGCGATGCGTGGACGTGATGTAGTCCGCGTCGGTGAGCGGCAACGTCGCGCCAATCGCGCTGGCTTCCTGGCCGATCGACAGATGCATCGTGCCGTGGATCAGCCCGCGCATATACGCCTGCTCGGCGCTTTCCTCGAAGCGCCGCACGAGGATCATCTTGCGCAAGGCCTCGCGTAGCACTTCGGGCGCGTGACGGCGCAATACGGACGGCATTGCGGCAGATGGACGGGCGGGTGATTCTGCGACCTCATTCATATCTCTTTCTCCTGTCGACCAGAGTTAGCGCTTTAGCGCTTACTCTGGTCCCATGCAGGTTGCTGCGGTCGACCAGAGTTGGCGCTTTAGCGCTTACTCTGGTCCCATGCAGGTTGCTGCGGTCGACCAGAGTTGGCGCTTTAGCGCTTACTCTGGTCCCATGCAGGTTGCTGCGGTCGACCAGAGTTAGCGCTTTAGCGCTTACTCTGGTCCCATGCGCGTTATCTGCGCTCGAAGCTCAAGCCGCGGCGGCGGCTTTGCCGAACACCATCTCATCCTGACGACGACGCAACTCAACAATCGGCGAAGCGGCATCGACCGCACAGTTGCGATACGTGAGCAACTCACCGCGACGGATCGGCTGAGTCACGCGACCGTTCTCGATCAGCCCGCACGGCACGGCATCCTGCGCGCGCGCATCGCCGACCGTCATCGCCCACGCGCGATACGTGTACTCGCCAATCGCATCCAGCCGCTCGCCGGGCTGCAGGTCCTTCTTCGCAACCGCGCAGACCTCGACGACCGGCACCGGCAGCGGCTCCATGTCGGCGCGGCCGTAGAGCACCACACGCGCGCACGTCAGCGGCACTTCGAGGCTTGTCAGGTGATACGGGCGATAGAACGTGTAGTAAGGACCTTCACCGAGCCGCAGGTCTTCCATGCGTTCGCGCAGCCGCGGATGCGCCAGCTCGGCGACGACGAAAACGCCCGGCGCCACGCCCTTGCCGATCGTGTAATCGACCACGCCCTTGCGCGAAAGAATGCCGCCGTCTTCCACCGGACACAGCACCCTGTGCAACTGGTCGAGCGTCGCGGACGGTCCGTGCATGCCCGGCACGTCCGGCGTGAGCCCGGTTGCGTTGCCGATCGCGGCCATCTCGACAGCCGTCTTCGAGCCGTCGACGAACTCCACGAGCATGCGCGGGTTCATGTTGCGGCGACGCGCTTCTTCCATGTAGACGTCCGGCGTCGCTTCGATATTGAGCGGATTGTTCTTGCCCTTGCCCGCCGCGACGATCGGATAGCCGAGCGCGCTCACGAACTGGATCAGCTCGATGGTCGAACTGGGTTCGTCGCCGGCGCCAAGCGAGTACACGACGCCAAGCCGCTCCGCCTCGCGACGCAGATACGCGCCGATCGTCACGTCGGCTTCGACGTTCATCATCACCAGATGCTTGCCGTGCTCCATCGCGACGAGGCCGATCTGCGCGCCGACCGCGGGCTTGCCGGTCGCGTCGATGACGACGTCGATCTGCCCGCTCGTGCATACGGCGTTCACGTCCTGCGTGATCGCGATGTGGCCGGCTTCGATCGCCTCCGACATCGCGCTTTGTGTGTCGACGACGCGGTAGCCCTCGTCGGCGCCGTTCGCCACCTTCACCGCCGCGCACGCCGCCTCAGTGCGCAGCTCGGCGATCGCGCCGATTTCCAGACCGTGCATCTGCCGGACCTGCGTGACGATGTCCGTGCCCATCTCGCCGCTGCCGATCAGACCGATGCGGATCGGGCGGCCGGACGCGGCGCGCTTTTCGAGGTCGGCGGCGAGGCCGCTGGGGGTGATGTTGTGCATGAGCATGTCTCCACAAATGCGGCGCGCGAAACGCGCGGGAAGTGTTCGAGGACTTTCGTCTGTGACGGCCACGAGAGAACTTATGTATTTCAGAATAGCAGTATGTTCACAAAAAGGCCAAGGTGGGACCAGACGGAAATGCAGGTTTTTGGGGTGGGACTTACCCTGGATGGATGCGGAAGGAGTCGCGATGAAATCAGGTCCTATGGCGACCTGAAGGCAGCGCGAGGACCGCGGGTGGTGGCCTGGCTGTAGTTCACCCGAGCGGAATGGCGCATCAGGCGATGGGGTCCGCGGAGGTGCGAAAGGGGAATTGAGACGGAATGCGCCGTGACGCGCGGAACGCGTTTTGATGAATTCTGTGCCGCGGAAAACAGGAGAATGGCGCGACCGGCCGGAGCGGAAAGAAAGCGCGGCGCCGTCCGGTTGCGCCGCCCGCTCACTGCTCACGTTCGCGAAAACGGACTGGCGGGCACGCCCGGTTTCTGCGGCCAGATCCAGGCCGCAGAAAGCGCGAGCTAGTTCATCCCAGGCGGGCCGGCGAGCTTGAGGACATCTTTTGCGGTGTACTCATCGGTGATGAGGACCGTGGGCTTCAGCAGCTTGAGGGCACCGCCCAGCGCCTGCACCTTGCTCGCGCCGCCCGCGGCCAGCACGCGCACCGGCACTTTCCTGATGATGTCGAGCGGGACCGACATCACGCGCTCGTTGATCGGATGGTCGACGAGTTCGCCATTCGCGTCGAAAAAATTGAACAGCATGTCTCCGACAGCACCCGCCTTGATGACCGACGCGCGATCCGCGTTGCTGATGAACTTCGACAGATGCGAAGTCGCATCCGGCCCCGTTCCCGCCGCGCTGAGCACGACGGCATCCAGCGATTTCGCGAGTTCGAAGATATCGCCGAGCCCACATCGCTCGATCAGCGTCTCACGTGTGGCCGCACTGTCGACGACCAGCGGCGCGGTCATGAGATAGCAGTCCGCCTGATACAGCGAAGCAAAGCGCCACGCGAATTCCGCCGGATTGAACTTGCGCGCCTTCATGATGCCGCCGAGCAGCGACACCACCGAGACGTCGTCGACCGTGCGCTCGTTCATGAACGCGAGCGAACTGACGAGCGTGCGTCCCCAGCCCACGCCGATACGCATATTGGGCCGCACGAGCGACGACACATAGGCGCCGGTTGCCGCGCTCACCGGTCCGGTGGCATCCGCGCCGCGCGAAGACAACGGCACGACGATGGCCTCCTCGACGCCGAAGCGCTTTTCAAGCAGCCGCTCCGCCTCGACGCATTCGGCGAGACGGTCGCCGATCGAAATCTTCACCTCGTTGCGCTCGCGCGCAGCCGCGAGCAGACGCACGACCGTCACCCGCCCGATACCGAGTTTCAGGGCGATTTCGTTCTGCGTCATTTCCTCGACGAAGTACATCCACGCCGCACGCAGACGCAGCCGGCGCGCCGGATTCTGCTCGTCGTTTTCGATCGGCTCAGGGGCAACACTCGCTTTCGCCAAGCTCGGCTCCTATGATGAATAAAGTCAGTCTTGCGGCTGAACACTTGTGCTATCTTAACTTCAAATGTTGCAACCCAGAGACGCCCATGGAGTCGAAATCGCCCTTGCCGCAGCACCTCGGCCGCGACATCAGCCAACTGGGGCTCGCACTGAGAGACTGTGCGCGTCAGCTTCGTTATGCGGCACGCAATGTGCCCGGCCCGATCAAGAGCGACCGGCCCGTCACGACACGCTCACCTGCCACGCAAACTTCCAGGGCGCCTTCGCATCTGTCGCTGGAATCCGTCGCGCAACTCGCGGATGGCCTGATCGAAACCGCCGAGTCGTTTGCCGGCCACGCCGTGCCACCGCTCCAGGATCACTGGAAATCGCCGGTTCCCCTCGATGCGTTGACGAGCTATCTCAGCCAGTCGGGCAATCAGGCGAAAACGTTGCGCAGGTTTTCGACCACGTATTACGCCGCAGCCAAACGCATGATCATGCAGAGCGGCGCCAATGACGTGCTGATCTTCGAGCATCGCATCAGCAGTGCGTTCGAGTTGATGAACGAGTCCCGTCATGCGCCGGGTACGCAACTGACCCAGGTTTCCGCCGATACCGCGACGTCGTGTAGCGCGCTGTGCCGCACGGGCGCGCACCTCGTGCTTTCGCTGATCGACCAGCAGCCGATCCGCAGCACGCGCTTCGATGTTCTTCCCGATGCGAGCGCGCCGTGGTGGCTCGTGACCGAACCGAACGCCTATGTGTTCCTGATGCTCACCATCGCCTCGCTCGCGAAAGACATCTGCCCCTCCGGGCTCGTAACTGAACCGGACGCCGTGATGCGATTTTTCGCCGATGTGACCGGTGCCCGCGAAGCCGCGTTCCGACGCGCGCTGAAAGAGCGCGAGCCGCTGCGGGCATTGAGCGACGAAATCGAACATGTCGTCACGCACCTTTGCTGAAACCCGCGCGCGCAAACCCTGCGCGCGTGCACGGGAGCATTGATGGGCCAGCCGCTCAGCAGCATCCACACGCGGGAATCCGGCACGTGGGACCACGTGCAGAAACTCACGCTCTGCCGCCAGTTGTTGCAGCGATGCTGCGACGAATACCGCGAGCGGCACGGTGTGCGCATCGAAATCGACGACCGCCAGTTCACCCGCGCGTTTTTCGCGTGGCTCGATGTGGTCTCGCGCAACGCGGGCTACAGGAAGCGCAACGCGCCCGACTACTTCCAGTTTGCGTTTGGCGTGCTGCTGCGCGACCTGCTACGCGACAAGGCCGTTCACGTGACTACGGAGCCTTCGCCACACCTGCAGCCCGCGACGGACGATATCGCCGGCTGGTGGCCGGTGGGTTATCTGCTCACCTGGTTTGGCATCGGCACGCTCAAACATGTCATGCGTGAAGAGTGTGCGCTGGTGGTCCAGCCGGCCGAGGCTCTCTCGCACCGCGACGTCTGGCAGTCGTTTCGCGAAAACGTCGTCGAGGAGCCGAGCCTCGCCATTGCCTACTTCGACCGCTTCATGGGCGTCGAGCCCAACTGGCGCGAACCCGGCCAGGTGCTCAACCGGCCAGGCGCTGTCAATTCCGGCGCGCATGGGTCGTCCCCTTCCTGATTTCCGGGTTCGAGCATAAGGCCGCCCGCACGCCGGCGGCAGTCAGCCGGATGGCCAGGTGACACGCAGGTTGCCCGTGTAAACCCGGCCATCTGGCCTCGCCCGTCCGGACGAAGCGACGCGGGGGCTCGCGTGGCGTAAAATACGCGCTTTCCCGACAATCTCGCCAACATGACGCTCGCCTCCACCCTTGAGATCATCGCCGAGCTGAAGGCCGGCCGGATGGTGATTCTCGTCGACGAAGAAGACCGCGAAAACGAAGGCGATCTCGTGATCGCCGCCGAATTCATCACGCCGGAAGCGATCAATTTCATGGCCCGCTACGGCCGTGGCCTGATCTGCCTGACACTCACGCAGGAGCGCTGCAAGCAGCTCAACCTGCCGCTTATGACGTATCGCAACGGCACGCAGTACGGCACGGCGTTCACGGTCAGTATCGAAGCCGCCGAAGGCGTGACAACCGGTATTTCCGCCGCCGACCGCGCGCGCACCATCGCGACAGCCGTCGCGCACGACGCCCGCGCCGAGCACATCGTGCAGCCGGGGCACGTGTTTCCGATCATGGCGCAGCCTGGCGGTGTGCTGGTGCGCGCCGGTCACACTGAAGCCGGTTGCGATTTCACGGCGCTCGCGGGGCTCACGCCGGCTGCGGTGATCTGCGAGATCATCAAGGACGACGGCACGATGGCGCGCCTGCCCGATCTGATCGAGTTCGCGCAGGAGCACAATCTGAAGATCGGCACGATTGCCGATCTGATCCATTACCGCAGCCGCACCGAGTCGATCGTCGAGCGCATCTGCGAGCGCACGATGCAAACCGCGCACGGTCCGTTCCGCGCGGTGATGTATCTCGACCAGCCGAGCGGTTCGCCGCATATCGCGCTGGTGCGCGGCACGCCCACGCCGGATCGCGAAACGCCCGTGCGCGTTCACGAGCCGCTGTCGGTGCTGGATCTGCTGGAAGTGGGTGCCTCCACGCACTCATGGACGCTCGATGCAGCCATGAAGGAAATCGCCGAACGCGATCTGGGCGTGGTGGTGCTGCTCAACTGCGGCGACTCGAAGGATCACCTGATCGACGTCTTCAAGGCGTTCGATGAAAAGGAACGTGCTGAGGCACTCAAGCGCCGTCCGGTCGACTTCAAGACCTACGGCATCGGCGCGCAGATCCTGCGCGAACTGGGTGTCGGCAGGATGCAGGTGCTATCGAACCCGCGCAAGCTGGGCACGATGTCGGGTTATGGCCTCGAAGTCACGGGTTTCGTACCGATGCCTGGTGCTCTCGCGGCCTGCCCGCCGGGCGCGGCCACGCAGGCCTGACACCGGAAACTCACCGCTCACACGCGTTCATCCCAAACACTACGGACCTCAAATGGAAATCGGACAATATCAACCGAATCTCGACGGTGACGGCCTGCGCGTCGGCATCGTGCAATCGCGCTTTAACGAACCTGTCTGCAACGGCCTCGCTGACGCCTGCATCGAAGAACTCGAACGCCTCGGCGTCACGGGTGAAGACGTGCTGCTCGTTACCGTGCCGGGCGCACTGGAAATCCCGCTCGCGCTGCAAAAGCTGGCTGAAAGCGGCCAGTTCGATGCACTGATCGCGCTCGGCGCCGTCGTGCGTGGCGAGACGTATCACTTCGAACTCGTGTCGAACGAAAGCGGTGCCGGCATCACGCGCATCGGCCTCGACTTCGGCATTCCCGTCGCCAACGCGGTCCTCACGACCGAAACGGACGAACAGGCCGTCGTACGCATGACCGAAAAGGGTCGCGACGCGGCGCGCGTCGCCGTCGAAATGGCGAACCTCTCGGTTGCACTCGAGCAGCTCGGCGGCGATGACGACGAAGATGAAGACGAGGAAGACGAAGAGGAACGGGCATGAAGAGCGCTCGCCGACGTTCCCGCGAACTGGCCACGCAAGGTCTCTACCAGTGGCTGCTGTCGGGCTCGCCTACCGGTGAAATCGACGCGCAACTGCGCGGCGCGCAAGGTTACGACAAGGCCGACCACGAGCATCTGGACGCGCTGCTGCACGGTGTCATCCGCGAGTCGGAAGCCCTGTCGATCGACCTGATGCCGTGCCTCGACCGTCCGATCGACCAGCTCTCGCCGGTCGAACGCGCGGTCCTGCTGGTCGCTGCGTTCGAACTGAAGAATCACGTCGATATTCCGTATCGCGTCGTGATCAACGAAGCCGTCGAACTCGCCAAAACGTTCGGTGGCGCGGACGGCTACAAGTACGTCAATGGCGTGCTGGACAAGCTGTCGGTACAACTGCGCGCCGCCGAAACACAGGCCGCCCGCAAGCACTGATCCAGCGGGGCCGGAAAGCGTGCAGCCCGGTTCAACCGGGCCGCGCCGGCCGGTCGCGCCACTGGGAAACTGGAAGTATCCGCATGAGCACTGTGTCTGAACCGCTGGTGCGGCTTGCCGCCCGCGTCGACGCCATCCAGCCGTTTTACGTGATGGAGCTGGCCAAAGAGGCCGCATTGCTGGAGCGCCAGGGGCGCGACATCATTCACATGGGAATCGGCGAGCCCGATTTCACGGCCCCAGAACCCGTCATCGAGGCCGCCACCCGCGCGCTGCGCCGGGGTGTCACGCAATACACGAACGCGCTTGGCCTGCCTGCATTGCGCGAAGCGATCGCGGCGCACTACCAGCGCATGTACGGCATCACCGTCGATCCTGCCCGCATCGTCGTCACTGCAGGTGCTTCGGCGGCGTTGCTGCTGGCGTGCGCCGCGCTCGTCGATCGCGATGACGAAGTGCTGATGCCCGATCCGTCCTACCCGTGCAACCGGCACTTTGTCGCCGCGGCGGAAGGCAAGGCGGTGCTCGTGCCGAGCGGTCCCGCAGAGCGCTTCCAGCTGACTGCGGCGGACGTCGAGCGCCTGTGGAACGACCGTACGCGCGGCGTGCTGCTCGCGTCGCCGTCGAACCCGACCGGCACGTCGATCGAACCTGCCGAACTCGAACGCATCGTGAAGACGGTCCGCGCGCGCGGCGGCTTTACGATCGTCGATGAGATCTATCAGGGCTTGAGCTACGACGCGCCGCCCGTGTCCGCGCTTTCGTTCGGTGACGATGTCATCACGGTCAACAGCTTCTCGAAGTATTTCAACATGACCGGCTGGCGCCTGGGCTGGCTCGTCGTGCCACCCGCGATGGTCGGCGCGTTCGAGAAACTCGCACAGAATCTGTTCATCTGCGCCTCGGCGCTGGCGCAGCATGCGGCGCTCGCCTGTTTCGAGCCGGACACGATCAGCATCTACGAAGGTCGTCGCCTCGAATTCAAGCGCCGCCGCGATTTCATCGCGCCTGCGCTCGAATCGCTCGGCTTTTCGGTGCCGGTGATGCCGGATGGCGCGTTCTATGTGTACGCCGACTGCACGCACGTCGCGCACCCTGCCGCTGGCGATAGCGCCGCACTCACCCGCGCGATGCTGCACGACGCGGGCGTCGTGCTGGTCCCGGGGATGGACTTCGGATCGCACGCGCCGCACACCTATATCCGGCTTTCCTACGCGACGGCGTACGCGAAGCTCGAAGAAGCCGTGGAGCGACTCGGCGGGCTGTTCGGCCGCTGACTTGGAGACAGGCTGACCTCACGCGCTTTTTCCGGAAGCGCACAGCAACGAAAAAGGGCACCGAAGTGCCCTTTTCTTTACCCGTTCCAGCCTGCGTCGGTGACGCTAATGCATATCAATGCGACGTATCAGGCACCCAGTTCCGACGAAGCAACATGCTTCGTCGCGCTGGAGCTTGCGTCATCCTGCACCGACGACTTGTCGTGCGACGCTGACGTCGCAGCCTTCGCCGTCGTCATCGGATGCGCGCTGTCGAGCGTCACCTGCACACGCTTCGTGGAAGCGTTCGTGGTGGCCGCAGCCGCCGCAGTCGACGCGGTGGTCGTGGTCGGAGCCTGCGGTGCGTTGACCGGCACCTTGCGGCCACGCGCCACGTCGCGCAGGCGTCCACGCTCGGCCATCACCTTCGCGCCGTAACCGCCGTCGTCCTGCGACGTCGAGCCCACATACAGACGCAGACCGCCCGGAAGCGACCCGCCACGCGCCACGCAATCCTTCAGCACGAGTGCGCCGACCTTGATGTTGGTCAGCGGCTCAAGCGCAGCGCTCTGGCCACCGAAGTACTCGAACTTGTCCGAGTGCACCTTCGACATGACCTGCATCAAACCTTGAGCACCAACGCCGCTTTCTGCATACGGATTGAAACCGGATTCGATTGCCATCACGGCGAGCAGCAACAACGGATCGAGACCGACTTCGCGGCCGGTGTCGAACGCGGCCTTCACGAGCTCGCTGACGGGCTCCTGAGCGACGCGATAACGGCGCGACAGATACGAAGCGACAAGATCCTGCTCGCGGGTCGAGATCAGTACGCGGTCGTCGCGTGCATCGGCGGAAACGCGCTGCGCCGGAATCATGCGGGCGAGCGAGCCGACCGTCGGCAGCGTGCGCGGATCGAGGCCGTTCAGCGCCACGGCGCCGAGGCCAGCCGTGCCGCTGCCATCGAAGGCGCCGTCATAGCTGGTATTGGCGGTCGTACCGTTGCTGCCGGTATCGACGCTGACTGCCTGATTCGACGACAACGTGTCGTCAGGCTGGGCCGTTGCAGGCCCGAACGACGGCAGCGGGTTGCCTTGCAGCAGACGGGCCGGACCCGCCTTCACTGCGGCCGAGATAACCGGCATCAGCTTTGCGGCGAGGGTGCCGCGCCAGGTGGGCATCAGCCACAGGGCAAGGGCCAGCACGACGGCAAAACCGCCGACGATGCTGAACAGGTGATGACTCATACGGGTCCCACGTCGCAATGCACCGCGCATAACCTGCGCGAGACGCTCGTCGGGACGCCACGATAACCAGGCGTTCATTCAGATCTCCCAATTTGCATGAAGCGGCGAACGCGTCGGCAAGCCGACGTACAGCCATTCGCAGAATCAAGACGTCGCGCGCTCTGGTCGGGGCGACAGCGGCGTCGGGAAAACGGCATACACCGTTCGGGGAGCCCATCTAAAGTTCCGGCGGCATGCTGTTTGCAGCACGCGGGCGGAGGCTCCCACACGAAAAAACCAGCGCGAAAAAGGCGCCGGCGAGGAAAACAGGCAAGACCGTGAAGTACCGAGCAGGGATCGGCAAACGGCGACGCGTTGCGTCAGAAGACCGGGGGTAGTGGTTAAAACGTGCAAACCCTGCAACCAATGTGGACGGATTCTAGCAGGGTTTTATAGATCGTCAACACTATGAATAAGCAAATCTATAACTAATTGTAATAATGAACAGTGTTCAGCGACCTCTAAACCGCGCACTGCGCGCGTTTCCGGGCAGTCACACTTTTGCCCTTTAACGTGCGCTAGCCAACGCAGGTAAAATCGACAATCGATCTGGCGCGGCGATTGTCTACCGCGCCCTCACTTTGCGGCGTGCTGCCGCCCCGATCAGGACCCGATGAAATACAAAGACCTGCGCGACTTCGTCGGTCGCCTCGAGACGCTGGGCGAGCTTCGCCGCGTTCCGCAACACGTCTCACCTGTCCTCGAAATGACGGAAATCTGCGATCGCGTGCTGCGCGCCGGCGGGCCTGCGTTGCTGTTTGAAAGCACACAGCAGCACGCGTTCCCGGTTCTCGGCAACCTGTTCGGCACGCCGCGACGCGTGGCGCTCGGCATGGGTATCGATGCAGGCGCGGAAAACGGCGATAGCGCCGCCCTGGAGTCATTGCGCGACGTCGGACGCCTTCTGTCCGCCCTCAAGGAGCCGGAGCCGCCCAAGGGCCTGAAAGACGCCGGCAAGCTGTTTTCGCTCGCGAAGGCCGTCTGGGACATGTCGCCGAAGACCGTGAGTTCGCCGCCCTGCCAGGAAATCGTCTGGGAAGGCGACGACGTCGATCTGGCGAAGCTGCCGATCCAGACCTGCTGGCCCGGCGACGCCGGTCCGCTCATCACGTGGGGACTGACCGTCACGCGGGGCCCGAACAAGACCCGGCAGAACCTTGGCATTTACCGGCAGCAGTTGATCGGCCGCAACAGGCTCATCATGCGCTGGCTTGCGCACCGGGGCGGCGCGCTCGATTTCCGCGAGTTCGCGCTGCAGAACCCGGGCAAGCCGTATCCGGTCGCGGTCGTGCTCGGCGCCGACCCGGCGACGGTGCTCGGCGCGGTGACGCCGGTACCGGACACGCTCTCCGAATACCAGTTTGCCGGCCTGTTGCGCGGCGGTCGCACGGAACTCGCGAAGTGCATCACGCCGGGCGTCGATACGCTGCAGGTGCCGGCACGCGCCGAGATCGTGCTCGAAGGGTTTATCTACCCGCAGTCCGGCACGCCCGAAGCGGCGCCGGCCGGCGCGCCGCCGCGTCCGTCGAAGGGTGCTTCGGCGGCATACGAACATGCGCTTGAAGGTCCGTACGGCGATCACACGGGCTACTACAACGAACAGGAGTGGTTCCCCGTATTCACTGTCGAGCGCATCACGATGCGGCGCGACGCCATCTACCATTCGACCTATACCGGCAAGCCGCCCGACGAGCCCGCTGTGCTCGGCGTCGCGCTCAACGAAGTGTTCGTGCCGCTGCTGCAGAAGCAGTTCACCGAGATCACCGACTTCTATCTGCCGCCCGAAGGATGCAGCTACCGGATGGCCATCGTCCAGATGAAGAAGAGCTATCCGGGACATGCCAAACGGGTGATGTTCGGTGTGTGGAGCTTCCTGCGACAGTTCATGTATACGAAGTTCATCGTGGTGGTGGATGAAGACGTGAACATTCGCGACTGGAAAGAAGTGATCTGGGCGATCACCACGCGCATCGACCCTTCACGCGATACGGTGCTCGTCGACCGCACGCCGATCGACTATCTGGATTTTGCCTCGCCGGTTGCAGGGCTCGGCTCCAAGATGGGACTCGACGCGACCAACAAATGGCCCGGCGAAACCGGTCGCGAATGGGGCCGCCCCATCGTGATGGATGAAGCAGTCAAAAAGCGCATCGACGCGATGTGGCAGGAACTCGGCCTTTAAAGCCGTCGCGTGGCGAGCAACAGGACATGATTTTTCCTGCGGCGGACGCGATGTATGGCAAGCGCCGCTGGAGCATGAAGAACAAAACGGGGAATGGGCTGGGATGCACGGTTTATCAATGTTGTCGGATGGTTTCTTTCTGTCGCTTTCGCTGTGCCTCGATATCGGTCTCGTCAACGTCGCGATCATTTCGCTGACGTTGTCGCACGGATTCAAACCCGGCTTCTGGCTCGGTCTCGGCTCGTGTTTCGGTGATCTGATCTATGCAGCGCTTGCGCTTGCCGGCATGGCCGCGCTGCTTCAATTCGAACCGGTACGATGGATCGTGTGGATCGGCGGCGCGGCCATCCTGCTGCTCCTCACGTGGAAGATGGCGCGCGAGGCACTCTTCCCTGCTTCGGCGCCTCCCGTTGAAGGCGAGGCGGATGCGAACGCACCGCATCTCAGCGCGTGGCGCGGATTCATGCGCGGCACGTTGCTCGCAATCTCGTCGCCATCGGCGATCCTGTGGTTTGCGGCTGTCGGTGGCGCGCTCATTGCCAAAGCCGGTGCAACGACGGTGACGACGGCGCCGGTTTTTCTTGGCGGGTTCTTTCTCGGCGGACTGTGCTGGAACGTGTTCATCTGCGGACTGGCAAGTCACGGACGCAAACGCGCAGGCACAGGTCTGCTGCGCGCGTGTCATGTGCTGTCGGCGCTGCTGTTCGCGTACTTCTCGTACAGCGTGATCGTTGACGGCTATCGCGACCTGATCGTACACACGAGCAGCGTGGTAGCTGGCTAATAGAAAAACGGCGCAACGCGGCGTTCAAGCCGGCGTTGCGCCGTTTACAAATTCTCAAGGCCGAGCCGCGCTCACATCATTCGCGAACACGCGGCTTGCTACAGGATCAGTAACGCGGACCGTAGTAACCGCGACCGTAATAGCCGTGATGGTAGTACGGCCGACCATATCCGTAGTAGCCGCCGACGACCACCGGCGGCGGCGCGTAGACCACAGGCGGCGCTGCGTACACGACCGGCGGCGGCGCATAGTACGCAGGCGGCGGCGCAGCGTAGACCGGATACGCCGGGGCAACTGGAATGCCGATACCGACACCGATCGACACGTGCGCCTGAGCGGCAGTGGTAAGCCCCGCGCCAAGCGCGGCAGCAGCGATAAACGGGACGATCTTTTTCACTTCTATTTCTCCTGGCGGCCCGCCCCGATGGCGAGGTCGCATGACGGGCCAAGCCCTTACGATCCAATGTATCGAAAAAGACTTCGCAGCGTCGATGGCATTTGTTGCAAATTGCAATGACTGCTTCAAACGCGGAAAACGCGTACGCGCCTCACGTCTCTCAAGTGGCCGCTTCCCTTTCGAAAATCAAGGGTTTGCGGCAGGTCATTCGCGATCGATGACATTTTTACCGGTTGCACCGCATGATTACCGGTCACATCGGTAATGTTTCATTACAAATTCGCTGCAGGGTCCACGCGATTTCGTTGTCTCCACACGTCGATTTATCCGCTTACGGCAGCCGTAAACGCAAAGTGCCCGGCGAAACCGCCGGGCACTTCTGGAGGTCAGCTTACGTCACCCGACCTTCACATACGTAAATTCCCGAGAGACGCTGGGTGGCACATAGGCACCGCTAATCTGTACGCGTGGAGACAGCCGCTTCTTTTGATCCCACCAGCGGCGCCGCTGTGAGTGTGTCAGAAACCGCAAGTGCTTTCGGTAAGAAAAAATGCTCATCGTGTACCTCCCGAAAATCTGGCTGCGCTACAGAAGAAACAACAACTGGGACTGCCGGAAATCTGAAGTGGGGATTCATTGTGAGCAGTTTTCGGACCCGGGGGCAATCCCCTGTCAGATACATACGACGGCCCGTCATATCCGTCACGTAACCTTCTGAAGAATGCCCCGATGCCTCTGAAACCGGTTCACCTCCTTTGCTGGCAAGGCGCCGACACCAACCGGCGTTAATTTGAATGCGCGATACTCGCCGTTCCGTCATTGTTCTGCCCGGAGCTGAAAACCATGTCCCTGTCCCCAATGCCGCGTCTGGGTTTCGTCGGCGCGGGCCGGCTCGCCCACTGTCTCGCGCACGGCTTCTCGCGCGCCGGCTATCCGGTCACAGCGATTGCGAGCCGCTCGCGGGAATCCGCGCAGGCGCTCGCAGGTCAGATCGGGCATTGCACCGCGTACGACCTCCCGCAACAGGTTGTCGACGCAGCCGATATCGTCTTTTTAGCCGTCCCCGATGACAGTATCGGTACGACAGCCCACACAGTGCGCTTCGATTCCGGCGCGCGGGGCTCCGGTGCATGGGCGCTCGTGCATTGCAGTGGCGCGTCGCCGGTGGATCTGCTCGCGCCGGCGCGTGACCAGGGCGCCTCGATCGGTGGCTTTCATCCACTCTACCTGTTCGGCGGGAATCTCGCAGATATCGAACGCATCGCGGGTTGCTCCGTCTCGATCGAGGCCGACGGCGCGCTGAAGGATGCGCTCGTCGCGCTGGCGGGCGCACTGCGCTGCCATCCACTGTCGATTCCGCCGGGCGGCCGCATGCTCTATCACGCGGCCGCGCACTACGCGGCGAGTTTCGCGCTGTGTGGCCTCGCGGAGTGCGTCGGACTCTGGCGCACGCTCGGTTTCGACGAAGACGACGCGTTGCGTGCAGTGCTGCCGATGCTCGCCGGCACGATCCAGACTGCCGGCGACAAAGGCTTGCCGGGTGCGCTGGCCGGACCGGTTTCGCGAGGCGATGCCGGGGTCGTCGAAAAGCAGCTTGCGCTCCTCGAAGGGATGGGCGGCGACCACGCCGCGCTCTACGCGCTGATGACGCGCCGCGCGGTCGCGCTGGCGCGGCGTCGGCCGGTGCCGCCAGCCGCGATCGACGCGATCGATACAGTCGTCGAAGACGCGCTCGCCCGCTCGCTCGACCGGCTGACAGGCGAGGGATCGCAGGCGGCCCGTAAGCCGTGATAATGTGACGACCGGCGCGAACGCAGCGGGACGAGGTGCGCGTCAAGGCGCACCCTCTGCACGCACCGGTTGTACCGCTTGCCTGACGAAGCCGGCTCGCCACGCGCGGCCGCTACGAATAACTAAAGAAGGAAAGGACACGAGATGGTCGGCGATATCGCCCGTTTTCTGCTCAATACGGTTTTCACCCTGTTCGGCGCGGCGCTGCTGTTGCGCGCCTGGCTGCAGGTCGTCCGCATGCCGCCGTACAACCCGGTGTCGAACGCCGTGCTGCAGGCCACGAACTGGATCGTGCTGCCGTTGCGGCGGATTCTTCCCAGCACACGCAACATCGACTGGGCCAGCATCGTCGCGGCCATCATCGCGGCGGTCATCTACGTTGTCGCGATGGTGTGGCTCGCTGGCGTCGATCCGCTCAGCCTGATGCCGACGCTACTGATCGTCGCGTTACTCACGGTGATCAAGTGGGCGCTCAACCTGATTATCTGGCTGACGATCCTGATGGCGCTGCTGTCGTGGCTCAATCCACGTTCGCCGGCCATGCCGATCCTGTATCAGCTGACCGCGCCGTTTCTGAATCCGCTGCGCCGCTTCGTGCCGCAACTCGGCGGCATCGATCTCTCGCCGATCCTGCTGTTCGTGATCGTGCAGGTGTTGTTGATGGTGGTCACGCGCGCGGCCGTTTCGTTGACGCTGTTCGGGATCTGATTGCAATAGCGGCGCGCACTTGCGGCGCGCCGTTTGCGCAAATCGCGCGAAACCGCGTAAAATGGCGCGCTCTGCGGGCGTCGTATAATGGCCATTACCTCAGCTTCCCAAGCTGAAGACGTGGGTTCGATTCCCATCGCCCGCTCCACATTCAGCTGATCTCCAGCGGAAATCCAGCACGAGGCCGCCTCATCGAAGGCGGCTTTTTCGTCAGGGCGACGGCAATCGCGCCGCCGTCACTATTCCCGCTGACGTATCAGGGCGCGGCGTTTGCTGACATTGCGCCCGGCGCCCTCACCCTTGCAGTCATCGACGATGATCCACGACCCAAACGAATCCCGTCCGCCCGCCTCCGAAGCCGCCGACGACCTCTCCAGCGAAACCGGCGAAGCCAGCGCAACTGGCGGCCAACAGGCGCCCGAAGCGCTGCATCTGCGCCGCATCCGCAGCTTCGTCACCCGTGCGGGGCGCGTGTCGACGGGACAGCGTCGCGCGATGGACGAACTCGGTCCGCGCTTCGTCGTGCCGTTTTCCGGCGAAGCGCTCGACTGGAGTGCCGTGTTCGGTCGCGAGGCGCCGCGCGTGCTGGAGATCGGATTCGGCATGGGCGCGACGACCGCGGAAATTGCCGCGCATCGCGCCGGCGACGACTTCCTCGGCGTCGAAGTGCATGAGCCTGGCGTCGGTGCGCTGCTAAAGCTGATGGGCGAACAGTCGCTCACGAATATCCGCATCATCCAGCACGATGCGGTCGAAGTGCTCGAACAGATGATCGCGCCGGAAAGCCTCGACGGCGTGCACATCTTCTTCCCCGATCCATGGCACAAGGCGCGCCATCACAAGCGCCGCCTGATCCAGCCGAAGTTCGTCGCGCTGCTCGTGTCGCGACTCAAGCCGGGCGCCTATCTGCACTGCGCGACCGACTGGCAGAACTACGCCGAACAGATGCTCGAAGTGCTCGGTGCCGAACCCGCGCTCGAGAACACCGCAGACGGATACGCGCCGCGTCCGGAATATCGTCCTGTGACCAAATTCGAACGTCGCGGGTTGCGACTCGGACACGGCGTGTGGGATCTCGTTTTTCGCCGCCGCGCGGTTAGCTGAACGCAGCCACATTTCCGTGAACAAGAAAAAAGGACCGCACGGTCCTTTTTTCATTCGACGTCGACTGCGCGCTTTCAATCGGCCCAGCTCAACCCGCCGCTATAACCGATCAGCAGGATCAGCAGGCCAAATCCGATCCGGTACCAGGCGAACGCCGTGAAATCGTGCGCGGCGATGTACCGCAACAACCAGCGTACGCACGCAAACGCGCTCACGAACGCGGCGATCAGGCCGATCGCAAAGAGGCCCAGTGCGTCGGTGGTCAGCGTGTGCCAGCTTTTGACCATCTCATAGAGCGTTGCGCCGAAGATGATCGGAATCGCGAGGAAAAACGAGAACTCGGTGGCAACGCGCCGGTCAAGACCAAACAGCATCCCGCCGATGATCGTCGAGCCCGAGCGCGACATGCCGGGCACCAGCGCGAAGCACTGCGCGACACCGACCTTGAGCGCGTCGAGCGGCGTGAGATCGTCGACTGAATGCACGCGCGGTGCCGCGCCCCGGTCACGCTGACGCGCTTCGACCCACAGGATCACGAGGCCGCCGATCACGAGCGCCAGCGCAACCGGCACCGGCGAGAACAGCACGGCCTTGATCGCTTTTTCGAACAGCAGACCGAGCACGATCGCGGGAATCGTCGCGATGATCACGTTCAGCGTGAAACGGCGCGCCGCAGGTTGCGTCGGCAAGCCGGTCACCACGCTGCCGATCTTGCGACGGTACTCCCAGCACACGGCGAAAATCGCGCCGAGCTGGATCACGACGTCGAACGTCTTCGCGTGGGGGGGATTGAAGTTGAGCAGACTGCCCGCAACGATCAGATGTCCGGTGCTCGACACCGGCAAAAACTCCGTCAAGCCTTCGACGACGCCGAGAATCAGCGCCTTGCAGATCAATATCCAGTCCATCCGGGGCCTTTTTTCTGAAAGTGTTCTGATTGGGCCAGCCGGAATCGCGCGGCCCAGCCGGCCGCGCATCCGTCATTTCTCGACGATCTGCACACGTATGCCGTTTGTAAGAATGGTGATTGTACCGGGTTCGTAGTTAACTCCGGCAAATTGAAGCTGCTCGGGCTTGAAGGTGTAGATCGGATAGTTGGTCAGCAACTGCGTCGCGAGCACTGCCGCGGCCGCATTGATCTGCTGTGTGTAGGCCTGCACATCGCCGCTGACCGCCACGTTATCGACGGTAGGCTGCTTCAGCACGACAGCCCGCGTGGTCGCGTCATACGCAAGCTGGCTCGAGAGCGTGAAGACGCCGTTCACCGGTTGCGGCATGAACGGACTCGCCAGCCGGGCATCGAGCTTCACGGACACGCGGTTTGTATCCGGCAGGAAGCCGACGACGGGATTCGTCAACGCGACGTCGAACACCTGCGAGACCGTCCGCTGATACGGAAACTTGCGCTGCACCGCCTCCTGCACCTGCTGTGGAGAGAACGTGTAGTGGTCCGGAATGAACGGAAACGTCGAAGCGGCACACGCCGCCAGCGAAACGCTGACGCCAGCCGCAGCGCACGCGGCAAGCAGGAACCGGCGCCTCGCTGGCGCAGCGGCTTGAGTCATGCGAAACCTCCTGTTGAAACCACGTCGAACGTGCAATACGCCGGGATGAACGACATCGCGACCATCATGCCTCGCACACGCTCACGATAACGATAACGAATGGACTGGCCGCGAAGGCTCGGTATCGGCTTCGAGCTGCGTGAGCCACGCAAGGGCTTCAGTGCGCGTCGTACCGCACATGTCCGTTTGCGGTTGCAGCCCGGAACAGCACGCGGGACGCTCCGGCGCACCGAAAATCGCGCAGCGCAGATCGGCGCCGAGCTGCACGCATCGCACGCCTGCGGGCTTGCCGTCCGGCATGCCGGGAATCGGGCTCGAAATCGAAGGCGCGATGCAGCACGCGCCGCAATCGGGGCGGCACGCGTGATCCGGCACAGCAAACGGAGAAACCTGCAGGGAAGCAACCATCAAAGCGAAAATTCCTGAAACGCAACCATCTGACAAGGGCGAGCATCCGCCCGTCCCGCATTGTGCCATTGCCGCGCGTGCGACCTTTTTACACAATGTTCGCCCAAAGCGCTCACGTACACTCGTCGGGTTCGAAACCCCTCGCCCACAAGGCGCCCGCACGGCCCGACGCGCCTCGATCACCGGATGCCGATGGCTCGTGGTTCGTTCAGCGCCGCGCCGGCACACAACGCCATGAACACTACCGACACCGACACGCTCTTTCGCCCCGACCTCCTCGCGAAATACAACGCAAACGGCCCTCGGTATACGTCCTATCCAACCGCACTTCAGTTCCGCGACGATTTCGATCTGGCCGATTACACGCGTGCCGCCGCCGATCCTCGCGCGGCACGCACCGACCTCTCGCTGTATTTCCACATTCCCTTTTGCGACACCGTCTGCTTCTATTGCGGCTGCAACAAGGTCGTGACGAAGAACCGTGCGCATGCGCGTCCCTATCTCGACCGGTTGAAAGGCGAGATCGCGTTGCAGGCAGCATTGTTCGATACGACGCGCGTGGTGTCGCAACTACATTGGGGCGGCGGCACACCGACGTTCCTCTCGCACGATGAGATAGGCGAACTGATGGCAGCCACGCGCGAACACTTCCGGCTCGCGCCCGACTCATACGGTGAATATTCGATCGAGGTCGACCCGCGTGAAGCTTCACCGGAAACCATCGCACATCTGCGGGCGCTGGGCTTTAACCGTCTGAGTCTCGGTGTGCAGGATTTCGACCCGCGCGTGCAGCAGGCAATCAACCGCATCCAGCCGCTGGAAATGACTCGCAGCGTCATGCGCGCGGCGCGCGCGCATGGTTTTCATTCGATCGGCGTCGATCTCATCTACGGTCTGCCACATCAAACCGTCGAGAGCTTCAGCCGCACGCTCGACACGATGCTCGCGCTCGCGCCCGACCGTCTGTCGGTATTCGGCTATGCGCACATGCCGCGCCTCTTCAAGATGCAGCGCCAGATGGATCCGGCAACGCTGCCCTCGCCGGAAGTGCGCCTCGCAATCCTGCGTCGTGTGATCGAGCGTCTGACCGACGCGGGTTACGTGTACATCGGCATGGATCACTTCGCGCTGCCCACCGACGAACTCGCACGCGCCCAGGCGCAGCGCACGCTGCATCGCAATTTCCAGGGCTACAGCACACGGGCGGAATGCGATCTGATCGGCTTCGGCGCGTCGTCGATCGGCAAGGTCGGCGATGTCTACGCGCAGAACGAAAAAGACCTTCCCGCATGGAGCGACGCAATCGATGCGGGTCGCCTCGCGATCACGCGCGGCGTGCGCCTGACACATGACGACCGGTTGCGTCGCGACGTCATCACGCAGTTGATGTGCAATCTCGAACTGCGTTTCGACGAATTCGACGCGACGTACGGCATCGCCTTCACCGAAGTATTCGCGCCGGAACTCGCGCGACTGCAATCGTTCGCCGACGACGGGCTGGTGTCGATCGGCGCGCGACGTCTGGGCGTGCTGGCCGCCGGCCGGATGCTGGTGCGCAATATCGCCATGGTGTTCGACCGCTACCTCGGCCAGCAGACGCTGGAGCGGTTTTCGCGCACGCTTTGAGCGCCGTCGCGCCGACAGCAGAGCCGCCCGCAACTTGCCCGGAGACGCGTTTTCAGCCATAATCCGCGTTTCCCGCAGCGCTGGTTCGCCTGCTCGCGAGGGAAGTTCAAGGCAGCACTAAGGCAATACCCACAAGCCCAGGTGGTGAAACAGGTAGACGCAGGGGACTCAAAATCCCCCGCCGCAAGGCGTGCCGGTTCGAGTCCGGCCCTGGGCACCAGAACATTGCAACAAAAGCAGCAACGAAAAACCCGCGCCCATCATGACGATGTCGCGGGTTTTGTTTTCTTGACGCCTGCAAACCCCTCCGGCTGTCGCCGCTCAGCCCACGCGCCCGCCGCCCGCCACGCCCGCGTCCCACCGGCTGAAAAGCCCCGCCAGCCAGTCGACGAACACCCGCACACGCGGCGACAACTGCCGGTGATGCGGATACATCACCGATACGGGCATCGTCGGCAACGGGTAGTCCTTCAGGACTTCGCGCACCGTGCCGTTCGCGATGGCCCGCATCGCGTGATAGCGCGGCACCTGCACGAGCCCCATTCCCGCGACACAGCACGAGAAGTACGCATCCGCGTTCGATACCGAGACACGCCCCGGCACGTCGATCTCGCGCCTCGCGCCGTCAATCACGAATTCGAACGGCCACGCGCGCCCTGTCGCGGCCAGCGTGTAATTCACCGCCCAGTGGTCTTTCAGATCGTCGAGTGTCTGCGGTTCACCGTGACGCTCGAGATACGCGGTGCTCGCGCACGTCACCTGCGCCATTTCGGCGAGCCGGCGCGCCACCATCGTCGAATCCTTCTGCGTGCCGGCGCGCAGCACACAGTCGAACCCCTCACGCACCATGTCGACGGTGCGATCGCCAAAGCCGATGTCCAGATCCAGCTCCGGATACCGTTCGCAGAATGCGGCCAGTTCGGGCAGCACGATTTCATGCGCGAGCGTAGCCTGCATGTCCACCCGCAGCTTGCCTTTCGGCTTTACCGAAGCCTCCGTGAATACCGACTCCGTTTCCTCCAGATCGGCCAGCAGCCGCACGCAGCGCCGGTAGTAGGCGTCGCCGTCGAGCGTCGCGCTGACGCTGCGCGTCGTGCGCTGGAGCAGACGCACGCCGAGTCGCGCTTCCAGCTGCTTGATCGTGTGCGTCACGGTGGCGCGCGGCAGGCCCAGCGCGTCGGCCGCGCCCGTGAAGCTGCCCAGCTCGACGATCCGCGTGAACACCTGCATCGAACGAAAACGGTCCATACGATTGTTGATCCAGATTGCATAGTTATGGCAATCCTACCGTATTTATTCAACTGGAAAGAGGGAACAGAATGCGTTCACGGCATCACTGAACCACCCTTTCGAACCTCTTCAAGGAGCAGCACCATGAGCAAAATCGCACTCGTTACCGGCGCATCCCGCGGCATCGGCGCCAGCATCGCGAAACGTCTGGCCCGCGACGGCATGACCGTCGTCGTGAACTACTCGAATCGCGTCGAGGAAGCCGACGCGGTCGTCGCTGAAATCGCCGCTGTCGGCGGCAAGGCGCTCGCGATGAAGGCAGATGTGTCGAGCGCGAAGTCGGTGCGCGAGATGTTCGACGCGATCGAAGCGCAACTCGGCAAGATCGACGTGCTCGTGAACAACGCCGGCATCATGCCCGCGGTGAAGCCGCTCGCCGAACACGACGACGACACATTCGACCGCGTTTTCGCGATCAACCTGAAGGGCAGCTTCAACACGATGCGCGAAGCCGCAACACGCCTGAACGATGGCGGGCGGATCGTCAACTTTTCGACCAGCGTGATCGGTCTTGGCTTTCCGGGCTACGCGGTCTACGGCGCGACGAAGGCAGCGATCGAAACAATGACGAACATCCTCGCGAAGGAAATGCGCGGCCGCAACATCACGGTCAACGCCGTCGCGCCGGGACCGACGGCCACCGACCTGTTCCTCACGGGCAAGTCGCCGGAAACCATCGACAAGCTCGCGAAGGCCGCACCGCTCGAACGCCTCGGCACGCCGGACGATATCGCGGCCGCCGTCGCCTTCCTCGCGGGCCCGGATGGCGCCTGGATCAACGGCCAGACGCTGCGCGCCAATGGCGGAATCGTTTGACGCGAACGTGCGCGAGCCGCGGGCGGATCGAAGGACCCGCGGTTCAACGCCGCGCCCAACCCCTACGCAGCCAAAGGAACAGGAGCAGAAACGTGAAACAGATCATTCTCGTCACCGGCGCGTCGACCGGCATCGGCAACCTCACCGTTCGCGCGCTCGCCGCGCACGGTCACACGGTGTACGCCAGCATGCGCGACATCACTGGCCGCAACGCCAGCCGCGTGCGCGAATTGCGCGATTACGCATTCGCCGGCGGCTTCGATATCCGCGCTTTGGAACTCGATGTGCTGTCGCAGGAATCGGCCGATAGCGCGATTGCTGACATCATGCAGGCCAGCGGCCGGCTCGACGTGATCGTGCATAACGCCGGCCATCTCGTGATCGGCCCGACCGAGGCGTTCTCGCCGGAAGAGATCGTCCGTGTGTTCGATACCAACGTGCTTGGCGCGCAACGTGTCAACCGTGCCGCCCTGCCGCATCTTCGGGCACAGCAGTCGGGTTTGCTGGTGTGGGTAAGCAGTACGACGACGCGCGGCGGCTACCCGCCGTTCATGGGCCCGTACGCCGCCGCGAAGGCCGCGATGGATTCATTCGCCGTGACAATGTCGTATGAACTCGCGCGCTTCGGCGTGGAGACATCGATCGTCGTACCCGGCGCATTCACGAGTGGCACGGCGCACTTCCCGAACGCCGGCAAACCGGCCGATGCGGCGACCGCCGCGCAATACGCGCGCTACGACGGCCTGCTCGACCAGGTGGGCGTACGGCTCGCGGCGTTGTCGCCTGCAGATGCGGACCCCGTTGCGGTCGCCGACGAAATTGCCCGCGTCGTCGATCTGCCGGCGGGCACACGCCCCGCACGCACCGTGATCGACTTTATCGACGACGGCGCCGCCGATGTCATCGCGCTCGGTGAAACAAAGCGCATCGAGTTCGCGGGCCGCATCGGCATCGCGGATCTGCTGACGCCGAACGTGCGGGCGTGAGTTTCATTGTTGCCGAAGGCGACGTCACGGCCGAAGCACGCTCGCGCTTTCTCGCCGAAACGGCTTTCAGTCCCCGCGCGGCAATGGCCGCATCGAGTCCGAAAACCGTGACGTCATCGCACGCCTGCACGATGACACGCTCAGGCGTTACGGGTCCGCGCCAGCTTCGCAGCCGAGCGGCGTTTCGCGACGTAACCCCCCCACATCAGGATCAACCACACGGGCACGAGCAGAACGGAGACGGCGAGCCCGGGCGTCATCACGAGAATCACGAGGATCATCGCCATGAACGCAAGGCAGATCCAGTTGCTGAGCGGATACAGCAGCGATTTGAAGACCAGCGTTTCGCCTGCCTGCACCATCGCCTTGCGCGACTTCAGATGCGTGAGACTGATCAGCGACCAGTTGATCACGAGCGCTGCGACGACGAGCGCCATCAACACGCCGAGCGCTTCCGCCGGAATCAGATAATTGATGATCACGCAGGCGAACGTCGCGAGCGCGGAAAGTCCGATCGCCATATACGGCACGCCACGGCGATCGACCTTCAGCAGCGCGCGCGGCGCGTTGCCCTGCTCCGCGAGACCGTACAGCATGCGGCTGTTCGCATACACGCCGCTGTTGTAGACCGAGAGCGCCGCCGTCAGCACGACGATGTTAAGAATGTGTGCCGTCAGGCCCGCGCCGATCTGCGAGAAGATCATCACGAACGGGCTGCCGCCCGACGCGACCTGATTCCACGGATACAGCGAAAGCAGCACCGCCAGCGAGCAGATGTAAAAAATCAGGATCCGGTAGATGACCTGATTCACGGCTTTGGGAATGCTTTTTTGCGGGTTATCGGCCTCGGCGGCAGTGATGCCGATCAGCTCCAGCCCGCCGAACGAAAACATGATGACCGCGAGCATCATGAAGAGCCCACGAACGCCATGCGGGAAGAAACCGCCTTCGCGCCACAGGTTCGTGACCGACGCCTGCGGTCCGCCATGCCCACTCACGAGCAACCAGCCGCCAAACAGGATCATGCCGATCACCGCGACGACCTTGATGATCGCAAACCAGAACTCGGTCTCGCCATACGCCTTCACGTTCGCCAGATTGATGGCATTGATGACGACAAAACACACGAGCGCCGACACCCACGTCGGCACGCCGGGCCACCAGTAATGCACATACGTTCCGACCGCCGTCAACTCAGCCATGCTCACGAGCACGTACAGCACCCAGTAATTCCAGCCTGACAGGAAGCCCGGGAAGTCGCCCCAGTACTTGTAGGCGAAGTGGCTGAACGATCCCGCGACGGGTTCCTGCGCGACCATTTCGCCCAGTTGGCGCATGATGAAAAACGCGATGATGCCGCCGATCGCGTAACCGAGAATCATCGACGGACCCGCCGCCTGCAATACGCTCGCCGAGCCGAGAAAAAGGCCGGTGCCAATCGCGCCGCCCAGCGCGATCAGCTGGATATGACGATTCTTCAGCCCGCGTTTCAGGCCGTCGTGATGTTGTGGACTATTCAAGGTGTTGCGCCTTCCTGTCAGAAAACCGGATGCCGGGCGGCGTCGCCATGCATTGCGGCAGATTCTCTGTGCGTGCCCGGCCAAGCCCTCGATTCTAACGCGGCCGCGTCCTGCGCCTTGCGGGCGGCGATAGCCAGCGCGCGTCGTTCGCCGCGATTTCCGCGTGTGCCGGAAGACGCCCCTTGCGTCCGTCTGAACTGTTCGCTAAGGTCGTCATTCCGGTTCAGCGTGAGGGATGCCATGTCGCCGAAACACCTGATTCGCCTTGTCGTGTTGTCCGCGTTCTGTGTCTGCACGGGCGTCGGCGCGCAGACCGAAGCGCCAGCCGGCGCCTCCGCTGCGCCTTCCGCGGTCGCTTCCGGTCCGGTGCGCAACGTCGTGCTGGTGCATGGCGCGTTCGTCGACGGTTCGAGCTGGAACCGCGTCATCGATCTGCTGCAACGACGGGGTTATCACGTCTCGGCAGTGCAGAATCCGCTGAGTTCGCTCGCCGACGACGTCGCCGCCACAAAGCGCGTACTCGCACGGCAGAACGGCCCGACGATTCTTGTCGGCCATTCGTGGGGCGGCACCGTCATCACCGAAGCGGGTGCCGACGCGCCGAACGTCGTCGGCCTCGTCTACATCACGGCGATTGCGCCGGACGTGGGCGAATCGACGATGGACATGTTCAGGCATGGCCCCGCTGCACCCGCCGGCGAAAGCATCAAGCCCGACGACACGGGCTTTCTGTGGTTCGATCCAGCGAAATACCACGCGGACTTCGCCGCCGACGTCCCCGAAACCCAGACGCGCATCCTCGCTGCCGCCGAGCAGCCCATCTCCGGCAAGGCGTTTGGCGAAGCCGTGACACAAGCGGCGTGGAAGACAAAACCGTCCTGGTACATGGTGACGACGAAGGATCGCGCCGTGGCGCCCGAGGTGCAGCAATGGATGGCAAAACGCATGGGCGCGACGATGGTCCCGGTGGCGTCGAGCCATCTCGCGCCGGTGTCGCATCCCGCTGAAGTCGCCGCGCTGATCGAGCGGGCCGCGAAGGCACAGAGCAAGTAGCGCGAGCGGCGAAACCGGGGCGCCGGGCTGCCGGGTAAAATGCACGCGATGCGACGGGCTGCGGCCCGTCGCGGGATGCACGCGGATTCGTCCGCAGCCCTTCACCGCGTGCGACACCGCCGCCTTCTGCCTTTGCGCCTTTCTGCTCGTCCATGAATCTCGAACGCGTGTTGTTTTCCCAGGGTTTCGGCTCACGACGCCAGTGCCGCGCGCTCGTCACGGGCGGGCACGTCTCGATCGATGGTGTGGTCTGCGCCAATGCCGATGCCGACTTCCCCACCCACACGCTGACGTTCGTCGTCGATGAAATCGCGTGGCGTTATCACGAGCACGCGTACATCCTGCTGAACAAGCCCGCGGGTTACGAGTGCTCGCGCGATCCGCAACATCACTTGAGCGTGTTCAACCTGCTGCCGCCGCAGTTCGCGACGCGTGGCGTGCAATGCGTCGGACGCCTCGATCAGGACACGACAGGCCTGCTGCTCCTCTCCGACGACGGGCAGTTCGTCCACGCGTTCACGTCGCCGAAACGCAAGGTGCCGAAGGTCTATCTCGCCACCACGCGTCACCCGCTCGACGATGCGCAGCTCGACGCATTGCGCGCCGGCGTGCTCCTGCATGGCGAGCCGGCACCGATCGCTGCGGTCGCAGCCCGCGCACGCGACACGCATGCGCTCGAACTCACTGTGCTGGAAGGCAAGTATCACCAGGTGAAGCGGATGGTCGCGGCGGCAGGGAACCGCGTCGAGGCGCTGCACCGGGAGCGCATTGGCGGCCTCGAATTGCCCGCGAACCTCGCTGAAGGCGAATGGCAATGGCTCGACGAAGCCGGTCTCGCGGCGCTGCGGGCGGGGTAAACACCGAAAATCGCGGCGCACATCCCGTGGTCGCGGGGCGCATGCGTTAGCCATCTCACACTGCCGCACAAAAAGGGGCCCGTTGCGCTGCGCCGCAGCATGCCCTTCCTTACATCTCGCCCTATACTCAATTAAACAATGATTAAAAAGTAAGCAAGGAGGACGCCATGATCATCAACGATGGTTATGAAATTTCAACTTTGACGATCGCGCTCGTGTGTGTCGGGATCGTCCTCGTTGTCGGTGCGCTCACGATGATGCGTCTGCGGCACCGCTATCCTCCGAGCCTCATCGGTGCGCTGGTCGGCGCACTTCTGTGCTTCGTGCTGCTCGAGGCGCTCCCTTCGATCACGTGAGTCTGGATCGCATCACGCGTGTGATGAACGACTACTTGTCCGCGTCTGCCTGCAGGAAATCCTGCACCGTCGGATAACGAAGGCGCATGCGCAGTTCCCGCTTCATCCTCGTATTCAGGAGCCGGCGCGATTCGCGCATGAACGACAACAGCATCGGCTCGATCTGGGTCTCCGCCTCTTCGCGCGTGACGCGCGGAGGACGCGGCAGACCATACGCATCGGCAACCGCATCGAACCAGGCCGCCATTTTCAGCGTCGAATCGTCCGAGGCGTGAACGACACGTCCCGGCTTGCCATGCGTCGACATCCGCACGAGGATCGCCGCCAGATCGTCCGCGTGGATATGACTGGTGTACACATCGTCGGCCTCGGTCAGCGCGGGCGTGCCCTTTGCAAGGCGCGCAAGCGGCAGGCGGTTACCGGCGTAGATACCCGGAATCCGTGCGACGGTGGCCGCGACCGTCCCGCGCGCCGTGGCCCGGCGCAACTGCTGCTCCGCCGAGACCCGGCGCTTCGCGCGCTCGTTGGCCGGCTGTACACAACGCGTTTCGTCGATCAGCGCGCCGCCGCAGTCGCCATACACGCCCGTCGTACTCGCGTAGACGAGGCGCAGCGGCGCGGCTGACCGCGCGAGCCAGACACCCCGGTCAGGTACAATATTGGCTGTTTCGCGATCCATCCATGCGGGGCGCGAACGCCGCATCCGCGCGACCGGCGTAACCGCGGCGCGCGCCGGCTGCATGCGGCGCGAAGTGAGCGCGGCGACGAGCGCACGTGTACGGCGATCGTCGTCGCCGGTCTTCTGCGGTGGCGCCAGATGCAGCACCACAGGCGCAAGGCCCGCCAGACGCCTCAGGCTGCTGCGCACGTCCAGGTCGCCGACGAGTGGCGACGTACCTGCCGCGCGCAATTCAGCGCGGCGCGCTTCATGGCTCGTCAGGGCAAAGATGTGGGCACGCGGATGCAGAAGCTCGACGCAGCGCATGCCGACATCGCCGCAACCGACGATCAGCACGCGCGGCCGGCGCAGATTTCGTGTCGCTTTCATGGTGGACGCATTGTAGCCGTCAAGCGCGGCAGGCACCGATTCCCGACTTTTCGTTTTCGATCGATATATGGCATTTAACGTAACGCTCCGGCAAAGCGGCCGGCAGTTTCAGGTAGAACCCGATGAACCCGTGCTGATCGCGGCCCTGCGCCAGGGCGTGGGTCTGCCGTATGGCTGCAAGAACGGCGCGTGTGGCTCGTGCAAGGGCACGGTCCTCGCCGGCGAAGTCGAACAGCGGCCCCATTCGTCGTCGGCTCTGTCGAACGATGAAAAAACGCGCGGCATGGCGCTGCTCTGCTGCGCAACGGCGTGCTCCGATCTCGAAGTCGATATCCGCGAAGTGGCGGGCGTCGGCGACGTGCAGGTCAAGAAGCTGCCGTGCCGCGTCAACGCGGTCGAGCGCAAGGCCGACGACGTGGTCGTGCTGAAGCTTCAGCTGCCGGCCAACGAACGCCTGCAGTATCTCGCTGGCCAGTACCTCGAATTCATTCTGAAAGACGGCAAGCGCCGCAGCTATTCGATGGCGAGCGCGCCGCATGCCGAAGGCCCGATCGAGCTGCATATCCGTCACATGCCCGGTGGCGTGTTCACGGATCACGTGTTCAACACGTTGAAGGAGCGCGACATCCTGCGCTTCGAAGCGCCGCTCGGCACGTTCTTCCTGCGCGAAGATTCCGACAAGCCGATCGTATTGCTGGCATCGGGCACGGGCTTCGCGCCGTTGAAGGCCATTGTCGAGCACGCAATCTTCAAGAACATCGAACGGCCGATGACGCTCTACTGGGGCGCGCGTCGCAAGAAGGATCTGTACCTGCTGGAACTCGCCGAGCAATGGGCGCAAGACGTGCCGAACTTCAAGTTCGTGCCGGTGCTTTCCGAGCCCGACGCCGACGATGCGTGGACGGGCCGCACGGGCTTCGTGCACCGCGCGGTGATCGAGGATCTGCCGGACCTGTCGGGTTATCAGGTGTACGCATGTGGGGCGCCGGTGATGGTCGAATCGGCGCAGCGCGATTTCACCGCGCATCACAAGCTGCCGGAAGACGAGTTCTATGCGGATTCGTTCACCAGCGCGGCGGATCTGGCCAATCCGGTTTGAGTCCCGCCTGACGAACGAAGCGCGTCGATACGGCCACGCAATGCTGCCGCCTGATCACCCAGCACGCTTCGTTCCTTCTCCAGCATCTTGCCAAGCGGCGTACGTCCGTCGCTTCGAGCAGTGCCGAGTTGTGCCGCGATAAAATCAATCGCGCCGAGCGCATCGTCAAGCCTGTTTCCGTAGACAGGCTCATGGTGCGCGATACGGTTACGCGTTTGATAAATGCTTTCGAGGTTTGACGCGACCGCCGCGCGTGTCACCTCCTTCCCTGGGAACAGACGTTTTAACGCTGGTTTCCACAGTGTGTGATCGTAATCCGGTGAAAAAAGACGCTTCCAGAAGTACAGGGTAAGTTGCGCGATTACCTGTCCGGCCGGAACACGGATCGCCTTCTGCCGGGCGTTGCTACGATGCTCGTGACTGATGCCCGCGGGCGCACCGCGCCGGAAGGCGACTTCGTCAAGCTGGCGCTTCTGCGACGCGTCCAGCTTTGCGTAATGCGCACGCTGCGCGGCACGTATGGCCATCTCAATTCTTCCGCGCTCCTCGTCGCGCCATGCGAAAACGGTCGGAGGTTTCAGGAGCCAGTTTTCGGTCTGAAAATACAAGGCGAGTCGATCACACACCGCGTTGCGCAGTGCGATTTCCAGTACCGCCGTGACGCTCATTAAACTCCCGCCCAGTCGCAACGTCTGCTGATGAAGCGCAATGGCCGCGCGTGTCGACCCGGTCAATGCAAGGAACCTGTGCAGGCGGTCGCCTGAAAGCAACAGCGCGATTGTTTCGAGTTCTTTGTCGTCGAGATGATCCATTGACCGTAACTTCCCCTTCTTTTAGAATCAGCAGCGAAAAGTCGGGATCAGCGTCGGCAGCTATCTTCGGATGGGCGGACCCCCGGCTTCCTGCACAAAGGGGCGCTCAATCGAGCGCCCCTTTCCTTTTGCGACTCACGTTTCCAGATTTCACGCGACGTTTTTGCATGGGAACCCAGTCTATTCGCGCGCGCGTCACTGGACGCATCACAAACCGTGCTGCAATCAAAAATGACAAATCCAGGCCTGCCCATCCTCGGACTCATCCAGCAAAAAATCTCGCTGCCTCAAAATTCCCGGTTTACACCGCCCTCTCCGTTGTCGTATTCTTTCGCGCATGAACCGCATCCAGTCCGAACTTCGACGTCGCCGCTCGTCGCTCCCTTAGGGGCGCCGCTGGCTTCGTCACGGATTCGCGCCTCAACAGGGTGCACGCTGTTCGAATCATGAAAGCCACGGACCTCCGTGGCTTTTTGTTTTTCCGGTCCCTTCTTTAACCCCCTGCTTCGGATGGAGCCCGCCGTCATGAAATTCACTGAGTATCCGATCGAGTCGCTGATGTACATCACCAACCGGCCCGAAATCGTTTTCACGCACGGCAAGGGTTCGTGGATCTACGACAACGAAGGCAAGCGTTACCTCGACTTCATCCAGGGCTGGGCGGTCAACAGTCTCGGTCACTGCAACGAGGGCATGATCGAGGCGCTCGAAAAGCAGGCGCGCACGCTGATCAATCCGTCGCCGGCGTTCTATAACGAGCCGATGGCGAAGCTCGCGGGTCTGCTCACGCAACACAGCTGCTTCGACAAGGTCTTCTTCGCGAACAGCGGCGCCGAAGCGAACGAAGGCGCGATCAAGCTCGCGCGCAAATGGGGCAGGAAACACAAGGACGGCGCCTACGAAATCATCACGTTCGATCACAGCTTCCACGGCCGCACGCTCGCGACGATGTCCGCGAGCGGCAAGCCCGGCTGGGACACGATCTACGCGCCGCAGGTGCCGGGTTTCCCGAAGGCCGATCTGAACGACATTGCTTCGGTCGAAAAGCTGATCACGAAAAAGACCGTCGCCGTGATGCTCGAGCCGATCCAGGGCGAAGGCGGCGTGATTCCGGCCACGCGCGAATTCATGCAGCAACTGCGTGCGCTCACAAAACAGCACAACCTGCTTCTGATCGTCGACGAAGTGCAAAGCGGCTGCGGCCGCGCCGGGACGCTCTTCGCCTATGAACTCGCAGGCATCGAGCCGGACGTGATGACGCTCGGCAAAGGCATCGGCGGCGGCGTACCGCTCGCTGCGCTGCTCGCAAAAGCCGAAGTCCAGGTGTTCGAAGCAGGCGATCAGGGCGGCACGTACAACGGCAATCCGCTGATGACGGCTGTCGGCTATTCGGTGATCTCGCAGCTGACCGCGCCGGGTTTTCTCGAAGGCGTCCGGGCACGCGGTGAATATCTGCGCGCGCAACTGCTGGCGCTGTCGGAAGAGCGCGGCTTTCTCGGCGAACGCGGCGAGGGACTGCTGCGCGCGCTGCTGCTCGGCAAGGACATCGGCAACCAGATCGTCGAGAAGGCGCGTCTGATGCAACCCGACGGCCTGCTGCTGAACGCCGCGCGCCCGAACCTGCTGCGCTTCATGCCGGCGCTCAACGTCACGAACGAAGAGATCGACCAGATGATGTCGATGCTGCGTTCGATTCTCGATTCGCTGTAAGCGCCGACACGCGCCGTTACATGACATCGCACGCCACGCCGTCGATCCGCTGCTTCGATGCGGCCGATACCGATGCCGTCGTCGCGCTGTGGCAGGATGCGTTCCCGGAGTATCGGGACGTCACCCGGCCGCAGCGCAATCCGCGTCTGTCGATCGCGAACAAGCTCGCGACGCAGCCTGAACTGTTCTTCGTCGCGGAAGCTGACGACGGGATCGTCGGCACGATCATGGCCGGATACGACGGGCATCGCGGATGGCTGTACTCGCTTGCCGTCGATACGTCGCTGCGACGGCGCGGCATCGGCACGCAACTCGTCGCGCATGCGGAGCGCGCGTTGACTGCGCTTGGCTGTCCGAAGGTGAACCTGCAGGTGCTGTCAGCGAAAGCCGACGTGCGCGGCTTCTATGAAGCGCTGGGTTATCGCATGGACGAGGTAGTCAGTCTCGGCAAGCGTCTGGGCGAAACCGCGCAGGCATAGGCAGGCCAGGCAATCGCCCAACAAAAAAGCCGCATGCGCTCTCACGCATGCGGCTTTTTCATACCGCGCCAGATGACGCGGCCAGCTTACTCGCCGAGATACGCTGCACGCACCTTCGGATCATCCAGCATCTGCTTCGCGTCGCCCGACATCGTGACAAGACCTGAGTCCATCACATAGCCGCGATTCGCAGCCTGCAACGCGAGACGCGCGTTCTGCTCGACCAGCATCACCGTGATGCCTTCCTTCGAGATTTCGCGCACCACTTCGAAGATCTTCTCGACCATGATCGGCGACAGACCCATCGACGGTTCGTCGAGCAACAGCAGCTTCGGCTTGCTGATGATCGCGCGCGCCATCGCCAGCATCTGCTGCTCGCCGCCCGAGAGCGTGCCCGCATACTGCGTCGCACGTTCCTTCAGGCGCGGGAAGAAGCCGAACATACGTTCGACGTCCTTCGCGATGCCGTCCTTGTCGTTGCGCAGATACGCGCCCATCTGCATGTTTTCGATGATCGACATGCGCGCGAAAATGCCCCGGCCTTCCGGCACCATCGCGAGGCCGCGCTTAAGCAGCTCATGCGCCGGCAAGCCCTTGATCGACTGCCCCATGTACTCGATGTCGCCGGCCGAATACGCTTTCAGGCCGGTGATCGCCTTCATCGTCGTCGTCTTGCCCGCGCCGTTCGCGCCGATCAGCGTGACCAGCTCGCCCTGCGCGACTTCGAGATCGATGCCCTTGACTGCCTGAATGCCGCCGTAATTGACCTGAAGGCCCTTGATTTTCAACATTGCCGTAGCCATCAGTGGACCCCCGCACCGAGATAAGCCTCGATCACCTTCGGGTCTTTCTGCACGTCCTGCGGCAGACCCTCAGCAATCACCTTGCCGTAATCGAGCACTGTCATGCGATTGCACAGGCCCATCACCAGCTTCACATCGTGTTCGATCAGGAGGATCGTCTTGCCGTCCGCGCGGATCTTGTCGAGCAGCTTCGTCAGCTCGACCTTTTCCGTTGCATTCATGCCGGCCGCCGGCTCGTCGAGCGCGAGCAACTTTGGATCGGTCGCGAGCGCGCGGGCGATTTCCAGACGTCGCTGGTGACCGTACGACAGATTGCGCGACGTGTAGTCCGCGTACTGCAGCACGCCCACGTACTCCAGCAGTTCCAGCGCACGTTCCTTGATCTCGCGCTCTTCCTTGCGCTCCGCGGGCGTTTGCAGCACCGCGCCGATCAGGCCGTGCTTCGTGCGCACGTGGCGCCCGACCATCACGTTTTCCAGCGCGGTCATGCCGCCGAACAGACGAATGTTCTGGAACGTACGTGCAATGCCCGCCTTCGCAACCTGATACACCGCGGTCGGCGTGTAGTTCGTGCCGTCGAGCTTGAAGTCGCCCGAATCCGGCGTGTACAGGCCCGTGATCACGTTGAAGAACGTTGTCTTGCCGGCGCCGTTCGGGCCGATCAGGCCATAGATCGTGCCTTCCTCGATCTGCAGACCGACGTCCGAGAGGGCCTGCAGGCCGCCAAAGCGCTTGTTCACGCCCTTGACGGACAAACGGATTTTTTTATCGCTCATGTTGGGTTTCTCCGTTGGTCCGTTACGCGCGCACCGGCTTCTTGCCGTTACGCTTTGCCAGTTTCGCAATCTTGTCCTCGTGCTTCGGCGACGGCCACAAGCCTTCCGAGCGGTACAGCATGATGAGCACCATCGCGAGACCGTACAGCAGCTGACGGATCACTTCCGTGTCGACGATTTCGTGACCGAAGATCCAGTTCTGCAGCGGACCCATCGTCGAGCGCAGGAATTCCGGGAACACGGCGAGAAGCACCGCGCCGAGAATCACGCCCGGGATGTGGCCCATGCCGCCCAGCACCACGCACGCCAGCACGACCACCGATTCCCAGAACGTGAACGATTCCGGCGAAACGAAGCCCTGGAACGAACCGAACATCGCGCCCGACAGGCCGCCGAACGACGCGCCCATCGCGAAAGCCAGCAGCTTTACGTTGCGGGTGTTGATGCCCATTGCCTTGGCGGCGATTTCGTCTTCACGGATTGCGGCCCACGCGCGGCCGATACGCGAATGCTGCAGGCGCGTACACACCCAGATCACGAGCAGCGAACACAGCACGAACAGGTAGTAGTACATGTACACGCTTGGAAACGAGAACCCGAAGAACGTGTGCGTCTGCGCCAGACTGAAGCCGCCTACCGACACCGGATCGATCCCCGTGATCCCCTTCGGGCCGTTCGTGATGTTCACCGGACGGTCGAGGTTGTTCATGAAGATCCGCACGATTTCCCCGAAGCCCAACGTCACGATGGCGAGGTAATCGCCCCGCAGACGCAGCGTCGGTGCACCGAGCAGAATCCCGAAGATCGCGGCGAGCGCCATCGCGAGCGGCACGATGATCCAGATCGGCGTATGCAGGCCGTTCGGGAACAGATGCGCGATCCACTCGAACTGCGAGGTCAGGTGCGGCGAACTCAAGAGCGCCGCGACGTAGGCGCCGATCGCGTAGAACGCGATGTAGCCCAGGTCAAGCAGGCCGGCGAAGCCGACCACCACGTTAAGGCCCAGCGCGAGCATCACGTACAGCATCGCGAAGTCGAGCACGCGAACCCAGTAGTTGCCGCCGGCCGCGCCGATGATCATCGGTGCCGCGATCACGAAGATCGCGGTGATGATGCCGACGGTCAGCGTCTTCGTCAGGTTCTTCTCGGGGATGAGCGTCGTCGACGGCTCGATCGGTTGAATTGAGGTCATGTTCTTCTACTCCTTATGCTCGATCCGCGACACGTTCGCCCAGCAGGCCCGACGGACGGAACACCAGCACGATGATCAGCACGATGAATGCGAACACGTCCTGGTAGTTACTGCCGAATACACCACCGGTCAGGTTGCCGATATAGCCCGCGCCGAGCTGTTCGATCAGCCCGAGCAGCACGCCACCGACCATCGCGCCGCCGAGGTTCCCGATACCGCCCAGCACCGCCGCGGTAAAGGCCTTCAGGCCGGGGATGAAGCCCATGTAGAAGTGCGCGTTGCCATATTCGGACGCGATCATCACGCCGGCCAGCGCAGCCAGTGCCGAACCGATCATGAACGTCGCCGAAATCACGAAGTTCGGGTTCACGCCCATCAGGCTTGCGACGCCCGGGTTTTCAGCGATCGAGCGCATGGCGCGGCCAAGCTTCGTCTTGTGCACGAGCAACAGCAGGCCGCCCATCACGAGGAACGCGACGACGATGATCACGATTTCAGTCACCGAAATCACGGCGCCAGGCGTCGTATCGGTGGCCTTGATCACGTTGATCGGGTCGGTCGGCAGCAGTTGCGGGAACGGCAGCGGGTTACGCGACCAGATCATCATGGCCAGCGTCTGCAGCAGGATCGACACGCCGATCGCGGTGATCAGCGGTGCGAGGCGCGGTGCGCGGCGCAACGGCCGGTAAGCGACCCGCTCGATCGTGTAGCCGACGACCGCGCACACGACGGCGGCAATGATCAGCGCGATACAAAGCGTGGCCACGTTGCCGAGGCCGGGGAAGTGGTTCTGCAGCACGCCAATGGCTGAGAGCGCAACCATCGCGCCCACCATCAACACATCGCCGTGCGCGAAGTTGATGATGCCCAGAATGCCGTAAACCATCGTATAGCCCAGTGCGATGATGGCGTAGACGCTGCCAAGCACCAGTCCGTTGAGGATCTGCTGGATGAAGATATCCATTTAATGCTCCTTAGCCCGTGCGACTGGATTCGCGCTCGTCATCCGGCGGGTAGCCGGGATGAATCACGGAATCGCAACGGCACTGCGGGTACTGATAAAAGACCGGTAAGGGTTATCCGCTCCGGATTCGCGTGGCTGCTGTGTTGCAGCAGCCGGCTTGTCCGATGCGGATGCAAAAACGGCACCGTCAGGTGGTTCGGTGCCGTCAGGCCAGACTATCCCGTCATCACATCTTTACGACGTCGAGAACTGCTTTCTTGCCGTCCTTGAAGTCGTACAGCGTAATGGCGCCCTCTTTCAAATCACCCTTGTCGTCGAATGCGATGTGGCCAATTACACCGTTGTAATCGGTAGAGGGCATCGCAGCCAGCACCTTGGGCGCGTCGATCGAATTGGCGCGCTTCATTGCATCGACGATCACGTATACAGCGTCATACGTGAACGGTGCGTAAATCTGCACCGGTGTGTGGAAACGGTCGTCGTACTTCTTTTCGAAGTCCGCTCCCTTGTCCATCTTCGAAAGCGCCAGTCCCGCTTCCGAACAGACCAGGTTCTGCACGGCGGCTCCCGCCAGCTCCCCTACCTTGTCGGTACACACACCGTCGCCGCCAAGGATTTTTGCCCGGATTCCGAGCGCCGCCGCCTGCTTCGTGAACGGCCCGCCCGTTGCGTCCATGCCGCCGTACATGATCACGTCCGGCTGAACACTCTTGATCTTCGTGAGAATGGCCCGGAAATCCGTAGCCTTGTCGGTCGTCGCCTCACGCGCCACGACCTTTGCACCGCTTGCCTCGACCGTCTTCGCGAACTCGTCGGCGAGACCCTTGCCGTAGGCCGTCGCGTCGTCCACTACGGCGATGCGCTTCGCATGAAGCGCGCCGGTCGCATAGTTGGCGAGCGCCGGGCCCTGCTGGGCGTCGGTCGCGACGACGCGATACGTCGTCTTGAAACCTTGCTGCGTATACGACGGATTCGTCGAGGACGGCGAAATCTGCACGATCCCCGCGTCGCTATAAATCTTCGATGCCGGAATCGACACGCCTGAATTCAGGTGACCGACCACACCCACCACATGGTCATCGACCAGTTTCTGCGCGACCTGCGTGCCCGTTTTCGGGTCGGCGGCGTCGTCCTGCGCGTCGAGTTCGAGCTGGATACGACGGCCGTCGATGGTCAGACCCTGCGCGTTGATCTCTTCGACGGCGAGGCGCGCGCCGTTCTCATTGTCCTTGCCGAGGTGCGCAATGCCCCCCGTCAACGGCGCGGCATGACCGATCCGGACGACTGTCGCGTTGCTGGCCGGCGCAGCCGCTGCCGGAGCACCGTTGCCCGCCTCACCATCACTCTTCTTGCTGCACGCGGCCAGCAGCGCAACCGCGGCCGCGATGGTCACGGCGTGAGCAAACTTGACTCGCATTAAACAGGTCTCCTGCGCCTTGCAAAATCCGATGTCTCAAGACCCTCTGGCCCTGAGAACGCGCGCATTGTAACTCCAATTATGCGATAGGCAATATTGTTGAACCGGCAGGGTTTTCCTGCATTGCAACCGTATATTGAGATCAATCCCGGTGAATCGGCGCAACCTGGTTGCGCTCGTTATACGTGCATCAGTTGCACCACCATCGCCGCCCCGGGCATCAAGTGTTGCAGCAATCTTTTCTGACGCCCGATGGGAGCGCCCTTCTCCTGATTGTGTGATTTACCTGTAAGGCAATTGCTGATGCACTTTTTTGGTGCGAATAATCTGACGTTTTATTGAGTCTGCGGGAAATAAAGGGGCTCGATCAATAAAAGGAGTTAAAAAATTTATCGAAAATTATGCGCAAATTTGAGTGCGAGCGCACTGGAAGACGCCATTTCACACGATGTGGCACTTATTCAAGGTGCGCGGCAGACACGCGACGGACGAAAAAAAACGCGCCCAGGCGGGCGCGTCTCCTATGCGTGCTGCCGTCTGAAAATCGCGTCAGGCGGGCAGCCCCAACCCGCGCGGCAACGGAAACGCGATGTTTTCCTCGATGCCTTCGAGTGCGCGCACGTTGCGCACGCCCAGTTCATGCAGACGGGCGATGACAGCCTGCGCCAGCGCCTCGGGCGCCGACGCGCCCGCGGTCACGCCAATGCGGCGCTTGCCTTCGATCCAGGCCGGGTCGATCTGCGTGGGCGAATCCACCATATAGGAAGGGATGCCGCGCTTTTCCGCGACTTCGCGCAACCGGTTCGAGTTCGAGCTGTTCGGGCTGCCGACCACGATCACCACATCGCACTGCGGCGCCATGAACTTGACCGCGTCCTGACGGTTCTGTGTCGCATAGCAGATGTCCTGCTTCTTCGGCTCTCGGATCGCCGGGTATTTCGCCTTCAACGCGGCGATGATTTCGGCTGCATCGTCGACCGACAGCGTGGTTTGCGTGACGAACGCAATACGTTCAGCATCCGGCAGCGTCAGTGCCTGCACGTCTTCGATGTCTTCGACGAGATGCATGCCTTCGCCGGCCTGCCCCATCGTGCCCTCGACTTCCGGATGGCCCTTGTGGCCGATCATCACGATGTCGAAGCCGTCGGCGCGCATCTTCGCGACTTCGATATGCACCTTGGTGACGAGCGGACAGGTTGCGTCGTACACGCGTAGCCCGCGCGATTCGGCTTCAGTGCGCACCGCCTTCGAGACGCCGTGTGCACTGAAGATCACCGTATTGCCGGCCGGCACTTCCTCGAGCTGCTCGATAAAGATTGCGCCTTTCTTGCGCAGATCCTCGACGACATAGGCGTTGTGGACAATTTCGTGACGCACGTAGATCGGCGAGCCATGCAGCTTGATAGCGCGTTCGACGATCTCGATCGCACGATCGACGCCTGCGCAAAACCCGCGCGGCTGCGCCAGCAGGATTTCGGCTTCGGCCAGAGTCGTATCCGTGATGCTCATGTTTACAGGATTCCGATGATTTTCACTTCGAACGCCAGCGGCTGGCCGGCGAGCGGGTGATTGAAATCGAACAGGGCGGACGTTTCGCCAACTTCCTTCAGCACGCCCGCGTAGCGTCCGCCGCCAGGTGCATTGAATTCGACGAGATCGCCGGGTGAAAAATCCTCGCCGATCATGCTGTTTTCGCGCAGCGTGGCAAGCGACACGCGCTGGATCAACTCCGGGTTGCGCGGCCCAAAGGCCTGGCCGGCCGCTAGCTGAAAGGTCGAATGGTGGCCGACCTTCAATCCCAGCAGAATATCTTCCAGTGGCGGCGCCAGCTGGCCGGCGCCCAGCAGCAGCGTGGCGGGCTTCTCGGTAAAGGTATTGATGATATCGGCGCCATCGGCGAGCGAAAGCCGGTAGTGAAGCGTGACGTGCGAACCCGGCTTCACTTCGGAAATGTCGATGATGCTCATGCAGTACTCGTTCGGTCGAAGCGCTGCGCGTGCGCCCGGGGCGCGATGCGCGCGGTGGCAACGGAAGTGCCGTGCGCAAAGGCTCTATTGTAAGCCACATATCCAGTCGCGGTGGCGCGCTTCCCCGCGCGCCTGCGCCAGTCGCATAGCGGCAACCTTTCGTGAAGGACGAGATCATGCATGACACCGATTGCCCCGCGCTGCCCGACGACATCGCGATCGACACTTTACGCGGCTCACCCGGGCGTTGCCGCGACTGGCCGGCGCACGACATGCCCCGGGAACGTCTTCTGGAAGCAGGCCCCGGCGCGCTATCCGATACGGAACTGATTGTGCTGATGCTCGGCTCCGGGCTCCCTGGCCACAACGTTTTCGACGTGGCGCGGGCGCTCCTCGCCCGCTTCGGCTCGATACGGGCGATGCTCGACGCCACACCCGACGATTTCGACGGGCTGCGCGGCATCGGCCCGGCGCGGACAGCGCAGCTGCTCGCCATCGTCGAAATGGCGCGCCGCGGGCTGGCGGAAAAGATGCGCGAGCGGCCGCTGATCGATTCACCCGGGGCGGTCGAGGATTACCTGCGCCTCCTGATCGGCGCGCGCCCGTACGAAGTGTTCGTTTGCCTCTTCCTGGACGCGCGACACCGGCTGATCCGCTCTGAGGAGAACTCGCGCGGCACGCTCACCCGCATGGCGGTCTATCCGCGAGAAATTGTGCGGCGGGCGCTGATTTTGAATGCGGCGAGCCTGATCGTGGCGCATAATCACCCGTCCGGCGCCGTCAACCCGAGCGCCAGCGACCGCCGCCTCACACGGGTGCTACGCAACACGCTGGCTCTCGTCGACGTGCAACTGATCGATCACCTCGTGATCGGCGCGCACGAAACGTTCTCGTTCGCCCGCGCCGGGTGGGCCTGAGGGCCAGTTTGCGACGCGCCTCAGGCGTCGCGGACAGGCATCACGCCCCTTCGCCAGACGCAAATAACGTTTGATTTATCGGGTTTTTTCCTGCTAGAATCACGGTTTGCCTGTTTCCAACCCTGTTCCGAAGCCACCAAGGCCTTCAGGGAAATATTGAACGATCTCAAGCATCGCTCTTCTTTCCTGGATTCTTTCACGGCGTTCGAACTCAGAATTAGCGTATTAGGAGTGCTCTCATGGCACGCGTATGCCAAGTAACTGGGAAAGCGCCGATGAGCGGCAACAACGTTTCCCACGCGAACAACAAGACCAAGCGTCGTTTTCTCCCGAATCTGCAAAACCGCCGTTTCTGGGTCGAAAGCGAAAACCGTTGGGTGCGTCTGCGCGTCTCGAACGCCGGTCTGCGCCTGATTGACAAGAACGGTATCGACACCGTGCTCGCAGATCTGCGCGCACGCGGCGAAGCCTAAGGAGTAGATCATGGCAAAGGGCGCACGCGACAAAATCAAGCTGGAATCGACCGCTGGTACGGGTCACTTCTACACCACCACGAAGAACAAGCGCAACATGCCGGAAAAGATGGCGATCATGAAGTTCGATCCCGTCGTCCGCAAGCACGTTGAGTACAAGGAAACCAAGATCAAGTAATCTTGATTTCCGTTGTTCGACGAAAAGTTTGACGACAAAAAGCCCCGCATTCGTGCGGGGCTTTTTGTTTTTCGCGGCCCGGGTTCGGCCCCGCCCTGCCGCGATCTTCATTAGCTTTCCGGCCAGGTTTCGCTCCTGTCACGAGCGCGGTATCCTCTACGGCCTGATCGACGTACACAGTGCGTCCAGTTAATAGAAGCCAGAGACAGAGAAACACGGAGAGGCAGGGACATGAATTTCGATGTAGCGATTGTCGGCAGCGGGCTGGCCGGTTTGAGCGTCGCGCTGAATCTGGCGGAGACGCGGCGCGTTGCGGTCATCGCCAAACGCTCGATGACCGAGGGAGCCAGCGACTGGGCGCAAGGCGGCATCGCCGCAGTGCTCGATTCTGCGGATAGCATCGAGAATCACGTCAGCGACACGCTGATTGCCGGCGGCGGCCTGTGCGACGAAGCGGCTACGCGACATATCGTCGAACACGGGCGCGCCGCCATCGAGTGGCTGATTGCCCAGGGCGTGCCGTTCACCAAAGACGACGCAGCGGAACTGGGCTTTCACCTCACGCGCGAAGGCGGCCATAGTCATCGTCGCATCATTCACGCCGCCGATGCCACCGGCCACGCGGTCGTCACGACCCTCAGCGAACGCTTGCGCCTCCATCCGAACATCACGCTGTTCGAAGACCATTGCGCGATCGACCTGATCACATCGGACCGGCTCGGCCTGCCCGGCCGGCGCTGTCACGGCCTCTATGCCCTCGATATCGCCAGTGGTCGCACTGTGACCATTGAGGCGCCCCACACGGTCCTCGCGACGGGCGGCGCAGGCAAGGTCTACCTGTACACAACGAACCCCGACACGGCGACGGGAGACGGCACAGCGATGGCCTGGCGCGCGGGATGCCGCGTGTCGAACATGGAATTCATCCAGTTCCACCCTACGTGCCTTTTCCATCCGTACGCGAAATCATTTCTGATATCCGAGGCCGTGCGCGGCGAAGGCGGCGTCCTGAGGTTGCCCGACGGCACCCGTTTCATGCCGAATCACGATCCGCGCGCCGAGCTCGCGCCACGCGATATCGTCGCGCGTGCGATCGACTTCGAAATCAAGAAGCGCGGCATCGATTGCGTCTATCTCGACATCAGCCATCAGCCGGCCGCGTTCCTGCAGGAACACTTTCCGACCATCCTCGCGCGATGCCTCGAGTTCGGCATCGACATCACGAAAGAACCCATTCCGGTTGTGCCCGCGGCACACTACACCTGTGGCGGCGTCGTCACTGACCTCGCCGGGCGCACCGATCTGGCGGGCCTGTACGCGGTCGGCGAGACGTCCTGTACGGGTCTGCATGGCGCGAACCGGCTTGCGAGCAATTCATTGCTGGAATGCCTCGTTGTGGGCAGGTCCGCGGCCGCTGCCATCGAGGAAGAAGGATTTGGCGCAGCCGTCTATGCGCCATTGCCTGACTGGGACGAGAGCCGTGTGTCCGATCCCGACGAGGAAGTAGTCGTCGCGCATAACTGGGACGAACTGCGCCGACTCATGTGGAACTACGTCGGCATCGTGCGCACCGACAAGCGACTCGCGCGCGCAAAGCATCGGCTTGCCCTGTTGCGCGACGAGATCCACGAGTACTACGCGAACTTCAAGGTCAGTCGCGACCTTCTGGAGTTACGCAATCTGGTCGACGTGGCTTCGTTGATCGTCGAAAGCGCCCGCTCGCGCCGCGAAAGCCGCGGCCTGCATTTCAGCCGCGACTGGCCGGCGGCTCTGCCGAAAGCGCTCCCGACCGTGCTTTCACCGGAACGCGTGCCCAACCGTACGATCTGAGGCGCAAAAAAACCCGCATCACTGCGGGTTTTTTGCCATGCCGAACCGCGCTGCGATCAGATCAATCGCATCGAATAGTCCGTCGCGCGCACGTCCTTCGTGAGGGCACCAATCGATATACGATCGACGCCCGTTTCAGCGATCGTCCGTACCGTGTCGAAGTTCACGCCGCCCGACACTTCCAGCACCGCCCTTCCAGCCGTGACACGAACGGCATCGCGCATCGCGTCAAACGTGAAGTTGTCGAGCAGGATCGACTGCGCGCGATGGGCGAGCGCGGTCTCGAGCTGCGCAAGTGTCTCGACTTCGATCTGAATCGACACACCCGCGTTGAGCGCCAGCGCCGCATCCATCGCCGCCCCAACGCCGGCAGCGGCCGCGATGTGATTTTCCTTGATGAGAATGCCGTCGTATAACGCGATCCGCTGATTGACGCCGCCCCCGACGCGCACTGCATATTTCTGCGCAAGCCGCAGGCCCGGCAACGTCTTGCGCGTGTCGAGAATGCGCGCCTGTGTATGCGCGATCGCGTCGACGTAGCGCCGCGTCGTGGTGGCCACGCCCGACAGCAGTTGCAGGAAGTTCATCGCATTACGCTCGGCGGTCAGCAGTGCGCGTGCCGGGCCGCGCATTTCGCACACCGTGGTGTCAGCCGTCATGCGCTCGCCTTCGCGATAACGCCACTTCACCTCAATCCGCGGATCGAGGCGACGCATGACTTCATCGAACCACGACACGCCGCACAACACGGCTTCTTCTCGCACGATGATCCGTGCGTCGCGGAGCTCGTCCGCGGGCACCAGCAGACCGGTGAGGTCACCGCTGCCGATATCCTCGGCAAGTGCGTCCGCAACGTTGCGGGCAATCGCCGCGTCGAAGGCGTCGCCGTATTGCGCGCGGATTTCAACGTAGAGCGGAGAGACCGCTTCCGTGCGGACAACTTCGGACGCCCCCATCATGCCGCCCCCACGTTCTTGAACAACGTCGTATCCCGTGCGAGATCGCCGCTCGCCTGGACGCGCTTCTTGTGTTCCGCGGCGAATGCGAGCATCCGGTCGATCGGCAGACGCGCGCGCTCACCAATCGCGCGATCGACGAAAATTTCGTTGTGTCCGTGCTCCAGCACGCCGGCAAGATTGCCGAGGCCGTTCATCGCCATCCACGGGCAGTGTGCGCAACTCTTGCACGTGGCACTGTTGCCGGCAGTCGGCGCTTCGATGAACGTCTTGCCGGGCGCGGCCAGACGCATCTTGTGAAGAATCCCGAGATCGGTTGCGACAATGAAGTGCGTTGCGTCGAGACGCTGGGCGGCGTCGATCAACTGCGTCGTCGAGCCGACGACATCGGCCTGCGCGACCACGCCTTCCGGCGATTCCGGATGCACCAGCACCTTCGCACCGGGATATTCCGCACGCAGCAGATCGAGTTCGATGCCCTTGAATTCATCGTGCACGAGACACGAGCCCTGCCACAACAGCATGTCGGCACCCGTCTTCTTCTGAATGTAGCCGCCGAGGTGGCGATCGGGAGCCCAGATGATCTTCTCGCCGCGCGCGTGAAGATCGGCGACGATCTCGAGCCCGATCGACGAAGTCACCATCCAGTCCGCGCGCGCCTTCACGGCCGCGCTGGTGTTCGCGTAGACAACGACGGTGCGATCCGGATGCGCATCGCAGAAGGCGGAGAACTCATCGACGGGGCAGCCGAGGTCGAGCGAACAGGTCGCGTCGAGATCCGGCATCAGAATGCGTTTGTCCGGACTCAGAATCTTCGCCGTCTCGCCCATGAAACGCACGCCGGCCACAACCAGCGTCTGCGCCTCGTGATCGCGACCGAAACGCGCCATTTCCAGCGAATCGGCGACGCAGCCGCCCGTCTCGTCGGCCAGTTCCTGCAATTCGGCGTCCACGTAGTAATGCGCGACAAGCACCGCCTTCTCGCGTGCAAGGAGCGCGCGAATGCGCTCTTTCAACGCAACCTTTTCCTGCGCCGAGGGCACTTCGGGCACCTTCGCCCACGCCTGACCGACGCCGCACGTCAAACCCTGTGTCTGCGGCCGGTCGTATTCGACGCTCCTGATCGCCTGATTCATGATCTCCTCTCTACCCCTGCTGATCTGCGAGTACGCACTTTGCGCACCTTTTCCGCAGCCCAAAAAGCAAAACCCCGCCAACGCGGGGTTTTGTGACGTTCCCAAATTTTAAAGTATTTCGGGATTAGCCGGGATCAGGCATAACGACGAAGTCGCAGCGCAAATTCCTGCAGCGCCTTGATACCGCTTTGTTCGGCACGATGACACCAGTCCTGCAGCTGCACCAGCAACTGTTCGCGCGATGCGTTGGAGCGCTCCCACATCGCCGCAAGCTCGCTACGCAGTTCGATGTACGTGCGCAGTTTCTGGCTGTTTGCGAAAAGCTGCGGCAACTGACGCTTCTGCGGTTCGTCGAGGCCGTCTTCTTCCTTGTGGACCCACTTGCGTGCACCGCGCATCAATTGATACTTCTCGCGTGCCCCTACTTCTTTCAGGTGAGCCAGTTCCTGCCGATACGCGCGCTTGAGGGCCTTGCCGTAACGTGCCATCACTTCGTAGCGGTTCGCGAGCACAGCCTGCAGCGTGTCCTGATCGAGCACCAGCTTGCCCGACGTGAGACGCGGGGTCGGCGCGATCTTCTTCACCTTGGCCAGCCTGAACGCCGACATGATGCGGATATACATCCAGCCGATGTCGAACTCGTACCATTTGTTCGACAGCTTCGCCGACGTGGCATACGTGTGATGGTTGTTATGCAGTTCTTCGCCGCCGATCAGGATGCCCCACGGGAAGATGTTCGTGCTCGCATCCGACGAGTTGAAGTTACGGTAACCCCACCAGTGCGCCAGACCGTTCACGACGCCAGCCGCCCAGAACGGAATCCAGATCATTTGCACGGCCCACACGCTCAGGCCGACGATGCCGAACAACGCAACGTCGATCACCATCAACACACTGATGCCGAGGATCGGATACTTCGTGTAGACGTTGCGTTCGATCCAGTCGTTCGGCGTGCCGTGGCTGAACTTGCGCAGCGTTTCTTCGTTCTTCGCTTCAACGCGATACAGCTCCGCGCCTTCAAGCAGCACCTTCCAGATGCCGCGAGTCTGCGGGCTGTGCGGATCTTCTTCGGTCTCGCACTTCGCGTGATGCTTGCGGTGAATCGCAGCCCATTGCGCCGTCAGCATGCCTGTAGTCATCCACAGCCAGAAACGGAAAAAGTGACTGACGACAGGATGCAGATCCAGCGCACGATGCGCCTGGCAGCGATGCAGATAGACCGTCACGCCGACGATCGTGACGTGCGTCACCGCCAGCGTATAAAGCACGAGTTGCCACCACGAGAGGCGAAGCAGGCCGTGGGCAAGAAAGTCGAGCAGGGAATTCAACAAGTCAGTTTACCTGTGTGACGTGCGACATCCACCGAGAAGGCCGATGTCAAGAAAGTGAAAGCATGCATCAGGATTCGACGGCATTTTACTAGAACCGTTCCAAGTGTTTGTAACAAATGAGGATTTTTTTGTAGCAAGGCAAAAAATATGCATGCCGAAAGTCCAGATTCCAGGCAATTCGGGCAGTGAATCAGGGGCGGCAACACCGCCCCGCCATATCAGGCGCCGTTGTCCGCATTGTCTGCGGCTCGCCCGGTCAGAGTTACCGCCTGCGACAGCATGTCGCTGCCCCCAACGATCCGCACTTCGCGTTGCGCGAACGGGATGGAGATACCGTTGGCCGCGAAGAGCCGCCAGATATTCAGATTGATTGCCGAGCGCACGCCTGAAGTGCCCTGCGCGGCGTTCTCGATCCAGTATCCGAGTTCGAGGTTGACGCCATCCGGGCCGAAGCCGGTCAGGTACGGCGTCGGTGCCGGCTCCTGCAGCACGCGCGGTACGTCTTTGGCGGCTTCGGCGAGCAGCGCCATCGCCTGATCGAGATCAGACGTGTAGGCGATCTGCACTGCGGCCTTCGCATAACCGCGCGTCAGATAGGACGACTGGTTCTGCACGACGTCGGTGATGAGTTTCTCGTTCGGGATCAACGCTTCGATCCCGTCGAGTCCGCGCACGACCGTATAACGTGTGCGGATCTGCGTCACCATGCCCTGCAGGCCTGTCACGTTGATTGTGTCGCCGATGCGCAGCGACCGGTCGATCAGGATGATGAAGCCTGACACGTAATTGCTCGCAATCTTCTGCAGACCAAACCCCAGCCCGACACCGAGCGCGCCACCGAACACGCCGAGGACCGTTACGTCGATACCCACGAGCGACAGACTGATGAGGATCGCGGCCAACATCAGGAGCGCTCGTCCGACGCGCGCGAGCACGACCTTGAGGTTCGCATCGAGCGTGGTCGAGCGCGTCACGCGGTCTTCGAACGCCGAGCCGAGCCACATTGCCACCATCATCGTGACGCAGACCCACAGAAGGCCCGTCGACAGCGACAACAGCGTCATGTGCGCGTTCGCGACGCGGAATTTCACGCTGCCCATCCACGCGAGCACGCTGTCCTGGATGCCCATCACCGTCAGCACCATGCCGATCCAGACGACCACCGAGACAACCTTCTCGACGAGGAACAGCAGGCCGTGCGCCTCGCCGTCGGTGCTGAAGACGCGACGCGCGAAATAGAACGCGATGTAGATCAGGCTGATACCGAAGAGCGGCACGAGCGCGAGATCGAGCAGCGACGTGTGCATGAAATGCGCGGCGATCGTGCTCGCGAGCCACACGAACACGCCGCCGACGAGCGGAAAGAAGGCCTTGTTGAGGCTTTCCGCGCCGAAATGCAGCTTCTGGTAACGCGTCTGGCGCCGCAGGTCGAGCGTGCGGCGCAGGAGCCGCGAGACGATCCACGCAACGGCCAGCGTGGAGAGCAGGATCGCCGCCTGCCACAGGATCACCGGCTGACCCAGGTCGCGCACGATGTCGGCGGGCATGTGAGAGAAGAGATGTTCTTCCATGATTGTCCGTGCCCTTGCGGCGCCCGGCCGCGTGTGACGCGGCGGGCGCTCCCGGGGTTACTCCGTCGCGTCGGTGGCGTCGGTCGCTTCGACAGATGCGGGGGCAGCAGGTGCGGCAGCAGCAGCCGTCGCCCGGCGTTCCATCACGGCGGCAAAGAACCCGTCGGTCGCGTGCAGATGCGGCCAGAGAGACAGGTAGTCGCCCATCGGCAGATCGATACGCTGTTCGGCGAGCACCTCGCCGGCCGGGATCAGCACGAAGTCCGGATGATCGGCGAGGAACTGCTTCACGACCGCCTCGTTCTCGGCTTCGAGAATGCTGCACGTCGCGTACACGAGCCGGCCGCCCTTCTTCACGAGACGTGCCGCGCTCGCCAGAATCGACGCCTGCTTCGGCGCCAGTTCGGCGACCGACTCCGGCGACTGGCGCCACTTCAGGTCCGGATTGCGACGCAGCGTGCCAAGGCCGCTGCACGGCGCGTCCACCAGCACGCGGTCGATCTTGCCCGCGAGGCGCTTGATCTTCGCGTCGTGTTCACTGTCGATCAGCACCGGATTCACGTTCGACAGACCGCTGCGTGCAAGGCGCGGTTTCAGCTTCGCGAGACGCCGCTCCGAGATGTCGAACGCGTAAAGACGGCCCGTCGAGCGCATCGCGGCGCCGAGTGCGAGCGTCTTGCCGCCCGCGCCCGCGCAGAAGTCGACGATCATCTCGCCACGCTTCGGCGCGACGAGCGAACACAGCAGCTGGCTGCCCTCATCCTGCACTTCGACCCAGCCGTTCTGGAACGCATCGAGCTTCGTAAGCGGCGGCTTGCCGACCACGCGCACGCCGAACGGCGCGAACGGCGTACCGCCGGCTTCGATGCCGGCCGTGCCGAGCGCTTCGAGGAGGTCGTCGCGGCTCGCCTTGATCGGGTTGGCGCGCAGATCGAGCGGCGCCGGATAGTTCAGCGCCGCGGCGAGCTGCGCCAGTTCCGCGGGTTCGAAGCGCTTCGACAGCGCCTGATAGATCCAGTCGGGCAGATTCAGGCGAATCCGCAGCGGCAGGCTTTCCGGATCGATCTTCGAGACGTGCTCGAGCCACGTCGATTCGGCTTCGGAGACAAACGGCCTGATCGCCGAGCGCCCTGCCGTCTGCATCAGCCCAAGCAGCGCAAGACGCCGCGCCGGGCTGCCCGTGCCGCTTTCGGCCAGATGCGCGAACTCCATCCGGCGACGCAGTACCGCGAACACCGCTTCGGCGATCACACCGCGCTCGCTATGGCCGAGCTTCGGATGCGCGCGGAAAAAGCGGCTCGTGGCGGCGTCGGCGGGACCCGCGAACTTCAGAACGTCCGCAAGCAGTGTTTCAGTTTGTCCAATCAGAAAACCATGAAGCCTCATACGCCCTCCCCGGCGGTTTGACCGGCGAAGAGCCATTGGGGCTCTTCCGGCGGCGTAAGCGTGACGCGCAGCCCGTCGAGCGCAAGACGCCCTTCGACGAACCAGCGCACGGCACGCGGATAAATGACATGTTCGGCGGAAAGCACGCGCGCGGCCAGCGCCGTAGCGTCGTCGCCGGCCAGCACCGGCACGGCCGACTGGATCACGATCGGCCCATGATCCAGCTGCGACGTGACAAAATGCACAGACGCGCCGTGCAGGCGTACGCCTGCGTCGAGCGCCTGCTGATGGGTTTTCAGGCCGGCAAAGCTCGGCAACAGCGACGGATGCACGTTGAGCATCCGTCCAGCGTAATGGTCGACGAAACCCGGCGTGAGCACGCGCATGAAGCCGGCAAGCGCCAGCAGATCGGGCGAAAAGCGGTCGATTTCAGCAGCGAGCGCGGCGTCGAACGCCTCGCGGTCAGGAAACTGGCGGTGGTCGACGACCACCGTGGCAATGCCTTGCGACGCCGCGAAAGCAAGACCCGCGGCGTCTGGACGGTTGGCAATCACGGCGGCGACCTCGGCCGGCCAGCGCTCGCGCGAACAGGCGCGGACAATGGCTTCCATGTTGCTTCCCCGTCCGGAAATCAGGATGACGAGTTTTTTCATCCGCGGATTTTAACATTCAGGGGGCCTGCAAACCGGGCCGCGGCGCCGTGCTGAGCCCTGAGCGTTTATAATCGTGTGTTTTGCGGCATCTGGCCCACTCTACTCAAACTCGCCACACCCGCTATCGTGAGAGTCTTCCGCGGTCTTCCCAATGCTGAAAGCCGTGCGCCGTGCGCACTGACCATCGGCAACTTCGACGGTGTCCACCGCGGCCATCAGGCTTTGCTCGCGCACGTCCGCGCGGCCGCCGATGCGCGGGGCCTGCCCGTCTGCGTGATGACCTTCGAGCCGCACCCACGCGAATTCTTCAATCCGGCCGGCGCACCGCCGCGCATCGCGATGCTGCGCGACAAGCTCGAAGCGCTACGCATGAACGGTGTCGACCGGGTCGTCGTCGAGCATTTCAACCAGACATTTGCCGGCCAGTCACCGGATTCGTTCGTCGAGCGGATCATCGTGAACGGCCTGCACGCGCGCTGGGTGATGATTGGCGACGACTTCCGCTACGGCGCGAAGCGCGCCGGCGACTTCAATTCGCTGAAGGCGGCGGGCGAACAGCACGGCTTCGAAGTCGAGCAGATGGCGACCGTCGCCGATCCGTCGGGCGCGCGGATTTCCAGCTCCGGCGTGCGTGCGGCGCTGGTCGCGGGCGATCTCGATTCGGCACGTGCCGCGCTGGGCCGCGACTACCTGATCAGCGGCCACGTCGTGCACGGCATGAAGCTCGGCCGCGATCTCGGTTTTCCCACCCTGAACCTGCCGATTGCGCACAAGCGGCCGGCGCTCGCGGGCATTTTCGTGGTGCGCGTGCACGGCGTGGCGGACGAGCCGCTGCCGGGCGTCGCGAGCCTCGGGCTGCGTCCGACCGTCGACGATTCCGGCCGTGTGCTGCTCGAAGTGCACCTGCTCGACTGGCACGGCGACGCGTATGGCAAACTCGTGCGCGTCGAATTCCTGAAGAAGCTGCGCGACGAGGAAAAATACGTCGACCTCGAAACGCTGACCGCCGCAATCTCGCGCGACGTCGCGAACGCGCGCGCGTGGTTTGCCGCCGTCGGCGCGCATGCGCCGGGTAGCCGCTCGACCGGCTTCGCCACCTCGGCCACCGACCGAATTAGATAACCGCCGCGGTACGTGCGGCTGCAAGCGCAGCACGTACCCTCGCCGCGCGCAGCGGACAGCGCCAGTCGCCCACGCGACCAGCCTGCCTGATGCGCGCCACGCCCCGCGTACTCCGCGACACACAGCATTCACCGCGACCTGATCATGAGCAACAAGAAAGCCGATTCGAAACCGCAGTCCCGCTACCCGGTCAACCTGCTCGACACCCCGTTCCCGATGCGCGGCGACCTGCCGAAGCGCGAACCGCAATGGGTGAAGGAGTGGCAGGAACGCAAGATCTACGAAAAGATCCGCGCCGCCTCAAAGGGCCGCAAGAAGTTCATCCTGCACGACGGCCCGCCGTATGCGAACGGCGACATCCACCTCGGCCACGCGGTGAACAAGATCCTGAAGGACATGATCGTCAAGGCGCGCAATCTCGCGGGCTTCGACGCGGTCTATGTGCCGGGCTGGGATTGCCACGGCATGCCGATCGAAATCCAGATCGAAAAACAGTTCGGCAAGTCGCTTCCGGCCATCGAAGTGATGCAGAAGGCGCGCGCCTACGCGAGCGAGCAGATCGAAAAGCAGAAGGTCGGGTTCCGCCGTCTCGGTGTGCTCGGCGACTGGGACAATCCGTACAGGACGATGAACTTCGCGAATGAAGCCGGCGAAATCCGCGCGCTCGCGAAGATTATCGAAAAAGGCTACGTGTTCCGCGGCCTGAAGCCGGTGAACTGGTGCTTCGACTGCGGTTCGGCGCTAGCCGAAGCGGAAGTCGAATACAAGGACAAGACCGATCCGACGATCGACGTGCTGTTCAGCTTCGCCGAACCGGAAAAAACCGCGCAGGCGTTCGGCCTTGCGGCGCTGCCGCGCAGCGAAGGCGGCATCGTCATCTGGACCACGACGCCGTGGACGATTCCCGCCAACCAGGCGCTGAACGTCCATCCGGAGATCACGTACGCGCTCGTCGATACGCCGCGTGGCCTGCTGATTCTCGCTGAGGAGCGCGTCGAGGCGTGCCTGAAGCAATACGGTCTGGAAGGCCACGTGATCGCGACCGCACCGGGTGCGAACCTCGCGAACGTGCGTTTCCGTCATCCGCTCGCGTCCGCCCATCCGGACTATCGCCGCACGTCGCCGGTCTATCTCGGCGACTACGTGACGACCGAAACGGGTACGGGCATCGTGCACTCGTCGCCGGCGTACGGCGTGGAAGACTTCGTGTCGAGCAAGGCGCATGGCATGGCGGACTCCGACATCATCGGTCCGGTGATGGGCGATGGCCGCTACATCGAATCGCTCGCGCTCTTCGGCGGGCTGTCGATCTGGGCGGCGAATCCGAAGATCGTCGAGGCGCTCGAAGCAGCCGGGACGCTACTACGCACCGAAAAGTACACGCACAGCTACATGCATTGCTGGCGCCACAAGACGCCGATCATCTATCGCGCAACGTCACAGTGGTTTGCCGGGATGGACGTCAAGCCGAACGACACGGACAGGACGCTGCGCGAAACCGCGCTCGAAGGCATCGAAAACACCGCGTTTTATCCTTCGTGGGGCAAGCAGCGCCTCTTCAGCATGATCGCGAACCGCCCTGACTGGACGCTGTCGCGTCAACGTCAGTGGGGCGTGCCGATGGCGTTCTTCGTGCACAAGGAAACGGGCGAACTGCATCCGCGCACGCTGGAACTGCTCGAAGAAGTCGCGAAGCGCGTCGAGCAGGGCGGCATCGAAACGTGGCAGTCGCTCGATCCGCGCGAGCTGCTCGGCGACGACGCGAACCTGTACGAAAAGAACCGCGACACGCTCGACGTCTGGTTCGATTCGGGCACGACGCACTGGCATGTGCTGCGCGGCTCGCACAAGGACGAACTGCAGTTCCCGGCCGACCTGTATCTCGAAGGTTCGGACCAGCATCGCGGCTGGTTCCACTCGTCGCTGCTGACGGCTTCGATGCTCGACGGCCGTCCGCCGTACAACGCGCTCTTGACGCATGGCTTCACCGTCGACGGCGAAGGCCGCAAGATGAGCAAGTCGCTCGGCAACGGTATCGATCCGCACGAAGTGGCGAACCGTCTCGGCGCGGAAATCATCCGCCTGTGGATCGCCTCGACCGACTATTCGGGCGAACTCGCGATCTCCGAGGAAATCCTGAAGCGTGTGACGGAAGGCTATCGTCGCATCCGCAACACGCTGCGCTTCCTGCTCGCGAACCTGTCGGATTTCGACTTCGCGAAAGATGCGCGCCCGGTCGAAGACTGGCTCGAAATCGACCGTTACGCGGTTGCGATGGCGGCCGGCCTGCAGGCCGACGTGCTCGCGCACTACGAGAAGTACGAGTTCCACCCGGTCGTCGCGAAGCTGCAGACGTTCTGCTCCGAAGATCTCGGCGGTTTCTATCTCGACGTGCTGAAGGATCGCCTCTACACCACGGCCACCGACTCCGTCGCACGCCGTTCGGCACAGACGGCGCTGTATCACATCGCGCACGGTCTGCTGCGTCTGATGGCGCCGTTCCTGTCGTTCACCGCCGAAGAAGCCTGGAAGATCTTCCAGCCGTCGAACGAAACGATCTTCACGGAGACGTATCACACGTGGCCGGAAGTGCCGCAATCGGCGGCGCTCGTCGACAAGTGGACGCTGCTGCGCGAAGTGCGCGGCAGCGTGACGAAGGCGCTGGAAGAAGCGCGCGTCGCGAACCTGATCGGCTCGTCGCTGCAGGCGGAAGTCGAAATCCGCGCGAGCGGCGCGCGTTACGACGCACTGACGAGTCTCGGCGACGACCTCAAGTTCGTGCTGATCACGTCGGCTGCGACCGTCGTGAAGGTCGAGACCGTCGAGGAAGAAGGCGTCGAAGTCATCGCCTCGAAGTATCTGAAGTGCGAACGCTGCTGGCACTATCGCGCGGACGTCGGCGCGCATGCCGATCACCCGACGCTCTGTGGCCGGTGCTTCAGCAACCTCTTCGGCAGCGGCGAAGAAAGGAGCGCGGCATAATGGCCAGAACGATGTCGAAACCCGCCGGCGGGTCGTCGCTGGCGCCGTGGCTGGGCGTCGCGCTGATCGTCATCCTGTTCGACCAGCTGTCGAAGATCGCAATTGCGAAGGTGCTTGCGTACGGCCAGTCGGTCCCGCTGGCGCCGTTCTTCAATCTCGTGCTCGTGTACAACCGCGGCGCGGCGTTCAGCTTTCTCGCGGCGGCCGGCGGCTGGCAGCGCTGGGTGTTCACGGCGCTCGGCGTGATCGCGGCGCTGGTAATCTGCTATCTGCTGAAGCGCCACGGCAACCAGAAGATGTTCTGCACGGCGCTGGCACTCATTCTGGGCGGCGCGCTCGGTAACGTGATCGACCGGCTGGTCTACGGCCACGTGATCGACTTTCTCGATTTTCACGTGCGCGCATGGCACTGGCCGGCGTTCAATATCGCCGACAGCGCGATCACGATTGGCGCCGCCTTGCTCGTGTTCGATGAACTGCGGCGCGTGCGCGGCGCGCGCTGATCATCGGTATCCAGGCCGGCGCGACCTGCACCCAAAGGCGCGCCGGCCGTCATGCTTTGTCGGAGGCTCGCGTTGGCAACCGCAGAACTCGCTGGAAAACATCTCGTCCTCGGCATGACGGGCGGCATCGCCTGTTACAAGATCGCTGAACTCACGCGCCTCCTGACGAAGGCAGGCGCCACCGTGCAGGTCGCGATGACCGAAGCGGCCACGCAGTTCATCACGCCGGTCACGATGCAGGCGCTCTCCGGCCGGCCTGTCTACACGAGCCAGTGGGACACGCGCATCGACAACAACATGCCGCACATCGATCTGTCGCGCGAAGCTGACGCGATCGTGATCGCGCCGGCATCGACGGATTTCCTCGCGAAGCTCGCCCACGGCATGGCCGACGATCTGCTGTCCACGCTGTGCGTGGCGCGCGACTGTCCGCTCCTCGTCGTGCCGGCGATGAACCGCCAGATGTGGATGAATCCGGCGACGCAACGCAACGTTGCCCAGTTGCGCGCCGACGGCATCGAAGTGCTCGGCCCGGACTCGGGCGCGCAGGCGTGCGGCGAAACCGGCGACGGGCGCATGCTCGAACCCGAAGCCACCTACGAAGCGATCGCATCGTTTTTCACGCCAAAGATCCTCGCCGGCCGCCGCGTGCTGCTGACCGCGGGTCCGACGTTCGAACCGCTCGATCCGGTGCGCGGCATCACGAACCGTTCGAGCGGCAAGATGGGCTTCGCGCTTGCACGCGCCGCGCAGCAGGCGGGCGCGGAAGTCCATCTCGTCGCCGGTCCGGTTGCGCTGGAGACGCCATGGGGCGTGTATCGCGAGGACGTGCAGACCGCGCAGCAGATGCATGACGCGGTCATGCGCGCCGTGTCCGGTTACGACATCTTCATCGGCGTCGCTGCGGTAGCCGACTGGCGCATCGATCACGTCGCCGAACACAAGATCAAGAAGAATGCGGACAAGTCTTTGCCTGTGTTCACGTTCGTCGAGAATCCGGACATTCTGGCCTCGGTGGCGAAGCTGCCGCATCCGCCCTTTTGCATCGGCTTTGCGGCCGAGAGCGGAAATCTCGACGTACACGGTGAAGAAAAGCGCGTGCGCAAGAACGTGCCGTTGCTGATCGGCAATCTCGGCCCGCAGACCTTCGGCCTCGACGACAACGAAGTCGTTCTCTTCGAAGCCAAAGGCGCGACGAAACTGCCGCGCGCGGACAAGCAGACGCTCGCGCGCGCGCTGATCGCCGAAATCGCGAAGCGCCTGCCGGATACGCGCCTCATCTCGTAACTGACGTGACGCGGCGCGCGTTGTATTCATCCTGAACCGGAGCGGAACCATGACGCTACTTTCCGTGCTCGATCAAACCCCGGTCATCGACGGGCATTCGGTCGCGGACGCCGTGGCCGCTACCGTCGAACTCGCACAACTCGCCGACGACCTCGGCTACACGCGCTACTGGTGTGCCGAACATCACGGCCTGCGCGGCGTGTCGAACCCATGCCCGGAAGTCATGCTCGCGCGGCTCGGCAGCGTGACGAAACGCATCCGGCTCGGTTCGGGTGGCGTCATGCTGCCGTACTACAGTCCGTTCAAGCTCGCCGAACAGTTCCTGATGCTGGAGGCGCTCTTTCCGAGCCGGATCGATCTGGGCGTGGGACGCGCGCCGGGCGGCGACATGCGTACCGCGCAGGCGGTGGCCGCCGGCACGTATAACCGCGGCGATATTTTCCCGCAGCAGGTTGCCGATCTCGTCGGGCTGATGAACGGCACGCTGCCGCCGGAACACGTCGCGTACGGCGTGCTGCTGCAGCCGGCCGTCGAAACCCGTCCGCAGTTGTGGGTACTCGGCTCCAGCGACTTCGGCGGCATGCTGGCTGCGCAGCTGGGTCTGCGTTTTTCGTTTGCGCATTTCATCAACGCGCACTTCGGCCACCAGGTCGCGCAGGTATATCGCGAGCGCTTCACGGCCGGCAACGAAGCGAAGCCCTATCTTGCCGCCGCCGTCTTCGTGATCTGCGCGGATACCGAGCAGGAAGCCGCCGACCTCGAAAAAGCTGTCGACCTGCGGCGCGTGCAGATGGCATACGGTTTGAACGCGCCGATTCCGTCGATCGAACAGGGCGTCGCGCAGGAATACGGCGAGCGCGAACAGCTCGTGATCTCGCGAGAAAAGCCGCGAAGCATCATTGGCACGCCGGAAAGCGTCACGGCGCGAATGCTCGCCATCCAGGAACAGTTCCAGGCCGATGAGCTGATCGTCCTGACCGTCGCCGGCAGCTATCGCGCACGTCTTCGCTCTTATGAACTTCTTGCCGAAGCGTTCCAGCTGGCGCGCTGAGGTTTTTTTAATTCAACACGAACCTGCATGAAACTCGACCTGAAGATTCTCGACGCGCGCATGCGCGAGCAGTTGCCCGCCTACGCGACCACCGGCAGTGCGGGCCTCGACCTGCGCGCCTGTATCGATGAACCGTTGACGCTGAAGCCCGGCGAAACTGCCCTGGTGCCGACAGGCCTCGCGATTCACGTCGGCGATCCGGGTTATGCAGCGCTTATCCTGCCGCGCTCGGGTCTCGGTCACAAGCACGGCATCGTGCTCGGCAACCTGGTCGGCCTGATCGATTCGGATTACCAGGGGCAACTGATGATTTCGACGTGGAACCGTGGCCAGACCGAGTTCACGCTGAACCCGATGGAGCGCCTCGCGCAACTCGTGATCGTGCCGGTCGTGCAGGCCGAATTCAACATCGTGGACGACTTCGAAGAAAGCACGCGCGGTGCCGGCGGTTTCGGCAGCACGGGCAAGCACTGAACGCGTTCGCTTTTCGCACGCAAATGCAAAAAGCAGAACGGCGCGGGGTTTAACCCGCGCCGTTCTGCTTTTGAACTACACCTTAAGCCCAAGCGTTACTCGACTTCGATCGCTTCCGGATTCGGATTGCGCGGCGCCGGTGTTTCGTCGAAGGTCAACTGCACCTTGTCTTCAGCATCGACGTCGACCGTCACGCGACCACCGCTCATCAGCTTGCCGAACAGCAGTTCATCAGCCAGCGCACGACGGATCGTGTCCTGGATCAGACGCTGCATCGGACGTGCGCCCATCAGCGGATCGAAACCGTGCTTCGCGAGATGCGCGCGCAGCGCGTCGGTGAAGAGCGCGTCGACCTTCTTCTCGTGCAACTGGTCTTCGAGCTGCATCAGGAACTTGTCGACCACGCGCATGATGATTTCTTCATCGAGCGAGCGGAAGCTGATTGTCGCGTCCAGACGGTTACGGAACTCCGGCGTGAACATGCGCTTGATATCGACCATTTCGTCGCCGGTTTCGCGGCGCGTCGTGAAGCCGATCGTCGACTTGTTCATCGACTCAGCGCCCGCATTCGTCGTCATGATGATGATGACGTTGCGGAAGTCTGCCTTGCGGCCGTTGTTGTCCGTCAGCGTGCCGTGGTCCATCACCTGCAGCAGCACGTTGTAGATGTCCGGATGCGCCTTCTCGATTTCGTCGAGCAGCAACACGCAATGCGGCTTCTTCGTGACAGCTTCGGTCAAGAGACCACCCTGGTCGAAACCTACGTATCCCGGCGGCGCCCCGATCAGGCGGCTCACCGCGTGACGTTCCATGTATTCCGACATGTCGAAGCGGATCAGCTCGATGCCGAGCGTGAACGCGAGTTGCCGCGCCACTTCGGTCTTGCCGACGCCCGTCGGGCCGGAGAACAGGAACGCACCAATCGGTTTGTCCAGCTTGCCGAGACCGGCACGCGCCATCTTGATCGCGGCCGACAGCGCATCGATCGCCGGGTCTTGCCCGAACACGACGCTCTTCAGATCGCGATCGAGCGTCTGCAGCTTGCTGCGATCGTCCTGCGACACGCTTTGCGCCGGCACACGCGCGATCTTCGAGATGATTTCCTCGATCTCGCCCTTGCCGATCGTCTTTTTCTGCTTCGACTTCGGCAGGATGCGTTGTGCCGCGCCCGCTTCGTCGATTACGTCGATCGCCTTGTCCGGCAGATGACGATCCGTGATGAAGCGCGCCGACAGTTCAGCCGCCGCGTTCAGCGCGCCCGACGAATACTTCACGCCGTGGTGCTCTTCGAAACGCGACTTGAGGCCGCGCAGGATCGCCACGGTCTGCTCGACGGTCGGCTCGGTCACGTCGACCTTCTGGAAACGACGCGACAGTGCCGCGTCCTTTTCGAAGATGCCACGATATTCCGTGAACGTCGTCGCGCCGATGCACTTCAGCGTGCCCGACGAGAGCGCCGGCTTCAGCAGGTTCGACGCGTCCAGCGTGCCGCCCGACGCAGCGCCTGCGCCGATCAGCGTATGGATTTCGTCGATGAAGAGAATCGCGTGCGGACGTTCCTTCAGTTCCTTGAGAACCGTCTTCAGGCGTTGCTCGAAATCGCCGCGATACTTGGTGCCCGCGAGCAGCGCGCCCATGTCGAGCGAATACACCTGCGCATCCGCAAGAATGTCCGGCACTTCGCCGCGCGTGATGCGCCAGGCGAGACCTTCGGCGATCGCCGTCTTGCCGACGCCGGCCTCACCGACCAGCAGCGGATTGTTCTTGCGCCGACGGCACAGCACCTGCACCACGCGCTCGACTTCCGACTCGCGTCCGATCAGCGGATCGATGCGGCCGTCTTTCGCCATCTGGTTCAGGTTCTGCGTGAACTGTGCAAGCGGGGTTTCCTTCTGCGCAGCGGCTTCGTCGGACTCGGCGCTGGCGTCGCTCGCTTTCGCGGCGTCGGTGCTGTTCGTCTTCGCGATGCCGTGCGAGATGAAGTTCACCACGTCCAGACGCGTCACGCCCTGCTGCTGCAGGTAGTAGACCGCGTGCGAATCCTTCTCGCCGAAAATCGCGACGAGAACGTTCGCGCCGGTGACTTCCTTCTTGCCGTTCGATGTCGACTGAACATGCATGATTGCGCGCTGGATCACGCGCTGGAAGCCGAGTGTCGGCTGCGTATCGACGTCGTCCGTGCCTGGCACGGTCGGCGTGTTGTCGTGAATGAAGTTGCGCAGGTTCTGACGCAGGTCTTCGATATTGGCCGCGCATGCGCGCAACACTTCTGCTGCCGTCGGATTGTCCAACAGGGCCAGTAAAAGATGTTCGACCGTTATGAACTCGTGCCGCGCCTGGCGTGCTTCCATGAACGCCATGTGCAGGCTGACTTCCAGTTCCTGGGCAATCATGCTTCCTCCATCACACACTGCAGCGGATGCCCGGCCTGCCGTGCGTGGGTAACGACTTGCTCGACTTTGGTCGACGCGATGTCCCGCGTGTAGACCCCACAAACCCCCCGACCTTCGCGATGCACCTTCAACATCACCTGCGTTGCGGTCTCACGATCTTTATTGAAATACTCCTGCACGACCATCACGACGAATTCCATCGGCGTGAAGTCGTCATTCAGCAGCACCACCTTGTACATGGCCGGCGGTTTCAGCTTCTGTTCCTGCCGCTCCAGTACGGTGCCGTCCTGCTTGTCCGGGATAATCGCCATACATCCAATTCTAAACAACCCGGGCAGGCCCGCAATCCTGCCAAAACCCGACCGGCTGGTCGGCGATCGGTTCGCCACCGCCTGACCGTACAGCCTTGTCACGCGTGAGTTCTGCATCGAGCCGATTGCGGATCCGGCTCACGGGACTGACCTGAAACCCATCCCGAAAAACTGCAGTCGAAACGAGTATCGCACAACCCGCCAGATCAGGCTGGAGACGACCGCGATGCTCGTCTGGTCTGAACCTCATGTGAGTCGATTATGCGTCTTTTCAAGATGCGCCGCTTGCGCCACCGCACATAAGAAAAGAAGGAAAAACCCTGGAAATTGGGTCTTTACAACGTGTCTACGGCCGTCTCAAAATTTTCTTGACAGTCGAATTAAGAGCCTCAACAATCAAGCTGGCACTTTTTTCCACCCAGTCGGAATAACGGAAAAATGCCGTGGTGAGCTTGTAACGAGGAGCGACAGCAACTGCGGTCGTTAAGCTTTTCGAGGGGCTCGTGGTAGGGACATGAGTTACAGGGGAAGTTGGTATGGCAACTGGTACGGTCAAATGGTTCAATGACGCGAAAGGTTTCGGATTCATTACGCCCGACGAAGGCGGTGAGGATCTGTTTGCACACTTTTCGGCTATCCAGATGAACGGTTTCAAAACGCTCAAGGAAGGCCAGAAAGTAAGCTTCGAGGTCGTGCAAGGCCCCAAAGGCAAACAGGCATCGAACATCCAGGCTGCCGCCTGATTCCGTTCGATACCCGAACCCTGAAAACCCGGCTTCGTGCCGGGTTTTTTCATTTTGTATTTCTGTTCAGCGGTCGAAATCGTGAGGTGGCGCTCAGATTACCCTGAGCGTGCCCATCATGCCGAGGTCCTCGTGTTCGAGGATGTGGCAGTGGAACATCCGGTCGCCCGCCATCTTCTGGACCGTCGCGATGTGCACGGTCTCCCCGGGCTCGACGTTCACCGTGTCGCGCCACGCGCGATACGGCTCGGGCGTCACGGCGCCGCCCCGCTCCCGTCCTGTCACCTGGAACTGCGTGCCGTGCAGATGGAACGGATGATCCATGTCGGTGCGATTCTCGATGGTCCACGCCTCGACTTCGTCGCGCCGGCTCGTCAGGGTGATGCGTTCTGGATCGAACGAAGCGCCGTTGATCATGAAGCGCATTCCCGCCGGCATGCCGTGGGCCGACGCACCAGGACGATGCATCGCGGCCATATCCATCGCCTCTGAAAAAACAACTGACTTCCGCGCGACTGGTGCAGGAAACGTCACGATGCTCCGCAACGTTTCGGGTATTGCACGCGTTCCAGCGCCAGCCTCACCGGCCGGCAGCGGTTCAAACGCGACATCGGCGAGTACGCGCGCCGGTTCGGGTGGCAGGCTGCCCTCCGACATCGCCATCTTGCGACGGTCGTAGATATCGGCGGTCAGCGCTGCCTGTGAGGGCGTGCTGCCGGCACGCACGATCACTTCGGCGCGTTCGCCGGGCGCGAGCAGCAGTTCGGGCAGGCCGTCGCGCGGTTTTTCGAGCAGACCGCCGTCAGAGCCAACCTGAACGAAGCGCTGACCGTCGCCGGGCGAAAATCTCAGATAGCGGGCACTGCACGCATTCCACAGGCGCCAGCGCTCGTCTTCCTTGACGGTGATGCGCGGACGGCGCGCGCCGTTCACCAGCACGAACTGCCCTTCGCGACCGTTCATCCAGTCCATCATGTCGTTGGCCGGAATCGTGCCGTCGGTGGCGAGTTTCAGGTCGGAGAAGAACAGATGGCGCTCGGGAAAGGCGGCCAGCGGATCGTCGGCGGCACGGACGATGATCGGTCCGGCCAGCCCGCGAAAGACCTGTTCCGCCGACATCATGTGCGGATGCGGGTGATACCAGTATGTGCCGGCACTTCCGGCCGGCAATGTGAAGCGGTACACATGCGTGGCGCCCGGCGCGACCATCGACGACGGATTGCCGTCCTGATCCGGCGGGACCGGCAGACCGTGCCAGTGAATCGTCGACGGCTGCGGCAAGCGGTTCACGAAGCGGATCTCGACGGTGTCGCCTTCGCGGACATCGATGAGCGGGCCGATAACCGGGCCCTGCTCCGCCGTGGCCGCTGGCGGATTGTATTGCCAGAACGTCGTCGGTTTGCCGGAGAGCAGCGTGCGCTTTGCGGGCCGCGCGATCAGGGTCGCGCGAAAAAGACGTGGTTCGCTGCTTTCGTTCGTGAGCCGGCGCAGTTCTGCGAGCGGTGCGCCCGCGGGTAGCGCGTCGTGAGCGGCAAGCGGGACCTGCGTCGGCTTCTCTGCCGAAGGTTTTGCGTGCGACATACCGGCCATGTCCGGCATGTCGCCCATGCCCTCCATGCCCTGCATCGAATGGCCTGTGTGCTGCGCGAAAGCGCCACGCGCAAACAGCGACGCGACGGCGACGCTGAGCGAGCGGGCGAGAAATTGCCTGCGAATCATGTTGGGTTCCTTGTTGCGGCGAACGGGCGCAACGCGCCGCGCGTTCGCGGATGAGTCGTGTGATGGCCGGGCAAGGCGCTTGCCGGGCTCGTCTTCGATCGATGTCTGCACGGCGTGCGCGCCGTGATGTCGTCACGCGATGGGCGGACGCAGCAGCGGCACATGCGTCACGCTGTCGTGGGAGGGTTCGGAGACTGGCAGCCCGATCGACACATCGGGTGCGCGCGGTTCGAAATGCGCCGCGCTCAGGAAGACGCAGCAATGAAGACCACACGCGTTCGTGCAGCAGCCCGAATGGTCATGTCGACACGGCGCGCCTGTCGCAGGCGCTCCCCCGCATCCCGTCGCGGGCCGAACGCGTTCGCCCGATACGTGCTCCATACCGACCCTATGCTGCGCACGCGCCGTCGAATCAACGCTTGCAGGATGCGCGGCGTGCTCATGCGCGAACGCGCCCTGCCCGAAGAGCAGTGCGATCGAAAACACGACAAGCATTCGCCACATCAACGACATTGGAGGTTAGGCAGACTTGAGGTCGGAGTACGCGCGCAAGGATGATATCGCAGGCTTCGATACATTCGCTTGCTGCGCGAGACATGGAGTCTGAGTTTCCGGACACACGCCGCGAAGCCCTGTCAGAAAAAACCCCGGCGACACAATTTATGTCGGCCGGGGCTTCTTCACGCAGGCAGAAACGAAGCGACAACGCCCTTACATATTCTCGATCAACACCTGCCCAAAACCCGAACACGACACCTGCGTCGCGCCTTCCATCAGACGCGCGAAGTCATACGTGACGCGCTTTTGCAGAATCGACTTCTCCATCGCCGAAATGATGACGTCCGCAGCTTCGGTCCAGCCGAGGTGACGCAGCATCATTTCAGCCGACAGGATTTCCGAACCCGGATTCACGTAGTCCTTGCCGGCGTACTTCGGCGCCGTGCCGTGCGTCGCTTCGAACATCGCGACCGAATCCGACATGTTCGCGCCCGGCGCGATACCGATGCCGCCAACCTGCGCGGCGAGCGCGTCCGAAATGTAGTCGCCGTTCAGGTTCAGCGTGGCGATCACGTCGTACTCGGCGGGGCGCAACAGGATCTGCTGCAGGAACGCATCGGCGATGACGTCCTTCACAACGATGTCGCCACCCGTCTTCGTGTTCTTCACTTTCATCCACGGGCCGCCATCGATCAGTTCCGCGGCGAATTCCTTCTGCGCGAGCGCGTAACCGTAGTCACGGAAAGCGCCTTCCGTGAACTTCATGATGTTGCCCTTGTGAACCAGCGTGACCGAACGGCGATCGTTGTCGATCGCATACTGGATCGCCTTGCGCACCAGACGCTCCGTGCCTTCGCGCGACACCGGCTTCACGCCGATACCCGAACTGTCCGGGAAGCGGATCTTCTTCACGCCCATTTCGTCGCGCAGGAACTTGATGACCTTCTTCGCTTCCGCCGATTCGGCCGCCCATTCAATGCCGGCGTAGATGTCCTCCGAGTTCTCGCGGAAGATCACCATGTTGGTCTTCTCCGGCTCGCGCACGGGCGATGGCACGCCCTTGAAGTACTGCACCGGACGCAGGCACACATACAGGTCGAGTTCCTGACGCAGTGCGACGTTCAGCGAACGGATGCCGCCGCCGACCGGCGTTGTCAGCGGTCCCTTGATCGACACCACATACTCTTTCAGCACTTCGAGCGTTTCTTCCGGCAGCCACACGTCCGGACCGTAGACTTTGGTCGCCTTTTCGCCCGCGTAGATTTCCATCCAGTGGATTTTCTTCTTGCCCGCATACGCTTTCTCGAGCGCTGCGTCGACGACCTTGAGCATCACCGGCGTGATGTCGAGACCCGTACCATCGCCTTCGATATAAGGAATGATCGGCTGGTCGGACACGTTGAGTGAGTAATCCGCATTGACGGTGATCTTGTCACCGCCCGTCGGAACCTTGATGTGCTGATACGGCATGATCGGACTCCGTGATAGCTGTGCTGGTAGAAGCAGCGATAGGGAAGCTGATGGGGGACTGTGGAACCGGGCGCTCCTCGATATGCGCATTGCCGGACGCCCGCGAAGCGGTCAGGCCGCTATTCTAGCCCACGCTTTCGCACAGGCACGGGCGCGCCCGCCGGGCAGGAACAACACCGCTAAACCGGGGCAAAGCGAACAGAAAGGAGCAGCGCCCATTCTCTTATGTCTTATATAAGACATAAGACGTACCGTTCCGGATTATGCATTAATATCCCACCATCTGCCAACCCGCGCAAAAACCGCGCGCGCCGATCGCGCCGATCGCGCCGGACAGCACGACGCGTGCGTGCATCATCGATCAGCGCGGCTCGTCCACCGGAATTTATTGCATGCGTCTCATCGCGCTCAACAAGCCGTTCGGCACAATCTGCCAGTTCTCGCCGCACGAAACGCGCGCGTCACTCGCGGACTGGGTCAAGACGCCCGGCGTTTATCCCGCTGGCCGGCTCGACTCGGACAGCGAAGGCCTGTTGCTCCTCACCGACGACGGCGCACTGCAGGCACGCATCGCGGAGCCCCGCCACAAGCTCGTCAAACGCTACTGGGCGCAGGTGGAAGGTGCGCCTTCAGCGGACGACCTGAAGAAGCTCGCACGGGGTGTCGATCTTGGCGATTACGTGACGCGGCCGTGTCGTGCGGAGTTTGTCGAGCCGTCTGAATCGGTCTGGCAGCGCACACCGCCGATCCGCTTTCGTGCCGCAATTCCCACTACGTGGATCCAACTTTCGATTACGGAAGGCAAGAACCGCCAGGTTCGACGCATGACGGCAGCGGTCGGTTTTCCTACGCTGCGGCTTGTGCGTGTCGGTGTCGGCGCACTCGATATTTTTGCGCTGGGACTCGCGCCTGGCGAGCATATCGATGTGTCAGTACAGGCGCCATGGAATGGCATCGCGTGAGTCGCGACACGTTCGAAGCGCGCACACGTCTAGCGTATTTCTGACGTAAGCCGTTGTACTGTCAGTCATTTTTCTTCTCTACGCGAGGCGCAACAACGCCCGTTGTTCACGCGTTCACAGTCACGCAAAAACTTTCGCGAAAATTCGCGTCAACCGCCTCGTAACCTCACGCGTTATTCGACGCAGATGCCGTCCGGAAGCTATCGGCATTCAGCCTTGAAGGCCTTTGTGCAAGCCATTCTTGCGGTGAACACGTGAGGCCCGGATGTGACCGGCGTCATCGAAAATTTGTTCGATACGGCTGTCAACCGAAAGGTGGATGGCACGTTTACCGATCTGACTCAAGAACCGGGTCATTGGTTAATTAACTGCAACTCATGCTGAGGATTTACAAAATGAACAAACTGATCGCCGCTCTGGTCGCTGGCCTCTTCGCAACGGCAGCATTCGCACAAGCTTCGGCACCGGAAGCAGCAGCTCCGGCAGCTGCTTCGACGGCAAAGAAGTCGACGCACAAGTCGTCGACGCACAAGAAGTCGTCGCACAAAAAGGCAGCTCCGGCAGCAGCAGCTTCGGCCGCTTCGGAATAAGTTTGTTGTAAAAACGCAGTCAAGAACCCGCAGTATTGCCGTTCTTACGGCGTTGAAAGGCAGATGGCCGCAAGGCACTCTGCCTTTTTCTTTTTTGACGCGCTCGCGTAACATGCGCGGGTTAATTTCCTGCCAGGAGTCCCGCCGTGCGAATCACCTTGCGTTCACTTGTCGCGCGTTTCGCGTTCGCCATTGCCCTGCCCGTCGCGGCTCTTTCGTTCGCCGCCACCGGTTCAAATGACGCGTACGCGCAGCAGATGCCGCCAGGCGCGAAGCAACCCGGTGATTTTCCGCGCGTGAAGCTCACCGCCGGCATGTTCGTGATCGACGCTGCCGTTGCCGCGAACGACGCAGACCGCGAACAGGGCCTCATGTATCGCACGAAGCTCGCGCCGAACGAAGGCATGATCTTCGTCTTCAACGAAAACGCCGTTCACTGCTTCTGGATGAAGAACACGTTGATTCCGCTTTCGGTTGCGTTCATCCGCGCCGACGGCACGATCACCGACATCGATGAAATGCAGGCCGAAACCACGAACAATCACTGCCCGAAGAACAACGGCGTGTATGTGCTCGAAATGAGCAAGGGCTGGTTCACGGAAAAAGGCATCAAGCCGGGTATGAAGATTCAGGGTCTGCCCGCACCGCAATAAACGCCGCGGTCTACGACCGGCGGCACACCATACTTCCGCAAGGCCGGCGACACCCCGTGGGGTCGCCGGCCTTGCCGTTTTTCGCGCCGCGTCTGCCGCCCAAAACCGGCGGATGCAACGCGAACGTGCCGGCCGCGCCCGGCGCGACCGGGCGCGGAAGCACCGCCGACGGGCCGGGCCGCCCCGTCCGCCAAGATTCCTGCAAAAGCCTGACGGTAGCGCTATGCTTATGGTCTTATCACCGCAGCACCGCGGTCGTCCGGCGGGCGCAAGCCGAAGCCCGACGCCTTCCACCGGCGCGCCTTTCCAAGGAGATTCACGTGCCCAGAAAGACTCCCATTGAACGCTACCGGAACATTGGTATCAGCGCTCACATCGATGCCGGCAAGACCACCACCACGGAACGCATCCTGTTCTACACCGGCGTGACCCACAAGATTGGCGAGGTTCACGACGGTGCGGCGACAATGGACTGGATGGAACAGGAGCAGGAGCGCGGCATCACGATCACGTCGGCCGCGACGACGGCGTTCTGGAAAGGCATGGCCGGCAACTATCCGGAGCACCGGATCAACATCATCGACACCCCGGGGCACGTCGACTTCACGATCGAAGTCGAGCGCTCGATGCGCGTCCTCGACGGCGCGTGCATGGTGTACGACTCCGTCGGCGGTGTTCAGCCGCAGTCCGAAACCGTGTGGCGTCAGGCGAACAAGTACAAGGTGCCGCGCATTGCGTTCGTCAACAAGATGGACCGCGTCGGCGCCGATTTCTTCCGCGTCCAGCGGCAGATCGGCGATCGCCTGAAAGGCGTCGCGGTGCCGATCCAGATTCCGGTTGGCGCGGAAGATCATTTCCAGGGCGTCGTCGACCTCGTCAAGATGAAAGCGATCTTCTGGGACGAAGAAAACCAGGGCATCAAGTTCGAGTACCGCGATATCCCGCCTGAACTCGCGGATACCGCGAAGGAATGGCACGACAAGATGGTCGAAGCCGCGGCCGAAGCGAACGAGGAACTGCTCGACAAGTACCTGCACGGCGGCACGCTGACCGAAGAGGAAATCAAGCACGGCATCCGCGTGCGCTGCATTGCCAACGAGATCGTGCCGATGCTGTGCGGCAGCGCGTTCAAGAACAAGGGCGTGCAGGCCATGCTCGACGCGGTGATCGACTACCTGCCCTCGCCGGTCGACGTGCCCGCCATCACCGGCCACGACGAATACGACAAGGAAATCGAGCGTCATCCGACTGACACCGATCCGTTCTCGGCGCTCGCGTTCAAGATCATGACCGACCCGTTCGTCGGCCAGCTGATTTTCTTCCGCGTCTATTCGGGCGTGGTGAATTCGGGCGACACCGTCTACAACGCGGTCAAGGAGAAGAAAGAGCGCCTTGGCCGGATCCTGCAGATGCATGCGAACGAGCGCAAGGAAATCAAGGAGGTCTACGCGGGCGACATCGCCGCGGCAGTCGGCCTGAAGGAAGCGACCACCGGCGACACGCTGTGCGATCCGAACAACGTGATCATTCTCGAACGGATGATCTTCCCGGAACCGGTGATCTCGCAGGCCGTCGAGCCGAAGACCAAGGTCGACCAGGAAAAGATGGGCATCGCACTCAACCGTCTCGCGCAGGAAGATCCTTCATTCCGCGTGCAGACAGATGAAGAATCCGGCCAGACGATCATCTCCGGCATGGGCGAGCTGCACCTGGAAATTCTCGTCGACCGGATGAAGCGCGAGTTCGGCGTGGAAGCGACCGTCGGCAAGCCGCAGGTCGCGTATCGCGAAACGGTGCGTATCAAGGTCGAGGATGTCGAAGGCAAGTTCGTCAAGCAGTCGGGCGGGCGCGGCCAGTATGGCCACGCGGTCATCACGCTTGAGCCGGCGCCGCAGGGCAAGGGCTACGAATTCGTCGATGCGATCAAGGGCGGCGTGATTCCGCGCGAATTCATTCCGGCCGTCGACAAGGGCATCATCGAAACGCTGAAGGCCGGCGTGCTGGCGGGCTACCCGGTAGTCGACGTGAAGGTCACGCTGACTTTCGGTTCGTACCACGACGTCGACTCGAACGAAAACGCGTTCCGCATGGCCGGTTCGATGGCGTTCAAGGAAGCGATGCGCAAGGCGAAGCCGGTCCTGCTCGAACCGATGATGGCCGTCGAGGTGGAAACGCCGGAAGACTTCATGGGCAACGTGATGGGCGACCTGTCGAGCCGTCGCGGGATGGTGCAGGGCATGGAAGACATCGCCGGCGGCGGCGGCAAGCTGGTGCGCGCCGAAGTGCCGCTCGCGGAGATGTTCGGTTACTCCACCTCGCTGCGTTCGGCGACCCAGGGCCGTGCGACGTACACGATGGAGTTCAAGCACTACGCCGAGACGCCGAACAACGTCGCCGAAGCCGTGATCAACGCGAAGCAGAAGTAAGCCGTCCGTTGCAGCGCGTTTTGTGCTGCGATTGAAGAAGGTCCTCGAAGCCCGTCCTTGCAGGACGGGCTTTTTTACATCCGCGGCACCCGCGCACACCGTCAAGCCACACACACGTTTTTGAACGTGCAAAAATGCCGGATCGCAGCGTCAGCCACGCCAGTGAGGAGACACGCCATGAGCCACGATCACGAGCATCCGCATAACCACGACGCCCCGCCGTCGACACCGGTAGACTGGCGCGAGCACGGGGTGAAGGTCATCCGGGGCGACCAGCTGGACAGCAACACGGCGCAGACGCCCGGCATGAACCGCGCTGCCGCGATCAACGCGGCGCGCGTCGGTGCCCAGAAAATCTGGGCGGGCACGGTCACGATTCACCCGAACGCGAAGACGGGCGCCCATCATCACGGCGCCCTCGAAAGCGTCATCTACGTGGTGCGCGGCCAGGCGCGGATGCGATGGGGCGAGCACCTCGAGTTCACCGCCGAAGCCGGTCCGGGCGACTTCATCTTCGTGCCGCCTTATGTGCCGCATCAGGAGATCAACGCGAGCACCGACGATCCGCTCGAATGCGTGCTCGTGCGCAGCGATAACGAGGCCGTCGTCGTGAACCTGAACATCGACGCGGTCGAAGCGCCCGAAACGGTGTACTGGGTCGATCCGATCCACAAGCATCCACACGATCATTGAGCCGGCCACTGGCCACCCGACCCGACAGCACGCGCCCTTCATGACGCCGACCTCTACCGCGCTACGCCCTCGCCTCTTCACGCTCTACGCCGTGCTGATCGCCGCCAATCTGGGGGCGTGGGCCTGGGCGCTGATCGCGTTTCGCCACTATCCGCTGCTGCTCGGCACGGCGCTGCTCGCGTATGGCTTCGGTCTGCGCCATGCGGTCGATGCCGACCACATCGCCGCCATCGACGCCGTCACGCGCAAGCTGATGCAGGAAGGCAAACGGCCGCTGACGGTCGGCCTGTCGTTCTCACTCGGACATTCCACGATCGTGATTGCAGCGACGGTCGGCATCGCGATGACGGCGCTTTCGATGCACCAGCAGTTCGAGCGGTTCAGGACCGTCGGCGGCACGATCGGCACTGCCGTTTCAGCGGCGTTTCTGCTCGTGCTCGCCATGGTGAATCTCGTGATCCTGCGCGACGTGTGGCGCCGCTACCGGCACGTGCAGCGCGGCGGCGAACTGCCCGCCGATGCCGCGACGCCAGCGCCTGCCGGCCTGCTGTCGCGCGCGCTGCGGCCGCTTTTCAGGCTGGTGTCGAAGAGCTGGCACATGTACCCGGTCGGCGTGCTGTTCGGACTCGGCTTCGACACGGCCACCGAAATCGGCCTGCTCGCCATCGCCGCGGCCGAAGCGGGCAAAGGTCTGCCGATGTACTCGATCCTCGTGTTTCCCGCGCTGTTCACGGCCGGCATGACGCTCGTCGACTCCACCGACAACGTGCTGATGGTTCATGCATACGGCTGGGCGATGGACGACCCGCGCCGCAAGCTCTACTACAACGCGAGCATCACGTTTGTGTCGGCGGTCGTTGCGATTGTGATCGGCGGCGTCGAGGCGCTGGGCCTGCTGTCGGACAAACTCGGCTTCACGGGCGGCGTGTGGGACGCGGTGGCGGCGCTCAACGATCGCTTCGGCATGCTCGGCTACGGGATCGTCGCGATGTTCATGGCGTGCTGGATCGGCTCCGTGCTGTTTCACCGCTGGCGTCGTCCTGCCGCGATTGCCCGCTAGCCGCACCCATAGTACACGGCAGCAATCGTTGTGCCCGTTTTGTCCGCGCCGGACGGAATTTGCGCGCCGCGCGGCGTTCCGGTTCCGCGGGCAATCGCTTACACTGGACCTCCCGTCACGTCGCTCGCCATTGCGCCAGGTTGCGCTGGACCGCACCGAAGACCTGATGGCACGCGTTGCCCGATAGAACCCAACGGAACACCATTCGATGAAGAATTCCGCGGATCGCCTTTCAGCCCCTCTCGACCTCGAAGCCGCGCGACGTGCCGCCAGTGAACCTGGCCAGCACGCCATCGACGAGTTCGTGGCCGGTCGCCTCACGCGTCGCGAACTGCTGCGCTACGCAGGCGTGATCGGTCTCTCGCTGGCGGGCGGCGGCCTCTTCACATCGCCGCGTGCGCAGGCGCAGGGCACGCCAAAAGGTGCGAACGCGACGATCCGCGTCGCGCACCTGATGCCGGGCGGCGCCGTGGATCCGCTGACCGTGACGGATGCCGGCGGCCTCGCGCTCCTGAACCAGACCGGCGAATTCCTCATCAACGACGACGAGCATTCGCAGTTGCAACCTGCGCTGGCGCTTTCGTGGGAGCCAAACGCAAAGGGCGACGTGTGGACGTTCAAGCTCCGTCAAAACGTGAAATTCCACGACGGCCAGACGTTCGGCGCAAAGGACGTCGTCGCCACGTTCGACCGCCTTGCCGATCCGGCAACCGGATCGGCGGCGCTTTCGGTGCTGAAGGGCGTGCTGTCGAAAGGCGGCGCAAAGCTCGTCGACGAACATACCGTCGCGTTCCATCTCGACGCGCCGAACGGCAACTTCCCGTATTACGTCTCGTCGGACAATTACAACGCTGTGATGCTGCCCGCGAACTATGCCGGCAACTACGAGAAAACGTTCATCGGCACGGGCGCGTTCAAGCTCGAGTCGTATCAGCCGAAGCTGAGCGCTTCGTTCGTGCGCAATCCCGACTACTGGGGCGAAAAGGCGCTGCCGCAACGCGTGCAGTTCGCGTTCTACGCCGACGAACAGGCGCAGATTCTCGCGCTGCAGGGTCGTCAGGCCGATGTGATGGGCACGTTCACCGTGCAGGGCGGCTCCGGCATTCTCAACAATCCCGAGTTCAAGGTGATTGGCGTGCGTTCGAGCGCGCATCGTCAGATGCACATGCGCAACGACAATCCGCTTTTCAGGGACAAGCGCGTGCGCCAGGCGCTCGCGCTGTCGCTCGATCGCGACGTGATGGTGCGCGGGCTCTTCAAGGGCCGCGCGATGGTCGCGAACGACAATCCGTTTGCGTCCGTCTTTCCTTCGTCGGACATGAGCGTGCCGCAACGCAGGCTCGACGTCGCGAAGGCGAAGCAGCTGCTTGCGCAGGCCGGCGTTCCCAACGGTTTCGACGTCACGCTCACGACCGAGAAATACATGGAGATTCCCGATCTCGCCGTCGTCATACAGAACGCGGCGAAGGCGATCGGCGTGCGGATCAACCTGAAGGTGGAAAGCCAGTCGCTCTATTACGGCGCGGGCACGCCCGGTAAATCGGACTGGCTCGACTCGCCGCTCGGCATCACCGATTATGGCCATCGCGGCGTACCGAACGTGTTCCTCAACGCGCCGCTCACAAGCGGCGGCACCTGGAACGCGGCGCACTTCAAGAATCCGCAGTACGACAAACTCGTTGCCGATTTTGTCGGCGCACTCGACGTCGCATCGCAAAAGAAAATCGCCGGACAGATCGAAACCCTGCTACTCGACGAAACGCCGGTCATCATCCCGTACTTCTACGACCAGTTGATCGCGACACGCAGCACACTCTCCGGCGTGCGTTTCACCGCAATCGCGCAACTGTATTTCGACCGCTCGGTGCTGACCGCCTGAGCGGCCCACCGGTTACGCCGCCAGTCCATCCCTACATCGCGTCCGTCGCCCGTTCCATCAAGCCCCAAGCGAGCATTCGATGTCGACAACGGCTACTCCTCCCACCTCGGCCGCCAGAAGCGGCAACGCAGGCCGCGTCGTGCGCTTCGTGGCGACGCGCGTCGCGCTCTCGCTGGTGACGCTGTGGCTCCTTTCCGTGCTCGTCTTCGCGGGCGGCCAGTTGCTGCCGGGCGATATCGGCCGCGCGGTGCTCGGGCCGCTTGCCGATGCGCGCGCAGTCGCCGCACTCAATCATCAGCTCGGCGCGGACCGGCCTTTGCTCACGCAGTACGTCGGCTGGATCACGCACTTCGTGCGCGGCGACATGGGCATGTCGTATGTGTTCCGCACGCCGGTCGCGCCGTTCGTCGTCACCGCGCTCGCCCTTTCCGCGAAGCTCGGCCTGCTTGCGTTCGTGGTGGTGGTGCCGCTCGGCATCGCGGGCGGCGTGTGGGCGGCCATGCACGCGGGACGCTGGATCGATCGCACGATCAGCATCACAGGTCTCTCGGCGACGGTCGTGCCTGAGTTCGTGTCATCGATCGTGCTGATCCTGATTTTCGGCATCTGGCTGCAATGGTTGCCGATCGAAGCGTCATACCCACCCGACGCCAGCGTGTTCGAACAACTGAGACATCTGGTCCTGCCGGTGCTGCCGCTTGTCTTTGTGTTCTTCGGCTACATCGCGCGGATGGCACGCGCGGGCACGGTCGAGGCGCTCGACGCCGACTACACGCGTACTGCGATCCTCAAAGGATTGCCGCAGCACGTCGTGATCTGGCGGCACGTACTGCGCAATGCCCTGCTGCCGACGATCACCGTCGCCGCCACGCAGCTTGGCTACATGATCGGCGGCCTCGTTGTGGTCGAGACGCTCTTTCACTATCAGGGCATCGGCTCGCTGATCTACAACGCCGCCAAGGCGAAGGACTTCCCGATGCTCGAAGCGGGTGTGCTGACGGTCGGCGTTGTCTATACGGTGGCGAATCTCGCCGCCGATGCGCTCTATGTGCTGCTCAATCCGCGTCTGCGTGTCGGAGGGGCTGAATGAGCGCCGTCGTCCCGCCGGAATCCGCGCGCAACGAAGCGCCCCGCTACGACCGCCTGCGCGCGCTGCTGCTTTCGCCGACGTTCGTCGCCGGTGCGCTGATCGTGCTCGGCTGGGTGGTGTGCGCGATTGCGGGGCACTGGATCGCACCGCTCGATCCGTATGCGTCCGATCCGCTCAATTCGCTCACGCCGCCCGATCACACGCACTGGTTCGGCACCGACCAGCTCGGCCGCGATGTGTTTTCGCGCGTGATCACGGGCGCGCGCGACATCCTCACGATCGCGCCGCTCGCGACGCTGCTCGGCACGCTCGCCGGCACGGCGCTCGGTCTCGTCGTTGGTTATTTCGACGGCTGGATCGACAACGTGATCAGCCGCGCCATCGACGCCGTGCTCGCGCTGCCGCTCGTGATCGTCGCGCTGCTCGCGCTTGCCGCGGTCGGCACGTCGAACTTCACGGTGATCCTCGTGATCGGCATCACGTTCACGCCGATTACCGCGCGCACCGTGCGGGCCGCCGTGCTGGCCGAGCGCCACCTCGATTACGTCGCCGCGGCCCAGCTGCGCGGCGAGAACGCGCTCTACATCATGTTCGCGGAGATCCTGCCGAACGTGCTGCCGCCGATCGTCGTCGAAGCAAACGTGCGGCTCGGTTACGCCATCTTCGCGGTCGCGACACTGTCGTTTCTCGGCTTCGGCATCCAGCCCCCTTCGGCCGACTGGGGGCTCGCGCTGTCGGAGTCGTACACGCTGATGGCGGGCGGCGCATGGTGGACGGTGGTGTTCGATGCGGCGGCAATTGCATCGCTCGTCGTCGGCGTCAATCTGATCGCGGATAGCGTGGAAGGTGTACTCGACCGATGAACGCGCCGCCGCCCTCCGCCTTCCCCGCCTTCGACGTATCGAAGAGCGAGCGGACCGATGCGCTGACGATCGTCGGCCTCACCGTCAGCTACCGTTCGCGCGGACGCGATCGCGAGGTGCTGCAGGACGTGTCGTTTCGCGTGAAGCGCGGCGAGGCGTATGGTCTCGTCGGCGAATCCGGATGCGGCAAGTCGACGGTCGCGATGGCCGCGCTGCGCTATCTGCCGCGTAACGGCAAGGTGAAAGCCGGGCGCATCCTGATCGCCGGCCAGGACCCCAATGCGCTCGATGCCGACGCGCTGCGCACGATGCGCGCGAAGTCGATCTCGATGGTGTATCAGGACCCGGCGCGCGCGCTCAACCCGTCGCTCACTGTCGCGCGTCAGGTATCGGAGGCATTCGAGGCCGCCGGCGCGACGCCTCGCGAAGCGCTGGAGCGTACAGTCGAGATGTTGCGTCGCGTACAGATCGCGTCGCCCGCGCGCGTGATGGACAGCTACCCGCATCAGCTCTCCGGCGGCATGCAGCAGCGCGTCGTGATCGCGATGGCGCTCGCGTCGAACCCCGCGCTGCTGATTCTCGATGAACCGACAACCGGTCTCGACGCCACCGTCGAAGCCGAAGTGCTCGATCTCGTCGCGCAGCTGCGCGCGGAGTTCGGCACGGCGGTCCTCTTCATCAGCCACAACCTTGCGGTGATCGGGCGGATGTGCGAGCGCGTCGGGGTGCTGTATGCGGGCAAGCTCGTCGAAGAAGGCACGACGCGCGATGTGTTCGCGCGGCCGCGCCATCCGTATACGGTCGGCCTGTTGCGCTGCCTGCCGGTCACGGGTCGCAGCAAGGACACGGACCGGCTCGATACGATCGCCGGCCAGTTGCCGCTCGCCGGCTCGGTGACGCAAGGCTGCATTTACGCCGCGCGTTGCCGCCTCGCCGACGACCGCTGCCGGCGCGAGGCACCGCCGCCGTATCGCGTGAGCGCGAAGCACGGCGACCAGATGTCGCGTTGCCACTATCACGAGCGCGCCATCGACCTGCCGCGCAATACCGGCGAGCAGCCGGACGCCGGTCGGTCCGCGCGGAGCGGCGCCGAAAAGCCCGTACTCGTGCTGCGCGCCGAACACGTATCGAAGACGTTCCACATACCGGGCGGCACGTTACGCGCAGTCGACGACGTCTCGCTCGAACTGATGAAAGGCGAGACGCTTGGCCTCGTCGGCGAATCGGGCAGCGGGAAGACAACGCTCGCGCGTCTGCTGCTCGGTCTCGTTTCACCCGATGCGGGCAGTGTCATCGAACTCGACGGCGCGCAGTTGCCGGCACGCGTGACACGTCGCAACGACGAACAGGTGAAGTCGTTGCAGATCGTGTTCCAGAATCCAGATTCGGCGCTTAACCGCTCGCATTCGGTGAGGCGGCTGATCGGCCGTGCGCTGTCGCGACTGGGTGCGCTGCGCGGGCCGGCACACGACGCGCGGCTTGCCGCGCTCGCCGCCGCCGTGCGCCTGCCCGACCGCTATCTGGGCGTCCGCACACGCCAGCTGTCGGGCGGCCTCAAGCAGCGCGTCGCGATCGCGCGCGCGTTCGCGGGCGATCCGCGGGTGGTCGTCTGCGACGAACCCACTTCCGCGCTCGACGTCTCCGTGCAGGCTGCGATTCTCAACCTGCTTGCCGATCTGCAACGCGAACATGGCGTGAGCTATGTGTTCATCTCGCACGACCTCAACGTCGTGCGCTATCTGTCCGACCGGATCGCGGTGCTCTATCTCGGCCGCCTGATGGAAATCGGACCGGCCTCCGCGGTGTTCGACGGGCCGCATCATCCGTACACCGAGGCGTTGGTCTCGTCGATTCCGACGCTCGATTCAGACGGCGACGCGCAACGCGTCCGTCTTTCCGGCGAACTGCCGTCGGCCTCCGCGCCGCCTTCCGGCTGCGTTTTTCATACGCGTTGCCCACGCAAGCTCGGCGCGATCTGCGAACAGCAGGATCCGCCGATGCACGATGCCGGTGACGCTCACCGGATTCGCTGCCACATCCCCGTCGACGAACTGCGTCTGCTTCAGCGCGGCACCGCGCACAGCACGACGTAGCGTGTGATCACGCGCGCCACGCGGTGCGCGCGCCCGGCCGGCGGCGAGGCTGCACCCGTGAGGGGCCGCACGGGTTCGTCTGCTGAATGCCGGCGATTCATCGATGACACGTCACACGCGGAGAAATACACCTCGCGTTTCACAGCCGAAACGTTTTCGCAGCGTTATTGAGCGTCTGCGTGCGATTCTGTCTGCGCGAGCAAGGCCCGACGCGGGTTTGCGGGCCGTGGCATGGTTGTCGCTATGTAAGGTGCGGACAACCGGTACGCGATCAGCGACAACGGGGTTGAGCTCTCCGGTACGGGTGACCGATTCAAATAACAGCTTCGTGTTTCGCCGGCAGTCTGCGAAACGCGCAGCGTGCGGACCAGCAAGAGGGAGCGACGAGGCTCGCGCGATGACGAGCCCTCCGCACGCGAGGTGGCCAATAAGAGACGGCGACAGACGAGGCGTCGCCCTCTCGCCGGGAGATAAGTGATGAATAATATTTTAGATAAGTACTACTACTGGTTACGGGGTGCGGCAGCAGTTGTCGCTGGCGCGGGGACTTTTATGGCGGGGAATTTCGCCCACGCCGCATCGACGAACGAGGTGATCCCGCAATGGATTCTCGTCGCCGATGCGCCGTTGCCGGCCAGCGGCGGACAGGCCGCAACAACCCAGGCGACATCCGCGGCAACGCCGGCATCCGCCCGGGGCGCGACGAATAGCGTCGCGACACACACCTCGCTCGCGGGCGGAAGCCTCATGGCTGATGCGCCGCTGCCGGCCAGCGGCAGTCGCGCAGGCGCGCCGGGCATATCGACATCGGAGGTAGCTGTACTCGCGCAGCAGGGCTCATCGCCGACAGGCGAATCTTCCGACGCAGTTATCACGGCAGCCGACGACGCTGCAGCCGTGTTCCAGACTTCGCGGGAATGCCGCGGGAATGCAGTCGGCGACTGCGATCAGAAAGTGGCGAACGGCGGACGCGGCGGAAGCAGCGGCGCGGCTTCGAGCGGCTCGAATAGCGGTAGTGGCGGTAGCAGCGCCGGCGCGGCGGCCGGTGGCGCGAGCGGAAACTCATCTAGCGGCAGCGCCGGTGGTGCCAGCGGCCGAGGTGGCGGTGGTGGTGGTGGTGGTGGTGGTGGCGGCGGTGGTGGTGGCGGTGGCGGTGGCGGTGGTGGTGGTGGTGGTGGTGGTGGTGGTGGTGGTGGCGGTGGCGGTGGCGGTGGCGGTGGTGGTGGTGGTGGTGGCGGTGGCGGTGGCGGTGGCGGTGGCGGTGGCGGTGGCGGTGGCGGCGGTGGTGGCGGCGGTGGTGGCGGTGGTGGTGGCTGTGGTTGTGGCGGTGGTAGTTCCAGCGGTGGTGCCAGCAGCGGTGGTCAGGGCGGCGGCTTCGGTGCCGGTGGTCCAGGTGGCGGCTTCGGCGCGGGTGGTCCTGGCGGTGGTTTCGGTGCTGGCGGTCCCGGCGGTGGGTTTGGCGGTGGTTTCGGCAGAGGAAGCGGCTCCGGCGGAGGCTATGGCGGCAGCTCCGGTGGCAGCGGTAGAGGCGGTGGCAACGGACGCTAGATCCGATGCTACGGAACGGCGCCCCCGCGCCGTTCCTCATACCCGAAGCGAATCAGTTCCCTGTCGATCCGTGCAGGCGGTGACGCTCCGATCCCCCGGTCGGACGTCACCGCCCTTGCCGGACACCTTTCCCTGATATGTTCAATCGTTTCGCATCCGGGCAGATTGCACGGAAGGTCTCGATTCCAACGTTCACGCAGTGCATGTACGCAGGAACCAATCGGCCAGGCGCGCCTCATACTGGATTCAACAATCAGCATGAGGACAGCACGATGCAAAGACACGTTCCCGTATTCGCGGCACGCGCGGCTTCAGCTCTACTGATGATTACCACGCTCGGCACAGCCTCGCTGGCGAATGCGCAGACGCCCGCTCAACCGGTCACTCCAGCTACGGCCGTCGCGCCGGCGGTCGATCCAACGTTCTCGGCGTCTTCGCTCGCGCAGCTCTGCAGGAACAGGTCGGACAATGTCGCCCAGGGTCAATGCGTCGGCGCGGTTCGCGGCATCATCCACGGCTATCAGTACGGCGTGCTGTTCCTCGCCCAGCGTACCTCGCTGCCCGCGAATGAAACACAACGCGTCTCGCTGTGTCTGCGCAACACGCCGGTCTCGACGATCGTCGACGATTTCCTGCACGATGCCGCGCAGGTCAGCGACGACGCCCTCAAGCGCACGCCCGCCGAAGTCGCCGTACTCGGCTCCGTTCATTCACATCACGCGTGCAGTTGATACGACGCGTGCGCCCAATATGCGCGTAGCCGGTGTCCACATCTGAACCCGGCCGCGCCGAACGTGCGCGCGTGCGTATCACAGCATTTCGAGCGGTCGCTTGCTGCGCGGCGGCCGGAAATACGCATCGATGGCTGCATGTTCATCGGCGGTGAGCTGCAGATCCATGGCACGCCGGTTGTCGCGTACATGTTCGATACGGCCAGACTTCGGAATCGCGAACACTTCGGGCCGGCGCAGCACCCACGCAAGCGCCACCTGAAACACCGACACACCCCGCACGCTGGCAATATCGTCGAGCGGTGAGCGCTTCGGCAAGCGCGCGTGATCGACCGGACTGTACGACATGGTGGGCATCGAACGTTCCGCGAGCCACGGCAGCAGGTCGAACTCGGGCCCGCGCCGCGCGACGTTGTAGAGCACCTGGTTCGTCGCGCATGCTTCGCCGCCGGGCACGGAGAAGAGTTCTTCCATATCGTCGGTATCGAAATTGCTGACGCCCCAGTGGCGAATCTTGCCCGCGCGGCGCAGGGCCTCGAAACCTTCGACGGTCTCCGCGAGCGGCACCGATCCACGCCAGTGCAGCAGATACAGATCGACGCGATCGGTCTTCAAACGCTTCAGGCTCTGCTCGCACGCTGCCTGCACGCCACGACGGCTTGCGTTGTGCGGATACACCTTGCTGACGAGAAACACGTCGTCGCGCACGCCGCTCAACGCTTCGCCCAGCAGCGATTCGGTCGCGCCCTCGCCGTACATTTCGGCGGTATCGATGAGCGTCATGCCGAGATCGATGCCTTCGCGCAACGCGGCGATTTCCGCTGCGCGTCGCGACGGCTGTTCGCCCATCTCCCACGTGCCCTGCCCCAGCTTCGGAATGCGCTCGCCATCGGGCAGGCTTACGCTTGCGATCTCATTCGACATGCTTGCTCCTTGTGTGCGGGTTGCTTCGACGTACGCCGCGCGATGCCAGATCTGCCTGCAGGCCCGCCAGTGAAGAGGCGAACAGCCACGCGCGACGACCACCATTCGAACGAGTGTATCCGCTCACGAAACCGCGAACAGATGGACTCGCAAAAGCCCGCTATAACGCGAACGCGCCAATGACATAGAATTGCCGCTTGCCCTTCTTGCGTCCGTCACATGAACTCTGCCTCGGAAGACCGCTGGCGCGACCTGCGCCCGGACCCGGAAAACGACACACCGCTCTACCTGCAACTCGCCCGCAAACTCGGTCACGCGATCCACGAGAATCGCTGGAACGCCGGCGAAGCATTACCGTCCGAACGCGTCTTGTCGGATGCGCTCGGCGTTTCGCGCATCACGGCACGCAAGGCAATCGCGTTGCTGGTGGAACAGGGATTGATCCGGCGCACGCAGGGCGCAGGCAGTTTCATCACGCCGCGCTATGAAGATCCGCTGTCGCGTCTGTCGAGCTTCAGCGAGATGTTGCGCCGTCGCGGCTTCACGCCGAGTTCGCAATGGCTTTCGCGCGAAATCCAGCCCGCCAATCGCGACGAAGTGATCCAGCTGGGCTTGTCGCCGGCTGCGGCGGTGACGCGTCTGCGACGTCTGCGCCTCGCGGATGGCATCGTGATGGCAGTCGAAAATTCGACGTTTCCTTCGTCGATCATTCCCGATCCGCAGGCGATTGGGGATTCGCTTTACAGCTACCTCGAACAACGCGGGCTTTCGATCGTGCGCGCGTTGCAGCATTTCCGCGCAGTCAACGCCAGCGAAGAAATCGCGAAGCAGATGAGCATCGCGCCGAACGAGGCGCTGTTGCTGATCACACGCGTCGGCTACACCGCCGACCAGCGCGCGATCGAACTCACCGACACTTACTGCCGCAACGATTACTACGACTTCGTCGCGGAACTCCGCAAGTAGGTGTGCACGGGTCGCGCGCCTGTGTCCGGCGCGCGTCCGTGGCCATTGACGACGAAACGCCATTCAGGCCGCAACGAACCAGCGCGGCATCCAGCTCCGCAGCGAGCGCCCCGAGAGCCGGAAGAGCAGCGATGCGTGCGCCGGAAACGTCCGCTCACGCAACGTGCAGCCGGCAAACGTCAGCGCAACGCGGGCATTGTCCGGCCCGGCGCTGACCCACGCGCGGGCGCCGCGCGGCAGTTCGAAGGTGTCGCCTGCGGCGAGCCAGTAATCTTCCGGGTCGCCGTCGATCGTCAGCCAGACCTGCCCGGCCATCACCTTCAGGATGAGCGGTTCGGCGACGCGCCATGCGGCCGCCGGCTCGTCATGTTCCAGTTCGAAAGTACGGATTTCGCGCATTGCAGAGCTCCTTGAAACGGCTTGGTGGATGAGTCATTATTGCGGCGCGACGACCGGAAACCCATGCACACTTCCGGACAGTTTCATCGAAACTGTACAGTCGAAAAACCAGACAGTAGCCGGCAATCCGAACGGTGCACCGGAAAGTGAGGTGGTATGAAACTCGAACTTGACCGCGACAACGGCGTGCCGCTCACCGAGCAGATCGTCAATGGCGTACAGACATGGATCCGCTCCCGCGTCGCGCATCCGGGCGCGAAACTGCCGTCGATCCGCCAGTTCGCCGCCGATTACCAGATCAGCCGCTTCCCCGTGATCGAGGCGTACGACCGGCTGGTGTCGCTGGGTTTCATCGATTCGCGGCACGGTTCGGGCTTCTACGTCGCCGAGCGCTCGCGTGCGATGCTGGCGGGCCACGGCATGTCCGACCCGCGTCGCGCCGGGGAAGAATCGGACCACATCCTGCAGCAGTTCAACCATCCAGGCGAATCGCTGAAGCTCGGCAGCGGCTTCATCCCTGAAGCGTGGCGCGATATGGAAAGCATCGGCCAGGCGATCCGTCACGTGTCGCGCGTCGACAGTTCGAGCCTCATCGATTACGCCACGCCGCTTGGCAACGCGACACTGCGCGACCATCTGCAGGGGCGCATCGCGCAGCTCGGCATAGCAGCCGACGCGTCGCAGGTACTCATCACGAATGGCGCGAGCCAGGCGCTCGACATGCTGATGCGCTACATGCTGAAGGCCGGCGACACGGTATTCGTCGAAGACCCGGGTTACTACAACCTGAACGGACTGTTGAAACTGCACGGCGTGCGGCTCGTCGGCATTCCGCGCACGCGCAACGGCCCCGACCTCGACGTGATGCAGACGATGCTCAAGGAGCACCGTCCGCGCCTCTTCTTCGTCAACACGGTGTTCCACAACCCGACCGGCACGACCATTTCGCCACCCGTCGCGTTTCGCCTGCTGCAACTCGCGCGCGAGCACCAGTTCACGATCGTCGAAGACGATATCTACGCCGATTTCCAGAGCGAGCCGACCGACCGCCTCGCCACGCTCGACCAGCTGGAACACGTGGTGTACGTGGGCGGGCTGTCGAAGACACTGTCGTCGTCGCTGCGCATCGGCTATCTCGTCGCGAGCCCGGCGATCGTCAAGGATCTCGCCGACGTGAAGATGCTGACGAGCATCGGCGGCTCGCGTTTCGCCGAAGCGGTCGCCGTGGCCCTGCTGGAGCGCGGCATGTACCGCAAGTATCTCGAACGCCTGCGCCGCCGGATGCGCGACGCGCTCGGACTCACCGTCCAGACGCTCGAAGACAGCGGCTGGGCGCTGTTCGACAAGCCGCTCGGCGGCAAATTCGTATGGGCGCGGGTGCCGCACGTCGACGATGCAACGCGCCTCGTCGAATGTGGCGCACCGCTTGGCGTGACGGTCGCGCCGGGGAGCTACTTCCGCCCGAACGCGGAGCCGAGCCCGTGGATACGCGTGAACGCCGCATTCACGCACGACCCGCGCGCCCGCGCGTTTTTCGACGCCGCCGCCGCGCTGCCGGGCTGACGCGCGACAACCGCCGAACCGGGCGTGCGGCGGCCGCGCAGGGCCGCGCGACGGTATAACGTCCGTCTGCCGGGATTGCCAGCGCCCTGCGCGACTCCCGGCAGCATCAGGCCGCCTGCCGGTAGAATGACCGCTCTTCGCCCAGCCCATTCGCACGCGCACGCGTGCCTGCCTGCCCTCATGCCCATCGCCCAGACCGCGTCCGCCCCTTCGCAGAAGACCCTCACCGTCATGCTGTGGCTGGTCGCCGTCGGGTTTTTCATGCAGACGCTCGACGCGACGATCGTCAACACCGCGCTCCCCGCGATGGCGACGAGCCTCGGCGAACTGCCGTTGCGCATGCAGTCCGTCGTGATCGCGTATTCGCTGACGATGGCGGTCATGATCCCCGTGTCGGGCTGGCTCGCGGACAGGCTCGGCACGCGCCGCGTGTTCATGAGCGCGATCTTCGTGTTCACGGTCGGCTCGCTGCTCTGCGCAAACGCGCATACGTTGAACCAGCTGGTGGTGTTCCGCATCATGCAGGGCGTCGGCGGCGCGATGCTGCTGCCGGTCGGGCGGCTCGCCGTGTTGCGCACGTTTCCGGCCGAACGCTATTTGCCGGCGCTTTCGTTCGTCGCGATTCCGGGGCTGATCGGGCCGCTGATCGGCCCGACGCTTGGCGGCTGGCTCGTGAAGATCGCGTCGTGGCACTGGATCTTTCTGATCAACGTGCCGGTGGGCGTTGCGGGCTGCATCGCGACGGCCTTCTTCATGCCGGACAGCCGCAACCCGGACACCGCGAAGTTCGACCTGAAAGGCTACCTGCTGCTGATCGTCGGCATGGTCGCGATCTCGTTCGCGCTCGACGGGCGCACCGAATTCGGTATCCAGCACGCCACCGTGCTCGTGCTGCTGATCCTGAGCCTCGCGTGTTTTGTCGCGTATGGGTTGCACGCGGTGCGCGAGCCGCAGCCGATCTTCTCGCTGGAACTGTTCAGGATCCACACGTTCAGCGTCGGCCTGCTCGGCAATCTGTTCGCGCGGATCGGCAGCGGCGCGATGCCGTATCTGATTCCGCTGCTGTTGCAGGTGAGCCTCGGCTACAGCGCGTTCCAGGCTGGCCTGATGATGCTGCCTGTCGCGGCGGCAGGCATGTCGTCGAAGCAGCTCGCGACGCGGCTCATCACGAAATACGGTTACCGCCGCGTGCTGGTGACGAACACCGTGCTCGTCGGTCTCGCGATGGCGAGCTTCTCACTGACGGGCGTCAACCAGCCGCTGTGGTTGCGGCTTGTCCAGCTGGCGTTCTTCGGCGGCGTGAACTCGATGCAGTTCACCGCGATGAACACGCTGACGCTGAAAGATCTCGGCACCGGCGGCGCGAGCAGCGGCAACAGTCTGTTTTCGCTCGTGCAGATGCTGTCGATGAGTCTTGGCGTCACCGTCGCCGGCGCATTGCTCGCGACCTTCACGGGCCTGCTGCCAAAGGTAACCGAAGCCAGTTCGCTACCGGCGTTTCACGCGACGTTCCTGTGCGTCGGCATCATCACGGCGGGGTCCGCGTGGATCTTCGCGCAGCTCTCGCCGGAAATCCGCGCGTCGGCGAAGAAAACCGATCCGTCGGAACGCACCTGACGCCGCGTTTTCACGCCGATGTGCAATGCTGGAACCCGCGTACGAAGATTCTGCTTTTTCGCGCGCCGTTACCCGACGGAGGGCGTCCGGCGCACCATCGCTGTGCGCGAGGCGGCCCCGAAGTGCGGGACGTGCCGTAGCCTGACGAATAGCACCGCCGCTGGCGACGATTTCGCCATGCGCATGCTTCTTGCTGGCCTATCCTGTAAACTTGCATTTTCGGTGGGCTCTACCCAGCGGCTGATCACTACACGACCGATATGATGAGCATGATCGACCTCGATCCCCCCGGCTTCCAGCCGCCGCGTCCGATGGCGGGCGACGAAGGCGCGCGTCGGACCGTCCTGTACGGTGGCTATACCGTCTTCAGCGTGTTCCAGCCGGTGTTTTCGGTGTCGCACCGCCGCGCGATCGGCTATCACGCGTCGCTGCGCGCACGCGACGAACAGGCGCGCCATGTCCCCTCGCACGAGGTCTTCACGCAGGCGGCGCGGCGCGGCGACCTGCTGGAGCTGGGCCGGCTCGCGGAATCGCTGCATCTCGGCAATTTCAACGCGTTCGACAGCCACGACGAGTGGCTTTTCCTGAGCCTGCATCCTGCAGCGCTGATGGACACGAGCTACGGCGACGCCCTGCTCGCCGGCCTGAAGGCGCTTGGCCTGCCGCCGCAGCGCGTGGTGCTCGAAGTGTCGGAACAGGCCGGTGGCGAGACCACGCGCTTCTCCGAAATCATCGACGCGCTGCGCAAGTCAGGCTTCCTGATCGCGCTGGATGGCTTCGGCGCGAAGCATTCGAACATCGACCGCGTGTGGCAGCTGCGCCCCGACATCGTCACGCTCGACCGCTGCATTCTTGCGCAGGCGAGCGAGCATTCGCATATCGAACGCGTGCTGCCGGGCCTCGTTTCGATGCTGCACGAATCCGGGCAGCTGGTGCTGATGGGCGGCCTTTCCACCGAACGTGACGCGCTGATCGCGCTCGAATGCAACGTCGACTTCGTGCAGGGCGCCTATTTCGCGGGCCCGAGCGTCGATCCGGTGAAACCGCAAGCCGCGGCCGGCCTGATGGACGCGCTTTCGGCCGCACTTCGCGAACGTGTCGCGGCGCGCGAGCATGCGCAGGTTGCGCGCCTTGCGCCGTACGTCAAGGCGCTGGAGGCGGCGAGCGCCCAGCTTTCCGCCGGCGAAACCGTCACGCACGCGACGACGCCGCTGCTCGCGCTCGGCGAGACTGCGCGTTGCTTCCTGCTGGATGCGTCGGGTCGCCAGATCGGCGACAACGTCCTGCCGCCGGGACGTGCCTCGCAGCGTGCGAAGCGCTTCCGTCCGCTGCTGCATTCAGAAGGCGCGAGCTGGGAACGCCGGCCCTATTTCATCGCGGCCGTCCGCGAGCCGGGCCAGGTGCAACTGACGCCACCGTACCTGTCGATCAACGAGGCGCACCTGTGCGTCACGGCTTCGATCGCCGCGGAAACGGCGCGCGGGTTGCAGGTGCTGTGCGTCGACATCAACTGGGAAGTCGCCGCGCACCGGAATTAAGCGAGCCAACGCCGCTGGACGATGCAACCGCCCGCAGGCGAGTCGAGTCATTCAGCACGTCACCGGCTCAGTGCGGGCGATGCGCTTCAACAGACACGCCACCGCGCGCGCACCCCACGCGTCGTTCACCGCACGAAGGTGCCCCACCGACGTCACGACGTGGAGGCGCGCAATGCGTCCGTCGTGCGCGCACACGACGTCCACAAGCCCGGCAATCGCGCCATCCGCCGAGAGCAGCGCGACGCTTGCCGCGCCGTTGATCGTCACTGCCTCGGCCGCATGTACGGACGACGACACCGGATCCACCCAACGCGCCGATGCAATCGCCGCGCCCGTCCCGACTTCTTCCGCATCGCTCAAAACGACCGCGTCTTCCGTGAAGAGACGCAACAACTGTGCACGATCCTGCGCCTCGATCGCCGCGCGCAGCCGCTCGACCACCTGCGCATGTGCGGACGGATCGACGGCTGGCTTCGACCTGTCGCCTGTACGATGCCCGTCGCCTTCGCGCCGCAGCCGCGTTTTCGCGCGATGGACGATCTGCCGGCAGTTCGCCACCGACTTGCCGATCATCTGTGCGATGTCGGCATAGCCGCAATCGAACGCTTCGTGCAGCACGAAGGCCGCGCGCTCGTCGGGCGTCAGCCGTTCGAGCAGCAACAACAGCCCATATGACATCGCCGACGCGCGCAACGCCTCGTCTTCCGCCGATGGCGCGATGCCGTCGAGCCACGGCTCCGGCAGCCAGCCAGCCGCGCGCGACTGGCGCTCCATGCGCAGATGCCGCAGACGATCGATCGCAAGACGCACGGTGATCGTCGTGAGCCACGCTGCGGGCGTGCGAACAGTGCTGGCGTCGGCGAGATGCCACCTGAGCCACGCGTCCTGCACGACATCCTCGGCTTCGGCGCGACTGCCGAGCATCCGGTACGCGAGTGAGATCAGTTTTCCACGGGATGCCGCGAACGTCGCGACCTTGTCCATTTCGTCTTTCGTCATGCGTGATGCTCCGTCAACATGGAGAAAACACCTCGGCGCCTGCAATGCGCCCCCGTTCTTCGTGGACGAACCAGCGGGCAAAGGTGTGACAGCGCCTCGCAAAAATAAATTCTGTCACGCGCCGTGCGGCTCCTGCGTCATCCCGACAGCCTTCGGCGCATCGCGTGTTCTGCGCCGTTTCTGTCCACCATCGCGAGAGGAATGCATGTCATATCCGCCTGCCCCATCGTTTTCCGGTCTTGGCCTTGTGCCGACCGTCATTGAACAGTCCGGCCGTGGAGAGCGCGCCTACGACATCTATTCCCGCCTTCTGCGCGAGCGGATCGTGTTTCTCGTCGGGCCGGTGAACGAACAGTCCGCAAGCCTGATCGTCGCGCAGTTGCTGTTTCTCGAATCCGAGAACCCTGACAAGGATATTTCGTTTTACATCAACTCGCCGGGCGGCTCGGTGTACGACGGTCTCGCGATCTACGACACGATGCAGTTCATCAAACCGGACGTCTCGACGTTGTGTACCGGCTTCGCGGCAAGCATGGGGACGTTCCTGCTCGCCGCCGGTGAACGCGGCAAGCGCTACGCGCTGCCGAACGCGCGCATCATGATTCACCAGCCGTCGGGCGGCAGCCAGGGCACCGCGGCCGACGTCGAGATTCAGGCGAGGGAAGTGCTGTATCTGCGCGAGCGTCTCAACGCGGTGCTGGCGGAGCGCACCGGCCAGAGCGTCGGTCAGATCGAAAAGGACACCGACCGCGACAATTTCATGTCCGCCGAAGGCGCGAAGCACTACGGCCTGATCGACGACGTACTGACGACGCGAACAGCGCTGCCCGTCGCGCCGGCGCGCAACGACATGTAATCGATCAGCGACGCGCGGCTGGCTGAGCGGCGGCAAAAGCCGGAGCGAGCCGCGCGCCCAGATACGACGCAACGACCGCCCGGTATTCGACGAGCAGCCGCTTGCGCTCTTTTGCCTTCGCAACGGCATACAGCGGATTCATGCTTTTCACCACCTGCAGCGTGACTTCGGCGATACGAAACGCCTCGTCGTCAGAAAGCGCCGGCTGATAGCGCTGGAACAGCTCGGCAAAGCTGCGGCGCAGCCGGTCGCGTGCCGCCGCATCGCGCCGGAAATTCAGCGACACCGACAGCAGCGGAAAATACGCGGGATGCGTCGTCATGAACGACGTCATCATGTCGAAGAGGCCGTCGACGAGTTCAGGCACGGTCCATTCTTCGGCCGCGACGCTGAGCGCCGTCCAGCGCGCTTCCATTTCCCCGGCATAGCGCGTGCGCAGCGCGAAAACGAGCGCGTCCTTGTTCGGAAAGTACTGGTATAGCGCACCGATCGAAGCGCCCGCGCGCTCCGCGATTTCCGTCATCGTGACAGCTTCGAAACCACGCTCCGCGATGGCGGCGCCCGCCGCTTCGAGCAGCGCGTCGACGCGCCGCGCGGCGCGCTCCTGCTGTGGCACACGGCGCGCCGATCCGGACAGAGTTGAGGACATTCTCACATTTGAAGCGTATGATTATATGAGGCCATCCTCACATAAAGGCGACATATGACGCAAGCACTTTCACTTGATCCGAAAACCACCGCACTGGTGCTGATCGACCTGCAGCACGGCATCGTCGGGCGCGAACTGGCGCCGTATTCAGGCAGTCAGGTCGTCGAGAACGCCGTGCGTCTGGCAGAAGCAACGCGCGCAGCAGGCGGCACGGTCGTGTTTGTCCGCGTGCTGCTCACCGAGTTGCTCCAGCGCATCACGGACGCCGCGCCGCAGGCTTCGAACGCGCCGCCACCTCCGGCGATCGCGTCGGAACTCGTGCCCGAGGCGGGGGTGCAAGCGGGCGATCTGGTGGTCACGAAGCGTCAGTGGGGCGCGTTCTACGGCACCGATCTCGAACAGCAACTGCGCCGCCGCGGCATTCGCACGATCGTCATGGCTGGCATCGCGACACACATCGGCGTGGAATCGACCGCGCGCGCCGCGTTTGATCAGGGCTATGACCTCGTTTTCATCGAAGATGCGATGTCGACCATGAGCGCCGAGGCGCATCAGAACTGTGTCAACGGTGTGTTCCGCCTCATGGGCCATGTGCGCTCCACGCAGGAATATGTCGAAGCGCTGGGTCGGGCTGTATAAGACTGAGACACGTTTTCAGGCATCGGAGACGTCAACGCTCCCAATGCAACGCAAGCGCCCTCGCAACGAGGGCGTTTTCGTTGATGCCTTTCGTGCGCCGCCCGCGCCGTGCTCACCACGCTCCCTCCGTCGCTCTCCCGACCTCCCCATCGCGCCAACGGCCCGCCCCCATCGGCAAACGCGCATCCCAAGCTTTCTGGAGCGGCTCGCAGCGTGGAAGGCAGGAAAAGTCCGGTAACGGATGCGGTATTGCGGGAAGGCTTCACGCGGGCGGCACGAACGTGTCGCCCGTTTTTTTATGGAAGCACCTTGTCGACGAACTTCAGTATTGCGTCATTGAACACCGCCGGTCTTTGCAGCGGCGCGAAATGGCTCACGCCCGGCAGCTTCAAAAGCGCCGCGCCGGGGATGCTGCGCGCGAGATAGTCCGCGTGTTCCGGCTTGATGAATTCATCGTGCTCGCTTTGCACGATCGCTACAGGAACGCGGATTTTCGCGAGATCGTTCGCGGCATAGTTCGGCTGCGTGCGCATCATTTCGCTCACCGCGCCGACAAAGTCGTCGAACGCATCGGGCGTCGGCGAGAGGTTTTCATAGTCTCTTCGATGTCGTCCGAAGCAGCGGTCGATGACTGGCGTGGGCACGAATTCCTTCGTCCCGCTGGGGTCCATGTTGCAGCCGAAGAAAAATGCACCCGCCACCCGTTCGGGCGCCTGCATGCCGAGGATCAACGCAGTGCACGCGCCGTCGCTCCATCCCACCACGGCCGCTTTTTCGAGCCGCAGTGCGTCCATCACGGCGAGCACGTCTGTCGCCATCCGCTCGTACATGTACGGCTTCGTGTCGCGCGTGCTGCGTCCGTGGCCGCGGCTGTCGATCACCACGACGCGATGACCGGCGCCGACCAGCGCGGGCACCTGATAACCCCAGTTGCCGCTGTGACCCAGGCCGCCGTGCAGCAGGATCACCGGTGGGCCGGCACCCCAGGCCGCATGCCAGATGCGGGCGCCGTCGTTGTCTACATAGCCCTCGTCGCGTGTGACGGGCAGCGGCGCGGCGCCATGCGCTTCGAAATGCTTGAGGTCGTCGTCTTGATGGTCCATGTCGATCTGGCTCCCGGTACGGATGGACGTTTCGGGCACGCGTTTCGTCGCGAACGATAGCGCTGAACGCTTTCCGTCGCAATCGGACCTGCGCCCTCCAGGCCCCGAAATTGACATAAATTATAATAATAGATATTCTGTCCATATGCCAAAGCCATCCCGGGAACAGCAGGTCCTCGTTGAACAACTGAAGCAGGTCGCGCAGGGGTTGGCGGAGACCTTTGCGCCCTTCTGCGAGGTCGTTGTTCACGATCTGCTGCATGCCGACCATTCGATCGTCGCGATCCACAACAACCTGTCTGGCCGGGAAGAAGGCGATCCCACCACCGAGCTGGGTCTCGCGCGCATTGCGGACAAAACCTGTCCGCAGGTCATCGCGAACTACGCAAACCAGTTCGCTGACGGACGACAGGTAAAAAGCACGTCAATCGGCATCAAGGATTCTGGCGGTCGTTACGTGGCGGCGCTGTGCCTCAACGTCGATCTCACGCTCTTTGGCACGTTGCAGAACATGCTCGGTCAGTTCGTCAGTACCGGTGACACCAGCGGCATGAAAGAGTCGCTCGACCCGCCGGGAGCCGACGGAATCAGGCAGCGGATCGACCAGTTCGCCGCGCGGCTCGCAACCACGCCGCGCGCATTGAAAGCGTCCGAGCGGCGCGCACTCATGAGCGAACTTCGTGAGTCGGGCAGCATGGAAGTGCGCCGCGCGATGGAAATCGTCGCGCTCCATCTAGGGGTATCACGCGCTACGGTGTACAACGATGCCAGATAACGCTCAACTGCTATTGCTCGACAGGGACGTCGTCGAGTCCCTCTCTTCTCCTGACGATGTGCTCGAAGCGGTACGCGAAGCATTCGTGCTGCACAGCAGACGCGAAGGACGCATTTTCCCGGTCGTCCGGCAGGCGCTTGCGACGGGCGGCGTATTCGGGATCAAGGCGGGCGACGTATCGAGTCAAAACCTGCTTGGCTTCAAGGCAGCAGGGCTCTGGCCTGGCAACCGGCAACTCGGTGGCGACACTCACCAGGCCACCATCATGCTGATCGACCCCGCTACCGGGCGTCCCACCTGCATCCTCGACGGCAACGCGGTCACGACCCTGCGCACCGGCGCTGCCGGTGGCTTGGGACTGCTGCAACTTGCCCGTCCCGACAGTTCGACCGCCTGCGTGTTTGGAACTGGCGTGCAAGCCCGGGCACAGCTGTCCTACGCTCTCCGTTTGATGCCGACGCTGAAGGCAGTCCGCTATGTGACCTCGGCGGGTCAGCGCGATCCGGCTTTCGAGGCGCACTTTTCCGCTCATTGCGACATCGCGCTTTCGTCTGATCGCAATGCTTCGGTCGCGGAAAGCGACGTGGTGATCACCACCACGCCAGGCCGCGGCGCGTTATTCGATCTGGACGCGGTGCAACCCGGAACCCATCTGAACTGCGTGGGCGCCGATACCACAGGAAAGCGTGAGCTTCCTGAAGGCCTTCTGCAACGCGCTCGCCTGTTCTTCGACGATCGTACGCAGGCGATCCAGATCGGCGAGACGCAGTGGGCACCCGACACACCGGGCATTGAACTCGGCGATCTGCTGACAGGGAGTGCCGCGTTCAAGCGCGAGCGCCACGACATCACCATTTTCGACATGACGGGCATCGCCCTTCAGGATCTCACCGTTGCCCGCGTGCTTTTTGATCGCGCCAGCCAGTCAGGTGCCGGCACCGCAATCGCATGGCCGTGGTAACGGGCCTCGACAATCGCGTCGTCTGACGCACCGAAACATGGATGGACACATCGTGCTGACTCTTCCGACTTACATGGACGTCGCCGCAGCGGCAAAGCGAATCGAAGGCACGGCGAACCGGACACCAGTCCTGACCTCGCGCACTGCCAACGATGAAATCGGCGCGGAAGTTTTCTTCAAGTGCGAAAACTACCAGCGTATGGGCGCATTCAAGTTCCGCGGTGCGATGAACGCATTGTCGAAGTTCGACGAGCGGCAGCGTGCCGCCGGCGTTGTGGCGTTCTCGTCCGGCAATCACGCCCAGGCGATCGCGCTGTCGGCGAAACTGCTCGGCATTCCCGCGACCATCATCATGCCGCTGGATGCGCCCGCCGCAAAAGTCGCAGCGACCAAAGGCTATGGCGGAAACGTCGTGACCTACGACCGTTATACGGAAGATCGCGAAGCGATCGGCCGCAACCTTGCCGACAAACAGGGCATGACGCTGATTCCGCCCTACGACCATCCGGACGTCATCGCAGGCCAGGGCACAGCCGCCAGGGAACTGATCGAAGAAGTCGGGCCACTCGATGCGTTGTTCGTCTGTCTTGGAGGCGGCGGATTGCTGGCTGGATCGGCGCTCGCGACGCGCGAACTTGCGCCGGACTGCAAGATCTACGGCGTGGAACCTGAAGCCGGCAATGACGGACAGCAATCGTTCCGCTCCGGTTCGATTGTTCACATCGAGACACCGAAGACAATCGCGGACGGCGCCCAGACCCAGCATCTCGGCCAATACACGTTCCCGATCATCAAGCGCGACGTCACCGACATCCTGACGGCCACGGACGATCAACTGATCGCGTGCATGCGGTTCTTCGCAGAGCGTATGAAAATGGTCGTCGAGCCCACCGGTTGCCTCAGCTTTGCCGCGGCACGCGAAATGAAGGCACACTTAAAGGGTAAGCGGGTCGGTGTGATCGTGAGTGGCGGGAATGTCGATATGGAGCGCTACAGCGCGTTCCTCGCCGGTTGATACCGGCTCACTGCGCCGCCATCGGGAAAATCGTCACGGCTTGCAGCTCACCACAAGGCTCCTGCCCTTGAAGCTGCCTGTGTCCACGTAAATTCTCTTTTCCTGACGGTCGATGACGTCAAATCCGTGGGGACAGGTTTTCGCCGCAGCATTTTCACATCGCTTCCAGGTGGACAGCAGGCCGTCGCACGAGATGGCGGCGCCTTCGCGTCCGCTGGCCGTTCGCGTGGGATGGACGGTTGCTCCGCAACCTGTGAGCAGAACAAGAAGAAGAATGGCGACGCTTCGCATGACATTCCCTTCGAAGGATCAATCGCCACATTAAACCACGTCGATACTTTTGACGATTCTTGAAAGCGGCCCCGGCCGCGTGCGAATCGGACCACGCAATCGACGCAAAAAAGCCCTCGCACGGAGGGCTTTTCATGTCGGCTACGGCTTCAGGCGTCGATGGCCGGGCACGCTGCCCGCTCTCCACACCTTGTTGCCGTAGCCAGACTTCATCGCGTCGAAACACCAACCGCTTACGCGAAATTCTTCGAAGCGAATTCCCAGTTCACGATGTTCCAGTACGCTTCGACAAACTTCGGACGTGCGTTGCGATAGTCGATGTAGTACGCGTGTTCCCACACGTCGATCGTCAGCAGCGGCTTTGCGTCCGTCGTGAGCGGGGTTGCAGCGTTGCTGGTCGACACGAGATCGAGCGAACCGTCCGCTTTCTTCACGAGCCATGCCCAGCCCGAGCCGAACGTGCCGACTGCCACCTTCGTGAACTCTTCCTTGAACTTGTCGTAGGAACCCCACTTCGCGTTGATCGCGTCGGCGAGCTTGCCGGTCGGCGCGCCACCACCTTGCGGCGACAGGCTGTTCCAGAAGAACGTGTGATTCCAGATCTGCGCTGCGTTGTTGAACACGCCACCCGACGACTTCTTGACGATCTCTTCGAGCGGCAGGTTCTCGAATTCGGTGCCCGGAATCAGCTTGTTCAGGTTGGTCACATAGGTCTGGTGATGCTTGCCGTAGTGAAATTCAAGCGTCTCTTCCGACATGTGCGGAGCGAGCGCGTTCTTCGCGAACGGCAGCGGCGGGAGCGTATGTTCCATGATTGCGTTCCTTGTATCGTGTTATGGGGAGTCTGCGGATAACGCTGTAGAGCACTCGATTGTAGGCGACCAGGAATAACCGTGCAAACCGCCGGTCTTTATGGCGGGAATCGCGCAAACGCGCAGCAGATGCAGCGTAAAACATGCTCGTGCAACGCGTGTGCGAGGTCAAAAGTACGGATATCAAAAGCCTTCAGTAAGGCGCGGCTGCACGTCGGAAAGCGCGATATCGGCGGAGCCTTCGGCAAGATGCACGGTGAGCCGCCGGCCGGGCTTCAGCGCCGAGGGCGCGCGCAACGCACGACCGTTCTGCGCGTCGAGCAACGCGGCATAGCCACGCTCGAGCGTGCGCTGCGGGCTCAGCACTTCGAGCCGCGCACCGAGCGTCGCGACACGGGCGGACTGCCGCTCGTGCAGACGTTGCCGCGCGCGTTCCAGCCGTTCCGCGAACCCATCCACCTTCGCATGATGCGAGACGAGATCGGGGCGCCAGCGCTGCCAGCGCATCTGTAGCAGGGAAAAGCGTCCGCGTGCGTCACGCACCGGCCGCGCGCCCGCCGAAGCCAGCCTGACGGAAAGCTGATGCAGGTGCATGCGTTGCCGCGCGAGCCTTTCGGCTGGCGAGACGAGACGGCGCGCGAGCCAGTCGAGTTGCTGCGCACGGCGCTCCATCATGCGGCCGAAGCCCCGCGCGAGCGTGGCGTGCCGGTGATCGAGATCGCGCAGCAGCAACACGCGCTGCGGGCTGACGAGTTCGGCCGCGCCCGTCGGCGTGGGCGCGCGCACGTCGGCGGCGAAATCGGCGATCGTGAAGTCGGTTTCGTGCCCGACGCCACTCACCACCGGTACCGCGCTTTCAGCGATCGCGCGCGCGAGCACTTCTTCGTTGAACGCCCACAGGTCCTCGATCGAACCGCCACCGCGACACACGATCAGCACATCGACTTCGCGCCGCGCGTTCGCGGTCTCGACCATTGCCGCGAGCTTCGCGCTCACGCCCGCGCCCTGCACCGGCGCCGGGTAGACGATCACCGGAATATGCGGTGCGCGACGCTGAAGCGTCGTCAGCACATCGCGCAACGCGGCGGCCTGCAATGACGTGACAATGCCGATCGCGCGCGGATGTGGTGGCAGTGCGCGCTTGCGTTCGGGCGCGAAAAGGCCCTCTGCTTCGAGTTGCGCCTTCAGCTTCAGGAACGCTTCGTACAGACGGCCCTGACCCGTGCGCCGCACGGCTTCGACGTTCAGCTGCAGTTCGCCACGCGGCTCGTACATCGTGACCAGCGCGCGCACTTCGATACGGTCGCCCTCGCGCGGCGTGAATTCGGCGTGCTGCGCGCGGCCGCGGAACATCACGCAGCGCATCTGCGCCTGCGCGTCCTTGATCGAAAAGTACCAGTGGCCGCTGGCGGCACGCGTGAAATTGGAGACTTCGCCTGCCACCCAGACGAGCGGAAACGAGCGTTCGAGCATCGTGCCGATCGCCCGGTTCAGGGCGGAGACCGGCACGACAACCTCGCCGCCAGGCTGCGACGACGACGCAAAAGGACTTTCGGGATTCATGCGAGGAATGAGTTTTGACAGGCCGGACAGACGATAGACCGACTGGCCATTCGCGTCCAGCGCACCGTGCAGATTGTGGGAAGTGTCCACATTGACGAACTATCGTGCGCCGAGGTTTGTTAGCATCGCCAGGAAGCCCATGAGTTCGTATCATGTCCTTGATTATTATGGGTTTTATATCTCACAAAGCGTAAGCTGTACCGAAGGGCAGCGAGCCTGGCGGCCCTTTGCGGGCGGCGGAAGGCGGGTTCTCCACAAAGTTATCCACAGGCGCCGCCCCCCCCGTTTTGACGATGCTCGTGGGCACGTTTTGCGCCAGCCGACTTGCGGCTTACGGCGCCCGCGCGCTAGAGTGCCGGCTTCCCGAAGCGCCTTGTCGCCGGCCAACGCCGGGCTGTTTTCGCTGTTACCGGTTGCGCCAGTTCGCCGCCCCGCGTGGTACTGGCCCGATCGACTGCCCGCTGTCTGTTTCACTCACCGCCCGGAGAACCTGCGTTGCTGCCAGCCTTGTCCTTTTCGCATACCTCGCCTGTCATGCGCGCCGTTGCGGCGATCCATCCATGAACGGGCTGAAATCCCGGATCGAAGCGCGCCTCGCGCAGGAATGGCAGCGTCGCGGTCTGCTCGCCTGGGCGCTCACGCCGTTTGCCTGCCTCTTCGGCGCCATCGCCGCGTCGCGTCGCGCCGCGTTCGCACTCGGCTGGATCAGGAGCGTGCGGATCGCGGTACCGGTCATCGTGGTGGGCAACGTGACCGTCGGGGGAACCGGCAAGACGCCGACGGTGATCGCGCTCGTCGACGCCCTGCGTTCCGCGGGCTTCACGCCAGGCATCGTCTCGCGGGGCTACGGCGCGAAGATCACGCGGCCCACGCCGGTCACACCGGCTTCTTCGGCGCAGCTCGCTGGCGACGAGCCGCTCCTCATCGCGCGCCGCACCGGTGCGCCCGTGTGGGTCTGTCCCGATCGGGTCGCCGCTGCCGAAGCGCTGTGCTCGGCGCACACCGACGTCGACATCATCGTGAGTGACGACGGCCTGCAGCATTACCGGCTTGCACGCAACTTCGAACTCGTCGTCTTCGATCACCGGCTGGGCGGCAACGGCTTCCTGCTTCCCGCCGGGCCGCTGCGCGAGCCGCTGTCGCGCCAGCGCGACGCAACGCTCATCAACAATCCCTACGACCGCACGTTGCCCGCGTGGCCCGAAACGTTCGCGCTCGCGCTCACACCTGGCGACGCATGGCATCTCGAGCGTCCCGCGCTGCGCCGTCCGCTCGCGCAGTTCGCTGGCGACCGCGTGCTGGCCGCCGCCGGCATCGGCTCGCCGGAGCGCTTTTTCGCGACGCTGCGCGCGGCCGGTCTGTCGCCCGCCACGCGCGCACTGCCCGACCATTACGCGTACACCACGAATCCTTTCGCCGACGTCGATGCCGACGCCATCCTGATTACGGAAAAGGATGCGGTAAAATTGGGGTCCTGGCATGATGCGCGGATCTGGGTTGTCCCGGTTGAAGCCGCGCTGGATCACCGCCTTATCGCTTTAGTTGTGGAGAAAGTCCGTGGACGCTCGCCTGCTTGAAATTCTTGTCTGCCCGATCTGCAAGGGCCCGCTCAGCTACGATCGCGCCGCGCAGGAACTGATCTGCAACGCCGACAAGCTGGCCTACCCGATCCGCGACGGCATTCCGGTGATGCTCGTCGACGAAGCGCGTCAAACCGTCGAAGGCACGCTGGTCGACCCGGCCGGTCCGGCATCGGACGCGTAAGCTGCGCCGTTGGGAGTGCGGCGCTTGCGGGCGCCCTTCCCGCCAGTCCGTATCCGAACGTTGTTCCCGCCTTGTTCATCCCGCCCGTCTTCCCGCGCTTCCGGTTTGCTGCTTCGAGCAATGAACGCCGGATGCGTAGCGGGCTCCCGCGAACCGTCAAGCCCGTCCCATGACTGAATCTGCCCGTCCTGCTGCCCCGCCGTTCATCGCCGTTGTGCCGGCGCGGCTCGCGTCCACGCGTCTGCCGAACAAGCCGCTCGCCGATATCGGCGGCAAGCCGATGGTCGTGCGCGTGGCCGAACGCGCGCTCGAATCGGGCGCGCAGCAGGTGCTGATCGCATCGGACGCGCAATCGGTACTCGACGTCGCGCGCGAACACGGAATCGAAGCGGTCCTGACGCGTGCCGATCATCCGTCGGGCACGGACCGGCTCGCAGAAGTCGCCGCGCATTTTGCGTGGAGCGACGAGACGATCGTCGTCAACGTGCAGGGCGACGAGCCGTTGATCGACCCGGCGCTCGTGCGCGGCGTTGCGTCGCACCTGGCCGCGAGCCGCGGCTGCGCAATCGCCACCGCGGCGCACCCGATTACCGACCCGGCCGAAGTCTTCAATCCGAACGTCGTGAAGGTTGTGCTCGACGCACGAAGCGTCGCGCTCTACTTCTCGCGTGCACCGATTCCATGGGCGCGCGACGCGTACCAGCCGCACTGGCCCGATGTCGCCACGATGCCCGCGCCGCCTGCGCTCGCGCATGTCTACAGGCACATCGGCCTCTACGCGTATCGCGCGAAATTCCTGCGCACGTATCCGACGCTCACGCTCTCGCCGATCGAGCAGGCCGAGGCGCTCGAACAGTTGCGCGCGATGTGGCATGGCGAGCGCATTGCCGTGCTCGTCACACAGGACGCGCCGTTGCCCGGCGTCGATACACCGGCCGATCTCGCTCGCGTACAGGCGTTATTCGGGTCGCGAGCGTAAAAACCCATGGCATAATCGGACGGTTGCGCGAGCCGCCCGGAGCCATACTTCATCAGGGTTTCCCCCCGTTTGTGCCGCTGGCAATCTTGCTGCGCCGTCGTTCGAGACGCGCTGCGCGAGATGTGCCGCCGCATTGCGCGCGGGTTTCAGAAACACGTTGAGTGAAGTTTTGCGGACATTCCGTCTGCGTCGCGCCACCACAGAATTCACATAGATCTGGAGATATCAGCATGCGTTTGATCCTGTTGGGCGCCCCCGGCGCGGGAAAAGGCACCCAGGCAAACTACATCAAGGAAAAGTTCGGCATCCCGCAGATTTCCACGGGTGACATGTTGCGCGCAGCCGTCAAGGCTGGCACGCCGCTCGGCCTTGAAGCGAAGCGCTTCATGGATGCAGGCGAACTCGTGACCGATGAACTCATCATCAACCTCGTGAAGGAACGTCTGCGCGAACCGGACTGCGCGAATGGCTATCTGTTCGACGGTTTTCCGCGCACGCTACCGCAGGCTGAAGCCATGAAGCAGGCTGGCGTCGCGATCGACTACGTGCTGGAAATCGACGTTCCGTTCGACGAGATCATCGTGCGCATGAGCGGTCGTCGCATGCATCCGGCGTCGGGCCGCACGTATCACGTGAAGTTCAATCCGCCGAAAGTCGAGAACACCGACGACGTCACCGGCGAACCGCTGATCCAGCGCGACGACGACAAGGAAGAAACGGTCAAGAAGCGCCTCGACGTATATGTCGCGCAGACGAAGCCGCTGATCCAGTACTACAACGACTGGGCAAGCCGCGGCGACGAAAACGGTCTCAAGGCGCCGGCATACCGTCGCATCTCGGGCCTCGGCGCTGTGGACGAAATCCGTGCACGCGTGTTCGACGCACTGAAGTAAGCGCGTTCGCACGTCATAACAAGACCCGCCTTCATGGCGGGTTTTTTTATTGCGCCACGGACACGTCCCACCCGACAACCACCCGTCCGGACGGTTGCGACAAAATTGTCAGCGGCTACAATCGTCGGTCAACCCATACCAATGCGACCGGTCGACGGCCGGAACAACAGGAGCAGTCATGGACATTCGCGACAACGTATTTCTCATCACCGGTGGTGCATCGGGTCTCGGTGCGGCCACGGCGCGCCTCATCGTTGAAAACGGCGGCAAGGTGGTACTCGCCGACCTGAACGTGGACGCCGGCAACGCGCTCGCGAAGGAACTGAACGGCACGTTCGTGAAGTGCGACGTGAGCCGGGAAGACGACGCCACGCAGGCCGTCGCTGCCGCCACACAGGCAGGCACGCTGCGCGGCCTGATCAACTGCGCGGGCGTCGCGCCTGCCATCAAGACGGTCGGCAAGGACGGCCCGCATCCACTCGATTCCTTCGTCAAGACGATTTCGATCAACCTGATCGGCACGTTCAACATGATCCGCCTCGCGGCTGCGGCGATGTCGAAGAACGAGACGAACGCAAATGGCGAACGCGGTGTCATCGTCAACACGGCATCGGTGGCCGCGTTCGACGGACAGATCGGTCAGGCAGCGTACGCGGCCTCGAAGAGCGGCGTCGTCGGCATGACGCTGCCGATCGCGCGCGACCTGTCGCGCAACGCGATCCGCGTGATGACGATTGCGCCGGGCATCTTCGAAACGCCGATGCTACTCGGCATGCCGCAGGAAGTGCAGGACGCGCTGGGCGCGATGGTGCCGTTCCCACCTCGCCTCGGCAAACCGGCGGAATACGCGATGCTCGTCAAGCAGATTCTCGAGAACCCGATGCTCAACGGCGAAGTGATCCGGCTGGACGGCGCGATCCGGATGCAACCGAAGTAAGTGTTCTCGCGCGGCGTTCTGTTTTACGCCGCGTGTCCGCTGCAAAGAAAAACGCCTGCGATTTTCATCGCAGGCGTTTTTTCTGTCGTTGCAGAACACGAACCGCTCTATCAGTCGTGACCGTTATGTTGTGTGCGCTGGCGAAGCTCATGCAGTTGCGATTCGACGACGGTCGCGTCTTCCGCATCCGGACGATCGCCGAGATAGCGTTCGAGATCTTCCAGCGCCGGGCGCAGGTAATCGAGCCGCGCATACGCGAAGCCGCGATCACGCACTTCCTCGATGCTTTCCGGCAGCAGGATCACAAGTCGCTGCTGCACCGCGAGCAGCCGCTGCCAGCGTTCGGTCTGCAAGTACGTGCTCTTCAGATTGCGCAGCATGCGCGCGATGATCTCGCGACGCGTGGCCGGTTGCAGCAGCATACGCAACGCACGGCCAACCGATTCGCCGGCTTTCGCGACATACGGCTCCAGCATCTCGACCATTTCCGATTCCGACAGCGAATGCCCGGTTGTGGGATCGAGCATGACGTCACCATCGGGCGTCGTCACGCGCAGCAGGAAGTGGCCAGGAAACGAGACGCCGCGCACGGGCACGCCGATCTGGCTCGCCATCTCCAGATACAGCACGGCGAGCGAAATCGGAATGCCGCGACGACGCCGCAGCACCATGTTCAGATGACTGTTGTCGGGATCGTAATAGTCGTTGAGATTGCTGGCGAAACCCAGCTCGCGAAAGAAAAACCGGTTCAGGATGCCGACTTTCTGCTTGAGATCGGCATCTTCCGGCATGCGGCGCCGCAGACGCAGCACCAGTTCGTCTATCTCGGCGAGCGTGCCCGTCAGATCGAGATCGGGGTAAGCATCCTGTGCCAGCGACAGCGCCGCCTCAGTGAGCGGCAGGCTGTCGTCTTCGGCTACAAGCGTGCTGAAATAGTCGAGAACCCGCGTCGTCGTGATCACTTCACCCGCCTTCTGAAATACGCGTATTTGAACCCCATCAGCCAGAGCATACCGAAATATAGCGCGGCGAACAGAACGAGGCACGCGCCCAGCAACGCGATGCGGCGCACCGGCTCGGCATGCATGCCGATCCAGTCGAAACTGATTGCGAACCAGTGCATGACGCCCGCCATCACGAGGCACGCGCCGAGCAGTTGCACGAAGAAACGCATCCAGCCGCTCGACGGCATGTATATGCCGCGGCGGCGCAGCATCACGAAGAGCAGCGTCGCGTTCACGCACGAGCCGAGGCCGATGCTCAGCGTGAGCCCCGCATGCGCGAAAATCGGCACGAACACATAGTTGCTCAACTGCGTGACGATCAGCACGCCCACCGCGATTTTCACCGGCGTCTTGATGTCCTGCTTCGCGTAGAAACCGGGCGCCAGAATCTTGATGAGAATCAGGCCGATGAGGCCCACGCCATACGCCGACAGCGCGCGGCCCACCATCACGACCGAATTGCCGTCGAACTTGCCATAGTGGAAAAGCGTGGCCGTCAACGGCTCGGCGAAGAAGAAGAGCGCGATGGCGCTTGGCGCGGCCAGCAGGAACGTGACGCGCAGACCCCAGTCGAGCAGAGACGAATATTCGTGCGGGTCGGCGTCGACGTGCGCCTTCGAGAGACTCGGCAACAGGATCGTGCCGAGCGCGACGCCGAGCAGCGCCGTCGGAAATTCCATCAGCCGGTCGGCGTAGTTGATCCACGAGACAGCGCCCGGCCCGATATGCGACGCGATGTTCGTGTTGATGATGAGACTGATCTGCGACGCCGACACCGCGAACATCGCCGGCACCATTTTCGCGAGCACGCGCTTCACGCCGCGATGCGCGAGCGCACGCACCGGGTTCAGTCCGATGCGCGGCATCATGTCGATCTTTTTCAGACCAGGCAGTTGCACGAGAAACTGCAGCACGCCGCCTGCGATCACGGCCCACGCGAGCGCGTACACCGGCGTCTGCATGTGCGGCGCGACGAACACCGCCGCGACGATGAACGCGACGTTCAGCAGCACTGGCGCAAACGCGGGCAGGGAAAAGTTCTTGTACGTGTTCAGCACCGCCGACGCCAGCGACGTCAGCGAAATGAAAATGATGTACGGGAACATGATCCGCGTCATCGCGACGGCGAGCGGATACGCCTGCCCGTCGGCCCTGAGTCCCGATGCAACGACGTACACAACGAACGATGCGCCCGCGATCCCCAGCGCCGACAGGACGACCAGTGCCCACGCGAGCACGGTCGATGTCGCGTCGACGAGGGCCTTGGTGGCGTCGTGGCCCTGCTGGTTCTTGAACTCGGCAAGGATCGGCACGAAGGCCTGCGAAAACGCGCCTTCGGCGGAAATACGGCGCAGCAGGTTAGGGATGCGGAAGGCGACGTAGAACGCGTCGGTGAACTGGCTGGCGCCGAACGCTCGGGCGATCAACGTCTCGCGGGCCAGGCCGGTCACGCGCGACAGCAGCGTGAATCCGCTGACCGTCAACAGGGCTCGGAATAGATTCATGGGGCGCTTATTATACGGGTGTCGCTCACATCAGCGGACGACAGGACGAGCCGGAACGCGAGTCGGACCGATTCCCGCGAGGGACGTTCGCGAAATATTCTCCTGATGTGCGATTTTCGCGTGGTTCTGGCGCGGTGGAGCGACGGTTCACCGATGGGTTGTCGATGGATTGCTGGCGCTTCGCCGGCATCGCGCAGGCTGGCCGAACGCGGTAGTGCTTTCGCCGTACACGCGCCAGCAACCGTGTGCAGGTGGCGGATGTCCTTCGCCGCCAGGCCAGCGCCGGCGCGGCACGCGAGCCGATAGCCAGTTTCCGTTGCCACATGCCTGATTTTGTTGCTATAATCGCCGGTTTCGAGGCTCGCTCGGCCGTCGGATCGCGCCTTTCCCGGCATGATACGAACGGAGTGAACGAGGCCCGAACCGAAGCAGGTGCGCTTTTCGTCACTTTCGCGTATCTGCCGGTCCTGGGTCCGGGTCTTGAAGTCGGACCGGATCAGACTCAGTCGAACTCTTTTGCGCCTCTGGGCAATCGCTTCCAGAGGTTCGGATCAAAGCAGCGCCAACCCACTTGAAGGCTGGCACTGGAAACAGGAACAGGATAAGGAACCGTCATGGCAAATACCGCACAAGCGCGCAAGCGCGCCCGCCAGGCCGCCAAGGCCAACTCGCACAACTCGGCACTGCGCTCGAAGTTCCGTACCGCGATCAAGGCAGTCCGCAAGGCGATCGACGCCGGCGACCAGGCCAAGGCCGCTGAACTCTTCAAGGCATCGTCGAAGACCATCGACATCATCGCCGACAAGAAAATCGTTCACAAGAATAAGGCAGCTCGCCATAAGAGCCGCCTCGCTGCAGCCATCAAGGGTCTGCAAGCGCCCGCAGCGCAGTAAATCCGGTCAGCTCGCTTCGGCGGGCTACCTCCTGTTTCCGCTGCGTCATGAAAGCCCGCTCTGGCGGGCTTTTTTGTTTTCGCGCGCGAACAATGTCTACTGCCCAACCAATGCGCGGACCTCGTTGCCCGGCCGCAATCCGGCGCGTGACTGACGTAAAAAAACCCGCTTCGGCGGGTTTTTGTTCGCTCGGGCCTTGCGCCCTTGCCTGCTGTCGCGCGTTATCGCGCCAGCGAGGCCTGAAGTGCTACTCACTGCTGTTACGCGTTCTCTGCGGTCTTCTGCTGCGTGCCGTGATGCGCCGGCAGTTCGCACGCCTCCGTCACGACCAGATCATTGTCTTTCGCGAAATTCAGGACGAAATCAAAGGCCATCGGCTCGATGTCGCGCAGGCGCGAATCGAGGATCACAACCTTGAGATCGCCAATCAGCGTAGGACGTACGTACAGTGAGTACTGAAGGCGGGCGTTTGGCCCTTTCGCGCCGGGACCAAAACACGACATGACGCCGGCGAGCCGCTCCGACCAGTCGCTCGGACGGAACTTCCTTCCCTTCGACGTGATGCCCTGAATGAAATACTCGGTTGGAGGTGCTTCGGCCATGTAGGGATTCCTGTATGACTGCCCTGGGAAATGCGTGCCTTGCAGCGCGGCCTGTACAGGCCCTTGAGGCTGTCTGATGATCCGGGACGACGCGCGCAAATCGCGCCGTGACGCCCTGAAAACACGCCACCAGACGGAGAGCACACCACGCTGGAGGGGACTGCGTGACCCCACGTGCGCGAGCCGTAACCCGAAAGCTCGGCGCCCGCCTGCCGGGCATGGGAAAACCCTGAGATTATAGCGCAGCGGGTGCCTTTCCGCACTGCACACAAGCCGCCTGACCGAGGCGCAAGGATTGCGCTGCGCAAGCCCGCGCGCCCTCACCTGGCCGGCCGGCCGACTCGTCAAACCAGGCAAAATCCTTTATGCTGCATTGAGTTACCACAAACGACGGCGGCGCCGTCCGGCAATTCTGCCGGGTGAGACCGCCGTATTTGTTTCATGACCGCCAAGAAAATTCGTCATTATTTGCAGTTCAAGGATTTCTCGCTGGAAGACTACGAGTACGTGCTCGAGCGTGCCCGCATTCTGAAGCGCAAGTTCAAAAACTACGAGACTTACCATCCGCTGCACGACCGCACGCTCGCGATGATCTTCGAGAAAAACTCGACACGCACGCGCCTGTCGTTCGAAGCGGGCATCTTCCAGCTCGGTGGGCACGCCGTGTTCATGAGCACGCGCGACACGCAGCTCGGCCGCGGCGAGCCAATCGAAGACGCGGCGCAGGTCATCTCGCGCATGGTCGACATCATCATGATCCGCACGTTCGGCCAGGACATCATCCAGCGCTTTGCCGACAATTCCCGCGTGCCGGTCATCAACGGCCTGACGAACGAGTTTCACCCGTGTCAGGTGCTGGCAGATATCTTCACGTACTTCGAGCATCGCGGGCCGATTCGCGGCAAGACCGTCGCGTGGGTTGGCGATGCGAACAACATGCTCTACACGTGGATCGAAGCCGCACACATTCTCGGCTTCAAACTGCGCATTTCCACGCCACCCGGGTACAAGCTCGACCGCGCGCTCGTCGCAGCGGAGAGCGCGTCGAGCTGGCAGGAATTCGACGATCCGAACGAAGCCTGCGCGGGCGCCGATCTCGTCACTACCGATGTATGGACCAGCATGGGCTTCGAAGCGGAAAACGAAGCCCGCAAGCAGGCCTTCGCCGACTGGTGCGTCGATGCCGACATGATGGCGCGCGCGAATGCCGATGCGCTTTTCATGCACTGCCTGCCGGCGCACCGCGGCGAGGAAGTGAGCGCCGAGGTGATCGACGGGCCGCAGAGCGTCGTGTGGGACGAAGCGGAAAACCGTCTGCATGTGCAAAAGGCGCTGATGGAATTCCTGCTGCTCGGCAAGCTCAACCACTGAACGTGCCGTCCCAAAACCGCGGGTGCGCCCGCGGTTTAGTGTCAAAATAGCGTTTTTATGTGCCCGGACCCGCCGGCGCGCCCCGTTTTCCCGCTTTTTTCCAGAGTTCACCATGAGCGATATCAAGAAAGTCGTGCTCGCCTATTCGGGCGGCCTCGACACCTCCGTCATCCTGAAATGGCTGCAGGACAACTACGACGCCGAAGTCGTCACGTTCACGGCCGACATCGGCCAGGGCGAAGAGCTGGAGCCGGCGCGCAAGAAAGCCCTGCAACTCGGCATCAAGCAGGACAACATCTTCATCGAAGATCTGCGCGAAGAGTTCGTGCGCGACTACGTGTTCCCGATGTTCCGCGCCAACACGATCTATGAAGGCGAGTATCTGCTGGGTACGTCGATCGCGCGTCCGCTGATCGCGAAGCGCCAGATCGAGATCGCGCGCGCAACCGGCGCAGAGGCCGTTTCGCACGGTGCGACCGGCAAGGGCAACGACCAGGTCCGCTTCGAACTCGGTTACTACGCGCTCGAACCGGGCATCAAGGTCATCGCCCCGTGGCGCGAATGGGATCTGCTGTCGCGCGAAAAGCTGCTCGCGTACGCCGAAAAGGCCGGCATTCCGATCGAAATGAAGCACAAGCAGGGTGGCGCGCCGTACTCGATGGACGCGAACCTGCTGCACATCTCGTTCGAAGGCCGCCATCTCGAAGATCCGAAGGCCGAAGCCGAGCCGGATATGTGGCGCTGGACGGTCTCGCCGGAAGAGGCACCGGACCAGGCCGAATACCTCGACATCGAATACGAACACGGCGATCCGGTCGCACTCAACGGCAAGCGCCTCTCGCCGGCCGAAATGCTGACGGAATTGAACCGCCTTGGCGGCAAGCACGGCATTGGCCGCCTCGATCTGGTCGAGAACCGCTACGTCGGCATGAAGTCGCGCGGCTGCTATGAAACGCCGGGCGGCACGATCATGCTGAAGGCGCACCGCGGTATCGAGTCGATCACGCTGGATCGCGAAGTCGCGCATCTGAAGGACGACCTGATGGCGCGCTACGCCTCGCTGATTTACAACGGCTACTGGTGGGCGCCGGAGCGTCGTGCAATCCAGGTGCTGATCGACCATACGCAGGAAAAGGTCAACGGCTGGACGCGCGTGAAGCTCTACAAGGGCAGCGTGACAGTGGTGGCGCGTGATTCGAAGGAAACGCTGTTCGACAAGAACATCGCGACGTTCGACGACGACGGTGGCGCCTACAACCAGGCGGACGCCGGCGGCTTCATCAAGCTGAACGCGCTGCGTATGCGTATCGCCGAAAACGCGCGCCGCAAGCGCGGTTGAGGCAGCGCACCTCGACGGGTCGACCGGGCGCGAGCCGGGTGCCTGTCGCAGGCGTGAACCAAAGCCATGGCGGTGAGGTTCACGTCGAGGAAATAACGATGCGCTGCTGATCGCGCTTCGTCGAAAAAAAGCACCGGGAATGGATTCCGGTGCTTTTTTTACGCCCGTCTTTCTGCGCCAGCGAAAGCACGCGCTACAAACACACTGGCTCCGGCTCCAGTTCCACGCCGAACCGCGCGAGTACATCTGCCTGGATGGCCCGCGCAAGCGCGAGAACGTCAGCCCCCGTCGCGCCGCCGCGATTCACCAGCACCAGCGCCTGGCGGTCATGCACGGCCGCCGCGCCGATCGCGCGCCCTTTCCAGCCGCACTGGTCGATCAGCCAGCCCGCCGCCAGCTTCACCTGGCCATCCGGCTGACGATACGACACGACACCCGGCTCACGCTGCTTTAAGGCATCGAACTGCGTGCCGTCGATCACCGGGTTCTTGAAGAAGCTCCCCGCGTTGCCGAGTTCGAGCGGGTCGGGCAGCTTGGCCCGCCGCACGGCGACCACCGCATCGAAGATCGCCCGCGCATCCGGCTCGGCATCGCCCAGCCCGCGTGCCGACAGTTCACGCGCGATATCCGCATAGCCGGCGCGTGGCGCCCACGCTTTCGGCACACGGAACGTCACCGACGTAATCACGAACCGGTCCCGCCCTTCGCGCTTGAAGAAACTGTCGCGATAGCCGAAGCGACACGCGTTCGCGTCGAGTTCGACTGCTTCGCCGCTTGCCAGCTCCACCGCGCGCAGCGACGCGAAGCGCTCGCACATTTCGAGGCCGTACGCGCCGATGTTCTGGATCGGCGCCGCGCCGACCGTCCCCGGAATCAGCGCGAGGTTTTCGAGCCCCGGCAGGCCCTGCTCAAGCGTCCACGCGACGAATTCATGCCAGTTCTCGCCCGCCGCCGCCTCGACGTACCATGCGTCGTCGTCCTCGTGCACTACGCGCCGGCCGCGCAGCGCGACAAGCAGCACCAGACCGTCGAAATTGCCCGCCAGCACGACGTTGCTGCCGCCGCCCAGCACGAGGCGCGGCAAGCCCGCTGCGCGCGGATCGTTCACCGCTGCCAGCAGTTGCGTCTCGTGCTCGATGCTGCATGCGTAGCGCGCCGCCACGTCAAAGCCAAACGTGTTGTGCGCCTTGAGCGGAAAATGCGAGACGAATGAGGCAGGGGCGGCTTGAGGCATCGGAATGGCGGGTGAGCGGATTAATCGTGCGTATTGAACGGGTGTAGCATCGGCGCGCCGCACAGACCTGCGACACGCGCGGCAGTCAGGCAGAAACCGCTGAAGCCGCGCCGCTCACAATTGCGCAACGGCCTTGGGCAAATGGGGGCGGCGTCGGTAAAATGACACCGGTTCGTGATTATAGCGAGTGCGTCACGCGCGGCCTGCCGGTCGCGTCCGCCCCGCAGCACTATTGGGAGAATGCAATGCCATCGTTTGACGTTGTCAGCGAAGCCAACATGATCGAAGTCAAGAACGCGATCGAGCAGTCCAACAAGGAAATTTCCACCCGCTTCGACTTCAAGGGCTCGGACGCCCGCGTCGAGCAGAAGGAGCGCGAACTCACCGCCTACGCCGACGACGACTTCAAGCTCACGCAGGTCAAGGACGTACTGGTCTCGAAGATGGCGAAGCGCAACGTCGACGTGCGCTTTCTCGACTACGGCAAGATCGAGAAGATCGGCGGCGACAAGGTGAAACAGGTCATCACCGTGAAGAAAGGCGTCTCGGGCGACCTCGCCAAGAAGATCGTCAAGCTCGTGAAGGACAGCAAGATCAAGGTCCAGGCGAGCATTCAGGGCGACGCGGTGCGCGTGACGGGCACCAAGCGCGACGATCTGCAAACTGCGATCGCGATGCTGCGCAAGGACGTCACCGATACGCCGCTCGATTTCAACAACTTCCGCGACTAGCCGCCGCGCAGCGTCACGGCACTACGCCGTTACGGCGGCTTCACGCGAAGCCGCCCGCCGCAAACTCAATGCGCCTTACCCGCAGGCGGCGCGTTGCCCTTTTTCTCGTCGCCGATGCGGCTTTCCTTGCCCGCGAGCAGCTTCGTGATATTCGCGCGGTGACGCCAGATCAGGAGCGCGCTCATCGCCAGCACGGCGAGCGCGATGATATTCGCGCCGAACAGGAACACGTCGAAGAGCGGCGCGAACACGGCCGCCACGAGCGCCGCCAGCGACGAATAGCGGAAGAAGAACGCGATGATCAGCCACGTGAGCGCGGTCGCGATGCCGAGCACCGGGTTAATCGCGAGCAGCACGCCAGCCGCCGTCGCCACGCCTTTGCCGCCCTTGAAGCGGAAAAATACCGGATACAGGTGGCCGAGAAACACGGCGATAGCGGCGAGCGCGATCGCGGGATCGTCGAGGCCGTAATGCGGGCCATAGTGGCTGGTGAGCCACACGGCAAGCCAGCCCTTGAATGCGTCGCCGAGCAGCGTCAGGATCGCCGCGAGCTTGTTGCCGCTGCGCAGCACGTTGGTCGCGCCGGGGTTCTTCGATCCATACGAGCGCGGGTCGGCGAGCCCCATCGCTGCGCTCACGATCACGGCAAACGACACCGAGCCGATCAGGTAGGCCAGGACGGCGACGATCAGGTTTTCCATGCTGGGAACTCTTCTTGTAGTGTGCCGGAAAGGCGAAGGGGAAGGCGCATATTCTACCGAACGCTGCCGGCGAAACATGCGCGGACGTCGCGCATTGCAGACACTGCCGTCAGTCGTCGATCGCGCATTGCACCGGCTTAGCCTGAAGAAGCCCGGTCACGACGTTCGGCGCGATGCTGACCAGAAACCCGCGCCGTCCGCCATTGAGCCAGATCGTGTCGAGTTCGAGAATCGACGATTCGATGTACACCGGCATCGCCTTTTTCGTGCCGAACGGCGACGTGCCGCCGATCAGATACCCTGAATGCCGGCTCGCGACTTCAGGTTTGCAGGGCTCGACGCGCTTGGCGCCGATCTGTCGCGCGAGATTCTTCGTCGATACGGTGCGGTCGCCGTGCATCAGGACGATCAGTGGTTTGGCGTGTTCGTCTTCCATCACGAGCGTCTTGACGACATGATGCTCGTCGACGCCCAGCTGGCGCGCCGATTCCGCAGTGCCGCCGTGGTCTACATATTCGTAAGGATGCTCGCCGAACGCGACGCCGTGACGTCGCAGAAACTGCGTCGCGGGCGTTTCGGAGACGTGTCTGGATTTGCTCATCGGCGCATTGTAATGGCGTCGCCGCGCGACAGCTATTTGCTCAAACCTGAATTGTGTGTGCCGCACGAATGTGGCACGATCGTTCGCAAATGTTCGCCGCCGCGCGCCGCGGCGGCACGAGGAGACAGCCGTGACGGCCAGCACCGCCCCGCATTCCGCCGCATTCGATATTCCCGCATTGCTCGCCTCGCTGCCTGCGCGCATCGCCGATATTCCGACGCTCGCGGCCGCGCGTGACCCGCATCGTGTCTCGCTGATCGAGGACGGGCGTCAGCTCACGCGCCAGCAGCTCGCGGATGCAGTCGGGCAGACCGCCGCGCAACTGCGCGATCTGGGGGTGCGCGCGGGCGACCGCGTAATGATCGTTGCGGAGAACAGCATCGTGCAGGTGGTGCTGCTGTTCGCCGCCGCAAGACTCGATGCGTGGGCGCTCGTCTCGAACGCGCGGCTTTCGGCGGCCGAGCTTGATGCGATCCGCGCGCATGCACAGCCGCGCGTAGTCGCTTACGCGGTCGATGCCTCTCCCGATGCGCGCGATCATGCGCAACGCCATGGCGCACAGGCGGCTTCTAAAGGCGTATCGGGCCAGACAATCGATATTGGCGCGTGGGGGTGTGTCGCCGATGCGAACGTGCACGCGGAACCCGTCGATACCGCCAGCGAAAAGCAGTGCGCCGCGCTCATCTACACAACGGGCACGACAGGCACTCCGAAAGGCGTGATGCTCTCGCACCGGAACCTGATGTTCATCGCGACCGTTTCAAGCACGCTGCGCCGCGTCGGCGCTGACGACGTCGTGTACGCCGTGCTGCCCATTTCGCATGTGTACGGCCTGGCTTCGGTGTGTCTTGGCAGCCTTTACGCAGGAGCCACGTTACGGCTTGCGTCGCGCTTTGCGCCGGAAGCGGTGCGTCACGCGCTCGCGCATGAGAACGTGTCGATCTTTCAGGGCGTGCCGGCCATGCACGCAAAACTGCTCGAACATCTGCAGACGCATGGCCACGCATGGTCGGCGCCGCGTCTGCGGTTCGCGTATTCGGGCGGCTCGCCGCTCGACGCGGCGCTCAAGGCGCGCGTCGAAAGCGTGTACGGCGTGACGCTGCACAACGGCTACGGCATGACAGAAAGCAGCCCGACCATTTCGCAGACGATGCTCGACGCGCCACGCGCGGACGTATCGGTTGGACAGGTGATTCCCGGCGTGCAAGTGCGCTTCGTGATGCTCGACGGCACAGAGGCGGCGCGCGGCGAAATCGGTGAACTGTGGGTGCGTGGACCGAACGTGATGCTTGGCTACTACGGCAACCCGGAGCAGACCCGCGCGACCATCACCGGGGACGGCTGGCTCAAGACCGGCGATCTCGCGCGCGAGGAAACGGATGGCACGCTCTCCATCGTCGGGCGCAGCAAGGAGCTGATCATTCGTTCGGGCTTTAACGTCTATCCGGCCGAAGTCGAGCATGTGCTGAACGCGCATCCGGAGGTCGTGCAGTCGGCGGTGATCGGACGCGCGGTCGAGGGCAATGAGGAAGTGGTCGCGTTCGTCGAACTCGTGGCCGGTGCCAAAGTCACGCCGGCTGAGTTGATCGGATGGTGCGGCAGGCGGCTCGCGCCTTACAAGCGCCCCGCTGAAGTGCGCGTGCTCGCGGCGCTACCGGCTGCATCGACGGGCAAGATTCTCAAGCACCGCCTTCGCGAGCTGACCTGAACGGACCCGAGCTTCGGGCCGCAACGTTATCCGCGCTATCCGCGCGGATGATGCATCGCGTGCAGCGACTTCAGACGCTCGCGCGCGACGTGCGTATAGATCTGCGTCGTTGAAATATCGGTGTGGCCGAGCAGCAGTTGCACGACGCGCAGATCGGCGCCGTGATTCAGCAGATGCGTCGCGAACGCGTGCCGCAGCGTATGCGGTGACAGCGGCGCGCGCACGTCCGCAGCCGCCGCGTGACGCTTGATGATGTTCCAGAACTGCTGACGCGTCATCCCTTCCGCGCGCGACGTCACAAAGAGCGCGTCCGTTGCGCGCGCACCAAGCAATGCGGGCCGCGCCTCGCGCAGATAGCGCTCGATCCACCCGTGCGCCTCTTCGCCGAATGGAATCAGCCGCTCCTTCGAGCCCTTCCCCATCACGCGCACGACACCTTCGTTCAAGCCTACTTCCACCGTTTTCAACGTGACGAGTTCCGTGACGCGCAACCCGCTCGCGTACATCAGTTCGAGCATCGTGCGGTCGCGCAGGCCGAGTGGCGTGTCGATATCCGGCGCGCCGAGGAGCGCCTCGACCTGCGCTTCGGTCAGCGTCGAAGGAAAACGCGGCGGCTGTTTCGCGGAGCGGATGCGCAGCGTCGGGTCGGCGCTCGCGCGGTGCTCGCGCACGGCCCACCCGTAATAGCGGCGAAACACAGAAAGACGCCGGTTCGCAGAAGTCGACTTGTCCTTCTGCCGTGCCGCGCTGTACGCGCTCAGATCGGATTCGTTTGCGGTATCCAGCGAACCGTTGCGTGTGCCGGCGAGCCATCCGGCGAAGAGCTTCAGATCACGACGATAGGCGTCGAGCGTGTTGCGCGACAGACCGTGTTCGAGCCAGAGCGCGTCGCAGAACGCATCGATGGAGGCGCTGCTCGCGACGAAAAGCGGCGATTCGGCGGCTGCTTCTTCGAGAATGGTTTCGCTCATGCCTTTGGTGCGGTTCGTGCCGTTCGTGCCGGTCATGCGTAGGGGACACCTTCGTGAGCCAGCAGCCAGCGCTTGACCTTGCGGAAATAGCCGTCGTCGTCGTGATTCGCGAATCCGCCGATGCCACCCGACGCGACCACACGATGACACGGAATCACCAGCGGAAAATAATTCGCGCCGCACGCCTGTCCGACCGCGCGCGGCGCGCTGCCGATCTGTTTCGCGACCTGTCCATACGTACGCACGATGCCCGGCGGAATATCGCTGATCGCCTGCCACACGCGCCGCTGAAACGCACTGCCGACATTGGCGAGTGGCAGATCGAACGTCGCCGAAGCGCGCTCGAAATACCGTTCGATCTGCTCGACCGCTTCTTTCGCGAGCGGCGAATCCGGCTCGACGTTACGCACCGAATCGGGTAGATAGACGATCTCTCGCACGGCATTACCTTCAATGCGGATGCCGACCTTGCCGAACGGCGCATCCATGACTGCGTTGAACATGACTGCCTCCCTGCCGGTTCAGGTGCGGTGCGCCTTTGCGTTCGTTTCAGCGCGCACAGCGGCCGACCGCAATGGCGGAAACGATAAGATTGCCGCTACTTTACGCTGCTTCGAGCGCCCATTGCACGTGCTCGCGCACGATTGCCGATGCGTCGTCTGCCCGCTTGTGCAACGCGTCGACGATCGCCGCGCGGGCATCGGCGGAAACGCTCGCGCGATCCGCACGCAGCGCGTTGCCCATGCCCACCGCGAGATTGCGCAGCCACGATTCATAGCCGATGCGACGGATCGCGCTGCCCTGCATGCGCGTGTCGAAATCGTCGGCGCTCCACTCGAACAGTTCGACGAGCGTCGCGCGGTCGAGGCCGTGGCGCACGTCGAAATCGGCGACCGGCGCGGCCTGCGCGAACTTGTTCCATGGACACACCGTCTGGCAGTCGTCGCAGCCATACACACGATTGCCGATCAGCGGACGCAGGTCCTCTGGAATACTGCCTTTCAGCTCGATTGTCAGATAGGAAATGCAGCGACGCGCATCGACTTTATAGGGTTCGACGATTGCGCCCGTCGGGCAGGCATCGATGCAGCGCGTGCAACTGCCACAATGCGCACCCGGCGTTTCCGGGGCGCGTTCTGGCGCGGTTTGCGCATCGGTCGGCAGCGGCACATCGACGTAGATTTCGCCGAGGAAAAAGAGCGACCCCGCGTCGCGCTGAAGCAGCAACGTATGCTTGCCGCGCCAGCCGATGCCCGCCTTCTGCGCGAGCTCGATTTCGAGTACCGGCGCGGAATCGGTGAAAACGCGAAAGCCGAACGCGCCGATCTCCGCTTCGACTTTTTCGGCGAGTTGTTGCAAACGGTTACGCATCACCTTGTGATAGTCGCGACCGCGCGCATAGATCGAGACGACTGCCGCGGAGGGGTCCGAGAGGCGCTGGTTTTCCTGCACCCGCCAGTCGTAGATGGCCGGCTGCACGGCGCTTCCGGCGGAATCTGACGCAACGCCTGCGTGGCTTTCATCGCGCTTTCCTGCAAGCGTTTCGGCCGGAAGATAGGCGATTCGCGCGGTAATCACGCGTAGCGTGCCGGCCACAAGCTCGGCTGGCCTCGCGCGTTTCATGCCGTGTTTCGCCATATAATCCATCTCGCCGTGGCAGCCCGCTTCGAGCCATGCGGCGAGCCCCGCTTCGGCAGCCGTGAGGTCGGTATCGCTGATACCGACTGCACTGAAACCGAGTTCACGGCCCCACGTTTTGATGCGTTGCGCGAGTGCTTCCAGCGCCGCTTCATCGAAATGACGCACGGCACGCACATCGTCGTCAGACGCAGGCGTGCAGGATTCTGGGGGGTCCGGACTTCGGTTCATCACGCCATTTTACGAGAATGCCCGACCAGCCCGATCAAGCCATCACGCCCGCCGCTCCCGTCCTGCTCGAACGCCACTTCGCGCTCGCGGACGAAGCCGCCACCAGCGCATTCGGCGCGGGCTTCGCCAACGCCATCGACGGCGTACGCAAGGCAGCCGGCGAACACAGCGGCGCGCGCGCATTTCAGGGCTTGCAGGTGCAGTTGACGGGCGACCTCGGCGCGGGCAAGACCACGCTCGTTCGCGCCACACTGCGCGCGCTCGGTCACACCGGGCGCGTGCGCAGCCCGACCTATACGCTCGTCGAACCGTACGCGGTCGAGAGGCCCGATGGGGAACTTGAGCTGTATCACTTCGATCTCTATCGTTTTACCGATCCGGCCGAATGGGCCGACGCAGGCTTTCGCGAATACTTCGACAGCGGCGCGATCTGCCTCGTCGAATGGCCGCAACGCGCGGGCGCCCTGCTGGGCGTGCCGGATCTCGTCTTCTCGCTCGATGTGGAGGGCGAAGGACGCCTTCTCGTCGCGCGCGCATTCAGCGAATCAGGAAAGGCATGTCTCGAAAGATGTTGATCAAACCGTTCCGCTCGATCGAATCGGCTGCTACCGCCACGCATAACTGGCGCCGCCGGCAGATCCTGCGCGCGGGCGCGTCGACGCTCGTACTCGGACTCGTCGCGCCACGTCTTGCATGGGCAAGCTCGGTGCTCGGCGTGCGCGTCTGGCCCGCACGCGACTACACGCGCGTCACGATCGAATCGGACCAGCCCCTGCAGAACGCGCAGCAGTTGCTGCAAGCTCCCGACCGGCTCGTCGTGGATCTGAACGGGCTCGATCTCGACCAGGCGCTGCGCGATCTCGTCTCGAAGATCACGCCGAACGATCCGCAGATTCAATCGGTGCGCGTCGGGCAATATCAGCCGCACGTCGTGCGCATGGTGTTCGACCTGAAGGGTTCGGTGAAGCCGCAGGTGTTCACGTTGCCGCCCGTCGGCACGTACAAGTACCGGCTCGTGTTCGACCTGTATCCGGCCGTCGCGCCCGATCCGCTGATGGATCTGCTCGCGCAGACCGAGCGCAAGGAACAGAAGCTCAACGAAAACAGCGCGCCGCCCGCCACGCTGAGCGGCCCCGCCACGCCGCCGCCCAACGACAGCGACGCGTTCTTCCAGCACTATGCGCAGGAAAGCGGCCCGACAGCGGGATCGCCCGATGTGCCGCGTCCGCCCGCGCACCTCACGCCGACGCCCGTGCCGCGCCCGGCCATTCCGAAGCCGACGCAGCCGCCCACGGCCATCGCGCGCAACAACGACAGCGACGATAGCGACGACGACACGTACAGATTCACCGCACCGAAGTCAGGCAGGAGCAACACGGTGCGTCTGCTGACCGTTGCAATCGACCCGGGCCACGGCGGCGAAGATCCCGGCGCGATCGGCGGTGGCGGCACGTACGAAAAGCACATCGCACTCGACGTCGCGAAGAAACTGCGCGCGAAAATCGACGCCCAGCCGAACATGCGCGCCATGATGACCCGCGACGCCGACTTCTTCGTGCCGCTCAACGTGCGCGTGCAGAAGGCGCGACGCGTCGGCGCGGACCTCTTCGTGTCGATTCACGCCGATGCGTTCACCGATCCTTCCGCGCGCGGCTCTTCGGTGTTCGCGCTTTCCGAGCACGGCGCTTCGAGCGCGGCCGCGCGCTGGATGGCGAACAAGGAAAACGCGTCGGACCAGATCGGCGGCATCAATATCAAGTCGGACGATGCCAGCGTGAATCGCGCGCTCTTCGACATGTCGACCACGGCGCAGATCCGCGATTCGATGCGCTACGGCAACTTCGTGCTGAAGGAAATCGGCGACATCAACAAGCTGCACAAGGGATCGGTCGAGCAGGCCGGCTTTGCCGTGCTGAAAGCACCGGATATTCCGTCGATCCTCGTCGAAACCGCGTTCATCAGCAACCCGGACGAAGAGAAGCGCCTGAACGACGACGCCTATCGCGACCGCATGGCCGACGCGATCATGACCGGCATCAAGCGTTATTTCGCGGCCAATCCGCCGCTCGCGAAAAACCGCATGACGTAGCGCGCTTTTTGCGTCGCGCTGAAAGCATAACGGCCGCTTCGTGCGGCCGTTATGCTTTGCGTCTCGCCAGCATTCGCTGCTTGCGGGCAGGCGCTCAGCGCGCCGCCGCGAACCGTTGCACGACCCACCCACCGAACACGTTCACCGCAAGACCGGCCATGACGAGCGCGGCGCCCGCGATCTGCGCCTGCGACAGATGCTCATCGAGAAACAGCGACGCCGACGCCAGCCCGACAATCGGCACGAGCAGCGAGAACGGCGCGACCTGGCTGGCCGGATAGCGCGACAACAGACGGCTCCACAATCCATAGCCGAGCAGCGTCGCGATGAACGCAAGGTAGACAATCGCAAAGATCGACATGGCGCCGATACCCGTCAGCGCAGCGCCGATCCGCTGCGGTCCTTCGAAGTAATACGAGAGCACGAAAAACGGCACAGGCGGAATCAGGCTCGCCCACACCACGAGTCCGACCAGATCGACCTTCCCCACCTTCTTCGTGACGATATTGCCGAGCGCCCACGAAACCGCCGCACACAGTGTCAGCACAAAACCCGCGACGGTCATCGAATGGCCGCCCTGCATGCCGATCAGCGCGAGACCGGCGGCTGCGACCAGCAGACCGGCTACATTCTGCACACGCAACCGCTCGTGCAGGAACATCACCGCGAACAGCAGCGTGAAGAACGCCTGCGCCTGCAGCACGAGCGAAGCCAGTCCGGCCGGCATGCCGACGTACATCGCGGTGAAGAGAAACGCGAACTGTCCGAATGAGATCGTCGCGCCGTAAGCGAACAGCCAGCGCAGCGGCACCTGCGGACGTTTGACGAAGAACACGGCAGGCACGGCGGCGAGCAGGAAGCGCAACGCGCCGAGCAGCATCGGCGGCACGCCGTGCAGGCCCACCTTGATCACCACGAAGTTGATACCCCACGCGACTACGACGACCAGCGCCAGCAAAAGGTCCTTCGGCGACATTCCAGCTTCCTCTCGTTCCGGTTTCACTTCAGGTTTAGCTCTCCGAACTCCGGAGTTTAGCGGAGCGCGCCACGCAGGTTGCGAGGTGACGCGTGGCGCACATGTCCAGTCTTGCGCTTTTTCTGACGCCGTCGTGGCGCGCCGCGGCCGACGCGGGGTTCCGTCCAGCGGGCATCCGCCCCGCGCGGGCGTTAGAATGACCTGTCCCCTCAAACGCACCCGTCTGGAACCCACGCCATGTCCTCTTCGATCAAAGCGGTTCTCAAGCCCCATCTGCGCGACGTCGGCAGCCTCACGGTGCGGCGCGTGCTGCCCGCGATGGCGGCACGCCTCATCGGGCCGTTCATCTTCTTCGATCACATGGGGCCGGCTACGCTCGCGCCCGGCGTCGGGCTCGACGTCCGGCCGCATCCGCACATCGGTCTTGCAACCGTCACCTATCTGTTCGAAGGCGCGATCATGCATCGCGACAGCCTCGGCTCGGAGCAGAAAATCGTCCCCGGCGACGTGAACTGGATGACGGCCGGCCGCGGCATCGTGCACTCCGAGCGCACGCCCGACGAAGACCGCGGTCGCGGCCTGGCGATGCACGGCATCCAGACGTGGGTCGCGCTGCCGCTCGCGCACGAAGACGACGAACCGTCGTTCGAACATCACGCGGCCGCCACGCTGCCGGAGATCGAACGCAACGGCGTCACACTGCGCGTGATCGCCGGCACCGCGTTCGGTCACGCAGCGCCGACGACGACCTTCTCCGGCACGCTGTACGTCGCTGCATCGTTCACGCCGGGCAGCGCGTTCGCACTTGAACCCGAACACGACGAGCGCGGCGTCTATCTTGTGGAAGGCGATCTGCAGATCGACGGCGAGTCGCTCGAGGCCGGCCAGATGGCCGTGCTGACGCCGGGTGAAACGGTCACGCTCGCGAGCGCGAAAGGCGCAACCGTGATGCTCCTCGGCGGCGAAAAACTCGAAGGCGAGCGCTTCATCGAATGGAATTTCGTCGCAAGTTCGCGCGAGAAGATCGAGCGTGCAAAAACTGCCTGGACGAACCAGGACATGGGCCAGGTGCCAGGCGAGACGGAATGGATTCCGTTGCCCGAACGCAAGGCCCCCTGACCTGACATTGAATTCGGGATAAACGTCCCCACTTTGTTCCGAGACAGTTTTTCCGACGAGGACGCAATGGATACCACGCTGGCCACATTTGAAAAAGACGTGATCGCAGGCTCGACGCTCGCACCGGTGCTGGTCGATTTCTGGGCGCCGTGGTGCGGCCCGTGCAAGACGCTCGGGCCGATGCTCGAAAAGCTTGAAGCCGAATACGCAGGTAAATGGAAGCTCGTGAAGGTGAACGTCGACGAGAATCAGGAACTCGCCGCGCACTTCCAGGTGCGCAGCATTCCGCACGTCGTGGCGTTCGCCGATGGCCGCCCGGTCGACCAGTTCGTCGGCGTACTGCCGGAAGGCCAGTTGCGCGAGTTTCTCGATCGCCTCGTGCCGGATTCCGCCGATGCCGAACGCGGCAACGCACAGATCGCCATCGCCGAAGGGCGCCTGGAGGACGCGCACGATCATCTGAAGGCGGCCCTCGCGTTCGATCCAGGTTACGACGACGCACGTATGGACCTGATCGAACTGCTGCTCTCGGAGAACCGTTTCGACGAAGCGCGCAATGAGGTCGATCTGCTGTCGCCGAAAACGACGCAGGGCATCGACGCCCGCTTCAATGCGATCAAGACGCGGCTTGACGCCGTGGACGCCGCCGCCGACCTGCCGCCCACGGATGCGCTCGAAGCACGCGTTGCCGCGCAGCCGGACGATCTGGAAGCGCGCTTCGATCTGGCAAGCGCCTTCATCGCGCGACGCAAGTACGCCGAGGCGCTGGAGCAGCTGCTCGTCATTGTGCAGCGCGACCGCACGTTCCGCGAGGACATCGGCCGCAAGACGATGCTCTCGGTGTTCGATCTCGCGGCGCATCAGCAGGAACTCGTCGCGCAGTGGCGTCGCAAGCTGAGCGCGGCGTTGAACTGATCGACCGCGTCTGCATTTGCGTTCACAGCCGGCATCATAAAAAACGCGACCCACGGGTCGCGTTTTTTACGCGTGCGGCGCATCCGGCCGCTTCACACTGGCGATTACTTCGCGCTTGCCTGCTGGGCAAACGCGCGCAGCACGTGCGCGACCGCGGCGAATCCAAAACTCGCCGTCACGCACACGCTTGAGCCAAAGCCCGCGCAGTTGAGCCCGACCGGCCCGGTATGTCCCGGCGACGTGCTCACGTGCTCCGCTTCCTCGTCGATATCGCAGACGGCGGCTTCCGGGTAGATCAGCGGCTCGTCGGAATACACGGCGCTCACCTTGAACTTCGCCTTCGGACCGCGCGGAAAACCGTGCTGCTTGCGCAGCTGCGCGCGCACTTTCGAGAGCAGCGGATCCTGGATTGTCAGCGCAAGGTCGTCGATACGGATGCGCGTGGGATCGAGCTGACCGCCCGCGCCGCCGACCGTAATGAGCGGCAGCTTCTGCGCCACACACCAGGCGATCAGCGCGGTCTTCGTGCGTACGCTGTCGATCGCATCGACGACATAGTCGAAACCGCCGCCACCCAGCACCGACGCGAAATTGTCCGGCTCGATGAAGTCCTCGACGAGACGCACGTCGCACTGCGGATTGATCAGTTTGATGCGCCCGGCCATCGCCTCGACTTTCGGCTTGCCATAGTTGCCGTCGAGCGCGTGAATCTGCCGGTTCGTGTTGCTCTCGGCAACATTGTCGAGATCGATCAGCGTGAGCGTGCCGACGGCGCTGCGTGCCAGCGCCTCGGCGGCCCACGATCCGACGCCGCCGATACCGATGACCGCCACGTGCGCACGCTCGAACGCAGCCAGCGCCGGCACGCCGTACAACCGCGCGATGCCGCCGAAACGCCGGACGTGATCGGCGGATTCACGCCCGTCGATGCCGGTAGTAACATCGGGTGATGCGTCGGAAGGAACGGTTGCGTGCGGCGTGGACATGATCGGGGACCTGGCGGATACGGGCTTGAAACAGCGTGTGCTGCGTGGATGGCGGGTTGACATGCGGCCATGGCAGGCCGGACAGCGCTGCCGGTATTCTGCCTGAACATCTGCTTTCGGGTCGGTGACGGAAGGCGCGGCGTCCGTCGAGGCAGTGTCCCCACGTTGACAGGGCACAACGCAGAAATTTCGTTCCTTCGCTATACTGGCCTCACTGTAGCGCTCGCATAAGAACATGACGACCCTCGCCGAACTCCGGAAGAATTACTCGCTCGGTTCGCTGGACGAAGCCGACGTCGACCGCGACCCGATCCGGCAGTTCAACACGTGGTTCGCGCAGGCCCTCGACGCAAAGCTCCCCGAACCGAACACCATGACGCTTGCGACCGTCGACGGTCGCGGCCGCCCTTCGGCACGTATCGTGCTGATCAAGGGCGTGGACGAACGCGGCTTCACCTTCTTTACCAACTACGAAAGCCGCAAAGGCCGTGCGCTTGCGGAAAACCCGCACGCGAGCCTGCTCTTTTACTGGATCGAACTCGAGCGTCAGGTGCGTATCGAGGGCACCGTCGTCAGGACGAGCGAAGCCGAAAGCGATGCGTACTTCGCGTCCCGCCCGGCCAGCTCGCGCATCGGTGCCTGGGCATCCGAACAGAGTCAGGTAATTGAAAGCCGCGCCGTGCTCGAAGCACGTGAGCGCGATTTCAGCGAACGCTTTGGCGATAACCCGCCACGTCCGCCGCATTGGGGCGGTTACCGGCTCGCGCCGGACGCCATTGAATTCTGGCAGGGACGGCCGTCGCGTCTGCACGACCGTTTGCTGTACACGCGTACCACCGCTGGCGAATGGCAGATCGCGCGGTTGTCGCCTTGATGATTTAACGAATGCCGGTGCGCGGAACGCCCGAAACGGGCGGCCGCGTCGACCGGCCGGATTGCGTGTTCATTCGGGCACTGGAGTCACGCCGCGACACACAGCGATCTACGGGCTTTGCTTTGATTTCATTGGACACGGAGAAATCACATGTTCTGGGAGAAGAAGCTGGCGCAGTGGGTAGAAAGTGTAAGAAGCACGGCCAACGTGCCCGCACGTCTGGTGCTGTGGGATGGCCAGCAGCACGACTTCGGGCAGTTCGCCGCGCCCCGGGTCACGCTGCACGTGAAGAGCGCGACCGCGCTGCCGTATCTGCTCGAACCGAGCCTCGACAATCTCGGCGAGGCGTACGTGAAGGGCAAGATCGACATCGAAGGCAAGCTGTCGGACATCATCAACGTGAGCTATTCGCTCGCCCGGAGCACGGTGACCAGCGCCGGCAAGCTCGCGCGCGTGCGACGCTACTTCACGCACTCGAAAACGTCCGACAAAAAGGCGATCCAGTATCACTATGACGTCTCGAACGAGTTCTACAAGCTCTGGCTCGACGACAACATGGTGTATTCATGCGCGTACTTCGAGAACGGCGATGAGGATCTCGCCACCGCGCAGATCAAGAAGATCGATCACATCCTGACGAAAATCCAGTTGCAGCCAGGCCAGCGTCTGCTCGACATCGGCTGCGGCTGGGGGGCGCTTGTGCTACGCGCCGCGCAGAAGTTCGGTGCGCGGTGCACGGGCGTGACGCTGTCGCAGAACCAGTTCGATCTCGCGACAGCGCGCGTGAAAGCGGCTGGCCTCGAAGGCCAGATCGAAATCCGCCTGCAGGACTATCGCGACATCGAAGGCCAGTTCGACCGGATCACGAGCGTCGGCATGTTCGAGCACGTAGGGCGCAAGAATCTGCCGGGTTATTTCCAGAAGATGCACGATCTGCTCGCCGACGACGGCGTCGCGATGAATCACGGCATCACTTCGACCGACTACAACAGCGGCGAAACGGCGCTCGGCGGCGGTGAGTTCATCGACCGCTACGTGTTCCCCGACGGCGAGTTGCCGCACATCAGTCTCGCGCTCGAAGCGATGCAGCGTGGCGGGCTGGAAGCGGTCGATGTCGAAAGCCTGCGCCGGCACTATGCGCGCACGCTCGATATCTGGGCGGAGAATTTCGAAGCGCATGCGGATGCGGCGCGCAGTCTCGTCGATGACGAGAAATTCCGCATCTGGCGCGTGTACCTGGCCGGTTGTGCGTACGCTTTCGAAAACGACGACGTCTCGATCTTCCAGGTGGTTTGCCGCAAGGCCGGCCGCAGCGCGAAAACGCTGCCGTGGTCGCGGCGCTATATGTACGACAGGTCGCAGTGATGCGCTGACACCCGGCAGAGCGCGGGCAGCACCGCGCATCTGTCCGGCTTCACGATCGCAAAGCTGTCGCCAGCGGCGACAGGAATCGATGAACGGCGACGCCCCCGGTTAGCCTGCCTTGATGCGGTGCGCGAACTTCTGCCGGAACTTCGCGACCTTCGGCGCGACGACGAACGCACAATAGCCCTGATCCGGATGCTGCGCGAAGTAGTTCTGGTGATACGCCTCGGCCGGGAAGTAGTTGCCGTCGAGCGGCAGCACCTGCGTGACGATCTTGCCGTCGTAGATGCCTTCGGCGGCGATTTCCTGGATTGCCTGTTCCGCCACGTCATGCTGTGCATCCGAGTGGGTGAAGATCACCGACCGGTACTGCGTGCCGACATCGTTGCCCTGGCGGTTCAACTGCGTCGGATCGTGGATCGCGAAGAAAATATCGAGAATCTCGCGGTAGCTGATCTTCGACGGATCGAAGTCGACCTTCACGACTTCCGCATGGCCCGTATCGCCGTCGCAGACCTGTTCGTAGGTCGGCTGGTCGACCTGGCCGCCCGCGTAGCCGGATTCCACGGCGTTCACGCCGTCGACACCCAGATAGACCGCTTCCAGACACCAGAAACATCCGCCGCCGAGGGTGGCGGTTTCACTTGCCTGACTCATGCTGAACACTCCTTCTTTGTTGCTGCGCCGCACGCGCCGCCCGCGCAGCGATTCCAGCGGAATCCGTCCAGCTTAGCGGCTTTTGCGAATGCTGGCAGAGGTGCGCGGCTGGCCTGCCCGCGATTCCGATAGAATTGGGGCAATTCGCCAATTTTCTACATGACTTTCGAATCAATTCTTCCTGCCCGTCGCGCTGCATTCGCACCGCCCGCACCGTCCGAACTACCGGTATCCGGAGCACTCGCCCGATGAAATCCGCGAGCCCGCCCAATTTCGATCAGGTTGCGTTCCGGCGCGCACTCAGCCAGTTCGCCACCGGCGTCACGGTCATCACCACACGTGCGTCGTCCGGCAAGCTCATCGGCATTACCGCCAGTTCATTCAACTCGGTTTCGATGACGCCGCCGCTCGTGCTGTGGAGTCTCGCGACCCGCTCGGCTTCGATGCCCGTGTTTCGCGAAAACAGTCACTATGTGGTGAACGTGCTGGCGGCGTCGCAGCTCGACCTGTGCAAACGCTTCGCGACCGTCAAGGGCGACCGCTTCGAGGGCGTTTCGCACGCGGCCGGCGACTCCGGCATGCCCGTGCTCGACGGCGCGCTCGCATGGTTCGAGTGCCACAACCGCAGCCGCTACGAAGAAGGCGATCACGTGATCTTCGTCGGCGAAGTGGAGCGCTGCGGTTTCATCGACGAGGCGGGCGAAACCCAGCCGCTCGTGTTCCAGAACGGTAATTTCCACGGGCTCGGACCGCTCTGAGCGAAAACGGGTGCCCCGCGAACCAGGGGGCGCTCGCCACCGACATCGGGCGCCCCGGTTACTTCGCCGTTGCCACGGTGTGGCTTGCACCGGAAACCAGCTCAACAGGCACGCCTGAATCTTCCTTGAGCGTCTGCAGCACGATATTCGAGCGAATGTCCATCACGCCGGGCGCCTTGTACAGCCGGCTCAGCACGAAGTCCGAATAGTGCTTGAGGTTGTGCGCCAGCACGCGCAGCACGTAGTGGCTCTCCCCCGTTACGACGAATGCGCCGACCACCTCCGGCCAGTCCCGCACCGCCGCCGCGAAACGCTCGTGCCAGTTCTCCTGGTCGTTGCGCATCGACACCTGCACGAACGCTTCCAGCTCGAAACCCAGCACCTCGCGGTTCAGGCACGCGCGGTAACGTTCGATGACGCCCTGCTCTTCCAGCAGGCGTAACCGCCTGAGACAGGCGGACGGGGACAGCGAAATCCGTTCGGCCAGATCGAGGTTACTGATCCGTCCCTCATGCTGAAGCACCGCCAGGATACGGCAATCGGTGGCGTCGAGCGAGATCGCGTTCATATTCGGTCTCCCTTTCCCATTTATCTCAAATTATGTTCCAGGACAGGCCAAAGAAGGTGATTTTTTCGCAATCACATTTCACGGGGTCGCGCCTATCATTCCAGGATTGGACAGACATGACGATGGAGACATGGACGGACTCTGGGATATCACCCCGCCGATCGACCCCGCAACGCCCGTCTGGCCGGGCGACACGCCGGTTGGCATCGAGCGTCTCTGGCGTATGGAGGCCGGCTCGCCGGTGAATGTTGCGCGGATGACACTGTCGCCGCACACGGGCGCCCATGCCGACGCGCCGCTGCATTACGACGCCGCAGGCGCGGCAATCGGCGAAGTGCCGCTCGACGCCTATATAGGGCGCTGCCGCGTGATTCACTGCATCGGCGCCGCGCCGCGGGTGACGCCCGCGCACATCGCCGCCGCGCTGGATCTCGACGAAACGCTGCCGCCACGCGTGCTGCTGCGCACCTACAGACGCGCGCCGACCACCACGTGGGACAGCGCGTTCTGCGCGGTGGCGCCGGAAACGATCGACCTGCTGGCTTCGCGCGACGTCCAGCTGATCGGCATCGATACGCCTTCGCTCGATCCGCAGACGTCGAAGACCATGGACGCCCATCACCGTATCCGGGCGCACCGGATGGCGATTCTCGAAGGCATCGTGCTGGATGCCGTCGAAGAAGGCGACTACGAACTCATCGCGCTGCCGCTCAAATTCACCACGCTCGATGCGAGCCCGGTACGCGCCGTGCTGCGTGCGCTGTGAGGTTCGCGTCCCGTCGGGACCGCACGCCGCTAAACCGATTCACTTTTTGACTGGATCACCATGAATACCCGTGAAGAAGCCGTGGCGCTCGACAGCGCCGACCCGCTCGCCGCATTGCGCGACGAATTCGCGTTGCCCACCGCCGCGATCTACCTCGACGGCAACTCGCTCGGCGTCGCGCCGGCCGCCGCCGCGCAGCGCGCGCAGACCGTCATCGCCGCCGAATGGGGCGAAGGCCTGATCCGCAGCTGGAACAGCGCCGGCTGGTTCGCGCTGCCGCGACGCCTCGGCAACAAGCTCGCGCCGCTGATTGGCGCGAACGAAAACGAAGTCGTCGTCACCGATACGATTTCGGTGAACCTCTTCAAGCTGCTGTCCGCGGCGTTGCGACTGCAGGACAGTCGCGATCCGAAGCGCCGCCTGATCGTGTCGGAGCGCTCGAATTTCCCGACCGATCTGTATATCGCGCAAGGTCTGATCGAACAACTCGACCGCGGCTACGAACTCCGGCTGATCGACGATCCGTCGGAACTGCCGGCCGCGCTGGGCGACGACACGGCCGTCGTGATGATCACGCACGTGAACTACCGCACCGGCTACATGCACGACATGCCCGCGTTGACGAAGTTGATCCACGAAAAAGGCGCGCTGGCGCTCTGGGATCTCGCCCATTCGGCGGGGGCGGTGCCGGTCGATCTGAACGGCGCGAACGCGGACTACGCCGTCGGCTGCACATACAAGTATCTGAACGGCGGCCCCGGCTCGCCCGCATTCGTGTGGGTCGCCGAGCGGCATCAGAACGCGTTTTCGCAGCCGCTTTCCGGCTGGTGGGGACATCGCGCGCCGTTCGAAATGAACCCGACGTACCGCCCGGACGACGGCGTCGGCCGCTTTCTGTGCGGCACGCAGCCGATGGTTTCGATGGCGCTTGTCGAATGCGGTCTCGACGTGTTCCTGCAAACGGACATGCAGGCGATCCGCAAGAAGTCGCTGGCGCTGACGGATCTCTTTATCGAACTCGTCGAATCGCGCTGCAAGGAATTTCCGCTGACGCTTGTCACGCCGCGCGAGCACGCAAAGCGTGGCTCGCATGCGAGCTTCGAGCATCCGAACGGCTATGAAGTCATGCAGGCACTGATTGCCCGCGGCGTGATCGGCGACTATCGCGAGCCGCACGTTTTGCGCTTCGGCTTCACGCCGCTCTATACGCGCTACGTCGACGTGTGGGATGCAGTCGAAACGCTGCGCGACGTGCTCGCGAACGAGACCTGGCGCGCGCCCGAATTCGCGACGCGCGGTGCGGTGACCTGAGGAGCACGCAATGACTGACCACATGCAGTTGCCCGGCGACGAACCTGCGCAGGGCTGTCCGTTTGGACATGGCGCGGCCGCAGGCACCCACGCACCGCACGTTCCGCCTTCCAGCACCGAAGGCTGGCACGACGCGCAACTCGATTTTTCGAAGTCGATGAGTTACGGCGACTATTTGTCGCTCGGCTCGATCCTGTCGGCACAGCATCCGCTTTCGCCGGATCACAACGAGATGCTGTTCATCATCCAGCATCAGACGAGCGAGCTATGGATGAAGCTCGCGCTCTACGAATTGCGCGGCGCGCTCGCCGCCGTGCATGGCGACAAACTGCCGCCCGCGTTCAAGATGCTCGCACGCGTGTCGCGCATCCTCGAACAGCTGGTGCAGGCCTGGAGCGTGCTCGCGACGATGACGCCTTCCGAATACACCGCGATGCGGCCCTGGCTCGGTGCATCATCGGGCTTCCAGTCTTACCAGTACAGGCAACTGGAATTTCTGCTCGGCAACAAGAACGAGCAGATGTTGAAGCCTCACGCGCATCGCGCCGATGTGCTCGCCGAAGTGCAGGCGACGCTCGAAGCGCCGTCGTTCTATGACGAAGTGATCCGGCTGCTCGCGCGCCGCGGCTTCGCGATCAGCCCGGCGCGGCTCGAACGCGACTGGACGCAACCCACCACGCACGACGAATCGGTCGAAGCGGCGTGGCTCGAGGTATATCGCAATCCGTCGCAGCACTGGGAACTCTACGAGATGGCGGAGGAACTGGTCGACCTGGAAGACGCGTTTCGCCAGTGGCGTTTCCGGCACGTGACGACCGTCGAGCGGATCATCGGTTTCAAGCAGGGCACGGGCGGCACGAGTGGCGCGCCGTATCTGCGGAAAATGCTCGACGTCGTGCTGTTTCCTGAGCTGTGGCACGTGCGTACGGTGCTTTAAGACACGCGGCCGGAGCCGGGCGAGTACCGTCACCCGGCGGCGAATGACGCCACGGCTTGCGTGCGCATCGGCGGCGGTATCTCCGGCCCGACGGCGCTCGCTGCGTTGAGCTGCTGGTATGCGCGGAACTTCGACGGCGGCATGCCTTTCAGCAACAGGAATTGCCGGTTGAAATTCGACAGGTTGTTGAAGCCCACCTGATAGCAGATGTCGGTGATGCTCAGTTCGTCCGACATCAGCAGCTGGCACGCCATGTTGATGCGCAGCCGGTTCACGTACTGGACGAACGGCAGGCCGGTGTGACGACGGAAATAGCGGGAAAATGCGCTCACGCTTTGCCCGGCCAGCTGCGCGAGATCGGCTTCACGCATCGGCTGCGCGAGATTCTTGCCGATATACGTGAGCGCGTGGTTGATACGCGTCGACGCATAGCCGGACGGATCGGATTGCCACGTCGCGCTCGCAAGCGTCCTGCGTTCGGTGCACTGCGCGAGCAGTTCGAGCAGTTGCAGGAAGAGCGTGATGCGCCGGAATCCATGGGCCTGAAGCAGTTCCAGCAGAACGGGTTTCGCAGCCTCACCGGTCGCTCCGGCGAACAGCAGGCCTGAGCGCGAATCTTCGAGCATCGTTTCGATGTGTCTCAGCTCGGGAAACGTATCGATGCACTTCGCGATGAAATCGGCACCGAACTGCAGCACGAGACAGCGCTGCTCGACCGATTCGCCGCGCGGCACTTCGCTGACCCAGTTGTGCGGCAGGTTCGGTCCCGTCATGACCAGATTGCCTGGCGCAAAGCTGCCGATGTAGTCGCCGACGAACACCTTGCCCGTCGTCGCGGTAATGAGGTGAATCTCGTATTCAGGATGAAAGTGCCAGCGCACGGTGCGGTACGGATAACCGTGGGACCACACCTTGAACGACTCGTCGCGGCGCACGGCTACCAGTTCGAGATCGGGTTGCACGGAGCCCTCCTGATGACTTCGCGTACGCTTCATGCGGCGGCTGCCGCATGCCAAATCCGTTGCAGACGGGGAACGGCCTTTGATGCCGGAGCGGTGGCGATCATCCTGTGTCTTCCTCCATGGGGCTGCTGCGACCTGCGCCGGTGCTTCCTGCACAGTGCGCCGCGGGACCTAGTCTTGTATAGCGAAAAGTAGCCGTCAAACGCGTTTCGCTCCACTCAAAATGAAACCCCTTACTGATACTTTTTTGCATCGGGGTAAGCACTAACGCGAGAAAGGTCAAATTTGACGCATCGCAGCAGCCGGCCTCCGGCGCGCGCGTTGCGCACTGCACACCGCCACCCGTAACGCCCGGAAAGCCTTTCACGCCGCGCTGCGCCACAGAAAGCGCCCCGCATTGCCTTGACTTTCGATTCTCCGGATACGATCATTCGTTCACACACAGAGCAAATGCTCTTGCATCGACAAAAGCGCCGGCTCGAAGACGTGCGCGCCAGACAACAACCATCTTGCGTGGGACCAGAGTAAGTGCTTTGCACCAACTCTGGTCGACAGGAGACAGAGTATGAGCAGCGACGCGAACGTCCAGGTGATCCTGCACATCGGCGCGGGATCGTTTCACCGCGCGCATCAGGCGTGGTATCTGCACCGGCTCAACGAAGCGCGTGCGGCCGGCGATCCGAAGTGGTCGCTGACCGTCGGCAATATCCGTGGCGACATGAACGCCGTGCTGCAGGCGCTAGACTCGCAGGACGGCGCCTACACGCTCGAAACCGTGACACCGCACGGCGAGCGCGCCTACGAGACCGTCCGCTCGATCGAACGCGTACTGCCATGGTCGGCCGATCTCGCAGGGCTCGTCGAAGCCGGTTCCGATCCTGCGTGCAGGATCATCGCGTTCACCGTCACCGAGGGCGGCTATTACCTCGACGAACACGACCACCTCGACACCGCCAACGCCGATCTCGCTGCCGACCTCAAGGGCGGCCGCACCACCATCTACGGGGCGCTCGCGGCCATCCTCGAAGCGCGGATGAAACGCAATGCCGGCCCTGTCACGCTGCAGACCTGCGACAACCTGCGCAGCAACGGGGAACGCTTTCACGCGGGCATGAGCGAGTTTCTGGAGCGGCGCGGCGATGTCGCGTTCAAGACGTGGTTCCATGCTAATACGAGCTCGCCGAATTCAATGGTCGATCGCATCACGCCCCGCCCTACGGACGACGTCCGCGAACGCGTGCTCGCCGCGACCGGCTTTAACGATGCCTGCCCGGTCATGGGCGAAGCGTTCATCCAGTGGGTGATCGAAGACAACTTCCGCGCCGGACGTCCCGCGTGGGAAAAGGTCGGCGCCGAACTGGTCGACTCGGTACTGCCTTACGAGGAAGCGAAAATCCGCATTCTGAACGCGACGCACAGCTGCATCGCGTGGGCGGGCACGCTCGTCGGCCTGCGCTATATCCACGAAGGCACAATCGACGCCGACATCCAGAAATTCGCGTACGACTACGTCACGCAGGACGTGATCCCGTGTCTCACGCCAAGCCCGCTCGACCTCGAACGCTATCGCGATGTCGTGCTGGAACGCTTCAGCAATCCGTTCATCCAGGACACGAACCAGCGCGTCGCCGCCGACGGCTTCTCGAAGATTCCAGGCTTCATCGCGCCCACGCTGTCGGAGTGCTTCGCGCGCGGCGTCGAACCGGCGGCCACCGCGATGCTGCCTGCGCTCTTCTTCCGTTTCCTCGACCGCTGGCAGGCGGGCAAGCTGCCGTATGCCTATCAGGACGGCGTGATGGACGAGCGCGTCGCTCGCGGCTTCTTCGCCGCGCCCGACCCGCTACAGGCGTTCTGCGCCGATCGTCTGCTGTGGGGCAGCATGGCGCAGACACCGAAGCTCGAGAACATGCTGCGGGCCGCTTTGGGCCGCGTCGATGCGTGGCTTGCAAAGCGAGGCTGAAACCGCGCGCCAGGCAAGGCACGTGACGTAGCAACACCATCGCGAAGTGCATGCACGCGAGCCAGGTCTAATGCGCATGGCGACGGCTGCCATGTGCGGATAAAGTAGCGCATTCCAATGACGAAGGTTCCGCGCCCATGTATCTCGGCATCGACCTCGGCACGTCCGAAGTAAAAGTCCTGCTGCTCGCGCCCACCGGGCGCGTGATCGGCACTGCGGGTTCACCGTTCACCGTCTCGCGTCCGCATCAGCGCTGGGCCGAGCAGAACCCGGCCGACTGGTGGGACGGCACGCGTGCCGCGCTCGCCGTGCTGCGCCAGCACCATCCCGACGAATTCGCGCAGATCCGCGGCATTGGTCTCTCTGGCCAGATGCACGGCGCCGTGCTGCTCGATGCAGAAGATCGCGTGCTGCGGCCGGCCATCCTCTGGAACGACATGCGCAGCGTCGACGAATGCGACGAGTTGACCGCGCGTGCGCCGGACCTGCATCGCATCGCAGGCAATCTCGCGATGCCGGGCTTCACCGCGCCGAAGCTCCTGTGGGTGCGGCGGCACGAACCCGAACTCTTCCGCAAGACGGCCTGCGTGCTGCTGCCGAAGGATTACCTGCGTCTGATGCTGACGGGCGAGAAGGTGTCCGATCCTTCCGATGCGGCCGGCACGCTGTGGCTCGATGTCGCGAAGCGCGACTGGTCCGACGCGTTGCTCGCCGCGTGCGACATGCGCCGCGCGCAGATGCCGCGACTTGAAGAAGGCAGCGCGTCGTCGGGTACGTTGCGCCCGGAAGTAACGCGCGAGTTCGGCCTGCAGGATGGCGTCGTGGTGGCGGCCGGCGGTGGCGACAACGCGACGAGCGCGATCGGCATCGGCGCAATCCAGCCGGGTGACGGCTTCGTATCGCTCGGCACTTCGGGCGTGCTGTGCGTGGTCGGCGATCGCTTCCGGCCGAATCCGGCGTCGGCGGTACACGCGTTCTGTCATGCGATTCCGGACCGCTGGCATCAGATGAGCGTCGTGCTCTCGGCGGCAAGCTGTCTGCGCTGGGTCTGCAAGCTCACCTCGACCGACGAACCGACGCTCCTCGCCGAGGTCGCCGCGTTGCCGCCCGATGCGCTCGCAACCGCGCCGTTCTTTCTGCCCTATCTCTCCGGCGAACGCACGCCGCACAACGATCCGTACGCGCAGGGTGTGTTCTTCGGCATGACGCACGCCACCGATCGCGCGCTGCTCGGCTACGCCGTACTCGAAGGCGTGACGCTCGCGCTCACCGACGGCCTCGACGCGCTACGTGCCGCCGGCACCGAAGCGCGTGCGCTGTCGCTGATCGGTGGCGGTGCGCGCAGCGACTACTGGGCCCAACTGCTCGCCGACGCGCTCGATACACCGACACGCAAGCATGGCGGCGGCGAAACCGGCGCGGCGCTCGGTGCCGCACGGCTCGGCTGGCTCGCGGCCGGCGGCGACCCGTCGACGGTGCTCACGAAGCCGCCCGTCGAAATCGAATTCACGCCGGACCCGGAACGGCATGCCGCACTGCGCGCGCGGCTCGACACGTATCGCGCGCTTTACCGACATGTGCGGCCGCTCTTCGATCCGGCGCGCGAGCCGCTTGCGTGAGCCATTGATGTGAGTGAGTGCGTCCATCGCCTGGACGCGCAACTGTTTGTAGAAAGGCGACTGTTATCATCGGCACGCGATCCACTCCCGTTCATCGACGCACCGAACCCTGTCACGCGGCGCAAGCCGCTCACGTCAAAGATCCATCGTGTCCAGATCAACCGAAAAACTCGATCTCGCCACCCGCGCCGCGTGGCTCTACTACGTCGCGGGCAACACACAGAACGAGATTGCGGAAAAGCTCCAGGTGTCGCGCCCGGTCGCGCAGCGGCTCGTCGCGTTTGCGGTCGAGAAGAACCTGATCCGCGTGCGCGTCGATCATCAGCTCGCGGATTGCCTGGCGCTTGCCGACCAGCTGTCGAAGCGCTACGGGCTGTCGTTCTGCGAAATCGTCCCGGTCGACGACGATACGCCCGAAGAGATCGACCGCAAACTCGCCGTCGCGGGTGCGCAGGTGATGGAGCGCTATCTGCTCGAAGAAAAGCCGATGATCGTCGCGGTGAGCAGCGGGCGTACGTTGAAGGCCGCCGTCGACCAGATCGCGCAACTGGACCGTCCGCAGCACCGGCTGGTGTCGATGGTGGGCGCGATCGCGCAGGACGGCTCGTCGAACCGCTACGACGTCGCGCTGCACATCTCCGAGAAAACCGGCGGCAAGCATTTTCTGCTGCCCGCGCCGCTCATCGCCGATAACGAAGCCGAGCGCGCGCAGTGGGTCAATCACCGGCTGTATCGCATCGTCGAATCGCTGTCGGGGTCGGCGGATGTCGCGTTTGTCGGGATCGGCAATATCGGGCCGAACTGTCCGTTGCATGAGGACGGTTTCATCACGTCAGCGGAAGTGAAGGATCTCGTTCAGCGCGGCGCGGTCGCCGAAATGCTCGGGCTGCCGATCAACGCATCGGGCGCGCGCGTTGTGTCGCCGACGGGCAACCGCGTCACGAGCCTCTATCTGGATTCGCCGCCGAAACGGCCGACGATCGGCTTTGCGGGTGGCGAGCGCAAACGCGATGCGGTCATCGCGGCGTTGAAGGGTGGCTGGCTGTCGGGTCTCGTGACCGACGAACGCTGTGCGCGCGCGGCACTCGAAGACGGCACGCAGGAGACGGACAAGCCGGCCCGCAAGCGCTAAAAAAGCTGCGCCGCCGAGGAGACGGCAGACGGCGCAGCAGTCAGTTGCCCGGCTCAGTTCTGCAGCGCGGCGGCCTTGAACACCGCGCCGCGAAACATCGAAATCCCTCAGGCCGCCAGCACTTCGATGATCTTGCGCTCGAACGCCTGACCGTTCGCGTCGAACAGATGGCAGTGGTCCGGCGTCGCGCCGAGCTTCAACGTTTCGCCGCGATCGTGGCGCTCCAGCGGCGGAATGCGCGCGATGACACCGTCCGGCGCCACGCTCGATTCGGCATACAGATACGCCGCATCTCCGAGCGACTCGACCGCCATCGTTTTCACCGAAACACCGTATTCGCCCGAATTCACATGCGTGTGTTCGGGCCGGATACCGACCGTCACCTTGTCGCCCTCTTTCACCTTCGATGGCTCCACGGCCACGCGCTGCGTTTCGCCCGTGTCGTAGCGCACCGTCACGCCATCGGCCGCGACCGACTGCACCGTGCCTTCGAAGAAGTTCATCTTCGGCGAGCCAATGAAGCCCGCGACGAAGCGGTTCGCCGGCGCGTGATACAGCCGGTTCGGGCTGCCGACCTGCTCGATGTTCCCCGCCGACAGCACGACGATCTTGTCGGCGAGCGTCATGGCTTCGACCTGATCGTGCGTCACGTAGATCATCGTCGTCTTGAGCTCATCGTGCAGGCGCGCGAACTCAAGGCGCATCTTCACGCGCAACGCCGCGTCGAGATTCGACAGCGGTTCGTCGAACAGGAACACCTTCGGCTTGCGCGTAATCGCGCGGCCAATCGCAACACGTTGACGCTGTCCGCCCGACAGCTGCTTCGGCTTGCGGTCGAGCAGATGGTCGATGTGCAGGATCTTCGCTGCGTTGCGCACGGCCGCGTCGATTTCCGGCTTTTTCGTGCCGGCGAGCTTCAAGCCGAACGCCATGTTGTCGTACAGCGTCATATGCGGATAGAGCGCATATGACTGGAACACCATCGCGATGCCGCGTTTGGCCGGCGGAATATCGTTCACGCGCACGCCGTCGATGTTCAGGTCGCCGCTGCTGATGTCTTCGAGGCCGGCGATCATGCGCATCAGCGTCGATTTTCCGCAGCCGCTCGGCCCCACGAATACGACGAACTCGCCGTCCGCAATGTCGAGGTTGATGTTGCGCATCACTTCGGTTTCGTCGTAGCGCTTTGCGATGCCGCGCAGGGTCAGGCTTGCCATGATGTGTCTCCTGAAGGTGCTGCTGATGCTTCCACTTTCATGTTAATCGTGCGCGCCGCTTCGCTGGCTGTCCGGCTTCAATGCGAGCCAATGGCAACGCGCTCCATCCATTGCGTGACGAATCCCGGCAACTGCCGCATGTCGTCGAACACGTGCACCGCGCCGGCTGCGCGCAGTGCCTCGATTTGCGCTTCGTTCGCATGACCGCCGCCGATAAAGCCGATCACGGTCATGCCAGCCGCGCTCGCCGCGCTCACGCCCGTCACACTGTCTTCGACCACGAGACACGCGTCCGGCGTGAGATTCAAACCGCGCGCCGCCGCCAGATAAACATCCGGCGCGGGCTTCGGCAGCGCCACGCTGTCGGCGCAGAACACGCGGTCGCCGAAAAATTCGACGAGCCCCGTGCGCGCCAGCACCGCCTGCACATAAGCCGTATTGCTGTTGCTCGCGCAGGCCTTCTGCAGTGGAATCTCGCCAAGCGCGGTGACGATGCCCTCGACGAGCGGCGCTTCCATCGCACCGGCGCTCACCGCTGCGCGGATCGCCTCGATATCGGCGGCGCTCAGCGTGCGCTCGAGATGCGCCGCCGTCGCATCGAGCACGTGCTCGGTGCGCATGCCGAGCAACGGCATCAGGACAGGCGCGACATCCGCGTCGGGCCAGCGCAATTCCAGTTCGTGCACGAGCATCTGCGCGGCGATCGCTTCGCTGTCGATCAGCACACCATCGCAATCGCAGATGAGCGCGTGATTCGACACCCTCATTTGACCGCCCCGAAGGTGAGGCCGCGCACCAGCTGCTTCTGCGACAGCCAGCCGACGATCAGGATCGGCGCGACTGCCAGCAGCGAAGCCGCCGAGAGCTTGGCCCAGAAAAGACCTTCAGGACTCGAATACGAAGCGATGAAAACCGTCAGCGGCGCCGCGTGCGAACTCGACAGGTTGATGCTCCAGAACGCTTCGTTCCACGACAGGATCACAAGCAACAACGCCGTCGATGCAAGGCCGGGCAACGACATCGGCATCAGCAGATAGACGATTTCCTGCCAGGTCGCCGCACCGTCGATGCGTCCGGCTTCAAGAATGTCGCGCGGTATCTCCGCGAAATACGTGAACGACATCCACACCGCAATCGGCAGGTTGATGAGCGTATAGACGATCACGAGGCCGGACACCGTGTCGAGCAGCCCGGTGTTTTTCCACAGCAGATAGATCGGCACCAGCACGCCGACGGACGGCATCATCTTCGTCGACAGCATCCACAGCAGCATTTTCTGCGTGCGCTGGGTCGGAAAGAACGCCATCGCGTAGGCAGCCGGCACGGCGAGAAGCAGGCAGAGCACCGTCACGCCCGCCGAAATCAGGATCGAATTCCATGCGAACGCAAAGTAATTGCTGCGCGCGAACACCTCGCGAAAACTGTCGAGCGTCGGGATGAAAAAGAGCGACGACGCGTATGCCTGCTGCTCCGTCTTGAACGCGGTGATCGTCATCCAGAAGATCGGGAAGAACAGCAGCAGCGCGACGAGCCACGCAAGAATGCCGGGGATGCTGCGTCGAAGCTTCGCCGCCGGCGAATTGATCGACGAAGCAGATGCAGCGGAAGTGGCAGCAAGCTGGCTCATTTTTCGTACTCCCCTTTCAGGTTCTTCGCGAGCATACGCACGAGGAAGAACGACACGATATTCGCGAGCACCACGGCGAGAATCCCGCCCGCGGAAGCCAGACCGACGTCGAACTGCTGCAGGCCGAGCGAGTAGATCAGGTACGACAGATTGGTCGTCGCCGTGCCCGGACCGCCGCCCGTCGTCGTGTAGATTTCGGCGAAGATCGACAGCAGGAAAATCGTTTCCATCATCACCACGACCGCGATCGCCCGCCTCAGGTGAGGCAGCGTGATGAAGAAGAACATCGAGAACGGCCCGGCGCCGTCGATACGCGCCGCTTCCTTCTGCTCCTGGTCGAGCGACTGGATCGCCGTGAACAGGATCAGGAACGCGAATGGCAGCCACTGCCACGCGACGATCATCACCACGGCGGTGAGCGGATAGTTGGCAAACCAGTCGATCGGTGTGAGACCGATCGCACGCATGCCCTGCGCGACGAGCCCGTACACCGGGTGCAGGATCATGTTCTTCCAGATCAGCGCGCTGACCGTCGGCATCACGAAGAACGGCGCAATCGCGAGCAGGCGCGCGACGCCCATGCCGTAGAACTTGCGGTCGAACAGCACCGACATCAGGATGCCGCCGACCACGGTGATGATCAGCACAGAGCCAATCAGCTCCAGCGTGATCAGGATCGACGGTCCGAAGGCCGGATCACTGGCGAGATACTTGTAGTTGTCGAGGCCCGCGAAACCCTTCACATCGGGATTGAGCAGGTTGTAGCGCGAAAACGAAAACCAGATCGTCATCGCAAGCGGAATCGCCATCCACAACAGCAGCACGGCAAACGATGGCGAAACCAGCCATCGTGCGGACGCCGCCTTGCGGGTCTCGCGTTCCTTTTCGGTTTGGGGATGGACTTGCATGAGAGGAAGGCGCAGATGACGCATGATCGGACCACCTGTCGGGTAGTTCGCGGGCCACGAAGCTGCAGGCGGCCCGCTGTGCTGCTGCGTTCCGGCTGACGCGTGAACGTCAGCCGGCGCTTTGACTGCGGGTTACGTCGCTATCACTTCAGGTAGCCCGCCTGACGCACGGCGCGATCGGCGGTGGCCTGACCGGCCGCGAGCGCCTGATCGACCGTCATCTGGCCCGCGACGGCACCCGAGATGCTCTGACCGACCACCGTACCGAACGACTGGAACTCCGGAATGCCGACGAACTGCACGCCAGTGTACGGCACGGGCTTCGCCGTCGGATGGTTGGGATCAGCCGACTGGATTGCCTTCAGCACGAAGCTCGCAAACGGCGCGGCCTGCTGGTACTCGGGGCGCGCATACGTCGACTGACGCGTGCCCGGCGGCACCGAGGCCCAGCCTTCATCCTTCGCGACGAGTTCGATGTACTGCTTCGAGGTTGCCCACGAGATGAATTTCTTCGCGGCGTCAGGCTGCTTCGACGACTTCGGAATCGCCAGTGCCCACGACCACAGCCAGTGCGAGCCGTTCGGCGTGACAGCCGTCGGCGCCGCGGCGAAGCCAATCTTGTCGGCCACCTGCGACTGCGCCTTGTTGTACAGCATGCCGGCTGCGACCGTCGCGTCGATCCACATCGCGCACTTGCCCGAGGACATCAGCGTCAGGTTTTCGTTGAAGCCGTTCGAGCTGGCTCCCGGCGGGCCGTCTTTCTTCAGCAGGTCGACGTAGAAGTTCACGGCCTTCTTCCATTCCGGCGAGGTCAGCTGGGCATTCCACTTTTCGTCGAACCAGCGGCCGCCGAACGTGTTGACGAGCGTCGTCACGTACGCCATGTTTTCGCCCCAGCCGGCCTTGCCGCGCAGGCAGATGCCGTACGTGCCGCCCGCCTTGTCGGTGAGCTTGTCGGCGAATTCCCTGATCTGGTCATAGGTCGGCTGGTCGGGCATCTTCAGGCCCTTCGCCGCGAACAGATCCTTGCGGTAGAACGTCATCGAGCTTTCGACGTAGAACGGCAGCGCGTACAACTGGTTGTTGTACGACAGGCCGTCACGCGCGGTCTTCACGACGTCGTTGAGGTCGTAGTCGGCGGCGAGGCCGGTGATCGGCGTGAGCCAGCCACGCTTGCCCCATTGCGGCGTTTCATACGTGCCGATCATCATCACGTCGAACTGGCCGCTGTTCGTCGTGATGTCGGTCGTGGCGCGCTGGCGCAGCACGTTTTCTTCGAGAATCACCCAGTTCAGCTTGATGTCCGGATTGGCCTGCTCGAAGTTCGACGAGAGCTTCTTCAGCTCGATCATGTCGGGATTGTTGAGGGCTGCAATCGTGACGGTCGCGGCCGATGCATTCAACGCGGCACATGCGGTCGCGCTGGCGCCAAATAGCTTGAGCGCGGTCTGGAAGGCTGGTTTCATGAGTTGTCTCCTTCTGGATGAGTCGTTCTTCGTGTGATGCTTCTGGCGGATGGGTACAGCGCGTCGGGTTAGCTCATCCAGTTGCCGCCGTCGACGTTGAGCGTCTGGGCGGTGATGTAATCGGCGTCGGCGGAGGCGAGGAAGAGCGCCGCACCCGTCAGGTCGTCCGGCACGCCCATGCGGCCGAGCGGCACCGCTTCGCCGACGAGTCGTTTCTTCTCGCCTGGCGGCCGGTTTTCATAGCGAGCGAAGAGTGCATCGACCTCTTTCCACATCGGCGTATCCACGACGCCCGGTGCGATGCCGTTCACGTTGATTCTGTGCGGCGCGAGTGCAAGCGCGGCGGATTGCGTGTAGCTCAGCACGGCGGCCTTGGTTGCACAGTAGTGCGACACAAGCGCCTCGCCGCGGCGACCCGCCTGCGACGACATGTTGATGATCTTGCCGCCCTGTCCCTGCTCGACCATCTGCTGCGCGACACGCTGCATCAGAAAGAACATGCCCTTCACGTTGACCGCGAAGAGGCGGTCGAACACATCCCAGGATTCGTCAAGGAGCGGACGCATATCGAACAGCGCCGCGTTATTGAACAGAATGTCGATGCGGCCAAAGCGCCCGAGCGTGGCCGACACGATGCGTTCGATGTCGTCGCGACGCGTGACATCGGCGGACAAGGTCAACACGCGATCAGCATCACTTTGCGTCAGCGTCTGCGCGAACTGATCCGCGGGCTTCACATCGACGAGCACACAGCGCGCGCCTTCGTCGAGATAACGCCGGGCCACGGCTTCACCGATACCGCTGCCTGCACCCGTCAGGATCGCCACCTTGTCCTGCAATCGCGCGTTCAATGCTGTCTCCAGTTCTGCGTTCTACGTAGTGAGCGAACGCCCATCACGCGAACAATTGCTCTGTTAGTGATCGAATGATCGGATACGCATCGGGTCATGTCAAGGCGCAATGCAGGATTTCGATGCTGCAACGCGGCAGTGTTTACCCGTTTCCCGTCTGGCTCCCAGCCACGCCGACGTCTGGCGGATGCACGCGCCGCGCCAAAAAATTCGCGATACGTTATATCATTCCGAACTCGCGACAAATTGAGACGGATTCGCCCATCTTTCAAGGACCCAACAACCATGATGAGTACACCTGGCTCGCTGTGGAATCGCATGCGGCACGCTCGCGTGATATCGACGTGTCTGGCCGCGGGCGCGCTCGTGCTGGCGATCGGCCACGCCGCTTTTGCCGCCGATGCAAAAATTCCGGTCGTGGCAGCGGAGAATTTCTATGGCGATGTCGTGCGCCAGCTGGGCGGCGATCATGTGAACGTGGTGAGCATCCTCAGCAACCCGGATCAGGATCCGCACCTCTTCGAGGCGAGCCCGAAAACGGCGCGCGCGTTGCAGAACGCGAGCCTTGTCGTGTACAACGGCGCCGACTACGATCCGTGGATGGCGAAGCTGCTTGCCGCATCGAAGAATGCGAAGCGCACGACGATCGTCGCGGCCGATCTGACTGGCCGCAAAAGCGGCGACAATCCGCATCTCTGGTACGCGCCGGGTACGATGCCGGCAGTGGCACGCGCGGTGAACGCGGCACTTGTTGCCACTGATCCTTCGAACAAAACGGCGTACGATGCGAACCTCGCGACGTTTCTGGCTTCGCTGAAGCCGGTCGATGCGAAAGTCGCCGCGTTGCGCGCCAGCTATGCGCACGCGCCCGTTACGGCGACGGAGCCGGTTTTTGGCTACATGTCGGACGCTATCGGCCTGGATATGCGGAACATGCGTTTCCAGCTCGCCGCGATGAATGACACGGAAGCGAGCGCATCGGATATTGCCGCGTTCGAGCGCGACCTGCGCGACAAACGCGTGCGCGTGCTGATCTATAACAGCCAGGCAACCGAGGCGCTGACGAAACGCATGTTGAAGCTCGCCCAGCAGTCGAACGTGCCGACGGTCAGCGTCACCGAGACGCAACCGGCCGGCAAGACCTTCCAGCAGTGGATGCTGTCGCAACTCGACGACCTGGCCGCGGCGCTCGCAAAAGGCGACGCTGCCGGCAAGGCAAAAGGACAATCGCAATGACACCGACTGGCGCCGCGCAGCGCGGCTCCGCACCTGTGCTCGAACTCGATCGCGTTACGCTCGAACTGGGCGGCCGCGCGATCCTGAACGACGCGAGCCTCGTCGTGAACCAGAATGAGTTCATCGGCGTGCTCGGGCCGAACGGCGCGGGCAAGACGACCCTGATGCGCGCGGTGCTCGGTCTCGTGCCGGCCGCGAGCGGCGCCATCCGCGTACTGGGTCAGACGGTCGAGCGTGGCAATGCGTCGATCGGCTACATGCCGCAGACGCGCAGCGCGCTCGCCGGCCGCCGCGTGCGCGGTCGCGATTTCGTCGCGATGGCCGCTGACGGGCATCGCTGGGGTCTCCCGCATCACAACGCCAAAGCGCGCAAGGAAGTCGACCGCGTGCTCGAACTGGTTGGCGCGCGCGAACTCGCCTTGCGGCCGTTGTCGGAGCTTTCAGGCGGCGAACGTCAGCGGCTGCTGCTTGCGCAATGTCTGCTCGGCAATCCGCGTCTGCTGCTGCTCGATGAACCGCTGATCAGTCTCGACCCGCATCATCAAAAGAGCGTCGTCGAACTCGTGCGGCGTGTGCAGCAGGAACTCGGCATCACCGTGCTCTTTTCCGCGCACGAACTGAACCCGTTGCTGCATGCACTCGACCGCGTGCTGTATCTCGGCAGCGGCGTGGCGGCGCTCGGCACCGTCGATGAAGTGATCACGAAGCCGGTCCTGTCGCGGCTTTATGGTTCGGCGATCGACGTGATGCGCGTGAACGGCCGAATCTTCGTGATGTCGGGCGACGTCGAAGTCGAAAAGCACGATCACGAACACGAAGACGATCACGGCCACGATCATGGCGGCGGCCACGGACACGCGCATTCACCTGCGAAGGCGCACGGCCGCACACACCGCAACGGACATACGCACGATGTTTGAATACGATTTCATGGTGAACGCATTCGCCGCGTCGGGGATCGTCGCGGTGCTGGCGGGCATCGTCGGCTATTTTCTGGTGATGCGCGGGCAGACGTTCGCGGGTCACGCGCTCTCGCACGTCGGCTTTACGGGCGCAACGGGCGCCGTGCTGATCGGCGTGTCGCCGATCTGGGGGATGATCGGCTTCACACTCGCCGCGGGCGTCGGCATGGGCGCGCTCGGTGAGCGGCTCGCCGGACGCGATGTCGCCATCGGCGTGATTCTGTCGCTCGCGCTCGGCTTCGGTTTGCTGTTCCTGCACTTCTTCACCGCGTACGCGACCCAGGTCACCGCGCTGCTGTTCGGCAACGTGCTTGGCGTGAACACGTCGACGCTCGCGGTGCTGACTGGCCTCGGCATCGTCAGCCTGCTGGCGCTCGCGGCGATCATGCGGCCGCTGCTGTTCGCTTCGTTACAGCCGGAACTGGCCGAAGCGAAAGGCGTATCGCTGCGGCTTGTGTCGGTACTGTTTCTCGCGATCGCGGCGCTCGCCGTTGCGGCGTGTACGCAGATCGTCGGCGTGCTGCTCGTATTCACGCTGATGGTCGGCCCGGCGGCAGCCGCGCAGAACTTCACGACGCGGCTTTCCAGCGGGCTCGTCCTCGCTGCACTGCTCGCGCTTGCGCAGGCGTGGCTGGGCGTCACGCTCGCGTTCTACACCGACTGGCCGACGAGCTTCTGGATCACCGCGCTGGCCGCGCTGGTTTATGGTGGGAGTTTGTTGCGGCAGCGGTGAGGCGGCCGTTTTGACGAAAAAAAGGGACGGCGGAGATGATCCGCCGTCCCTTTTTCACGTCTGGCCGAACGTGACGTCTATCCGAGGAGCACCTTCGCATGATGCGCGAGATGGTCCTCGATAAAACTCTGGATGAAGTAGTAACCGTGATCGTAGCCATCGTGCCGGCGTAGCGTCAGCGGTTGGCCTGCAGCACGGCACGCTGCTTCAAACACATCCGGGTTCAGCTGTTCCGCAAGAAACTGGTCCGCCAATCCCTGATCGATGAGAATACCTTCATCAAACCGGTGCGTTGCGCGCGCCACAAGCTCGCTCGAATCGTACTGCTGCCACGCGCTGCGATCTTCGCCGAGATAACCGGTGAACGCCTTCACGCCCCACGGGCAGCGCGACGGCGCCGCGATCGGCGCGAACGCCGACACCGAACGGTAAATCTCCGGGTTGCGCAGCGCCATCATCAGCGCGCCGTGACCGCCCATCGAATGACCGAAAATGCCAAGGCGCACGCCATCCACTGGCAGATTCGCCAGCACGGTTTCACGCAGTTCGTCGCGCACGTACGAGTACATGCGGAAATGCTTCGACCACGGTTCCTGCGTCGCGTCGACATAAAACCCCGCGCCAACGCCGAAGTCCCAGGCAGCGCTTTCGTTCGGAATACCAGCGCCGCGCGGACTCGTATCCGGCGAGATCAGCGCGATACCGTGCTGCGCGGCGAAGCGCTGCGCGCCCGCCTTGATCGGAAACGTTTCCTCGGTGCAGGTCAAACCGGCCAGATAAAACAATGCCGGCACGTTGCCGTGCGACGCCTGCGGCGGCAGGTACACAGAGAAGCGCATCGGCAGACCCGTCGTCGACGAATCATGACGATAGAACCGCTGCACGCCACCGAAGCAGACATGCGAAGACAGAAGTTCGAGCATGGCGATCTCCCCTGCCTCAGTACAGCACAACCGAGCGGATCGACTCGCCCTTCTTCATCAGGTCGAAGCCCTCGTTGATGCGTTCGAGCGGCAGGCGGTGCGTGATCAGGTCATCGATGTTGATCTTGCCTTCCATGTACCAGTCGACGATCTTCGGCACGTCCGTGCGTCCGCGCGCGCCGCCGAACGCCGAGCCTTTCCATTCGCGGCCCGTCACGAGCTGGAACGGACGCGTGCTGATCTCCTCGCCCGCCGCGGCCACGCCAATGATGAACGACTGGCCCCAACCCTTGTGTGTGCATTCCAGCGCCTGACGCATCACCTTCGTGTTGCCGATGCATTCGAACGAATAGTCGGCACCGCCATCGGTGAGTTGCACGATGTGATCGACGACATTCTCGACTTCGTTCGGGTTGATGAAATGCGTCATGCCGAATTTCTTCGCGAGTTCGACGCGGCCCGGATTCAGATCGACTCCAATGATCTTGTCGGCGCCCACCATTTTGGCGCCCTGAATCACATTGAGCCCAATACCGCCGAGACCGAACACGACCACATTCGCGCCCGCCTCGACCTTCGCCGAATACACGACCGCGCCGACACCCGTCGTCACGCCGCAGCCGATGTAGCAGATCTTGTCGAACGGCGCGTCTTCACGCACCTTCGCGACGGCGATTTCCGGCACCACGATGTAGTTCGAAAACGTTGACGTGCCCATGTAGTGAAAGAGCGGTTTGCCATCGAGCGAGAAACGCGACGTTGCATCGGGCATCAGGCCCTTGCCCTGCGTCGAGCGGATGGCCTGACACAGATTCGTCTTGCGCGACAGACAGAACTTGCATTGCCGGCATTCCGGCGTATAGAGCGGAATCACGTGATCGCCCTTCCTTAGCGTACCCACGCCCGCGCCCACATCGACGATGACGCCCGCGCCTTCGTGGCCGAGGATCGCCGGGAAGATGCCTTCGGGGTCGGCGCCAGAGAGCGTGTAGTAGTCGGTGTGACAGATGCCGGTCGCCTTCACTTCGATCAGCACTTCACCCGCGCGCGGGCCTTCGAGATCGACTTCCTCGATTGTCAGCGGTGCGCCAGCTTTCCATGCAATGGCTGCCTTGGTCTTCATCGTGAATGCTCCTTAAAGTCGGTCGATGCGTCGATCGAGGTTCGGGTTCGACCGGAATGTCATGTATTGGTTTGCGAATTTCGAATTTCGAATTCAGTCAGGCGTGGCAGAGGCAGGAAACCAGTCCTCCACGCGCGCGTAAAGGTCGAGGAAGCGCGTATAACGCGCGGCCAGCGCACGATCGTTCTTCGGACCTGCGACGCGGGTTGTCGCCGGCCCCAGCGACGCCAGATCCGACGCATGCCAGTGCCCGCTCGCAAGACCCCCCAGTATCGCCGCACCACGACCCGCTGCGTTAGGACAATCGACCGCGTACAGCTCGACATCGAGCGCATCGGCGAGCATCTGGCGCCAGCGCGCGTCGACGGAGCCGCCGCCCGCAAGACGGAGCGTCGTCACTTCTGCGCCGCTGCGGCGAATCGCGTCGAGGCCCGCGCGCAGCGAAAACGCCACGCCTTCGAATGCAGCACGCATCATCGTGCCACGCGAATGACCGAGCGCGAGCCCGAGCCAGCCGCCTCGCGCCGAAGGATTGAGCCACGGCGAGCGCTCGCCGGTGAGATACGGAAGAAACGTGAGGCCGGGCGCGGCTTCGTCGGCGAAGGCATCGCGATAGGCGTCGGCCCATTCGTACGAGAGCCAGCCGCGCACCGCTTCAAGCGCGACACCGACGTTCTGCATCGCGGCCATCCGGTACCAGTGATCGGTTGCCGCGCGATAGCGATGCAGCCCGCGCGCCGCAGGCGGTTCGCCAGTTGCAAGGACGACGATCTGCCCGCCGCTGCCGGTAGTGAGCAGCGCGTCGCCATCGTTTGCAAGACCGCTGCCGAACGCGGCACACGGTGTGTCGGCCGCACCCGTCGCAAGCGTGATACCGGCACGCAGGCCCAGCGCGCGCGCCGCCTCGCCGGAAAGCACGCCGCCAGATGCATACGAAGGCGCAAGCGGCGCGAACCATGCGTGCGGCACGCCGAGGCGATCGAGCAGCGCGTGATCCCAGACGCCAGCCGGATCGGCGAGCGCGGTCGCGCACGCATCGGAAGGATCAGTGACGAACGCGCCGCCCAGCGCAACGCGCAGCCAGTCCTTCGGTTGCAACGCCCAGCGCGTGGCTTCCACAGTGCGCGGCTCGTTCAGCACGATCCAGCGCAGCAGCGGGCCCGCCATGCCGGGCGCAACGGGATTGGGTTGCGGCTCGGGCCACGCTTCGAGCAGCGACAGCGCGCGCGTATCGGGCCACAGCATCGCGGAGCGTACTGCGCGGCCCTGTGCATCGGTGAGCACGACGCCGTGCATCTGCCCGGAAAAGCCGATCGCGTGAACGTCGTCGCGCTCCGTGGCGGGCAGTTTCGCCGACGCTTCGCAGAGTGCGCGCCACCATGTATCGGCGGACGTTTCGGCCCAGCCGGGACGTGGCGTCGCGATTGAATACGCGACGCTCGCTGTCGCGCATTCGCGCCCTGCCTCATCAACGGTGGAAAGTTTCAGTGAACCGGTGCCGAGGTCGATGCCAAGAAAACGCATGGGCGAAGAAAGGTCGAAAGAGAGGAAAACAGGCACAAAAACAGGGCGCTTTTTGCGCGGCGCTTCAGGCATGTCAAAACTACAAATCGCGGGTTAACCCCGCCGCGCGGGCGCGAGCGTCGAAACGACACTATGCGCTACACCGAATACGCTTCATCGATTTTCACACATATCGGGGCGAAAGGGCCTCGGCGGCCGCATCCGCGCCGCGCACCGCCGCACGGGGCTCCCCGCCGAATCGCTCCGCGTGCGCGGCTGCCACACCTTACAAATGTACCGTGCGCATATGAACCCCGCGAAGTCCGGAATAGGCCCCAGTGGTCTTGTTGCATCTTTTCATTCCACCTACCTTGGAGTCATCCCGAAAACGAGATGTGGAGAGAGACAAAATGCAATCAAACACGGTCCATCCGTGCGACGAGCGGCTGCCCGCCGGTCAGTTGCTCACACTGGGTATTCAGCATGTGCTCGTCATGTACGCCGGGGCGGTCGCCGTCCCGCTGATTATCGGTAGCGCGCTCAAACTGCCGAAAGAGCAGATTGCGTTTCTCATCAGCGCCGATCTGTTTTCCTGCGGTATTGCCACATTGATCCAGACGCTCGGCGTGTGGATTTTCGGCATCCGTCTGCCGGTCATCATGGGCTGCACGTTCGCCGCTGTCGGCCCGATGGTCGCGATCGGCACCAATCCTTCGCTCGGCATTCTCGATATTTTCGGCTCGACGATCGCGGCCGGCATCGTCGGCATATTGCTTGCGCCCGCGATCGGCAAGCTGCTGCGGTTCTTTCCACCCGTCGTGGTCGGCGTGGTCATTTCGGTGATCGGGCTCTCGCTGATGGAAGTCGGCATCAACTGGGCAGCAGGCGGCGTCGGCAATCCGGATTACGGCAATCCCGTCTATCTGGGCCTGTCGTTTGTCGTCCTGATGCTGATCCTGCTGATCAACAAGTTCGGCAAAGGCTTCGTCGCGAACATTTCCGTGCTGCTTGGCATCGTGGCGGGCTTCGTGATTGCCGCGCTGCTCGGCCGCGTCAACATGGATGGCGTAACGGCTGCGCCGTGGGTCGGCTTCGTCATGCCATTCCACTTCGGCCTGCCGCACTTCGACCCGCTGTCGATCGCGACGATGGTCACCGTGATGTTCGTCACGTTCATCGAATCGACCGGCATGTTTCTCGCGGTCGGCGACATGGTCGACCGTCCGGTGGACCAGAAGACGCTCGTGCGCGGCCTGCGCGTCGACGGCCTTGGCACGCTGATCGGCGGCATCTTCAACTCGTTCCCGCATACGTCGTTCTCGCAGAACGTCGGGCTGATCGGCGTGACGGGCGTGAAGAGCCGCTTCGTCTGTGCAATGGGCGGCGTGATCCTCGTGCTGCTCGGCCTCTTTCCGAAGATGGCGCAGGTGGTCGCATCGGTGCCGGCGTTCGTGCTCGGCGGCGCCGGTATCGTGATGTTCGGCATGGTCGCGGCGAACGGCATCAAGGTGCTCTCGAAGGTCGACTTCGTGAAGAATCACCACAACCTGTTCATCGTTGCCGTCAGCATCGGGCTCGGCCTCGTGCCGGTCGTGTCGCCGCACTTCTTCTCGAAGCTGCCGCCCGCACTGTCGCCGCTGCTGCATAGCGGGATTCTGCTCGCGTCGGTATCGGCGGTCGTGCTGAACCTGATCTTCAATGGCGTGAAAGGCGAGCGTGCCGCGAAGAACGCGATCCGTCGCGCGGGCAAGGATTTCGACGGCCGCGCGCAAGCCGAACTGCCGTCACGCGACGACACGCTGCATACCGCAAACGACTTCGAAGTGCGGCCCGCAGACGCGCACTGAAAGGCGCCGCACCGCGCGATCCACGTCGCGCGATCCGGTGACGAAGCGAAGTAGTGACGTCAGAATTGAAAATGCCACGGTTTCAAACCGTGGCATTTTTTTTGTGTGTGCTGTCTGCTGCCTGGCGGTAACCGCACAGCACCGCCAGACCAGTCAACTCACCTGCATCACCCTGCCGCCGCCGGCGCCGAAGCCGCTGCCGGCGCACTGGCCGCGCCCGTCGCGCCGTAGTCGACCGGCTCATCGGCCGGGCGCGGTTGCTCGCCGGCCCGCTCGATCCACCCGCCACCGAGGAACTGGTACAGATCGACCAGGTTCGTCAGGCGTTGCAGACGTGCGGTGATCAGCGTTTGCTGCGCGAGATACAGATCGTTCTGCGCGGTCAGCACGGCGAGGTAGCTGTCCACGCCGTTCCTGTAGCGCAGGTCCGACAGATCGAAACGACGCTGCTCGGCGAACGTATTGCGTTCACGCGCGGCAATTTCCTGATCGAACGTGCCACGCGCCGCAAGACCGTCGGCGACTTCGCGGAAGGCCGTCTGGATCGCCTTTTCGTACTGCGCGATCTGGATGTTCTTCTGCACGGTCGCGAGGTCGAGATTCGCCTTGTTCGCGCCACCTTCGAAGATCGGCAGCGTGATTTGCGGTGCGAACGACCACGCCGCCGAACCCGGCTTGAAGAGACCACCGAGCGTCGGACTCAATGTACCGAAGCTGCCCGTCAGCGAGACGCGCGGGAAGAACGCCGCGCGCGCCGCCCCGATATTCGCGTTCGCGGCGAGCAGATTCTGCTCGGCTTCCATGATGTCCGGACGACGTTGCAGCAGATCCGACGGCAGACCGGCCGGAATGTCCGTGAGGAGATTCTGGTCGTTGAGCGGCATGCCCGGCGGCAAATCGGAAGGAAGCGGCTCACCGACCAGCAGCACGAGCGCGTTCTCCGCCTGTGCCCTCAGACGTAACTGCACCTGCAGGCTCGCCTGCGCCTGCTCGACCACAGTCTGAGCCTGACGCAGGTCGAGTTCAGAGCCCGTGCCGGTGTCGAACTGCAGCTTCGTGATGTTGTAGGAATCCTGCGCCGTCTTCAGCGTGCCTTCGGTGACCTTGAGCAGATCGTCGGTAGAAAGCAGCGTCAGATACTGGTCCGCCACCGAGGACACCAGCGCGATTTCCGCTGCCTTGCGCGCCTGCGCCGTCGCCAGATATTGCGCCAGCGCCTGATCCTTCAGGCTCTGGATACGACCGAAGAAGTCGATTTCCCACGACGCATTCACCCCAACCGAATACTCGTTGGAGATCGTATTGCCGAAAATCGACAGATCCTTCGGCGTGCGCTGCTTGCTCTGCGAGGCCGCGGCATCCAGTGTCGGGAACAGCTCGGCACGCGTGATCTGATACTGCGCGCGCGAAGCCGCGATGTTCAGCACCGCGACGCGCAGATCGCGATTGTTCTTCAGCGAAAGCTCGATCAGACGCTGCAGGCGCGGATCGGTGAAGAAATCGCGCCAGCCGATGTCCGTGGCCGCCTGCCCATTCGCACTGCGCGTGCCGTTGTCAGCGGCGCCTGGCTGCGTCGAGTAGACGCCGCCCGTCGGAAAACCGTCCGTAACGGGCGCGGCCGGGCGCTCGTACTTCGGCGCCATCGTGCAACCCGCGGCGAGGAACGCCACCGCGACTGCAATCAAAGAATGTTTTTGCATCTCAATGCCCTTCCTTGCCCGAGCCATTGCCACCCGCGCCGCCTTCCGGATCGTGCGGATGGTGCTGGTTGTAGTGTTCCATCGCAACATCCGGGTCTTCCTTCTCGCCGCCGAACTTCGCGCGGATCACGACGAAGAACATCGGGATCATGAAGATGGCGAGGAACGTCGCCGTCAGCATCCCGCCGATCACGCCGGTACCGATCGCGTGCTGGCTCGCCGAACCCGCACCGTTACTGATCGCGAGCGGCAACACGCCGAGAATGAACGCCAGCGACGTCATCAGGATCGGACGCAGCCGCAGACGCGAGGCCTCCAGCGCTGCTTCGACCGGCCCCATGCCTTCGGACTGCTGCAACTCGCGGGCGAATTCCACGATCAGAATCGCGTTCTTCGCCGAGAGCCCCACCGTCGTCAACAGACCGACCTGGAAGAACACGTCGTTTTCGAGCCCGCGCAGCGTGGCCGCCAGCAGTGCGCCGATCACGCCGAGCGGCACCACCATGATCACCGAGAACGGAATCGACCAGCTTTCATACAGCGCCGCGAGACACAGGAACACGACGAGGATCGAGATTGCGTACAGGATCGGCGCCTGCGAACCCGACTGACGTTCCTGGAACGACAGACCGGTCCATTCGTAACCGATACCCGCCGGCAGCTTCGCCGCGATCGCTTCCATCGCCGTCATTGCCTGACCGGTCGACTTGCCCGGCGCCGCCGCACCCTGGATTTCCACCGCGGAAATACCGTTGTAGCGCTCGAGCTTCGGCGAGCCGTAAATCCACGTGCCGCTTGCGAACGCCGAGAACGGCACCATTCCACCCGCGGAATTGCGGACGTACCAGTCGTTCAGGTTTTCCGGCGTCATACGGAACGGCGCGTCACCCTGCAGGTACACCTTCTTGATCCGGCTGTCGACGTCGAGGAAGTTGTTCACGAACTGCGACGCCCACGCGATCGAGAACGTCTGGTCGATCGCGGACAGCGACACGCCCAGCGCCGAAGCCTTCTCGTGGTCGATGCTCACCTTGAACTGCGGCGTGTCGTTCAGGCCATTCGGTCGCACCTGTGCGAGAACCGGATCCTTCGCGGCCATGCCGAGCAGCTGGTTCCGTGCGGCCATCAAGGCCTCGTGGCCGACACCCGAACGATCCTGCAGTTCGAAGTCGAAGCCCGCGGCCGTGCCGAGTTCCGGAATCGACGGCGGATTCACCGGATACACCAGCGCAGTCTTGTAGCTGCCGAAGTGCATGAACAACCGGCCAACCAGCGCCTGCACCTTCTGGTCCGAATGCTGGCGCTCGGCGTAATCCTTCATCCGCACGAACACGAGACCCGCATTCTGGCCACGACCCGCGAAGCTGAAGCCGTTCACCGTGAAGGTCGATTCGACGATGCTCTTTTCGTCATTCAGCAGGTAGTCGGAGACGTCCTTCAGCGCGCGCGCCGTGGTTTCCTGCGTCGAGCCGGCCGGCGTCTGCACCAGAACGAACATCGTGCCCTGGTCTTCGTCGGGCAGGAACGACTTCGGCAGCTTCACGAACAGCAGGCCGACCGCAAAGATCACCACCATATAGATGATGAGCCAGCGACCCGAACGCTTGATCACATGGTGAACCCCGACGTGATATTTGTCCCGGCTCTTGTCGAACGTGCGATTGAACCAGCCGAAGAAGCCCTTCTTCTCTTCATGATGGCCCTGCGGAATCGGCTTCAGGATCGTCGCGCACAGCGCCGGCGTCAGGATCAGCGCGACCATCACGGACAGCACCATCGCCGCCACGATCGTCAGCGAGAACTGCCGGTAAATGGCACCGACCGAGCCGCCCGAGAACGCCACCGGCACGAACACCGCCGACAGCACGAGCGCGACGCCAATCAGCGCGCCGGTGATCTGGTCCATCGCCTTGCGGGTTGCGTCGCGTGGCGACAGCCCTTCTTCGGCCATCACCCGCTCGACGTTTTCCACCACCACGATCGCATCGTCCACCAGCAGGCCGATCGCCAACACGAGCCCGAACATCGACAGCGTGTTGATCGAGAAGCCCACCAGACCCATGATCGCGAACGTGCCCAGCAGCACCACCGGCACGGCGATCGTCGGGATCAGCGTGGCGCGCAGGTTCTGCAGGAACAGGTACATCACGAGGAACACCAGCACGATACCTTCGAGCAGCGTCTTGACCACTTCCTCGATCGACAGGCGCACGAACGGCGTCGTGTCATACGGGTACTTCACGACGAGGCCGTGCGGGAAGTACTTCGACAGTTCGTCGACCTTCGCGCGCACGCTCTTGGCCGTCGCCAGCGCATTCGCGCCCGTTGCGAGCTGGATACCAAAGCCGGCCGTCGGCGCACCGTTGTACTTCGTGTCGAAGTTGTAGTTTTCGCCGCCCAGGTCGATACGCGCGACGTCCTTGATCCGGACCTGCGAGCCGTCCTGGTTCACCTTCAGCAGCACGTTGCCGAACTGCTCCGGCGTCTGCAGCAGCGTGGCTTCAGTGATGGTGGCCTGCAGCACCTGGCCCGGCACCGAAGGCGTGCCGCCGAGCGACCCGCCCGCCACCTGCACGTTCTGCGCAAGGAGCGCGTTCTGCACATCGACCGGCGTGAGACCGAAGTTGGTCAGCTTGTTCGCATCGAGCCAGATCCGCATCGCGTACTGCGAGCCGAACAGCGTCACCGTGCCCACGCCGTCAAGACGGCTGACCGGATCCTGAACGTGCGACGCGACGTAGTTCGCCAGGTCGTACTTGCTCATGCTGCCGTCTTCGGAGACGAACGCCATCACCAGCAGGAAACTGCTGCTGGACTTCGTCACCTTGGTACCGAGCTGCTGGACAACCTGCGGCAACAGCGGCGTGGCGAGCTGCAGCTTGTTCTGCACCTGCACCTGCGCGATGTCGGGGTTGGTGCCGGCCGCGAAGGTCAGCGTGATCGTGGCCGTGCCGGAATCGTCCGATGTGGACGACAGGTACAGCAAGTGGTCGAGACCACTCATCTGCTGCTCGATCACCTGCGTGACGGTGTTTTCAACCGTCTTCGCCGATGCGCCCGGGTACGTTGCGCTGATCTGCACGGCCGGCGGCGCGATGGTCGGGTACTGCGCGATCGGAAGCGTGAAGATCGACGCGACACCCGCGAGCATCAGGATGATGGCGATCACCCATGCAAAAATCGGGCGATCAATAAAGAACTTTGCCATGAAACGGGCTCCCTGTTATTGCGCGCCCGATGCAGCAGAGGCAGCCTGAGCCGTCTGCGCACCGCTGGCCGCTGGTGCGCCTTGAGCCGTGGCGCCGGAGGCGGGGGTGGCCGGCAGTTGCGCGGCGACCGGCTTCACTGTCGCGCCCGGACGAACCTTCTCCGTGCCCTGCACGATCACGCGATCACCCGGATTCAGCCCGCTTTCGACAACCCAGCTCGACTGGTACGTGGTGGAGGCTACCAGGGGACGCAGCGATACCTTGTCGTCCGGACCCACGACGAGCGCCGTCGGCTGGCCCTTCTGGTCATGCGTCACGCCGACCTGCGGCACCAGCAGCGCCTTTTCGTTCGTGCCTTCCTCGATGCGCGCGCGCACGAACATGCCCGGCAGCAGCACACGGTCCTTGTTCTGGAAAATGGCGCGGATCGTGACCGAACCCGTGGTCTGGTCGACCGTCACGTCGCTGAACTGCAGCTTGCCGGTTTCCGAATAGGAGCGGCCGTCCTCCAGCAGCAGCGTGACTTTGGCGGCGTTGATGCCGCTCGTCTTCAGACGCCCTTCCTGGATTTCGCGACGCAGCTTCAGGCCCTCGAGACTCGACTGCGTCAGGTTCACGTAGACCGGATCGAGCTGCTGGACAGTCGAGAGCAGCGTGGCCTGGCTTGCCTGCACGTACGCACCCGGTGTGACCGACGAAATGCCGATGCGGCCCGTGATCGGCGAGGTGACGTCCGTATAGCCGAGATTGATCTGCGCGGTGTCGACGGCGGCCTTGCCGGCTTCGACGTCAGCGGCGGCCTGACCCTGCGCCGCGACGGCGTTGTCGTAGTCCTGCTTGCTGACGGCGTTCGCCGCGACGAGCACCTTGTAACGGCTTGCCTGCGCGGTCGTTGTGGCGAGATTCGCCTGCGCCTTGGCAAGCGAAGCCTTCGCGTTGTTCAGCGCGGCGATATACGGTGCCGGATCGATCTTGTAAAGACGCTGCCCGGCCTTGACCTCGGCGCCTTCGGTGAATTCGCGGCGCAGCACGATGCCATCCACCCGTGCGCGGACTTCCGCGACGAGGAACGCGCTGGTGCGGCCCGGCAGCTCGGTGGTAACCGGTACGGGCTGCGGCTGGATGGTCACGACACCGACTTCAGGCGGTTGAGGCGGAGGGGCTGATTGTTTTTGACCGCATGCTGCAAGAATTACGGCAGCCGTCGCGGCACTGATTAAGCGGAATGGAACCCGTTCGACGCGCATGGAGCGACCTCTGTCAAAGACTGAGAATGAAAAAGTGCGCGCATCCCTACCCCGGGGACGACGGCGCACACATGCGTCGTTAGACGCGTGATCGATAGCCCTGACAATTCCACGTGCCATGCTGGCCGACCGAAGGTGGAGTTCTGGCAGAAGCGCGCCAAACCGGGAAATGCCGCACTGCGACGCCCTTTCGGACGATTCGCAAGCGTTTTAAAAGACAACAGTGTCGGATATTAACCGGTCGACACGGCTTGGGCTATCCGATCGATGGGGTGCTATTATATATACATTCATGATTGCACGTAAAAGAGCGTTTACAACGTCCTGCGTGCTGTCGCGGCAAGATCCGTTCTTAAATAGCCTGACTGTTGAACGGATTGACATTGACCGCACTTAATAACATTCGGGACAACCCGCAATCACGCATATTGGCAGGACAGACAGATATGGTTCGCCGAACCAAAGAAGAGGCGCTGGAGACGCGCAACCGCATTCTCGACGCGGCAGAGCAGGTTTTCTTCGAAAAAGGCGTCTCGCGAACATCGCTCGCGGACATCGCGCAAGCCGCCGGCGTCACGCGCGGCGCGATCTACTGGCATTTCGCTAACAAGGGCGATCTGTTCACCGAGATGTTCGACCGTGTGCTACTGCCGCTCGACGAGTTGAAGGCCGCGTCGCTCGATCCTGAGGAGCCCGATCCACTTGGCCGCATGATCGACATCTGCATCCTGTGTCTGCGCGACACGGCGAACGATCCGCGCCGCCGGCGCGTGTTCGACATCCTGTTCATGAAATGCGAATTCGTCGAAGACATGGGCCCCGTCATGGCGCGCTGCCAGAACAACATGCGCGACGGACTGGAAAGTATGAGGGGCGGCGTGCGCAACGCCATCTCCAAAGGCCAGTTGCCTGCCGATCTCGAAGTCTCACGGGCTGTATCGATGATTCATGCGTTTATCAGTGGATCATTGCGCGACATGCTGTTCCTGCCCGGCGCATTCGATTTCGGTGAGCATGCCGAAGCAATGGTCCATGCCCTGTTCGATTCACTACGTACAAGCCCTGCGCTGCGCAGGAGCAGCGCGAACGGTTAAGGGCCCTGTACACGGCTGAACGTAAAAGGCGGAGACCTCGCGGTTCCCGCCTTTTTTCATGCGCAACGTCACAGCTTGCAAGTGATGCGAGGCTTACACCATAGCTGCCGCCGAAGCTTGCATCGTGCGCGCTTTCTGGTTCGACGCGTAGATCGAATCACGCTCCAGCGGCTTGCCAGCAGATAGCGCGTCGATCCATTGATCCGTGCTCGCCACCGCCGCAAAGCGCGACTGCAGCACGACACAGAACACGCGATGAATATCTTCCGCGCTCGCAAAGCCTGCGCTGTTTGCGTACGGCACCGAACCCGTCGCATCGTGCAGGAACTCCACGGCGAGTCCTGCATGCACGGCATGATTGATGGTCGACGCATCGCAGTTGTGCGTCATGTAGCCGGTCACGGTCAGCGTATCGATCTGATGCTGCGCGAGCCAGTCGGCGAGATCGGTGCCGGTGAACGCGCTCGGCAACGACTTCGTGATCTCGTGGTCGTGTTTGCGCGAGGCGACCACGTCATGCAGCGCCGCACCTTCGGAGCCGGTTGCAAAAATCGGCGACGTCGCCGGGGCGAGGTTCTGCACGACGACCACCGGCACCGAAGCGGCCTGCGCCGCATCGATCGCCCGGCCGATGTTCGCGAGCGATACGTCGACCGGCGGATATTCGATCGGCAGGTCGCCGGTTACGTATTCGTTCTGCACGTCGATGACGATCAGGGCACGGCGCGGTGTGGTCATGACAACACTCCTTTGCTTTGTCTGGTGGCTCGCCGCGCGTGGTTCGTTCCAGTGCCGCGGCGATGACTGCATTCTTCCCCCGCGGCCGCACCGCCGACAGTGACCCGAATGACAACTTTCGATAAGATTGGGCCAATCGCGTTCTGAGCCGTGTGTTTTCGCGTGCTCTTTCTCCGGCGAGCGCATTTTGATTGCGAACCGCGCGCAACGCTTCACGGAAGACTCCTATGACCCGCCGCATTTCCTCGAGAGACCCCTCGCCTGCCCGCGCAGCGCCTGCATCTCCGCTGCAGGGCGCGAAGCCGGTCGTCGCCGTCATCGCGTTCGACCGGATCAGTCCATTCCATCTTTCGGTCCCTTGCGTCGTGTTCGGCGAAGACCGCGCCGAGGGCGGCGTGGCGTTCGACTTTCGCGTCTGCGCCGCCGAGCCCGGCACGTTGTCCACGACCGCGGGGTTTTCGATCGACGCGACGCACGGCCTCGACGCGCTCGCCGATGCCGGCACGATCATCGTGCCGAGCTGGCGCGACCCGGACGAACCACCGCCAGCCGCACTGCTCGACGCGTTGCGAGCTGCGCACGCGCGCGGCGCGCAGCTGGTCGGCCTGTGTCTTGGCGCGTTCGTGCTCGCGGCCGCCGGCTTACTCGACGGACGACCCGCCACGACACACTGGGCATGGGCCGACGACTTCGCGCGGCGCTACCCGAAGGTGAAACTCGACGCGAACGTCCTCTATATCGACGACGGAGACGTGCTGACCTCCGCCGGCACCGCCGCGGGACTCGACTGCTGTCTGCACGTACTGCGCAAACGGTTCGGCGCACAGGCGGCAAGCTATGTCGCGCGCCGGCTGGTCGTGCCGCCGCATCGTCAGGGTAGTCAGGCGCAGTACGTCGAGCAGCCCGTTCCGGAAAACAGGCACGGCAACCGTCTGTCGGGCCTCCTCGACTGGGTCTGCAGCAACCTCGACACGCCGCATACGCTCGACTCGCTCGCACAACGCGCACTGATGAGCCGCCGCACGTTCACGCGACGCTTTCGCGAAGCGACCGGCACGACCGTCGGCGCGTGGCTGCTCGCGCAGCGCCTCGCGCGGGCGCAGCAACTACTGGAGACGTCGGATCAGTCTGTGGATGCGATTGCCGGCAGCGCGGGCTTCGGCTCGACGGCTTCGTTGCGCCAGCATTTCGCCGAGGCGTTCAGTACTTCGCCATCGGCGTACCGGCGGGAGTTTCGCGGGGTGTGAGCAACGCGTGAGCGGCATACGAGCACGCGGAAATCAGACGAGAGGCGCAGCCCGTCGCGACAGATCGAAATGCGGGCGCCAAGCGGGCGGCCTCGCAACCGCCGCCACGCGCGAAACGGCTAGTTCTGGCTGAACCACCGTGCCAGATACAGCAGCACCGCGACGAAAAAGATCATCCCCGCCCATGCCCAGTTCGGCACGGCATGCGGGTCATGCTCATGTTGATGCGCGCGCGCACCGAGTATCGTGCTCGCCGCGCGCCCGGTCAGCGCGCCACCGTGGTCGTGCGGGCGCGCGCGCCGCGCGAGCGCGCTCAGATTGACCGGCCGCAGGAACACATGCTGACGCCGCGCCGGCGTGCCGTGCACGCGGTTCGGTTTCATCCCGTGCTTGGCCTGCACGACTTCGCAGAACTCGGTGAAAAACGTGTCCGCGAGGTCGTGCAACGCGTTCTCGATCTGCCGCGCGGGCAACTGCGAGAGCGGCCCGGTGAGCGTCGCCCAGACCGAATAGTCGATGCGTGTGTGAGGATGTTTCGCGCCGCCGAGCCAGTGGTCGTCGGCGCGCAACCGCACTTCCATCTGCCCGCGCAGCGCACCGACGCCCTCAGCGCGCGCCTTGAAGTTGAGCATCCGGTGCATGGTTTCCGGTTCGACGCCGTCCGGGCTGACGATATGCGCGCGCACGTCGTAATGCGCGCGCAGCGGGCCGAGCGGCACGGTCATCGTCAGCGCATATTCGCCACCGGGCAGGCGCGCGAACGACTCGCAGTTATCGAGGCTCGCACGCAGCAGCGCGAGGTCCTGTAACGCTTCCCACACATCCGATGGTGCAAGCGGAATCCGCAACGCGTCGTTCAGTTCCATGACGGCCTCCCCATAAGCCTCTCACCGCGCGATCAGGAGGTCTGATCGATGCGGTCCACCTTCGATGTGTAAAACGCCAGATAACCCTTGATCTGCTGGACGGTCTCGATGGGCGTCTCGTATGTCCATACGGCGTTTTCGACGACGCCTTCTTCGGTCAGCAGATGATAGTAGGACGCCTCGCCCTTGAACGGACATCGGGAGGTGTGCGCGGAACGTTCGAGCCGCGCCATGTTGACGTCGGCACGCGGAAAATAGAACACGTCCGGAAGGCCGGTTTCAGAGACGGTCAGCGCCGCCTGCGTATCGGCCACCGTCACGCCAAGATGGATGACCCGTACGCGGTGCCGGTTCGTGTTGACGTCCACGCGATGACCGCCGCCCTGGCTGCCATGCTCCGTGCACGGCGTGCCCACGGTCCGGTCTGACGGGTTGCCGGTAGCGTCGTCCGGGTTGGGACTTGCGTTGCCTGCCGGGGCGTCGTGCGTCATGTCCAGCTCCGAGGTGCGGTGGAAACCCGCGCGACGGCACGACGGCTATCCGCCGCCGATCCGCTTGCCGCGCGTGCGCTTTCCGGCAGGCTGCGCGGCTTCAAAACAGAAAAGCCACGGGCGTGCCCGTGGCTTCATTATCGGCGAAACTTTGCCGGCTTGCGCGGCCTTTACGTTTCCTGGCGCACCTGAAAGCAACGCTTGTGCGGCGCAGCAGAAGCCTGCCGTTATTGCGTGTTCCAGTAGAACGCGGTGCGCGCCGTGCCCTTGCCCGTCACGGAAACCGCCTTGCTCTGTTCGAGATCCTTGTAGGTGGCATGGACCGTATAGTGGCCAGGGCGCAGCTTGACCAGCATGTAAGGGCCGCGCGACTTCGTGTTCAGCACATCGGCGCCGTGCGCGTCGACCACTTTCACCGCGACATCCGCGAGGAAGTCGGCGCCGGGACCCGTGAAGCGCAACGAAAGCGGCCACTGGCTTTGCGCCGCCTGCAACGCCTTCGATTCATCCAGACCGACGCCGCCCGAGGTGTACGACACGTCGCCCTGCTGCTGGACCTGCGGCAGGCCGCCGCCGTTCGCGTTGCCGGCACTGGTGGTGTCGGTTGTGGTGCCGCCGGTGGTGTCGCTTGCCTGTGCGAACGCGCTGGCTGCAGTGCCGAGCGCGAGAGCCGCAGCGACCGCCGCGGCAAGCATTCTTCGTTGAGTATCCTGCGTTTTCATGTGCATCGCTCCTGTGTACGGTTCGTGCTGAAAACGATGGGCTGCAAGCTCCATGCCCGGAGGCGCGGAAGCGCACGTGGAATGCCGCAGCCCTGATGTAGCTGCGGCCCGCCGGTCCGAAGGACCAGCGGGCCGCAGCGCCGGAGACAGACCGGCGACGGTACTTCTTACATCAGCCGAGGTCGACCGGTACAAAGATCTGCGCATCGTCGCGCTGGATCAGCAGCGCGATGCTGTTGCCGGCTTTCTTCACCATCTGCTTCAACTGGTCGACGCTCGTCACCGGGTTGCCGTTGACCGCGAGAATCACGTCACCCGGCTGGACACCAGCGCTTGCGGCGGGACCGTCCGCCTGCTGCACCAGCAGACCGTGCGTCAGCGACGTGCCGCTCTTTTCCTGCGGTGTGAGCGGGCGCACCGCCACACCCAGACGCCCCTGGTCCTGCGCCGGCGTCTCCGCCGATGCCGCCTTCGCGTCCGACAGCGCGCCAATCGTCACCTTCACGTCCTTTGACGCCTTGTCGCGCCATACCTGCACATTGGCAACGGTGCCCGGCTTCAGGCCCGCGACCTGCGAAGGCAGATCCGCGGAATCCGCCACCGGCGTGCCGTTGACCGACAGGATCACGTCGCCGGGCTGAAGGCCGGCCTTCGCGGCCGGACCGCTCGCGTCGACCGAACTCACCAGCGCGCCTTGCGGCGTCTTCATCCCGAAAGAATCGGCGAGCGTCTGGTTCATCGACTGCACTGCGACGCCGAGGCGTCCGCGGCTCACATGGCCGGTGGTCACGAGGTCGTCCTTGACCTTGATCGCCTCGTTGATCGGGATCGCGAACGACAGCCCCTGGAAGCCGCCCGTCTGCGAATAGATCATCGAGTTGATGCCGATCACTTCGCCTTGCAGGTTAAAGAGCGGACCGCCCGAGTTGCCCGGGTTCACCGGCACGTCGGTCTGGATGAACGGCGTGTAGTTTTCGTTCGGCAGCGAGCGCGATTTGGCGCTGATGATGCCCGAGGTCACCGTGTTGTCGAAGCCGTACGGCGAGCCGATCGCGACCACCCACTGGCCGACCTTGCTCTGACGCGGATCGCCGATCTTCACCGTCGGGAGATTGCCCGCGTCGATCTTCAGCACGGCGACATCCGACTGCTTGTCCGCACCGACGACCTTCGCCTTGAACTCCCGCTTGTCGGTCAGCTTGACGGTGACGACGTTTGCGCCGTCCACGACGTGCGCGTTGGTCAGGATGTAGCCGTCGCTGCTGACGATGAAGCCTGAACCGAGGCTTGCGCTCGGTGCGTCGGGCTGGTCGTCGCCACCTGCGCCCGGACCGCCAGGGCCGCCCGGCATGCCGCCAAAGAAGTGCTTGTAGAACTGGTAGAACGGATCGGACGGATCGATCGGCAGCTGGCCGGCGTTACCGCCGCCGCGCTGCGCGACGTTCTTCACGACATGCTTCGCGCTGATGTTGACGACGGCCGGGCCGTACGTTTCCACGAGCCCGGAGAAATCCGGCACGCCGGTTTTGGCGGCCGCTTCGGCAGGCATCATCGCAGCCTGCGCCGGTGCGATGACTTCAGGCGGCGCCACGTTCCGGTGACCGGCCACATAACCCGCCGACAGTGCGACTGCGACCGCCACGGCGGCGGCGCTACGTTTGAGGGTCTTCGCTTGCATCGTGTACTCCTGACAAAGAGGTGCGCTTCAGAATGATTCGAAGCGTACGCGGCGTCACTTAAAAGAGTCTTAAGTGGAAAAAAGCCGCGCAACCCTTTCTGTCAGGGGTTCCCGCGATCCGGACGGGCCCGTCAGAACCGCACTGTCACGAGCAGGCCGCCAGAAGCCGATTCGCCGAGCGTGACATCCGCATGATGCTGTAGCGCGATGCGCTTCACGATCGCAAGCCCCAGCCCGCTACCCGCGATATCGCTGCGTACACGATTTACACCGGCGCCCGCGCGGTAAAAACGGTCAAAGACGCGCTCGCGCTCTTCGACGGGAATGCCCGGACCCGTATCCGCGATCCGCACGATGGGACGCCCTTCTTCGACCTTCAGGCTCACATCGATACGGCCGCCTTCCGGTGTGTATTTCGTTGCGTTATCGAGCAGGTTGTTGAGCATCACGCGCAGCGCTTCGGGTTCGCCGATCACCGTCGCCCGCGTGGTCGCCTCGATGCCGAGGTCGATGTTGCGCTGCTGCGCGAGCGGCGCGCGCGATGCCACGCATTCGTCGAGCATCGTGTGCAGATCGACGGCGACCGTCGCCGCGTGACCATCGGGTTCCGCGCGGGCAAGCGCGAGCAGTTGTTCCGCGAGACGCGTCGCGCGCGTCACGCCGGCCTGCAGATCGACGAGCGCTTCCTGACGCGTTTCGTCGTCGCGCGCGCGGGCGACGAGCTGCGTCTGGATCTGCACGGCGGCAAGTGGCGTGCGCAGCTCATGTGCAGCGTCGGCGACGAACGCCTTCTGCGTATCGAGCGCGGCGGACAGGCGCGCGAGCAGCCCGTTGAGCGCACGCACGAGCGGCTGCACTTCGAGCGGCAGACGCTGGTCGGGCAGCGGGTCAAGCGCTTCGGGATGACGCGTATCGAGCGCACCCGCCACGCGACGCAACGGCTTCAGCCCGCGACCCACGACGACCCACACGGCCACGCCAAGCAGCGGCAGCAGCACGATCAGCGGCCACAGCGTTCGCAGCGCGACGTTCGCGGCGAGCCGGTTGCGCACCGAGAGCGGCTGCGCAAGCTGCACGACGTTATCCCCGACGATCGCGCCGTACACGCGCCAGTCGCCCCGCTCGGTACGTTGTGTCGAAAAGCCGAGTTCCGCGTGCGGCGCAAGCGGTGCGCGCGGCGTCGAGTAGTACATCAGCACGCCGTTGCGATTCCAGATCTGCAGCACGATGCCTTCTTCGCCGGTGTCGCGCGAGCCGAGCACCTGCGAGAACGATTCGGACGGCAATGCACCGGCGATTTCCTGCAGCTGGTAATCGAAGAGTTCGTTCGCTTCGGCGAGTGCCTGACGATAGATGAGCCAGCCTGCGATGCACACGCCCGTGAGCACGATCGCGAGCAGCCAGAACAGTAATTGACGGCGAATCGAGCGCATCAGTTCAGGTTTCCTTCGCAAGCATGTAGCCGAGGCCGCGCACGTTGCGGATCAGATCCGCGCCGAGCTTCTTGCGCAGCGCGTGAATGTAGACCTCGACGGTATTGCTGCCGATTTCCTCGCCCCATCCGTACATTTTTTCTTCGAGCTGGCTCTTCGACAGCACGGCGCCGGGTCGCGCGATCAGCGCTTCCAGCAGCGCGAATTCGCGCGCCGAAAGCGCAACCGGCGCACCTTCCAGCGTCACCTGATGCGAAGCCGGATCGAGCGTGAGCGCACCGTGACGGATCGTCGAATCGCTACGGCCCGACTGGCGGCGGATCAGCGCGCGCATCCGTGCGCCGAGTTCGTCGAGATCGAACGGCTTGACGAGGTAGTCGTCCGCACCGGCATCGAGGCCCTTCACGCGATCGGCGATCGCATCGCGCGCCGTGACGATCAGCACCGGCAACGCGAGGCCGCGCGAGCGCATCGTGCGCAATACGTCGAGGCCGTCGCGCTTCGGCAGGCCGAGGTCGAGCAGCACGAGGTCGTAGGACTCGCCCGACACGGCCGTGAGCGCCGCTTCGCCGTCCTGCACCCAGTCGACGGCAAAACCCTCACCACGCAGCGCCTTGCGCACACCCTCCGCGATCATCCGGTCATCTTCGACAAGCAGTATCCGCATGGCACCCGTCCTGACGTTTTCTGGTTCGGTCCTGATTCAGTCGTGGTTCGGTTCTGTTTCAGTCACGGCTGTGAACCCGCATTCTATCTTTCGTCGCATGAGGTGAACCGCGAGCGATCATCGAGACCGCCCGATGCCAGCGTTTTCGCGCACCGTCACGGCTTGTCTCTACAATGAGCGCTTTTGCGCGACGCCGCGTGGTTCGCCGTGCATTTCGCTGTCTGGCCGCCCGCACGACGCGGCGCACAGCCTTACAAAAGCCCTGATCTCCGCTCTCTCGCATGACGACCGCTTTTCTCCTCAACGTTGCGCGCAGCCTTTCGGCGCGCCGTGCTTCATCCAGTGCTACCGCTACGTCATGCCGCCCGGGCACGGCGGACGCCCTGTCGCCTGCCGGCCGCCGTCACGTATCGCACGTCCCGGGCACGCTTCATACGCTCCGCGCGCAACGCATGCCATTCACCTGCGCCGCCGTGCTCGCGCTGACGCTCGCGTGCGTGGCGGCACCCGCGCCGGCGTTCGCACGCGCGAAGAAGGTGAAGAACCCCGCCGTCAACGTCACGACGGTGCTGCCGCCAGCGGTCATGGCCGGGCTCGCGCGCGCGCACGTGCCACTCTCGTCGGTGAGCGTGGTGGTCGAGAAGATCGGCGACCGCACGCCGATCCTCGCGCTCAACGCGGGCAAACCGATGATGCCGGCCTCGACAATGAAGCTCGTCACGACCTACGCCGGGCTGTCGATTCTCGGGCCGGATTATCGCTGGCGCACCAGCGCTTTCGCCGACGGCACGATGGACGCCGGCGGCGTACTGCACGGCAATCTCTACATCCAGGGCACCGGCGACCCAAAGCTCGTGCCTGAAGAGCTGATCGATCTCGTGCAGAAGATCCGCAAGTCGGGCATCAATGGCATCGACGGCGCGCTGGTGCTCGACAAGCGGTTCTTCGATGTGTCGACCCGCGATCTGCCGCCCTTCGACGACGACACCACCGCGCCGTACAACGTCGGTCCCGACCCGCTGCTGTATGCGTTCAAGTCGCTGTCGTTCGCGCTCTCGCCTTCGCCCGACGGCACCGTTGCCATCGACGTGCAGCCCGCGCTCGCGCAACTGCAGATCGCCAACCAGCTGCGCGCGACGAACGGCCCGTGCCGCGGCGACCTGACCGCCGTTACACCAACGGTGACGGCGATGCCGAACGGCATCGTCGACGCGACGTTCAGCGGCGACTTTCCGGTACGGTGCGGCGACCGCACGGTCAACGTGGCCGTGCTCGACCACACCGCGTTTTTCGCGGGCGGCTTCCTTGCGCTCTGGCAGCAAAGCGGCGGCACGTTCAGTGGCACGACGCGCGAAGGCGCCGTGCCGGTCACGGCAAAGCAGGTGGCTGTTCACCAGGGGCCGGTGCTCTCGGACATCGTTCGCGACATCAACAAGTTCAGCAACAACACGATGGCGCGCAACCTGTTCCTGACAATCGGCGCGGCGATCAGCAAGCCGCCCGCGACGCCGGAAAAATCCGTCGACGCCATCGACACGTTCATGCATCGCAGCGCACTGCCCACCGAATATCTGCAGCTCGAAAACGGCTCCGGCCTGTCACGTGACGAGCATATCCCGGCGATCTCGATGGCGGACCTCCTCCAGTCGGCTAACGCGAGCCCGGTCGCACAGGTATTCGTCGATTCGCTGCCGATCGCCGGTGTCGACGGAACGATGCGCAACCGCCTGACGGGCCAGCCCGTCAACGGCAACGCGCACATCAAGACCGGCACGTTGCGCGACGTGCGTGCGATCGCGGGCTACGTGGCTTCTTCGGATGGCACGAGCTATGTCGTGGTGAGCTTCATCAACGATCCGCATGCCGAAGCCGCCCGCGCCGCGCATGACGCACTGCTTGAATGGGTCTATCAGGGACCGTCTGTATCGATGTCGGATATTTCCGACGCGTCCCGTGCAAAGCCCAGGAAAAACCCGCATCCGCGCGGCGCGCATTGAGGAATTCTTCTACGGAAGCCGTTCGTTCCCTACACGGGTAGCGTGTACGCTGTCGGACAATGTCAAAAAAGCGTGTTCAAACAGACGCATGAGGACATGCGTCGCGCGCCGCCCCGCGGCGTGCGATGCAATCAAACGACAACGACAGGTACAGCAATCATCCTGCAAGGGACCAGAGTAAGTGCTTTGCTTCAACTCTGGTCGACCGCAATAACTTGCATGGGACCAGAGTAAGCGCTTTGCATGGGACCGGAGTAGCGCGCTAAAGCGCGAACTCCGGTCGACAGCTAAAGCGTCAACTCTGGTCGACAGGGGACGGAGGAAGACGACCATGCAATTCGATGCCGAATTGCTCCTGCTTGCCATGGCGCCCGTGTTTCTCGCATGCATCGGCTGGGAAGCGTGGCATCTTCATCGCACGCGCCCGGAAGCGGGCATCTATAGCTGGCGGGACACGCTGTGCAACGCCGCGCTCGCGCTGCTCCAGCAGGCCGCGGACAAGCTCGCCTGGCTCGCGATCATTCCCGTATACGCGTTTTTCTACGACCACTACCGGCTCCTCAAATGGCAGGCCGGCTGGGTATCGCTTGTCGTGCTGTTCGTCGCACAGGATTTTCTCTACTACGTGTTTCATCGGTGCAGCCATCGCGTGCGCTGGCTCTGGGCCGCGCACGTCGTGCATCACTCGTCGGAGCGCATGAATTTCTCGACAGCGTTCAGGCAAAGCCTGATGTATCCAGTCGCCGGCATGTGGCTCTTCTGGACGCCGCTCGCCGTGCTCGGTTTTCCGCCGAAGCAGATCGTCGCGATTGTGCTGATCAATCTCGGATTTCAGTTTTTTGTACACACCCAGCTGTTCGGCTCGATGCGCTGGCTGGGTTACGTCTTCAACACGCCGTCGATGCATCGCGTGCACCACGCGCGCAACGACCGGTATATCGATCGCAATTACGCGGGCGTGCTGTCGGTCTGGGATCGTCTGTTCGGCAGCTACGTCGATGAAGATCCGGTCGATCCCCCCAGGTACGGCATCGTCGAGCCGTTATACACATACAACCCGCTGAAAGCGACGTTTCACGAGTGGGGTTCGATGTTCGCCGACGCGGCACGCGTGTCGGGCTGGCGCAACAAGGCGCGCGCGCTGTTTGCGCCGCCTGCATGGGCTGCGGCATATCACGCGCGGATGGCGGGTATGAACGATGCTGCCGGGCATTCACGGGAGGACGCGATCGTGTTTCCCACGTCGCGTGAAGAGAGAGAAATTCTGTAAGCACCTGTCACGCCGTCCAAACGGCGGACGCTGCCTGCATCACATGGCATAAGGCCAGACACACGAGGAGATGAAGTCGAAATGAAGCATAACGGAATCGGATATCGGGGATTCGCGCGGACCGCGCAGTGCGCGATCGCAGGCGCAGCGTTTGTTCTGCTCGCCGCGTGCGGCGGAGGTGGTGGTGACGACAACAATGCGAACAGCACGCCGCCGGGCGGGGTGAAGCTGCAGGTGGTGTCATTCGGCGACAGCCTTTCGGATGTGGGCACGTATGCGCCGAACATTCAGGGCAATTTCGGTGGCGGTCGCTTTACGACGAATCCGGGCGAAATCTGGACGCAGAAAGTGGCCGAATACTACGGCGACACGTTGAAGGCAGCGAATCTGGGCGGTTTCGGCCAGCCGCTGGCCGCGACGGGTGCGCTGGGTTACGCGCAGGGTGGATCGCGCGTCGGGACGCAGCCGGGCATCGGCTTCGCAAGCCCGCCGCTGCCGTCTTACGCGCAGGCGACCACGCTGCCGATCACCGATCAGGTCAACCAGTACATCTCTGAACACGGCACCTTCAACGCGAATCAGCTCGTGCTGATCAACGGTGGCGCGAACGACATTTTCTACTGGGCAACGGTCATCCAGAAAACCGCAGCCGCAGTCCAGGCTGGGACACTACCGCCTTCGCAGCTGGCGGCGGCACAGTCACAGGCAAGCGCCGGCATGACGCTGGCCGCGCAGCAGTTTATCGGCGCGGTGCAACTGATCCTGTCGAAGGGCGCGACGCACGTTGTCGTGTCGGATGTGCCGGATCTGAAAGTTACGCCTGAAGGCGTCCAGGGCGGCCCGAACGCCCAGTTGCTGTTCGACTCCCTCACCGTGCCGTACAACAACGCGCTGAAGCAGTACCTGGGCAGCGTGCCGCAGGTCATCCTCGTGAGCGCATATAGCTGGATCGACCAGTCGGTTGCCAATTACCAGCAACTGGGTTTCACGGTGTCGAACACGGATACGGGTTGTGCGCTCGGCAAGATGGAGGCAGCAGCGACGACTTACGCCCAGCAAAACCCGAGCGTGCTCGCTCCGGGCCAGTCCGCCGCCGACTTCGGCAGCTCGTTCGGTTCATCGCTGTTCTGCTCGCCGCAAACCTACACGGTGGCCGGTGCGGATCAGTCGTACATGTTCGCTGATTCGGTCCACCCGTCGACCCATCTGCACGCGAACTTCGCGCAGACGGTCGAGCAGGCAATCGCTCAAAAAGGCATCGGCAAATGATGTCTTCAGGTTGCAGTGGCCGCTGACGCTACTGTGCTGAAAAAGAAAAACCCGGCTCGATTTTTTGAGCCGGGTTTTTTGTTGGTCCGTCGAACTGCGATGTACGGATAGAACAGCGGGGTTCTAACCCTGCGCCTCAAACGCCGCCGCCGCTCGTCCCAAACGGTCGTTGACCGCGATCCATTCGATCGTATCGGGCAACTTCTCGATCAGTATCCGCGAAACATCCGCGCGATCCAGCGCACGCAACAGGCTGTACAACTCTCGTGCGTACGCGTGAGGATCTTCCGGCGCGGCAACGAAATGCACACCGTCCGCATCCGCCCAGTTCCCCGCGCGCGAGACTCGCGCGACGAGCGCCACGCGCTCGTCCATCGCACGCGCTTCGAGCATCGGCTCCAGCGCTTCGAAAGGCAGCAGCGCGAGCGGCGTGCGCGGCGCGTAGTGCGCCTTCAATGTGCCCGAAGCGCGCGGCGCCGTTGCATCAGAGCCGTCCGGAAGACGCGGCATCTCGCCCAGCACGTCGGCGATGTCCTGCGGCGTCACGCGACCCGGCCGCAGCAGCGCCGGAAAGCCACGCGACAGATCGAGAATCGTCGACTCGATGCCCACCTCAGACGAGCCGCCATCAAGCACATGAATCGAATCGCCGAACTCTTCGCGCACATGCTGCGCAGTTGTCGGACTCACATGGCCGAAGCGGTTCGCCGACGGCGCCGCGACGCCACCGTGCCCATCACGCAGCGCGCTGAATGCAGCGAGCAGCGCCTGCGCCACCGGATGTGAAGGGCAGCGCAAGCCGACCGAATCCTGGCCGCCGCTTACCGCCGACGGAATATGCGCCGCGCGCTTGAGGATCAGTGTGAGCGGGCCCGGCCAGAACGCATCGATCAGCCGTTGCGCCTCGGAAGGCAGACGCTCGACCCAGTACCCCGGGTCGCCGCCCGGCGCGAGATGCACGATGACCGGATGATTCGCCGGCCGCCCCTTCGCGGCATAGATACGCGCGACGGCATCCGCGCTTTCAGCATCGCCGCCAAGGCCGTAGACAGTCTCCGTCGGAAACGCGACGAGCTCCCCTGCGTCGAGCAGCGCCGCGGCGTTCGCGATGTCCGCCTCGCCAACGGGGAGCGCGCTCTCTTCCGGTGATTTCGGTTGATCCGGCATCGTGACTGCGATCTCAGCTCTTGATGATGTGCAACAGACGCGCACAGTCACGCGCGGCCGTGCGCGCTTCTTCGAGCGTCGCGGCGGTGAAGTTCACGTGGCCCATCTTGCGGCCCGGCCGCGCCTCTTCCTTGCCGTACAGATGCAGCCGCGCTGCGGGCATCGCCGCCACTTCGTGCCACGGCGGCGTGACGGCCGCACGTTTCGGACCGTCCTTGAACCAGACATCGCCGAGGATGTTCAGCATCACCGCCGGTGAATGCTGGCGCGTGTCGCCGAGCGGCATGCCTGTCATCGCGCGAACCTGCTGTTCGAACTGGCTGGTCGCGCAGGCATCGACGGTGTAATGACCGGAATTGTGCGGACGCGGCGCCATCTCGTTCGCGACGAGCGAGCCGTCTTCCAGAATGAAAAACTCGACGCACAGCACGCCGACGTAATCCAGCTTCGCAGCGATCTGCAACGCGGCCTGCTGAGCCTGCTTGACGAGCGAAGCGCTCGCGTCGGGCGCCGGCACAATCGTGTGCGACAGGACACCGTCGCGGTGCGTATTCTGCGCGAGCGGATAGACCGCCGATGTCCCGTTCGCGCCACGGGCGATAAGTGCCGAGACCTCGAACTTCAGCGGCAGACGCTTTTCCAGCACGCACGCAACGCCACCCAGCGATGCATGCGCCTCGCGGACTTCCCCGGCATTGCACACGCGAATCTGGCCTTTGCCGTCGTAACCGAGACGCGCCGTCTTGAGAATGCCAGGCAGCACGGCTTCGAGCTTCGCGTCTTCGATCGATTCAAGCGCTGCGGACGATTCGATCACCACATGCGGCGCCACCGCCACGCCGGACGCCGCGATAAAGCGCTTCTCGGCAATGCGGTCCTGCGCGATGGCGACACATCGGCCAGCCGGGCTGACGAACGTATAGCGCGCGAGGAAATCGAGACTCGCGGCGGGTACATTTTCGAACTCGGTCGAGACGGCCGCGCACAGGCGCGCGAGCTCCGTCAGTGACGCTTCGTCGTCGTATGCGGCGCGCAGGTGCCGGTCCGCGACGGCGCCCGCCGGACTGGTCTCGTCCGGATCGAGCACCGCGACGCGATAACCCATCGCCTGTGCGGCAAAGCAGAACATGCGGCCAAGCTGGCCGCCACCGACCATGCCCAGCCAGGCGCCAGGCAGAATCGGTGAAACCGGTGTGTTGTCTGAATTCATCTCAGTGGTCGGCAGCGGCCGCAGCGCAGGCAGCCAGGGAATCTGATGCGCAACGGCCGGGGTCAGGCAGGAAACATCGGTTCGCGCTTACAGCGCGGGCAATACCATTGCATGTGCAGCTTCGTTCTGACGCACGCGGAACGCAGCAAGCTGGTTCGCGTACTCAGGCGAGCTCACGCTCAAGATCGATACCGCAAAGAGCGCCGCGTTCGCCGCGCCCGCTTCGCCGATCGCAAACGTCGCGACCGGCACGCCCTTCGGCATCTGGACGATCGAGTGCAGTGAATCGACGCCCTTCAGATACTTGCTCGCGACCGGTACACCCAGCACCGGCACCGTGGTCTTCGCGGCCAGCATGCCGGGCAGGTGCGCGGCGCCGCCCGCACCCGCGATGATCACGCGCAGGCCGCGCTCGCGCGCGCGCTGTGCGTAGTCGAACATCTCGTCGGGCATGCGGTGCGCCGAAACGACCTTCGCTTCGTAGGGCACGCCGAACTCCTGAAGGAGCGCGACGGCGTGTTTCATGATGTCCCAGTCGGAACTGGAGCCCATCAGCACACCAACGAGTGGCGCGGCATGCGTGTGGGCGGTTTGTGCTTCGCTCATCGTACGAACTTCCTTATCGGGCGGGCTTCAGTGATTGAAGCGGGCTTAAGCGAGCTTCTGCCCGGTCAGGCGTTCGAGCGCTTCCTGATACTTCTCGCCCGTCTTTGCAACTACATCATCCGGCAGCTTCGGCGCCGGCGGCTCTTTCTTCCACGGCTGCGTTTCGAGCCAGTCGCGCACGAACTGCTTGTCGAACGACGGCGGGTTCGTTCCCACCTGATACTGGTCGGCCGGCCAGAAGCGCGACGAATCAGCCGTCAGCACCTCGTCCATCAGATACAGCCTGCCGTGGTTGTCGAGGCCAAATTCGAACTTCGTGTCGGCGATGATGATGCCGCGCGTGGCCGCGAATTCAGCGGCTTCCTTGTAGAGGCGGATCGAAATGTCGCGGATCGTGGCCGACAGTTCGGTGCCGATGCGGCGTTCCATCTCGTTGTACGTGATGTTCTCGTCATGGTGGCCCATTTCGGCCTTCGCTGCCGGCGTGAAGATCGGCTCGGGCAGCTTCTGCGCGTTCTGCAGGCCCGGCGGCAGTTCGACGCCACACACGGCGCCCGTTGCCTGGTAGTCTTTCCAGCCGCTGCCGGCCAGATAGCCACGCACCACCGCTTCAACCAGAATCGGCTCGAGACGCCTGACGACAACCGCGCGACCCTTGACCTGTTCGACTTCGTCCGCTGCGACGACCGTTTCCGGCTCGACGCCCGTCAGGTGATTCGGGACGATGTGCTTCAGCTTGTCGAACCAGAAGTTGGCCATCTGGTTCAGCACGCGACCCTTCTTGGGAATCGGCTCGCCCATGATGACGTCAAACGCCGACAGACGGTCGGTCGTGACGATCAGCAACTGGTCGTTGCCCACCGCGTAGTTGTCGCGGACCTTGCCGCGGCCGAGCAGCGGCAGCGAGCGGAGCGTGGATTCGTAAAGGGTAGACATCGTCGTAGTTCGCTAGAAATGGGGCAAAAATGAGACCGGAACAAAAGGGAAACGCCGTTCCCCAGATCATGCGGGAACGGCGATCTAACAACAACCTGGCCGGATGGCCAGGTCAGTGCTGAACGAACAGCCTAGCGGACGACCTGCCTGAGGTCGCCCGACTTGTACTTCTCCGCCATCCTGTCGAGCGACAGCGGTTTGATCTTCGCGGCCTGGCCTTCGCAGCCGAACGCCAGGTAGCGGTCCACGCACACCTTCGTCGCAGCTTCACGCGCCGGCTTCAGGTAGTCGCGCGGGTCGAACTTCGACGGGTTCTCTGCCATCGCACGACGGATCGCGCCGGTGATCGCGAGACGCAGATCGGTGTCGATATTGATCTTGCGCACGCCGTTACGGATGCCTTCCTGGATTTCCTCGACCGGCACGCCGTACGTTTCCTTCATGTCGCCGCCGAACTCGCGGATCTCCGCGAGCAGTTCCTGCGGCACCGACGACGACCCGTGCATTACCAGGTGCGTGTTCGGGATGCGCTGGTGAATTTCCTTGATGCGCTGGATCGACAGGATATCGCCCGTCGGCTTCTTCGTGAACTTGTACGCGCCATGGGACGTACCGATCGCGATCGCCAGCGCGTCGCACTGCGTGAGCTTCACGAAATCGGCGGCCTGCTCGACGTCGGTCAGGAGCTGCTCGCGGGTCATCGTGCCTTCCGCGCCGTGGCCGTCTTCCTTGTCGCCCTTCATCGTTTCGAGCGAACCGAGCACGCCCAGTTCGGCTTCGACCGTCACGCCGATCGAGTGCGCCATCTCCACGACCTTGCGCGACACGTCGACATTGTATTCATACGACGCCACCGACTTGCCGTCCGCCTCCAGCGAACCGTCCATCATTACGCTCGTAAAACCACTGCGCATGGCCGCCATGCACACTGCAGGCGACTGCCCGTGATCCTGATGCATCACAACCGGAATATGCGGATACGACTCGATTGCCGCTTCGATCAGGTGACGCAGAAACGGCTCACCGGCGTACTTCCGGGCACCAGCCGACGCCTGCATGATGACGGGCGCGCCGACCTTGTCCGCCGCCGCCATGATCGCCTGCACCTGTTCCAGGTTATTCACGTTGAATGCCGGGAGGCCATAGCCGTTTTCGGCGGCATGGTCCAGCAACTGACGCATTGATACGAGAGGCATGGTGAAACTCCTTAGATTGAAACGAAACCTGTGCCGTCGGCATCTAATTTTTACGATTTTATCGCGAAGCAAGCCGCATTCCCGTGCGTGCCTTCCCTGAGCGTGGTTCAGGGGCGCGCCGCCTCTCCCGGGAACGCGGCCTGCTCGCCGCGCCGATCGGGTAAAAATCCAGTCTGATCAGTACGGTTCACCCACCCGCACGATCTTCAGCGTGTTCGTTCCGCCGGCCTGACCCATCGGCTCGCCCACCGTGAGCACCACCATGTCGCCGCGTGACGCATAACCCTTGCTGACCACCACTTCGAGCGCCTGCGCAAGCGCGGTGTCGCGGTCGGTGTTGGTGTCGAGGTGCAGCGACGTCACATTACGATACAGCGCCATCGCGCGTTCGCTGCCGGTGCGCGGCGTGAGCGCGAAAATCGGCACATGGGTCCAGTGACGCGACATCCACAGCGCGGTCGAACCCGATTCCGTCAGTGCGACAATCGCCTTCGCGCCCAGGTGAAACGCCGTGAACAGCGCGCCCATCGCGATCGACTGGTCGATACGCGTGAACGTGCGGTCGAGGAAATCCTTGTCCAGTTCCGAATTTTCCGACTTCTCAGCCTCGACGCAGATCGCGGCCATCGTTTCGATGGTCTGCACCGGATACTTGCCCGCCGCCGATTCCGCCGACAGCATCACGGCATCCGTGCCGTCGAGCACCGCGTTCGCGACGTCCGACACTTCGGCGCGTGTCGGCACCGGTGCGTGGATCATCGATTCCATCATCTGCGTGGCCGTGATGACGAACTTGTTCGACTCGCGCGCCATACGGATCATGCGCTTTTGCAGCGCCGGGACTGCGGCATTCCCCACTTCCACGGCCAGATCGCCACGCGCGACCATGATGCCGTCGGAAGCGTCGAGGATGCCCTGCAGCGCCGGAATGGCTTCCGCGCGTTCGATCTTCGCAATCATCTTCGGCTTGATGCCGTACGGCGCGCCCGCGATGTTGGCGAGCTGGCGGGCCATTTCCATGTCGGTGGCGTTCTTCGGGAACGATACCGCGACAAAATCCGCACCCAGCGACATGGCGGTCTTGATGTCCTCCATGTCCTTTTCGGTCAGCGCCGGCGCCGTGAGGCCGCCGCCCTGGCGGTTGATGCCCTTGTTGTTCGACAGGTCGCCGCCGATCTTCACCGTGGTGTGAACCTCGGTGCCGAGCACGCGCACGACGTTCAGGACGATCAGGCCGTCGTTCAACAGCAGCACGTCGCCCGGTTTCAGGTCGCGCGGCAGATCCTTGTAGTCGAGGCCGACGCGGTCGTCGTTGCCGAGCTCGCACGCGGAATCGAGGATGAACGAATTGCCGGCGATCAGCGTCGTCTTGCCGTTCTCGAACTTGCCGACGCGAATCTTCGGGCCTTGCAGGTCAGCCATGATGGCGACTTCGCGGCCAGCCTGGCGCGCGGCTTCACGGACGAACTCAGCGCGTTGGCGATGGTCGTCGGCGGTGCCGTGCGAGAAGTTGAGCCGCACCACATCACATCCGGCCTCAATCATTTGCAGCAGGATTTCCTGCGTACTGGAAGCCGGGCCGATGGTGGCGACAATCTTGGTGGCGCGATGCATGAGTCTCCTCGTCTGGATGGGTTCGCTGGGATAAGCGCTGCGAGTCGGATTCTGTGGCGTTGCCGCGCGAGCGGCTGCCTGGGGCTGCGCGCCGGCTGGAGCCTGCGTCGCTTTGTTTGAGCGTTGCGCATCGGGCGTGGCCGATGCTGCGAAGTCTTGTGCCGGTACGCTGGCTTCGGCCAGCGCGGCGGTGTCGGATGGGGCGGTTTCTGCAGGCGCGACGCTGTGCTGCGCCGCTATTGCCTGATCCTGCGGATGCTGTGTGTTCTGCACCGCTGGCTGGCCCGGCGCGCCTGCTGGCGCCAGAGCCGCTTGCAGCGGCTTGCTGCTGGAGCGCGCGCTGCGCTCCCCTGCGGCTGTCGTACGCGGCGTGGGCCGGCCTTTTGCTGACTTCGTCGGGGAGCGCGTTGCCACGTTAAGCCCGCGATTCCAGGATTTCGACGGCGGGCAGTTTCTTGCCTTCGAGGAATTCGAGGAAGGCGCCGCCGCCCGTCGAGATATAGCTGACCTTGTCGTGGATGCCGTATTTGGCGATCGCCGCGAGCGTGTCGCCGCCGCCCGCAATCGAGAACGCCGGCGACTTCGCGATCGCGTCAGCCAGCGTCTTCGTGCCGTTGCCGAACTGGTCGAATTCGAACACGCCAACCGGGCCGTTCCAGACGATCGTGCCGGCCTTTTCCAGCTGCGCGGCCAGCGCCTTCGCGGTATCCGGGCCGATGTCGAGAATCAGGTCGTCGTCCTCTACGTCGGCCACGGCCTTCACTTCGGCCTTCGCCGTCGGCGAGAATTCCTTTGCTGTGACGACGTCCGTCGGGATCGGCACCGAAGCGCCACGCGCCTTCGCGGCATCAATGATCGCCTTCGCTTCCTTGACGAGATCAGCTTCGGCGAGCGACTTGCCGATCTTCAGGCCCGCCGCCAGCATGAACGTGTTCGCGATGCCACCGCCGACGATCAGCTGGTCGACCTTGCCGGCGAGCGAATCGAGAATGGTGAGCTTGGTCGATACCTTCGAGCCGGCGACGATCGCCACCAGCGGACGCTTCGGCGCGCCGAGCGCCTTGCCGAGCGCGTCGAGTTCGGCCGCGAGCAGCGGGCCCGCGCATGCGACCGGTGCGTATTTCGCGATGCCGTACGTGGTGGCTTCGGCGCGATGCGCGGTGCCGAACGCGTCATTGACGTAGATGTCGCAGAGCTTCGCCATCTTCTGCGCGAGCTCGTCGGAATTCTTCTTTTCGCCCTTGTTCACGCGGCAGTTCTCGAGCAGCACGACCTGGCCCGGCGCGACGTTCACGCCGTTTTCCACCCAGTTCGCGACGAGCGGCACGTCGCGGCCGAGCAGTTCGCCGAGGCGCTTCGCGACCGGCGCGAGCGAGTCTTCCGGCTTCAGTTCGCCTTCCGTCGGGCGGCCGAGGTGCGAGGTGACCATGACGGCCGCACCTGCATCGAGCGCATCCCGGATGGCCGGCACCGACGCGCGGATACGAGTGTCTTCGGTAATGTTGCCGTGATCGTCCTGCGGCACGTTCAGATCGGCGCGGATGAAAACGCGTTGGCCGGCAAGCTTGCCTTCGGCGATCAGATCGGTGAGACGCTTCACTTGGGTCATGGTGTCTGGATGCAGTTTGATTGGAAGGCGGTGATGGACAGCACTACCTGCCCGACATGAAGAGGACAGGGCCGGCGGCATCGGCCGCAGCTTCGCGCAGTGATCCGGAAGACACGTATTTTAACCGATACCCATGACGTTCCTGGACGTGCGGCAGCGAATGTCCAGCATTTGGGCGGATACCGCACAATGCTGCAATGCAATATTTCCCTGCATCGGCCTAGTGGACAGCAAGCCGCAGGACGGTGAACACGGCCATGCCGACGACGATCGTGCCGATCATGCTGCGGCGCCATAGATACCAGCCGAGCCCCGCCACCGTAGCGTAGAACTCGTGATTGGAGAGACCAAAGGACAGCCCGTTGCCGGTTTCCAGGACGTCGGGCAGCACGACGGCGGCGAGCGCGGCGGCCGGCGCGTAGCGCAGCATGCGCTGCACGCGCTCCGGCAACACCGTGCGTTCGCCGCCGATCAGGAACATTGCGCGTGTGAATGCGGTGACGAACGTCATGCCGAGGATGGCAAGCCAGATCTGCGTGGTGGTCATCGGGAATCTCCCGCGCGCTGGCGGATGCGGCGCAGGTCGGCGCGCTCGACAATCGAATCGGTGATGCTGCCCGCGACAATCGCCGTGATCACCGCGAGCGGCAGCGCGAGCCGGTACGGCAGATCGAACGCCAGCAGCGAAACGACACCCGCGATGCCGACCGCGACCGCCGTGGAACGCGTAACGATCGCCGAGACCATAAGCGGCAGCAGCACGAGCGTGCCGGCCAGTTCGAGCCCCCAGTTGTCGGGGAAAAGGCTCGCGAGCAGGATGCCGATCACCGACGAAACCTGCCACGACGTCCAGCTGGCAACCGCCATGCCCCAGAAATACGCTTCCTTGCCGGGCTGGAAGCCAGTTGGAAAGCTCTTCTTCTGAAACAGCAGATAGATGATGTCGCCGTTGAAATAGCCGAGCAGCAGGCGCCGCCACAGCGGCAGATACGAGAAATGCGGCGCGAGACCCGCGCTGAAGATCACAAACCGCGTGTTGACCATCGCGGCGGTGAGCAGGATCGTCCAGATCGGCAGCTTCGCGGCGAAGAGTGGCAGCACGGCCAGTTGCGACGAACCCGCATACACCGCGATCGACATGCCGAGCGCCTGCGGCAGCGTGAGCACAGACTTGCTCATCGCGATGCCCGTCACGAGCCCCCAGGAGAATATCGCCATGAGCGTGGGCGAATAGTCGCGCAGGCCCTGGCGAAAGGCTTGGCGATCAACTTCAGAGAGGCGAGCGGACATTGGACGAGGCGGCCCGGCGCGCGATGCGCGGCCATGGCAGAAAAGACACAGCCTGTCGGAAAACCTCCGCAGGCGCATCCGGAACTGATTTATGTGTGCGCAGAATTATAGCGTCCGTAAGGTGGCTGAATGCCCGTTCCGTGTGCAAAAGACGCTAAAATAACGGACTTCGCCGCTTGACGGATCTGTGTTTTGGCTTTCTGCGCCACGCATTCCGGCTTACGCCTGCCGTAAGCCTGCGTCGCGCGTTCCGGCCGGATCGTCGCTGTGGCACCCCGAATACCTCATTACGCACCGCCTGGAGAATCGTATGTCAATGGCCGACCGCGACGGCAAGATCTGGATGGATGGCAAGCTCATCGACTGGCGCGACGCCAAAATCCACGTCCTCACGCACACGCTGCACTACGGCATGGGCGTCTTCGAAGGCGTGCGCGCCTACAAGACGGACAGCGGCACCGCGATCTTCCGTCTGCAGGAACACACGAAGCGTCTGCTGAACTCCGCGAAGATCTTCCAGATGGACGTCCCGTTCGACCACGAAACGCTCGCGGCGGCGCAGCGCGAGGTCGTCCGCGAGAACAAGCTGGAATCGTGCTATCTGCGCCCGATCATCTGGGTCGGCTCGGAAAAGCTCGGCGTGTCGGCAAAGGGCAACACGATCCACGTCGCGATCGCCGCGTGGCCGTGGGGCGCCTACCTGGGTGAAGACGGCCTGAAAAAGGGCATCCGCGTGAAGACGTCGTCGTTCACGCGCCATCATGTGAACGTGTCGATGGTGCGCGCGAAGGCGTCGGGCTGGTACGTGAACTCGATCCTCGCGAACCAGGAAGCCACCGCCGACGGCTACGACGAAGCGCTGCTGCTCGACGTGGACGGCTACGTGTCGGAAGGCTCGGGCGAAAACTTCTTCCTCGTGAACAACGGCAAGCTGTACACGCCGGACCTGTCGTCGTGCCTCGACGGCATCACGCGTGACACCGTCATCACGCTGGCGAAAGACGCCGGCATCGAAGTGATCGAAAAGCGCATTACCCGCGACGAGGTCTACACCTGCGACGAAGCGTTCTTCACCGGCACGGCCGCGGAAGTCACGCCGATCCGCGAACTCGATAACCGCACAATCGGTTCGGGCGCACGCGGTCCGATCACGGAAAAGCTGCAATCGGGCTTCTTCGACATCGTGAACGGCAAGAGCACGAAGTACGCGAACTGGCTCACGAAGGTTTAAGCCTTCACCCCGCACGCCGCGTTTTCATCCGAATACAAAGAGAAAGTCCCCATGAGCGAAATCAAGGAAATGCCGCTGGTCGAACTGTCGGCAAAAGATCTGCCGGCGTATTGCCCGAATCCGTCGATGCCGCGCTGGAGCACGCATCCGCGCGTTTTCATCGACGTGACGCACGGCGAAGCGCGCTGCCCGTATTGCGGCACGCGCTACAAGCTGCGTGCCGGCGAAGTGGTCAAAGGCCACTGAGCGCGTCCGCGTTGCGGCAGCCGGCCGCGCGAAGCCGGAACCCGTTCCGGCTCGCCAGGCTGCCATTTCGCGGCCGGTCTTTACCGGCCGGGCCCCATCCGGCCGGACCTTACGTGGCCCGGCCTTACGCGGCCCGGCCTTTTCCCAACAACCTGAACGCCGCGCGCCTGTGCGCGCGATGCTTCGTTTCGACACCGGAAACCCACCCTGATGCGTCGCGCGTTGGTAATCGCACCGAACTGGATCGGTGACGCATTGATGGCGCAGCCGCTGTTTTCGCGGCTCGTGAAACTGCATCCGCGCATCGCGATCGATGCGGTCGCACCCAGTTGGGTCGCGCCCGTGCTCGAACGCATGCCCGAGATTCGCGACGTCTACGCCACCGATCTCGCGCACGGCAAGCTGCAGATGCTGCGCCGCTGGCAACTCGCAAGCGATCTGCGCGACGTCGGCTATGACGCCGCCTACGTGCTGCCGAATTCGCTGAAATCCGCGCTGATTCCGTGGATGGCGGGCATCGGGCTGCGCATCGGCTATACGGGCGAGAGCCGCTATGGTCTGCTGAACGTCCGGCACGCGAATCCGCGCAAGGACGAACGTCCGCCGATGGTCGGCCAGTACGCGGCGCTCGCGTACACGCCGGGTGCAAAAGTGCCGGACGACCTGCCGATGCCGCGCCTCGACGCCGACCTGAACGAGGCGTCGCGCGTCTCGGCGCGCTTCAATCTGGATACGCGCGTGCCGCTCGTGGTGTTCTGCCCGGGCGCCGAATACGGCCCGGCCAAGCGCTGGCCGCCCGAGCATTTCGCCGCGCTCGCGAAGATGATCGGCCAGTCGTTTCCTTACACGCAGATCGTCGCGCTCGGTTCGCCGAAAGACGCGCCGCTCGCGCAGGCGATTGCCGAACGCGCGCCGAACGTGCGCAACCTGTGCGGCCAGACCGCGCTCGGCGAGGCGTGTGCGCTGATCTCGCGGGCAAGCGCCGTCGTCACAAACGATTCCGGACTGATGCACGTCGCGGCCGCGCTACGCCGGCCGCTGGTGGCCGTCTACGGGTCGACCGATCCGCGCCACACCCCGCCCCTGTCAGAGCTTGCGAAGGTACAATGGCTGCATCTCGAATGCAGTCCCTGCTTCCAGCGCGAGTGCCCGCTTGGCCATCTGAACTGCCTGCGGCAGCTGAGCGCGGAACAGGTCTTCGATGACCTGCGCGGCATGCTGGTCGCGCAACGCTAGCACCGTCTGATCGCCGTACGCATGCTTTATCGCGTCATGCCCGCGCCTCACGGCGCGGGCATCCTCGCGGAAGTCCCCTACGTTCACGCACGCCGGGGCATTGCCGCTGACTGTCGAGACGTCCGGGAGATGCACCCGGGCACGCAACCGCGCGCGCCGCGCACAAGAGACTGACGAGCCATGCCACGTTTTGCCCACATCTTCGAAGCCGCCGCCGACACGCTCAACGCCTGGTATCAGGCCATTGCCGAGGTCAATATCGACAGCTTGATGGGCCTGTGGATCGATGAGGAATTCGTCAGCTGCATCTGGGCGGACGGCTCGCACCTGCACGGCCTCGAAAGCATACGCGCCGGTCTTTCGGTGCAGCTCGAAATGAACCGGGTGTCGATCGAGCCGCTCGATATCCGCGTCTACGACAGTCTTGGCACCGTGGTCTACGCGATTGCGGAGGCGCATCGTCCGGCCGACCCGGCCGCCGCGCCCGCGATGGTTTTCACAACATACGTGATGGTTCACGAGCGCGGCGAATGGCGCATTGCGCACATTCACTCGAGCCCGATGCCGGATGCTGCCGCGAGCCAGTTCGCTGCCAGGATGCGGCACGGGCAGGGGTCGCTGCACTGACGTTGCCCGTTTTTCCTGCTGTTTTGCCTGTCTGCTTTTCGATCTGGTTGCTGGCATGAGTACGACGCACAACAAGAACGGTCCGGGTACGTCGCCTGTTGGGGACGTCGCGGAACTGCTTGCCGATCTGCGCTATCGCGCGCCGCTGTGGCTGCCGAACAGTCACGTCCAGACCATCATTCCCGCGCTTTTTGCACGCGTGCCGGCCGTCTCCTACCTTCGCGAGCGCTGGGACACGCCCGATGGCGACTTCATCGAACTCGACTGGCTGAAGCGGGAGCCGTCATCTGCCGCGCCCACCGCCGAAGACGAAGCGCCGCTTTTCGTGCTGTTTCATGGCCTCGAAGGCAGTTCCGCGTCGCACTACGCGCGTGCGCTGATGGCCGGCGCGCGCGATCGCGGCTGGCACGGCGTCGTACCGCATTTCCGTAGCTGCAGTGGCACGCTGAACCTGTTGCCGCGCTTCTATCACCTCGCCGACAGCGACGAGGTCGACTGGGTGCTGCGGCGTCTGCGCAGCCAGCATCGCGGGCCGATCGTCGCGGCGGGCGTATCGCTTGGCGGCAACGTGCTGCTGCGCTGGCTGGGCGAGCGCGGACAGGACGCGTCGTTTGTCGCCGCGGCGGCGGCGATTTCCGCGCCGCTCGACGTGCACGCCGGTGGACACGCGCTGTCGCAGGGTTTCGGCAAGGTGTACACGCGCAGCTTTCTGAAGACGCTGAAGCTGAAAGCGGACCAGAAGCTCACGCAGTTCCCGGGCCTCTTCGACCGTCACGCGATGCTCGCAAGCCGCACGATGTACGAGTTCGACAACGTCGTAACCGCGCCGCTGCACGGCTTTCGCGATACCGACGACTACTGGACACGCGCGACAACGCGTCCCTTGCTGCCAGACATCACGGTGCCCACGCTCGTGCTGAACGCGCGCAACGACCCGTTCCTGCCGGGCACGGTGCTGCCTTCGCGACACGAGGTGTCGGTATCGGTGGAACTGGATCAGCCGGATCACGGCGGCCACGTCGGCTTCATGACGGGGCCCTTCCCGGGCCGCATCGACTGGCTTGCCCAGCGCATTTTCGGCTATCTCTCACCCTTCGCCCATCATGGATGACATCGTCAGGCAGGCCCTTGCCAAATGGCCAAACGTACCGCACTGCACCGGCTGGCTGCTGCTTGACCGGCGCGGTAACTGGCGCATGCGCGACGAGGCCGCGCAGGCGCAGGGCGCGCCCGGCGAACCGATCCGTCACGAGGCGTTGCTGGGTTTCATTCACCGCAACTACGAAGCCGACGCGCGTGGGCAGTGGTTCTTCCAGAACGGCCCGCAGCGCGTGTATGTGGAGCTGGTCTATACGCCGTGGATCGTGCGGCTCGCGGTCGACGCAAACGGCGCGCTGACGCTCACCGATCAGGCCGGCGGCACGTTCACGCCCAACGCCGCCTGGCTCGACGACGAAGGCGGCATCCTGCTCACGCAAGCGCCGGCCGGCGAGCGAGAACAGCCGCGCGTGGCCGCATTGCACGACCACGACCTCGATCTGTTCTCGGAACACGCGGAAATCGCCGCCGATGGCCAAAGCGGCGCGTTCCACTGGCGCTCCGACGTGACGTTGCCGTTGCAGGCCATTGCACGCGCGGACGTCGGCGCACGCTTTGGCTTTGTCGCCAGCCCCGCGGGGCAAGCGACCGCGGCGCAAGCGGCCCCGGCGCCCGACGACCACGGCCCCGCCTGAGCGGTCTACCCGCGAATCTTGTCGTCTTCGCGCTCTTCCTTGTAGCGCGTCTCGAAGTCATGCAGGCGCGCATCGATCGTCGACAGGTCGTAGTAGCCGGCGGTCTTGATGTCGCGCGCTTCTTTCAGTTGACGGATCGCCGACGGCCACGCCCCTTCCAGCGCGAACTTCTCCGCGAGCGCGCGATGCTGCATGAGTGCATCGCCAGTACCGACGCTCGCCTGCGCGAGATAGCGCCACCATAACGGCTGCTGCGGATCGCTTCGCGTCTCCTTGAACGCGAGCGCCTGTGCATCGGCAAAGCGTCGGGCGCTGAGGAGCGTTTGCAGCCGCATGTCGATCGCGGCGTGCGAATCCGGCCAGCGACGCTGCGCCACTTCGGCAAGGCGTATGGCGTCGTCGTTGCGTCCGGCGCGGCGGGCGATATCGACATCCAGCACATCGAGGCTCGGCGAACTGCGGGCGGCCACGCCTTCGCTGCGCCCGGCCGCGCCGAAGACGCGACGCGCCGTCGCGAGCGACGCGGCCGCATCGTCGTTTCGATCGAGCAGCATTTGCGCGAGCGCGATGCCATACCAGTTCGCGGCGACGTTCAGCGCGGTTTTGTCTTCGACCTCGGCGCGCATCCGCGAAATCTCGTCGGCATAGTCGCTGCGCGAACGGTTTTGCAGCACGCGGGCACGGGCGCGCACAAACCCGTACTCCGACGCCTGGCGCGGCTGACGATACGGCGAACGTCGCGCGCGATCTTCCATGTCGGCGATGCGCTCGACGGTCAGTGGGTGCGTGCGCGCATAGGCCGGAACGCCGGCATCGCCCATCGACGCGCGGTCGAGCCTGCCGAAGAACGTCGACATCGCGTACGGGTCGTAGCCCGCTCCCGCCAGCATCTGGAAACCGACGCGGTCCGCTTCGTGCTCGGCCGCGCGCGAAAACTTCAGCTGGGTGTCGAGCGCGTATGCCTGGCCGCCCATCGCGATCGCGCTGCCGAGATCGCCACTATGGGCGGCGACACCCGCGAGAATGCCCAGCAGGATTGCAGCGAGCGCGGCGTAGCCGCTACGCTCGCTGGAACTGATCATGCGCGCGATGTGCCGTTGGAGCACGTGGCCCATTTCGTGGCCGATCACGGATGCGAGTTCGGATTCTGTCTGCGTCGTGACAATCAGGCCGGTGTTCACGCCGATAAACCCGCCCGGGAGCGAAAACGCGTTGATCTGCGCGTCGCGCATCGCGAACAGGTCGAAATCGGGCTGGTAACCGCCGATGTAGAGCGCCGTCGCCGCCGTCGAGAGTTTGGCCGAAACTGAATTCAGGTAGTCGCGAATGAGCCAGTCGTCGAGGTAGTCGGGATCGGCACGCACTTCGCGCATGACGCGCTCGCCGAGCTTGCGCTCGGCCTGTGGCGTGAGCGAGCCGCCGGAGCCATCGCCGAGATCCGGCAACTGCTGTGTGAGAAGCGGTGCGCGCAGCGTGACGTTGGCCCCCGGCGTGCCGGCAAAGCGGCTCTCCGCGCCGCCGTACGTGCCGAACACGCCGGGCGCGATGTTGTCGGGAATGAGCGGCGACGCGTACGAACGGATCGGCCCGATCTCGAGCGAAGGCGCCTGCGCCGAGGCGAGATGCGTGACCTTCGGTGTAGAAGCGGGGGCGGCAGCCGGTGTGGCGGATTGCGCAAACGCCCCCGGCGGCGCCGCGAGCGCGATGGAAAGACAGACTGCAAGAAGCCGTTTCAGACGCATTGCGCGATGGGCAAAAACAGGGCAAAAAGCAAGGTCAGGAACCAGTCGGGCGCTTCGGCGCTGGGGCGTCGGGCGCGCTTCAATTGTACCCAGTCGCAGGCGCTGTCGAGAACCCGGTGTGTGCCGATGTTTACACCTGCCGGCAGCCCCATTTTCGTACCGAAGCCTCCGGCAGTTACAGGCGCGGCGTGCATGTGCGCCGCGCGAGGCGGACAATCGTCGGCGAATGGGCGCTGTTATGATGGCGCCCTTCAGGGAGCCCACCATGACGGAACTTACTCATTTCGATGCCGCAGGCCAGGCGCATATGGTCGACGTCGGCGGCAAGCAGGAGACGAAACGCATCGCCATCGCGAGCGGCACGATCCGCATGCTGCCGGCAACGTTCGCGCTGATCCGCGACGGCAACGCGAAAAAAGGCGATGTGATCGGCATCGCGCGCATCGCGGCGATCCAGGGTGCGAAGCGTACCGCCGACCTGATTCCACTTTGCCATCCGCTCGCGCTGACGCGCGTCGCCGTCGACTTCATGCTCGACGAAGCGCTACCCGGCGTGCACTGCACCGTGCAGGTGGAAACGCTCGGACGCACGGGCGTGGAGATGGAAGCGCTGACCGCCGTGCAGATCGGCCTGCTGACCGTGTACGACATGTGCAAGGCGGTGGATCGGGGGATGACGATTACTGATGTGAAAGTGCTGGAAAAGCACGGGGGGAAGTCGGGGGATTGGGTGGCGACGGGTTAAGTCATTGTTTCTTAAGTCTTAGCTTGACGCTCGACCTATCATCGCCATCTCCCGGCCACCTGACGAAATCACTACAAATCTGACTTCTGGCATACGAAAGTTCGATCCTGTCCAAATTCTGTCCAAGTCGGAGACAGGAATGGCATCGATTCGAAAGAGAGGTAGCAAGTGGCAAGCACGTGTGTGCCGTGCGGGATACCCCCCTGAAACAAAGTCGTTCAACATCCGCGCTGATGCAGAACGATGGGCGCGATCCGTCGAAACCGAGATGGATCGCGGCAGCTTCATCAGTCGTAGCGAAGCGGAAGCGAACACGCTCGAAGACATCATCAACCGTTACATCGACGATGTATGTCCGACGCAACGCAGCGGCGCAGACGCGATCATTCGGCTTCGCGCTACCTGCCGCAACACGTTCGCGAAACTCAGCATGTCGGCACTAACTCCGAAGGCCGTCGCGGCATATAGGGATGAACGATTGATAAAAGTGAAACCAGCGACCGTCATTCGAGAACTGGCCTTTCTATCGGCCATCATCAATCACGCCCGCCGAGAGTGGGACATCAACATCACCAATCCCATCACGCTGATCCGCAAGCCACCCTCTCCACAAGGCAGGGATCGAATTTTGTCAGCCGACGAGGAGGCCAGACTTCTTGCAGCGCTCGCTCCTACCGGCAGAAGGAATGTGTGGCTGCTTCCAGCAGCGGTCTTAAGCTTGGAGACCGGCATGCGACGAGGTGAATTGGTCGAACTTCGATGGTCAAACATCAATCTCGAAGCGCAGACTGCGTATTTGCCCATTACCAAGAACGGCATGGCACGGACGGTTCCGCTGTCTACGAAAGCGGTCGGCACCTTGGCTGCGCTTCCACGATCCATTGATGGTCGTGTCATTCCCGTCAAGGGTAATACGTTGCACGCTGCGTTCAGGAAGGCGTGCAAACGCGCGGAGATTGGCGACTTCCATTGGCATGACCTACGGCATACGGCTATCACTCGATTAGCCCAGAAGCTGCCGAACGTCATCGAACTGGCTGCTGTTTCGGGCCACCGCAGCTTGACGATGTTGAAGCGGTACTATCATCCGTCAGCAACTGAGTTGGCGCGAAAGCTAGGTTGATTTGCTTTAGAAGCGACGCTCTCGCGGCGTCGTCCATTCCACCGGTTTCCGTGAGACCCACGTGTTTTGGTCAGGTTGATCGCGCAACGGCAAACAAGTGAGCCTTGTTCATCGCATGGCCCAGCAAGACCACACCGTCGAACGACGTACAGGAGTGATGCGCGAACACCGAATCGTGAACCGACCACACCGCCGCCCAGAACTCGGGCGTCAACTGACCGACGCTGACGAGTGGCGTTGGCTGAGTCGCGAAGCGCCGCTACAATCGAGACGAACGCTGATGACCGGCTGCGATGTCGGCCCGCGCGTCCTCTAGCTATGGAGCTTCGATGTCTCGCCATCCATTCGATACCTTTTATATCCCGCTGGCCATTGGGATAGCCATGCTGTTGGCTGGACTCGGTCTACCCGCTATAGGCGTAGCCATCTCGCATACGATTGCATGGCTGCTGAACGTATCCGCATTGCTGCTGATCGCTGGAACCTGTTGGGTTGCGTACAGAGTTCGGAACAACGGTACAGGTGAACGGGGTGGTCGCGGGGGCAATGCATCGGCGACCGGTGACGGGAACATCTCCATTGGCGGGAAAGGCGGTGACTCAACCGGCGGAATCGGCGGAACTGGCGGACACGCGACCGTTCGTGGCAACAATTCTGTAGCTAGGGGCGGCGACGGCGGGGCGGGTTAGATTTTCGCGATGGGGTCTTTTGGGTCGTCCGCCGGTTTAGCGAAGTGCTCGATCAGAACGCGTGCGAGTTCAACCGCGACTGTTGGCGACAATGTGACGGCATGAGTAAAGACCGGTAGGCGCTCATTATCGCTCACGAAAGGGCCTCGATTTCCGAATGCGATGCGGACTTGCCCTTCTGCTTCCCCGGAAAAAGTGAAAGTCGATGCCGCAAACTCAGGCATCCCGGGACGAAACATTGCTTCCCACTGCGCTAAAGTCAATCCACCCACAACCTGTGATTTGTCCGTCATGTCGTCACTCGATTCGAATGCACAGAGGCAGCATCTTGAGAAGGGAACCGGTGGAACCGGCGGAGACGCCGAAGTCCATGGCGATCATAGCAGCGCGGTTGGAGGTCGTGGGGGCGAAGCTGTTATAGGAGACGGCGGACGAGGCGGAAATGCCCGAGTGACCGGAAACCGGAGTACCGGCATAGGAGGACGAGGCGGGCGCGGTGGCATAGGCCCCGGTCAACCCGGTGGCGACATTGTCGTTGACCGTGACGACTTGTTCAGCGCGGGCGGACAAGGAGGCGAGGCAAACCAAGCCGATGGTCGCGGCGGTCGGGGAGGAAGAGCGTTCCGTGCACATCTTTTTGATGGTCAGGATCGCGGGCACCTCAAACCGCCGTATGGGCGTCCTCACATTGAGCCGGGCCGAGGTGGTGATGCACCTGATAGTCCCCAATACATGGCAAGAAAGCTAGTCGTCATGGCGTTGAAAGAGCGATATTTCATTGAGAGCGGTATCGAACCGCGCGACACAGACACGGTGTGGTACGACCGTAAAGTTGTACCGCTGGACTGGCTGAATGAAACCCTTCGACTTCGGGGCCACCGCTGGACAATTTCCGTAGTAGAAGGTGAATATGAATTTGCAGACATCCATCGGCGGACCACCGCCAGACAACGCTTTCTGCGTTACCTAATCTCCCTGACATCAATCCTAAAACGACGATCATCTCGGATCGCCTCAAAGAATTGAACGTCACATCCCCTTCGCCCAACCCAGTCTTTGATCCTTGCTCGGTCGATTTCCGGCATGCGAAACCCAAACGTGACGCTGCGTAGCAGTTCCGCCGGATATTCATGCAGTCCGGGGCCGTTTGTATGATCGATGATCCTGTATTCTGCTTCATAGGACCAGCCACTGAATTTAGTCAGGAATATTAGGTCTGCTTGTTCCGCGTGCGGAGTTCGGAAAAAATCGACTACAGGATATTCATCGGCATAGTGCACCTGTTGGGCCTCACCAAAGAATGGAGCCATCGCCGCCAATGGTCCGGTGCTTACCAGTGCCGACATACGCAAGGAAACAGTGTAGTCATCGTCAGTGGTAACAAAAGAGACCGCTTCAGCGTCTCGGCGTACTGTCAATCCACACTACCGCCCTTCCAGTCCCTACCGGCTCTACAGTGTCCATGAACGACTGCCTACGCGGCACCCGTTCGGACAGTGCGGGGAACCACGACCGCCGCAGTGTCACCGCCGACACTATGGCCAGCGCACCCAGTCGCGACAGCGTGAATGATTCACCATTGCAGCGCCGCCACTACTGTAAGCAACAGCAACAGTCGCGAACGACGACAGCGCCAGTGCCGACGGAGCGATGATTTTTCGCCGCAGCCGTTGACACCACTGCTGTTGAAAGACAAACAGCGAGAAAGCCGGATGGATTGATTCAAGGAAAACGCAACGAGCGAATTTCCTCGCACGTGCCATCAATGCCCGGAAACAGTGAACCCGCCGTGATCCCCATCAGGCGCAAGTCTGCCAGTGCAGCGGGCGCTTCACTGATCGGAATGTCGAACGCTTCCAGAAACCCTTTATTTGAACCCTTCTCGCACTGTGCAATGTAGCTTTCCACATCATCCACGCTAGTCACGCTGGACAATGCTTGCTGTGGAATTGCGCGTGGATTGTTGATCGTCTGAAATTCAAGGAACGATAGGTTGTTGCGCGGCGTCGCCAACATAGGAATAGATTCCATCGTGTTCGTCCACGCCTCATAATCGATTCTGAAGATTCGAACGTATCCCGGCGTTGATGCGGTTGCCCTCTGATGACCACGAAAAGCAAAGAACGCGGCCACAAAAGGTGAAAACGACCAGTCCAACAAGGGCGTGGGATAACCGTGGTGTTGCAACAGATGTAGAAAACTGCCTCTACCGTCATTTACCGCGATGTCCATCGGATGCGACAACAATCCGCTCAATCGCCGGTGCATGTGAAGCACGTCCTCTTGCGTGTATCGGTACAGATCGGCACGACCTTCGCGATGGAACAACGAGCGAAGCGGCCACCGAGAATTAGCTTGTCCCCTGAAGATGTACTTCCAGTACGAAGTGTTGAATAGGCGCGTCTTTAACTCTTCCCAACTGAATGCTCGCGCCACCACTTTGCTTTCGGCCTTGCCGCCGAATCGATGGACCACAGCGTGCCCCGCGTTGCCGAGATCGGTCGTATATGAGAGACGCATTCGGTTCCCATTCCAATCCCCTTCAATGTAGACGCGTCGTGCAACAGAAAGGGGCTTACCGGCCAACTTCGATGCTAACTGACTGCCATCAATGAACGGGAAACCCGCATCGATCTGAGATGTGTATCCCAGCAACGGGCCTTCGGTCTGAAACGGGTTCGCGCCAACGGGAATTCGAATGGGTATGGCCGCGCAGATTGAAGGCGGATCAATAGGCCATTCGAAGATCATACCAACGTAGGCATCGCCAACAAGGTCGAGATTGATAACTAAATTGCTATCTCTACCCTGTGCCGTCGCGTGTTTGATGCCAAGCCATTGACCGTTCATGTAATTCCTCAATCAACTTTGCATATATGGCGAGACCCCACCTATAGCAGCGTTAAGGTATCGGGTGCGAACCGCATCGTCTCGGCCAGTGGTAAATGCGAGGGGTCACCGTCACTGTCGCTTCTGGCTTAAGCGTTTGGTTTAGTTTGCTCGATGGCCGCGACGCATCAGATCGGCGTAACCGGCTTGGTTCTGTCCTCCGCCTGTGACACTAGGTAGTCGGTCACCAGCCACATGCCATTGTCAGTGGGAGCTTCTGGGAAATCCGCTGGCGGCAGTTGCGACAGGTCCAAGACCAATCGGGCGGACGCTGAAATGGTCGGCGTTGAATCAGCAAGTCGGCGGAGGTTAAAGTGATTGCTTCGGTCGCCGTGCTCATCCCACACAACCCAGAAACCGAAAGGGAAGAACTTGAAGACGTGTCCGTATATCGCCGCCCCGTTCCCGCCACAGAACCCCATCGCCGAGTGCTTCATGACGACCCGGCGTCGATGCGGATAGAACCAGTAGTAGACGCAAACCTGATCTGACAAAGTCGCCGAAGGATCAAGCACGTACGCTCTCAGCGCGTCATCCAGTGGGATAGCACGGTCCTTTTCTGTAACATCCGGGACCGCGTTCGCCGCCAAGAGATGTCCAATTACCGAGCGAAGGAAGCGGTTTGGCTGATAGTCGAACAGTTGCGTTCGAGGCAAGGTCAGCCGACTAGCCGATGCCCTTTGAAAATACGCTTCAATGGCGCAAACGGTGTCGCTCAACGCCCAATCATACTCAGTTCCAAGCAGCGTGTTGTTGCATCTTCCACATATCGTTCGGAAATGTGATCCGCCTTGCGACAGAAGAGGCCGACCCGGCTTTTCCGAGTTGTTCCCGTAGACATGGCTGATTATCGAGTCATTGATATTTCCGCAGCCCTTGGGCGGGACGTGATCCTTTGTTAGCGGACCATGTGTCCGGCAGATCGCGCAATACCCGACGTTCGGCCCCCGGTTAGTCAACCTTTCGATTATATTTTTTGAATAGTTCGCCATGCCGGATTTCCATTGGAGTTCAAGTTTCCAGACCTACTATCATCGCGCCACTTAACGTCGCTTCCGGCAACGTGGCGGCCCGGAGTCGTCGCTCGTCGCCGTCGATCCAGATGCGACACGCAATATCTTTACTATCCGCATCGTGCGGACGAACCCGAATGTGAAGGTTTGTCCCTGCACCCGGCACCCTACACACATTGCCACCAAAACAAGCGGCAACCGGACCAGTTAGGCCGATGTCTTGGTCATCGGGGTTTGGCGGTTCACGCGAGAACCAGTAGGCGATGTAGACCGTCTTGTACGACTTCGGCGGAAGGTCGAATTTCTCCACGAATCGCGGACCGGTTGATCCGTCGTACAGTGGTGCGTTCATCACGTGCGCAGTGCAGTCCTTCCAGTGCACGCCCGAACGGTTCTGAACGACAGCCGCCACGCTGTAGCCACGAATCTGATCGTTGAAGGTGAAGTCCGGCGACCGCATGTCGTCTGTGATCGACAATGCAAGCGGCTGCATGTATCGCTGGGTTTTGAAGATGCCGACTATCGCGTAGAAGCCCAAGCCAATGACAAAACCGCCGACCGCCCCGATGACGTTGTTTGTAAATTCGTTGTTGGTCGCGCTGACGCCAAACTTGGCAAGCACGAAGCCACCAAAGGACCCACCGAACAGCGTAAGCCAGCCGAACGTCTGCGCGAACGCATCGTGGATCGTGTACCAAAGCCATCGCCGCACGAACGACCGCGTTCGCTTCCGTATCATCCGGCCCTCCCCGAGATCAATGAATCACACAGTCAGTGCGTCCGGTTCACCTTTCGCTTCGATCAACTGTCCGACAGTTCGACCCGGTTGCTGAATATCGAGACGCAGAGATGACGTGCGGACCGTTGCTATCGAGCGCAAGTTGATGGACGATGCCCACAATTAAATCTATGACAACAATGCCGATATGCATGCGTCGATGGACGAAGCCCACCGGCATTCAGGCCAGCGTCAGGCGTCGGTTCATGCATCGACGCGTGGCCTCCACAGCGGACGGAGTACGTTGCTTAAACTCGGTACCACGATGTTATTGTCCCAACGCATCGACCCAGATACAGTGATTCCGACAACGTGCCTTACATCATGGAACCGGAAGTATCCGTATTTCAGATGTACCGCTCTGCCGCAGCGAACGGCACTTACTCCCCACCGATCCCAAAATCCCTCGACGCGTACTGCAAAATTCAGCGCCCCGGTCTGTCGGCGGCTCGGATAGGCAATGACCGACACGTCTGGCAACTTCCCGAAAATGTTCATCGCGACCAAAGAGGACACGCTGTAGTCGTCGTCCGGGTTCATCAGACAGTCGTAGAGAAATGCATCTGCAATCAGTAAGGACCTCGCTTCCTCAACACCGCAAGCGTTTAATAGGTCTGATATAGCCCGAGACCCACCACCAGACAACGCGCCGCGTCCTGTACGTTGAATTTGTCTCATTTCTCCGATTGGCGCAATTTGCACCGTCTTGTTGGGTTGGATTTCGAATTCCGCGAGTACCACCTGATCGTCCGAAATCCCAACTTCGCTAAAGGCAGTCTCAGCATTGTCCGCGAGATACAAAACCGGAAAACCTGCGGCGTTAGCCCTCCCTGCTTTGGCGGGTATGTCCTTACGCCATATAACGCCATCGACTTCGGAAGGAAGCGATTCACCTGCATGCAGCCGTCTTGCCCGACGATAACTGTGCCCCGGACCCCACGTTAAGCTCAGGATTGGGTGAGCATCAACGAGCCGTCTAATCAACGCTTGTTTTTCAACAAATGGCTTCTCTTGGAAGGTCGAAATCTCGCAAAGCAACTCTTCGAGTGGTAACGGAGGGAAAGTCTGCGTGAGTGTCGATACCAAAGATTTCTCCATTTCCACCGCGCCAAATCGGCAAACGATGCGTACTCATTTAATAAAATGCAAGACCGACTTGGGTTCGAATCCTATGCCATCGGCAACAACTTACATCCACGTGGCTCGCACGGCATTGCATCTGTAGCCTTACCTTTCTGTCATTTTCGCATTATCGAACCCGACTTGGTCACAACCCGGTGACCTTCTTCGTGATCGAGAGACCGGCCCAATCGCATTGTCGTCGCGAGCGTAGCCGATGCCTCAGTGAACCGAGCAGACCGGCAACAAATCCGGCGTTCAGGTTGATATTGCATGGGTGCAGCACGTCGCCATGCTTCGTTGCATGTTCAAGATTGGAGCGAATCGCGTAAACTTACATCCGGCGAATGGTCAGGAATTGTTGTCCAAGTCTTGTCCAAACGCCGTCCAAGTTCACAAACCGATTTGGACAGGATCGAACGCTTCGCAAACGGTAAGTCTTTGATTTGTAAGACCGTCAACACAAGGCTACGCACGGAAACCAGAATGTGCAAGGCGGTCGACCGCGGCATGACGATCAACGATGTGAAGGTGCTGGAGAAGCACGGCGGGAAGTCGGGGGACTGGGTGGCCAATCCCTGACCGCTTCGATCGTTCGCAGACCTTGACGGACGCGCCGTGCATGTCGCGCGGGCCGTTCCTTTCGATGACGATCACATCGCTCGCGCCTTGTCGCCGCGCGGCGTGAGCACGCCCAGCACGATTGCGCCGATGAAAAGCGCAGGCACGTCGCCGACCAGATGACCGAGATGCGCGGGGTTCTCCAGCGCCTGAACGGTCATGATCGCGCCGTGCACGACGCTCGACCAGACGGCAAACCAGATCAGGCTCAGATAACGCAGCGGATTGCGCGCCGCGAGGAGCAGGAAGACGCCGAGCGTCGCGTAAACGCCGACGATCATCGCCGGATAATCCGAATGGCCCGTGTGCCACGTCCAGCCCGACGGCCAGACCACCATCAGCGGATATAAACCGAGTGACATCGCACCCGCTATAACGAGTGCGATCCGTAACCAGGTCATGCGTTGCGAGTTAGTCATAGGCGTCGGGAGGCTGGCGCGGATCGTGGTCCACGCGCCACCATGTTCGTTATCGTCATACGCGCTTAACAGCGCATTGTCGTTTCACGGCCGCGCTTCGAGCACGAGATTGAACGGCGTCTCGGTTGCGCGACGGAACTGGGTGAAACCGCCCTTCGTCACCACGTCACGCAGCCGCGCTTCGCCCGCCTGCGCGCCGAGGCCCATCTGCCCTTCCTGCGCAAACGATGCGGGCGTGCAGATCATCGTCGATGCCGAATAGTAAATGCGCCCGACGGGATTCATGTTGTCGACGGCTTTATCGTTCGCGAACGGCTCGACGATCATCCACGTGCCGCCCGGCTTCAGCGACTGCCGCACATGCGCGGCCGCGCCCACTGGGTCGCCCATGTCGTGCAGGCAGTCGAAGAACGCGACGAGGTCGTAGTCGTTGCCGGGGTATTCCTTCGCGGGCGCCACTTCGAACGTGACGCGATCGCGCACGCCCAGTTCTCCCGCCAGTTGACGCGCACGTTGAATCGACGGCTCGTGATAGTCGAAGCCGACAAACGTCGTGTCCGGATACGCCTGCGCCATCAGCACGGTCGACGTGCCGTGCCCGCAGCCGACGTCCGCGACTTTCGCGCCGCCCGCCTTCAGCTTCGCTTCGACGCCGTCGAGCGCCGGTATCCATGCGCTGACGAGGTGGGCCGCGTACCCCGGACGGAAGAACCGCTCGGTGCCACGAAAGAGCGAATGATCGTGCTGATGCCAGCCGAGGCCGAGTCCGGTGCGGAATGTGCCTTCGAGTTTATGGATGTCGCGGAACATCGATTCGGCCACCTGAAAGAAGCCCGGCACGAACGTCGGACTCGTCTCATCGGCAAAGCACATTGCCTGCTCGGCTTCGAGTTCGAAGGCGTCTGTGTCGGCGTCATAGCGAAGAAAACCGGCGGCCGCCTGCGCAAGCAGCCATTCGCGCACATAGCGCTCGGAGACTTCCGCGGCCTGGGCGACCTGCGAGGCGGTCATCGGGCCTTGCCCTTCCATTGCCTTGTAGAGACCCAGCCGGTCACCCAGCAGGATCAGTGGCGCCGAAGCGACCGCGCCGAATTCGCCCACCATTCGTCCCATGAAATTCTGCAGCTTGTCCTGATCGATCGGCATGATCGTTCTCCCGTTTGAGTTAAAAACGAAACGGGCATGGCGCGGGGAAATTGAACGGCTACGCTACGATTCGCTTTCGAGGCGCTCGCTCGGTACCGGAAAGTATAGGTTTGCAGCAGGAAACTGAAAGGCGATTCACACGCGCGCACGCGTTGCGCGTGCGCGCCTCGTCAATGTATTAACGACATCACTCGTCGTCGGCGTCGTCGTCCTGATTGATGTCTTTCGGCGGCGTGCCGTACTTCTTCACGAGTTCGGCCTTGAAGCCGGCGAGCGTCTTCTGGTCGTCGCAAAGGTCATACAGATAGCCGAGTTGCGATGGCCAGTCCTTCAATAGCTGCGCGAAGATTTTCAGACGCTCGACCGTGTCGAACGCAGCATCCGTGTCGCCGTTGAGCGCCTGCAGCACGGCATAGCGCCGCAACACCGTCTCACCCGGCAACAACGCGATCGCCTGCCTGTGCATGGCGAGCTTGTGCGGCAACTCCTGCGCGTTCATCGGCAGCAAGGTTGCCATGCCGTATTCGCCCCACGCCTGGAACAGGAACGAGGGATCCGCCTGATACTCCTCGGCCGGACGCTTGCCGTAGTACAGCACTTCGGCGCGCGCGTAGTCGCGATACACCGGGTAAAGCGAGGCGAGTCCGACGAACACCACGAGCGCGTAGATGCCGAATGACGCGCCCTGCGGCACGAGAGGCAGCGGCTTCGTCTCAAGCAGGCCGAACACGAACATCGCAGGCAGCAGGAAAAACATGTACTGCTGCGGATACTCGACGAGCGCGTGCATCACCAGCACACCGATCATCGCGAGTCCGAAAATGCGCGCTGCCGTATGCGGCGCGCGCACGACACGGATCAGCCAGCTCACCAGTCCGAAGATGACGATCGCGATGCCGAGTAGCCCCGTCTTCGCGAGCAGATCGATAAAGATATCGTGCGAATTGTTCGCGATTTCAACGCCGCCCAATGTCTTCGCCAGATCGAACTGATAGCGCGGAAACTCGCCCCACCCCACGCCCATCAACGGATGCATCCTGAACATCGTCCAGCCGTACTTCCACAGCGCAAGACGCGGCGCGATCTGGCCGGCGTCTTTCATCCGCTCTGCCGCGGACTGTGCAAGATCGAGGTGATAACGCACGTTCGCCCAGCGGATCGCTGCGTTGACGACGACGAAGAGCGTCGCCAGCGCCAGCGGAACCAGCCACGCGCGGTCGCTGCGCTTGCCCGTCTTGCGATCGAGCGGCTCGCTGCGCCGGCCGGCAAACGCCATCCAGAACCCGGCCACGACAATCACGCCCATCTGCAGCCATGGCCCGCGCGAGACCGTCAGCGCGAGACCGGTGCTGAAAATCGTCGAGACGACGACCCACAGCACGAGGTTCAGACGCCGCGTCTGCACGAGATACAGCGCACCAGCCATCGCGAACGCAATGTAGGTCGCGAGGTGATTGGCCTGCGCCATGTTGCCGAACGGCCGCCGATCGATCGTGATGTTGTAGGCCACCACGAGCGGCGTGACTCTCGCCTCCAGATGGAACAGTTGCATGACCTGACAGAACACCGCAAAGAGACCGCCGACGATCAGCGCCCCCGCCATCCAGCGCAACGCAGTCTCGCTCAGGTTCGCGGTTGTGAAACCGTAGCCCGCGTGGGTCGCCATGAACGCGGCCAGCAGGAACCCGGCGCCGAGCCAGTTCATCGACGGCTGCGCAACAGACAGCACGAACGACTGCAGAACCAGCAGGAGACCGAATGCAAGCGGCACGAGCGCGACCACCGGAGACGCGAACGCAACACGCGGCCGCGCGTTGCCGACGAGCAGCACGACGGCGGCGCCGGTCAGCAGGTACAGCGAGAGCGCGGTGAACTCGGCATAGAACGTCGGAATCGGGTACGTGTGATTGACCACCGCATACGGCAGGATCAATGCGAGAGCCAGCAGGACGAGAGACAGATAGCGCGCGAATGGGGTGGGCATGAGTAACCGGGGGCGTCAGCAACCGGCGCACTATACAAAAAAATCAATGACCTGTGCGCCGGCTGGCCTAAATAACACGAGATTACAGGGATACGCCCATGCGCCCGCCATACGTCACGAGTCCGTCTCTACATCGGTCCTCAGGTGCGGCACTCAGGCGGCGCGAGGTTCGCAGGCAACGTCGCGGCGTCTGCCGGTGCCGGACCCGAGCCCGGCGCAGGCAACGACGAGCTGTTCTTGCCGCCCGCAAAACATTCCCATGTGAGCGTGCCCGGCTGGGACGTCCCCTTGACGAGGCCGACGCGCGCCGTGGGCGCTTCGGGGTTATCCGGCACCGACGGCACGAGCACGATCGTGTTCGTGCCCGCCGGCGCGACACGGGTTGTGAAGGCGACCGTGATCTGGCCGGTGTCGTCGTCGACATGGATCGATTCGACGTTGCGCGTAGCCGGTGGCGACGCGTATCCGCCACCGAGCGCGCTGCCACTCGCAGCGTTCTCCGCAACCGAAAGGCGCGCCGACGAAGCCAGCGACAAACCTTCGCCTACCCGACCGCGCGCCAGATAGTCCTGATACGCCGGGATGGCATACGCGGCAATCACGCCGACGATTGCCAGCACGATCATCAGTTCGATGAGCGTAAAGCCAGCGCGGCCCCGGCGTGCGTACTGGCCGCACACGTGCGCCAGTTCGGCTGGCCAGCGGCTGAAGCATTGCGCGGCCTGCGTGCGAATGCGGCGGGCCATCGATTGAGATGGCGATAAAGCAGGCGATACGGAACAAGGTACAGAAACAATCATCAGCAGGCTCCCGAAACGAAAAACGCCTGCTTCATGTATTGAGGCAGGCGCTTCGATCGTAGCGAGCGGCGGGCGTTTCAGGCAGTCGGCCGGATGGCCAGTGCTGCGGGTTCAATGTGCGCCGGGGGGCGCCTGCGCGGCCTCGCGGCGCTCGTTGCGGCGCTTGAGCGCATAGCCAACGATCACGACGAAGAGCGCGCCTGCGATGCTCATGCCGTACTCGGCGGCCGGCATGTCGAGCACGGGCCAGCGGTCGCCGGCAGGGTCGTTGATGATAAGGCCGCCCGCGATCCAGCCGAGCAGCGCCGCGCCCAGCGTGATCACTACGGGCAAGCGATCGAGCAGCTTCAGCACCAGCTGGCTGCCCCACACGATCAGCGGAATGCTCACGATCAGCCCGAAGATCACGAGCGCAATCCGGTGCTGTGGATCGGCCGCTTCGGCGGCGCCGGCAATCGCGATGACGTTGTCGAGGCTCATCACGGCGTCGGCGACGATGATGGTCTTGATCGCGGCAATCAGCTTGTCGGCAGGCTTGATGTTCTCGTGCACGTCATGTGCCGGCGCCATGAGACGCACGCCGATCCACAGCAGCAACAGGCCACCTGCGAACTTCAACAGCGGCACATCCAGCAGCGCGACCGCGAACGCAATCAGCGCGACGCGCAGCACGATCGCGCCCGCCGTGCCCCACAGCACGCCGCGCGTGCGCTGATCGGGCGGCAGATTGCGGCAGGCCAGCGCGATCACGACTGCGTTGTCGCCACCCAGCAGGATGTCGATCACGATGATCTGGAGGACAGCGCCCCAGTGGAGCGTAGCGAAAAACTCGAGCATGACAGGCAGCGTAGAAGGATGCGAAACGAAAAACCAGCGGAAACGCAAAGCACGAAGACAAATAAAAAAGCGAGGGAAGCAGACGCTCCCTCGCCTTGATACTTCGCTCTCACGAAAGGGATTCGTAAGAGTATCAAAATTTCGGGACGGCCGGGGCCGTCGTCGACATTTCGATTACAGCATCGCCTTCAGAAGACGCGCCATTTCCGACGGGTTCTTCGTGACCTTGATACCGCATGCGTCCATGATTTCCAGCTTCGCTTCGGCCGTATCCGCACCGCCCGAGATCAGCGCGCCGGCGTGGCCCATGCGCTTGCCCGGAGGCGCCGTCACGCCAGCGATGAAGCCAACCACCGGCTTCTTCATGTTGTCCTTGATCCACTCAGCGGCGTTCGCTTCGTCCGGACCACCGATCTCGCCGATCATGATGACGGCGTCCGTATCCGGATCGTCGTTGAACATCTTCATCACGTCGATGTGCTTCAGACCGTTGATCGGGTCGCCACCGATACCGACTGCCGACGACTGGCCAAGGCCGATCGCCGTCAATTGACCGACTGCTTCATACGTCAGCGTGCCCGAACGCGACACGACGCCGATGCGGCCCTTGCGGTGGATGTGACCCGGCATGATGCCGATCTTCAGCTCGTCCGGCGTGATCGTGCCCGGGCAGTTCGGTCCGAGCAGCAGCGTCTTGCTGTTCTTTGCGCGCATGCGTGCCTTGAGCTCGATCATGTCACGGACAGGAATGCCTTCCGTGATACAGATTGCGAGATCCAGGTCGGCCTCAACGGCTTCCCAGATTGCAGCAGCAGCGCCTGCTGGCGGAACGTAGATGACCGACACGGTCGCGCCCGTTTCAGCCTTGGCTTCAGCGACGCTTGCGTAGATCGGAATGCCTTCGAAGTCTTCGCCGGCTTTCTTCGGGTTCACACCCGCGACGTACGCTTCGCGGCCGTTTGCGTATTCACGGCAGGCGCGCGTGTGGAACTGACCGGTCTTGCCGGTAATGCCCTGCGTGATGACCTTGGTGTCTTTGTTGATCAGAATCGACATGTATTGACCTCTGTTCGTCTGGCGTCGCACGCGCGTGGGCAGGATATTCTTCGCCCGCGTCGCATGCGCGCCGCCATTCGTAATCCGTGATGAGCGCCGGGGCGGCTTACGCCTTGCCCGCAGCGGCCGCGACGACCTTCTGCGCAGCTTCTTCCATGCTGTCCGCCGCGATGATCGGCAGGCCGGATTCAGCGAGCATCTTCTTGCCGAGGTCTTCGTTCGTGCCCTTCATGCGGACCACGAGCGGCACCTTCAGCGAGACGGCCTTCGAAGCCGCGATCACGCCTTCAGCGATCACATCGCAGCGCATGATGCCGCCGAAGATGTTCACGAGAATCGCCGTCAGGTTCGGGTTCTTCAGCATGATCTTGAACGCTTCCGTGACCTTCTCGGTCGTGGCGCCACCGCCTACGTCGAGGAAGTTCGCCGGTTCGCCGCCGAACAGCTTGATGGTGTCCATCGTTGCCATTGCGAGGCCAGCGCCGTTCACGAGACAGCCGATGTTGCCGTCAAGCGAGATGTACGCGAGGTCGAACTTCGATGCTTCGACTTCGGCCGGATCTTCTTCGTCCAGATCGCGATACGCGACGATTTCCGGATGACGGAACAGCGCGTTCGAATCGAAGTTGAACTTCGCGTCGAGCGCGATGACCTTGCCGTCGCCGGTCAGGATCAGCGGGTTGATTTCGGCCAGCGACGCGTCCGTTTCCCAGAATGCCTTGTAGAGGCCCTGCAGGATCGCGCGCGCTTGCGGCAGCGAAGCGGCGGGCACGCCGATCTTCGTTGCGAGCTCGTCGGCTTCGGCGTCTTTCAGACCGGTCGACGGGTCGACCGCGATCTTGTGAATCAGCTCAGGCGTCTTTTCCGCGACTTCTTCGACGTCCATGCCGCCTTCGCTCGATGCCATCACGACGATCTTCTGCGTAACGCGATCGATCACGAGGCCGACATACAGTTCCTTCTTGATGTCAGCGCCTTCTTCGATCAGCAGGCGATTCACCTTCTGGCCTTCCGGACCGGTCTGGTGCGTGACGAGCTGCATGCCGAGGATCTGGTTCGAGTATTCGCGAACCTGTTCCAGCGACTTGGCGACCTTCACGCCGCCGCCCTTGCCACGGCCACCCGCATGGATCTGAGCCTTCACGACCCAAACCGGGCCGCCGAGCTCTTCCGCGGCCTTGACCGCATCATCCACCGAGAAGACCGGCTTGCCGCGCGGTACCGCGACGCCGAATTTCCGCAGGATTTCCTTACCCTGGTACTCGTGAATCTTCATGCGTGATTCCCTTCAGTCTGAGAGTTGGATTGAACTTCGCTTCCGCTTTTATTGCTGTTCAACGACGCGCCGCTCGCGCGGCTTGTCCGTCGGATGCACCTTCCGCGCGCTCCTCTGCTCGCGGCGCGCGGCCGTACCAGCGCGGATAAAACTGTTGCACCGCTTCACCGTCGAATCGCAGCGCGTGGCAGCGACCGAGCTGGAAAGGCGGTTTGTCGGTTGATTCCCTTGCCGGCCTGTCGGACCGTTCAGTTGTGGGTCCGTTTTCAGCCCCGTTTGCCAATCCGCTGGTCGCCGCATGTTCACTGGCCTCGCCAGCCGTCGCCGGTCCTGCTGTCTCGCCAGGTGCATCGCCGCTGTTCGTGTTCCAGACGTCGCCCGCGAACGCCTGGATGGCGGCCGTGGGCATGATTGCGCACAACTCGGTGAGATGCGTGCAGCCAGCGGTGCCACCGAGCAAACGGCTGGCATCGCGACGGAAGTTGTTGAACAGGTTGAGCCCGATGAGGGCCCGATAGGCGGGACTGGCGGTCTGGCAGATGCCCGGATAGGGCACCCAGTCGGACGACGCTTCAGCGTCGACGACATTGAGCTTGCGATCGATCGTAATGCGGAGCCAGAGTTCATGGATCGGCAGACCGTTGGGCCGGACGCCCGACGCAAGCACCACATCGCGAGGCTTTTCGTCGGTGAGGCATGCCTCGATGTCCCACAGCCCGTCCTCGCGCTCATAGGCTTCCGCTCGTATTGCGCGACGATGGCGCAACTGACGGGAGACTGGCGGGGAAAGCGGCATGCGAGAGGTAAGGCCGGATTGGGAAACCACTGAATTTTAGCATACTGGGTATTTGACACTATCCGGACACGGCAAGCCCGCCCCGCAAGGCTCGACGGACGATTTGGCGGGCTACTCGCCGCCTTCGGCCCAGTCTTCGTCCAGCCCTTTCAGTATCTTGCCGATCGTTGCGCCCAAAAATCCGCGCGCAGCCAGGAAACGCGCCTGTTTCGCGCGCTCCGCCTGGGTTTCAGGGAGATGGCCGAATTTCTTGCGCCAGACGCTTTGCGCGCGGGCAAGTTCAGTTTCGCGCAACTGCGCACTCGCTTCCTCGATCAACGTCTGACCGACTGCATGCTGCTTGAGCTCGTTCACGATGCGACTCGCGCCCATACGCGACGAACGACGGTGAATCAGGCTTTCGGCAAAGCGCGAATCGGAGAGCCAGCCTTCGGTTTCGAGGATGTCGAGCAGCGCGTCGACGTTGTCGTCCTCTTCAGCGAACGGCGCGAGCTTGCGGGCAAGTTCAGCGCGGCTGTATTCCCGACGCGAGAGATACCCGAGTGCGCGTCCCTTCAATGAGCGTGCGGGACGTTTGGCGTTGGTGGAGCGGTCTTTGCCTGCGAGCGGCGGGTCGCCCGGCGCGCGACGCGAGCGCGAGTAAGTGGCTTCCGCGGGTGCCTGACCGCTTTCCGGGGTGAAGTCTGGAGCGAAGGTGTTGGCGGAGGTTGAATCTGGATTTGAAGCCCGGGTCGCAGTGGACGAGACAGCCGCGCTAACCGTTGGCGTTGGCGTTACACCTGATCGCGATCTCGGCGCAGTCGCGGCCGCAGCCGACGAACGACGCCCTGCTGCGCGATCGTGTGCGTCGAACGACTCGAACGAGTCGTCTTCATGCGGGCCGTCCGCATCACGTCCTGCACGTCGAACTGACCGTGCTTCAGGCTGCGAATCAAACTGCGATGCAGGCCGGCCCTTACGTATCACGCGACGATTACTCGTCTTCGCCCGCGATTTCAGCGCTGACCACGGCGACATCTGCCATCGCGTTCACGCCAAGCGATTCGCGGATACGGTTTTCGATTTCGCGCGCGATGTCCGGATTCTCACGCAGGAATTCGCGCGCGTTGTCCTTACCCTGACCAATGCGCTCGCCGCTGTAGCTGTACCACGCGCCGGCCTTGTCGACGATTTTCGCCTGCACGCCGAGATCGATGACCTCGCCCTGACGCGAAATGCCCTCGCCATAAAGAATGTCGAAGATCGCTTCGCGGAACGGCGGCGCCACCTTGTTCTTGACGACCTTCACGCGCGTTTCGTTACCGATCACTTCGTCGTTCTTCTTGATCGAGCCGATACGACGGATGTCGAGACGCACCGATGCGTAGAACTTGAGTGCGTTACCACCCGTTGTGGTTTCCGGGTTGCCGAACATCACGCCGATCTTCATCCGGATCTGGTTAATGAAGATCACAAGACAGTTCGTACGCTTGATCGTACCGGTGAGCTTGCGCAGCGCCTGTGACATGAGACGTGCCTGCAGACCCGGCAGCGAATCGCCCATTTCGCCTTCGATTTCAGCCTTCGGCACGAGGGCCGCGACCGAGTCGATCACGATCATGTCGATCGAGCCCGAGCGCACCAGCGCGTCGGCGATTTCGAGCGCCTGTTCGCCGGTATCCGGCTGCGAAACCAGCAGATCGTTCACGTTCACGCCGAGCTTGGCTGCGTACTGGATATCGAGCGCGTGTTCCGCGTCGATAAACGCTGCCGTGCCGCCCAGCTTCTGCATTTCGGCTACGACCTGCAGCGTCAGCGTGGTTTTACCCGACGATTCCGGACCGTAGATTTCGACGACGCGACCACGCGGCAGACCACCGACGCCCAATGCGATGTCGAGGCCGAGCGACCCGGTGGAGACCACCTGAATGTCTTCGACTGCCTCGCCCGCGCCGAGCCGCATGACCGACCCCTTGCCGAACTGCTTTTCGATCTGCGCGAGCGCGGCAGCCAGTGCCTTGCTCTTTTCAGCAGTCAGTCCAGCCGGGCCTTTCTTGCTTTCTTCCATGAATCGTCCTTTGCTATGATGAACGGCGTCTGACGCAGGGTTGCGGTCCGTTTTTGCGGACGGCGCGCTTAACGCAGACACTGTATAAAAAAACAGTGGTTTTGGCAAGCGCGTTTCGCATTCATTTCGACGCGTACGCAACGCCTGCCCCACCACCACGATTGTTTCGGAGACCGCCGCGCGCCGGGCGACACCACGACGCGGGCAATGCCAGAGCCTCAACGCCTCATGCGAATTCTCATTGCCGAAGACGACAGCATACTCGCGGACGGTCTCGTCCGATCACTCCGCCAGTCGGCCTATGCCGTCGATCACGTGAAGAACGGCGTCGAGGCCGATACCGCGCTTTCGATGCAGACTTTCGACCTGCTGATTCTCGATCTGGGCCTGCCGCGCATGTCCGGGCTCGAAGTGCTGCGGCGTCTGCGGGCGCGTAATTCGAACATGCCGGTGCTGATTCTCACGGCTGCGGACAGCGTCGACGAACGCGTGAAGGGCCTCGATCTCGGTGCCGACGACTATATGGCCAAGCCCTTCGCGCTCAACGAACTCGAAGCGCGGGTGCGTGCGCTCACGCGGCGCGGCGCGGGTGGCGGGCCCACGGTTGTGAAACATGGCTCGCTGTCTTTCGACCAGGTTGGCCGCATTGCCTATGTCAACGACCAGGTGGTCGAACTGTCGGCGCGCGAACTCGGGCTGCTGGAAGTGCTGCTGCAGCGGATCGGCAGGCTGGTGTCGAAGGAACAGCTCGTCGATCACCTGTGCGAATGGGGCGAGGAAGTCAGCAACAACGCCATCGAAGTCTACGTTCACCGGCTGCGCAAGAAGATCGAGCCGAGCGGCGTGCGCATCATCACGGTGCGCGGGCTCGGCTACTGCCTCGAAAAGGCTGCACCGGCGCCAGCAGCCGGGGAAACCGCTGCAACACCGGCAACGCCTTCAGCAACCCCCACGACCGCTGCAACTGCCGCGCCCGCTCCCGGCGCGATGCCCGCGAGCCACTACTTCAAGTAGGACCGCATGTCCGCTCGCCAGGAGCACACCGCCGCGCGTCACGCCGAAGCGCCCCCCTCACCGGCACGACCCGCGCAATCCGTGCCGCCCGCTTCCGCCGCAGGTCTCGACGATGAAGCCCGCGACGCCCGTTACGCCAACCCTTTCGCCCCGCCCGACGAAAGCGAGGCCGCTGCCGCAGCGCGTCCGCGCTCGCTCTTCGGCGAAATTCTCGACTGGATGCTCGCGCCCTTGCTGCTGTTGTGGCCGATGAGTCTGGCGGTCACCTACCTCGTCGCCAAATCCATTGCAAACGGGCCGTTCGACCGCGCGCTCGAAACCGACGCCTACGTGCTCGCGCGGCAGATTCATCCGGTGAACGGGATCGCGGAACTGTCGCTGCCCGATTCGACGCGCGACTTCCTGCGCGCGGATAACGTCGACAGCGTGTTCTATCAGGTGCTCGGCACGCGTGGAGAACTCGTCGGCGGTGACCGCGACATGCCGCTGCCGCACGAGGAAGACCGGCCGCAACCGGGCATCGTCGAGTTTCGCGACGACGTGCTGCGCGGCAACGACATCCGCGTCGCGTACACGACGGTCGAATTTCCGCAGATGCCGGGTACGCAGCCTGTATTGCTGCAGGTGGCCGAAACGCTCGACAAGCGCAGCCAGCTTGCCAACGACATCATCAAGGGCGTGATCCTGCCGCAGTTCGTGATCCTGCCGCTGGCGATCCTGCTCGTGTGGTTCGGGCTTTCGCGCGGGCTCGCGCCGCTGCACGCGCTGCAGTCGAACATCCGCGCGCGCCGTCCGGACGATCTGTCGCCGCTCGAAGCCCGGCGCGCGCCGCCCGAAATCGAGCCGCTTGTGACGTCGTTCAACGACCTCCTGACGCGCCTCGAACAGAACATGGAGCTGCAAAAGCGCTTTATCGCCGACGCCGCGCACCAGATGAAGACGCCGCTCGCCGGTTTGCGCACGCAGGCGGAACTGGCGCTGCGGCAGGATGCGTCCGCTGAGGTGCATCGCTCACTCGAGCAAATCGCAACCAGTTCCGGGCATGCCGCGCGGCTGGTCACGCAGCTGCTGGCGCTTGCGCGCGCCGAGAACCGCATGTCGGGACAGATCTTCACGCCGGTCGAGATCACGGAAGTCGCGCGCAACGCCGTACGCGACTGGATTCAGGCCGCGCTCGCCCGACGCATGGATCTCGGCTACGAAGGCCCCTACGACGCCGATGCGCAGGACGACGGCCGCATCGAAGTCGATGGCAACCTCGTGATGCTGCGCGAAATGCTGTCGAACCTGATCGATAACGCAATCCGCTACACGCCCGAAGGCGGACGCATCACCGTGCGCGTGACACCCGAGCCTGCAGCGGGGCTCGTGCATCTGGAAGTGGAAGACACCGGCATGGGCATTCCGGCCGCCGAGCGTGACCGCGTCGTCGAGCGCTTCTACCGGATTCTCGGCCGCGAGGGCGACGGTAGCGGCCTCGGTCTCGCCATCGTCCGCGAGATCGCGACGATGCACGGCGGCACGCTGACCATTGGCGACAACGTGTATCAGGCAACCCCGCGGCTCGCAGGGACGCTCGTGCGTGTCAGCCTGAGGATGCTGGAACGCGCCCGGGACTTACCCTAACTGACGGTTTTCCAGCAAACTCGGAATTCCACCGGATTGCCGGATTAACACACTATTCACGCGACTTGCACGCACATTAGGCGATTTAAGAAGAATTTCGGCCGCGGCTCATCGTGCCGAATTATGAGACAAGCGTCAGTAGGCAGTAAGTTTTGGCTCCAATAATCGGCTCACGGGCTCGCCTTGCCGGCGAGGCCGCATGCTTATATCAATATTGGAGACGACATATGGCAACCGTTGGCGGGCAAATCTCGCACGCGCCGATGACAAGCGATGAGAAGCGGGTGATCTTCGCATCGTCGCTCGGCACCGTTTTCGAATGGTACGACTTCTACCTGGCCGGTTCGCTGGCGGCCTTCATCAGCAAGAGCTTCTTTTCCGGCGTCAACCCGACTGCGGGTTTCATTTTCACGCTGCTGGGTTTTGCGGCAGGCTTCGCGGTGCGTCCGTTCGGCGCGATCGTGTTCGGCCGGCTCGGCGACATGGTGGGCCGCAAGTACACGTTCCTCGTCACGATCGTGATCATGGGTCTGTCGACGTTCGTCGTCGGCTTCCTGCCGGGTTACGCGGCGATCGGCATGGCGTCTCCGGTGATCTTTATCGCGATGCGCATGCTGCAGGGTCTCGCGCTCGGCGGCGAGTATGGCGGTGCGGCGACTTACGTCGCTGAACATGCGCCGGCTAACCGTCGCGGTTTCTACACCTCGTGGATCCAGACGACAGCGACGCTCGGCCTCTTCCTGTCGCTGCTGGTGATTCTCGGCGTGCGTACGTCGATGGGCGAAGAAGCGTTCGGCGACTGGGGCTGGCGCATTCCGTTCGTCGCGTCGATCCTGCTGCTCGCGATCTCGGTCTGGATCCGCCTGCAACTGCAGGAATCGCCGGCGTTCGAACGCATCAAGGCTGAAGGCAAGACGTCGAAGGCCCCGCTGACCGAAGCGTTCGGTCAATGGAAGAACCTGAAGATCGTGATTCTGGCGCTGGTCGGCCTTACGGCCGGTCAGGCAGTGGTGTGGTACACGGGCCAGTTCTACGCGCTGTTCTTCCTCACGCAGACGCTGAAGGTCGACGGCACGAGCGCCAACATCCTGATCGCGTTGGCGCTGCTGATCGGCACGCCGTGCTTCGTGCTCTTCGGTTCGCTGTCGGACAAGATCGGCCGCAAGCCGATCATCATGGCCGGCTGCCTGATCGCGGCGCTCACGTACTTCCCGCTGTTCCACGCGCTCACGCACTATGCGAACCCGGCGCTGGAAGCCGCGCAGCAGAAGTCGCCGATCGTCGTGGTCGCGAATCCGGACGAATGCTCGTTCCAGTTCAACCCGGTTGGCACGGCGAAGTTCACGACCTCGTGCGATATCGCGAAGAGCGCGCTTTCGAAGGCCGGCCTGAACTACGACAACGTGGCGGCTCCGGCGGGCACGCTGGCCGAGATCAAGGTTGGCGAGACGGTCATCAACACCTATGACGGCAAGGCTGCCGACGCGAAGGAACAGGGCAAGACGTTCGACAAGACGCTGGGCGCCGCGCTGAAGACGGCCGGCTATCCGCCGAAGGCCGATCCGTCGCAGATCAACTGGCCGATGACGGTTGTGATCCTGACGATCCTCGTAATCTACGTGACGATGGTGTACGGCCCGATCGCGGCGATGCTGGTGGAAATGTTCCCGACGCGGATCCGTTATACGTCGATGTCGCTGCCGTATCACATCGGCAATGGCTGGTTCGGCGGCTTCCTGCCGGCAACCGCCTTCGCGATCGTGGCGGCGAAGGGGAACATTTATTCGGGGCTGTGGTATCCGATCGTGATCGCGCTGGCGACGTTCGTGATCGGCATGCTTTTCGTGAAGGAGACCAAGGACTCGAACATCTACGCCGAAGATTGATGGCGTGGGTGCGGCGCCCTCTGCCGCAAGCGGTTGAGGGCGCGCCTGGATAGAGTTCACAAAAATGGCGCGCGGGGGTTGACAGCCCCCGCCGTCATCCGCATAATCTCGCTTCTTTCGGCGAATTAGCTCAGTTGGTTAGAGCGACGGAATCATAATCCGCAGGTCCGGGGTTCGAGTCCCTGATTCGCCACCAGCATCAAGAAAAAGCCGCTGCTTCTCACGAAGCAGCGGCTTTTTTGTTTCCGCAGACGTTCAGCCGGGTCCAACTCAACGCGACCAGCCCTACTTCACCTTCGTCGAAAACGGCTGCGCCAGCTCGAAACACGCGAACTGCGCCTCGGACGCATGCGTCTTCGGCTCGATCTGATGTTGCTCGATGCACTTGAACGCGCCCTGCTCGCGCTGAAGATAGAACGTCTGCGTCGAATTCGCCTCCCCGCGCCGCTCCTCGATCACCGAAACGATCCGGTAGCCGTCCTGCACGAGTGTGAACAAGGTTGCCTGGCTCGCCTGCCACTGGCTTTCCGGAACCGGCTCGCCATGTGCGGCCAGCGAGGTCACCACAGACAGGAACGCTAGCGGGAGCGCGAGCATACGCGCGACGAAACGGACTGACATGAACGACTCTCCTCTGCTCGGCTGACTGGACACCTCCGCAACCCGCCGCCAGCGTGAACACCCGCGGCAGCATCACTTCGGCATCGCAATCCGGGCCTCAGACCTTAGCATGTCGCCCGCGCGCGTTCATCCTTCAATCCGCCGGCGCGTCACACCCAGCAGGTTCGCCATGGCCTCGCGCGCGGCCTCGGCGTCGCGATCGCGGATCGCCTCGAAGACCGCCGTGTGTTCCGCAAGCGACGCGTTGAATACGCCCGCCCGGCGCGCGTTCAGCTGCAGTTGCGCTTCGAGCGTGCGCTCGATCAGGGTGCCAAGCGGAATCAGCAGTTCGTTGCTGCACGCCGTCAGCACGTTCAGATGAAACTGAAGATCGGCCCGAACCCATTCGTCGACGTTACGCGCCGCCACCATCGAAGCGTGCGCCGCATCGAGCGCGGCAAAGGTCGCCTCACTCCACGCCGACGCAGCAAGCGCCGCCGCGTACGGCTCGATCATCTCGCGCATTTCCTGCAGCTTGAGCGCGAACGCCATCGGCGGCGCGACGCGTGAGTACCAGTCGAGCACGTCGACATCAAGCAGATTCCACGCGTTTTTTGGACGCACGCGCGTCCCCACCCGCGGGCGGGACTCAATCAGACCTTTCGATGTCAGCGTCCGTAGCGCCTCGCGCAACACCGTACGGCTGACGCCAAACGCCTCCATCAGCTCCGCCTCACGCGGCAGGATGGACTCGGGCGCATAGTCACCACGCAGGATGGCGGTTGCGAGCAGGTAGGCGACACGCCCGTGCAGATCATGCTGAATATCGGTTCTCCGCTTTCGCCTTACGGCGCGACAGGTAACTGGAACGACCCGGATTATCCGGCATCAGGCACCGGATACAGCGACCAGTTCAAATCACACCCAGTCGATGCCCACACCAATAGTACTATTAATACTACTTAACCGCGATTTTGTTGTAGGATGTGCGTCCCGGATTCGCGATTCCACCGTCCCACGATTTGGCCCGAGCGGCAGTCAGGAGAGTCTCAGCATGAAAATCACCAAACTCGAAACCTTCATCGTCCCGCCGCGCTGGTGCTTCCTGAAAATCACGACGGATGAAGGCATCGTCGGCTGGGGTGAGCCGGTTGTCGAAGGTCGCGCGCATACGGTGGCAGCGGCGGTCGACGAACTGTCGGACTACCTGATCGGCAAAGACCCGCTCCTGATCGAAGATCACTGGCAGGTGATGTACCGTGCCGGCTTTTACCGCGGCGGCCCGATCACGATGAGCGCGATCGCCGGCGTCGACCAGGCGCTGTGGGACATCAAGGGCAAGCATCACGGCGTACCGGTGCACGCGCTGCTCGGCGGCCAGGTGCGCGACAGGATCAAGGTGTATTCGTGGATTGGCGGCGATCGCCCGAGCGACGTGGCGAACAACGCGCGTGCCGTCGTCGAACGCGGCTTCAAGGCGATCAAGATGAATGGCTCGGAAGAGCTGCAGATCATCGACACCTTCGACAAGGTGCAGGGCGTGATCGACAACGTCGCTGCCGTGCGCGAAGCGGTGGGTCCGAACATCGGCATCGGCGTCGACTTCCATGGTCGCGTGCACAAGCCGATGGCGAAGGTGCTCGCGAAGGAGCTCGACCCGTACAAGCTGATGTTCATCGAAGAACCGGTGCTGTCGGAAAACGCCGAAGCGCTGCGCGATATCGTCAACCAGACGAACACGCCGATCGCGCTGGGTGAGCGTCTGTATTCGCGCTGGGACTTCAAGCACATCCTGGCGAACGGCTTCGTCGACATCCTGCAGCCGGACGCATCGCACGCGGGCGGCATTACCGAATGCCGCAAGATCGCAACGATGGCCGAAGCCTACGACGTCGCAATCGCGCTGCACTGCCCGCTTGGCCCGATCGCGCTGGCCACGTGTCTGCAGATCGACGCGGTGAGCTATAACGCGTTCATTCAGGAACAGAGCCTCGGCATTCACTACAACCAGGGCAACGACCTGCTCGACTACATCAAGAACCCGGAAGTCTTCAAATACGAAGACGGCATGGTGTCGATTCCGCAAGGCCCGGGCCTCGGTATCGAGGTCAATGAAGAGAAGGTCCGCGAAATGGCGAAGGTCGGCCACCGCTGGCGTAACCCGGTATGGCGCCACGCGGACGGCAGCGTCGCAGAGTGGTAAGCACGTAAACGTGTGAACGTCTGTTCGCGTAGCTTGAGACGCCGCCTTCGGGCGGCGTTTCTGTTTGCGTCGCACGTACTCAGCTACGCCGTCAGTCGACGTATTGCGTGGCGTCGATCCAGCGGCGTTTCATCAAAACAACCAAACTAACTTTAACGCTCGATCCTGCTGAACTTCCGGATTTCCGTCGCGAACACAGGAACGTTGCGGCATAACGCTGTGCGCCCGACGCGACTCAGCTGAACCGCCAGCAAGGAACGGCACGGCTCAGCCCATTGCGGCAAATCCCGGAATGCTGTGCGACAGCACGGCGGCCGCGACGAATATGCCCAGCATCGCGAGCGCTTCCAGGTACATCACGTTGTTGAACGTGTGCGCGTCCATCGTCGACGCGGTGCGTCGCAGGCGCGGCAGCGCCGAAAAGCGGTTGAGGCCGCCCAGCACGAGCGCCAGGGCGACGAGCGCCAGCTTGAGCGTCAGCACATGACCCCACGTGCTGGCGTCGATGGCTTCGAACGAACCGCCCGAGCCGCGCACCGCGTTGAACACGCCCGTCAGCAGCACGAACACCACCGCGACAAGCGACAAACTGGACACCTGACCCGCCGTGCGGATCAGGACGCCGCGCGCCGTCGACGTATCCAGCGCCGGCAGCACCGCCAGCCCCGACGACAGCGCAAGACCACCCCACACGCCCGTGACGAGCACATGCAGCGTCTGCATGGCGATGGCCGCCGAGGCAATGCCCGCGTCCGCCGCGTGGCCGAGCCCCGCCTTGCCTGCCGCGACCGCGATCACCGCGAGCCACAGCAACGCGTTGCGCAACACGCCCTCATGGCTTGCAACCGACGTGAGAAGCAGCACCAGTGCGCCACCGAAGGCGATGCTCCAGGCAAAGCCGACGTGCGTCTGCGTCAGCACGGATGGCACGACGCCGAGCGCCTCGGGCAGCCCGACGCCACTCATCGTCGCGCTCTGATAGATGAGCCAGCCAAGGTCCGCAAGCACCAGCACGACAGCGCCCGTCACCAGCGACCGTTGCGCACGCAACAACGCGGGTCGCGCGGGCGCAACTTTTTGCCCGCCATCCTTCGCGAGCCACGCGGCGAGAAGCGCCGATCCGACGGCAAACGCAAACGCAATATTCATGAGGGCGGTCATGGCGACCTGCCCGATCCACAGTCCGTCGACGTTCATTGCGCGGCGCCCGTGCTATCCAGACGGAAATCGACGCGACCAGGCACGCCTGACGCCATTTCATGTTCCAGAGAAAGACTTTCGATCACGGAGTCGGGCGGCAGGCCGGCAAAATCAGTTGGCTTCATGAATGAAATGAGGAGATAAACAGAAAAACGGCATGAACGCGGCAGCAGACCCGATGCGGGCAGCGGCGCCGGCAAGACCCGCGAGTGTACGCTTCGATGCGGCCGCCGCGCGATGGTTTCGGCCATCCGGCCAGTCCCTGCGATGCAGGCGACGCCCATTCTGCGGCAAACTGTCGCATCGATGCTGACACAGGAACTCACGTCAATGAGTCAAATAGTCACCATCAATCATCGATGATAGAATGCTGCGTCGCCGCAGCGCCGGCTGGCTTCCACACCGAGCCGTTCGAAGTTCGGTCAGGTCCCCGATTTTGATGGAGTTACGCGTGTCTTCAAGACGCATTTTCCGCCCATTGCTCGCCGTTCTGTTGATCGGCAGTGCAGGCGTCTTCAGCGCAGCGAATGCGCAGACCCAGCCCAAGGCCCCGGACACGATGGAGTCACGCGTGCAGGGCTGTACTGCGTGCCACGGCTCCCATGGTCAGGGTACCGATAACGACTACTTCCCGCGTCTCGCAGGCAAGCCGGCCGACTATCTGTTCAACCAGCTGCAGAATTTCCGCGAAGGCCGCCGCAAGTACCCGCCGATGAACTACCTCGTCACGTATCTCTCGGACGACTACCTCCATCAGATCGCGACGTACTTCTCGCAACAGCGTCCGCCGTATCCGTCGCCTGCGAAGCCGACCGTATCGGCTTCCACGGTCGCGCGCGGCCAGCAGATCGTGCTGAACGGCGACGCATCGAAGCAGATTCCCGCTTGCGCGGCCTGTCACGGCAAGGGCCTGACCGGTATGGAACCGGCGATCCCGGGTCTCGTCGGTCTGCACGCTGACTACATCAGCGCACAGCTCGGTGCATGGCGCTCGGGTACGCGTCACGCCGTCGAGCCCGATTGCATGCACACGATCGCCACGCGCCTCACCGATGAAGACGTGAACGCCGTCGCGGCATGGCTTTCCACGCAACCGGCTCCGCACAACCCCGTGCCGGCCCCTGCCCGTTCGATGAAGACTCCGCTTGCCTGCGGCAGCGAACCGCAATAAGGCACCGGGAGAGATATTCAAATGAAACGCAAGTCCCTGTTCGCACTCTCGGCTGTTGTCGTCGTAGCAGCCGCCGCGCTTGTTCCGGTCCTGTGGTCCGGCGGCGACAACCTGCATAACGGTACGGCCGTCGCGGCAACGCCCGCCGACCAGGCCGAACTGATCAAACGCGGCGAGTACCTCGCCCGCGCCGGCGACTGTATCGCGTGCCACACGGTGCGCGGCGGCAAGACGTTCGCCGGCGGCCTGCCGATGGCTACGCCGTTCGGCACGATGTTCACGCCGAACATCACGCCGGACGATCAATACGGCATCGGCAAGTGGACGCAGGACGACTTCTACCGCGCGATGCACACGGGCCGTTCGAAGGACGGCAGCCTGCTGTATCCGGGCTTCCCGTTCACGAGCTACACGAAGGTCACGCGCGCCGACTCGGACGCGATCTACGCGTATCTGCGTTCGGTCACGCCGGTGAACGTGGCGAGCCGTCCGCACGAGCTCAAATTCCCGTTCAACCAGCGCAACATGCTGATTGGCTGGCGTACGCTGTTTTTCCGTGAAGGCGAGTACAAGGCCGATCCGACCAAGTCGGTCGAATGGAACCGCGGCGCGTACCTGATCGAAGGCCTCGGCCATTGCGGCATGTGCCACACGTCGATCAACGCAATGGGCGGCCCGGTGAGCTCGGCGGCATTTGCTGGCGGTCTGATCCCGCTGCAGAACTGGTATGCGCCTTCGCTGACGTCGAACAAGGAAGCCGGCCTCGGCGACTGGGACATCAAGGACATCTCCGATCTGCTGAAGAACGGCGTGTCGAATCGCGGCGCGGTGTTCGGCCCGATGGCTGAAGTGGTTCACAACAGCCTGCAGTACATGTCGGACGAAGACATCCACGCAATGTCGACGTACCTGAAGACCATTCCGCAGAAGAAGGAAGCGCCTGAAGGTCTGCAACTCGAAACGTCGGAAAAGTTCGGCGGCGAACTGTTGAAGCAAGGTCAGAAGATCTACGCTGACAACTGCGCGAAGTGTCACGAAGCGAATGGTCTCGGCCAGCCGCCTAACTTCCCGCCCCTCGCGAACAACCAGTCGATCCAGATGCCGTCGGCTGTGAACCCGATCCGCATGGTGCTGAATGGCGGTTATCCACCGAGCACGGATGGCAATCCGAAGCCGTATGGCATGCCGCCGTTTGCACAGTCGCTGTCGAATCAGGAAGTGGCTGCAGTGGTGACGTACATCCGTATGTCGTGGGGCAACCACGGTACGCCGGTGTCGCCGCAACAGGTCAGCGATCTGCGTTCGGCGCCGCTCGATTAAGCGATGCCGGGTGCACCCGGGGCGCGGCCAGCGGATTTCGCGGCTGCGCCCTTTGTTTTTTGCTGGATCCGGTTTTTCAGGAATCAGTTGCCAGTTACGCGCGAAGCAGGATGCGCATGACGGCAGGCAGGAGAGAGTACCGTGCATTTTGGTGAGCGATTCAACAGCATTACCCACCTCGTCGGCGCCGTGCTGTCGGTGGCGGGGCTGGCGACGCTCGTCACGATGGGCGCGCTCGATGGCGATGCGTACAAGGTCGTCAGTTTCGCCGTCTACGGTGCGATGCTGTTCGTGCTGTATGCTATCTCCACGCTTTATCACAGTGTTCGCCATCCGCGTCTGAAGGCGATCCTGCAGAAATGCGACCATTCGGCGATCTATCTGCTGATCGCCGGCAGTTACACGCCGTTCACGCTGGTTACGCTGCGTGGTCCGTGGGGCTGGTCGCTGTTCGGGGTGAGCTGGGGGCTCGCAGCTCTCGGTATCACGCAGGAACTGACGCTCGGGCGACGCACCCGCAGCGTTTCGATGGTGCTGTACATATTGATGGGATGGCTCGCGCTCGTTGCCATTCGTCCGCTGGTGGAAGCATTGCCGCCAGCAGGCACCGCATGGCTCGTGGCCGGCGGTCTCATCTACAGCGCCGGCATCTACTTCTTCATCAACGACGAGCGCATCCGGCATGGACATGGCATCTGGCACCTGTTCGTGCTGGCCGGCAGTCTGTGTCAATTCGTCAGTGTCGCGCGCTACGTCGCATGACATTCCACGGCGGCGAAATGCAACTTAACGCCAGTCGACGTGTCTTGATAGCGCGTTGATGCATTCGGTACGCCAGCGAGCGTACCGCCGATTTCCCGGCGACCAGCTTCAGGCCTCGGCTTTTGCCGTTGCCTTTGCTTCGGCTTTTATCGCGCCTTTTCCGGCTGCGAACGAGCGGGTCGCCACATCTGCATTTGCAAAGAGTTTCTATGTCTTTTGATTCCCTCGGCTTGTCCGAACCGCTGGTCCGTGCTGTTCACGAACTGGGCTACACCTCCCCGACTCCGATCCAGACGCAAGCTATTCCGGCCGTACTGAACGGCGGCGATCTGCTTGCCGGCGCCCAGACCGGCACCGGCAAGACCGCCGGCTTCACGCTGCCGATCCTGCAACGTCTGACGACGATGCAACCCGTCAACAACGCGAACGGCAAGCGCGCGGTGCGCGCGCTGATTCTTACGCCGACGCGCGAACTCGCCGCGCAGGTCGAAGAAAGCGTGCGCCAGTACGGCAAATACCTGAAGCTGAAGTCGACCGTGATGTTCGGCGGCGTCGGCATCAATCCACAGATCGATGCGCTGCGACGCGGTGTCGACATTGTCGTGGCAACGCCGGGGCGTCTGCTCGACCACATGCAGCAAAAGACGATCGATCTGTCGCAGCTCGATATTCTTGTGCTCGACGAAGCCGACCGCATGCTCGACATGGGCTTCATTCACGACATCAAGCGCGTGCTCGCGAAACTGCCGCCGAAGCGCCAGAACCTGCTGTTCTCGGCCACGTTCTCCGACGAGATCAAGACGCTCGCCGACAACCTGCTCGACTCGCCGGCGCTGATCGAAGTCGCACGCCGCAATACGACGGCGGAACTGGTCGCGCAGAAAATTCACCCCGTCGACCGTGACAAGAAGCGCGAACTGCTGACGCATCTGATCAAGCAGCACAACTGGTTTCAGGTGCTCGTGTTCACGCGCACGAAGCACGGCGCGAACCGCCTCGCCGAACAGCTGACGAAGGACGGCATCAGCGCGCTCGCGATTCACGGCAACAAGAGCCAGTCGGCCCGTACGCGCGCGCTCGCCGAGTTCAAGGACGCGACGCTGCAGGTGCTCGTCGCGACCGATATCGCCGCGCGCGGTATCGATATCGACCAGCTGCCGCACGTGGTCAACTACGATCTGCCGAACGTGCCGGAAGACTACGTTCACCGCATCGGCCGTACGGGTCGCGCGGGCGCGTCGGGCGAAGCGGTATCGCTGGTTTGCGTTGATGAACTGCAGTTGCTGAAGGACATCGAGAAGCTGATCAAGCGCCAGGTGCCGCAGGAAGTCATCGCGGGCTTCGAGCCCGATCCGACGGCGAAGCCCGAGCCGATCCTGCGTCGCGGGCAAGGTGGTGGTGGTGGCGGTGGTCGTCAGCCGCGTCAGTCGCAAGGCGGCTCACCGAAGCGCGATGGTGCGTCTTCGTCGAAGCCGGCGCAGTCGCGCCCGAACTCGCGTGGCGGTGCATCGCAAAACGCGCAGCAACCGCAACAGGCCCGTGCACAAGGCAGCAAGCCCGTGAGCAACGGTCCCGCGCAAGTGCGCAAGGACAATCCGCGTCACGAAACCACGCGTCATCACGACAAGCCGCGCGCTGCGTCGCACGAAGGCGGCAACGCCAGTTCGCACGCACCGCGCAAGCCGCAGCAGGCTGGCGGCGGCAATCCCGGCGCATTGCTGGGCGGCGGCCCGCGTGGATCGCATTCCGCGCGCAACGGCGGGCAGCGCGGGCGATAAACCGCAGGTCCATCGCCCGTATCAGCGAACTAACGGCCGGGGCTTGCTCCGGCCGTTTTTTTCAGGTGCTCGATCTGTTGCTTCCAGCGGTCGAGCACCGCATCGCGATTCTCTTCCAGATCGAACGAAATGCCGCCGGTGAGGCGCGCATAGGGCACGCGTTGCGCTTCGCCCGTATCGATCGACCCCGTAAAGCATGCGAGGCCGCCGCCCGTGTTCGGCAGCGGCTGGATGTCGAGTTGCACCTGATAGAACGCGTCGTCGAAGACGAACGTCAGCGCCGCGCGGCCGCCTTCGCGCAACGCCCGGGCTGCACGCGACTGCGGCCACAGCGCGAGGCACAGCGTGCGCGAGTCGGGCGCATACAGTTCGCCGACGCCGAGCAACGAGGTGCGCAGATGACCGTTCACGTCGCGCGTGACGAGCGATGCGGTGAAGCCAATCTTTGTCTCCAGCGATGTCCCGTCGAAGGCTGCACGCAATGCAGGCGGCCATTCGTCGAAGACGTCCTGTTCGAGTGCTCGCTCGCGATCCGTTGAGGCGGTCATCACGTCGCTCCATGTGAGGTTCAAGGAAAACAAAATGGCCCGCGCAGGCGGGCCATCCGGTCACTGCCGCGCAACGACTCGCGCCGCGCGTTGACTGCGGCTATCGAAAGAACACGTGCTGCGTGATTTTCGCCAGCGGATAGTGCACGCCCGGCTGGATCTTCGCGGGCAGATCGAGTGGCTTCAGCAGCATCTTCACACACATATCGGCCGACAGATTGCGGCGCACCAGCGTATTGATACGCGCGGCGCGGTCACGATTGTAGGCCGAATCGTTGACGCGCTCGGGATAACGGATCGCAAACACATGACGCAGTGCGATCTCGGAATCTTCGTTTTTGATCTCCATCACACGACGCATCAGCGCACCCAGCACCGCCAGCCGGCCGTTGCCTTCGATCCTGTTGTACTTCTTGAAGTATTTGAAAAAGTGCTTGTAGTGCCGCACTTCGTCGGTACGGATGTTGTCGGTGATTTCCTTCAGCACCGGTTCATCCGAGCATTCACCAATCGCGCGATACAGCGTTGCTGTGCCGGTTTCGACGACACACCGTGCAACCATTTCGAGTGCGCGCGTCTTTTCGAAGTCTTCAACGGAGCAGGTCAGCTTGTACTCTTCGAAGAAGTTATGAAACGCCGTGTCCCAGTCGAACTCCGGCCACACGTGCGCGATGTAGGTCTTGAGCGCGCGCCCGTGCTGCAGTTCTTCGGGTTCCCATTCGTTGTTGAGCCATGCGGATACTTCCGGATCGCCATGGAAGAACGTGCTGAGGTTGCTCGTGTACAGATCAGTGCCGCTTTCAATGAACGACGCCGCGCACAGCAGCAACAGCAGATCCTCGTTGACGACCGCTTTCTGCCGGTCGATCCGGCTGAGATCGATGTCCTCGATACGCCAGGGCATCACGTGCATGGAGTCTGTTCGCATTGTTCGTGCTCCCAAAAGCTGTTGCGACACGGGAACATGCCGACCGTATGCCTCCTGCCCGGCCGGCTGCGCACCGTTGCTACATCCAGCGCTTTGAAATGTTTAACCCCTTCTCAACTGCATCTTAGCCAATGTCGCGCAAATCTGCAGATACCACAGCACAGACCGTGCCGGATGTCCGCAGTTCCGCGCCGTACCAGGGAAAGCGCTCAGCACGTGCGACATTCGTCAAATGAAAGGCGTGCAGTGACCGCAAGCGGCCGCAACCACGCCTGAGAGGTGCGCAAAAAAAGCAGCCGCGAACGGCTGCTGTTTTTTAATGCGCCCGATATTTCGCGGGCTTTCGCTTTTGAAGTGCCGCGGTGGGCGCGGTTCTCGCCGCGCTGCGCCCAGCAGAAGCTGCGCGCCAGCATCCGTGCGGTCAGACGCCTCGACGCACGCGCATACGAATTGCAACGATCACGAGCGACGTGCCCGACAGCGCCGCCGCAAGCAACACGTAATAGGCGGGCGCGAGCTTGTCGCCGGTCAGATGGATGAACGTCTCGACAATGGTGGGCGCAAATCCGCCGAAGAGCGTGACGCCGATGCTGTAGCCAATTGAAAGACCTGTCGAGCGCACGCGCACCGGGAAGATTTCCGACATCAGCGCCGGCATGGGCCCAGAGTAAGCGGCCTTGAAAATACCGGCCATGGCCTGGAGCAACAACAGGCAACTGATTGTGGGGTGAGTTTGCAGCAACGCGAACATCGGATAGATCAGCACGCCCATCAGCACCGACGTCGTCAGCATGATGCGGATGCGGCCGATGCGATCCGACAGCGCGCCCATCACCGGCGACAGTACGAACTGCAGGCCCCCGTTCAGCACGACAACGCCGAACGAAGCGGCCGCCGCCATGTGCAGCTGCTTCACCGCATACAGCGGCATATAAAGCTGAAGCACATACACGCCGACCGTCGATTGCGCGACGATGCCGATCGCGAGAAGCAGGTTGACCCACTGCCTGTTGAACGACGCGCCCTGATCCTTGAGCGGCGCGGCGCTTTCGACGACGCGCTCACGCTGGGCAGCGACAAACTCAGGCGTCTCGTCCAGATGCGAACGGATGTAATAGCCGACGGGCCCGACCAGCAGACCGAACACGAACGGAATACGCCAGCCCCACGCGTTGAGCTGTTCGGACGGCAGCCAGGCCGTCAGCAGCGAGCCGAACGCCGCGGCCGTGATCGCGGCGAGCCCCTGGCTTGCAAACTGCCAGCTCGCGTAATATCCGCGCCGCGTCGCGCTGTGCTCGACCATGAACGCGGTCGCGCTGCCGAATTCGCCACCCACCGCGAAGCCCTGCACGAGACGCGCGACGAGAATCAGGAGAGGCGCAGCAATGCCGATCGCCGAATACGGCGGCATGACGGCCATCGCGAGCGTGCCGACCATCATGAGTGCAATGGCGAGCGTGAGCGCCGCCTTGCGGCCTTTACGGTCGCCGTAGATGCCCAGCACGATGGCGCCGAGCGGGCGCATCAGGAACGAGATGCCGAACGTGCCGATCGCAAGCAAGGTGGAGAGCCACTCGTCGTGCGTCGGGAAGAACTGTTTCGCGATGATGGTCGCGAAATAACCGTAGACCAGAAAATCGAACCACTCGAGTGCGTTGCCGACGGACGACGAAAACACAATGCGCCGCACCGTCGCCTTCGAAAGCGGCGCGAGTTGCGGTGCGGAAGCGGTCGCAGCGTGCGACGCGTGGGTGCTCATGATGTCTCCTGCCTTGCCTGTCATTGCTTGATTACTGTCGTTGTGTACTGCTTTCGCGCCGGGCCGCGTGACGCGAATTGCGTCACACGAATCCCGAAAACGCGAAATCGCGACGACGAACGGCGGCCTGTTTCGCGGGCCCTCCGTCGTATGCGGAATGTGCCCTGCTCCTCGCCCTAGAACCCGGCCGCGAGCCCGTCGCGACGGCTGTCGCTTGCGGCGACATAGCCGCGCTCCGGATCATTGCGGTCGAGTTTCCAGATGTACTGACCGGAGCCGAAGTCCATATATGGATCGTCGACGGACTTGATCGTATGACCGAGTCCTTCCAGCGCACTCGCCGTTTGCGGATCCAGTGTGGATTCGATGTCGATCGTGAAGTCGCGATTGACCTTCCAGCGCGGCGCATCGCACGCGGCCTGCGGTTGCTGGCCGTAGTCGAGCATCCGCACGATCGATTGCAGATGGCCTTGCGGCTGCATGTCGCCCCCCATCACGCCGAAGCTCATGACGGCTTCCTGCTGGCCATCGACCTGCTGCGTGAGGAACGCCGGGATGATCGTATGGAACGGCCGCTTGCCACCTTCGACGACGTTCGGCGACTTCGGATCCATCGAGAAGCCGCAGCCGCGGTTCTGCAGTGCGATACCGCTGTCGGGCACGACGATGCCCGAGCCGAAACCCATGTAGTTCGACTGGATGAAGCTCACCATCATGCCGCGGTCGTCCGCCACGGACATATAGATCGTGCCGCCTGCCTTTGGCATGCCGAAGTCGAACTGCGTCGCGCGCTTCGGATCGATCAGCTTCGCGCGCGAGGCCAGGTACGCGTCGTCGAGCATCTGTTCGGGCGTTACGTCCATCGAGCGCGGATCCGCAACGTAGCGGTAGACGTCGGCGAATGCGAGTTTCATCGCTTCGATCTGCAGATGCTGCGATTCGATGTTGTCGACGGCCAGCGACCTGATATCGAAATGTTCGAGAATGCCGAGCGCGATCAGCGCGGCGATACCCTGGCCGTTCGGCGGAATTTCATGCACGGTATAGCCGCGATAATCCTTGGCGATCGGTTCGACCCAGTCGGCGCGATAGTTGCGCAGATCGTCGAGCGTGAGCGCCGCGCCGCTCTGGCGTGCGAAGCCGGCAATCTGTTCGGCGATTTCGCCTTCGTAGTATGCGCGCGGACCGAGTTCAGCCAGCTTGCGCAGTGTTTTTGCATGACCGGGAAAGCGCACCAGTTCGCTGACTTCCGGCGCGCGGCCGCGCGGCATGAATGTCTCCGCGAAACCCGGCTGATCCTTCAGTTCCGGTACGGCTGCGGCCCATTTGTACGCCACGATGCTTGCCACCGCGTGGCCGCGTTCGGCGATCTCGATCGCGGGTTCCATCAGGTCGGCAAACGGCAGCGAGCCGAACTTCCGGTGCAATGCTTCCCAGCCGGCAATCACACCCGGCACGGTAACGGCGTCCCAGCCGCGCTTCGGCTGCTTCGCGAGGCCGTTTTCCTCACCGTACTTCTGCCTGAAGTAGTCGACATTCCACGCGGCCGGCGACACGCCCGACGCGTTCAGACCATGCAGCTTCCGGCCATCCCATACGAGCGCGAAGGCGTCGCCGCCCAGACCGCATGACACCGGCTCGACCACCGTGATGGCCGCCGCTGCCGCGATCGCCGCGTCCACCGCGTTGCCACCCTTCCACAGCATACGCAGACCGGCCTGGGCCGCGAGCGGATGTGAAGTCGAGACGATGTTGCGGGCAAAGACCGGCAGGCGCGGTGTCGGGTAAGGGTTTTGCCAGTTGAAGCGGGTCATGTCAGACACTCTCTGGAATACGCAGCCCGACGAGATACGACGTCGAACCACTGAAAACGGGAACCCGAAATTGCATCCTGTTCGGGGACAAAAAACAAATTCATTTATTGACTAAATAAATGCATAAAACACCTTAATCCCAATCGACGACGACGCTTGCTGCAACCTTGCTGACAAGCTGCCTCTAGGTCTTACAATACGTCGACTCCAATACCTGCCCGTCAGAGGCGCGACATCCGGCCTGCGTCGCTGAACGGCACCCGATCTTTTCGCCATGACCCGAGACCCACGCCTGACCCTGAACGCACGCCAGCAGGAACTGCTCGAATGGGTCCAGCGCGACGGTTTCGTGACCGTAGACGACCTGGCGGCCCACTTCGACGTGACGCCGCAGACAATCCGCCGCGACGTGAACTGGCTCGCGGACATGAACCTCCTGCGACGCTATCACGGCGGCGCCAGCCTGCCGACCAGTTCCGAGAACGTCTCGTACACCGCGCGACAGCGGATGTTCCACGACGAAAAGCGCCGCATTGCCATGTTGGTGGCCACTCACATTCCCGATCAGGCCTCGCTCTTCATCAACCTCGGCACGACAACCGAAGAGGTGGCGCGGGCGCTCAATCGCCATCGCGGGTTGCGCGTGATCACGAACAACCTGAACGTCGCGAGCATGATGAGCGGCTACCCGGACTGCGAAGTGCTGGTGACGGGCGGCATCGTGCGACCGTGGGACAAGGGAATCGTCGGCGAACTGGCGATCGATTTCATCCGCCAGTTCAAGGTCGACTTCGCGATCATCGGCACGTCGAGCATCGAGACCGACGGCACGCTGCGCGATTTCGACACCCGCGAAGTGCGCGTCGCGGAAGCGATCATCGAACACGCGCGCACCGTTTTTCTCACCGCCGATCACTCGAAGTTCGGCCGCCCGGCGCTCGTCCGGCAGGGACATCTCGACCAGATCGACGCACTTTTCACCGACGCCGCGCCGCCGCCCGACATGACCGAAACGCTCGCGAACGCCGGCACGCAGGTCTATATCGCCGAATAGCGACAACGGGCGCGCATGGCCGGCCAAACACGCCCGGTCACGCGCATTGCGTTTTGCTGCGCCGCACGAGAAACCTCGAGTGAAATCAAGGATCTGGCGGCGAAACCAGACCGCCGCTGGCGCACGATTCTGTCAACGGGAAAATTTTCCGGGGACGGTTTGGCGTTCTGCGTGCGGTTGACTACACTCCAGTTCCCCGACGCATATACCGTATGCGCCGGCGTGAGCACCCATGCCGCCGCACAGCCAGATGTTCCGCACTGCCTCGGCGCCATATGCACAGTCCGGCATCACTGACATGGAGAGAACAATGCTGAGTCCGCATGAATTCGCCACGTTGTTGCTCGTGAAAGACTCCCCCAATCAGACCGACATGGAACGCGACGAACTCGACGCGCTCCTCGAACGTCAGCTCGTTCAGCTCGAAAAGCTTGCGTCCGGCCTCCAGCAGTGGCGTCTCACCGAAGTTGGCGATTCTGCACTCAGGGCAATCAAGCGTTTCTCCTGACCGTCGCGCCGCCCCTGTTCACCAGAATCGTTACCATGCCCACGGCGTGCGGACGTCGCACGCCTGCTCCAGCCGCAGGAACCGTGCAATCCACGCTCGGTGTTGCGCGTTGCCGTCCGCTAGCCGCCACGCAAGCTCGGATCGACCGTCGCCCGCCAGCTGAGTGCCTTCGCGCGCTGCGACGTGAGGTAGCTCACCCACTGGTCGCGCATGTGCGCGTCGCTGCTCGCACCCTGTGCCGCGTAGTGCTGCGCAAGTTCAGTCTGGAACGCGCAGTACGCATCTTTCGAACCTTTCCCACGACCGCTGCCAACGTACGCATCGAATAGCGTCGAATACACCGACTGCGCATCCTTGCCGTAATCGAGCGCCTGCCCGCCGCACATTTCCTGCAACGACGTGAACGAGGGTGCACCCATCGTGCCGCCCAGATCGGGTGTGCTGACGCACCCCGCCAGCAGCACCGCCGTGCCCGCTATCCAGATTCCACGCATGTTTCTCACCTCTTGTTGGCCCGTCTCGTGAGTATCGTCCGCGAGCGTGTTCCGTGTCACCCTGGCCGTTCGGCCATCAGTCTCCCGAACTTTACTTTTTCGAATATGTTCATTAAAGTTCGAATACGAACATTACGGTTCCGTCAAAATTTCCTTCGGAATTAAGGGGACACAGCCGGTGACGCAAGGCGCAAGGTACGATCTGCTCGTCGTGGGCGGCGGAATCAACGGTGCGGGCATCGCGCGCGATGCCGCCGGGCGTGGCCTCTCCGTATTGCTGTGCGAGCAGGACGACCTCGCGTCGCACACTTCCTCGGCGAGCACGAAGCTCATTCACGGCGGCTTGCGCTATCTCGAGTACCGCGAGTTCGGGCTCGTGCGCAAGGCGCTGCAGGAGCGTGAAACGCTGCTGCGCGCGGCACCCCACATCATGTGGCCGTTGCGTTTCGTCATGCCGCACATGCCGGACCTGCGGCCGGCGTGGCTCATCCGGACTGGCCTGTTTCTGTATGACCATCTCGCGCGTCGCGAACTGCTGCCCGGCTCGCGCGGCATCGACATGCACCGTCATCCGGCGGGCGAGCCGCTTGTCGACTCGATCCGTCGCGGCTTCGTGTACTCGGACGGCTGGGTCGACGATGCGCGGCTCGTCGTCCTGAACGCCGTCGACGCCGCCGAGCGCGGCGCCACCGTTCTCACCCGGACAAAACTCGTCAGCGCGGTGCGTGCGGGCGGCGAATGGCACGCGCGGCTCGAAAGCACGGACGGCCGCGTCATCGACATGCGCGCAGGCGCCACCGCGAACGCGGCGGGCCCGTGGGTCGGCGAACTGCTGCAGGGCGCGCTCGGGCGCGGCGCGACGACGCACAGCGTGCGCCTCGTGAAAGGCAGCCACATCGTCACGCGGCGTCTCTTCACGCACGATCACGCGTACATCTTCCAGAATCCGGACAAGCGGATCATCTTCGCGATACCGTACGAGCACGACTACACGCTGATCGGCACGACCGATATCGAGTATCGCGGCGATCCCGCCCGAGTCGCGATCACCGCCGGCGAAACACAGTACCTGTGCGACTCGATCAACCGCTACTTCAAGCGCAAGATCGCGCCGGCGGACGTCTGCTGGACCTATTCCGGCGTGCGGCCGCTGCTCGAGGAAGAAGGCGCGGACAACCCGTCGGCGGTCACGCGCGACTATCGCCTCGAACTCGACGCGCCGCCAGGTCAGGCGCCGCTCCTCTCCGTGTTCGGCGGCAAGATCACGACGTTTCGCAAGCTCGCGGAAGAAGCGGTCGACGAACTCTCCCGCGCGCTCGAATCGCCGGCGCCTGCGTGGACGGCCGGCGCCCCGCTGCCGGGCGGCGATATCGCGAACGCCAGTTTCGAGCGCTTCGCCACGCAGTTCGGGCAGCAGCACGCGTGGCTGCCCGCCGATCTCGCGCGCCGCTACGCACGCGCTTATGGGACCCGCGCGGCGTATGTCGTCGGCCAGGCGCGCGCGCTTGACGATCTCGGTCACGCGTTTGCGCCGGGTCTCTACGAATCGGAACTGCGCTATCTTCGCGATACCGAGTGGGCGCGCACTGCGCACGACGTGCTCTGGCGCCGCTCCAAGCTCGGCCTGCATCTCGTCGGACCTGGCACGCTCGATACGGTCACGCGCGAAATCGACGCATGGTTCGCACGCGAAGACGTCACGCCGCACGCGTGACGTCGAAGCGACCGCATGCGGCGCGCCTTCAACGAAGACGCACAAAAAGCAGCCACAGGACGGCCAGCCGTCGCGGGCAACCCGACACCGCACGCCGCGCTGGCCGAAGCACGCACGTTGCTGCATGCTGACGGACACCGGCTGCCCGCGAACGGCCGCGTCACGAAAAACATGGAGAAGACAGAATGCCGGATCAGTACATCCTCGCGCTCGACCAGGGCACGACCAGCTCGCGTGCAATGCTGTTCGACCATGACGGCAACGTCGTATCGATCGCGCAAAAGGAGTTCCAGCAGTTCTATCCGCACCCGGGCTGGGTCGAACACGACCCGCAGGAAATCTGGTCGACGCAGGCCGGCGTCGCGGCCGAAGCCGTCACGCGTGCCGGCCTGAACGGCACGTCGATTGCCGCGATCGGCATTACGAACCAGCGCGAAACAACGATTGTCTGGGATCGCGAAACCGGGCATCCGGTCTACAACGCCATCGTCTGGCAGGACCGCCGCACCGCCGATTTCTGCGACCAGCTGAAAGCGCAGGGCCTCGAAGAAAAAGTTCGGGCGAAGACCGGTCTGCCGATCGACTCGTATTTCTCGGGCACCAAGATCCGCTGGATTCTCGACAACGTCGAAGGCGCGCGTGAGAAAGCGCGTCAGGGCAAGCTCGCGTTCGGCACGGTCGACAGCTGGCTCGTGTGGAACTTCACGCAGCACGGCCTGCACGTCACCGACGTGACGAACGCATCGCGCACGATGCTCTTCAACATCCACACGCTGCAATGGGACGACGAACTGCTCGACGCGCTCGATATTCCGCGCAGCATGCTGCCCGAGGTGCGTCCTTCGTCGGAGATTTACGGGCCGACCAGAACGACGGTGTTCGCCTCGAAGATTCCGCTCGCTGGCATCGCGGGCGACCAGCATGCCGCGCTCTTCGGACAGATGTGCACGCAATCGGGGATGGTGAAGAACACATATGGCACTGGCTGTTTTCTCGTGATGAACACGGGCGACAAGCCGATCGAATCGAAGAACAACCTCGTCACGACCATCGCCTGGCAGATCGGCGACCAGATCAACTATGCGCTCGAAGGCAGCATCTTCATCGCGGGCGCGGTCGTGCAGTGGCTGCGCGACGGGCTCGGCATCATCAAGAGCGCGTCGGAGATCGAATCGCTCGCGCGCAGCGTGTCGCATTGCGACGGCGTCTATCTCGTGCCGGCGTTCGCCGGGCTCGGCGCGCCGCACTGGAACGCACGCGCACGCGGCACGCTGTTCGGCGTCACGCGCGGCACGATGTCGGCACACATCGCGCGCGCGGCGCTCGATTCGATCGCTTATCAATCGGTCGACGTGCTGCGCGCGATGGAAGCGGATTCGGGCATTCGCGTCGGTGAGCTGCGCGTCGACGGTGGCGCGTGCGCAAACAACCTGCTGATGCAGTTCCAAGCGGATATTCTCGGCGTGGACGCGGTGCGTCCGAAGGTCAGCGAAACGACCGCGCTCGGTGCCGCGTATCTCGCGGGGCTTGCGGTCGGGTACTGGAAGGATGTCGGCGAACTGCAAAGCCAGTGGAAGCTCGATCGTCGCTTTTCGCCCGCGCTGCCGTCAGCGGATGTGAAAGCCTGTGTCGACGGCTGGCATCGCGCGGTACGGGCCGCGACCGCGTGGGCCGATTCACCGGAACATTGAGCCTGTTCGCGTTGCGGATTGAGGTTCGCGTGACTGGCCGGAAATCCGCGCAGCGCGGGGCGCCGCAAGCATCCACGCCCGACAACCACGTATGATGGCGTTTTCGATCCACGCCGGCCGGCGCGTCACGAGACTCGCCGGTCCGCCAACCCGACCCTCCGCGCCCGTTTTACGCATGCTCGACCATCTCATCTGTGATTGCGACGGTGTCCTCGTCGATAGCGAAGTCATCGCCGATCACGTCATGCTCGATACGCTGACGACCACCTTCCCCGGCATCAACTTCGAAGCCATCGTGAAGACCGCGTTCGGCCAGCAGACCTCACGCTTCCTCGAAAACCTCGAGGCGAGCCAGAACATCACGCTGCCGGCGAATTTTCTGCAGACCGTCGAACAGAACGTCGAGCGTGCGCTGGCTTCTTCGCTGAGCGCGATCAGCGGCGTGCGCGACGCGCTGCAACGCGTGATGTTGCCGGCAGCGGTCGTGTCGAACAGCCGGATGTCGCGCGTGCTCGCTTCGGTGAAACGTGCGGGGCTGACGGAGATTTTCGCGGGACGCATCTTCAGCGCGGAGCAGGTCGCCCGACCGAAGCCCTACCCCGACGTCTATCTGCTTGCCGCGCAGCAACTCAACGTGGAGCCGGCGCGCTGCGTTGTTGTCGAGGACAGCATTGCGGGGCTGAATGCGGCGCGCGCCGCGGGCATGAAGACGATCGCGTTTGTCGGTGCGAGTCACATCCCCGACGGTTACGCGGACGTGCTGCGCAATATGGGCATCACGCGAATCATGGAACACATGGATGAACTGCCCGCGCTGGTCGAAGCCGGCAAACGCGGCGAATTCGGCGACGTACAGTCGTAGATCGCGTTGCGCGGGTTGAGGTAGCGGCGTCGACTTCAATGCTAACGCCGGCCGCCATGGGCCGCGCGCCTGCCTTACTTCACGCGGCGTCCGTGCAGCATTCGCGCACGGTTGCCAGCGCCTCACGGAACTCGACGAGTTCCGCAATCGTCAGCATCGGCAGATTGTGTCGCGCGGCGAAGCGCTCCACATCGGCGCCACGCGTCATGGTGCCGTCCGCGTTCATCAGTTCGCACAGCACGCCCGCCGGCTTCAGTCCCGCAAGAATCGCGAGGTCGACGGTGCCTTCCGTGTGGCCGCGTCGCGCGAGCACGCCGCCTGGCATCGCGCGCAGCGGGAACACGTGCCCCGGGCGGACGATATCGGCAGGCTTCGCGTGATCGGCGATGGCCGCACGGATCGTCGTCACGCGGTCGGCGGCTGATACGCCCGTCGACACGCCCACACGGGCTTCGATCGAAACGGTGAACGCCGTGCCGTGACGGCTTTCGTTATTGACGGCCATCGGCGGGAGTTCGAGCGCGCGGATCTTCTCGTCGGGCAGGCACAGACACACGATGCCGCTGCATTCGCGGATCAGCAAGGCCATCGTTTCGTTCGTCAGACGCTCGGCGGAAACAATCAGATCGGCTTCGTTTTCGCGGTCGTGGTCGTCCTGAAGCACGACGGCGCGACCGTCTCGCATTGCCTCCAGTGCAGCGGCAATACGCGGGGGAACGGCTTCGGTGGAAAGCAGTGGGAGATCGGCGAAAGCGCTTTCGAAGTGCGCAGCCGGTGCAGGAAAAGTAGCAAAAGACATGTGAAACGCTCCTCGCGGAAGTTGGGCGAAAAACGTTTCAGGGCATTGCAAACAGACAGAACCCCGTGCGCGCCTCAGACGCAAAACAAACGCGAAGCGACACACGTCCACGCGCCGCCGCCCGCCTACACGGACAAAGCGACGAAACGCATGGGTTGGACCATGACTGGCTGCACATCTTCTCTCATCCGGACTATGACCGTCGGCTCTGGCATTTCACCAGATCTGCTGACCCCGCTACAACGTAAAGCGCGGGCGCTCGCGGGCTCGCGGGCCAGACTGCCATGGCCTGCATACCGCCGGTGGGGAATTACACCCCGCCCTGAAGACGCACTGATTACCGGCTAAAACCGGCCGGCAAAGGATACACGAGTTCGACGGAAAAGATCACTTTGCCCCATTCGATCCAGGGACATTCAGGACGCCGCGGGCCGCGTTGCCGTGTCGTGCGGCACATCCCAACGCGGCGGCGTCTCGGCGTTGAGCGTCACGCGAAACGCGCGCGTTTCGGTGTCGCCGGGATTGCGAAAACTGTGCGGCTGGTCGGCATCGAAGACGATCGCGTCACCGGTTGCGAGCAGCTGGCGCTGGTCGTGCACCCGCACTTCGAGCGTGCCGTCGCTCACGACGAGATTCACCGTCGTACCGGGCGCGCGGCGTGTGCCGGTTTCGGTATGCAGCGGCGCGATGCGCAGTTCATGAAACTCTGCGGCGACGGGCCCGCCTTCCGGATACAGCGCGCGTGACGAATACCGGCCGCTCGCGCTGACGAGGCGCGCCGCCTGCCCCGCCGGCAGATGCTCGAAGCCGTTGACCGCGTGCCGCCGCAAAAACGCCGAGACTGAAACCTTCAGCGCGGCCGCGACCTTGCACAGCACCTTGATCGACGGCACGCTGCGTGCGGATTCGATCTGCGCGAGCATCGCCCGCGAAACGCCGGAAGCGCGCGCAAGCGCATCGAGCGAAAGCTGGCGCTCGGCACGCAGCCGGGCCAGGTTGACGCCGACAAGCTGCTCGAGCGCATCGAACGGTTCGGGCGCGCGCGGGCCGTCGGACAGTTCGGCCGCGGGGTCGCGAACCAGCGCAAGCGGGGAATGCATGGTGGCCTCCAGAAGCGCCGCCAGGAAGCGGACGCGCATCAGTGAGGAGCCAGACTATCAGCGGATTTCGCTACGCCCAACGAAGTTATCGTCACACCGTTATCAGCATTGCGCGGGAGGGTCCCGCGCAATGCCCGTGCATGTCGTTCACACCTGCTGCGGCACGGCGGCCGATGGCGCATCCATACGCGCGGCGACCAGCGTAAGTGCAAGCGCGAGCACCGTCACGCCAGCGGCCACCCAGGGGAGCACATCGAGCGCATAGCCGTGACCGATAGCAAGGCCGCCGAGCCACGCGCCGCCCGCATTGCCGACGTTGAACGCACCGATGTTCAGCGTCGACGCGAGGTTCGGCGCGGCCGTCGCCTTTTCGACGACGCGCATCTGGAGCGGAGGCACCGTCGCGAACGCGGCAATGCCCCAGACAAACACCGTAATGCCGGCGGCGATCTGCGAATGGCTCGTCTTCGCGAAGATCGCCATGATCATGGCGAGCGCCACGAGAATGCCCATCAGCGAAGGCATCAGCGCGCGGTCCGCGAGCTTTCCGCCGATCGTGTTGCCGACCGTCAGGCCGATACCGAAGATCACGAGAATCAGCGTGACACCACGCGGCGTGAAGCCGCTCACCTGCTCAAGAATCGGCGCGATGTACGTAAAGACGACGAACACGCCGCCAAAGCCCAGCACAGTCATCATGAGCGCGATCCACACCTGCGGGTCCTTCAGCACGCGCACTTCGTGGCCGAGGCCGGTCGGGCCGGCGTCATGCCGGTTCGGCACGAGCGCGGTGACACCGGCCAGCGAAAGCACGCCAAACGCCGCGACGATCCAGAACGCGACGCGCCAGCCGAACTCCTGGCCGATGAACGTGCCGAACGGCACGCCGAGCACGTTGGCGAGCGTGAGCCCCGTAAACATCAGCGCGATTGCGCTCGCACGCTTTTCCTGCGGCACGAGCGAAGCCGCCACCACCGCGCCGATCCCGAAGAACGAGCCGTGCGCGAATGACGTCACCACGCGCGCGATCATCAGCATCGAGTAATTCCCGGCGATGGCGCACAGCACGTTGCCGACGATGAACACGCCCATCAGCAGCTGCAGCGCGAGCTTGCGCGGCATCCTGCTCGTGACCATGGCGAGGAGCGGCGCACCGACTGCAACGCCAAGCGCATAGCCGCTGACGAGCAACCCCGCCGACGGCAGCGACACCGCCAGATCCTGCGCGACCTGGGGCAGGAGGCCCATGATCACGAACTCGGTCGTTCCGATGGCAAATGCGCTGATCGCCAGCGCCAGAAGGGGAATGGGCATCTGAATCTCCAGGTTTCAGGATTGCGCGCGAAGCGGGTTATCAATCGGGCTATCAAGCGGGCTACGAGGTGAGCCACGAAGCGCCGTCACGAATTCGACGACCACGCCCGCGCCCAGCACGACGAAAAGTTGTGTTTCGCCCGAGAGTGGAACCTCGGCGAGCTGGTAAGGCACCTCGGCGGCACGCAGTCTTTCGACGAATGCGTTCCATTCGGCGGCGGTGTCGATACGGAACGCGATGTGATCGATGCGTGGCACGGCCCGTCCGGCATGACCGGGCAATGTCGCCGCAATGAGATGAATCACGGGCCGCCCGTCAGCCGACAGCCAGTACCCGTCGATCCCAAACGGCGGGCGCGTGCCCACGCTGAGTCCGACGACGTCGACGAAAAACCGTCGGACGTCTTCCAGATCGGGCGTAACGATCGTCGCGTGATCGAGGTACATGGAACAGCGGCCTCCGGCCAGGAAACACTTTCACAGGGCGCATTCTCCCTGGTACGCCTTGACTTGAGAATTGGCGTAGCATTTGAATCATTATCAAATTATTTTGAAATATCGATGGATAACCTCGGAGATATCCGCCTCTTCGTCGAGGCGGCGCAGGCGGGCAGTCTGTCTGCCGCGGGCCGCAAGCTGGGCCTCACGCCCGCCGCCGCCAGCGCGCGGCTGACGAAGCTTGAAACCGGCCTGCGGGCGCGCCTCTTCGAGCGCACGACGCGCCAGCTGCGGCTCACCGACGAGGGTCGCCTCTACCTGAACTGCTGCCGTCAGGCGCTGCAGGCGCTCGACGACGCCGAAGCCGCGTTGCAGGCCGGCCAGAACGTCGTGCGCGGCAAGGTGCGGATTTCCGCCACGTCCGACTTCGGCCGCAACCTGCTGATGCACTGGCTCGACGCGTTCAACGCGCAATATCCGGAAGTCACGTTCGCACTCACGCTGTCCGATTCGCTGCAGAACCTGCTGCAGGACGACATCGACCTCGCGATCCGCTTTGGCGTGCCGCCCGACAGCTCGCTCGTCGCGAAGCCGCTCGCGCCGAACCGGCGCGTGCTCTGCGCGTCGCCGGACTACATCGTGAAGCACGGGGAGCCAAAGGATCCGAGCGATCTGGCACGCTTTAACTGCATCGTGCTCGGCACCGCTTCCGGCCCGATCAACGAATGGCGCTTCACACGCGGCGACGAAGTGCAGCACTACACGGTGCCGCTCGATACGGCCCGCGAAACCAACGACGGCGCCATCGCCCGCGAATGGGCGTTGCGCGGCTATGGGATCGTGGTCAAGTCGATGTGGGACGTCGAAGCCGATCTGCGCTCGGACGGGCTTCGCGTCCTGCTGCCGGACTGGCGCTATCCGGACGCGCCGCTGCATGCGCTCTATCACCGCAACCGCTTCATGGCGCCACGCGTGCGGGTGCTGCTCGATTTCCTGAGCGAGCGGTTTGCGCAGGTTTCCGGGGAACTCGAGGCGCTGCTGGGCTTTCCGGCGCCCCCACCGGCGCGCAAAACCATTCGCCAGCAAGGGATATAATGTCGGGCTACGCTACACGGGCGGGCGGCACGTCAAAAGAGCCATCGTCAAACCCGTGCAGTTCCTTCGTTCCCGTTACTACCGCGCCCCCAGGTTAACCACTGCGACCGGCGAAATTCGATGACCAAGAAAGTTTATGTAAAGACCTTTGGCTGCCAGATGAACGAGTACGACTCCGACAAGATGGTCGACGTACTCGGCGCGGCTGAAGGCCTCGTGAAGACCGACACCCCGGAAGATGCGGATGTCATTCTCTTCAACACCTGCTCCGTGCGCGAAAAGGCGCAGGAAAAAGTCTTCTCCGACCTCGGCCGCGTGCGCGAGCTGAAGGAAGCGAACCCGAATCTGATCATTGGCGTTGGCGGTTGCGTCGCGAGCCAGGAAGGCGCGTCGATTGTCGCGCGCGCGCCGTATGTCGATCTCGTGTTCGGTCCGCAAACGCTGCACCGTCTGCCGCAGATGATCGACAAACGCCGCGAAAGCGGCCGCGCGCAGGTCGACATCTCCTTCCCGGAAATCGAAAAGTTCGACCATCTGCCGCCCGCGCGCGTCGATGGGCCGAGCGCGTTCGTGTCGATCATGGAAGGCTGCAGCAAATACTGCAGTTATTGCGTCGTGCCGTACACGCGCGGTGAGGAAGTGTCGCGCCCGCTCGACGACGTGCTCACCGAAATCGCCGGCCTCGCCGATCAGGGCGTGCGCGAAGTCACGCTGCTCGGGCAGAACGTGAATGCGTATCGCGGCCCGCTGACGCTGGGGGAAACGGAAATCGCCGACTTCGCGACGCTGATCGAATACGTCGCCGAGATTCCGGGCATCGAACGGATTCGCTACACCACGTCGCATCCGAAGGAATTCACGCAGCGCCTGATCGACACCTATGCGAAGGTGCCAAAGCTCGTGAGCCACCTGCACCTGCCGGTGCAGCACGGCTCCGACCGTATCCTGATGGCGATGAAGCGCGGCTATACCGTGCTCGAATACAAGTCGGTGATTCGCAAGCTGCGTGCGATCCGTCCGGACCTGTCGCTGTCGACCGACATGATCGTCGGCTTCCCCGGCGAGACCGAGGAAGACTTCGACAAGATGATGACGCTGATTCACGAGATGAAGTACGACACAAGCTTCTCGTTTATCTACAGTCCGCGCCCCGGCACACCGGCCGCGAACCTGCACGACGACACGCCGCGCGAAGTGAAGCTGAAACGCCTGCAACATCTGCAGGCTACGATCGAAGAAAACGTCGCCCGTATCAGCGCGGCGATGGTCGGCAAGGTCGAGCGCATTCTGGTCGAGCGTCCGGCGCGCAAGGACCCGAACGAACTCGCGGGCCGCACCGAAAACAACCGGGTGGTCAACTTTCCGGCGCCGGTCGAGTCGCATGCGCGCCTGATCGGCCAGATGGTCGACGTGAAGATCGTGCAGGCGTACCCGCACTCGCTGCGCGGCGAACTCGTGCTGCTGCACGACGACGTCCCGGCTACCACGCATTGAGCAACGCCTCTGAAGCGCAACGAAACCGACAGGATCGACCCACCGCCTTGAAGACCACTCAGCAGCATCTGGAATTCACCGCGCCGCGCGAAGACAACGCGCGGCTTGCCAACCTCTGCGGCCCGCTCGACGAAAACCTGCGGCAGATCGAGCAGGCGCTCGACGTCACGCTGCAACGCCGCGGCCATCGCATCACGATTCGCGGACGCGGCGCGAAGATCGCGCTCACGGCACTCGAAAATTTCTACAACAACGCGCGCGAGCCGCTGTCGGTCGACGATATCCAGCTCGCGCTGGTCGAAGCCCGCCACCCGGCGCGTTCACGTGCGAACGGCGTGGATCACGTGGACGCCCGCTTTCCCGGCAACCCGGATCACCCGTTCGACCAGCCAGCCGACACGGACGACGCAGACCTCGAAGAACTCGGTCCGAAGCTGTACACGCGTCGCGCGGATCTGCGCGGCCGCACGCCCGCCCAACGCGAATACCTGAAGCAGATTGTTTCGCACGACGTGACGTTCGGCATCGGGCCGGCCGGCACGGGCAAGACGTACCTCGCGGTGGCGTGCGCGGTCGATGCGCTGGAACGCGATCAGGTGAAACGCATCGTGCTGACACGCCCGGCCGTCGAAGCCGGCGAGCGGCTCGGCTTTCTGCCGGGCGATCTCGCGCAGAAGGTCGATCCGTATCTGCGTCCGCTGTACGACGCGCTTTACGACCTGCTCGGCTTCGATAAAACCGCGAAGATGTTCGAGCGGCAGATGATCGAAATCGCGCCGCTCGCGTACATGCGCGGCCGCACGCTGAACCACGCGTTCATCATCCTCGACGAGGCCCAGAACACCACGCCCGAACAGATGAAGATGTTCCTCACGCGGATCGGCTTCGGCTCGAAAGCCGTCGTGACCGGCGATACGACCCAGGTCGACCTGCCGCGCGGCGCGAAAAGCGGGCTGATCGAGGCACAGCAGGTGTTGTCCGACGTGCGCGGCATCGCGCTCACGCGCTTCACGAGCGTGGACGTGGTACGCCATCCGCTCGTCGCGCGCATCGTCGAAGCGTACGACGCGCATTCCGCGAAGGCCGCCGACAAACCGTCGGACACGCGCTGACCATCGCGCCCACGAAACTTCGAACCCTCGACCCGACGAACAGAAAAGCATCCGCATGAGTCGCGCTCCGAAACTTTCACTGAATCTGCAGTTTCCGGCTTCGAAGGCCTTCCCTGAGCACAAGGCGATCCTGCCGCGCGCAACCGTCGCCGGCTGGATCAAGGCGGCGCTCTTCGCGGATGCCGAACTGACCGTGCGCCTCGTCGACGCGGAAGAAGGCCGCACGTTGAACCGCACGTATCGCGGCAAGGATTACGCGACCAACGTGCTGACCTTCGCGTACGCCGAATCGGAAGACGATCCGGTGACGGGCGACCTGATCCTGTGCTGTCCGGTCGTCGAAAAGGAAGCCTCGGAGCAGGGCAAATCGCTCGAAGCACACTATGCCCACCTTCTGGTTCACGGCACCCTTCATGCGCAGGGTTACGATCACGAGGTCGAAGAAGAAGCGCAGGAAATGGAAGGCATCGAGACGGAGATCCTCGTGAAGCTCGGCTTCCCCGATCCTTACTGATACGCCGGATTCACCGTGAGCGCCCGTTACCCCAATCCCACCGAAGACGACGCCGCGCCCTGTCCGGACTATCCGCCGGCGCTCGGCGAATCGCGGTTGCTGACGGAGACGGAACTCGCGGCTTCGCTGGACAACGCGCTACGCAAGTGGGACCGCAAAAGCGACCTGTGGCTTTTCGGTTACGGCTCACTGATCTGGAATCCCGGCCTGCCGACCATCGAGGCCACGCGCTCGAAGGTGCACGGCTATCACCGCGGGCTGTATCTGTGGTCGCGCGTGAATCGCGGCACGCCGGAGCAGCCGGGCCTCGTTCTCGCGCTCGATCGCGGCGGTTCATGCACCGGCATCGCCTTCCGGCTTGCCGGCGAAGGCGCGATGCCGCATCTCGAAGCGCTCTGGCGACGCGAAATGCCGATGGGCTCCTATCGGCCGGCATGGCTGCCGTGTGTGCTCGCCGACGGCCGCCGCGTCGCGGCGCTCGCCTTCGTCATGCGTCGCGACGTGCCGAGCTACACGGGCAAGCTGCGCGACGACACCGTCCGGACGGTGCTCGGCTGCGCGAGCGGCCGCTACGGCACGACGCTCGATTACGTCAGCCGCACCGTCGCGGCGCTGCGCGAAAGCGGCATGCCCGATCGCGCGCTCGAAGCCCTGCTCGCCCGCTGCCGGTAATCCTCGGCCGGTTTCCCCGCGGCCACCCCGTGCCGGCCGGCGAAACACCAAACCGCCCGCATTTTTGGCAAAAAGTCCTGTCGCGCGGTTTCTGCGCCAGGATCGAATCCCGCCTCGCACGCCCTCCGCTACCGGCTTTGGGCGCATGAGCCGTGGCCTGACCATCCGCCCAGGTGCGGCCGGACACGGAGCCGCCATGTGCGTGGTGTATCCTTAATGCTCTGCCATCACGCGCCCAGCCTTGCCGGGCGCACCATCATGAACGACACGTATCCCAGTCGACGCCATACCGACAAACCGCCAGAAAAGCGCTCACTCCTTGAGCGACTGACCGACTTCATCTCGCCCGAGCCCGACACCCGCGGCGAACTCCTCGAAATCCTGCAGGACGCGCACGAACGCAATCTGATCGACGCCGATTCGCTGTCGATGATCGAAGGCGTGTTCCAGGTTTCCGAACTCAGCGCCCGCGACATCATGATCCCGCGCGCCCAGATGGACGCGGTCAACATCGCGGATACCCCTGAAGAATTCATGCCGTACGTGCTGGAAAAAGCGCACTCGCGCTACCCGGTGTACGACGGCAACCGCGACAACATCATCGGCGTGCTGCTCGCGAAAGACCTGCTGCGCTACTACGCGGAAGAAGAGTTCGACGTGCGCGGCATGCTGCGCCCGGCCGTGTTCATTCCGGAATCGAAGCGCCTGAACGTGCTGCTGCATGACTTCCGCGTGAACCGCAATCACATCGCGATCGTCGTCGACGAATACGGTGGTGTCGCGGGTCTCATCACGATCGAAGACGTGCTGGAACAGATCGTCGGCGACATCGAAGACGAATACGATTTCGACGAAGAAAGCGGCAATATCATCGCGTCGCCCGACGGACGCTTCCGCGTGCGTGCGCTGACCGGCATCGAGCAGTTCAACGAAGCGTTCAACACGCACTATTCCGACGAAGAAGTCGACACGATCGGTGGCCTCGTCACGCATCACTTCGGGCGGGTGCCGCATCGTGGCGAGAAGGTTCGTCTGGACGATCTGATCTTCGAGATCCTGCGCGGCGATGCGCGGCAGATTCACATGCTGCTGGTGCGCCGTGACCCGATGGCCGGACAGCGCGAGCGCGACGCGCAGCACGTCCAGACCTGATTTTCGCTGACGCTTCGCTCATCTTTCTTTCACCTTTCCCGCCGACCGCGTAACGATGGCCGACCCGATCTCTTCCCGTCTGCGCCGTGGCGTGACGTCCACCGCCGCAGAAGCGGGCGGCCGCGCGCTGCCGCGCTGGCATTACCTGGTTGCGCTGGTTGCCGGCGCGGCGAATACCCTCTCCTTCGCACCCACGCCGCATGGCGGCTGGCTCGAACTCGCGCTCTTCGTGTTCCTGTTCGCCTGGCTCACGCGCACGACGGGCTGGAAAAGCGCGGCGTTGACGGGCGGCGCGTTCGGCTTCGGCAATTACGTCACTGGTGTGTGGTGGCTGTACGTCAGCATGCATGACTACGGTGGCATGGCCGCGCCGCTCGCTGGCGCGGCGCTGGTGCTGTTCTCGTTGTATCTCGCGCTGTATCCGGCGCTGGCTGCGGGCGTCTGGTCGTTTTGCGCCGGGCACGCACGTAATGGCCGGCTCAGCGACAAACCGTTCTCGCCGACATGGCACGGCGCGTTCGCGTTCGCGGGCGCGTGGGCAATCGGTGAATGGGCGCGCGGAACCGTATTCACGGGCTTTCCGTGGCTCGCGAGCGGCTATCCGCAGGTCGACGGCCCGCTCGCCGGCTTCGCGCCCGTGGCGGGCGTGTACGGCGTCGGCTGGATGCTGGCGCTGGTGGCCGCGTTGATCGTGCAGGCGGGAGCGCGTTCGCGCGAGCCGGTTGCGGCAGTTGACACCAACCGCCCGCGCAAGAGGCGCATCGGGCGCGTGCTTACGCCTGCGATCGTCGCTATCGCGCTGCTCGCGGCGGGCATGCTGCTGCCGCTGGTGCAATGGACGGTGCCGTCCGGCGCACCGCTTTCGGTGCGCCTGCTGCAGGGCAACGTCAAGCAGGAAATGAAGTTCGAGGAATCCGGCGTCATGGCCGCTATCAACGAATTCCAGCAGATGATCACCGCGAAACCCGCCGATCTGATCATCACGCCGGAAACGGCGATTCCCGTGCTCGCGCAGCAGGTTCCGCAGCCGTTCGCAACCGCCGTGCGCCGGTTCGCCGACACGACGAACTCGTCGATCGTGTTCGGCGCGGTGGGCGGAACGGTCACGCCCGAAGGCCGGATCGTCGACTACACGAACAGTCTCTTCGGCATCACGCCCGGCTCGCCGGACGTCTATCGATACGACAAGCATCATCTCGTGCCGTTCGGCGAATTCGTGCCATGGGGCTTTCGCTGGTTCGTGAACCTGATGAACATTCCGCTCGGCGACTTCGCTCGCGGCGATCCGGTGCAAAAGCCGTTCATGGTTCACAACCAGCCGGTTGCGGTCGATATCTGCTACGAGGACATCTTCGGCGAAGAGATCGCGCGCACCGTGCGCGAGAGCGACACGTCGCCAGGCGTGCTCGTCAACTCGACGAATCTCGCATGGTTCGGCGACACGATCGCGCTCGACCAGCATCTGCAGATTGCACGGATGCGTTCGCTTGAAACCGGCCGCCCGATGCTGCGCGCGACGAACACGGGCACCACGGCGGCGATCGATGCGCAGGGTAAGGTGATCGCGCGTCTGCCGGTCTACACGCAAGGTTCGCTCGACGCGACCATTCAGGGCACAGCGGGCGAAACGCCATACGTGACGAGCGGCAACAACACGGTGCTGGCGGTTTCGCTGTTGCTGCTCGCGGTGGGGTTTGCGTTTGGGCCGGGGCGGGAGAGGCGCGATAATGAGAAGCGGGATGAATGAAGTCTGGCGTTGGGCATCGCAGGAGGCGGTCGCGCGCTCGTTCCGCACTTCGCTGATGGGCTCTTGAGAGCGTCAGTTGCTGGTTTCCGCGAGATCGCACGCGCATGTGCTCGACGCCCTCGAACAGCAGCCGCTCCTCGCTACCTCGTTTGAAAGACAGAAGGGCCGATTGAGCGACCCTTCGTTCACGAAACGACGTTAGATCATTGGCGCGCGGTAATTAAACGAGTTGAATCAGCTTTCCGGCCACTCTTCGCGCTCGCTCGACATCTGCCTGCAACCCCATCTGTTCTGTCTCGGCCCATAACAGATAATCGATCACTTCCTCAACCGACTGTCTTTGCACGATGAGTGCGCAAATCCTGGTGACATAGGCATCGTATTCATCCTTCTCGGCATCCTCTCTTCCGATACCGATCGGATCCCAGTCACGAAGCAGAACCTCTTTGACTGCATCCTGCAAGGCTTGGCTATGCCGCTGTTTTCCGCTCATCGAGATGCCCCTCTATTGGCCCCAAACCGTTACAACCCGACCGGCAGGGTTGAGCACTACAACGGCACCAGCCCCTGTGTACCTGGTAGTCCCATTCGATCGCTCGGTAACGCTGATTGGATTGTTCACCGCGTCGCACATAGCGCCCGGTGAAACACCTCGGTTAATAGCCCGATTCAAGCCATGCCGCGTAAATCCCGTGATTATCCCTGCCTCACCAAAGGGATCGCTGAACTGCACCGGATTGCCACCCACATAAGCATACGCATTCGTCTGCCCACTCGCGTAGCCTATGGAATCTTCACTGATGAACCTGCCAGTCTGCGGACTGTAATACCGGTTCCGATAGTAATACAGCCCTGTCCCATCATTCTCCCTTCCCGCAAATTGCTGCGTATTCACATCGGCGGCGCCAGTCAGCGTCGTCGCACCATACGGTTCATAACGGTATTGCGTCAGGATCTGCTGATCAGAGTCGGTCAACGCGATCACGTTATTGTTGCCGTCATGCAGAAAGCAGCGATCCTGACTCGCATCATCGCCAGTTCGTCGCAACGTCTGCTCGTCGACCTCACCGTCCGGGTACGCGGAAAACAGGCGGCTCCGTTGCGCCCAGTCGCCCGACGGAATCGCAAGATTGAGTTCGTCGCCGTCCCAGAAGTAATTCATCGGGCTGCCAGCCACGTTACGCACGCGACGCCTCCCGAATGCGTCGTAGCTGAAGGCCGCTGTGACCGCCCCGCTCATCTGGCTCAACAGATTCTGCTCATTCCATTCGTAGCGATTCACGCCGTCGTTTGAAAGATTGCCATTCGGATCGTAGGTCAGCGTCTTGCCGCCCCAGCGAGTGAGCTGATTCGCGGCGTTATACCCGATATCGCTTTGCGGCTGTGGCAGAACGACTTTCGCCAGACTCCCACCGGCTTTGACACGCCGTCCTGCGTACGTAATATCGTCAGCGCGAGCAATCGACGGCATGACGAGCGCGCAAGCAAGCGCAGCGGCCCCACTTGCCCAGGTCGGGATCCTCGATCGCGCCCTGCCAAACCGGACCGAACCCCGCACCGCTTGCGAAAATGCGTCAATCATCGATATCTCCTTCGACATTTCATATGACTTACTGAATATCTTCGAAGATATCGAATCGCGAATCGCGCGGCTGTCCTCCCCGTCCGAGATTGCGTCGGAATACACCGACGCCGGCGAACCGCTGGCTTTCGCCGCGCCATTTGCGTACTACATAGCGCGTGCTGCCCGGGCGACACACAAGAGCGAAGCGTGTGGTTCGAGCCCACGACGTTCAAGCCGCAGCCGCTCGAACCGGATAGCGCGGCGAGCGTCCGTCACCGAAAAGGACGCACCCCGCCCCCTTTCCGTTAAAATCTACGATTTGGCACTTTGCTCCACGGCCACCCTCCTGCGCGCCCTGGCGCCCGCGGCGTGGCCCTTATGCCTGAAAGGCACTTCATGCTCACGTTTCAGCAAATCATCCTGACGCTGCAGTCCTACTGGGACAAGCAGGGTTGCGCGCTGCTCCAGCCGATCGATATGGAAGTCGGCGCGGGCACATCCCACGTTCACACGTTTCTGCGCGCGATCGGCCCCGAGCCGTGGCGCGCGGCGTACGTCCAGCCGTCGCGCCGTCCGAAAGACGGCCGCTACGGCGAGAACCCGAACCGTCTGCAGCACTATTACCAGTATCAGGTCGTGCTGAAGCCGGCGCCGGAAAACATCCTCGACCTGTACCTCGGCTCGCTCGAAGCGCTCGGCTTCGACCTGAAGCAGAACGACGTGCGCTTCGTCGAAGACGACTGGGAAAATCCGACGCTCGGCGCATGGGGTCTCGGCTGGGAAGTCTGGCTGAACGGCATGGAAGTCACGCAGTTCACGTATTTCCAGCAGGTCGGCGGTCTCGACTGCAAGCCGGTGCTCGGAGAAATCACGTACGGGCTCGAACGTCTCGCGATGTATCTGCAGAAGGTCGAGAACGTGTACGACCTCGTCTGGACCGAATGGGAAGAGCAAGGCCCGAACGGTCCGGAAATGCGTCGCCTCACCTATGGCGACGTGTATCACCAGAATGAAGTCGAACAGTCGACGTACAACTTCGAACACGCGAACGTCGATCTGCTGTTCACGTTCTTCAACAGCTACGAAGCGGAAGCGAAGCGCATGATCGACGCGCAGATCGCGCTACCCGCGTATGAACTCGTGCTGAAGGCCGGTCACACCTTCAACCTGCTCGACGCGCGCGGTGCGATTTCCGTGACGGAGCGTGCGGCGTACATTGGCCGCATTCGCGCGCTGTCGCGTCTCGTTGCGCAGGCTTACTACGATTCGCGCGAGAAGCTCGGCTTCCCGATGCTCGGCAATCCGGTGCACTGCGTGCCCGGCCTCACTACCGATGCGCAGGACGCCGCGATGCCCGCCTGGGCGCCGCCGCTCAAAGTCGAACGCAAGATCGACGCCGACTGACGAGACCACGAACACATGACTCATCCCCAACACACCCTGCTCGTCGAACTGCTGACCGAGGAACTGCCGCCGAAAGCGCTGGCGCGTCTCGGCGATGCGTTTGCTGAAGGCATTGCGCAGCGCCTCGCGGCGCGCGACCTGATCGACGGCGAACCGTCGTTCGAACGTTACGCCACGCCGCGGCGTCTCGCGATCGTCATCCAGAACGTGCGCGACGTCGCGCCCGAAAGGCACGTGCGCGAAAAAGTGCTGCCGGTTTCCGTCGCGCTCGACAAGGACGGCCAGCCCACCCCGCCGCTCGCGAAGAAACTCGCGGCGCTCGGCTTCCCCGATTTCTCGGTGAACGATCTGGAACGCGCGCCGGACGGCAAGGCCGATGCATTCTTCCTGCGCTACGCCGCGCCCGGTGCCACGCTCACCGAAGGCCTGCAGGCTGCGCTCGACGAAACGCTCGCGAAGCTGCCCATCCCGAAGGTCATGACGTATCAGCGCCCGGACGGCACGAACGTACAGTTCGTGCGTCCGGCGCATCGCCTGACCGCGCTGCATGGCGACAAGGTCGTGCCGGTGAGCGCACTCGGCGTCGATGCCGACGACACGACGCTCGGCCATCGCTTCCTGTCCGAAGGTTTCGTGCAGATCCAGCACGCCGACGCCTACGCGGATACGCTGATGCACAAGGGCCGTGTGATCGCGAATTTCGCGGACCGCAAGGAAACGATCCGCACGCATCTGCTCGCACAGGCTGAAGGCGACCAGGTCGTGATGCCCGAAGCGCTGCTCGACGAAGTGACGTCGCTCGTCGAATGGCCGGTTGTGTACGCGTGCAGGTTCGAGGACGAATTCCTGCAGGTGCCGCAGGAATGTCTGATCCTCACGATGCAGACAAACCAGAAATACTTCGCGCTCACCGATGCTGCGGGCAAGCTGCGTTCGCGCTTCCTGATCGTGTCGAACATCGAAACGAAGACGCCCGGCGACATCATCGAAGGCAATGAACGTGTGGTGCGTCCGCGTCTTGCCGATGCGAAGTTCTTCTTCACGCAGGACAAGAAGAAGCCGCTCGCCGATCGCGTGCCGCTGCTCGCGAACGTCGTGTATCACAACAAGCTCGGCTCGGCGCTGCAACGCGTCGAACGTGTCGAAGCGCTCGCTGGCGCGATCGCCGGCATGATGAACGCCGACGTCGCGCTTGCCACGCGTGCGGCGCGTCTCGCGAAGGCCGACCTGATCACCGACATGGTCGGCGAATTCCCGGAACTGCAGGGCACGATGGGCACGTACTACGCGCGCCACGACGGCGAGCCGGAAGAAGTCGCGCTCGCGTGCTCGGAACACTATCAGCCGCGATTCTCCGGCGATGCGCTGCCTGCAACGACCACCGGCACGATCGTCGCGCTCGCGGACAAGCTCGAAACGCTCGTCGGCATCTGGGGCATCGGCCTGCAACCGACCGGCGAGAAAGACCCGTTCGCGCTGCGCCGTCATGCGCTGGGCGTACTGCGTATCCTCGTCGAGAAGCAGTTGCCGGTCGACCTCGTCGAACTGCTACGCGCGGCGTATGCACAGTTCGCAGCGGTGCCGAACGTCGCCGATTCGACCGCGGCGATCTACGAATTCTGCATGGACCGTCTGAAGGGTCTGCTCCGTGAACGCGGCTACGCTGCAGGCGAAATCGACGCGGTGCTGGCACTGAACCCGACGCGCCTCGACGACATCGTCGCGCGCCTCGACGCCGTGCGCGAATTCGCAGCGCTCGCCGAAGCGGCCTCGCTCGCGGCGGCGAACAAGCGGATCTCGAACATCCTGAAGAAGTCGGAAGGCGCGACGACGGGTGGCGTGCAGGTTGCGCTCTTCGTCGAGGCGGCGGAAAAAGCGTTGCACGCGCAGCTCGAGCAGGTTGCACCCAGCGTGCAGACGCAGCTCGCGGAGCGCAACTACACGGGCGCACTCACGGCGCTTGCTGCATTGCGCGAACCGGTCGATGCGTTCTTCAACGACGTCATGGTCAACGCTGAAGACCCGGCGTTGCGCGCGAACCGTCTGGCGCTCCTCAGTGCACTGCATCAGCAGATGAACTGCGTCGCCGACATTTCGCGGCTCGCCGCCTGAGCGCCGCACCATGCCCACCAGCGCAAAAAAGATCGTGGTACTCGACCGGGACGGCGTGATCAACGTCGACTCGGATGCGTACATCAAATCGCCAGACGAATGGGTCGCGCTGCCGGGCGCGCTCGAAGCGATCGCGCGTCTGACCCAGGCAGGCTATCGCGTCGCGGTGGCGACGAACCAGTCTGGCATCGGCCGCGGTCTCTTCGACATGAACGCGTTGAACGCGATGCATCTGAAGATGCACAAGATGGTCGCGGCGGCCGGCGGCCGCATCGACGCCGTGTTCTTCTGCCCGCATACGGCGGAAGATCAATGCGAATGCCGCAAGCCGAAGCCCGGCATGCTGAAGATGATCACCGAGCGTTTCGAAAACGATCCGGAAGAAACGCCGTGCGTCGGCGACTCGCTGCGCGACCTGCAGGCGGCCGCGGCGCTCGGCTTTATTCCGCACCTGGTGCTAAGCGGCAAGGGCCAGAAAACGCTCGCCGCGGGCGGCCTGCCCGAAGGCACGATCGTGCATGCGGACCTGCGCGCGTTCGCGCTCGACTTCCTCTCCGAAGAACACGAGTGATGCGCCCTGCGCGCATCACTCTCATTGATTGACCACGCCGATGCGCTTTATTCGTTCGCTGCTACTGCTGATCTATTTCGTCGTATTCACCGTGCCGTACGCGATTGCATGCTTCATCGCGTTTCCGTTCATGCGTGCCGACAAGCGCTACTGGATGGCCGCGGGCTGGTGCGCAACGACGCTGCACGTCGTGCGCTGGCTGAACGGCATCCGCTATCGCATCGAAGGTTTCGAGAATCTGCCCGATGGCCCCGCAGTGCTGCTGTCGAAGCATCAATCGGCGTGGGAGACGCTTGCGTTTCCGGCGTTGATGCCGCGTCCGCTTTGCTACGTGTTCAAGCGTGAGCTGCTCTTCGTGCCGTTCTTCGGCTGGGCGCTTGGCTTGCTGAAGATGGTTCACATCGATCGCAAGGAAGGCAAGTACGCATTCGAATCGGTCATCAGGCAAGGCAAGGCACGCATGGCCGAAGGCGCATGGGTCATCATGTTCCCGGAAGGCACACGCACGCCGACGGGCCGAAAAGGCAAGTACAAGACGGGTGGCGCACGCTTTGCAATCGCGACGGGCGCACCGGTTGTGCCGATCGCGCACAACGCGGGCCGCGTGTGGCCGCGCAACTCGTTCTTCAAATATCCGGGTATAGTCACAGTGTCGATCGGCAAGCCGATTGAGACAACGGGGCTCACGCCCGACGAAGTGAACACGCGCGTCGAAACGTGGATCGAAGCGGAAATGCACCGTATCGATCCTGCTGCGTACAGCGCTGCCGATAGCACGCCTGCCGCTGCCCGAATCTGACGCGCCCCACGCCATCACGTGGCGTATAGCGCGAAGCCGAAGCCGATGCAGAAGTCTCCCACGCCGCAGCCCGCTGCGGCGCTCGATAGCCGGCAACTCGATCTGCCGCTCTTTGCCGAGCCGGCTGTCCCGATGCCGCCCTCTCCCGCGTCACCCCAAACCCCGACTCCGTCAGCGAAGCCGGGCGCCCAGTTCGCACCCGACGGCACGAAGCTGCGCAGCCTCACGCTCGGTTCGCAGACGCTCCACTATCTGTTGAAGCGTTCGGCACGGCGCTCGATCGGGTTTGCGATCGACAGCACGGGGCTCACGATCACCGCGCCACGCTGGGTGACGCTCGCCGATATTGAAACGGCCATCACCGAAAAGCAGCGCTGGATTTTCACGAAGATCAACGAATGGCAGAATCGCGTCGAACAGCGCGCGCTGCCGCAGGTCGACTGGAAAGATGGCGCGCAGGTGCCGTATCTCGGCAAGCCCGTCAGCGTGACGCTGGCGGCTTCACGCGGCACGCTCACGTTCGACGCACGTCACGCCGCGCTCCTGCTACCGTTGCCGCAACACGCCGATCCGCAGCAGATCAAGGACCGCGTGCAGGGCTGGCTGCAGAACGAGGCGAAGCGTATCTTCGGCGAGCGGCTCGCGATCTATGCCGAGAAGCTCGGCGTGAGCTATCGCGCGTATGCGTTGTCGTCGGCGGCGACGCGCTGGGGCAGTTGTTCCAGCGATGGGCGCATCCGCCTCAACTGGCGCCTGATCCACTTTCCGCTGTCGATCATCGATTACGTTGTCGCACATGAACTCGCGCATCTGCGTGAGATGAACCACAGCCCGCGGTTCTGGGAAACGGTCGAGTCGATCTTTCCCGAGTTCCGTGAAGCGCGGCAAACGCTCAAGCATCATCCACCGGAACTGCTGCCCACGCTTTGATGAAAAAGGCCCGCTTGTGTAGCGGGCCTTCTGTTTTTTGCGCTACGCGTGGGGCACGTGCGCGTTACGATTTCTTCTGGATGAATTCGATCTTGTAGCCGTCCGGGTCGGTCACAAATGCGATGACGGTCGTGCCATGTTTCATCGGGCCGGCTTCGCGCACGACCGTGCCGCCCTGCGCCTTGATCTTTGCGCATGCGGCGTAGGCGTCGTCCACTTCGACGGCCAGATGGCCGAACGCCGTGCCCATTTCATACGATTCCGTGTCCCAGTTGTGCGTGAGTTCAAGCACTGTGCCGTCACGTTCGGCTTCGTAGCCGACGAACGCGAGCGTGAATTTTCCTTCCGGATAGTCGTTGCGGCGCAGCACTTTCATGCCGAGCAGTTCGGTATAGAAAGCGATCGAACGGTCGAGATTGCCGACCCGAAGCATGGTGTGAAGCAGACGCATCGTAGACCCCCTGTTGCATTTAACGTCGAGGACGTAAATGTACCAAGGAACCCACGATGCCGCTGGCGCCCGGCGGTGCCACTCCGTCCAGGCCACTCCGTCCAGGCCACGCCGTCTAGGTCACGCCGTCGCGCAGCGCCCGCCGCAGGATCTTGCCGACCGCACTCTTCGGCAATTCCGCGCATAGCGTCATCGCGCGCGCCGTTTCTTCCGGACGGTTCCAGTAGCCCGCCATCACCTGCGGCCCGCGAATGCAGATTTCGTGGTTCACAAACACAAAACCACGCGCTCAGAACGTATGACGCAGACCCGCCATGATCCCAAGCTGCGTGCTTTTCTGCGCGAGCCCGATACTGTTCACGCCTTGCAACTGCGCGCCAATCAGGTCGCCGTGATACTGCGCGTAGTCGCCTTCGAGATAGACATCGGTGCGCTTTGAGAGCGCATAGTCGGCGACGAGCTGGTACTGCCACGCCGAGCCGTCCTGTGCGGGCGTCTTGCCGTCCTGCAGCGTGCGCCAGACATTCGCGGCCAGATGCCACGCCGCGCCGATCTGCTGCGTGATGCCGCCCAGAATCATGCGACGCTTCGAGAAGTCCGTGTACTTCAGCGCCGCAAGCACAGGCGCCGTGAACGGTCCGTTCGCGAAGTTGGAAAAGCCCGCGTCGTTCTGGTTGACGATGTAGCCCACGGCAAAACGCGTCTTGTCCCACGTGTACGAACCGCCGACCGTCCACGCGAGCGACCCCGAACCGTTGACGGAGTCCTTCGTCTCCTCATACGCGCCGCCCAGGCTGACCGGGCCGCCCACCGGCGCATACGCCATCGCCGCGCCGTACTGGCTGCCATACGATGTCTGACCCGCGACGCCCCCGACGGCATACGCGGCCGAGAACAGGATGTCGTGAAAGTGCGCCTGATACTGGACCTGGTTGCTGGTCCAGATGCCGCCGGACAACGTGACCTCCGGCTGATAGCTGAAGCTGTACGGGATCCACGGATTGCTGCCGTATCCGCCGATCGTGATGCCCTCGATCATCACGTTGAACTGGCGCCCGATGATGACCTGGCCGTACGATGTCGAGCGGATGCCGACCTGCGCTTCGTTGAAGAACGGCAGCGTCGGGTCGCTCTGGCCCGTGTTCAGATAGAAGCGGTTTTCGAGCTTGAAGAATGTAGACCAGCCGCCGCCCAGGTCTTCGACGCCCTTCATGCCCCAGCGGCTTTCGCTCATGCCGCCGTTGCCCATCACGACTTTCGAATTACCCGCCTGGTCGACGTTCGTCATGTAGCGGATGCTGCCGTCGACGATTCCATAGAGCGTGACGCTGGATTGCGCGTGCGCCATCTGGCACGCGAGCGCCGCCGGAATCAGTGCAAAACGCCACGTGCTCAGCTTCGTCATACGGTCTCCCCTGGCGGCGCAGGATTGTGAACCTTGCATGACGGTCACTCTCGGGACGAGAGGCCGGTGGAACGTCTGAGGAATGTACTCCACAGCGTCGCCAGCGGCCATCGCGTCCATGCACGGCGTGGCGAAATGGAAGCACGTGCGCGTCGTGGGGGCATCGCGGCGGTGACACGTGCCTTTTGATATGGTATGGCCTGCCCTTACACGAGAGAGCCCATGATCCTGCGTTTTCGCACCCCAGCACGCGCGAAGGCGCGGCCCGCAACGCACGCCATGCAGGTCGCGCAATGAGCACCCATGCGGTTGCGGTTCGCCGCGCACCCGATACCTTTGCCATCCTGTTGATGGTCGCGCTGTGCGCGATCTGGGGCATGCAGCAGGTGGCCATCAAGAACGCGAATGCTGCACTTGCACCGGTGTTCCAGGCGGGCCTGCGCTCGGCGATTGCCGCTGTGCTCGTGTGCGGCTGGGCACGGCTGCGTGGCACGCCGCTCTTTCGCGACGACGGCACGCTCGGCGCTGGCCTCCTCGCGGGCGTGCTGTTCGCCTGTGAATTCGTCTGTATCTTTCTTGGCCTCACGCTCACGAGCGCGTCGCGCATGGCCGTTTTTCTCTACACCGCGCCGTGCTTCACAGCGCTCGGGCTGCACTGGTTCGTGGCAGGCGAACACATGCGACGCATTCAGTGGATCGGCGTGATCACGGCGTTCGCAGGCATGGCGCTGGCGTTCGCGGACGGCTTCACGCGCGCGGGCGCGACGAGCCATGCGTCGATGCTGGCGGGCGTCGCGGGCGATGCGTTAGGCGTGGCCGGCGGCATCGCCTGGGCCGCGACGACGGTCGTCGTGCGCGCAACGAAGCTCGCGCATACGAGCGCAAGCAAGACGCTTTTTTATCAGCTCACCGTATCGGCGGTGGTATTGCTTGCGCTGTCCGTGCCGCTCGGGCAGGTGCACGTGGCGACGGTTACACCGCTCGTCGTCGCAAGTCTCGCGTATCAGGCGGTGGTGGTGGCGTTCGTCAGCTATCTGATCTGGTTCTGGCTGCTGACGCGCTATATGGCGTCGCGGCTTTCGGTGTTCTCGTTTCTGACGCCGCTTTTCGGGGTGACGTTCGGCGTGCTGCTGCTCGGCGAATCGTTCAGCCTGCGTTTTCTGATGGCGGCCGTGCTGGTGCTCGCCGGCATCGCGCTCGTCAATGCGCCTGCGCGCCAGCGCGTTGCCTGACGCGCTTTCGCATTGCCGGCGTGGCGCCGCCCTGAAACGCGGGCGTTACGCGGGTTCCGCGCCGCCCGGCCGTGCTTTCGACGAAGCCGACACCGTCTGCGCGACGCGCACGTATTCCTCGACGGGCACATCTTCCGCGCGGCGCTGCAGGTCAAAACCAAGCGCATCGAAATCGATGACATCGCGATACGCCGAAAGCGTATTGCGCAGCATCTTGCGACGCTGCGAAAACGCGGCCGTCACCACGTCGCCCAGCACGCGCACATCGACGTCCGGCAATTCGTGCGGCGCGTACGGAATCATGCGCACGATCGCCGAATTCACCTTCGGCGGCGGCTGGAACGATTCGGGTGGCACGTCGAGCAGTTTGTCGATCACATAGCGATACTGCAGCATCACGGAGAGCCGGCCGAACGCCTTGCTGCCAGGCTCCGCGACCATGCGTTCGACGACTTCGTCCTGCAGCATGAAGTGCTGGTCGATCACCACCGGCGCGAACGCCGTAAGGTGAAACAGCAGCGGACTCGAAATGTTGTACGGCAGGTTGCCCACGATCCGCAGCGAAGGTTTGTCGCCCGGCGCGGCGAGCGAGCCGAAGTCGAACGCGAGCGCATCGCCCGCGTGCAGTTCGAGCAGCGCGCCGAACTGCTTCGTAAGACGCACGATCAGATCGCGATCGAGTTCCACCGCATGCAACGGCGCTTCGGGCGTCGACAGACGCTCGATCAGCGGACCAGTGAGCGCGCCGAGACCCGGTCCGATCTCGACCATGCGTTCGCCGCGTTTCGGCGCGATCACGTCGACGATCGAGTCGATCACGCCCATGTCGACCAGAAAATTCTGTCCGAACCGCTTGCGGGCGAAATGGCCCTGATGCTGTCTGCTGCCTGGGCTGTTGGACATCGGAGAAACAGTAAAAAGAGTTCAGGCCGCGCGACGATGGCGCGCCATCGAAACGGCGGTGTCGATGGCGGCGATCAGGCTGCCCGCGTCTGCGCGGCCGGTGCCGGCGAGGTCGAGCGCAGTGCCGTGATCGACAGAAGTGCGGATGATCGGCAGGCCCAGCGTGACGTTGATGCCTTCACCGAACGTGGCGTATTTCAGGACCGGCAGGCCCTGATCGTGGAACATCGCGAGCACGCAGTCGGCATCTTTCAGATAGCGCGGCTGGAACAGCGTATCGGCCGGATATGGGCCGCGTGCGTCGATGCCCGTGTCGTTCGCCTGCTTCAGGGCCGGCGCGATGACATCGATTTCTTCATGGCCGAGATAGCCGTTCTCGCCCGCGTGAGGGTTGAGCCCCGTGACGAGGATTCGCGGCGCGGGAATGCCGAAGTGATGACGCAGATCGTGATCGACAATGCGCAACGTCTCGACGATGCCGTCGATCGTGAGCGCCGCCGACACGTCCTTCAGCGGCAGATGCGTCGTGGCCAGCGCGACGCGCAGCGGCCGCTGGCCGGTGCCCGCGAGCATCATCACGACGCGCGGTGTCTGCGTGCGCTCCGCGAGATATTCGGTGTGACCGGTGAAAGGCACACCGGCATCGTTGATCGTACTTTTTTGCAGCGGCGCGGTGACGATCGCATCGAACGTGTGCGCGAGCGCGCCGTCGATCGCGTGGTCGAGGAGCGTGAGCACGTAACGGCCGTTCGCCGCATCGAGCTTGCCGGCCTGCGACGGCGCGTTAAGCGGCACGTGCTGCATACGGATGCGGCCGCCCCCGCGTTCGCCGGTAACTGCGGCCCAGTCGACGCCGACTGCGCGCGCCCGCTCTGCCATGAGCGCAGCGTCGCCGAGCACGGTGAACCGTGCGTCGGGCCAATGCGCTGCCGCAGCCGCGAGCGCCTGCGCTGTCAGTTCGGGACCGACGCCGGCGGGTTCACCCGTCGTGATCGCGATCTGCAGCGGCGCGCGTTGCGGCTGGGCGGAAGGTTTCATGACGGTTACTGAACGCTCGGCTGGTCGATCTTGTAATCGATGTACGCGGTGTCGCGCAGTTCGCGCAGCCAGTCGGCGTAAGCCTGCTCGGCCTTGCGCTGGCCGATGGCCTGACGCGCCAGATCCATCTGCTGCGAAACCGAGCCTTCAGCTTCGCGGCGGCCCAGCACCTGAATCAGGTGATAGCCGTATTCGCTGCGCACCGGGTCGCTGATCTGACCGTCCTGCAGCGTATTCATCGCGCGCTCGAACTCCGGCACCGTTTCGCCCGGGCTGATCCAGCCGAGATCGCCGCCCTGCGACGACGAGCCGTCCTGCGAATACGTGCGGGCGAACTTGTCGAAGTCGCCGCCGCTCGCGACGATCTGACGCTTGATGTCGAGCAGCTTCTGACGCGCTTCCGGTTCCGACATGCCGTCGCCGATACGCAGCAGGATGTGGCGCACATGCGTCTGCGTGAGATGCGACGCATCGGCGGATGCCGTGCCCTGCGAGCTGCGACGCTCGACGAGACGCACGATTTCAAAGCCGTCCGCTGTGCGGATCACCGACGGATTCACCTGGCCCGGACGCAACGTCGCGGCCGCGGTGACGAACTCCGGCGGCAGCTTCGACTGCGACAGGAAACCCATGTCGCCGCCCTTCGCCGCATCGGGTGCCTGCGAATTCGACTTCGCGAGCTTTTCGAAGTTGGCCCCGCCGGTGGCTTCCTGCAGCAACGCCTGCGCACGTTGCTGCGCGGCTTCGATTTCGGTTTGCGGCGCGTTCTGCGCAGCCTTCAGCAGGATGTGCTGGAAGTGCAGATCGCTCGTCTGGCCCGGATTCGGTCCGCGCTGGCTCGCGATGTAGTTCGCGACTTCGCCGTCCGTCACCGTGACCTTGCTGTCCACTTCCTTCTCGCGCAGCTTCGAGAGCGTCAGTTCGGTGCGCGCATCGTTCGTGAACACGGTCCAGGGCACACCCTGCGCCTCGATCTTCGCGCGGTAGACGTCGAGCGTCAGACCGTTCGACTGCGCGAGGCGTTCGAGCGTGCGGGTCACAGCCGCATCGTCGACGACGATGCCGTCTTCTTTGGCGCGTTGAAGCTGAATGCGTTCGAGCACCATCTGGTTCAGCACCTGCGCACGCAGCTGGTCGGCCGGCGGCACCGGTGCGTTCTGCTGGGCGAGACGCCGCGAAATCAGGCTGACCCGCTCGTCGAGTTCGCGCTGCGTGATGACCCCGTTGTTCACCACGGCTGCGATCGTGTCGACTGTCTGGCCGTTGCTGTTGCCGAGCGCCTGCGCTTGAGCAGATGAAACTGGCAGAAAGGACGCCGCGGCGGCGATACCCGCTGCAAGCGTTGCGAGGCGAAGCTTTTTCATGATTGCCACAGATACTCCAGTGATGTCGGGCGCGCCCCGCCCGTCTTTTCGCATTTTATAAATGATCGGGCGACGGTCATTCGTAGTTGGTGAATCGCGACTGCGGCGGCGTGCCCGGCTGCAGCGGCGTGTAACCGGGCACGCTGGCGCGGAACGCCGAGATCAGCCCGTTGTCGACGTTCGACAGGCCCTTCAACGTCAGCTGCGCGAGGAACTTCGTGCTCGACGTGTGGGCGCCCGACGTATTCAGCCCGTTTGCATAGCGCTGGAAACCGACCCCCAGCGTCCAGCAGTCGGCATCGTATTGCATGCCGATCAGGCCGTCGACCAGCCTGTGCCCGCCCACGTCATAGTTGAGCCGCGCGACACTGTACACACGGTGGGTCAGCGGCCACTGGCCCGACACCAGGATCTGGTTGATCGGCTGGTTGTCGAGCGTGGTGTTCGCACGCGTGTAGCGGTAAGCCACGTTGATCACCTTGGCCGACGCCGGACTGAAGCCGAAACCGACGCTGGCCTTGGTCAGCTGATTGTTGTCCGCATTATATTGGAACGCGGTTTCCGACGCGAAACCGGCCCCCAGCTTCAGCGATGCGCCCGCGATCAGGTCCGAATGCGTCGCCTGCGCGGTCGACTGACCGGGCAGCAGCGTGACGCGCTGGTCCTGAAAGTAATACTGCTGCGCAATCACGAAACGCGCACGTTCGTCGCCCGTCGCCGGATTGATGAAGCGCGTGGTGAGCGCTGCCGTGATCCGGTTCGCATCCGCGATCCGGTCGCCACCCACAAACGTGTTCGGCGTAAAGATTTCCGCGAGACCAAAATCCGAATCGGCGGTGTCGAAGAGCGGCGCGAAGTCCTGGTTGCGATACGGCGTGTACACGTAGTACAGCCGCGGCTCCAGCGTCTGGATATAGTCCTGGCCGAAGATGCGCACCGAGCGGTCGAAAATCAGGCCGGTGTCAAAGCTGAACGTCGGGATCGACTCGGTGAAATTCTTCGGCTGACCAGCCGGTGCGCCACTGCCGATCGTACTGAGATCGTACGACGCGAAGTGAAACTGCACCTTCGGCGTGACGAAATAGCCGGGCCCGACCACCGAATACGACAGGTACGGGTTGAACATGACCCGTTGGCCTTCGGTCGTATCGTCCTGTGTCGTCTTGAAGCGCGTGTAATCCGCTTCCGCACCGAAGTCGAAGCCGCCGACGTTGTACTTCGTGTACTTCACGTTCAACTGCGGCTCGCGCGAATACGGCGGTATCGACGGCTCGAGCGTCTGCCAGTGCTGCACGCGTGTAAGCACGGACCACGGGCCATTGTTGTACGTGAGGCCTGCTTCCTGCTGGTACAGCAACTGCGTGCCGTTCAGGAACTGGTTCGTCGTCGACGAGAGGTCTTCCGGATAGGTGTTGTCCGAAACCTTGTTGTAATAGACGTATCCGCCGAACCCGTTGCCGAAGTTCTGGTTGTGCTGCAGGTAGATCGCGTAACGATCGGTCTTCGTGATCGCGTCGTGCGGCAGGAACTCACCGGTGATCGTGCCGCTATAGGTTGGCGACAGATAGCGGAACGTCGCCTGGGTCTGCAGGCCGCGTTTCGAGATGAGCCGCGGGGTCAGCGTCAGGTCGCGATCCGGCGCGATATTGAAGTAATACGGAACCGACAGTTCGAAACCGTTGTTCGAACTGAGCGATGCAACGGGCGGCAGAAAACCGCTGCGCCGCTCGCCCGATAGCGGGAACGACAGCCACGGGCTCGCGAAAATCGGCACACCCTCGAAAAACAGCACGCCGTTGTGCGCGACGCCTTCGTCCGCGCCAGTGTCGAAATTGAATTCGGTGCCCTTGATGTACCACGCCGGGTCGTCCGTGCACTGGCACGCCGTATAGGTGCCGTGCGTAAACACGGAGCGCTCGTTATCGAGCATGTCGACGCGCTCGGCGCTGCCGGAACCGCCCGTCACGTTGAAGTGGTACTTCGGCGCGGGCATGTAGCCTTCGCTCGCCTCGACGCGCATGTGCGCCTCAGGCCCGGTAAACGCAATGCCGTTGTTGATGACGTGCACCGAGCCGTAGGCGTCGGCCATGTCGGTGTCTTCGTCGTAGTGGAGCGCGTCGGCCTTGATGACCGACGTAAAGCGGCGCACTTCGGCCGAGCCTTTCGCGGCCATATCCTGGCCGCCCGTGCCGGTGGTGGAATCGCCGAGCACGAAAGTGGCGGGCCGCTGACCGCTTGCGACCGGATGCTCCTCGAGTTGCGGGGCCAGCCGCAGGCCCCATGGCGCATCGACAGGCTGCGCCTGCGCGGCATCGCCGACCAGCTGGGCGTGCGTCAGCGCGGGCATCAGGCCCGGCACGGCGATCAGCGCCGCGACGAGCCGCCTTTTGCGCGGTACACCGTCACAAGAAGGTGTCGTTTGGAAAAGCTGTCTGGGCGGCATGTATCGTTTGGCGAATCGACCCGCCGCCAGCCCACGCAGTCACTGTCCGCCGCCAGCGCAATCGGGCCGTGTCAGCCAGAATGCAGACAAAAAAATCACAATCTGTCGATCGATAAGGCGGGCGGTCAAACGGGATGGGCGAAAGCTGGCGCGAGTCGCGTCAAAAAAGTCGTGGGGTATTATATGGCAAGACGTTGCCCCTCAGAATTTGCCTCGGGTTTTCATGACCTTTTCCACGCTTTCCGGCGCCAGCGCCGCCTCCCCAACCCCCGACACCCGTCTGGATCTGCTCAACACCTGGCTTCGTCCGCATGCCGACCGGTATGGCCTTGAGTTGGCCTCGCTCGCGCCGGCTTCGTCGGATGCGAGTTTCCGGCGCTATTTCCGGCTTGCCGCCAGCGGTGAGCACGGCGCGTCGCTGATTGCGGTCGACGCGCCGCCGCCGGAGAAGTGCCGCGAGTTCGCGCAGGTCGCGCAACTGCTCGCGCAGGCGGGCGTTCACGTGCCGCGTGTGCTGGAGGTCGATCTCGACGCGGGTTTCATGCTGGTCACCGATCTCGGCACCCAGTCGTACCTGCGGGCGTTGACCGGAGCGCAGGGCGAAGAAGGCAGCACGGTCCCACGCACATTGATGCGCGACGCGCTGGATGCGCTGATCCGCTGGCAGCTCGCATCGCAGGCAGACGTCCTGCCGCCGTTCGACGAAGCGTTTTTGCGCCGTGAAATGGAATTGATGCCCGAGTGGTTTATCGGCCGGCATCTGGATCAGGCCGTCGACGACACCACCCGCGGCGTCCTCGACCGCACGTTCGCGCTGCTGGTGGCGAGCGCGCGGGCGCAGCCGCAGGTGTTCATGCTGCGCGATTTCATGCCGCGCAACCTGATGATCGCAACCCCGAACCCGGGCGTGCTCGACTTCCAGGACGCGGTCTACGGCCCGATTACGTACGATGTCGCTTCGCTGCTGCGCGACGCCTTCCTGAGCTGGGACGAGGAGTTCGAGCTCGACTGCTTCGTGTACTACTGGGAGCGCGCCAAAAAAGCCGGCCTGCCGGTCGACCCCGATTTCGGCGAATTCTTCCGCCAGCTCGAATGGATGGGCCTGCAGCGGCATATCAAGGTGCTCGGCCTGTTCTGCCGGATCAACTACCGCGATGGCAAGCCGCACTACATGGCCGACCTGCCGCGCTTCATCGGCTATGCGCGCAAGGTGGCCGAACGGTATCGCCCACTCGCGCCTTTTGCGAAGCTGCTCGACCAGCTGGAAGGCCGCGCCATCGACGTCGGCTACACGTTCTGAGCATTTCATCCAGGATCGGTCCCCCTGTGAATTACCTGAAGAAAGCGATGATTTTTGCCGCGGGGCGCGGCGAGCGGATGCGTCCGCTGACGGATTCGCGTCCGAAGCCGCTGCTCGAAGCCGGCGGCCGTGCGTTGATCGAATGGCAGATCGAGCGCCTCGCGCGAGCCGGTTTCAGGACCGTCGTGATCAATCACGCGTGGCTGGGCGCGCAGATCGAGGCCGCGCTCGGCGACGGCTCGCGCTGGAACATCGCACTGCGCTATTCGCCCGAAGGCGAAGCGCTGGAGACGGCCGGCGGCATCGCACAGGCGCGAGCGCTGCTGGAGGACGCGGGCAAGCCCGAAATTTTCGTGGCGGTCAGCGGCGACGTATACGCTGACTTCGACTACGGCACGCTCGACGATCACGGCGCGCGGCTTGCCGCGTTGCCCGAGCCTGGCATGCATCTCGTGATGGTGCCGAATCCGCCGTTCCATCCAGCCGGCGATTTCGGGCTGGTCGAAGGCGTGCTGTCGCTCGATGCGAGCCCGCGTTTCACGTTCGGCAACATCGGGCTGTACGACACACGGATGTTCGGTGACCTGCAACCTGGCACGCGTCGGGCGCTGACGCCCTACTACCGCGACGCGATCGCGCGTGGGCGTGCAACGGGCGAGCTGTACGAAGGATTGTGGGAGAACGTCGGCACGCCGGCGCAGTTGCAGGCGCTCGACGAAAAGCTCGCTGCACGTCGCTAGCTGACCCCGGTCGCGCGGCGCCAGACGCCGCGCGCGAATCCAGTGCCAGTGGGCGTCACTTGGCGCCGCTACCCGCTTCGGTTGCGTGTTCCGCCGCTTCGTCCGCGTGCTCCGCGCGCTGCTGCTGCAACGCCCACATCTGCGCGAAGAGACCGCCTGCGCGCACCAGCTCCGCGTGCGTGCCGCGTTCGACGATCCGTCCGCGGTCCATCACGATGATCTGCTGCGCGTGCACGACCGTCGACAACCGGTGCGCGATGATGAGCGTCGTGCGCTCGCGGGCGATCTGGTCGAGTTCGTGCTGGATCGCGCGTTCGGAGCGAGAATCGAGCGCGGACGTCGCCTCGTCGAAGATCAGGATCGGCGGATTCTTCAGGATCGTGCGCGCAATCGCGACGCGCTGTTTTTCACCGCCCGACAGCTTCAGGCCCCGCTCACCGACCGGCGTCTCGTAGCCCTTCGGCAACCCTTCGATGAAATCGTGAATGTGCGCCGCCCGCGCCGCCGCGATCACTTCGTCGTGCGTGGCGCTCGGGCGGCCGTAGGCGATGTTGTAGTAGATCGTGTCGTTAAAGAGCACCGTATCCTGCGGCACGATGCCAATCGACGCACGCAACGAATCCTGCGTCACGTCGCGGATATCCTGGCCATCGATCGTAATCGCGCCACCCGTTGCGCGGTCCAGATCGTAGAAACGGAACAGCAGCCGCGCGAGCGTCGACTTGCCGGAACCGCTGTGCCCGACGACTGCCGTCGTCGTGCCAGCAGGAATCGCGAAGCTCACGTCGTGCAGGATCTGGCGCGCGGGTTCGTACGCGAAATTCACGTGATCGAGCCGCACTTCCGCGCCGCGCACGGCGAGTTCGGTCGCGTTTTCCAGGTCGGGCACTTCCTGCGCGGCGCCGAGCAACGTGAACATGCGATCCATGTCGGTGAGGCTCTGTTTGAGCTCGCGATACACCACGCCGAGGAAATTCAGCGGAATGTAGAGCTGCAGCATAAACGTGTTGATCAGCACGAGGTCGCCGAGCGTAAGCTTGCCCGCCATGACGCCTTGCGTCGCGCGCCACAGGATGAACACGAGGCCCGTGCCGATGATCGCCTGCTGGCCGAAATTCAGCGCCGACAGCGAGTTCTGTGACTTGATTGCAGCTGCGCGATAGCGCTTCAGGTTTTCGTCGTAACGCTTCGCTTCCCACTCTTCGTTGCCGAAGTACTTGACGGTTTCGTAGTTCAGCAGCGAATCGATGGCACGGGAATTCGCGCGCGAATCGAGGTCGTTCATCGTGCGACGGAAATGCGTGCGCCACTCGGTCACTTTCACCGTGAACGTGATGTACACGGCGAGCGCGATAAACGTGACGATCGCGTAATACGCCTCGTATTTGACGACGAAAAATCCCAGCACGAGCCCGACTTCGACGAGCGTCGGCAGGATGCTGTAGAGCGAATACGAAATGAGTTGCGTGATGCCGCGCGTGCCGCGTTCGATGTCGCGCGACATGCCACCCGTCTGCCGGTCCAGATGAAAGCGCAGCGACAGCGCGTGAAGATGCCTGAACACTTTCAGCGCGAGTTGCCGCACGGCGCTTTCGGTCACTTTCGAAAACAGGATTTCGCGCAGTTCGGTGAAAAGCGATGTGGAAAGCCGCACGACGGCATAGGCGACCACGAGCAGACCAATGCCGCCGAGCAGCACGATGCCCGGCGCGTGATCCGCGCGGCCGAGCGCGGTCAGATGCTGAACCGAAGCGAGACCGTCGACGATGCGCTTCATCACGATCGGCACGCCGAGGTTCGCGACCTTCGCGCCGATCAGGCAGCTGAGCGCGAATATCACGCGCCACTTATAGGTCGCGAGGTACGGCAGCAGCGAGAGGATCGTCTGCCAGTCGTTGCGCGGCTGGGTTGAGATCGGAGAAGGCTCGGACGAGGCGGAATAACGGCGCATGAAGGTCGGCTGTGGGGAGGGGGTGTCGGATGTATCGGGGCGCGCCTGCCCGCCAGCTTCCGGTTTGCGCGCTTTCCCGTACAATTCCTGATCTACCTATTGTCGCAGAAGCCGGCTGGCGCCGCTTTCGCCGCGCTGGCCGGGCACCCGCCACGCCCATGGCGTGAGAAGCGCTTTTATACGAAACAAAGCCAGCCGGCACGAAGCCCACCCGCCCCATGGATGTCACGATGACTGAAAATCTCCAGCTCCCGCAAAAACCGCCCGCTCTGCGTGTCGTCCCGCAACCGTCGGATTCGAACATGCATGGCGACGTGTTCGGCGGCTGGATCATGGCGCAGGTCGACATCGCCGGATCGATCCCGGCGAGCCGCCGCGCGAACGGCCGCGTCGCGACGATCGCGGTCAATTCGTTTGTGTTCAAGCAGCCGGTTTTTGTCGGCGACCTGCTGAGCTTTTACGCGGATATCGTGAAGACGGGCAATACGTCGGTCACGGTTTCGGTCGAGGTGTACGCGCAGCGTCTGAGTCTCGCTGAGCAGGTCGTGAAAGTGACCGAAGCGACGCTCACGTACGTCGCCACCGACACCGACCGCCGTCCGCGTGCGTTGCCGGCGCTGGATTGAGTCGTCCATTTGTGTTTCGGGATGGTAGTTCCCGAATTCGCAGCGGTAAGTCACACGTCGCTTCGACGATTTCCCTCGCATATGTTTCGACTGTATTGCGTGTCCCACACAGGGTCTCGCCGTACGCGTTGAGCCACCACAGTTCTTGACAATCCCGGAATGACAGCGTGCTAGCGTGGTAGACAATCAAATTGTCTGGCTTCGCAAAAGCCAATCCAGGAGTTTCCTATGGAGCGCCACAACTGCGTTCAGGGCGACGAGACGACAACAGGTGGCTATATCGTCGGTGCATCCGATATGCGGATGACAAACAAAGGGAAGCCATTCGCCCTGGAGGGCGACGAAGTCTATTGTCCGGCGTGCGAAACGATGGGACGCATCCTTTGTGTCGGACCACATCGCAACAACTCGTTCCACGGCAGGAAAGATGCCCTCGAAGGCGATCTCTGCATATGCAAGTGTGACCCGAAGCCGCAACTGATTGCTTCCATGACGAATGTGAAGCACCGTTTCACTCATGAGGAACTCGTTGCCCTAGGCTACGCAAAGTCTCCCGTGGAGACCGGATTTACCGGTGAAGTGGGACTGTTCGACGAGCAGGTACAGCTCTCGCGGCCAATCCATGGCCGCGACCTGGCCGGTTTGCCCTTCCTTGTTCAAACCACGGATGGCCGACGTTTCGCCGGACAACTGGATTCGAACGGTCAGTTGCCGCGTATCGCAACCGAAGGGCCAGGAATGTACGAGATTTTCTGGGGTGACGAAGCCCTCGCGAGGGTTTGAACATGCCGCAGCATGTGCCCGCTGCCGGCCGCCACACGGTCAGGACCAACTCGACACCTGGCTCCGTTCTCAGCCTGCAAGTACAACCTGTTATGTTTCAGCAACTATGGGACAACTACGCAACAGGAAATCCCTATGACGATCCGACAGGTACTTATTCGAACCAGTGTGCAATTCGAATGAGCGTCACACTGCACCGCGCCGGAATTGACATGAAGTCCTTTTCGTCGAAAGTGGTAAAGCCGGCTGCAGGAAAAACAGGCATCGGACGGATTGTCCTCAACGGCAAACCCACGGCAACCCGCGCCGACGAACTGGCTCAGTGGCTCAGTCTCAAACCTTTTGCCGGCCTGCCTGCCAGGCCCGAAAACATCAGCGGCGCAGACTGGCAGCGGTTAGTCGCAAGGCGCACCGGCATCGTATTTTTTGGCGGCTACTGGCGCCGCGACGGTGAATCGGAAGAGTCAGCATCAGGTGGCCACATCGATCTCTGGAATGGCAGCAGACTGACGAACAACGGCTTTTTCGGGACCATCGAGACATTCATGCGATTCAGTCTGAATATCCAGAACCCATGGATACCGATGTACTCGGATCTTCGAAACTCGAAGGTCATTCTTTTCTTCGAGATCAAATGATGCGTCGCATCGTGGTGCTGGTTGCGGGCGGCATGACAGGCGCGCTGATCGGGTGCCTGTTCGACCTTATACCGGTTGCAATCGAGAAATCGACCGGTGTCTATCTATGCAGGGAATCCTGTCCGCCGTGGTTCAGGCTAGGGTCACTCGGTGTCTATCTGGTTGTGCCCATTGTCTGGGCCGGCCTTCTTGCATTTGCCACCGGGGAATCTGCAGCTCGACGAGTGCCCGCAGTGATGGCTTTCGCTATCGCCTCCAGCGCACTAATGCTGGCAATCACGTGGTTTGCCTACGCGCATCAGGCGCAACTCATATAGGAGCGGCGAAGATTCTGGCGGGAATATCTATATGTCTACCACCTCCTGCGCCACCCCCTGCCGCAACATCGCCGGAATCGCCTCGCACGGCATCGGCTTTGCAAAGTAAAAGCCCTGCATCTCATCACACGCACGTTCGCGCAGGAATTCGAGCTGCGCCGACGTCTCCACACCCTCCGCGATCACCTGCAATTCCAGCGAGTGCGCGAGCGCGATGATCGCTGACGTGATCGTTTCGTCGTCGCTCGACGCGCCGATATCCGACACGAACGAGCGGTCGATCTTCAGGCGATCCACCGGAAAGCGCTTCAGATAGCTCAGGCTCGAATAGCCGGTACCGAAATCGTCGATGGCGAGACCGATGCCGAGCGCGGAAAGCTCGGTGAGCATCGCCACGGCGTCTTCCGCGTTGCGCATGATCGTGCTCTCGGTCAGTTCGAGTTCGAGATATCTCGGCTCGAGCCCCGTCTGCGCGAGCACCTGCTTGACGAGCACCGCGACGTCGCGCTGCTGGAACTGCCGCGCCGACAGGTTCACCGACACGCGCGCCGGCGGCAAACCTTCGTCCTGCCACGCCTTGTTCTGACGGCAAGCCTCAAAGAGCACCCATTCCGACAGCGGTCCGATCAGCCCACTTTCTTCGGCCACCGGAATGAACGATGCCGGCGACACCAGCCCGACTTCCGGATCGAGCCAGCGCACGAGCGCTTCCATCCCGACAATCCGACCGCTGACGATATCCACCTGCGGCTGGTAGTGCAGCAGGAATTCGCTGTCGCGCAGCGCGCGCCGCAGACGCCTCTCCAGATTCATCCGCGCGCTCGCGCTGGCATTCATCTCCGGCTCGAAGAACTGGAACGTGTTGCGGCCCATGTCCTTCGCGCGATACATCGCGAGGTCGGCCTTCTTCATCAGCGTTTCGGCGTCGTGCCCGTCCTGCGGGAAGAGGCTCGCGCCCATGCTGCAGCCAACATACAGCTCGGTGCCGTCGAGCCAGACCGGCTCCGAAATCGATGCGCGCACCCGCTCCATCCACGCAACCAGAAACTGTTCGTCGATGGTATCGGCCAGCACGATCACGAACTCGTCGCCGCCGTGACGCGCGACCGTGTCGCTCGCTCGCGCGCATCGTCCGAGCCGCTCCGCTACGACACCCAGCAGCCGGTCGCCGACGCTGTGTCCAAGGCTGTCGTTCACGTTCTTGAAGCCGTCGAGATCGATGAACACCACGGCCACGCCCCGCTCGCGACGCTGCGCCGAAATCAGCGCGTGCTGCAGCCGGTCGCGCAGCAGGTTGCGGTTCGGCAGACGCGTGAGGCTGTCGTAGTTCGCCTGGTATTCGAGCTGCTCCTGATAGCGGATCAGTTCGGTTACATCGTTGATGATGCCGATGTGATGCGTCGTCAGGCCGTCGGCGCCGGGCACCGGCGCGACGAAGAGCTGGTTCCAGAACAGCGCGCCGTCCTTGCGGTAATTGCGCAGCACGGCGCTCACTTCGCGATTGGCGGCGAGCCCCTGACGGATCGCCGCAAGCCCTTCCTGGTCGCGATCGTCGCGCTGTAGCAGGCGACAGTCCTGCCCCAGCACTTCGACCGGATCGTAGCCCGTGATGCGCTTGAACGCGGGGTTCACGTATTCGATCAGGTTGCCGGTTTCCGCCGGGCCTGTAATCAGGATCGCGTTGACGCTCGCGTCGAGCGCGCGGCTTTGCAGACGTAGCGCGAGTTCCGAACGCCTGCGTTCGGTGATGTCCGTGTACGAGCCGAGCACGCCGATCACGCTGCCGTCGCTGTCGGTGAACGGCAGCTTGCTCGTGACGGTCGTGCGGTGCACGCCATCGATCACGAGATCGAACTCGAAATTCATCTTCGGCACGCTCGATACCATCACTTCCTCGTCGTGCGTGCGCATGTGTGCGGCGAATTCGCGCCACGGCATGTCGAAATCCGTCTTGCCGATCACCTGCTCCGGATACGCGAGCCCGGCGTCCCGCGCGAACGCCATATTGCAGCCGAGATAGCGCGATTCGCGATCTTTCCAGAAGATGCGCTGCGGAATGTTATCGATGACCGTTTCCAGCATCTGGTTCGACCGCTGCGCCTCGGCTTCGGCGTTGATCTGTTCGGTGACATCGTCGGCGAGCACGAAAAACGCCGGACGGCCGGCGAAACTCAGCGCGTGATACGAAATGTCCGCGCTGATGTGCGAGCCATCCTTGCGTCGGTGATGCCACACGCCGGCCATCGTCCGTCCGTTGGCGGGCACGACGTCGCTGCGTTGCAGATGCGACTCCAGTCGCGAGATTTCCGAAACCGGCCGGATCACGCGGATCGTCATGGCAAGGAATTCTGCTTCGGAATAGCCGTACTGCTGCACGGCCGCGCCGTTCACCGCGAGAAAGCGCAGCGTCTCGCGATCGAAGATGTACATCGGCACGGGATGCGCGTCGAACAGGCCGCGAAAGCGTTCGTCGTTGCCGCGCAACGCCCGCACGATGCGAATCTTTTCGCGCGCGGCCGTCTCACGCACGCCGAACGTGTAGATCAGCAGGCCGCCACCGGCGAGTGTCGTGACGAGCAGGAACAGCATCGCGACCTCGGTTGCTTTCGCCGATTCGCTGAGCGCGGCTTCGAGCGCGCGGTCCTCGTCCTGACGCATTGCCGTCAGGCTCGAATCGAACGCGTCGAGCTGCGTGTCAAGGCGCGTGTACTCGATCGCGGCCCACGCCCGCGAAGCATCGAGCCCTGGTTGCGCCGCGCGCGCAAGCGCCGTGTCGACGCCGCGCTGCAACACCCGCGAAGCCGGCACGAGCCGGTCGAGGCCTTCGATCAGACGCGGCTCGGCGCTGAACCGGGCACGCAGCGACGTCTCCAGCCTGCTGAGTTCGACGGCCCGCCGCGTGGCGGCATCGGACGGCTCGACGGCGCCCGACGTCTCGAAACGGCCGAGCGCGGCCAGTCCGCCTTCGAGCGTCTCGCGCCAGGCATCCAGATCCTGCTTGACGCCCATCGAGCGCAAGGTGCGCGCGTCCGCGGCCCGCTGGCCGCAGATCTGCGTGTAGGCAACAAAAGCGTTCGCGCCGACGGCCGCGGCGACGACTGCCAGATTAATCAGCAGACGCTTCGAAAAAAGAGAAGTCATGGGTTCCGAACGTCGGGTCGTTCTGCGGGCGGGAAGCCCGGGCCAGCCTGCTTTTCGTGGCCGATACGGCAGCACGAACGCGGGTCTTTTGCGCGCTAACCTCTGGTTAACGACCGCTTTCGGAGGAGATTGAGGGTGGGGCCGGAAATAAACCGGTGCGCGGCGGCAGCGAACGGCCGCGCCGCGCACTTAGCGCAGGTCGTGCCCCGAAGCCGCGATGCCGAATTCGGTCATCGCCGGGACGAAATCGTGGTTGCCTTCGGGCTTGCGCGACAGCTTGGCGAGCACGTAGCGCTGGAACGGATCGAGCCGTGCCCACTGCTCGCGCGTCGGCGCCCGCAGCCGCGCGACGAGCGACTGATGCACGACGCCATCCGGCACCGCTTCCGTGTCGCGCCACGCGGGCGTTTCTTCGGGGGTGAACCACTCCGGCTCGACGTTCGCGTGCGTGCGCAGCATCTCGAAGAGCGCGTGATCGAAATTCGGCTCGATAGTCGCGTCGTCCTCGACGGGAAAACGCGCCAGCAATGCGCGGTCCTCGTGCGGCAGCATTTGCCACTGCGCAAGCGAGATGCGCAGGCCGAACCGGTCCAGATTGAAGCGCACGGACATCGGAATGAAGGTGAGATTCTCCGATGAAGCGACTTCGAAGTTGAAGAGGAGCGGCGCCTCGTTGAGTCCCATGTCAGTGTCCTCGTTGGTAGCGGGCAACGCGTGATGCCAGCTTGAGGTATTTTAGAACCTTATTCGCGGGCTGGAGGCTGCATTGACGGCACCCCGCACGCGGCAATCGAAGGAGTGAACGCTTGAACGAACTGGAAACCACCGGCCAGCCGGGCGCCGTCGAGCAGATTGTGCACCGGCATCGCGGAGACTCGGTCGAAACGGTCACCGACCACGTCGGTCAGGAATGGCCGGTCGCGCTCGTTTTCAACGGCATTTCGCATGCCGTGATGATGTGCACGCCGCGTGATCTGGAGGCGTTTGCCGTCGGCTTCGCGATTTCGGAGGGCATCGTCGGGCGCAGCAGCGACATTCAGGACATCGAGGTGGCGTGCTTCGAAGGCGAAATGCCGTACGCCGAAGTACAGCTGACGGTCGTGCAGCAGGCGTTCGTCGCGCTGAAGGAGAAACGTCGCGCGCTGGCGGGACGCACGGGCTGCGGCGTCTGCGGGATCGAAAGTATCGATCTGCTCGACCTGCAGCCGGAAGTGGTGCCGGATACCGGCTTTCTGACACGCCTCGCGCCCGATGCAATTGCACGCGCCGCACGTGCATTGCCGGCGCATCAGTCGCTGACGAAACTCACGGGCGGGCTGCACGCCGCCGCATGGTGCGATGCAAAAGGCGCAATCCGCTATGCGTTCGAAGACGTCGGCCGCCACAATGCGCTCGACAAGCTGATCGGCCAGCTTGTGCTCGATCGAGCGGATGCAAAGGATGGCTTTGTGTTCCTGTCAAGCCGCGCGAGTTACGAACTGGTGCGCAAGGCCGCGCGCGTCGGCATTCCGATGCTCGCAACGATTTCGGCGCCATCGTCGCTTGCGATCGCGATTGCGAAGAAAGCACAGCTCAGGCTGGTGAGCTTCTGTCGTGAATCGGGTTACGTCGAATACGGTACGCGGTGATCTTCCTGTGTCATATGCCGGGCGCTGGCGAAATGGAATCGCAGCGCCCGTCATGAACACCAGCCGGTGTTGGCTAGTCGAACTGCCGGAAGTCCGGCTTGCGCTTCTCGAAAAACGCCTTGAACGCCTCGCGCGCTTCCGGCGCAAGCAGCATCTTGCCGAAGTGCACGGCTTCCTCGCTGATCTGCGTCTGGATCTCGTGCTGCGCGGCGCGCTTCATCAGCGCTTTTGTCACGCGCAGCGAGGAAGCCGGCAGCGCCGCCAGTTTGAGCGCCTGAGCCATTGCGAACGCGTCCACTTCGGCAGCGGGCAGCAGGCGGTTCACGAAGCCCATGCGCTGCGCTTCCTTCGCGTCGAACGCTTCGCCGAGCAGCAGCTTTTCCGCCGCGCCCTGATAGCCGGCCACGCGCTGCAACAGCAACGACGAAGCCGCTTCCGGACACAGACCCAGTTGCGTGAACGGCAGCGAGAACGTCGCCGATTCCGCTGCGTAGACCAGATCGCAATGCAATAGCAGCGTCGTGCCAACGCCGACCGCCGGCCCCGCCACGGAAGCGACCAGCGGCTTTTCCGCCGAACTGATAGCGCGCAGGAACTGGAACACCGGCGCGTTCTCACCGCCGCCCGGCGACTTCATGAAGTCTTCCAGATCGTTCCCGGCGCTGAAAATGCCGACGCTGCCGCGAATCAGGATCGCGCGCACCGAGGCGTCGCTGTGCGCTTCGACAAGCGCGTCGGCCATCGTCTGATACATCGCGGCCGTGATCGCGTTTTTTCTGTCCGGCCGGTTGAAGGCAATCGTCATTACGCCGTCGGCGCGCTCGACCAGAATATCCATCGCCATCTCCTTACTATCTCTTCGACTTCCCGAATGGAAAAAACGGTTCGCAAGCCACGAGACCTGCGAACCGTTCGTCTTGCCTGTGCGTTGTGCCGTCCGCGCTTACAGGCGTTCGATGATGCCCGCTGCGCCCATCCCGGTTCCGACGCACATCGTCACCATGCCGTACTTGAAGTTACGGCGACGCAGCCCGTGGACGACCGTCGAAGCGCGGATCGCGCCCGTCGCGCCGAGCGGGTGACCGAGCGCGATCGCGCCGCCAAGCGGATTGATCTTCGACGGATCGAGGCCGAGATCCTGGATCACCGCGAGCGATTGGGCGGCGAACGCTTCGTTCAGTTCGATCCAGTCCATGTCGTCGATCTTCAGACCGGCGGCCTTCAGTGCAGCCGGAATCGCTTCCTTCGGACCGATGCCCATGATTTCCGGCGGCACGCCGCGCACGGCGAAGCTGACGAAACGGGCGAGCGGCGTCAGGTTGAATTCCTTCAGCATCTTTTCCGACACGACGATCAGGGCACCCGCACCGTCCGACGTCTGCGAGCTGTTGCCGGCCGTGACCGAACCCTTGTTGGCGAACACCGTGCGCAGCTTCGCGAGACCTTCCATCGACGTATCGGCACGCGGACCTTCGTCAAGCGCCACTTCGCGCGTCTTCACCTTCACTTCGCCAGTGGCGAGATCGGGGAAACGCTCGGTGATCGTGTACGCGGCGATTTCGTCGTTGAATTCGCCGGCCTGCTGCGCGGCGATCGCGCGGCGGTGCGATTCGACCGAAAACTGGTCCTGCGCTTCGCGGCTGATCTTCCAGCGCTCGGCGACCTTCTCGGCGGTCAGGCCCATGCCATAGGCGATGCCGAAGTCTTCGCTGCGATCGAAAATGTGCGGCGACATCGACGGCTTGTTGCCCATCATCGGCACCATGCTCATCGATTCGCAGCCGCCCGCGATCATCGCATCCGATTCGCCGACGCGAATGCGGTCCGCCGCCATCGCCAGCGCCGTGAGGCCCGACGCGCAGAAGCGGTTCACCGTCACGCCGCCCACCGTATTCGGCAGACCGGCGAGCAGCGCGCCCATCCGCGCGACGTTGAGGCCCTGCTCCGCTTCCGGAATCGCGCAGCCGATGATCGCGTCTTCGATCACTTTCGTGTCGAGGCCCGGCACCTGCGCCACGGCCGAACGGATCGCGTGCACCAGCAGCTCGTCCGGGCGCGTATTTTTGAACATCCCGCGCGGGGCCTTGCCGATCGGCGTGCGGCTCGCGGCAACGATGTATGCGTCCTGCAATTGCTTTGCCATTTGAAACTCCCAGGTCGAACGGAGCGCGCGCCTTAACGCCTTACTCCGGTCCCATGCATTTGATTGCTGTCAGCTCGTCGCGCCTAGTTACGCACCGGCTTGCCGGTCTGCAACATGCCCATGATCCGTTCCTGCGTCTTCTGCGTACCAAGCAGATCGACGAACGCACGGCGCTCGAGTTGCAACAGCCATTCTTCGTCGACGAGGCTGCCCGCTTCGACATCGCCGCCGCACACCGCTTCCGCGATGCGGCCGGCGATCAGGTAATCGTGCTCGCTGATGAAACGGCCATCGCGCATGTTGACGAGCGATGCCTTGATCGTCGCAATCGCCGAACGACCCGCCACCGGCACCTGCGTCACGCGCAGCGGCGCGCGGTAACCCGAAGCCGACAACGCACGGGCTTCCTTCTTCGCGGTGTCGAGCAGTTCGAACACGTTGAAGACGATCGTGTCGGACGGCTTCAGGTAGCCCATTGCGCGGGCGTCGAGCGCGGAGGCCGAAACCTTCGCCATCGCGGCGTTCTCGAACGACTTCTGCACGAACTTCAGCAGGTCGTTTGTGGCGCCCACCTGGGTTGCGGCTTCGGCGGCACGCAACGCGGCTTCCTTCAGACCGCCGCCCGCCGGCACGAGGCCAACGCCGACTTCGACGAGGCCCAGGTAGCTTTCGATGTGCGCGACGCGCTTCGCGCTATGCAGCGCCAGCTCGCAGCCACCGCCGAGCGCAATGCCCGAGATGGCTGAAATCACCGGCACGTTTGCGTACTTCACGCGCAACATGCCCTGCTGGAACTTCTTCACGAACGGCTCGATGCCCTTCGCGCCGCCCATCATGAACGCGGGCATCGCCTCTTCGAGATTCGCGCCTGCGGAGAACGGGCCGCCCGGCGTGCCGAGCTTCAGCGATGTGGGCTGCCACACCACGAGGCCCTTGTAGTCTTTCTCGGCGAGGTCGATGGCCTGCACGAGGCCGTCGATCACCGACGGTCCGATCGTATTCATCTTGCTCTTGAACGACACGATGAGCACATCGTTCTCGCCCGTGCGGTCGTCGACCCATGCGCGCACGGCATCGGTTTCGAACAGCGTCTTGCCGTACGTCTTCGGATCAGCAGAACTTTCGCCGACGAGCGGCGCACGGAACACCTGCCGGTCGTACACGCCGAGCGACGAGCGCGGCACAAACGATTTCGAAGCCGGCGACCACGAGCCTTCGTTCGTATGCACGCCGCCCTTTTCCGCGACCGGGCCTTCCAGCACCCACGCGGGCAACGGTGCGTCCGAGAGCGCCTTGCCGGCTGCGATGTCTTCCTGCACCCACTCGGCGACCTGTTTCCAGCCAGCCGTCTGCCAGCCTTCGAACGGACCCTCGTTCCAGCCGAAGCCCCAGCGGATCGCGAGGTCGACGTCGCGCGCGTTGTCTGCGATCGATTCGAGGTGCACGCCGATGTAGTGGAACACGTCGCGGAAAATCGCCCACAGGAACTGGGCCTGCGGATGATCCGATTCACGCAGCAGCTTCAGACGCTCCGCCGGCGGACGCTTCAGGATACGGCCGACCATGTCGTCGGCCTTCGCGCCGCCGTCCACGTAACCACCCGTCTTCGGGTCGAGCACCTTGATCGCCTTGCCTTCCTTCCTGTAGAAACCGCCGCCGGTCTTCTGGCCGAGCGCGCCCTGCTTCACGAGGCCGGCGAGCACGGCGGGCGTTTCGTAGACCGCAAAGAACGGGTCGCCCGCAAGCGTGTCCTGCATCGTCTTGATGACGTGCGCCATCGTGTCGAGACCGACCACGTCGGCGGTACGGAACGTCGCCGACTTCGCGCGGCCGAGACGGCTGCCCGTCAGATCGTCCACTTCGTCGAAACGCAGACCGAACTTCTGCGCTTCGGTGATCACCGCGAGGATCGAGAAAATGCCGACGCGGTTGGCGATGAAGTTCGGCGTATCTTTCGCGCGCACGACGCCCTTGCCGACCACGCTCGTCAGGAACGTTTCGAGCTGGTCGAGGATTTCCGGGCGCGTCGTGGCGGTCGGAATCAGCTCGACGAGATGCATGTAGCGCGGCGGATTGAAGAAGTGGACGCCACAGAAACGCGACTTCAACTCGTCCGAAAAACCCTTCGACAGTTCGGTGATCGAGAGACCCGACGTGTTCGTCGCGAAGATCGCGTTCGGCGCGATGTGCGGCGACACTTTCTTGTACAGGTCGTGCTTCCAGTCCATGCGCTCGGCAATCGCTTCGATCACGAGATCGCATTCTTCGAGCTTCGCGATGTCGTCATCGTAGTTCGCGGGCTGGATGTACTGCGCGTCGTCCTTCACGCCGAACGGCGCCGGGGACAGCTTCTTCAGATTTTCGATCGCCTTCAGCGCGATCGCGTTTTTCGGGCCTTCCTTTGCGGGAAGGTCGAACAGCAGCACGGGCACCCTGGCGTTGATCAGGTGCGCAGCGATCTGCGCGCCCATCACGCCGGCGCCGAGGACGGCTACCTTGCGAATGATCAGATTGCTCACGTCGTTCCTCCGGGGAGTGGTGCGGTATCGCCCGTCGCGCGAATGCGCGACGGGGGCACACGCGCCGTGCGGTCAGCGTGACGCTGCGCGCGGCGCGTGCCTGAATGGATTTAGAACAGCGACTCTTCGACTTCCATCAGCGACTTCGAACCGGCGCGCGCCTGACGGATCGTCATGGCGGTTTCCGGCAGCAGCTTCGCGAAGTAGAAGCGCGCGGTGGCGAGCTTGGCCTTGTAGAACGGATCGCCCGACGCTTCGTTATCCAGCGCGATGCGTGCCATGCGCGCCCAGAAATACGAGAACACCAGATGACCCACGGTCCGCAGATACGGCACGGCGGCAGCACCCACTTCGTCCGGATTCTGCATGCCCTTCATGCCGATTTCCATCGTGAGCTTCTGCACCTTTTCGCCGATGTCGGCGAGCGGGTTGATGAATTCGGACATCTCAGACTTCACGCCCTCAGCCTCGACGAAATCGGCGACCAGCTTGCCGAACTTCTTCATCTTCGCGCCCATGTCGCCGAGCACCTTGCGGCCCAGCAGGTCGAGCGACTGAACGGCATTCGTGCCTTCGTAGATCATGTTGATACGCGCGTCGCGCACGTACTGCTCCATGCCCCATTCAGCGATGAAGCCATGGCCGCCGTAAATCTGCATTGCGTGGTTCGTGCTTTCGAACGCGTTGTCGGACAGGAACGCCTTCAGGATCGGCGTGAGCAGCGCGATGAGATCAGCGGCTTCCTTGCGAACGGTTTCGTCGGCGTGCGACAGTTCCTTGTCGATCTGCAGCGCCGACCAGTACGTGAACGCGCGCGCGCCTTCAGCATAGGCCTTCTGCGTGAGCAGCATGCGGCGCACGTCCGGATGGACGATGATCGGATCGGCCGCCTTTTCCGGCGCCTTCGGGCCCGTCAGCGAACGCATCTGCAGACGTTCCTTCGCATACACGAGCGAGTTCTGGTAGGCGACTTCCGTCAGACCCAGGCTCTGCATGCCGACGCCAAGACGCGCGGCGTTCATCATCACGAACATCGCGTTGAGGCCCTTGTTCGGCTCACCGACGAGCCAGCCCTTCGCGTTGTCGAGATTGATGACGCACGTAGCGTTGCCGTGAATGCCCATCTTGTGTTCGATGGAGCCACACTTCACGCCGTTGCGCTCGCCCGGTTCGCCGGCTTCGTTCGGTACGAACTTCGGCACAATGAAAAGCGAAATACCCTTCGTGCCTTTCGGCGCGTCCGGCAGACGTGCGAGCACGAGGTGGACGATGTTCTCCGCCATATCATGTTCGCCGCTCGAGATGAAAATCTTCGTGCCGCTGATCGCGTAGGAACCGTCGCTGTTCGGCTCGGCCTTCGTGCGCAGGATGCCGAGGTCGGTGCCGCAATGCGGCTCGGTCAGGCACATCGTGCCCGTCCACACACCGGCGACGAGTTTCGGCAGATACAGCTGCTGAAGTTCCGGCGTGCCGTGCGCGTGCAGGCATTCGTACGCGCCGTGCGAGAGACCCGGATACATCGTCCAGGCCTGGTTCGCCGAGTTGAGCATTTCGTAGAGCGCGTTGTTCACGAATGCCGGCAGACCCTGGCCGCCGTATTCGGGATCGCAGCCGAGCGACGGCCAGCCCGCTTCGACGTACTGCTGATAGGCTTCCTTGAAGCCCTTTGGCGTGGTCACGACGCCGTCGCCGACGTACGTGCAGCCTTCCTGGTCGCCGCTCTGGTTGAGCGGGAAGAGCACTTCGGAGCAGAACTTGCCGGCTTCTTCGAGCACCTGGTTGATCGTATCGGAGTCGAGATCCGCGTGCTTCGGCATCTGCTTGATCTCGGCTTCGACGTTAAGCAGCTCGTGCAACACGAATTGCATGTCGCGCAGCGGCGCGGCGTACTGTCCCATGACTCTTCTCCACTCCAAAGGTGTTGGCTTAAAGCCTCGCCACCAGCCAGCGTCCAGAACGTGGACCTGTTGCGCCGACGAACCCTGTGGATCCGGAGGCGTGACTAGCGGCTGTTGCTCTGATACGAAACGATCAATTTATCCAGCGAGGCCCACGTCAGGCGCACGGCGTCCGGCAGATGCAGGAAGCGCGCATCGTGATGCAGACCCAGCGTGAGGCTGTACAGTTCGAAGAGCATCAGTTGCGGATCGGCGTCCGCCCGCAGATGCCCTTCTTCCTGTGCCTGCGAAATGGCTCGCGTGAGCGCGGCGCGCCAGGTGGTCACGCTCGACACCAGTTGTTCGCGCACCGGGTTGTCCGCGCGGTCGTCATACTCGACAGCGCCGCTGATATAGATGCATCCAGTGGTGACTTCCTGGATGCGCTTCTCAATCCAGCGCGAGATCATCGCCCTTAGACGCGGCAGCCCGCGCGGTTCGCGCAGACTCGGAAAAAACACCTCTTCTTCAAACCGGTGGTGATATTCCCTGACCACTTCCACCTGCAGATCCTCGCGCGACCCAAAATGCGCGAACACGCCGCTTTTGCTCATCTGCATGCGCTCGGCCAGAAGACCAATCGTCAGACCTTCAAGTCCGTCGCGGCTTGCCAGGTCGAGTGCTGCGTCGAGAATTGCGGCCCGCGTCTGTTCGCCTTTTCGCATAGCTTTTGTACCGTTCTGATTTGACCGAAAGAAAATCGAACGGCCGTACTATTGTTGAGTACGACCGCCCGCGAAACAAGGACTTTATTAGAAACCGGTTTCTAACTGGCCACCAATTTTGCGGCATCCGTCAATCGGACGAGGCGCCATCTTTGGGATTGTTCGCCAATCCTGCTCAATGGCAGTTTTACCGGCTCGGGGCTTCGGTGTATCCAGGTGAATTACCCGGATTGCGCTACGACGCGGGACAGGATGGGTGACGATTCTGGCGGCCCGGTCGCGCGCGTCGCCTCGCCAGGCGGGAAGGCGCCGGGGTTCAGTCGTAGCCGCCCACCGTCAGCACCTTCATCACCGCCCGGTACGTGTTGTAGGCCAGCCAGTTGAGGATGCGCTCGACGCGCGGACGCGCTTCGTAGTGCGCGAGGTCGATACGGCGCGACTCGTCGAACGCCGTCAGGATCGCCGCGCGCAGGTCGTGGATCTCGGGATCGGCCACCAGCACGACGTTCGCCTCGTTGTTCACGAGCAGGCTGAGTGCGTCGAGGTTCGACGAGCCCACCGTTCCCCAGCTCGAATCGACGACAGCGACCTTGCCGTGCAGCAGCGTCTTTTCGTATTCGGCGATCCTGACGCCCGCACGCAGCAGCGCCCGGTACAGGAACGGCACCGCGTAATCGAGCGCGGCGAACTCCTTGCGCCCGATGATGAGCCGGACGTCGACGCCGCGCCGCGCCGCATGCGTGAGCGCGCGCCGCAGCTTGCGGCCCGGCATGAAGTACGGATTGGCGAGCAGTACCTCGGTGCGCGCCTGGCCAATCGCGGTCAGATACGCCTTTTCAATCGCACGCCGGTTGACGAGGTTATCGCGCGCAACGAACGCGACGCACGGCAGCCCGGTTTCACGCACATCGCCGCGCGCGCGGCGTCGCATCCGCAGGCGCGCCGAGCGGCCGAGATCAGGCGGCGGCTCGCCGCCCGCGCCAGGCATTTCGGCAGGCTTATGTCCGATGCGTATGCGACGCCACTGTGCTTCGAACGCTTCGCGGATGTCGGTCACGACCGGCCCGCTCAGTTCGACCGCGAAATCCCAGCGTGGATGCGGCAGGCGCGCGCCGTTGTTGTCGAAGTCGTCGACGATGTTGATGCCGCCGCAGTACGCATACGTCTCGTCGATCACCGCGAGCTTGCGGTGCGTGCGCGAAAAACCGAAGCGACCAAAAATATGCGGATTGTAGATACGGTGTTCGACGCCGTTCGGAAGCCAGTCGGTAAAGAGCGCGAGCTTCGCGGTGCCGACGCCATCGGTGATCACGCGCACCCGCACGCCCCGTGCCGCGGCTCGCAAAAGCGCGGCAGATATTTTCTGGCCGGCTTCGTCGTCGCAGAAGATGTATGTCTCGAGCGCGACGTCGTGCGTCGCGGCGTCGATGCGTCGGGTCAGCGTGTCGAAGTATTCGTTGCCGGAACGAAAGAGTTCGATGCCGTTGCCGGTGGTGAAGCGGTATCGCCGCCAGTAACGCCGGTTGCGAAGGCTCTGCCGGAGCCGCGCGAAACGTCGCGTGGCGAGGCTCTTCATCGCGGGCGCGCCGCGAGACGCGTCGGCAGTTGCAGGATCGCCTCCCGGTTCGACGACGAGAAACAGCGCGCCGCCGCTTCCTCGTACGACAACCATGCGTGAGCCGTGTGCTCGCGCGGTGCGAGCGTTACTTCGAGGCGCGCGGGCACCTGAAGGCTGAACCAGTGCTCGACGTTGCGCGTCACACCTTCGGCGTAGCGATGCCGCCACACCGGATAGATCTCGTATTCGATCTGATGCTGCCAGTCGACCAGCGCGCTCGCCGGCACCTCGGGCGTTCCGACGACGATGCCCGTTTCCTCACCCACTTCCCGCACCGCCGTTTCGACGATGGGCTCATCGACGTGATCCTTCGAACCCGTCACGGATTGCCAGAAACCCGGCCGGTCGGCCCGTTCGATAATCAGCACATCGAGTTGCGGCGTATGGATGACGACAAGGACAGACTCCGGAATCTTCGGCGGTTTCGGCATGGTGATCGGTAATCGGGCAACGCACCGTGCACGCGCAGGGTACGCACGCTACGTGTCAGTCAGTGGAGCGGGTTCGCTTCGACTGTAACGCAAAAAAAGAAAAAGGCGCATGACGCGCCTTTTTCCCTGATGCAGCTGAAGCCGGTTCGAACGTTCGATGAACGCTTATTGAACCTTCGGTTCCGGCTGACGCAGACGGATGTGGAGTTCGCGCAGCTGGCGCTCGTCCACTTCGCTCGGCGCCTGCGTGAGCAGACACTGCGCGCGCTGCGTCTTCGGGAATGCGATCACGTCACGGATCGAATCGGCACGCGCCATCATCGTGACGATACGGTCGAGACCGAACGCGATACCACCGTGCGGCGGCGCGCCGTACTGCAGCGCGTCGAGCAGGAAGCCGAACTTCGCACGGGCTTCTTCCGCGCCGATCTTGAGCGCGCGGAACACCTTGCTCTGCACTTCTTCCTGATAGATACGCACCGAACCGCCACCGATTTCCCAGCCGTTCAGCACCATGTCGTACGCCTTCGCGAGGCAGCGGCCCGGATCCGTTTCCAGATATTCCAGGTGCTCGTCCTTCGGGCTCGTGAACGGATGGTGAGCGGCGACGTGGCGCGCTTCTTCCTCGTCGTACTCGAACATCGGGAAGTCGATGACCCACAGCGGCTTCCAGCCGTCTTCGACGAGGCTGTTCGCCTTGCCGAATTCCGAATGGCCGATCTTCAGACGCAGCGCGCCGAGGCTGTCGTTCACCACCTTCGCGCGGTCTGCCGCGAAGAAAATGATATCGCCGTCCTGCGCGCCGGTGCGCTCGAGGATCGCCGCGATCGACGCGTCGTGCAGGTTCTTGACGATCGGGCTTTGCAGACCGTCACGACCCTTCGCGACTTCGTTGACCTTGACCCACGCGAGGCCCTTCGCGCCGTAGATGCGCACGAATTCCGTGTAGCTGTCGATGTCGCCGCGCGACAGTTCGCTGCCCTTCGGCACGCGCAGCGCTGCAACGCGGCCGTCCTTCGTGTTGGCCGGCGTGCTGAACACCTTGAAGTCGACGTCTTTCATGACGTCGGTCAGGTCGGTGAATTCGAGCTTCACGCGCAGGTCCGGCTTGTCCGAACCGAAGCGGCGCATGGCTTCCGAATACAGCATGACCGGGAATTTCTCGTCGAGCTGGACGCCGATCGTTTCCTTGAACACGTGACGGATCATCGCTTCGAACAGATCGCGGATTTCCTGTTCGGTGAGGAACGAGGTTTCGCAGTCGATCTGCGTGAATTCCGGCTGACGGTCGGCGCGCAGGTCTTCGTCGCGGAAGCACTTGACGATCTGGTAGTAGCGATCGAAGTTCGCCACCATCAGGAGCTGCTTGAACAGCTGCGGCGACTGCGGCAGCGCGAAAAACTGGCCCGGGTTCGTGCGCGACGGCACGAGGTAGTCGCGCGCGCCTTCCGGCGTGCTCTTGGTCAGCATCGGCGTTTCGATGTCGATGAAGCCTTGCGCGTCGAGGTATTTGCGTACTTCCATCGCGACGCGATAGCGCAGTCGCAGGTTGTGCTGCATCTGCGGACGGCGCAGGTCGAGCACACGGTGCGTGAGGCGCGTGGTTTCCGACAGGTTGTCGTCGTCGAGCTGGAACGGCGGCGTGACCGACGCGTTCAGCACGGTCAGTTCATGGCACAGCACTTCGATCTTGCCGCTCTTCAGGCTGGCGTTCGCCGTGCCTTCCGGACGGTTGCGCACCACGCCCTGAACGCGCACGCAGAACTCGTTGCGCACGCCTTCGGCGATCTTGAACATCTCCGCGCGATCCGGATCGCAGACGACCTGAACGAGGCCTTCGCGGTCGCGCAGGTCGATGAAGATGACGCCGCCGTGGTCGCGACGACGGCTCACCCAGCCGCACAGCGACACGGTTTGGCCCAGCAGGTGTTCGGTCACCAGACCGCAGTATTCAGATCTCATCGACATGATGTTTGTCTTTCGTTTTGCATTGATCGAACGGTGCACGCCGGTTGACGGCGCGCTCCGGCATTACAGCGGAGGCTCGATGGTGGTCGCGCGGCGCACGGGCGCCGGCTGCACGGGCACGGACGGTGCCACGACACCCATCGAGACGATGTACTTGAGCGCGGCGTCGACCGACATATCGAGTTCGACGACCTCGCTCTTCGGCACCATCAGGAAGAAGCCGGAAGTTGGATTCGGCGTCGTGGGCACGTACACGCTCACGTGCTCTTCCTTCAGGTGGTTGACCACGTCGCCGCCGGGAATGCCCGTCAGAAACGCGATCGTGTAGGAACCCTTGCGCGGATACTCGATCAGCAGCGCCTTGCGAAACGCGTTGCCGCTGCTGGAAAGGAGCGTGTCCGACACCTGCTTCACGCTGGTGTAGATCGGACCGACCACCGGAATATGACGCACGACGACTTCCCACCACTTCACGAGCGTCTGCCCGATGAAGTTCTGCGTCAATAGACCGACGATAAAAATAAACGCAATGGTCAGCACCGCACCCAGCCCCGGCAGACGGAACCCGAGCGCGCGCTCCGGCTGCCACGATTCCGGCAGCAGCAGGAGCGTCTGGTCCATCGTGCCGATGATGAGGCCCAGCACCCACAGCGTGATGGCGAGCGGCACCAGCACCAGCAGGCCAGTCAGGAACACCGATTTGAGCGTCGTCTTTTTCGTCGTCATGTGTACCGCCAGTGAACCGCGCGGGATCGATCCGCCGCGGTGTGCTTGTCGCCCTTTCCGCCCTTTCGGGCCGCGATGCCGCTATGCGCCGTCTGCACCGGCACTGGATGCAGGCGCCGCGGCCGCCGGTGCGGCCGGCGCAGCTTTCGCGCTGTCCGCGCCAGCCGGCGACGAACCCGCATCGCTCTTGCCGCCATCGGCTTTCGCCGGTTCGGCAGCGCCGCCTTCGCCGGCAGCGGGCTTCGCGGCTGCACTCGCGCCGCCGGAGCCGCCGCGGAAGTCAGTGACGTACCAGCCCGAGCCCTTCAGCTGGAAACCCGCGGCCGTCACCTGTTTGCGGAACGCGTCCTTGCCGCATTCCGGGCATTGCGTCAGCGGGGCGTCGCTCATCTTCTGAAGCACGTCCTTCCCAAAGCCGCATGATTCACAACGATAAGCGTAGATCGGCATGATCTTTATTCCCTGCGAAAATCCTGTAAACGCCTGCAAAGCCTTGAATTATAGCCGCAAACGGTCTGCCGCCCTGGAAAACCGGGCCTGCGGCGGGACAGACCCGCCGCGACATCAAATGGGGGCGTTGTGGCCTGGATCAAGCTGCCACAACACCGCGACGACGCCATGTCATCCAGCGTTCCCGCCCGGCGAACACCGGAATCGAATCCGCGACCGCCTCGTCTTCGATCAACTCGAAATGCGGCATCAGCAACGTCTCCAGCTCCTCACGCTCGATGCCGAACGGCGGCCCTTTGGGCGTTGCACCGAGAAAATAGAAGCCGGCGAGCAACCCCCCTGCTGGCAACAAGGCGGCCATTCGCTGCGCATAATCACTCCAGCGGGCTTTCGGCAGCGCGCAGAGAAACGCGCGCTCGTAAATCCAGGCCGGCGTGAACGGCGTCTCGTACTCGAAGAAATCCGCCTGTTCGACGACTGACGCGTAAGTGCCCAGCTGCTCGCGCGCGGTGGCGACCGCGTTCGGCGAAAAGTCGATTGCCCGCACGTGACGCCCTTCCCGCGCGAGCGCCAGCGCTTCCCACGCGCTGCCGCAGCCGGGAATCAGTACCGCGCCCTCGGCGTGCCGCGCAGCGAAGGCCTTGAACGCTGCCGGCACGCCCGCCTGATCCCACGGCATGAAGCCGCGTTCGAAGCGCTCGTCCCAGAACGCAGGCGAATTCGGGTCACGCGAAGCGAATTCCGGCACGACCTGGCCTGCGCTGGAAGGCGACGGAGGACGGTTTGACTCGGCGCTCATCGATATCTCCTGGTGGGGCTGGCTGTCAGGCCGTGATCAGCCGCCATACACCATGGCGAGCCAGACGCGTGCGATCACCGCGCCCACGCCCGCGGCAATGCCAAACATCAGGAGCCCTTGCAACAGCCGGTTAGTCCGCTTCTGTTCCAGCAGGATCAGACGCATGACGTCGTCGTTCGGCTGGCCGTGCTGCGCGTCATGGCGTGCAGCCAGCGCGTGATGGATCAGGCGCGGCAGTTGCGGCAACGTCTTGCTCCACTGCGGCGCTTCGATCTTGAGGCGCTCGTACCAGCCGGACAGCCCGATCTGCTCGTTCATCCAGCGTTCGAGGTACGGCTTCGCGGTCTTCCACAGATCGAGTTCGGGATCGAGCGAGCGACCGAGACCCTCGACGTTCAGCATCGTCTTCTGCAGCAGCACGAGTTGCGGCTGGATCTCAACGTTGAAGCGCCGCGACGTGGAAAACAGACGCAGCAACACCTGACCGAGCGAAATATCCTTCAGCGCGCGATCGAAGTAAGGCTCGCACACCGCGCGAATCGCGCTTTCCAGTTCTTCGACGCGCGTCGTTTTCGGCACCCATCCGGACTCCAGATGCAGCGTTGCGACGCGGTGATAGTCGCGCTTGAAGAACGCGAGGAAATTCTGCGCGAGATAGTTTTTGTCGAAGTCCGACAGCGCGCCGATGATGCCGAAATCAAGCGCGATATAACGCCCGAAATGCTTCGGGTCGAGGCTCACCTGAATGTTGCCCGGGTGCATATCGGCGTGAAAGAAACCGTCGCGGAACACCTGCGTGAAGAAAATCTCGACGCCTTCGCGCGCCAGCTTCGGAATATCGACGCCCGCCGCGCGCAGCGTTTCCACCTGACTGATCGGCACGCCGACCATGCGCTCCATCACCAGTACATTGGGCGTGCAGAACTCCCAGTACATCTCCGGCACGAGCAGCAGGTCGAGCCCGGCAAAATTGCGGCGCAGCTGGCTGCCGTTCGCGGCCTCGCGCATCAGGTCGAGTTCGTCGTGCAGATATTTGTCGAATTCGCCGACGACCTCGCGCGGCTTCAGGCGTTTGCCGTCTGCCCAAAGACGCTCGGCCCACACGGCAAGATCGCGCATCAGCGCGAGGTCCGAGTCGATCACCGGCAACATGTTCGGCCGCAGCACCTTGACCGCGACGGGCTTGCCCGCGTGCTGACCGGCCTTCACTTTCGCGAAGTGAACCTGCGCGATCGACGCGCTCGCCACCGGCACCCGTTCGAAATCGTCGAACAGCACGCCGACGGGCGCACCCAGCGATTTCTCGACGATTGCGATCGCGACATCCGAATCGAACGGTGGCACCTGGTCCTGCAGCTTCGCAAGTTCGTTGGCGATGTCGACGGGCAGCAGATCGCGCCGCGTGGAGAGCACCTGACCGAACTTCACGAAGATCGGCCCGAGACTTTCGAGCGCAAGACGAAGACGCACGCCCGGCGGCTGGTCGAACTTGCGGCCGATCGTGGTGATACGGAGCAGCAGACGCACGCGCCGGTCGTTGACGCGGCTCAACATCATCTCGTCGAGACCGAAACGGATGACGGTAAAGAATATTTTTAGAAAGCGCAGAAAACGCATCGTTGAGCCCGGTGACTAGCGCGTGCCGCGCGAAGTGGCGGCTCCGCCCGACGCATCGGCGTCACGGGCTTCAACCTTGTGTTCAAGACGTTCGACGCGCTTTTCGACGCGCGCCAGCGCATCGCGCGCACGGGCGAGTTCGGCGTTGAAGTCGTCCAGCGCCGCGCGCCGCACCAGTTGCGGCTTTTCGTCGAGCAGATATTCCGCGACCGAATCGAGCAGATTGCGACCTGTGCGCAGTGCCTGGTCATGCGCCGTACGCGCCAGCGTCGCGATGCGCACGGCCGGACCGTCGCCGATCAGCTTCGCCAGGTCTTCTTCCGGCTCCCAGCGCAGATGCTCGGCGAGCTTCGCGATCACCGTGGCGAATTCGGCGTCGCCCTCGATCTTCACGTGCTTCATGACCGCAGCCTGACCACCCTGTACGAAGGCCGGCAATGCGTCCGATGGCACCGACACGACGACGTCGAACTGTTGCGTCTCGATTTCGTCGACCGCGGACAGATAGCCGTCCGGCCCGACGAGCAGTATCAGCGTGACAGGTGAACAGGTGAGCCGGGCGGTCTTGCCGGCGTAGGGGGCGAGGCGCTCGCGTGCCCACGATTCGCGGGCGAGCAGATGGTTGACGGCAGCAGCGAAGGGCTTGGCGGCGAGGGTCATCGGGAGTGGAAAGAAAAAACCCGCGCCGGCGATCTGCCAGCGCGGGTTCCTATTGTAACGTCCGTTGGCTTGCGGACTGTCTATGCCGAACGGCCAGTCAGACGGCCGGATGAATGCACGACCGGGTGCTTCGATAGCGTGCCCGGCCTTCAGGGTCAGTGCTGCGCGACCTGCTGGATGCCCGCGAGCAGCCAGCCTTCGTCCGCGCGCGTCGACTTCGACAGGTTCCAGATTTCCACGAACGGCTCAGCTGCAGCGCCGGCCGTCTCGCGGATCAGACCCGAGAAGCGCACGCTTGCCAGGTACTCGGCGCCACGGTCCTCGACGCCCAGCAGGTCCGCATTCAGCTGCACTACGTCCGTCTGGTTGACATCCGCGCCGCGCGACGAAAGATCCACCTTCACCTCAGCGAACATTTCCGGCGTCGTGAATTCGCGGATGTCTTCCATGTTGCCGACGTCCCATGCAGCCTGCAGTCGCACGAAGTACACCTTGGCGTTGCGCAGAAACGCTTCCGTGTCGAAGTTCGCGGGCACCGAAGGCGCGGCGCCAACCGCCGATGCATCCGATGCGCTACCGAGCGGCGCGGCATACGGGTTCGAAGGAGGCGCCGTATAGACCGGCTCCTGCGCCGAATAACCCGTTCCGCTGGCGTTCAGCGTCGGCGAACCGGCGCTGCCCGCGTACGCTGGCGTGCCGGCGTTACGCCTGCGTCCCATGAACTTGCGGATCAGCCAGACAGCCACCATCGCAATCAACGCGATGATGATGAAGTTCGCCATTGCGCCGGCAAACGCCTCGCCGAGGCCAAAGTGTGACAGCAGTGCCGCGATACCGAGGCCGGCGGCGAGACCCGCGATCGGGCCAAGCCAGCGCGAGCGGCCCGGCGCCGGCGTAGCGGCAGGTGCCGGCTGCGCGCGCTGGGCCTGGGCGCCCTGCGCCGATTGCTGCATGGGTTGCGCGGGCTGCGCCGGCGGCGGCGTAGTGGACTGCTGGGTGGTATTCGACTGGCGGCCGAAGCTGCGACCGCCGCCCATGCGACGCGCCTCGGCGTCGAGCGATGCGAGGGTTCCAGCCATGATCAGACCGACCATCGCCAGCAGTCCGATTCGCCTCGCCCAGGAACCCGATTTCTTACGGGAAGCTAACACAACGGAATCAGACATTTTTCACATTCCTTAAAAAACAATGAGTTAGGACGCTAGTACTTCGTCCCTACGTGTAAAGCTACCACACCAGCTGACAAATTGTAATATTTGACGGCATCGAGGCCTGCTTGTTCCATCATTGTTTTTAAAGTTTCCTGATCCGGATGCATGCGGATCGATTCGGCGAGGTATCGATAGCTCTCAGCGTCTTTGGCGAAGCGGTCGCCAAGCCACGGCAGGACCTTGAACGAATAGACATCGTAGGCTTTTTTCAGCGGATCCCAGACCTTCGAGAACTCCAGCACAAGCAGCCGCCCGGCCGGCTTCAGCACGCGGCGCATTTCTGCCAGCGCCACGTCCTTGTGCGTCATGTTGCGCAATCCGAACGCAACCGTGACCACGTCGAAGTAGTTGTCCGGAAAGGGAATTTTCTCGGCGTCGCACAAGAGCGCCGGCGTGATGACGCCCTTGTCGAGCAGACGGTCGCGGCCCACGCGCAGCATCGATTCGTTGATGTCGGTATGCCAGACTTCGCCCGTCGGGCCCGCCTGCTTCGCGAACGCCTTCGAAAGGTCGCCCGTGCCGCCTGCGATATCCAGTACCTTGAAGCCCGGCCGCACAGCCGCCTGGGCGATCGTGAACATCTTCCACGCGCGATGGAGCCCGCCCGACATCAGATCGTTCATCAGGTCGTAGTTACTGGCGACGGAGTGGAACACCCCCGCCACCTTCTTCGCTTTTTCCTGTTCGTCGACTGTCTGAAAGCCGAAGTGGGTTTTGTTCATCGCGCTTGTCCTTTCGCGTATTCTGGAATGTTGCGCCGCACTATCCGGCGCGCAGGCCGCATCGTACCAGCGGACGACCCAATCAGTGGCAATGTCCGTGCCCGTGGGCAGCCCCCGCTGCGGCCATCGGCGCGTCGCGGTCGACGCCCGCCGCTTCGAGCCGGTCGAAGTACTCGCGCCACAGTTCGTCCTGGCGGACCGCGATGTCGTACAGCAGGTCCCATGAATAGAGGCCCGTCGAATGGCCGTCGGAAAACGTCGGCTGCAATGCGTAATTGCCGACGCCTTCGATCGATACGATCGACACGTCGCGCTTGCCGGTTTGCAGCGTTTCCTGGCCTGGACCGTGGCCGCGCACTTCTGCCGACGGCGAAAACACGCGCAAGAGTTCGAACGGTACGCGGTAACTGTTGCCATCGCCGTACTGGAGTTCGAGCACACGCGATTTCGCGTGAACGACGACGCCGGTCGGAACCGGCGTGTCAGGAGTCAGTCCGCTCATGGTGACCTCAGGCGAGAGCTTGTTCGATTTCGTTGCGCACCGCTTCGCGCAGCAGCGTGGCCTGCGCGCGGCGCTGCGACAGCAGCGCCTCCGACACCGTCCGCTGGCGTGGCGCCCAGATCGGCAGCGGAAAATGCGCGTCGTTGGAAAAGCGCGGAATCACATGCCAGTGCACGTGCGGCACCTGGTTGCCAAGACTCGCGAGATTCACCTTCACGGGTTGCATCACCCGGCGCATCGCGCGCTCGACCGCATAGACGGCGCGCATCACGCGGTCGCGCTCTTCTTCAGACAGATCTGAAAACTCGGCGATATGCGCGTTCCAGATCACCCGGCAAAAACCCGGGTAATCGTGTTCGTCGGCGAGAACGACACGCAGCGTATCGTTCTGCCACAGCACATCGCCGCCTTCCTCACGGCAAAATACACAATCCATCATCTTCCCCGAACGGATATGTCAGCCGTGTCATTAGACCAGCACGCGCTCGATTCCGCCATTGTTCGCGCGTTGGACGTAGTCGGCCATCCAGTCTTCGCCCAGCACGTGACGCGCCATTTCGACAACGATGTAGTCTGCTTCCGTGCCCGAGTCTTCGTTATAGCGGGACAGGCCCTGCAGGCATGACGGGCAGCTCGTCAGAATCTTGATGTCCGGCGCGCCGTTCGACTTGCCGTTCGGTTGCGGGCCGTTAGCGGCCTTCAGCACTGATCCTTCGACCGCGCCCGCCGCACCCGCGGAGGCGTTCGCCGGATTGACCGCGTTCGCGCCCGCCTCGCCGACTACCGGAATCGCACGCAGCTTCGCGGCGCCCTTGCGCATCTCTTCTTCCTTGCGGAAGCGGACCTGCGTCGAGATATCCGGACGCGTCACGGCGAGCGTGCCCGATTCGCCGCAGCACCGGTCGTTCTTTTCAATCCTGTAGCCGTCGTGCTCGGCGCCCATCAGTTCATTGACAAGCTTCACCGGGTCCATCGTCTTGATCGGCGTATGGCATGGGTCGTGATACATGTAACGCGTGCCGCTGACGCCTTCGAGCTTCATGCCCTTTTCGAGCAGGAATTCGTGAATGTCGATGATCCGGCAGCCCGGGAAGATCTTCTCGAATTCGTAGCCCGCGAGCTGGTCGTAACACGTGCCGCACGACACCACGACCGTCTTGATGTCGAGGTAATTGAGCGTGTTCGCGACGCGATGGAACAGCACGCGGTTGTCCGTCACGATTTTCTCGGCCTTGTCGTACTGGCCCGAGCCGCGCTGCGGATAACCGCAGCACAGGTAGCCCGGCGGAAGGACCGTCTGCACGCCGGCTTCCCACAGCATCGCCTGCGTCGCGAGACCGACCTGCGAGAAGAGGCGCTCCGAGCCGCAGCCCGGGAAGTAGAACACCGCTTCCGAATCGGCCGTGGTCGTCTTCGGGTTGCGGATGATCGGGACGATCTTGTTGTCTTCGATGTCGAGCAGCGCGCGGGCCGTTTTCTTCGGCAGATTGCCCGGCATCTTCTTGTTCATGAAGTGGATCACCTGCTCGACGACCGGCGGCTTGCCGACGGTCGCCGGCGGACGCGCCGTCTGCTTTTTCGCAAACTTTTTCAGCACGTCGTTGCCGAGGCGCTGCGCCTTGTAACCGATGCCCATCATCGCGGTCCGCGCGAGATTGATGGTCTGCGGATTGGTGGCGTTGAGGAAGAACATGCCGGCCGCGTTGCCCGGATTGAATTTCTTCTTGCCCATCTTGCGCAGCAGGTTGCGCATGTTCATCGTCACGTCGCCGAAGTCGATCTTCACCGGACACGGCGTCACGCACTTGTGACAGACCGTGCAGTGATCGGCGACATCGTTGAACTCGTCCCAGTGCTTGATCGACACGCCGCGACGCGTCTGCTCCTCGTACAGGAACGCCTCGACCAGCAGGGACGTAGCGAGAATCTTGTTGCGCGGGCTGTACAGCAGGTTCGCGCGTGGCACGTGCGTCGCGCACACCGGTTTGCACTTGCCGCAGCGCAGGCAGTCTTTCACCGAATCGGCGATCGCTCCGATGTCGGATTGCTGCATGATCAGCGATTCATAGCCCATCAGGCCAAAGCTCGGCGTGTACGCATTGCGCAGATCGGCGCCTGCGAGCAGCTTGCCCGCGTTGAAGCGGCCATGCGGATCGACGCGCTGCTTGTATGCGCGGAATTCGCCGATTTCCTCTTCCGTCAGAAATTCGAGCTTCGTGATGCCGATACCGTGCTCGCCGGAAATCACGCCATCGAGCGAACGTGCGAGTTTCATGATGCGCGCGACCGCCGTGTGGGCGTCCTGCAGCATCTCGTAGTTATCGGAATTGACCGGAATATTCGTGTGAACGTTGCCGTCGCCCGCGTGCATGTGGAGCGCGACGAACACGCGGCCGCGCAGCACCTGCTTGTGGATGGCCTGCGCTTCGTCGAGGATCGGCTTGAACTCGCCGCCCGCGAAGATCTGGCGCAGTTCCGCGCGGATCTCCGCCTTCCATGACACGCGCACCGTGCGGTCCTGCGTAACGTGGAAAACCGTGGCATCCGGTTGTGCGTCGACGCGGTCAGCGAATTTCTCCGCGAGCGCTTCGTAGCCAAGCTGCACCATGTAGTGCTGCGCCTCGCGCAGCGACAGGTCGAGCTTGTCGCGCAGGAACTCCCAGCGCACGCGCACGCGCTTGAGCAGATCCAGCGCCTGCTGCACGCGGTCTTCGAGCAGTTCGGCGCTCGGGATTTCGTTCGCGTCGTCGCTCTTGCCGAGCGGCAGCTTCCCGGCCTTGAAGAACGCTTCGAGCGCGTCGATCAACTGCAGCTTGTTCTTGATCGACAGTTCGATGTTGATGCGCTCGATGCCGTCCGTGTACTCGCCCATGCGGTTGAGCGGAATCACGACGTCTTCGTTGATCTTGAACGCGTTCGTGTGCTTCGCGATCGCGGCCGTGCGGCTGCGGTCGAGCCAGAAGCGCTTGCGCGCCTCGGCGCTCACGGCAACGAAGCCTTCGCCGCTCTTGCCGTTCGCCATCCGCACGACTTCCGACGTGGCATGCGCGACCGCATCGGCATCGTCGCCGACGATGTCGCCGATCAGCACCATCTTCGGAAACGCGTTGCGCTTGCTCTTCGTCGCGTAACCGACCGCGCGCAGATAGCGCTCGTCGAGGTGCTCGAGGCCCGCGAGAATCGCGCCGCCCTTCTTCGATGTCTCGAACAGGTAATCCTTGATTTCGACGATGCTCGGAATCGCCTCGCGCGCCTGGCCGAAAAATTCGAGGCAGACGGTGCGCGTATTCGCGGGCATCTTGTGAAGCACCCAGCGCGCCGACGTGATCAGACCATCACAACCTTCCTTCTGGATGCCCGGCAGACCCGCGAGGAATTTGTCGGTAACGTCCTTGCCGAGCCCTTCCTTGCGAAAACGCCGGCCTTCGATATCGAGCGACTCCGTGCGCAGCAGCTTTTCGCCCGGTGCGTACTCACCGTCGAACCACTTCAGCTCGAAACGCGCGACTTCGATATCGTGGATCTTGCCCATGTTGTGGTCCAGACGCGTGACTTCGAGCCAGTTGCCTTCCGGGTCGACCATGCGCCACCAGGCGAGGTTGTCGAGCGCCGTGCCCCACAACACCGCCTTCTTGCCGCCCGCGTTCATCGCGACGTTGCCGCCGATGCACGATGCGTCGAGCGACGTCGGATCGACCGCGAACACGAAACCGGCCTGTTCGGCGGCTTCGGTCACGCGACGCGTGACGACGCCCGCGCCCGAGAAGATCGTCGCGATGCGCCGGTCCACCCCCGGCAGTTCGGTCATCTCGACCGCGCCGAGTTCTTCGAGCTTTTCAGTGTTGATGACGGCCGAGAACGGCGTGAGCGGCACCGCGCCGCCCGTGTAGCCCGTGCCGCCTCCGCGCGGAATCACGGTCAGGCCGAGTTCGAAGCACGCCTTGATGAGGCCGGCGATTTCGGCTTCGCTGTCCGGTGTCAAGACGACGAACGGGTATTCCACGCGCCAGTCGGTTGCATCGGTGACGTGCGAGACGCGCGACAGGCCGTCGAAGCGGATGTTGTCCTTCTGCGTCTGGCGGCCCAGCACTTTGGTCGCGCGCTTGCGCAGGTCGGCGGTCTTCTCGAACTCGCTTGCGAAATCGGCGACGGCGCGGCGCGCGGCGGCGACCAGCGTTTCGACGCGCGCGGCGCGATCGACGCCGGCTTCGTCGCCGTGCTCGATCAGGTCGGCTTTGCGACGCTTCTCGATTTCAGTCAGACGATGGTTCAGCGCTTCGATCAGGAGCGCGCGGCGCTTCGGATTGTCAAGCAGGTCGTCCTGCAGATACGGGTTGCGGCGCACGACCCAGATGTCGCCGAGCACTTCATACAGCATCCGCGCCGAGCGACCGGTGCGGCGTTCGGCCCGCAGTTCGGCAAGTGCGGCCCAGGCTTCGTCACCGAGCAGCCGGATGACAATTTCGCGATCGGAAAACGACGTGTAGTTATAGGGGATTTCGCGCAGGCGCGGTTCGAGGTCGACGGCTACCGCGGCGGCGGCGCCGTGCGGATCGAAAACTTGAGGTGCGTTCATATTCGGACGACTCGGTGGGTCAGCGACGCCCGCTTCAGACGAAGAGGCCGGCTGACAGTGCGCGTGGGGCGCAATTCTGGAAATCTTTCTGTTGGGCGAGGCCCGTACGACGGCGAATCACATCGTCGGCCTCACGGCGCTAGCAGCTACACGATCGTGCATGCCGGACGTGCCGCTGCGCCGCGGGACGGGACTCACGCGGTGCGGGCATCAAATGGTCGATCCGGGGCTGCCAGTGCATCTTCCGATCCTTGTTCCAAAATGGGATTCTAACGCATGATCAGTGCGCGCGCCGGAGGCGGGACGAGGCTTCAACGGGCATTTCGCGCCGTTGTCATCCTCATGGACGATCCATTTCGTACACAAACGCGACCGCGCCGGCGCCGCCGCCGGTCGGACAGCGAACACTGAGCGGCGGGGCAGCCCCAACAGGCGATGCAGCGCGGATGACGCGCTCGCCGAGGTTGCGCGACGTGACCTGCGCCCTGGCCAGAAGGCCGACGCTCGCGAACCCAGGGGGAGCCGGACGGCGGTTGGCGCTATCATTAGCCCTTTCCTGTCCCGCAAAGCGCGTTGCGCGCCACCCGCATGGCTTCCCACGACTATCTGAAGAAAACCCTGACCGCGCGCGTCTACGACGTGGCCCGCGAGACTGAGCTCGAACGTGCGCCGAATCTGTCGGCACGGCTGCACAACCCGATTTATCTGAAGCGCGAGGACAATCAGCCGGTTTTCTCGTTCAAGCTGCGCGGCGCCTACAACAAGATGGTGAACCTGCCGGCCGACGCGCTGGAACGTGGCGTCATTACGGCGTCGGCGGGCAATCACGCACAGGGCGTGGCGCTCTCGGCAGCGCGGCTGGGCGTGAAGGCGATCATCGTGGTGCCGGTCACGACGCCTCAGGTGAAGGTCGACGCGGTGCGCGCCCATGGCGGCCCGACGGTCGAAGTCGTGCAGTTCGGCGAATCGTATAGCGACGCGTACGGACACGCCACGAAGCTCCAGGAAGAACGCGGGCTTACGTTCGTTCATCCGTTCGACGATCCGTACGTGATCGCCGGCCAGGGCACGGTCGCGATGGAAATTCTGCGTCAGCACCAGGGTCCGGTTCACGCGATCTTCGTGCCGATCGGCGGCGGCGGCCTCGCGGCGGGCGTCGCGGCATACGTCAAGGCGGTGCGCCCGGAGATCAGGGTGATTGGCGTGCAAACCGAAGATTCCTGCGCAATGGCCGAATCGCTGAAGGCGAAAGAGCGTGTCACGCTGAACGAGGTCGGGCTCTTCTCCGACGGCACGGCGGTGAAACTGGTGGGCGAAGAAACGTTCCGCTTGTGCAGCGAGTATCTCGACGACGTGCTGGTCGTGAATACCGACGCACTGTGCGCCGCCATCAAGGATGTCTTCCAGGACACGCGCAGCGTGCTGGAACCGGCAGGCGCGCTCGCCGTGGCGGGCGCGAAGCAGTACGCGGAGCGCGAAGGCATCGAGGGGCAGACGCTGGTTGCGATCACGTCCGGCGCCAACATGAATTTCGACCGCATGCGCTTCGTGGCGGAGCGCGCCGAGGTGGGCGAAGCGCGCGAGGCCGTATTCGCGGTGACGATCCCCGAGGAACGCGGCAGCTTCAAGCGTTTTTGCGAACTGGTGGGCACACGCAGCGTCACCGAGTTCAACTACCGGATTGCGGATGCGAGTTCGGCGCATATCTTCGTCGGCGTGCAGATCAAAAACCGCGGCGAATCGGCCGAAATCGCCGCGTCGTTCGAGGACCACGATTTCGCCACCGTCGACCTGACGCACGACGAACTCTCGAAGCAGCACATCCGCTACATGGTGGGTGGGCGCTCGCCGCTTGCTCACGACGAACGGCTCTTCCGCTTCGAGTTTCCGGAGCGCCCGGGTGCGCTGATGAAGTTCCTTTCTTCAATGGCGCCGAACTGGAACATCAGCCTCTTTCACTACCGGAATCAGGGCGCCGATTACAGCTCGATCCTCGTCGGCATCCAGGTGCCGGCCGCGGAGGACGGCGAATTCGCGCGCTTCCTTGGTTCGCTCGGTTATCCGTATTGGGAAGAAAGCGCGAATCCGGTTTACCGGCTGTTTCTTTCCTGACGGCACCAGGCATCGACGCATATGGCTTTTTCGCTCGAAGACAAGCTGGTGGTGGCGATTTCATCACGCGCGCTGTTCGACTTCGAGGAAGAGAACCGCGTGTACGAAGCCGGCGACCTGCAGGCCTACGAGGCGTTGCAGCGCGAACGTCTGAACGTACCGGCGCGGCCGGGCGTCGCGTTTCCGCTGATTCGCAAGTTGCTGGCGCTGAACGCGGGCGCGCATCGGGTCGAGGTGGTGATCCTGTCGCGCAGCGATCCGATCAGCGGGTTGCGCGCGTTCAGCTCGTGTCGCGAGCATGGTCTTGCGATCGAGCGCGGTGTGTTCAAGCGCGGGCGGCCGCCGTTCAGCTATCTGAAACCGCTCAACGCGTCGCTGTTTCTGTCGGCGAATCAGGACGACGTGCGCGACGCCCTGGCCGCCGGTTTTCCGGCAGCACGCGTGCTGCCGGAATCGGCGAAAATGGCAAGCAGGCATCCGGACGAGATTCGCATTGCGTTCGACGGCGACGCTGTACTGTTTTCCGACGAAGCGGAGCGCGTGTTCCAGAAAGATGGTCTGGGCGCGTTCGTCGGTCACGAGACCGACAAGAAGGATCTGCCGCTTGCGGATGGGCCGTTGAAGCCGCTGCTGGGCGCGCTGCATCGTTTGCAGAAACTGGCTGACGAGGCTGCGCCGGTGCAGAGCGCGCCGATGCGTATTCGTACGGCGCTGGTGACGGCGCGCTCAGCACCCGCGCACGAGCGTGCGATCCGGACGCTGATGCAATGGAACATCGAAATCGACGAAGCGATGTTCCTCGGCGGGCTCGACAAGGGTGAATTCCTGCGCGAGTTCGAACCGGACTTTTTCTTCGACGACCAAATTCGCCATTGCGAATCGGCCCGCGTGGTTACAGCGACCGGGCACGTCGTGAGTGGCATCGTGAACGCATCATGACACCTGAACAATCGCCGCTTGGCAAACCTTCTTCCTACACGGAACAGTACGACGCATCGCTGCTCTTTCCGATTGCGCGCAGTGCGGCGCGCGAGGCGATCGGCATTGGCGCGCAACTGCCGTTCTTCGGCACGGACATCTGGAATGCGTACGAGCTTTCGTGGTTGAACCCGCGAGGCAAACCGCAGATCGCGGTGGCGACGTTCTTCGTTCCGGCGGATTCGCCGAATATCGTCGAGTCGAAGTCGTTCAAGCTCTACCTGGGCTCGTTCGCGCACACGGCATTCGAGTCGATCGATGTCGTGCGCGAGACGATCAAGCGGGACGTGTCCGCCGCGAGCGGCGCATCGGTTTCGTTGCACCTCGCGCCGCCGGCCGAGTTTGGCAAGCTTGCGCTGGAGGAGTTCGAGGGATTGTCGCTGGACCGGCTGGATCTGGATACGTCCGTGTACCATCCGGAGCCTTCGTTTCTGACCGCTGCGCTGAATGAAGCGCCTGTCGAGGAGACGCTGTTCTCGAACCTGCTGAAGTCGAATTGCCCTGTGACGGGGCAGCCGGACTGGGGCAGTATTCAGATTCATTATGTCGGTCCGCAGATCGATCAAGCGGGATTATTGCGCTACATCATTTCTTACCGGAACCACACCGGGTTTCATGAGCAATGCGTCGAGCGGATTTTCGTCGATGTACTGAGGGCCTGCCGGCCTGTGAAGCTCGCGGTTTATGCGCGCTATACGCGGCGCGGTGGGCTTGATATCAATCCGTTCCGGACTAACTTTAATTTGCCTATGCCGGATAATTTGCGGACTGCGCGGCAGTGAGGTTTTTGGCCCCCTGGCGGGGCGGCGTTTCGGTTTTTTTTGTGCTGAAGCTGTTTCTTTGCTTTGGCCTTTCCTTGAAGTCATGTCGGTCTATTAGCGTCGCCCCTGTGCGGGGCGGCACCTACTTTTCTTTGTCTTGCCAAAGAAAAGTAGGCAAAAGAAAGGCGCTTTGAAAACTCGTCTTTTCCCGGTGTGTCGCTTTCGGGGAATGGCAACCCAAGAAGTGTCGCCCCAAAAGGTCATCACGTATTGGTCCCCACGCGATTTCGTCCCGCGCGCATTCGTCCCTCGTGACAAAGCGGTCATCCACCCGACTCCGCGCTACGCGCGTCGCCGACCGGCATAACCCTTCTCGATCCTTCACTTACCCCGGTCGCGTTTAGTTTGCGGGCGACCTCACGCTTTGATCGCGCGGCGATGTCAAATCCGCCCCCACGTTAAGAATCGCGCCGCGACGCACGCAGTGCGGAGTGGGATGAATGAGCCCTGTGTCACGGGCGGTGCTGTGCGGGAGATCAGATCGTGCGCGGACCCATACGGCTTCACGCGCGGGGGCGACACCTCGCGGGTTGCCATTCCCCGGCATTGACACACCGGGAAATGGTGAGTTATCGAAGCGCCTTTCTTTTGCCTACTTTTCTTTGGCAAGACAAAGAAAAGTAGGTGCCGCCCCGCACAGGGGCAACACTAATAGACCGACATGAATTCAAGGAAAGGCCAAAAGAATCAGCGCCAGGCCAAAACAAAAAACCTAGCCGCCAGGCGCCTTATAAGCGACACAATCCACTTCAACCCGGCAATCGATCACCATGCTGGACACAACGCATGCCCGCGCTGGCGGATTCTCACCAAAATACTCACGAAACACCTTGTTGAACGAAGCAAAATCCCGCGGATCATCAAGCCACACACCACACCGCACGACGTGCTCAGCGCCGTAACCCGCTTCCTTGAGAATGGCAAACACGTTCTGAATCGCCTTGTGCGACTGCTCGACGATGCCACCGTTGATCACCTCGCCATTCTCCATCGGCGTCTGACCGGATACGAACAGCCAGCCATCTGCCTCGACTGCGCGAGCAAAAGGCATATGCTGCCCACCGGTGCCCTTTCCACCTTCCACGCCATAACGCTTCATCACATCACTCCTTGATCAAAAACCGGCGACGCCAAACGAATCAGCCACGCCGTAAAAGTTAAAGAACAACGCACAAAAACCAGAAATCAGAACCCACCCGCGGCATCACTCTTCGACGCCGCGCCGCGCGCCACAAAATGCCCTGCCCGCTCGCCGGTAACCGCGCCATCGCGGTAAGTCAACACACCATTCACCCACACCGCGTCGATACCATCGGCAGCCTGCTGCGGCTTCTCGAACGTCGCCGCGTCGCGCACCCGCACCGGATCAAACAGCACCAGATCCGCGTGGTACCCAATGTGCACTTCGCCCCGTTGCGCCAGGCCAAACCGTCGCGCGGACAAACCCGTCATCTTGCGCACGGCCTCTTCGAGCGGAATCAGACCCGTGTCCCGTGCGTAGTGCCCAAGCACACGCGGAAACGCGCCCCACAACCGCGGATGCGGTAGCGGGTCGTTCGGCAAACCATCCGAGCCGACCATCGTCGCGGGATGCGACAGGATGCGCCGCACGTCGTCCTCGGACATGTTGTGATACACCGCGCCCGCCGGCTGCAGACGCTTGCCCGCCTCCTGCTGCGTCACGCCCCACTCGGCGGCAATGTCCTTCACAAGCTTGCCCGCCATCTCGGGATGCGGCTCCGACCACGTGATCGTGATATCGATGTCGCCCGTCACCTGCTTCACATCGAGCGTCGACGAACTGCGGTTGTACGGATAGCAGTCGCAGCCGATCGGGTGCAGGCGGCGCGCGCCCTCCAGCGAATCAAGCACCTCGGTGCTGCGCCCCCAGTTCGACGGCCCCGCGCACTTCAGATGCGAAATGATCACCGGCACGCGCGCATGACGCCCGACCTTGTACGCCTCGTCCATCGCATCGAGAATCGCGTCGAACTCGGTGCGCATGTGCGTCGTGTACAACGCGCCCGCCGCGGCAAGCGGCTCGGCCAGCGCCATCACTTCTTCCGTCGGCGCGGAAAACGCCGATCCATATGCAAGGCCGCTGCTCAGACCCAGCGCGCCGTTCGACAGCGCCTCTTCGAGCTGCGTGACCATGCCTTCGATTTCCTGCGCGGTCGCGGCGCGGTCCAGCCGGTCCATCTGGTTGTTGCGCAGCGCCGTATGGCCGATCAGCGCGCCAACATTCACCGCAGGACGCGCCGCGTTCACGGCTTCGACGTACGCGGCAAACGTCGGATAGTTGAACGCGTCGCGCTCGCCGAGCAGGTTCATCGGATCGGGCGGATCGCCCTTCAACGCAACCGGCGACGCGCTGATTCCGCAGTTGCCGACAATCACCGTCGTCACGCCCTGCGTGATCTTCGGCAGCATCTGCGGCGAGCGGATCACGTGCGTGTCATCGTGCGTATGGACGTCGATGAAGCCAGGCGCGAGCGCACGCCCGTTCGCCTCGACCACGTCTTCGGCGAGCCAGTTCGACAGATTGCCGATCGCGACAATCCTGCCGTCGCGCACCGCGACGTCACGCTCGACCGGCGGCGCGCCCGTACCGTCGTAAAGCTGTGCGCCGACAATCAGCGTATCGGCGGCTTCGGGATGCGAATGCATGGATCAATCTCCTAGCGGTTGTCGTTCGCCGCCGCCGCGATGGGCGTCGAGCGCGTGTTTCATGCGACGCAGCAATTCGCGACTCTCGTCGCCAAGACTGACGGCAAGCTCCGTGACGAGCACGTCCAGCGCCATCATCATCGCGTAACGCGATGATGATGGTTTGTAGATGAAGTCTGTCTCAAACGCGACGATCGGGATCACCCAGTCAGCCAGTTTCGCCAACGGCGACGCAGGCGCGGTCAACGCAATCACGGTCGCGCCGTAATCGCGCGCGATCCGGCAGTTCTCGACCATCTCCGGCACGCGCCCGGTGGTCGACAGCGCAATCACGACGCAATCGCGCGAGACGGTGCTCGCCACCATGCGCTGCAGCAATCCATCCTGGTACGTCGCGACCGGCCTTCCCAGCCGCACCAGCCGGAAACGCATCTCGTCGGCGAGCGCGGTCGAGCCGCCGCCCATGCCGAACACGTAGATCATCCGCGCCTCGCGCAGCACGGCCGCGGCGTCCGCAAGCGGAGCCTGGCAAAGCAGTTGGTGGTTGTGAGCCAGCGCGGTCTGAAGTTCGTCGAAGATGCGCGTGGCGAGCAGCTCGGGTGCATCCGCCGCTGCATTCGTCTGCAGGAAACGCTGCCCGACGGCGGCGGCCTGCGCGAGCCGCAGTTTCAGTTCACGCACGTCGCGGCAACCCACGGCCTTCGCAAAACGCGTCACGGTCGCGATACTGACGCCCGCCTGCTGCGCCAGCGCACCGATGCTCGCGCGCGAGGCGCCCGTCAGGTCGTCGAGAATCAGCCCGGCGACCTTGCGTTCGGCCGAGCGCAATTCAGGCGCGCGTTCGGCAATGCGAGCGACAATGTCGAATGTGAGCGGCTCGGCAGTCGAATTCATGGAAAACGGTGGGAACGCAACGCGGCAAGGGGTATCGTTCGACATAGCACGCCTGTCGCATACGAAACCGGCATGGTACTAAATAACATTTCGACAACCATGCTACTTTCGTTAAGATCTCGCTGTCAACTTTGTATCAATTAAACTGGACGATGGAGCAGGAGTACATGAAAGTTACAAACTATCAGGGCGCAACGATTGATCCTTATAGCAAGGGCTTGGGCATGGTTCCGGGCACCAGCATCCAGCTGACGGATGCCGCGCGCCTTGAGTGGAATCTGCTGGACGAGGACGTCAGCCTGCCGGCCGCCGTGCTCTATGCGGACCGGATCGCGCACAACCTGAAGTGGATGCAGGATTTCGTCGCGGAATACGGCGTCAAACTCGCGCCTCACGGCAAGACGACGATGGCGCCGCAACTCTTCCGTCGCCAGCTGGAAACGGGCGCGTGGGGTATCACGCTGGCCACCGCGCATCAGGTGCGCGCGGCGTACCACGGTGGCGTGCAGCGCGTGCTGATGGCCAACCAGCTGGTCGGCCGCCGCAACATGATGATGATCGCGGAGTTGCTGAGCGATCCGGAATTCGAATTCTTCTGCATCGTCGATTCGGCCGATGGCGTCGAGCAACTCGGCAAGTTCTTCGGCTCGGTACGCAAACAGTTAAATGTGCTGCTCGAACTGGGCGTGCCGGGCGGACGCACCGGCGTGCGCAGCCCCGGCCAGCGCAACGCCGTGCTCGAAGCGATCGCGCGCTATCCGGATTCGCTGAAGCTCGCGGGCGTCGAGCTTTACGAAGGCGTGTTGCAGGAAGAAGGTCAGGTTCGCGATTTCCTGCGCAGCGCGGTTGAAATCACGCGCACGCTCTCAAGCGAAGGCCGCTTCGCGCGCTTGCCGGCGATCCTGTCGGGCGCGGGTTCCGCGTGGTACGACGTGGTCGCGGAAGAATTCGCCAAGGCATCGGCCGAAGGGCAGATTGAAATCGTGCTGCGTCCCGGCTGCTATCTGACGCACGACGTCGGCATCTACAAGAAGGCACAGAACGATATCTTCGCGCGCAATCCGGTGGCGAAAAAAATGGGCGAAGGTCTGCTGCCGGCGCTGCAACTGTGGGCGTACGTGCAGTCGATTCCGGAACCGGATCGCGCGATCATCGGTCTCGGCAAGCGCGATTCCGCGTTCGATGCCGGCATGCCCGAACCCGCAAAGCACTATCGCCCGGGCACCGAAGCGCCGCGCACGATCGCGAAAGACGAGAAGTGGGAAATCTTCGGCCTGATGGACCAGCACGCATACCTGCGCATTCCGATGAACGCGGACATCAAGGTGGGCGACATGATCGCGTTCGACATCTCGCACCCGTGCCTGACGTTCGACAAGTGGCGCCAGCTGCTGGTCGTCGATCCGTCGTATCGCGTGACCGAAGTGATCGAGACGTTCTTCTGATTCCCGGTTCGAGTCTCGCGCTTCACGCGTCGTACACGTAAAAACGCCGACATTCGTCGGCGTTCTTACTTTTAGTCAGTCGCACGCCGCAGCGTCAGACAGGCTCGGCCGGCAACGTCGCGGCGACTTCGCCGAGGCGCGTTTCCAGCATCGTCAGCGCGCCGGAAAGCGCGGCGAGCGCTTCGTCCGGCAGCGTTGCCATCGTCTCGTGAAGAAAAGTATTACGGCGCGGCATGCTGGCTTCGATTGCCGCGCGACCTACGGCGGTCAGCCTCACGTTGGTTACGCGGTTATCGCGCGTATCCATGCTGCGCACGATCCAGCCCATGCCTTCGAGCGTCTTCAGTTGCCGCGTCAGTGCGCCGGGATCGACCTGCAGATGCTCGACCAGCCGCTTCTGCGAGGATTCGCCCGCCTGGCTGTGCAGCGCCAGCAGAATGCGCCAGCGCGGCATCGGATGGCCGACGTGCGCCTCGAACGCGGACATGAACGTCCGATAGGTGCGTCCGAACTGCTGGACGATGGCGATGCGATCCTGTTCTTCCATGATTTATCGATAAGGCAGCAGTCTGGGCGTCAGTCGGCGTGAATCACCGGCTCGACATGACGGACAAGCTTGATGGGCGGCACGCGGCGGCTCTGCCACACTGAAACGACGGCGATTGCCGCCGCCACCGCGAGGCCGATGTGGATTGCCGAAACAAGCGATTCGCGCGCCGATTCGAGCAACAGCGCGCCGTTGTGACCGGCGTGAGTCAACTGGCCCAGCAGCGTCGCCTGCGCGTCGTGGTTGATCAGGATCTGCGGATCGCCTAGATCTTCGAACCACTTCGTTGCGTTGTCGTTCTCCAGCGCGTCGCGCACGCCGTTCGCGTACATATGGCTCACGAGCGTGCCGGTCAGCGCCGTGCCGATCATCCCCCCAATCATCCGCAGCGATTGCAGCAGCGCCGTCGCGATACCAAGGTGCTCGCGGCCGGCCGTCTGCTGCGCGAAGATCGTCAGGTTCGGCATCACAAAACCGAGACCCAGGCCGCCGATGATCATGAACGTCATCAGGATCGAGTGAGGCATGCTGCGCGTCGCGACCACCACGCCAAGGCACGCGACGGCCAGCAGCGTAAAGCCTGCGTACAGCATCAGATTCGGATTGCGCATCCGCGACACAAGGCGGCCGTTTGCAATGCTGCCGATCGTGATGAATACGACGAGCGGCGTGATGACAATCCCCGCTTCCTTCGGCGAAAGCCCGAAGCCACCCTGGAACAGCAGCGGCGCATAGAACAGTAGCGAAAACATCGTGAAGCCGCCCAGCACGGAAAGCGTGAACAGCGCGGCGAGGCTGCGGTTGCGGAACATGTCGAGCGGAAGAATCGGCTGCGGGAAGCGCTTTTCCCACTTCCATAGCGCCCATCCCGACACGAGGCTGATGGCCAGCAGAAGCGGCGCGGCGCCGCTGATACCGTGCTTCGGCAGCAGTTCGACGAACAGCTGCAGACAGCCAAGCGCCACGGCGATCAGCAACGCGCCTGGCCAGTCGAGCCGCATCTTCGTCTCATGCACCACGTGGCGCAAATGCGGCAGGAAACGCCACACAAAAAACAGCGATACGAGGCCGACCGGCAGATTAACGTAGAACACCGATCGCCAGCCGTAGTACTGCGTGAGAAAGCCGCCCAGCGAAGGCCCGACGGCGTTCGCAATACCGAACGCAGAGCTCATCAGCACCTGCCAGCGCAGCCGCACGACGGAATCGGGGAACAGATCGGCGATACATGCGAAAGCGGTGCCGACGAGCATGCCGCCACCGACGCCCTGCAAGCCACGCGCGATGACCAGAAACAGCATGGAATTCGCCATGCCGCACAGCACGGAAGCGCCCGTGAACACGATGATCGACGCGATCACAAACGGCTTGCGCCCGTAATAATCGCCAAGGCGCCCGAAGATCGGCACGGTGATCACGGACGTGAGCAGATACGACGTGGCGACCCACGCGTAAAGTTCAAACCCCTTGAGTTCCGCGACGATGGTAGGCAACGCGGTGCCGACGACGGTCTGGTCGAGTGCGACCAGCATGGTGACAAACGAGACGCCGAGCATCGCCATCAGCGATTCCCGGAACGGCAGGACTTGCCCGCTCGAGTGGTGTGCAGCGGTGTGGACAGCCATTTTTGATTGCGCAACTGTTGACGGATCAACGAATATTGAATCATAGCACGACAGCGGGTTCTAAACTGGCTGAACGGGCGGCTTTGTCGTCCGGAAACGCCTTGCTGACCCGAACAGGCCAGCCCACACCGCAATGACTTGCATGGGGCCAGAGTAAGTGCTTTGCACCCACTCTGGTCGACCGCAATAATTTGCATGGGACCAGAGTAAGCCGCTAAAGCGTCAACTCTGGTCGACAGGGAGACTCATGGAATCTATTCCCCGCGCCGCACTGGAACTGTCGACCGAGGATCTGAAAGCGCTGCGCCGCGCGAAACACGAACTCGAAAGCCCGGGGCTCGCGATGAAGCTGGCGAGTATCGTCGGCGCGCCGCTGGAGAAGCTGATTGCGCGCATGCCGGGCATCGCCAGTGAGAAAGTGGCGGACGCGACGCAGGCCGCGCTGCGCAAGTGCCTGCAGATCGCGTTGAAAACGCTCAGGCGGCCGGTCGCCGCCGGTCCATTCGCCGCGCCCGACAAACCGGGCAATCTGCTGCACAAATTCGCCGTGGCGACGACCGGCGCCGCGGGCGGCGCGTTTGGGCTCTTTGCGCTACCGGTCGAACTGCCGGTCACGACCACGCTGATGTTCCGTTCGATCTGCGACATCGCGCGCAGCGAAGGTGAGGATCTGTCGGACATCGACACGCAGCTGCAGTGCCTGACAGCGCTTGGGATGGGCGGCACATCGAAAGCCGACGATGACGCCGACCTCGGCTATTTCATCGTGCGCGGCGCGCTGGCGCAGTCCGTATCGAAGGCAACGTCGGAAATCGCCGCGAAAGGCATGACCTCGCACGGCTCGGCGGCACTCCTGCGGCTTCTCAACACGATCGCTTCGCGGTTTTCCGTGCAGGTCAGCGAGCAGATTGCTGCGAAGTCGATTCCCGCGATCGGCGCGGTGCTGGGTGCCATGGTCAACACGGTTTTCATCGACCATTTCCAGCAGGTCGCGCACGGTCATTTCACCGTGCGCCGGCTGGAACGTCAGTACGGACAGGCGCTCGTCGAGGCCTTGTATCAGACGATCGACGTCTCGCTCGACGACTGAGCCGCGCGCACCGACGTCACCTGGTTGACGAACGCGGCTGCCCTATCGAGCGCCGCGCCCGCTTCCGGGATGAACGGCGCGAAGATGTGCCAGACGTGCGGCATCTTCGGCCAGATTTCGCATTCGACCTGAACCCCGGCTTCGCGTGCCTTTGCGGCAACCCGGCGCGTGTCGTCGAGCAGCACTTCTGTTTCGCCCGCCTGCATGAAGAGTGGCGGCAACCCACGCAGGTCTGCGTACAGCGGCGAAGCGTAGGGATGCGTCGGCGCTGCGTCGCCGAGATAGACCTGTGCCGCGCGCACGATGGCGGGACCGCTGAACATTGGGTCGCGGCCGTCGTTGCTGCGGATCGTATCGCCCGTCGCGGCGAGGTCGGTCCACGGCGAAAACAGCACCGCGCCGGCCGGCATCGGGTCGCCGGCGTCGCGAAGCGCGACAAGCGTCGCGAGCGCAAGACCACCGCCCGCGGAATCGCCTGCGATCACGATCGATCCGGCCGGCGTCCCATCGGCGAGCAGGCGCCGCCAGGCCGCGACGGCATCCTCGAGCGCGGCGGGAAACCGATGCTCGGGCGCGAGACGGTAATCGAGTGAAAACGTCCGCGCACCGGCACGTTTCGCCAGTTCGAAAACGAGCGAACGGTGCGATTGCGGAGAACAAAAGTAATATCCGCCGCCGTGCAAATAAAGGATCGTGCGTTGCGGCGCGACATCGGTCACGGCCCCGCCCGTCCGTGAGGGTTCGAGCCATTCGCCGCGCAGAGGCGCGTCGTCAGGTCGATACTGCTCACGCAGGACCCAGCCGCGCGGCACACTCGGTACCCAGACACGTTTTGCCGTGAGTGCGCGGGCGCGCCCTACGTTGATATCCGGCTTCAAGGTCTGGGGACGAAACTGCCTGCGCAGAAACCAGCACGCGAGCGCGCTTTGCCAGCTCATCGGGTCGATCTCCTCGGAAGGTGAGCTGCCATGGTACGTGCGATTACGGCTTCGGAAGCCGGGACCCGCTCCAGTTTCGAAGGCAGCCCACGCGCCGCCCACCGGACTGCGCAAAAATGAACGGCTAGTTCGCCGGCAGCACCTGCCCGCGGATCTCGCCCGTCGGATTCTGTGCCGTATGGATGTTGAAATACCACTGCCCACTCATCAGGTCCGTCACCTGCTGCTCGGTCAGCGTTGCCGATCCCTTGATCGGATTGACGAGCGCACCCTTGTCGATAGGCACCTGAACCTTTGCGTTCTGTCCGACCGGTGCGGGGCCGTGAAAATGCGCCATCGTCGCCGGACCGGAAAGATCACCGTATGTGATCGTCCACTGCAGCGTTTTCGTCGACGTATCGAATGTCGCAGTCAAATCGCCGTGACCATGACTCACACGCGGCGGTACTTCGCTGGAGGGTTGCAGATTGGCCTTCAACTCGACGGTGTCCGCGAGCGCCGCCCCCGACGCCAATGTCCACAACGCGACAGCCAGACTCAGCCTGCGAAACGTGTTCATCCTGTTCTCCTCGACTTGTAGCGCCGGGCTCAAACCAATCGATCGCACCGGTCGCATCACATACTAGTGCAAATCGGCCAGACTCGTTGTCGGCCAGGCTTCGTCGGCCCAAAACGAAAAAAAGCACCGCGAGCGGTGCTTTTTTTCACTACGTGCGCTGCAATCAGGCGCGGCCGGAAGGCCCGCCGGACGCGGCTTAGAACCGGTGACGCAGACCGGTCGAGACCACGACCTGATTACGCGAGCTCGAAGGCGCGTTCGTACCGAAGACCTGCGTCGGGATCAATGCGCCGTTGCCACCTGCCGACACCACGCCTTCTGCGTAGATGTCCGTGCGCTTCGACAACGCGTAGTCTGCCTGCAGGCCGAACTGGTTCCAGTGGCTGGACGTGTTCGCTGCGTTGAGCGTCGACTCGACGGCCTGCGTGTACGTGTAGGCCGCACCCAGCGCCAGCGCCGGCGTCAGGTTGTAGCGTGCGTTGACTTCGTAGTTGTTGAAGCGGATCGAACCGTCGCCATACGCGAACTGGTAACGGCTTTGCGTATACACAGCACCGACCGACGCCGCGCCGAACTCGTAGCTGCCACCCACGCCCCACGTGCGCTGCGTCTGGCTGGCCACCGCATTGCCCGCGATCGGGCCATCCTGCACGGCGCCGCTGGTGTTCAGGTTCGAGCCTTGAATCTGCAGGTAGGCTGCGCCCAGTTTCAGGCCGCCCGCCTGGTAGCCGGCGCCCACGCTGTACGCGCGGTTGTCGGCGAAGCCGTCAGCCTGGTTCGAGAACGCATACAGGCCGCTAAACGACAGACCCGCGTAGTTGGCGCTCTGATACTTGACCGAGTTGTTCATGCGAACCGAGTTGTTCGCATTGTCGTTGTCGCCCGGGTGTGCGAAGTACGTGCCGCCCCAGCTGCCCGTCGCCGTCAGCGGCCCGAGGTAGTCGACCACGGAGTCATACTGGCGACCCATCGTCAGCGTGCCGTAATCGCTCGACAGACCCACGAACGCCTGACGGTTGAACAGCTTGTTGTTCACATCGTTGTGGCCGTTCATGACGTCGAAGCCGCTTTCGAGGGTGAAGACAGCCTTCATGCCGCCGCCGAGATCTTCTGCACCGCGCAGGCCCCAACGGCTGCCCTGTACGTTGCCGCTTGTCATGCGGTACGCGGGGCCGTGTGCGTCCAGATCGGACGCGCTCGTGCGTTCATTCTGGACGTATGTGAAGCCTGCGTCGATCACGCCGTACAGCGTGACGCTGCTCTGCGCGCTGGCGGCGGTGGCGAAAGTTGCGGACACAGCCGCGAGAACCAGAGTTTTTTTCATGTAAAGCCCCTTGATACTGAGTCGACTGACTCGATTGATTTCGCAGCGCAACTGAGCGCAACTACAGGCCTGAGCAGCGTTGGTGCGCGCGCCCTGCCTGGGCCGTTACCGGCTCCATCTGCATGCCAAAGTCTGGGGGCTGGGTTTTAACGAGGCCACTGCCAAACGCACAAAACATTTTTTGAATTATTCAAAAACCGCGCGATATGGCGGTCCTCGATGTTGATGACAAAGACTTTTCTCTTGTCTCGATATTTATTTCGGTATGCTTATCTAGATAAAGCGTTGCCGTTGCGCCACATCCGTTTTCTATCGACTAAATCGGGATACGCGATTCCTTGCGAATGTTTCGGATAAGTCCCGTTTCTACCGCGACCGCAGTCCCCTAACATCCTGCTCTTTCATGCGCCCTATGCGCGCTTTCGGGGTAAGAACTGTCGATGAATCTGCTTCAGGCCATGCGCGTCTTTCTCCAGGTCGCGGAGAGCAATTCGTTTGGACGCGCCGCCGCGAGTCTCGGTTTGTCGAACGCTGTTGTGACACGCTATGTGGCGTTGCTGGAAACGCATCTGGACACGCGGCTCGTCAACCGCACCACGCGCAGCATTTCGCTGACCGAAGCCGGTCATGAATACGCGGATGGCTGCCGTCAGGTGCTCGACCAGATCGAGACAGTGGAATCGCAGGTCGCCCGCAGCGCGAGCGAGCCTTCAGGAACGCTCAAGCTTGTCGCCGTCGCGTCGTTCTCACTCTTCGGGTTGACGCCGTTGTTGCAGCACTATCACGCGCAGCATCCGAAGGTGAAGCTGCTGGTCACGCTGCTGCATCGGCCGGTCGATCTGATCGAGGAGGGTTTCGATGTCGGCATCGTCGTGCCAGGGCAGATCAGCAGCGAAACCATGATCCGGCGTCCGCTGTTCAAGGTGCACCCGGTTGCTGTTGCGTCCACGCGCTATCTGGAGACACATCCGGCGCCGGGCCAACCCGAGCACCTGATCGCGCATACGTTTCTGGCGCCATCGGCCGATATTCACAGTTCCACCTGGCGTTTCGCCCACGCAGATGGGCGCGCCCATACGGTGAGCCTTCAGCCGGCTTACGCCGTCAACAATTCGGTCATGCTGCGGCAGGCTGCGCTCGCGGACATGGGCATTACGATTCTTCCCGAAAACCATGTCGCGACGGATCTCGCGCAAGGGACGCTCGTGCGCGTGCTACCCGACTGGCGCATTCTCGATGCTGACAAGGAGCTGTCGCTCGTTTATCCGGGCCGTCGTCACGTGTCGGCCAAGACCCGCTCGTTCGTAGATTTCACAGTAAATTACTTCCGTGCCGGCCTCCCACCCGCGCACCTTTTCAGATATTCCAACAATTAATTGTTCAATCTGTACTCAATCTTTTGACGCGGAAGGCGTACGCTTCGACTTGCGAGAAGTGACTCCTTCATCGAAGGACGTCTCCAAACCTTTAACGCGGCTACGGCCGCGTTTTTTTTCGCCCGGGCGGCTACGGTTGCGTTTTCTCCTCGCCGTGAGGCAGACGCGTCACGTATCGTCACGCGAGGAGTGCCGCCTGCTCTTCGATTCCATCCAGAATCGTCCGGCATTGCGCAACGAGTTCGTGCCCTTCCGCTCGAAGCTGTGTGGACGGCCACTGCTGCATCCCTTGCCGGTATCGCTCCAGCAAGCCGAGCAGCGGCGGGTACTGCAGCACCCCGGCCGCGCCCATCACGCGGTGATGCCACTCCCGCAAAGGCTCGATGTTCCGTGACTCGACGCTCTGCATATCGTCAATCGCTTCCAGTAACACCGGCAATGCGCGCAGGTCGTCGCGTACCGCGGAAACAAACGCGTCGAGCAGCGACTTCACCGTCGACTCGCTTCCCCACAATTGCGTCATGTACGCAAGATCGACAGGCACGAACGTGTGAGCCAGCCCCGGCACACGACGTTCGATGGCCGGCTTGCCGTCAGCATGAGCAGTCTGCGCGGTCTCGCCCGGCCCACGCGTCATATCCGCGCCGAACCAGCGCGCGAGGTAATCGCGCAAGGTGGCAAGACGGGTCGGCTTGACGAGGCAGTCGTCCATGCCGGCCTCGCGGCAGGCCCGCAAATCCTCCGGCGCGGTATTGGCGGTGATGCCGAGAATGGGCAGACGCATTGCATCATCCTGCCCGCGTTCATGTTCCCGCGAGCGCACTTCCCGCGCCAGTTCGTAGCCCGACAGATTCGGCATATGACAGTCCGTAATCAGAAAGCCGTAGCGCGTCCGTTCGAGCGCGGCGAGCGCTTCGGCGCCATCATCGACCACATCGCACGCGAAGCCGAGCAGCGCGAGCTGATGGCGGATCAGCTCCTGGTTCACCGGATGATCTTCCGCGACGAGCACAAGCCGTCCACTCGCCATCGCGCGCTCCCGATCCGGCCCGTCGACGCCGTTTTCAATCGCGACCGTCTGCCGCGACGGCACGGTTGCCAGTCCGCTCAGCGCCGCCGCGCACGCCGTACCGAGCCCACGCCATGAGATCGGGTTGATGCTCAACCGGACGTTATTGTCGACGACACGATAGCCCGTGGGCTTGGGCTTTTCCGTCAGGCACACCACGCGTACATACGACGGAACCTCTTTCGGAATGGCTACGACTTCAGCGATGAAAAGCAGGTCGACGCCGGTGAACATCGGGGGCGTTGCCTCGTTGAGCGCAGTCGGCGAGCGGTATTCCAGCGCAAGGCCGAGCGCCTCGCCAAAGTGCATCAGCGCTTGAGCCACGCCTGTGTCGGCAGTGACAACCATGCCGCGTTTGCCGCGCAGCCGGCCTGCTGTATGACCGCTTCTTTCGACAGGCATCGCAAGCCGCAATGTCATGCGCGTACCAACGCCTGGTGTGCTTTGCAGTTCAAGCGTGCCGCCCATCAGGTCGACCAGCTTGCGACAGATCGTCAACCCAAGCCCTGTGCCGCCGAACCGCCGCGTTGTCGATGATTCAGCCTGCACGAACGGCTCGAAAAGCTGCGCCTGTACGTCCGGCGCGATGCCGATACCCGTGTCTTCGACCATGATTTCGACGGTCTGCATATTGTCCGCCTGCCCGCTCAACGCCACGCGTACGTCCACTTCACCGGCCGGCGTGAACTTGATTGCGTTGCCGAGCAGATTGAACAGGATCTGTCGCAGCCGCACGCTGTCGCCGCGCAGGCTCGCGGCCACATCGGGCTCGACGTCCACGCGCACTTTCAGTCCTTTTTCGTGTGCTCGCCCCGCAAGCAATCCGACCGCGTTGTCGACCAGTTCACGCAGTTCGATCGGCTCGGATTCGATCGTGAGACGACCCGCCTCGATTTTCGAATAGTCGAGCAGATCATCGAGAATCTGCAGCAGCGCGCCCGCCGACTCGTGAATCATGCCGAGCATCTCGCCCTGATCGGCATTGAGCGGCGTGCGCTCCAGGACTTCGACGAGACCCAGTACGCCGTTCATCGGCGTGCGGATTTCGTGGCTCATCATCGCGAGAAAATCGTCCTTCGCGCGCGATGCCGCTTCGGCGACGTCGCGCGCACGCGCCAGTTCGTCCGCGCGGGCGTGATCGACGCTTGCGTCCACGCCGTAGCCGCTCCACACGACGCTTCCTGCCGCTTCACAACGCGGCACCAGTTCCGCGCGCACCCAGCGAAAGCCGGACGCGCCGCCATCGAAACGAAATTCGACATGAACCGGCATCAATGTGCGCGCCGACCGTTCGAGCGCAAACATCAGGGCGCGCCGGTCTTCGACACAGACGCGCGTGAAATCGAGGCTGCCCGGTTCAGTCAACACAAGTCCATCGTTGCCGAGCAAACCTTCCGTATCGCCGCCGACATAGAGGAAGGAATACGCGCCGGCCGGGTCGCGGCGGAGCTGGAACACGACTGCCGGGAGCGAACGCGTGACATCGAAGAGGCGCCGCTCGGTTTCGTGCGCGAGCACTTCGGCCTGACGGATATCGGTGATGTCGACAAGCGTCCCAAGCACGCATAGGGGTGTGCCGTCGACGCCCGCGCACAGGCATGTCCAGAAGAGACCGTGCCGAACGTCGCCTGCGCGGCCGGTGAATTCCAGCTCGATCTGCTGCCACGCGCCGCTTTCGAGCGTGCGCCGCGTCATGCGCTCGAGACTCACGCTGTTCGCTGCGCCCCAGGCCTGAACGTCGAGACTTGTGCGGCCGACCACGACTTCGCGGGCAAGACCCGTAGACGCCTCGTATGCACGATTGACCGCGATATACCGCCCGTCGAGATTCTTCGCGACGAGCGGATACGGCACCATTTCCATCATCGTCCGCTGGAAATTGAGTTGCGTGGCGAGCTCGCGCTCGGTGCGCTTGCGCAGTCGCATCTCGCGTTGCAGCAGCACGTAGGCGCGCAACGTCACGATCAGGATCGCGCCGACCGCGATCAAGAACGGCAGCAGACGCATCGCACTGACGGACCCGAAGCCGCGCGGAGGCGCAGGCGGACCGATCCACCGGTTGCGGATGCGATGCCGCTCTTCCTGCGGCATCGCCGACAACGCACGGTCGAGATCATCACGCAGCGCGGGGCGCTGGAGCGGCACGGCGAAGCGCAATTCGCCGGTACGCCCCGCCTCTTCGAATGCAACATCGAGATCAACGAACGCGCGGCTGGATAGCTGCAAGCGGACAGCGGGCGCGAAGCCGAGATAGGCATCGGCTTCGCGTCGCTCGACGGCGGCAAGCGCCGCACGCATATCGGCAAAGGTGAGAATGCGCGCGCGCGGATAGCGCTCGCCAAGGAAGCCTTCGAGCGCGAAGCCCCTTTCGATTGCGAGACGGGAATCCTGCAACTGGCTTCGCGTGAACGACGCGCTGCGCTCCTTGCGCGTCACCACGGAAACAGGCGCGCGAAAATATGGCGCGGTAAATAACAGGCAACGATCGCGCTCGGGGGTGCGGGCGACGCTCATCAGCACGTCGAACTGCCCTTCGCACGCGGCCTCGATCAGGTGCGGCATGTCGGCGTATGTGCGGGTTTCGAACGTCACGCCCGGGCCGACGAGCGCGCGCAGATAATCGACGCTCAGGCCGTTCAGGTTCACGCCATCGATGCTCTCGAACGGTGCCCAGCCGCCCGCGAGTACACCGATGGTGAGTCCGGCCGTGGACACATTGGTTAGCGAGACTGATGCGGATTCAAGCGGCACAGCGCCCAGCGCTGCGTGAGCCACTGATGCAACCGCGAACATTATGCAGATCAGCACGCAACGCGCCGCCCGCGGCACGACGCCCCACCGCGAAAGCGCGAATTGAATCTTCATCTGGATTCTGGACATCGACGCAGACGGATCACGGGCGTTCCAGCGCCTCGCGCGGCACCCCGGTTGCGCGCGCTTTGCGTCCGACGCCCGCGCGCATATGCAGCAGACCGGCCAGTACGCCGCCGGCAATCGGCGCGGCCCAGAAAAGCCAGAGCTGATCGAGCGCCCATCCGCCGACGAAGAGCGCTGGCCCGCTTGAGCGCGCGGGATTGATCGACCCATTCGTGACCGGCACGGCGATCATGTAGATGACGCAAAGGCAGGCGCTGTTTAGCGCAGGCGCAACCATGCGCGATGCCCGCCGCGACAGCTGAAGGTTCAGCCATACGAACACGAGCGACATCGTCAGTTCAAGGACGAACGCCGACTGCAACTGAAAGTCGGCGGGCGAATGTTCCGCATAGCCGTTCGCACCGAAGTCGCTGATCGCAAGATCGAATCCCGGCCGGCCGCTGGCGATGAGGTCGAGCAACGCGGCGCCCGCCGTCGCACCGAGAATCTGCGCAGCGATATAGGGTAGTAGATGACTCACACGAAAACGCTGCGCAACGGCGAAGCCAATCGTCACCGCGGGGTTGAAGTGCGCGCCGGAAAAGCCCTTCGCGGCGTAGCTGGCGATGGCGAGTGCCAGACCGAACGCGACCGGCACCACGAGGCCTGCTCCGCCGCCCGGCGATTGCGCACCGTTCAGAATCAGGCTGCCGCATCCGATAAACACAATCCAGGCCGTGCCAGCGCCCTCTGCAAGCAGACGTCTGCTCAGACTAACCATGCAGTCTCCGCTGGATTGTTATGTCCCGTAGTGACAACGGCATCTGACGTGGTCTTTACAAATTCAATCTGCATGACGAAATATATGGAATTCTGCTTTAGCCAGGACGCGCGAGTATGGGGCGCGATTTCCACGCTACTTATCGGACGATTCCTAAATCGGCCCCGCCTACGGAACAGCTGACGTAATCAGATCAATCCGACTTGTTGCGCGTAATCGGCAAGCTCGGCTTCGGACGCGAGCCCCAGCTTGCGCATTGCACTGCGTTTTTGCGTGCTGATTGTCTTGCTGCTGCGATCGAGTGCCCGCGCGATGCCGTCGATCGTCATGCCGTGCGCATACATCTGGAAGATTTCCCACTCGCGCGGGCTCAGCACGCCCAGTCGTGGTCGTGATGAAGGATCGGCGCTCTCCAGTGCGCGCTGTGCGTACCCGGACAACCATGGTGTGCCGCCGGCCGCGGCTTCGATCGCGCACAGCAGCGACCCGGGTGCGTCGCGTTTGTCGACGATTGCGCTCACGCCGATATGCAGCAGCCCGACGAGCGTATGCGCGTGATGGACCATCGTGAGCACGACAACACGCGGGTGCGGCGACTCCCGCAGCACCCGCCGCAACAGCGATATCGCGTTGCTCTCGCCACCGACACCGGGCATGCCGAGATCCGAGATGATCACGTCGCAGTGGTACTGATCCAGCAGTTCCGCAAGAGATTGTGTATCGGCGGCCTCGCCGACAACTGACACATGCGGCGCCGCCGACAGCAACGAACGGACGCCGGCCCGCACGCTACTGTGATCGTCGGCAACGATGACGCGGACGGTTGCTGTCAACGCGCGGCCTGCACGGCGGCGTCGCTCACGACGCCATGGTCGACCGCGAAGCGAAACAGCTCGACGTCAGTATGCAGCGCGAGCTTTTTCATCGCGGTGCATTTCTGCGCGCTGATCGTCTTGACGCTGCGCCCAAGGCGCGTTGCGATCTCAGTGACGCCGAGGCCGGTTGCGTAGTGCGTAAACACTTCCATCTCGCGGCGCGACAGCAACTGGCGCACCTGATCGAGCTGACGCATGCGCGTAGCATCGGAAAGTTGCGCGCGAACCGTGGGACCGAGATAGCACTCGCGTGCCAGCACGGTCACGATCGCGACGTTGATCAGGTCGATGCGGTCGCGCTTGCTCACCACCGCGTTCGCTCCAAGCTGCACGGCCTGTTGCAATGCCTGCGCGTCGGATTCCATGGTGAGCAGGACGAGCGCGACGTGCGGATGACGCGCCCGAAAGCGCGCGACTGTGTCGAGTCCATCGCTGTGTTCGCCGTATGGCATATGCAGATCCATCACCACAAGGTCGCAAGGCGTCTCGTCGGCCAGCGCGAGCACCTCAACCGAGTTCGACGCCCGCCCCACGATCCGGATGTTCGGAGATCCCGACAGGAGGTTTTCCACCGCGAGCAAAACGAGCGGATGGTCGTCGGCGATGATGGTGCGAATGGAGCTGGCGGATTCACCCGCGTCTCTGATTGCGCCGATGACGCTGGCGTCGCTAAGGTGGGGGTCGGTCATGAAGGTGGTCTCCGGCGCGGGTCTGCACGTGGATGCCCGCGTCGCGGGCGTCCTGTCTGCCGGATCGAGAATCGAATATTTGCCATCCGATCGACATAAGAAAGGTCTGAATTCCCTTTCATTCCTGACGATCAGCTCTATTTGATTAGTTATCCGATTCTTTCAGGCCATGCCGTGTGCGCGCACAAATGCGAAGAGACCGGGATCGTTGCTCACGCCCAGCTTGAGCATCGCGTCCCGCTTCTGACGGCTGACGGTCCGCACGTTGCGATCGAGCCGCCGTGCGATTTCGCTGATTGACAACCCGCTCACGAAAAGACCGACCACCTCCGTCTCGCGCGGCGACAGGCGCGGCACGACCGTCATTTCGCCTGCTTCGGAACCGGCTTCGGCGAGCGTCGCGAGGATCGATTTGCTGACGTACGAGCGCCCGCAGCCGACCGTGCGCACGGCGGTTGCCAGTTCTTCCATCGAGCCGGTCTTGTTAATCACGCCAGAGACGCCATCGGTCATGATCGAGCGCAGGATGCCGGCGTTCGTGAGACTCGTCAGCACGATGATGCGGATCTGCGGCCAGGCCTCGCGAATGCGGCGCATGAGACGCAAGCCGTCTTCAGCTGGGGCGCCCCCTTCCGGCATCGTGAGATCGGTCACGAGCACGTCGCATGGCTGTGTCTCCAGCAGTCGCATCAGCGACTGCGGACCGTTCGCGTCACCGACGACCTCGATGGTCTCGTGCAACGCCAGCGCCGCACGAACTCCGATCACGACAAAGGGATGATCGTCGGCCACGACGACTCGCAGTTTCGGCATGTTTTCTCTCCATGTTGGTATTAGGTATGTGGCAGATACCGGCGCGCCGGGATAAGGCGGCGCGCGCGATGCCCAATCACATCACCACAAAAGGAGAACAAAAATCAGAGCGCTCCGAATCGTATGACAAATCGTAATTCGGCCAGAAACGCTCAAAGGTCCGATGACATGCGACTCATGCTCGCGCGGGCGTGGCGCCGCGCGCTGCTGCCGCCCGTGGAAACACCGGCAGCGCGATTAGCGCACACAGGCTCCCCATCGCCCAGACGAGCGGCCACGATCCCAGCGAAAGCACCAGCGGAATGGCGAGCGGCGTGAGGAACATCGTCATGAACACGCAGGTATTGCCGATGGCTAGCGCGGTGCCCGCGCGACGTGTACCGGCGAGCGTCGCGAGTTCGGTGAAGGCGACACCGTGCCACGCCGAGGCCGACACGCCGCCGAGCGCGATCATCACGGCAAAGACCAGCGCCATTGCCGTATGCGACGCGCCCACGCCCGCTGTCAGCACGGCAAGTGGAGCGAACAGCAGCGCGGTGACAAGACTGCACGCCCGCATATAGACGCGGCGGTTGCCGTGACGATCGGTCCAGTGGCCGCTCCAGACGCGCATGACGGCGGCGCCGGTCTGCACCGCGGCCATCGTAAGACTGATGGTGAGGAGACCCGCGCGGCCGAAGTCGTGCAGGAACACCGTGGCAAACGTCACGACAGTCAGTTGCGGCACACACAGCACGCCCATGCCGAGCGCCGTGCGCCAGATCCGGACGTCGCGCAGCGGCGACGTTTGTGGCGCGGGCTTGTGCGCCGTGTGCGTGTCTTCATGCGTGGCATGGGCGACGCCCTCCGCAGCAGGCGGCTCATGCAGCCAGCGCCATGCGAATCCGGCTGTGACCGCGCACAGCACCGCCAGCACGCCATACACGCATGCGAAGCCGTGCCATGCAGCGAGCGCGGGCAGGACCAGCGCGCCGAGCCCGCCACCTGCGGGCACCGCCGTCTGCCGGATGCTCATTGCGAGACCGCGCTCGCCTTCCCGAAACCACGCCATGACCGCTCGACCGCTCGAACCGTTGACGCTGCCGCCCAGCAGACCGACCAGCAGCAGCCCCGCGGCGAGCACCGGAACGCCCGGCACATACGCGCCATGCGGCGATACGAATACCGCCATTGCCGCCAGCGCCGCCGCCGTGAGCACGAGGCCGAGCAGCAGCACCCGCCGGTCGCCCCAGCGATCCGTCAGCACGCCCCAAGGCAGCTCGCTCACCGCAATGCCGAGGCCCAGCATGCCAAAGAGGAGCCCCAGTACGTGATTGTCGACGTGATACCCCGAGCGGATGAAAACCGCCGTAGTCGGGATGCCGGAGAACGCCGCCGAAAAACTCGCGTTGGCCGCGAAGCCGACGCCCAGCACTTTCCAGCGATGTCCGCGCGCCCGCTCGCTGGAATTATCCGATGATAGATGACCGCTCATGTGACCTCCTGATGGCTCGATGAGGTCATCGTACGGATGGACGATCCATCGGAAAAGCGGGAAAATAAGATAACTTCCATCGGAGATTCCGAATCATGAGCCAACGTGCGTTCGATCTTGCGCAGCTTCGAACCTTCGTTGCGGTGGTCGAAGCCGGCACCGTTTCGGGGGCGGCGGAGCGGGTGTTCCTGTCGCAGTCGTCGGTCAGCGAACAGGTGAAAAAGCTCGAGGAGCGCGCCGGGCAGCCGCTCTTCGTGCGCAGCAAGCAGGGCGTCACCGCGACGCCCGCGGGCACGAAGCTGCTCGATCACGCGCGCCGCATCCTCGCGATGAGCGAGGCGGCGTTCGAGGACATGCAAGGGCGCGCGCTCGACGGCGAACTGCGGATCGCGATCACCGACTACTATCGGCCGCACGAAATCGCGGGCGTGCTGAAGACGTTTTCGGAGCAGCATCCGCGTCTGCGTCTGCATGTGACGGTGCTGCCGAGCGCCGTGATCGACAGCGCCAGCGACGACGCCAGCTTCGACATCGGCCTGTCGCTGCGTCTCGTGACGCCCGAAAGCAAACGCCCCGCCGCCACAGGAAGCAGCCGCCAGAAAGGCTCGGTGATTCGCCGCGAAAAGCTGGTGTGGGTGACGGCGGCCGATGCCGATCCGCGCATCGCGACGCCATATCCGCTCGTGCTGCTGCCATCGAGCTGTCAGCTACAGCGCTTCGTCGTGAAACTGCTCGATGAGCGCGACGTGCCGTATGTCATCTCGCATTCGGCGTCCGGCGTGGCCGGGCTGCAACTCGCGCTGAAGGCGGGTCTTGGCATCTCGTGTCTGAACGAGTCGTCGGTGGGCGCCGGGCTTGTCGCCTGTCCTGCTTCGGTGCGGCTTCCCGCGTTGCCTTCAGTGGAGTTTCATTTGCTGCCGGGCCGTCCCGGCGAGGACGATCTCGTGACCAACGCCCGCGCCGCGTTGCAGCGCCTCTTCAGCTAGGCCCCGAAAAAAGGAAGCGACGCGCCGCGTTGACGCGGGCGTCGCTTCATTTTGAGCCTCAGGTTTCGGTCTGGCGTGAGTCCGAAATCAGGTCGCAACAGCTTCCGGCAATGCGCCTGCCGGCGCGCTGGCCGGACGTCGCGCCACGCGGGCGTTCAGGGAGGCCGACGTGCCTGTGCCCGTATGGAACACCGCGACTGCAGCCGTCAGACGCCGCGCCTGGTCTTCGAGCGAACTTGCTGCAGCGGCAGCCTGTTCAACCAGCGCCGCGTTTTGCTGCGTCACCTCGTCCATCTGCGCGACGGCCAGATTCACCTGGTCGATGCCCGTGCTCTGCTCGGAAGCCGCTGCTGCGATCTCGCTCATGATGGCGCTCACACGTGTGATGGCATCGACGATTTCCGTCATTGTCGAGCCCGAGCGCTCGACCAGGTCCGCGCCTGCTTCGACGCGCGCCGTCGACTCGCCGATCAACCCCTTGATCTCCTTGGCCGCGCCCGCACTGCGTTGCGCCAGCGAGCGCACTTCGCTCGCGACCACCGCGAAACCGCGGCCCTGCTCGCCGGCCCGCGCGGCTTCGACGGCTGCATTGAGCGCGAGAATGTTCGTCTGGAACGCGATGCCTTCGATCACGCCGATGATGTCGCCGATCTTGCGCGAATCGCTGACGATGTGCGTCATCGTGCCGACCACCTGCTGCGTGAGTTCGCCGCCCTGCGCGGCGAGGTCCGATGCGCCCTGCGCGAGCGAGCTGGCCTGCTTCGCGTTCTCGGCCGTCTGCTTCACCGTCGACGTGAGCTGCTCGATGCTCGCCGCGGTTTCTTCCAGCGAAGCGGCCTGTTCTTCCGTGCGCTGAGACAGATCGGTGTTACCCGAAGCAATTTCGCTCACGCCCGTATCGATTGACTCCGTCCCGCTACGCACCGTGTTCACGGTCGCGATCAACGATTCCTGCATCTTGCGCAATGCCGCGGCAAGCTGCCCCATTTCGTTGTCACCGGTAATCGCGACGCGGCCGCTCAGGTCGCCATTCGCGATGCGCTGGAATTGCGCGATCGTCGCGTTCACCGGATGCACGATCGCGCGCACCATCGCTACGCGGCCGAGCCAGGCAAACAGGAGCGACGCCACCATGCCGACCGCAACCGCCACGCTCACGATATTGAAGCGGCTCTGGGCGTCGCCGTAGCGCTGCTCGCCGTGGTCCAGTTGCAGCTTCTCCAGCACGAGCATCGACTTCTCGAAGTTGCTGTAGAGCGTCGGCAGCTTGTGCGCCTGAAGCTGCTGGAATGCGGTCTTGTCGCTGGCCTTCAGCGCGGCCATCGCGGGTTCGACGCCTTCGTGCAGGAACGCATCGCGCTTGTCCTGCATGTCCTTGATGAGACGCTGCTCTTCGGCATCGTTGCCCGCACTGCTCACATAGTGGGCGAGACGATCGTTCGACGATTTCAGATACTGGTCAAAGCGCTTGAGCACAGCGTCGGCGCCATCCTGGTCGTTCAGATCGACGAGCGACGCGTAGGTTGCCAGAGCGAGGCGCAGGCGCAGCAACTGGCCGGCACTGCCTTCAAGATCCGCGACTGCCGGCGTATCGACCGTGTACATCTGTTGCAGCGATTCGTTGCTGGCACGCAGCGACAGCAGGCCCGCCGCCGCACCGATCAGCAGGACGATTCCAAAAAAGGCAACCATCAGGCTCAGGTACGCGCGAATCGACAAATTCTTCAACATACATTCTTCTCCGTGATGCAGCCCCGGCGGGTCCGGCGCCTCGTGTGCGGCTGGACTCCCGCGTGTTCGCTGTATCCCGGCCGCCCCGCTCCATCCGTCTTTCGTTAAGCGGACGCAACATATCTGGTTGTCGGCCTGACGGTCGAAAACTTGATGGCGCAATGGCCCCGCACGTGCATCAAATATTGATGCGGCGCAATGTTTCAGACGGTGAACGGTGAGGGGTGACGCAGGGCAACGGCCGGCGGTCGTCTATTCCGCTATCGCAGCGGACGCCGTTTCGGGGTCCTTCTGAAGCCGCTGGCGCCGGTACCAGAACGTCCACACCGTCAGCCCGCCGTAGACGATATAGCCAAGCAATGCGGACGCGTGCGCGGCCTGCGGGTCGCCCGGATGTGACCAGACGATGACGCACCGTACGAGATTCTCGGACGTCATGAAGAGGCCCCAGACGAGCGTCATCATGCGCAGCGCTGCGACGAGCTTCGGACGCGTCTTCCAGTTCTGCTCGAATTCGGCGGCGCGGGCCGGGCTCTCACGCGCCATCGTCGAGCGCCCGAGGTAGTACACCATCGGACGCCGAAACAGCAGCGATGCGAGGAACGATGCGCCGACCATGCCGGACACGACAGGCTGTTCCAGCACGCGTTTCCCCGGGCCGCTGCTGATCTCGTGTGCAATGAGCGACATCACGATCCCCGCGAGCACGAGCGCGCTCAGCGCGTCGAAGTGACGGTAGCGCGCGTAGTCCCAGATCATCCATGCGAGGAGCGGCAGCGTGGACGCGAGCAGACCGGCGGCGTAGCCCCCGTGCGGCGCCGCGAGGCGAAACGCGAGCCATGGCAGCAGCAGGTTCACGCAGACAGCCGACAGATATCTGAGCCGTTTTTTCATGCCTGTGATGTGGGCAGACCTGCTTGCCGCGCAAATCGCGGCGAGTACGATCCTGACCAGCATGGATCGCGTTCGACTTTCGGGATGTCCCACATTCTGCGCCAGCGCATACGGCGCGATCAACGGCCGCCTGTATTCGACGAACGCAACCGCCGGCAAACGATGCAAAATGCGGCGTTGCGCACTCACGGGGATGACCCGCCTTGCCTGTCCCAGCGGCTTGACGGAAAGTGGCGAAACATTGACCGGAGCATCGTGCCATGACCGAAGTGGAGTCCGGATTGCTGGTGTTCATCGTGCTCCTGATTGCGACGGGGTTCGGCGTGCTCGTGCGGCCGTTGCTGCCGGAAGAGCACAAGGCGCACGAAACCGTGCAGCTGATCCAGCTCGTGATCGGCATGCTGGTCACGTTCGCCGCGCTGGTGCTGGGTTTGATGACCGCGTCGGCGAAAACCAGCTTCGACACGGTTGCGAACGATTTCCGCGCCTACGCCGCCGACCTGATCCAGCTCGACTTCAAGCTACGTGATTACGGCCCGGACGCAGCGGATGCGCGCTCGATGCTGCGTGCCTACACCGCCGAAGCGATTGCGACGACGTGGCCGCAGGAAACACCGCCGCCCGGCGACTACTACAGGAAGAACGTCCCGCATGATCCGCAGAACCTGGAAAATCCGCGGCTCGGCCGTCTGCTCGATCAGGCTGAAAGCCAGATTCGCGGCCTCAATCCGCCCGACGCGTTCCACCGGACGCTCGCCACCGACGTACTCGACCAGTTCACAGTAGTGAGCAAGGCGCGCTGGAAACTGATCGAGGAATCGCACAGCTCGCTTTCCGACCCGTTCTTCCTGACGCTCACGTTCTGGCTGGCGATCATCTTTCTGAGCTTCGGGTTGATCGCGCCGCGCAACGCGCTCGCGCTGGTCACGATCACGCTCGGCGCGCTATCGATCGCGTCGGCGATTTACGGCATCGTCGATCTCGATACGCCGTTCACGGGACCCATCACCGTTCCCAGCCAGCCGATGCGAGACGCGCTAGCGCATCTGCTCAGCTAGTCCTGGATCGTCGCGCTTTATATTTCGTCGACGGCAGTCGAGTTCTCGCCGCCGCGACCGCCCGTGCCATCAAGCGAGAAACGGTTGCGCGTGTCGATGTAGAAGCTCGCGCCAAAGCGCGCCACTGGAAAGAAATCCTGCAGACGCACGCGCCAGCGTTCCGTGTCGATCAGGCCCTCGCGTGCGTGTAACGACAGCACACGTCCGATAAAAATCTCGCGGCTCGCCGTTTCCAGCTTCTCGTGCAGGCAGCACTCGAACGCGACCGGCGCTTCCGCGATGCGCGGCGGCACAACCACCGTCGATTTTTCCGCATGCAGACCGACCATTTCCAGTTCGCTGACGTCAGCGGAAAAGCGCTCACCACAACGGTGCATTTTTGCGGCCATGTCTTCATCGCAGATGTGCACGACGAATTCGCCCGTCGCGTTGATGTTGACCGACGTGTTCTTCAGTTCGCCATCCGCGAGACGGTTAATGCTCACCATCAGGATCGGCGGCTCTTCGCCGAGCATGCAGAACATGCTGAACGGTGCCGCATTGACGACACCGTTTGCGCCCGCCGTCGTGATTAACGCGATGGGTCTAGGCACGATGAGGCTCGCCATCAGTTTGTAGCGTTGATATTCGGTGAGCGTCGAGAAATCGATATCCATGGTTTTCGTTTGACTGGAACGGAACATGCTTTTATCGAAGAACCAGGGTTCATCGATTCGGGAACGTCATGCACTTGTTTACCGTTCAGCGCCAAAAACCCGCAGTCAACCGCGCGCGCGTTTCGCTCGCAAACGTACAGACTGCCATGCACCTTCGCGTCACAGTGAAAGTGTGCGGTGCCGGTACAGACCGTGTCCGTTTTAAGACTAGCTGTTGCTATTTAGCCAAACACTAGCAATGACAGTCTTTTCGGTCCTATAGTTAAAGTGCTTTCTTAAGTTTGGTGTGCAGTGCGGGGAGGTGTGATATGAAACGCAGAACACCGCGTCAGCTGGTTAGACTGCTTTCCGACATGCGGCATTCGGCGAATTGCAGAGTGCTTCGGGCAGCCGCAGCCAGTCTTGAGCTGGAGCGCATCCAGAACGAAGAAGATCCGGCGCCGCCGAGGCACGCCGAAGATATGGTGGATTCGCGGCAGGAAGTGTTTGCTGGAGCCCGACATGAAAAATTCCAGTGAACAGTCCCTGCGTGGGCAGATCGAGAAATGGCTCGCGCCCTCCCCGTCGATTCCGCTGCACGTCACCCGCTTTAGTCGTGCCGCGCGCAACGGCAAACGTTACGTGTGCGTAGAGACATCCTTACCCGCCGGCACCCGCGCACTGTTTTTCTTCCGGCATCCTGATGGTTGCTGGTGCGTGTTTCCGCCGGTCGCCGAAACGCCGCGCCTTCACTTTATCTAAGTCCCGCTTCCCACATCCGCTGAAAGATCAGCAGGTCCAGTTCGGGTGCGACGCCGGTCAGTCCGGTGAGCATCGTGTGGACCTGCGCGCGATGATGCGTCTGATGATTGAACCAGTGTGCAAGACCAGGCGCGAGCGGCTGCACTTTCACCTCTGAAGTTGAGACTCTCCGATACGTAATGATGCTGCCGAGCGCGGCTTCGCCAAGCGAAATCACGTAGGCCGTGATGCATGCGTCTTCGAGATCGCGGGCGTGGCGCAGGTCGTCAAAACGGTCGTACAGGATCGCGTCGAGCCTGTCGGGCGCATCGCCTTCGGACGTGAAGCGTTGCATCCATACGCGGTCGGTAACGAGCAAATGATTCAACGTACCGTGTATCGAATGGAAAAACGCGCCGCGATCAGCGCGGTAATCGACGTCGCTCAATTGACTGACCGCGTGATAGAGCCGCGCGTTAGCCCATGCGTTGTAGCGTGCGAACGTGTCGAAATGATCCTTGAGCGACATGGCAACCTCCGTGCGTTTCCGCTATCGTAGGTTCATGGAAGTTGATGTCAATCTTGATGCAATCAATCAACATGAAACGATCATGGCGTGGCTAAGCGCAGACGATGCGCTCAAGATTCTCAACGTTCGCGCGCAGACGCTCTACGCGAACGTCAGTCGCGGAAAGATTCGCGCGAAGCGCGACACCAAAGATCCGCGCCGCAGCGTGTATCACCGCGACGATGTGATGCGTCTTGCAAAGCGGCCTCAAGGACGGCGCAAGGTCGAAGCCGTTTCGGCCGAAGCGATCGAATGGGGCGACCCGGTTTTGCCGTCCGCGATTTCGACCGTCTCGGCTGGCCAGCTCTGGTATCGGGGGCACAATGCGGTCGAGCTTGCTGCTCACGCATCGCTCGAAGAAGTGGCCGCGTTGCTGTGGGAAAGCGATGCGGTTCAATTTGACGACGCAGGGGTTGTCCCGGATGCAGACTCGAAGTCGGCGCCTGTAGACAACGCAACCGGCTCACTGAACGCCGGGCTGCTTGCGCTCGCCGCGCGCTGCGCGGGCGATCTGCCGACGTACGGACGTGCCGCGCCGCTTCTCCGGCTCGAAGCGGCCGACGTATTCAGGACGCTGGCCCACGCGATGCTCGGCCGCGAACCGCGCGAGCGTGGCCGGAAATTGCGCACGCAACGATCGCTCAGTGCGCGCATCGCAGCGACGTGGAATCGCCAGGAACACGAAGACCCGATCCGCCGCACGCTGGTCCTGCTCGCCGATCACGAACTCAACGCATCGACGTTTGCGACTCGCGTCACGATCTCGACGGGCGCATCGCTTTCGGTGGGCGTGCTTGCCGGCCTCACCACGCTCACCGGGCCGCTGCACGGCGGCGCTTCGGCGTCGATGAAGACATTGCTCGCGTCATCGGTGCAGACCGGCAGCGAGGCCGCAGTGCGCGAATGGCTCGCGCAGGGGCGTCCGTTTCCGGCGTTCGGTCATCCGCTTTATCCGGACGGCGACCCGCGCGCGAAAGCGCTGCTCGAACAGATTGATGTACCTGAGGAATTCAGCGAACTGGCTGCGGCGGTCGAGCGGCTGGTGGGAGAACGTCCGAACGTGGATTTCGCGCTTGCAGCGCTGAGCGTGGCTTGCCGGTTACCCGCGGGTGCGCCGCTCATGCTGTTCGCGCTTGGCCGCTGCGTCGGCTGGCTCGCGCATGCACTGGAACAGGCGGCCAACGGCAGGTTGATCAGGCCACGCGCGCGTTATGTCGGCGTGGCGCTGGATGGGGAGAACGCCCCACGATAGCGATTGGCCGCGCCAGGCAGCGTTCAAACCAGCCGCAGGTAAATCAGCTCGCGCTTGATATACGCGTAGAAGATCGGCGCTGCGATCACGCCGGGAATGCCAAACGCGGCTTCCATCACGAGCATCGCCACGAGCAGTTCCCACGCGCGAGCCTCGATCTGTCCGCCGACGATCCGCGCGTTGAGAAAGTACTCGAGCTTGTGGATCAGCACGAGAAACACCAGCGACATCACTGCTGCGGGAAAACTGACCGACAACGCAATTGCGACGATCAGCGTGTTGGAGATCAGGTTGCCGATCACCGGCAGCAGACCGACGATGAACGTCACCATCACCAGCGTTTTCGACAGCGGCAGACGCTGATGAAACAGCGGCAGGATCAGCAGAAGGAAAATGCCGGTGAACGTCGCGTTGATCGCGGAAATCTTGATCTGCGCAAAGACGATGCGCCGGAACGCCTCGGCAAACCGTGACACGCGCGTGACGAAAGCCGTCGAAAGCGGCAGCCGCTGCATCTGGCGCGTCGCGCCAACGGCAATGATCGCGCCGATGATCATGCCGATCACCACATGCCCGAACGCCCGCGCCACGCTCTTGCCGCCCTGTTGCAGCATCGCGGAGTGCTCGTGCATCAGCATCGTTGCCTTCGACTTCATCTGTTCGGTGTCGACCGGCAGATATTCGGCAATCGAAGGTGGAATACGCCCGCGCGCCTGATCGACGAGTTGCATCATCTGTTCGAGCAGCTTCTGCACGCTCGGCACGTCCTGTTCGAAGTGCTCGATGATGCCGATCGTGATGCCCGTCAGCGCGCCGACAATTGCCGCCGACAGCAGCACCACCGATATCCAGCGCGCCCAGTGGCTCGACACCCGTTTCTCGATCAGCGGCGAGATCGTGTGCACGAGCTGGTAGACGAGCATGCCCGCGAGCAAGGCGCCCAGCAGTTGCAGGTGCAGCACCGCCCACATCGCGAGAAACGCCACGATATAACTGCCGATCTCGACAGCGGACAGCTTCGGCAGACTCATATCGCTCGTCAGCCTCACCGGGCGAGGGCGCAGATCCTGCACGTGCCTGTCGTCAGGTGCCTGGTTTCGCTTCGTCATGACTCTCCCGTCCCCAACCTGGTGACGCAGTTTTATTTTTGAACCACCGCCTGGCGCTTCAGCAACGGCGCCAGATACTTTCCGGTAAAACTTGCCTTCGACTTCGCCACCTGCTCCGGCGTGCCCTGCGCAATGATCTGTCCGCCGCCCGCGCCGCCTTCCGGCCCAAGATCGATCACCCAGTCGGCGGTTTTGATCACGTCGAGATTATGCTCGATGATTACGACAGTATTACCTTGATCTCGCAGCCGGTGAATGACTTCGAGTAGCAGCGCGATATCGTGGAAGTGCAAACCGGTTGTCGGTTCGTCGAGGATGTATAGCGTGCGACCCGTGTCGCGCTTGCTCAGTTCCAGCGAAAGTTTGACACGCTGGGCTTCGCCGCCCGAAAGCGTGGTCGCCGACTGGCCCAGACGGATGTAGCCGAGACCCACATCGAGCAGCGTTTTCAGCTTGCGCGCGACCACCGGCACCGGCCGGAAGAACTCGTACGCGTTCTCGACCGTCATCTCCAGCACTTCGCTGATGTTCTTGCCTTTGTACTGGACGTCGAGCGTTTCGCGGTTGTAGCGCTTGCCGTGACACACGTCGCACGGCACGTAGACGTCCGGCAGAAAGTGCATTTCGACCTTCAGCACGCCGTCGCCCTGGCACGATTCGCAGCGGCCGCCCTTCACGTTGAACGAGAAGCGGCCTGGATCGTAGCCGCGTTCCTTCGCCGCCGGCACGCCGGAAAACAGCTCGCGGATCGGCGTGAAGAGGCCTGTGTACGTGGCCGGATTCGAGCGCGGCGTGCGGCCGATCGGCGACTGGTCGACGTTGATGACCTTGTCGAAATGCTCCAGCCCTTCAATCGATTCGTACGGTGCCGGCTCGGTGGCTGAGCCATACAGGTGATGTGCGACCGCGTGATACAGCGTGTCGTTGATCAGCGTCGACTTGCCCGAGCCGGACACGCCGGTCACGCAGGTCAGAAGCCCGACCGGCAGATCGAGCGTAACGTGCTTCAGGTTGTTGCCGTACGCCTCGACGATACGCAGATGGCGCTCGTCGGGCTGCTTGCGATCGTCCGGAAACTCGATGCGCCGCGCGCCCGACATGTACTGGCCGGTCATCGAAGCCGGATCGGCCTGCACCTCTTTCGGCGTGCCTTCGGCGATCACCATGCCGCCGTGCTCGCCGGCGCCCGGTCCCATGTCGACGACGTAATCGGCCATGCGGATCATGTCTTCGTCGTGCTCGACGACGATCACCGAATTACCGAGGTCGCGCAGATGCTTCAACGTCGAGATCAGCCGGTCGTTGTCGCGTTGATGCAGCCCGATGGACGGCTCGTCGAGCACGTACATCACGCCGGTGAGGCCCGAACCGATCTGCGATGCAAGCCGGATGCGCTGCGCCTCACCGCCGGAAAGCGTCTCCGCGCTGCGTTCGAGCGACAGATAATCCAGCCCGACGTTGTTCAGGAACATCAGCCGCGCGACGATTTCCTTCACCACCTTGTCGGCGATCTCGCGCTTGGCACCTTCCAGACGCAGCGTCTGGAAATAGCCGAGCGTGTCGCGCAGCGGCATGCCGCTCACTTCGAAGATGCCGCGGGCGTCGCTATCGTTGCCGATGCGCACGAAGCGCGCCTCGCGACGCAGACGCGTGCCTTCGCAGGCGGGACACGCCTGGTTATTCTGATACTTCGCGAGTTCCTCGCGCACCGCGACCGAATCGGTCTCGCGATAGCGCCGCTCCAGATTCGGGATGATCCCTTCGAACACGTGCTCGCGAATCGACGTGCGGCCGCGCTCGTTCATGTACGAGAACGGAATGGTCTGCTTGCCCGATCCGTACAGCAGGATCTTGCGGATCTTTTCCGGCAGGTCCTCGAACGCGGTATCGATATCGAATTCGTAGAACGCGGCGAGGCTCTGCAGCATCTGGAAGTAGAACTGGTTGCGCCGGTCCCAGCCCTTCACCGCGCCCGACGCGAGCGACAGCGACGGATGCGCGACCACCCGCTTCGGATCGAAGAACGTGATCTGGCCGAGGCCGTCGCATTCCGGGCACGCGCCCATCGGGTTGTTGAACGAGAACAGCCGCGGTTCCAGTTCCTGCAACGAATACGAACAGATCGGGCACGCGAACTTCGAACTGAACAGATGTTCCTTCTCTGTGTCCATTTCCAGCGCGATCGCGCGGCCGTCGGCAAGACGCAGCGCGGTTTCGAACGATTCGGCGAGGCGCTGCTTCATGTCGGCGCGCACCTTCAGACGATCGACGACCACGTCGATCGTGTGCTTGTCGTTCTTTTTCAGCTTCGGCAGCGAATCGACTTCGTAGATCTTCGCAACGCCCTCGTTCGCGGTGCCGCCGCCCGAACTCACGCGAAAACGGATGAAACCCTGCGCCTGCATTTCCTCGAACAGCTCGACGTGCTCGCCCTTACGGTTCGCGACGACGGGCGCGAGAATCATCAGCCTCGCGTCTTCCGGCAGCGCGAGCGCGGCGTCCACCATCTGCGAGACGCTTTGCGACTCAAGCGGAATTTCGTGGTCCGGGCAATACGGCGTGCCGACGCGTGCGTACAGGAGACGCAGATAGTCGTGAATTTCGGTGACCGTGCCCACGGTGGAGCGCGGGTTGTGCGAGGTTGCCTTCTGCTCGATCGAAATGGCGGGCGAGAGACCCTCGATCAGATCGACGTCCGGCTTTTCCATCAATTGCAGGAACTGCCGCGCGTAGGCCGACAGACTTTCGACGTAGCGACGCTGCCCTTCCGCATAGAGCGTATCGAAGGCAAGCGATGATTTGCCCGAGCCGGACAAGCCGGTAATCACAATCAGCTTGTGACGCGGCAAGTCGAGATTGACGTTCTTCAGGTTGTGGGTGCGGGCCCCACGGATACGGATTTGTTCCACGCGCTATTCCATGACCTGGCAGAAAGAGAGGGGGCTAAACCTGCTACTATAACGACTTTTCCAGACCGTCGTTACGGCTTCCTGACAACGCCCGCAAGGCGCGGAGCAGGTTTGTCATGCCATGGTCAGGCGCCGCGGCGAGCGGGCTTCAGGCCCTTCAGATGGGGACGTTTGCCGCGACTGCAAGCCAGCAGCGGGCCACCGGGCAACGCACCGTGCCGCATGCCGACTGTCGCGCGCGGTACACCGCCGGGCTGAACGCATCGCGCACAGCCGCGCCGCGGCTAGCCGACCCGATCACTCGAATATCGCTTCCGATGTCCAATCCATCCGCAACATCTTCACGCATGAGCGCGCCGGAACTGCGCGCGACCGTGTCGCTCGCTGCGATCTTCGCGCTGCGCATGCTCGGTCTCTTCATGATCATGCCGGTGTTTTCGATCTACGCGAAAACGATTCCAGGTGGCGACAACGTGCTGCTCGTCGGCATCGCGCTTGGCGCGTACGGCGTTACGCAATCGCTGCTCTATATCTTCTACGGCTGGATTTCCGACAAGATCGGGCGCAAGCCCGTTATCGCAACCGGTCTCCTGATCTTCGCGCTCGGCAGCTTTGTCGCGGCCGGCGCGCACGACATGACGTGGATCATCGTCGGACGGGTGATTCAGGGCATGGGCGCCGTTTCATCCGCGGTGATCGCGTTCATCGCGGACCTGACCGCCGAGGAACACCGCACCAAGGCCATGGCGATGGTGGGCGGCAGTATTGGCGTGTCGTTCGCCGTGGCGATCGTCGGCGCGCCGGTCGTGTTCCAGTGGGTCGGCATGAGCGGCCTGTTCGCGCTCGTTGGCGTGTTCTCGATTCTTGCAATCGGCGTCGTGCTGTGGATCGTGCCGGATGCGCCAAAGCCCGTGCACGTCCGCGCGCCGTTCGCCGAAGTGCTGCACAACGTCGAATTGCTGCGCCTGAACTTCGGCGTGCTCGTGCTGCACGCCACGCAGACAGCCCTCTTTCTCGTCGTGCCGCGCATTCTGGAAGCGGGCGGCCTGCCCGTCGCGTCGCACTGGAAGGTGTATTTGCCGGTGATGGGGCTCGCTTTTGTCATGATGGTCCCGGCGATCATCGCGGCTGAAAAGCGCGGCAAGATGAAGGCGGTGCTGCTCGGTGCAATTGCGCTTATCCTGATCGGCCAGTTGTTGCTCGGCCTCGCACCCCATACCATTCTGTCTGTCGCGGCGATTCTTTTCGTCTACTTCCTCGGCTTCAACGTATTGGAAGCTTCGCAGCCTTCGCTGGTGTCGAAACTTGCACCCGGCACGCGCAAGGGCGCGGCGGCTGGCGTGTACAACACCACACAGTCGATCGGGCTTGCGATGGGCGGCGTGATCGGCGGATGGCTGCTGAAAGTGGACGGTCAGAGCGCCGTGTTTTTTACCTGCTCGGGGCTCGTGTTTTGCTGGCTTATAATCGCCGCAAACATGAAGCAGCCGCCGCGCAGGGCGTAACAGCATTTATCGGCGGACGGCTGCGGCGCGGCTTCGATCTCCGGCCCACAGGGTCGCAGCACGAAACCGCGTATTGCCGACCGCCAGCAACGGAATCAACAGGAGAAACGCATGGCATCCGTGAACAAGGTCATTCTCGTCGGCAATCTCGGAGCCGATCCCGAGGTCCGTTATCTGCCGAGCGGCGACGCCGTGGCAAACATCCGGCTCGCCACGACCGACCGCTACAAGGACAAGACGTCGGGCGAAATGAAGGAATCGACCGAATGGCACCGCGTGTCGTTCTTCGGCCGCCTCGCTGAAATCGTCAACGAGTACCTGAAGAAAGGCTCGTCGGTGTATATCGAAGGCCGCATCCGCACGCGCAAGTGGCAGGCGCAGGACGGCACCGACCGTTATTCGACGGAAATCGTCGCTGAACAGATGCAGATGCTGGGCGGCCGTGGCGGCTCGATGGGCGGCGGTGGCGGCGGCGACGATGGCGGCTACAGCCGTGAACCGTCCGAACGCAGCGGTGGCGGCGGCGGTCGTGGTCAGGCCAGCGCACCGCGTGGCGGTAGCGGTGGTGGTGGCGGCGCCAGCCGTCCGAGCGCACCGGCTGGCGGTGGGTTTGACGAGATGGATGACGATATTCCGTTCTGATGGCTGGCACGTAGCCAGCAACTGAACGTTGAAACTGAAAGGCCCGCGGCAGTAATGCCGCGGGCCTTTTTACGTGCTACTCAAATCCAGACGACGAAGTTGCAGCGTTTCCCGACGGAAATCACACCCCGGCAGCATGCACACTCATCAACGGAAAACCACCGTCTTGCTTCCGTTCAGCACAACACGATGCTCGACGTGCCACTTCACCGCGCGGGCAAGCGTCACGCATTCGACATCGCGGCCGATCGCGGTCAACTGCTCCGGCGTCATGCTGTGATCCACCCGCTCCACTTCCTGCTCGATGATCGGACCTTCGTCGAGATCGGTCGTCACGTAATGCGCGGTCGCGCCAATGAGTTTCACGCCGCGATCGAACGCCTGGTAATACGGCTTCGCGCCCTTGAAGCTCGGCAGGAACGAGTGGTGAATATTCATCGCCCGTCCAGCCAGCCGGTCGCACAGTTGCGGCGACAGAATCTGCATATAGCGCGCGAGCACAACCAGATCCGTCTGATGCCCGTCGATCACCTCGAGCACGCGCGCTTCCTGCGCGGCCTTCGCGTCGGGCGTCGAACCCGTCAGCGGGAAGTGATGGAACGGAATGTCATAGCTCGCCGCGAGCTGATAAAACTCCTTGTGGTTCGAAATGATCGCGGGAATCTCGATACCCAGTTGACCTGTGCGATAGCGAAACAGCAGGTCGTTCAGGCAATGGCCGATCTTCGACACCATGATCACAACGCGCGGTTTCACCGATGCGTCGTGCAACTCCCACTTCATGCCGAACTGCCCGGCGAGCGGCGCGAACGACACGCGCAGCGCATCCAGCCCCGGATCACCACCGACCTGTTGAAAATGCACGCGCATGAAGAACTCGCCCGTGTGGCTGTCGCCGAACTGCGCCGAGTCGAGAATATTGCTGCCGCGCTCGAACAGAAAGCCGGACACCGCATGCACGATGCCGGGCCGGTCAGCGCACGACAGTTTGAGAATAAAGCTATGTTCGGTCGACATGACCTGGGTGACTCCCTTCTTCGATCCGTTATTCGTTCAGTATGACGACGCGCTGCGCCTTCAGATCACCGCCGGCGCAAACACCGTGGCAATACCCTCACACGCTTCTTCGTCGATCCAGCGACGTCGCAGCAGACAGTCGAGCGTCGCGAGGCTCGCGTCGACCGTCATTGTGCCCTCCTCGATCCAGCGCGCGACTTCGTCGATCCGTGCGAGACGATGCTCGCCCACTTCGCCGTCCTGATTGCGCGGCGCGAAATCCGGCGGCAACGGCAGGTCGTAGATGAACACCTGCTCGGCCTGTGTGCCTTCGGGCAACGATTGCAACACATGCGCGGTGCGGCCCGCCAGCGCGCGCACGGCAATTTCTTCCGGAATGCCAGCTTCTTCCCAGCACTCCTTCACGATGGTTTCCTCGATACCGAAACCCCAGCCGATACCGCCCGCGACGACGTTATCCAGCATGCCGGGATCGGTCGCCTTCGTATCGCTGCGGCGCGCGATCCACAACTGCGGCGCGCGATCGCCATATTCTACGACGCCGTTCAGATGCACCGCGTACGTCATCGTCCCGAAGAAGCGCGACGCAGCGCGTTCGATGTACGCGAGGGGCGGCGCATCGAACGCGTTGCGGATCGCGTAGGTCTCGTCGCGCCAGCCTGGAATTCGGCCCTCGGCGGCGAGCGCACCGATCACGGCGCCAAGCGCGGCACTGCGCAGATCGAACGTGTCGAAGCGCGCCGACAGCGCGACGCGCGTGGCGTCGATATCGAACACATCCGGCCAGCGTGTGAGCAGCGGCACGTCGGTGGTACGGATCCAGCCGACCTGTTCCTCACCGATCCAGAACGGCGTGTGGGCGCGCGCGTCGAAACGGCGGGCGGAAATGATGCACGGCAAAGTCATGATCGACGCTCCTGCCGCTCAGTCGCGCAGCGCGACGCGAATGCCGATCGCGATGAACGTCGCGCCGGCGAGCCGGTCGAGCCACACGCCGACGCGCGGCCGCCGGCGCAGCCAACTCCCGATCATGCCAGCACACACGCCAAAGAGCGAAAACACTACGACGGTCTGCAGCATGAACAGCGCGCCGAGTTCGAGCATCTGCAGCGTGACGTTCTGCGCGCCGTGCGGATCGACGAACTGCGGCAGGAACACGATGAAGAACAGTGTGACCTTCGGGTTCATCACATTACCGAGCACGCTTTGCCGGAACACCGACCAGAGCGGCTGCGGCGGACGCTCGTGTGCCGTCGCGAGACCCTGACTACGCAGCGCCTTGATGCCGATCCAGACCAGATACGCGGCGCCTGCGAGCTTGATCGCCTGAAACGCAACCGGCGACGAGCGCAGCACGGCCGCGACACCGAGCGCCGCAAGTGTCGTATGGAACGTGATGCCAGCAGCAAAACCGAGCGCCGCGACAAAGCCCGCCGCGCGCCCCTGCGAAATACCGCGCGCAAGCACCTGCAGGTTGTCGGGGCCAGGCGCCAGTGTGATCGCGATGGACGTCGCGAGAAACAGCAGGAAATTGGGCATCGTTTTTATCCGGGTGCGTTGTGCGTGGGATGGATACGCGACGTACGGTCAGTGTCCACCGAACTCGGTGACGGTGTAGAGCGGCAGCCCCGCTTCACGCAACAGCCGCGCGCCGCCGAGGTCCGGCAGATCGATGATCGCCGCGCCTTCCACCACCTGCGCGCCGAGCCGTTCGAGCAGCTTCTTGCCGGCCATCATCGTGCCGCCGGTGGCGATCAGGTCGTCGATGATCACGACGCGGTCGCCAGGGCCGCACGCGTCTTCGTGAATTTCGACCGTGGCCGTGCCGTATTCGAGGTGATACGACTCCGCGACCGTCTTGTACGGCAGCTTGCCGACCTTGCGGATCGGGATGAAGCCGAGGTTCAGCTCATACGCGAGAATCGGTCCGATGATGAAACCGCGTGCGTCGAGGCCAGCGATGTAATCGAGCTTCGCATCGATATAGCGCAGCACGAACAGGTCTATCAGCACACGTAGCGCCTTCGGATGCTGCAGCAACGGCGTGATGTCGCGAAACTGCACGCCGGCCTGCGGCCAGTCGGGCACCGTGCGGATCTGGCTCTTCACGAACTCAGCCGCGTTCAGTGGCGCGTCGGCTGGCGCGAGCGAAGGTGCATTGGACATGATGTCTCCAGTATTCGGGTAACAGCTTCAGTATCGGCCGCGCTGGCGGCGCATCAGGTGCCGCTCGTGGCGCTGTTCCCGCGCGAAAGCGCGCGGCAGGTGAAAAAGATGGAGGCCGGCTCAGCCATTTCACATCACGACGGCACCGGCACGCCGATGTTTCGACAGCCGCTCTTCCGCTTCGGCCAGCGCTTCAGGCAAGCCGCGCAGCACGACAATGTCGAGCGCGCGCAGACGCGTTGCCGGATCCGGCTCGACGCCGCGAATGCCGTGCCGCCGGATCGCCGTCACTTCGACGCCGAGTTCGTAAAGGCCCAGCTCCGCAAGCGTGCGGCCCACCGCGTCGGCCTTTTCGTCGACCGGCACCGATTGTAGCCGCACCTGTTCGTGGCCGTCCTCGTCGCTCTGGTCGTCGGCGCCGTGGAAATAGCCGCGCAGCAGGCTGTAGCGTTCATCGCGCATCTCCTCGACGCGGCGCACGACGCGCCGCATCGGCACACCCATCAGCACGAGCGTATGCGACGCCAGCATCAGGCTGCCCTCGACGATCTCCGGAATCACCTCGGTCGCACCTGCGGCAAGCAGCTTTTCCAGATCGGCGTCGTCGACGGTCCGCACGATGACCGGGAGCGTCGGCTCGAGCTCGTGAATGTTGTGCAACACGCGCAATGCCGACGGCGTGTTCGCATACGTGATCGCGACGGTCGCGCAACGATGGATACCCGCGGCAAGCAGCGATTCGCGCCGCCCGGCATCGCCGAACACGACCGATTCGCCCGCCGCTGCAGCGGCCGCCACGCGGTCGGGGTCGAGGTCGAGTGCGACGTACGAGAGGCCTTCGTGTTCGAGCATGCGCGCCAGATTCTGCCCCGCGCGACCGTAACCGCAGATGATCACGTGCCCGCTCTGCTTCAGGCTTTGCGTGGCGATGCGCGTCATCTGCAACGATTGCATCATCCATTCAGTGGACGACAGCCGCAGCACGATCCGGTCGGCGTTCTGGATCAGGAACGGCGCGGCCAGCATCGACAGCAGCATCGCGGCAAGGATCGCCTGCAGCAACGTGGCGTCGACGAGATGCTTGTCGAGAATCAGGTTCAGCAGCACGAAGCCGAATTCGCCCGCCTGCGCGAGGCCGATACCCGTGCGCATCGCGACCCCGGGCGAAGCGCCGAAGAGCCGCGCGAGTGCCGTGATCATCACCGCTTTCAGCACGATCGGCCCGACCAGAAAGCCGAGCACGATGAGCGGGTGATGCCAGATCACCTGTGGATTCAGCAGCATGCCGGTCGTCACGAAGAAGAGCCCGAGCAGCACGTCGCGAAACGGCTTGATGTCCTCTTCCACCTGATGCCGGTAAGGCGTTTCGGCGATCAGCATGCCGGCGATGAACGCGCCGAGCGCAAGCGACAGGCCGAATTTGTCGGTGATGAACGCGGCGCCCAGCGTCACCAGCAAGAGGTTCAGGATGAACAGTTCCTGCGAACGCCGCCGCGCGACCACGTTGAACCAGCGGGTCATGAAGCGCTGCCCGACGATTAGCAGCACGGCCAGCGCGATCACGATCTTCACCGCGGCAAGGCCCAGCGCTTCCATCAGACGCGTGGAATCGCTGCCGAACGCGGAAATGATGATGAGGAGCGGCACCACGGCCAGATCCTGGAACAGCAGCACGCCGAAAATATTGCGGCCGTGCTCGGTTTCGATTTCGAGCCGCTCGGCGAGCATCTTGCTGACGATCGCCGTGGACGACATCGCGAGCGCGCCGCCCAGCGCTACGCTCGCCTCCCACGTGATGTGCACCCAGCGCTCCAGCACGTAGCCGAGCGCCAGCGCAACCGCAATCGTGCCGAGCACCTGTAGCAGACCGAGGCCGAACACCAGCCGGCGCATCGAACGCAGTTTCGCGAGCGAAAACTCGAGGCCGATCGAGAACATCAGGAACACGACGCCGAACTCGGCGAGATTCTGCGCGCCCACTGAATCCGGCACGATCCCGAACGCGTGCGGACCGACGACGATGCCCACCGTCAGATACCCGAGCATCGGCGGCAGGTTCAGATAGCGGAACACGACGACGCCTGCCACTGAAGCCAGTAGCAGGAAGAGCGTCATTTCGAGCGGGGAGATCATCGGCAAACGCGCATCGGAAAAAGCGTCCTCGTTCGTCAGGAACCGCCGCGCGCAAACGGCCGTGCGACAAGGTTATGGGGCCCGTGAAGGCAGCGGCCGGGCACGTCCCGCCCGGCGCGGCGAACAAACGCCTTTGCTATACTCCGCGAATGATAGCGAAAATCAATGGCGATCGGGCGCTTGCACTCGCCCGTGACGTGCTCGACATCGAAGCGGACGCCGTGCGCGCGCTTCGCGATCAACTCGACGATGGTTTCGTCGAGGCGATCGACTTTATCCTCAGTTGCCGCGGACGCGTCGTCGTTTCCGGCATCGGCAAATCCGGCCACGTGGCCCGCAAGATGGCCGCGACGCTCGCGAGCACGGGCTCGCCCGCGTTCTTCGTGCATCCGGCCGAAGCGAGTCACGGCGACCTCGGCATGGTCACCGCCGACGACGTCTTCATCGCGATGTCGAATTCTGGCGAATCCGAAGAACTCGTTTCGATCCTGCCGCTCATCAAGCGTCTTGGCGCGAAGCTGATTGCCATCACCGGCAAGCCGGCCTCGACGCTCGCGAAACTCGCGGACGTCCACCTGAACGCCGGCGTATCGAAGGAAGCCTGCCCGATGAATCTTGCGCCGACGGCCAGCACCACGGCCGCGCTCGCGCTCGGCGACGCGCTGGCAGTGGCCGTGCTCGACGCGCGCGGCTTCGGCGCCGACGACTTCGCGCGCTCGCATCCGGGCGGCGCGCTCGGCCGGCGCCTGCTCACCTACGTGCGCGATGTCATGCGTACCGACGACGAAATCCCGAAGGTGCCCGCCAGCGCCACGCTGCGTGAAGCACTGATGCAACTCACGGCCAAGCGCATGGGCATGACGGCGATCGTCGATTCGAACAATCACGTCGAAGGCATTTTCACCGATGGCGACCTGCGGCGCGTACTCGAACGTGCGGGCGACTTCCGCGAACTGCCGATCGCCGATGTGATGACGAAAGGCCCGCGCATGATCGGCCCCGACCAGCTGGCCGTCGAAGCCGTGGAACTGATGGAGCGGCACCGGATCAACCAGATGCTGGTTGTCGATGAAAAAGGCACGCTCATCGGCGCACTCAACATGCACGACCTGTTCTCCAAGAAGGTGATCTGATGGCCGCCCCGCTTACCGCCACTGAACGCGCCAGCCGCGTGAAGCTGATGATCTTCGACGTCGACGGCGTGCTGACCGACGGTGGTCTGATGTTTACTGCCGAGGGCGACACGATGAAGGCGTTCCATTCGATGGACGGCCACGGCGCGAAACTGTTGCGCCAGGCAGGCATTGACACGGCCATCATCACGGGACGCAAATCGGGCATCGTCGCCGTGCGCGCGAAGGAACTGAAGATCACGCATCTGTACCAGGGCGTCGAAAACAAGCCTGAAGCGTTCGCCGAATTGCTGAAGGAAACCGGTCTGACAGCCGAAGAATGCGGCTACATGGGCGACGACTGGGTCGATCTCGCCGTCATGCTGAAGGTCGGCTTCGCGGCCGCTCCGGCGAATTCGCATCCGGAAGTGATCGCGCGCGCGCACTGGGTATCCGAGGCGCGTGGCGGCCACGGCGCGGTGCGCGAAGTCTGCGACACGCTGCTGCGCGCGCAGCACAAGTACGATGCACTGCTCGCGGCAGCCTGCGGCGGCGGCGACCAGCAGGGCCTCGTCGGATGAACCAGTTCAAACTGACTTCGCTGGTTCCGGTTGTCGCGATGGCGGCGCTCGCCGGTATCACATGGTGGCTGCTGCAGGCGACGCTCCCGCCGCCCAACGAAGGCGCGCCGCACAAGAAGGTGCACACGCCCGACTATTTCGCCGACACCTTTTCCGTCTCCGAACTCGACCAGTCGGGCGCGACCCAATACCGTCTGACCGCGACGCACATGGTGCATTACGAGGATGACGAAGACAGCGACCTGACGAAACCCGCGATCCGCGCGTTCCAGCCGGGCAAGCCGATCGTCACGGCAACGGGCGATCGCGGCACGGTGAACGGCGATGCATCGATCGTCAACCTGTACGACAATGCGCGGATCCTGCGTGCCGCGGGTTACGGCGACCCGGCCATGCAGGCCGACTCCGAGCATTTCCGCGTGCTGGTCAACGACGATGTCATCGAGACCGAAAAGCCGGTTAAACTTCAACGCGGTCCGTCGGTCATGACGGCCAGCGGCATGAACTACAACAACGTCACCCGGGTTATGCAACTGTTCGGCAACGTGCGTGGCGCCATCGCCGCGTCCGATAGCGCCGGCTCCCCCAGACAACCCGGGTAAATCCATTCCAGGCGTGACTGCATGAACGAATCGTTCCCTCGTCCTGATACCGGCCGCGCCCCTGCGTGGTCCGCGTGCCGTGCCGCGCTTGCCGCGCTGCTGGCCGCATTGCCGCTCGCCGGCTTCGCGCCGGCTGCGCACGCCGAGCGCGCCGACAAGGACAAGCCGCTGAATATCGAAGCGGACAACATGACTTACGACGACCTCAAGCAGGTCAACATTTTCACGGGCCACGTCGTGGCCACGAAAGGCACGATCGTCATCAAGGCTGATCGCGTCGAAGTGCATCAGGATCCGCAGGGCTATCAGTACGCGACGGGCACCTCGACCGGCAAGAATCTCTCGTACTTTCGCCAGAAGCGCGAAGGCGTCGACGAATACGTCGAAGGCGATGCGGAACGTATCGATTACGACGGCAAACAGGACCTGACCACGCTCACGACGCGGGCGACGGTGCGCCGCCTGCAGGGCCTGACGACGTTGATGGACGAAGTGCATGGCAGCGTGATCACGTACGACGGCCAGAACGATTTCTATACCGCGAAGGCCGGCAAGGACGTCGCAGGCCCGGGCAATCCGTCGGGCCGCGTGCGTGCGATGCTCGCGCCGCGTAACGGCGGGCCCGCGCCGCTGAACGGCGCATCGGCCACGCTCGTGCCGTCCACGCAGCTGCCGGCGCAGGGGCAAGGTCAGAATCAAGGCCAGGGAGCGACGAAACCGTGAACGCACCCGCCCTGCCCAATCGCAAGCCCGCCGGCACGAGCAGTTCGCTTTCCGTTCGCAACCTGAAGAAGCGCTATGGCTCGCGCACGGTCGTCAAGGACGTATCGCTCGACGTGAAGAGCGGAGAAGTCGTCGGGCTGCTCGGTCCGAACGGCGCCGGCAAGACCACGTCGTTCTACATGATCGTGGGTCTCGTGCCGCTCGACGCTGGCGCGATCGATCTCGACGGCAGGTCGATCAGCCTGCTGCCGATCCACAAACGCGCGTCGCTCGGGCTGTCGTATCTGCCACAGGAAGCGTCCGTGTTCCGCAAGCTCACCGTCGAGGAAAACATCCGCGCGGTGCTCGAACTGCAATTCGAGGACGACGGCAAGCGCCTCACGAAGGACGCGATTTCCGCACGTACCGAAGCATTGCTCGACGAGCTGCAGATTGCTCACCTGCGTGAAAATCCGGCGCTGTCGCTGTCGGGCGGCGAGCGCCGGCGCGTGGAAATTGCGCGTGCGCTTGCGACGAATCCGAGCTTCATTCTGCTCGACGAACCGTTCGCCGGCGTGGACCCGATTGCGGTGCTGGAAATCCAGAAAATCGTGAAGTTCCTGAAGCAGCGTAACATCGGCGTGCTGATCACCGACCACAATGTGCGCGAAACGCTCGGCATCTGTGACCACGCGTACATTATCAGCGACGGCAGCGTGCTAGCCGCCGGCGCACCCAGCGAAATCATCGAAAACGAGAACGTGCGGCGCGTCTACCTGGGCGAGCACTTCCGCATGTAATCGACGGCCTTGCGGACGGCAACTTCTGCGTCATGCCGCCTGCAAGGCCAGTACACCCTCGCTCCCGGACTTCCGGGACACGCTGGCGGGGCGCTTCAAACGCACCCACCAACATCGAATCCACGCAACAGGCGTTTTTGTGACTGTTGCAAGGTATCGCGCTCGTGGCAAACTCTCTACAATGAATCTCAATCTGCCATGAAAGCCAGCCTCCAACTCCGCCTGTCGCAGCATCTTGCGCTGACCCCGCAACTACAGCAGTCCATCCGGCTGCTGCAGTTGTCTACGCTTGAGCTGCAGCAGGAAGTCTCGATGGCGATCGCCCAGAATCCGCTGCTCGAAAACGAGGACGACTGGATTGCGAGTCCATTGCGCGTCGCGGCGGACGGCTCGCTGATCACGCAGGCGCCGGGCAACGCGCCCACGCAGGAACAGATGGGCAACTCGAGCCCGTCTTCATCCAGCAGTTCTGAACGCTCAGAGAACGGCGAGCCGCAGGGCGTCGACGAATACAACGGCCTCTCGTCCGACAGCAATGGCGAGTCCAGCCAGTGGAATCTCGACGACTACGGCCGCTCGGGTACCGCATCGGATGACGACGATCTGCCGCCGTTGCAGATCCACGAATCGAGCACGAGCCTGCGCGATCACCTTTCCGCACAATTGCGCGTCACGCAGGCGGGTCAACGTGACCGCGCGCTCATCATCTTCCTGATCGAATCGCTCGATGACGACGGCTACCTCACGGCCACGCTCGAAGAAGTGCTCGCAGACCTGCCTGACGAACTCGAGGTCGATCTCGACGAACTGAATGCGGCGCTTGCGCTCCTGCACAGCTTCGATCCCGCGGGGGTCGGTGCACGTTCGGCGTCCGAATGTCTGAAGCTGCAACTTCTGCGACTCGAACCGTCGCCCACGCGCACGCTTGCACTCGATATCGTCGCCCATCACCTGGAACTGCTCGCAGCGCGCGATTTCACGCGTCTGCGCAAGCATCTGAAGGCCAATGACGACGAACTGCGCGAAGCACACGCGCTCATCCGCTCACTCGAACCGTTTCCGGGCGCCGCGTACGGCAAGGCGGAAGCGGACTACGTCGTGCCGGACATCATGGTGAAGCGAACGGCCCAGGGGTGGACCGCAGAGCTGAATCCGGAAGTCGTCCCCAAACTGCGCATAAATCATCTTTATGCAAACATTCTTCGCAATAGCAGGGGCGATCCGGGTAGCGGTTCGTTGCGCCAGCAACTCCAGGAAGCACGCTGGCTGATCAAGAATATCCAGCAGCGATTCGAGACAATCCTGCGGGTTGCGCAGGCCATTGTCGAGCGCCAGAAGAGCTTTTTTGTGCACGGCGAAATTGCCATGCGCCCCTTGGTTTTGCGGGAAATTGCTGATACGCTGGGATTACACGAGTCGACTGTCTCGCGTGTGACAACGGGCAAGTACATGCTCACGCCCTTCGGGACGCTTGAATTCAAGTACTTCTTTGGATCGCACGTTTCCACGGACACGGGTGGCGCAGCCTCATCAACGGCTATTCGCGCGCTCATCAAGCAACTGATAGGAGCAGAAGAGCCGAAATCTCCTCTTTCAGACAGCCGCATAGCCGAACTGCTGGCGGAACAGGGCTTTGTCGTGGCGCGGCGTACCGTCGCGAAGTACCGTGAGGCCCTGAGAATCCCCGCAGTCAACCTGCGCAAGTCTCTGTAGCCGGTCGCATACTGTGGCCGGCCTTTACCGGCCGCGGCGCGTCAGGCGACAAGGCTGGCCGATGCGACCCGTCAACAGCCAGTCACAGGGGAAGACTGGACGGCGAGCCGACAGTTCGACCGGCACTTGCTGGGCCATGCACGTCAAGGCGGCCACTAGCATGGAGAAGCACTATGAATCTGAAGATCAGTGGACACCATCTCGAAGTAACGCCTGCGTTGCGCGAATACGTGATCTCCAAACTGGACAAGGTGCTAAGACATTTCGATCAGGTAATCGATGGCAGTGTGGTCCTCTCGGTCGACAACCACAAGGAAAAGGAAAAGCGTCAAAAGGTTGAAATCAACCTGCATGTGAAGGGCAAGGACTTATTTGTCGAAAGCGCGGATGGCGACCTGTACGCCGCAATCGACCTGATGATCGACAAGCTGGACAGGCAAGTCATTCGTCACAAGGATCGCCTCCAGGGCCATCAGCACGAAGCGATCAAATATCAGCCGCTGGCACCGCAAATCGAAGTGCCGCCGCAATAAAAGGACCACCAGAAGGTTCCTTCAGGCCTTTCCCGCCAAACCGCCCGGATACGGGCGGTTTTTCGTTGGGCGCCCGCCCGCCTGCATCACAATCTCCCATGCGCCGGAACCCGCACAGAATCGCTCGCGGGGAAGCTCGTTTTTCATCGATGGCGCGCCGCACCATCCGTGATCACCCTGTTCTATAATGTTCCGGTTACTATCGGGGTCAATCAGCGGTAGTCCTGCGCTTTCGGTCTCTACCGTCTATCGCCATATCGCCGTGAGCACCTGCTGAACATGGAACGCCACCCAAACGCTACGGCGAGGAGAATCCAGGCCACGTTTCCGCCTGCCAACATGAATCGTCTAGCCAAATATCTTCCCCTCGAGAATGTCGTCGTCGGTCTTGCCGTTACCAGCAAAAAGCGTGTCTTCGAACAGGCTGGCCTGATCTTCGAGAACCAGAACGGCATCGCCCGCAGTACGGTCACTGACAATCTGTTTGCGCGCGAGCGCCTCGGGTCGACGGGGCTCGGCGAAGGCGTTGCGATTCCTCACGGCCGGATCAAGGGCCTGAAGCATCCGCTCGCCGCGTTCGTGCGTCTCGCCGACCCCATTCCATTCGAGTCCCCCGACGGTCAGCCGGTTTCCCTGCTGATCTTCCTGCTCGTGCCGGAACAGGCCACCCAGCAGCATCTGGAAATCCTGTCGGAAATCGCGCAATTGCTGTCCGATCGCGAAGCACGCGAGCGGCTGCACACGGAAGAAGACCGCGAGGCGTTGCATCGCCTGCTCACTCAGTGGCAACCTTGACGTATTGAAGGCGGCGCTCGCTAAAAACAGGCCCGGCAACAGCACCAGAACCGGCCAGGCCCACGCCGGCCGGACCGGCCGCGATACTTGACGCCGGCAAAGGCCAGGCGCGCGGGCCAGCGGCCCATAACGGAGTCACGGACTCATGGATACGTCCAGCATCAACGCCCAGAGCATTTTCGACGACAACGCCGCCGCGCTGAAACTCAGCTGGCTGACCGGGCATGAAGGCTGGGAGCGCGGGTTTTCGGCGGAAACGGTTGCGTACGCCACTTCCAGCGCCGATCTCGTCGGCCACCTGAACCTGATACACCCGAACCGCATTCAGGTGCTGGGCGACGCCGAAGTCGAGTATTACCAGCGCCAGGCCGACGAAAGCCGCTCGCGCCACATGGCCGAGCTGATCGCGCTGGAGCCGCCGTTCCTCGTCGTCGCAGGTGGCGTGGCCGCGCCGCCAGAACTGGTGCTGCGCTGCACGCGCTCGTCCACGCCGCTCTTCACCACGCCGATGTCGGCTGCGGCCGTGATCGACAGCCTGCGTCTTTACATGTCGCGCATTCTCGCGCCGCGTGCCACGCTGCATGGCGTGTTCCTCGACATTCTCGGCATGGGCGTGCTGCTCACAGGCGACTCGGGCCTCGGCAAGAGCGAACTCGGTCTGGAACTGATCAGCCGCGGCCACGGCCTTGTCGCTGACGACGCGGTCGATTTCGTGCGGCTCGGGCCCGACTTCGTCGAAGGACGCTGCCCGCCGCTCCTGCAGAATCTGCTCGAAGTGCGCGGTCTGGGTCTGCTCGACATCAAGACGATTTTCGGTGAAACCGCGGTGCGCCGGAAAATGAAGCTGAAGCTGATCGTTCAGCTCGTACGCCGGCCCGATGGCGAGTTCCAGCGCCTGCCGCTCGAAAGCCAGACCGTCGACGTGCTGGGCCTCCCCATCAGCAAGGTCACCATTCAGGTTGCGGCCGGCCGCAACCTCGCCGTGCTCGTCGAGGCGGCCGTGCGCAACACGATCCTGCAACTGCGCGGCATCGACACGCTGCGTGACTTCATGGACCGCCAGCGTCTCGCCATGCAGGATCCGGACAGCCAGTTTCCCGGCAAGCTGATCTAGCGAGGCGTGAAGCCTGCGGTACATCAAGGTATCGCGCCACCAGTGCGCGGGGCGGATGCTATGATGAAACGAACGGATTTCACGACCTCATGCGCATTATCCTGATCACCGGCATTTCCGGCTCCGGCAAGTCTGTCGCACTGAACGCGGTTGAAGACGCGGGGTACTACTGCGTCGACAACCTTCCGCCGCGCTTCCTGCCACAACTCGCCACCTACCTCGGCGAACACGGCCACGAGCGCCTCGCGGTTGCGATCGATGCGCGCTCCAGCGCATCGCTCGACGAAATGCCCGAAATGATCCGCGACCTCGCGCGCGAACACGATGTACGCGTGCTGTTTCTGAACGCGAGCACGCAATCGCTTATCCAGCGCTTTTCCGAGACGCGCCGGCGTCATCCGCTGTCGGGTTCGCCGTCGCATGATGCGGACGTCGGCGTACTGCGCTCGCTCGAAGAAGCCATCGAAAACGAACGCGAACTGGTCGCGAATCTCGCCGAGTTCGGCCACCAGATCGACACCAGCAATCTGCGCGCGAACGTGCTGCGCGCATGGGTCAAACGCTTTATCGAGCAGGAACGCGCGGGGCTCACTCTAATGTTCGAATCGTTCGGCTTCAAACGCGGCGTGCCGCTCGATGCTGATTTCGTCTTCGACGTGCGCACGCTGCCGAACCCTTACTACGACCGCGAACTGCGTCCGCTCACCGGCCTCGACAAGCCTGTGATCGATTTTCTCGGCGCGCTGCCGGTCGTCACGCAGATGATCGATGACATCCACGGATTCATCGCGAAGTGGCTGCCGCATTTCCGCGACGACAACCGCAGCTATCTGACCGTCGCGATTGGCTGCACGGGCGGCCAGCATCGTTCCGTGTTTATCGCCGAGACGCTCGCCGCGCGTCTTTCGGGCGAATCGAATGTGATTGTGCGGCACCGCGATGCGCCGCTTGACGTCGGCGAATCTTCGAAGCTGGTGGCTTAACCGGCCGCATCGCGCGGCCCTAACCTTCGAGCGTTGCGCAATGTCCACTACTCCTGCCGTGATTGCCGATCTGCCGCTTTTTCCACTGCATACGGTGCTGTTTCCCGGCGGCCTGCTGCCGCTGAAAATCTTCGAGGCACGTTATCTGGACATGGCAAGCGAGTGTCTTCGCGAGAAGACGCCGTTCGGCGTCTGCCTGCTGAAGAGCGGCGGCGAAGTGGCCAAGCCGGACGAACCGTCCGTGCCCGAAACGGTCGGCTGTCTGGCTGAAATCGAGCAATGCGATGTGGAATCGTTCGGCATGCTGCTGATCCGCGCGCGCGGCACGCAGCGCTTCCGTCTGCTGTCGCACCGCGCGCAACCGGACGGCTTGCTGGTCGGCATGGCCGAGCCCATCGGCGACGACATTCCGCTCGAAGGCACTGTGCATGTCGAGCGTTTCGGCGCCTGCGCGGAAGTGCTGGAACGCATCATCGCGACGATCCGCGAGCGCGATGCCGACAGCCTGCCGTTTGCCGAACCGTTCAGGCTCAATGATCCTTCGTGGGTGTCGAACCGTCTGTCAGAGGTACTGCCGATAGCGTTGCGCGCGCGGCAAAAGCTGATGGAACTGCAGGACGCCGGCGCACGAATCGACGTCGTGCATCACTACATGCAACAGCATCAACTGCTGTAGCGCAACGCGACTAAAGCAGCGACCCCTGCATCGCATCGAGCAGCTTGCGAACCGGCGCGGGCACGCCATAGGCGTCGAGTTCATGCAGCGCGACCCAGACGGTTTGGTCATCGCCGACGCTTGCGAGCGTCGCCCGCAGGTTGCCCAGATCCACAACGCGAGGCTCGATATCCAGCCGGAAGTGCGTGAACGTATGCGTGAGCGTCGCGAGCGGCATCATGCTCCCCGATGCGCCGTATCCCTCCGCGCGTTCTGCGAGCGCCGCTTCGCCGGACGCTTCCGGCAGGCTCCACAAGCCGCCCCAGATTCCCGAGGGCGGGCGCTTTTCCAGCATCACCGCGTTGCCGTCACGCAGGACGAGCATCCACGTGCGACGCGTCGGAATCGCTTTCTTCGGGCGCGCAACCGGCAATTCGCGCTGGCGTCCGGTGACGTTCGCGACACAATCGGCGGCGAACGGGCAGCGCGCGCAATCGGGTTTGCCGCGCATGCACAGCGTCGCGCCGAGATCCATCAAACCCTGGGTGTAGGCGCTCACGTCATCGTCGTTCGCGGCTGAAGGCAACAGCGATTCAGCCAGCGTCCACATCGCGTTCTCGACGCGCTTCTCGCCCGGAAATCCTTCGACACCGAAGACGCGCGCAAGCACGCGTTTCACGTTGCCATCGAGAATCGTCGCGCGCGCGCCGAACGCAAACGACGCAATGGCAGCCGCCGTCGAACGCCCGATGCCAGGCAGTTCCGCGAGCGCTTCGACGGACACCGGAAACGCGCCGCCGTGCTGCTCGACAACCGTCTGCGCGCAACGATGCAGATTACGCGCACGCGAGTAGTAACCGAGGCCGGCCCACAACGCCATCACGTCGTCGAGCGGCGCGGCGGCAAGCGCTGCGACATCCGGAAAGCGGCCGAGAAATCGCTCGTAGTACGGAATGACCGTCGATACCTGCGTCTGCTGCAGCATGATCTCGGACAGCCAGATGCGATACGCATCGCGCGTGTTCTGCCACGGCAGGTCGTGACGGCCATGCGTGCGTTGCCACGCGATCAGCCGCGCGGAAAAATCGGTCAGCGACGAGGGAACAGAAAGAGAAAGAGTGGACATCAGCGCTGACAGGTGGGGCAAAAGTAAGTGGAGCGCTGGCCTTGCACGATCTGTCTGATCGGCGTGCCGCAGACGCGGCATGGCAGCCCGGCGCGATCATAGACGAAATAGTCGAGCTGGAAATAACCGCTCGCACCGTCGCTGCCGACAAAATCGCGCAACGTGCTGCCGCCTTTCTCGATGGCGGCGGCAAGCGTCAGGCGCACGGCGTCCGCGAGCAGTTCGTAGCGGATGAGCGAAACGCGCCCAGCGGCAGTGGTTGGGCGAATACCGGCGCGAAAAAGGCTCTCCGATGCATAGATATTTCCCACGCCAACCACGATTGCGCCCGCGAGCAGTACCTGCTTCACCGACACCTTGCGGCCACGTGTTTGCCGGTGCATCAGCGCGCCGGAGAACGCTGGCGTCAAAGGCTCGGCGCCGAGCCCGGCGAGGAGCGGATGATCGAGCACGTCACCGGCCGCTCGCGGATGCCACAGCACCGCGCCGAAGCGGCGTGGATCGCGATAGCGCAGAATAAATTCGTCGAAGATCCAGTCGATATGATCGTGCTTCGCCGCGGCCGGAGGATGAGACACGTTGCGCAGAACGCGTAGCGTGCCCGTCATGCCGAGATGCACAATGAACCAGCCCTCGTCGATTTCGAAGAGCAGATACTTGCCGCGCCGTTCGACCTGGCGGATCACGCGCCCGCACAATGTTTTTGCAAGGTCGGCCGGAACCGGCCAGCGCAGCGCAGGCGTGCGCACATCGACGCGTTCGACGCGTCGTCCTGCCACATAGGGCTCGATTCCCCGACGGGTAACCTCAACTTCCGGCAACTCTGGCATGTCTAACTGGTCTGCAACTTGCGTGGGTGGTTGTGCGCGTATTGTAGCGAGCGCGTTACAATCGACCGAAACATTGATCGGATTTCCATGAACGTGTCCTTCGTGAAGCTGTTTTACCGGCGCCCGGCCCCTCTGACCCGCGTGCCGCGCACTGTCTCCGTCCAGCGGATGCTTGGCGCGGCGGTTGTCGCCGCATGGGCGTTCATCGCGCTGCCTGCGCACGCGCAGGACCCGTCGCCGGATTCCGACGATAGTTCCCTTTCAGTGCAGGACGCGCTGGGGCAGCCGTCGCCGGAAGAGCAGAAAAACCTGCCGGCGATTTCGCTGTCCAGCCAGATCGTGTTTCAGGTGCTCGCGGCTGAAGTCGCGTTGCAGCGAAACCAGCCTGCGCCGGCTTACCAGACCTACCTGGCGCTCGCTCGCGACACGCATGACCCGCGCATGGCGCAACGCGCCACGGAAATCGCGCTGGGCGCACAGAGCCCGGCCGACGCGCTTGCCGCCGCGCAGTTGTGGCAGCAGTATGCGCCGGGTTCGGAACGCGCGGCGCAGCTCGACGCATCGCTGCTCGTGCTGTCCGGCAAGCCCGACGAAGCCTCGCCGCTTCTCGCGAAGGAGCTGGCGAAGGTTCCGGCCGACAATCGCGGCAACGCGATGCTCGCGCTGCAACTGCTGATTTCGCGCGGCCCCAATCGTATCGGCGGCCTGCACGTGCTGCAGGATCTGCTGAAGAACGACCTGGACCGCCCGGAAGCGCAGCTTGCGATTGCCCGACAGCAGCTCGTCTGCGACGACGCGCCGGGCGCGCGCAAATCGCTTGAACAGGCGCTGGCGCTGAAGCCCGACTATCTGCCGGCCGCGCTGACGCTGTCGCAGATGGGTCCGGAAGAGCGCAAGGAAGGGATCGCTTCGCTCGAAAAGTATCTGCAGCAGAACCCGAAATCGCACGACGCGCGCCTTGCGCTCGCGCAGATGTATCTCGCGAGCGACCGTCTGGACGACGCGCAGAAGCAGTTCGAGATCATGCGTCACGACAACCCGAACGACCTGACGCCGCTCATGGCGCTCGCGCTGATCAAGATCCAGCAGAAGAATTACGCCGACGCGCAGACGTACCTGACGCAATACGCAAAGCAGGCCGAAAAGACGCCTGGCGCAGATGCGGGCCAGGCGTACATCTATCTCGCGCAGCTGTCACTCGAACAGAAGAACGAAACTGCTGCCAGCGACTGGCTGAATCACATCCAGCCGTCCAGCCAGCAGTACATTCCGGCGCAGATCACGCGTGCCCAGCTGCTCGAAAAACAGGGCAAGCCCGACGACGCCCGCAAGCTGCTCGCGAGCCTGCAATCGCCCGACCCGCGCGACCAGTCGCTGATCGTGCGTACCGACGCGGCAATCCTCTTCGATGCAAAACGTTACACGGAAGCCGAGGCGCGCCTCGCGCAGGCAAGCGCGGAATACCCCGACGATCCCGATCTCGCCTACGACTACGCGATGGCCGCCGAAAAGACCGGCCATTACGACGTGATGGAAACGCAGTTGCGCAAGCTGATGCAGACGCAACCGGATAATCCGCAGGCGTACAACGCGCTCGGCTATTCGCTGGCGGACCGCAACCAGCGCCTTCAGGAGGCCGACAAGCTGATCGCGAAGGCCGCATCGCTCGCGCCGAATGACGCGTTCATCATGGACAGCGTCGGCTGGGTGAAGTATCGCCTCGGCAATACGTCGGACGCGATCAAGGTGCTGCGCAAGGCATACGATCTGCAGCCGAACGCCGAAATTGGCGCGCACCTGGGCGAAGTGCTGTGGAAAACCGGCGATCAGGACAAGGCGCGGGACGCATGGCGCCAGGCGAAGAAGCTCGAACCCGACAACGACACGCTGGTCAAAACGCTTCAACGTTTCCAGGTGAACGATCTCTGATGCGCATGTCCAGTCTTATCCGTCCGGTGGCCGCACCGCGTCGCGCGGCCCTGGGCCTCGCGGCCGCAGCGCTCGTGGCGCTCGCGGGCTGTGCTTCCGTCAAGCCGGAGGGCCCGTCCACGTCGAACGCAGCAACGGCCGTCACCGCGCAGACCACGCGTGCGTATCACGGCCGCTTTGCCGTGCAGTACAACGACCAGAACGGCCAGCAGCGCAACGCATATGGCAACTTCCAGTGGCAGGAAACCGGTGACACCGTGAGCCTCCAGTTGCGCAATCCGCTCGGCCAGACGCTCGCGATCATCACATCGTCGCCGGCATCGGCCACGCTCGAATTGCCGAACCGCCAGCCGCTCACCGCTGACAACGTCTCCACACTGATGCAGAATGCGCTCGGTTTTGCGCTGCCGGTCGAAGGGCTGCGTTACTGGCTGCAACCGTCGGCGGCGCCCACTTCGCGGGCAAAGACGGTGACCGATCCGCAGCAGGAAACGCGTCTGAAGCAGATCCAGCAGGACGGCTGGACCATCGACTACATTGCCTACGCCGACGCGCCCGCCACCGGCGTGAAGCGCGTCAATCTGAGCCGCGACACGCCGCCGCTCGACATAAAGCTCGTGCTGGACCAGTAAGCCCCGTATCCCACCGAATTCATGACCGAAACAAACAACACGCTGCGCGACTGCCTCGCACCAGCGAAACTCAACCTCTTCCTGCACATCAACGGACGCCGCCCCGACGGTTATCACGCGCTACAGACGGTCTTCCAGCTGCTCGACTGGGGCGATACGCTGCACTTCACACTGCGCAACGATGGCCGCATCACGCGCACGACCGAAATCGCCGACGTCCCCGCCGAACACGACCTGACAGTACGCGCGGCGACGCTTCTGAAGGCATACACGGGCACGGGCGCAGGCGTCGACATCGAGATCGACAAGCGTCTGCCGATGGGCGCGGGGCTCGGCGGCGGAAGCTCGGACGCCGCAACCACGCTGCTCGCGCTCAACCGTCTCTGGAAGCTTGAATTGCCGCGCGGCGAACTACAGACACTCGCGCTTAAGCTCGGCGCGGACGTGCCTTTTTTCGTCTTCGGAAAAAATGCATTCGCGGAGGGTGTCGGAGAAGCGCTTCAGGTTGTACAATTGCCGCCGCGTTATTTCCTCGTTGTGACGCCAAAAGTTCATGTTCCGACCGCTGCGATTTTTTCCGATAAATCGTTGACAAGAGATACAGAACCCCGCACAATTACGGACTTTCTTGCACAGCAAAGTTGCAGCGCAGAATGGCCTGACAGTTTTGGCCGGAATGACATGCAGCCAGTTGTCGTGGGAAAATACGCGGAAGTTGCGCGGGTGCTGAGATGGTTTGATAACATCGCACCGGCGCGGATGACCGGATCGGGCGCGAGTGTTTTTGCGGCGTTTCGTGACCGCGGTGAAGCAGAAGCGGCGCAAGCCAGACTGCCAGCCGGGTGGAACAGCGCAGTAACTGCAAGCCTGGATTCACATCCACTCTTTGCTTTCGCGGCATAAGGTTTTGCATCGTTGAATGGTCTTACACGTTCAGCGGCGCTCAAAGTTAGTGTAGGGGAGTCGCCAAGTTGGTTAAGGCACCGGATTTTGATTCCGGCATTCGAGGGTTCGAGTCCTTCCTCCCCTGCCAAAAATTCTCGCATTCTCTCGCCCTCCCAGCCTGAAGCAGGTGCACGATGAGCAGCCATGACGGCCTGATGGTTTTTACTGGCAACGCGAATCCCGCGCTTGCACAGGAAGTCGTCAAGATCCTCGGTATTCCCCTCGGCAAGGCCATGGCCAGCCGTTTCTCGGACGGTGAAATCCAGGTCGAGATTCAGGAAAACGTTCGCGGCAAGGATGTCTTCGTCCTGCAGTCCACGTGCGCACCGACGAACGACAATCTGATGGAACTGATGATCATGGTCGATGCGTTGAAGCGCGCATCCGCTGGCCGGATCACCGCAGCCATCCCCTACTTCGGCTATGCCCGTCAGGATCGACGCCCGCGTTCAGCGCGCGTTGCCATCTCGGCGAAGGTCGTGGCGAACATGCTGGAAATCGCCGGCGTCGAGCGGATCATCACGATGGATCTGCACGCTGACCAGATTCAGGGCTTCTTCGACATCCCCGTCGACAACATCTATGCAACGCCCGTGCTGCTCGGCGATCTGCGCAAGCAGAACTACGAGAACCTGCTGGTCGTTTCGCCGGACGTTGGCGGCGTGGTGCGTGCACGTGCACTCGCGAAGCAGCTGAACTGCGATCTCGCGATCATCGACAAGCGTCGTCCGAAGGCGAACGTTGCCGAAGTGATGAACATCATCGGTGAAGTCGAAGGCCGTACGTGCGTGATCATGGACGACATGGTCGATACCGCCGGCACGCTCTGCAAGGCAGCGCAGGTGCTGAAGGAACGCGGCGCGAAACAGGTTTTCGCCTATGCGACACACCCGGTGCTGTCGGGTGGCGCAGGCGAACGTATCGCCGCTTCGGCGCTCGACGAACTGGTCGTCACCGACACGATTCCGCTGGGCGAGGAAGCCCGTTCTTGCGCGAAGATCCGTTCGCTGACGAGCGCTGGCCTGCTCGCCGAAACGTTCTCGCGTATCCGTCGCGGCGACTCGGTGATGTCGCTGTTCGCGGAATAATCAGGATTTGCGAAGGCGCGGCATGATGCTGCGCTTTTGCACAATCGGCATGAACGGACGAAGGTTCGTGCCGTCGCTTCTGGGGCCTGCGCTCAAAGCGTGAAGGCCCCATTTTTACTGCCTGGTCGCGGGCAGTGCATTGGAGAATCAAGATGAAAGTAGTCGCTTTCGAGCGTAGTCTGCAAGGTACGGGTGCGAGCCGCCGCCTGCGTATTGCCGGTAAGACCCCGGGAATCGTGTATGGCGCTGAAGCTCAACCGCAACTGATCGAACTCGATCACAACGCGCTGTGGCACGCCCTGAAGAAAGAAGTGTTCCACTCGTCGATCCTCGATCTGGAAGTGGCAGGCAAGTCGCAACAGGTTCTGCTGCGCGACGTGCAATACCACCCGTTCCGTCAGCTCGTGCTGCACGTGGACTTCCAGCGCGTCGACGCGAAGAAGAAGCTGCACACCAAGGTGCCGCTGCACTTCATGAACCAGGAAACCAACCCGGCAGTGAAGCTGTCGAGCGCGGTGATCTCGCACGTTCTGAACGAAATCGAAATCGAGTGCCTGCCGTCGGCACTGCCTGAATTCCTCGAAGTCGACCTGGCGAAGATCGAAGCAGGCCAGGCGCTGCACGCGAAGGACATCGTGCTGCCGAACGGCGTTTCGCTGGTTGCGCACGTTGAAGCAGAAAACCCGGTCATCGCTTCGGCGACGATCCCGGCTGGCGCCGTCGCTGACGAAGCCGCTTCGGGTGCTGCTGCTGAAGGCGAAGGCGACAAGCCGGCTGCCTGATCGCACGGGAAGCGAACAAATCCTCTCGATCCGTTTCATTGAGACGGTCGACGTGACCCGCCGCGGTTCGCCCCGGCGGGTTTTTTTTCGGCTTTTTTCGTGCCCCCATCAGGCGGGTCACGGGAACGGGACACTCATCGAATCATGATCAAGCTGATCGTCGGGCTCGGCAATCCGGGCGCCGAATACACCGCGACCCGTCACAACGCCGGCTTCTGGCTGGTCGACCAGCTCGCGCGCGAAGCGGGCACGACGTTGCGCGATGAGCGGCGCTTTCACGGCTTCTATGCGAAGGCGCGTCTGCAGGGCGAAGAAGTACATCTGCTCCAACCGCAGACGTATATGAATCGCTCGGGGCAATCGGTCGTCGCCGTGGCGCAGTTCTTCAAGATTCTGCCCGACGAGATTCTTGTCGCGCATGACGAACTCGACCTTCCGCCAGGCGCGGTCAAACTGAAGCTCGGCGGTGGCAGTGGTGGTCACAACGGCCTGAAGGACATCACCGCGCATCTGTCGTCGCAGCAATACTGGCGCATGCGGATCGGCATTGGTCATCCGCGCGACCTGATTCCCGAAAGCGCGCGCGCCACCGCAAAACCCGATGTTGCGAACTTCGTGCTGAAGTCGCCGCGTCGCGAGGAACAGGACGTGATCGACGCGTCGATCGAACGCGCGCTTGCTGTGATACCGGTGATCATCAAAGGCGAACTCGAACGCGCGATGATGCAGTTGCACCGGAACGCCCAACCGTAACCCGCCGGTCGCATGATCACCGCGCCCACGCGAACAACAGCCAAAGGAGCCGCGTCTTGAGCCGTTTCTGGAGCGACATCGTTCACCGGTTGAAGCCGTATGTGCCAGGCGAGCAGCCGCTGCACATGAACCCCGTGAAGCTGAACACCAACGAGAATCCGTATCCGCCGTCGCCACGCGTGCTCGATGCGATTCGTCACGAACTCGGCGAGACCGCCGATACACTGCGCCGCTATCCTGATCCGACCGCCCTCAGACTGCGCGAAACGGTCGCGAAGTATCACAGCATCCGCATAGAACAGGTGTTCGTCGGAAACGGTTCGGACGAAGTGCTCGCGCACGTCTTTCAGGCCTTGCTGAAGCACACGCAGCCGATCCTTTTCCCCGACATCACGTACAGCTTCTATCCGACGTACGCACGTCTTTACGACGTCCAATACCGCACCATTGCGCTCGACGATGCGTTCGCGATCTGTCTCGACGACTACGCGGCACCCAACGGCGGCGTGCTGTTCCCGAATCCGAACGCGCCGACCGGCCGCGCGCTGCCGCTCGCTGAAATTGAACGGTTGCTCGAGCGGAACACGGAGTCGGTCGTGGTCGTGGATGAAGCGTATGTCGACTTCGGCGCGCAATCGGCGATCGGCCTGATCGATCGCTATCCCAATCTGCTGGTGGTTCATACGGCTTCGAAGGCGCGCTCGCTCGCGGGCATGCGCGTGGGTTTCGCGTTCGGCGATGCGGCGTTGATCGACGCGCTCAATCGCGTGAAAGACAGCTTCAACTCGTATCCGCTCGATCGCCTCGCACAGGCCGCCGCGATCGCCGCGTACGAAGACGACGCATGGTTCCGCGACAGCTGCCGCAAGGTGATCGCGAGTCGCGAGCGGCTGTCTGCCGGGCTCACCGCGCTGGGATTCGAAGTGGTACCGTCAGCCGCGAACTTCGTGTTTGCGCGCCATGAGGGCTATGAAGCGGCCGCGCTTGCCACCCGACTTCGCGAGAAAGCGATTTTCGTGCGTCACTTCAACGCGCCGCGCATCGATCAGCATCTGCGCATTTCCATCGGCACCGATGCCGAGTGCGATGCGCTGCTCGACGCGCTGCGCGAAGACATCGGTGGCTACGTGGGCCAGGTTGGATTGCGCTGAATAAAAAAACGGGCGAAACGCCCGTTTTTTTATTGCACCGGCTGTGCCGCGATTCCGCTAACCGGCCTTCGCAGCCATCAACGCGTGATACTTCGCCATCAGGCCATCGGGCGTTTCCGCGTGCTGCGGATCGCGCGGGATGCATTCCACGGGACAAACCTGCACGCATTGCGGCTCATCAAAATGTCCGACACATTCGGTGCATTTCTTCGGGTCGATCACGTAGATTTCCGGGCCCATCGAAATTGCGTCATTCGGGCACTCGGGCTCGCACACGTCGCAGTTGATGCACTCGTCGGTAATCATCAAGGCCATACTTCTTCTCACTTCGCGCCGGCAACGGGCCGGCAATCATTCCGCCAGCCACCAGTTTACGCTGCTTACGGCTGCGCTGCCTGACCCGGCTCGGCATCGAGCGCCGCGACCTTTTCCGTCAGCCATTTTTCCACCGAAGGAAACACGAATTTGCTGACGTCGCCGCCCAGCTGCGCGATTTCGCGGACTATCGTGCCCGAGATGAACTGGTACTGATCGGACGGCGTCATGAACATCGTTTCGACGTCGGGCAGCAGATAGCGGTTCATGCCGGCCATCTGGAACTCGTATTCGAAGTCGGACACGGCACGCAGCCCGCGCACGATCACGCGCGCGTTATTCGTCCGGACGAAGTCTTTCAGCAGCCCCTTGAAGCTCATGATCTGCACGTTCGGATAATGGCCTAGCACTTCGTGCGCGATATCGAGGCGTTCTTCGAGCGTGAAGAAAGGCTTCTTGTTGCGGCTGTCGGCGACACCGACCACCAGCGTATCGAAAATGCTCGACGCGCGCCGAACGAGGTCTTCGTGACCGCGCGTCAGCGGGTCGAATGTGCCCGGGTACACGGCGACTACCATGAGACTTCTCCTCTCTGTTCACTGGAACGGGCTGTTCAGCGCCCGCGAATGCTTCTGCCAGGCCGCACGCGTGACGGCGGGCGTCCGGTGCTTGTTATGGAAGGCGCATTATTCCTCATTTTCGCGCTGCAGCAAATGATAGTGGACCGCGCCCGCCTTGCCCTGGCGGACGATAGTCCAGCCGGCCAGCGCCTCTGTCTGTGCGATGTCGAGCGCTTCGGCCGCTTCCACATACAAAAAACCGCCAATGCTTACAAGCGGCACGGCGAGCGTCAGCGCGCGTGCAAGCAGGTCGGTTTCGAACGGCGGATCAAGGAATACGACATCGAACGAACCGGGCGCGAGGCTCGCACCGAGGCGCAGCGCGTCGGCTTCGGCGATCTCGATGGCGCGCGCGGCCAGTTTCGCCTGATTCGCGCGCAACTGCGCGGCCGCGCGCCCGTTGCGCTCGACCATCAATACGCGCGCGGCGCCGCGCGACGCGGCCTCGAAACCCAGCGCACCGCTGCCGGCGAAGAGGTCCAGACAGCGCAGGCCTTCGAGTCGCTGCCCAAGCCAGTTGAACAAGGTTTCACGCACGCGGTCGGGTGTCGGACGCAGGCCATCCAGATCGAGCACCGGCAGCGGCGTGCGCTTCCAGTCGCCGCCGATGATGCGGATTGCGTGCGGCGCCTTGCTGCGGCCTGAAGATGCGCCGTGCGCGCGGGAAGGAGAGGATCGGGGCATGCGGAATTCGTCTTGCTGAAGAGTTGCCCGCGTCTGCGACGGCGGGCCGGAGCGCCAACGTTACCACAGGCCCGCGCCGGTTCGCCGTGGACGCCACCTGGACCGGCGGGGAAGCTCTGCGCGGCTTCGGCAAGGCGTCCGGGGACGGGCTGGAGCGCGCCTGATAAAATGTGCGGCTTCCAGCGCCTTGCATCCCGCATTGCCACGCTGCCTGCCGCTGTCGCGTGGTCGTGCGTCGCGGGAATCGGCGCGCGCTCTCACCACGCCAGATCATGTTCAGTTTTTTCAAACGATTCAAGGGCTCGAAAACCTCCGACGCCGCGCCGCAGGATGAGGCGGCCGCCGACGCGCCGGTTGCGGCTGAGGCGCCCCCGGTCGTCGAGCCGGCTCCAGCGCCTGTAGCGCCAGCAGTTGCGCGAGAACCCGCGCCAGCGCCGGTGCAACGCGTCGATACGCCGCTGCCTTCTGCGCCTCCGGCATCTCCGGCGACGGGTCAGCCTGTGGCCTCGCCTGCAACCCCAGTCGCCGAACCGGCACCTGCTGCCCGTACGCCCGATGCCGCGTCCATCGCTCCGTCAGTCCGGCCTGTCGCCCCAGTTTCCGCGCCGCCGGCTTCCCCTACAACCGCTGCGCCGACAACCGCACCGCGGCCGCCGCAACCCGTCGCGCAGCCAGCTGCCGCACCGTCGGCCGCCTCCACTGGGCCGGCCACGCGTGATGCAGCAGACGAAGAAACCGTCGAAATCGTCCCGCCGCCCGCGCCCGAACCGGCCGCAAAGAAATCCTGGCTGACACGTCTCAAGACCGGCCTGTCGAAGACCAGTTCGAGCCTGACGGGCATCTTCGTCGGCGCGAAGATCGACGAAGACCTGTACGAGGAACTCGAAACCGCGTTGCTCATGTCCGACGCCGGTGTCGACGCCACGGAATTCCTGCTCGAATCGCTACGCGAGAAAGTCCGCAGCGAACGGCTGACCGATCCGCAACAGGTGAAGGCCGCGCTCCGCACGCTGTTGATCGATCTGCTAAAGCCGCTCGAAAAATCCCTGATGCTGGGTCGTGCGCAGCCGCTCGTGATGATGATCGCGGGCGTGAACGGCGCGGGCAAGACGACGAGCATCGGCAAGCTCGCCAAGCATCTGCAGCGTTTTGACCAGTCGGTGCTGCTCGCGGCCGGCGACACGTTCCGCGCCGCCGCGCGCGAGCAGCTCGCGATCTGGGGCGAGCGCAACAACGTGACGGTGGTCGCGCAGGAAAGCGGCGATCCGGCCGCGGTGATCTTCGATGCCGTCGGCGCCGCGCGCGCGCGCAAGATCGACGTGCTGATGGCCGACACGGCCGGCCGTCTGCCGACCCAGCTGCATCTGATGGAAGAACTGCGCAAGGTGAAGCGCGTGATCGGCAAGGCGCAGGACGGCGCGCCGCACGAAGTGCTGCTCGTCATCGATGCGAACACCGGCCAGAATGCGCTCGCGCAGGTCAAGGCGTTCGACGATGCGCTCGGCCTGACCGGCCTCATCGTCACGAAGCTCGACGGCACCGCGAAGGGCGGCATCCTGGCTGCGATCGCACGGCAGCGTCCGGTGCCGGTCTACTTCATCGGTATCGGGGAAAAAGTCGAGGATTTGCAGCCGTTCAGCGCCGAGGAATTCTCCGACGCGCTGCTGGATTTCTAGCCAGCGAGCGTTGCGCCAGCGCCAGAACGGGCGGCAATAAAAAGGGCGTCGAGTGCACGAACCGCACTCGATGCCCTTTTTGCATCGTCCGGTCAATATCGGGACGCGCCCACGCTATTCCGCGTCCGGCTGGACACCCGGCGCTGCACGCTGAAACGCGTCGAGCGTCATCGCGTATTCGTAGATCCTGTGAATCACGGGATACGGCGCCGTGTCGATCTTGAAGCGGTGCGCGTTGAACACCTGCGGAATCAGACACGCATCCGCCAGCGTCGGCGTATCGCCGAAACACAGCTTGCCGGTACGCGCATCGCCGGCAAGATGCGTCTCCAGCGTCGCGAAACCCGATTCGACCCAGTGGCGATACCACGCGTCCTTCGCTTCCTCGCCGATAGCGACCGTGTGCTTCAGGTATTTCAGCACGCGCAGGTTGTCGAGCGGATGGATCTCGCACGCGATCTGCAACGCGACCGAGCGGACATACGCGCGATCGCGCGGCGCAGCTGGCAAGAGCGGCGGCTCCGGATGCGTCTCGTCGAGCCACTCGATGATCGCGAGCGACTGCGTGAAAACATCGTCGCCGTCGACGAGCGTCGGCACGATCGCGTCCGGATTCAGCCGCCGGTACTCGGGCTTCAACTGCTCGCCGCCGTTACGCACGAGATGAACCGGCACATATTCGTATGGCAGATTCTTCAGATTCAGCGCGATCCGGACACGATACGACGCTGAACTACGAAAATAACTGTAGAGCTTCATGCGCCGTGTCTCCTCTCCTGACCGGCGCGGTCAGACAACGCGCACGCTGAAATCGCCCAGCCCGTCGACGCCGCCCTTCATCACCTGGCCCTTCACCACTGCGCCGACACCTTCCGGTGTGCCCGTAAAGATCAGATCGCCAGGTTGCAGCTCGAAGAGCGTCGACAGATAGGCGATCGTGTCCGGAATCGACCAGATCAGGTCCGACACGTCGGAGCGCTGCTTTTCCTCGCCGTCGACGGTGAGCCAGATCGCGCCCTTTTCGATGTGTCCCACCTTCGAGGCCGAATGGATCGGGCCGAGCGGCGCCGAATGATCGAACCCCTTCGCCGTATCCCACGGACGACCGAGCTTCTTCGCTTCAGCCTGCAGATCGCGGCGCGTCATGTCGAGCCCGAGCGCATAGCCATAGACGTGCTGGAGCGCGTGTTCAGCGGGAATGTCCTTGCCTGCCTTGCCGATCGCCGCGACAAGTTCCATCTCGAAGTGCACATTATTCGAAAGCGCCGGATACGGAAAGGCGCCGGTTTCGCCCGGCGCGACATAAACAACGGCGTCGGCCGGCTTGCAGAAAAAGAACGGCGGCTCGCGGTCGGGATCATGCCCCATCTCTCGCGCATGCGCCGCGTAATTGCGACCCACACAGTAAATCCGGCGCACCGCAAACTGCTCGCTCACTCCGACAACAGGCACCGCGACAACCGGCGCCGGCGCAAACACGTAACTCATCCCGTTCTCCGTTTTCTGTGAAATGCCGCCCGAAGCGGCGACGAAACGCCAAGTGTAACGCGCGCCCGCGATCTTGCAGGACCGCGACAGATGCGATACTGGAGGTCTTTACCGCTTTGACGGCCTGCCGCGAGCGCAGATTTCCCGAATAACGGGCCACATGCGCGGGCCGTCGTGCCACAGGCCAACCCGCAACCCTTGCATCCGATGACCGAATCCGCCGACACCGCTCCCGATACGCTCTCCTGCGCCCGTTTCATCAAGGAAATCGGCCGCGGGCCGAACGGCGCGCGCGCTCTCTCCGCCGAGGACACGCACAGGCTGTACGGCGCGATGCTCGACGGACGCGTGTCCGACCTGGAGCTTGGCGCGGTGCTGCTGGCGTACCGCGTGAAAGGTGAGAGCGCGGACGAACTGGCAGCGATGCTGTCGGCCGCGCACGCGTCGTTCGAGCCCGTCCGCGTGACCCACGACGCATTTCAGGCGGTCTCGATTCCGAGCTACAACGGCGCACGCAAGCAGGCGAATCTCGTGCCGCTGCTGGCGATGCTGCTCGCCCGCGAAGGCGTGCCGGTGCTGGTGCACGGCGTGACCGACGATCCCGGCCGCGTGACGAGCGCCGAAATCTTCGCGCATCTCGGTGTCGATCATGCGCGAAGCCGCGCGGACATCGAAGACTCACTGGCCGCGCGCCGCCTCGCGTTCTCGCCAATCGCGACGCTCGCGCCGAAGCTCGCGCGCCTGCTCGCGCTGCGCAGGCGCATGGGCGTGCGCAATTCGACGCATACGCTCGTCAAGATCCTGCAGCCGTTCGAGCCGCACGGGCTGCGCCTCGTGAACTACACACATCCGCCTTATCGCGAAAGCCTCACGCAGCTGTTCGCCGCGCATCCGGACGCGGCCATCGGCGGCGCGCTGCTGGCACGCGGCACGGAAGGCGAGGCCGTCGCGGATACCCGGCGTCAGGTGCAGATCGACTGGCTGCACGACGGCGCGTGCGAAACGGTTGTCGCCGCTGAACGCTCGTCACCGGATGCGCCCGAAGTGCCGCTGCCGGAAGCCCGCGACGCAGCCACCACGGCGGCATGGATAGAGGCCGCGTTGCGCGGCGAAGTGCCGGTCCCGCAGGCCATCAGCCGTCAGGTCGAACTGATTGCCGGAATCGCGAAACGGGCCGCCTGAGCCTGTCTGGCGCGGCTGCGGGCACGTTCGTGCCGCGCTTGCCGCACCTTTCGACCCGCCGGACTGAAGATCGCGGGTTGACAGACTCCCACACGCTGACATACAGTCACCGGATGCGTTCCCTTCCGAACACCCTCCGCAGCACCCTCAGCCGCCTACCGCGGCTTCTATCGCTACGTCTAGCGTAAGTCAGGCGTAGCGCCGCGCATCCAGCTTCAGCGCGCGGTCCTCCAGCAGTTCCGCAGTCCGTTTCACCCCAGATCCGCCGTTCCTCTTACAACCTGTCGTCAGTGTTCGTCCGTTTATCCAGCGGATGAATCGCGAGGTCAAAATGCACGTTGCATGGACACAAGCCATCACCGTCACGAGCGTCATCATCGCGATGACCTTCTTCGTTCGCGCCCGTTCGTTGCTGCCGCTAGCCCGCATTGCCCGCCCCCTTGCACGCTGACACGCACCCGCATACGAACACGACACTACGAACGAGGCTCACCATGTTGCGCAATCCCGCTGAGAAATACCGCCCTTTTCCCGCCGTCCGCCTGACAGGCCGCAAGTGGCCGAGCCGCACGATCGAGCGTGCGCCGGTCTGGATGAGCACCGATCTGCGCGACGGCAACCAGTCGCTGATCGAACCGATGAGCATCGCGCAAAAGCTCGAATTCTTCGAGACGCTGGTCGCTATCGGCTTCAAGGAAATCGAAGTCGGCTTTCCGTCGGCTTCGCAGACTGACTTCGATTTCGTTCGCAAGCTCATCGATGAAAAGCGTATTCCCGACGACGTGACGATCGAAGTCCTCGTGCAGGCGCGCGAAGAACTGATCGCACGCACATTCGAGGCGCTCGAAGGCGCGCCGCGCGCGATCGTGCATCTGTACAACGCGATCGCGCCCTCGTTCCGCAAGATCGTGTTCAACCAGTCGAAGGACGAAGTGAAGGCACTCGCCGTCGAAGGCACGCGGATCATCCGGCAATATGCCGACGCGCGCCCGGAGACACACTGGATCTATCAGTACTCGCCGGAAACGTTCAGCATGACCGAGCTCACGTTCGCGCGCGAAGTGTGCGACGCGGTCGCGCAGACGTGGCGCCCGACGCGCGATCACAAGATGATCGTGAACCTCCCGGCCACCGTCGAGGCGGCAACGCCGAACGTCTTCGCCGACCAGATCGAATGGATGGACCGCAATCTCGGCTATCGCGACAGCATCGTGCTCTCGGTGCATCCTCATAACGACCGCGGCACGGCCGTCGCCGCCGCCGAACTCGCGTTGATGGCGGGCGCGGATCGCGTCGAAGGGTGCCTCTTCGGCAACGGTGAGCGCACGGGCAACGTCGACATCGTCACCCTCGCGATGAATCTCTACACGCAGGGCATCGATCCGGAACTCGATTTCTCGGATATCGACGCGGTGCGTCGCGTAGTCGAACGCTGTAACCAGATTCCGGTGCATCCGCGCCATCCGTATGCAGGCGATCTCGTGTTCACGGCGTTTTCCGGCTCGCATCAGGACGCGATCCGCAAGGGTTTCGCGCAGCAGGCGCCCGACGCCGTCTGGGAAGTGCCCTATTTGCCGATCGATCCGGCCGACCTCGGCCGCAGTTACGACGCGGTCATCCGGGTGAACAGTCAGTCCGGCAAGGGCGGCTCGACGTATCTGCTCGAGCGCGGCATGGGCTTCACGCCGCCCCGCCGTGTGCAGATCGAGTTCAGCCACGCGGTGCAGACGGTCGCGGATCAGTCCGGCGAGGAAATCACCGGTGACGCAATCTGCGCGCTCTTCACCCGCGAGTACTTCGAGACGGAAGGTCCGGCCGCGCGCGTCAGCGCGACGTCCGTGCGGTGGGAAAGCCGCGACGTCAGCATCGCGACTTCGACCGATATCCGCGCGGAAAGCAGCGCCGGTTCGCATGCGCAATCGGTGGCGCAGGCGATATCGGCGGCGGCTGGTCAGCCCGTCGAGATCACGTCGTGCGAAATCCAGCGGACGACAGACGGCCGCGTCGCGGCGTTTGTCGGCTGTCGCGTCGGCGGGCAAACCGTGCGCTACGGCGTCGGTGTGAGTGACGACGAGGCAACTGCTGTTGTCGATGCGGTGGTGAGCGGCGTCAATCGCGCGGTGTGGGCACCAGTGGACCGGCGCTTCGCGGCTTGACTGGCGACATGGCGACATGGCGGCAGGCGGCAGGCGGCAGGCGGCAGGCGGCAGGCGGCAGGCGGCAGGCGGCAGGCGGCAGGCGGCAGGCGGCAGGCGGCAGGCAAATTTAGCTCAACATCAGATTCAAAGCGGCAAATCAGGTCGGCGAAGCGTCGAAACATGGCGCGACGCCGCGCGTCATGCGCCCGGGTGGCTCACAAGGCTGTCTGGCGAGGCGAAACCCACCGGTTTCACTCGATCGCGCAACGCGTCGCCTGCCAGGCAATCAGCCGCCAGCGTCCGGATTCCTGCGTCTGGATTGCCGTATAGGCGATCGGAAAAAGCAGCGCGCCGTTGTTCGCTTCCATCTCGATCAGGGCACGCCCCGTGACGACGCAGGTCTCGTGGCCCACGGCCAGTACGTCCTGAGACTGGATTTCGATCTGGCGGTAGCGGCGGCGGCCCGCCATGATGGCATCGATGAACTGCTGCTTCGACTCGCGTTTGCCGTTGGTATGAACGTAGATGACGTTGTCCGACAGCAGTGCGTCGAGCAGTTCACCGTTGCCGTCGACCATCGCGCGAAAGCGGTCGCGCTCCAGCCCGCGAATCGCCTCGATCACTTTTGCCGCCATCGCTCCGCCCCTTTGCACCGACAGGAGCCGCGCAGAGCGGCCCCCGACGTCAGAAGTTGTATTGCAGATATAGCTGGGTGAAATTTATACCAGGATTCGGCTCTTTGATACTGGCGTTGGACAGATGCTGGAAGCGAAAGCCGGCCTGGTACTGCTGGCGGTCGCCGAACTGGGCGCCTACGCCCACCATGTCGGCGAACTGGAACGCCGACGAAAGCGTGTAGGAATTCGAGATCGTCGGGCTGGTGAGCACACGCACGCCGACGCCGGCTTCGACAAACGGCCGGAATCCGCCCGAGCCCTTGATAAAACGGATCACCGGCGTGATGCCGAACTCGCCGGTGTTCTGGTGCACGTCGCCTTCGGCGCTATGCCACCACGAGACGTGTGCCTCGCCGATCAGCGTGAAGTGCCAGCCGCCGACCTCCCACCAGGTGAGACCCGGATCCCATGCCATGCCCAGATCGAGCTTGTTCACGTGATGATTGGCCATGCCGGCCGCCACCTGAACGCCGAACCGGTCTGCGAGAGCCAGTTCTGAAAAGCTCAGCAATGCCAGCACAACGCTACTCCGGAGCAGCCAGCCGGGCCGGGCATTATTCTTCTTCATCGAACACCTTCGCCCAGATGGGTGGGTTGCCGCGAGGCGGGTGACGTCATTTATAGATAAATGAAGTAAAAGAAACCTTATAAAAGGAAGCTCGGCTTTGGCAAATAATTGCTAAAAATCAGACGAACGCTGGTCATTTATCCGCGTCAAAAGCGCGCAAAAGTGAATTGTACGGCGCAAGCAAAGTTCCCGCAGGCGACGTACAATGCTATTGAAGATGAAGTTTCAATAGGTTACACGGAACTCTCAAGTCCCTACGGCCTCTAAGTATTAGCACTCCTGCTACTGGAGTGCTAACATCCACGGGAGTCGTTTTCTGACTGAGCATTTGGTTGATTCCATAGGAGTTTTTTACGTGAGCAATGCACTGACCCTTCCGAGTACTCTGAGCCCGTCGTCGGCTAAGGCCGCTCCGGCAGGTGCACTGGCGCTCGCGCATTCTTCGCTGCTGCCCGGCCAGCTGGGCAATATCGACGCCTACATCCAGGCCGTGAACCGGATTCCGATGCTGACGCCGGCGGAGGAACGCCAGTTCGCCACTGAATTCCGCGAGCAGAACGATCTGGGTTCGGCCCGTCGTCTCGTGCTGTCGCACCTGCGTCTGGTCGTGTCGATCGCGCGTAATTACCTCGGCTACGGCCTGCCGCACGCCGACCTGATCCAGGAAGGCAACATCGGCCTGATGAAGGCGGTGAAGCGCTTCGATCCGTCGCAGAACGTGCGGCTGGTTTCGTACGCCATGCACTGGATCAAGGCCGAGATCCATGAGTACATCCTGCGCAACTGGCGCATGGTGAAGGTCGCCACCACGAAGGCGCAACGCAAGCTGTTCTTCAACCTGCGCAGCCACAAGCAGGGTTTCCAGGCGTTCACGCCGGAGGAAATCGAAGGTCTCGCGACCGAGCTGAACGTGAAGCGGGAAGAAGTCGCCGAAATGGAAACGCGTCTGTCCGGCGGCGATATCGCCCTCGAAGGCCAGATCGAAGACGGCGAGGAAGCGTATTCGCCGATCGCGTGGCTGGCCGATTCGCACAACGAGCCGACAGCGGTTCTTGCGGCACGTCAGCGCGACAAGCTGCATAGCGACGGGATCGCCAGCGCCCTCGAGGCACTCGACGCCCGCAGCCGCCGCATCATCGAGGCTCGCTGGCTGAAGGTGGACGACGACGGTTCGGGCGGCTCGACGCTGCATGAACTCGCCGACGAATTCGGTGTATCGGCGGAACGTATTCGTCAGATCGAGGCCAGCGCGATGAAGAAAATGCGCGGCGCATTGAGCGAATACGCGTAACGCGCGAGCCGGCTTTTTCGGCACGGCTGTCGTACCCGGCCCCGCCATCGAAAGATGACGGGGCTTTTTCGTATCTGTGTCCTAAGTCCTGGTCCGCTTTTAGGACAGTCGCACCCCTTTTTGTTGACGCAACGCAAAGAGCGCGGCGATACTGGTTTCGCGGGTTCGCCTTCGCGACCGTATGCCACAGCGCGGAACGCCCGCGTCGACGAGGCCCGCTCCTAGAATTCCGTTATGCATTGCCTGGCCGCCCCATGCGGCCCGACCGGCATTCCTCCCATGGAGCCGTCATCGACCGATCATGACCATAACGCTGAATCACAGGACCCCTCGCCTGCGCGCGCGCTGCGCCGCATGGGCGCGCGGCCCGACTTTCGCGCGCGACATCGCGATCGTGCTCGCGATCAAGTTCGCGCTGCTGATGATCCTCAAATACGCATTCTTCGATCACCCGCAGGCGGAGCACATGTCACTGCCGCCCGCGGTCGTTGCTGAGGCGCTCCTCGCCGTTCCCGCACCGCATCCCTCTCAAGGTGAGACCCATGCACGCTAGCGAAGTCGTCGATCTCTCGCGCCTGCAGTTTGCCGTCACGGCGCTGTACCATTTTCTGTTCGTGCCCCTGACGCTCGGCCTGTCGTGGCTGCTTGTCATTATGGAATCGGTCTACGTCATGACCGGCAAGCAGATCTACAAGGACATGACCCAGTTCTGGGGCAAGCTCTTCGGCATCAACTTCGCGATGGGCGTCACGACCGGGCTCACGCTCGAGTTCCAGTTCGGCACAAACTGGTCGTACTACTCGCACTACGTCGGCGATATTTTTGGCGTGCCGCTGGCCGTCGAAGGCCTGATGGCGTTCTTCCTCGAATCGACGTTCGTCGGGCTCTTTTTCTTCGGCTGGAGCCGGCTTTCCAGAGTGCAGCATCTGGTCGTCACGTTCCTTGTCGCACTTGGATCGAATCTGTCGGCGCTGTGGATTCTGGTCGCGAACGGATGGATGAACAATCCCGTCGGCGCGCATTTCAACTACGAAACGATGCGCATGGAGCTCTCCAGCATCTTTGAGGTGCTGTTCAATCCCGTCGCGCAGGTGAAGTTCGTGCACACGGTATCGGCGGGCTACGTGACGGCGTCGATGTTCGTGCTTGGCGTGTCCTCGTGGTATCTGCTGAAGCGTCGCGACACCGAGTTCGCGCTGCGTTCGTTCGCCATCGCGGCGGGTTTCGGACTGGCGTCGACGATCTGCGTGATCGTGCTCGGCGACGAATCGGGTTATCGAACGGGCGAAGTGCAACAGATCAAGCTCGCCGCGATCGAATCCGAATGGGAAACGGCGCCCGCGCCCGCGCCGTTCACGATCTTCGGCATTCCGAACCAGCAGGAAGAACGCACCGACTACGCGATCCGCGTGCCGTACGCGCTGGGCATCATCGCAACACGGTCGCTCGATGAGCCCGTGCTGGGTCTGAAAGACCTGATGGCGCACAACGAAACGCGCATCCGGAACGGGATGCTCGCATACGGCGCGCTGCAGCATCTGAAGAGCGGCGACGACACCGACGAAGCGCACGCGACGTTCGAGGCGCACAAAGCGGACCTCGGCTACGGCCTGATGCTCAAGCAGTTCACGACGGACGTCACCGACGCGACGCCGGAACAGATCCGGCAGGCAGCAAAGAAGACGATCCCGCCGGTCGCACCCGTGTTCTTTTCGTTCCGCCTGATGGTCGGCCTCGGCATCCTGTTTCTGGCGACGTTCGTGCTGGCGTTCTGGTTCTGCGCGCAACGCTCGCTGCTGCTCGACAAGCGCCGCTGGTTCCTGCGCTGGGCCGTGTGGGCCATTCCGCTGCCGTGGCTTGCGGCCGAGTTTGGCTGGATCGTCGCTGAAGTCGGGCGGCAGCCGTGGACGATCGCGGGCATTCTGCCCACGTCGCTGTCCGCGTCGAGCCTGCAACCCGGCGATCTGTACCTGAGTCTGGCCGGTTTCGTGGTGTTCTACACGGCGCTCTTCATCATCGAAATCACGTTGATGTTCAAGTACGCGCGCCTCGGCCCTTCTTCGCTGCATACGGGCCGCTATCATCACGAGCAGGACAAGCCCGCGCCCGCGCTCGCCGGCAAGTCTGCGGCGTAATTCACACCAGTCTCATCAACGGGAAATCATCATGGATTACGTCACCCTCAAGCTGGTCTGGTGGGTACTGATCGGCGTGCTGCTGATCGGCTTCGCACTCACCGACGGATTCGATATGGGCGCGGCGATCCTGTTGCCCTTCATCGGCAAGAACGACGGCGAGCGACGCATCGTCGTGAATACCGTCGGCGCGACGTGGGAAGGCAACCAGGTCTGGCTCATCACGGCCGGCGGCGCGATGTTCGCGGCGTGGCCGCTCGTCTACGCGGCATCGTTCTCCGGCTTCTATTTCGCAATGCTGCTCGTGCTGTTCGCGCTGTTCTTCCGGCCGGTCGGCTTCGACTATCGCAACAAGCGCGAAGATCCGCGCTGGCGCACGGCGTGGGACTGGGCGCTCTTTGTCGGCGGTTTCGTGCCGGCGCTCGTATTCGGCGTCGCATTCGGGAATCTGCTGCAAGGCGTGCCGTTCGAGTTCGACACCGATCTGCGCGTGACGTATCACGGCGGCTTCTTCGCGCTGCTCAATCCGTTCGCGCTCGTCTGCGGGCTCGTGAGCGTGTCGATGCTCGCGGCGCATGGCGCGGCCTTCGTCAAGATGAAGACGGATGGCATCGTCGCGCGACGCGCTTCGGTGGCGCTTCGCATCATGTCGCTCGCCGCGGTGGCGCTCTTCATCATCGCCGGCCTGCTGGTGGCGACGGTGATCGGCGGCTATCAGATCGTCGATGCCGCGCCGCTCGATTCCGTCGCCAATCCGCTTCTTAAAAGCGTGATCGGTGCTCCGGGGCTGTGGCTGAACAACTACTCGACGTATCCGTGGATGATTGCCGCTCCGGTAGCCGGTCTGCTTGGCGGCGTGCTCGCGCTGCTGCTGGCCAGCTCGCGCTTCGAGAAGATCGCGTTTATCTCGACCGGATTGATGATTGCCGGCGTGATCCTGACGGCGGGCTTTTCGATGTTCCCGTTCATCATGCCGTCGTCACTCGACAATCGCAGCAGCCTCACGGTGTGGGACTCGACATCGAGCCAGATGACGCTGCAGATCATGCTGATCGCGGTCATCATTTTCCTGCCGCTGATCCTGATCTATACGAGCTGGGTGTATCGCGTGATGCGCGGCAAGGTGACCGCGAAGGCGATCGAGGAAAACACCCATTCGATGTATTGAACGGCAACGCCGAGCCTGGATAGACGGGCGCGGTTTGTAACGGATTCGAAGGAGCTTGTGATGTGGTATTTCAGCTGGATTCTCGGCATCGGGGTGGCGCTCGCGTTTGGCATCATCAACGTGATGTGGCTCGAAACGCGCCACCCTGCTGCGGCGAGGGAGAGTGGGTTGGCAAAGCGCGGCGGCCCGGAATCTTCGACGCAATCGCATCGGCATTGAGTGCGGGTCTCGCGACGGGGTGCATCGCGCTTCGACGCCGCATCAAAGCCCGCCCGTCAATGCAAACGCGGCGCCCAATCCGGGCGCCGCGTTTTTTGTTACGTCCGTCTAACGCGTGAAACGCGTCAGGCAGGTTGCGGTGCTGCGCCGCCCGTTGCCGGCAGACGCGTCGCCAGTTGCTGCGCGTAGCGCGGCGCCGCCTGACCCACGACGATGTGGAACGTGTCCGCCGCCACCCACGCGACATCCAGCCCCGCCATGCGCTGGCTGTCCACCGCCGACGGATCGCGCACCACGATGCGCAGACGCGTCGTTGCAACCGCATCGAGCGAAACCACATTGGTCGCGCCGCCAAACACGGCGAGCCAGCGTGCCGGATCCGGATCCAGCGGACCACTTTCCGGTGCGACAACCGCGGCCGCTGCGGCCGGTGCTGCAGCCGCTGCCGCCGGCTTCGCTGCCACTGCGCCGCCCTGGTCGATGGTCGTGCGGATTTCGTCGGCGATCATGTCCGCTTCCGGTCCGATGATCACCTGCACGTTCGTCGCGCCGCGCTTGAGCACACCGCGCGCACCGATCGTCTTCAGATCGGCTTCCGACACCTGGTTTGCGTCCACCACCGAAAGACGAAGACGCGTCGTGCATGCATCGACGAGCGTCAGGTTCGACGCACCGCCCAGCGCCGCGATGTAACGCTGCGCACGCGTCGCCGCCGTTGCAGTCGCCGGCGCGCCAGCAACGCCACCCGACGTTTCCACAGCCGCATCACCGTCGGCGTTGAGGGGTTCGCGACCGGGCGTCGCCATGTTGAACCTGCGGATGAAGAAGCGGAACAGGCCGTAGTAGACGACGGCATAGATCACGCCAATCGGAATCGCCATCCAGCCCTTCGTCGACAGACCGTAGTTCAGGACGTAGTCGATCGCGCCAGCCGAGAACGTGAAGCCGAGGTGAATGCCAAGCGCCGAGCAGATGGCGAGCGCCAGGCCCGTCAGCAGCGCGTGGATCACGTACAGCACCGGTGCGAGGAACATGAAGCTGAATTCGATCGGCTCGGTCACGCCCGTCAGGAACGACGTGAGCGCCATCGAGAACAGCAGGCCGCCCACCAGTGCGCGGCGTTCCTTCGGTGCTTCATGGAACATCGCGAGACACGCAGCCGGCAGACCGAACATCATGACCGGGAAGAAGCCCGTCATGAACGTTCCGGCCGTCGGGTCGCCCGCGAAGAAGCGATGCAGGTCGCCCGTCACCGCTGCGCCGCCCGGCGGCGTGAACGTGCCGAACACGAACCAGGTCAACGAATTCAGGATGTGATGCAGACCCGTGACCAGCAACAGACGGTTCAGCACACCGAACACGAATGCGCCAATCGCGCCTGCAGTCGTCAGCCAGTGGCCAGCGAGGTCGATGACGGCCTGAACCGGCGCCCACACGTAGCCGAACACGATCCCTATCGCCAGGCACACGACCCCGGTGACAATCGGCACGAACCGTTTCCCTCCGAAGAAGGCGAGGTAGTCGGGCAGCTTGATGTCCTTGTACCGGTTATAGAGCAACCCGGCCACGATACCGGCGACGATCCCCGACAGCACGCCCATGTTGAGCTTGTCGTTGATGTCCTTCATCACGGCGATCTCGATCAGATAGCCGATCGCGCCTGCCAGCGCCGCGACGCCGTTGTTGTCCTTCGCGAAACCGACCGCCACGCCGATCGCGAACAGCAGCGGCAGGTTGTCGAAAATCGCACCGCCTGCGTCGGCGATCATCTTGATGTTGAACACATCGGGCTGACCGAGGCGCAGCAGCAGGCCGGCAACCGGCAGCACTGCAATCGGCAGCATCAGCGCGCGACCGAGGCGCTGAATCTTCAGAAACGGATTCCCATCCATTGATATCTCCAATCCCTTCGTTGAGTCGTGGTCGTAGTTATTGCCTACGTCATTGCGTTGCTTCGAGAGCGGCCTCTTCAGCCGCCCGTGTTTCACTTACGTCTTCATGTCGCGAAGCCTGCCGCGAACCATGTGGGGTTCAGTCCTGCGGCCAGATTTCGCGGCTCACCGCCCTTACCGCCTGTGCCGAATCGAGCGCGAGCGCATCCTGGGCGCGCTGACGGCACAGCTGATAATCGAGTTTGCGCACCCGCGCCTTGATGCCCGGCACCGACACCGGATCCACCGAAAGCTCGGTCACGCCAAGGCCGACGAGGAGCGGCACCGCGAGCGGGTCCCCCGCCAGTGCGCCGCAGACGCCCACCCACTTGCCATGCTTTTCCGCGCCCTTCACGGTGGCGTCGATGAGACGCAGCACCGCCGGATGCAGACCGTCCGACTGTGCAGCGAGGTCCGGCTGGCAGCGATCCATGGCGAGCGTGTATTGCGTGAGGTCATTGGTACCGATCGACAGAAAATCCGCGTGCTGCGAAAGCTGGTCGGCGAGCAGCGCCGCAGACGGCACTTCGATCATCACGCCGACCTCGATCGCGTCCGTGCGGCCCGCTTCGCGCGCGAGTTCGTCGATACGCTTGCGCAGGCGGATCAGCTCGCCCGCATCGGTGACCATCGGCAACAGGATGCGCACCGCGCCGACCGGGCGCACGGCGAGCAGGCCGCGCAGCTGGTCGTCGAGGAGATCCGGGCGGACCTGCGCCAGACGGATGCCGCGCAGGCCGAGCGCCGGGTTCGTTTCCGGCGGCAGCGTCAGGTAATCGACTTCCTTGTCCGCGCCCACGTCGAGCGTGCGGATGATCGCGGTACGGCCGCCAAGCGCATCGACGATCGTCTGATAACTCTCGCGATGGTCATCGACATTCGGCGCGGCCTGCCGGTGAATGAACAGCAATTCCGTGCGCAGCAGACCGATGGCGTCTGCGCCGTTTTCGACGGCAGTCTTTGCGTCATCGAGCGTCGCAATGTTGGCGGCGACTTCGATCGCACGACCGTCGTTGGTTGCGGCTGCCTGCTGCGACGTGCGACGGTTCGCTTCGCGCACGCCAGCCAGACGCTGACGCTCGGTGCGCGCACGTTCGACGTCGAGCGCGGTCGGCGCGTGTTCGAGACGGCCAGCGCCTGCGTCGACCACAACCTGCGTGCCTTCTGGCACCGCGAAGAGCGCATCGCCCACCGCGACCAGCGCAGGAATGCCGATCTGGCGCGCGATGATCGCAGCGTGCGACGTCGCGCCGCCGCGCGCCATCAGAAGCGCCGTAACGCGCGTGCGATCGAGCGACGACAGATCCGACGGTGTGAATTCTTCTGCGACGAGCACCGCTTCGTCCGGCAACTCGCGCGCCGTGTTGTTCGAATAGCCGAGTTCCCGCAGCACACGTTTTTCGATATCACGCAGATCAGCCGCGCGTTCGGCGAGCAGTGCGTCGTCGATGTTGGCGAGCACCGCGATCTGCGCGCGGATCGCCGAGCGCCACGCGAAGCCCGCGCTCTTGCCGAGGCTGATCAGATCGCGCGCGGCGTCGAGGAGCGTCGGATCTTCGAGCAGCACACGATGCACGGCGAAAATACCCGCTTCGCCGACCGCGCCGCGTTGCGACGCTTCGCGCACCGTCTTGTTCAGTTCTGCGTCGATGCTGGCAAGCGCCTTGTCGAGCAGACGGCTTTCCGACGCCGACGTGCCGCTTGCTGCTTCCGGCGGATCGAGATCGGCGTCGTCCCAACGCACGATCGTGCCGACCGCGATGCCGGGCGCCGCGCACACGCCAGCCAGCGTGTTCGGCGCGAGCGGCGCGCCAGGGACGCGCGCAACCTGCTGCGGCGCAGGCGAGCTTTGACGCGCCGGTTTTTCTTCGACTTCACCGTGCGCTTCGCGCAGCAGTTCGTGCGCGACGGCTTCGACCGCCGCCGCGGCCTGCGGACCGACGCCAAGAATCTCGACCGTCGCGCCTTCGCCAGCGCCCAGCCCGAGCAGACCGACGACGCTCTCGATCGCCGACTTGCGTCCTTCGTAGCGGATCTCGACGCGCGCATCGAAACCACGCGCCGCTTCGCGGGCACGCGCGGCCGGCCGTGCATGCAGACCGCCAGCGTGCGCGAGCGTGATCTGCTGGCGCGACTCTTCGGTGACGTGGGTCGCCTGACGTGATGCTTCGGCCGCAGCGCCTCCTCGGGCACGCAGCGTGAAGAGCGGGCTTTCGCCGGCCTTCAGCATGCCCGCAACCGGACGCTCGACGATTTCGAACGCATCGGAGTTCGCAATCGCGATCACCGAAACGAGGCTCGGCGCCGTCGATGCGACATAGTCCAGATCGAATTCGATCAGCACGTCGCCGGTACGGACCGTCGCACCTTGCGGCACCTTCGGCGTGAAACCCTTGCCGGCCAGCTCGACTGTATCGATACCGATATGCAGCAGGATTTCGGCGCCCTGGGCGGTGGTCAGCGTCAGTGCGTGACCGGTGCGCGCGAGATGCATGACCACGCCGTCACACGGCGCAACCAGCCGGCCGACGAGCGGATCGATACCGATGCCGTCGCCAAACATGCCGCCGGAAAACACCGGGTCGGGTACGTCGGCCAGCGGCACGACCGGGCCGGTCAACGGCGCGAGCAACACTACAGGGCCTTGGGATTGGCTCATTAAACGGGACTCCTCAACACGTCGCATCTGATAGCTCGATCAGTGAGTTTCGGTGACTTTATTCAGATGGCGCGGCGCATCGGGATTGCGTCCGCGAGCGGCGGCAAGTCCGTCGGCCATCACATAAAAGGAAAGAATCGCGGCGACCGGATTGAGCGCCGGATGATCAGTGGAGACGAGCGGCAACGTCGCTTCCGGCACGTCGGCCGGCGCGGCGAGCAGCACGTGTGCGCCGCGCGCCTGCATGTCGCGCGCAAGCTGGATGAGGCCGGCCTGTTCGGGACCGCGCGGCGCGAAAACCAGCAGCGGATAGTCGCGGTCGATCAGTTCCATCGGACCGTGACGCACTTCCGCGCTCGAAAACGCTTCAGCCTGGATGCCCGACGTTTCCTTCAGCTTCAGCGCCGCTTCCTGGGCGATCGCGAGGCCGAGCCCCCGGCCGATCACGATCATGCGCTCAACGCCGCGCAGTGCCTCGACGGCCTTCGTCCAGTCGAGCGCGCCGGCCTGGCGCAGCGCGTCAGGCAGCGTCTTCAGCGCGTTCAGCAATGCTGCGTCGCCCTGCCAGTGCGCGACGAGCTGCGCCGACAACGCCAGCATCGCAATGTAGCTCTTGGTCGCGGCGACACTCAGTTCCGGGCCTGCCAGCAGCGGCAGATGAAACTCGCATGCGTCCGCGAGCGGCGACGACGGCGCGTTCACCGCGGCCACCGTCAGCGCACCCGCGTCGCGCAATGCGACCATCGTGCCGACGAGGTCCGGGCTCTTGCCCGATTGGGAAAACGCGAGCGCGACCTGATCGCGCACCTTGAGCGGCGCCTGCTGCAGCGTCGCGACCGACATCGGAAGCGAGGCGACCGGCACGCCGAGACGGCTCATCGTCAGGCTGGCGAAGTAACTCGCTGCGTGGTCCGAGCTGCCGCGTGCGACCGTCAGCGCGACGTGACGCGGCAATTCCGCGAGTTTGCGCGCGAGGGCTTCGACACGCGACGTATCCGCAAGCTGTGCGGCGACCACGTCGGCGGACGCCAACGCTTCATCAAGCATATTCGACAATCGATTCTCCTTCGACGTACGTTGCGGTCAACGCCAGTTCACGATCGAACACGACCACATCGGCCCATGCACCGCGCGCGATACGGCCGCGATCCTCGATGCCCAGGTAGTCGGCGGCGTAGCGCGACAGACGGTTTGAAACATCGGCCATCGGCAGGCCGAGCGAAACGAGGTTGCGCAGCGCCTGATCCATCGTCAGGGTGCTGCCGGCGAGCGTGCCGTCGGCGAGACGTACGCCGCCGAGACACTTCGTGACGTGCTGGCTGCCAAGGCGATATTCGCCATCCGGCATGCCGGTCGCCGACGTGCTGTCGGTCACCACATACAGGCGCGGAATCGCGCGCATCGCGGCGCGGATCGCGCCCGGATGCACGTGCAGCAGGTCAGGGATGATTTCGGCGAACTCGGCGTGCGCGAGCGCGGCGCCGACGAGGCCAGGATTGCGGTGATGCAGCGGCGACATCGCGTTGAAGAGATGCGTGAAACCGCACGCGCCATGCTTGAGCGCGGCGACGGCGTCGTCGTACGTACCGAGCGAATGGCCGAGCTGCACACGCACGCCGCGCGCCGCCATCTCGCTGATGATGTCCATGTGGCCGGAGATTTCCGGCGCCAGCGTGACGACGCGGATCGGCGCGATCGACAGATACTTCAGCACCTCATCGAGCACGGCGGAGACGGCCGCGTCCGGCTGCGCGCCGAGCTTGCCGGGGTTGATGTACGGGCCTTCCAGATGCACGCCGAGCACACGGGCGCCGCCCGGCGTGCGCGTGACCGCCACGTCGCCGAGATTTGCGACGACGTTCATCAGCTCGTCGCGCGGCGCGGTCATCGTGGTCGCGAGCAGGCTCGTCGTGCCGAAGCGTGCATGCGTGCGGGTGATCGTCTCGATCGCGTTGCCGGCTTCCATCACGTCGGAGCCGCCGCCGCCATGCACGTGCAGATCGATGAAGCCTGGCAGGATGTACGGATCGTCGTTCTGCGAAGGATCGGCGCGCTCGCCTTTTAGCGACGTGATGCGGCCGTTTTCGAATTCGATCGTGCCGTTGATCCAGCCGTCGGTAGTGAGTATGTTTCCGGTCAGCATGTGTCTCTCTGATGATGCGTCGTGCATTTTCATGACTGCTCTGCCTGGTTCGTGTCCCGCGCTATTGCCGCAATTCGGCGACGAAGTCGTAGTAGTCGTCGCGGCAATAGGTGTCGGTGAGTTCGATCGCGCGCTGGTCGGCGCTGTAGCCGATGCGGGTGATCACGAGCAGCGCGGTGCGCGGCTCGATATCCATCAGGCCCGCGATCTCGCTCGTTGCGTTGACGGCCCGAAAGTGCTGCAACGCGCGGACCACGGCCATGCCGCGTTGCTCCAGATAGCTGTAAAGCGACAGGCCAAGCGCCTGCGGGTCCGGCACGATCGAGGCAGGCAGCGCCGAGTGTTCGACCGCCATGACGATGCCGTCGGCGCGGCGCAGACGCCGCAAGCTTGCAACCGACGCACCCGGCGACAGGCCGAGGTGCACGACTTCTTCGCGATTTGCCGAACGGATTTCGCGTTCGAGCCATACGGAATCGGGACGAAAGCCGCGCTGCTCCATCTTCTTCGTGAAACCCGTCAGACGGGAAAGCGGATCTTCGACGCGCGGCGTGATGAAACTGCCAGCGCCTCGCGCGCGGCGAATCAAACCCTGCTCGACGAGCAGTTCGATCGCCTTGCGGGCGGTGATGCGCGAAACGCCGATGGCGTCGGACAGCGTGCGCTCGGACGGCAACGCCTCGCCAGCCGACCAGACGCCGCAATGGATCGCCGTCGCGAGGTTGCGTGCGAGTTGCAGGTAGAGCGGCGTGACGTTACGCACGTCAGGCATCAGGGCGGACCAGCGAGTTTCCATGGGGCTCCGGCGGGCGGGGACGAGAGCGCGGCTGCTTGAAAGTGGAGCCCATTATATAACCAACATAATACCAGTCAAACCACACTGATTCTGGTTCAAACAGTTCGACTAATCAATTGATAATAAAAGGTTTTATGGCCGGTTTACGGGTATTTTGGTGATGATGACGAGCCCAGGACATACCCGTATTGGGGGTCGTTTGATGGGTCGAAGCAGCCCAACTGGTCCGCTCAAGGGGAGCCCACTCCACATGAAATACATACCTCTTTAATACCACCCCTCGCGTATCGGCCATGCCCAGCTTTTGACCCGGATTTGTATAAGGGACGGATTCAGAGATAGAGTGGCGGCTTGATCGTCGTAAAGAACGACGGGGGAGCTTACGTTGACCGATTCCGCGGTGCTGCAGCGCGCTCAGGCCGTGCGCCATTTCAACCGTTTCTACACAAAGCACATCGGCGCGCTGCACGAGCGTCTGCAGAAAAGCCCGTTCTCGCTGACCGAAGTGCGTGTGCTGCGCGAATTGTTGCGTGGCCGATCGGATACCGCAGCGGCGCTCGCCCGCACGCTGGGCCTCGACAGCGGCTATCTGAGCCGCCTGCTCACAAGCTTCGAACGTCGCGACCTGATTTCCCGCCGCCCGTCTGACGCTGACGCACGCCAGTCGATTCTCAGGCTGACGGACGCAGGCCGCGCAGCCTACGAACCCCTCGACGAAGCCGCCAACGAAGAGGTGTGCGCGCAGCTATCGAGGCTCGATCCGGCGCAGCAGGAACAGCTTGTCGCAGCGATGCAGCTGATCGAACGGCTGCTCGGGAGCGAGATCCCGAACGGCGGATGACCCGCGACTTCAAAGGCAACAAAAAAGCGCCATGGTTGCCCATGGCGCTTTTGCTTGCAGCAGGATATTGCGAACCAGGTGATCGCCTGATCGCCCGCAAATCAGCGAATCAGAACGACGGCACCACCGATCCCTTGAACTCGGTCTTGATGAACTGACGCACGTCTTCCGACTGATACGCAGCCACCAGCTTCTTCACCCACGGCTTGTCCTTGTCCTGCGTGCGCACGGCGATCAGGTTCGCGTACGGGCTATGGATGTCTTCGAGCGCGATCGCATCTTTGCCCGGCTGCAGGCCGGCGGCAAGTGCGAAGTTCGTGTTGATCGCGGCGGCGTCGACGTCCGACAGCGAACGCGGCAGTTGCGCCGCGTCCAGTTCGATCAGCTTCACCTTCTTCGGATTGTCGGCCACGTCGAGCGGCGTGGCGTTGTTGCCGTTCGTGCCCGCGCCGGCCTTCAGCTTGATGACGCCCTGCGACTGCAGCAACAGCAGCGCGCGGTTTTCGTTCGACGGATCGTTCGGCACCGCCACCTTCGCACCTTGCGGCAGGTCCTTCACCGACTTCAGCTTCTTCGAATAGATGCCGAGCGGCGAGATGTACGTGAGGCCGGCGGTCACGATCCTGTAGCCGCGCTGTTTGACCTGGCTGTCGAGGTAGGGCTGATGCTGGAAGCTGTTGGCGTCGAGGTCGCCTGCGTCGAGCGCCGCGTTCGGCTGTACGTAGTCGTTGAATTCGACAACCTTCACGTTCAGGCCGTCGCGCTTCGCGACTTTCTGGACGACCGCCCAGATCTGCGCGTCGGGGCCGCTGATCGTGCCGACCTTGATGACCTTGTCATCGGCGTGGGCGGCGAAGCTGGTCGCGAATGCGGCCGTGGCGAGAACGGCGGAGAGGGTTTTGAGGAGAGTTCTACGCTGCATGGATTTCCCGATTGTGTTGCGTTGATTCAACTTCGATAGTTCGCGAGAGGCGCGCCGGGACTGTCTTTTGACTGTGCAGTCCACTGGACCGCAAATGGTCTCATACGCCTCGCGCGAAGGGAAATAACGCGATGGCATATGGGTATGCGGGGTTTTGCAGGCTTGATGAAACGATATGAGCGTGGAATGCGGAGACGGGAAGCGGGCCGCCGGTTCGCCGGCGGCCCGTCAGGGTGAGGGGTGAATCAGAACGTCGTCCAGTCGTCGCCTGGAGAGGTCGCTCTCGCGACAATTGCGTCGACCGAAGACTTCGCGGAGGCGGCCGTCTCGCGGGCCGTTGCGGCGCCGTCGTCGGGGGCCGTTCGTTTAGGTGACGAAGTTTCGCCGGCGATAGCAGGCTTTGCTGCTGCGGTTGTTGTGCCCGCACGCGCAGACGGGGTGGCACGGGTTGTCGACGACTGCAGCGTGCGCGCCGCGATACGCGCGGATGGCTCGACACGGCCAGCCGGCTCTTCGACCCGGAACGCGCTCAGGGTATCGTGCAGCCGCGCCGCCTGATCCTGCAGCGAAGCCGCGCCGGCCGCGGCTTCCTCGACGAGCGCCGCGTTTTGTTGCGTGACTTCGTCCATCTGCGTGACCGCGCGGCCGACCTGCGAGATGCCGCTGCTCTGCTCTTCAGATGCCGCAGCGATCTCACCCATGATGTCGGTCACCCGACGCACGGCCTGCAGGATTTCGCCCATCGTCGTGCCGGCCTGGCCGACAAGCTCCGAGCCGTTGTGCACCCGTTCCACGGAGTCGCCGATCAGCTGCTTGATTTCCTTCGCCGCGGTCGCCGACCGTTGCGCGAGGCTTCGCACTTCGCCGGCCACGACTGCGAATCCGCGCCCCTGCTCACCCGCGCGCGCCGCCTCGACTGCGGCGTTCAGCGCGAGAATGTTGGTCTGGAACGCAATGCCCTCGATCACGCCGATGATGTCGGAAATCTTGTGCGAGCTTTCATTGATCTCGCTCATCGTACCGATCACGCGGCTCACCACGTCATTGCCGCGCGTCGCGATGTCGGATGCGTTGTGCGCGAGTCCGCTCGCCTGACGCGCGTTGTCGGCGTTCTGTTTCACCGTCGCCGTCAGCTCTTCCATGCTCGCGGCCGTTTCCTGCAGCGATGCGGCCTGCTGTTCCGTGCGCTGCGACAGGTCGCTGTTGCCGGCCGCGATCTGCTGCGTCGCCGATGCGATCGATTCCGCCGAGTGACGAATCTCGCCGATCGTCCGTTGCAGACGCGCCTGCATCTGGTTCATCGCGGCCATCATGCTGGTGGTGTCGTTGGCGCGCAGTACGACCGTCTGCGTCAGGTCACCCTGTGCGATGCTCGCCGCCAGATGCGCCGCGGCCTCCGGCTCGCCACCCAGACTGCCGCGCACGTTGCGGATGATCAGCACCATCGCAAGTGAAATCACCGCGCCGATCACGAGCACGACGATCAGGTGACCGAGCAGCGTCTCGTAGTAAGTCGTGTCGATGTCACGGATAAAGACGCCGCTCGTGATGTTCCAGTCCCACGGCGCGAAGCGCACCACGTAGCTGATCTTCGGAACCGCCGTTTCGCTGTGCGGCAGGCGCCCGCGATACTCGGCGAAACCGCGGCCGGTGGCCTTCGCCGCATCGACGAGCGCAACGTAGAGCAGCTTGCCGTCGGGATCCTTGAAGTCGCCGACGGGTTTGCCGTTCATCTGAGGCAGCGTAGGATGCATCAGCACGGTCGGCTTCGAATCCATCACGAAGAGGTAACCGGATTCGCCATAACGCATCGTCGCGAGACGCGCGAGCGCTTCGCGCTGCGCATCGGCTTCCGTCAGCTTGCCGCTTTGAACCACCGCGTAATAACCGTTGACGACACCCTGCGCCGCCTCGACGAGATTCACCATACCGGCCTTGCGCTCGGCGAGCATCATGCCGCGCGTCTCGACCGCGCTCCATAGCCCGACGCCCAGCAACCCCAGCCATACGAGCGCAAGCGACATCCACAGCTTGCGGTTCAGACTCATCCTGCTCATTGTGTTGGTCTCTTTCGTGTGGTTTCTTTCGGTTCGCGACCATCCCCGCCTTTTGGGCGCAAACGATTGCAGGCTGTATAACGGCTGAACCCTCAGCCAACTTGAGACAAAAAGGGCCACACCCTAAACGGCCGCGACGAGAGCCGCTATGGCCTTGATGCAGCGCTGCGGTTGCCGGGTTTCGCGCTGGACGATAATCTCGATGGATCGGCGGGTTGCGCCGGGCAATTCTTCAGGGACTTCCATGTACGTCATCAATCTCACCTACACGGCATCGCTGGATCGCGTCGACGACGCGCTCGATGCGCACCGCGCATTCCTCGGGCAACAATTTGACGCCGGCGTGTTTATCGCTGCCGGGCCGAAATTGCCGCGCACGGGCGGGATCATCCTGGCGGCGCGAATCGAGCGGGAACGGCTCGACGCGATCCGCGCCAGCGATCCGTTCGCGCAGCAGCAGCTCGCTACCTACACCGTCGAGGAGTTCAAGGTCACACGGCTCGCGCCGGGGTTCAATCTGCCCGCGCTGTCGTGAAAGACGGAGACCGACGAAAAACGGCCGGTGAAAGATTCACCGGCCGTTTTCTTTGCGTGCCATGTTGCGTGCAGGCGTGACGCTCAGTCGAGCAGCAGTTTAATGTCGTGCACCCAGGGCGCGGCGCCCTGCCCGTCGCGGGCGAAGAGTCTCAGCTTGCCGTCCGGGTCGAACACGTAGCTCGCCGCGGTGTGATCCATCGTGTAGCTGTCGGGCGTCTTGCCGGGCACCTTCGCGTAGTAGACGCGGAAGTCCTTCGTCACCTTGACGAGTTGCGCGTCGCTGGCTGGCCGCAGGCCGATAAACGTCGGATTGAACGCCGGCACGTATTGCGCCAGCAATTCGGGCGTATCGCGCTCGGGATCGACCGTCACGAACAGCACCTGCACGCGCTGCGCGTCCTTCGGCCCGAGCTGCTGCAACGCCTGCGAGAGTTCGGCCATCGTCAACGGGCAGACGTCGGGGCAGTGCGTGTAACCGAAGAACAGCACGACCACCTTGCCCTTGAAGTCGGCCAGCGTGCGCGTCTTGCCGCTCGTGTCGGGCAACGAAAAATCCGCGCCGAACTGCGTGTTGCCGGTGATATCGAGGTTCTGGAATGAAGGCGCCTTGTTGCAGCCGGCCATGAAGAGCGCGCTGCCAAGCGCGCAGGCCACCGCGGCGACGCGCGCCACGCGCGCAAGCCTGAGTGTGAGCATGGTGTTACGCGCCGATCAGGACGCGTGCGTAGTGGTCGACCAGCAGCGCCAGGAACAGCAGCGACAGATAAACGATCGAGTAACGGAAGGTCTTGCGCGCAAGCGCGTCGGAATATTCGCGGTAGATTTTCCACGCATAGCCGAGAAACACGCCGCCGAGCACCATGGCCGCCGCGAGATACAGGAAGCCGCTCATGCCCGAAATGAACGGCATCAACGTGACGGCGAAAAGAATCACCGTGTACAGCAGGATGTGCAGACGCGTGTACTGCTCGCCATGCGTATTGGGCAGCATCGGCAGGCCGGCGTTTTCGTAATCCTTGCGCCGGTACAGCGCGAGCGCCCAGAAATGCGGCGGCGTCCAGACGAAGATGATCAGCACGAGAATCCACGCATCGCCCGGCACGTGACCGGTGACGGCGGCCCAGCCGAGCGCCGGCGGCATCGCGCCGGATGCGCCGCCGATCACGATGTTCTGCGGCGTGGCAGGCTTGAGCAGCAGCGTGTAGATGACCGCATAGCCGACAAACGTGGCGACCGTGAGCCACATCGTCAGCGGGTTGGCGAACGTGTAGAGCGTCCACATGCCAAGGCCGCCGAGCACGGCCGAAAACACGAGGATCTGCGTCGTAGTGATTTCGCCGCGCGCAGACGGGCGCCACGCAGTGCGACGCATCTTCGCATCGATCTTCTGTTCGACGAGGCAGTTGATGGCGAACGCGCCGGCGGCGAGCAACCAGATGCCGATCGTGCCGCCGATCAGCGGCTTCCACGGCACCATGCCGGGCGTCGACAGAAACATGCCGATGACCGCGCAGAACACGGCGAGCTGCGTGACACGCGGCTTCGTCAGCGCGATGTACTGGGAGATCCGGCTACCGGGATGCTGGGGGAGAGTTGTGCTGTCCATGTGGGGTCACGCTGGCGCGGCATCGCGCGCGGGCAACACGGCGCGGCCGGGACGGCTATAAGCGATTCGAAAGTTTAGCATAACGAGCAGGAGCAACAGGATCGCGGCTCCGCCATTATGGGCGACTGCGATGGGCAACGGCCATTGCAGGACGATATTCGACAGACCGGTGATGAACTGGATCACGACGACCAGCAACACGCCGTTCGCCGGCCGCCGCAACGATTCGAAGCGACGCATCTTCAGCGCGAACCACGCGAGGTACGCGATCACGACGAACGCGAACGTGCGATGCGTCCAGTGAATGGCAACCAGCGCGTCCTGCGTGATGACGTCGCCGTCGCCCGTCATGCCGAGCGCGCGCCACAGGTGAAAGCCGTGCTCGAAGTTCATCGGCGGAATCCACTGGCCGTTGCAAGTCGGGAAATCGGTGCATGCAAGCACCGCGTAATTCGTGCTCACCCAGCCGCCCAGCGCGATCTGCACGATCAGCAGAGCCAGCGCGACGAGCGCGGCCGTGCGCCAGCGAGCGGCTTCGGGCTCCCAGGCGGGCAGCGGCGTCAGGCGAGCCGCCAGCCAGCCAAGCGTGCCGAGCAGCGCGAGGCCGAGCAGCAGGTGCGTCGTGACGATGGCGGGCTGCAGTTTCATCGTTACCGTCCAGGCTCCAAATGCGCCTTGCACGAGGATCAGCAGCAACAGCGAAGTCGGCCACCACGGCGATACATGGAGCGGCCGGCGACGCAGCTTCGCGGTCCATGCGATCAACGTCTGCGCGATGATCAGCACGCCGATCGCCATCGCGAAGTAGCGGTGGATCATTTCGATCCACGCTTTCGACATGCTCACCGGCCCGCCCGGCATCGCCTGATACGCGGCGCTGATCGCGGCATGCGCGATGAACGGCGACGACGTGCCGTAGCAGCCGGGCCAGTCCGGGCAGCCGAGGCCGGAATCGGTCAGACGCGTGAAACCGCCGAACATCACGAGGTCGAGCGTGAGGAACGTCGTCATCCAGACGAGCTTGCGAAACTTGTCGTCGTCGGCCTTGACCCAGACGTACGACAGCGGCAACAACGCGATGCACAGACCAATCAGGCCGAGTTGCAAAACAAACATCTCTCTACCCTTCCCGCGAAAAACGATGCGCGCCCCGACGCGGGCGCCTGGCGATCACCCTAGCCGATGCTCGACCATTTGAGCAGTTTCGTTACGTCGCTCTTGATCTTGCTCGGGTCCGGATCTTTCGGAAACCGCATCATCAGATTGCCGTTCGGATCGACCATGAAAATGTGATCGGTCAATTTCGTGCCGCTATCCACCGGCAGCCACGCAGCCAGGGCGGATGGATCGGCGATCAGCATGTCGGTATCGTCGTAGGCGTGCTTGACGACATCCGGAACCGCCGAAGGATCGGTGCGCAGCCACACGTTGACGACGCGCTCGCGTTCGCCGCCCTGGGTCGCGCGGATCTGGCGCATGAAGTACAGCTTCGTGACGCAGGCCTTGTCGCACGCGCTGCCATCCACCGACACCAGCAGCCAGCGGCCGCGCAGCGACGTGAGCGGCATCGGCTTGCCGTCTTCGCCAATTACGGTGAGCGAGACGGGAATCGGACGTTGCGGTTCGACGAGTGTGCCGTAACTGGTCGAGCCGCCTTTCGGCTTGATGACGTAGTACGTGATGTACGAAGCGATCACGGGCGCCGCGCAGATGAACGCGATCAGCAGCATCATCCAGCGGCCGCGTTGCCACGAGCCCTGACGCGCGCGGGGCGTGCCGTTCGGTGCGCCGTGGGTCGCCGGCTGGCCGCGCTGCGCGGGTTTTCCGGATTGCGGGGAACGGGGAGATTGCGTCGACACTACAGGACCTCTTTCAATGATTGCGCGACGAGGGCCGGTAACGACCTGTCATCGCGCGCGATGCATTTACGCGCTGGGCGCGTGCTCTTTCTTCGCGGCGCGACGGGCCGCGTACAGCCCGAATCCGATCGCCGCGGCGGCCATGCCCCACCACTGGAACATGTAGCCGTAGTTCGTCTCGACGCCCGTCGCGGGCACCGGCCAGTCGCGCACGAGCGTGTCGCCATCGTCGCTCAATTGCTGGATCACGAACGGCTGCAGTGGCAAGCCCGTTTCAGCTGCGTAGGCTTTGACATCGAGATTCTGGCGAATCTCCTGATGCGCGGCAGACCCGCCCTGCCCAAGCTCGTACGCCTTGCTCGCATCGGCACGCGCAATGCCTTCGATCTCGATTTCGCCCTTCGGCGTGCCGAACGGCTTCATTTCCGTGCGGTCATTCATGTTGCGCGGCAACCAGCCGCGATTGACGAGCACGTAGCCGCCATCGCGCAGTTTAAAGGGCATCACGACGTAAAAACCTGGCTGGTCGTTATACGGCCGATTGTCCAGGTACACCACCTTCTCCGGCACGAAGCTGCCGACCGCACGCACGCGATGGAATTCGATGTCCTTCAGTGCGATGGGCGACGCCGTCACCGTTTGCGCCGGTGCATGCTCGAACTGCGTGATGTGCGCCTGCAGCGCTTCTTTCTGATGCGCGCGATCGCGCTGCCAGAAGCCAAGCCGCACCGTGATGGCGACAACAATCAGGATCAGCACGACGGGAACGAGCCGGAACTTCATTGCACACCACCTGCGGGCACACGCCTTGCATGACACGGTGAGATAATGAACGCCTTACATTCGCGTTCCTGACGGTCAACTGGTTCCATGCATATCCTCGTTCCCATCGCCTTCGTCCTCATCATCGCCAGCATGGCTTCGGCGCTGTATTTCATGATGCACGACAGGGGCCAGTCGAAGCGGATGGTCTGGTCGCTCGCAACGCGCGTCGGCCTCTCGATCTCGCTCTTCCTGTTCATCCTGTTCGCACACTGGATGGGCTGGATCCAGTCGACCGGCATTCCGCTCGGCCGCTGACAGTTCGCCGGCGCCTGATGGCGCATGCCGGCTCGCGGTAGTATCCAGTGACGCTCACCTGAATCCCGGGCAGTTGATCGTGGCCACGATCATGCCCGTCATATCGCCCGCCCACCAAGCAAAACGCCGCCCTGACAGGGTCGAGGGCGGCGCTGCGTGGTTTCTGCTTGTTACCTCTGACTACCCATTCTTTTGCGCTTCGTTCGCATTGCCCGAAGCGCATCAAGCTGCATCCGCCGGTTAACCGCGCGATGCACCCTTAACTGCCTTACAGCCAGTACACGACGACGTACAGCCCGAGCCACACGACGTCCACAAAGTGCCAGTACCAGGCCGCGCCTTCGAACGCGAAGTGGTGATCCGCCGTGAAGTGGCCGCGAATCATACGCACCAGCACAACCGCCAGCATCGTGCCGCCGAGGAACACGTGGAAACCGTGGAAGCCGGTCAGCAGGAAGAACGTCGAGCCATACACGCCCGAAGCCAGCGTCAGGTTCAGTTCGTTGTATGCGTGGAAGTACTCGAAGCCCTGCAGGAACAGGAAACAGACGCCGAGCACGAGCGTCGCAGCCAGCCAGGCGATTGCCTTGTTGCGATGATTCTCACGCAGCGCGTGGTGCGACACGGTCAGCGTCGCACCCGATGACAGCAGCAGCGCCGTGTTGATGGTCGGCACCGGCCACGGCTGCATCGACTTGAAGTGCGAGACCAGTTCAGCGGGGCCGTTGTTCGGCCACACTGCCGAGAAATCCGGCCAGATCAGCTTGTAATCGAGGCTCCCGAGTTGATGCAGCGCAATTTCGCGTGCATAGAACAGCGCGCCGAAGAACGCGCCGAAGAACATCACTTCGGAGAAGATGAACCAGCTCATGCTCCAGCGGTACGACGCATCGACACGCTTGCCGTACATGCCGCCTTCCGATTCGGAGATCGCGTCGCCGAACCAGTGCCACAACGTGAAGAGCAGCCACAGCAGGCCGACGACCACGCCGAGGGGCGCCCAGCTCTCGCCATTGATCCACTGCGCAAGCGATCCGAGCATGACCAGCAGCCCGACTGCCGCGCTGATCGGGTGCCGCGACGGATGCGGTACGAAATAGTACGGGCTCTCGTTTTGACCGCTCATTCTTGATTCTCCACTTCAGTCCAGTTGTTCCGCTTGGTCCGGTTGGTTCCGGTTTTATCTTCGACGGCGCGTGCATACCGCACCGTTTCACGCTAATTCGTAGGCCGCTGACCGACCCGTGCTGACTGCTTCATCCGATGCGGCGCTTATCCCACCACAAGACGCACGACAAAAATCAGTATGCCGATGAAGACCGCCGCGCAAATCAGTGCCGCGACAAGCACGTGCACCGGATTCAGCTGCGTGGCATCCGCTTCGAGATCGCGCCGTTTGCGCACGCCCAGAAACGACCACAACACGGCTCTCACCGATTGCCCAAAACTGCTCTTGCGTCCGCCGTTGTCGCTCATTCCCGCGTCTTCCTTCGCCTGCGTCACACGCCGTCAGGCGGGATTCGACGTCTTGCTGTCCGTACCGGCCGCCTGATTCGCGGTGCCTTTCGTTGTCGGCGCCGGCGTATTCAGTTCGAAGAACGTGTACGACAGCGTGATCGTCTTCACATCCTTCGGCAGTTTCGGATCGACGACGAACACCACCGGCAACCGCTTCGTTTCGCTTGCAGCCAGCGTCTGCTGCGTGAAACAGAAGCACTCGATCTTCTTGAAGTACTCGGTCGCCTCGCGCGGCGCATAGCTCGGAATAGCCTGCGCCTGAATCGTACGCGCCTGCTCGTTGCTGACCTGGTACATCACTGTTGTTACTTCACCGGGATGCACGTCCATGCTGTGCTGCTCCGGTTTGAAACCAAGCGGGCCGCGCGCGTTCGCATCGAATTCGATCGAAATCGTGCGACTCATGTCGACCTGCGTATTCTTCGCCTCGCGCTCCGTTGCATCGCGCTGCACGAGGTTGTTGATGCCCGTAATCTGACAGATCGCGCGATACATCGGCACCAGCGCGAACCCGAAGCCGAACATCATCAACGCGACGACGAACAGCTTGATCAGCATCGAACGGTTAAAAGAGCGGTCGGCCTCGGCCGGCGGGTGCTTCGACATCGAACTTCCTCAATCACGCTGCCAGGGCAGCTTCGACCGGCACGCTCAGGTGCTAAACCAGACCTGCTTGATCACCGCGCCCGCAAAAAAGGCAGCCACCACGACGAGCAGGATCAAACCCAGCCGCTTGTTGCCCGCGCGAATCTGCTCGGGAGTACGTCTTTGCTGTGAATTCCGGGACATGCTCAATTTCTGGGTACTTTGCTGAACGGATGGTGAGTTGCCGCCATCCGTCTGGCTTCCCGGTTCAGACGGCTACTGGCCGAAGAACCGGAAAGCACTGACCGAGGCGTCTTATTCGACGGTCGGCGGGTTTTCGAACGTGTGGAACGGAGCCGGGCTCGGCACGGTCCATTCGAGGCCCGTTGCGCCGTCCCACGGCTTGTCCGCTGCTTTTTCAAGTTCGCCACCGCCGCGGTATGCCGGCAGCGCGACAGCGAACAGGAAGTACACCTGCGCGAGACCAAAACCGAACGCGCCAATCGAAACGACCTGGTTCCAGTCGGTGAACTGCGCCGGGTAGTCGGCGTAACGACGCGGCATGCCGGCGAGGCCAACGAAGTGCATCGGCAGGAACGCGAGGTTGAAGAAGATCATCGACGCCCAGAAGTGGATCTTGCCGCGCGTTTCGTTGTACATCCAGCCAGTCCACTTCGGCGACCAGTAATACCAGCCGGAGAAGAGCCCGAACAGCGAACCCGCCACCAGCACGTAGTGGAAGTGCGCGACCACGAAATAGGTACCGTGATACTGGATGTCGAGCGGCGCCATCGCGAGCATCAGGCCCGTCAGACCACCGAACGTGAACACGAACAGGAAGCCCACCGCGAACAGCATCGGCGTTTCGAAGGAAAGCGAGCCGCGCCACATCGTGGCCACCCAGTTGAACACCTTCACGCCAGTCGGCACGGCGATCAGCATCGTCGCGTACATGAAGAACAGCTGGCCCGTCACCGGCATGCCGGTTGCGAACATGTGATGCGCCCAGACCATGAACGACAGGATCGCGATCGAAGCCGTTGCGTACACCATCGAGCTATAGCCGAACAGCGGCTTGCGCGAGAACGCCGGGATCACCTGCGAAACGATCCCGAACGCCGGCAAGATCATGATGTACACCTCCGGGTGACCGAAGAACCAGAAGATGTGCTGGTACATCACCGGATCGCCGCCGCCAGCCGCGCTGAAGAACGAGGTGCCGAAGTGACGGTCGAACAGCACCATCGTGATCGCACCCGCCAGAACCGGCATCACGGCGATCAGCAGGTAAGCGGTGATGAGCCACGTCCAGGCGAACATCGGCATCTTCATGAGCGTCATGCCCGGTGCGCGCATGTTCAGGATCGTCACGACGATGTTGATACCGCCCATGATCGACGACGCGCCCATCAAGTGGACTGCGAAAATCGCAAAGTCCATGCCCGGGCCCATCTGTGTGGACAGCGGTGCGTACAGCGTCCAGCCCGCAGCGGTCGCGCCGCCGGGTGCGAAGAACGAACTGACCAGCAACACGGCAGCGACCGGCAGGAGCCAGAAGCTGAAGTTGTTCATCCGCGCGAAGGCCATGTCCGATGCGCCGATCTGCAGCGGCACCATCCAGTTCGCGAAGCCGACGAACGCCGGCATGATCGCGCCGAACACCATGATCAGGCCGTGCATGGTGGTCAGCTGGTTGAAGAACTCGGGACGCATGATCTGCAGACCCGGCTCGAACAGTTCGGCGCGGATCGCCAGCGCCATCACGCCCCCGGACAGGAACATGACGAACGAGAAGATCAGGTACAGCGTACCGATATCCTTGTGATTGGTGGCGTACAGCCAGCGGCGCCAGCCGTGCGGCAACTCATGGGCATGGTCGTCGTGCTCGTGACCAGCGGCTACATCGTGTCCGATGCTAGACATGACAATCTCCTAAAACGAATACTGCAATGCTGACCGTGACACGTCAGGCCGCTGCGCTGATCTCGACACGCCGGGCTTCTTTCGCGTCAGCCCCGCCCGTGATCGTTTCCGGCTTCTTCAAAATAATGTGGTCTTCGGCGATGCCCGCGGCCTTCAGCGCGTCGCGCACGGCTTCTGCGCGGCTCTTTGCGAGCTTTGCGTTGGCGTCGACCGAACCCGTCTTGTCGGTGAAACCCGACAGCGTGAACTTTGCGTCAGGATGCGCCTTTGCGTACGCAGCTGCTGCGTCCACCGCTGCCTTTGCGTCGGCCGGCAGGGCGCTCTTGCCCGTCTCGAAGTAGACGCTTGCCGGCAGGCCGGCCTGCGGAGCCGAAGCGGCGCTGTCCGAGCCTGCTGCGCCCGCCGATGCCGGTGCCGCGCCCGAAGCGGCTTCCGCGCCGCTTGCCGCTGCCGCGTCGCTCCCGCCGCCTGCTGCCGCTGCGCCTGCGTCGGCCAGATGGTTGCCGCCTTCCGGCAGCTTGCCGTTACGGGCATCCGCGACCTGCTTCGGCTGCAGGATGTCGCCGGTGTGGTTGCCCCACGAATTGCGTTCGTACGTGATGACCGATGCGATCTCGACGTCGTTCAAGGTCGGCGCCCACGAAGGCATCGCGTTCTTGCCCTTCAGCACGAGGCTGACGTGTTCCGCGATCGGGCCGTTGGCGATCTTGCTGCCGTCGAGCGCCGGGAATGCGCCCGCGCCCTTGCCGGTCGGCTGGTGGCAGACCGCGCAGTTCGCCGCGTAGACCTTGCCGCCACGTTCCGTCAGTTCGGCAAGCGTGTACGTCTTGTTCGGATCGTCGGCGCCGGCGGCCATCTTCTTCTTTTCGCCGTCGACCCACGCTGCGTAGTCTTCAGCAGACAGCACCTTCACGACGACCGGCATGAACGCGTGTTCCTTGCCGCAGAGTTCGGTACAAAAGCCGCGGAACGTGCCCGTCTTGTCGGCCTTGAACCATGTGTCACGCACGAAGCCCGGAATCGCATCCTGTTTCACGCCGAAAGCCGGCACGTACCAGGAGTGAACGACGTCGTTCGCGGTGGTGATGATGCGGATCTTCTTGTCGACCGGCACGACGAGCGGGTTGTCGACTTCCTGCAGATACGTGTCGGAAATCGGCTGACGGCCGTCCGTTTCGGCACGCGGCGTAGCCAGCGTGGAAAGGAAGCTGATGCCTTCGCCCGGGCCCTTCACGTAGTCGTAGCCCCACTTCCACTGATAGCCCGTGACCTTGATGGTGACGTCGGCGTTGGTCGTGTCCTTCATCGCGACGACTGTTTTGGTGGCGGGCAGCGCCATCAGCACGACGATGATGAACGGCACGATCGTCCAGATGATTTCGACCGTGGTGCTTTCGTGGAAATTGGCGGCCTTGTGGCCCTTCGACTTGCGGTGAGCAAAGATCGAATAGAACATCACGCCGAATACGCCGATGAAAATCACCGTGCAGAGAATCAGCATGAACGTGTGGAGGCTGTAGAGCTCCTCAGCGATTTTTGTCGCAGGCGGCTGGAGATTGATCTCGTTGACGGCTGGGCCGCCCGGACTATCGCCGACTGCCATGGCCGCACCGGCGAAGAACAGCCCGCTAAACGCCAGCACGCCCATGAGGGCTCGCTTGATTGTTTTCATAGCTTCCTTACCCAAAATTTCCATTCAAACCCTCGACCCCGCTGGAAGGCTTTCCGCGCTTTTAACCGCGCATTTTCCGCTCTGTCCGGGAACGGCTTACGGCCTGGCGCATCTAATCGCAACGTCTGAGGCATGCCCGCAATTCGGCGGCGAACTGGGCACGCCGGTACTGCGCGAGATGCTGCCCGACCATCACGGCCTGACCACGCGACACCAGCGTGATCCGGTCGCGCGGCGTCGTTCCGGCTTCGACCCGCACCCAGCGCGGATTGAATTCGAAGTGCGTGATCTGCTCTGCACTTACCTGCTCGATCACCAGCCGGTTCGGATAGAGCCGGATGCGTTCGTAATCCACAGCGTGACGCGCATAGATGGCAAACGCGACACCTACCGCCAGCAGCTCGATACCCGTGAACGGCAACACCAGCCACGCGCCGCACAGCAAAAGCATGAAAGCGATCGCCGACGAGACCAGCGCAAGCGATACATAGAAGCCAACGAACTGCCGCGGCGAAACCGAACAGTTGCGCTTCATGGTCCAGTCTTTGAGGACCGGTTCTGAATCCGCCAGCAGATCAGTCGCCTCCATCGCTGCCTCCCTGCACCTGTAACGTGCCTGGCACCGCACCCGACACCGCTACTTCCGGCACTTTCGGCCTGATTCCTGTCTTGTCCCGCCTCGGCCTGTCGCCCCAAAAGTGGGAACCCCGAGCGACAAACTGACGCATTATAGGCGCGTTCAATGGCATCCACAAGCAACGGACTATCGGCTTGCAAGCCAGTAGCGACAAGCCTCTGCGCCGTTTTGACGCACCTCGTTGGCGTCTTTTGCGGCGGTAATTTCAGACATAACAGATGTCCTCTTTACCGCGTCACCGATTCTTCGATGAACCTCTTCCGATATCCTCGATCCGCACGATCCCGTGGCCTTCGGCCGTGGTCCGCGGCACGGCTTTCCATGCATGGCCGTAGATGACTTCGAACGTGAGCGGGATTGTCCCGTCCGCCTGCCGGCGGGCTTCGAGCGCCGACAGCAACGCCTTGTGCAGTCGCCTTGCCGTGCCGGGCGAAGCGGCTTCGCGCCCGAACGGATAGGCACCCCAGCGGCGCACGTCCGCGAGCAGCGACTCGGGCGACTTATAGGTAATGGTGAGCACTTCCTGGTCCATCACCGGAATCTCGAAGCCGCTCTCGACGAGCATGTCGCCGAGATCATGCATGTCGACGAAGTCAATGACGTGCGCGCGCGAACTCACGCCGTGCGACGCCTCGACTTCAGCCCACGCGCCGCGCAACTCCTTGAGCGTGTCCGGGCCGAGCGTGCTGAACATCAGCAGGCCGTTCACCTTCAGTACGCGCTGCCATTCAGGAAAAACGAGATCGGGCCGCGAGTGCCAGTGCAGCGCCAGGTTGGACCAGATGAATTCGAACGCGCCGTGCGCGAAAGGCAGCGCCGAGAAATCGGCCTCCGCGAAGCGCGGGCCGCGCACGCCAAGCGCCTTGCCGATCGATGCCGGCAGAAAGCGTCGCCAGCTCGTGTCGCCGGCGTCGTGCTGCAGCGCGCGCTGCAGCATTGCATGCGACAGGTCTGTGCCGAACACGGGTGCTTCGGGGAACCGCTCGCGCAGCAGGGGAAGGTCGTCGCCCGCGCCGCAGCCGGCATCGAGCACGCTCGCCGGAGTCATCTTGATGAAGTCGAGACGCTCGCGCATGCGTTGCGCGATTTCGCGCGGCAGGAACGCGACTTCGTCGAAAGTGGCGGCGCGGCGATCGAAAATCCGTCGCAAACGCCGCGAATCATAGGCCGGACGGCTGGTTTTGGCGGAAGTTGGGGGCATGGCGGTCGAACGGACGAAGAGTGCGAAGTATACTCGCTCGCTCTCTTTGATTCAGTGCAGGAGGCCTTTGCGGGCAGATTCAGCCATGCCGGTCACGTTCGTTTCCCTCTCGTCGCGAGACCGTTTCGCGATCATCTCGCGGCAGGTTCGCTCCCTTTGCCAGCGCGCGGCTGCGTTCGCTTTGCCGACGCTCTGCGGGCTGTGCGGCAATTTGTCGCAGCGAACGCTGTGCGATGGCTGCGACGCGGCGTACTGGAACGAGGCGCGTCTGCGCTGCACAGTCTGCGCAATTCCGCTTGCGGCTTCGACGCGGGGAAACGGCCCGAAGCGCGGGCTGTATTGTTGCAGCGATTGCGTCACCGCGCCGCCCGCGTTCGACGCAACTTTTGCACTCGCCGATTACCGCGCCCCGCTCGATGCGCTCGCGCTCGGGCTGAAGTTTCGGGCGCGGCTGATGCTGGCCCGTGACTTCGGAGAACGGCTCGCGCGTCTCGCGGATGATTCGCTCGAAACCGGCACACGCCCCGACGTCATCGCGCCCGTTCCGCTCGCACGCCGACGGCTGGTCGCGCGGGGCTACAACCAGGCGTGGGAAATCGCCAGGCCACTCGCCGATGCGCTGCAAATACGGCGCGATGCAACGCTGATCCAGCGCATCATCGATACCGCGCCGCAGTCGCGGCTCGATCTGGATGCGCGGCGCGATAACGTCGGTCGCGCGTTCGCCGTGGCAAAACCCGTGGAAGGACTGCACGTGGGAATTGTCGACGATGTCATGACCTCGGGTGCCACGCTCGAGGCCGTCGCGCGTACGCTGAGACTGGCTGGCGCACGACGCATCACCTGCTTCATTGCGCTGCGCACACCGAAAAACTAGTTTTCAACCTGTTCAAACCATGTTCAACGTCGTTCTCGTCGAGCCCGAAATTCCGCCGAATACCGGCAACGTGATCCGCCTCTGTGCAAACACGGGGGCACGGCTGCATCTGATCGAGCCGCTTGGCTTTCCGCTCGACGACACGAAGATGCGCCGCGCCGGCCTCGACTATCACGAGTATGCGCAGATGCATGTGCACGCCAGCTGGGACACGTTCATCGCCGCCGAATCGCCCGATGTCGCGCGGATGTTCGCGTTCACGACGCGTGGCTCGGGGCGCTTCCACGATCACGCGTTTCTGCCGGGCGACTGGTTCGTCTTCGGCGCCGAGACACGCGGGCTGCCCGATCAGGTGCTGTCGCAATTCGCTGGCGAACAGCGCGTGCGTCTGCCGATGCGTCCCGGCAACCGCAGCCTGAACCTCTCGAATACCGTGGCTGTCGTCGTGTTCGAAGCGTGGCGTCAGGCAGGCTTCGACGGCGGCGCCTGACGGACGTTGCCGAGTTCGCTTTCGTACAGCCGGAACATCGCGTCGTCGAAACAGGCAAATATCGCGCGGCTGATCGAGCCCGGCTTTTGCTGCAGGGATTCGATCACCGTGCTCACGGCAATGCGTACCGCCTGCTGCGCGGGAAAGCGATAAACGCCGCAGCTGATGGCGGGAAACGCGATGCTCGCGCACTGCGCGTCCCGAGCGAGCGCCATCGATCGCCGGTAGCACGAAGCAAGCAGGTCCGCCTCGCCATGACCGCCGCCGCCCCACACCGGCCCCACGGCATGAATCACGTGTTTCGCCGGCAGCCTGTAGCCCGCGGTGATCTTCGCATCGCCCGTGGCGCAGCCGCCAAGCGTCTCGCATTCGCGCAGCAGATCGCGCCCTGCGGCCCGATGGATCGCGCCATCGACGCCACCTCCGCCCAGCAACGACGTATTCGCCGCATTGACGATCGCATCGACGGCGAGCGTCGTGATATCGACGACCCGCGCATCGAGCCTGCATTCACCGATCGAGAGCATGGAAACCTCCGTATCCGGACGCCTGTATTCGCGTGGACAACAGGGTAGCGCAGCGGTTCAAAACCGCACATGAAAAGGGAAAAAGAGGAAATCCGACGTCGGGAATACGACGCCGGATGCCGGGACTATTCGGCCTTCGAATCGCGCCGCAAAAGCGCGCTGACAGCGTCGCGGGGCGCGACACCATCGAACAGCACGGCACACACGGCCTGCGTGATCGGCATTTCGATCGCATGTGCGCGGGCAATTGCCAGCACTGCCTGCGCGCATCGCACACCTTCGGCCACGTGGCCGAGGCCACCGAGAATATCGTCGAGCGTGCGACCCGACGCGAGTTGCACACCTACCGTCCGGTTGCGGGACAGATCGCCTGTCGCGGTCAGAATCAGATCGCCGAGACCGGTGAGGCCGGTGAACGTTTCCGCCCGCCCGCCGAGTGTCACGCCGAGCCGGGACATTTCCGCGAGCCCACGTGTGATCAGCGCGGCGCGCGCGTTAAGACCGAGGCCGAGGCCATCCGAAATGCCCGTCGCAATGGCAAGCACGTTCTTCACCGCGCCGCCCACTTCGACGCCGACGAGGTCGTCGCCGGTATAGATGCGCATCGCGCCGTGATGAAACGCCGCGACCGTGCGCTCGCGGCACGCTGCCGCGCCGCTTGCCACCGTCAACGCAACCGGCAGACCCTGCCCGACTTCACGCGCGAAACTCGGCCCGGACAACACGCCGTTGCTCGTGTGTCCCACCAGTTCCGCGGCAACGACCTGATGCGGCAACAACTGCGTATCCGCTTCGAAACCCTTGCACAGCCACACAACGTGTGCGGGCACGCTGCCCGCGTCGCGCATCGCGCGAAAGAGCCCGCGTAATCCTGCAACCGGGGTAGCGACAACGCACAACGCGTCGTCTGCCGCGCAATGCGCGAGCGCCAGAGGGAGATTCGCTTCGTAGCGAAGCGCAGCCGGCAAGGAAACGCCCGCCAGATAGCGGGCGTTTTGCTGCGTCGTGGACAGATCAGCCACCAGCGCGCTGTCGCGCGCCCAGAGCACCGTATCGTGCCGCGTGGCCAGATGGCCCGCGAGCGCGGTGCCCCATGCGCCTGCGCCAAGAACAGCGACCTTCATACCGGGCACCGGACGCGTCCCTTAGTGGGTCGCGTTGCCGTTGGGCACGCCGTCCTGGCCGCCGAGCTGCGCGAGGCGCTGCTCGTAGAGCGCCTGGAAGTTGATTTCGGCGAGGTGGATCGGCGGGAAGCCCGCGCGCGTGATCGCGTCGGCGATATTCGAGCGCAGGTACGGGAACAGGATCGTCGGGCAGGCGATGCCAACGAGCGGATCGATCTGTTCTGCCGGGATGTTGCGGATGTCGAAAATACCAGCCTGCTTGGCTTCGATCAGGAAAGCGACCTTATCCTTGACCTTGGCGGTGACGGTGCCCGTCACGAGGATTTCAAACACGGTGTCGGCGAGGCGTTCAGCCTTCACGTCGACTTCGACTTCGACCGACGGCATGTCCTGTTCCAGGAAAATGGCCGGCGAGTTCGGCTGCTCGAGCGACATGTCCTTCAGGTAGATGCGCTGGATGTTGAAGAACGGCTGGTTATTCTCGTCAGACATGATTGAATGGTTCCTGGATAAATTCATAACGGCGGGCCATCACCGATGGTCCGCCGGATTCTTTTTGGCAAGCCGCATCAAAACGTGCGCGACCCGCCGGTCAAGCCGAGGCGATCCGCTACGTTACGCGGCCGCTTCGAGCAGCGGCATCAGACCGCCCGCGCGATCGAGCGCGGAAAGGTCGTCGTAACCGCCGACATGCGTCTCGCCGATGTACACCTGCGGTACCGTCCGCCGGCCTGTGCGCGTCATCATTTCCTGACGGCGGGCCGGATCTTTGTCGATGAGCACTTTTTCGACGTGCTCGACGCCGCGCGACTTTAAAAGACGTTCGGCCATCTGGCAATACGGACACACCTGCGTGCTGTACATGATCACTTTGTTCACTTCGCAACTCCTTGTTTCACGACCGGCATGCCGGCCTGTTGCCAGGCGTTGAGACCGCCCTGCAACACGTGGACTTCGGCGTAGCCCGCATCCTGCACGACGCGTGCTGCCTTGTTCGACTGCTGGCCGGTCTGGCACACCAGCAGCACCGGGTTGCTCTTGTTCTTCACGAGCTGGCCGACTTTCGCCTGCAACTCTGCGAACTCGATGTGACGTGCCGACGGCAGATGACCTTTATTGAAGTCCTCGGAAGAACGAAGGTCGATGACCACGGCGTTGCGCCGGTTGATCAGCTGCGTGGCTTCGGCAGCGGAAAGACCGCCGCGGCCACGCCGGAGGATCGCCGGCCACAGGAGCAACGCCCCGGAGATGAGGGCAATCGCGATGAGTACAAGGTTTGTGTAATCGGTGAAAAACTTCACGGAAAATCCGCCGAAAAAGAGAGAAATCGGAAAGGGCAATCTTCCCATTATAAAATAACCGTCCGACGCGATGGCGGCGGCCCATCCGGCCCCCTGCGGATCGCCCGCCAGCGTGCTTTACCGCTTCCTCACTACCGACCGGCACCATGTACAAACTCGTTCTCATCCGCCACGGCGAATCGACGTGGAACAAGGAAAACCGATTCACCGGCTGGGTCGACGTCGACCTCACCGAACAGGGTAACCGCGAAGCGCAGCAGGCGGGCGTGCTCCTGAAGGAATCCGGCTACACGTTCGACATCGCGTACACGTCGGTGCTCAAGCGCGCCGTGCGCACGCTGTGGCACGTGCAGGACCAGATGGACCTGATGTATCTGCCGGTCGTCCATTCGTGGCGTCTGAACGAGCGTCACTACGGCGCGCTGTCGGGCCTCAACAAGGCTGAAACGGCCGCGAAATACGGTGATGAACAGGTGCTGATCTGGCGCCGCAGCTACGACACGCCGCCGCCCGCGCTCGATCCGTCCGACGACCGCACGGCCTACAACGACCCACGTTACGCGAAGGTGCCGCGCGAGCAGTTGCCGCTCACCGAGTGCCTGAAAGACACAGTCGCCCGCGTGCTGCCGGTGTGGAACGAGTCGATTGCGCCCGCCATCAAGTCGGGCCGCAAGGTGCTGATCGCCGCGCACGGCAACTCGATCCGTGCGCTCGTGAAGTACCTCGACGGCATCTCCGATGCCGACATCGTCGGGCTGAACATTCCGAACGGCGTGCCGCTCGTCTATGAGCTCGACGAAAACCTGAAGCCCATCAAGCACTATTATCTCGGCGACGCCGATGCAATCGCGGCAGCACAGGCCGCCGTTGCGAAGCAGGGCAAGGCGGGCTGAAGACCGCCCCGTCCTGCGGGACTGAACGGCTGACAGACGGCGCACGCACCGGCAAGAACTACCGGCGTGCGCCGTCCCGCTATCCAGGCTGGGGTTGCGTGTTACCGCACATTACTTCGTCGTCCGGCCGCCGCCGGGACGAACCTGCTGCACCTGCCGCTGTCGAAATCCGGAAAGCCGATTATCTGCCCCATACACTTGCGCACTTGCTGTACGGGTGTGCAGTTATACTTGTCCGTCCCTTCTCTTTGACGCTGCCACGCGCATCCGACCGCACCAGACTCTATGCGAAAGAACCTGAAAAATATCGGCCTGATCGCCGCGGGCCTTGCTACTGGCGTTTTTGCCACCCTGCAGCTTTCCGCTTCGGCCCAGCAAACCGCGACCACGCCACTGCCACTTGACCAGCTCCGGCTCTTCGCCGAAGTCTTCGGGCAGATCAAGCATGAGTACGTCGAACCGGTCGACGACAAGAAACTGCTCACCGCCGCCATCAAGGGCATGGTGTCGAGCCTCGACCCGCACTCGTCGTATCTCGACAAGACCGATTACGAAGAACTGCAGGAGCAGACCAAGGGCCGCTTCGCAGGTCTGGGTATCGAAATCTCGTCGGAAGACGGCCTGATCAAGGTGATCTCGCCGATCGAAGATACGCCCGCGTTCCGTGCCGGCATCCGTCCGGGCGACCTGATCACCCGCATCAACGACAAGCCGGTGCGCGGCATGACGCTCGATAACGCCGTCAAGCAGATGCGCGGCGAGCCGGGCACGAAGGTCACGCTCACGATCTTCCGCAAAACCGACGACCGCACGTTCCCGCTCACCGTCACGCGCGCCGTGATTCGCGTGCAGAGCGTGAAGATGAAGATTCTCGCGCCGGGCTATGCATACATTCGCATTACGAGCTTCCAGGAACGCACCACGCCTGATCTCGCCGCGAAGCTGCAGGACATCGCGCGTCAGCAGCCGAACCTGAAGGGCCTCGTGCTCGATCTGCGTAACAACGGCGGCGGTCTGCTGCAAAGCGCGGTCGGCGTTGCCGGCGCGTTCCTGCCGCCGGATTCGGTCGTCGTGTCTACCAATGGCCAGATTCCGGATTCGAAGCAGGTCTATCGCGACAGCTACGATAACTACCGCCTGCCTTCGTTCGACGGCGATCCGCTGAAGAGCCTGCCGCCGATCTTCAAGACGGTGCCGATGATCGTGCTGACAAACGCGTATTCGGCGTCGGCGTCGGAAATCGTCGCGGGTGCGTTGCAGGATCAGCATCGCGCGCTGATCGTCGGCAAGACGACGTTCGGCAAGGGTTCGGTGCAGACGGTGCGTCCGATGACCGCCGACACCGCGCTGCGCCTCACGACGGCGTACTACTACACGCCGAGCGGTCGTTCGATACAGAACAAGGGCATCCGCCCGGACGTCGCCGTCGATCAATACGCCGAAGGCGATCCGGACGACGCACTCGTGACGCGTGAAGTGGATTACTCGAACCACCTCGCGAACACGCAGGATCCGAACGAGAAGAAGGAACAGGAACAGCGCGAAAACGAGCGCATGGACCAACTGCGTCTGCTCGAAGAGCAGAACGACAAGAAGACGCCGGAACAGCGTCAGAAGGATCGTGATCGCAAGCCGGTCGAGTTTGGGTCCGCCGACGACTTCATGCTCCAGCAAGGCCTGAACAAGCTGGAAGGCAAGCCGGTTCAGGAGTCGAAGTCGATCACGGAACGTCGCCTCGCGCAGAACAAGCCGGCTGCATCGGCTTCGGCGCCCGTCGTCGTAAAGCCGGCTCAGGTCGTTACGCCAGGCGCATCGGGCCCGGCACCGGCTTCCGCACCGGCGCCTGCTTCGCAGAGCAACTAACGTTTCATGTTTCCCGGCCTTCGCAGCAGACGCTGCGAAGGCCGTCTCTCTCGTCAGTGCGCTCGCGCGATTAAAATAACGACAACTACGACGCGACCCGCCATGAACGACGACCAGCTCCTTCGCTATTCCCGCCATATTCTTGTCGATGAACTCGGTATCGAGGCGCAGCAGCGCTTTCTCGATGCGCATGCGATCGTCATCGGCGCGGGCGGCCTCGGCTCGCCCGCCGCGATGTATCTGGCCGCGGCCGGTGTCGGCACACTGACACTCGTCGATGCCGACACGGTCGATCTCACGAACCTGCAGCGGCAGATCCTGCACGTCACGGCTTCGGTGGGTCGCACGAAGGTCGAATCGGGTCGCGACGCCATCGCGCAACTGAATCCCGATGTGAAGGTGAACGCGGTCGCGATGCGCGCCGACGATGCCTGGCTCGACGCGCACGTGCCGCACGCGACGGTCGTGCTCGACTGCACCGACAACTTCGCGACGCGCCACGCAATCAACCGGGCGTGCGTGCAGCATCGCGTGCCGCTCGTGTCGGGCGCGGCGCTGCGCTTTGACGGCCAGATCAGCACGTTCGATTTTCGCGATGAAGCGTCACCCTGCTACGCGTGTGTCTTCCCCGAAGATCAACCGTTCGAGGAAGTCGCGTGTTCGACAATGGGCGTTTTTTCGCCGACGGTGGGCATCATCGGCGCGATGCAGGCTGCCGAAGCATTGCGCGTGATCGCGGGCATCGGCACGCCGCTGGTCGGGCGTCTGATGATGCTCGACTCAATGCGTATGGAATGGAATACGATGCGCATCGCGCGTCAGCCGGATTGCCCCGTCTGCGGCGATACGCATCGCAAATAAAACGGCCGACGCGACGAATTCGCGCGGCCGCTCAGGCCGCGGCGACGCGCTTGAGCGCCGCCTGCACTTCCTCCGGCTCGTATGAAGCCAGCACGTCCGCGACGGGCTTTTCGAGCGTCTTCAGGCTGGAGCGCAACACTTCCTGCTTGACGACCAGCAGCTGGCTCGGATGCATCGAAAATTCGGTGAGCCCCATCCCGAGCAGAAGACGCGTCAAGGTCGGATCCCCCGCCATTTCACCGCAGACCGACACCGGCACGCCCGCGCGTTTCGCCTCGCGCAGCGTGAGCGCGATCAGATGCAGCACCGCCGGATGCAGCGGATCGTACAGGTGCGCCACCGAGTTGTCCGCCCGATCGATGGCAAGTGTGTACTGGATCAGATCGTTCGTGCCGATCGACAGGAAGTCGAGCCGCTTCAGGAACAGCGGCAACGCAATCGCCGCAGCCGGAATCTCGATCATCGCGCCGACCCGGACGTTCGGATCATAGATGAGACCCGCGTCGTCGAGCTGACGTTTGGCTTCGCGGATCAGGTCGAGCGTCTGGTCGATTTCCTGCGCGTGCGCGAGCATCGGAATCAGGATCTTTACCTGACCAAACGCCGACGCCCGCAGGATCGCGCGCAACTGCGTGAGGAACATCTGCGGCTCGGAAAGGCTCCAGCGGATCGCGCGCAGCCCGAGGGCGGGGTTCGCGGCCGTCTCGTAGCCGTCTCCACCGCCCATCGAATCGAGCGGCTTGTCGGCGCCTACGTCGATCGTGCGGATCGTTACCGGCAGGCCGTTCATGCCTTCTACCGCGCGACGATACGCTTCGAACTGTTCTTCTTCCTGCGGCAGCTGTTCCTTGTGGTTCATGAACAGGAACTCGGTGCGGAACAGGCCAACGCCCGTCGCACCCGCTTCGAGCGCGGCGTGCGCATCGTCGGGCAATTCGATGTTCGCGCAGAGTTCGATTTTCGTGCCGCACAGCGTTTGCGTCGGCGAAAACTTCAGGCGCTGCAGCTTGCGCTGCTCAAGCGCCTTTTCGCTTTGACGGTACGAATACTCTTCGAGCACGATCGGCGCCGGATCGACGATCACGATGCCGTGATCGCCGTCGACGATGATCAGATCGTCCTGCCGGATCAGCGCGCTCGCCTGCTGCACGCCGACAGTGGCCGGAATGCCAAGACTGCGCGCGACGATCGCCGTGTGCGACGTGCGGCCGCCGAGATCGGTGACGAAACCCTGAAACGTCTGTGTCTTGAACTGCAGCATGTCGGCAGGCGCGATGTCATGCGCGACGACGATCATCTCGCTGCACGCGCCGTGCACGGGCTCGCCGAGCGTCGAGGTCGACGCACCCGCGAGCGCCTTCAGCACGCGCTCCACCACCTGTTCGATGTCGGCTTTACGCTCGCGCAGATATTCGTCTTCGATGTCGTCGAAATGGCGAGACAGGCGTTCGAGCTGTTCGGTGAGCGCCCATTCGATGTTGTAGCGGCGGGTGCGGACGAGATCGAAGGTTTCCTGTACGAGCATCGCATCGTTCAGGATCATCGTGTGGACGTCGATGAATGCGCCCATTTCGCTGGGCGCGTCAGCGGCAAGGTCGGCGCGCAACGCGTCGAGTTCGGTATGGACGAGTGTCTGGGCCGTGCGAAAGCGCTCGATCTCGCCCTCGATCTGGGCGGGTTCGATCAGATAGTGGTCGACGTCGAGTGCAGCCGGGGCGATCAGATAGGCCCGCCCGATGGCGATACCGCGTGACACGGGAATTCCATGCAGCGTGAACGACACGCGCACCTCCTCTAGTTGTGTGATGCCGCGGCAAACCGCTGCAATGCTCTCAGACCCCGATGTTCATTATAAATTCCGCGCCCTCAGGTGACTGCGTGCAGTGCAGCAATACTGAATCTTCGTAAACGATCTGATGCACGTCATTCTGAAAGCCGGCGAGGCAGACCGATCGTGCCACACATCGGTGGAATACATGATGTCACGCGGCAATCGCCGATTGTGGCGGCAGCAAAAAAAAGCCGCGTCTAAACGCGGCGTTCTCGTTGCGGTTCGCTGAACGCGCAGGAAGCGCGCAGGTCACTGACCTTCGCCGAACTTGTCCGCAATCAGTTTCAGCAATGCGTCCATCGCTTCGGTTTCGTCTGCACCTTCGGTTTCGATCGTCACCGTGCTGCCGATGCCCGCTGCGAGCATCATCACGCCCATGATGCTCTTCGCGTTGATCCGGCGACCGTTACGGCTCATCCAGATCTCTGCCTGATAGTTACCCGCAAGTTGCGTCAGTTTGGCCGACGCACGTGCGTGCAGGCCAAGCTTGTTCACGATTGTCGTTTCTTTTTGCAGCATCTGGTCTTCCGGAGCGCGGGTTGAAAGTGATTGAATGAAGTGGTTACACGGGCGCTGCGCCTGGCGGCTGCACGGGCAGACATTCGACGGGATCGACCTTCGCCGCGACCGGAACGGGCGTACCCGGAGCAATCGTATGAATACCCTTGGTCGCGCCGGCGAGCGCCTTGTCGACCAGCGTATCGAGCGGCGTGGCGCGATAGCAGACGGCCCGCACCAGCATCGGCAGGTTCACGCCGGCCAGCACGCGCACGTCAGGCAACGTGGCAAGACGCGTAGCGATGTTCGCCGGCGTCGCGCCGAACACGTCGGTCAGGACGAGCGCACCGTTATCTTCCCGGAGCCGCTCGATCTCGGCGTATGCGAACGCGATAACTTCGGGAGGATCACAGTCGGGCATGACGTCGATCACGCCGATGCGGGCGGGCAACCCGCCGTAAATATGGGCAATACATTCCCGCAACGCGGTAGCGAGCGGGGCATGCGCAACAATCAGAATGCCTGCCATGTCAGTGTTACAGCAAAAAACGGCTGGAGAACGGGAGGACCGGGCATTGTAACAGCACCATTTTCCGGCTTTCGGCCCGACCGTGCAGGCAGCGCGGCGACGTTGCCGCCGTCCACCCGCCGGGTTCGCCGGATTTGCCCTGTCCGTCCCGCACGCCGTTCAGCCGGCGGCGCGCTCCAGTGCATCGATGAACATGCCGGCGACATCGAAGCCTGTCTGTTCCATGATCTCCCGAAAGCACGTCGGGCTCGTGACGTTTACTTCCGTCAGCCAGTCGCCGATCGCGTCGAGCCCGACCAGCAGCAACCCGCGTGCGGCGAGCACCGGACCGAGCGCATCGGCGATTTCGCGATCGCGCGCGGTCAGCGGCTGCGCGACGCCAAGGCCGCCGGCCGCCAGATTGCCGCGTACTTCATTGCCCTGTGGAATCCGCGCGAGCGAATACGGCACCGGCTGGCCGCCGATCAGCAGAATGCGCTTGTCGCCGGCCTTGATCTCGGGGATGAACTTCTGCGCCATCACCGAACGCGCGCCATCGTGGCTCAGCATTTCGATGATCGAACCCAGGTTCATGCCGTCCGCCTTCACGCGGAACACGCCCATGCCGCCCATGCCGTCGAGCGGCTTCAGGATCACGTCGCCGTGTTCTTCGTGAAACGCGCGCAGACGCGCCGGATCGCGCGTCACCAGCGTCGGCGCCACGAACTGCGGAAATTCGCCGATCGCGAGTTTTTCCGAATGGTCGCGAATCGACTGCGGCTTGTTGAAGATCCGGGCGCCACCGCGTTCGGCCAGTTCCAGCAGCCATGTCGACGTGACGTATTCCATGTCGAACGGCGGGTCCTTGCGCATGATCACCGCGCCGAAGCTCTTGAGTGAACGTGCCGCGGCCGGATCGGCGGCGTACCACGTGTCGCGCTTCAGATCCGCGCCGTCGCCGACAATCGCAAAGCGCCGCGCATTCGCCTCGACATCGCCACCCGTCCACGCCAGATGCTGCGGCTCGCACGCATACAGCGTGTGTCCGCGCCGCGCGGCTTCGGCCATCATCGCGTAGGTCGAATCCTTGTAGATCCTGAAGCGGTCGAGCGGGTCGGCGATAAAGAGAATATCCATGAAGGTCCTGGTGCGCCCGTTTGGGCGTGGTGTTGATCAGGTCGATCAAGTTGATCGTTCAAAGTGCGCGGACGGCCATGCCTTCCCGCGCGCCTGCATGTGGGAAGCCTAGACCTGGATCGCTTCCGGATCCGTCTTTTCCAGTTCCACCGAAGCGGCCAGCAGCCCAAGCCGCGCGACCACGCCATACATGTAGAAGCGGTTCGGCGGTGCCGCGCCCGGCTTCGCGTGCGCGTCGGGGAGCGCCGTGTGTTCGAAGCCGAGCGGCACGAAGTGCATGCCCGGCGCGTTCAGGTTCTGGTCGCGTTCACGGCTGCCGTGCACACGATAGAAACCACCGACCACGTACCGGTCGATCATGTAGACGACAGGCTCCGCGACTTCCTCGCCGATGCGCTCGAACGTGTACACGCCTTCCTGCACGATGACGTCGTGCACTTCGAGGCCGTCTTTGGTGGCGGCCATCTTCGCGCGTTCCCGCTTGGTGAGCGCGGCCACTTCCGATGCGTCGTGCACGGTCATCACGCCCATGCCATACGTGCCCGCGTCAGACTTGATGACCACATACGGCCGTTCGGTGATGCCGTACTCGCGATACTTCTTCGCGATTTTCTTCAGCACGCCGTCGATCGCATCGGCGAGTGCCTCTTCGCCGGTGCGCTGCTGGAAATCCACGCCTTCGACGTGCGCGAAGTACGGATTGATCATCCACGGATCGATCTCGACCAGCTTCGCAAACTTCTTCGCGACGTCGTCATAACACGAGAAGTGCGTCGATTTGCGGCGTACGGCCCACGCGGCGTGCAACGGCGGCAGCAGGTACTGCTCGTGAAGATTTTCGAGCACAGGCGGAATGCCGCCCGACATGTCATTGTTCAGCAGAATCGAACACGGATCGAAATTCTTCAGGCCAAGGCGACGCTGCGAGCGTTCGAGCGGTTCGAGCACGAGCTTCTGTCCGTCGGAAAGCGCGATCGTCACCGGCCCGGCAACGTTTTCATCAAGCGTGCCGAAGCGCACGTTCAGGCCCGCCTGACGCATGATCGTCGCGAGCCGCGCGACATTTTCCAGATAAAACGCGTTGCGTGTATGACGCTCGGGAATCACGAGCAGGTTCTTCGCATCCGGGCAGATCTTTTCGATCGATGCCATCGCAGCCTGCACGGCGAGCGGAAGCGTTTCCTGCGGCAGATTGTTGAACGCGCCGGGAAACAGGTTGGTATCGACCGGCGCGAGCTTGAAACCCGCGTTACGCAGATCGACCGAGCAATAGAACGGCGGCGTATGTTCCTGCCATTCGAGGCGGAACCAGCGCTCGATGGCGGGCGTTGCGTCGAGGATCTTCCGCTCGAGGTCGAGCAGCGGGCCGTTTAACGCCGTAACTAGGTGCGGAACCATTGATCACTCGCAGACTGGAGAAAAAAGATTGTAGAGCAAATGCCCAGCCCATTTGGGGATCGTTTCTCCAATCGCAAGTTCTGCAGCGGATGCATTCCGGCTATCGGGTCGATAGTCAGCAGTCTGTGCTGTTTTCAGGATAGAACGGAAATGACCTCATAAAGAAAAAGGCCCGCCGTGAGGCGGGCCAAAAGTCGCTGTTGCTCGTACCTTACAAGACTGGACGTGCGGAATAACCTCTCGCGTTATTCCACGTGCTCGCCGTGCAGCACCACGTCGAGGCCTTCGCGTTCTTCTTCTTCCGTCACGCGCAGACCCATCACCATGTCGATGATCTTCAGCAGGATGAAGCTCACCACGCCGCTGTAGATCAGCGTCGTCAGAACGCCCTTCGCCTGCAGGACGATGCTGCCGTCCGAGCCGCCGATGTCCTTGACTGCGAACACACCGGTCAGGAGCGCACCCACGATACCGCCGATGCAGTGCACGCCGAACGCGTCGAGCGAGTCGTCGTAGCCGAGCTTGTGCTTGAGCCACGTTGCCGACCAGAAGCAGATCACGCCTGCCGCGATCCCGATCACGAGCGAACCCGTCAAACCGACGAAGCCCGAAGCCGGCGTAATCGCCACCAGACCTGCCACGGCACCCGACACGATACCGAGCACCGACGGCTTACCCTTGGTTGCCCATTCGGCGAACATCCATGCGAGTGCGGCTGCCGCGGTTGCCACCTGCGTTGCGAACATTGCGAAGCCGGCACGGCCGTCAGCCGCCACGGCCGAACCTGCGTTGAAGCCGAACCAGCCCACCCACAGCATGGCGCCACCGATCAGCGTGAGCGTCAGGTTGTGCGGCGCCATCGCTTCCTTGCCGTAGCCGACACGCTTGCCCAGCACCAGCGCGCAGACCAGCGCCGCGATACCGGCGTTGATGTGCACCACCGTGCCGCCCGCGAAGTCGAGGATGCCCGCGCTAGCCAGCCAGCCGGTCGGTTCCCACACCATGTGCGCGATCGGCGAGTAGACGATGATCGACCACAGCGTCATGAACACCAGCATCGCCGAGAACTTCATGCGATCGGCAAATGCGCCCGTAATCAGCGCCGGAGTGATGATCGCGAACGTCATCTGATAGACGACGTAGACCGTTTCCGGGATCGTCGGTGCGAGGTGGCTGACGGTCAGCGTCGTGGCCTTGTCGCCCTTGATGTAGTTCATGCCCGCCATGAAGAAGCGCGAGAAGCCGCCAATGAACGAACCGCCCGGCGTGAACGCGAGGCTGTAGCCCACCACGACCCAGACGATCGACACAAGGCAGGTGATCGCAAAGCTTTGCATCAGGATTGCGAGCACGCTCTTCTTGCGGACCATGCCGCCGTAGAACAGTGCGAGACCCGGGATCGTCATGAACAGCACGAGCGCGGTGGAAGTCAGCATCCAGGCAGTGTCGCCGGAGTTGATCTTCGACGAATCGACCGAGAACGGCGCGGTCGGGGCTGCCGGAGCAGCGTCGGAAGCAGCGGCAGGCGCCGATGCATCGGCGGCCGGTGCGGAGGCTGCGGCTGCAGCCGGTGCGGCGGAAGCATCGGCGGCCGGCGCTGCGGAAGCATCCGGCGCCGGTGCTGCGGCCGTCGTATCCGAAGCAGCAGCGGAAGCTGCTACGGGCGCGGACGCGTCGTCCGCAAGGGCGGCCCCGATGCCACCCGCCATCAGCGAGCCGGCCACCATCAAGGACATCAATAATTTGCGCATCTCTATTTCCTCTTGTCGCTGTTTTCTTGTTACAGGGCGTCCGCGCCGGTCTCCCCGGTACGAATCCGGATCACTTGTTCGATCGGTGTGACAAAAATCTTGCCGTCGCCAATCTTGCCGGTGCGCGCGGCGCGTTCGAGAGCCTCGATCGCCTGATCGACGATGTCGTCCGAGACGGCTGCCTCGATCTTCACCTTCGGCAGAAAATCGACGACGTACTCAGCGCCGCGGTACAGCTCGGTGTGTCCTTTCTGACGCCCAAAGCCTTTCACTTCTGTCACCGTGATGCCTGAGACGCCGATGGCCGACAAGGCTTCGCGCGCCTCATCGAGCTTGAACGGCTTGATGATTGCGGTAATGAGTTTCATGAAATCCTCGCTGTGGTTGCTAAACCTTGTGTTCGTGTGCCTCTGCGTCGACTTGCGGGTACTCCCGAAACCGCGTCGATGCGCCACCGGCAAATCTCCCCGGCAGAGCGCGCGGGGCAGTAAGAGCAACTCGCATGCCATGTTGAGATGCGACGAAGTGCGGGGCAGCGCGCAGAACGTTTGCGCGCCGTTTTGCTGGCCGGACAGCTAACGTTCGGGGACCACGGTGGCGCGACGGTTAGATCGTTGCTAGAGTGTCCGCAGGCTCTACGGACGGGGTCGCACCAAAGGTGCACATCCGCTCAGGAGGCGAGGCTGTGCATGCACCACATTCGACCATCAGTCATCGCGGGGCACAGACGTAACGACTCATGCACATTTTTTGTGCAACCAAGGGGAACACCTATGAAACAACCGAACGACGTCTTCAACGATTTCCAGGCGCGAATGAGCGACCTGCTGAAGAACTCGCCGGCGAAGGACGTTGAAAGGAACGTGAAGGCAATGCTGTCGCAAGGCTTTTCGAAGCTCGATCTCGTCACGCGCGAAGAATTCGATACGCAGACCCAGGTGCTGGTGCGCACGCGCGCCCGTCTGGAAGAACTGGAGCGGCGCGTCGCCGAACTCGAACAGAAGCTGCCGGTTACCCAGACACCGTGAACATGAATTGAACTGAACTGGATTGAGCATCACCGGCAAGCGGGCCGCGTCGTCTCACCAGCATTAGCGTTTTAGCGTTTCAGAAGGCGGATGTGCGCAAGGCGCGCCGCCTGACGGGGAGAAAACATGTCGCTTGCCGTGGTGCGCAGTCGCGCGCCGGCCTCTGGCCGCGCGCCCGAAGTAACGGTTGAGGTCCACCTCGCCAACGGATTACCCTCTTTTTCGATCGTCGGCCTGCCGGACCTCGAAGTCCGCGAAAGCCGCGAACGCGTGCGCGCCGCACTGCAGAACTGCAACTTCGATTTTCCCGTCCGGCGCATCACAGTCAATCTGGCACCCGCCGATCTTCCCAAGGAGTCCGGCCGCTTTGATCTGCCGATTGCCTTGGGCATTCTGGCGGCAAGCGGACAGATTCCCGTCGACTCTCTAAACCAGCGTGAATTCGCGGGCGAGCTATCGCTGACCGGCGCATTACGGCCGATGCGCGGCGCGTTCGCCATGGCATGCGGCACAGCGCGCGCGGGCGCGCAGTCGGAGCGCACGCCCGAGCTGTATCTGCCGGCGGGCAGCGCGAGCGAGGCGGCGCTCGTGCCGGGCGTCGATGTCTATGGCGCGCACGACCTGCCGTCGCTCTGTGCGCATCTGGCCGGCGAGGCAGATCAACGGCTGGCGCCGGTGTCTGCGCCCGCAGTTCTACCCGGCGAGGTCCCCGGGTATCCGGACATGGCAGAAGTGATCGGCCAGCGCGGCGCCCGGCGCGCGCTCGAAGTCGCGGCGGCGGGCGGTCATCATGTGCTGATGGTGGGCCCGCCTGGCGCGGGCAAATCGATGCTGGCGGCGCGCATGCCGAGCCTGCTGCCGCCCATGACCGACGACGAGGCGCTCGCCTCCGCCGCGCTGCTTTCAGCAAGCGCCTCCGGATTTTCGCCGGCTCACTGGCGCAGGCGGCCGTTCCGCGCGCCACATCACTCGTCGAGCGCAGCAGCGCTCGTGGGCGGGCGCAATCCGCCACAACCGGGCGAGATCACGCTATCGCACCTCGGCGTGCTGTTCCTCGATGAAATCCCCGAATTCGATCGGCACGTGCTGGAGACACTGCGTGAGCCGCTCGAAGCCGGGCGCATCACGATTTCCCGCGCTGCGTTGCAGGCGGATTTCCCGGCAGCCTGTCAGCTGATTGCCGCGATGAATCCCTGCCCCTGCGGCTGGCGCGGCGATCCGAACGGCCGGTGCCGCTGCACGCCCGAAATCGCCGGGCGCTATTTGCGCAAGCTGTCGGGGCCACTGCTCGACCGGATCGACATCCAGATCGAAATACCGGCGCTGACGCCCGCCGAGTTGTCCGCGCGCGCCGCTGAACCCGGTGAAACGAGCGCAACGATCGCGCAGCGGGTGAGCGCGGCGCGCGACCGCCAGTTGCGCCGGCAGGGCAAGACCAACCGTGAACTGAGTGGGCGTGAAGCGGATCAGGTCTGCCGGCCGGGCGCGGCGGGGGAGGCGCTATTGCGTGAGGCTGGCGAACGTTTTGGCTGGTCGGCGCGCGCCTACTACCGCGTTCTGAAAGTGGCGCGCACAATCGCCGACCTCGCCGGCGCTGAAACGCCGGATGCGGGCCAGATCGCGGAAGCCATCCAGTACCGCCGCGCGTTTGCATCGGCATAAAGGAAAAAAACGGCTGTCAAGACTTGACTTATGCACACGCTCCCATCCCGGACATCTTTTGATACATCTGAAAGGTGTATCGAAGGGACAACGCGGAGTGCATTGATTCAATTACGTTTTTTCATTTGCCGAGATCGCGGGCAAACTAACAGCAAGCCCGCAGGACGGGCCTGTGCGCGACAACCAGCAGAGTTTTCAACAATGTTATCCACAGGTCCTGTGGGTAACAAAAAAAGCTCCATGAAATCCGGTGATTAGCGCCGTCTTTTACGAAGCAACTTTCACTGCATCCCGGCGCGCGTCTGAACCCGAAGAGGCAATTCCTTCCACTTCAATAAAGTTTGAAGGACTGAAAAAACTGGTCGAGCTGCTCCGCCGGCAACTCGCGATCGGCGATGACGGCCGCCTGGTACACATGCCGCCCATGCACGACGAGCCGTGCGTGCAGGGTTCGCATTTCCTGCTGCGGGCCGGCCTTGCCGCTGAACGCCATCTCGATGCCGGGCACCTGCCCGCCCGCCGCCAGCGGAATCTGCGTTGGGTGCGACTCAGGCGTCGCACCGAGGTTGCGCGCGAGACCGGTGCGCAGGAAGTCGAGCGCGGCGCGCTGCACCTGCGGGTCGTCGCCCGGCAGCATGACCGTGCCGACCGCGAACACGGCGTGGCCGGCCTCGGCGGTTTGCATGCTCATCTTCATCTGCGTGCCGGCGATGTCGATCGTGCGCTCGTCGGTGCCGGGTTTGGCCGGCAGATCGACGGTGTAACCCTTGTCGTTGTTCATGATCGTGCGCCAGTCGAAAGTCGGCGAGCACGCCATCAGGACCACACCGGCCATTGTCGCGCCTGCAGCGGCACGCAGCGCGCGCCGCACAACCGGCAATGCGCGCGGGGTGAAACGGGACGCGAAATGGAGAGCAGAACGGCGAAAATGCAGGGACAAACGGAAGGCTGATCGATGCATGTGACGGTTTATGAGTGCGGAAAGCGGGGCAAACGGCGGAAACAGGCTGTCATTATCCGCTGTCGGGCAGCGTCCTGCTGCCGCCCGGGTTTGACGCTACAATACCAGGATAAACACGCCGCCGATCGCATGCGGCTCGCGTCATTTCGCATTTCCGCGCGCCTGCGCGCCCCCGAGGTCCATTTATGAGCGCCACTCCAGATTCCCGCCGGGTCAGCCCGGTTCGCTATATTGCGATCGCGGTCGTCGCCGGCGCAATCGCGATCGCCGGTTACTTCGCATTCGGCAGCCAGCAACGTGTGCCGGATGCAACGTTCACACTGCTGTCTGGCCAGAAGGTGTCGACCGCCGATCTGAAAGGCAAGGTCTATCTGGTCAATTTCTGGGCGACGAGCTGCGACACCTGCATGAAAGAAATGCCGCAGATGATCAACACGTACAACCGCTACAAGGGCAAGGGCCTCGAATTCGTCGCGGTAGCGATGAACTACGATGCACCGATGTATGTGGCGAACTACTCGCAGACGCGTCAGCTGCCGTTCAAGGTCGCAATGGACGACGGCTCGGCCGCAAAGCAGTTCGGCAACGTTCAGCTGACCCCGACGACGTTCCTCATCGATCGCAATGGCAAGATCCTGAAGCGCTATGTCGGCGAGCCTGAGTTCGGCGAACTCGACCAGCTGCTCGACAAGGCGCTGGCAACCTGATCCGGCCACCGGATCCCGCACTCACCTGACCTCCCGGTACGTGCGACGACATCAAGACCTGCGCGTCGTCGCGCTGCAACTTCCTCCGCTTCCCCCCAAGCCCCACCGCGCTTTCCGCGCACGTACTTCGCCCGGCGCGAGGTCCATTCACGGCCCACCGCGTCAAGCCTCATCGCTCGGTTTCACCCCGCGCCGTCAGGCCGTATCGCTTGATCTTTTCGTAGAGCGTCGCCTTGCCGAGCTGAAGACGATCGGCCGTCACCGCGACCGCACCGCCCGTCTGCTCCAAAGCCTCCGCTATTACCGTCCGCTCGAACTGCTCGACGCGCTCCTTGAGCGATTGCGTCGCGGCATCATCGGCGGAAGACGCGACCGTCTCGTCAGCCACGCCGAGCACGAAGCGGTCCGCGGCATTGCGCAGCTCGCGCACGTTGCCTGGCCACTCGCGCTGCATGAGGCTCGTGCGCTGCCGGTCGGTGAGAATGGGCGCCGGCCGCTGATACCGCACGGCGGCGCCAAGCAGGAAATGTTCGAAGAGCGGCAGAATGTCTTCGCGACGCTCCGACAGCGGCGGCAGCGCAATCGTCACCACGTTCAACCGGTACAGCAGATCGCGCCGGAAGGTGCCCGCCGCGACATGGTCGGTCATGTCGCCCTTCGCCGCCGCGACGACGCGGCAGTTCACCCGCACAGGCTGGTTCGAGCCGAGCCGCTCGAGCACGCCGTCCTGCAGCACGCGCAGGAGCTTGACCTGCAGCGCAAGCGGCATGCTTTCCACCTCGTCGAGAAAGAGCGTGCCGCCTGACGCGTGTTCGAGCTTGCCGATCCGGCGCTTGGCCGCGCCGGTAAACGCGCCGGGCTCGTAGCCGAACATCTCCGACTCGAACATCGGCTCCGGCAACGCGCCGCAATTCACTGCGATAAACGGCTTGTCGCGCCTCGGCGACAGGTCGTGCAGGCTGCGCGCGATCAACTCCTTGCCGGCGCCAGTGTCGCCATTGATGAGCACCGAGGCGTCGGTCGGCGCGACGTTCGCAATCAGCTTTCTGACCTGCTCGATGGCGGGGCTGCGCCCGATGATGCCCGGCGCCAGCGTGTCCTGACCCGCGAGTTCGCGCCGCAACGCGAGGTTCTCCAGAACCAGCTTGCGCCGCTCGAGCGCGCGCCGCACGGTTTCGATCAGGCGTTCGGAAGCGAACGGCTTTTCGATGAAGTCGTACGCGCCATCGCGCATCGCCTGCACGGCCATCGAGATATCGCCGTGGCCGGTGACGAGGATGACGGGCACGTCGGGCGCGCGCTCCTGGCATTGCGCGAGCAGGTCGAGCCCGCTCGCGCCCGGCAGACGGATATCGCTCACGATCACGCCGGGAAAATCCGCGCGAATCGCCCGCGCAGCCGATTCGACCGACGCGTGTCCCGCGACGTCGAAGCCCGCCAGTTGCAGACTCTGCACGCTCGCGCGTCGCACGAGTTCGTCGTCTTCGATGTAGACCACCTGCAAACCACTGTTGCTCATAGCATTGCCACCTGAATTCATGAACCGGATGCCACGGCGGGCGCCGAATGCACCTGTGCGCGTCGCAGCGTCAGCACGAACATCGCGCCGCCATCCGGCGCGTTACGCGCGACGAGTGAGCCGCCGCAGTCGCGCGCAATCGAGGACGAAATCGCGAGGCCCAGCCCCAGACCCTGGCCCATTTCCTTCGTCGTGAAAAACGGCTCGAAGAGACGCGGCAGCACGTCGTCCGGAATACCGGGGCCGTTGTCGTGTACGACGATCAGCACCGCCGTCTCACTCACCTCGATGTCGATCTCGATGCGCGGAGACGGCAGGCCGGCGACCACATCGAGCGCATTCGCGAGCAGGTTGATCAGCACCTGCTCGAGCCTCAAATCCTCGCAGTTCGCAACCAGCGTCGGATGTTCGTCGGCAACGTCAAAGCGCACCGTGCGAGCCGTACCGGCGTCGGTGAGCGACACCGCCACCGTCACATCCTGCAGGCGCTTTTGTAGCAGCACCAGCACGTTGCGCAACGCGCGCGCGACCGGCGCACGCGCACTGCGCGGCCGCGCCCTGCCGACGAAGAGCTTCAGCTGGTTGGTGATCTTGCCCATGCGTTCGGTCAGCGAAGCGATCGCTTCGAGATTTTCGCGCGCGGATACCTGGTCGCCGCGTTCGAGCAGCACACGCGTGTTGTCCGAAAAGCTGCGCAGCGCGGCAAGCGGCTGGTTGAGTTCGTGCGTGATGCCGGCGGCCATCTGGCCCAGCGCGGCGAGCTTGCTCGTCTGGATCAGCTCTTCGTGCGCCGCGCGCAGTTCCTGCTCGGCGCGCGTGCGCTCGGCGACTTCCTTCTGAAGCTGCTCGTTGGCTTGCGAAAGATCCGCTGTGCGTTCCGCGACGCGCTGGTTCAGTTCCGCATACGCCTTTTGCAGCAGCGCGCGGCTGCGCATCACTTCGCGAACGCGGGCGCGGCGCATGCGCCAGTAAAACGCAAAAAGACACAGCGACACATAACAGAGACCCGTCACGATCGATGCGTTGCGCGCGTCGGCATTGACCGGATCGATGGGCGCCATCGTGATCAGATGCCAGTCCGGCTCGCCGATCCCGCGACGCGTCGCCAGAAAGCGTGGCGCACCGCGGCCGCCGCCGACGCGCACAATCTGCGCGCCGCCTTCCAGCGTGCGCTCGATCGTGACGGGCAGCGCCGCGATCGGCTGCTGCGCGTACTGGCGCGTCTGCCAGATCACGTCGGCAACCGCGCCCGACAACGGCCGCACCGTGTGGTATTTCCACGCCGGCACCGACGACAGAAAGATCACGCCGTGATCGTCGGTCACGACGAGCGGCTCGGAGGAGTCGGCGCCCTGCAGCCATTCGAGACTCAGCTTGACGACCGCGACGCCGACAATGCGTCCGCCGCGGAGCACCGGCTGCGAAATGTAGTACCCCGGATCATGCGAGGTCGTGCCGATGCCGAAAAAACGCCCGACGCCGCCCTTCATCGCATCGACGAAATACGGCCTGAACAGATATTCCGCGCCGACGAAACTGTCGGCGCCGCCGCGCCAGTTACTCGCCGCGACGCAGATGCCGTCCGCGCGGATGATGTACGTCGCAGTTGCCCGCGCGCGTTGATTGAGATCTTCGAGATAACGATTCGCGCGCTCGACCAGAACCGGGGTCGGCGCGTCGAGCACTTCCTGGACGAACGGATGGCCGGCCAGCAGATAAGGCAGCGACTCGTAACGATCGAGCGTGCTCTTCAACGTATTCGTCGTGCGATCGACACGCACTGCTGCGTTGCGCCGCAGCGTGTCGATGCCGTGTTGCCAGGTGATCGTCCACGTGAGACTGCACGTCGCGATGAGCCCGGCGGCGAGCGCAACGAGGATCAGCAGACGGCGCGTCACGGTAGCGATTTCCAGTCCGGCGTGCGGAGGATTGGGATCGGCTATTGTGGCATACCGTGACGCTTCGCCCGCCGGTTGGGCGGACGGCAGCGCAGAGCGCGCCGCCGTCTTCATGACATCAGGCTCCGGCCACTTCGCGATCGGTGACGGACGTCTCGCCGCGAATCACCGAATGCAGCTTCGCGCGGTCCAGTTCCTTTTCCCACGCGGCCACGACAACCGTTGCCACGCCGTTGCCCACGATGTTCGTCAGCGCACGGCATTCGCTCATGAAACGGTCGATGCCGAGAATCAGCACCATGCCCGACAACGGAATGGTCGGCACGACGGCGAGCGTGGCGGCCAGCGTGATGAAGCCCGCACCCGTCACACCGCTTGCACCCTTCGACGTGAGCATCGTGACGGCGAGCAGCGTGAGCTGCTGGCCCCACGTCAGGTCGGTGTTGGTCGCCTGCGCGATGAACAGCACGGCCATCGTCATGTAGATGTTGGTGCCGTCCAGGTTGAACGAGTAACCCGTCGGGACGACGAGACCCACCACCGAGCGCGAGCAGCCGAGCTTTTCGAGCTTCAGCATCAGTTGCGGCAGTGCCGCTTCCGACGAGCTCGTGCCGAGCACGATCAGCAGTTCTTCCTTGATGTAGGCGACGAAGCGGAAGATGTTGAAACCCACGAGACGCGCGATGGTGCCCAGCACCACGATCACGAAAACGATCGACGTCAGATAGAACGTGCCGATCAGCTTGAGCATCGGGATCAGCGAACCGATGCCGTACTTGCCGATGGTGAACGCCATTGCGCCGAACGCGCCGATCGGCGCCAGCTTCGTGATGATGCGCACCATGCCGAACAGCACGTGCGAAAAACCGTCGATCAGGCCCGTCACGACCTTGCCCTTCTCGCCGGCCGTGGCGAGCACCGCGCCGAACAGCAGCGCGACGAGCAGGATCTGCAGGATTTCACCTTGCGCGAATGCCGACGAGATCGTGTCCGGAATGATGTGCATCAGGAAGTCGACCGAGCTCTGGCCGTGCGCCTTCGCGGCGTACGACGCGACCGACGAGCCATCGAGCGTTTTCGGGTCGATGTTGAACCCGGCACCCGGCTTCAGCACGTGCGTGGCGATGAGACCGAGCACCAGCGCGAACGTCGAGACGATTTCGAAGTACAGGAGCGCCTTGCCGCCGACGCGACCGACCTTCTTCATGTCTTCCATGCCCGCGATGCCGGTCACGACCGTGCAGAAGATGATCGGGCCGATCACCATCTTGATGAGCTTGATGAAGGCGTCGCCGAGCGGTTTCATGTCGACCGCGAGCGTGGGCCAGTAGTGGCCGAGCACGATCCCGATCAGGATCGCCACGATCACCTGGACGTACAGGACTTTATGGATGGGTTTTTTCACGACGGTGTCTCCTCGCTCTAGTTTGTCGGGCCGCTGTGGCCACAGCTTCTATTTCGCAAGGTCAGTGCCAGCCCGAAACCGCATACTCGCCATTGATTTATATACGCTTTTTGAGGAAGCGCGATACCGGGCGTCCGGGATTCCGGAAATCCGGAATCCGTTCGTCGGAGAATCCGGACGGACAACCGCCCGGATTGAGACGAAGTCCGGGTTGCTGCACTGCCACGGACGAGCGACGTAAAAAAAGCCCGCAGTGCGGGCTTTCCTGTCAGCAGAAACGAACGTCCGAACTCAAACCACGCCAGCCCCATGCGCCTGCAGGTCCGCGTGATAGCTGGAGCGCACCATCGCCCCCACTGCAGCGTGCGTGAAGCCCATCTTGCAGGCTTCTTCCTCGTACATCTTGAACGTGTCGGGATGCACGTACGAGCGCACCGGCAGGTGGTGCTCCGACGGTTGCAGATACTGGCCGATCGTCAGCATGTCGACGTCGTGAGCACGCAGATCGCGCATCACCTGAAGAATTTCCTCTTCGGTTTCGCCAAGACCCACCATCAGGCCAGATTTCGTCGCAACGTTCGGATGCAGCGCCTTGAAGTCCTTCAGCAGCTTCAGCGAGTGCGCGTAGTCCGAACCCGGACGCGCTTCCTTGTACAGGCGCGGCACCGTTTCGAGGTTGTGGTTCATCACGTCGGGCGGCGCGGCGTTCAGGATGCCGATCGCGCGATCCAGACGGCCGCGGAAGTCAGGTGTCAGGATTTCAATGCGTGTTTCCGGCGAAAGCTCACGCGTCTGACGAATACATTCGACGAAGTGCGCGGCACCCCCGTCGCGCAGATCGTCGCGATCAACACTCGTAATCACCACGTATTTCAGCTTCAGCGCGGCGATCGTGCGAGCCAGATTGCCCGGTTCCTCGGTGTCGAGCGGATCGGGACGGCCGTGGCCCACGTCGCAGAACGGGCAGCGGCGCGTGCACTTGTCGCCCATGATCATGAACGTCGCCGTGCCCTTGCCGAAGCATTCGCCGATGTTCGGGCAGCTCGCTTCTTCGCAGACCGTGTGCAGGTTGTGCTCGCGCAGGATCTGCTTGATCTCGTAGAAGCGCGAATTGCCGGTGGCGGCCTTCACGCGGATCCAGTCCGGCTTTTTCAGCTTTTCGATCGGAATGATCTTGATCGGAATGCGCGCGGTCTTGGCCTGCGCTTTCTGCTTCGCGGTGGCGTCGTAGGCCGCGGGGGCGGCTACGGTGTCGGTGGCGGGAGTGCCGGCGAGGTTCGCGGTAACGTCAGTCATTCGTTCGATCCAGTCAGGCGGCGACGGCGCCGGCCTGCGGTTGGGCGACGGCCGCGGGTGTGCCGTCGATGTTTGCGGTGAGGCGTGCTGCGAAGGTCCGGGCCACGTCGTCCCAGCCGGCGACGACGCCGAGCGTCGCCATATCGACCGTTTCGAGTCCTGCGTAGCCGCACGGATTGATTGCCAGAAACGGCTGCAGGTCCATTTTCACGTTCAGACTGACGCCGTGATAGCTGCATCCGTTGCGGATTTTCAGGCCGAGCGCGGCGATCTTGGCACCGGCATGCAGACCGGCATCCGGACCGGGCGCCACGTAGATACCCGGCGCGCCCGCCTTGCGTTCTCCGGCGAGATTATACGCCGCGAGCGTTTCGATCACGGCCTGCTCGATCCGCGTAACCAGCTCACGCACCATCAGCTTGCGTCGACGCAAGTCGAACAGCAGGTACGCGACGACCTGTCCGGGACCGTGATATGTGATCTGGCCGCCGCGATCGACCTTGACGAGCGGAATGCCACTGTCGGCGGCCAGCAGATGCGCCGGATCGCCGGCCTGGCCGAGCGTGAAGACGGGAGGATGTTCGACGAGCCAGATTTCGTCGACGGTGTCGGCAGACCGGGCGTCGGTGAACGCGCGCATGGCGTCGAAGCTGGATTCGTAGGCCTCGACGCCGCGCCAGCGCACTGTCACCGGCCGCGCGGGAGCCGCGGGAGAATCGCTACCGGCGGCGGGAGCAGTCAGACTGGACGGGGTTGAACCGGGGGACAACGTAGACGGGGAAACCGGCGTGGCGCACATAATTTCGCCAGTTTACCGAAATATGGCGCGCCCCGCCGGCGAGCGTCCGGTTCCCCGGACGCCCAGCCGCGCGGCAACGCCCGCTCAAACCGTCCGCCAGCCTTGGCGCAGCCAGCATCCGAGCCGGTCAGCCATCCGCGCGAACCAGTTCATCGCGCGTTCGTTGGGGCGGGTCGGCACCACGAACGCGAGCCGCGCGGTCGGGCCACCCTCGACGCTCAGCCACAGCCGCTCGCCACGCCGCAGTCGCAGTGTGTGGCCCGCCTCCAGCCAGTAATCCTCGATATCGTCGCTGCGCGTGACCCACACGGCGGCGCCGCTCACCTTCAGACGCGTGCTGCGCATCACCATCAGCGGCACCGTTTCACCTGCCTGGATTTCAAAGGTTATGCTAGAGGAAATTTCTCGCATGATTCGCTCCAAAAAGTCTTTCCCGTGACTACAATCCTAGACGTATCAAGGGCTTGAGCAAAACGACCAATTTTCACGGATATGTGAGAAAAATTGCGATGGATCTCCGACACCTCCCAGCCCTGAACGCCGTCAAGGCGTTCGAAGCCGCCGCCCGGCACGAGAGCTTTTCGCGCGCCGCCGACGAACTCTTCGTCACCCATGGCGCCGTGAGCCATCAGATCCGCGCGCTCGAAGCCGAACTCGGCGTGGCGCTGTTCGCCCGCGAGGGCAAGCGCGTGCGGCTCACCGAAGTGGGCGGCCGCTATGCAACGCAGGTTCGGGCCGCGCTCACGGCGCTCGCCGATGCGACGCGCCAGATCCGCGCCGGCGACCGCGAGCGGCGGCTGGTCGTGACGATGCTGTCGTCGTTCGCGGCGCGCTGGGTGACGCCGCGCATTGGCAGCTTCATCGAGGCGAATCCGCAGTGGGACCTCGAACTGCTGTCCACGAATGCGCTCGCCGATTTTGCCCGCGACGACGTCGATGCGGCGATCCGGTTCGGCTTTGGCAAATATCCGGGCCTGCATGCGGAACTGCTGCTCGAGGAGATTTTCTTCCCGGCCTGCTCACCGGACTTCAACGGCGGCAATCTGCCGAAAACACCCGCCGAACTGGCGAACGCGCCGCTGCTGCGCTCCGACGACGAGCTCTGGCGCCCGTGGTTCGACGCCGCCGGTCTCACCAGTCTGCCGGAGCCAAAGCGTGGCGTGCTCTATCAGGATTCGTCGAACCTGCTGCAAGCGGCCATCGACCGTCAGGGTATTGCGCTTGTGCGGCGTTCGCTGGCGATGCACGAGATCGCCAGCGGTCGGCTTGTGCGCCTCTTCGATGTCGACGGCCCGAGTCCGTGGCAGTACTACTTCATCTGCCCGCCGCACATGCTTCACGTGCCGCGGGTCGCGGCGTTCAGGGAGTGGGTGTTCGCAGAGGTGGCGCGCTTCAAACAACTTTTCGATCGCGCGTGCGCCGGCAGATCGGGCGCGGGGAAGACTCCGGACGCGTTGCACGTCGAGTCATAGGGGTCGCCGCCTCAGGCCGGCGCGGCGACAGCGCATCAAAGCACCACTTTCACCATCGGATGACCGGTGAGCGCGCGATAAATATCGTCGAGATGCGCGCGACTCTGCGCGCGGACGGTGACCGTCAGGCCAGTGTAGTTGCCGCTGCTCGACGGGCGTGTTTCGACGCGCGTCGCGTCGAATTCGCCGTCGAACTGGCGGATCACGGTCACGATCGTCGCGTGGAAATCCGGATGCGACTTGCCCATCACCTTGATCGGGAAATCACAGGGAAACTCGAACAGCGAGTCGTTTGCTGAATCCATCACTTACTCCTTCCAGCGCCGCATGCTTTAAATCAACGATACGGCGCCTGCATCTGCCTTGGATGCGGCGCGTGCGCCGCGGCAACCACCGCCGGCACGCGCCGCATCGACCTTCTCAAGCTTACTTCTTCTTGTTGAACATCAGCATCATCGAATCCCACAGGCGTCCGACGATGCCTGCCTGCGGCACCGTCTGCAGCGCGACAACCGGGAATTCCGCGAGCGTCTTGCCGTCCGCGACGATCTTCGCGGTGCCCACCTGCTGGCCGTCGGTGATCGGGGCGATCAGGGGATCCGTGCGCTCGACGAGCGGCTTCGCCTTGTCGCCCACGCCCTTCGGCACGGTGATGTACTGGTCGGTCTTCACACCAATCTTGATGGTGTCAGCCGCGCCCTTGTAGATGTGCGGCGTTTCGATCACCTGACCGGCCTTGTACAGGCGCACCGTGTCATACGCGGTGTAGCCGTAGCTCAGCATCTTCAGGCTGTCCTGCACGCGATCGTGTTCCTTCGGCTCGCCCATCATCACCGTGACGAGGCGGCGCGTCGCGTCGGGCGAACCCGGCAGCGGGCGCTTTGCCGTGGCGATCAGGCAATAGCCGGCGGCCTGCGTGTGACCGGTCTTCAGACCGTCGACGGTCGGATCGAGCCACAGCAGACGGTTGCGGTTCGGCTGCTTGATCTTGTTGTACGTGAATTCGCGGACCGAGAAGATGTTGTAGTAGTCCGGGAAATCGCGGATCAGGCGCGTCGAGAGAATCGCGAGGTCGCCGGCCGTCGTGTAGTGCTGCGGATCGGGCATGCCGTTCACGTCAGCGTAGTGCGTGTTCTTCATGCCGAGGCGCTGCGCTTCGGCGTTCATCAGCGGCACGAACTGCGCTTCGCTGCCACCGACCAGTTCGGCCAGCGCGATCGCCGCATCGTTACCCGACTGCACGATCATGCCGTACACGAGATCGTGCACCGTAACCGGTTTGTTCGCTTCGATGAACATGCGCGACTCGTCCGTACGCACGCGGCGCACGGCTTCGCTCGGCATGATCGTCTGGTCCATCGTGATCTTCTTCTTTTGCAGCGCGTCGAACACCAGATACGCGGTCATCAGCTTCGTGAGCGAAGCCGGTTCGACACGCTCGTCAGGATTGCCCGAGGCAAGCACCTGATTGCTGGTGGCATCGACGAGCACCCACGAGCGCGCGTTCACGCCCGGAGGCGCCACCTGCGCGAACGCCGTGCTCGCCACCAGCGTTGCGGGCAACAGGACGCCGAGCGCAACCGCGCGGCGGACCGAAGAAGATGCGAAAGACGTCAGTGACATCGGGGACGAAGTGCCGGAGGAGGAAAAACGCATAGGATCGATTCGGGCAGAAATGTGCTTTGCGCGCGGGGGCACGCAGATGGGAAGAGCCGGTCGGCGGGCGCTCGCCGCCTGCTTCTGCAGTTCGGCGGTAGGGCGCCCGCTGGACTTCCGGCCACGCGATCGGTTCGCGCAGCGTTATCGGCCATCCGGCGATGCGAGCGGGCATCCAGCCGGACAGAGAGACGACGCTGCGCCCAAAAAAGAGCGCTCATTATACGCGTCGCAATCCGACAATCCGCCGACGGTACGGCCGATAAATTCACATTCTGTGCATACCTGTACCCCGGAATCGCGCGCGCGACGGTTACTGCGGCGTCTCAGATACGCGCCGGCTTCAACCGGCACCGCTTTACCGCCAGGCGTCGACGATGATCCGTTTCAGGATGTGCAACTTGCGATGCAGGAAATGCTCGGCGCCGGGAATCACGACGACCGGCAGTTCCTGCGGCGCGGCCCAGTCATAAACTGACTGGATCGGCACCGTTTCATCGGTTTCGCCGTGAATCAGGAGCGTGTTTTCTGGCACCGGCGCAACTTCCCAGTTGCTTGCCGCCGTGCCGACGAACACGATGCGCTCGATCGCGTGACCTTCTTCCTTCAGCCGCGCGGCCACGTGCGAGAGCACGAAGGTGCCGAACGAAAAGCCCGCGAGCACGAGCGGCAGATCCGCCTGCCCTTCCTGCGCGCGCATGAAATCGAGCACGGCGCGCAGATCGTCGCGTTCGCCGACGCCCTTGTCGTGCTCTCCTTCGGTCTGCCCGACGCCGCGAAAATTCGAGCGATACGTCACGTAGTTCAGCTGCACGAGCGTGCGTGCGAGCGTCTGCGCGACCTTGTTGTCCATCGTGCCGCCGAAGAGCGGATGCGGATGCGCGACGAGCGCGATGCCGCGCGGTACCGCGCCTTTGTCGCGTGCTTCATCAGGTGTGTCGACGGCCACTTCGATCTTGCCGACCGGGCCGTCGATCAGGAATTTTTTCGTGTGAACGTTCATGGGCGGATCAGATTTTCAGGCGTTCGACGACCTTGCCGTTCGCCAGATGCGAATCGACGATTTCATCGATATCGGCTTCGTCGACGTATGTGTACCAGGTGCCTTCGGGATAGACGACGATTGTCGGGCCTTCTTCGCAGCGTTCAAGGCAACCTGCCTTGTTGATACGCACCTGGCCGGGGCCCGCGAGACCGAGCTGCTTCACGCGTTTCTTCGCGTATTCCTGCATCGCCTGTGCGTTGCAGTTCGCGCAGCTGGGCCGCGTCGCGCCGGGCTCACGCTGGTTGAGGCAGAAAAACACGTGGTACTTGTAGAAAGAGTCCATGGTGGCCGGGGAGTGGGCAGAAAGTGTCTGGATACGTGACGCGGACGTGTATGCGGGTCCGCCATAGGGGCGCTGGGTCCGGACGATTATAACGAGCGCGTCCGTCAGCCGCTGGCGCGGCCCCGCGAGAACCACGCGCGCTCGGCCGAAAACGCGAGCCACACGAGCGCCGCGTACGGCCACATCCACGCGAGCCAGCGTGCAAGGCCGTTGAAATGCAGATAGCGGCCCTGACGCCAGTCGGCGAGCACGATATCGAAGTACGGATTCACCGGCAGCAGGTTGCCAAACACCAGCATCAGCACGAGCGCGACCGCGGCGAGCGTCGCGCGCCCCGCCGGCGGCAGGCTGAGCGCAAGCAGGCCGGCGAGCACGCCGCACAGCAGGCCGGTCAGCGCGCCGGGCGTCGCCCAGTCGAACGCGAGGCCTGTCTGCGACTGCAGGAACGTGGCGCCGACTTTCACGAAGAGCGTCACGGCGACAAACGTCAGCAGCAGCCGCACGCGTGGCGCGCGATCGCGCACCGGCAGCGACGCCAGCGCACACGCGGCGAACAGGCTGAGCGCGGTGATCAGGGCTTCCCAGGCGTCGTCCGGCAGCCAGGCGGCAACGCGTTCGGGCCACGCGGACACCTGCCAGCGCTCGGGCGTCCACGCGAGAAGCGCGTCCTGCATCGTCGAATCGAAGCGCAACCATAGTTCACGCGGCCAGTCGCCGACGCCGAAGAGGCGCGGCGCCGGATACATCGTCGCGAACGGCCATAGCAGCGCGAGTCCGAGCAGCGCGGCCGCATCGCGATGGAACCACAGGAAACGCATGCGCCGCAGGACGCCGCGATCGAGGAGCGGGCCCGTCGCCGGCGCCATCAGCGCCGCGCCGAGCAGCGCGCCGAGCGCGTTCGCGGCCAGATCGAGATTCGATGCGACGCGCGTCGGCAGATACGTCTGAATGGCTTCCATCGTGCCGGAGAGCAACGCGCCCAGCACGAATGCGACGCCGACGGCGAGCGATCCGCGACAGCGCGGATACACCGCGAGCACGACGAGCGCGCCGAACGGCATATAGCCGAGCACATTCGTGACGACATCGAAGGCCGTGAGGTATTGCGGAAGCGGATCGAACAGGAAATCAAGCGGCCCGAGCCCCAGCGAGCGCCAGCCGGTGAACGGATACAGCGAGCCGTACACGATCAGGGCCCCATACAGCGCGAGCGCCTGTCTTGCGAACGCCGACGGGCGGCGCTGCCAGGACTTCACCGACATCCAGCGCTCCGGAACGTGCGCCGCGCCATGGTCATTGCGCGGCGACGAGCGGCTGTGCGCCGAGCCACGCGCTGATCTGCGAGACGATTTCGTCGCTGGCGGCGGCAAGCGCGCGCGCGCCGCCCGCCGCATCCGGCGAACTCGCCGGCACGCGCGAAAAAAACGTGCGCTGGCCGATGACCTTGCCGTTCTGGAACAGCGTGGCGCGGGCCGTCACGGCGCCGTGGCTTTCCGACTGGCCGTCGAACACCTGCTCGAACTCCTGCAACTCCACTTTCAGCACCGGCGCGCGCACGCTGTCGGCGCCCGTCAGCACGGCGCCGCGCGAAGTGAGCGCCGAGCGCAGACGCTGCGTCAGCAGTTGCGCGGGTGGCATCGTCCAGTGGCTGTTTGCGTACGCGGAGAGCTGCTGCGCGTCGCTGTAGCTCAACCGGTAATTGAGTTTGACGGAGCCGAGGGTTTCGGGCGCTTCGACGTCGAGCACCTTGATGGCGGGCATGGTGCCCACCGAGCCGTCCGTCGAAGGCGGCCCGAGGTCGTAGCGGATATCGGAGAGCGCCGCCGGATTGCCGGCGCATCCCGACAGCACGGCGAGCGCGAGAACGAGCGCAATCGCGGCGCCGGACGGTAAAGAGCGGTGTGTGTGCTTAAAGGGCCTGAGCGAGCGTGGCATCGCAATGTTCCTTGTCAGTCATTTCGTGGCGTGGGCCACGGGCCAGGCAAAGCCTGGCTCGCCGGGGCCCGGCGCGGCCGGCGCAGCGCCAAACAGGACGCTGCGCGGGTTGTTGCTGAACGTATCGGCGGCACGGTCGACCGAGCGCGCTGCGCTGCGCACGTCGTCGGCCAGTGTGCTTACGTGCGGCAGCGTGTCGTAACCGACGCGCGCCGACAGCTCCTGTACGGTCTCGTTGATCGACGTCAGCGCGATGCCGGCCTGCTGCGCCGCGGTGCCGACCTTGTTCAGATTGCTTTCGAGCGGGCCATCGGGCCGGTTCAGGCCGGTGACCAGCTGGTTCGTCGATGCCAGCGTGCGATCCAGCTGGTTTAACGTCGACGGCAGTTTAGCGGCTGCGGGCGCCATCTGCTGGCTTAAGGTCGCGACGCCATCCGCGGCGTGCTGCAGGCTTGCGGCGGTCGCCGTCAGCTGCGCGCGCATTTCGGGCGACAGCAGTTCATCAACGTCGTTCGCGACCCGTTCAAGCTTGCGCAGCAGGATATCGCCGCGCTGCTGCAACTGGTCGAGCAGGCCGGGGCGCATCGGAATCTGCGCGATCTGTTTCGGCGTCGACGGGAGCGGCGACGGATCCTTGCCGGTGTCGTCGAGCTGGATGAACGCGATGCCGGTCACACCCTGGAAGCCGAGGCTGCCGTACGTGGAATGCGTGATCGGCGCGTTCCTGTCGACCATGATGCGGATCAGGATCTGCCCCGGATGGGTGCGGTCGAACTTGATCGACTGCACCTTGCCGACGTCGAGTCCTCGATATCGCACGGCGGCATCGGTAAAAAGGCCCGTCACGTTCGTGCGCGCAATCAGGTCGTACGGTTCGCGCACGGAGCGGTCGACGTTAAAAAGGAACGCCGCGATCCCGATCGCGACCACCAGCACGACGGTGAAGAGCCCGGCCCAGAAGGCGTGCGATTTGTTTTCCATGGTCAGGTTCCCGGGTTCACAACTGGACTTCGGCCGATGCCGGTTCGAGCGCTGCCGCCGGCAGCTTCGCGCGCCGCTCCGGCGGCAGCGCCTGCAACGCGCGCCGGCCGCGCAGTCCAAGGAAATACTCGCGGATAAATGGATGATCGACGCCCGCGGCCTCTTCGACAGGCGCGGCGACCAGCACCTTGCGGTCCGCCAGCACGGCGACGCGCGTCGACAGCGCGACCATCGTGTCGAGATCGTGCGTGACCATCACGACGGTGAGCCCGAGCGCGCGATGCAGCGTACTGATCAGCTCGACGAACTCTTCCGACGCCTGCGGATCAAGGCCGGCCGTCGGTTCGTCGAGAAAAAGCAGTTCCGGTTCGAGCGCGATCGCCCGCGCGATGCCGACCCGCTTGATCATGCCACCCGAGAGCGCCGCCGGCATTTTCGACGCGTTCTTGCAGGGCAGACCGACCATCTCGAGCTTCAGCATCACGATGTCGCGCAGCAGATCTTCGGGAATCTTGCCCAGCTCACGCAGCGGCTGCGCGATGTTGTCGAACACCGACAGCGACGAGAACAGCGCGCCCTGCTGGAACAGCATGCCGTAGCGGCTGCGCATGAGACGCACCTCTTCCGGCTCGATCTTCGAGGTGTCTTCGCCGAATACCTTGATCGTTCCCGACGACGGCCGTTCGAGGCCGAGAATCTGCCGCACGAGCGTCGTCTTGCCCGATCCCGAACCGCCGACAATCGACACGATCTCGCCGCGCCGCACCTCGAAGTCGAGATGCTGGTGGACGATGTTGCGCCCGTAGCGCTTGCTGAGATTGCGGACCTCGATGACCGGTTCGGCGATCTCCGGCATCGGCTGGTCACGGACAGCGGTCGCGAGTGGTGCGGTCATCCAAGCCCCACGTTCTGAAAGAGGATCGCGAACACAGCGTCCGCGAGAATCACGACCGTGATCGACGTCACCACCGACGTGGTCGTGCCTTCGCCCAGACTCTGCGAATTCGCCTTGACGCGAAACCCGAAATGACAGCCGACGATCGCGATCAGCATGCCGAACGCCACGCCCTTGCCAAGACCTATCCACAGGTTCGCGACCGGCACGACGCCCGGCAGCGCCCGCGCGAAGTAGCTCATATCAATACCGAGCACGATCTTCGCGGCGAGCGCGCCGCCCGTCAGCGCGACGATGTTCGTCCACATCACGAGGAGCGGCATGGCGATGGCAAGCGCGAGCACGCGCGGCAGGATCAGCCGCAACCCATGCGGAATACCCATCACGCGCATCGCGTCGAGTTCTTCGGTGACGCGCATCACGCCGATCTGCGCGGTGATGGCCGAACCCGAGCGACCCGCCACCAGAATTGCCGAGAGCACTGGCCCGAGTTCGCGGATCACCCCGAGCCCGAGAATATTGACGATGAACTGATTGGCGCCGAAAAGTCGCAATTGCTGCGCCGATAGATAACTCAGCACGATCCCGATCAGGAACGCGACGAGCGCGGTAATCGCCAGCGCTCTCGTGCCGGCGTTATAGACGTTCGCTGAAATCTCGGTCCACGGAATCAGCTTCGGATTGCGCACGATGGAGAGCAGGTCGAGCACGACGCGTCCAAACATCGCGATACCGCCGTACAGGTGCTCGAAGAACGAAAAGATCGCCAGGCCCAGCCGCGTGAACGGATCGAAGCGCGGAACCGCGTCGGGGTTCTCGCGCGCCGAGTCGAGCAGTGCGATACGGTGGAAGATCTCGCGCTGCGTGTCATTCAGCTCGACGAGATCAGTGGGCATCCGGTGGCCCCACACGCGCCAGAGCGCCTGGCCGCCGACGTGATCCATGCGATCGACCCGCGACAGGTCCCATTGGCCGATCTTCTCGGTCGCGAGCGCGCGCAGCCTCAACACCGCCCCGCTGCGATTGCGGTCGCGGGCGAGCGCAAGCGCCGTCCACTGGCCGGATAGCCGGACGATCTTTCCCTGGCTGCCAGCCGCGACTTCGAGGCCGGGCGGAGTGTCGTAGTTCAAGGATCGCTGGTTCGCTTGATGGAGTCAGCGGCCATTGTAACGAACGTGCTGCATTTGAGCGGTCTGGGAGCGCTCACTTGCGCCCTGGTTACGTTCGCTCGCGCCCACTTGCGACAATGGGCAACTACAATACGGCTCATGAATCCCCGCACACCTTCCTCCGACGCCACGCCAGCCGGCGACTGGCGCATCGACCGCGCGCGCGCCGTCACGCTGTTTGGACCGGCCGCGCACGACTGGCCTATCGACATCGTCGAAGAAACCGGCTCGACCAACGCCGACCTGATGGCCCATCTGAAGTCGCTGCCACGCGAACGGGATGCGCTGCCGCGTCCGATGGTCCGCGTCGCCTATCTGCAGACTGCCGGGCGAGGCCGCCGTGGCCGTCCCTGGTACGCCGAGCCCGGCAACGCGCTCCTGTTCTCCGTAGCGTGCGTGCTGCCGCGTCCGCTCGAAGGGCTGGCGGGATTGAGTCTGGCGGTCGGCGTCGCGCTCGTCGACGGCCTGCGCTCGCTGCCGCTCGCGGCGCCGGGCCAGATCTCGCTGAAATGGCCGAACGACGTGCTCTTCGAAGGCGACAAGCTCGCCGGCATCCTGATCGAGACGGCGTGGAGCACTGCCGATGCAAGCGCGGTCGTCATCGGCATCGGCACGAACGTGAAAGGCGCGGAAGAACTGGCGGCAAAAGTGGGCGCGCTCAACGCCGGCGCACCGGCGCAAACGCGCGGTGCGACCCCGACCGCCCTCTCCCGCGCGCTGCCGAACGCGAATCTCACCGATACGCTCGCTGCCGAGCTGAACGCGCTCGAACCGGCGCTGCAGCGCTTCGCGGCGGAAGGCTTTGCGCCGTTCCGCGCGCGCTGGAACGCCTGCCACGGGTACGCGGGGCGCGAAGTCGTGCTGATCGAGCAGGGCGTGGAAGTGATGCGCGGCGTGGCCGCGGGCGTCGACGACAACGGGCTACTGCTGCTCGACACCGCGACGGGCCGCGAGGCTATCTCGACGGGCGACGTGTCGCTGCGCCTTGCAGACGGCGTCGCATGAGCGGCAAGCCTTTTTTGCTGGTCGACGCCGGAAACAGCCGGATCAAGTGGGCGCTGGTACACCGCGACGGCACGGCGCTGAAGAGCGGCGCCTTTGCACACGGCGCGGCACACACGGGTACGGCTGCGGATGATCCGGACTGGTCCGCGTTGCCTGTGCCGGGAAGCGCCTGGATTTCGAACGTCGCAGGTGAAGTTGTCGCGCAGCGGATTGACCGGCTGATTGAAGCGCACTGGCCGGCGCTCCCGCGCACGACGATTCGCGCCGTCGCGCGGCAGTGCGGCGTGACCAATGGCTATACGACGCCGTCGTCGCTTGGCAGCGACCGGTGGGCCGGCCTGATCGGGGCACACGCCGCGTTTCCCGGCGAGCCGCTTCTCATCGCGACGTTCGGCACCGCGACGACGCTCGAAGCACTGAGCGCCGATGGCACGTTTGTCGGCGGGGTGATCGCGCCTGGCTGGTCGTTGATGATGCGCTCGCTTGGCGAACATACGGCGCAGCTGCCAACGCTCGATGCGCTCGCCGCCCGTGACTTGCTGGACCAGGGCGAAGGCACGCGTCGCGGGCCGTCGTTTGCAACCGATACGCCGCGTTCGCTGTCGGCCGGTTGCGCGCTCGCGCAGGCGGGTCTGATCGAGCGCATGTGGAACGACCTGAGCGATGCCTGGAAGGTGCCGGTGCGGCTCGTGACCGGCGGCGGCGCCGCAGACGAGGTGACAGCGGCGCTCAAGGTGCCGCATACTCGCCACGATTCGCTTGTACTGGCCGGCCTCGCGCTGATTGCTGCCGAAGGCAGCGGCGCCGGCCAAAGCTGATCTGACCCAAACTACTTGCCGACGGAGAACCCGACGATGCTGCGCTGGCTGATCGCCATCCTGTTTCTTGCCAACATGCTGGCGTTTGTCGCCCTGCGCGGCGTGTTCGGACCGCTGCCGTCCGCCGGGCTGCGCGAGCCGAATCACGTGAGCCGCCAGATTCACGCGGAATCGTTACAGGTTCGACCGATGACAGCCGCCGACGCGGCCGATCAGGCGGTAGTCGGCGAACCGGCGCCCGCTGCGCCGATCGCGGCGTCGGCCTTGACGCAGTAAGCAGCAGGCGGCGCGGGCAGCGCCGCTCGCCACATCAACCGGGCGTTCGCACCTTCTTGAGCAGCGCGGTGGTCGAGCGGTCGTGCTCGAACGGAATCGCGAGCGCACGGCCGCCCCAGCCGCGCACAAGAGCGGATTCGGGCAACACGTCCATGTCGTAGTCGCCGCCCTTCACCAGTACGTCCGGACGTAGCGCTTCGATCAGCGCAACCGGCGTCTGCTCTTCGAAACGCACCACCCAGTCGACACTTTCGAGCGCGGCGAGAAGCGCCATGCGGTCGGATTCATTGTTGATCGGGCGATCGTCGCCCTTGCCGAGCATGCGCACCGACGCATCGCTGTTCACGCCGACAATCAGCGTTGCCCCTAGCGCCTTCGCGTCCGCGAGATAGGTGACGTGCCCGCGATGCAGGATGTCGAACACGCCGTTCGTGAACACCACCGGCCCCGTCAGTGAAGGACGCAACGGTGCGAGCGCGTCGCGGGTCATGATCTTGCGTTCGAAAATGGCTGGCATGGCGAGGAAATCAGAAAGATGAACGCGGCGTGACTGCAATGCACGCCGACGCCGGTTCGTTGAAAAACAGGATTGCGCGTCCCGGTTCCGGATTGATCGCAGCACCTGGACGCCAGCAGGAACAACGGCCCGGAAAGCTTGCGCTTGCCGGGCCGTTTCGATTCCTGGCCGTGCCCAATGCGATCGTCACGAAACGAACGGATCGGGCCAGCGCGATGCGTCAGGCCGGTTGTTGCTGCGGTGCGCCGGCACCCTGCTCTGCCTGAAGACGCGTCACCACTTCCTTGCGGTAGCGGTTCAGTTCCTGCGCCGTCGTGAACGTGCGCTCGAACAGGATCGACAGGTTGTGCAGAATGCGCTCGACCACCTTCTTTTCCCAGCCGTCGTCGAAGCGGATCTGCTCGTCCAGCCAGCGTTCGAGCCATTCCGGATCCGGCAGACGCGACTGGATCGTGTCGCGCGGGAACAGCGCCTGGTTCACGTGCAGGTTCGTGGGATGCAGCGGCTTTTCCGTGCGACGCGCCGAAGCCATCAGCACGCCGATCTTCGCGAATGCAGCACGCGCGATATCGCCCGTTTGTGCCATCGCCTTCTTCATGTAGCGCAGATACGCGCCGCCATGACGCGCTTCGTCGCGCGAAATGGTTTCGTAGATGTGCTTGATAACCGGCTCGGTATGCCATTCAGCCGCGCGGCGATACCAGTGGTTCAGGCGGATTTCGCCGCAGAAGTGCAGCATGAGCGTTTCAAGCGGCGGCGCCGGATCGAATTCGAAACGCACGGCGTGCAGTTCCTCTTCCGTCGGGCACATTTCCGGTTTGAAGCGGCGCAGATATTCCATCAGCACCAGCGAATGCTTCTGCTCTTCGAAAAACCAGACGCTCATGAATGCCGAAAAATCGCTGTCGTGATGGTTGTCGCGCAGGAACATTTCCGTGGCGGGCAACGCCGACCACTCGGTGATCGCGTTCATCTTGATGGTGGCTGCCTGCTCATCGGTGAGCAGCGACGCATCGAATGTGGACCACGGAATGTCCTTCTCCATGTCCCATCGAACGGATTCGAGCGATTTGTAAAGTTCCGGATAAAGCATGGTGTTCATAGTCCCACCCCTGTTCTGCGCATACGACGTCTGTTTGTATCTGTTTGCTGCGAGCGAGCCTTAAGCCCGCTTTCGCGACCTGGGAAGCATTCAATTTTACGCGGTAATCGGGCGTCCAGATGCACCGTCAGGCAAAGAAGCCTGCGGCTAAATGTGCACTTTCGAAAACCGGAGTTTCTTGAATCGGTCGACCGTGGGTGAGGAAAAACCATGCCTGGGTCGGACCGGCCCGCGCCGGACTGCACCGTCGAACCCGCTGCCGGCCCAGCCGGCGGAGGTTCGAGCTGCTCGAGTCGTTGTTTTCAGTGCGCGCAAACGGGCCCAAAAAAGCTTACAGGATGATAGCACGGGCCCTGTGACAGTTCAGCGGAAGGCACGGCCGGCGCCGCCCCGGATTGTGGCGCCAATGCCGCAACTTGCGCCCGCGCATTGCGCGAGCGCAAAAACTGCACGTTCAGTTGTGCTCAGGCCCCTGAAGCGGGCGTTTTCTTCGGGGCGCGGCCTTCGCCAGCACTTTTCGACGACGGCGCGCGTTTCGCGGCCGGGCGCTTCACCGCGCCAGACGGCTTCGGCGCGGCCTCGCCGGCTGGCGCCGCGGCGCCGGCGGCATCGGGCGCGTCGGCATCGTGCGCCGCTTCGGCCATATCTTCCGCCGTGGCGGTTGCGCCCGGCGCTGCCGCCGGCTGCGCCATCGCGAACTGCGCCAGCTGGTTGAACTGCGACTGCAGCAGGTTCCACCACGCCGAGGTGTCGAACGGCGGGGTTTGCGCGGCTTCACCCGCTTCCTCCGCTCCTCCGGATTCGGTGGACTTCGTTGCGGCGGCATCGGTTTGTCCAGCCGATGACGCCACTGGCTGCGACATCCACGATGGCATCGGCGAAGGCGAGGACGCCGCTCCCGGCGCAGTCGCCGCCGGCTTCATCGACGACTGCGCGAACGCGCCGAACGCCCGCAATGTGGCAAGCGTCGCGCGCTGTACTTCGAGCGCCTGAATCGCCGATTGGAGCATGTTCAGGTTCAGCTTCAGCCATTGCTCGACGGCGCGCATGTCGGTGATGCGCTTGTCGAGTTCCTCGACGTTCGTGAGCGGCGCCATCATGTCGGACATCATCGAAAGCGACGGCCCCAGACCTTGCGCGGCGCCCGCCTGCGCGCCCGGAAAAGCGGAGCCGAACGGCGTTAGCCGCATCATGTCCCACATCCGGTCGAGCATTTCAGCGGGCGGAAAACCCGGGAAGCCGGGAAAGGGCGGCGTGGAGCCGGTTGTATCGGTCATTGGTTTTCTCCTCGCACCTGAAAATGGCGGAACGCGGCAACGCCGCCCCCGATTCGTCCGATCATACCGCGCGTCTCCGCGCGCCAGAAAACCCGGCACCGTGCTCACGCAAAGGCCCGCGCGCCAGGACGTGGACGCATCGCGCGGACGTCACGCCATGCTGCCAGCGGCATCAGAACGGATCGCCGCGTCTGAAGTCGGGCGCGCGGCGCTCGCGCAACGAGCTTACCCCTTCGCGCACGTCGGGGCCGGCAAAGCCCATGAATTCAAGCGCAAGCGAAGCATCGAAGGTCGGTCCCGCCGAGCGCAGCCAGTTGTTCAGCGCGTACTTCGTCCAGCGGATTGCCGTCTGCGAACCGCTCGCGAGTTTCTGCGCGACCTCGAAGGCTTTCGGCAGCAGATCGTTTTCGTCGACCGCCAGCGAAACGAGACCGATCCGCTCTGCCTCTTCTCCGCTCACCGGCTCGCACAGCATCAGGTAGTACTTCGCCTTCGCCATGCCGCACAGGAGCGGCCACACGATCGCCGCGTGATCGCCCGCCGCGACGCCAAGGCGCGTATGACCATCGATAATGCGCGCGCTCTTCGCCGCGATCGAGATATCGGCAAGCAATCCCACGACAAGCCCCGCGCCGACCGCCGGTCCGTGCATTGCGGAAACCACCGGCTTGCTGCAGTTGATCACGCTATAGACGAGGTCACGCGCCTCACGCCACACGCGCGTGCGCACGTCGAAATCGGTGGCCATCTGCTCGACGAGCCCGAGATCGCCGCCCGCCGAAAAGCCCTTTCCCTCACCGCGGATCACCGCGACGCGCACTTCCGGATCGCGGTCAATATCACGCCAGATATCCGCGAGTTCGCGATGCATGTGCGCATCGGCGGTCGCGAGGCCGCTTTTGTTCGCGCCTTCGCCACTCATCACGACCTCGAGAATGCCGTGCGAATGACGCCGCAGGCGCAGCGCGTGATAACCGGCGTAGAAATCCGGATTGGGTGTGCCGTGGGCTTGCGAATCGTGAGACATGGCAGTCGATCCAGTAGAACAATGCGTTTCGGAAGGCGGCGAGAGCAACCATCCTGCAGGGGACCCGAGCAAGTCCCGTGACGGGCGCACATTCGCGCTTCAGCGCGCCTGATACACCCACTTGCCATCGCGAATCTCCACCATGACGCGGGCGCGCTGGTCGAGGCCAAGGTGATCAGTCATGCTCATGTTGACAATACCATTGGTGTCCGCGAGGCCGCGCGTCGCTTCGAGCGCGTCGCGCAGCGCCTGACGGAATTCGGATGTGCCAGGGGCGGCTGTCTTCAGCGCGATCGGCACCGCGTTACCCAGCAGCAGCCCGGCATCCCACGCGTACGAACCGAACGCCGATACGCTGCCCACGCCATGCTGGGCCTCGAAGCGGGCGATGTAGTCGAGCGCGAGCCGCTTTGCCGGATGGTCGACCGGCAGTTGCGCTGCGACCAGCACCGGGCTCGCCGGCAGGAATGTGCCGTTGCAGTCGGCACCGCACACGCGCAGGAAGTCGTTATTGCCCACGCCGTGGTTGTGATAGATCAAGCCCTTGTAGCCGCGCGACTTCAGCGTCTTGGGCGGCAGTGCCGCGGGCGTGCCGGCAGCGCCGACGACCACTGCATCGGGATTCGCCGCCATGATCTTGAGAATCTGGCCCGTCACACTCGGATCGGTGCGATTGAAGCGCTCGTTCGCGACAACCGTGATCTTGTGGAGCTGCGCGAACTTCGCAACTTCCGCGTAAAAGGTTTCGCCGAGCGCATCCGCCTGGCCAATGTATGCAATCGTCTTCACGCCATGTTCGCTGGCGTGCTCCGCGATCGCCGAAGCCATCATCGCGTCGGTTTGCGGCGTCTTGAACATCCAGTGACGCTTTGCGTCCACCGGCTCGATGATCTTCGCCGACGAAGCAAGCGAGATCGTCGGCGTCTGCCCTTCGGCGATCACGTCGATCATGGCGAGCGTATTCGGCGTGATCGACGAGCCGATGATGGCGTCGACGTGTTCTTCGGAGATCAGCTTCTTCGTGTTCTGAACGGCCTGGGTGGTGTCCGATGCGTCGTCGAACACGAGATATTCGACTTTCTGGCCGGCCAGTTCTTTCGGAAACAGCGCCACGGTATCGCGCGCCGGAATGCCCAGCGAGGCGGCCGGCCCCGTCAGCGACAGCACGACGCCAATCTTCACCTGGGCTACCGCGGAGACAGGAAGCGCAACGCTCACCGAGATAGCAAGCCCCAGCGCGAGCCGTTGAAGCGCGCGAGCCGGGACAGCGCGGCCGCCGGTGTGAACCGCTGTCCGGGGACGCCCGGATCTGGAAATGAACGACCGGATTCGCATGCAAGTCTCCTCACCGTGGCAATGTGTTTTTGTACTGCCATTCCCTGTTTCGACGGAGATTTCCGTGCGTCGCGCGCGCGGCACAGGCCGCCGTGCAGGCGCGCGCGTGTCAGCGCGTGTGTCAGTGTAGCGATGCCTGCATGCGACGTAATCGGGCGAAACCCTCCTGAAAGGTCGCCTCGGTGTCAATCACGCCCAACCCGGGGATTCCCTCAGCACGGATCAATGCGCCCCTTCGACCGGCGCGACCGACTGGTCGATCGAGCCAAAAATCGACTTGCCGGCTTCGTCGAACATCTCGATCTTCACGGTATCGCCGTATTTCATGAATTCGGTCTGCGGCGCGCCGTGTTCGATCGTTTCGAGGCAACGTTTCTCGGCGATGCAGCAATAGCCGCGCTTTGCGTCCTTGTTCGACACGGTCCCGGAACCGACGATCGCGCCCGCCCGCAGGTTGCGCGTCTTTGCCGCGTGCGCGACCAGCTGGCCGAAATGAAACACCATGTCGGTGCCGGCGTCCGGCTGCCCGACTTTCCTGCCGTTCCAGTGCACGATCATTGGACGATGCACGCGCCCTTCGCGCCAGTGCTCGCCAAGCTCGTCGGGCGTGACGGCCACCGGGGCAAATGACGTCGCCGGCTTGCTCTGAAAGAAGCCGAACCCCTTGGCGAGTTCGGCGGGAATCAGGTTGCGCAGCGAAACGTCGTTCACGAGCGTCACGAGGCGCACGGCCTTGAGCGCCTGTTCGGCTGTGACGCCCATCTTCACGTCGCCGGTGATGACGGCCACTTCGGCTTCGAAGTCGATGCCGAATTCTTCCGAAGCGCACACGATGTCCTCTTTCGGGCCGATGAAGTCGTCGCTGCCGCCCTGGTACATCAGCGGGTCGGTCCAGAATTCCGGCGGCATTTCGGCGCCGCGCGCGCGGCGCACCAGTTCGACGTGATTCACATACGATGAGCCGTCGGCCCACTGGAACGCCCGCGGCAGCGGCGCCATACAGGCTTTCGCATCGAACTGGAACGTGTTGCGGGCGCGGCCCTGATTCAGCGCGTCATACAGATCGATCAGTTGCGGCGCATAGAAGGTCCAGTCGTCGAGGACGCGCTGGAGCGTCGGCGCAATCGCGTCCGCGATCGCCGCGGTGTGCAGGTCGCGGGACACGACGATCAGTTGACCGTCGCGCGTGCCGTCCTTCAGCGTGGCAAGTTTCATAGGCGATTTCAGCAGTGTGGATGACGATAGAAGGAATCTATTCTACGATGGTGAATCGTCGCAGCCCAAACGCGGGGAATTTGTGAGCATTCACGCGCCGGGCTGCGGTACCGCGGACGGCGGCGCAAGTCTGCTAACGTTCGCTGTCTGTTTCCACACGCTACCGTGTACACGCCGGGCGCGATTCCGTCCGATTTCACTGCAAGAGCAATGCATTCAACCGACATCGATCCCACCGACGACGACGCAACCGACACGCACGAGAGCGGTGAAGAAAAACTGCGTTCGGGCATCCAGTCGATCGAAGTCGGGTTTCGCCTGCTGGAGGTGCTCACCGAAGAGCCGCGCGCAATGATGCTGCGCGACCTCGCCCAGCGCGCGGGCATGAGTCCGGCGAAAGCGCATCGCTATCTGGTGAGCTTCCTGCGACTTGGCGTGGTCGCCCAGGATCCGCTGTCCGGGCGCTATGAGCTCGGCGGCTTTGCATTGCAGTTGGGTCTCGCGAGACTGGCGCGCGTCGACGGCGTGAAGCTCGCGCGCATCGCGCTGGCCGAAATGCGCGACCAGTTCGATTTCACGGTCGGCATCGCCGTGTGGGGCAATCAGGGGCCGACTGTCGTGCACTGGATGGAATCGAGTCATCCAGCGAAAGCGTCGCTCAAGTTAGGCGATGTGATGCCGCTGCTCGGCTCCGCAACGGGTCTGCTGTTCGCCGCCTGGCTGCCCCGCAGCAAGACAGGTGCGATGATCGAGCGCGAGCTTGCCGATTCGCGACGCTCAACCTGGGCGCACGCGCTGCGCACGCACGAAGATGTCGAGGCCGCGCTGGCCGACGTGCGTGAACACGGCGCGGCACGCGTCGAGGGTATGCTGCTGCCCAATATTCATGCGTTCTGTATGCCGGTATTCGATTCGACCGGCGATCTCGCGCTGGGTCTGATCGCGCTTGGACATGAAGGCGCGTTTGATATCCGCTGGAATGGGACAGTCGACACGGCAATGCGCGAATGCGCGGCGAAGCTGTCGTATGAACTGGGTTACAGCGCGCAGCCCCGCTGATCCACGCACCCACACTCACCGGTCCACACGTATCGATGTTGTCGCAATCTGCCGCTTCCCGTCCTGAACGCACACCGCGCGCCTTGCGCTGGATTGGCGTGCTGCTTCTCGTGCTGGTGCTGCACTGGATCGCCGCGGAATGGGTCGAGCGTCATCGCAGTGCTGCACAGCCACTCGAACCGGACCATGCGCCCGTGCAGGTCGCACTGCTCAAGGCCGAGCGCGTCGAACAGGCGCCCGCGAACACCAGGCTGCCATCGGCTGCGCCCGCTCGCGCTGCCCGCACACGCGCGCGGAGCGCGCATGTGCTGACCATCACACGCCCCGCAACCAGGCATGCCGTAACAGCGCCACCGGCCGCCGACAGCACGCCCGATGCCGCTTCATCTGAAACGGTACCGGCTGCATCGCCCGCCTCGTCAACCGGCGTCGCGGCCGCTGCGAGTGCCGCATCGGAAACAGGGAGCGCGCAGGCATCGCAGGGCGTGAAGTTCTCCGTGCCGCCCTCGGGCGATCTCCAGTACGACACCTTCTACAACGGCGTGCGTAACCAGCCGGGCACCATCCACTGGATGAGCGACGGCCACACCTACGAGATGATCGTTTCGGTACCGCTGCCGTTCGTCGGCACCTTCAGCTACGCGAGTCACGGCCACGTCGACGCGTTCGGCATCGCACCTGACCAGTACATCGAAAAACGCGGCCGTCGCGCCGAAGACGTGACGATCTTCAATCACGCTGACAGGAAAATCGCGTTCACGCGCACACCGACCACGCTTGCCCTACCCGACGGCGCGCAGGATCGCTTCAGCATGATCATGCAACTGGCGAGCCTTGTGCGCGGTGACCCCGCCGCGTACCGACCGGGTGTCACGCGCGAGTTCTATGTCGCGGACAACGATAGCGGCGAAATCTGGCCCATCGAAACGATCGGTGACGAAAGCGTGCGCGTGCCGGACGGCTTCGTCGAGGCGCGTCACTTCATGCGTCTGCCGCGACGCGAAGGCGACCGGCGACGCATCGATGTATGGCTTGCGCCATCGCTTGGCTGGTTGCCTGTGCGGCTCGTGCAGACCGAACCGAACGGCACGCAGATCGAACTGCGCTGGCGCGGCAGGATTCCCGCGCCCGATTCAAACGGCGAAACGATCGCGCCGGCTCCGACCGGCGAGAACAACGAAACAGGCAACGACGACACATCCAACCCATCCGCACTATCAAACGGCCCAGGCGGCACCATCGAAAAACCCTGAGTGCAGCGAAGTTTTCCCAGGATTTCAGAAACTTCTCGCCGACGGTTCACTCGCATACTGTGCAACGCACGTTTGCCCGCGCGGACCTCGAGACCCGTCGCGACCTGTCGGTGCCGGCCGAACAGGTGCGAAAGACAGACAGCCTCACGCGCGCAGCAGACCACCCACCGCATGTATATCGATGGAGCCTTTATGCAACTGAACATCAACGGCCTCGAAACCCGCTATGTCCTGAGCAACGAAGGGGGTGGCCCATGGCTCACCTTCATTCACCAGCTGGGCGGCGATCTCTCGGTCTGGGATCAGCTCGCGGGCTATTTCCGCGACGACTACACCGTGCTTCGCTACGACGTGCGCGGGCACGGTCATACCGCTGTTCCCAACCAGCCGTTTAGCATTGCCGATCTGTCCCGCGATCTCGCCGCGCTACTCGAGGCGCTCGGTGCGTCACATACCCATCTCGTCGGTATGTCGATGGGCGGCATGATCGCGCAGCAGTTCGCACTCGATCATCCATCATGCATTGATTCGCTGACGCTTGCCGATACGGTGAGCAGCACGCCGCCAGAAGCCCGTGCCATATGGGATCAGCGCGCCGCCACGGCACGTCGCGAAGGTATGTCCGCACTCGTTCCTGCGACATTGAGCCGCTGGCTGACCCCCGACTTCCAGAAAGCGCATCCGGAAGCCGTTGAACAGATCGGTGAAGTGTTGTTGCGAACACACACCGAAGGATTCGCACTCGCGTGCGAAGCATTGCGCGATTTCGACGTGAGCGAGGACGTCAAACGAATCGACAAACCCGCGCTGGCCGTTGCTGGGCGCTACGATACCGGCACATTGCCGGCCGCCACGCAGGCTCTTGCAAATGCCATTCCCGGCTGCCGTTTCGAGCTGCTGGAAGCCGCCCATCTTGCACCGGTTGAACAATCGCACCGTTTTGCCGCGTTACTTGAAACGTTTCTTGCCGCTGGGGTCTAAACTGTAGATCCGGACCTTTCACCCGCGTTACTCCGGGTCCACCCCTTGAATTCCACACCATATGCTCCATCTACGGCGCAGGAATGGCCAGGAGCCAACGGAAATAAGGAGTGTCGCCATGCAGATGATCTACAACAGCCCCAACTATTGTGTTGTCGAGTTCCCGCCGGAAGACGGCCACCTCGCCATGCGTTCCGGTGGCTACGAGATTGTTGACAAGACCATGCAGCGCGAAATCTACATTGATGGTGCAATGGCGGCACGCTTTCGCGAACACGTACAGAAACTGATTGAAGAAGAACCGTCGCTCGACGAAGTGGACGAATTCCTTGGCCAGTTCGACAGCCTGATGCATCAACCGGTGATCCTCCACTAGGCGTCGCCCGGGCGACACTTCCTCGAAACCCCGTCCGGCATGCCGGACGGGGTTTTTCTTTTGCCGCGTGAAAACCGCGCGCCAGACGACATCGCACATGCCCCTCGAGGGCGAAGGCATGCCGCTCCGGCTACAATGACGCGTTTACCGCATCTTTCAGGCGCAAGCCTTGCCAGCCATGAACCAGCCTGCCCAACCCGTTGCTCCAGAACGCTCCGCTGCGGCCTACACGCGCGGCACCGCGCTGCCAGAACTCCTGAAATCGCGCATCCTGATCCTGGACGGCGCGATGGGCACGATGATCCAGCGCTACAAGCTCGACGAAGCGGGCTATCGCGGCGAGCGTTTCAAGGACTACGGTCGCGACATCAAGGGCAACAATGAGCTGCTCTCGATCACGCAGCCGCAGGTCATCAGCGAGATCCACGAGCAGTACCTCGCTGCGGGCGCCGACATTCTCGAAACCAACACTTTCGGCGCAACCCGTATTGCGCAGGCCGACTACGGCATGGAAAGTCTCGCGATCGAAATGAACCTCGAATCGGCAAAGCTCGCGCGCGCAGCCTGCGACACATACTCGACGCCCGACAAGCCGCGCTTCGTTGCGGGCGCAATCGGGCCGACGCCGAAAACCGCAAGCATTTCTCCAGACGTAAACGATCCGGGCGCACGCAACGTCACGTTCGACGAACTGCGCACCGCGTACTACGAACAGGCGAAGGCGCTGCTCGATGGCGGCGTCGACCTGTTCCTCGTCGAAACCATTTTCGACACGCTGAACGCCAAGGCCGCGCTGTTCGCGCTCGACGAACTGTTCGAGGACACGGGCGAGCGTCTGCCCATCATGATCTCCGGCACCGTGACCGATGCATCGGGCCGCATCCTGTCCGGCCAGACGGTCGAGGCCTTCTGGAATTCGCTGCGTCACGCGAAGCCGCTCACGTTTGGCCTCAACTGCGCACTCGGCGCGGCGCTGATGCGTCCGTATATCGCCGAGCTTTCGAAGCTCTGCGATACGTATGTGTCGTGCTATCCGAATGCGGGCTTGCCGAATCCGATGAGCGATACCGGCTTCGACGAACTGCCCGCCGATACGTCCGGGCTGCTAAAGGAATTCGCGCAGGCCGGGCTCGTGAACATTGCGGGCGGTTGCTGCGGCACGACGCCGGAGCACATCGCCGCCATCGCGAAGGCGCTGGCCGACATCAAGCCGCGCAAGTGGCCAACGCAGTACCGCGACGCGGCCTGACACGCCCATCCGTTGTCCGGCGCGTTGTCGGGCTTAGCCCGGACAACGCGTACGTAACAAGCCAACACCGCAGCACGCAACCGAATCAGGCACAAGACATGACCGATCACACCATGCGCCTCTCCGGCCTCGAGCCGTTCAACGTCACGTCCGGCACGCTCTTCATCAACGTTGGTGAGCGCACCAACGTAACCGGCTCAAAGGCGTTCGCGCGAATGATCCTGAACGATCAGTTCGACGATGCGATCGCGGTCGCGCGGCAGCAGGTCGAGAACGGCGCGCAGGTCATCGACGTCAACATGGACGAGGCGATGCTCGATTCGAAGGCGGCGATGGTCCGCTTCATGAACCTGATCGCCTCCGAGCCGGACATCGCGCGCGTGCCGATCATGATCGACTCGTCAAAGTGGGAAGTGATCGAAGCCGGCCTGAAGTGCGTGCAGGGCAAGGCCATCGTGAACTCGATCTCGCTGAAGGAAGGCGAAGAAGCGTTCCGTCATCACGCGAGCCTGATTCGCCGTTACGGCGCGGCAGCCGTGGTCATGGCGTTCGACGAAAAAGGCCAGGCCGATACGTTCGAACGCAAGACGCAGATCTGCAAGCGCTCATACGACTTCCTCGTGAACGAGGTCGGCTTTCCGCCGGAAGACATCATCTTCGATCCGAACATCTTCGCGATTGCGACCGGCATCGAAGAACACAACAACTACGCGGTCGACTTCATTAACGCGACGCGCTGGATTAAAGAGAACCTGCCGTACGCGAAGGTGAGCGGCGGCGTGTCGAACGTCTCGTTCTCGTTTCGCGGCAACGATCCGGTGCGCGAGGCGATCCACACCGTGTTCCTCTACTACGCGATCCAGGCGGGTATGGACATGGGCATCGTCAACGCCGGCCAGCTCGGCGTGTATGCCGACCTCGATCCGGAACTGCGCGATCGCGTCGAAGACGTCGTGCTGAACCGTCGCGCCGATGGCACCGACCGTCTGCTCGAAATCGCCGATAAATTCAAAACCGGCGCAGCGAAGAAAGAAGAGAACCTCGAATGGCGCAACCAGCCGGTCGAGAAGCGCCTCGCACACGCACTCGTTCTCGGCATCACGAACTTCATCGTCGAAGATACCGAAGAAGCGCGCGCGAAGATCGCGGCCGACGGCGGCCGTCCGATCAATGTCATCGAAGGTCCGCTGATGGACGGTATGAACGTCGTCGGCGATCTGTTCGGTCAGGGCAAGATGTTTCTGCCGCAGGTCGTGAAGTCGGCGCGCGTGATGAAGCAGGCCGTCGCGCACCTGATTCCGTTCATCGAAGAAGAAAAGAAACTGCTGGCCGAAGCCGGCGGCGACGTGCGCGCGAAAGGCAAGATCGTGATCGCCACGGTCAAGGGCGACGTGCACGACATCGGCAAGAACATCGTTTCAGTGGTGCTTCAGTGCAATAACTTCGAAGTGGTCAACATGGGCGTGATGGTGTCGTGCAACGACATCCTTGCGAAGGCGAAAGTCGAAGGCGCGGACATCATCGGTCTGTCGGGCCTTATCACGCCGAGTCTCGAAGAGATGGCGTACGTCGCGTCGGAAATGCAGCGCGACGACTACTTCCGCGTGAAGAAGATTCCGCTGCTGATCGGCGGCGCGACGACGTCGCGCGTGCATACGGCCGTGAAAATCGCGCCGCATTACGAAGGGCCGGTGGTGTACGTGCCGGACGCATCGCGTTCGGTTTCGGTGGCATCGAGCCTGCTGTCCGACCAGGGCGCGGCAAAGTACCTCGAAGACCTCAAGACAGACTACGACCGTATCCGCGACCAGCACGCGAACAAGAAGGCGCAGCCGATGGTCACACTGGCCGAAGCGCGCGCGAACAAGACGAAGATCGACTGGAGCGGCTATCAACCGGTGAAGCCGAAGTTCATCGGCCGCCGTGTGTTCAGGAATTTCGACCTGAACGAGCTGGCCGCCTATATCGACTGGGGCCCGTTCTTCCAGACGTGGGATCTCGCGGGTCCGTACCCGGCGATCCTGAACGACGAGATCGTCGGCGAATCGGCGCGCAAGGTGTTTTCCGACGGCAAGTCGATGCTCGCGCGCCTGATCCAGGGCCGCTGGCTGCAGGCCAACGGCGTGATCGCACTGCTGCCCGCCAACACCGTGAACGACGACGACATCGAGATCTACACCGACGAATCCCGCTCGGAGGTCGCGCTGACCTGGCGCAACCTGCGCCAGCAGAGCGTGCGCCCGGTCGTCGACGGCGTGATGCGGCCGAACCGGTCGCTCGCCGATTTCATCGCGCCGAAGGATTCGGGCGTCGCCGACTACATCGGCATGTTCGCGGTGACGGCCGGAATCGGCGTCGACGTGAAGGAAAAGCAGTTCGAGAAGGACCACGACGACTACAGCGCGATCATGCTGAAGGCGCTGGCCGACCGCTTCGCGGAAGCGTTCGCCGAAGCGATGCACGCCCGCGTGCGGCGCGACCTGTGGGGCTATGCAACGGACGAAACGCTCTCCAACGACGATCTGATCGGCGAAAAGTACAAGGGCATCCGCCCGGCGCCAGGCTATCCGGCGTGCCCGGACCACCTCGTCAAACGCGACATGTTCGACTATCTGCAGGGCGGCGACATCGGCATGAGCGTGACCGAATCGCTCGCGATGCTGCCGGCGGCAAGCGTGTCGGGCTTCTATCTCGCGCATCCGGACAGCACGTATTTCTCGGTCGGCAAGATCGGCCAGGACCAGCTGGAGGACTATGCACGGCGCGCCAGCCTGTCGGCCGCCGACGCCCGCCGGGCGCTCGCGCCCCAGCTGTAAGGGCAGCCCGCGCCAGACGGACTATATCGTTGCGCATATAAGCTGAATATTTCACGCAGCTTAATTTTCGGCTTTGTAGACTGCGGTAGCCTGACCCTGCCAGACGCGGCCAAAAAACGCGTCGGTTCAATGACTTGCAACCGTCACGGAGAAAACTCGCATGAAGAAGCTGATGCTGATGTTGACTGGACTTTCACTCGCTGCCGGCGCTTCGGTAGCGCTGGCGCAACAGCCGGCGGCCCCGGCCCAGGCGAGTGCGGTCAGTTCGTACTCGCCGCCCACCCAGAAGCACGTGAAGAAGCCGAAGAAGGCCAAGAAGGGCGCCTCGGCACCGATGGCCGCACCGGCCGACGCCGCCAGCCAGTAAGCGTACCGGCGATCCGTCAGCAGCAAATGAAAGAGCCCGCGGCAAGCGGGCTCTTTTTTGTCCGGTGAAATCGATGCGCACGATGGCATCCCGCGCCATCAGCGCGTACGGTCAGGTCAGCACACTGGCGCGCCGCCAGTGCCGTCAGATGCCCCAGAGGACGTCTGTATTTTCCTTCTGCGCCGCGCGCAGCATGTCGAGGAACGGGAACGCGCGTTGCGCGAGGCCGATCGGAATCTCATGGCGATCGTGGCCTTCTTCCCCTTCGTGGAAGTGGCCTTCGTGCTCGGCGCGTTCTTTCTTGTCCGTTTGAATCGCGGCTTCGAGTTTCGTGATGGCGGTGTCGAGCTCATCGTGCGCGATGACGCCGCGCTCACCCAGCCGCTTGCCGACGATACCGACCAGATACTGGGCGAGGTTCTCCAGCATCACTACGTCCGGGCAGGCGTGGCATTTGAAAGTAATCAACATGACATTTCCCTTTTCGTTTTGTTGGATCCGCGCGTGCGGCGCCGCTCCGAACGCGTCCGCGCTAGTCCCACCGGCGCTTTCGCGCGAGCCGGCGGCCCCGGCTGTGGCCGGGTATCTCATTGGACATATTAGCACCTGCTAAAATCCGTCTGAACGGAAAAGCGCCGACTTGCACGCCGGACAGGGCTTTGCTGGCAGGGTCACGCGCCGCGATGGCGGACATGCCGATGGCGCCGCCCCGGCCATCACGCCACGGCGCCCGCTTTCCACCCCATTCGACGGACCGGCCGCAAGCATCACACTGCCCCGGCGCCGCGCCCGAACACACGGACTGTCTCACTGGACTCGCAACAAGCATGCTGCCTGCACATAAACAAATCCTCGAAACCCTCTTCGCCGATGCCGTGAAGCAGGTCGCCCAGGCGACCCAGGGCGCGACCGAAGCCACCTTCGTCGAGCCGGTGATCACGCTCGAACGCCCGAAAGTCGCCGCGCACGGCGACGTCGCGTGCAACGTCGCGATGCAGCTCGCCAAGCCGCTGCGCGCGAATCCGCGCCAGCTCGCGCAGCAGATCGTCGAAGCCGTGCTCGCGCATCCGAAGGCGGCGGGGCTCGTCGAAGGTGCCGAAGTGGCGGGCCCGGGTTTCATCAACCTGCGTCTTGCCGCGACCTCGAAACAGGCCGTGGTCGGCGCCGTCTTCGCCGAAAAAGAAGCGTTTGGCCGCTCGACGCGCGAAGCCGGCAAGCAGGTGCTCGTCGAATTCGTGTCGGCGAACCCGACCGGGCCGCTGCACGTGGGTCACGGCCGTCAGGCCGCGCTCGGCGATGCGCTGTCGAACGTGCTTGCTTCGCAGGGCTACGCCGTGCATCGCGAGTTCTACTACAACGACGCCGGCGTGCAGATCGCCACCCTCGCCGCCTCGACCCAGGCACGCGCCCGCGGTTTGAAGCCTGGCGACGCCGGCTGGCCGGAGTCGGCCTACAACGGCGAGTACATCGCCGACATCGCACGCGACTACCTCGCGGGCGAAACCGTGTCGGCAAGCGACGGCGAGCCGGTCAAGGGCGAAGGCGACGTTGAGAACATCGACGCGATCCGCCGCTTTGCCGTGGCGTATCTGCGCCACGAGCAGGACATGGACCTGCAGGCATTCGGCGTGAAGTTCGACCAGTACTATCTGGAATCGTCGCTGTACAAGGAAGGCCGCGTCGAGAAGACCGTCGAGGCGCTCGTCGCCGCGGGCAAGACGTACGACCAGGAAGGCGCGCTGTGGCTGCGCACGACTGACGACGGCGACGACAAGGACCGCGTCATGCGCAAGACCGACGGCACGTACACGTACTTCGTGCCGGACGTGGCGTATCACGTCGCGAAGTGGGAACGCGGCTTCACGAAGGTCATCAACGTGCAGGGCTCGGACCACCACGGCACGATCGCGCGCGTGCGCGCCGGTCTGCAGGGGCTCGGCATCGGCATTCCGAAGGGCTATCCGGACTACATCCTGCACAAGATGGTCACCGTGATGCGCGATGGCGCCGAGGTGAAGATCTCGAAGCGCGCGGGCAGCTACGTGACGGTGCGCGACCTGATCGAATGGTCGGGCGGCGCGACGCCGGGCACCGAAGTGTCGCCCGACCTGCTCGACGAAGAGACGATCCGCCGTGGCCGCGACGCCGTGCGCTTCTTCCTGATCTCGCGCAAGGCCGACACGGAATTCGTGTTCGACGTCGACCTCGCGCTCAAGCAGAGCGACGAAAACCCGGTGTACTACGTGCAGTACGCGCATGCGCGGATCTGCTCGGTGCTGAACGAATGGAAGTCGCGCTACAACGCCGACGAGGCCATTCTGCCGGCGACCGATCTTTCGCCGCTCGTCACGGAACGCTCGCTCGCACTGCTGCAGAAGATCGCCGAATTCCCGGACATGCTCGAACACGCCGCGAACGAACTCGCGCCGCACGCGGTCGCGTTCTACCTGCGCGACCTCGCCGGTGAATTTCACTCGTTCTACAATGACCGCGCCGAGCGCGTGCTGGTCGACGACGAAGCCGCCCGCAACGCGCGCGCCGCGCTGCTCGCCGCGACGCGTCAGGTGCTGGCCAATGGCCTCGCGACGATCGGCGTTTCGGCTCCCGACAAGATGTAATTCCCGTCGTGCGACTCGTGTACGGCCGTCGTTATAATCGACGGTCGTTCCGGGCTCTTTTCAAGACTCATTTATCTGGCAGGTGATTCAGACGATGGCAAAACCACGCCGCACAACGAAGCAGTCAAAACAGTCCGGGGGCACGTTCCTCGGCATCGTGCTGGGCCTCATCGTAGGTCTCGCAATCGCGGTGGTGGTGGCGCTCTATATCACGCGTGCGCCCACGCCATTTGTCTCGAAAGTCGCGCCGCCAGCCGCATCGGATACCGGCGCAAGCCAGCCGCAATACGACCCGAACCGTCCGCTTCAAGGCAAGACGCCAGGTCAGCCTGTGCCGCAGGCCGCCCAGCCCGCACCGCCGAACACCGCGCCTGGCCAGACGACCAACCAGACGCAGTCGTCGGGCATGCTCGAAGAGCCGCAGATCGTCGAAGTGCCGCCTTCGAATGCGAACGGCGTAGCCGTGCCGCCGAAGGCCGCCATCGACAACGGCGGCAGCGCGACGCCAGGCAAGAAGCCGCAGCCTTCGAGCGCCACCGCAGGCACTGCGACGTCGGCGCCGAAGCCCGCGCCTGAGGCAAACGCGAAGCCGGGCTCAGCGCCTGCGACCGCCGCGCCTTCCGCCGCGGACGCGAATACTGGCTACTTCCTGCAGGTCGGCGCCTACAAGACGGCCGCCGATGCCGAGCAGCAGCGCGCGCGTCTTGGTTTCCAGGGTTTCGAATCGAAGGTCACCCAGCGCGATGCGGGCGGTGTCACGTACTATCGCGTACGCATCGGGCCTTTCTCGAAATTCGAGGATATGAACACAACACGTCAGCGGCTGTCTGACGCTGGCGTGGACACCGCCGTGATCCGCTTCACCAAACAGTAACCACAGGCCAACGTCATTCCGCCTTCACAGGTCAACACAACATGATCAAAAAGCTCCTCGGCATTCTTTTCCTCTCGCTTGGCCTCGTGGCCGCTGACGCTGCGCAGGCTTCGCCCGCAGCGCCCGTGTCCGGCAAGGACTACACCGTGCTCGCGTCGCCGCAACCGGTCGAAGTACCGGCCGGCAAGATCGAAGTCACCGAGTTTTTCTGGTACGGCTGCCCGCACTGCAACGAATTCGACCCGTTCCTCGAAGCGTGGATCAAGAAGCAGGGTCCGGATGTCGTCTTCAAGCGTGTGCCGGTCGCTTTCCGCGACGACTTCATTCCGCACTCGAAGCTCTATCACGCACTCGACGCACTCGGTGTTGCGCAACAGCTCACGCCGAAGATCTTCAACGAAATCCACGCCAACAAGAACTACCTGCTGACGCCGGAAGACCAGGCGAAATTCCTCGCGAAGAACGGCGTCGATCCGAAGAAGTTCATGGACGCGTACAACTCGTTCTCGACGCAAAGCGAACTGCAACGCGACAAGAAGCTGCTCGACGCGTACAAGATCGAAGGCGTGCCGACACTCGCCGTGCAGGGCAAGTATGAAACCGGCCCGGCTGCGACCGACAGCCTGCCGGGCACGATCCAGGTGCTGGATTACCTCGTCGCACAGATCCGCGCCAAGAAGATGTAACGCACGGCCGCCGGTATGACTTCACCGTTGAAGGTTTTCATTACCGGCGCGTCGAGCGGTATCGGTCAGGCACTCGCCGCCGAATACGTGCGGCGCGGTGCGATTCTCGGCCTCGTCGCCCGGCGCGGCGAAGCACTCGCCGCGTTTCAGCAGGCGCATCCGCACCATCCCATTTCTGTCTATTCCGTCGATGTTCGCGACGCCGACGCACTGGCGTGCGCGGCCGAACAGTTCATCGCGCAATACGGCTGCCCCGACGTCGTGATCGCCAATGCGGGCATCAGCCACGGCGCCGTCACGGGCCACGGCGATCTGCGCGCGTTTCGCGACGTGATGGACGTCAACTACTTCGGCATGGTCGCGACGTTCGAACCGTTCGCACGCGCGATGATTGCCGCACGCAAAGGTACGCTCGTGGGCGTCGCGAGCGTGGCGGGCGTACGCGGGCTGCCGGGATCCGGTGCGTACAGCGCGTCGAAATCGGCGGCACAGAAATATCTCGAGGCATTGCGCGTCGAGATGCGGCCGCTCGGCGTCTCGGTTGTGACCATTGCGCCCGGCTACATCCGCACGCCGATGACCGAGCACAATCCGTATCCGATGCCGTTCCTCATGGACGCCGACCGCTTCGCCACGAAAGTCGCCAATGCGATAGCGAAGAAAACCGCCTTCGCGACGTTCCCGTGGCAGATGCGCGTAGCAGGTGCCATGCTGCACGTGCTGCCGCGCTGGCTGTACGACATCGCGTTCGAAAAGGCACCGCGCAAACCTCGCGCCTCCGGATAGCCGGTTGCTACACGCCCCGCGTCGGGCAGAAGCACGCCGTCCGCACGCTACTCACCTGATCGCCAGACGCGAAGCAACAGCCACGTGCCGTCGCCCATATCGGTATGCCGATTAAGTTGTTGTCGTTGCAACCACCCAGCGTTTAAGCTTTCCCCCAGGCGGGCACGCCCGGTTGGGTCGCGCGCCCGCATCGAAAAAGATTCACAATAAAGCGGTCTGTATCAGCCGCGATCCATGTCCTCGCAGCGCCGAAGCAACGAACCGGTGCACTGCGCGGCCACGTTTGTTACCGGAGATCCTATGCGCTTCAAACTGCTCGCCGCCGCCCTGCTCGTGACAGCGCCCGCGCTCGTCCTCGCGAAGCCGCTGACCGTTTGCACGGAATCGAGCCCGGACGGCTTCGACGTCGTCCAGTTCAACTCGCTCGTGACCACCAATGCTTCGGCCGATGTGATCTTCAACACGCTCGTGTCGTATGACGAAGCGGCGAAGAAAATCGTGCCCTCGCTCGCCGACAAATGGGATGTGAGCGCCGACGGCCTCACGTATACGTTCCACCTGCGCCCGAACGTGCAGTTCCAGACCACGGACTACTTCAAGCCGTCGCATGCGCTGAATGCGGACGACGTCGTGTTCACGTTCGGGCGCATGCTCGACGAGAACAATCCGTGGCACAAGGTGGCGGGCGCGAGCGGCTTTCCGCATGCGCAGTCGATGGGTCTCGTGAAGCTCGTCAAGGCCGTCACGAAGGTCGACGACAGCACGGTGAAGTTCGAACTGAACGAGCCGAACGCGACGTTCGTGCCGATCCTCTCGATGGGCTTTGCGTCGATCTACTCAGCCGAATATGCCGACCAGTTGCTGAAGGCCGGCAAGCAGGTCGACCTGAACGCAAAGCCGATCGGCACAGGCCCGTTCGTGCTGAAGAGCTACACGAAAGACGCCGTCATCCGTTACGACGTGAACCCGAACTACTGGGGCACGAAGCCGAAGATCGACCGCCTGATCTATGCGATCACGCCGGACTCGTCGGTACGCGCGCAGAAGGTGAAAGCCGGCGAATGCCAGATCGCGCTGTCGCCGAAGCCGCAGGACGTCGCCGATGCGAAGATCGACAAGTCGCTGAAGGTCGTGCAGACGCCCGCCTTCATGACCGCGTTCGTCGCGCTGAACACGCAGAAGAAGCCGCTCGACAATCCGAAGGTGCGCCAGGCGCTGAACATGGCGTTCGACCGCACGACGTATCTGAAGACGGTGTTCGACAACACTGCGTCGCCCGCGACGAACCCCTATCCGCCAAACACGTGGAGCTACGACAAGGCGATCCAGCCGTATCCCTATGACGTCGCGAAAGCGAAGAGACTGCTCGCGGATGCAGGCGTCGCGAACGGCTTCGAAACGACGATCTGGGTGCGCCCGAACGGCAGCGTGCTGAATCCGAATCCGAAGGCAGGCGCGGAACTGCTGCAGGCCGACTTCGCGAAGATCGGCGTAAAGGCCGAGGTCAAGGTGATCGAATGGGGCGAGCTGATCAAACAGGCGAAGCAGGGCCAGCACGACACGCTCTTCATGGGCTGGGCCGGCGACAACGGCGACCCCGACAATTACCTCTCGCCGCTCTTTAGCTGCAACGCGGTGAAGTCGGGGATCAACTTCGCGCGCTATTGCGATCCGCAACTCGACAAGCTGATCGACGAAGGCAAGGCGACGCCGGATCAGGCGAAGCGCGCAAAGGCCTATGAGGCCGCCCAGCAGATCATCCACGACGAAGCGCTGTGGATTCCGCTGGGTTATCCGACCGCAGCGGCGATTACGCGAACGAACGTGAGCGGCTACAGCGTGAGCCCGTTCGGTCGGCAGAACTTTGCGGCGGTCGCGGTGCAATAACACTTCCGGCAGTTTTCTGACGGTGTGCAAAAAAAACAGGCCCATGCGGGCCTGTTTTTCCGTCAGTCGCAGTACATCAGCGTCATGCGGTGAAGCGGATTACACCGTCGCTATCGAACTGGCGCTTCAGTTCGCCTTTGAGCCAGAGCACATGCAGATGAGCGAGCGCTTCGCCCATCGCGAACGTCAGCTGGTGGATGTCGAGCTGACGCTTGAACATCAGCGGCACGATGTCCGCCGCGCTATACGGTTTTTCTGCGCATGCGGCCCGAACTTCGGCGAGTCGCGCGTCGTGATGGTCGCGTAGCTGGCCGATGCGCGTACGCACGCCCCTGAACGGCTTGCCGTGCGACGGCAGAACGAGCGTATCGGGCGCCATCGTTTCGTAACGGCCGAGCGACTCCAGATACAGCGCAAGCGGATTGCCTTCCGGCTCGATGTCGAACACCGACACGTTCGTCGAAATGCGCGGCAACACCATGTCGCCGGAAATCAGCACGCCGGTTTCCTCGCAGTGCAGCGCGCAATGTTCCGGCGAATGACCGAAGCCCGTCACGACGCGCCACGTGCGGCCGCCAATCGCAATACCGTCGCCTTCGCGCATGCGACGGTACTGCGCCGGCATCGAAGGCACGAGGTTCGAGTAATAGCTCGTCCGGTTGCGCAGTGTGTCGATCGACGCTTCGTCGGTCAGGCCGTGTCGCGCGAAGTGGGCCGCCGCGCGCTCGCCGCCCGCGTTCGAGCCGTCGCCCGCCGCCATCACGCGCCCCAGCATGTATTCGCCAAGCGAGATCCACAGCCGGACATCCCAGCGCTTCTGCTCGCCGCCGGTGCAGATCCAGTCGGCAAGACCCAGGTGGTCCGGATGGCAGTGCGTGACGATCACCCGCAGCACCGGCAGGCCTTCGAGCGCCGTATCGAACACCGTTTCCCAGTTCGTCTTGATCGTATCGCTGGCAACGCCGCAATCGACGACCGTCCAGCCGGCCTTGCCGTCTATTTCGTCGCGCAGTAGCCAGAGGTTGATGTGATCGAGCGCAAACGGCAGCGGCATGCGCAGCCATCGAACGCCGGGCGCGACTTCGAAGGCCTGGCCCGGTTCGGGCAGCGTGTCGCGGAACGGATAGTCGAGCTGATGTTCAAGAGCATTCATCGTGGGGTCGGTCCAGAGGCGTTGCGAGCCTGTTGCGTGGTCTTGCGGCGTATTGCGATAGCGTGCGCACGGCTGCTTCGAGGCAATGTTGCGCTTTATCAAGGTTGACGATAACGTAAACGTCTATCTCACGTCCAATCCGCTTTGGGCCGTCGAACCTGGCCATTCACGGGATACCCGATGAACACGCAATACACGATCACCGAGCTCGCGCGCGAATTCGACGTCACGCCGCGCGCCATCCGCTTTTACGAGGATCAGGGTTTACTCTCACCCAGCCGGGAAGGATCGGGCGGGCTGCGACGCGTCTATTCGGGTCGCGACCGCACGCGCCTGAAGCTTACGCTGCGCGGCAAGCGGCTCGGTTTCACGCTGTCGGAAATCCGTGGGCTGCTCGACCTGTACGAATCGCCAACCGACACCGTGCCGCAACTGAACGCGTTCCTTGCGACAGTGACCCGCCATCGCGAGGTACTCGAACGGCAGCTGGAAGACCTGAACGCGACGCTCGAAGATCTTGCCCAGTACGAAACACAGGCGCGTGCGCTGCTCGAAGGGGGCACGCGCCAGCCGCTTCGGGCGGATGAGCAGGCAGACGAGAAGGCCGCGCATTAGCTTCACGCGCGAGCCCGGACGATACAATTACGGGTGATTTCACGGCATCAAACGCACGCATGGTCGGTATGAGTCAATTTCCCAAACTGCTTTCGTCGCAGATCGGCTTCGATGTCGCGCAGACCATGCTCGAGGGATTTGATCGTCACTACCGGATCTTTCGCGACGCGGCGATCCACGCGAAAACGCTGTTCGAGGCCGGCGACTGGCTCGCGCTGCAAAAGCTCGCACGTGAACGCATCACGTCATACGACGAACGTGTCGAGGAATGCGTCGTGCTGCTCGAAGACGAATACGACGCGGAGAACATCGAAGACGAAGTGTGGCAGCAGATCAAGCTGCATTTCATCGGCCTGCTGACGCGGCATCGCCAGCCGGAATGCGCGGAGACGTTCTTCAATTCCGTATGCTGCAAGATCCTGCATCGCTCGTATTTCAACAACGATTTCATCTTCGTGCGCCCGGCGATCTCGACCGAATACATCGAGAACGACGAGCCCGCCGCGAAGCCGACCTACCGCGCGTACTACCCCGGAAAGGATGGTCTCGCGGCAACGCTCGAACGTATCGTCACGAACTTCCAGCTCGAGCCGCCGTTCGAGGACCTGACACGCGACGTCGCCTGCGTGATGCAGGCCATTTACGACGCGTTCGGCACGTTCGAGGCGGCGGCCAATTTCCAGATTCACGTGCTGTCGTCGCTGTTTTTCCGTAACAAGGCCGCGTATATCGTTGGGCGCATCATCAATGGCGAAGCCGTGCTGCCGTTCGCGATCCCTGTACGCCATACGCGGCCCGGCGTACTCGCACTCGATACGGCTTTGCTCAGGCGCGAGCAGCTGCTGATCATCTTCAGCTTTTCGCACTCGTATTTCCTCGTCGACATGGAAGTGCCGTCGGCGTACGTTGCGTTTCTGCAAACCATCATGCCGGGCAAGCCGAAGGCGGAAATCTATACCTCGGTCGGTTTGCAGAAGCAGGGCAAGAACCTGTTCTATCGCGATCTGCTGCATCATCTGAAGCATTCGAGCGACCGGTTCATCGTGGCGCCCGGCATCAAGGGGCTCGTGATGCTGGTGTTCACGCTGCCTTCGTTTCCGTACGTGTTCAAGCTGATCAAGGACAGCTTTCCACCGCCGAAGGACACCACGCGCGAAAAGATCCAGCAGAAGTATCAGCTCGTCAAACGGCACGATCGCCTGGGCCGCATGGCCGACACGCTCGAATATTCGAGCGTCGCGTTGCCGCTGTCGCGCCTCGATGACGCACTGATCCGCGAGCTGGAAAAGGAAGTGCCGTCGCTCCTCGAATACGAAGGCGACAGCGTCGTGATCCGGCATCTGTACATCGAGCGAAGGATGGTGCCGCTCAACCTGTATCTGCAGAACGGCACGGATGCCGACGTCGATCACGGCATCAAGGAGTACGGCAACGCGGTGAAGGAACTCATGCAGGCGAACATCTTCCCCGGCGATATGCTGTACAAGAACTTCGGCGTGACGCGCCACGGGCGCGTCGTGTTTTACGACTACGATGAAATCGAGTATCTGACGGACTGCAATGTGCGCGCCGTGCCGGCGCCGCGCAACGAGGAAGACGAAATGGCGGGCGAGCCGTGGTATTCCGTGGGCCCGCACGACATCTTCCCCGAAACTTACGGCACGTTCCTGCTCGGCGATGTGCGGGTGCGCAAAAGCTTCATGAAGCACCACCCGGATTTCTTCGAGCCGGCGCTATGGCAAACCCACAAGGAGCATCTGCTCGCGGGTGAACTACCCGACTTCTTTCCGTATGACCCAGGCATCCGGTTCTGCAACTGCTACCCGGAGCGCTTCGGCGCTTCCGGCGTGCAACCGCCGAACGCGGACGGCGAACCTGTCGCACGTGTTGAACGTGCCGCGTGATTTCGCGCGCAACATGGCTTGACCGTCCTTCGCCTGATCCTGTTGTTAAGACATTGGGCGCCTCACTGGCCCTGAACCTGACCCGACGCATATGAATACGACCGCTCAACCTGCTGCCAACCCGCTCGCACATCTCTTCAACAACAACGAGGCGTGGGTTGCACGAAAGCTCGCCGAAGATCCGGAGTATTTCTCGCGACTCGCCCACCAGCAGACGCCGGAATACCTGTGGATCGGCTGTTCCGATTCGCGTGTGCCTGCAAACCAGATCATCGGTCTGCCGCCGGGCGAAGTGTTCGTCCACCGCAATATCGCGAATGTTGTCGTGCACTCGGATCTAAACTGCCTGTCGGTGATCCAGTTCGCCGTCGATCTGCTGAAGGTCAAGCACATCATGGTAGTCGGCCACTACGGCTGCTCCGGCGTGGGCGCCGCGCTGCATGGCCGACGTGTCGGTCTCGCCGATAACTGGCTGCATCACGTGCAGGACGTGCGCGCGAAGCACGCGGCGCTGCTCGAGGAATGGCCGATTGGCGAAGCGCGCCACCGCCGTCTTGTCGAGCTGAATACGATCGAGCAGGTCGTCAACGTGTGCCGCACGACGATCGTCAACGACGCGTGGGCGCGCGGTCAGGAACTCACCGTGCACGGCTGGGCGTATGGCGTGCATGACGGCCGTGTACGCAATCTCGGCATGACGACGAGCGCGCCCGACACGCTCGCCGCAACGTATGAACGTTGCGTGGCCGCCGTTTCGGCTGGCCGCGCGCACGCAGCCGACAACGATGTCGTCGCCGCCGATGCTGCGACGCTCGGCGATGTGCCGGCCGTCGTCGAAGGTGTAATCAAGGAGCTAAAACATGAGTGAGACACAACGCGATCCGGTCGTGATCGTTTCGGCCGCGCGTACGCCGATGGCTGCATTTCAGGGCGATTTCGCCACATTGACCGCACCGCAACTGGGTTCGGTGGCGATCAGGGCCGCGGTCGAGCGCGCCGGCCTGAAACCGGAGCAGGTCGAAGAAGTCGTAATGGGCTGCGTGCTGCCCGCCGGCCAGGGCCAGGCGCCCGCGCGGCAGGCCGCGCTCGGCGCGGGCCTGCCGCTTGCCACAGGCAGCACCACGGTCAACAAGATGTGCGGCTCGGGCATGCGCGCGGCGATGTTCGCGCATGACATGCTCGCGGCCGGTTCCGTCGATGTGATCGTCGCGGGCGGCATGGAAAGCATGACGAACGCGCCGTATCTGCTGCCCAAAGCACGCGGGGGCATGCGCATGGGACACGGACAGGTGCTCGATCACATGTTCCTCGACGGCCTCGAAGATGCCTACGAAAAGGGCCGTCTGATGGGCACGTTCGCCGAGGAATGCGCCGGGTCGTTCGACTTCACGCGCGCCGCACAGGACGCGTTCGCGATCGAATCGCTGCAACGCGCGAAGCGCGCAAACGAAGACGGCTCGTTCGCCTGGGAAATCGCGCCCGTCACCGTCGAAAGCCGCAAGGGCGAAGTAAAGGTCGACCACGACGAGCAACCGTTCAAGGCGAACCTCGACAAGATTCCGACGCTCAAGCCTGCGTTCAGCAAGACGGGCACCGTGACGGCGGCTAATTCGTCGTCGATTTCGGATGGCGCGGCGGCGCTCGTGATGATGCGCGAATCGACCGCGAAGAAACTCGGCGTGACGCCGCTTGCGCGCGTCGTCGGTCACACGACATTCGCGCAGGAGCCGGCGAAATTCACGACCGCGCCGGTCGGTGCGATCCGCAAACTGTTCGAAAAGAACGGCTGGCGCGCCGACGATGTCGACCTGTACGAGATCAACGAAGCGTTCGCGGTCGTCGCGATGGCCGCGATGAAAGAGCACAATCTGCCGCACGGGAAGGTCAATGTGAACGGCGGTGCATGCGCGCTCGGTCACCCGATCGGCGCTTCGGGCGCACGCATTCTCGTCACGCTCATCGGCGCGCTGAAACAGCGCGGGCTGAAACGCGGTGTCGCGAGCCTGTGCATCGGTGGCGGCGAAGCGACGGCGATGGGCATCGAACTGGTCTGACGCAGGCGTTTCGCGTGCGGCATGCGCGCCGCACGCGAACGGTCGCAAGTAACGCGTAGCAAGAGCAGGCATGCAAACCGTACATCACGGCGAGGTCGGCACATGAAGACAGCGTTGATCGTGGGCGCATCACGCGGCATCGGTCGCGAGTTCGCGCGGCAGTACCGGCGTGCCGGCTGGCGCGTGCTGGCCACCGCACGCGACGAGGCCGCACTCGATGCGCTGGCCGATCTCGGCGCCGAAACGTTCCCGCTCGACATCGCCGAGCCCGAAGAGATCGCCGCCCTCGGCTGGAAGCTCGACGGCGAGCCGCTCAACGCCGCGGTGATTGTCGCGGGCGTCTACGGTCCTCGAACGGAAACGGTCGAAACCTTCACCGCCGAGGATTTCGATCACGTGATGACGACCAACGTACGCGGGCCGATGCAGCTGATTCCGGTTCTGTTGCCGCTCGTCGAAGACGCGGGCGGTGTGCTCGCCGTGCTGTCGAGCAAGATGGGCAGCATCAGCGAAGCGAGCGGCACGACCGGCTGGCTGTATCGCGCGAGCAAGGCCGCGCTCAACGATGCGATCAAGATCGCCTCGCTCGAAACCACGCGCGCGACATGTCTTTCGCTGCATCCCGGCTGGGTGCGCACCGACATGGGCGGCGCGCAGGCGGCCATCGATCCGGAGCGCAGCGTCGCCGGCATGCGCGACGTGCTCGCACAGGCCGCCGGCGCGCGCGAGGCATTCAACGGCCGCTTCTATCAATACGACGGCACGCCACTCGAGTGGTGAGGAGACGAGGCAGCCATGGTGCTTGATCAGGACCATCAGATGATCCGCGACGCGGTTCGCACCTTCGTGCGCGAAGCCGTGACGCCGCACGCCGCGCAATGGGATCGCGAGCGGACATTCCCGAAGGACGTGCATCGGCAGCTCGCGGAACTCGGCGCGTACGGCGTGCTCGTGCCGGAGGAATACGGCGGCGCGGGGCTCGACGCACTCGCGCTGGCGGTGATTCTCGAAGAAATCGCAGCCGGCGATGGCGGCACCTCGACGGCGATCTCAGTCAATAACTGCCCCGTGTGCAGCATCCTCCTCACGTACGGCAACGATGCGCAGAAACGCGACTGGCTCACGCCGCTCGCGCGCGGCGAAATGCTGGGCGCGTTCTGCCTCACCGAACCGCAGGCAGGTTCCGACGCATCGGCGCTCCGCACCACCGCCACGCGCGACGGCGACGCGTACGTGCTGAACGGCGTCAAGCAGTTCATCACAAGCGGGAAGAACGGCGACGTCGCGATTGTGATGGCCGTCACGGACAAAAGTGCCGGCAAACGCGGTATCAGCGCGTTTATCGTGCCGACATCGACACCCGGTTATGTCGTCGCGCGCATCGAGGAAAAGCTCGGGCAACATTCGTCCGATACCGCACAGCTGATCTTCGAGAACTGCCGCGTGCCGGCTGCGAACCGGATCGGCGCGGAAGGCGAAGGCTACCGGATTGCGCTGTCCGGCCTTGAAGGTGGGCGCATTGGCATTGCGGCGCAAAGCGTCGGCATGGCCCGCGCCGCGTTCGAGGCGGCGCTCGCGTATTCGAAGGAGCGCGAAAGCTTCGGCCAGCCGCTGTTTTCGCATCAGGCCGTGCAGTTTCGCCTCGCCGACATGGCAACGCAGCTCGAAGCCGCGCGACAACTGATCTGGCATGCCGCCGCGCTGAAGGACGCAGGCGCGCCCTGTCTGACCGAAGCCGCGATGGCCAAACTGTTTGCATCGGAAGCGGCCGAGCGCATCTGTTCCGACGCGCTGCAGATTCATGGCGGCTACGGATACCTGAGCGACTTCCCCGTCGAGCGCATTTATCGTGACGTCCGCGTGTGCCAGATCTACGAAGGCACGAGCGACATCCAGAAGATCCTGATCGCGCGCGGACTGAACTGAACCTCCGATGACCCTTTCTGCCCCAACGAAGCCGAGGCCGTCTGATTGCCCGTGCGGCGGCGCCGCGCCTAACCTGCGCACCGGCGCGAAGCCGCCGCGTTTTGCGGCGTGCTGCGGTCGCTTCATCGATGGCGGCGAGATCGCGCCTGACGCGCTCCACCTGATGCGCTCGCGCTACAGCGCATACGTGCTGGGCGAAACGGCGTATCTGCGCGCAACGTGGGCGCCGCAAACCTGCCCTGCGGACCTCGACGCCGATCCGGACGCCATCGATGCGCCTCGCTGGCTGGGACTGCAGATCAAGCGCTTTGCTGCAATCGACGCCCTTCGTGCCGAGGTCGAATTCGTCGCGCGATACAAGGTGGGTGGGCGTGCGCACCGGTTGCAGGAACTCAGCCGGTTTTTGCGTGGCGAAGAGGGTCAATGGCGTTACGTCGACGGCGATGTAAGCGAACGCTGATTTCGGTCAGCTTACGGTTTTTGCAGGCCAGATAGCGCAATCCTTTTTGGCCCTCAAAATTGGCGCGACTTTCCTGTTGGCCTTGCACCACATTGCCCTGGGGGCCAGAGCGTCTGCGGGCCCCGCCCGTCCTTACGTTGTCCATTTCACCGCCCCGTTTTGCCGGAATTCTGGCTCGATTCAGGGGTTCTCCTGCATTGCACAAAGATAAATTGTCGTGCCAGGATGCTTCTGTGGATCTTGCAGTGCCGGTTTTTCGCTGGCACTCAAATAACGGCGCGAACGGTGTTTGTGCCGACCGGCTTTCGGTTCATCCCGTACGAAATGCAACTGTATGTGAGCGCCTTGCGCCTCATGCACGAGAGTTTTTTGCGCTCGAAACAGCGTTGAAAACGATTCGTCAGGTTAGAACCGGAAAACGGCAGTTCAGATGGCGTCCAGGGCAAGCAGAGCGAATGGTGTTCAGAAACATTTTTACCGGATGGATCGTTATCGCGTGTGCGGCGCTTGCCGCGTCGCCGGTCTGCGCCGATCCGCTTCACGACGCCCCTGCTGGCCCGCTTGGACGGGCGCATGTAGCGCCGATCGCCCTGGATGACGCCTACCTTCCGACTGTTCCCGCCAGCCTGAACGAGCAGATCATCCGCATTCCGGCGGACGCTTCCGGCTCGATTACGCTCGAAACGACGATTTACAAGCCGGACGGCGCGGGTCCATTTCCGATGATCGTTTTCAACCACGGCAAGATTCACGGCGATCCGCGCACGCAGGAGCGCAGTGATCCGTTGCCGCTCGCGCGCGAATTCGTGCGACGCGGCTACGTGGTCGTGGCGCCGAACCGTCGCGGCTTTGCCGGTTCAGGCGGCACGTACGAGCAGGATGGTTGCGACGTCGCGCGCAACGGCCTGGGCCAGGCGGCCGATGTGGCGGCGACCGTGAATTTCATGTCGAAGATGCCGTACGTCGACGCGAAGCATATCGCTGTGTCCGGTACGTCGCACGGCGGTCTTGCCACGATTGCATATGGGCCGGAGGCTGCATCGGGCGTACGGGCGCTGATCAATTTTTCGGGCGGATTGCGGCAGGACTCGTGCGATGACTGGCAGGGCAACCTGACGCAGGCGTTTGGCGACTACGCTGAAAAGACACGTGTGCCTTCGTTGTGGCTGTATGGCGAAAACGATTCGATCTGGCCGACTGCGCTGGTTGGGAAGATGTATGCCGCGTATGTCGATCATGGCGCGAGCGCGAAGATGGTCGATTTTGGCGCGTACAAGAATGACGCGCATCGGCTGGTGGGTGATCGCGATGGCGTGCGGGTCTGGTGGCCGGCCGTCGAGGAATTTCTGGCACGTGTGGGAATGCCCACGGGCGTGCAGTATCGCGTGTCGGATCCGGCGCCCCCGAAGCCGACGGGGTATGCCTCGATTGAAGCTGTCGATGCCGTGCCGTTTCTCGATGAAGCGGGACGCAATGGGTATCGGAACTTTCTGCATCAGTATCCGAGCCGGGCGTTTGCTGTTTCGGATTCCGGATCGTGGTCATGGGCGGAGGGTGGCGATGATCCGATGTCGGTGGCGGTTGCGAACTGCCAGAAGCATAGTGAGGATGCCTGCCGGCTTTATGCTGTGAATGAAGCCGTAGTGTGGAAGGGGTCTGCTGGTACGCAGACGGCTGATGAGAGGGCTGGTTCTTCTGATTCCGCTGACTCTGCTGATTCCGCTGCTGAGGCTAAAGGGGCGATTGCTGCTCGCTAGGCGCGAGGGGTTTCGGTTTTCTGGTTTTTCTGGTTTTTCTGGTTTTTCTGGTTTTTCTGGTTTTTCTGGTTTTTCTGGTTTTTCTGGTTTTTCTGGTTTTTCTGGTTTTTCTGGTTTTTCTGGTTTTTCTTCTTGGGCTTCGGCCTTTTCTTGCGTTCGCGTCGGTCTATTTGTGTTGCCCCTTTGGCGGGGCGGCATTTTAGTTTCTTCGTGCCGAAGCTGTTTCTTTGCTTTGGCCTTTCCTTGTATTCGTGTCGGTCTATTGGCGTTGCCCCTGTGCGGGGCGGCACTTACTTTTCTTTGTCTTCCAAAGAAAAGTAAGCAAAAGAAAGGCGCTTCGAAAACGTGTCTCTTCCCGGTGTGCCTCTTTCGGGGAATGGCCATCCATGAAGTGTCGCCCCCACACCTCATGGGACATAGGTCCCCGCGCGATCCCAGCCCGCGCGCGTTCCACCCTGGTGACAAAGCCGTCATCCACCCGACTCCGCGCTACGCACGTCGCCGACCGGCATAACCCCGCCGGCAGCGCTCACTCCCCCACAACGCACCTGCTTTGTACCCGGACCCCTCGCTGCGATCGCAATGATCCGCGGCCCAGCACATGCCGCGCCGAACGACCGCGCCGCGACGCACGAAGTGCGGAGTGGGGATGGATGAGCCCTGTGTCACGGGCGATGCTGTGTGGGGGATCAGATCGTGCGCGGACCCATACGGCTTCACGCACGAGGGCGACACCTCACGGGTTGCCATTCCCCAGAGATGACACACCTGGAAAAGGTGAGTTCTCGAAGCGCCTTTCTTTTGCTTACTTTTCTTTGGAAGACGCCCCGAAGGAAGTCCCCTTGGGGGACAAAGAAAAGTAAGTGCCGCCCCGCACAGGGGCAACGCCAATAGACCGACACGAATACAAGGAAAGGCCAAAGCAGAGAAACAGCTTCGGCACGAAAAAAAAGAACCACCGCCCCGCCAAAGGCGGCAAAAAACCACCGATTGGGTCACATGACTTTGCCGTCGTCATCTCCGCGCATCTACAACCTTCACAAACGAACAACCCCGACCTGCACAAAACTCCCGTCAACCCCGCGCCAGACGGAAAAAACCAGCAAATTCCAGCTAATGCAAACAGCAAAATAAACAGCTAATCTGAGGCCCGCATCGGCCACGATGCCCCGCATCCTTGTCTCATCGCCGCGCAAAGATCCGACGATTGAACGAAAAACCAACGAACAAACCCGCCTGAAAAACGCAGGCCTCCGCATGAACATGCGCACAACACCTACACCAACCGAAGACTGGATCACCCGCAGCCTGCGCGCCGTCTGGCACCCCTGCACGCAGATGAAACATCACGAGCGGCTGCCGCTTATCGCCGTCGCGCGCGGCACGGGCCCATGGCTCCATGACCGCGACGGCCGTCGCTATCTCGACGCCATCAGCTCCTGGTGGGTCAACCTCTTCGGTCACGCCAATCCACGCATCAACGCCGCGCTCAAGACGCAACTCGATACGCTGGAACACGCCATGCTCGCCGGCTGCACGCACGAGCCGGCAATCGAACTCGCCGAACGGCTGCACGCACTCACGCAAAACACGCTCGGCCACGCATTCTTCGCGTCAGACGGTGCGTCGGCCGTCGAAATCGCACTCAAGATGAGCTTTCATACCTGGCGCAATCGCGGTCACGACGAGAAACGCGAATTCGTCTGCGTCGCGAGCAGCTATCACGGCGAAACAATCGGCGCGCTCGGCGTCACCGACGTCGCCCTCTTCAAGGACGCCTACGATCCGCTGATTCGCAACGCGCACGTCGTCCCATCACCCGACGCCCGCCTCGCGAAGGAAGGCGAAACCGCCGCAGACGTAGCGCAGCGCGCGCTCGACACCGTGCGCGCGCTTTTCGATTCGCGCGGCTCACACATCGCGGCGCTGATCGTCGAACCACTGGTGCAATGCGCAGCCGGCATGGCCATGCACGACGCGTCGTATATCGCCGGTCTGCGCGCGCTTTGCGACCAGTACGGCATCCACCTGATCGCCGACGAAATCGCCGTCGGCTGCGGCCGCACCGGGACCTTCTTCGCGTGCGAACAGGCAGGCGTGTGGCCCGATTTCCTGTGTCTGTCGAAAGGCATCAGCGGCGGCTATCTGCCGCTTTCGATCGTGCTCTCGCGCGACGAAATCTTCGAGGCGTTCTACGACGACGACACCACGCGCGGCTTCCTTCACTCGCATTCGTACACCGGCAATCCGCTCGCATGCCGCGCCGCGCTCGCGACGCTCGACCTCTTCGAAGCCGACAATGTCCTCGCTGCCAACGTGAAGAAATCCGCGACACTGCGCGCGGCGCTCGACCCGCTCGCAACCCATCCGCAGGTACGCAATCTGCGCCAGTGCGGAACGATCTTCGCGTTCGATGCCGTCATCGACGACGCCGCGGAAGCCGCGACCTTCTCGCGCCGCTTCTTCGAAGACGCACTGCAACGCGAACTGTTGCTGCGCCCAATCGGCACAACGGTGTATCTGATGCCGCCGTACATTCTCGACGACGAGGAACTCGCGCTGCTCGCAGCACGCACGCGCGAAACGTTCGACGCCACACTCACGAGAGCTCGCTAATGCATTTGCTGGACACCCTCACACAAGGTCTGGACGACATTGACGCTCGCGGCCTGCGTCGTCGTCGCCGCACCATCGAAACACCGTGCGCCGCCCACATGACGGTCGACGGTCGTGCGATCATCGGCTTCGCCAGCAACGACTATCTGGGCCTCGCTGCCCATCCGGCGCTCGTCGCTGCCGTCGCCGAAGGCGCGGTGCGCTATGGCGCGGGCAGCGGCGGCTCGCATCTGCTCGGCGGCCATTCGCGCGCGCATGCGCAACTCGAAGACGATCTCGCCGCGTTCGCAGGTGGCTTCATCGACGCGCCGCGCGCGCTCTACTTCAGCACCGGCTACATGGCGAACCTCGCCACTGTGACGGCGCTTGCGGGCCGCGGCACGACGCTCTTCTCCGATTCGCTGAACCATGCCTCGCTGATCGACGGCGCGCGGCTCTCGCGCGCGGACGTGCAGATCTATCCGCACGCCGACGCGGATGCGCTGTCCGCCATGCTCGAAGCGTCGGACGCCGCAGTGAAGATGATCGTCACCGACACGGTCTTCAGCATGGACGGCGACATCGCGCCGCTCGCCGCACTCGTGGCCCTGGCAGAAAAGCACGGCGCGTGGCTCGTCGTCGACGATGCGCACGGGTTCGGCGTACTCGGACCGCAAGGTCGCGGCGCGCTCGCACACGAAGCGCTGCGTTCACAGCATCTCGTGATGGTCGGCACGCTTGGCAAGGCCGCGGGCGTGTCTGGCGCGTTCGTCGTCGCGCATGAGACCGTGATCGAGTGGCTCGTGCAGCGCGCTCGCCCCTACATTTTCACGACCGCGTCGGCACCCGCCGTAGCGCACGCGGTATCGGCAAGCCTGCGCATCATCGGCGGCGAAGAAGGCGACGCGCGTCGCACGCATCTGCAGACGCTGATCGAACGCACGCGCGCAATGCTCAAGGAAACCTGCTGGCTGCCAGTCGATTCGCACACTGCCGTGCAACCGCTCATCATCGGCGCGAATGAAACGACGCTCGAGGTTGCCGCCGGGCTCGATCGCGCAGGCCTGTGGGTGCCCGCGATCCGTCCGCCGACTGTGCCCGTCGGAACGTCGCGCCTGCGCATCTCGCTGTCGGCCGCGCATTCGCATGCGGATATCGACCAGCTGGAAAACGCGCTGAAAGCACTGAGCAGGCGCGCCGCATGAACGCGCCGCTCTCCGTATTCGTCACCGGCACCGACACCGAGATCGGCAAGACGCTCGTCTCGGCGGCACTGCTTCGCGGCTTCACGCGCGAAGGGCTGCGCGCAGCCGCGATGAAGCCGATCGCGGCCGGCGCATTTGAGCGCAACGGCGTGTGGCATAACGAAGACGCCGATCAACTCGATGCGGCCGCCAGCGTGCTGCTGCCCGCCGCAATACGTACGCCGTTTCTGCTGCGCGAGCCTGCGGCTCCGCACATCGCGGCTGCGCTGGAAAACGTGTCGCTCGATATCGCGCACATTGTCGATTGCCACGCGAAGGCGCTAACGCTCGCGGATGTGGTTGTCGTCGAAGGCGTCGGCGGCTTTCGTGTGCCGCTCACCGACGCACACGACACGGCCGACCTCGCGCTTGCGCTGAACCTGCCGTTGGTGCTCGTCGTCGGCATGCGGCTTGGCTGCATCAGCCACGCGCTGCTCACCGCCGAAGCGATCGCGGCGCGCGGGCTGCAACTGGCCGGCTGGGTCGCGAACCGCGTCGACCCGGCAATGAATTTCGCCGACGAAAACATCGCCACGATCCGCGACTGGCTGGACCGGCATTACGACGCGCCGCTGCTCGGCGTCGTGCCGCACCAGAACCCCACGTCACCCGACGACGCCGCGAATCACCTGGACGTCGCCGCCCTGTTGCATGTGCTGCGCGAAGCGCGACACTGAACCCGAATTGAATCACCGTCTACGAGGATTGACGCCATGACCGACCTCCGCACCGAAGGCACACACGCCGAACCGGACACACCGCGTGCAGCGGACGCCGCGAACATCGCAAACGCAACGTCTTCACCCGCGCGCTGGCGCGTGGCGGATATCGTCGCGCTGTATGAACTGCCGTTCAACGATCTGCTGTTTCGCGCGCAACAGGTGCATCGCGAGCATTTCGACGCGAACAGCGTGCAGCTCTCGACGCTGCTGTCGATCAAGACAGGCGGCTGCGAGGAAGACTGCGCGTATTGTCCGCAGTCGGTGCATCACGATACGGGCCTGAAGGCCGACAAGCTGATGCCTGTCGACGAAGTACTCGCCGCCGCCCGCGTCGCGAAAGAGAACGGCGCAACGCGCTTCTGCATGGGTGCGGCATGGCGTAATCCGAAGGATCGTCACCTGGAATCGATCAAGGAAATGATCCGCGGCGTGAAGGCGATGGGTCTCGAAACGTGCGTAACGCTCGGCATGCTCGAACCGCATCAGGCGCATGGGCTGCGCGAAGCCGGCCTCGACTATTACAACCACAACCTGGACACGTCGCCGGAATTCTACGGACAGATCATCTCGACGCGGACGTATCAGGACCGGCTCGACACGCTCGAACGCGTGCGCGATGCGGGCATCAACGTGTGCTGCGGCGGCATCGTCGGGCTGGGCGAATCGCGTCGTGAACGCGCGGGCCTCATCACGCAGCTGGCGAACATGGACCCGTATCCGGAGTCAGTGCCGATCAACAATCTCGTGCAGGTGGAAGGCACGCCGCTCACCGGCACCGAAGCGCTCGATCCGTTCGAATTCGTGCGCACGATCGCGGTCGCGCGCATCACGATGCCCAAAGCGATGGTGCGTCTTTCTGCCGGGCGCGAGCAGATGGATGAGGCGCTGCAGGCGATGTGCTTTCTCGCGGGCGCAAACTCGATTTTCTACGGCGACCAGTTGCTGACCACCCGCAACCCGCAGGCCGAAGCCGACCGCAAGCTGCTGGAACGACTCGGCATCCGTGCGGAAGCGGCGCAACAGATGCCGGTCGAGCAAAGCGGCTGCGAACATGGCTGCGAGCGTCACTGAACGTTCGGTGTGAGACGTGGCGCGGCGCCTCGATCGCGTCCCGTCATGCCACCGGAATGCAAAAGGCCGCCTGAGCGATCAGGCGGCCTTTTGCATGGTGCAGCGTGTGCGTCGTGCAGTTAACGCATCACTTCCGGTCGACGATGATCTGGTCGAACGTGCCGCCATCCGAGAAGTGCGTTTGCTGCGCCTTCTGCCAGCTGCCGAATTCCTGCTCGACAGTAAATGTCTTCAACGGCCTGAATTCGTTTGCATGCTTTGCGAGGACACCCGCATCACGCGGACGCAGATGATGCTGCGCAATGATTTCCTGCGCCGCCGGCGAGTACAGATACTCCAGGTACGCCTGCGCTTCCTTGCGCGTGCCGCGCTTGTCGACCACCTTGTCGACGAGCGTCACCGGCGGCTCGGCCAACAGGCTGATCGACGGATAGACCGCTTCGAAGCTGTCCGCACCGACACCGGTGTCGATCAGCGCAACCTCGTTCTCGAACGTCACGAGTACGTCGCCGATATTGCGCTGCGTGAACGTCGTCGTCGCACCGCGGCCGCCGGTGTCGAGTACCGGCACGTTCCTGAAGATGGCTTTCTCGAAATCGAGCGCCTGGGCGTCCGTGCCACCATGCTGCTTGCGAAAGCCCCACGCCGCGAGATACGTGTAACGGCCGTTACCCGACGTCTTCGGATTCGCGATCACGACCTGCACGCCCGGCTTCGCGAGATCGTCCCAGTCCTTGATGTGCTTCGGGTTGCCCTTGCGCACGAGAAACACCATGGTCGTCGTGTACGGCGCGCTGTCGTTCGGCAGGCGTGCACGCCAGTTCGCCGGTACAAACTGGCCGCGCTCGACGAGCAGGTCGATGTCGTTCGGCTGGTTCATCGTGACGACGTCCGCCTGCAGACCCTGCGTCACCGAGAGCGCCTGCGCGCTTGATGCACCATGCGACTGGCGAATGGATACGGTTTCTCCCGTCTTCTGTTTGTAGGCGGCAACGAAGCTCGTGTTGATATCCTTGTACAACTCCCGTGTCACGTCATAAGACACGTTCAACAGCGACGTGTCCGCCCACGTGCTACCGACGCAGCCCAGCGACAGCGTAAGTGCCGTCATGCCCGCTGCCAGCCAGCGCGCCTTCCCCGATTTACCTGCCTTGCCTGCCATTGCGTCTCCGCTCATTGATGTTGAATGCATGGGCCGCCAGCGAACGATCCGCAGCCAGAAGCGCGATTTTATCGGATCGACCGGAAAGCCGCTGATACGCGATGGCGCGTGTCCTCTGCCGTCAGGCCGGATGCCCCGCACGATCCGGATCCGGTACGCTCTGGCGAACAGGGTTGTCTTGCGGCGACGCCCGGTCGCGGCCAGCATCACGGCGAAAGGCTTCAGGCGGCTCTAACTGGCGTAAGCCGCTCGCTCAAACCCGGCACCTGAATGGCGGATTCAATCGCTTCCTCACGAAATCGCAAGGGCGCCGCGCAATGCGCGAGCGTATCGACGAAATACTTCGCGCGTGGCCAGGGTCCGTATCCTGCTGCCGTGTTGATGTGCCCTGCATCGCCCAGATTGACGAACGCACTCCCGAAGCGCGCTGCCATTTCGCGCGCGCCGGCAAGCGGCATCCACGGGTCGGTTTCGCTCGCAATCAGGATAGAGGGAACGCCGAGCCTTCGCGCGTCAAACGCACCGGCGAAGGCGAACTTCTCCGGGCTTGCCGGTGCGACGAACAGCACGCCGACGACATCATTCGCGAGCGCGGCCTGCTGCAGCGCATGCGCAGTCGCCAGACACCCGAAACTGTGCGCGGCAATGACGAACGGACCGCGCTCCCGCGCGATCACGTCGCGGACCGATTGCGACCACGTGGCGAGTTCAGGCGCATCCCAGTCGGCCTGTTCGACGCGCAGCGAGCGCGCGAACTGCCGTTCGAGCCAGGTTTGCCAGTGCGCGCCCTCACTGCCATGCAGGCCAGGCACGGTGACGAGGCGCGGCGGCCACGTCGATTTGATGCAGGACATGATGCTCCTCACGGGCGGAATCCCTGGAAGGTATTGTCGTGCGCGGTTTCTCGCTGCCGAACCAATTTATCGTGCTTTGTTTATCGTATGAATCAGCACGACGCCCCCGCCGCGGCGAGGTCCGGACAGACCGCCCCGACAGACGGCGCGCGCATCGGCTCGCGAAAAAGTAGAATGAAGCCTGGCCCTATGAGAAAAACCCTCCATGCCTGGACCTTGCCGGCCGATACACGTAAGCCCATGAAAATACTTTTCTACATGCCGCATGCGAACGCAGGCGCGTGGCTTCAAGACTTTGCCCGTGCGCTGCCGGATGCCGACCTGCGCGAGTGGCAGCCGGGCGATCGTGCGCCGGCCGATTTTGCGGTGGTATGGCGGCCGCCGCGTGAACTGTTCGAAGGCCGCACTGACCTGCGCGCCGTGTTCAATCTGGGCGCTGGCGTGGACGCGATTCTCGCGCTCGAACACGCGAACCCCGGCACACTGCCGCGTCAGGCGCAGCTCGTGCGCCTCGAAGACTCCGGCATGGCGCCGCAGATGGCGGAATACGTCACGCATGCCGTGCTGCGCTACATGCGCCGGTTCGACGAATATGGGTGCCAGCAGATCGAACGCCGGTGGCACGAACTCGACCCGCATCCGCGCGCGACGTTCACCGTCGGCGTGCTGGGCCTCGGCGTGCTCGGCGCGCATGTCGCGAAAACGCTCGCGTCGTTCGGCCTGCCGGTGCGCGGCTACAGCCGCGGCGTCAAACAGATCGAAGGCGTGACAACATACGCGGGCGAGGCACAACGCGATGGGTTCCTCGATGGCGTCAAGGTGCTGGTGAACCTGTTGCCGCACACGCCCGACACGCGCGATGTGCTGAACGCGCGAACCTTCTCGAAGCTTGCGAAGGGTGCGTACCTTGTCAACGTGGCGCGCGGCGGACACCTCGTCGAACAGGATCTGCTCGACGCGCTCGAACAGGGTCAGCTCGCCGGTGCAACGCTCGATGTTTTCCGCGAAGAACCGCTGCCGCCCGACCATCCATTCTGGCGCGAGCCGCGCATTACGGTCACGCCGCACATCTCGGCCGTGACGTTGCGCGAAGACAGCGTCGTGCAGGTCTCACGCAAGATCCAGGCGATGATGCGCGGCGAGCCGGTCACCGGCGTGATCGATCTCGCGCGCGGATACTGAACACAATCAATACGCCGCCCCGATGCGGCAGGAGACAGGTGATGGCGCTGCCCCAGTCAGTCAAGATTGTTGAAGTCGGTCCGCGCGACGGACTTCAGAACGAAAAGGAATTCGTCCCGACCCGCATCAAGATCGACCTGATCGACCGGCTGTCGGCGGCGGGATTTCGGAACGTCGAATCCGCGTCGTTCGTTTCGCCGAAATGGGTGCCGCAGATGGCCGACGGCGCCCACGTGATGGCCGGCATCGCGCGTCGTCCGGGCACGATTTACTCGGTGCTCACGCCGAACCTGCGCGGCCTCGAGGGCGCACTCGCCGCGCAGGCCGACGAAATCGTGATCTTCGGCGCAGCCAGCGAGGCGTTCTCACAGAAGAACATCAATTGCAGCATCGCGGAAAGCATCGCGCGCTTCGAGCCCGTTACACAGGCGGCGAAAGCGGCCGGGCTGCGCATTCGCGGCAGCGTGTCGTGCTCGCTCGGTTGTCCATACCAGGGCGAAGTGCCCGTCGCCTCGGTGGTCGACGTCGTCGAGCGCTTTGCGGCGCTCGGTTGCGACGAAATCGATATCGCCGATACGATCGGCGTCGGCACGCCGAAGCGCACGCGCGAAGTCTTCGAGGCTGTGACGAAGGTGTTTCCGCGCGAACGCCTGTCGGGCCACTTTCACGACACGTACGGTCAGGCGCTCGCCAATATCTATGCCGCTCTCAATGAAGGCATCGAGATCTATCACGCTTCGGTGGCCGGGCTCGGTGGCTGCCCGTACGCGAAAGGCGCAACCGGCAACGTCGCGACCGAAGATGTCCTGTATCTGATGAACGGGCTTGGCATCGAAACGGGCATCGACCTCGCGCAAGTTGTCGCGATTGGCGACTTCATCTCCACGGCGACCGGCAAGGCGAACGCATCGCGCGCAGGCAAGGCACTGCTTGCGAAAGCACGCAGTGAGCAGACGCCGTGCGTCTAGCGCCACGCCAACGCCACACAATGACAGCAAACACGAAGCAGAACGGAACAGCCAACATGATGGACAGTACCTCCACGACGTCTCACGGATCCGGCAACCTCGACGATCTGCCCGACTCTGCCCGCCGCGTCGCGCTGCTGCTGCGCGAGCACGGTCACGCGAAGCCGGTTGTCATGCTCCCGGAAACCGGCAAGACATCGGCTGAAGCGGCGGCCGGGCTCGACTGCTCGGTTGCGCAGATCGCGAAGTCGATCCTGTTTCGCCGGCGCGACGACGATGCACCGGTGCTTGTAATCGCGAGCGGCGTGAACCGTGTCGATGAAAAGAAAGTGGCGGCCCAGGTCGGGGCTATCGGACGCGCGGATGCGAAGTTCGTACGTGAGAAAACCGGCTACGCGATCGGCGGCGTGTGTCCGATCGGCCACGCAACGCCGCCCGTCACGCTGATCGATGCCGACCTGCTTGCGCTCGACAGCCTGTGGGCGGCAGCGGGCCATCCGCACGCAGTGTTCAACCTTTCGCCGCAGGAACTCGTCGCGATGACCGGCGCGCCGGTTGCCGACGTCGCGCTTCGCGAGACGGCATGAGCATGGGCAGCAACACCCGCAACGGGGAAAGCGGCAGCACGACCGAAAACGCAAACGGCACTGCGGACATCGCGCCCGTGCCGTCGCCGTGTATCGACGTCTGTCGCATGAACCGCACGACCGGATGGTGCGAAGGGTGCCTGCGCACCATCGATGAAATCCGCGGATGGTCGTCGTTCGACGATCAGCAGAAGCGCGCGGTCTGGGCCATCATCGACGTGCGTCACGCACAATTCATCGCTGAAAAGAAGGTTCCGACGTGAACGCGCCGCCCCGGGTTGTGACAATCGGCGAGACGTTCAGCAGCACGCTGACGCTATCGGTGGATTCGGTCAAATCGTTTGCGACGCTGGCGAACGACATGAATCCGCTCCATCACGACGACGCGTATGCAGCCGCGAGCCGCTTCGGCGGACTGATCGCTTCGGGCACGCAGCCGTCGGCGCATTTCATGGCACTGCTCGCAACGCATTACTCGACGTATGCGCAGCCGCTCGGCCTCGAATTCGATATCAAGCTGAAAAAAGCCGTCTATGCGAACGACACGCTGACCATCACGTGGCGCGTGCGCGATGCGTGGTGGAAGCCGAGCCTCAATGGCGACCTCACGCAACTCGACGGCCACGTCGTCAACCAGCGCGGTGAGACCGTGCTGGTTGGCACATCCACCATCCTCGTCATGCCGAAACCGGAGAGCGTCACACGATGATCGCGCTGCCCGCTTCGATGAGCGTCTTCGAGCGCGGCTGGCTGTCGTCGAACAACGTGCTGCTCGTCGACGAAGCGTGTGCAGCACTCGTCGACACCGGCTACGCGGCGCACGCCGGGCAGACGCTCGCGCTCGTTGAACGGGCGCTTGGCGATCGGCCGCTGGATCTGATCATCAACACGCATCTGCATTCGGACCATTGCGGCGGCAATGCGCTGCTACAGGCGACGTGGCCCTGCCGCACGGCGATTCCGTCGCCAGAAGCGGACGCCGTGCGCGAATGGGACGAAGCACGCCTCACCTTCCGCGCGACCGGGCAAACGTGCGAGCGCTTCGCGTTCACCGAAACGATCGGTCCCGGCACGATGCTCACGCTCGGTGCGCTGCAGTGGGAGGTGATCGGCGCACCTGGACACGATCCGCATTCGCTGATGCTGTATTGCCCGGCCGAACGCGTGCTGATCAGCGCGGACGCGCTCTGGGAAAACGGCTTTGGCGTGATCTTTCCGGAGCTGGAAGGCGAAAGTGGCTTCGCGGAAGAACAGGCGGTGCTCGAGCAGATCGCGCAACTCGACGTGCGCATGGTAATTCCCGGCCACGGCGCACCGTTCATCGATGTTGAGCTGGCGCTCGAAAGAGCATTTTCACGGGTGGCGTGGCTGCGCGCCGACCCCGCGCGCAACGCGAAGAACGCGCTGAAAGTGCTGATCGTCTTCAAGCTGCTTGACGTGCGCGCCATGACGTTCGACGCGCTGCTCGCCATGCTCGACGAAGCGAATGTGATGCGCGCCGCCGCGACGATGCTCGCGCCACAAACACGATGGCCGGCGCTGCTGGCAGAACTCGTGGAAGGACTCGCGAAGAGTGGCGCGCTAACCGTCGAGGGTGAACGCATTCTCGCGCCCACGGGGTCAGGCAGCCGATAGACGCGTGATGGGCGCGGTTACGTGCATAACGGCGCCACAAAAAAGAAAGCCGCTCACCAGCGATGGCGAACGGCGCAATTTTTGACGACGTGATCAACGTCGAAACGGATGATACCGAGCGAACCTTTCGAACGCATCGGTGATTTCCCTACAGAAGCATGACGGTCCATGAAAACCGGCTGGCACCTGCCGTTGCAGGCCGCACTCGTAAGCGTTCGCAACATTCGCCGTGTTCAATCCAGAACGATACCGCCGGCGCAAACCGCGGTTCAGGGCGCCGAATACCGACGCTGCGGCACGATGCGCCAGCCGAGATTGACACCGGCTGCGGCAAGCAGGATCAGTACGGCGCCCACGACCTGCACCCACGCGAGCTTCTGCCCGAACGCCACGCGGTCCACGATGATGGCGACGACCGGATAGATGAACGAAAGCGCGCCGGTCATCGCGGTCGGCAGCTTCTGGATCGCGCCGTAGAGCAGCACGTACATCACGCCTGTGTTGACGACGCCCAAGGTGGCCAGCTTCACCCATTGCGAGCCGCTCGCGGGCAGCGCGTCGAAATGGACAAACGGCGCGAGCATCACGACGCCGAGTCCGACCTGGATCAGCGCGATCAGATGCGGCGGCGTGCCTTTCAGATGCTTCGTGATGATCGACGACACCGCGTACAGAAACGCTGCACCCACCGCGAACGCCACGCCTTCGAGGTATTCGCCGGGCACCGCGAGCACCGCCGGTTCGACCTTGACGACCAGCACGAGCCCGACGAACGCGACGAGCAACCATGCGACAACCGACGCCGTAATGCGCTCGCGGAACACAACCGCGCCGAGCGCCACCAGCATGAACGGCTGCGTGTTGTAGACGGCGGTTGCCATCGAGATCGACGCGCGCGAATACGCGGCGAACAACAGGATCCAGTTGGCGACGATCGCCGCGCTGCCGAGCGCGGTGAGCCCGAGCATGCGCCACGAGAACAGGTCGCGACGGAACAGCCCAAGTGCGGCGCAGACAATGGCGAGCGTCGCCGATCCGAAGACGCAGCGGAAGAACACGACGTTTTCCGACGATTGCCGCGACGACACGACGAGCCAGCCAATCGCGCCCGACATCAGCATTGCGACGGTCATTTCGGCGGCGCCGCGCCGGATTTCGCTTGAAGCCATGATTCGATCCTTCCTGCCAGTTCCTTACTTAAGAGGAGTGTAATTAATCCGGCGGATCGAATACATGGATAAACTTAAGCTGCAGACAAAAATCACCTTTCGAACGAAGGCTGACATGACAAAGCGCCTTTTCTCCGACGTCGCGCCCGTCGCGCTTGACGACATCGATCGCGCGCTCATTGCCGCACTCGCCGAGGACGCGCGCGTTGCGGTGAGCGAACTTGCACGCCGCGTCGGACTCTCGGCGCCGAGCACCGCTGACCGCTTGCGCCGGCTCGACACACAGGGCGTGATCGAGCGCTTCACGGTGCAGCTCGACCCGCGCGCGCTCGGCTACACGCTACAGGCAATCGTCCGCGTGAAGCCGTTGCCCGGCCAGCTGCATCTCGTGGAAGACGTGATCCGGCGCATTCCGGAGTTCGTGGAATGCGACAAGGTGACTGGCGACGACTGCTTCATCTGCCGGCTGTATCTACGTTCGATCGACCAGCTCGACACGATCCTGTCGAAGGTGACGGAGCGCGCCGAGACGAGTACGGCAATCGTGAAATCGACACCCATCCAGCGGCGCCTGCCGCCGCTTGCATTCACCGATCAGTAACCGGCATCCAGGGCTCGCGAACGCAAAAAAAGGACGCGGCGTCGTTATTGTTCGATGGCTTCGAAGAACGCGAGCATCTCGGCGACGAGCGCGTCCGGCGCTTCTTCCGGGATGTAATGCCCGCACCGCAGCGCGCGTCCGCTGACGTCACGCGCAACGTGGCGCCACTCCTCAAGCGGCTTGAAGCATTTTTCGATGACGCCCTCCTCGCCCCACAGCACACGCAGCGGGCAACCAATTTTGTGACCACGCTCGATATCGGCGCGGTCGTGATCCAGATCGATTGTCGCGGACGCGCGGTAGTCCTCGCACATGGCGTGGACCGCGCCGGGCTGGCGAAGCGCGTCGCGATACGCGGCGAGCGCTTCGGGCGCGAACGGCGCAAGACCCGCATGACGGCTGCCCATCACGCGATCGACGTACACATCGGGATGCGCGCCGATCAGCGTCTCCGGGAGCGGCTCAGGCTGGATCAGGAAGAACCAGTGGAAATAGAGCGTGGCGAACGTGCGGTCCGTGGCTTCGTACATCGCGAGCGTTGGGGCGATGTCGAGCAGCATCAGGCGCTCCACGGCATCGGGATGATCGAGCGCCATCCGGTGCGCGACGCGCGCGCCGCGATCGTGCGCGCACACGAGAAAGCGTTCGAAGCCGAAATGCTTCATCACGGCGACCTGGTCGGCCGCCATCGCGCGCTTCGAATAGGGCGTGTGTGAGGCGTCGCTCGCTGGTTTTCCCGATGCGCCATAGCCGCGCAGGTCGGTGGCGATCACGGTGAAATGCTCCGCCAGCTGCGCCACGCAGCGATGCCAGATCAGGTGCGTCTGCGGGTGGCCATGCAGCAGCAGGAGCGGCGGCCCGGAGCCGCCCTTGACGCCGAAAATCTCCAGATCGCCTGCGGCGACGCGAAACGGCGTGAATTCCTCGAAGGACATGGCGGGCCTCTTGTCATTTTGTGTGTCCTGCATTGTAGAAGCGCGACATGTCCCGGTGAGGTGTCCGAGACCACCAATTCATGGAAACCGAAGAGTCCCTCAAACCCGTTTCCATGAGCACGTCCGTGCTATTCCTCTATAATCGAACGATCGTTCTTAATTTTTGCCGCGCTGAAGCGCCGATGTTGAGCGGCGTGCGCCGTGCCGGCATCGTCCGCTGCGTTCAGCCGCTACACTCACAGGATCGGGCGCGCCAGCATCGCGCGCACCGGTCCGTTCACAAGGAGACTTGCGCCATGGCATTGCCCGCCGTCCTGCAGAATCTTGCGTTGCCCCTCGTCGCCTCGCCGATGTTCATCGTCAGCTATCCCGAACTCGTGCTTGCGCAATGCAAGGCCGGTATCGTCGGTTCGTTTCCCGCGCTGAACGCACGCCCCGCCGAACTGCTCGACGAGTGGCTGACGCAGATCCAGGCTTCGCTCGCTGAACACAAGGCCGCGAATCCGGACGCGATGATTGGACCGATCGCGGTCAACCAGATCGTGCATCAGTCGAATACGCGTCTCGAGCACGACGTGCGCGTGTGTGTCGAACACAAGATCCCGATTTTCATCACCAGCCTGCGCGCACCTTCGCGGGAAATCGTCGACGCGGTGCATAGCTACGGCGGCATTGTGCTGCACGACGTCATCAACCTGCGGCATGCGGCGAAAGCACTTGAAGCGGGCGTGGATGGTCTGATCCTTGTCGCAGCCGGCGCCGGTGGTCATGCGGGTACGACGTCGCCGTTCGCGCTGACGGGCGAAGTGCGAAAGATGTTCGACGGTCCGATCGTGCTGTCGGGCGCAATCGCCAACGGCGGGTCAATTCTCGCCGCCCAGGCGATGGGTGCCGATCTCGCCTACATGGGTACACGCTTCATCGCGACGCGGGAAGCGCACGCGGTCGATAGCTACAAGCATGCGATCGTCAATTCCAGCGCATCGGACATCATCTACACGAACCTCTTCACGGGCGTGCATGGCAACTACATCCGCGAAAGCATCGTGAACGCCGGGCTGGATCCCGACGCACTGCCGGAATCGGACAAGACCAGGATGAACTTCGGCAGCGACAAGGCCAAGGCGTGGAAAGACATCTGGGGCGCGGGCCAGGGCGTCGGCCTGATGGACGACGTACCTTCGGTGGGGGAACTCGTCGCGCGTCTGAAGCAGGAATACGAAGCGGCAAAGTCGCGGCTGCATATCTAGTCTCCGGCGCAGCGCGTCCTGCGCCGCCCGGTCTGCCCGGTCTGCCCGCGCTGGCCGGGCGCGGTCAGCGCACGGCGGCGGCCTTGATCTGGTCGAGCGTCGGCCAGAGCGCTTCGCTCGCGAAGCGTTCGGCGAGAAAGTCGACGAACGAGCGCACCTTCGCCGACAGATGCCGCCGGCTCGCGTACACGACGTGTATCGGCAGTTCGCGCGGCGGAAGCTCGTCGACGAGAAGCGGTACGAGCCGGCCGGCGGTGAGATCGTCGCCGATCACTTCGGTGCCGAGCATCGCGATGCCGGCACCTTGCAGCACGACCACGCGCTGCGCTTCAAGATGGTTCACGATCATGTTACCGGCGAGCCGCAGCCGTGCGCCCGCCGCATCGACACCCTGCGCGAGTTCCTGCGCCGACACGCCGGTGTACTGGATGAAGTTGTGCTTCTCAAGATCGGCCAGCGTCTTCGGCGTGCCGTAGCGGCGCAGATAATCCGGCGAGGCGCACAACACGATGTGCGCCATCGCGATCTGCCGTGCAATCAGCGAAGACGATTTCAATCCCGTCGGCGATGCCCGGATCGCCACATCGAACCCTTCGTCGATCAGTTCGACGACGCGATCCGACAACGTGATGTCGACCGTGACCTGCGGGAACTGTGCCGCGTAGTCGGTAAGCGCGCTCATCACATGACCCAGCCCGAACGCCGTCAGCGACGAAACCCGAAGCTTGCCTTGCGGCACCACGCTCGCCGCGCCCACGGTCTGCCCGGCTTCATCGAGTTCGGTCAGCACCTGCGAGAGCCGCTCGTAGTATTCGCGCCCAGCCTCGGTCGGAGCGACACGGCGCGTCGTGCGGTTGAGCAGGCGCGCACCGAGCTGCTGTTCGAGGTGCATCACATGCTTGCTCGCCATCGCCGCCGAAATGTCCATCCGCTCCGCCGCGGCAACGAAGCTGCCCGCTTCGACGACGTGACGAAACACTTTCATGCTGACGAGGGTGTCCATGGCTAATCGCTCACAACAGGAATGAATCGGGGCTGTCGGAGGGACTTTATCAAGGATCAGTGGGGAAAGCGCGAAAGGACCAAGGCACCGTGCAAACAAAAAGCCTCACGTCCGGTAGAACGTGAGGCGCCTGGTCTTCTCGCGATGTCGCTTCCTGCCGGCCCGCGTCGTGCTGCGAACGGGGCCGGTGATCCTCTGCCAAACGTCGTGATATTTAGAACTTCGCGCGGATGCCGACGCCGAACGTATCGCCCGACGACTGATCGCTGATCTTGTCGTACATGTAGGCAGCATAGACGTCCGTACGCTTCGACAGCGGATAGTCGTAGCCGAGCGCCGCGGTCTGACGCGTCTGGTTGAGGCCGCCACCGTCACGCGAATAGGCGTACGAAGCCATGACCGTGCCCGGACCCGCCGGCACGCTCACGCCGCCCTGTCCCGTATTGACGTGCCAGCTGCCAAACGCGCCCTGGTCGTTCTTCGTGTACATGTACTGGCCGAAGAACTTCACGTACTTCAGGTCGTACGACAAACCGATCTGGCCCACACCCTGGCTCTTCAGGTCGAGCACACCCGAGGCACCCGGATTCGACAGGTCGCCCGGGGCGTTGTTGAAGTTGACGTACTGGTACACCGCGGTCGCCGCGAACGGGCCGTGGAAGTACAGCACCTGGCCGCTCCACTTCTTCGCGCCGTTCTGGGTCGTGTTGCCCAGTGCGTACATCGCGGTCGCCGACAGCCCGTTGAAGTTCGGCGACTGATACTGCACGGCATTGTTCCAGCCCGAATCGCCGGTCACACCCTGATCGGTGTTGTACGTCGGGAACGTGCCGAGGCCGAGGTAGACATGGGCCACCATCGGCGAGAACACATACGAGTCGATGAACGGGTTGAACAGGATCGTCGACACGAAGAGCGGCGTCGTCAGACGGCCGGCGGTCAACGTACCCCACGGCGCTTCGATGCCCACGTACGCATTACGCGAGAACATCGTATCGCCGGTGAAGCGGCCGTACTGACCGTTCTGCGCAAGGAAGAAGCCTTCCAGGGTGAAGATCGCCTTGTAGCCGTTACCAAGGTCCTCCGCGCCCTTCATGCCCCAGTACGAAGTCGACATCCCGCCGCCCGACACCACCCACGAGCGTTCGTTGCCTGGGAATTTCTGCGAGCCGACCCACTCGTCGACCTGTCCGTAGAGCTGAACGCTCGACTGCGCGAACGCGGTCGATGCGCCTGCCAGCAAGCCGGCGATCACTGTTGCCTTGAGCGTGGTCTTCAGCGTGCGGCTGACGTTTGTTTTCATGGGTTCTCCTGTCTTTGTCAAAAGTAAGCGTGGCTGGCGCGTCGGGTTCACTCGCGCAAACGGTTGTTCTTGTCCGTCAGGTCGTCGAGCTGATCTGGGTCGGTGGGCGGAGACCATCTTTGCGGACCATTTTTATGAAAAAAAATATGTCTGGTTATTGCCGGTATATGAGCCTGCTTAGTTTCTTCGAATAACGGCCTGTTAAAGCACGGTCGTACCCGAAAGCAAATGCAGTGCGGCATGCCATCCCCTTCCCCGCAACCACGGCCGCCATTGCCTTGTGGGCGGACGTCGTGTGCAAACGGCGCGCGCATGATGCATTGCGCAACCGGCTTTTTTCCGAAGGCCGAATCGTGCACTGAAGATTGGGTTTTTCAAAAAAGTGTGGCGCGCACGCGTCATATCGGCGACCGCGAAGGGACCTCGCCAGCAGCGCGCGATGGCCCGGGACAAACGAAGGCTGATTAGCGGTGCTGGAAAAGGGGGCGGGAGGCGCAGATGCGGGTTGACTTCAATGCTCGGGAGACCGAAATCCCCCGGGATCGAGGATCAAACCCGCGGAATCTGTTCAGGCAGCCGTAAGGAAAAAACGAGACTCGCGCAGACCACGCCTGAGTCGCGCCGGTTTTGCGCACCGCAGACACAGACTCGACGACAGGCGACGTGCGACCGGCGTCGCCCGAAACTCACTCACGAGGGATACGACAGGCGGCAACGATCAGTTGCGATAAGGCGACGGCGTGGGCGGCCGGGGAACGTCATCCGGCGGATGGGGGATGGAGCGCACGGCGCCGCGCTCTTCGTTATAGCGGGCAACATCCGCACGGATCGATCCGGTGCGCACGACGGGCGCGTTGGCGGGAGGACGCGGCACCGGGCGACCTTCGGTGCTGACCGGCGTAATCGCGCCGGCGTAGCGCACCGGTTCGCCATCGGCACGGAACGGACGGTCCTGCGCGGTGAGGCGCGGCGAGCCGTCATACGCCAGCGCCGGCCGGCGGGCCGTGCCGAGATTGCGATCGCCCTGGCTCACACGTGTACCGGGTTGCAGGCCATACCAATGACCGCCGCCCGCCGCATTCTGCTGCACGGGCCGGAAGAACCCGCCACCGTGAGCAGGACCGCGAGAGGCATCGCCATGGGGCGCAGGCGAAGGTTTTGCGAAGGCGAACGCAGCCATGAGCGCAAACAGTGCGCCCAGCAGCCAGTGCAACCCCTTCGAATACCCTGCGTTCACGATCCTTCACCTGCTCGACGACCCGCCCCAGGTTCACCGTTCGAGCATGGGCGGAACCTGATCTGGGAGTCGGGCGAGCCGGCGACGCAACGCCGGGCCCGACGACTTCCCAATGGCCTGTGAGCAGTAATTTATGGGCGGCCATCCGACGTGTCGAGCCAAAAAATGTTATGCCACCTGAAGGGTTGTAACACCATGTTACGGCAGGGTTTTTCGTGAAAAAGCGCATGCAGCAAGGCTCTCCGGGCAGTGAAGTACCGGCGTCCGGCGCGCCTGATCCGACACCCCAAAACGCGCCAGTAAATACGACCGAATGCATTGCGCCAGGCGAAATCGCGCCGCTAACCTGCAGGCGTCGCGTGCTCGCAACATGCACAATACGCATTAATCGATTCTTCAAATGAATTTGCATATTCAATCGAAAACGCTGGACAATAGGCGTTTTCATTGATTGCCTTGCGCGACCGGTGCCATATTCGCGCGCCAGCGTTTTTCGCGTCACACTGCATCCATTGCTTCGAGATTCCCCGAGATGGCCCGCCCTAAACTACTTCCCGACAATTTCACGCTATGCCTCGTCGGCACTGTCATTCTGGCGAGCCTGCTGCCCGTTCACGGCCAGACGGCCGTCGCGTTCAACTGGCTGACGAATATTGCCGTCGGACTGCTGTTTTTCCTGCACGGCGCGAAACTGTCGCGTGAAGCGATCATTGCGGGCGCCACGCACTGGCGGCTGCATCTGGTGGTACTGCTAAGCACGTTCGCGCTCTTTCCGCTGCTCGGCCTCGCGCTCAAACCGCTTCTTTCTCCGCTCGTCACGCCGGCGCTCTATGCGGGCATTCTCTTCCTCTGCACGCTGCCATCGACGGTCCAGTCGTCCATCGCGTTCACCTCGATTGCGAAGGGCAACGTACCGGCCGCCGTGTGCAGCGCGTCGGCATCGAGCCTGCTTGGGATCTTCATCACGCCCGCGCTCGTCAGCGTGGTCATCACGAACCAGGCTGCCGGCGGCACTTCTGCGTGGCACACGGTGTGGAGCATCGTGCTGCAACTGCTCGTGCCGTTCGTGGCCGGGCAGTTGTTGCGCCCGGTGATTGGCCGCTGGATCGAGCGCAACCGCGGCGTGCTGAAGTTTGTCGACCAGGGCTCGATCCTGCTCGTGGTGTATGCCGCCTTCAGCGAGGCCGTGAACGAAGGCCTCTGGCATAACATTCCGCTCACCGCGCTGGCGGGCCTCTTCGTGGTGTGCGGGGTGCTGCTCGCCATCGCGCTCGCACTCACGATGTTCGTCAGCAAACGGCTTGGCTTTAGCCGCGCGGATCAGATCACGATCATCTTCTGCGGTTCGAAGAAAAGCCTGGCCGCCGGCGTGCCGATGGCCAAGGTGATTTTTGCTTCGCATGCGGTCGGTGCGGTGGTCTTGCCGTTGATGCTGTTCCATCAGATCCAGCTGATGGTGTGTGCCGCGCTCGCGCAGCGCTGGGGCGCCCGCGATATCAACCCCGAGAAGCGCGCCGCTGGCAAGGAAGCCGCGCCAGCCGCGGTTGCACGGCGTTGAGCGGACGGATGCGTCGAACAGATAAACCATGAGATCTCCTGAGCGAGAGTGCGACGAGGCGAACCGCTCGTCGTGAATCGTGAAACCGGAAAGCCGCCCTGTGCGGCTTTTTGTTATTTCACGCGACGCCGCATCGGCCGTCACCTCGGCCAGATGGCATAGCCTGCAACGCCATCAGGCCAGCTGGCCGCTCCGCGCACCATCGCGGTGCGCCGCTTCACCAAAGATTCACTTAACTGCTACGGAAAATGGCCGTTAAGTCGACAGTCCCATCGTTTCGGCAACCCGCCCATGTCTGCTCGCGTGCCCCTCGGCCAGCCCTCGTCGGGCATCGAAGATCTGATTGCCCGTCGTGAACTGTCCGCGGTGTTCCAGCCCATCATCGATTTCGACGAGGGGACGATCCTCGGCTATGAAGGTCTGATCCGCGGTCCGTCCGGCTCACGGCTGGAGGCGCCGCACGCGCTCTTTGCGCAGGCCGGCGCCGAAGGCTGCGCGATCGCGCTCGAACGCGAAGCTGCGCGCACCTGCATCGAGGCGTTCGCGCGCCTCGAATGCGAAGGCAAGCTGTTCCTGAACTTCAGCGCCGGCGCCATCCGCGCGCTCGCCGAAGCGAGCGAAAGCACGCTATCGCTTTTGCGTCAGTCGGGCGTCGCGGCGAACCGCATCGTGATCGAACTGACCGAGCAAAGCGCGATTCCCGACATCGGCAGCTTCCTGCCGATCATCCGGACGCTGCGCGCGTCCGGCGCGCAGTTCGCGCTCGACGACTACGGCACGGCGAACGCGAGCATGAACCTGTGGGTGCGCCTGCAGCCCAACGTCGTGAAGATCGACCGCTTCTTCATTCACGACATCGCGAGCGATCCGCTCAAGTTCGAGGCGGTCAAGGCGATGCAGCATTTCGCGAACGCGAGCGGCGCGCGGCTTGTCGCGGAAGGCATCGAGAACGAAGCGGACCTGATCGTCGTGCGCGACATGGGGATCGGATGCGGGCAGGGCTACTTCTTCGGACGGCCTCATGCGCAACCGTCACGCGTCGTCAGCGACGACGCCCGCGAGGCGATCCGCGCGCATCACATCGCCGTGTTCCCCGAGACGACGCGCACAGTCGGCGCGTCGCCTTCGGGCGGCATGGCGTCCGACAGAATGCTCGTGCACGCGCCCGCGCTGCCGCGCGAGGCGACGAACAACGACGTGCTCGGCCTCTTCAACCGTCTGCCGGACCTGCACGCGGTTGCCGTCGTTGAAAACGACGAGCCCGTCGCGCTCATCAACCGTCGCGCGTTCATGGACCGCTATGCGCTGCCGTATCACCGCGAGCTGTTCGGCAAGCGGCCGTGTCTGCAGTTCGCGAACGCGTCGCCGGTCGTCATCGAAAAATCGATGACGGTCGAGCAGATGGCCAAACTCCTCGCGAGCGACGACCAGCGCTATCTCGCCGATGGGTTCGTTATCACCGACAACGGCAAATACGCCGGACTCGGCACGGGCGAAAAGCTCGTGCGGGCGGTGACGGAAGTGCGGATCGAAGCGGCACGCTATGCGAATCCGCTGACCTTCCTGCCGGGCAACATTCCGATCAGCTCGCATATCGCGCGGCTCGTCAGCAACGAAGCGGCGTTCTACGCGTGCTACGTCGATCTGAACCACTTCAAGCCGTTTAACGACGAGTACGGCTACTGGCAGGGCGACGAGGTGCTGAAATTCGCCGCGGCGGTGCTCGCCGACGTGTGTGACCCGACGCGCGACTTCCTTGGGCATGTCGGCGGCGACGATTTCCTGATCCTGTTCCAGAGCGACGACTGGCACGCACGCGCGTTGCGCGCAATCCAGGCGTTCAACGAAGGCGCGCAGCGTTTCTACGCGCCGGCCGACCGGCTGGCGGGCGGCATCCACGGCGAAGACCGGCGCGGCAACCCGACGTTCTTCGGCTTCGTGACGATGGCGATCGGCGGCGTGCGCGTGAAACCGGACACCGACGCAGCGCTTTATACGAGCGAGGAGATCGCCTCGGTGGCGGCGCTGGCGAAGCGTCGCGCGAAACAGGAACCGTCGGGATTCGTGCTGATCGACAGCGACGAGAGCGAAGCGCTGATACGCGGGCGCGTCGATTCGCCAGGTTTCATCGGCGGCTGAACGCCGGTAGCGGGCACGTCGCTTGATCCCCGTCGTTGCCAGCCCGGTGCAGACGGCGCACGCCTTCACATCACATCAGACTGACACGACAGGCAGGCATCGTGAGAACAGTCGCACCCATCCGCAGCCATCAAAAGCACCCGACTTGACTTCGTTTAGTTTATTTTACTAAACACATAAAACCACGGCTATACCTATTGAATACAGCGTTCTGCACGGGTTAACGCCATACGGCGAGGGTTTTCGCGACCGGGTTTTACTATACAATCTCCGGACTCGAAACCAGCGGCCCTCCGGCCAGCCATACGTACATGGGGACAACCATTCGTGACATCGCGCGCGCTGCCAGCGTGTCGATCGGCACCGTCTCACGCGCGCTGAAGAACCAGCCCGGTCTCTCCGACGCCACGCGTCTGCGTGTTGTCGAAGCTGCGCGACAGCTCGGCTACGACGCCGCGCAACTGCGCATGCGTATCCGCCGGCTCACGTTCCTGCTCCATCGCCAGCACAACAACTTCACGGTGAGCCCGTTCTTTTCGCACGTGCTGCACGGCGTCGAGGATGCGTGCCGCGAACGCGGCATCGTGCCCTCGCTACTGACGGCCGGACCGACCGAAGACGTGATCCAGCAGATGCGCGTCCATTCGCCGGATGCAGTCGCCATCGCTGGCTTCGTCGAACCAGAAACGCTCGCCACGCTCGTCAAGATGCAGCGGCCGCTCGTGCTGATCGATCTGTGGGCGCCCGGTCTGCGCTCGGTGAATCTCGACAACGCCGAAGGCGCGGCACTCGCGATGCGACATCTGTTCGCGCAGAACCGCAAGCGCATCGCGTTCATCGGCGGCTCGCTCGCGCACTTCAGCATCGCGCAGCGCGCGCTCGGCTACCGCCGCGCGTTCTTCGAGGCGGGGCTCCTGTTCGACCCGTCGCTCGAAGTCGCGATGGACGCCGGCCTCGATCCCGACACCGGCGCGGCGCAAGCCATGGAACGCCTGCTCGAGGCGCGAGGCCCGCGCGTCGATGCCGTGTTCGCCTACAACGACGCCGCCGCGCTCGCCGCGATGCGCGTCTGCCAGGCGCGGGGCCTGCGCGTGCCGGAAGACATTGCCATCATCGGTTTCGACGATATTCCCGCTGCAGCGCATGCCACGCCGCCGCTGTCGACGATCGCCGTCGACAAGGAAGCGCTCGGCCGGCGCGGTGTCGAGTTGCTGCTCGATGCTGCGCCAGCCGAAACGGAAGTCCGCCTGCCTGTTCAACTCATCGCCCGTGCCAGCACTTCGGTGAAAAAGCCATGACGCAACCCGACCTGAATCACGCCAATCCTCACGCCGAAACCACGGTGCCGGCACCGTCCGTCGCGAGCTTTCGCGATCCGGAATTCCTGCTCTCGCACATCAAGGACACGCTGCGCTTCTACGCGCCGAACGTGTTCGACCCGAGCGGCGGCTTCTTCCACTTCTTCCGCGACGACGGCTCGATCTACGACAAAACCACGCGCCATCTGGTAAGCAGCTGCCGCTACGTCTTCAACTACGCGATGGCTTACCGCCAGTTCGGCGACCCGCAGCATCTGGAGTACGCGCGCCACGGCATGCGCTTTCTGCGCGACGCGCACTGGGACGCCCATCACGAAGGCTACGACTGGGAACTCGAATGGCGCGACGGCCACAAGCGCGTGCTCGATTCGACACGCCACTGCTACGGCCTCGCGTTCGTGCTGCTCGCGTATTCGCACGCGGCGATGGCGGGCATCGAGGAGGCGAAACCGATGATCGCCGCGACGTTCGATCTGATGGAACACCGCTTCTGGGATGCGGCCGCCGGCCTCTACGCTGACGAGGCATCCGCCGACTGGCACGTGTCGAGCTATCGCGGTCAGAACGCGAACATGCACACCACCGAAGCCCTCCTGACCGCGTACGAAGCGACCGGGCACCTCGTCTATCTCGACCGTGCCGAGCGCGTCGCGTCGAACATCACGCTGCGTCAGGCGAAGCTGTCGCAAGGTCTCGTGTGGGAGCATTTCCACGCGGACTGGTCGGTGGACTGGCACTACAACGAGGAAGACAGCTCGAACATCTTCCGTCCGTGGGGTTTCCAGCCGGGTCACCAGACCGAATGGGCGAAGCTGCTGCTGATTCTCGAACGTCATCGTCCGCTGCCGTGGCTGCTGCCGCGCGCCATCGAACTCTTCGACGCCGCAATGACGCACGCATGGGACGAAGACCACGGCGGCCTGTACTACGGGTTTGGCCCGGACCGCACGGTCTGCGATCATGACAAGTACTTCTGGGTGCAGGCCGAGACCTTCGCGACGGCGGCGCTCCTCGGCAAACGCACGGGCAACGAACGCTTCTGGGACTGGTACGACGAGATCTGGCGTTACAGCTGGGCGCATTTCGTCGATCATCGTTATGGCGCGTGGTATCGCATCCTCACGTGCGACAACCGCAAGTACAGCGACGAAAAGAGCCCGGCCGGCAAGACCGACTATCACACGATGGGCGCCTGTTACGAAGTGCTGACACACGCACTCGCCGACGCGCCTGTCGAATCTGCACGGTGACCACCATGACAACGAGCACCGAATTTCCCTTCTTCGTTTCCGCCGGCGACATCCTCACCGACATGGTCCGTACCGACGCTTCGCGCTGGCTCTCGGTGCCAGGCGGCGCCGGCTGGAACGTCGCGCGCGCCGTCGCGCGGCTCGGTCTGCGCACGGCCTCGGTCGGCGCGGTCGGCAACGACTGCTTTTCCGACGTGATCTGGAACGCGAGCGTCGCCGCCGACCTCGACATGCGCTTCATGCAGCGCGTCGACCGCTCGCCGCTGCTGGCGATCGTCCACGAAACGCATCCGCCGACCTACTTCTTCATGGGCGACAACAGCGCCGATCTCGCGTTCGATCCGTCGCTGCTGCCGCACGGCTGGATGGAACAGGTGAAGTGGGCGCACTTCGGCTGCATCAGCCTCGTGCGGCAGCCGCTTGGCGACACGCTTGCTCAGCTCGCCGCCGAGCTGCGCGCACGCGGGGTGAAGATCAGCTACGACCCGAACTACCGCAACCTGATGGAACACGGCTACGAGCCGATCCTGCGCAAGATGGCCGCGCTCGCCGACCTGATCAAGGTCTCCGACGAGGACCTTCGCCTCCTCTTCAAGACCGACGACGAAGCCGCCGCCCTCGCGCAGCTGCGCGCGCTGAATCCGTCGGCGACGGTGCTCGTCACGCGCGGGCCGGAAACGTCGACGCTCCTTGTGGGCGACGCCGTGTACGAAGACCGTCCACCGCGCGTCGAAGTGGCCGACACAGTGGGCGCCGGCGATGCGTCGATCGGTGGCCTGCTGTTCAGCCTGATGACCGCGCCAAAGCGGACGTGGCCCGAACATCTGGCGTTTTCGCTGGCGGCGGGTGCGGCGGCATGCCGGCATTCCGGCGCGCATTCGCCGACGCTCGACGAAGTCGTCGCGCTGCTGGAAGAGTAAGCAGCGCTGCAACGGTGACCTGTCGCACGCGCGCCACCGGCCTGCGTGCGACGCCTCCCTGTGCGTCCGGTATGCGCCTCGTGACGTACCCGTGCTGTCACGATCTGCGTGCTACGATGGAATCTCCCCCTTGCCGGAGTTGCATCATGGCCGAGCTCACCTACACCAAAGGTATCTACACGGCGATCGCAACCGTTCGCGAGGTAGAAGGCGACCAGTATCAGGGCGTCGTCTCCCTCGCGCGCGACGACGGCGACGAGCAGGAGAACACCGTCTACGAAGTCGACAGCACGTCGTCGACGCCCGAAGAGGCGCTTGAGGAGGCCAAGGCGCTCGCCCACCGCATCCTCGGCGAAATCGAGTTGTAGACCCGCGCGCTTTAGACCCGCGAACTCCCGGCGTGGGGCAAGGTCACACGGTCTATGTAGAGCAGGCGCCGCGGCAACCCGCCGGCGACGCCATTTCCGGATGAACCGGCTGGAGGCGAAGATGGCTGAACAGCTCTTCCTCTACGGTGTGTACGAGATCCACGTGCGCCCGCTCGAACTGCAGGGCGCGCGCTGGGACGCGGAATACGAAATCCGTCATCGCGACAAGGCGGTCCAGGCGTGGACCACCGTGGGCGGTGACGCGGGCTTCGGCGAACCCGGCGAAGCGGTCGATTCAGCGCATCGTCAGGCGGTTGCCGACATCGAGCACGGCGCAGGTATTCCGAAGCCACGTTCGTTCCCGTAAGCGCCTTTCCCGCGTCGCACGTACGTGACCGGCAGTCCGTTCGTTGCTGCCGGCTACGTGGCCGTTCCTGCAATTTCCCTGCGTACGCCGCCGCGGCTGACGCGCGCGCCGCCATCGCGCGGCCCGCTGTGCTTGCGTGCTACGCTTTGCGCGTCTCCACCGCCGCCGCAACGCGATGCCTCACGACCCGTCAGACCGCGCCACTTCTTCCGCTACTCAAGGCGGTGCTGTGCCGCCCGTGCGCGACCTGCGCGGCCGCCCGGGCCGGAGGATACGCAGCGGCCCGCGCACCGTGATTGCACACGGCCTGCCGCTACCCATCTGGAAAGATCTCTACCACCGCGCGCTGCTCGTCACGTGGCCGATATTCTTCGCGTCGCTCGCTGTGCTGTTCCTGCTGCTCAATACCACGTTCGCATCGCTCTACATGCTCGGGCATGCGTCGATCGCCAATCAGGCGCCGGCGGGTTTCGCCGGCGCGTTCTTCTTCAGCGTCGAGACGCTCGCGACCGTCGGCTATGGCGACATGCATCCGCAAACGGTCTATGCGCACGGCGTCGCCACGCTGGAAATCTTCGTCGGGATGTCGGGCATCGCACTCGCGACCGGGCTGATCTTCGCGCGCTTTTCGCGGCCTCGCGCGAACATCATGTTCTCGCGCTACGTGGTCGTCCATCCGATCGACGGCCAGCAGACATTGATGGTGCGCGCCGCCAACGCGCGTCAGAACGTGATCGCCGAGGCACGCGCGCGCCTGCGGCTGATGCGCCGCGAAACCACATTCGAAGGCCTCGCATTGATCAAGATTCACGACATGAAGCTCGTGCGCGACCAGCATCCGATGTTCCTGCTCGGCTGGAACATGATGCATGTCATCGACGAAGACAGCCCGCTCTTCGGCGAGACACCGGCAAGCCTCGCGGCGTGCGATGCGGCGCTGATCCTCACCCTCGAAGGCTCCGACGAAACGACCGCGCAGACCATGCAGGCGCGCCATTCGTGGGCGCACCAGGACATCCGCTGGCAGCATCGCTACGCAGACGTGCTCTTCGAGCAGGACGGCGAAACGCACATCGATTACTCGTTCTACGACTCCGTTATTCCGGTCGAAGAACCGGCGAACGAACAGGCGCCGGCAGCCGCCGACGCGCCCGCCCCAAAAACGCATACGCAGCCGCACTGAGCGGCGCGCCGGGCGGACGCCGGTAGAACTCACTCAAAAGGGCTAAAAATCGCCCAAGGGCTCGCGCGAATATGCGCACATCGGCCCCAGTTAGTAAAAAAACCCTCCAATCGGCGATAAAAAATAGAGTCTCTTTCGCTGCAACGGTGTTGTGCTGCCTTTTCCGTTCCGGCGAAGCCATAACAAGGAGACTTCCCCCATGACCGCACGACTGCCAGTCGACGGCACGCCCGCTCTCGCCGATTACCGCCTTTCCGACAATCTGACTGCCACGCGCGGCCGCATCTTCCTGACCGGCACGCAGGCGATCGTGCGCCTGCCGTTGATGCAGCGCGCGCTCGACAAGGCGAACGGCTTGAACACGGCTGGCTTTATCAGCGGCTATCGCGGTTCGCCCCTCGGCATGGTCGACCAGCAGTTGTGGAAGGCGAAGAAACTGCTCACCGCGAGCGATATCCGCTTCCTGCCCGCGATCAACGAGGAACTCGGCGGCACCGCCGTGCTCGGCACGCAGCGCGTGGAAGCAGACCCGGAGCGCACGGTCGAAGGCGTATTCGCGATCTGGTACGGCAAGGGTCCGGGGGTCGACCGCGCGGGCGACGCGCTCAAGCACGGCAACGCATACGGTTCGTCGCAGCATGGCGGCGTACTCGTCGTGGCGGGCGACGACCACGGTTGCGTGTCGTCGTCGATGCCGCATCAGAGCGACTTCGCGATGATGTCGTGGCACATGCCGGTCGTGAACCCGTCGAACATCGCGGACATGCTGGAGTTCGGCCTGTACGGCTGGGCACTGTCGCGGTTTTCCGGCGCGTGGGTCGGCTACAAGGCCATTTCGGAGACGGTCGAATCCGGCTCGACGGTCGATCTCGACGCGCTGCAAACCGCATGGACCGCGCCGACGGATTTCGTCGCGCCCGCCGACGGCCTGCACAACCGCTGGCCCGATCTGCCGAGCCTGTCGATCGAGGCGCGGCTCGAAGCGAAGCTCGACGCCGTGCGCCACTTCGCGCGCACGAACAGCATCGACAAATGGATCGCGCCGAGCGCGCATGCGAACGTCGGCATCATCACGTGCGGAAAGGCGCATCTGGACCTGATGGAGGCGCTGCGCCGGCTCGATCTCACGGTCGCCGATCTCGAAGCGGCTGGCGTGCGGATCTACAAGGTCGGCCTGTCGTTTCCGCTGGAAATGGGCCGCATCGATACGTTCGTCGAAGGGCTGTCGGACGTGCTTGTGATCGAGGAGAAAGGTCCCGTCATCGAGCAGCAGATCAAGGACTATCTCTACAACCGCCGCGAAGGCGCGCGTCCGGCGATCCTTGGCAAATACGCCGAAGATGGCTCGATGCTGCTGTCGGCGCTGGGCGAACTGCGTCCGTCGCGCATTCTGCCGGTGTTCGCGAACTGGCTCGCGCGCCACAAGCCGGCGCTCGACCGGCGCGAACGCGTCGTCGATCTGGTTGCGCCGCAGATTCTGTCGAACGCCGCCGACGCCGTGAAGCGCACGCCGTATTTCTGCTCGGGCTGCCCGCACAACACGTCGACGAAAGTACCCGAAGGCTCGATCGCGCAGGCGGGCATCGGTTGCCACTTCATGGCTTCGTGGATGGAGCGCGACACGACCGGTCTGATCCAGATGGGTGGCGAAGGCGTGGACTGGGCGTCGCATTCGATGTTCACGAAAACGCGCCACGTGTTCCAGAACCTCGGCGACGGCACGTACTTTCACTCGGGCATTCTCGCGATCCGCCAGGCCGTCGCGGCGAAGACCAACATCACGTACAAGATCCTCTACAACGACGCCGTCGCGATGACGGGCGGCCAGCCGGTGGACGGCAGCATCTCCGTGCCGCAGATCGCGCGTCAGGTGGAAGCGGAAGGCGTGTCGCGCTTCGTCGTGGTCAGCGACGAGCCGGAGAAATACGACGGCCAGCACAACCTCTTTCCGGTCGGCACGACGTTCCATCACCGCAGCGAACTCGACACCGTGCAGCGCATGTTGCGCGACATCGACGGCGTGACCGTGCTGATCTACGACCAGACGTGTGCCGCCGAGAAACGTCGTCGCCGGAAAAAAGGTGAGTTTCCCGATCCGGACAAGCGTCTTTTCATCAACGAAGCCGTCTGCGAAGGTTGCGGCGATTGCGGCGTGCAGTCGAACTGTCTTTCGGTCGAGCCGCTCGAAACCACACTCGGCCGCAAGCGCCGCATCGACCAGTCGTCGTGCAACAAGGACTATTCGTGCGTGAACGGCTTCTGCCCGAGCTTTGTCACCGTTGTTGGCGGCAAGCTGAAAAAAGCCGCGGGCAACGCGTTCGATCCGGTCGCGCTCGCCAAACGCGTCGACGCGCTATCGGTCCCCGCGACGCACCTCGATGCCGCGCCGTACGACATCCTCGTGACGGGCGTCGGCGGCACGGGCGTCGTGACGGTTGGCGCGCTCATCAGCATGGCCGCGCATCTGGAAGGCAAGAGCGCCTCCGTGCTCGACTTCATGGGCTTCGCGCAGAAGGGCGGCTCGGTGCTGTCGTTCGTGCGCTTCGCCGCGACCGACGCGCTCCTGAACCAGGTGCGTATCGATACGCAGCAGGCCGATATGCTGCTCGCGTGCGACATGGTCGTCGGCGCAAGCAGCGATGCGTTGCAGACGGTGCGTCACGGCCGCACGCGCATCGTCGTGAACACGCACGCGATTCCGAACGCCACGTTCGTGCAGAACCCGGACGCGAACCTGCACGCCGATGCGCTCATCGACAAGATGCGTCACGCGGTGGGCGAAGATGGATGCCTGTCGATGTGCGATGCGCAGTCGCTGGCGGCGCGTTTCCTTGGCGACACGATTGGCGCGAATATCCTGATGCTCGGCTTCGCGTGGCAGCTCGGTCTCGTGCCGGTCTCATTCGCGGCGCTGATGCGCGCGATCGAGCTGAACAACGTCGCGATCGAAGCGAACAAGCTGGCGTTCGCGATCGGCCGCGTCGCCGCCGAAGATCCGGCCGCACTCGATACGCTGCTGCAAACGCGTGCCGATGCAGCCGCGCTGCCGTTCGCGGTCGCCAACGATGCCGCGTTCGACGTCGATGCCGTGATCGCCGATCGCGAAACACGTCTCGCAGCATACGGTGGTGCGGCTTACGTGAAGCGTTTTCGCACGCTGGTCGACCGGGTTCGCGAGGCCGAACGGCAGCGCACACGCACAGGCGGAGCAGGCGAGCCGCTCACGCGCGTGGTCGCGACGACGTTCTACAAGCTGCTCGCCGTGAAGGACGAATACGAAGTGGCGCGTCTCTATGCGGACGACAGCTTCCGCCGTGCCATCGAAGCGCAATTCGAAGGCACTGCGGGCCGCGACTTCCGGATCGGCTTCAACATGGCGCCGCCGACCGTCACGCACGCGGAACATGGCGCGCGTCCAAAGAAGGTGAAGTTCGGTCAGTGGATGTGGCCTGTGCTCAGCGGTCTCGCGAAGATCCGCGGGTTGCGCGGTACGGTGCTCGATCCGTTCGGCCGCTCGCTGGAGCGCCGCATGGAACGCGCCCTCGCCGACGACTACGAAACGACAATCGGCCGATTACTGGATGTGCTCACAGCCGAAAAGAAGGAAAGCGCAATCGAGTTCGCGCAGGTCATGCAGCGCGTGCGCGGCTACGGTCCGGTGAAGCTGAACAGCCTCGTCGGCGCGAAGGCGCGTGAGCGTTCGCTGGCACGGGCGCTGAACATCGAGCCGGCGACCTCCGCCGTCGTACAGGAAGCGCTTGCCAGCGTGCGCGGCGGCAGCGCGCTGAGCGGCATACCGGTGGTGGTGGCAAAGTAGGTGAAGTGCGGTACGCCGCGTGGCGATGCGGCGTACCGGTTCTAGATCATCGCGTGCGGAGAGGTTGACTCTTCGCTTTCGTGATGCCAGTCGATATCGCCGCACAACACCGCGATGCGTTCGCCGATACGCGTGGCAATCGAAAGCGTGACGCACAGCGTTGCTTCATTGATCGACAGATACGGCCGCGTCACCTGCACGCGCTGCGGTTCACGAATCGCAGCGCGGAAATACGGCCTGCGCAACCAGCTCGCACCCTTCGCATCCGAGAGCGGCAAAAATCGCGACATCTGCACCGCGCGGTCCGCGCGCAGCACGACGTTACGCTCCGACTGGCGTCCGTTGTCGTCGAGCAGGAAGCAGCGCGCCGCATCGTCGAGCGACAGGAAATTCCAGCAGACTTCATCGAGCGGTTCGCCCGCGGCAAGGCGTTCGGCGGCACGCTCGAACGCGCGCACATACGGCGCGAGTCGCGATGCGTCGCGCTTCTCCCGCATTTCGGTGAGCGCGCGGTTGCGCTCCGTCAATCCAGCGATCACCGCGGTACTCGCGCCCGCATCGGTGACGAGCGCGCTCGGTCTGCCGAAGTAAAAGCCCTGAACGAAGTCGGCGTCGCAGGCGAGCGCCAGCAACGCTTCGCTTTCGGTTTCGATGCCTTCGATCAGCACGAGCTTGCCCGCTTCGTGCAGCAGCGACACGAGACCTGGCAGTATCGACGACCCTTGCGGCCGGATCGCGCCCGGCGCCAGCAACGAGCGGTCGAGCTTGACGATATCGGGATTCAGTTGCCAGACGCGTTCGACGTTCGAATGACCCGCGCCAAAATCGTCGAGCGCGATCAGGAAACCGCGCTCGCGGAAGTGGCGCACGGCATCCGCGAGACGTTCGAGATCGTCGGCGCGCTGCTCGAGCACTTCGAGCACGATACGACGCGGCGGCAGACCGAGACGCCGCAGGTTCGCGAGCAGCGCGGCGGCGAGGTATGGATCGGTCAGCGCGCCGGGATGCACGTTCAGAAACAGCCATTCGCGCTCGGCGCCGAGCGCCTTGAAATTCTCCAGATGCAGCGACTGCGCAAGCCGGTCGACCTGCAGCACGTCGCCGATACGGGCGGCCTGGCCGAAGACGTCGAGTGGCGACACGGGCCGGTCGAGCGAGTCGTGCGCGCGCAGCAGTCCCTCATAGCCGACCGCGCGCATGTGCGACAGACTGAAAACGGGCTGGAAGACGCTCGTCAGTTCCAGGTCCCCATGGCGCGTCGAATACCGCTGAAGCCCCGAAGTAAAACTCACCTCGAAACCGTGCGGCGCAACCGCTGTTGTGTCCTGCTGCGCAATGCTCATGCAATCCTCTCACGCGCGAGTGGAACGATCCTGTCGAGGAACGACCGGGCGAGCCCCATACTCAAAATGTGCGTCATGACGACCTCATAAGCAAGCTCCGTGCGCACGCTGGCGCACGTATGGCGCCAATTCGCGCGCCAGCTTGCAGCGATCCCAGGCGACGTGCGTCGGGCAGGGGCGCGCCTCGCACCGCGGCGGTGCATCAGCGTCGGTCGGACGCAGGTGAAACATGCGCCAGACGACAGGTTCACGATTGACCAGCTACACTCCGGGCTAATGTTCGCGCGCCGGGCAAAGTTGCTCGCGCGCGTTGAAAAAAACCTTCTTGTCTTCGCTCTCCGGGTCTGATGGAAATCGTTTTTACCGTTCTGATTCTGCTCCTCGCCGTGGCTGTTTCGGGTCTCGTGATCCGTATGCTGCCGGTCAGGCTGCCACTGCCGCTGATCCAGATCGCGATCGGCGCACTGCTCGCGTGGCCGACGTTCGGCCTGCACGTTACGTTCGATCCCGACATCTTCATGGTGCTCTTCATTCCGCCGCTGCTCTTCGCGGACGGCTGGCGGATACCGAAGCGCGAGTTTTTCATGCAACGCCGCTCGATCCTGATGCTCGCGCTCGGGCTCGTGTTCATGACGGTGGTCGCGGTCGGCTACTTCGTGCATGCGCTCGTGCCGGCGATCCCGCTGCCCGTCGCATTCGCGCTCGCCGCGGTGCTGTCGCCAACCGACGCCGTCGCGCTGACCGGCATCGTCGGCAAGGGAAGGATCGCGCCGCAGTTGATGCATATCCTGGAAGGCGAGGCGCTGATGAACGATGCGTCGGGCCTCGTTGCACTGAAGTTCGCGATCGCGGCGGCGCTCACGGGCGTGTTTTCGCTGCGCGCGGCGTCGGTCAGTTTCGTGATCATCGCGGCCGGCGGCCTCGCGACCGGCGCGGCGGTCGGATGGCTCTTCAGCTTTGTCTCGTCGCGCTTTCTGAACATGACCGAAGAAGGCGATCCGGCGCCGGGCGTCGTGATGACGCTGCTGATTCCGTTCGCTTCATACCTCTTCGCCGAGCACTTCGAATGCTCGGGCATTCTCGCGGCCGTCGCGGCCGGGATGATGATGAACTACACGAGCATCACGCACGTCGGGCCCGTCTCGTCGCGCATGCGTGCGGCAAGCACGTGGACGATGATCGAGTTCATCTTCAATGGCATGGTGTTCATTCTGCTCGGACTGCAGTTCCCGCACATCCTCGGCGACGCGCTGCTCGACGCGCATCACACGAGCGACGCGCAGGCGTTGCGGCTCATCGGCTATGTCGCCGCCGTCCTGCTCGTGCTGTATGCGCTGCGCTACGTCTGGGTGTGGGTGCTGCGTCTCGTCGCCAGCCGCAGCGCCAAACGCAAGGGCGTCGCGAACGCCGTGCCGGGCGTCCGGATGGTCGCGGTTACGACGATCGCGGGTGTGCGCGGCGCCGTCACGCTAGCAGGCGTGCTGTCGCTGCCGGTCTCGCTGGCGGGCCGCGAGCTGGCGATTTTCATCGCATCGGGCGTGATACTCGCGTCGTTGCTGGTGGCGGTGATCGTGCTGCCGTTCATCACGCACGGCGTCCGGCGCGATCCGCACGAAGCCGAAGAGAAGCACGCGCGGGTACAGGCAGCGCAGGCGGCGATCCGCGCCGTCGACGACATGCACGACACCGTGAGCGCCGGCCTCGACGAGTCGGAGTCGGCCTGGGCTGCGGACGTGACGGCCCGCGTGATGGACATTTACCGGCGAAGACTCGCGACGCTCGGCGAGGAAGACACGCCGCGCGAAATGGCGCGGCAGGCGGAAGCGCTGGAATTGAAGATGCGGATCGCCGCGATTCATGCGGAACGCGCGACGCTGGTTGCATTGCGCCACGACCAGAAGATCAACGACGAGACCCTGACGCGGCTGATGCGCGAGGTCGATCTGTCGGAAACCGCGCTGACGACGCGCGGACGCGCACGCGGATAACGCAACGCCGGAACAGCAGAAAGCCGCGCGCGTCGACGGCTGAATGACGTGACGCGCGCGGCGCTCGTTGCGTTCGCCTAGACGACCGGCTGCTGTGCCGGCTTGCGACGCAGCAGCGCGTACAGGATGATCGCGCCGAACGTCGCCGTGCCGATACCGCCCAGCCCGAATCCGCCAAGCTTCAGCGTGAAATCGCCGGCACCCAGCACGAGCGTGACGGCTGCGACGATCAGATTGCGGTTGTCGGAAAAGTCGACCTTGTTGACGACCCAGATGCGCGCGCCCGTCACCGCGATCAGACCGAACACGACGATCGACACACCGCCCAGCACCGGCCCCGGAATCGTCTGGATGACTGCGCCGAACTTCGGCGAGAAACCCAGCACGAGCGCGATCAACGCAGCGATGACGAACACGAGCGTCGAATAGATTTTCGTGACCGCCATCACACCGATGTTTTCGGCGTATGTCGTGACACCCGTGCCGCCCGCGAAACCCGACACGATGGTGGCGAGGCCGTCGCCGACAAACGCGCGTCCGACATAACCGTCGAGGTTCTGGCCGGTCATCGCGCTCACCGCCTTGATGTGGCCGAGGTTTTCCGCGACGAGAATCACGGCAACTGGTGCGAGGAGCGTCATCGCCTGCAGGCTGAAAACGGGCGCCGTGAAGTGCGGCATGCCGAACCACGCCGCATTGGCGACGACGGCGAAGTCGATCGGCTTGCCCATGCCCAGACCGTTAGTGACGATCGCGTAAATCACATACGCAATCAGCAGGCCAACGAGAATCAGCAGACGCTGCAGCATGCCGCGCGCAAATACCGCGACCGCGCCGACGCACAGCACCGTCACGAGCGCCATCCACGCATCGAACGCGTTCGCGCTCACGCCTTTTACCGCAATCGGCGCGAGGTTCAACCCGATGACCGCGACGATCGCGCCCGTCACGACGGGCGGCATCAGCGTCTCGATCCATTTCGTACCGATCGCCGACACGATGAAACCGATGATCGCGTACACGACGCCGCACGCGATGATCCCGCCAAGCGCGACCGGAATGTTCAGGTTCGGACCGTGTCCGCTGTAACCCGTCACCGCGATCACGAGGCCGATGAACGCGAAGCTCGAGCCGAGATAGCTCGGCACGCGGCCGCCCACGAGCACGAAGAACAGCAGCGTGCCGACGCCCGACATGAAGATGCAGAGATTCGGATCGAAGCCCATCAGCAGCGGGGCGAGCACGGTCGAGCCGAACATCGCGACGACGTGCTGGATGCCCATCGCGAACATCTGAGGCCACGCGAGCCGCTCGTCGGGTCCGACGACGCGGCCCTCGATAGCTTGCGACTGGACGCGCCAGCGGGGGAAGTAGGAATCGGCCATGGCGGGATGTCTCCTCTAATCGGCGTGTAGTCAGCGGGAAGTGACGCCAATGCGGACGCTAAAGCGGACGCAGAAGCGGCACTGTTCTGGAATTACGCGCGAGTGTACGGAGCGGACCTGCCGATGACAAGCTGTCAGCGTTTTGCCTTTTGCTGCACCTGCACCAGGGCATGCGGTGCGGCGTCGCTCATTTTGCCTTGCGGCGCGGTTTTGCCGGTTCGGCCGAAGGTGCTGCGCTCGCAGCGCAGATCAGCGCAACGCCCGCCGCCGCGGTCGCGCGCAGCGTGGCGCGCGTGTCGCCCGCGCGCGAACGCAACGCAAGACTGTGCAGGATCGCGGATGCGACTCTGGCGAGCACCGCAGCATCGGCGGCGGGATCGAGTTCACCTTGCGACTGCGCACGCAGCAAACGCTGCTCGAAAGCGCGATCGAAAGTCTTGAGACCAGTGGCGAGCTTCGCGCGAACGTCCGCGTCGCGCTTTGCTTCGACCACGGCGGTGCCGATCAGAAAGCATCCGCGCGGCTCGCTGCCAGCCGGCAGATAGATCGCGAGCGCCGCATCGTAGACGCGCATCAACCCCTGCGCGAGCGGCAGGTCGCCGCCGAGCGCCGCTTCCATGCCCTTGAACCCGGCGTCGATGTATCCATCGAGCGTGTCCAGATAGAGCGCGTGCTTGTCGCCGAACGCCCCGTAGAGACTGGGCCGGTTCATGCCCGTCGCGACGCTCAGATCGTCCAGCGACGTGCCCGAGTAGCCGCCTTGCCAGAACGCCTCCGTGGCATTGGCCACTGCCTCACCTGCGTCATAGGCGCGTGGTCGCCCACGCGGACGTTTCTCTGTTTTTGTACCATTGTGCATAAAAATATCTGGCGCCGTCGAATTTTGTTCACTATAGTACAAAACTTAACCCAACGACTGGAGGCACCGGAATGGATCTGTATTTTTCGCCCATGGCCTGTTCGCTCGCGACCCGCATCACGCTCTACGAAGCGAACGCGGACGCGGGCTTCATTCAGGTCAATACGAAGAAGAAGCGCGTGGCCGACGGCACGGATTTCTATCAGGTCAGCCCGCTCGGGCAGGTGCCGGTGCTGCGTACGAACGATGGCTGGCTGCTCACCGAAAACACCGCGATCCTGCCGTATGTCGCGGACCAGTTTCCGCACGCGCACCTGATCGCGCCCGCGGGTACGGTGGAACGCGCGAAAGTGCAGCAGTGGCTCGGCTTTATCAGCACTGAATTGCACAAGGCCGTGTTCGTGCCGCTGCTCGATCCGGCGGCTTCCGAAGAGGTGCTGAATTACTCGCGCAGGCGCGTGCCGTTGCGTCTCGGGGTGCTGGACACGCATTTCGCTGCGAATGCGTTTCTGGTCGACCGGTTTACGGTTGCCGACGCTTATCTCGCAACCGTGCTGAACTGGGCGCAATACTCGGGGTTGAGCCTCGCCGAATGGCCCGCAGTGGATGCCTATTTCAGGCGGATGGCGCAGCGCCCTGCGGTCGCGAAGGCATTCGCGGAAGAGATGGCGCTGTATCTCGAAGAACAGGCGCGCGAGAAAGCCGCGGCCTGACCTGCGGCGTCATACGCAGCATAACGCCACGTAGCGAGAGCGACGGAGCATTCGGGCTTCGTCGCTCTCGCGCGCGGCGATTGCTGAATCACGACGCGCGCCGCTTGACCGTGAACACCGAAACCGCCGACTTCAACTGCTGCGCCTGATCCGCCATCGAACCCGCAGCCGCGGCCGCCTGTTCGACGAGCGCCGCATTCTGCTGGGTCACCTGGTCCATCTGCGCGACTGCCCGATTGACCTGCTCGATGCCGGTGCTCTGCTCGCTCGAAGCCGCCGAAATCTCGCCCATGATGTCGGTCACACGTTTGACCGCGTGGGTCACCTCCGACATGGTCTGGCCCGCGCGCTCGGCGAGTTCCGCGCCGCTGTCGACTCGCGTCGTCGAGTTCTCGATCAGCTCCTTGATTTCCTTCGCCGAGAGCGCGCTGCGCTGCGCCAGCGAACGCACTTCGCCCGCAACCACCGCAAAACCACGGCCCTGTTCGCCTGCACGCGCCGCTTCGACCGCCGCATTCAGCGCGAGAATGTTGGTCTGGAACGCGATGCCTTCGATCACCGCGATGATGTCCGTCATCCGCTTCGAGCCGGCGGCGAGATCGCGCATCGTATCGACGACATCGTTGACGAGCACGCTGCCGCGCGCCGCCACTTCCGCCGCGCCGTTCGCGACGCCGCTCGCCTGCTGGGCGTTGTCGGCGTTCTGACGCACGGTCGCGGTGAGCTGCTCCATGCTCGACGCCGTTTCTTCAAGCGACGCTGCCTGCTCTTCCGTGCGCTGCGACAGATCGGCGTTGCCCTGCGCAATCTCACCTGACGCAATCAGGATCGATTCGCTCGACGTGCTGATGCCACCCACGATGCCAGCCAGCCGCTCGCGCATGTGGCCCAGCGCGAAGAGCAGGCTGTCGTTATCGCCCGCACGGGTATCGACGCGCACGGCGAGATCGCCGGCGGCAATGCGGTTCGCGATTTCGGTCGCGTAATCCGGCTCGCCGCCGAGTTGCCGCGACAGACGCCGCGCGATCAGCCATGCGAGCACCATGCCGGTGATCATCGAAGCGAGCACGAGCGCAATCATGATCAGACGCATGCGCTCGTAGCGCGAAGTGGCTTCCGCCTGTGCCTCGGTTGCACGCTGGCGGCGGTACTCGATGACGACGGCAATACGCTCGCGCATCGCGACGCTCGCGGCGATCGCGCGGCGCACGAGCTCCGCGTTGTCGACACCTGCCGGGATGGCGTCGAGCCCGATCTGCTGGCGCACGATTCCTTCCCAGACCGTGTTTGCTTTCATCACGTCGTCCAGCAGCGTTTGCCCCGTGGGCGTCGTGATGGTCACCGCGTAGCTGTCGAACGCCGAGTGCATCTCCTTCAGCGAGCCGACGATTTCATCCTTCAGACGCTGACGGCCCGCGTCGTCGGATGCGTAGCCGAGATTCGCCGCCGCGAGATCCGTATCGACCTTGTGACGGTTTGCCTCTTCCATCCAGTAGAGGCCATTCATGTGACGGCCGCCGATGGCCTCCGTCAGCCCGTGCATCGCCGACAGCGCCGTAATGCCCGCAACGCCGGTCACAACGCCAAAACCCGTGACGAGCGCAAACGCCAGCAGCAATTTCCTCAACACGGTCAATCGATCAAACCACTTCATGTCATTCGCCTGTTTTTATAGATCCGGATCTGGAGAAAATCTGCCGCGCCCCTTGTTACGCGGCACGGATACCACGTTCGTACTCCCCGTTTACGGCCGAAGGCGCAGCCGACTTGACGCACGAATAGCCGACATTCCGGCCGGCTGATGAACCATGAAAGGCCCGCGAAAGCAGGCTGCCACGTTCAGAACAGGCGTTTGCTGGATTGGGATTCATCTGATGTTTGCGCGATCCACGCGTGTCTACACTGCAACGGCTGCGTGATTCCATGTGTAGCGCCAGCACTGTTGTAACTCTCCGACTTCCCGTTCACGCACCCCAGCGTGAACGGTTTTTTTTTGCCCTTTCGTTTCCTTCCGCCGCTCAGCGCCCCGCGGCGTGTTTCAGCTCGAAGCGCCGAACGCCAGCGCCGACAGACCGCGCACGTGATCGCGAACGTCGGCCGGCCACTGCGCGGTCAGATCGCCGAAACGCGCGCCGTCGTTTGCAAACAGCGCCCGCGTTGCTTCTTCGTACCCCGGCAGGTTGCCGCCCAGCGCCGTCATGAAGCGGTACGCCGATTCCTGCGCCCGACGCACGCGGCCATCGTCTTCGCCTGCCGCCCGCGCCGCCTCAACCAGCTTGCGCAGCGCCACCGACGCGCCGCCTGGCTGGCCGTTCAGCCACTCCCAATGACGCGGCAGCAAGGTCACCTCACGCGCGACGACGCCCAGCTTCGGGCGTCCGCGTCCGCGCGGCGCTTCTTCGTCCGCCGGCTGCGGCGCTATTTCGGCGTCTGCAAGCCGGGCAACGACTTCATCGACCGAGCCGCGCAGATCGAACTCGACGGGCTGACTCGTCACGCTGTCAAAGACCAGCACGGGCGCGCTTTCGCCCCGCGCGACGACAGACTTCACGGCAATCGCCACGTCTTTCAGCGAGCCTGACGCGATGCAGCGCACGCCTTCAAAAGCAATGCATTGGGCGGAACCTGTCATGCCGAACTCCCTTCGATGGATGAATTCGGCGAATTATACCCGGGTTAAAACAGACGAATAAATATTATCCGGGTAAATTTATTCCTGGCTAGCCGAGGGTTCCGCTGCCATGGCGCGCTCTTCCATCCGCGCATCGACCGGCCACGCGCTGACGCGATTGCGGCCCGTGTCTTTTGCCTCGTAGAGCGCGGTGTCGGCCGCGTTGATCATTGCGCGGCAGGTGCCGAAACGCTGCTTTTCCGTGCTCGCGACGCCAATGCTGATCGTCAATACATGATGCGAACTGGCGATGTGCCGTACCTGCAGGGCCTGCACCGCCGCGCGGATGCTCTCCGCAATGCGCGCGGCGCCCGCTTCCGCGGTGTTCGGCAGCAGCACGATGAATTCCTCGCCGCCGTAGCGCACCGCGCTGTCGCCCGGGCGCCGCGCCTTGCCGCCGATACAGCGCGCCACGGCGACGAGCGCGTCGTCGCCGGCCGAGTGTCCGTACAGATCATTGAAGCCCTTGAAGTTGTCGACGTCGAGCATCAGCATCGACAGCGGCCGTCCGCTACGCTGCGCGCGCCGCCATTCCGCATCGACAAGCTCCTCGAACGCGCGGCGGTTGTGCAGCCCCGTCAGGCCGTCGGTGCGCGCGAGCATGCGCAGCTCCTCCTCGACCGCCATGCGGCGCCGCAGCTGCTGCGAGAACAGCACGGCGAGTGCAACCAGCGCGACATCGACCGCCGCCATCAGCGAGCCGATGATCCACGCGCGATGCCGCCATTCGGCATAGATGTCGTGCGTCGCGATCGCGACGTCAAGAATCATCGGATAGCTCGCGATGTGACGGAACGCGTACCAGCGGGGCACGCCGTCGATTGCAGCCGTGCCGAAGAAATCGCCGCTCGCGCCTTGCGTGAAGCGCGTGTAGTTCGATGTGCCCTGCAGGTTGCGGCCGATGATCTTTTCGTCGAACGGACGGCGCATCAGCATCGTGCCATCGGCGAGCATCAGCGCCATTGAGCCACCTGCGCCCAGATTCATCCCCTCGAACAGGCGCCGGAAGTAGCTGAGGCGCATCGTGCCCGCCACCACGCCTGCGAAGCTGCCGTCAGGCTTCGAGATACGGCGGCTGAGGGCGATGCTCTGGGTATCGTGCGAATAGCGGGGGGAGTACGGGTGACTGATGTACAGGCCGACATCCGGTGAATCGCGATGCACGCGGAAGTAGTCACGATCGGCAAGGTTCATGTCGCGCGGTGGCGACGCCTGCGAATCGAGGATGACCTTGCCCGTCTCGTCGATGACGATCATCGAGCCCAGATCCTTCGCGCTCGCCGAGCCGTCGAACAGCACCATACGCCGGATGGCCGGCGGCAGTTGCATGATGCCGGGTTGCTGCAGCCCTTCGATGACGGAGCGAAGCGACAGGTCGTAGACCTCGAGATTGCGCGCCGTGTCGCGCTCCACCAGCAGCGACACGTTGAACGCCGATTCCTGCGCGCGACGCAGCGCGTCCTTGCGCATTTCGACGAGCACCCAGAGCGAGAGCGCGAAGATAACGGTCGCGAGCCCGAGACTGATGGCAATCACGGCGTTCGGCCTGCGCGTCACGATGTTCATGGCATTCGATCAGGCGTGGTTAATCAGGCGCGAAACGCCGGACGCGTTAAAAGGGCATCGATTACGACGCCGACGAAAAAGCGGCGGCATCCGGGAAGAGAATTCCGGAGGCAACGCGTGCAGTGCTGCGACTTGAAAGGATATCGACGACGGCGAGACTTCGATCCGCCGGAAAAGAGGGGTTTTGTGCGGTAACTCGGGGGTTTAGCGGGGTTGGGTGGAGCTGAGCTTTGCGACGCGCGACGGGCCTGGGTTTCGGCTGATTTCGGTGGTGCGGCTATCGCTCGGGTGCGTTGAACGCGTGGCTGGCGTGGGGCGCTTTTCCGGTTTGTTACGGGCCGGCCCTTTTCGAAGTGCCGGGCCGACGGCCCGAAACGCGTTTGCTGAAAAAGCGGCCCCGGTTACAGGCCGCCTGTTCGCTGCTAGTTGCAGCGCGCTTCGCCCGTCTCGCACATGGTCCGTGCGCCGACAAGCAACCCCGCGTCATAGGCGGCTTCAAGCGCGCGCGCGAGATTTTCGATACTGATCACGCGGAAATCCGCGGTTGGCTTGCCCGTTGCTTCCAGCGAAGAGATCCCCAGCGTTTCGCATGCGATCGACTGCAGGAGTTCCAGACGTTCGTCATTCACGGTGTTCATGACACATCCCTCCTGTTTCGCAGGATCTGGTTGACCAGACGTTGCGACGACGCGGCTTTACGCAAAGTGCATGGCGCGGTATCGACGGTTTCATGACCGGCCGCGGCCATGCGGCTTATCGCCGCAGGCGCGATGAGCGAAATCGTGAAGCCGGGGCTTGCGGTTACGGCGAGCCACGATGAATTCACTGCGCCCGCCGCTACAGCGCGGGCGCGGGGTGCCTGTTGCTGACAGGCCGGTTGATATTGCAGGCGGGTTTCCATGATATTTCTCTCGCAGAGAGATGTGTTTTCCTCTCTTTAACTGATTGAAGTCATTGCGTTTTTAAGGATAGAGGCTAGGGGCGGATGTAATGCGTGGTGCGCTGACGCAGTTTGAGGCTCTACTCTAATTTCTGGCGTGCGTGCGAATGTCGCAGGGACTATCTTGCAGGGGCTACCTTGATTCGGCGATGGAATGAAAAAACCCCGACAGCCATGGGCTGTCGGGGTTTTTTGTAATGCGGTGCTGATGAGGGAATTCTGTGTGGTGGAGCGGAGGAGGATCGAACTCCCGACCTTCGCATTGCGAACGCGACGCTCTCCCAGCTGAGCTACCGCCCCAACGACGCGTCGATTCTAGCATAAGGTTTTTTCGTTTTGCGGCGCCTTAACGACCCTTTCCCACCGTCATTTCGGCGAAGGCGCACCCGCCAGCACCCAGTCAACGACTGAGCGGATATCCGCATCGCTCATCGACGGATGGGAGGGCATCGGAATCGCACCCCAGACGCCGGAGCCGCCGTCTTTCACCTTCTTCACGAGTTTCGTGGCCGCCAGCGGATCACCCTTGTACCTGCCCGCGATCTGCTGGAACGACGGCCCGACGAGTTTGCGGTCGACAGCGTGACACCCCATGCACGCGTTCCCCTGCGCGACAGTCAAACCGCGCAGCGTCTCTGCCGCAAACGCCGATGCCGGCACGAAAAGCGATCCGGCAAAGCTGAAGCCCGCGCACGCGGCGATCACATTAAGCCGGCCGCGCACCGGACGATCAACCCGCTTCACGGCGTGGTTGCCTTCGGGTTACCCGGATGCACGGAGTTCGAGTTCGTCACGGGCGCCGGGGGCTGCGTGTCGAGCGGACGCGAACTGACCGACGAATCCGGCACCGCACCGACAGTCGGATCGTTGGCCGGCGCCTGCGCCGCGCCCGAACCGCTCGCTGCAGCCGCCGCTGCGGCAGTCGCCGCCGCGGCTTCCTGCGGCTGGATGTACTGGAATACCTTCACGACCTGCGTGACACCCGAAACACGGCTCGCGACGTCCGCGCCATGGTTGCCTTCGTCCACGGTAACAAGGCCCATCAGATAGATATTGCCCCGCTCGCAGACGACCTTATAGTTGTTCGCCGAGATGTCCTTCTCTGCGATCAGCGCGGTCTTCACACGGCCTTCCAGATACGTGTCGTTCGTGCGCGATGTGTACGAGCTTGCCGGTGCAACCGCGAGTTCGTTGATGATCGCGTTCACGTTGTTGATGTTGCGCACGACAGCTTCGGCCTTCTGCTTCGATGCGTCGTCCGGCACTTCACCGGTGATCAGCACGCGGCGATTGAACACGGTCACGTTGACATGCGACGAGTCCGGCACGTTGTCATTGATCTGCGAGAGCGCCTTCACCTGAATTTCGCGATCTTCAGTCTGCGCACCCAGCGTACGGCGATCCGTGGCCACCAGCGCGCCACCGCCCGCCGCGCCCGCCACGGCCAGGAAGCAGCCCTGCAGGGTCGCGGAAAGCCCCGCCGCGAAACCGACCACGAGGACAGTTCTCACCAGTGTTTTCTTGACGCGGAATGCGCTCATCAACCCGTTCCCCTTAAATTAGTCTTCGCCCAGCAACATGGCATCGATGCCGTCGCACAGACAATGGATAGTCAGCAAATGCACTTCCTGAACGCGTGCTGTTCTGTCGGACGGCACGCAGATATGAATGTCGGTATCGGACAGCGCTTCGTTCATGCGCCCGCCGCCTTTCCCGGTGAGCGCGACGACGATCATTTCGCGCTCGTGCGCATCGTCGATGGCAGCAAGCACGTTCGCCGAATTGCCCGACGTGGTGATCGCGAGCAGCACGTCGCCGGGCTGACCCAGCGCGCGGACCTGCTTCGAGAAAATCTGGTCGAACGAATAGTCGTTGGCGATCGCGGTAATCACCGACGAATCCGTACTCAGCGCGATTGCCGGCAAGCCCGGCCGCTCGCGTTCGAAACGGCCGATGAGTTCCGCCGCGAAGTGCTGGGCGTCCGCCGCCGAGCCGCCGTTGCCACACGCAAGAATGCGGTTGCCGTTGGCAAGCGCGGTGAACATCGTGTCGACTGCCGCGGCGATCGGCATCGACAGTGTTTCGAGTGCTTCGAGCTTGACCGCCGCGCTGTCGCGGAAGTGTTGTTGAATGCGTTCGACTGACATCGAGTCTCTATCTTGTACTGCAAATTTAGCCTGCATCGAGGCACGCATGGATGCGCATGTCACACGCTTCCGGCCACCTGTCCAGCACGTACGATGTGCACAACAATCACACGCACGACATCGCGCAAAACGATGCCGGCCCGCACGCGTTCGCAAGTTTAGCGTACTCAGGCGCGCGAACAGAACGTTCACTCACACTTCGTCGGCGCGAAACGCGTCGCGCAGCCACACGAGCCGCCCTGCCTCGAACGCAACCACGTCGAAACGGCACGCTGCAGTACCTGACGTGCGCGTTGCCAGATAGTGCTGCGCCGCGTGCACGATACGCCGCTTCTTTTGCCACCCCACGCTCGCCGCCGCGCCACCGTGGCGCCGCTGACTGCGCGCGCGAACCTCGACGAAAACCAGCGTGCCATCACGATCACGCATCACGAGATCGATCTCGCCGCCTCGACACAACACGTTGCGTGCAACGAAGCGCAGACGCTGACGCTGCAGGAAAGTGAGCGCGTGCGCTTCGAATGCCGCTCCGACGACGTTGGACCGCCCGTATCCCGAAAAGTTGTCCGCGGCGCGGGGCGCACCGGCCGGCTCGCGTGAGCGCCCGGGAATGTGCGGCGGCGCGTGGCACAATGTCGGCCTTGCTTCGTCTGTCTGTGTCTTCTGCTTCATGACTCCTCTCACCGAACTTGCGCAAGGGCAGCAATATCCTGCCGCCGCGCTGTATGTAGTCGCGACACCGATCGGCAACGTGGCCGACATCACGGTGCGCGCGCTGTACGTGCTGGGACTCGTGGACCGCATCGCCGCCGAAGACACGCGCAACACGGGTCAGCTTCTCGCGCGCTATGGCATCTCGAAGCCGCTCATCGCCTTGCATCAGCACAACGAGAGCGCCGCCGCACAACGCGTGATCGAGCATCTGCAGGCGGGCGAACGCGTAGCGTGCGTGTCGGACGCCGGCACGCCCGGCATTTCGGACCCCGGCGCAAAACTCGTCGACGCAGTTCGCGAAGCCGGCTATCCCGTCATTCCAGTGCCGGGCGCAAGCGCGCTCGCCACGGCACTCAGCGCCGCCGGCGACTGGGTCGCGACGTTTTCGTTTATCGGCTTTCTGCCGCCCAAGGCAAAGCAGCGCGCGACCGCGCTCGCCGAACTTGCCGCGCACCCTCACGCGCTGGTGTTCTATGAAGCGCCGCATCGCATCGTCGAAACAGTCGAAGCGCTCGTCGAGGCGTTCGGCGGAAACCGCCGGCTGCTCATCGCACGTGAGCTGACGAAGTTACATGAGTCGCTACACCGCTGCACCCTGGCCGAAGGGCCAACGTGGCTCGCGGCCGATCCGAACCGGCAACGTGGCGAGTTCGTAGTGGTGGTGGAAGGCGCACCGCGCGAAGCGTCGGGCGAGACCGATCACGATGCGCTGCTCGGCATCCTGATGGAAGAAATGTCGGTGAGCAGCGCGGCGAAAGTGGCGGCTGCGATCACTGGCGCGTCGCGCAACGCACTGTACACGCGCGCACTTGCGCTCAAGAAAGACTAAGGGCCGCACAGCGGCGGCCCTTCGGTGAAGCGTTCACCCGCTGACGTCCATTTCAGCGAGCCAGCGTGCCCAGATTACTTCTCCGTGCTGGAGGCATTCATGGCGAGCGTTTCGTCACCCAGCGCGGCGCGCGCTTCCTGCGGCGACAACCCTTCGATCGTCACGCGCGCGGTGCCGGCGTGCCGCATATCGAGCATCGACGCGGCAGCATACGACAGGTCGATCACACGGCTACGCACATAGGGACCGCGGTCGTTGATTCGCACCACGACCGACTTCGACGTCTCCGGATTCGTCACGCGCACATACGAACCGAGCGGCAGCGTCTTGTGAGCCGCCGTGAGCGCGTGCATGTCGTAACGCTCGCCATTGGCCGTCTTGCGACCATGGAAGAAGCGGCCATACCAGGACGCACGTCCGGTCTGGCGGAAATCTGAAACGTCGGGACCCTTGTCGCCGAGCGGATCGGCATCGGCAAGCGACTTGCCGTTATCGCCGGACCGGTTGGTGAAGGTCGTCGTCGTACCGAACGACTGCGGCGCGCCGTTGCTGGCCGTGCGCGCATCCTTCGTCGCCAGCGGCGTGCCGCTGGTCTGCGTGGCCGGACCAGGCGGCATCGCGCACCCGGTCATGACCAGAAAAGCAAAAAGACTCCCGATACGTCGAGGTAGTCGAGCATTCATAAGACGTGTATTCACATTGTCGAGCCGCATCTCGCGATAGCTGCGAGTTGCCTGCGACTCCGGCGGCAAGAGCAATGCAAAACGCTGCGCCTGTTTGCGCAGAGCTTCGAAAGCCCGGATGCGACACAATCTGCCGCTACCGCACGGTTAGTTTTCACGTCTGGCGCAACCTGTCCCCGGCAGCCTGACCAGACCCCACAAGCCGCCATCGAACGTGGCAAACACGTTCTTGCGCGCCACAAACGGCGGGCAGGAACGGCGGCGTAGGCCCCATCCAGCGTCACGGCAGCGAGGCCGTTGCAGGCGCGGTGCGCCTGGCTGGACAAGACGTGCGCATCGACCTCAGTCGATGCTTGATTTGCCGTCAAAACAGCACGGCACAAACTTGACGGCGATTAAAACACCCGCTCAAAAAAGGGTGACACATCGCCAGTTGACAGCACGGTTTCCGTGCACGATGGACCCATTATACCCAAAACACATCTGCCGCGCCCCGGACCACCTCAATCCGTCATTCATTTTCACTATGGATGCAAAAATGGGCATTGTCGATATGCCGTCTGGCCAGGCGGCGGAGGCTTCGAGCGGCCGGTACAATCGGGCTTTTGAGCGGCGTTGCGTCCTTATGAAAGTCACCCTGATTCCTGTCACCCCGTTCCAGCAGAACAGCTCCCTGCTTGTCTGCGAAGCGACCGGCCGCGCTGCCGTGGTCGATCCGGGCGGCGACCTCGACCTCATCCAGCGCGAAGTCGAGCGGCAGAACGTGACCGTTGAAAAGGTGCTGCTGACGCACGGCCACATCGATCACTGCGCCGGCGCAAAAACGCTGGCCGATCACTTCGGCGTGACGATCGAGGGCCCGCACGAAGATGAGCGTTTCTGGATCGATCAGCTGCCGGCCCAGAGCGCGCGCTTCGGTTTTCCCGCGGCGCAGGCGTTCGTGCCTGACCGCTGGTTGCTGGACGGCGAAGCAGTGCGCTTCGGCAATGAAACGCTTGAGGTTTATCACTGCCCGGGGCATACGCCCGGTCACGTGGTCTTCTTTAGCCGCGAACATCGGCTGGCGATCGTCGGCGACGTGCTGTTCGCAGGTTCGATCGGTCGCACCGATTTTCCGCGCGGAAACCACGGCGATCTGATCCGCGCGATCCGCGAAAAACTTTGGCCGCTTGGTGATGACGTGACATTTGTTCCCGGTCACGGGCCAACGTCGACATTTGGCGCCGAACGTCGCACGAATCCGTACGTCGCGGACGGAGCCAGCGCATGACCGTCGAAATCTATGTGAGCACCGATGTCGAAGCGGACGGCCCGATTCCCGGTCCGCACTCGATGTTGAGCTTCGCCTCGGCGGCCTACACCGCGGATAAAAAGCTGATCGCCACGTTTTCAGCGAACCTGGCGCTACTGGAAGGCGCAGCGCCGCATCCGGTGCAGGCCGCGTGGTGGCAAACGCAGCCGGATGCGTGGGCCGCATGCCGCAAGGATCTGCAGCAACCGGAAACGGCGCTGAATGCATACGTCGAGTGGGTTGAGGCGCTGCCTGGCAAACCGGTGTTTGTGGCAATGCCCGCCGGCTTCGATTTCACATTCATGTTCTGGTACATGATGCGCTTCACGGGCCGCTGTCCGTTCTCGTGGTCCGCGCTCGATATCAAGACGCTGGCGTTCGCGATGACAGGCCTGCCGTACCGCAAATGCATCAAGCCGCGCTTTCCGAAGCACTGGTTCGACGACCATCCGCACACCCATGTCGCGCTCGATGATGCAATCGAACAGGGCGCGCTTTTCTGCAACATGCTGGCAGAGTTGCGAGCGACGCAACAAGCGGCCGCGCAGGTCGCTGATAGGGACGCCTCAGGACAAAACGTCGCCGGCGAACCGGCAAATTAGGGAATTTCCCTCGACAATCGCGTTTTACATTGCGTTTCGTTTTCGCGACCTCTACCATTCAGATTCAGGAACATGGCGTCGCAAAAACGGAGGCGCAGTTGACACTCGATACGTTCTCGCAAAAAATCCTGCGCCTCTTGCAGCTTGACGCACGCCGTTCCGTGCAGGAAATCTCCGACCAGGTCGGGCTCTCGAGCACACCCTGCTGGCGGCGGATCAAGGACATGGAACAGTCCGGTGTGATCCAGCGTTACACGGCGCTCCTCGATCGCGAAAAACTCGGCCTCCACGTCTGCGCACTCGCGCATATCCATCTCACCCGTCATACCGAGGGCGGCGTCGAACAGTTCGAGCGAGAAATCGCGACCTGCCCCGAAGTGACCGAGTGCTACAGCACGACCGGCGAATCCGACTACATCCTTAAAATCGTCGCGCCCGATATCAAGGCTTACGACGCATTTCTGCACGACCGCATCTTCAAGATTCCCGCCGTCGCGCAGGTGCGTACGAGCGTCGTGTTGCGCGAAATCAAGTTCGATACGCAGTTGCCGCTTTAAACACGCGTCGGCGCTGAGGCTTCGACAGAAGTCAGCGCCCGCGCGACGCGCAGGCTGCGCGCACCCAGCTTCTGCTTCAGGTCCGTCAGATCGAGCGATTCAACGAGCGCAAAAGCTTCCGCGTCGTGCCCTGCGTCCGTAGCGGGTGGCAACGTCACTTCGACGTCGAGCCCCGTGCTGAGATAGTGGAGATTGATTGCCAGCGGCTTCATCTGATGCGCCGCGAATGCCGCTTCGATCTCGGACACAATCTGCGCACGCGGCGGAAGATTCACAGGCGGCCTTGCGAGCGCATCGTTTTCCGGGTCGACATGAATCAGCGCATCGAGCACACGGTGGTCCTTCAGCACCCTGATGCGCGCCGATTCCGCGATGTAGTGCCCTTCCGAAACCGAAATGCCCGGGTCCACCAGAATGTGCGCGTCGACAAGCGCGAAGTCGCCCATCTTGCGTGTACGCAGTTCGTGCACGTCGCGCACGCCAGGCGTCGCCATCAGGTGCGCGCGGACGTCGTCGGCGGATGCTTCGTCGAGCGCGCGGTCGGACAGATCCTGGAGCGCCTCCCAGCCGAACACCCAGCCCATGCGCGCCACCATGAAACCGACGATCGCCGCCGCGATCGGATCGAGTAGACGCACGCCCGCGAGGCTCCCGAGAATGCCGAGCGCGACGACAAGCGACGACGCCGCGTCAGAACGCGCGTGCCACGCATTGGCGACCAGCATCGCCGAACGCACGCGATGCGCTTCACGCAGCATGTAGCGAAAGAGGCTTTCCTTCGAGACGAGCACCACTGCCGCCACGACAAACGCGCTCATGTGAACGGCAGGAATATCGTCGAGATGGGCGAGACGCGTTCCGGCGCGCCACAACATGCCGACGCCTACGGCGATCAGCAGTCCGCCAAGAAAGAGCGACGCCACGGTTTCGTAACGGCTGTGACCGTAGTTGTGATCGGCGTCGGGTTTCGCGCCGCTATGCCGGTTCGCCAGCAGGACGACAAAGTCCGAAATGAGATCGGCAAGCGAATGCACGCCGTCCGCGACGAGCGCCTGCGAATGGGCAATCACACCAATCGCAATCTGGAGCGACATCAGCACGGCATTGAGCACGATACTGACGAACGTGCTCCGGCGTGCAACCTGATGCTTTTCCACAGAGGGATCGCCGACAGCAAGCGACATATGAAAGGAAAAAAGAATGTTGAACACGTTCATTTTACCGGGCATCGCATGACACGGAAGTTAATTATGAAAATTTCCCTTTCAAATCAGCTGGTTATAAAAACACGAAGCATTCGTATTCCGATCGAGAAGAAACGCCTGGCATGCGCCCACGCGTCAAAACGCGAGCAATAAAAAACCGCGCTCCCTGCGGTAGCGCGGTTTTCCAGAAGCGGCAAACGTTTAGCGTTTCGGACCCTGCATGGCAACGGGTCGAAACTCGAAATGCTTATCGTGCGATCAGAAACTTTTCGCGGTCCTTGCCTGCAATCCAGCGCGGCGGCTTGCCACGGCCAGACCACGTGCTGCCGCTATCCGGATCACGATATTTCGGCGCCACGCCAGCACGCGGGCGGCCAACCTTTGCAGCCTTTCCACGACCGCCGCCGAGTTCGGCCAGCGTAATGCCGTAGTCCGCCATCTTCTGCTTGATTTCGTTCAGCACTTCCGCATATTCACGCGACTTCGCTTCTTCGATCTGCTTTTCCAGCTTCTCTCGCTGAGCGAGTAGTTCCTTGTATGAAGACATAGATTCCCTTGTGGTTCGGTTAATCGGCGGCCGGTCTTTTGCCTGCTCGCTGTATGTTGATGTTGATGCCTCGGAATTTTGCTGGCGAGATTAACACAAAATAGAAACTGGAGAAAAGCCGTAGAAGAAAATTATTATCAGCCATTTCAAATTGCTTCACGCACCGCCTTCGCGTTCACAAATGTGGCATTTGCCCGCTTTTCATATTTCACTGACGAAGTTTGCGAGTCGTCTCATGAATAATGCGTTACTTCTCAAATCATGAAAATAAATCCGGATATTTAACCCGAACATTTCATTTCATGAGAACTTTCCTCAGCATCCAGATAATTAGCGATGCGAGTACTAACCTTCAAATCGCTTGTTTAGGTGTTTTCCCGAAACAAACGATTTAATCAGCGTGTCGTTCGATGCAATCCGCCAGCGCGTCATGCAAGCTTCCGGAATCCGTTTTCGGCGCATCGAACATAAAGCGGGTGCGATGCCCGCCGATTTTCAGGTCGGCGCCGTAACGGTCGATACCGGCCAGGTCGAGTTCGCCGCCACGTCGTGGATGACGATCGAAGAATTCGGTCAGTGCGGCTTCCTCGCTGGATGAGAGCGGATCGAGCGGATCGAGATCGGTCGCGTCGAGCCAGCCCATTGCGCCAAAGCCGCCGATATAGCGTATGCGCTCCAGCGACATCTGCCAGAACGCGAAATCGCCCAGCGCCAGATACTTGCCGGCGTCCGGGTGATAGCGCAGGTAGCGCCGCACGCGTTCCGGCGCAGGATCGACCGCCTCGAACGCGCCGAGCAGCGTGACGCGCGGGCTGTTCAGCACATCGTCTTCGGGTGCGTGGACGACGAGGAACCCGGCTCGCGGGTCGTGCTCCAGGTTCCGCGTGTGCTCCGCGAGACGGCTGACGAGGATCATCGGCCGGTGATGCGCATCGGGTGCAAACGGCAGCACGGTCGGATAGGGATACCCTTGAGGCTGGCGCGCGTGCGTGGCAAGCGTACCGACGGCGACCTGATGAAGCAGATGCAGCGGCGCGTGTGAGGGAATGTTCAAGCGGACGACCTCGGGAAGGAGCGTGAAAACCGCCGGTGGACCGAATCCGGATCACAACGTGTGCGGGCGGTTCGACGTAGAAGTAGATAGTAGTTCAGCGGATTCACACGTGGGTCCGCCCGCTTCGATAGAATCGTCATTTCGCTTTCAGCGCGCTTTCTCCTTTAGAACGGAAATTCCGTGTCAGACCGCCCTTCCACATTCGCCACGCCGCCCGCCGCTCACAGCAATCTGCCGGACGCCGCGCGCGAACGCGCACGCTATGCAACGATGGCGCTCTTCGTCGTCGCCGGCATGATGTACGGCTCGTGGGGTGTCCACGTGCCCACCGTGCGCGACCGTTTTCACCTGAATCCGGCGATGCTGTCGTTTGCGCTGCTGGCCGTCGCGGTCGGATCGATTGTCGCGATGGCGACCAACGCGAAATGGATTGCGCGCGTCGGCACGCGGCGGGCGTGTCTGACCGGTGGACTCGTGATGTCGTTTGCGGGCATGCTGATTCTGGTCGTGCCGATGTACTGGATGTTGCTGGCCGTACTGGCCGTGTTCGGCGCGGCGATGGCGACGCTCGACGTGGCCATGAACGCCGAAGCCAGCGCAGTCGAGGAAGCGCTCGCGCGACCCATTATGTCGTCGCTGCACGGCGTGTTCAGCGTGGGCGGGATGGCGGGCGCGGTGGCGGGTGGCGCGGTGCTCTCGTGGGGCATGGCGCCTGCCGTGCATCTGCTGCTCGCGGGCGGCCTGTGCGCGCTGGTGCTGGTGGTGGCGTGTCCCGCCGTGCTGCCGCACGTGCCGCATCACGAACGCGTGGATGCCGGCACGCCGCGCGTGAACCGCTGGCGCTCACCGGCATTGTGGGCACTCGGCGGCATCGCGCTCATTGCGCTCGTCGCCGAAGGCGCAATGTATGACTGGGCGACGGTCTACATGCGCGACGTCGTACTGTCGACGCCCGCTGTCTCGAGCGCGGCATACGCGGCGTTTTCGGGCGGTATGGCCGCGGCACGCTTCGCGGGCGACGCCGTGCGTGCCCGTTTCGGCGCGCCGCAGCTGATCATGGCGAGCGCGTCGCTCGCGTGCGCCGGCATGATCGGCGCACTGCTGCTGCCGTATCCGGTGGCCGCGCTGACCGGCTTCACGCTGATGGGCCTCGGGCTCGCGAACATGATGCCGGTGCTGTTCGCGGCGGCCGCGCGCGTGGAAGGTGTCCACGCGGCAGAAGGGCTCGCGCATGTGGCGGGACTCGCATACTTCGGCTTGCTGCTTGGCCCGGTCGTTATCGGCGGTGTGGCGCAGGTGACGAATCTGCCGCTCGGGCTTTCGGTGGTTGCGCTGTGCGCGGCGCTCGTCGCGATCACCGGCCCCAAGGTGCTGCGCTGGCTGAAAGTCTGAATGCCGGTGGCCAGGCCGGTAACCGGTGCGCGGCAATCCAGCGGCGCCAGTCGCAGGTCATCGACTGGATGCATTGATGCAGTGATCGCTACCGCGCGCTTTGATGGAGCCGCGAGAGGTCTTCCCGGTCGTTCCTTTTAGCTACGCAGCCCTTCACCGGTCCGCGCAAAACAAAAGGCACGCGAAACTTGCGCTTCGCGTGCCTTCAATGACTTCGCGTGAGACCAGGCAAGCCAGGTCCACATCGAACGCCGGTATTACATCTTGACTACGTCGAGCAGCGTCTTCTTGCCCGACTTGTAGTTGTACAGCGAGATCACGCCGTGCTTCAGGTCGCCCTTGGAGTCGAACGTGGTTTCACCGATCACACCCTTGTAGTCGGTGTTCGGCATTGCTGCCAGGATCTTCGCCGGATCCGTCGAGCCTGCACGCTTCATCGCGTCAACGATGATGTACACAGCGTCATACGTGAACGGAGCGTAGATCTGGATCGGCTGGCCGAAACGCTTTTGATACTTGGCGAGGAACGCCGGGCCTTCAGCCATCTTCTCGAGCGCCATACCGGCTTCCGAGCAGACGATGTTGTCCGTCGCGTCGCCGGCGAGGTCCGACAGCTTGTCGGTACACACGCCGTCACCTGCCAGCACCTTCGCGCGCAGGCCAAGCTGCTTGGCTTGCTTGGCGAACGGGCCGCCGGTTGCATCCATACCGCCGTACATGATCGCGTCCGGGTTTTCGCCCTTGATCTTCGTCAGAATCGCGCGGAAGTCGACAGCCTTGTCGTTCGTCGCGTCATGCGACATCACGTTCAGGCCGAGCGACTTGGCGGTCTTCTCGAATTCGTTTGCGAGACCCTGGCCGTAAGCGGTCGAGTCGTCGACGATCGCGACGCTCTTCACTTTCAGACCCTTGGCTGCGTAGTTAGCCAGCGCCGGACCTTGTTGTGCATCGGTCGCAACAACGCGGTACGTCGTCTTGAAACCTTGTTGCGTGTACGCCGGGTTCGTTGCCGACGGGGAGATCTGCACGATGCCTGCATCGCTGTAGATCTTCGATGCCGGAATCGACGTACCCGAGTTCAGGTGGCCCACCACTGCCACGACCTTGTCGTCGACCAGCTTCTGCGCAACCTGCGTAGCCGTACGCGGGTCAGCTGCGTCGTCTTGCGGGTCGAGTTCGAGGGTGACCTTCTGGCCGCCGATCGTCAGGCCCTTCGCGTTGATTTCTTCAACTGCGAGGCGCGCGCCGTTTTCGTTGTCCTTACCCAGGTGGGCGATACCGCCCGTCAGCGGTGCAACGTGACCGATCTTGACGACCGTGTCGGCTGCAGCCGATGTTGCCAACGTTGCGAACAGCATCGCCGCAGCGCTGATCGGCAACAGCTTTTGAATCTTGATGTTCATGTAAGTCTCCAGTTTCGGTCCCAAAAACAACGTAATCGCCCTGTGTTCCCCGCTTCCTGCACGTGTCTTCATCCCGTGGACGATCACGCCGGTTGCATCGTTCATGCACTTGGCCAGTACGTCAGCCGGTCTGTTTTTGACAGGCGGCTACCCGTACTTGCGCGCAAGTGTAGGCCATCAAATTAATTTGCGGGAATTTTTTGAGAAAGTGGGATCACTACTAATAGCGTTTATCCCACGGGTCTAAAACGGCAACTTCGCGGAGTCCCCGAAAACGTACAGCCCGTGCGGGTTCTGGCGATATGAGGGTTTGCTCTATAAAGAATTCGCTAAAGGTTGGCGGCGCCATTACCGTTAATGTTTCGAATGCGCGCGCACTGGCTCGATCACTGTGCAATTGCGACGAATTTCGCTGTTGCGACGCGGATCACGCCGCGCTGTTGCCACTTTCGCGCGCGCCCGGCAGAAGGCAGGACGCAGCGCGCCAGGTGCCGCTGCAACCGGCTGCGTTTGGTGGCACACTGACCGCCCGCTTTTGCCGCCATGGCTTCAACCCCTTCAAGGAGATCGACGTGAGCGTGACTTCCCAATGGATCGACATCGCTGCCGGCAATGACAGCTTTCAGGGCTATCTGGCGCTGCCGAAGCGCGGATCGGGGCCTGCCGTCATCATCATTCAGGAGATTTTTGGCGTGAACAGCCACATCCGGGCTGTCGCTGATCAGTATGCGCAGGACGGCTACGTCGCGCTTGCGCCGGACATCTTCTGGCGCACGCAGCCGCGTGTCGAGCTGACGTATACCGGCGCGGACCGCGACAAGGGCATCGAGATCCTGCAAAAGACCGACGTGAACCTCGCCGTCGCTGACATCGGGGCGAGCGCCGCGGCGTTGCGCGCGCTGCCTGAAGTGAAAGGCAAAATCGCAGCAATCGGCTACTGTTTCGGCGGCCGGCTCGCGTATCTCGCGGCCGCGCAGGGCACCATCGATGCCGGCGTCGCCTATTACGGCGGCGGCATCCAGAACCGCCTCGAAGAAGCATCGAAGATCAAGGTGCCGATGCAGTTTCATTACGCCGAACTCGATCACGGTATTCCGATCGATGCGGTAGGCCAGGTGAAAGAGCGCTTCGCCGGCCGTAACGACGTCGAATTCCATCTGTATCCGAACGCCGACCACGGCTTTAACTGCACAGACCGCGATTCATACAATCCACGCGCTGCAGCGCTCGCACACGGCCGCACGCTGACGTTCCTCGGCGAGCATCTGTAAGCCGTTTTCATTGCGTTAGTGACGTACGCGTGACCTGTATCTCGCGGGAACCGTCGGCGGCATGATTCGTCATACCGCTGACGGCACGCCCGCGTGCCACTATTCATATAGACGTCATTTCGACGCCATACACCTTACCTCTCACTCGCGGGGGCGCCGGCCGTGCAATCCGACTACCTGTCTCACGACGCCATCGGTCTCGCCGAACTGGTGCGCAAGCGCGAAGTCACCGCGCGCGAACTGGTGGACACCGCGATCTCCCGCGCCGAAGCAGTCAATCCCGCGATCAACGCGCTCGTGCTGAAGGATTACGACGCCGCGCGCCAGCGTGCGTCCGCGTCTGTCCCGGCCGATGCGATGAACGGCGCCGACGGTTCGGCCCATGCCAACGGTGAGGCGCGCGGCGCGCTCGCCGGCGTGCCCTATCTGATCAAGGATCTCGCGCCTGTCGCCGGACTGCGGATGTCGCTCGGCAGCCGCCACTACCGCTATTTCGTGCCCGCCGAAGACGCGCCGATCGTCACGCTGAGCCGTGCCGCGGGCCTCAACATCTTCGGCAAGACGAGCACATCCGAGATCGGCCAGATGCCCTACACCGAGCCCGAACTGTTCGGCCCGTGCCGCAACCCGTGGAGCCTCGATCACACGCCCGGCGGTTCGAGCGGCGGCGCGGCGGCCGCGGTCGCCGCGGGCATCGTGCCGATCGCACATGCGTCCGACGGCGGCGGCTCGATCCGCATTCCTGCGTCGTGTTGCGGGCTCTTCGGCCTCAAGCCCTCACGCGGAAGACAGCCGCCCGCGCCCGTGCAGATGCCGGGTGAACTCGGCGTCGATCACGTCGTGTCGCGCAGCGTGCGCGACAGCGCGTTGCTGCTCGATCTCACCGCAGGCAACGCCACATTGCCGCAGGGTGCGCCGGGCACCTTTCTCGGCGCCACGCGCGAGCCGTGCAAACCGCTTCACATTGCCTACGTCACCGACCCGATGCTCGCGCCGTCATTGTCGGCCGACGCGCGCGCCGCGCTCGAAGACGCCGCGCAGCTCGCCGCGTCGCTCGGTCACCATGTCGAACCGGTTTCGCTCGGGATCGATTTCGACGCTGTCCGTCATGCGTTTTTGACGATCTGGTCCGTGATCGCGGAAGAAGTCGTGCTCAATGCAGAGCGCACGACGGGACGCAAACCGCAACGCGGCGACTTCGAAATTGCTTCGTGGGCAATGGCGCATATCGGGCGCAAGCTCGGCGAGCGCGCGTTGCCCGCAGCGCTGGAAGAACAGCAGCGCATCACCGCGAAAATGGCCGATCTGTTGACGCGCTACGACGTGATCCTGTGCGCGACGCTCGCTGCGGCACCGATCAAGATCGGCGAAATGCTGCCGACTCAGATCGAACGGATGCAGATGCACGCGCTCACCACGATGCCCGTCGAAGCGCTGATGAAGAAGATGCTGGCCGAAGCGTCGAACAAGGCGTTTGCGTGGGCCGGCTGCACCGAGCTGTTCAATCTGACCGGGCAACCCGCGATGTCGGTGCCGCTCTACTGGAATGCGCGCGGGCTACCTGTCGGCGTGCAGTTCGCAACGCGCGACGGCGGCGAAGCAACGCTCTTTCGTCTTGCTGCGCAGCTCGAGGCGGCGCGTCCGTGGTTCGATCGTCGTCCGCCGCTGATGCAGGCGCGCGATTGACGGGCGTGGGTTAATGACGCTGCGTTCGCGCGCCGCGCGGCGGTCGGGTTTTCAGGCCGGCGATGCGCCGCGCGTCGAGGTCGGCGTGGCGCATGGCGGGAATACATGCCACCGCGATGATTGAGATCGCAAGACCGCCCATCACGTAGTACGTCGGCGCGAGCGGTGTGCCGGTCGTCTTGACAAGCCAGATCACGAAGAACTGTCCGAAGCCGCCGAACACCATCACCGCGATGTTGTACGCGAGCGATAAACCGGTCGAGCGCACGTTCGCCGGGAACAGCTCCGCGATCATCGCGCCGAACGGACCGAAGTAGCCCGACAGCACGACCGAAAGAATCGCCTGCACGAGAATCAGCTTCGCGATGCCCGGCTCCGCTTCGAGCCACGCGAATAGCGGATAGATGATCACGAGCGTGATGATCAGCGACCACAACGACAACCCCTTGCGTCCGATGCGATCGGAAAGCGCGCCAGCAACCGGACACAGCACGGTCAGCAGCAGATTGCCCACAATCAGCGCGCGGAACGAGTCAGCGTACGGCAGTTTCAGCTGCACGACGGCAAACGTCGGCAGATAGCTGATGAGCACATAGATCGTCACCGTCAACGCGATCACCGAGCCGAGTCCGCACAGGATTTCGCGGCTGTGGCTTTTGAAGACTTCGCCTAGCGTCGCGCGGCGCGCGGTCTGTTTTGCGTGCAAAAACGCTTCGGAATCGGCGAGATTGCGACGGATATAAAACCCGATCGGCCCGATCACGAGTCCGACGATGAACGGCACGCGCCAGCCCCACGATTTGAGTGCTTCAGGCGAAAGGCCGCGCGTCACCGCCGCGGCCACGATTGCGCCGAGCAGGAGCGCGGCGGCCTGGCTCGCCATCTGGAAGCTGCCGTAAAAGCCGCGCTTCGAAAACGGCGCGGCTTCGATGAGAAGCGCCGTCGAGCTACCGAATTCGCCACCTGCCGAGAAGCCCTGCAAAAGCCGGCCCACGACGATCATGATCGGCGCGCCGATGCCGATCGCCGAATAGGGTGGCGCAATCGCCAGCAGGAAAATGCCGAGCGTCATCAGCGCGATAACGAGTGAGAGTGCCGCCTTGCGACCCGCGCGATCCGCGTACAGACCCAGGACGATGCCGCCGACCGGCCGCATGACAAACGCGACGCCAAAGGTCGCGGTCGTGCGAAGCAGCGACGAATATTCGCTGTCAGCAGGAAAGAACAGTTCGGCGAGAACGACTGTGAGAAAGCCAAATACGACGAAGTCGTACCATTCGAGCGCATTGCCGATGACGGCCGCGATTACCGCGCGCGTGTTGAGGCTTTTCAACGCCTGTTTCGCTGCTTTTTTCGACGCGCTTTTCGACGCGCGTTTCCTCGCACCCTTCGGCGTTTGTCTCGACGCTTCTTTTGACGCGTGTGCCATCCGGATCTCCAGGCTGCGTAAGGTGTTCCGTCGTGCGTTGCTGCTGGCGGGTCTTGCCGCCGGCGAGCGCGTCCATCGCAAATGCCCTGCGAGTGTAAAGATCGTCCCTGGTGTTTTCAACTGGAAAAAAGCGCCGGTCGCGTTGCGCGACCGGCGCCTGCCGATCCTGCGAAACCGCTTCGCGGGTGCGACCCGGCTCTGTTTTTCAGCAAGATGCAGCAGCAGCGCGGCCTGCGAGACGCTCAGGCCTTCTTGTTATACGCGCTGCACCAGCCAGTTGCGGCCACCTGCTTGCCGGCGAACATGGGGCAACCGGCATACGGGTCGCTCGCCTTGCCCTGATAAAAGCTGCAGTTGCCGCAATCCTGGCCGGCTGCGTATTTGGTGAATTTCGCCTTGTCGACCTTGCTGGCGTCTGCCTTGTAGCCAAGCGCCTGCGCGGTCGGATCGCTTTCGCTGACTTTCGGAGCGTCGGCGAACGCCTGGCGGGAGAGGGCGAGCGACGACGCAACGCCGAGGCTCGTAATCAGAAACGTACGACGAGATGACTTCATGGGGGACTCACTCCATGTTATTGAACTAAACGCCGTTCTAACGACAGCGGTTCTCCAAGAATAACAATGAAGCGTGTCCATTTATCCAAATCTTGTGAATAAGCGAATTCGCAGCGGACACTTTAACCACGCACGCACGCCACGCCAGCGCGGTGTGGCGCCGTCTGAAGGCTATGCGTGCGTCTGCGGCATATCAGTGCCTTTCGGACTTTTCAGGCGCGCCCGGCCAGCTCGCAGGCGCGCTGTGCGATCGCAAGCGATGCCGTCAGTCCGGGCGACTCGATGCCAAACAGGTTGACGAGCCCGCGCACACCATGGGCCGCGGGCCCCTGGATCATGAAATCGGCGGCCGGCTCGCCGGGTCCGGAGAGCTTCGGACGAATGCCCGCATAGGCCGGCTGCAGCGCGCCATCCGGCAATTGCGGCCAGTACGCCCGAATTGCAGCGTAAAACGACTCCGCGCGACGCGGATCGACATCGTAGTTGATCGTATCGACCCATTCGACGTCCGGACCGAAACGCGCCTGGCCGCCCAGATCGATCGTCAGATGAACGCCGAGTCCGGCATCGTTCGGCATCGGGTAAATCAGCCGGCTGAACGGTGCGCGCCCGGAAATGCTGAAGTAGTTGCCGCGCGCCAGATAGAGCGGCGGCACGTGCCGCGCATCGAGGCCGCGGATACTGCATGCGAGCCGGTTTGCCTGCAGCCCCGCGCTGTTGATGACGCATGCGGCGCTGATCGTCGTCGGTGCGGCGCCGCCGACCTTGATGACGAAACGTCCGTTGTTCGCCTCGATGGCGTCGACCGGTGCGTGAAACGCGAACACCGCGCCGCTGCGTTCGGCGTCGCCCTGCAGCGCGAGCATCAGTTGATGGCTGTCGACGATGCCTGTCTGCGGCGAGAACACCGCTTCCACACATTCGAGCGCGGGTTCGAGCGCGCGCGCCTCGTCGCCACTGATGCGCACGAGATCGAACACGCCGTTTTCCTTGCCGCGCGCGAGAATGCTGTCGAGCTGCGGCACCTGGTTGCGCGCCGTCGCGACAAGCAGCTTGCCGCAGCGTTGATGCGGCACGCCATGCGTCTCACAATAGTCGTAGAGCATTTCACGGCCACGCACGCAGAGCGACGCCTTGAGCGAGCCGCGCGGGTAATAGAGGCCCGCATGAATCACTTCGCTGTTGCGCGAGCTTGTGCCGACACCGATGGCTTCAGCCGCTTCGAGCACGATCACTTCGCGTCCGCGCGCGGCCAGCGCGCGCGCCACGGCGAGGCCAATCACGCCTGCGCCGATCACTACACATTCGATTTGGTCCATGTCCCTTGACGCGACTTTTGCCCGCGCTACCTGATCGACCGATGAATTCCGAGAAACAGGATGCGGCCGGTTTGCGCGTCGCACCGCGCGTTGTCGAACGTATCTCCTGTACTGACCAAAATTGTACGTCGGCTTCAGAATGCAGAATGCCCGCGATCTTGTGGACGGCGGGCATTCAATTTGACCGGGCGCGCCTCATAGGTGCGCCGGGGACGGGGCAGAAACCCGATCAGACGCGCGATGTGGGCTCGCTGATCGTGGTGGCGCGCTGTGCTTCAGTCGTACCGGACGCATTGCCCGGCGCGGACGATGCGACAGGGCCGCCCGACGGCGCCGTCTCAACAATGGACGTACGCACGGGCGCGGCGACCGCGGCAGAAAACAGCAATGCAAAAGAACTGGTTCTCATGGTGGATTCCTGAAGTCGTTGAAGTGGTTTCGTCGATGCGGAAATGCACAGGCACTTCGGTCAGAAGATTCTAGAGGTCGACTATCAAAAAACCATACCGATTAAATGAATTGACTGTTTCTGCCAGAAGGATAATCCGCTCTCCGAAGCGCCGAAAAGCGCACGAATCCGGGTACCTGCAAGAAAAAAACCGCCCGAAGGCGGTTTTTTGCACAAAAAGAACGTAAACCCGCGGGAAAACGTCAGGTTTGACGAAATCCGATCGGTTTGCGACGGGCGCCTGAGTCAAGCCGGATATGCACGACGCCGATCTCATCGCGGCTGTCGAGGCGCGCCGCGCCGAAACCGTTGAGGATCGCCCGACGCATCTCGCGCGGCGAAGCGTGCGCAAGCGCGTCGAGCGTGGCCTCGCCGAGTTCGGCGGGGAACCGCTGGCCCCAGCCGTGCGCGGAGCGGATCTCGTGATAGATCGCCTGCGCGATCCGGCGCGCGCCATCGCGGTCGGGCGGCGGAATCTCGTACACGTTCATGCGGTTCAGGATCGGCTCGGGAATGCTGCGCGCGTCGTTGGCCGTCGCGATCCAGATCACGTGGGCGGCGTTGATCGGCACTTCGGCGAATTCGTCGATGAAAGTCTGCGCGGTGTCGTGCTCCAGCAGCGCATAGAGCGCGCCGAGCGGGTCGTATTGCGAGTCGCCCGTGGCCTTGTCGATTTCGTCGACGGCGATCACCGGGTTCGCGAATGTGCCGCGCACGAGCGCCTCGAACACCTTGCCCGGCTTCGCGTTCTTCCATTGCGACGACGCGCCCGACAGGATCCAGCCGGCCGTCAGCGAACTCATCGCGACGTAGTGATACGACGTGCCGAGCAGTCTCGACAGCTGCTTCGCAAAATGTGTCTTGCCGATGCCCGGCTCACCGAGCAGCAGTATGGGCATCAACTCCAGACGGTCTTCGGTTTCGAGACACAGCGCGACCTGCCGGCGCACGTCGTCGAGCGGTTCCGCGAAGTTGGGCAGCGCGCCGATCAGGTCGTCGATCGACGGCATCCGGTTCGGCTTCACGCAAAAGCGCAGGTTGCCGACCTTCAGCATCATTTCGTAGGTGGCGCGCAGCGCGTCGTTCGCGCCTTCGCTGAGATCGTTCAGCGCCGTCTCGACCCGGTCGAGGTCGTAGACCTGGCTGAACGACGCCACCGCGATTTCCTGTTTGACCATGGCTGTTGTCATCGCTCACCCCGTATTTGTGCGTATGTGCCTGGCTTTACCGCTGCGGCGACACCGGCATAACGTCGCCTGATTTTCAGTGTAGCGAGGCCATATTCGCTGGCAAGCGAGCAGCCGGGTGTGTTTGCTGCTAACAACGTGAGAGACCTCACAGGTGCGCCGGAAGCCGCGCCCAAAGCCATGCGCGAAACCAGGAACACCGCGTGCGGGAACGGTGGATCGGGGCCCGAACAGTTGAAGTGCGGCCGTTACGTCACCATCTGAAATAGTCCGTTGCTGAACCCGGCCCCGTATCCTGTGTCAGAAATTGATCGCCTGATCGGGCGTAAGATGGGCGCCTGCCCATCCCGCCGGAAGCAGCCTTCCCGGAGATTCTTCATGTGGAAAACCAGCGTCGTTGCCGTGATGTTCGGCACTGCGTCGTTCATGACCCAGGCGCAGGCGCAGCAGCGTCCCGCGCAGCAGTCGGTGCAGTGGCAGTTGCAGGTCGTGAGCGACGGCCAGCAGGTCGACGCGTTCGACGGCACGACCACCGTCGGCCAGGCGCGCACGGATACGCATCACCGCGTGGTGACGCATAACGTCGGCTGCAAGGATGCGCCCGGCGGCAGCATCGATCTTTCCCGCACGGTGACGGTTTCGCCGCTGCAGGCTTCGGCGACCGACGTGACGCTCGCGATCGAGTCGCAGGAAACCATCGAAGACCCCACTGCGCGCCAGACCGACACCGGCTGCAAGCTGCCGCCGCAGCCGCGTCAGGTTGCGGCGAGCCACCCGGGCCTCGCGGTGCCGAACGGCCAGTGGGTCACCTGGACCATCGTCGACAGGAACCCGACACTGGTCTACCGTATCAAGGCCAGCCTCGCGAACACCCCCTGACATTGACGAAAGAAGAAGTGGATAACGCGGCATGCGAAACCCCGAAGAACTGATACGCGACAGCGCCCATCCCAAGGACTTCATCGCGGTGAGCTGGAACCTGCACAAAGGTCGCTCGCCGCTTGGCCTTCAGGCCTGGCAGGCGATGCAACGCTGGGTCCAGTCGACCCACGCGGACGCCTATTTTCTGCAGGAAGCCATGGCGCGACGGATGCCGTCGCCGGTGCTCTCGTCGAATTTCGGCGCCCCGCTGGGCGAACCCGTCGACGATATCTGGCATTGCCAGGCAACCGAAATCGCGAGTTCGCTGCAACTGCAGATCGCGCTCGGCACCAATGTGTTCAAGCCTTCGTGGCGGCACGGCAATGCCATTCTGTCGCCGCATCCGCTTGATCTCGGCGGACGCTGGGACATTTCCGCTCACCGCTTCGAGCGGCGCGGCCTGCTGGTTGCGCGCGCAACGTTTGCCGGTCATTCGGTGACGCTGCTGTGCGCGCACCTCGCGCTCACACGCGCCGCCCGGCTACGTCAGATGAACTGGATCGCGCACTGGATCGCGAAGGAAGCGCCGACCGGCCCGCTCGTGCTCGCCGGCGATTTCAACGACTGGCGCAACGATTCCGTGCCGCTTTTCGCGGAACACGGGCTGCACGAAGTAGCGACGTTGCTTGGTGAGCCGGCGCGCACGTTCCCGGCGTTTTCGCCCGCACTCGCGCTCGACAAGATGTTCGTGCGCGACATGAAGCCGATCGAATGGATCCAGCCAGCGCAGGAAACCGCGTGGCTCTCGGATCATTTGCCTTATATGGCGCGGCTGCAGGTAGGTTAAGCCCCATAGTCCGCTAGCGGCACTCGCGTCAGTATCTCGCGGGTGTCCAGTGCAGCACGCCGGTGATCGTTTCGCCGGGTGCCAGCACAGCGCCGCCGACGTTCTCCCGCGCGTCAGCGGGCGAATTGAAGCAGTCGGTCGTGTTCGACACCGGCTCGACACACAGCAGCGCCTCGCTCGCGGGTGCGAACACCACCATCTGTCCGAACGTCGCGTCGGCGCTCAGCGTCACTTTCCGGCGCTCGTCCGTCCACGCGATCACCGCCTCGCGTTTCCAGCCCGTGAAATTGTTGTCGAGGTCGAAGGCGTCCGCAGGCATGCCGTGGCGCAGCGCCTCGACAGCGGGATGCGCACCGAGATGCGTGGGCAGCACATCCAGGTCGGCGTGCCACATGGCATCGACGGCTGCCGTCACGACCGTATCCGCGGTGCGCGGGTAATACGGATGGTGTCCCATGCCGAACGGCATCGGACGATCGGCCAGGTTGCGCGCGGTGAGCGTGACACGCAGCACGTCGCCGACCAGTTCGATCGTCTGCTGCGCCTGATACGCGAATGGCCAGTCGCCCGCAATCGCGGCGTCGGGCGTGTGTTCCAGATGCAGTTCCACGGAAGTCGCGCTTCGCGCGCCGACGCGCCATGCACGCCGCCACGCGTTGCCGTGCAGCGCATGCGCGAACGCGTTGCCGTCGCCCGAGAGATCGATCGACTGACCGTCGAAATCGAAGCGCGCGTCGCGAATACGGTTGCAATACGGAAAGAGCGGAAAGCTCGCCATCTGCAGCGGGTTGCGCGCGTCGAGCGCGGCGCGGGTCGCCGGGCGCAACCAGTGAACCGGGCCCGCCTCGGTCGCTTCGAAGTACGCCGCGATCGAGCCGCCGATCTGCGGCGCCACGCGCAGTTCCGTATTGCCGCTGCGAAGCGCGACGAGCGACGGGTCGTCGAGCGCCGCGTCGCCGGATGCGACGGCGGAAGAGGAATTCAGGGAAGCATCGCGCATGGTTGGTCCCGAAAGACGGCAGACGCCTCTCGTTGTCTACTGTTACGTGCCTCGCGACAGGCGCGGCCGGCGCGCCCCACAGGCTCGCGCGACCGAGAATCGCACGGGTCGGCGCCTTTCGTCAATATTATTAGTAATAATCTCGCGCACCGACACGCCGGCCGGAATCCCTTCACGGACCCGGCCCTCACGGGTTAGCGCGCGTTGCCCGATGCATATTATTAGTGGTACCGTCAGACCGCCGACGCCTTCGGCGTCACCTGCTTTCTGCCGCTGTCGCCCGCGGCCTGCTCAATGAAAAAATCGACTCAACGACGTCCGACGATGACCGACATCGCCAAGCTCACTGGCGTGTCGCAGTCCACTGTCTCACTCGTTCTCAACAACGCCACCGGCGCCAAATTTTCCGAAGCCACGCGCAGCAAGGTGCTGAAGGCCGCGGCCGATCTCGGCTACCGTCTGTCGACGCGCGATGCCGTCCAGCCGTCGAAGGACGAACGCAGCCTGATCGTCTACATCGCCGACGAAATCTCGACGAGCCCGCATCCGGTCGTGAACATCGACGGGGCGCGCGATGCGGCGTATGCCCACGGCAAAATGCTCGCGGTCTACTCGACGCACGGCAACGCCGACATCGAACAGCAGGTGCTCGAAGCCGCACTCTCGAGCTCGAACGTATTCGGCGTCATCTATGCCACGGTGTACACGCGCAAGGTCAGCCCGCCGGCCGCGCTGTCGCAGGTTCCGACGGTTCTGCTCAACTGCTACACGAGCGAAGGCGGCTTCTCTTCGGTGGTGCCGGCGGAGGTCGCGGGCGGTCACGTCGCGACCGAATATCTGCTGCGCGCGGGACACCGGCGCATCGGCTACATCAATGGTGAACACTGGCAGGACGCCGCGAAAGACCGCCTCAAGGGCTATCGCACCGCACTCGCCACGGCCGATCTGCCATTCGCGCAGGAGATGGTTCGCGACGGCGACTGGAGCTCGGGCACCGGCTTCGAACACACGCTTTCGCTGATGCGGGAATCCAGTCCACCCACCGCGATTTTCTGCGCGAACGACCTGATGGCGCTCGGCGCCATCGAGGCCTTGAAGCAGCTCGGGCTGCGTGTGCCGGAGGACGTTTCCGTGCTCGGCTACGACGACCAGGAAATCGCACGCCATACGCATCCGCCGCTTTCAACCGTCGTGTTGCCGAACTATGAGCTCGGTCGCTGGGCAGTCGAAACGCTGCTGCAGGACGAGCACAACCGCGCCGCCGGCGCGCCCGTCCGCCATCGCATGGTGAAGCTCGACGGACCGCTCGTCGAACGCGCCTCGGTTAGGGTAATTACTGAAGAAAATTCGCCAGCAGTTAATATTATTAGTGATTGACTAATAATAATTCGCGATGGAATAATCGACACACCCGGTCCTGGCGACGCGCAGTGAAAAGCGCGTCGCCAGGACCGGTGCGGCACAAAAGCAAAAGCAATTAAACCAAAGCACTGGAGGAAGACATGGCGTCGCTCAAGCAAAAGCGTCCGCAGCGGGTTCGTCCGCTCGTCGGATCGGTTCTGGCACTGGCAATCGGCTTCGGCATCCAGGCGGCGCACGCCGACGACGCCCTGCCCAAACTGCCCAGCAAAACTCCGCTGAAGGTCGGCTTCGCGCAGACCGAAAGCAACAACCCATGGCGTCTCGCGGAAACGAAAAGCTTCAAGGAAGTGGCCGCGAAATGCGGCTGGCAGCTCGTCCTGACGGATGCCAACAGCTCGCCCGCGAAACAGGTTTCGGACATTCAAAGCATGATCGCGCAGCACGTCGACCTGCTGGTCTTCCCGCCGCGCGAAGAAAAGCCGCTCGCACCGGTCGTGCTGCAGGCGAAGAAGGCCGGCATTCCGGTGATCCTGGTTGACCGTGACGTCGACCAGTCGGTTGCGAAGGCTGGCCGCGACTACATCACGTTCATCGGTTCGGACTTCATCGATCAGGGCCACCGCGCCGCTGACTGGCTCGTCAAGGCGACGGGCGGCAAGGCGAAGATCATCGAACTCGAAGGCTCGACGGGCGCATCCGCTGCGAACGACCGCAAGAAAGGCTTCGACGAAATCATCGCGAAGAATCCGGGCATGACGATCATCGCTTCGCAGAGCGGCGACTTCGCGCGTGACAAGGGTCGCCAGGTCATGGAAACGCTGCTGCAGGCGCATCCGGACGTGACCGCCGTCTACGCCCACAACGACGAAATGGCGCTGGGCGCGATTGCCGCCATCAAGGCCGCCGGCAAGCAGCCGGGCAAGGACATCCAGATCGTGACGATCGACGGCACGAAGGGCGGCATGGACGCCATCGCAGCCGGAGAACTCGGCGCAAGCGTGCAGTCGAGCCCGTTCTTCGGCCCGCTCGCCTGTGACGTCGCGCAACGTTACGCCAAGGGCGAAAAGATCCCGACGTGGGTGAAGGTGTCCGACCGCTTCTACGACAAGGGCAACGTCAAGGAAAGCATGCAGTACGGCTACTAGGCGTATTCGTCTGGCTGGCCGGATCAGGAAACGAAGGAAGGTGAACCGGAGGTGTCCGTTCCGGGCAGGACCTGTAACCGGGCGCCGCGGCGTCCGGTCAACGGGAAGGTTCGAGGCGACGTGTCCGCGTCATGGCGGAACGTCGCTTCGCTTTGTCAGCGTGCCGGCACACGGCATCTGGCAGACGCCGGTTGGCGCGTCGAACCGGCCTGTGCGGCGCACACCGCAACGCTCTTTTGCGCCGGCCCGCGACTCGCGCAATACTGGGGCTGCACGCCAGTCCGGTCGCCGCCCGCCGCATCCCGATCATTGCCGGTCGATGGAATAGGGATCGCCGCGCGCCGCCCTGCCGGCACCCGTGCGCTGACGATCATCCACGCATTCAAGCATCTGCGCACACCCGTTACCGGCCACGCGCCGCGCGGAACGGAAGCACGCATCAGGAGACACACGTGACGCATACCGGTACCGGATTTCAGGCCACCGGGCCACAGCCTGGGCAGCCGCCCCTGCTGGAGATGCAGGACATCCAGATCAGCTTCGGCGGCGTACCCGCGTTGCGCAGCGCGCAGTTGAGCGTGGCCGCCGGCGAGGTGCATGCCCTCATCGGCCAGAACGGCGCCGGCAAGTCGACGATGATCAAGATCCTCACCGGCGCGTATCGTCGCTCGGGGGGCACCGTGCGCTTCGAAGGACGCGAGATCGATTTCCGCACGCCGAAGGAAGCGCGTGAAGCGGGCATCAGCACGATCTATCAGGAAATCAACCTCGTGCCGTTCCGCTCGGTCGCGGAAAATATCTTCCTCGGCCGCGAGCCGCGCCGCTTTGGTCTCATCGACTGGCGCGCGGTGCAGCAGCGCGCCGCCGCGCTGCTCGAATCGTTTGGCCTGCAGATCGACGTGAAGAAGCCCGTCAGCAGCTATTCGACTGCGATCCAGCAGATGGTCGCGCTGGCTCGCGCCGTGTCGTCCGACGCCAAGATGGTGATCATGGACGAATCGACTTCGTCGCTCGACGAGCGCGAAGTAGAACTGCTCTTTGACGTCGTGCGCAAACTGCGCGACGACGGCCGCGCGGTGATCTTCGTGTCGCACCGGCTGGACGAACTGTACGCGCTGTGCGACCGCGTCACCGTGATGCGCGACGGCCAGACGGTCGCGCAAAGCGCGATGGCCGACATGGACAAGCTGCAGCTCGTGACGACAATGCTCGGCCGCACGCTCGCCGCCGTCGTGCACGACGATGCCGCTGCGCGCGAGGCGAATCTCGCCCGGCGCGGCGCACAAACGCTCTCGGCGAAGCATCTCGCCGCGCATCCAAAGGTGAACGACGTGTCGCTCGACGTCCACGCGGGCGAAGCCGTCGGCCTCGCCGGTCTGCTCGGCTCGGGACGCACGGAAACGATGCGTCTGCTGTTCGGCGCCGATCCGTCGGCGCAGGGATCGCTCGACATCGACGGCAAGACGGTGGCGCTCAGGTCGCCACAGGACGCCATCGCGCGCGGCCTCGCGTATCTCACCGAAGACCGCAAGCTCGAAGGCATCGTCCCCGAGCTGTCGGTGCGGGACAACCTCACGCTCGTTTGCCTGCGCACGCTGTCGAAACACGGCATCGTCGATGTGAAAAAGCAGCAGGAGATCGTGGACCGCTTCATTGCATCGCTGGGCATCAAGCTGCGCTCGCCGGACCAGCCGATCCGCGAACTGTCGGGCGGCAACCAGCAGAAAGTGCTGCTCGCGCGCTGGCTCGCGACGCAGCCCCGCGTGCTGCTGCTCGACGAACCGACACGCGGCATCGACGTCGGCGCGAAAGCGGACGTCGCGAAGATCGTGCGCGAGCTGCGCGACTCCGGGCTCGCGGTCTTGATGTCGGCATCGGAACTGGAAGAACTGACCGCCGTGGCGGACCGCGCCGTCGTGATCCGCGACGGTCGCACGGTCGCCGAACTGAACGGCGGCGAAATGAGTGAGGCATCGATCATGGACGCAATTGCGTACGGCAGCGACGGCCCGTCGCAACTGGTGGAGGCCGTCAGCGCGGCGCACGTGGAAGACGCAGTGGAGGGCCCACGCCATGGCGCATGAGTCGTTGCGTAACGAGCCTGCGGCGCCGCTGCCTGCCGCACCCGTGACTTCGGCGTCGGCCCCCAGTTCGGACACGAAGACCAGGGCGCGCCGCCGCATTCCGATCCAGCGCGAAATCGTCGTGCTGCTCGCCATGGTCGTGTTCAACCTGATCTTCACGCCGCACTTCTGGTCGCTGCAGACGTTCAACGTGAACCTGACGCAGGTCGTCACGATCGTGATCGTCGGCATCGGCATGACGCTGGTGGTGGCGACGGGCGGCATCGATCTTTCTGTGGGCGCTTCGATGGCGATTTCCGGCGCGCTCGCGCCGATGCTCTTCATGAACATCGACGGGCCGCCCGGCATCGTGCTCGCGTTCACGCTGCCAGTGCTCGCGGCGGCCGTGTGCGGCGTCTTCAACGGCCTGCTCGTCACGCGATTGTCGGTGCAGCCGATTGTCGCGACGCTGGTGCTGTTCATCGCCGGACGCGGCGTTGCGCAGGTCGTCACCGACGGCAGCCTGCAGGCGTTCAACAACCCGGCGTTCCAGTGGATCGCGCTCGGCAAGGTGGGCGGCGTGCCGTTTCAGGTGTTGCTGATGTTCGCGCTGGTGGGTCTTTTCGTGTGGATCGTACGCAAGACGCTGTTCGGCCAGTATCTGCTTGTCACCGGCGGCAATGAGAAAGCGGCATACCTGTGCGGCGTGCCGACGGCGCGCGTGAAGCTGATCGCGTACACGATCTGCGCGGCGCTTGCCGGTCTGGCCGGGCTGATCTCGATTTCGGTGAATTCGTCGTCGGATGCGAATGTCGTCGGGCTTGGCAGCGAACTCGACGCGATTGCGGCTGTTGCGGTCGGCGGCACGGCGCTGACGGGCGGCAAGGCCTACATCGGCGGCACGCTGATCGGCGCGCTCATCATCCAGTTGCTGCGCTACACGCTGCTCGCGCACGGCATCCCCGATGCCGCTGCGCTCGTGGTGAAGGCCGGCATCATCATTGCCGCAGTGTATGTGCAGCGCCGCGCGCGCTGACCGCCTCACGGGATTCCATAGCGATGAAAAAGAACCTTCCGATTCTGCTGGCGCTCGGGTTGCTGCTCGTGCTCGGCGTCGTGCGTTATGAGCACTTTGCGTCGGCGTACAACATCACGTCGTTCTGGCGCTACAACTCGATGTTCGCGCTGATCTCCGTCGGCATGGCGTTCGTGATCATTACGGGCGGCATCGATCTGTCGGTGGGCACCGTCGCGGCGCTCTCAAGTGTCGTCGCGGCGCTGGCGAGCCCGTACGGCGGCTGGGTCGCGGTGCTGGCCGGCGCGTTCGCCGGCCTCGCCGTCGGCGTGCTGAACGGCGTCATCATCACGCGTCTCAAGATCCTGCCGTTCATCACCACGCTCGCTACCAGCCTCGGCGCGCACGGTCTTGCGCTGCTGCTCGGCCGCAACGACGCGGTGTCGATCTCGGCCGGGTCGAATTTCGCGGACTTCGGTCAGGGCGACCTGTTCGGGCTGCCGATTCCGGGGCTCGTGGCGCTCGCGGCCGCCGTGATCGGCTGGCTTGCGCTGCGCAGCACACGTTTCGGACGACACTCGCTCGCGATCGGCGGCAGCGAGGAAGCAGCGCGCCTGATGGGCCTGAACGTCGATCGCACGCTGATCGCCGCCTATGCCGCGAGCGGACTGCTGGCGGGCCTCGCCGGCGCGATCCTCGCCGCGCAGTTTGGCGCCGGGCAGCCGAACGAAGGCGTTGGCTGGGAGCTGTTCGCGATCTCGGCGGTCGTACTGGGCGGCACGCTGCTCACGGGCGGCGAAGGCTCGATCGCGATGACGATTGCCGGCGTGCTGCTGCTGGGGCTCGTGTTCAACCTGCTGAACTTCGAGAACGGCCTCGGGTTCATCAGCCTGTCGGCGTACTGGCAGTCGGTGATTCGGGGTGTATTTCTGCTGCTCGTGATCGTGCTGCAGGCGCGCGTACTGAAGCAGCGCGGCACAAAAGGCAGCGCGGCGGCCAGTTGACGGTGCAGACACCACGCCGGTCACGGAGCGAATCGCAGTAAAATCGCGCTTCCCCTTGCCGCGCGTTGACGCTTCCCGCGCGCCGGAACGCCCCGCGTCCGGGCTCTTTCTGCGAACCGACATGCACGTCCACTATCTTCCGATCCTGCTGCAGATTGCCGTCGTCTACCTGATTGCGGCGATCAGCCCCGGCCCGAACTTCTTCATGATCACGCAGCTTTCGCTGGCGGGCCGTCGCCGGCTGGGCGCGGCTTCGGCGCTCGGCGTCGGCACGGCTTCGACAATCTGGGCCGCGCTCGCGATGCTTGGCCTTGCCACTGTCCTGCAAAAGATCGACTGGCTGTACAACGGTATCCGGATCGCAGGCGCGCTGTATCTGATCTGGTTCGGCTTCAAGCTGCTGCGCGCGGCTACACGGCGCGACGAGGCGCCCGTGGTCGTCGACACGGCGCCGCCCGCCGCCGATGCCGCCGCACACGTTCGCGCGTGGCGCACCGGGCTCGTCACCTGCCTCACGAACCCGAAATCGTGCGCGTTCTGGACCAGCGTCTTCGCGACGATGTTCCCGCAACATGCGCCGCTGTGGTTCTACGGCGTGGTGCTGGCGATGATCGCAACGCTTTCGGCGGGCTGGTACGGCAGCGTCGCGCTGATGTTCGCCACGGAGCGCACGCAGCGCGGCTACCGCCGGCTGCGCCGCCCGATCGACGGCTTCTGCGGCGCGGCGCTGGTTGGTCTCGGCGCGAAGCTGGCTGCGGAAAGCTGATTCCCGACGTCATTGCGCCCGCCCTGATGTTCCGGCTGCCGTCCGTTGTGTTGGGAAGAAGCCGCAAATCGGGACTAAAAAGGCGGAAAAGGGCGCTTTTACGGCGCTGTTGGCCTGCCGGCAGCAGGGTTTATGCTGCGACGCATCGCCGGATTCGGTATCATCGGCCGGGTCGTTGCCTGCATGCGTGCTCATCCGCGTGGGCTCCGGATGGCGGACACGTACGCGTGGTTTGGCCATCTTCCGCGCTACCCTGGCTTCACCTTCGTCGCATTGTCGTTGCAGCCTGCCGCAGCCGGTGTACCGGGTGCCGGTCATGCGTTCGGCGTGTGTTCGACTTCGCCTGATTCCGCGCAGATGCCGTGTCGCCACCCTCCAGGTGCAGGCGCGGTAAAATAGCGGATTGCGCATCGTTCCCCCAAGCGGGTTCGCGCTGCATCGCCCTTGCCGTGCCGGCCGGCGTGTTCGTCTGGCAGTCCTGTTTTCGCACTATTCCAGAAGCCATGAGCAACCTGAATCCACAAACCGTCCTGAGCGTCCATCACTGGACCGATACGCTTTTCAGCTTCACCTGCACGCGCGATGCGTCGTTCCGCTTCGAAAACGGCCAGTTCACGATGGTGGGCCTCGAAGTCGACGGCAAGCCGCTGATCCGTGCGTACAGCATGGCGAGCGCGAACTACGAAGAGAACCTCGAATTCCTGAGCATCAAGGTGCAGGATGGCCCGCTGACGTCGCGCCTGCAGCATCTGAAGGTGGGCGACCAGGTGCTGATCGGCAAGAAGCCGACGGGCACGCTGATGGCCGATAACCTGCTGCCGGGCAAGACGCTGTGGCTGCTGTCCACCGGCACGGGCCTCGCGCCGTTCATGTCGATCATCAAGGATCCGGACGTGTACGACCGCTACGAGAAGGTCGTGCTGACGCACACCTGCCGTTTCGTCGACGAACTCGCGTACAAGGAATACATCACGGACCACCTGCCGGCGCACGAGCATCTGGGTGAGCTGATCCAGGAGAAGCTGGTGTATTACCCGACCGTCACGCGCGAAGCGTTTCACAACCGCGGCCGGATCACCGAACTGATCGAAACGAAGAAGCTGTTCGACGACGTCGACCTGCCGCATTTCTCGCTCGACAACGATCGCGTAATGCTTTGCGGCAGCCCGCACATGCTGCGCGACACGCGCGAACTGCTCGACAGCATGGGCTTCCAGGAAGGCAGCAACAACAAGCCGGGCCACTACGTCATCGAAAAGGCGTTCGTGGGCTAAGTCCTTCGAACCCGCACCGCTGCGGCCGTCCGGCCGCATTGTGTCGCCCTCGCTACAAACAGAAACCGGAGCCTCGCGCTCCGGTTTCTGTTTTTCCGCGCCCCGAGCCCGGGCTGCGCGCAATTCCCTGCAGTTGAAAGCCATTCGAAGCGGGTTCGACGGGGTAAACCGACGCTGCTGTTTACCGCGCCCAAGGCACCGTTTTCATCATTCGATGCCTACGCGTTTTCCCTTGTTTCGCGCGGCATATTCGCACGCAATACTTACCTGGCATGTCAGTATTATTCCTACAAATACCGCGGCGACGTGGAGCAGATCATTGCATGAAAGACAATGAATACGGCTTGCCGGGCCTGCATTTTTCCCTATTTTGAGATATTATTGCGGCGCAGTGGCGTTCATGGGAAAAAGGACCAGAGTCGATGTTACTGAATGTAAATTTTGTGACATCAAGACGTGGTAATTTTCCGTCATGGCCGCTATGCCGGGATGCGCATTTATCAGACATTCCGATGCCGTTTGTCTGCGGTTGCCGTCTCGTGCACGCGAGTGCCGTTGAAGCTGCTTCCTGAATGGGAGGGTCATGGATACGTCGACAGTGATTTCGATGAACGCGAATGCGCTGGCTCCCGCCGCGCGGGAAGCCTGCAGCGCGGCCATTTTCGACCTGTCTTCTTCAGCCGACGCGCTTGCAGCCGCGGCACATGTCGCTTCCACGTCGCTCCAGATGGCGGCGGACGCCGTCCCGGCAGCCGCTACCCGCGAGCTCGCGCAGCTTCATGCGCGCGTGCGGGAACTGGCGGCCGAATTGATCGAGGCGCAGGAACGCACGCGCGGCCAGCTCGCACGCGAACTGCATGACGGCGTCGGCGCCGAACTGACCGCCACACGTTTCGCGCTTGCGAACGTAGATACATGGCTACCCGCCGATGCGCCGCCGCAATGCGTGGCCGCGCTCGCAGCCGTCAGACGCTCGCTCGATGCCGTGTGCGAAGCCACGCGCCGCACCGTCGCCGATCTGCATGGTCCGCAAATGGAAGCGGGTATCGTCGGCACGCTGTCGCAGTGGGTGAACGAGTTCGCCGCCCGCACGGGCCTGCGCACCAGTTTTGTCTGCGCGGCCGACGTGCGGCTCACGCAACTCCCCGCCGCCGCTTCGCTCGCCGTATTCCGTGCGGCGCAGGAAGCGCTCAACAACGTCGCGAAGCACGCCCAGGCAAGCGCTGCGGACGTCCGGCTCGAAAGCTCACGGCGTCACCTGACACTCACCATCGCCGACGACGGTATCGGCATTTCCCGCCGCGCCGCCATGCCGCGCAGCGACGACCAGGGCGGCTTCGGCCTCGCAGGCATGCGCGCCCGGTGCGCGGCGTTCGATGGCACGCTGCGGATCGTCGCGGGCGCGGAACCGGGCTTGCGGCGCAAAGCGAGCGATCGCGGCGACGCCGCCGGCGCACGCAGCATGAACGGCACGGGCGGCACAATGGGCACACGCGGCACAACCGTACGGGCGCGTTTCGCGTGGGACGCGCTGCTGGCCGAATCGCCGTCCCACGACGCGCATCACGTGCTGTCCTGCTGAGCTGCCGATGAAAAGCCTGCGCATCCTGCTTGTCGAAGACCATGCCGTGGTTCGCCAGGGCGTGCGGCAGTTGCTGCTCGACCGCGGCGTGGCGAGCGACGTCGCCGAGGCCGAAACGGGCGGCGAAGCGCTCGCCGCCGTCTCGAAGCACGCGTTCGACATCGTCCTGCTCGACATTTCGCTGCCCGACATGAACGGCGTCGAAGTGTTGAAGCGCGTCAAACGCAAGGTGCCGCGCGTACCTGTGATGATGTTTTCGATGTATCGCGAGGATCAATACGCCGTGCGGGCACTCAAGGCCGGCGCTTCGGGCTATCTGTCGAAGACGGTCGATGCCGCGCAGATGATCGCCGCCATTCAGCAGGTCGCCGCCGGCCGCAAATACGTCAGCCCCGCGATGGCCGAGGCGCTCGCCGATTACGTCTCGTTCGACGGCGAACAGATGCCGCACGAGAAACTCTCCGACCGCGAATACCAGACGCTGTGCATGCTCGCGTCCGGCAAGCGGCTGACCGACATCGCCAACGCGCTGTCGCTGTCGGTGAAGACAGTCAGCGTGTACCGCACGCGTCTGCTCGAAAAGATGAAGCTGAACAACAACGCCGAGCTCACGTTCTATGTGATGAGCAACCGCCTCGTCGACCTCAACCCCGCGATGGCGGGTTAAGCACACGCCTTTGCAACGGTTGCTCGTCACACGCAGTTAAAGGTTACTTCCTGCCGATCCGCTCCAGATAGCGAGCGGAAAATCGTGGCGCGGTTGCCTGTCGCGAAAATGCGCGCCCCAATTCCGGGCGATCTCACGCATTTCCCTTTTTACGCCTTGTCATGCGGGCTGCAGCTTCGCGACGGATCCTGGCGCGCGTCCGCTAGAATTGCGGGTTTTCCCCGACATTCGGCGCGCGGATTGCGTGCTTTTCAGGAGAACTTCGCCAATGTCTCTTTTCCGCAAGAAGAGCGTCGAACACATGCTGGCCGGCGCCCGGAACGCTGGCCTCAAGAAGGCGCTGGGCGCGCTGGACCTGACTTTCCTTGGCGTGGGCGCCATTATCGGCACGGGGATTTTCGTGCTGACCGGCACGGGTGCCGTACAGGCTGGCCCGGCGCTGATGATTTCCTTTCTCGTTGCCGCCGTCGCGTGCGGCTTTGCGGCGCTCGCCTACGCCGAGTTCGCTTCGACGATTCCGGTTGCGGGCTCCATCTACACGTATTCGTACGCGACGCTTGGCGAACTGGCCGCGTGGATCATCGGCTGGGACCTGATGCTGGAATACGGCCTCGCGACCTCGGCCGTTTCGGTTGGCTGGTCGGGCTATCTGCAATCGCTGCTGGCGGGCTTCGGCATTTCGCTGCCGGTCGCGCTGACGGCCGCGCCGGGCGCCGTGCCGGGCGTCGCGACGCTCTTCAACCTGCCTGCGTTTCTCGTGATGATGGCCATCACGACGCTGCTGTCGATTGGCGTGCGTGAATCGACGCGCATCAATAACGTGATGGTCGCGATCAAGGTGACCGTTGTGCTGCTGGTGATTGGGGTGGGGGTGTTTCACGTCACGCCGGCGAACTGGCATCCGTTCATGCCGAACGGCTGGAACGGCGTATTTGGCGCGGCCGCGGTCATGTTCTTTGCGTTTATCGGCTTCGATTCCGTGTCGTCGGCGGCTGAGGAAGTGCGCGATCCGAAGCGGGACCTGCCGATCGGGATCATTGCCTCGCTGGGTGTGTGCGCGGTGCTGTACGTGGCCGTGGCGGCGGTGGTGACGGGGATTGTGCCGTCTGCGCAGTTCGCCAACATTTCGCACCCGGTTTCGTATGCGCTACAGGTTGCCGGACAGAAGTGGGTGGCGGGGTTTATCGATCTTGGTGCGGTGCTTGGGATGCTGACCGTGATCCTGGTGATGGGATATGGGCAGACGCGGGTGATATTCGCGATGTCGCGGGACGGGTTGTTGCCGGCGGCGCTTTCGAAGGTGCATCCGAAGTTTGCGACGCCGTTTCTGACGACGTGGATCGTCGGGATTTTCTTTGGTCTGATTGGGGCGCTGGTGCCGTTGAACGTGCTTGCAGAGCTGATCAATATTGGCACGCTGGCGGCGTTTTCGATGGTGTCTGTGGCCGTTCTTGTTTTGCGGCGGACCCATCCGGAGTTGCCGAGGGCTTTCCGGTGCCCCGGTGTGCCGGTTGTGCCGGTGCTTGCGGTTGCTTCGTGTCTGTTTCTTATGATCAATCTTCAGGCCATTACCTGGATCGCGTTTGTTGTCTGGCTCGTGATTGGGATGGTGATTTATTTTGGGTATTCAAGGAAGCGGTCGAAGTTGAATCATTAATGGTTTTGTCGGCCCCTGTGCGGGGCGGCGTTTCGGTTTTTCGCGCCGAAGCTGGGGCTTTGCTTTGGCCTTTCCTTGTATTCGTGTCGGTCTATTGGCGTTGCCCCTCTGCGGGGCGGCACTTACTTTTCTTTGTCCCCCAAGGGGACTTCCTTCGGGGCGTCTTCCAAAGAAAAGTAAGCAAAAGAAAGGCGCTTCGAAAACTCAGCTTTTCTCGGTGTGTCACTCGCGGTGAATGGCAACCCGTGAGGTGTCGCCCCCGCGCGTGAAGCCGTATCGGTCCGCGCACGATCTGATCTTCCGCACAGCACCGCCCGTGACACAGGGCTCATTCATCCCACTCCGCACTCCGTGCGTCGCGGTGCGGCCGCTCAGCGCCGCCGGATTCGGGCTGCGATGGGCCAAGCGACTGGCGCGAACCAGAGGCGAGGAAGGGTTATGCCGGTCGACGACGCGCGTAGCGCGGAGTCGGGTGGATGACGGCCATGTCACAGGGGTGGAATGCGCGCGGGCTGGGATCGCGCGAGGACCTATGTCCCATGATGTGTGGGGGCGACACTTCATGGGTGGCCATTCCCCGGCGATGACACACCTGGAAGAGGCAAGTTTTCGAAGCGCCTTTCTTTTGCTTACTTTTCTTTGGAAGACGCCCCGAAGGAAGTCCCCTTGGGGGACAAAGAAAAGTAAGTGCCGCCCCGCACAGGGGCAACACCAATAGACCGACACGAATTCAAGGAAAGGCCAAAAGCAAAGACCCAGCTTCGGCGCGAAAAACCGAAATGCCGCCCCGCCAAAAGGGCAACACAAAGTGACCGAAGCGATAAAAAGGCAACGCCAAAGAACCGCAGAACAACAAAACCAACCCAGGGCCAGGAAACGGGCCCCAAACCCCGATACCCCCTGCCCCCGATTTGTGATCTACTTTTCGCTGCAAGCATAAAAACCAGACCAAACCCGCACGAACCTCACAGCAGGCAGTCGGAACAGGTAGTGGCAATGTGAGCTTCGTACCGGTCTCTATCCCCCAAGGAGACAGTCAATGGCAATCAGCATCAGCCTGACAGTAAACGGCGCACCGGTAACCGCCGAAATCGAGCCCCACACCCTGCTAGTCCAGTTCCTGCGCGACCAGCTTCGCCTCACCGGTACGCACATCGGCTGCGATACGGCCCAGTGCGGCGCCTGCACGGTGCACCTCGACGGTCGCGCCATCAAGTCCTGCAACATGCTCGCAGTCCAGGCGGAAGGCGCCAGCATCACGACGATCGAGGGCCTCGCCGCAAACGGCGCGCTCCATCCGATGCAGGAAGCCTTCCGTAACTGCCACGGCCTCCAGTGCGGCTTCTGCACGCCCGGCATGGTGATGAGCGCCACCGCGCTCGTTCAGTCCCATCCCGACGCCACTGAAGCCGATGTGCGCCGCCAGCTCGACGGTAACCTGTGCCGCTGTACGGGCTATCACAACATCGTCAAGGCCGTCCTCGAAGGCGCCGCCGGCATGAAATCCGCCGGCAGCAACGCCAGAGCAGACGCATCCGCCAAAGTCACCGCCTGAGGAGCCGACGATGAACGCACCCGATACCCATCGCATGATCGGCGCCTCCGTCAAACGCAAGGAGGACTATCGCTTCCTGACCGGCAACGGCCAGTACACCGATGACGTCGTTCTGCCGCAGCAGACGTACGCGGTCTTCCTGCGCTCGCCGCACGCGCACGCACGCATCAAAAGCATCGATACGGCCGCGGCCAAAGCGTCGCCCGGCGTCGTCGCCATCTTTACCGGCGCCGATATGGCCGCCGACAGCGTCGGCGGCCTGCCATGCGGCTGGCTCATCCACAGCGTCGACGGCAAGCCGATGAACGAGCCGCCACATCCGGTCATCGCTCACACGAAGGCCCGCCACGTGGGCGACCAGGTCGCGCTCGTGATCGCCGATTCGATCAAGGCCGCCAAAGACGCCGCCGAACTCATCAACGTCGACTACGACGTGCTGGCCGCCACTGTCGACACCGCGCACGCGGCCGACCCCGGCCAGCCCGCAGTTCACGACGAAGTGCCCGACAACACGTGCTACACGTGGGGCCACGGCGACAAGGCGGCCACCGACGCCGCCTTCGCCAAAGCCGCGCACGTCACGACCCTCGACATCGTCAACCAGCGCCTGATCCCGAACGCCATCGAACCGCGCGCGGTCAACGCGAGCTGGTCGCAGCAGGACGACAGCTACACGGTCTACGTCGCGAACCAGAATCCGCACGTCGAGCGCCTGTTGATGGCCGCATTCGTGCTCGGCCTGCCTGAATCGAAACTGCGCATCATCGCGCCGGACGTGGGCGGCGGCTTCGGCTCGAAAATCTTCCTGTATGCCGAAGACGTCGCGCTCACGTGGGCTTCGAAGAAAATCCGCCGTCCGGTGAAGTGGACCGCGGAACGCTCGGAAGCCTTCATCTCCGACGCGCACGGCCGCGATCACGTGACGAAAGCCGAACTGGCGATGGACGCCGACGGCAAATTCCTCGCGATGCGCGTCCACACGATCGCGAACATGGGCGCGTATCTGTCGACGTTCGCCTCCAGCGTGCCGACGATCCTCTACGCGACGCTCCTCGCCGGCCAGTACGCGACCCCCGCGATCTACGCCGAAGTCAAAGCGGTCTTCACGAACACGGTGCCGGTCGACGCCTACCGCGGCGCCGGCCGCCCGGAAGCGACGTACGTGGTCGAGCGGCTCGTCGAAACGGCGGCGCGCGAAATGAAGCTCGACCCGGCCGAAATCCGCCGGCGCAACTTCATTCATGAGTTTCCGTATGCGACGCCGGTCGGTCTCACCTACGACACCGGCGACTACGAACCCCTTCTCGCCCGCGCGATCGAACTCGCCGACGTGAAAGGCTTCGCCGCGCGCCGGCAGGAATCGGAGAAGAACGGCAAGCGGCGCGGCCTCGGCTATTCGTGCTACATCGAAGCGTGCGGCCTCGCGCCGTCGAACATCGCGGGCGCGCTCGGCGCGCGCGCGGGTCTCTTCGAAGTCGGCCAGATCCGCGTGCACCCGACCGGCTCCGTCACAGTCTTCACCGGTTCGCACAGCCACGGCCAGGGTCACGAAACGACGTTCGCCCAGGTGGTTTCCGACCGGCTCGGCATTCCGCTCGAAAGCGTGGAGATCGTCCACGGCGACACGGGACGCATTCCGTTCGGCATGGGCACGTACGGCTCGCGCTCGATCGCGGTGGGCGGCTCGGCGATCATGAAGGCGCTCGACAAGATCGAGAAGAAGGCCAAACAGATCGCCGCACACCTGCTCGAAGCGGCCGCCGAAGACATCGAGTTCAAGGACGGCGTGTTCCGCGTCGCGGGCACGGACCGCACGAAGGCCTTCGCCGACATCTCGCTTGCGGCGTACGTGCCGCACAACTACCCGCTCGACAAACTCGAACCGGGCCTCGACGAAAGCGCTTTCTACGATCCGACGAACTTCACGTATCCGGCGGGCGCGTACATCTGCGAAATGGAAGTCGATGTCGACACCGGCGAATGCCGCATCCAGCAGTTCACGGCCGTGGACGACTTCGGCAACGTGATCAATCCGATGATCGTCGAAGGGCAGGTGCACGGCGGCATCGGACAGGGCGTCGGCCAGGCGATGCTCGAGCGCTGCGTGTACGACAACGAGAGCGGCCAGCTGCTCTCCGGTTCGTACATGGACTACGCGATGCCGCGCGCGTCCGATCTGCCGAGCTTCACCGTCGAGACCTCGAAGGGCACGCCGTGCACGCATAACCCGCTCGGCGTGAAAGGCTGCGGCGAGGCGGGCGCAATCGGTTCGCCGCCGGCGGTGATCAACGCGATCCTCGATGCGCTCGCGCCGCTCGGCGTGACGGACCTGCAAATGCCCGCGACGCCGCATCGCGTATGGTCCGCGATCCGCGCCGCTCAAAACCCGACGACATAAGCGGAGGAAGCCGACATGTATGCATTCGACTATCAACGCGCATCCGACGCGAAAGCCGCCGTTTCGGCCCTGAACGCGGACAGCGACGCCAAATACCTCGCGGGCGGACAAAGCCTGCTGCCAACGATGCGCCTGCGCCTCGCGCAACCTTCGCAACTGATCGACGTCACGCGCATTGCCGCGTTGAAGGAGATCAAGGTCGACGCGAAAACGGTGACGATCGGCGCCGCGGTCTGTCACGCGGATGTCGCCGGCAACGCCGACATCCAGCGCGTGCTGCCGGGGCTCGCCGGGCTCGCCGCGCACATCGGCGACCGCCAGGTGCGCGCGCTCGGCACGATCGGCGGCTCGCTCGCAAACAACGATCCGGCGGCGTGCTATCCGGCCGCGGTGCTCGGCCTCAATGCGACCGTCGTCACGGACAGGCGGAGGATCACCGCTGACGATTTCTTCGTCGGCATGTACGAGACCGCGCTGGAACCGGACGAGCTGATCACCGCCGTCGAGTTCCCGGTGCCCGAGCGCAGCGCCTACGAGAAGTTTCGCAACCCGGCGTCGCACTTTGCGCTGGTGGGCGTGTTCGTGGCGAAAAGCGCGGACGGCGTGCGTGTGGCTGTGACGGGCGCGGCTTCGTCCGTGTTTCGCGCGACGGCGCTGGAGCAGGCGCTCAGCGCGAACTTCACGCAGGCAGCGGCACGCGGGGTCACAATCGACGCCAGCAACCTCAACACCGACATGCACGCGAGCGCCGACTATCGCGCGCATCTGATTCCGGTGCTGGCGGCGCGGGCGATCGGCGGGGACAGTAGCAGCGGCTGAAGTCTTTTACGCGGCAAGCGGCGGGTAACTGACGAATGACCGAAAGCTGCGGTCGCCAGCGGGCGGCGCGGGTCCAGCGGTAACATGGATCCGCGCCGGGCGCTGTACGTCAACCGTCGCCCGTCGCTCACCGCCTCGCCGCCCGATCCGCCGTTTCGCAATATCGCCGCGCCATGAGCTCACCGATGACAACCACGCAGCCCGATTCCATCGACGCCACCCTGGAAGCACTCACCGTTCAGGGATACTTCGCGAGCCGCGAGCTTGCGACGGCGCTCTATCTCGCGTTGCGCATGGAGCGGCCGCTTTTCGTCGAAGGCGAGCCGGGCGTCGGCAAGACCGAACTCGCGAAGGCCGCAGCAGGCATGCTCGGCACGACAATGCTGCGTCTGCAGTGCTACGAAGGGCTCGACACGGCCAGCGCGCTGTACGAGTGGGATTACCCGCGCCAGATCATGGCGCTGCGGCTCGCCGAAGCCGCCGGCGAGCGCCCCGGCAACGACACGCTCTATCGCAGCGAATTCCTGCTCAAGCGTCCGCTCCTGCAGGCGCTGATGCCCGACGAACATCACCCGGGCGCGCGGCGCGTGCTGCTCATCGACGAAATCGACCGCGCCGACGAACCGTTCGAGGCGTTCCTGCTCGAACTGCTCTCCGATTTCCAGGTGTCGATTCCTGAATACGGCACGGTGCGCGCCGCACAGCCGCCGCTTGTCGTGATGACGTCGAACCGCACGCGTGAAGTGCACGATGCGTTGAAGCGCCGCTGCCTGTACCAGTGGATCGGTTATCCCGACCGCGACCGGGAACGGGCCATCGTTGCCGCGCGTGCGCCCGAAACCTCGGCGGATCTGCAACGACGCGCCGTCGATTTCGTGCACCGGTTGCGTGGCATGGACCTGTTCAAGGCGCCCGGCATCGCCGAAACGATCGACTGGTGCCGCGCGCTTTCCGCGCTGTGCGTGACGGAACTGGATCCGCAATCTGTCCAGAACACGCTCGGCGTGCTGCTCAAGTATCAGGACGATCTGGCGAGGATCGACGCGCAGGAGATTGCGCAATGTCTCGCGGTGCCGGAGTAATGGCGATGCCAGACCCGCGCCCCTCCCGTCCGCCCGATGCCGCCGGCATGTCGACGCGCGACCTTGCTTTCGCAGCGCTCAAGGCAAACGCGGAAGGCGCGCAGGACGTCCCCACGCTGGCGCACAACGTTGTGCATTTCGTGCGCGTGCTGCGCGGCGCGGGCCTGCCGATGTCGCCCGCCCAGGCCGTCGACGCGCTCGCAGCGCTGCGCTGGATCGACCTGGAACGCCGCGACGACGTGCGCGCGGCGCTCTCCGCGCTGCTCGTGTCCGCGCCCGACGAGCGCGACCTCTTCAACGCAGCTTTCGACCTCTTCTGGCGCGACCCCGACTGGGAAGGCAAGCTGCGCGCGCTGCTGCTGCCGAAGGTGCGTGGCGGCCTGCCGCCACCGCGCCGCAACAATCGCCTCGCGGATGCGCTCGCGGTGCGGCCGCCGCCATCGAAGGCCGGTCACCAGCCGCAGGAAACCGAACAGCACGAACTGCACGCGCACGTGACCTTCAGCGCCGAAGAACGCCTGCGCCACCGCGACTTCGATACGCTCACTGCCGACGAATGGCGCACGCTGCGCCATCTGATACGCGGCCAGCGCCTGCCGCTCGCGACGGAACGGACCCGTCGCCTCAAGGCTTCGTCGCGCGGCACGCATGCGGACCTGCGCGCCAGCGCGCGCCACGCGGTACGCGCGGGCGGCGACTGGACCGTGTGGAAATACCGCGCCGTCGTGGAGCGCAAACCGCCCCTCGTTCTGCTGCTCGACATCTCCGGCTCGATGAGCAGCTATTCGCGCGCCGTGCTGTACTTCTGCCACGCGCTCCTGCAATCGCGCGAACGGCTGCAGGTGTTCCTGTTCGGCACGCGCCTCACGAACGCGACGCGCGCGCTGCGTGAACGCGATCCTGACGTTGCGATTGCAACCATCGCGGAACAGGTCGTGGACTGGTCCGGTGGCACGCGCATCGGCGCGGCGCTCGCCGAATTCAACCGCCGCTGGGCACGACGCGTGCTGACGGGCAGAGCCACGGTGCTGCTCGTGACCGACGGCCTCGATCACGAAGCGATCGACGTGCTGCAGACCGAAATGGCAAGACTGCACCGCTTCGCGCATCGCATTGTCTGGTTGAACCCGTTGCTGCGGTACAGCGAATTCGCGCCGCGCGCACGCGGCGTGCAGGCGATGCTGCCGTATGTGGACGCACACCGGCCGGTCCACAATCTGGAGAGCCTCGCGGCTTTTGGCCGCGATCTCGCACAGCTCACACGCGCGCCCCGCGCGACGCGTGCAGCGACAATAACCACTACCAGCCTGGATGGGACAGGAGGAGCATTTGCATGGAACTGACCGAAAGTTATACGCTGCCAGTCCCGCAGCAACGCGCGTGGGAGGCGCTCAATGACACCGCGATCCTGCGCGCGTCGATTCCCGGCTGCGACAGCATCGAGCCTGACGGCGAGAACGCCTACGCGGTGTCGATGAGCGCATCGGTCGGGCCGGTGAAGGCACGCTTCAAGGGCCGCATGCTGCTCACCGACATCGATGCGCCGAATACCTACACGATCGTCTTCGAAGGACAGGGCGGCGCTGCCGGCTTCGGCAAGGGCAGCGCCCACGTCACGCTCGAAGCGGACAGCGAAGCGTCGACGAAGCTCTCGTATACCGCCACCGCGCAGGTGGGCGGCAAGCTCGCGCAGATCGGCTCGCGGCTCGTCGACGGCGCGGCGCGCAAGATCGCGGGCGAGTTCTTCAAGCGCTTCACGGCGCAAGTGACAGGCGAGGGAGGTGCGGGCGAGCCGGGCGAATCCGGCGACGCCAGCGCGTCCGAAGCAGCCCCGCTAGAATCAGGCGAAGATGCGGAATCTCCCGACGCCGCAGCCGGGGAAGACGCAGGGAAAAGGAAGAAATCATGGAAAGCGTGGATCTCGAAGTCCTGAAATCCAGCGCCCGCTGGCTCGAACAGGGGCATCGCGCGCTGCTGGTGACGGTCGTGAAGACGTGGGGCTCGTCGCCGCGTCCCGAGGGCGCGATGCTCGCCGTGCGCGACGACGGCCTCGTCGTCGGCTCGGTGTCGGGCGGCTGTATCGAAGACGATCTGATCGATCGCGTGCGTCAGCGCGGCATCGAGCAGACGCGGCCGGAAGCCGTCAAATACGGCATCACCGCCGAGGAAGCCCACCGCTTCGGCCTGCCGTGCGGCGGCACGATCCAGCTCGTACTCGAACCGCTGACGAAGGAAAGCGGCATCGCCGCACTGTGCGATTCGGTGGAACGCGGGCAACTCGTCGCGCGTACGGTCGACATGGCGACGGGCGCGGTGCGCCTCATGCCGGCGCAGGCCACCGACGGCGTCGATTTCGACGAACGGCGCCTTCTGACGATTCACGGCCCACGCTACCGCATGCTGGTGATCGGCGCGGGGCAGCTCTCGCGCTACCTCTGCAACATCGCGGTCGGGCTCGACTATCAGGTCACCGTGTGCGACCCGCGCGAAGAGTACACCGACGAGTGGGACATTCCGGGCACGAAGATCGTCCGCACGATGCCGGACGATACGGTGCTTGAGATGAAGCTCGACGAACGCTGCGCCGTGATCGCGCTCACGCACGATCCGAAGCTCGACGATCTCGCGCTGATGGAAGCGCTGAAAACGCCCGCGTTCTATGTCGGCGCCCTCGGCTCGCGGCGCAACAACGCCGCGCGGCGCGAGCGGTTAAAGGAGTTCGATCTGAACGAAACCGAACTCGCGCGACTGCACGGGCCGGTTGGCATCTACATCGGCAGCCGCACGCCGCCGGAGATCGCCGTATCGATTCTCGCTGAGGTGACGGCGGCGAAGAACGGCGTCTCGCTGCCGACGCTGCTTCAGGTGGAAGGCGCGAAGGCCGCCCGGGAAGTCGCGGCAGGCGGCAACGCAACCTGCAGCGTGTAAGAACGGCGTCAACGCCCCCTAGAACGTGCCCGCAAGCACCGCCGCCGCGATCGACCCCAGCACCAGCACGACACCGATCGTGCGCCGGCGGTTCAGCTCCGTCCACAACAGCACGCCGGTGAGCGACAGCAGGATCAGGCTGCCCGCGATCGTATCGATCAGAAGCACCCAGCCGATGCTCAGTCCAACGCCCTTGTGGAGATTGGTCATCGTCGCGAGGAACGAGTTTTCCGTGCGCTTGACGGTCACGTAGCCGTTGCCTACCCAGTACTCGGCCTGCACGCCGTTCTTCGGGCCGGCAATGCCGACCTGCCAGAACTCCGGCTGGACGACGCTATGGTCGCCCCATGCCACCGGATGCGCCGGCTCGCGACGGGGCCGGCCAGGCTTACCGTCAATCTTCAGTTCGCTCTTCAGCCAGTGCGCCATATCCATCGGCGTCTTGAACTTGCTACCTTCCGGCAGCGCGATCTGCAGCTGCTCGACCTGCGGTTCGCCGGTCGACACCTTGAGCGGCCCCGCCCGATGGTTCAGCAGAAAGCCGGTGCAGCCGAACATCAGCCCCAACACCGCGCCCCACAGGCCGACCCAGCCATGCACCTTGCGTAGCCACTTGATAAACGTCGCGCGACGCGAACGCTGGCGGCGCGCAGCCTGCTGGGCGTCGTCCATCAGATGATGGTCCGGTTCGACGGCGTGCGGCTTGTAGTGCGTCGCGCCAGCAGGCGCGGCGGGTTGTGCTTCGATCGATTCAGGCGCGTTCACATCAGGCTCCAGGCGCAATGGCAAAAGCTCACGACCAGCTCGCGGCGAGATCCTTACGGGGGCGCGCCACTGGCGTGAATCTGGGTGGATTGCATCAGACGGGCAAGACTGGAACAGCGGCCGCATCCGGCAAAAGGCGTAGCTGGCTGGCCATCACACAGAGGAGAAATGTGACAGTGGCTGGCGATGCCTTTCAAATGAGAATGGCTATCATTACATAGTCCGTGATTTTTCTCAATCCAGCCTGCATTACGTTGCCGTTACGCCGTATGACAAACGGGCGGCCCGCGAAAGGGCGGCCCACGTCAGGGCGGCCTGCGTCGGGGCAGTCAGCGCCGCTGGCTCTCACCCGAAAACGATCGTTCGCGCTATGCGGGGTGGCCGCTTGACTTTGCCTTCGTCAGACCTTTAAGTAGACGGGACTGCCCCATAACCGTCGTCGCCGTTCGTCTGGATGCCAGAACCCACCATGCGCTTCCTTCAGCTTGCCTGCATCCTGACGTTCGTCTGGTCGACGGCTGCCCGCGCCGTCTTCGCCACGCCTTCGGCCCAGCCGGTCGAGCCGTACACCAATGAAGGCGAAACGCAGACGTTCACCGTCAACGAAGACGGCTCCTATACCAAGCTCGATTCGATGACGCTGCTCGTCAACAACGAGGCAGGCGTCGCGCGGGTTGCGCAGCAGTACATCTGGTTCAACCGCAACATGGCGGACGTCGCGATCGTCGAGGCGTATACGACAGGCGCGGACGGCACGCGTCACGACGTCGGACCGGAGCAGGTGCGCGACGTGCAGGAGGCGCGTTCGTTCGATGCGCCGATGTTTCAGGACATCCAGGAAAAGGTGATCGTCTTTCCGGCAGTCGAACCGGGCGCACGCGTGCACCTCACGTACCGGAAAACGCAGAAGGTGCCGATCGTGCCGGGCCATTTCAGCGACTTCACGCCGCCGGACCTCGCGCCGACGCACAATTTCAGCCTCATCTACGACCTGCCCGCCGTAAAGCCGCTCTACGCGGACGCGCGCGGATTCACGACGATCGCGCCCGTCACCGATCATGGACGCACGCGCTATGAATTCCGCTATGACAAGGCGCATTTCGGGCGGCTCGAATACGGCTCGGTGGCGTACGTGTCGTATGGCGACCGCCTGATGGTGTCGACGTTTCCCGACTACGCGGCGTTCGCGGCGACGTACCGTGCTTCGTCGGTCGATGCGAGTGCGGCCGATCCTGCGGTCGTCGCGCTGGCCCGCACGCTCACCGCGAACGACCCCACCCCGCGCGCGAAGGCCAAGACGCTCTACGACTGGATGCGCCGCAACGTGCGCTACGTCGCGATCAACGTCGGACGGGGCGCGGTGATCCCGCATCGCGCGAGCGAGGTGCTCGCTTACCGCTATGGCGACTGCAAGGACCACGTCGCGCTGTACGGCGCGCTGCTCGACGCGGTCGGCATCCGCAGCGAGCCGGCGCTCATCAACAGCGGCACCATCTATTCGCTGCCGACGGTGCCCGGCTACGGCGTCATCAATCATGTGATTTCGTGGTTGCCCGACCTGCAGCTGTACGCCGATTCCACGGCGACGAACGTCGAGTTCGGTTTCCTGCCTTCGACGGACATGAACCGCCCGGCGCTGCTGGTCAACGAAGGCGTGCTTGCGCACACGCCCTCGACGGCGGCGATGGCACGTCGCACGGATCTTTCGATTGTCATGACGCCGGACGGCTCGGCGACGTTCGTGTACCGGGTGGAAGCGACAGGCTGGGCGGCCGAGCAGGGCCGCACGATGCTGCGCATGCAGACGCCCGCGCAGCGTGAGGAATCGCTTCAGGGCGAATTGCGCAACGCGAACCTGCGTGGTGCGGCAACACTCACCACCAGCAACCTCGCCGCCGCCGACGGCCCGCTCGTCCTCACGATGCGCGGCACGCTGGAAAGTCTCGTCGTGCCGGGCGCAGCGGCTTCGATTCCGACGCTCACGAGCCTCGCTGGCGGCTTCGAATCGGATACGCGCTACTGGCTGGGCGAACGCCAGCGCACGCAGCCGTTCGTGTGCCGCAACATCGAACTGCACGAGCACACACGGATCACGCTGCCGGCAAATTTCCGCGTGCTCGACATGCCGGAACCGGCGCAGACGCAGGACCGTTTCCTCGATTTCCGCTCGCAGTACACGTTCGACCCACAGACGCGGGTCATCGAGGTCACGCGTGACGGCAGCACGCATTTCGACAGCGACGTCTGCTCGCCGGATCAATTCGCGCAGATGCGCCCGGCGATGGAAATCGTCAGTCGCGACGTGCGCGCACAGATCATCGTGAAATCGACGCTCGACGGCGCGCGCGTCGCAATCAGCGCACCCTGAGCGCCTGCCCGGCGTAAAAAATCAGACGGGCCAGAGCGGCCCCTCCTGCATCGCGCCGATCTGCTCGCGCAGTTCGAGGATGCGGTCTTCCCAGTAACGCTGCGTGTTGAACCACGGAAACGCCGCGGGAAACGCGGGGTCGTCCCAGCGTCGGGCGAGCCACGCCGAGTAGTGAATCAACCGCAGCGTGCGCAGCGCTTCGACGAGATACAGTTCACGCGGATCGAATTCACAGAAGTCCTCGTATCCGGCCAGCAGATCCGTCAACGCACGCGATGCCGCCGCGCGTTCGCCCGGCAACAGCAGCCACAGATCCTGGATAGCGGGCGCCATCCGGCTGTCGTCGAAGTCGACGAAATGCGGGCCGGCGTCGGTCCACAGCACGTTGCCCGGATGACAGTCGCCATGAACGCGCAGCAGACGGATATCGCCGGCGCGTTCAAATGCGCGCTCGACGCCCTCCAGTGCCAGATTCACCGCCGTTTCCCACGCTGTCCGGACGTCATCGGGGACAAACCGCTGTTCGAGCAGAAAATCGCGCGGCTCATAGCCGAAGCTCTGGATGTCGAGCACCGGGCGTGACATGTACGGCTCGATCTGGCCCACCGCGTGAATGCGTCCGACAAAGCGGCCGAGCCATTCGAGCGTGTCGCTGCGATCGAGATCGGGCGCGCGTCCGCCACGGCGCTCGAAGATCGCGAGGCGAAAGCCATCGAACGTATGCAGCGAACGGCCGTCGTCGACGCGCGCCGGCACCGCCGGAATCTCGCGCGTGGCCAGCTGCGCGACGAAAGCATGCTCTTCGAGAATGGCTTCGTCGGTCCAGCGTTCGGGACGATAGAACTTCGCGACAACCGGCGGCCCGTCTTCGACGCCCACCTGAAAGACGCGGTTTTCGTAGCTGTTGAGCGCGAGCATGCGGCCATCGGTGCGCTGGCCGGCGGGAATCAGGACGCTGTCGATCGCGTCGAGCACGCATTCCGGCGTCAGCCGGGCGAAAGGGACAGTGCGGGAAGCGCCGTCCTGGAGATCAGGGGTGTCGTCGTTCATGCCCGCATTGTGCGCCGCGCCGCCCGCGATGACGAGCGAGACGCGTGACGCACCTGTCACAGCGGCATATCAGGCAATCTCAGGACGTATCGGCGCGTCTGTCACGCTGGCGACGGGCGCGCGAGCCGCCGGCGCCGTCCGCGCCCCGGACATTCCGCAATCCTCAACTGCGCGCCGCGTCGATGGGCGGCGCGCGTCACCGCATTCAGTGCATCTGCGCGCTGGCGGGGCGAACCTGCTCGCCCGTGTCGATCAGGTCTTCAAGGAAGAAAGGTTCGGTATTCAGCTGGATCGACGTACCGGGTTCACCGGCGTACCACGCCACCATGGCCATGTCGCCAAGAATTCGCATGACGATACCGCGCGCACCCTGGGGCACGGCGATATGCACGGAGCGGACGATAGAACCGACTTGCATGATGTTTCCCCGTTCTCTTTGCCGGCTCGGATGAAGCGCCGGTCGTGTGGCGATAAAAGCGCCGCTTTGCCAGAAACGTTGCGTGCGCACCTAACCTGCATCGCGTGGAACGCGGAAGAGGCCTTCAAACTCATTGTTCACGTTTTGTACCGCTTGGGAAAGCGAAAAAAAAGGGCCCAACACCCCCCAATTCGTACATTCGACTTACGAAACCCCAACCAGCGGCCGCGCGTGTAATGCGTCGTAACAGGTCCATCATAAACCTTGCGGAACGCGTATCCGAAAATGATGCATGAGGACTACGATACGCGTTATATTCCTGTCGCGCATGCCGGGCGCAGCCATCGTTAGCGCAACGCAGGCCACGCACGCGGCGCAGCCAGCCCGGCTTTCACCCGACCTCCCCAGACTCGCGCCGTTCCATGTGGATCGTTCGACTCGCGCTACGGCGCCCGTATACCTTCATCGTCCTCGCCCTGCTGCTGCTGATCGTCGGGCCGCTGACGATCATGCGCACGCCTACGGACATCTTCCCGAACATCGACATTCCGGTGCTCTCGGTGATCTGGTCGTACAACGGGCTGCCTGCAGACGAGATGGAAAAGCGCATCGTGCTCAACTACGAGCGCGGGCTTTCGGTGGCGGTGAACGATATCGAGCACGTCGAATCGACTTCGCACAACGGCATCGCGGTCATCAAGATCTTCTTCCAGCCGCACGCGAATATCGACGAGGCGCTGGCCGAAGTCACCGCGCTGTCGCAAACCCAGTTGCGTTCGCTGCCGCCTGGCATCACGCCGCCGAACATCCTGCGCTACAACGCGTCGACGGTGCCGATCCTGCGGCTGTCGCTGTCGTCGCCCTCGCTTACCGAGCAGGAACTGTTCGACTTCGGCAATAACTTCCTGAAGACGCAGCTCGCCACCGTGCCAGGCGCGTCCGCGCCGCTACCGTATGGCGGCAAGCAGCGCCAGATCATGGTCGACATCGACTCGCGCAAGCTTCAGGAGCGCAATCTGTCGCCGATGGACGTGGTGAACGCGGTGACCGCGCAGAACCTGATCCTGCCGTCGGGCACCGCGAAAATTGGTTCGACCGAATATTCGGTGCAGATGAACGCGAGCCCGGATTCGCTCGCTGGCCTGAACAATATTCCGATCAAATCCACGGCGAACGGCACCGTTTATATCCGCGACGTCGCGCACGTGCGCGACGGCTTCCAGCCGCAGACGAACATCGTGCGCGTGAACGGCCAGCGCGCATCGCTCCTCACGATCAACAAGAGCGGCAACACGTCGACGCTGGAAATCGTCCAGCGCATCAAGGACATGATGCCGACGCTGCGCAATCTCGTGCCCGAGTCGCTCAACATCGATCCCGTCGCGGACCAGTCGCTGTTCGTGCGCGCCTCGGTGCAGGGCGTGCTGCGCGAAGCGCTGATCGCCGCCGGCCTCACCGGCCTCATGATCCTGCTCTTTCTCGGCAACTGGCGCGCGACGCTGATCATCGCCGTGTCGATTCCGCTTTCGATGATCACGTCGATCATCGCGCTGTCCGCGCTCGGTGAAACCATCAACATCATGACGCTCGGCGGGCTCGCGCTCGCGGTCGGGATTCTGGTGGACGACGCGACCGTCGCGATCGAGAACATCAGCCATCAGCTGGAGCAGGGCAAGAATCTGGAACAGGCGATTCTCGATGGCGCGCATCAGATCGCAATTCCGACGCTCGTTTCGACGCTGTCGATCTGTATCGTGTTCGTGCCGATGTTCCTGCTGACAGGCGTCGCGCACTATCTGTTCATTCCGCTTGCCGAGGCGGTCGTCTTCGCGATGCTCGCGTCGTACTTCTTTTCGCGGACGCTCGTGCCGACGCTCGCGAAATATCTGCTGCGCAACCACCATCGCAAGGAAGACCTGCACGCGAGCGAAACGACGCGCAATCCGTTCATGCGCGCCCATCTGGCGTTCGAGCGCGGCTTCGAGAACGTGCGCAGCCGCTATCGCGTGTTTCTGGAAGCGCGCGTCGCGCGGCCGGGCGTGTTCGTGATCGTGTTTCTGGCATGCTGCGGCGGCTCGATGCTGCTGATGCCGTTTCTCGGCCGCGATTTTTTCCCGCAGGTCGACGCGGGCACGATCGCGCTGCACCTGCGCGCGAAAACCGGCATGCGGGTCGAGGAAACGGCGGTCGTCACCGATCGCGTCGATACGCGGATTCGTCAGCTGATTCCGCCTGCCGAACTGCATTCGCTGATCGACAATATCGGCCTGCCGGTGTCGGGCATCAACCTGTCATACAGCAACACCGGCACGATCGGCACATCGGACGCCGACGTGCTCATTACGCTGAACGAAAATCATCATCCGACCGCTGAATACGTGCGCACACTGCGCCGTACGCTCAGCGACGAATTCCCGGGCGTGCAGTTCGCGTTTTTGCCTGCGGATATCGTGAGCCAGACGCTCAACTTCGGCATGCCGTCGCCGATCGATATCCAGGTCGTGGGGCGCGACGTCGACGGCAACCGGGCGTTCGCCGCGCGTCTGCTCGACCGCCTGCGCACCGTGCCCGGTTTCGCCGATGCGCGCATCCAGCAGCCTTCCGACCTGCCGCGCATTTTCATCGACGTGGACCGCACGCGCGCGCAGCAGGCCGGCTTCACGCAGAAAGACGTCGCGAGCAACCTGCTGATCACGCTCTCGGGCAGCCAGCAGACGACGCCGACGTTCTGGCTGAATCCGCGCAATGGCGTGAGCTACAACGTGATCACGGAAGCGCCCCAGTACACGATCGATTCGCTGCAGTCGCTCGCGAATATTCCGCTTAACGCGAATGGCAAGAGCAACATCCTCGGCTCGCTTGCAACGATGCACCGCGAAGCCGGCAACGCAGTCATCAACCACTACAACGCGCAAACGACGATCGATATCTATGGCACGGCCGATGGTCGCGACCTTGGCGCGGTCTCCGACGACATCTCGAAGATCATCGCCGAAGCGAAGGCAGACTTGCCGAAGGGCTCGACGATCGAACTGCGCGGCCAGGTGCAGACGATGAACGATTCGTTCTCCGGGCTTTTCGCCGGGCTCGTGTTCGCGATTGTGCTGGTGTATCTGCTGATCGTGGTGAACTTCCAGTCGTGGCTCGATCCGTTCATCATCATTACCGCGCTGCCGGGCGCGCTCGCGGGCATCGTCTGGATGCTGTTCCTCACCGGCACTACGCTGTCGATTCCGGCGCTGACGGGTGCGATCATGTGTATCGGCATCGCGACCGCCAACTCGATTCTCGTGATCAGCTTCGCGCGCGAACAGCTGCTCGAACACGGCGATGCGACCCGCGCCGCCATCGAGGCGGGTTTCACGCGCTTCCGGCCGGTGCTGATGACCGCGCTCGCGATGGTGATCGGCATGGTGCCGATGGCGATCGGCCTCGGCGAGGGCGGCGAGCAGAACGCGCCGCTTGGCCGCGCGGTGATCGGCGGCCTGACGGTCGGCACGCTCGCGACGCTGATTTTCGTGCCGGTGGTGTTCTCGCTGATCTATCGACGACTCGCGGCGCGGCGTCTGCGCGCGTCGGAAAACGTGGTTCAAAAACATCCTGATGTGGGGCATTGATGGAAGGCAAAGGTCCTGAGCGTCACGACGACGCGCACCTGAAGACGAAGGCGACGGCGACGCCGAAGCGCGCGCGCTGGCCCGTCGTGGTCGCGGTCGTCGTCGTGGTTCTGCTCGCGGTGCAGGGCATCTGGTCGCGTCGCAGCGCGCATGCCGCGCTCGAGCGCGATGCGGTTCATGCGAGCCAGACGAGCGTCGAAGTCGTGCTGCCGAAGAAGTCGGATGCAGCACTCGATCTCGTGCTGCCGGGCAACGTGCAGGCGTTTCTCGACACACCGATCTACGCGCGCACGAACGGCTATCTGCGCAAGTGGTACGCCGACATCGGCGCGCACGTAAAGGCCGGCCAGCTGCTCGCCGAGATCGACACACCGGAAGTCGACGACCAGTTGCGCGCGGCGCGCGCCGATCTCGCGAACGCGCAGGCGAATTACGCGCTGTCCAGAACGACCGCCGACCGCTGGACCGACATGCTGAAAAGCAACTCGGTCTCGAAGCAGGAAACCGACGAGAAGGTCGGCGACATGCTTGCAAAGAAAGCGACGCTCGACGCCGCACGTTTCAATGTCGCGCGGCTTGAAAAGACGCAGTCGTTCCAGAAGGTCTTCGCGCCGTTCGACGGCATCGTCACCGCGCGCAACGTGGATGTCGGCGCGCTGATCGATGCGGGCAGTTCGGGCGGCCCGGCAAAGGAGCTGTTCCACATCGCGCAGGCAGACCGGCTGCGGGTCTACGTCAACGTGCCGCAGGCTTACGCGCAACAGGTGCAGGCGCAGCAGAACGCCTACCTCACGCTCACCGAAACGCCGGCGAAACACTATCCGGGCAAGGTCGCGCGCACCGCTGGCTCCGTCGATGCGACGCAGCGCACGATGCTCGTGGAAGTCGACGTCGACAACCGCAACGGCGATCTGCTGCCGGGCGCGTACGCGCAGGTGCACTTCGCGCTCGGCGCGGGCGCCGCGCCGTTCACGCTGCCGGGCAACGCGTTCCTGTTCCGGCCGGACGGCGTGAAGGTCGCCACCGTGACGCCCGATAGCCGCGTGAAACTGCTGACCGTTTCGCTCGGGACGGACTTCGGCACCCGCGTAGCCGTCGCATCCGGTTTGCAGGGCGACGAGAAGGTGATCCTCAATCCGCAGGATTCGATCGTCAACGGCGCACCCGTGCGGATCGTCCCGCCGAAGAACGCAGGCCCGGCCAGGGGTGCGAGCGGTGCAGATGCAGGTACCGCGACGGCCGGCGCGGAAGGCGCTTCGTCAGGGCAGGCCGGGCAGTGACCATGCGACTTCATCGTTCATCCCGGCGACGCGCGCTACGTCTTTCGCTTTCGGCGATTGCAGCGGCATCGATGCTCGCGGGTTGCGCCGTCGGTCCGGATTACGTCAAGCCCACTTCGACCACTGCTTCGACATACAAGGAACTCGAAGGCACCGGCTGGAAGCCCGCGCAACCGGCCGACTTCGGCACGCGCGGCGCGTGGTGGGAAGTCTATGACGACCCGGCGCTGAATGCGCTCGAAGCGCGCGTCGCCACCGAAAACCAGGACGTGCAGGCAGCGCAGGCGCGTTTTCGCGCGGCCCGCGCCGCGGTCGCGCAGTTCCGCTCCAGCTTCTTCCCGCTCGTGACCGCGTCCGGCGACTATTCGCGCGCGCGATCGTCGGCCAACGTGCTGCACAAGTCGACCGCCGGTCTCACGCTCAACGACTATCTCGTGCAGGCGGATGCATCGTGGGAACCCGACCTGTGGGGCCGCATTTCGCGCAGCGTCGAAGGCGCGAAAGCCGGCGCGCAGGCAAGCGCCGCCGATGCGCAGTCCGCGCTGCTCTCGATGCAGGCCGAACTCGCCACCGACTACTTCGAGCTGCGCGGCATCGATCAGGAACATCAACTGCTCGACAACACGATCAAGGCGTACCGCGACGCGCTCGACCTGACGCAGCATCGGAGGGCGGGCGGCATCGCCACCGACGCCGACGTCGCGCAGGCGGAAACGCAGTTGCGGACCACCGAAGCGCAGGCGATCGACCTCGACGTGCAGCGCACGCAACTCGAACACGCAATCGCGATCCTGACGGGCCAGAATCCGTCGGCGTTCTCGCTGCCCATCGCACCGCTCGTCGCGGTGCCGGTCGTGGCGCCGACGGGCGTGCCTTCGGCGCTGCTCGAACGCCGCCCTGATATTGCCGCGGCCGAACGCCAGATGGCACAGACGAACGCGCAGATCGGCGTCGCGACTGCGGCGTTCTTTCCGAACCTGGTGCTGTCCGTCACAGGCGGTCTTGAGGCGACGAACTTCAGTTCGTGGCTGATGGCGCCGTCGCGCTTCTGGTCGCTTGGGCCGACGCTCGCGGGTACGCTGCTCGACTTCGGCGGACGCGCGGCCGTCAAGGAACAGGCGCAGGCGCACTACGACGAAAGCGTCGCGAACTACCGTCAGGCGGTGCTGGGCGCGTTCGGCGACGTCGAGGACAATCTCGCCGCGCTGCGCGTGCTGGAACAGGAAGCGCTCGCGCAGAACGACGCCGTGAGCGCCGCGGAACGCGCGCTCGCCGTGATCTCGAACCGCTACAAGAACGGCGCGATCACCTATCTCGACGTCGTCGTCGCGCAAACCACGGCGCTGTCGAACGAACGCCAGTCGGTTGCGATCGCGCGCCGCCGGATGGCCGCAAGCGTCGCGCTGATCAAGGCGCTGGGCGGCGGCTGGGACGCATCGCAACTGCCGACTGACGAACAGATCGTGCATCCGGACGCGCCGAGCGGTGCGGCGTCCGGCGCGCCGGTAACACGCGGCTAGCGGCGTACGTGGTGTGCGGCGCTGCAGTGGACGCGCTGCGCGACGGGCGTTTTGCGCCGCCACGCAAACGCCGTCGATTGCCCGCGCCGACGACGTCACCCGCGCGACCGGCGTATCGTTGAGGTCTTTGCTTTTCCGGGAGACCGCTTCGTGAACGCTTCACAGGAACCTGACCGGATGCCTGATCCGGCGGATCCTTCAACTGCTGCCCGGTCGGCTTCATCTTCGTCTTCTGCTTCGCCTGCTCAGGGTCATTCATCGGACAACACTGCCAGCACTCCGTACCTGGAGCGCGGCACGCGCACCTACTGGCGCGCAAGTCTCGCGCTGCTGTTCGCCGGTTACGCCACTTTCTCGCTGCTCTACTGCGTGCAGCCGCTCCTGCCCGCGTTCTCGACGACGTTCGGCGTCAGCCCTGCGCAAAGCAGTTTCTCGCTCTCATTGACGACAACGGCGCTCGCGTTCGCGATCTTCGTCGCAGGGTTCGTGTCGGAAGGCTGGAGCCGGCATCGCCTGATGACCGCTTCGCTCACGGCGTCGTCGGTGCTCACGCTTGCGGTTGCGTTCGCACCGCAATGGCATCAGTTGCTGGTGCTGCGCGCGCTCGAAGGACTCGCGCTCGGCGGCGTGCCCGCCGTTGCAATGGCGTATCTCGCGGAGGAAGTGCATCCGGACGGCCTCGGCCTCGCGATGGGGTTGTACGTGGGCGGCACGGCGATCGGGGGCATGGCGGGGCGCGTGATTACAGGCGTCGTCGCGAATCTGTCTGGCTGGCGCGTGTCGGTCGCAGTTATCGGCGTGCTCGGCCTGGTGGCGATGCTCGCGTTTCGCACGCTGCTGCCGCCGTCGCGCCATTTCGTGCCGCGTCGCGGGCTCGGTTTTTCGCATCATCGCGCCGCGCTCGCGAAGCATTTCGCGACTGCCGGACTGCCCGTCGTATTCCTGATGGCGTTCGTGCTGATGGGCAGTTTCGTCACGCTCTACAACTACATCGGCTACCGGCTGCTCGCGCCGCCGTATCAACTGAGCCAGGCCGAGATCAGCTCAATTTTCGTCGTGTATCTGACGGGCGTGGTTGCGTCGCCCTGGTCGGGAAGGATGGCCGATACCTTTGGCCGGGCACGCGTGCTGATCGCCAGTCTCTTACTCATGCTGACCGGCGCAGGACTGACGATGCTGCAACCCATCGCCGCGATCGCTGCGGGCATCGCGTGCCTGACGTTCGGCTTTTTCGCGGGGCACGCGGTGGCAAGCGGCTGGGTCGGCCGGATGGCGAAAACGGCAAAAGGCCACGCCGCGGCACTGTATCTGCTTGCGTATTACCTCGGATCGAGCGTGGTGGGTTCGTACGGCGGACATGTATGGGCCAGGCATGGCTGGAATGGCGTCGTCCTGCTCGTCGCGTTGCTGCTGGTGTGCGGCATTGCGGGCGCGTGGTGGTTGCGCACGCGTGAACGAAAAGGCCTCGCGTAAACCACGATCCATGACGCACGCCGAAAGGTTTTTGCAAGTCGCCGTCACGGTTTTTTGTCGCCGCTTCAAACATGCGTTGCCTCACGCAAGGCCCCACCGGACGCGGCTCCAGCTATGCGAAAAGCGACGCTGCAGCGCCGCATTGCGGCGCGCCGGCCGTTCAACCGTCGCCTATACTCAAATCACGCGGCTGCTCCGCTTACATCACAACTACAGCGCGCCGTGAAGCAACATAAAGCAAACATTTTGCATGTGACCCGAGTAAGCGCTAAAGCGCTAACCCGGGTCCACAGGAGACGGGTATGACGACCTATTTCACGATCGGCGATTTTATTCTGGTCATTCCGATGGCGCTGGCCGGCGCGCTCTTCCTTGGCGCGTGCCCCTGTGCAACCGAGTTCAGGCATAACGTACTGCGCGTTCTGGGCGCACTACTCGGCGTTGTCGTCGCGGTGCTGCTGGTCGAAGGGCTACCGGCTCTGGTCTAGCTATCCGGTCACACCACGGTCACGCCAATTGCCAGACGCGCCTGCATATCGGCGCCCACGTGAAAAAGCCGCCTCGCGGCGGCTTTCCCTGTTTCCCTGCGCGATGAAGCGCCAGCCGGTCAAACCTTCTGATCGGTCGACGGCTTTTCCCACAGGTTGATGCCGCCTTCGGTCGCGTAGCGATCGATTTCAGCCAGTTCTTCCTTCGAAAACGCCAGGTTCTTCAATGCACCGGCGTTCTCGCGCACCTGCTCCGGCTTGCTCGCGCCGATCAGCGCAGACGTCACCCGGCCACCGCGCAGCGTCCACGCAAGCGCCATCTGCGCGAGGCTCTGGCCGCGGCGCTGCGCGATGTCGTTCAGCTTGCGCACGTGCTCGATGTTCTGCGCGCTCAGATGCTCCTGTTTGAGCGATCCGCCACCCGCCTTGTTGACGCGCGCATCGTCCGGCACGCCGTTCAGATACTTGCCGGTCAGCAGACCCTGCGCGAGCGGCGTGAACGCGATGCTGCCCGCGCCGATGCCTTCGAGCGTATCCAGCAGTTCATGCTCGACCCAGCGGTTCAGCATGTTGTACGCCGGCTGGTGGATCAGCAGCGGCACCTTGTACTCGCCGAGGAGCTTCGCCATTTCACGCGTTTTGGCCGGCGAATACGACGAAATGCCGATGTACAGCGCCTTGCCCTGTTGCACGGCCGTGGCGAGCGCGCCAGCGGTTTCCTCAAGCGGCGTGTCGGCGTCGAAACGATGCGAATAGAAAATGTCGACGTAGTCGAGGCCCATGCGCTGCAGGCTCTGATCGAGACTTGCCAGCACGTATTTGCGCGAGCCGCCGCCCTGACCATACGGGCCCGGCCACATATCCCAGCCCGCCTTCGACGAGATCAGCAGTTCGTCGCGATACGGTTTGAAATCGTCCTTGAAATGGCGGCCGAAATTCGTTTCCGCGCTGCCGTACGGCGGCCCGTAGTTGTTCGCCAGATCGAAGTGCGTAATGCCGAGATCGAACGCGGTGCGCAAGATGTCGCGTTGCGTCGAGAACGGCGTCGTATCGCCGAAGTTGTGCCACAGACCGAGCGACAGCGCGGGCAGCTTGAGCCCCGATTTGCCGCAGACGCGGTATTGCATATCCGAATAGCGTTCTGATGCTGCTTCGTAGGCCATTGCTTGAATTCCCTTGTAGAGGCTGAAAAGGCGCATCGCGATGCGCGCCACGCTGAACTGTGTATGGTAGCCAATCGGTGCGCGGCTTGCATCGCCCCAGACTCCGGGACGAACGATGGACGTCATCACGTCGCTCACCTACACTGCGGCGACCATGTTTAACGATGAGGGATTTTCATGACCAGAGCGATCTCGTTTGCGTTGATCGTTGGCGGTGTGGTGCTGCTGTACTTCGGCGGCCAGTCGTTCAACTCGTTCAGCAACGACGTCTCGCGCGTCTTCACCGGCGCACCGACCAGCAAGACGATCTTTCTGATCGCCGGCGGCGTGGTCGCGACACTGGCCGGGCTCACCGGCCTCGTCGTGTCGGGCAAGCGCTAGATCCGCATACGATGAGCGGTGACTGAAAGACCGCTCATCGCCCGTGGTTTCCGGTTGAAGACCGCCGGTCGGGACTCAGAACGCGACTTCGGGGATCGAAGCCGACCGCGATCCCGGCAGCGGTACATTGCTCGCGCCGTGATACGTGAACACGAGCGAAAACTTCACGTCGTCGCTGATATTCTTGCCGGCCGAATGCAGCGTGTTGCAATGGAAGAACACGACGTCGCCGGCCTGCAGTTCCGGGGAGATCGCGGTCTGGATCAGCGCCTGATTCTCAGGCAGATCCGAGCGGAAAAACTTCGCCTGATCGAAGCGATCGGATGTGAACGGCGCCGTGTGCGACAGCGGCACAAACCAGAGCGCGCCGTTGTCGACCGTTTCCGGTCCGAGCGCGACCCACACCGAGACCAGATCGTCCCGTTCGAACGACCAGTACCGCACGTCGCGATGCCAGCCTGTGAGGCTCCCGTACGTGGGGTGCTTCGTCATCATGCAGTTGTGATGCGTGCGCGAAAGGCGCGGCTCCTCGCCGAAATACAGTTCCATCCAGCCGCGGATTTCCGGCGCGGTCGCCCATTCACGAAAGAGCGGATCGCGCTGATAGGCGTCGAGCAGACGCCGCACGGTGTGCCCCCCCGGCGCATGCTTCGATTCGGGCGCGCCGGGATAACGCAGATCGGCCTCGAACTCGAGCGGCGCAGCGGCCTCCAGCAACTGGCGCTGGGCGACCTGCTTCATCTGCGCGCAACGCTCGGGTGAAAGCAGGCCCGGAACGATCACGAAGCCGCGTTCACGCAGCATCTGTACCTGTTCTTTTTTCGAATGAAGCGAAGCATGCGACTGAACTGACATGGAGACATTCCGGTTCGGCTGGCTAATACCGGATTGTAAAACGTACCCGATCCCGCTGCGTGCGCGATCGACGGCAGTGCGTGGGTTGACTTGACGCATCGCACGCGCGCGGGGCAGCACCTGCACGAAAAACGGTCGCCTGCGCGCGATTGCGGGTCATTGCCAGCGTTTGAAACGGCACTACCCCGCTTTCTCAAGGGGAAAAACCCGACTTCCGGGCGTCACGAATCGCGTGTAGTCTGCCTGCATGTTGATTGCCAACCCCGCCTCTGCGGTGCATGCGCGGCCTGTGACGGCTGCTGCAATACCGATCCACGCGTCCTCCGGTTTCTCCATCGACCCCGCTGGCATATTTGGTGCTGCTTTTAGCGCGCCTGACGCCGCCTGTCTGATGCCCTATTCCTTCTGACTGAAACCATGCACACCCTACTGAGCACCGGTCTTACCCGCGCAGCATTGAAGGCAGCGCGTCCCGCGCGCCGCCATGTCATGCGTGCGCTGCGTCATCACTCAGCGCGCACGCGCGCGCTCGCCGGACAGTGGCGCGACGCGAAGCCCGTCGACGGCATCCGTATGTGGTTTCACTCGTTTTTCGCGGCATTGCGCGTGAAGAGCGGCTCGCATCGTTTTTCGCTGCGCACCCTGCTACGCAAGCCGACGACGCTCCGTTCGCTGAACGCACGTCCGGTGCCGGCGGTGCGCAGCACGAGCCGTCGTCCGCGCCGCGTATCGGTGACGAGTACGGGATGGTTCGCGTTCGCGACGCGCTAGGTTGATCGCGCGATGTCGCCGCGATAGCAACGACAACGCGACAATCGCATAACGGGGCGAGGCCGCGGACGCGATTTTCCGGCTGAGCTACATCGAGTTGCGTCGCACACCGGCCATAGACGCGAACGCCAGGTCGGCAGCCATTTCAGGTAGCAATAAAAAACCCCGCGCGGCGCAAGCCGGCGGGGTTTTCTGCGTGCGAAGCCAGTTTCGCGGGACGCGCGATCAGGCCAGCGCGGCAACCGGTTCGGTGCCGGCGGCTTCTGCGAGCGCCAGCGCCTTGTCGGTCGCTTCCCACGAGAATTCCGGCTCTTCGCGGCCAAAGTGACCGTAAGCAGCGGTTTTCTCGTAGATCGGACGCAGCAGGTCGAGCATCTGGACAATGCCCTTCGGACGCAGGTCGAAGTGTTCCAGGACCAGACGCGTGATCGTTGCATCCGACACGCGACCCGTGCCGAACGTGTTGACCATCACCGAAGTCGGCTGTGCCACGCCGATGGCGTACGACACCTGAATCAGGCAGCGCGAAGCCAGACCGGCAGCGACGATGTTCTTCGCGACGTAACGGCCGGCATAAGCCGCCGAACGGTCGACCTTCGACGGATCCTTGCCCGAGAACGCGCCGCCGCCGTGCGGGGCCGCGCCGCCGTACGTATCGACGATGATCTTGCGGCCGGTCAGGCCGCAGTCGCCTTGCGGGCCACCGATCACGAACCGGCCAGTCGGGTTCACGAGGAACTTGATGTCGCCCTTGATCAGTTCAGCCGGCAGCGTCGGCTTGATGATTTCCTCGATCACGGCTTCGCGCAGCGTCGACAGTTCGATGTCCGGCGAATGTTGCGTCGACAGCACGACGGTGTCGATGGCGTGCGGCTTGCCGTCGACGTAGCGCACGGTGACCTGCGACTTCGCGTCCGGACGCAGCCACTGCAGACGGCCGTCGCGGCGCAGATTGGCCTGGCGCTCGACGAGGCGGTGCGACAGGTGGATCGGCAGCGGCATCAGTTCAGGTGTTTCGTCGCACGCGTAACCGAACATCAGGCCCTGGTCGCCCGCGCCCTGATCGAGGTTGTTGTCGTGCGCGCGGTCCACACCCTGCGCGATGTCCGGCGACTGCTTGTCGTACGCGACCAGCACCGCGCAACCGCGGTAGTCGATGCCGTAATCGGTGTTGTCGTAGCCGATGCGCTTGATCGTTTCGCGCGCGACCTGGATGTAGTCGACGTTAGCCGTCGTGGTGATTTCGCCAGCCAGCACGACAAGACCGGTGTTGCACAGCGTTTCCGCTGCAACACGCGAATATTTGTCCTGTGTCAGGATGGCGTCGAGAATCGCGTCCGAAATCTGGTCGGCGACCTTGTCCGGATGGCCTTCAGAAACGGATTCGGAGGTGAAGAAGTAATCGTTTGCCACGTTGCAGACTCCTGTTATGTGGTTACGGTTGAGTTTCACGTAGCCAGCTTCGGGAGCCTGAAGCGGCGACGCTTTAGCGGATTTACAGACCGTCAGGCGCGCAAACATTGAGTTGGCGCCCGTCAGCTTCGCCCCGCAAGTTGTCTATTAACTCGGCGAAGCCCTTATTATAGCGACTTCCTCAGATTGTCACAGAGTGCCCTCGCGTGATGTATTACGTCCTTTTTACTGATTTCCTGAAGGCCCTTCCGTGCTACGCCCCACACGGGGAAGCCGCATGCTGAGCCGCTATGGGGCGAAATTCGCGATCGCGCTGCTGAAATTATTTGCGCTGCTGCCGTACGGTTTTGTCGCGCGTCTCGGCGACGGCCTCGGCTGGCTGCTGTATCAGATCCCGAGTAACCGCAAGCGCATTGTTCATATCAATCTGAAGCTGTGCTTTCCGGAATGGAGCGACGCACGTCGCAAAGATGTCGCGCAGAAGCACTTCCGTCACGCGATCCGCAGCTATCTGGAGCGCAGCGTCCAGTGGTTCGGCTCGGCGCGGAAACTGGAAAAGCTGGTGCAGGTCGAGAGCGCAATCGACCTGAACGACCCCGATCTGCCCCCGACGCTGTTTCTCGGCCTGCATTTCGTCGGTATCGAGGCAGGTTCGATTTTCCTGAACTATTCGCTGCACCGCACGTGCGGCTCGCTCTATCAGCCGATGACGAATCCGGAACTCGAAGCCGTCGCCAAGGCCGCGCGCGGCCGTTTCGATGCCGAGATGGCGAGCCGCGCCGACAGCGCGCGCATCGTGCTGCGCTGGCTGCGCGACCGCAAACCCGTGATGCTCGGCGCCGATATGGACTACGGCATGCGCAACTCGACCTTCGTGCCCTTTTTTGGCGTGCCGACGTGCACGCTGACCGCCGTGGGCCGGCTGGCGAAAGTGGGCCGCGCGCAGGTCGTGCCGTTCATCGGCGAGGTGTTGCCGAACTACAAGGGTTATAGGCTGAGGGTATTCAAACCGTGGGACAACTACCCCACTGGTGACGACGACCTCGACGCACGCCGCATGAACGCGTTTCTCGAAGAGCAGATTCCCGGCATGCCGGAGCAGTACTACTGGGTGCACAAACGCTTCAAGACGCGCCCGCCCGGCGAACCGAGCTTTTATTGACGGTGGCTGGCGGTCAGCGTGCAGCACCCTGGCCAGATGGCTAACGTCGCAACCGGCATCCACGCGCATTCACGCGTGTCCCTTACAATAGTGGGATGAAACTCAAATTCACCAAAATGCACGGCGCGGGCAATGACTTCGTCGTGCTCGACGGCTACACGCAACCTGTCTCGCTGACGGCGGCACAGGTGCGCGCGCTCGCGGACCGTCATTTCGGCATCGGCGCTGATCAGTTGCTGCTGGTCGAGCGGCCCACCGTCGAAGGCGTCGACTTCCGCTATCGCATCTTCAATTGCGACGGCGGAGAGGTCGAGCATTGCGGCAATGGCGCACGCTGCTTCGTCAAATTCGTGCGCGATGCGCGCCTGACAGATAAACACACCGTGCGCGTGCAGGTGCAGAACGGTCTGGCCACGCTCACCATGCAGGAAAACGGCGACGTGTCTGTCGATATGGGCACGCCGGTGTTCGAGCCTGCGCGCGTGCCATTCGATGCGAGCGGACTCGAAGGTCGTCGCGAAGGCAACGACACGCTCTGGCCACTCGACGTGAACGGCGCCACCCGTGAGATTTCAGTTATCACGATGGGCAACCCGCACGCGGTTCAGATCGTCGGCGACGTCGAGGCGTTCGCTGTCGGTGCCGACGGCCCGGTGATCGAAAAGCATCCGCGCTTCCCGCAGAGGGTGAACGCCGGCTTCATGCAGATCGTCACGCGCAACGAAATCCGGCTGCGCGTCTATGAGCGCGGCGCGGGCGAAACGCTCGCGTGCGGCACGGGCGCATGCGCGGCCGTCGCGGCGGGCATCCGTCGCGGGCTACTCGATTCGCCCGTCAAGGTGCACACGCATGGCGGCGCGCTGACCATCACGTGGAACGGCGCACAGAATGAGGCTGCGCCGCTCACGATGGCAGGCCCGGCCACGACCGTGTTCGAAGGCGAGATCGAACTGGCCGACTAGCTGCAAACAGAATCCATAATCACCCACTCCACGCCCCGCGCATCACTTAAGCCGAAACCATGAACGATCGCGAAGTCGCCGAATACCTGCTTGCCAACCCCGATTTTTTCGCCGAACACGCGGAAATGCTCGCGACCATCCGCCTGGCGAATCCGCACGGGAAGGCAGCGGTGTCCCTGCAGGAACGGCAGATGGACATGCTGCGCGACAAGAACAAACACCTTGAACGGCGTCTCGCTGAACTGCTGCGCTACGGTCACGAAAACGACAGCATCGCGGCCAAGTTCAGCCGCTGGACAACGCGCGTGATGTCGGAGCGCGACCCGCACGCGCTGCCGCGCACGATCGCCAACGGCCTGCGCGATATCTTCGATGTGCCGCAGGCAGCGCTACGTGTCTGGGACGTCGCCGAGCCGTACGCGCACGCCGACTTCGCGCGCCACGTCGGCGAAGAAGTCCGCATCTTCACGAACAGTCTCGCTACGCCGTACTGCGGCGCGAACACCGGTTTCGAAGCCGCGCAGTGGCTCGCGCCCGCGGTCGCGGCCGTCCCGGACGACAACGCATCGACCGAAGACGCCGCTGCGCAGTCCGCTGGCTCTATCGCACTCCTCGCGCTGCGCGATCCTGATGCCGCCATCGACGCAAGCGCTTTCGGTCTGCTCGTGATGGGTTCGCCCGACGCCCGGCGTTTTCACGACGGCATGGCGACCGATTTCCTCACGCAGATCGGCGCGCTCGCCAGCGCGGCGCTGAGCCGTTTGTTGTCGCGCTAACGCCTGCCAGCGTCAACCATCACCCCTTCGACCGTGAACCTCGCCGATCCCGTCGCCGCCTATATCTCGAACCTCGAGCATGAGCGGCGGCTGTCGGAGCACACGCTGCGCGGCTACGCGCACGAACTCGACGAACTGAAGAAGCTCGCGAACGGACGCCCGCTCGAGCAACTCACCGTCACCGATATTCGCGGCGCTGTCTCGCGGGCGCATGCGGGCGGTCTGTCGGCGCGCTCGATCAGCCATCGTCTTTCGTCGTGGCGTGCGTTCTACCGCTGGCTTGCCGGGCGGATCGACCTGCCGGTAAATCCGGTTGCGACCGTGCGCGCGCCAAAGCAGGCGAAAACGCTGCCGAAGGCACTGTCCGTCGACGACGCACACACGTTGATGGAAGCGCCCGCCGTGGGCACCGCCGAAGGGCTGCGCGATCACGCAATGCTGGAACTGTTCTACTCGTCGGGACTGCGACTGTCGGAGCTGGTCGGGCTGGACGTCGCGTTCGCCGATCGCGACGGCTATCGCTCGGCGGGCTGGCTCAAGCTCGACGCGACTGAGGTCGAAGTGCTCGGCAAGGGTGACCGGCGGCGCGTCGTGCCGGTCGGCGCGAAAGCGCTCGACGCGCTGCGCGCCTGGATCGCCGTGCGCGACAAACTCGTAAAACACGATCCGCATCCGCTGTTTCTTTCGTCGCGCGGCAACCGGATGTCACCGAACGTCGTGCGCGATCGCGTGAAGCGGGCCGCGATGCTAGCGGGCATTCCGGCGAACGTGCATCCGCACGTGCTGCGCCACTCGTTCGCCACGCACGTGCTGCAGTCGAGCGGCGACCTGCGCGCGGTGCAGGAACTGCTCGGGCACGCCAGCATCACCGCCACGCAGGTTTATACGGCGCTCGATTTCCAGCATCTCGCGCGCGTCTACGATCAGGCCCATCCGCGCGCCAAAAAGCGCGACTAAACACTCTTTCCGGCGCCCGATTGACGCGCGCCGGCCATATCAATGCATCTTCCTGCCGCGCCCGGGTCACGTCATCCCGCCCGGTCGCCCGCGTGCAATGCCCCTCGCAAAGTCAAATCATGATCACCGTTACGCTGAAACCGTCGAAAGAGAAGTCGCTGCTGCGCCGCCATCCGTGGGTCTACGCGAATGCGATCGATCGCGTCGACGGTGAGCCGGCTTCGGGCGCAACTGTCATTGTTCGCGCCCACGACGGCCGCTTTCTCGCGCGCGCGGCGTATAGCGCCCGGTCGCAGATCCGGGCGCGCGTGTGGAGCTTCGACGAAGCCGAACCCATCGACCATGCGTTCTTCAAACGCCGCGTGCAGCGTGCGCTCGCGCATCGCCAGAAGATGGTGCAGAACACGGGCGCCATGCGGCTGATTTTCGGCGAGGCGGACGGCTTGCCCGGTCTTGTCGTCGACTACTACATCGCCGACGACGAAACGCAGCGCGGCCAGATTGTCTGCCAGTTCATGGCGGCGGGCGTCGAGGCGTGGAAAGAAGCGATCGTCACGGCGCTGACGGGTGCAACCGGTTGTCCAAACGTCTATGAACGCTCCGACGTGTCGATTCGCGAGAAGGAAGGCCTCGAGCAAACGACCGGCGTGCTGGCCGGCGACGAACCGCCCGCCACGCTGATCGCGTCGGAAAACGGCGTGCGCTATCACGTCGACGTGCGCAACGGCCACAAGACGGGCTTCTACGTCGATCAGCGCGACAACCGCGCGCTCGTGCAGCAGTTCGCACGGGGGCGCGACGTGCTGAACTGCTTTTGCTACACCGGCGGCTTTTCGCTGGCCGCGCTCAAGGGGGGCGCTGAGCGCGTGGTGTCGATCGATTCGTCCGGCGAAGCGCTCGCGCTTGCGCAGCAAAATGTGGCGGCGAATGGTTTCGACGCGGCGCGCGCCACCTGGCTCGATGCCGATGCGTTCAAGACGCTGCGCCGCCTGCACGACGAAGGCGAACGTTTCGACCTGATCGTGCTGGATCCGCCCAAATTCGCGCCGTCGCGCGAACACGTGGATCGTGCAGCACGCGCTTACAAGGACATCAATCTGACCGGGCTGAAGCTGCTCCGGCCGGGCGGCCTGCTGTTCACGTATTCGTGCTCCGGCGCGATCGACGCCGAACTGTTCCAGAAGATCGTCTCCAGCGCAGCCTCCGACGCACGCATCGACGCACGCATCCTGAAGCGGCTCGGCGCGGGCGTCGATCATCCGCTCCTGACCGCGTTTCCGGAAGGCGAGTATCTGAAAGGCCTATTGTTGCAAATCGCCTGATCGCCCATAGTTTCGTGATATTTGGCGTCGCCGGATGCCGGCGGAATGCCGCTGGCCAAACGGCCGCAAGCGGCGCCTTGACAGATATGTTTCAATAACTGACCGATCGAGTGGCCGCCCGCGGGCGGCCCTGCACCTGATTTCACGCATTTAACAGGCACACACCATGATTCCCGTTACCATTCTGACCGGCTTTCTCGGCAGCGGCAAAACCACGCTGCTCAAGCGCATCCTGAACGAAAAGCACGGCATGAAGATCGCCGTGATCGAAAACGAGTTCGGTGAAGAGAACATCGACAACGAAATCCTCGTGCAGGACGCGAACGAGCAGATCATCCAGATGAGCAATGGCTGCATCTGCTGCACGATCCGCGGCGACCTTGCCCGCGTGCTTGGCGACCTGGCCGCGAAAAAGCAGGCTGGGGAACTGGATTTCGACCGCGTCGTGATCGAGACCACGGGCCTCGCCAATCCGGGCCCGGTGGCGCAGACGTTCTTCATGGATAACCAGATCGCCGACGAATTCCTGCTCGACGCGATCATCACGCTCGTCGACGCAAAGCATGCGGACCACCAGCTCGACGAACACGAAGTCGTGCAGCGTCAGGTCGGTTTCGCCGACCGCCTGTTCGTCACGAAGTCCGATCTCGTCGACGAAAAGGCGCTTGGCGACCTGCGTCACCGCCTGTTGCACATGAACCCGAAGGCGGCGATCAAGGTCGTCAATTTTGGCGAAGCCGACATCAAGGAAATCTTCGACCTGCGCGGCTTCAACCTGAACGCAAAGCTCGAGATCGACCCGGAGTTCCTCGCCGAAGACGACCACGACCACGACCACGACCACGCGCATCATGACCACGATCACGGACATGATCACGATCACGCGAACTGCGACCACGACCACGGCAAGTGCGACCACGAAGGTCACGACCACGGTCACGCGCACCATCATCACGCGCACCACGACGACAAGATCAAGTCGTTCGTCTATCGCAGCGAACGCCCGTTCGACCCGAACCGGCTCGAAGACTTCCTCGGCGGCATCCTGCAGATATACGGTGAGCGCCTGCTGCGCTACAAGGGCGTGCTTTATATGAAAGGCGTCGATCGCAAGGTGGTATTCCAGGGCGTGCACCAGATGATGGGTAGCGATCTTGCGTCCAAATGGCAGCCGATTGAAAAGAAAAACAGCAAGATGGTGTTTATTGGCATCGAACTCCCGCAAGACCTGATCACCGACGGCCTCGACGCCTGCCTCGCCTGAGGCGCCCACGCCGCGCAAAACAGGAAGCGGCCCAAAACCGGTAAATCTGGTCAGTCAGTACGGTTGGGCCGCTTAAAAATGCGGCATATATGAAAGGCGCGTGAAAACCCTGTTGCGTAAAACCGTGAACGACCATCGCTTTTTGGTCGTTAGCGCGTTATATTTTCACGATATCGGCAGTGGCAGCAGGGATTTCCCCCGGTTGTCGTCCCGTATTGTGATTCAGTTACAATACGTGCCCACTGGAGAATGACAACGAAATGCCCGGGACATTGCAGCCCGTACCGGGCACTACCGGAAACACACGGCGCCGGAAAATCTCATCCGGAATTAAACGCCGACATGCCGGTTGGCACACCGGTTTCGGGGAGCGCGCTGCCGGTAGAAAGATCATGCCTCAGGAGCATCTGTAGACCGGTTTCCAGAGGAGTTCGGCCCCGCATCGGCGCCTTTGGCGTCACGACAGCCCACCGTCCGTGTTCGCCGTCGCTCGAATGAGCGTTAATAAAGGCGTCTTTTGCGGGCAACACGAAAGAGCGGGCAATATGTATGAGTTTTGCCTCACATTGAAGAAGCAAGCCAGATGACGACGAAACGACTCTTGACCGAAGCCGAAATCCTGAAGATGAGCGACAAGGATTACATGAATGAGGATCAGCTCGCTTTCTTCAAGAACAAGCTCGAACAGCTGCAGGCGGAAATTCTCCGCAATGCCGGCCAGACGACAGAAAACCTGCGTGAAACCGTGATCGTGCCGGACCCGGCCGACCGCGCGACGATCGAGGAAGAGCATGCGCTGGAACTGCGCACGCGCGACCGCGAACGCAAGCTGCTGAAGAAGGTTCAGCAATCGCTCGCACGCATCGATTCCGGCGACTACGGCTGGTGCGAAGAAACCGGCGAGCCGATTGGCGTTCCGCGCCTGCTCGCACGCCCCACGGCAACCCTGTCGCTTGAAGCGCAGGAACGTCGCGAGCTGCGCCAGAAGCTGTTCGGCGACTGATCGCCCCGGCGCGGTGTCGGCCCGCGCCCCAATACGCTGCTTCGTCGAGAGGCGCACGTGTTCCGTGCGCCTTTTTTCTTCTGGAGCGCGCCCTCCCGCACAGCCGTTCCGGGCGTTTCGGCCCCATCTTTTTACGCGCTTTTTTCTGCTTTATCCCGTCTTTTTCCGCCGTTAGCCATCTGGCCGACTCTTGATATGCCGGCGCACGCCCTAAAATAAATCGGACATGCGTTGCACGAGCGCGCGCCCTCGTTGGTTTCTCTGCGTTGCGCGCCGTCCGCTTACCCGGATTCAAGTAGTGGCGCACAGCGCTACTGCGTCCTTCCCGTTTTTGCAAAAGGAACGCATATGGAGCAATTTCACGGCACGACGATCGTTTCCGTGCGGCGCGGCGACAAGGTCGCGCTCGGCGGCGATGGCCAGGTGACGCTGGGCAACATCGTCATGAAAGGCGGTGCCAAAAAAGTCCGGCGCATTTACGGCGGCAAGGTGATGGTCGGTTTCGCCGGTGGCACTGCGGATGCCTTTTCGCTCCTCGACCGCTTCGAAGCCAAGCTCGAAAAACATCAGGGTAACCTCACGCGGGCAGCCGTCGAACTCGCCAAAGACTGGCGCACCGACCGCATGCTGCGCCGGCTCGAAGCCATGCTGATCACCGCTGACGCACACACAACCCTCGTCATCACCGGCAACGGCGACGTGCTCGATCCTGAAGGCGGCATCTGCGCCATCGGCTCGGGCGGGGCGTACGCGCAGGCGGCGGCTGCGGCACTGCTGGCGAACACGGACCTTTCCCCGCGCGAGATCGTCGAAAAGGCGCTCGAGATTGCGGGCGACATGTGCATCTACACGAACCATAACCGCGTCATCGAGACGATCGAGTAAGGACCCACGATGAGCACCATGACTCCCGCCGAGATCGTCTCGGAACTCGACAAACACATCATTGGTCAGGGCCGTGCGAAGAAGGCGGTCGCCGTTGCGCTGCGTAATCGCTGGCGTCGTCAGCAGGTCGACGAACCGCTGCGCCAGGAAATCACGCCGAAGAACATCCTGATGATCGGGCCGACAGGCGTCGGCAAAACCGAAATCGCGCGCCGCCTGGCGAAGCTCGCCGACGCACCGTTCATCAAGATCGAAGCCACGAAATTCACGGAAGTGGGTTACGTCGGCCGCGACGTCGACAGCATCGTGCGCGACCTGATGGAAATCTCCATCAAGCAGACGCGCGAAACGGAAATGCGCAAGGTTCGCACGAAGGCCGAAGATCAGGCCGAAGACCGCATTCTCGACATCCTGCTGCCCACGGCGCGCCCGGTTGGTTTTGGCGCAAGCTCGAACGCGGCTGACACCGTCGACGAAAGCAGCACCACGCGTCAGACATTCCGCAAGCGTCTGCGCGAAGGTCTTCTCGACGACAAGGAAATCGAACTCGACGTCGAGCAGCCGCAGGTCGGCATGGACATCATGGGGCCGCCGGGCATGGAAGACATGACCGAGCAGATCCGTTCGATGTTCGCGAACATCGGCGGCGGCAAGAAGACGCGTCGCAAACTGAAGGTCAAGGAAGCGCTGAAGCTTCTCACCGACGAAGAAGCCGGCAAGATGCTCAACGACGAAGAAGTGAAGGCCATGGCTGTACGCAACGTCGAGCAGAACGGCATCGTGTTTCTCGACGAGATCGACAAGATCGCGTCGCGCAACGAAGCCGGTGGTGGAGAGGTCTCGCGCCAGGGCGTGCAGCGGGATCTCCTGCCGCTCGTCGAAGGCACCACGATCAACACGAAGTACGGCATGGTAAAGACGGACCACGTGCTGTTCATCGCGAGCGGAGCGTTCCATCTGGCCAAGCCGAGCGACCTGATTCCCGAGCTGCAGGGTCGTTTCCCGATTCGCGTTGAACTCGACTCACTGTCGGTGGGAGACTTCGAATCGATTCTGGTCGCAACGGACGCGAGCCTCGTCAAGCAATATCAGGCACTCCTCGCGACCGAAGACGTGCACCTCGACTTCGCTGAAGACGGTATTCGTCGTCTGGCTGAGATCGCGTTTTCAGTGAACGAGAAAACCGAGAACATCGGCGCACGCCGTCTCTATACAGTGATCGAAAAGCTGCTAGAGGAAGTGTCGTTCTCCGCCGGCAATCATGCGGGCACGAATGTCATGATCGATGCGGCCTATGTCGATCGTGCGTTGAACGAAGTCGCTGAAGACGAAGACCTGTCGCGTTACGTGCTGTGATGTGATTCCCGCGTCACTCGCCCGATCAGTCTCGCGGCATCACGCAAAAACAAAACGGGCGGCCTCGTGAGAGGTCGCCCGTTTTGTCGTCTTTGTCATCTACGTCATGCGTTCGAGGCGTTTCAGGTTGCCTGTCTCGCTGCACCAAAAATCACTGCCGCACCGGCCGCTTGGCCAGCTTGCGCTGCAGCGTACGGCGGTGCATGTTCAGCGCCCGTGCCGTCGCGGAAATATTGTTGCCGTTTTCCGCCAGCACGCGCTGGATATGCTCCCATTCGAGCCGCGCGACGGAAAGCGGCGCCGGATGTTCCAGCGCCTCTTCGGCCTGAAGCGCGCTCGCTTCGCTTTGCAGCGCGGAAAGAATCGACTCGACGTTGGCCGGCTTCGCCAGATAGTTGTCGGCACCGTCCTTCACCGCCTGCACGGCCGTCGCGATACTCGCGTAGCCCGTCAGCACGAGCATGCGTGCATCGGGCTGCAGTTCGCGCAGCGGCGCGACCAGATTCAGGCCGGAGTCGTTGCCCAGATGCAGGTCAACCGTGATCTGACCGAACTTCTGCTGATTCGCGAGTTTGATCGCCTCGTCGGCGCTGTGCGCCTCGGCGACCGTGAAGCCGCGCCGCGTGAGGCCCCGCGCGAGGATACCGGAGAACACTTCGTCATCGTCGATGACCAGAAAATTCTTGTCGCTCATGCCTGTTTCTCCGTGTTGGTGGGTGCCGAACCGTTGCGGTTCGCGTCCGTCGGGCCAGCAGCCGCCTGCGTAGTGCCGGGCTTTCCTGCGCCGGATTGTCCGTCGTCAGCCACCGGCAGTCGCAGCACAGCGCGCGTGCCGCGCGGCTTCGTTTCGTTGATATCGCGTAATTCGATCGAGCCGTGCAGACGCGTCGCAGCGGAAAACGCCAGATAAAGGCCGACCCCGTGGCCGCCCTGCGTACTATCGACCGGCATTGTGCCCAGCGAGTGACGCAGCGCCGGCGGAATACCGGGCCCGGCGTCGCTCACTTCGAACTCGACCGTATCGGCGCGCTCCGTCAGCCGGGCGGTCAGCGTGACGTGGTCCCGACTTGCGCGCGCCGCATTATCCAGCAGGATCGTGAGAATCTGGCCGACTGCGACCGTATCGTCAAGGCTGACGTGGTCGGGCGGCGTGCCTTGACGCTCGAATTTGACGTGTGGATGGCGCAGGCGCCACTGCTCGACGAACGAAGCGAGCCACTCGCCGACCGTAAGCCGGCTACCCGGCGACGAAGCGCGGCTGCGCAGTCGCGCGAGCGCCGACGTACATAACGCCATCTGCTGTTCGAGCAGGGAGATATCCGCCGAGTAGGGCGCGAGCCCCTGATCGGTGCGCGCCGCGTCACGCAGTTCTTCCGCGAGCATTGCGATCGTCGAGAGCGGCGTGCCGATTTCATGTGCGACGGTCGCGGCCTGCACCCCGAGCGCCACGGCGCGCTCATCGCGGAGCAGCCGCTCCTGGGCGTCGCCGAGCGCGGCGTCGCGCTGCCGCAGGGCGCGCGACATCCGGGCCACGAACCAGGCGATCAGGCCGACACTCACCATGAAGTTCACCCACATGCCGGCGCGGTAGTACTCGAAGAGATTCGCCGGGTTGTCGAGATTGAGCGGTACCGAATCGAAGCCGAGCACGGCGTAACAGGCCGCCGCAAACGCGGCGAGCCACGCCATCAGATACCAGGGCAGCACGGCCGCGGCAATCGCCAGAGAAGGCAGATAGAGCGATACGAACGGATTGGTCGTGCCACCCGACAGGAACAGCAGCGCCGACAGGGCGCCCAGATCGACCCAGATCTGGCCGAACAACTCCAGATTGGACTCGGGCTTTTCGCGCGCTACGCGAATCCACGTCAAACCGTTGAAAATGACCTCGAGCGCGATCACGAGCAGCATCGCGGGGAGCGGCAGATGGACGCCGAACAGGAACTGGACAACCGCGATCGTGCCAAGCTGCCCGATGATGGCAAAGCTTCGCAGCCAGAAAAGATGCCCGAGGTTGACCCTGCCAGTGTTGGTTATGCGGTGCATGCCGCCAGTTTACCCGTCAGTCAGCGGCCTGGGGCACCCGGCGCGCCGCTTTGCTGGACGCTTGCGATTTCAGTGACAAGACATTCGGGGCACAGACACCCGCTTCCCGCCGCGAGTCGCTCGACTGGCAACGCCGGCATCGCGCGGCACCAGCACGCGACGTCTTTCGCCCGCGCGCCGCAGTCGAAGGCGTGGCCGCAGCGCGGACAGCGCACGCTCACGACATCCTGCAGGGAAGAACCTGACGCGCTCATGGCGAAATGATGAATCTGTCGAGGAATGACAGGAATAATGCCACGTCTTGCCCATGACAGTAACCGGCCGTTCGGCCAGCTTTTCGATGTCGCAGCGGCACGGGAAAATCCATCTCATGCTGCGCCAGGCCGGCGTTATCCCGCCGCGCGGCGCCCCCGCGTTGCGCACTGCACGAGAGGCGTCCGGCGCGCCGCCACGGCGCGTGTCGAAAACCCTGTTGCAGCGCGCCACTCCTGTACAATTCGCCCTTGTTTCAACTGCCCTGCCTGACTCTGCCGCCATGTCCGATATCCCAGACCTTTCGCAGATTGCGCCCACCCTGAAAGCCGAAATTCTGGCCGAGGCGCTACCCTACATCCGCCAGTATCACGGCAAGACCGTGGTGATCAAATACGGCGGCAATGCCATGACCGAAGAACGCCTCAAGCAGGGCTTCGCGCGCGACGTCATTCTGCTGAAGCTGGTCGGTATCAACCCGGTGATCGTGCACGGCGGCGGCCCGCAGATCGACCAGGCGCTCAAGAAAATCGGCAAGCAGGGCACCTTCATCCAGGGCATGCGCGTCACCGACGAAGAGACGATGGAAGTCGTCGAATGGGTGCTCGGCGGCGAAGTGCAGCAGGACATCGTCACGCTCATCAACCACTTTGGCGGCCATGCGGTGGGCCTGACAGGCAAGGACGGCGGCCTCATCCACGCACGCAAGATGCTGATGCCGGATCGCGACAATCCGGGCCAGTACGTCGATATCGGCCAGGTCGGCGAAGTCGAGGCGATCAACCCGGCGGTCGTGAAAGCGTTGCAGGACGACGCGTTCATTCCGGTGATCTCACCGATCGGCTTCGGCGAAGACGGGCTGTCGTACAACATCAACGCGGATCTGGTCGCGGGCAAACTGGCGGTCGTGCTGAACGCCGAGAAGCTCGTCATGATGACCAACATCCCGGGCGTGATGGACAAGGAAGGCAACCTGCTGACCGATCTGTCGGCACGCGAAATCGATGGCCTGTTCGCGGACGGCACGATCTCGGGCGGCATGCTGCCGAAAATCTCGTCGGCGCTCGATGCGGCAAAGAGCGGCGTGCGCTCGGTGCACATCATCGATGGCCGGATCGAGCACTCGGTGCTGCTGGAAATCCTGACCGAACAGCCGTTCGGCACGATGATCCGCTCACATTGAGTACGGCACGAACCGCGGTGCGCGCCTCCGCGCGCGTGCCGTGCCGCAAGGTGCGTCGCCCGCGTGCGGCGGCCGCGCGGCGTTTCACCCTCCGATGATCTTCTGGTTCATCGAATTTCACGCCTTGACCGGTGCTTCCCGGCGCCTGGGCAGGCTGTCAAACAGGCCTCCCGCATGGCCTCTTTCGTTTCCATTGCCAGCATGACGCGTCCTTCCCGTCCCAAACGCCGTCGGCCGCATGTCGGTGGCGGCACGCCTGTGTGGCTCTTCGACCTCGACAACACGCTGCATCACGCGTCGCACGCGATCTTCCCGGCGATCAATCAGGCGATGACGCAATACATCATCGACGCGCTGCAGGTCGAGCGCGACGAGGCGAACCGTCTGCGCACCGGCTACACGCAGCGCTACGGCGCGGCGCTGCTGGGTCTGGCGCGCCATCATCCTGTCGATCCGCACGACTTTCTCAAGGTCGTGCACACGTTCCCCGATCTGCCCGCGATGCTGCGCGCCGAACGCGGCCTCGCGCGTCTCATCAGGGCGCTGCCGGGCCGCAAGATCGTGCTGACCAACGCGCCCGAAAAGTACGCGCGGGCGGTGCTCGACGAACTGCGCATCGGGCGGCTGTTCGAGCGCGTGATCGCGATCGAGCACATGCGGGACCGGCGCGCCTGGCGGGCAAAGCCCGATCCGGCGATGCTGCGTCGTGCCATGCGTGACGCACACGTCAGTCTCGCCGACGCCGTCCTCGTCGAAGACACGCGCAGCCATCTGAAAAACTACCGGCGACTCGGCATCCGCACGGTGTGGATCACCGGCCACCTGCCGGCGCACCACCGCGCAGAGGGCGTGCCGGCGCGCCTTCCGGGCACAGGCCGTCCCCACTATGTCGACTGGTCGATTCGTTCGTTAAAATCATTGCGATCGGGCACCCGCTCGGGGCGACTGAAAAGGCGACATCCATGCAGCCGACTGACAGACCTGACCCGCCGGTAGAAAAAACGCATCACGACACCAGCAGCACCCGCGCGACGCGCCTCAGGCCTGGCGAGCGGCGCGTTCATATCCTGCAGACGCTCGCCGCCATGCTGGAAGCGCCCAAGAGCGAAAAAGTCACCACTGCGGCGCTCGCCGCGCGGCTCGGCGTCTCGGAAGCCGCGCTGTACCGGCACTTCGCCAGCAAGGCGCAGATGTTCGAAGGGTTGATCGAATTCATCGAGCAATCCATTTTCGGGCTCATCAACCAGATTGTGTCGAAGGAGCCAAACGGCGTGCTTCAGGCGCGCGCGATCGCGCTCATGCTGCTCAACTTCGCCGCAAAGAATCCCGGCATGACACGCGTGCTGACAGGCGAGGCGCTCGTCGGCGAACACGAACGGCTGGCGGAACGCGTGAACCAGATGCTGGAGCGCGTCGAGGCATCGCTCAAGCAGTGCCTGCGGCTCGGGTTGATGGATGCCCACACCCAGGCCGTCAGCGCCCCCGTGCCGCTGCCGGGAGACTACGATCCCGCCATTCGCGCAAGCCTGCTGGTGAGCTACATCATCGGACGCTGGCACCGCTTTGCCCGCAGCGGCTTCGCGCGCCTGCCCGCCGAACACGCCGAAGCGCAGTTGCTGCTGATCCTTCAGTAACGCGCCACCCCGTTCCCCGTTTTTGAGATCGACGCATCGCGCCTTGTGCAACGATGCGCAGCGGCCTCGCGCGCCGCGTCACAAAACCTGGGAGAACACATCATGTTGAAACATCCGGTCCTTTCCGAACTGCCGCCAGGCCTGTCCACGTTGTCCGCTCACTGGGGATGGCTTCTGTTTCGCGGCATCGCCGCAGTCGCCTTCGGTATCCTTGCCTTCGTCTGGCCGGACCTGACGCTAGCCTCGCTCGTGGTCGTGTGGGGCGCGTATGCCGTCGTCGATGGCGCATTTGCGTTGGTCTACGGCATCGGCGGTGCCGGCCGCCGTCGCTGGATGTATGTGCTGGTCGGATTGACAGGCATTGTGGCCGGTCTCGCCGCGCTGTTCTGGCCGAGCATCGCGATCGTTGCTTTCATGATGATCGTCGGCTACTGGGCGTTGATCGCTGGCATCTGCGAGATCATCTACGCGATCCAGTACCGTCGCGCGCAGGCGCATCCCTGGCTCGTCGGCCTGTCGGGATTCCTGTCGGTCGTGATCGGCCTCGTTATCGTGATGTTCTTTTATCCGGACGGCGTGATATCGGTCGCGTGGCTCGCCGGCGGCTACGCGATCGCGTACGGCATCCTGATGACCTGCGCGGCCGCCCAGTTGCGGCGTTTCCAGCGGCGGTTGACGGCCTGAACGCGAAGCGGGCGCGTCCACGCCGCCCGCTTCGCGTTCCCGCAGGACAGCGCACGCCGCTATCTCTAAAACTTTCCGCTATAATTTGCGCCAGATTGCGGTATTCGCTGAGATAGCGGATGCCGTAACGTGCAGGATGAATGACGCGCCGATTTGCTGACTCGATTGCGGGCGCGCGAACTGCCGGGAGGGTTCCCGCGGTTCACTACAAATGCGGCTAAAGAGGTCGTCAGCCGCGCACATCGTCATTCATTCGCGCACCGCCGACACCATCTAGCCGCCCAGAGTCGTTAAAAGGCGGAATGAATGGAATCGATCGGCATCGTCGCTCCCCAGAAAATGCATTTCTCCGAGCCGCTGCTCATGCAGAACGGCAGCTCGCTCGCCGGTTACGACCTGATGGTCGAAACCTACGGCACGCTCAATGCCGCGCGCAGCAACGCGGTGCTCGTCTGTCACGCGCTCAACGCGTCGCATCACGTAGCAGGCGTCTATGCGGATGACCCGAAGGACGTCGGCTGGTGGGACAACATGGTCGGTCCGGGCAAGCCGCTCGATACCAACCGCTTCTTCGTGATCGGCGTGAACAATCTCGGCTCATGTTTCGGCTCGACAGGCCCGATGAGCATCAATCCGTCGACGCAGCAGCCGTACGGCGCGAGCTTTCCGGTGGTCACCGTCGAAGACTGGGTGAACGCGCAGGCGCGTGTCGCCGACATCTTCGGCATCGAGCGCTTTGCAGCCGTGATGGGCGGCAGCCTCGGCGGCATGCAGGCGCTGGCGTGGAGCATGATGTATCCGGAGCGCGTCGCGCACTGCATCGTCGTGGCTTCGACGCCGAAGCTCTCCGCGCAGAACATCGCGTTCAACGAAGTGGCGCGCTCGGCGATCCTGTCGGACCCGGACTTCCACGGCGGCAACTATTACGCGCACAACGTGAAGCCGAAGCGTGGCCTGCGGGTCGCGCGGATGATCGGCCACATCACGTATCTCTCCGACGACGACATGGCCGCCAAGTTCGGCCGCGCGTTGCGTCGCGCCGAAGGCGCGCACGACGCCTACAACTTCAATTTCGACGTCGAGTTCGAAGTGGAATCGTATCTGCGGTATCAGGGCGACAAATTCGCCGACTACTTCGACGCGAACACGTATCTGCTGATCACCCGCGCGCTCGACTACTTCGATCCGGCGAAAGCGTTCGATGGCGACCTGACGGCCGCGCTCGCGCACACGACGGCGAAGTATCTCGTCGCCAGTTTCTCGACGGACTGGCGTTTCGCGCCCGCACGCTCGCGCGAACTGGTCAAGGCGCTGCTCGACCACAAGCGCACGGTGACGTACGCCGAAATCGACGCGCCGCACGGCCACGACGCCTTCCTGCTCGACGACGCCCGCTATCACAACCTGATGCGCGCCTACTACGAACGCATTGCCAACGAGGTGAACGCATGAACCAGCGCGCGCTCGATTATCTTGCGACGCGGCCCGACTTCCGCGCGATTGCCCGCTGGGTCGAGCCGCGCTCGACCGTGCTCGATCTCGGCTGCGGCGACGGCTCGCTGCTCTCGCTCCTGACGGAGGAGCTCGACGTCTCCGGCTACGGCATCGAGATCAACGACGCCGGCGTGCTCGCGTCGACGAAAAACGGCGTCAACGTCATCCAGCAAAATCTGGAAGACGGGCTGCGTCTCTTCGAAGACGGCAGCTTCGATTTCGCGATCCTCTCGCAGACGCTCCAGACGATTCACCAGACCGCCGCGATCCTGCGCGAGACGGTGCGTGTCGGGAAGGAATGCATCGTGTCGTTTCCAAACTTCGGGTACTGGCCGCACCGGCTGTCCGTGTTACAGGGACGGATGCCGGTTTCGAAATCGCTGCCGTTCCAGTGGCACAACACGCCGAACGTGCGCGTGCTGACCATCAAGGACTTCGAGGCGCTGGCACCGGAAGTCGGCATCGAAATCCTCGATCGCGTGGTGCTGCACGGCGGCCAGGCCGTCCGTTGGGGCGAGAACTGGCGTGGTAGTCTTGCGGTCTATCGGGTCAAGAAAAGCTAACGCAGACTATCCACATGTCGAACCCGCCACACGAGGCGCCTGCACTTACCGCACACGAAGACCACCCCGGCTGGCGTGCGTTTTTCAACAGACACATGCTGATATGCGTCTTCCTCGGCTTTACGTCGGGGTTGCCGCTTTTCACGCTCGTTTATCTTGTTCAGGCCTGGTTGCGCTCCGAAGGTGTCAACCTGAAGGAAATTGGCCTCTTCGCGCTGATCCAGTTTCCGTACACATGGAAATTCGTCTGGGCGCCGCTGATGGACCGCTATCTGCCGCGTCTGCCGGGCTGGCGCCCGGGCAGAAGACGCGGCTGGATGCTCGTCACGCAGATCCTCGTCGCGGGCGCGATTGCGACGCTCGGTTTCGTGTCGCCGCGCGACGAGATCTGGACCGTCGCTGCGTTGACCGCGCTCGTCGCGTTCTTCGGCGCGAGCCAGGACATTGTGATCGACGCCTACCGGCGCGAACTGCTTACTGACACGCAGCAGGGCCTCGGCAACGCGGTCCATGTGAACGCATACAAGATCGCGGCGCTTGTGCCGGGCTCGCTCGCGCTGATCCTGTCGGACCACCTGCCGTGGACCACCGTCTTCATCGTGACCGCGGCATTCATGCTGCCCGGGATGGTGATGACGCTGCTCGTCAGTGAGCCTGAAGTACACGGCGCGCCCCCGAAGAACCTGCGCGACGCGATCGTGCTGCCGTTTCGCGAATTCATCCTGCGCGACGGCTGGAAGGGCGCGCTGTTCGTGCTCGGCTTCATCTTCCTGTACAAGCTCGGCGACGTCATGGCGACCACGCTCTCAACGTCGTTCTTCCTCGATATCGGTTTTTCGCGCACGCAGATCGGCGTGATCGCGAAGACGACCGCCTTTGGCGCGAGTCTCGCGGGCGGCATCGTCGGCGGCGTGTGGCTGATGAAGATCGGCATCGGCCGCGGCCTGTGGATTTTCGGCCTGCTGCAGATGGTATCGACACTCGGTTTTGCATGGCTCGCGCAGCTGGGTCCGGACTCGCACGCGCTGGCCGCTATCTATGACTTCGCCGTCGCGACCAGCCAGGGCACGACGAAGTTGCTCTCGTGGGTCGGCATCGACTGGACCGTCCAGCTCGATCCGCGTTCGGTCGCGCTTGCGCTTGTCTACGGCTTCGAAACCTTCGCGACCGGCCTCACGATGGCGGCCTTCACCGCGTATATCGCCAGCACCACCGATCCGCGCTATACCGCTACCCAGTTCGCGCTCTTCACGAGCCTCGCTTCGGTGCCGCGTACGCTGGCTTCGGCGGCGAGCGGTTACGTTGTCGCAGAGATCGGCTGGTTCACGTACTTCATCGTGTGTACGGCGCTCGCCATACCGGGCATGTTACTTTTGTTCCGGATCGCTCCCTGGAGATCGCAGTCGTGACTGCATCCGCCGCCCTGCTCACGATGCTCCGGCGCACCGCACACGCGGCACGCGTGGGTGCATGCGTGTGTGCAGGCGGCCTGCTGTTCCCGGCACAACAGGCGTTCGCGGCCGATGCGCCCACCAGTACGCCCGCGAATCCACCCGCCAATGCGGCTGCGAGCGCGGCAGAGGCGACGAGCGCGCCTACGCCACGGTCGGCGGCCGCCGCGACGCCCGTTTCGGGCGCTTCCGCTGCGACGGGCGCGTCCAGTGCTTCTGCTGCGTCGGCGCCGGGCGCCACACCCGCATACGGCTCGCAAACCGCATACGGTCCGAGTCAATCGATCCGCTACGGTAACCCGGCGGCGTTCCGCAATCTGATTCCGTCGCCGATGCTCGAATCGCAGGCGTCGGCCGAATTCGACGAAATCGCCCGCGGCGCAAGCCACGCCAACAAGCTTTATCCGCCGACGGACGCCCGCACCAAACGCATACGCACGACGCTCGATCAGCTGATTCCGTTCTCGCTGAAGTGGAACGAGCGCGCGAAAGGCTGGAAGTGGGATGTCGCGGTGGTGAAGTCGCCGGACATCCGCATGTACTGTCTGCCGGGCGGCAAGGTGGTGGTGTATGGCGGTCTGCTGGACCGCGTGCGTCTGAACGATAACGAGCTTGGCATGTTGCTCGGCCACGAAATCGCGCACGCATTGCGCGAGCATGCGCGCGAGCGGCTTGGCGAACAGCAGGCCGCGCAGATCGTCTCCGGGCCGATTCCGCAGCTCTTCGGCCTTGCCGATCTGGGTGCGGCGCCGCTTGGCATCGGCACACAGCTACTCGAAATGAAATACGAGAGTACCGACGAAACCGAAGCCGACGTGATCGGCAGCGATATCGCGTCACGCGCCGGCTTCGATCCGCGTGCCGCCATTACGTTGTGGGACAAGCTCGCGGTCGCGACGCGCAACAACCGGGAGCAGGGCTTCATCTACGTGCATCCCTACACGCCGGCGCGCCGCGCCGACATCATGAAACGCCTGCCCGACATGCTGCCGCTCTACGCGAAGGCAATCGGCAAGACGGTCGACGCACTGCCGGATTACGCCGGCATCGGTCGCCCGAAGCGCAAATTCGCGGCCGACTGAAACCCGTCTCGCGATACGTCAGGCCGGATGGTCGTAGTCGACCGTCACCGGTGCGTGGTCGCTGAACTTGATATCGCGGAACACATCGGTGCGCTTCGCCTTGCCGGCGATACCCGGCGTCGCGATCTGGTAGTCGATCCGCCACCCGACGTTCTTGGCATACGCCTGACCGCGATTGCTCCACCACGTGTACTGTTCCGGGCGCTGGTCGAGCGTGCGGAATACATCGACGTAGCCCACTTCGTCGAACAGCTTTGTGAGCCACGCGCGCTCTTCCGGCAGACAGCCTGAGTTCTTCTGGTTGCCCTTCCAGTTCTTGATATCGATTTCCTTGTGCACGATGTTCACGTCGCCGCATACGATCACTTCGCGTTTCTTGCGCAGCGCGTCGAGATGCGGCATGAACACGTCCATGAAGCGGTACTTCGCAAGCTGCCGTTCCTCGCCGCTCGACCCCGACGGCACATACACCGAAATCACCGACAGATTGCCGAAACGCACTTCGACGTAGCGTCCCTCGGCGTCGAATTCCTCGCTGCCGAAGCCGATCACGACCTCGTCCGGCTCGACGCGCGTGTACACGCCCGCGCCGCTGTAGCCCTTTTTCACCGCATGCTGGAAGTAGCCGGTATAGCCGTGCGGCGCGAGAAATTCAGGCGTCATGTCGTCCTGCGAACACTTGATTTCCTGTACGCAAAGCACGTCGGCATTCTGGTCGCGGAACCAGTCGAAGAAGCCTTTTTTGGCCGCCGAGCGGATGCCGTTGAGGTTGGCGGTAATCACACGCAACATGTCGTTTTCCTGTTAGTGGAGGGTTTGCAGCGTGCCAGTGGAAGCTGGCGTCAGTCGATTTTCACGCCCTTCAGCGACGCCTTCGCCGGCGGAAATTCGAGCGCCAGTCCTTCGAATGCGCGCAGCAGCAACTCGGCGATCATCACGTTGCGATGTGTCTTCGAATCGGCCGGAATGATGTACCACGGCGCGTACTCAGTCGAAGTCGCGGCGAGCGCGTCCTGATAGGCGCTCTGATATTTATCCCACTGCTTGCGTGCATCGAGATCGGAGACGTCGAACTTCCAGTGCTTCGTCGGATCGTCAATGCGCGCCTGCAGGCGCTCGCGCTGCTCGTCCTTCGAGATGTGCAGCATGCATTTGATGATCGTCGTGCCGCTGTCGGCAAGCAGCGCTTCGAACTCGCGGATGTGACGATAGCGGCGCGTGCATTCGTCGGCATCGATGCTGCCGAGCACGGCGGGCACCAGAACATCTTCGTAGTGGCTGCGATTGAAGATCGTCAGTTCGCCGGCAGCCGGCGCCTGCGCGTGGACGCGCCACAGAAAGTCGTGCGCCGCTTCGACGGGCGTGGGCGCCTTGAACGGCACGATGCGCAGACCCAGCGGATCGACTTCATGAAAGACCGCGCGGATCGTGCCGTCCTTGCCGCTCGTATCCATGCCCTGCAAAACGAGCAGGACGCGGCGGACCTGCTGTGCATGCAAACGTTCCTGCAGGCCGTCGAGTTGTGCACCGATTTCCGCAAGACGCGCGCGGTCGCCTTCTTTCGAGCCGCTCGAAAACGGCTTCACGCCCGGATCGAAATCGCCAAGCGAGAATTTCGCCGGCTTGCCTTTATCGTCGAAAAACGGAACGCGGAAATCATCCAGCTCAGGTTTCTTTGCCATGCGGATCTCTTTGCGGACGCTGTTAATTGGAGTCGACAAAAGGAAACGGGCCGCTGCCTCAACCTTCGTCCGGCAACAGCCCGTCATGACCGGCAGTGTTTTCCGACAACAGAAAACACGCCGGCGACACCTTCTTTTCCGGTCAGCCCAGCTTCTTCTTCAACAGATCGTTGACCTGCTGTGGATTGGCCTTGCCCTTCGTGGCCTTCATCGCCTGACCGATCAGCGCGTTGAACGCCTTTTCCTTACCCGCGCGGAACTCCTCAACCGACTTCGCGTTCGCCGCGAGGACTTCGTCGATGATCGCTTCGAGCGCGCCGACGTCCGAAATCTGCTTGAGGCCCTTCGCTTCGATGATGCGATCCGCGGCGGCTTCGTCGGTGGCTTTTTCTTCCCAGATCGCGAGGAAGATTTCCTTCGCGATCTTGTTGGAGATCGTGCCGTCGATGATGCGTTGCAGCAGCAGCGCGAGCTGCGCGGCCGAAACAGGGCTTTGCGCGATATCGAGCCCTTCGCGGTTCAGCTGCGACGACACTTCGCCGTTCAGCCAGTTCGCCGCGACCTTCGCCTGCGCCGCGCCGAGTTTCGCGACGAGCGCTTCATAGTATGCGGCCGTTGCCTTGCTCGACGTCAGCACGCCTGCGTCATATGGCGTGAGACCGTACTGCCCGACAAAGCGCGTCTGGATCGCTTCCGGCAGTTCCGGCATCTCGCCCTTCACGCGCTCGATCCACGCGGCGTCGATCATCAGCGGCATCAGGTCGGGATCGGGGAAATAGCGGTAATCGTGCGCGTCTTCCTTGCTGCGCATCGATCGTGTTTCGCGCTTGTCCGGATCGTACAGACGCGTTTCCTGCACCACTGTGCCGCCGTCTTCGATCAGCTCGATCTGACGGCGCACTTCGTACTGGATCGCTTCTTCGAGGAAGCGGAACGAGTTCAGGTTCTTGATCTCCGCGCGCGTGCCGAACTTCTCCTGCCCGACCGGACGCACCGACACGTTCGCATCGCAACGGAAAGAGCCTTCCTGCATGTTGCCGTCGCAGATGCCGAGCCACACGACGAGCGTGTGCAGCGTCTTCGCATACGCGACCGCTTCGGCGGCGCTGCGCATTTCCGGCTCGGTCACGATTTCCAGCAGCGGCGTGCCGGCACGGTTCAGGTCGATGCCCGTCATGCCGGCAAAGTCTTCGTGCAGCGATTTGCCCGCGTCTTCTTCGAGGTGGGCGCGCGTCAGGTTCACGGTCTTTTCATACGCCGGCTTGCCTGCCTTTTCGTTCGCGGGCACCTGGATTGTGACCTGTCCGCCCTGCACGACCGGAATCTCGTACTGGCTGATCTGATAGCCTTTCGGCAGATCGGGATAGAAATAATTCTTGCGCGCGAAGATGCTGCGCGGCGCGACCGTCGCGCCAATCGCGAGGCCGAACTGGATCGCGCGCTCGACGGCGCCGCGGTTCATCACCGGCAGCGTGCCCGGCAACGCGAGATCGACGGGCGCGGCCTGCGTGTTCGGCGCGGCGCCGAACTGCGTGGAGGCGGCGGAGAAAATCTTCGAGACGGTCGACAGCTGCGCGTGCGTCTCAAGACCGATAACGACTTCCCATTGCGTGGTCATGGATTCACACTCCTGCCGGTGATTTACGATGCCAGCCGGTCGCGCGCTGGAACGCGTCGGCGACCTGCAACATGCGGGCTTCGTTGAAATAGTTGCCGATGATCTGCAGACCCACCGGACGCTCTGCATTCGCGCCCGCGCCGAAACCACACGGCACGCTCATGCCCGGCAACCCGGCGAGACTCACCGACAGCGTGTAGATGTCCGCGAGGTACATCTGCACCGGATCGTCGCCCTTCGCGCCGAGATCCCACGCGACCGACGGCGATACAGGACCCATGATCACGTCGCACTGTTTAAACGCTTCCTGGAAGTCCTGCGCGATGATGCGGCGGATCTTCTGCGCCTGCAGGTAATACGCGTCGTAGTAGCCGTGCGACAGCACGTACGTGCCGACCAGAATGCGGCGCTTCACTTCCGGGCCGAAACCTTCTGCGCGCGACTTCTTGTACATGTCGAGCAGATCGCGATATTCCGCGGCGCGATGGCCATAACGCACGCCATCGAAACGCGACAGGTTCGACGACGCTTCCGCCGGCGCGATCACGTAGTACACGGGAATCGACAGCTCGGTTTTCGGCAGCGACACGTCGACGAGCGTCGCGCCAAGCGCTTCGTACTGCTTCAGCGCAGCGTCGATTGATGCACGGACGTCATCGGCGAGACCCGCGCCGAAGTATTCCTTCGGCAGACCGATGCGCAGGCCGGCGAGCGGCTTGTGTGCGCCTGCGTCGGCGGACCACGTCTTGCCAAGATAGCGTGTGTAGTCTTCGTCGTCGCGTGTGAGGCTCGTGGAATCGCGCTCGTCGAAGCCACCCATTGCGTTGAGCAGCGTCGCGCAGTCGGCTGCCGTCTGCGCAAACGGGCCGCCCTGATCCAGCGACGAAGCAAACGCGATCATCCCGTAACGCGAGACGCGGCCGTACGTCGGCTTGATGCCGGTGATGCCGGTGAACGACGCCGGCTGGCGGATCGAGCCGCCGGTGTCGGTGCCCGTTGCAGCGGGCGCGAGGCGCGCGGCGACCGCGGCGGCCGACCCGCCCGACGAGCCGCCGGGCACAGCCTTGCGGTCCCACGGATTCTGCACGGGGCCGAAATGCGAGTTTTCGTTCGACGAGCCCATCGCGAATTCGTCCATGTTCGTCTTGCCGACGCACACCATGCCCGCGCGCGCGAGCCGCTCGACGACCGTCGCATCGAACGGGCTTTCGTAGTTCGCGAGCATCTTCGAGCCGGCGGTCGAGCGCCAGCCACGCGTCACGAACACGTCCTTGTGCGCGACCGGCAGGCCCGTCAGCGGACCTGCGTTGCCCGCGGCGAGACGCGCGTCGGCGGCTTTGGCCTGCGCCAGCGTCAGATCGGCGTCGACCTGAATGAACGCATTCAGGCTCTTCGCGGCTTCGATGCGCTGCAGATACGTCTGCGCGAGTTCGACGGCGGAGCATTCCTTCGCATCGAGCGCGGCACGCAGTTCGATCAAACTTTTTTCATGCATTGCGTTATTCCTGGAAAGCGCGACAGCGCGATGCGCTGCCGTGGAGGCGTCCGGCTGCCCGCCGGCCTGCCGTGCCCTGGATGCCCGCCGCCGGATACCGGAACGCGGCGGGCGCGCGGCTAACGCCTATTCGATGACCTTCGGCACCAGATACAGCCCTTCCTGCACAGCCGGGGCCGGGCGCTGGAAATCGTCGCGGCGCACGACTTCGGTCGCGGCGTCGTCGCGCAGGCGCAGCGCGACGTCTTCGATCTGCTCGATCGGGTGCGCGAGCGGCGCGATGCCCGTGGTGTCGACGGCCTGCATCTGCTCGACGAGACCGAAAAAATCGTTGAGCTGGGCAAGCGTGTGCTCCGCGTCGGCATCGGGCAATTCGAGCCGCGCGAGGTGTGCGATGCGTTTCACATCGGTCAGGGTCAGAGCCATGCAGTCACCGGAAAGAGAGGTGGACTGGCGCAGAGCGGAAAAAGAGTGCTGCGACAGCGAGTTACGACATTGGAGCGCGCCCTCGAAAAGGGGCCGGCGAGGGCAAAAAGTACCGTCCGTTTACTCCAAAACATCCAAAATTATAAGGTATCATTACACGTTCGACCCAAACCCGGTCCGACTTACCAAGGCCTTACTGGACATTTTCCAGTGAACCGTGCGGCTTTGCTCCGGTCTCCGGTAGATTCCCTCGCAGTTTCAGGCTCTTGTGGCATGTTCGCGCCCGACCTGAAGCTGTTATTTTTTCCGCTGCCGTCCTGCGCGTACGATGCGAGGCCCGGCCCCCAGCGAGACAGGATTTTTGAATGTTCGGTTTTTTGCGCAGCTACTTTTCCAACGATCTGGCCATTGACCTTGGTACCGCCAATACGCTTATTTATATGCGCGGCAAAGGCATCGTTCTCGACGAACCCTCTGTAGTGTCGATCCGCCAGGAAGGCGGTCCGAATGGCAAGAAAACGATTCAGGCGGTTGGCAAGGAAGCCAAGCAGATGCTCGGCAAGGTACCGGGCAACATCGAGGCGATCCGCCCGATGAAAGACGGCGTGATCGCCGACTTCACCGTCACCGAGCAGATGATCAAGCAGTTCATCAAGACCGCTCACGAATCGCGCATGTTCTCGCCGTCGCCGCGCATCATTATCTGCGTCCCGTGCGGTTCGACCCAGGTCGAGCGTCGCGCGATCAAGGAAGCCGCGCATGGCGCAGGCGCCTCGCAGGTCTACCTCATTGAAGAACCGATGGCCGCTGCCATCGGTGCCGGCCTGCCGGTATCGGAAGCCACGGGCTCGATGGTTGTCGACATCGGCGGCGGCACGACGGAAGTCGGCGTGATCTCGCTTGGCGGCATCGTGTACAAGGGCTCGGTGCGCGTCGGCGGCGACAAGTTCGACGAAGCCATCGTCAACTACATCCGCCGCAACTACGGCATGCTGATCGGCGAACAGACGGCCGAAGCGATCAAAAAGGAAATCGGTTCCGCGTTCCCGGGCTCCGAAGTCAAGGAAATGGAAGTGAAGGGCCGCAACCTGTCGGAAGGCATTCCGCGCAGCTTCACGATTTCCAGCAACGAGATCCTGGAAGCCCTCACCGATCCGCTGAACCAGATCGTGTCGTCGGTGAAGATCGCGCTGGAACAGACGCCGCCGGAACTCGGCGCCGACATCGCCGAACGCGGCATGATGCTGACGGGCGGCGGCGCGTTGCTGCGCGACCTCGACCGTCTGCTCGCGGAAGAGACCGGCCTGCCGGTACTCGTCGCCGAAGACCCGCTGACGTGCGTCGTGCGCGGCTCCGGCATGGCGCTCGAGCGCATGGACAAGCTCGGCAGCATCTTCTCGTACGAGTAAGCGAGTCCAATAAATGAAGGCGGCACGGACCTACCGGCTGGCAGTGCCAGCCGCCGTCGCCGCCCGCCAGGCGCTTATCTGACGCGCCGCAGTCTCACCCAACACGCTCACGCCCCCGGCGCCGACCATGGAATACAGTCCGCCGCCCCTGTTCAGACAAGGCCCGTCGGCACTCGCACGGCTGATCTTCTTCGTCGTGCTGGCGCTCGCCCTGCTGATCTCCGACGCACGCTTCCGAACCCTTGAGATCGTTCGCGGCGTCCTCGGCGCGGGCCTTTATCCCTTGCAACGCGCGGCGCTCGTGCCGCGCGACCTGTTCATGGGTGCGGCCGATCTGGCCGTGAGCAGCACCACGCTGCGTAGCGAGAACGACCGGCTGCGCGCGAAAAACCTCCAGTTGTCGCAGCAGGCCAATCAGGTCGCCGAACTCGGCGCTGAAAACGGCCATCTGCGCGCGTTGCTCGAATTGTCCCAGCGCAGCACCACACAATCCACGCCGGCCGAAATCCAGTACGACACGCGCGACCCGTTCACGCAGAAAGTCGTGATCGGGCGCGGCTCGCAGCAAGGCGTGAAGGACGGCTCGCCGGTCGTCAACGAAGACGGCGTCATCGGTCAGGTGACGCGCGTGTTCCCGCTGCAATCGGAAGTGACGCTGCTCACCGACAAGGATCAGGCCGTACCCGTGCAGATCGTGCGCACGGGTCTGCGCAGCGTGATCTACGGCACGCCGAAGGGCGATTCGCTCGATCTGCGCTTCGTGCCGATCAGCGCCGACGTGCTGGCTGGCGACGAACTTGTCACGAGCGGGCTCGACGGCGTCTATCCGCCGGGTCTACCCGTTGCAAAGGTCGTGCGCGTCGACAAGCAGGCGGACACCGCGTTCGCGCGCGTGATCTGCGTGCCGATCGCGCAGGTGCGCGGCGCGCGCCAGCTGCTGGTGCTGCACTACATGAACGACGTTCCGCCGCGACCCGCAGAGCCCGATCCCATCGCTGCAGCAAAAGAAGCGAAGGCGAAGCGAAACGCAAAGCCGACTGAAAAGCCTGCCGAAAAGGGCGCAGGCGCCGCGAAAGCACCGGAAAAAGCCGCAGAAAAGGGCGCGGAGAAGGCCACGGAAAAGCCGGCTGAAAAGCCCGCAGCCCGCTCGGTCGAGAAAGGCGCGAAGGCCGCACAGCCTGCTTCGGCAACGGCCGGTGCGAAGAAGTCCGAAAAGGCTGAAAAGGCAGATAAGACCGACAAGGCCGCGCAGGGGACGAAGCCATGAACCGCCCGCAATACATCCTGCAGCCGGTCAATCCGTATTTCATCGCGTTCAGCCTGGCGGCAGCCTTCCTGCTGAACCTGATGCCGTGGGGACGGATGATCGCCGTGCCCGATTTCGTCGCGCTGGTGCTGCTGTTCTGGAACGTCCATCAGCCGCGCAAGGTCGGCATGGGCATCGCGTTTTTTCTCGGCCTTCTGATGGACGTGCACAACGCGAGCCTGCTCGGCGAACACGCACTCGCCTATACGCTGCTGTCGTACGGCGCGATCACGATTCACCGGCGCGTGCTGTGGATGTCGATCGGTATTCAGACGTTCGCGGTCATGCCGCTTCTGGTCGGCGCGCAGATCGTGCCGTTTGTGATCCGTCTTTTGACGGGCGCCGCGTTCCCGGGGTGGGGATATCTGATCGACGGCTTCGTCGAAGCTGCACTTTGGCCCGTCGCAAGCGTATTGTTGTTGATGCCGCAGCGCCGCCCCGCCGATCCGGACGATACCCGGCCCATCTAGGCCGCCACACGCGTCGGGAGCTCGATTGAATACGCATTCGTCCTGCCCGCCCGATGCGCCACGCATGGTTTTTTCGCCCGCCATTGCTTGCGGGCACGCTTTTCCTGACGGCCGCCCGCCGGCCCACTGCACACGCGCATGACCGAATTCAAGGACACACAACAGCAGCTTTCGAAGTTCCGCCTGCGGGTTGCAGCGGCGGGGTTGTTCGTGTTCGTCTGCTTCGGGCTGATCGGTTTCCGTTTCCTGTTCCTGCAGGTCTGGCACTACAGCAAGTATTCGCTGCAGGCCGACGAAAACCGCATTTCCGTCGCGCCGATCGTGCCGAACCGCGGCATCATCACCGACCGTAACGGCGTCGTGCTGGCGAAGAACTATTCGGCCTACACGCTCGAAATCACGCCATCGAAGCTGAACGATTCGCTCGAAAACGTCATCGACAGTCTCGCGACCGTCATTACGATCGATGCGCGCGACCGTCGCCGCTTCAAGAAGCTGCAGGAAGACTCGAAGAACTTCGAGAGCCTGCCGATCCGCACGCGTCTCACCGACGACGAAGTCGCGCGTTTCACTGCGCAGCGTTTCCGTTTTCCGGGCGTCGAAGTGCGGGCGCGGCTCTTCCGTCAATATCCGCTCGGTCCGACTGCGGCACACGTGATTGGCTACATCGGGCGCATTTCGCAGCGCGACCAGGAGCGCATCGACGACGCCAGCGATCAGAACGATTCGGATTCCGACCACTACGATCCGCGCCTTGACGCCAACAACTACAAGGGCACGGACTACATCGGCAAAATCGGCGTCGAGCAGAGCTACGAAACCGAACTGCACGGCATGACAGGGTTCGAGGAAGTGGAAGTGACCGCCGGCGGCCGCCCGGTTCGCACGATGTCGCGAACGCAGGCCACACCAGGCAACAACCTTGTGCTGTCGCTCGATATCGGGCTGCAGCAGGTCGCGGAGCAGGCGTTCGCGGGGCGCCGTGGCGCGCTCGTCGCCATCGAGCCCGCGACGGGCGATGTACTCGCGTTCGTATCGGCGCCGAGCTTCGATCCGAACTCGTTCGTCGACGGTATCGACCAGCAGACCTGGGACGACCTGAACAACTCGCCGGATCACCCGCTGCTGAACCGTCCCCTGCACGGCACGTATCCGCCGGGCTCGACGTACAAGCCGTTCATGGCGCTCGCCGCGCTCACGTTACACAAACGCACGCCGAGCTGGGGTTTCCAGGATCCGGGTTCGTACACGTTCGCGGGCCACACGTTCCGCAACGACGTGCCGCAGGGTCAGGGCTGGATCGACATGAACCGCGCGATCATGGTGTCGAACGACACGTATTTCTACATGCTCGCGCACGATCTGGGCGTGAACGCGATTGCCGGTTTCATGAAGCCGTGGGGCTTCGGGCAGATCACAGGCATCGACATTTCCGGCGAAGCGCGCGGCATCCTCCCTTCGACGGAATGGAAGCGCAAGGCGTATCGCAAGCCGGAACAGCAGCGCTGGTACGAAGGCGAAACGATCAGTCTCGGTATCGGTCAGGGCTACAACTCGTACACGATCCTGCAGCTCGCGCACGCCACTGCGACGCTCGCCAACAACGGCGTGCTGATGAAGCCTCACCTCGTGAAAGAGGTCGAAAACCCGATTACGCACGACACACATCTGACCGTGCCGAAGGACGATGGCCGCATCAACGTCGCGCAGCAGGACATCGACGTCATCAAGCGCGGGATGGAAAACGTGACGATGAATCCGTCGGGCACGGCGTATCAGGTATTCCGCAACGCGGCGTATGTGGCGGCGGGCAAGACCGGGACGGCGCAGGTGTTCTCGCTGCAGGGCGCGAAATACCATGGTCACGCGCTCGCCGAGAATCTGCGCGATCACGCGCTCTTTATTGCGTTCGCGCCTGCCGACCATCCGCGTATCGCGGTCGCGTTGATCGTCGAAAACGGCGGCTGGGGCGCGCAGGCGGCAGGTCCGATCGCGCGTCGCGTGCTCGACTATTACCTCGTCGATCGCGCGAAGCCGGGCGCAGAAGCGGCCGCCATCGAAGCGGCGGCATCGGCGACTGAAGAGGCATCGGCGCCCGTTATCGGCGAGGCGGCGGCGTCAGCGCCAGAAGTCGCGACGCCGACGCGGGTCGCAGCAGGCTATACGCCGCTGCCGCCGCCTCCGGGCGCGCCGGTGAAACCGAAGCCTGACGCAGCGGCGTCGGCCGCGCTGGACGCAGCGGCGGCCCTGGCGACTTCCGGGGCGTTGCCGGCATCGTCGGCAGCGAGTGCGGCAAAGCCGCTGCCAGCGTCGACATCGAAAGCGGCACGCGCCGCCGCCAGAAGCGCTTCGGCGGCCGATGCGGTTGCCGCTTCCGACGCCGTGAAACCGCCCCGCAAGACGCCGCGCCCGTCGCGCCCGGCCAGTGAAACACCGACGACGGCGGCCGCGCCTTCGCGCGATACCGGCATGGCGCCGGCGTCGCCGAACCAGCCGGCCACCGGCGGCATGGACGAATAAAGGAGAAAGGCATGCATTTCGACAAGCGCGCCTGGCTCGATCGCCTCAAGAGCATGTTCCTCGGCTTCGACAAGCCGCTGGCGCTGATCGTTTTTCTCCTGCTGTGCGTCGGCATCGTGACGCTCTATAGCGCGACGCTCGACATGCCCGGCAAGGTCGAAGACCAGCTGCGCAACATCATGCTGACGTTCGTGCTGATGTGGGCGCTCGCCACCGTACCGCCCACCACGCTGATGCGCTTTGCGCTGCCGCTCTACACGTTCGGCGTCGCGCTGCTCGTTGCAGTGGCGATGTTCGGTCTCACGCGCAAGGGCGCGAAACGCTGGATCAACGTCGGCGTGGTGATCCAGCCGTCCGAGATCATGAAGATCGCGACGCCGTTGATGCTCGCGTGGTACTACCAGAAGCGCGAAGGCGTGATGCGCTGGTTCGACTATCTGGTCGGCCTCGTGATCCTCATGATTCCCGTCGGGCTGATCGCGAAACAGCCGGACCTCGGCACGGCGGTGCTGGTGTTTGCCGCGGGGCTCTTCGTGATCTACTTCGCGGGTTTGAGTTTCAAGCTGATTGTGCCGGTGCTGATCGCGGCCGTGATTGCAGTAGGTTCGATCGCTGCGTTCCAGGACAAGATCTGCCAGCCGGAGGTCACCTGGCCGCTGATGCACGATTACCAGAAACACCGCATCTGCACGCTGCTCGATCCAACGTCAGATCCGCTCGGCAAGGGCTTCCACACGATCCAGGCGGTGATTGCGATCGGCTCCGGCGGTCCGATCGGGAAGGGCTGGACGAAGGGCACGCAGGCTCACCTCGAATTCATCCCCGAAAAGCATACCGACTTCATTTTCGCGGTGTTTTCGGAGGAATTCGGGCTGGCCGGCGGCATCGTGCTGCTCACGCTCTACATGCTGCTGATCGCGCGCGGGCTCTACATCGCAGCGAACGGCGCAACGCTGTTCGGCCGGCTGCTCGCCGGCTCGCTGACGATGGCGTTCTTCACCTACGCGTTCGTGAACATCGGGATGGTGAGCGGGATTCTGCCGGTGGTCGGCGTGCCATTGCCGTTCATGAGTTACGGCGGAACGGCGCTGATTACGCTCGGTGTCGCGACGGGACTCATCATGAGCGTCGCGCGCCAGAAACGGTTGATGCAGAGCTAGTCTGCGGTTGAAAACCGATGCCTGGCGGCGGGCAAATGCTGGCCGCCGGGCGCATTGCGTTACTGCGGTTTCGCTTCGTGTTCCTGCTGAAGCTGCGAAGTAAGCTGCTGGTATTTCAGGCGTGCCGCCGGATCACCCTGCGCCGCCGCCGCTGCGTAATAGGCCCGCGCGACGTTCAGGTTGCGATCGACGCCATCGCCTCCCCGCTCGTAAAACGAGCCCGTCACGTACTGCGCGGTCATGTCGCCGCCTTCGGCCGCCTTCTTGTACCAGAAGAATGCCTGCTGGTTGTCGCGCGCCGTGCCGCGACCGTCGAGGAACTGGTTTGCAAGCGCAAGCTCAGCCTGCACGTGCCCCTGTTTCGCCGCCTTCAGAAACCACGTGTGCGCCTCCGCCGGATCGCGGCCGACGAATTCGCCATCGTCATACATCTTGCCGTACACGTACTGCGCATGCGACATGTTCGCGTCGGCCGCCTTGCGCAGCCACTTCTTGCCTTCCTCCACATTGGGCGCGGTGCCTTCGCCGTTCAGCAGCATCATCGCGTAGTTGAATTCGGCGAGACGGCTGCCGTGCTGCGCCGCCTTGCGGAATTCGGCGAGCGCCGGGCCAAAATTGCCCGCGTTGTAGTCGGCGACGGCCGTCTGCGTTTCAGCATCCGCCGCCTTTGGAGAGACGATCGTCTGCGCGTCGGCCAGCATCGGCGCCGTGAGGGTGACAACGGTTGCTGCGAATGCCGCGCGCGCGAGCCAGGTCTGCAATGAAACGCGGATCATGAACGCACCTCCTGGAGCGCCTGACGCGTCGCGCGCAGCATCCACATGACGTCGGCAGCAAGTGCGATAAAGCGGAAGCCCTCGGTGCGATACTGCCGCGCACTCTGAACATCCATGGCGAAGATACCCGTCGCCAGCTTCGCGCGATGCGCCGCGGCGGCGACACGCGCGATTGCGGCAATGACTTCCGGATGCTTCGAGTCGCCGAGATGACCGAGGCTCGCGGCCAGATCGGCCGGTCCGATAAAGAGGCAATCGATACCAGGCGTCGCCGCGATCTGCTCGATGTTATCAACGGCGAGCGCCGACTCGATCTGCACAATCGTCGCGATCTGCGCGTTCGCGTTCTGCACGTAGTCGCGCCGCATGCCGTAAGCCGCCGCGCGCACCGCGCCGGCGACACCCCGCAAACCGTCGCTGCCGGCACCCGGATATTGCGTCAGACGCACGGCATGCGCCGCCTCTTCGGCCGTTTCGATATTCGGGAACATCAGCGTGCGCGCGCCTGCATCGAGTACGCGCTTGACGAGCCACGGCTCGCTCGCCGGCAGACGCACGACGGGTTCAGTCGGAAGATGCGCCGCAGCAATCGCACGCAACTGGCCGGTGACGTCCACGCTGTCGTTCGGCGAATGCTCCATGTCGATCAGCAGCCAGTCGAAGCCGGCATGCGCGAGCGCTTCGGCGGCGGAGTCGCTGCCGAGCGAAAGCCACAATCCGAACAGCGGATCAGGTTCTTTCAGGCGCAGCTTGAGGGGATTGGTGAACGTGCTCATCGCGGCGCTCCCTCCCGGCGCGCGGCGCAGCGGCAAGCACAGGATTTGACGTCGGCGCGGCGGCAGTCGCGCCCGCTTCTCGGTGTGGTGTACGGCATGTCTCGCTCCGGCTGGTTACGCAGCGATCATACCGTGACAATAACGTGCCCGTTCAGTCGCGAACGACGTCAGCCCAGCAGTTCGGCGTTTCATAAAGCCGCACCTTGTGCAGCCGCAGATTCACACCGTAATGCGCGTCGTAGACGTTCGCGAGAATATCGAACGCGACGGCGGCAAGGTTTTCCACAGTAGGAATGCGGTCGAGCACGACCGTCTTGTGGCCCGGCATCGATTCGAGGAAGCCGCGCACCTGCGCGTCGCCTTCGTAGACGAGAAACGCGTGGTCCCACAGATCCACGAGATGTTCGTTCGCGAGCGACTTCACGTCGGCGAAATCCATCACCATGCCGCGGTCCGGCGCGCCTTCCGTTTCGACGAGGTCGCCTTGCAGCGTGATTTCGAGCACGTAGCGATGGCCGTGCAGGTTACGGCACTGGCTGCGGTGATCGGGAATGCGGTGGCCCGCATCGAATTCAAGTTTTCGGGTAATCGTCAGCACGGGGGATCAGGGAATGTTCAGATACTTGTGGGTCTGCATCGACAGGCGCCATTGCGGATGGCGCTTGCACCAGTCGATCGCGAGCTTCGTGTTGACATCGCGCGACGGACCGTCCATCGGCTGCACGAGGAAATAGTCAAAGTCGAGCTTCGCGTAATCGGCGAGGCGCTGGTTGTCCTGCGGCACGACAACCTTCAGCTCGTTGCCCTTCGTGACGACGAGCGGCGCGTCGGCTTTCGGGCTCACGCAGATCCAGTCGATGGTCTCGAGCACGGGCAGCGAGCCGTTCGTTTCGATCGCGATGACGAAGCCGGCGGCGTGCAGCGCATCGACGAACGGCGGGTCGATCTGCAACATCGGTTCGCCGCCGGTACAGACGACAAAGCGCTCGCCTTCGCCTTCCGGCCACAGCGACGCGATCATCGCGACCAGTTCGTCCGCAGTGCGGAATTTGCCGCCGTTCTCGCCGTCGGTGCCGACGAAATCCGTATCGCAGAACCGGCACACGGCGTCGGCGCGATCTTCCTCGCGGCCCGACCAGAGGTTGCAGCCGGCGAAGCGGCAAAACACGGCCGGGCGCCCGGCATTCGCACCTTCGCCCTGCAATGTGTAGAAGATTTCCTTGACCGCGTACGTCATGCTGCTTTCTGCCTGAATATCCTGAAGATGTTGACCATCCGCGCCGCGTTGCGTTGCGGCGGTTAAACCGGTTCCGTCACTTTCTCGCCGGCAAGATACGCCTCGTAGCCGCGCTTGCGCAGCTTGCAGGCCGGGCACTCGCCGCAACCGAAACCCCACTTGTGCAGCTCGGCACGCTCGCCGACGTAGCACGTGTGCGTCTCGACGCGGATCAGCTCGACAAGCGCCTCGCCGCCCAGTTCCAGCGCGAGCCGCCACGTGTCGGCCTTGTCGAGCCACATCAGCGGCGTTTCGAGCAGGAAGCGGCTGTCCATGCCGAGATTCAGCGCGACCTGCAGCGCCTTCATCGTATCGTCGCGGCAATCGGGGTAGCCCGAAAAATCCGTCTCGCACATGCCGCCCACCAGAACCTGCAATCCGCGACGGTATGCAATGGCCGCCGCGATCGTCATGAACATCAGGTTGCGGCCGGGCACAAACGTATTCGGCAGGCCGCTTGCGGCGGCTTCGATCTGGATCTGGCGCGTCATGGCGGTATCGCTGATGGCGCCGAGTACGCCAAGGTCGATCATGTGATCGTCGCCGAGGCGCGCGCCCCACTCGGGAAATTCGCGCGCGATCGCGCTGCGAAACCCCTCGCGGCATTCCAGTTCGACGCGGTGCCGCTGACCGTAATCGAAGCCGAGCGTCTCGACCGTTTCGTATCGTTCAAGCGCCCACGCGAGGCAGGTGGCCGAATCCTGACCACCGGAGAAGAGCACGAGGGCGCTGTGTTTAGCGTCTGTCCGGGTCACCGTGAAACTCCGTGATTGATGAGTGCCCGCGTCGCGCTGTGTAGTGTCGGCAACAGCAGCGTGGCGCATGATGGGCCTGGGCTGGGTCAATGTTGAGCCGGCGCCCGCTGGGGCCGGTCTCAGGCAGTATAGGCCGCGCCTTTCGCACGCAGCGTCGCTGGCGCTTATACCGCTCATTGCCTGCCGGTGACTTTTGCGTGCGTCACGCCGCCCGCGGCAGCCCCACAATCCAGCACGTTTCCGGGAACATCGACCGCCCGCCTGCCGGCACAAAACGCCAGGCCGCAGGGCGCCTGAAACGAAAAAGGACTTGTCAATCGAACGTGGCAAGTCCTTGAACTGGCGCGATTTTATCATGCGACGCCACATGCCGCTGACGGCGCCACTGGCCCCAAAGCCGTCCCGCCGATGTTGCACCGGGCACTACAAAAACAGAAAGCCCCAGGAATCTTGCGATTATCCTGGGGCTAAATTCTGGTGGCCTGGGTCGGAATCGAACCAACGACACGCGGATTTTCAATCCGCTGCTCTACCAACTGAGCTACCGGGCCAACGAAGAAGCGAAAGTATATCAAAGTGGGCCGCCCGCCTCAAGCCCCTTGGTGAAATTTATCGGGATGGGCTGCAAGAAGCTTTATTCGCTCTTGTTCTTGCCAAGGTCGACGCCGAGCTGCTTCAGCTTGCGATACAGGTGGGTGCGTTCCAGCCCGGTCTTCTCCGCGACGCGCGTCATGCTGCCGTTTTCGCGCGCGAGGTGATATTCGAAGTAAGCGCGCTCGAAAGCGTCGCGCGCGTCGCGCAGCGGGATATCGAACGAAATCGACGCGGTCTGCGCCGGCAGCGCGCTGCCGATCATGCTGTCGCCGGAGAGCATCGGCAGCGCGGCCGCCGACGCCACCGCCGACACGCCCACGGGCAACACCGGCTTCATCGCCATGCCACCGGCGGCGGGCGCCGCGTTGCCGCGCGCAAGACCCTGCTCGACGGCCTTCAGCAGCTTCTGCAATGCGATCGGCTTCTCGAGAAAATTGAGCGCGCCGATGCGGGTTGCTTCGACTGCGGTGTCGATCGTCGCGTGACCGGACATCATGATCACCGGCATCGTCAGTTGCCCTTGCGCGGCCCACTCTTTCAACAACGTGACGCCATCGGTGTCCGGCATCCAGATGTCGAGCAGCACGAGATCCGGCGCCTGACGCAGACGGAAATCGCGCGCTTCCTGCGCGTTTTCCGCCGCCTCCACGACGTGCCCTTCGTCGCTCAGGATCTCCGAGAGCAATTCCCGGATGCCCATTTCATCATCTACCACCAGGATGGTTGCCATTTACGCTGCCCTTGTCTGCACGGTTGCTTTTGTCGTTCCCTGCAATGCGTCGCCATGCGTGCCGTGTGGCCCCGCTTCCGGCGCCGCCGCGTCGTCTGCCATTTGAAGGAAAAGGATCGAGATCTGCGCGCCCTCGATCACATCGCCCGCTTTCATACGGTTGCGAATGTCGATTCGCGCGCCGTGTTCATCGACGATCTTCTTCACCATAGCAAGACCAAGACCTGTTCCTTTGGCCTTGGTGGTTACGTAAGGTTCGAAGGCGCGCGTGAGAATGCGCGCGGAGAAGCCTGCTCCGTTATCCGAGACGGTCAGACGTACCGCCACACGCGCTTTGCCTTCTGCATCGGGATCGCCATATTCTACTGTCCGCGTCTCGAGCACCACATGGGGATGCTCGACGTCCGCCACAGCGTCCTGCGCGTTCTGCAACAGGTTGTGAATCACCTGACGCAGTTGCGTCGCATCGCCGCGAATCACCGGAAGATGCGCGCCGAGCTCCACCGCGATCGCGCTCTTGCCTTCTTCGATGCCGTACAGCGTGAGCACTTCGCTCACGAGGTCGTTCAACTGCAGATTCGCGAGCACCGCCGGCGGCGTGCGCGCGTAATCGCGGAAGCTGTCGACCATCTGCTTCATCGCCGCGACCTGATTCACGATCGTCGTCGCGCCTCGCTTGAGCACATCGGCGTCCGATGGCGTGAGCTTGTCGGCGAGCTTCATCTGCAGGCGCTCCGCGGAAAGCTGGATCGGCGTCAGCGGATTCTTGATCTCGTGTGCGAGCCGTCGTGCGACTTCGCCCCATGCGATCGAACGCTGCGCGGAGATCACGTCCGAAATGTCGTCGAACACGACGACATAGCCGGACGTCTGCGCGTCCTGCGCATCGCCGTCGGTCGCGGCGACGAGACGGGCGCCGCGCACGAGCAGCGTCAGCGGTTCGGCTTCGCCCGTCACCTGAACCGACACCTGCTGCTGCCAGTGTCCGCGATCGTCGTGCCCATCGCCACCCGCCGCCTCGCGATCGGCGAACGCCTTGCGCACCATCGCGCCGAATTCGTCGAGCACGCCAATGTCGTCGAGCGGCGAGCCGAGCATCGGCTGGAACGGCTGGCGGAAGATGCGCTCCGCGCCGCGATTCGCTGTCGTCAACCGGAAGCGCCGGTCGAATACAAAAACGCCTGCGGTCAGGTTCGCGAGAATACTTTCCAGATACGCCTTCGAATGTTCAAGCGCGATGCGGTTGTTCTCGACCGCCGCGCGCGCCTCGGAAAGCTGGCGCGTCATCGCGTTGAACGACTGCGTGAGGAAGCCGAGTTCGTCGCGCGACTTGATTTCGCGCTTCGGCGTGTAGTCGCCTTCGGTCACTTCCTTCGTGCCCTGCGCGAGCAGGAACAGCGGCCGCGCGAGCTGGTTGCCGAGCGCGAGCGCCAGCATCATCGCAATAAACGTCGCGAGGAACAGCGCAAGCGTCAGCGTGCCGATGTACATCTTGCGCAGACCGGTGCGCCCGAGCGCCTTTTCCTGATATTCGCGATACGCGCGCTGCACGGCATCGGCGTTACGCGCGAGCGACGGCGAAACCGGCACCGTAAGTTGCAGGAAGCGTTCGGCCGGCTGCAGCAACGCCGCGTTCGAATCCGGAATGCGCTGCACGACGCGCAGACGCAGCGCGCCCTTCGCGCCACGCTCATGTGGATCGCCATCCACTTCGCCTTCGATGGCGGCAAAACCGTGGCCGCGCGCCTGCTCGACCATGAGCGGCGTCGGCAGATCGTTCGGCACGAGTGACGCGTAATTGCCCGACGCCTGCGCGACGACGTGCATGTCCGGCGTCGCGCCCGACATGCTGCGCACCGGCTCGACGATGGTCGCCTCCTGCACGCCGAACTGGTCGCGCAGACGCAGCAGCGTGAGCGTCGTGCTCCCCGGTTCGGTGCTCGCAAGCTGCTCGGACATCAGACGGCCCTTCGTCTGCAGATCGGACAGCGAGGCATCGAGCATGCCGCGTCCCAGATTCAGCCCGGACGTCAGCGCCGTTTCGACGTTGACGTCGAACCACGATTCAATGCTGCGCGACACGAACTGATACGACACGACGTAGATGATCCCACCCGGCACGACACCGACGAGCGCGAAGAAGAACGCGAGTTTTGCGAGCAGCCGCGTGCCGAACTTGCCCTTGCGCAATCGCGTGATGATCACGACGACCAGCACCGCGACGATCAGCATGAAGATCAGCGCGACCGCGACGTTCGCCGCGTACAGCCACTGATAGTAGCGATCGAAGAACTCGGTATTCGCGCTCGCGGCGGCGAGCAGCACAAGCAGCAGAACAGCGGTGACGGCGACCGTCGACACCATCACGCGGACGATGAGTCCGGTGACGCTGGTGGTCGTGGCGCGGCGCACTTTATTTAGCACGTTCAGTCACCGTGAAGGTAAAGCGCTTCCAGTCCGAAGCGAGGTTCCAGTCGCGGTTGTTGACCGCGTCGATCTGGAACGGCTTCGGCATCAGCGCGACGTCGAGCTGCATGCGCACCGACGCGTTATACGTCTCGCCGACATGCACTTCATTGCGGTCGATCACGTGCCACGACGTGACGTGCTTGATCACCGAGAGCGCGTCCTTCAATGTACTGAAGCCGAGTTGAAGACCACCCGACGACACGCGATATTCACGCGTGAGCGGCTGGAACGACAGACGGATGCTTTGCGAAACGCTGACCGGCTGCTCGTCGAACCAGTACCAGCGCGGGCGACTCAATTCGAAATCGGTGGTGAAGTAGAGCGGGATGCCTTTGTTGACCGCGTCTTCGAGATTGCTGTTCAGGTCGAAGTCAAAACGCGCGTCGAGATTCCAGCCATTGCCGTCGGCCTGCAATGATGCACGCTGCACGGCGATCGAGTCGGCGTACGCGGATCCGGCGGTGCCCAGCCAGACGGCCAGCGCAAACCAGAGCACGGCCGCGAGCCGAAGCGGGAAGAAGCGTTTGATGGTCACCGTTTCTGAAAGCGCGCGTAGAAAAATCCGTCGTGGTCTGAATTCGAGTCGGTGTCCTGCCCGGTACGCGGCGCGCCTGGCGAACTGGCCGGCGCGCGGGCGACCTTGGGCAACAGCTGCCCCGGCGCGTCCAATCGTACCGCATCTTGATGGATGCCTCCAAACCACTGCGCCTGCAACTCGCCCTCTTCGGGGAAGATCGAGCACGTCACATAAAGCAGTTCGCCGCCGGGTTTGACGAGCGGCCAGAGCGCTTCGAGAATCCGCCGCTGCTCGGCGACCAGCGCGGGAATATCGCTCGCGCGACGCAGCCAGCGAATATCCGGATGACGCCGCACGATGCCCGACGCAGAACACGGCACGTCGGCGAGGATCCGGTCGAAGGGCTGGCCGTCATGCCACTTCGCCGGATTGCCGGCGTCGCCGATGCGCACTTCGGCTTCGAGATTCAGGCGCTGAAGGTTTTCGCCGATGCGCCGCGCACGCGACGCGTCGCTTTCGAGCGCGATCAGTTCGATGTCGGCAAGTTCCAGCAGATGCCCGGTCTTGCCGCCTGGCGCGGCGCACGCGTCGAGCACGCGCATGCCGTCCGTCACGCCGAGAGACTGCGCGGCGAGCTGCGCGCCCGCGTCCTGCACGGAGACGACGCCATCATCGAAACCCGGAATGCGGTCGACAGGCATCGGCGTATCAAGACGTACCGCATGCTCGCCGGCCGCACGCGCCGCGATGTGATGCTCGTCCAGCCCCTTTAGATAGTCGGCGACGGTTGAGCGGCGCGCATTCACGCGCAGCGTCAGCGGTCCCTGTTCCTTGCCGGAGGCGAGGATCGCCTCCCAGTTGTCCGGCCACGCGCTGCGAACGGCGTCGATCCACCACTGCGGATAGTTCCAGTGGGCGACGTCGTCGGCCTGCACCGTGGCAAGCAGGCCCTCGCGCTCGCGCAGGAAGCGGCGCAGAACCGCGTTGACGAGCCCCTTTGCGAACGCGAATTCGCGTCGTGCGCTGATTGCGTTGACGGCCTGATCGACCACGGTGAACTGGGTGTACGCGGCCGACGCTTCGTCATCGACAAGCAAGGCGAGCGCGCATGCAAGCACATGACCGACGTGCGGCGGCGGCGCCTTGCGCACGAGTTGCGCGATGAGCGCCTCGGCGGTGGCGAGACGGCGCATCGTGCGGTACGCGATGTCCTGCACCGCGCCGCGCGCTGCCGCGCCTTCGGGCGCGGAGACAAAAACGCTTTGCAATGCCGCCGGCAGCGCCGCGCCGAGGCGCACAGCGCCGATGGCCTGCGCCGCGCAATCGAGCGCAAAGCCCAGCGACTCGGGCGCGAGATGCAACGTCGACAGACGCGATTCTCGCGGGCGCGGGGATTTTGAAACGGATCGCTCGGAAGGCTTGGCAGTCATGGATCAGACAGAGGCGGGCCACGCGGGCGGCGTGGCGCAAAAGAGACATTGTAGCGTGGCGCGCCGCCGGGCCGGGGCCGGACCCATGGTGTGGGTGTGGTCTGAGTGGGTTTGGAAGTTCCCTGGGGTGGGGGCGAGCTGACAGGAGGACCGCTTGGTTACGTCGAGGTTTTTGGCTGGGCGGTTGGGTTTGCGATTGAGCTTTTGGCCGCGCCCGCCGTTACGCCTGCGGGGAAACAAAAAGGGCGAGCCTGCTGGCTCGCCCTTCGGGCTGCGGAACGCGAATGCCTTCCTGCGCGTATTTGTCTTCGGTTCATTTCATCCGGAGAAGCACCTTCGCGTTATCTCATTCGAAGCGCCCGGTGCGCGCCATCTCCATCAGGCGCGCGACGCGTTCCTCTGTGGCCGGGTGCGTCGAAAACAGGTTCGCAATGCCGCCGCCGGCGAGCGGGTTCATGATCATCATCTGCGCCGTTGCCGGATGAGCCTCGGCGGTTGCAAACGGAATTCCGCTCGCATAGCGATGAATCTTGTCGAGCGCCGACGCCAGCGCCTGCGGGTCGCCCGAAATCTGCGCACCGCCACGATCCGCTTCGAACTCGCGCGCACGCGAAATTGCCATCTGGATCAGCGCGCCCGCAATCGGCGCCAGAATCGCCACGGCAATGCTGGCAACCGGATTCGACGCGCGACCGTTCTCGTCGCGCCCGCCAAAGAACATCGCGAAGTTCGCCAGCGCCGAAATCGCGCCCGCCATGGTCGCCGACACCGTCGAAATCAGGATGTCGCGGTGCTTCACGTGTGCCAGTTCATGCGCCATCACGCCGCGCATTTCGCGCTCCGACAACACCCGCAGGATGCCCGTCGTTGCCGCGACAGCCGCGTGCTCAGGATTGCGGCCCGTCGCGAAGGCGTTCGGCGCGTCTTCGTTGATCAGGTACACCTTGGGCATCGGCAGATTGGCGCGCGTGGCGAGTTCGCGGACCATCCGGTAAAACTGCGGCGCGCTGGTTTCGTCGACTTCCTGCGCGTTGTACATGCGCAGCACCATCTTGTCCGAGAACCAGTACGAGAAGAAATTCATGCCGATGGCGATCAGGAACGCGAGCATCATGCCCCGCGAGCCGCCGATCATGCCGCCAATCACGATGAAAAGGGCCGTAATCGCGGCCATCAGCATCGCGGTTTTCACCCAGTTAAACATTTCCTGTACTCCTTGCCCGAATGCGGTTCACCTATGAAGCCGCCCAATGCGGCGGCTGATTGTAAGCGATTTGTTAGATATGGGCGCGCGAGGAAAATTCAATCAGCGTGATGCGGTGGCGAGTTTGATGCCGAGACCGACGAACGCGCTACCCACGCCGCGGTCGAGCCACTTTTTCACGCCGGGCTTTCCGGAGAAACGCTGCGTCACGCTGCCAGCGATCCACGCGACGAAGCTGTTCCAGACCATGCTCATCAAGACGAACACCACGCCAAGCGCCAGGAACGCCAGGGTTTTGTGCTCGCTATCGGCAGTAACGAACTGCGGAAAGAACGATACGAAGAACAGCACGACCTTCGGGTTCAGGACGTTTGTCCAGAAACCCTGCAGGAAAAGCTGACGCAGCGATTTCGGCGCGCCGGGCGCGCGCGACGGGACGCTCGTCGCCACATTGGGCACCTCTGCCGCCGGCTTCGCGAGGATCAGGCGTACCCCGAGATAGATCAGATAGATCGCGCCGACGAACTTGATGACGGTGAACGCCGTGGCCGACGCGGCCAGCAGCGCGGTCAGACCGAACGCGCAGGCCAGCGAATGCACGCAGCACCCGGCCGATATGCCAAGCGCAGACATCAGCCCCGCGCCGCGCCCCTGCGCAACGCTGCGCCCGACGATATAAGCCGTGTCCGGACCAGGCGTGACGTTCAGCAGAAAAACGGCGACGACGAAAAAAGCGAAATGGGTGATGGCAAACATTGAAACCTCGGGCGCGTGGGGAATGCACGAACGATTCTAACGCGCCGCGAGGAGGCGGCGCGATCTGGCCGAACGGCATAGGGTGCGACGACTTCGATCGCCTTACGATCCTGCTTGAAAGACGGAAAACCGGGGCGCGAGCGCTGGCAGGCGCTTCTATTACTGCGCTTCCGGCAACTTGAAACGCTGCCCGGCCTCGAGGGTCGCGCCAGCAAGAAACTCGCGCACAGGCAGGCGCTTGCCGCCGGGTTTCTGCAGTTGCGTGAGGCGCAACGCGCCGCTGCCGCTCGCGACAACCACGCCTTCCGGCGAAACCTCGACGATCGTGCCAGGCGCAGCTTCGCCTGCCGGAGCGGCAACATCGACTGCTGCCGCGGCCCAGATCTTCAGCGCGGTGCCGTCTTCGAGCGTCGCTACGCCGCCCGGGAACGGGTCGAACGCGCGAACCTGGCGCGCAAGCTCAACGGCGGGACGCCGCCAGTCGAGCGCCGCTTCGTGTTTGGCGATCTTTTCGGCGTACGTCGCGCCGTCTGCGGGTTGCGGCGTGGACGCGAGCTTGCCCGAGCGCTCGAGTTCCACCAGCGCCTCGACGATCAACCTGGCGCCCGCCTGCGCGAGCCGGTCGTGCAGGGTTGCCGTGGTGTCGTCGGGATGGATGGGCGTGCGGGCATCAGTAAGCATCGCGCCTGTATCGAGGCCGACGTCCATCTGCATCAGTGTGATGCCAGTTTCGGCGTCGCCGGCTTCAATCGCACGGTGGATAGGCGCAGCGCCACGCCAGCGCGGCAGCAGCGATGCATGAATATTGATGCAGCCATGCGGCGGGATATCGAGCACTTCCTGCGGCAGCAGCAGTCCGTACGCGGCCACGACCATGACGTCGTGCGGCGTCGCGCGCAACTGGTCGATGGCGGCGGCGGCCTCGGCCGGATATTTGCCGTTTCGGCGCAGTGAAGGCGGCTGTGCTACGTCGAGGCCATGTTCCAGCGCGAAGCGCTTTACCGGGCTCGCCTGCAATTTCATGCCGCGGCCGGCAGGACGATCGGGCTGCGTCAGAACGAGTGGCACCGGAAAACCGGCCGCGTGAATCGCGGCAAGCGCCCCGGCGGCGAATTCCGGCGTACCGGCAAAAATGACGCGCAGCGAATGGCTCATGTACTGGGGCTTTGGCAGGATGGAAAGGCGTTACATCGCGTGTGCGAGCTTTTTCATCTTGTTCTTGATGCGCGTCTGCTTGAGCGATGACAGGTATTCGACGAACACGCGGCCCATCAGGTGATCCATCTCGTGCTGGATGCACACCGCGAGGAGCCCCTCGCAGTCGAGTTCGAACGTCTCGCCCTTTTCGTTCAGCGCCCGCACGCGCACCTTCTCGGCGCGTTCGACGTTGTCGTAGATTCCGGGCACCGACAGGCAGCCTTCTTCGGAAAGCTTCTTCTCGTTGCTCGACCAGATGATTTCCGGGTTGATGAACGCCTGCAGTTCGTCATGGGTTTCGGACACGTCGATCACGATCACGCGTTCGTGTACGTCGACCTGCGTTGCCGCAAGGCCGACGCCCGGTGCCGCGTACATCGTTTCGGCCATATCGGAGACGAGCCGGCGGATGCGGTCGTTGACCACTTCCACGGGCTTCGCGATCTTGTGCAAGCGCTTGTCGGGATAGTTGAGGATGTTCAGTAAAGCCATGGTTCTGATGAGAGTGAGTGAGCGCTGCGCGTCACGGCCGCTTCCAGCCTGATACCGGGCCGGGCCCCATACATGGCCATCTGGCCAGCTTGTGGGCCCATCGGGTTATACGGAGGATATGCGGTCGAACCAGTTCGATTCAACACAGGGCTGGACGCACGACTGAAAGGCACGCGCGGGCGGGCGCGGCGCTGCTTTTATTCCGGATGATGAAAATTTTAGCATGGCGACCGCCCGGCCGCTGCCCGCAAAGGATTGACACGCAATGCGCACCCTGCCGATGACTGACACTGAACTCGCCGCATGGCTGCGGCTTTCGCTGGCGCGAGGGCTCAAACCGGCTGTATTGCGCACGCTTCTCGATGCATTCGGGCTTCCCGAGGCACTGCTGGGCCAGTCCTTCGCCGCGATCGCCGCAGCAAGTAACGAAGCGTGCGCGCGGGCCGTGCTCGCGCCGCCCGCGCCTGGATTCGACGAGCAACTCGCCGCCGTCCTCGCGTGGCGTGAAGCGTCGGGCAACCAGGTGCTGACGCTAGGCGATCCGGCATATCCACCGTCTCTGCTGAGGATGCCCGATCCACCTCCGCTGCTATATGTAAAGGGGAGGCTGGAACTGCTCCACGCGCGCAGTATCGCCGTCGTCGGTAGCCGCAGCGCGACGCCGCAAGGTGTCGAAGATGCCGGGCGCTTTTCGCGGGCGCTGTCGGACGCGGGGCTCGCCGTCGTATCCGGGCTCGCGCTGGGAATCGACGCCGCCGCGCATCGCAGCGCGCTCGCCGGGTCTGGCAGCACTGTCGCGGTCATCGGAACGGGCGCGGACGTGGTGTATCCGTCCGCGAACCATCAGCTTGCGCACCAGATCGCAGCGTCGGGCGTCATCGTGTCGGAATGGCCGCTCGGCACGCCGGCCCGCTCCGCTCACTTTCCCCAACGCAACCGGCTCATTGCGGGGCTGTCGAGCGGCGTGCTCATCGTCGAGGCGGCCATGCGCTCCGGATCGCTGATCACCGCCCGTCTCGCGAATGAAATGGGACGCGACGTGTTCGCCATTCCCGGCTCGATTCACGCGCCGCTCGCGCGTGGCTGTCACCGCATGATCAAGCAGGGCGCGAAGCTGGTCGAAACACCCGAAGACGTCCTCGAAGAACTCGGGTTCGAGATTCCCGCAGCAGCGCCGTCGCACCGTGCGGCCCCGGATATCGCGGCTTCGCTCGCCCCGGAAGCCCGACGGCTGCTCGATGCGCTCGGCCATTCGCCGGCCACGCTTGAAATTCTCGCCACACGCACCGAAATGGATGGGACCACGCTGCAAGCCACGCTCCTGCAACTGGAACTGGCAGGCCACCTGAGCGTATTGCCGGGCGGCCGCTTCGTCCGGGCGAGCCACACCTGACGGCGCGCCATGCTACATTCGCGCCAAAGCACCTGACATAAATACGCAAGGAATTGCCATGCCCGCGCTGAATCTCGACACCGATCAGGACCGGATCGCCGAGCGCATCAATGATCGCGACACGTTGTTTGTCGCGTGTCTGTGTGCGGAGTGGTGCGGAACGTGCCGCGAGTATCGTGACGCGTTCAACCAGCTGGCGGACCGTCATCCCGATATCTGCTTTGCGTGGATCGATATCGAAACCCACGCGGACCGTTTCGACGATCTGGACGTGGAAAATTTTCCGACGATCCTGATCGAAGACGCCCATACCACGCGCTTTTTCGGCACCGTGCTTCCGCAAGCGGGCATCGTCGAGCGCATGCTGGCCGAGTCCACGGCGCTGCCGGGCATCACAGGCGCGCCAAAAATCCGGCCGGCGCTGGCTGTTGCCTGAAAGCATCGCCAGCCGGCGAGACTGTTGAGCAATTGCGCCGTGCGAAGACGCGTTACGGCAGGTCGCCGGCGGGCTGAGCGAGGCCGCGCCAGGCGCCAGAACGCACAGCCAGCAAGGCTGCCAGATCTCACGCAGGTGCGGGAGCCCCGCTTGCCGGACTGGCGGACACCCCATTATGATGAGCCGCTTTTTTGAAGCACGAGAATCGCCGTTTCAGTGGCGTGTGCTATAAAGCGGTCGTTAAAGGGCCACAAACCCGATCCACATACTCACATCCCAGTCATGTCCAAAGCACTGATCATCGCCGAAAAGCCTTCCGTCGCGAACGACATCGCGCGCGCTTTGGGCGGCTTTACCAAGCATGACGAATACTTCGAAAGCGATGACTACGTCCTTTCGTCGGCGGTCGGGCATTTGCTCGAGATCGCGGCGCCCGAGGAATACGAAGTCAAGCGCGGAAAATGGAGTTTCGCCAATCTGCCGGTCATCCCGCTGCATTTCGATCTGAATCCGATCGCAAAAAGCGAGTCGCGGCTGAAGGTGCTGACGAAGCTGCTCAAGCGCAAGGACATCGACCGGCTCGTGAACGCATGCGACGCGGGGCGCGAAGGCGAGCTGATTTTCCGTCTGATCGCGCAGCACGCGAAGGCGAAGCAACCCGTGCAGCGCCTCTGGCTGCAATCGATGACGCCGGCCGCGATCCGCGACGGCTTCGCCCGTCTGCGTAGCGACGAGGAAATGCAGCCGCTCGCCGATGCAGCGCGCTGCCGGTCCGAAGCCGACTGGCTTGTCGGCATCAACGGCACGCGGGCAATGACCGCGTTCAACAGCAAGGGCGGCGGCTTCTTCCTGACAACCGTCGGGCGCGTGCAGACGCCAACGCTGTCGATCGTCGTCGAGCGGGAAGAGAAGATTCGCCGCTTTGTGCCGCGTGACTATTGGGAAGTGAAGGCGGAGTTCGTCTGTTCGGCGGGCTTTTATGAAGGCCGCTGGTACGACCCGAAATTCAGGAAAGACGAGTTCGATCCGGAAAAACGCGATTCGCGTCTCTGGAGCCTGCCGGCTGCCGAAACGATTGTCGCCGCGTGCCGCGGCCAGATCGGCACGGTGACGGAAGAATCGAAGCCGTCGACGCAACTCTCGCCCGCGCTCTTCGACCTGACGAGCCTTCAGCGTGAAGCCAACGGCCGCTTCGGCTTTTCGGCGAAGAACACGCTCGGTCTCGCCCAGGCGCTGTACGAAAAGCACAAGGTGCTGACGTACCCGCGTACCGATGCGCGCGCGCTGCCGGAAGACTATATCGAGACCGTGAAGAGCACGCTCGATATGCTGAAGGAGAGCAACAACTACCTGCCGTTCGCAAAGCAGGTACTCGACAAGGGGTGGGTGAAACCGAACAAGCGCATCTTCGACAATTCGAAGATCAGCGACCACTTTGCAATCATCCCGACATTGCAGGCGCCGAAGGCGCTGTCCGAGCCGGAGCAGAAGCTGTACGACCTCGTCGTGAAGCGCTTCCTCGCGGTGTTCTTCCCGGCTGCCGAGTTCAAGGTGACGACGCGCATCACAGAAGTCGTCGGTCATCACTTCAAGACCGAAGGCAAGGTGCTGGTCGAGCCCGGCTGGCTGCAGATCTACGGCCGCGAAATCAGCGGCGAAGACGCGAACCTCGTGCCCGTGAAGAAGGACGAGAAGGTCAAGACCGACAAGGTCGCGGCTCAACAGCTCGTCACCAAACCGCCGGCACGCTACAACGAAGCCACGCTGCTGTCGGCGATGGAAGGCGCGGGCAAGCTCGTCGAAGATGACGAACTGCGCGAGGCGATGGCGGCCAAGGGGCTCGGCACGCCGGCCACACGCGCCGCCATCATCGAAGGTCTGCTGGGCGAAAAGTATCTGATCCGCGAAGGCCGCGATCTGATTCCGACTGCCAAGGCGTTCCAGCTGACCACGCTGCTGCGCGGTCTTGGCGTCGAGGAACTCACTGCGCCAGAACTCACGGGCGAGTGGGAACACAAGCTCGCGCAGATGGAGCGCGGCAACCTCAAGCGCGACGAGTTCATGCAGGAAATTGCCCGCATGACGCAAACCATCGTCAAGCGCGCAAAGGAATACGACTCGGACACGATTCCCGGCGACTACGCCACGCTTGAAACCCCGTGTCCAAATTGCGGCGGCCAGGTCAAGGAGAACTACCGGCGCTTCGCGTGTTCCAAATGCGAATTCTCGATTTCGAAAATTCCGGGCGGCCGTCAGTTCGAGATTCCCGAAGTCGAAGAACTGCTGCAGAACAAGACGATCGGTCCGCTCTCGGGCTTTCGCAGCAAGATGGGGCGCCCGTTTTCAGCGATCCTCAAGCTCTCGTTCGATGACGAAACGAAGAACTACAAGCTCGAGTTTGATTTCGGTCAGGATTCAGGCGGCGAAGACGGCGAAGCGCCTGATTTCTCCGCGCAGGAACCGGTCGGCGCCTGTCCGAAATGCAAGGCGCGCGTCTTTGAGCATGGCATGAGCTTCGTCTGCGAGAACTCGGTGGCGAATCCGAAAACCTGCGACTTCCGTTCGGGCAAGGTCATCCTTCAGCAGGAAATCAGCCGCGAACAGATGTCGAAGTTGCTCGAAGAAGGGCGCACGGATCTGCTGACGAACTTCAAGTCGTCGCGTACGGGTCGCAACTTCAAGGCGTTCCTCGTGAAGCAGAGCGACGGCAAGATTGGCTTCGAGTTCGAGAAGAAGGAGCCGTCGGCGAAAACCGCGGCGAAGACGGCTGCCAAAAAGGCCGCAAGTGCTGGCGGCGACGCGGAAACCGAAGCGCAGGAAGAAGGCGCTACGGCCAAGGCTGCGCCGGCACGGAAAACGGCGGCCAAAACGACCGCGACCAGGACCGCCGCAACCAAAACCGCAGCCGCAAAGAAAGCGCCGGCGAAGAAGGCTGTCGCGCGCAAGACCGGCTCGTAGGCATTACGGCGCGCGCCGGCTCGACGCAGCGCGCAGCAATGAAAAAGCGCAGCCTGATGGCTGCGCTTTTTTTACGTCATCGGCCGCCGACTCAAAGCGGAGATAGCGCCGTCGGGCGCGGCCGCAAACTGGACTTGATCGGCTTGGCCGCCGGAACTTCGCTGTCCAGCAGGCTTGACAGAGGCTCAGCGCCGTCGAACGCCTCGGGCGGCATACGGTCCGACGAAGGCGCCATCGCTGGCGCTGACGGGCGCACAAGGCCGTCCTTGACCCATTGCTCGCCAAGCTGGCTGTTCGGCGTCTGGTTGAAGTGCTCGACCAGGTGATCGATGAACGTGCGCACCTTGGCCGGCAGATGTCGACGGCTCGGATACGCGATGTTGATTTCGACCTGCGGCAAACGGTAATCGCTGAGAAGCCGTACCAGCTTGCCGCGTGTCGTATCCCGGCCAATCAGATAGCTTGGCAGGATCGCGATGCCCATGCCGAGCATCGCGAACTGGCGCAGCATCTCTGTGTTGTTCGCGACGATCACGTTCGTTGGACGCACGCGCACTTCGCCGTCCGGCCCCGTGAAGACGCGCTCGTCGCCCCAGTATTCGGAGGGCAGCGAGAGACACGGATGTTCGGCGAGATGCTCGGGACGCGTCGGCGTGCCGTGCTTTTCCAGGTACGCCGGCGTCGCGCACACAGTCATGCAGCCGGTGGTCAGGCGCCGCGTCACGATGCTCGCACTGCGCATATGACGCGCGATCACGACGCCGACATCGAATCCCTCTTCGACGAGATCGACCTGCCGGTCGACCAGCGTAACGTCGGGGATCACTTTCGGATAGCGCTCGGCGTACGTCTGCAGCACCGGCGCGAGGTTGTGAAGCCCGAACACCACGGGCGCGACGATGCGCAGCGTGCCGACGGGTTCGTGATTGCGCGCCACCACCATCTGTTCGACGTCTTCCAGCTCGTCGAGAATCTGGCGCGCGCGTTCGAGATAAACCTGACCGGACTCGGTCAGCGAGAGGCTACGGGTTGTCCGGTTGAGAAGCCGTGTGCCAAGCCGACCTTCAAGGTCGGCCACATGCCGGGTCGCGACAGCATTCGAGATATCCATCGCACCGGCTGCGCGGGCAAAGCTACCGAGATCCGCCACCTTGACGAAAACCCGCATCGACTGCAAATGATCCATAAGACAACTCCTGCGTGTTACAGCTTTTTTCTTCCCGTAGAGGCGAAGCGAACTGCGAATGGCGAATTCTCCTCCGACTCCGGAAATCCTGCAGAAGTTGCCTGGAAACTTGGCGATTAGATAAAAATTTGTGCGATTGTGCCCTTTAGTGGGAAGTGCCCTGCTCAATTGTTCCCAAGATGGAAACAATGCAAGGTAAGTGGCTGCTGAAACAATCGTTGCGCAAAATGCCGAAAGCCATTGCGCAACTGCCGAAAGTGCCCCGAAAGCAGCAAGAATTTTCCCAAACCGTGGACACAAAAAAGCCGCCGGAAGGCGGCTTCCAAAGCGAAGCGGGTGCTCACACTGTCACGCGGCGAGCCGGTTACGTAGCGCTGTCTGCGTCTCCTGCAACGCGGGCGGCAGGCCCCGCTCCAGCGTATCGAACAGTTGCGCGTGCAGATCGAGCTCCTCGCGCCAGGCGACGTCGTCGACTGAAATCACCTCGTCGTATTGGTCGCGCGTGAATTCCAGGCCGCTCCAGTCGATGTCCTCGTAGGCCGGCGAAACGCCGAACGCGTGTTCCGCGCCCTTCGCCTTGCCTTCGATCCGGCCGACCATCCAGCGCAGTACGCGCATGTTCTCGCCGAAACCCGGCCACGCGAACTTGCCGTCGGCGCCTTTGCGGAACCAGTTCACGCAGAATATCTTCGGCATCTGCACGTTCAGGCGCGCGAGGCGCTCGCCGGTCCGCAGCCAGTGGCCGAAGTAATCGCTCATGTTGTAGCCGCAAAACGGCAGCATCGCGAACGGGTCGCGGCGCACCACGCCCTGCTGGCCGGCGGCTGCGGCCGTGGTTTCGGAACCCATCGTCGCGGCCATGTAGACGCCCTCGACCCAGTTGCGGGCTTCGGTGACGAGCGGCACGGTGGTCGAACGGCGGCCACCGAAGATGAACGCGTCGATCGCCACGCCAGCCGGGTTCTCCCAGTCGGCATCGATCGATGGGCATTGCGACGCCGGCGCCGTAAAGCGGGCGTTCGGGTGCGCCGCCTTGCGCCCGGTTTCCTTCGCGATCGCAGGTGTCCAGTCCTCGCCCTGCCAGCCGATCAGGTGCGCGGGCGGTTCGTCGGTCATGCCTTCCCACCAGACGTCGCCGTCGTCCGTCAGCGCGACGTTCGTGAAAATGACGTTTTCCTTCAGCGTCGCCATCGCGTTGAAGTTGGTCTTTTCGCTCGTGCCCGGCGCGACGCCAAAGTAGCCCGCTTCTGGATTGATTGCGTACAGGCGTCCGTCGTTGCCCGGCTTGATCCACGCGATATCGTCGCCGATGGTGGAGATGCGCCAGCCGTTCATGCCTTCTGGCGGAATCAGCATCGCGAAGTTCGTCTTGCCGCACGCCGACGGAAACGCCGCTGCGACGTGATACTTGCGCCCTTCCGGCGACGTCACGCCAAGAATCAGCATGTGTTCGGCGAGCCAGCCTTCGTCGCGGCCCATTGTCGATGCGATTCGCAGCGCGAAGCATTTCTTGCCCAGCAGCGCGTTGCCGCCGTAGCCCGAGCCGTAGCTCCAGATTTCGCGCAATTCGGGGAAATGGACGATGTATTTCGTGTCGTTGCAGGGCCACGGCACGTCTTTCGCGCCGGCGGCAAGCGGCGCGCCGACCGAGTGCACGCACGGCACGAAGTCGCCGTCCTCGCCAAGCACGTCGTACACCTGGCGGCCCATGCGCGTCATGATGCGCATGTTTGTCACCACGTACGGGCTGTCGCTGAGTTCGACGCCGATGTGCGCAATCGGCGAACCGAGCGGCCCCATCGAAAACGGCACGACGTACATCGTGCGGCCGCGCATCGCGCCGTCGAAAAGACCGTCGAGCGTCGAGCGCATTTCCGCCGGTGCAATCCAGTTGTTCGTCGGGCCGGCGTCTTCTTCGCGCTGCGAGCAGATGAACGTGCGGTCTTCGACGCGCGCCACATCGGACGGGTCTGAGCATGCGAGATACGAGTTCGGGCGCTTTGCCGGATTGAGCTGCGTAAGCGTGCCGGCCGCGACCATCTGCGCGCACAGACGGTCATACTCTTCCTGCGAGCCGTCGCACCACACAACACGCTCCGGCTTCGTCAGCGCGGCCACGCGCTGAACCCAGTCGATGAGTTTTCGGTGTCGGATCCAGGCCGGTGCCTCGACGGCTGCCTGACCATTAAATGCGGGATGATTCATCGAGCTGTCTCCGTTCTGTTATTAAAAGAAAAACGGTAACCAGCCCAGCAACGCTGCTCGCGAGAGGCGTCCAACCCAGCTTCGCCGATGTTCCGGCCCGCCTGATTGTGCATGACGTCGTGGGCCCGCCAGCCTGTTGTTCGAAACCGTCTGTAAAGCGGCTTGCATCGTTTAGCAACAAACTGTTAAAAACAGGGGTGAATCCTGCCTGCCTGAAATGGGCCTATGTTCCGGCCCCCGTTCGACAGGGCTTCAATCCGCAGTACCAGCATGCGTGCGAATCACATGTTGGGACATTCAGCTTATCACTCCGTTCCGCGCCCATTAGGTGCGCCGCAAAACACAACGCCATGAAGATTGCCATCCTCGACGATTACCAGGACGCCGTTCGCAAGCTCAATTGCTTCCAGTTGCTGGCCGACCATGAAGTCAAGGTTTTCAACAATACCGTTCGCGGTCTGGGCCAGCTTGCAAGCCGTCTGGCCGAAGTCGACGCATTGGTCCTGATTCGCGAACGTACGCGCATCAGCTCGCAACTCCTCGATAAATTGCCGCATCTGCGCATGATCAGCCAGACGGGCAAGGCATCGAGCCACATCGACATGGCCGCGTGTACCGAACGCGGCATCGCCGTGCTGGAAGGCAGCGGTTCACCGATCGCGCCCGCCGAGCTGACGTGGGCACTCATCATGGCCGCCCAGCGACGCATTCCGCAATACGTAGCAAACCTTAAGCAAGGGGCCTGGCAGCAGTCGGGTCTCAAGACCTCGGCACTGCCGCCGAATTTCGGGCTCGGCACCGTTTTGCGCGGCCAGACGCTCGGAATCTGGGGCTACGGCAAGATTGGCCGGCTGCTGGCCGGCTACGGCAAGGCATTCGGCATGAACGTCCTGATCTGGGGGCGCGAACATTCGCGCGAGGCGGCGAAGGAAGATGGCTACAACGTCGCCGAAAGCCGTGAAGCGCTGTTCGAGCAGAGCGACGTACTGTCGCTGCATCTGCGCCTGCACGACGACACGCGCGGCATCGTCACGCAGCACGACCTGATGCGCATGAAGCCGACTGCGCTCTTCGTGAACACAAGCCGCGCCGAGCTGCTGGAAGAAAATGCGCTGATGGGCGCGCTTTCGCACAACCGGCCGGGCATGGTGGCAATCGACGTGTACGAAAGCGAGCCGATCCTGCAGGGCTACAGCCTGCTGCGGATGGAGAACGTGATCTGCACGCCGCACATCGGTTATGTCGAACGCGAGAGCTACGAGCTGTACTTCGGCGCGGCGTTCAAGAACATCCTCGCATTCGATGGAGGCGACACGTCGAGCGTCGCGAATCCGGAAGCGCTGCAGGGCGGACGGCGCCGATAAGCGGGCCGCCCGCTTTTACTCGCAACACGTGTCCGGATTCGGGCACGTCGCGCGTCATTCGTGAGCGGCGGCGCTCAGCAGTTCGGGCATGCGCTGCAGGAACTGCTCGCCGTCGACGCGACCGAGGTTGTATGCGTGCTGCATTTGCGACGGGCTGGTGTAATCCCAGCTCGAAATCGGCACCTTGCGCGACGGTTGCACGTATAGACGCTGCTGCGTGCCATGCGGCACGACGAACATCTGCGGCCGCGGGTAGAGCCGCGTCACCATCACGAGCACCATGCCGGGCGTTTCATCGAGCGCGCCGACCGGCACGTTATCGACCATTCCACCGTCCAGCACCGGGCGGCCGTTGCGTCGCAAAACCGGCGTGAACGGAGGCGTACTCGACGATTGCAGGATCAGGTCGGCAAGATCCTCGACGGTCGCGCAATCCTGCGCGCGCACGAATTCCGGATGGAAGCCGAGCGTCTGACCGAGCGTCGGATGCAGCGTCTTGCGGACGTATTTTTCGATGTTGTACGCGATCAGTCCCGCCGCGACGGCGCTCCGCGCGCCCAGCCAGCGCGGCAGATGCGACACGCCGATGCGAATTTCGGGCGCTTTCGCGAGCGCCGCGAAACGCTCGCCATAGATATCGAGCAGCGCCTGCCGGTAGATGCGGTAGTGCGGAAACACCGATTGCCCGCGCAGCAGGTTGCCCCAGTATGCGTTCTTCGTGTTTTCGCGCAGCGCGTGCTCGTAGTAGCGCATCACCCAGTCGGATTCGTTCGTATAGAGCATGCACGCCGTGGCTGCGCCCGCCGAAATGCCGGCGATCACGCGCGGTTTGATGTGCAGTTCGGGCTGGACGACGTCCCAGAAACCCGCCTGCCACCAGCAGCGATTTCCGCCGCCTGCGAATACGACCTGATCGAACATCGTGAGTGTTTCCCTCAGTGCGCCGCCCCGACCGCGACGCGTCATGAATACTGCGCGGCCCGGTTCAGTCGAGCAGCGCGTAGGTTGTGGTGGCATGGACGGCCAGCCGACCGTCTTCGTCGAGCAGTTCGACTTCGCCGAATACGAGATTGCGGCCGAGGCGCAGCACCCGCGCGGTAATGAGCACGTCGCCCTTGCGGACCGCCTTCATGAAGCTGATGTTGAGCGAGACGGTAGTCATCGGCTTGAAGCCGCCGAGCGCAGCCGAAATGGCGACGACCATCGCGGTATCGGCGGCTGCCATGAAAACCTGCCCGCAGATCACGCCGCCCGAATGCCGCAGTTCGCCAGAAAACGGCAGACGCAGCGTGGCGCTGTCTTCGCCGACCTTGACGGGCGTCAGCGCAAGCGCGCGCACCCACGGCGCGAGTACGCGGTCTAGCAGTTCACGGATTGCGTTGTCGTCCATCGTGTGTCCCCGGTTCGAGCCGCGCGGGCCGGCGCGGCGTGTTGTCGCGTCATCATACCGGGCGCGGATGGAGTAAGTGTTCTGGAGCGCGCGCGGGTTTGGCGGCTGGTTTCTGGCGCGTTTGCAGGCGCCGTCCGATAGATTTTTTTAGGAAATCTGCGAAAGGGGCTAGGCAAGCGTTGGGAACTCGTGCATAATTCGCAGTCTGTTGGGGCGTTAGCTCAGTTGGTAGAGCAGCGGACTCTTAATCCGTAGGTCGAGTGTTCGAGTCACTCACGCCCCACCAAGCTACACAAGGGTTTGCCGGTTTTAACTGGCAAGCCCTTTTTCTTTTTCCGACGCTATGTAACCGCTGTGTAACCGTATTCTTGTGATGCAGTTCCGGCCGCGTTGCAGTGTCTCTCCACTGGCTGATACAAAATAGCGGCCTTCCCCGTAAGTTGATGCTTGCGCCGCGACGTTCATCGAATCACAATCGCGGACGACATTCAATCATCCGAAGATTGGCGCCGCTGTCGACTCATATCAGTTTAGGATCTGTACGCAGATCCGAAGACGTGGGGCCACCAGAACGTTCGCGGTCATACATAGAAAAAGAGGGGATCAACGTGGCCCGTAAGGCTCTCCCGAAGCAGCTGTTCTATAAGCAAGCTGGCTTCTTGCAACCATCGAAGGTCACCCTACAAGACCTTGTCTCTCGATCTGTTCGTAAGCTCAAGGTCACAAAACGAAATGAGGTCATTACTGACGGCAGCGCGACGCCGTCAGCCAGCGGCGCCCAGCAGTGGGTGCGCCTGATAAATTCCCCACGGGAATACGCCGGGTTCATTTTTGGCGTTCTCACGCTGTATTCGCCGGGTACACATCACCTGGTTATTGAGACAGCCGTGGATGAGGAGAAAGACGAACTGGATGTCAGCCAGCTCGCGCCACCCGACGGAAAGCAATTCACCGAGACACCGCTGTATTTTGGCATTCGGGACAATCACGTCGTAATCATCCAGTCGAAAGCATTACGCGTGCAGGAATTGGAAGCGCACCTTAACTGGCTGTTTGAATATGCCAGTACTATGGCAAGCAACCAGCGCGTTGAACTCACCGACGCCATCCCGGAGCAAACGAGGAAAAAACTCCAGAGTGCACCCGTGAAAAGCCTGACCATCGGTGCCCCTCTGATCAGCGAAGTTGCGCCGGGCAAGGGCGTCGCCGCGAAGTCTGCAGCTGCGGTCAGCAAATTTGCAAAAGGGATTGGCTTGGACGTCCTAAAGGGCCTACTCTCTGAAAAGGAATTTTCGGCACTGAAAGTTGACGAACTGACAGAGGCCCCTGACATTCAGGTTAACCTCCAGATTAAAGTCGTCGGGCACCGGAAAGACGACGACTCGTCTGACAAAATCATGAAGAAGATCATGCGCGAATTGCGTCATGTGGAAGATCCGAGCTTCTTCAAAGCCGAGGTGAGGGGTATGGGGCGCATGGACGGGTCTGCGCTGCGTGTTCAAAGCTTTAAATCAGTAGCTAGCTATGATGGCGTGCTGGACGTCAGTGACGCATATGAGACCATGCGAGCGTGGCTAGAGTCCATAATTGATACGGGAACGATAAGGGTCGACTGAAAGCACCGTGAGAATCCTTGGATTAATCTTCGGTTTGGCAACAGCGTGGGCGCTCAACAGATGGGCGCCCGACGTCGTCACGACCGTAGCCAGTTCAACAGGATTCGGGGGCATCTTGGGAGCGATTGCGGTGGCGCTCACCTCTACATGGGCCATCGCCTTCAACCGTTTGTCTGCCTTGGAAAAGCTGGACGATCTGACGAGCGATCAGAAGCGAACGGCAACCATTCGCACCCGGGGATTCCGCAAGGGCATCCTTCAAGCGATCGCTCTCAATAGCATTGCCTTGGCCATAGCGCTGTTGTGCATACCGCTTGGAACAGGCATGCTCAAGTGGTCCGTCGGATCGTATACTGTCGCCTACGTGATGGTGCCGTTTTTGGGCCTTTGGCTGGGTGGTTTTGCTCAATCAATTCGCGTAATTCACAACATCGATGATAGTCGTATCGCAATAGCGGAAACACAGGCTATCGAAAAACAGAAGGCCGCTTATCTCCAAAAGCTGCGCGAAGATGAGCGCAAGAATCCGATTGACCGAAACGATGCCCACCTCAATAAGTACCGCGAATCTCACAGGTTCCAGCACTGATCCGCACGGCGCCTCGCCGTCAAATCCGTCATCTGCGGGGTTCTTGCTTCCTCCACCGATAGTTGCGGTCAGTGCGAATAGCGGTGGCCGCTGACCGTCGTTCGTATCCCCCTTATTGAGATGCTGCTAACGCCAGCCAGCATCAGATTCGACACTCCAAAGGCGCAATCTTCCGTCTTCAGCGTTCATCTCATTCATTCGCAGTGGGAGCCGACATGGATGGACGCCTCCCGCGCGTAGACCCCTTCGAACTGCTGGTTTCGACCCATTCGTCGTAAGCCTCAAGGTTGATGTGGCGTCGGTTGTCCGGAGACCATTTCCAGTGCTTGCCCTCAACCAGCCGGCCGTCGCGCACCAGATGGTTAAACGAGTCCATCGAACGGCCGGTCAGCTCGGCTGCTTTTTCGACTGTGACCCACACGACAGGGCGGAAATTGAGTGACATGGTTTCGCTCCTTACTCTCAAAAACTGTTCGGCCACCTTCGGTAAGCGCATCAGCGGCACCGCCGATTCGAAGGCAGGTATCTGGCGACGCCTAAGTCGATGATATTGTCGCGTTTGGAATCTGAGCTTGAGGAGCAGATGATGCCGGCGCTCGACAATGTTGACGACGAGGCACGCGCCGAACTGCTCTGCTACCTTGTCGTTGGCCACCTGATCGCGGAGGCGCGGACCGGTACATGGCTTCGAACCGACCATCTGGTGGAGTCTGCACGGATATGGCAGAGTGCCAACGGCGCAAACTTTGACTGGTCAGAACGGGCTAGACTCGCTCATTTGTCGACCGAACTGGCGCCGCACGTGTTCTCGACCTCGATTCCACGAGACGAGCCATCGCTTGCAAAGCTTTTCACTGACGGGTGGCGGCTGGATTACCGGTCGCCGGTCGTGCAGGGTGTTTACGAGATCTGCGCGCGTCGCCTTCGCGAGGCATAAAGACCGCGCTAGCGTTATGCGAACCATTGCGGAGTCCAGCATAGACAAGCTCAGCGCAAACGAAGCAGCTGTGTTCCTTGGCGTGTCGCCTAGACACGTGTACGACCTTGCCGCACCGGGCGGGCCGATTCCCTGCTATCGGATCGGCAGCCGGATTGTGTTCAGTAAGGAAGATCTGGAAACCTACCTGCAGTCGTGCCGCGTGGAGAAGGCGCCGCCAATTCGAGCGCAACTGCGATCGACGCCGAAGCTGGTCACAGGTTCGTCAACAGGAGAATCCGCGCTTGAGAGATATTGCAGGGAACGCGGGCTCAAGCCCAAGCTCGAACCTAGCCCCAAGGCGAAGAAAGCGCGGCGCTGACAATCCAATCTAGCGGGAGAGGACGTTTAGGCAGATCGCGGCACCGGCCGGCGGCATGGCATATCGACGAATGCAACTATGGGACAGTGACTGTCTCTGTCATAGTCGGCGAGACTTCGGACAGGCGTTGACACCGCTTGCAACACCAGCTGGTCGGACGCTTGCGCGATATGGCCCCTATAATGCCTAAGGCGTGCCGGCATCGCTTTTGCCTAATCCCTCGCGCGTACGCGCGCGGGCGCGCGATAGATGCGGCGTTTCGGTACTGAGATAGTCGATGGCCACATGCCCCGGACCCCTGTCATGTGAACAAGAAAAGGGCGTAAACTTTCGAGCGTGGCGATTCAGCGCAGTGATTGCAGCCAGTTGTTATACCCGGGCGGGGGATCCGCACTAATCGCACCGGCGACGAGAGGCGATCCATGAACAACGCATTCGAGATACTGTCCTGCATCACGATGATTGCAGCCTTCGCGGCGCCACGTTTTCCGTGGTGGCTCCGATGCGCTGGACTTTTACTCTGCATCGGCGGCGCGTTTCGATGGGGGTTCGCCAGCATCGCGTTCTTCTCGATGCACGTGCCCATGATGGGCGTGTTCATGGGCTGCTTCGTGTTAGCCGCTGTGCTAGCCGCACGTCGCTACCTCCGCTTCGGGGTGCGCTCGCGCTCACCCGCAGCGAAATCTGTCTGACGTTGTTCGATTGCACTGCCCTAAACGTCTGCAGCTGGTCGCCTGAAATGTCGTCGCACGAACTCTGCTTGGCGGTCATTCGCGCCATAGACCTGTCTATCCGCCACTCTTACCGTGTCTTGGTTCAACGCGCGCGCCAGTCGGCTGGCCGGCGTCGACCCCACCCGCTTGGCGACGTCCAAGGTGTGCGTGGCAAAGAAGGCCAGCCGAGGTGTGAGCGGCAGCGCTAGGATGCATCCCGGATCGTTGAGCGCTGGCGTGATGATCAACGGGCGATCACATGTCAACAGGTCTACGGTCGCTGCATCGAATCTCTGCGTCCACCAATACATCTGAAAGATTTTCTGCGCGATCGGAGCGTGGTTCATCAGATCTGGAAGCATGCGGATGCCGAAGTCAGCAATGAAACCCGGGCGATGCGTTTCCATGAAATCAAACAGTGTCGCCGGGTCGCCGGATCCACGCAGCGCGTCATATCCGTCCGGTTGCTCAACCAGCCGACGCGTCAATTCATCGGCTGCGTCATCGCGTAATCGGTCTATGACATCGGGTGCCCGCACACGAAGAGACATGAGAAAGCGTGTCCACACGCTTCGCTGATTGTCGGACAGCGCATCCCGCGACGCTAGCATCCTCCGATACACCCGGGCCGCCGGATCGTCGATCAATGGTCCCATGAACTCTCGTTCAACGAATTGAGGGTCATCCGGAACGTGGTGAAGAGCGTAAAGGTGTTCGCGGCCTGCGATTCGTTTTGTCCCGACTTTCCTAACTTCCAGCGTGCCCCGCACCCATTGGAATCGAGTGAGCTGGTGGGAAGTCGACCAACCCTCCAGCAAAAATCGCGGCACGTAGTGGTGATAGACGTGTCTTGCCATAGTTTTCTCGCGCGGCGCAATGCTGCAGATAATCGATCACAGAGCGCTGGTTTGAAGCCGACGACGCCCGTTGGTGAGACCGACTGTTTGAAATTACCCGCTGGTCATCAAGCTGACATGTTAACGGGCGCAGTCTGCTTTTCGGAGCGTGATCGGAGAAAGGAGAAGCGCGATGTCTTTCGGGCCTGATCGCGAACTAGAACACACGGACGGCATAGTGCGTACGCCTGCTGCGCAATACCTACGCATGTCGACTGACCATCAGCAATACTCGACCGAAAATCAGCGTATCGCCATTGCCGACTATGCCGATGCGCACCACATGTGTGTAGTGCGTACTTACGCAGACGAAGGCAAGAGCGGGCTCACGTTCAAAGGACGCCCCGGTCTAAAGGCGCTGATCAGTGATGTCACGCAAGGCAAAGCCGATTTCAACGTTATTCTGGTCTATGACATCAGTCGGTGGGGACGCTTTCAGGATGCTGATGAAAGTAGCTTCTATGAGCAGTTATGTCGACGGGCCGGCATTCGGGTGATCTATTGCGAGGACGACATCGCCAACGATGGTAGTCCAGTTGCTGGGCTGGTTAGGCAAGTTCGCCGAATGGCGTCGGGGGATTTCAGCAAAAATCTGTCGCATAAAGTCTTCGCTGGGCAACGCACGCTGATCCTGCTTAAAGTCCGGCAGGGTGGAACGCCCGGCTTTGGACTCCGTCGTCTTTTGGTCGATTCGCAACGGCGGCCCAAGGAGGTTTTGGCTCGCGGACAGCACAAAAGCATTCAAACCGATCGGGTCATTCTCGTTCCGGGGCCGCCCGAGGAAACCGCTGTGGTCGCCAAGATGTATGAATGGTTTGTCCGGAGCAGTTGGTCGGAAAGGCAGATCGCGGATCACCTGAACGCATGCGGTGTTCTCACCGACCTTGGCCGCCAATGGACCCGTTCGACAGTACATCAGGTGCTAACCAACGAAAAGTACATCGGCAACAACGTCTGGAACCGCACGTCGTTCAAGCTGAAGATCGAACATAGGCGCAACCCTCCGGACCAGTGGATCCGGAGCGACGGTGCGTTCCAGCCAATTGTCCCGCCTGAACTTTTCTATGCCGCCCGAGAGATCGTGGCACAGCGACACCAGCGCATGTCCGATGATGAAATGCTTAACGCGCTACGGTCCGTGCTATTGCAAACCGGCTTCCTGTCCGGATGGGTCATCGACGAACGTGACGACATTCCATCCAGTAGTGCCTATGTCACGAGATTCGGTGGATTGCTGCGCGCATACTCGCTGGTCGGCTTCCAGCCCAAGCGAGACTTCCGCTACCTCACAATCAACGAGGCACTGCGGCGTCTGCATCCATCTATGGTCGATGAAATAGTGCGTGGCATAGAACACTCGGGCGGGTGGGTTGCTCGCGCAGCAGTTACTGACCTGCTACTGGTCAACGGCGAATTCACCGTTTCGGTGGTGGTGGTGCGATGCAAGACGGCATCGTCAGGCAGTCGTCGCTGGGTGGTCCATCTCGATCGCGCGCTGATGCCGGATTTGACGGTGATCGTTCGCATGGACGCCACCAACTCGTTCGCACATGACTATTTCGTCCTTCCGTCCATAGATTTTCCGGCCGATTTTCAGGAACTGAAAGAAGAAAATCAATTCTTCCTTGAAGCATATCGATTCGATGAAGCCTACATGCAGACGCGCCTATCGAAGGGGGCTGAAAACGGCGGCCTTGAAGCGCTGATGCTGTACGGCAAGCCCTTCCTGCGCGACGGCGTGCTGGACGTCAATGCGCATGACACGGGCTTTGCGAAGGTGCTGTCGAGTCTCGATGGTGAACACGGCCGGTTTTTCTTGTGGGTCGCGGCGCAACGCGCCGAGCAACTGAAGGCGCAGGGAAAAGAGAACCTGTTCACCGACAGCGACATCTCGGCATTGAAGACCCTGAATCGCGGCCATAGTTCTGGTCATACAGCCGCGTCTCAACCTGCAAAGCGGCGACCTCACGTTCGAGGCGTGCATTGGCCTCCGCCGACCCGCTTCGCCTCTGGTCCGCGGTTGTCGGTGCCACGAGTTGATCTGGCGGCGTGGACTCAAGCATAGCAATTACGAATTTGACCGAGTAATTGTTGAAATCTACCATTCGAGTTGCTGCATCGATCTGCCGGAACGCCTTCATTTTCTTGAGCACATTGAAGACTCCGAGCGGGCACTGCTTGTCTCCAAGTATCGCAGCTGCCTCATTGCACACACCATTGAGCAACCGAAAGCGTGCGCGCAACGAGTCGACCGAAATGCCGAGCGCTGCTGCGAGATCCTCAGCTGGAACCCCCTGATCCAGAGCCCGCACAATCATCCGATGTTCCTGAACGACGGCTAATCCATTGAGACGTTTGTTATAGGTAAATCCCTCGTCGTCGAGAGCGACAAGACAATCCGTTGATTCGACACCGCAGTCGCGCAAGGCCTCGAGCCGAACGTGGCCGTCAATCACGAGAAAGGCGCCGGCTTCTGCTGGATGTTGAATCACAACAATGGGCTCAACAAGACCGATCGCACGCACGGAGGCTAGGATTTGCCCATATTTTTTGCTCTTCTTGACGGCGGCGCCTAGAAGCTTATTTGGACGCAGCGACTCGATGGCGAGGCGTACACACTTTCGTTCGAATCCCATCGCAACTTGTTTCGGAGTCTGTCGATCGTTCATGTCGCACCGCCGTCTTTGCGCAGGACAGCCGCCTTGAGGAATTCAGGCATCGAGTTTCGCTTCTCATCCGAAAGCAGTTGAATGAATTCGTCGAGCTGGAGAAGCTCTTTGAAAGCTTCGATAACGCCCATCAGTCGACCCTGCGTGAACTCGGACCGCTTGATGATCAGTTTGTGTTTGTTCGCCTCAAGTTCGTATAGCTTACGCAATTCGTCGGGCTTGTAGGTTCGAGGCCGCGCCTTGTACGATTCCCCACGGCCCGATGCCTTTCCGGAATTGGCGCGCACTTCGAGAAGTTTCCGCACGACGCTGATCTTTCTACCCTTCAGCTCGCCTCGGTTGTACGCATCCATCAAGAGATTCTGGCACTCTGAATCTGTGCTGCGAGCTATGTCGACAGCGAGGCTTAGCGGAATATGGCCCGCCTCCACCGCAGTTAGAAGACGTCTTTCTCCTTTGTCGAGTAGACCCGCGATATTCTTCACCCATTCCGCAGAACAGCCGATCTTGCGGCCAATGTCCGCGTTGGAATAGCCGCGATGTCTGAGTATCGTTATATTTTCAAGGATCTCGACAGGTCGGGACTGCCTTCGTGCAATGTTTTCGACGAGACTTTTGATCAGGCATTCACGCTCGGTGGCACTAATGATGCGGGCGGGTATTACTTTTTGCCCCAGCATGGAAAAGGCTTCAAGGCGACCTTGTCCGCAAACGAGGTCGTAGCTGCCAATTTCCTCGGTTCCCTCGGTATGGCAAACAGTAATCGGTCGTTTCAGGCCAACCGACTCGATACTCCGCACCAGTTCGAGATGTACCCGTCGGTTGCGTGTCCTTGGGTTGAGCACGCGGATCCGCTCGACGGCAATCAGTTCGATTTCTCCGGCGATCTCTTCGATCATGCTGCCTCCCTACATTTTGTCCGGGCGCTCAGTGCGTAGAACAGTGAAAGGTCGGAGTCCAGCTTCTTGATCGGGTAGAACTCGTCGGCGATGCCCTGCGTTAATTTCGCCCCGAGATCCTTGCGCAAAGAATCGATCTGTTCCTTGTAGGTCTTCGTGACGGTGATGCCACCGACTGCCCGCGCCGCCGCCTCCTGCGCCGCATCGAGCTTGCCGAGATACAACGCGCGTTCACCACTGGCACGCACCTGCGGATCGCCCGACGAGGGGTTAGCCTGTGCGCGTTCCTCACCGGCTGCCGTAGACGGCTCTTCGTCGCCGCGCCCTTCCTCACTCACCCATTCCGGCAGCAGACCGATCTTCTGGTCCGCGAAGTGCGTGTCGGCGCCGGCGGCCGTACGGTTCGCTTCAGCGTACGGGCCGTAATTGACCCAGCTGTTCTGCCCGCGTGTTTCAGTGGTGGCCGCACGTCGTGCCAGATCCGAGTACATAGCCATGTGCGAGCGCCATGCGTTCTCTTCACCGTCAGCCCGAAAGCCGACACCATCTTTCACGTGCCCGAAGTAGTCATGCACAACGCGGAAGAGATCGTTGACCAGCGCTGGCTGTCCGCTGATCTGATGCTCCGTCTCAGCGATCATCGGATTGCGTGGGTCCATGAAGTCGGACCCGTAGCCATCTTTCGTACTGAACACCCACATGTGATTGTTGTTCGCCACGTCCAGCTGCATGAGCCGGGGCGATGCCGCATACGGGTCGTCTTGATCGGGCTTGATGAACTCGACGTTCAGCCCTGTTTTGAGCGCCGCCTCGTATTGAGCGACAGTCTCGCGAATCATCGCGTCATACGATGCCCGCACAACCGGGTCAGTGGGATTGTCCTTCAGCGCATCGAACTCGTGGGCGATGCGCGTGGCCCGTTGCGGGTCCACTTTGGCGTAGGTCTTCGGCGGCGCATAGTCGATGCGATGTTCGTCGGCATAGGCACGGGCGGCATCCTGCGCGGGCTTGAAGGAGTGGAACTCGACTTCACCCAGCCCCTCGATTTCTACTTTTGACGGGAGTCCCGCGAGATCATTCCCTTGATGCGACCGACTCTGCTCTGCCAGCCACTGAGCGCTTCCTCGAACGACTCCTGACTGCTGAAGTTCTCGCGCAGCGGGGCTGGTGGCAGATACGGCTTCTCCGGTTGCGTTGCGCTCTGCGGTTCTGTCGGTTGCTTCTCGGTCATTGCTTTGCTCCTGCTGGTTAATTTGAACACTACCACGTTCGGTCGACTCGGTCGGAAGGGCGGCGCGAGGCTGTCCAAACTGTTTAACGGGTTGGCCAAACTTCTTGATCGGTATGCTGCCCTGCGACGGTTCCGGCTCACGCGGCGCCACGGGTGCCGGCGCTGCCTTGCTCGGCTCTGCGCCGACGTCGGCACGCGGCTCGGCTTTCACCGGTTCCACGAGCTTCGGCTGGTTGCCTTCGACCTTGTTGTCACGCCGGGCGCGCAGCATGTCAGCCTCATGCTGCATCGGCTTCGTGCCCGCCTGCGTCGCATAGTCACTGAGCGCGCGGCGCACCTGCGTACGCACGGCAGTGAGGTTGCCCACCATGTCGTCGGTCGCGAACTTGCGAAAGCCGGTGTTGGCGAGCAGCTTGTCGATAAACGACGTGATGAAGTCCGCGATACGGTAGACCAGCGAGCGATCGGCCTTCGGCCCGGCCGCGTCAGCGAACACCTGCTGCCACGTACGGTACTCACCGAAGCGGTTGCCCACCAGATCCGCAATGAATTCGTCGGTCATGCGTTGCCGCACGCCGGGGTCAGCCATTGCCTGCCGCACCTGTTCGTCCGACATGTCGGCGCGATTCGTGTAGTACCGGTAGAAGGCGTTCTGGCTGCCTTCTCCCGCATGCGCGAGCAGTGCGTCCTGCAGACCCTTGTATAGATTCGGCGCTTCGGCCTGCATCTGGTGCGCCAGCTCGTGCCCGACGATCACCAGATGGTGCGCGCCGGCCGCGTCCGCGTTCACGTAGATGGTCTTCGCATCACCCGGCAGTACCGCGCCTTCGGTCGAGTGGCCGCCCGTCTCACCTTCCTGCCGGAACAGCACGACCTTCTTGCCGAAGATCGCGGCCGTCTTCTGGAGCAGTCCCGCGTCGGACTGTGACAGCGTAGTGGCGCCTTCGACGCCATTGCTGGCCGCCGTGCGGGTTTCCGGGAGTGACGCTGTGTCGATGGGCACCAGTCCCGGTGCTGCATCCTGCCCACGTGCGCGGGCGTCGGCGTCCATCGCAGCCTTCAGCGGCTGCAGCTCAGGAGCCGTGTCGGCAAGAGAACGCGCAGGAACCGCTGCAGGAGAGCCCGCAGGCGCCTCTGTCGTGAGGTCGGGCGTTACGTCAGTCGTCCGCGTGACCGGCAGCCCGTCAGCGGCCGTATTTGTTGTATTGGCCCGCTCACCGCTGAACTCCGGTTCAACCGGTGCCGCGACGCCGTGCATCATGGCGCCGTTAGCCGACACAGTGCTGACGTTCTCAGGGTTCGCCTGCACGTCTGCCACCAGCTGCGCGTTGCGCCGGCCTGCTGCGATCTGGGCGGCCTGATCCTGAATCGCCGGGTCGGGGTGATGCGCCGCGAGCGCGCCCAGCTGCGTCGTGGTCAGGTTGTTGAGATTGCGTTTGCCCAGTCGCGTGAGTTCCGCGCCCATCGCACCCGAAAGCGTCGACGGTGCAGCTGGCTGATTGAAGCCCTGCGCTTCGGTGACAGCCGGTGCCTGATCCGCCTGCAGCGCGTTGTGCTCCTGTTCGGCCGTCTTGAAGCCTTGCGTGCGCAGCGCGTCAGTCTGGGCAGCCAGATCCGCTTCGCGCTGTGCGAAGGCGTTATCCGGCACCGGGGGCGTGATGTTGGCCTGCGTCTGATCGAACGCCTGTTCGCGCATCTGTTGCTGCGCGCGTTGGGCCTGTTCTTCATAGAACGCGCGATCGGCCTGCAGCGCTTCGGGTGTCGGCGTGGCTTCCACCGCTGCCGGTGTCGATACGCCAGCCGCATGCAGCAGCTGCTGGCCATGTGCAATGCCGGCCGCCGCGCCACCCGCGACCGACTGTTCGGCCGCCGCAATGGCTTCGTCTACCGAACCCGCGTGCATGATCGTGCCGATGGTGTCGGTGATCGACGGGGGTGCAGCCTGCGGCACCGTGCGCGCGGCTGCCGCCAGTTCGTCGCCAGTCGGCGTGAACGTCGGGAACTGGTCAGCCGTGGTGCGCCCGGTTACGTCGACCGGCGACGCGGGTTGGGGCGTACCCCTCGTGGCCCCCGTGTCATGCCTGCTGACTCTCGTTTCCAGATCCGCGATTGCACCCGATCGGGACCGACACGGTGCCTTTCATTGCCCATGTATACGTAGCCGGCGTTGGTCAGAAACGAAGCGACAATGCTGCCCAGCTTTGCCTTACTCACGGCGCTCGTCGGGCCGAGTCGCTGTTCGACTGCGGCAACAAAGGCAGCCGACGCAACCCATTGGTCGGTGATTCCCGGCCCCTTGTCTCGTACAACCTCATGGCAGGCGGCATCGACGTCGCTCTGACTCATCTCGATAACGAGCCCCCGCATCGCCGTGATGGGCGCGCGGCCGTTCGGATCGAAGTCCGGGTGCCAGTCGGCGAAGTGAGTCAGCCAGTACCGGAGCGCCCCCGGAAACTGATCTAGCGCGGCGTGGAGCCGAGCGAAGTAGCTCGGGTCCGACTCCATGAACCCCAGCAGGGACGCCACACTGAACCGCGTGCGAAGAAAGCAGAAACGCCGGTCGCTGTCGGTGATTGGCACCCCGTCCATGAAGTTCGACATGATCAGGTACTGCACTGTGTTGGGAGCGTCGTAGCTCGCGCTGTGCTTCGGATGTACGCTGATCGTGTCGTTCGTGAGGAAAGGCTTGATCCGGTTGGCGGCATCGAATTTATTGTGGCCGTGCATCTTCACTTCTTCGATGCCCGTCACACAGCGGTTCACCGCCCAGTCGCTGAACGAACTGCCTCCCGTAATCTCGGCGCCGTCGAGGGGCTTCACATTGGCGGCGCCCATGATCACGCGAAGGAGGCGGACGAAGAAACTCTTACCGTCGCCTTCCGGTCCGCAGAGGTAGGGAACCCAGCGAACCTTGACACCGGGGTTCTGCACGACGAACGCGAGCCACGATTCGAACAACCCGCGCTCCCGTTCGTCGTCAAACAGATTGGCGAGATGCGCCCGCAAGATCTCGACGGCCTGTTCCTCATCGGGGAGCAGCACGGGCGGCATCGTGGGGATCTGGGAATCGTTGTAGCTATTAGCATAGGTCAGTCCCTCCCATTCGAAGACAGCTGACTCTCGGGGGAAATAGCCGATTCGATCCACGACAGACATGCCCCATAGCTTCAGCGCTGCATCGGATGCGCTCACGAGCGGCATGCCGCTGTCATCCTTCCAAGGCATCAAGCGGTCATACTTGGCGTTGAAGGCTGCCTTGCTGATCGCAATCTTCTTTTCCAGATCGAAGAACGCGTCACCGCTTGCGACGTAGACCCATGAGTGAGCCCACTTTGGCGCGCCGTCGAGGAGTGGCGACACGTCTGGTGCCAATAGCTCGCGCACTTCCTTGATCGGGGGCTTCGTGCCGGTCATCTCTTTCAGCCGCTTCTGCACTTCACCAACCAGCTCGGCGCGATCGAGCGCTGACAGGTTCAACGTTTCTCGAATCTGTCGGGCGACGGTCCCGACGAGTGCATCGCGGTCGGCGGTCTCGATTGCAAAGCGGAGGGATATCAATCGGCTCGCAACGCCATTGCCGGCCTTCGCGCGTCCAACCTCGGCCCATTTGAGCAGAGTACCGATGCCGGCTGCGTTCTTGCGACCGCTTCGAAAACCAGCCCAACGTTCGGCACACTGCTCCGGAATATAGAACGGCGCGCCGCTTTCATCGGTACGGTCGTCGCGGGACGAATGTTCGTCCCATAGTTCCAGCCACTCATCGCCGCCCGCGCCCTGATGGTCGAGAATCATGCCCAGCTTCAGCCAGTTGTCGCGAGTCCAGAAAGGATCAGTGGGCTCATAGATGAACGGCATCAATTCATCGCGCACACGTTCGAAAGTCCAGCGCGGGTCGGGTTGTTTGAATTCAAGTGGATCGGTGCTATCGGTCCGGATATCTATCGTGACTGCACGCGATTCGACGGGCGCGGATTGTGCCAGATAGAAGTCAGGGTTGAGGTAGCCATCGCCGTCGCTGCTGCCGCACAGAAAGTCGGCCCCGGCGTTCTGCACGGGCAGGAACATCATCTGTGCGGGCTTGACGGACGCCGCGTCGAGTGTCGAGTCAAAGTGGGCGGCGACCGTGGTGCATAGCGGCCGATATTCGGCGGGTGTCACATCGCGCGACAAAGGTATGAAAATGCGGAGGCGCGGCGCTGTAGTGGCGTGTGAACGAGTCGTGTGCCAAATGAAGGCAAAGTCCCCATATGACTTTCCGCAGTCAAGGTCGAAGAAGAGAGTGGCAGCGTTCCTGTCGAAGTCGAGCGACAGGGCAGATCTTGAGACCAGATGCTCGTCGTCGCGCTTGCCGTCGCGACAGGTGCCGAATAGCACGAACCGGTCTTTCTGCTTCAGTTCATCACGTTTCGCTTTCGACATTTCAAGAAACGCCTGATGGTCGACGGAAGACCGTGCGGGCTGCTCCAGCAGGGCCTTCAGTTCAACAAGCGTGTAGTGTCGCCCCGCATCCAGTGTGCCGAGGTTGCCTTTGCCCAGTGCGGCGGTGATAGGACGACTCGGCCCCACCGCGAGCGCAGCCACTCGCGAGAATTCATTTATCATGGCGCTATAGAGTGTTGTTTATTCGACGCAGGCTTAGCCGGCGCGCAGCCCCCACGATTGCACGTCGCTGGGGGTTTTCTTTATCCGCCGTCTTTCTCGAACTTGATCCGCGCGTGCACGGTGTAGTCACTGGCCGCTGCACCGATATAGGCCGCCACAATCGCCCCAACGTCTTCGTCCCTGATTTTCCAGCCTTCGGCGCGCGCTTTGGCTACTGCCTCAATGGCGCTTCGCAGGTAGCAATCCGCTGTCATGCATGCCTGATGCATCAGGTCGCCGTAGGACAGGTCGCCGCGTGCGCGGCCCGGTAGCTCATGCACGGATGAGGATGACGCGGTGGATGTGTCTGAGGCGCAGTAACGGTTCGCACGCGTGCGGTCAGGGAACAGCTGAGCGGTTGTTTTCATGCTTGCTCCTTCTGGCGCGCGATCCAGCCAGCGAGTTTGCGACGGTCGGTTTCCGAAAGTGTGTAGATCCCCGGGCGGGTTTTTCGGCCGTCGCGATCAACGATTACGGTGAGGGTGCAGGGGATTTCGAGGTTGCGTCTTCGGAGCTTCAGGACGGCGTCAGGCCCGTTTGCGCAACCGGACACACGATCGATGCGCTCGCGAGTTGCCGGGCCATTGACCAATAATCGAAGGACGCGAAGTTCGCGGGGACTGTCGGTGCCAAGGAATTCACGCTGCACCGCTGCGCCAGCGGCCACCCGGCTGCGGGAGGCATGACTCACTTTGCACCGCCGTTCAGCAAGGCCTGCAGGTCCGAGAGGCGCCACAGCAATTTGCGCTGAACCTTCACCGGGCGCACAGGCCCGGTCTGGTAACAAGCCCACTGGTACAACGTCTTCGGAGAGTGGCGGATCAGGCTGGCTGCTTCCGCCGTGGTCAGCATTACGTCATGCTGCGAGTTAAGGTAAGTCATCGCCGTATCCCTTGGTTTCGACGATGCCCATTTGACTTGATGAACTGTCCTCCCCCGCAAGCCTCCCCTATACCCCAGCTTTGGGGAGCACGGTTACTCGCCTAGTTCAGCCGCACGATCAATGATTTCCGCAACACGGCCGTCGCTGCGTAGACGCTCCCACGTTTTGTTGAATTTGCTTGAGGACCACTGCCTGTCGGCTTTCAGGACGGCCCATACCGCAGTCTTCGGGGTCGCTTTTCCCGGTTTGCGCAATGGAAGTTTGTCAGGCGTGAAGTTGAGCTTTTTCAGCTCATTAAGGATCCGATCTTCCTGCTGCTGTGCAAGTACCTGTGAGTGACGAAGCTTGCTGCCCGCGACATGAATCCGGGAACACAGGGTCGGTGCTGCTGGAAGCGGCGCTGACGAGGGAGAACCTGAAGCAGGCGCTTAAGCGGGTGCGGTCTAACAAAGGAGCCGCTGGGGTGGACGGTCTGGATATCGATCAGACCGCACGCCATCTGGTGACGGCGTGGCCGGCGACCCGTGAGCAACTGCTGAAGGGAACGTACCGACCGGGTCCGGTACGGCGGGTAACGATCCCGAAACCGGACGGAGGCGAGCGCGAGCTTGGCATCCCGACGGTGACGGATCGGCTGATCCAGCAGGCACTGCTGCAGGTGTTGCAGCCGATTCTGGAGCCCACATTCAGCGAGCATAGCTACGGCTTTCGGCCCGGGCGGCGTGCGCACGACGCGGTGTTAGCCGCACAGTCGTATGTGCAGTCTGGCCGGCGGGTTGTGGTGGACGTTGACCTGGAGAAGTTCTTTGACCGGGTCAATCACGACATCCTGATCGACCGCTTACAGAAACGTTTGGACGACGTCGGAGTCATCCGGCTGATCCGGGCGTATTTGAACAGCGGCATCATGGATTGCGGGATGGTCCAGCAGCGGCATCAGGGGACGCCACAGGGCGGGCCGCTATCGCCGCTGCTGGCCAACGTGCTGCTCGATGAAGTGGATCGGGAACTGGAAAGGCGGGGCCATTGCTTCGTGCGCTACGCTGACGATGCGAATGTGTATGTTCGTAGCCGTCGTGCGGGTGAACGAGTGATGGCGCTGTTGCGACGCTTGTATGGTCGGCTGCGCTTGAAGGTCAACGAGACCAAAAGCGCGGTGGCGAGCGTGTTCGGTCGCAAGTTTCTGGGCTACAGCTTGTGGGTAGCGTCCGGCGGTGTGGTGAAACGCAGGGTGGCGGCCAAACCGCTACTGGCGTTCAAGCACCGCATTCGTGAACTGACCCGTCGTTCTGGCGGGCGCAGCATGAAGGAGGTGATGGAAGGGTTACGGCGTTATGTGTTGGGCTGGAAGGCGTACTTCAGGATGGCGCAAACGCCGAGGATCTGGCGTGAGTTGGACGAGTGGTTGCGTCACCGGTTGCGTGCTATCCAGCTTAAACACTGGCGCCGTGGTACGACCATCTACCGGGAACTGCGTGCGTTGGGAGCAAATCCTGCAGTGGCACAACAAATAGCGGCGAACAGTCGCCGCTGGTGGTGCAATAGCGGCCAGTCGCTCAATCGCGTGCTGACGATCGAATACTTCGACCGGCTGGGCGTGCCTCGACTCTCATGACCTCAACTTCTCGAACCGCCCGGTGCGGACCCGCATGCCGGGTGGTGTGGCAGGGGTACGGCCTCTTGGCCGTCCCCTATGCCGATTGAGACGTCCGCCGAGCCGTTCTTCGGCACCTCACCATCCACCCGCGTCCCTAAGCCAGCGCCAGAAATCGCGCCAGACAAGGATTCCGGTTCGACGGCGACCACACCAGCACCTGTTCAGTCATCGGCGCATCCACCAGCGGCCTGAAGACCACCCCGGCAAGTTGCGCCTTCCGCATCGAAGCCGGTACGAGCGCGATACCGACGCCTTCATCGACAAGACTCAGCACCGTCTGCTGCAACTGCACTTCGAACCGGATGTCAGGCTCGAAGCCGCCCGTCCGGCAGTGCTCGACGATGGTTACCCGCAGCGTCGGCGCCACTTCGCTCGAAGCCATCACGAAAGGCTCCCCTGCCAGCTGCGCGATCTTCAATTGCCGCGCCCGCGCGCGCGGATGCGCCCGCGATAACGCCACGCAAAGCGGCTCTGTCACCACCGTTCGCGCCTCAAGCCCTTTGTCCGGCAGGCCAGGGAACATGATCGCTGCATCGATATGTCCGGCCAGCACCTGAGCCGCCAGATCGTTCGACACCACCTCGCGCAGGTTCAGCGCCACTTCCGGATACGCATCGCCGAACGCACGCGCGTAGCGCGGCACGACGCTATACGCCGCGCACATCGTGAACCCGATGCCGAGCTTGCCCGCCTCGCCCGATGCAGCCGCCTGCGCATTCTTCGCGGCCTGGTCGAGCGCGGCGAGGATCGCCCGCGCGTCGCTATAGAAGCGCTCGCCGGCAGCCGTCAGCGTGACGTTGCGCGGACTTCGCTCGATCAGCGTCACGCCCAGCGATGCCTCCAGCGCAGCCAGTTGCCGGCTGAGCGGCGGCTGCGTGAGATTGAGCCGCGCCGCCGCGCGGCCGAAATGGCGGGTCTCGGCGAGCGTCACGAAATATCGAAGGGGGCGTATATCGATCACGATGCAGAAAAAGTATTGTCGAAGGCCGAATTCAGCATTGGATTGTATCAACGCGAACCACTACGCTTGCGCATCTGCTGCTACAAGCCCGACCGATGCTCTCGACGCTCGAAATCCTGCTGCCCGTTTTCGGGCTGATCCTTGCCGGCTTCGCCTGCCGTCGCCGCGGGCTGCTTGGCCCCACCGCCGCGTCCGAGCTGAACCGCTTTGTCGTATGGCTCGCGTTGCCCGCGCTGCTGTTCGACATCATGGCGCACACCACGTGGCAGCAGCTCGACCAGCCGGCCTTCATCGGCACGTTTGCGCTCACATGCGCAGGCGTTTTCGTCTTGATCCTGGTGATGCGCCTGTTAAACGGCCGGCATCTCGCCGACGCCAGCGTCGACGCGATCGCCGCCGCGTATCCCAACACGGGATACATCGGCTTCCCGCTGTGCATGATCGTCATCGGCACCGCGAGCCTCACGCCGACGACGATCGCCACCATCCTCGTCGCATGCGTGCTGTTTTCGATTGCGATCGTGCTGATCGAAGTCGGCCTTCAGACGGAGCGCGCCCCGCACAGGCTCGCCATGAAGGTGATCGGATCGCTCGCGCGCAATCCATTGATCGTCGCGCCGATCGTCGGTGCCGCGATGGCCGTCGCGCACGTGGCGATGCCCGCAAGCGCGGAGACGTTCCTGAAGCTCCTGGGCGGTGCGGCGAGCCCATGCGCGCTCGTCAGTCTGGGTCTGTTTCTCGCGGAAAAACGGCCGGCAGGCGAACGATCGCGCGATGCACTGTTGCTGAGCGCAGTCAAACTCGTGCTGCAACCCGCCGTGGCGTGGTGGCTCGCGGCGCGGGTGTTCGCCCTGCCCGTGACGCTCGTGCAGATGGCCGTCATGCTGGCCGCGCTGCCCACAGGCACCGGCCCGTACATGCTCGCCGAATTCTATCGACGCGAAGCGCACATCACGTCGCGCACCATCCTGCTCTCGACGCTCGGCTCGCTCGTCACGCTGTCGTTCCTGCTCGTCTACGTCCATCGCAGCGGCGCGTAACTCGCCGCCGTGGTGGACGTTCCCGCGATTGATCGCCGTTTGTAAGTAATTCGCGGTAACGCCACGGTAAACGTCTGGAAAGGCGCAACCGATATGCTGCTCGTTCAAAGCGGGCAGGGACATGCCCAACGCGACTCCCTTCGGACCCAGGCGAAAAATCCATGCTGAACCATCAGCATCTGGCGTTGGCAAAAGAACGACACCTTGCAGGCGACCTCGCAGGCGCACACGACCTCTATGAAGCGGTTCTCGCCGGGAGCCCGGACGAAGCCGACGTCATGTTCCGCCTTGGCGTGCTTGCGCTTCAATGTGGCGCGTACGACGACGCGCTCGCATGGCTCGACCGTGCGCTAAGCCACGCGTCGCAGGAAGCCCGCTACCATTTCGCCCGCGCCCAGGTATTGGCGACGCTGCAGCGTTTCGACGAAGCGATCGTCACTTACCGCACGCTGCTTGCCTCTGACGCTACCTCTGCCGACCTGTGGTTTGCGCTCGCCAGCACGCTTCAACTGAGCGGGGACCTGTGCGGCGCGGCCGCAGCCTGTGAATCGGTGATCGCGCTTGATCCTGCCCACGTCGATGCACTGAACAACCTCGGTAACTGTCAGCGGCAACTCGGCGATACCGCGCAGGCAGAAGTCAGCTACCGGCGCGCCCTCGCAATTCAGCCCGATTACGTGAGCGCGCTGACAAACCTCGGCACGCTACTGCAGATGCGCGGGCAGATCGATGACGCAGTCGCGCTCCTGAACGAGGCGGTGCAGCTTATGCCGGACTCTCCGGCAAGCCTGCTGAATCTCGGCGTGGCGCGCCTCGAACAGCGTCAGTTCGACGAGGCCGCAACCCTGCTGACACGCACGCTCGCACTCGATCCGCAATTTCCGGAGGCCGCCTACAACCTGGGCAACGCGCTGCATACGCTGGGAAAGCGTCGCGAAGCGCAGGCGCAATACCGTGCGGCGATCGCACTCGACCCGCGCCACGCGGATGCGTACAACAATCTCGGAAACGTGTGCAGGGAATTCGGCGAATTCGAGGCCGCGCTCGATGCGTTCGATGCGGCGCTCCGGATACGGCCCACCTTCGTGGCGGCCTGCAACAACGCGGGCAACCTGATGCGCACGCTGCACAGGACGACCGACGCGGAGGCGCTCTTCAGGGCCGCGCTGTCCATCGATCCGGATCATTCGGCGTCGCACAACAACCTTGGCAATGTCCTGAAAGACAGCGGCGCGCTCGACGAAAGCATCGTCCACTATCGCCGCGCCGTGCAGTGCGATCCCGACAACGTGATCGCGCGCAGCAACCTTGCCTATGCGTTGCCGTTTCAGGCGGAAACCGGCGAGGCCGCGTTCGATGAATGCCGTCGCTGGTCGGCCCGACACGAAGCGCCGCTGCGCGTGACGCGCGAGCCGCATACGAACAATCGCAATGCTCATCGGCGCCTGCGAATCGGCTACGTGTCGCCGGATTATCGCGAGCACTGCCAGTCGCTGTTTACGGTGCCGCTGCTGTCCCATCACGACCACGACCAGTTCGAAATCTACTGCTACGCGAGCGTTGAACGGCCCGACGCCTTGACGCAGCGAATCACCGGTTACGCCGACGTCTGGCGCAATGTCCGCGAACTCGACGATGTCAGCCTCGCGCAACAGATCCGGGCGGACGGCATCGACATCCTCGTCGATCTGGCCATGCACATGGCCGACGGCAGGCCCCTGCTGTTCGCGCGCAAGCCCGCACCGGTGCAGGTGGCGTGGCTCGCGTATCCCGGCACGACGGGTCTGGATGCCATTGACTACCGCCTGACCGATCCGCGCCTCGATCCGCCTTCGAGCGACCACCTTTACAGCGAACGCTCGCTGCGCCTGCCGGATTCGTTCTGGTGCTACGACCCGTTGACGGATCAGCCGGCCGTGAACGCGTTGCCCGCGCTAACGGCCAGCCATCTGACGTTCGGCTGCCTGAACAATCCCTGCAAGCTGACCGATCGCACGCTCGGGATGTGGGCGGCGGTGCTGCGCGAAGTGCCCCACGCGCAATTGCTGCTGATGGCGCCTGCCGGCAAAGCCCGCGAGGGCCTGGCGACACGCATGGACCGGCAGGGCATCGACGTCAGGCGCGTCCGTTTCGTCCCGTTCCGCCCGCGCGCTGATTATCTGCGGACGTATCACGAGATCGACATCGGGCTCGACACGTTTCCCTACAACGGCCACACAACGAGCCTCGATTCACTCTGGATGGGCGTGCCGGTGATCACGCGGATCGGGGAAACCGCTGTCGGTCGCGCTGGCTTGAGCCAGCTCTTCAACCTCGGCCTGACCGAACTCGCCGCTGATTCGGACGACGCGTTCGTGCGCGTTGCCGTGGAACTGGCCGCGAATCTGCCGCGTCTCGCAGGCTTGCGACAAACGCTGCGTTCGCGCATGGAGCAGTCGCCGCTGATGGACGGTGCGCGCTTCGCGCGCCACGTCGAAGCCGTGTACCGGCAGATCTGGCAATCGTGGTGCGCGTGATCGTCCGCTCGCTGGCACCTCACCCGACACGCATACGCACTGAATACCGACTTACGAAACATGACACCGAATTCACTGAATTTTTCCGGCGGACCAGGCGCATTGCCGGAAGCCATCCTCCTGCAGACACGGCAAGCCATCGCGGCACTCCCGGAGACAGGTCTGTCCGTACTCGGAATGAGCCACCGCTCAGACTGGTTTAACGCGATCCTTCACGAAGCCGAATCGAATCTTCGACACCTGCTCGGCATTTCAGATGACTACGCCGTGGTCTTTCTCCAGGGCGGCAGCAGTCTGCAGTTCGCGATGATTCCGATGAACTTCGCTGCAGCAGCCAGCGCACCGCCCGAATATGTGAACGCCGGCTACTGGAGCGCGAAAGCCTCGGCCGAAGCGGCGCGTGTGTGCCCGACACAGATCGCATGGGACGGTCGTGCCAGTGGCTACCGGCAACTGCCAGACCTGCGTGCGCTGGACGTTGCCCGATCGTCCGCCTACCTGCATTACGTATCGAACGAGACCGTGGAAGGGTTGCAATTCCCGGTCTTCGAAGAAGCGCTCGACGTCCCGCTTGTCGCGGACATGTCATCGGATTTCCTGTCGAAGCCAGTCCGGCCTGACATGTATTCGATGATCTACGCGCATGCGCAGAAGAATCTCGGTCCGGCCGGCGTGACGGTTGCGATCATCGATCGATCGTTGCTTGAGCGCATTCCAGATGGCTTGCCGTCGATTCTCGACTTTCGCACCCATATTTCGCATCGCTCGAACTACAACACGCCGCCGGTTTTCGCGATCTACGTCCTGACGCTGATAACGCGCTGGCTGCGCTTCGATATCGGCGGCCTGAGCGCGATGCAGGACATCAACGAACGAAAGTCACGTTGCCTGTATGACGCGCTGGATTCGCTCGACGATTGCGTGACGGTTCACGCAGACCGCCGCTGGCGCTCGCAGATGAACGTCGCCTTCACGTTCGGCGACACGCGTCTTGATGAGGCGTTTCTCGTGGCCGCGCGGGAACAGGGTATCGCGGGCCTGGAAGGACACCGGTCGCTGGGCGGCCTGCGAGCGTCGCTCTACAACGCGGTCACGCCGCAAGCTGTGGAGACACTCGCTCGCGCATTGATGGCATTCGCCGACGAGCGCGTTTGAACGGGCGGCACGCACAACTTCATTCTCTGCACGTTTTACGCGGACAGCAACATGGCGAATCTCACTCAAGCCGGTGGCGACAAACCGGAATCTCTGGACAACGCGCCCGGCGCCACGACCCAACCCGCAGATCAGGACGACGTCAGGCAGGCATTGCAGACTGTTTCGAGCCTGACGCGTCTGCTGGAAGCCGACCCGCTGAACATCGGGTTACATCGTTCGATGTCTGATGCCATGCGCGCCGCAGGCGACGAGACCGGATATCTCGCTCACGGCGTCGGCGTTGAAACGTTCGAATTTACGGGCACGCTGCCGCAGCCATCAGCAATTCCGCTCTTTAATGTCGCGACCGTCTACTTCGTAAACGGTGCCCATGAATCTGCACGGCGCTGGTATCGGATCGCGCTGGATGTCGATCCGGATCTCGCGATGGCTCACCAGAATCTCGCTGCCGTTTATGACGCGACGGGCAACGCCACCGAAGCCCGCGTGCATCGCGCGCACGCCTACCGCCTGCAACGGATCTATGTGGAGCCAGCGGATAACGCGCCACGCAAGGTGTTGATTCTGTGCACCGGCAACGCGGCGGGTAACGTGCCATTCGATACGCTGCTTCCGCCCACCGTGAGCTATCGCATCAAGTACGCGATCGACTACGCAGGCGACGCGGAAGACGCTCAGCTGCCGCCGTTCGATCTGGTCTTTAACGCGGTCGGTGAACCCGACATCGCAGAGCCGCTCGCGCCGCGACTCGAACGCTTTGTGCAGCGATGCAGCCGCCCCCTGCTCAACCTGCCGGCGGCAGTCGCCAAAACACGCAGGGACAGGTTGCCCGAGCTTCTCGCAGGCCTCGATGACGTGGTAGTCGCGCCGTGTATCCTGCTGCAGACGATGCCCGTGTCAATCGATGCGCTCGCCAGGCGGCTCATCAATGAAGGCATCGACTTTCCGGTGCTGACGCGCCCGCTCGCAAAACATGGCGGCGAAGGGCTGACGATGCACACGTCGATCGACGCGCTGTGGTCCGCGCTCGCGTCAGTCGACGCCCCGCACTATCTGACGGCATTCCACGATTTCCGCAGCGCTGACGGACACTTTCGAAAGTATCGGACCGTGTTCGTCGATAGAACGCCGTTCCCCTACCATCTCGCGATTTCATCGCACTGGATCGTGCATTACTTTTCCGCGGACATGATCGCCGCGGACTGGAAAATCGACGAGGAACGCCGCTTCCTTCAGGAAACGGGCGCCGTGCTGGGAGAACGGGCGATAAAGGCAATCGACGCAATCGGGCGGCGTCTCGACCTCGACTATGGCGGTATCGACTTCACGCTGCTGCCCGATGGCCGCGTGCTGGTGTTCGAAGCCAACGCGACCATGCTCGTTCATCGCGAGGCGAACAATGGCGTGCTCGCGCACAAGAACATGTTTGTCGAGCGCATCGTCGACGCGTTCGAACAGTTGCAGGCCCGGCGAACCGGTGTCGTCTGAGCCGACCGGGCTGGCGCGTGCGAAAACCTGGCGGTTTCCGCGCGTCGGCCCAATGAGCGAACTACCGCGTTACTTCGGCGAAACGTCGATGCTGCCGAAGTACTTCTGCGCCAGCGTCTTCACGGTGCCATCGGCCTGCACCTTTGCGATTGCAGCGTCGAGTTGCTTCTTCAGCGAATCGTCGCCCTTGCGGATACCGAACGCGATGCCGCTGCCGAGGATCTTGTCGTCACGCACCGGCTGGCCGACGAACGAGAAATCCTTGCCATCCGGACGCGACAGGAAGCCCGTCTGCCCTGCAGGCGCGAGCACCAGCGTGGCATCGAGACGGCCGGACACGAGATCCGCGTACACCTGGTTTTGATCCTGATACGGCACGACGTTCACGCCTGCCGGTTCCCAATGTGCCTTCGCGTACGTTTCCTGAATCGAAGCCTGCAGCACGCCGACGCGCTTGCCCTTCAGCGATTCCGGCGTCGGCACGAGGCCGCTGCCGTTGTGCGCGATCAGTTGCGTCGGCACACGGTAGATGATGTTCGTGAAGTCGATCGCCTGACGGCGCTTCTCGGTGGCGTTCATCGCCGAGTTGATCGCGTCGAACTTGCGGCCCTGCAGCGCGGGAATCAGACCATCGAACGATGTCTCGACCCACGAGCACTTCAGATGCGCAGTCGCACAGACGGCATTGCCGACATCGATATCGAAGCCCTGCAGTTCGCCATTCGCGCCCTTCGATTCGAACGGCGGATATTGCGCTTCGAGGCCGAAGCGCAACGTCGTTGCATCGGCGGCGACGGCCGACACCGAGGCCGAGGTCGCGGCAAATGCGCAGGCAATCGCCAGCAGGTTCCTGAGCAGCTTCATGGATGATCTCCTTCCCTTTGATCCGGTTAATTTGTTGTAACGAGGGACGGCGTGGCAATGCGTTTGTGCTCCAGCACCGGCAGGCGCTCACGCACGGCATCGAGCACCGAGGAACCGAGCGTCGCAATTGCAAAGCCTGGCTCATCGTCGTGTCGTGCGAGCACTTCGCCCCATGGCCCGATGATCATACTGTGACCAAAAGTCCGCCAGCCATTTGGATGCGTGCCGCACTGGCCGGAAGCGAGCACGTACGCCTGATTCTCGACCGCACGCGCACGCAACAGCAGTTCCCAATGCGCGAGGCCCGTCGTATGCGTAAACGCGGCGGGCACGGCGATGACATCCGCTGGGGGACCGGCACGGTACAACTCGGGAAAACGCAGGTCGTAGCAGACCGACAGCCGCAGCGTGCCAAACGGACCGCTCGCGGTGCCGATGCTGTCGCCACCCACCATCGTATCGCCTTCCGCATGCTGCTCGGTGCCCTGACTGAAGCTGAAGAGGTGAATCTTGTCGTAACGCGCGCGGCATTCGCCGGTCGGATCGAACAGCAGCGACGTGTTGTACGCGTGTGTACCGGCCTGCGAACCCGCGGGACGGATCGGCACCGTGCCGCCGATCAGCCACGTTCCCGTTTCACGCGCGAGCTGCGCAAGCGCATGCTGGATCGCTCCGTCGCCGGGCGCCTCGGCAAGCGCGACGCGCTCGGCTTCGTCGTTGCCGATCCAGCAGAAGTACTCCGGCAGGCTCACGAGCGTCGCGCCCGCGCGCGCTGCTTCGGTGACCCAGTGGCGCGCCTGCTCCAGGTTGTACGCGACGTCGTCGGTGCTGCTCATCTGCACGACTGCGGCGGTCAGCGTCTTTTCCATCTGGCTCATGACGTATCCCTCAGATCGAACAGAGGCGGCGCGCGCCTTCGATCAGCGTCGCATCGTCCTTCGAGAAACTCAGGCGGATCAGACCGGAATCGGTGCCGTCAGTGTAGAACGCGGACAGCGGAATCGTGGCCACCTGTGCATCGCGAATCAGGCGCAGCACGAAGTCGCTGTCGCTTTCGTCGGAGAATCCACGGAAGCGCGCGAGCATGAAGAAGCTGCCTTCGCTTGGCAGCAATTCGAAGCGCGATTCGCGCAGCGCTTCCTTCAGCAGATCGCGTTTCTTCTGGTAAAACGCAGACAGGCCAAGATAGCTTTCGCGGTTCGCAAGCGCGTCGGCGAACGCATACTGCATCGGCGTATCGGCGGAAAACACCATGAACTGATGGACCTTGCGGATCTCGTCCATCAATGCGGCGGGCGCGAGACAGTAACCGACACGCCAGCCGGTCACGTGATACGACTTGCCAAACGAAGACACGATCACGCTGCGTTCAGCGAGATCCTGATAGCACGCCATGCTCTGATGTTTCGCACCGTCGAACACGACGTGTTCGTACACTTCGTCGGAGAGAATCACGATATCGGTGTTGCGCGTGACCGCGCGCAGGCGCTCGATATCAGCGTCGCTGAAAACGGTTGCGGTGGGATTGTGCGGCGTATTGATGATGATCATCCGCGTCTTCGGCGTGATCGCGGCCGACACCTCGTCCCAGTTCACGCGGAAGTGGTCGAGCGAGAGCTTGATCGGCACCGGCGTCGCGCCCTGCAGGCGGACGATCGGCGCGTAGCTGTCGAACGAAGGTTCGAAGTAGATCACCTCGTCGCCCGGATGCACGAGCGCGCTAATCGTCGAATACAGCCCTTCGCTCGCGCTGGCGATGACGGTCACTTCGGTCGTCGGGTCGTAGCGCACGCCATAGAGCTGCTCGACCTTGTTCGACAGCGCCTCGCGCAGCGCGCCGATACCGGCCATCGGCGCGTACTGGTTATGACCGGCGCGCATGGCCTCTGCGACGCCATCAACGAGCTTCGGGTCCGGCGCGAAATTCGGCGCGCCCTGCGACAGGTTCAACGCATTGTGTTCGGCGGCCAGCTGGCCGATGACGGTAAAGATCGTCGTGCCCACGTCGGGCAGTTTCGAGCGGGCTTGCAAGGCGCTCTGCATGGGGATTCCTCCATCGGACAGCGTAGCGAAGGGACGCAGCTCATGCGGCAATCCCATCCTGATGCTGCCGATTAGGCATCAGCCAATACGCAGCCACAATCGAAAGTTTGTCATGCGCGGCATGCGTTTACGTCATGGCGGGGCCCGGTGCCGTGATGGGCCTCAGTCTTCGTCCATCAGACGAACCTTGACCTTCTTGCCCTTCACCTTGCCGGCATTGAGCTTGCGAAGCGCTTCCTTCGCCACGCCGCGCTCGATCGCCACGTAGGTAGAAAATTCCGTTACGTTGATCTTGCCGATCTGCGAGCCGGCAAAGCCGGCGTCGCCGGTCAGCGCGCCGAGCACGTCGCCTGGGCGGATCTTTTCCTTGCGGCCGCCGAGAATCTGCAGCGTTTCCATGGGCGGCAAAAGGGGCTCGTTGCTGGCCGCCTTCAGCTCGGAAACGGGGTGCCATTCGACTTCGCGCCCCTTCGCCTGCTCGATACTGCCAACGCGCCCCATCTCGTTCATGCTCGCGAGGCTCAGCGCCCAACCTTCCTGATCCGCGCGGCCCGTACGGCCGATACGGTGCACGTGCACTTCAGGATCCGGCGTCACGTCGACGTTGATCACGGCTTCGAGTTGCGCGATGTCGAGACCGCGCGCGGCGACGTCGGTCGCGACGAGCACGGAACAGCTGCGGTTCGCGAACTGGATCAGTACCTGATCGCGTTCGCGCTGGTCGAGTTCGCCATGCAGCGCGAGCGCATGAAAACCTTGAGCGCGCAACACGTCGAGCAGATCGCGGCATTGCTGCTTCGTGTTGCAGAACGCGATCGTGCTGACGGGACGGTAATGGTTCAGCAACAGGCCGACAGTATGCAGACGGTCGTTCTCCGTCACTTCGTAGAAGCGCTGACGGATCTTGCTGTCGTCGTGACGCTCTTCGAGCTTCACGTCCTTCGGATTGCGCAGGAACTGCTGGCTCAGCTTGCCGATGCCTTCGGGATACGTCGCGGAAAAGAGCAGCGTCTGACGCTCTTTCGGGCATTGGCGCACGACCGTCGCGATGTCGTCGAAGAAACCCATGTCGAGCATACGGTCGGCTTCGTCGAGCACGAGCGTGTTGAGCGACTTCAGGTCGAGACTGCCGCGCTCAAGGTGATCCATGATGCGGCCCGGCGTGCCGACGACGATATGCGCGCCGTGTTCGAGACTCGCCGTTTGCGGGCGCATCGGCGTGCCGCCGCATAGCGTCAGCACTTTCACGTTTTCTTCGGCACGCGCGAGCCGGCGGATTTCCTGCGTGACCTGGTCGGCGAGTTCGCGTGTCGGGCAGAGCACCATCGACTGCACCGCGTAGTTACGCATGTCGAGGCGCGCGAGCAGCGCGAGAGCGAACGCGGCGGTCTTGCCGCTGCCGGTCTTCGCCTGCGCGATCAGGTCCTGTCCGGCGAGTGCGACGGGCAGGCTGGCGGCCTGGATCGGCGTCATCTCCAGATAGCCGAGCTGCGTGAGGTTGGCCAGCATCGCGGGCGGCAGCGGTAGCTGGCTGAAAGGGGCGGGCGTGGGCTTGGTCATGTGTTTGGCCTGAGGTCGGTGCGCGTGCGTCGGCTTACGAAAGCGGACGGCCTTCGATCTGTTCGTAGACGATCGTTCCGTCGTCCGCGTCGAAGCGCTCGACATAGTTGCGTGCGCCGCACATCGGACAGCGGAACATCAGTCCTTGCCCTTCATTCTTGATGACGACGTCGGACGTTTCCCACTGGGCGTCGCATGACTGGTTTCTGCACGTAAACATGGTTGATTCTCCCGCCTGATCCGGCTGTCTGTTGAGGCTTGCCACGTGTGCGAAGCCGGGGCAGCGCGGAATTCGTGGTGCGTTGTATCGAAAACCCGCGAGTGTCGCACGAAACGGATTCGGTTCGACCGGTTTTGCCCGCTACGCGGCCCCTTTCCCAGTAATAGACCACAAATAGCACCCGGATCGCGGGAAGAATCGTATGAGGCATCGCCAGATGTACCTTGACATGTGACCATATGGTCACATATTGTAGGGACATGGATGACGTATTTAGAGCTTTGGCCGATCCGACGCGTCGCAGCCTCCTCGACGAACTGTTTAAAGAAGACGGACAGACGTTGAGCGCGCTCGAAGCCCGGCTGCCGATGACGCGCTTCGGCGTGATGAAACACCTGAAGCTGCTGGAAGAGGCAGGGCTTGTTGTCGCCCGTCGTCAGGGTCGCGAGAAGCGGCACTTTCTGAACGCCGTCCCGATCCAGCTGATCTACGACCGCTGGGTGAGCAAGTACGCCGCGCCGTGGGCCGCGACCCTGAGCGAGCTGAAACACCAACTGGAGGACAGGACGATGGAAAAAGTGTTCGAGATTTACATCAAGACGACGCCGGAACGCCTGTGGGAAGCGATCATCAACAAGGAGATGCGGGCGAAGTACACATTCGGGCTTCAGGTGAGTTCGGACTGGACGCCGGGCTCGCGCTACGAGGGTCTGGGCGGAGGTCAGCCATCGTCGGACTTCGTGGCGGGCAGCGTGATTGTCGAAGGCGAGAATCTGGAGGTCGATCCGCCCCGGCGCCTCGTGCAAAGTTTTCGCGCGATGTGGAGCGACGACGTGAAGCGTGAAGGCACGTCGCGCGTGACGTGGGAGATCGAGCAGATCAAGGATTCGTGCCGTCTGACAGTGACGCACGATGAACTGCGCGAGAACGCGAACCCCGAGCTGTACGGTGGCTGGCCGATGGTTCTTTCGGGTCTCAAGACGTTGCTTGAAACGGGCGGCTTGCTGACGACGCCCGGGTCGCTGATGTATGCGCCGGATCAAGCGGGCGGAGGTTGAGGAAGGCTTATGCGCTTTCGGGAGATGCACGGATACGCGCTGCGGCGCGTTTCCGCGTTTTCACCGGGCGCATGTTCATCAGTGCGTCGAGACACGCCCGGCGTCGTTACGGCCGCTAGCCGCCTCCCTCAACGTATCTGAAGGACGCTTGCCGAAGAGCTTGCGATAGTCCGTCGCGAACTGGCTCAAATGCCAGAAGCCCCACGCTGCGGCGACGTCCTGAACCGCGCGCGATGCGTGCGCCGCTTCGCATAGCTCACGTCGAGCGCCGTTCAGACGGATCGTTCGGAGATACGTCGCGGGTGCCATGCCGAGCACGTCCTGGAAGCAGTATTGCAGCGTCCTGCGGCTCACATGCAGGCGGTCGCACAACTCCGGCACGCCGACCGGGCGCTCGCGATTAGCCAATACGTATTCGCGTGCTTCCGACACAACCGATTGCCGACGCGACCTAGCCGGAATCGCACCAGAATCAGTGCGCTGCTGCTCGCACAGATCGAACAGCGAAGCCAGCACCGAGAATTCGAGCGCATCGCGTGAAAAGCTCTTCGGCGGCGCAGCGCAGGTCACGCCATCCGCAAGAATATGCCGCAGCGACGCGCATAGCCGCGTCTTGCGCGCCTCGCCGACCGGCACAACTTCCGTCTCGGGCATAACGCTCGAAAGACCACAGCGTTCAACGTCGAGCGCATGGCGTCGCAGTACCTCGCGCTTCACCACCACGCCAAAAATCTCATACCCCGCAGGCGTAATCAGTTCGAACTCGATGCCGCCCGGACGAAACGCGATCGCGTCATCACCAATTATGTTCGCGTCGATACGCCCCGCCACATCGCGTCGCACGGGAATACCGAACCAGTACGCGTCCGATGGCACTTCGCACGTCTGGCGCAACGTATGGCTCGTCGTCTCGCAGAACACGTGCATGTGATCGAGCGACAGTTCCGTGAGCGTGCCAACGAAGCTTCCTGCTGTGAGCTGGTCGTAGGTCTGCGTCCAGCCGTGAAGGTTGCGCGCCTGCTCGTCGGCATCGTGGGCGATGCAGGTTTGAACCCGCAGCGCTTTGGCCTGGGCAATGGCGACCTCATCGTGTCCTGCTGGTCCGGCAACCGGTGAATGACGCGTCATGGCGGATCTGCCCGCGAATGGGAATCGCGAAACGAACGCAAGTCCCGTGCCGTTCAGCGCGATCGATCAGATGTCACACATGTTGCCGCCTCGGTGTTCAAGTCCTGAACAGGTGTCCCGCCACCTGTTCAGGACTGGCGCATCGTTCCAGACCACGAAACGCCGGTTCGACGGCGTGCGCCGCTGCGGTGCTGGTTGCACATGCATGAATCACGCCGCACGTGCCATTGGCACGGTTCTGGCGTATGGGACTCGCGGTCAGCGATACAGCGCACCGACGATAAACGATCACACATGTGAGGAGCACACTGATGAACCATGCAGAGATGCAGTTTCTGACCACCGAATTCCCGTACAAAAAGCAATACGCGAACTTCATCGGCGGCGAGTGGGTGAAGCCTGTCGGCGGCGAGTATTTTGACAACATCTCGCCGATTACCGGCGAACCGTTCACATCGATCCCACGCTCGCGTGAAGCCGATATCGAACTCGCGCTCGACGCCGCACATAAGGCCAAAGTCGCGTGGGGCAAGACATCGACGACCGAACGCGCGAACATCCTGAACCGCATTGCCGACCGCATGGAAGCGAACCTGCAGCGCATCGCCATTGCGGAAACGATCGACAACGGCAAGCCGTTGCGCGAAACGATGGCGGCCGATATTCCACTTGCGATCGATCACTTCCGCTATTTCGCGGGCTGCGTGCGCGCCCAGGAAGGCTCGATCTCGCAGGTCGACGAAGACACCGTCGCGTATCACTTTCATGAACCGCTAGGCGTTGTCGGCCAGATCATTCCGTGGAATTTCCCGATCCTGATGGCCGTGTGGAAACTCGCACCGGCACTCGCGGCAGGCAACTGCGTCGTGCTTAAGCCGGCGGAACAGACGCCCGCTTCGATCCTCGTGCTGCTCGAACTGATTCACGACCTGCTCCCGCCTGGCGTGATAAATGTGGTCAACGGCTTTGGTCTGGAAGCGGGCAAACCGCTGGCGTCGAACAAGCGCATCGCCAAGATCGCGTTTACCGGCGAGACGACAACCGGCCGGCTGATCATGCAGTACGCGAGCCAGAACATCATTCCGGTCACGCTCGAACTCGGCGGCAAGAGCCCGAACATTTTCTTTGCCGATGTGATGGATCACGACGACAGCTACTTCGACAAGGCGCTCGAAGGCTTTACGATGTTCGCGCTGAACCAGGGCGAAGTGTGTACGTGTCCGTCGCGCGTGCTCATTGACGAAAAGATCTACGACAAATTCATGGAGCGCGCGCTCAAACGCGTGGCCGCAATCACACAAGGTCATCCGCTCGATACGAAAACGATGATCGGCGCGCAGGCTTCGCAGGAGCAGCTTGAAAAGATCATGTCGTATGTCGATCTCGGCAAGCAGGAAGGCGCCGAGTGTCTGATCGGCGGCGAGCGCAACACGCTGGGCGGTGAATTGAGCAAGGGCTATTACGTCAAGCCGACCGTGTTCAAAGGCCACAACAAGATGCGCATCTTCCAGGAAGAAATCTTTGGGCCGGTGGTTTCCGTCACGACCTTCAAGAACGAAGAGGAAGCGCTCGCAATCGCCAACGACACGCTCTATGGCCTCGGCGCAGGCGTGTGGACCCGCGATGGCACGCGCGCCTATCGCTTCGGCCGCGAGATCCAGGCTGGACGTGTATGGACGAACTGCTATCACGCGTATCCGGCGCATGCCGCGTTTGGCGGATACAAGCAGTCGGGTATCGGACGCGAGAATCACAAGATGATGCTCGATCACTACCAGCAAACGAAGAATCTCCTCGTCAGCTACAGCGAGAAGCCGCTGGGCTTCTTCTGAGCTAGACGCTCCTGTGGGCGAGCCGCACATTGCGGCTCGCCTTTTTTTAAGCGGAGTGACGTCATGGCAGACGATGGAGTAGCACGCGTGATCGCAACACCGGCCGCGGTAGCGCTGATCCAGAAACTCGGCGCAGAACACGGCTCGATTCTGTTTCATCAATCGGGTGGCTGTTGCGACGGCAGTGCACCGATGTGTTTTCCTGCTTCGGAGTTTCTGGTCGGCAGCTCGGATGTACGGCTTGGCGAGATTGCCGGTGTGCCGTTCTATATGAGCGAATCGCAGTTCGAATACTGGCAGCACACGCAGTTGATCATCGACGCCATACCCGGTAATGGCGGCATGTTTTCGCTTGAGCGCCCTACGGGGTTGCGCTTTCTGACGCGTTCGCGTCTCTATGACGATGCCGAGAATGCGTGGCTCGAACAGCATCCGGTTGCACGCGCGGATGCCTGATCAAGCGCAGGTGAAGGCGTTTTCTTTCAGGCAGACGGCGGCGCTGGCACCGCCGCTGTCGCTGCTGCTGTTCCGAGCAGCGCATCGCTGTCGTCTTTAAGGCCGACACCTGTCAGCCCAAGGCGACGCGCGTGCGTCAGCAGGTAATGCAGCCGATGTGCTGCGGCTTCGTATGAAAGCCCTTCGGGACGCACGTTCGAAATGCAGTTGCGCTGTGCGTCGCTGCAGCCAGTTTTGGGTGCCCAGGTCAGGTAAATACCAAGGCTGTCCGGCGAACTGAGGCCGGGCCGCTCGCCGATCAACATCACCACCAGCTTTGCCTTCAGGAGTTCGCCGATCTCGTCGCCGAGCGCGACACGGCTTTGGCGCGCGACTACAACAGGGCCAATTTTCCAGTCTGAAAGGCGCGCGCAAACGGCCTGCAACAGTGGCAACGACTGTCGCGATGCGGCGAACGCCGACAAACCATCGGCGATAACAAACACGACTTCCGGCGCATCGATCGTAACGCGCGCTAACGCTTCGCGGCTCTCGTCGGACAAACGCCTTCCAAGATCGGGACGCCGCAAATAGTGCTCGCGATCGGGCGCCGCGCTATGCACATCGAGCGTCGTAAAACCAAGCGCGCGCAGCTTTTCATGCAAGGCATCGGCGTCGAGCGGATGATGCACGGCGTCGCGCGCCTGCGCATGCGAGAGATTGAAAGCGAGCAGCGGCGCGGTCGGCAAACTGTTTCCCGCGCGGCCCAGAGCGATGCGCGCATTCGTGAATTCGCGCAGTGCGTTCCATGGATTCTTTTCGAGGAAGTCGCTCATGCGATGTCGGCTCCCATCCAGTCTTTAGCGCCTTGCAGCAGCGGCTGACGCAACGATGCGCTCAAGAGCGCACCGCGCGTGTCGGTGATCTGCATCGACTCAAGCCACTCTTCGAATTCGGGTGCGCGACGCAGACCCAGAACATCGCGAACGTACAGCGCGTCATGGAACGACGTGCTTTGATAGTTGAGCATGACGTCGTCGGCGCCGGGCACACCCATGATGAAGTTGATGCCTGCAACGCCCAGCAGCGTGAGCAGGTTGTCCATGTCGTCCTGATCGGCTTCCGCGTGATTCGTATAGCAGATGTCGCAGCCCATCGGCACGCCGAGCAGCTTGCCGCAGAAGTGATCTTCGAGACCGGCGCGCGTGATCTGCTTGCCGTCGTAGAGATACTCCGGCCCGATAAAGCCAACCACCGTGTTCACGAGAAACGGATTGAACTTGCGCGCGACGGCATAGGCGCGCACTTCACACGTCTGCTGGTCGACGCCATGATGTGCGTTCGCTGATAGCGCACTGCCCTGCCCGGTTTCGAAATACATCAGGTTGTCGCCGACCGTTCCACGCTTGAGCGACAGTCCAGCTTCGTAACCTTCCTGCAACAGCGCAAGCGTGATGCCAAAGCCCGCATTCGCCTTCTCCGTCCCCGCGATCGACTGGAACACGAGATCGACCGGTGCGCCCTTCTCTATCGCCGCAATTGTGTTCGTGACGTGCGTGAGCACGCAGGATTGCGTCGGCACCTGATAGCGCTGGCGAAAGTCGTCGACCATGCGCAACAGCATCGTGATGGCGGCAAGGCTGTCAGTGGCGGGATTGATGCCGACCATCGCGTCGCCGCAGCCGTACATGAGGCCGTCGAGCATCGACGCCGCGATGCCTTTGACGTCATCGGTTGCGTGATTGGGTTGCAGACGCACGGACATGTGTCCGGGCAAGCCGACGGTGTTGCGAAAGCGCGTCACCACGGGACGCTTGCGCGCCGCCACGATCAGATCCTGATTGCGCATCAGCTTCGACACCGCCGCGACCATTTCCGGCGTCAGGCCCGCCGTAACACGCGTGAGTGCCGCGGTATCTGTCGTGCTGGAGAGCAGCCAGTTGCGAAAATCGCCGACCGCCAGATGCGAGATTTCGGCGAACGCTTCGGGCGAGTGATCGTCGATGACAAGGCGCGTGACTTCGTCGCTTTCGTACGGCACGACTGCTTCGTTCAGAAACGTGCGCAACGGCACAGCTGCAAGCGCGATCTTTGCAGCGACGCGTTCTTCTTCGCTTGCCGCCGCCACACCGGCGAGCTGGTCGCCGGAACGCAGCGGGCTCGCCTTCGCCAGCAGGGTTCTCAGATCGGCGAACCGGTACGTCCGGCTGCCGATTGTCTCCGTATAGCTCATCTGCATTGCTCCTGCGCCGCCGCGTGCACGGCGGCTTCGCCCGTCGCGTCAGTCTTCGAGCAGGGCATCCACGGGTGCCACTGCACGCTGCCTGCGCGTCGACAGAAAATACACATAGCCGAGCGCGAGAAAGATCGCGAACACGACCGCCACCAGAAAGTTGAAGTACACCATCGTGCCCAGCGAAATCACCGCGGTCACCAGCGCGAACGCCGGGAAGAGCGGGAACAGCGGCGCGCGGAACGGCCGTTCCATGCCCGGTTGCGTCCGGCGCAGCTTGAACAGCGACATCATGCTGATGATGTACATCACAATAGCGCCAAAAACCGACATCGTCACGATGTTCGCCGTGAGCGTCTGGCCGCCAAACTGGATCAGCTCGTCGCTGTAGATGGCGGCAATGCCGACCACGCCGCCCGCGATGATCGCGCGATGCGGCGTCTTGAAACGCGGATGCACCTTCGAAAGCCACTCCGGCAGATAGCCCGCGCGCGCGAGCGCAAAGATCTGACGCGAGTAGCCAAGAATGATGCCGTGAAACGATGCCACGAGCCCGAAGAGGCCGAGCCACACCAGCATATGCATCCAGCCGCTATTTGCACCGACGATGAATTTCATCGCCTGCGGCAGCGGGTCGTTGATGTTCGCGAGTTTGGTCCAGTCTCCGGCGGCGCCTGCAAACACCATCACGCCAATTGCCAGTGCGACGAGCGTCAGGATGCCGGCGATGTACGCGATGGGAATCGAACGCTTCGGGTCTTTCGCTTCTTCGGCGGCCATTGCGACGCCTTCGATCGCGAGAAAGAACCAGATCGCGAACGGAATCGCGGCAAACATGCCGCTAAACGAGCCCAGGCTGAAGTGATCGGCGCCCGACCAGCCGCCCTTCGTGAAATTGCTTAACTCGAAGCCCGGCGATACGACGCCCATGAACACCAGCAACTCGAAAATGGCGAGGAGCGTCACGCACAGTTCGAACGCCGCGGCGATCTGCACGCCGACGATATTCAGCGCCATGAAGATCAGATACGCGCCCATCGCGGCGTGTTTCGGCTCAAGCGCCGGAAACTGCACGTGCAGATACGCGCCGATGGCAAGCGCAATGGCGGGCGGTGCGAACACGAACTCAACCAGCGTCGCCGCGCCCGCGATATAGCCGCCGGTCGGGCCGAACGCCTGACGGGCGTAGGCGAACGGGCCGCCTGCGTGCGGAATCGATGTCGTGAGTTCCGTGAAGCTGAAAATGAACGTCGTGTACATCGCGGCAATAAAGAGCGCCGTGATCACGAACCCGAGCGTGCCTGCGCTTGCCCAGCCGTAGCTCCAGCCAAAATACTCGCCGGAGATCACGAGGCCAACTGCGATGCCCCACAACTGCCACGTACCGAGCGTCTGTTTGAGCTCGTGATGCGTGACCTTGCCCACATGCTGACCTTTCGACTCTGCTTTCATCGGAATCTCCTGATTTGGCTGCCTGCGGGGACCGCAAGCAGACACGCATCAGCCGATGGTAGAGAGCCATTAATCGAGGTGTTATCGAAAATCGGCAAACATCGGGCGTTTCTGCGGCATTAAGCACCTGCTGGAAGGCCTGCAGCGCACTAACCATGTGCGCAAACGAGGTCCGCAGGATTTGGTAAACGGGTCCGTGCTAATTTTCAGTGCATAGCCTTCCCGACTCTATTCGCCGAACCATGAACGATCCCGGCAGTCGCACTCGCTATGAGACACGGCTAAATCGCGTGCTCGACCATATCTACGATCATCTCGACGAACCGCTCGACATCGACCGGCTCGCTGAGATTGCGTGCCTGTCGCCGTATCACTGGCACCGCATCTATCAGGCGATGTATGGCGAAGCCGTCGCGACGACGGTGCGTCGTCTGCGATTGCATCGCGCGGCCGGCTATCTCGCGAATGGATCGATGACGATTGCGGAGATAGCGGAGCGCTCGGGCTACAGCAGTTTGCAGTCGTTCACGCGCACGTTTAGCGCCGTGTTCGGTATGCCGCCCGCGCAGTTTCGCAAGTCGGGCACCCATCGCCGGTTCAGACCGGGCAACCCAGGAGACGCGCAAATGGTCATGCGAGACGCGGTGATTCGTGAAGTGCCAGAGATGGCGGTGATTTCCTTGTTGCGTGCCTCCGCTTTTCTCTTGTCGAGCTCAAAGCGAAGGCACACCGCGTTCAAAACGGTCGGGTCGGCAGATACTTGCCGTCGAGCGTGATGACCGCGCGCGAGCCGCCTTCCGGATCGTCGACCTTCTTGATGTCCAGCTTGAAGTTGATCGCGCTGATGATGCCGTCGCCGAACTGTTCGTGCACGAGTGCCTTTAGCGTCGAACCGTAGATCTGCACCATTTCATAGAAGCGATAGATCGTCGGATCGGTCGGCACGCCGCCTGGGATGCTGCCGCGCAGCGGAATGCTTTGCAGTAGACGCGCATCGTCGGCGCTCAGATCGAGGCGTTCGGCGATCAGCTTCGCGGCTTCTGCTGGCAATGCGTGCTGGCCAAGCAGCGCGGCTGTAACGAAGGCGACGCTCAGGCCGGTGCCGTCGGTCAGTTGCTGGAACGTGAGGTTGCGTCGCGATTTGGCGTCGACGATGGCTTCGGTCAGCGCTTCGCGGCGGGCCTGGGAGTTCAGGGATTGCGTCATGATGTTTCCTTGAGGGGGTCGTAGTGCGGTGAGAGAAAAAGATCAGGCGGCAAGGCTCAGCCGGTTCTTCGGCGTTGCGCTGGTTTCCGGGTTATCGACGAGCGGCACGAAGCGGCGGGTTGCGCCGTCGAGCGCATCGATCGAGCCGCTTTCGATGTCGTAGACCCAGCCGTGCAGATTCAGCCGGCCCTGTTCGAGCGCGAGGGCCACCGACGGATGCGTCTGGATATTGGCGAGCTGTGCGATGACGTTTTCACGCACCATCGAGTCCAGCTTCGCGTGTTCGGATGCATGGGTGCGCGCGGCGTTGACGACCTTCGCCGAATCCGCGTGACGCAGCCAGTTCGCGACGGCCGGCATGTGATCGAGGCATTTGCACGTCGAAATCGCGGTCATTGCGCCGCAGTCCGAATGGCCGCAGATCACGATGTCCGTCACGCCGAGCGCCGCGACCGCATATTCGACCGTGGCCGATACGCCGCCCGGTTCCGGGCCATACGAAGGCACGATGTTGCCGGCGTTGCGGATCACGAACAGGTCGCCCGGCTCGCGCTGGGTCAGCAGTTCAGGCACAACGCGGCTGTCAGAGCACGCGATGAATAGAACCTTCGGGTTTTGCGCGGTAGCGAGCCGCTTGAAGAGATCCGAACGCATCGGAAATGCGTCACGCTGGAACTTCAGAAAGCCGTCGATGATGTCTTGCATGTTGGCGTCCGGTGGTGTTCGATGGAGCTACTTTGAGCGTGTTCAGCCATAGCGTCCAAGACCGGTTTATTATTCCCGCTATAGGCACGACCAATAGCAGGAGGCGCCATGCTGCTACGACATATCCGCTACCTGCTGGCGGTGGCTGAACACCAGAACTTCACGCGCGCCGCCGAGGCGCTGCACGTCTCGCAGCCCACGCTCTCGCAGCAGATCCGGCAACTCGAAGACACACTCAACGTGCAGTTGCTGGATCGCTCCGGCCGGAACATCCGTCTGACGGACGCCGGCGAGGCGTGGGTCAGCTACGCGCGCCGCGCGTTGCAGGACCTCGATGCGGGCAGGCGCGCGATTCACGACGTGCAGGAACTGAGCCGTGGCACGCTGCGCCTCGCGATGACGCCGACCTTCACCGCGTATCTCATCGGTCCGCTGATCCAGCAGTTCAACGCGCGCTATCCCGGCATCACGCTCACCGTCGAAGAAATGACGCAGGACCGCATCGAGGCGCTGCTTGGAGAAGACGCGCTCGATATTGGCATCGCGTTCTCGGGCGCGCATGCCGCGGAAGTGGAAAGTCAGGCGTGGTTTGCCGAGCCGCTGGCGCTAGTGGTCGGTGAATCGCACCGGCTTGCGGGTTCCGATGCGTCTTGCGGCGTGAGGGATCTGGAAAAGGAAGCGCTGGTGCTGCTGAGCCGTGACTTCGCGACGCGCCGGCACATTGACGCGTACTGTCTGCAGCACAACATCGCGCCGCCCGTTTCCATCGAAGCGAACTCGATCAGCGCGATCATTGAGATCGTCCGGCGCAGCAAGCTTGCGACCGTGCTACCGGAGGCGATTGCGCGCGAGCAGGCAGGGTTGCATGCGGTCGCGCTGCGTCCTGCGATGCCACGTCGTACAGCGGCGCTGCTTCAGCGCAAGGGCGCTTACCGCACGGCTGCAAGCCGGGCGTTTGTTGAACTGGCCGCGAACTGGGCCTGAGAAACGACAGAAAGCCGGCGCGCGTTGCGTCGGCTGAAGGGAACGGTCGGGCGAGTCTGCCTGACCGCCAGTTTCCAGACATCACGAGAGCGCGGCTTCGCGACGGAGCAATGCATCGAGACGTCCGTCCTGATCCAGCGCGGACAGGTCGTCGAATCCGCCGACATGCGTCGCGCCGATGTAAATCTGCGGCACAGTGCGACGGCCGGTTTTCTTCGCCAGCGCGACGGCCGCTTCGCGGTCGCCTTCGATGCTGATGTCGTTATACGTGACGCCTTTGCCGCGCAGTAGCGCCTTCGCTGCGAGACAGTACGGGCAAGTCGGTGTGGAGTAGATCGTGACTGAAGACATGATGGTTACCTCATTGGTTGAAGCGGATTAACCTGGCCATGAGCGCAGGATCGGTGAATTTACTGACCGCGATAGACGTCGTCGAACGACACGTCGTGCGTGCCTTTGATGTGCGTACCCAGCTTGCTGAATCCCGATGCAAAGCTGCCGTGTGTGGATGAACCGTACGCATCGCCTTGCGACTGACGTACGACCGGACGGCCCACTGCGGCGTCCGGATAGTGCGCGTCGCTCATCGGACAAGTGCCGGCTTGTTCGGCTGCGACCAGTTCCGCGCGGACCTGCGCGCGGGTCGCGGTCGATTCGGCGTGGCTCGCGAGCGGGAGTGCAAGCGCGGCGGCGAGGACAAGAGCTTGATGAATGCGTTTCATGATGGTGGGACCTGTAAGAGAGTTTCCGTCGCTGACGATGTGAGTGAACTTTAGAACTCAGCCTTCCGGTCGTTAATAGCGGGACGGCTCATCAAAATGCTCATTCGGCTCAATGCCGTTTCGGGCTACAGGGAGTTGAAAAGCGCGACGCGATACGACACACGCGCGAATACATCGCGTGCGATACGTCGTATGAAGAAAGGGAGATGAAGAACAACGGCCCTTGCCGGGCCGTTGCTTAATCCGCGCGGATGTTGCCGCCGGACGAACGCCAGCGCGCTGGCGTCACGCCGATCTGACGTTTGAAAACCCGCTGGAACGCCGCTTCCGACTGATAGCCGACTGCCTCGCCGATATCGGCGACCTTCTTCGTCGTTTGCAGCAGCGCGCGGCCGGCGATCGTCATGCGCACTTCGGTGAGCACGTCGGTGGCCGAGCGGCCGATGGCTTCCTGGAACTGCCGCACGAACGTTGCGCGCGACATGTTACAGAGCGACGCGAGCTGATCGAGCGTCCACGGCTCGCCGGGCGTCTCGAACATCGCCGAGACCGCCGCCTGCAGGCGTGGCCGGCCCGCGAGCGCGAGCAGCCCGTGCGGCGGCGCCGACAGCTCGCTCGCAAAGCGCAGCGTCAGCGCGAACAGCGCCGCCGAGAGATGGCTCACGAGCGTTTCGCTGCCGGGGCCGTCGTCGATGGCTTCTTCCCGCATCAATTCGATCAGGCGCGTGAGACGCGAGCCCGCCATCGCCTGCGCGGAATCGCCACCGTCGCCGTGACCGATGCCCGCATTCGCGCTACGGACGATCAGACGCCCCGGCAGATGATCGCGCAGCAGGCGGTCGGGGACCGCGCCGAGCAGGAAGCGGCCGCAGAGGATGTCCGCCGATGCGCCCTCGCCGCTGTTCTCCATCACCACCGACGAGACCGCCTGACGCGGCGCGGGCTGGGTGGGCGTCTCGCCGCTGCCGTCGTGGATGCGATGGGCGTCGCCGGCTGGAAACACGATGATGTCGCCCGGGAAGAGTCGCTCGAGCGGGCCGGTGCCGTCCTCGACGACCGCGCTGCCGGAGAGCAGCACGTGATACGGAATTTCGCGGACGCCCGACTTTTCCTTCTCGATGGCCCACGGCGCGCCGAAGTGACAGCGCACGTCGAGGCGTCCGGTGACGGGCATCAGGGAAAGGAGTCGACTTAACAGATCCATATGAGCCGCTTGAGCATGTTTATGCGTCGTTTGAGGATTAGCGCCGGGAGCGCGGCGCCTTACAGTGACCTCATGCATTGCCAGCCGATTCTACTTGAGGCGGACGCAGCCCGCCGAGGTGGCGTCCGGGCCCGGTAGACCGGGGCTTGGACCGGTTGTCGGCCATGTGCGCTACCCATTGAGGATGTCATGAAAACAGTTCAAACCGATGTTGCGATCATTGGCGCCGGCAGTGCCGGCCTGCCGGCGTACCGCGCGGCGAAGGCAGTGGGCGCGTCGGCGATTCTCATCGAAGGTGGCCCGTACGGGACGACCTGCGCACGCGTCGGCTGCATGCCGTCGAAGCTGCTGATCGCGGCTGCAGAGGCGGCGCACGCTGCGGCGCACACGGCGCCGTTCGGGGTGCACGTGGATGGGACGATTCGTATCGATGGCCCGGAGGTGATGGCGCGGGTGAAGGGCGAACGCGACCGCTTCGTGGGTTTTGTCGTCGAAAGCACTGAAGGGATTCCCGAAGCAGACCGCTTGATCGGCTACGCGCGGTTTATCGATGACGGGTTGTTGCAGGTGGGTGACCACACGCAGGTGCGAGCGCGCAGCGTGGTGATTGCGACCGGATCGTCACCGTATCTGCCGGAGATGTATCGAAAGCTCGGCGACCGGGCGATTGTGAATGACGATGTTTTTGCCTGGAATGATCTGCCGCGGAAGGTGGCGGTTGTGGGCGCTGGGGTGATTGGGCTGGAGTTGGGGCAGGCTCTTTCGCGTTTAGGCGTGGACGTGACGGTTATCGGTGCGCGCGGCCGCGTTGGGCCTTTGACGGATCCTGAGGTTAAGGCGTACGCGGAGAAGGTGTTTGCTGATGGGTTCCGGTTTTTTGCTCGGGCTGAGGTTGAGGCTGTTTCGCGTGAGGGTGATAGCGTGCGGATGCGGTATCGGATTGGGTCTGATACCTCGGACGTGGTTGAAGATACGTTTGACTATGTGCTCGTTACGGCTGGACGGCGACCTAACGTTGCTGGTTTGGCGCTTGGCAACACCTCGCTCGCGGTCGATCAGGACGGCGTGCCTGTTTATGATCCGCTGACTTTGCAGGTGGGTTCACATCCCGTATTTATTGCTGGGGATGTGAATAACGTGCTGCCGTTGCTGCATGAGGCTGCTGATGAAGGTAAGGCAGCCGGGACGAATGCTGCACGGTTTCCGGATGTTGCGCCGCTGGTTCGCCGGGCTCCGATTTCGGTGCTGTTTTCGGATCCGGGTGTGGCGATGGTTGGGGCGCGGTTTGTTGATCTGGCGCCGGGCTCGTTTGTGGTCGGTGAAGTCAGCTTCGAAGACCAGGGGCGTAGCCGGATCATGTTGCGCAATCGCGGGTTGATGCATGTGTACGTTGATAAGTCTACGCGGCGGTTTCTAGGCGCGGAGTGGATCGGACCGGATGCTGAGCACATCGCTCACTTGCTGTCGTGGGCGCTGCAGATGAAGCTCCGGCGGCATCACCGGGACCACGTGTCCTTGCAAAGGATATGGCCGAACGACGGGTTGATATCAGACATCTGCGCCAAGGAGCACCAACGCCCGTTTCAGCTCGTCAATTTCCTGCGAGAACGACAGAAAAGTAGTTTCCTTCGCTTGTTCTCTTTTCTGAACGCTGACTAGGGACCGAAGGACCTGCGTGATGTGCTGGGCGACCTGCTCATCTCGAGTGGGCGGCTTTCGCGCAATAAGTGCGAGTCGCGGCGGTTGAGACTCATACAGCGTCGCGCCGGGTGCCTGCTCCAGAAATGCCGCTGCGTCGCGAAGCACGGCGAGAATGGCGTCCCGATTACCAGGCCGCGTGTTGATAACCTTCGGACTTGGATGCGCGCACGCAAAGAGACTTAAATCTGGCCGCAAGGCGGCGACCTGTGGCTGTGCCTGCTGAGCGTTTTTGCCCATGAAGACTACGGCTCGCAGCTTTGGCAGCATCTGAATGAGCCGTGGAAGCGGCTTCAATCCTCGCTCGAGGTCATGCGGAGTTGCTGCACGAATGCGTGCCCCGTCCCCAATGTACCAAGGCACTACGTTCCAAAGTAGTGTGCGGGTTCGCGGGATGCACGCATCCTGGTGAAGCAGGAACATATTCTTCGCCGTCTCGTCCGGATTATTGCGCGAGACGAATGTCGAAGCGACGGCGCGAGCGCCCGGTGCCTCCAGAAGGAAGAGTATCTCCGCATTGACGCCGGCGTCCCACGGGTCAAAATCTGGTATCTCTGCGCCGGGGCCTGCCTCAAGGCGCAGTTCCTCCACGTATGCCGTCAGCGGAGCGACGTGAGGCTCATGCAGTTGCCGAATGCGTGTTGCTTTCACGGCCGAGTCGCCAAGCGACTTCGGCTGGTCGACGTTCGCTTGGCGATGTTCCATGACTGCTTCCTCGTTGTATCGTTGGTCAAAACGCGCCCGTTGCTAGTCCACAGCACTGGCAGCCAAGACATCTAAATTCGCTATCGGCATGAAGCAAGCCGAAAGCGGCGAATTCGAACGAAAGCGGGGCTACCTGCAGTCCGGCCGCCGGGAAGCGATTGGATGTCCGTTGTACCGAATGCGCCACGGCGGCGTTCATCTGTTGCCGTGAATCCGTCTTCACCATCGTCCCTACCCGCGCTTCCCGTATAGCTGAGAAAACTCGGTGAAGTCGGGTAACTGCTGCATGTGTCCGTGCAGTGGCTCGCTGGCGTGGCACGCGATACAAAGAGCAGCGAGATTGCTGTCCCGATTGTCGTTTTTTTGCCCGTTACGATGATGCACATGGAGAAAGCGTGGATTTCCACTGAGGTCCAGTGCACAACCTTCGCATCGATACCGACGCACCCGTCGAACGGTGCTGGATATACGCTCCCAGTCTGGCGTGTATGTGTTCACGGGAGCATCCGTTGACGAGTGTTTGGGCTTTACAGAGAGAAGGTCACGCGGATACTTTTCAAAAAAATCCGGTAGCGCAAAGCCCTTAACTAGCTCAAGGCGCGTCGGCTTTTGCAAGTGGTAGCCGAACCCATTCCAGGAAATATGCTTTAGGCAGTTTTGGCATACGTTCAGACGAACCTCTTTCGGCTCGACCGTAGCGCTGATGAGGTTTACCTCAAACAACCCTGAGTCCCTGCTCGCCACTACATACCGTCCACCCCTGTTCTTTTTGTGCATCTCACTCAATGTGGCACAGAAGGCGAAATGGTATCTGGGCATGTGTTCGCGATTTCCCATCACGTTCACGTCTCGAATGTAGACGAGAACTCGGCGTCCCTTATAACCAAGAGTTCCGTCGTCGAGGACTTCAATCTCGTCGGAATCGACGTCTATTCCGCGAGTCTGCAGTAACTCCTCAATGGAAAGCTCTATCTCCCGGTATTCGATTCTTTCAGCGAAAGGAGCCGCCAGGGATGCACGCATCCTGGTCCGAAGCCCGTTAAAGGCGGGCCAGCTCAGGAAGTCTGGAAGCTTGATGCTCATTTGCTTTGCAGCTTTTCGGCGATGAGGTCCATCTTCTCGCTCGCGTTCGTAACGATGCGAAATTCAACGCGCTGATTTGCCTGCTGAGCACCAACCGAGGCATCACCGGGTGTCAGCGGATGTGAGGAGGATAGACCGTTGGCAGTCACGTGCTGAACGAGCCACTTCTCGTGCGGCTGCACAGCGGACAGCGATAGAAGGTATTCGAGGGTGCTGCGGGTGCGTGCCTGCGAAAGCTCCATATTGCGAAAGTACGCAGTCTTCTCGTCCGTCGTACCGGTCCAGGCAGCGCTGGTGTGGCCTTCAATTCGAATCTCTTTGACTGCGTTCTGGTATTGACCAGAAGTCAGGAGCGCAACATACCGGGGAAAGAATTGACGCAGGACTTCCTTGAACTTGGGACGCAGTTCCGAGGAGCCAGTCGCGAACAGGACCGTCGGGTCATTAAATCGGATGGTCATATCCCCCAGCATTTCGGCGTTCCACTGCTTCAGGTCGTTCGCAAACTCTTTCTGCAGCGCCAGCTGCATGTCCTGCTTCGTAGACTCATATTCCTTGACCACAAGGGTTGTGGTCTTCTCGACACGGAGCATGAATGCGGCGGTCAGAAGCATGAATACCATCATCAGACCTGTCATCAGGTCCGCCATCGGAATCCAGTAAGACTGATTGCTGTTTTCGGTTTCCATGCGTCACCTCAGGCCGTTCCGGCCATGCGGACGACGTCACGCAGTCTGTCGGTCAGAGGACCGTAGTCCGAGACGAACTTCTCGGAAAGCGACGCCAATTGCCGCCCGAGAGACTCCAGGCTTTTGGTGAGCTCTTCCTGAAGGCCCTTGTCGAGCGTGACCACACTTTGGCGGATGTGCTCCATGGACTTACTCAGGCTCTCGTTGACCTCAGACTGCGACTTGCTGAGCGTGTCGACAAGAAGCTGCTTCATCTCTGCCGATGAAGTCTGCAGCTGCGTACCGCACGTCTTGACGACGTCGGTGACATCCGCTTGCGATTTCTTCAAGGTCTCGGCGAACAGGTTTTTCACGTCGGTGACAGACGTCTGCATCTGGGTGCCGGACGCCTTGATGGCATCTGCAACGTCGACCTGCGACTGTCGGAGCGTCTCCACCATGAGGTCTTTCGTCTGGGCCGCAGACAGCTGCATTTGGGTACCGCTCAGCTTGACCGACTCCGAGACGTCGGATTGCAGCCTGGCGACGCTCTGCTTCATGAACTCCGTCATGTCGTCAATCTTGCGAGCGAACTCAGGCGTAACATCCTTCATCTGCGTCAAAACTACTGCCATCGAACGCTGAGATTCGTCAATTTCCTGATGCTGCTGGACGAGTCCCTTTAGCGTGCTCTCCAACGCGCTCGCGACATCACTGAACCGGGATGCACGGTCGATGAAGGCAGCTAACGCACCAGCGGACTGCCGCAAGTCGTCGGCGGAGGACTTTTGTAGCGCCTGGAGCTTGTCGAGTTCCTCCCTGTACTGCTGCTGCCAGACGACCAGCTTCTCGACGGCGGCATTCAGCTGTTTGAAGTTGTCGCCAAACTGTTCGTTTATCTGTGCGTTGAAGTCTTTGATGACTTCCTTCAGTGCTTCGATGAGCGCCTTGGAACCGTCCTCCGACATGCGCTGCGCGAACGTGTCAAATGACGTTCTCAGCAGTTTGAGCTCGTCGACCTGCTCCTGCCGCATCAGCTTTAGTTGTGTGAGCAAACTACCTTCTTCCGTGCCCGACAGGCTGCGCTGCAGCGCCTGCGTAGCCGCGACGACATCGTCAAGTGTCGCCGACTTCGGTGCGCCTTGCGTCTGAGGAATCGGCGTCTTCTTGAAATAGTGGCGGGCTCGCAGGACGAGCGACCCAAATACCCCACTAACCGAGGCCCAGAATGCAGTTTTCACCCCCTCGAGTAGATGAGGGACGCTGTCTGATACGTTGGAAGCATCGAAGTGAAGCAGTGCGGTTGCAATTCCAAGAAAGCACCCGAAGATGCCGACGGTTGTGAGAATCTCCGGGCCGTGGACAACAGAGAACCGGTCAAACCGCACAAACGCGAAAAAGACCGTCAGCCCCAAATTCGCGCAGATGAAAATCATCGTAGGCGTATCTCTGAACACGGTCTCCAGTGGTCCTGCTGCAAATACGCTGGGTGCCAGAAAGGCACATAGAAGAGGTAGTAGGAATTTTTTCATTTTCGGATTGTTTTAGCCTGCTTGGCGATGAATCGCTCGCGATTGCCTCGCTTTCGAGCTCCCCGTCACGCAGTATGTGGTCTCCAATCCCGCTCGGAATATGCGATTGCGTCGAATATTACCGATTCTCCAACCTATTTGTAAGCGCAAACGGGAATCCGGAAAATTTGACTGCAGCAAGCCACCGAGATAGGGGAATCCTGCCTGCAAACGGTCTGATGCCGTACGTTCTGTAGCACGGCTTGCGGGAGATACGCCAAGGCACAGACCCACGCAACCTGCGATGAACTCCGGGTATCGCTTGGCTATTCTTATCACCGGCATGACAAGATTATCGCTACGGTGAGGAGATTACGGTGGCGATGAGAGCCACGGCTTGCTCCGCGCGAGCGCATCGGCCAGTGACAGACCAGACCCAGACATCTTTCACGCGGCATACACCGTGAGCGGATAGGGAGGGTCATCACATCGGCCATAACGCGACGGGCCTACTTTCGACGCCGCAGCATCCGCGTGTTGCGCAGGCTCAATGCCTCAGACCGTCGGCATAAGCCCGCCCCTAATTCGACCTTCTGCCGCCACGCCGAGGCTTGAATTCGCAACGAGGGTACGACGAGCACGCCTCGAACAGCCCATATGGACCACTTCTCTTCACGATAACGCCGACTTCGCACGCGGGGCAGCGCTCTTCCTCTATCACTTCGCCGCTGTTTGCCTCAACCTTCAAAGCCCCATCTTTGACAAGCTCATTCAGGAACGACGAGGTTTCCCCTTTTACCGTGAACAGCGCGACAGAACGCCGCGCGCGCGTGAGCGCGACGTAGAACAGACGCCGTTCTTCACTCATCGGATACGTGTCGCCCGTTGGCATCGCCATCGCCAGAACCGGGTCGTCCGCTCTCGTGTTAGGGAAAGCAGGATTGAGCATCGCCGGCAAGATGACATAGTCGGCTTCGGCGCCTTTCGAGCGGTGTATGCTCAAGAATGAAAGTGAGATGAGAGAGCCATATCGAACTTGCCAACCGTTCGGGACGTACGACATGTCCCGGTTGTAGCGGCCGAGAACGAAAACAGTCACCGTCCCGTCTCTACCGGGTGGCACGCTACCCTCCATCAAGTCCCGGTACAGCTGAGCAAGGTACGAATCAATCGCGCCTTGCAATTCCCCCCTGCTCTCGACCTGCAGTGCCTTGAGTACAGGGCCCATTGCAGGGGTCGCTGAAAGCACCTTCTTCTTTAGCTGGTTCGGATTCTTGGTGATGAATTCACTGGAGACGTCGCAGAGCGCCTGTGTGCAGCGGAAGGTTTGCTCCAGCTTGAGCACTTCAGAATAGCCGAACCAATCGGCAAAGGCAGTCATGACCGAGATGTCTGAGCCGGCAAATCGATTGATGGACTGCCAGTCGTCGCCGACGGCAAAGAAGAATCGCCCTCGGCGGTTGACCAATGCGCGGCAAAGACGCGCGCGTGCCCGAGAGGCATCCTGGAACTCGTCGGCCATCACGAGTTCGAACGGCGACTGGTAACGACTGGACTCCAGGTGCGCAGCCGCCTGGTTCAGCATGTCTTCAAAGTCGATGCCGCCTTCTGCGTTCAGCGCGTCATCCCACCCGCGTAGGACCGGCTCGACAATTTCCAGAAACATCCTGTGCCGTTGAACGAACACGTCACCGTTTTCAGCGCTAATGCGCCGTCTTATTTCATCGATGGTCAAGCAGTTGCTCTTCACGTGCGTAATGAAAATTCGCACTAATGCGATGAGCTTTTCGCTCTCCATTGGCGGAAATCCACGTTCCGGTATGGGCCTATCCGGGTTCGGGTCGAGAACACCGCCGTGCGCAGTCAATTGCTTGCCCAAGACGTCGTCCAGCGACCTTGTTCGCAGCTGGTGCGATGTCGTTTCAATCAACTTCGTGCCACGTCGCTCATGTTCGGCACGCTTCCACGCGACGCCGTCAAGATAGCCGGCGAACGCCGGTGGCGGGTTACCGGCGGCGTTCAGCGCAAAATGCTCGTGGTAGAGCCCGATGTCCGGGTAGTAAAAATCGGGAAAATATTGACGATGGTCGGCGGTGGACGTGTCGAATTCATATGGCTGCTCATACTCGTAATTGACGCCGTTGTAGAACAACCAGTCGCAAATCACCCGTTCTTCGTGGCTTCGCACACGCTCGCCGCGAATTGTCCACACGTAACCGTTGCCGTCCCGGTCCCAGCCGTCGGAGGCCGAGGCGCCACCAAACTCGGGCAGGTCACGGCCAAAGACGACGCGGAAGAGGTCCCACTTTGTGCGGAATTCGGTGGAGCGGTCCTTGAGGTCGTCGACGATTGCCTCAAGCTTGCGCAGGCCAGCGGCGGCGTCGACGGCCCAGTCTGGTACGTTTGGCTTTCGTCCCGTCGCGCTACCGATGATGCTTAGACCCAGACTGTGGAACGTCCGGGCTTCCACCTTGACGTCAGGCCGGCCCACGCGTTTGAATGCTGTGTCGGTCCGGGTCGCAAGCTCTTCAGCGGCTTTCGCATTGAATGCAAGGAGCAGTATCCGGTCAGGGCCCACAATCTGGCGATGTACTGCGTACACGGCCTTTGCCACCATGACTGATGTCTTGCCCGAGCCCGCTGAAGCAACAACCAGGACTCGATTGTCAAAGCACATGACCGCGCGAATCTGTTCGTCCGTGAGCGGTTGCTTTTCCACCAGGTCGAAAAGCTCGCGCTTCAGGGTGTCACTGCCCGCGACAGCCGTCGAGTTCAGAGCTACCCAGTGAAGCCGCCAATCTGCGTGATATTTCGTGACCACATCTTCAATATCGCTTAGCGCGTCCGGAAGAAGCTGCCGCACTCCAGGGTCTTGCAGATGGCTCAGAAACGTCTCGCGGGCGAGCGTCAGTTTCGGCCGGGCCTGAAGCATGTCCTGCTGGTCTTCGTATGGTAACCAGCCCATTTTTCCCCGGATGGCTCGTTCCAGAATGCCCTGGGAATCGAGCCATTCACGCATCCGGACATAGTCCTCACTGAAGGCCTGATGCTGGATTACGCGCTGTTTCGCGAGTCGGGCGGACGCCTTGCCGTCAGCGACTGCCCTTCGCAGCGCGCGCACGCGCCTGCTGGGCAAACCATCAATCCGAGTTGGCGTCAGACCGTCCATTTGCAACGTGAGCGCCGACCAAAAGATGCCCGAATGAATCACGACGGGCTCATCGCAACCGTCGAGGTCTGTCCTGTAGAGCTTCCCGTCGAGGGACAACTGAAGTTCGAGCGCGTTGGTATCAAGGCGCAAACACCACCTGCGGGACCCCGTGAACAGCAGTCCCCACGAGGTGGGTTCAAAAACAGTCGACATGTCGATAGCGCCCGCGCGCTGTGAGCGAGAATACTGATGATATTGAAGGCGCACGGAGGCGTGGTGGCAAGTATGCGGTTCATTGGCCCGTCGCGGCTGCTCAGACGCCGTTTCGAACCGAATCACCGGGAGAAGTGAATGGGAGGGGGCTGACTATCGTTAACGGCTAAATTATTAACCATTGAACAAGAATTTTGATTTCAAAGGATATTATGTTGACCTTTGAGCTTGCCACTTCGCGGGAAATATGTGGCGAACTATGCGAACGGCTGCGACAGCAGCGGCTGATACAGAATCTGTCGCAAGATGAAGTAGCCGCAAGAGCAGGACTATCGCGAGGAACCATAAAAAATCTGGAGAGCAAGCAGCAGGTATCGCTTGAGTCCATCGTGCGGGTCGTCATGGTCCTCGGTCTGGTCGATAGTCTGGCAGAGCTTTTCGTTCCCCGAGCGCCGAAGTCCATTCGCGAGATGGAAGTGTTGAGTGCGACGCGTAGGGACGCTGAAGTCATCCTCAGCGTCCCTCTCTTGTACGCCTTACTCCGTAAGGTTTTGTAGGCGGGAGTTGGGCGGTGCTATCTCCGGCGGAATGGCTTTCTATAGATTGGGTTGAAGCACAGGCGAGAACCGCAGTCCGGGGAAGGCAGGACACGTCGGGCTGAAAAGCCACGCCACAATTGTTGCCGCGACGGAGAAAGTGGCCGCCACCTCAGCGCACAGCGGCCGTCACTTCTGAGGCTGTGACGTCAATTAGGGCCACTCACCCGAGCTATCGGAGCGCATCCACCAATAAATATCTCAGTGGATGCTTCTCAAAATCTCAGGTTATGGCTCCCGCTACACTACACCTCACACGTCGATATTCCCCGCCCTCAACGCATTCGACTCAATGAAAGCCCGGCGCGGCTCAACATCGTCGCCCATCAAGGTGGTGAAGATCCCATCAGCAGCAATAGCATCCTCGATCTGCACACGGAGCAAACGACGCACAGCCGGATCCATCGTCGTTTCCCAGAGCTGGCCGGGATTCATCTCACCGAGGCCCTTATAACGCTGCTTCGAGACGTTGCGCTCAGCATCAGCAATCAGCCACTTCATCGCACTCTTGAAGTCGCTAACAGCCATACTCCGCTCACCACGCTTGATAACCGCACCATTACCGATCAATCCCTTGAACGTATTAGCGGTGTTAACAAGCTGCTGGTAGTCAGCGGTCAACTGAAACTCTTCGTCGAGAACCGAAACCTTCTGATTGCCGTGATGCGTCCTTGAAACCTTAAGCGAACGCAACTCACGCACCGGGTCATACATCGACGACACCGTCACCTCAGGCTTCAAAGGATCATCCCGCAGCTTGGCCTCAAGGGCCTTGGCGGATGCTTCTGTGGAAGCCTCGCTGGAGAGGTCAATCAAAACCCCATCCATCACAGCCTCAAGCGCGCCAGCGTCATACAACCGGCTCAACCGATCAACCACCGCCTGCGCCAAGAGATAAGACCGCGCCAACTCACCCAAAGCATCCCCAGCAATCGGCGTCGCACCTTCCGAAGGCAACAATTCCGAGCCATTCAAAGCAAGCTTCAACATGTGCGCGTTCAAATCAGCAGCATCCTTAAGATACCGCTCATCCTTACCCGCCTTAACCTTGTACAAAGGCGGCTGCGCGATATAGATGTACCCGCGCTCGATCATCTCCGGCATCTGACGATAGAAGAACGTGAGCAGCAGCGTACGGATGTGCGCGCCGTCCACGTCAGCATCGGTCATGATGATGATGCGGTGATAACGCAGCTTGTCGAGGTTGTAATCGTCCTTGCCAATCCCGCAGCCCAGCGCGGTAATCAGCGTCACGAGCTGTTCCGAAGAAAGCAGCTTGTCGTAGCGTGCCTTCTCGACGTTCAGCACCTTGCCGCGCAGCGGCAGAATTGCCTGGAACTTCCGGTCACGCCCCTGCTTCGCTGAGCCGCCTGCCGAGTCACCCTCGACGATATAGATTTCCGACTTCGCCGGATCCTTCTCCTGGCAATCCGCGAGTTTGCCCGGCAAACCAACGCCATCCAGCACGCCCTTGCGTCGCGTCATTTCACGCGCCTTGCGCGCCGCATCGCGCGCACGCGCAGCGTCGACGATCTTGCCGCAAATGATCTTCGCGTCGTTCGGCGTTTCCAGCAGGAATTCTTCAAGCGCCTTCGCGACCACATCTTCAACCGGCGCGCGCACTTCGGAAGAAACCAGCTTGTCCTTCGTCTGCGCGCTGAACTTCGGCTCCGGCACCTTCACCGAAAGCACGCACGAAAGCCCTTCGCGCATGTCGTCGCCCGAAGTCTCGACCTTCGCCTTCTTCGCCACTTCGTGATCGGCGATGTACTTGTTCAGCACGCGCGTCATCGCCGCACGCAGGCCGGTCAAGTGAGTGCCGCCGTCGCGCTGCGGAATGTTGTTCGTGAAGCACAGCACGTTCTCGTTGTAGCTGTCGTTCCACTGCATCGCCACTTCGACGCCCACGCCGTCCTTCTCGCCGCTCACGTGGAAAATCGTCGGGTGCAGCACGGACTTCGTCTTGTTGATGTACTCGACGAAACCCTTCACGCCGCCCACGAACGCGAAATCTTCTTCCTTGCCCGAACGCTGATCCATCAAACGGATACGCACGCCGTTATTCAGGAACGACAGCTCGCGAATACGCTTCGCGAGAATGTCGTAGTGGTATTCGACGTTGCCGAAAATCGTCTCGTCGGCCATGAAGTGCACTTCGGTGCCGCGGTTTTCCGTATCGCCCACCACCTGGATCGGCGACACGGCCACGCCGTTGATCTCTTCGATCACGCGGTTCTGCGGCACGCCACGATGGAACTCCATGAAGTGCTTCTTGCCGTCACGACGCACCACAAGGCGCAGCCACGCGGAAAGCGCGTTCACGCACGACACGCCCACGCCGTGCAGGCCGCCGGACACCTTGTAGCTGTTCTGGTCGAACTTGCCGCCCGCATGCAGCTCGGTCATCACGATTTCAGCGGCGCTGCGCTTCGGATCGTGCTTGTCGTCTATCTTGAGGCCGGTCGGCACGCCGCGGCCGTTGTCGGTGATCGAGATCGAGTTATCCGCGTGGATGATCACCTGGATGTCGTTACAGTGGCCGGCGAGCGCTTCGTCGATCGAGTTGTCCAGCACTTCGAATACGAGGTGATGCAGACCGGTGCCGTCCGACGTATCGCCGATGTACATCCCAGGCCGCTTGCGCACCGCCTCCAGACCTTCGAGGATCTGAATGGACGAGGCGCCGTAGCTGTTATCGGGTTGCGAATTGTTCAGTTCAGTCATGGATTTTTTCCGGTTCTGCGTTACTGCTGCATTGCTGCTTCGTTACTGCTCGGGACTTTTCAAAACACCATAAAAACGCCAAAGGGGCACTGCGCCCCTTGGTGTCATCTGGTTGTCGAACGCTCTAGATACGCATCGGCATCACGACGTACTTGAATTCCTCGTTCTCGGGAATCGTGATCAGCGCGCTGGAACTTGCGTCGCCAAGGCTCACTTCCAGCATGTCGACCTTCAGGTTCGCGAGCACGTCGAGCAGATACGTGACGTTGAACCCGATATCGACGCTATCGCCGGTGTAAGCAATTTCCAGTTCTTCCTGCGCCTCTTCCTGATCGGCGTTGGTGGACATGATCTTCAGCTGGCCCGGCTCGATGATGCAGCGCACGCCCTTGAATTTGTCCGACGTCAGAATTGCCGCGCGCTGGAGCGAGCGCTGCAGCTCTTCTCGGCCGATCACAAACTTGTTCTTGTGCGTCTTCGGAATCACACGCTGGAAGTCGGGGAACTTGCCTTCCACCAGCTTCGACACCAGTTCGACCTGACCGAACGTGAACTTCACCTGCGTCGGCGCGATGTCGATCTTCAGCGTGTCGTCGATGTCTTCGAGCAGACGCTGCAGTTCGAGAATCGTCTTGCGCGGGATGATCACTTCCTGACGCGCAAACGACCCTTCAATCTTCATCGACGAAAACGCCAGACGGTGACCGTCGGTCGCAACCGCCATCAACTGGTCGCCGTCGACGACGAGCAGCATGCCGTTCAGGTAGTAACGGATGTCCTGCTGCGCCATCGAGAAATGGACCATGCCAAGCAACTGGCGGAACGTCTTCTGGGGAACCACCAGGTTCGCGCCGAAGTCTCTAGCTTGAGCGACCGTCGGAAACTCGTCGGCGGCCAGCGTTTGGAGCGCGAAGCGGCTCTTGCCGGATTGCACCGTCAGACGCTTGTCGTTCAACGTGAGCGTCACCTGCCCGTCGGGCATCGCGCGCAGGATGTCGAGCAGCTTGCGCGCGGCGACGGTGGTGGCAACCGATTCGCCGCCGACGCCGAAATCGGCGTGCGTGGTGATCTGAAGCTCGAGGTCCGTCGACAGGAACGATACGTCCGGGCCGTTCTTGGTAATCAGCAAATTGGCGAGGATCGGCAACGTATGGCGGCGTTCTACGATGCCGCTCACAGTTTGCAGCGGCCTGAGGAGGTTATCGCGTTCGGTCTTGACCAGTTGCATAGAGTTCCTTCGTTATGTGACGGCCTGCGCGCCTCGTCCGGCAGCTTTGATGCGCGTGGGCCCCGCCCCCCGCTGGCTGGCGCCACGCTGCGCCAGTCACGGCGTGAAATCCGCCCGCGGCCGCCGGGCGGTTAAACCTGTATTGTGCCTTAAAACGGAACCGCTCCACTAAAATGGGGGCGAGTTCCGCAATAAACAGAGCGGATTTCGCCGCTCACGCACTCAATCCTGCATTTATCCCTTGAGCGTCTGCTCCAGGACGTGCAACTCGTGGTTCAGCTGCGCGTCCTTGCTGCGCTCGTCGGCGATCTTGCGCACCGCGTGCAGCACGGTGGTGTGATCGCGCCCGCCAAACAGCTCGCCGATTTCCGGCAAGCTCTTCTGCGTCAGCTCCTTCGCCAGATACATCGCGATCTGCCGCGGACGCGCGATATTCGCGGGACGCTTCTTCGAATACATGTCCGCGACCTTGATGTTGTAGAAGTCGGCGGCCGTTTTCTGGATGTTTTCCACTGAAATCTGGCGGTTCTGCACCGTCAGCAGATCCTTGAGCGCTTCTTTCGTGACTTCGATCGAGATTTCGCGCCCGTGGAACTTCGAATACGCGAGGATCTTGCGCAGCGCGCCTTCGAGTTCGCGCACGTTGGAACGCAGGTGCTTCGCGACGAAGAACGCAACATCTTCATTCAGGCTCACGCCTTCGGACTGCGCCTTGCGCATCAAGATCGCGACGCGCATTTCCAGCTCGGGCGGCTCGATCGCGACGGTCAGGCCGGAATCGAAGCGCGAGATCAGGCGGTCGTCGATACCCGAGATTTCCTTCGGATACGTATCGCTCGTGATGATCACCTGCGCCTTGTTCGCGACGAGCGCCTCGAACGCGTAGAAGAATTCTTCCTGCGTGCGCGACTTGCCGGAGAAGAACTGGATATCGTCGATCAGCAGCAGGTCGAGCGAGTGGTAATAACGCTTGAAGTCGTCGAACGCCTTGCGCTGGTAAGCCTTCACGACGTCGGACACATATTGTTCCGCGTGGATGTAGCGGATACGCGCACCGGCCTTGTCCATCAACAACTGGTTGCCGATCGCGTGAATCAGGTGAGTCTTGCCGAGACCGACGCCGCCGTACAGGAACAGCGGGTTATACGAGATGCCCGGATTGTCCGCGACCTGGATCGCCGCGGCGCGCGCGAGCTGGTTCGCCTTGCCGGTCACGAAGTTGTCGAATGTGAGCACCGGGTTCAGCTTCGAGCGCTCGTACATCGAGTCGTTTTCGCCATTGCCGTTGCCGGCACCCGAGCCCGGACGCCACGTGCGGCGCGCAGCGGCGGCCTCGTTGGCGTCGAGGCTCGGAAGGTCGAGATCGGCGTGATCATCAGCGGCGTGCATGCCGGCCGCCTGTGCGGCAGCGTTGGCGTTACCGATGCGCGTGGCGTGTGCAGCCTGGACGGCGCTCACCGCGGCATCGACGGCCGCAGCACCGGAGTTCATCTGCGACATCGGGCGCGACGGCGCCTGCGGCGCGGGCGCGCGCAAGCCGGCCTTCGGGTCGAGAACGAATTGAACATCGACCGGCGCCTGCCAGAAATCGCGGGCCAGATCGGAAATCCGGCCCGAGAACTGGCTCTTGACCCAGTCGAGCTTGAAACGGTTGGGCGCAGCAATGCGCAGGGTATTTGCAGTGGCGTCGAAGGCGACCGGAGCCAACGGTTTGATCCACGTCACGTACTGCTGGGGCGTCAGCTCGCGCTCTAGCAGTGCCGAACAGTGTTGCCAGAAATCATTCATCGAGTTGCTGTAATTTTAAGCACAGCGGCCCGCGGCCGCCCTCGCCGCGAATTTCGTGACAAGGCCCGGTACAGCCGAGCGGACAGGCTCCAGATGCTTGTGCCACAAGGGTTTGGGCAGGGCAAGCGGGCCGGAGCGGCGTGCATGATTTTTGGGAAGTAAGGCGAGATTCTACCGCCAAAAACGTCCGCAAAGGGAGTTATCCACAGGGACCGATCAAGCGGTGAGCGCATGTCCAGCCTGTGGATCACCGCTCTAAACTATTGACGACCAAGAGAAAACCGGTTTAAATAGCGGGTTCCGCGAAAACCAATTTTTGAACCACCGGCCATTGCACTTTCCGCGATGCTCGCGCGGTTATTTCTCTGTCAAGTGAGAGCAACATGAAACGTACTTACCAACCTTCCGTTACCCGTCGCAAGCGTACCCACGGCTTTCGCGTCCGCATGAAGACCGCCGGTGGCCGCAAGGTGATCAACGCTCGCCGCGCGAAGGGCCGCAAGCGCCTCGCCATCTAAGGCTGAAGCGCAGGTTTGCGACCATTGCGCGCTGTGTCAGACGCCCGCGACGCCAGCGCTGCGGGAACGGCAGGGGCGCCGCATCAGGGCTCGGTTCCGTTGCGAGCGCAAGCCGCCTTTCCCAAAGCCGCAAGGCTACTGAAAACGGATGAATTTTCATCCGTTTTTCGTTTGCGCCCGTGGCGCCGGTCGGCTCATTTTGTCGTCTACGGCAGGCCGACGGGCAACGAAGCGCGCCTCGGTCTCGTGATCGGCAAGAAATATGCGCCGCGCGCGGTGACCCGCAATCTGGTGCGTCGCCTCGCGCGTGAAGCTTTTCGGCTGCGTCGTGCGGAGTTCGGCGGTTGGGACGTGCTGCTGCGGCTGCACACGAAGTTCGACCGGAAGGCGATGCCCGCGGCGGCGTCGCCACCGTTGAAAACGCTGTGCCGCAGCGAAATTGACGCATTGCTCGATAAGGCGGCTCGCGAAATCGCCCGCCGCCAGGCGCCGCCGGCCGAAACGCCCGCAAAGCCCGACGTGCCCGCGACGGAATGACGCCAGCGCCGTTCATTCGCGCTGGCGCCGGTTGCTTCTCCACACACCGCGGCGCGGTCTGGCCGCAGTTGCCATGCAGACGGTACTTTTCGCTTTACTGCGTTTCTACAAGGTTGCCGTGAGCCCTCTGCTCGGCAGCCGGTGCCGCTTTTATCCTTCCTGTTCGGATTACGCGCGCGAAGCAATCCAGTATCATGGCGCCGCGCGTGGAACTTACCTCGCCGCCAGGCGCCTGTGCCGCTGCCATCCGTTTTCTGCGGGCGGCATCGATCTCGTCCCGCCTCCCACTTCTGAAAAGCGCTGACGCGCCGTTCCATCGACACTGAGACAACGCATGGATATTAAACGCACCGTCCTATGGGTCATCTTCTTCATGTCAGCGGTCATGCTGTTCGACAACTGGCAACGCGACCACGGACGTCCGTCGATGTTCTTCCCGAACACGTCGGCCACGAAGACCGCTCCGGGCGCAGCACCGGGCACGACCACGCCGGGCACGCAAGGCGCTGATCTGCCGCAGGCCGCAACCGGCGCCGCGCCGGGCGGCGCAACCGCGCCCGCAGCGCAGGCAGCGGCCCAGCTGGTCCACTTCCGTACCGACGTCTATGACGGCGAAATCGACACGCGTGGCGGCACGCTGTCGAAGCTTTCGCTGGTGAAGGAAGGCGACGGCAAGCAGCCGGACCTCTACATCACGCTCTTCGACCACACCGCGACGCATACGTATCTGGCGCGCACGGGTCTGCTGGGCGGCGATTTCCCGAACCATAACGACATCTACACGCCGGTTGCAGGCCAGCCGCACGAACTGACCGGCGACGCGAAGTCGTTCCAGGTCAGCTTCGAATCGCCGGTGAAGGGCGGCGTGAAGGTCGTGAAGACATACACGTTCACGCGCGGCAGCTACGTGATCGGCGTCGACACGAAAATCGTGAACGTCGGCACGACGCCGGTTTCGCCCACGCTGTACATGGAACTCGTGCGCGACAGCCAGCCGGTCGAAACGCCGCGCTTCTCGCACACGTTCATCGGGCCGGCGGTCTACACGGAACAGCATCACTTCCAGAAGATCGACTTCAGCGACATCGACAAGAACAAGGCAACGTTCGCGCCTTCCGCCGACAACGGCTGGATCGCGATGGTGCAGCATTACTTCGCATCGGCATGGATTCCCACACAGGGCGCGAAGCGCGATATCTACGTCGAGAAGGTCGATCCGACGCTCTACCGCGTTGGCGTAAAGCAGCCGGTTGCGACGATCGCGCCGGGACAGTCGGTTGACGTGCAGTCGCGTCTTTTCGCCGGTCCGGAAGAAGAGCGCATGCTCGAAGGCATCGCGCCGGGTCTGGAACTCGTGAAGGACTACGGCTGGGTCACGATCATCGCGAAGCCGCTTTTCTGGCTGCTCGAAAAGATCCACAGCTATGTCGGCAACTGGGGCTGGTCGATCGTGCTGCTGACGCTGCTGATCAAGGCCGTGTTTTTCCCGCTGTCGGCGGCGAGCTACAAGTCGATGGCGCGCATGAAGGCGATCACGCCGCGCATGCAGGCGCTGCGCGAACGCTTCAAGGGCGATCCGCAGAAGATGAACTCGGCGCTGATGGAGCTGTACAAGACCGAGAAGGTGAATCCGTTCGGCGGCTGTCTGCCGGTCGTAATCCAGATTCCGGTGTTCATCTCGCTGTACTGGGTGCTGCTGTCTTCGGTGGAAATGCGCGGCGCGCCGTGGGTTCTCTGGATTCACGATCTGTCGCAGCAGGATCCGTTCTTCATCCTGCCGGTGCTGATGGCCGTTTCGATGTTCCTGCAAACGCGTCTGAATCCGACGCCGCCGGATCCGGTTCAAGCCAAGATGATGATGTTCATGCCGATCGCGTTCTCGGTCATGTTCTTCTTCTTCCCGGCCGGCCTCGTGCTGTACTACGTGGTGAACAACGTGCTCTCGATCGCGCAGCAGTACTACATCACGCGCATGATGGGTCAGGGCACGAAGAAAGCTGCCTGAGGCCGGTAGCGTGAACGGCGGCGATCGCGGCCGTTCACGATGAAACAAGCGAAGAAAGCCGCCCGGTTTGCGCCGGGCGGCTTTTTTTATGCCTCTGGATTAGCGTGAATCGCCAGTCGGCGGTGGCTGGCTTTGACTGCTCAGGCGGCTGCACGCGTCGCCGTAAAACTGGGCGACGAGTTCGTGAATCAGATACCGGTGATGCGGCTTCAACGCCTCGATTTTCGCGGACAACTCCAGCGCCTCGGTAGAAAGCCCCGTCGCGGCGGCCGGCGGTGGAAGCAACGGCACCTCGCGCGACGCTTCGACGGGCGCCGGCCCGTAGTGCAGCCAGTGCAGGTCGACCTTGAACCACTCGGCGAGTGTCTGCAGTTTGTCGTTGGTCGGGATCGTGCGCGCGCTGAGCCACTTGTGGACTGTCTGCGGCGAGACCGGATGCGCGCCCCGGTGGCGCAGGTTGAAATGCAGCGCGAGATCCGTGCCGCCCCGCAGTTTTTCCGGTGCGCGGTTCATCGCGAATTTCAGACGCTCGGCAAAAGCCGTTTTTTCTTCGATCGTGGGCATGCGCGAGATTGTGCCGTTGTGCTCCCCACCTGCTGACAACCTCGCGCGATAAATTTAGCTCGATCGTATTGAATGGCGTCTTGTCGGCATCATCCGGTTCAGCGCGTTTGGCACAGCCATCCAGCAAGCATCTGGCCATCTTCAGGAATGGGCCATGCCCACGCCAGCGCTGAAAACGCGATCTTGGGCCCAGGAGACCTATCCCGATTAAGATAAATCGAGAATTGTCTTAGGCCCTCCGGCCGAGGCCCGATTTCGTATGACAGGCGGAGGCGGGCGGGACGCGCACGTTACAATGCCTGGCGCCTTGCGATCCTCGCCACGCGACGTGTTTTCCCCGGTTTTTTCTTCGTTTGCCATCATGCTCACTACCGATTCCGATCCCATCGTTGCCATCGCCACTGCGCCCGGACGCGGCGGGATCGGGGTCGTCCGGATCTCCTTCGGCCGCGCCGGTGAGGCCGCTGCCGAACCGCTGATGCTGGCGCTCACCGGTCAGTCGCTGGCACCGCGTCATGCGAGCTATGTGCCGTTTCTCGATGGCGGCGGCAACGCGCTCGACCGCGGCATCGCGCTTTACTTTCCGGCGCCGCATTCCTACACCGGCGAGCATGTCCTCGAACTGCAGGGCCACGGTGGTCCCATCGTGTTGCAACTCGTGCTGCAGCGCTGTATCGATGCGGGTCGCGCATTTGGGTTGCGGCTCGCGGAGCCTGGCGAATTCACCCGCCGTGCGTTTCTCAACGACAAGCTGGATCTGGCGCAGGCGGAAGCCGTTGCCGATCTGATCGAGGCGAGCACCGAGGCCGCCGCGCGCTCAGCCGGCCGCTCGCTCGAAGGCGCATTTTCGCGCGACATTCATGCGCTGGTCGACGAGGTCATCACGCTGCGTATGCTCGTCGAAGCCACGCTCGATTTCCCCGAAGAAGAGATCGACTTTCTGGAGGCAGCCGACGCCCGCGGCAAGCTCTCGCGTATCCGCGAGCGGCTGGCCGATGTGTTGAGTGAGGCGCGTCAGGGCGCGTTGCTGCGCGAAGGGTTGTCGGTGGTGCTGGCGGGCCAGCCGAACGTCGGCAAGTCGTCGTTGCTGAACGCGCTCGCGGGCGCGGAACTGGCCATCGTCACGCCGATCGCCGGCACGACACGCGACAAGGTCACACAGACGATCCAGATCGAGGGCATCCCGCTGCACGTGATCGATACCGCTGGCCTGCGCGAAACGGAAGACGAAGTCGAAAAAATCGGCATCGCGCGTACGTGGAGCGAGATCGAGCGCGCGGATGTCGTGCTGCATTTGCTTGATGCACGCGAGGGTATGACTCCGGAAGACGGACCGATCGCCGCGCGTTTTCCGGCGGGCGTGCCAGTCGTGCGTGTGATGAACAAGACTGACCTGACGGACGTTGCGCCCTCGGTTACGACGCTCGACGACACCGGAGGCAGCGATCTGCGCGAGGTGAGGCTGTCGGCGAAAAAGGCGGATGGTATCTCGCTCTTGCGCGCTGAGTTGCTGCGTATCGCCGGATGGCAGGCTGGCGCGGAGAGCGTGTATCTGGCCCGCGAGCGACATCTCATTGCACTGCGCGCGGCGCAGGAACATCTCGGCACAGCGGCCCAGCACGCTGACCAGAATGCGCAGGCGCTCGATCTGTTCGCCGAGGAACTTCGGCTCGCCCAGGAGCAGTTGAATTCGATCACCGGTGAGTTCACTTCCGATGATCTGCTTGGGGTCATTTTCAGCCGGTTCTGTATTGGAAAATAGCCTGTTGGCAGCTGACGTCCAAGGTTTTCACAGGAAGATCGCCTCAATCCTTCCTCTGGCTTGGCTCCTGCTCTCACGTTTGCCAAGCCTCTGCAATTCACAGCCCTGTAATCCTGTCTCGACGGCTTCCCCTGTACAAAAACACAGTACAATCTTCCGCAAGCACTGCCCAAGCTTTGCCACCCCTCTAACCGCGCAGCGTCTCCGGGGAGTCACGAGCGTTGAACACCAAATCCGTCGCTGCGTTGCAGCACCGCACATTCGAGAGCATCAAGCAGCTCAACGAAGATGATTCCGAGTTCTGGTTCGCACGTGAACTCGCGCCGTTGCTCGATTATCAAGATTGGCGCAACTTCCTCCAGGTCATCGAAAAAGCAAAGGTTGCCTGCGACAGGTCCGGCCATCCTGTACGAGACCATTTCGGTGGAGTCACCAAAATGGTTGTGCTTGGCTCGGGGGCAAAACGTGGGATCTCTGACTACACGCTGTCCCGGTACGCGTGCTACCTGATCGTCCAGAACGGTGATCCGTCAAAACCCGTCATTGCGAACGGGCAGACGTATTTTGCGCTTCAGACGCGTCGCCAGGAACTCGGTGACGAAAAGGCGTTTGCGGGGATGTCGGAGGGCTGCGGCACGCGGTGCGGGCGTGGAGACTCCCGTCGACTACGCCGTGTTCCAGGACCATGGCTACCGCGGCCTGTTACGGTGGTCTGGGAGCCAGGGAAATTCATTCGCGTAAAGGCCTGAAGAAGAGCCAAAAAATCCTCGATCACATGGCAAGCACGGAGTTGGCAGCAAACCTTTTCCGCGCTACACAGACCGAAGAGAAACTCCGGCGCGACGGCGTAAGCGGAAAGCAGAGGGCAAACCAGACCCACTTCGAGGTGGGAAGCAAGGTACGTCAAACAATTCGAGAACTCGGCGGCACCATGCCGGAGGCGCTCCCGACGCCTGGAGTCAGCATCCAGCAACTCGAGCGCGCACAGAAAAAATTGGAGAAATGAGCGGCCTGTTGCTTGTTGACAGATCAAACCGCGCCTGACTCCGCCTGTCCGGGACGACATAGCCCGCCGCGCCTCAGCCGGGGGTTCCACCAGACGCATCGGTCCCCAAACCCGAGCGATTCAAATCCGGCGCCGCCGCCATCCACCGCCTGACTTTGGCGGTTGGGACCCCGTCACCTATAGTGTCCCTATTAAGCGAGACGCCGGGCGGACATATGAGCATCGAAGAAGAAGAACCGGAACGCGCCCCCGAGCGGGTTCCGGACACTGAACCGGACAGGCGAAAGGCGCGCGGTGGCCGCGCCCGCGCACAGCGGCGCCGTGCCGAAGAAGAAGAAGAAACGCTTCAGGCCGCAACCGATGCGCCTTCGTGGCCGGATCCGGCATCTGTACCCAAAGAGGCCTACATCGCCGCCCGGACGGAGGCGGAGATGACGATCCAGTACCTCGACGATCTCGAAGCCGCCAACCGGTTCAAAACCTTTTTGCTGGGTACGGGCGTCGAAGTGCCGTCCGAAGTCCTGGAAGGCCTCGCCAGGCTGACCGAACGCCTCATCATGGAAGAGGAATTGCCCGCCGAAACGGTGTATTCCAGGGACTATCCAGGCGCAGGCGACTCTCCCGCCCCAAGTATGGAGGACCTGTGACCGGCCGGCCGCCACCCGACGCGCGGGCGCAACTCGACGAATACATCAAGATCCTGACGCGTCTGGGCGACGGGTTGAGCATCAACGATTTTCGCCGAGAGGCCATCGCGGAAGCCGCGCGCACCAATGCCCGCGTGAAGGCGTTCGTGTGCTGGGGAAGCGTGATTTTCCTTGCGCTGATGATCGCGGAACTCGCGATCCCGGTTTTCATGACCGTACCCGTGCACCGGTTCAGCGTGCTTCTGATCGTGCTCTGGTCGTTTTCGCTCGGCGGGTTAGGCGCAGTAGCCAACGCTTTCCTGCACCTGTTGAAGCTGGTGCCGCAGCAAACGCTGAACACTTCGGATTTCTTCGAAGTCGTCGGGCGAACGATGCTGGGTTGCCTTTTCAGCACCGTCCTGTCGCTAACGCTCTTTCCTGAAATCGGCCAGTTCCTGGAGTCGCTCACCGCCGCTGCGGGCAAACCGGACAAAACCGCAGGCCTGACGGCGCTTGTGCCATTTCTCCTTGGATACAGCATCCCGCTCGTGCTGCGGCTGCTGGACAAGACGATTCAGGCAGTCGAACTGACATTCGGCGCCGAAGACCGCAGGACAATGACCAACTCTCCACGCGCCGGCCGGCCCCCGGGCAGGCGCAGGTAAATGCGCAACGGCCCTGCGGCATTCAAGTGCACACGCTGTCGGTCACTCAATCCATCCCACTGCGATCCCGGCATGCCGGGCTGTTCAATGACGATGCTTCAAGCTGCGCAATGGATGGCGCCAGTTCATGCGCCTCGAACGCGCCAGGCGGGCCTCCAGATGCCGCTCCTGCCAGAGTTCATCGGAAAACAGGAACGCGACGATCAGTAACGGGACGACCAGAAACGCGCCAAGGATGAGATTCTCAATCACGGTAGCCTCCAGGATCAGCGGAGCGGCTGTTCCATCGTTCAATTGTAGGCGTCACATCCAGCGTTGTATTTTCAGCCATTCCGACTTGCCGTCCGACCGTCACCGGTCGTCACTGAATCGCCCGTGTAAGGCTTGCGCCGCATTGCTTCGTTGTTTCAGCGGCGCAGTGTGTTGCCCGCTCCACGGTCGTGATGAAGCATCGCGCATGCCTGCCATCACCGTTTCCCGCATGCCCGGAAAGCGTTCGAGAAGTCCGCTAAAACCCGTCAGGCATCTTTTTTATTCTGCATCTAGCCCGATACACGCGGTGTTTTAATTCCTCGGATTAATAAATGTGTGTGCGGTGCACAAACTCGTAATAATTCTTAGTAGTTCGTTTAATTAATGCCTCCCATCGATTCGGTCAATTCACCTAAAACGCTTGCTGGATAAAGCGCAACGCCCGATACGCTGATTCGGCCGAATATTCGCCCACCCATGGGTTTACGCGCGCTTTTTCGGCCGGCTGCGAATGTCGCACCGCCTGCGACAATTCGCCACTGTTGCGAGCGCACACAAGATGTGCTTGTGTCCGTTTGCAGTTCTCCTAAAGTGCAAGATGCGGGTGCCCCCTGAAGTTAAATAGATAGCTAACCTGAGCAATATCCCGCACGGAGGCTGAACATGAAAAAGCACTTTGCTGTTCTTTTCGCGATCGCTGGCCTTGCTGCTGTTTCTGTCGCGCAGGCGCAGGACGTCGTCATCAAGCCGCAGCAAACAATCCAGTTCCGGCCTAATTCATATGGCTGCCTGTCGAAGGACAAGTTCGACGCCGCCGATCAGCATGCGCAAGCGGGCGAGCAACAGAAGATGCAGGAGTTCTTCTCTGGCTATCAATGTCTGTCGACGCCGGAAAATGCCGATTTCCGCGTAGTGCGCGTCGTGGGTCACGATGTCGAGTTTGTGAATGCCGGCAACGGCGACACCCAGGGACTCTGGACCAACGACCGCTTCATCAAGCAATAAGACCCGGGATTCTGCGCAACGCAGAATCCGCATATAGCCTGACTTTCCCGGCTTCGTGACCGGGTGATCCGGCTTCGCATATTCTTCGACGCAAATAGAAAATGGCCTGGCATTCGTGCCCGGCCATTTTGCGTTTATGCGCGTTTGCGAGATGGGGTTTAAAAAAGCCGATGCGGCAGGGCCGCATCGGCATGGCGCCTTCTCGTTAGCGCAGGTGACTCGACGAAAAATCAATGGGAATCGCGCGGCACCGGTGCACCGCTCGATCCCACGAGGAAGTCCAGATCCGCGCCCTGATCCGCCTGCAGGACGTGTTCGACGTAGAGCTTGTAGTAACCGCGCTTCGGCGAATCAGGCGCCTGCCATTCGGCTCGGCGACGCGCGAGTTCTTCGTCGGAA
>NZ_CAJQZC010000003.1 GCF_907164555.1 Paraburkholderia saeva
GCTGCTGGACACCCAGCGACGCCTCCAGCGTCCTTGATGAACCGCCGTATGCGGAACCGCACGTACGGTGGTGTGGGAGGGCTGAGGGGGTGACCCCTCACCCTACCCGATCCCGCGCGCGGCGTTGTTGCGTGGGGGACATCGCGCGGCATGTTGCCCCGTCAGGCTGCCTTGCGCGGGGGGATCGTCAGCCCTTTCGCCACGGCGGGGCGCGTGACGAACGCCTGCAGTGCGCGCGTCACGTGCGGAAAGTCGTTGATCCCGACAAGCTCGCCCGCTTCGTAGAAGCCGACCAGGTTGCGCACCCACGGGAAGGTCGCGATGTCGGCGATCGTGTAGTCGTCACCCATGATCCACTGGCGCGTGGCGAGGCGGTCGTTCAGCACACCCAGCAGCCGTTTCGCTTCGGCGATGTAGCGGTCGCGCGGACGCTTGTCTTCGAACTCCTTGCCGGCAAACTTGTGAAAGAAGCCAACCTGTCCAAACATCGGGCCGATGCCGCCCATCTGGAACATGACCCACTGGATCGTCTCGTAACGGCCGGCGGCGTCCTGCGGCATGAACCGGCCCGACTTCTCGGCGAGATAGATCAGGATCGCGCCGGATTCGAACAGCGCCATCGGCTTGCCGTCCGGGCCGTTGGGGTCGAGGATCGCGGGAATCTTGTTGTTGGGATTCAGCGAAAGGAACGCGGGCGACATCTGGTCGTTCGTCTCGAAGCTGACGAGATGCGGCTCATAAGCGAGGCCCGTTTCTTCGAGCATGATCGAAATTTTCACGCCGTTCGGAGTCGGCAGCGAATAGAGCTGGATGCGCTCGGGATGCTGGGCGGGCCATTTCGTTGTAATCGGAAAGGCGGAAAGCTGGGTCATCTGGAGTTCCTGATGCGGGGTCGTGAGCGGCGACGCGGCGCCGTTGAATGCGTATCCGGCGGTATTCGTCGTACAGGGCCTTAAATATAAACACTTCCATGATTTTTTGCCTGCCGTGGCCGCGTCGAATGCCGGCGCAGTGCGCCTCTCTGCTCCCTATACTTCTACGTGCTCAGTTCCCGATTCACACGCCGAATCCGTGTCACCGCCTTCGACCTGGCGAACCGGCCTGAACGATGTTCAAGGCGCGTCGTCGGGTCATGCCGTGCGTCCGTCGACGCAATCCAGTCCGCACCCGTGACTCTCATGGAGGATCAGTGCGGTCATGCAGTACAGGAGGGCGAGATGGCGACATACATCGTGTTGGTCAACTGGACCGATCAGGGCGTGCGCGCCGTGAAGGAAACTGTCAACCGTGCGAAGGCGTTCAGGGAAGTGGCGGCCGGAATGGGCGTGAAGGTCGGCAGCGTGTTATGGACGCTTGGACCGTACGACCTCGTTATCACCTTCGATGCACCTGACGACGAAACCGCGACCCGCGTCGGACTCGCGCTGGCGCTTCAGGGCAACGTTCGCTCGACGACGATGCGTGCGTTCGGCGAAGTCGAGATGACAGGCATTCTCAGCGGCCTGAAATAGGTCACGCCGTGCGCTGACGTTAAAATGGTTCATGCGCCTTCTTCATGCCGCGTGCGGCGTATTGCGCGCGGCGTACTTCGACTCCACATGAACCACGAACTCTTTCCGGATGCCGCGCCAGGTCGCGCCGGTGGTAGCAGCCAGTCCGTTGCATCGACAACTTTCACGCGTGAACTGCTCGAAGCGCTGCTTGCCGGCGCGACGACGCCGCCTTCGTTCGAAGACTGCGCGTTCGACATGGCCGACCTGTCGCGACTCGACCTGAGCGGATGCCATTTCACGCGCTGCACCGTGGTGGAAGCGTCATTCTTCGGCGCGCAGCTCAACGGCACGCGCTGGCGTAGCTGCCGCGGGCGGCAGGCCGATTTCGGCGCTGCCGATCTTCATGACGCGACGTTTCACGCCTGCGATCTCAACAACACCAGCTGGCGGCGCGCGAAGCTCGCGTCGGTATCGTTCAGCGAGAGCAAGCTGACGGGGGCCACGTTCGAACATGCTTCGACGCTCGGCTTGCAGTTCCGCGAGTGCCTGCTGATCGGCGCGGACCTGCGGGGCATGTCGTTCCGGAGGGCGACGCTCGACCAGCTTGATTTTTCCGATGCCGACCTCGACGGCGCCGACTTTCGCGATGCCGTATTCAGCGGCGGCAGTCTGCGCGACGCGTTGTTGAAGAACGCGCGTTTCGCCGGTGCGGATCTGCGCGACGCCGACCTCGGCGGCCTCCGTCTTACCGACGCCGCGCAGTTTCGCGGCGCGACGATTTCGCACGCGCAGGCGGCAATGCTGATGGAAGAGCTTGGATTGCGGGTGGCGTAAGCGCGCGATGCAACGATCTGCTTACCTGTGAGGTAATTGAACGTCCGCGTGGGACTGGCGAGAATCAGGTCGTAGTCGAGCCATGTAACCCACCGGAGAAAGCAGATGACCAACGTCTCGTTCGTCGCACTCGCATGCGGCCTCATCATCGGACTCGGCGCGATTGGCGCGTGTATCGGTATCGGCATCATGGGCGGCCGCTTCATCGAAACATCCGGCCGTCAGCCGCAGATGATGACCGAACTGCAAACGCGGATGTTCCTGCTGGCGGGGCTGATCGATGCTAACTTCCTGATCGGCGCTGGCATCGCAATGATGTATTCGTTCGCCAATCCGTTTCATTAGGCAGCAAGCGGCCACCAGGCATAAATAGCGCCGGAATTTTCATTCCGGCGCGCAATGCACGTCGAATCTGATCAGTTTTGTCGGGCCGAACGCGTTGCTGATTGCGACATCGGCGGCATCGCGTCCACGCGCCATCAATACGCGGCCGGTGCGCGGCGCGTTATTACGCGGATCGAACGTTTGCCAGCATCCGCCGACATACGCCTCGAACCACGCGGCGAAATCCATTGCGCTATATGGCGGTGGCGTGCCGACGTCGCTGATATAGCCGGTGCAGTAGCGCGCCGGAATATTCATCGCGCGGCACAACGTGACCGCGAGATGTGCGAAGTCGCGGCACACGCCTTTCTTTTCCTGCCACGCCTGGAACGCAGTCTTCGTCGGCCGCGCGAAGTCATAGCCGAATGTGATGTGATTGAACACATAGTCGCAGATCGCCTGCACGCGATCGCGTCCCGGCGGCGAAGCTGAAAAGAGTTTCCATGCGATGTCGGAAAGCAGGTCGGTTTCGCAGTAGCGGCTGCCGAGCAGAAACACGAGGCATTCGTCCGGCAACTGTTCAACCGGCGTCGCGTACGTGAACGGCTGCAGCGCTTCCGGTTGATCCGAAATATTGAGCAGCGCGGACGTGGACAGCGAAATCTGCCCCGGCGGCGCGACAATGCGGCTGCACAGGTTGCCGAAACCGTCGCGATACTGCGTAATCGGCACAGGCGGGTGCACATGCAGCACATCGGGACTCACAACGTCCTGTACGCGCGAATAATGCGTGTTGAGCATCAGCATCATCGGCGTCGGCTGCTCGCATTCGTAGACCAGTTCATAACCCACGCGAAGTTTCATCGGAACAGCCTTTATGTGTTGAATGTGATTGGGCGGCGCGCTTACTCTTCGGTGACGCTGACTTCGACGTCGAGACCCTGGAACGAATGCATGGCGCCATGCCAGGTGCCCCACAGCGGCAGCGCCTGGTAGTAATTCCACGCGACGGCCACGCGGATCAGATGCCGGTTACCGATGATGCTGTTGGTCGGATCGAAATCGATCCAGCCGGCGCCGGGCAGATAGATCTGCAGCCATGCGTGTGTCGAGCCACCGCCCTGTGCCGGATCGTGATCGGGTACGAAGATGTAGCCGCTGACGAAACGCGCGGCGAGTCCGAGCGAGCGCACGGCGTCCATCATCAGCACCGCGAAATCACGGCAGCTGCCGCTGCGGTGGCGCAACGTATCGGCTGGGCGATTGACGCCTTTTTCAGTGCGTCGCACATAGAAGAAGCTGCTTTTGATCTCCAGCGTCATCGCGCGCAGCATCGCCATCGTGCCGGTGTTGCCGTCGGACGCGATGAAAGCGCGCGCCCAGGTGTCGACTTCGTCGTCCGGATACTGGCGGCTGCGCGCGTTGACCAGGTCCGTTGCTTCCTCGTTCGTGTAAGCGAACGGCCACGTCGCGGCGTAGGGCTCAAGCGAATAGTCGGGCAGCGGTGCCTCGAAATGTTCGAGCGTGACTTCGCTTCTGAAGCGCAGTTCGGCCGCCGTTCCGGAGAACGTTGCAACGGCAACCGAGTTGTCGAAAACGTCGTGCAGCCAGTGAAGACGCGCGGGCTGCGGCGTGATCACAAGCTGTGTCGTCAAAAGCCGCAGATCGTGACTCGCGCGTGGCCGGAACATCATCCGGTGTTCGCCGAAGCTCACGGGCTCCGAATACCGGTAGACGCTCGTGTGTCGCACCGTCATGCGCTGCGGCTCAGTCATGTTGTGCCGCCGTCCGGGTGACGGACGCCGCGGGGATCAAAACGATCGTCATGTTGTCGCCTGTGAAAGCCTGCCGCGACAGCACGAACTGGGGCGACGATTGTGGCATGCATTTCGTGAGCCACATCGTGCTTTCCGGCGCGCGCGGGGAAAGCATTCCTGATCGAGCATACACGCGCCATATTTGCCCGCATCAGATGTTTTTCTGCACGGCGTGTGAGCGGCGGCAGCGGCGTGAGCGCAGGTCGGTAAAGGGGTGCGAGGTACGGTAACCGTTACTGAAACGTCTGCGCGAGGAGTTGCGCGACCTGTCGGAATCCGCCAGTCAGCGACGGATCGATGCCGTATCCGTCGGCCAGCAACGCACCGGGGTCGAGATAATCGACGCATACCGGTTCCTGTGCGTCCTGCCAGATCACGATCTTCAGCGGCAGTTCGAGCGCGGCGTGCGGGTTCGCCTGCATGACAGGCGTGCCGCCTTTCGGATTGCCGAAGAGAATCAGCCGGGTCGGGCGCAGCGTCGTTCCGGATTTTGCCGCGGCAGCGGCCTGATCGATGTCGGCGAAAATGGTCATGCCGCGCGACGTCAGTGTCTCGGTGACAAGCGCCACGGTGCGGTCAAAATCGAACCGGCTTTGCAATGTGACGACGGCGGGCGGCGCGGTAAAGGCGGGCATGATCGTGATCCTTTGCAGTGGGGTGCTGCTGGAAGCGCACAATGACTGCCGCCAGCATACTGTGCTTCCCAAACGAAGGCAGACAGCGCGCGCGTACGCGTAATCCCTGGCGGGCATCGGCCAGACCGTAGCGATAACATCGGTCGGCAAAAAATGCCCCGTCGGGTCATAGCAATTCGCAAGGCCGCCCGAACCTCACCACGGAATCTATTCGATGACTTCGACCGAACATCCCGTCAGCGAAGCAGCCCTCGAAAAACTGCGCCACGTCAGTACCGCCACACTCACGACGCAGCTCTTCAAGCACGGCCTGCGCAACGTGTTCATCCAGGGCATCGTGCCGCTCGTGAAGCCCGCGGCCGGTGCGCCGAATCTCGTCGGCCCGGCCTTCACGCTGCGCAATATTCCCGCGCGCGAGGACATCGACCACATCGGCATTTTTCAGGATCCGGACCATCCGCAGCGCAAGGCCATCGAAACGGCGCCGCCCGGCAGCGTGCTCGTGCAGGACTGCCGTGGCGAGCGCAGCGTCGCGTCGGTCGGCTCGATTCTCGCGACGCGTCTGAAAATGCGTGGCGTAGCCGGCATGGTGTCGGACGGCCCGATCCGCGACAGCGCGACGATCGCCGCGCTCGGTCTCCCGCTCTTCTGCGCGGGCGCAAGCGCGCCGCTGAATCTGGCGAAGCATCACGCGGTCGACGTCAACGTTCCGATCGGTTGCGGCGGCGTGGCGGTGTATCCGGGCGATATCGTCGTCGGCGATGCCGATGGCGTCGTGATCGTGCCGCGCCATCTCGCCGAGGAAGTCGCGCACGCCGCGGCCGAACAGGAACTGATGGAAGCGTTTATCACGGAGCGCATCGAAGCGGGTGCGCCGTTGCGCGGCACGTACCCGCCGAACGCCGAAACGCTGGCCGCTTACCAGCAGTGGCGTAAAGCCCGCACCGAGGATGCGCCGCAGATGGGCCCCGCCGGTTGATGCGTTGCAACGTGGTGTGTGATTTCGAGTCTGGAAAAACAGGCACGAAGAATGCGTCTTCCTGTCCTCACACTCCATGGCTCATCGAGGTCGATATGGAAATCGAATCAACTGCGTGGTTCCCGCTAGACCGGTACGCGCCTGCCCGCGAGGGCTGGTACGAGGTGCAGCTCGTCAATGGAGACACGGCCTTCGCGAAGTTCGGCGAAGGCGAGTGGACCGAGAAACCGATGCTCGTTTTTACACACTGGCGTGGCCTTGTTTCCGATCCCGCCAGATCAGACGAAACCGAAACCATCGACGCTGAAGTCATGGCGGCCGAAGGCGTGCGCGCGGCGTGGAACGCGTTCTTTCCCGGCATGGGCGGCGAGGCGCACCAGAAACACTAAAGCGCTCCCGCGCGCCTGCCGGCCGGCGCCGTCCGGCGCGCGAATTTCAGCGCTCGTCCGGCGCGACAAGGCCCGAGCGGCGCTGCTTGCCCCACGACCGTCCACCGCGCAGAAAGTGGAGCCAGCCCAGCGCCGCGCCTGCGTGACGGATCAGCTGGAACGTGAACGGCTCGGCGATCGCGGCGGCCATCGCCATCCCGATGCTTGAGCCTGAGCGGTCGCCCGTCCAGCGACGGTAGAGGTGCACGCACCACAGGTAGAACGCGAGATCGATGGCGGTCTTCAGGCCGATCACGCTGAAGATCGAAATGACGATTGCGCCGTGTCCACCGAATATGAAGCCCAGCAGCAGCGCGAAGGCGGTGAGCCCGTAAATCGGCTGCATCGTATCGATTGCCTTGACGGGTAGCATCAGCATGCCGAGCGTGCCATAACGCGGGTTGCCCGTCATGTCGCGATTCCAGTACTGCGTCTGCAGAAAGCCCGCGAACCAGCGACGCCGCTGACGCAGGAAGGTCGCCAGCGTGCCGGGTGCATCGGTGCGCGCGTGTGCATTGCCGACGACGCTCACGTCCCAGTGTAGACCGTGATCGACCGCGTAGCGGCGCAGGCGGTGAATCAGCTCGTAATCCTCGACGAGACACTGCGGATCGAAGCCGCCGACCGCGAGCAGCGCATCGCGCCGGAATGACGCAAATGCCCCTGAAATCAGCAGCAGGCTGTCCGCGCGCATCCACGCAAAGCGCGCGATGAAGTTGCGCATGTACTCGTACGTCTGGAAAAACTGGAAGAGCCGACCCGCAACCGTCTTGCTGCAAACCGGCACGAGAATGCCCGCAGCCGCGACGAGGCCCGCATTGCCCGCGAACGCGGCGCGCATCGCAAAGGTGGCGTCGTCGGCCAGCAGCGTGTCGGCGTCTACCGTCATCACCGTTTCGGTCGTCATGACGGTAATCGCGGCATTCAGCGCGCGCGCCTTGCCGCCGTGCGGCACGCGCAGCCAGTAGAGATTCGGATACAGCGTGCTCGGCGCGCTCAGTTCGCCTTCTGCGGGTGCTGTCAGGCCAAAACGGCGTGTGAGGAGATCCCGCGTGCCGTCGGTCGATCCGTCGTCGGCGATGACGATCTGCGCCGGCCCGTGCGTCTGCCGCAGCAGCGCGGCAAGCGTCACGGGCAGCACGGCCGCCTCGTTATGTGACGCCACGATGACGCCCATGCCCGGCATCGGCGCATCCGCTCCGCGCGCGTCCGCGGCGGGTGGCTGCATCGGCCGGATCAGCGGCAACGTTTTCAGCGTGACGAACGCGAGCAGCAGCGTGTCGTAGATCACGTAGGCGATGCCCGTCGACCACGCGACGACGCCATGCAGGAAGAACGCCCGCGCGAACAGCACCAGCCACAGCGCGATGACGCTGAAATGAATCGCCACGCCCAGCATCGTCGCCGGGCGCGGCAGGATGCGTGGCGAGGCGAGCGCGAGCGCGCTTTCCAGCGAAGCTTTCGCACTTCGTGCCGCGTCGGCGGAATTCACGGGCGCGGTCCTGGCGGGACAATCGACGTCATGGCTCACGGCACCATCCGTTTCAATACCGATTTGCGGTCGATCCACTCATGCTTGAGCGCACCGCCGATGTGCATCGCGAGCAGCGCATACAGCGCATACCCGAGCCACGTATGCAGCGCGCCGAATGTGTCGTGCAGTGGTTCCTTCACGGCGGGAGCGAGATTCATGATCAGGCCGATGCGCGGCCAGGGCACGATTCCGAAGAGGGTCATCGGATGCGTCGCCGCATCTTTCCACGCGGAGTCGTGCATCCATCCGGAGAGCGGCAGTCCGATCATCAGCAGATAGAGCAGGAAGTGCGCGACGTGCGCCGCGCCACGCTCCCAGTTCGGGAAACTGCGCGGAAGGGGCGGCGGCCGGTGCGACGCGCGCCACAGAATGCGCAGCAGCACGAGGCCGAGTACCGTAATGCCGATGGACTTGTGCGTGTTGATGACGGGACGCACCCAGTCGTCCGGAAGCGAATCCGCGCTCAGCCCGAGCACGACGTTGACGAGAATGAGCACCGCAATGATCCAGTGCAGCAGCATCGCGGTGCGGGAATACCGCGAGGGCGTCGTTGTGTCAGCCAGTTCGGCGCGCGACGGGTTGGCCTGTGTGTTCATCGGTGGCGTCTTCAGAAGTGTGAGGCGATGAAAGCTGTCAGAAATGGGGGCGCCAGGTGTATTCCGCTTGCGAACCTGGCGTGGTCTACAGGAAAACGCCTGCCCTGCGTACTTTATTCCGGATATATCGTTTCAAACATTTCCGGATATTTCACGGAATAACCCGCCACTGGATGTGTAAACAGTGCAGGGGTAATGTCATTTATCGGCGTCTCGCGCGACTCACGCTTACGAATGCTTAAAAACGTTGGACGGATCCAGCAGCCAAACGTGCGGAATCCGGCGAACGTAAGGCGCCTTGGCCCTGATATCAGAGCCGGAGACTTTACTCGGATGAATATCATGAAACGCTCGAAACGGATTTTCCTGAAGGTATTCGGCGCGACCACACTCGCTGGCGGCACGGCCGCGTGGCGCCTGTTTGGCGCTGCGCCGGCGCAGGCGGCCACCGGTGCGCCGTTCGAGGTCAGCCATTCGGACGCCGAGTGGCACAAGATGCTGACCGACGCGCAATACAACGTGCTTCGCGAGGAAGGCACCGAGCGCCCGTACAGCAGCCCGCTCAACAGCGAACATCGCGCGGGCATCTTCTCGTGCGCCGGGTGCCGGCTGGACCTGTTTTCATCGAAGACGAAGTACGACAGCCATACCGGCTGGCCGAGCTTCTGGAAGCCGCTGGATGGCGCCGTGGCGACGCAGACCGACACGTCGTTCGGCATGGCGCGCAACGAGGTGCACTGCCGGCGCTGTGGCGGGCACCTGGGACACGTCTTCGACGACGGCCCGCAGCCCACCGGCCTGCGCTATTGCATGAACGGTCTTGCGATGACGTTTACGGCCAAGGCCGTATGACGCATTTGGTGCTGCGGCCGCGTCGCAACACGCGGTAATCCGCAGGCATAAAAGCAACGGTCCTGCGCCGGCCGGGCATGACGCAAAACGGCGCGCTGAACGAGGATGTGGATCATGAAGTTCCTGACTCAAACTTTCGGACGGCCGGCGCGCACATGTGCGCTGGCTGTCGCGGTGGCGCTTGGCCTCGCTGGCGGCGCGCTCGTGTTGACGCAGCGCACGGCAATGTCGGCGGAAGCCGCTGTCGCGATCGCGCCACCAGCCGTGGACGAACCGGCAACGGGCGCGCATACGGAAACCGCCGTGCTTGCGGGCGGCTGCTTCTGGGGTGTGCAGGGCGTGTTCCAGCACGTGCGCGGCGTGACGAACGTGGTCTCCGGCTATTCGGGCGGCGAGCGAGATACGGCGGAATACGAAACGGTCAGCACCGGGCAGACCGGTCACGCCGAATCGGTGCAGATCACGTATGACCCGTCGCAGATCACGTATGGCCGGTTGCTGCAGATCTACTTTTCGGTGGCGCACGATCCGACCGAACTGAACCGCCAGGGGCCCGACGTTGGTACGCAGTACAGGTCGGCGATCTTTCCGGCCAATGACATGCAGAAGGAGGTCGCGCAGAGCTACATCGCGCAGCTCAACAAGTCGCACGCGTTTCCCGCGCCGATCGTGACGAAGACCGATCCGCTAAAGGCGTTCTATCCGGCCGAAGGTTATCACCAGAACTATCTGACGTTGCACCCGGACTCGATGTATATCGCCATCAATGACCTGCCGAAGGTAGCGAACCTCAAGCGGATGTTCCCGACGCTCTACCGCGACAAGCCGGTGCTCGTCGCGACGGCTTCGAAATGAGCGCTGCCTGCGGTGAGACCGCAGGCAGATAGTTGTTGCGTGTCAGGGACTTGAGCGACGTGTGCGCAGGTTGTCCACAGGCTTCTCAACAAAATGTGGGGATAACCTGACCCCGCGACGCCCAGGTTTAGCAAACATCTGTTCCGTTTGGATTCAACAAGCTGATTGTCGGCACATGGCCTCCGGTTGTCCGCCGCAGGTGGTTTGTGGGGAAAATCGTTCGCAATCCATCAGCGAAGGGCTGCTCCCTGAATTTGACGCCGCCGGTCGCCGCCGCATCGTGAACGGCGGCCGCGGCCTGTCTGGCCGGCTGGCTGATCGAAGGCCGCAGACCTGGGGACGGACGCGGCAACTCATTTTCCCTCGTTGTCAACGAGATCACGAGCAGCCCTTCGTCGCCGTTCCTGTCCATGGATCTGACTACAGGGGGGCAGCTGCAGATCCAGGACCAGTATGTAAAGCTCGACAAGGCGTCGCTGACAACAGGCGAAGCCGTTGCGCTGTGGGACGCCGTGTCACGTACCCTTCGGCCACGCCCAAACGGCTATTAACCTGGTCGCGAGCAGCGTTCTTATCAGCCGGAAATCACAGGGTGTGATTTTCCGCGCAGGCGGGCCTACGCCGCCTCGGGCAGGGCGGGCGCGTCCTCGGGGCCAAGGTCGTAGGCTTCGTACTCGGGATTCGGCAACTACGGCATCTCGCCCCTGCAGGTCTTCTCCAGGAATGCCCCGAGTTCCTGCCAGGCGGCGCGCGGCCACGCGCCGAGCGTCGCTTCACGGGACTGGCCGGCGACCGACGCGGGGGCCACCGTAACAGGAGCGTGTTTTCCCCATGCTACGATGACCCGCAATGTGATTGACAGGCGAACAGGCAAGGAAGCCATGGCAACCCTATATGACACGCTGGGCGTGCCCGCAAGCGCCACGGGCGAAGAAATCAAGCGGGCGTACAGGAAGGCCGCGATGCGCTGGCATCCGGACCGCAACGCCGGACACGAAGAGGTCGCGCGGGCGGCGTTTCAGGATGTCAAGAACGCGTACGCGATACTCTCGGACCCATCGCAGCGCGAGGTGTACGACGCCGTGTACGCCGAGCAGATGCGCGTATGGGAAGCGCATCGGGAACGTGAAGCGCGCGAGCAGGCCGGGCGCGAAGCAGCGGCACGAGCAGCCGCCGAGGCGGAATACGCGGAACGGGTCGCCGTGGCGATGCGCTTCGCCGACGAAGGTCACAATCGCGATGTCGTGTTTGGCGTGCTCATCGGGCAGCAATGCGAACCCGGTCTCGCTGCGCAGATCGCGGCCAGTGCGGTAGCGTTGCATGCATCACGCCAGGCGCCGCCGGTGGAGGAAGACGTACCAGCGACAGACGACGATGTCGCAGAACACGCCGCCGCGTGCAATGGCGAGACGCGCCACGCAAGGTCAAACGCCAGCGCCGACGCACCGGGCGGGGGTCTAGGCACACTGTGGTACCAGTTCCTGAACGGATTGCGGTTCTGACCGGCGATACAACAGCGGGCGACCAACGCGTGCCACGCAGTTTGATAACCAGAAGAATGAGAGAACAGCGTGAACATGGAGACTGGCGCAGGCCCGACCACAATCGATGAACGGTACGGGCCGCCGCAGCACGCGTCTGTGCGCAGCTTGAAAGGCGTGATTCGTGCGCTGGCGTATTTCATCGTTTGCTATTTCGTCGTGGGCATCGGCTTCGCGATGGCCTTAGGCGTGGTGGCTGGATTCTGGGGACTCGTTGCGCACCACACGGGAACGTCTTCGCTCTTTCGTCATGTGCTGCTTGCGGGCGGCAGTTCCGGTGCGCTGTTCGTCGCGCTGTTCCTTAGCGTCAGGCGCACATCGCGTGGGCTGTCGTTTAGCGCATTTTTGCGGTGTGTCTGGCCTCAACCGGGACGCGTGCTGCGCGGTGCGGGCCTCTGGTTCGTCGCGCATCTGGTTTCGCTTGCCGTATTCGTTGCGGTCTCGATGGCGATGGACCCGCACTGGGCACGCAACCTCGCGCACGATTTTGTCTGGCCGCCACAGCGTGAAATCGCATTAGCGTGGGTGCTGCTGGTCGTGCTCTTTCCATTTCAATCCGCCATCGAGGAACTCGTGTTTCGCGGCTGGCTCACGCGCACGCTCGGCCAGGTCATGCAAAGGCGCTGGTGCATCGCGTTGCTGGTGGGCGTTGCGTTTTCAGTGGCACACGGCCTCGACGGTTACTGGCGCTTTGCCGACTACGTCGTGACGTCGCTGGGACTCTCGGCACTCGTCAGTCTGACCGGGCGACTCGATGAAGCGATGGGCGCTCATGCGATGAACAACGTCTGGGTCGCCACAACTGGCGTTCTTTTCATCGGGCAGGACGATCCCGCGAGTTTCTTCACAGCCACCGGACCGATAACGCGGCTCACGTTTCTCGACGCGGTCGTGCTGGCGACGACGCTCTATCTGATCGCGCGATGGCGCATGGGCCGTGCAGCGCGGGGCGTGGTTTCGTAGCGCGTGGCGGGCGGATTTTTCCGGCATTTCAGGCCAGATACGCAGCGAGCCGCCGATGCGAAATCGTCCGGCTGTGCGGAACTGAGCGTTGCCGCACTCTCACCTGTAGACGCATCCCGGGCGCCGCAGTAGAGTTCAGAAAAATTTAACTGAAAAGAATTCGGGGGCGACATGACATACAAGTCATGGACGGTCAGGACACTCGCTGTCCCTTCGGCAATCTGGCTGGCGTTTGCCTGCGGCTTCGCCGTTCACACACTCGATCCACTCTTTGCGATGCTGTCGCTCGGAATGCGTCCACTCGTTTTGCTGTGGGCGATCGCGTGGCTCTTCGCAAGCGCGCTCGGCAAGGAGCGGCTGCCAGTCACACCGGGCGATGCCACGTCAAGAACGCAACTGTTAGCCCGCGCTGCGTTTGCGACGCCGGCCACCAGTGTGACGTTATCCGTCACCGCGAGCGTCGGCCCGAAGGTAACCGCTCCCGAAGCGACAGGTGTATGGCGCCGCTACGCCGCAAGAACGCTCGACCTGCTGCTCTGGACATTCCTGGCCGGCTACGCAGTGGCGTTTATCAATGGCGTGACGGGTTGGCACCTGCTGCAGTTTCGCTCGACGCTCATGGTGAATGTGAGCTTTATGGGCATGGTCTATCTGCCGCTCGCACTCTTCATCGATGCATTGATCTATGCGGCTTGCGGGAACAGCATCGGCAAGGCATTGCTTGGCATTCGCGTCGTCGAACCGGATGGCACCGCGCCTTCGTTTAGCCGGTACCTGGCGCGCAATTTTTCGGTGTGGATGCGCGGCTTCGCGTTTGGGTTACCCGTGGCGCAGCAACTCATCATGATCCTGAATGCGGTGCTGCTTAAGCGCGACGGGACGACCGCATGGGACGCACGTCTGAAGTTCCGCGTGGTTCGCGAACCGTGTACGACCGTTCACTATCTGCTCGCGGTGTTGTTTGCGGCGTTGCTTGTCTCCGCGGTTGCTTACCATCGCGCGGTGCACGCTCGCGCCGGAGCGATAGTGCCTGCCGTGAAGACGCAGCCAGAAGCAGCGCGCGCGAAACCCGCCACTGCGGAAGCACTCGAGATGGTCGCGGCTGCTAAAAGGCTTTAGCCGTAGCAGATAGGGATACGGTGCCGCCCGGCGGCCGGAACGTATCCGACGTGCGTTGCCTAGCGCCGCGTGCCGAAGTCGTTTGCTGTAACGACGACGCGTCCGCCTGGATTTGCCAGCAGTTTCCTCTCCGCTACGGCGAAAATGCGTTTGCGGCCGTCGTCGAAAGTTCTGAGGATTCGCGCTTCAGCGGCGCCATGCTGCAGCCAGAAATGCTGCTCCAGCGCTTCGCGGGTTACCGAGCACTCATGGTCCCGCCCCCGAAGTGACAGAACGAAGACCACTGCCCGACCATCGGGCGAGACGCTGGGCTCGAACTCCACAATCTCCATGACACACCTCGCAGCATCCGGTGGGCCAGCGAAGTCTCATACTTCGCGTGGCGCCCGGATTAATTTAACAGAAGCACAGCGTGCGCGCGCTATTGGCGTCGCCTTTGGAACCGGTATTACCGGAACCGGGCGAAACCCGCGAGCGAATCGGGTGCCATCCGCTGATGGATACGTGCGTTCGTAAAGCGCGTACCCGTTGTAAATTCGGTCAGCAGGATGTCGAGTGTCTGCGGACGCGGTGCGGCGCCGGCCTGATCGTTTCGCGCGAACGACGAGACGGCAAACCAGGAATGCGGCGGAAGCAGTTCGTGCAGACAGGCGCCTCGCGCATCGCTAAACCGCAGGCACCCCGTGTCCGGATAGAAGGCGACGGTAATGGCATCGCCGCCGGTTCCCCGCGTTGCAGTCAATGGTCTGGTGGTTATCATGTTCTGGTTCTTTTCGGTCAGGATGTTTCATTCAGCGCGTTACCCGACGCGCTGCCCGGTAGCGTCGAGGCTCCGGCAGGAGGCCACGCGGGTTATTGCATCAGCAATCGTTGTACCTGACCGTTAGCGGCCGCACGGTAATGGCATATAAGTGTGCTCTGGCACGGGTCTCCGGAGAATGTCGCACTGTCAAGCGCATTGCTAAGACGATTGACGTGTGCGGGATTTACAACGTAAGGATGCTATCGAGGAAGCCAGTACGGCTCGCGCCCGAAATAACGATGGACCGCTGTCGCCCATTGAGGATCGGCCATGGAAGGCCAGTGGTCCTTGTCGAAACCCGGCGCGTTTTTGATTTCGTCCGCGGTGATGTGGACGAGAAAGAGTTTTTCGTCGATGTTCAGCGTCAGTGCGCCCCATGGAATGGCGTGCAATGTGTTGCCCATGCCGAGAAAGCCGCCGGCAGACAAGACCGCATAAGCGATGCACCCGCTCCGTACGTCGAGCATGATTCCCGTGATGTGTCCGACGTGTTCGCCATCCGTCGTCACGACCTTGTCGCCCGTAAGTGTTCCGGCCGCCATAACATCCGGACCCGGCCCGTCGCCAGGGAGAACGCCAACGATATTCGCGCCGCTGTCGCCTGCGGCTGACTGCAAGGGGGAGTTGGGTGTGTTCATGATGCGCTCCTGGCCAGTGTTCTTCCCGGTTTGCGCAAGCCGCGTTCCTGATTCGACGCTGGCACGAAATACGGGGCAGACGGATTCGAGGCAAGCCAGTTTTTTATAGGTGCCTTAAGGCTCACTTAATTGTTCGCTGCGACTATGAGTCGACCCCTGTTTTGGCCGCCAGTTCATCGGCGGCAATTTTTTTAGGCATGCGGGGTGTTCGACATGAAGCGAAATGCAACCAGCCATGGAGAATCGACGATGGTTCAGGATAATGTGCGTGAACAGCTTCGGGCCATGTCCAGCGCCGAGCGCGGATTCGCACCGCGGTCGTGCCGGATTTCCGAGCCTTTTCAGCCGCTGTGGGGCCGTCCGTACCGGTTTGTCGAATGGTCGCCGCATGCGGAAGAAGACGCGTGTTGTCGCGTCGTGCCTGCGGAAAGCAGCGCTGAAGAGATTGTCGCAACACTCCTCGCTCATGTTCCCGGAAGGCGTGTGCGACTTTCCAGCGAAGACGCCTGAAGCCGTGTTTTAGTATGACGTCATTCAGGCGCGACCAGTTTCGTGTCATCGGCAAACACGATTGAATGCGGAATGAAACGCGTCTGATACGTTCCTTTCTTCAGGTTCCAGATGGCTTTCTGATCTTCAAGCGAGGCGTCGTATTCCCGGCGGTCCACCCAGACAAATGTGCGAGCTGGTTTGATGTTCTCGCGTATGGCGATGTAAACAGTCCCGACACTGGCGCCCGATACGTCGAAGAATTCGAGGTCGCCGGAGACACCCGCAAGCGCTTTTTCGGAACGGTTTGCGACACTGATCTTGAGTATCTGCCGGGCGTGATAGCCCTTTTTTTCCGCGTGGCGTGGGTCCTCGTGCTTGTCGATCAATGCGACATTGACGAGCGCGTTCATCTTTTCCAGCGTCGCCTCACGCTCGGCTTCCAGCTTGTGACTGAGTATCTCCGCCGACTGACCCATCTCATGCTGGTCGTAAAGCCAGAGCCGTTGTTCGCCAATCGCCTTACCAATCGTCATGCCAACCGGCACGCCTTCGCCACCGAATATCTCGCCGGTTTTAACGCGAGCCAGATAGCCGGAGGCCAGATCTCTTTCTTCAGGCTTGAGACGATTGAGTACCGGAGCAAGTTGCGTGTCCCATTCGGCCATGTCTGACGGAATCGGTGTATCGGCAGGTCCAGAGCATGCCGCAAGCGCCATTCCCGCGATGAATGCCATGACGCCCATACCGGCGCGTGGGCCTGTAGCTACCTGCTGTTCCTTTGAGTTGATGATTGGCCTCGACATGTTCCACTCCGCTTTCGACGACCGCCGCGAAGCAGGTGATGCATCGCAGACAGTCATGATGGCTGCCGTCTTGAGTCCATGATCGGTGTCTTTCAGCAGCGCTCATTCCAGTCTAGGGCGCGGCTTTCAAAAGCGATGCGACCGGCTGTCGCGGTTGAGGGCTACCCGGCCGAAATGGACTGTTTCAAAATCTGAATCAGGGCGGCCAGTGTGTGAAGCAAGCTTGAAAATCCGCTTTAAATAAATCTCGAAAGCGAAAGAAACGGGATGCAAATGGCGTGACCGTCGCTTTTGAAACGTCAAGTAATGACAAAACTTTTGTCATTAAGTGGTTGTACGTGGCATAGTGCGACCATCTAAACCTGAAGGGAGGCTTTGATGGCCACATTGGAACAAATCCAGGCGCGACTGAAAAAACTGCAGGCGCAAGCCGATGCGCTAATTGCGCGAAAGGCACAAGTCGCAGTGAACCAGATTCGTGAGCTGATGCTCAAGCATGGTTTGACGACTGCGGATATCGAAGCAAAAGCCAAGGCACGACGCGACGCAAAGGCCTTGAACGGTCGCTCGGCGATTGGCAAGGCAAAGACTGCTGGCGCGGCAAAGGGCAAGCTTCCGCCGAAGTATCGCGATCCGAAAACAGGCGCAACGTGGAGCGGTCACGCGCGTCCGCCGGTCTGGATCAAGAACGTCAAAGACCGCACGAAGTTTTTGATCGACGCAGCGGCTGATTCGGCTTCGACAGTTTCGAGCGTTGTCGGTAAAGCGAAGGTTGCGGCTAAACGTGGCGCTGCTGCCAAAAAGGCAACCGCAAAGAAGGCGGTCTCAAAGAAGGCAACCGCTGCAAAGAAAGTGACGGCAAAGAAAGCCATCGGTGTTAAAACGGCAATGAAGCGTACCGCTGCGGCTGCCGGCAAGAAGGCCGCTGTCAAAAAGACGGCAGCTAAAAAAGCGGTGGCTAAAAAGGCATCGGCAGTGAAGAAGGTCGCCGCCCAAAAGGTCGCTGCTGCGGAGGCAGTTTCTGCGTCGTAAGTAGTCGATGTACGTTGACGGCCTCGAAAGCGTCGACGGCGTTAGCGGATACGACCTGAACCCGAACCGGCTGTGGTCGTGTCCGCCTGAAGCATGCAGGCGAAACGGAAAAACCAGAACGAACGCGAAGTGGGCCGCGGGTTACTGCCTGCATCGTCGCTTCGACTGGTGGGTGCGGTGTCCCGGCAAACGCCGCGAGCGTTTTTGTTCGCATCCAGGCACCTTGACCGATCAACTCGTTGTCTCTGGCTTTAGCGCCTTCCTTTTACGATTGGGTTTTTAGAACCCATCGATCAAATTTTCATTCCGCTGTCTGCACTGTCCGCTCTTCGCGGTGAGGCGCGCCGCATGCATTTAACGGCGGCAAGAACCTGCGCGCCGCCCATGCGTCTACGTCTATGATGAAGCAAAGGGTATCCACGCGCGCTGACCGTCTCTTTTCCATGTCAGCGTGAACCTCTCCACATGCGGAGGTCGGATGAAGCGCGACGATGCAACTGATGCAGCGACCCGGATCGACGCCGGGCAGGACGCCGCAGCCGCATTCTCATCGCTGGCGGCGCCGCTCGTTCATGAGGCGATCGACTGCGCAGCGCAACTGGACGAGCGCTCCGCACCCGAATCGCTCCACAAACTGCGCGTCGTGCTACGACGCTTGCGTTCGCTATGGTGGGCGTACCGGCCGCTCTTCGATAAGGACATCAACCAGCAACAGCGTGCGCTGTTCAAATTCCTCGCGACGGCTGCCGGCAAAACGCGCGACTGGGACATTCTTCTGGAATTGCTTGAAGAAGAAGTGAAAGCCGAATCTGCCTCTTCGAGCGAGCTAAAGGCGGCTCGTGCACAGGCGTTGACCATGAGTCTCGGGACACTCGCGAACGCGAACGTGAAAGAGGTCCTGCGCGAAACGCTATCGGATGCGACAACGGCGTTGAATACGGCGCACGCGCGCGCAACGATAGGGAAACTGGCAGAGCGTCGGGTCGCGGCGAGCGAGAAGTCATTGCGCAAGCGCATGAAGCGCGCGTCGGGAGCGAAGAAGTCGGACTACGCTTCGTTCCATGAAGTGCGGAAGGCGGGCAAGACGCTCCGCTATCTGCTCGAAATGTTCGGCCCGGTGCTACGCAGCCGTCATCGACGGACGCTCAGGCGCCTGACGAAAATCCAGAAACGGTTTGGCACGCTGAACGATGTTGTCGCAAGCGAAGCGCTGCTTCAGCAGAACGAAAACCTGTTTGGAAGTAGCGGTGCAGGGGATTCCGCGCTGGAATGGATGAAGCGGGAGCGCAGGCGTCGCCTGCGGGCAGCAAGAAAGTTGCTGCGCGATGCGTAGATACAACACAGCGAGCCACAGCGCGTTACTGAACGCGAGCGACGGCGCAACGGATCAACGCGTTGAATATGCGTGCGGGTTAGCGGCATGAAACGCACAGCGTGCGGAACACACACGATTCACCACGCGGCGGCGACTGTCTCGCTGCCGTTAAAGTACGAATGGCCCGCGAGGGCGGGCCATTCGTAGTCGCAAAACCGACCGTCCAGCTGCTTACAGCGGCTGGATGTTGGCGGCTTGCTTGCCCTTCGGTCCTTGCTTCACTTCGAAGCTAACCTTCTGATTTTCTTGCAGCGACTTGAAGCCGCTACCTTGAACTTCAGAAAAGTGTGCGAACAGATCTTCGCCGCCGTCATCCGGCGTGATGAATCCGAAACCCTTCGCATCGTTGAACCACTTCACGGTACCAGTTGCCATTTTTAATCCAGTAAAAGTTGTGTTCCATCGCGACCGCCGTATTTCTGGATCGGTAGCCGCGAAGATAGAGTTGTACCACGCCTTTATGAAAACCGCCTATCAGCAAGTACACGGGGTAACGAATTTTTGCGATATTTATGCACCCATTTGGGCGAACGAGCGGTCAAAAATCGTCATCAATGGTGACCAGGGTAAACTGGAGCCACACATCCAGGAACTCCATGACACATTATTTGCAAGATGAATTGACTGCCTTTTGGGGTCGGCTCGCCCCTTATTTCGTAATTCTTGAGTCAAATCAAAGCGGTGGAACTGATCCCATTGGTCGCGTGACAATCGATACCGACGATCATCAGGCCTTCGCGCTTCACACCACCGACGTCAAACCGGAAGGCGACACATCGGAAGATCCGACCGGTCACAGCGCGACTTACACGCGTTTCAAGGTTGCGGGCGCCGAATGGGGTCCGTGGCAGCGGGAAACCTGGCAGTAGCGCGGTAAAAGGGGCTTCAGGGTCCCAGTCTCTTTCGCCGGCGGGGCGGCAGCGGGCTTCGGGCGCGTTGCGCGGCAGCCCCGGCACAGCAACCCAGAAGCCCGTCATGCCTAACTTCAGATTCATCCCCAGTGTCCCCGCCACGTCGGAAGACGATTTCGACATCTTCGCGACGACGAAACTCTCCGGCTATCTCCGGTTCTATGGGGTTTTGCGGGTGGTTCGAAAGACCGACGGGAAAGTGCTGTTTCCGTTCGACGGCGCGCCGGAACTCGGCCCTTTCGCGACAAAAAACGAGGCGCTGGCGGCCGCGCAGGTGCAGGGCGAGCAGATCGTCGCGGGCGACCTGGCGCATCCGGAGCTGTAAGCGTGCGGGCCTATCAGGCCCGCAGCAACAAACACAACCCCGGCGCGCGCTGCCGGCCAGTCCGGCGGCGCATTGCACGTCCGCGGGCGTGGCCGGCAGCCAGGATCAGACGATCCCGGTCGTGTAGTACACCGTGATCACGAAGAACACGGCCAGCGTCTTGATGACGGTAACGGCAAAAATGTCGCGATACGACTGACGGTGCGTGAGGCCGGTCACCGCAAGCAGCGTGATCACAGCGCCGTTGTGCGGCAGCGTGTCCATACCGCCGCTCGCCATGGCGACCACACGGTGCAGCACTTCCATCGGGATATGCGCGGCTTCCGCACCCTTGATGAACAGATCCGACATCGCGGCGAGCGCGATGCTCATGCCGCCGGACGCCGAACCGGTAATCCCCGCCAGCGAACTGACCGAGACCGCCGCGTTGACGAGCGGGTTCGGAATGCTTTTGAGCGCATCGCTGACGACGAGGAAGCCCGGCAGTGCGGCGATCACGCCACCAAAGCCATATTCCGATGCCGTATTCAGCGAAGCCAGCAATGCGCCGCCCACGGCAGCCTTGGTGCCGGTCGCGAAACGCTCACGCACGCGGCCGAATGCGGTCAGCACGACGAGCAGAATGCCCAGCAGCAGCGCGCCTTCCACCGACCAGATCGCCACCACGGCCTTCACCGCCGTCGTCACCGGCGCATGCACGCCCGGCAGGACTTCCGGCGCGACGGTGTAGCTTGCGCCATACCATTCGGGAATCATGCGCGTCAGTGCGAAGTTCGCAACGCCCACGAGGACCAGCGGCGCGACGGCCAGCAGCGGATGCGGCAGCGCCTTCGATTCGACGCGTTCCGGCTCGTTGACGAGATCGGTGCCGTAGCCTTCGCCCGTTGCCATTGCCGCGCGCCGACGCCATTCCAGATACGTCAGGCCCACCACGATGATGAACACCGAGCCGATCACGCCGAGCCACGGCGCGGCCCAGGAGGTGGTCTTGAAGAACGTCGTCGGGATGATGTTCTGGATCTGCGGCGTGCCCGGCAGCGAATCCATCGTGAACGAGAAGGCGCCCAGCGCGATGGCGCCCGGCATCAGACGTTTCGGGATGTTGCTCTGGCGATACAGCTCAGCCGCGAACGGGTACACCGCGAACACGACCACGAACAGTGAAACGCCGCCGTAGGTGAGCAGCGCGCACACGGCAACGATCACCGCATTCGCGCGTGAACGGCCGATATAGCGGATCGCAGCGGCCACGATCGATTCGGAAAAGCCCGACAGTTCGATCACCTTGCCGAACACGGCGCCGAGCAGGAACACCGGGAAGTAGAGCTTGACGAAGCCGACCATCTTTTCCATGAAGATGCCGGAAAAGACCGGTGCGACGGCGGCGGGATCGGTCAGCAGCACGGCGCCGAGCGCGGCGATCGGCGCGACGAGAATCACGCTGTAGCCCCGATAGGCGGCGAACATCAGAAACGCCAGTGCGGCGAGGACGATGACAAAGGACATTAAGTCTCCAGAACTTGGTGTGTTGTACGCACGCGCGTCGACGGCCTGAGCGCAGACGTAGGGAGCCGGCGCTCGCGTATGCAGCTTTCGTGCCACCAGCCGCCAGACCGTGCAGGGCGGCGTGTCGGATGCGTGAACGGCACGCTGTCCGGCGCGCGGTGCGACGGATTGTACATAAAGTCTCAACTTCGAGACTAGAAACGACCACCCGGGAGGCTCTGACCGCGTCAATTTCAGGATGGACGGCCTTGCTGGCGGTCTCGACGTTGAGATAAGCTGTCTACGTCTTGAGACGGCGGCACACATAAAACGATAATGGGAGACAGCGACACCATGATGAACGACTGGGCAGGGCTGCCCGAGAACTATAGCGATGTATTGCGAAGGGCGATGGAATCGCTCTTCCGGACGTTTGAGAATTTCAGCGAAGGCACGTTCATCGTCGACGCCGATGCGCGCGTCGTGTGGATCAACAAACGCTACGCGGCGCGCTTCGGGTTCTCCGATCCGCAGCAGGCCATCGGCCGCGACTGCGAAGCGGTGATTCCGAACAGCCTGATGCGCGATGTCGTCGCAACAGGCAAGCCGATCCTGCTCGATATCCTCGAAACCGACCGTGAGCCGCTCGTCGTCACCCGTCTCCCGTTGAAGGACGACGCGGGCGTGACGGTCGGCGCCGTCGGCTTTGCGCTCTTCGACGAACTCAAGGCGCTCACGCCGCTCTTCTCACATTACTCGCGCGTCCAGCAGGAACTGATCGCGACGCGTCAGTCGCTCGCGCAGGCGCGGCGCGCGAAATATACGTTCGCGAGTTTCGTCGGCACGAACGCCGTGAGCCTCGAGGTCAAACGCCAGGCACGGCGCGCGGCGCAGGTCGAGTCGCCCGTGCTGCTGCTCGGCGAGACGGGCACCGGCAAGGAACTGCTGGCGCACGCGATCCACGGCGCTTCTGCGCGGGCAAACAAACCGCTGGTGACGGTCAACGTCGCCGCGATTCCGGATACGCTGCTCGAAGTCGAGTTCTTCGGCGCGGCGGCGGGCGCCTATACGGGCGCCGATCGAAAGGGGCGCGTCGGCAAGTTCGAACTCGCCGATGGCGGCACGCTCTTTCTCGACGAGATCGGCGATATGCCACTGCCGTTGCAGGGCAAGTTGCTGCGCGTGCTGCAGGACAAGGAGTTCGAGCCGCTCGGCTCGAACCGGATCGTACGCGCGGACGTGCGGATCATCGCGGCCACCTCGGCGGACCTGCCGGCGCTCGTCCTGGCCGGACGCTTTCGCGCGGACCTCTTTTACCGGCTCAACGTGCTGACGATCCACGCGCCGCCGCTGCGTGAACGCGCGTCGGATATCGAAGCGCTGGCGTACGCAATACTGGAGGATCTGTCGTTGAACGTGCCGGGTGCGCACTTCGAGTTGCAGGACGACGCGTTACGTCTCCTGTGCGCTTACGCGTGGCCGGGGAATGTGCGCGAACTGCGCAACACGCTGGAGCGTGCAGTGATGATGTCGGACAGCGAACGCATCGACGCTCGCGTGCTCGCGCCGTTTCTCGGGCCGACGCGCGTGCCCGTTGCGGCACGCGAAGCCGTCATCGACGTCGCGGGTTCAACGGGCTCCGCTTCCACAATCGTGGCGGATGCCGGACACGAAACCTGGACTGACGCGATGGCCGCGTTCGAAAGGCGCTTCCTGAGCGACGCGCTGCGTGCAAGCGGCGGCCGCGTGACGGAAACCGCGACGCGTATCGGTATGGGACGGGCGACGCTCTACAAAAAGATCGCGGCCTACGGTATCGAGGCGTGACATGAATCACGCACGCTGCGCTGCGATCCTGCTCGCCACGGGTATCGTGTTCCACGCGCTGGACACGTTTGCGCAGACGGTCCCGGCGTCGGCGGTGTCCGCCGCATCCGGCGCTGGCGCATCGGCGGTCGAGCGCAAGAACTGGTACAACGACCCGTTTTTCGCGCTGTCGCACGCGGTGCCAAACTGCCCGGTGCCGCTCGGCCCGTTGATGACGAAGGCGCAAATGGAAGACGACGCGCACTATCGGGTCGAGCGCGGCACGACGTGCTGGCTGGCGCACAAATGCACGAAGCCCAATTCCTACATGTACGACCCGGAAATCGCCGACGCAATCCGCACGCGGTTTGCAGAGCCGGAAGGGCTCGACGGCACGAGCATCTGGATCACGGTGCAACGCCGCTTCGTCTATGCGGAAGGCTGCGCGCCGGCATCGTTCAATGCCGCCGCATTGCAGAAGCGTCTCGAAGCGATTCCTGACGTCGAGCAGGTCTTCATGCGCGTGACGGCGACGCCGCGCGGCCCGCTGCCCTACAAGACGCTTGCCGCACCCGACTGACGCAGCGCCATGTCAGCGTGGCAAAATCGCAGGATCCACAGAACAAAAAACCAGCCGGGGTTTTCCATGAAACACAATCGTTCGTTCCGCGCCCAATCGCGCTTCGCCACACGCACGCTATCTGCCGCCGCGGCCGCCTGCGCGGGCATGGGGCTCGCCGCTTTGGCCGGCTGTAGCAGCGCGCCGCCGCTGTTCTCTCCGGACGGTCTGCCCACGACGCAGGTCCAGTGTTCGGCGGCGGGTGGCGATGGCTGCGAGCAGCAGGCGCGGGGCATGTGTGGCGGCCCGTTCGAGGTCGTGCGCCAGACAACCGCCGACGGCGTGCGCAGCCTGCTCTTCGCGTGCAGGAAGCCGGGCTGAATCCGGCCACGACCTCCTCGCAATGAGCTGGCCCCGCTAGTGGTTGCTGCCGTTGCCAGGTAAATGCAGCAGCAACCGGATCAGATCGGGCTGACGGTTCGTCGCGGTCTTCTGATAGATCGACTGCAACTGCTTGCGCACTGTGTCGTGCTGGACGCCGATGCGCGTGGCGATTTCCTTCGGCGACATCCCTTCCGCCAGAAAATGCGCGACGCGGCACTCGGCGGGCGTCAGGTCGAACGCTGCGGCGAGCAGGTCTTCGTCGACGGGCGGCGCGGAAGGCGGGTGATAGAAGATCAGCATCACGATGGCCCGAAGCCCGAACACCGCCGACACCTCGCCGGGTGCGATCAGGTTATAGAACGCGTAGAGCGTGTCCTGCGGAAACGGGCTCGTGTCATCCTGGATGCGCATCACGCGATAGCGTGCGGCATCCGCGTGTACAGCCGCACTCGCGATGCGCAGATGCGCTTCGGTCGCCGCGCAGTCTTCCAGGAAGCGCTGCTGGAACGGCGCGGGTAGCGTCACCTTGCGATTGTTCGTGCGCACCATCATCGTGGTCTGCAGGAGCCGCTCGGCCGCGCCGTTGAGTCGCAGCACGTCGCCTTCCGTGCTAGCGAGAATGACAGGCTGTCGCCAGCGGTTGACGAGCGCGTGCCCCACCAGCGCATCCGTCGAAAACACGAAGCGCTGAACCTGGAATCTGGCGGCGCGCGCGAGATGTGGCGTCAGACGTTCGAGTATCGTCACCGCGTCGGGAGAGAACGGGCCCTGTTCGAGACTTCTCAGGCACGTGAAAAAAACGGCAACCGTTTCATCGTCGACGAGTTTTACGCATGACGCATAACGTCGTCCGCCCGGTAAAAGGAATTCCTGAAAAAACGGGTCATTCCGAACAAATTCTTCGTCAAAATGTTCGTGACAGTGTAACCATTTGAGTACCGGTCGAGACCACAAAGTCGAAAGCCGTGGATCAATACGATGATAACGGCGGATGTAGCCGAGTTCACGGCCGGGGAGCAGATTGAAACCATCGCTAAATGAAAGCGCGTTGTGTTTTTTATCGAAACCCACGAGATGAATGGTTTTCGCGCCAATCAGTTCGGCAAGCTCCGCGTAAAGCAGGTGCCATGTTTCCGGATCGCTGACGGTGTCATATATCTGATGTACCAGCCGGTCATACGGTGTTTCGCCCAATTCCACTGCGCCCCCGTGTCGTCGCGGCTCCAGGCGGATGATGGAATATTCAACCTGCCGCACATTTCGGGCTTTTTCCGCAAACGAGGAATATACAGCCCAATTAGCCATCGTTAATACTGGCTCCCTTGTGCCAATTTCGCGCATGCGGCGGTGCCTTTCCGTGCGGCGGCTAACGGATGAATGGAAGATGCCTGTCTTATAGTGTTCATCGATGTCCCGCAGTATTGTCATAACATGTGTTTTGCCTGCATTTTCCAGACGGCGCCTGACAGAAGCGTCGGGAAGCAGGATTTTTCTTTTTCGGCAACAACGCGTGGCCGCGGCACAATTCATGCGGAGAAAGCGGCACCAGAAACAGCAATTCCGGGGAAAACAATGAATCACCATCAACTCGAAAAAGATATTGAGCATCTGGAGCACGTTATCTCGCGCCTTTCTGCTCAGGACCGGATTCCGCTGTCGTACTGGCGTGACCGGATCGATCGTGTGCTGGGCGCCGCGCTTGTGCCTTCGCAGGCGAGCCGCGTCAAGCGCCTTAACGAAGCATTGCGTGCGCTGGAAGCGCGCATGCAGGTCAAATGACCGATCCGTGCGCGAGGCGGACTCACTCGCCGCGCCCCTGCTTTATTCCATGTGACAATCCTCCGGCGGCGCGTACGGGACCAGGCTACTCCGGGTCAGTGCATGGGCCAGCGCGGTGCGCAACGCGCATCGCGCATCGCGACCGCACCATGCAAGTGCCGCTTCACCCGTGCAACCAGGACAACTCATGATCCACGCAGGATTCTCGGCCGCGCGGCTGGCGAAGTTGACCGCGGCCATGCAGGGCTATGTCGACCGGGGCGAGGTGGCCGGTGTCGTGACGCTGATCTGGCGGCGCGGAGAGATCGCGCAGATGGATGCGCTCGGTGCGCTCGACGACGTTTCCCGGCAACCGATGGCCCGCAACACGCTGTTTCGCATCGCATCGATGACGAAGCCCGTGACGAGCGCGGCGATCATGATGCTCGCGGAAGAAGACCGGTTGACGCTCGATGCGCCGGTCGCCCGGTGGTTGCCGGAACTGGAGAACCTGCGGGTGCTGCGCGACCCCGCCGGGCCGCTTGACGACACCGTCGAAGCCCGCGTACCGATCACGATTCTCGACCTGCTGACGCACCGCGCCGGCTTTGCCTATCACTTCACCGCGCTCGGGCCGCTCGCCGAAGCCTACCAGGGCGCATTCAACGGGTTCGAGTCGTCGGCGGGGCCGGATGGCTGGCTCAAGCGCATCGCGGCGCTGCCGTTGATGTTCCAGCCCGGCTCGCGCTGGCACTACGGCATTGCCACCGATGTACTCGGCGTGCTGATCTATCGCATCACGGGCCTGTCGCTCGGCGACTTCTTCCGTACGCGCATTTTCGAGCCGCTTGGCATGCGTGATACCGCGTTCTGGGTGCCCGAAGCGCAGCTTTCGCGTCTTGCCACGGCCTACGCGATCGATCCGGCGACGAAGCGGCGTGTTGTCGAGGATCATCCGGAAGGCAGCCGCTGGGCCAACCCGGAGCGCTTCCACAGCGGTGGCGGAGGGCTCGTGTCGACCGCGGAAGACTATCTCCAGTTCGCCCGCCTGCTGCTTGGGCGCGGTCGCGTGGACGACACGCGATTGCTCTCGCATCGTTCCGTCGACCTGATGCGATCGAACTTCCTGAGCCGTGACCAGCGCCGGTTGCCGTCGTTTGGTCATATCGTCTGGGCCGGACAGGGCTTCGGGCTGGGGCTCGCCGTCGTCGACGATCCGGCGCAGCAGTTGCCGCTCGGCTATCGCTCGGCGGGATCGTTCAGCTGGCCCGGCGCCTATGGCACCAGCTGGCTTGCCGACCCCGTCGAAGACATGATCGCGATGATGCTGATCCAGCGGCGTGGTATCGAGCCGTTTCCGATGTCGGTCGAATTCGAGCGCCGCCTGTACGACGCCATCGACGACTGATTCACGCAGCATGCAATGCAGGTCGCGCGGCATGCCGGCGCGATGGCGCCGTGGCCAGCATCTTTTCGGACTGGTAGAGTCGTGCCGTCGTCGTCACCGACACCGACTGGAGACTGTTCCTCATGGCCACCTACAGGCAGTTGACTGCGCAACTCGAGAAGCTCCACAAGGAAGTGGCGGTCGCGCGCGAGAAGGAAGTGGCGCAGGTCGTTGCGGACATCAAGCTGTTGATCGAGGAGTTCGATATTACGGCTGAAGAACTCGGCTTCGCCGCGCCGGGCACGAAAAACACCAAAACGAAAGGCCGCAAGCCGGCATTGCCCCCGCGCTATCGCAATCCCAAAACCGGCGAGACATGGAGCGGACGCGGACGCTCGCCAGGATGGATCGTCGGGAAAAATCGCGAGCGCTTCCTCATAGAGAGCTGACGGGCCACACGGTGCGATGTGGGTCGAGGCCTGCTTCGTGCGCTTCGTGCATACGCGTGGTGAGTTGTAGTGCGTCCGCTTTTGCACCGCTTGCGTGGGTCCCGAAAACGCTCACCTTTGGCGATCGGTCTGGCTCTGCGGGAGCGAATAGCGCGATGTACCGACCAGCACACTTCATGTATCGCCGTGCGGTATCGCGGTCATGCAACGCGTGACCAGCATGATGGTTTCGCGAAACGAAAACGCGGTGCGCACGATGTTCTCGACCTCGCGCAAAGCCTTTCAGTAGAAGGCTTTCAGCCCGGCATGATCATGCTCGCATTGCGTGGGGAATCAATACATCGACGATGTTACCGGAGCAGGTTGTACGCACGCGAACCCGCTATCGCTGGCTGAATACAGGGCCTACCTGCTTCACCCGAAAACGCGCCGCAAGCGTCGCGGCCGCACAGGTCCCGAAAATCCTCACCTTACCGAAAACCTGATCCGCAGCGACACGTGCGCGATGCGTGTGTAGCCACGTTCGCGGACCCTCGGTGGAAACCCGGAAATGAGTCCGTCTCATACCCCGGATCAAAAATCATCGATTCATGGTGTCGCACGGCGCGCAGCACAATCAGCCATCGACTAACCCCACTTCCGACGGGAGAGACCATGAGCGCATCAATGGAAAAGCAACTCTATATCGGTGAAGGATTCGAAGGCCCGGGCGTGAACCTCGCGCACATCAACGTGCGGGTCGGACCGCGCAGTGGCCCGGCGGGCCAGGCGTTCGCGACTGCACTCGCCACGCCTTTCAGCGGCCACGCGCCGTTCGTCGTGATCGCCCGCCCTGGCGTGACGACCACGGTCGGCTACGACATGGGCGCATACCAGGACGCGGGTGGCCATTCGCGCAAGCACATCATGGATGCCATCGACGGATCGCTGACGCGTCTCGGTATGGATTACGTCGACGTCTACATGCTGCATGACTTCGACGTGAACACGCCCGTCGAGGAAACGATGCGCGCGCTCGACGACATCGTGCGGGCAGGCAAGGCGCGCTATATCGGCGTGTCGGTGTTCAGCCCGTTTGCGCGTGGCCTCCTTACATGCGATCCGGTTTCGACCCGCAACCAGACCGACTTCTTCACCGCGCAGATATATGGCAATGCAGCCTCGCGTGAAATTGCGGCATCGGTGGCGCGCGTCGCGGTGCAGCGCGGCGTGAGTGCCGCGCAGATCGCGCAGGCGTGGGTGCTCGGGCATACGGGCGTGTCGAGCATGCCTCGTTCGCGGTGACGTGCCTTTCGCTGGTTGCGCTGAGCGTGCTGCTCAATTCGACAACGGTGGCGATGATCGTCGCCTTCGCCGTGTTCACGTTGACGATGTCGGCGTTTTCGAACCTGGTGGGCGTGTTTCCGACGGAAGTGCGCGCGTGCGGTGTCGGCCTGGCCATCGCGTGCAGCCGGCTGGGCTCGGCGATTGGCACGTTCCTGCTGCCGCTCGGCATCGCGGTACTCGGCCTTCACGCTCCCATGATGGTGCTCGCGGCCGTGCTGCTGGTTGGCATGCTCGTTTCGATCGCCTGGGCTCCGGAAACAAAACATCTGACGCTGAACGAAGCCAGCCGGAGCCGACCCGCCGTTCGACAGCCCGTGCGGCGGCCGCCCCGCTGAACCGGGCCCGCCGTTCGGGCGCCCCGTCCGGGCGTCCCGTTTCCCGACGCGGGCGCCCATGACGTGTATCATTCGTCCCGGCGCTGTTCTGTGCCGGGATTTCCCGTTTTTCGGGCAAATTCCCCCACCTTCGCCGTCGCGTCTGGCGCTGCCGGCGCACCAGCCCGCGCCGGCCGCACGCCGTGACGCGCGCTCGAACCCCTACCGTGATTCCCAGCACCGATGTCAGTCTCCGAACTCAAACGCCGCCGTACCTTCGCGGTCATTTCCCACCCCGACGCGGGCAAGACCACGCTTACCGAAAAGCTGCTGCTGTTTTCGGGCGCGATCCAGATTGCGGGCACCGTGAAGGGTCGCAAGAGCAATCGCTACGCCACGTCGGACTGGATGGAGATCGAAAAGCAGCGCGGCATTTCGGTCGCGAGTTCGGTGATGCAGTTCGAGTACGGCGAAGCCGTCATCAATCTGCTCGATACGCCCGGCCACGAAGACTTCTCTGAAGACACGTATCGCGTGCTGACCGCGGTCGACGCCGCCGTGATGGTGATCGACGGCGCGAACGGTGTCGAAGCGCAGACGCTGAAGCTGCTCGAAGTGTGCCGCAGCCGCAAGACGCCGATCGTCACGTTCATCAACAAGCTCGACCGCGAAGTGCGCGAGCCGCTCGAGCTGCTCGACGAAATCGAGCAGCATCTTGGCGTGGCGGCGGTGCCGTTCACGTGGCCGATCGGCATGGGCAAGGATTTCCAGGGCGTCTACGACATCCAGCGCGACCAGGTGCGCGTGTTCCGCGCCGGCCAGGACACGGCCGGCGGCGCGGTGGAAACGCTGCACAACCTCTCCGACGAAGAAGGCGAAAAGCGCTTCGGTCAGGCGTGGACGCGTGCGAAGGACGAAATCGAGCTGATCACCGGCGCGTCGCCGGAATTCGATCGCGAGGCGTTTCTGGCGGGTGAGCAGTCGCCGGTGCTGTTCGGCTCGGCGATCAACAACTTCGGCGTGAAGGAAATTCTCGACGCGCTCGTCGACCTCGCGCCGCCGCCTTCGATGCGCATGGCCGTGCAACGTCCGGTGATGCCGGACGAGCCGAAGTTCACGGGCGTCGTGTTCAAGGTGCAGGCGAACATGGACCCGGCGCACCGCGACCGGGTGGCATTTATCCGCGTGTGCTCGGGGCACTTTGAGCGCGGCATGGCGCTGAAGGTGACACGCTCGGGCAAGACGTTCCGCGCGAGTAACGTGGTGACGTTCCTGTCGCAGCGCCGCGAGACGGTGAGCGAAGCGTACGCGGGCGACATCATCGGCATTCCGAATCACGGCACACTGTCACTTGGCGACACGCTGACCGAAGGCGAGATGCTGCAGTTCGTCGGCCTGCCGTTCTTCGCGCCGGAAATTTTCCAGACTGTCGAAGTGGTCGACCCGATGCGCGCGAAGCAGCTCGGCGAAGCGCTCAAGCAACTCGGCGAGGAAGGCGCGATTCAGGTGTTCCGTCCGGACCTGGGCGGCCTGACGATTCTCGGCGCGGTCGGCCAGCTGCAGTTCGAAGTGGTGTCGCACCGTCTGTCGACCGAGTACAAGGTCGATGTGCGGATGGCGCCCGCGCGCTACCGCATGTCGCGCTGGGTCACGTGCGACGATCCGGCGGAACTGCGTCGCTTCACGGATTCGTACGCCGCGCGGATCGCGCTCGACGCATCGAATGCGCCGACATATCTGGCCTCGCACATCTCCGAGATCGAGGTCGCACAGAAGGCGTGGCCGAAGATCGTCTTCAACGAACTACGCGAGCATTCCGGCGCCCCGTTCAAGAAGGCGATGTAACGGGCGGTTGGGTGGCTTTCGAATAGAGCCTTCTTGCGAAGATTCCGCCCGGCTGGGGCCGAGGGGGTGGCGATGCTATTCCCCCTCGGCATCAGGCTGGTCGATATCGGCATAGTGGTCTGGACGAGAACCGCCAACCCGACGCTCGCCTCACGGATGACCTGCCGCTCTTTGCCGCGAAGAGGGTTCGTGAATCGCCGAAGGCCAGCAGTAATCCAAAAAGTCAGGACAGGCGGAAGGCTGCAACGTCGTGCGGGGATCGATACGTGACTGGTGCAAGGGTACGAACTGTGTCCGGAGAATCGAGATGGGCCGACGCATCAAGCGGCTCAGGTAGCAGACAGACTGTCGAATCGGTGCTCGACAGATTGTGGAATGTTTGCCGGAGTGACCACGACCACCGACGATGACGGACCAACCGCCGACGCCGGCAGCAACTTGTGAAAGTGCATGACGTGGTGGCATGCGGTTCGCATGTCCTGCCGCAGGTCGTGATGCAACACCGCACTGAGTTTCCCCTCATGCAGCAATTCAACATTGTCGCGATCCAGGTCGTGCCCGATGAAACACCTGGGCGTCTGGCCTATCGACTTGAGCGCGCGCAGTATCGCTACATTTCCCCCGCCCATCGAATACACAGCCACGATTTTCCGGTCTGAACCGACGGCCTGCTTTACCCGCTCTTCAGTCTGGGCGTCGAGGCCGTGACCGCCGCTGGCATCAACCAGTCTTAACTTCGGAAAGCGTTGCTGCAACTCATTCCGAAAGCTGCTTTCGCGCTCCTCCTCGCCCCAAAAACGTTCGCTACTCATCGTGACGAGTACATCCCCTTCACGGCGAGGGAGCCATTGGCCAATGAGGTAGGCAGCCGTCGCGCCTGCCACCCGATTGTCGAGACCAGCGTACGCAATGCGTATCGATTGCGGAATGTCCGTAAAGATGGTGATGACAGGGATATCACGTTGCCGCAAATCCGCGACGGCGTCGACAACCTCGGGTACATCCCGGGCCTTGAGAAATACGCCGTGGCTGCCCCGTCGGCCGATCGCCTTCAGTGCGTCCACGACTTCCGCCGTGGTCATGGTGTCCTGCATCAGAAACCGGGGCCGAAACACCGCCGGCTTCAGGCCCGGAAGTTCCGACTCCAGTGCTTCGCGTATCTCGTCGGAAAACCGGCGCGGCGCTTCGACAACCACATCCACAACGAGCTTGCGCCCGCTCGTCGCAAGCTGGAATTGCTGTTTCTCCAGTTCCTTTATCGCATGCTGCACGCGCTGGCGAGTGTGCTCACGGACGTGCTCCCGCCCGTTCAATATCCGGTCGACAGTCGCCAGCCCGAGACCCGCCTGAAGGGCGATTTCCTTCATGAGGAAACGACGAGCCATGTCGAGCAGGTCCTGGTTTGAGGTGTTTTTGATGTGTTTATGGTAACCCGGCCGTCTGCTTGAGGGCTATTGTTGTCACAAGAACAGGAGGAGAGACCGTGAACCCCACTGAACCGCGCCGGGATATCCCGTTGCGCCACTGGTACCGGGAGCAGGACTGTTCGCTCCAGGACTTCGTCGCTGCGCTTCAGCCCCGCCCAGATGGCAGGAGCCTGAAATTCGCTGCCCGGACAGTCGACCACATTCCGATGTACGACTGCCAGGCGCTCGTTGGCGTCCTGGGTCACGCAATGCAGTGCGCGGACCTGAAGGCCGAATGGGCGAAGGTCTTGAGCGCGGGTGCTGGCGTCCTGGTACTGAAGCGCATTTTTGCCGACACGGCGCCCGTCGATGAAGCGACCACCGTTTTTGATTCGGTCATCCGGGAGGAGCGGGAAGCCGGTGGCGCCGCTGCAGACCATTTCGCCAGAGCGGGAGCGAACGACCGTATCTGGAACGCTCAGGAGAAGCTTTGCCTGCGCGCCCCATCGGTGTTCGCCCGCTATTTCGGGAGCCCGGCTCTGCGTGCGATAGCTGACGCGTGGCTGGGTCCTCACTTCCAGGTGACGTCGCAGGTCAATGTTGTGCGTCCCGGCGGGCAGGCACAACAGGCGCACCGCGATTACCACCTGGGATTTCAAACGGCAGCGGAGGCCGGGCGCTACCCCGCACACGTTCACGCGATGTCTTCCTTCCTGACGTTGCAAGGGGCCATTGCGCACAGCGACATGCCAGTGGAAAGTGGGCCGACCAGGCTGCTGCCCTTCTCGCAGCGCTATGCCGAGGGATACCTCGCGTGGCGCCGCCAGGACTTCCGCGACTACTTTGAAACGCACTACGTTCAGCTTCCGCTCGAAAAAGGCGATGCGTTGTTCTTCAATCCCGCGCTCTTCCATGCCGCCGGTTCGAACCGCACGACTTCTGTTCAGCGTATGGCCAACCTCCTGCAGATTTCTTCGGCTTACGGCCGCGCGATGGAGTCGGTAAATCGCACGAAGATGTGCGAGGTGCTTTATCCGGTGCTGCTGGACCGGGTGCGCGACGACAGCATTCCCCTTGAGGAAGTCGACGCGGTAATAGCGTCATGTGCGGAGGGCTATCCATTTCCGACGAACCTGGACAGGGACCCGCCACAGGGTGGCCTCGCGCCGGAAAGCCAGCAGGGACTGTTCCGGCGCGCCCTGACAGAGCGGTGGAGCACGGAAAGGTTCGTGGGCGAGCTACGCAGGCAGACCGGGAGACGCGAGCCGTAGAGACGCCTGAGGGCCTCTTTGCCAGGGACGGAAATCCTGTGATGGCGTTGATCGCTGAAGAAGGCATCCGCACGATGGCGAAAGGGCACGGCCATTGACGATCGCCAGTCCAGCCGGAATCCCGCGGCAGACGACGACTTTTCTGACGCAGCGCGACGAATTGCGCTTTCCGACGGCTATCGCGTCAACGTAATAACGAGGTAGCCGAGATAGAGCAACCCATTGACGAGCAGCGCCCAGATCGCGAGACCGGGCGCGCGTGCGTTGACGCGCATCCATGCCGCGGCGACCAGCGTGATGACAACGCCGGTCACCACTTCGATACGCGGCTCCCAGGGTGTCAGCAGGATGCCGATGGCGGGCAGCAAGGTGCCCTGAAACACCATCGCGCCCGTGATGTTGCCGAACGCGAGCGTGTCCTTGCCACGGCGGATCCACAGAATGCTGTTGACCTTCTCCGGCAGTTCGGTCGCAATCGGAATGATCAGCAGCGAGAGCAGCAGCGGCGAAACGCCGAGCCCTTCGGAGACGCCGCGCACGCCATGAATGAAACCCTCCGCGCCCCAGACCAGCAGCGCGACCGCAAGCAGCAGCTGCAAGCCGATCGTGAGCATCGTGGTCGGCAGGCCGATGCGTGCAAGCAGCATGCGGCCCGGCGCCTCGGTGCCGTGTCCTTCCGCGACGAGATTGCTCGATGCACGGAACGTCATCACCACATACGTCACATACACGCCGACCAGCGCGACGCTGAAGAGCGCGCGCACGGACGTGCGCTCGTGCGGCACGTACATCGCGACAGCAGCGAGAAAGAACGCGAACAGGAAGTAATTGAGGTCGCGGGTGAAGCCGGTACGCTCGGGCATGACGCGCCCGTCGACACCGCGTGTGCGCAGCACGGCAAGCGTCATCAGAAACGTCGACAGCGTGGAGAGCATCAGCGGCGCGCCGAGAATCGCGCCGACGCCGATCTCCTGGTTGACGCCGCCGGGCCCCGTGCTGCTGGCGATGGCGAGTAGCGGCACGATCGTCTCCGGCAATGCGGTGCCGACCGCCGCGAACAGCGAGCCGGTCACGCCTTCGGAAATTTTCAGCCGTTCGCCGAGGTGTTCGAGCGCGTTCGTGAAGAGTTCAGCCGCCACCAGAATGACGACCAGCATGATGGCGAGTTCGACGAGGAGTGAGGTCACGCACATCCCTCCGCACGACACGCGCGGGATGTTGCGCTCAAGGGGAATATGGCGGGAATGAAAATGAAAAGGTGACGCTTCACAGGAGTCTCCGGGGCCGGACGTACACGAACCATGACGCACCGCTTCCCGTCCGACCCGGGACGAAGCAGCACGTCAATGGTCTCGCCAGACCTGTGCGGTCGAATGCGCCATGGCTCAGGACAGTTGAAACCGCCGGGCCAGATATGTTGACGCATTCTCCTCCGGGGAAGGAGGAAGGCTACTCCCCAATGACCGGGCGATTCTAACGGCACATGGCGCTTTCAACAAGCCTGGCCGGCCCGCGGTTCTTACACCGCGGCCGGATTCGCGCGAACCATGCGCATCAACTTCGCCTATCCTGTTGAAGGATACGCGGGCCCGTAGCGCCTGCGCGCCCCTCCTCGCCCGGGTCGATCCGGGCTCACCTTTTCGCGGAGTGCCTGTGACCGTTCGCAATCTCGACGCGTTGTTCCGGCCGCAATCCGTTGCCGTCATCGGCGCCTCGAAGCGCGCGGGCAGCATCGGTGAAATGGTGTGGTCGCGTGTACTTCATGGTGGCTTCGGCGGCGCGTTGTGGCCGGTCAATCCGAAATATGACGAACTCGACGGACATCGCGTGATGGCCGACGTCGGCGATCTGGCCGAACCAGCCAGCGTGGCTTTGATCTGCACACCGCCGGCGACGTGGGCCGCGATCGTGCATCGTCTCGGCGGCATGGGCACGCGTGCGGCGATCATCGTCGGCGAGGCGCGTTGTGATGAAGACCGGACCGCGGTGCGTCACGCGCTCGCCGCGGCTAAGCCGCATTTGCTACGCATTGTCGGGCCCGCCAGTCTCGGTGTCGTGACGCCCGCGCTCGGCGCGCATCTCGGCGCGCCGTCGTGCACCGTGAAGGCGGGCGGCGTGGCGTGGGTGTCGCAGTCGAATGCGCTGACGAATGCCGTGCTCGGCTGGGCGCATGCGCGCGGGCTCGGCTTTTCGCATGCCGTGGCGCTTGGCGACGAAGCGGACGTCGACGCAGGCGACGTGCTCGACTACCTCGCGAGCGACCCGGGTACGCGTGCCATCCTGCTCGAACTCGACACGGTGCGCGCGGCACGCAAGTTCATGTCGGCGGCGCGCGCCGCGGCGCGTAACAAGCCGGTGCTCGCCTTGCGCCCAGGTCGCTCCGATCCCGTCGATGCGCTCTACACCGCCGCGTTCCGTCGCGCGGGGATGGTGCGCGTCGATACGCTCGACGATCTGCTCGACGAAATCGAAACGCTCGGCGTGGGCCGTGTCGCCGCGAGCGATACGGCGACGCTGATCACGAGTGACCGCGGCGTCGCCGCGCTCGCCTCAGACGCGTTCGCTGCGTCAGGCGACACGCTCGCCCGCTGGCCCGACGACGCTACCGAAGCCGTCGTGAACGCGCTGCCGAACGCGACGCCAGGCAACCCGTTGCTGCTCGGCGACAACGCGCGCCCGGAACACTTCGGCACCGCGCTCGAACTGCTGGCGACACGACGTGCGACGGGCACAGCGTTCGTGGTTCACGCATCGACCCACAGCGCGCCCGCCGCGCAGGTTGCAAAAGTGCTGTGCGCGCAGCAGAAGTTTGCGTATCGCGGGCTGCTGGCGTGTTTTTTCGGCGGCGTCGATACCGCGACGCGCGATGCGTTACACGCGCACGGCATTCCGGTGCACACCACGCCGCAGCGGCTCGCGAGCGCCTTCGCGCGCCTTGTCGACTACCGGCTTGGCCGTGAACTGCTGATGCAGACGCCGGAAGGGTTGTCCGCACGGTTGCCCGAATCGATCGATGCCGCGCAGGCTCAGGCCTGCGCCGCACTGACGGCGGCCGAAGCAGGGCAGGTCGTCGACACAACAACAGCGAAGCTCACCGGCGACGATGCTGCGCGTCTCCTCGGCCATTTTGGACTCACAGTCGAGCCGAAGGAATCGGCCGAACGGGTCATTGTCGACATCGCGGTTGAACTGCATGACGACGAGAACTTCGGCCCCGTGTTTCGCTTCACGGCGCCATCGGCCGATGGCGTGTCGCCGCCGATGCGCTCATACGGCCTGCCGCCGCTCAATCCGGTCCTCGCGCGCGACATCGTCGGGCGTTCGCCGTATGCGCATCTTGTGCCGGCTGAACCGTCGCTCGTCGCATTGACCGGGATTTCGCAGGCCGTGTGCGACGTGCGAGAGATCGTCGGGCTTTCTTTGACGATGCGCGTGTTCCAGACGCGTACCGTCATCGTCGGGCCGTGTGTGCGGCTCGCGCGCAAACGCAGCCGCCTTGCGATCGTGCCTTATCCGCGACGCTTCGAGGAGACGCTTGACTGGCACGGCCTGCGCGTCACAATCCGGCCGATCCGTCCCGAAGACGAAGCCGCGCACAGCGAAATGGTGAAGGGGATGACCGCCGATGATCTGCGTCTGCGCTTTTTCGGCGCGGTACGCAGCTTCGACCATTCGCAGCTCGCGCGGATGACGCAGATCGACTACGACCGCGAGATGGCATTGATCGCGACGATTACCGACGAGCACGGTTCGATGCATACGCTGGGCGTCGTGCGCGCGATAGCGGATCCGGATAACGAAACGGCCGAATTTGCGGTGGCGCTGCGCTCCGACCAGAAGGGACGCAAGCTGGGTCGCCTGTTGATGGAGCGCATCATTGCGTATGCGCGCACGCGCGGCACGCACTGGCTTGTTGGCGAAGCGCTGCGCGAGAACACACCGATGATCCGGCTTGCACAGGCCTGCGGTTTTACCGTGACGAGGACTGAGGACCCGGGTGTGGTGGGGTTCAGGATGGCGCTCGATGAGGAGGTGGGCGACAGTCGGGCGTGAAAGAGAAATATGCCGAACGGTCTATTTGTTGAAGCGTAGTTTTACTTTATGCTTCAGATTAATTAGTTATACAGAGGGTATCGATCGTGACAACATCAATAATGAACCGGCATCGCTGCACAGGTTGGAGTAGGATTAAATCCTACTCAATCGACGCGAGGAATCGTCATGCGTTCCACCCAACAATTCAGCATCACCTTGCCGAACGAAATGGCTGACCTGGTGCGCTCAAAAGTTGCCTCTGGCGAATACGCCACGGAAAGCGAGGTGATCCGGGATGGCTTGCGCGTGCTGGTTGCCCGCGACCGCGCCATGGAGTCCTGGTTGCGTGAGCAGGTCGCGCCGGCCCATGACGCCCTGGTAGCCGATCCTTCGCGTGCGCTTGGCGTGGACGAAGTGCGTTCGGCGCTTGCAGCGAAACGAAAGAAAGGAACCTAGAAAACGTATGACGACACCGCCGGTCAAGTTTGCCCCTGAAGCGCCCGTACAACTCGAGGATCTCGAACGATATATTGCTGGGGTGGCTTCGCCGGCACTGGCGGCGCGCTACGTCGATGGCATCGTGGCTTATTGCTGGAGTTTGCGGACCTTTCCGCGTCGGGGCACACGTCGGGATGACATCCGGCCGGGCCTGCGGATTACGAACTACCGCCGGCGAACGGTCATTGCGTTCGCGGTTCGTGAGAGACAGGTATTCGTCGAAGGGGTGTTCTACGGCGGGCAGAACTACGAGGGGTCGCTGGATTCCGACCCGGGTGTGACGATGAGCATCGTCTGGCCACAGAACGCCGATACGGCATTGACCGCGCCCAACGGCGGCGGGCAGCCGGACGGCATCCGCGTACAAGGCGCATCGCAGTGCGCCTTTCCGCAGCAGCCGGGCCCGCTCCTGCGACAGGTTACGCCGCCAGCTTCGTCGCTTGCTCCTCGACCTGCGCGCGCGAGACGGCCAGCTCTTCAAGCCACGCTTCCGCGTACACAGTACCGGTTTCCTTTTCCAGACGCGCGATTGTCGCGGCGCACCGCACGGCGTCCTTCGGCGTGGCAATGAAGCGCTTCACCGACTGGCCGCCTGTGAACGCTTCGAACAGCGGCACGCGGATTTCTTCGGGCAGCGCGCGCGTCCATTGATACGGCTTGCCGTTGAACGTGAACGAAGGCGGCAGTACGCGTTCCTTCTTCGCAGCCGGAATCAGGCCGAACGTGCGCGCGGCATCGGCGATCTGGTCGGATGAGAACAGCTCGTCGGGCGTGATGTCGAACTGCTGGATGTGCGCTTCGATCGCCTGCATCGCCGCCGCGCGGTCGTCGCGTTTTTTCTGCGCGCGCGCGACGATATCGCGCAGTTCGTCGGCTTCTTCGTTCGTGATCGTGAAGCTGGCCTGCTTCTGCTGAAGCTCGGAAAAACGCTGGAATTCGTGGTCGTTCAGAAGTTTAGCCATGACGTCTACAAGAGGGCGCGCACGACACACAATCGTGCGGCGGTTTCGGAAAGGGCCGCTATTCTAACGCGTCCCGTGCATCGCACAAGTCCGTCACCGTCTGCCCCTTCTTTCGCCTTCAGGCACGCTCGCGAAACATCGAAAGCGCTTCGACTGTCTCGCGCAGCATGACCGTCGCCGCTTCGAGCGTCGGCGCGACATATTCGTCGATACGGCGCAGATACGGACACGTCATCGCCGCAATCGCCTGACCGGACGGCCCGAGCACGGGGAACGTCAAATCGGTGACGCCGAACGTCTGCTGGCTGTCCTTTTGCGAGAAGCCCATCTTGCGCGTCTCGTCGCATACGCCTTCCAGCGCGTCGCGATCGACCGTAACTTCGCCCTTCACCTTCGTATGTTCAGCGAGCATGTGCGCGCGTTGCTCGGGCGTCTGGAACGCGAGCATCACGCGTCCCGACCCGGTGTCGATCAGGCCGACGCGCGAACCCAGCCGCACCGAAATGCCCCACGTGCCCGGACCGTCGACCTGCGCGATTACAAGCAGATTGCCACGGTCGTACACGGCCAGATGACACGATTGCTCGGCGCGATCGGCAAAGCGCTGCATGAGCGGCAGGGCTTCGGAGATCAGCCGGTTCATCGGCGGATGGCGGTGTCCGAGCGCGTACAGCTTCAGGCTCAACGAATAACGGTCGCCGCCCGTCGAGCGCACCACGTACTGCCGCGCGACGAGACGCTCCAGCATCCGGTACATCTCGCTCGCATTGCGCCCCAGCAGCTTCGTGATCTCGGCGCGTGTCAGGCCGTCCTTCTGCTCGGCAAGCAGTTCGAGGATATCGAGACCCTTGTCGAGCGCAGGCGCGCGGTATCGGTCGGCGTCGTCCTTGTCTTCCAGATCGGTTGCCATCGTGATTCAGGTCCTTGTGCAATTCATCGGCTGCCTGGCGCGTGAGTGTAGATCGTTGGGCGCGACTCACCGCCAGGGAAAACACGGACGGTCGGTTCCGCACACTTCGCTTGACTTAAAAAAGTCCGTATATGAATAATACGTTCATTGGTGAATAAGAATTCGCCAATTTATAAGAAAGCGCATGGCAACGTGCCGGACACCCACATCGGATTCCGGCGGTTCAACAACGCAGATCCCGGAGACAAGCATGTCGAAGTTCGCAACGCGGCCGCAGGTGGCCCGCCGTTTCATTCGCAAGACGTTATCGCTCGGCCTTGGCGCCGCATGCGTCGCGGGCGTCGCCCTCGGCACGACCGCGCAGGCCGCTGACGCCGGCAAGGTCGGCCTCGGCCTGCCGCTCCTCACCTCGCCGTTCTGGCAGTCGTACAACAACTACCTGCCGAAATACGCGAAGGACATGGGCATCGACATCCTCGCGCCCGTGAACTCGAACGGCGACCCGGTGCAGCAGATCACCGACATGAACAACCTGTTGAACCTCGGTTCGAAGGGCATCGTCGTCGGTCCGCTGGATTCGGCGGCGATCAGCCGCGCGCTCGACGCCGCTTCGGCGAAGAACGTGCCGGTCGTGGCCGTCGACGTCGCACCGACGCAGGGCAAGGTCGCGATGGTCGTGCGCGCCGACAACCACGCGTACGGCGAGAAGGCCTGTATGTACATCGGCGAGCACGTGAAAGCGGGCAAGGTCGTGCAGATCATGGGCGATCTCGGCTCGGTGAACGGACGTGACCGCTCGGACGCGTTCCGCACCTGCATGAAGAAGTTCCCGGCGCTGACGGTGCTGGAAATCCCGGCGGGCTGGAAGGGCGACGTCGCGGCGACCGGGCTCGACAGCCTGCTGACCGCGAACCCCGACGTGAAGGGCATCTACATGCAGGCAGGCGGCGTGTATCTGTCGCCGACGCTGCAGACGCTGCGCCGCAAGCAGATGCTGTATCCGGCGGGCGATGCGAAGCACGTCGTGATCGTCAGCAATGACGGCATTCCGCAGGAATTCGACGCGATCCGCCGCGGCGATATCGATGCGACGATTTCGCAACCCGCCGACCTCTACGCGAAATACGGCCTGTACTACATCAAGGCTGCGCTCGCCGGACAGACGTTCAAGCCGGGCCCGACGGATCATGGCAGCACCATCGTCGAGCTGGCGCCGGGAAGACTCGAAGACCAGTTGCCCGCGCCGCTCGTGACGAAGGCGAATGTCGACGACAAGAACCTCTGGGGCAACACCGTCAAATGAGTGAAATGACGTCCTCCGCTGTGTCCGCCGTGGTTGAAGCGCTCGATGTGACGAAGCGTTTCGGCTCGACGGCCGCGCTGAAAGACGTGAGCATCCGCGTGATGCCCGGCGAGTCGCATGCACTCGTCGGGCGTAACGGGGCCGGGAAATCGACGCTGGTGTCGATGCTCAGCGGCCTGCGCAAGCCGGATACCGGCGAGGTGCGTTTCGGCGGCGTCGCTGCGCCGCCGATCGCGGATCGCGACGCGTGGCGCGAACGCGTCGCGTGCGTCTATCAGCATTCGACGATCATCCGCGATCTGAGTGTCGCGGAGAATCTGTTCATCAACCGCCAGCCGGCACGGCGCGGCGTGATCGACTGGCCGGCGATGCGGCGCGACGCGCGTACGTTGCTGGACCACTGGAAGATCGACGTTCGCGAGGACGCCCGTGCTGGCGACCTGTCCGTCGAAGCACGCCAGCTCGTCGAAATCGCGCGGGCACTGTCGTATGGCGCGCGGTTCATCATTCTCGATGAACCCACAGCGCAGCTCGACGGCGACGAAATCAAGCGTCTCTTCAAACGCATTCAGGAACTGCAGCGCGAAGGCGTGACGTTCCTCTTCATCTCGCACCATCTGCAGGAGGTGTACGAGATCTGCCAGGCGGTGACAGTGCTGCGCGACGCGCGGCATATCGTCAGCGCGCCGGTGTCCGCCTTGCCACGCGAGCAGTTGATCGAAGCGATGACGGGCGAGCGCGGCGGCCTGAACGTCGCCGATGCCGCAACGCGCGAAGCATTGCCCCCCGACACGAAGATCGCGCTCGAAGTCGCGAACCTGGCGGGCGTCGATTACGACGACGTGTCGTTCGCCGTGAAGCGTGGCGAAGTCGTCGGCCTTACAGGCGCGACGAGCAGCGGACGCACGAGCGTCGCCGAAGCGATTGCCGGTCTGCGCAGCGTGAAAAGCGGCGAAATCCGCGTGGACGGCAACGCGCTGCCTTCAGGCGACGTGCCGGCGGCACTCGCAGCGGGCATTGGCTGCGTGCCGAAGGATCGCCATCACGAAGGCCTCGTGCTCTCGCAGTCGATCGCGGAAAACGCATCGATGACGATCACGCGCTTGCTGGGCAGGTTCGGCATCGCGCCGCCCGCGAAGAAAAACGCGTTCGGCCAGAAGATGATCGACGCGCTCGGCATCGTCTCCCAGGGACCGGAGCACGTCGTGTCCGGCCTCTCGGGCGGCAACCAGCAGAAAGTGGTGATGGCGCGTGCGCTTGCCACCGATCCGGATGTGCTCGTGTTGATCGACCCCACGGCGGGCGTCGACGTGAAATCGAAGGAAGCGCTGTTGTCCGTCGTGGACCGTGTGCGCGAGGACGGCAAGGCCGTGCTCGTCGCTTCCGGCGAACTCGACGACCTGCGCACCTGTGACCGCGTGCTGGTCATGTTCCGTGGCCGCATCGTCGCCGAATTTCCGGCGGGCTGGCAGGACCACGACCTAATTGCCTCAGTTGAAGGAGTCAGTCTCCATGAAGAATAGTGCGCCCACTCCCGCGCTCGCGACGGGCCAGGCACTGGCCGGCGCGAGTGCCGTGCAGCGCCGCCGACCGCGTCTCGAACTCGCGCGCTTTCGCGACCTCGCGCTGTTGCCGGCGATCGCGCTGCTGCTCGTGATTGGCGCGTTCGTCAGCCCTAGCTTTCTGACGAAGGCGAACCTGATCAGCGTGCTCGGCGCATCGGCGGCGCTCGCGCTCGTCGTGCTCGCCGAATCGCTGATCGTGCTGACCGGCAAGTTCGATCTCTCGCTCGAATCGACGGTGGGTATTGCGCCCGCGGTCGGGGCGATGCTCGTCATGCCGGCGGCGTCCGCGGGCTTCGGCCTGGAATGGCCGACTGCGATGGGCCTGCTTGCAATCGTGCTGGTTGGCGCGCTGATCGGTTTCATCAACGGCTTCCTCGTCGTGCGTCTGCGCCTGAACGCGTTCATCGTCACGCTGGCGATGCTGATCGTGCTGCGCGGCATGCTCGTCGGCGCGACGAAGGGCGGCACGCTGTTCGACATGCCGCCGTCGTTCTTCACGCTCGCTACGACCATCGTGCTCGGTTTGCCGGTGTCGGTGTGGCTCGCGGCTGCCGCGTTCGCGACGGCTGCCTTTATGTTGCGCTATCACCGCATCGGCCGCGCGCTGTACGCGATCGGCGGCAATCCGGAAGCGGCGCGTGCGGCTGGCATTCGCGTCGAGCGGATTACATGGGGCGTCTTCGTGCTTGGCAGCATTCTGGCCTCGATTGGCGGCCTGATTGTCACGGGCTACGTGGGCGCGATCAATGCGAACCAGGGCAACGGCATGATCTTCACGGTGTTCGCGGCGGCGGTGATCGGCGGCATTTCGCTCGATGGCGGCAAGGGCACGATGCTCGGCGCGCTGTCCGGCGTGCTGCTGCTCGGCGTCGTGCAGAACCTGCTGACGCTTGCACAGGTGCCGTCGTTCTGGATCCAGGCGATTTATGGCGCGATCATCCTCGGCTCGCTGATGGTGGCGCGGCTCGCGGGCGGCGAAGGCCAGAACTGATCTGCAACGCTGGAAGAAGCGCTGGCGGGAACACGCCAGGGCATCACGGAGACACTATTTTGAGCAGTTCATCAACCGACCCGCGCCTCATCCTGCTGACGCCACAGGACAACTGCCTGATCGCGGCGGCGCGGCTCGAAGCCGGGACCGAGGTCGTGATCGAAGGCGAGCGCATCACGCTCGCCAAGACCATCGATCTCGGCCACAAGGTCGCGCGTCGCGCGCTGGTCCGGAACGAAAAGGTATTGCGTTACGGCGCGGTGATCGGTCACGTGACCGAAGCCGTCGCACGCGGCGCGCATCTGCATACCCATAACCTCGAAAGCGATTACCTGCCGACCTACACGCACGACGCCGGCCACGCATTCGTGCACCACTGAACACGGCGCTTCGCCGTGCGGGAACCAACGATCATGATTGACACTTCCGTTGCATCCGGTGTCGCGCAGGCGCTCAAGAGTGCGTCGGCGCCGGTGCTGCAAGGCTATCTGCGCAGCGATGGCCGCAAGGGCATCCGCAATGTCGTCGCGGTAGCGTATCTCGTCGAATGTGCGCATCACGTCGCGCGCGAAATCGTCACGCAGTTTCGCGAGCCGCTCGACGCGTTCGACGATCCGTCAGCCGAACGCGAGCCCCCCGTTCATCTGATCGGCTTTCCGGGCTGCTATCCGAACGGCTACGCCGAGAAGATGATGCAGCAGCTCACCACGCATCCGAACGTCGGCGCGGTGCTGTTCGTTTCGCTCGGCTGCGAGAGCATGAACAAGCATTACCTTGTCGACGTCGTGCGCGCGAGCGGCCGGCCCGTCGAGGTCCTGACGATTCAGGAAAAGGGCGGCACGCGCAGCACGATCCAGTATGGCGTCGACTGGGTGCGCGACGCGCGCCGGCAGCTTGCAGCGCAGCAAAAAGTGCCGATGGCGCTCGACGAACTCGTGATCGGCACGATCTGCGGCGGCTCCGACGGCACGAGCGGCATCACCGCGAATCCGGCCGTGGGCCGCGCGTTCGATCATCTGATCGACGCGGGCGCGACCTGTATCTTCGAGGAAACGGGCGAGCTGGTCGGCTGCGAGTTCCACATGAAGAGCCGCGCCGCGCGCGAAGATCTGGGCGACGAAATCGTCGCTTGCGTTGCGAAGGCGGCGCGTTACTATTCCATTCTCGGACACGGCAGTTTCGCGGTCGGCAACGCCGACGGCGGGCTGACAACCCAGGAAGAGAAGTCACTGGGCGCGTATGCGAAAAGCGGCGCATCGCCGATTGTCGGCATCGTGAAACCCGGCGATGTACCGCCCACCGGCGGTCTTTATCTGCTCGATGTCGTGCCCGATGGCGAGCCGCGTTTCGGCTTTCCGAACATCAGCGACAACGCGGAGATCGGCGAGCTGATCGCGTGCGGCGCGCATGTGATCCTGTTCACGACCGGACGCGGCTCGGTGGTCGGCTCGGCGATTTCGCCCGTCATCAAGGTGTGCGCGAATCCGTCGACGTACCGTAATCTCGCGGGCGACATGGATATCGACGCCGGGCGTATTCTTGAGGGCCGCGCGACGCTCGACGAAGTCGGCCGTGAAGTATTCGATACGACCGTCGCCGTCGCGCAGGGCGCGGCATCGAAGTCGGAAGCATTGGGTCATCAGGAGTTCATCCTGACGTACAAGACGTTCGAACCGGTAGGGCCTGCATGCCTGCCTTCGAGTGCAGTGCAACATCGCGTAGTTGAAATCGCGCCGGTCTGAAGCGCGGACAACGAGGAGACAAGGCATGACAACAGCGGCGAATCCGAAGGTGAGCCAGCGGCGCGGCATTGGCCGGCGCGATCTGAAAGTGACCGGTCTCGGTCTCGGTACGGCCCCGCTTGGCGGCCTGTATCGTGATCTCACCGACGAAGAAGCCCAGGGCACGATCGATGCCGCCTGGGACGCCGGTATCCGCTTTTTTGACACGGCACCGCACTACGGACACACGAAGGCAGAACACCGGCTCGGCCACGCGCTGCGCAAATATCCACGCGGCGAATACGTGCTGTCGACCAAAGTGGGTCGGCACTTCGTGCCGCGCACGCACCCTTACGACGGCAGCGAAGGCTGGCAGAACCCGCTGCCGTTCGAAGCGATCTACGACTACACCCGCGACGGCATCCTGCGTTCGTTCGAAGACAGCCAGCACCGGCTCGGCATGGTCGACATCGACATCCTGCTGGTTCACGACATCGGCCGCTATACACACGGCGATCGCAACGCGCATTACTGGAAGCAGCTGACCGAAGGCGGCGGTTTCAAGGCGCTCGACGAACTGCGCTCGGGCGGCGCGGTCAAGGCGGTCGGCCTCGGCGTGAACGAAGGCGCGGCGATTCTCGAAGCCATGGCGGAATTCGACATCGACTGCGCGCTGCTCGCGGGCCGCTATACGCTGCTCGAACAGGACACGTTGAACGACCTGCTGCCCGCGTGCGAAGCGAAGCACGTGAGCATCCTGCTTGGCGGCGCGTTCAATTCCGGCATCCTCGCGCGCGGCGTGCAGGGCGACCTGAAGTACAACTACGGCGACGCGCCGCAGGACGTCATCGACCGCGTGACCCGGCTCGAAGCGATCTGTCGCGTGCACGGTGCGCCGTTGCCCGCTGCCGCGCTGCAGTTCCCGTATGCGCACCCGGCCGTGGCCACCGTGCTGACGGGCGCACGCAGCGCCGGCGAAGTGCGCGAGAACGTCGCGTCGTTCGAACGCGAGTTGCCGGCGGGATTATGGAAGGCGCTGCGTGACGGCCTGCTCGATCCACGCGCGCCGGTTCCCGGAGACTGACGTGGCGACGCGCATCGATGCACACCAGCATTACTGGAATCCGGATCGCGGCGACTACGGGTGGCTTACGCCCGATCTGACGGCGCTCTATCGCACGTTTGGTCCCGCCGATCTTGCGCCGTTGCGCACGGCCACGCGCATCGACAAGACGGTGGTCGTGCAGGCGGCGGCGACCATCGGCGAAACGCGCTATCTGCTGGATCTCGCACGCAATGAGGCTTCGATTGCAGGTGTGGTCGGCTGGGTACCACTGCTCGACGACGATGCGCCTGCGCTCATCGCCGGACTGGCGCGTGAGCCGAAGTTCAAGGGCGTGAGGCCGATGCTGCAGGATTTGCCCGACGACAACTGGATTGCCAACCCCGCACTGGCGCCCGCGATCGAAGCGCTCATCACGCATGACCTCGCGTTCGATGCGCTGATTTTTGCGCGTCACGTCGATGCACTGGAAACGTTCATTCAGCGCTTTCCGCAGTTGCGTATCGTCGTCGATCATGGGGCGAAACCCGCCATTCGCGATGGTGCCGCTGGCTGGCAGCCGTGGGCGGACGGCATGGAGAAGCTCGCGCGTTTTCCGCAGGTCCACTGCAAGCTGTCCGGTCTTGCCACTGAGGCGGCGCCGGGCTGGACCGAAGGCACGCTACGCCCGTACGTCGACCATCTGCTTGCGCATTTTGGCCCAACGCGACTGATGTGGGGTAGCGACTGGCCGGTGCTGAATCTGAACGGCGATTACCTGACGTGGCATGCTGTTGCGAACGAGCTGCTGGCGTCGCTGTCGGAAACGCAATGCGACGCGGTTTTCGGCGGCAACGCGGCCGCTTTTTATCGACTGTGAACCTTTCGTGCGTGTCGGGTTCATCCCGGCAGGCGCTGCAATACCCGGTATGACCCAAACGCCATTTCAACTGGAGCCGTAGATGATACAAAGACTGGCCGGCAAGACGGCCCTGATCACTGCCGCCGGACAAGGCATCGGACTCGCGACCGCGGAGCTCTTCGCGCGCGAGGGCGCCCGTGTGATCGCCACGGATATCCGCATCGATGCACTCGCCGGGAAGCCCGTCGAGGCGCGCAAGCTGGATGTGCGTGACGACGCCGCGATCAAGGCGCTCGCCGCCGAACTCGGCGCGATCGATGTGCTGTTCAACTGCGCGGGTTTCGTGCACGCAGGTTCGATTCTCGAAGCGAGCGAGGAAGACTGGGACTTTGCTTTTGATCTGAACGCGAAAGCGATGTACCGTACGATCCGCGCGTTTCTGCCTGGCATGCTCGAGAAGGGCGGCGGCTCGATCATCAACATGTCGTCGGCGGCTTCGAGCATCAAGGGCGTGCCGAACCGGTTCGTGTATGGTGCGTCGAAGGCGGCCGTCATCGGCCTCACGAAGGCTGTTGCGGCAGACTTCGTGACGCGCGGCGTGCGTTGCAACGCGATCTGTCCGGGTACGGTGGCTTCGCCGTCGCTCGAACAGCGCATCGCGGCGCAGGCGCAGGCCCAGGGCGCGACAATCGATGCCGTGCAGGCCGCCTTCGTTGCACGCCAGCCGATGGGACGTGTCGGCAAGCCGGAAGAGATCGCGGCGCTCGCGCTGTATCTCGCCTCCGACGAATCCGCGTTCACCACCGGTCACGCGCACGTGATCGACGGTGGCTGGTCCAACTAGCTGCGCGGTGGCCGGCGTGCCGGCCGCCAATGCATTTTTTCACTGAACACCAGGGAAATGCCACGATGAAACTGCTTCGTTATGGGCCGAAAGGTCAGGAAAAACCGGGCTTGCTCGATGCGCAAGGCAAGATTCGCGATCTGTCGAAAGTCGTCGCCGATATCGGCGGCGATGTACTGACCGATGCCGGTCTCGCCAGACTGCGCGCGCTCGATCCGGCTTCGCTGCCGGTGGTCGAAGGCAATCCGCGCATCGGTCCGTGCGTGGCGAACATCGGCAAGTTCGTCTGTATCGGGCTGAACTACGCGGATCACGCGGCGGAATCGAATCTGCCGGTGCCGGCCGAACCGGTCGTTTTCAACAAGTGGACGAGCGCGATTGTCGGCCCGAACGACGACGTCGAAATTCCCCGCAACTCGAAGAAGTGCGACTGGGAAGTGGAACTCGGCGTGGTGATCGGCAAACCCGCGAAATACATCGATGAAGCGAACGCGCTGGATTACGTCGCGGGCTATTGCGTGATCAACGACGTGTCGGAACGCGAATGGCAGATCGAACGCACCGGCACGTGGGACAAGGGCAAGGGCTTCGACACGTTTGGCCCGATCGGCCCGTGGCTCGTGACGCGTGACGAAGTGGCCAACCCGCAGGCGCTCGACCTGTGGCTCGAAGTCGATGGTCATCGCTACCAGAACGGCAACACGAAGACGATGGTGTTCACGGTCGCGAAGCTCGTGTCGTACCTGTCGCAGTGCATGAGCCTGCAACCGGGCGACGTGATTTCGACCGGCACGCCACCGGGCGTCGGCATGGGGGTGAAGCCGAATCCGGTCTTCCTGAAGCCGGGTCAGACGATGCGCCTTGGCATTCAGGGTCTCGGCGAGCAGACGCAAAAGACTTACGCGGCTGAATAAATGCAGTAGTGTGATGCGCGGCCCAACGGGCCGCGCATGCGAACGCCCCAGTTTCAACCGGCGTTCGCGTCAAACCCCCTCAAGCCGGCGCCGCGACCTCCGTTCCCTCGGCCATCCGGTTGATCGTGCCCTGCGCCACGGCGATGAGCTTCTCCGAACCATCGTCCATCACGAAGATGTTGCACTGACACGTCGCCTGATTGCGTCCGGCGTGTACGACCTGCGCGCGCGCCATCAGGGTGCCGTTGATCGCGGGCCTCAGGTAGTTGATCTTGTATTCCCCCGTGACCACACGCGGTCCGAGCGTGAGCGCGCCGGCGAACGTCAACGCGTTGTCGGCCAGATAACTGATCACCCCGCCGTGGACGAAACCATGTTGCTGCCTCAGTTCATCGCGGATCGGCAGGCAGAGCGTCAGTTCATGCGCGCCCGTATTCATGAGCTCAGCGCCAAGCAGCATGCTGAATGGCTGCGCGTGCAGCGCGCCCCGTGCGCGATCGAGTAGATCAGTCATCTCGGTTCCTTCGGGCGGCGGCCCGTCTGGTTCCTGTCCACTCTAGGAAGCGCCTGCGCACCGCGTCAAGGTCATTCGAAGAGATTGCCTTCGGATTGTTGCGAAAAATAAAGGCAATCCGTCGCAAGTCTGCCGCGGGCAGGCAATCTCGCCTCATTTGGCTGGGCAGACTCAAGGCGTCCCACATATTGCCGTAAACCCGTAGTCATCCCTTTCGTAATTCAGGTGTTCTCGATGTTCAGCAAGATCAAGGTCGCTTCCGGCCTGTTGTGCGTACTCGTCGCTTTCTGTGTGTTTCAGCTGCTCACGGAAGGTCTCGGATTCTGGTCGTTGACGCGCACGCACGATGACGTCGGCGATCTGTCGAACGTCGCGCTCCGGCAGATGAATGCCGTCAGCGAAACGACACAGCATTTGATGGACGCGCGTATCAATCTGTCGCGGGCCGGCACGCGGATGGTCCGCGGCGGCACCGAGCCTGCCGAAATCGTCCAGCACGCCCGCGAGCAGTTGAAGGAAGCCGAGCGTTCGTTCGGCACGTTCAGCAACGCACCGAAGATGAACGACGAAAACAGCGCCCGTGCGGCCGCGCTCACGGAGCGCTATACGAAACTGCACGCGGCATTGAGCGAACTCGCGGAGTTTCTCGACGCGAACAACATCCAGGCGTTCCTCGATCAACCGACGCAGTCGTTCCAGGACGCGTTTCTCGCCGAACAGCACAACTTCGCGCAGTTCGCCGATTCGGCGAGCCGCGCGTCGCTCGATTCGATCGATGGCCGGCTCGCGCTCTTTCGCGCGGTGGGTGCCGTGATTCTCGCGTTGCTGCTGGCCGGCACGACGGCGGTATTTCTGCTGCTGAAGCATGGCGTCGTGGCGCCGCTCGAGGAAGCAGGCCGTCACTTCGACCACATTGCGCAAGGGCGGCTCGACCAGCCGATCGCAGCGCGCGGCACGAACGAAATCGGGCGCTTGTATTCGGGCCTCGCCATGATGCAGGCGAGCGTCGCGCGTACCGTGAAGACGGTGCGCGATTCGGCCGATTCGATTCATCTCGGCGCGGACGAAATCGCGACCGGTAACGCGGATCTTTCGGCGCGCACGGAGAACCAGGCTGCTTCGCTCGAAGAAACCGCGTCGAGCATGGAAGAGCTGACCGCCGCCGTGCGTCAGACTGCGAGCCACGCGCGCGAAGCGAATACGCTTGCGGAAAGCGCGCTGGACGCGACCTCGCGCGGCAGCGACGTCGTGAACGAAGTCGTCGAAAAAATGCGCGGTATTGCGCAAAGCTCGGACAAGATCGCGGAAATCATCAGCGTGATCGACGGCATCGCATTCCAGACGAACATCCTCGCGCTCAACGCGGCCGTCGAAGCGGCGCGTGCCGGTGAGCAGGGTCGTGGCTTCGCGGTGGTCGCGGGCGAAGTGCGCGGCCTCGCGCAACGCAGCGCGCAATCGGCGAAAGAGATCAAGACGCTGATCAGCGAATCGGTCGCGGAAATTCAGGGCGGCTCGGCGCTCGTCGAGCGCGCGGGCGACGCGATGCGCAACGTGTCGGCGTCGATTTCGCGCGTGACGCAGATGATGGCGGAGATCAGCGCGTCTTCGTCGGAACAGAGCACGGGCATCGAGCAGATCAATCAGGCCGTGGTGCAGATGGACGGTATGACGCAACAAAACGCTGCGCTCGTCGAAGAAGCAGCCGCGGCGGCGGCTTCGCTGCATCAGCAGACGCAGCAGCTGAAAGACGCGGTATCAGTGTTCGAGATTTCGGACGCGGTGCTGGCGGTCGAGCAGGGCGGCGCTTACGCGTCGCCGCGTAGGGGTGGATTTGCGATGATGCCGTTGGCCTGATGCTTTAAGCCCGACTACGCTGACAGCGCAAGGCCCGCAGGAACGTCAAGTTCCTGCGGGCCTTCTTGTTTCTGTCGTTAGCGGTATCGAGCGGCTTTAGACCGGCAGCGACGCGTATGACGTTGCCAGATGATACGGCGTGGTCGAAGGCATTTCGGCGCGCGTAATTTCGCCCGTGGCCGTCATGCTTTCGATCCAGCCGTCGCTGCGCAGGAAGCGTTCGCGAAAGCGTTCGATCTGCTGCGGCAGGCGGGCGTTGGCCGCTTCGTCGGCTTTCGTGGCGAGCGCGCGCAGGTATTCGGTTTGCGCCCAGATACGCTGGGCGCTGTCCTTGATCGCACCCGCTTCGTCGAGTGACGCATAGACGCCGCCCGTCGAATGATCGATGCCGCGCGCTTCGGCGAAATCGAACGCGCGCGTGAGTGCAGCGTCAAGTTCCGATTGCCCGAGAAGACCCGCGGCGCGTCGCACGAGATAAAACCATTCGAATTGATGGCCGGGTTCAAGGCGATTGTCCGCGGACCCTGCCGGCAGTTCGGCGATACAGCCGGTTGGCTGATGCACGAAGGTGCGTGCGATGGCTTCGACAAGACGCGTGAGCGACGTGGCGAACGCCGCATCCCGGGTCGCATCGTGAGCGGCGAGCCACGCTTCGGTCAGATGCATCAAGGGGTTCTGCACCGGCGTGCCGGTGACAGTGGAGAAGCCTGCATCGAGCGCCGCGTTGAGCAAGCCGTCACGCGCGGCGAAGCGATCGACGATCTGCGCCGATGTCTCGTTCATCACGTCGAGCGCGTCGCGATTGCCGGAGCGGGCCAGATATTCTGCGCACGCGAACACGACGAACGCGTGCGTGTACAGATCCTTCGTTGTATCGAGCGGCGCCCCGTTGACATCGACGCTATAGAACCATCCGCCTCGTTGCGTGTCATGAAAATACCGGCGCAGTGAATCGAACAGGATATCGGCGTGAGCGATGTCGCCCGCCTGCGAGAACACGAAAAGCTGGCGCGCACACGCCATCGCGCGATAACGTACGGCAGGCAGCGGCCGGTGGTCATGACCGACCGCTTCGCAGGGCAGGCGAAGCGCGGCGTTGAAGCCGGGCCCGCGCCATATTGGCAAGACTACCTGCGTGAAATGCGTGCGCAGCAGGGCGGCAAGCGTGGCCGTGGAAGCGGATGATGTCATGCGGCTGGTGTGTCGTGCGGGTCGGAAAACATACGAAAGCGGGCGTACGGGTCGGGGTTGGGCGCAATTTTCCCGGGCGCCGTCGGGCCTGTAGAGCGCAAGGATAAACCAGAAGGGGCGCGCGGCGCGTGACGCAGCCAGTTGCGCGGTTGCCGCTCCGGCTCAAAAACGGAGGAGCCACCATGCCCGGCAACATCGAACTTGTCTCGCGGCTCGTGTTCGCCGCCGCACTTGGCAGCGTGATCGGATTCGAGCGAGAACGCCTTTCGTGGGCAGCTGGATTGCGCACGCACATGCTGGTCTGCGTCGGCTCCGCGCTCATCATGATCGTTTCGGCGTTCGGCTTTGCCGATGTGCTTGGCGGCGATCACATTGTGCTCGACCCATCGCGGATGGCCGCGCAGGTGGTCTCGGGCATCGGCTTTCTCGGCGCGGGCTCGATCCTGCTGCGCGGCGAGATCGTGCGCGGCCTGACAACGGCTGCGAGCCTGTGGTCGGTCGCGGCGATCGGCCTTGCGGTGGGCGGCGGCCTGTACACGGCCGCGATTGCCGCGACGCTCATCATCCTGGTGATCCTGGCAGGCATCAAGCCGATCGAGCGGCGCTTCATCACAGTCAAACAGCGGCGCCAGATCACGATGCTGGTCGAACGCGGCACATTGACATTCCATTCGCTGCACGATGCGCTCGGCGCAGCCAGCCCGCGCGTGAAACAGTTCGTCATGCAACAGAGCGACGACGCCCCCGAGCTGGACGACATCACGATCACGCTGCATCGCGTGTCGGCTACGGAATATGCGGCCATCTGCAGCCAGCTTCGCGCGTTGCCGGGCGTGAAGGAGTTTCGTGAGGAGGCTTCGTCATAGCGGGTGCATTGTTGCGGGGCGAACTTCGACGTTTTCCCCGCGATGGGCCAATCCGGGCGTGTGGGCGTGCGACAATGCGGTCTCGAAAAACGAAGATGGCATTTTGCAGCGGCGACCCGCGGCCGGCGCGTGCCGGCTGACGACCAGAACGACCGCTCCTTTCCTCATGGCAGATTCCGCAGATTTGGCAGCATCCCCGAATTCCCGTGCACCTCGCGCCCGTTCCGCAAAGCGGCGCGAGACGACAGTCTCCACTGAAACCGAAAACAAGCTGGCCCGCGCCGCGCGCTCCGCGCAGCGGCTCGCGCAGCTCTCCGACGTCCCGCGCGACGACAGCACGTTCGACCTGTTCCCCGACGATCCGACGCGAGCCACGCTCGAAGCCATGACGATCGACATACGGCAGGGCACGCTCACGGGCTTCGAGCTGCCCGCCGAAGTGCTGGCAGCCGTCGGTATTACGGACGACGGCGACGCGTTGGCCGGCGAGTCGAAGCTGGCGCGTCGTGTGACGCGCGCGGCGAAGGTCGATGAGGCCGCGTCGCTGTCGAGGCAGGCCAGCGTGCTGGATGAACGCATCGAGCCGTCGGTGACCGATACGGCTGGAGTAGAAACCACGCTGCAGGCGCGCGCGCCGGGCGCCGCGGTGGAAAGCGTTCACGATGCCGGATTGAATGTGACCGCGACGGCGGTGGCCGGGGTCGCGCAAATGGATATGGCCGCAGCTACCGCAACGAGCGCGGACCCGGTTGCAGAAAGCCAGGCCGATGTAGCTACCGAAGTTGCAAACCCGGCGCGTAACGCATCGGCAAAGCGGACGGCCGTCAGCGCGGAGACCTCAGCGAAACCGGCCGCCGCCGCGTCGGTGGCCTCCGGTCAGCGGGCTCCGCGCGCGGTCTCGCCAGTCATTCCGGCTGCACCTTCGGCTTCGTCTGCGGGGCTGCGCCAGGCTGCGACGGCCCGCACGAATGAAGCGGCACCGTCGAGCCAGCTGGCCACAGCGTCGCCGCGCTTCGCGTCGACGTTCGCGAAGGCGGCGAGCGCTGCAGGCGAAGGCTCGCCCGCCGGCGATGCTGCTTCAACGACGTTGGCCAACGCGCCGCGCGCCTCGTCGTCCGGAGCGCAGGCGCAGTCGACGCAACCGGGCGCCGCGTCGCGGACGTTTGGCATGTCTCAGACTTCGACCGCGACGAACTCCGCCGCGCCTGAGCTCGACCGCGCGCGGGCGACGGCCTTCGCGGACACCGTCGATGCGCTTTACGGCGTGATCGCCGATCAACGCCGCGCCGCGACCGACCATTCGCGCCGGATGAAATGGATGCTCTCGATCGTGGTCGCCGCGCTGCTTGTGACGGTCGCAATCGGTATCACTCAGACGATGCTTCTGATGCGTCTAACGCATGATTCGACCACTCAGCAGCAGCGCATCGAACAGATGATGCTGAATCAGCAGGCAACGCTCTCGACGCTGCTCGATACGGATTCGGCAACTGTCAGCGCGCCGGCAATCGTGCCGGTGACGCCTGCCGCGCCAGCAGCACCCGAGGCCGACGCCGCCCCACGGCCCGCCGCGCCCCCAGCCTCGCCGAAGCACACGGCCCGAACCCCGCACGCTCACAAGGCGAAAACGCCCGCGACGCACTGATCCGGCCCCGCTGTTGTTGTAATGATGCAACGCACCAAACCCATGTGGGGCGGTTCGGCAAGGCGTCCGGCGAATAAAATGCTGCGTTGCACTAGATTTGACTAAGGGATAACCCTATAATGCATCTTAAGGGAAAACCCTAGCCAATCATTCAACCGGGAGTCGCCATGAGCTTGATCCTTGCACTGCTTCAAAAGGTTAGCGACCTCTTTGCGTCGCCGTTCCTTCCGCTGGACACTGACTATTCGCACGAAGCGCGTTATCGCGAAGCTGAACGCGTTCGCAAGTCGCAGCGCGTCGCAATTTTCGGCTTCCTGCGCGGCTGACCAGCCAGCGCGGCGCGCGGTGTGTCCGCGCCAAGATTCAAAAGCCCGATGTGGACATTCCGCATCGGGCTTTTTTCTTGCCATCAACGCCTTGCATCCGATATCCGGATGATCCGCTTCAGGTCGCGCTAACCTTTTGATTTGCTTTCGTTTTCCATTCTTTTCGTAATATCCGTGTCGTCGCAATATTTCTTAAAGCCAACGAATGTAACGACGATTCACGGGGCCACCCGGCGGCTCCGGACTGAGGTTCGGCGTAAGTCTTGATCCTGATGAAAGTTTTCGCCGCCGGACGCTGACCCAAGGCTACAAAACGCTGAAACGCACGCTTACAAGTGCTCACGGTTGTATGCGGTTCGGATCGCTAAAGTGGGTCTCAAGCGCACCACGACAGCTGGATATTTCGAAGCCGGCGCGTGGTGTGATCTAAAAAAGGGAGATCCTCCATGAATACCGTGAATCGTAAGACCCGCACTGTCCTCGCCACGCTGCTTGCTGGTGGCGCCCTGCTCACCGCAGGTTCTGCTTTCGCACAGCACGACCCGATGATGATGCGCGATGCGCCGCCTGCAGCCGCGTATGGCCAGCCACACATGATGCCGGTTGGCGTCAGCATCAGCGTCGGCTGGCATGGCGACCGTTATTACGATGGTCACCGCTACTGGGAACACGACGAGTGGATGCGCCATCATCCGCACGACTACGATCCGCACCATCACGACGACCATCATCACCCCGAGCACTATTGATTCCCTATTGATTCCGATAGCGCTGGACGTGTGAACCGCATGACGCCCGCCGCGGCGTCATGCAAACGGAGGCCGGCTCTCCCTGACGGGACGCCGGCCTCCGTGCATCCAGGCGAGCACCGCGACCACGCCCGCTGCGCTATCCTTGAACGCTTTCATCGATGTTGCAGGAGAATGGCTTGAACAACGATAAGGCAGTGGTGGGCGTGGTGGGCACGGGTTTGATGGGCGTCGGCATCGCGACGCAAGCGGCGTTGCACGGATACAGGACAATCGTCCACGACGTCGATGCAGCGCGTCTCGCGAGCGTCGGTCCCAAGGCCGAGGCCGTGCTTGACGAACTGATCGACGCCGGCCGCATCGACAGCGCGGCCAAAACGGCGGCACTCACCCGCGTCGAAACGCACGCCACGCTCGACGTCATGGCGTCGGCGCAGTTCATCATCGAAGCGATTCCCGAGGTGCTGGCGCTCAAGCATCGTCTGTACGAAGCGCTCGACGCGCTGCTTGCCCCCGACACCATTCTTGCCAGCAACACGAGCGGCTTTCCGCCGGATGTGCTGACCACGCCGGTACGCGCGAAAGAGCGCTTCGTGATCGCGCACTTCTGGAACCCGCCGCACATGATTCCGCTCGTCGAAGTGGTGCCTGGCAGTGAGACCACGCCCGACGTGCTGGCGCGAACCGTTGCGCTGATGTCGGCGATCGGCATGGAGCCGGTGGAGCTGCAGAAGGCGATTCCAGGCTTTGTCGGTAACCGGCTCCAGTTCGCCGTGCTGCGCGAGGCGCTCAACATCGTGCGCTCGGGCGCCGCCACGCCGGATGAAGTCGACCGCGTAATGAAGGCGTCGCTGGGGCGCCGGTGGGGCATCGTCGGTCCGTTCGAAGGCGCGGATATGGGCGGCCTCGATACGTTCGTCGATATCGCGTCGCATCTGATGCCCGAGCTCGCGAAAGACGAAGACGTGATCGACCTGCTGCGCGCGCAGGTGAACGCGGGGCGCGTCGGCGTGCGCAGCGGCACCGGGTTTTACGACTGGGACGAAGCGCACGTGGCACGCGTGAAGGAAGGCCGCAAGCGCCTGATCAGCCGCGGTTGAGCGCAGCGAACGACGCCATTTCAAACCCCGGAGGCAGCCACGCATGAATCCCGACGTTCATTTCTACGATCCCGCCGAAGGTCACGGCCTGCGGCACGATCCATTCAAGGCGATCGTCGCGCCGCGTCTGATTGGCTGGATATCGACACGTTCGCCCGAAGGCCGCCTGAACCTCGCGCCATACAGTTTCTTCGGTGCTTTTTCGACGTTTCCGTCGATCATCGGTTTCAGCAGCGAAGGCTACAAGGACAGCATCCGCAACATCGAGGCGACCGGCGAATTCGCGTGGAATCTCGCGACGCGGCCGCTCGCCGAGCAGATGAACCGGTCGTCCGCGCCGGTGGGTCCCGAGGTCGATGAGTTTGCGTTGTCAGGTCTGACGCCAGCGGCGGGGCGCAACATCGGAGTGCCGCATGTCGCGGAGGCGCCCGCGGCGCTCGAGTGCAGGCTGCTGCAGATCGTCCGGCTGCATGCGCTCGACGGCACGCCGATGGACAACTATCTGGCGCTCGGTCAGGTCGTCGGCGTGCATATCCAGAAGGCGTTCCTGAAGGACGGCCTCTTCGACACGCATGCGGCGCAGCCGATCATGCGCGCCGGTTATCGCGCCGACTACGCGGAGATCGGCGAGATGTTCCAGATGGTCCGGCCGACGGCGTAGTCCGCGCGGTCAGACGCGGCGTTGCACCTCAATGCCGTGCCGACGCTTCCAGCTTGAACACGCTCACCACCTGCGCGAGCCGCTCCGCCTGTTCGCGCAGGTCGGCAGCGGCGCGCTCGGCCACACCGACGATCGTCGCGTTCTGCTGCGTCGCCTCGCCGATCTGCGTGACGGCAAGATTCACCTGCTCGATGCCGCCCGACTGCTCGCTCGAAGCGACGGTAATCTCGCCCATGATCGCGCGCACGCGTTCCACATGTTCGACGATGCCGTTCATCGTCGTGCTGGCTTCTTCCGCGATCCTGTAGCCGGACTCGACGCGTGCCGTCGATTCGCCGATCAGCGCCTCGATTTCCTTGACCGCGGCCGCGCTGCGCTGCGCGAGCGCGCGCACTTCGGACGCGACCACCGCGAAGCCCTTGCCGTGTTCGCCTGCGCGGGCGGCTTCGACTGCGGCGTTCAGCGCAAGAATGTTGGTCTGGAACGCGATGCCTTCGATGACTGACGTGATGTCGGCGATTTTTTGCGACGAGCGGCTGATGTCGCCCATCGTCGACACGACGCGCTGGACCGCGCGGCCGCCGTTGAGCGCCGCGTCCGAAGCGCGCGTGACGAGCGTATTCGCCTGGGCGGCGTGCGCCGCGTTCTGCTGCACCGTCGATGTGATTTCTTCCATGCTCGCCGCGGTTTCTTCAAGGCTGCTCGCCTGCGTCGCGATGCGCGCTGCGATGTCGCCGCTGCCGGTGGCGATTTCCGCCGTGCCCTGTGTCATGTTCGCCGAGGCGCCGCGAACCTGCGTGACGATGCGCGCAAGTCCTTCGCCGATGCCGTCGATTGCGCTCAGCAGACGGCCAATCTCGTCGGTGCGGCCGTTTGCGACGCGCACGCTGAGGTCGCCCGAAGCGAGCCGTTCGGACGCCTTCGCCGCCTCGTCGAGCGGACGGCTCACCATCCGCCGCACGGCAACGAGGAAGATCGCCGCGAACGCCGCGACCAGCACGAAGCCGACCACGAGGAAGCGGTTGCGGGTGGACGTGACTTCCGCTATCACCTCGTCGCGCGGCGCGACGCCGCCCACGAGCCACTGCCATTCCGGCACGCTGACAAAGGAAACGTACTTCTCGCGCGCGTGCGTTTCGCCGAGCGTCGAGTCCGTCGATGTGTACGTGATCTGCCCTTCCTTTGCGTCAAGCATCTGCCTGTAGGGCGCGTTGGCGTCGTCGGCGGCCTGGCCGGCGGCGGCCGGATGGACGATGAACTTGCCGCGATCCGGCCCGTTCGACGCGTTCAGCACGAAGTAATAACCGCTCTCGTCGATCTTCAGCTGACGGATGCCGTCTTCGATCGACCTGATCTGCGGACCGACGTCGACGCCGACGAACAGCGCGCCGATCACGCGGCCGCTGGCGTCGGTGACGGGCCGGTACTGCGTGATGAAACGTTTGCCAAAAAGCGCGGCAAGACCGGTGTAGGTCTTGCCGGCGAGCACCAGCGAGTACGCCGGACCCTTGCGGTCGAGCAGCGTACCGATCGCGCGCGAGCCGTCCTGTTTTTTCAGCGAGGTCGTCACGCGCACGAAGTCGTCGCCAGTGCGCGCGAACACGGTCGCGATGGCGCCGCTGCGCGCCAGAAACTGGTCGGGAATCGAAAAATCGAGGTTGAGGGCCTTGTCGCCGGCTTTCATGGTCGGTGTGGCGACGCCGTCGATGTCCACCTTCTGCGTTTCGTCGACCGAGTAGTCAGCCGGCAGAAAACTGGCGAAGAGGTTCATCGAGCGGCCGACCTCGGCGCTGAGGCTGCTGTCGAAGAGCGCGATCATCGCGGCGATCGAACGGTCTTTTTCGCCGATCCGGGCGACCACCTGCTCGGTGACCTGTTCGCCGGCCGAGCGGGTGACCGCCCACGTGAACGCCGCGAAGATGAGTGCGACGAGCGCGCACGAGAGCATGGCAAGTCTGGCGCCGACGCTCGCGCGGCGCAGAGAGAGAAGATCCATGGTTTGCTGGCGTTAGGAGGACAAGGTACCGTCAGAAAAGACGCGCTCGACGGCATTAGGGTTATCCCGGTATATCGGCCATGAACCGGAATCCTTTAACTAGCTGTAAGAATTCCGGTTTATTGCCCGCCATCTCTTCACTTCGTCCCGCGCCAGGCGCGCAGCAGGAGCGCATTCGTCACCACGCTGACACTCGAAAACGCCATCGCCGCGCCGGCCAGCATCGGATTGAGCAGGCCGAAGGCGGCCAGCAGAATCCCGATCAGGTTGTAGAAGAACGCCCAGAACAGGTTCTGCTGAATCTTGCGCCACGTGCGGCGCGAGATGTCGATCGCGTCGGCTACCAGCGCCGGATCGCCGCGCATCAGCGTGATACCGGCCGCCTGCATCGCGACGTCAGTACCCGTCGCCATCGCGATGCCGATATCGGCGGCGGCGAGCGCGGGCGCGTCGTTGATGCCGTCGCCGGCCATCGCGACGATGCCTGTCGTGCGGATCTTGAGATCCCGGATCACGCGGGCCTTGTCGTCCGGCAGCACTTCAGCATGAAATTCATCAATGCCGAGCGCAGCGGCGACGGCGGCCGCGCTGCCGCGGTTGTCGCCCGTTACGAGCACGCTATGGATGCCCATCTGCTTCAGGCGCGCGATGGCTTCCTTCGCGGTGGGCTTCACCGTATCGCCGAACGCGATCAGTGCGAGCGCCGTGCCTGGCGCATCGACGCTCATCAGCCAGGATACCGTATTGCCTTCGGCTTCCAGCTGCTGCGCGCGTTGCGTGAACGCATCCGGCACGACAATGGCGCGTTCCGCGAGCCAGCGGGCGCTGCCGATCGCGAGCCGGCGGCCTTCGACTTCCGCTTCGACGCCCCGGCCCGGCACGGCGCGGGCGCTGCTGGAAGGAACATTTCCCGGGCCTGCCGGAAGCTGTGCGTAAGCCGCCATGATGGCCCGCGCGAGCGGATGGTCGCTGTGACGCTGCACGGCTGCGGCGAGCGCGAACGCTTCGTCGTGCGGGAGATCGATCGCTTCAAACGCGGTGACCGAGGGCTGGCCGACGGTCAGCGTGCCGGTCTTGTCGAATGCGACGATGTTCACGCGATGCGCCGTTTCGAGCGCTTCGGCGTCCTTGATCAGCACGCCGTGGCGCGCGGCGACGCCGGTGCCGGCCATGATCGCAGCGGGTGTCGCAAGCCCGAGCGCACACGGACACGCAATCACCAGCACGGCGACGGCGTTCAGGATGGCGGTTTCGAAGCCCGCGCCGGCGAGCAGCCAGCCGCCGACCGTGAGCACGCCGATGACGAGGATCACCGGCACGAAGATCGCGCTCACGCGATCGACGAGCCGCTGGATCGGAGCCTTTTCCGCCTGCGCCGATTCGACGAGGCGGATGATCCGCGCGAGCGTCGTTTCGGCGCCAATCGCGTTTGTGACAATCGCGATCACGCCTTCGCCGTTGATCGAACCGGCCGTTACGGCGTCATCGCGTTGCTTCGCGACGGGCAGGCTTTCGCCGGTAATCAGCGATTCGTCGATGTGCGTACGGCCTTCGATCACCGCGCCGTCGACCGGCACGCGCTCGCCCGGCCGCACGATGACGACGGTGCCGACCTGCACCTGCGCGAGCGGCACTTCGCGCTCTTCAGTGCCGACGCGCACGCGCGCCCGGTCGGGGCGCAGCGCGTTCAGCGCGCGGATGGCGTCGGTGGTCTGGCGTTTGGCGCGGGCTTCGAGCCACTTGCCGAAGCGGACCAGCGTGATCACCACGGCCGACGCCTCGAAATACAGATGCGCGGCGTCGCCGCTGTTCGTCAGCAACTGGTAGACGCTGATCCCGTAAGCCGCCGACGTGCCGAGCGCGACCAGCAGATCCATGTTGCCGGCGCCCGCGCGCACCGCCCGGTACGCAGCACGGTAAAAGCGTGCGCCGAACACGAACTGCACGACGCTCGCAAGCGCCAGTTGCAGCGCGCCGGGCATCATCGCGTGCGTGCCGAACCATTCGCCCACCATCGGCACGATGAGCGGCAACGTCAGCAGCGCGGAAACCAGCACGGCGTACAACTCGCGACGCGTTGTATCGCGCGGGCGCGCGGCCGTGGCTGAACCGCCCGCAGTCGCATTTTCGGTCGCGACGGTTGCTTCGATGACGGGCGTCGCTTCATAGCCCGCCTTTTCGACAGCCGCGACCAGTTGATCCGTGCTCACTGATTCACGGAATGAAACGGTCGCCTTCTCTGTTGCAAGATTGACGGAGACGCTGGCTACGCCAGGCACCTTCGCAAGCGCCTTTTCAACGCGTGCCGAACACGACGCGCACGTCATGCCGCCGATGGCGAGTTCTGCCACTTCGCGCGCAACTGGCGTCGCTTCGTAGCCTGCTTGGGTCACGGCGGCGACGAGCGATTCGGCTGCGACTTCCGGGCCGGTTTCGATGGTCGCTTTTTCGGTGGCGAGGTTGACGGATGCGCGGCTCACGCCAGGCACCTTCGCGAGCGCCTTCTCGACGCGGCTCGCGCAGGATGCACATGTCATCCCGCCGATCTCGAGTTCGACGCTGGCAGGCGTGATGCGCTGGGGAGTGGAAAGGTCGGTCATGGTTCACTCAGGGTCCGATGGGCGCGAAATCGCTGCCCGATAAACCCAGTTTCGACGTTCCCATGATGGGAAGGTCAAGGACAGATTGCGCGTATCCTGCCACACCCATGCAAAGCCCGCTGCGAGGCGCCCCGGCGCCCGATCCGGTGGTTCCGTCAAGGCAGATCAGAGTGCGGGCGGCGCCTTCAGCATGGCTTCGGCCACGTCCTGTCGTGCGTCGCTGCCGTGGGCGCGCAGCGCTTCGGCGGCGCCCACGCGATCGGCGGAATCCTTGTTCTGGCCCAGTTTCCACTTGCCGGTGAGCTTCGTGACCTCGATTTCGATGCCGACAATCGCGCCGACCATCTGCGCGATGAAATCCGGCGGCGCGTCGCCCATTTTCCACGGCTTCGTCTCGCCGGCTTCCATCTTGCGCGTGAGTCTCGCAACGAGGCCACGCACGAAGGTTTCATCGTCATGGACAATGATCCGGCCGTGCGCGTGCACCACCATATAGTTCCACGTCGGCACCTGACGGTGCGTCTCGTGCTTGCTCGGGTACCACGTCGGCGAGATATACGCTGTCGCGCCCTGGAAGATCACGAGCGCATCGGGCCTGTCCGCCGCTTCGCGCCACACGGGGTTCGCCCGCGCCACGTGCGCCCGCAAGGTGCCGAGCGGCCCCTTTGCGGGATCGAATTCAAATGGCACGTGATTGGCGTCGAGCCCGTCCGGACCGTTCGTGACGAGCGCGCCCAGCGGATGTCGTTCGATCAGTCCGTGCAGCACCTCAGGGCGCTTTTCTTCGAAATGGGCGGGGATATACATGCGCGCTCCAGGCGGACGGTGACGTTTTTTTGAATGGACGAAAGGTGCCAGATCGAGTGTAAAAACCGGGCTCGCGTGCACAGAACGTGTCACTGTGCGCCTTTGCGCTTGCCTGGCTGTCAAGGATACGATACAACCCGTTGTCGGGATCAGAATCGCGCGGCTTTGCAGGTGACCTTGGGGGGCGCCCGCGAACGCGATCGCATGATCATCGGCACCCAATGGACCGCCTGTTCCGCAAGATTAACGAATGATAAAAAATCGACGAGAACTGTTTTCTGTTTCCTGGACCTGCGCATCGCTTGCAGGCCTTGCGTTTCTCGCCGGTTGCGCTTCGACGCCGGCGTCCTCGCCGAAATCCACCGGCTGGATCAAGAACGAAGTCGCGGATTCCTACGTATTCGGCTATCCGCTCGTGTTGATGGACGTCGCCCGCGAGGTGGCCAACGGCACCGATCCGGGCCAGGCGCCCGTCAATACGCTGCGCCACGCGCAGGCTTTACCGCCTGTCGGCACAGGCCGTCCGGCGACGCCGGGTATCGACACGCTCGACTCGACCGGCTGGCTCGACCTCAGCGAAGAACCTGTCATCGTCGTATTGCCCGACTCGCACGGCCGCTACCTCGACGCCCGCGCGCTCGACATGTGGACGAACGTGGTCTGGTCGACTGCCGCGCAGTCCGGCGCACCGGCGGCCGCGCGCGCGGCTGGCGTCAGGCAGCAGACCATCGCGTTCGTGCCGAAGGACTGGCACGGCAATCTGCCGGCCGGCGCGAAACGCGTCGAGGTTTCGACGCGCTACGTGTGGTTCACCGCGCGCATCCAGACAAACGGCTCGCGAGATATCACGGCAGTGCGCAAACTTCAGCACGGCATCCGCGTGGCACCGCTCAGCGTCTTTAACGGCGACACGCGCGTGGCCACCGTCGTGACGCGCCCGATGCCATCCGACATGAGCGCGGCCGGCGGGCCGCCCGCGAAGGTCGCCGCGCTCGACGCGGCGGGCTTCTTCGGCCGCCTCGCGCAGGCGCTGGCGGACAATCCGCCCGCGCCCGACGATCCGCACGCGCTGAAAATTCTCGGCGATCTTGGCGTGACGCCCGGCGCGCCGGTCCAGTTGCCGGCCGGCGCCAGCGACGCCATTGCCGCCGGTCTCGCCGAGGGTCACGAGCGTGTGGCGAGCGCGCCGACGAACGTGCTGACGGCAAACGGCTGGAGCTGGTTCGGCGATGGCGTCGGCAATTACGGTCCAGATTACGCGTTGCGTGCATACGCGGCGTACACGCAGCCGGGTATCGGCACGAAGGACGATGAAATCCGGGCGACGGTCGCACAGGACAGCGACGGCCACGCGCTGAACGGCGCCAACCGCTATGTGATCCACTTCGCGCCGAACCAGGTGCCGCCGGTGCGCGGTTTCTGGTCGATCACGGCGTACACGAAAGACGGCGCGCTCGGAGAAACGACGCCGCCGCGCGTCGCGGTCGGCGATCGCAATGGCGCGAAACGCAACCGCGACGGCTCGCTCGACGTGACGGTTTCGGCAGCCCGCGCGAAAGCCGCGAACTGGCTGCCGGCGCCGCGCGGCGACTTCCAGCTCGTCATGCGCCTGTACGCGCCGAAGCCGCAGGCCGGAGACGGCTCGTGGCAACCGCCGGAAGTGGTGCGTCAGTAAGTTCGGGTACGGGTACTGCCGGGGGCGCGGGAAACGGCCATGTCGGCCGGCGTACGCGCCCGACGTATCCGATGCGTATTGATTGCGTGGAGTCAACCGGCAGATAGCGCGTAGCAAACGTTTCACGAGGTTTGTTCAGCAAGTCAGTTCGACGACGTATACTTTCCGCAGCCTGATACTTTCGTCATCGCGGTGGGCCGCCGCCGCATCACCTGCGACCAAGCATGGCAAGCCCGAACAAAGCATCTTTCGCATCTTCCCTGCAGACCGTGCGCGGCGTCGCGAACGGCCGCCGCCTCCGGCGGGTCGTCATCGGCCTGCTGATCTTTCTGGTGCTGTTTGGCCTCGTCGGCTTTTTTGCCGCGCCACCGCTGATCCGGCATATCGCCGAGCAGCAGTTGAGCAAACAGCTCGACCGGCCGTCCACCATCGGCCGCATCGCACTCAACCCTTACACGCTCAACTTCGAAGCCGATCGCGTCCATATTGGGGAGCGCGGCGGCGCGGGCAATTTCATCGATATCGAGCGGCTGATCGTGCAGCCATCGTGGTCGTCGATCTTTCGCGGCTCGCCGATCGTGAACGAAGTGCATGTCGATTCGCCGCGCTTTCATATCGTTCGATACGATGCGCAGCGCTTTAACTTTACCGATCTGATCGACAGGTTCGCAAAGCAGCCGTCGAAGCCCGACAGCAAGCCGACGCTTTTCTCCGTGTCGAATATCCGCCTCGAGAACGGCCGCATCGAGTTCGACGACAGGCTGCTCGGCGTGCAGCATCTGGTCGACCAGTGGGCGATCGGCATTCCGTTTATCGCGACGTTGCCGTCTACGACCGACATCTTCGTCGAGCCGATGTTGCGCGCGCGCATCGACGGCTCTCCGCTCGCCATCGATGGCCGCACCAAGCCGTTCGCGACATCGCGCGAATCGGAAGTGGCGCTGCGCTTCGACGGGCTCGACGTGCCGCGCATCCTGTCCTACGTCCCGGCGAAGCTGCCGGTGACCGTGCAGGCCGGCAAGCTGTCGAGCGACCTGAAAATGCACTTCGTGGTGTCCAACGACGCGCCTGCTTTGAGCGTCACGGGCACCGTCGATCTCGCCGGTCTCGATGTCGTCGATGAGAACAAGGCACCGTTCTTCGCGGCGCGCGGACTGCATGTCGCTGCAGCTTCGCTTGAGCCGCTCAGGAACGTGTTCCGCTTCGACGAAATCCGGCTCGACGGGCCGGACGTACACCTGTCGCGCGATAAATCCGGCGTGGTGAGCGTGCAGAAGATGTTCACGCCGGCTGCTCCACAAGCAGCCGCGGAAAAGCCGGCGCCGGCGAGCGCAGCTGCTGGCGCATCCGGTGCTGCAACCGCGGCCACGCAAGAAAAAGCCGCGGCCCCGCTCGATCTGTCGATCAAGGCGTTTGCGCTGAACGACGGCACCGTGCAGATCATGGACGAGGGCGTGCCGAAACCTGTGACGCTAGGGTTCAAGGGCATGCATGTTTCCCTCGCCGATTTCACGACGCTCGGCAAACCGCCGGCGAAGTACTCGCTTGAAACGGCACTCTCAGACGGTGGTTCGCTGACCGCGACCGGCGCGTTCGGCCTTGCCGCGAAAACCGCCGATTCGAAGATCGATCTCAAGTCGGTGCATCTGCCGTTCCTGCAGCCTTATATCGATGGTGTGACGGCTGCGCAGGTCGTCGACGGCTCGCTCAACCTGAGCGCAAATGTGAGCGCGAACTGGGATAAATCGCCAGCGCTTGTGCAGGTAGGCGAATCCGAACTGAACCTGCAGTCGTTGAAGCTCGCGACGCAGGGCACGAAGGAGCCGGTCGTCGCGCTCGCGCAGGGGCGTGTTCAGGTGAAGGCGATCGACGTTTCCGCGCGCACCGCCGATATCACCGGCGTGGATCTGACGGGGCTCAACATCACCGCGGAGCGTCTGAAGGACGGCAGCATCGACCTCGCCACGCTCGCGGGTCCGCATGAGACGCTTGCCGAACATACGGCGGTGCGCAAGGTCCAGAAGGCGCAGGAACAGGGGCCGGCGTGGCGCTACCAGATCGGCGAGCTGAACCTGAAGGATGGCGCGGCCACGTTCACCGACAACTCGACCGAACACCCCGTCAAACTCAATGTCGCGCCTTTGCAGCTGAAGGTGCGGCAGATCAGCGACGACCTCAGCAAACCGCTGCCCATCGACCTGCAGGCGACGCTGAACCGCAAGGGCACGCTCGGTGTGAACGGCGACGTCACCGCCACGCCGCTCAAGCTGGCCTTGAAGGTCAACGCCAACCGGCTCGACGCCGCCGCGTTCGAACCGTACTTCGGCAACAAGCTGAACGCGACGATTGCGAGCGCGCTCCTGAACGCGTCGGGCGACCTGGCGATGAGCCAGTCGGGCAAGGTGGCGGGTAAGGGGGGAAGCGCGGGAAGTGCGGGAAGTGCGGGTAGCGCGCTGAGCGCTTCGTACAAGGGCGACATTGCGCTCGTCGATGTCCGCATGCTCGACAAGGCGACGTCCGATCCGTTCGCTGGCTGGCGCTCGCTGGCGCTCACGAACCTGAAGGCGAACTACGACGCGCGCGGCACCGATGTCGATGCCGGCAAGGTGACGTTCACAGGCTTCTATGGCCGCGTGCTGCTCAATGCGCAAGGCAAGCTGAACCTGACAGACGTGGTCGCGCAGCAGTCGGGCAGCGCCAAATCGCTGACGCGCGACAAGAGCGGCAAGGAGCCCATTCCGCTGACGCCGCAATCGGCGTCCGAGGCCGCGATTGCTTCAGCGCCCGCACCCGCTTCGACGTCCGCGACCGTTACCGCCGCCACGCCGCCCACGAGCCCCGTGAAACTGCACTTCGGCCAGCTTGTGCTGCAGAACGGCCGCGTGACATACACCGACAACTTCATCAAGCCGAACTTCACGGCGAATCTCGTCGCGATACAGGGGACGATCGGCGCGTTCGGCACGCAATCCACCACGCCCGCGCCCGTCGATGTCGCCGCGAAGCTCGCGGCGAACGGACCGCTTTCGATTCGCGGCACGGTCAATCCGCTGATCGCGAAACCGGCGCTCGACCTGACCGCGAGCGCGCACGATGTCGAGCTGACGAACCTCACACCGTATTCGGCGAAATACGCGGGCTATCCGATTACGAAGGGCAAGCTCAACGTCGATCTGCACTACAAGCTCGAGAACGACCAGCTGAGCGCGAACAACCATCTGTTCATCGATCAGCTCACGTTTGGCGATCACGTCGACAACGACACGGCGACGAAGCTGCCCGTGCGTCTCGCGATTTCGCTGTTGAAAAACCGGCGCGGCGAGATCGATGTGAACATTCCGGTCTCGGGGTCGCTCTCCAATCCGGAGTTCAGCCTGGGCGGCCTGATCTGGCGCGCGATCGTGAATCTCGTCGAGAAGGCGGTGACCGCGCCGTTCACGCTGCTCGCGAACGCGTTCGGCGGAAACGGCGAGGAGCTTGGCTACGTCGAATTCGATCCGGGCTCGGCAAAACTCACGGACGCGTCCACGTCAAAGCTCGACACGATCTCGAAAGCGCTGGAAGACAAGCCGTCGATCCGTATCGACCTGATCGGCCGCGTCGATCCCGCGACGGACGTGCCCGCGTTGCGCACGCTGTACGTCGACCGTCAGGTGAAGGCGCAGAAGGTCAGGGACACGGTGGGCAACGGCGAAAGCGTCGACACGTCGTCGATTACCGTGGACCAGAAGGAGTACAGCAAGTACCTCGCGAAGGCGTACAAGGATGCGGACTTCAAGAAGCCGCGCAATTTCGTCGGCCTGACGAAGTCGATACCCGACGACGACATGAAGAGCGCGCTTGCCGAACACGCACCGATCGACGATGCAGCGCTGCGGAGTCTCGCGCAGCGGCGCGCGCAGGCGGTGCAGCAGTACTTCGACGGGAAGGTGGACAGCAGCCGCGTCTTTATCGTCGCGCCGAAGCTCACCGCCGACGGCATCAAGGACAAGGGCGTCGGCTCGCGCGTCGACTTCGGGCTGAAATAGGCAGCGCGTTTTGCCGTCTGTTCTGCGCTACCCGCGCGCCCGACGGGTCAGGCGGCGCGCGTGGGTTTGCGCAATGCGGTCTGTTCGATGATGCGCGCGAGCGTGGCGAACGCCGGGCCGATCTTTTCGTTCGGCACGCAGGCGTAACCCAGCAGGAGCCCGCGTCGCACCGGACCTTCGCCGCTGTAGTACGACGTGAGCGGACGCACGATTACGCCGGCGTCGTAGGCGGCTGCGACCACCTCGCGATCGTTCGCGTGGTCGGGCAGGCCGAGCACGAGATGCAAGCCGGCTTCGTCACCCATGACGGGCAGCGTGTCGCCGAAATGCGTGGTGATCGCGTCGATCAGGATCTGCCGCCGCTCGCCATAGAGCGCACGCATGCGGCGCACGTGCGAAGTCAGGTAGCCATCCATGATGAACTCGGTCAGCACCGCCTGCTGCATGAGTTGCCCCTCGCGATAGAGCTCCGCGACACCCGTGCGAAACGTATCGACGAGATGCTCCGGCGCGATCATGTAGCCGATCCGCAGACCCGGAAACAGCATCTTGCCAAGACTACCGACGTAGATCACCTGGCCCGCCTCGTCAAGCCCCTGGAGCGAAGCGAGCGGCCGGCTGCCGTAGCGGAACTCGCTGTCGTAGTCGTCTTCAATGATCCACACGCCGTGCTGCCGCGCGTATTCGAGCAGCGTGCGTCGGCGCGCAAGGCTCATCACCATGCCGAGCGGATACTGGTGCGAAGGCGTGACGAGCGCAAGGCGCGGGGGATTCCGCAGGTCCTGCTCGCGTGGGTTCAGACCTTCCTCATCGACAGGCACGGGCGAGAGCGTCAGTCCCGACGATTGCAGCACGCTGCGCGCGCCCCAATAGCACGGCTCTTCCACCCACGCGCGATCGCCGACGTCGGTGAGGAGGCGCACGGCGAGATCGATCGACTGGTGAATACCCGTAGTGATGATGATCTGGTCAGGCGTACAGTTCACTGAACGGGCAACCCGCAGATAGTCCGACAGCGCGCGGCGCAGCGGACGATAGCCGCCGCCCGGTGCATACGTCAGGAGATCGGGATTCGCTTCCTTCCACAAACGCGCCTGCAGACGGCTCCACGTGCGCGCCGGAAACTCGGCGACGTCCGGCACGCCGGGCATGAAGGCGCCCCATTGCTTGAGCGACACACCCGCCTTGTCGATCAGCCGGCTGCCGCGCGAGGAAAGGCCGCGGCGCTCGCGTGCTGTTCTGGCCGGTGTCGCTTCGGTTGCGTCGACTGCGCCGGTCCCGGTGGCGGTGGCAGTGGGTCCGACCGCCCCGGGCGCCGCGCGCCGTGCGCTGACCGCGGCGCTATCAGGCCGCGTATCGGCGACGTAGGTGCCACTTCCGGTTGTCGAGATGACGTAGCCTTCGGCGGTCAACTGGTCGTACACGTGCAGTACCGTATTGCGTGCAATGCCAAGGTCGGTCGCGAGCGTGCGCGAGCTTGGCAGCTTGGCGCCGGGCGGGAACTGGGCGGTCAGGATGGCCTGCTGCATCAGCCGCAACACCTGCCGGTAGACGGGTTCGGCGGCCGCCCGGTCGAGCCGCACGGCAAGCCAGTCCGACAAAATGACGGTGTCCAAGTGGTTCTATCCGGAATAATGAAATGGTTCCATATTGTAGAACCGGAACGGGCTATAGTGGCTCACGCGATTAATGCGATGGCCCCTTTCCGGGGGAACCAGCGTGGATGGAGAAGGAGACGTAGACGATGAAAACCGAAGAAGTGATCGTCAGCTTTAGAGGCGTGCGCAAGACGTACGACGGCGAGACGCTCGTCGTCAAACAGCTCGACCTCGACATTTACCAGGGCGAATTCCTGACGCTGCTCGGGCCGTCCGGCTCCGGCAAGACAACCTGCCTGATGATGCTTGCGGGGTTCGAATTTCCGACGGGCGGCGAGATCTGGCTCGATGGCACGCTGCTCAATACCGTGCCGCCGCACAAGCGCAACATCGGCATGGTGTTCCAGAACTACGCGCTGTTCCCGCATCTGACGGTCGAACAGAACGTCGCGTATCCGCTCACGGTGCGCAAGCTCTCCGCTGAAGAACGCGCCCACAAGGTCGACAACGCGCTGAAGATGGTCCGCATGGACAGCTTCGCGAAGCGCTATCCGGCGCAACTCTCAGGCGGCCAGCAGCAGCGGATCGCGCTGGCGCGCGCGCTTGTCTTCGAACCGAAGCTCGTGCTGATGGACGAGCCGCTCGGCGCGCTCGACAAACAGTTGCGCGAACACATGCAATACGAACTCAAATCGCTGCACGAAAAGCTCGGCGTGACGTTCGTCTACGTGACGCACGATCAGGGCGAAGCGCTGACGATGTCCGATCGCGTCGCGGTGTTCGACAAGGGCATCGTGCAGCAGCTCGATACCGTCGACCGTCTGTATGAATCGCCGTGCAACGAATTCGTCGCAAACTTCATCGGCGATTCGAACAAGCTGCGCGGCACGATTGCGAACGTCGACGGCGAGTTCTGCGATTTCCATCTGGCAGACGGCACGCGCCTCAAGGGCCGCAATATCGGCGGCGCGCAGGCGGGCACGCCGGCGGTGGCCTGCATCCGGCCTGAGCGCATGAAGCTCGCGGGCGGCGCGGGTCGCAACGGGTCGAACGCGCTCGCGGGCGAAGCGCGCGGCCTCATCTATTTTGGCGACCACGTGCGCATGCGGTGCGGGTTGCCTCAACAGGACGAGTGTTTCGTCAAGGTGCCGCTCGGCACTGAAATGCTCGACACGTTCGCGCCCGGTTCGCCGGTCGCACTTGAATTCGCGCCGGAGCATCTGCGCGTGTTCGCCTGAGTACGACAACAACCCTGACAGACCACCAGAAAGAGAGAGGACACATTATGTTGAAGTTCGGGAAATCACGCTGTGCTGTCGCCGTCGGTGCGTTCGCACTGGCGCTCGGTTCGTCGCAGGTCATGGCGGCTGAGCTGACGGTCGTCAACTTCGGCGGTGCGAACGGCGACGCGCAGAAAGTCGCGTTCAACCAGCCGTTCGAAGCGTCCACCGGCACGAAAGTCACTGCTGTCGAGTACAACGGCGAGCAGGCGAAAGTGAAGGCGATGGTCGAAGCGAAGCACGTGAACTGGGACGTCGTCGAAGTGGAATCGGGCGATCTCGGCCGTGCCTGCGACGAAGGCATGTACGAAAAGCTCGACTGGTCGAAGATCGCGAAGAAGTCGGACCTCGTGCCGGAATCGCCGCAAACGTGCGGCGTGGGCTTTTTCGTGTGGTCGACGGCGATGGCGTACAACGCCGACAAGCTGAAGACGGGCCCGGCAAGCTGGGCCGATTTCTGGAACGTGCAGAAGATCCCGGGCAAGCGCGGCATGCGCAAGGGCGCGCGCTACAACCTCGAATTCGCACTGATGGCTGACGGCGTTGCGCCGAAAGATGTCTACAAGGTGCTCGCGACCAAGGCCGGCCAGGACCGCGCGTTCAAGAAGCTCGACGAACTGAAGCCGAACATCCAGTGGTGGGAAGCGGGCGCGCAGCCGCCGCAGTTCCTCGTCGCCGGCGACGTGGTGATGACGACGGCCTACAACGGCCGTATCGATGCCGCGCAGAAGGAAGGCAAGAACCTGAAGGTCGTGTGGAACGGCAGCATCTATGACCTCGACTACTGGGCGATTCCGAAGGGCTCGCCGAACAAGGATCAGGCCGAGAAGTACATTGCGTACACGCTGTCGTCGAAGCCGCAGCAGGAATACGCGAAGCACATCGCGTACGGTCCGGTGAACAACGCCGCGATCAAGTCGCTTGATGCCAAGACGCTCGCGAACCTGCCGAACTCGCCGGCGAACGGCAAGAACGCCGTGTTGCAGGATGCGGCTTTCTGGACCGACCATGGCGACGAACTGGAGCAACGCTTCGCTTCGTGGGCTTCGAAGTAAGCACGTAGCCGTACCGTAGCAAACCCGGCGGCGCCGCTTCGTGATGTGAAGCGGCGCCGCATCGAGGCGATGCAGGCAACGCAGCACCCTCATTGCCGACAGGAGACACGTGTGACCACAATGACGATCGCCGCCGATTCCACGCCCGAATCGTCGAACAAACTGAAGCGCGAGCTCAGGGCCGCCGAAGCGAGGAAACGCGCGATGGCGTTACTGCTGATCGCGCCGCTCGCTATTTTTCTGCTGCTGATTTTCGTCGTGCCGATTGGTGCGCTGCTGACCCGCGCGGTGCAGAACCCGGAAATCGCGACCGCGCTGCCGCATACCGTGAGCGCGCTGCACGACTGGGACCGCAAGTCCACGCCGCCCGACGCCGCGTACGCCGCACTCGCCACCGACCTCACCGCGGTCGCCGATGGCGAATCGATGGGCGCGCTGGCGCGCCGTCTGAACACCGAGATTCCGGGCTACCGTTCGATGGTCGCGAAGACCGCGCGCGCGATGCCGCTCAACGATGACGCCGGCCACGCACTCGCGCCCGCACAGGCTCACGCGAAGCTCGTCGAGATCGACGAACGCTGGAACGACATCGCGTACTGGCAGGCGATCGCCAAAAACGGCGGCCAGTATTCGCCGTTCTACGTACTGGCCTCGCTCGACCACAAGCAGGACGCGTTCGGCCACATCATCCCGACCGATCCCGACCAGCAGATTTACCTTGCGGTATTCAGCCGCACATTCGTGATCGGCGCGGCCGTGACGATCTTCGCATTGCTGCTTGGCTATCCGCTCGCGTACTGGATTTCCACGCTGTCGGAGCGACGCGCGAATCTCGTGATGATTCTCGTGCTGATTCCGTTCTGGACGTCGATCCTCGTGCGCGTGGCCGCATGGATCGTGATCCTGCAAAGCGAAGGGCTCGTCAACAAGGCGTTGCTCGGTGCGGGGCTGATAGAGGCACCGCTCGCGCTGCTGTTCAACCGCGCGGGCGTCTACATTTCGATGACGCATATCCTGCTGCCGTTCATGATCCTGCCGCTCTACAGCGTGATGAAGTCGATTCCGCCCACGTACCAGCGCGCGGCGATTTCGCTCGGCAGCCATCCGTTTGCCGCGTTCTGGCGCGTGTACGTGCCGCAGACGTATCCCGGCGTCGGCGCGGGCGCATTGCTCACGTTCATTCTCGCGATCGGCTACTACATCACGCCCGCGTTGCTCGGCGGCCCGAACGACCAGATGGTCAGCTATTACGTCGCGTATTTCACGAACGTGACGATCAACTGGGGTATGGCGTGCGCGCTCGGCGGCCTGCTGCTTGCTGCGACGCTCGTGCTGTACGTGATTTACGGACGCTTCACGCGTTCGTCGTTGAGCCTCGGTTGAGCACGGAGACTCATGATGAAACTCGCGAAACCGCTTTTTGCGCCCCATACGTCGCTGGTCGAACGCGTGTGGTACTTCACGCTGCGCGGACTCGCCGTGCTGACGCTGCTGTATCTGATCCTGCCGGTGCTCGCCATCGTGCCGCTGTCGTTCTCGTCGAGCACCTTCCTCGTGTATCCGATTCCGGGCTGGTCGCTGCGCTGGTACCAGAACCTGGTCGCCTCCGACGAATGGCGGATGGCTGCGAAAAACAGCTTTATCGTTGCGCCTTCGGCCACGGTGCTGGCAACGGTGCTTGGCACGGTCGCCGCGATCGGCCTGACGAAGGCCAACTTCCGCGGCAAGGCGCTGCTGATGGCGATCCTGATTTCGCCGATGATCGTGCCGGTCGTGGTGGTCGGCGTCGGCATGTACCTGTTCTTCGCGCCGCTCGGGCTCGCGAACACGTATATCGGGCTGATCATGGCGCACGCCTCGCTCGGCGTGCCGTTCGTCGTGACGACGGTGGTCGCGACGCTTCAGGGCTTCAACTACAACCTCGTGCGCGCAAGCCTTTCGCTCGGCGCAAATCCGGTGAAGACGTTCTTCCGCATCACGTTGCCGGTGATCGCGCCGGGCGTGATCTCGGGCGCGTTGTTCGCGTTCGCGACATCGTTCGATGAAGTGGTCGTCACGCTCTTTCTTGCAGGCGCGGACCAGACCACGTTGCCACGCCAGATGTTCACCGGCATCCGCGAAAACATCAGCCCGACGATCGCCGCGCTTGCGACGATCCTCATTATCTTCTCGACCTGTCTGCTGCTCGCGCTCGAATGGCTGCGCGGCCGCAACGCGGCGCGCGCCGTCGCGTAACGCGACAGGCTGATGCACGCGCGGCTTATGGCAGCGCCTGCATCAGCGGCGCGGGAACGCCGCTCCACGCGATGCCGGTCAACGGCGATTCAGGCGGAAATTTCACTGCGCACACGCGCAATGGCAATGTCGTTGATGGCAGCGTTGATCCTCGTGTCGCGCGCTGTCCGTCACCGCCGGTCAGCAATAGTCCCGAATACGTCGCATCGCGGGTGACCACCCGTTTCATGGGCTGCGACACGATGCATCCGCGCGCTTCGCGCAGCGTCGTGGCGAACGGCTGGCTGCAGAACGGATCGCTGTCGCTGCGCGCGTGCGCCAGGTGCGCAAGTTGCTCCGCGTCGCTGGTCCGGTTCTGCGCCCACGCAACGCTTGCGAGTCCCAGCAATGCCCGTGCAGCGTGCGCTTCGTCCAGACGCACCGCGCGCTCAAGTGTGGATTGTGCGTCGTCGAGCGCCTGCGCCGCTTCGCGATCGACAGGCTGCGTGCCATCGGATGCCCGCTGCGCGTCGCGCGCCGCAAACTGCGCGAAGCGCGCGAGCCCGAGGTTGATCAGCGCCTCCTGATAGTGCGGCTTCAGTTCGAGCGCGTGCGTGAAATCGTCGACGGCGCTTCGCAGCAGATCCGGCGCGTTCGCGGCGTCGCGCGCAGCGACATCGAGCAGGCGCCGTCCCGCTGCGTTGTAGTTCGCCTCAGTTTTGTCGTCGTAACGCAACGCGGTTTCAAAAGCGCGCGCGGACTGTTCGGTGCAGCCCAGTTCGGTCAGCGCGACACCGAGGTTGTACCAGGCCCACGAAAACGCCGGATCGGCGTTCACCAGTTCCTTTGTTTTCTCCGCTTCGAGATCGAAGTCGCCGCGGTCCTCGTCGATCTTTGAAAGTGCGAGCAGCGCCCATTTTGCAAACGGGTCCGATGGACCGTTATCGACGATACCCTGATACGCCTCGCCCGACAGTGGAAAGCCGCATTGCGTCGGATCGGCGTAGCAGGTGTCGCGTTCCTTCGCCGACAGCCAGGACGCGTACATGTACGGATTGCCGAGCTTGAGCGCGCGTTGTGCGCCGTCGGTGATGAGCGCGTCGAGCCTGTCGGGCGGCTGCGCTTCGCCGTCGTCGGAGAGCAGACGCTGGGCCGGGTCGAGCACGGTCACATGGAAAGTCAGCATCTGGCCGCTGCCGATGATTTCGCTCGTCACGTACTGGTCCCGTTTGATCAGCTCGCGCAACGACTGCACGATCTGTCCGAGCGAAACGCCGGTATCAGGAATGGTCAGGTCCGGCTGGCGGGTGTCCGCATCGATGTTCCTGCCGATGGGCGCCGGCACGGTTCCGAACGCGGTCTGTTCGATCGACTCCAGCTTGCCGGCCAGAATGCGCTGCACACCGTCTTCCTTGTAGCCGTCCTTGAGAAGAACCGACGGCAGCTGGACAGGTTCGACGAGCATGCGCGGCTTGATCTGCGTCCAGACGCCCGCGACCAGCACGGCGATGCCCACGATCACGACGGCGTTGATGGCGAGCGTACGCAGGCTTGTGGTGAGCTTCGCGGCGTTCGCCAGCCACGCGCGCAGCCGGCGCCGGGTGGGACGGCGCAGATCCGCCGGCCGGAGCATGATGGCCGTGTGACGCGGCACGGGCACGAGCGCCCGGCCGGGCCGGTGAGGCGGCTTGACGGTGGACATGATCGGGTACCTCACAGGTGGCGTGGGTGCCCGGTCGGTGCTTGTTGTCGTTGTGACTGATGGCCGGCTCGGGGCACAGGCGCGGGCGTGCGCAACGTCCATTCGTGCGCCGCATTCTGAAGACGAATCGGGTGCCGCGGGATTTGAAATCCCGGCGACGCGTCCGCTGTTTCGTATCGCAGCCGCGAACGCAGTTTGCGGAATCGTCCGGCGACGCGTGCGGAAAATTCCGCACCCTCGCGCGGGCCTGCGCATCTATCCTCCAGCGCTTCTACTTCAAACACCTCCTTTTCCGCGGTCTTTCATGAGATTCCCGTTCACGGTGCTTGCGTGCGCGTGGCTGCTTTCCGGATGCGCCGATCCCGACGCGCGGGCGCGGCTCGGCATTCAGGATTCTGCTGCGACGCGAACCGGTTTCGGCGCGACGCAGGACGCCACAGCGGGCGCGCCGGACCGTCAATGGATCGACACGTATGCACCGGTCAAAAGCCGTCGTGCGGCGCTTGCCAGTGTGCAGCGGAAGCTCGACGGCATCGCTGGCGACAGCTACGTGCGTGCGAAAGCGCAATGCTGGATCGACGCCGGCCGCGAGGCGTTCAAGGCAGGTGACCAGTGGGGCTTTGTCGAGGAAACGATCGGCGCGGCGGCCGTGCTTTCCGTGAGCCTGGAGCAAGGCGTGACGCCGTCCGCGGCGCGGCCCGTGATGCGAACGGTCGTCACCGTGCGTCCGGATCTGTGGGCGATCGTCGACGTGGTGCGCGGTGATCCGGCGTTTGCGCATTGCCCGAATGCAGTCATGCCGCTCGCGTGTGCTGAAGTCGCGTTGATGCACGCGGGCCATGATGCCTGGCGGCGCAGTTATGACGAGGCCGAAGCGCGCGTCGCGACCGCAACGAATCTGTTGCGCACCTCAGCCGGAAACACGCTTGCATGTTCGACGCGGCACGACGCGGATCGGGTGTCGCCTGTCGGCACGCCCGATCCGCAGAGCCGGAATGCTGCAGGGAGCTCGCGAAACAGGGCGGCTTTTTCAAGAGGATGAATAGAGCCGCTGCTGTACGATCGCGCGATTTTTCGCGGCGGACACATTTCCGGTTTTGAACTTCGCCGTGCTCTTCGAGAGGAAACAAGGTTGGCCACTATCCTGATCGTCGACGATCATCCCGCGTTCCGGTTCGTGATCAGGACGCACGCGCTGCAACTGCTCGGCGTCACTGAGGTATGCGAAGCAGACAATGGACAGGACGCCATCGACATGGTCCGGCGGCACGCGCCCGATCTCGTCGTGCTCGATCTCGACATTCCGCGCATCAACGGGCTCGATGTCGTCACAAGGCTGCAGCACCTGCGCCCCGGGATTCGCGTGCTCGTGCTGTCCGGTGGTGACCCGGAGACTTTTGCGCCCCGCGCGATGCGTGCAGGCGCGCGGGGCTTCGTCAGCAAATCGCTGGATCTGAACGGGATTGGACGTCATATCGAATCCGTTCTGGGCGGCTATACCGCGTTCCCGGCATTGCACCATCCTGCCTCGCGGACAGGTTCTCAGACGCTGACCGATGAAGACCGGCTCGCGCTGCTATCCGACAAGGAGCTAGCAATTTTGCGGATGCTCGCAGGCGGGCTGTCGAACAAAAAAATCAGCGAGATATTGTTTATCAGCAACAAAACAGTCAGCAGCCACAAGGTTCGCATCATGAAGAAAGTGGGCGTCAAGACGTTGCTTGAACTGATCGATTTCGCGCGACGTTGCCGTATAGCGTGAAGAAATGGATCAATATGCGCTTGCCAGAAAAGTCCAGGAACTCGCCGCTGGCGACGCTGGGCTTGCGCGCGAGTTCGTTCGCATTCTGATCGACACGAATCGCGCGACGCTCGAGACGTTGCGTGAAGCGTTGAACGCGGGTTCGTGGAAAGTCGCAGCAAGCGCCGCACATCGCATCAACGGATCCGCGCGACTGATCGGCTTCGAAGAACTCGTCGAGCGGACAGTGCAGCTGGAATCGGCGGCGACGGCGCGGCATGCGCCGCGTGCAGCCGCACTCTTTGCGGCTGTCGAGCAGGACGTCGGGAACCTGGAGACGTGGCTTGAAAATCTCCCCGGCGCAGGTGATGCAAATGCCTGAAGTCGCTGGTTTGCGCGGCGCGAATCAAAAGCTGTATGCATCACTCGCGCGACAGGACATCTCCGCTTCGCACGAGCAGGAAGCGCCCTTGTGGCTGCACGACGCTCCGGTATCGCTGATAGCGGTCGAGCACGCGCGGCACGTAGGTCAGCGTTTCCTCGAACGGTGGAATCTGTTTACCGTATTTCAGCACGGCCCCTTCACCCGCGTTGTACGCGGCGAGCGCCAACGGCAGCGTGCCAAACTGATGCAATAGCTGCCCGAGATAGCGCGCTCCAGCCGCGATGTTCTGCTTCGGATCGAAGACGTCGAGTGTGCCGTGTCGTGCGGCCGTTGCTGGCATCAGCTGCATCAATCCGCTCGCACCCCTCGGCGAAACCGCGCGCGCGTCGCCACCCGATTCGACGTCGATCACGGCCATCAGCAACGCGGGATCAATACCGGTGTTATGCGCCGCCTCGTTGATCAGCGGCGTCAATGCGATAACGCGCGAATCGCGCGCCATGTTCGAGGACGACTGCCGGTTCGCAGGCTCGACGATCACCGCGGTGCGATCCGTATCAACGGCGCGATCGGCATCGTGATTCAAGCCACCGACTATCATGACCACGCCCGAAGCCAGGGCGGAATGCGGCACCGCAACTGCAGCCGCAGCGAGCACGATGGCCGTCAGAAATCTGCATCCTGCGGGGCACATTGACAGCGACATTTTCACGGTGCCGGCGCGCTGCGCGTCGTAGTCAGATCGTTCGCAGCGGACGGACGAAAACTGGACTGCATCCGCACGAGCGCCTCGGATTCCAGGGCGAGCGGCCATTTTCCGGTAGCGACGCCGTCCGCGAGTTGGGTCCTGCACCACGTGTCAGGCTGTTGCGGATCGCCATAGGGATCTTCGCCGGCGTCGGCGGGTTCGCGCGGCAGGATGCCGTCAGGGCCGATATTGCCGATCACGTTCACCGCGTAATACAGGACCTTGTTGACCAGCGGCACATACATGTCGTAGCAGTAATGCACGCGGATTTTCAGCAGGTTCGCGTCCTGAATGTTCACACCGGAGCGCGGGCCGGTCACGGTATTGCGATAGATCAGCGTGTCGTTCGGAATTTCGGCGACGGCTGCGCCTTGCGTCGCGAACGAGCCCGCCTGCGCGAAATCGCTGACCATGTCGGCGGTCGGGCTGATGATCGTGACGTGGCTGGTTGTCTTTACATCGGTCTGGGCGTTCAGCAATGCGGCCTGCGCCCCGTCGGCGCTTGCATGGCGCGCGTAGAGCGGCGCGAGGCCGCGTGCGAGGCCGTCCTGCATCGCGGTCATCGAGCCATGCGCAACGGCGCCTGCGCGGGCGGCTTCGAGCGTCGCGACGTCCAGCGTGGATTTAGCCTGATATAGCAGGACAAATTGCACAGTCGCAAGGCAGAAGAACAGCAGCAACGGCGCGACGATGAGGAACTCCGCCATCGACTGGCCGCGTTGCCGCCCCGTCACACGAATGCGGATCGCGCGTGCGCGCCGCGGGAATTGAAGGAGGTTCAAGGTATCGCCTCAAAAGCCAGTATGTCGCCGGGTTCGATCGTCCGTATGCGTGCGGCGCCCGCCGCGAGTTCAAGCGTTTGCGTCGCGCGGAAGTTGAAGAGGAGACGCCGTGCCGGCGTATCGGCATGGCACGCAACGACGCAGCCATCGCGATCGAGAAACAGCACGTCGATCGAAAAGCGCATGCCGAACGTATGCACCGAGCGGCACGGACGCAACAGCAACCCTTCGGCGCTCGCGAGGTGGTCGCGACCGAGCAGACCGCGCATGCGCTCGACCGCCGTATCGGCGATCAGGATGCGGAGGCCTGTATCCACACCGGTGTTCATCAGTCGGGCGCGCTTCACAACATGCCCGCCTGCATGAATTTCATGGCGATCGGAAATCCCAGCACGATGAACGTAACGGGAAAGATGAAGATGAGGAGCGGAAAGACCAGTTTCACGGGCGCTTCCATGGCCTGCTTTTCGGCTCGCTGAAAGCGCTCGGAGCGACGCTGTTCGGACTGAAAACGCAACGTCTTTGCGAGACCGGAGCCCATGCGTTCCGCTTGCACGATGGCGCCAACCAGATTCGACACTTCCTTGATGCGTTGCCGGTCGTCGAATCGCCGCAGCGCTTCGTTACGACTCAGCCCCGACTTGAGATCGCGCAGCACGTGTTCGAATTCACGGCGCAGCGGACCATCGGGACCTTTCTCGACGGCCTTCTGGATGGCGCCGTTGACGTTCAGTCCTGCCTCGACGGCCAGCGTCAGGAAGTCGAGATAGATCGGCAGATGCCGCAGAATCTGCGAAACGCGACGTTTGCGCAGACCTTTGAGCCAGACGCGCGGATAGAAGAACGCCAGCACGGCGACACCGGCCAGTACCCAGACAGAAAACGCGTGCAGCGCGAGCATCACCAGCAGCGCGGCGAGGGTGGCGAGGACTGAAGTCAGCAGCGAGAGCGCAAGAAACTGCCGCGCGCTCATCAGGAACAGCATCGACGAAATCCGCAACTGCGCTTCGATTCGTGCGACGTGTCGGTCGCTAAAGAGCGCGCCAAAGTGATGGTCGACGAAATTGACGACGGGCCATAACACACGGAGTGGCTTCGGGAGCGGATCGAGCCACGTGCGGTCTTCGTCGGGTACAGCCTGGGTGAGACCCGACACGGAATGAAACGCGAGGAACGCGACGACTACCACGCCGCAACTGACGAGAAATGCGATGACAAGCAGCATGGTTTAGACGTCGATACGGGTGATTGCGGAAATGAACCGGTAGCCCAGAAACTCCATCACGGCGATCACACCAAGCGTCGCCCAGCCGACGGGCTCGCTAAAGAGCGGCGCCATCGCGACGGGTTCGATGAAGCGCAGCACAAGCATCAGCAGCAACGGCAGACACGTCATCACGATGCCCTGCATACGCCCCTGCGAAGTCAGCGCGCGAATCTTGCCTTCCATCTGCAGTTTTTCGCGCAGTGTGCGCGCGACCGATTCGAGCGCTTCGGCGAGATTGCCGCCCACTTCGCGCGCGATCGTAATGGCCGCCGTAACCATCATGAAGTCGGGTACCGGGATGCGCTTTTCGACGTTGCGCATCGCGACGTCGAGATCGATGCCGAGGCGGATTTCGCGCATCAGCAGATCGAATTCCTCGGCGATGGGCGGCGTGGATTCGTGGACCACGCTCTCGAGCGCAACTGGAAAACTCGCGCCCGCCCGCAACGCGCCGGCGAGCATCAGCAATGCATCGGGCAACTGCTTTTCGAGCGCGACGATACGCTTTGCACGCATGCGCGCCACGACTTTTTTCGGCAACATCAGTGCAAGGGGTAGGGCGACGATGCCCACCAGCACGCTTCCGCTCAACAGAAATGCCGCGATGGGGAGCGCGATCATCGCGACCATCGTCCACGTCGCGACCTTCTGGCGGTTCACGAACACGAACGCATCGGCCAGCTGCTGTTCAAGTTCGTGTGCCATGTGCTGCGAGCGCGCGGTGAGCGCGGTTCTGCCGCCGCGCGCGACCAGCCAGATCACGACAAGAATGCCGGTGAAAACGAGCGCGAGAATGAGTGCGAGGGTCATGATCGAAAAGCTAGTCCGTGCGCGTGAAGATATCGGTGTTCACGGGAATGCGCCTGCGGATCAGATCCTGATAGAAATCGGGGATATACGCGGTCGGCACGAACTCGCCCTGGATGCGATCATCGATACCGAAGCCTTCTTCCTTGAAGACGAATACGTCCTGCAACTGGATCACGCCCGATTCCATGCCATTCACTTCAGTTACGTGCGTGACGCGCCGCGAACCGCACGAAAAGCGGCTTTGCTGAACGATGATGTCGACGGCCGAACAGATCTGTTCGCGAATCGCCTGCACAGGCAGATCGAGACCCGCCATCAACGTCATCACTTCGAGGCGCGCGATGCAGTCGCGCGGCGTGTTCGCATGCGTCGTGGTGAGCGAGCCGTCGTGACCCGTGTTCATCGCCTGCAGCATGTCGAGCGCCTCGCCGCCGCGACATTCGCCGACCACGATCCGGTCGGGACGCATCCGCAGGCAGTTCTTCACGAGATCGCGGATCGGGATCGCGCCTTTGCCTTCCATGTTTGCGGGCCGCGCTTCGAGCGACACGAGATTCGGCTGCGAAAGCTGCAGTTCGGCGGCGTCTTCGACGGTCACGATGCGTTCGTCGTCGGGAATGTAGCTGGACAGCACGTTGAGCAGCGTCGTTTTGCCGGAGCCGGTGCCCCCTGAAATGACGATGTTCGCGCGCTGTTCGACGGCGGTCCGCAGAAATTCCAGCATGTCGGGCGACAGGGTGCCGAAGTCGATCAGGTCTTCACCGGCGAGTTTGCGCTTTGAAAACTTGCGGATCGTGATGCTGGGGCCCTTGAGCGAAAGCGGTGGAATGACGGCGTTCACGCGCGAGCCGTCGGGCAGGCGCGCATCGACCATCGGCGAGCTTTCGTCGATACGCCGGCCGATCGGCGCGACGATGCGTTCGATGGCGCCGATCACCGCGCGATCGTCCGTGAAGACGACGGGCGAGCGCGCCAGACGTCCATGCTGCTCGACGAAGACCTCGTCGTGGCAATTCACCATGATTTCCGACACGCTCTCGTCGGCGAGCAGTTCTTCAAGCGGACCGAGCCCGATGATTTCGTCGAACACGCTTTTCTTCAACACGTCGAGCGGGATGTCCGGCGAGCGCAGGCTGACGTCGTGATTGAGGATTTCGTCGAGCGCGGCGTTGACCGTGCGGCGCAGTTCGTCCTCTTCCATGCGCGAAACGTTCAGACGACGCAGGTCGAGCGTTGCGATGACTTTCATATGCGCCCGCTTTCGCAGTTCGATGCCGCTCGGACTGTTGATCGGCGAGACTTCGAGCGCCGGTGCGGCCGATTTTCGTGCAGCTGGGAATTGCGCGCGGGGTGGCGCTTGCGGTTTTTCCGGTGGCGCTGACGCGTGGGATTGTTCTCTTGCGAGCGGATCGGGCCGTACGGGCTCCGCAAACGGCGATGGTCGTGTGATTTCAGCAGGCCGCTCGTTAGCTGCGGCGTAAGACGCATCGACTGGTGCGCTGTACTCCGCTCGCGCCGCATTGTCCACCGGTGCCGTTTGTTGCGATACAGACGCAACCGCCGCGGTTACACCGGCGACGGGGTTGCCTGAAGAAACCGCAGGCGCGGTCACGATCTGAAGCACCGTCGTGCCGATTTCGATCCGGTCGGTGTCCATCAACGGGCCGTAGCGCGTAATGGCCGAACCGTTGACGAGCGTCGCGAGAATGCCGCCCTGGTCTTCGATGTACCACGCGTTGTGTTCGCGGATAACACGCGCATGCAGCTTGCCGACCAGCATCCCCTTCAGGACGATGTCGCACGCCGGGTCCTTGCCGATCGAGCAGCCGCTATCGGTCTGAAAAGTCTGCGCCGGTGCGTTACGCGGCTGCACGTGAAGATGGATCATGAGAAGCGACGTCCGTAGGTGATCAGTGCGTGGTGCTTTGCGAGACCGCAGGCGTATCGAGCATGCGGATCGCTTCCGCGAGTCCAACGGGATTTGACGAGGCCGGCAGATTCGGTACCGGCGCTGCGGCAGGCGCCGAAGCCTGCGCTTCAGCGCGCTGCGGGGCGCTGCGCACGGGAGCCGGCGGCACTGCGGCAGTGGGCGCAATGACTTGCCGTGGCGCGGGCGGCGTGTCCTTTGCGGGAACCGGCGCAAGCGGATTCGGATCGCCGTACTGGTCGCGGAAATGCTGATCGACACGGTCGGCGCGCGCGAGCAGGCCCGCGTTCGGCGAGAGCGCCGGATCGGAAATCATCGGCGTCACGAAGATCACGAGATCGCTCTTCTTCGAACGGAACGAGTCCGAGCGGAACAGTCTGCCGATGATCGGCAACTGGCCGAGAAACGGCATGCCGTCCGCCGAATTGAGCGCGTCGGAACTCACGAGCCCGGAAATCGCGAGCGTTTCGCCGGCGCGCAGCGAAATGTCGGAGGTCGTCTTGCGCGTCAGAAAGCCCGGAAAGCCGCCATACGAAACAGAAGGATCGATCTGGCTGATCTCGGTTTCGAGGCTCGCCGAGATGATGTTGTTCGCGTCCACCACCGGCTTGATGTTCAGCTTGATACCGTACGGTTTGTAGTCGACATCGGTCGTGCCCAGCGCGCCGGCTTTCGGCACCGGCACTTCGCCGCCGGCGAGAAACGTCGCTACGCCGCCGCTCTTCGTGTTGAGTTCGGGCGCCGCGAGAATGTAGGCGTCGCCGTTGTTGATCGCGAAGTTGATCTTCGACGTGATGTTCGACGCGATGCCCGCGAGAAAGAAATTCGTCGCGCCGGTTGCAGCCGCTGCGGCGCCGCCAGTTCCGAAAAGCGCCTGGCCGCCGACCTGCGGCCCGTTGAACTGGCTGTCCCACGCGATGCCGAGACTTTCCTGGCCGGTGCGCGTCATTTCCATGATCTGCACCTTGAAGTGGATCGTCTTTTTCAGCGCGTCGCCTTCGTCGACCGTCGTCGTGTTGATGACGTTGCCGAGATCGGCAGTCGCGGACTGGATCACCGGCACCATGTCACGATGCACGACACCCGAAAGCACGATGTTCGGCCCGACCGGCTGAATGCGCAGCCCGCTAACGGACTGCAGCACGCGACGCAACTGCTCGACCGATGCGTTCACCTCGCCCTTGCCGACACGCACTATCGTTTGCAGCGCGATGCCCTTTTCGTTCCACACCACGAGCGAGGTCACGCCCGCGCTTTCGGCGAGCAGCATGAGCCGTCCATCGACGACACTCGCGTTCACGATCTTGCCGTTGCCGATCGCGATGCGTTTGATCGTGCCGGGCAGACGCAGCATGTGGACTTCGCCGCGAAAGAGTTCGAGCACGCTGGTGCTGGTGTTTTCGCTGATGGCATCGTGAGTGAGCGACATGTCGACGCGCTGTGCGAGCGCGACCGGCGCGGCTTCGCACAGGAGAACGCCGGCGATCAGCGCCGGGATGACGCGGCGATGGAACATCGTCGGACGATGAGGGACTTTCATTCTGAACCTGCCGTGTACTTTCAGTTGCGATCCGACGTCGTGCGCGTATCGAGTTTCTGGAGTTGTTGAGCGATCGCGTTCGCCTCTTCATAGGCGTCCGGTTGCGGTGTGCCCGAGAACGGGTTGCCTGCGGCAGCCGGTGCGGCTGGCGCGGAAAGAGCGCGAGCGCGTTGCGATGAGGCTGCCGCGGCTGGCGCGGAGTCGGATGGCCCCCCAGGCACGAGCGTCGTCGCGGTGGATCCGCCGCCGGTGATGACTTCGACGAACGACGCGTTACCGGTGCTTGCGCTGCTACCGCCAGCACCGCCGGCGTTCGCAAACAGCTTGTCTTCGGTGAGCTTTTGCGGGACGTCGGACGTGGCGTCGTCGGCGTTCTTCAGGATCAGGCGCAGGGTTCCGACTTTTTGCGCCAGCACGATGCGCGGTGCCTCCGCGACCGGCACCTGCACGGTGACGGTGCTGTAGTTGTCAGTCGGGCGTTGACTGGTTGTGCGTTCCATCGCTTCGCCCGCATTGCGCGGACGAATGTCCTGACCGGTCGCGAGAATCAGCACATTGGGCAACAACAGGCGAATCGCCTTGCCGTCGCCGGACTGCGCAGATGAACTCGACAGACCCGACTGAACGCCGGCCGGTTGCGGATCCGGATTCTTGCCGACCCAGTACACGTCGACGCGATTGCCGGGCCTCACCATCGTCGCGGTGGAATTGACCGTGTCGATCTCCAGCGTCAACGCACGCTGGCCCGCCGGCAGGATGTCGGCGAAATCGCGGCCATGCAGCGCGTCGATATCGCCCGCGCGTAATGGACGCCCGCGTCGCACGGCGTTCACCAGATGCGACGTACGGTACGTATCGAAATCGCCGACACGGATCATGTCGTCGTAGACGAGGTCCGCCGCGATCTCGCGTGCGACGAAATCTCCGCTCGAAAGCGGCGTGCCGACGGGCACATCGCGGCGCGGCACGACGACTTCGATACCGGCGCGCTGCTGCTGCCCGGCGGCTTCGGCCTTGATGCGTGTTTCGCGCTCGCTCAGATACCGATAGAGCACGAAGGTGAGGCCGCCCGCGACCAGCGCGGCGCACAGAAAGAGCACCCATGCGTTGCCGAGGAGCGAGCGAATCTTGATTCTTTTGAACATGGCGAATGAGTGAGCCCTGATGATCAGGGAAGCGAAAGGGCGAAGCTGTAGGCGCTAAAAAGCGACTTGAACGCTGCGGTCAGTGCGTCGACCGGCGACTGGGGCATATCGCCCGCGACGAGCAGTGCGGTCGCGATGCACGCCGTCACGACGACGTATTCGATGCTCGCCTGACCACATTGCCGGCGCGCAGGGTGTGCGGAGTGCTTCATGTCAGCGATTCCTTGTTGCGTTGATGACGGCTTCGGTTTGTCCGTTGCGCGCCGTGAAAATCACATCGAGCCGGTCGTTGCCGCGCTGCATCGCGAGCGCGTTGCCGAGCACGCGGTTCGATCCGTCGAGTTGATACGCAGGCGCCTGCGCGATCACCGACCAGCCCTGTTGTTCAAGCTGGTTCGCATAGCGGCGCGCGTTGTCGCTGGCGTTGCCCGACATCTGGATAAGCCAGGTTCGTCCGGCCTGGCCGGGATCGCGGCTTTCGACATCGCTGATCGTTGTGCCCTCGGGCAACGGAATCGTCGAACGGGCAATTGCATGCGACGCGTTCTGTTCGCCGATCTGCATCACGCTGAGGATGCCTTTCGCGGGCGCATTGCTCTCTGCGGCGGGGATCGTGAGAACGTAGAAGCAAGTTTCGTCGAGCGCGCTGAGCACCAGTCCTTCCGGCGCACGCACGGCTTTCGCAGGCACGTCCTCCTGCGTCCAGAATTCGCGGAAGGCGCTCGACACATCGTCGGCGGTCCCCGCGAAGTCCAGTTCGCGAATCGAGGTCGGCACGCCGTTGACGAGCATGTCGAGGCCGACCGCCTGAACGCGTTCCGCCTTGACGGGTTGTTTGTCGCAGGCCGCGTGCGCGCTGCCGGCATGCGCCAGCAGCGCTGCGCAGACCCATGCCGCGGCGCGAAATACCGGATGTCTGATCGTCATGGCGAGAGGCGGTCGGCAGGGACCACGTCGCGTTCGACGCGGCCGAACTGAAGCGTGCCGATTTCGGGCGCGTACTTTCCAAGGCCGGTGTAGAGCGACGGATTGACGAGACTCGCTTTCGGCGCGGGCGTGGCTGCAGTGAAGAGTTGCTCACCCTTCGACGCGCCTTCGGCGAGCCATGTGTTGGCGAGTACCGCGTTCGTATCGCTAAACGTCAGACCGCTGAAACCGGGCCAGATGTTCTTCAACGCGTCGTTGTCTTTTGCGATCGCTACGCTGAGCGTGCCGGTCTGCAGATTGCGCGTAGCCAGATTCAGCGAAGCGTTGAACGTCCCGCTGCCCGACGTCGACATCGAACCGAACGAGCCGGACGTGTACTGCGCGAGATTCGCCGCGGGGCTTTCGTCGCGGCCACTGCTCGCGACGACATCGTCCGCCGCGCCGAGAAATGCGTGTCCGCCGTGGTCTTCCCACATGGCTGGTGCGATGGGCAGACTGCTGTTCACACGGTCGCCAGCCGCCACTGGCGCGCCGTTCTGCGCGAGCATCCGCCGGATCACTTCGCGTTGCAGTTCGTTATCGCTCTTGACCGGTTGCTGGGTGCCGGAACCGTACTGGCTGTACCAGTCGTCGTCGCCGGAGGTTGCTGGCGAGTCGTTCACCGTCGCTTCGCTGCGCCAGACCGTACGTTCCCACGCGATGTAGCGCGCGCCCATCAGCGTTTTGTTGCGCACGTCATTGAACTTGCCGAGCGTGGCGACCGCGAGGAGCAGCACGCCCATCACTAGCGCGGTCGCCACCAGAAATTCGGTCATCGCCTGGCCGTATTGCTGCGGCGTTGGCTGAAAGCATGTGCGTTTCATGGTGCAACCGCCTCGCTTGCCGGAATCTGCGCGGCGCGCGCCGCGTCGCGTTCTGCATCGCTGGTGGGCGCGAGCGTTGCCTGCCAGTACGGGCTGAACGTGTCGGGGAACTCGGTCTTGCCGTCGGCGCGCAGCCAGTCCTTCGCGTGAAGCAGCGCGCCGCTGATCGACGCGTCCAGCACGCCCGGGTTGGGGCGCACGAAGTACGCATTCGCGCTCGCGAGTGCGCGCATTACGCCGCCTGCGTCGGCCGGCGACACGGCCATCCGTCCGCCGCCGGACAGGCCCTGCGTCTTGATACGGGTGTCGCTTGCGCGCTCGACTTCGATCGTGATGCGCGGGGCTGCGCTCGCTACGGGCGCGCCGTTGATGTCCTGGTACGGCAGCAGTCCGCCGTTCGCAAGATCGAGCGACGCGCCGGGGCCTTCGCCCATTTTCTGAGCGAGACCGTCCGCAACGCCAAGGCCCGGCGTGGTCGACGTGTGATCGCCGAAGTTGTAATAGCCGCCATAACCCTGCCAGTCGGACCATGCGACGAACGGCGGGGATTTCAGATAGCTCTCGACGCCATTGACGCGCACATCGCCGTTCGTACTACCGCCGGTTCCCGCGATGACGGGTAAGGTCATGTCGTAGCAGCTGACGTAAACCGATGCTGTCGTTGCGTCGATCGCTTCCCAGCCTTTCTTGTCCTGACGCAGCTGCGTGGCGCCGTTGTGAAACGCGCGCACGCTCACTGTCGCGGCCGGGTTGAAGCGGCATCGGGTGCCGCCCGAGTCGTCGAGTTCCTGGTATCGCGGGCCGGTGCTGCGCGTGCCCGAACGGTCTTTCAGGAACGCATCGAGCGTGTCCGCATCGGTGACGACATCGGCGAAATGATCGGCACCCAATGAGCCCGCGGGCGTCACGATCTGTGTGTAGTTTGTCCACGCGGCGAGCTGCGTCGCGTTGCGTGCGCTCGTGAAATAGCCGGCCGTCACGTGCGTGTCGGACTGGTTCTGCTGCGCGACGACGTCCGCGGTTTGCGGCGCGGTGACGAGCGTGGCGGCGTGATAGTTGAGTTGCGCATCGCTGAGCGCGCGCGTGATCCGGCCGACCCCGCTGGTGACGACGGGCAGCAGCGCATCGAGCGTTGCGCGCAGCGGTGCGATTTCGGCGTGACCGGCCTGCTTCGGCGTTTGCCAGAGCACCGGATGATCGGCGTAGACACTGACCGTGTCATCGACATCGGAGGGTGCGTACGTCGCGTCCAGGTCGTCGATCCACGATTTCAGCGCGCCTGCCTGGGCGGCGGTGACCTGGTTGGCGACCATCGCGCGGTTCGTGTACGCGGCGAAGTTGTAGTCGCGCGCCTGCAGTACGGCGGCGCTGTACGCAGCGGCGTCGGCCGTGTTCTGCAGCTTGATGCGGGCGCTTGTCATCTGAAAGGAATTGAAGGCGACAAAAAGGCCAATGCCGCCGACCAGAAGAAAAATCAGTGCAGGGACCAGCGCCTGCCCGCTGGCGCCGGCGACCCTGGCCCTGCCCGGGCGGGCAGAGCGGTTCATGGTGGGTGCGGACTTAGTGGTTCTGCATCTCGCCGTTGTTGTTGTCGTTGTACGTACCCATGTCCTTCTTCTTATTGCCATTGGTCGTAGCGTCACCAGCGTTCGTCTGAGCGTTGCTGATGTCGTTCGCGGCATTCCCGCCCGACATTTCCTGCGCGAGCCCGGACGTCTGGTTACGGATCGTCTGGCCGAAAAGCGAATAAACACCGATCGCCGAAACGGCAATCAACGCGACGATGATGATGTATTCGGTCATGCCCTGGCCGCGTTGACGGCTTTTAATGCGAAGCTGGGAAAGTTGCATGGTTTATATGCCCGTTATTAATGTCGACTTGATATGCGCGGCCATGAGCGCATGACTGTTTAGCGCGCAAAAAATAAAATGATTGATTAATGCGCTTCTTCGATTCATTTGATTGAATCGGGCTGAGATTATAGAAACGCCACCTGGATAGTTGATGGGGAAATTTCCTCTTTTTCAGGTGGTTTTATCCCGATGCGCGTATCCAGATATTCCGCTTTGCCATTGCCTGCGGGCGATCAGGCCGTTCTGAGGTGGGCGCAAGGCGGCTGCTTCGTCTTCAGTTCAAGTCTTCCATTTATCGTCAGCCAGTTGCGAATATTCCTACGTCGATTCGGCGCCCACTGATTTGATAGGGCGGAGCCTGTCGATACAGTTACGCGGCGATAAACAGAATTGCGACGCTGTGTGCGATGAGGGATTTTTTATACACAGGCTTCCTGCCCGGTACCCGGAAGGGATTTTTGCGCGACGAATCGCGAATTGCGAAAGAGAACAAATCCATTGGCAATTTTTGAGGTTGTAATAGGCAATGAACAAGGTACATAAGTCTGTCTGGAATGAGTCGGTCGGCGCGTGGGTCGCCGCATCCGAGCTGAGTACGGCGAAGAAGAAAGGGTCCTCGCGGCGTGCGCGCGTGGCGGCGGTCGTGCTGGGTGCGGGCGCGGTGTCGGTTGCGCCGGCTGCGTTTGCCGGGGCGATAGTCAACTGCGCGGGTAATGGAACGGATTCGGCGAGCAGCCAGTGGATGAACGCGGCGGACGGCGCGTCCTGGAACGGCGCGACCTGGGGCAGTGCGATCGGCTCGATGGGTGAGGGCGAGTGCGGGGGCGGCTCGGGCGTCGTCATGAGCGAGTACAACTCGGGCAACGGTGGGGTGAGCGGCTCGACTGCCTACATCACCGTGGGACAGACGGCGTACAACGCAGCGGGTTCGGTCGCGCTGTATGGCCCTGGCGGCATTGCACTGGAGGGTGCGACGACCACGACCGGCAACGCCACGTTCCAGGCCGGCGCGGACATGACGGGTACGAAGATCGTCAACGTTGCCGACGGCAGTGCGACACACGATGCGGTCAATTACGGCCAGTTGTACGAGCACACGCGCTACTTCAAGGCGAACTCGATTTCTGACGCACCGCAAAGCGATGCGGCTGCGACGGGTAGCGACTCGGTCGCGGCTGGACCGTGGGCGCTCGCGGCCGGCGCGACCTCGACGGCGGTCGGTCGTGGAGCGGGCGCGATGGGCACGGGCTCGGTGGCGCTCGGTGCCAATTCGAACGCAGTGCTGGACCAGTCGGTCGCACTGGGTGCGAACGCGAATGCAGTGGGCGTTGGCTCGGTGGCGCTCGGATCCGGTTCGGTTGCGAGCCGGGGCAACGCGGTGTCGGTGGGTTCGAGCACGGTGCAACGTCAGATCATCAACGTGGCAAAGGGCACGGCTGGCACCGATGCAGTCAACCTGGACCAGATGAATGCGGCGATCGCGGGTTCGTCAGGCGGCGGTTCGCCGGATGCCGTGATCTACGATTCGACGACCCACGATCATGTGACGCTGGGCGGTGCGGGTTCGGGTACGCCAGTCACGCTGACCAACGTAGCAGCAGGTCAGGTCGTATCGGGCAGCAAGGATGCGGTCAATGGCGCGCAGTTGTACGGCACGGCCAGCAGCGTCGCCGATGCGCTGGGCGGCAATACGACCGTCGGCGCGGACGGGAAGATTTCGAAGCCGTCGTACACGGTTGACGGCAGCACGTTTAACGACGTCGGCTCGGCAATTTCGGCAGTTGACGCGAAGGCGGCGGCTGGTCCGGCGGATGGCGTGCGTTACGACACGTCCGCGCATGACAAGGTCACGTTTGGCGGCGCCGGCTCGACCACGCCTGTCACGTTGACCAACGTGGCAGCAGGTCAGGTCGCATCGGGCAGCAAGGATGCGGTCAATGGTGCGCAGCTGTACGGTACGGCGAGCACCGTCGCCGATGCGCTCGGCGGCAAGACGACCGTTGGCGCGGATGGGAAGCTTTCGAAGCCGTCGTACACGGTTGACGGCAGCACGTATAACGATGTCGGCTCGGCGATTACGGCAGTTGACGCGAAGGCGGCGGCTGGTCCGGCGGATGGCGTGCGTTACGACACGTCCGCGCATGACAAGGTCACGTTTGGCGGCGTCGGCGCAAACACGCCTGTCACGTTGACCAACGTGGCAGCAGGTCAGGTCGCATCGGGCAGCAAGGATGCGGTCAATGGTGCGCAGCTGTATGGCACGGCAAGCACCGTCGCGAGCGCACTGGGTGGCAATACGACCGTTGGCGCTGACGGCAAGCTCAGCACGCCGGCATACACCCTCGATGGCAACACGTATAACGACGTAGGCACGGCGCTCGCTGCAGTCGATGCGAAGGCATCGACGGGCTCGGCTGATGGCGTTAAATACGACACGTCCGCGCATGACAAGGTGACGTTTGGCGGCGCAGGCGCAAACACACCTGTCACGTTGACCAACCTGGCAGCGGGTCAGGTCACGTCGAACAGCAACGATGCAATCAACGGTGCGCAGCTGTACGGCACGGCCAGCAGCGTCGCTGATGCACTGGGTGGCAATACGACCGTCGGCGCGGACGGGAAAATTTCGAAGCCGACGTATACGGTTGACGGTAACACGTTTAACGATGTCGGCTCGGCGATTACGGCAGTTGACGCGAAGGCGGCGGCTGGTCCGGCGGATGGCGTGCGCTACGACACGTCCGCACACGACAAGGTAACGTTCGGTGGGGTCGGCGCAAACACGCCTGTGACGCTGACGAACGTCGCCGGAGGCCAGATCACGGCAAGCAGCAAGGACGCGGTCAACGGTGCGCAACTGTATGGCACGGCAAGCAGTGTCGCTGATGCACTGGGTGGCAATACGACCGTCGGCGCGGACGGCAAGATCTCGAAGCCGTCGTACACGGTGGACGGCAGCACGTACAACGACGTTGGGTCGGCGATTACGGCAGTCGATGCAAAGGCATCGACAGGCTCGGCAGATGGTGTCAAATACGACACATCCGCGCACGACAAGGTAACGTTCGGCGGAGTAAGCGCAAGCACGCCTGTCACGCTGACGAACCTCGCCGCCGGCCAGATCACGGCAAGCAGCAAGGATGCGGTTAACGGCGCCCAACTGTACGGCACGGCGAACAGCGTCGCGACGGCGCTCGGCGGCAACACCACGGTCGGCGCTGACGGCAAGCTCAGCACGCCGGCATACACGCTCGATGGGAATACGTATAACGACGTAGGCACGGCACTCGCGGCAGTCGATGCAAAAGCGTCGACGGGCTCGGCAGACGGCGTCAAATACGACACCTCGGCCCACGACAAGGTAACGTTCGGCGGAGTAAGCGCAAGCGCGCCTGTCACGCTGACGAACCTGGCAGCCGGCCAGATCACGGCAAGCAGCAAGGACGCTATCAACGGCGCGCAACTGTACGGCACGGCCAGCAGCGTCGCCGATGCACTGGGCGGCAATACGACCGTCGGCGCGGACGGCAAGATCTCGAAGCCGTCGTACACGGTGGACGGCAGCACGTACAACGACGTTGGGTCGGCGATTACGGCAGTCGACGCAAAGGCATCGACGGGCTCGGCAGACGGCGTCAAGTACGATACCTCGGCACACGACAAGGTAACGTTCGGCGGAGTAAGCGCAAGCACGCCTGTCACGCTGACGAACCTCGCCGCCGGTCAGGTCACGGCAAGCAGCAAGGATGCGGTTAACGGCGCGCAACTGTACGGCACGGCGAACAGCGTCGCGACGGCGCTCGGCGGAAACACCACGGTCGGCGCTGACGGCAAGCTCAGCACGCCGGCATACACGCTCGATGGGAATACGTATAACGACGTAGGCACGGCACTCGCGGCAGTCGATGCAAAAGCGTCGACGGGCTCGGCAGACGGCGTCAAATACGACACCTCGGCTCACGACAAGGTAACGTTCGGTGGCGTCGGCGCAAGCGCGCCGGTCACGCTGACCAACGTCGCCGCAGGTCAGGTCGCCGCCGGCAGCAAGGACGCGATCAACGGCGGCCAGCTGTCCGACACGGCAAACAGCGTCGCGAGCGCGCTCGGCGGCACGACCGCTGTCGGTGCCGACGGCAAGCTCTCGGCGCCGGCCTACACGATCGGCACGACGACCTATCACGACGTCGGCTCAGCGCTCGACGCCATGAGCGCAACCGTCGATACGATCAACACCAACATCAGCAGCACGACGAAGTACATCAAGGTCACGGCAACGACATCGGAAGCGCAGGCGTCCGGCCCGAACACCGTCGCCATTGGCGGCGGCACGTTCGCCGGTGCATCGGGCGCAATCGCGATCGGTTCGGGTGCGACCGCGATGGGCGTGAATGCCATCGCATTGGGCGCGAACTCGATCGCCAACCAGGCGAACACGCTGTCGGTGGGTGCTGCGGGTGCGGAGCGTCGCATCACGAATGTCGCGGCGGGCACGACCTCAACCGACGCCGCCACGTACGGTCAGCTGACTGCGCTGCAACAGCAGCTCACGAAGCAGCAGACCACGTTGCTGCGCTCGCCGACGCTGCTCGGCGCGACCAGCACGCCGGTGACGGACTACATCGTCGTGAGCCCCATCGTTACGCAGGGTAACTCGACGCACGTCGACACCAGCAAGACGGACGCAATGGCAATCGGCCCGGTGTCGAACGCGATCGGCAACGAATCGCTGGCAATCGGCGCGGGCGCCTTTGCGGCGCAGGACGGCTCGACGGCCGTCGGCTATATCGCCGACGCGGGCGCGGTGAATACGACGGTGATCGGGGCGCAGGCATCGACCACGAACGACGCCGACAACGGTGTCGCCATCGGCGTACTGTCGCGCACCTCGGCAGCCAACGCCGTGTCGATCGGCTCGAACGCCAGCACGCTCGGCGACAGTTCTGTTTCGATCGGTAGCAACGCGTTCACGTCGAGTAGCGCGACCCAGTCGATGGCGCTCGGCGCGGGTTCGTCCGTCACGGCCGCGAACTCGGTCGCGATCGGCTCGAACTCGGTGGCAGACCGCGCCAGCACGGTATCGGTCGGCAGCAGCACGGCGCAGCGTCAGGTCGTCAACATGGCGGCCGGTACGAAAGACACGGACGCGGTCAACGTCAGCCAGCTGAAGGGCGTCACGTCCGCAATGGGCGGCGGCGCAGGCGTCAATACGGATGGCTCGATCCTGAGGCCGACCTACACGATCGGTGGCAAGACGTACAACGACGTCGGCTCGGCGCTTGTCGCAGCGGCAGGCGCCGGTTCGCCCGATGCGGTTTCGTACGACTCCCCGTCGCACACCAGCGTCACGCTGGGCGGTACCGGTGCGAGCGCGCCGGTCACGCTGACGAACGTCGCAACGGGCGCAGCGGACTCCGATGCGGTGAACGTGAAGCAGCTGAAAGACATGGGCGCTTCGATCGACGGCAACGGCAACGTGACGAGCGCATTCGTCGCATACGACGACGCGTCGAAGGGCACCGTCACGCTCGGCGGCACGGGCGGCACGACGATCACGAACCTCAAGGCAGGCACGCTGTCGGCAGCCAGCACGGACGCAGTCAACGGTTCGCAGCTCTACGCGACGAACCAGAATGTTGCGAACGTCGCCGGCGACGTGACGAACCTGACGAACGTGGTCAACAACATCACGAACGGCGATACGGGCGTCAAGTATTTCCACGCGAATTCGACGCTGGCCGATTCGTCGGCGACCGGCACCAACGCGGTGGCGATCGGCGGCAATGCGAAGGCTACGGCGAACAACTCGATCGCGCTCGGGGCGAACGCGACGACGACGGCGAATCTTTCCGCTGCTGCGTACAACCCGGGCACCGGCACGCTGGCCGGCACGACCGCCACGGGAGAAGTGTCGCTGGGCTCGTCGGGTGCGGAACGTCGCATCACGAACCTCGCAGCCGGTTCGGCGGCGACCGATGCCGTCAACGTCAGCCAGTTGCAGGCGGCCGTCACCGCGGGCTCGAGCGCGGCCGCAGCCGATGCCGTGAAGTACGACACGTCGGCGCATACGCAGGTCACGCTGGGCGGCACGAGCGCACCGGCGGTCACGCTGACGAACGTGGCAGCGGGCGTCAACAACTCCGACGCGGTGAACGTCGCGCAGCTGAAGGACATGGGCGCGATCATCGACGGCAACGGCAAGGTGAAAGGCAGCTTCGTCTCCTACGACGACTCCACCATGAGCTCGATCACGCTGAAGGGCACGAGCGGTACGAAGATCACGGGTCTGTCGAACGGTTCGCTGTCGGCGACGAGTTCGGATGCGGTCACCGGTTCGCAGCTCTACGCGACGAACCAGGACGTGGCAAACCTGGCCGGTAACGTCACGAACATATCGAGTACGGTGAACAACATCACCAATGGCGGTGGCGTGAAGTACTTCCATCGGCGTGGGTAGCACCGTATCCGGCGATACGGTCACGGTCAGCGCGGGCCGCGACCTGAACGTGAAGGGTTCGACCATCGCAGACAGGCGCGGCGCTTGTGACCGGTCTTGCGGGTGGTAATGCGCTCGGCGGTGCGGCGGGTGCGGGTATCGCGTCGATTGCTGCGGGCAAGCTGAACGACCTGAGTGGTGCTATCGCCGGATCGAACCCGACTGGCAGTTCTGACGTCAACACCGCGCTTGGCAACATCGTGGCAAACGCGATTGCTACCGGCGCGGGTGCGGCTGTCGGCGGCAATGCAGGTGCATTCGAAGGCTATAACGTTGACCGGTTCAACCGGCAGTTACATCCTGACGAAAAGACGCTGGCGAAGCAGATCGCGGAAAAGAGCGATGGCAAGTACACGCAGGCACAGGTCGAAGACCAGCTTCGTATCATGGGCGTAAGCGTGAATGGGACGAACGAGTCGGGCGCACCGACGACCGTGATTGGCCAGACGCCGACGGACCCGGGCGCACATTGGATTTCGGGCGGGACAACGGTGGACGGCAAGCCGATCCTGACGCAGGTAACGGTGCAGGCCGATCCGCAGTTGCAGTCGTATATTCTGGCGAACTACAACAGCGCTTCGCCGGGTGGAGTGCCGAGCCAGTTCACGTATCAACAGACTGGAAGCGACTCGATTAACATCACCGGTCCGTTCACGAAGTTCGATAAGTCGGACGCGGACTTCATGCGGAATACGAGCGCCGACACGGCTTCAATGGTTTCTAACACTGCCGGATGGATCAGTTCTGCTGCGGCCACCGGCGCAGTATCACCGTCTCCGTTGGCCCCTGCTTTCGGTGAAATTGCCTTCGGTGCTACGGTAGTAGGCATTGCCGCAGACGGGGTATCGCAACTGGTGCGGCCTAACGTCGGACAGTACACATATCAAGGCGCAGTAGCACTAGCAGGCCAGATCGCAGCGGACCGCGCTCCGACAGCATCGTTGGTGGTCAATGGAGCCGCAACTGCACTAAACAACGCTCCATATTCGACACAAATCCAAGATTGGATAACTCGTCAATCCAACTCGATATTCAATGTAAATTCGAATGGGACAAGGAAATGAAATTTGTTGAGGCCGGAAATTTATCTGGCTGGGTACGCATTACGTTGTTCGTGGTCGGCCTTACCGCATTCGGCATGAGCCTCGCGCTCGATTGGTTGCCGCGCGGGCTCAGGATGGCGGCTTTCCTGTTGGGCTTTGGGCTAATGGCTGTAGGCGGAATTTCTAGTCGCGCCCACATGCTTAACATCAAACCCTTCGACAACAGCTACAAGAAGGCGCGCGAGAGCTACAAAACCGAAGGCGATAAGCAGGATGAACCGAAATGAAGCAAACGAAATTCGGCGTCGCACAGCTGGTACTCCACCTGTCTTCGATCCTGCAAGTGGTGGTGGCGCTAATGGCGGCAACCGTAGTGGTTCCCTTTGGTTTCGCCCCGCAAGCCTCGACAACGCAGCGCGTCTCGACGATCAATAATGCGATCGCCAAGACACTTTATTTTACCGTCGGGTACGCCTTGCTGGCTCGGTGCCTGAATCGCTGTACAGGCCTAGTCCGACGTATTGCTTCGGGCATATTCCTCATCAACACCGGCGTTGCCGCGCTAGCGAAAGGTGCTCAAGCCAACGCTATCCAGCATCGACGTGCACCTTGCCAACACTGGCGCTATTTCGATGTGGAGTGAGCGTGGATTGGTCCAAAAAGATGTATGGATAGACCCGCGAAACCGACCGTCAAAACCAGATGTCTGTCACTAGTCGGGGCTATTAGTTCAACCGGACTTGTACAACAGAATGTTTCACCCCAATGGAAAACGAGGAAGCTGTTCATGTTCAAAAACTTAGCATTTATTCTCTTAATCGCTGCACTTTCTGCTTGCGCCTTCAATTCAGGCGAAAGAAGTGGCAATCTAACGCTTGAGAACGCGAGTCAGGAGTCGCTGGCTAGTCAGTTCAAGCCTGACATTGCAACTAGAGATGACGTTGTAAGCCAGCTGGGGCCGCCCGACAAAAAGATAACGGCCGGGTCCTTGGAGGTTTGGACATATTCATACGCATCGAATGCTTACGTCATGGTGGCATTTGCTGCTGTTCCGACAGGTGCGAAGAAAGTCGCAAATTTTTATTTTGACGATAAAACCGGAGTGTTGAAGAAGGTCGAGCTCGATATGCATCGAGGATAACGTGTCGCGGCTGGAGCGATTGCTATCGTATCGCCCCGGTCCCGGTTGACCGTTACAACCGTCAGTTGCATCCGACGGAAACGCAGTGGATCAAGAACAACGCGGCGGCCTATGCAAAGCAGCAGGGTTTTACTGTTGACCAAGCGATTAACGACTTGAACCTGGGAAGGATAAACCGAAGTGAGGTATTCGAAAGTTGATCAATTGATCTTTGACGACGGCTGGAAGGGAATCGTCACGCGGATTCTTCTGGTGTCCGGGGCCTATTTCGGCATTCTATATCTTCCGGATATGGACAATTGGGGCGTCCGTCCACTGGCACTGGCGCTCCGCATCGGAAAGGCGGTTGAGAAGTCGTAGCGATTGGTTTCATGCTGGTGATTGGACTGCTTAGGCTCATCGTCGTTAGCATTCCAAATCGATCAAGGCATTAAATCCAGAAAAGCATTTAGTGCGACTGTTGCTCTCCCTCGCTTGCATCGTCGCGCGACGAGCAGAATCAAGGTCTGGAATAACCATGAAACTCAGAAAGAGGCTGGCGGCACTGCCGCTCACAGCCCTGGTATCGCTCGCGTCGAACGCGCAGCATGCGCCCACGCCAGCGGACGAAGCCGCTGCCGCGCGGGCCAACGCCGGGCAGAACCAGCAAATCCAGCAGCAGCGTGAGGCACAGCAGCGCGACGCAATCGTGCAGGCACCCGCTGTGCGTTCGACCCTTCCGACATTCGAGGGCTATCCGTTGCTGCCGGTCGAGACGCCATGCTTCCGCATCGGCACGTTCGCGCTCGATGTCCCGACGACGCTGCCCGATGCGATGCGCAGCAAGGGAGCGTCGGCCCTATCATTGGACCCGTTCGCCTTCGCGCGCGAATGGCTCGATCACTACAAGGGCCTGTGCGTCGGCAAGGCCGGCATTGACACACTGACCAAAGGACTGCAGCAGGCGATCCTGAGTCGCGGATACGTGACCACGCGCGTGCTCGTCCCGCAGCAGGACCTGTCCAGCGGCACACTGGCATTTGCACTCGTCCCCGGCGTCGTGCACCAGCTCCGCTTTGCCGACCCTGACACACGCGGCACCCTGAAATCCGCATTCCCGGCAAGCGACGGCGACCTGCTGGACCTGCGCGACCTTGAGCAGGGCCTGGAGCAGATGAAGCGTGTCGCGTCGCAGGACGTGGACATGAAGATCGAGCCGACCGATACACCCGGCGAAAGCGATGTCGTGGTGACAGTGAAGCGCTCGAAGCCGTGGAGCTTTGTCGCATCCGTCGATAACTCGGGTACGGACGCGACCGGCAAGTGGCAAGGCAACATGAGCCTCGGCATCGACAATCCGCTCGGTCTGAACGATGTGTTCACGGTCGGCGCTAACCAGGACCTTTCGTTCGGCAACAAGTCGCTCGGTTCACACGGATTCAATGGCTCGTATTCCGTGCCATGGGGTTACTGGACGGCCACGCTGTCGGGCAACACGAACACCTACTACCAGAACATCGCGGGCGTGAACCAGACGTTCGTGTCCAGCGGCAATTCGCAGACCGCCGCACTCAGGCTTGCGCGTGTACTGAGGCGTAGCCAGAGCGATGTATTCGGCGTGGAGTTCCAGCTATCGAAGCGTTTCGGCGAGAGCTTCATTGACGACGCCGACATCCCGCAGCAGCGACGTAACAACACGTTCATCGAAGCGGGCCTGACCGATCGGCATTACTTCGGCGCGTCGCAGTTCGACGGCACGCTCGCGTACCGACAGGGGATCGGTGGCCTTGGTGCGACGCCCGACCCGTATCCAGAGGGGCCGACGTACCGTTACCACATGGCCGTGCTCGATGCGAATCTGTCGGTGCCGTTTTCCGTCGCCCAACAGGGCTTCCGTTACGTGACGACCGTGCACGCCCAATTAACCGACGACACGCTGTTCTATCTGGACGACCTGACCATCGGCAGCCGTTACACCGTGCGTGGCTTCGACGGCGAAACCATGCTGGCGGCAGAGAAGGGCTTTTACTGGCGCAACGAGCTGCAATGGCCCATCGGCCAGACCGGGCAGGCGTTGTACGCGGGGATCGATTATGGACGCGTGTTCGGCCCGAACACGGCATATCTGGCCGGGACGCAACTGGCGGGTATGGTGATTGGGATTCGAGGCGGTGTGCCTTCGCGCTTTGCGGGACTCTCATATGACCTGTTCGCGGGTACGCCGATCTACAAGCCCAAGGGATTTTCAACTTCGCGTGTGACCGCGGGCGTGCAGGCGACGGCACAGTTCTAGTCGCAATGGCGACAAGGCCGATGCTCTTGAAAGCAGCGCCCATTTGCAGAACGATCGCGTGGCGCGCGGAATCCAGCGAATAACCGAAAAAAAAGCCCGACCAGGTCGGGCTTCGAAATTGCCGCAGCCCCGAAAGGCCGCGACACCTGCAAAAGCTTTCTGCTAATGCAATGCTTACGCTGCGAGCAGCGAGCGCAGAACGAACGGCAGAATGCCGCCGTGCTTGTAGTAGTCGACTTCGATCGGCGTGTCGATACGCAGCAGAACCTGCACGCGCTGCGACTTGCCGTCCTTGCGATGGATCACGAGCGTCACTTCCTGCTGCGGCTTGAAGTCTGCGCCGAGGCCTTCGATGTCGTACGTTTCGTCGCCGGTGATGCCAAGCGACTGCACGCTGTCCGAGCCCTTGAACTGCAGCGGCAGCACGCCCATGCCGACCAGGTTCGAACGGTGGATCCGCTCGAAGCTGCGTGCGACCACAACCTTCACGCCCAGCAGTTGCGTACCCTTCGCTGCCCAGTCACGCGACGAGCCCGTGCCGTACTCTTCGCCCGCGAAGATGACAGTCGGCGTGCCTTCGGCGATGTACTTCATCGCGGCGTCGTAGATGAACGCCTGTTCGCCGGACGGCTGTTGAATCGTCAGGCCGCCTTCGACGCGCGTGCCGTCTGCCTTCGCCGGGATCATCAGGTTCTTGATCCGGACGTTCGCGAACGTGCCGCGCATCATCACGTCGTGGTTGCCGCGGCGCGAGCCGTAGCTGTTGAAGTCGGCCTTCTGCACGCCGTTTGCCTTCAGCCACTTGCCTGCCGGCGAATCTTCCTTGATCGAGCCAGCCGGGCTGATGTGGTCGGTCGTGACCGAGTCACCGAAGATGCCCAGTGCGCGCGCGCCCTTGACCGGGGCGATGCTTGCAGCCGGCGTCATCGAGAAGTCCTTGCCGAAGAACGGCGGCTCAGCGATGTACGTCGACTTCGGCCAGTCGTAGACCTGGCCTTCCTCGCCTTCGATCTTGCTCCACAGGTCGCCCTTCTTCGTCAGCTGGGCGTAGTTCGCGCGGAATGCGTCGGCGTCCAGTGCGAACTTGAGCAGTGCGTTGACTTCGTCGCTCGTCGGCCAGATGTCGCCGAGGAAGATGTCCCTGCCGCCCTTGCCCTTGCCGACCGGTTCCGTCATCAGGTCGCGCGTGATGTTGCCGGCGATCGCGTAAGCGACGACGAGCGGCGGCGAGGCCAGGAAGTTCGCGCGGATGTTCGGGTGAATACGTGCTTCGAAGTTACGGTTGCCGGACAGCACGGCTGCCGCGACGATGTCGTTCTTCGTGATCGCTTCGTTCAGTTCCGGCGTGAGGTCGCCCGCGTTGCCGATGCAGGTCGTGCAGCCGTAAGCGGCGAGCGTGAACCCGAGCTTGTCGAGGAACGGCAGGAGGCCGGTCTTCGTCAGGTATTCGGTGACGATACGCGATCCCGGAGCGAGCGACGTCTTGATGTGCGGCGCAACGGTCAGGCCGGCTTCGACGGCCTTCTTCGCCAGCAAACCGGCGGCCAGCAGCACGCTCGGGTTCGACGTGTTCGTGCACGACGTGATCGCGGCGATCAGGATGTCGCCGTTCTTCACGTTCACGCCGTTCGACGTGGTGTACTGTGCGTCGAGGTCAGCGGCCTTCTTCGCAAAGCCGTTTTCGGCGACCGGCTTCGAGAACAGATCACCGAACGTCGACTTCACGTTGCCGATTTCGATGCGGTCCTGCGGACGCTTCGGTCCTGCCAGCGACGGTGCAACCGTGCCGAGGTCGAGCGTGACGACCTTCGTGTAGTCGATCTGGCCAGCCTTCGGAATACCGAACAGGTTCTGCGCCTTGAAGTAGTTCTCGAACGCCGAGATTTCTGCGTCGGTGCGGCCCGTGCCCTTGAAGTAGTCGATCGTCTTTTCGTCGACCGGGAAGAAGCCCATCGTCGCGCCGTATTCCGGCGCCATGTTGCCGATCGTCGCACGGTCCGGCAGCGACAGCGACTTCGTGCCTTCGCCGAAGAATTCGACGAACTTGCCGACGACCTTTTCCTTGCGCAGCAGTTCGGTCACGGTCAGCACCAGGTCGGTGGCCGTCACACCTTCGCGCAGCTTGCCCTTCAGTTCCACGCCGACCACATCCGGCGTCAGGAAGTACACCGGCTGGCCGAGCATGCCGGCTTCCGCCTCGATGCCGCCCACGCCCCAGCCCACCACGCCGATACCGTTGATCATGGTGGTGTGGCTGTCGGTGCCGACGAGCGAATCCGGGTAGTACACGGTGTCGTTGCCGTCAGCCTTCTTGTGCACACCGCGTGCGAGGTATTCCAGGTTCACCTGGTGGACGATACCGACGCCCGGCGGCACGACCTTGAACGTGTCGAATGCCTGCATGCCCCACTTCATGAACTGGTAGCGCTCGTTGTTGCGCTGGAATTCCAGTTTCATGTTGAGGTCGAGCGCGTTCTTTTCGCGGAAGTGATCGATCTGCACCGAGTGATCGACAACCAGATCGACCGGGACCAGCGGTTCGATCGACTTCGGGTCCTTGCCCACGCGCTTTGCGACGCCGCGCATGGCAGCGATGTCGGCGAGGAGCGGCACGCCGGTAAAGTCCTGCAGCACGACGCGCGACACGACAAACGGGATTTCGTCGACGCGTGCTGCGTTCGGCTTCCAGTTGATCAGTTGCGCGATGTGTTCTTCGGAGATCTTTTTGCCGTCGTAGTTACGCAGCACGGATTCCAGCACGATGCGGATCGAAACCGGCAGACGGTCGATCTTGACGTTGAGTGCCTTGCCAAGTTGCGGCAGCGAATAGAACTTGGCTTTGCCGGAACCGCTGTCGAATTCCTTGAGCGTTTTGTGGAGATTGTGGGCCATGGTTTATTCCTGGGGTTTTCGAGGAAATGACGTTGCTACGTTTCTACTAACTAGATCACATACAGATCGACGTATTCATTGACCGGCATCGCTTCGAGCTTTGCCTGATCCAGCGACACGTCGAGAATCGCCTGTTGCTGCTTCGCCGGGAAACGTCGGGCGAGGTTGGTCCGGAACTTCTCGACCAGCAGCGGGATGCCGTCGTGACGGCGACGCCTGTGGCCGACTGGATATTCGACGGCGACTTCGTCGAACTTCGAACCGTCATTGAACTCGACCGTCAGCGCATTCGCAATCGAACGCTTTTCCGGGTCGTGATAATCCTTCGTGAACTGCGTGTCTTCGACGCATTCCATCCTGTCGCGCAACGCATCGATACGGGCATCCTGTGCGACCGAATCTTCGTAATCGGCTGCGGTCAGGCGCCCGTGAACCAGCGGCACGGCGATCATGTACTGGATGCAGTGATCGCGGTCGGCCGGGTTATCCAGCGGACCCTTTTTATCGATGATGCGGAGTGCCGCTTCGTGCGTGCGGATTGTGATCTTCCTGATGTCTTCGACTTTCCTGCCTTTTGCACGAAGCTGTTCGTGCAAGCTCATCGCCGCTTCCACGGCGGTCTGCGCGTGGAATTCAGCCGGGAAGGAAATCTTGAACAGTACATTTTCCATCACATACGAACCATACGGACGCTGGAACCTGAACGCGTTGCCCTTGAAGAGCACGTCGTAGAAGCCCCACGTTTTCGCGGTCAAAACAGACGGATAGCCCATTTCGCCGGTCTTCGCGATCAATGCGAGACGCACGGCCCGCGAGGTCGCATCGCCCGCGGCCCACGACTTGCGCGAACCGGTGTTCGGCGAATGCCGGTACGTGCGCAGCGCGTGGCCGTCGACCAGTGCGAGCGACACCGCGTTGATGAGCTCGTCACGCGTGAGACCGATCAGCTGGCCGACCACGGCGGTCGAAGCGAGCTTCACGAGCAGCACATGGTCGAGGCCGACCTTGTTGAACGAGTTTTCGAGCGCGATACAGCCTTGAATTTCATGCGCCTTGATCATGGCGATCAGGACGTCTTGCATCGTCAGCGGCTTTTTGCCGGCGGCGATGGCGCTGCGTGAGAGCCAGTCGGCCGTGGCGAGAATGCCGCCGAGGTTGTCCGACGGATGACCCCATTCAGCGGCGAGCCACGTGTCGTTGAAGTCGAGCCACCGGATCACCGCGCCGATGTTGAACGCGGCCTGGACGGGGTCGAGCTGGAACGATGTGCCTGGTACCTTCGCGCCGTTCGGGACGATCGTGCCGGGCACGATCGGTCCCATCAGCTTCGTGCACGCCGGGTAGGTGAGCGCCTCGAGTCCGCAGCCGAGCGTGTCGATCAGGCAGTTACGCGCCGTTTCGAGCGCGAGCGCGCTGTCGATCCGGTAGTTCTGCACGTAATCGACGATATCGGCAAGCACCTGGTCCGGTTTGGGCCGGACGTTGGAGATCGGGGCGGACATCGAGGCTTCCTGGCGTAAGGAAAGTTACTGCGCTTTGTTGACGGCGTTCGACTGCGTCGGAGCCGGCGCGCCCTGAACCATGGCGGCCGTCTTGCACTCGTCGGCGAGACGCGAGCTGTCCTTGTCCGAGAAGAGCATTGCCTTGGTCGGGATCACGACCAGGTCCATACCCGTTGCGGCATCGTGGAAGCGGTCTGCGCCCGTCGTCGTGGTTTCACGCGGCAGGTTGTAGTTCTTGTTCGCCCAGTGGACGGTCACGATCTGGTCGCGCTTCATGTCGCCCTTCATGTCGAACGAAAGGCCTTCGTTGCACGACCACTTTTCCGAACCTTCCGGTACCGGATCGACCTTCGCTTGCTCCTCAGCCTTCGGCTTGCGCTTGATCAGGCGCTTCGGTGCCGGTGCCTTCGGTTTCGCTGCGCCCGTCGCGGTTTGCGCGAAAGCAGTGGGAGCGGCGACCAGCAACGTCGTGGAGAGTGCGCCAACGACGGTGGCGATCAGCAGTTTTTTCATGAGAGAAACCTTTCTATCTAGTATCAGTTAAACGGTGGACGGCGCTAACCGCGCAACCGCCAGGGTTGAACTGCACGCGCTTCAGGAGCGCACAGCGGACGCTATTTTCGCTTATTTAGCGACACGAATCGTAAATTCTCAGGTCCGGTGTAATTTGCACTCGGTCGGATGATCTTGTTGTCGATGCGCTGCTCGATGATGTGCGCGCTCCAGCCCGCGGTTCGCGAGATCACGAAAAGCGGTGTGAACATCGCCGTCGGCACACCCATCATGTGATACGACACGGCGCTGAACCAGTCGAGATTCGGGAACATTTTCTTCGCATCGGCCATCACGGTTTCGAGCCGCTCGGCGATGCTGAAAAGCTTCATGTTTTCCGCTTCTTTCGACAGCTTCTTCGCGACTTCCTTGATGACCTTGTTGCGCGGGTCCGAGATCGTGTACACCGGATGACCGAAACCGATCACGACTTCCTTGTTCTCGACGCGGCGACGAATGTCCGCTTCGGCTTCATCGGGAGACTGGTAGCGCGACTGGATTTCAAACGCGACTTCATTCGCGCCGCCGTGCTTCGGGCCGCGCAGCGCGCCGATCGCGCCGGTGATCGCCGAATAGATGTCCGAGCCCGTGCCCGCGATCACGCGACCGGTAAACGTCGATGCGTTGAACTCGTGCTCGGCGTACAGGTTCAGCGACGTGTGCATCGCCTCGACCCACGACTTCGACGGCGTGACGCCATGCAGCAGATGCAGGAAGTGGCCGCCGATCGAGTCGTCGTCGGTTTCGACTTCGATGCGCTTGCCATTGTGCGAATAGTGATACCAGTAGAGCAGCATCGAACCCAGTGACGCCATCAGCCGGTCAGCGATATCGCGCGCGCCCGGCAGGTTGTGGTCGTCTTTCTCGGGCAACACGGTGCCGAGCACCGAAACGCCAGTGCGCATCACGTCCATCGGGTGCGCCGAAGCCGGAATCCATTCGAGCGCCGCTTTCACGTTCGCGGGCAGACCGCGCAACGCCTTGAGCTTCGTCTTGTAAGCGGTCAGTTCGGCCTGCGTCGGCAGCTTTTCGTGCACGAGCAGGTACGCGATTTCCTCGAACTCGCAGGTGGTGGCGATGTCGAGAATGTCGTAGCCGCGGTAATGGAGGTCGTTGCCGGTCTTGCCGACCGTGCATAACGCCGTGTTGCCGGCCGTCACGCCGGACAGCGCGACGGATTTCTTCGGTTTGAATGCGCCGCTTTCTGACGGTGCCGCGGCTTGTGTCGTCTCGCTCATCTCCAGCAATCTCCTGTATGTCCGCGCATTTTCGTTGCGGTGTTATGTCGATTACCTGCGGCCTGACAGTCGCGACTTTCCTGCGAAAAGTCGCGCTTCGGGACGAATGCGTTGTGTCGAATGCTCACGAAACGGCGCTCCCTGCGAACAGCGGTGCGGCTTCTTCAGGCACGGCGCGGCCAGTCGAGCGCGCGCGACGCAGCACTGACCAGTAATAACGGTAGCTCGCGCGGTCGTGGAGCGTGTCGTGGTGGCGCGTGGGGCCCCACTGTGCCGATTGCGCGGCAAGCAGGATTTCAGCGGCGGTGGCGATTTCGGCGTCGCGTGGTGCGAACGCCGCGACGATCGCCTCGATCTGCGCCGGATGAATGCTCCACATGCGCGTGTAGCCGAATTCGTTACGGGCACGGCTCGCGTCGTTCGCGACCACGCTCATGTCGCGCACTTCCGTGCTGACGTTGTGCGACGGCACCTTGCCGTGCGCGTGGCAGGCCGCCGAAATTTCGAGCTTGGCGCGCCGCACAAGCGGATGATCGAACTGGCCCGGCGAGCGCATCGCGCTATCGGGAATCGCGCCGTCGTGCGCCGAGACGAAATCCATCAGGCCAAAGCTGAGCGCCTCGACGCCCGGCAGGGCGGCCAGGTCGAAGACGCGTGCGAGCGCGCCATGAGTCTCGACCAGCAGTTGCACCGGAACCGGCTGCGCAATCGAAAGTTCGCGACGTGTGGCCTCGATGAACGCGCACATTTCGGCGGCGTCGGGTACGTTGCGGATCTTCGGGAGGGTGATGTACGCCGGCGCGCGCTTCGCGGCGCGCAGGATCAGGCGCACGTCGTCGCGCCAGTGAGGATGCTGGAAGTCGTGAATCCGCACGCCGACGCGGCCAAAGCGGTCGTGCTCGCTGCCCAGAAGCGAAGCGACGAGTTCCGCGTGCTCCGCTTCATGGCCGACCTGCGCGCCATCTTCGCAATCGAGCGTGACGTCGAATACGGGCCCGAGCGCCTGCTGCAATGCAAGCGACTTCAGCATCAGCTTTTCGCTGCCGGCGTAGTGATCGCAGGCAGGCAGAACAGCGGGTGGCGCTTCGCCTTCGAATAACACTTCGGCGGGGGAAAGGGCGCGCATCTTCGGCGTCAGGGGCGTGGGTGTCTGTTGATCAAACTGATTCGGGCGCGCTCTGCGGGACAGCAGGCGGGCAAAACGCGTCCGGATCAGGTGAGGAAAACGTGGATGACGCTTCGTTCAGGTTGAATTCGAAGGAACCGCCATTCACGTATCCGCACGTGAAAAAAACCGGAACCCGCCGCGCTGCAACGGAGATCCGGTTCATTTGCATCAGCGATTAACCCAGCAGATGCTGCACGCCGTCGCGCTCTTCGAGCAGCTCGTTCAGCGTACCGTCCATCTTTTCACGCGAGAAAGCGTCGATCGCGAGGCCTTCGACGCGCTTGTACTCGCCGTTTTCGCACGTAACCGGCACACCGTAAATGATGTCTTCCGGAATGCCATACGAACCGTCCGACGGAATGCCCATCGTGACCCACTTGCCGTTCGTGCCGAGCACCCAGTCACGCACGTGATCGATCGCCGCATTCGCCGCCGATGCTGCCGACGACAGGCCACGCGCTTCGATGATCGCCGCGCCGCGCTTGCCGACGGTCGGGATGAACGTGTTGCGGTTCCATTCTTCGTCGTTGATCAGCTTGGTCAGGTCTTGACCTTCGGCCGTTGCAACGCGGAAATCCGGATACATCGTCGGCGAGTGGTTGCCCCACACAGCCAGCTTTTCGATCGAAGCGACCGGTTTGCCCGACTTCGCGGCCAGTTGCGACAGCGCGCGGTTGTGGTCGAGACGCAGCATGGCGGTGAAGTTCTTCTTCGGCAGATCCGGCGCCGACTTCATCGCGATGTACGCGTTCGTGTTGGCCGGGTTGCCGACCACCAGCACCTTCACGTCGCGGCTTGCGACCTCGTTCAGCGCCTTGCCCTGAACCGTGAAGATTTCAGCGTTTGCCGACAGCAGGTCCTTGCGTTCCATGCCTTTCGAACGCGGACGGGCGCCAACCAGCAGGGCAACGTCGGCGTCCTTGAATGCAACCTTCGGATCGTCGGTGATTACGACGCCCGACAGCAGCGGGAATGCGCAATCATCCAGTTCCATCACGACGCCTTTAACGGCGGCTTGCGCCTGCGGCAGATCCAGCAACTGCAGGACGACCGGCTGATCCTTGCCGAGCAGATCGCCATTGGCGATGCGGAACAGCAGGGAGTAAGCGATTTGACCTGCGGCGCCGGTGACGGCAACGCGCTTTGCGGGCTTAGCCATTGAGAAATCTCCAGGACGATGCGTTAGACGCTAAGGGAAAACGCCATTCTATATGCGCGTTGCTCGAAGCGTCGGTTAAACACAGCGGAATTCGCAGCGCGCGAACAGCCTGTAATGAAGCTGGAAGGCGTGCTGCGGCGAGGCCACCATGCCGGAAAACCTGTGCCTGTACGGCAGAGCGGGTAAAACGGGAAGCGGCGAGCGCTGCGTCTGGCCACTGCATGGCGCGGGCCCTGCAACAGCGTGTTCCGGAAGCGTCTGACGTAGCACTGACGGGCGAATCGAAACCTGGACTGCGGAGGGTGCTGCGTGGCGCAGGGCAGCTTTCGCGACGCGGCGGTCATGCAGAAAATACGCTGCCCGACCACCCGCAATCGCACCTGCAAACCCTTGCTCGACAAGGAGTGTAGAAGTCGAGAGGCGCAAAGTCAACATTATCTTATGTCTTATATAAGACATAAGTCTTGAGGGGAAATCTCTGGACGGCGGATGACCCTTTATGATGAAATGCGCGGATGACTTCGAACCCGGCGAGCACCGCGAATCCGATCGGCCCGGCCGCCAGCGGCGAGGCTGTGCCCGTTGCTGCGCCTGCTTCTTCGCCCACGTTCAGCCCGCTTTACCAGCAGATCAAGGGGCTCATTACACAGAGCCTCGAATCCGGCGAATGGAAGCCGGGCGAGATCATTCCCAGTGAAGTCGAACTGGCGTCGCGTTACAAGGTCAGTCAGGGCACCGTGCGCAAGGCGATCGACGAACTCGCCGCCGACAACCTGCTGGTCCGCCGCCAGGGCAAGGGAACGTTTGTTGCGACGCACAACGAAGACCGTGCCCAGTTTCGCTTTCTCAGGTTACTGGCCGATGACGGTGTGGAACATCCACACGTCAGCCGGCTGCTCGAATGCAGACGGCTGCGCGCTTCGGCCGATATTGCCCGGCAGCTCGACCTGAAGCCGGCCGACCCGGTCGTGCTGATCAAGCGCCTCCTGCAGTTCGACGGCGAAACCACTGTGCTCGATGAAATCTGGCTGCCTGGCGGCGTGTTTCGTGGGCTGACGCTCGAGCGCCTGTCGGAGTACAAGGGGCCGCTCTACGCCATGTTCGAAACGGAGTTCGGCACCCGCATGATCCGCGCGACAGAAAAGATCCGTGCTGTGGCCGCGGAGCCTTCGGTAGCGGACCTGCTGCACGTGCCGGCCGGGTTTCCGCTACTCTCCGTCGAACGCGTTTCGTATACCTATGGTGACCGGCCCGTCGAAGTGCGGCGCGGCTGGTACGTCACAACCGGGTATTACTATCAGAATGACTTGAGCTGAATGACGGTGCTGCGCGAGGCGCGCAGCCCGTATGAAGACGCCTTTATCGCGCGCGCGACAACAGTGTTGAACGTTGTTACGCTGCAGCGCGAAATGAAAAGGCGCTAAAATCGCGGATTAGTGTGACTACAAGTAGGGGTCTAGCATGGCTGAAGCCGTAAAAAAACCGAGGCCGGAATTCCGGAACATCGGTATCGGGCAGATTTTGACGGCATACCGTCTCCCTCTAGCGGGGCGTGTGTCGATTCTCCATCGTTTGAGCGGTGGGCTGCTTTTTGTATTTCTTCCGTTCCTGCTGTACCTCTTCGATCAAAGCCTCACGTCTGAACTCAGCTTCGAAGTCTTCAAGGGTTTCCTCTCCAACATCATCGTCAAGCTCATCACGCTCGTTCTTGCGTGGGCCTTTCTGTTTCACTTCTGCGCCGGTATCCGTCACCTCGTGATGGACATGCACTACGCAGTCTCGAAGGAAGGTGGCAAGCAGACGTCGGTCGTCGTGCTGGTTGTGTCGTCGCTGCTCACGATTGTGTTTGCGGCAAAACTGTTTGGAGCATTCTGAAAAATGGCAGCCAATAACCGGATCGGCTCGAAGCGCCTTGTCGTAGGCGCACATTACGGCCTGCGCGACTGGCTCGCGCAGCGCATCACCGCCTGCATCATGGCGGTCTATACCGTCATCCTGCTTGCGCTCTTCTTCGGCGCGCACGATTTCTCGTATGACGGCTGGGCATCGATCTTCGCGATGCAATGGATGAAGCTCGCCACGTTTGTCACGTTGCTCTCGCTGTTCTATCACGCGTGGGTCGGCATCCGTGACATCTGGATGGACTACATCAAGCCCACGGGGCTCCGTCTGTTCCTCCAGGCGCTGACGATCGTCTGGCTGCTCGGGTGTGCAGGCTACGCTGCGCAGATTCTCTGGAGAGTGTAAAAGAATGGCTGCAATCAAAAATTCTCTGCCGCGTCGCAAGTTTGACGTGGTCATCGTCGGCGCAGGCGGCTCGGGGATGCGCGCTTCGCTGCAACTCGCGCGCGCCGGCCTGTCGGTCTGCGTGCTGTCGAAAGTGTTCCCGACGCGTTCGCACACGGTCGCTGCCCAGGGCGGCATCGGCGCCTCGCTTGGCAACATGAGCGAAGACAACTGGCACTATCACTTCTACGACACGATCAAGGGTTCCGACTGGCTCGGCGACCAGGACGCGATCGAGTTCATGTGCCGCGAAGCACCGGGCGCCGTCTACGAACTCGAACACATGGGCATGCCGTTTGACCGTAACGCTGACGGCACGATCTACCAGCGTCCGTTCGGCGGCCACACGGCGAACTACGGCGAAAAGCCGGTGCAGCGCGCCTGCGCGGCGGCTGACCGTACCGGTCACGCGCTGCTGCACACGCTGTATCAGCAGAACGTCGCGGCGAAGACGCAGTTCTTCGTCGAATGGATGGCGCTGGACCTGATCCGCGACGCCGACGGCGACGTGCTCGGCGTGACCGCGCTGGAAATGGAAACCGGCGACGTCTACATCCTCGAAGGCAAGACCACGCTGTTCGCCACGGGCGGCGCGGGCCGGATCTTCGCGGCGTCCACCAACGCGTTCATCAACACCGGCGACGGCCTCGGCATGGCGGCCCGTTCGGGCATCGCGCTGCAGGACATGGAATTCTGGCAGTTCCACCCGACCGGCGTGGCCGGCGCGGGCGTGCTGATTACCGAAGGCGTGCGCGGCGAAGGCGGCATTCTGCGTAACGCGAACGGCGAGCGCTTCATGGAGCGCTACGCGCCGACGCTGAAGGATCTGGCGCCGCGCGACTTCGTTTCGCGTTCGATGGATCAGGAAATCAAGGAAGGCCGCGGCGTGGGTCCGAACAAGGACCACGTGCTGCTCGACCTGTCGCATATCGGCGCCGAGACGATCATGAAGCGTCTGCCGTCGATCCGCGAAATCGCACTGAAGTTCGCGAACGTCGACTGCATCAAGGAACCGATCCCGGTTGTTCCGACCATTCACTACCAGATGGGCGGTATTCCGACGAACATCAACGGCCAGGTCGTGGGCACGTCGAAGGGTCATGAAGATCCGGTCAACGGCTTTTACGCGGTCGGCGAATGCTCGTGCGTGTCGGTCCATGGCGCAAACCGCCTGGGCACGAACTCGCTGCTGGACCTGGTGGTGTTCGGCCGTGCGGCTGGTAACCACATTGTCAAGCACGTGAAGGAAATCAAGGAGCACAAGCCGCTGCCGGCCGACGCTGCTGACTTCGCGCTGTCGCGTCTGGCGAAGCTCGACAGTTCGTCGTCGGGTGAGTACACGCAAGCGGTTGCGAACGACATCCGCTCGACGATGCAGGCCCACGCTGGCGTGTTCCGTACGTCGGAGTTGCTGGCAAAGGGCGTCGAGCGCATTCGCGAAGTGGCTGACCGTGTCGACAACATCCATCTGAAGGACAAGTCGAAGGTGTTCAACACCGCGCGTATCGAGGCGCTGGAAGTGGCGAACCTGATCGAAGTGGCCCGCGCCACGATGGTCTCCGCTGAAGCCCGCAAGGAAAGCCGCGGCGCGCACGCACAGAACGACTTCGAACATCGCGACGACGAAAACTGGATGCGCCATACGCTGTGGTTCAGCGAGGGCGACCGTCTCGACTACAAGCCGGTTCACATGCAACCGCTGACCGTCGAATCGGTGCCGCCGAAAGCGCGGACCTTCTAAGGCACAAGTCAAAGGAATTCAGAAAAATGGCCAAGCGTACATTTGAAATCTATCGCTACGATCCGGACAAGGACGCAGCGCCGCGCATGCAAACCTACGAGATCGAAATCGACTCGCATGAACGCATGCTGCTCGACGCGCTCCTCAAGCTGAAAGCGGTCGATGAAACGCTGTCGTTCCGCCGTTCGTGCCGCGAAGGCGTGTGCGGTTCGGACGCAATGAACATCAACGGCAAGAATGGTCTCGCGTGTCTGCAGAACATGAACGACCTGCCGCAGAAGATCGTGCTGCGTCCGCTGCCGGGCCTGCCCGTCGTGCGCGACCTGATCTGCGACTTCACGCAGTTCTTCAACCAGTATCACTCGATCAAGCCGTATCTGATCAACGATACGCCGCCGCCGGAAAAGGAACGCCTGCAGTCGCCGGAAGAACGCGACGAGCTCGACGGCCTGTATGAGTGCATTCTGTGCGCAAGCTGCTCGACCTCGTGCCCGAGCTTCTGGTGGAACCCGGACAAGTTCGTGGGTCCGGCGGGCCTGTTGCAAGCCTATCGTTTCATCGCGGACAGCCGCGACGAAGCGACGGGTGAACGCCTCGACAACCTGGAAGATCCGTACCGTCTGTTCCGTTGCCATTCGATCATGAATTGCGTCGATGTGTGCCCGAAGGGCCTCAATCCGACGAAGGCGATTGGCAAGATCAAGGAATTGATGGTTCGCCGCGCTGTCTGAGATGGACGGATCACCGCATCAGTCCGACCCTCTTCGCCGTGCGCGCCTTCGCTGGCGCGCGCGGCGCGGTTTGCTGGAAAACGATCTGATCTTCGAACGTTTTTTCAGCCGATATGAGCATGACCTCAGCGACGTCGACGTGGGCGCACTTACCCGTCTGCTCGAGCTGAGCGATAACGACCTGATGGACTTGCTTCTCTCGCGCAAGGAACCAGAAGGCGACCTTGCCGACCCCGATACCAAACGGGTGCTGGAGCTGCTGCGCACAGTGTGAGCGTCACACGCGCATGCACGGTTGTTTTATCCAGGCGTGCAATTATCGAAACCCTGTTTCCATACTTCGATTGAGGATGTGCTATGACCCCGTCAGATGTTAAAGCCACGCTATCGTTCAGCGACAATTCGCCGAGCGTTGAAATGCCGATCTACAAGGGCACGATGGGCCCGGATGTAATCGACATCCGCAAACTGTACGGCCAGACTGGCAAGTTCACGTACGACCCGGGCTTCATGTCGACGGCAGCGTGCAATTCGGCGATTACGTACATCGACGGCGACAAGGGCGAACTGCTGTATCGCGGCTACCCGATCGACGACCTCGCACAGAACGCCGACTTCCTCGAAACGTGCTTTCTGCTGCTGAAAGGCGAACTGCCGACCGTCGCGCAGAAAAAGGAGTTCGTCGACACCGTCACGAAGCACACGATGGTGCACGAGCAGATGCACTTCTTCTTCCGTGGCTTCCGTCGCGACGCGCACCCGATGGCGGTGCTGGTTGCGGCAGTCGGCGCCCTGTCGGCGTTCTATCACGACTCGCTGAACATCAACGACCCGCGTCACCGCGAAGTGTCGGCGATCCGCATGATCGCGAAGCTGCCGACGCTCGTCGCCATGGCGTACAAGTTCAGCATCGGTCAGCCGTTCGTGTATCCGAAGAACGACCTGTCGTACAGCGCGAACTTCATGCACATGATGTTCTCGAACCCGTGCGAAGAGTACAAGGTCAACGACGTGCTGGTGCGCGCGCTCGACCGTATCCTGATCCTGCACGCTGACCACGAACAGAACGCGTCGACGTCGACGGTTCGTCTGGCCGGTTCGTCGGGTGCCAATCCGTTCGCATGTATCGCGGCCGGTATCGCCTGCCTGTGGGGCCCGGCGCACGGCGGCGCGAACGAAGCCGCACTGAACATGCTGGAAGAAATCGGCTCGGTCGACCACATTCCTGAGTTCATCAAGCAGGTGAAGGACAAGAACTCGGGCGTGAAGCTGATGGGCTTCGGTCACCGCGTGTACAAGAACTACGATCCGCGTGCGAAGCTGATGCGCGAAACGTGCCACGAAGTGCTCGAAGAACTGGGTTTGCACGACGATCCGCTGTTCAAGCTGGCCATGGCGCTCGAAAAGATCGCGCTGGAAGACGAATACTTCGTGTCGCGCAAGTTGTACCCGAACGTCGACTTCTACTCCGGCATCGTGCAACGCGCGCTGGGCATTCCGACTTCGATGTTCACGTGTATCTTCGCGATGGCACGTACGGTCGGCTGGATTGGCCAGTGGAACGAAATGATTGCGGATCCGGAACAGAAGATTGGCCGTCCGCGTCAGCTGTTTATCGGCGAAACGCCGCGCGAAGCAAAGCCGATCGACAAGCGTTAATCGGAAGGTCGTACCGGCTGCGGCGGTTGATCGCTGCGGCGCATGCAAAACGCCTCGACGGAGTTTCGTCGGGGCGTTCTTTTTGGGCACGTGACATGACGTGCTGCGATCGCAGCGGCGCTAGAAATCCTGGCGTCTGCCTGGCGTGCCGCTAAAGCGGCGTTGCCATTGGCGCCCGGGGAGTTTGAGGTCCCTTGCGGATTGCGAATCAAACACTATTGATCGCACTATTCACCCGCGTTTCGCCGGCCGCTCCAGCGAAGGCGAACGCCGGTCGAGCGCGACAGGCGCTTCAGGTTCGGGCGCACGTCCGTGCATTTCGAAGAAGCGTCGCCAGGCGCCCGGTGTCATGCCACGCGCCGCGAGAAACTGCCGGTTGAAATTCGCAAGATTCGGAAAGCCGGCTTTGGTCGCGATCATCGCGATGGGCCAGGTGGTCTCCGTGAGCTGCCGCGTCGCGTAACCGAGGCGCAGCCGGATCAGATACCGCCCGACACTTTCGCCGACGTGCCGCACGAAGTATCGATGCAGCGAGCGCTCCGAAAGGCTCGCGACCGCGCACAGTTCGGCGATGCGTAGCGGCTCGTTGAAGCGGCGATCGAGCAGGTCGAAAACGCGGTTCAGCCGCTCCGCCTCGGATGCCGTGCCGGCCGCGGGCGTGCGCGCCGACGTGTTCGCGCGAATATGCGCGGAAGGCGACGCAAGCGGCATGGCGTCTTCGGTATCGGCGAGTTCGGCGAGCGTGTCGAGCACCGCTGCAAGCCGTGCACGCGACGACGCATCGAGCAACAGAGGCAGCCGCGCGCGCATCGCCGCGGCGCAGCCCGCGCCGAAGCTCAAACCCGGCGCGCCGCGTCGCAGCAACTTGCGCAGCGCCGCGTACTCCGGGCAGCAATCGGCCATGCGCCGAACCCAGTCGCCGCTAAACCAGACGACAAGCGCGACCTGCGGCGTACGTGCATCAATCGATTCCGCCGACGACCACGTGTGCGGCATATCGGGCGGCACGAGCACGAGATCATCGCGCTCGTAGCTGGCGATGTGGTCGCCGATAAACCGCTGGCCGCGACTGTTCATCGTGAGCGTCAGTTCGTACTCCGGGTGGTGATGCCACTCGAACGGAATCTGCGCGAGCTGCCGGTGGTAGACGCGTACAGAGCAGCCGTCGGGAATCGTGACGCGTTCGTATTGCGGTTTCATCGATCGAATCCGGCCACGGCGGAAGGCGCCGATAATGGCCGGATTGTATCGATAACTGGCCGGATAGCACATCCTGCATTCACCCAGGCAGCCTAATCTGGCAGGACACAATCGATACACCCAGGAGACAGGCAATGCCCCTCATCATCGATAACCTGCCCGACGCGATCCGCACCACAAAGCGCATGCTGCGCGCCGCGCTGCCGAACTACCAGCAGGTGTTCCAGGAAGTGGAAGGCGCGATGAAGCAGCAGATCGACGCCATCGTGGGCGAGCGTGAACGCGGCGCCGGCACCATCCCGACGCTCGACTACGCCGCGATCGAAGCGGGTGATGTCGATCCGCGCGTCGTCGCGCAGATCCGCCTGCGCGGCGCGTGTGTGGTGCGGCGCGTGTTCGATCCGCAGCAGGCTGGCGACTGGAACGACGAAATCGGTGAGTACGTCGAGCGCAACCATCTCGACGAGCGCCTCGCGAATCGTGCGGAAGACAAATACTTCGGATCGCTGTCGTCGAGCAAGCCGCAGATTTACGGTGTGTACTGGTCGAAACCGCAGGTCGAGGCGCGGCAGTCACAGGAGCTGACGCGCACGCGCGTGTTTCTGAACCGTCTGTGGCGATCGGAAAGCGACGGTCGCCAGCACTTCGATCCCGAGCGCGTGCCCGTGTACGCGGACCGGTTGCGCAGGCGTCCGCCGGGCTCGGAATCGCTTGGACTTTCGCCGCATACCGACGGCGGTTCGGTCGAACGGTGGCTCGATCCGAATTTCAGACAGGTCTATCGTCACGTGCTGTCGGGGAACTGGCGCGAATACGATCCGTTCGACGCGGCGTTCCGTCCAGACGTGCAGGAGATTCCCTCGCCGGCTGTGTGTTCGATGTTCCGGACGTTCCAGGGCTGGACAGCGCTCACGCCGCAAGGTCCGGGCGACGGCACGCTTCAACTGGTTCCGGTCGCGAACGCCATGGCGTACGTCGTGCTTCGCGCGCTGCAGGACGATGTGCCCGAGGACGAGCTGTGCGGCGCATTGCCGGCACGCGCGCTGTCGATCAATCCGCAGTGGCACAGCCTGCTGCTCGAAGCCGTGACGCCGATTCCGCACATGGAGGCGGGCGACGCTGTCTTCTGGCACAGCGACGTCGTACATTCGGTCGAAGATGCGCATCGCGGTGCGGGCTTTAGCAATGTGATGTATATCGCTTCCGCGCCGTGGTGCGCGAAGAACGAGGCGTATCTGAAGCGCCAGTTGCCCGCCTTCCTGCTCGGCGAAAGCCCGCCGGATTTTCCGGGCGACCACTTCGAAACCGATTTCGTCGGACGCGCGCAGGAAAGCGATCTGACGCCGATGGGGCGCGAGCAGATGGGGTTCGAGCGGTAAGCGGCTTCAGTCATGCGCGCGGCGCACTTTGCCCAATGGAGGGCGAGCGCCGCGAAGCCTTGCCGGGTAACGTCGATACAGGTATCGGCACTACCAGCCAACCCCATGTTTTTTATCGCTTTTCTCTGTGCCTGGTGAGCATCGGGTGTCATCTGCGTGGCATAATTGACCGAACAGATTGCCCCGCAGTTATTACTACCCCGCATACCATGGCACAGACTCTCTACGACAAATTGTGGAACACGCACGTGGTCCACACGGAAGAAGACGGCACGACGATTCTCTATATCGACCGTCACCTGCTGCACGAAGTCACCAGTCCGCAGGCGTTCGAAGGCCTGAAGCTGGCTGAGCGTCCGGTGTGGCGCATCAGCGCGAATCTGGCCGTGTCCGACCATAACGTGCCGACCACCGACCGTAGCCACGGCATCGCCGATCCAGTGTCGAAGCTGCAGGTCGACACGCTCGACGCAAACTGCGACGCGTATGGCATCACGCAGTTCAAGATGAACGATCTGCGTCAGGGCATCGTGCACATCATCGGGCCGGAGCAGGGCGCGACACTGCCGGGCATGACGATCGTCTGCGGTGATTCGCATACGTCCACGCACGGCGCGTTCGGCGCGCTCGCGCACGGCATCGGCACGTCGGAAGTCGAACACGTTCTCGCCACGCAAACGCTCCTGCAAAAGAAGAGCAGGAACATGCTGGTGAAGGTCGAAGGACCGCTGCCGCGTGGCTGCACCGCGAAAGACATCGTGCTCGCCATCATCGGCAAGATCGGTACTGCGGGCGGCACCGGCTACGCCATCGAATTCGGCGGCTCGACGATCCGCTCGCTTTCGATGGAAGGCCGCATGACGGTGTGCAACATGGCGATCGAAGCGGGCGCACGCGCCGGCATGGTCGCCGTCGACGACACCACGATCGAATATCTGAAGGGCCGTCCGTTCTCGCCGGAAGGCGTCGAGTGGGATCACGCGGTCGAATACTGGAAGCAGTTCACGTCCGACGCCGATGCGAAGTTCGACCGCGTCGTCGAACTGAACGCCGCTGAAATTGTGCCGCAGGTCACGTGGGGCACGTCGCCGGAAATGGTGACGTCGATCGACGGCCGCGTGCCGGATCCGGAACGCGAGAAAGACCCGGTCAAGCGCGACGCAATGGAACGCGCGTTGAAGTACATGGCGCTCGAACCGAACCTGCCGATCGAATCGATCAAGCCGGACAAGATTTTCATTGGCTCGTGCACGAACGCGCGTATCGAAGACCTGCGCGCCGCGGCATACGTCGTGAAGAAGCTCGGTCGCCGGGTTGCGCCGAATATCCGTCTCGCGATGGTCGTGCCGGGCTCGGGTCTCGTGAAGGCACAGGCAGAACGCGAAGGCCTCGACAAGGTATTTCTGGACGCCGGTTTCCAGTGGCGCGAGCCGGGCTGCTCAATGTGCCTCGCGATGAACGCCGACCGGCTCGATCCGGGTGAACGTTGCGCCTCGACCTCGAACCGTAACTTCGAAGGTCGTCAGGGTGCGGGTGGCCGCACCCACCTCGTGAGCCCCGCCATGGCCGCAGCCGCAGCCATCGAAGGGCATTTTGTCGATATTCGCAAGCTGGGATAAATCGCATGATGAAAAGCATCAATCGTCTTACGGTGTTGCGTCGCCTCGCACTGGGTTCGCTGGCAGCAGCGCTGCTAGGCCTGACCGGATGCAACACGATGCATGGCTTCGGCGAAGACATGTCGCACCTTGGTAATTCGATCAGCAATCACGCTGAGAAATAAGCGGATTTTGATTCTTTCCGGCGATGCCTGGCTGCCGCCAGCCGCATCGCCCGCTTTTGAACAGGCGCATCCGTCATGGATAAATTTACTGTACACACCGGCGTTGTGGCGCCGCTCGATCGTGCGAACGTCGATACCGACGCGATCATTCCGAAGCAGTTCCTGAAGTCGATCAAGCGCAGCGGCTTCGGTCCGAACGCGTTCGACGAATGGCGTTACCTCGATCACGGCGAGCCGGGTCAGGACAATTCGAAGCGTCCGCTGAACCCCGATTTCGTGCTGAACCAGGCGCGTTATCAGGGCGCATCGGTGCTGCTGACGCGCGAAAACTTCGGTTGCGGCAGCTCGCGCGAGCACGCACCGTGGGCGTTGCAGCAGTACGGCTTCCGCGCGATCATCGCGCCGAGTTTCGCCGATATCTTCTACAACAACTGCTTCAAGAACGGTCTGCTTCCGATCGTGCTGACCGAACAGCAGGTCGATCATCTGTTCAACGAAACATACGCGTTCAACGGATTCAAGCTGACGATCGACCTCGAAGCCCAGGTTGTGCGTACGTCAGACGGCACGGCTGCGTATCCATTCGAAGTCGCGGGTTTTCGCAAGTACTGCCTGCTGAACGGCTTCGACGATATCGGTCTCACGCTGCGTCATTCGGATCTGATCCGCCAGTATGAAGCCGAGCGGCTTGCGAAGCAGCCGTGGCTCAATCACCGCATCGTCGGCTAGACGACCCGGGCATCTGGCTGGCGCGTTGACCGGTCGTCAGACCGGTGAGGGGCGTCAGCGCACTCACGAACAAAGCAAGGATTTCGCATGAAGATTGCAGTGTTGCCGGGCGACGGCATTGGTCCGGAAATCGTCAAGGAAGCCGTCAAGGTGCTGAATGCCCTCGGCGAAAAGTTCGAACTCGAGGAAGCGCCGGTAGGCGGCGCGGGCTATGAGGCGAAGGGTCATCCGCTGCCGGAATCGACACTTGAGCTCGCAAAAGCCGCTGACGCGATCCTGTTTGGCGCCGTAGGCGACTGGAAGTACGACTCGCTCGAACGTGCGTTGCGTCCGGAACAGGCCATTCTGGGCCTGCGCAAACACCTTCAGCTGTTCGCGAACTTCCGCCCGGCGATCTGCTATCCGCAGCTGACGGGCGCCTCCTCGCTGAAGGAAGAAATCGTTTCGGGTCTCGATATCCTGATCGTGCGCGAACTGAACGGCGACATTTACTTCGGCTCGCCGCGCGGTGTGCGCGAAGCGCCGGACGGTCCGTTCACCGGCGCGAAGGAAGGTTTCGACACGATGCGTTATTCGGAACCTGAAGTGCGCCGCATTGCGCACGTCGCGTTCCAGGCCGCGCAAAAGCGCGGCAAGAAGCTGACTTCGGTCGATAAGGCCAACGTGCTCGAAACGTCGCAGTTCTGGAAAGACGTGATGATCGACGTGTCGAAGGAATACGCCGATGTCGAGCTGTCGCACATGTATGTCGACAACGCCGCGATGCAACTCGTGAAGGCGCCGAAGTCGTTCGACGTGATCGTCACCGGCAACATGTTCGGCGACATCCTGTCCGACGAAGCGGCCATGCTGACGGGTTCGATCGGCATGCTGCCGTCGGCTTCGCTCGATAAAAACAACAAGGGCCTGTACGAACCGTCGCACGGTTCGGCGCCGGACATCGCCGGCAAGGGCGTGGCGAATCCGCTCGCGACGATCCTTTCTGCTGCGATGATGCTGCGTTTTTCGCTGAACAAGGCGGAACAGGCGGACCGCATCGAAGGCGCGGTGAAGAAGGTGCTGGAGCAGGGCTATCGCACCGGCGACATTCTCACGCCGGGTTGCAGGCAGGTCGGCACGGCAGCGATGGGCGACGCAGTGCTGGCTGCGCTGTAAGCAGCACGCACCGCGTGGTAACGCGTAGTACAGCGCAGTAAAACGGCTAACGGGTTCAATCAGGCCCGTTAGCCTGCCAGAAACGCAGGAATTGCAGCCACACGGCCGCCAGATTGCGATTTTCGTGTATATTCATGTGATGGCGAAGTTTCCTCAAATCTCCTCGATTGCACACCTCCACGGCAAAACGGCCCGTGCGGTTGAGCTCGCCATTACCAGCAAAACGCTCGTCAAAACGATTACCCCGAAAACGATCACGATTCGCTGATCGTCCGTTGTGCCCGCCCGTCTTCCCCGCGCGGTCACTGCGGGCAAAGTTGCGGGGAAGCCTCCACTCGAAGGGTATGAAGTCATGAACGTAGGTCTCGTAGGTTGGCGCGGTATGGTCGGTAGCGTCCTGATGCAACGCATGCAGCAGGAAGGCGATTTCGATCTCATTGAACCGGTGTTTTTCAGCACCAGCAATGCGGGCGGCAACGCGCCGTCGTTCGCCAAAAACGAGACGAAGCTCAAAGACGCATCGAACATCGACGACCTGAAGAAGTGCGATGCCATCATCTCCTGCCAGGGCGGCGACTACACGAACGAAGTCTTCCCGAAGCTGCGCGCAGCGGGCTGGAACGGCTACTGGATCGACGCGGCTTCGTCGCTGCGCATGAAGGACGACGCGGTCATCATTCTCGATCCGGTCAACCTCGACGTGATCAAGAACGCGCTGGTCAAGGGTCAGAAGAATTTCATCGGTGGCAACTGCACGGTCAGCCTCATGCTGATGGCGCTGGGCGGCCTGTTCCGCGAAAACCTCATCGACTGGATGACGGCCATGACGTATCAGGCCGCTTCGGGCGCAGGCGCGCAGAACATGCGCGAACTGCTGCAGCAGATGGGCACGCTGTACGGCGCGGCGAAGGAAGACCTCGCGAACCCGTCGTCGGCGATTCTCGACATCGACCGTCGCGTGCTCGAAGCCATGAACAGCGACCGCATGCCGACCAGCAATTTCGGCGTGCCGCTCGCGGGTTCGCTGATTCCGTGGATCGACAAGGATCTCGGCAACGGCATGTCGAAGGAAGAATGGAAGGGCGGCGCGGAAACCAACAAGATTCTCGGCAAGCCGGCGATGGGCGAAGCCGGTTCGATTCCGGTCGACGGCCTGTGCGTACGCATCGGCGCCATGCGCTGCCACTCGCAGGCACTGACGATCAAGCTGAAGAAGGACGTTCCGCTCGACGAAGTGAACAGCATCCTCGCGTCGGGCAACGACTGGGTCAAGGTCGTGCCGAACGAACGTGAAGCGTCGATGCGCGACCTGTCGCCGGCAGTGGTCACGGGCACACTGACGGTGCCGGTTGGCCGTCTGCGCAAGCTCGCAATGGGCGGCGAATATCTGTCCGCTTTCACGGTCGGCGACCAGTTGCTGTGGGGCGCGGCGGAACCGCTGCGTCGGATGCTTCGCATTCTGCTCGACAAGTAAAGTAAACTACGCGCGTAAGTTGCTTTAACGCGCGTAGACATTCAGAAAGCGTCGCGCTTGCGCGGCGCTTTTTTCATTGTGTGCTCCGAATTCCTGTCACCATCCAACCTGAACATGGCCAGCGCCATGCCGCGCCAGAGCTCCCGATGATCGTTCGATTTCATGTCCTTCCCGTTGTGGTTTCCCGTGTTCGCGCGGGCCGTCTGGCGGCCGCTGTTGCTTTCGCATTTGCATTGAATGGAGCCGGCGCAGGCATCGCGCACGCAGCGACCACCGACGCGGCCAGTGCTCCGGCTGTCGTCGAATCGGACGCGCAGTACACGGTGCGTCCGGGACAGTCGCTGAACGACATTGCGATTGCGCTTACGCAGTCGCACGATCGCGCGACGCTCGCGCGCGCATCGAAGGCGATTTTCGATGCCAATCCGAACGCGTTCATGGGGCACGATCCGAGCCGCATGCGTATCGGCGCGGTGCTGAACGTTCCGTCGCTGGATTCGCTCGGCATGCCGGCCAGCGCGCCGGTGGCGGGTTCGGCAGCGGCTTCTGCTTCGGGTGCGGCTTCTGCGGCTTTCGCGGCCGCGCCGGTGGCGGTTGCATCGGCGCCGGCTCTGCCTGCTCTCGCGGCCAGTGTGCCGGCTGCTTCGAATGCGGCGGCGAATACCACGACGAATGCGGTATCGAATAACGCGAGTGCTGCGACGGGTGCGAGTGCGCCGGCGGCTTCGTCGGCAGTGGCCGCGACGTCGGGCGCTTCGCAGCCTGTGGAAGCGGCCGCACAGGCATCGCAGGCGGCCAGTAGTGCGCACGTATGGACCGGAGCGATTCAGGCTGGCAGCGCGCCGGCTGAAGGTGCGTCTGCCGTGACTGCGCCTGCAACGGCGGCCGCTCTCGCGCCGCAGGCCGCATCGCAGGCGCGGACTTCGGTGTCGAGCCTCCAGCAACTACTCGCGTTGAAGAACCGGGTTCTGATGGAGTTGCAGAAGCACGGCATTGTCCCTGTCGGGAAGGTGCCGCAAGCGGGCAGCGCCGCGGCTGTTTCGTCGGCCTCCATGCCAGGGTCGGGCGCGGCCGTCGCGCCGGGTAGCGGCGCGACGGTCGGCTCGGCCGTTGTGGCTGGTAACGCCACCGGTGCAGGGGCGGCGGGACTGTCGCCGGAAGCGACGGCCGGCGTCGCAGCCGCTGTCGCAGCAGTCATCGCGTTGATCCTGAGTTTGACGTTCCGGCGCCGTCGCCGTCCGGCAGCGAACGCAAGCAGTACCGACCCAGTCGGAAAAGCTGGGTTGCCTGCTGTTGTGGCCGCCGATGACGATATCCAGGCACAGGCGTTCCCGCCAATTGAGCCCGGCACGTCCGAAAACGCGACGGGCGCGTCGAGTCTCGCCGCCGCCGCCGAACTGGGCGCCGAGGCGCTGCCGATGGAGCAGATCGATCCCGCGGCGCATGAGCTTGAAGAAGACGAAGGCGCACGATACGTCGGCTCAGCTACGCACGACGAAGCGCTGAAGGCAGCAGCGTTCGAAGATGCCGGGCCGTCGGTTGAACCCACGAAACCGCCGACGCCTGTCACACCCGTCGAGCCGGAATTGACCGCCGCGCACGAAGCAACGCCGCAGGTTGATGCCCCCGACGCTTACGTCGCACCTGACGTGCATCACGAAACGCCCGTCCAGCACGCCGATGCACCAGCCGCCGCGCTGGAATCCACCGGGGCGCCCGCTGAAAACGTGCCCGCTCAGCCGGCCGCTGCCGAGCCAGTTGAGCCGCCGCCTCACGTGAGCGAATTCCCGCGCGAGGCCGTCGCGGCGCTTGGCGGGCTCGATATGGCGCTGCCGCCGCGCACGGAGCCGCCGGCGCCCTTCGGCGAAATGAAGCTGGATGGTTTTCCGCCTGCCGCGAGTCAGCCCGTTGTCGAACCCGAAATCACGGCACGCGAGGCCGTGAGTCCGCCGCCCCCGGCGCCGCGTGCTGCTGACGTAATCAGTGCCGGCACGGCTGGCTCTGCCGCGGTCGCAGGCCTGGGTGCGATGCCGTTCGGCGCGCTGAAGCTGGATTTCGACCTCGAACTGCCGCCGAGCCCCGCGCAGTCGCTGCCTGCCTTCACGCCGGAAGACCTGTCGAAGATCGCGCGCAACAAGCTCGAACTCGCGGCCGAATACATCGAACTGGGCGATCTGTCGGGCGCGCGGACGCTCGTCAACGAAGTGATCGAGTCCAACGACGCCGCGACCCGCAACGAAGCGCGCGCGCTCCTCTCGACGCTCGCGCCGCGTTCGTAATGCGCATTGCTCTCGGCATCGAATACGACGGCGCGGCCTTTTGCGGCTGGCAGTCCCAGCCCCACGGCAAGACCGTGCAGGACGAACTCGAACGCGCGCTGCGCGAATTCGCGCAGACGCCCTTGCAGACCGTCGTGGCCGGCCGCACCGATACCGGCGTGCACGGGCTCGGACAGGTCGTCCATTTCGATACGGAACTCGATCGCACGCCGTTCTCGTGGGTGCGCGGCACGAACGCGTTCCTGCCGAAGACCGTCGCCGTGCAATGGGCCCAGGCGATGCCGGAGGCGTTCCACGCCCGCTTTTCGGCGTTCGAGCGCACGTACTTCTACGTGCTGTACGTGCACCCGGTGCGCTCACCGATGCTGACGGGCCGCGCCGGCTGGATCCACACGCCGCTCGATGTCGACGCCATGCGCGCGGCAGCTGCCTGTCTGATCGGCGAGCACGACTTCTCGGCGTTCCGTTCGTCCGAATGTCAGGCGAAGACGCCAGTGAAGCATCTGTATCAGATCGACGTGCGGCAGCAGGGTGACTTCATTCACTTCCGGTTTCGCGCCAACGCGTTCCTGCATCACATGGTGCGCAACCTGATGGGATGCCTCGTCGCGGTCGGTCGCGGGCGCCATCCGGCCAGCTGGCTGGCCGACGTGCTGGCGAGTCGCAACCGCAGCAACGCGGCGCCGACCTTCATGCCCGACGGCCTCTATCTCGCGCAGGTCGGCTATCCTGAGGCCTTCGCGGTGCCCGCCGCGCACGCAGGCAGCGTGCCGTGGAGTACCGTATGGACGCAACCCGAACCATGACAACTCTCCCGAACGACCCGAGCCAAACGACGCAGGCGCCGGGCGCCACGCCGGAAAACCGGATCCATCGCACGCGCATCAAGCTGTGCGGGCTGTCGACAGTCGAGCATATCGCGCACGCGATCGATCTCGGCGCGGACGCGATCGGGCTCGTGTTCTATCCGGCGAGCCCACGCTCGGTCAGCGTCGCGCAGGCTGTCGAACTCACGCGGGACATTCCGCCGTTCGTTTCGGTGGTGGGTCTCTTCGTCAACGCGTCGCCGGAGTGGATGCGGGACGTGGCCGCTAATGTGCCGTTGACCATGCTCCAGTTCCACGGCGACGAAACACCGGACCAGTGCGAGGCGCTCGCGAACATTGCGGGTTTGCCTTGGTTGCGCGCATTGCGCATCGGGGCCGATACTCAGCGAGCCGATTTGGTAAAATCGGCGCTCAACTATTCAGCAGCCAGCGCCATTCTGCTCGACGCCCTCGTCGAGGGTTACGGCGGCGGCGGACAGGTTTTCGATTGGTCACTTATTCCTCCAGAGCTCGCGCGTCGGGCCGTTTTGAGTGGTGGGTTGAACGCGCAAAACGTCAGTGATGCGATTCATCGCGTGCGCCCGTACGCGGTCGATGTCTCGAGCGGCATCGAAGTACCGGGCGCGAAGGGCGTGAAAGATCACGCCCGGATGGCGGCGTTCGTACGCGCAGTGCGCGAAGCGGACGCCGGGTGATTCTGGCAGCGCCCGGGCCTTCAGAGCCGCGCGGCGCTCCATTCTGAGAAGAGTGACGCAATGTACAACTTGCCCGATGAAAGAGGCCATTTCGGCCAGTATGGCGGCGTGTTCGTCGCAGAAACGCTGGTTCATGCACTGGATGAACTGCGCGTTGCATACGAAAAATACCAGCAGGATCCCGACTTTATCGCCGAATATGAGCGCGAATTAAAGTATTTTGTCGGTCGCCCTTCCCCGATTTACCATGCGCAGCGCTGGAGTGAGATGCTCGGCGGCGCGCAGGTATTCCTCAAGCGCGAAGACCTGAACCACACGGGCGCCCACAAGGTGAACAACGTGATCGGTCAGGCGCTGCTCGCGAAGCGCATGGGCAAGCCGCGCGTGATCGCGGAAACCGGTGCCGGCCAGCACGGCGTAGCCACGGCGACGATCGCCGCGCGCTTCGGCATGGAGTGTGTCGTGTACATGGGCTCGGAAGACGTGCGCCGTCAGGCCGCCAACGTTTACCGGATGAAGCTGCTCGGCGCGACCGTCATTCCTGTCGAATCGGGTTCACGCACGCTGAAAGACGCGCTCAACGAAGCGATGCGCGACTGGGTCACGAACGTTGAAAACACGTTCTACATCATCGGCACGGTCGCCGGCCCGCACCCGTACCCGATGATGGTTCGCGACTTCCAGCGCGTGATCGGCGACGAATGCAAGGTGCAGATGCCCGAACTGGTCGGTCGCCAGCCGGACGCCGTGATTGCGTGCGTCGGGGGCGGTTCGAACGCGATGGGTATCTTTTATCCGTATATCGATGACGAATCGGTGAAGTTGATTGGCGTTGAGGCTGCGGGTGACGGCATCGATACGGGGCGCCATGCTGCGTCGTTGATCGGCGGCAGCCCGGGCGTGCTGCACGGCAACCGCACGTATCTGCTGCAGGATGAAAACGGCCAGATCATCGAGACGCATTCGGTGTCCGCCGGCCTCGATTATCCGGGCGTGGGCCCTGAACACGCGTGGCTGAAGGACATCGGTCGCGCGCAGTACGTCGGTATCACGGACGAAGAAGCATTGAAGGCGTTCCACGACTGCTGCCGGATCGAAGGGATCATCCCCGCGCTGGAGTCGAGCCACGCGCTTGCCTACGCGGCGAAACTCGCGCCGACGTTGCCGAAGGATAAATACCTTCTGGTCAACCTGTCGGGTCGTGGCGACAAGGACATGCATACGGTCGCCGAGCGATCGGGCATCACGTTCTGAGCGCCCCGACGATGCGCGACGAGTTCGACGAGCCGCAGCCGACCATCGACGCCCGCGCGGATGCCGTGGACGGCGCTCCGGCAGTGATGTCCCACGTGCAGGCGGCGCCGAAAGGCATCGAACTGTTGAACCGCGATTTTCTGACCGATGCAGCAAACCTGCCCGACGGATCGATCGACCTGATTCTGGCCGATCCGCCGTACGGGCTCGGCAAGGACTATGGCAATGATTCGGACATGCGCTCCGGCGAGGATTTCCTCGCCTGGACGCGGGAATGGCTGGATCTGGCCATTCCGAAGCTGAAGCCTTCCGGTTCGCTGTACATTTTCTGCACCTGGCAATATGCGCCGGAAATCTTCGTTTTCCTGAAGTCACGTTTGACGATGGTGAACGAAATCGTCTGGGACCGGCGTGTGCCCAGCATGGGCGGCACGACGCGCCGTTTTACGTCGGTGCACGACAACATCGGTTTTTTCGCGGTGTCGAAGGATTATTACTTCGATCTCGATCCCGTCCGCATCCCGTACGATGCCGTCACGAAGAAGGCGCGTTCGCGCAAGTTGTTCGAAGGCAGCAAGTGGCTGGAGCTTGGCTATAATCCGAAGGACGTCTGGTCCGTATCGAGGTTGCACCGGCAGCACGCCGAGCGCGTCGATCATCCGACCCAGAAGCCTCTGGAAATCGTCGAGCGGATGGTGCTGGCAAGCTGTCCCGTGGGCGGGCGTGTACTCGACCCGTTCATGGGCAGCGGCACCACTGCAGTCGCCTGTGCCCGTCAGCGGCGCGAATTCGTCGGCTATGAGATCAATGAAAGTTACTGCGCGATAGCGCGTGAACGCGTCAGCGCGGTCACGCCGGTTGCGCCGCGAGCGCCTGGCGCGACCGTGGCGCCGGCCGCCGCGGCTGAGTCGCGCTGACACGGCCAATGCAAACCGTGCTCGAAGCGCACAAATAACGCGCAGTTAGCGTGCAGATAACGATTTCCGAGAAAATTTCCATGTCCCGTATCAAGAACACATTCGCGGCTTTGGCCGAGCAGGGCAAGAAAGGCCTGATTCCGTTCATGACGGCAGGCGATCCGGATCCGGCCCGCACGGTCGAATTCATGCATGCGCTTGCCGCCGGCGGCGCGGACGTCATCGAACTCGGCGTGCCGTTTTCCGACCCGATGGCGGATGGCCCGGTGATCCAGGCGTCGTCGGAGCGGGCGCTCGCCAAAGGCGTCTCGCTGCGCACGGTGCTCGCCGACGTGAAACGCTTTCGCGAGAAAAACGACAGGACGCCCGTTGTGCTGATGGGTTATGCGAATCCGATCGAGCGTATGGGCGCCGATGTTTTCGCCGCTGCAGCGAAAGAAGCGGGCGTCGACGGCGTTCTGGTGGTCGACTACCCGCCCGAAGAATCGGTGGCATTCGCCGAAAAAATGCGTGCTGCAGGCATCGATCCGATCTTTCTGCTCGCACCGACGTCGACCGACGACCGCATCGCGGAGGTCGGCAAGATCGCGAGCGGCTACGTCTATTACGTGTCGCTCAAGGGGGTCACCGGAGCGGCAAATCTGGACGTTTCCAGCATCGCAGGTAAAATCCCGGCCATCAAGTCGCGCGTTCCCCTGCCGGTAGGCGTCGGTTTTGGCATCCGGGACGCCGATACGGCGCGCGCCGTGGCCGAAGTTTCCGATGCCGTCGTGATCGGCAGCCGGATCGTCCAGTTGCTACAGCAGGCTTCGCCAGAGGCCGCTGCCGACACGCTGACGCGTTTCATCGCGGAAGTGCGTCAGGCGGTCGACAGCATCGGTACGGCCGCGCGATAACACTAATTTTGTCGTCTCTGGCAAGGCGGCGGGCGCGTCCCGCCGCTTCGCACATAGAAGAAGACCTTTGAGGGATACAACATGAGCTGGCTCGACAAACTGCTGCCGCCGAAAATCAAGCAAACCGATCCGAAAAACCGCAAGGGGATTCCGGAAGGCCTGTGGATCAAGTGCCCGTCGTGCGAAGCGGTGCTGTACCGCAACGACGTGGAGGCGAATCTGCACGTTTGCCCGAAGTGCGACCATCACATGCGCATCGGCGCGCGTGAGCGGCTCGACGGCTTGCTCGATCCGGAAGGCCGCTACGAAATCGGCCAGGAAATCCTGCCGGTCGACGCGCTCAAGTTCAAGGACAGCCGCAAGTACCCGGATCGCCTGAAAGAGGCGATGGAAGACACCGACGAAACCGACGCGATGGTCGTCATGGGCGGCGCGATCCACACGCTGCCGGTTGTGGTCGCGTGCTTCGAATTCTCGTTCATGGGCGGCTCGATGGGCTCGGTGGTCGGCGAGCGCTTCGTGCGCGGCGCGCAGAACGCGCTCGAGCAGCAGGTGCCGTTCATCTGCTTTACCGCTTCGGGCGGCGCGCGGATGCAGGAAAGCCTGCTTTCGCTGATGCAGATGGCAAAAACCACGGCGATGCTCACGAAGCTGTCGGACGCCAAACTCCCGTTCATCTCCGTGCTGACCGACCCGACGATGGGCGGCGTGTCGGCGAGCTTCGCCTTCCTCGGCGACGTTGTGATCGCTGAACCGAAGGCACTGATCGGCTTCGCCGGGCCGCGCGTGATCGAGCAGACCGTGCGCGAAAAGCTGCCGGAAGGTTTCCAGCGCGCCGAATTCCTGCTGACGAAGGGCGCGATCGACATGATCGTCGACCGTCGCAAGCTGCGTGAGGAAATCGCGCAACTGATGGCGCTGCTCACGCGTCAGCCGGCTGACGCCGTCGCCTGAGCGGGTGACCGCGCGCGTTCCGCACGGTAGCGGCGATGCGCGGTAAATGTAAAAAAGCAGCGCGCCGTGCGAGCAATCGAGCGGCGCGCCGTCGTTTCCGGGATAATGTCGGCCTTGCTGGCTCACCTGCCTTGCCCGGCTGCAACCGATGACCTCATTTTCGACCCTCGACGCGTGGCTCACGCATCTTGAATCCGCGCATCCTGTCGGCATCGACATGGGTCTTGCCCGTATCAACCAGGTGCGCGAAGCGCTGCAGCTCTCGTTCGACTGCCCGGTGATCACGGTTGGCGGCACCAATGGCAAGGGTTCGACGTGCGCGATCCTCGAATCGATCCTGCTGCGCGCGGGCTATAGCGTTGGCTGCCACACGTCGCCGCATCTGATGGCATTCAACGAGCGCGCCCGCCTGAACGGGCAGAACGCCACCGATGCCGAATTGCTGCCGCACTTCCACGCCGTCGAAAAAGCGCGCAAGAGCCTGCCTGCGCCCGTCTCGCTCACCTACTTCGAGTTCACGACGCTCGCGATCATGCATCTGTTCGCGTCGCGCGGGCTGGACGCGGTGATCTTCGAAGTGGGTCTCGGCGGCCGGCTGGACGCGGTCAATATTCTCGACACCGACTGCGCGATCATCACGAGTATCGATATCGATCACACCGATTACCTCGGCGATACGCGCGAAAAGATCGCTTTTGAAAAGGCCGGCATCTTCCGCGCCGGCAAGCCAGCAATCTGCGCCGATCCGGTCCCGCCGCAAACGCTGATCGATCACGCCGAAAAGATCGGTGCCGACCTGTGGCTCTTTGGCCGGGATTTCCGCTACGAAGGACAGGCGGGCAGCGAACGCCAGCAATGGAGCTACGTCGGCCGGACGATGCGGCGCTCGGCGCTTGCTTATCCGGCGCTGCGCGGCGCGAACCAGCTGATCAACACGTCGGCGGCGCTGGCCGGCCTTGAGGCGCTGCGCGACCGTCTGCCGGTTTCCGCGCAGGACATCCGCCTCGGGCTCGCCAACGTCGAACTGCCGGGCCGCTTTCAGGTGCTGCCAGGCCTGCCGGCCGTCGTGCTGGACGTCGGCCACAATCCGCACGCCGCCGCAGTGCTGGCGCAAAATCTCGGCAATATGGGCTATTTTCCGTACACGTACGCGGTATTTGGCTCGATGCGCGACAAGGACATCGCAGGCATCCTGCAGCATCTGAAGGGCGAGATCGACCACTGGTGTGTGACCGACCTGCCGACGCCGCGCGGCGCTCCGGCCGCCGATCTCGAAGCGGCATTGCGCGAGGCGGGCGTCACGGATGGACCGGATAGCAGCGTGCAACGCTTTGAATCGCCAGCAGAAGCTTTTCAGGACGCACTAAAACGGGTGCCTGACAATGGTAGAATCGTGGTTTTCGGTAGTTTCTATACGGTGGCAGGTGTGATGGCCTACCGTAAATCGCAGCAACACTGAACGCGCAGCCTCGAACCAGGCCATTCATGGGAATTTTCTCGTTCGGTAAGAAAGACGACGCGCCCAGCCGGCGCGGCGCAAACTCCAGTTCAAGCAAGGCCACCCGTGGCGAGCGGGTGGAGCGGCGAACCCGCCGCACGGAGCGGTCCAGCGATGCGGATGCGATGCTGCTCGACCCTACACTTCCCGAGAAACAGCGCGCCCGGCGCCGCCTGGTCGGCGCGATCGCGCTGGTCGTAGCCGCGGTCGTCGTGCTGCCGATGGTGCTCGATTCGCACCCGAAGCCCGTCACCGACGACATCTCGATCGATATCCCCGCCCGCCCTGCGCCGAAGGCCAGCGCGAGCCCCGAAGACACGCAGGCAGGCGTCGCGCCGGACAATCCGCCGGCTGCTACCGCGCTCGCTGCTTCTGGTCTGGCCCCGGCCGGAATGAAGCCAGACACGGCAGCGAAGGTGTCGGAAGCACCGGCCGTACCGGCTGCGCCGGTTACGAAACAGGCAGCGACACCCGACACGAAAGCGACTGTGGCAGCGAAGCCAGCCAGGCCCGAGGCGCCGGTTGTCGCCGCGAACTCCTCTCCCCAGACAAAACCAGCGACGAAACCCGCGCAGCCCGCAGAGGCCGTGCCGCAGACCGCCGCCGCGGCAGATGCCGATTCCGGCACGCCGGCCGCGCCGCCGGGCAACCGTTTCGCCGTGCAGCTCGGTTCGTTTCCGGATGACGCGAGCGCACATAGCTGGGCAACGAAGTTGAAAGCGGCGGGTGTGCCCGCATATACCGAGCGTCGGAAGCAGTCCGACGGTTCGATGCGTACGTTGCTGCGCGCGGGTCCGTTCGCGGACCGGGCGGCGGCATCGGCAGCCATCGCGAAGGTGCGTGAAGCGGGCCTGACGTCGGGCGCGAACAACGGCGCTGCACAGTAAGCCGCCAATGTTCACTGCCTTCGACTACGCTGTAATGGCGGTCATCGGCCTGTCGGCGCTGCGCGGTACGTGGCGCGGTTTTTTGTCCGAGATATTCGGGCTGATTGGCTGGATTGCCGCGTTTCTGGTTGCGTGCCGCTTCGTCGGCTATGTGGTGCCGTATATCCCGGCTACGTGGCCGGGCGGCCCGCTGACCCAGTGGCTGATCGCCTTCGCGGTGATCGTGATCGGCGTGGTGCTGGTGGCGGGCGTCGCGAACGCGCTGCTCAGCAGGCTGGTGCAGGCGACTGGCCTTTCCGGCGTCGATCGCTCGCTGGGTTTGATGTTCGGCCTCGTACGCGGGGTCATTCTGGTGCTGATTCTGGTCGCGCTCGCGGGACTGACCGAACTGCCCCAGCAGGAATTCTGGCAACACGCCTTGCTGCGGCCCTACGCCGAGAAAGGTGTGCAGGAACTGAAACCGCTGCTTCCCGAGACACTCGCTGCCTACGTCCGTGTGTGACGTTCTACAACGGGCAGTTGTCGCGGAAAGCCTGCAGCACCCCGGCGTAGTCCGGCTGCCCACATGGCACCGGTCGCTGCCGTTACGAATTTTGTACCTTTGAAGGACATGCCATGTGCGGCATCGTAGGCGTAGTTTCTCAATCCCCGGTCAACCAGCTGATCTATGACAGCCTGCTGCTCCTGCAGCATCGCGGTCAGGACGCCGCCGGCATCGCGACGGCGAACGGCAGCAACTTCCACATGCACAAGGCCAACGGCATGGTCCGCGACGTGTTCCGCACGCGCAACATGCGCAGCCTGCCGGGTACCACCGGCATCGGCCAGGTGCGCTACCCGACGGCCGGTTCGGCGTCGAGCGAAGAGGAAGCCCAGCCGTTCTACGTGAACGCACCGTTCGGCATCATCCTTGCCCACAACGGCAATCTGACCAACTGGCAGCAGCTGAAAGACGAGATGTTCCGCGTCGATCGCCGCCACATCAACACGAACTCCGACACCGAAGTGATGCTGAACGTGCTCGCGCACGAACTGCAGCTGTCGAGCTCGGGTCTGCAACTCGACCCGGCCGCGCTCTTCAAGGCGGTGTCGGGCGTGCATCGTCGGGTGCGCGGGTCGTACGCGATTGTTTCGCTGATCGCCGGTTACGGTCTGCTCGCATTCCGCGACCCGTTCGGCATCCGTCCGCTCTGTCTCGGCAAGCAGGAAACGCCGGATGGCGTCGAATGGATCCTGGCGTCGGAATCGGTCGCAATCGAAGGCATCGGTTTCGAATTCGTGCGCGACGTCGAGCCGGGCGAAGCGATTTTCATCGACCTCGAAGGCAACCTCCATGCGCAGCAATGCGCAACGGCGCCGAGCCTGAACCCGTGCATTTTCGAACTCGTGTACCTGGCGCGTCCGGACTCGGTGCTCGACGGCGTGCCGGTCTACAACGTGCGTCTGCGCATGGGCGACTATCTCGCCGAGAAAATCAAGCGCGAGTTGCCCGGCGTCGCCATCGATGTCGTGATGCCGATTCCCGATTCGTCGCGTCCGGCAGCGATGCAGGTCGCGAAGAAGCTGGGCGTGGAATATCGCGAAGGGTTCTTCAAGAACCGTTACGTCGGCCGTACGTTCATCATGCCGGGCCAGGCCGTGCGCAAGAAGTCGGTGCGCCAGAAGTTGAACGCGATGGGTATCGAGTTCAAGGGCAAGAACGTGCTGATCGTCGACGACTCGATCGTGCGTGGCACCACGTCGCACGAAATCGTGCAGATGGCGCGTGACGCGGGCGCGAACAAGGTGATCTTCGCTTCGGCGGCGCCGCCGGTGAAGTTCCCGAACGTGTACGGCATCGACATGCCGACGCGCGGTGAACTCGTCGCCCACGGCCGTACCGATGATGAAGTAGCGCGCATGATTGGCGCTGACCATCTCGTTTATCAGGACGTTGACGCGCTGAAGCAGGCGGTCCGCGACATCAACCCGGCGTTGAAGGAGTTCGAAGCGTCGTGCTTCGACGGCAACTACATCACGGGTGATGTCACGACCGAGTACCTCGATCGCATCGAACGCGCCCGCCTTGCGCCTTCCGCGCAATCGGACCGCGACGCGGCGAGCGAAGCGATCGACGGCGGCACGGCACGTTCGCAATTGCACCTGCAACTGTCGGTCGAGTAAGGCTGCATGCGTGGCGCGAATGCCGGATGCACGGTGCGCGCCGCGCGTGTTAGGATGACGGCTTGCGTCGATTTGAACTCAGCTTGCGGACGCGGGGCAACCCAAAACAGCTAAAGCGAACGGTGGTGAAACAGCAATACGCCATCGACGCTCCAGCTTTCCCCCGCACATGAAGCCCGCTTATGCCGACGCAAAGCGGGCTTTTTTGTCGCTGTCGTTTGTGAACGCGTGATCGTATCGCGTGGGCACGGATGTTCAGCTCAGGAAAACGGAACCAGAAAGAACATGGACGACTCCCTTAACTTCGACACTCTCGCGGTACGCTCAGGCTCGCTGCGTAGCGAATTCAACGAACATTCGGAAGCGATCTTCCTCACGTCGAGCTTCTGCTTTTCGAGCGCCGCCGAAGCCGCCGACCGCTTCAAGCATTCCGAAGACTATTACACGTACTCGCGCTTCACGAATCCGACCGTGACGATGTTTCAGGACCGTCTGGCCGCGCTCGAAGGCGGCGAGGCGTGCATGGCCACGGCATCGGGCATGGCCGCGATCATGTCGGTCGTGATGTCGGCGTTACAGGCGGGCGATCACCTCGTCAGTTCGCAGAGCCTCTTCGGCTCGACGCTCGGCATGTTCTCGCAGATCTTCAGCAAGTTCGGCATCACGACGACCTTCGTCGACCCGACCGATCTCGACGCCTGGAAAAATGCGGTACGTCCCGAGACGAAGATGTTCTTCCTCGAAACGCCGTCCAATCCGCTGACCGAGATTGCCGATATCGAAGCAATCGGCAAGATCGCTAAATCGGTGAACGCGCTGTTCGTGGTCGACAACTGTTTTTGCAGCCCGGCGCTGCAGCAGCCGCTGAAACTCGGCGCGGACGTCGTCATGCATTCGGCGACCAAGTTTCTCGACGGCCAGGGACGTGTGCTGGGCGGCGCGCTCGTCGGCTCGAAGCAGTTCATCATGGAAAAGGTGTTTCCGTTCGTGCGCAGCGCGGGCCCGACGCTGTCGGCGTTCAACGCGTGGGTGCTGCTGAAGGGCATGGAAACGCTGTCGCTGCGGGTAGAAAAGCAGTCGGCGAATGCGCTGGAAATCGCCCGCTGGCTCGAGACACATCCGGCGGTGAACCGCGTGTTCTATCCGGGCCTCGAATCGCATCCGCAATATGCGATCGCGAAGCGTCAGCAGAAGGCAGGCGGCGCGATTGTGTCGTTCGAGCTGAAGGGCGATACGCCTGAAGCGATGCAGGCGAACGCCTGGCGCGTGATCGACAGCACGAAAATCTGCTCGATCACCGGCAATCTCGGCGATACGCGTACGACGATCACGCATCCGGCGACGACCACGCACGGCCGCGTGACACCAGAAGCGCGGGCGGCAGCAGGCATCACGGAAGGGCTGATCCGGCTCGCCGTTGGCCTCGAAAACCCGAACGACATTCGCGGCGATCTGGCGCGCGGACTGGCAATTCAAGCTGCGTGAGGGGAAGCGTCAGCGCGCTGGTTTCGGCCGCGCGCTGACGTTTTTTCGCTTTTTCGTTTCTTCGCCTGGAGCAAGCGGTTGCGTGCCCGTTGTGCGCATTGTGTCTGCGTGCGTTTAGTGCTGCAGCGCGCGCCACTGCCCGGGCGCAAGCCCGAAGCGCCGCGTGAACGCGTGCGTGAATGCGCTCTGGTCGCCAAAACCAATGTCGAGCGCGATGTGCGATAGCGTGTGCCGCGGATCCGCCAGCAGTGTGAGCGACGTATCGAGCCGCAAACGTTGCAGATAGCGATGGGGCGTTTCGCCGAACGCCTCGATAAAAAGCTGATGAAAGCGCCGCATTCCGAAGCCGCAATGCGCGGCGAGATCGGCGATGCGCAGCGGCTCCGACAGATGCGCGCGCAACCAGCGGTCAATGCGTGCGAAATCAAGCCCCAGGGCAGGCAGCGCACCAGCGCCTGATTTCGTGGCACCCGAATCCGACAGAATCGCCGCACAGAGCCGCGCAGCGGTGTTCCAGTTGAACTGGCGAGCCCACGCTTCGTCGTCGGCATACGCAGCGCCTGGGGCGCTGGCGGCGACGGTGCGCACGAGTTCAGTCAGCGAGCCATCGATTTCGACAGCGCGTGCGCGGTCAAACAGCCGTTGCGGCACGGCTAGCGACGAAGCCGGTAGATCGAGTACAAGTTGCCGGTTCTCGCCGATGCCCGCGTAATCATGACGTGCGCCAGCAGGAATCAGCCAGGCCGAACGGCTGTCGATCTCCCGACCGACGCCGTCCACAGCCATGACCATCGCGCCATCGAGCCCGAGTACGACCTGATGAAAGTCGTGCACATCGGTCGCTTCGGTCGCGCCATAGCGACGCAACGAAACGGTGGGTCTGACGATGGCAGCGTGGTGATCCATCGTTCAGAACGCGGTCAGACGTCCAGCAGTTCGACTTCGAACACGAGCGTTGCATTCGGCGGAATCACGCCGCCCGCACCGCGCACGCCGTAGCCGAGTTGCGGCGGAATGGTCAGGCGACGCACGCCACCCACCTTCATGCCCTGCACGCCTTCGTCCCAGCCCTTGATGACCATGCCGCCGCCCAGCACGAAGGCGAACGGATCGTTACGGTCCTTGCTCGAATCGAATTTCTGGCCGTCCGTGAGCCAGCCGGTGTAGTGGACGCTGACGGTCTTGCCGGCCTGCGCTTCAGCGCCGGTGCCTTCGGTCAGGTCTTCGTATTTCAGGCCGGATTCGGTCGTGACAATCGACATGGGGAACTCCTCGAGACAGATCGTTCAAAACCGACATTGTAGGCGCGTTGCCCCTGCGCCCGCCAGCCAGCCATCCGGACTATGCCATCTGGCCGGGGCGTTTCGTGGCGGCGGTGGCGTAGGCCGTGCCTATAATGTGGCATTGTTTCCGCGCACGCCCCGCACACCAGGATTTCGATCGTGACAACGTTTTCCAGCAACACCCAGCAGTCCGCCACGGTGCCCCCGGCGTGGCCGGACAACGAACGTACTGCGCGTCTGTGTGCCGAGACCGCGCTTTTCATGCGTGATCACGTGCTGTCCCTCGTGTCGCACGATCTGCGCAGTCCGCTGAATGCGATCCACAGTTGGGCGTATGTGCTCGAGCGCAAGCTCGATGCGGGAGATGCCACCACGCAGCGCGCCATCACCGGCATTCGTAGCGGCGTCGACCAGCAGGTCAAGCTGCTGGAGTCGCTTGTCGACACCACGCGCGCCGAAACGAAATCGCTAGCGCTTGCCCGCGCGCCGTTCGCACTGGCCGCGATGATCGATGCAACGGCCGATGCGGTTCGCACGCCGTTTGCGCAGGCGCGCGCGGTGACCGTCACGTCCGGGTCGACACTCGCGGGCGAGCGGCTCAACGGCGATGCGGAACGTCTCGCGCAGGCCCTGTGGCTGATGCTGACGTTCGCTATCGAAACCAGTGTGCGCGAAACCAGCGTCGCGCTCGAAAACACACTCGACGGGACCACGTGGCAGGCAACCGTCACGTTCACGCCGGCGCCGGCCGCGCTGGGCGACGCCGCGTTGCCGCATCTGCTCGAAGCGTTCGCACGCCGCCAGGCGCAGGAACCACGCGAAGTGGGGCGCATTGCGTGGGTCCTCGCGTTGTGCAGGCGCGTCGCCGAGGCTCATGGCGGCAAGTTCGAGCAAAACGAAGAGACGCTCGTGCTGCGGGTTCCGCTCGGCGCCGCATGACCGGATTCGCGCGCTTTCATCGAGGGGTTGGCTTTCAACTATCTTTCAACCTCTATACTGGCGACTTTTGTTTCTGGAGCCTTCTGCCTTGATTCAGGTCGTCGCCATTCTGGGTGCGCTGTTGCTGGTGGCACTCAACGGGTTTTTTGTCGCTGCCGAATTCGGGCTGGTGAAGTTACGGCAAACACGCGTGCAGGCGCTCGCGCAAAAGCACGGCCTGCGCGGCAAGCTGCTCGCCAGGGTGCATGGTCGCCTCGATGCGTACCTCTCCGCGTGCCAGCTCGGCATCACGCTTGCGTCACTCGGTCTTGGCTGGATTGGCGAGCCGGCGTTTGCTGAACTGCTGCATCCGCTCTTTGGGCTTCTGGGCATCGAATCGGAGAAGCTGGTTCACGGCATCTCGTTCTTTTTCGCGTTCTCGTGCATCTCGTTTCTGCATATTGTGGTCGGCGAACTGGCGCCCAAGTCGCTCGCCATCCGCCAGGCCGAGAAGATCGCACTGTGGGTCGCGTTGCCGCTGTACGGTTTTTACTGGGCGATGTATCCGGCGATCTGGGTGCTGAATACCAGCGCGAACACGGTGCTGCGCATCGCCGGTCTGACGGCCGATCACGGTGGCGATTCGCACTATTCGAACGAGGAACTCAAGCTAATCCTGCGCGGCCGCCGCGAGGGCGCGGCCGGCAGCATCGCGGCCGCTTCAGCCGCGTATAGCCAGGACGAATGGAACACGTTTGCCCATTCGCTCGATTTTTCGCGGCTGACGGTTTCCGACCTGATGCGTCCGGCACACGAGATGATTGGCCTGCGTCGCGATCTGCCGTTGCGCGACAACATGCAGGTCGTCGCGCGTCACCGGTTCAGCCGGTATCCGCTGTTCGAAGACGCTGCCGGCGAGCGCGTCGCCGGCATGATTCACCTGAAAGACCTGCTGCTGGCGCGTCAGGCGGGCAGTGTGCTCGAAGACCTGGAGCCCTACACGCGCCCTGTGCAGTATGTGCAGCCGAACATGCCGGCGCTGGAACTGTTCCGCCGTTTCCGCAAGGGCGCACCGCATCTGGCGCTCGTCGGACACAAGGGCGAAAAGCCCATCGGCTTTCTCACGCTCGACAATCTGCTCGGCGCGCTGGTCGGCCAGATTCACGACGAATTCCGGCAGGGCGACGCCGACTGGACGCGTATGGACGACGGCACGCTGATGGGCAAGGGCAGTCTGCCCGTGGTGTCGCTCGAACGCGCGCTCGGTATCGATATCGACGAGGGGCGGGCCGAGTCGGTCGGCGGCCTCGTCATTCAGGCGCTCAACGATCTGCCGGCGGAAGGGCAGCGCGTGTCGTTCGACCGTTTCGATGTCGTCGTGAAAAAGATGCGCGGGCCGCGCATCGTGCTCGTACGTGTCTACCCGAAAGAATTCGACGACGAAGGCGGCTGACGCTCCAGCCGACTCGCGGTGTGACATTCAACCGGCGTCGCCGAACGCCGCCGTCATCTAAACGCGCCCTTGCGTTCGTTCGCCTCCGGAAGCTGACGTGTCTCGCGCACCGAGCGCGGATGCCACAGCTTCGCGCCGCCTTCGATGCCGGCCTGGTTAGACACGATCGCCACGTTCGCCGGCAATTCGAACTTCAGGCGTGCTGCGTTGCCGCCGCCTATCCACAGCTTGTCGTAGTTCACGAGCGAAGCGAGGATACCGATGATCTTGTGCACGCGGCGGTTCCATCGCTTGTCGCCGGCTTTCTCGCGCGCGGCGTTGCCGATGTACTCATCGTAAGCGCGGCCCTTGCTCACCGGGTGATGCGCGAGTTCGAGATGCGGCATCAGTTCGCCATCGCGAAAGAGGGCCGTGCCCGCGCCAGTGCCGAGCGTCAGCACGAACTCGATGCCTTTGCCTTCGATCGCGGCGAAGCCCTGCATTTCGGCGTCGTTGATCATGCGCACGGGCAGTGCGCCGAGGCGTGCCGACAGTTCGTCCGCGAGCGGAATGTCGTGCCAGCCCGTCACGCCAAAGTGCGGCGCCGTCAGGATGCGGTTGTTGCGCACGAAGCCGGGAAAGCCGATCGATATCTGCGTCGGCGGATGTTGCGCGACGATCGGCGCAACCAGCGCGACCAGCGTATCGACGAGCTGGTCCGGCGTGCACGGATGCGGCGTCGCCACGCGCACGCGCTCTGTCAACATGTGTCCGGTGGCGTCGATGATCGCTGCCTTCAGGCCTGTGCCGCCGACGTCGATCGCCAGAATCTGCTCCGGTGCATGGATGATTTTCGGCTTGCGGGTTGTCACCACGTTTTTCCCCTGGTCGTGCTTCGTGCTGCGCGTCGTATGAATCGCGTTACTTCTTCTGCGTCGCGCTGTTTGCGTTGCTTGAGTGATCCACAGGTGCATCCGGCGCGAGCGGCCGCCACGCGCGTCCATCGCGGGCGAGTAGCGCATCGCTTTGCGCAGGCCCTGCGCTGCCCGCTGCATAACCGTCGACGGGCAACGGGCCGCCTTCCGGATGCAGCACGTCGTCCACGGCGGCCCAGCTCGTCTCGATGCTGTCGGCGCGCTGGAACAGGGTAGCGTCGCCCAGCATGCAGTCGTACAGCAGCGTCTCGTATCCGACGTTGGCGCGCTCCGCGAAGAAGTCGGCATAGTCGAACGCGGATTGCACCGGGCCGATCTGCATCACAGGCCCCGGCACCTTCACGTTGAAATCGAAGCGCGTGCCGTGCGCCGGGTCGATGCGCAGTGTGAGCACGTTGGGCGTCAGCACATCGACGGGCGTATCGCGAAAGAGCCGGAACGGTACCGTCTTGAGTTGCACCGCGATTTCGGTGCGCCGTGCGGCGAGACGCTTGCCCGTGCGCAGATAAAACGGCACGCCCGCCCAGCGCCAGTTTTCGACGAACACGCGCGCCGCGGCGTACGTCTCCGTGTGGCTGTCCGCAGCGACGTCGGGTTCTTCACGATAGCCCGGGCCCGCGGGCCCTTTTTCATACTGGCCGAGCACGACGTCGCGAGCATGCAGTGGCTGGATCGCATCGAAGATATCGGCCTTCCTGTCGCGCACGGCCTCGGCATCGAAGGAATTGGGCGGTTCCATGGCCACCATGCCGAGCAGCTGGAACAGGTGATTCGGCAGCATGTCGCGAAACGCGCCCGTCTGTTCGTAGAACTTGCCGCGTCCTTCGACGCCGATCGTCTCCGCCGCCGTGATCTGCACGTGATCGATGTATTCGCGTCGCCAGACCGGCTCGAAGATGGCATTCGCGAAGCGCACGGCAAGGATGCTCTGCACCGTGTCCTTGCCAAGAAAATGGTCGATGCGATAAACCTGCGATTCCTTCGCGTAGCTCAGGATGTGCGCGTTGAGATCGCGCGCGGACGCGAGGTCGGTTCCGAACGGCTTTTCGACGACGAGACGTCGAAAGCCGCTGCCTTCGTCTTCTTTCAGCAAGCCCGCGCGGCCGAGATGTTCGACGATCGGTTTGAAGAAGCGCGACGTGACCGCGAGATAAAAGATCGCGTTGCTGCCCGAAGCTGAGATCAACTGCTTCAGGTTCGCGAACGTGTCGTCGGATTCGAATTCGCCGGCCACGTATTGCAATCGCTGTTCGACCCAGTCCCATGCCTTTTCGTCGAGTTGCGCGGTATGGAACGTGCTCGCCTTGTCGGCGGCGAACTGTTGCAATGATTTCTTGAGGTCGGCGCGCCATTCGGCGGTTTCGCGTTCGCCGTGATTCACGCCGATGATCTTCATGCCGGAGTCGAGCAGGCCGTCCACCGACAGGTTGTAGAGCGCAGGCATCAGCAGGCGCTTCGTCAGGTCGCCCCCCGCGCCGAAGATCACCAGCGTGCAGGGCGGCGCGGGATGCCTGCCTGCGGACGAAGGCGTCGCACCTCCCGGACCGGAGCCCGCTTTCGCGCTCCCGCCGGCACTGGAAGCGGTATTGGCTGTCTGCGCTGCATTCGTTTCGTTCGACATGGGGTCATTCCTTTGAGCCGGGCACCGGGCGATATAGAAAAGACCACGGTCGAAGCCGCACAGTTCAAAACGTGCACGGAATTTCACCTGACGCAGGCGATCTGTCAGTTTGCTGCGCCAGGACAGATTACTTCGTGGCGAGCGCTTCTTCTGCTTCTCCCGCCACAGGCACGACGCCCGACTGTCCCATTTCGCGTGGTTGCAGCAGGAGCGCGACCAGCCCGCTCCAGCCCGTTTGATGCGATGCGCCGACGCCCCGGCCGTTGTCGCCATGAAAGTATTCGTGGAACAGCACGAGGTCGCTGGAACGCGGATCGGCCTCCAGCAGCGGATACGCGCCCATCACCGGACGATGCCCGTCGCGGTCTTTCAGGAACAGCGTGGTCACGCGCCGCGCGAGCTCATCCGCGACTTCGTTCAGCGAGTGGCAGTTCCCGGACCCCGTCGGATACTCAATGCGGAATTCATCGCCGTAATAGCGATGGAATTCGTAAAGCGATTCGATCAGCAGATAGTTGACCGGCATCCAGACCGGTCCGCGCCAGTTCGAATTGCCGCCAAATACACGCGAATCCGATTCCGCCGGCAGGTACTTGATGCCGAAGCTGGCGCCATTGTGCTCATACACGAACGGATGATCGCGATGCACGCGCGAAAGCGCGCGCACGCCGTGGTCGGAGAGGAATTCGGTTTCATCGAGCACGCGGCGCAGCAGTGCTTTCATGCGATGCCCGCGCAGCAGCGAAAGCAACAGGCTGTTGCCCTTGCCGGGTTCGTTCCAGCGCGACACAAGCCGCGCAAGATCGGGACGATGCTCGAGGAACCAGACGAGCCGGTCGCGCAGGCCAGGCAGGTCGCCATGCAGACGCTCTTCGAGCACATGCACCGCAAAAAGCGGTATCAACCCGACGATCGAACGGATCCGCATCGGCACCATCGTGCCGTCGGGCAGACGCAGCTTGTCGTAGAAGAACTCGTCCTGCGAATCCCAGAGGCCGGTGTCGCAACCGTCTTCGCAACTCACGGCTTCTGCGATGTACAGAAAGTGCTCGAAGAACTTCACGCCGATATCGACGAACACGTGATTGGCGTACGCCAGTTCCAGCGCGATACGCATCAGGTCGAGCGCATACGCGGCCATCCAGGCCGTGCCATCGGCCTGATCGATGTGGCCGCCCGTCGGTAGGGGCGATGAGCGATCGAAGATGCCGACGTTGTCGAGTCCGAGAAAGCCGCCCTGAAAAATGTTGTGACCGTCGGCGTCCTTGCGGTTCACCCACCACGAGAAGTTGAGCAGTAACTTGTGGAACACCAGTTCGAGGAAATCGCGATCGGCCTTGCCGGTAATCGCGCGGTCGATTTCATAGACGCGCCACGTTGCCCACGCGTGCACGGGTGGATTGGCGTCGCTGAACGCCCATTCGTACGCGGGGAGCTGACCGTTCGGATGCTGGTAGCGATCCTTCACGAGCAGCAGCAACTGCCGCTTCGCAAACGCGGGGTCGATCAACGCGAAGGCGGCTGCATGAAACGCGAGATCCCACGATGCGTACCACGGGTATTCCCATTTGTCCGGCATCGACACGATGTCCGCGTTGCACAGATGCCGCCAGTCGGCGTTGCGGCCGCGCTTGCGACGCGCGGCGGGTGCGGGCTGCGCCTGGTCGCCGTCCATCCAGCGCTGGACGTCGAACTGGTAGTACTGCTTCGACCAGAGCATGCCGGCAAGCGCCTGACGTTGAACGAGCCGCGCATCGGGGTCGTCCATTTCGTGCTGCAAAGCCGCATAGAATTCGTTCGCTTCCGCGATGCGATGCGCGAAGAGCGCATCGACATCGAGGGGTACTTCGTCCGGGCCGGACTCACGTCGCCAGCGCAGGAATATGACGGCCCGGGCGTGCGGTGCCATTTCGAGGTGCACATGGGCACCGGCTTTCGTGCCGCTGTCGCGACGCACCGCATCGGCGTCGCCGTGTACGAGGTAATCGTTGAAGCCGTCCTTGAACGGACCTGCGCCGTCGGTATTGAACAGCCGCCGGACGTTCGTTTCGTTCTCGCAGAAGAGCCACGTTACTTCGGGCGTAATCGTCGTATCTTTCGACGGCTGGACCCACGCCGTCACGACGAGCGGATCGTGCCCCTGCATGCGTCCGGTCAGATGCGGCGCGCTGTGTGAATCAGGACTTTTCGTCAGTGAAGGCTTGTCCTTCAGGCCCTTCCACGACCACTTGTTGCGCGCCCAGATCTGCGGCAGCACGTCGAGCGAAGCCGCTTTATCCGCACGGTTCTCGACGCTCACGCGCATCACGATGTCGTCCACGGCGTGCTTCGCGTATTCGACATCGACGTCGAAGTAGCAGTTGTCGTCGAATACGCCAGTGTCGAGGATCTCGTACTCCGGCACGTCCGCGCCGCGTCGCGCATTTTCCTCGATCAGGTCGGCGTACGGATAGGCCGCGTGCGGGTACTTGTAGAGCATGCGCATGTACGAATGCGTCGGCGTGCCGTCGAGGTAGAAGTACAGCTCCTTGACGTCCTCGCCGTGGTTGCCCTGCTCGTTCGTGAGACCGAACAGCCGTTCCTTGAGGATGGCATCGCGACCGTTCCAGAGCGCGAGCGAGACGCACCAGCTGAGCGTGTCGTCACCGAAACCGGCGATGCCGTCCTCGCCCCAGCGATAGGCGCGGCTGCGCGCGTGATCGTGCGGGAAATAGTCCCACGCCGTGCCGTTTTCGCTGTAATCCTCACGCACCGTGCCCCATTGGCGTTCGCTGAGATACGGCCCCCAGCGTTGCCAGCGGGCGCATTCACCCGAATGCAGACGACGGCCTTCGGTAGTCTCAAGAACATTGACGGCGCGCAGCGGTGACATAGACGTGTCCTTTAGCTTGGGCCCTGGCGGTCAGACGCACATCGTAGCGCGGTTTGGCAAGCCCGGCTCACATACGTGCGAGCAGGCTTTCCACCCGCAGCAGTTCGCCCAGCGACCACGCCTGGAACGGTGTGCCGCCGGGTTTGTGCGGTGCGTCACCGTCCGCCACTTCGGACGCGTGGTCGAGCCCGGCATGATCGAGATGCGCGTGTAGCGGCGCCAGAAAACCGGCCTCGGCTTCGGCGCGGCTCACGCCATTCATGCCGTGCACGCGCAGCCACGCTTCGACGAACGGGCCGAGCAGCCACGGCCACACGGTGCCCTGATGATATGCGCCATCGCGCTCGAGTGGGCCGCCGCCGTAGTGCGCACAATAGGCGTGATCCGACGGCGCGAGCGTGCGCAGACCGACGGGCGTCAGCAGATGCGTCTGCACCTGCTCGACGACCGTTCGCGCGGCCGCACCTTCAAGCAGCGCGAACGGCAGACCACCGACGGCAAAGATCTGGTTTGGCCGCAGCGCGGGATCGACCTGTCCCTCCACATGATCGACATCGACGACATCGAAGAGCGCGCCCGTTGACGAATCGATAAAGCGGGCATTGAACGCCTGCGAAGCGCGTGTCGCAAGGTCTTGCCATTGCGCGTTCCACGCAGATGCAATACGCAAGGCGTTGATCCACAGCGCCTCTATCTCGACGGGCTTGCCGATGCGCGGCGTGACGACCCAGTCGCCGGCGCGCGCGTCCATCCACGTCAGCTGCATTCCCGGGACGCCGGCGCGCAGCAGGCCGTCGGTATCGGCTGCGATGCCGTAGCGCGTGCCGTTCGAATAGCCGGTGAGAATCGCATCGACGGTCTGCTGCAGACGCGTGCGTGTTGCAGGGCTCGCATGATCCGTCGCGAGGTAGTCGTGCACAGCGATCGCAAACCAGAGCGATGCATCGACGGAGTTGTATTCCGGTGCGTTGCTGTAATCGGGGAAGCGGTTGGGCAGCATGCCTTCGGACAGCGTGGCGGACCATTCGAGCAGGATCGATTCCGCTTCGGCGAGCCGGCCCGATGTAATGAGCAGCCCCCGCATCGCGATGAACGTGTCGCGGCCCCAGTCTGTGAACCACGGGAATCCGGCGATGATCGTACGGCCCGTATTGCGCGATACGACATACGCATCGGCCGATCGTTGCAGACGTGAACCGAACGCAGCGCGGCGCTGCTGTTCGATGTCGGCAAGTTCGCGGGCGTGTTGTGCCGGAGCGCTCGTAGCATGGGTCTGCTGCGGGTCTTGCGCATTCGCGCTCAGAATCATGAGCGCTTCGCCGCTGGCGAGATCGAAGGAAAACACGCCGGGCGTGGCGAGGTCTTCGGTGAAATCGAGGCCGCGTTCGCGCTCGCGGACGTAGCAGAAGTTGCGATACCAGTCGGGCGTATGTGCATACGTGCCGTTGGTCAATGCGTGAACGACCGGCAGATCGCCGTACGGCTGCCAGCTGATGCGCGCGCCGTCCTGCTGCGCGTTGAAGTTGAACGCCGGATTCTCGTGATGCAGCGCGTGATAGTCGCGGCCAGACAGCAGCGGCCGCACCTTCAGGATCAGATTGCCCGCAAGCGTGCCGTGACGTTCGAGCCGCCAGCGCAGCACGGTTTCGCCGCTCGCCTTCGCGACGAATATTTCGACGGTCAGCGCAGTGGCCGCATCGATCTGCAGGCGCCACGTCGGCCACGGTTCGGTATCGAAGCTGAGGATGCGCGTTGCGATGTCGGGATAAACGAGGTCGGGCGCGTAGCGCTGCATCGTGAGCGGATAGCGCGCGCCGTTCCCTTCGAGCCACGCTTCGACCCCGTTCACGAGCACGATGCGTCCTGTCTTCGACGCAGCGAGCAGCAGCGCGTGGTAGCGACGCGTGCGCGCCGTGCCGACCGTGCCCGATGCAAAGCCGCCGAAGGCGTCGGCCTCAAGCCATTCGTCTTCGAGTCGTGTGTCTTCGATGGGCGCGGCGATATGGGTCATTGGCGTTGTTCGGCGACGTCGCGCGTCAGCGATGGAGGGATCGGTCGGGCACCGTCCGATTTTATCGGCTTAAGTGCGCTCGTGTTTCCAGTGTGCCGCATGCATCGTTCGTGTGATTTCTCTTTCTTCAACCTTTTCGCTGAACGTCAGTCGAGAAAGACGTAATCGGCGAGGTAAGGGCTTCGGCCTTCCTGGCCTTCCTGCGTGCAGGGCTGAAGCGGCGCGGCGCCGCCTCGCGTGTTCCAGCGTTGCACGTAACGCACTGACGCCAGTTCCCCAGGTGCGCCTGCGCTGGTCGCCTTCAGTAATAGCAAAGGAATGCTGCCAGGCTGTTGCGCATTCGGCATTTGTTGAAGCACCTTGCCAGTTATCTTGCTGCCATCCGTCGCTTCCCAGCTCGGGCCGGCATAGTGTTTTGCCACCAGTTTTCCCGATCCGTCGTACAGGTCAGCCTGCGGCGATTTAAACGTCCACACCAGATGATGGCTCTGGTCGGGCTTGCACACGTAGATCTGCACGCCGGATGCCGCAAGCGATGCGACTACATGGTGTGCATCGGCGGGTTCCAGTTCGGATGGCGGAGCAGTCTGCGCGCTCGCGATGCAGCTCGCCGCGAGCCCTGCGCAACATGAAAGGATACAGCGAGCAGGGCGGTCCATACGATAAGCGTTGCGTGTCATATGTCCTCCGGGGCGATGCGGCCGGTTAGTCCGGATGCGCGAAGCCGCGCTGTCAGCCTTTCAGCCGCGTGCAGCCTTCGTACGCCACGCGTCGAGGCCACGTCGCGCCTGTTTGCGGATTGCACCCTGAACAAAGGGCGTCCATCCCAGCAGCGTACCCTTGATTCCCAGTGCCTGTCGCGTCCAGCTCCACAGGGCGAAGGTATCGCGCTGCTCGACGATGAGCCCGCCGCGAAAGCGAAAACGCGACTGGACGTGATTGACCACGGAACGCCCGCTTTGCGTGAACACGTAACGGGCAATCCATTTTGCGCTGCCGCCTGTCTCGCTGGCTTCGACGTCGTCGAAGGAAACGGAAAACGCCTGCGCCCGCTGTGTAAGCATGCGCCACATATCGCCCGCCTCGCGACCACGCAGCTCCCCAAACACCGGATCGCTGAAAACGATGTCTTCGGCATAACACGCGCTCATCTCCTCCGCGTCCAGCCGCTGGAATGCCCGATAGAAACGCTCGATCAGGGCTGCGTTCGCATGGTCCATTTTTATGATCCCCCTGTGTGATCCCGGAATATGCGGCATGAAGGTCCTGCGAAACGGCAGGCCACGTTTTGCTGGTCCAACCGGAGGCTGCCTGCAACAAGGGTGCCTGTCCAGTGGCGGGCGGTTTTCCGAAGGGATTCACCATTTTTCGTTATATCCGATAGAATATATCGATGCGCATGCCGGACGACCTCATCGAGGGCAGCAGGCGCTGAACATCATATGGAGTGGGGGTCGGCTCGCAGTCGGCGCATGGTTTCTGATCGCGCGATGTGGCCCGTGAGCCATCGGGCGATTTCGTGTCGTCGATTGTTGGGGAAGCGCTTCCGATAGCGCGAAACTTGCCGTAAAACCGGAACAGGATTCGAGGTCATCATGCACGCTCCGCCATTTCGTCTCGCTACCGTGCCAGGCATCAATCAGCCGGAAAGAGAGGCTACTGGAAGCTATCCGCGTGCGGGCGATGCATGCTGCCAGCCCACGCAATCGCAGCTAACGAGCCGGAGACGTCGTGCGCGCCTCGCCGAACTCGATTCGCATCTGCATTGCTCGGTGATCGGTACCTGCCTGACGACGCACGAGCTGCGCAAGCTGGTACCGAAATTCACCGGTCTGGACCGGCAAAAAGCGAGCGATCTGGAAATACACCACGCGGCCGTCGAGCTTGCCATCGAAGGCGGCGCGGGCGGCAAGGCGTTGCACAAGGCGCTGGACGAGCGCTACGCGGGCGCCATCCGTCGTTTTGACAAGGCGCGCGATGCCGAAGCGCTCCTCGCCATGTGGGACGAAGCGCTCAAGAGCGGCGACATTCCGCCTGCTTACTGGGCGTTGATGACGCATCCGCAAGCCACGATGCACGAGCGGCAGGCCGCATTCGGCGAGTTGCACATGCTGTCGCATCTGGTGGGCGCAGCGAACCGCGCCGATATTCGTCGCCTTGTCGCGCTGGAAGCGGAAAACGCGACGTTGCGCGAAAGGGTCGAGCGCCAGCAGAAGCGTCTTCACGAAATGAGCATCCAGCGGGATGCATCGACTCGCGAACTTTCGGCGCAGATTGCGCAGTTGACGGCGCAACTCGAGCGCAGGGGCGTGAGCGACGAAGCGGGCCTTCAATCCGAGGTGTCGACGCTGCGCGAGGCGCTTGCGTCACGCGATGCGCGTCTTGCGCTTCACACGAGCCGGCGCGAGGCTGCCGAACAGCGCGCCGCAAAAGAGCAGGAGCACGCGCAGGCGCTACGCGAGAGTCTTGACGAGGCGCTCGCGCTGCTCGATGTCGTGCAGGCTGAAGCGGGCGCCATGGAGCGAACGATGCAGCTTTCCGCTGAAGCGCCGGACGCGCATCAGGCGCTCGTTGATGCGATTAGCGGCAAGCGGATCGTCTACGTGGGCGGGCGGCCGGGCTCGAACGCCGCGCTCAGACGCATCGTCGAATCGGCGGGCGGAGCGTTGACACTGCACGACGGTGGCGTGGAAGACAGAAAAGGCCTGCTGGCCGCAGCGTTGCCGCATGCCGACATGGTCGTTTTCCCGGTCGACTGCGTGGATCACGATTCGATGAACATGCTAAAGCGCGTGTGCGAACGGCATCAGGTCACGTACTACCCGTTGCGTACCGCCAGCATCGCAAGCTTTGTCGAACGGGTGACGCGTGCCCATGCGGCGTCCCAGGCGACTGGCGCACCGCGCGCCTCACGGTTTTGTCTGCGCCACGGATGACGACAAACGCGTGCTACGGGCCGTGACCGGTCGCTTCAGCGTTTGACGAGTTTTGTCAGCGCCGTGATCTGGGTTGCGCATGCCGCGGCGGCCTCTCTTTCGATGTCACGGTAAAGCCGGATAATTTCTTCGCCGACTGGGGTGAGGACGCTGCCGCCGCCGCTCTGCCCGCCGTGTTCCGAGACGGTAGCGGGAGACTTGAGCGAGCGGTTGAGTTCGTCCATCAGCAGCCACGCGCGACGATACGACATGTTGAGGCTGCGTGCCGCTGCCGAAATCGACCCGTGCTCCTGCACGGCTTCGAGCAGCGAGACCTTGCCGGGCCCGAGCGCGATCGTCCCCGCCTGCTGGATGCGCATGCGAAAGCGCACCTCCGGCCGGGAAGCTTTTGCCGGATTTTTCATGTTGTCTGCGGGTTTAGCCATGCGCGAAAGCATACACGATGGCGACACGCTTTCAGGCGGCTCTACGCTTCAATGTCCGTGCGGAAAGCAGAAGCCAAAGTCTTCGCATCCGGGGCAACCCGGTGCCGGTCCCGGCGCCCTTCCTTGAGCAAGCGCGAGTTCTCGCGCTAGAAACTTCTTCCATCGCAGGTTAGTGGTATTGCGGATGACGAGCGTCGGAAAATAACGCCCGAGCATCGCGGTCACGTCGTCGCGGCCACTCAGGCCGAGATCGCGCCACAAATGATCCGGCCTCAAACACGCATGCGCGACGATCTCAGCAACGCAGCGCGTGTCGTCTTCGTTTGCCGCCGGGTTGGCGTGCGCCAGAAGCAACGCGGTTAGCGCGCGCAAGAAATCTGCGTGCGCTGTAGCGGGCAGGGTAACTGGCAGCACTGGAATGTGCGGAGGTGTCGCAGCGCCAGGGAAGTGTCGTCTAAACAGGCCGTGCAGGTCGTTTTGCGGGACACCGAGCAGTGCGATTTCGCCGCGTACTTCGCGCGCGGCAATCAGGCGCGCAAACAATTGTGCGTCCAGTGTGAGAAATTTGTCCGTTGCAGCAAGCAGTTCGTCCACGCGTGTTGCGCAGGCTTGATCGAGGCTTGACGCGTGCTCGCTCATGAAGTCTTCGCAACGGACCTAAGGCCTGAGCACCCGCGTTTCAATACGCGCGAGCCGCTTGACATGACGCGGCGCGGGCAGAATGTCGGCGCCGGAGTAGAGCACGGGCGCGCCTTGCTCCGCGTCGAGCGACTGGCCGCCGCATTCGTACGCAACCAGCACCTGTTCGCCCACCGGCGTATTGAACAGTTCGTGCCAGGAAAACGTGACGGCATAGCCGTCGTGGGCGCTTGCGATCATGACCATCCGCTTGAAATCGCCCGGCGAATCGCAGCGCAGGCCGGCAAGTTTGATGAGTTCTTTCAGCAGAACGCCGCGATAACGATCGATCGTGCGAATAAACCTGTTAGTCGTGAAGCACCGCAGGTCGAACGGGTCGGCGAATACGCTGGTGTACGTCCGCAGATCGTCGACCGAAAATGACATCGGGCGCAAGACGTCTCCCGTCAGCGAGATGACGCCGGGCGTTGCGTCCGACGTAATCGCCGATGCTGCCGGTGCCGTGACGTGCTCAAGTTTTGCCGCGCTGTCAGCCGTACCCATCTTCGACCCTCCGCCGGCATGGCCGGCTTGTTCATCGTTATGTCTGTGGGTATATTACGCTGCGACCGGATGCGAATGCACGTCGGATCGCACGATATGCATCATATCCACCGGCATATTCCGATCTTTGCACTCCGCGGCGCGTGGCTGCGCGGGTAGCGTTCACGTTGGGCCGCTGCGCATCGTCGTGAACGCGTAGCCGAAGTGGGATTGCGTCACGCGCGCTGCTGTACGCGGTCGATCGCGCGGCGAAGGGCGGCACGCGCCGCGTGCGCACGCTTCCGCTTAAATGAAACGTGTGCCGGCCGCCATTGCGACAGCCGGCACTAGACGCAAAACGCTTACTGGTCGACGCCGACGATTACGCTCGACGCCTTGAAGATCGCTGCTGCTGCCTTACCGCTGGCGAGGCCGAGGCGGTCGACGCTGTCGTTGGTGATGATTGCCGCGATCTGCGCGCCGCCGGCTGCGGCGATGATGACCTCGGCGTTGACCGCACCCTTGTTCACGGACGAAACCGTGCCCGAGACAACGTTACGCGCCGACACCTTGCTGCCGTCGACATCCACCATCACGAGCACCGACGACGCCTTCACCAGCGCAAACGCCGGTTTGCCGGCTGCAAGCCCGAGTGCTGCGGCACTGCCGTGCGTGATGATCGCGACGATATCGAGGCCGTCCTGCGTGCGCAGTGAGACTTCGTCGTTGACGGCGCCAGCCTTGACGCTCGTCACCTGACCGGAAAAATGATTACGGGCGCTGGTTCGCATGTTTGTCTCCGTGTGGAATTCCCGTCGGATGAATCGGGGAAGATCGGGTTGGGAAAGCTGACAAAGTGTACCCGAAGCGCTCCCGCTCACACCGGCGGTACGCCTTCTTCGACCAGCATCGCAACGGGCAACGCTGTGAGCGCATCGCGCAGATACAGCAGGCCGGATTCATCGACCCTGGGTGCGCCCGGGCTCAACCAGTCGAACAGCGCGCGCGCAGCGAGCGCCTCAGGCATCTCGATGGCCGTATCGCCCCAGCGTTCGGGCGTGACGAGCGGCGTGTCCGCGCCCGGGTCGAGCAAGGTCGCGGCGAGGCGCGTGGCAATGACGACGCCATACGCGTTGCCGTAGCGTCGCGCGAACGCGATCACATGCGCGGCCTGGCTGCCACGAACCCGCAGCGGCATGTATACGCCCTGATCGGGCAGCGCGGGAAGGTGCGTGCGCAACGCGAGCATGCGTTGCACGACGCCCAGCTTCACGCGACCGTCGCGCCAGTTGGCAAGCTGCTCAGAAGGCGGCGTGGCAACGAGCCATGCGTGCCGTTGCGCGAAATCGACGGGTCGCCGGTTGTCGGGATCGACGAGACTGAAGTCCCACAACTCGGTGCCCTGATACAGATCGGGCACACCCGGCGACGCGAGACGCAGCACCGTCTGCTGCAGGCTGTTGATCGCGCCCGCCGCGCTGATCCGCTCGACGAAAGCATGCAGCTCGCGCAGAAAGCCGTCGCGTCGTTGAGGTGCGAGCACATCGAAGAGAAAATCGCGGCAGGCGTTTTCATAGGTTTCGTCGGGCGCGAGCCAGTTGGTGCGCAACTTTGCTTCACGCAACGCCTTCAGCTGCCATCGCGCGACGCGTTCGGCGAGCGCCTTGACGCCTGCCTCATCGTCAGGCGCGAGGTCGATCGGCCAGCAGCCGACGAGCGTCTGATACAGCATCGCTTCCGCATCGGGACCCGGTGCCCAGTGTTGCGCGCCGGCCGCGGCTTCCGCTGTGTCCGGCGTGTCGCGCAAAACGCGATCATGGCCGCCCGTCTCGCGACGTTGCGGTGCGTTCAAGGTCGACCAGCCGCGCAGCGTCGCGCCCCATTCCTGCGGAATTTCGCTCAGCACGGCAAGGCGCGCGCGCATGTCCTCACCGCGTTTGTGATCGTGCGTCGCGGTGGCGAGCATCGCGTGCGGAAAACGTAGCGCGCGTTCGCGATTGGCTGCATGAAACTGCTCGACCGTCAGCGCGAATTCGCCCGGGTCGGCGCCCACCTCGTTGCGGGACAGCAGACGCCCATAGCGGTAGCACGCGGTATCTTCGATTCCTTTCGCCGCGACGGGCGCGGTCAGCTGCGAGAAGACCGTTTGCGCGGTACGCCGCGACGATCCCGAATGACTGGGCGCATTGCCACCGTTTCCGCCCGGCTGCGCGGAGGGCGAACGCGCGGCAGTATTGTTGGTGGCGTCATCTGCCTGCTGCGCACCGCCGAGCCATTCACCGATGCGTTCCAGCACGCCGTGATCGCCGCGCGGGAGCACGCGCTTCGCGGCGTCGAACGCCTGATTGAAGTAGCGGTTGTCGACTTCGCTACGCACGCTGTTTTGCGGATAGATACGGTACACCGGAAAATGCACCACCAGTTCGGCCAGCGCGCGACGGATCGCGGTGAACGCGTAGTCGCGCGTCGACAACTGGTCGCGTGCAATACGATGCAGCGCACGCGCCGCACGATCCAGCTCTGTCGCGAGGTTCTCGGTCAGGATCTTGCGACGCGCGATCAATGCTTCGTCCGCGAACGACGGGCTGCGTCCCGTGAGTTCCGCCCACGTGGCGGCGAGCGGCTCGGCGCCTCGCGGATCATGCAGCAGCGCGCCGACGTCGTTCATGAAGTCGTAGCCCGTCGTGCCGTCGACGGGCCAGTCATCGCGCAAGGGCTCGCCGCGCGCGAGGATTTTTTCGACGACGCAATACGGGTTGCCTTCACGCAGTTCGTTAAGCCGCTGGCGCAGCCGCTGACAATATTCGCGCGGCTCGGCGAGACCGTCGACATGATCGATCCGCACGCCGTCCACGATTCCTTCCGCGTACAGCCGGAAAATCAGCGCATGCACGGCATCGAACACCTCGGGGCGTTCAACGCGCACACCCGCAAGCGTGCTGATGTCGAAAAAGCGCCGCCAGTTGACTTCGTCGGCGGCAGTGCGCCACCACGCGAGACGATAGTGCTGTCGTTCGAGCAACCGGTGCAGGCGCTCGCGCGTAACTGGCGCGTTGGCATCGAACGTTTCAAGCGCGGCTTCGATTCCCGCCAGCCCGTTTTGCGCGACGTACGTGCGCAACGCCTCGATGCCTTCGGCGGCGCGGGGCTGGTCGGCGGGCTGCGTGGTGACGCCGTTGAAGCGCTCTGCAAGCGCGGCCAGATCGGCGCGGTCGGCGGCTTTCAGGATGCTCGCGTATTCGATCGGGCACACCGGAAACACGTGGTCGTGATACGCGACGTAAAAGCGACCCGTATCGGCGGCGAAGCGCAACACAATCTGGCCGGCCGCGAGTTCGTCGCCATACGCAGTGCCGAGGCACGGCAGCAGCACCTTGCCGCGCAGCGCCGGATCGGGCGAATGCCAGTCGACGTCGAAATGCCGCGCGTACGCGCTATGCCGTCCCCATTCGAGAATGTCCTGCCACCACGCGTTGCCCGAGCCGCCGACGCCCATGTGATTCGGTACGACATCGACGATAAGCCCCATGCCGTGCGCGTGCAGTTTATCGGCGAGCCGTCTGAGCGCCGCCTCGCCGCCAAGTTCTGCATTGACCTGCGTGTAATCGATGGTGTCGTAGCCGTGCGTCGAGCCGGGCCCGGCGGTGGTAACCGGTGAAGCGTACAGGTGGCTGATGCCTAAGGCCGCGAAGTATTCGACGTGCGCGAGCGCATCGTCGAACGTAAAGTCGCGATGGAACTGCAGTCTGAGCGTGGAGCGTGGAACAGTCATGGCAGGTCAGACGGTGAAGAAGCAGAGTTGGAAGCCGGCGCGGATGCGGCGCGCCTCGCAGCGACCGCGCGCAGCCGGTCGCAGAACGTCGCGTCCCTGAAGAGCTCATCGACCGGTGGCGCGAGACGGCGGCGCCAGTTCGGATGTTCGTCGATGGAGCCGGGCAGATTGGGTTGATCCGCGAGCGCGAGCAGATCCTCAAGTGGACACGTGACCAGTACCGCGGGCGTCATCGCGACATAGGCCAGCGCCTCGTCGACGGGCGGCTGGTCGAGCGGCGGCGCGGGCACGTCGTGAGGTGCGAGGCCAGCGGCCTGGAACGCGCGCCACAACGCGGCGCGATCGCCCGCGCGTTCGTCGTGCGCGAGCGCGACCGGATCGCGGCCGTCGGCACGCGCCGAGGTCTGGCCGATGCGGTTGCGCCAGTCGATATCCGCGCCGAGCCACCAGCCGGCCACCGTCGGCAGATCGTGCGTCGTCGTGGTCGATACGGCGTCGCGGTCCCAGTGTTGCGGCGCCTTGAAGCCCTGGCCCCAACCGGCGTGCTCGAACCACAGCACACGAATGCCCGACAGCCCGTGTTCTGTGAGCCGCTCGCGAAATCCCGGCGGCACGGTGCCGAGATCCTCGCCGATCACGATCGAACGATGCCGCCACGATTCGAGCGCGATGAGCCGCAACATGTCTTCGAGCGGATAGCGCAGATACGCACCGTTCGCGGCTTTTTCGCCGTCGGGCACGAGCCAGAGCCGTCGCAGGCCGAGGATGTGATCGATCCGCACGCCGCCCGCATGCGCGAAGGCGGCACGCAGCATGTCGATGAATGCGGCGAAACCCTGCGTGCGCATCGCGCGCGGCGAGAACGTGGTGAGCCCCCACGCCTGACCCGCCTGGTTGAACAGATCGGGCGGCGCGCCAACCGACACGCCCGTCAGCATTTCATCGCGATACGACCATGCATGGCTGCCCGCACTGTCACATCCGACGGCGAGGTCCGCGATCAGGCCGACGGCCATGCCCGCGTCACGCGCGGCGTGCTGCGCGTGCGAGAGTCCCTTCGCGGCGAGCCATTGCAGGAACAGATGAAACTCGACTTCGTGACGATGCACCTGCGCGAACGCTTCGACTTCTTCGCTGCGCGGATCGCGCAGGTTTTCCGGCCAGTTGCGCCAGTGACCGTTACCGTCGGGCGCCGCGAGCTGCGCGGCCTGTAACGCCTCGAAGCGCGCGTGATCTTCGAGCGCGCGACCGCCGCGTACGCAGAAGCCGTGAAATTCGAGCGCACGCGGCGCGTCCTGCGCACGTTCGTGCACGCAGAAATGCTCGAAGAGCGCGCGCAGGACTTTAAGCTTCAGAACGGCAGCAGCGGGCCAGTCGATCAGCGGTTGCGCTTCGAGTTGCGACCACGTCTGGCCCGCGTCCACCTGCGCGAGCGCGGCGCGCGCCATGTCTGCACCGAACACCGCCGCAGGATCGATATGCAGCACGTTCAACCACAGCCGCGACGACGGCGAATACGGACTGAACCGCTCCGGCTCGGCGCTGAACATCGCGTGCGTCGGGCTGACCGCGAGCGCATGTGCGCCGTGTTTCGCGCTTTCGATTGCGAGCGCGGCGAGCGCCGAATAATCGCCGATGCCGCCGTCGCCGGTGCGGTGCAGCCCGTATAGCTGCGCGGCCACGCCCCACAGCGGCGGCACGCTGGAGGCGTCTTCGTGCAGCGCGCGCCACGCGTCGGCGACGGTGTAGCAGCGCGTTGGCGCAACGGCGAGCGTCATGCGCTGCTCGTTGATCACGAGCGTGTGATAGCCCACTTCGCTGATCGGCGATAGCAGCGCAGCTTCGCCTTTGGGCGCCGTGAAGCGGCCATCGATGATCGCACCGCTTTCGAGTTCGATACGGTAGCGGCTGCCAGATTTCACGGCAGCGGCGGGCAGTGCGATACCGCGTTCGCATTCGGCGGTCATCAGCGGCGGCAACTTGCGTCCTGCCGTTTCCGCGTCGAGCGTGGCCGCGCTTTGTCTGAGTTGCGTGGCGCTGCCGCACGGCAGGCCCATGCGTTCGAGCAGCACGGCAAGCGTGCTGTCAGGCACGCGTTGCATTTCGCCGTGGGCGTTGCTCCATTCGACTTCAAAGCCTGCGCGTGCGGCGAGGCTTTCGAGCGTTTCGGTGGCGCGTCGGGTTGTGTTCACGCGTGCGGCTCCGGTTTTGCTACCTTGCGTGCATCGTGGCCGAAGGCGTAGTGACTGATGTCGCCCGTCAGCCACGCGACGAATGAAAGCGACGGCAGGACGTTCGTTGCAATCGCGTCGCGTACGCGTGCCGGCGTTTCGAAAATCACCTTCCCCACGGGGATTTCCGCGAACGGTACCGTCTCGTCCGAAAGATTGAGCGCGATGGACAACGTCTCGCCATCGCCAAGCTTCCAGCTCGCCACGAGCGCGTTGGCATCGTCGCCGTTTTGCGCGCGCAGCACGCGTGCGCCGCGCGCCTTTGCGTGGCGCAGCCGCGGCGTGATGAGTTTCGCGCGCACGGCCAGCGCCGATTTATAGAAGTGCATCCATTCGAGCTGGTCCGCGCTGTGCGTTTCTTTGGACGCACGTATCGAAGGCGACGACGATGCAAACGTACGCGCGTCGTTAGGATCGGGAATCTGCGCGCGGCGCTTTTCGTCGCTGAACGCCGAGAAGCGCGCGAACTCGCGGCGACGTCCTTCGCGTACCGCATCCGCGAGGTCGCCGGTGTAGTCGGTGAAGAAGAAAAACGGTTGCTCCGAGCCGGATTCTTCATCCATGAAGAGGAGGGGAATCTGCGGCGACAGCAGCAAAAGGCCGGTTGCCGCGCGCAACGCATCGGGCGCGCACAGCGAACGCAGACGCTCGCCCATTGCGCGATTGCCGATCTGATCGTGATTCTGCAAAAACATGACGAACGATGTGGGCGGCAGATGCCGGCTCGCCTCGCCGCGCGGCCGGTTATCGTGTATCGGCGAAGGGTCGCCCTGATAGCCAAACCCTTCGCCGAGAATGCGCGCGAGTCGTTGCACCGGCTGATCGACGTACGCGCGATAGTAGCCTTCGTGCTCGCCTGTCAGCAGCACGTGCAGCGTGTTGTGCGCGTCGTCGTTCCACTGCGCATCGAAATGCGTGTCGAGCAGCGTGGCCGTGTTGCGCTCGTTTTCCAGCACGAGATGGACGTGCCTGCCGTGCTGCACGTGCGCGCGAACGTGCTCCGAAAACTCGCGCAGCCATGCGTCGTTATCGATCGCATGAACCGCGTCGAGACGCAGCCCGTCGAAGCGGTATTCGTCGAGCCAGTAGCGCGCGTTGTCGCAGAAGAACTCGTTCACTTCGATGCGATCGAAGTCGATGGCCGGCCCCCAGGGCGTGTGCGTGCCCTCGCGGAAGAACGGCTTCGCGTACTGATGCAGATAGTTGCCGTCGGGACCGAAGTGGTTGTACACCACGTCGAGAAACACCTGCAGGCCGAGACCATGCGCGTGATCGACGAGTGCCTTTAGGTCTTCCGGGCGGCCATAGCTGGCGTCAGGTGCGTAGGGCAGCACGCCGTCATAACCCCAGTTGCGTGTGCCGGGGAAATCGTTAAGCGGCATGAGTTCGATCGCCGTCACGCCTAGATCGACGAGTGCGGGTAAACGCGCCATGACGCCGCTGTATCCGCCAAGCGCGCCCACGTGCAGTTCGTACAGCACGGTCTCTTCCCACGGCCGGCCATGCCAGTTCGTATGCTGCCAGGTGTACGCCCGCGGATCGATCACTTCGCTCGGACCGTGCACGTCCTGGGGCTGAAAGCGCGATGCAGGATCGGGAACCGTGAGACCGCCGTCGAGGCAATACCGATAGAGCGTGCCCGCGCCGCACGCGACTTCCGCTTCGAACCAGCCGTTGCCGGTGGGGGTCATCGCGACGGATGCCTTCGGCGCGCCGCCTTCGATTTCGACGGTCACCGCTTTGCATGAAGGCGCCCAGAAGCGAAAACGCGTATGCGGCGTGCTGCTTTCGGCGCCACGCAGCTGCGCGCCGAACGGCAGGCAGTGCGCGTGATGGCGCTTGTGCGGATCAATCGGACTTTCAGACATGATTCGTCACCATTCGGTTTTCACGTCGCACGGCCCGGATGTCCCCGCTGGCGGGACAGTCGAACCCGTTTGCGACGTACGCGGCGCGGCTCATTCGTGTTCGGGCGCGCCGCCCGGATCGGGCGGCAACGCTGTCAACAGACGCGGTCCGTACTGTGCGCCTGCACGCCAGCCCGCCTGCCAGTCCGCGTCGCCTACAGGCAGCGCGCCAACCACGACGAGCGCATGCGCGGCGACTTCGAGCGTGGGCGTGGCAAGCGGATGCGACGGCGCTTCGGGGCGGGCCGTATCGAGCAGCACATTCCATTCCAGATGAGGCGGAGGCGGAGCGAACATCAGCGCCTCCGACGATGCATTCAACATCATCAACAATACTTCCGTCTGACCATTCAGATCGGACCCGGCGCGACGCAGGGTCAGCGCACGTCCTTGGGGGTCCTGCCACGCTTCGATTGTCAAAGGCTCGCCGCGTTCATCGAACCATCCAATATCGTAAAGGCCCGGCAGCACTTCGTGATCGCCGAACAGAAAACGCGTCTCGCGCAGCAGCGGATGCGCCTTGCGCAACGCGATCACGCGTGAGACGAATTCTGTCATCCGCGCGCCGCTTGGCAGCGTCGCACGTTCCCAGTCGAGCCAGGAAATCTCGTTATCCTGACAGTATGCGTTGTTGTTGCCCTGCTGCGTGCGGCCGAACTCGTCACCGGCGAGAAAGAGCGGCGTGCCGAGCGCGGTGAAGAGCGTCGCGACCATCGAACGCGCCACGCGCGCGCGGGTTTCGATGATCGCCGGGTCGTCGGTCGGGCCTTCGACGCCCCAGTTCCGGCTGCAGTTTTCGTTGTGGCCGTCGTTGTTGCCTTCGGTGTTCGCCTCGTTGTGTTTGTGCTCGTAGGCGGTGAGATCGGCGAGCGTGAAGCCGTCGTGCGAAGCCACGAAATTGACCGACGCCCATGGCTTTCTGCTGCGGCGGTTGAAGAGGTCGGCCGATCCTGTCAGACGCGCCGCCAGATCGGGACGAAGCCCGGCGTCGCCGCGCCAGAAACGGCGAACGGTATCGCGGAAGCGGTCGTTCCATTCGCTGAATCCCGGCGGATGATTGCCGAGCTGATAGCCGCCCGGCCCGATATCCCATGGCTCGGAAATGAGCTTGCGTTGTGAGAGCACGGGATCCTGGCGGATCGCATCGAAGAATCCCGAACCGGGATCGAAACCGGCGTATTCGCGACCGAGCGTCACGCCGAGATCGAAACGGAAGCCGTCGATATTGAACGCGGTCGACCAGTAGCGCAGCGAATCCATCACCATCTGCAATACGCGCGGATGCTGGATGTTCAGCGTATTGCCGCAGCCGGTGTCGTTGATGTGATGCCGCTCGTCGCCGGGTATCAGCCGGTAGTAGCTCGCGTTGTCGAGGCCGCGCCATGAGACGGTCGGTCCCTGTTCGTTGCCTTCGCACGTGTGGTTGTAGACCACGTCGAGAATCACTTCGATGCCCGCCGCGTGCAGCTGGCGCACGGCGATGCGCATTTCGTCGAGCCGGTGCGTCGACAGATACGACGGCTCCGGCGCAAAGAACGCGGCGGTGTTGTAGCCCCAGTAGTTATGCAGGCCGCGGCTCACCAGAAACCGGTCGTTCAGAAGCGCGTGCACCGGCAGCAGTTCCACCGCGGTCACGCCGAGCTTGAGCAGATGGTCGATGAAGTCGGGCGACGTGAGCGCGGCGAACGTGCCACGTTCGTGCTGACGCAGGTTGGGCCGCATCATCGACGCGCCGCGCAGATGCGCCTCGTACATCACCGTTTCGCCCCACGGCACGTTCGGGCGCGCATCGTGCGACCAGTCGAACGCTTCGTCGATCACGACGCATTTCGGCATCGCCGGTGCGGAATCGCGGCGGTCGATCGACAGATCGAGCCGGTTCGAATGCACGCGATAGCCGAAGAGCGCGTCGGACCAGCGGAACTGTCCGACAAGTTTGCGCGCGTACGGATCGAGCAGCAGCTTGTGCGGGTTGAAGCGATGGCCGTGCTGCGGCTGGTAAGGGCCGTCGGCACGAAAGCCGTAGACGGTGCCCGGATGCGCGCCCGGCAGATAACCATGCCAGACCTCGTCGGTGCATTCGGGCATGTCGAAACGCATCAGCTCCTTGCGGCCAGTCGGGTCGAACAGGCACAGCTGCAAGCGCTGTGCGTTCGCGGAGAACACGGCGAAGTTCACGCCGAGACCATCCCAGCTGGCCCCAAGCGGATAGCAAGAACCCGGCAACAGCCGGTCGGGCAATGCGTGCGACATGATTCCCGTTCCTTGTTCTGATTTGTGCGCTATCGGGAACTACAGGCTGCAGCGGGGCGCGCATCGGTGCACTGATCGTGCGGTTCTTCGTACACGCCGGGCACTCCACACCGCGTTCAGTCTGCGCGCAGGACAATGGTCGCAAGCGGCGGCAGCACGAGCAATGCCGAGTGCGGTTTGCCATGACTCACTACGTCCTCCGTGTGGATCAGTCCGCCGTTGCCGACATTCGAGCCCCCATAAATGGCGGCATCCGTGTTCAGCACTTCGCTCCAGCGGCCGCCGCGCGGCATGCCGAGGCGATAGCCGAGGCGCGGCACCGGCGTCAGATTGCACACGGCGACGAGTTCGCGGCCCGCGCCGTCTACGCGTCTGAATGCAAAGACGCTGTTGCCGCTGTCATCGCCGATGAGCCACTCGAAGCCTCCCGGCTCGCTGTCGAGCACATGCAGCGCGGGCTCGCTGTCATAGAGGCGGTTCAGGTCGCGCACGAGCATCTGTGTGCCGTGATGCAACGCGTCGTCGAGCAGATGCCAGTGCGGCGACTGGTCGTGATTGAACTCCGCGAGCTGCCCGAATTCGCCGCCCATGAAGAGCAGCTTCTTGCCCGGATGCGTCCACATGAACCCGAAGTACGCACGCAGGTTCGCGAATTTCTGCCAGCGGTCACCGGGCATCTTGCCGAGCAGCGAGCCCTTGCCGTGTACCACTTCATCGTGCGAGAGCGGCAGCACGAAGCGTTCGGAATAGGCGTAGACCATTCCGAACGTCATGTTGTGATGGTGATAGCGGCGATATACCGGGTCTTCGTGCATGTAGTGCAGCGTGTCATGCATCCAGCCCATGTTCCACTTGAAGTCGAAGCCGAGTCCGCCCTGATCGAGCGGCGCGGTGACGCCTGGCCATGCCGTCGATTCTTCGGCGATGGTGATCGCGCCGTGCACATCGGGCATATGTCTGACTTCGTGATTCAGCCGCTTCAGGAACGCAATCGATTCGAGATTTTCGCGCCCGCCGTAAATGTTCGGCACCCATTCGCCGGCTGCACGCGAATAGTCGCGATAGAGCATCGATGCAACTGCGTCCACGCGCAGGCCGTCGACGTGATAGCGCTTGAGCCATGCAAGCCCGGATGCAACGAGGAACGCACTCACCTCGTTGCGGCCGAGGTTGTAGATCATCGTGTTCCAGTCCTGGTGATAGCCCTCGCGCGGATCCGCGTGCTCGTAGAGCGGCGTGCCGTCGAATTCGACCAGACCATGCGCATCGTTCGGGAAGTGCGCGGGCACCCAGTCGAGAATGATCCCGAGACCGGCCTCGTGCGCGCGGTTGACGAACGCGGCGAATTCCTCCGGCTTGCCAAAGCGTGCGGACGGCGCGAACTGCGAAAGCGGCTGATATCCCCACGAACCCCCGAACGGATGCTCGGCGACCGGCATGAACTCGAGGTGCGTGAAGCCCATGCCCTTCGCGTACGGAATCAGACGCTCGGCCATTTCCGTCCACGTCAGGCCGCGATGACCTTCTTCGGCGACGCGCAGCCACGATTCGGCGTGAACCTCGTAGATGGAGATGGGCGACTTCGCGGTCTGCCTGCCGCCGCGCGACTGCATCCACGCGTGGTCGGTCCATGGAAACTGTTCGACTTCGTCGACGTGCGCGACGACTGAACCTGTGGCGGGCGGTCGCTCGGTCTGCATCGCGCAAGGGTCGGCCTTGAGCGGCAATGGGTGTCCGTCGCGTGTCAGCATTTCGTACTTGTAGCGCGCGCCCGCCGCGACGCGCGGCACGAACAGCTCCCACACGCCCGCCTGATGACGCAGACGCATCGGATGACGGCGCCCATCCCACGAATTGAAATCGCCGACGACTGAAACGCGCCGTGCGTTCGGCGCCCACACGGCGAAACGCACGCCAGGCACGCCGTCGATCATCGCAGGCCGCGAGCCGAGACATTCGAGCACCGCATACGGGTCGCCGTGCGACAGACGCGTCAGCGCTTCGTCCGACAGTACGTTGCCGAACGCGTACGTATCCTCGATTTCTTGCGGCGTGCCATGCCAGTCGATGCGCAGACGATAAGGCACGGCTTCTGAAACGTGCCCGGTGAAGAGGCCGTGGTGAATATGCGTGAGTTCGCCGAGCGTGCGGCCGTCGTCGCGCGCGATGATCGTGACGCCTGCCGCGTTGGGCAGCAAGACGCGCACGACCGGGCCGGCGTCCGTGTGATGCAGCCCGAGTTGCGAGAACGGATCCGGGTGGCGCGCTTCGACGAGCGCATCGATGTCGAGCGGATTCAGGCCGATGGTGAGATCGCGATCATTCATGGTCGCCCCCGCCCTGCGGGTTCGGTGCAGCATGATCGTGCTGCGGCGCGCCGGTATCGCCGAGCATGCGGCTTGCGAGCGCCGCGAGCCCCCGCACTGGCAGGCCGAGCCACGTCGGCCGGTTGGCGGCCTCGTAACGGATCTCGTAGGCGGCCTTCTCGATCAGGAACAGATCGAGCAGCGCTTCTTCGAACGCTGGTTCGACGAGCGGTTGCGGCGCGCCGGTGACGGCGTTGCGATATTCATCGAGGAAGGCCTGCGTTGCATAGCCCCGGAAGCGGTCGAAGAGGGCGCGCTTGCGATCGGCAACCTGCTGCGGCGCGTTTTCCATCGTGGATTGCGCGGCCGCGCTCGCGTACGAAAGCGAGCGCATCAAGCCCGCGACATCGCGCAGTGGGCTCGACTTCATGCGCCGCTCTTCGAGCGTGCGCGCCGGTTCGCCTTCGAAATCGATGAGGTACGCATCGCCCTGCGCGACCAGCACCTGGCCCAGATGGAAGTCGCCGTGAATGCGGATGCGCAGTGCCTTTGCGTCGGTTGGCACGAGTTTCGACACGGCTTCGGTGAGCAACGCGCGCCGGTCGAGCAGGCTCTTCGCGAGATCGCGCGTGTCGTCGACGAGGTGGTCGACGCGTTCCGCGAGCATGTCGAGCGCGGTCGCGAGCAACGACTGCGTGCCGTCGACCCACGCCTTCACCTGCGCGGGAGATGCGGTCTCGGGCGCGAATGCGGCATCGCCCGATGGCGACGCAAGCGCGACATGCAGCTCGCCGAGCCGTCTGCCGATGATGCCCGCGAAAGAACAGTAGCCGTCGATCGCTTCTTCTTCGTTCGCGCGGTCGGGCGACTGTTCGACGCCGTCGGTCGTGAACGCCAGTTCATCCACAAACCGGCGCAGATAATCGAGCGCCCAGTTCCACGCGTCGCCCTGGTTGTCGACGAAGCCCTGCAGGATCGCGAGCGTGTGCGGCACGCCGGCAGGATCAACGCGCACGACTTCGCCGAAAAGCGGCGCCGTGTTTTGATAGCCGAGCTGCGTCAGGTAGCGGCTCATTTCCGCTTCCGGGTGAATGCCGTCGACGAGCCGCCGCACGAGCTTCAGCACGATCGCGTCGGCGACAACGAGCGAGCTGTTGCTCTGCTCGGCCGCGAGCCAGCGGATTTCCGGCCGGTCGCCCAGGTCGAGTTCGTCGAACCGGTCGGTTGGAATGAAGCAGATCTCGCTCTTCTGTACAGTTGGAATGACCGCGCGCTCGCGCAGCTTGCGCAGCACGCCGTGCGCGAATTGCGGCAACGAGAACGCGTCCGTCAGATGCCCGATGTTGCGCACGCGCCGCACGCGCGCAAGCGCGAGCTGCATGAAGAGCGGCGTGGTGGTGTCGCTGCCCCATGTAATCGCAAGTGGCACGACATAGCGTTCCGTATGATTGCCGACATCCGCTTCGATTTCGGTGAAAGCGAATCCCGCGTCGGGAATCGTCGTGAGCGCGGCGAGACGTACGGCCTGCAGTTTCTGGTCTTTCGACGCAAACCAGCGCCGCCGTGTAAGCCACGAGGGCAGCACTTCCGATTCGAGCAGACGGACGTTCTCCGGGGTCGGGCCGAGCTGGCCTTCGCGGATCACGATCGTGACGAACTCGGGCAGCGGCTCCGAATGCGCCTGGCTCCATGTCGGGCGCTGGCTGCCCGGGCAAAGCAGGAACCACAGAAAACCATAGGGCGGGAACGTCAGCAGATAGGTCAGCTGCCCGATCGCCGGGAACACGGAATCGGCGGTCATTTCGATCGGCACGGTGCCCGCGAATTCGGACAGGTCGAGTTCGACGGCCTGCGGCGCACGCGAAAGATTCGCGACGCAGAGAATCGTCGGCTCGTCCGGTACTTCGCGCAGATACGCGAGAATCTTGCGGTTTTCCGGCTTCAGGAAGCGGATCGTGCCGCGGCCGAACGCGCGCTTCGCGCGCCGCGTGGCGAGCATGCGGCGCGTCCAGTTCAGCAGCGAATGCGGATCGCGGCTTTGCGATTCGACGTTGACCGCGTCGTAGCCGTAGAGCGAGCCCATCACGGGCGGCAGCACCAGCTGTTCAGGATCGGCACGCGAAAAACCGCCGTTACGGTCCGACGACCATTGCATCGGCGTGCGCACGCCGTCGCGGTCGCCCAGGTGAATGTTGTCGCCCATGCCGAGTTCGTCGCCGTAATAGATGACCGGCGTGCCCGGCATCGAAAGCAACAGCGAATTGATCAGTTCGATGCGTCTGCGGTCGCGTTCCATCAGCGGCGCAAGCCGGCGACGAATGCCGAGGTTCAGACGCGCGCGCCGGTCGCTCGCGTACGTGTTCCACAGATAGTCGCGCTCGGAATCGGTGACCATTTCCAGCGTGAGTTCATCGTGATTGCGCAGGAAAATCGCCCACTGGTTCGTCTCGCCGAGGTCCGGCGTCTGCCGCATGATGTCGGTGATCGGGAAGCGGTCTTCGCTCGCAATCGACATGTAGATGCGCGGCATCAGCGGAAAGTGGAACGCCATGTGGCATTCGTCTTCGTCGCCGAAATACTCTTTCACGTCTTCCGGCCACTGGTTCGCTTCGGCGAGCAGCATCCGGTTCGGATATTCGGCGTCGATGGTCGCGCGAATCTTTTTCAGAACCGCGTGCGTTTCCGGCAGGTTTTCATTGTTCGTGCCTTCGCGCTCGACGAGGTACGGCACTGCATCGAGCCGCAGACCGTCGATGCCCATGTCGAGCCAGAACCGCATTACCTGCAGCACTTCTTTCAGCACGGCCGGATTATCGAAGTTCAGATCCGGCTGATGCGAGTAGAAACGATGCCAGTAGTACGCGCCCGCAACCGGATCGTGCGTCCAGTTCGACGGCTCGGAATCGATGAAGATGATCCGTGTTTCCGTGTACTTCTGGTCGGTATCGGACCACACGTAGTAGTTGCGATGGTTCGAGCCCGGTTTTGCGTGACGCGCACGCTGGAACCACGGGTGTTGATCCGACGTATGGTTGATCACCAGTTCGGTAATCACGCGGATACCGCGCGCGTGCGCTTCCTGGATGAAGTGTTTGACGTCGGAGAGATTGCCGTAATCCGGGTGGACGTTGCGGTAATCGGCGATGTCGTAGCCATCGTCGCGTCGCGGCGACGGATAGAACGGCAGCAGCCAGATCGCATCCACGCCGAGTTCGGCGATGTAGTCGAGCTTCGCGATCAGGCCGGGAAAATCGCCAACGCCGTCGTTATTCGCATCGAAGAACGACTTGATGTGGACCTGGTAGATGATTGCGTCCTTGTACCAGAGCGGATCGTCGCTCAACGTTGAGGGCTTGCCGCGCCGCGATCCGGCCTTGTGCGGTTTGGGATGACCAACCGGTGCTGCTACGCTGGTCGTCGCGCCTGTCGAGCGCGCATGCGAGGAGCTTTCGGGTGTGTCGTCGCGTTTCATATCGCACCTTCGTTCGGCGAGTCGACGTGAGTGTCCGCGTCGGTCTCACCGTGGTTGTCAGGGATGTCGCGGGGCAATCCGCCAGCGGGTGCAATGCGCCAGATCACAAACGGTTGCGTGCCGGGATCGAGCCGCACGTGTTGCCACCTTCCGTACCATTCGAAACGCTGGCCCGTCATCTGGTCGACGACCTCGATCGCGGCCTGATCGTTCAGATGCCAGTGCGCGAACGTCGCCCATGAAAGCTCGATATCCGCGCCCTGTTCGTTGAACGGATCGAGATTGATCGCAACGATGATGACGTTGTCGCGCGCTTCGGTGGCTTTCTCGAAGAACAGGATGTGCTCGTTGTGCGCGGGCAGGAACGTGATGTTCAGATGCGTGTGCAGCGCAGGATTCGCGCGGCGAATGCGGTTGAGCGCAGTGATCTCGCCGACGATGTTGCCGGGCCGGTTCCAGTCCCACGCGCGCAGCTGGTACTTCTCGGAATCGAGATATTCCTCGCTGTTCGGCAGCGCGGCGGCTTCGCACAGTTCGAAGCCGCTATAGACGCCCCATAGCCCCGACAGCGTCGCGGCCAGCGCCGCGCGAATCACGAAGCCCGTGCGTCCCTGCGACTGCAGATGGCGCGGGTTGATGTCGGGCGTGTTGACGAAGAAATTCGGCCGGTAGACTTCGCGCGCGCTGCTTTGCGTGAGTTCAGTCAGATACTCCGTGAAGTCGCGCTTCGACTCACGCCACGTGAAATACGTGTACGACTGCGAGTAGCCGATCTTGGCGAGCCGGTTCATCATGCGCGGCCGCGTGAACGCCTCGGCGAGAAAGATCGTGTCGGGGTGCCGTGCGCACACGTCCGCGATCATCCATTCCCAGAACGGCAACGGCTTCGTATGCGGGTTGTCGACGCGGAAGATATGCACGCCCGCGTCGATCCAGAACAGGATCACATCGCGCAATGCGATCCACAGGTCGGGCTTCGCGTCGTGCGCATAGAAGTCCGGATTCACGATGTCTTGATACTTCTTCGGCGGATTTTCGGCGTAGCGCAGCGTGCCGTCGGGGCGCCATGCGAACCATGTCGGATGCTCCTTCAGCCACGGATGATCCGGCGAACACTGGATCGCGAAGTCGAGGGCGATTTCGAGGCCGTGATCGTGCGCGGCGGCCAGCATGCGTTTGAAGTCGTCGAGTGTGCCGAGTTCGGGATGCACGGCCGTATGGCCGCCTTCCTTGCCGCCAATCGCGTACGGACTGCCGACGTCGCCTTCAAGCGCATTCAGCGTGTTGTTGCGTCCCTTGCGGTTCGCGACGCCGATTGGATGAATCGGCGGAAAGTACAGCACGTCGAAGCCCATGTCGCGAATACGCGGCAACTTCGTGATCACATCGGCGAACGTACCGTGGCGGTGCACGTCGTCGCTCATCGAACGCGGGAAGATTTCGTACCAGCTTGCAAAGCGCGCAGCGGCACGCTCCGATTCGATCCGGTAAATAACCGGATCGCGCGTGAGGAATGGCCGGTGGTGCGCGGCGGCGACCGCTTTCGCCGTCGTCGGCGCGAGCAGCAGTTCGATGCGCCCCGCTGTATCCGCTTTCGCGAATTCGCGGACGATGCGCGTGAGCGGTTCCGTTATCGCGCCCTCAACCGTCTCCACTTCGGCGAGCACGAGCGCGAAGAGATGACTCGCCTCGTCGATTTCGAGTTCGATGGTCTGGCCGGCCTTCAGCTTCTTCTGTATGTGCTCGGCGAGCGACGCGAAGTCGTCGCGCCACGCGGTGACTGTGAATTCATGGCGGCCAATGCGTTCGAGCGGAATGCGCGCCGACCAGAGATCGTTGCCGGCGGGCTGCGCGGGAGACATCGGCGCTTCGTGCCAGACGGTTTCGTCGGCGGCGCGCCAGATGACGGCCGCGGCGATCCTGTCGTGGCCCTCGGCGAAGATGGCCGCTCGCACCTCCACACGCTCGCCGACGATGCGTTTCACCGGGAAACGCCCGCCGTCGATCGAAGGCGTCACGCTTTCGATCGCCACGCGCGCTGCGGCGATGGCGTCCATCACGGTCTTGTGGCCGCTGCGCTTGCCGCTCGCCTTGTCGACAGGCGGCGCGAGAACGACCGGCTTGTCGGCGCGCGCGCTAAACAGCCTGCACGCACCGGGTTTCAGCGTGAACGGCGTCAGCGGGCGCTTCGGCACATCGGTGGGGTCCTTGTCGAGCGCGGCGAAACGCGTGAAGCTGCCCGGCACGCCGTCGAGGAAGCGCGCCGGATCGACCCGCACCGGCACGTCGCGATCGGGATTGACGACGATTAGCACGGCTTCGCCCGCGTCGCGCAGATCGGCGCGGTTGCCGCGCAGCAGCACCGTCGCCGGCGCGCCCGGTCCGCTCAGCGCGCGTAGTTCGCCGGACGTGCCGAGCGTGTTCAGCTCGCGCTGCAACGCGTTCGCGTGCGCGATTTCTTTCGTCAGGTCAAAGCGCGCCGACGCACGCGCGTGCGCGTAGTCGGCTTCGTTGCCGCGTGTGTATGACATCGGCAGCGCCATGCCGTACTCGAAGCCCATGGGCACGAGCCAGCCAGTGCCGACGGCCGCCGCCACGTTCAGCGCGCGCCGGTAAACACGCTCGATGGCACCCGCATCGTGCACGTCAGGCAGGTCGGCGACGAGGCGCGTGCCATAGGGCGCCTCGGGAAACGCAATGGGCGGCGCGACGCGCGTGAGCATTGCGTGCTCCTCGGTGAGCCATGCAGCGCGAAAATCCCACCAGCGCGCGGATGAAAACACGCTGTCAAAGCCGGCGCTCGCCAGTTTCATCACATCGTCACGCGAAAGGCCTGGCGTGGCGGCGAGAAACCGCACGTCGGGATGGCGGGCGCGTACGCCGTCGCCGAGCTTTCGCCATGCGTCGGCGGGCACATGCTGGGGCGAGTCGAGGCGAAACCCGCCAATGCCCGCTGCGGCGAGCGCCGAGAGCTTCTGCGTCCACCAGTCGAGCAGGTGGCCCGTGGACTCAGGGTTCGCGAAGTTGGCGTACGCCACATTGTCTTCGCGCAGCCCGTGGCGCGGATCGAGCCGCGCTTCCTCGGGCTCGAACGGATGAAACCAGCCGGCGTGATCGCGAAACAGCGCGCCGTCGGCGGCAACGCGGTCGGGCACGATGTCGAGCAGCACCGTCAGCCTGTGTCCGCGCGCTGCGGTGACGAGTTCGTGCAGGGCGTCCGTGGCTGGCTGATGGGCATCGAACACGGGGTGCAGCCGGTCGTGATCGGCGACGATCTGGCCGTGGTTCGCCGTTCCGGGCTGGAACGGTGCGCCGATCAGCACATGATCGAAGCCAAGCGATGCTGCATGTTCAAACTGGGCGGCCCAGGCCTCGAGCGGTCCGACGAGGAGGGGATGAAGGAAATAGATCCGCGGCGCGTAAGCGTGGGGAAGTTCCATCGGTCGTGTCCAGATTGGTCCTGCCGCGGTGCGGATGCACGTACTGTGCGATCACATCGCTCGTTGGGCTTCCAGAGCCGGATGCCGCGCGATGCCGGACGGATGCGTGAGGCAGTGCGCGTACTGGTCAATGTAGTGCAAAGATCGACATGTCGCCGCATGGAATCGCGAAGCTGGTCCGCAAAGGTGCGTACAACGGTTCCAGGCCGCATCGACCGGGGAGATGCAGCAAACGCTGTGCCAGACGGGGGCCCGACGCTATATGCAGCGTCATATGCAACTTCAGGCCGCCGCACGCGCACCGCACAGCGAGGCTGCGTGCGGTGCGCGTGTAAATCAGTCGGTCGACGCGTGGCTTTTACATGGCCACGGGGGAGTACAGGATGTTCAGGAACCGAGCAGGCCGGCGGCGATGTTCACGCACAGCCCGAGTACCGCGACATTGAAGTAGAACGAGAGCACTGATTGCGCAAGCACGGCGCGCCGCATCGAGCTCGAACGCAGCGCGATGTCGGCCGTCTGCGAGGCGACGGCGATCGTGAACGCGAAATACAGGAAGTCCCAATAGTCCGGTTTCAGCGCATGATCGGGAAACAGCAACGGCGTTTCTTTCTGGTCGCCGCCGTAGTAAAGGCGCGCGTAGTGCAGCGTGAAGATCGTCGGGATCAGGAACCAGGCGCCCATCAGCGTGGCGCCGGTGATTGCATAATGCAGCGCGCCCGTGCTGCCCCTGAAACTCTTGACCGTGGCAAGTTCGAGAACGATCGCGGCGATGCTGGCGACCGTCGCGAGGCACACCATGAAGAGCACGACGCCCGCGTTCTCATCTTCGCGTACCGCGAAGTCGCGCACCTGCCCCTGCTTCGTGGTCGCCATGTGAAACCACAGAAACGCGAGATACGTCCATACCGCGACGTCCCATGCACACAGGACGCGCACCATCGGACGCAGCGCGCCCGGCAGCAGCAGTGCGGCCACCAGCCCGATGGCAACGCCGATGACCATGCGCGGCCGGTTGCGAAGCACCTGCGGATACAGATTCATTTGCATGTGGAAGGAGCGTTCTCGTCGTGGGCAAGGCAGGGCTTACGCGGGTCTCGATTGCCTCGCCGATTCTACCGTGATGTCGGGTCCGCAATTGTCGAATGCGCACACTTTGGCTATAGTCTGTCGCAACGGAAGCCGGTCTTCTCGCACTGCCTTTGTTTATGAAAGGCTGATGTCAGGCCGGCAACCGGGCGTATTGCAGCGACATCGCCATCACATCAAGAGACCGCACCAGCGGCGATGACCAGGTTTGGGGCAGACAGCCCGCATGCCGCCTTGACGTAACGTGCCGTACCGCGTTCCGCGAGCGTGCCTGCAGGCTGATCCAATAACATCATCTGGAGCCCCCATGACAGATGTTCGCGAGAACGATGCACCCGCCGCACACGCGGCGGCGCCGCAGTCCGCTCGCCGCCGGGCGCTGGTCCTCGGTGCGTTCGCCGGCGCAGCCGTGCTCGCTTTCACGATGGCGGGCCGTCCTCGCCTGCCATATGACTTCCTTGTTTCTCCCGCATTCGCCGACGCCCCTCAAGGCGGCGGTCTCGATGCCTTCCTTGCCCTGTCACAGCATCTCACCGGCCGCTCGAGCTTCGACCCGGTGCTGGGACGTCGCGTCTACGAAGCGTTGCTGAAGTCGGACACCGCGTTCGCGCAGAACGTCGCCGCGCTCAACACGTGGCTGCAGAGCCATGGCGGCGTGCCTTCCGATACGGTCACGCAGGCGCTGCAGGTCGACCAGCCGCCGCTCGCGAAGACCGTCGGCGCGATCATGCGCGCGTGGTATCTCGGCCTTGTCGGCGATGCGCCGAATGTGCAGGTCGTCGCCTACGAGCGTGCGCTGATGTTCGATCCGGTGAAGGACGTCGTCACGATCCCGTCGTATTGCCTCGATGTGCCGTTTTACTGGACGCAGAAACCGGGACATGCGTGAAACGCGTGCCGCCAGCTGTGTCTCTCGCCGCCAGGCGGCTTGAAGAGAACACGCTCTGGGTGTATTCAGGCAGCGCGATGCGGGCGAGTCGTTCCGGCAAGCTGTCTCCATCGGCAGGTAGAAACGAGCCGGCAGAAGAGGACAACAATGGCAAATTCACAATCCGCCGATGTGGTCGTAGTCGGCTCAGGCGTTGCGGGTGGTCTGATCGCGCATCAGCTGGCGCTGGCCGGCGCGTCCGTGATCCTGCTCGAAGCCGGGCCACGCATTCCGCGCTGGCAGATCGTCGAGAATTTCCGCAACTCGGCGGCGAAGGCCGATTTCGCGACACCGTATCCATCGACGCCCTACTCGCCGCATCCCGAGTACTCCCCCGCGAACAATTACCTGATCCAGAAAGGCGACTATCCGTATAACTCGCAGTATCTGCGGCTTGTCGGCGGAACGACGTGGCACTGGGCCGCGGCTGCCTGGCGTCTGCTGCCGTCGGACTTCCGGTTGAAGACGCTGTACGGCGTCGGGCGCGACTGGCCGATTCCCTATGAAGCGCTGGAGCCGTGGTACTTCGCAGCCGAGGTGCAACTGGGCGTGTCCGGTCCGGATGCGTCGGTGGATCTCGGTTCGCCGCGCTCGAAGCCCTATCCGATGAACCCGCTGCCGCTGTCATATCTGGACCAGCGTTTTTCGGACGTGCTGAATCCGCAGGGCTTCAAGGTCGTACCTGAACCGGTAGCGCGCAACAGCCGTCCTTACGATGCGCGTCCAACCTGTTGCGGGAACAACAACTGCATGCCGATCTGTCCGATCGCGGCGATGTACAACGGCGTCGTGCACGCGGAAAAGGCCGAACAGGCGGGCGCGACGCTGATTGCACAGGCGGTCGTCTACAAGGTCGAATCGGACGAGAAGGGGCTTGTCACGGCGGTGCACTACAAGGACCCCAACGGCAACAGCCAACGTGTGAGCGGCAAGCTCTTCGTGCTCGCGGCGAACGGTATCGAAACGCCGAAGCTGATGCTGATCTCGACCTCCGGCCGGTTTCCGAAGGGCGTCGGCAACAGCTCCGACCAGGTGGGCCGCAATCTGATGGATCATCCCGGCACGGGCGTCACGTTTCTCGCGAACGAACCGCTCTGGCCAGGGCGCGGGCCGATGGAAATGACGTCGATCGTCAACTTCCGCGACGGCGCGTTCCGCGCGGACTACGCCGCGAAAAAGCTGCATCTGTCGAACGGCGTCGCCACGATGGGCGTGACCGCCGACCTGCTGAAGAAAGGCCTGACAGGCGCCGAACTGGATCGCCAGATTCGCGACCGCGCGGCGCGCACGCTGAACATCAACAGCTTTCACGAACATCTCGCCGAGCCGCAGAACCGCATCGTGCCTTCGGCGGATCACAAGGATTCGCTCGGCATTCCGCAGCCGGAAATCTACTACTCGATCAACGATTACGTGAAAAAGAGCGCGGCGAATACGCATGAGCTTTACGCGCAGATCGCGAGCCTTCTCGGCGGCACCGAAGTGAGTTTCGACGACACGTTCGCACCGAACAATCACATCATGGGTACGACGATCATGGGCAGCGATCCGTCGGATTCGGTTGTCGATCCGGAATGCCGCACGCACGATCATCCGAATCTCTTCATCGCGGGCAGCGGCGTGATGCCGACGGCGGCGTCGGTGAACTGCACGCTGACGATCGCCGCGCTGTCGCTGCGGATCGCCGACAAGCTCAAGCGCGAACTCTGACCCACAACCTGACGGAGAGCCACCATGACGAAGAAAACGTCGCGCGTGCAGCCGGCCGGGCCGGGCGTGCAGTCGCACATTTACATCGAGCGCCGGCGTCGCCGGCATGTGGCGACGCTCGCCGCTGCGTTTTCACTCTTTGCGCTGTGTCTCGCGTGGTATGCGTCGCAGGCGATGGACGTTCGCCACGACGACGAAGAATCGCCGATCAGCGCGGCGCGCGCGCAGGATGCATCGGGCGACGGCGCGGGTAGCGCGACACCGGATCTCGTGAAACGCGGCGAATACCTCGCGCGGGCGGGCGATTGCGTTGCATGTCACACGGCGGACAAAAGCCGTCCGTTTGCGGGCGGCCTGCCAATCGCGACGCCTTTCGGCACGTTCTATACGCCGAACATCACGCCCGACCCTGACACCGGCATCGGTAGCTGGACGGATGCCGACTTCCTGCAGGCCATGCACGAAGGGATCGGCAAGGGTGGCGAGCGGCTCTATCCGACGTTCCCGTACGCCGAATACACGAAGGTCACCGAGCGCGACGTGCTCGCCATCCGCGCGTATCTGAATACGCTCACGCCGATTCACTACACGCCGCCCGCGAACGACGTGAAGTTCCCGTTCAACCAGCGCTGGCTGATGGTGTTCTGGAACATGCTCAACTTCACCGAAGGGCGCTTCGTTCCCGATCCGAAGCAGAGCCCCGAGTGGAATCGCGGCGCGTATCTCGTACAGGGCCTCGCGCATTGCGAGGAATGTCATACACCGCGCAACGTCACGCAGGGCCTGAAGACGGGCGAACGGTTTGCAGGCGCGACGCAGTCCGGCTGGCACGCGTTCAACATCACGCCGCACAAGAGCAGTGGCATTGGCAACTGGAGCGACGAAGACGTTGCGCGTTATCTGTCGACGGGTGTCGTCCACGGACGCGCGAACGCAGCGGGACCGATGGCCGAAGTCGTGGCGGACAGCACGCAATATCTGACCGCTGAAGACCTGCGCTCGATCGCGATCTATCTACGCTCGGTGCCGCCCGTGAATGGCGGCGACGTGCGCCCGCGCGAAGCGTGGGGCGCGCCTGCGAACGATGTCGTGGCCCTTCGCGGCACGAAGATCAGCGGCGTGAACGGAGCGCAGCTTTTCGTCGCGAACTGCGCGTCATGTCATAACTGGACGGGAGAGGGCGTCGGCGCGAGCGCGCCCGGCGCGTACCCTGCACTGATCCACAACAGCGCTGTGGGCGCGCGCCCCGCGAACAATCTGGCGATGGTGATCCTGCACGGCGTCGAACGTAAGACGAAGGACGCCGATGTATTGATGCCTTCATTCGCCTCGCAACTCTCCGACGAACAGGTTGCGGCAATTGCGAACTATGTGACGAAGCAGTTCGGCAATCCGCAGTCGACACTGTCGGTCGATCAGGTCGCTAACCTTCGTGCGACGCAACAATGACCGCTTTTTGCGAGCCCGTCGGCAGGTCTTGCCGGATGTCGCCCGAACCGTGGGCGGCGGCAAGCAACGAGACGTGCCGGAAACGATAGACACCCCGCATACGCTATTTTTGCGTGGCACTATCATGGGGCTATGGACCCCGTACTTATCCACGACGTGTGGCATCACTCCGTCAACCGCAAAGGTCGCGATTTCATCGTCGGCGACCTGCACGGCTGCGTGGATGCCCTGCGTTATCTGCTCCGCGAAATCGCGTTCGATCCGGCGCGCGACCGGCTGTTTTCGGTCGGCGATCTGGTCGATCGCGGTACGCAGTCGGAAGAAGCGCTCGCGCTGCTCGACAAGCCGTGGTTCTACGCCGTGCTCGGCAATCACGAGGACACGTTGTGCGCCGTCGCCGAAGGACGCCTGCGGCGTCACTGGTGGTATGGCATTGGCGGATCGTGGGCCGCGCCGCTTTCCGACGAAAAGCTGCGCTACTACGCGGAACGGCTCCGGACCTTGCCGCTTGTGCGCGTGGTCGGCAATGGCGCCGAGCGTTTCAATGTCCTGCACGCCGAGTTTTTCGGCACCGACGACGACCTCGACGTTGGCGAATTCTCCGACGAAGTGCGCCAGAAACTGCTGTGGGGGCGTGAACTCGCGTTGGGCACGGGCAATCCCCTGAGTCAGCGTGGCCTTTCGCTCACCTACTGCGGCCACACGCCGATGCGCGAGTTGCAGCAGATCGGCTCGCAGGTATTTGTCGATACCGGTGCGTTCGGGCCGGGCGGCAAGCTGTCGATTGTCGAGGCGCGGCGCTCGCACCGCTGGTCGGTGACGGTGGACGCGGCGCGCGCGCAAGGCGCCGCCGCGATGGCGTTGCCCTGAGCGATCGTTAGCGCTGCATCTTCACGGCATTGCCGATACCGGTCACCCGACCTGGTTCAGTTCAAACACCATATCGACGGCGTTGCCGTTCCAGTTGTATTCCAGATACGCGGCGTGATGGCAGTCGCGCAGCAGCGTCGTTCTGAACGCGGCGAGACATTCGCCATCGACGTCCCGCACGGACGGATACACGATGCCCGAAGCGCCCGCGGCACGCACGGCACGCCCGAGCGTCTGGCCCGCGAGGTAGTCGTCGGGCGCGAGCACGCCGGGATCCAGCGCCGGATCGTCACGCAGGTCCGCGACTTCGCCGTGCGCGATGACCGTGTAGAGACGCATCTGTTGCCGCAACGGCGGCTCGTTCGTTGCCGCGAGGAAATTACCAGCGTGATAGCGCGTCTCCGCGATTGCCGTGGCGCGCGAACGGGCGCAATAGAACACGCCGTACGTGCCGTCGGAAAACCGGCTGCCGAGCGGATTCAGGTGGGTGAACGCCGCCATGATCGGCCCCCAGCCTGGCCCGAAACGCCGCTCTTCACGCGGCACGAGGTCCAGTTCGCCGACTTCGGTGCGCAGGCGGTCGTTGGTCATCGCTTCGAGCGCGTAGAGCGCGTCGAAGTCTTCTGGTGACGCGACGCGATCGAACAGGTTCACTGCCGGAAAACGGGTGGGAATCACGCGCCACGCGGGCGACCAGTCGAGCGGCGTGGCGCGCCAGCGGTCCTGCCAGTGCGAAGAAGTCACGCCCACCCGCCTCGCATTGCATCGAGATACTGCCGCACTGCGACGAGGTCGCTGATATTGCCGGCCAGCATGCGGTCGAGCGCGCGACGGCCGCCGAACGGCGGCGCGCTGTTCGGACGCCGGATCCAGGCGTCGGCAGCGGCTGCCTGCGGCAAAAGGATCTGCAGGCCCTTGTAAATGCCAAGCAGCAGCGACAGCCGTTCGAGCGTGTCGCGGCCGAGTCGTGCCGTTTGCGGCGCCTGTTTCCATTTGAAGAACGTCGATCGGCCAGGCGAGCCGAGCAGGACGATCTGCTCGTCGGCGCTCAGGTCCCAGTCGCGCGCGATGTTGAAAAACGCACGCAGGCCGGCTGCGGACATTTCGGTAACCGATGGCTCGCCGGCAGGGCGCGCAATGGGCCGTTCGGCAGAGGATGCTCGGGCGGCGCTGGACATGATGGTGTAGTCCTTAAATAAACTATATGTCAATATTAGTCCATTTATGGATTAATGCAAGGTTGCTTGCTGACCGCCCTTGCGCCGTTATCCGCTTTCCAGGCCGCTTGCCAGCAGCCGCACGGTTTCCATCGTCCGCCGGTCCCGAACCCGCGAATGCAGCGTCACGCGCGATTCAGGCAGGACTGGCAGACCCAGACGCGAACCCACATCGACGAGCGCGCGGGGTGCCACACGTCGCGCCAGCGGCGACACCGCAATGCCAGCCGCCGCGGCCGCGCCGACCGCTGCTACGCCGCCGCCGATAAACGCCTCGTGCCACGCGACGCCCGCGTCGTCGAGTACGCACAGCGCCGCAGCGCGCACGCTGCAGGGCGCGGCGAGGAGCGCAAGCGGCAGAGGCTCGTTCACGCGCGGCAACCAGTCCGGTGTCGCGAGCCATGCGATCGGTTCGACGAATAGCGGCTGGGCGTCGTCGCGCGGTGTTTCGTCGGATTCATAGCGGACGATCACGGCGTCGAGCCGCCGCTCGTCGAACTGTTCCAGCAGTGCCGCCGACATCCCCAGATGCAGTTCGACGACCAGCCCCGGATCGTGCGCCTTCAATCGCCCGAGCAACGCGGGCAGGTTCGCGCCCGCGACGTGCTCGCTCAACCCGATCGCGAGTTTGCGATGCTCGACGGAAAGCGCTCCGAGCGCGCGCTCGTGCGCCTGCAACAGATCGCGCGCCGCATTGAGGAACGCTTTGCCCTCGGCAGAAAGCCGCACAAGACGTGGCGTACGATCCAGCAATTGCCGCCCGAGATGGGCCTCCAGCCGTTTCAGCTTGAGGCTGACGGCAGACTGGGTGGTATCGAGCGCGTCGGCGGCGCGTGTGAAACTGGCGAGATCGGCGACCAGCACGAACGCGCGAACCGCATCAAGGTCGAGTACTTTCATTTCAATCGAAAATGACTGATATCTTCAAGGATATCTATTCATTATGATTGCGGTGGCGCAAGATGGCTACTCGAACTTTCCATTTTCTTCCAGGAGTCCATCATGCCGCTTACCCGAATTTCGCTTCGCGCTGGCAAGTCCGTCGAATATCGCAAGGCGCTCACCGAAGGCATCCAGCGCGCGCTGATCGAACATTGCAAGGTTCCGCCGGACGACATCTTCATGCTGATTAACGAGCACGACGAAGGCAACTTCGTATTTGACCGGCAGTATCTGGGCATCGAGCGCAGCGACGATCTGGTCGTCATCCAGATCACGTTCAACAACACGCGCACGATCGAGCAGAAGAAGGCGTTCTACAAGGAGGTCGTCGAAAATCTGGCAGAGTCGCCGGGCGTGCGACGAGAGGATGTGTTCATCAATCTCGTCGAGGTGCTGAAGGAGAACTGGTCGTTCGGGAACGGCATCGCGCAATACGCGCTTTGAGCGCGCCGGCCGCGCATGGCCGGCCTCAGGGCGACGGGATCAGACCGTTGAGGAGGCTGGTTCCTGTCGGCGCAATGGCGACGGCGCAGCTGTCCGCCGTCGTAAAGACGGGTGCAGTGCCGGCGACCGGTGTCGGGCCGTTGCCTGTCCAGCGCAGATTGCATGCGCCGACGCCGGCGGTATCCGTCGCGTCCTCGGGCCGCGCGACGACCTCCGCGAACGAGTTCGCGCGCAGGCTCACTTTTTCCGCGTAGGCCTTCGAGCCGCCGTAGTTCTTCAGCGCGGCGTTCAGGTCGCCATTCGCCGACTGCATGTATCCGTAAAGAATGGCCGAGCCCACTTCGATATTGGCGGTCGGCTCGGTCAGGTCGTTTACGTTCTTCAAAAGCCGCCTGTGGGCGCTCGGCACGACCTGCATCAGGCCAGTCGCGCCATTGGCGCCTTTGGCCTTTTCCTTGAAGCGCGATTCGATCGAGATGATCGCGAGCAGCAGCGCCGGCGGCAGCGAATATTTCGATGCGGCGGACGTAACGGCGGTCGAAATCTGCTCTGCCTTTTCTCTGGCGACACCGAACTTCTGCGTGAGATACGCAGAAATCTGGGCGACCTGCTCGTTCTCCTCAGCCATCGCGCAAGGCGACAGGCCGATTGTGAGCAACATCAGGAGAAGGAGGTGTCGCATGCTGTGCCGGAGGGCGTGAAAGGCTGAATTATAGCGGCGGTGGCAAAAACTACCAGATTGATCAGATGAAAGCCGTCGCCGTCATGTGCGGGGAGGGCGGCGCTCCGTGGCCGTGTAACATCGAAGTGTCTGCGTTCCATCTTTTATCCTGTAAAGCGACCATGACTGAAAAAAGTGCATCCGGTGACCGCCCCGAGCCGCTCGAACTCGGCGGATCGGTGTGGTTTCAGGCCGGCGACCAGACGCTCGGCGGCGCCTCGCGGATCGCGCTGCTCGCGGCGATCCGCGAGACCGGTTCGATCACGGGCGCGGCGCGCGCCGTCGGCATGAGCTACAAGGCAGCGTGGGACGCCATCGATACGATGAACAACCTTGCCGGCGAGCCGCTCGTCGTGCGTGCGGCGGGCGGCAAGGGCGGTGGGGGCACGACGCTCACGCCGCGCGCCGCGCGTCTCATCGAGACGTTCCGCGCGGTCGAAAGCGAGCATCGGCAGTTTCTGGAGCGGGCCGGCGCGGCGATCGAACACTTCGCCAGCGACTGGCCGCTGATCGGCCGGATCGGCATGAAAACGAGCGCACGCAACCAGCTGTACGGCACGGTGTCGGCGATCGTGCGCGGCGCCGTGAACGACGAAGTGTCGCTCGTGCTGCCCGGCGGCCAGACGCTCGTCGCGGTGCTCACCCATGAAAGTACCGAGACGCTGGGGCTCGCCGTCGGCCTCGCGGCGGTTGCGCTCATCAAGGCGTCGTGGGTCATGCTGATCGTCGAGGATGATGCCGGTGAACCCGTGCGACTCTCGGCGCGCAACCAGTTGCGCGGCACCGTCACGGCGGTGAAGCGCGGCGCGGTCAATGCGGAGGTGTCGCTGGAATTGCCAGGTGGCGTTGTCGTGACGGCGGTCATTACGAACGGGAGCGCCGACGCGCTGGGTCTCGCCGAAGGCGCGCCGGCGATTGCGGCGTTCAAGGCTTCGAGCGTGATTCTCGGCGTGAGCGAACACGACACGGGTAACGGCCCGGCATCTCGTCAATAGACGCTGCGCGCGTAGCCGGCGAAAGCAGCGTGCGGTTGAACGCGTCCGTCCACCACGTGCACGACCTGGTCGCCGAATGCGGCGACGTCATCCGGGTCGTGCGTGATCAGCAGCATCGGAATGTCGAGGCGCGTCTGCAGATCCGACAGTTCGGCGCGCATGCGTTGCCGCAGCGCGTAATCGAGCGCGGAAAACGGCTCGTCGAGCAGCAGCAGTTGCGGGTTCGACACGAGCGCGCGCGCGAGCGCGACCCGCTGCTTCTGGCCGCCCGACAGGTGCGCCGGATAGTTGCCCGCGACGCCGCTCAGGTCGAGTGCTTTCAGCCAGTAATCGAGTTCCGGATGGTGGACGCGTGCCCTCGGATTGAGCCAGCCCGAATGCAGCCCGAACGCGATGTTCTGGCGCACGTTCAGATGCGGGAACAGCGCGTAATCCTGGAACAGATAGGCGATCTTGCGCGACTGCGGCTTCAGGTCGATGCCGCGCGCGCTGTCGAAAAGCGGTTCGCCGTCGAGCATGATCGCGCCTTCATCGGGATGGAAGAGGCCCGCGATCGCCTGCAACGTGAGGCTCTTTCCCGCGCCCGACGGGCCGAACAGCACGACGCGCTGGCTTGTCGTCGCGAACGAAACGTCGAGCGTAAAGCGGCGCTCGGCGGTCACGAAGGTCTTGCGGATGTCGACGGAGAGCGTCATGTCAGCGCGAAGTCAGAAGCGAATGCTGCGGCACGAGCCGGCCCGCGAGCAGCAGGATCACGACGCACGTCACCGATGTCACGATCACGAGAAAATTCGCGGTGCTGTCGTCGCCGGCCTGCACGGCTGCGTAGACAGCAACGGAGAGCGTCTGCGTGCGGCCCGGCAGATTGCCGGCAACCATTAGCGTCGCGCCAAATTCGCCGAGCGCGCGGGCGAATGCGAGCAGCGTGCCGGCGAGAATGCCGCGCGTGGCGAGCGGCAGCGTCACGCGGAAGAAAACGGCGACTTCGCTCACGCCGAGCGTGCGGGCGGCGCGTTCCAGTTGCGGATCGACCGATTCGAACGCCGCGCGCGCCGACTTCAGCACGAGCGGAAACGCGACGATCATCGACGCGATCACCGCGCCCTGCCACGTGAACACGAGCTGGATGCCGATACTGTCGAGCCAGCCGCCGATCGTGCCGCGCCGGCCCAGTACCACGAGCAGGTAATAGCCGAGCACGGTGGGCGGCAGCACGAGGGGCAGCGTCAGCAGCGAATCGACGACATCGCGCGCAGCCGAGCGCCAGCGCGACAGCGCAAGGCCGGCCGCGACGCCGAACACGAGGTTGAGCGCGGTCGCCCAGCCTGCGACTTTCAGCGAGAGCAGAAGCGGAATCCAGGCCTGTTCCATGGTGGATGTCTGTGTCTGTGTCTGGATCAGTGAGCCGGCTTGAAACCGTACTTCGCGAGCACAGCCTGACCTTCCGGCGACAGCACGTACGCAATGAACGCCTGCGCATCGGCCGCGTGATGGCTGCCTTCGACGAGCGCGATCGGATACGTGACGGGTGTCTGCGTCGGCACGGTCAGCGCCACCTTCACGCGATCGGGCATGATCGCGGCGTCGGTACCGAATACGAAGCCGGCGTCGACTTCGCCGCGCGCGACGTAATCGAGGCTCTGACGCACGTTGGCCGCGAGCACGCTCTTTGCGCTGACGGCGTCCCACACGCCAGCGGCCTTCAGCGCGCCTTCCGTGTAGCGGCCAACCGGTACCGAAGCCGGATCGCCGTAGGCGATGCGTTTGACGTCGGCGGTCGTGAGGTCACGCAGGGTTGCGGGCGCGAACTTGCTGTCCGCCGGCAGGATCAGCACCAGCGAGTTCGCCGCGAAATCCTGGCGCGTCGAAGGCACTACGACTTTCTGTTCAGCAGCCTTGTCCATCGCTTTCTGGTCCGCCGAGGCGAACACGTCGGCGGGCGCGCCCTTCACGATCTGCTGCATCAACACATCGGAGGCGCCGAAATTCATCAGCACTTTCGTGCCCGGATGCTGCTTCTCGAACGCTTCGCCGACCGCCTTGAACGCGTTCGTCAGACTGGCCGCTGCTGAAACCACCAGCTCGTCGGCACGTGCGTTGGTGCAGATCGCGATGGAAACGGCACTCGCAGTGACAAGCGCGTGCCTCAGCAGACGGCGAAGGGAGATCGACATGGGTTCGAAAGTCCGGTGCGAGCCGGAGTGGCGTTGAAAAGCGCTATCGTAATATAGCTTCGGCTATAACGGTGGCGATGCTGATGATATCGGCGCTCACATGCGCCGCGCAGATCGTTACTGGGGGTTACGCGTCGGTCGAGGCAGGCGGGGGAAGCGCCGTGTCGCGCGTGCGCGAGACCGGCGCGGGCTGCCGGTCGTGGCTGGCTTTCCAGCGCGCGCGAACGAACGGGCGCTCATGACCGGAGACCTTGAGCGCGATGTGGGTGACCCAGCGCTGGGTCGGCACGCGGACGTCGTGCAGGCTGACCGTCAGCGCGACGAGGCTCAACGCCACCGCCGCCGCCGAGAGCTGACCCGGTTGCGCGTGCCACGCTGCGCGCACGAACAGCAACGCCGCACCGGCGCCCACGAGGCAGCCTGTGACGGCCTCCGACGGCGAATGCGCGATGAGCACCACGCGAGAAAGCCCGACCGCGATGCCAACGACGAGCCCAAACAGCACGCCGGCGAGGCGGACCGAGCGGCGCGCGGGCAGCAGCATCAGAAAAAGTGCGACGGGATAAACGGCTGTCGAGAGCATGGCGTGGCCGCTGACGCCGGTGAAATCCAGTACACGCACGCCGACACCCCAACCGAGGAACGCGAGCTTGGTCAGCGTGACGACGCCGATCGCCGCGCCCAGCAACCCGAGCCACAAGGCCGCCATGCGCCACGTATAGCCGACCGCCAGCCACAGCGCGATGGCGATCGCGAGCGGCAACGTGAGGCCTGCGCCACCGAGGCTGGTAATCGCAAACCACAAATGAAGAGGCAGATCAGGCATGGCAGCGGCTGCGGCGATGACCGCAAACGAATCCGGCAAAAAATGAGGGCGACTAAGGGAGGAGCGTGCGCTGCCGAACAGACATCGACAACAGGCAGCATCAACGCGCGGTCCGACAGTCGCAAGTATAAAGTGAGAGCGGGTGGTGTGGTCGCGGCATACCGGCATGCGCGACCGGGAGATGGCCAGAGGGGATAGCCGGTGCCCAGCATGGGACGGGAATTGGTGTTATTGTGCATTGCACAACAATCCACTCATTCTGGCCCGGAACGGTCCCTTTTTGCGAGGTTCATCCGATGGCAAAAAGTCTGTCGAAACTGTGGCTGGGCGGTCTCAAGCGACTCATCGCCGCCCAGACGAAGCAAACCCGCGAGTCCCTGAAACGCAGTGCAGCAAGGCCGGCGCGTCCGGTTGCGAAGCCGCCCGCGAAAGTGCGCGTCGCCAAACCGCGGGATCTGCCCCGCGCCGGCGCGCGTGAATCGCGTGTGCGGCCGCGTGCCGCAGCTTGGGCGGGCGGCGACTGGACGCGCTCGTTCCATTCGGCGCCCGTGGCGCCCGGTCGTCTCGTCAATCATCTTTCGTACGGTCTGTATGTCCCATCCGGCCGCTCGCTTGAGGGTATGCCGCTCGTCGTGATGCTGCACGGCTGCAAACAGTCGATCGACGAATTCGCCGAAGGCACGCGCATGAACCTGCTCGCCGACCGTTTTGGCTTTGCGGTGGTCTATCCGGAGCAGTCGAAGCACGTTCATGCCCATCGCTGCTGGCACTGGTACGACGCCGGCGAGCAGGCGGGTGGCGCGGAAGCGCGCGCCGTGGCGTCGCTCGTGGATTCGCTCGTCGCCACTTACCGGCTCGATGGCGAACGCATCTATGTGGCGGGCCTGTCGGCCGGCGCCGGGCTTGCTTCGCTGCTGGCGTTGCAATATCCGGACAGATTCGCCGCGGTTGCGCTGCATTCCGGCCCGGCGATGGGTGAAGCGCGCTCAGGCATTACCGCAATGGACGTCATGCGGCGAGGAACGCGCCAGCAGCCGGTGACGCTCGTCGATGCCGCCGTCGACGTGGACGCCTATCCCGGCATGCCCGCGCTCATTATCCACGGCGACTCCGATCACGTCGTGGCGCCGGAAAATGCCGAGCAGCTGGCGGTCCAGTTCGCGCGCCTGAACGGCGTGCTCGATGCGAGCGGCGCACAGCGAGTCGGTGAGGTACGCGAGGAACGCAAAGCCGGCGTCGTGACACGCGATTACCTCAAGGGCGGCCGTCGCGTGGTGCGTCTGTGCCGCGTGCAGGGCCTCGGACACGCGTGGAGCGGTGGTGACGACGCCGTGCCGTTCCACTCCTCAAAAGGGCCGGATGCCTGTGCATTGATGTGGGAATTTTTCCGCTATCAGCGCCGCACGGCCGATGCCGCGCCAGCCCGCGCGCCCTTGCAGACTGCGGCTGCACGACAGGCGTAGTGCGCGTCCAACGGTCGCAGCAGGTAAACATGGCGAATGATCAGGGTTTTCCCTATAATAGGGGTTATCCACTAGGACAAAACCCTAGATTATTTTCCGGAGTTGACCATGTACCTGCTGAGCCGCCTGTTCCTCTTCCTCACGAAATCGCCCGACCAGATCGCCAAGGAATACAACGACGAGTACCTCGCCGAAGCCACCGATCTGCACGACCTCGAATTCCGCATGCGCAAGCTGGATCGCGAAGCGAATCGCCGTCAGCCGTCGTGGATGAGCCAGCACTAATCTGCATGTCGTACCGGGCTTCGTGCCTGTAGTAAAAAAGTTTTGCCGCAGTATCAGGTCACTTTCCGAAGCGGGCCAGCGTGCGCTGACGCGCTTCGGCATGGTTGATCAGCGGTGACGGATAGTCTTTCCCCAACGTCACTCCCCATTCTTTCAGCTGTCCGGCATCCGCCAGCCATGGCGCGTGGATCCACTTCGTGGGCACATTGGACAGCTCTGGCAGATATCGCCTGATGAACCGGCCCTGCGGGTCGAACTTCTCCGACTGTGTCACCGGATTGAAGATCCGGAACCAGGGTTGCGCGTCGCATCCAGTCGATGCCGCCCACTGCCATCCACCGTTATTCGCCGAAAAATCGTAGTCGTTCAGCAACCTGGCGAAATAGCGCTCTCCCCGTCGCCAGTCGATTCCCAGATCCTTCACCAGGAAGCTGGCCGTGACCATCCGCAGCCGGTTGTGCATGTAGCCGGTCTGATTGATCTGCGCCATCGCCGCATCGATCAGCGGGTAGCCCGTGCGACCGCTGCACCAGGCGGCGAACGCTTCGTCCGCTTCGCGTCCTGTTTCCCAGTGCAGCCGGTCGTATTCCACCTTGAACGACGCACCTTCCGCGAGCCGCGGGTTGTGATACAGGATCTGAAAGTAGAAGTCCCGCCAGATCAGTTCGGAAAGCCAGGTCGCCGCACCCTGCCCGTCTGGCTGGAGCGAGCGCCCGTGCGCCATGCGTGCCAGCGTGCGGATCGACACCGTGCCGAAGCGCAGATGCACGGATAGATAGCTCGGCCCTTTGGCTGCTGGAAAGTCGCGCCGCTCGCCGTAACCGTCGATGCGTGTCTCAAAGTCAGCCAGCAGCCGCTGTGCCCCGCTCATGCCGGCGGGCAGATCGAGTTCGGCCAGATTGCTCTGCGCGAAGCCCAGCGCCGCCAACGAAGGCATCGGGCGATCCAGTTTTCCGGGCGGCGTAGCGAGATGTTTGATGTAGCGATTGACGGGATACGGCTCAAGGTCGAACAGCGTCAGCTGTTTGAGCCAGGCGTTCCGGTATGGCGTGAAGACCGTGAACGGCTTCTTCTGGCCGGTGAGCAATTCGTCGGCTTCGAAGACGACCTGATCCTTGAACGTCAGCAACTGGCGGCCGGCGTTGATCAACCGCTCGCGAACGGTCAGGTCGCGCCCGATTGCCGTGGGATCGTAGTCGTGATTCGTGAACACGGCCTGCGCGTCGAGTTGCACGGCCAGTTCGGGAATGCAGGTGCGTGGATCGCCGTGCAGCACGATGAGGCCGCCGCCTGCGCGGCGCAGCGACGCGTCCAGTTCGACGAGCGAAGTGAGGATGAATTCCACGCGCCGGTCCTGCGGGGCCACGCCGGGATGCATGGCGCGCCAGTCATCGATCAGCGGCTGCAGGATCGTCGTGTCGAAAACGAACACGCACCAGACGCGCCTGCAATGTTTGAGCGCGTAAAAGAGCGCGGCATTGTCCGAGTCGCGCAGGTCGCGACGGAACCAGACGAGACCGGTGTCGAACGTGTCGTCGATGCGATAGATGGAGGTCATGTGCAGACAATTCTGGAGCGCGCTCGCCGGCTGACGAACGCGAGACCCGCTGACCATACCATTGAAGCTGAACGGCGCGCAGCCGGTCGGCAGCGCCTTTCGGGCGCCGCGCCGGCAACGCGTGCGATTCTGCTACTGCATACTGCTGCAGCGTGATGCGGCGCTCAGACGATCTGCAGGCGTACAACCACGTTGTTACGTGTTGCGTTCGAATACGGGCATACTTCATGGGCCGCATCGACGAGTTCACGTGCAGCATCCGCGGCGAGGCCCGGCAGCGAAACGCGCAGCTCGATATCGAGCGCGAAGCCACCCTTGTCGTTCGGGCCGACACCGACTTCTGCCGTGACGGTCGTATCCGCGGGGACAGCCTGTTTGCGCTGACCTGCGACGAATTTCATCGCGCTTAGAAAACACGCCGAATAGCCGGCAGCGAACAGTTGCTCCGGGTTCGTGCCTTCTGCACCGTTGCCGCCAAGTTCGCGCGGCGTGGTCAGTTTCACGTCCAGCACCTTGTCCGACGATACCGCGCGGCCTTCACGTCCACCGTTGCTCGTTGCCGTTGCCTTGTAAAGTACGCTCATGGTGTTGCTCCTTGAAAGTAGATGCCATGCTTCGGGTGGCGGTTGCCATCGCGCTGGCATGTCGACAAGATAGTACACTAATCATTAGTGTGCAAATTAATGTTGAGATTTTTCGAAGCGTCCCCACGCGGCGGCCGGCTAGCTTTCGTTGTGGTCGTTGAGCGTGGTGCGCAGTCGGGTCAGGTCGTCGCGCAGTTTGAGGAGGAAATCCGGGGTTTGCTGCGTGGCGCAGAAGATTTCGCCCGGCACTTCACGGCCGGCGCGTTTGAGCGCCGTGCCCGCCTTCGTGAGCCGGATATAGACGAGCCGCTCGTCGCTCACGCCGCGTGCGCGTTCGATATAGCCTTGTGCTTCGAGACGCTTGAGTAGCGGCGTGACCGTCGCCGAATCGAGGTTCAGGCGGGCGGCCATATCCTTGACCGTGATGTCGTCGGATTCCCAGAGCACCAGCATGGCCAGGTACTGCGGATAGGTCAGACCGAGTCGTTCGAGGATAGGCTTATACGCTTTCGTCATCGCAAGCGAGGTCGAATAGAGCGCGAAGCAAAGCTGCTCATCGAGCGTGAAGGGGAAAGCCGGGCGCTGGGTCATGGTGCTTACCGTCCAGAGAATGCGTGCAAATCGATCGCGCGCAAATCATTGTGCACCAATCGCGAATCGCGTGCGAGCGGCCTGGGTCGCACGGGGCGTCGCGTGCTGGCGAGGCCGGGGCCTGAATCGGCGCGCCGCGGGACGCAGTCTTTAGCGGACTGCGCGCTGCCGCGGCGGGACTTCAGGCGGCGGGCGTGGTAGGAGAGTCCGGCGTTTCCGGCGACTGAACGCCGAAGCAGCCGCGATACGTCGCGTAGAAGGAGCAGTACAGCATGGTTGTGACGACGATCGTCGCCGGCATCATCACGACGAACGCATATTCCGCTGCGCCGAGCGCCTGCATCAGCGCGGACAGCCCCAGCGAAACGGTGATCGCCAGGGCGAACCACAACGCGCCAAAGACGATGAACGCGCCGCGATTGCGCCAGCAGCTCACGAGGCTGAAGAACATCGCCTTCACCGGTGGCACTTCGTGCCACGTAATCAGAATGGGCGAAAACCAGAACAACATCGCTACCGGAATATAGAACCCGAGCGCCGCGAGAATGCCGAGCGGCATGTCGCTGTTGACGAGCGCCTCCGGCTCCATGGACGCGGTACCCAGCATCACTTTCAGCAGGATGCCGCCGTCGGCGAGCGCCGAGCCGGCCAGCACGAGCGCCATCGCAATCACATACAGGATGCCGAGCAACGCGAGCCGCTTCGCGACCGTACTTCCGTACGAGCGGAAACCGTCGATGAGGATTGTCGGAAACACAGGCTTGCCGGCGATTGTGTCACGACACGCCGCCATGAAGCCGACCGCCACGCCCGGAATGAACGCGAGCGGCAGAAACCCGCCAATGACGGGAATCTGCGAGATCAGCATCATGGCGAGCAGATACGTGAAGAACAGCGTCAGGAACGCGAGAGGATTCTTGCGGAACAGCCAGATACCCTGCCGGAACCAGACGTAGCCGGTCTTCGCGGGAACTTCGATCAGTTGCATGGAGTGTGGATGCCTGGAAGTGCAACGCCGGACAGGCGCTCACGAAGAATGCGTTCAAATTGGCCGGGATCGTGCGGCTTCAGCATTTCAGCTGCACGTGGCATGTAAAAGTCGTAAAGGCGCGAGACCCAGAAGCGGTACGCGCCCGCGCGCAGCATGTCGCCCCAGTGACGGTTTTCCTGCACCGTGAACGGACGCACGGTCTGGTACGCACGCAGCATTGCCTCGACGCGCGACATGTCGAGCGCGCCCGTCGCGAGATCCGTGCACCAGTCGTTCACGGTCACGGCGACGTCGAACAGCCACTTGTCGCAGCCGGCAAAGTAGAAATCGAAGAAGCCGCCAAGACGGACTTCATGCCCGCTTTCGGGCGCGGCGTGGGCGAACAGCACGTTGTCGCGGAACAGGTCGCAGTGGCACGGACCTTCGGGCATCGCGGCGTAGTCTTCCGATGCGAAGAACGCCTGCTGGTGGGCAAGTTCCGCGCTCAACAGTTCGCGTTGCGCGCCGCTCAGGAACGGCAGCACCGTCGGTACGGTTTCCTGCCACCAGTTGAGGCTGCGCAGGTTCGGCTGATGGTTCGGGAAATCGCGCCCGGCAAGGTGCATGCGCGCCAGCATCTGGCCGACTTCGATGCAGTGTTCCTCGCGCGGTGCGAGTTCCGGTGCGCCCTCGAGACGCGTGACAATCGCCGCGGGCTTGCCGTGCAGCAGACCGAAGAGCGCGCCATCATCGCGCGGCATCGGGTCCGGCACGGGCACCTTATGCGCAGCCAGGTGGCGCATCAGATCCAGATAGAACGGCAGCTGTTCCGATGTCAGTTTTTCGAAAATCGTGAGGACGTATTCGCCGCGCGTCGTCGTCAGAAAGAAATTGCTGTTTTCAATGCCGGACTGGATGCCGCGAAAATCGACGGCTTCGCCGAGATCGTAGTGACGCAGCCAGTGAGCGAGTTGGGTGTCGGTGACAGCAGTGAAGACGGCCATGCGGGAACGGTGGGTTCAGGTTGGTCGGACTGGCGCGTCTGGCCAGTGCATTCAGAACGACGGAAGACGGATCCGGAAGCCGGCGCGCACGACGTACATCACGCGCGCCATCGAGGCATGCAGGCAGCGCACACGCGCCGCCGCAGCACGATCAATAATGCAGGTTGACCGACGGCAGCCGCGTGCTGGCGCGACCGTTGTCACGCACCTGCGGCGACGTGTCGAGCGGTGCGCTCATCTGATAGCGCGTGCCGAAGTTCGAATGCACGTCGATTTCGACCGGCTTGCCTTTGTCGCGGTATTCGGTGATTTCGGTGCCGTTGCCACTGCGTTCGTAGTAGCTCGGCGTGCGCGGCTGGTTGATGTCCACCTTGGAACTGACTTCTGCGGCTGGACGGTTGATTGCCTCCAGATCCGGCAAACCGGCCCGTTCGTTGGCGGCGTGGGCCTCGGCGGCAGCCTGGGCGTCGACGGCAGGCTGCGCGGCCATCGCGACGCCGCTAAAGGCGAGCGTCAGCGCAACGGCGACGGGAAGGAGCGGCTTCATGGTAATTCTCCGGGTAGGTACCCCGATTCTAGCAAATCCGGCCTGCCAGAAGGGCGTGACCGCCTTATTTTGCGCTGCTTTCGCGACCGCCGCCGGGTTTTTCAACACCCTTGCCACGTGCGGGTTGCCACATCTGGACGCGTAATTTCCGTGGTAATGTCGTCTCATCAAATGAGGCGATGAACATGAACAACGACACGAACCCGCGCACCGTGCAGACGCCCGCCAGCGACTTCCCGACCGAGTCATTCGAAGACGCCACCGAAGCGGTTACGCGCCTGTCTGCCATTTACGAAGCCAACACATCGTTCCTGCGCGACGCGTTCGCGCGCTATCGCCGCAACGAGCCGTTCGAGCGTCGCGCGCGTGCGTGCTATCCGTTCGTGCGCATCCGCACCGAGGTCAATACACACATCGATTCGCGCCGCTCTTACGGTTTTGTAGCCGGCCCGGGCAGCTTTGAAACGACCGTTACACGCCCGGATCTGTTCGGCAACTACTATCGCGAACAGCTTCGCCTGCTGACGAAGAACCATCATGTCGCAATCGAAGTCGGCGTATCGCAGCATCCCATTCCGATTCACTTCGCGTTTGCCGAAGGCATTCATCTGGAAGGCGACCTCGATCGCGACCGGCTGCTCGCGATGCGCGATGTATTCGACACACCCGATCTCGCGCTGCTCGACGATCGCATCGTGAACGGCACCTATGAGCCGCCGCCGGGCGAGCCGCATCCGCTTGCGCTCTTCACGGCGGCGCGCGTCGATTTCTCGCTGCATCGCCTGAAGCATTACACCGCGACTTCGCCCACGCACGTGCAGAATTACGTGCTGTACACGAACTATCAGTTCTATATCGACGAGTTCGTGAAGCTCGGCCGCACGATGATGGCCGCCACCGACGACGAAGACCTGCGCGCGTATCGCAGCGAGTACACGTCGTTTGTCGAGCCGGGCGACGTGGTCACGTACAACGCGAATATCGGCGAGCAGCAGGACGAGGGCAATGCGCCACCGCGTCTGCCGCAGATGCCCGCGTACCACCTGAAGCGTGCCGACGGCAGCGGCATCACGATGATCAACATCGGCGTCGGGCCTTCGAACGCGAAGACGATTACCGATCATATCGCCGTGCTGCGTCCGCATGCATGGATCATGCTCGGCCACTGCGCCGGTCTGCGCAACACGCAGCGGCTTGGCGACTACGTGCTGGCGCACGGCTATGTGCGCGAAGATCACGTACTCGACGACGATCTGCCGCTCTGGGTGCCGATTCCCGCGCTCGCCGAAGTGCAGGTCGCGCTCGAACGTGCGGTTGCCGAAGTCACGAAGCTCGAAGGCATCGAACTCAAGCGCGTGATGCGCACGGGTACGGTGGCGAGCGTCGACAACCGTAACTGGGAACTGCGCGATCACCGTGAACCGGTGCTGCGCCTGTCGCAAAGCCGCGCAATTGCACTCGATATGGAAAGCGCGACGATCGCGGCGAATGGCTTCCGGTTTCGCGTGCCGTATGGCACGTTGCTGTGCGTATCTGACAAGCCGCTGCACGGCGAACTGAAATTGCCCGGCATGGCGGACCAGTTCTATCGCGGACAGGTCGACCAGCATCTGCAGATCGGCGTGAAGGCGATGGAGATTCTGCGCACGAACGGTCTGCATCGACTGCACAGTCGCAAACTGCGCAGCTTCGCCGAGGTCGCGTTCCAGTAACGCAGTATTCTGCGCAGTTTCCTGCGCGGAATACATGCGGTCTAGAACTGGCCGAAGCCTGCCAGCCCGATCAGGCTGCCGGCCGCCAGCAACCACAACGGATGGATGCGTGTGCGCCACGCGAGCACGGCGCACGCGCCAGTCGTTGCCCACGCGATCCACGACGTATCCGACGCCTGCGCGATCAGCACGGCACTCGCCGCGACGATGCCTGCGGTCACAGGCACCAGCGCCTTTTGCACGATCGCGCGCCACGGGCGGTCCCTGAAGCGCTCCCACGCCTGCAACGCCAGGATCGTCACGATCGAAGACGGCCCGAACTTCGCAATCGACGCGACCAGCATGCCCGCCCATCCGGCAACGTGCCAGCCGACGAGCGTCACCACCATCAGGTTCGGGCCCGGCGCGGCCTGCGCGAGCGCGAACAGTGCACTGAATTCGCTGGCCGGCATCCAGTGATGCACGTCGACGACCTGTCGCTGCATCTCGGGAAGAATCGTATTGCCGCCGCCGAACGCAAGCAGCGAAAGCTGCCCGAAAATGACGGCGAGTGAGATGAGGGTATCGGTCATCGTGTGGCCCTCACGGCGACAGCGATGCTCAACGCCGTGAGCGCGAGCATCGTGGGTAGCAGTGGAAATCGCATGATCGCAATCGCGATGAAGCCAAGCGCAGCGATCGTCGCCGCAGCCGGATTGTGTCGCAGCGGCAGCAGGATTTTGAGCGCCATCGCGACGAGAAGCCCGGCAGCAGCAGCGGCGAGTCCCGCGAAAAGATGCTTCACGTGCGGGTCGTTCTGCGTGTGTTCGTACAGCACGCCGAGTGCGATCACCACGAACGAAGGCACCGCGATCAGGCCGAGCAGGGCGGCCAGCGCGCCTGACAGACCCTGATATCGCATACCGATCGCGACTGAAAGGTTAATGACATTTCCGCCCGGCAGAAACTGGCAGAGGCCCAGCAAGTCGGTGAATTCGGCGGCCGTGAGCCAGTGCCGCTGTTCGACGACGATGCGTCGCGCGTGCGGCAGCGCGCCGCCAAACGAAACGAATCCGAGGTTGAGAAAGCCGAGGAACAGGGCGACGAGGCCTGGCGCCGGCGCGGGGCGGGTGACGGCGGTGTCGTGATTCATGTGCAGTTGCGGGTGAGGTCTGAAGCTGTCGAGGTTATCGCGCTTCATCCGTGGCGCAAAACGATTTTTCGGGCGTCCCCTTGTGACCTAGAATCACAAGCATGGCCCGTGAACTTCCTCCTTTTTCTGCGCTTCGTGCATTTGAAGCTGCCGCGCGGCATGAAACCTTTACCGCCGCCGCAGACGAACTGCATGTGACGCACGGTGCAATAAGCCGTCAGGTCGCTGCGTTCGAGGCGTGGGTCGGCGTGCAGGTATTTCATCGCAACGGCAAGCGCGTTCGACTCACTGAAGACGGACGCCGTTACCTTGCCACCGTGCAGGCCGCGTTCGACAGCATTGCAATCGCGACCGGGCAGCTTCGCGATACGGGCGTCGTGCATGTGCTGCGCGTCAACGCGCTACCGACGTTCGCGATGAAGTGGCTGTTGCCCCGCCTGAACCAGTTTCAGCGTATGGCGCCGAACGTGGAGTTGCGTCTCGCGACGTCGAATGCGCCCATTGAAACGCTGGAGAACTTCGATGTCGCCGTGCGACGCGGACCGGCGCACTGGGCTAACTGCGCAAGCGGCCACTTTCTGGACGAGACGGAAGCGCCGGTGTGCAGTCCGGCATTGCTGCAACGCTCACCAATCAATGTCGCCGACGATCTCGCGAAGCATGTGCTGCTGCATTCGGATACGCGGCCTGACGCATGGCGCAACTGGCTCGCCGCCGCGGGTGTCAAGGCGAAGTGCCGCAAGAAGCAGTCGTTCGATCACTTCTATCTGGCATTGCAGGCTGCGGTGGATGGTCTTGGCGTCGCGCTTGGGCCGTTGCAGTTGTTGTCGGAGGAGCTGGCGTCAGGCCGCCTCGTATTACCGTTCGACGGCCCGCGCATCGATGCGCGCGGTTACTGGTGGGTCGCGCGGCGCGAGGTGGCAGAAGTGCCGCTCGTCGCGCAGTTCTGCCGCTGGCTCGAATCGCAGGCCGGACCTGTGTGACTCGCGGTTCAGGCAACGCAGTAACGAGGCGGGCGGCGCGTGGCCGCCCGTCGACGTCACAGATAGAACATGCGGTCTTCGTCCGACTTCGCTGGCGGCTGTTCGCCCTCGTCGCGATCTTCATAGAACGCGAGCACGGCTTCGAGCACCTGTTCAGGTTCGTCGATCACCTGCATCAGGTTCATGTCGTCGGGATTGATGAGGCCCATCGGCACGAGCGAGTCCTTGAACCAGGCAAGCAGGCCTTTCCAGAACTCGCCGCCGACGAGAATGATCGGCACGTGACGCGACTTCTTCGTCTGGATCAGCGTGAGCACTTCGGCCAGTTCGTCCAGCGTGCCGAACCCGCCCGGCATCACGATCACCGCGTCCGAGTTCTTCACGAACGTGACCTTGCGCGTGAAGAAGTGACGGAAGCGCAGCGAGATGTCCTGCCACTGGTTGCCCGATTGCTCGTGCGGCAACTCGATGTTCAGGCCGACCGAAGGCGCCTTGCCCGCATGCGCGCCTTTATTGGCCGCTTCCATGATGCCGGGGCCACCGCCGGAGATCACGGCGAAGCCCGCATCGGACAGTTTTCGCGCGATCTGCGTGGCGAGTTTGTAGTAGGGCGAGTTCGGTTTCAGGCGCGCTGAACCATAGATGCTGACAGCCGGGCGGATCTCCGAGAGGTACTCGGTCGCCTCGATAAACTCTGCCATAATCGTGAACATCTGCCACGATGCGCGGGCCTTCTTGGCTGTCGCGCGCTCTTGATCTGCGAGCGATCGCAGACTCGGAATCACTTTTCTTTTGTTCATAATGCCCGAAGAACGAGTCCTTGAAACTGATCGGAATACCAGGCTGGTAACTGGGCTGGAAGGTAAGACCCTGCTACTGGTAGACGGTTCGAGTTATCTGTACCGAGCCTACCATGCGATGCCTGATCTGCGTGGCCCTGACGGCGGACCTACGGGTGCGCTGTACGGCATGATCAATATGCTTCGCCGCATGCGCAAGGAAGTTACGGCAGAGTATAGCGCGTGCGTGTTCGATGCCAAGGGCAAAACGTTTCGCGACGACTGGTATCCGGACTACAAGGCGAATCGTCCTTCGATGCCCGACGACCTGTCGAAGCAGATCGAGCCGATTCATGTCGCGGTGCGCGCGCTGGGCTGGCCGCTGTTGATGATCGAAGGCGTCGAAGCCGACGACGTGATCGGCACGCTCTGCTGTGCCGCTGAAAAACACGGCATGAACGTGATCGTCTCGACGGGCGATAAAGACCTGGCGCAACTCGTAACGGATCATGTCACCCTCATCAACACGATGACGAACGAGACGCTCGACCGCGCGGGCGTGCTCGCGAAGTTCGGCGTGCCGCCGGAGCGGATCGTCGATTATCTGTCGTTGATCGGCGATACCGTCGACAACGTGCCTGGCGTCGAGAAGTGCGGCCCGAAAACAGCCATCAAATGGCTCACGCAATACGAAACGCTCGATGGCATCGTCGCACATGCGGACGAAATCAAAGGTGCGGTAGGAGACAATCTGCGTCGGGCGCTCGATTTTCTGCCGATGGCGAGAAAGCTCGTCACGGTGGATACGAACTGCGATCTGGCGGAGCATCTGGTGTCGATCGCCGAAACGTTGCCGTCGCGCCCGGAATCGCGCGAGGAACTGCGCGACGTGTTCACGCGTCACGGCTTCAAGACATGGCTGCGCGAAGTGGAAATTGCCGACGCGGTGGAAGGTCCCGAGACCGACGTGCCGCCCGCGCCCACCATCGAGGCACCGGGCGAGCGCGAATACGACACGGTGCAGACGTGGGAACAGTTCGACGCGTGGCTCGCAAAGATCGACGCCGCTGACCTCACCGCGTTCGACACCGAAACCACGTCACTCGATCCGATGACGGCGCAACTCGTCGGGTTGTCGGTGTCGGTCGAACCCGGCAAGGCCGCCTATATTCCAGTCGCACATCGCGGGCCGGATGCGCCCGTGCAGCTGCCGCGCGACGAAGTGCTCGCGAAACTCAAGCCGTGGCTCGAAAGCGCCGACAAAAAGAAGGTCGGCCAGCATCTGAAGTACGACGAGCAGGTGCTCGCGAACTATGGCATCGAGATGAACGGCATCGAGCACGACACGTTGCTGCAGTCGTATGTGCTGGAATCGCATCGTCCGCACGACATGGACAACCTGGCGCTGCGCCATCTCGGTCTGAAGACGATCAAGTACGAAGAAGTAGCCGGCAAGGGCGCGAGCCAGATCGGTTTCGATGAAGTCGCGCTCGACAAGGCCGCCGAATATGCCGCCGAAGACGCGGATATCACGCTGCGTCTTCACCAGGCACTGTATCCGCAGGTCGCCGCAGAGAAAGATCTCGACCACGTGTATCGCGCGATCGAACTGCCCACCTCCCGTGTTTTACGCAAGATGGAACGCACGGGCGTGCTGATCGACGCGGAAAAGCTGCGCGTGCAGAGCGGCCAGATCGCGACGCGTCTCATCGAGCTCGAAACGGAAGCATATGTGCTCGCTGGGGGTGAATTCAATCTGGGCTCGCCGAAGCAGATCGGCCAGATCTTCTTTGAGAAGCTGGAATTGCCGGTCGTGAAGAAAACGCCGAGCGGGGCACCTTCTACGGACGAAGAAGTGCTGCAGAAGCTCGCTGAAGACTATCCGTTGCCGAAGATCCTGCTCGAACATCGCGGGCTGTCGAAGCTGAAATCGACGTACACCGACAAGCTGCCGCGCATGGTGAACGCGCAGACGGGGCGTGTGCATACGAACTATGCGCAGGCCGTGGCTGTCACGGGGCGGCTCGCGTCGAACGATCCGAATCTGCAGAACATTCCGGTTCGCACAGTCGAAGGCCGTCGTATTCGTGAAGCGTTTATCGCGAAGCCGGGACACAAGCTCGTGTCAGCCGACTATTCACAGATCGAGTTGCGCATCATGGCGCACATCTCCGGCGACGAATCGTTGCTGCGCGCGTTCGCGCAGGGCGAGGACATCCACCGGGCGACCGCGGCCGAAGTGTTCACGGTGACGCCGATCGAAGTCTCGAACGACCAGCGCCGCATTGCGAAGGTGATCAACTTCGGTCTGATCTATGGGATGAGTTCGTTCGGCCTCGCGTCGAACCTCGGCATCACACGCGACGCCGCGAAGCTGTATATCGACCGCTATTTCCAGCGTTATCCGGGCGTCGCGCGCTATATGGACGAAACGCGTTTAAGCGCAAAGTCGAAGGGTTATGTCGAAACGGTGTTCGGGCGTCGTCTCTGGCTGCCGGAGATCAACGGGGGCAACGGCCCGCGCCGTCAGGCTGCCGAGCGTGCGGCGATTAACGCGCCGATGCAGGGCACCGCAGCGGATCTCATCAAACTTTCGATGATCGCCGTGCAGGACTGGATCGAGCAGTCGAAGATCGGTACGCGCATGATCATGCAGGTTCACGATGAACTGATCCTCGAAGTACCGGACAGCGAACTCTCTGAAGTGCGCAAGCGCTTGCCCGAACTCATGTGCGGCGTGGCCGAGCTGAAGGTGCCACTCGTCGCCGAGGTAGGCGCTGGCGCGAACTGGGAAGAAGCGCACTGATCATTCGCTCGCCTTAACACGCTTTGGCGTTTGCGCACGACGATATCGTCGTGCGCATGTCACACATGCGTTTTGATGGCTTGTGACAAAGCGCATTGCTCGCAGACAATCGGTAATGGACGGCATGTTGATCGCAACATGCGCCGTTCGCGACGCACAACCCCCGGTTAGCACGGAGAGTCTCGATGCATCGTTTCATTATCGTTGGCGGCGGCGCAGGTGGCCTCGAACTGGCGACACGTCTGGGTGACCGCTATGCATCGCCCAGCAGCCGGCACCCGGCGAAGGCGCAGGTGACGCTGGTCGATCGCTATCCCACGCATATCTGGAAGCCGCTGCTGCATGAAGTGGCGGCGGGCAGCATGGATCCGTTCACGCAGGAACTCGAATACGCCGCGCAGGCGCGCTGGCATGGCTTCGAGTTCCAGCAGGGCGAGCTGGCCGGCATCGACCGTGCGGCGAAACGCATCACGCTCTCGGCCGTCCTTGACGACGATGGCGCCGAACTCCTTCCCCCGCGCGACCTGGAATACGACACGCTGATCATCGCGATTGGCAGCACGACGGCGTTCTTCGGCGTGACGGGTGCGCCCGAATATTCGCTTGCGCTCGATACCGTGGGCCAGGCGGAGCGCTTTCGCAAGCGTCTCATTGCGGCTTGCATGCGCGCTGAGCATCAGGTGCATGAACGCGTGGAATCCGGGCCGGGCACTTCGCCTTCCACGGAGCCGCGCATTCAGGTGGCAATTGTCGGTGGCGGCGCGACGGGCGTGGAATTGTCGGCGGAACTGCGCAATACGGCGCAGGTGTTGTCGGCGTATGGCCTGCACAAGCTCGATCCGCGTCATGACGTCGGTATCGTCCTGATCGAGGCGGGCCCACGGATTCTGCCCGCATTGCAGGAACGTGTTTCGACGGCCACGGCGGAACTGCTCACGCGGCTGGGCGTAAAAGTCATGATCGGCGAGACGGTTGCTGAAGTGGCTCCCGGTATCGTGCGAACGGCGAGCGGCAAGACGATTCGCGCCGATCTGACCGTATGGGCCGCCGGCATCAAGGCGCCGCCCATCCTCGGCGAACTGGATGGCCTGCCGGTGAACCGGCTGGGTCAGCTCGCCGTGCGTCGCACGCTGCAAACGGAAACCGACGACAACATTTTCGCACTCGGCGATTGCGCGGCATGCGCGTGGCCGGGCAACGAGCGCAACGTGCCGCCGCGCGCGCAGGCGGCGCACCAGCAGGCGAGCTTTCTGATGAAGTCGTTTGCCGCGCGCCTCGAGAATCGCCCGTTGCCGGAGTTCACCTATCGCGATTTCGGCTCGCTGGTGTCGCTCGGACATTTCAGCGCGGTCGGCAACCTGATGGGGGGGGTGATCGGCGGCAACATGCTGATCGAAGGGCTTTTCGCGCGCTTCATGTACATGTCGCTCTATCGTCTGCATATTGCCGCGCTGCACGGCTATCCGCGCATGGTGCTCGACACGTTCGCGCACTGGCTGCGCCGCTCGACGCTGCCCCGCGTCAAGCTTCACTGAGGTCTGACGGGTTCCACGAATGGTTCGGCGGCTTCTGCAGCAAGGTGGGCGACAGTTGTATCCTGTCGCCTTTCCCTCGCTGTTCACTTGCCGTTCCATTGCCGTTCATCCGAAAGGAGCTCGCATGCTGAAGCCCGATGTCGACAGTCTGGTGCCTCACGTCCCCTTCGATCGCCGCACCTTCATCAAAGCCGCACTCGGTACCGGTTTCGCTGCCGCTGTCATGCCGGTCTCCGCGCAAACCATCCATACCGGTGACGAAGGGCTCGAAGCCGGTGAAATTGCAGTGCGTTCGGGCGGCACGATCGTACCGGCGTATCGCGCGCAGCCGAAGGGCAAGACGCATCTGCCGGTGATCATTGTGATCCATGAGATTTTCGGCGTGCACGAGCATATCGCCGACGTCTGTCGCCGCTTTGCCAAGGCCGGCTACCTTGCGATCGCGCCCAACCTGTACGAACGGGAAGGCGACCCGACGGCGTACACGTCGATCCAGCAGATCAGCGAGAACATCGCGAGCAAGGTGCCGGACGAGCAGGTCATGAGCGATCTCGACGCAACCGTCGCATGGGCGGGTGAACACGGTGGCGACCTTAAGCGCGTTGGCATCAACGGCTTCTGCTGGGGTGGCCGGATTGCGTGGCTCTATGCGGAACACAATCCGCGTCTGAAGGCGGCGGTCGTGTGGTACGGACGCGTGGTTGGCACACCGAATGCCGCGCAGCCGACGAATCCGCTCGATCGCGTCGGCGACCTGCGCGTACCGGTGCTGGGGCTCTTCGGGCTGCAGGACACGAGCATTCCGCAGGACACGCTCGACAAGATGAAAGCGGCGATTGCCCAGGGGCCCGAGTCGGCGCGCGGATCGCAGATCGTGGTCTATGACGATGCGGGGCACGCGTTTTTTGCGGACTACCGGCCGAGCTATCGCAAGGCTGATGCGGAAGATGGCTGGCGCCGTGCATTAGCCTGGTTCAGGCAGCACGGCGTCGCCTGACAGGCCGCCGTACGGCAACAATCCGCGAAAAAGCGCGATTGCTCCGGAGCAATCGCGCTTCACGCTTTGGTTAAGGATTCGCGCCCGTTGCCACGGGCCGCGACGGATCGGCGACCCACTCGCTCCACGAACCGCCATACAGCGATGCGCCGTGCAAACCGGCAATTTCCATCGCCAGCAGGTTGTGACAGGCCGTCACACCCGAGCCGCATTGCAGTACGACACGGTCGGGTGCCGTCGCGGGCAGCAGCGCGCCGAACTCCTCGCGCAGTGAATGCGCCGGCTTGAAGCGGCCGTCGGCCGTGAGGTTGTCCTTGAAGAAGCGGTTCAGCGCGCCGGGAATGTGGCCGCCGACAGGGTCGATCGTTTCGTTTTCGCCGCGATACCGGTCGGGCGCACGGGCGTCGACCACCATCAGTTCACGCGAAATCAGGTTGCGCTGGATCGCCTGCGCGTCGGTCGTCACCGCCAGCGGCGCGCCGGCCGTGAAATTACCCTTCGTTGTTGCCGGCACATCCTTCGTCAGCGGTTGACCCGCCGCCTGCCAGGCCTCGAGGCCGCCGTCGAGTACCGCGACCGAATCGTGCCCGACCCAGCGCAGCAGCCACCACAGACGCGCGGCGTACATCCCGCCCTGAGCGTCGTATGCGACGACCTGCTTGCCGTTCGTGAGTCCGTGCGCGGCGAATGTTTCGACGAGCTTCGCGCGATCCGGTAGTGGATGGCGTCCGTTGGTGCCCGTCTTTGGCCCGGACAGGTCGCGATCGAGATGCAGATACTGCGCGCCGGGGATGTGTCCTTCGGCATAGGCCGTTTCGCCCGCGGCCGTATCGGCGAGATCGAAGCGGCAATCGAAGACCAGCACGCTGTCCGGCGCGGCGGCTAGCCGTTCCGCAAGATTCGTGGCGGATATGAGCGTGGTGTAGTGAGTGTGGGGCATGACAGCTCCTGAGACTGGCGATTCCGGCGCGGCCGGCTGACGTTTCTAGTCTAAACAAAAAAAGACGGGCCGAAGCCCGTCTTTCCGTCGATTCGCGTAGCGTAGCCCGAAGGCCGGCCGTTCGTCATATCGCGCCGAGTTCGCGGCGCACGAATTCGTGGAAGTGCTGCATGCCATCTTCCATCGGGCTCTGATACGGGCCGACCTGCGATTCTCCGCGTTCCATCAGCGCACGACGCCCGGCGTCCATGCGTTCGGCGATTTCATCGTCTTCGCGGGCCGTTTCCATATAGGCGGCGCGCTCGGCTTCAACGAATTCACGTTCGAAGAGCGCGATTTCTTCAGGGTAATAGAACTCGACGACATTCGTGGTTTTCTGCGGACCGCGCGGAATCAGCCACGACACGACCAGCACGTGCGGATACCACTCGATCATGATGCCCGGGTAGTACACCATCCAGATCGCGCCGAATTCCGGCGGCGTGCCGTTACGGAAGCGCAGCACCTCGTCGTGCCACTTGCGGTACGTCGGGCTGCCCGGTTGCTCCAGATCCTTGTGGACGCCGACCGTCTGCACGCTATACCACTCGCCGAATTCCCACGTCAGGTCGTCGCACGAGACGAAGCTGCCAAGACCCGGATGGAACGGCGCGACGTGGTAATCCTCCAGATAGACCTCGATGAAGGTCTTCCAGTTGTAGTTGCACTCGTGGACTTCGACGTGGTCGAACATGAAGCCCGAAAAGTCGAAATGCTGTTTTGTGCCGAGCCGCGCCAGATCTTTCGCGACGTCGCGCCCCTGCGACTCGAACAGCAGGCCCTGCCAGTTCTGTAGCGGCGTGGCGCCGAGATTCAGGCAGGGATTGTCAGCAAAATGGGGGGCGCCGAGGAGTTGACCGTTCAGGTCATACGTCCAGCGATGCAGGGGGCAGACGATGTTCTCCGCCTGGCCGCGGCCGTTGAGCATGATCGCCTGGCGGTGGCGGCAGACGTTCGACAGCAGTTCGACCCGCGACTGCTGGTTACGGACGAGCACGCGCCCCTCGCTCTCGCTGGGCAAGGCAAAATAATTCCCCGCTTCGGGCACCATGAGATCGTGGCCGATGTAACGAGGACCTTTCCTGAAAAGGGTGTCGATTTCGCGCGTAAGAAGCGCTTCGTCAAAGTAAGCCGTGACTGGCAACTGGCTGTGAACAGACTTCAGCTGCAATGCATTGCTCAGATTGGACATTCCCACTCCCGATGAAAACGTGAAAGCAGTGAACAACCCAACCATCGAAGATTCGATTTAGGGAGCCCGCAATTATACCCGTTTCCCCTTTCATGGGGCGCTTAAGTGCCTGATTTGGGTCAAAATTGTTACGAAACCTGCCGATTTTGCCGTGCAGTCGACCGCTTTTTTTCTATTGGGTGCAAGCTGTCGGCTGGTTGACGTGCGGGGGCGATCAGGTCGGGTTTTGCGCTTTTGCCGTAGAATGTCCGACTTGTTTTAATTTTGCGACGACCCATGGCGAAGACCGCACCGAACGACACCGCTGCAGCATCTGCGCAGGACGCAAGCGGCGTGCCGCTGCCTGAAAACTACGAGGCAGCGGTGGCGGAACTGGAAGGCCTTGTCGGTCGCATGGAAGGCGGCAGTCTGAGCCTCGAGGAATCGCTGTCCGCCTACCGGCGTGGCGCGGCACTCGTGGCCTTCTGCCAGCAACAACTGGAAAAGGTCGAGCAGCAGGTTCGCGTTCTCGATGGCGAGACGCTCAAGCCCCTGCCGACGAACGCCGCAGGCACAGCCGCTGGGGAGAGCGGAGACGACCTATGACTTTCGAACAATGGATGCGCTCGGTACTCGATCGCGTCGAGACGGCACTCGATCATTACCTGCCGGCACAAACGACCGAACCCGCCACGCTTCACGAAGCGATGCGCTATGCCGTGCTGGGCGGCGGCAAGCGGGTGCGTCCGCTGCTCGTGCATGCGGCCGGCGAACTGACGGATGCGCGTCCCGAATGCCTCGATGCGGCGGCGTGCGCGCTCGAAATGATCCACGTCTATTCGCTCGTGCACGACGACATGCCGTGCATGGACGACGATGCATTGCGTCGCGGCAAGCCCACGGTACACGTCCAGTATGACGAACCGACGGCACTCCTCGTCGGCGACGCACTCCAGTCGCAGGCTTTCGTCACGCTGACGGACGCCGTAGTAGCCCCTCTTCAGCAGGCGGCGCTGGTGCGCGAACTGGCGCTCGCGAGCGGCTCGATCGGCATGGCCGGCGGCCAGGCGATCGATCTGGCGAGCGTCGGCCACACGCTGACGCGTGCGCAGCTCGAAACGATGCACCGCATGAAGACGGGCGCGCTGCTGCGCGCTTCGGTACGCATGGGCGCGCTGGCGGGCACGACGCCGTCGGCGGATGCAATGAACTCGCTGGATGTATATGCAGCAGCTGTGGGCCTGGCGTTTCAGGTCGTCGATGACATTCTCGATGTGACGACCGATTCCGCCACGCTCGGTAAAACCGCCGGTAAGGACGCGAAGGACGGCAAGCCGACCTACGTGTCGATTATCGGGCTCGACGCGTCGCGTGCGCTTGCCGCACAGCTGCGCACGGACGCCCATAACGCGCTCGCGCCATTCGGCGCGCGCGCGCAGCGTCTGGCCGAGCTCGCTGACCTGGTCGTTGACCGGGTGAGTTAAAAACGCGAAAGCCCGCCGCCGCGCACGATTTACTCCCGGTGCGCGTTACGAAGTGCGGGCGCGTAAGTTTTCCTACAATGGAACGACGATGTACGACTTGCTGAAAACCATCGACGACCCGGCAGCCTTGCGCCGCCTCGATCGCCGCCAATTGCAACCGCTCGCAGACGAGCTGCGTGCCTTCGTGCTCGACAGCGTCTCGAAGACGGGCGGCCACCTGTCGTCCAATCTCGGGACGGTCGAACTGACCATCGCGCTGCATTACGTGTTCGACACGCCGCGCGATCGCATCGTCTGGGACGTCGGTCATCAGACCTATCCGCACAAGATCCTGACGGGGCGCCGCGACCAGATGCATTCGCTGCGTCAGCAAGGCGGCATCTCGGGTTTCCCGAAGCGCGACGAGTCGGAATACGACACGTTCGGCACGGCCCACTCGAGCACGTCGATTTCGGCTGCGCTCGGCATGGCGATCGCGAGCAAGCTGCAGGGCGACAACCGCATGGGCATCGCCGTGATCGGCGACGGCGCGATGACGGCCGGCATGGCGTTCGAAGCGATGAACAATGCGGGCGTCGAAGACGACGTGCCGCTTCTCGTCATCCTGAACGACAACGACATGTCGATTTCGCCGCCGGTCGGCGCGCTGAACCGCCATCTGGCGCGTCTGATGTCGGGCCGCTTCTACGCCGCCGCGCGCGCGGGCGTCGAGCGTGTTCTGCGCGTTGCGCCGCCGATGCTCGATCTCGCCCGCAAGCTCGAAGAGCACGCGAAGGGCATGATCGTGCCGGCCACGCTTTTCGAAGAATTCGGCTTCAACTACATCGGTCCGATCGACGGTCACGATCTCGATTCGCTGATCCCGACGCTGCAGAACATCAAGGAACTGCGCGGCCCGCAATTCCTGCACGTCGTGACGAAGAAGGGCCAGGGCTACAAGCTCGCCGAAGCGGATCCGGTGCTGTATCACGGCCCGGGCAAGTTCAATCCGGCCGAAGGTATCAAGCCGTCCGCCACGCCCGCCAAAAAGACCTACACGCAGGTGTTCGGCGAATGGCTGTGCGACGCGGCCGAGCTCGACGCACGTGTCGTCGGCATCACGCCGGCCATGCGTGAAGGCTCCGGCATGGTGGAGTTCGAGAAGCGCTTCCCCGATCGCTATTTCGACGTCGGCATCGCCGAGCAGCACGCGGTGACGTTCGCGGGCGGTCTGGCCGCGGACGGCATGAAGCCGGTCGTCGCGATCTATTCGACGTTCCTGCAACGCGCATACGACCAGCTGATCCACGACGTCGCGCTGCAGAACCTGCCGGTGGTCTTCGCGATCGACCGCGCGGGCCTCGTCGGCGCCGATGGCGCGACGCATGCGGGTGCATACGATATCGCGTTCATGCGCTGCATCCCGAACATGACGGTGATGACGCCTTCGGACGAAAACGAGTCCCGTCAGATGCTGTACACGGCGCTGCAACAGCCGAATCCGACGGCCGTGCGTTATCCGCGTGGCGCGGGCACGGGCGTGGCGACCGTCAGGCAGATGGCCGCGATTCCGCTCGGCAAGGGCGAGATCCGTCGCGAGACGTCGCAGCCGGCCGGCAAGCGGATTGCAATTCTGGCGTTCGGCACGATGGTCGCGCCTTCGCTCGTGGCTGCCGAAGAGATCGACGCCACCGTCGCGAACATGCGTTTCGTGAAGCCGCTCGACGCCGAACTGGTTCGCAAGCTCGCCGAAACGCACGATGCGATCGTTACGGTCGAGGAAGGCTGTGTGATGGGCGGCGCGGGCTCGGCCTGCGTGGAAGCCCTCCTTGAGAGCGGGGTTATCAGGCCCGTTCTACAATTGGGTCTGCCTGACCGTTTCATCGATCACGGCGATCCGGCGAAACTGCTGTCGCAATGTGGTCTCGATGGCGCGGGCATCGCGAAGTCGATCCGCGAGCGCTTCCTGGATCACGCCGCCGGCAAATCGGTCAAGCGCGTCGCGTGATACGGCTGCCGTCCTGAGACGGCGATTTCCCTTCAGACGAACCGGCGGGCCACGCGGCCCGTCGCGCAGCGCCGGCGGCTTGCCGGCGTATGCGGTTGCGCGAATCGATGCGTGCAACCCGCGAGGACAAGAATATGAATCAGATGAATCCCGCTTTCGTGATGCCTGACGTGCAGAGTACTGTCGATACGCGTCAGATCGCGATCCAGCGCGTGGGCGTGAAAGCAGTGCGCTATCCGCTGACCGTGCGCACGTCGCGCGGCGACGCCCAGCCGACGATCGGCACGTGGAACCTCGACGTTCATCTGCCGGCGGAAGTCAAAGGCACCCACATGTCCCGCTTCGTCGCGCTGCTCGAAGAGAACGGGGCACCGCTCGACACGGCCGCGTTCCGCGCGATGCTGGCAGCGATGCTGGAAAAACTCGAAGCCGAAGCAGGCCGCATCGAGGTGTCGTTTGCCTACTTCGTGAACAAGACCGCGCCGGTGTCGGGTGTCGAAAGCCTGCTCGATTACGATGTGACGCTGACGGGCGAGGTGCGCAATGGTGCGACGCGTCTCTTCCTGAAAGTGCTGGTGCCGGTCACGAGCCTGTGCCCGTGCTCGAAGAAGATCTCGCAGTACGGCGCACACAACCAGCGCTCGCACGTGACGATCAACGTCGAGCTCGCGGATGATGTGCCGGTGGAAGACCTGATCCGTATCGCGGAAGAAGAAGCATCGTGCGAACTGTGGGGCTTGCTGAAGCGCCCCGACGAGAAGTTCGTCACCGAGCGGGCCTACGAAAATCCAAAATTTGTCGAAGACCTGGTGCGCGATGTGGCGCAACGTCTGAACGCGGATGCACGGATCGTCGCGTACGTGCTCGAAGCCGAGAATTTCGAGTCGATCCACAATCACAGCGCGTATGCGTTGATCGAGAACGACAAGCGCGCCGCGCGATAAGTCGATAAGCATCGCGCCTGCGCTGAATGACAGAACGGCCGCTGATGCGGCCGTTTTTGCTTGTGCTGCGCGTTGCGAGCGGCGGCGTTACTGACGGGCCAGCGACGCCAGATCCCAGCGCGGCTTCACGGTGAACGCATAGTCCTTGCCCGCCTGTTCGGGCCAGCGCTGCAGACGCAACGCGCCCGCGAGCGCGATCATCGCGCCGTTATCGGTGCAGAGCGCAAGATCCGGATAGTGCACTTCGAAGCCGCGCTTTTTCGCGGCGGCCGAGAGCGCCTCGCGCAGTTGCCGGTTCGCGCCGACGCCGCCTGCCACGACGAGCCGCTTGAGCTTCGTCTGCCTGAGCGCCGCCAGCGATTTCGCCGCGAGCACATCAACGGCCGCATCGACGAAACCGCGCGCCAGGTCCGCCTTGGCCTGCTCGCAGATGTTGGCGCCGCCCAGCTTTTTCGTGTGCGTCAGGACCGCGGTTTTCAGGCCGCTGAAACTGAAGTCGAGGTCGCCGGAATGCAGCATCGGGCGCGGCAGCGAAACCGCGCCCGGCGTGCCGAACTCGGCCATGCGCGACACTTCCGGTCCGCCCGGATAGCCGAGGCCGAGCAGCTTTGCGGTTTTATCGAAGGCTTCGCCCGCGGCGTCGTCGAGCGTTTCGCCCAGCGTTTCGTACTCGCCGACGTCAGTCACGCGCATCAACTGCGTATGTCCGCCCGACACCAGCAGCGCGACGAACGGAAACGGCGGCGGTTCGTCCACCAGCAGCGGCGAGAGCAGATGCCCTTCGAGATGGTGAATGCCGATCGTCGGGCGATCCCACGCCATCGCGAGCGCGTTGGCGATGCTCGCGCCGACCAGCAGCGCGCCGGCGAGCCCCGGCCCCTGGGTATAGGCGATCGCATCGATTTCGGTACGCGCCGTGCCGGCCCGTTCGAGCACCTCTTCGAGGAGCGGCAGCGCGCGACGGATGTGGTCGCGCGAAGCCAGTTCCGGCACGACGCCGCCGTATTCGCGATGCATGGCGATCTGCGAATGCAGCGCGTGCGCGAGGAGGCCGCGCTCTGTGTCGTGGAGCGCGAGACCAGTTTCGTCGCAGGAGCTTTCGATGCCGAGAACGAGCATGATTCGGGGGGAGTGGCCGGGCGCCGCGAAGGCGTCCGAAAGGTAAAGGCAAGCCTCAAAGTATAGCAGCCACGGCAAGCGGGCGAAGGGCGGCAGGTACAATGCGCGCCATGGAATCCTTCGATATTGCGGTTATCGGCGCGGGCGCGGCGGGCATGATGTGCGCGGCAGTGGCCGGGCAACTCGGTCGGCGCGTCGTGCTGATCGACCACGCGCCGCGCCTCGCGGAAAAAATCCGCATTTCCGGCGGCGGCCGGTGCAACTTCACGAACCTGTACGCCGGACCGGCCAATTACCTGTCGGCGAATCCGCATTTCTGCCGCTCGGCGCTCGCGCGCTATACGCCGCGGGACTTCATGGCGCTCCTCAAGCGCCACCGCGTCACGTGGCACGAAAAGCACAAGGGCCAGCTGTTCTGCGACCAGTCGAGCGAAGCGGTCATCGATGTGCTCAAGCACGAATGCGATGCCGGCAATGTGGCGTGGCGCCGTCCGCTCGCCGTCGAACAGGTGAGGCACGATGCTGCCGCCGGCTTCACGCTGGACACCCACGCCGGGCCGATCCGCACCCGCGCCGTCATAGTGGCGACGGGCGGCCTGTCGATTCCGAAGATCGGCGCCACGGATTTCGCCTATCGCCTTGCGAAGCAGTTCGGTCACAAGCTGATCGACACGCGCCCGGCGCTCGTGCCGCTGACGTTCGCCGCCGACGACTGGGCGCCGTTTTCGGCGCTGTCGGGCGTCTCGCTGGAAGTCCAGCTGGCAACCGGCAACAAAAAGACAGGCAGTGAGTTCGTCGAAGATCTGCTGCTCACCCATCGCGGGCTGTCGGGGCCGGGCGTCCTGCAGATTTCGAGCTACTGGCAGCCGGGCGAGCCGATCCACGTGAACCTGCTGCCTGACCGGGACGCCACGACGGCGTTGCTGGAAGCCAAGACCGGCACGAAGCGCCAGATCGCGAATCTGCTTGCCGAGTGGGTGCCGACGCGCCTTGCGCACGTCTGGCTGGAGACGCACGCCATTCCGGCCGAGGCGCGCATCGCCGATCTGCCGGACAAAACGCTGCGCCGGATCGGTGAGGCGCTTTCCCGCTGGACGCTCACCCCGAACGGCACCGAAGGCTATCGCAAGGCCGAGGTCACCCGCGGCGGCATCGACACGCGCGAGCTGTCTTCGGCGACGATGATGAGCGCGCGCGTGCCCGGACTGTACTTCATTGGCGAGGCCGTGGACGTCACGGGCTGGCTTGGCGGCTACAACTTCCAGTGGGCGTGGGCATCGGGCGTGGCGGCCGGCCAGGCGGCCGCGGAGCAGGTTTTGGGGGCTTGACGGCGCCGTGTGTTTGTGCGAAACGTCTGCTATAATCCTCAACCTTTGCAAAGCTCCGTTATTGAAAAATGACGACCATCCGCGTAAAAGATAACGAGCCCTTCGAAGTCGCCATGCGCCGGTTCAAGCGCACGATCGAGAAGAACGGGCTCCTGACCGAACTTCGGGCGCGCGAGTTTTACGAAAAGCCAACGGCAGAACGCAAGCGCATGAAGGCGGCCGCGGTCAAACGCCACTTCAAACGTCTGCGCAGCCAGATGCTGCCCAGGAAGCTTTACTGATTCCCCGTCCACCGCAGTCGCTTTGAGCGCCGTAGCGGGCAACCGGCGATGACATCCCGCTGATGTCGTCGCAAGCGGAAAAACCAGGCCGCGAGGCCGCACCGGTGAGGCCGCATCCATTACGCGAATTCGCGACAACCCGCTTGAGGAAGGTGTCCCAAGCGGGTTTTTGTCTTGACGCCGACGCCTTGCTGGACCGATTTTCAGGGCTTGTTCATCAGGCTTGTTTAAATTCAACGCATTCAGGTGAGTGATGAGTCTCAAGGACCAGATCAACGACGATATGAAAGCCGCCATGCGGGCGCGCGAGACTGAACGGCTCGGCACGATCCGCCTGCTGCTTGCCGCGATCAAGCAGCGTGAAGTCGACGAGCGCGTGACGCTCGACGACGCGGCGATCACGGCCGTCATCGACAAGATGATCAAGCAGCGCAAGGACTCGATCAGCCAGTTCGAAGCGGCGGGGCGCACCGACCTCGTCGACAAGGAAGCGGCCGAACTCACGGTGCTCACCGCGTACATGCCGCAGCAACTGTCTGACGCAGAAGTCGTCGCCGAAGTGCAGGCTGCGATCGCGCAGACAGGCGCCGCCGGCCCGCAGGACATGGGCAAGGTGATGGGCGTCCTCAAACCGAAGCTCGCAGGCCGCGCCGACATGACAGCCGTGTCAGGGCTCGTCAAGGCAGCACTCGCGAAGTAACACCCCGTCCGTCCCCGGCAGGCCGCGCTGGCCGCCGGCGGGTTTTCATGTCATTCGAGGCCGCCATTCCACTGTGATTCCGCACTCGTTCCTGCAGGATCTGCTGAACCGCGTCGATATCGTCGACGTGGTCGGCCGTTTCGTGCAGTTGAAGAAGGGCGGCGCGAATTTCATGGGACTGTGCCCGTTCCACAACGAAAAAAGCCCTTCGTTCACCGTTAGTCCTACCAAGCAGTTTTATCACTGCTTCGGCTGCGGCGCGCACGGCACCGCGATCGGCTTCCTGATCGAGCACGCCGGGCTGACGTTCCCAGAGGCGGTCAACGAGCTGGCGCAATCCGTCGGCCTCACGGTGCCGCAGGAACCCTCGCCGATGCGCGGCGGAGGCGGCGGCGAAGGCTACGCGCCGGCGGTATCGAGAGCCGTCACGACAGCGTTGTCCGACGTGATGCAGGTTGCCTGCGACTTCTACCGAAAGCAGCTACGTGGCGCGCCCAACGCTATCCAGTACCTGAAAAAGCGCGGGCTGACCGGCGAAGTCGCCGCCCGTTTCGGGCTTGGCTACGCGCCGGACGGCTGGCAGAACCTCGAAACGGCGTTTCCCGACTATCGGGACGATTCGCTTGTCGAAGCTGGGCTCGTGATCGTCAGCGAAAAGTCCGATGCGCAGGGCCAGAACCGCCGTTATGACCGTTTCCGCGAGCGGATCATGTTCCCGATCCGCAATGTCAAGGGGCAGGTGATTGGCTTCGGTGGCCGTGTGCTGGACAGCGGCGAGCCCAAATATTTGAATTCTCCGGAAACGCCTCTATTTAACAAGGGCAGCGAGCTGTACGGCCTCTTTGAGGCGCGTCTTGCCATCCGCGAGCAGCAGTACGTGCTGGTGGTCGAAGGGTATATGGATGTGGTCGCGCTGGCGCAGCTGGGGTTCCAGAACGCGGTTGCGACCCTCGGAACGGCGTGTACGCCGGTCCACGTGCAGAAACTGATGCGTCAGACCGATACGGTGATCTTCAGCTTCGACGGCGATTCGGCCGGCCGGCGCGCCGCGCGGCGCGCGCTGGACGCGTGTTTGCCGCACGCGGCCGACAACCGCACGATCCGCTTCCTGTTTCTGCCGACGGAGCACGATCCGGACAGCTATGTGCGCGAGTTCGGCACCGAGGGCTTCTCGGAGCAGGTCGCGCGGGCGATGCCGCTGTCGCAGTTCATGCTGAATGAAGTGCTGACCGGCAAGGAACTGGATCAGCCGGAAGGCAAGGCGCGCGCGCTGTTCGATGCCAAGCCGCTGTTGCAGGCGCTGCCGGCGAACGCGCTGCGCGCGCAGATCATGCATATGTTCGCCGACCGGCTCGACGTGCCGTTCGACGAAGTGGCCGCGCTGTGCGAGGTCGATGCCCGGATTGCCGCAGCGTCGCGCGGTGCGCCGCCGCGCAAGGATCGCCGCAGCGTGACGGGGATCGAACAGCGGGCGCTGCGCAATCTGGTGATGCACCCGCGCATTGTCGCGGTGCTGGACGAAGACGCAGAGCAGGCGCTCCTGACGGTCACGCGTCACGGCGAACTGTTCGAGGAAGTGACGACGCATGCGCGTGCGCTGGGCGACGCGGCCGAGTTTCAGTTGCTGTCGGATCTGCTTAGAAACAGCGCAAATGCCCCGACTTTCGAAGAAATTTTCCGCGAAATTCTGGACTATGATGAAAACGTGCGTGACCTGCTGCTGAAGAATCCTGAGGACGAAACGGTTGCTGAAGAGCGTCGCGAGCAGGAGCGGATTGTCGGTGAGGAGCTGAAGGCGGCGATCTTCAGGATGAGCTATGACGCGTATAGCGCACGGCTCGATCAGTTGTCGCGACAGTCGCGGCATACGCCGGAAGAGCTGGCTGAATATACCGATCTGAATCGGAAAAGGGCTGACATGAAACGTCAGCTCGGGCTGTAACCGGGGACGCTGGAACCGAGGTGCTATAATAAAAGGTTCCCAGCAGTTTGTTTGCAGTTTTTGTTTGTTTTCCAGGCAAGAGGGCGAATTGCAATGGTAAAGACTACAGGCGGAAAGAAAGCGACGGGCAAAGGCTCTGAGGAGCCGACCAGAAAGGTCACGCAGGCCAGGTCTGCTTCTTCTTCCGCGAAAAAAACGTCTGCCACAAGCGTCGCATCTTCACCTGGGAAGAGATCCCCGTCCACTTCTGCCGCGCGAGCGGCGCCGGTTGCGGCATCTGTAGCTAACGTGGCTGGCGCCTCGAAAGCCTCAAAAGCCACGCAGCCAGCAACGAAGCGGCCGGGTTCCAGAAGCACCAGGGAAGCGGCTGCCGCGCAGGACGATGCGGCAGTGCGCGAGACTCCAGTATCCACGGTTCAACCGGCTGTTGTCCAGCAGCCGCGAGTCGAGACTACAGCCGGTATGGCGAACTCCATGACGAAAAAGCTGAACGAAGTATCCGTCGATGACGACGCAACCCAGAACGAAGAGGCCGCAGCAGCGCCGGTCGTTCCGGGCAAAGGCGAAAAGGCCAAGGCACGCGACCGCCGCGCAAAGGAAAAAGCGCTGCTGAAAGACGCGTTTGCGTCCACGCAGCCGGGCACCGCCGAAGAACTTGAAGAGCGTCGCGCGAAACTGCGCGCGCTGATCAAGCTCGGCAAGGAACGCGGTTTCCTGACGTATGCCGAAATCAACGATCACCTCCCGGATAACTTTGCCGAGACGGAAGCGATCGAAGGCATCATCAGCACGTTCAACGATATGGGCGTGGCGGTGTACGAGCAGGCGCCCGACGCCGAAACGCTGCTTCTGAACGACAACGCGCCGGCGGCTTCGTCGGACGATGAAGTCGAAGAAGAAGCCGAAGTCGCGCTTTCTACCGTCGACTCCGAATTCGGCCGCACGACCGACCCGGTCCGCATGTACATGCGCGAAATGGGCACCGTCGAGCTGCTGACGCGCGAAGGCGAAATCGAAATCGCGAAGCGCATCGAAGATGGCCTGAAGCACATGGTGATGGCCATCTCCGCATGCCCGACGACGATCGCAGACATCCTTGCGATGGCCGAGCGCGTCGCGAACGAAGAGATCCGTATCGACGAACTCGTCGACGGTCTGATCGATACCAACGCAGCCGATGCGGATGGTTTCTCCGAGCAGGAAGCGGAAGCGATCGAGGCGGAAGAAGAGGAAGCCGAAGAGGAAGCCGAGGAAGAAGAAGAGGACGACGGCACCGCGCAGGCGACGGCCAACGCGGCCCAGCTCGAAGCGCTGAAGCGCGCGTCGCTCGAAAAATTCGCGGCGATCAGCGAATGGTTCGACAAGATGCGTCGTGCGTTCGAGAAGGAAGGCTACAAGTCGAAGGCGTATCTGAAGGCTCAGGAAACGATTCAGAACGAGCTGATGATGATCCGCTTCACGGCACGTACCGTCGAGCGTCTGTGCGATACGTTGCGCGCGCAGGTGGACGAAGTGCGTCAGGTCGAGCGTCAGATCCTGCATACGGTGGTCGACAAGTGCGGCATGCCGCGTGCCGAGTTCATTGCGCGTTTCCCGGGCAATGAAACGGATCTCGAATGGTCGGAAAAGATCGTCGGCGAAGGTCATGCTTACAGCGCGATCCTCACGCGTAACATTCCGGCGATCCGCGAACAGCAGCAACGTCTGCTCGACTTGCAGGCGCGTGTTGTGCTGCCGCTGAAGGACCTCAAGGAAACCAACCGTCAGATGGCGGCCGGCGAACTGAAGGCGCGTCAGGCGAAGCGCGAAATGACCGAGGCGAATCTGCGTCTCGTGATCTCGATCGCGAAGAAGTACACGAATCGTGGCCTGCAGTTCCTGGATCTGATCCAGGAAGGCAACATCGGCCTGATGAAGGCGGTGGACAAGTTCGAATATCGCCGCGGCTACAAGTTCTCGACGTACGCAACGTGGTGGATCCGTCAGGCCATCACGCGTTCGATCGCGGACCAGGCACGTACAATCCGGATTCCGGTTCACATGATCGAAACGATCAACAAGATGAACCGCATCTCGCGTCAGATTTTGCAGGAAACCGGTCTCGAGCCGGATCCGGCAACGCTGGCTGAAAAGATGGAAATGCCGGAAGACAAGATCCGCAAGATCATGAAGATCGCGAAGGAGCCGATCTCGATGGAAACGCCGATCGGTGACGACGACGATTCGCATCTGGGCGACTTCATCGAAGATACGAACACGGTCGCGCCGGCCGACGCAGCGCTGCACGCCAGCATGCGTGACGTCGTGAAGGACGTGCTCGATTCGCTGACGCCGCGTGAAGCGAAGGTGCTGCGCATGCGTTTCGGTATCGAGATGAGCACGGATCACACGCTCGAGGAAGTCGGCAAGCAGTTCGACGTGACGCGTGAGCGGATCCGTCAGATCGAGGCGAAGGCGCTGCGCAAGCTCCGTCACCCGAGCCGCTCGGACAAGCTGAAGTCGTTCCTCGAAGGGAACTGATCGAAGGCTTGCTGACCGTAGCAGATACAGGGGCTTCCTGGTCGTTTCGCGAAGAGCGAAGCGGTCCCGGAAGCCCCTTTTTCGTGTAGTATGTCGGCCACATCACCGATCAGGCCCGGCCATCAAACCGGGTCTTTTTCTTGGGCCGGACGCCGTGCTGGTTGCAGGCAGCGGACTCATAATCCGCCTCCGAAAGGACATCGTCGGTTCGAATCCGACCCGGCCCACCACAGGTTTCAGCTGTTTTTTCAATACCAGTTTTGTTCCGCAAAAGCCGGGTTGTTCCGCAAAATCGATTAGCGGGTTGGCCCTACCTTGTCTCCTCGACGCTTTCGCACGTAATGTTCAGTCATGTATTTACGCCGACCGAAAATTGAGCCACTGGAGGTGCGAAACTCACAGCGTTGAACGAACTCTTCTTGATTCTTTTTCTTTTGGCTTGGCTTGGCTTGCCTGCAGCTTCGCTCTTCTTCAGTTCTTGTTCGCTTCGTACCGTTGATTCCCTTGTGGTTGCCGCATTCCGGGCGGATTAGCCACTGAGGTCAGCCGCGGCCCAGAAATAGCTTGACCCATGATCCCGTCATCGTGCGACCACTTCATCAATATGAATTCCGGTTTAGATGAATTTGGCGCAGCTGGTAACGCTCAGAGCGAATGCTGCGATACGTTTCATACTCGGTAAGCCCGGATTCAGAAGCCCAAAGCGATAGCCAGCAAGCCGGTGACCACGCCGCATGCCACCACAGCCAGCGCCACCACCGTCAGTACGCGCCTCGGGAACGAGCGGCCGAGCATGGCCATTGACGGCACGCTGATCAGCGGCAATGTCAACAGCAATGCGCCGGCGGGACCGGCTGCCATGCCGAACGACAGCATTGCCTGGATGATCGGCACTTCGCCGGCGGTCGGAATCACGAACAGCGTGCCTGCGATCGACAACGCGATGATCCATACGAGGCTGTTGTCGATGTGCGGTCCGATGTGCGGGAACAGCCACGCACGCGCCGCGCCGAGAATTAAAACCAGCACGATATATTCGGGCACGAGGCGCAGTGTCATCCTGCCGAGGATTTTCACCCAGCGCGTGAAAGCGGAGCCGGGGTCGTCGGCGGACACCATTAGCGAGAGGGCTTCGCGCGATGCTTCGGCTTCTTTCGGTGTGACCATGCGGTTCGCCAGATAGCCGAGACCGAACACCATCACGATGCCGAGCGCGAGCCGCAAACCCATCCACTGCCAGCCCAGTACAAAGCCCATGAAGATCAACGTGGCCGGATTCAGCGCAGTGTTGCCGAGCCAGAACGCCATCGCCGCACCCGGCGCCGCCTGGCGCGCGCGCAAACCGGCGACGACCGGGGCCGCACAACAGGTGCACATCATGCCCGGCAACGACATCAGGCAACCCTTCACCACGCTGCTGAAATCGGTGCGGCCGAGCGCACGCGCGACCCATTGCGGTGGAATCAGCGCCTGCACCGCTGAGCCGAGCAGCAGGCCGAGCACCATGGCTTGCCAGATTGCTTTGCCGTACGCGAGCGCGTAATCGGTCGCGGCTTGCCACGACGCATCCGGTGCGCTCGCCGACGTACCCATCAGGATCGACTTGCCGATGGAATGCTGGCTCGCGGCGACGAAAGCGCGGTTGTAGTAGGGAAACCACTTCACATAGAAGAGGCCGACGACCGCGATCAGCAGGAATACGATCCAGCCAAGCGCGACACGAGGTTGTCGAAGGGTTGATTGCACGAAGGCCTCAAGTGATGGTGTTAATCAGACGACAGCGGATGCGCGGCTGTCGAAGTGAACAAGCAGTGACTTTGCCTGCTCGACGACGTCGGCGTCGTTGGGGCGGAAAGACAGTTGCAGCGCGTGCGGCAACTGCGCGAAATGCTGATGGCTGCTGCGTGCATACGCCGGATCGTAGTGCCGCTCGATTAGCTCGTGGGCCAGTTCGGCGCGCCGGTTTTCGTCGACAAGCCGCTGCCAGCCCATGACGCGCTCGCGGCTATGCAAGCCGATCATTCGTTGCAACTGCGCTTTGAGCGCCTCGGGATTATCGAACAGATGCGCGTAGTCGTGCAGCAGAAAGGTCGCGCGATCTTCGCGGCTTGACAGCACCTTCACGCACGCAGCCTGATGAAACGTGTCCAGCAGTGCGAGCGGCAGAGTCACCGAACCGATGCGCCGGCTCTCCGCTTCGATAAACACCGGCCGACCTGGATCAAACTCGCGCAGCGCGCTGACGAGGAGGGTGTCGAAACGCTTCTGCGAGGGCTGCGGCACGCCCGCCCATGCGCCGAGCAGCGAGCCGCGATGCGCGGCCAGCGCTTCGAGGTCGAGCGTCTGCGCGCCCGCCTGGTTCAGGGCCGACAGCAAGTGCGTCTTGCGGCTGCCGGTCGGGCCGACAAGCACGATGTAGTTCAGGGTTTTCGGAAGTGTGTCGAGGGCTTCGAGCGTGGCGCGCCGGTAGCTCTTGTAGCCGCCGTCCAGCTGGCGCGCCTGCCAGCCAATCATGTTGAACAGCGTCGTGACCGAGCCCGAGCGTTTGCCGCCGCGCCAGCAGTAGATCAGCGGTCGCCAGTTGCGTGGGCGGTCGGCGAAGGTCGTTTCCAGGTGATGCGCGATGTTGCGCGCGACCAGTGCCGCGCCTATCCGGGTGCCTTCGAAGGGCGAGACCTGTTTGTACGTGGTGCCGACCAAAACGCGTTCTTCGTTGCTCAGTACGGGCGCGTTGAGCGCACCTGGAATGTGGTCTTCCGCAAATTCGAGAGGCGTGCGCACATCGATGATTTCATCGAAATCACCTGCTTTTTCGAGGCTGACGAGAAGATTTTTCAAGGGGAAAAGACAAAGCGGCTCGACGGAAAGAGCGAAATTATCGCATGCGCGGCCAAGGCGGCCCCGGTCGCGCGCGGGACGACGCGTGCGATCGGGACTCTGGGTGATGCGTGACTGTCCTATGCTTCGGTCCGCGCCCTGGCGCGGCGTCCGCCTGCACGTTAAACGACTTCGAGGTGTCTTTCTCCGCTGACCATTTCGCCGATCACGCGCGCCTCGCTGAACCCGTCGGCACGGAACAATGCCAGCACTTCGTCGACCGTTTCAGGCGCGCACGAAACCAGCAGGCCGCCCGAGGTTTGTGGGTCGGTCAGAAGCGTGCGCGCCGTCGCCGGCAGCGTCGCGTGCAGCACGATATCTTCGCCATAGGCGTCCCAGTTGCGCCCTGATGCGCCGGTAAAAATGCCCGCTTCGGCGAGCTCGACCACGTTCGGCAGCCACGGCAGATCCGCGTAGCGCACGCGGGCAGTCAGATTCGAGCCGCGCGCCAATTCGAGCGTATGCCCGAGCAGCCCAAAGCCGGTGATATCCGTCAGCGCATGCACGCCGTCCAGTCTCGCCAACTCCGCGCCGGGCCGATTGAGTTTGGTGGTCGCGCTGATCATCGCAGCGTAGCCGGCACCGTCCAGTTGGTCCTTCTTTAGCGCAGCCGACAGAATGCCGACGCCAAGCGGCTTGCCGAGAACCAGCACGTCGCCGGCTTGAGCCCCCGTGTTGCGTTTGATGCGCTTCGGATCGACCAGGCCGAGTGCGACGAGACCGTAGATTGGCTCGACCGAATCGATCGAATGGCCGCCCGCGAGCGGAATGCCGGCCTCGGCGCACACGGACTCGCCGCCTTTCAACACGGCAGCGATCACGTCGTGCGGCAGCACGTTAATCGGCATGCCGACGATGGCGAGTGCCATGATCGGCTTGCCGCCCATCGCGTAGACATCGGACAGCGCGTTGGTGGCGGCGATCCGGCCGAAGTCGAATGGATCGTCGACGATCGGCATGAAGAAGTCGGTGGTGGCGACGATTGCCTGCTCGTTGTTGAGCTTGTAGACGGCGGCGTCGTCGGCGGTGTCGTTGCCGACCAGCAGATCGGGAAAGAACGGCAACGGCGCGCTGCGCTTGAGCAGGTCGGCGAGGAGGCCGGGGGCGATCTTGCAGCCGCAGCCGCCGCCGTGCGACAGGCTGGTGAGCCGGGGCGGTTGATGGGGTCGGGCGTGGGTGTCGGTCATGATGGGGCGATTCTCGGGCTTCGGACGACCGCAATTATGAAGGTTGTTCATGCGCGGCGCTGGGGCGCAGTCTCCACAGATAGGTCCTGACAAGAAAACAAAGGCGCTGTCAGCCGCCGATCTCAAACTGGTGTGACATCGCCGCAGCAAATTCGCCACATCGGGCGGGTCGCCAAAGGAGCGCATCCGCAGATGAGATGACTTGGCAACGAGCAGGCCTTGCCGAAGCGAGGAAGACCCGGATCTCGATTGCCGCATATCCAGCACGATCCACTGCGCGCCATCGGAGAGCCTCATCGAAGACTTGGCCAGGATCGGTGTGTTCGTCGTCCCCTGCGGAGAGCTAGAGCAATGGATCGATACCGGCGTGAGCAAGGGCCGAGAGTGGAGCCGTAAGGCGCTTGAGAAACAGCGGCCCTTCATCGATTCGGTGCAGAGACGGTTCACCGGTCAAACTGACCTTGGCCTTGAGTCTGCAGTTCAACGCGCCGAAAGCTAACGAGTTCCTGCCGTTAGGCGATGCAACTACGCTACATTCATCCGCCAACGGCCGTTGGCGGCCCCGAAACGGTGCCCGACCGGTCGCCCGTCAATGGTGATCCATTACTTTTCCTGATCAATCCTCGGCCAAAGAATCGTTTGTTGTCCAGGTGTGCCGCTCCGATAATTTTCTCCAATCCCGGCCTTTCGAGGACCCCGGTGAAACAACTCATGCGAGCGCTGCATAGGAGACAACACGATGAACGCCCCCACCGAAATCAAATACTTCCCTCTGGCCCAGCTGCAAGCGGTGCTCAAGCCGATCGATCAGGCTAGCGGCCTCGGCAACACCTTCTACACGGACGACCAGTACTTCAAGACCGAACGGGACGCCGTGCTGAGCCAGGACTGGGTCTGCGTCGGCTTCGCGGACGACCTCAAGCAGAATTCCACCGTCCGGCCGATCGACTTCATGGGACTGCCGCTGTTGATCACGCGCAACCGCGAAGGCGCGCTGCAGGTGTTCCACAACGTATGCAGCCACCGCGGGATGAAGCTCGTGCAGGAAGCCGGCGAGATCCAGGGCGTAATCCGTTGTCCGTATCACTCGTGGACGTACGACCTCAACGGCGCGCTGAAAGGCACGCCGCACGTCGGCGGCATCAACCAGCACAAGGACGAGCGCGTCGCATGCGAGAGGCACGGGCTGAAAGCACTGCGCAGTCATGTGTGGATGGGCATGGTGTTCGTAAACCTCTCCGGGACCGCGCCTGAATTCGAAGAAGTAATCCGTCCCCTGACCGATCGTTGGGCACAGTTCCTCGGCCCGGACAGCTATTCGTTAATGACCGTGCCGCGCGAAGGCGGTGCGTGGTCGGTCGAGGTCAACTGCAACTGGAAGCTCGCAGTGGAGAACTACTGCGAGGCCTACCATCTGCCTTGGGTTCATCCGTCGTTGAATTCCTATTCGCGTCTCGAGGATCACTACAACATCATGTTCGGCGAGCAGTTTGCCGGTCAGGGCAGCTATGCGTACAACCTCGCCGATGTCGAGGGAACCTCGTTGCCAACCTTCCCCTCCTGGCCGGCCGATCGCATGCGCAATGCCGAATACGTTGCGCTATTCCCCAACGTTCTGCTCGGCATCCAGGCCGATCACGCGTTCGCGATGATGCTGCAGCCCTTGTCGGCGAACCGCACCGTCGAACATCTGCGGTTGCTGTTTGTCGGCAACGACGCGGCCGATGAGCCTTCTTACGCTGCAAGCCGTCAGGCAGTGCTGAACGCGTGGCGAGTGGTGTTTTCGGAAGACATCTCCGCAGTCGAAGGCATGCAGGCCGGGCGCCAGTCACCGGGTTTCAAGGGCGGCGTGTTCTCGCCGGAGATGGACGTGCCGACCCACTACTTCCACAAATGGATGGCGCGCCGCGTTCTCGCGCACGGCCAGCAGCATGCGGGTGAAGCATGACACGCACGATTGGCCATCACTGGCTGAACTATATCGACGGCGCGTGGGTGGACAGCCCAAACCGGCTTGACGTAGCCAATCCTGCGAACGGCGAGCCGATTGCAAGCGTCGCACTCGCGACGATCGACGATGCGCAACGCGCACTCGATGCCGCGACGCGCTGCGCCGCAAGCGGTGAGCTGACGCGACAACGGCCCGCCGAAAGGGTGCGCTGGCTGCTTCGGATCGCAGACGAAATCCGCGCGATAACGGAAGAAGGTGCTCGCATTCTGTGCCTCGAAAATGGCAAACGGCTAAGCGACGCCCGCGATGAGTTCGTCGAAGCAGCGCGCTACTTCGAGTACTACGCCGGCCTTGCAGACAAGCTGGAAGGCATCTCCGTGCCGCTCGGCGATGACTATGTCGACTTCACCCGCTACGAGCCCATGGGCGTATCGGTGCAGATCGTGCCGTGGAATTTCCCCGTATCGATTTGCGCGCGCTCGCTTGCGCCAGCCCTCGCCGCGGGCAACGCAGTGGTGGTGAAGTCGCCCGAGCTGTCGCCACTTGGCATGTGCGTGCTGTTTGAGGCGATTGAGCGCGCGGGGCTGCCGCGCGGCGCGGCGCAACTGCTCTGCGGTCTCGGTCGCGATGTCGGCGCGCATCTGGCCGCCAGTGACCAGACGAGGCAGATTGTGTTTACGGGCTCGGTGGCGACGGGGCGCGCGATTCTCGCCGCAGCCGCGCAATGGGCCACGCCGAGCGTGATGGAGCTTGGCGGCAAGTCCGCCGCGGTGGTGTTCCCCGACTCGGACCGCGAGCAACTGCTCGCCAGCGTGAAGAGCGGCATCTTCTTCAATGCGGGGCAAGTGTGTTCGGCGATGTCTCGTCTCATCGTGCATCGCGACATATACGACGAGGTCGTCGCCGATGTCGCGAAGCTCGCTGGCAGCCTGACGATCGGCCCCGGCGAGCAGGACCCCGACCACACGCCGGTGATCAGCGTGAATCAGCTTGAGCGCGTCGTCGCGATGTGCCAGCAAGCGATCGCGGAAGGCGCACAAGCGGTCGCCGGTGGTGAGCGCGTGAGTCATCGCGCCGGTTTCTATATGCAGCCGACCGTCCTCGCGGGCGTGCATCCGGGCATGAGCATCGCTTGTGATGAGGTATTCGGCCCGGTGCTCGCAGTCATCCCGTTCGACACCGAGGACGAAGCCGTCGCGATTGCCAACGGCACATCGTACGGACTCGTGGCCGGCGTATTCACGCGTGACATCAATCGCGCATTGCGTTTTTCACGGCGTCTGCGCGCCGGGCAGGTGTTCGTGAACGAGTGGTACGCCGGCGGAATCGAAACGCCCTTCGGAGGCGTGGGCCTGTCCGGCTTTGGCCGGGAGAAGGGTCAGGAAGCGATCTACAGCTACGTTCAAACGAAGAACATTGCGATCCGGGTCGCCCAAGGTTCAGAGGTCTGAGGAGTCTGGCGATGAAAAAGTGGCTCTGTGTCATTTGCGGGCTGATCTACGACGAAGCCCAAGGCTGGCCGAAGGACGGGATCGCGGCCGGTACCCACTGGGAAGACGTGCCAGAAGACTGGAAGTGTCCCGACTGCGGCGTCGGCAAGGCTGACTTCGAGATGATCGAAATCACCGAGCCGGTTGCTCCGATAGTCCAGCTCGCCTCGCCGACGCAAACCCAGGCGCTGGCAGCATCGTCGGCGTCCGCGCCGGCTGCGGCCGGGACGCGTCGCGAAGGGCCGCTTGTCATCGTCGGGTCCGGGCACGCCGGCTATAGCCTCGCTCAGGCTGTCCGGCTGCGCGACCCCGAAGCCGACATCGTGGTTCTCACGCGCGAATCGGGTCACCTGTACTCGAAGCCGGCATTGTCGATAGCGACGTCGCAGGACCGCAGTCCCGACGCGCTGATCGCCGAATCGCCATTCGAGATCGAGCAGCGCCTGAAGATCCGCGTGTACCCGCATTGCGACGTTCAGGCGATCGATGCTGGCGCACATCAGTTACGGACCAGCCACGGCGTGATGCGCTATTCGCAGCTCGTCCTCGCAACGGGTGCGAGCCCGGTCCGGCTCGACGTCGCCGGCCGCGCCGACGCACTGCTCGGCGTGAACAACCTCGACGACTACCGCGTGTTGCGGCATCACCTCGAAGGCGCGTCCCGCGTGGCCATTATCGGCGACGGTCTGATCGGCTGTGAATTCGCGAATGATCTGGCAGCCAGCGGCTTCGACGTGAATGTGATCGGTATCGGCAAGTGGCCGCTCGAACGCCTGTTGCCACAACAGGCCGGCACGCACCTGCAACGCGCACTTGCGGCCCTTGGCGTCAAGTGGCATCTGCAGAATTCGGTCAGCGAGATTCTCGGCGAGCCCGGCGACTGGACACTCGTGCTGGCAAACGGCAGCCGGATCAGCGCGGACGTCGTGATTTCCGCGGTGGGTCTCGCACCGAACGTCGCACTGGCGGCGGACTGCGGCCTCGAGGTTGGCCGCGGCATTCGCACCGACGCACAGCTGCGAACCAATGTTGCGGACATCTTCGCGCTCGGCGATTGTGTCGAGATCGACGGACGCCCGGCGCCGTATCTCGCGCCGATCAATTACGGCGTCGAGGCACTTGCGCGCACGCTGACCTGCCAGCCGACCGACGTACTGTATCCGCCGATGCCGGTACAGGTCAAAACACCGGCCGCGCCGCTGATTCTGTTACCGGTGCCCGCCGCGCTCGCGCCTGGCGAATGGTGTATCAATGAGACCGGGGATGGCTTTAGCTGCGGACATTTCGATAGCAGCGGCCAGATGAACGGTTTCGCACTGATTGGACATCAGGCGCAGGCACTGCGCGGCCGCTGGGTCGAGCAATGCAAGCAACGCTCAATCAATCAGATTTTTTGAATACGCAGACAAATCAAGCAGGCACACGAAATGAATCTGCCCCACGACGACAACACTTGCGGCTGGTACGCGGCCTTGCCGCCCCAAGGTCCCGCGCGCCGCCTCACTGGTCGCCAGATCGCTGATTATGCGGTGATCGGCGCCGGCTTCGCCGGCCTTGCCGCCGCTCGCCGCCTCGCTGCTCACGAGCCCCATGCCCGCATTCTTCTTATCGACGCGCAGCGCGTCGCCGAAGGCGCATCCGGCCGCAACTCCGGTTTCGTGATCGATCTTCCGCACAAGTTCGCGCTCGAGAACCCGGACCCGGCGTTCAAGCAGCGCCTGCTGCGGCTGAACCGCGCGGCGATCGACCAGTTGCAGTCGCTGGTCGAAGCCCACGGCATCGCGTGCCAGTGGTCGCATGCCGGCAAGTACCAGGGCGCGGTAGGCGAGCGCGGGCTCGCCTACCTTGCGCACTTCGAGAAACTGATGGCTGCGCTTGGCGAACCGTACCGCGCCGTTGACGGCCCGGATCTCGCCAGAGTGCTCGGCACGTCCTGCTACAGCCGCGCGATCTACACGCCGGGCAGCTATCTGGTGCAACCCGCTGCGCTGGTGCGTGGACTGGCTGCATCGCTGCCGGAAAACGTCGAACTGCTGGAGAATTCGCCGATCACCCGCGTCGAGCGCGACGGCACGGGTGGCTACGTGCTGTACGGCAAGGACGGCGAGGTCCGCACCCGCAACCTGCTGCTTGGCACCAGCATTTTCACGCGCGAATTCGGCTATCTGGAGAACCGTCTGCTGCCGGTGATGACGTTCGCCAGCTGGACCGCGCCATTGACTGAAGAGCAGAGCAAGCGCTATGGCGGCACCTTCGACTGGGGGTTGACACCGGCTGATCACGCAGGCACGACCGTGCGGATGACGCAGGATCGCCGTCTGATCATCCGGAACACCTATAAGCACGTGCCGAAGTATGGCCGCAGCGTCGGCAATGCCACCCGCGACAGCATTCGAGTCGAGCATCGCAAGGCTTTCCTCTCGCGCTTCCCGGCGCTCGCCGACGTGCCGTTCACGCATACCTGGGGCGGCGTCTATGCGATCTCGCGCAACTTCACCAACTTTTTTGGCCAGCTCGAAGACGGCGTATTTGCGGCGGCCTGCGACAACGGGGTTGGCGCAGCATGGGGCACGATCTCCGGCACGCTGCTTGCCGATTACGCGGTCGGCGCACAGTCCTCGCTGCTCGACGACATTCATGCGGTCACCGGCATGCCATCGCTAAATCCGCCCGAACCGTTCCTCGGCCTCGGTGTGCGCACGCGGATCCGCCTCGCAGCATGGCAAAGCCGGGCGGAGCTATGAGCGCAACGTACACCAGGGTGGCCGAGGGCGTGCGACTCATCGACCACGCGGAACTGGGTTTTCACGTCCGGGGCGGGCCGCCCGGCGCGGCCTACGTCGCGCGGGCCTTCGCCGACGAAATCTCGCCCAATCTCGGCGTCGGTTTCGCGCGCTGGGAAGGCGCGCGAGTCAGCTGGACCACGCTTTACGAAGAGGTCATCTTCACGATCGAAGGTTGCCTCGAGGTTGAAGCCGACGGGAAGTTGCACTGCGTAAAAGCCGGTCAGGTACTCTGGATTCCGAAGTCGACGTCGCTGGTCTACTCGGGCTTCGCGCTGTTCGGATATGTCGTCTATCCAGGGAACTGGAAACAGACTCTGGAGAAAGAGTGCGCCGACGAAGCGGCCCCGTGCTCGCGGCTCCGTTGAGCGACAGTGAAGCGCACGCTGTCGAGCGCGCGCCCCGTCTTGACGTCACCAGGGATTAGGGCACAATTTCAGGCCTGACGATTGCCTGGCGCGCCTGCCGGCGAGAGCGTACTGTACGCAGTGCGCGCGGTCAGGCCGCAAACGCGCGCAGGCGCGCAGAAGCGCATATAAAAAAGTCCCGGAGACAGCCGTTCCATGAGGATCCAGCCATTGCCGCCGTTCAAGGCGGTGGTCGCTTTCGAGGCGACCGCGCGTCTTGGCAGCTTTACACGCGCCGCTGACGAACTCAACGTGACACAAGGTGCGATCAGCCGCCAGATCAGCCTGCTCGAAGACATGCTTGGCGCCCATCTGCTCGATCGCACGACCCGTTCGGTACGCCTTACGCCGACAGGGGAGCAATACTTTCAATCTTGCAGGGAAGCGTTGCTCTCGCTTGCCGATGCAACGCAACTGATCAAGCGCTGGCATGGCGACCTGCAGGTGACCGTTGCCACCAGCACGGCACTCGCTTCCCTGTGGTTGCTGCCGCGCATTCCCGAATTCAATGAGAGTTACGAAGGGATCGATCTGCGGATCGTTGCCTACGATCACGTGAAAGACTATCGCAAACTCGAATGCGACCTCGCGGTGTACTACTGCAAGAGTCCGCCCGAGCATATCAAGTCCACGCCGATCTGCAACGAGGAAATCTTCCCGGTTTGCAGCCCCGCGTATCTTGCGCGCCACGGCGGCGTCCGCCGCGCCGAGGACCTTGCGAGTTGTACCTGGCTCTGGCTGGACGAATCGGAGCGCGACTGGATTACCTGGAGCGAGTGGTTTCGCCGCGTCGGCGTCGCGCCAGTCACGCCGCGCAACAAGATCAATCTCAACAGCTATTCGATGGTCATCCAGGCCGCACTGAGCGGACAAGGGATCGCGCTCGGCTGGAGTAATCTGATTGATCCCTATCTGAAGGATGGGTCGCTCATCCGCCCCGTCCCCGACACGCTGCAAACAGAGGGACAGTTTCTCGTGCTCGAACCTTCCGGCCCCCACGAACGGCGCAAGAGCGTCGGCAGCTTCAGAGACTGGCTTCTCTCGCTCAAGTAATCGTTCTTCCAGCGCGATGCTTGCAGCGATGCTGTGCGGTTTGGTCCAGCGTGCTCTTTTCCCCAGTATCGCTCGCAAGGCGTGGACTCCGTGCATCCGTCTGACTCGTCTATGACTAAGACTAATGAATTGACGCACGAAATATCGTTTGTCCACCTTTATTGATTTCCACAAACTCTACGTGTGGGTCATACAGATGAGGGCTTCAGAAAACCGGTAACGGGAGGCCTTTTGTCACACAAAACACAAGGAGACATCATCGTGAGCAAGGCATACCCCAACCCCGCGTCGCCATCCGGTTCTCGCCCTGGCGCCCTCTCCGGCAAGCAACGCAAGTTCCTCTCGAAGCTGACGGTTCTCATCTCCGGCGGCATGTTCATCGACGGCTTCATCCTCGGCTGCATCGGCATCGTGATGCCCGCCATCGCCGCCGATCTGCATCTATCGCTCGCGTGGCAGGGATTGATCGGGGCGTCTGCACTGGTTGGCATCTTTATCGGCGGCCCACTCGGAGGCTGGCTCGCGGACAAGGTGGGGCGCAAGCCGATGTTCACGATCGACCTAGCCATCTTCCTCGTCGGCTCGGTCGCGCAGTTTTTCGTGACCGAAGCGTGGCAACTGCTCGTGGTCCGGATCCTGATGGGGATCGCGATTGGCGCCGATTACTCAATCGGATGGCCGCTGCTTGCCGAATTTGCACCGGCACGCCTGCGTGGCAAACTGCTCGCGGTCCTCGAACTCGCCTGGTACGTCGGCTACCTTATCTCCTACGCACTGGGTTGGGCACTGACCGAGTCGAATGCCGCGGGATGGCATGTGATTCTCGGATTGAGCACGGTTCCCACGGTCATCGTTTTCCTGATGCGTCTCGGTACGCCGGAATCGCCGCGCTGGCTGATGAGCAAGGGCCGCCGCGACGAAGCGAAAGCGCTGGCCGCCGAACACATGGCGCACGATGAACAGCTTGATCTGCACGCCCAGGGTGCGGCAGGTAAGCAAGGGTTCGGACGTCTGTTCTCCCGCGACTACCTCAAGACTACAATCTTCGTTTCCGTGTTCTGGGTGTGCAACGTCACGCCGTACTTCGCAATTGGCGCGTTCGCTCCGGTCGTTTTGCAAAAACTGGGGCTCCAGGAGGGGCTGACAGGCGGTCTGGTCCTGAATGGTGTCGCCGTAGTGGGTACGATCATTTCGGTGATGCTGATCGAGCGGGTTGGCCGGCGCAAGCTTGCGGTGCCGCCTTTTTTCATTTCGGCGCTTGCGCTGATGAGCGTCGCCCTGTTTGCCCACGCATCGCCCACGATCATTCTCGTTTGCTTCTTCACCTTCTCGCTCGTCAACGCGATCTCCACTACCTTGACAGGCGTTTATCCGGGTGAAGTCTTCCCAACTGAGATCCGTGGCGTCGGTGTCGGATTCGCCACTGCGTTTTCCCGTATCGGAGCGGCCGCAGGCACTTTCCTGCTGCCGGTGGTCATTGGTTCATTCGGCGTCGGTACCGCGATGCTGATTGCAGCCGGGATCAGTCTGTTCGGCGGGATCGTGTCCTACGCATTGGCGCCGGAAACGCGCGGCAAGTTGTTGAGCGAGGCGTCGGCTCCGCAACGACAATCGAACTCGCTGGCGTCGTCAGGCGAGTTGAAATCCGCGCGCTAACTGCCCGCATGCGGCGACGCGAGCCTCAACGCAAGCGCCGCTGCCTTGATCAAGCTTGACGGGCTCGCGACCGCGAGCTCGCTTCTTCGATTCGATTTCCCTCTCGACCCAAATTAATCAGGATCACAGCTCGATGAGCCGCTTACCCTCGCAAGCCGTCGCGGCGCCCCGACGCGTGCGCAACGGGAAATCTACCGTCTCGCGTACGAACAGGTTCAGCGCAATATCGATCTGCTGCGTCCCGGCTTGTCTCACCACGATCTGGCGCATCGCGCGTTGCGCTACCCGGCGGAGCAATTTCGCCACTACTCATGCCTCTATCACGGCGTGGGACTTTGCGACGAGGCACCTTATATCTACTTTCCGGAATCGTGGCAGGTGTGGGGCTACGACGGCGTGATTGAGCCTGGCATGGTCTTGTGCGTCGAGAGTTACGTTGGACAAACCGATGGTGGCCCCGGCGTGAAGATCGAGGAACAGGTGTTGATCACGCAAACCGGTCACGAAGTGCTGACCCGTTACCCATTCGAAGATCGGCTTTCGGTCTGATACGCAATAGCCTCTTGCACCCACTTCAACCAAAACAATGACTACCGCTGACTTGATCGGGATTTTCGGTGTCGTCTGCTATCAGATTGCCTATGGCGGCATGCAGCTCGGCTTCCTGCAACGCGAGGATCGAAGTTATCTGATTCTCAACCTGTTTGGTCCTTGTTGCTTGCTCTATTCGCTCTTCTTCCATTTCAACCTGGCGGCCGCCGTCAGTCAGGCACTGTGGGTTGTGTGGAGCTGCCTGGGTGTGGCCAAGATGGAGCTCGCGCGGCGACAAGCTCAGAGTTCTCTGCCTGGCGGCTAACCCGGCGGCTGGTCAGTCATTCCGACGCCTTGCGCTCGCCGGACTCCGCAAGATAATCGCGCTGAACGCTCAACGACGGCTTTGCGGAACGAACGGACGCCGGAATGTCACCGCTCGGCGTATTTTGAGCGACCGGCTATGGCCGGATTGAGGCAGTGCCCTCCGCAATTTGCTCGCCGGAGACCGGCCATTGAGTGAGGGCGAACGAGACCTCAGGCCGCCAAACTGGAGAACGACCTCGACCGGCGGCTAATGGCCGAGGCCGTGTCAAAACGCGAGCGATCACCTAGTACTACTGTGTCACAAAACATTTGAGGTAACACAGCAATACGGACATCTCTTTAATCGCCTTGAGATGTGGGCAGCAATTCGCCAGCGCAGCGTTGCGATCGAGTCAGGTACGTGTCGCTGCATTCGCTGGGGAGCCGCGTGGGATGTAGCCCGTGGGTAAGGCAGGTGCGCTGCGGATTTCGGAGTTTTTTTTACTGCCTTCATTGAGGCGCTGTGCGACGAGAAACCCATAGGCGACAATGCATAGAGATGCGTGATGATGAAATCCACGCCACCCACGCCCCTCGAAGTGTCCAAGGCCGAACTCCTGCTTTAGATCCTGGTAGTCGCGCTCAATGCGCCAGCGCATTTTGGCAACGTGAACCAGGTGTTCGACAGCCGTCGCATCGGGCAATGTGGAAAGCCAGTATTTGGTTGGCTCGGGTTCACCAATGGGCCACTCGATAAGCAGCCATTCCTCATCGCGCGGCGTAGCCCGCCAATAATCACGGTGAGAGGCCCGCACGCGCAACGCCGCAAAGCGGGAACTCGAGGCGGTACGCGTGCCTTCGCGCCAGGAAACCGTGTGATAGCAGGATGGTTCGAGCGCGAGCGCAAGGTCTTTGACTACGGCGGGATTGTGTCCCAGTACCCGGCGCTGCAGGCTTCGTGGTCGGCCGGGCTTGCCTGTAGAGGATTCGGCAGGTAGTGGGGCCCGGCCCGGTGGCCACACGCGGGTGCTCGACTGAATGCCCACGGCGTATTGCAGCCCGAGTTCACCAACGCTGTCACGAAACGCCGTGTCGTTTCCATAACCCGCATCAGCCAGCACCACTCCATTCGGGGCACCGCTTTGCCTTGCCTCACGCAGTTGCGCGATAGCGATCTGCGGCTTGGTTGCAAACTGAATTTCCTCGGGAACCCCTGCCAACTGCCGTCTCGCCGGATCGTCCACCCATTCCTTCGGGAGGTAAAGCTGATAAGCGACGGGCAGGCTCGCCTCCGTGGTGGCTACTGACAGGCTCACGGCAACTTGGCAATTATCCTGCTTCCCCAACTGTCCACAGTATTGCCGCGCCACGCCCACCGAATGCTTTCCCTTCTTCGGAAAACCCGTGTCGTCAATGATCCAGTACAGCCCGTTTGACGGATCCATGTGCGGCAATACCCAGCGCCGAACCTGTTCGATTAATGCGGCGTCAGACCATTCTGACTTTGAAACGAAGTGATGCAGGGACTGGTGCCGCGCACTCACACGATGCGGTTCGAGATGGGCCGCCAGCGGCTCAACACTCTTACGCGCAATCGGCAGCATCAAACCCTGACAATAGCCCACCAGACCGGCACGACGATCACTGTGTCCAATTGTGTCACATAGGTGTTCAAGGTATTCGTCGAACGATGTCTCCCAGTCCATCGCTTCCTCATGCAAAGAATGAAGAGGCTCCTATAATGCCATGAATTTTATGACACAGTAGTACTAAAGGGTTCTGGACATAAGTCGAATCAGCGAAGTTTTTATTGCCGCGGCTGGTTTAGTGTCTGCTTTTTCGCATCGCCGGCTGATCGGCCGCCGGCGATCCGGTGCAGAAATCTGTTGATGACTGTGACCGAACCGACAACAAAGCATGACGATGCGCGAACTGGGCGGGCACGATCATTAGAGACGTCATCGAGCGAAAACTTCAAAACCGTGGCGTGCGGCGGAACGGCTCAGGCTGACGACGTAGCAGATTGGCGCCTTCGGAGGCGCGCGTTCTGTGGGTGTTCGACGCAGGCATGACGCGGTCCTGCTGCCGACGAGCAACGCTCGCCTTAAGGGCCGTCTATTTCACATCACAGGCTACGCAACTAACCGTCTCGGGCAGGTCAGCCGGGCAAAACAGCGAATGCGTACCCGTTTTTTCCATTGCGCTTGACCTCATACATGGCCTTGTCAGCTGCCGCGATCAACAGGCGATGATCGAAAAACGGATCGGGCCACGCAGCAATGCCGATACTTGCACTCATAATGCCCAGCCCCATCTGGCCGTCGATTTCCTTTACGCACGCGAGGAGCCGTGTCGCAATCGACTTCAACTCGCCGATGCCAGCGCCCGTGACAAGTACTGCAAACTCATCGCCACCCAGCCTCGCCACGATATCGCCGGGGCGCAGCGATTGCCGGAAATGGCTGGCCACCGACACCAGGAACGCGTCGCCGACGCCATGACCGAAGGTATCGTTCAAGTGCTTGAATCCATCGAGATCAAGATAAATAAGCGCGACGGAACTGGACGGCCCGGCGGATCGTGCTGACGCCACGGTCGCCTCCAGTGCCGAAAGCAGTTTTTGCCGGTTAGGCAGGCCGGTCATGCCGTCGTGCTGCGCGGCATAAGCGAGCTGGTCGGCCATGCCGGCAAGGCGCCGCTGGCGACGCACGTAAACAGCAAGTGCGTTCAGCAGTGCGCCAACCACGACGACGGTCAGAACGGCGAGTGTGCAGGCAATTCGCAGCGCGCGATGGCGAATGTCCCTGCTGAGCGCGTCACGCCGCGAACGCCAGTGAAGCCCGGTGGCCGCCAGCGCAGCGTGTGTTGCGTCGAGACTGGCGCCGGTTACCGCAACATCGTTCGTAAAACGCGGGACGGGGACGGGGCTGTAACCCGCAAGCGCGTCTACTTCGGCAACGCGGTCGCGCAGCGCGGCAATAGCGCTCTGGCGCGCGGCAGCGTTCACGTCGCTTTGCGGCATCGTCTGCCAGACCTCAGCGGCATTCTGTGCGACGTCGGCGCGCATGACGGACTCGAGCACGAGTCCGACGTATTCCTGCTGTATCTGGTCGGAGAAGACGGCCCGCACCTGAAGCGCCATGTAGCTGAGCCCGAACACGAGACAGATCAGCGAAACGACGCCGACCGCGAGCGGAGACGGTGTCAGCAGTCTTCGCCGGGCAGCGTGACCACGACTTTCCAGGCGAGGTGGCACATCACGGATGCGCGTACGTGGACTGGTCGTTTCCCGGGTCATGATGCCGATAATCTACGCGACGAAATGCGGATGCGATGCGGGAAAACAACGTCGGCGGTTTCGGGGGGCTCGCGGCACGGTGGTGGTTGACGGGAGCGGCGGGGCTCACCGGATGCGACGGCGCGCGGATGATGTCTGCCTCCATCGGGGCGGCACTCGCGTCCCATTCCGTTCCGGCGTCGACCTGCGTGTCCATGAACACCGGCGTCAAGCCTGCTGAAGGCGCAACATACGGCGGTGACGACGCGGGATCGACTGCTACCGCGGCCAACGCACGAACGACCGGCTCCGCAGTCGAATCGTTCCGTCGCGAGGCGCCAGTAACGACCATCGGCTGCTCACGCGCCGCCTGAATGGCGCGCTCGTACGCCTGCATGTCCCGGCTGAACCACATGATGTACGTCGCGGTGCCGAGCACGCCAACGCCAAGCCCAATCGAGGACATGAGCCAGAGTTGTAGCCACGGCGGACGGGACGCTCGCTTATCAGGATTTTCGCGGCGCGCAGTACCGCGTATCCGCTCAGATGATGCCGGGTCGCTGTCCATTGCAACGCTCCACCTGGTTAGAGATCGTGCGCGACGCGCGGTCGCGATTCCCACGCCGGTCGGTGCAGGCAGACGCGCAAGCAAGTTGCGGTCCCGCATCCAGATTCGAGGTTCGGCATCGGAACTCCCGGCGATGTTCCTGAAAGCCCCTTGAACCATGATAGTTTGAAGTTTCCCTCCGCGGCCTGCCTTCGTTGTCAGCGGGTCTGTTTTTCTTGCTTATCGACGCGCCACGCCGCGAAAAGACAACGTCCTGGCCGGCGTGACCTGGACGCTGACCCTGTATCTCCGGTGCGGAACACAGGAGTGGCGAGACATTCGCGTCCCCTGACCTGCTATGGCCCTTCATGGGCAACGACGCGCAACCGTCATGCCGCAGCGGCACCGGCCAGCGAAAATACCGAAGGAGTTCTCTTCGCCGCGAGATGCGCGGCTGGCGTGGGCGGATTCGCCGTCATCCAGTTACCCGGTGGTGCCACTCAGGAACACACCGTGGATCGCCCTGACGGACGAGGCAATGCAACAGTCGAAGAAGGCGTGGCGAGAAACAGTTTCACATTGCTTTGCAGGGGAAGTCGAGTCGCTGGCTGCGCTTTCGGGCAACTGATCCGTCATCGTTGGGCTGAGATGAATCTCATCGCGAATGACCACCCACGCTGACAGCAATTCGAACGGCGGTCAGCGACTTTGCGGGCGCAGCGCAGCGTCACCTTGACAGGGCGCCGCAAGCGACGCCCCGGCGCATTAATGGCCTGCGCTCTGGCCGCCGTCGACGTGCAGGATCTCGCCCGTGACGAACGGTGCCGAATCCAGATACAGCACAGCGTTTGCGATATCGCTCATCTCGCCCATGTGGCCGACCGGATGTAGCGCATCGAGCGCTGCGTGGGTTTCCGGCGCATGTAAAGGCGACTTGATAATGCGAGAAGACGAAGTTCCCGGTGCTGTCGCGACGTCCGCGTCTGTCTCAGGACGCCTCGCTGCGTGGATCAAAATCAAACTCGAGCCTGATGCCGCCCGGCTCGTACACCATCGTGTGTCGCTTGGGGCCTGGACCCAGGTTCTCCGGCGCAAACTCGACTGTTACGCCGGGCCACCCGGCAACCCGCGCGAAGATCTCGTTGAGTGCGCTTTCGCTAACGACGCGCAACGCGATGTGATGCAAGCCGACATTCGTCTTGCGGTCAAACTCTGTACGGTTTGGCTGATCTGTGACTTCCCAGAGCGTCAGCATGACATGTCCGTCGGACACGAACGCGGCTGGATACGAAGGCCTCTCGCCGACTTGCGTCCAGCCGAGGCAATTGACAAAGAAGTCGCGCGTGACGCCCAGATCGCGGACCGTCAGGCCCACATGATCGATGCCGACCGTTAGCGGTTTATCAGCCATTTCGAAGGTTTCCAGGGTGGGTTGAGGGATGTTACTGCAAACGGCCGGGTGACGTGGAAGAGCAGATTGCCGGACGCCACGCTGCTGCCTTCGATTGCCAAACTCGTACGGCACGCGGTGCATGAGCGGAAATCGGTGACGATGCCCGACGAATGCGAGCGGCCCCGGGCAACGCATTGATGGCCTGACTGCCAAAAAAACGCACGCAAACCGGCGCAGCCGTCACAAACGCCCTGTGCTGCCCGTCTGGTGGTGATGCGAAGCGCAATGGGCGCACGCACAACCAGAGGGCAAACATGATGACGGCAGCACGAATCAACTTCTTTCAACTCGCCCCGGCTAACCTGAAGGCGATGATCAATCTCTCCGGTTCTGTCAAACAGAGCTCGCTTGGCGCCAGAATCGTCGAAATGATCAATCTGCGTGTTTCGCAGATCAACGGCTGCGGCGTCTGCGTCGACATGCACTGGCGTGATCTGATAAAGCAGGGCGTCGACCCGCGCCATCTCAACGCGATTGCCGGCTGGCGCGAAGCGCCGTTCTTCGACGCCCGCGAGCGTGCTGCGCTCGGTTGGGCCGAAGCGGTCAACGCGCTGCCGCACCAGGATACGACCGACGACGCGTGGCGCGCGTTGAGCGAGCGTTTCAACGAAACGGAGATCGCCGAACTGTCGTATGTCATCGCCACCATTCGTGGCTGGAATGTGATGAACCTGAGCCTGCGTAACCAGATTCCGGAAAATCCGGCGCCGGGATTCTGATCGGGAGATGTTCTGTCGTTCGCGCGTGGATGTTCAGCGCGCGGACGCGACATCGACGCCATGCATCAAACGGTTCACGGATCGTGCACGGACAGGAGTGACATCATCGAATTCGTCCATCTCGACAATCCAGACGACCTGCTGTCTGCCTTCACGGTGATGCGCGAACTGCGCCCTCATCCGCACGACGCTGCGTGATTCGTCAGCCAGATAGAGCGCCAGCGCGCGCAGGGCTGCCGTCTGCTCGCCGCGCGCGCAGGCCCTCGTCAGGTTTTCGTCTGGCTGAATGTGTAGAGATCAGCGTGATAGCGCGAAGCGCTGCGGTCCCGCGTGCGTGCGATCCACGCGCACTTCACGTGTGACCTGAAGCATGAACGGACGCCGCATCGAAAGCAAAACGAATAAAACAGCAGGCTTTTAGCAAGCGACGCGCCGTTAAACCATAACACTGCGGTGGTCCAATGCGCCCTGTTTCAAATGGTATGTCGCAACCGCTACACATCTCTAACAACATCGCCAGCGTCATCCACCCGGGAAGCCGGCGGAAGCGCTGAACAGCGAATCTGGAGCCCCGAGAAATGTTCCGTAGAGTCCTTTTGCCCGTCCCGCTCGCCGCGCTCGCGCTGGCACTGAGCGCGTGTGGCAGCAGTAACGACAACACGCCCGCTGCTGCAGCAACACCGCCGGCCGCTACCGTATCGGTGCAGGACGCCGCTGTCACCGCCACGCCGATCAAGCATCTCGTGGTGATCTTCGGCGAGAACCGTTCGTTCGATCACTACTTCGCGACATACCCGGCCGCGGTGAATCCGGCAGGCGAGCCGCAATTCCTCGCAGCTTCGAATACGCCGACTTCGGTCAACGGGCTGACGCCCGCGCTGCTGACGTCGAACCCGAACAAGACCGCAGCCGGTAATGGTGCGAACGCCTCCAACCCGTTCCGGCTCGACCGCACGCAGGCGAACACGGAAGGCCAGAACCACGCCTACACGGCCGAGCAGCAGGCCTATGACAACGGCCAGATGGACCTGTTCCCGGAGTTCACGGGTAACAATACGGTCAGCAGCACAGGCGTGTTCGGCACGCCAGGTCTCGTGATGGGTTACTACGACGGCAACACCGTCACGGCGCTGTGGAATTACGCGCAGAACTTCGCGATGAACAGCAACACGTATACGGACACGTTCGGTCCGTCGACGCCGGGCGCGATTCACGTGGTGTCCGGCCAGACGAACGGCGTGATTCCGAACGGCGGCGTCGCAGTGGCGGGCAGCATGATCTCCGACGGCCAGGGCGGCTTCACGATCACGGGCGACCCAGATCCGACGGGCGACGTCTGCTCGGGTGCGACGTCGGGCAAGATGTCGGCGTTGAACAAGAACATCGGCGACCTGCTGAACGCGAAGGGACTGACGTGGGGCGGCTTCATGGGCGGCTTCGATCTCACAGCGACCAATCCGAACGGCACGACAGGGTGCTCACGCACGACGTTCTCGTCGGTGCTCGCATCGTCGCCGAAGGATTACAGCCCGCACCACAACTGGTTCCAGTATTTCCCGTCGACGGCCAACCCGGCGCACACGCGTCCGACCTCGGTCGCGACAGTGGGCTTCAACGATCCGCTCGACAGCACGGCGACGCCGGTTCACCACGAGTACGACGTCAACGACTTCTTCGCAGCAGTGAAGTCGGGCAACTATCCGTCGGTGAGCTACCTGAAGGCACCGGCTGTGCAGGACGGTCATCCGGGCAATTCGGATCCCCTCGACGAACAGGCGTTCTACACGAAGGTCATCAACTTCCTGCAGCAGCAGCCTGACTGGAAGAGCACGGCCGTCATCCTGACGTACGACGATTCGGACGGCTGGTACGACCACCGCTACGCAGCACCGACAACGGCATCGTTCGACGCGTCCGACATGCTGAACGGCGCCGCGACGTGCGGCACCTCGGGCACGACGCCGCAAGGTCTCAGCCCGGCCGGTCTCGCGATCAACGGCCGTTGTGGTCCGGGCACGCGCGTTCCGTTCGTCGTGGTTTCGCCGTATGCGAAGGTCAACTTCGTGGATGACACGCGCCTCACGCAGTCATCGGTCGTGCGCTTCATCGAAGACAACTGGCTTGGCGGTCAGCGCCTCGGCGGCGGCTCGAACGATGCATCGGCGGGCAGCATCATGGGCCTCTTCGACTTCACGAACGGCGGCAGCACGCCGACGCTGTACCTCGACCAGAACCTGGGGACGAAGCTCTCTGCCGCACCGCAGATCTAATCCCGGTTCGTTGCACCTGTGACGCGTGTCGAGCCAGCTTCGTGCTGGCTCGACACGTTTGTTCGTGTTCCGCGCTTTTCATTGCTATCGCCATGACCCTTCGTACGAATGTCGCCTTTCCGCCGCCGCTGCCGGCCGGCAAACAACCCGATCCCCGCACGGCACGTCGCACGTTCATACGCGTGCTTGTCTGGGCCATACCGGGTGTCGTGATCGCGCTTGCCGTGATGGCGGGCTATGCACTCGCGTACCCCGAACGCATGCCGGAGGCTGTGGGCGAGCTCGTCGAAGACCTGACCGGTGCGAATCCGCATCCGGTGCATCTTGTGCGGCCCGACACGGCGCCGCTCAGTTCCGTCGCACTGCTTGGCCGGGAACTGTTCAATGATCCGTCGCTGTCGGCATCGGGCAAGCAGTCGTGTGCGTCGTGTCATAGCGCGCAGCACGCCTATGGGCCGCCAGATGACCTGTCGGTGCAGCTGGGCGGCCCGCATATGACAGACGCAGGCTACCGTCCTCCGCCTTCGCTCACGTACCTGTATCGTCAGGCGCCGTTCAGCATTGGCCCTGACGCGGGCGATGCGGACGTTGTCGTGAATCTCGATCAGGCTGCCGCCGCCGCGCAAGGTGTGCAACGCGCGGTCAAGACCGCAGGTGCCGCGCCCGCCGCGCCCGCGATGGTGCCGCAAGGCGGTCTCTTCTGGGACGGCCGTGCCGATTCGCTGCAGCGCCAGGCGATCGGACCGCTGTTGAATCCGGTCGAGATGGCGAACCGGGACGTCAACGAAGTGGTGCAGAAGCTGTCGACGGGCAAGTATCGCGATACGTTCAGCAAGCTCTTTGGGCCGGCCATTTTCGATCATCCGGATCTGCTTGCTTCGGAAGCGATGTTTGCGATCGGACGCTATCAGGTGGAAGACCCGTCGTTCCATGAATTCAGCAGCAAGTACGACTACTGGCTGGAAGGACGCGCGCACCTGACGCAGGCAGAATTGCGCGGCCTGCGACTTTTCAACGACAAGGACAAGGCGAACTGCGCGGGCTGTCACGTGAGCCAGGTGAGCCGCGATGGCCTGCCGCCGCTTTTCACCGACCAGCAATATGAAGCGCTTGGCGCGCCGCGCAACAAAGCGCTGCCCGTCAACAAGGATCCGAAGTTCTACGACATGGGCGTGTGCGGACCGTTCCGTCACGATATCGCGACGCAGACGCAGTATTGCGGCATGTTCCTCACGCCGACTTTGCGTAATGCCGCTGAACGCCATGTGTTTTTCCACAATGGCGTCTATCACGACCTCAAGCAGGTGATGAATTTCTACAACCTGCGCAACACAAGCCCGGAGAAGATATATCCTCGCGACGCGTCAGGCAAGGTCATGAAGTACGACGATATCCCCGCTAAGTATGTTGCGAACATCGACGTGGCCGACGCACCGTTCGACCGCAAGGCTGGCGATCAGCCCGCCATGACCGATGCGGAAATGGACGACATCATCGCGTTCATGAAGACGCTGGACGACGGTTATAAAGCGCAGTAATACCGGGCGCGCCGCGCGGCAGGTTATACGCGTGGCGCGCCTCTCGTCTGGCTGTGCTCGCTCAAGTGGAACGCGCAGCGAGCAACAGCGCTCACTGCCCCGGCGCCGATTCTCCCGAGGGTTTCGTTCCGCCAACAGCCTCGCGTGCCTGGTTCGCGTTTCTCTCGCTCGCGAGTTTCGCTTCCGCAGCCTGAATGTCTGCTGGATAAGTGGCATCGTCGCCGGACGTCGGGTTATAGCCTGCCTTCTCAACGGCGGCGAGATCGGCCCGTACTTCGGCACGGGTCACGGACGATGAACTGGACTGGGCAAATGCCATTACGGGAGAAACAAGGACACTGGCAGCAACTGCAATGCAGGCGAAGAGCTTCATGCTAAATCTCCAGATAAACGATGGACCGGATGTGTGCAATGCAGGACGTCTCGCACTTTCGCCAGCGAAGCCGTCTGGCAGATCTTCTGTTTGCAGAAGATTGCACTGCATGCCCGGGTAAACACGCGGACGCATCGTTTTATTCCGCCGACGCGCGACGTCATCCGTCCGTAAGGTGCGCCGCAAGCGAGACGACAGAACGTGCCATTGAACATCGCGTGCGTCCGTGCAGCGTCGAATGGGTGTCGCGATGAACACGCTGCCTCAACCTGCACCGGATGTATGCGTTTGTATGCGTGGAATCCGGTCCCGTTTAGACCTACCTTGTAGCATCGGGTCGTTATTGTTCGCGCCGGTTCGGCCGGCATCGCGCGCCACAGCGCATCGTGAATTCCCTTCAGGCAGAGCGACCCGTCAGGTGACCGTGTCCACGCGTGCCAGACAGGAGTGTCGATGATGAAAGTGTCTTACAGAACCCGGAACGTTCCGGATGGAGAGGTTTTCTACCGTGAGGCCGGCCTGGCCAAAGCACCCGTCGTGCTCCTGCTGCATGGCTTTCCCACGTCGAGTCACATGTTCCGCGACCTGATACCGAAACTCGCGACACACTATCGCGTGATTGCGCCGGACCTGCCGGGCTTTGGTCTCACGCGTACGCCTGCGCGTGGCACGTTCGACTACACCTTCGACAATCTCGCGAAGGTCATCGGCGATTTCGTCGATGCGCTCGACCTGCATAGCTACGCGATCTACATTTTCGATTACGGCGCACCCACGGGGCTGCGGCTCGCGCTTGCGCATCCCGAGCGCGTCACGGCCATCGTCAGCCAGAACGGCAACGCCTACATCGAAGGCCTTAGCGACGCATGGGAACCCTGGCAGGCATACTGGCGCGAACCTGCAGTTGAACGGCGCGAAGCCTGCAGGGACGCACTCAGCGCGGACGTAATCCGCAACTTCCAGTATCTCCACGGGGCCGAACCGGGCCTTGTCTCGCCGGATGGCTACACGCTCGATATTGCGTACCTGGCGCGACCCGGCGCGGACGAGATACAACTGGACCTGATTCTCGACTATCGCAGCAACGTCGCGCTATATCCGGCGTTCCAGGCGTACTTCCGCAAGCATCTTCCGCCTTTGCTCGCGGTGTGGGGCAAGAACGACCCGTTTTTCATTCCGCCGGGCGCGGAAGCATATCGCCGGGATCTGCCGGATGCGCGCATCCAGTTCCTCGATGCAGGGCACTTCGCGCTTGAAACGCACGCGCAGGAGATTGCTTCGCTGATGCTCGAATTTCTCCAGACGAACGGAATCGGCTGAAGCGCGGGCGAGACGTTCAACACGATACGCGTCACGTCCGCCGTGCCCGGGGCCTGCTGAGGCGATCGAGCATGGATTTGAGCCTTGCTGGCATGGGCGCTTTTCGTTTCATCGAATATGATCCGTGCTGCGGGCAATGCGTCATTCCCGCGCCCGCAGTCATACATCGAGGAAATAGCCATGTTCGAAAACGTGCCCGCCTACGCCGGCGATCCGATTCTTTCGCTGAACGAGGACTTTCAGCGTGATCCACGCGGCAACAAGGTGAACCTCAGCATCGGTGTCTATTTTGACGATGTCGGCCGGCTGCCAGTGATGCGGGCTGTGCAGACCGTGGAAGCCTCGTTGCTCGAAACCGCTGCGCCGCGCAGCTATCTTCCGATGGCAGGTCATGCGGGTTACCGCGACGCGGCGCAGGCACTGGTGTTCGGCGAAAACCATGATGCGCGTCGCGCGGGGCGTATCGCCACGCTTCAGACGCTCGGTGGTTCTGGCGCGCTCAAGGTGGCCGCCGATTTTCTTCGCCGGCACGTGCCGGATGCGCAGGTATGGATCAGCGATCCGAGCTGGGAAAATCATCGCGTCGTGTTCGAAGGTGCCGGACTCACGGTCAATACCTATCCGTACTATGACGCCGCGACGGGTGGCCTGCGCTTCGAAGCAATGCGCGATGCGATCGATGCGTTGCCAGAGCGAAGCGTCGTTTTGCTGCATGCGTGCTGTCATAATCCGACCGGTGTCGATCTCAACGCTGAGCAATGGGTTGAACTGATTCCCGTGCTTCAGCGCCGCAAGCTGATCGCGTTTGTCGACATGGCGTATCAGGGCTTTGGCGCCGGTCTTGAAGAAGACGCCGCGTGTGTGCGCAAGCTCGCGGATGCGGGCGTGCCGCTGATCGTCGCCAGTTCGTTCTCGAAGAACTTCTCGCTATACGGCGAGCGATGCGGCGCGCTGAGCGTTGTCTGTCGCGACGCAGAAGAAGCGCAGCGCGTGCTTGGGCAACTGACTTTTGCGGTCCGCGCGAATTACAGCAATCCGCCCGTGCATGGCGCAAAACTCGTGGCCGGCGTCCTCTCGAATCCCTCGCTTCATAGTGCGTGGGAGAGCGAGCTGGCGGAGATGCGGCAGCGCATCAAGCTGATGCGCGGCAAGATACACGACGGGCTCGCCGGACTTGTCGACGATGTGCTGCGTGCCCGCTATGTCTCGCAGGTCGGCATGTTTACGTACACCGGGTTGAGCGAGCAGCAGGTAGAAAAGCTGCGCGACGAACACGCAATCTATCTGTTGCGTTCAGGCCGGATGTGTATTGCGGGCCTCAACCAGCAAAACGTCGGATATGTTGCTTCTGCAATAGCGTCGGTCGCCGGCAAGGTCGGCGTTGCGAAATGATCCGGACGTGTGTCGAGCAGATCGATAGCGCACGTATGCGCTTACGGGAGTCGTGATGAAAGTCTGCATATATGGTGCCGGTGCAATGGGTGGCTGGATTGGCGTGAAGCTCGCCCAGGCGGAGTGCGAGGTAAGCGTCGTGGCACGCGGCGCGGCGCTCTCCGCGATCAGGCAGAACGGGCTGCGTCTTGCAGACGCCGATGGCACGCGATCGGTCGCCGTGAAGGCGAGCGACGTGCCCGCTGAACTCGGCGTGCAGGACCTCGTGGTTGTGGCAGTCAAGGCGCCGGCCATGCAGTCGGTTGCCGCGCAACTGGCACCGCTTGTCGGTCCGGGAACGCTGGTCATGACCGCGATGAACGGTGTGCCCTGGTGGTTTTGTGCGGGCCTGACAGGGCCGTTTGCAAACACGCCGCTTGAGTCAGTCGACCCCGGCGGCCTGATCGCCGCCGCGATCCCCGCGCGGCAAACCCTGGGTTGTGTGGTCCACGCGAGTTGCCGCATCGAAGAGCCGGGCGTGATCCGGCACAACATGGGCGCCGGATTGATCGTCGGGGAAGCTGCCGGCGAATCGGGTGAACGCGTGAACGCACTGGTCGCGCTGTTGCGTCGCGCGGGTTTCGATGCCTCCGCGTCGGCAAGCATTCAGCGTGACGTCTGGTACAAGCTGTGGGGCAATCTGACGATGAACCCGATCAGCGCGATCACCGGTGCGACGACAGACAGGATTCTTCGTGATGACCTGGTGCGGGGTTTCGCGACAAACGTCATGATCGAAGCGAAGGAGATCGGCACGCGACTTGGCATTCCGATTGAGCAGGATCCGGAAGACCGGCATGCAACGACGTTGCGGCTCGGTGCGATGAAAACATCGATGTTGCAGGATGTCGAGGCACGCAAGCCGGTAGAACTCGACGCGCTTGTGGGCGCGGTCTGCGAACTCGGAAAACTGGCCGGCGTGCCGACGCCTTTCACGAATGCGCTGCTCGGCCTCGCGCGCCTGCACGCGCAAACGCTTGGACTTTATTGAACGCAGGGTTGCGCAGGCCGTTTTGGCCTGCGCAGCCTGAAGTGCTTCGGGCTGGCGCAGAGGGTTCAGCTGGCGGCGAGATAGTGTTCAAGTTGCTCGAGCGTCACGCCGACCCCGCCGCAAACGACGACAAGAATCTTGCGGAATCCGTCGAGTGCGCTCGCACGGTCGTATACCGGCGCGAGGCTTGCGCCGCACGCGGGTTCGACAAGCACGCGGTGATCGTCCAGAAAACGCTTGCATGCTGTGATGGCCGCTCTGTCGGTCACGGTCACGGGGCGGATGTCCGCGGTTTGTGCGAGCTTGAACGCCTGCTCCGAAACCTGCTTTGCGCCTAGCGAAGTTGCAACGCTGCGAATGGCGTCCAGTTCGATCCGCCTGCCTGCCTTGACCGATTGAGCGAACGAGGCGGCACCTTCCGTTTCCACGGCGATAACCGGCACGTGTCCGAGCCCGTTGCGACGCAGGCCTTCGTGGACGCCGCAGAGCAAACCGCCGCCGCCTACCGACAACACGACCGCGTCGGGTTGTTCGCCTGCGGCGACGACTTCATCGATGATCGTTGCGTGACCTGTCCACAGCAGCGGATCGTCGAACGGATGAATGAAAGCATCCGTCTCGCCGACCAGCGAAAGTGCCATGCCGTTCGCTTCCTGCCACGTCGCGCCGTGCACGATGACCTCCGCGCCTTCCATCGCGATCAGGTCTCTGGCGCGTTGAGTGGTGGTTTGCGGAACGACCACAACGGCAGGCAGGCCAAGCTGCCGCGCGGCATACGCGACCGCGATGCCCGCGTTACCGCCCGAAGAGGAGATGAAACGTTGTTTGCCGTTGCGTGCGTGTTCCTCGCATGCGTAACCGATTCCGCGAATCTTGAACGATCCGGGTGGCTGCATTGCGTCGAGTTTGAGCAGAACGGTTGCGCCGGCAGCAAGACCAAGCGGCAGGGACGTCAGAAGAGGCGTTTGAATATGAAGCGACATGGAAGATCCGCAAAACGAAACTTTCGTGAGCGTACCTGAAATGCGGCATCCATGTGTCGCGTAACCAGACACCCAGCGAATCCGCACTTGCCCTCAGGCGGTCAGAAAGGCCGGCGCCGGGCGGCGCGAATGGATTCCACGTGTCTTGACTTCCATTTTTTGCGTACCTTCACGTGCCTTCTCATGCGATGCCCGCGCGCTCACTGCAGGCAGACCCGGCTCAGATCGACGGTACGCCTGTACACGCTGCGGTCAAGCCACGGCATGAACGTGTATTCAACGTAGGCGTTGCTGCCAATCATGATCCAGTTGTGAAGGACGTCTCGCATGACGAGTCTCCTGGTTGCTGTGATATCAAGGTTAGGCAACGCAAGGACGCATTCCTGTTCTACGAACGACTGCTGGCATGGCGCATGTGGAGGAGGCACCGCATACGATCGTATATTTTCTCCTCGACGTATTCAGGTCACTAAAGGCCACCGACGCGTGCGTCGGTGCAGATTGAGACGTTCGAGCATGCAAGTGAGCGTCACGGGCGTGTCCCCGGGCGGGTTGTCCTTTTAAATGCGCTGAACGGCAAGGCAGGCGAAAGGTGTTGCGCAGGCGTATGCCGGACCAGATAGTTAAGGAGCGGGTTATGTCGAACGTTGAGCAATACGGGTACGGATTTCCTTGCGGTGGGAACTTCTTTTCGAAAGGCCTGGCGCGCGCGGGTGGTCGTTGAACATCGGGCCATTTGCATTTCCGGTTGCACCGCTGATTCTCTTTTTAAGTATCGCGATTGCAGTCGTTGTCGCGCGTCTCGTGGGTCGTGACGCACGCGAGGCGGAATCCGCCGTTCTCGTGATGGCTGCGGTCGGGCTGTTGGTCGCGCGCCTGTCGTTCGTCGGCCATTACCTGCCTGCCTGCAGCGACAACTGGCTGAAGATGCTGGACTTCCGCGACCTCGGCTTCGATCGGGTACCCGGCGTCGTGGCCGGTGCGCTCGTTCTACTCTGGATCGTTATGCGTCGGGCTCATCTGCGTCACGCTACGCTTGTTGCGGCCGTTGTCGGGGTCGCAAGCTGGAGCGTTGCAACTGCAGCAGCGGGGACCGCGAAGGCGTCGGAGCTGTTGCCCGCAGTGAATGTCACCGACACGAAAGGTGAGGTGCAATCCCTCGCGCGAAACGATGGAAAGCCGCTTGTCGTCAATCTGTGGACGAGCTGGTGTGCGCCGTGTCGCGGTGAAATGCCCGTGCTGGCCGAGGCGCAACGCAATTTTCCGGGCGTCGATGTTGTATTCGCCAACCAGGGCGAATCGCTTGAGGCGGTCAACGGATTCCTCAAAACCCAGGCACTTTCGTTGCACAACCTGGTGCTCGATCCATCGCTCGCCGTCGCGCGCGCAACGGGCGCGCGGGCATTCCCGACGACGCTCTTCTACGATGAAAACGGCAAGCTGCTTGCCGCGCATCTCGGGCCATTCTCGCGAGCGACGTTCCAGCAGGCGCTTGAAACGCTGTATCCGTCTGCTGCAGCCGGCGCTTCCCGTTAAGCGAAGTGGCGACAAAGAGGTCGCGTAGTGGTTCGGAAGATCCGGCGCATGCGGCGTTCGTGTTAACCCATAGCGTAACAGCGACATTCCGCGCGCCGCTTCGCTGACGTTTTGCAAGAAACGGCCGGACATGATGCACGTATGCGACCTCGCGGTTTGTGGCCGGACGGAGTTCAATGCGCAGTGGCCTCGACGCACAAACGGCAATCACAGCGTATGGTGTGCGACCCGTGTCTGCAGATATGCGATGCATGCTGGACCGTGTAGCCGCCAGGCGACAGTACAAGCTTATTCGGCATCCGAAATGGTGTGTATGACTCATACCTTGGTATGATTTTCGTTCTTCCAGGTGGCCGATAGGCTGTTATTCATGCCCTTGTGTAGTGCCGTTCCGGTCCAGACCGTGAATCTTTTTCCGGAGTACAGAATGCGCACCGCACCAGTCGGAATTATTGCCATTGTTGACGACGATGCAATCAGGGCGGCGACAGGTAGCCTGATTCGCTCCCTTGGCTGGCACGTGTGCCTCTTCGACTCTGCGATCGCGTTTCTCCGGTGGCCGGACATCGCCCAGACCGCCTGCCTGATTTCGGACGTGCGGATGCCGCACATGTCAGGTGTCGAGATGCACAATCGCCTTCTGCAACTGGGCCATACGCTGCCCACCATTTTCATCACTGCCTTCCCGACCCCAGGTCTCAACGCAAAACTGAAGGCACCAGGCGTCATCGCGATCCTCGAAAAGCCGGTTGACGCTGCCGCCATGGAAGATTGCATCGCGCGTGTGATGGGCACGCCTTAAGACGGATCGCTTTAGCCGCAATCCAGCCGGTTTTACACCGATGGCGGGCGCGGCCGTGAAAACCGACCCCCGCGTATCCGCCGAGGGGCCAGATTCGCTTGGGGCAGCTTTACGCTGCTTTCAGCCGCTCATTTCGCGTCCCGATCCAGCGCCGCGACCCCATTTGCTCAATAAAGGCAGGTTCTGTCAGCGAAACGGCGCATCTGGATACCCGTTAAGGCGGCCCTGACGCTACGATTTCCCACATTGTTGTTTCGCGCATCGCGAGATATCCATACGGGAGCGGCAGTGAGAATCGAAACAGTGGGCGTCGTCGGCGCCGGTACGATGGGAAATGGCATAGCACAGGTCGCGGCAATTGCCGGCCTGAAGGTCGTGCTGGTCGACGTTACCGAAGCCGCGCTCGCCAAGGGCGTCGCCACGCTGGGCGGCAGTCTTGCGCGGCTGGTCGAGAAAGGGAAGGTCGAAGCGTCGTCGCGCGACGCAGCGCTGGCGCGGATCGAAACATCGACCGACTACCAGCGCCTCGGCGTCGCCGATATCGTGATCGAAGCCGCGACAGAGAACGTCGAGTTGAAGATCCGCATTCTTCGACAGATCGAAGGTGTTGTGCGCAACGACGCGATCATTGCGTCCAACACGTCGTCGATCTCGATCACGACACTCGCGGCGACCCTGTGCAGGCCGGAGCGTTTCATCGGTATGCACTTTTTCAATCCGGTTCCGCTCCTGCCGCTAGTCGAGGTGATTCGCGGTCTGCAAACAGGCACGGAGACCGCGGCCGCTGTGAGCGACCTCACAACGCGTCTTGGCAAGTCGCCGGTCAATGTGCGCAACGCGCCAGGCTTCGTGGTGAACCGCATTCTCGTGCCGATGATCAACGAAGCGTTCTTCGTGCTGGCCGACGGCATTGCAACCGCAGAGGAAATCGACACCGGCATGATGCTTGGCGCCAATCACCCGATCGGGCCACTGGCGCTTGCAGATCTGGTTGGGCTGGACGTATGCCTTTCGGTAATGGACGTCTTCCTCAAGGACTTCGGGGACTCGAAGTATCGCGCGTGTCCGCTGCTGCGTGAACTCGTGGCGGCCGGGCGACTGGGTCGCAAGACTGGACACGGTGTCTACCGATACGAGAAGGCTTGAACACGTTTAACCGATATATTCGGGTAAAGCGTTCGTATTATTTTTCAGGAGAGTTTCGTGAAGATTGTTGTCGCAGTCAAACGCGTGGTCGATTACAACGTGAAGGTCCGTGTGAAATCGGACAACACGGGTGTGGACATCGCGAACGTGAAGATGTCGATGAACCCGTTCGACGAGATCGCGGTTGAAGAAGCGGTGCGTCTGAAGGAAGCGGGCGTGGCGACTGAAGTGATTGCCGTGTCGTGTGGCGTGACGCAATGTCAGGAAACGCTGCGCACGGCGCTGGCGATTGGTGCTGATCGTGCGATCCTGATCGAATCGGGTGAAGACCTGCAGCCGCTGGCGGTCGCGAAGCTCCTGAAGGCGCTGGTCGACAGGGAACAGCCTTCGCTGGTGATTCTCGGCAAGCAGGCGATCGACGACGATTCGAACCAGACCGGCCAGATGCTCGCGGCGCTGGCGAACCTGCCGCAGGCGACGTTCGCCTCGAAGGTAGTGGTAGCCGACGGCCGCGCGACCGTGTCGCGCGAAGTGGATGGCGGCGCGGAAACACTGTCGCTGACGCTGCCGGCGGTGATCACGACCGATCTGCGCCTGAACGAGCCGCGTTATGTGACGCTGCCCAACATCATGAAGGCGAAGAAGAAGCCGCTGGAAACGCTCAAGCCCGAGGACCTCGGTGTCGATGTCACGCCGCGCCTGAAGACGCTGAAAGTGGTCGAGCCGCCGAAGCGCAGCGCGGGCGTGAAGGTTGCCGACGTGAAGACGCTGGTCGAGAAGCTGAAGACCGAAGCCAAGGTGCTTTGATCACGAACACGCAGGAGACGGACGAAATGACGAATCTGGTAATAGCAGAGCACGACGGCGCATCGATCAAGGCGGCAACGCTGAACACGATTGCAGCCGCGCAGAAGATTGGTGGCGACATCCACGTGCTGGTGGCGGGCCACAACGCGCAGGGCGCGGCGGACGCGGCCGCGAAAATCGCAGGCGTGAGCAAGGTGCTGCTGGCCGACGCCGCGCAACTCGAAGCCGGTCTGGCGGAAAACGTCGAGGCGACGGTACTGGACATCGCGAAGAACTACACGCACATCCTGGCGCCGGCAACCGCATACGGCAAGAACATCGCACCGCGCATCGCAGCGAAGCTGGACGTCGCGCAGATCAGCGACATCACTGCCGTGGACAGTGCGGATACGTTCGAGCGCCCGATCTACGCCGGCAACGCAATCGCGACCGTGCAATCGAGCGATGCCATCAAGGTGATCACGGTGCGCACGACGGGCTTTGACCCGGTGGCGGCCGAGGGCGGCAGCGCAGCGGTGGAGAAAATCGAAGCCGCAGCCGACACCGGCCTTTCGCAATTCGTGAGCCGTGAAGTGACGAAGCTGGACCGACCGGAGCTGACCTCGGCGAAGATCATCGTGTCGGGTGGACGCGGTCTGGGTAGCGGCGAGAACTACACGAAAGTGCTCGAGCCGCTGGCGGACAGGCTGAACGCGGCGCTGGGCGCATCGCGTGCGGCAGTGGATGCAGGGTTCGTGCCGAACGACTACCAGGTGGGCCAGACGGGCAAGATTGTGGCGCCTCAGCTGTACGTGGCCGTCGGCATCTCGGGTGCGATCCAGCATCTGGCCGGCATGAAGGATTCGAAGGTGATCGTGGCGATCAACAAGGATCCGGAAGCACCGATCTTCAGCGTCGCTGATTACGGTCTGGTGGGTGATCTGTTCACGGTCGTGCCGGAAATCGCAGCCGAACTGGGCTGAGCAGGACCGCGTCCCTTGCTCCGTGGCGACCATGGAGCGTGACGGACGGGTCCGTCACGCTCCTTCACGACATCGAGCGATTCGATGCACTCAAAGTCCGGCGCGCCCCGCGCCCCGGACACGAACGCGTGACAAACGCCCCTGACAGCGGGCAGCGGGACGCCCGGCGTATGTGAGCCCGCGCCCACCGTCGACATTCGCGCCGGCAGGATGTCCACCATCCGCCGCACCGGGGCTATGCCCCCATGCCTCCGCAACTGCTAGCCTCCGCCTCCGCCAGGAACGTGGAATAGCACCTGCAGTCCTCGCCGGAAGCGAGCCCGAGGACCTCTTCGCTCAACATCGGCGCGATGAACGCCAGTCCCGGGTCTTTTCGCTACCCATTCAGACGTATCCTCTATATTCTCCAGTCGTGCAGCGGCCACCAGACCTGGTTCGAAGCGGGATGCCACGACACCGGCCATCCTGATCCGGTAGTGCTTTCCCGGTCCCGGCCAGGAGAAACTACCGTTGCCGGTCAGCCAGTGCCGGCCGCTGGACGCCAGCAGATGACGCTTGCTACGATGTCGGCGCGCGATGAGCGCTGATCGCGACAGGTCAGCGGCAGCAAAGCCTTGAGCTCCGGTCGATAGCAGTTGACAGGCAGGCTGGGACACGCGCGGGGAGCGGATAGCATCGAAAGCGAAGAAGCCGTCCGAAGAGGGCAATGCGTTTTGATCCGGCGTTCAACAATTGAATCAGTTTTCAGGCACCGTCCCCATATCGCTCGTCAACGCCTTTCTGGCGGGCGCCGATCCGGCCGCGGTCGAGCGGATGGCAGGGCAATCCGGCATCCACAGCGAACTGCTGCGTGAGCCCGCGGCTCGCGTCACGCTGGAGCAGTTTTCCACGCTGTATCGCCTGCTCGCGATCGAACTCGACGATGAAATGCCCGGCATCTTCAGCCGGCCGCTCCGAAACGGCACGCTGAAGTATCTCTGCCTGAGCCTGCTCGATGCGCCGCGGCTCGAAATCGCGATGCACCGGTTCGGCCAGTTTTTTCACCTGGTCGTCGATGATTTCAGGCTGGAATCGCGGCGCGAGGGGGGGCTCTGTCGCATCGAGCTTGTGCCGGATCCTGCCAGTCCTGGCTTCGGCGTGCTCGGCCGCGAATTGATGCTGAAGCTCGCGCATGGGGTGGCGTCGTGGCTCATCGGCGAGAAGATTCCGCTCGTCAGCGTGGAGTTCGATTGCCCGCGGCCGCCGCGCGCGAGTGACTACCTGTATCTCTTCCCCGGACCCGTCCAGTACGGTTGCGCGCGCACGCTCATGTCGTTCGACGCGGCGTATCTGGAGATGGCGATCAGGCAGCGCAAACCCGATCTGAAGAAATTCCTCGCCCGCGCGCCGGAGGACTGGATCTTCGTCTCGCTCGCCGAACAGCAGGTGTGCAACCGCACGCGCCAATACCTTGCCACCTGCCTGCCTGAGATTCCCACGATCGAAGTCGTCGCGCGGCATCTGCATTTTTCCGTGCGCACGCTATGCCGGCGGCTCGTAGCGGAAGGCACGACGTTCCAGGCGGTCAAGGACGAAGTGCGCCGCGATATCGCCATTCAACGGTTGACCGGATCAACGGACGCGATCGCGTCGATTGCCTACGACATCGGTTTCGGCAATACGACCGCATTTCATCGGGCATTCCGGCAGTGGACCGGCAGCACGCCGAAAACGTACCGCGCGATGACCTGAACGCCCGTCTGGAGTGTGGCAGAAGATGTCAGTTTACAGGTGGTCCGCTGACGGCGCCCGTGCCCCGACGGGCATGGCTGCGCGCCATACAGCCACGGTCCTCCAACAGGGGGATGGCGGCGCGGCTGTGCGCCCGAATTCCTGATTGCGATGCGCGGGGCGGCAGATTCAGTCAATCAATAGGCGTATTTCGGTATCGGGTGGACGCGCTATCACCGTTACCATGGTGCATCTGTCAGGCCCTTTTCGGCGCCCAACTCGTTCAATTTGCACAGGAAGACCACTCGTGACCCGTTACGCCGCCCCCCTCAAAGACATGCTCTTCGTGATGAAGGAGCTGGCCGATCTCGACACGATCGCCACCTTGCCCGGTTTCGAAGACGCCGGTCTGGACACCGCCCAGGCCGTGCTCGAAGAATCCGCGAAGCTGTGCGGCGAAGTGCTCGCACCGCTGAACGTCGAAGGCGACCGCAACCCGAGCGCGTGGAAAGACGGCACGGTCACCGCGACGCCCGGCTTCGCCGACGCGTTTCGCCAGTTTGGCGAAGGCGGCTGGCAGGGCGTGCAGCATCCGCTCGAATACGACGGCCAGGGCCTGCCGAAGCTGGTCGCGACGCCGTGCATAGAGATGCTCAACGCATCGAACCTGTCGTTTGCGCTGTGCCCGCTGCTCACAGACGGCGCCATCGAGGCGCTGCTGACCGCCGGCACCGACGCGCAGAAGCAGATCTATGTGCCAAAACTCGTCTCCGGCGAATGGACCGGCACCATGAACCTGACGGAGCCGCAGGCGGGCTCGGACCTCGCCCTCGTGCGCACGCGCGCCGAGCCGCAGGGCGACGGCTCGTTCAAGGTATTCGGCACGAAGATCTTCATCACGTGGGGCGAACACGACATGGCGAAGAACATCGCGCATCTCGTACTCGCGCGCACGCCGAACGCACCCGAGGGTGTGAAGGGCATTTCGCTCTTCCTCGTGCCGAAGTTCCTCGTGAACGATGACGGCTCGCTCGGCGCGCGTAACGACGTGCACTGCGTGTCGATCGAGCACAAGCTCGGCATCAAGGCGAGCCCGACCGCGGTGCTGCAGTTCGGCGACCACGGCGGCGCGATCGGCCACCTGGTCGGCGAGGAAAACCGTGGCCTCGAATACATGTTCATCATGATGAACGCGGCGCGCTTCGCGGTTGGCATGCAGGGCGTGGGCGTCTCGGACCGCGCGTACCAGAAGGCGGTCGAATACGCGAAGGACCGCGTGCAGAGCCGTCCGGTGGACGGCAGCGCGAAGCAGTCGGTCGCGATCATCCAGCATCCGGACGTGCGCCGCATGCTCTCGACAATGCGCAGCCTGACTGAAGCGTCGCGCGCGCTGGCTTACGTGGCCGCCGCGCACAGCGACATCGCCCACCGTCACCCGGATGCGGCCACGCGCGCCGAACACCAGGCGATCTACGAATTCCTGGTGCCGGTCGTGAAGGGCTGGAGCACGGAGCTGTCGATCGACGTGACGAGTCTCGGCGTGCAGGTGCACGGCGGCATGGGCTTCATCGAGGAAACGGGCGCCGCGCAGTACTACCGCGACGCACGCATCCTGCCGATCTACGAAGGCACGACCGCGATCCAGGCGAACGACCTGATCGGTCGCAAGACGGTACGTGACGGCGGCGCGGTGGCCAAAGCGCTGCTCGCGGACATCGCGCAGACGATCGAGGCGCTCGGCCCGCACGACGCGCTGGCCTGCCGCTCGATGAAGCGCTATCTCGAACAGGGGCGCGATTCGCTCGCCGCGGTGGTCGACTTCATGGTGGCGAATGTGAAGCGCGATCCGAACGCAGTTTTTGCCGGCAGCGTGCCGTACCTGAAACTTGCAGGCATCGTGCTGGGCGGCTGGCAGATGGCGCGTGCGCTGCTCGTGGCGATGGAAAAGCGTGAAGAAGATCCGTCGTTCTATGGCGCGAAGATCGCGACCGCGCAGTTCTTCGCGGAACACGTGCTGACGCAGGCGTCGGCGCTCGAAGCGTCGATCGTGACGGCGAAGGGCGGCGAAGGCATGCTGGGGCTGACAGAAGACCAGTTCTGACGCTTCAACGCTTTGCGCTTCATCTGCATGACCGGATCAGATGAATCCGGTCATGCATCTTCCGCAGACGAAACGCGGGCTTAGTGAGCCCAGCGCAACACCAGCGGATCGAGTCGTCGGGCGACCTTCAGCAGGCCGTCACGCACTGCCGGCTGCATCGATGCGAGCGGATGACGCACCATATCGGACTTGATCACGCCGCCTGCTTTCATCAGTGTCTTGCACGCCGCGAGTCCGCACTGGCGGTTCTCGTAGTTGATGAGCGGCAGCCATTGCTGATAAAGCTCCGCGGCCTGTTCCGTATCGCCGGACGCGTAGGCATCCACAATCTTGCGGATCCCGTCCGGATAGCCGCCGCCCGTCATCGAGCCCGTCGCACCCGCGTCGAAATCCGGGATCAGCGTGATGGCCTCTTCGCCATCCCACGGGCCGACCACGGCGTCTCCCCCCAGCCTGATCAGCTCACGCAGTTTCGATGCGGCCTGCGCGGTTTCGATCTTGAAATACGAAACGTGTTCGATTTCCTTCGCCAGGCTCGCGAGGAACGCGGCCGACATCGGCGTGCCAGCGACCGGCGCATCCTGGATCATGATCGGGATATCGATCGCGGCGGACACCTTGCTGAAGAACGCATGAATGCCGGCCTCGCCGACCCGGATCGTCGCGCCGTGATACGGCGGCATGATCATTACCATCGCCGCGCCAGCGTCCTGTGCCGCGCGACTGCGGGCGGCGCACACGTCGGTGCTGAAGTGCGTCGTCGTAACGATTACCGGCACCCGGCCCGCGACATGCTCCAGCACCACGTTCTGGACGGTGCTCCGTTCTTCGTCGGTCAAGACGAACTGCTCGGAAAAATTCGCAAGAATGCAGATGCCGTTCGATCCGGCATCGATCATGAAATCGATCGCGCGCTTCTGGCCGTCAAGGTCGAGCCGGCCGGCTTCGTCGAATACGGTGGGCGCGACGGGGAACACGCCGCGATAGATGGGGGTTGCCATTGAAAGAGTCTCCTGGATAGCACGATGCACGCCGCTCGCTCCGACGGCTGCGGCGACTATACGGGCGCAGGCGACGCATCGTATAGCGAATGCTTTCTATCATGTGATCGCTTTTACGACTTGCCCTGCCCAACCTTCATCTGACGCTTGCCATATCGCCACATCCGATATATGATTGAGTCATCACTCATTTATTAATTTCCGCTGGTTTCAGGATGGCACGACCCAGAAGTGAAGACAAACGCGACGCAATCCTGTCAGCCGCCATTCAGGTGATTGCTGAACAGGGCCTCGGCGCGCCCACTTCGCGGATCGCGCGCGTGGCCGGCGTGGCGGAAGGCACGCTCTTCACGTACTTCGATACGAAAGACGAACTGCTTAACCAGCTCTACCTCGAGATCAAGGCGGAAATGCGCGAAGTCATGATGGCCGCGTATCCGAAGGCGGCCAGTCTGCAAACGCGCACGCGCCACGTCTGGGATACCTATGTGAACTGGGGTGTCGCGCAACCGGACAAGCGACGCACGCTGGCACAATTGTCGGTGTCCGACCGGATTTCGGAGCAGGTCAAGGTCGCCGGCATGCAGGCGTTTGCCAACGTCAATACGATGATCGAGGAGAGCATCGCGAGAGGCGCGCTTCGCGATCTTCCGCCGGCTTTCGTTACGGCGATCATGGGTTCGCTGGCCGAGACCACCATGGACTTCATTGCCCGCGATCCGGCTCATGCGGACCGCTATCGCACCGCAGGGTTTGAGGCGTTCTGGAGCGCGATCGTCAAAACGTGAGCTTTTTTTGTGTTGAATGAGTGAGTACTCATTCAAAAATGGAGAGGGATAGAATCATGACGAAGGTATGGCTGGTTACGGGAAGCGCGCGCGGTCTTGGGCGCGAGATAGTTGAAGCAGCGCTGGCTGCCGGCGAACGGGTCGTTGCTACGGCGCGCAATCCGGCGCATCTTGACACGCTGGTCGAGCGTTACGGCGACCGGGTGCGTGTCGCAGCGCTGGACGTCACGGATTCGGGCGCTGCGCTCGACGCCGTTCAACTGGCGGTGGACGCATTCGGCCGGCTCGACGTCGTCGTGAACAACGCGGGGTTTGGCCATCTCGCGCCGTTCGAACAGGCGCCCGAGGCGGACTTTCGTGCGCAGATCGACACGAACTTCTATGGTGTCGTGAACGTGACCCGCGCGGCGCTTCCTGTGATGCGCCAGCAGCGCGCGGGACACATCATCCAGATTTCGTCGGTGGGCGGCCGGGTTGGCATCGCGGGGCTTGCAGCCTATCAGGCGGCGAAATGGGCGGTCGGCGGTTTTACTGAAGTAATCAGTCAGGAAGTGGCGCCCTTCGGCGTGAAGGTGACGGCGCTGGAACCCGGCGGCATGAAAACCGGCTGGGGCGGGGAAGCGATGAGCGCGCTGCCTGACCTGCTGCCGGACTACGCGCCTTCGGTAGGTCAGACCATCGACCTGCTTGGACAGCACGTCGGCCAGGAAACGAGCGACCCCGCAAAAGTGGCCGCACTGGTATTGCGGCTTGCGGCTCACGACACGCTGCCGCCCCATCTGCTGCTCGGAAGCGACGCGCTGTACTTCTGCGGCGAAGGCGACAAGGCGCGGGCAGCCAGCGCCGCGTTGTGGCACGACGTCAGCCTGTCCACCGACTTCGCGGCAGCGGGCCTGCCGCCAGCGCTTCCCGCAGCATGACGACACCCCGGCAGGCAACGCACATGAAAGACACACAGTCTTCTGTCGAACGATTCGGAGAGATGCAATGAGAGTGCTGATATTCGGTGCGACCGGCATGGTCGGGCAAGGCGTGCTGCGCGAATGCCTGCGCGATCCAGACGTCGAGTGTGTCCAGACCATAGGCCGCACGCCTACGGGGCAGTTCGATCCGCGGCTGCGGGAGATCATCCATCGCGACATGACCGATTACCGCTCGATGGAAGGCTCGCTGACGGATTTCGATGTGTGCTTCTTCTGTCTGGGCGTGTCGTCAGTGGGCATGAGCGAAGCGGACTATACGAAGATTACGTACGACATCACGCTTGCCGCGGCCGAAACGCTGGCGCGGCTCAGTCCGCAGATGACTTTCGTTTTCGTGTCCGGCGCGGGCACCGACAGCACGGAGCAGGGGCGCAGCATGTGGGCGCGGGTCAAGGGGCGCACGGAGAACGCGTTGCAGCGGCTGCCGTTCCGGGCGGTGTATCTGTTCCGGCCTGGCGTCATTCAGCCTCTTCACGGCATTCATTCGAAGACACGTCTCTATCGCGCGATCTATGCACTGGTCGGCCCGCTGCTCACGACATTGCGGGTGCTGCTGCCGAACTACGTCCAGACGACCGCGACCATCGGCCAGGCGATGCTTGCGGTCGCGCGCGATGGCGCACCCACCGCGATCGTCGAGGCCCGCGATATCGAAGCCATTGCGCGTGCCGCTTCGCGGCGCGCAAGCGGCATGGCGGCGACATGACGGCCTGCCACGGAACGCACTAAAGTAACGGAGCATTGCTTCAGATTCATCCGGACCTCGACACCGGCTTCGGCCGTACGCCGGGCGGCGCGCGTCACGCCGCAGATCGGGAAATTCACCAGCGATTAAATTGAGCGGGCGTAGACTGGCGGTTCGCCAGCCGCGCCCACAGGCGCCAGCGCCCGGCGGGGCTCCCTTCGGCCCGCATTCGTGTCGTCAAACGTCGTTCACCTGGAAAGGAATTGCACGATGGCGAAGATTGCTCCTGGAGTCGGTCCACGGTTTCCGCAGGTTGTCGTTCTCTTCGGCGCGACGGGCGATCTCGCGCGGCGAAAGCTGTTACCGGGGCTCTTCCATCTGTCGAGTGCGGGCTTTATCCCGGGTTGCCGGATCATCGCCGTGGCGCTTGACGACGTCGATCTCGATACGTTTCGTGCCACGGCACGCGAAGCGCTCAATGAGTTTTCGTCGCGCAGGATCGTCGAGGCGGAATGGGATACATTCGCGGCCCATCTCGACTATCTGCCGCTCGGCGCAGGCGCGGGCGCGCTGAAAGTCGCGGTCGAGCGCGCCGAACAGACGTTCGAGGGCGAATGTCGTCGCCTGCACTATCTGAGCGTGCCGCCGAGCGCCGCATTGTCGGCGGTGAAAATGCTGAGCGAAGCCGGCCTCGTCGAGCGTTCCAGGATCATCATGGAAAAGCCGTTCGGCACCGATCTCGCGAGCTCCGTCTCGCTGAACGCGAAGCTGCACGAAGTGTTCGAGGAAGAGCAGATCTTCCGCATCGATCACTTCCTCGGAAAAGAGCCGGCGCAGAACATTCTCGCGTTCCGCTTTGCCAACGGTCTCTTCGAGCCCATCTGGAACCGCAACTTCATCGATCATGTGCAGATCGACGTCCCCGAGACGCTCGGGCTCGGCAAGCGCGCGGGGTTCTATGAGCAGACGGGCGCGTTTCGCGACATGGTCGTCACGCACCTGTTCCAGATTCTCGCGTTCATGGCGATGGAGCCGCCTACTTCCCTCGAGCCTTCGCCGATCAGCGAGGAGAAGAACAAGGTTTTTCGCAGCATGCTGCCGATCCAGCCGGGCGATGTCGTGCGCGGGCAGTACACGGGCTATCGCACGGAGGAGGGCGTGAACCCCGAATCGGAAACGGAGACGTTCATCGCGCTGAAGTGCTCGATCGATAACTGGCGGTGGGCCGGCGTGCCGTTCTATCTGCGCACCGGCAAGCGCATGGCCGAAGGGCAGCGCATCATTTCCATCGCGTTTCGCGAGCCGCCCAAGAGCATGTTTCCGGCCGGCTCGGGCGTCGGTTCGCAGGGGCCGGACCATCTGACATTCGACCTCGCGGACGCATCGAAGATGTCGCTTTCGTTTTACGGAAAGCGTCCGGGGCCCGGCATGCGGCTCGACAAGCTGAGTCTGCAGTTCGCGATGCATGACACGGGCCTGATCGGCGACGTGCTCGAAGCGTATGAACGGCTGATACTCGACGCCATGCGCGGCGATCGCACGCTCTTCACGACCGCCGAAGGTATCGAGCGCCTGTGGCAGGTGTCGACCGCGCTCATCGAATCACCGCCGCCCGTGCGCTTCTATGCGCCGGGTTCCTGGGGGCCGAATGCGATTCACCAACTCGTTGCGCCGCGCGCGTGGCGCCTGCCGTTTGAGCGGGCATGGCGGGATCCGAACAAGCTGGGAAGCTGAGGTAATGCGGAAGGGAAAGCGTCACCGGGCGAACACCCGGATTTGCTTCGAACGGCAGAGGCATACATCCAGTCGCTTCCGTTGAAGCACCCTTCCGGCGGCGAGCCGGAAGGGTAATCACCGATGCGACCCGCGAAGCGGGCCGCATCGTCCAGCAGTGACAGCGCTGGCGTTAGCCTTAGCCCTTGGCCGAAGCCAGCGCTGCGTTCAGCGTCTTGCTCGGACGCATGACGGCGTCGAGCTTTTCCGGGTCCGGGCGGTAGTAGCCGCCGATATCAGCCGCTTCACCCTGCACGGCCGACAGTTCGCCGACGATCTTCTGCTCGTTCTCGGTCAGATGCTTCGCGAGCGGCGCGAAGTGTGCCGCGAGCGCTGCGTCACCGGTTTGCGCGGCGAGTTCCTGCGCCCAGTACATTGCGAGGTAGAACTGGCTGCCGCGATTGTCGAGCTGGCCCGTCTTCGGCGACGGATTCCGGTTGTTCTCGAGCAGCTTGCCCGTGGCGGCGTCCAGCGTCGTTGCGAGGATCTTCGCCTTACTGTTGCCGGTCTTGATGCCCAGATCTTCGAGCGAAACAGCCAGCGCCAGAAATTCACCCAGCGAATCCCAGCGCAGATGGTTTTCTTCCACCAGCTGCTTGACGTGCTTCGGCGCCGAACCGCCTGCACCCGTTTCGTACATGCCGCCGCCCGCCATCAGCGGGACGATCGAGAGCATCTTCGCGCTGGTGCCGAGTTCCATGATCGGGAACAGGTCGGTCAGGTAGTCGCGCAGGATGTTGCCCGTCACCGAAATCGTGTCGAGGCCGCGAATCACGCGCTCCAGCGTGTAACGCATTGCGCGGACCTGCGACATGATCTGGATGTCGAGGCCTTCGGTGTCGTGATCCTTCAGGTATGTTTCGACCTTCTTGATCATTTCTGCTTCGTGCGGACGGTACGGGTCGAGCCAGAACACGGCCGGCATGCCCGAGTTGCGTGCGCGCGTGACAGCGAGCTTGACCCAGTCGCGGATCGGCGCGTCCTTGACCTGACACATACGCCAGATGTCGCCTGCTTCGACGTTCTGCACGAGCAGCACTTCACCCGTCACGATGTCGACGATGCGCGCTTCGCCGGCTTCCGGCACTTCGAACGTCTTGTCGTGCGAGCCGTATTCTTCGGCTTGCTGCGCCATCAGGCCGACGTTCGGCACCGTGCCCATCGTGACCGGATCGAAATTGCCGTTCGTCTTGCAGAAATTGATGATTTCCTGGTAGATACGGGCAAACGTGCTTTCCGGGATCACAGCCTTCGTGTCCTTCGGACGGCCGTCGGCGCCCCACATCTTGCCGCCGATGCGGATCATGGCCGGCATCGAAGCATCGACGATCACGTCGTTCGGTGCGTGCAGGTTCGAGATGCCCTTGGCCGAATCCACCATCGCCAGTTCCGGGCGGTGTTCGTGGCACGCGTGCATGTCGCGGATGATTTCTTCGCGCTTCGAGCTCGGCAGCGATTCGAGCTTGTCGTACAGGTTGACGAGACCGTTGTTGACGTTCACGCCGAGTTCGTCGAACAGCTTGCCGTGCTTCGCGAACGCTTCCTTGTAGAAGATCTTCACAGCGTGGCCGAACACGATCGGGTGCGACACCTTCATCATCGTCGCCTTCACGTGCAGCGACAGCATGACGCCCGTCTTGCGCGCGTCTTCCATCTGTTCTTCGTAGAAGTCGCACAGCGCCTTCTTGCTCATGAACATGCTGTCGATGATTTCGCCGTCGAGGAGCGATACCTTCGGCTTCAGCACGATCGTCTTGCCGCTCGTCGTGACGAGTTCCATCTTCACGTCGCGAGCCTTGTCGACCGTCATCGACTTTTCGCCGTGATAGAAGTCGCCATGCTTCATGTGCGCGACGTGCGTGCGCGAAGCCATGCTCCATTCACCCATGCTGTGCGGGTTCTTGCGCGCGTAGTTCTTCACGGCGGCCGGTGCGCGGCGATCCGAGTTGCCTTCGCGCAGCACCGGGTTCACGGCGCTGCCGAGACAACGCGAGTAGCGCTGACGGATGGCCTTTTCGGCTTCGGTCTTCGGCTCTTCCGGGAAATCCGGCACCTTGTAGCCCTTGCCCTGCAGTTCCTTGATCGCGCCCACCAGCTGATGCACCGAAGCGCTGATGTTCGGCAGCTTGATGATGTTCGTGTCCGGCAGCAACGTGAGACGGCCGAGTTCAGCCAGGTTGTCCGGCACGCGCTGTTCTTCGGTCAGAAATTCCGGGAACTCACCCAGGATGCGGCCAGCCACCGAGATGTCGCTGGTCGTGACCTCAATTCCAGCCGGCGCGGTGAACGTGCGGATGATCGGCAGAAAAGCGCTGGTCGCCAGCAGGGGCGCTTCATCGGTGAGGGTGTAGATAATCGTGGGTTGCTGGGTACTCATCGCGTGTCTCAAGAACAGAAAACTGGGGTGGGGAAAGCCGCCGGCAGCGTGTGGCCCGGCACCAATGACCAAATTTTGCCTGATTTTGCGGGGAGCCTGGACCGGCCTCGCGCAGCAAACGCAAAACGCAAATTTTACCTGCAGACGGGGTTGAGCGTGTGAAAGTGTCTGCGAGCCCGTGGCGGCGGGGCTGTGCGGGCTGTAAGAACGCGCGCGAACTTTCGCCCGGGTGCCCGAACTGCCGAGGCCACGTGAACCCGGATCGAGGCAGCTTACAGAATCACAAGACGCCCGAAGCCCGGGCATTTCACTTGCTGCTTCTCTCCTTGATGGCGGAACGCGGCTTACGGTCCTGCCGGCTTGCGTTACGCGACCTATACTTTTCGCTGGTCTCTTTTTCTCTTTCCGCCCCGTTCTAGCGAGGAGATTGCACGATGCACCACACGGCCTCCCCACCCGATACATACGATACGCTTGAAGAAAAGAACCATCGCGCGAACGCCACCAGCAGTCCGGCCTCGGGCGTCACGATTTCCTTCGAACTGAATGTCAACGGCACGATTCACACGCTGTCCCTCGATCCCCGCACCACCTTGCTCGATGCGCTACGCGAGCATCTTCATCTGACCGGCACGAAAAAAGGCTGCGATCACGGGCAGTGCGGCGCGTGCACCGTTCACGTGAACGGGCGGCGCGTGAACGCATGCCTTTCTCTTGCCGGCACGCACGAGGGCGATGCGATCACGACAATCGAAGGTCTCGGCGGCGTGGATTCGCTGCACCCGATGCAGGCCGCGTTCGTCGAATGCGACGGTTATCAGTGCGGCTACTGCACGTCGGGGCAGATCATGTCGGCGGTCGCGCTGCTTGGCGAGCCCGTCGGCCCACACGACGCCGACGTACGCGAAGCGATGAGCGGCAACCTGTGCCGCTGTGGCGCGTACCAGAACATCGTCGCTGCGATCCAGTGCGTGCGCGGCAAGGCGTGAGGGCGGCGACCATGGACCTTTTCCAGCTTTCGCGCGCGAATTCGCTGAGCGAAGCCATCGCGGCCAGCGCGACATCCACCACGGCGCAACAGGGCGCTGAAGTTCGCGTGCTCGCCGGCGGCACGACGCTGCTCGATCTGATGAAGCTGAACGTCGAGCGTCCGGCGCGCGTCATCGACATCAGCCGCCTGCCGCTGAACGCAGTGGAAGAAACGCAGGACGGCGGCGTAAAAATTGGCGCGACCGTGCGCAACGCAGATCTCGCGCAACATCCGCTGATCCGCGAGCGCTATGCGGTGCTATCGCAAGCCCTGCTCGCGGGCGCCTCGGCGCAACTGCGCAATATGGCGACGACGGGTGGCAACCTGTTGCAACGTACGCGCTGCATCTACTTTCGCGACACCGCCATGCCCTGCAACAAGCGGGAACCCGGCTCGGGATGCGCCGCGATCAACGGCTTTAACAGAACGCTCGCCATACTCGGCACAAGCGATGCGTGCATCGCGAGTCATCCGTCCGACATGAACGTCGCGCTCACGGCGCTCGGTGCGACGATTCACGTGGAGGGCAGCAAGGGACGCCGCAGCATCGCCATCGACGACTTCTATCTGCTGCCCGGTACCACACCGCATCGCGAAACCGTGCTGGAGCCCGGCGATTTGATCACGCATGTCACGTTGCCGCCTGTTCCTGCGGGCGCACGCTCGCTCTACGTGAAGCTGCGCGATCGTGCGTCGTACGAATTCGCGCTCGCGTCGGCGGCGGTTGTCGTGAAGGTGGCCGACGGTCGTATCGCGCATGTGCGTGTTGCGCTGGGTGGCGTCGGCACGAAGCCATGGCATGCGGTAGAAGCCGAGGCCAGGCTGGACGGCAACGCACCCGACGAACCGGCGTTCCGGCAGGCAGCCGATGCGGCACTCGCTGGTGCGAAGCCGCAGAGCCAGAACGCGTTCAAGGTGGAGCTGGCGCGACGCTGCCTCATTCACGCGCTGACGCAGGTTACGCAAGCCATTTGAGCAATTCTCACGAGGTCCACACATGTCTACTGCACCCGACAGCCAGCGTGCCGTGATCGGACAGCCGCAATCGCGCATCGACGGGCCGCTGAAAGTGAGCGGCGGCGCGACCTATACGTCCGACGTCGACCTTCCGGGGCTGCTGCATGCCGTTCCCGTGTGCAGCACGATTGCGAGCGGGCGCATCACGTCGCTCGAATTCGCTGCGGCAGAGGCGATGCCGGGCGTGCATGCGGTGCTTCATCGCGGCAACGTCGGACGTTTCTACAGAATCTCGGGCAACTCGATGGATACAGGTTTCGTCGACGAAGCCCGGCCGCCGTTCGAAGACGATGTGATCCGCTATTACGGCCAGTACGTCGCGCTCGTGGTCGCCGATACCTTCGAGGCAGCCAGCGCGGCCGCGGCGGCCATCAAGGTCCGGTACGACGTGGCAGCGCATGACGTCAGCGATGAACTTGCGAGCGATGCGGAGCCGAAGGTGGAGAGTGAGCGCGGCGACGCGGCACGCGCGTTCGACAGCGCAACGGTGTCGATCGACGAAACCTACGTGACGCCGGTCGAGACGCACAATCCGATAGAACTGCACGCAACGGTCGCGCATTGGGACGGCGACAGCTACACGTTTTATGAAACGAGCCAGGCCGTATCGAATCATCAAGGCACGTTGATGCAGATGCTCGGTCTGCCGAAAGAAAAGGTGCGCGTGATTTCACGCTATCTCGGCTCGGGTTTCGGCGGCAAGCTGTGGATGTGGCCGCACTCGTTGCTGGCCGCTGCCGCCACGCGTTATACGGGACACCCGGTGAAACTCGTGGTGAGCCGCAAGATGATGTTCCAGAACGTCGGTCACCGGCCGGTGACGCAGCAGCGCATGCGACTGTCAGCCGACGCAGACGGCACGTTGACGTCCGTGCGACACGACGCGGTGAACCACACCGCGATAGCCGACGAATATCAGGAATCGTGCGGCGAGATCACGCCGATGCTCTACAGCGTGCCGAACCTGCGTGTGACTTCCGGCCTTGCGCGCCGCAACGTCGGTTCGCCCACTGCGATGCGCGGACCGGGCGCGGTGCCGGGCCTCTTCGCACTCGAGTCGGCGATGAACGAACTGGCGCGCAGGCTCGACATGGACCCCGTCGAACTGCGACTGAAAAACGAGCCGCGCGTCGATGAAAGCACCGGACTGCCGTTTTCGTCGCGCCATCTGAGCGAATGTCTGCGTACCGGTGCGGAAAAATTCGGCTGGTCGCAACGGCAGCCGGGCATCGGTGCAATGAAGCGCGACGGGTTGACACTTGGATGGGGTGTCGGCGCATGCGGCTGGCCGGGCGTGCGATTTTCGGCCGAAGCGACAGTCGATCTGCGCGCCGATGGCACGGCGCGCGTCGTATGCGGCACGCAGGACATCGGCACCGGCACGTACACGATCCTCGCGCAGCTGGTTGCCGGGGAAACCGGCGTGCCGATCGAACACATCGAGGTCGTACTCGGCGATACCGCGTTGCCGTTGGGGCCGATATCCGGCGGCTCCGCGGTGACGGCCTCCGTGATCCCGGCGGTGCTCGACGCAGCGCGCGCGGCAATCAAGGTCGTAACCGCGCGTGCTGTCGCGTTGCCCGATTCGCCTTTTCACGGGACCGAGGCCGATTCACTTGCGTTTGGCGTGGGCCGTGTCCATCGCAAGGGAGAACCGCCGCAAACCGGCGTGCCATTCGCCGACATCCTCAGGATGGCGCGGATGCATGCGGCGTCAGGCAGCGGCAGCGCAAAGGGCGGCTTCGACGATCCGTTGAAGAAACGCTATTCGATTTACTCGTACGGCGCGCACTTCGCCGAGGTCACGTGGCAGCCGGAGATCGCGCAACTGCGCGTGAGCCGCGTGGTCACAGTGATCGATGCCGGCAGGATCCTGAACCCGCGCGCCGGGCGCAACCAGATCGAAGGCGCGGTGGTGATGGGTGTCGGCATGGCGCTCTTCGAGCACACGATGTATGACCCGCAGAACGGCGCGCCGGCCAACAGCAACCTGGCTGATTACATCATCGCGTCGCACGCCGACACGCCGGCGCTCGACGTCACGTTCCTCGATCACCCCGACACGATATTCAACGAAATCGGCGCGCGGGGTATCGCCGAAATCGGCCTCGCGGGCATCGCCGCGGCAATTACGGACGCCGTGCATCACGCCACCGGCGTGCGGGTCCGAAAGCTGCCGGTGATGATCGAAGACCTTCTCGATGCCCCCTCAGGTGCGCGTCACGGCGGTTGAGGTGCCGCGTTGCGCTGTCAGCGTTGCAGGCGGCTTTCGATCCGGCTCATCAAGCCGTCGGTCCAGCGACGGATCAGCCTGTCCGATGCGACGGCCGGTATCGAATACGCGATGACCCGGTACACCGTGTTGCGCCTGATCTTCGAGACCTTCGCCGGGTCGAGCCAGGCATCGTTGTCGACGAGCAGCAGCAACGTTTCAAGCCCGATCACGACGGGCCACAGACACGCGAGCCGGAGCCGCACCGAATGTGCGGGAATCGCGAGCGTGTATTCGACTGCGTCGCGAAAGAGATCGAGCGTCGTGCGCACGAGCTCGAACATCAGCGGCTGGGCACGCAGCGAGCTTTCCGGTAACAGCAGGTCCTGCGGGCTCAGGCGCGCTTCGTCGAGCAGGGTCGAAGGAAGATAGCAGCGGCCGATACGCAGATCCTTGCCGCAATCGCGCAGTACGTTGGTCATCTGAAGTGCCTTGCCGAACCGTACGCCCCGTTCGAGCGCCACATCGGGCTGGCCTTTGAGCGTGCCGGGCATGTGCGCCCATGTCATCTTCGTCCAGAATTCGCCGACGCAGCCCGCTACCAGATATGTGTAGCGGTCGAGTTCATCGAGTTCGCGTAACGCAACGATCTGCCCCGATGACTCATCCGGAAACGTGTGCAGATCGAATTCCATGCCTTCGGTCAGCGTCGTGACGATCTCGCGCACGGCATCGCGATCGGATTGCGTCAGTTGCGCCAGCACGTCGAGCGCGGGGCCGAGCGATTCGAGCAGGACTTTCTCATCCGAATGCGTCTGCTGGGCTGCGACTTCCACCGCCATGCGTTGCAGACGCCCGTCCTCGCCGCGGGTGCCACCGGCAGCATTCACACCGTTCACCTGTTCACGAAGCGCAAGCAGCATGTAGAGGCGCTGGTCTGGTGGAATCAGCGAGGTGTCCGCAATCGTGTCGGCCGCGCGTGCCAGCAGGTACGCGAGACCGACTGGGTCGCGCATGCCCGCGGGCAATACGCGCAGCGTGAGATAGAAGGAGCGTGAGACGCCCTTCAAAAGCGGGCCGAGGAGAAAGGCCCGGGCAGGATTGCGCATAGGGTGTTCGGTCAGAATGGGAAATCGACAGGGCGACAAATCGACAAATCGGCAAATGGACGCTGCCGGATTGTACCTGGCAATCTGATTCCCTTCCGCCGCGCGCGATCTGCGCATGGATCAGGTGGCTCGATGCTGTCACTGAAGCGGCATCGAGCCACCGCTGCGGTCACCTTGACGGAACCCCGTCGCGCCATTCGTCCCAATGCGTGACGATGTCCTGCACAAGCGGATTGCCGGCACGGTACAGGTTTTCGATCGCGGGACCGAAGCCACCTTGCTTCGCATAGTTGAGGAGGTTATCGGACGCGCTCTGGCCGTCGTACGGTCGGTCGAAATCGGAACCCGAGCGCAATGCCGCGACGCGGCCCAGATCCACACGACCCGTGCTTGCCGCGCGTTTGAGCGCTTCGTACGTCGCATTGTCTTCCTGCTGGGTCGTGCAATACGTGCCCTTGTTATCGGTGAGGAGTTTCGTCCAGTAACGCGCCCGCTCGCCGATATATTTTCCGGACCACCACGTATCACCCGCGAGCGTGTCGCACTGAATGACCTTCGGCGGCTGGTTGGCCGGCGGATGGTTGAATTTCACCCGGGCCATCTGTGCGTCGGAACTGTCCTGCAACTGCACGTTTTTTGAAAGCGCGAACGCCGTATCGGCCAGCTTCGCGTTCAGCGCGAAGACTTCGGTGCGGTAGTCGAGCAGCGGCTTGTCTGTCGGCGACTGCGTATTGATGCCAAGGAAGCCGCTGGGCCAGCTATCGGGTTTCTCGCGCGCATCGAGTTCCCACTGGATGCCAAAGTCGACCAGATACTTCGCCCACGCGGCCGACCCAAGCGTGCCCTGCGCCGGATCGATTCCGGCAATGCCCGCAATCATGAAATACGTGCGGCGCAGATCGAATTTATCGGAGAACGTCAGCGCCATCAGCGAAGCCGCTGCATTGGCGTGGCCCATACCCGTCGTGAGCACGCAGACATCGTGGCGGTTGCAATGCACTTCAGGGTAGTCCGGCGAAAGACCCGGCACCTTGATGGCTTTCCATGGGCCAAGGTTGTCGAGCCAAACCTGGCCTTCCGGACCGAACATCGAGATGATCATCACTTTCACGTCGCGTCCGTTGCCTGGGTTGACCTGGCGGGCAAAGGCATCGGAATCCTGCGCGATGCCGGGCAGACACACGCCGAACGTGCAGCTTGCGGCAAGCGCGACAGTGAGCGCGGTGCGTGCGACGGGCAGCTTGCGTGGGGTGCAGCGGTTCACGACTCGCTTAAGCGGCGTTTTTACGTTCATCGGGCGGCTCCCTCAGGGTGGTCGGCTAAGGCATGAGCGGGCGGTCGTGCGATGTGTGTCCGGGACCCGTTGTCCATGGTCCCGGTTCACAGCAGTATAGGGTGCAGAAATCTTTCCGGTACTCCAGGCCTGGAAAACGTGATTGCGCTTCTATTCCGCCCGCGCCTGTGTGCTGTCGATCTGCAAACCGCCGCCAAGCGACTGAAACAGCGCAGCCGTGTCGCTGAAGCGGTCGGCCTGTGCGCGCGTCCGGTCGAGCGCCGTTTGCAGCACCTGGCGCTGCGCATCGAGCAACGCCGACTGACTGACGCCGCCTGCGGCGTATTGCGCATGCGCGGTATCGAAGCTCGCCTGCGCCTGCTGCGCGGCATCTTCGCGCGCCTGCAATTCGCGGGCGTCGCTGTTGAGTGCGGTCAATGTGTCGGCTACCTGCTGGAGCGCCTGCAATACCGTTTGCTGATAGCCGGCGAGGGCCGCTTCGTACGCGGCTTGAGCCGAGCGTTTCTTCGACCGCAATTCTCCGCCGCGGAAAATGGGCTGCGTGAGATTCAGTCCAATGTTCCAGATATTCAGGCCGTTGACCACATCCTGCACGCTCGTGCGTTCGGACCCAATGCCCGCCGACAGCGAGAACTGCGGATACAGACTCGCTGTCGCCACGCCGACATTCGCGCTGGCCTGATGCAACAGCGCTTCCGATGCGCGGATATCCGGACGTTCGCGTGCGAGCGTCGACGGTAACGTAACAGGCACGCTACCCGGCAGATGAAGCGAATCCAGCGTGAGCCCGGCAAAATCGGCTTTCGAAGGCGCTTCGCCGAGCAGGATCGCGAGCTGGTGATCGGCCGCACCGAGTTGCGTGATGAGTGGGGGCAACGATGCGCGCGTCTGCGCAAGCAGCGTGCGCTGACTGCGCACGTCGAGTTGTGAAACGCCACCCGCCGCGAAGCGTGCCTCGATGATGGTCAGCTGTTTCGCCTGCGTATCGGCAAGGTTTTCGGTCAAAGTGATCTGTTGCTGCAGCGAGGCGCGCCGGATCGCGGTCGATACGACATTGCCCGCAATCGAAAGCCGCGCGGCATCGAGTTCGTACGCAGCATAGTCCACCTGCGCCATGGTTGCTTCGAGTGCGCGACGGTTGAGGCCAAATACATCGAATGCGTACGACACGCTCACCGACGCGTTGAACAGCGAAAACGGTCCCGGGTTCTGGACTTGTGGAATGCCGAATGCGGCGAGATCGACCTGTTGCCGCGTAGCGGAAACGGTTGCGTCCACATTCGGGAATTGCGTCGAGCCGAACTGCGCGTTGTAGTCCTCGCGCGCCTGCACCAGCTTTGCGCTCGCCTGCGCGAGTGTCGGGCTATGCTGCAACGCTTCGTCGACAAGCCGGTTGAGCGCATCCGACTGGAACTGTTTCCACCACATCGGGGTGGCGTGCGGCGCGGTGCTCAGCGTCTGCGCGGAACCGGCTGCGCCGCCCGCTGCCGCTGTTGTCGCGGGCAGCGTTTCGCGCGTGTAGCTATCGGTATCCGGCGCAGCGGGCGCGTGGAAGTCCGGGCCGACCGTGCAGCCGCACAACGCAAGGGCGACGAGGCATGCGAGAGGTTTCATCGTCGGTTCTCCTAGTCGAGCGTGCGCCGGTAGAAGCGCAGTGCAATCGCCATCACGATCGCCGTAAAGACCGCAACCGGCCATACCGAAGGCCAGAGGTCCGCCCAGCCATTGCCTTTGAGGATGATGCCGCGTATCAGCCGGTTGAAATACGTGAGGGGCAGCAGGTTGCCGATGAACTGCGCCCATTTCGGCATGCCCGCGAACGGGAACATGAAACCGGAGAGCAGGATATTCGGCAGGAAATAGAACACCGTGAGCTGCATCGCCTGCAACTGGTTTTGCGCGAGCGAAGAGAGCGTGATGCCGACCGTCAGATTGGCCGCGATGAAGAGCAGCACCGCGAGATAGATCGCAACCGGGCTGCCGGCAAACGGCACGTGAAAAACGAAACGCGTCGCGACAAGAATGATCGTGGCCTGAATCAGCCCGATAATCACATAAGGGACGATCTTGCCCGTCATCACTTCGATGGGCAGGACGGGCGTCGCGAGCAGGTTCTCCATCGTGCCGCGTTCGCGTTCGCGTGTGATCGCGAGACCCGTCATCATCACGAGCGTCATCGTCAGGATCACGCCCATGAGACCCGGCACGACGTTGTACTGCGTGATGCCCTCGGGGTTGTAAAGGCTGTGCACCTCGACGTTGAACGCGGCGGGGCTGCCGTTCAGATGGGCCAGCGCGCCCTTGATGTCCTTGTCCGCGACCGGCTGCACGAGATTCGGCAGTGCAGCGAGCGCAGTGTTCGTCGCGGTCGGGTCGGTGGCGTCGGCTTCGACCAGCAGCGACGGATGTTCGCCGCGCAAGAGGCGCCGCGAGAAATCGGTGGGCACGTTCAGTACAAACTGCACGCGACCCTGCGCGAGCGCGCGGCGCCCGGCTTCCTCGTTGGGCAGTGTCTCGACGATGTTGAAATAGTCCGAGTTCTTCATCGCAGCGATAAAACTGCGCGAAAACGCGCTCTGCTCGCCCGCGATGACAGCCGTCGGCAGATGCTTCGGATCCGTGTTGATGGCGAAACCAAACAGCGCGAGCTGGACGATCGGCAGACCGATGATCATGGCGAACGTGACGCGGTCACGGCGCAGCTGGAGGAATTCCTTGAGCACGATGCTCCACCAGCGCGTCAGCGAAAACAGGTTGCGTTTGCTCACGAGGGCGCTCCGAAGTTGTCCTTCGAGTGACTCATCAGGTAGATGAACACGTCTTCAAGACCGGTTGCGATGGGTTCCATACGCAGATCGGTGCCGGCGCATGCCTGCCTGATCGCGCGCTCGAGCGCGGCGTGGTCGCGGCCGCTTGCATGCAGCGCGGACCCGAAAACGACGGTCTGGTCGACGTCCGGCATCGTTCGCAAATGTTCGGAGAGCTTGCTCAGGTGTTCACCATGAATGGCCCACGTGGCGAGATCCTGCGATTCGATCACTTCGTTCGCTGTGCCCTGTGCGAGCAGCTTGCCGTAAGCGATATACGCGAGCTTGTGGCAGCGTTCCGCTTCATCCATATAGTGCGTGCTGACCAGCACGGAAATGCCGCGCGCGGCGAGCCGGTGCAATTCTTCCCAGAAGTCGCGTCGTGCGGTGGGATCGACGCCCGCGGTCGGTTCATCGAGTAGCAGCAGCTTTGGCTCGTGCAGCATGCAGGCCGCGAGCGCGAGCCGCTGTTTCCAGCCGCCCGAAAGCGATCCGGTCAACTGGCTTGCGCGGCTTTGCAGCCCGAGCGATTCAAGCGAACGGTCGACGGCTTCGCGCCGGTTGCGCATCTGATAGATACGCGCGACAAAATCGAGGTTTTCGCGGATCGTCAGGTCTTCCCAGTACGAGAACCGTTGCGTCATGTAGCCGACGTTGCGCTTGATCGCTCCGCTTTCGCGCTGGATGTCGTATCCCAGACACGTGCCACTGCCCGAGTCGGGTGTGAGCAGACCGCACATCAGGCGGATCGATGTCGTCTTGCCGCTGCCGTTCGGCCCGAGAAAACCGAAGATTTCTCCGCGCGCGACCTGCAGTGACACGTCGTTGACGACGTGCTTGTCGCCAAAGCGCTTGTTCAGGTTGTGTACGTCGATGACGAGGTCCTGTGCCGGCGTGTTCATTGCAGGCTCACCGTGACAGGTTGGCCCGGATGCAGCTTCATTGCGTCCTCAACCGAGGGATGGGCTTCGACGAGGAACACCAGCTTTGCGCGGCTTTCGTTGCTGTAGATGACGGGTGGCGTGTATTCGGCCTGCGACGAGATGTACGTCACTTTCGCGGGAATAGCGGCGGCGCAGCCATCGCAATGCACCGTGAGGCGCCGGCCCGTCGCGAGCTGGCCGACCACGGTCTCTGGAACGTAGAAGCGGACCTTCATGTTTTGCGGCGGCAACATCTGCACGACCGGACTGCCGGCCTGCACCCATTCGCCCTTGCGATACAGCGTGTCGTAGACGAGGCCGTCAGCCGGTGCGCTGACCTGTTTCTGGTCGAGCCTCCATTGCGCCTGTATGACGGCGGCCTGCGCTGCGGCCACCTGCGCTGTCTGTGCGGCGAGCTGCTGCGTGCGGCCCGGCAGGCGCGCGACTTCGACCTGGCTCGTGAGTTCGCGCACCTGCGCGGCGGTTGCATCCGCGTTTGCGCGCGAGTCGTCGAGTTGAGCCTTCGCGATACCGCCTGCGCGGAACTGCGCGTCGTCGCGCGTCAGTTGCAGCGACGCCTTGCGCGCGTTCGCGATGGCCTCAGCGAGCTGCGCGCGGTTGACGTTGACTTCCGGTACGCGCTTGCCGGTCTGCAGATCAGCGAGTTGCGCGCGTGCGGCCGCAAGTTGCTGCTGGGCCTGGGAAAACGCGGCGGCCTCGTCGGTCGATTCGAGCGTGAAGAGGGGCGTGTCTGCCTTGACGGTCTCGCCGCGCGTGACAGGAAGCTGCGCGAGCTTGCCCGATTGCGTTGAGCCGAGATAGACGAATTCGCCCTCGACATAGCCCTGCCACGCGTTGCTGTCGGACTGCGAACAGGCCGACAGCATGGCGACTACCAGCAGCGAAAGCGGGACCCAGTAAATGCGGCTCATGACATGCTCCGTGACGATGGGCGCGCTGTCAGCAGCGCCCCTTGCGGCAGCATGCCGCGTGTGAGGTGAACGAAGTGAACGAGCCGGTGGACCCGTTCAGCGGTTTCTTCATTCGATGGAAACTATTTTCGTCATTTTAGTTTCCTGGGTCAATGGGGAAATCGACCCATCCGGACAGAGGGAATGGAACTGGCCGGCGCGACGCGGCCCGCAGCGCCGCCAGCAGCATGGGACCGGCGTACGCACGAACGGACGTCGCCTGCCCTGATTTAAGCGGACTTTGAAAAACCGGGGTGAAATTCACGCAACGGTCTGAGTTGAAAACAGTGCGTGCTGGTGTTACGCAGATGGATGAAGCACTCGAATCCGGCAAGCCGTCCCCATCGCTACCTCAAGCGCGTGGGTATCGACAGAAGTCGCCTTTCTGGGAGCACTGCCCGCGTGCAGGCGATAACGCGCGCATACGGAGCGCGCTGCTACATGTTGCCCGTCCCCTGGCCGCGCTGCGCCGCGATAATGCGGGCAGCCCTTTGCGCGTTGTCCGGATAGTCGATCCAGTCCAGTGGATCATAGCCGGCGGCGCGCCACGCGACGAGATCCGCCCTCACATCGGCGCGGGTCAGCGGAACTGACGGGTCATACGCCCGTGAACCGGTCTGGGCGATAGCCGATCCCACGCAGAACGCGCCAGCGAGCATACCTGCCGTAATACGAATAACCGTTTTCATAGCAACACCTCTAGCGGTGAGAACCGCTCTTTCATGTTAGGTGATGCGTAGAACAGAACAAAGGGCAGGGGGCAAGCTAAAGACTGCTTTGCAGATCGCCCTCTTTAAGTGATCGTTTGCATTGTGCCGTGTGCCAATGCGTTGTAACCGGCCATCGGATCGGTGTGTCAACCGCGTGGCCCGGGCCACAGACTGCCAATCGCCGCGATGCCGATCGCACCCGCCGACTGCGCCTTTGCAATGTGAACGCGCTCCATGCCGCCAAGCGCGTATACGGGCGTACTGGTCTCTGAAACGAGCGCGGCAAATACGTCCCATCCAAGCGGCGATGCGTCGGGATGCGTACGTGTCTGCAAGACCGGTGAGAGCGTGACGAAATCCGCATCGAGTGCCTGAGCCTGCAAAAGTTGCGCAGCGTTATGGCAGCTGGCGGAAAACAGCATGTCGCCCGAGACGGGTCTTTGGGGTTGCGCCATCAGATGCCGGCTGCTCAAATGTACGCCGTCTGCGCCAGGGGTATCGCGCGTGAACGCGGCATGATTCACGATCAGTCGCGCATTGAACGTGTGGCACAGATCGAGCGCCTGCGTTGCGAGCAGCGCGTAGCGCCCGGCGCTCATCGACTTGCTGCGTAGCTGAACGAGCGTGATACCCGCCTTGAGCGCCTGTTCCAGGCAGGCGAGAAAGGCGTCCGCGCTGGATGCGTCCGGCTCGGGCGTGATCAGATAGCGGTCTGGCAGTGAAAGCGTGTTCTTCATCGGGGCATCGCCGGGTTTCCAGGCGCACAGTGTAAAGGCAGGAGGCCGTTCATCAGGCGCGGCCTTCAAACGAAACCTTGAACGACGTTACGCTTTGGTAGTATCTGACTTTATATCCGCGCGGTTTTACCATGCTTGCACTCAAGCTCACGCTGGTACCTCTCTTCCTGCTGATCGTTTCGATGTCCGGTAAATGGTGGGGCCCATCGATCGCCGGATGGCTTGCCGGACTTCCCATTGTCGCGGGTCCCATTCTTTATCTGCTTGTCCTTCAGCATGGCGCTGCATTTGGTGCGCGTGCCGCGACGCTGGCGCTTTGCGCAATTCTCGCTTCGGAAGCATTCAATTTCGCCTACGCATGGACGTGTCGTTGCCGCGCATGGCCGATAGCGCTGGCCGTGGCGCTCGCAACCTGGTTTGTCGCGGCGTCTTTTCTGTCGCTACTGCCTGTTTCGCCGATATGGGCCGTATGCGTGGCACTCACAGCTGTTCTCTTCGGCCAGTCGTTTCTGCCGCGCAGTGCAGTCGTTGCCGCCGGTGCGCCACTTCGGAGGGCCGATCTGGCGGGACGTATGCTCGCCGGTGCGGTGCTGACACTTGTCGTCACTGCGCTGTCAGGCCGGGTAGGCGCGACGTGGAGCGGATTGCTCGCCGTATTCCCGTTACTTGGGATTGTGCTGTCGGTCTCGTCGCATCGCGCGCATGGGCCGGCGTTCGTGGTGTCGCTGCTGCGCGGGATGGTGCTGGGCCGCTTTTCGTTTGCCGCGTTCTGCCTGTTTCTTTCCCTTGTGCTCCCGTATCAGGCGGCTACGACATCGTTTGTCGAAGCGGCGGCGTTTGCGATGTTTGTACAGTGGTGCACCAAACGCCTGACAGTGGCGGCCAGTGCACGGCCGAGAGGTGTCGTTCCGGTGGAGTGAGTTCCGGCAGGGCGCATATCCGGTTCACGCGCCTCACCGTTAACAACGATTAAGGTGGATCTCCTTCGCGCTGGTGCTAAAAATACCTGCATCGCCAGCCGTCAACGACGCGACCCCCTGCATACGGAAACACCGACCGTGAATCACGGTCGGTGAGCAGGGTCGTACCCGTCGCGCTGGTTGCCGGATTCCAGTAACCACAAGGAGGCCCATCATGACCGAGCAATCCCGGACAACGCAGGAATCTGCGCACGCCACCCCCGCAGCAATCGTCGATGCACTCAAGGACGTGGCCGGCAATCCGCCACGGGTACGGGCGAGCTTCGCCAAAGGGCAGTGCGTGCGCGGCATCTATACGCCTTCCGCGCAGGCCGCGGAGATCACGCGCTCAGCGAGTTTCACGCAGGCGTCACGCGTGTTCGGACGCTTTTCGGTAGGCGGCGGCAATCCCGCGGTCGCCGACACCAATAAACAGGTGTTACGCGGTTTCAGCTTCAGGCTCCAGGGCGACGGCGCCGACACGACCCTCCTTTTGGAAAGCGCGCCGGTTCACTTCGCGCGAACGCTCGACCAGATGCTCGCGTTCCTGAAGGCGCGCGCGCCCGGTGCAGACGGAAAGCCGGACGCGGAGAAGGTGAAGGCATTTTCTGAAGCGAATCCTGAAACCCTGAACCAGGCGAAATTCGTCGCGGCAAGGCCGCTGCCGGGCAGCTTTGTCGGGACGGCCTACTGGGGCGTGCATGCGTTTCCCGCTACCAGTGCAAAGGGCGACGTGCGCTTCATCAAGTTCAAGGTGGTCCCGGTCGACGGCGAAGTCACGCTCACGGACGAAGAAGCGACAGACAAACCCGCCGGCTTCCTCGTCGACGATCTCGAAAAGCGGATTGCGGCGGGCACGGCGCGTTTTCATGTGCTGGCCGTGCTCGACCGGCCAGGCGACCCGACGATGGATGTGACGATCCGCTGGCCCGACGAAGACAGTCGTGAATCCGTGGTGCTTGGGACGATCGACATCACGTCGCTGGAACAGGACGCGTCGTGCGATGAAACGGTGTTCGACCCGTCGATTCTGGCGGACGGCATCGGCATTCCGCCCGACGAGATTTTCGCGGCCCGCAGCGCGGCGTACCGGGTCTCGTTCGCGAAGCGGCGCAGCTGAATCCGTCGGGGAACGCGCGGAGCAAGCCTGCACACGCTGCGCGTCGGTCTGGCATGATGGCGTGGCAGGGGCAACGCGCGTCCTGACGCTTTGCCCCACGATCGCCAGCCATCCAGACCCGCGTGTTCATGATCACACGATTTCACGCTGCGCTCACTGCGCTCCTTGCGGCCGCCCTGTTCGGCGCCACGACGCCGCTCGCCAAGGTGTTGCTCGGCACGCTGTCGCCGTTCATGCTCGCCGGTCTGTTCTATCTGGGAAGCGGCATCGGGCTCGGCTTCTGCATCCTCGTACGGCGCGTATTGCGTTCGCCGCCGGTTCAACAGCAGAACGAACACGGCATTCCCCGCGCCGACGTACCGTGGCTGCTGGGGGCCATCGTCGCGGGTGGAATCGCAGGGCCCGCGCTGCTGATGCTCGGGCTCACCTCGACACCCGCAGCCACGACTTCGCTGCTGCTCAATCTCGAAGGCGTGCTGACAGCCGTCATCGCGTGGGTGGTGTTCCGCGAGAACGTCGATCTGCAGGTGTTTCTCGGGATGGTGGCGATTGTCGCTGGCGGCGTGCTCCTGTCCTGGCAGCCGGGCGCGGGTGCGTTGCCCGGCGGCGCGCTCCTGATCATATGCGCGTGTCTATGCTGGGCCATCGACAACAACCTGACGCGAAAGGTCTCCACGAACGACGCGATGGTCATCGCCTGTATCAAAGGGCTCGTTGCGGGCGCGGTTAATCTTTCGGTCGCGTTGCTCGCCGGCGAACATCTGCCGGGCATTCAACAGATCGCAGCCGCGATGACGACCGGCTTCGCTGGCTATGGTGTCAGTCTTGTGATGTTCGTTGTCGCGCTGCGCAATCTCGGCACCGCGCGCACCGGCGCATATTTTTCTGTCGCGCCGCTCTTTGGCGTGGCGCTTTCACTTGCGATCTGGCCGGAGCCGCCGTCGGTCGTCTTCTGGATGGCGGCCATTCTGATGGGGCTCGGCGTGTGGCTGCACATCCGCGAGCGTCATGCGCATCTGCATACGCATGAGCCGCTCGAACACACGCATGCGCATCGTCATGACGCGCATCACCAGCACACCCATGCATTTCCGTACGACGGAGAGGAGCCGCACGTTCATCCCCACCGTCACGCGCGGATCACGCATTCACATGCGCATTACCCGGACATTCACCACCGCCATTCGCATTGAGCGCGCGGTGGCTCAAGCCTCAAGCCGCCGCCGCCGAAACCGCGGCTCTCAGGCCGAGCAGATAGCTGTCGACGCCAAAGCCGCAGATCTGCCCTTTGGCGATCTCGGCGAATACCGACACGTGACGGAACGCTTCGCGCGCATGGATGTTCGACATGTGAATTTCGACGATCGGTACGGTGAGGATCGCGAGCGCATCGCGAATGCCGTAACTATAGTGCGTCCACGCGCCCGCGTTGATGAGCACGCCGTCGACCTTGTCGGTGAACGCCTTGTGGATGCGCAGGCACATGTCGCCCTCGCTGTTGGTCTGGAAGCTCTCGACCGCCACGCCGAGTTCCTTGCCGAGTGCCTGCAGCCGGTTGTCGATTTCATCGAGCGTGACCGTGCCGTACTGCGCCGGATCGCGTTTGCCGAACATGTTGTGATTGATGCCGTGAAGCATGACGAACGTTTTCATGGATTTTCCTTCAGGGGATATCGTGGACGTCAATGAACCGGTGTCGTGTCGACGATCGAGCCGGTAACGGCTGCCCGCGCGATCGCCTCGGTAATTCTCAGGTTCTGCAAACCGTCGCGTACGCTGACAAGCGGTTCTGCTTCGCCGCGAATGACGCGCGCGAAGTGCCCGATCTGCAGCCTGAGCGGATCGTCACGCGTGACATCGGCGACGCTGGTCTCGAACGGCTTCCACCACGAGCGGTCTTCGACGTTGCGCCAGGTTTTCATCCGCATCGTCGGCACGGAGAGCGAGCCGAACGTGCCCGCGATCACGTAGCAATCTTCGTCGGGATACGTCGCGTAAGCCTTGTTTTCCTGCGACGTCTGTTCCCAGCTGCGCGCGCTTGCCGCCGTATCGGAGAGCATGAAGCTGCCGAGCGCGCCGTTTGCAAAGCGCAGGTTGATGGCGACCGTATCTTCGACGGGAAAGCCGCGCGTCGCCCGCGAGCCGAACGCCTGTACCGCGACAATGTCGCCGCACAGCATCCGCAGGTTGTGCACTTCGTGAATCATGTTGAGCAGGATGGGTCCCGCGCCCGGTTGCCGACGCCACGGCGCATCCCCGAAGTACTGATCGGGCTTGAAAAACACGGCGCTGCCCATGACGGCGACGAGCGCGCCGAGACGCCCTTCGTCGATCACCTGCTTCGCACGCGCCATGATCGGGCTGTGTGCGCGGTGATGACCGATCAGCACTTTCACGCCCGCACGATCCACTGCCTGGACCAGCTTCTCCGCCTCCGCGACGGTGGGTGTGACCGGTTTTTCGAGCAGCGTGGGCACGCGCGCCTGAAGGCACGTCAGCGCATGTTCGAGATGCAGCTGGTTCGGCGTCGCGAGAATGACGCCGTCAGGACGTTCCTTCGCGAACAGTGCATCGAGCGACGTATAGAGCGGCACGCCTTCCTTTTCGGCAACCGCCGCTGCGGCAGGCGACGGGTCGACGATGGCCGACAACGTGCAGGTGTCGCTCTGCCGCGCGGCGGCCATGTGCGCGAGGCCAATGTAGCCCGCGCCCGCGACCGCAATCCTGATCTTCTCCATTCCACCTTTTCCTGAGTCTGAGTCTACGTCGGGTTGTGGCGAACCGGCTCGCGCCTTCACGCGAGCGCTTTCTTCGTGTCCGCCATGGTTTGCGCGCGCACGCGCTCGTAATCCGCCTTGTCGATGGGCACGGCACCGGGTTCGCCCAGATCCGACAGCCGGATGCGATAGCTCTCTCGCGCGCTGAAGGCGGCGATCGCCGCGATGATCGTCACGCCAAACGTGATGGCGCCAATCGTCAGCGGAATATTGGTCGATCCCGGCGGCGCGACAGTCGCAAAGAGTGCGGGCAGCAGCGCGGTAATGGTGGTGCCGACGTTCTGGCCGATCGCCATGGCCGACACGCGTGAACGGGTGGGGAAGAGTTCCGGATAGAAGCTCGGAAAGATGGCGTTGTAGCCCTGATAGACGATGCCCCACATCAGTACGGACATGACGATCGCGAACGGCACGTTTTTTATACTGATCGCGTACAGGTAACCGAACGCGAGCAGACCCGAACCCAGCGCACCCACGATGATCGGCAAACGCCGCCCGATCCTGTCGGACAGATTGCCGACGACCGGAATCACTACCACCGCGACGATGTTGCCGATCACCGGAATCCACAGATACACGCTCTTGTGAAATCCGATGCCGTAGGCCGCCTGAACCGCATACGCGGCGCCGAAGATCGTCGCGACGACCGGAATCACGTTCATGAGCGCCATGCAGACCACGCGAAGCATGTCCGGCCAGTTATGGCGGAACGCTTCGGCAATCGGCGATTTCGGTACGCCGCCGCTCGCATCTTCCCTGGCGAATGCCGGTGTTTCATGCACTTCGCGACGGATGATGTAGCCCGCGATCAGCACCACGGCGCTCAGCAGGAACGGAATGCGCCAGCCCCACGCGTTGAACGCATCTTCCGGCATGTAATAGGCAAGCGGCAGGAACACGGCGGCCGCCAGAATCTGTCCGGCCTGCACGCCCTGCAACGTGAAGCTTGCGTAATAGCTGCGCCGGCCGAACGGCGCGTGTTCCAGAATCATCGAGCTTGCGCCCGAGATTTCACCCGCAACCGCAAAGCCCTGGATCAGTCGCAGCACGACGAGCAGCGTCGGGGCGAGGAGGCCGACCTGATGGTAAGTGGGCAGGAGGCCGACAGCCATCGTCGAGAAACCCATCAGGAACATGCAGACCAGCAACACGTTTTTCCGGCCATGCGTGTCGCCCCAGTGTCCGAGCACGAGCGCACCGATTGGACGGGCGACGTAACCCACGCCATAGGTCGCAAGCGACGCGACGATCGCGATCTTCGGATTGCCGGATGGAAAGAACAGCTGGGGAAAAATGAGGGCGGCGGCCTGCGCGTAGATAAAGAAATCATAGTATTCGAGTGCCGACCCGATCCATCCGCTGGCGGTTGCCTTGCGCGTCTGCGAACGATGTTCGCGTTCGCTTGAGGTTGTCTGCGTGCTCATGTTGTCTCCTGACCTGAATTGTTGGATCAGCTTCTAAGGCTGATTGATGTTCCTCGCTAAGGTGTATCCGGATAAGACGGGATTTACCCGACAAACTCATTTCGATCGCCGGCCCCACGATTTCCGCGGCATTGCGCGCCGCTCTTCAGATTCTGCATAAAGGCGCGCATTGTGCGCACCGTTTGCTTGCATGATTGACGGGTTACGGCTAGGGTACTGTGCAACTCACAGGACACAATGCGGCCAGATGGAAAATCAGAATGCGCTCACAGCCACGAATGATTCCTTTCTGCGCGACCTGCAGCTGTTTTGCCATATCGCCAGAAAGGGGAGTTTCGTCGCGGCATCGACGGAAATGGGGCTTTCGCCTTCGCATGTCAGCAAACGCATTGCGATGATGGAGACGAACCTCGGTGTGAAGCTCTTTCAGCGCACCACGCGCAGGGTCAGCGTGACGAGCGACGGCGAGGCCGCGCTGCAATGGGCGCAGAAAATTCTCGACGACGTGCAGGGCATGGCCGACACCTTCGCCGACCGCCGCGGCACGCTACACGGCCTGCTGCGTATCAGCACGAGCCTGCGTTTGGGGCGCAGCCACGTCTCGCCGATTCTTTCGATGCTGCGCACCCAGCATCCGGATCTCGAAGTCTGGCTGGAACTGCTGGACCGGCGGGCTGATGTCGTCGGTGAAAACTTCGACATCGATATTCGTGTGGGTGAGGTGCAGGAGCCGCACCTGATTGCGCACAGGATCGTGGAGAGCACGCGCATTCTGTGCGCGGCGCCCGCGTACCTCGAACGCAGAGGCATGCCCGCCGCGCTAAACGACCTCGTCGCGCATGACTGCCTGCTGTTCCGGGGGCGCGACGACCGGTTCGGCGTATGGCGTCTCACCGGCCCGCAAGGGGAGAAAAGCGTGAAGGTGACGGGCACCGTCGCGTCCAATCACAGCGACATCGTCGTGCAATGGGCGCGCGACGGCTTCGGCATCGTCATGGTGTCGGTCTGGGACGTCGCGGAAAGCCTGCGCTCGGGCGAACTGGTGCGCGTGCTGCCTGACTACGCGCAACCGGCGGATGTGTGGGCGGTGACGTCGGAGCGGCTGTCGTCGTCCGTGAAGATCCAGGTATGCATCGACTTTCTGCGCGAACAATTGATGCACGGGCCGTACGCGCTCGTTACGCGGGGCGTCGGCGGGCTGTGAAGCCACCGGCGCCCGATCAGCGCGGCGGCGCGGAATCGCCGCGCACGTTGATGTAACGGCGACAGCCGTCAGAAGCTGGCGCGCCCGATCGACGTTCCGCCATCCACGAAGAGCGTCTGGCCCGTGATAAAGCCCGCTTCCTCGGAGAGCAGGAACGCGATGCTCGCGGCGAGTTCGTCAGGCTTGCCGAGGCGCTGCATCGGCACCATCGAGAGGAAGCGTTGCTCCGCCTCGCTGCCCTTCGGCGTGTTTTCCCTGAACATTTCGGTTTCGACGGGGCCGGGCGCGATTGCGTTGACGGTGATGCCGGTTGCTGCCAGTTCAAGTCCCCACGTGCGTGTCAGGCTGATCATCGCGCTTTTCGCGGCCGCGTAAGCGGAGCGTTGTGCGAATCCGAGCACGACGAGACTCGACAGATTGACCACGCGCCCCCAGCCCCTTTCGCGCATGCCCGGCAGCAGCGCCTGAACCGTCTGGACGGCAGGGTTCAGATTCGCGCTGAACGACATGCCGAGATCGTCGAGCGTGATCTCGCCGACGGGCGCCAGCCGGATGAAGCCGACGTTGTTCACCACGCCGTCAAACGCATGGCGTTTGACCAGTTCATCCAGCGTGCTGCCGGTCGCGGCGGCATCCGTCAGGTCGGTCGAAACCAGCGTGCCGGGAAAGCTGGCGTCGTCCGCGCGACGCGCGAGTCCGATCACCTCATGCCCGCTCCGCGCAAGCCGCTCCGACAGGGCACGCCCGATACCCTTGCTCGCACCCGTTACAAGAAAAGTCCGCCGTGTCATGTTTCACTCCTTAAATGTTTATCATCCGTGTCAATGATCGCATCATATCGAACATTGACAGTGTTGACAAGAATGACCCTTCCGCGAGTGTGCCCGGGGGGGCAGGCCTGTTCTGACGACCAGCCGGGCCGGAGCGTCGCCAACGCGCTAACGCGCATTCGGATACCATTGAAGGTTCAGCGGCACGTTTCAGGCGTGTTCGCGCGTTTGGCTGCCTGACACTCTTCAATCATCTGGAAATCCATCGTGACATCGACCTATACCGATACCCGACTCCTGATCAACAACGAATGGTGCGACGCCGCAAGCGGCAAGACGCTCGACGTCGTCAATCCCGCGACCGGCAAGCCCATCGGCAAGGTCGCGCACGCTGGCATTCCCGACCTCGACCGGGCGCTGGCTGCCGCGCAAAGCGGCTTCGAGGCATGGCGCAGGATTCCCGCGAACGAGCGCGCCACGACGATGCGCAAGGCTGCGAGCCTCGTGCGCGAACGCGCGTCGGACATCGCCCGCCTGATGACGCTGGAGCAGGGCAAGCCGTTCCCGGAGGCGCGTGTGGAAATGCTGGCGTCCGCCGATATCATCGAATGGTTCGCTGACGAAGGCCGTCGCGTGTACGGCCGGATCGTGCCGTCGCGCAACCTGTCGGCGCAGCAACTGGTGATCAAGGAGCCGATTGGCCCGGTCGCCGCGTTCACGCCGTGGAATTTCCCGGTCAACCAGATCGTGCGCAAGCTGAGCGCGGCGCTCGCGAGCGGCTGCTCGTTCCTCGTGAAGGCGCCGGAAGAAACTCCGGCGTCGCCCGCTGGCCTGCTGCAGGCTTTCGTCGACGCAGGCGTGCCGCCGGGTACTGTCGGTCTCGTGTTCGGCGATCCGGCTGAAATCTCCAGCTACCTGATTCCGCATCCGGTTATCCGCAAGGTGACGTTCACCGGTTCGACGCCGGTCGGCAAGCAACTGGCGGCGCTCGCTGGCCAGCACATGAAGCGCGCCACGATGGAGCTGGGCGGCCATGCGCCCGTCATCGTCGCTGAAGATGCCGACGTCGCGCTTGCCGTGAAAGCCTCGGGCGGCGCGAAATTCCGCAATGCCGGCCAGGTCTGCATTTCGCCGACGCGCTTCCTCGTACACAACAGCATCCGCGAAGAGTTTGCCGCCGCGCTCGTCAAGCACGCTGAAAGCCTGAAGCTCGGCGACGGTCTCGCCGAAGGCACGACGCTCGGGCCGCTCGCCAACGCACGTCGCCTGACGGCGATGAGCAAGGTCGTCGACAACGCGCGTGCAACCGGCGCCACGGTGGCGACGGGTGGCGAACGCGTCGGCGCGGAAGGCAACTTCTTCTCGCCGACCGTGCTGACGAATGTGTCGCTCGAAGCCGACGTGTTCAACAACGAGCCGTTTGGCCCGATCGCGGCGGTGCGCGGTTTCGACAGGCTCGAAGAAGCGATTGCCGAAGCAAACCGTCTGCCGTTCGGCCTCGCCGGCTATGCGTTCACGAAGTCGTTCCGCAACGTGCATCTGCTGTCGCAGCAGATGGAAGTCGGCATGCTGTGGATCAACCAGCCCGCCACGCCTTCGCCGGAAATGCCGTTTGGCGGCGTGAAGGATTCGGGCTACGGTTCGGAAGGCGGTCCGGAAGCCATGGAAGCGTATCTCGTGACGAAGGCCGTGTCGGTGATGGCAGTCTGATTGACGTTTGAACGGTAGTGCCGCCGCCCGACGTCCTGCATGCAATGCAAAACGAACGGCGGCGTTTTTATTGGCTGGCTGATACGCGCGATGTACATCGCGTGAGGCGGTCATCGTGCAGGAGAGCGACCATGTTCCATGCTTTTCGAATTGCGTACGTGGCACTTGGCGCAACGCTGCTGGCGCTTGCGTTCGATGCGCGGGCTGCGGCGCCTGCCACGCCGTCAGCGGCGAAACCGGTGGTGACGACCGTTGCGGCTGAAGACGGAGGCACGCCGAAGACACTTAAGGAGCGCCTGGGCGACAAGGCCAGCGACGAACAGCGCGTCGACAACTGCAAGGTGCCGCTGGAAAGCCGGGGTTCGAAAGCGCGCCCCGACGCATGCCGCCAGCCTTGACACCACGATAGCCGCGCAGCAAAAACCATAAAACCATGCGTTCGAATCCAGAAATGGCAGAAACGGCAGAAGCGGAAACCGGCAGCGTCGTGACCGGCGAAGATGGCCTCGCGCGTCCGCCGTGGGCCGCGGTCGATCCGCTGTTGCAGCGCTATTACGATACCGAGTGGGGCATGCCGGTGCGCGACGAGCGCGGGCTGTTCGAGCGTCTCGCGCTGGAAGGCTTTCAGTCGGGTCTCTCGTGGCTCACGATCCTGCGCAGGCGCGAGGCGTTTCGCGCCGCGTTTTGCAACTTCGAACCGGACACGGTTGCCGCGTTCACACAGAACGATATCGAAAGGCTGCTCGCCGACAGTGCCATCATCCGCAATCGTGCGAAGATTCTGGCGACGATCGGCAACGCGGCGGCAACCATTGCGTTGCGCGCGGAGGGCGGCCTGGCAGATTTCATCTGGTCGTTCAAGCCGCCCACGACGCCCGAACCGCGTACCATCGCCGAGATTCCGACGACATCCGATGCGTCCATTGCGTTGAGCAAGGCGTTGCGCAAGAAAGGCTTTGCGTTTGTCGGCCCGACCACGATGCACGCGCTGATGGAAGCGACGGGCATCATCGATACCCATTTGCTCGACAGCCATCGCCGCGGCAGTTCCGGCGTGTGGCCGCGATCATCCTGACCCTGCGGAGCGACCCAACATGACCGATCTCTCATCGACGATCGAAATCGAAACCGCGCCGAACCCCGAGTTCGCCGTTATCCTGCTGCACGGCCTTGGTGCCGACGCGAACGACTTCGTTCCGCTCGTCCCTGAACTGCGTCTCGACGGTTTGCCCGCCGTCCGCTTCGTGTTTCCGAACGCGCCTGAGATCGCCGTCACCGCGAACAACGGCTATGTGATGCGTGCGTGGTACGACATCCTGTCGTTTCAGGGCATCAACCGCCAGGTTGATGAAGCCGGCATCGCGGCTTCGTGCGCAACAGTGCGCGAATTGATCGCCGCGCAGAACGCGCGCGGTATTCCGACATCGAAAATTTTTCTCGCCGGATTTTCTCAGGGCGGCGCGATGACGTATTCCGCCGGGCTCACGCATGAAGATTCGCTCGCGGGGATGATCGTGATGTCGGGCTACGTGCCCTCGCCGGGCTTCATCGAAAGCCGCTTCGGCGCTGCGAATCGCGACACGCCGATTTTCGCCGCGCACGGCATCCATGACGATGTGCTGCCGCTCGCGCTTGGTGAAAAGGGTCGCGACTTCGCCATCGCGCAGGGCTGCAAGGTCGACTGGCACGCGTACCTGATGCCGCACTCCGTGTGCGCGGAGGAGATCGACGCGATGCGCGCATGGCTGGGCTCGCGCATCAAGGCGCTGGCTGCCTGAGACGTGAACCCGAAGACGATGTGGTGGGGCACGTGTCAGAGCGTCCCGCAGAGCGTCTTTTCGTAGAGCGAGAGCATTGCGGGCGCGTCGACGGCGACGCAGACCTGGCATGCTGGCCGGTGGTCCCAGTTGGGCGCCGGCACGGGCATGGTCACGGGTTTCTGGATGGTCATGCCAGCAGCGATGCCGTCCGTCAGCACGCGCACGGGACCACTGCGCGTGGTGTACAGATGTGGCGCGAGCACATACGCAACCGCCGACGAATCGTGTACGTAGATCCCCGCGAGCCGCGCGCTCTTCATGTGGAAATCTTCGTAATGACGCGACACGTCCCACACGAAACGTCCGGCTTCACCCGCGCGATCGCGAATTGACGCGAGGTACGCCGTCGACATGATGGTGTTCTGCGTCACGTCGAGGCCCACGATCGTTACCGGCCACGCGGCGCCCAGCACCCCATCGGCTGCATCCGGATCACCCAGAATATTCGCTTCGGCCGCGGGCGTGACGTTGCCGAGCAGTCCGCCGGTGCCGAATGCGCCGCCCATGATTACCACCTGCTTCACGAGTGACGCGATCTGCGGATCTTCGGCAAGCGCGAGCGCGAGATTCGTCAGCGGGCCGACGGCTATCAGCGTGACTTCGCGCGGTTGCGCACGCACCGTTTCGATGATGAAGCGGTGCGCCGGGCGCGGATCGAGCGCACTTTCAGTCTGCGTATCCAGTTTGATGTTGCCAAGGCCGTTGTCGCCGTGAATCCATGCGAGCGGCTCCGGTGCCGCGCGCCTGAGCGGCGCGGCGGCACCGCGAGCGACCGGTGTGCCGGGCGCGAATTTCGCCGCCAGATAGCGCGCGTTGCGCGTCGTGGTTTCGATGGTGCCGTTGCCGAACACGCTCGTCAGACCCAGCAGTTCGATGTCGGGATGCAGCGCCTGAAAGACGAGCGCCATTGCATCGTCGACGCCGGGATCGGTGTCGTAGATAACCTTGTGCTGGCTCATAGGTAGAACGCGTCCGGCAATAGTTCGCGCGCGGTGGTGTCACGGGTCGCGCCGCGCAGGTTGCCGAGGCAGATCGGCAAATCGGGGCCGCCCAGTTCGACGATGACCTGGCGACATGCGCCACACGGCGAGATCGGGCCGTCGGTATCGCCGGTCACGGCAAGCGCCGCGAACTGGTCGCGCTTGTAGCCTGCTGCAATCGCGCTGAAAAACGCAGTGCGTTCCGCGCAGTTGCACAGGCCGTAGGAAGCGTTTTCGACATTGCAGCCTTCGAATACGTGGCCGTCGCCTGTCAGCAGCGCTGCACCGACCTTGAACTTCGAATAGGGGGCGTACGCCTTGTCGCGCGCGAAACCCGCACGCTTCAGCAGTTCTTCCATCGTCATATCCGACTCCTCAGTTGAACGTGATGAACATGCCGGCAAAGTGTACTTCCGATGCTAAACCAGGCCGGCCCTGACATGCGCGATATGCGCGCGGGATATCATAGGGTTCGCCGTAAGGTTTCTGCACTCTAGCGTAAGCACACACAATGAATTCCACGACTGAGTCTTTTACGCGCCCGCCGCTACGTTCGCTGACGCCGCTCGAAGCGCGCGTGCTGGGCGTATTGCTCGAAAAGCAGCACACCGTTCCCGATACGTATCCGCTTTCGCTGAACGCGCTCACGTCCGGCTGCAACCAGAAGACCGCGCGCAATCCGGTGATGAACGTGACCGAAGCTGAAGTGCTCACCACGCTCGATAACCTGAAGCGTCTGAGTCTTGCGTCCGAGGGCAGCAGCAGCCGCGTGCCGCGTTTCGAGCACAACATGTTGCGCGTGCTCGGCGTGCCGAGCCAGTCCGCTGCATTGCTGACGACACTGATTTTGCGCGGACCGCAAACGGCCGCTGAACTGCGGTTGAACAGTGCGCGTCTGCATGGATTCGCTGATATCTCTTCAGTGGAAGTGTTTCTCGACGAACTCGCCAGCAGCGAGCCCGCCCGCGTGATCAAGCTGCCACGCACGCCGGGCGAGCGCGAAAGCCGCTGGATGCATCTGCTGTGCGGCGAAGTCGTGATGCCGGAAGCACCTGAGGGGAGTGCCGTCGATGATTCCATATCGCCTTCCGAACTCGAATCGTTGAGGGCGGAGCAGAAGCAGCTTCGCGATGAACTCGATCAACTGCGCGCGATGGTCGAAAAGATGGCGGCCGAGCTTGGCATCAGTGTTAACAAGGACACGGACTAGCATCATGCGGTTTGCAATTGCCCCGCCGGCGTCGTTTTTTTCGCCGATGGAAAGCGCCTGGATCACCTGAACTGCCTGGTACACCGTCGAAATGACCGGTTTAAGGCCGTTTTCGCGTGCATTTTTGGGGCAGATTGACCCCTCGGGATGCTGCCGGAGGCCGTCATCCGGGGCGTCTGGCGTGTTCGCTTACCCCATCAGAGATTTGCGCAGACGCGCCCAGATGGGTTAGGGTGTCGGTCCGGGCGCCATTTTACGTGCGCTCGAACCACAATCACCGAACGGGATGAGTAATGAACAAACAGGAACTGATTGATGCCGTCGCAGCAGCGACGGGCGAAAGCAAGGCAGCGACCGGCAGCACGATCGACGCGATCATCGCAGCAGTGACCTCCGCCGTGGCAAAGGGCGACACCGTCCAGCTGATCGGTTTTGGCTCGTTCTCGACGGGCGCACGCGCCGCGCGCGTGGGCCGCAACCCGTCGACGGGTGCAGAAATCCAGATCGCAGCCGCGAAAACGGTCAAGTTCGTGGCCGGCAAGTCGTTCAAGGAAGTCGTGAACGCGTCCTGATCGACCGTTCGTGGCGCTGTGTCACAAGCCAGCGCCAGCTTCTGGCTGACCCGTTTTGCGGGTTTTTCCGCAGATAAAACGGGTCAGGCCAATGCCCGGCTCACCGCGGCCTGCGCATGCAGCGCGGTGGTATCGAAGACGGGCAACGCCACATCTTTCTGCGCAATCAAGAGCGCAATTTCCGTGCACCCCAGAATGACACCCTCCACACCCTGGGCCTGCATGCTGTCGATAATGCGTTTGTAAGCCTCTCGAGACGCATCACGCACGATGCCGTGACACAGTTCGTCGTAGATCACTTTATGGACGAGCGCGCGCCCTTCGATGTCGGGCACGACGACTTCAATGCCAAAACGATCCTGCATGCGCCCGCGATAGAAATCCTGCTCCATCGTGAACGCGGTACCCAGCAGCCCGACGCGACGAACGCCCGCATCCTGTAGCGCTTTTGCAGTCGGGTCCACGATGTGCAGAAAAGGAATGTCGAGCGCGCCCTCCAGAACGGGCGCTACGCGATGCATGGTGTTCGTGCAAAGCAGCACGAAATCCGCGCCGGCCGCCTGCACCTGCAACGCCGCCTGCTTCATGTGCTCGCCGAGTTCATCCCAGCGCGCTTCGTGCTGCAACGTCTTGATCTCTTCGAAACTGACCGTGACCATCACGCTGCGTGCGTTGCGATGGCCGCCCAGACGCTGCTTCATGTCCTGGTTGATCAGCCGGTAATACCCGGCCGACGATTCCCAGCTCATGCCGCCAATCAGTCCGATGGTCTTCATGGCGGTCGTCGGTGGAGTCAGTTGAGCCATTTGCGCACGTCGCTTTCCCATGCCGGGTCACCGCAACCCTTGGGATTTTCCGGGCCGAGAACCGTGATGTAGCCTTTCGATTTCATGCACGACTCGTAAGCGCGGATCTTCGAGCACTGATCCGTCGCGGCGTTGCGCGAGATCGATTTGCACTGGGCCATTGACTGGTCCATCGCAGCGAAGTCGGGATCGTTCGCAGCGCCGGCCGAAAACTCTACGGGTCGTGCATGCGAGCATGCGGCGAGTGGCAACACGACGGCAATAGCACTGGCTACCAGCAACGACCGGCACGATTTCATCTTCACCGCTACACCTCTTCGCTCGATTGAAGCCGTGATGATACGCCGGCGCCGGCAACCTGCGCACCGCTGCCCGACACCGGCGTTACACCATCACGCGTCGAGCCACGCGCAGACATCGGCGGTGCGCAGTTCGCGTGCGCCGAGCACGAAGCGCGCGTTCTCAGGCGCGGGCGCAGCAACGACGTCCGGGCCGAAGTTGAACGCGAACGTCACGTTGCCGCGACGGCGAACGCGCAGGCCTTCAGGCAACGTGTCGAGAGCCAGACCGGCGGCGCGTGCGGCGTCGTCGAGCAGCGCGCGGTGCAGCGCGTGATCGAACCACGCGCCCGCATAACGCACGCGTCCGCGCGACACGATCGCGGGCCAGCCGTCGTCAAAGCGCGCGAGCACTTCGGTACCGTCGCCGGGTTGAAGATGCTCGCGCCAGTGAATCGCGCTGCCTGCGACGCCATGCAGGGACGTCGCCGGTTTGAGCGTCGGACGCAGCGATTCTGCTTCCAGCACGCGTACCGGCAGCGCGGACTGCAGCAGACCAGGCGGCAGCGTCGCGGGAATCGAAAACTCCGACGTGCGCGATCCGCTGCGCGGTCCGAACACCCACTGTGCCGAAGAATGTTCAATCGCCTGCACAAGGTCATCCGACATTACGGCGAGACTCGGAACGACCACCAGCGCGTACTGCGAAAAATCCGCGTGACGCGAAACGATGTCGACGTCGAGCGACATTTCGCGCAACGCCTGGTAGTAGTCGAACGCGAGCGTCTGGTAGTCGAACGTCTTGCCATGCCGCTGGATCTCGAACATCCACTGCGTCTCGTAGTCGAACACGAGCGCGACCTGCGCACGCGAAGCGGGTGCGAGGCCGGACAGCACCGCAGATCCCGCGATTTCCTGCGCCGCCCGTGCAACTTCGAGGCCGCCTGGTGAGAGCTGGTTATCCGGCAGATTGAGCCCGGAATGCATCTGCTCCTGCGCATATGGACACTGACGCCAGCGGAAATACGACACCAGTTCCGCGCCGTGCGCAAACGCTTCATACGCCCACAGTCGAACCATGCCCGGCGCCGGCACCGGATTCCAGGGCGCCCAGTTTACCGGACCGGCTTCCTGTTCCATGATCCAGAAGCGGCCCGATCCAATCGCGCGATAGCGGTCGTGATCGAAGGCGGACACATCGGGATGGCCCGTGCGCGCATACCGCGCCTTGTCCTCGTCGGGCAGCGCGATGACTTCCGTGCGCGCAAGCGGATAGCTGTCCCATGCGGCGACATCGATCGCGTTGTTTTCCGCGAAACGGTAGTGATCGAAGCTAGTGAAGAAACCCATGAAGTTGTGCAGCACGTCCGCGCCGGGCGCGAATGTGCGCAACACGTCGGCCTGTTCGCGATGAAAGCTCGCGACTTCATCCGACATGAAACGGCGGAAGTCGAGCAGGTGAATGGGATTCGCGTCGGTGGGCGTGAGGTTCGGCAGTTCGATCGAATCGAACGACGGATATTCCATGCTCCAGAACACGTTGCCCCATGCGCGGTTCAGTGCGTCGACGGTTTCGTAACGGCGCGCGAGCCACGCTCTGAAACGCGTCAGCGCAGCCGTGGACCAGCTCGGTATCGTGTCGTGGCAGCCAAGCTCGTTGTCGGTCTGCCATGCGATCACCGACGGATGCCTGCCGTAACGTTGCGCCATCACCGTGACGATACGCACGCACTCCTCGCGATAGCGTTCGCTGGACACGTCATAGTGACGACGCGAACCGAAGTTCCAGCGCGTACCATCCGCGCGCACCGGCAGGATGTCTGGATACGCGTCGACCAGCCACTTCGGCGGCGACGCAGTGGGCGTGCCGAGAATGATCTTCAGACCCGCATCGGCGAGCGTCGCGACCGCCTTGTCGAGCCAGGCCCAGTCATATTCATGGGCACGCGGCTCCATCCGGCTCCACGCGAATTCGGCGATACGTACGTGCGAAATGCCGAGTTCGACCATCCGCTTCGCGTCGTCGGCCCACATCGATTGCGGCCATTGTTCCGGGTAATAGCAGACACCTAGCTGCATCAGGATTCTCTCTGGTAAAAGTAATGGGTCAGCCTTTGCTTGCACCGAACGTCAGGCCTGCAACGAAATGCTTCTGCATCGCGAAGAACATCAGCACGGAAGGCATTGCGGCCAGCACGGAACCCGCCGCGACGAGATTCCACGCGGTCGTCCACTGGCCCTTGAGCGCGGCGACGCCGACGGTGATCGGCGCGGCCTCATCGCCCTGCGTGAGGCACAACGCCCAGAAGTAGTCGTTCCAGACGAACGTGAAGACAAGAATGCCGAGTGCGGCAAGCGCCGGGCGGACCAGCGGCAGGACGATGCGTGCGTAGACGGTCCACTCGCTTGCGCCTTCCACGCGGGCGGCTTCGATCAGTTCGAACGGCAACTGCTTGATGAAGTTGCGAAGAAAAAGCGTGCAGAAGCCGGTCTGAAACGCAATGTGAAAAATCACCAGCGCCCATACGGTGTTGTAGAGGCCGACCTTGAGCGCCATGTCGCGCACGGGAATCATCAGGATCTGCACCGGCACGAAGTTGCCCGCGACGAACGCGAACAGCACGGCCGTGTTGCCGCGAAAGCGATAGGTCGCGAGCGCGAAGCCCGCCATCGAGGCGAGCAGCATGGCGCCAAGCACCGAAGGCACCGTGATCAGCACGCTGTTCGCAAAGTAGTGCAGCATCGGCGTCTGCGTGAGCGCGGCGCCGTAGTTGTCCCACAGCGCGAAGTGTTTCGGCCAGGTCCAGTAATCGCCTTGCGAGAGTTCTTCAGACGAGCGTATCGACGTCACGAGTACGGCGAGCATCGGCAGCAGCCAGATAAGGAGCGCGAGGGGCAGCGAGGCCTTGTATAACGCGCGGTTGAGCGGTTTCCATCGTTCGACGGGAAGCGGGTACATGAGGGCAGTCTCCGTAATTCAGCGTTCTTCGCGCAGCATCCGGCGCAGATGGAACACGATGTAGACCAGCATGATCGCGAACAGCACGACCGCAATCGAAGCCGAATAGCCTTCGCGGTAATACTTGATCGCCTGGTCGTACATGTAATAGGCGAGCACGGTGGAGCTGTCGAATGGACCGCCGCCGCTCATCACCGAAATCAGGTCGAAACTGCGCAACGCGCCAATCACGGTAAGCACGACGGCCATGAACGTCGCGGGCCGCAGTTGCGGCAGGATCACGTGCCATAGCAGCCGCACGCCTTTAGCGCCTTCCATGCGGGCGGCTTCGACGACTTCCGGATTGATGGCCGTCAGCCCCGTGAGATACAGCACCATGCAATACGGTGTTTGCGGCCACAGTGCGGCAAAGACAATGCCGAACGTCACGGTGTGCGGATCGCCCAGCACGGGAATGCCATGCCCGACGAAGAGCTTGAGCAGACCAAACGTCGGGTCGTAGAACCAGCTGAACACGAGCCCGACCACCACACCCGACAGCACGAACGGCGCGAAGAACAGCGACTTCACAATGCGCATGCCCTTGATCTGCTGGTTCAGATACAGCGCGAACGCAAGGCCGAGCGGCGGCGCGAGCAGGAAGACGGCCAGCCAGATCAGGTTGTTCTTCAACGCGACATAGAACACGTCCGCATGAAACAGCTCGATGTAGTTCGCGAAGCCGACGAAGGTTTTCGGCGTCATGCCGTCCCAGTCGTAAAAGCTGAGCGCGACGCTGTCGATGATGGGATAGAGCACGCACAGGCTGAAGAGCGCACAGGCCGGCAGCAGGAAGAAAAACGCTGCACGGTGCTGACGTTTCAAGGTTGCAGGCGTGCGCCGGCCCCGAGCCGTCGCCAGCGGGCGGGCTGCTGAATCAGACATTCGAGTGGCCTCGTAAAGTCCGCGGGAAATGCGGATGAGCCTTGAATCCGCGCCCCGATGCGTTCACCGCACCGGGGCGCCTGTACAGAGACGTTACTTCTTGTAGATACGCTTGCGGGTCGCTTCGAGTCGCGCGAGCAGCGAATCGAGTTGCGACGGATCGCTATAGAACTGCTGCATCGCCTTCATGCCTTCGTCGGCCATTTCCTTCGTCATGTCGCGGTCGTAGAACTGCGCGATGCCGCCCGTCGTGCCTGCAAGGGTCTGGAAGCCGACCTTCGAGATCGGATCATCCGGTTCCGCCGCCTTGCTGTTCGACGGCAACTGGCCCCAGCCGCGCGCGAGATCCGCGTTGATCTGCGGCGTTTCCATGAAGGCAAGCAGGCGCCGCGCGTCGGCCTTGTTCTTCGCCTTGGCCGGCACGAGCAGCACGTTGACCGGGCCGTCTTCGGCAGTCGGCACGTTCGCGTCGACGATGGGGAAGCGGAAGAAGCCGGTCTCAGGCTTCACCGACGCCGGAATGCTGGCGGAGAAGAACGTGCCCATCAGCATCATCGACGCCTTGCCGTTCACGAGGAACGGTGCGATCGAATCGAGATCGTAGGAGAGCGCGTTTTCGATGAAGTAGTGATCGTCGATCAGCGTCTTCCATGCGGTGTAGACCTTCTTCACGCGTGCGTCGGTGTACGGGATTTCGCCGGCCATCAGCTTCTGGTGGAACGCGTTGCCGTTGATGCGCAGGTCGAGATAGTCGAACCATGCAGCGAGCGTCCAGCTGTCGCGCGCGGCGACGGCAATCGGTGCGACGCCGCTTGCCTTCAGCTTCCTGCAGGCGTCGAGAAATTCATCCCACGTTTTCGGTTCGCTCTTGATGCCGGCTTTTTCGAACAGATCCTTGCGATAGAAGAAACCGTACGCGTCGTAGCCGAGCGGCGCCGCATACTGTTTGCCCTTGTACGTCGAGGCTTCCTTCACCGAAGCGTATTGCTGGTCCCAGCCGTTCTTGCTCCAGTCGGACGAGAGGTCTTCGAGCAGGCCGCGTTGCGCGTAATACGCCATGCGTTCGCCGTCGTGCCACGAAACGACGTCAGGCGGATCGGTGGCGAGCCAGCCGCCCATCTGAACCTTGTACGCTTCCTCGGTGACGTACGTGACTTTCAGGTCGACGTCAGGGTTGGCCTTCTTGAACTTGTCGAACGCGTCCTGCCACGTCGAGCGCTGGTTGCCGCGCGCCGACACGTTGACGTTCAGTTCGCCGGCCTGCGCGGTCACACCCGCGAAGAGCGCGGTGACCACCGCGACGGCGGCGACGGCGCTGGAAAGGCGCGTCGTGCGACGCGCGCCGAGCCTTGTGTGATTGATGCCACTGGTTTTCATCTGCTGTCTCCTTGACTACGTTGTCTACGTTATATGTCGGCACGCACGGCGCGGCCGGTCGATCCTGCCGGCTCTGCGGCCGGCGCATGCGGTACAACTTTTAAGGCAACTCTTTTGAAACCCTCACGCAACCTGAAGCGCGGGCAGCGTGGAACCGCCGACCGTGCGCTCGAGCGCAATGCCATCGGCGTCGAACAGATGACACGCGTCAGCGGGAATACGCAGCGCGATGCGCTCACCAGGTTGCGTTGCCATATCGCCGGGCGCCTTGAAAACCAGTGCGCCGCCGGCGTAGTCGACGTGGATGTAACTGTGTTCGCCAAGTTGCTCCGTGAGCGTCGCCACGGCGCGAAGCGACTGCGCTTCGCCATCGGTACGCACGTGTTCGGGGCGAATGCCGAGCGTCACCGGCTGATCGCGCACAAGGCGCGTGCCGTCGACGCAGACCGCGAGTTTTTCGTCGCCCTGTGCGAGCCTGACCACGACGCGACCCGCTTCAATCGAATCGACGCGGGCGTCGATAAAGTTCATGCGTGGCGAGCCGATGAAACCCGCAACGAAACGCGAAGCCGGGCGATGATAAAGCTCGAGTGGTGCGCCAACCTGCGCGATGCTGCCAAAGCGCTGCGTATCCGCGCCGGCATGCAGTAGCACGATGCGATCGGCGAGCGTCATCGCCTCGACCTGATCGTGCGTGACGTACACCACGCTTGCCTGCGCGAAACGCTGATGCAGGCGCGCGATCTCGATGCGCGTCTGACCGCGCAACGCCGCATCGAGATTGGACAGTGGTTCGTCGAACAGGAACACGCCGGGTTCGCGCACGATCGCGCGGCCAATCGCCACGCGCTGACGCTGGCCGCCCGAGAGCGCTTTCGGCTGACGATCGAGCAGGGCATCGAGTTGAAGAATCCGCGCGGCCTCGCGCACCTTGCGGTCGATGACATCCTTCGGCGTTTTCGCGAGACGCAAGCCGAACGCCATGTTTTCGAACACCGTCATGTGCGGAAAGAGCGCGTAGCTCTGGAACACCATGGCGACGCCGCGCTCGGCAGAAGGGATGCCGTTCATCAGCTTGCCGCCGATATGGAGGTCGCCTTCGGTCATGTCTTCGAGACCCGCGATGATTCGCAGCAACGTGGATTTGCCGCATCCCGATGGCCCGAGAAACACGCAGAATTCGTGTTCGCCGATATCGAGATTCAGACGCCGGATCACCGGCACATGGTTGCCGTATGACTTTTCGACCTGCGTGAGACTGATCGCTGACATGCTCGCCTCCCGCGATTTAAGCGCTTAAATTCCGCTGCAAAAAAATCGGCGAAGAGCTTGCGCTGTGCGCATTTAAGCGCTTAAATTCGTGGCTGGGATTTGAAATCACGATGTCTGTCTCCGGAGTATTTTCATGAAACTTAACAAAGCCTGTGCCGGGCGTGCAACATCTGGTTGTCATTCCCTGAATGTGGGATTTGGTGGCATTGCGACGGCGCAGACCGGATCGCCATGGTCACGTTGACCGAAGTCGCGCGTCGCGCGCGGGTCACGGCAGCGACCGTGTCGAACGTGTTGCGCAACCGTGAGAAGGTGCGTCCCGAAACGGCCGAACGTGTGCTGAGCGCGATCCGCGAACTCGGCTACCGGCCGAACCTGAATGCGCGGGCGCTGGCCGAGGGCCGTTCTTCGACGCTCGCGATGATGCTCGGGAACATCGCCAATCCGTTCTATCCGGAGTTCGTGCTCGCGGCCGAGCGCGCCGCGCGCCGCGCGGGTTATTTCCTGATGGTCTGCAACACCGACGACGACGCCGAAACCGGCCGCGCGTATCTCACGCAGGTCGCGGGCACGCTGGCCGAAGGCGTGATCGTGCTGAACACGGACATCGCGATCAACGAGCTGTGCGCTTCGGCGGCAATTGGCGCGCCGATCGTGCTGAGCCTGTGGGAGCATCCCGAGTCGCCGCCCGGGTTGCCGTGCGTCGCGGTCGATTTCGCGCGTGCCGGGGCGCTGGCTGCGACGCATCTGCTGGAACTCGGGCATCGGGAGATCGGCATGCTGGTTGGCGACGGCTGCGGCGGTTTGCAGGACGCGCGCGCGAACGGCTTTCGCGAGGTCATGCGCGCGAGCGGCATCGAACCGGACGCCGCCGCCGTGCTGCAGATTCGCGACTCGATCGATGCGGGCTACGAGGCGTGCATCCAGTTGATGTCGAATACACCCGACCTCACGGCAATCTTCGCCACGAACGACCTGCTCGCGATCGGCGCGATGCAGGCGCTTGCGGCGCTGGGCCGTCAGGTGCCCGAAGACGTCTCGGTGATCGGCATCACCGACATTCAGCTCGCGCATCAGGTGCGTCCGGCGCTCACGACGGTCGCGATCAACACGAGCGAGATCGCCGCGCTGTCCATCGACCTGCTGATCCAGCTGATGCAGAAGGAGCGCGTCGACGTGTCTCCTCCGATGCTGCAGGGACCGCCGCCGAAGCTGGTCGTGCGCCAGTCCACCTGCGCGCCGAAGCGGCCCGGTTGACGCAAACCGCTCGCGAAACGGGTTCCGGCGCTGGTGTCGGGGGCGGGCCGCGTCGCCTGAATCGCCCGCCCCATAAGGCTTTGCAATTGGGCTGAAATTCAAAACAGTGATTTCGCCTTTCCGGTATTTATCCCGAGGTATCTCTGCTCCTAAACTGGCTTCAATCGCTGCAAACAAACCGGTTTGCAGACCCAGTCAAGACAGATTATTCGGAGGTAGTTACCATGAAGTCGCTCATCAAGGCTGTTGCTCTCGCTGTAGTGCTCGCTGCTCCCGTTGTTTCGTTCGCACAATCGAACAGTTCCGTAACCCGCGCTGAAGTTCGTGCCGATCTGGTCAAGCTCGAAAAAGCCGGCTACAACCCGAACGGCGATGCGATCAACTATCCGGAGAACATCCAGGCTGCCGAAGCCCGTGTTACCACGCAAAACTTTGCTGCGCAGCATAGCGGTTACGGTCCGTCGACGAATGGCTCGTCGCAGGCGGGTGCCCGCGGTGAATTCACAGCCAGCTCGTATTCGCCGCCGGTCTATATCGCGCACTAAGGCGCAGACGCTGCACCTGTCGTAAATGTAGAAAGCCCGCATTGGCGGGCTTTCGTTCTTTCCGGCGCAGGTGTTTCACAAGAGCGTTTCCTTGCATCATTCCCCTCGCTGCGGAGCCGCAAAAAATCCACTCGAATAAAAATAATCAGGGCTCTATCTGAATCGCTCAAGCGCGGTCAATCGCGGCCGTAAAACCGGATACAGGGTGCGCGAAGCAAAAGCGCAGACCGCGGATGAAATATGAATGCCGATAACGTGCGGCGCTAATGCTTCAGTGAGGAGAACCGTGAAACGCTCGAACAAACTTTTTCTGGCTTTTGCCGCAGCGCTTCTCTTGATGTTCGCAGGCGCAATGTACGGCGCTTCTTCGCTGCAGCGCTCGCTCGGGCATTACAGCGCCGCCGTGAAGTCAACCGATGTTCAGATGCAGGTCGTGGCGCGCGTGTCGGTGATCAGCGCCGCCTTGATGCTGGCAGCCTGCACGGGTGGCCTGATCGACGCGGTCGTATTCCGGCGGCGGATCGCGCGCCTGATCGATGCAGGCGGCAAGGGCGCAGAAACCGCATTCGCATCGCCGTTCGAAGGAACCAGCGCCGATGAAATCGCCGCGCTGCGAGCCGCGCTCGTCGAGATCCAGAGCAGCCTGTCGAGTGTTGGACATCATGTGAGCCAGAACGTGGCGGCGACGTCGATAGCCGTTTCGCAGAACGTGGGCGCTCAGCCGCATCATTCGTCGCGCACGGAAGCGCAGGCTGCGTCGCTGGAAGAAACGATGGTGCGAATCGAGAAGCTGATCGCAACCGTGCGTCAGAATTCGGTCGGCGCGAAGCGCGCCTCGCTGCTTGCCGTGCGCACGTCGGGGGCTCAGGAAGAGGTTTTGCGGGCCGCGTGAAGAGAAAGCCTGGAGAAACGTAACGTCCGTCACGTAAAACATCGCGTCAAGCTGCCTTGACGATGCCCGGCATGACACCGCTGTTCAGAAACGCGCGCACAACTTCATGTGCCTGATGCTTGTGCGCCGTCTGCCAGCCGGGTGCGAGCATGTCGGCATCGAACATCTTTGAAAGCGTGTACGCATTCGACTTGTGAAAATACGCAAGGCTCACCAGCGTCACGTACATGTGCAGCGGATCGATGCCGATGCGCAGTGTGCCCGACGCTTCGCCGCGTTCGAGCAGCGTGCGCAACTTGTCGAGAACCGGCGACGACATCGCCGGAATCACTTTGGACAACTTCAAAAAACGCGCGCGATTGAGGTTTTCCCACGAGAGCAGGCACAGCAGTTCGGGATGGGTCGAGAAATGGCCTTCCGTGAAATCGTATAGCTGCAGGATGCCTGCTGCGGGATCGACACGGTTCACATCGAGCGTGACCGCGAGTTCCGCTTCGCGTAGTCGCGCAAGCACATGTTCCAGCACTTCGACGTAGAGCTTTTCCTTGCCGCCGAAGTAGTGATAAATCATCCGGATGTTGACCTTCGAGCGGCTCGCGATCGTTTCGACGCGCGCACCGCTGTAGCCTTTGTCCGCGAATTCGCGGATCGCAATCCTGAGCATGCGCTCCCGCGTTTTCGCAGCAAGCTTCTGCCGGCTGGTGGGCGTGCCCGCCTTGTCTTCGATCTGCGCTACCTTCGCAGGCTTCGACGTCTTTGACGTCTTTGATGACTTCGTGGTCTTGACTGCCTTCGGCGATTTCGCTGCGTGCTGCGTCTTACGTACCATGAGTGGACCCGTGAAAGTGGCGAGGCGCCCGCTCGCAAGACATCGTGTCAGCGATGGTACTACTGCGCAGCGATACCGGAATTCGCCGTCCGCCGGAAAAACGCGCTGCGCCGCTCACCGGCGGAACGGCTGCGTCAACGCAGGCGGTGCGGTCTGTCGTCCGATCAGGCCCGCGACGGCGACGAGCGCAAGCAGATACGGCAGCATGATGAGGAGCGCGGTCGGCACGTGAATGCCGAACATCGGCAACTGGAACTGCATGGCAGTTGCCGCGCCGAACAGCAGACAGGCGAGGGCAGTGCGTCCGATTTTCCAGTTGCCGAAGATGATCGCGGCAATCGCGAGATAGCCGGAGCCGTTCGTCATGCCTTCGGTGAAGGTATGAATGTCGCCGATCGAAATGAAGCAGCCCGCCGCCGCCGACATCACGCCGGAAAACACCACCGCGCCGTAGCGCAGCCCGGCAACCGAAAGCCCGGATTGATCGACGGCGCGCGGCGCGACGCCCGCTGCATGTAGCGCGACGCCGAGCGATGTGCGACGCATCACCACCGAAGTGCCGATCAGCACGAGCACGCCCGCGTACAGCAGCCACACCTGATGAAACACGGGTTCGCCAATCACCGGCAACTGCCCGAGCACGGGCGGCGACCAGCGCGCGAGACCAGGAATCACGGCGCTCGAACGTTCGCCGAATACTTCGCGATATGCGAGCGTTGTTCCGCCGAGCGCAAGAATGTTGATGCCGATGCCCGTCACGATCTGGTTTGCGCGCAGCGTGATGCTGAGAAACGCCTGCAACAGTGCGAGCGGAATCACGCCGATGATGCCGCAGAGCAGCCCGAGCGTCGGGTAGCCCGTGAGCCACGAGAACGTCGCGCCGAGAAACGCGCCTGTGAGCATCATCCCTTCGACGCTCATGTTCAGCACGCCCGCGCGCTCGCTGATCAGCTCGCCGGTGGAGGCAAGCATCATGGGTGCGGCGAGGCGGATCGACGCGCCCACGAAAACAGCCAGCAGATCCATGTTCATTGCCGTGCTCCTCCACGTTCGAGCCACATGGCGCCGCCCGCCAGCGCGACCGTGACGATGCCCTGCACGATCAGCACGAGCGCCGACGGTACTGCCGCAACCATTTCCATGTTGATGCCGCCCGAGCGCAGAAAGCCGAACAGCAACGCGGCCGCGAACACACCGGTAATCGAGCCGCGCGCGAGCAGGCCGACGACGAGGCCGTCGAATCCGTAACCGGACGAAAAGCCCGCTTTCAGTGAGAACTGGTCGCCCTGCAGCATCAATGCGCCGGCCAACCCGCTGAACGCGCCGGCAAGCGCGAGCGCGCCGACCAGCGCCGAGGTGATCGGCAGCCCGGCGCGGCGTGCGGCAACCGGATTCAGACCGGCGGCTCGCAGGCACAGCCCGAAACGCGTACGCCGCAACAGCACGGCCGAAGCGACTGCCAGTACGAGCGTGAGCGGCAGGCCGATGTGCAGGTTCATACCGCTCGCGACGAAGATGCCAGGCAGTTTCGTCGCATCGGGAATTTCGAGCGATTCGGGTAATGTCGACGCGTTCGTCATCGGTTGACGCAGCAGCGCTTCGCTCTGCACGCACCAGTACAGGAGCCACACGGCGACGAACGACAGCAGCAGCGTGCTGATGACTTCGTTGGTGCCGACCTTCGCCTTGAGCACGCCCGGCACGCCGGCCCATACCGCGCCGGCCGCGGCGGCGGTGAGCATCGGCACGACGAACGCGAGTCCGAACGGCAGACCCGCGCAGCCGCCGTACAGGCTCATCGCGGTGGCTGCGATACCGCCGATCGCGATCTGTCCTTCGCCGCCGACGTTCGTGAGACGCGCGCGGTCGGCGATCACGAAGCCCGTGCCGACGAGCGCGAACGCGAGACTGCGGTTCAGCGATGCGCCGACCGCGTACGCCGATCCCCATGCGCCGTCGGCGAACGCGGCGAGCGCTTCACCGATCGAGACGTGCATCATCGCGATCAGCAGCAATGCCGCGACGATCGCGAACGCAACGGCCGCGCCAATCACGAGCGCGACGCGCAGTTGCGGCGAGCCGCTGTTTGCGCCGCGCATGTCGCGCAGCCACGCGCGGGTGCCGTGGAGTTTCATGTCGAGATTCATGCGCTTTCTCCCGCGCCCGCCATCCATGCGCCGATACGACCACGGTTCGCCGCGTCGGGCGTGCAACTGCCCATGATGCGGCCGCGGTACAGCACGACGATGCGATCGGCGACGCTCAGCAGTTCGTCGAGTTCGGATGAGATCAACAGCACGCCGACGCCGCGATCGCGTGCGGCGCGAATGTGCGAATACACCGCGGCCACGGCGCCGACATCGAGGCCGCGCGTCGGTTGCGCGGCGAGCAGGAAGAGCAGTGGATCGAGCGTGAGTTCGCGCGCCAGCACGGCCTTCTGCTGGTTGCCGCCGGAGAGACCGCCGAGGAGCGCATCGGGGCCGCTTGCGCGTACGTCGAAACGCGTCATCAATTCGCGGGCCGCTTCGCGCATCGCCCGTCGCCGCAGGAAGCCGCCGCGTGTGTATGCGTCGAGGTGATTCAGCAGCAGATTGTCGGTGAGGCTCATGCCCGTCACGCATCCCACCGCGTGCCGGTCCTCGGGCACGATGCCGACACCTGCGCGGGTCAGCTCGCGCGGGGTCGCCCCCGTCATGTCCTGTCCCGCGACAAAGAAACGTCCAGACGCAGCGGGCATCATGCCGGCCAGCACCGCGCCCAGCTCGCTTTGTCCATTACCTTCCACGCCCGCGATACCGACGATCTCGCCGCGATTCACGACGAGCGTGCATTCGGCAAGACGCGTCGCGCCATCGGCGTCGCGCGCGCTGAGGCCGTCGACCTGCAGCACTTCGTCGCCGAGCGGGCGCGAGTACGGCGACGCATGGACGGGCTGATCGAGCGACAGCTTGCCGACCGCGTCGAGATGATCGTCGGGCGAATCACTTGCGGTGGCGCGGTGAATCATCGCGTGCACGAGGCGGTCGATTTCCGTTGCGGGCGAAGCAGAACGCGCGACGACACGCCCCGATTGCAACACCGTCGCGTGTGAAGCGATGCGGCTGATCTCCTTCAGTTTGTGCGTGACGAGCACGACCGCGCAGCCGCGTTGCGCGACGCGCGCGCAGGTGTCGAGGAGCGCATCGATCTGCGCGGGAAGCAGCACGGCGGTGGGTTCGTCGAGCAGCAGAAGTTGCGGCTCGCGCATCAGGCATTTGACGATCTCGACGCGCTGCCGCTCACCCACCGAAAGATCCGCGACGCGCACGTTGAGCGGCAGATCGAGGCCGACGCTGTCGAGCACCTCGCGCACGCGCTTCGCGTGCGCTGCCCGATTGAGCCAGCCGCGCGCCTGACCGAGCAGCAGGTTGTCGAGCACGGTGGCATCGTCGACGAGGCTGAAATGCTGATGCACCATCGCGATGGCATTCGACAGCGCATCGGCCGGACTGCGCGGGTGATAGGGCGCGCCATTCACGTGCATCGTGCCGGCATCGGGCTGATGCACGCCGAAGATGACGTTGCACAGCGTCGATTTGCCCGCGCCGTTTTCGCCGAGCAGGCAATGCACGTCGCCCGGCATCAGATCGAGCGAGACGTCGTCGAGCGCCTGGAACGTGCCGAAGCGCTTGCCGATACCGGCAAGCGACAGGATTGGCGCCGCCGACGCCAGCGGCCCTGCCGAAGCGCCCGAAGCGGCGGAGGCGAGCGCGTTCATCCTTCGGAGACCTTGATCTTGCCGCTCAGGATGTCCTGCTCGATCTGCTTGAGCTTCGCATCCATCGCCGGCGTCGACTGGCAGACAGCGATACCCGAAGCCTTCGGACCCATCGCGAGACCGAACGGCTTGTAGCCCGGCTGCCATGTGCCTTTTTCCAGCTGCTCGATCGCGTATTGTGCCTGGAAGCCGACGCCTGTGATGCTGTACGCAACATACAGCGGATCGGTGCCGCAACGGTCCGTATAGCTGCCGATGACGTGCGTGTTCTTTTCCTTTGCGGCCTGTTCGAGCCCGCGCAGTCCGAGGTTCAGGATGTGATAGTGAACATCGGCACCCTGCGCGATGGCGGCGGCGGTGGCTTCACGCGCCTTCGCGACGTTGTCGAAGTCGCCGGTGTAGCTCTCGAAGTATTTGATCTTCGGGTTGATGTAACGTGCGCCGTTGCCGAATTCCTTGCCCGCGTTGACGATCGACGGAATTTCCATGCCGCCCGTGTAGCTCACGGCGTTCGTCTTCGTGAGCATCGCGGCGGCGGCACCGGCGACGAACGCGATTTCAGCCTGCTTGACATCGTAGCCCGCGACGTTGGGCGGCATCGATTCGCCCTTGCTGCCGCCGACAATCGAGAACTTCACGTTCGGAAAGCGCTTCGCGATCTTCAGCACGGCGGCCTGCGTCTGACCACCGACGCCGATTACCAGCTGGTTCTTCGACGCGAGGTTCGTGAGCGCCTGCTCCATGTCCGCGTAGTTGATGTTCTCGATGATCTGCGTCTTCAGCTTCGGGCCGAACTCTTTCTCCGCTGCCACCACGCCGTCGTAACCCGATTCCATCCAGCCCTTGTCGGTCTTCGAGCCGGGGATCAGCACGCCGACGCGCATCGTTTCGTCGGCGGCATGGGCCACTTCCGACAGAAACGCAGGAGCGCTCAGTGCGACGACACCTGTCAGAACGAGCATGCGGGACAGCAGGCGGCGGTGCGATCCGCCTTTCGATTTCTGCGTGGGTTGGGACATCACTGGCACTCCTTTTGCGTGAGGTTTCGGTAAGTAGGTTATTCATGAACGAAACGCACAACGCAACTTTGATGCCATCCGTCAAAACGGAAGGTGCAAACGGAGCAGGAAAACGCGCGACGCGCTTCATGAAGGCGGACCCGACCGGCCGCTCACGCACGACATCGCCCACCTTTATTTTCGATCGAAGCAGAGACACGGAGAGCACCTTGGAAAACACCCGGAACCCCGATACGGCAACGCTTCCCGGCGCGCTTGGCGTGTTCGGGCAGACGCGCTGGAGCGCGACGAAAGAGGTCGTCGACATGACGCCGGCGGTGCCCGCCGCGCGCGTGACGACGCTCGATTCGGCGCCGCAGAAAGTCCGTTTTGACATCAACCGCGCGGCGGTGATCGTCATCGATATGCAGAACGACTTCTGCACCAAAGGGGGTTGGGTCGCCCATCTTGGGGGCGACTACGAAGCCGACCGCGCACCGATTGCACCATTGCAGCGCCTCTTGCCCGTGGTGCGCGAAATGGGTGTGCCGGTGATCTGGGTGAACTGGGGAAACCGGCCCGACCTCGCCAACATGCCGCCTAACCAGTTGCATCTGTACAAGCCGACGGGCACCGGTATCGGGTTGGGCGAGCCGCTGCCGGAGCACGGCGCGCATGTGCTCGAAAAGGATTCGTGGGCCGCAGCCGTCGTCGATGAGCTGGCACCCGGGCCGCAGGATATCCGCGTCGACAAATACCGGATCAGCGGCTTCTGGGATACGCCGCTCGACAGCATTCTGCGTAATCTCGGTACTCGTACCGTGTTTTTCGCGGGCGTGAATACCGATCAGTGCGTGCTGCACACGCTGACCGATGCGAATTTCCTGGGCTACGGCTGCGTGCTGCTGTCGGACTGCTGCGCGACCTCATCGCCTGCATTCTGTGTCGAAGCGACGGAGTGGAACGTGAAGAAGTGCTTCGGCTTCGTGGCCGACTCGATGCAGCTGGAGTCTGCCCTCAAGAGCAACGATCACGGAGGCGCACGATGAGCGCGTTCATTCCCGGCGAGCGGCTGCGCGTCGAGCCGACCGCGAGCGGCCCGCTCGACGGGCTGCGCTTCGCGGTGAAAGACCTGATCGACGTGGAAGGCGTCGTCACGGGTGGCGGCAATCCTGACTGGCTTGCGACTCACACGGAGGCCGACGCTCACGCGCCCGCCGTTGCGATGCTGCTGGCCGCGGGCGCGGCCGTCGACGGCAAGACGATCACCGACGAACTCGCGTACAGCCTGGAAGGCGTCAACGCGCATTACGGCACGCCACTGAACCCCCGCTGGCCGCATGCGCTGCCTGGCGGCTCTTCGAGCGGGTCGGCATCCACAGTGGCGAGCGGCGACGTCGACTTCGCGCTCGGCACCGACACGGGCGGCTCGGTGCGCGTGCCCGCTGCATTCTGCGGACTGTGGGGCATCCGGCCGACGCACGATGCCGTTTCCGCCGCAGGCGTCCTGCCGTTCGCGCCGCTCTTCGATACCGTCGGCTGGTTCGCGCGCACGGGCGAGATGCTCGCCAAAGTGGGCGACGTGCTGCTCGCCGGCACCACGCCTGTCGGCGTGCCTGCGGGTTTCACGCTGTGCGCCGAGGCATTCGCCGCGCGCGCCGCGAACGAGCCTGACGATGCCGCACAACTGCGCGCGTTCGCACTTGCGGCTGCCGAGGCCGCGGGTTCCGCCAGACCGGGCGAGACGAACGTGTTCGACGGCGAGCAGGCGGCGTGGCTGCACTGCTATCAGCAACTTCAGGACGACGCGATCCGCACTTCGCTGAAAGCGTGGATCGAGACGACCTCGCCGCGCTTTGGCGACGACATCGCGTCACGCTTCGCCCGGCTCGATACGCTCGATGACGCCGAAGTCGCACGATGCCGCGAACGTCGCGTAGATATCGCGCGGCGTATCGATGCGCTGGTCGCGGATGCGGTCATCGTGCTGCCGACCACGCCGCTCGCGCTGTTAAAGAAAGATTCGCCCAGCGAGCGTATCGCCAGCTTCTACCGCGACGCGCTGACGATGGACTCGATCGCCGCGCTGGCCGGTTTGCCGCAGGTCACGGTGCCTCTCGCGGATGAACGCGACCGGCCGCTGGCGCTCTCGCTGATCGGGCCGCGCGGCAGCGACCGCACGCTGATCGCGCTTGCGCGCCGGCTTTTTCCTTCTGTCGAATAACGGTGAGCCCATGTCCGACGATTCCCCAAAAACCCATACGATCGACGCCGACACGCGCACGGCCTACGTCGAAGCCGCGTTGAAGCTGCATTTCCAGACGCTTCCCGAAGGTGCGGAGGCCCGCGTGCAGGCGCAGTTCGCGCGCATCGCGATGCTTGCTGTGCCGGTGCTCGCGTTCCCGCTGAACGCAGACGACGAACCCGCTCCGGTGTTCCGCGCATGACCGACGCCCGTGCCTCCCGCTTCCCCGTTACCGCGACCGGGATCGCGCGCGCTTATGCGCGCGGCGAATTCACTTCTCGCGAACTCGTCGCCGATACGTTCAGCCGCATCGAAACCGGCGATCCGTACGTAAACGCGTTCACTGACCTCACCGTCGAGCGCGCGCTCGAAGAAGCCGGCCAGCTCGACGCCCGCCGCGCGCGCGGCGAAACCTTGCCGCCGCTCGCGGGTGTCCCGTACGCCGCGAAGAACCTGTTCGACATCGCGGGGCTCACGACGCTCGCCGGCTCGCGTGTGCTCGCCGGCAATCCGCCCGCAAGCGCCGATTCCACCCTCGTGCGCCGCATGCGGGAGGGCGGCGCAATTATGGTCGGCGCGCTGAACATGGACGAATTCGCGTACGGCTTCACGACCGAAAACCATCATGCGGGCGTGTGCCGCAATCCGCACGACCTGTCGCGCACGGCGGGCGGTTCGTCGGGTGGCAGCGCGGCGGCGGTGGCAGCGGGCTTCGTGCCGGTCACGCTCGGCACCGATACGAATGGCTCGGTGCGCGTGCCTGCGTCGATGTGTGGCGTGTTCGGTGTGAAGCCGACGTTCGGCCGGCTTTCGCGCTATGGCACGTTCCCGTTCGTCGCGAGCATCGATCATATGGGCGCGTTCGCACGCACCGTCGGCGATCTCGCGCTCACGTACGACGCGCTACAGTTCGTCGATCCGCTCGACGCCGCGTGTTCGGCGCGCGCCATCGAGCCGGTGAGCAATGCAAAGCCCGCGCGCACGTTACGCATTGCGCGCCTTGACGGCTACTTCGACGATCACGCCAGTGACGATGCACGCGGTGTCGCACTCGCGGCCGCACGGGCGCTCGACGCCACCGAAACCGCCGCATTCCCGAACGCCGAGGCGTCACGCAGCGCCGCGTTTCTGATCACGGCGGCCGAAGGCGGCCAGCTGCATCTGCCGACGCTACGCACGCGTTACGACGAACACGAGCCGCTCTCCCGAGACCGGCTGATTGCGGGCGCGTTGCTCCCCGCCGCGTGGCTGCTGCACGCACAGCGCGTGCGCGCCGTGCTGCAACGGCGCGTGCTTGAACTTTTCGAGCGTTACGACGTGCTGATCGCGCCGGCCACGCCCGTGGTCGCGCCACGCGTCGGCGAAGAGTTCATGGAGATCAACGGCCAGCGGCTTGCCACGCGTCCGAATCTGGGTCTCCTCACGCAGCCGGTGTCGTGTCTTGGTCTGCCGGTCGTCGCGGTGCCGATGCGCGCGGCGAGCGGCCTGCCGCTTGCCGTGCAGCTGATCGCGCCACCGTGGCGCGAGGATCTGGCGTTCGACGCCGCGCGCCGTCTCGAAGCGGCGCAGATGTCGTACTGTCCGCCGGCGCTGTTGTTCGCCGGTCTGCCGTTGCCTGCCGCTTCCTCTGGAATCCGACGATGAATGAAGTCAATCAGCCGCATGTGCTGGCCGAAGTCAACGCTGTGTTCGACGCGTATGAAGTGGCGCTCGTCACCAACGACGTCGCCGCGCTCGACGCGCTTTTTCTCGACTCGCCGCAGACGTTGCGCTACGGCGCGACCGAAAATCTCTACGGTTACGAGGCGATCCGCGCGTTTCGCGCCGCGCGGCCGGGCAAGGGGCTCGCACGCACGGTGACGGCGCGTGTGGTCACGACGTACGGCGATGCGTTTGCCGTGACGAACATCGAGTTCCGGCGGCCGGGCGAAGCGCGCATCGGTCGCCAGAGCCAGACGTGGATGAAAACCGGCGACGGCTGGAAAGTGGTGTGCGCGCACGTCAGCTGGATGGAACCGGCGCGTGCCGGTTGAACGGCACAGTGCGGCGCTAGTGCTCGCCGAAGTCATAACCCGGGCGCCGTTCGCCCGTCAGCCGGTAACGCACGAAGCCGACGTGTTCGCGCAGGACATAGAACGCGTCGGCATGGGCGAGCGGCATCCGCATACGGTTGATGCTTTCCTCGATGTGATCGAGTTCCTTGAGGAGCGCCGCGCGCTCTTCGCCTGATGCCTTTGCCAGCGCGCCGCGCTCGATCGCGATCAGCGAACCGTACCAGCGATAGATCCGCGAACGCACGCGCCAGCGATAGAGCGCCGGGATCGTGCGCAACGCGGGAAAGAGCAGCACCAGCGCAGGCAGCAGGACGACCAGCAACCGGTCGGCGAGGCTCGCAAGCCAGAACGGCAGGGTGCGATAGAAGAAGCTTTTGCCAGAGCGGTAATACCGCACAGCGTCTTCGCTGATCCGGTATTCGTGTGCGATCGGGCTTGGAAATTCGCCCGCCCGCTGCAACAGGCCCGCCGTGCCGTGAACCTGTTGCGCGGCCTCGATGATGAGATCGGACACGGCAGGGTGAAGGCTCGAACGCGCGACGATTTCGACGGTCGGGCTGATCAGATGGATGGTGTCGGGTGGAATCTTGTGCCCGAGATCGAGGAGGCCGGTGGGCAGGTCGATTTCGTTCAGATAAGGAAAGAGGCGCGTGTAAGCCGCCGCTTCGGAAAAGTTCATGACGGAAACGCCCGGCACCTGCATGAGCCGCAGCATCATCGCGCGCGTGGCCGAGTCGCCGTTGAATATGGCGGCGTCCGCCTGATCCGCGATGACCTGTCGGGCGGCGTCGACGCCGTCCGTCGACAGCAGCGTCGTGGTGCTGCCCGGCTCGATGCCATTCGCTCTCAGCAGGGCAAGCGAAAGCCGGCGTGTGCCGCTGCCTTCCCGTCCGATCGCAATGCGCTTGCCCGTCAGTTGCGAAAGCCGGTCGAGGCCCTTGCCCCGATAGAACACGACGACCGGCGCGTAGAACACGCTGCCAAGCGACATCAGCGACGACGTATCCACGCCCTGCGCGATGCCGCCCTGCACGAGGGCGACATCGACATGCTGTTTGGGGTCGAGCAGCCGTTCCAGGTTCTGGACCGAGCCATCGGACGTCAGCACCTTCAGCGTGACGCCGTTGCGCGCGAGAATCTCGCGATATGCCTCGGCGGCGGGCAGCAGCGTGCTGTCCTTCGGCCCCGCGCTCATGACGATCACCTTTGGCGGCGCAGGATCGACGACCCAGATGAAGAGTCCGAGCGCCAGCGCGCAGAATAGCGTGACGGGTCCCCAGACGAGGAGATGGTCGTGCCACCCCGTCGTGCCGTGGCGGTAGCGCCGGTGCGGCGGGTCCTGCTCGTGACGCTCGCTCATACGTCGTTCCCCGGAAAGCTGTTGTGGGCCCGCCCGTCGCACCGGCGGCACCGCGAAGTGGACGAAAAGCCCGGAATCCTCCCATGACCGCACGCGCGGAATGGCAGCGAGTGCGACGGCGTCATATTGGCGGTCTAGTATGGTCTGGAAGCTTACCTCGCAAGGCAGTAATCCGGCAGTCCGGTTCACCCCTCTACCCAGGAGATGATTCCATGAGCACGATCACGACGAAAGACGGCACGGAGATTTTCTACAAGGACTGGGGCACGGGTCGCCCCGTCGTCTTCTCGCACGGATGGCCGCTGACCGCCGACGCGTGGGATGCCCAGATGCTGTTCCTCGTCCAGAAAGGCTATCGGGTCATCGCGCACGACCGTCGCGGTCATGGGCGCTCCGGCCAGCCGTGGAGCGGCAACGACATGGACACCTACGCGGACGATCTCGCCGCGCTCATCGTGCATCTGGATCTGAAGGACGCGATGCTCGTCGGCCATTCGACGGGCGGCGGCGAAGTCGCGCATTACATCGGCCGCCACGGCACGATGCGCGTCGCAAAGGCCGTGCTGATCGGCGCGGTGCCGCCGCTGATGGTGAAAACCGAAGCGCATCCGAAGGGTCTGCCCATGGACGTGTTCGACGGCATCCGCAAGGGTGTCGTGGACGACCGCTCGCAGTTTTACAAGGATCTCGCGGTGCCGTTTTATGGCTACAACCGGCCGGGCGCGAAGATATCGCAGGGCGTGATCGACTCGTTCTGGGCACAGGGCATGGCGGGCTCGATCAGCGGCCAGTACGACTGCATCAAGCAGTTCTCTGAAGTTGACTACACCGAAGACCTGAAAAAGATCGATGTGCCCGCGCTCGTGCTGCACGGCGACGACGACCAGATCGTGCCAATCGACGAAGCGGGCCGTCTTTCCGCGAAGATCATCCCGAACGCGACGCTGAAGGTGTACGAGGGCGGTGCGCACGGCATGTGTACGACGATGGCCGACCGGGTCAACGCCGACCTGCTTGCGTTTCTGGAGTCGTGATGCGGCGTGAGTGACGCGGGCTTCCTGACTGCTGCACGCGCAACCCCGTGCGCCCTCGCCGTTCCCTGGCGACGATCTCACGGCGGTTGCGCCGCAGTACGCCCGACCGCACGATGTGTCACGTATTGTGCGTTGCACCATTTCCAGTTTTTTCGCGTATAGTGATCGAATTAATGGTGTCTTCCAGACTGCTCGAGGCGCCGCACGGAGCGCCCCGGCATTTGCCTTTTGCGGGACCATGACGCACAGGCAAGGAGAGATCAGCATGTTCGATGCCGAAATTGCAGCCACACTTTTAAACCGCTGGGATCGCAAGCCGGCTATGGCCGGGCGCGATACGTACCTCAACCTGTTGCGCGAAGGCAACCTCGACTTCACGCATCAGCAGGGCCGCGTCAGCACAGGTAATCCCACGTCTGACAGCGAACTCGATATCGAGTCGCTGGTTTTTGTCGACGGTTCGCGCGCCGTGCGAATCAAGGCGTCCGGCCAGGCGCCGGGCTGGACCCGCTGGGCCGCGCTCGAGCCGCCGTCCGTCCTGGTTCCCGACTTCGCATGACCTTCGCGCGGCGTATTGCGCCGCGCCCAGGTTATGTCTTCCAGTACGCCGATGAATGTCCCCGCGTCATCGGTTCGTCACATCCCTGCCGAATAATCACCGCGCTCGACCATTCGAAATATCTAAAAGGCGCGCGGTCCTTCAAGTGGACCCGATACGCTGGTTGACCCCGGGGGTTGTACATGACTATCCGTCATCGCATTACGCTGCTCGTCGTTCTGATGTTCGTCGCGCTTTCGGCCATTGGCGGTTATGCCGTCTACCAGACAAGGCGCAGCGCCGCCGAAGTCCGTCAGGTGACTGAAGGCGTCGTGCCGGGCACGCTCGCTTCCGCCGATCTCGTCTCGCAGGTCAAGGATGTGCAACTGGCCACGATGACCCTTGTCTACGCGCCTGATGGCAACGTCGTCGCGCAGGCGCAGGAAGAACTCAAGGCTAAAAAAGCGGCGCTGCAGCGCGCACTCGCGGTGCAGGACCGCGCGGCCGCGAGCCACGCGCAGAAAGGACTTGTCGCACAGGCGCGCGACAGCGTCGAAAACTACTTCGCGGCGATCAACGATACGGCGGCAATGAAAGCCGCCGGCAAGAACGAACTTGCTCAGGCGTTTCTGTTTGCCAACGTCGCGCAGTATCGCGACGAACTCGAAGGCATCGTGGAAACGCTGCGCGTCGAGAAAAACCGCGAGAAAGACGACGCCATCACCGCGCTCAACGCGACGCTCGCCACCACGACGACGGCGATCGCGATCGTCACGGGCATCGCCATGCTGTTGCTGACGGCGATCGGCGCGCTGCTGTACCGGCAGATCACGCGACCGCTTAGCCGCATGCAGGGGATGATGAGCGAGATCGCGTCGAGCCAGGATTTCACCCGCCGCGTGCCAGTTGGGCGCATGGACGAGATCGGTCATTCGATCGTCGCGTTCAACGGCATGATCGCGAAGATCCAGGAAAGCTCGGCGCTCCTCAAGCAGAAAACCGCCGACATTCAGGCGATGTTGCAGAACATGCAGCAGGGTATTCTGACGGTCGTCGATGGCGCGGTGATTCATGCGGAGTATTCGGCGTATCTGGAAGCGATCTTCGAAACGCGCGACATCGCCGGCCGCGGTCTGATGGATCTGGTGTTCGCCGACACGGATCTCGGCGCGGACGTGCTCTCGCAGATCGATGCTGCCGCGCATGCGTGCCTCGGCGAAGACTGTATCAACTTCGCGTTCAACCAGCATCTGCTCGTGAAAGAGATCACGCGCCGCATGCCCGATGGCCGCGGGAAGACGCTCGACCTCAGCTGGTCCGCGATCACCGACGACAGCGACACGATCGTGCGGCTGATGCTGTGCGTGCGCGACGTGACCGAGTTGCGCAAGCTCGCCGCCCAGGCGAGCGAGCAGCAGCGCCGGCTCGAAATGATCGGCGAAATTCTCGCGGTCAGCGAAGAGAAATTCCAGCGGTTCATCGAGAGTTCTTCGGGTTTTGTCAGCGAGAACGAACGGATCATCCGCAAGCATTCGCAGGCCGACGGCGCGGCGCTTGCCGAACTGTTCCGCAATATGCACACGATCAAGGGCAGCGCGCGCACGTACAACCTGCAGTATCTGACCAACGTCGTGCACGAAACGGAACAGCGCTACCACGAACTGCGCGAGGCCGACGCCGGTCACGCGTGGGATCAGGACGACCTGATGCAGGAACTCGCACGCGTGCGCGAAGCGATCGAAAGTTACGCGACGATCAATGAAGTCAGTCTCGGGCGCAAGGGTGCGGCGCGTGGCGGTCACGTCGAACACTATCTGATGGTTGATCGCGCGCACATCCGCGAAAGTCTGCATCTGCTGGAAACGGCGAACGTCGCGAATCACGATGAACTCGTCGCCATGCGCGATGCGGTGCACCGGACGTTGCGTCTGGTGGGAACGGAGAGCGTCGGCGAAGCGCTTGCGGGCGTGCTCGAATCGTTGCCTTCGCTGCGCAGGAGCTGGGCAAGGCAGCGCCCGAAGTGCGTATCGCCGATAACGGCTACCGTCTGCGCGGCCATGCTGCGGGCACATTGCGCAACGTCTTCATGCATCTGCTGCGCAATTCGATCGACCACGGTATTGAAGGCGGCGACGAGCGCGTCGCGAACGGCAAGCCGGCGGCGGGTGTGATCGACATCGAAGTGGGCGTCGACAACAGCCTGCTGCAGGTCACGTTGAGCGACGACGGACGCGGTCTCGCACTCGCGCGTATCCGCGGTATTGCGATCGGGCGCGGCTGGATCGGCCCCGACGAAAAGCTGGACGACCACGCGATCGCGCAACTGATTTTCCGGCCCGGGTTCTCGACGGCGCACACGATCACCGAAGTGTCGGGACGTGGCGTTGGTATGGACGCGGTGCGCGATTTCCTTGCGCGCGAGCACGGCCGCATCGAGCTGCATTTCACCGACGATCATCACGGCGCCGACTTCCGTCAGTTTCAGACGGTTGTCTGTCTGCCGGACAGCGAGGCCGTCGACAGCCTCGGCACGGACGCGCGTCGCGACGTCAACGCGTCGCAGACGGGTGCGTTTGCCGGCTGAGCTGAAACAGTGCTTGCGTGAATTTCTTTCCCATCGCCCGATGGGCATCCAGAAGGACAGGTTGTGATTGAACAGTATTGTCTGGCGGCGCTCGCCGGCGGCGCGGTGACCGGCGTGGCGGCGTTCGCGGCGCATCGTCTTTACAGCGCCCGTGCGCGCAGGCAGCAACGTGCTGAAGCACAGGCGCACATCGACGCGCTGACGCAGACGGGCGCCGGGCAGCGCGCGTCGATCGAGCAGGCTGCGCTGGAAAAGCAGCAACTCGAAACGCAGATGACCGCATTACGCGAGCAGCTCGCGAGCGAGACCGACGCGGCCGAAAGCATCCGCGCATCGATGAACGCGCTCACGGAAGACCGGCATGAATGGGCCGCGCTTGCGCACCAGATTGCAGGCGAAGCTTCACGGCTGAAGAGTCTTGGCGCGACGTTCGAGCGCTGGCACGAACAGATGATCTCGCTGATGACGCAGAACCAGGACATGCACGCGAAGAATCAGGAGCTTTCGTCGATCGTGCGGCACGTAGTGATCGTCTCGCTGAACGCATCGATCGAGGCCGCGCGCGCCGGCACGGCCGGGCGCGGCTTTGCGGTCGTGGCAAGCGAGGTGCGGGCACTGGCGGCGCGCTCGGAAGAGCTGTCGAAGAGCTATCGCGACAGCCTGCATCGCAGCGACCTCACGACGACCGGCACGTTTCAGGACATCCAGGCCGGCGGAAAAATGATTACCGCTTCGCTGGGCAGCGTCGCATCGCTCGCAAGCCGGTTCCAGTCCCGCTTCGATCAGGCGCCGACGTGATCAGCCAGCACGCAAAGGAAAGCTTCGAGCGCATCTTTCAGAAGGCGGCCCGCACGCGTCTGCCGGTGGAGGCGGGCGACAGCTGCGAAATCGTCGCGGCCGGCGAGGGAACTGTCGGGCCCGAGCGCGCGGAAAATGTCGTGGTTCTGACGATTTCGTCGATCGTCTTCAGGATGTTGCTCGTGCTTCATTTCGACGAGGACACCACGACGCGCGATTACTTCGTGAGAAACGAAGAGGGCGCGGTGTTTCGCGAAGTGTTTCTCGAGATCTGCAATCTCTGTTGCGGCGCGATGAACCAGGAACTGCTGAACTATTTCCCGGACCTCGGCATGTCGACACCCTACGTACTGAGCGCGCATTGCCTGCCGCATCTGGATGAGCTGAAGCCCGGCTACCTCGCCTCGTTCGCCGTCACGATCAACGGCTCGGTGCGGCTCGGCGCGACGGTCTGCGTGTGCGCGGACGCGCCGCTCGACTTTATCGTCGAGGTGAACGCGGTCGAGGAAACCGGCGGCGAACTTGAACTGTTCTGAATTTTGCAACTGAAGTCCCAGGAAACAATATGTCGAAAATTCTGGTGGTGGACGATTCGGGCACCGTGCGCGACGAAGTCGCTGGCTTTCTGCGCAAAAACGGGCTGGACGTCGATACGGCCGTCGACGGCAAGGATGGCCTCGCACGCCTGAAGGCAAGCCCGGGCATCCGGCTCGTGATCAGCGACGTCAACATGCCGAACATGGACGGCCTCACGATGGTCGAGAAGATCCGCAGCGAACTCGCGAACCACACGGTCAACGTGATCATGCTGACGACGGAAAGCAGCCCCGCTATGAAGGAGCGCGGCAAGGCGGCGGGCGTGAAGGGCTGGATCGTGAAGCCATTCAAGGGCGACGCCGTGCTCGAAACGTTCAGGAAGCTGGCGGGCTGAATGCGCCGTCAGGAACGGCCCCGAAATCTGCCACCGGCGCCGCTTCCGGAGACGTCATGGATAGCATGTCGCACCAGATTTCTGCGCGATGTCATGCCTGATGCATGCAATGTGAATCGACCCGTCGCGCACGCGTATCCGGACGCTAGAATGCGTTGATCCGCGAACGCCGTCGACGCGGTCATCTCCAGGCTCATACAGGATATCCATGCTCAAAAAGAAGATCGTATGTCTCTCGCTGCTGTTGCCCGCCGCGATGGCATCCGTGGCTGCAACCCAGACCGCAGGCAGTCACGACGCGTCACACCCTTCCGCGGGGAGCGGCACATTGAAACCCGCGCAGGTCGAGGCCATCGCGAAGGAAGCCTATATTTTCGGCACGCCGATGGTCGACATGTACGGCACGATGTACGCGTTCTCCGTCGACAAGACCGGTTCGCAGTACAAGGGGCCGTTCAATTCGATCCTGAATATCGCGCGTGTCTTCACCCCTGACGACACGGCGTTTGTCACGCCCAATTCCGATACGCCGTACTCGTTCGCCGGGCTGGACCTGCGCGCGGAGCCGGTCGTCATCACGATTCCGCCGATGGAGAAGAACCGCTACTTCGTATTCCAGCTGATGGATACGTACACGTTCAACTTCGACTACATTGGCAGTCGCACGACGGGTAACCAGGGCGGACACTATCTGATCGCCGGTCCTCACTGGAAGGGCGCAACGCCGAAAGGCATCACGAAGGTCATTCGTTCGGAAACGGAATTCGTCAACGTGGTGGGCCGCACCCAGCTCTTCAATCCCGCCGATCTCGACAACGTGAAGAAGATTCAGGCCGGCTACAGGATCGAGCCGCTCTCCGCGTTCGAAGGTCAACCCGCACCGCCGCCGGGGCCCGCCATCGACTGGATCAAGCCGCTGCCGCCGGGAACGGAGCGCACATCGCTCGAGTTCTTCAACCAGCTTGCATTCATGCTGCAGTTCGCACCGGTGAATCCGACCGAAGCGGCGCTGCGTCATCGCTTCGAGCAGATCGGGATCGTGCCGGGCAAGCCGTTCGACGTGTCGGCACTCCCGGCCGACACGCAGGCGGCGCTGAAAGCGGGCATGGAAGCGGGGCAGAAGGCAATCGATGCGCGCCGCGCTTCGCTTGCTGGCCACAGCGACACGCTGTTCGGTTCGCGAGCGTTCCTGAAGAACGATTACGTGGCGCGCGCCACGGGCACGCAGGTCGGCATCGGCGCGAATTCGCGTGACGAGGCGCTGTATCCGATTCTGGAGAAAGACGCGACGGGCCAGCCGCTCGATGGCAGCAAACACTACACGCTGCATTTCGCGAAGGGGCAACTGCCGCCCGTCAACGCGTTCTGGTCGATGACGATGTACAACGTGCCGCAGCAACTGCTGGTCAAGAATCCGATCAACCGCTATCTGATCAATGCGCCGATGCTGCCGGATCTGAAGACCGATCCGGACGGCGGTTACACGATCTACATCCAGAGCGATTCGCCGGGCAAGGACAAAGAGCCGAACTGGCTCCCCGCGCCGCAAGGCGGGTTCATGATCGCGATGCGTTACTACTGGCCGAAGCCCGCGTTGCTGAAAAACGAATGGGTTTCGCCGAAGATCCAGCCCGCGAAATAAACGAACCGTTGAAAATGGCTTCCGTGTTTCGCGGAAGCCTGAACCGCCCGTCGCCCTTCACGGACTACGGGCGGTTTTTGTTTGTGCTTTCTTCTTCGGTCGGCTCGATGCTGCTTTTTTCCGGCAGGGGCTGATCCAGACCCGGTTCGACCGGCGTCGGGATCGCATCGCCGAGCGGAACGGACAGATCGTTCGGGGCCTCGCGGTCAGGCCTGTCATGCTCGTCAGCCTCGTCCGGCTTGCCGGGAGCGGGGTTGGGGGCGTTATTCATGGCGATCTCGCAGGTTGGGAAGACAACCTTACAGTCAGCAATCGCTGTACCCGAAGGCAGCCCGGATTTCGCGCGATCCACGCGACCACGCCCACTGTTTCGACGGCAATGCGCGGACGTCCGTAGAATGCAGGATCGGTCCGATTGACGTGAACGCGTGACCTTACGGTCGTCGTTCGAACCCGGGAGCCTCTGATGAAAGCAGCGGTAGTCCACGATTTCAACGCGCCGCCGCGGTACGGCGACTTTGCCGATCCGGTTGCCGTTGCCGGCGAGACGCTCGTGCAGGTTCGGGCGGCCGCGCTCAGCCAGCTCGTGAAGAGCCAGGCGTCCGGGCGTCACTACAGCAGCGGCAAGGCGCTGCCGCTCGTGCCGGGCATCGACGGTGTGGGGCTGCTGCCTGACGGGCGGCGTGTGTACTTCGCGTTTCCGCGTGGGATTTTCGGCGCGATGGCGCAAACCACCGTTGTGAAGACCGCGTACTGCGTGCCGGTGCCCGATGGCGTCGACGACGTCACCGCTGCGGCGATCGGCAATCCGGGCATGTCGTCGTGGGCGGCGTTGACGGAACGTGCGCATTTCCAGCGCGGCGAAAACGTGCTGATCAACGGCGCAACCGGGGTTTCCGGGCGACTCGCGATCCAGATCGCGCGCCATCTCGGCGCGAGCAAGGTGATCGTGACGGGACGCAACGCGAAGAGTATCGAAGGCCTTGGCGCGCTCGGCGCCGACGTGCTGATTCCGCTCGATGCGCCACCCGGCGCGCTGACCGAAACGTTTCGCGATGCCATTCGCAGCCATCGTGTGAACGTGATCCTGGACTACCTGTACGGGCCTTCGGCGGAAAGTCTGCTCGCCGCCGTGGGCGGGCACAGCGGCGAGGCAGAGCCGCGTATCCGCTTCGTGCAGATCGGCTCTCTGGCGGGCAACACGATCACGATGCCGGCTGCCGCGCTGCGCAGTTCGGGGCTGGAGATCATGGGCAGCGGGCTTGGCAGCGTGTCGAACGAGCGGCTGGTGGGTGCGATTGGCGCATTGCTGAAGGCGGTGGTGAGCGGAGGATTTTCGATCGAAGCCGACGCCGTACCGCTAACCGACGTCGAACGCGCATGGACCAGTGAAGCGTCCGCGCGCACGGTGTTTACGATGTGATCCACGCTTCATTCGTCGACGGCCGCATAACGGGCCTGCTGTCCGAAACTCGCGAGCGCTTTCGAGCCGTCGGGCAGCACGAGTTCGCCACGTTCGATGCGCTGCTTCAGGTAGGTGAAGCTCTGCGCTGTCTGCGCGAACAGGTGATCGCCAGCGGCGACGGGCGGGTACTGTTCGAGCGCTTCGGGCGTCGCGAACGCCGGCAGCGGCGCCACCACAGTCGCGTAATCGCACGCGAAAAAGAGCGGAAATGAATAGCGCTCCTCGCTGACCTTGCGCACACGGTGCGAGGTCGCGACATAGGTGCCGCCCGTCCACGCTTCCAGCATGTCGCCGATATTGACGACGAACGCGTTGTCGACCGGCGGCGCGTCGATCCATACGCCATCGCCATTCATGACTTCGAGTCCGGGCGCGGTCGGCATCAGGATCGTGAAGCATTCGTAGTCGGTATGGGCGCCGATGCCGGGTGCGTCGGCGGCAGTGGCGTCGTGCGGGTAATGAATCAGGCGCAACTGGCTGGGCGGCGTGCTCAGGTACCGCTCGAAATACGTTTCCGGCAGACCGAGCGCGAGCGAAAAGCCACGAAAAAGCACACGCCCGAGCGCCATCGCGGCCTGGTAATAGTCGGTCACGGCGTGGTCGAAGCCGGACTGGTCGGGCCATACGTTCGGGCCGAGAAGCGGTGTGCCGGCCTGCACGAGCGGATCGTCGGGCGAAAGGTCGGCACCGGTATCGAACGCCTCCTTGCGGTCGCGCTTGCCGCCCGCGAACACTTCTTCGCCTTCTGGCACGTAGCCGCGATGCGCACGCGAATTACCGATGTAGTAGCGCATCTTCCACGCTTCGGGCGCGCGGAAGAACTGCTTCGCCTGATCGACGAGCGTCACCTGCTGCGCGCGCGTGACCTGATGGCCGGTGACGTAGAAGAAGCCCGCATCGCGCGCGGCGCGGTCGAGAACGCGCGCCGTCGCGAGACGCGCGTCAAGGCTGTCGCTGTAAAGACCGCTGACATCGACAACCGGCAGCCGGTCGAAGCCGGTATGTGTGACGTTCATGGCAAAAGGCCCGGGTGAGAGTAAATCGTGGTTTGGATGACCGGCGTGCGTCATGCGACGTGCGCCATCGACGCATCGGCACGTTGCACAAGAAAGGCAGCAAGATGACGGCGCTCGGTTTGCCCCATCCACGTATTGATTTCCCACAGATCCGCGACGGGCGCATTCGTGAAGGGCAGCGTGTGCAGATAGCCGTCGGGGCCGAACTCCGGCGTCATGGTGGTGGTCGTGTAGCCGTTTTCGATCTGTGCGGTCCACATCGCTTCCCACATGCGCTGATGCGACAGCAGGCAATCCGCGTATTCGGGTGCAGCCGGATGGGGCACCTGCGGGCCTTGCGGATAACCGACGCGGCCATGCAGATGATGTGCATGCGGCGCGAGTTCGAGCAGCGTGTCCCACTCGCTTTCAAGCAGCCGCTCGCAGACCGATACCCAGTGGCTGAAGTCGCACGTGAGCCTGAGTGCCGGGACCGCGCGTACGACATCGCGCGTGATCCACGGATTGAAGAACGAACGCCCGCGATGCGTTTCGAAGCTGCAGGTCACGTCATGTTTCGCTGCGATGTCCACGGCGCGTGCGAAGAAATCGACCTGTGTCGCGACAGACCACGCGTCGCAGCCGGCCATCACGTTGAAAAAGCGCGGCTTGAGCGGCTTGCCCCAGACGATCTTGTCCTCGAAGTCGCGCAAATGATCGGCGGGCGTTGCCGAACGCTCGGGCACATAACTGCCGGCGGTCGTGATCTCGGCGATGAAATCGAGCTGCGTCTCATCGATCGCTGCCGCGAAACGCTCACGCGCGGTTTCGCCCCCGGGCACCGGCGCCTCGATGCCGTCGAAGCCGGCTGCACGCACGAGCGGCGCTGCATCGTCCGGGCCGCCCTCGAAACCCCAGAACGTCTTGAACAGTTTTAGTTTCATCACTACCTCATTTATATGCCAAAGTGCATGCAATAATAGATGAAAAAAGTGGGTGAAAAAAATAAACCGCAGGACGTGAAAGCGGAAAAAGCGTGCTCGACTTTGGGCGCATTTTGCCCATAAACTGTGCGGGCGTTATTCAACGGATGGAACGATGATTCGAAAGATCTCCCGCACCAAAGGGAAGGCGGTCGCGAATGCGATCCTCGATATGGACAGGCAATGGTCAGCGTATTTCGGCGATATCGGGCTGAATGACCTGAACTACAGCGACCTGTTCTGCGGGATGTGGATGGACGACGAGCGTTACTTTGCCAAGACGGCGCTCTACGATTTCATGCCCGGCGTGAGCCGGCGCACGGCGGTGCGCTACGTGCAGGCACTCATCGACGAAGGCTGGATGCGGGAGGAAAGCGCGGAACACGATCGGCGTATCAAGTACGTGAGCCTTTCGCCCACAATCGAGGAGCGGCTCGAGCAGTTTCTGGCCTACGTGCAGGAACGCTTCGGCCAACTCGGTTGAGCATTTGCGTCGTTACACAATCATTCGATTGAATGAACGGGCGAGTGGGTATCGAAGCCGACTGGAGCGCGCTGTTCGCGCAGGTCTGCCGCTTCGCGGTGGCGCTCATGATCGGCGAGAGCCAGTTTTAACGCGGATACGTCCTTTCACAACCGGCGCACGCCTGCTTACGCAGGACGTGCGCGTGGTGTGAAGTGGCGTGGCTAGCCGCCGAGCGCCGGGTCGCTCATGCTGCTGCGGCCCGTTTCCACGTGACCGGCGAAGCGGCGCGCGAAGCTCGCATCCGTATCCACCGATACCGTCAGGTCATACCAGCCGAACGCCTTGCGCAGATCGAGGTACACCTGATCCGTATCGCCGCCGCGTACAGCATGGGTGATCGTCGCGCCGGGATCGTAGGCGTTCGTGATCCTGAACTGGCAGCGCGCGGCGCCCGGGTTCTCCAGCCGCAACTGCAGGTTGCCATTCGCGACGTCGTATCCTTCGGCCACTTCGGGCCGCGCCTTTTCCTCGCTCCACCCGTGACCCGACGCCGGTTTGCCCGCGAAACGCCGCAGGAAGCCGTTCGGCCCATGCACGGTGAAATCGTACGTACCGTCTGCGTTCAGCGGCAGTGTGTCTTCGATGCGCTTCTTCGCTTCAACCGTATAGCTGCGCGGCGCGTCGGCACTGTTCGCGGTGTAGACGAGAAACACCGCGCCCGCTTCACCTGTGTTGAGAAAGCGCATCGAAACCTTGCCCTGCGCGCCTTCCACGTTAACACGCACGAACAGTTCATACGGCACGGCACGCGCGGGCCGCACACCCGGTTCCTGTTTCGGGACGGCCTGCACGGCGGGCGGCAGCGGCACGTAGTCGGGGTGGCGATTCTGGTCGGGCGGCACGTAGCCGGTCGTCGGCGGCAGCGACGGGAACGCTTCGTTGGGATTCGCGAAGTTGAATGCGGACGTGAGATCGCCGCACACGGCACGCCGCCACGGCGAAATGTTCGATTCGCCGAGATCGTGATGCTTGCCGAAGCGCTTTTCGATGAAGCGAATCACCGACGTGTGATCGAACACCTCCGAGCACACCCAGCCGCCCTTCGACCACGGAGACACGACGAGCATCGGCACGCGCGGCCCGAGCCCATACGGGCCAGCGGGATTTTTCGGGTCGCCTGCGTAGTTTTCGTTGGCGGTGTCGACAGTCGAAAGTCCATTGGCATCGGATGCCGCGGCGAACGGCGGCGAGACGTGATCGAAGAATCCGTCGTTTTCGTCGAAGTTGATGAGGAGCACGGTCTTGCTCCAGACGTCGGGGTTAGACGTGAGAATCTGCAAGACCTGATCGACGTACCACGCGCCGTAGTTCGACGGCCAGTTCGGATGCTCGGAATACGCTTCGGGCGCGACGATCCACGAGACCTGCGGCAAAGCGTTGTTCTGCACGTCGCGCTTCAGGATGTCGAAGTACGTGCCGCCGGCGGCGACGTTCGTGCCGGTGCGCGCATTGTCGTACAGCGGATTGCCCGGCTGCGCGTTGCGATACTGGTTGAAGTAGAGGAGCGAATTGTCGCCGTAGTTGCCGATATACGGATTCTGCGTCCAGCCCCATGAGCCTTTTGCATCGAGACCCGTGCCTGCGTCCTGATAGACCTTCCACGAAATACCCGCGTTTTGCAGCACTTCAGGATACGTCGACCAGCCGTAGCCGAGTTCGGCGTTATCGATCACCGGGCCGCCGCCGCTGCCGTCGTTGCCGACCCAGCCGGTCCACATGTAATAGCGGTTCGGGTCGGTCGGGCCCATCAGCGAGCAGTGGTAGGCGTCGCAGATCGTGAACGCGTCGGCCAGCTGGTAGTGGAACGGAATGTCGTCGCGCGTCAGGTAGGCCATCGTTGTTGCGCCCTTGTTCGGCACCCACTGGTCGTAGCGGCCGCCGTTCCACGCAAGGTGCGTGGTCGGCCAGTCGTGCGCCAGGTCCTGCAGGAACTGCAGGCCGAGATTCGGCGCCGTGGGGCGAAACGGCAGCACGTAGCCGGCGTCGGCCGCGAGCGGCTGATACCAGACTGGCTTGCCGTTCGGCAACGAGATGGCGCGTGTGTCGCCAAAGCCGCGCACGCCGCGCAGCGAGCCGAAGTAGTGGTCGAACGAGCGGTTTTCCTGCATCAGCACGACGATGTGTTCCACGTCGCGGATGCTGCCCGTGGCGTTGTTCGCGGGGATGGCGAGCGCGTTGCGAATGCCCGCCGGCAGCATGGAGAGCGCGGTTGCGGAACCGGCTAGCTGGGCGGCGGAACGCAGAAAATCACGGCGATTCTTCGATGTCATGTCGGTGTCGTTCTTTCTATATGGAAGGGGACATGCCGCGCGTGGATCCCATTATCGTTCGTACCGTGCGCGGCGCGGGGACTTCAGTCGGCGGTGTGAATCACGGGCGGCGCAAGCGCGACAAGCCCATCGGATGCGGCATGCGATGTCTGCGAAGGTGTCTGGACAATCAGTGCAGGCGCGGCGGGCGTGTCGGTGGCCGTGATCGAAGGCGCGGCGGGTTGCGGGCGCGTGGCAGGCCTGTCGTCGTCGCCGCATGCACTGAGGCATGCGCACAGCGACGCGGCAGCCAGCGTTGCAATGGCAGCAAGCAAACGTTTGCGACGTGACGCGGGGCAATGCGCTGACCAGGCATACATGGAAGCCTCGAACGGTACGGACCAACCAGTGGGATCGCTCTGACGACGTCGAAGGATAACCAGCGACCTGTGTAATATTTGTGAATGTGCTGGATGCGCGATATCCAGATACTGGGCCTTAAGAAATCGTTGCGCAGGCCGTTAATCAGCTAACCCGGTTAATCCGCGCACGCCGTTCAATCATGCAGAGCACGTACAACTTCTGGCTGGTCGCACTTTCGCTTGTCGTGGCGGCCCTCGCTTCGTATACGGCGCTCGATCTGGCGGGGCGTATCACCCTGCTGGGCAGAACGCTGGCGCGCCATGCGTGGCTCGCTGGCGGCGCGGCGGCGATGGGCGTGGGCATCTGGTCGATGCACTTTATTGGCATGCTCGCGATCTCGCTGCCGATTCCGCTGGGCTACGACCTGCGCACGACCGCATACTCGCTCGCGATCGCGATGGTCGTGTCGTGGTTCGCGCTCTTTATCGTGACGCGGGGCGAGCTCAAGGCATCGCGGCTGGCGATGGCCGGCATCCTGCTGGGCTTTGGCATTGCCGGGATGCACTACACCGGCATGGCCGCGATGCAGATGCAGCCTGGCATTGACTACGACCCGGTGCTCTTTGGCGCATCGATCGCCATTGCGATTACCGCCGCGACCGTCGCGCTGTGGATTGCGCACACGCTGCGCGATTCGAAGCAGCGCTACGTGATCACGAAGCGGGTGGCCGCGGCGTTCGTCATGGGCCTCGCGATCACGGGCATGCACTACACCGGCATCGCGGCGGCCGATTTTCCGGCGGGCGCGATCTGCGGTGCCGCGCGCGGCATCAACTCCGAATGGCTCGCAACGACCGTCACGCTCTTCAGCTTTGCGATCCTCATCGTGACATTGATGTTGTCCCGCTTCGATGCGCGCACAACGCTGCTGACCGGTTCAGTCACACGGCTGACTGGACAGATCGTGCGGATGGCCGCGTTTGACGCGCTTACCGATCTGCCCAATCGCCGCACGCTTACCGAGCGTATCGAGCTGGTGATCGAGTCGTCGCGGCGCAACGGGAAGTCATTTGCAATTTTGTTCATGGACCTCGACGGCTTCAAGACGATCAACGATTCGCTTGGCCATTCCGTCGGCGACGAGGTGCTCAAGGCGTTCGCGCATCGCCTTTCAAGTTGTGTGCACGAAGGCGATATGGTGGCGCGTCTCGGCGGCGACGAATTCGTCGTGCTGCTGGAGGATCTCGCTTCGCCACGCGATGCGGAGATCATGGCCGAAGGCGTGCTCGCCCGGATGCGCAAGGGCGCATGGAGCGACGGCCAGCCGATGCAGGTCACGCCGAGCATCGGTATTTCGCTGTATCCCGACGACGGCGACACCGTCGACACGCTGCTGAAAAACGCCGACGCCGCGATGTACGAAGCCAAGCGCGCGGGCCGCGGCACGTACCGTTTCTTCGAAGCCGGCATGAATGAAGTCGCGACGCGTACGCTGAAAATTCAAAGTGCGCTGCACGACGCGCTTTCGTCAGGTCATTTCTCGCTGCATTTCCAGCCCAAGTTTCGCGGCGACAACGGCGAGCTTGCCGGCGCGGAGGCGCTGCTCCGGCTGAATCACCCCGAACTGGGCCTGCTTGCCCCGATGGAGTTCATCCCGATCGCGGAGCGCTCGGGACAGATCGTGCATATCGGACACTGGGTGGTGCGCGAAACGTGCCGGCAGATTCGCAGCTGGATAGCGGATGGTCTGCCGCCGATGCGTGTCGCAATCAACCTGTCGCCACGACAGCTGATGCAGCCTGACCTCGTGAATACGGTGCTGGAGATCGTGCGCGAGGAGAATGTGGACTGCCACCAGATCATGTTCGAGATCACCGAATCCGTCGCGATGCAGGACGCGCCGAAAACCATCGAGATGATTCACGCGTTCCAGAACCACGGCTTCGAGATTGCAATCGACGATTTCGGCACCGGCTATTCGAGCCTTGCGTATCTGCAGCGTTTTCGCGTGAAGCAGCTGAAGATCGACCGTTTCTTCACGAACGGACTGGATGCGGATGGCCACGAAGGCGACGCGATCGTCTCGGCGATCATCGCGCTCGCGCACTCGCTCGAAATGGATGTGGTCGCCGAAGGCGTGGAAACGCCTTCGCAGCTCGCCAAGCTGAAGACGATGATGTGCGACGAGATTCAGGGCTTCCTGCTCGGCAAGCCACTCACCGCCGATGCGTTCGGCACGCTCCTTCACCAGCAGACGGCCCCCGCGTAACGCCAGTGCCCGTTCACGGGCGCTGTGACGGCTGCGGTCATATACTCCCTTTAGCATGCGTAGACCGGGTCCGGCGACGCGCTCTTGTGGCGCTTTCCGGCACGACATGTTCGCTGAAGGAGAGCCATGATGGCCAGAAAGGCAGCCGGTGTTAAAGAGGATGCGCCCCCTGAAGCAGCGCCTGGGCCTGGAGCGGGTCACGACATTCCCGGACAGGTTGTCCTCGTGCTGCAGGGCGGCGGGGCGCTCGGTGCCTATCAGGCCGGCGTGTATCAGGCGCTGCATGACGCGAACGTCGAGCCGGACTGGGTGATCGGCACATCGATTGGCGCCATCAACGGCGCGATCATCGCGGGCAATCCGCCAGAGGCGCGGCTTGCGCGCCTCAAGCGCTTCTGGGACGGCGTCGCGCAACATGGCAGCGCGACCGCCGGCTGGCTGCCCGCACTCGATCACTGGTCGCGCGATGTGGCAACCGTCACCCAGGGGATTGCGTCGTTCTTCACGCCGCGCGCGGGTGCATGGATGGGCGTGCACACGCCCGTCGGCCTCGAACAGGCCGCGTTCTATTCGACCGACCCGCTGCGGAGAACACTCGCGGCGCTCGTCGACTTCGAGCATCTGAACGGCGGCCAGACCCGTCTGACGGTGGGCACCGTGAACGTCTGCACGGGCCGCATGCGCTACTTCACGAACCGCGATGCGCCGATGGACGTGAATCACGTGATGGCGTCTGCCGCGTTTCCGCCAGGCTTTCCGTCAGTGCGCGTCGACGGCGAAATGTACTGGGACGGCGGCATCTACTCGAACACACCGCTCGAGGCGGTGCTCGATGACCGCCCCCGGCGCGACTCGGTGATTTTCGCGGTGCAGCTGTGGCCGGGCAGCGGACCGGAACCGCAATCGGTCTGGCAGGTGATGAGCCGGCAGCGCGACATCCAGTATTCGAGCCGCGCGGAGAGCCATCTGGAAAGGCAAAAGCAGATTCACCGCCTGCGCCACGTGATCCGCGAACTCGGCGAGCACCTGCCCAAAACCTTGCGCGACAAGCCCGAGGTGAAGGAACTGCTCGGCTGGGGTTGCGGCACGACGATGCAGGTTCTGGAACTGGACGCGCCGCGCTTCGACGGCGACGACCTGAACAAGGACATCGATTTCTCCGCCGATGGTATCGCGCGCCGCTGGGCGGCTGGATACGAAGACACGGCGCAGGCGCTGCAACGCGCGCCGTGGCGCGAAGCGCCCGATCCGATGGAAGGCATTTCCGTGTACAGGATGGGCGCGTGCACCAGGGAAGCCTGACCCGAGCCTGACCGAAGCCCGGGCGGCGCGCATTGTTCGGGAAAAACAGCGAACGCCCGGCTTCTGCTATCGTCGCGTTCATGCAACCGATCCTATCCGTTACCGGGCTGTCCAAAACCTACGCCACCGGCTTCCAGGCGCTCAGGAACATCAATCTCACGATCCGCCAGGGTGAGATATTCGCGCTGCTGGGGCCGAACGGCGCGGGCAAGACGACGCTCATCAGCATCATCTGCGGCATTGTCAACGCGAGCGAAGGGAACGTCATGGTCGCAGGGCACGACATCGCGGCCAATTACCGCGCCGCGCGCTCCATGATTGGCCTCGTGCCGCAGGAACTGACGACAGACGCGTTCGAAACCGTCTGGGCCACGGTGTCGTTCAGCCGGGGCCTCTTCGGCAAGCCGGCGAATCCGGCGCACATCGAAAAGGTGCTGCGCGATCTCTCACTCTGGGACAAGCGCAACAGCAAGATCATCACGCTTTCGGGTGGCATGAAACGGCGCGTGCTGATTGCCAAGGCGCTGTCGCACGAACCGCAGGTGCTGTTTCTCGACGAGCCCACTGCGGGCGTCGACGTGGAACTCCGGCGCGACATGTGGAAACTCGTGCGTGCGCTGCGTGAAAGCGGCGTCACGATTATTCTGACCACGCACTACATCGAAGAAGCCGAAGACATGGCCGACCGTATCGGTGTGATCAATGCGGGCGAGATCATGCTCGTCGAAGACAAAACAGAACTGATGCGCAAGCTGGGCAAGAAGCAGTTGACGCTGCAACTGGATCATCCGCTTGCGGGCATCCCCGCGAGCCTTGCAGGCTGGAACCTCGAGCGCTCCGGCGACGGAAACGAATTGACCTATACCTACGATACGCAGGGCGAGGGCGGCAGCATCATTGCGCTCCTCAAGGACTTGAACGATGCCGGCATCTGTTTCAAGGACCTTCACACTACACAGAGTTCGCTTGAAGATATCTTTGTGAGCCTCGTGCGAGGTGGACAATGAACCTCTACGCAATCCGCGCGATCTACCGCTTTGAAATGGCGCGTACCTGGCGCACGCTGATGCAAAGCATTATCGCGCCAGTGATTTCCACGTCGCTCTATTTCGTGGTGTTCGGTGCGGCGATCGGCTCGCGTATCAAGGAAGTCGACGGCATCACCTATGGCGCGTTCATCGTGCCGGGTCTCATCATGTTGTCGCTTCTGTCGCAGAGCATCTCCAACGCGTCGTTTGGCATCTACTTCCCGAGGTTCACCGGCACGATTTACGAATTGCTGTCCGCTCCGGTTTCGTATCTTGAGATCGTGGTGAGCTACGTCGGCGCGGCGGCGACAAAATCGATCGCGCTCGGCCTCATCATTCTTGCAACCGCGGGACTCTTTGTGCCTATCCAGGTTCAGCACCCGTTCTGGATGATCCTGTTTCTCGTGCTGACCGCGCTGACGTTCAGCCTGCTCGGATTTATCATCGGTATCTGGGCGAACAGTTTCGAAAAGCTGCAACTGGTGCCGCTCCTGATCATCACGCCGTTGACGTTTCTCGGCGGCAGTTTCTATTCTGTCAGCATGTTGCCGCCGGTGTGGAAAGTCGTGACGCTGTTCAATCCGATCGTGTACCTGGTGAGCGGATTTCGCTGGAGCTTTTACGGACTCGCGGACGTGAGCGTCGGTATCAGTCTGGCAATGACGGGCGTGTTTCTCGCGGTGTTCCTTGTGATCGTGGCGTGGATCTTCAGGACCGGCTACCGGCTCAAGACGTAACGGACACCCGCTTTTCACCGATGGCATGACGCCCGTTTAACCGCTACTCACGAGGAGTGCCCTGGCAATGGATCGACTCCAGGCAATCGAAGTCTTTACCCGCGTGGTCGAAACCAACAGTTTTTCAAAAGCGGCAGAGCTGCTCGATCTGCCGCGTGGATCGGTCAGCAACCTGGTTCAGGCGCTGGAGGAGCATGTTGGCGTGCGTTTGCTGAATCGCACCACACGCTCGGTTAGCGTCACGGACGACGGCGCGCTTTATTACGAGCGCTGTGTTCGCATCCTGGCCGACCTCGCGGATGCGGATTCGTCGTTATCGAACAAGATCCAGAACCCCTCGGGCACGATCCGCGTGGACACATCGGGAACGCTCGCGAGAACGCTGCTGCTCCCCGTGCTCGACGATTTCTATCGCCGCTATCCGGATATCGAAGTGCGTCTCGGTCTTGCGGACCGTAACATCGATATCGTGCAGGATGGCGTCGACTGCGTGATCCGCATGGGCGCGCTCGAGGAATCGAGCCTCGTTGCGCGGCGTATCGGCAACGCACCACTCACCACGTGCGCTTCGCCAGCGTATCTGGAGGAGCATGGCACGCCCGCGACGATCGAGGATCTGCAGGCGCATCAGGCCGTGAACTACGTGTCCGCGCGCTCGGGGAAAACCTTTCCGTTCGAATTCGAAGTGAACGGCGAGATCGTCAAGGTTTCGCTGGAAGGCCCGCTTGCGGTGAATGACGGCACTGTCTATGTGAGTGCGGGCGTGCGCGGCTTCGGCATCATCCAGCCTTCACGCTTCATGGTCGCGGAGCTGATCGAGCGCGGCGAACTGCGGGAGATCCTGAGCGGCTACAAGACGCCGGCCACGCCGCTGTCGCTCGTTTATCCCCATCGCCGAAATCTGAGCTCGCGGGTCCGCGCGTTCACCGACTGGGTGATCGAAATCGCCCGGAATCATCCCGATCTGCACACCTGACGCACGCCGCAGCGCTCGCACGGTGCACGGAAATCCGTTGCACCGGCGCGACGCGCACGCCTTCGTGCATGCGCTTTTGCATGCACGTCCGTGTTGCATGTGCGCTACCGAATATTTTCGGGTTGCCCTCGCGTACTAAATTATCTGCTGATTGGCTGTGCACGCCGCTTGTCCAGAGGGAACGCGTGCACGCCAGTTGAGCGATCCATGCCTCGTTGCAGGCAGACGTGACGCCCGCCGGCGTCAAACGGTGATATCGCCATCAGGGAACGTTGAGACGCATTCTCCTGGAGATCTGATCATGAGCCGTGAAATGATGGATGTTGCGAAGCTTGACTGGCTTTCACGTGAGCTGTCCGATGCGTACCGGTCGGCTGATCCTTTCCCTCACATCTATATCGACGACTTCCTCGAGCCGGATGTGTATCGCGAACTCAGCGACGTCTTTCCCGGGCCAGAGGAAAACGTCTGGTTCAAGTTCCGCTCGGCGGCTGAGAACTTCAAGCTGCAAAGCCAGGATTTCTACGCGATCCCGCCAGCGCTCAGGTCGCTCATCATGGAGTTGAACGCGCCGGGTTTCATCACGTTTCTTGAGACGATTTCGGGCATCAAGGGGCTGGTTCCGGACCCGCACCTGCATGGCGGCGGCCTGCACCAGACGTTGCCGGGTGGCCATCTTGGCCTGCATATCGATTACAACTATCACCTCGACTGGAAACTCGACCGGCGCCTGAACGTACTGCTCTATCTGAACGACACGTGGGACGACAACTGGCAAGGGCATCTTCAGCTATGGGACAAGGACGTCCAGCGTTGCGTGCAGAAAATCGCGCCGCTGGGCAACCGGCTCGCCATCTTCAATACCGATGAGTTCTCGTGGCACGGTCACCCGGACCCGCTTTGCTGTCCGCAAGGCGTGACGCGCCGCTCGGTTGCGCTCTATTACTACACGAACGGACGCCCTGAAAACGAAGCGGCGGATGCCCACACCACACGTTTCGCTACACGTCCCGGCGAAAAGTACGCTTTGACGGCGCGTGACGTGTTGCACGGAATCACGCCTCCGTACGTCAAGACGCTCGCGCGCCGCATCGTGGGCAGGTAGGCTTTAGTGTCGCGCCGTGCCGTTGTGCGTCGGCTTCTCTCAACAGAGGCCAACGCAGCGTGCTAGTGATGTTGCAGGACTGGCGCCGCGACTGGCCGGTCACGACGCGCCTGCGCGCGCCCATTGAAGCGATACTCGGTAGGCGACAACGCAAACCGCTTGCGAAATATCCGGGCAAGCCGGTCGCCGTTACCCATACCGCAGCGTCGCGCGATCTTGTCGACGGGCAGATCGGTTTCCTTTAGCAGGCGGCAGATCATGTCAAGCCTTGCGCGCAAGAGGTACTCGGATGGCGTGACGCCAAGCTCGCATCTAAAGCGTCGCAGATAGTTGCGCTCGCTCATCGCAGCGACGCGCGCGGCATCCGTCACGGAAATCGGTTCCGCGTAGTTCTCCGTAATCCAGCGCGCCGACTCGCGGATCTTGTCGCTGATAGCGGCAACAGGCACATCATCAGGTTCAGCTTCCACACGGTTGTGCCGATGTGGCTCGAGATGCGCGGCCACCTGCTGTGCGACTGCGGCGCCCAGGTCCGCTTCGATCTGCGAAAGCGCCATGTCAGCCGGCGAAGGTGCGGAAACAGGTGTCGCGGGGGGCGAGTCCTTGAACCAGAATACCGGCGGCGCATGGCGACCGACGGCAATGGACTCGCTGGATGCAACCGCATCCGCTGGCTTGCCGCTTGCGCTCGCGTGCCCCTGTTGCATCGCCGGACCCTGGCCGGACTGATATCGGTCGAGCACCGCCGAGCTGATCTCGCACAACCAGGAGAGCAGACGTACGTCGCGTTCGGCCATCGCTTCGCTTTCGCTGCATGCGATAAAGATCGCATCGAAGTTTCGCAGCGGCGAAGCATCGAGCCCTTGCGTCCAGACGCGTATCGACGACGAGCACGCGATGTTGCCGCCGCGATACGACAGTAGCGATAGCTGATAGACAGGGCGCTGGTTGCGGGCAAGCGTGATCTCGTTAGCGAGACGGAACGCTTCGGCAACGACGCTTGCGCCAGGAAGAGAACAGCCGTCAAAGAGCAGCAGCCCGATGTGACGCAGATGGGAATGATGCAAGGCGGCCTCTGGCGAACCAGGGCCCTCGACAAGCGCTTTTCCTGCGTCAACGGGGTGTTCCATTGGTCCATCCTCCAATGCACACAGCGGCAACCTTGTGCAGTGCATCATATCGGTAATTTATGACGCCATATTTGTAATGGCCGACGGGAACGATATGTTGGCGGAAATCGCCAGTAATGCCCGTCTGATTAATGGACGGATTCGAAAATTCCGGAAATTCAAGCCGAAGAATTTTATTGAGACAGAAAAAAGTGCTGGAATGCGGGCTTCGTCATACCAGCTTCCATCTCCTTCGAAAATCGTAAGGCGATATCGATTTCAACGCCGACATTTGGCTCCAACGGAACGCGGGAGATCCATGTATGTGATTGAGATGGAAGAAATTTTCAATGATATGAAGAAAAAATGCACACAAAAAGTGCAATTTAAGTCCAATAAGATAAATGCATATTGACGATAAATATTTATGTTTGCTTTCCGGATTTTTCGAAAAACAAAACGTGAGAACGTAGCATCGTATGAAGAAATTAATTTTGTATGAGGTCAATCACACAACGTGCTTGAAATACAACGCAGATTATGTGCGGTACCACACATACGAAGAATCTGTCGTCGGTGAATCGCAGTTCAGCACGACGCGAAACTGCCGCCAATTCGACGCCCGCGGGGGCCGGCCGCACGGCGATTCACCTTTGGCAACGCCTGCTGTCTCACGGGCGCAAGTGAAAGTAGCCACTCACTGAAGTCTCCTTCCCACTCTTCTTGATAGCGTCGGCGGTTTTCGTGCCTGTCGTATTGGACGCATGTACGCATTCGCAACGCTTTAGTCGTTCCTCTCAGGCGAATCCGCCAACATCTCGCGATTTTCGGCCAGGCATCTTCCGGCGGGTTTCGGCGCGCCTATGCTTCACTGCAACACGACGCCTTATCCGGGTTTTCCACGATGGCTCCGCAGCCAGGAACCGGAGAAAGCCAGCGCGTCGCGCGGTGACAAGGCAACGTACCGCGACTCTTCCTGCAGTCCTTTCGTCGAACCGGAGTCGTCATCATGAGTACTACTACACAGATGGTTGAAGCAGCCGGTGATGCGCAGATTGCGGGCGGGGCCGGAGGCCGAACGCCGGTGTCCGCCATCAAGCTGAAGCTCGCTTCTGTAGTGCTTGCTGGCGGATCGGGAACACGGCTATGGCCTGTATCACGCAAGCACTATCCGAAGCAGTTGATCGATGTGGTTGGGTCGGACTCACTTCTTCAGGCGACTGCGCGCCGCCTTGCGGGCCTCGGCGGTGAACGTGAACTGGATGCAACGCCGATCATCGTCTGCGGCGAAGAACATCGCTTTCTGACCTCCCAGCAACTCGGCGAAGCCGGCATCGATGCGCGAATCATTGTCGAACCCGCGGGCCGCAACACAGCGCCCGCGCTCGCGCTTGCCGCGCTTGAGGCATTGAGCAGTGGCGACGACAGCATCCTCGTCGTGATGCCCGCCGATCACGTGATTCCCGATACTGCAGCGTTCCATCGTGCGATTCAGGATGCAGCGGAATTCGCGGAGCAGGGCGCAATTGTCACGCTGGGTGTGCCGCCAGCACGCGCCGATACCGGCTTTGGCTATATCAAGCTGGGCGCGCCGCTCGGCGAGGCCGCAAGACAGATCGAGACGTTTGTCGAAAAGCCTGCAGCGGAACTTGCCGCGCAGTACGTCGCTTCAGGCGAGTACTGGTGGAACAGCGGCATCTTTGTCGTGCGCGCGGGCGTCTGGCTCGCGACGCTGGCGCGGCTTCAGCCTGCCATGCACGCGGCGTGCGTGGCCGCTTATGAGCAGGGCCACACCGACGGTGCGTATTTCCATCCCCACAACGCCACTTTCGTTGCCACGCAAGCCGATTCGATCGACTACGCAGTGATGGAGCATCTCGCGCGCGACGAATCGATCAAGGGCGTGGTCGTGCCGCTCGAAGCCGGCTGGTCGGACCTCGGCTCGTGGGATGCGGTGTGGGATGCGCTCGACAAGGACGGCGACGGCAACGCGGCGCGCGGCCGTGTGATGTTCGAAGGTGCGACTTCGTGCTATGCGCATTCCGAAGGCCGGCTCGTGGCATGCGTGGGCGTGACGAATCTCGTCGTGGTGGAAACGCCGGATGCCGTGCTCGTCGTCGACCGTTCGCATGTTCAGGACGTGAAGGGACTGGTTGGCCGGATCGCGGGCCAGCACGCGCCGGAAGCCGACACACATCGCAAGGTTCAACGCCCCTGGGGCTGCTACGACTCGATCGACCACGGCGAGCGCTTTCAGGTGAAGCGCATTGTCGTGCGCGCTGGAGGCTGCCTGTCGCTCCAGCTGCATCACCATCGCGCGGAACACTGGATTGTCGTGCGTGGCACAGCGCGCGTAACGCGGGGTGAAGAGCAGTTTCTTCTGAGCGAGAACGAATCCACCTACATCCCACTCGGCGTCAAACATCGGCTCGAAAACCCGGGAAAACTGCCGCTCGAAATCATCGAGGTGCAGTCGGGTGCCTATCTCGGCGAGGACGACATCGTCCGCTTCGCCGATACATACGGACGTTGCAGCTAACGGCCACAAGCTGTTGCCAGCACGGCACCGAACGTAGTTCAACCCGATCCAGGGGAATGCCATGTCGATCATGAAATCGCTCTTCACAAGAGCGGCGGTTTCGCCGAGCCAGTTGACCGCGTCATCCGCAGCCGCCCCGCCCCCTGTCATGGGACCGTCATCAAGTGGTTTCATCGCGCCGGCCGGAACGCAGGCGCAAGGCGCACCGCTACAAAGCCGTCAGCTTCAATCTGGTGCGAAGCGCACCTTCGACCTCGTCGCCGCACTGATTTCGATCATGCTCCTTTCGCCGGTGCTTGTTGTGATCGCGCTACTGGTGATGAGAGATGGCGGTCCATGTGTGTTCGGTCACACACGCATTGGAAATGGCGGTGTCAAATTCAGATGTCTGAAGTTTCGTTCGATGGTGGTCGACGCGGACGTCGTGCTCAAGCAGTTGCTCGACACCGACCCGCAGGCGCGCGCCGAATGGGACCGGGATTTCAAGCTGAAAAACGACGTACGTATCACGAAGGTCGGTCATTTCATCCGGCGTACGAGCCTCGATGAACTGCCGCAGCTGTGGAACGTGGTGCGTGGCGAAATGAGTCTGGTGGGCCCGCGCCCGGTGATCGAGAAGGAACTCGAACGCTACGGCGAAGGCGCCGAGTATTACCTTAAAGCGAAACCTGGCATCACCGGTCTCTGGCAGGTCAGCGGCCGCAACGATATCGACTACGCCACGCGCGTAGCGCTGGACGTGTCGTATGTCACGAACTGGTCGTTCGGCAGCGACATCCTGATTCTGGTGCGCACCATAGGCGTTGTGCTCAACAAGCACGGCGCTTACTAAGGGGGCGGCCTGAATCACACAAAACTCACAACGAGCTGGAGACACGGCCCAGGTGCGACGCCTTAGCGTCACACCCGGCCGGCTTGCTGCTTTGTGAATTCAGGGCTGACTCGTTTGCGGTGCGCTGTAGTCGGGGGATGTCCAGGGCGAGGCGACTGTCGCATTGTTGCTCCAAGGGTCGTCGGATGCGCTGGCCGAGCTGGACGGATGGGCACGAAACGTATTGAGCTTCTCGCGGTTGGACAGCGTGGAAGTCTGAGGGCGCTTCAGATCGGTGACGGCAGGCGTCGACGCCGTGAACGACTCGCGTGCGCTGGATGTAGCGGATTTCTGTGTGGAGTGCTGCACCGTGATGGCGGGCTTCGCGTGTAGCGTGCCTGCCGCGTCGGTTGATTGGGCGAGCGCACAAGGTTGCTGAAGGAAGATCAGCGTCGCGCAGGTAAGCAGCAGACAGTTTTTCATGACGTAGCCGTATGAAGGTTTGAAGCGGTGCCGATGACGTTTCGATTCGGACCGTGCTGGAAGTGTAGTGCCGGACTGGATGCGCCGCACGTGTATCGGGTCCGTCTAAATGGAAGGGCAGCGTGATGTCAAAAATACACTCTGATTCGATAAGTGCGGGACAGTCTTTGCAGGATGTAGAAGTGGTCGCCGAAACGGGAAATGAAGGTCTCTACGCGCGATTGCTCAAGGCGTTGTTTAACCCGCGCATGGCCATTGTGTCCGCGGCGGTGCTGGTGTCGGCCTGCGCAATGGCCCCGGGCATGACGTTTCAGTCTGGCGAGAGCAGCAAGGCAACGACGGGCACGGCTGCGGTGAAACCCGCAGCGTCAACCGATACGACGATTGCAGTGCCGGGCGCGGGCGCTCAAGGCATCTCAAAGGACAATCTCGTGGAAATCACCGGCTCGCTCGTCGAACAGCAGCGCGAGGCCATGCCTAAAGGCGTGGCGCCGGAAGTACAGAAGCTCTTCGACAAGCCGCGCGCCTATGTGCTCGGCCCTGGCGACATCCTTAACATCGTCATCTGGGACCATCCCGAACTGAACATGCCATCGCTGCAAAGCTCGACCGGACTCGATAGCAGCGGATCGAATTCCATCGTGTCGGGCTATACGATCGACGGCAGCGGCATGGTCCAGTTTGCGTACGTCGGCATGCTGCATGTGGCGGGGCTGACGGAAGCCGAGGCGCGTGAACTGCTCGCTAAACGGCTTGGTGAATACGTGCGCAATCCGCAGGTCACCTTGCGCATCCAGGCCTATCGTAGCAAGCGTATTTACCTCGATGGCGAAGTGCATACGCCGGGTCTGCAGATTCTCAACGACGTGCCCATGACGTTGCCTGAGGCCATCAACCGCGCAGGCGGGTTCACGGCGGCGGCGGACCGGTCGTCTGTCGCCGTGACGCGTGGCGACAATACCGTGCTGGTCAATATGCCGGATCTGATCGAGAAAGGCGCAAACCCGTCGAACATCCTGCTTCGCGACGGCGACCTCGTACGCGTCTATTCCGCCACCGACAGCAAGGTCTTCGTGCTCGGCGAAGTGGCGCGCGCATCGACCCTGACCCTCAACAACGGCAAGCTGACCCTGAACGAAGCGCTCGGTGACGCGGGCGGCGTGAGCCAGTATTCGGGCGACGCCCAGCAGGTCTATGTGGTACGTGGCAAGAACGAAAAGAATCCTGTCGTGTATCACCTCGACGCCAGCACGCCTGCGGCAATGGCGCTCGCTGACAACTTCGAACTGAAGCCGAACGACGTCGTCTTTGTCGATGCGTCTTCGCTGGTTCGCTGGAGTCGCGTGGTGAGCCTGCTGATTCCAACGGCGCAGTCGGCGTCGGTCGGCAAGGCGCTGGTGCCATGACATCGCGTTCTGATACCTCGGGTGTTCTGTATTTCACCGCGGCTCGCATGACGCGGATCTTTGGGAGTCACGCATGAACCAGGCAAATATGTCCGGCCCGATTTACGAGCCCATGCGGCAGCGTGTCCATCCGCTACATCATTTGAGCACGCTTTATGGGGGGCGCTGGCTGATCCTCGGCACGACGCTCGCATTCCTGCTGTGCGGCATCGCGTACGCCACGTTCACGCGGCCCGTATATCGATCCGACATGCTGATTCAGGTCGAGCAGAATCCGAACGAGTCGAAATCGCCTTCCGGCGATGTCTCGTCGATGTTCGACGTCAAGACCGATGCGTCAGCAGAAATCGAGGTGCTGAAGTCGCGCATGGTCGTCTCGCGCGCGGTCGAAAATCTCAGGCTCTATATCGAAGCGGCTCCGCGTTATGTGCCGGTAGTGGGCTGGTGGTTTGCTTCCCGTGCCGACGGGCTTTCCCATCCGCTTCCGGGTGGCTACCTTCACGGAAACGAAAGTATCGACGTCAAGACGTTCAATGTGCCGGATCACTGGTACGGCAAACCGTTCGTCTTGACGCTTGGTCGCGACGGCACTTACGTGCTCAGGCAATCGGGATGGCAGGAGACGGAGACACTTGAACTTCACGGCAAGGTTGGCGAGCCGTTGCGTGCCAGCACGCGTTACGGCCCGATCGAACTGCTCGTTCCCAGCGTTTCGGGCGAGCCCGGTGCAAGTTTCACAGTGAAGCGCAAATCGGAAGTGGCAACGACGGAATGGTTTCAGAAAGCGATTGCGATTTCTGAAAAGGGCAAGCAGTCGAACATCATTGGCGCGACGCTCGATGGCACCGATCCCGTTATGGACAGCCAGATCCTTAACGAAATCGGCAATGCGTATGTGCTGCAGAACGTCCAGCGCAAATCGGAAGAGGCGGACAAATCAATCCGCTTTCTTGACGAACAGTTGCCGAAGCTGAAGGCGCAGCTTGAAGCGTCGGAGAGCCGCTTTAACGCGTTTCGCGCGGCGCATGGCACGGTGGATACGAGCCAGGAGGGCACGGCGCTATTGCAGCAATCGGTCGACGCGCAGGCGCGCGTGCTCGAACTCAAGCAGAAGCGCGAGGACCTCATGACGCGCTTCACGGAAAAACATCCGGCGCTTCAGGCCGTCGACAGCCAGTTGCAGGACGCGCAGACATCGCTTGCCGCCATTCTTGCGCGCACGCGTGGCCTGCCGATTCTGGAGCAGGGTGTGCTGCAATTACAGCGCGACGTGCAGGTCGATACCGATCTCTATACCAATCTGCTGAATACGCGCCAGCAATTGACGCTTGTTCGCGCGGGGAAGGTCGGCAACGTGCGCCTCATCGATCCTGCAACGCAGCCTGAATCGCCGATCCAGCCGCGTCGCGGCGTAGCGGTCGGCGGGTCGCTGCTGGCGGGATTGCTGCTGGGCGTCGGGCTTGCGGTATTCAGGCGGCGCGTAATTGGCGCAGTCGAAGATCCGCAGGAAATCGAGGTTTCCACCGGATTAATGGTCTATGCGACGGTGCCGCGCAGCCGTCTTGCCAGCTACACCCGTCGCGATGGACAGGAAAAGTCCAAAGACTCGCTGGTGTTGACGCACGCGTTTACACACGACGCCGCAATCGAAAGCCTGCGCACATTCCGCACGACGCTGCAGTTCTCGTTGCTCGACGCACCCAATCGCGTCGTGCTGATTACTGGACCCACCGCAGGTATCGGCAAATCGTTTGTATCGGCGAATCTTGCCACGCTGGCGGGTGCGTCGAACCGGCGGGTGCTGCTGATCGATGCGGACCTGCGCAAGGGGCTGCTGCATCAGCACTTTCGGCTCGACCGCACCGAGGGGTTATCGGAAGTCGTGGTGGGAACGCATCGCTTCGAAGACGTCCTGCATCGCAACGTTTCGCCAGGGCTCGATTTTCTGTCGACAGGCGGTATGGCACTCAACCCGAGCGAACTGTTGCTGCAACCGGAGCTGGCCGAACTGGTCGAGCGCGTTGCATCGCGATACGACATGGTGGTAATCGACGGGCCGCCTTTGCTGCTCGTTGCAGATGCACTCGTGCTCGGACGGATGGCCGGAACAGTCTTCATGGTCGCACGTCAGGGCGTCACAACCGTGCCTGAAATTGGCGAAAGCGCACGACGTCTCGCGCAGGCAGATGTGGAAATTCGCGGCGTGATCTTCAACGATTTCAGGGGTGGGCCGGGCAGGTACGGCTATGCCTACGGTAACCCGGGAAGTTATGGCAGCGCGGGCTACACGCAGCAATAGTACGCAGGTAGCAATAGTCAGGTAAAGGAATGCACCGCGCAGGCGGCGTGTCCGGCAGACCCCAACGACAGGCGCACCATGAACCCTCCCAGCGACAGGAACATCACGCTCGTCACGGTCACTTACGGCGACCGCATCCGCTACTGCGCGGAGCTGCTCAGGCGTGCGTTCGACGACGAAGGCGTCGAGCACGTAGTGATCGTCAGCAACAATTCGACCTCCGCACTGGAGGATCTCGAAGCGCGTTGGGGCGATCGTGTAACGATCGTCCGCCTCGCTGCGAACACTGGATCGGCAAATGGCTACGCCGTCGGTATTACCGCGGCGCTAAGCCGCAAGGCGCAGTATCTCTGGTTAATGGACGACGACAATGCCCCACGTCCCGGTGCGCTTGGCGCGCTGTGCCGGCACCTCGATCTGCTGACGTCGAAGGTCGGCAAAAGCAGGGCAGCCGTCCTTGGCTTCAGGCCCGACCATCAGGCGGATATCGCACTGGGTGTGCCGGTCGCGCTTTCCGTGCCGCCGCGTTCGAGCTATTTCGGCTTTCACGTTGCGCGCATTCCGTACAAGATCTGGCGCCGCACGCCCTGGGGTCGCCCGCAGCCAGGACCGATGCCAAAGGTTGTCGACGTGCCGTTTGCGCCGTACGGCGGCTTTCTCGCGCATCGCTCCGTGTATGAAGACCTGGGCCTGCCGAAGCCGCAGCTCGTGCTCTATGCGGACGATATCGAATACACGTGGCGCCTGACCGCGCGTGGTGGACGGATCACACTCGTCACGGATGCGTTGCTTGAAGACCTGGAAGGTTCGTGGAATGTGAAGACGAACTGGAAGAACCACTTCGAATGCATGCTGCTGAGCGGTTCCGATTTTCGCGCGTACTACAGCAGCCGCAATCAGGCGTGGTTCGACAAAAACTACTGGTCGACTTCCACGGCGATGTTTCGTCTTAACCGGTTGGTGTTTCTGTTTCTGCTGCGCTTTTACGGGAAACGCAGGCATGCGGCTGCGCGCCTTACGCTGCTTGAGCGTGCCATTGCGGATGGTGAGGCACATCGCCTCGGTCTCAATGTGGACTATTCGCTATGAACGCCGAACGCATTGCGAGCCGGGCGCAAACGAGCCGGCTAAACGTGCATGACAAAGGAGTCGCACCATGTCCAATGCGACGATAGTCATCTGCAACTACAACTACGCGGCGTATCTGCCCGTCGCGATCGATTCTGCATTGACGCAGTCGGTCGGCACGACGCGCGTAATGGTGATCGACGACGGTTCCACCGACAACTCGCATGAAATCATCCAGCAATACGGCGACAGGATCACGGCGATCTTTCAGGACAATCGTGGACAGGTCGCGGCGTATAACCACGCGTTGGACCAGATCGACAGCACGCATGTGATCTTTCTCGATGCGGACGATCTGCTGCATCCCGACGCCGTCAAGGAAGTGATGGCCGCTTTCGGCTCCGGCGACTTCGTGAAGGTGCAGTTCAAGCTGGAAGTGATGACGGTAGACGGCATGGGAACCGGCGTTACCGTGCCGCAATCCAGCCTGGTGGGCGACTGCGGAAAGCTGCTGCGACAAGGCTGGTTATATCCGTCGCCGCCTGGCTCGGGGAACGCCTACCGCGTTGAAGCGCTGCGGTGCATCTTTCCGGTTCCCGTCTCCGCCGACAATGTCTACGGCGCGGATTTCTATGCGATCTATGGCGTTCCGCTGCTGGGCAACGTCTGTGCAATAGACCGGGCGCTCGGCGGTTATCGGGTTCACCGCTCGACTGGCAGGAAACCCGGCGCGGGTGGCGCAGCCGACCTTGCGTTCGCGAACGCTGAAGACTCGCTTGCCGGTGCCCGCAAGGCGGCTACGCGCTGGGCGATTCTGCGTGAGATCGTGCACGACCGTCTTGGCGAAACGCTGCCTGTGCGCTTCTTCGATTTCTCGTCGGAGAAAGCGCTGTTCGGCAATCTGCTTTATCGCGCGCCGCTTGCACGGCGCTGGCGCTGGTTCACGAAAGAATCGGGCAGCTATTTTCATACGGTGATCGCGAATCCGTTCTGGACGTTGCGCAAGAAAATGGCGGTGTCCTGTCTGACAGCGCTCTGCCTTGTACCGTTTGCGTCGCTTAGCGATCGCGCGGTGCGCTATATCGCCAATCCCCTCGCTAGAGGTGGCCGCTAGTCAACGAAGGAGAATGCCCCGTGACCGCACGCACGCCAGCGAGTATTTCCATTAACGGACGGTTTCTTGGCAGACGTCCGACGGGCGTCGACCGCTTTGCGTACGAGGTCGTCCGCAATATTGACCAGATGATGGCGTCAGATGATCCGGCGACGGCCGGCCTGAAGGTTGAAATTCTTGTGCCTTCAGGTGTGACAGTCGCGCCGGACATGTTCTCGAACATGACGGTAAGAACCGTGCCAGGCGGCGCCGGGCAGCGCTGGGAACAGATCAGCCTGCCGCTTGCCGCGCGCGGCACACTGCTGCTCAACCTGTGCAACGTGGGTCCGCTCTTCTTCAGGAACCAGGTCACGGTATTGCACGACGCGGCGCCCGTGCGCGTACCCGATGCCTATACGCCTGCGTTTCGGACGTGGTACAGGCTGATGGCGCCGTGGATCGGACGTATTGCGCGGCGCGTGCTGACGGTGTCGGAATTCTCACGTCGCGAACTCGGCGACGCCTACCGCATTCCGGCCGGCAAGATCGGTGTGTTGCCGATGAGCGGCGACCACATGTTGCGCGCCGAGGACGCTGTCGACGTGCGCGCCAGGTATCAGCTGGGCGAGCGGCCCTACGTGCTTGCGGTCAGCAGCGCGAGCAGTCACAAGAATTTCCGGCTGGTGGTCGAAGCAATCGAACTATTGAAGGCGACCGACTATGACTTTGTCATCGTCGGCTCCAGCTTGCCGATCTTTAACGCCGTACAGCAGGCGCTGCCTGATTTCGTCAAGCGGGTGGGCTATGTGTCGGATGCGGAGCTAAGAGGCCTTTTCAGAAACGCGGCGTGCTTTGTGTTTCCGTCGCTCTACGAGGGCTACGGTTTGCCGCCCGTCGAGGCAATGACCCTGGGTTGCCCCGTGATCGCATCGAATCTGCCCTCCATTCGCGAGGCGTGCGGCGATGCCGCGCTCTATATCACGCCGACGAGCGCGCAAGAGCTGGGTAACGCGATGACGCAGGTAATGAACGACGATGCGTTGCGCGGCACGCTGCGGGCGGACGGCTATACGCACGTGGAGCACTACTCGTGGCGCGCGACAGCCGCCCGTATTCTCAAAGAGATCTCACCATGGCTGGCACATCGATGAATCAATTGCCCATTCGCCCGGCTGGCGGCTTTGGTCGCGTCGCGGTCGTGCATGACTGGCTGACCACATACGCAGGTGCGGAGCGTGTGCTGGAGCAGATCCTGCGCATCTGGCCCGAGGCCGACCTGTTCTGCGTGGTGGACTTCCTTCCCGAAGCACAGCGTGGCGCGCTGCTCGGAAAACGTGCGACGACTTCGTTTATCCAGCATCTGCCGCGCGCCCGCAAATCGTATCGTGCGTATCTGCCGTTGATGCCGCTTGCAGTCGAGCAGTTCGATATGTCGCCGTACGATCTGGTGATTTCGTCGAGCCACGCTGTGGCGAAGGGCGTTATCACTGGGCCCGGGCAGGTCCATATCAGCTACGTGCATTCGCCGATCCGTTACGCGTGGGATCTGCAACATCAGTACCTCGACGAAGCGAAATTGACGCGTGGCATCAAGAGCTGGTTCGCCCGTTCGATCCTGCACTACATGCGAATCTGGGATCAACGTACCGCGCATGGCGTCGACCATTTTGTTGCAAATTCGGCTTACGTGGCCCGGCGAATCCGGAAGGTCTATGGTTATGGCGCACAGGTGGTGTTTCCGCCCGTGGATATCGACCGCTTCACGCCCGGCACGGAACGCGATTCGTTTTACCTGACTGCCTCCCGGCTCGTGCCCTACAAAAAGGTCGCGTTGATTGTCGAGGCGTTTGCGGCCATGCCGGAAAGGGAGCTGGTCGTGATCGGCGATGGCCCCGACTTCGAGAAGGTCAAGGCAGTGGCAACGTCGAACGTCACGATTCTCGGCTACCAGTCTACCGAGGTCCTTATCGATTACATGCAGCGCGCAAAAGCGTTCGTATTCGCGGCGGAAGAGGATTTCGGCATCGTCTCCGTCGAGGCACAGGCGTGCGGCACGCCTGTCATCGCGCTGGGTAAGGGCGGCGCACGCGAGACGGTCATCGACAGCGCCGACCGGGATGTCCGGACCGGCGTATTCTTTGCGCAGCAGTCCGTCGAAGAAATCGCGCGTGCGGTGCAGCGCTTCGAAGCATCGGGTCCGTTTGACCCCGCGGTCTGCCGCCGCAACGCAATGCGATTTGCGCCGGAGCGCTTTCGCGAGGAAATGCTGGCGCTCGTGCGGGATGCGGTCGTGCAGACCGGGGATACGCAGGGTGTCGTCGTGCCGTTCCGGGCGCCCGCGATGTTCGACGAAGTCCGGATGTCCGCGCGCTAGCGTGAAAAGGAGAGATGCCGTGCAGAAGAGTCACGCATCGATGAAGCTGCAACGCTGGCCCGCGCGGCCCGCTTTGCTTCAGCCTCGCGTCATGGCGGGCTACTGGTGGGAAGATCCGGCGAAGCTGTTGCTCTTCTTCGTGGTTCCACTTTACGCGCTGATTTCGATGGATCTGCTTGGCGACCAGAAAGCGATTGCGCGCGTCTTTTACGACAGCTTTTACGCCTTTGCTGGTGGACTGTTTCTGGTGACCATCATGGCGGTCGCGTATGTGACACATTCGTCGGCGCCAGCGGTTCAGCGCGAACCTGTCGAAATACCGCGACGCGTGCTCGATGTTGTCTTTGTGATGGCGTTTGGCGGCTATCTGATCATGATGGGCGGCGTGATCGCGCATCCTGCGATCATCGTGTCGTTCTTTAACGGCGGCGCGAATGCATACGACCTGCTGGAACTCAAAGGACGCGTAGCGGGCCTGAGCACGCTGACACAGGCGACTGTCGCTTACGTTCCTCTTTATTTCTATGTGTTTCGCCAGCCTGAGCGGGGAATCAACCGCTACAAGCTTTACATGCTACTGCTCGGTGCGCTGACGCTGCTCAGAAGCTTCATCTTTGCCGAGCGGCTTGCGTTGATCGAAGTCGCGTTGCCGTTCGTACTGATGTATGTGAAATTTCGCACGGGCACGCGCCGCTCGAAGCTGCTGGCATTGGGGCCGTTTGCTGCCATCGTGCCAATGGTCGGCTTCTTTATTGCCAACGAGTACAACCGTTCGTGGGAAACGTACTACGTCAACATCTACGACAACATCTTCGATTTCGCCATCGAACGTCTCGCGATGTATTACTCCACGGCGCTCAACAACGGGGCGGGCATTCTCAGCATTCTGGGTTGGGGAACAGGCAGCCCGACGTTCACGTTCGACTGGCTGATCCGGTTTCCGGTCATCGGCGAGTTCTTTCAGCCGTTAATGGATTCGACGTCGGGCTATGAGTCGTTTCTCAACAACTACGGCGATCCTGAATTCAACAATCCTTCGGGCATCTTCGTTCACTTCTATGAGTGGGGCTGGTTTGCGCTCTTTATCGCGGCCTTCATGGGGTGGGTGTTTGGCAAGAGCTACGCAGGCTGGCGCTCGGCGAATGGCTTCTGGTGCTGCGCGCACGCGGTGCTGCTGGTCTCCCTGCTCGAAATCCTGCGCATCCCCAATCTGTTCAGCGGCAGAAACTTCGTGCCGCTTGCGCTGCTTTTCATTGTGTTCCGGTTTTTTCGCAAACCGCCGGATCATTCCGCTTACGCTGTTCGACGCGTCACCTGATGCGGACACGGGTTGGCTTCGCGGTGCGGACGGCTCTACGCGTAACGTGTGTGGGCCAACCGGATGCTTGCAAGAGAGGTTCAGCATGATCAAGTCATCGTTAGGCGTGGTTGTATCGTGTGCGGCGCTGCTGTCGGCATTCGCTCCGCAAGCGTCCGCGGAAAAACAGAACGTCCCGACTTCCACGCTTTCGGGCGTCAAACAGGCGAAGCTTGCCGGTGGATATAAACGGATAGCAGGCGTTGTCGATGTCGTCGCGTTTCCCGCTGCTGATGGCCGCGATCAGGCCGACGCACTGCAGGCTGCGCTCGACACGTTGCAGCAGGGACAGCGCCTTGTCTTGACGCCGGGTACGTATGTGGTGGGTCATTCACTGGAAGTGCGAAACCGGTCGGTGATCGTCTCGGGCTATGGCGCGACGTTTGTCGCGACGAATGCCAACGACCAGTCGATCGTGATGACCGGCCGCAATTCGACCGTAGCGGGACTCACGTTGCTTGGCACAGGAGATGCCCGGCTTGAGACGGTTACTTCCACCAAGGTCGCCGTAAGCGGTGCCGGCATCCAGGTGCTCGACGTGACAATTCAGGGCGGCGCCAGTGTGGGCATCTTCGTTTCGGGCGGCACGAGTGTTGCCATCGCCGGCAACAAGGTGCTGTCGACGCTCGCCGACGGCATTCATATCACTGGCGGCTCAAGCAATGTTCTCGTGAAGGACAACACCGTCACGGGCACGGGCGACGACATGCTTGCCGTCGTCAGCTATCAGAAAGACGGTGCGCTTAACCGCAACGTGCTGCTAACGGGCAATACGCTGTCGGGCAATCCGTGGGGCAGAGGGATGTCGGTCGTCGGCGGCGCGGACGTGACGATGACGGGTAACACGGTGCAAGGTGTGCAGAAGGCCGCGGGCATTCTCATCGCTCAGGAAGACGGGTACCGCACATACGGCGTCAGTAATGTGTTGATCATGAGTAATGTGATTACGGATATCGAGAATTCACCGAACCCGGGTAACGACCTGCCGCCCGCACAACATGCCGCGATCGACATGAATACCGGTTCCGGTCTGGTGAATCTGGTGTCGGTAACCGGCAACCAGATTGCCCGTGCGAATTTCGGCGGAGTGCGCGCGCTTGGCAATGTCTGCCAGTACCGTGTTTCCGGCAATGCATTCTCGGCGATTGCCGGCGCACCCGTTTCGTTGCAGTCGCGCGGCTGTTCACCGAGCCAGATTATCTGCGGCGCGAATACGCTCGATGGGAGCACGCTCGCGCCACCCGTAGGGTGTTCCGCGACGGGCACGCTTTCGGTTACCGGCGCTGATGCGAGCCGTTTGCCGCAGATCCGCACCGCGTTGCGTCAGACGCAGCAGACGTCGCTCGACAGGAAGCGCGCGGTGAATCGAAGCTGAGGGGGGCCGTTGCAAGATGCAGTGCGCGTGGGCGTGCGTGCGTTGCGGTACTTCAAGACGCCGCGGGGAGGCATACCATGAATGAGCAACGCTACATTGATCTGCCGGTGTATGAACGTGCGGCGTTCGAACTCGTCTGCGCGCGACGCGGCTTCGCGCCAACGCACTTCGAAATCACGGGCACGCTGCAGATGACCGATGGGACGAGCGACCGTCTCGTGACCGTGCGCCGTGGGCGATGGGCTCAGTCATACCGCGCCGATGCCGCCACGTTCTGGGTTCGCGACTTCGAAACGGACCTCACCTGCAACTTCTTCAAGTGAAACGGAGAACTGGCTTAAGGCCGGATTCGCAGACTCCGCATTGAACGTCTTCACGCGCCCATGACGACATCGATCAGAAAGACCATGCTTTACCTGCTGGTGATACAGGGCGGCAACTATCTGTTTCCGCTGCTTTTGCTGCCGTATCTCGGGCGGGTGCTGGGTGTCACGGAGTTCGGCGTGCTCGCGTACTGTCAGGCGATCGTGCAATACCTGATCCTGCTGACCGACTACGGCCACAACCTCACGGCGACGCGACTCGTATCCGTGCAACGCAATGATCCGGCCGCACTCAGCGCGGTATACAGCGCGACGATGGCGGCAAAACTCGCGCTGACGTTTGTGTCGTTTGTGTTGTTGCTGGGTGGCGTGCTGTTCGTACCGGGGTTGTCCGCGCACTGGCCGATACTGGTCGCCGCGTTTGTGGGTGTCGTCGCTAACGCGGTCACGCCGGTGTGGCTCTTTCAGGGCCTCGAGCAGATGAAGTCTCTTGTGTTGCCTACATTCGTATCGAAGATCGCGAGTTTCCTGTGCGTGGTGCTGCTCGTGAAAGGTCAGGGCGATGCTGCGCTCGCGGCGCTTGGCATCAGTCTTGGCAACGTGATTCTTGCTGTCGCCGCGCTCTGGATGATTCATCGCAGGCGGCGCGTCTCACTGATTGCCACGTCATGGGCGGGGATGCGGGCTTCGCTGGGCGAAGGTTTTCCGGTGTTTCTCTCGCTTGTACTGGTGAGCTTCTACGTGAACTTCAATTCGATCTTGCTGAACTACTTTCACGGACCGACGGTGGTCGGGCAGTTTGCAATGGCGGACAAGATCCGCGTCGCGGCGCAGGCGCTGTTCATGGTGATCGGTCAGGCGTTCTATCCCCGGATCAGTCACTGCAACGCGACCGATCCGGCCGCTGCGCAGGACCTGATGCGTACTGCCATGCTGGCGATATTTGGCTGCGCGTTGGGGCTCTTTGCGGCGATCCAGCTGCTGGCCGGCTGGGGCGTGGAATTGTGGCTCGGGGAGCAGTTTCACGCATCCATCTTTCTGCTAAGACTCGAAGCGGTGTTGCTGCCCGTGATCAGCGTTGCGTTTGTGTTCGGCAATCTGGGCCTGCTCGCATTGGGCCGTGTACAGGTGCTGAAGAACGTCTACGCAGGTGTCACGGTTCTGCATCTGCTGTACGTCGTGCCGCTCACACGCTATCTGGGCGCCGAAGGCACGATCATATCCGTGATCCTGACGGAGTCGTTTGGAGCGGCAGCGTTTGCGCTGCTGTATTTCAGGGAGGTGCGCCCGCCGGCGCACGCACGGGCCTGAGGCAACTTGAGCCGACCTAAGGCAACGGTACCGCGCGGCGACCCTATACCGCGCGTCGGGGAGAAACGCATGATACTGGTGACAGGCGGCGCGGGCTTTATCGGTGCGAACTTCGTGATGGACTGGCTGGATGGTGTGGACGAAGCCGTCGTCAACGTCGACAAGCTGACCTATGCGGGCAATCTCGGCACACTCAGATCGCTGCACGGCGACCTGAGTCATATATTCGTGCGTGCGGATATCTGCGACAGCAATACGATGGACGTACTGCTTGAAGACTATCAGCCACGCGCAATCCTGCACTTTGCTGCGGAGAGCCATGTCGACCGTTCGATTCACGGTCCTCGTGACTTCATGCAGACGAACATGATGGGCACGTTCGCGCTGCTCGATGTGGCGCGGCGCTACTGGAGCGGCTTGCCCGGCGCGGAGAAAGACGCGTTCCGCTTCCTGCATGTCTCGACAGACGAAGTGTTTGGCTCGCTCTCCGAAACGGACCCGCCGTTCCGCGAAGACACCCTCTACGCGCCCAACAGTCCCTATTCCGCATCCAAGGCGAGTGCAGATCATCTGGTGCGTGCATGGAACCATACTTACGGGTTGCCGACGCTCACCACACACTGCTCGAACAACTACGGGCCTTACCAGTTTCCAGAGAAGCTGATTCCGCTGATGATTACGCGCGCACTCGAAGGCAAGCCGCTGCCGTTATACGGCGACGGTCAGAACGTGCGGGACTGGCTCTATGTGGGAGACCACTGCGCTGCCATTCGCGCAGTACTGGCGAAAGGGCGGGCGGGGGAAACGTACAACGTCGGCGGATGGAACGAGGTGACGAATATTCAGGTCGTGCACGTGTTGTGCGATTTGCTGGACGAACTCCGGCCTAAAGCCTCAGGTTCGTATCGCGACCAGATCACATGGGTGGCAGACCGTCCCGGTCATGATCGCCGCTATGCGATCGATGCCAGCAAGATCAATCGCGAGCTGGACTGGAAACCGGCCGAGACGTTCGAAAGCGGTCTCGCCAAAACGGTGCGCTGGTATCTCTCGCATGAGCAATGGGTAGCTGACGTGATTTCGGGCGACTACCGCAAGTGGGTCGAAACCAATTACGCGCGGCGCGCGTGAACGCGCGTCCCGCTGCCTTCCAATCTTTCTGATGGAGATACCGGTATGGCTATCCAGGTGATCCCGACCGCGCTAAGCGAGGTCAAGATAATCGAGCCGACGGTATTTGGCGATGCGCGCGGCTTTTTCTTCGAGAGCTTTAACGCTGGCGAGTTTGCCGAGAATGTCGCGAGCGGTGTCGAGTTTGTGCAGGACAACCACTCGCGCTCCGCACGCGGTGTGTTGCGCGGTCTGCATTACCAGATCCAGCATCCGCAGGGCAAGCTGGTGCGCGTCGTGACAGGCGAGGTGTTCGACGTCGCGGTGGATGTGCGCCTCAGTTCGCCCAGCTTCGGCAAATGGACGGGTGTGCACCTGAGCGCGGAGAACCGTCGGCAGATGTGGGTTCCGCCGGGCTTCGCGCATGGCTTCGTCGTGCTCTCGGAAGCGGCGGAGTTCGTCTACAAGACAACCGATTTCTGGTTCCCCGAGCATGAACGTAGCCTGTTATGGTGCGATCCGGAAATCGCTATCGACTGGCCAATCGAATTCGAACCTGTGCTCGCGGCTAAAGATGCGGCAGGCAAGCTGCTTTACGAGGCGGAATATTTCGCCTGAGTTCGCCCGAACTACGCCTCGGCGCCAGCGCTCACGGTTCGTCGCGCGGATGCAGCTTGCGCAGCGGTTCAAGCAGCGACGAAAGCCCGTTGTGATCGATCTCCTGCATGAGGGCGAGCAACTGCCCAATCTCGCCCGGCGGAAAACCCTTGTTCGCATACCAGTTGAGATACGGACCCGGCAGGTCCGCGATCAGCCGTCCCTTGTATTTGCCGTAAGGCATTGCTCGCGTGACGAGGAGTTCCAGGTGTTCAGGTTTCATTGTCGTGTCGGTCCCTGACGGGCGCTAGCGCTAATGTGGCCGCGAAGGCGGCGTTGTCAAAGCCCGCGGCGACGTGCCCGCACAATACCCCAATACCGCGCGCATGACGCGCCTTCTCAATGCAGCGGCATTCAGTTTGCCGCGCTCTCCCGTACCGTCGGTTGTGCCTTGGGTGATCGCGGGCACGTCGCCTGCGTCCTCGTTGCGCTTCGTGACGCGCGGCGCGTCGGGCATGCCCGGGTCCCTGACGATCATGCCGTGAAGTGCATCGGCGACACGCGGGTTGCCGTCGCCACGCAGCAGGCTGCGCTCGCCGAAACCGGTCAGACGCGCTAGCGGGGCGGTGCAGGACAACACCCACGGGCGTGGTTTTAAATACACAAAATTGCAATAAGGCAAATTTGTGCAACACTAGCACTTATGAGCGCTGCCCCCGACGCAAGCTGGTGCGGCAGGCGCGGCTCATGACTGGATCTGTTCTCGCGTCGCATTGCCTGAGTATCGTACTGCCTTATGCTGATTCTTCTCAACCTGCTGTCGGGTGTGGCGTTGCTGGTCTGGGGCTCACACATCGTGCGCACGGGCATCCTGAGGGTGCTTGGGGCGGACCTGCGGCGCGTCCTGAGCCGCAGCACTGATAGCCGGTTCAAGGCGTTCGGTGCCGGCGTTGCGGTCACGAGCCTCGTGCAGAGCAGCAACGCAACGGCCGTGATCCTGACATCCTTTGCAGCTCAGGGCCTGTTGCCGCTCGCGAGCGGTCTCGCGATCATGCTCGGCGCCGATGTCGGTACTGCGTTGATGGCGCGGATCCTGACGCTCGATCTCTCATGGTTATCCCCGATTCTCGTGCTCGTCGGTGTGCCGCTTTTCCTCTCGCGCAAGCAGACACGCGCGGGCCAGGTCGGCCGTACCGCGATTGGCCTCGGGCTGATCCTGCTCGCGCTGCATCTGATTGTCGAAGCCGTGCAACCGATGATGCAGGGTGCCGGCGTACGCGTGATGTTCGGCGCACTGACAGGCGACACGCTGCTCGATGCGCTGGTTGGCGCAGCGTTCGCAATGATTTCGTATTCGAGTCTGGCGGCGGTATTGCTCACTGCAACGCTGGCGTCGTCGGGCGTCATTTCGCTGAAGGTGGCGTTGTGCCTCGTGATCGGCGCGAATCTGGGCAGCGGTCTGCTCGCGCTGACAGGCACGTTGGCGCAGAACGCCGCCGCGCGCCGGCTGGCGCTTGGTAGCCTCGCGTTCAAGCTGGCTGGGGCATTTCTCATCCTGCCGTTCACGTCGCTGCTCGCGAGCGGATTGCCGATGCTGATCAGTCTGCCGCGTGAAGCAGTGGTCGGGTTTCACCTGATCTACAACACGCTGCGCTGCCTTGCCTGCGTGCCGCTGATCGATCCGGTCGCGCGCTTCTGCTATCGCGTGTTGCCGGACCGTCCCGACCCGAATGGCGAGCTGCGTTCGCTGCATCTCGACGTGGCCGCGTTGCCCACACCCACGCTTGCGCTTGCCAACGCGGCACGCGAAGTGCTGCGCATCGGCGACATCGTGCGTACGATGCTCGATAACGTCGCCGACCTCATTCACCGTAACGATCTGCAAAAGGCACGCGAAACGGCGCGGCTGGACGACGACGTCGACTATCTGTATGCCGCCGTCAAAGATTACCTCTCGCGCATTTCACGCGAGCAGCTCGACGAAACAGACAGCCGCCGCTGGACCGACATCATTTCGCTGACGATCAACCTCGAGCATGCGGGTGACATCATCGAGCGGATCGTCGCCGATATCGAAGAGAAGAAAATCTCCCACCGTCTTTCGTTTTCCGAGGAAGGGCTCGGGGAACTGGACGACCTGCACGCACGGCTCGTCAGCAACCTGCAACTCGGGCTGTCGGTGTTCCTGAACAACGACCTGGGTTGCGCGGAGCTGCTGCTGGCGGAAAAGGAGCGGTTTCGCGATCTCGAGCGCGCGTACTCTTACAAACACCTGGACCGTCTTGCTGGACAGACCGTACGCAGCATCGAGACGAGCGCGTTGCATCTGGACATGCTGAGCGACATGAAGAGGCTGAATTCGCTGTTCTGCTCGACCGCGTATCCCGTGCTCGATGCAGCAGGCGCGTTGCATGACACAAGGCTTCGCAAGCGCACGCTCGACGCAATCCACGTTGCCACGGAGTAAAGCGCGGCGACGTGCAGTCAGGTTGTCACGCGAGGATCACCTGTTCCAGTTTCCTTTTTAGCGTCGGGAAGCCCACTGCTTCAGTGGCTTTGCGATTCGTGATCAGCAGATCGATGCGATTGACCGGGCAGTAGGCAATGCGGCTGCGCTGTCCGATCTTGCTGTAGTCGGCGAGAATTACCACGCGGTCCGCGTTGTTTACCATCGCGCGCGCCACTTCTGTTTCAGCATGATCGAAATTGGTAGCGCCACTGCGATGGTCGATCCCAACCGGCGAGAGCAGCGCGACGTCCGCGCGAAAGCGCTGGATTTCCGCGATCGTCGTGCCGCCGATGGTCGCGAGGGAGCGTTCGCTCAAGGTGCCCCCAAGCAGGATGACTTCGTTTGCGCTTTCTGCTGATTCGCTCGCGCCGCGCAGCTTGAGCGCGACGTCGACCGAGTTGGTAATGATCGTAAGATTGGCGAGCTTCGCGAGTTCCTCGGCCAGCAATGCGGTTGTTGTGCCCGAATCGATGAAGAGCGTCTGGCCACTACTGACAAAACCCGTTGCTGCACGCGCGATTGCGATTTTTGATTTGACGTGGGTCTGCGCGCGTTCGGCAATGGGCGCTTCGTCCGCGGGTTTGATTGCGCCGCCATGCACCCGCCTCAGTTCGCCCAGCGCTTCGAGATCGAGCAGGTCGCGCCGCACAGTCTCACGCGAGACACCGAGATCGGCCATGATGCGTTCGGTCGATACCCGTTGCAGCGTCGAGAGCAGTGCGCGTATGCGCTGATGTCGGTCTTCCTGCCACATGCTTTTCCCCGGCAATGGATTCTTTCAGGACGCCCGGCGCTGTCACGTCGAGGCAGGCCGGAAATGGATGAGCGGCCGTCTGCGCGCTCGATTATCAACCGGTTTTACACGACCAATATTGCATTTTTTTGTCGGCTTGCAAATTTGTGTAATTGCTTCTAGCCTTGCTCCGAACCCGGGCCGTGCAGCGCGTCCGGACATTGGCGGGGCGGCCTTTCCGACGACAGTTGACGCTGCATGACGGCAGACGAAGGCAGGGAAACTTGGCAAATCCGAACGATCGTGTAGGCGCTACAGGCTGGCCTTATCCGCGACGGGTGGCGCATCGCTGCGGCGGTACGCTCGCGCCCGAGAACACGCTGGCCGGAATCGACGCGTGCGTGCGCTACGGCTATCGCATGATCGAGTTCGATGCCAAGCTCTCCGCCGACGACGAAATCTACCTGCTGCACGACGACACGCTCGAGCGCACCACGAACGGCACAGGTGCCGCCGTCGAGCGCACCTGGAAGGAACTCGCGCAGCTCGACGCAGGGGCGTGGTTTGGCCCGCAGTTCGCCGGCACTCGCCTGCCCACGCTGGCCGAAACGGCCGCGCGTTGCGCTCAGGAAGGGATCGCCGCCAATATAGAAATCAAGCCTTGCCCTGGCCGCGAAGCGGAAACGGGTCATCTCGTTGCGCGCGCCGCGCTGGATCTCTGGCGTACGCAGACCCAGCCGCTCCTCTCGTCGTTTTCTTTCGAAGCGCTTGCTGCCGCACGCGACGCCGTTCCTGAACTGCCGCGCGGCATGCTGTTCGAAGACGTTCCAGAGGACTGGTTGCGCATCGTGCGGGAACTCGACTGCGTATCGCTGCACGCCGACCATCAACACCTGAACGCGCGACTGATCGAGGACATTCATGCAGCCGGGCTGCGCGTGCTGACCTATACGGTCAACGACCCGCTGCGTGCGAACGAGCTCATTGAATGGGGCGCTGACATAATTTGTACAGATCGCATCGATATCATCCGGGCCGGCGCGGGCGCTGCGTCGCCGGTCGCGCGATAGATTCAACGCGCGCTCAAGCACTATGTCGTGACGTGGCGCAGTACCGAGAGACCAGTCGAATAGCAGTTTTCCCAACGTAGCAATGTCGGCAGAGGGTGGAAAAAACATGAACCGGACCTGGGCACATTCTTTTGTTTCGATGTCGGCGATCGCTGCGGCTGCGGCGACGTGCATGAACAGCGCGTCGGCCGCGCCGCCGGATGCGCTTGTCGCGGCCGCAAAGCAGGAAGGTCAGCTCACGGTGATCGCGCTGCCGCACGACTGGTGCGGCTATGGCCCGATGATCGCGGCCTTTCAGGCAAAGTACGGCATCAAGATCAACGAGCTGAACCCCGATGCGGGTTCGGGCGACGAGCTCGAAGCCATCAAGGCGAACAAGGGCAACAAGGGGCCGCAGGCGCCTGACGTGATCGACGTCGGCCTGTCGTTTGGTCCGACGGCGAAGGCGGCGGGTCTGCTGCAGCCGTACAAGGTCTCGACGTGGAAGGCGATTCCCGACGCGGTCAAGGACGCCGAAGGCTACTGGTATGGCGATTACTACGGCGTGCTCGCGTTCGAAGTCAACGCGGACATGATCGACAAGGCGCCGGCCGACTGGTCCGACCTTCAGAAGGCGGACTACAAGAACGCGGTCTCGCTCGCGGGTGATCCGCGTTCGGCGAATCAGGCCATCATGGGCGTGTACGCCGCCGGTCTGTCGGTTTCGAAGGGCGATGCGTCGAAGGCCGGCGCAGCAGGTCTCAAGTATTTCGCCGATCTGAACAAGAGCGGCAACTTCGTGCCGGTCATCGGCAAGGCTGCATCGCTTGCGCAAGGCACGACGCCGATCATCGTGCGCTGGGACTACAACGCGCTCGCTGACCGTGACACGCTGAAGGGCAATCCGAAGGTGCAGGTCATCGTGCCGAAGACGGGCGTCGTCGCAGGCGTCTATGTGCAGGCAATCAGCGCGTTCGCCCCGCACCCGAACGCTGCGAAGCTGTGGATGGAATACCTGTATTCGGACGAAGGCCAGATCGGCTGGCTGACGGGTTATTGCCATCCGATCCGCTACAACGAGCTGACTGCTTCGAAGAAGGTGCCGCAGGCGCTGCTCGACAAACTGCCGCCCGCTGCGCTGTACAAGAACGCGGTGTTCCCGACGCTCCAGCAGCAGGACGCGTACAAGGAAACGATCTCGAAGCAGTGGGATGCAACTGTTGGCGCGAACGTGAAGTAACTGGCGCGCGGACCTGCCTGTATTGGCAGGTCAGCAGGCGATGGACCCGGCGGGCGGCGCGCATGATGCGCCGCCCGTGCCGCATCCGGGTTCCGTGGCGCCTGTTGCGGCCGCAACCATTGCCACAGTCCCGACTATTGCCTTTGCGGTCACGCCGGTTGTTTTTGCCCTCTACGTCTGGCCTCTTTGTCTGAAGGTTTCCTGACTTATGAGCAGTCCACCGAATGCAGGCGCCGTGCCGCCGGAGTTGCAGGCGCCCCTTGCGTTGACGCCGACGCCGCCCGCAAAGGGCGTGACGCAGTCCGCCTCGTTATGGACATGGATCGGCGTATTGCCGTTCTTCGTGTTCGCGATGCTGTTCCTGATCCTGCCAACGGCCTTCCTGATGGTCGGTGCGTTTCAGGACCCGCAAGGCCATTTCACGCTGGTCAACTTCCGCGACCTCTTCTCGGAAGGTGTGATGGACGCGTACTGGATCAGCTTCAAGGTCAGCGCCGCATCGGCGTTCGGCGGCGCGGTCATCGGGTCGCTGCTTGCATGGGCGGCCGTTCAGGGCCAGTTGCCCGGCTGGATTCGCCCGACGCTGATGACGTTTTCTGGTGTCGCTTCGAATTTCGCGGGCGTCCCGCTCGCGTTTGCGTTCATCTGCACGTTGGGGCGCGTCGGGCTCGTCACGGTGCTGCTCAGGAAATACACTGGCCTGAATCTCTACTCGACGGGCTTTAGCATTCTGAGCTTTACGGGTTTGACGCTCACGTACCTGTATTTCCAGATTCCCTTGATGGTGCTGATCGTCACGCCTGCGCTCGACGGTCTCAAGCGCGAGTGGCGTGAGGCCTGCGACTGTCTTGGCGGCACCGCGTTCCAGTACTGGCGTTACGTCGCGTTGCCGGTGTTATGGCCGAGCGTACTGGGCGCCGCGTTACTGCTCTTTGCGAATTCGTTTGGCGCAGTGGCGACGGCCTATGCGCTTACTGGCAGTTCGCTCAATATCGTGACGATCCTGCTGTACGCGCAGATTCGCGGCGACGTATTGCATAACCCGAACCTCGGCTATGCGCTCGCGCTCGGCATGATTCTCGTGACGGGCATCTCGAATGGCGGCTATATCTGGTTGCGCTCGCGCGCCGAAAGGGGGCGTCGATGAAATCCCAGTCGCGTGTGGGCGCGTGGACCGCGATCGTCGTCGGTTCGCTGTATTTCCTGATTCCGCTGATCGCGACGTTCGAGTTCAGCCTGCGCATGAAGCGCGGCGAGTACAGCTTCGAGGCATACCGGGTCGTGCTCGGCGATGCGCATTTTCAGGCGTCGTTTGGGTATTCGATCCTGATGGCGCTGCTGACGATCGTCGTCGGCATTTTGCTGGTGGTGCCCACCGCCTACTGGGTCCAGTTGCGCATGCCAAAGCTGCGACCGGTCGTCGAATTCATCACGTTGCTGCCGCTCGTGATTCCGGCAATCGTGATCGTCTTCGGGTACCTGCGCATGTACAACAGCAGTTCGATCCTGCCGCTTACCGGCAACGAGCGCGCCACCGACGTGCTGCTCGTATTCGGTTACGTGACGCTTTCGCTGCCGTACATGTATCGCGCGGTCGATGCCGGTTTGCGTGCCGTCGACGTGCGTTCGCTGACTGAGGCCGCCGAGTGCCTTGGCGCGAACTGGCCGACCATCCTCTTTAAGGTGATCTTTCCGAATATCCGTTCCGGCATCCTGTCGGGCGCGTTCCTGACGTTCGCCGTCGTGATCGGCGAATTCACGATCGCGAGCCTGCTCGACCGGCCGGCGTTTGGCCCTTACCTGCAGTTGATCGGCGCGAACCGCGCGTATGAACCTTCCGCACTTGCGATCATTGCGTTTGCGATTACGTGGGCGTCGATGGGCCTGATCCAGGTGTTCGGCTCAGCCCGCAAAACGAGCCGTGCTCCTGCGCTCGCCGCACAGAAACTCTGATGAATGAAGGCGCCCGTCATGGCATTCCTTGAAATAGAAAACCTGCACAAGACGTTTGGATCGAACATCGCGCTACATCACTTCGACATGAAGATCGAACGCGGCGAATTCATCACGTTTCTCGGGCCGTCGGGCTGTGGCAAGACGACGGTGCTGCGCATGATCGCAGGCTTCGAAAGTCCGACGCGTGGCACGATCCGCCTTGATGGACGCGACGTCATGCATCTGCGCACCCGTCAGCGCAAGGTCGGGATGGTCTTCCAGTCGTATGCGCTGTTTCCGAACATGACGGTGGCGGGCAACATCGGTTTCGGACTGCGTGTCGCCGGACGGCCGGAGGCGGAAATCCGCAAGCGTGTCGATGAAATGCTGGCGCTGATCAAGTTGCCGCATCTCGGCGACCGGTATCCGTGGCAGATGTCGGGCGGGCAACAGCAGCGCGTCGCGTTGGCGCGCGCGCTTGCCGGCAAGCCGCAGGTGTTGCTGCTCGACGAACCGCTGTCGGCGCTCGACGCGAAGATCCGCATTTCGCTGCGTCAGGACATTCGCATGTTGCAGCGTGAACTCGGCATCACGTCGATTTTCGTGACGCACGATCAGGAAGAAGCGCTGTCGATCTCAGACAGGATTGTCGTGATGAACGAGGGGCGCGTGGAACAGGTCGGCACGCCGTCGGAGATCTATAACTATCCGCGCACGCGCTTCGTGGCTTCGTTTGTCGGCACGCTCAATATCCTGACGGGGCACGTGGTGGACCCGTCAGCGGGAAAAATGGCCGTAGACGGCCAGGAGCTGATCACGACGCAGACGCTGGCGCCGGACGACGCCGGCAAAAAGCGCATGCTGGCCCTGCGGCCGGAGGCGATCGTGCTGGAGGCACCGGCACCGGGGCGCAACACGCTGGCGGCGACGGTCGAGGATGTCAGCTTCCTCGGCGCCGTGGTGCGGATCCGGGCACGCGTGCAGGAAGCCGTCATTTCGCTCGATGTCTTCAACGACCCGAACCGCAGGCTGCCAGAACGCGGCCAGCCAGTTGCGCTGGGCTTTTCACACGAGAATCTGCTGGTGCTGGAAGAGGGCGCGTGATTCCGGCGCGGGCGGCGGCCCGCGATACCGTGTTCTCCCCGCTGCGTTCTGTGGTCAAATGGAGCCGCACCGTCGTCCCCGGCTGGAGGTCCACGTTTCATGTCTGCCACGCAAGCAGGACCGCTGCGCGCCTTTGTCGCCATGATTCGCGCGGAGCAGGTCAATCTGACCGAGCGCTGGATGAAAGCGGTGTTCGGCGACAGTGATCTGAACGAAAGCGACAAGCTCACGTACGAACAGCTCGCCGATCATCTGCCGAATATTCTCGACGAAATCTGCGTCGCGCTGGAAAACGAGGACCTCGACAAGGCCGAACCGGCCATGGAGCGCAACGCGCGTCTGCACGGCAAGATGCGCTGGCGCCAGGGCTACCGGATCGATGAACTGATACGCGAGCTCGAACTGTTCCGGCAGGTGCTGATGGGCGCGCTCACGCAGTACGTCGAAACGCATCGCGACTTCACGCGACGTAACGAGGAGCGTGCGCGCCACTATATCGACGAGGCGCTCAGCTTCGTCACGCTCACGTCGGTTCGCGAAGTCGTGACCGAGCGGGACCGCAAGATCGACGAATACACGGGCCGGCTCGAACGCGCCAATCATGAGCTGCAACTGAAGCAGCAGCTCGTCAGCGAACTGTATGAATCGCGGATGCAGATTACGCGCAGCGTCGTGCACGACCTGCGTAACTTCCTGAACGTGTTTTCGATGGCGCTGCAGCTGGTGGCGCGCGCGCCGTCAAAGACGGAAACCGCGCTTGCGCTCGCGAACCGCCAGGCCGCCGATATGAAAGTGCTGGTCGACGAACTCGTCGAATATGCGGTCGTGCTGCGCGACGCGAACACGGTCGCGATCGAGTCGTTTGCGTTGCGCGAACTGTTCGACGAACTGGTGGCGTCGTGCCGCCCTTCGATCGAAGCGAAAGGCCTGCAGTTCGACACGTCCTTTGACCCGCAGCTGGCGGCCGTCTCGTCGAACCGCCTCAAGCTGAAGCAGGTCGCGCTCAATCTGCTGACCAACGCCGCGAAATACACAAAGACCGGCCGGATTGGCCTCACGATGGCCGCCGACGGTAACGACCACTGGCTACTGAGGGTGTCGGATACGGGCGTCGGCATTGGCCAGCACGACCGTGAGCGCGTATTCGAGGAATTCGAGCGCGTTGCAGGCGACGATGTGCCGGGCGCTGGTCTTGGCCTTGCGATCGTCAAGGAGCTGTGCCGGGTGCTGGATGGCAAGATTCGCTTCGATTCGCGCGAAGGTTTTGGCACGACGTTCGAGATCCGCTTTCCCACCCTGCTAAGTCTGAAGGACTGAACCGCAGGACGGTTCTGGCACCGGAGAAAAGGCGCATATGTTCGCCCGACCGCATTTCGTGGGACGAAATGCGTGCCAGACCGCAGTCTTCGTATGGGTCAGATGTCACGCTGGCGACTACCCGCCTTGTGACCGCACTGCTCAGATACGGAGTTCAGATGGCCCTGCATCGTGACCTCACCGACGCGCAATGGAGCAGCGTCGAAGCGCTCTTTATCGCGTTTCGCGCCCGCAAAGATCCACGCGGGCGTCCCACGCGCAACACGCGCATGGTGCTGAACGGCGTCCTGTGGATACTCGCGAGCGGGTCCGCGTGGGCCGCGCTGCCGACACGCTATCCGGACTACCGGACGTGTCACCGGCGCTTCAAGGTCTGGTTCGATTCGGGCGTTCTGCAGCGTGCGATGCACGACCTCTACGGCGAAACCGGCGACGCGATGTGCGAGGCGGTCGCTGCGCGCATGCATCGACCGCATCCCGGAGAACCGGCTGCGTCGGCCGGCACGCCGGCTTCGGGACGCTGGCGGGATCGCGCGCGACCCATGTCCCGCGCGGCCGATTGACCGACCTGGCGCCGGTATCGAAACAACGCGGATTCTGCCGGCGGTGAGCGGCCAGCCAGACGGGACTGGCGGGGACCGGCAGAAGCAGGGGCGCGCAGGGCGCGCCCCTTTTCCGCGTGGTTCGGGGCTGTCCGGCGACCAAACGCCGGACCGTGCACTTACTTCACCAGGTTTCCTTCACGCGTGACTTCGGCTGCGGCCGCCGACACGAACACGGCATGCACCGTGTCGCCGACCTTCAGCTTGTCGATCGAGACGTCCGGTGCCACTTCGAACACTTCCGTGCGGCTCGGGCCACGCAGCGTGACGAGACGCTTCTTGTGGTCGACCTTCTGTACGGTGGCCAGCACTTCGACACGGCGAGCCGATGCCACCACACCGTCCGAAGCCGGAATCGCCGCGTTCGTCTCGACGCGCTCGCGGATACCGCTCGACTTCGTCTTGTCGACGGCCAGCAGGATCGCGTTCCTGTACGCGATATCGACCTTGTCGCCGATCTGCAGCTTCTTCACGTCGCCGACCTGCGGGTCGACATCGACGACCGCTGCGTTGCCGCGCGGTCCGCGCAGCGTGACGCTGTTCGTCACGGCGTCGATGCCGATGACGGTCGCCTGAACGTGCACGAGCGCGCCGCCGCCGACGGCGTTCTGCGTTTCGGCCGAACTGGCGTTCTGCACGAATGCCGGCAAGGACAGCGCCACCGACAACATCATGGCTGCCTTGATCGCCGTCGCACGTTTCAGGCCGGTCTTCAGGGGTGACTTCATGACTACTCCTTTTGCGTAACTGCGTTGTGTTGCGAAAAAGTGACGGGCAGGCTTGAATGCGCGAGCGGTCTGTCAGACCTGCGGACACGCGGTGCATCGTTGCGGCGGCAAGTGCCGGCGACTGCCGGCGAAAGCGCGTCAGCCGCAGCCGGCAAGTGGCGGTCGCTCACGCGGCGCTGTTACTGGAACGTTGCGCTGACTGATAGCAGGACTGCGTTGCCCTTCGGACGTGCCTGCGCCTCGAATTCATTGACCCAGCGCAGCGAAGCCGAGACCGGCGTCTTGTCGATCGCGCCGGACCACGTCACGATCGGGCCGACACCGAGCGAATGGCCGCGTGTGCCGTCCGTCAGATCGGCAACACCGCCGCTGTCGGCGCCCAGCTGCTGGATCCAGCCACCGACCACGCCGACACCCCAGCCTCCCTTGAAGCGCTTGAGCGCGAGCAGATCGAGCACGCTGATGGGCGCGTTGTGATAGTGGGTGTCGTTGTTGGTCGTGTAGAATTCGACGCCGTAGTTCACCGAGAGCTCGATCTCCTGCGCGGGGAAGAGCTTCGTGTACGAGACGGTCGGCGTGAACGTCCACGTATTCTGGCCGGCGTTCGCGAGACGATCCGGGTTATAGGCGCCCGTCGGCGCGTAGATCTGGACGCTCAATGCGACGTGGTCGGTCTTCGTCAGGTGATAGCCCGCCACGACCGGCGTGAAGAAGATGTCGGCAAACTGCGTGGCGTGATCGTCAGGCAGTACCCCGTGAAACGACGATGCGTTCGTGTACTGAACCGGCACGCCGAACGACGAAGCGAAGTTCCACCCGCCTGCGGTAATGCCCCAGGTCTTGATTGCATTCGCGATGCTGTACACGATCTGATAGTCGAGACCGGCGGTGACGGTGCCCGCGATCGGCACCGTCTTGCTCTTGCCGAGCGAGCCCTGGTAGTAGATCGTCGAGAGCGACACGATCCAGTCGGACGTGGGCGGCACCACGCCTGCATACGGCGTCACCTGCATGCCGGTGATCGGGCGGCCAACCCCGCCTTCCGTTGCGTGCGCGAGCGGCGCAATGCCGAGACCCGCAATCCCCGCGGCCAGCGTCACTTTCATGCCGGCGCGTCGTGCGTCGCGCATCGGTCTGCCGAAATGTTGAATGATATTTTTCATTCTGGTTTTGCTCCTGTAACTTTTCCGTATTCGCATTGTGTCGGGTCTGCGTGACGGGCGGGGGGTGTCCACGTTCTGTCCATCCCGGCTTATTCTGGCCGCCATGCGCGCAACGGTGAAGGTCGAAGATTTCTTCCCATCAATGACCTCGTACGGTTTGCTGACCGGATTGCGTTCCTGTTTGCATGACTCACTTGCCGAACGTCATGTTCAGCCCCGCGAAAATCGTGAACTGCGGCACGCCCGCGCCCGAATGGGCGATCGAATACTGCGGTTCGATGAATGCGTTATAGATGGTCGAGCCGCCTTTCCAGGCCTTGCCCGCGCCGAGGCCGACCGGGATGTAGTAGCTGCCATGCTGGAGGTCGAACGTCCATGTGCCGGTCGACCGGATGTACCAGCCGCCGGGGAGGTTGAAAATCCCGAAAGGCTGCGCGGTGAGCGACTGCGTGGCCGGACGGCTGTTCTGGCCGGCAAACGAATGCTGCCACTGCACCAGAGCGCCAAGAAGCCGCGCTTTCGTTGCGCTCACGGCGACCGCGGCGAGACCCGCCTGCCATTTACCCGTGCCGAGGCTCGGATCGGTCGCGGTGGGCATGGTCACCAGTGGCCCGACGCCGACCTGGAACTCGCCCTGGCTTAGCAAAAAGATGTCGAACAGATTGATGTCGCCGAGGCCGGTGTTGTAGCCGCCACCCGAATCGGGGCGCGTGCTGATGGGCACCGTGCCGCGGAAGATCTGCGGTACGCCGATCAACCCGGGGCCAACTGGCACCGTGGGCCGCAGCAGCAGGTCATTGGTATGAGCGTTCGCGCCGAACAGGCTCGGCGTATAGAAATTCTGGACGTTGAACGAGGCGGCGAGGTTAAGCGGGTTGTTGCTCTTGTTGGCGTCTTCCGCGGTCTGCGCGCGTGCGCCTTGAGTGACAAGCAGAATTGAAAATAACGATATCCGGATAAACCGGCGAGCAATGTGCATGTTTTTATAAAAGATACGGACGCGCCGGACGTGATTATCCGTTTGCTCTCGCAAACCAGATTACACAATATGCATATGAACTGGGGTTAATCGACTACGCAGGCCAATTCCGCCGAGGCTGCAGTGGTTCAAAAACTTCCAGTAACTGAATTGACTGACTGCGTGCCGCTGCAGGCCATCAGGGGCAACGCAAGACAATACAGGCCAGCTATGAAGGTGTAGGGAGAACCGTTCTCACACACATACAGCGAGCCTCCTTAAGGATAAGACAGCACTTGATGCGGCGACAAAAATGGGTTCGCATGGCCCAACGGTTCGCAAATACTAGCAAACGTTTAAAAACGTGACACGCATAATTTGTAACACCGCGGAAGACCCGAATGATCATGACGATTATTTCGTCTTGAGCGCGACGGGTCAAGACTGTGGATGCAGAGGTTTGATATTGCTCAGCGAATATTTAATCTTCGTGTCGTTTAGGAATTTTCCAGCAGTATCGAACCTGAAAATCGGAAATAAAAAAGCCGGGCATCGAGCCCGGCTTTCTGTCAGGAATTTAAAAGAAACGCGTCAGTTGAAGAGCTTCATTGCCTGAATCAGCGTGTTGACGACGCCCCATGTCAGTGGAATCAGCACGTAGGCCCAGAAGACGACCAGTTTGACTTTATTGGTCGGATGCGCGGCGGTTGATGCAGTCATGTCGGTCTCCTTACTGGCCAGCGAGCTGTGTATCGCTCATGTGATGTTTGTCGTCCACGCGATTGATGAGCAGATTGCAGACAAAGCCCACCACCAGCAGCACGGCCATGATGTGCACGGTCATCGTGTACGCATCGGCCTTGGCCACGCCATGCGCGACTTCATAGGCGCGGATGTAGTTGACGAGCACCGGGCCAGCCACGCCGGCTGCCGCCCATGCCGTCAGCAGACGGCCGTGAATGCCGCCGACGAATGCTGTGCCGAACATGTCCGCGAGATACGCGGGAACGGTCGCGAAGCCGCCGCCGTACATCGAAAGAATCACGCAGTACGACAGCACGAAGAGCGCGATGTTGCCAGACGAGGCGAAGCCCGGCACGGCGTAGTACAGCACGGCGCCGAGGGCGAAGAAGATGAAGTACGTGTTCTTGCGGCCGATATAGTCCGACGTCGATGCCCACACGAAGCGGCCACCCATGTTGAAGAGCGACAGCAGCCCGACGAAGCCCGCAGCAGCCGCGGCCGTCACGGTGTTCTTGAAGCTCTCCTGGATCATCACCGAAGCCTGCCCGAGAATGCCGATGCCAGCCGTGACGTTCAGGAACAGCACGAGCCAGATCAGGTAGAACTGCGGCGTCTTCAGCGCCTGGTCGATGTGTACGTGGTTGCGCGTGATCATCTTGTGCGACGTTTCAGGCGGCGTCCAGCCAGCCGGCTTCCAGTCCTTCGCAGGAATGCGGATTGCCAGCGCACCGATGGTCATCGAAATGAAATACGCGATGCCGAGCACCACGAACGTTTCGGCGACACCGATGCTCGTCTCGCTCTTGAAGTGGTTCATGAGCGCCACCGACAGCGGCGCGGCGATCATCGCGCCGCCGCCGAAGCCCATGATCGCCATGCCGGTCGCCATGCCGCGGCGGTCCGGGAACCAGCGGATCAGCGTCGACACCGGCGATACATAGCCGAGCCCCAGCCCGATGCCGCCGATCACCCCGTAGCCGAGATAGAGCAGCACGATCTGATGCAGCCACACGCCGATTGCCGACACGATAAAACCGCCGCCGAAGCAGCATGCCGCCGTGAACATCGTGCGACGCGGACCGACGCGTTCGAGCCATTTGCCGGCGAACGCAGCCGACAGACCCAGAAACACGATGGCGAGCGAGAAGATCCAGCCAAGCGTGGTGAGCGTCCAGTCCTCGGGCGCGGACTGCGTGATGCCGATGACTTTCGTGAGCGGGCCGTTGAAGACGGAGAACGCATAGGCCTGGCCGATACACAGATGCACGGCAAGCGCGGCGGGCGGGACCATCCAGCGCGAAAAGCCAGCCGGTGCGACGGTAGCCTGTTTGGAAAAGAAGCCGTTTGAACCCGGAGTCGGCGGGTGGTCGGTCATGCTGCTCATGGTCGGTCTCCGTTGAGGGTGATTATTAGTTATCGGCACTGTCGCGCTGTTCTTGAGCGCGGCCTTTTGAATCTTTGCGTTGCGCCTGCAACGATATGAGCAGTGGTCACCCTTGGCAATATGAGGCGCGAATGCATAACGGGTTTGCCCGAAGGGATTCGCACGTGCACGCGAAGAGATTCGCTCATGCATGCACGTAGCAGGCGGCGTGCCGCGGGGTGTTTTTGCGGCCCACATAGTGTGATTTACGGACTGTTTTGAGGGGTGGATTCAGATACCGGGACAGTTAGGGTTTTGGAGTGTGCAGATTACCGGGGGCGTGTCGCTAGCAAGGCGTGCAAGAGCAAACCATCGAGGAAGTGCATGTTCAGAAAACTGTCTATCCGGGCGACGTTGACCGCTGTTATTGGCGTGTTGTCGCTCATGTCGATCGCAATCGGTGCGATGGGCATTGCGGGGACGCGCATGAGCAACGTCGCGCTGCAAAAGATGTATAGCGATGACACGGGCGCACTGGTCGCCCTGCATCAGAGTTCGGAAGAAGTGCTGCGTGCGCGTCTGCTGATGAACAGCTACTACGCGCTTTACGGTCTGGGTGAGCCGGACCCTGCGCTTCTCGACGAATCGCATCGCGCGGTCAACGTCGCCGACGGGGCGTACAAACGCTTCGACGGTATCGTCAAACAGGATGAGGATCTGCGCGCCGATGTGGAGAGTCTTGGGGCAACGCGTGCGAAGCTCGTTTCGCAGGCGCTCCTGCCGGCGTTCAAGGCGCTCGATACCAACGACTTCATTTCATTCAAGACGCTGCAGGGCAAGGAAACAGAAGCAATTGCCGGCCAGTACGCGCGCGCAGTCGAGGCGCTCGAGGCACGTCTGATGCAGCGTCAGGAAGGACGTTTCCTGCAGGCGCAGAGCCGGTTCTCGCTCACCGTGCAGGTGCTCGTGGGCGTGACCGTGCTGCTGCTTGCCGTGAGCATTGCGGGGCGCATGACGTTGATGCGCGCGATCATCCGTCCCGTCGAACATGCGATTGCGCAGTTCCGCCTGATCGCCGGCGGCGATCTGTCGGGTGAGATCCATAACGAACGCAACAATGAAATGGGCGCGTTGCTGGGCGCGTTGAGCCAGATGCAGGACGGCCTGCGCCGTACCGTGGTGACCGTGCGCAGCAGCACGGACGTCATCCACACGGGCGCGCAGGAAATCGCGCACGGCAACACCGATCTGTCGTCGCGCACGGAACAGCAGGCGGCAGCGCTCGAAAAGGCCGCCGTCGGCATGGAAGAACTGACGATTACCGTGCGTCAGAACGCCGACAACGCGAAGCAGGCGAACGAGCTGGCGCAGAAAGCATCGGAGACGGCAGTCGCGGGCGGCGGCGCGGTGCACGAAGCGGTCAGCACGATGCGCGATATTTCGCGCGACTCGCAGCGCATCGCCGAAATCATTGGCGTCATCGACGGCATTGCGTTCCAGACGAACATTCTCGCGCTCAACGCGGCCGTCGAATCGGCGCGTGCGGGCGAGCAGGGAAGAGGCTTCGCCGTCGTGGCCGCGGAAGTGCGCAGCCTCGCGCAGCGTACGGCAGCAGCGGCGAAGGAAATCGCCTCGCTGATCGGCAGCTCCGTCGAGCGGATCCGCTCCGGCGAAGCGCTCGTGGAACGCGCGGGCGTCACGATGAGCGACGTTGTCGCTTCGGTGCAACGCGTGACGCAGATCATGTCGGAGATTTCGAGCGCCGCCGAGCAGCAGCATCACGGCCTCGAGCAGATCAACGTCACGGTCACGCAGATGGACCAGTCGACGCAGCAGAACGCCGCCCTCGTCGAGCAGGCTGCGGCGGCAGCGGAGTCGCTGCGGGCGCAATCGAAGCTTCTGAAAGAAGCCGTCGCGGTGTTCCGGCTGGAGACGGTCGCCGTCGCCTGACGCAGGCCGGTGGGGCGCCTGCGTCGTCGGGCGTACGCTTCCCGGGCCGGCCGCCGTGCGCAAGGCACTGGCGGGGCGTCTTCATGCAATCGCGCTGCGCCTCCCGGCGCACCCCCGCTCCCATTGAGTCCCAATTTGCACGGCGGAGGCGCGTCTCTGCCGCCCGTGCTACCGTGTGCCTGTGCTTTAGAAGCAACAGTCTGTGATATATCACATACGGAATATTGATTTTTGCGGCAATGCAGCATATGATTGAGTCATTCACTCACTCATTCGGAGCTTCAAATGGATTTTGTTTCTCTGTCGCTGCTTGCCATCGGTGTGGTCGGTCTTGGTTCCGCTGCCACTGTTTTGCTGACAAAATGGATTCCGCAGCCGGTTGCTGAGCTCGCCGCGCTGCACGGTCGCTATGTCGGCCTCGGTGAAGCGGCCCCCGTCGCCAGGCCGTATCGTGAGCGTGTTCAACAAGAGGCGATGAATGTCGTCAGAACTTCAAACTGAAACAGTGGCTACACCCGCCGTTGCACTCCCGGTCGCATCGCTGACGCTGGCCCTCCAGCCGATCAATGCGACCGCCAGCCTGCGCGATCAGGCTTACGCCATGTTGCGTCAGGCCATTGCCGACGCGGATATTTACCAGTCGCGCGAGGAAATCCGCCTCGACGAACGCGTGCTGAGCGAAACGCTCGGCGTGAGTCGTACACCCGTTCGCGAAGCCATGACGCTGCTGGAGCAGGAAGGCTTTCTGCGCATGGTGCCGCGTCGCGGCATCTATATCGTGCGCAAGAGCAAGCGTGAAATCGTCGAGATGATCCAGATGTGGGCCGCGCTGGAAAGCATGGCCGCGCGTCTCGCGACGCAAAACGCGACGGATGCGGAAATCGCGCGTCTGCGCCACATGTTCGATCATTTCCGCGATGCCACGCCGGCCGAGCACATCGCCGAATACTCCGATGCCAACATCGCGTTTCATCAGGCGATCGTCGAGTTGTCGAAGTCGCAGATCATCCTCGACACGATCAAGAACATCTTCATCCACGTACGTGCAATCCGTCGCATGACGATTTCGCAGAGCGACCGGGCGTCACGCTCGATCGTCGACCATCTGCGGATCATCGAGGCGCTGGAGCAGCGCGATACCGAACTGGCGGAACGTCTCACGCGCCAGCATTCGCTCGATCTCGCCACGTTTGTCGAGGCGAACTGCGATTTTCTCGACTGACCGGTTTCGCCGGTTTCGCTGAAGACCAGCATTGAAGCAACAGGGCCAGCGGTGGCGTTACCGCTGGCCCTGTTGCCGTATACGGCCGCAGATGCGTGCGCTCACACCATCTCATTCCGCCCCCGGCCATAAGCCGGGAAAGCCCTCCCTTGACGTCCCATGAAATCTGGTATGTGATATATCACAACGAATCGTGAATGAATGGTGCTCGGTATTTTCCCCTGGTCAAGACAGCGCGAGGTAATGGGCTTACGGTCTGAAACCCAGGCCAGAAGCGCCTCACACGGATATTCGACCAGAAAGGCAGTATTTAAATTACGCTTGAATGAATGTGATATATCACATACCGTGTCGGTCAGGGCAAGTCGATCTTGCCGCAGATCGCAGTCACGCACGACGGACCGGTGTGCACACAGAACGCATACATCATTGAAGGAGACATGACATGGGTAAAGCGCTCGACGGCGTGCGGATTCTCGACTTCACACATGTGCAGTCGGGGCCGACGTGCACGCAGTTGCTGGCATGGTTCGGTGCCGACGTGATCAAGGTGGAGCGGGCCGGTGCAGGCGACATCACGCGCGAGCAGCTGCGCGACATTCCGGATGTCGACAGCCTGTATTTCACGATGCTCAATCACAACAAGCGCTCGGTCACGATCGACACGAAGAACCCGGAAGGCAAGCTGGTTCTCGAGGCGCTGATCCAGAAATGCGACGTGCTGGTGGAGAACTTCGCACCGGGCGCGCTCGATCGCATGGGCTTCACCTGGGAGCGCATCCAGGAACTCAATCCGAAGATGATCGTGGCGTCCGTGAAGGGCTTCGGCCCCGGTCCCTACGAGGACTGCAAGGTCTACGAGAACGTCGCGCAATGCGCGGGCGGCGCGGCCTCGACAACCGGCTTCGACGACGGCCCGCCGGTCGTGAGCGGCGCGCAGATCGGCGACAGCGGCACGGGGCTGCATCTCGCGCTCGGCATCGTCACGGCGCTCTATCAGCGCACGATGACGGGACGTGGCCAGAAGGTGCTGGCGGCGATGCAGGACGGCGTGCTGAACCTGTGCCGCGTGAAGCTGCGCGACCAGCAACGGCTCGAACGCACCGGCGTCATGAAGGAATATCCGCAGTACCCGAACGGCACGTTCGGTGAAGCGGTGCCGCGCGCCGGCAATGCGTCGGGCGGTGGCCAGCCGGGCTGGATCCTGAAGTGCAAGGGCTGGGAAGCCGATCCGAATGCGTACATCTACTTCATCACGCAGGCGCCCGTGTGGGCGAAGATCTGCAACGTGATCGGCAAGGAAGAATGGGCTACCGATCCCGACTACGCGACGCCTGCGGCGCGTCTGCCGCGCCTGAAGGAAATCTTCGCCGAAGTCGAACGCTGGACGATGTCGAAGACCAAGTTCGAGGCTATGGAAATCCTCAACAAGTACGACATTCCGTGCGGCCCGATCCTGTCGATGAAGGAAATCGCCGAAGACCCGTCGCTGCGCAAGACCGGCACGATCGTCGAAGTCGATCATCCGACGCGCGGCAAGTACCTGACGGTCGGCAATCCGATCAAGCTGTCCGACAGCCCCACTGAAGTGACGCGCTCGCCGCTCCTTGGCGAACACACCGACGAGGTGATGGCTGAACTCGGCTACTCGCTGGAGCAGATCAGCGCGCTGCGTGTGGCCGGCGCCATCTGAAGTTTTCGTTCACGCGAGCAGATCGCACCTCACTCACAGGGAACTGACCGTGGAAACCTGGATGCGCTTCAAGTCGAACGACGGCAAGACTGTCTTCGGCCGTGTTGAAAACGGCTACCTGCACGAATACGCAGGTCTTCATGATCCGGTGCCGACAGGCGCCGTGCTGTCGACGCGCGCTCTTTCGCAGATCGCCCCGTGCGCGCCCGGCAAGGTCGTCGCGTTGTGGAACAACTTCCATGCGCTCGCCGCCAAGCTCGACAAGCCGGTTCCGTCGCATCCGCTCTTTCTGATCAAGCCGGCGGAATCGGTCATCGGATCGGGCGATCCGATCCAGCGCCCCGTCAGCTACGCGGGCAAGATCGCGTACGAAGGCGAACTCGGCATCGTGATCGGCAAGCGTTGCCGCAACGCGAGTGTCGAGGAAGCCGCGGCGTCGATCTTCGGCTATACGATCGTCAACGACGTGACGGCCGCCGAGCTGCTCAATGAGAATCCGCACTTTCCGCAATGGTGCCGTGCGAAGGGCTTCGATACGTTCTGCTGTGTGGGTCCCGCGATCGTGTCGGGTCTCGACTGGCATGCGTGTCACGTCGTGACGAAGGTCGATGGCGTCGAGCGGCAGAACTATCCGCTGTCGGACATGGTGTTTTCGCCGGCGGAGCAGGTCAGCATGATTTCCCACGATCTGACACTGGAACCGGGCGATGTGATTGCCTGCGGAACGTCGATTGGCGTCGGGTCGATCAAGGACGGCGCGACCGTCACGGTTTCAATCGAAGGCATTGGTACGTTGAGCAATATCCTCGCTCTCGCGGGCGAGGGCACACAACAGGCCGCTATCACGGCCGCGAGTATTTCCGTCTGATCTGGGCGACGCCGCACCACGGCGTCGCGAGAGGGGGAGACATGCCGGAAGAATTGGGCAACGTCGTCTATGCAGTTGTCGGCGTGCTATTGATTGTTGCGGGTGCAACGTTTTGTGCGCGGACCGTTCGCCACCGCGATCTGCTGCACAGGCCAGGTTTTCTGACGCTGCTTGGCAGCGGCGTCGGCCTGATGGTGATCGGGGCGGGCTTCGCACGCTATCTGCTTTCCAGGATGCCCGCGGGGATCGAGCGCGTCGAGTCGTGTGTCGCGGTGTTTATCGGCGGCCTGGTGTTCGCAGGCTGCGCGATCACGTTCTTCAAGCTGCGCGGTCTGCTCGTGGATCGCAACGCTGCGTTTCCTGGCTACAAGGTCGTCAACGTCGTCGCGCTGCTGTTGTGTGCGTGGCTCGGCTACGCGTTCGTGACGGAAGATACGCAAAACTTCGACGTCGCCGCGCTCTTCGCGATGAGTCTGCTCGCGGCCGCGCTCGGCGCGCACATGATGACGGCCGCCGATCACGAACCTCATGCGCCGGCGTTCGCGATACCCGGTGCGCGCGTTCATGCGCGCTGCGGTGTCTTGCATCGGCGCGGCATCCTGGAGCGCATCGAACTGCGTGGCGATCCTTCACACGTCGTGCCTGGCGACGAGTTCTCGACGCCATGCTGGGCGCTGCGCGATGAATGCGGCGTGCAGCGTGCGGGCGCGTACCGGCGCGGCGTCGAATGGCGTTATCGCGGCAGGCAGCGGTATCGCGCGATGCGCCATCCGGCGGGTGCGCCGGTGCTCAAATGAGCGAGTGGGCGGGAAGCCGGATGCACGCGCAGAGGGTGCGCGTGCAGGCAAGGTCATATGAAGTGGATTACGCGCCGCGTGCCGGCGTAAAAGCATCGAAGTACTGGCTCTTTTTCTGCAGGATCAGCTGGGCCAGAAAGTCGGCGTCGTATGCCCTGTGCAGATGAGCGTGAAACCGCTCGATGTACGCGGTAATGCGGGCGAGTTCGCAGTTGAACTCATTGAGCGCATCGAGCGTGTCGCGGTCCCACCGGAACCGCAAGCCGAGGTCGCTGAATGCTGCATTCCATGCGCTCAGGTGCGCATCGTCAGGACTGTCCGCAATGACGCGGCCAGCACGCGAGGTGGTATGAGACTGAACCGAAGCGTGGTTGATCATCATCGGGCTCCCAGGCGGTGGAGTGAAAAAGCTCGACTCAAGCATAGGCATGCGCACCGATCGGTAATAGTTAAAGTTTTATTGGAAAACCATACGCTATCGCTTATACACGCCCGTTTCCTTCAGGTTCGTGATGTTTTCGATGAGGTCCGCACCTTCCTCCATCAGAAAGCGCTTGAATGCTTCAGCGACGGGCGGCAGGCGCTTGTTCTTGCGATGCACCACGTACCAGTTCAGCATCACCGGAAAGCCTTCGACGTCCAGCACGGCGAGATTGCCGACCTGCAGTTCGAGGCTGATCGTATGCGCGGACAGGAACGCGATGCCCATGCCCGCGATGACCGCCTGCTTGATCGTTTCCGTGCTCTTGATCTCCATCGCGATCTTGAGATTCGTGAGCTTGCCGGCGAAACCTTCTTCCATCGAATTCCACGTGTCCGAGCCGCGCTCGCGCACGATGAACGGCTCGTTCGCGAGCTGGCCCAGCCGGATGTTGCTTTTCTTCGCAAGCGGGTGCGTGGGGGCCGCGACGATGACGTAAGGGTGCGGCGCGAACGGCTCGTTGACCGAATCCATTTCGTGCGGCGGACGCACCATCACCGCGAGATCGGTCTGGTTGGTCGACAGCTGGTGCAGCAGTTCCTCGCGGTTATGCACCGCGAGATTGAGCGTGACACCCGAATAGCGCCGCGTGAATTCGGCGAGCAGGCGCGGAAAGAAGTAGTCGCCGGCGCTGATCACCGCCACGTTCAGCGTGCCACCCGATACGCCCTTGAGCCGGCCCATCGCTTCGTCGACTTCATGAAACTGCTGGATGATCGCGCGGCTGTAGTGAAGCATCTCGGTGCCCGCAGGCGTCAGGTAGATCTTCTTGCCAAGCTGTTCGAAGAGAGGAAGCCCGGCGTGCTCTTCAAGCTGACGGACCTGGGTCGAAACGGCCGGCTGCGTGAGATGCAGTTCCTCCGCCGCGCGCGAAAAGCTGAGGTGCCGCGCGACTGTTTCGAAGACCTTCAACTGGCGAAGTGTTGCGTTCCTCATTGTCATGGCCATGTATAAGCTAAGGTGAATCTACATAATAACAAACTTTAATTATTAGTTATCGAGCAATGACCCTAGCATGGTTCTGCAGGGCGGCGATTTTAAAGGCGGAACGCACCGGGTTAACGAGTAGGGGAAGCAATCATATGCAGTAAGGGTTTGGCCCGGTTGAAGCAGATTAAATAAAGTCCGCTCCTTCAGTCTGATGATTTACGCACTGATTTTTATATGGAATTAATTTCAGGCAGTGCAGGTATCGAATATTCCCGGATGCATCAAATTTCGGGTCACAACTATAAGGTGAAATGGATACAGCGCGGCGATTGGGCCGGCTGCACTGAATAGATAGCGGAGACAAGGCAAATGGACGTTCTAACCCAGCAACCGCCTACCCCTTCCTTTATAGGGAACCGGTGGACCCAGCTTGTGATTGGCATGGTGTGCATGGCACTCGTCGCCAATCTTCAATATGCGTGGACGCTTTTCGTCGCGCCCATGAACGCCCGGCATCACTGGGGCGAAGCATCGATTCAACTCGCTTTCACCATCTTCATCCTGACCGAAACGTGGCTGGTTCCCGTGGAAGGATGGTTGGTCGACAAGTTTGGTCCGCGTCCGGTCGTGGCCGTCGGCGCGGTGTGCGCGGGCGTCGCGTGGGTCCTCAATTCGTATGCTTCGGTTCTGCCACAGCTGTATGTTGCGGCTGTGATCGCAGGTGTCGGCGCGGGTGGCGTGTACGGCACGTGCGTCGGCAACGCGTTGAAGTGGTTCCCTGACCGTCGCGGGCTCGCGGCGGGTCTGACTGCAGCCGGCTTCGGCGCGGGCGCGGCCGTTACGGTCATTCCGATCGCGAACATGATCACGCGCCGCGGCTACGAAGACACGTTCTTCTACTTCGGCATCTTTCAGGGCGCGTGCATCTTCGTGCTGGCGTTGCTGCTCAAGAAGCCGCAGCCGCGTGCCGCCGCTGCGCCGCGAAAGAACTTCGCGGTGTCGCAAAAGGATTACACGCCTGGCCAGATGATCAAGACGCCCGTGTTCTGGGTGATCTACGCCTCGTTCGTCGCGGTTGCGGCCGGCGGGTTGATGGCTACCGCGCAGATTGGTCCGATCGCAAAAGACTGGGGTCTCGCCAAGCTGCCGATGCAGTTCTTCGGGATGACGCTGCCGCTCCTCACCGCGACGCTGTCGATCGACAACATCTGCAACGGCTTCACGCGTCCTTTCTGCGGTTTCATCTCCGACAAGATCGGCCGTGAAAACACGATGTTCTTCATCTTCATCGGTGAAGGGATCGCGCTCCTCGGTCTGATGCAGTACGGCACCAATCCGTATGCGTTCATGACGTTCGCAGCGCTGATTTTCCTGTTCTGGGGCGAGATCTTCTCGATCTTCCCGGCGATCTGCGCGGACACATTCGGCAGCAAATACGCGGCCGCCAACGCAGGCACGCTGTACACGGCGAAGGGCACCGCGTCGCTCATCGTGCCGATTGCCTCGGTGCTGGCTGCAACGGGCGGATGGAACCTGGTGTTCATCGTCGCGGCGCTCATCACGATTACGGCGGGCATTTCGGCAAAATTCGTCCTTGCACCGATGCGGGCACGCTGGGTCGATGCGAGTGAGAACCCGGTCGTGCCGACCAAAAGTGCCTCCCGTCTGAGCCACTGGCCGGAGCAGACGGGTGAATAAATCACAGCCTTTCGCGTCATGAATATCTCGCTGCATCAACTGAGAGTGTTCGTTGCGGTCGCGCGCCAGCGGAGCTTTACCCGCGCGGCGCGCGAGTTCGATCTCACGCAGTCGGCGGTGAGCCGCTGCGTGCGCGAGCTTGAGGATGCGATCGAGTTACGGCTCTTCGATCGCACAACGCGCCAGGTCGAGCTGACGACGGCCGGTGCGAGCCTCGAACGCCGTATCGGCCGTCTGCTCGACGAAATCGACATCACGCTGCGCGAAGGCCGCGCCGCGCACGAGAGCCATACCGGCGTCGTGGTGATCGCGAGCAATCCCGTGCTGTCGTCGAGCTGGCTGCCTGGCGGCCTCGCGCGCTGTGCAGCCGCATTCCCCGATCTGATCATTTCCGTCAAGGACGTCCCGCAGGCCGCGGTGCTCGCAGGCGTCGAGCATGGCGAAGTCGACTTTGGCGTCGTCTCCGATTTCGATCCCGCGACACATACCGGCATGCATGCGCAGGCGCTGTTCTCGACGCCGCTGTGCGCGGTTCTGCCCGAAGCCCATCCGCTTGCGCTGCGTCCGACGCTCGCATGGAGCGCGCTCGACGAGGTGCCGCTCGTCACACTGAACGCGGATGCCGGCAGCCGCGCGAGCGTCGACCGCGCGCTTGGCGCGTTGCGCTCGCGCGCGCGGCCGATCCAGGAACTGGGGCACGTTGCCGCCGTGCTGCGCATGATCGAGCTCGGGCTGGGCGTTGGCGTGCTGCCGGTCGACGCACACTGGCCCGCCCATCCGGGGCGCACCGTCACCCGGCCACTACTGCCGGAAGTCTCGCTCACGACGATGCTGGTGCGTCGCAAGAACCGGTCGCTCCGCCCGAACGCGGAAGCGGTCTGGTCGCAGTTTTTCAAGGAAGCGCATCCTCAGGGCCTCGCCAATGGGGCGGGCCCGATATGGCCAGGTGTCGGCGCGCGTACCCTCGCGGCAATGCCTGGCAACAGCTCGGTGTTACGAACACCGTAGCCTGCGCAGTCCTGTGCTTCGGGACGCGCAATGAATGATTTTTGCAAGGAGCACGACAATGGACACCCAGACAAAGGCGGACCTCAAACGCCATGACCTGCTGATCAACGGCAAACGCGTGCCGCCTGGCACCGGTGAATACTCCCTCAACCTGAACCCCGCCACCGAAGAACCGATCGCGCTCGTCGCCCAGGGCAGTGCGGCGGACGTCGACACGGCGGTCGCGGCCGCGCGTGCCGCGCTCAAGGTGTGGAACGCGCTGCGCGCCTCCGAACGCGGGCGCATCCTCAATCGCTTCGCGGAACTCCTGCGCACCCATCAGGACGAAATCGCCGCGCTCGAAAGCCTCGACGCGGGCAAGCCGATCGCCTCGGTGATGCGGCAGGACGTGCCCGCCGCGATCGACACGCTCGCGTACTACGCCGGCTGGTGCGACAAGATCAACGGCCAGGTGGTGCCCGTGCGACCCGACGCGCTGACGTACACGCTGCGCGAACCGGTCGGCGTGGTCGCCGCGATCGTGCCGTGGAATTTTCCGCTGATGATCGGCATGTGGAAGATCGCGCCGGCGCTTGCCTGCGGCTGCACGATGATCGTGAAGCCCGCTGAAATCACGCCGCTCTCCGCGTTGCGGATCGGCGAACTCGCGCTCGAAGCGGGCGTACCGCCCGGCGTGCTGAACATCGTCACCGGCAAGGGGCGCGTGGTGGGCGACGCGCTCGTCGCGCATCCGGGCGTGGACAAGGTCACGTTCACGGGTTCGCCGTCTGTCGGGCGCGGCATCCTGCAGGGCGCCGCGGGCAATTTCAAGCGCGTGACGCTCGAACTCGGCGGCAAGTCGGCGAACGTGATCTTCGACGATGCGAATGTCGACAGCGCCGTGCGTGCCGCTTCGTCGGGAATCTTCTTCAACACGGGGCAGGTATGTTCGGCCGGCTCGCGCATTCTCGCGCATCGCAACGTGTATGACGAAGTGGTCGAGCGCCTCGTGGCGCGGGCGAAGGCGATCCGCGTCGGCGCCCCGACTTCACGCGAAACGGCGATGGGCCCGCTTGTCTCGGCCACGCAGATGAAGACAGTGCTCGATTACGTCGACATCGGCAGGAAAGAGGGCGCCTCGCTCGTGGCGGGCGGTGCGCGGATCGGCGAGCGCGGCTTCTTCGTCGAGCCGACCGTGTTTGCGAACGTCGAGCACGAGATGCGTATTTCGCAGGAGGAAATCTTCGGCCCGGTGGCGAGCGTGATCCGCTTCAACGACGAAGACGACGCGATTCGCATCGCGAACGGCACGCTGTATAGTCTCGCCGCCGGCGTGTGGAGCAGGGACATTGGCCGCGTGCACCGCGTCGCGCGTGAGCTGAAAGCGGGCACCGTGTGGATCAACACATACGGTTACACCGATGTGCGTCTGCCATGGGGCGGCTCGGGCGATTCAGGCTTCGGGCGCGAACACGGCGATGTCGCCATCGAGAACTTCACGGAGCCGAAGGCCGTGTGGCTGTCGCTCGATCGTTGAGCAACATGCTGCGTTGAAGTGCCGTTGTCGAAAGCGAAGGGGACCGGATGCCTGGCATCCGGTCCCCTTCGTCGTTCAGGTCGCGCCTTGAAAATCAGTCGCCCTGCATTGCCATCTTTTCGCGCTGCTTGATGAGGGCGAGCACGATATCGATGGTGGGCGTCGGCTCGTTGACGAGGCGCCCCATCTCCTGGACGACCGTGAGGAGCGGGTCGATTTCCATCGGCCGGTTGTGCAGCAGATCGACGAGCATCGACGTCCGGTGCGCGCCGACTGCGCCCGCGCCGTCGATCCGCTTCTCGACATCGACGCGAAAATGCACGCCGAACTGTTCCGCAATCTGCTTGCCTTCGATCATCATCGCGCGCGACAGCGCCCGCGTGCCGGGATCGCTCGTAATGACGTCGAGCGTCGCGTGCGTGAGCGCGCTGATCGGGTTGAAACAGAGGTTGCCCCACAGCTTGAGCCAGATTTCGTCGCGGATGTTCTCGCGGATCGGCGCGTCGAAACCGGCCGCCTGCATCATTTCGTGAAACTGCTGGATACGCGGTGTGCGTTCGCCGCTCGGCTCGCCGATCGGGAATTTCTTGCCGTACACATGCTTGATGACGCCAGGCTCGGCGATCTCGGCGGCGGGGTACAGCACGCAACCAATTGCGCGCTCCGGGCCCAGCCGCGACCATTGCGATCCATCCGGATCGACGCTCGCGAGGCGCGTGCCGGCGAACTTGCCGCCGTGTTGATAGAAGTACCAGTAAGGGATGCCGTTCGTGCCCGTGATGAGGGCCGTGTGCTTGCCGAAGAGCGGCTGCATCGACTCGACAACGCCCGGCAGCGAATGCGCTTTGAGCGTGATGATCACATAGTCCTGCACGCCCAGCTCTCGCGGATCGGACGTACAGCGGACCTTGGCGGAGATTTCCTCGCCGTCCATCTGCAGTCGCACGCCGTGTTCACGCATGGCGGCGAGATGTGGGCCGCGCGCGACGAAGCTCACGTCAGCCCCCGCCCGCGCCAGTTGCACGCCCATCAACCCGCCTATTGCACCCGCTCCGAAGACACAGATCTTCATGGTTTGCCCCAGTGACGATAGAAAGCTGCCTGCCCGTTGCCGCCAGTCCAGCGTACGCGCGCGAGATGTTCTGCTATCCCGGCATGGCGCGTTTTACGCCGCCGCGAGTTCGGGCGATGTTTCGAGAATAAGAGGATGCATCGATTGATGATAGTTAAAGTTACTGACTGAATGCATTAGCGATAACTTATGGTTCGCATGCTTCTGTCAAGCGGACTCAGCTATGGCGCGCCAGCAGGAAGCTGACGCCGATCGCGCCGAGAAACGTGCCGCAGCAGCGGTTGAACCTGCGACGCACATCGGCGCGCGTGAGCCAGCGGCCAAGCCACATGCCGGCTGCCGAGTACAGCACGATCGCGATCCATTCGAGTACGAGAAAGCTTGCGCCGAGCACGCTGAACTGCGGCAACATCGGCTGCGTGATGTCGACGAATTGCGGCAGGAACGCCGTGAATACCAGAATCGCTTTCGGGTTGCCCGCGGCGACCAGGCATTCGCGCCGGGCGAGGCGCCAGAGCGACGCGTCTTCGTGTTTCGCGGTCTCGAACGTGGTGACCTTGCTGCGCCATAGCTGGACCGCAAGCCAGATCAGATAGGCCGCGCCGGCGAGCTTGATGCCGAGGAACACCCAAGCCGACGCATGCAGCACGGCGGCAAGCCCCGTGGCCGTCAGCGCGAGCATCCCTGCGAACGCAAAGAGGCGGCCCGTGCCCGCGATGCTGGCCATCCAGAAGCCATGACGCGCTGCGACATTGATCGACAGCAGGTTGTTGGGGCCGGGCGCCATGTTCAGCGCAAAGCACGCGGGCAGGAAGAACAGCCAGGCGGTAAAGGACATAAACGGCTCGCAGGATCAACACCGGATGCTTCGGCGACGCGTGCACTCAGCACAACCGGCGACGCATCTGGCGACAGGACAGGTCCCGTCGATTGTACCGAAGTGGCGAAGCCTCGCCGCGTCAATGTTCGCTCAAGGGCTGCTCAATGCAGCACGCGCACGAAATCAGGATCGCCGAGCAATGCCGACACGTTGGCCGCCACCGTGTCCTCGAGGGCGATCGTGTTGTTCGTGAACGTATGGAACTGGCGCCGTACGGTTTTCGTCGAGGCATAGAGTTCGCGTTTCGAGTCTGTCTCCGTCAGCACGTAATGCATTTTCAACGTCCACCATGCAGGCGCGCGCGCGTCTTCCACCGAGAACGCCTCGATGCGCGCGGTCAGGATGCGCGCGCTGTCGGCAGTATTGACGCCGGCGCGCGTGAGCGTTTTCGCAACCGCATCCCGCACGCTGACATCGATGTTCTTCTTGAGCGTGATGCTCGACGAAGCCGTGTTCTGAATGCGGTTCGGCGAGAGCTGACCGATTTCAGCGGGCACGTAGGCGAAACTGGAAGCGGGGGCGACCGTGAGGGAGCCCGTGGTGGGCGGAATGGTGTCGGTCTTGTGCCGGTAGCCCGGGAAGAAGCAGCAGGCCGACAGCAGCATTGCACTGCCGAAGACGCCGCAGCGGGTGAAGAGGGAAAGGGTCACGTCGTCAGTGGCTCGCCGGTTCGGGGAAGGCGCGCGTGGTGCGACGCGCCACAGGCACGCTGTTCCCATGAAGGAACGGCAGCGTTGGGCACGATGACGTGCTGGTGAAATGAGAGGTATCCGAAAAGGCAAAGGGTGCTCGCATGTTTTTGGGTATGTCCTGATCGGTGGACTTCGTCTCCGTCTGGGGTCGATTCTAAACAATCGAAATGAACATATCGATCTTTGTGATGAGGCGCATGGTCAGAACGTCGAACTGTCATATTGTGAGGCGTCATGGTCCGGCCCCTTGCGCTGGCGTCCGCCGCGGGATTTAATACCGGCAGGCGAAGCTGCTCCCCCAAAGCCGCAGGGGTGACGCCCGGCGATGGCGCGAACCGCGCGGGGCAACCGTTCGGGGCTGGGTCGGGCGTTCAGGTCCCAACGGGTAGGTCGGCGTCGCATGCCAGTTCATGACGATTCGAAGAAAACGGAGAAAAGCATGACGTCGAGCAACATCGCTGAACGGGAAGCAGCCGGTCGCGCCGCGCGCGAACGCAGCAAACGGTCCAGTCATCGCACGGTCGGCGACCTCGACCGCGATCCGGTTGCGCTGCTACGCAAGAGCAGCGAAGGGCGCGTACCGCGTCTCGTGCCATTGCGTTATGGGCGCATGTCGGTTTCCCCGTTCACCTTCTTCCGCGGTACCGCGATCATTCAGGCGCACGACCTCAGCAAGGTGCAGGACACCGGCATCGTCATGCCGATTTGTGGCGACGGCCATCTGATGAACTTCGGCGGTTTTGCGACCCCCGAACGGCAACTGGCTTTCGATCTGAACGACTTCGATGAAGTTGCGTACGGTCCGTGGGAATGGGATCTGAAGCGGCTGACCGCGAGCTTTGTCGTCGCGGCAAGGCATATGCGGCTGAGCCGCAGCACGGCCGAAGCGCTCGTGATGTCGGTCGTCACGACGTACCGCGACTGGATGCAGACGTACGCCGGATACGGCACGCTCGAACTCTGGTACGACCGCATCACGTTTGAGCGGATGATCGAAACGGCGGTCACGCCGGAAGCGCGCCGGGCGCTCAAACGCGGCCTGGAAAAAGCGGCGTCGCGCACGCACGAAAGCATGCTCGAGAAAATGGCCGAACGCGTCGACGACAGGTGGCACATACGCGATGTGCCGCCGGGTCTCTTTCACGTGCATGGCAACAACACGCTGTTCGGACCGGAAGACGACTGGATCACGCTCGGCGACTGGCGTCCGCTCGTCGGCAAGATGTACGAGGAGTACCTCGGTACGCTCACGCACGACCGGCGCAATCTGCTTCGTCACTTCGAGACTCAGGATATGGTGTTCAAGGTCGTGGGCGTGGGTAGTGTCGGCACGCGATGCCTCGTCATGCTCAATACCGACCATCTCGGCAAACCGCTGTTCCTGCAGATCAAGGAAGCGAACAAGTCGGTCGTCGGCCAGTACTACAAGCTGCCTCACGAATACAAGGCATTGGGTATCAAGCATCACGGCGAGCGCGTCGTGCGCGGGCAGCGTGTGCTGCAGGCCGTCAGCGATATTTTCCTCGGCTGGGCAACCGGCCCGTCAGGGCGTCACTTCTACGTTCGCCAGTTGCGTGACATGAAGCTGTCCGCGAACATCGAACTGTTCGACAACACCTTGCTGGACGGATACGCGCGCATCTGCGGCTGGATCATGGCCCGCGCGCACGCGAAGGCGAGCGGCCGGGCCATCGAGATCGGCGCGTACATCGGCCGCGGCGACCAGTTTGCGGAAGCGCTCGTCGGCTACGCGTCTGCTTATGCGGATCAGGTCGAAAAGGACTACGACGTGTTCATCACGGCGTGTCGCAATGGCGATCTCGAAGCCCGCACGGAAGAGGACATGGCTGCCGATTTTCGCGTGTAGTGTGGCGGGCCGGGGAACACGCTTCGCGCGTGGTGTCCGCGGCCGGCAAAATTCGTGTGCAACAGCTTGTTCACTGGGAGAGAGAAATGTTAGCGCTCATCGGTACGCTGATTGTGGGTCTGGTGGTAGGGCTGATTGCACGGGCACTCAAACCCGGCGACGACAGCATGGGTATCATCATGACGATGGTCGTGGGTATCGTCGGGTCGCTGATCGCGGGTTATGTGGGGCGGGCGATGGGCTGGTATCAGCCCGGCCAGGCGGCGGGATGGATCGCTTCCGTGATCGGCGCGATCGTGCTGCTGGTGATCGTCGGTTTCGTCAAGCGCCGGATGTAGCGCGCTTGTCCTTTCAGCGGGGATTGTCGCCGCCCAGGCGGCGCTTTCTTTGCGTGACGTAGTCCTCTACCTGACGCGCTCCTGGCATTGGTGCGTCACGTTCCATTTCACGGCGCCCCCGCCACCTTGCGCGCTTCGCGCAGCGTGACGAAACGCAGTCCTTGACGCTGCGCCGCTTCGATTACGCGCGGCAATACGGCGAGCACCAGCGGTTCGCCGTCATCGGTGGCGGCGGCGTTGCCGTCGTGCAGCAGCAGGATGTCGCGGGCGGCGAGCCCGTCGAGCAGCCGCCGGGCAACGACGTCCGGATCGCGCTCGCGCGTGTCGAAGCCGCGTCGTGTCCATGCCGCGAGGCGCAGATCGAGTTTCCCCAGAACCGGTTCGAGAAACACGTTGCGCAGCCCCGCGGGCGCGCGGAAAAAGTACGGACGCTCGCCCGTCAGCGTCTCGAAGGTCTGCTGTGCCGCCTCGATCTCACGCCTGAGCGCGCCGGGCAGCGTCACCGAAAACGTATGGACGTGAACCTGCGAGTGGTTTTCCACAGCATGCCCGCGCGTGACGATTTCGCGCGTCAGGGCCGCATGGCGTTGTGCCTTGGCGCCAATACAGAAGAACGTCGCGCGCACGCCGTAACGGTCGAGCAGGTCGAGCACGCGCGGCGTGACAGCGGGGTCCGGGCCGTCGTCGATGGTGAGCGCGATGGCGTCTGCGTTGCCTCTATGGGCCGGCAGGCGTGTCCAGTTCGGTCCCAGCAGCGACGAGCGCGGCCATAGTCCGGCGATGGTCACCGTCGCATGGTTGATCATGATGAACGCGAGCCACCACGGCCAGGCACGGGGCGCACTCAGGAAGCCGGCAAGCGCGAGCGCATGCCAGGCGATGGTGGCCTTCAGCATGGGCGGAAAGCCTTCGTAGCGCCAGCGGCGCGCGGAGGAAAGGTGAGGACCGTGCTGCGGGGTGGTTCTTGAGTCGATCATGATGCTTTCTGTCCACCTTCCCCATGCGGGGAAGGGCTGCGGGTGCGCGCGAATCCGCGCCTGAACAGCCAAAGATACCATTTACGCGCCTGCCGCCCTGCTGTTACATGTCCGCCATGTGCGTCGCGTACCTTGCCGTCCGGACCGTTGCCTTATCCGGCGGGTCCCCCCGGTCCCGTCACTTCCGCCCGTTCTGGTTGTCTGTTCCGAACAAAAAGGAGACGTCGCCGTGTTCCAGTCGAAACTGTTATCCGTGGGAATTGCGTCACTCGTGGATACACCATTGACGGCAGGCTGGACGCAGGCGCCGGGCGGTCGGCTGGGAGCCGGATTCAATCCAGGCTAGCGAAACGTTCAACACCGATGGCAGTTGCACTCCGGATGCTTCGCAATATTCCTGCTTCTCGACCGGTACGCGGTGGACGCTTCGTACGAACACGGACGGCTCACCAGACAACGTCTTCACCAGCGCGGTCACTTCGAACCTGACGTATCCGTGGTCGGCGTCAACATCATTCAGTTGGCTATCACGTCGAACCGGGCCCACGGCATCATGATCGTTGGAAATGTAGGTGGCCAGCTCGTGCCGGTGATTGTCCGTGTGGGCTATGTGCACACCGATGCAGGCAACCTGCTGAATAACACGCTCGACGACCAGGTCGGTATTTCTCTCCTGGCACCGCGCGAGATGATCGCGCAAGCGTCCCTCGCAGGCAGTTATACCGGATCGAACAGCGCATCGGCATGTGGTGTGGTCGCTTATCCGGGGCAAAGCTCGTTCGCAACTGTGATCAATGGACAAACCATCTATCCGTCCGCCGGAGCGTGTCTTGATGCAAGTGCGTCGTCCAATGCCGGGGTGAACTACGGCGCGACCCTGTTCCAGGCACCCGCGGCCGCGTTATTGAATCCCTTCACGGCGACTTCATCGACCGCTTTTTCTATGGACTTTACCCAGACGCAAGCCGGCCTGGTCAATGTAACGGCGAACCGGGACTTCCTGTCGGGCACAACCCAGATTTTCAAGGCTGGCGATACAGGTGTGATGGTCCAGGCTGGACCGGTTTATGGTTTGCTGATGAATGGGATCAACACGCAGTTCACCGCGTACAATCCGGCGACCAATGCCAGCCATGTAAATCCGTTCTTGTCGATTGGAGCTTTTGTCCAATAAGAGCCTTCGACTGCCTTTCCCCATTGCTGGGCGCAAAAATGCGGCTGCGATCGGCTGCAAAATTAAAAGAAGGAGCAGACCCGGGCCCGATGGGGTCCGCTCCTTCTTGATAAGTCGCCGCCGGATAAGTCGACGAACAGTCCAGCCAACTCGTGACCGCAAAGAAGCCACGTGTGTTGACGAAGGGTGTGCCGCCGAATGACCGCGGTCGACCAGCGCATCGTGGAAACGGTCATGTGCGGCTTCGGAACGTAGATGACCGCCATCGCATTCTTCGGGCAGGCCGAGCAATCCAGCACACTTCGCGCAGTTTTCGCCTGCAATGGGCGCATGTCGTCACCGAATCGCCACAATTGACATGATGGAGCGAATCGGGCCGCCGTCATCGTGCGCAGGCACAATGAATGGAAACCACCTTGCACCCGACAGGAAAGCGGTTCCAGGCCTAAACCTGTCGCCTCCGGCGCCGTTATAGATATAGTGGCAGTGGTTGTTCCCGATCTCCCAGAATGACGTCTTCGTATGCTGACAACTCCCGATTGCGATACGGTAGCGTCCGCCGGTCTTTCCGCCGGAAATCTGCCACCGCCGACCGCGAACCCCGAATGTGACGCAGTGGCTCGCCTCGCGCGAGCGCATTTCGGCGTCGCTGCCGCGCTGATCACGATATCTGATGCGCAGGGCCAGCGCTTGCAGGCCGCCGATGGCGTGTTGCCCAATGCGCTTCCGCCCGACCTGTTTTCCCGGAATCTCGAAGTGGGAAAGGCGCTCGACACGGTGGTCGTCATCCCGGACACACGCGACGATCCGCGGCTTTGCGTCGATCGTCAGGGTCTCGCCGTGAGATGGCCGCGTTTTTTCGCCACCTGTGCGCTGACGGACGCCGACGGACCCCATCTTGGCGCGCTGTGCTTGATGGACGACGCGTTTCGCACGTTCGACGAAGGCCAACGCGCCTTTCTGCGCGAACTGGCGACACTGGCCGCGCAAGCGCTTGGTCGAGCGCGCAAAGAGACCGCATTGCGCGACCGCGTGGCCACGCTGGAGGCCGGCCAGGAGCTGACTACGCTGGCGTTGACGGGAAGTGGAACAGGCGTCTGGGACCGCAATGCCGTCACGGGTGAGATTCACTATTCGCCAGCGTGGAAGGCGATACTCGGGTATGAGCCGCACGAGCTCAGCAACCGGATCGAGGACGCCTATCTGCGCTTGCATCCCGACGACCTCGAGCATGTGCAGGCGACGATGCAGGCGCACTTCGAAAGCAGGACGGACAGCTATGCGGTCGAGCACCGCATCCGATGCAAGGATGGCACCTACAAGTGGATCTGCAGCCGCGGTAAGGTCGTCAGCCGCGACCGCGACGGCCGCGCGCGGCGCATGGTCGGCACGACCACAGACATTACCGCCTTGCGCGACACGGCCGCGCAGTTGCAACAGACTATCGACCTGATCACGAACCTGACCGACGAAGTGCCGGGTCTCGTCTTCCAATACCGGGAACCGGTCAACGGGTGTGGCTTCTTCTCATACGCGAGCGACGGGATCCAGGACATCTACGAGGTGACGCCTGAGCAGGTCGCGCAGAGCGCTGGCGTCGTCGAAGCACTGATTGACCCACGCGACCTCGCCGCATATCGACAGTCGCTGCTTGAATCGGCTGCGAACCTGACGCCGTGGCGCCTCGAATATCGAGTCAGGCTGCCGCAGCAAGGTTTGCGCTGGCGACACGGCGACGCCCGGCCGCAACGGATGCCCGACGGTAGCACGCTGTGGCACGGCTTTATTACGGACTCAACCGAACGAAAACGCATCGAGGCGGAACTGCACGAACTTGCAACGATCGACCACCTGACCCAGCTGCCCAATCGCCGCCACTTCATGGTTCAATGCGAAGCGGAACTTGTCAGAATCCGGCGTGGGGACAGTCGGGGCGCTGCCGTGCTGATGCTCGACCTCGATCATTTCAAGGCGCTCAACGACCGCTGGGGGCACGCGCTCGGTGACCGCGCGCTCAGCCACTTCGCTGAGCTGTTGCGCCTGGAGGCGCGCGCGGGCGACATCGTAGGGAGGGTCGGCGGCGAAGAATTCGCGGCCGTGCTCCCCGACTCGGACACCGAGGCAGCGATCGGATTCGGGCGGCGCGTGCAGCGACGCGCCGCTGAAACGCCGTTGATTCACGGCGACAACCGCATCGCTCTGGCAGTGAGCATCGGCATAGACAGGATGCGGGTGGCGGATGCAGGCGCCTATCAGTCTCTCGATCGCGGCGACAAGGCGCTCTATCTCGCGAAGGAACGCGGGCGCAACAGGATCGAAATCTATCGCGAATAGTATCGCGCGGCCTCGCGCCTTTGGCTGTGACGCTGCCAGAGACCTCGCTGCGCGGATACGTGAGCCATGCAGAATGTTCGGCGAGTTGCCCAGGTCGTCGACAGCCCATGCCATCACGAGAGCGACTGCGGCCAACGGGCGATCAGGCAGAGGGCCCTGATCGACCGGTCACTCTGTGCCAGGCGTGCGCTTCTTCGGCGTGGGTGCGGTGCACAGCACGCGCTCCTGAAATCGGGGAAATTACCCTGGCACCTGCACACCCGGGCCTGGACCTGACCCCACTCACGCCAGTCGGCGCACGCTTCGGGCCGCGCTCAGGATTCAGCCAGGAAGCTGTCGCGAAAAGCCTGCAGGTTCGTCTCGATGCTGTCCGCGTAGCCTTCGTCGAAAGGTGCCGCGGCCGCCCGTGCGAGCAGGTCGCCCAGAAGCTTCCGATACGTGCGGTCATCAGCCAGGAGCGACCGGACTTTCTCAAGGGTCGCGGGCAGCGCGGCGTGCCGCGCGTCACGTCCGAGTAGGGCACTGGATGCAATTGAGTCGTCGAACCCGTGTAGCTCCATCAGGTCGACAGCCTCCGTCCAGATGCGCTCCTCGTTCCCGGCCCAGAGGTAGCTGCGCAGGATCAGCAACAGGTCGGACGCGTCCTTGTTCTCCGTCAGTCGCCGGTCCTCCCAGGCGAGCAGCTTGAGTAGCGTGAGCGCGGGAAGCGCAACAACCGGCACCACGTTGTCAGCCTCGACCTTCACCTGAGCCGCTGTATCGACTGCTTCCCTGAAGCCAAGCACCGTGAGCACGACCTTGCGCTCAGGCGGCCACGCGATCGACCCCTTCGGCGCTTCGATGTCCCCGAACGGCACGAGATCCAGCGGCAGGGTCATGCCGGTACCGGCGTGCGTGAACCGCAGCCGCTGCTGCGCGCGGTCATCGCGCCGGAAACCGTCCAGCGCAGCAAGGGCGGCGACAAGACTCTCGTGGAGGTCCCAACTCACGGCACACACGGCAACGTCGACATCGCGCGTGGCGCGCTCGGCCTTCACACCGTACACCTGCCACAGGATGATGTCGCGCGCCGTTGCTCCAGCAACGACAAACGAAGTGCCCAAACGGCGTGTCGTGTCGCTGACCAGTCTGAGTAACGCGGCGGTCGCAGGGTGGAGAGGCCGTTCTTCGCTTACGTTAAGCATGGAGGATTCCGACAAAGCGGTCGTATATATCCTTCGCGACCGACAGGTTCCGGCTGTCTCCGGACGCGATCAGATCGGCGTAGACGAGCAACGGGTGTACGACCGGGCGCGACGGTGACGTGTCCCATCCATAGTCGACGGGCTCGCGCCAGAACGTCGTGAGGACCTCCACATCGCCATCAACGGCAGGGCGCAGGCGGGCCGCCTTCAGGAAGTCTGCGCCGAGTTTCTGCTCGGCGTAGAGGGTCACGCGGGCTGCCTTGAGATCCTGCGTGACGAGGTCGGCCGCCGCCTCGCCGCCAAGTCTCGCATCGAACTTCAGGAAATCGAACGAGCGCCACCAATCCCCGGACGCGCTGGCAAACCGGGCCTGTGCCAGTTTGATGCGCAGGCGCGTAGGGTAGAGGCTCACCCATTCCTCCACGTACCTGGGCCAGTCCGGAAACATTCGCTGCCCGTTGCGACGTGTGACGAGAAGGCCGCGCGCCAGCAAGTCGTCGACCACCTGATTGGTGGTGCTGAGCGCGGCACCCGAGATAGCAGCAATCTTGCGATAGGGCTCACTGGCGAGCCCGGGCTGTGTCGCGAGCGCAAACATGACCTGCAGGCCCTTGCTGGTCGTAGAGCGCGAGGTGGGCGAGTGGGTCGAAAGTGAAACGCGCGCACGCCCGAGGATCATGATGGTGACCTCCGGCGCACGGATGAACGCGTTGCCGGCTACATCGAGAAAGGGAATGTTGCGGTCGATCAGGAAAGACGCCAGACCCGGATCAATGTATGGCGCCACGAGCATGAGTGGGCGATCGTCACCAGAGCCATGCAGATTCGAAGCCAGAAGAAGATTCGTGTGGCTCGCCCGGGATGCCACGTGGACGCCCGTCACGAGCTTCCTGTCGTCAATATCGAACTGAATGGCGCCGTTGGCCGCGAGAGTGTGGCTGGAGGCGGGAACGGGCTTCGCTGCGTAGATGCGCGTCGATGTCTGGAAGGCGTTGCACGCGGCATCCAGAATTTGCTGCTCGTTTAGCGAAAGGACATCATGGCGAGGTGGCATCGGGTACCTTCTGTACGATTTTAATTCAGTGTACGAGAAAATCGTACATAGTCAATAAATCGTACAAAAAAACTCAACGCATTGAATATCAAAGGTGTGGCGCGTCTGCGTACGATTTGCCGTCCACGTACGAAAAAAACGTACGCGCCGTTATTTTCGTACACGAACGGCGCAGCTACTGGTCGGTCAGCTGGGACGCGCCAACGCGGCCTGCGGCGCCAACCGCTCGACATACTCCGACCGTCCGCAGTCAAAGACCGCTTCGCCGCTGGCTGGTGCCCGCGCATAGTTCGACTCGAAGTTGCGACTTCTCCCATCCAGCACGATCCACTGGGCGCCTTGGGAGAGCCTGATGCATACGCCCGTAAGATAGTCCTGCCTGTTATGGTTGATTCAATTCCAGCGAGCCGCCGCGACTATCTTGATGCGCTCGAAGGTGACAATCGCCGTGTCGGATTGAGCAATTCCATGGTGTTGCCGCTGGATTCCGGCTTTGTGGCGAAGTCGCCCATGTGCGCCACGATCGTCTGCATTTCCGGCTCTTGTGCGGACAGTGGCAGCACAAGGCCATCATCAGAACGCGCGGCCGTCAGCAGGGATGTGGCCACGACGACCAGACAGAGCATCACTGAACATTTTCGTTGCGACGGCAGCCGTGAGCGATCGCTTGCGCACGCGAAACCCCCGCTTCGACATTTGTGATGGACGATCCGCTGCTGTATGGTGCGAGGGCGAAGAAAACGGAGCAGGACGAACAGGAAGGGAGAGACGTTGTGAGTACCGATACGAAAGAGGGCAAGGTTGCGCTGGTCACGGGTGCGGGTAGCGGCATTGGCCGCGCGAGCGCGGAGCGCCTGTTGCAGCACGGCTATCGCGTCGTGCTGGCGGGACGCCGCCAGGCGCCGCTCGATGCGCTCGCCGAAGCCGCCGCGCAACGCGGCGAAGACGCGCTCGCCGTTTCATGCGACGTCACGGACGAAGCCAGCGTGGCCGCGCTCTTCGACGCGATCCGCGCCCGTTATGGCCGCCTCGACGTGCTGTTCAACAACGCGGGCCGCAATGCGCCGCCCGTCGACATTGACGAGATCAGCCTCGACGACTGGCGCTCGGTCGTCGATACGAATCTGACGGGCGTGTTTCTGTGCACGCGCGCGGCGTTCGGCATGATGAAGACGCAGTCGCCGCGCGGCGGACGCATCATTAACAACGGATCGATCTCGGCGCATGCGCCGCGTCCGTGGAGCATCGCCTACACGGCCACCAAGCACGCGATCACCGGCCTCACGAAATCCGTTTCGCTCGACGGACGTCGACACGATATCGTCTGCGGACAGATCGACATCGGCAATGCCGCGACGGAAATGGCCGCGCGCATGGCGCGCGGCGTGCCGCAGGCGAACGGCGAAACGGCGATCGAGCCGTTGATGGACGTGGGGCTCGTCGCCGATGCCGTGCTGCATATGGCGAGCCTGCCGCTCGCCGCGAACGTGCAGTTCATGACGATCATGGCAAGCAAGATGCCGTTCGTCGGCCGGGGTTAAGCCCGCAGGAGGACCGCGCCGCGCGCCGCGCCGGCGGCGCTGACAGCACGTCGGGCGCGTTCCCCCTATACTGGTCGACTCCTGTCATTACCCGGATATCGTCGTGCCGCAAGCGTCGATCGAGGACGACCCGATGCCGGTGCCTCCCACGCAGCCAGAATTCGAGGATTGTTGCGGCACCGGTTGCGATCCGTGCATCTTCGATATTTACGAAGCCGCGCTTGAACGCTATCGCGTCGCACTCGCCGCTTGGGAAGAACGGCATCGTGCGATGCGTCGCGGCGACGCATGCGAGCCACGCGCAAAGAAACCCCGCCGTACCCGTTCATGAACGAACCTCTGTTACCTGCCGCGGCCGCCGTCGAACCGCATGCGCTTTCCGCGCTGCACGACTTTGTGCGGCGACATCCGCGGCTTTTTGTACTGACGGGCGCGGGCATCAGCACGGACTCCGGCATCCCTGGCTACCGCGATGAGAACGGCGAATGGAAACGTTCACCGCCGATCACGCTGCAGGAATTCCTCGGCACGGAACACTCGCGTAAGCGCTACTGGGCACGCAGTATGGTCGGGTGGCCAGTGGTTGCCGATGCCGCGCCGAACGCGGCGCACCGCGCACTCGCCCGGCTCGAAGCCGCCGGACGCATCGAAACGCTCGTGACGCAGAACGTCGACGGCCTGCACCAGCGCGCCGGCAGCGCGGACGTGATCGAACTGCACGGCAGCATCGGCGGTGTCACGTGTCTGGACTGCGGCGCGCAGCATGCGCGCGCCGCGATCCAGCACACGCTCGTCGCAGACAATCCCGCGCTCCTCAATGCGAGCGCCGAACCCGCCGCCGATGGCGACGCGCATCTCGAATGGCACGATCTCGCTACGTTCCGTGTGCCGCCCTGTCCGGTGTGCGGTGGTTTGTTGAAGCCGTCGGTGGTGTTCTTCGGCGAGAACGTGCCGCGCGAGCGCGTCGAGTCGGCCGGGCGCGCGCTCGAGGCCGCGGATGCGGTGCTGGTGGTCGGCTCTTCGCTGATGGTGTATTCGGGCTATCGGTTTTGCGTCTGGGCGGAAAAGGCCGGCAAGCCGGTTGCGGCGATCAACCTCGGCAGGACGCGCGCCGATGCAATGCTGGCGCTGAAGGTGGCCGCGCCGTGTGCGGATGCGCTAACCGCGCTCGCTGCGCAACTCGCCTCGCAAACCTGACCTTGCTCAAACACGCCACGATTCGATGAACACACCGAACCCGAACCTGCGACAGCGCTCGCCTTCCGCCGAACGTAACCGCGATCCCATCCTCGCCGTGCTGCTACAGGCGCTGCCACAAAGCGGCCTCGTGCTCGAAATCGCGAGCGGCACCGGCCAGCACGTCACGCATTTTGCATCCGCGCTGCCGGGTCTCACGTGGCAGCCGAGCGATCCCGACGCGGATGCACGCGCGTCGGTGGCAGCGTGGACCGCACATGCCGGGCTCGCGAACGTGCGCGCGCCACTCGCGCTCGATGTGCGCCGCACGCCGTGGGGCATCGAGGCCGCGAACGCGATCCTCTGCATCAATATGATCCACATTTCGCCGTGGGCCGCGACCGAAGCGCTCTTCGCCGGCGCCGGGCGCATACTGGAGCGCGGCGGCGTGCTTTATCTGTATGGGCCGTACCGCCGCCACGGCGCGCACACCTCAGAGAGCAATGCAGCGTTTGATCTGCAATTACGCAGTCGCGACCCCGGATGGGGCGTGCGCGATATGGAAGCCGTCGTGGAACTGGCCGCAGCCGCGGCGTTCGAAGGGGAAGAACCGGTAGCGATGCCCGCGAACAACTTCAGTCTGGTGTTCCGCAAGCGCTAGCGTGCGTCGGGTGCACCGCAGGCATGCGGCGTCCCGCCATTTCTTTTATCCTTTCACCCTCGACGCCGCGCGGGCAGACAAGCCGCTGCGGCATACCGTCTTTCTGGAATCTGGAGAATTCATATCATGGGCAAGCAGGCAATCGGCGTGGTAGGGCTGGCGGTCATGGGCCGCAATCTGGCGCTCAACATCGAGAGCCGCGGTCACGCGGTTTCCGTCTACAACCGGAGCCGCGAAAAAACCGATGAACTGATCAAGGACTGTCCGGACCGCAAGCTCGTGCCGGCTTACACGCTGGAAGAATTCGTCGATTCGCTGGAAAAGCCGCGTCGCATCCTGATGATGGTCAAGGCCGGCGCACCGACCGACGATACGATTGCCTCGCTCAAGCCGCTGCTGGACAAGGGCGACATCCTGATCGACGGCGGCAACACGCACTTCACCGACACGATCCGCCGCAACCAGGAACTCGCGAAGGCGGGCCTGCATTTCATCGGCACGGGTGTGTCGGGTGGCGAAGAGGGCGCGCTGAAAGGGCCGTCGATCATGCCGGGCGGCCAGCGCGACGCCTACGATCTGGTTGCGCCGATCCTCACCGAGATCGCCGCGAAAGCGCCGGACGGCGAGCCGTGCGTCGCGTACATGGGCCCGGACGGCGCGGGTCACTTCGTGAAGATGGTGCACAACGGCATCGAGTACGGCGACATGCAGCTGATCGCCGAAAGCTACTGGGTGCTCAAGCAGGTGCTGGGTCTGTCGAACGAGGAACTCGGCAAGGTCTACACCGAATGGAACGAGGGCGAGCTCGACAGCTATCTGATCGAAATCACGTCGAAGGTCTTCGGCAAGAAAGATGACGAAACGGGCAAGGATCTCGTCGATGTGATCCTCGACCGCGCGGCGCAGAAAGGCACCGGAAAGTGGACAAGCCAGAATGCACTCGACCTCGGCGCACCGCTGCCGCTCATTACCGAAGCCGTCTTTGCGCGCGTGCTGTCCTCGCTAAAGGATCAGCGCGTGGCCGCGAGCAAGGTCATCACCGGGCCGGAAAAGAAGCCGTTCAGCGGGGACCGTGCCGCCTTCATCGAGTCGGTGCGCCGCGCGCTCTACTTCAGCAAGGTGATCTCGTACGCACAGGGCTTTGCGCAACTGCGCGCCGCATCGGACGACTACAAGTGGGATCTCGACTACGGCACGATCGCAAAGATTTTCCGCGCGGGCTGCATCATCCGCGCCCGCTTCCTGCAGAAGATCACGGACGCCTATTCGAAAGACAGGACGATCGCGAACCTGCTGCTCGACCCGTACTTCAACGATATCGCAACGAAATATCAGGGCGCGCTGCGCGATGTTGTCGTCGCCGCGGTGCAGGCCGGCGTGGCCGTGCCGGCGTTCGCCTCGGCGATTGCCTACTTCGACGGCTATCGTTCGGAGCGTCTGCCGGCGAACCTCGTGCAGTCGCAGCGTGACTTCTTCGGTGCGCACACATTCGAGCGCATCGACAAGCCGGGTAGCTTCCACGCGAACTGGTCGTAAGCGACGGCTGGCTTCAGCAATGTGACTGGGAAGGGCGTGCCTGCGGGCACGCCCTTTCTGTTTTGGTGGACTGTTGTTCGATACAACAAGGCAGACCGCGATCCGATGTCAGCGGTCGACAGATTGTTGCGATTTGAGTAATAGATTTTAAATGGATTAGTGGTTTTCCCTGGCTGGTGACTTCACTAGACTTGCGCCCAAGCGCTGAAGGACACGATCCCGAAGCGATTCAAAAACAGGTTCGGAGGTAGTTACCATGAAAGCACTGATCAAGGCAGCCGTTGTCGCAGCCGTTCTCGCCGCTCCCGTCGTATCGTTCGCGCAGTCGAACGAGCCGCTCACGCGCGCCCAGGTCCGCGAAGAACTCGTGCAGCTCCAGAAAGCCGGCTACAGCCCGCTCGACGACCGTAACAGCTATCCGGTTCACATCCAGGCAGCCGAAGCCCGCATCGCGGCGCAAAACGGCACCACGCCGGTGAACACCAGCTACGGCCCGGCGACGAAGGGTTCGTCGCAAGCCGGCGCCCGCGCCGAGCAGACGGGTCCGCAATCGGTTTTCTTCGGCAACTGAGCTGGAGTGGGTGAGGCGGGGTGAATGTGAGGCAGGCATCCTGCTCCTGACGGCCCGCAACGCTCAAAGAAAGAATCGCAGGCAATAAAAAACGCTGGCCGGAATGATCCGGCCAGCGTTTTTTTATGCATCAGTGCAACGTGCGATGGCGACGGGCGATATCGTCGAAGAGTTCGCGGCTCGGCTCGAGTGCGAGCAGCCACGTTTCGTCGTAGCCGCTAAGCGTGTCGAGCGCCTCGCGCAGGCGTTCGATCGCGACCGCGGGCAGCTCCACGGTCGCCTCCACGCCGCTCGACAGGCGCGCGATGCTGGCGAGCTGAACCAGGGCGTCGGCAGCCTCGGCGACATCGGTGGCAAAGACGAGGTGCGTGTTCAGCAACTCTGCCAGCCCGGGCGACGTTGCGACATCCTCGACGTTGAGCTGCAGGGCCAGAAACGTGGCTTTGTTCATCCTCGAACTCCTCGCGGACAGGACATCGCGGTAATCGGCAAATGGCTCACCCGCAGTCTCTTGCGGCAGTAACGGGGAGTATAGGCCAGTGCCGGGTGTAATCAATGCAGGTGCCCGACCGCCGATTCCGTGCCAATTGCTGCCACCTTGTCATAAGCCGGCCTGCACCGGGCTTCTGAGCCATATAATGATCCGGCACCTTCTTCTGACCAGCGGGTTTGCCTTCCAGCATTTAACCCAGCCGGCATAGGCCGGCCGGGTGATGCAGACTGGACGGCGAAACGGAAACGCACGGCACGATCATGAAAATCATCCGTACGAGGAATTTCACGGCAAGCCGTCCGTGGGGCGCACTCGACATCGCGAATATGGGCGGCATCACGACGCGTCTGCACTGGACCGATCAGCCTTACAAATGGCATGTGAACGACGGCGAGGAGGTTTTCGCCGTGCTCGATGGCCGCGTCGAGATGCGTTATCGCCTCGACGGCGATGAACATTCGGCCATTCTGGAAACTGGCGATGTGTTTTACGCGTCTATGGGTACAGAGCATGTCGCTTATCCGCTTGGCGAGGCACGGATTCTGGTCGTGGAAACCGGAGGCAGTGTCTGACGCAGGGCAACCTCAGCGAGGACGAACGATGACCGCAGCCTGGTCGCGCCGCACGGCGCAGGTTCTGCTTTTCATGGGCGTGGCAGTGTCGATGTGCGCCTGCACGATCGTTCCGTGGAACGACACGACGCATCCGGGTGCACCGGCTCAGACATATCAGCCATCTTCGGGCGGCGTGCCGGCAGGGTATTACCGCGTGAATCCTGGCGATTCACTGCTTTCGGTGGCGACGGCCTTCGGCCAGCGTGCCGAAGACGTCGCGGCCTGGAACCATCTGTCGCCGAACGCGCCTGTTGTCGCCGGACAGATTCTGCGCGTCGCGCCGCCTGCGGCGTCCGTGACAGGGCCGGGCGGTGTCGTTCCGCCTGTGGCTGGCGGAGCCACGGGCGCGCCGCCGGCGGAGGTGTCGACGGTCAAGCTGGCGTGGCCCGTGCGTGGCCCGATTCTCTCGACGTTCAATGCGGCAAGGAAGGGCATCGTGATAGGCGGCAAGCCGGGCGACCCGGTGAAGGCGTCGGCCGCGGGGCGCGTGGTCTATGCGGGAACCGGCATGGAGGCGTACGGGCCGCTCATCATCATCAAACACGACGCGACGATCATCACCGCGTACGGCCACAACCGCACGCTACTCGTGAAGGAAGGCGACGCCGTCACGCAGGGCCAGACAATCGCTGAAATGGGCGCCGACGCGAACGGTTCCGGTTCGATGCAGTTCGAGGTGCGCAGCAGCGGCAAACCGGTGGATCCGTTGAGCCTCCTGCCGAAGCCGGGCGGCTGATCTGCCCGTTCGGGCGCGTTGTTCAGCAGGCCGCGCGTACCGGCAGCCGCGCGACGAAGCGTGTGCCGGCAGTTTCCGACGATGTCACGTCAAGCATGCCGCCGTGCGCCTTCACGATCTGCGAGCAGATATAGAGGCCAAGTCCGAGACCGCCGCCAGGTGTGCTCGTGACCGGCCGGGGCGCGATGCCGAGGCCAGGACCGGGGCGCCCGCGCGCGAAATCCATCACGTCGTCGATCAGCTGAGACATGCGCCGCGTCGTGCTCAATAGACGCTGGCCGAGCGTGGCGAGCGAGCGATCGTCAGTGCGGCGTGCCAGCAACTCCGCCGTCGCGCCGACGGCCGCGAGCGGATTGCGCAGGTCGTGACCGAGCACGGCGATGAACTGCTCGCGCAGGTCTGACGTCGCGCGCTCCGTGAGGAGCGCCGATTCGGCGGCATCGTGACGATTGTCGCTGTCGAGCTGCAGCGCGATCAGTTCGGCGAACAGCGTGAACATCGTGATCGTGCGCTGGTCGGAAACCACGTGCGGGTGGGGATCGATCGCGCACAGATTGCCGAAGTAATCGCCGTTCGGCAGGATGATCGGCACCGAAATATAACTTTGGATGTTGTACATGCGCGGCGTGTGATGATCGCGGTAAACCGGATCTTCGCTCGCATGATCGAACACGACGGGTTGCCGCGCGGCGCGCGCCTCGATACAGAGCGTGGTGTGAACGTCGAGCTGGCCGCCGGGTTGCAGGCCGAACTGGATGTCGTCCTGGACGGCGCACGCCGTCCACGTGCCTTCCGTCACGCGGGCGACGGCGGCAAAGCCAAGCCCCGTATTCCTGCAGATGACGCGCAGCACCGACGGCACGGCGCTGATGCGCCCGATGGCGGCGACGTCCCTTGCAATGGCTTCTGTACTGTCGTTGTCTGGGTCGATGATCATGAACCGTAGCGTAGGTGTTCTCATCCGATGGTACCGCACCCGGGGACGCGTCAAGCCGGCGTCACGTGTGGGGAGCGGTGACGTCGTCCCAGTATGTGCGCGAGCGGCGCTGGCCGTTCGTACGATTCTCAACGCATTCATATTTGCATACACTGTCGGGTTCCAACTGCCGTGTCGCTGCGATTTTTCGCTATGCCGCACGGCGCCGACAGCCTGTACAGGACCTACACATGATCGATTTGCGCAGCGATACCGTCACCCGTCCCACCGCGCCGATGCTGGCAGCCATGACCTCGGCCGAAGTGGGCGACGACGTCTGGGGTGACGATCCGACCGTCCTGCGGCTGCAGGCAACGGTGGCGGAACGCACCGGCAAGGAAGCCGGCCTTTTCTTCCCGAGCGGCACGCAAAGCAACCTCGCCGCGCTGATGGCGCATTGCGCACGCGGCGACGAATACATCGTCGGCCAGCTTGCGCACACCTACAAATACGAAGGCGGTGGCGCGGCGGTGCTGGGCAGCATCCAGCCGCAGCCGCTCGAAAATGCCGCCGACGGCACGCTGCCGCTCGACAAGGTCGCGGCCGCCATCAAGCCGGTCGACGATCACTTCGCGCGCACGCGGCTCTTTGCGCTCGAAAACACGATTGGCGGCAAGGTGCTGCCGGCGGGTTACGTGGCAGAAGCGGTGGCGTTCGTGCGCGAGCGGGGTCTTGCGACTCACCTCGATGGCGCGCGCGTCTGTAACGCGGCGGTCGGTTCGGGCCAGCCGGTCAAGGCGCTGTGCGATCCGTTCGATTCGGTGTCGATCTGTTTTTCGAAGGGACTGGGCGCGCCGGTCGGCTCGGTGCTGGTCGGCAGCAAGGTGCTGCTCGACAGCGCGCATCGCTGGCGCAAGGTGCTGGGCGGCGGCATGCGGCAATCGGGCGTGCTGGCGGCGGCGTGCCTCTATGCGTTCGATCACAACGTCGAGCGTCTTGCCGAAGACCATGAAAATGCAGCGCATCTCGCAGCCGGGCTCGAACAGATCGATCAGGTGACGGTGCAGTCGGTGGCGACCAACATGGTGTTCGCGCAGTTTCCGCAGGAACATTGCGCGCCGCTCGAAGCGTGGCTCAAGGAGCGCGGCATCCTCACGCAGATGCTGTATGCGTCGCGCTTCGTGACGCACATGGATGTGTCGCGCGCCGATATCGACACGTTCCTCGCCGCCGTGAAGGCGTATTTCGCGCGCTGAGTAACGCGTCGCCGCTGCGTTTGCCTCGCTATTTGCGAGTGGCGATTCGTGGCGGCGGCTGTTTTGAGAGACGCGTCTGAGCGGTTGCACAGCAGGTGCCCAGCGCGTTTCATCTACGGCCACCCGCCTTTCGAGGCGAGGTGGCCGTTTTCATTTTCACTTCGTCGCTGTCCCCACATGCCCGCTCGCGCGATGCGACGGCGCGAACAGCCTCAGCCCGCTGGCGACGGCCGCGGCGCCAGCGAACACGGCACCGGTGCTCAACGCGAGCGTCGGGCCGTGGCGCCCTGCAATGCCGAAACTCAGGGCGACGAGCGCGGCCCCCGTCGTCTGGCCGAGCAGACGCGCGGTCGCGATGATCCCGCTTGCGCCGCCGCTGCGCTCGGGCGGCGCGCTTGCCATGAGCGCCTTCAGGTTCGGCGACTGGAAGAAGCCGAAGCCCGCGCCGCACACGGCCATCCGGATCGCGATGTCGATGACATGCGGATATGGCGGCAACAGGGCGAGCGAAGCCATTCCCGCACTGAGTATCGCGAGGCCGATCGCGCCAAGCAGCCCCGGCGGATAGCGGTCCGACAGACGCCCCGCGATCGGCGCCGCAAGCGCGACGACGACCGGCCACGGCGTCATCAGAAAGCCCGTTTCGACCTGGCTGCGATGCAATACGTCTTCGAAGTAAAACGGCAACGACACGAACGCGAGTCCTTGCGCCGCGAACGAGCACACGGCCGTTACCGCCGACAGTGCGAACACGGGTAGCCGGAACAGGTCGACCGGCAACATGGGCGCGGGATGACCCGACTCGCGCCGTATCAGAAGCAGCCCGAATACGAGCGCGATCGCGGCGGCACCCAGCACGGTCTGAGCCGGCGCGCGCTGCGCCGCTTCGCCGAGCGCGAAGATCAGCGCCGCGAATGTGATCACGTTGAGCAATGCTGCAACACGATCGAAATGATGCGTGCCGCGCTTCGTCTGCGGCAGGGCGGGCAGCGCGAATGTGAGCGCGATGACGCCAAGCGGCACGTTGACGGCGAAGAGCCAGGGCCACGACGCAACCGAGAGAATCAGCGAAGCCACAGTCGGCCCGACTGCAAACGATACGCCGACGACGAGCGCGTTCACGCCAAGGCCGCGTCCAAGGCGGTGCGGTGGAAAGAGATAGCGGATCAACGCCGTGTTGACGCTCATGATCGCGCTTGCACCGAGCCCCTGAAGCACGCGCGCGGCAGTCAGCATCGGCAGCGTCGAGACCACCGAACACGCGAGCGATGCGAGTGTGAACACCGCGATCCCGGTGATGTAGATGCGCCGGTGTCCGAGGATATCGCCAAGCGCGGCAAGCGGCAGCAGCGTGGCGACCATTGCGAGCTGATAGGCGTTGATGATCCACACCGACGCTGCGGGCGCCGCATGCAGATCGGCAGCGATGGCCGGCAGAGCAGTGTTGGCGATGGCGGTATCGAGTGTGGCGAGCGCGACGGCGAGCATGATCGCGGCCATCGCGCGGCGGTCGGTGGGCGTCATCGGCGCGTCGTCGCGACGCAGATCGCCTGGCAGAGGTGTTGGGGCGGACAAAGGCTGACTCGGTGGGTTTCGCTGGAAGGCAGTCGCATGGCCCGGCAGCGTCACTGGACGACCGGGACATGCTAATTCAGTGATTGTTACAGACGGGCGGCAATCGTGCTGGCAGCCCGGCAATCCGGAAGCCCGTTGAAAGGTTGGGGTGTGTTGTTTTATTTTTTAAAAAAGCAACTAACGGTCAGTCCCGTGAGCCACCGGCGGGCACACGCGCAGGTGACATAAACCAGGCACACACTGACATCCGGCCAGCAGAAAGGCGCCACGAGTCTGCCACGATCTCGCCTGATGCAAGGGCGAATGCAGTCCAACGCAAGAAGCGCAAAGTGCGTGGCGCCCGGTCCACGGGTCTTTTGTGGCAATGCAAGCCCAGCGCGAAATCCGCGCGCCCACAATCCCATTCGCAAGCCTCAGGAAAGCGACGCAAGCAGGATCGACAGTTTGCGGATATGTGCCTTGAATGCTTCCGTCGTGTCGCGATCGCGCGATGAAGCGAGATGCGGCGCCTCTGCGAGTTCGACCTGTGCCTGGAATTCGTCGGCGATCCTGCGTCGCGCGTCGGGCGGCATCGAGCGCACTACCGAAACGAGGAACAGCTCCTGGGCATGGAACATGCCGAGCATTGTCTGTACGTTCATGGCGCTTTCTCCGTGGACCCGGCTGTGACGAACGCGTGCGCGTCGTTCGCGGCCTTCGGCGCTCTGTGCGCGCCATTTCATGTTAGTGCACCGCGCTGCGCCCATCGCGCTCCGATGCACCCGATTCGTGCGGAAACGGGCAATAACGGTTCATGCGGGACAGGACAGATGCAGATCGCGGGTTTGGCGCTGCCCATGACGCGAAGCCGCAAATGTCCTACTCTGCTTATTTAACCGCCTGACCGGCACGCGCCATTCCGCCCGCCGACCGCGCGGCCGGAGCGCGCCGTCCAGGCACTACCGGAGGCTTCGATGACCACAGTCGATCTGGAATTCGACCAGCTCAACAGTACAGTCGACGCGCTACGGCGCTCCATTTCGAATCGCCTGATGTACGGCGTCGGCAAGGATGCCGTGACGGCGCGCCCGCAGGACTGGTTGCACGCGGCGGCACTCGCCGTGCGCGACCGGCTCGTCGCGCGCTGGATGAAGACCACGCGTCTTCAGTACGAACAGGACGTCAAGCGCGTCTACTACCTGTCGATGGAATTCCTGATCGGCCGCACGTTCACGAACGCGCTGCTCGCGCTGGGCATCTACGACCAGGTGAAGGAAGCGCTGCACGATCTCGGCGTCGACATGGAGATGCTGACCGATCTCGAGCCCGATGCGGCGCTCGGCAACGGCGGCCTCGGCCGGCTGGCCGCGTGCTTTCTCGATTCGATGGCGACGCTGGGCATTCCGGGTTTTGGCTACGGCATCCGCTACGAGTACGGGATGTTCCGCCAGCAGATCGTCGATGGCGAACAGGTCGAGACGCCGGACTACTGGTTGCGCGCGGGCAATCCGTGGGAATTTCCGCGACCGGAAGTGCAGTACCTCGTGCACTTCGGCGGGCGCACCGTGGAGCGCAACGGCCATATCGAGTGGATCGAAACCGAGCACGTCAATGCGATGGCGTACGACACGGTGATCCCGGGTTATGCGACGAGCGCGACCAACACGTTGCGGCTGTGGTCCGCGCGCGCAACCGAGGAACTCGATCTGTCCGCGTTCAATCGCGGCGATTACCGGCGCGCGGTCGAAGCGAAAGAGACGTCTGAAAACGTCTCGCGTCTTTTGTATCCGGACGATTCGACGCCGGCGGGTCGCGAACTGCGTCTGCGCCAGGAATACTTCTTCGTGTCAGCGACGATGCAGGACCTGATCCGCCGCTATCAGCGCACGCACAGCACGTTCGGGCGTTTCGCGGAAAAGGTGGCCGTGCATCTGAACGACACGCATCCGGTGCTGGCGATTCCGGAGCTGATGCGGCTTCTCGTGGATGTGCACCATGTGCCGTGGGACAAGGCATGGAAGCACATCGAGCAGATGTTCTCGTACACGAACCACACGCTGATGCCCGAGGCGCTCGAAACGTGGGACGTCGAGATGCTCGCGCGTCTGCTGCCGCGGCACCTCGAGATCATCTTCGAGATCAATGCGGAGTTTCTGAAGCACGTCAGCGAAAAATCGGGCCACGATGCCGAGATGATCCGGCGCATTTCGCTTGTCGACGAATACGGACAGCGGCGCGTGCGCATGGCGCACCTTGCGATCGTCGCGAGCCAGAAGGTGAACGGCGTGTCGAAGCTGCACTCGCAGCTGATGACCAGACACATCTTCGCCGACTTCGCGCACATGTTCCCGGAGCGCTTCACGAACGTGACGAACGGCATCACGCCGCGTCGCTGGCTCGCGCAGGCGAGTCCATCGATGTCGTCGCTGATCGACCAGCAGATCGGTACGCACTGGCGGCGCGATCTTTTCGAGCTTGCGAAGCTGCGCGACCTGCGCAACGACGACGCGTTCGTCGCCGCATTTCACGAGGCGAAGCGGCAGAACAAGCGGCGGCTTGCGCATCGTCTGTCGCAGGCTACGGGCGTGTCGTTCGATCCCGAGGCGCTGTTCGATCTGCAGGTCAAACGCATTCACGAATACAAGCGCCAGTTGTTGAATGTGCTGCACGTGATCGTCCGCTATAACCAGATTCGCGCCCATCCGGAACGCGACTGGGTACCGCGCGTCGTGATGTTCGCGGGCAAGTCGGCGTCCGCTTACCGGATGGCGAAGACGATCATCAAGCTCATCAACGACGTCGGCGCGAAAGTGAACAGTGACCCGGTAATCGGCGACCGGCTGAAGGTGGTGTTCGTGCCGAACTACGGCGTGAGCGTTGCCGAGCTCATCATTCCGGCAGCCGATCTGTCCGAGCAGATTTCGATGGCGGGCACGGAAGCGTCCGGCACTGGCAACATGAAGCTCGCGCTGAACGGCGCGTTGACGATCGGCACGATGGACGGCGCGAACATCGAAATCTGCGATGCAGTGGGCCGCGAGAACATCTTCATCTTCGGTCATACCGCCGACGAGGTCGACGATCTGCGTGCGAAAGGCTACCGCCCGCGCCAGCTGTACGAAGAGAATCCGGAACTGCACACCGCGCTCGACCAGATCCGCACGGGCTTCTTTTCACCGGAAGATCCGCTGCGCTTCTCGGATATTTTTCACACGCTCGTCGACTGGGGCGATCACTACATGGTGCTCGCCGACTTCGTCGCGTTTGCCGAAGCGCAGAAGGCGGTCGATGAACGTTTCCGCGATGCGCGTGCGTGGACCGAAAGTGCCATCGAAAACGTCGCAGGTATGGGGCAGTTTTCGTCCGACCGCACGATCGGCGAGTATGCGCAGGGCATCTGGCATGTCAAACCGCTCGACCTTGGATAATGCCGAGGTAATCTGAATGCGGCGAGGCCTGCTTTGCAGGCCCCGCCGCATTCTTTTTAAGCGCGTCGACGTTCAGCCGTCGAGCGCTTCAGTCGGCTTTTTCGCGCGCAGGCCGATCTGGCCGCTTGCGAAATCGAACAGCACGTCGATGTTCTGCATCGCCATCAGGCCGATCACGATGCGGCTGCGGCCAGGCGCGGCCTTTGCGATCGTCACCTGCGCGCCGTCGAAGCGATGCACCCACGACCCGATGCCGAGCGCGGTGGTGAAGTTGCCCTGCTTGAGCACCTTGCCTTCGCTGTCGTCGTCGAGCCAGTTCGGCGTTGTGTCGGTCTCGATACGGATCATGCCCGTGCCGCCCGTCGAAAATACCACTGGTGCGCAGGTGCGCATTTTATCGGCGACCTGCACGCAACCGGCTGGCCATTTGCGTACGCCGTCGCTGCCGGCACGCATCGGAAACATCGTGAACTCGCTCGTCAATGCCTTCGATGGCGCGAGCAGAAGATAGGGCCGCGCGAGGTTTGCGTGGACGATATAACGCAGTCCGATGTTGCCGGGCAACGCGCGTAACGGTTGTGTGCAGCACGTGTCGTCCGGCTGCTCCGCGCCGACGCCGAACAGGCCCGAAAACGCCCAGCCGAATTCGCCGGTATAGCCGTCCATCGCGACGCAACGTTTCGCGCCTGCCTGGCAGCGGACGTCGTCGACGGATTGCGCGGTCACGTCGAATGGTTTGGCGCCGACAAAACCCACCGGCAGTTTGACGAGCGGGCCTGATACCTGCGCATCGTTCGCGAACACCATCGATGTTCTGGTACCCGCGGTGGGATAGTCCTTGCGCGGCAGCACTGACGAGAGCACGCGCACGCCCTGTGTGCCGGTGTCCAGCATCATGTAGACCGGCTTGCCGTCGATCTGCACGGGCAGGCCGAGGCGTGACTGACCCTGATCGCTGCGCTCGACGTGGAGCGCGATCAACACGCCATCCTGACCGCCGTTCAGAAGGCTCGCGGAGGGCGGCGGCGCTGCAGGAGTTTCGATGGACGTCGAGCAACTGCAGAGCGTGACGCTTAAGACACTGGACGACAGCACAACGGCGGTGAGCCGGCCGCGCAGAAGGGAATTGAGCATGGACACCTGTTTCGCAGTGAGCGCGCAATCGCGGGGCGCTCACTGTACGCGGGTCATTCCCCGGACTTGAAACAATGTGTCAAGGCCTTGAATCAACTCTGTCGCGGACGTCGCAACACGCTGGAGACAGCTCGACCAAGCGTTGCCTGCGCAAGCGATGTAGTGAGCGCGGCGATGACGTTATCGAGTGTGCGCGCGGTGATTTCGGCGCGAAACGTGACGCGTTCGTTCGCACGGTCGATGGTCATCACATAGAGACGCAGATCGTCGCCGAGCGCGCTGTGCAGCGCGCGCCGGCTTTCCGCCGAGGCCGTGCCGGGCACGGTGACATCGATGGTGACGAGCGAGACGACTTCGTGCGTACGACGCGAGGTGCGCGGGGCACGGGCAGTGCGCGCAATGGGCACAATGGCGGAAACGGTGGACTGAAGCATCGAGGGTCGCCGGCAGCGGCGTGCCGGTACGCGTTGTTGATACGTGTCCACTGTAGCAATGCGGGTCTAAAGCCCGCGATAAAGCGCGTGAAGCCGGCATTAATTTTGTGTTAACAACGCAACCGCAACCCTGATCTGCCGGCGCGCGAGCCGCACGCCGCACGTCGGGCATGGCCGATGCGTTACGCTTGCGGACTTTCGCGCGTGGCAGCGGCCGGTGCCGCGCCTGCCTTTGCGGCAGTCTGCTGCTGCGCGGCCTTTGCCTGCATCACGGCCTGTTCGACCAGCTGGACGAAATCCAGATCGACGCTCGACAACGCTTCGCGCTCGCCTTCGTGTGTTTCGACGATCAGTCGATGCGTAATGTCCTGCGTAAGCCACGAGAGCGCGCCGACGACGATCATCATCACGCCGCAGACCAGCCCCGCCGGCGAAGACAGCACGCCGCCGACGATCGCACCCGCCAGACCCACGAGCGAAATCGCAAGCGGCACGATCCGGTTTTTCTGCACGGTGACGACACGCGCACGCTGGATCTCGCGCAATGCGAAAACCTGGCCGGCGGCGGAAAGGGAGTTGCGCGTGACCGACACGCCGCGCTCATTGAAAGGAATGTCCATCGATTCGAAGTGGTACGGGGAAAGGTCGCAGAGTACCAGAAGCTTCAATTACCTGAAGTCTTGGGATTTTTCGACTCCGCTGATCGTTGCTCCCCAGCTCCGACGCTCACCTTCCCCGATGTCCTGGCAACACCGCGCCGAGCACCTGCCTCGCGGTTTCGACAATGACATTGCCCTCGTCCGGATCGCCTTTCGCCAACGTCGAAGCAAACGCCTTTGCCTGCGCGAGCGTGATATGCGGCGGCAGCGGGGCGATTTCCGGATCGGCCTTCACCTCGATCACGACCGGGCGATTCGATGCGAGTGCATCGTCCCAGGCTGCACCCATCTGTTCTGCGTCGTCGACGTAAATGCCCTTGAGGCCAATCATTTCCGCAAACCGGTAATACGGCACCGACGGAATGTCCTGTGATGCCTCGAACTTCGGATCGCCTTCCATTGCGCGCTGCTCCCACGTGACCTGGTTGAGATCCTGGTTGTTGAGCACCATGCAGATCCAGCGAGGATCCGCCCACCCTCGCCAGTACTTCGAGACCGTAATGAGTTCGGCCATGTTGTTCATCTGCATCGCCCCGTCGCCGACGAGTGCGATGACGGGGCGCTCCGGCCACGCGAACTTCGCGGCGATTGCATACGGCACGGCGGCGCCCATCGACGCGAGCCCGCCCGATAACGAGCACATCATGCCGCGTTGTACCTGGAGATCGCGTGCATACCAGTTCGCGACCGAGCCCGAGTCGCTCGTCACGAGGGCGTTTGACGGAATGCGCTTCGACAGTTCCCACACGGTGCGCTGCGGGTTGACGGCGTCATTGCCGGGTACGTGGGCGCGCTGGTCGAGCGTCTCCCACCAGTCCGCGGTCCAGCGTTCGATCCTTCTGCGCCACGAACGATGCGGCTTTTCCTCGAGGAGCGGCAACAGGGCGCGCAAGGTTTCCGCACTATCGCCGACGAGATTGACCTCCATCGGGTAGCGCAGGCTCAGCATGTCGGCCTTGATATCGATCTGCACGCCGCGCGCCGCGCCTTCCTTGGGCAGAAACTCGGCATAGGGAAAGCCGGAACCGATCATCAGCAACGTATCGCATTCGTTCATCAGGTCATAACTCGGCTTCGTGCCGAGCAACCCGATCGATCCCGTGACCCAGGGCAGGTCGTCAGGCAGGACAGCCTTTCCGAGAAGCGCCTTGGCGACGCCGGCGCCGAGCTTCTCAGCCACGGCGATCACTTCATCGGTGGCGTTGAGCGCACCCGCGCCGACGAGAATGGCGACTTTCCTGCCGGCGTTGAGGAGGTCGGCGGCTTGCTGAAGGTCGGCCGGCCAGGGCACGAGACGCGGCGCGCGATAACCCACGCCGGAATGCAGCGTGCCGTGCTTGCGGGCAGGCGCTTCGTAAGGCAGATCCTGCAGATCGTTCGGCAGCACGATGGCGGTGACCTTTCGTTCAGCAAGCGCGGTGCGCACAGCCCGGTCCACGAGATGGCGCACCTGCGCGGGCACGCTCGCCTGTTCGATAAAGGCGCCTGCCACGTCCTTGAACATCGACACCAGATCCAGTTCCTGCTGGTAGTGGCCGCCGAGCGCCGCGCGCGCCTGCTGCCCCACGATGGCGAGCACCGGCATGTGATCCAGCCGGCCGTCATAAAGGCCCGTAATCAGATGCGAGGCACCAGGGCCAGAGGTCGCAATGCACACGCCGAGTTCGCCAGTAAATTTCGCATGGGCTGACGCCATGAAAGCAGCCATCTCTTCATGCCGCACCTGAACGAATTCGATGGGGTTCACGGGGCTGTCGCCTTCGTTTTTGTTGTGCTTTTTCGCTTCGGTCTGCGCGCGATTGATTGCGCCGAAAACGCCGTTGATGCCGTCGCCGGGATAGCCGTAGATGCGGCGCACGCCCCAGGCCTGGAGCCGTTGAATGATGAAGTCACCGACGGTTTCGGACATTGCAGGCTCCTTGTGCAAGGTTCGCAAATGAGTTGTCGGGTTGCCAGCAATCGTCGTTCCGCAACGGCGCAAGCGTAGCGTAAGGTCGATCGTGGGAGCGATGTCCGGGGCTTGCGCGAATGGGAACGGCGCTTGCTGCCCGTTCGACATTCCCTCAGCCTCACCGGAGCGTCCCCATGAAAAAGGAACGAAAGAGCGAAGCGTATCCATACTCTTCGGGCGGATGGGGATCGCTGAGGGCGGTGGCGCACATCGTCGCGCAGGAAAAGGTCGCGCTGAAGGACAGCAGAATACTGCTGCGTCAGAACAAGCCCGATGGCTTCATGTGCGTGAGCTGCTCGTGGGCGAAACCGGCCGATCCTCACACCTTCGAATTTTGTGAGAGCGGTGCGAAAGCGACGGCATGGGACACGACGTCGAAGCGGGTCACCCACGACTTCTTTCGGGCTCACACAGTGAGCGAGCTTTTGACGTGGCACGATCACGATCTGGAGGAAGCCGGTCGCCTCACAGGGCCGTTGCGCTACGACGCGGAAACGGACCGCTATGTACCGGTCAGCTGGCAGGAAGCGTTCGACGAAATCGGCAGAGCGTTGCAGGCCACCGATCCCGACAAGGTGGTGTTCTACACATCCGGCCGCGCTTCGCTTGAGACGTCTTACATGCTGCAACTGTTCGCCCGCATGTACGGCACGAACAATCTGGCGGACAGTTCGAACATGTGCCATGAAAGCACCAGCGTCGGTTTGACCGAGGCGATCGGTGTGGGCGTGAGCACGATCACGCTGGACGACTTCGAAAAGACGGATCTGATGTTTTTCTTCGGGCAGAACGTGGGCACGAACAGTCCGCGCATGCTGCATCCCTTGCAGGACGCCCGTGAACGCGGTGTGGAGATCATTACGTTCAATCCATTGCGTGAGCCGGGACTGATTTCCTTCTCCAATCCGCAGTCGCCGGTGCAGATGCTCACGCCTGACCATACCCAGATCAGCACGCAATACCACCAGCTCAAAACGGGGGGCGACACAGCCGCGCTCGTTGGGCTGTGCAAGGCAGTGATCGCCGCGGACGACGCGACGCTCGCCAACGGCTTGCCGCGCGTGCTCGACGACGACTTTATCCGCGAGCATACGCACGGCTTCGAAGATTTTGCGCTTTATGTGCGGAATACCCACTGGGCAGATATTGAGCGCGTCAGCGGACTCTCACAGATCGACATCGAGCGTGCCGCGCACGCGTACATACAGGCCAATGCCGTGATCGTCCACTACGGCATGGGCCTGACTCAACACCGGATGGGCGTCCAGAATGTGCGCATGGTGTGCAACTTCCTGATGTTGCGCGGCAATATCGGCAAGCCCGGTGCGGGACCGTCGCCCGTGCGCGGACATTCGAACGTCCAGGGCCAACGTACGGTGGGTATCACCGAGAAGCCGGAACTCGCGCCGCTCGACAGGCTCGCCGAGCAGTTCTCATTTGAACCGCCGCGCACGAAAGGCATGAACACGGTCGAGGCGTTCGAGGCGATGGTGAAAGACGAAGTCAGCGCGGTATTCAATCTGGGCGGCAACCTGGTGCGGTCAGTCCCGGACCGGACGCAGACCGAACCGGCGTGGAGCCGCCTGCGCCTGACGGTGAATGTCGCGACCAAACTGAATCGGAGCCATCTTGTCCCCGGCGCGGTCTCCTTCATCCTGCCGTGCCTGAGCCGCATCGAAATCGACCGCCAGGCAAGCGGTGAACAGGCGGTTTCAATGGAAGACAGCACCGGCTGCATGCATGGTTCCCGCGGCGTGACAGAACCCGCCAGTCCCGATCTGCGCTCCGAGCCTTTTATCGTCGCGGGCATCGCGAAAGCCACACTCCGCGACCGTTCAACGGTGGACTGGGACGCATGGCGCGACGATTACAGCCGCGTGCGCGCCGAGATCGCGAAAACTTACCCGGACATTTTTCACGACTTCGAGTCGCGGATGTGGACGCCCGGTGGCTTCCACAGGCCGCTGCCCGCGCGCGAGCGCAAATGGAAGACGCCAGGCGGCAAGGCGGAATTCGCTGCACCCGCGACGCTCGAGGAAGACCCGGACATGAGCGTGCGTGAGCCCGGCGCGCTGCGGCTCATGACGTTGCGTAGCGATAGCCAGTTCAACACGACGATCTACGGCCTGGATGACCGCTTTCGCGGGATTAAGGGAACGCGCATGGTGATCCTGATGAACCGCGAGGACATGGCGGCGCGGTCACTTAAGGAAGGCGAGCATGTAACGCTGGAGACGATCGCCCACGACGGTATCGAGCGCAGGGTCGCAGGACTTCGCCTCGTCCCGTATGACATCCCCAAAGGTTGCCTTGCCGGGTACTACCCCGAATGTAATCCGCTGCTGCCGCTCTGGCATTACGCGAAGGAAAGCAAGGTGCCGGGCGCGAAATCAATACCCGTGCGCATTGTTGCCCAGCACCTCCAGAGCGTTGACTGAGCGTCGTCTCAACTGGAAGCGGGCATGGTGGCGGGCATTCCCGAAGTTCGACTCCGCGCGCAGGCGTGTGTCGTGGCTGACAACACGACTGCGGTACCCAAGCCCGTACGCGACCCTCCGAAGACACCCATGACGACTGGGATAATCGCAATGAACAAGGCTCACAAGTTATTACCGCCCGCCGGACTGGCACGTCACAAGCGCAAATTTGCTGTCGAACTGGCTCGGGGAGGTTCGCATATCGCGAGCACGTTGACCGTGAAGAGCCAGCATGCGGCGATCGCCGAGGTCATCAGCGATTTTCTGGCCTTGCATGGAGCCGACGAACTCGATGGATTTCTGGAACTGCTCGCAGCCGGCCTCGACGCCCGTGAAAAATCTTCGGCCGCGATAGCGGTCAGGTCCTTCGACCGGGAGTCAGTCGCTGCGGACGCCCCCGGATCCAGCAGTCCGGGGAGTCCGGGGCGAGGCAACGGGTCCGCCGGGTTCTGATTGCATCGCGCGAATGGATTGTCGGATGGGTACTGGAAGGGTGCCGGTGTGCTATTGGCTGGCGTGCGATTGCAAAGGTTTCCGGCGGAGGTGTAGATATTCCCCTGCGGCAAGTCGTTTGCGACGATCCACCCCAACGTCACGTATGGGTAGCAGATCGCCAGCGAACCGTTGAAGTTGATGCGGCCCAACGTTTCTGGGTTCCCGACGCAGGTGACTTCGAGGAACGCCGTTTGCTGGTGCTCTACTACTGTCCTGCTTCCGGTTGCCAGTGGAGTCGCGCTGCGCGATCCGCAGGCCATTACCGGAGAGTGCCATGCCTCATTCGTCCCGTCCCGAACCGCCTTTCCCGAACCAGCAGCAATCGAAGACACCCGGCGAGACGCGCGCAATGAATCCCGTCCCGGATCACGGGGAGGAGAGCCACCATCCGAATCCCTCGCTGCTCGCATATGCGTCCACGAACGGCGCGACGATCGCCATGACGGGTGGCTCGCCGATCATCTGAGCGCCCTGGGGCTGCTCGCGCCATGGCAAGGACGGCTTCCATCTGGCTCGTCGGCCTCGCCACGGTCTGCGAGCGCGCATCGTCAGCGCAGATGAATCCGGGGGATGCGTCTGCCGCGGTCGAGGCCGCGGCGCCGCTCAACTATTTTGTGCACGCAGCAGGTCCGGCGGCCATTCCCACGCTAAGGCTGGGCTGGGCGCTTGCGGGCATGTCGGTGCTGGTATGCGTCATCGTCGCCGGGCTGCTGGCCACAGCGATTTTCCGCAGGCGGCCGCCCGTCGCGCCGGACGCCATCCCCCCCGATAGCGGCGGCATGCGAGCGGTGACGACCGGTACGGTTATTTCCGCCGTCGTGCTGCTCGTGGCGCTGATCTACGTGATGTTCACGCTCGAAACCGTCGCATCGCCTGCCCGCCATCCGGCATTGACCATTTCGGTGTCGGCACGCGACTGGTGGTGGAAGGTCGACTATCAGGACGCATCCGACTCGCAGCGCAATTTCACGACCGCAAACGAGATTCATATCCCGGTTGGCGAGCCCGTGCGAATCGAGTTGCATAGTGCCGATGTGATTCATGCGTTCTGGGTTCCTCAACTCGCCGGCAAGACGCAGACGATTCCGGGCCAGACCAACGAGCAGTGGATTCAGGCGGACCGCGCCGGTATCTATCGCGGGCAGTGCACGCAGTTTTGCGGCGCGCAGCATGCGCACATGGCGTTTGAAGTCGTGGCGCAGGACCGTGCCACGTTCGAGGCGTGGCGAAGCGCGCAGGGACAGACGGCCCCCGCGCTTTCCGGCGACCCGCTGCAGCACCAGGGCCAGCAGCTTTTTATCGATCGCTGCGCGGGTTGCCATACGATACGCGGCACGGACGCCAGGGGGGTGCAGGCCCCGGATCTGACGCATCTGATCTCGCGTCGCGAACTCGCGGCGGGCGCACTCACCAATACACCGGATCATCTGCGCGACTGGATCGAGCACGCTCAGACGATCAAGCCCGATTCGCTGATGCCGGACATTGCGTTGAACGCGTCAGAAGCGGCGGCGCTGTCCGCTTACCTGGCGACGCTTCGTTAAGGCCTGGCCCGAGAGAGGAACCCGCGATGTCCGGAATCCTGATTGACGAATCGTCTCCCACCCCCCCGCCGGCCGCACCGGCACCAGAACGGACCCTGGAGACCGGTCGTATCCCGCGCGACAGCGCCGGTGCCGAACGCCTGCGCGAACTGTGGGAAGCGCAACCCGGCTGGCGGGGCTGGCTGTCGACGGTCGATCACAAGACAATCGGCCTGCGTTACCTCGTCACCGCTTTTGTCTTCCTGCTGATGGGCGGCGTCGAGGCGCTGATCATGCGCGTCCAGCTGGCAAGACCCGACGCAACCGTGCTCACGCCCGAGCAATACAACCAGCTGTTCACGATGCACGGCATCACGATGATTTTTCTTTACGCGCTGCCGGTGCTGTCGGGCTTCTCGAACTATCTGTGGCCGCTCGTGCTCGGCGCGCGCGACATGGCGTTTCCCCGGCTCAATGCGCTGTCCTACTGGATCTTTCTTTTTGCGGGCATTTTCCTGTACGTGAGCTTTCCCGCCGGCGAGGCGCCCAACGCAGGATGGTTCAATTACGCGCCGCTCTCCGGCCTCGAATACAACCCGGGCCCGAACATCGATATCTACGCGCTCGGCATGGTGTTGCTGGGCATATCGACGACGGTGGGTTCCATGAACTTTGTCGTTACGTTGATGCGTATGCGTGCGCCCGGCATGTCGCTCGACCGGATGCCCGTGCTCGTGTGGGGCACGCTCACGGCATCGGGCGGCAACCTGCTCGCGGTGCCTTCGGTGAGTCTTGCATTCTTCATGCTGTGGCTCGACCGGCGTATCGGCACGCATTTTTTCGACGTGCTCAACGGCGGCCGGCCATTGCTGTGGCAACACCTTTTCTGGATGTTCGCGCATCCATGGGTCTATGCCGTTGTCCTGCCGGCGATGGGTATCGTCTCCGACGCGTTGCCGGTGTTCTGTCGCCGGCCGCTGGTGGGCTATGGCGCCGTTGCGCTCTCGACGGTTGCGACGATGGTGATCGGCTTTGTTGTCTGGGTTCACCACATGTTCGCGACCGGCATCCCCGCGCTTGCGCTGTCGATTTTCGGCGCGGCGAGCATGGTGATCGCGATTCCAAGCGCCGTGGCGACGTTCGCATGGATCGCGACGATCTGGACGGGGCGGCCGGTGTTCCGTACGCCGTTCCTGTTTTTTGCCGGTTTTGTGCTGCTGTTCGTGATCGGCGGCGTATCGGGTGTCATGACTGCGGCGGTGCCGCTCGACTGGCAGCTCACCGAGACCTACTTCGTCGTCGCGCACCTTCACTACGTGCTGCTCGGTATCAATGTGTTTCCGGTCATCGGCGGCATTTACTTCTGGTTCCCGAAGTTCACCGGCCGGATGATGAGCGAGCGGCTCGGCAAGCTCGGCTTCTGGGTGATGTTCAGCGGCTTTAACCTCGCGTTCTTCCCGATGCATATTGCCGGACTGATGGGCATGCCGCGTCGCATCTACACCTATCCCGCGGACGCGGGCTGGAACACGGTGAACCTGATTACATCGGCCGGTTCGTTCGTGTTCGCGTTGGGCGTGCTGATATTCCTCGTCGATCTGCTGGTCAGTCTGCGTCGGGGTCGACCGGCCGGCGACAATCCCTGGGATGCCCCGACGCTCGAATGGGCGGTCTCATCGCCGCCGCCGCCGTACAACTTCGCGGTGGTGCCACTGGTGCGAAGCCGCCACCCGTTGTGGGAGGGGCGTTTAGCCGACCCGACCGGCAGCGTGCGCGGCGACGCGCCGGGCGGCGACGTCGGAGACCACGATGTGCAGATGCCCTGCCCCTGTTCACAGATCGACGAAGGCTATCTGCTGAACGAAGGTCGCGAGGCGCTCGGTACAACGCCGCTCGACGCGCAGCCCGATGTGATCCTGAAGATGCCGTCAGACTCCTTCGCGCCATTCTGGCTTGGTCTCGCCTGCACACTGCTGTTTGCCGGACTCGCGCTACGCGCGTGGCCCCTGACGGGACTGATGGCATTGGCGTGCGCAGTGGCGATCGCCGTGTGGCTGTGGCCCGAGCGCGCTTTAGTCCAGCGTGACGATCCCGCTTCGCGTGCCGGGAGGGCGACATGAGCGACATAGCCCATGACACGCCGGCGCCGCAGGAAGGCGACAGCGCGCAACGCATGTCGCAACTGCCATCGCGCACCCTGCCTGTTGGCAGTGCGGGCGAGCGCTCCAGTGGCTGGTGGGGCTGTCTGACACTGATCGTCACTGAAGGCGCGCTTTTCGGATACCTGATCTTTTCGTACCTGTACCTTGCTTCGCAGACGCCGCAGCCATGGCCGCCCGAAGGGTTGCCCAAACTGGGTCTCGGGCTCGCGAATACGGCGCTCCTCCTCTTGAGCAGCGTCTTCGTCTGGCTGTGCGAACGGTGTGTACGGCGGCGCAAAGCGGGGTGGGGCGCCGTGTCGATGGCCGTCGCGGTGCTGCTTGGCATCGCCTTTGTCGGCATCCAGCTTCGGGAGTGGCATACCCATCCGTACGGCTTGACGGCGCATCTCTACAGCTCGCTGTATTTCACGATCACGGGATTCCACATGGCGCACGTGATCGTCGGGCTCATCGTCCTGGTACTGCTTGGCGTGTGGACCGTACTGGGCTATTTCGATGAACACCGGTATGCCGCGCTGATGACCGGCGGGCTCTACTGGCATTTCGTCGACGTAGTCTGGTTGTTTATCTTCAGCACGCTGTATCTGAGTCCCTACGCGTTGAGGAGCGGATCGTGAACCGTTTGTGCGCCGGAACGCCGCAGCCGGTAGCGAAGTGGCGCGTCATGACGGGCATGTTCGCCGCGCCACTCGCATGGCTTGCCCAGACGCTTGTCGTCGAGGCGCTGGCGGCGCAGGCGTGCTTTGCTGACGACCGTCCGCTGCACGCGCCGCAACTGCCGTGGCTCGAAGCGGCACTCGTCGCGGTGAGCCTTGTGTGCTTCGCGACGGGCGTCAGCGGGAGTGTTGTCGCGTGGCGGGCGAGCCCCTACATCAACCGGGCAACGCCGCGCGAACGTCCACCGATCCCGATGCGCGGGCACCTTGACGCATTTCTCGCACACGTCGCCGCGATGTGCAGCACGATGTTCATGTTCGGTCTCGTCGCAACGGATGTCGCATTGCTGATCGTCAGTCCGTGCGGGCGGTGGTGAACATGAACGCGCAGCGCATTCGGCGAAGATGGCCCGCTCTGATCTGTTCAGGAAGGGCCGCCGTCCCGGTACGGATTGTCAGCCTGGTAACGCTCGCAGTGATCGCGGCGGCTCTGATAATGCCCGCCTCGGTGATGATTCGCGACGCGAGATCTGCATCGACGCCGACAGACACGACTGCTTCAAAACACGCGGAAGGTGGCGCAGGTGCGGACGCCACGCTGATCGCCCGCGGCGCGTACCTCGCCCGGGCCGCGGACTGTGCCGGCTGTCACACGGCCGCGCCGCAGCCGGGCCGTCCCGGTGTGCCGTTTGCGGGCGGCCTTGGCATGGCCTCACCTTTCGGCACGATCTACGCGTCGAACATCACCCCGGACCCTGCAGCAGGAATCGGGCGCTACAGCTATGGGGACTTCGCGCGTGCGTTGCGTGACGGCGTTGCGCCGGGCGGGAAACGCCTTTACCCCGCGATGCCGTATCCGTCGTTCACGAAGATCGAGGACGACGACATGCAGGCGCTGTACGCGTATTTCATGCACGGCGTGGCGCCCGTCGCGACGCCGGCACCGCAAACGCGGTTGCCGTTCCCGTTCAGCCAGCGCTGGGCACTGACCTTCTGGGACTGGATGTTCGTCCAACACGGTAGATATGAGCCGGACCGACGCCACGACGCGCAATGGAACCGGGGGGCGTATCTTGTGCAGTCGCTGGGCCACTGCGGCGCCTGTCACACGCCGCGCGGACCGGCCTATGAAGAACGCGGCTACGACCATTCGGCGCGCGCATATCTGACCGGTGGTACGAACGATCACTGGTTCGCGCCGAATCTGACCGGTGATCCTGGTGCCGGGCTGGGTCGTATCCGTAGCGACGATATTTCGGCATTCCTCAGATACGGCCACGGCGGCGGCATGGTGACGTTCGGCAGCATGGTGCAGGTTGTCGAGGACAGCACGCAATATCTGACGGACGCCGATCTCGCCGCGATCGCGACGTATCTGAAGAGTCTTCCGCCGCGCGCAGGCAATGGCGGATTCGACGCCGGCGCGCGCACGGCATACCTGACGCAGCTGTCGCTCAGGACGGGCGATGTCGAACGGCCGGGTGCAGGGCTGTATCAGCAATATTGCGCGCGTTGCCATCGGGCGGACGGCATGGGTATGCCGCTGAAATATCCGCGGCTCGCGGGCAATCCCGCTGTGTTGTCCGCGGATAGCGGTTCGCTCGTCCGGTTGCTGGTGGAAGGCGGCGGCAGTCCACATACCATCGATGGTCCGTCGCCGAAAAAGATGCCATCGTTCGCCGGCAAGCTGACCGACGTCGAGATGGCACAGGTGCTCAGCTTCGTGCGTAACGCCTGGGGTAACGCGGCAGAGCCGTTAAGTGTGCGCGATGTGAGCGGCGTAAGGGCGCAGTTGCATAAATGATGAACGTCGACCTTTGTGCTCCAGGCATCAGCGAAGTCCGCTTTCAACGAGGACTTCGCACCAGACGCCAACCGCTGGACCTTTGGTCTCGGCCGCCGTTTGCGGCACGACCTTCGTCCATCCTTCTTCGCCTGCATCGAATTGCGCAGAGCCTTCTGCGGCCATCACCCTGCGTGGATCCTTGACCGATGCCGGGAGCCCGCACCCGACCCTCTGAGGCTAGCGCCGATTGCCCCGGACACTCTTCCTCGTGTTGCCTGCACGAGGCACGTCTTTCTCCGCCTGGGCGCCGCCGTTCATCTGGTCCATCCGCGACAAGGCGTCGACGTACGACAGGAACTGCTGGAGATACCCCGGTGACAGCTCGCGCATCAGCAGGAGCGATCGATGCACAAGGCTGCTCGAATTGAGCGGACCGGTATTCCCGGGCACCTCCTCCAGTGATTGCCGCAACAGCTTCTCAGTGCGGACTTTGGACCAGACGTCCCTCAAGTAATCGAGCACGTCAATGTCTGGCCAGGGGGACGGCCCGGGCACGGCGTTATTCGTGGCGGGGGCATCCTCATCGGCTCGCGTACGTCTCGCGATGTAATCGGTCAGTCCCGCAAGCGCTCCGCGAGCAGATTTTTCCGGCGCCACAGCACTGCCGGTGTCTACCGCCCCGCAGGCGCTGCCATGGATATCGGCGGCATAAGCTTCCATCAGTCTGGACAGCCGGTTGTCCAGGATGCGTCGCGCTTCGCCGCTGTGGGTCGCCGCGCGCCGGTCCAGCGCCGCGATGAATTGAAAGCGGACGGGATCGAGACGGTCCGCGCCTTGCTCGCGCCAGGCGTCAAGCATCGCCCTGGATTTGCGCGCCCCGTCACTACTCACCGCGCTTCCCCGTATCTGCCGACAACTTTGGAACGGGCGCCAATTCGACTCGCCGGTTCCTGGCCCGACCTTCGTCGTCGGCATTTGAACTGACGGGCTGTTCAGAGCCGAACGCCGCTGCGAATACCGAGGAGGAGGGCATGCCTTCGTCAATCAATGCGCGCGTCACCGTCAACGCGCGTTGTGCCGACAGCTCCCAGTTGTCCGTAAAGCGACGATTGCCTTCCCGCATGCGCTGGTCGTCGGTAAAGCCGCTCACCATCAGGATCTCGTTGCGCGCCTTCAGGTACGCGGACAGCGGCCCGGCGACGCTCTTCAATACGTTCCGGCCTTCGGGCTGCAGCTGGTCGGAGTTCTGCGTGAACAGCACGCTGCCGCTGATGCCGATGCGCCCGTTCACCAGCGTCACACGACCCGCAGCCAGCGGCCCCGCCAGCGCCTGCTCCAGTGTCTTGCGGCGCTGCGTTTCCATCTGCCGCTGTTTGACCTCCTGTTCAAGCTGGGTCGAGAGTTCCAGCTGCACGCCGATGACGCCCACCAGAATCAGCACGAAGGCGCCTAGCAGCACCGACATCAGGTCGCCGAACACGGGCCATATCGGCGCGGCCGACTCTGCGCCGCCGTCGATTTCCTCGCTCATGCCGGTCCGACTCCGATGGATGCCCGTTGGCCAGCGAGCTGCTGAAGATTCTCGACGATCTGCTTCTGCGACATCATGCTGAGGTCGATGACTTCCCGTGCCTGCGCTACGTAGTAGGCAAGCTGTTCGTCACTGCGCACGAGGGACTTGTCCAGCGCGGATTCGATGCGCTGCAGATGGGTTACCAGCGTCTCGTTCGAATCGCCGAACAGCTGCACCGCGACCCCGAATGCTTCACCGAGACTCGCCACCTCGACTGCGCTGACGGTGACGTCTGCGGCAACGGCGGAGAGCTTCCCGGTTTCGGCTTCGATCCGCTCAGTAAGCTGGGCGCCGACGCGTTCCAGCAGATCCGTCGAAGTGGCGACGAGGGCATCGACCGCTTCCCGCTGTCTGCTGGAAGCGTGGCTCACGCCATCGAGCAGCGTTTCAAGCGTCTCCAGCAGGCGAGTGCGCTCGTCCAGCATCGCCGTATCGCGGACCATGCTGTCGGACAGTTTCTGGCGCAGTTCGGCCACAACTTCGGCTGCGGCCCTGGGTGCCTCCGACGCCACCTGCACGAGCCGGGAGATTTCCACGATCGTGCCGCTGACGTGTGCTTGCGTCTGGGCTGCCATGTCGCGCGCGGTCTGCGCCAGCGTGTCGCAGATTTCCTGCTGCCGGCTTGCGGTGCGCGTGCCGGCCTGCTCCCACTCGCGGTTCAATGTGGCGGCCATCTCGCCGAGCGTCCCGGTCCACACCGCCAGGCGCTGCTCATCCCGTGATGCCAGGTTCGTCTGCAAGTCCGCATGCGACTGGCTTACTGTGCGCAGCAGGGACGTCGCGTGCTGCTCGAAGGTCATGGCCGCCGCTGCGAGGGCCTGCTCGTTGTGGCTCGCCAGTTTCCCGCTGACGTGCTCCTGCCGCGACAGCGCCTGGTTCCACGTTTCCGACACATTGCCGGCTGCGGCATCCAGACGTGCGGAAACGCTTTCCACCAGTGCAGCCGAGCGTTGTTCAAAGGTTTCGGTAAACCGTTCCAGCGCGATGCGCAGGTCGAGGGCCTGGGCCTCGCTCGAGCGCTGATGATTCGCCAGTGCGTTGTTCCAGATCTCCGCGACCGTCGTGGTTGTCGCTCCGAAACGGGTCGACAGTTCGTCGACATGCCGCTCCACGGCGTGCGTGACGGCGTCGTGCAGCGAGGCCGTCTCGCGTGCGAGCCCGGCCATGGTGGTCGCCACGACAGGCTGCAGCGCCTCACTGGCGACGCGTGCGCTTTCGGCGATGTTCTCTTTCAGCGACTGCTCCACGGAAGTTGCGAGGCGCATGTATGAGGCCTCGGCATTGGCGTGGAAGGCATTCTGGCTGGCGATCTGCCGCTCGTTAAAGGCCGCGCTCTGTTGCTCGATGGTCGCCATCATTGTCTGCAGCCTGTCGACCAGGGTGGGCATCATTTCGGCCTGTCGCTGCAGGAGCCTGAAGGTTTCCTCACGCTGATGGATCTTCGAGTAGATGCGTAACGTCGTTGCGATCTTCATGTCGAGTATCTGCGCGGTCTTGATCCGCTCGCGCCGGACCAACGCGGACAGCAGACCCAGCATGGCCGATGTCGCCACGCCCGCAATCGAGGTGCCGAACGCAAATCCCAACCCTTTGACGGGTGCGGCCAGCGATGCGCGGATAGCCTGCAGATCCGTCGCGCTGTCCAGCGCCAACCCCGTGCCCCTCAGCGTCGCTACCATGCCCAGCAGCGTGCCCAGCATGCCCAGCAGCACCAGCATGCCGACCAGATACGGCGTCAGTGTGGGGCCGGGCAGGGCAACGCGCTCGCCCTGAACACGTAGTCGCACCACATTGCGCAGGCTGGGATGCAATGCTTCAAGCCAGTCGTTAAAGCTGGGCGGCGGTTCGGCCAGACGCGCGACGGCGCGCGCCAACGTCGAAGTGGCCGCGCTGAAGCGGCGCAGTTCGAGCGCGCCCGCCAGGTAGCACGTGCCAACCAGCATCGTGACGGCAAAGGCCAGCGGGTTCGAGCCAGCATAGGCGGTGCCGATCCAGCACACGGCGGCGAGACCCGCCAGAAACACAGCGAAATTAAGGTATCTGGACATAGCGTCCCAGTTAGCGGGTGTGAAGGGCTGCGAGCAACCCTTCGACCGGTTGAAAACGAACGTCCAGTTCGGCGAGCAACACGCTCTGCATATCCTTGCGGAAGACGTCCAGCCAGAAGTCGGAGGTAACCGGCGGGGTGTTCACCGAGGCGGGGGCGTCGTCCGGTGCCGCCTGGCCGGCTTGTCGCAAACGCTCGAAGTGTCCTGCGAGCAACCCGGGCACGGCGCCCAGCAGGTTTCGCTCGTGCGCACCCAGCGCGCGCTCCATGGTGGCGTCCACCAGCGCAAGTCGCGCCATATCGGGCGTCCTCGCGGCCAGCATTCTGCGAAGGCGCCCGCGCAGCTCGGAGATAGCCGTCTCCATCGTCTGCTGCATGGCGAGATAGCGCTGACGAAAGGCAGCGTAATCGAGCGTCGCATCGATGGGCGCCGCCTGCGGATTGCGATGCGCAGACCCGCGTGGGCTGGCGGTCGCGAACGCGTTATCGTTGGCGATGGTCTTTGCCAGCGTGGCGCGCACCCGGGCGCACTCGTGCTCTTCGGCGCTGCCAAACGATCGCACGCCAGACGCTACCGCAGGCGGGGCGCCATTCAGCGCCGCAGACAGCGCGATTGCGTCAGTCCAGCCGAGCCACTGACTCAGCCGGGCGGCGAGCGACTGGCTCGATTCGGGGACATCGATGTTCGTCAGACGGGCAAGCAGGCGGCTGAGCGCCGGAGCGGTTGAATCTATGCACTGTGGAGCTTGCACCATACAACTGGATTCGAAAAATCCAGCAGTTTACACGTCGCGCCGGGCGAGGGGCGTCGTCGGCTGATTAACGGGGCACCGGGCCGGGAACTACAACGCGGTCGAAATGCGGTTCGCCCGCTCAGGATCTCGGGTGTTTTCGGCCAACTCCGGCCAATCAGATATGTTCTACGAACGACCGCTTGCAGCTGGCCTGGAGCCGTTCGTCGTGCCCAGGCGAAGTCAGCCCATGGGTATGAAGGCGAGATGAACGATAATATGGCATTCCAGAGCCCGCAAGTCTCGGCAACATCGGGCGAACGGGAACGCCCATGTCCATTTCTTCTTTTGCCGCCCATGTCAGACCTCAGAATCGACCGCAACGCCAAGACGCTACGGGAACTTACTCTGGACAAGCTCCGCGGCGCAATCGTACAGGGGTATTTCCGGCCCGGCGCGCGGCTCGTCGAACGCACGCTGTGCGACGAACTTGGGGTCAGCCGCACCGTCGTGCGTGAAGTGTTGCGGCATCTCGAGACGGAAGGGCTCGTCGAGATTCTCGCGCGGCAAGGGCCAATCGTCGCGCGGCTCGATCCCGAACAGGTCGGCGAAATCTACGAGTTGCGCGGGCTGCTCGAAGCCAACGCCGCGCGTGCGTGTGCCGAGCAGTCGACGCCCGAACTTGTACGGCAGTTGCGCGAGATCCGCGCGGTCATCGAAGATGCGTTCGAGAAGCAGGACCTGCCGCGCGTGCTCGAATACACGGAGCGTTTCTACGAAGCGATGTTCGAGGGCGCGCAAAAGCGCGTATCGCTGGCTGTTGTCAAAACGCTGAACGCGCGCATCAACCGGTTGCGCGCGCTGACCATCGCCACGCCGGGGCGCGGCGGCGAGTCCAATCGCGAGATGAACACGCTGCTCGACGCGATCGAGCGGCGTGACGGCGATGCGGCGTCGGCCGCGTCGGCCGCGCACATCAAGCGGACCGCCGAACTGGCACTGAGCGCGCTCGCGTAGCCAGGCGAGCCTGTCCGCGACGCCTGAGCCGCATTCCGTCCCGTTCACACGATAGGCCGCCGGTACCCCGGCGGCCTTTTTGTTTGCCGGTTCGGCTGGCAAAACGTTCTCCTCGGACAAATCCTGCCGTAGCCATACCGCACCGCAAAAGCGGATGCGGTTCTCGCGCCACAGCGGAAAACATGCCTGAAACAGTGCGCTTCGTATCATGGTATTCCATAATATAGAACTTCTTGGTGTGGGCCATAAGATGGAATACCATAATCTCAACGAACGACATTCATGGCCTCGGCCCCCGTCAGGAGAACGATATGAAGCTGGAAGTGCGCAAGCTGGTCACTTACGTCGAAGAGACTTTCATTGAAGGCGGCAAGGAGGCGGCGCGGCCGTTGAAGCTGTTCGGCGCGGCGGCCGTGCTGCGTAATCCGTGGGCGGGGCGCGGCTTTGTCGAAGACCTGAAACCCGAGATTCACGCGCTGGCGCCGCAACTGGGCGAAATGCTGACGGCGGAAGTGCTGCGCGTGGCCGGTTCCGGCGATGCGGTCGAAGGCTACGGCAAGGCGGCGATCGTCGGCACGTCGGGCGAGATCGAACACGCGTCGGCGCTGATTCACACGCTGCGCTTCGGCAACCACTACCGCCAGGCGGTCGGCGCGAAAAGCTATCTGAGCTTCACGAACCTGCGCGGCGGCCCGAACTGCCCGATCTCGATTCCACTGATGCACAAGCACGACGAAGGCATGCGCTCGCATTACCTGACCGTGCAGTTTTCGATCGTCGATGCGCCCGCTCCCGACGAGTTGGTGATCGCTCTCGGTGCATCGATCGGCGGCCGGCCGCATCACCGCATCGGCGACCGGTATCAGGACCTGAAGGAGCTCGAGTCCAATGCGGCCTGAACTCGCTTCCGTGCGTGCCGTGTCGCGCGGCGAGGCTGCGGGCACGAGCTACAGCGTCTACGCGCCGCAGTCGGAAGACGCGCGCGCCACGGTTGTGCTCATCCACGGCGTGGGTATGAACCAGACCGTGTGGTCGCCGCAGATCGGGGCATTGACGACGAGCTACCGGGTTGTCGTATACGACATGCTCGGTCATGGTGACAGCGCATTGCCGACCGCCGCGCCGACGCTCGAAGAATACGCGTCGCAACTGAAAGCGCTGCTCGACGCGATGCACATCGAACGCGCGCATGTGGTCGGACATTCGATGGGCGCGCTCGTCGCGCTCGAATTTGCGCTCAGGTATCCGCAGCGCACGCTGAGTGTCGTCACGCTGAACGCGGTGTATGACCGCACGCCGGCGCAGCGCGAAGCCGTGATGACGCGCGCCGCGACGCTCGGCGACGTACTGGACGCGGGAGTCGACGCCACGCTGTCACGCTGGTTTGGCGATCCGGTTCCGGGTCATCTGACGCAGGCGGCGCAAGCCGTACGCGGGTTGCTGCTGTCGGTCGATCCCGTCGGTTACGCGCGCACTTACCGGCTCTTCGCCCGCTCGGACGATGCGCACGTCGGCCGTCTCGCCGGCCTCGCCGTGCCCGCGCTGTTTCTCACGGGCGAGTGCGACCCGAATTCGAGCCCGGCGATGTCGCGGGCGATGGCGGCGGCCACGCCGTCTGGCCGTGCGGAGATCATCGCGAACGAGCGGCACATGATGAACGTCACCGATCCCGAGGGCGTCAACGAACGGCTGCTTGCGTTTTTCGCCGAAACGCCGGCGGAAGAAGCACCGCATGAATCGATCAACGGAGAACGCCATGACTGAGCCGAGGGCTGACCAGACCGCGCAACAGACTTTCGACCTCGCCGGATTCCGCCGCGCGCTCGGCGCGTTCGTGACGGGTGTGACGGTCGTCACGACGATCCAGCCGGACGGCTCGCCGCGCGGCTTCACGGCCAACTCGTTCACGTCGGTGTCGCTCGATCCGCCGCTGATTCTCGTGTGCATCGCGAAGACCGCATCGAGCTATGAAGTGTTTTCGCAGACACGCCACTTCGCGGTGAGCGTGCTCGCCGAAGACCAGAAGTCCGTCTCCGGCGTGTTCGCATCGAAAGCAGCGGACAAGTTCGCGCAGGTCGCGTGGCAGACGCGTGCAACCGGCGCGCCCGTGGTGAACGATGCGGCCGCGACTTTCGACTGCACCACGCATGATGTAGTCGATGCCGGCGATCACATCATTCTGATCGGACGCGTAGTCGATTTTCTTCATACGAGCTCGTCGCCGCTCGGCTACTGCCGGGGCGCTTACGTGAACTTCAGCCTGTCGCAGGATGCGCTCGCTGCCGCCGGGTCGCGCGCGCAGGTCGGCGCGATTCTCGAACATCGCGATGGGCTCGTGCTGCTCGATACGCCGAACGGTTTGCAGTTGCCCGCGGGCGTCAAGCTCGAACCCGCGAGCGACGCGGCGAGCCTGCGCGGCGTGCTGGCGAAACTCGGCCTCCAGGCGCATCTCGACTTTATCTTTGCCGTATTCGAATCGGGCAGCGGACCGGCGTCGAGTGTACAAATCTACTATCGCGGCCGCGTGATCGACGGCGGCGCGGCGTGGATGGACAGCACGATCCGCATCGTCCCAATGGCGCAGATTCCGTGGAAAGAACTGCGCGACGACGCGGTGCGCTCCATGCTTGAGCGCTACGTGCGCGAGCGTAGCGAAGACGCGTTCGGCATTTATGTCGGCGATACGGAAGGCGGCAAGGTGCAGACGCTCGCGTTCGCGCATTGACGACACCACGGGTCAATCCGCCGACGAATCCTGCTGCGCACGACGCGCAGCCCGCAGTGGCCAGGGGAGAGGAATCATCATGAAGTTTTCGCTGTTTCTGCATATGGAGCGGTACGACGACACAACGTCGCATCGCGAGCTGTTCGACCAGATGACCGAGCTTGTGCAGCTCGCCGAGCGCGGCGGTTTCGAAACAGCGTGGATCGGTGAGCATCACGCGATGGAATTCACGATCGCGCCGAATCCTTTCGTCAACCTGTCGTATCTGGCCGCGAAGACGGAACGCATCCGTCTGGGCACGGGCACGGTGATCGCGCCGTTCTGGCATCCGGTCGCGCTGGCGGGCGAGGCCGGGATGGTCGATGTCGCGAGCAACGGGCGGCTCGATCTGGGCATCGCGCGCGGTGCGTATTCGTTCGAATACGAGCGCCTGTTGCCGGGCCTCGACGCGATGGGCGCCGGTGCGCGCATGCGCGAACTCGTGCCCGCATTGCGCAAGCTCTTCAAGGGCGATTACGCGCATCAGGGCGAGTTCTGGTCGTGGCCGTCTACCACACCCGTTCCGCGTCCTGTCCAGCAGCCGAATCCGCCGATGTGGCTTGCCGCGCGCGACCCGAATTCGCATGCGTTCGCGATTGCCAACGGCTGCAATGTTCAGGTGACATCGCTGGCCCAGGGCGATGCCGAGGTCGTCAGCCTCATGGAGCGTTTCAACGCCGCCTGCGCCGCGCATCCCGACGTGCCGCGTCCGCAGGTGATGATGCTGATGCACACGTTCGTCGGCGTGGATGCCGCGGAAGTGGATGCGGCAGTGGAAGACCTCGCGTGCTTCTATCGGTACTTCAGCAAATGGTTCAAGAACGAGCGGCCGGTCGAACAGGGCTTCATCGAGCCGCTGACGGACGCCGACGTCGAGATGTTCCCGCAGTACTCGCCCGAGGCGATCCGCAAGAACCTCGTGATCGGCGAGCCGAAACAGGTGATCGCGCGTCTCAAGGGTTACGAGGAACTTGGCTACGACCAGTACAGCTTCTGGCTCGACAGCCACATGAGCTTCGAGCGCAAGCGCAAGTCGCTGGAACTGTTCATTTCCGACGTGATGCCCGCGTTCGACGCGCGCTGATGCGCATGCCTTTGTTGACTCCACGGAGTGGCTGACATGGTCCAGCGGTTCCAGCAATACATCGACGGTGCATTCGAAGACGCGCGCGAGCATTTCGACAGCGTCGATCCATCGACGGGCGACGTGTGGGCGAGCATGCCGGCCGCCAGCGCGGACGACGTCGATCGCGCGGTCAAGGCGGCGCATCGCGTGCTCAACGATTCCGCATGGGCGAATCTGACGGCGAGCGCGCGCGGCAAGCTGCTTTACAGGCTCGCCGATCTCGTCGCTCAACATGCGCCGCGTCTTGCGGAACTCGAAACCCGGGACACGGGCAAGATCATCCGCGAGACACGCAGCCAGATCAGCTACGTCGCCGAGTACTACCGCTATTACGCGGGCCTCGCGGACAAGATTCAGGGCGCGTGGCTGCCGGTCGATAAACCCGATATGGAAGTCACGCTGCGGCGCGAGCCGGTGGGCGTGGTCGCGGGCATCGTCCCGTGGAATTCGCAGTTGTTCCTGTCGGCGGTGAAGATCGGTCCCGCGCTCGCGGCGGGATGCACGATCGTGCTCAAGGCGTCGGAGGACGGTCCCGCGCCGTTGCTCGAATTCGCGCGGCTCGTGCACGAAGCGGGCTTTCCGAACGGTGTGGTCAATATCGTGACCGGCTTCGGCAACGATTGCGGGCGCACGTTGACGAGCCATCCGCTCGTGTCGCGTATCGCGTTCACGGGCGGCCCGGAAACGGCGCGTCACGTGGTGCGCAATTCGGCGGAGAACCTTGCGGCGATGTCGCTGGAACTCGGCGGCAAGTCGCCCGTGCTGGTGTTCGACGACGCCGATCTCGACAGCGCCTGCAACGCCGTCATCGCCGGCATTTTCGCGGCGACCGGGCAAAGCTGTGTGGCGGGTTCGCGCCTCGTCGTGCAGCGCGGTATTCACGATGCGCTGATCGGGCGGCTCGTCGCGAAGGCGCAGGCGATTCGCATCGGCAATCCGCAGGATATGGCCACCGAGATGGGACCGCTCGCCACCCGTCGTCAACTCGAACACATCGAGAAGGTGCTGCGCGCGAGCGTCGAAGCGGGCGGACGTATCGTCACCGGTGGCAAGCAGCCGGAAGGCATCGGCGAGGGCAATTACTTTTTGCCGACCATCGTCGACTGCGCGAGTGCGCAGGTGCCGAGCGTGATGGAAGAGCTGTTCGGGCCGGTGCTGAGCGTCGTCACGTTCGATACGGAAGCCGATGCCATCGCGCTTGCCAACGACACGCGCTATGGCCTCGCCTCGGGCGTGTTCACGCGCGACCTGACGCGCGCGCACCGGCTCACGCGCGCGCTGCGCGCGGGCATCGTGTGGGTCAACACGTATCGCGCGGTGTCGCCGATCGTGCCGTTCGGCGGCTACGGCCTGTCCGGCCTCGGCCGCGAAGGCGGCCTGGAAGCGGTGCTCGAGTACACGCGCACGAAGTCGGTGTGGATCCGCACGTCGGACGAACCGATCGCCGATCCCTTCGTGATGCGCTGAGCCGCCAACACCAGAAACCGGGAGCCAGCATGTTCTACGAAATTCGCACCTACCGCATCAAGACGGGCGCCGTGCCTGCCTATCTGAAACTCGTGGAGGAAGAGGGCATCGAGTTGCAGAAGCAGTATCTGGGTCAACTGGTCGGCTACTTCTTTTCGGAGATCGGACCGCAGAACCAGATCGTGCATATCTGGGCCTATCCGAGCCTCGACGAACGCGAACGCCGCCGTGCGGCGCTCGCCGAAGATCGCGCGTGGCAGGCCTTCGCGCCGAAGATTCAGGCGCTGATGGAAGAGATGGAAAACAGGATCATGAAGCCAGCGCGTTTTTCGCCGCTTGCCTGAGGAAGCCGGCTACCGGCCGCCGTACACGTTGCCACGATACAAACCGATATTCCTGGAGACAGACATGAGCAGCAGAACCCCCTCCCAAATCGCGCCGCTGATCGCGTTCTGCGCGGCGACGCTCGCGGCGGCGCCGGCACTGGCCGCGGACCCCATCGTCTTCACGAGCTGGGGCGGCACCACGCAGTCGTCGCAACAGAAGAACTGGGCGCAGCCGTTCACGCAGGCGACCGGTGTCAATGTGCTGATGGACGGCCCGACGGACTACGGCAAGCTCAAGGCGATGGTCGACAGCGGCAACGTGAACTGGGATGTGGTCGATGTCGAAGGCGATTTCGCGTATGCCGCGCAGCAGGCAGGACTGATCGAGCCGATCGACTATTCCGTCGTCAAGAAAGACGATCTGGATCCGCGCTTCGCGACATCGGATGCAGTGGGCAGCTTCTACTACTCGTTCGTGCTCGGCTACAACAAGGCGAAGTACACGGGCGCGCAGCCGGCTACCTGGGCCGATCTGTTCGATACGAAGAAATTCCCCGGCAAGCGCACGTTCTATAAATGGTCGGCGCCCGGCGTGCTCGAAATCGCGCTGCTCGCCGATGGCGTGCCGCCGAACAAGCTCTATCCGCTCGACCTCGACCGCGCGTTCAAAAAGCTCGACACGATCAAGGGCGATATCGTCTGGTGGAGCGGCGGCGCGCAGTCGCAGCAACTGCTCGCTTCGGGCGAGGCACCGATCGGCATGTTCTGGAACGGACGTTTGCATGCGCTCGAACAGACTGGCGTGCCGGTCGGCATCTCGTGGAACCAGAACCTGACGGCTGCTGACATGCTGGTGATTCCGAAGGGCGCGAAGCACAAGGCCGAGGCCATGAAGTACCTCGCCGCCGCCACGAGCGCGCAGGCGCAGGCAAAGTTCGCGACGGATACCGGCTATGCGCCGGTCAACGTGAAGTCGGCCGCGCTGATGTCGCCCGCCATCGCGAAGACGCTGCCCGATCAGTACAAAACCTCGCAGATCAATCTCGACATGAAGTACTGGGCGGAAAACCGCGATGCGATCGCCAAACGCTGGTATGCGTGGCAGTCGAAATAAGCGCGGCGCGTGAGTCGCATAGCAACCGGAGTGGATGGGAGACACCATGCCTGATGTTCTGAGTACCGTCGCGCATCCGCCTGCGACGGCCACGCGCCGGCGGCGCGACTGGCGCAGCATTCGCCTGCTCGTGCCCGCGCTGTTGCTGCTTGTGATCTTCTTTCTGCTGCCGGTGCTGTCGCTGCTGTTGCGCAGCGTGCTCGAACCGACGCCGGGGCTGAACAACTATGCGCAACTGCTCGGCTCGACCACCTATCTGCGCGTGTTCGGCAATACGTTTCTGGTCGCAACGGTCGTGACGGCGGCAACCCTCGCGATCGGATTCCCGACCGCGTGGCTCCTCGCCATAGCGCCGCGCAAGCTGAGTTCGCTGCTGTTCGCGATCCTGCTGCTGTCGATGTGGACCAACCTGCTCGCGCGCACGTTCGCCTGGATGGTGCTGCTGCAACAGACCGGACCGATCAACCGTCTGCTGATGGCGCTCGGTGTGATCAGCGAGCCGCTGACGCTCGTCAACAACCTGATCGGCGTGACCATCGGCATGACCTACATCATGCTGCCGTTCCTTGTGATGCCGCTGCACGCGACGCTGCGCAGCATCGATCCATCGATCTTGCGTGCTGCCGCGATCTGCGGCGCGAGTCGCTGGCAGGCGTTCTGGCGTGTGCTGGTGCCGCTCGCGATGCCGGGCATCGCTTCGGGCGCGTTGATGGTGTTCGTGATGGCGCTCGGTTATTTCGTTACGCCCGCGCTGCTCGGCGGTGCGTCTTACATGATGCTCGCGGAACTCATCGCCCAGCTCGTGCAGCAACTGCTGAACTGGGGCCTCGCCGGTGCGGCCGCCTTCGTGCTGCTCGCGGTGACGCTCGCACTGTACACGCTGCAACTGCGCTTCACGGGCAGTGCGCGCGCCAATCCGGGAGGCCGCTGAGATGACGCAGCCGCCACGCTCACTACGTTTATTGGCCCAAGAGGGGGCGCCGGCCTCCCTTGAGACAGCCCGGCGGGAGGACTGACATGTTGCTCGATTTCGATCGTCTGGGCGCGCTGCGCTATTTGTTGCTTGCCATCGGTGCCGCCGTTGCGCTCTTTCTTCTGCTGCCGATCGTGTTTATCGTCGCGCTGTCGTTCGGCGATTCGCAGTGGCTGATCTTTCCGCCGCCGGGTTGGACGCTGGAGTGGTATCGCCAGCTTTTTACCGACGCGGGCTGGATCGACTCGCTCCTGACGAGCGCGAAGCTTGCGGCCATCGTCACGGTGCTGTCGGTGCTGATCGGCTTTCTCGCTTCGCTGGCGCTGGTGCGCGGCCGGTTTCGCGGACTCAATGCCGTGCAGGCGTTCTTTCTCACGCCGATGGTGTTGCCGGTCGTCGTACTGGCCGTCGCGCTATACGCGTTCTTTCTGCGCATCGGATTGAACGGCACGATGACGGGCTTCGTGATCGGCCATCTGATCATCGCGCTGCCGTTCTCGATCATCTCGATCAGCAACTCGCTGTCGGGTTTCGACACGGCCCTCGAAGATGCGGCGCTGATCTGCGGCGCGTCGCCACTGGAAGTGAAGCTGCGCGTCACGTTGCCCGCGATCCGGCTCGGCCTGTTCGCCGCGGCGATCTTCTCGTTCCTCGCGTCGTGGGACGAAGTGGTGGTGTCGATCTTCATGTCGAGCCCGACCTTGCAGACGCTGCCCGTGCGGATCTGGGCAACGCTGCGGCAGGACCTGACGCCCGTCGTGGCGGCGGCGTCTTCGCTGCTCGTCGGATTGACGACCGTACTGATGTTGGCGGGCGCCATGCTGCGCCGCGCACGATAACCGAGGTGAATCAGCCATGACTGCCGCATTCCTGCAAATCCAGCGCCTGCGCAAGACCTACGACGACGTCGTCGCCATCGACCAGGTATCGCTCGATGTCCGCAAAGGCGAGTTCATGACCTTTCTCGGGCCGTCCGGTTCGGGCAAGAGCACGACGCTGTATATCGTCGCGGGCTTTCAGGAGCCGAGCGAAGGACGCGTGTTGCTCGACGGCAAGCCGTTGCTCTCCGTCGCACCGAACAAGCGCCACATCGGCATGGTGTTTCAGCGCTATACGCTGTTTCCGCATCTGACGGTGGGCGAGAACATCGCTTTCCCGTTGCGCGTGCGCCGCCGTCCCGATGCCGAAGTGAAGGCCAAGGTCGAACAGATGCTGAAGCTCGTGCATCTGTCCGAGTGCCGCGACCGGATGCCCGCGCAACTGTCGGGCGGGCAGCAGCAGCGCGTCGCGATTGCCCGCGCGCTCGCCTATGATCCGCCCGTGCTGCTGATGGACGAACCGCTCTCCGCGCTCGACAAGAAACTGCGCGAGGAAATCCAGCTCGAACTGCGCCGCATTCATCAGGAGACGGGCGTCACGATTCTTTATGTGACGCACGATCAGGAAGAGGCGTTGCGGCTGTCGGATCGCATCGCCGTGTTCAACAAGGGGCGCATCGAGCAGGTTGGAACCGGCGAGGAACTGTATGCAAATCCGTCGTCGCGTTTCGTCGCGAGCTTTATCGGCAATTCGAATTTCCTGCCGGTACGCGTGACGTCGAACAACGACGGCCGGATGAACGGCGTGTTCCCTAACGGTCATACGGTGAGTTCGGGCAGCTTCAACCCCGTGCTCACGGCGGGCGACGAAGGCACGTTGATGATCCGCCCGGAACAGATGCGCATTCATGCGCTGCGTAACGCAGGTAGCGCGGCGGGTTTGCCGGTCACCGTGCGCGATATCACGTATCTCGGCGACGCAATGCATTACGCTGTCGCAACGCCGTGGCAGCAGGAGATTTCAATTCGCATGCCGGCGGGACATCGCCATGACAGCGGGTTGTCGATCGGCACGCAGGCGCTCGTCGACTGGGACACGCGCGATGTGCGGCTGTTCGCGCAGGCGTAAGCACGGACATGCATATCATGAGTGACGCTCTGCCCTCGCTGAAAGTCGAACGCCGCACCACGACGTTGCGCGAACTCGCGCTCGAGAAAATGCGCACGGCGATTCTGGAAGCGCATTTTCGTCCGGGCGAACGGCTGGTCGAGCGTTCGCTGTGTGACGAACTCGGCGTGAGCCGCACCGTTGTGCGCGAGGTTTTACGGCATCTGGAGACGGAAGGACTGGTCGATTCGATTCCGAACCAGGGGCCGATCGTCGCGAGGCTGGATGCCGGAACGGCCGCTGAAATTTACGAAATTCGCGCGTTGCTGGAAGGCGATGCGGCGATGGCTTGCGCGCAGCATGCGGATGAAACGGTGATTACGCTGCTGGCCGAGTGCATCACACGCATCCAGCAGGCGTTCGAAGCGCACGCACATCAGAGGGTGCGTGAGCTGACGACCATGTTTTATGAGGCCATGTTCCATGGCGGCGGCAAGAGAGTGTCGTGGGAAATCGTGCAGACGCTCAACGCGCGGATAAACCGTTTGCGCGCGATGACGATCGCCTCCGATGACCGCGGTCGTCAGGCCGTGCAGGAGATGAAGTGCATTCTCGATGCGATCCGTGCGCGCGACGCGCAGCGGGCGCGGGACGCAGCCACAGCTCATGTGGCCCGGGTCGCGGATATCGCGGCGCAATTGTTGCAGCAGACGTTTGGGAAGACGTTGGCTTGATCGATAAAACGACATGCCCAACCTATACGATGCAATCTCCTCGGCGTTTAGTCATTTGACGCGCTGGACTGGAATTGCGCGGGCTCGAATGGCGCATCGAACGGCAATTGCACGCGCGCGGGATATGCCTCTTCCTCACGTCGGCATGTCCCGCTCGATCTCCGTCATCCGGCAACGATGGAGCGCGCGTCTTCGCAGGCGTAGCCGAGTGCCGCCGCGACTTCCTGACAGGTGATTTTGCCAAAGGCCACGTTAAGCCCCTCACGCAGATGCACGTTGTCCAGCAGGGCCTGACGCCACCCTTTGTCCGCGATCTGGAGCACAAACGGCAACGTCGCATTATTCAGCGCATAGGTCGAGGTGCGCGGTACGCCGCCGGGCATGTTGGCGACGCAGTAGTGAACGACCTCGCCGACCCTGTACGTCGGTTCCGCATGCGTGGTGGCTCTGGCGGTTTCACAGCATCCTCCCTGGTCAATGGCGACATCGACGATAACGGAGCCCGGGCGCATGGCGTCAACCATCCCGCGTGTCACAAGTTTGGGGGCGGCTGCACCTGGGATCAGCACACCGCCAATCACGAGGTCGGCGTCGAGGACATGTTGCTCGACATTGTCCTGATTGGAATACACGGTCATCACCCGCGCACCCAGCAATCGATCCATGCGGCGTAAAACATCGACGTTGCGGTCGATTACGACGACCTGGGCACCGGTGCCGACGGCGATCTGCGCAGCGTTCGAACCTACGACACCTCCGCCAAGAATGACGATTTTGGCGGACGGTACGCCCGCTACGCCGCCAAGCAGGATGCCCTTGCCACCATGCGCGCGTTCGAGACAGTGCGCACCGGCCTGAACGGACATGCGGCCTGCGACCTCGGACATCGGTGCAAGAAGCGGCAGTCCGCCACCCGGTTGCGTGACGGTCTCGTACGCGATGCAGACTGCTTCGCTTTTGACGAGATCCGCGCACTGCTCAGGATCCGGCGCGAGATGCAGATACGTGAAGAGAATCTGTCCTTTGCGCAGCATCGCGCGCTCGCGGGCTTGCGGTTCCTTCACCTTGACAATCATGTCGGCGGCGGAAAACACCGCTTCGGCACTCGGGGCCACCTGGGCTCCGGCCGTCCTGTACGCGTCATCGGATGCGCCGATGCCATTTCCCGCGCCCGTTTCAACGGTAACCCGATGTCCGCTTGCCACGATCTCCCGGACTGATGACGGTGTAAGTCCCACGCGATATTCGTGATTCTTGATTTCCTTCGGAACGCCTACTTGCATATTGCCTCCTGAATGGCACCTGGTACATGAAGAGAATGGGCTCTACGCTTCACGCGTTCACCACGGCAGCGAATACGTCTTGGTGTTGGTGAAGCTCTTCATCGCTTCCTGCACCCCCTCCTTGTAGCCCAGTCCCGAGTCCTTCACGCCACCGAACGGTGTGAGTTCGAGCCTGTACCCCGGCACTTCGCGCACGTTCACGCTGCCCACTTCCAGTTCGGTGATGAACCGCGTGATGTAGTCGAAGCGGTTCGTACAGACCGACGACGAGAGCGCGTAGTCCGTGCAGTTCGACATGCGGATCGCTTCGTCGATATTGGCAAAACGCATGATGGGCGACACCGGCCCGAACGTCTCATACTTCACGAGCGGCATGTCGGGTGTGACACGGTCGACAACCGTCGGCGAGTAAAGCGCGCCCTCGCGGATGTTGCCCGCAAGCAGGCGCGCGCCACGCGCCAGGGCGTCGTTGACCTGGCGCTCGCAAAACTGTGCGGCAGCTTCGTCAATGACCGTTCCCATGTCGACTGAACTGTCCGCCGGATTGCCATACTTCCAGGCGCGTGTCTTTTCAACGACGAGATCCGTAAAGCGGTCGGCGACCGACTCGTGTACCAGCATTCGCTTGATCGCCGTACACCGCTGGCCGGAATTCTTGTACGAGCCGGATACGGCGAGTGAACTGGCTTCGTCGAGATCGGCGTCCTCCATCACGATGATCGGGTCGTTGCCGCCGAGTTCGAGCACCGCTCGGCGGTAGCCCATCCGCCCGGCAATGGACTTGCCGATCGAGACGCCGCCGGTGAACGTAATGAGATCGATGGCGGGGTTCGTGATCAACTCGTCGGCGATTACGCGGGGGTCTCCGGTCAGCACCTGCAGCATCTGCACCGGCAGGCCTGCCTCGTAGAGAATGTCGGCGAGCAGATAGCACGACAGCGGCACCTTCTCCGAGGGCTTCACGACGATGCGATTGTTCGTCGCGATCGACGGCACGATCTTGTGCGCGACCTGGTTCATCGGGTGGTTAAAGGGTGTAATGGCGGAAATCACACCGAGCAGCGGATCGCGTTGCGTGTAGACGCGCCGCTTCTTGCCGTGAGGGGTAAGATCGCACGAAAAGATCTGGCCATCGTCCTTCAGTACCTCGCCCGCGCCAAATACCAGCACGTCCGCGACGCGGCCGGCCTCGTAGACCGAATCCTTTTTGCACAGCCCGGCTTCGGCCGTGATCAGCGCGGCGATCTCTTCCGTGCGCGCGCGGACGGCATCGGCGGCGCGCCGCAGGATCGCCGAGCGCTCGTATCGGGACAGCGCCGGACGACAGGCGCGTGCGAATTCGAACGCGCGACGCACGTCCTCAAGCGTCGCTTTCGGCACGGTGCCGACGAGCGTGCCGTCGTACGGATTGCGTACTTCGATCACGTCGTCGCGAAAGATTTTTTCGCCGCCGATGCGCAGCGCTTCATGTCGCACGTTCATTTGAGCCTTCAGTTCAGCCACAGCGTTCATTTCTGACCCCCGGTCATTGAAGGTGATTGAGTGCGATGTCGATGATGTCGAAATTGCGCAACCGTGCGCGCTCGCCAACGGACTTCGCGACGGGCTGATTGAACAGAAGCGGCACGATCTGTTCGGTCAGGCCGCCATGCGAGCGCAGCGGCACGTCGAGGCCAGACAGATCGTGCTTGACGCGTCGCGTGCCGAGCACGACGTCGCGCGTCGAGATCACGATCAGGTCGCCCATGCGCGCGGGCGGCAGTTCGAAGCGCGCGCAGCCTTCGGCGCCCGTCAACACCAGTTCGATACCGGGTTCCGCTGCGAGCCGCCGGCGTGTCGCTTCGACATCGGCGGAAGGGGGGAGATAGACCGTCGCGAACGATCCCAGCGCGCCGTGATGCACGACATAGGGATCGGTGATCGGCAGGATCACGCGAGCGGCGTCCTCACCGAGCCATTCGTCGAAGCGATCCTGCAGGTAGATCACGTTGGGCTCGCCGTCTGCGTTGTGCTTCGCGTTCATCCCGTGGTCGGCGGTGATCGCGACGATCGCACCCAGCTCGTCGAGCCGCTGCAGATAGCCGTCCATCATCTGATAGAAGGCGTTTGCCCCGGGCGTGCCCGGGGCGCATTTGTGCTGCACGTAATCGGTGGTCGACAGGTACATCAGGTCGACATTGCGGGTTTCGAGCAGCCGCACGCCGGCCGCGAACACGAACTCCGACAGCTCGGCGCTATAGACGCCCGGCACCGGCTTGCCGACCAGTTCGAGCAGGTTGTCGATGCCGTTTTCCTCGAGCGTTGCCTCGTCGGCCTTTTCCGCCGAGAAGCACACGCCTTTCAGGCCTTTGCCGAGCAACCGGCGCAGTTTGTCCTTGGCCGTGATCACCGCGACGCTCGCGCCCTGTTCGGCGAAACCGGCGAGCACAGTCGGCGCAACCAGATACTTCGGATCGTTCATCAGCACCTCGGTGCCGCTGTCGCGATCGAAAAAGTAGTTGCCGCTGATGCCATGCACAGCGGGTGGCACGCCCGTCACGATCGACAGGTTGTTCGGGTTGGTGAAGCTCGGCACGACGCATTCGCCCTTGAGCGACGTGCCGGGACGCAGCAGCTTGCCAAGAAAGGGCGCGACGCCCGCCGCTGCTGCCATCTCCAGATATTCATACGCGCAGCCATCTACGCAGACCACGACGACGGGCCTGCGCATCCAGTTGTAGCTGCGGCCGTTCACTTCGATGGAAACCGGTGTTTCGCTCATGACATGTCCTCGGAGGTAAGGGTAAGTCGGGTGATGACGCTGAGGCGTTATGTGGCAAAGTGTGGCAATACTTGACATTAAAATTTAAACTTTGTAGATTGTCAACAACAGACAACAAGTTCAAAACAGCCGAAGGCAGTCGTCAGGAGGGCTGCTTAAGGGGCAGTACGCAGAGGTCCTGTAGCAACAGTCGTTTTCGCCGCTGGCCGCGACATCACTTTCTCAAGGGGTCTTGAAATGAAGGAAAAGTCAGGGTTTACAGGTAGCAGAGGTCGTCTGAATCGGGCATTGCGCTGTCTTGTGGCCGCTGCCGTCGCGCTGGGCGCAGTCCAGTTCGCGCACGCAAAAACGCAGTTGCTCGTCTATACGGCGCTGGAGGATGAAGCGATGAAGCCCTACAAGGACGCGTTCGAGAAGGCGAATCCGGATATCGAAATCCGTTGGGTACGCGACTCGACGGGGGCGGTTACCGCCAAGCTGCTCGCCGAGAAGAACAATCCGCGCGCCGACGTGGTACTCGGACTCGCGGCATCCAGCCTGACGCTGCTCGATCTGCAAGGAATGCTGATGCCGTACGCGCCGAAAGGCTTCGACAGTCTGACGCGCAAGTACAGCGACGCCAACACGCCGCCGCGCTGGGTCGGCATGGACGTCTGGGGCGCGACGGTCTGCTACAACCGCGTCGAAGCGGAGAAGCGCCATCTGCCGAAGCCGACGTCGTGGGAGGACCTGACCAGGCCGGTCTACAAGGGCATGATCGTGATGCCGAGTCCGGTCTCGTCCGGTACCGGCTACCTGGATGTGACGTCATGGCTGCAGACGTTCGGCACGGACAAGGGCTGGAAGTACATGGACGAACTGGACAAGAACGTCGCGCAATACGTGCACTCGGGCTCCAAGCCCTGCACGCTGGCGGGCACTGGCGAGTTTCCGATCGGTATCTCGTTCGAATTCCGCGGGCATGAGCTACAGGCGCAAGGCGCACCGATCGACCTGATCTTCCCGAAAGAAGGGCTTGGCTGGGACATGGAAGCGACCGGAATCATGAAGACGACGAAGCAGCCGGAGGCGGCCAAAAAGCTCGCGGATTTCATGGCGAGCAAGGAGGCCAATGAAATCACCGCGCAATGGTGGGCGATCGTTGCGTACCCCGGCGTCGCGAAGAAGCTTTCTGGCATCCCTGATAACTATCCCGAACTGCTTGTGAAAAATGATTTCGCCTGGTCCGCGAAAAACCGGGACGCCATTCTCGGAGACTGGCAAAAGCGCTACGGCAACAAGGAACAGAAGTAAGGCCGGCTCTAACCGGATTTTCTAACCGGATGTTGACGGGTGCCGGGGCGCGCGATGCGCGGCCCCCGAACGATGCGGCGACGCCGGGCACGGAAGTGCGTCGCCGCCATGCAGGCAGGCGGAAGCGGAGGAGCAGATGACAGCGTATTTGAGCGTGCAGCAGGTCTACAAGCGGTTTAACGACACGCCGGTTCTGGAGGACATCAATCTTGGCGTGAAGAAAGGCGAGATGCTCTGCTTCCTCGGACCTTCAGGATGCGGCAAGACTACCTTGCTGCGCATCATTGCCGGACTGGAAACCCAGAGCGCCGGTCAGATCATGCAGGACGGCCGCGATATTTCAAGGTTGCCGCCGCAGCTTCGCGACTACGGCATCGTCTTTCAGTCGTATGCGCTGTTTCCCAATCTGACCATCTTCGACAACGTGGCCTATGGTCTCGTGAATCGCAAGATGAAGCGCGCGGCGATCGCCGACCGGGTGAACGAACTGCTCGCGCTGGTCGGCTTGCCGGACGCGCAGCGCAAGCATCCGAACCAGCTGTCGGGCGGACAGCAGCAGCGCATCGCGCTGGCGCGCGCGCTTGCGACTTCGCCGGGTCTGCTGTTGCTCGATGAGCCGCTTTCGGCGCTGGACGCGCGCGTACGCGTGCGGCTACGCCAGGAGATCCGGCAGTTGCAGCAGCGTCTCGGCGTCACCACGATCATGGTGACGCACGACCAGGAGGAGGCGCTTTCCATGGCCGACCGGATCGTGGTGATGAATCACGGCGTGATCGAGCAGATCGGCACACCCCACGAAATCTACCGCGAGCCGGCGTCGCCGTTCGTGGCCGATTTCATCGGCAAGGTCAACCTGATTCCGGCTGAGGTCACGCGCGACGGCAGCCTCAAGGCGGGATCGATCGCGCTGCGCTACGGGTGCGGTGCGGAGCGGGCAGTTTTGGGTTCGAAGGTGTCGGCGTTCGTGCGTCCCGAAGACATCCATCTCGGCGCACCTGACAGCGAAGCGGACAACCTGCTGCCTGCTTCAGTCGAGAAACTGGAGTTTCTCGGCGCGTTCTGCCGGGTCAGCTTCAAGGTGGACGGTCTCGGCGAGCAGGAAGTGGTCGCCGACCTGTCGTTTCATGAGATGCATCGCGCGCATCTGAAACCGGGGTCGCGCTTCAATCTGGCCATCAACCGCGAACACGTATGCGTCTTCTCCGCCGCGAAGGAGCGACTTCAATGAGCGCCGTCCTGATCGAGCGCCGCAGCGGCGAGGGGCGCCACGCCGAGGTGCGCCAGAAGAGCCATTGGCATGACCGGATTGCGCAGCTGGCGCTTCTGCTGATGTGTGCGTTTCTCGGCATGTTTCTGCTGGTGCCGCTGGCACTCGTCATCGGTAAATGCTTCGTCGACGCGGATGGCCGCTTCGTGGGGCTGGCCAATTTCACCGGCTATCTGGTCGATTCGGGTGTGTGGACGTCGACGCTGCACTCGGTCACGGTTGCCTGCCTCGTGACGGCGATCGTGATTCCGATGGCTTTTACGTTCGCCTATGCGCTGACCCGGTCGTGCATGCCGATGAAGAACGCCGCCCGCACGATCGCGCTGCTTCCGCTGCTGGCGCCGACGCTGCTGTCCGCGGTTTCGTTCATTTACTGGTTTGGTAACTCGGGCATCCTGAAACCGCTGCTTCATGGGCATTCGATCTACGGGCTGCCGGGCATCGTATGCAGTCTGGTCTATGCGGCTTTCCCGCATGTGCTGATGATTCTCGTGACGGCGCTATCGCTTTCCGACGGACGCCTGTATGAAGCGGCCGACGCGATGGGCACGCGCCGCAGGCGCAAGTTCTTCACGATCACGCTGCCGGGCGCGAAGTACGGGTTGATCAGCGCGACGATGGTGTCGTTCACGATCTGCATCAACGACTTCGGCGTGCCTGTCGTGATCGGCGGACCTTATTCGGTACTGTCAACCGATATCTACAAGCTGATCATCGGCTTGCAGGACTTCAACCGGAGCGCGGTGGTCAGCCTGCTGCTGCTCTGTCCGGCACTGGTCGCGTTTGCCGTCGACTTCTTCATTCGCCGCAAGCAGCAGTCGCAACTCGGCGCGCGTTCGACGCCGTATCAGCCGAAACCCTCTCGCGGCTTCGATATCGCGATGCTCGGGTATTGCGGGATTGTCTGCGCGCTGTTGCTCGCTGTGGTCGGCATTTCGGTGTTCGCTTCGTTTGTGAAGTTCTGGCCGTACCAGATGAGCCTCGGCTTGCAGCACTACAAGATGGGACTCATCGGGGCCGGGATCTTCGACGCGTACAAGAACAGCCTGAAAATGGCCGTGTGCGTGGCGATCGGCGGCACGATCATCGTGTTCGGCGGCGCATATCTCGTAGAGAAAACGCGTGGGCCGCGCTGGTTACGAGGATTTATCAACCTGTGCGCCATCCTGCCGATGGGTGTTCCGGGACTGGTGCTCGGCATCAGCTATATCTTTCTGTTCAACTCGCCCGCCAACCCGTTGAACGGCCTTTACGGCACGCTCGCGCTGCTCGCAATCGTCACGGTGGTGCACTACTACTCGTCGAGCCACCTGACGGCGGTTACCGCGCTGCGCCAGATCGACAACGAGTTCGAAGCGGTCTCGGCCTCGCTGAAAGTGCCCTTCTACAAGACGTTTTTGCGCGTCACCGTGCCTGTGTGCCTGCCGTCGATCCTGCAGATCGCGCGCTATCTGTTCGTCAACGGCATGACGACGGTGTCGGCTGTGGCGTTTCTCTACTCACCCGACACGCAGCCCGCCTCCGTCGCCATCCTCAATCTCGATGACGCCGGACAGATCGGACCGGCCGCGGCGATGGCCACGCTCGTGCTCGTGACCGCTGCATTCGCCTGTGTGCTGTTTGCCTGCGTGTCGCATGGCGTGTTGCGTAGAACCCAGGCATGGCGCACGTCGCGCCGTGGCTGAAACCCGTCTTCATAAAGACCTGTAAGGAGCAACCATGACTCTCCCTTCCCAGCCCATTCTGCTTACCCCTGGTCCGCTGACGACCTCAGAGCGCACGCGTCAGGCGATGCTGCGCGACTGGGGATCATGGGACGGCGACTTCAATCAGATCACCGCCCGTGTCCGCCAGCAGACGCTGCGTATCGCGCATGGCGAAGACTCGCATGAATGCGTGCCGATGCAAGGCAGCGGCACGTTCTCGGTCGAAGCGGCGATTGGCACGCTGGTTCCCCGCAACGGGCACGTACTCGTGCCGAACAACGGCGCCTATTGCCAGCGCATCGCGAAGATCTGCCGGGCGCTTGGCCGTCGCCACCAGACCCTCGACTACCCGGAAGACGCGCAGGTCAAGGCGGCTGACGTCGACCGCGCGCTGGCGGCCGACGCGACCATTACGCATGTTGCGCTCGTGCATTGCGAAACCGGCGCTGGCGTGCTCAACCCTTTGCATGAAATCGCGCTCGTCGTCGCGAAGCATGGACGCAGTCTGATCATCGACGCGATGAGTTCGTTCGGCGCCATCGACATCGATGCGCGCCAGACGCCATTCGACGCGGTCGTGGCGGCGTCCGGCAAATGTCTGGAAGGCGTGCCCGGCATGGGCTTCGTGATCATCCGCCGCAGTGTGCTGGAGCAATGCGAGGGCAATAGTCCGTCGCTCGCGCTGGATCTGTACGACCAATGGGCGTACATGAACCGTACGACGCAATGGCGCTTTACGCCGCCCACCCACGTCGTCGCGGCACTCGATCAGGCGATTGCGCAATACGTGGAGGAGGGCGGCCAGGAAGCGCGTGGCGGGCGTTACGCCAGCAATTGCCGGGCGCTGATCGAAGGCATGGCCGCACTCGGTTTTCGAACCTTTCTTGACCCGGCGATTCAGGCGCCGATTATCGTCACGTTCCATGCGCCTGACGACCCCCGCTACGACTTCAAGACGTTCTATACGGAAGTGAAAAAGCGCGGCTACATCCTGTATCCGGGCAAGCTGACGCAACTCGAAACGTTCCGGGTCGGCTGTATCGGACACTTCGGCGAATCCGGCATTCCGGGTGCGGTCGCGGCGATTGCCGATGCGCTGAAGGTGATGGGTATCACGCAGGTATCGGCGAAAGCGCTGGCCTGAACATGCCCACGTGCGAGGGCTTCTTTCCGCTGCTCCGGGGAAGAAGTCTTTTCTTTCGCGTGGTGGCGTTAAATCGTTGTATCAATGCGAGCACTTCATGCGTCCGTTCTGGATTGAACAGGCACTCTTCGCCGATGGTTCACTCGCGCCCGCACTGCAGGGCGCGACGACTGCCGATGTCTGCATTGTCGGCGGCGGTTTTACGGGTTTGTGGACTGCTATTCAGGCAAAACAGGCAAAGCCCGATCTCGACATTGTGATTATCGAGAGCGATCTGTGCGGCGCGGGCGCAAGCGGCCGTAACGGTGGCTGCCTGCTGACGTGGTCGACGAAATTCTTCACGCTGCGGCGCCTGTATGGCGAGGCCGAAGCGATCCGGCTGGTGAAAGCATCGGAGGCTGCTGTCGGACGGATTCGCGACTTCTGCGTCGAGCATGATATCGACGCCGAGCTTCGACTCGATGGCACGCTCTACACGGCGACCTCACGCGCGCAAATTGGCCTGCTCGACCCCGTGATCGCCGCACTGAGCGAGCATGGCATCAATTCCTATCAACATCTTGCGCCGGAAGAAGTGGCGAAGCGTTCCGGCTCGGCGCGCAATCTCGGCGGTGTGTATTCGCCGGTCGCGGCGACGGTCCATCCGGGCAAGCTCGTGCGCGGCTTGCGACGTGTTGCGATGGAAATGGGCATTCGTATCTACGAGCGCACGCCGATGCTGGAGTTCAATTCAGGCGAATGCGTGACCGTACATACACCGGCTGGCAGCGTGACAGCCTCGAGACTTGTGCTCGCGATCAATGCGTGGATGGCGAGTCGCTTCCGGCAATTCGAGCGCACGCTCGCTGTCGTTTCCAGCGACATGATCGTCACCGAGAAATGTCCGGAACTGCTGCAGCAGATCGGCTTGAAGGACGGGGTATCGGTGCTCGACTCGCGCATCTTCGTTTATTACTATCGCAGCACCCCGGACGGCCGGCTGATGCTCGGCAAGGGCGGCAATACGTTCGCCTGGCGCGGCCGGATCGCGCCGGTGTTCGACCAGCGTTCGCCGTATGAGGCCGATCTTGCGCGCAGCCTGCACGAGTTCTTTCCGGCGTTGCGCGACGTGCCGGTGACGGCGAGCTGGAACGGTCCGTCCGATCGATCGGTCACCGGCTTTCCGTTTTTTGGCCGGCTTGATGATGCGCCGAACGTCTTCTATGGATTCGGCTATTCGGGCAATGGTGTCGGGCCGACCTGGATGGGCGGACAGATTCTGTCCTCACTGGTGCTTGGGCTCGACAACGCATGGACGCGAAGCCCCTTGACGCGAGGTCCGCTGGGACATTTTCCGCCGGAGCCAATACGTTACGTGGGCTCCATTGCAGTGCGCGACGCGATCCGCCGCAAGGAACGCGCGGAAGACGAGGACCGCCAGCCGTGGCTCGTCGACCGGTTGCTCAGCAAGCTTGCCAATGCCGCCGGTAAATCGGACAAGGCGTAGCGGCCGTCCTGCGCGTTTCAGCGTTAGCTTTTACCCATATTGTCCGCGCACGCTGCCCAATGTTCGTGGGCGCGGCGCATTCTTGCGAGGCCATGAGCGACGTGTTCACGCACGAGCGTAACGGCGCGCTCCGCATCGCCTTTCGCGAGCGCGTTGACGATTTTTTCGTGCTCCGCGACTGAGATAGCCAGCGCGCTCTTGTCCGTTTCAATCGCAGCCTGACGCAGCAAGCCCAGTTGGCGGACGAGATGTCGATAGGTTTCGACCAGATGCCGGTTGCCGACACCCACCACCATTGCGTCGTGCAACTGGACGTTCAATGTCGTGTACAGGGTGAGGTCGTGGTCTTTCTTCGCTGCTTTCATCGAAGCGAGGATGCCTTTAAGCGTCGCAAGCGTCTCAGGCGTCATGCGGTCGGCTAACGCACGGGCTACCGATTCGTCCAGCATGGCGCGGACTTCGTAAATCTCCTCGGCCTCACGTAACGAGAGCGCGCGTACTGTGACGCCGCGGTTTTTTTCGGTCTTTAACAATCCAGCCTGTTCGAGCGCGCGGAACGCTTCCCGCAAGGGGCCGCGAGACACATTCAACCGGGCGGAAACTTCGACTTCGTTCAATTTCTCCCCGGGGGCGAATTCCCCGGAGACGATGCTGCGTTCAAGCGTTTCCTGAACCAGCGTGGCAAGGGAATGCCGCTGCAGAAGCTCAATGGCGCCGGACGTTGTTGACATGGTCATGGATGAGCGATTTTGAAAGCGAAAAATGGGTGACGTATCGTCAGCTTCGTCAACATAGCTTGCGGCGTTGTATATTGTCAACAAGCGTCAGTTGACTGAGATCAGGAACCGGACATCGATCGTCCCGACGCGCGCGAGAGCGGATTCGCACCCGCGCTTTTATGCGTCTCACTTCTTACCCTACGCCTCGCGCGCGGCAACCTCGCCGCCTTGCTCGACCAATATCTGATTGACCACGTCGAGGAAAGCCCGAACCAGCCGGGCGGCCTTGCGCTCGGCGAGGCAGGCCACGTGCGCGTGAGTCAATACCTGCTCGCCACGGATCGTCAGCTTGCGCAGTCGGGCGTCGTCAACATGCTCGCGCTCTGACACGGCCGCTATGCCAAGCCCCAATATCACCGCTTCGCGCACGGCCTCGCGGCTGCCCACTTCCAGCGCGAAGTTGGGCTGGATGTCGTGATGGCGTAACGCATCCTCCAGCGCCTTTCGCGTGGTGGAACCCGGCTCGCGCATGATCATCGGCTCGGCACGCAGTTCCTCGAGCCGGACGCTTCGGCGGCGCGCCAGCCGATGCGTGGCCGGAACGATGATGACCAGCGGATGCAGACGATACGGCAGGTAGTAGAGCCGCGGATCGGACCCGTACTGCGCAAGCAGCGCGACGTCCGTCTCGTAGGACAGCAGGCTGCGCACAATTTCCTCGGAATTGCCAAGCCGCATCGATACCCGCAACCCCGGATAGCGCAAATGGAACGCCGCGACGATTTCCATCGCGTGTAGCGGCCCGACCGCGCCCACGCGAATGATGCCGGTTGTCAGACCCGCTGATTCCTTCAGAAAGTCGATTGCCTCCTGTTCGTTACCGAACATCCGCTGCGCAATCGCATACAACGTTTCCCCCGCCGCGGTCAGCATGATCCGGCGGCCGCTGCGATGGAACAGTTCCACGCCGTAACTCTCTTCCAGATCCCGCACCTGCGTCGTGACAGTCGGCTGGCTGACGTGCAACGCACGCGCGGCCGCGGTCACACTGCCGTGCTTGCCGACGGCGTAAAACGAACGCAATTGAGTGAGTCGCATAGATTGACTGAATACATCGACAGAAATATTTGTATTTTTACTATACATCGATGTTTCCCATAATTCATCCGTAACGCGTAGTTCACCAAATGAGGGGAGACGATGAACGGAGTTTTCTGGAATCCTGTAGAGGTCAATTTCGGCCCCGGTTGTATCGAGCGTCTGCCCGAAATACTTGCTGGCCGCCGCGCTGTCGTTGTGACGTTTGCGGAGGCGGCGCAGATCGGGCTCGTGAAACGGGTGCGCGAACTGTGCGGCGACGGCGTCGTCGACGTGATCGACGACGTCCAGCCGAACCCGGATGTCACGCATATCGCGGGGTTGTATCGCGACTTCTGGCAGCGGCATGAAGGGTGTCCGGTTATCGTCGCGATCGGCGGCGGCAGCGTGCTCGACACGGCGAAAACGCTGATGGTCGGAACAGCAAGCGGTGAGTTCGACGAACTGCTGGCCTTGCTCGATACGGGCAAGCCGTTCACGCCGCCGCGTGTGAAGTCGCTGATAACCGTCCCGACGACAGCCGGCACCGGCAGCGAAGTCACGCCGTGGGCGACGATCTGGGACCGTACGATCAAGCAGCGCAAATATTCGCTGCAGCTGCCGCAGACATGGCCCGAGGCCGCGATCATCGACTCGGACCTCACGCTGTCGCTGCCGCTGTCGGTAACGGTGCAAAGCGGTCTCGATGCGCTGTCACACGCACTCGAAGCGATCTGGAACGTCAACGCTAACCCGATTTCCGACGAATTCGCCGTATCGGCCGCGCGCGACATGCTGGCGACGTTGCCTGAACTCGTCAGCAATCCGCAGGACCGGACGCTTCGCGAGCGCGCTTCGCTCGCCGCGCTCAAAGCCGGCCTCGCTTTCTCGAACACGAAGACCGCGCTGGCGCATTCCATTTCGTACGAGATGACGATTCATCACGGCCTGCCTCATGGCATTGCGTGTTCGTTCACGCTGCCCATGGTGCTGGAACTCGCGCGTGGGAAAAGCGCGGCCCGCGACGCGGTGCTCGCGAAGGTCTTTCCGTGCCCGTTGCACGAAGCGCGCGACTACCTGACAAGGTTTCTCGAAGCGCTGGGTGTCCAGACGTCGTTTTCGAGCTACGGCGTGAGTGTCGAGGAATCGGACAGGATGATTGCGCACGCGCTGAGCGGTCCGCGCGGTCGCAATTTCATCGCCGCGACAGCCTGAAGTTCTGGCAGCGGTGATCCAAAAGGATCAGCATCACGCAGATAGAGGAGGAGCCGACCTATCCGGTTTCGCACCGGCGCATTTCGACGCACAACAAAAGCCGCATGAAAGGCAAGTGCCGAGGCAGCGAACGTCAGACGACGTCATGCGTCCGGCAACTATCAGGAGACAAGCAATGGAAGCAGTGGATATTGCAGGAGGCTCGACTGTCAGTGTCGACGCCAGGTCTGTGAAGTCGGTTGCCCTCGCCAGTCTGATTGGTACCACCGTCGAGTGGTACGACTTTTTCCTCTATGGCACGATCACCGGGCTGGTGTTCGACAAGCTGTTCTTCCCCGCAGGAAACGCATTCGTCTCCACCATGCTGGCCTATACCGTGTACGCGGTGGGGTTTGTCACCCGGCCGCTCGGCGGGGTGATCTTCGGGCATTTCGGCGACCGGTTCGGACGCAAGCCCTTGCTGGTGCTGACACTTTCCATCATGGGTGTGTCCACGTTCCTGATCGGTGTCCTTCCCACCTATGCATCGATCGGCATCTGGGCGCCAATCTGCCTGCTGCTGTTGCGGTTGCTGCAGGGCATCGGGCTGGGTGGCGAGTGGGGCGGTGCCGTGCTGATGGCCTTCGAATACGCACCCCGCAAACAGCGCGGCCTGTACGCATCCTATCCGCAGATCGGCCTCGCGGTCGGTCTGTGCCTGAGCAGCGGCGCGGTGGCCGCACTGACGACCTGGCTGACGCCTGAAGCTTTCCTGCAATGGGGCTGGCGGGCCGCCTTCATGGCCAGCATCCTGCTCGTCGCCGTGGGCATGTTTATCCGCTTGCGCATCGTCGAGACGCCCGCGTTCGCGAAGATTCGGGACACGCATGCAGTCGCGAAAGTGCCGGCACGCGAGGTATTCACCGACTACCGCAAGAACGTGTTCCTCGGTTGGGGTGCGCGCTACATCGACGGTGTGATTTTCAACACCTACGCAGTGTTCTCGCTGAGCTACCTGATCGGCATCCATCACTATGCGAAGTCGGCGATTCTCGTCGCCGTGACGCTTGCGGCACTCGTGCTGATGTTCATGATTCCCGTCGCCTCGCGCCTGTCGGACCGGATCGGTCGCCGCAAGGTGTTCGGCTGGGGTGCGCTCGCCTGCGGCCTGAGCGCGTGGCCCGCCTTTGCGGTCTTTCATTACTCGACCAGTCTCACCGCCGTGACGGCCACCATCGTGATCGTGGTCGGTGTGATCTACGCCTTCGTCTATGGCCCCGAGGCTGCGCTTTTCTGCGAACTGTTCGATACGCGGGTGCGCTATAGCGGCATCTCGATCGTGTACCAGGTATCCGGCATCGTCTCCAGTTCGATCACGCCACTCGCCGCCACCGCGCTCCTGCACTACGGCAACCTGCAGCCGTGGTGGATCGCGCTCTATATCGCAGGCGTGGGATTGCTCAGCTCGGTTTGCACGTATTTCATTCGACGCACGTTCTGAACATTCGTGCTTCAACGAGGAATTTCGACATGAATCCAGTTTCAACCTTCGCAGTCAACGGCCGAAGCTATCGCTTGCCGAAGCGGCCCACGGTGATCGTCTGCGTCGACGGTTGCGAATACGACTATCTGACCCGGGCAGCAGAAGCGGGCGCGACGCCGTTCCTCGGCTCGTTGCCCGAAAACGGCACTGCGCTGCAGGCGAAATGCGTGATGCCGTCTTTCACGAACCCGAACAACCTGTCGATCGTCTGCGGCGCGCCGCCCGCCGTACACGGCATCTGCGGCAACTACTTCTACGATCGCGATGCCGACGCGGGCCGGGGCCGTGAAGTGCTGATGAACGATCCGCGCTATCTGCGCGCCGGTACGCTGCTCGCAGCGGCAGCCGGTGCCGGTTCCCGCGTGGCCGTGGTCACCGCGAAGGACAAGCTGCGCGCGCTGCTTGGACACGGCCTGAACGGCATCTGCGTTTCCGCGGAAAAGGCCGATGAGGCTACCGTAGAGGCGAACGGTATCGACCGGCTGCTTGAGCGCGTGAACATGCCGTTGCCCGAGGTGTACAGCGCGGAACTGTCCGAATTCGTCTTCGCGACGGGTGTATGGCTGCTCGAAAATGATCGCGTCGACCTCATGTATCTGTCCACGACCGATTACGTCCAGCACAAGTTTGCGCCCGGCACCGACGGCGCGAACGCGTTTTACGCGATGATGGACCGGTATCTTCTGCGCCTGCACGAACTGGGCGCCGTCATTGGCATCACTGCCGATCATGGGATGAACGCCAAGCACGATCCGCAGACGGGCGAGCCGAACATCATCTATCTCCAGGACCTGCTCGATGACTGGCTCGGGCGCGGTGTCGAAGAAGGCGGTGCACGGGTCATCCTGCCGATCACCGATCCGTACGTGCGCCACCACGGCGCGCTCGGCTCCTACGCAACGGTGTACCTGCCAGCCGGCGACGACGGCGTCGCGCTGCGTACGCGCCTCGCTGCATTGCCACACATCGAGGCGGTATTGACCCGCGAAGAAGCGTGCAGGCGCTTCGAACTGCCACCCGACCGGGTAGGCGATCTCGTCGTCATCAGCGATAGATCGTATGTGCTGGGCAGCAGCGCGGCGGCGCACGATCTCTCCGGACTGACGGTGCCGTTGCGTTCGCACGGCGGCCTGTCGGAGCAAACCGTTCCGCTGCTGTTCAACCGCGCGCTTGCGCGACCGGTCGAACGTGGCAGCCTGAGGAATTTCGACGTCTTTCATATCGCGCTGAATTCACTTCAGGAGCAACCCGCCTTCGCGAAACTTCCGGAGCAGCACGCATGAACCCTATCAATCTCAAGTCGCTGCAGTTTCGTGCGGAAGCACTGCGTATCGATGGCAACAAGCTGACACGCGACCGCGTGATCGAAGTGACCAACCCTTATACCGGCGACGTGGTGGGCACGGTGCCGAAGGCTTCGATCGAAGACGTACGCATGGCATACGACGCAGCGATGCGTTACAGGCCGACGCTGTCGCGCTTCGAGCGTGCGTCGATTCTCAATCGCGCAGCGGAACTGCTGCGCAGCCGGACCGAAGAAGCGGCTTCGCTGATTACGCTCGAATCGGGGTTGTGCATGAAGGACTCGCGCTACGAAATCGGGCGTGTCGCAGACGTGTTCAACTTCTCCGCGAACGAAGCATTGCGCGACGACGGTCAGGTGTTTTCATGCGATCTCACGCCTCACGGCAGGAAGCGTCGCGTGATCACGCAGCGCGAACCGCTCCTCGGTGTCATTACCGCGATCACGCCGTTCAATCACCCGATGAACCAGGTGGCGCACAAGATTGCGCCAGCGATTGCGACCAACAACCGCACCGTGCTGAAACCGTCCGAGAAGGTGCCGTTATCCGCGTACTACCTGGCCGATCTGCTCTATGAAGCCGGGCTGCCGCCACCGATGCTGCAGGTCGTGACCGGCGATCCGGCCGAGATTGCCGACGAGTTGATCACGAACCCGAGCGTCGCGCTGGTGACGTTCACCGGCGGCGTTGCCATCGGCAAATACATCGCCGGGCGGGCCGGTTACCGGCGCGTGATTCTTGAACTGGGCGGCAACGATCCGCTAATCGTGATGGACGATGCCGATCTCGACCGCGCTTCGGATCTTGCGGTACTCGGCTCTTACAAGAACTCCGGGCAACGCTGTACGGCGGTCAAACGGATTCTGGTGCAGCGGACGGTGGCCGATCGTTTCACCGAACTCGTGGTCGCCAGGACCCGCGCGTGGAAGTGCGGCGATCCGGCCGACGCCAGCACGGACATGGGCACGGTCATCGACGAAGCGGCGGCGTCGTTGTTCGAGGCGCGTGTGAATCAGGCAATCGCGCAGGGCGCCCGTCTGCTGACTGGCAATGAACGTCAGGGCGCGCTCTTTCCCCCGACCGTGCTGGACCGCGTCACGCCCGAGATGGAGCTTGTTGCGCAGGAAACGTTCGGTCCGGTCTCGCCGATCATCGCATTCGACGATGTCGACGACGCCATCCGGATAAGCAACGGCACGGCGTATGGCCTGTCGTCCGGCGTCTGCACGGACAGCCTCGAGAACGTCACACGCTTTGCGAACGAGTTGCATGTCGGCACGGTCAACGTCTGGGAAGTGCCCGGCTACCGGATCGAATTGACGCCGTTCGGCGGCATCAAGGATTCGGGGCTTGGCCACAAGGAAGGGGTCCAGGAAGCGATGAAAAGCTTCACGAACCTGAAGACCTTTACGTTGCCATGGGGCTGACATCGGGGCTGATGTGCATCTGATAACAAGGAGAAAGCGATGCCGGGCAATATCGAACTGATCGCAAGGCTGCTGTTTGCCGCGGTGCTGGGTGGCGCCATCGGCTTCGAGCGCGAGCGGTTTGCATTTCCGGCCGGGCTGCGCACGCACATGCTGGTGTGCGTGGCGTCCTCGCTCGTGATGATCGTCTCGGCGTTCGGCTTCGAGGACACCCGCTCGATGCCGAACATCGCCCTCGATCCGTCACGTGTAGCGGCGCAGGTCGTGTCGGGGATCGGCTTTCTCGGTGCCGGCGCAATCCTGCTACGCGGCGAAGTAGTACGAGGGCTGACGACGGCGGCGAGCGTCTGGGCGGTGGCGGGCATCGGCCTCGCGGCGGGCGGCGGACTCTACGTGCTGGCGCTGGCGGCAACAGTGATCATCCTCACGACGCTCACGTGGGTCAAACCCGTGGCGCGCCAGTTGCGGGCCAAAGGGAAGCTGCGCCGCGCGCTGCGTCTTCAGGTTGACCGCGGAGCGATCACGCTGCCAGTCCTGTGTCGCCTGTTCGGCGAGGACGGCCCGCGACTCAGGCACATCAGCGTGCATCCGGACGACGACGAACAGCGCGACTTCATCACGATTTCGCTGTCGCGTATGTCGGCTGAGGAGTTCGTCGCGTATCGCAACATGCTTTGCGATCTGATCGGCGTGCGCGAGGTAGAGGAGATCGAAGTCCACTGACTGCGAAGGGGCGCGCGCCATTCTGAATAGTCGACTTGACGCGCCGACCGCTTTGCCCGCAACGCGACAACGCCCAATCGCGTCGAAATCGACACCCCGCCACGCAGTTCGAGTGCGCGTGCCAAAGAACACGCATCGAGGCGCGGGTTTACGCCTCGCGCGTGCGGAGAAACCTGAAGAACTCGACGCCTTCCTGCAGACGCCGCTTCATCATCTCCCAGCTCACCAGCATCTCACGGACGATTTCCCAGATCTTGGCCGGTCTGAAGTAGAAGCGTTTATAGAACTCCTCGACGCTGTGATAGATCTCTTCGCGCGAGAGGTGTGGATAGCCGATTGCCGAAACCTGGACGCCTGTCGAACTCACGAGGTTGATGACCTTGCTTTCCTGCAGCCATCCATTCTCGAGCGCCTGCTTATGAAGCGTCGTGCCAGGATAGGGCGCCGCGAGTGACACCTGGATCGTGTGCGGATTGATCTCTTTCGCGTATTCGATGGTCTTTCTGATCGTCTCGTGTGTTTCGCCCGGAAGCCCAAGAATGAAGGTGCCATGAATCTTGATGCCAAGCTTGCGGCAATCTTCAGTGAAGCGGCGCGCCATGTCGGTTCGCAGCCCTTTCTTGACGTTCACGAGGATCTGGTCGTCGCCGGATTCGTAACCAACAAGCAGGAGCCGCAAGCCGTTTTCCTTCATCACCTTGAGGGTTGACCAGGGTACGTTCGCTTTTGCATTGCAGGACCAGGTCACGCCCAGCTTGCCAAGCCCCCGGGCGATCTCTTCGGCTCTTGGTCTTAGATCGGTAAAGGTATCGTCGTCAAACATGATCTCCTTTATTTCGGGCATGTTGTCCCTGATCCATTTCACTTCTTCAAGAACGTTTTCGACTGACCGTGTGCGATATTTATGGCCGCCCACTGTCTGCGGCCAGAGGCAGAAAGTGCACCTCGATTTGCAGCCGCGCCCTGTGTAGATCGACACATAAGGATGTTTGAGGTACCCACTGAAATAGTTCTGGGTATTGAGATCGCGCTTGTAGATCGGCGCGACGAAGGGCAACTCGTCCATGTTTTCGAGGATGGGCCGGGCTTCGTTGTGCATGATTCCGCCGTCGGGCAGACGATAGCTCAGACCTGAAATCGACTCGAACGGAATACCTTGTGCAATGTCCCGACAGGTGAAGTCGAATTCTTCGCGGCATACGAAGTCGAGTGCGTCGCAGGCAGTAAGCGAACCGTGAGGATCCACGGCGACTTTTGCACCCACCATCCCGACGAGTATCGTGGATTTGCGGCGTTTTACGTGCGCTGCGAACTGGGCATCGCTAGCGAACGACGGCGTACTCGTATGGATGATGACGAGGTCATAGTCCTCTGCAATATCAAGAGATCTGTCGAGCGATATTCCATCTGCTGGAGCGTCGAGAACGCGACTGTTTTCGATCAGCGCAGCGGGCTGGGCAAGCCACGTTGGATACCAGAACGATTTTATCTCGCGCTTTGTCTGGAAACGCGAGCCTGCTCCGCCATCGAAGCCGTCAAACGAAGGTGCCTGCAGAAACAACGTTTTCATGGATGCTCTCAAAGAAAATTGTCTGCTTGAGCGAGATGAGTCACCCGCTGGGACTCGCCGGTCTCTGGCGATGTTCGCGATCAGTTTGATGCCCTCAAGTATGGGCTTTTCGCTGGAAAGTTGCCATGATCACCGCGCTGTCCTGAACGTGATCTGGAGGCAGACGGGAGGTGTGTCGATTCGTCATGTTCTCTTCAGAATTGAAAGCATCGATGTGACAGATCGGGGTCGCGCAAAGCGCTGGGAAGCGCAGGGACAATCAAGAATACGACGTAACAGCCCGCACCGTGGCTACAGCCAGCGCCAGATGCCCGCGGCCCAACCGGCGATGGGCATATGCGCCCATGTCGCTCCGAGCCAGACGACGAGACCGCCCAGCAGCGCGTGCATTCCGAACCCGCCCAGCCGCGCCCGGCCAGCGACGATTGCCGCGAACGGCACGTAGCTCGTTTTCGACTCCCAGGCGGGCCAGAAATCGGGCTGGAGCCGCTCCTTCTTACGGTCCTGCAGTGCGGCCCCGACGAGCGCGAGAACGACGATAGCCGCTGAAACCACGATGTTTTTGGCCACCGGGAACACGGCGATGTGGCACAGCCCCCAAAGTGCGAACGCCCACATCATCGGGTGGCGCGTTACCGCATACACGCCGCGCGCCGATTCCGGCAATGAGCTCGCCCGCCCGCCGGCAGGCAGCGCCGGATTGCGGATCAGCGAGCCCATCAGGAGGATCGACGCGATCAGCATGACCCCCGTGGCAAGCGCCCAGAGCCCGTTTCCTGTCGCCCAGAGAGGCAACGTCAGGGGCGCCTGCCGGTAGGCCAGGATCAGCCAGCCGAACGTCAGGAGCGCAATCAGCGAATAGACGCCCTGGAATCCCGCTTCGCCAGTTGCGCGAACCAGACGGCTGCGCAGCGGATGGGACAGGAGAAAGTGACTGCCCACGAAGGCGACTGCCGCAGTCGCAACCGCGCTGGTGCTTCCCATTGCTCTCGCTCCTCAATTCATGGCGCCGGCTGTCAGTATTTGCGTCAGGACGCCTTCATCTGGGCATTTCGCCGCGGTTCAAGCCGCCATAACGGGGCGGGCATGCTCCGCAGTTCCGTATTCAGTACTGGAGATTACTCCCCCGAGTGTCCGGAATGCCAGCATGGCCATTCCACCATGCGCTGCTTTCTATTCCTGATGTTCGCGATGTGAAATGCCTTCGCTCTGCGTGTCGCGTGCATGTGACAAACCAGCGGCATTTATCGTTCAGGCTTACCCGCAAAAATATGGTCTGCTAGCATGAGGCGACATATCTGACCACAGTCGAGGGGTCATATGAAGCTAGCTCACGCAGCGCTCGGACGTAAGGACGAGAACAACTTCAACCTCCTGCGGATCATCGCCGCACTGGCGGTTCTCTTCAGCCACAGCTTCGCGCTCGTCACCGGCGACACCGAAGCGGAACCGCTCGTCAAGGCGATTGGCATGACGCCGGGCACGATGGCGGTCGACGTATTTTTCGTCACCAGCGGCTTTCTCGTCACCAAGAGCCTGCTCACGCGCAAGAACGTATTCGAATTCCTGTGGGCACGCTGCCTGAGAATCTATCCGGCGCTTTTCGTCATGCTTGTGCTGCTTGTCCTCGGTGTGGGTGTGACATTTACGACGCTGCCTGCCGCCGTGTTTCTCGCGGACCATCAGACGTGGCACTTTGTTGCGAAAACAGCGATTCTCGTGTCCGGTTCGGTGTTCGACCTGCCAGGCGTGTTCACCACGAATCCGTATCCGAATACAGTGAACGGCTCGCTGTGGACGATGATGTACGAGATCCGGATGTATCTCGTACTCGCGATGTTGTGGGTTGGGGCGATCGTCGCGTTCAGCGCGCGCAGCAAGTTTTTTCGGGCGTCTGTGCTGGCCGTCGCCGCGCTCTCGCTGCTGTACTGGTTTCACACGATCATCGCGCACCACGTCGGGCAAAAGAGCCATCTGCCGTGGGTGTTTTTCGCGGGTGCGAGCTTCTATGTCATGAAAGACCGGGTCAGCCTGTCTGGCAAGACCTGTCTGCTGATCGCGGCTGTCGTTGCCGTGCTGGGTTTTGCCCAGACCGGCTATGTCTTCACGATTGCGTACATGATCGTCGTTCCGTATCTGGTGCTGACAGCGGCTTACTATCCGTCGGGCGCGCTCTTTCGCTATAACCGTCTCGGCGACTATTCATACGGCGTTTATATCTACGCGTTCCCGATCCAGCAATCGATTGTCGCGCTGTTTCCCGGCATTTCCATTGCGGGAATGATCGTTTCGTCCACGCTCGTGACCCTCGTGTTCGCGGTGCTGTCGTGGCATCTCATCGAGAAGCGCGCGTTGCGGCTAAAGGATCATCTGGTCGGCGCAACGATGCGTGTATTGCGCCAGGCTTCGTAGCGTTAGCGTCGCGTCCACCGGACGCTTTGCCCGAATCCGCTTGCGAGCGAAACGCCAGACACAAAAATGCCGTTCAGCTGAACACTGAACGGCATTTTCTCCTGCTTCCGGCGGTCTCTTTAAACCTGAAGAGGCCCCGCCGGTGTCTTCACGCTACGACGATCAGAACTTGTGACGCAGACCCACGCGAGCAGCCAGCTGCGTGCTCGCGCCCGCCACGTTGAAGTAGCTCGTCGCCGAACCGATCTGTGCCTGCACGTCGCCCGTGCCCGCGTTGTGACCCTGTGCCGCCTGGTAGATGCCGAGCACGTACACGTCGGTGCGCTTGCTGAGCGCGTAGTCGACGCTGGCGTCGATCTGGTTCCAGTGGCCCGTGTTCGCATCCGACAGGTGCATGTACGTGTAGCCGAGGCCACCCGTCAACGCCGGCGTTACAGCGTACTTCACGCCTGCTTCATACGCGGCGTAGGTCGTCGATCCGCCCGTGAGCGGTTCGAGACGCGTGTTCGTGTACAACGCCCACAGCGTAGCCGGACCGAAGACATAGCGGCCGCCTGCGCCAACCGTGCGCAGATCCTTGACCGTGCCCGGGTTGACGTTCGCGATGTTCGTCGTGAAAGCCGGCGTCGACTGGTTCGGGAAACGGATGTCCGTGTAAGCAGCGCCAAGCGAGAACGGGCCGTTCGCATAGTTCGCGCCGAAGCTGTATGCGCGCGACGAACCTGCCGTCGTGCCGACAGCCGGTGCACCTGCGAACGACGTCGAGTTCGAGAAGCCGTACAACGCGCCGAACGTCAAGCCAGCGAAGTTCGCGCTGCTGAACTTGACCGCGTTGTTGATACGGCTCGACGTCAGCTGGTCGATATCGTTGATGTGGTAAGCGTAGTTACCGGCAACCGTGTTGCCGCCCGTCGAGTAGTTCGCACCGACGTAGTCCGTGCTGAACGTGTACTGACGACCCAACGTGAACGAACCGATGTTGTCCTTCGTCAGGCCGACGAACGCCTGGCGGCCGAACATCGCGCCGCCCTGGCCTGCCGTACCGTTACCGCTGTTAAAACCGTTTTCGAGCACGAAGATTGCCTTCAGGCCGCCACCGAGGTCTTCGGTGCCGCGCATGCCCCAACGGCTGCCCTGTGCTACGCCGTCGTCGTACTTGACGAGGTCGTCGTGTGTGTTGCCATTCTTCACGTGGTTCGCGTAGCTGATACCTGCGTCGATAACCCCGTACAGCGTAACGCTGCTTTGTGCGTGTGCCGCGCCTGCGAACGTGGCGAGAAGAGCGGTGGCCAGTACTTTCTTGTTCAAGACATTTCTCCAGGTAGAAAAGAATGCGATCGACATGCCACGCTCTGCGGCCGGTCATGCGATGGCCCGAAATGTAAGTGATTGCCGGGAACTGAATATGACAGGTCAGTTATTTTTGAGAATGTGTCGCATGCGCGCGACAACGGCCGCTTCTCGCTGACGGATTAGAGCAGGGGAGGTCCGCATATGCTCTGCGTGGGCGGCTGAATATGCGTATGAAAATTTGTTGGTTATCGCCGCGATCGCGCCGTGTGACGATGCGCATCCAACATTCATGAATCAAACGGGGAACGTATGCAGCGCAGAACACTCATCAAGACGCTCGCCGCACTGGCGGCAGCCGGCGCCACGCTCGCGACCACCCTTGCCCATGCTGACGACAAGGTCATCAAGGTCGGCACGATGAGCGGTCCCGATGCGCAGATCTGGTCGGTTGTGACAAAGGTCGCAGCGCGCGAGGGTCTTACGCTCAAGGTGATCGAGTTCAACGATTACGTGCAGCCGAACGCCGCACTCGACGCGGGTGACCTCGACGCGAACGGTTTTCAGCATCAGCCGTTTCTGGACAGCCAGATCAGACAGCGCGGCTATCACATCGTCAACGTCGGCCTGACCTACACGTCGCCGATGGGCTTCTATTCGAAGAAGTACAAGTCGCTGAAGGACCTGCCCGAGGGCGCGAAGGTCGGCATCCAGAACGATCCGTCGAACGGCAACCGCGCGCTGCTGCTCCTGCAGAAGTACGGCGTGATCAAACTGAAACCGGGCGCCGGCGCGAACGGCGTCAACGCAACGCCGCTCGATGTCGCGGAAAATCCGAAGAAGATCAGGCTCGTGGAACTCGATGCCGCGCAACTGCCGCGTGCGCTCGACGATCTCGACGCCGCGTCGATCAACACCGACTACGCGGTGAAGGCTGGCCTGCAACCGACGAAAGACGCGATCGGCATCGAAGACCTGAAAGGGCCGTACGCAAACCTGATCGCCGTGCGCGAGCAGGACCGCAACAAGCCGTGGGTGAAGAAGCTCGTGGCCGCGTATGAATCGGACGACGTGCGCCACTTCCTCGATACACAGTTCAAGGGCTCGATTGTGCCGGCGTTCTAGGTTATCCCGGCGCGTACCCGCCGCTGCGCGCCGCGGGCTCAAACGAAAATCGCCCGCGTCAGCGGGCGATTGTCATTGATTGAGCGGTGAAGAAGTCGCAGGCGCAGTGGGCGTCATGCGGACAGCAGCGAGCCCGTGCGATACGCCTTCGCGCCTGCCACACGCGCCACTTCGAGGCCGGCGGTGGCGAAACGCGCGGAATGCCGCGCGTACAGCACACCGGCCACCGCGTTCTTCAGTGTTGCGACCTGGCCTGTCAGCGGATCGACGATATCGGCGATCTCGGTGCCTGCATCGAGCCATGTGCCCACCTGGGCGGCCGGCCGGTACACGACGACACCCGTGATCGGCGCGACGATCGGTTCATTGCCGGCGAGCGGCGTCGCGGCGAATTCGAGCGGCGGCATTTCGGCGGCCGTGCCTTCGATTACGCCACGATGCGTCAGATATTCGACGATGCCCTGCGCGTCGCGCTCCGCGAGTTCGTACGACACATCGCGTTGACCGCGCAGTTCGATCGTGACCGACACCGAGCCGTTTGGAATCGGGAAGCGTTCGCCATAGCGGCTGCGCAGATCCGACCAGATGAAGCTGTGAATTTCATCGAACGGATTGCCCATCGAATCGAGCGCAAGGAGCGACGCCTTCGAGTCCAGATAGCGCGCGAGCGGCTCGACTTCCGGCCAGATGTCCGGGTTCGTGTAGATGTGCATCGCGGCTTCCCAGTCGCAATGCAGGTCCAGCACGACGTCGGCATCGTACGAGAGTTTTTGCAGCGCGAGACGCTGCGATTCCAGTTCATTCTTCGGCCGCTGGGCGTCGAGGCCTTCGCGCATCGCGCGGCGGATGGCCTGACGGTTTTCGTCGATGTCGCGCGTGAGACGCGCTTCGATCACAGGCTGCACGAGCGCGGCCAGATCGTAGAAATTGCGGTTGAAGTTCTGGCCGCTGTTCGATTCGAAGCGTCCGGCCAGATGGCTGTACACGTGCTGGTTCAGGCCGATCGGATTGGCGACCGGCACGAGCACGACTTCGCCGCGCACCTTGCCGGCCGCTTCGAGCGCGGCAAGCTTCTGGCGCAGCACGTGCGAAACCAGCATGCCGGGCAGCTCGTCGGCGTGCAGCGAAGACTGGATATAGATTTTCTGTCCACCGCCGGCGCCGTAGTGATAACTCGTCAGGTTGCGCGCGGTGCCGAGCGTCGGGGAAATCAGCGGATGGGTCTGGGTTTGCATGGTTCTTCAGACGCCGCGCTCAGAAAGCAGGCGGCGTTTTCGGTTGGTTGCAGAGAATGAAAGCGTCGAAAAAGCGAGCCGAAACGGGCGGCAAACAGCGGGTTCGGACGTTCTGAAACGGGAAACAGGCCGTGCCGCTTCGTTTCCGGACCGTTCCCGATCGGCTGCGGATCGTTCGATCTTAGCCGATTCTGGCGTGGCAGCGTGGTTTCTCCGTCGGACGCGGCCAGTGCCGGCCGGCAGGGGAGCACAGCCGGCGCCAAAAGCAAAACGGGCTCTGCGCGTTCGCAGAGCCCGTTTCGTCAAACGTCGAACCCTCGCGGCGCGCCCGAAGACGCGCCGTCGTGGATCAGCTGCCGTACACGTCGAAGTCGAAGTACTTCTTTTCGAGCTTCTTGTAGGTGCCGTCCTTGATGATCTCAGCGATCGCCTTGTCGACCTTCGCCTTCAGATCCGTGTCTTCCTTGCGCATGCCGATGCCTGCACCGTTGCCGAGGATCTTCGGATCGTCCAGATCCTTGCCCACGAACTCGAAGCCAGCGCCGCGCGGCGTCTTCAGGAAGCCGATGTCAGCCTGCACTGCATCTTGCAGCGCTGCGTCCAGACGACCCGACAGCAGGTCGGCATAGACCTGGTCCTGGTTCTGGTACGGCGTGACCTTCGCGCCCTTGGCTTCCCAGTACGTCTTCGCGTAGGTTTCCTGGATCGTGCCTTGCTCCACGCCTACGTTCTTGCCCTTCAGCGATTCAGCCGTCGGCATGATGCCCGAACCCTTCTTCGCGATCAGGCGCGTCGGCGTGTTGAACAGCTTCGACGAGAAGGCGATCTGTTCGGCGCGTTGCGGCGTCATCGACATCGACGACAGCACGCCGTCGAACTTCTTGGCCTTCAGGGCCGGGATCATGCCGTCGAAATCGTTTTCAACCCACACGCACTTGGCCTTCAGGCGCGCGCAGATTTCGTTGCCGAGGTCGATGTCGAAGCCGACGAGTTTGCCGTCCGGACCCTTGGATTCGAACGGGGCGTAGCTGGCGTCGACGCCGAAGCGGATCGTGGACCAGTCTTTAGCGTGTGCGGTAATCGAGACGGTGGCAAGCAGGGCAACCGTCAAAGTCGCCAGCAGTTTTTTCACTTATTTACTCCTCGGAGTGGTTCAAATTGCCCCGCATCGGTTGTGCCGCCGCGGGGCACTATCCGGCGCGAGTCGCGACCGGACATGGTTATCGTCTGCCAGCCTCAGCCAGCAGCGCGGGCCAAGCTTACCAAGAAAAAAAATCCGTGTAGCTAGTGAAACACCGGATAGCAAACGGGCATGCGCTTCCTGCGGGAATGTGCGTGCGCAGCAAAGGCTTTTTGAAGGCATGAATGAAAGTAGATCGTCAGGTTGACGCCAGCGGCCGGGTCAGGCCGGTATGCCGCGCTGGAACAGGCGCACTGTGCGCCAGGCGGTGCAATGCGGCCTGCAACCGGCGGAATGTTTCCCCGCGACGCCGCGCGCAGGGGCTTTTATTGTTGCTGCAGGCGCTCCGGGTGTGATTTTTGAATGCCGCCTCTATTGCGGGAGCCTGATGGTGCGCGCGTTAGAATGCATCGAGGAAGGCGGCGATTTTGGGCCTGAACGGTAGCGTCAGGCGTTTTACCCGGTTCGATGGAGACGCGATGAGCGGCCAGCTGATTTACGTGATGGGGCCATCCGGTGCGGGCAAGGACTCGCTGCTCAGCTTTGCGCGCGAGAAAATCCCTGGCGAGCCGGTTGTGTTCGCGCACCGGTACATCACGCGTGCGGCCGGCGAAGGTGAGAACCACATTGCGTTGACGCGCGAGGAATTCGAGGCGCGCTCGGCGCTCGGTCTCTTCGCGCTCGAATGGTCGAGCCACGCGCTGCGTTACGGCATCGGCATCGAACTCGATGCGTGGCTCGCGCGCGGCTGCACGGTGGTCGTGAACGGTTCGCGGGCGCATCTGACGAGGGCGCTCGTGCGCTATCCGCGCGCGGTCGTCGTGCATGTGGACGCGGCGCCCCATATTCTCGAAGCGCGGCTGGGGGCGCGGGCGCGTGAAACGCCGGAGCAGGTTGCCGCGCGGCTCGCGCGACGGGCCCGCTTCACGTTGCCGGAAGGCGTCTCGCTGACCGTGATCGACAACTCCGGCGCGCTCGAGGACGCGGGGCACGCGTTTGTCGAAGTCGTGCGCCGGGCGGCGACGCAGGAATAGCGCCGGCGGCACAAGAATGCGCGCTGTAAGGCCGCGTGGCCTGACACGGCGCGTGCTACAGAAATCCCATTGCCGAGGCCTTCAACGTGGCTGCCGCGCGCGTCGAGCATTCGAGCTTGCGGAACACGCTTTCGACGTGCGTGCGCACCGTGCTCGGACTCAACTCCAGTTCTCGCGCCGCTTCCTTGTTGCTTGCACCACGACTGATCGAGCGCAGCACGTCGATTTCGCGCGCCGACAGACGCACGGCCTGTGGCCGGTAACGCAGCCCCTGTTGCGGCGTGGTGCCGGAAACGAGTAGCGCCTCGACGATGTCCGCGTCGAAGCGGCCCTCGCGGGCGTCGGTGCGCAGCGCCCCGGCGGCTTCGGTATCCGTCAGCGCGCAGCGCCACGGGCGCGCCGAGCGCAGCGCCACCCACGCCACCGATGCCGCGAGAATGCGCGCTTCCAGCGTCAGCGCCTGGGCGCCCACGCTGCGAAAGTAGCCGGAGCCGTCGAGCCGTTCATACGCGTACGAAGCGAGTTCCGCGGCCTGCGCGAGCGCGCCCGTCTGCCTGCCCGCACGCGCGGTCCAGTACGGCACGAGACGCACTTTTTCCCACGCGGACGCTGAGAGCCGCGTGCCGGTGTTCCACACCGCGTTCGGCACGGCGGCGCGTCCTATGCCGTGAATCAGACCCGCGTGATAGACGCGTTCCCGCGTCTGCGGCCCGGTCGCGAGCCGTTCGCAGCATGCGCTGGCCGTCGCGGCCACGGCGCGCGAATAACCCGTCATCCACGGCAGTTTCAGGTCGATGACGTCGGCGATCAGTTCGGCGGACGTGGCTTCGCGCATCGACGACGTCAGCAGCGCTTCGTCAATGCTCGCTGCCTCCATTGCGTCGAGCGCGGCCAGCCACTCCGCCGCGTGGCCGACGGCAAGCGAAGCGAGCCGTGTGGGATAGCGCGCCTCGGCGCGTTGCGCGATCAGCGCAAGCGCACGGTCGAGCCCGTAGATGCGGCCGAAGATTTCCAGGTCGCCCGCAAGCGCGACGACGAATACGGCAAGTGGTACCGAGCCGCCTGCCATGCGATCGGGCAGACCGGTGCCGTCCCATGCCTCGAAAATGTGGCGCAGCGCCGTTTCCGTTCCGCTCGCGAGTCCCATCATGCGCGCGACTTCGCCGGACACCTCACAGTGAATCTTCGCGAAAGGCGTCATCGCCGCGCTCGCGCCGCCGAATGCATCGAGCGCGCTGTCCCAGTCGGGACGCAGCGCGAGCATTGCTTCGCGGCCCGCGATGTCGTCGCCGAGCGCGTCGGCGACTTCCGGCGCGTTCGCGGTGCAGCCGGACCAGCGAAGCAGTGACGCTTCGCGCACGGTGTCGCAACTGGCGGCGTCGAAGCCGGCCGCCTGCGCGAGCTGCGCGCCGAGCCACGCCGTGCGCAGCGAGTGATCGGTAGGTTGCCCCATGCTGAGGTCGCCGATGAAGGCGAGCGCCTTGACGGCGTCGAATACGCGAATCGCCGATCCACTGTCCTGCTGGGTCTGCATGCCTTGCTACGCCTCCCGAAGCGGTGATCCTGACGGTGCTCACTATATACGCGCGAGACAATTCCAGCCGGCGGGTCGGTCATTCGACCGATACCGCGAAGGTGCCCGCCTTGAGATAGTCCGTCTCAATCCAACCGAGGCGAGGAAGCCCATCATGAATACGCTGCTGAAAAAAATCCTGACGTCCGCGCTGCTGCTTGGCAGCCTGTTTTCGCTGCAAGCCGCGCATGCCGCACCCGTACAGGATCTGAAAGGCAAGAACGTCGTGCTCGTGCACGGGGCATTTGCCGACGGATCGAGCTGGGACAAGGTCATTCCGCTGCTCGAAGCGCGCGGTCTCCACGTGGTCGCGGTGCAGAATCCGCTCAGTTCGCTCAGCGACGACGTCGCCGCGACGCGCCGCGTGATAGAGCAGCAGGACGGCCCGGTGGTGCTGGTCGGCCACTCGTGGGGCGGCGTCGTGGTCACGCAGGCAGGCAATGAGGACAAGGTGAAGTCGCTCGTCTATGTGGCGGCATTCGCGCCCGACAGCGGCCAGTCGATCAACGACATCGTGAAGGGCAAGCCGGCGCCGGCATGGGCGAGTGCATTGCAGAAGGATTCGGCGGGCTTCCTGACCCTGTCGACCGACGCCGTGATCCATCAGTTCGCACAGGACCTGCCGCCGGCTCAGGCGCGCCTGATCGCCTCGACGCAGGGCCCGTGGTTTGCCGGCTGTACCGATGACAAGGTGACCACGGCCGCATGGCACACGAAGCCGTCGACGTTCGTGGTGGCCGGAATGGATCACATGATCGATCCGCGTCTGCAGGAAGCGATGGCGAGCCAGATGGGCGCAACCGTCACGCGCGTCAACGCGAGCCACGTCGCGATGGTCAGCCAGCCGAAAGCGGTGGCCGACGCCATCATCGCCGCGGCGAGCAAGGTGCAGTAAGCGGTGTCGACGGGCACGGCGCAGTCCGCGCCGTGCCCGTCATGCAGCCGGATACGCCCACGCGAAGCATATGCTTCGCGTGGGCGTGCGCGCTTGCAGGCCCGCCCGCCCGGCGATTCCTGCTCGCCGGAGCGGGCTGCTACAGCAGGACAGGCAGAAATTGCCACCGCATCGAAGCGGATTCGCGTCGATATAATGTTCGCCATTCGCCGCGACACGCGGCGCGACCTGCCTGAGATTACTGGAGTCATTGATGAACGTAGCGCGGCGTTTTGCCGAAATTGACGACCTCGTTCCCGCCGCCGACAGTCTGCGCGAGATTCGCCACCACATTCACCACCATCCCGAACTGGCGTACGAAGAAGTCGCCACCGCGGCGCTTGTCGCGGAAAAGCTCGAGGCGTGGGGCTGGCAGGTGACGCGCGGCGTCGGCACAACGGGCGTCGTCGGTACGATGAAACTGGGCGAAGGCACGCGCAGCATCGGGATTCGCGCCGACATGGACGCGCTGCCGATCGTCGAGCAGACGGGCCTGCCTTACGCGAGCGGCACACACGGCAAGATGCACGCATGCGGTCACGACGGCCATACGACGATGCTGCTCGGCGCCGCGCAGCATCTCGCCGCGACGCGCCGCTTTTCCGGCACCGTGCATCTGTACTTCCAGCCGGCCGAAGAAACCGGTATCGACAGCGGCGCGCAAAAGATGATCGACGACGGTCTCTTCGAGCGCTTTCCGTGCGATGCCGTGTTCGGTCTGCACAATCATCCGGGCGCCGAGCCGGGCAAGCTGCTGTTCCGCAAGGGCGCGTTCATGGCGGCCGGCGACAAGGCCATCATCAACATCGAAGGAACCGGCGGCCACGCGGCGCGACCGCATCTGGCGGTCGATCCGATTGTGATTGCGGCGAGCATCGTGATGGCGCTGCAGACGATCGTCGCGCGCAACGTCGATCCGTCGCAACCGGCGGTGGTGACGGTGGGCTCGATGCACTCGGGCATCGCGAACAACGTGATTCCCGCAACGGCAAAGCTCGAACTGAGCGTGCGCTCGTTCAGCCCGGCAGTGCGCGCCTTGCTGAAGCAGCGCATCACGGAACTCGCGGAAGGCCAGGCGGCGAGCTACGGCGGCAAGGCGAGCGTCGAATATATCGAGGGCTATCCGGTCGTCGTCAACTCGGACGCGGAAACGGAATTCGCGATCGAAGTGGCGCGCGAGCTGGTCGGTGACGACAAGGTCGTCGCGCACACCGACCTGCTGATGGGCAGCGAAGATTTCGCGTTCATGCTGCAGAAGCGTCCCGGCACGTTCCTGCGCATCGGCAACGGTGTCGGCGAAGACGGATGCATGGTCCACAACCCCCACTACGACTTCAACGACTTCAACCTGCCGGTGGGCGCCGCGTTCTGGACGCGGCTTGTGGAGCGCTTTCTCGAGTAGCGGCCGACGTTCGCAGCCGGTGACGCGGCCAGATGCTAGCCGCGTCGCGCGACCATGTCGGAGACGGTCTGTGCCGCGTGCTGCAGCGGTTCGAGAAACGCCTTCACCATCTGTTTTGCTGAATTGCGCTGTGCGTTGCCGCTGATGTTCATCGCGGCGATCACGCGACCCTGGCGGTTGCGGATGGGCGCCGACAGCGATATCAAACCCCCTTCCAGTTCCTGATCGACAATCGCCCACCCCTGGCGGCGTACCTGTGCGATCAGCTTTTTCAACTCGTCCTTGTCGGTCACCGTGCGCGGCGTGTGTGCGTAGAGTTGCGTCGCGCCGAGCGTCGCGTCGAGCGTTTCGTCGTCGAGTGCGGAGAGCAGCACGCGTCCCATCGATGTGCAATAAGCCGGCAGGCGGCTACCGATCGACAGGTTGATCGTCATGATCTTGTGCGTCGGCACACGCAGCACATAGACGATTTCCGTGCGATCGAGCACGGCCGCCGAGCAGCTCTCGTGCACTTTCCCCGACAGTTCTTCCATCACGGGTTCAGCGAGATTCCAGAACGGCATCGAAGTCAGATAGGCGAAGCCGAGATCGAGGATCTTCGGCGTCAGCCGGAACAGCCGGCCTTCGGCTTCGACGTAACCGAGCGTCTGCAGCGTGAGCAGAATGCGGCGCGCGCCGGCGCGTGTGAGCCCGGCTGCGGCGGCGACGTCGGTGAGCGTCTGCTCGGGGCGTTCTGCGTTGAACGCACGGATCACAGCGAGGCCGCGCGCAAACGACTGCACGTACGAATCGCCCGGTTTGTCGGGGGCTTCCGGTGTTTCAGCGAGGTGCGCGGACAGCGACGGGGACGCGGGAAGAGCTTTGCTCATGTGCCTGAAGGGAAAGCGATGGCCGGCGGAGTGGCCTCGAAAGCCGAGACGATAGCGTATGGCCCGCATTTCGCCAACCTTGCCGGCGACGGACCACGACGTTTCCTATGATAGACGGACGAAAACCCCTCATGCAGCAGGCGGCGCGATACTGTGATGTGCGGAGCCAGAACGCGAAGGGTGTTACGGCACATTTTACGCTGCACGTATACCCGCCTTTGAACCCGACGCAGCTTGACACGGGTCGCCGACGCCCCCTACTATTGGGCCTAATTGTTCGCTATTCGACTTAGTGTTCGTGTAAAGAACAAATTTCGGATCGCAGTTCAACCTTTCCGGCCCCACGGCGAGCGGCGTGGGATGTCACCGTTGCAGTGCGGCGGGGCGTGGAATCTGTTCCGCTCATCGTGAACGATGCCCGGCTGGCGGGCGGATTTCGCGCCAGGCTGGCGGCCGCAAACACGAAGCGGCGCAGCTCACAACTGGAGACATCACATGACTGAAGCTTTCCTGTGCGATGCAATTCGTACGCCCATTGGCCGCTACGCGGGCGCGCTGTCGTCGGTTCGTGCTGACGATCTGGGCGCCGTGCCGCTCAAGGCGCTGATAGAGCGCAACAAGGATGTCGACTGGTCGGCCATCGACGATGTGATTTACGGCTGCGCCAATCAGGCGGGTGAAGACAACCGCAACGTGGCGCGCATGTCGCTGCTGCTCGCGGGGTTGTCGCTCGATGTGCCGGGCTCGACGGTCAACCGTCTGTGCGGCTCGGGTATGGATGCAGTCGGCATTGCGGCGCGCGCGATCAAGTCGGGCGAGGCCGCGTTGATGGTCGCGGGTGGCGTCGAAAGCATGAGTCGCGCGCCGTTCGTGATGAACAAGGCGGGTAGCGCGTTCTCGCGCGAGGCGGCGATCTACGACACGACGATCGGCTGGCGCTTCGTCAACAAGCTGATGAAGCAGCAATACGGTGTCGATTCCATGCCGGAAACCGGCGAAAACGTCGCGCAGGATTACGGCGTGAGCCGTGCCGACCAGGACGCGTTCGCCGTGCGCAGCCAGCAGAAGGCCGCGCGCGCACAGCGCGACGGCACGCTCGCACAGGAAATCGTATCGGTATCGGTTGCACAGAAGAAGGGCGACCCCACCATCGTCTCGCAGGACGAACACCCGCGCGAAACCAGCCTCGAAACGCTGGCAAAACTGAAGGGCGTCGTGCGCCCCGACGGCACCGTGACGGCGGGCAACGCTTCAGGCGTGAACGACGGCGCTGCGGCACTGCTGCTCGCGAACGAGGAATCCGCGAAACGCTTTGGCCTCGTGCCTCGCGCACGCGTGCTCGGCATGGCGACCGCAGGCGTCGCACCGCGGGTGATGGGCATTGGTCCGGCGCCTGCCACGCAGAAACTGCTCGCGCGCCTCGGCATGACGATCGACCAGTTCGATGTGATCGAACTGAACGAAGCGTTCGCGTCGCAAGGCCTCGCGGTGCTGCGCACGCTGGGTGTCGCCGACGACGATGCACGCGTGAATCCGAACGGCGGTGCGATTGCATTGGGCCATCCGCTCGGCATGAGCGGCGCGCGTCTCGTCACGACCGCGATGTATCAGTTGCAACGCACGAAGGGTCGCTATGCACTGTGCACGATGTGTATCGGTGTCGGGCAGGGCATTGCCATTGCGATCGAGCGCGTTTGACGCCTGCTGCTTCAGCGCGCCTCAAGCGTTTGGACTGGCACCCGCGAGGGTGCCTTTTTGTTTGTGACGCGCGTCCCTCCCCCATGAGGAATCGGCCTGTACAATCGCTTTCGTCGGCTGGTGTCGACTGTTTCAACCCGCAGCATGATTCATTCGATTGTGTCTTTTTTCGCGGATTACACGCGTCTTTCAGCTGGTTTGAACTCGCTGGAACAGTCTTTAAAAGGAGAACGTTCGATGAAGGTAGCGACCCTTGGAACAGCCTTGTTGCTTTCGCTGGCTGTCACGCAACCCGTGTGGGCGCAGGATTCGCTGGCAAGTTCGGCACAGGGTGTGATCGACGCGGTGCCCGCGGTTCACATGAAAGGACAGATCATCGGCATCGAGCCTGATTCGCGAATGCTGACGATAAAAGGCACGGGCGGCAATGTAGTCGCCGTCGTCGTGAGTGAACAGATCGAGGGTTTCGACAAGCTCAGGATCGGCGACACCGTCGACGTTCTCTACAAGAACGCATTGCTTGTTACCGCGGACAAGGTCACCGGATCGGATGCAGGATTGCGCAAACGTGTGGATACGGAGAGCTATCAGCCGGCGTCGGGCGGCTTCCAGTCGATGCGGAAGATCGAAGTGCTCGCGACCGTACAGAAGATCGACCGCAAGAAGCGTCTCGTCACGCTGCGCGGCCCCTACCAGACGCAGACCGTCGAGGCGCGCCCCGATATGGACCTGAGCGGCGTGAAAGTGGGCGATACCATACATGCGGTGTTCGTGTCCGCAGCGGCCGTCAAGGTCACGCCGATGTAAGCATCCTTTTCCACGCACGTCACGAAACGAAAGCCCGTTGCAGACCGCATCGGGCTTTTTTCATGTCGTGCAGCGTGACGTCAGCAGCGATGCGGTCCGACGATCTTCAGTTTTGCCATGCGCCGGTATAACGTCGCGCGCGACATGCCCAACGCCTGTGCCGCTGCGTTGGGTCGCCAGTGTTGTTGCGTGAGCGCTTCGAGAATGCGGGCGCGTTCATCGGGCGATGCCGTGCGTTGCGCTTCGCGCGCGTGAACGGGAGAAAGGAGCGCGGCAATATCAGGCGCGATGTGCCGTAGTTCGACCCGCGACGAATCGCACACCGCACACGCATAGCGCAGCACATTGCGCAGTTGCCGGATATTGCCGGGCCAGGGCAGTGTGCCCAGCTGTTCTGCAAGATGCGCGTCGAGCGTCAGCACGTGAGTGGCGCAACGGGCCTCTTCATCGAAGACCGCTTCGATTACATCGCGAATGTCCGCGCGCTCACGCAGCGGCGGCATCGTCAGCGTCGCGCCGCTCAGGCGGTAGAACAGGTCTTCCCGAAAGACGCCTTCGCTCACCATCTGCGAAGGGCTGCGGTGCGTCGCGCAGATCACGTCGATGTCCACGCGCACCGGCGCGTCGCCACCCAGCGGCACCACTTCGCCTTCGGCGAGCACGCGCAGCAGACGCGTTTGCAGGCTGAGCGGCATGTCGCCGATTTCGTCGAGGAACAGCGTGCCACCGCTCGCCATCGCGATCTTGCCGCGCGCGCCGCGGCTGCGCGCACCGGTAAAGGCACCGGGCGCATAACCGAACAGTTCGCTCTCGATCAGCGATTCGGGAATCGCCGCGCAGTTCACGGCGACGAACGGCCGCGCGCGGCGTTCACCCGCCTCATGAATCGCGCGCGCGAACACTTCCTTCCCAACGCCCGTCTCGCCGAGAATCAGGATTGGCAGACGCTTTCCAGCGATGCGCAGCGCTACCTGCGCGTTCTGCGCGATACGCGGGTCGGCGCTGTGCAGGAAGCGGCTCATCGCGCCGAGATGGCGCTCCGCGTGCGATTCGTGCGACGTGGGCGTTGTCGTTGCGGTGACGCGCGCCGGTCGCCGCATGGGTGCGCGGATGCGCGCGTAAAGCGTGGCGCCCGTCGCACGCAGGCGTAAGCCGACGATGGCGTCCGTGCGCGCAAGATCGTGCAGATGGACTTCGGATGTATCGAAGATATCGTCGATGTGGCGTGGCCCGTTCAAATCTGGAATGCACTCGCGCGCCTTGCGGTTCGCCGTCACGATGTTGCCGCACTCGTCGAACGCGATCAGCAGTTCGGGTTGCGCTTCGACGAAGTTGCGGCTTGCGTGGCCGAACAGGATCCAGTGCTGCGTCGTCTGGTTCAGGAAATAGCCGTCTTCGATCAGCCCGGCGCTTTGACGTACCAGCTGAAAGACGAGCCGCTGGCTTTCGCGGTTATCCGGCGATTGCACCGCCGATGCGTCGAGCACGCCGATCAGTTCGCCTGCCGGCGCGAAGATCGGCGCGGCGCTGCACGTCAGCGTCGTGAATGCGGCGCGGAAATGATCGGTCTTGTGCACCGTGATCGGCGCGAGATCCGTCAGCACATTCGCGACGCCGCAGGTGCCTTCCTCGCGTTCGGACCAGCACGAACCGATATACAGACCCGCATGCTTGAAATGACTGCGCCGGTCGCGATCGATACGGTAGTCGATCGTCACGCCGTGCGCGTCGGTCAGCATCACGCAATAGTCGACGACGCGAATCATGTCGTGCAACCGCGAAAGGCACTGTCCCGATGCGCGCAGAAACGCTTCTTCCTTTCCCTGGATCTCGCGCAGTTCCGATGAAGTCAACACACGCGGACCGATTGCCGAACCGGGATCGAGCTGCCAGGTTTCGAACGAGCGCTGCCAGGAAGAGACGAGGCGCGACGATCCGGCAGGTGGGGGCAAACGTCCTTCGATGGCGCCCCGCACGCGATCGACGTGCTGTGTTTGCGAGACGTAAGGCATGGTCGACTCCCGTCGAGCGATGCTGGAGGATTCCTGTCCGACCTTGTAGCACAACTCGAAAGCGCGATCACACTGCACTGCAGCATGAAAGACACGTGAGACGTTTGTCTCAGGCTGCGATGAGACGGTCTCGTTCCCCCGCAATCGCATGCCCGGTATGGTGCGCACGGATTCGTCCGTCGCACGGCGTGTTACGCGTGAAGCCGTTGCATCGATGGCGGGATGCAGCATGCGTTTCACCGGACGTGCTTTCAGCCAGGCGCTGAATCAGCCCTGGTCACGCAAAGCCCCTTGAATACAGGCGTTTCTGCGTATTCCGGAGTGCTGGATGTGTTTTGGCACATCCCTTGCAGTATCTCCGCTCACTTGAAGCGCACGTTGCGTTTCACACGAGGAGACAAGCACGTGTCTGTTCCCGTCACAGTGGGTGTCATTGCGAATCCTGCATCGGGCCGCGATATCCGGCGCCTCACGACGCACGCGTCTGTTTTCCCGACGGCAGAAAAAGCCAACATGATTGTGCGGCTGCTCGCGGGTCTCGGCGCGCTCGGCGTTGATCGCGTACTGACGCTGCGTGACAAGACCGGCGTTTCCGCGCTGCTGCTGCGCGCAATCGAAACACACAAGGCCGTCGCTTCGCATCAACGCTGGCCTGAAGTCGAATTTCTTGCGTTGCCGTTTTCCGACAGCGTCGCGGATACGCACGTCGGCGTCGCGCACATGGTGCGCGAAGGCGTCAGTCTGATCGCCGTGCTCGGCGGCGACGGTACGCATCGCGCGGCCGCCGCGCATTGCGGCGACGTGCCGTTGCTAACGCTTTCGACGGGCACCAACAACGCGTTTCCCGATCTGCGCGAAGCCACTGTCGCGGGCCTTGCCGGGGCGCTGGTGGCCTCGCGCGCGGTGCCGCCCGAGATCGCGCTGGTGCGCAACAAGCGCCTTGTCGTGCGTTGCGTCGAGGGCCCGAACCAGGGGCGCGAAGAAATCGCGCTCGTGGACGTCTGCGTGAGCCGCCAGCGATTTGTCGGCGCGCGGGCCGTTTCCGAGCCTTCGGATATCGAAACACTCTTTCTGACGTTTGCCGCGCCGGATGGCATCGGACTGTCGTCGATTGGCGGCGCGTTCGCGCCGGTCGATCGCGCGGCGTCGCACGGTTTGCATCTGACATTCGCGCGCCCGGGTGAAAGCGGTGTGCCGATCCTTGCGCCGATTGCGCCGGGTCGCATCGATCAGGTGACGATGCGCGCCTGCGAGCGGCTTGAAGCGGGCGCGTGGACGCCGCTTTACGCGGAACACGGCACGCTTGCGTTCGACGGCGAACGCGAGATCGAACTCGAACGCGGCGACCGCTATGAGGTCGCACTCGACTGGCGTGGACCGCTCACGGTCGATGTCGAGCGCGTGCTGCGTTACTCGGCATCGCGGCAACTCATGCGTGAGGTGGCGGCAGGAAGTACTTAGGAGTCGGCGCCGGACGAAACCGGTTGCATTCGTTCGGCGCTCATTGCAGCAGGCAGTGAAATCTATCAAGGAGACGAACCATGTCTGTTTCAGCACAGTTGGGCAAGGGCGAACTACTGGAGGCGTACCGGATGATGCGCACGATCCGCGAATTCGAGGAGCGTCTGCACGTCGAATTCGCGACGGGTGAAATCCCCGGTTTCGTGCACCTGTATGCCGGCGAAGAGGCGTCGGCGGTCGGCACGATGATGCATCTGAACGACGCGGATTATGTCGCGACGACGCACCGTGGCCACGGTCACTGCATTGCCAAAGGTGTCGACGTGCGCGGCATGATGGCCGAGATCTATGGCCGCAAGACCGGCGTGTGTCACGGCAAGGGCGGCTCGATGCATATCGCCGATCTGTCCAAAGGCATGCTGGGCGCAAACGGCATCGTCGGTGCGGGCGGCCCGCTCGTGTGCGGCGCGGCGCTCGCCGCGAAGCAGAAGAAAACCGGCGGTGTGGGCGTGTGCTTCTTTGGCGACGGCGCATCGAATCAGGGTGTGATCTTCGAATCGATGAATCTCGCTTCGGTGTGGCGGCTGCCGGTGATCTTCGTCGCGGAAAACAACGGCTACGCGGAAGCTACGTCGTCGACGTACTCGGTGGCGACCGACAACATCGCGGATCGCGCGAGCGGATTCGGCATGCCGGGCGTGATCGTCGACGGCTTCGACTTTTTCGCCGTGCACGAAGCGCTCGGCGAAGCGATCGAACGCGCGCGCGGTGGTGGCGGCCCGACGCTCGTCGAAGTCAAATTCTCCCGCTATTTCGGGCATTTCGAAGGCGATGCGCAAACCTACCGCGCGCCCGGCGAGGTGCAGAAGCTGCGTGACGAAAAGGACTGTCTCAAGCGGTTTGAAGAACGCGTGGTGCGCGCGGAAATGGTTTCGCACGACGATCTGCGCGGCGTCGATGCAAAGGTGAAGGCGTTGATCGACGCGGCCGTCAGCGAGGCCAAGGCCGCGCCGATGCCGACCGCGGAAGACCTGCTGACCGACGTCTACGTGTCGTATCCGTAACGCCGTCAGGCTGTGACGTAAACGCGAGACGAACCCGACAGACCAAGCAAGTGAATTGCATGGGACCAGAGTAAGCGCTTTGCATGGGACTGGAGTAGCGCGCTAAAGCGCGAACTCCAGCCGACAGCTAAAGCGCCAACTCTGGTCGACCGCAAGTGAATTGCATGGGACCAGAGTAAGCGCTAAAGCGCCAACTCTGGTCGACCGCAAGTGAATTGCATGGGACCAGAGTAAGCGCTAAAGCGCCAACTCTGGTCGACAGGAGACAGACATGGCACGGAAAATCACGTTTTCTCAGGCGATCAACGAAGCCCTGAGCCAGGAGATGGCGCGCGATGACAGCGTCATCGTAATGGGCGAAGACAACTCGGGCGGCGCGGGCGCACCCGGCGAACAGGACGCGTGGGGCGGTGTGCTCGGCGTCACGAAAGGGCTCTATCACAAGTATCCGGGGCGCGTGCTCGATACGCCGCTTTCGGAAGGCGGCTTTATCGGTGCGGCGGTCGGTGCGGCCGCCTGCGGGTTGCGACCGGTCGCGGAGCTGATGTTCATCGACTTCATGGGCGTGTGCTTCGACCAGATCTTCAATCAGGCCGCGAAATTCCGCTATATGTTCGGCGGCAAGGCAGTGACACCCGTTGTCATCCGCACGATGCAGGGCGCGGGCCTGCGCGCGGCGGCCCAGCATTCGCAGATGCTGACTTCCCTCTTCACACATATACCCGGCCTCAAGGTGGTGTGCCCGTCGACTCCATACGACGCAAAAGGCCTGCTGATCCAGGCCATCCGCGACAACGATCCAGTCATCTTCTGCGAACACAAACTGCTGTACACCCGCGAAGGCGATGTGCCGGAAGAGTCGTATGCGATTCCGTTCGGTGAGGCGAACGTCGTGCGCGAAGGCGATGACGCAACCATCGTCACGTACGGCCGCATGGTGCACTACGCGACCGAAGCTGCAGAAAAGCTCGCAAAAGAAGGCATCCAGGTCGATGTGATCGATCTGCGCACGACTTCGCCGCTCGACGAGGAAACCATTCTCGAAAGCGCCGGGCGCACAGGACGTGTTGTCGTCGTGGACGAAGCGAATCGCCGCTGTTCGATGGCAACGGATATATCCGCGCTGGTCGCCGGGCGTGCGTTCCACTCACTGAAGGCGCCGATCGAACTCGTCACCGCGCCGCACACGCCCGTGCCGTTTGCCGGTGTGCTGGAAGACCTGTACATCCCGTCGCCGGACCAGATCGCGGCCGCCGTGCGCAAGGTAAGGAGCTGAGCAATGCCGATTCACATGATCACGATGCCCAAGTGGGGCCTTTCGATGGAGCAGGGCCAGGTCAACGGCTGGCTGAAGTCGGTGGGCGACAAGGTCGCGAAAGGCGACGAAGTGCTCGACGTAGAAACCGACAAGATCTCCTCCGGCGTTGAGTGCGCCTTCATCGGCACGTTGCGGCGGCAGGTTGCGCAGGAAGGCGAAACGCTGCCGGTCGGCGCGCTGCTTGGCGTCGTGGCGGACGCGGAAACGCCTGACAGCGAAATAGATGCGGCCGTCGACGCGTTCCAGCGCGATTTCGTGCCACTGGCGGCTGTGGATGGCGACACCGGTCCGCAGCCGGAAAAAGCGCAGATTGGCGGCCGCACGATACGCTGGCTGAAACTCGGGGAAGGCGGCACGCCGGTGGTGCTGATTCACGGCTTTGGCGGCGATCTCAACAACTGGCTCTTCAATCACGCGGATCTCGCCGCGCATCGCACAGTGTGGGCGCTCGATCTGCCGGGGCACGGCGAATCCGCCAAAGCGGTCGAAACCGGCAGTGCCGATGAACTCGCCGACAGCGTGATCGCGTTTCTCGACGATCGCGGCATCGAACGGGCGCATCTCGTCGGGCATTCGATGGGCGCGCTCATCGCGATGACAGTGGCGGAGCGGGCGCCGCAACGCGTCGCTTCGCTCGCGCTGATTGCGGGCGCGGGCCTCGGCGACGACATCAACCGGGAGTACATCGAAGGCTTTACGGCCGGGACCAGCCGCAACACGCTGAAGCCGCATCTGACGAAACTCTTCGCCGATGGATCGCTGGTCACCCGTCAGCTCGTGGAAGACATCGTTCGCTACAAGCGGCTCGAAGGCGTGAGCGACGCATTGCAGAAGATCGCCGCGTCGGCGTTCGAGGGTGGTGTGCAGCGGCGTCAGTATCGCGACAGACTGGAAACGCTTGCGCCGCGCACACTGGTGATCTGGGGCACCGAAGACCAGATCGTTCCCGCGCGTCACGCCGAAGGGCTGCCGTCGAACGTGCGTGTTCATGTGATCGAGGGGAAGGGGCACATGGTGCAGATGGAAGCGGCGTCGGAAGTGAACCGTCTGCTCAACGAGTTCTTCGGGCAATGACGATGAGCACCGTGCCCGCGAACCAGAGCACGACCGCGCTCGGTCAGCACGGGTTGCGCAGCCGCGAGAAGCTGGCCCGCATTCCCGTGAAGATCGTGCCGGTTTCGACAGACGCTGGTGGCGTTCTGCCAAAGCCCCCATGGCTGCACGCCCGCCCGATGATGAGTGAAACCGTCGCGGAAATGGCGGCCATCCTGCGCGCACATCGTCTGCATTCGGTCTGTGAAGAGGCGATGTGCCCGAACATCGGCGAGTGTTTCGCGCAGCGCACAGCGACGTTCATGATCATGGGAGGGATCTGTACGCGTCGGTGTGCATTCTGCGACGTGGCGCACGGGCGGCCCGAGCCGCTCGATGTCGACGAACCCGGGCGGCTTGCGGATGTAGTCGCGGCGCTCGGCTTGCGCTATGTCGTGATCACGTCGGTGGATCGTGACGATCTGCGCGATGGTGGGGCTGAGCATTTCGTTCGCTGTATCGCGCTGATTCGCGAGCGCGTTCCCGGAATCCGCGTCGAAGTGCTGACACCGGATTTCCGGGGGCGCATCGATCGCGCGCTCACGGCGTTCGAAACGGCATGGCCCGACGTGTTCAATCACAACATCGAAACCGTGCCGTCGTTATATCGCGCCGCACGCGCGGGCGCGCATTACGAAGGATCGCTTGAACTGCTCGCACGCGTGAAACGCGCAAATCAATGCGTCGTCACGAAGTCGGGATTGATGATTGGTCTTGGCGAAACCGATCGTGAGCTGTTGCACACGATGCAGGATATGCGTGCACACGATGTCGATATTCTGACACTCGGGCAGTATCTGGCACCGTCGCGGTTTCACATGCCAGTGCGGCGTTATATGCCGCCAGATGCGTTCGAGGCGGTACGTGAGGAGGGATTGAAGCTGGGATTTCGCGAGGTCGTGGCAGGGCCACTGGTGCGTTCTTCGTATCACGCGGATCAGGTGGCGAAGCTCGAGCGACGACCGCAGCAGATTGCTGCAGCGATCGATCAGCGTGTGCCTGAGCCTGAAGCGACAACCGTGGACCACAAGACGCCGCTTGGGCAGATGGACGGGGACGTCCCTACGCTGCAACGGCTTTGAGGTACCACCTCCGACGAAAAAACCGGTTGCTCCGGCGAATCCCCTTAGGCCTTTACCGGCAACCGGTCAACGATGCGCCGGGTAGACGCGTCAGCCGGGTCGCTATCACGCACTGCGGCCGCCGTGAGAGGGCTCATGACTGCAGCGTGTTGCCGGGGTATTGTTCGACTCGTCATCCTGCGCGATTACCCCGGCGACGCGATAGCGTGGTCAGAACTTGTGTTTGATGCCCACGCCGACTGCCCACGGCGCGTATCCCGGTTGAACCGTATCGTTCGCAAAAACGCCGACGCCGACAATGCCGTTGGAATTGTTGTCGTAATAAACGGCGTTGGCGAATAGCGTAGTTCGCAGTGACAGGTGATAGGCATAGTTCAGCGAATAGCTTTGCGTCACGCGATCACCTTGCTGACTCACGTGCGCGGTGCCGATGTTGACGTCGGAATGGCCGAGCGGCACGCCCACGTTGACCTGCCATGACGAAGCGAACCAGTTGTCGTCGGTGCGGTGCGCATAAATGTAGTTAGCACCTATTTCGATGTCGTGCCACGCTTTGTACGAGGCGCTGACCAGCTCCGTTTTCCAGCTCGACGAGTTCGAAGTCTTGCTGTTGGCGTAATAACCGTAGTTGTTGAATGCGATGTTCAGATGGAGCGGTCCGATCGCATATCGCACGCGCGTGCCGAACTCCTGGCCGGCCCGCGACTGGAACCCCGATACGTTCGAGAAGCCATATCCGACGTCAGCGCTCAAACCGTGAAAATGGGGTGTTGAATAATAGATCGCATTCGACAGGTAATCCGTGTAGGTGGAGTATCCGAGTACGGTGTCGTATTGCAGTTTGATTGCCGCGAGACTCGAATCGCTGAAGTCGAGGTTGCGGTCGGAGTCGACGTAAGCCCAATAGTCCGGCTTGTGCATACGCCCCATTTCCATGCGTCCAAACTCGGGGTTGGACAAGCCGACATAAGAGCCCTTGCTCCACAGCACGCCGTTCGAAGGGCCCTTTCCGCTCAGCAGCTTGAAGCCGGTTTCAAGGAAGAAGAAGGCCGTCGTGCCGCCCCCCAGCGATTCAGTGCCTCGAAGTCCCCAGTACGACGTTCCGTTCCACATCTCGCGGTTCTTCACACCTGCATCCGAGTTCCCAAACATGAAGCCGGTTTCCACCTTGCCATAGAGCAGAATGGACGAGATGTCGGGCACGGTCTTGGACGTATTGTTGAAGCTTCCGGTGTCGGGGTCCTTCGAAGTCGTCGGCGCATGCGGATCGAATTCGCTTGCGGAATCCGCAGCGAGTGCCGTCTGAGCGAACAGGCTCGCGGCGCCTGCGAATAGCAGGCATCCTGTTGTCTTCTTCATGCTTGATATCTCCAGTTGTCGTTGTCGATTCTTCTTGTGTTGCTTCATCCGGCGGCTAGGGACGCCCGATGCAATCCGGCGCGAGGACCTGTTTGACCACGCGCGAAAAGTCCTGCAACCTGCATGCGTTCTGATGGGCAGGATCCTGACAGCCGGGCACCGGAAGTGAGACGTGCCGAGGCGGGACAGCGATGGACAGTGCCGTCTGATCGCGCAGTTGTTCGAGCGACTGGTAGACGAGCTCTACCGTCACGTAGTCTGTTGCGGAGGCGGGGTCGCGCCAGCGTGAGAAGACCAGTGCTCCGCCGGGCGGCGTGTTGTCAGGCTGATCGGGAAGCATCCAGTCGAGTTGCAGCATGCCTGCCAGATTGGCCAGATTCGTATCGTGAGCGCCGAGCACATAGACTCGATTGCCGGCGGGGGCATGGGTAGCAGCGTCGTTTTGCTCAAGCGCCGCTGTCACGTCGGCGAGCAGCGGCGTACCTTTGCGCTGGGCCAGATAAGGCGTTTTCGCCATCAGATCGAATTGCGCGTTGTGTGCCTGAAGCAGGCGATGCCAGTCGGCCGCGTCGCTAATTCGTCCCCAGGCCACCTGATCGGCGGGGAAGCCCTGTGCATGTTCGAGCAGGAACACTTCGGACACGGTGGAGGCGATACCGAGCGGTCCGTCAAGCCGCATGTGACGGCCGTCTGCATCGATTTCCACGCGGTTCTGCAGCGCCTCGAATCTGCACTGGCCGGGCTGCGCAGATGCCGGGCATAACGGGCTGGCCGTGAACTGAAGCACCTCGCTCATCCGGCCGAGCGTCGCGGCATATGTGCTGCTCAGGCCAGAGAGGCCACCGCTGCCCAATCTTGCATCGATAGCTTTGCGGGCCCGTTGCGGATCGAGTGGGCATACGCCTGATTCAGTCGAATGAAATAGCGGGTCGGCTTTGTCGAGCGACGCCTCGTGGGCCGCGCCGAGTCCACAGTCTGGCGCGATGCCCCGCAGAAGCACGTCGCCAGTGAGCCGCGTGCGCTGATCGACGTCCGCCCATCCGTAGACCTGGCCAGGCGCGGGGCAGGTACCGGTCGGGAGTACGTGCTGCTCGCGCAGCCACGCGCCGTAGTAACGGCCCATCTGTTCGACCAGTGCCGCGCCGCGTTCGGTCAGCTGGCCTGGCTGTACGGGCCACGTCGGCCAGCTTTGCGAAGAAAGCTGCGCGAGCGGCGGCCTGGTATGGGTTGGCGAGCGCACGCCATGGCGGCTCACAATCACCACGGATTCGAGTTGCCAGGGCTGGCCGCCCTGGGCATCGGCACCTGGCGCGCGGGCTGCCGTCAAAGGCGCGGTGCAGGCGGCCATACCCAGCGTGGCAGTGAGCGCGACAGCCACCCCGCAGCGATAAATAAATGCGCCGGCACGTCGTGTGACAGGGCGGGCGCAAAGGATTCGGGAAGCCGCCGCTGGATGTTCCGGTGGGATGCCGCTTTGTCCGTTGTCCGTCGGAAGTACGGGGTCGGTCGGCGCTGTCTGTTTTGACATGAAGATTCCTGGTCATGCCTTGGTGCACACGTGTGCACCAAGGGGCGGGCGAAATGGTTTAGAAGGTGGCGGTCACGCCGGGTATGAACATGGGTTGACGGCCGAGGCAGGAAGGGTTGCGGGTGCGTTGCGTTGACATGCGTGTCTCCTGTTTTTCTGATGATGGATCCGGTTGCTCGCCAGTCCGAGGCTGGCGGCAAGGACCGGGGCTTTTTCCAGGCGTCAAATTGCACACGAGTGCAATAATGCAATAATTAATGTGGACTTTCAATCGGCTGAACGTTGAAATCGTGTTGGCATTTACCCGGAGTCGCGGGCTGCCGCACTGGCGCAGATCCGGGCCGCAACGGACCCGGTCTGCGCCAGTGCGGCAGCCCGTATTGCGTGTGCCCGGTCAGCTCGCTACGGGCATGGTGAACTCGGCGCCCCTCGCGATGCTGCCGGGCCAGCGCTGCATGACGCTCTTATAGCGGGTGTAGAAACGGATGCCTTCTTCACCGTATGCATGGTGATCGCCAAACAGCGAGCGCTTCCAGCCGCCGAACGAGTGCCATGCCATCGGCACCGGCAGCGGTACGTTGATGCCGACCATGCCTGCCTTGATGCTGCGCGCGAAGGCTCGGGCAGTTCCGCCGTCGGACGTGTACAGGGCGACGCCATTGGCGAATTCGTGCGCGTTGACCAGGTCGACTGCGCTGGCGAAATCCGGTACGCGCACGATCGCCAGCACCGGACCGAAAATTTCCTCGCGATAAATCGTCATGTCCGGCGTCACGTGATCGAATAGCGTTGCGCCGACAAAGTAGCCGTCCTGCTTGCAGATTGCATGCTGACGGCCATCCACGACGAGCCGCGCACCTTCCTCGATGCCCCGGGCGATGTAGCCGGTGACCTTGTCGCGGTGGGCGGAGGTCACGAGCGGCCCCATCTCGATACCGTCGTCGAGACCGCTGCCCACGCGCAGCGTGCCGATGCGCTTTTGCAGTTCCTCGACCAGCACATCGCTCATCGAGCCCACCGCGACGGCCACCGAGATCGCCATGCAGCGCTCGCCTGCCGAGCCGAATGCCGCACCCATCAGTGCGTCGGCCACTTGAACGGGTGACGCATCCGGCATGGCGATCAAATGATTTTTGGCGCCGCCGAGCGCCTGTACCCGCTTGCCGCGACGCGTGCCTTCCCTATAGATATATTCAGCGACCGGCGTGGATCCCACGAACGACAGGGCCTGCACGTCCGGATGGGCGAGCAGGGCGTCGACCGCGGTCTTGTCGCCGTGCACGACGTTGAACACGCCAGCCGGCAGACCTGCTTCGGCGAACCAGTCGGCGAGCAGTACCGCAGCCGACGGATCCCGCTCTGAAGGTTTGAGTACGAACGTGTTACCGCATGCCAGTGCGATGGGGAACATCCACATCGGCACCATGGCGGGGAAATTGAATGGCGTGATACCGGCAACCACGCCCAGCGGCTGGCGCATCGACCAGTTGTCGATGCCGCCGCCGATCTGGTCGGTGAACTGACCTTTGAGCAGATGTGGCGCGCCGCACGCGAACTCGACCACCTCTATACCGCGCGCAACCTCGCCTAACGCGTCGTCGAAGGTCTTGCCGTGTTCCAGCGTGATGGCGCGAGCCAGTTCGGCGCTTCTGGCTTCGACGATCTGACGGAAGCGGTTGAGAATACGCGCGCGCTTGAGCGGTGGCGTGTCAGACCATGCGGGGAAGGCCGTCTGGGCGGCGGCGACCGCGTGGTCCACCGTGGCCGCATTGGCGAGCGACACGGTGCCGCTCTGCTGGCCGGTCGCCGGGTTGAACAGCGGTGCGCTGCGGGCGCCGTCGCCGGCAACACGGACACCGCCGATGTGATGTGCGAGCGGTTGCGAAGCGGCGCCGTTGGGTAAAGAATCTGACATGAAAATCCTTATCTGATGATCGACAGGCAAATGAAACATGGACCCGTCGCAGCTGCCGCGATGGCTCAGCGCGACGGCGTGCTGACTATCCACTCGTGAGCCGGGTCATTGCGAAAATGCCAGGCCCGGGTTGGGCCGGCCATCACGTTCAGGTAGTACGACTCGTAGCCGTAGGGAACGATGACGGGGTGATAGCCGCGTGGCACGAGCACCACGTCGCGGTCTTCCGCGGACATGGTTTCGTCGAGATCGCGTGCGTCGGTATAGACGCGTTGCACGACGAACCCTTGCGGCGGGTCGATGCGGTGGTAGTAGATTTCCTCAAGCACGCTCTCGGCGGGAATCGTGTCCGCATCATGCTTGTGCGGCGGATAGCTGGAGGAATGTCCGGAGGGCGTGCGCACTTCGACAACCAGCAGACTTTCGGCAGGCTCGCTTTGAGGAAGAATGTCGCGTACGTAGCGGGTATTGGCGGCAACCCCGCGCCGTGTCGACGGAAGATGACCCGGTTCGATCAATCGCACGGGAAGCGTGCCTCGCGCGGGTGCCGTGCAGATAGCCAGTTCGACCGGGCCGTGAGCGGATGCGCGCACAGTCGTGCCGGGCGGCGCGTACAGCGCATGAGGGCCGATGTCGTCGAATGGCGAGTGGCGCGAGAACAGCCGGTCCCATTGCTGCTGAGTATCCGTATGCGTGCCGGCCGCCTGAAGCGTGACGCAGCCGCTCACCACGACCACGCACATTTCCTCGTCGTCGAAGCGCCGCGCGATCGATTCGCCTTCCGCCAGGCGTACCGCCTCGAAGCCGACATGCCGCCAACCGGCGGAGGCGGGCGTCACGCTGGCGATCGTTGCGGCGTCAGGCGATGCCTTGACGAGCAGCTTCATGCCGCCTCCTGGCCAGTCTGGCGGCGTCCGGCTGTGTCGACCAGTGCGCGGAGCGTGCGGTAGCCGCACTGCGCGTATTGGTACGACGGCGCAATGGCCGGGTCCTGTTCGGCTTCCACCACGAGCCAGCCGCGATAACCGTGCCGGGCCAGCGTGCGGATGATGCCCGCGAAATCGACGGAACCGTCGCCTGGCACGGTGAACGCGCCTGCCAATACCGCTTCGAGGAAACTCCAGCCGCGATTGCGCGCCATCTCCAGCACCGCAGGACGCACGTCCTTGCAGTGCACGTGACAGACACGCCCGATATGGCGTTCGAGCACAGCAAGCGGATCGCCGCCCGCAAACGTGATGTGCCCCGTATCGAACAGGAGCCCGACCGCGTCGCTGGTCGATGCCATCAGCTGCTCCACGTCGGCCGGCGACTCGACATACGCGCCCATGTGGTGGTGGTACGCGACACGCACACCTTGCTGCAAGGTAAATTGCGCGAAGGTATCGAGCCGTTGCGCGTAGTCGTCCCATTCGCGCGCACTGCGAAAACGCGGGCGGCGGCTGAGTTCCTGTGCGGCGCCCTGGATGCTGTCGGCGACTTCACCGTACACCATGACCGTCGCGCCATTCGACCGCAACAGTTCCAGATGCTCTCCGACCGCGTCGATTTCCTGCTGGACGGAGCGCTTCGCGAGCTGCCCCGAGTACCAGCCGGACACGAGCGCGAGGCCGTGGGCGCCGAGCGTGTCACGCAGCGCTTGCGGTTCACGGGGGAATTTATTGCCCAGTTCGAAGCCTTCGTAGCCGATCTGGCGGCCTTCAATGAGTGCCGTTTCAAGCGATGTCTCACCGCCGAGCGACGGCAGGTCGTCGTTCATCCACGAAAGCGGGTTGACGCCGATGCGTACGTCGAAGCATGAAGTCTGTTCTGTCATGGCGGTCTATCTCCGTTGCTGTTGTTTGCCGGCGAGGTATGCCTCGTACGCGGCGTGCACCTGCGCACGCGCGGACGTCTGCGGCACCGCGACTTCCCACCACCAGCCGCCTTCGGCAGTCGTGCGAGCGGCGTCGGTATCGATCGAAATCAGGTAGGTTCGCGGGGCGGCGCGGGCGCGCTGCATGGCGGCCTCGAATGCCGCGACGTTGTCGACATGCTCCGCGAGCGCGCCCAGTGCGCGAGCGTGAGCGGCGAAGTCGGTGGCGGGTGCGCCGTGCGGACCTTGCAGGCAGTCGGCCAGCATGTTGTTGAACGGCGCGCCGCCCACCGCTTGTTGAAGCCGGTTGATGCAGCCATAACCGCGGTTATCCAGCACGACGATGATCAGCTTTGCCCCGAGCATCACGGAAGTCGCGATCTCGCTGTTCATCATCAGATAGCTGCCGTCGCCGACCATCACGATGACTTCGCGCTCGGGCCGCGCGAGCTTGACGCCGAGACCTCCGGCAATCTCGTAACCCATGCATGAGAAGCCATATTCGACGTGGTAGCCGCCGCGCGCACCGGCGCGCCAGAGCTTGTGCAATTCCGCGGGCAGCGTGCCTGCCGCACACACTACGATGTCGTGCGCCGGCGAGTCGGCATGCGAACGCTGCACTGCGCCGATCAGATCCGCGTCGTACGGCAGTCGTGCGGCATCCGTGCCGGTGACCGCATGTTGCGCGGTCAGGTTCGACACGATGCTGCGCCAGCGGTCGGCCGCTTGCAGCGCGTCATGGTGCCAGGCGGCTTCGGTTTGCCAGTCGCGCAGCTGCGCCGACAGCGCGTCGAGCGCGGGCGCGGCATCGCTGCACAAGGCGAACGCATCGCACTTGACGGTGTCGAATGCGCTTGCATTGATGGCGAGCACGCGCGCATGGGGGAACAGCGAGTGCGAACCGGTTGTAAAGTCCTGCAGACGCGAGCCGACGGCGATCACCACATCGGCCTGCGTGGCCATCTGGTTGGCGGCGGGCGAGCCTGTCACGCCGATCGCGCCGCAGTTGAGCGGCTCGTCCCAGTTCAATGCGCCTTTGCCGGCCTGTGTTTCGGCAACGGGAATGCGATGGCGTCGCACAAAGGCCGCAAGCGCGTCCGTGGCGTGCCCGTACAGCACGCCGCCCCCCGCGATCAGCAGCGGCCGATGCGCGCCGCGCACCAGTTCGGCTGCGCGTTGCAGTTCAGCCGCGGAGGGCGCCGGCGCGTGGAATATCACGAGGCGCCGGGCGAAGAAGCTCGCGGGATAGTCGTACGCGGCGGCCTGCACGTCTTGCGGCAGCGCGAGCGTGACAGGACCGCATAATGCGGCGTCGGTCAGCACGCGCAGCGCGCGCGGCAAGGTACCGAGCAATTGCGCTGGATGAACGATACGGTCGAAGTAGCGTGACACCGCTCTCAATGCGTCGTTGGCCGTCACGGTGGCATCGTGCGGAACCTCGATCTGCTGGAGAACCGGATCCGGCGCGCGCGAGACGAACGTGTCGCCCGGCAGAAGCAGCACCGGCAAGCGGTTGACATGAGCGAGTGCGGCCGCGGTCACCAGATTGGTCGCGCCGGGGCCGATCGACGTCGTGACGGCCATCATGCGGCGCCGGAAATGGGCTTTTGCGTAGGCGATCGCCGAGTGGGCCATGGCCTGTTCGTTGTGCGCGCGCAAGGTCGGCAATGGCAAATGTGGATCGTCGCGTTGCGCATGCAGGGCCTCGCCCACGCCCGCGACATTGCCGTGGCCGAAGATCGCGAACACACCGCCGAACAGAGGCGCTTCGCTGCCGTCCGGCAACGTGACGAACTGCGCGGCCATCCAGCGCACCAGCGCCTGGGCCATGGTCAAACGAACGGTCGGTTGCATCGCTACTGGCTGCAGGGTGGGAGCGGGCGCGTTCATGCGGCACACCCGGCAACGGCGGCGCGATCCCACGCATCGATCAACGTTTCGAAGCTGGCGCGGACCTCACGAATCAGCCCGGCATCGTCGAGCTGCCCGGCGAGCCAGCGTTGCGACGGCGCCTGGAAAATCGTCCGGCCGACCATGAAGCCGGCACAGCGGTGCGAGTGGCGTGCTTGTGCGAAGCCGTCGATCAACTGTTCGAGCGGCGCATTCAGACCGAGCATCACCGTACCGCGGCACCAGGGGTCGCGTTCGTCGATCAGCGCGTCGATCGCCTGCCACTGTGCCGCGCTCATCTGCTCCAGCTTCCACCATTCGGGTTTGATGCCGAGGTTGTAGAGACGTTTGAGCGCACGATAGACGGTATCGGGGCCGCAGGGCAGCCGTTTCGACGGGATCACTTCGAGCAGCAGTTCATGTCCGCTCGCTCTCGCTGCTGCGTAGAGCGCGAGTACCTGGGATTCCTGCTCGATCCGCTCGTCGACTGCCGCGTCGGGATGATATTGCACGAGACATTTGATCGTGTGTTCGGCCGGCCAGCTGACGAGCGCCGAGCCAATCGAGCGGCCGGGTTCGAACACGAGCGGCGATGAACCCGGCAACTCTACAGGCCGGCCGATCCACCAGCCGCGACCGGTCGCCGCGTTCAACGCCTGCGTGCCGTAGCGGCCGTCGATCAGCACGCCGATTTTGCCTGCCAGACGTCTCCCCGACTCCGTCTGCGCGACCGCCTCGACGAACAACTGCTTGAGCAGGGGAATCCGCTCTTCCGACGTACCGGCTTCGCGCGCAAGTTCGAGAAATTGCGGGCGATGATCGAAGGCAAACACGTACAGTTCGTCGCGCTTCGCGCGCGGAACGCTGACGCGATGCAGATGCGCCAGTTCGGCATCGAGATCGGGCCGCAACGGCGCGGTTTGGGGCCGCTCGCTGACGGTCAGGAAATGCTGTAGTTCAGCTTCGGTCGGCATCGCCGGGGCGCAGCCGTGCCGCGACACGACGAGCGCGCCGCTGGCGTTGGCGACGCGCGCGCATTCCGCCCAGTTCGCGCCTCGCAACCAGCGCGACAGAAAGCCGGACGCGAAGGCGTCGCCAGCACCCAGTACGTTCAGCACTTCGACGCGCGGCCCCGCGAAAGTGGGCGCGTCGTCGAGACTTGCCGGGATGGCGCCTTCTATTACGGTGCAGCCGAGCGGTCCACGCTTGACGACCAGCGCGGCCTTGCTCACGGCGCGGACCGCGCGCAATGCCGTCAGCAGATCGTCCGCGCCGCCGGCAATGCGGAATTCTTCTTCTGTTCCGATCACCAGATCGAATTGCGGCAGGATCCGCAGCAGATGATCCGTGACCTGGGCACTCGCGACATAACGGACCTCGCCGTCGGCTCGCGAGGTCAATCCCCACAGCACGGGACGGTAGTCGATATCGAGCACGGTTCGCACGCGATGGCGCCGCGCATGAGTCAAGGCGAGGTGGCTGGCGGCAGCGACGCGCGGCGTGGAAAAGTGCGTGCCGGTAATCAGCAGGGCCTTCGACGAGGCGATGAACCACTCGTCGACATCTTCTTCGCTGAGCATCATGTCCGCACAGTTCTCGCGATAGAACAGCAGCGGAAACGTGTCCCGGTCCTTGACGCCGAGAATCACGAGACCCGTGAGGTGATCGGCATCACGCCTGATGTGACGCGTATCGCTGCCCTCGCGTTCCAGCGCCTCGATCAGGAAGCGCCCCATGTGGTCGTCGCCCACGCGCGCGAGCATTGCCGAGCGCAGGCCTAGCCGCGCGGTGCCGAATGCAATGTTGCCGGACGAGCCGCCCAGATAGCGCGCGAAGCTGGTGGCGTCCTCAAGACGGGAGCCGATCTGCTGGGCGTAAAGATCGACAGCGAGCCGGCCAATGCAGATCACGTCCAGCGGGCGTTCGTGCAAGGCGCTTGCGGTGAAAGGTGTGGTTGTCATGTCGGGATCACTAAAAAACGCATCGAGGTGCGGGCGCGGCGGGCGACGTTGCCGGGAGCGCACGATCGCGGCCCGCTGGCGAGTGGCTCGCCGGGGCACTGTTCAATCACACGAGCCCGTTGCATGGGCTGCCAGTGAGCGCCGTGTCTCCTGAAAAAGGGTGCTGCCGCGGTGTGCGGCACCCGTCGCATGCCGACCGGTTCATGGACCGCGGTCTTGCCAACGAAGAATATTGCACTCGTGTGCAAAATGCAATAGGATTTCGCCAGTTTCGTTTCGGCGGAGGTGCGGTGGTGTGATCCGCCACACGCGCGCCGGCGATTTTCAGCATGAAGGTTATTCGACGGAGGAGACGATGATTGATGCAGCAGTGATCGGAGCAGGACGGATCGGCAAGATTCACGCGGCCAATGTGGCGGGGGAAGACGGCATTCGCCTGAAATACGTGGCCGACGTGCATGAACCGGGTGCGCGCGCGCTGGCTGAGGCTCACGGCGCGCAGGTCGCGGACGTGGAAGGCATACTCGGCGACCCCGCAATCCAGGCCATAGTGATTGCCTCGAGCACGGACACCCATGCGCCGCTGATCGAACAGGCGGCGCGAGCGGGCAAGCACATCTTCTGCGAAAAGCCAGTGGATCTCGACCTCGTGCGGGCTCGTGCATGCGCGGATACTGTCACGAGCGCCGGGGTGACCTGCATGATCGGTTTTCAGCGCCGCTTTGATCCGACCTTCGCGGGATTGCAGGCGCGCCTCGCGGCTGGCGAGATTGGCACTCCGGAAATGCTGGTCGTGACGAGCCGCGACCCGGGCGCACCGCCGCTGGACTACCTCAGGCGATCCGGTGGCATTTTCCGCGACATGCTGATTCACGATTTCGACATCTGCCGATGGATTCTTGGCGACGAAGCCCATAGCGTGTATGCCACCGGGAGTTGTCTGTCCGATCCGTCGATCGCGGATGCCGGCGACATCGACAGTACGGCGGTGACGATCCGCACGCGCGAAGGCCGGCTATGCGTCATCAATACCGCGCGTCGCGCGGCCTACGGTTACGACCAGCGCTTCGAAGTCCTCGGTTCGCGCGGCATGCTCCAGGCGGGCAACGTGCGGCCGACGGAAGTCACGGCGTTTTCTGCCCACACCGTGTCGACCGACTTGCCCGAAGCGTTTTTCCTCGAACGCTATCGGGACGCTTATGCCGCGGAAATCGCGCATTTCGTCGCGGCGCTCGTGAACGGCACGCCGGTGCGCACCACGATCGACGACGGACTGAAGGCACTCGAACTTGCCGACGCCGCCTCCCGTTCCTTTGTCAGCGGAGCGCCGGTCACGCTCGAATAGTGAACACGTGTGCGATTCCCGCACCTTTGATAAGCTACTGGCTTCACGAGGGCAGTTAATGCGAAGGGCGCGGGATGCACATGAACGACAGAGAGAAAGACAAGGACAAGAGCTGGGCCACCGCGGAAGACGTAGCGAAACTCGCGGGCGTATCGCGTTCGGCAGTTTCGCGAGCGTTTACCCCAGGCGCCAGTATCTCCGGCAAGACCAAAAAGCTCGTAATGCAGGCTGCGGAGAAGCTCGGCTACCAGGTCGACATCAATGCCCGTAATATGATTCAAGGGCGCAGCAGCTTTGTGGGCGTGGTGACGTCCGGTCTTGCCAATCCATTCCGGGTCAAATTGCTTGCCCCACTCGCCCATTACCTCGGCGAACATGGCTTCCTGCCGATTCTGATGAACGCCGACGACGCCGATCAGATCGCACACTCGCTGCAAATACTGCTGAGTTACCGCATCGCCGGCGTCATCATGACGTCCGGCGCGCCGCCGCTCGCGTTGGCGCACGAGTATGTGAGCCGGCGCATTCCGGTTGCAATGGTCAACCGCGCCGCCGAACTCGAAGGGGCGGACGTGGTCAACAGCGACAACGACGCGGGCGGCCGCATGGCGGCCCAGCGGCTGATCCAGGCCGGGGCTACACGGTTCGCGTTCGTCGGACCGCACATTTCGAATTTCAGTGGCAAGGCCCGCTGCGATGCTTTTGTCGACGCGCTCAAAGGGCTGCCGCGCCGTCGCGGCGACGTCGAACTGTGCAACACATCCACCGATAGCTACGAAAGCGGACAGCAGGCCGGCAATACGCTCCTGAACCGCTCACGCGGCATTCCGGATGGTGTGTTCTGCGCCACCGACATGATCGCACTTGGCTTTATCGACGCAGTGCGGCACCGCTTTGGCAAACGTGTGCCCGACGACATCCGGGTGGTTGGCTTCGACGATATCCAGCACGCCGGGCTCGATAGCTACCGCCTCTCCACGGTTGCACAGAACGTGCAGGAACTGGCCCGTCACACGGTGCAGGTCCTCGTCGAGCGTATGAACGATTTCGACACGCCGGCGCAAGTCCGCGTGGTGCCGGTTTCATTTGTCGAGCGCGACACGGCCGGTCCGGTATCCGGGTAAATCCCTGGCAAGGTATTCACTTCTTTTGCGCGGTCACAGTTGAACACGTCGCGGCTTGATGCTAAATTGCACTCGTGTGCAAATAGATCGGTTGAGATTCCGGGACTTCGGCCGGATCATCGTTCGTACCGCTCCGATGATTGGGTTAGGGACGTCCCATGAACGTGGCGCACCGAGTTGATAAATAACTGGAGACAAACGCATGAAACGTTTTTTGCGCCATTCGGTCGCTATCGTTCTCGGGTTGGGTGTGATGTCCGCGGCGCATGCCGCGGGCAAGCTGAACGTTTTGTGTTCGGCCGACCTGGAGTGGTGTCAGCTGATGAAGGCCCGCTTCGAGAAGGAGAGCGGGATACAGGTTTCGATGATTCGCAAGAGTGCGGGCGAAAGCTTCGCGCAGATTCAGGCGCAGGCGAAGAATCCGCAGGTCGACGTGTGGTGGGCGGGTTCGGGCGATGCGCATTTGCAAGCCGCGTTCGAAAACCTGACGCAGTCTTACCAGTCGCCGCTGCAATCGCAATTACAGCCTTGGGCGCGGGTTTTCGCCACGGTCGCGCAGAACCGGTCGGTTGGTATTTATCAAGGCGTGCTGGGCATCGGCTATAACGAAAACGAACTAAAGCAGCGCAATCTGCCCGCTCCGAAGTGCTGGAAGGATTTGCTCAATCCGGCCTACAAGGGCGAGATCCAGATTGCCAATCCTAATTCGTCTGGCACTTCGTACGTTGCGCTGGCCACGCTGGTCCAGTTATTCGGCGAAGACAAGGCCTTTGCCTACATGCGCTCGCTCAACGCCAATATCAGTCAGTACACGGATACCGGTGTCGCTCCAGGCGAAGCGGCTTCGCGAGGCGAGTCGACAGTGGCGATCGAATTCATGCATGACCTGATCAAGCAGAAGGTGGCAGGCTTTCCGATTGCAGTGGTCCCTGCCTGCGAGGGAACGGGCTATGAGATCGGCGGCATGAGCATCGTTGCCGGCGCGAAGAATCTGGACGAAGCAAAGCGCTTCTACGACTTCGCTCTGCGTGCGGATACACAGACGGCGGCGGTGGATGCCAAGGCCTATCAGATTCCGTCGAACGCTCAAGCCACGGTTCCGCCGCAAGCTCCGAACGTCGCCTCGATCAAGCTGGTCAACTACGACTTCGCGAAATATGGTTCGCCGCAGACGCGCAAGCATCTGTTGCAGCGCTGGACGTCGGAAATCTACTCTCACGGCAACTGAAGCACTCAGATGAAAAAGACCTTGTCGATTTGGCTGGCCCTCGGTGCGATCGCTCTCATCGGGTTGCCGTGGTATCAGCAGGATAGCGGCGTGTTCGCGCTACATTGGCTGTCGCCGCGTTTGTTCGCCACGAAAGCGGCCGCTCCGGCACTGCTGCAAGCCTGGTACTTTGGGATCGCGCCATTGTGGGTCCTGTTCGGACTGCTGGCGCTTGCGGCGCTCGGGGTGGGGCTGATCGCATCCCGGCGTCGGCTTGGCACGCTCTGGATTGCCGCCGGCGCGGCAGGCCTTGCCACGATCGTGTGGCTGGCGTGGGGGATCCCCGCGCAGACAGGAACACCGACCGGCCTTGGCGCGGGAGCGCTGCTGGCGACCACCGTGTTCATCGTGATCACGACAAGCGGAGCGGCGCTCCTCGGCGCATGCCGTGGCGACCTGTTCGTCACAGCCGCAATCGGCATTGTCGCTGCATTGATCGGCATGTTCGTCTTCTGGCCGGTCGGCAGCATCCTGCTCGACGCGTTTGGCGATAGCGACGGCCACTTCGCACTTGCCGCCGTACTGCCGCGCGTCGCGTCCCGGAGTGTGTGGGGGCTGGCATGCCTCGCGGGAGGACGGACCTGCGGCGTCGCGTGGAACACGCTGGCGCTGGCGCTGGCGAGCGCAACTGGATCGACCCTGCTCGGCATTGTGTTCGCACTGCTGGTGACGCGGACGTCGGCTCGCTGGGTGAAGATGCTTCGCAGTCTGAGCGTGCTGCCGATCATCACCCCGCCGTTCGTGCTGGGTCTCGCGCTGATCCTGCTGCTCGGCCGCAATGGTATTCTGACTATGTTGATCGCCGACGTGTTCGGTGTGATGCCGGGCCGCTGGCTCTACGGCCTGCCCGGCGTGTGGCTGTCGCAATTGCTGGCGTTCACGCCCATCGCTTTCATGACGCTGATCGGTGTGGTGGAAGGCGTCGGGCCGTCGCTCGAAGAGGCTTCGCAGACCCTCGGGGCGTCGCGTTGGCAGACATTTGCAACGGTGTCACTGCCGCTCATGCGGCCTGGCCTGGCCAACGCCTTTCTTCTGTGCTTCATCGAAAGTATGGCGGACTTCGGCAATCCGATCGTGCTGGGCGGAAACTTCCATGTGCTGTCCACCGAAATCTACTTCTCTGTGGTCGGTGCCCAGAATGATCCGGGGCGCGCCGCAGGACTCGGCCTCGTGTTGCTGGCTTTCGCGTTGGGCGCGTTCATGCTGCAAAACCTCTGGCTCGGCCGCAAGTCTTACGTCACGGTTTCCGGTAAGGCTGACAGCGGCGCTCACGCACCGCTCGATCACCGGCTTCAGATCGGGCTGTGGTGTGTCGCGGTACCCTGGTATGCGTTCACACTTGTCGTCTACGGAATGATGTTGCTCGGCGGTTTCGTCAAGATATGGGGTGTCGATAACAGTTTGACGCTGGCCCATTATCTCGATGCATTCGGTGTGTCCAGCGATGCTACCGGGCTGCACTGGCACGGTCAGGCCTGGCCATCGTTCTTCACGACGCTGACAATCGCGGCGATCGCCACGCCGCTGACTTCCCTCGTGGGAATGCTCGCCGCGTGGCTGCTGATTCGCCAGCGCTTTGCCGGCAAGCGCCTGTTCGAATTCGGCACGCTGCTCAGTTTTGCCATTCCTGGCACGGTGATCGGCATCGCCTATCTGCTGACCTTCAACTCGGGACCAGTCGAACTCACAGGCACCGCCGCGATCCTCGTGTTGTGCTTCGTGTTCCGCAATATGCCGATGGGATTGCGCAGTGGCATCGCCGCGATGAGACAACTCGATGCGAGTCTGGACGAAGCCTCCATCATGTTGCGTGCAAGCAGTTTCACGACCATTCGCCGCGTGATCCTGCCGTTGTTGCGGCCGGCGTTGGCTTCAGCCCTGGTGTACAGCTTCGTGCGTTCCATCACCTCGGTGAGCGCGGTGATCTTCCTCGTCAGCGCCAATTACGACATGGCAACGTCCTACATCATCGGCCTCGTGTCGAATGGCAACTATGGCACGGCGATCGCATATGCAAGTGTTCTCGTTGTCGTGATGCTCATGATGATTCTGCTGACTCAGCGATTTGTCGGCACTCGCCGGTTGCGCGCCCACACCCGCGTCCAGGTTGCTGGCAAGCGGCGCGCGGCATTGAAGGAGAAAACAATATGAAAGACCTGAAACAACGTGGTTCGCTCGCCTTCGAGCGTGTGACCAAGCGATACGGCAAAAGCGTCGCGGTCGACGATATAAGCTTCAGCATCGAACCCAAAACCCTCGTGACCCTGCTTGGGCCCAGCGGCTGCGGGAAGACGACCACGTTGCGCATGATAGCCGGGCTGGAGCGCGTGGATGAGGGCCGCATCCGGATCGGCGGCCGCGATGTGACGGAACTTTCCGCTGCCGAGCGCGATGTCAGCATGGTGTTCCAGTCGTACGCGCTGTTTCCGCATATGAGTGTTGCGGAAAACGTCGCGTACGGCTTGACCGTGGCGCGGCAGCCGAAAATGCAGGCTCGCGAGCGCGCGCTCGATGCACTGACGCTCGTCGGTCTCGCTGATCTCTCCGAGCGCTCGCCAAGCGAGCTCTCTGGAGGCCAGCAGCAGCGGGTAGCGGTAGCGCGCGCACTGGTGCTTGAACCGGAAGTGCTGTTGCTCGACGAACCGCTCTCCAATCTCGATGCCAGGATGCGCACGCGTGTGCGAGACGAAATTCGCGATCTGCAGTTGAAGCTGGGCTTGACCGCGGTCTACGTGACGCACGATCAGGAGGAAGCGCTGGCCATCTCCGATCAGATCGTCGTAATGAACCGCAAGAAGATTGCTCAGCAAGGCTCGCCGCGCGAAATCTTCGAGGCGCCGGCCGACGAGTTCGTTGCGGACTTCATAGGCAACGCCAATCTGGTCGACGGAGAAATTCGCAGCACCGACGGCAAGATTGCGAACTGTCTGATCAGCGGTGCCGCGGTCGATCTACCGTACTCCGGCAAGCGAACCGGTGCGGTCAGGATTGCGTTACGGCCGGAGGCAATCGGCTTGCAGGTGGCCGATCGCGACACGTCTCTGATCGGCGAAGTCAGCCGGGCAACTTATCTTGGCAGGGAAATGCAGTACACCATTCAGTCAGAACTTGGGGAGCTTTTTGTCGTGTGTCATCGTCTGGATCAGATATTTCCCCGTGGCGCGCAGGTTGGATTGCAACTGAAGGCGCACGGCGCTGCAATTGTCGGAGCGCGTGCATGACAGTCATTCAATCTCCGATGCAGGTTGCGATCGACCTCGAATCACGTTATGTCCTTGCGCGCACCGTAGCCAAAGAAGTGGGCTTGCGCGCGTTGCAGATGTTCCGCAATCGCGCCGCGCTCGAAGTGGAGCACAAGGGCTTGCAGGACGTCGTCAGCGTCGCCGACCGGGAAGTGGAAGGCATGGTGCGGAAGTATGTCAACGAGGCGTTTCCCAACGATGCCTTTCTCGGCGAGGAAAGCGCGGGGGATATACAGGAGGCGTTGCAGCATGAGCGAGTGATCTGGGTCGTCGACCCCATCGACGGGACGAGTTGCTTTGTGAACGGCATGCACGCGTGGTGCGTGTCGATCGGCATTCTGATCGACGGAGAGCCGGCTATTGGCGTGGTCTACGACCCGAACAGCGGTGAGCTTTTTCATGCTGCGCGCGGCCGGGGCACCTTCGTCGACGAGACGCCGGTGAGCGCAAGCGCGGCGAGCTCCGTTCGTGAGGGGGTACTTGGTGTGGGATTTTCTCATCGCGTGAAACCGGATGCCTTTATTCCGTTTCTCGATCGTCTGCTGGCAGAAGGGGGAATGTTTATCCGCAATGGCTCGGGTGCGCTGATGATTGCTTACGTCGCGGCCGGGCGCCTGATCGGTTACTACGAGCCGCACATCAACTCGTGGGACTGCCTTGCGGGAATCGTGCTGGTGCGGGAGGCGGGTGGCGCCGTAAATGATTTTCTCTCGGATCAGGGCTTGTTGCGAGGCAATCCGATTATCGTAGCGGGGAAGCGCTTGTATTCCAGGCTCGTCGACATCATTTGTCCTGAACCGCCGGCTGACGAGGAAAACAGTTTGACCGAAAAAAAATTCAGGCCGGACAGTTAGTCAGGGTGTGTCAATAAACTCATGCCATTATGGGATCCACGCACTTCCTGACCCGAACGCTCGGATCGGCAAGCACTGAAAGGAGTGTTCGCGTTTTGGTCTCCAACCTGAAGCGCATGATGAAGATACCTGGAATTGCGGGGACAATAAAGGCAATGAACATGGCAGGAACCAGGAAGGGCTTTTTAAGCTCGAAGCATTACGTTAGCGCGGCCCGGAATTACCAGACTTGATTGGCAGGGCTGGTAATCTGGGCTTTACAAAAAGAAAGCCGTTTCCACACAGCGGTCGATTTCCGTCATTCGCGCCCATCCCCTGCCGGCTCGACATTTTGAAGCAGCCGTTCATTCGAAGGCGCCCACGCTATGCGGGAAAACGAGCCTGACCTGGCTGCGCTTCGCATACTACTCTTCCTGAATGCGGAGCGCTGCACTCCCGCGAGCGGCTCTTGTGCGGTGTTCGCCGAGCCTCTGACGAAGCGCGGCTGGGTCCGCCCAGATCGTCATTCGATTCGGCCGGGCAACCTGTTGAAAAGCCGCCCACATCTGGAAACCGGGGTAGACACGTTGTCACGCACAGAGTCTATCCAGACCCCGCGCGACCATTTCAGGCTGGAAAGAGCGATCGATTTACGGAACAGTGCCGCATTCAGCGGCTGGAAATATCGCCATGAACGGGAAAGCTCTCTTTACCAACATCTTGTTGCTGGGCGGATTGTTCTGCTCCGCGTCTTCCGCATTTTCTCAGTCATCTCCCCCGACGTCCGAAGTGGCAAAGCAGACTGAAGCGCTGGTCGACAAAGCTGCGGCATTGATCGACAGTAAAGGCCAGGAAGCGTTTTCCGCGTTCAGAGTGAAAGGCAGCGAGTGGTTCCACGGGGACACCTATCTGTTCGTTTACGATCTGAAGGCAAATGTCTTGTTGAATCCGGCCTTCCCAGCCCGTGAAGGGACCAACGTTAGCGGCCAGAAAGACACTAACGGCAAGCTGCTGCACGACGTCATGATCCAGACGGCTGAAACGAAGGGATCGGGTTGGGTCGATTACATGTTTCTGAGACCCGGACAGACTGAGCCCTCGCATAAATGGACCTATGTGAAAGCAGTAAAGATAAACGGAACGCCGGGTCTCGTGGGTTCGGGCTTCTATTCGGAGTAGAGTCAGACAGGTCGCCCGATCTTCTCGCACCCCTGTCGTTGAACACTTCCAGGATCAAGCCCTGGCTGTCATCCGTCGACAGTACGCCCGTTGGATCTTTAGCGCGTGCTGGCTTTGCGATGAAACGTAGTCGATCAAAAACTAAGCGCGAGACCCAGCGATGCACCTGTAACGTCCTTGCCGAACGCGTATCGCGCAACGATGCGAAGCCGGGAGAAGAGCTTCGTTACTGCGCCAGTGTCGATTTCAAGGCCCGCGCCAAGCGAGGTCAACTGATTGAAGCCGAGGATGTCCGCCTGACTCCCAAGATATGTCGAATGAGAGAGTTCGAGAACATAACGCAGTGGCCTGTGCAACAACAGCAAACCCGTCGGCGCGCGCCAGCGAGCATACAGGTTCGTAGACTGCGCGTTGGCGGATCCTCGCACAGCGCCCGACGATCCGAAGCTCTGGAGATAGATGTCCGTAAAACGTAGTTCAACATCGATTTCGTAAGGCTCCTGACGGGGGTACCAGCCCAGCATTAGCGACCCGCCGAGCCCATATACATTGAGTGATCCGTTCTTGATGAAATTAATGTTGCTGTCTGTCCGGCGATTGACCAGAAACTGTGCCGCGGTCGCGTCGCTCAAGACCTCCCCCAGCGAAAAGTTAAAGATCGGCCGGATGACCAGATTCTTGCTCGCGTTAAGGGGAAAGTCCCAGCCGATGCCGCCGGTCGCCGCTACGTTCGTCCACCGGGTAGGTAACGCACGTTGCTCCTGTCCATCCGACACGAGAAACGTGGGATCGTAGCGCGATCCGCCCAGTGCGCCCTCCAGATAGAGCGGGAAGTTCGGGCTCAGGGTAAAGCCCCCGCCAAACTGCGTCATGTTCAATGACGGATTGGCGGTCGCGCTATTGCGGATGCCAAGCGTACTGGCGGAAAGATCCGGCGTGACGGTGAAGGACAGCAGGGCGACCACCGCGTCAGCGCGTCGTTGCACATTCGGACCGGTAATGACGGGTGCAGACGCATCCCCCGGCGCTGCAGTCGCATCAGGTATCAGCCATGGTCCACTTGCCGCCAGAAAGGCACTTGCGACGAGGGTCGTCAGCGAGCGCCGGAATGAAAGCTTTCTGTATGTTCTGCCCGGGCGACGGCTGCTTCGGAAGTCGATTTCCGGTGAGGTTGGCATGGTCGTCTACTCGTTTAGACGTTCACAGGCAGTATCCACAAGTCATTACTTCGATCGAACCGGCAAGGCATCCAACTGGCCCTTCAATCCCGCACAGGCCGAAAGCAGCGCGACAAGCCAAACCACGAGGGTGGCGCGAAACGTCGTCAACGTTGCATCCCGAATTGGGCCGGCAACGTCAGGGCATCGTCGTGTTCATCCGATGTTTTACAGTGTGTGGGGGAAAGAGACAACCCATGGTGACAGCGAATAGTCAAAACCCGCTTTTCCGAACCGGGCCGTCCATGGACGCCGGCAGCGACTGTTTCGCCAGCGCCTTCAACGAAAACGTGGTGGGACGCCAGCCGTTCGATAACGGCAACCATTAGGCCGATGGCCCTTCCGTCCAGGTTGGATGAATGCCGCGACCACACTGGTCAAGTTATAAGTAAAGGATAGCTAAGTAAAGAGGAGGAGTGCGCGCACGAACTGATCGGCTGGAAAGGAATGTTTCGCCGAAGCTACGCGCAACAGGATGTCCTCTGGCGTAGCTTCTGGCGTAAGTCCAACAATGGATTCTGTACAGCTAAAGGCTCAGATCCCGCCGATGCACATGTACTTGATCACGACGTAATCGTCGATGCCGTAGTGCGAGCCTTCACGCCCCAGCCCCGATTGCTTGACGCCGCCAAACGGCGCAACTTCGTTCGAAATCAGGCCGGTATTGATGCCGACCATGCCGTATTCGAGCGCTTCGGCCACGCGCCACACACGGCCGATATCGCGGCTGAAGAAGTACGCGGCCAGACCGAATTCGGTATCGTTCGCGAGGCGGATCACTTCTTCGTCGGATGAGAAACGGAGGAGCGGCGCGAGCGGCCCGAACGTTTCGTCGCGCGCGACCTTCATGGCGGGCGTGACGTCCGCGAGAACCGTCGGCTCGAAAAAGCCGTGGCCCAACGCATGACGCTTGCCGCCCGTCACCACGCGCGCGCCTTTGGCGAGCGCGTCTTCGATATGCGATTCGACCTTGAGCACGGCCGCCTCGTTGATGAGCGGCCCCTGCGTGACGCCAGCATCGGTGCCGAAGCCCACCTTCAGGTCCGCGACCGCATCGCGCAGCTTCGCGGCGAACGCGTCGTAGACGCGATCATGCACATAGAAGCGGTTCGTGCACACACACGTCTGCCCGCTGTTGCGATACTTCGATGCAATCGCACCCGCAACCGCGGCGTCGAGATCGGCGTCTTCGAACACGATGAACGGCGCGTTGCCACCGAGTTCGAGCGAGACCTTCTTGACCGTCGGCGCACATTGCGCCATCAACAGACGCCCGACGGCGGTCGAACCCGTGAACGACAGCTTGCGCACGATCGGGTTGCCGGTCATTTCGGCGCCGATAGTCTTCGGGTCGCCCGTCAGCACGTTGAAAATGCCAGCCGGCACGCCCGCACGTTCTGCCAGCACGGCGAGCGCGAACGCGGAAAGCGGGGTGGCCTCGGCCGGCTTCACGATGATCGGGCAACCGGCGGCGAGCGCCGGGCCGACCTTGCGCGTGATCATCGCCGCGGGGAAATTCCACGGTGTGATTGCCGCGCAGACGCCGATCGGCTCCTTCGTCACGACAATGCGTTTGTCCGATGCCGGGGTCGGAATCGTGTCGCCGTTGACGCGCTTCGCCTCTTCGCCGAACCATTCGAGAAACGACGCCGCATACGTGATCTCGCCTTTTGCTTCGGCGAGCGGCTTGCCCTGCTCGGTGGTGAGAATCAGCGCGAGGTCGTCGGCGTTCGCGATCATCAGTTCGTACCACGCACGCAGAATCGCGGCGCGTTCCTTGCCGGTTTTCGCGCGCCATGCGGGCCACGCGGCGTTCGCCGCCTCGATCGCGCGACGTGTTTCCTGCGTGCCCATGCGCGGTACTTTCGCGATGCGCTCGCCCGTCGCCGGATTGACGACGTCGAACGTCGAATCGTCGTCGGCCTGTTGCCATCTGCCTGCAATGAACGCGTCCGTGCGCAGCAGCGTCGGGTCCTTCAGGTTTTCAAATGCCTTGATCGTCATGTGTCTTTCCCGAACCAGTCTGGAGAAAATCCGGAATCACGCGGTAACGCCGACGGTTTCCTTCAACACGCCTTCGAGAATCGCGAGCGCTTCGTCGAACACGGCGTCCTGAATCGTCAGCGGGAACAGGAAGCGGATCACGTTCGAGTACACGCCGCAGGTCAACAGCAGCAGGCCGCGTTCGAGCGCGCGCGTCTGCACGCGCTTCGCGAAGTCGGCGTCCGGCTCACGCGTGCCGGCCTTGAAAAACTCGACTGCGACCATGCCGCCAGGGCCGCGCACGTCGGCGATCTGCGGCACTTCGCCTTGCAGCGCGATGAGTTTTGCCTTCAGGCGGTCACCGAGTGCCGTTGCGCGTTCGCACAGGTTTTCTTCTTCGATGATGTCGAGCACGGCGTGCGCCGCAGCGAGCGCCAGCGGGTTGCCTGCGTACGTGCCGCCGAGACCGCCGGGTGCCGGCGCGTCCATGATGTCGGCCCGGCCGACCACGCCCGAGAGCGGCATGCCGCCGGCGAGGCTTTTCGCAATCGTCATCAGATCGGGCACGACGTCGTAGTGATGCATCGCGAACAGCTTGCCGGTACGCGCAAAGCCGGTCTGCACTTCGTCGGCGATCAGCAGGATGCCGTGCTGCGTGCACAGCTTGCGCAGCGCGCGCACGAACTCGGCCGGCGCGGGATTGAAGCCGCCTTCGCCCTGAACCGGTTCGAAAATGATGGCGGCGACGCGTTTCGGATCGATGTCGGCCTTGAACAGATGCTCGATGGCGCGCAGCGAATCGGCGGTCGTGACGCCGTGCAGCGGATTCGGGAACGGTGCGTGGAAAACGTCCGACGGGAACGGCCCGAAGCCGATCTTGTACGGCGCGACCTTGCCGGTCAGCGCCATGCCCATCATCGTGCGACCGTGAAAGCCACCCGTGAACGCAATCACGCCCGGACGACCGGTCGCGGCACGCGCGATCTTGATGGCGTTTTCGACGGCTTCGGCGCCGGTGGTGAAGAACGCGGCCTTCTTCGGATAGTCACCCGGCGCGCGGGCGATGATCTTTTCCGCGAGCTCGACGTACGACTCATACGGCACGATCTGATACGCCGTATGCGTGAAGCGATCCAGCTGCTCGCGGATCGCGGCGACGATCTTCGGATGACGGTGGCCGGTGTTCGTGACGGCGATGCCCGCAGCGAAGTCGATGAAGCGGCGGCCTTCGACGTCCCACAGTTCGGCGTTTTCCGCGCGCTCTGCGTAGAAATCGCACATCACGCCGACGCCGCGTGGCGTGGCGGCGTCCTTGCGAGCCTGAAGTCCTGCGTTCTTGTTGTCGGCCATGGTCATCTCCTTCACATCCGGTTATCGGGAACACGCGCGGAACACGCGGGGACGGGCGGAATCGGGAAGGTGCCGCCCGTTGACAGCACATGCAGCGACTATAATCAGATTTGGCTCCAAACTTCAGAGCCATTTCAATAAAAATTCAGGAGCCAATCATGCGCGCGAGCGTTTTGTCCGACTGGCTGGCCCAGCGGCTCGACCGCGGTAACGGCCAGCCGGTCTACCGGCAACTGCACAGGCTGCTTCAGCAGGCGATCCTGTCGCGGGAATTGCCGGCGGGCAGCAAGGTGCCGTCGTCACGGCTTCTGGCCGCCGAACTCGGCATCGCGCGCAATACCGTGACGCAGGTTTATGAGCAGCTCGCGCTGGAAGGCTACGTGACGTCAGCGACGGGGCGCGGTACGTTCGTCGCGGACAGCGCGCCGGATGAAATCGTCGGCGCGCCGGATGCGGCTACCGCCGTGGCGGCTCCACTGGCTGCGTCAATCCCGGATGCTACGCCGCTGCCGGCCGCACGCGCGCTTTCAGCACGCGGTGCGCGGCTGCTGTCGGGTGCGGGCGTGTCGAAGCGGCAGTGGGGCGCGTTCATGCCGGGCGTGCCGGACGTGACGCGTTTTCCGGCGCGCGTCTGGAGCCGCCTGCATAACAAGTACTGGCGCCGCATGCGCCCCGATCTGCTGACGTATGCGCCAGGCGGCGGTCTGCCGCTCCTGCGCCACGCGCTGGCCGAGTATCTGCGCACGTCGCGTTCGGTGCGCTGCACGCCGGAGCAGATCGTGATCACGACGGGCATCCATCAGTCCGTCGACCTCGCCGTGCGGCTGCTCTCCGATCCGGGCGACGTGATCTGGACCGAAGACCCGTGCTACTGGGGCGTGCGCAGCGTGCTTCACGTGTCGGGGTTGCAGTCGCGCCCGATTGCCGTCGACGAGGAAGGCATCAATCCTTCGCCCGACGACCTCGCACAGCCGCCGAAGCTGATGCTCGTCACGCCTTCGCATCAATATCCGCTGGGGATGGTGATGAGTCTCGCGCGGCGCCGGATGCTGCTGGAATACGCACGTCAGCATCAATGCTGGATCATTGAAGATGACTACGACAGCGAGTTCCGCTACGGCAGCCGGCCGCTCGCCTCGTTGCAGGGGCTGGATACGGCCGGGCAGGTGATTTACGTCGGCAGCTTCGGCAAGACGCTGTTTCCCGGGTTGCGCATCGGATATCTGGTGGTGCCCGAAGCGCTCGCCGAGAGTTTTGCGATGGCGAGCGCGGAGTTGTATCGCGAAGGCCAGTTGCTCCAGCAGGCGGTGCTGGCGGAATTCATCGCGGAAGGACATTTCACGTCGCATATCCGCAGGATGCGCACGCTCTACGGGCAGCGTCGCCAGGCACTGCTCGATGCGGCGGGGCGTCGTTACGGGAGTGAAATGCCTGCGGTGGGCGGCGATGCGGGTCTGCATCTCGTGATGCAGTTGCCGCATGACGCCGACGATCGCGCGGTTGCGAATGCGGCGCTGGAGCGCAACATCATCGTGCGGCCGTTGTCGGGCTATTACGCCGAGCCGGCGAGCGCGCCGTCGGGCCTGTTGATCGGCTATGCGTGCGTGCCCGACGAAGAGATCGCGCCCGCGTTCGATACGCTCGCCGACGCGATCGATTCGACACTCGTGCAGTTCGCCTGAGCGCGGCGCGCGGACCCGCGACGCTCAAACCCGGATCAGCACCGCGCCGAGCGTGACGAGTGTGCACGCGACGATACGTCGTACGGTGAGCTTTTCGCGCATGAAGAGCCAGCCGATCAGCACCGCGAATATCGTGCTGAGTTCGCGCAGCGCCGAGACCATCGCGATCGGCAGATAGCGGTACGCCTCGATGATGAAGCAGTACGCCGTCAGCGCGATGACGCCGGACAGCATGCCCTTCAAGACCGGTTCACGCCCGATGAAGAGGCCCCGGGCGCCGCCGCGCCACTTCCACACGAGCAGAAACTGCGGCACGTTCCAGAGCAGATAGACCCACATGACGTAGCTGAGCCCGTTGCCGGACACGCGCGCACCGATGCCGTCGACAACCGAATACGACGCGATAAAGCAGCCGGTCAGCAGCGCGAACGGCACGCTTTCGCCGGAAAAGCGCATGTTGCGGCGAAACGCGAGCGAGATGATGCCAAGCGAGACCAGCGCGACGCCGGCCATGGCCAGTGGCTTGAGTGTCTCGTGCGCGAAGACGAACGCGCCAGCACAGACCAGCATCGGCGAAAGGCCGCGTGCGATCGGATAGATCTGCCCGAAATCGCCGCTGCGGTACGCGCGGATCAGTGCAAGGCAATAGCCCGACTCAAGTACGACGGAGGCGCAGATGTAAGGCCACGCAGCGCGCGCGGGCAACGGCAGCACGCACACGCCAATCGCGCTGACGACGAGATATGGAATCGACATCATGCCGAGCAGCCAGATCCGGTCTTCGGAAAGATGCAGAAACGCGTTCCAGGTCGCGTGCAGCAACGCGGCGAGCAAAACCAGCAATACAACAGATGTTTCCATCAAGAGCCTGGACGAAAAAGGCGGCAGTGACCGCCGGCATGGGGTTGTTTCAGGTAGATCCGTGTCCGCCCATACGTGGCCGGGACGGCGAACATGCCTTTCTATCAGAACTTTGGATCAGTCGAAAGCAGCAGGCGTTGCCGCGCAGGATGGACGGCTGTGTGACGCTGGCATGACACGATCATTCAGGAACACGGGTTGTCATGCTTCATTGGCCGCTAACGCGATATATTGAGGGATCAGCGCGTGCCGTCCCCAATAACACTGGAATGACTTCTGGCGTCGCCATGCAACCACTCAGCTTCCTCGCCGACAGCTTTGCGGAATACGAGGACCTCAAGTCGATCCTCGATGTCGGCAGCGCCAGCTTCGAGATCAACACCGTCTGCGAAACGCGGGTGCATGGACGCGTCTTCGCGGTTCACACGGCCAGCATCGGCTCGACCGATCCGCAGGCGCCGGCCATTGGCTTCTTCGGCGGCATTCACGGGCTCGAGCGCATCGGCACGCAACTCGTGCTCGACTACATGCGCGCGCTACTCGGCCGGCTGGAATGGGACGAACTGCTCGTGCGGCAACTGCAGTCCATTCGCCTGATCTTTATGCCGATCGTCAATCCAGGCGGCATGTGGGCCGCGACGCGCGCGAATCCGAACGGCGTCGACCTGATGCGCAACGCCCCGCAGGACGCGGACGAACGGGTGCCGTTTCTTGCGGGCGGCCAGCGGGTCGGCGCATGGCTGCCGTGGTATCGCGGTAGCCGCGGGGCGCCGATGGAGCCGGAAGCGAAGGCGCTCCTTCAGGTCGTCGAAAACCAGCTGTCGACGCGTCCGCTCAGCTTCGCGCTCGACTGTCACTCGGGATACGGCTTTGGCGACAGCATCTGGTTTCCGTATGCACGCACGCGTCAGCTGATGCGTCATCTGCCGGAGATGTTCGCGCTCAAGACCATGTTCGAGCGGGCGCATCCGCATCACGGCTATACGTTCGAACCGCAAAGCCATCAATACCTGCTGCACGGCGATCTGTGGGATTGCGCGTATGACCGCACGCCCGCATCCAACGTCCTGCTGCCGATGACGCTCGAACTCGGTTCGTGGCTGTGGATCAGGAAGAATCCATTGCAGCTGTTTTCGCGGCAGGGCATGTTCAATCCGGTGAAGGCGCATCGCACGGCACGCGTACTGAGGCGACATGCGAACCTGCTCGAGTTCCTCACGCGCGCGGCGTTTTCCGCGCAACGCTGGCTGCCCGAAGGCAAACGAAGGCAGCAGTTACAGCAAAGCGCAATCGATCACTGGTATCGGGATGCGGGCACATGAGCACATGGATTCTGCTGCGTGGACTTACGCGCGAAGCGAGGCACTGGGGAACGCTTCCAGCGCTCCTCGGCGCCGCGACGGACACGGAGCATGTGTTGCTCCCCGACCTGCCGGGCAACGGCATCCATACCCGTTTGCGCGCGCCGCTGGACGTTGTGGACATGGTGGGATTCGTGCGGCTCGTGGCAGTGCAAAGTGGTCTGCCGAAACCTTACCGGCTGCTCGCGATGTCACTCGGCGGAATGGTCGCGACGGCGTGGGCGCAGCGGCATCCACAGGATATCGAACGCATTGTTCTGATCAACACCAGCATGCGTCCGTTTAGCCGCGCGCGGGAGCGGCTGCGTAGTGAGGCGTGGCCGGAGCTCTTGCGCATCGCGGCGAAGTGGGGTGATCCGCAGGAGGTGGAGTCGGCTGTTCATCGACTGACGTGCAGCAATCGCCAGAATATCGTCGACGATCTCGTCGTGTGGCGAACGATCCGTGCAAGTGCGCCTGTCAGCCGTGTCAACGCATTGCGTCAGCTCTTTGCTGCAGCGCAGTTCAATGCGGGTAAAACGCCGCCGTCGTGCCCCGCCTTGATTCTCTCGTCTGAAGATGACCGCCTCGTGAATCCAGTGTGTTCTGCGCATCTTGCAGCCGCTTGGCGCGCGCCACATCGTCGACATCCATGGGCAGGTCACGACCTGCCACACGATGATTCTGCCTGGGTATGCGAAACGATTTCTGAATGGCTCGTACAGTCCGAAGATCCTTCTTCATTCACGATTTCGCAATGATCGGACAAGTCGCTGCAAATCTTCGGACGAAGCTGGTAACGATTTCTGCTGCACTGCGAACTAAATCTGAAAACGCACCACGGTCCGAACGGGTTTACCCGTCCCGCAAATGAATGACGGACGAGGTTTAAACACACCCTTCAAATGCACCTTAACTTGAAAAGATACGTTTTTGAGGCGATCGGCACTCTGTCTTTCGACCCCCGATAAATGTGCGCCAGCGCACAGAAGCCAAGCCAGGCAAGGCTGAACCCCCAAATGATGGGAATGCCGTATCCACCTTCGGCCTGCATACATAAATTGGGCCTGACAAAATAGAAACGTTTTTTGGAACGCATCCTTTCTCTTACGATTTACCGCCAACTTGTTGAATTAAAAGAATATGTGCAGATGCACAAAAAGCTGGAAAGGGTGTTGTGCATGACGATGCGTTTCAATTCAGAAACAAAAAACATGAGGGAAAACCCTCGGAAAATTATTCCATATTGCGGTAAAGGTATCTTCCTCTTTACTTTCAAGTACTTAGGCAGGTGGCATCGCCTATGCATTTAGGTGCGGCGGATTGGTGAAGTCTGCCAAGCCGCCCACCCCCGAATGAAGATCAGGAGGATTCCATGCGAAAGACTCTACTGGCGTCCGCTGCGGCCTTGGCTTTAGGCTTCAGCGGCTACGCGATGGCAAATCCATGTAGTGACAATGCAAAAGGAGGTTGCGATCAGTCATCCACCTCCGGCGCCAATACGCTGAGCGCCGCCGCAACTTCAACTCAAACAACGGGCACTGGCAGTAACGCCAACGAAATCGCGTCCGGTGCAAGTGTCTGGCAGGACTCCTTTAACAGCACCAAGGTCGTCGCACTGAGCAAACTGGACGGTACCGTCAGCAACGTCGGTGTCTCCGGAATCGGCAATCAGGCCGCCAACTGGGGCAGCGCGGCAGGCGGCTCCGGCGGCAAGGGCGGTGCTGGCATCGGTGGTAGCGGCACAGGCGGCAACGGTGGCAGGGGTGGTGCTGGCGGCAGCGGCGGCAGCGGTGGCGATGCGGATAACGGCAGCGCGACAGCAGGTAACGCCCGGAATGGCAGCGCAACGGCCGGTGATGGCAATGCGGGAGATGGTGGCAGAGGCGGCTCGGCACATGCGGGCGGCACGCAGGGCGGCAACGGCTCCGGCAGGGGCGCACTCGGTGCGGCAGGCAGCATCGCAGTGGGCGGCCTCGGTGCAGCTGGTGGTGGCTCGACAGGCGGCAACGGTGGTGGCGGTGGCGGTGGCGGAAACGGTGGCGATGGCGGCGGTGCCAGTGCTCATCGTTACTCGACCGCGACGGCAACCTCTGCAGGCGGCCTCGGCGGCGCCGGTGCAGCAGGCGGTGCTGGTGGCGGCACGGGCGGCGCAGGCTCCGGTACGGGTGGCGCAGGCACGACCGGCGCAACCTCGGGTACCGGCGGCTCGGGCGCAGGTCAAGGCGGCGCAGGCGGTGCAGCAACGTCGACGGCGGGTGCCGGCGGTGCCGGCGGTACAGGTACTGGCGGCGCAGCGACCAACGGCGGCGCAACCACCACGGCATCGAATGGCAGCGCGACTGCAGGTGTCGGGGCAGCCGGTGCGGCTGGCGGTGCGGGCGGCGCAGGTGCAACGGGCACTGGCGGCGCAGGCAACGGCGCTGTGGGTGGCGCAGGTGGCGCTGGCGGAGCCAATGCTGTAACCGCAGGCACGTTCGACATGGCCAACACCATGACGGGCGCAGCCCAGTCGGCAGCCGGCATTGTGGTGATGAACCAGAACAGCGGGATGGCGTCGCTCGTACAGCAAGCCGTCACTGTTCAGGCGAATCTGACCGTCGGCCATTAGGACACAGGAGCGTGTGATGAAAAGAACCTTAATGGCCTCTGCTGTAGCCCTGGCCCTGGGCTGCAGCGGATACGCAATGGCCAACCCTTGTAGTGACAGCTCGAAGTCCTGCGACCAGTCATCGACGACTGGGGCGAACAGTCTGAGTTCTACCGCAACCGGCACCCAGACCACGACCACCGGCAGCAATGCCAACGAAGTCGCGTCGTATGCGTCGGTAAATCAGGACTCCTTTAACAGCTCCAAGGCTGTGGCGCTGACGAGGCTGAATGGCTCAGTCAGCTATGTGGGCGTTTCAGGCATCGGCAATCATGCCGTGAACTTCGGCAGCGCCGCAGGCGCCAGCGGTGGCAAGGCTGGCGCGGGCTATGGCGGCGACGGCTACGGTGGCAACGGTGGCAATGCCGGCCGCAGCGGTAATGGCGGCGATGGCGGCACTGCCTCGAACGGCGACGCAACCGCTGGTAACAGCCGGAACGGCAGCGCGACTGCCGGGACGGGCTATGGCGGCGATGGCGGCAACGGTGGCACCGCAAGTGCGGGCGGCACGCAGGGTGGTAACGGTCGTGGCAGTGGTGGAGCCTCGGTCGCGCTCGGTGCGGCTGGCGGAGGCGGCGCCATTGGCGTTGGCGGCTATGGCGGCGGCAACGGCGGCAGGGGCGGAAGCGGTGGTGGCGGCGGTGACGGCGGCGGTTCCAGTGCCCGCAACAACTCGACCTCTACTGCTAACTCGGCCGGTGGCGCAGGTGGCGTCGGTGGAGCAGGTGGTACGGGTAGCGGCACAGGCGGAGCCGGCACCGGGACGGGCGGAGCTGGATCGGCAGGTGCGGTCACGGCAACGGGCGGTTCTGGCGCGGGTACCGGCGGTGCAGGCGGCGCGGCTTCTTCGACCGCAGGCAATGGCGGCGCGGGCGGCACGGGTACTGGCGGTTCAGGTACCAACGGCGACTCGACGTCGACTGCCAGCAACGGCAGCGCAACCGGCGGAGCAGGTGCAGCAGGTGCAGCAGGTGTAGCAGGCGCGGCGGGTGCCACGGGTACAGGTGGAGCGGGTACCGGCGGTGTCGGTGGTGCAGGCGGTGCGGGCGGTGGAAACGCGGTCGATGCTGGCACGTTCGACATGAGCAACACGATGACGGCGGCGGCACAGTCGGCAGCGGGTATCTCGGTCATGAGCCAGAACTCCGGCGCTGCTTCGTTCGTGCAACAGGCTGTCACCGTGCAGGCGAATCTTACTGTGGGTCATTGAGCCATAGCAGGTTCTCCTGATTGTTGAGGGGGTTTGCCGTGGGGCGCACACCGAAGTGCCTCACGGCAGCAACACCGGTCCAATGTCAGGCAGACAGCAAGGCCAGCCCCTGAAAGGCAGCGCACCCCTTATCCGGTCTTTTCATGCAGCCGCCGCTGGCCGCGTGCAGGACCAAGGAGACACTCATGCAAGCGCGAAAGAGTATTTCGCTGCTCGTGTTACCGGTCGTGATGGCGACGACGGCGTTCGCTGCCCAGGCGGACGAAACGCCATTGCCACCACCGGCGGCGCAAGCCGCTGCGACAGGTGAAGGACCGCCCGGATCAGCCGCGGTGTCCGGCACCGTCACACCCGCAACTGTCTCCGCCACGCCCGCTTCGGCAAGCGTGTCGTCCGACAGCTTCGGCGTAGCGATGACTGCGGGACAACTCGACGAACATCGGGGCGGCGACGCACTGATTGGCCAGAACTATCTGACTGGATCGCTCACCAACACTTCGGCCTACAAGGTCGAAACTGGCTCGAATTCGATCAGTGAAGGCTCGTTCGCAAGCTCAAGCGGACTGCCGACGGTCATTCAGAATACAGGCGCCAATGTGCTGATCCAGAACGCGACAGTGCTGAACGTTCGCTTCGGGAACTGAGTGATGAAATTCTTCGCCGTCTGCATCGCGTTGTCATGCGGAGTCGGGATATCGGCTGCCCGCGCGGATCCGATCAATATCGCGACTCCGTCCGGCGGCTATTACGCGATGCACGTGACGAGCCTGAAGGAAGCCCGCTTCAGGCGGACCATCAGGCAGCAATACGATTTCAGTTGCGGCTCGGCGGCACTGGCGACACTGTTGACCTATCAGTACAACTTCCCGGTCACCGAACAGCAGGCCTTTGGGGAGATGTTCCAGCAGGGCGATCAGGCAAAGATCCGTCGAGAAGGATTCTCCCTGCTCGACATCCGGCGCTTTCTGGTCGAAAGGGGCTTCGAGGCGGACGGCTATGAAGCCCCGCTCGAAAAGCTCGAACAGACCAATACGCCGGCTATCGTGCTGATTGTCGAGCACGGTTATCACCACTTCGTCGTGATCAAGGGCGTGCGCAACGGGCGCGTCCTGATTGGCGATCCGGCCACCGGTACACGGGCGATGTCGAAGGCGAATTTCGAGGAGAAATGGCAGGACCGCGTGCTGTTCGTGATTCACAACCGGCACGAGATGGCGAAATTCAACGATGCCGGGGACTGGCACGTCGCGCCGGATGCACCGCTTTACACGGGCATCCCGCGCGAAGGCCTGTTTAGCGTAGTGGTGCCGAAACTTGGCCCCGGTGAATTCTGAGAGCGATGATGAAACCTGAACATCTGAAGCTCGCTGGCATTGCAACCCTGGTATGTGGGGCGATGTCGTCGCTGGGCGCCGAGGCCGCAACCAGCGACGCGTCGGCACTCGCGACTGGAAAAATCCTTTCGTTGCGCAATATGTTGAAAGACGCAGCGCCAGGCATGACGGATGACACCGTGCAGGACACGGAGCCCGTCGTCGCGCAAGGCGATGTGCCGGATGTTGCACCTGAGGCTGACGCGGGTGTCGCGCCGGCAACGGATGTCGTCGCGTTTGCACCGGTGAACAATGCGTCCGATGTGATGTACACAGCACGCACGGCGGTCGGGCAATCACAGGATTCCGGCGAGGCGCCGATCGCTGTACCCGAATCGGCACGTGTGCCGTTCGTGCCCGATGTGACTTCAACGTCCGCTACCCCGGCGGATGAGGACGTACCGGTGGCGAGTGCCGTGCCTCTGCCGGTGGTAACCGTTGTCGCGGAAGATCAGGCTGCGCCCGTGACGAATGCCGTGCGCGAAGTCGCGCGTGCGCAGAAAGGCGTGACGCCATCGGCAGACAGTTCCGAGCCGTTGACGATGAGCGCTGCGCCGGATCCGCATCAGGTCGACGCAGTGCCGACCGTTTCCGCTGGCGCTCGTGTTGCGGAGCCGGTCACGGCGCCCGTAACCCGGGCCGCCCGATCCACACAGGCCGTTCCGGTTGCTTCAACCGACGATGCCGCGCCGCTCACGCACCCCGTGGCGAAGACGCCGCCCGCACGCGTTGCCGGTACGCCGCGTGTGTCCGTGAGCGTGGCTGTGCCAGTGATGAGTACGATGCCAGCCTCCGCGCCTGTAGCCGATGCGCCGGATGCTTCGGCTAAAGGTGTTCTTTCTACCGCTGAGTCGTCCTTCGACATCGTGCGCAACGCCGATTCACGTGTCGCGCCAACACCAGTCGCGACACGCACAGTTTCAAGCGCCGCTCCGCCGGTCGTTGCGCACCCGGATGAAGCGTCTGCCGTGACAGCATCCGGGGACGGTATGCTCCAGCGCGCGGCGGTGTCGCTGAAATCCACCGTGGATCTGACGGCGCAACCGGCGAAACCTCTGGTGACGAAACACGACGATGCCGATCCGGCCTGGGCTTCCGCGGATCTTGTCGCAGTAGACAGCGAACGTCTCGACAGCATGCGCGGCGGGTTCGACCTGCCGTCGGGCCTCGTGGTGTCGTTCGGCATTTCGCGGGCGGCATTCGTGAACGGCAATCTCGTGTCGTCGACGAGCTTCAACATTCCGAACATTGCGCAGATGACGCCGCAACAGGCGCAGATGCTGGCGAACGCGAACACGGGCGCGGTGGTCCAGAACGGTTTGAACAACACGGTGCAGCCGGGCGCGTTGCCTGGGTTGACCGGATCTGTTATCCAGAATTCGCTGAACAACCAGCAGGTTCAGGCGCTGACGACGATCAACACGACCGTCAACTCGCTGGCCGCATTCAAGGCGTTCAATATTGGGTCGACGGTGAATTCCGCATTGGCGACGGCTGTGCGTCCGCGCTAGACAACGTGGCGGTGAATGTGTGCAGTGAAATGGCGGCGCAGATCACGCGCCGCCATGTTGTTCAGAAGGAGATTGGCACACGCATCGTGAGCGTGAGGTCTGGTGTGTCGCGCGTAAGCCCCGCACCGATCGAGAAGTTGACCGTGGTTTTCGGCGTGACACGATATGAATAGCCGATGAGCAGCGTGCCGAGCACGGTGCGCACGGAGGTGGTTACTGTCTGGCCATTCTGGCTCGTCGGCTGAACGATGCTCATGTCGTAGCCGATACTGACCGATGCCTTTTCGTTCAGCGCGAGACCCATGCCGATGTTGAAACCCCAGATGTCGCCTGGCTGAATCTTGCCGAGCGGCTGTACGCCATTGATGACCGTGAGGCTTTCGTCTTTCCCGAAGCTGTGCAGATAGCTGAAGTTGCCGAAGAACACGACTGGGTCGGTCGGGAAGAGCCAGGTGAGGCCTGGCTGGATCGCGAGGAACCCGGAGCCGGTTGGCTGACGCAGCGGTAAACCGGTGCCGGTTGTGTTGGCGATACAGGTCGACACGCAGTCGGTTGGGACATCGAACGGGCTCTTGCCGGTCGCAGTCTTGAAGCGCAGCCAGCCAACGTAATAGAACTTGTCCGGGCCGCCTTCATTCAACTGATAACGCAACGTCATTTCGACGTCGCCGATCCCGTTGCCATTGCTGCTGATCACGCTGTCCGACGCAGCGCCCGTGAAGGTCTGGCGCCCCACGGCATCATTAGTCTGATACACATATGGAACACGGAGTTCGAATTCAAGCCGGTTCGTTATACCGTAACGAAGCGCAACGCCGCCTATGAGTGTGGTTGTCTTGACCTCGCTTACATTGATGAGCCCGATCAGCAGCGCCGGGATAACCGTGTATCCCACGAGAGAGAGCTGGTTGACGGACGAATACTCAAAGTTGAAGTACGGTTCGACCACCAGCGTATGGCGCGGCGTCAGCACGCCCGGCTGGTCGAAAATCGGCGCGACGGCAGGCGGGCGTGTGTCCACCACGGGCGCCTGGCCCACCGGTTGCTCCTGTTGTGCCTGCTGAACCTGCTGCCCCTGTTGCGCGGCCGCGGGCTGCGCCGCCTGATCGGGTGCGGCGGGCTGGCCAGCAGCATTGGTCTGCGCAGTTGCAGCGCCCGCAGCGGCGGCTGCCGCGTCCGGAGCGGCCTGGCCGACGGGCAATCCGTTGGCATCGGTTCCACCCGTGCCGCGCTGGTTTTCGAGTGCGCCGGCATCGAGCGCGCGGCTTAACCGCGCAAGACCGGCCTCCTGCTCAGCGAGTTTGCGCTTGAGCGCATCGATTTCCTTGATGCGCTGATTGAGTTCGTCGCGCAACGCGTTGACGCCGGCCTGGTCTGCCGGGATAGCCTGGTTTGCCGGGTTAGCCTGGTTTCGCAGGTTAGCCTGGTTAGCCTGTTCGGCCTGCGTCTCAAGTGACTGCGCGTGACTTTCGGCGCTAAACATCAGCAACGCTGTGTAGCTGATGACGCCGACGCGTCGATAAGGCGCGCACTTCATGGTTCGATCTCCCATGATCCTGCCTGCTGATCCATCCCGGATGCGATCGGACAACAGGCCAGAGCTAAAGACATCAACGGTCCGACTTCGGCGCTGGGCATGAACAGGGGGCTGTCAGCAACGCCTCGTCAGACGACATCGGCGACGATCCTTTCATGCAAACGGAGGCATAAAAAAAGTGACTGCGCCCTGTACCCATTCAGATTTTATGGTCCATTTATCCACACTAAGCTGGACCTTAGAAGACTAGTGCATGCATAACCAGAGCGCTAATTAGTTGAACCCCTGAGATTCATTATTTACACAACAGTGGCCGGTTTTATAAGAAGTACTTCGGAATCAACGTCGGTCGGATGAGAGAAAAAATCTGTGCGGCGGACCACATATGAGGCGGTGTCACGCTGGCGTCATGAGGCAGAAACTGTCAGCCGGTGCTGATGATAGCGAGCGACGTGCGATACGCGCCCTGAACGCCGCGACCCCTGCACCGATGTGCGGACGCACATTGCTTTTCACATTGCAGGCGCATACTTTCGCTTAGACCGTGCGATCGATGGTCAGCCGTCGTGGAGGACGTCATGCAAGCAAAGAACGAAGAATCCGTCGGGCATCTGCTGAGCGATCTTGTCGAGTTTGCGCGTGGGCGGCTACCCGAACCCTCGTTCGCGATCGTCGAGCCGTTTTTGCTGCACTACTATGACTTCGTCGATGCCGACGATCTGCAAAGCCGCAGCATCGCGGACCTGTACGGCGCCGCGATGGCGCACTGGCAAACCGCACAACGTTTCGTGCCCGGGAGCGAACGGCTGCGGGTTTATAACCCGATCCTCGAGCAGCATGGCTGGCACTCCGATCACACGGTCATCGAGATCGTGAACGACGACATGCCGTTCCTCGTCGATTCGGTGTCGATGGCGGTCAACCGGCTGGGCCTTGCGCTGCATTCGGTCGTGCATCCGGTATTCCGTATCTGGCGCGACCGCGAAGGCGCAATCGCGCGCGTGGGGGCTGGCGCGGCCGACGCCGCCGATCCGCAATCGCACCTGACATCGTTTATTCATTTCGAAGTCGACCGATGCGGCGACGCAGCGAAGCTCGAGGCCTTGCGCAGCGACATCGGGAAGGTGCTGCACGACGTACGCGCCTCCGTCGAAGACTGGCCGAAACTTGTCGATATCGCGCGCGAAACGATCAAGACGATGAAAGGCCAGGAAACCAGCGCGGATGCCACCGAAGCGCGCGCTTTCCTCGAGTGGATGACGGCCGATCACTTCACGTTTCTCGGCCAGCGCGACTACGAACTCGTGCCCCACGGAACGGGCTTTGGTCTGCGCGCGGTAGCGGGCTCAGGCCTCGGTATCCTGCGTGACACGCAACGCCCGGGCGCGGCGGACGTCACGCCATTGCCCGCCGCCGCGAGCGAAATTATTCGCGGTGCTTCGCCGATTTTCCTGACGAAAGCCAATACGAGGGCAACCGTGCACCGGCCGGGCTATCTCGACTACGTGGGCGTCAAACTGGCCGGCCCCGATGGCTCGGTCGTCGGCGAGCGGCGCTTTATCGGGCTCTATACATCGACGGCGTATATGGTCTCGAGCGCCGAGATTCCGATCGTGCGCCGCAAGTGCGCGAACATCGTCCGCCGCGCGGGATTTCTGTCGAAGGGGCACCTCGCGAAATCGCTCGTCACCGTGCTCGAAACATGGCCGCGCGATGAGCTTTTTCAGGCCGATGAAGATTCGCTATATGACGCGGCGCTCGGTGTGCTTCGCCTTCAGGAGCATCAACGCACCCGGCTTTTCGTGCGGCGTGACCGGTTTGACCGTTTCGTATCGTGCCTCGTGTTCGTGCCGCGCGAGAAGTACAACACCGATCTGCGCCGCCGCATCGCGAAGCTGCTGCGAAGCGCATTTAACGGCGCGAGCGTGGAGTTCACACCGTTGCTGTCGGAGTCCACGCTCGCGCGGATTCATTTTGTCGTGCATGCCGAGCCGGGTGCAATGCCCGACGTCGATACGCGTGAACTCGAGGCGCGCCTCGTGCAGGTGACGCGCCGCTGGCAGGACGATCTCGCTGACGCGTTGCTCGACGCGTTTGGCGAAGAGCAGGGCAACCGGCTGCTGCAACGTTACGCAGATTCGTTTCCCGCCGGCTATCGCGACGACTATCCGGCGCGAACGGCCGTACGCGATATCGATCTGATCGAACATTTGCAGGGCACCGGTCGCCTCGCGATGAACCTGTATCGTCCGATCGAATCGGGGCCGCGCGCGTTTCGCTTCAAGGTCTATCGCGCGGGTGATCCGATTGCGTTGTCGCGCAGCCTGCCGATGCTCGAAAATCTCGGCGTGCGGGTAGATGAAGAGCGTCCGTACCTGATCGAGGCTCCCGACGCGACGCCCGCATGGATTCACGATTTCGGCCTTGAACTCGCGGACGATGTCGAGTTCGATATCGAGCACGTCAAGGACCTCTTCGAACATGCGTTCGAACAGGTCTGGACCGGCGCGATCGAAAACGATGGATTCAATCGCCTTGTGCTGCGCGCGCGACTCAATGCGCGTGAAGTGACAATCCTGCGTGCGTACGCGAAATATCTGCGCCAGGTGGGTTCCACGTTCAGCGATGCCTATATCGAGCGCGCGCTCACGGGCAACCCAGAGATCGCCCGTCATTTCGTGGACCTGTTCGTTGCGCGCTTTGATCCTTCCGGCGCAACAACGCGCGATGCAAAGATCGAGCAGTTGAACAAGGCGATCGCCACGGCGCTCGATCAGGTGCCCAATCTCGACGAAGACCGCATTCTCCGGCAGTTTCTTGGCGTAATCGATGCCACCCGGCGTACGAACTATTATCGCCGCGACGAACACGGCGAACCCAGGCCGTATCTGTCGTTCAAGTTCGATCCGTCGAAGGTGCCGGGCCTGCCCGAGCCCAAACCAATGTTTGAAATCTGGGTATATTCGCCGCGTGTCGAAGGCGTTCATCTACGCGGCGGGCGCGTGGCGCGCGGCGGATTGCGCTGGTCCGACCGTCGCGAGGATTTCCGCACCGAAGTGCTTGGCCTGATGAAAGCGCAGATGGTGAAGAACGTGGTGATCGTGCCGGTGGGTTCGAAGGGCGGTTTTGTCGTGAAGAATCCACCGCCGCCTTCCGATCGCGAAGTGTGGCTGCGCGAAGGCATCGCGTGCTATCAGACGTTCCTGCGCGGGCTGCTCGACGTGACGGACAACCTGGCAAGCGGCGCGATCGTGCCACCTGCCGATGTGGTGCGTCATGATCCGGATGATCCATACCTTGTCGTAGCGGCGGACAAGGGAACGGCCACGTTTTCGGACTACGCGAACGCGATCTCGCGCGAATACGGTTTCTGGCTGGATGACGCATTCGCCTCGGGCGGCTCGGTTGGCTACGATCACAAGCGCATGGCGATTACTGCGCGCGGCGCGTGGGAATCCGTGAAGCGGCATTTCCGCGAAATGGGCGTCGATACGCAGGCGACGAATTTCACGGTGGTGGGCGTCGGCGATATGTCAGGCGATGTGTTTGGCAACGGCATGCTGCTTTCGCCTCATATCTGCCTCGTCGCGGCGTTCGATCATCGCCATATCTTCCTCGATCCCACGCCGGACCCGGCGACGAGTCTCGCCGAGCGTGGCCGTCTCTTCGCGCTGGAACGTTCGAGCTGGGCCGACTACGACACCGCACTGATTTCGCCGGGCGGCGGCGTGTTTCCGCGCACCGCGAAGACGATTCCATTGTCGGCCGCGGTCCAGGCAGCACTTGGCATCACGGCACCGACGCTGGCGCCAAACGAACTGATGCGCGCAATTCTCATGGCGCCCGTCGATCTGCTTTATAACGGCGGTATTGGCACGTATGTGAAGGCGAGCGGGGAAACGCACCTGCAGGTTGGCGATCGCGCGAACGACGCGGTGCGTGTGAACGGCGCGGATCTGCGCTGCAAGGTCGTTGCGGAAGGCGGCAATCTCGGCTTGACGCAACTGGGCCGCATCGAATTCGCGCAGCGAGGCGGGCGCATCAACACGGATGCAATCGACAACTCCGCCGGCGTCGACTGCTCGGATCACGAGGTCAACATCAAGATCCTGCTGGGACTTGTCGTCGCTGACGGCGAAATGACGGACAAGCAACGCAACGCACTGCTGGCGGAAATGACTGACGAGGTCGGGTTGCTGGTATTGCGCGACAACTACTACCAGACACAGGCGCTGTCGATCGCGGGGCGCTATGGCGTCGAAATGCTCGACACGGAAGTGCGCCTGATGCGCTGGCTGGAACGGGCCGGCCGCCTTAACCGGGTAATCGAGTTCCTGCCGACCGATGAGGAAATCGCGGAACGTCAGGCGGGCAAGCTCGGGCTGACGACACCAGAACGTGCCGTGTTGCTCGCCTACAGCAAGATGTGGCTCTATGACGCGCTGCTTGAATCCGATATGCCTGAGGATCCGCTCGTGGCGGACATGCTGGTCGATTACTTCCCGCGACCGTTGCAAAAGCGCTTTAGCGCGCCAATGGCAAACCATCCGCTCAAGCGCGAAATTCTCGCGACACATCTGACCAACGCGCTCGTGAACCGGGTCGGCTGCGCATTTGTGCACCGGCTGATGGAAGAGACCGATGCAACGCCGGGTGACATTGTTCGCGCGTGCATCATGGGGCGCGACGTGTTCGATCTGAACGCGGTGTGGCAGCAGATCGACGCACTGGATAACCGCGTCGCCGACGACGTTCAGGCGCGCATGTTCGTCGAAGTCATGCGGCTGCTCGAACGTGCCGCGCTGTGGTTCATGCGGCAACTTCAGCCTGGCGCCGTGCAGGAGGGCGGCGTAGCGAATCTGCTTGCGCGTTGTAGAGACGCCGTGCAAAGACTGGCGCCGCAATTGCCGGCACTGCTGCCGCAAGCCGACATGGACGCGCTGACCGAGCGTCAGCGCGAACTGGTGGAAGCGGGCGTCGACAGCGATCTGGCACTGCGCGTGGCAAGTGGTGGAATATCGGCCGAGCTGCTCGACATCGCCGAGGTGGCGGCGACGTGCGATCGCAATCTCGAACTTGTCGCGGGTGTGTACTTCGCGCTTGGCACGCGGCTGAACTACAGCTGGATCGCCGAGCGCGCGATGGCGCTCCCGACGCCGACTCACTGGGACATGCTGGCGCGCGCGGCAGCGCTTGCCGAACTGGCGCGCCTGAAGCGTGCGTTGACGACGAGCGCGCTCGCCTCAGCTTCCGGGCACGATACGCCGGCGTCGATGGTCGAGACGTGGGAGGCAAAGCGCAAACTTGCGCTTGAACGTTACGCACGGCTGCTTGCCGACCTGCGCGCAACGGGCGGATCGAGTCTTTCGATGTTGCTGGTTATCGTGCGCGAAATGGCGGTGCTCGAACGGGCGTAAGGCGCGCGTGATGCGGACGCGGGGCGGCACCACGCGGCGCCGCCTCCGGCAATGGAGGCACGGACTGTACGTCCGCCGTCGCGATTGCCCATAATATGCAGCATTCCCCACTCGACCCCATGCCCGCCATGACAGAAGACGTTGCGTTGAAAGTGGCTGTGCCGCGCCTGACCAGCCTCTCGCATGGCGGTGGATGCGGCTGCAAGATCGCGCCCGGCGTGCTGTCGGAACTGCTCAAGCGCAGTGTGCCGTTCCCCGCGTTTCCCGATCTGCTGGTCGGCACCGAAACAGCCGACGACGCCGCGGTCTACCGCCTGAACGATGAACAGGCGATCGTCGCAACCACCGATTTCTTCATGCCGATCGTCGACGACCACTCCATTGATTCGGTCGAAGCGATTTACGGACTGGTCGCGCCAGGCATCGTGCATCCGCAACGCGTGAAGCGGAATGCGTCGGCGCGCGCAGGCGATCTGCTCGTGCTTGGCAAGCCGCTGGGCGTTGGCGTGCTTTCGGCGGCGCTGAAGAAAGAGAAGCTGGATGAAGCCGGTTACGCCGCAATGCTCACGACCACGACGAAACTCAACCGTCCGGGAACCGCACTCGCCGCGCTGGAGGGCGTTCATGCGATGACCGATGTCACCGGCTTCGGACTCCTCGGTCACACACTTGAGCTTGCGCGTGGCGCGGGGCTTGGCGTACATCTGCACTACGCGAGTCTGCCGTGGCTGCCGGGCGTTGAAGCGCTGGCGTCGTCGGGCCTGCTGACGGGCGCATCGGGGCGCAACTGGGAGGCCTATGGCGAAAACGTCGAGCTAAGCGCCAGCCTGCCTGAGCATGCGCGCGCACTGCTCACCGATCCGCAGACATCGGGCGGACTGCTGGTTGCGTGCGCACCTGAAGCGGTCGATGACGTTCTCGCGCTCTTTCATTCCGATGGGTTTGACGAGGCGTGCGTGATTGGCGAGATGCGCGATGGTCTGCCGCATGTCATCGTCGGCTGACGCCTGATTTTTCCGCCTGATTCCAACCTTCAACCCTTTTCCAGACGATGACAGAAGAATCACCGAAGGCCATTTTTTATGCACTTGCCGCGAATCTGGGCATTGCGATCTGCAAGTACGCTGCCGCTGCATTCACCGGTTCCGGTTCGATGTTCGCCGAGGCGATTCACTCGACGGCGGACTGCGGCAACCAGATCCTGCTGCTCCTTGGTCTGCGCGAAGCACGCAAACCCGCCAGCCGGTTGCATCCGATGGGATCGGGGCGCGAGATCTATTTCTATTCGCTGCTGGTTGCGTTGCTGCTGTTCTTTGTCGGCGGCGCGTTTTCCGTTTATGAAGGCATTCACCGTCTGATTGCGCGCGAGCCGCTCTCGCATGCTTACGTCGCGCTCGCGGTACTGGGCATTTCGGTGGTGCTCGAGGCGCTTTCGCTGGCGGGTGCCGTCAGGGAAATTCGCAAAGGTCATCCGCGCAAGTCGATGTGGCGATGGTTTCGCGAAACGCGCGAGTCGGAGTTGCTGGTGGTGGCCGGCGAGGACGTCGCCGCGCTTTTGGGTCTTGCCACTGCGTTCGTGGCCGTGCTGCTGACGATGGTAACGGGCAATCCGGTGTTCGATGCATTGGGATCGATCGGCGTCGGCTTGCTGCTGATGGTGATTGCGTGGCTCGTGGCGACCGAGGTGAAATCCATGATCGTCGGCGAGTCCGCGAGCCCCGAAGTCCGTCGCGAAGTCGAGGCATTTGTACGGGCGCGGCCCGAAGTGCGCGGCGTGATCAATCTGATTACGCTGCAATGGGGCAAGGATGTGGTGCTTGCCGTGCAGGCCGAAATGATCGACTACGACAGCGGACGCGCGATGGTCGATGCAATCAACGTGATCGAAGCCGACATACAGGCGAAGTTCCCGCAGGTGAAATGGGTATTCTTCGAGCCCGATGTGCTTCGCAGCCAGGACAAGGCCTGATATGGCGTTTTCACTTTAACCCGTTTTTGCAGCGCTTTTCTCTGCGCTTGCGCCGGTTTGTCCGCGTTCACCCATAAACCGTCACGCGATCAAATCCGGCAGCAAAACGCGAAAACCCGCTAGTACACCAAAGCGAGGAAAACGGAAAATCCGAAAACCCCAAGCGCTCCAGCAGCGATCAAAAGCCCGACAAGGAATTCAATGCTGAGCTTGACGAAAGGGTACCCACACAGGGGTATCCGAATTCCAGTGATCGAGTTCAGAAGGATTGGCGTTGTTCATGATTCAACTCCTTGAAAATGTAGCGGCGCCACCGCGCGAACTTCACACCTGTAGCGCCTTCCTGCACAGACTGTCTTACTGACCGGCCCGCGCGACGCGTGTCGCACCGTCATCACCTGCCTGGACGGCAAGGCGTTCTGCCTGCGTGCGGCCGATCAGGCCCTGTTCCGGATAGCTCGTCTTGTTCAACGCCGGCAAGGTGCCGTCGCGATACGCGTCGTTGATGCCAGCCTTCACTTCGGCGCGTGTCGTGACGCTCGAATGGCTCCACCATTGATCGTTATACGAGCCGGCGTGACCGATGCCGCCGCCACCGCCGTCTGCAAACGCCGGTGCGCTGACGAGCAACGAAAGGGCGAGACCTGCGAAGAGATTGCGTTTCATGATTCACTCCTGTCGATTCCGTTTGCCGCGCTGTCAGTCAGCGCTGCGACAGGGTGAAATGTAGGCTTTGCGGCACTCCGGATAAACCCGGGTTTGATGAAATGAATTGTCGAGAATTCAGAACAATCGCGGCGCGGGCCGCAATTGTTCCCTGGACGCAGATCAGGCGACCCACTCCGGCGTGACCGGCGTTTCAAGCAGCGGCGCCGATTCACGTTGTTCAAACGTGCGCATCGAACAGGTCCTGTCGAGACCGCCACGGCCGCTCAAAAGCGGGCAGCGATCGAAAATCTCCGCAATCCAGTCGACGAATACGCGCACCTTTGCCGACAGGTGACGGCTATGTGGATACACCACCGAAATCGGCATCGGTAACGGCCGCACGTCCGGCAGCACTTCCACGAGCTGACCCGACTGCAGGTGCGGCAGCACCATGTAGAACGCTGGCTGGATCAGGCCAAAACCTTCGAGACCGCATGTCACGTAGGCATCCGCATCGTTGACCGACACGATGCTCTTCATCTTGACCTCGATTTCCTTGTCATCGACCTTGAAAGACCAGTCGATCACACGGCCCGTGCGGCTCGAAAAATAATTCACGGCCTTGTGGTTCTCGAGATCCTCGATCGAATGGGGCGTGCCGAAGTGCGCCAGATAGTCCGGCGAGGCGCACGACACGTGTTCGAAGAGCCCGATTCGCCGCGCGACCAGCGACGAATCCTGCAGCGCGCCCACCCGCACCACGCAGTCGACGCCTTCCTGCAGCAGGTCGACCGGACGGTCAGTCAACCCGAGTTGCAGGTCGATATCCGGGTAGCGCGTGTGGAATTCACACAGCGCAGGAATCACGAGCAGCCGGCCAATCGAGCCCGGCATGTCGATGCGGAGTTTGCCATTCGGCTTCTTGTTGCCGCGCTGGAAACTCGATTCCGTTTCCTCGACGTCGGCAAGGATGCGAATGCAGCGCTCGTAGTAAGCGGCGCCGTCCGGCGTCAGCGAGAGGCGCCGTGTCGTACGGTGCATCAGGCGCACGCCAAGAAACGCTTCGAGATTCTGGATGATGGTCGTAACCGACGCGCGCGGCATGTCGAGCGTTTCCGCGGCACGCGTAAAGCTGTTGGTATCGACGACCCGTGTGAACACCTGCATGGCCTGGAGACGGTCCATGGCTGACCTCCGGATAGGGGCTGGCGCAGCTGCACTGTCATCGGAATCGCGAATGAGCGGTCCGATTGTTCAGGTGCACCGAATTGTGTTGCCGGATTATAGGCATTTATCCTGGAGTCTGCAGAACCCACAATTCGGTCCATTCAGAAACTTCGCGCATTGCGCCGCTCCGACATGGATGCTTTCAAGCCGTCTTACCCTTTTGTCGCCGTCGAAGGCCTGCTGGCGGACGTCTCGTCCGCCCTGGTCGTCTCCGACGTGGAGATAGAAGGGTACGCGCAGGACATCACGCTGCGCCTCTATCGACGGCCTGGTAAAACCGCACTGCCTGTACTGCTTTATTTTCACGGCGGCGGTTTCGTCAAGGGTTCGATCGATTGCGCTGACGCCTCCGCACGCTATTTCGCAGAACACTTACCAGCGCTTGTGGTCTCGGTGGGCTATTCGCTTGCGCCGCAATTTCCGTTTCCGGCGGCGCCTGAAGACGCGCATCGCGCCGCGCTCTGGGTGCAGACGCGGGCGCGTGCGTTTGGCGGCAATACAAAGCGGCTGGGCGTGGCGGGACACGATGCCGGTGGCCAGCTTGCCAATTGCCTCGCGTTCATCGCGCGCGATCGCGGCGATGTACGCATCGATGCGCAGGCGCTCTTTGCGCCGATGCTGGACCCGAGCCTCACGCGGCTAGGCGACGAAAAGCGGCTCGGTTCCGACATCACGGCCAGCGAGTGCGCGGCGTGTTATCGCGCCTACCTGCCGCAGGCGTCGCAGCGGATGCATCCGTATGCTGCGCCGCTTGAATCGTCGCGTCTTGCGGGCTTGCCGGAGACGCTGATCATTACGGCGCAAAACGACGTATTGCACGTCGAGGCGGAGAAATACGCGAGCAGCCTGATCGATGCGGGTGTGCTGACGCAGGTTGTCCGCTATCCGAGTGTTTCGCACGCGGCGGTGGCTTCGCATCCGGCGGCATTGCGGGAAGCCGTGCGGTTCCTGCAATGCCGTTTTGCCGCGCGCACCCAGAAATAACCAAAAACGCTTAATCAACGAATCCGGGAGTCTGTCATGTCTATCTTCAATCTTTCTCGTTCACGTCTAACGATCGCTGTCGTTTCAGTTCTCGTTGTTGCAGGTCTCGGCACGCTCGGCGCGATTCGCGTCGATGCCCGCTCGCCTGCGCAGTCCGCGCCGACCATCGTGCCCGAGGTCGACGTCGCAACCGTCATCGAAAAGACCATTACCGACTGGCAGACCTATTCCGGTCGACTGGAAGCTGTTGAAAAGGTCGATATCCGCCCCCAGGTGTCGGGCACGATCGTCTCGGTGAACTTCAAGGACGGCGCGCTGGTGAAAAAGGGTGACACGCTCTTTGTGATCGATCCGCGTCCGTATGCGGCTGAAGTCGATCGTGCCGCGGCCCAGCTTGCGGCAGCGCAGGCGCGCACGGGTTATACGCAAAGCGACTGGGAACGCGCACAGCGCCTGATCGCCGACAACGCGATTGCCAAACGCGACTACGACGAGAAGCAGAACGCAGCGCGTGAAGCGAGCGCAAACCTGAAGGCCGCGGCGGCCGCACTCGAAACCGCGAAGATCAATCTTGGCTATACGAACATCGTGGCGCCGGTGTCGGGTCGTGTTTCGCGTGCGGAAATCACCGTGGGCAATGTCGTCTCGGCCGGTGCAAGTGCTGCGCCGCTGACGACGCTGGTGTCTGTTTCGCCCATCTACGCATCGTTCGACGCCGACGAGCAGACGTATCTGCAATACATCAGCCACGCCAAGGACGGCCGCACGGTGCCGGTCGATCTAGGCCTTGCCAACGAAAGCGGCTATTCGCGCTCGGGTTCGATCGATTCGGTGGACAACCGTCTCGATACGTCGTCGGGCACGATCCGTGTTCGCGCGCGATTCGACAACACCGATGGCGCGCTCGTGCCGGGTCTTTACGCCCGTATCAAGGTCGGCGGCAGCGCGCCGCATCCGGCGTTGCTGATCGATGACGCAGCGGTAGGTACGGACCAGGACAAGAAGTTCGTGTTCGTCGTCGACAAGGACAACCACGTTGTGTATCGCGAAGTGCAGGTGGGCGGGCAGCAGGGCAATCTGCGTGTGGTCACAGGCGGCCTCAAGAGCGGCGATCGCATTGTCGTGAACGGTACGCAACGCGTGCGTCCGGGTGCGGAAGTCCGCGCGCACATGGTGCCGATGACAGGCGATACCGACCCGAACGGCGCGCCTCTTGCACAGACGCAAACACCGGCGCGCGCCAAGGCGGCGAAGAACTCGTAAGCGAGGATCTGAACGCGATGTGCGCATCCGCTTTCAGTCCGCGCCAGCTCTCCAATATCAAGAGCCTTCAATGAACATATCAAAATTTTTCATCGACCGGCCCATCTTCGCGGGTGTGCTATCGGTCCTGATCCTGCTGGCAGGCGTGATTGCGCTTTTCCAGCTGCCGATCTCCGAGTATCCGGAAGTGGTGCCGCCTTCGGTTGTCGTGCACGCGCAGTATCCGGGTGCAAATCCGAAGGTGATCGCCGAAGCCGTGGCTTCGCCGCTCGAAGAGCAGATCAACGGCGTCGAGAACATGCTGTACATGCAGTCGCAGGCAAATAGCGACGGCAATCTCACGCTGACGGTCACGTTCAAACTCGGCACGAATCCCGACCTCGCGACGCAGCTCGTGCAAAACCGGGTCAACCAGGCGCTGCCGCGTCTGCCGGAAGACGTGCAGCGTCTCGGCGTCACGACGATCAAGAGTTCGCCGACGCTGACGATGGTGGTCCACCTGATCTCGCCGAACAATCGCTATGACATGACGTACCTGCGCAACTATGCGCTGCTGAACGTGAAGGACCGGCTCGAACGGATCCAGGGCGTGGGGCAGGTGCAGCTGTGGGGTGCGGGAGACTACGCGATGCGTGTCTGGCTCGACCCGGCGAAAGTGGCGGAGCGTGGGCTCACGGCAACTGAAGTCGTCAATGCGATCCGCGAGCAGAACATTCAGGTGGCTGCAGGCACGATCGGCGCGTCTCCTTCCGTGCCGGGCACCTCGCTGCAGCTTTCGGTCAATGCGCGTGGACGTCTCACGACGGAAAACGAATTCGGCGACATCATCGTCAAGACCGCACCCGATGGTGCAGTGACATATCTGCGCGATCTGGGCCGGATCGAACTCGCGGCTTCGGAATATGGCCTGCGTTCGCTGCTGGACAACAAGCCGGCGGTTGCACTCGCGATCAATCAGGCGCCGGGTGCGAATTCGCTCGCGATTTCCGACGAAGTGCGCAAGCAGATGAAAGAACTGCAGGCAGACATGCCGGCAGGTGTCGAATACAAGATCGTCTATGACCCGACGCAGTTCGTGCGTTCGAGTATCGAAGCGGTGATTCACACGCTGCTTGAAGCGATTGCGCTTGTCGTGATCGTGGTGATCGTGTTCCTGCAAACGTGGCGCGCGTCGATCATTCCGCTGATTGCTGTGCCGGTGTCGATTGTCGGGACGTTCTCGCTGCTGCTTGCGTTCGGCTTCTCGATCAACGCGCTGTCATTGTTCGGGATGGTGCTGGCCATCGGGATCGTGGTGGACGATGCGATCGTGGTTGTCGAGAACGTCGAGCGGAACATCGAAAGCGGGTTGAGTGCGCGCGACGCGACGTACAAGGCGATGCAGGAAGTGAGCGGGCCGATCATCGCGATTGCGCTGACGCTCGTCGCCGTGTTCGTGCCGCTCGCGTTCATGACGGGCCTGACGGGGCAGTTCTACAAGCAGTTCGCGATGACCATCGCGATCTCGACAGTGATCTCGGCGTTCAACTCGCTGACGCTCTCGCCGGCACTCGCGGCGATGCTGCTGCGCGGCCACGGTGAAAAGGAAGACTGGCTGACACGCATCATGAACCGCGTGCTGGGGCCGTTCTTCCGCGGCTTTAACAAGGTGTTTCATCGGGGCTCGGAAAGCTATGGCCGCGGCGTGAAGGGTGTGCTTGGCCGCAAGGGCGCGATGCTTGTGGTGTACGCGGTGCTGCTGGGCGCGACGGTGCTGGTTGCGCGCATTGTGCCGGGCGGTTTCGTCCCCGCGCAGGACAAGGAATACCTGATCGCGTTTGCCCAGTTGCCTAACGGTGCATCGCTTGACCGCACCGAAAAGGTGATCCGCGACATGAGCGATATCGCGCTGAAGCAGCCGGGTGTTGAAAGCGCCGTGGCGTTCCCGGGCCTCTCGGTGAACGGCTTCACGAACAGTTCGAGCGCGGGCATTGTGTTCGTCACGCTCAAGCCGTTCCATGAACGCGGCAACAAGGCGCTTTCAGCGGGTGCGATCGCCGGTGCGCTGAACGGCAAGTACAGCGCGATCAAGGACTCGTTCGTTGCGGTGTTCCCGCCGCCGCCAGTGCTGGGGCTCGGTACGCTCGGTGGCTTCAAGATGCAGCTGGAAGATCACGGCGCGCTGGGTTACGCGGAACTGAACAAGGCCGCCGAAGCATTTGTGAAGCGCGCAGCGACGGCACCGGAACTCGGCCCGACGTTCTCGAGCTATCAGATCAATGTGCCGCAGCTGAACGTCGATCTGGACCGCGTCAAGGCGAAGCAACTCGGTGTGCCCGTGACGGACGTGTTCGACACGATGCAGATCTACCTTGGCTCGCTGTATGTGAACGACTTCAACCGCTTTGGCCGCGTGTATCAGGTGCGGGTCCAGGCCGATGCGCCGTTCCGTCAGCGTGCCGACGACATCGGGCAACTGAAGACACGTAACCGGAATGGCGACATGGTGCCGCTGTCGTCGCTCGTGACAGTCACGCCGACGTTTGGCCCTGAAATGGTCGTGCGCTACAACGGCTACACCGCTGCCGATATCAACGGTGGACCCGCGCCGGGCTATTCGTCGGGCGAAGCGCAGGCCGCGGCCGAGCGCATTGCAGCAGAGACGTTGCCGCATGGCGTCAAGCTCGAATGGACCGATCTGACGTATCAGCAGATTCTGGCTGGCAACGCCGGGATGTGGGTGTTTCCGATCAGCGTGCTGCTTGTGTTCCTCGTGCTTGCCGCGCTGTATGAAAGCCTGACGCTGCCGCTCGCGGTGATCCTGATCGTGCCGATGAGCGTGCTGTCCGCCCTGACCGGCGTGTGGCTCACGAATGGCGACAACAACATCTTCACGCAGATCGGCTTGATGGTGCTCGTAGGCCTTGCATCGAAGAACGCGATCCTGATCGTCGAGTTTGCACGCGAACTCGAGCACGATGGACGTACACCACTTGCTGCTGCAATCGAGGCGAGCCGGATGCGTCTGCGCCCGATCCTGATGACGTCGATTGCGTTCATCATGGGTGTGGTGCCGCTCGTGCTGTCGTCGGGCGCGGGTTCGGAAATGCGCCACGCAATGGGTATCGCCGTGTTCTTCGGCATGCTGGGTGTCACGCTGTTCGGCCTGATGTTGACGCCGGTGTTCTACGTGGTGCTGCGTACGCTGGCCGGTGGCACGATTCACGTCGCGCAGAAAGACGCGCCGCATTTCAAGGGCGGCGTGCCGGCGACGGACGCTTGAGGGAGAAAACAATGAAAAGCTATCAATCCATGCGCGGGTGGGGCCGCGCGGCAGCGAGCAGCCTGTTGATGATGCTGCTCGTCGCCTGCTCGGTCGAGCCGACGTACAGGCGTCCTGATGCGCCGACGCCTGCTGCATTCAAGGAAGCGCCAGTCATCGATGCAAAGGAAGCAGGAACGTGGATGCCCGCGCAACCTGCCGACGACGCGCATCGCGGCGAATGGTGGACGATTTTCGGAGACGCGACGCTCAACGATCTGGAGAAGCAGGCGGCTGACGCGAACCAGGATCTGAAGGCGGCGGCGGCACGCGTGCAGCAGTCGCGTGCATTGCAGCAGTCTGCACGTTCGGCGTGGTTCCCGCAGATCGACGCGGGCTTCAGTCCGACGCGCGAACGTCTTTCGCCCGTGTCGCAAGGCCTGCCGCAGAATGCGGACGTGCCGACGCAAACGGTGTGGCGTGCGCAGGGCACGGTCGCGTATGAAGCCGATCTCTTTGGTCGGGTCAGCTCCAACGTAAATGCCGCGCGCGCCGATGCGCAGCAAAGCGAAGCGCTCTTCCTGTCGGTGCAGCTTTCGTTGCAGGCCGATGTCGCGCAGAACTACTTCCAGTTGCGCGAGCTCGATACGGATCTGGATCTGTATCGCAAGACGGTCGCGCTGCGTGAAGACACGCTGAAGCTCGTTCAGCAACGTTTCAAGGAAGGCGATATCAGCGAGCTTGATGTTTCGCGGGCAAAGAACGAGTTGTCGAGCGCACGCGCCGACGCAGTGGGTGTGGCGCGGTTGCGCGCGGCATCTGAACACAGCCTTGCGATTCTGCTCGGCAAGGCGCCGGCTGACTTCTCGTTCCCGGAAACACCGCTTGCGCTCGTCACGACGCGCGTGCCGCCTGGTTTGCCTTCCGCGTTGCTTGAACGCCGGCCGGACATTGCCGCGGCAGAACGCGCAATGGCTGCAGCGAATGCGCGGGTGGGCCTCGCGAAGGCGGCGTTCTTCCCGAAGCTCGACATCACCGGTGCGTTCGGCTTTGAATCGGCGACGCTTGGCGACCTGTTCATGTGGTCGAGCCGTGCGTTCCTGCTTGGCCCGTTTGCCGGGACGGCGCTGACGTTACCGATCTTCGACGGCGGCCGTCGTCAGGCCGGGCTCGACCAGGCACGTGCAAAGTACGACGAGGATGTCGCACAGTATCGCCAGCAGGTGCTGGTCGCGTTCAAGGAGGTGGAAGACAACCTGGCCGACCTGCGTCTGCTCGACGACCAGATGCGCGAGCAGAACGATGCGCTCAACGCGTCGCAGCGCGCGTCGCATCTGTCGCGCACGCAGTATCAGGAAGGGCAGGTCAGCTATCTCGACGTGATCGACAGCGAGCGACAGGTGTTGCAGTCGCAACTGCAGTCGAGCCATCTGGCGGGCGTGCAGGCCGTTTCGACCGTCAACCTGATTCGTGCGCTGGGCGGCGGCTGGGGTGACGTGAAAACGGACGTCGGCTCGAACGCGACGCCGCCGCAGGTTGCGAAGAACCCGGCACCGGGCAGCGCCAGCATTGCGTCATCGCAGTAAAAGGTAGTCAGGCAGCAGCGTTACGGGCGGAATCTCCGGATCGCCGCCCGTTTTTTATCCCTCCGCGCTGAAATTGCCGTTCAGGCGTTTTCATTTCCCCGCATCGCTAATCGCGTTTAGCGATTTCCTTTCGAAAATCGCTTCGTAGACCCGCCTCCGACCCGCACTTATGATCGTCCTCATCTCATCTGGAGAGAGGCGATGACCTTTCCGTACTTCCACTGTCGGCGTTAGTCCGCTGGCACATCGAATCTGCGGAACCGCTTTTGCGGTTCCGATCCCGGCAGCCTGAATCCCTTTTCGTCCCGTCTAGCGGCTGACGCGGAACAGACTCGCCTTCAAACAATCATTTCATTCAGACGGGTTCAACATGCGCTTTCTGGCTTCGGCGATCGATCGTATTCCAGGTTTCAAACGCGCGCTAAGAATTGGCGCACTGGGCGTGGCGCTCGCTGTTTCTACGGTGAGTGGCTTTGCGGGTGAATCGCTAACGATCGGTACGGCAACCAGCCCGCAGATCGAGGCACTGAAGGTGGCGGCGCGCGAGGCCAAGGAGCAGGGACTCGATGTGAAGATCATCGAATTCACGGACTGGAACACGCCCAACGCCGCGCTCGCGAACAAGGACATCGACGTCAACTACTTCCAGCACATTCCGTTTCTGGAGAACGCGAAGAAGCAGGGCGGCTACAACTTCGTTGCCATTGCGCCGGGCACGATCATGAAGATCGGACTGTATTCGAAGAAGGTCAAGCGCTTTAAAGATCTGAAAGATGGCGCAACTGTCGCGATTGCCAACGACCCGGTAAATGGTGGCCGCGGCCTGCTCCTGCTGCAACGTGCGGGCCTTATCAAGCTCAAGCCAGGCGTCGATTTTCGCGCCACGACGCTCGACATCACGGATAACCCGAAGCATCTGAAGATCATTCAACTCGAAGCCTCGCAACTGGCGCGCTCGCTTGACGACGTCGATCTGGCGCAGGGATACCCCAGCTTCATCAAGCTGGCAGGCACGACGGACCCTAATAGCGCGCTGCTCTTCGACGGTCTGGAGAACAAAAACTACGCCATCCAGTGGGTGGTTCGCCCTGAAAGCGTGAACGATCCGCGCATCCGCAAGTTCATTGCGATCTATCAGCATTCGCCGGCAGTTCGCACGGCGCTCGACAAGGCATTCGGCACGCTCTACGCAGTCGCGTGGTAACGCGCACGCTCCACACGATCCGCTGCGCAGAACGCCGCTAAAGGATGCCTACGATGGCAAAGAAAAAGATTCTCCTGAACGCGTTCAACATTAACGCGGTCGGTCACATCAATCACGGTTTATGGACGCATCCGCGCGATCGCTCGGCGCACTATACGGATCTCGATTACTGGACGAACCTTGCGCAGACGCTGGAGCGCGGCAAGTTTGACGGCATCTTTCTCGCGGATATCGTCGGCGTGTACGACGTGTACGAAGGCGGGCCGGATACGCCGTTGCGCGAGGCCGTGCAGATTCCGATCAACGATCCCACGCTGATCGTGCCCGCGATGGCGCATGTGACGAAGCACATCGGCTTCGGCGTTACCGCAAACTTGACGTATGAACCGCCCTATCTGTTCGCGCGCCGGATGTCCACGCTCGATCATCTGACGAAAGGGCGCGTGGGCTGGAACATCGTGACCGGCTACCTCGACAGCGCCGCGCGCGGGATGGGGCTCACGCAGCAGATCAGTCACGACGACCGCTATGACCGCGCCGACGACTACATGGATGTCGTCTACAAGCTGTGGGAACAAAGCTGGGAAGACGACGCGGTGGTGCGTGACCGGGCCGCGCGCATTTTTTCGCATCCGGGCAAGGTCCATCGCGTCAGACACGAGGGGCCGTTCTATTCGATCGATGCGATTCATCTTAGCGAACCCTCGCCGCAACGCACGCCGGTGTTGTATCAGGCGGGGTCGTCGTCGCGCGGCGTGGATTTCGCTGCGCGACACGCCGAATGCGTTTTTGTCGGCGGCCAGAACAAGCCTCTGACACGGTCGATCGTCGACGACATACGCGCGCGTGCGGTGCGCTTTGGCCGTGCACCGGACGACATCAAGATCTTTGCCGGCATCACGGTCGTTGTGGGTGCAACGGAGCGGGAGGCGAAAGAGAAGTTCGATGAGTATCGCCGTTATGCGAGCGAGGAGGGCGGCCTCGCGCATTTCTCCAGTTCGACCGGCATCGATTTCTCGCGTTACGACCTGGACGAACCGATTTCATATGTGAAGACGGACGCGATGCAGTCGGCGGTCGAGGCGATTTCTACGCGGAGCACGACCGGAGTGTGGACGAGGCGCAAGGTGCTGGAGCAAATGACGCTTGGGGGCCGCGCAAAGCCCATCGTGGGCTCACCGGAGCAGATCGCCGACGAACTGGTCGCGTGGATTGAGGAAACCGGCATTGACGGTTTCAACCTGACGCGAACGGTAATGCCGGAATCGTTCGAAGACTTTGTCGATCTGGTCGTGCCTGAACTGCAGAACCGGGGTGTGTACAAGGAAGACTACGACCCGGCGCCGACTTTGCGCGAAAAGCTGTTCGGCGCGGGGCGTGCGCGTCTGCCTGCGGTTCACGCAGGCGCGCAGCACCGCGTGTGGACGCGTGCAACCGTCGACGCGTGATTTCCCGCGGTCAATGCCATCATGAACAAGGAATGACGGATGTCCACTCTGCTTGATCTGCCACGGTTCATCGAGGACGCACCCGTGGCCGGGGCGTTCTCCGCGCAACGGAGCGGGACGCATCCGGCGGTCGTGTTCGATAACGTCGGCAAGGTGTTTTCAGGGCGCACCGGCACGCAAGCGGCGCTTGCGAACGTCCGGCTCGATGTGGCGCGCGGCGAAGTATTCGGCATCATCGGTCGCAGTGGCGCTGGCAAGTCGACGCTGCTGCGACTCGTCAATGGCCTGGAAAAACCGACATCGGGCGGCGTACGCGTGAATGGCGTGAGCGTCGGTGAACTCGACGAACGCGCACTTGCCGGATTGCGTCGCCGCATTGGCATGGTGTTTCAGCACTTCAATCTGCTGTCCGCGAAAACCGTCCGCGAGAATATCGCGCTGCCGCTCAGGATCGCGGGCGCGCCCAAAGCCGCCATCGATGCGAAAGTCGATGCGCTGCTTGAACTTGTCGGGCTGACAGCTAAACGCAACGCGTATCCGGCGAGCCTTTCGGGTGGACAGAAGCAGCGCGTCGGCATTGCCCGCGGACTCGTGCACACCCCCGATCTTCTGCTGTGCGACGAGGCAACGTCCGCGCTCGATCCGGAAACCACGCAATCGATTCTTGCACTGCTAAGGGATATCAATCGCCGGCTTGGTCTGACGATCCTGCTGATCACGCATGAAATGGAAGTGATCCGCGAGGTATGCGACACCGTGGCTGTGCTGGAACGCGGGGAAGTGGCGGAAACGGGCGCCGTGTGGCGCATATTCGGCGACCCGCAGCACGATGCGACGCGGGCGTTGTTGCGCACGCTGGTTCACGATTTGCCGGCGGATCTGTCAGCACGCGTTCGTCCGCTAAGCGATATTCCACACGGCGACGCGCAGATTCTGCTCGACGTACGCTTTAACGGTGCGAATGGCGAGCCCGATCTGGGCGGTCTTGCACAGGCGCTTGGAGTGGAAGGCGGCAAGGTGAATTTCGTGCATGGCGGCATCGATCGCATTCAAGGGCATGCGCAAGGACGGCTTGTCGTCACCGCCCAACTCAAGTCCGGGACGGGCGACGCAGAAAGCATCCATACGCAGATCGCGACGCTCGTGAACGGCGCGCGTCGCTACGCAAATTACGTGGAGGTGCTGGGCTATGTCTGAGCTTTGGCTATCCGAACTGGCCGGTGCGATTCGCGATACCGTCGTGATGGTCGGCGTGTCCGCACTCGTCGCGCTGGTGGTGGGCATCCCGCTTGCGCTCGTGCTCGTGACGACAACGCGCGGTGGCATCTTCGAGCGGCGTGCGGTGAATTCGACGCTGGGCGCGCTCGTCAACGCGTTCCGCTCGACACCGTTCATCATCCTGCTCGTCGCGCTGCTGCCGCTGACGCGTCTTCTGATCGGCACCACCATCGGCGTGTGGGCGGCAATCGTGCCGCTCAGCATCGCAGCGATACCGTTCTTCGCACGCGTAGCCGAGGTGAGCCTGCGCGAAGTCGATCGCGGTTTGATCGAAGCCGCGCAGGCAATGGGCGCGCAGCGTCGTCACATCATCTGGCACGTTCTGCTGCCTGAAGCGTTGCCCGGCATGCTGGGCGGTTTCACCATTACCGTGGTCGCGATGATTGGCTCGTCGGCGATGGCGGGCGCCGTGGGCGCGGGTGGCCTCGGCGATCTCGCGATACGTTACGGGTATCAGCGCTTCGACACCCCCGTGATGGTAACGGTCATCGTGCTGCTGATCGCGATCGTCACTGTCGTTCAATACGTGGGCGACCGTCTGGTGCGACGGCTCACGCAACGCGCGTAGCATCGCAGCCATTCGAATCCGTCATGAAAACAGGAGCAGCATGCAGGTCTCCAGTACGCAGCAACGTATGACAATCGTCGCGAGCAGGTTGCTGCGCGCACTCCCGGAAAAGCTCACCGCAGCGCAACATCGATCCAGCGCGGGTCTTGTGGGTCAACGTCGCGAATTCGCGTATACGGATGCTGTTTCCGGTGCAGATCGTACCGCGTATCATGCAAGCTGCGATGACGGGCGTCATAGCATTGTGACGCGCCTGACAGGGCGTGTTCCCGTGTCGCTCAGGTGGTTTGCGTCTCTTTCGACGCGAGCGCGCGCACACGCGGAGGCTGCATGAACGATCCTCGTACGCCGGCAGGGCTGGCGCCTGCTTCGTCGCCTGTATCGGGCGATCTCGCCGCGCTGCTCGGCGCATTACGCGCAACGGCAGCAGAGCGCGATCGCGAAGGCGGTCACGCCGCACAGGAAAAACAGTGGATTGCCGAAGCCGGTCTGTTGACGCTCGCGGTGCCCACGGAATTTGGCGGCAAGGGCGCGCCGTGGCTGCAGATCTACGAGGTCATTCGGGCGATTGCGCGTGTCGACGGCGCGCTCGCGCATCTGTTGGGTTTTCAGTGCCTGCAGGTGGCAAGTGTCAACGTATGGGGTAACGACGCGCAACGCGCACGTTACCTGAAGGGTACGGCCGACGCGCCATGGTGGTGGGGCAATGCCGTCAATCCGCTCGATACGCGGCTGATTGCAACGGCAACCGGTGACGGCGGCTATCGGCTTGATGGGAAGAAAGGCTTTTGCTCCGGCACGCGCGGCTCGCAGATGATGACCGTCTCAGGGCACGATCCTGCAACCGGCAAGCCGATCTTCGCGGTGGTGCCCACCACGCGCGAAGGCATCACGGTTCACGAAGACTGGAATCCGATCGGCCAGCGGCAGACGGATAGCGGCAGCGTGTCGTTCGACAACGTCCGCGTTGCCGCTGAGGAAGTGCTGCATCGCTCGGAGAATCTGCCCACGCCTTTTGCGACGCTACGCACGCTTGTTTCGCAACTCGTGCTGACGAACCTTTTTGTCGGTATCGCGGAAGGCGCGCTCGAAGAAGCACGCCGCTACATGACGCAGTACGTGCGCCCCTGGAACACCTCGGGCGTCGAGAAGGCAACCGACGATCCGTATCAGATCCAGCGCTTCGGCGAAATGCGACTGAAGGCGGTGAGCGCCGAGGCGCTTGCCACGCGCGCCGCGCAGGCGCTCGACACCGCATGGTCGAAGGGCGCGGAGCTGGGCGCCGAAGAACGGGCGCACGTTGCGCTCGCGGTATCGGAGGCGAAGATCCTGGCGCACCGTGCCGCGCTCGACGTCAGCGAAGCGTTGTTCGACGCGTGCGGCGCGCGCTCGACCGATGCGCCGCTCGCGTTCGACCGTTTCTGGCGCAACGCGCGCGTGCATACGCTGCACGATCCGCTCGACTACCGCGTGCGCGACGTCGGCCGTTTTGCGCTGAGCGGGACATTGCCGGAAGTTTCTTTGTACACTTGAGGTCGACCCGAACGCCGCAGGCCGGCGTTCATCCACCTCGAGAGACGACCGGCTTGGCATACAAATTACCCACCACCGCTACCGCACCGTTCTGCCCATCCGAGGTCAAGGGATCGGTCGAGGTGCCGCAAGGCGCGCCATTCTGGAAAAAGATCCTGCAATTCGCGGGTCCGGGCCTGTTGATCTCGATCGGCTATATGGACCCGGGCAACTGGGCGACCGATATCGAAGCCGGCTCGCGCTACGGATACAACCTGTTGTTTGTCGTGATGCTGTCGAGTCTCGCGGCCATGGCACTCCAGTGCCTGAGCATGCGGCTCGGGATCGTCACGGGTCAGGATCTGGCGCGGCTCTCGCGCGCACGCTATTCGCCGAACGTCGCGCGCGTGCAATGGCTGCTGGCGGAGCTGTCGATTGTCGCGTGCGATCTGGCGGAAGTGCTGGGCGGCGCGCTTGCGTTTCATCTGCTGCTCGGATGTTCGCTGACAACCGGCGTGATTCTCACTGCGTTCGATACGCTGATCGTGCTCGGCCTGCAGGGCAAGAATTTCCGTTCGCTTGAAGCGATCATTCTCGGCCTGATTGCGACCGTCGGTGTCGGTTACATCATCGAGCTTGTGCTGGTACAACCGCACTGGCCTTCCGTGGCGCGCGGGCTGGTGCCGTCGTGGCACGCGGTCGGCGAACGCGAACCGCTGTATCTCGCGATCGGCATTCTCGGCGCGACTGTGATGCCCCATAACCTGTATCTGCATTCGTCGATCGTGCAGACGCGTGTCGTCAGGCGCGAGAAGCGCAGTATTGCTTCGGCGATCAGTCTCTCGCGCCTCGATACGATCGTTTCGCTCGTGCTCGCGCTGCTGATCAATGCGGCGATCCTGATTCTTGCGGCAGCCGCGTTTCATGCGACCGGTCACAACGAGGTGACCGATATCGAAGATGCGTACAAGCTGCTCGCTCCGGTGGTCGGTAGCGGGCTCGCGGCCGTGCTGTTCGCGGTGACGTTACTGGCGTCCGGGCAAAGCTCGACGTTCACCGGCACCGTGGCGGGGCAGGTCATCATGGAAGGATTTCTGAATCTGAAGATTCCGTGCTGGCAGCGTCGTTTCATCACGCGAGCGCTGGCGCTCGTGCCGGCCTTGATCGGCGTGCAGATGTTGGGCAATGGCGCAGTGGGAACGCTGCTCGTCGCGAGCCAGGTCGTGCTGAGTCTTCAGTTGCCGTTTGCGCTCTGGCCGTTGATCCGTATGACGAACGATCGTACTTTGATGGGCGATTTCACGAACCGGATGCCGACACGTCTGCTCGCGTGGCTGCTGTTCGGTGTGATCAGCGCGGCGAACCTGTGGCTCGTGGTGCAGACCGTGGGCTGGATTGCCTGATTCGCGCTAACAGGAAGTCGCGTCAGGGTCACGCTCACTTTGCGTAGAAACTCCGGCTCACAAAAACAAAAACCGGCGCGCAGGCGCCGGCTTCCAAAGGCACTTCACTTCAAACGCTGACTCAGGCAGCTTCAGCGATCTGTGCCGTTTCCAGCTTTGCCGCAGCGGCGGCTTTCTTTGTCTTGCCTGCGCGCGATGGCGGCTGACATGCGCCACACACCACGTTGTGCTGCAGATCGTGACGATGCGCGACGAACTTGCCCGTGCAACGGCAGCATGGCGTGAGTTGCAGGATGTCGGCGTCGAAGAAACGCACGAGCGTCCATGCACGCGTCAGATCCAGAACCGGTTCGGAATCGCTGTGCTGGCAATGTTCCAGATACAGCCGATAACCTTTGGTGAGCGCGTCGAGATGCGAGCAGCGCGCTTCGTTCTTCAGAAACAGGTAAGTGTTATAGAAGAGCGATGCATGAATATTGGCGAGCCATGTCATGTACCAGTCGGCCGAGAAAGGCAGCATGCCCTTCGGCGGCGATACACCCTTGACCTCGCGATACAGGCGGATCATGCGGTCGCGCGAAAGCGTGAGTTCGCTTTCGAGCACCTGCATGCGCGCGCCGAGTTCGATCAGCGCGATCGCGCGGAATACTTCCTGCGCATCTTCCGTCAGACTTCGCTTAAGCATCGCTGTCACCTTTATGCGAACTGCTCGGCGGGTTGGCCCGCAAGCAGGATAGCAGCGTGTGTCGGCGCCACTTCCGCGTGTTTCGTTGTTTGCGTCAACGCCGAAAGCATGGCGTGGTCGTTGAAGCGGAAAAAACACAAAAGCTGATCGGAAGCGGCCAGTTTGACGATCTGCGCGAGCGACAGACCCGCCAGCAAATCAGCCAGTTCCGACGACAGGCCCAACCGGAACATACCGATCGGTTTGTCCTCGCGCAGCATACGTTGCGCAAGCATGATGTAAGACAAGTTAATCTCGCGGATTGAATCCAGCGTCTCGCTGCTACGGTCCATTTTTCGTTTTCCGAAGCCCCGAATTACATTTTGTCGGCATTTTTTGCCGTTATGTTTTGTACCTCGCCGGACACTGAAGATTTCCGACGCCATCGCAACTTTGATACAAGGTGTTACATCTCGTAACACCTTGGAGCGAATTGTATGAAGGCATATCTCGGAAATCAATCCTTTTCTCAAAAAATATCTCAAAAAACCAACGCGATTTTCGGTAACTTTTTCACATGCCTGAAATACTGACTCTGCAGCGTGTTTAATTCGTCAGATTAAAAGCCTGGTTTGCCGCAAAGCCTTATGTTATGGGCATTCGGGAAAATACTGAGGAAAGCGCGAAGCGGGCGGGAAGGGCAGCGTGCGTAGAGGGGACAAAACGCCGCCAAAACGGAAATCAGTAAAAAGCACCTTTTGATTCGGTAAAAGATGCAGGGTGGTCTGGCGGTGCCGTTTGTGATGATCTGTAACGCATACCTTACAATTGCCTGTTACAAATCACCCGGAGTTTGTAACTGCCTGCAACCACGGCGGCAGATACATTTCATTCCCAGTCCGACAACCGGCCGACGAAGATGTTACCGATGAAAGCGGCGACGGGGAGAGCCCGTCACAAAGGCTGCCTGACACGATGCGGAAAAAACAGGCACCGATATGACAACTACAGACCAGACGGGCCCCGTAGCCTGGCAACAGGCCGCCAGCCGCGCCCTTGCTGGCGGCGGGGATTGTCCCTGTAGCGGCATCGCGCCTCATTGCGCGTCATGAAAGATCACGCCCAGCGTGTGCCGGTGTCCCGAGCGCAGGCGGCTCACACCGTGCCGCAGCTTCACGCGATACGAGCCGCGGGTGCCCTGCACCGGACGCTCGTTGACCGCGAAGATCACGGCGTCACCCTGTGCGAGCGGCACGACTTCGGCGCGCGACTGCATGCGCGGCCGTTGCTCGGTCAGCACGAACTCGCCCCCGGTGAAGTCGCGTGCCGGCGCGGAGAGCAGGATCGCCACCTGGATCGGAAACACGTGTTCGCCGTACAGATCCTGATGCAGACAGTTGTAATCGCCGGTGGCGTACTGGAGGATCAGTGGCGTCGGACGCAACTGGCCTGCCGCATGACAGCGGCGCAGAAAAGCGTCGTGCTCAGCCGGATAACGCGTCTCGAGATGCATCAGCGCGTTCCAGCGATTGGCGACGGGCGCGAGACGTGGATAAAGTGCGGCCCGCAAACCGCCGACGATATCCGGCAGCGGATACGCAAAGTATCGGTACTCGCCGCGACCAAAGCCGTGGCGCGCCATCACGACGCGGCTGCGATACAGATCGTCCTGGCCATAGCCGGCCGTCAGCGCTTCGCATTCGGCCGGGGTGAGCAGTTGCGGCACGGTGGCGCAACCATACTGATCGAGGTTGTCTTCGATGGATGTCCAGTCGATGTCCGCGACGCGCTGTGCAATCGGGCCGGCTGTCCCGGCGCGATCACGTGGTACGCGCTGCGCGCTTTCCGGCTCGAAGAGTGTTGTCTGATCCATATTGGGTCCCGCTCCGTTCGCCGATGTCATGGCGACAGTCTACGGAAGCGGATCGCGCGGCACACTCCGGCTCTTGCTGTCTGATTCGCCGGTGCCTGCCCGGGTCACACGTGCAGCTTAAGTGTCCGCGCGCTGTGTCGTGCTGGCTTCGGCGTGCGCGCGCAGCGCCTGCGCGGTTTGCGGATCGGCCGGGAAAAACGCTTCGATCGCGAGTTCCGACAGCGTGACGTCGACGGGCGTACCGAACACCGTCGTCGTGCTGTAGAACGACAGGACGCCGAGGGCGGTGCGCACCCGTAGCGGTACGGCGATGAAACCCGCGTCGGTGAGCGGATCGTCTTCCGGTGCGGCGCCTGGCGGGGTCGGGTACGCCGCGAGTTCCTCGTGCAGGGCGGTGAGCGCCGCGTCACCGCTTACAGCGATCTGGCGTTGCAGCCGTGCGAGCACATGCGCGCGCCACGCATGCCAGTTGACGATCGACGAAGCCAGGCCGTCAGGATGCAGGCTCAGCCGCAGGGCGTTGACAGGCCCGTCGAGGAGTGCGGGCTTCGCGCTGCCGGCCAGCAACCCGAGCGCGCTGTTGGCGGCGACGATCGTCCAGTGCCTGTCGACGGCCAGCGCCGGATACGGTTCGTGGCCCTTCAGGACGAGATCGACCGCTTCGCGCGCGGCTGCGAGCTGTGGATCGGTCAACGGCCGCTCGCGAAAGAGCGGCGCGTAACCCGCCGCGACGAGCAGCGTGTTGCGCTCGCGTAACGGCACGTCGAGGCGCTCGGCGAGATGCATCACCATCTCGCGGCTCGGCACGGCGCGCCCCGATTCGACGAAGCTCAGATGCCGTGTCGAGATATCCGCTTCGGTTGCCAGCAGCAACTGGCTCATGCGCCGCCGCTGGCGCCATTCACGCAGCAGTTCGCCCACGCTGCGACGCGCGGCCGGTGCGCCGTTTTGCGTTGCGCCCGAAAAACCAGTGGGGAAAGTCGAGAGTGTGTTCATGCAGACGATGATAGCCAATCGAGGCCGCGATTCCATTACCTCGCGCGTAATCGACCTGCGGCCCTGCATCGACGAGTCTTCAGTCAGGGGCCGCCGCGCATATTCCGGCGCGGCGCTCGCCCCTTTCCTGCAAACCCGCTGAAGGAGCCTGACATGAGCACCCATACCCAACTGATCGACCAGTACTTCGATGCCTGGAACGAAACCGATGCCCCGCGTCGCCGTGCGCTGATCGCGGCAACATGGACCGACGACTGCGCCTACGTCGACCCGCTGCTCGCCGGTAATGGCCACGACGGCATCGACGCGATGATCCGCGCCGTGCACGAACGTTTTCCGGGACACACGTTTCGTCGCGCGTCCGATGTCGATGGCTTCGCAAACAACGTGCGCTTTTCGTGGTGCCTCGAAACGCCCGATGGCACGCCGATCGTGAAGGGTTCGGATTTCGGCGTCGTCGAGGCGGGAGGCCGGCTCTCCACCGTCACCGGGTTTCTGGATCAGGTGCCCGGCGCCGCGTGACGGGCAGCACAGGGCCGGCGCGGCCGTGTCACATGCGGTCGCGCCAGCACGATCCGCCTCGCGCCGTTACCATGCAGGACGGGGCGTGCGGCCTGCTGCTTTCGGCCTTCGCGCTTCCTCCAGATCCGGCGCGGCGGCGTCGACCCGATGCGTCGGGCTGTGCAGACGGCCAATATGCCGGTACCGTACGCAAACCGGTCGCGTGCGAAAGCGCCCGTCGTGCTAACTGAAACGAAGGAGAGGATGTGCTGAAGAATCTGGACCCCCTGCTGAACGCCGACATTCTGCATGCGCTGGCCGCGATGGGGCATGGCGACGAACTCGTCATCTGCGATGCGAATTTTCCGTCCGACTCGGTTGCACGCGCAACGGTACGCGGCACGTTGCTGCGTCTCGACGGGGTCGACTCGGCGCGCGCGGTTCGCGCGGTGCTTTCCGTGATGCCGCTCGATACGTTCGTCGACGATCCCGCGCTGCGCATGGAAGTGGTCGGCGAGCCGGACACGATTCCTGTCGTGCAGCGTGAAGTGCAGATCGAAATCAACGCCGCCGAAGGGCGTGAAGTGCCGCTCGCATCGCTCGAGCGTTTTGCGTTCTATGAGCGTGCGCGCAACGCGTATTGTGTGATCGTGACGGGCGAAACGCGCGGCTACGGCTGCTTTGTCTTCAAGAAAGGCGTGATCCTCGCGCCGGACGCAGCGAAGTAAGTCCCCCGGGGGGGGCCCGAGGGACACCTCCCGCTGGACTGCGCCGCGAACGGGCGCCGCCGGGGCGTCGCGTTGGTGGCCCGAACGTAACGTCAACGCACGTCTTTTCGCTTGGAAAACGGCGCCAATACACATATTCTGACGATCAGCGTCCGGGAACTGTCGCGCATTCGCCCGGTCTTCTGCATATTCTTCACAGGAGCCCTTTCATGACGCGTCGCTTCGAGTCCGGCGTAATCTTCATCGCACGCATCGCCCTTGCTGTGCTGTTTCTGTGGTCGGGTGTCATGAAGCTGGTCGGGTACGCAGGTTTTGTCGGATACCTGCAGTCGAAGGGCGTGCCGCTCGTGCAGATCGCGGCGCCCGTCGCGGTCGCCGTCGAGACCCTGGGCGGCATTTTTCTCGTGCTCGGACTCAAGACCCGTCCCCTTGGCATCATCATGGCGCTCTACACGGTGGCGACGGCGATCATGGGCCACGACTTCTGGAACATTTCCGATGCCGCGTTACAACACGACATGGTCATTCATTTCTGGAAGAACATTGCGATTGCCGGCGGCTTCCTGCTGCTGTTCGTGACGGGTCCCGGACGCATCAGTATCGACGGCGCGCGCGCACCGCGCAGCGGCCTGGGTCTGTAACTTGCTGGTGATGTTGCGTTGGTCCTTCGATGGATGCGACACGCGCTCGCCAGCGGGCATTCACCGGCTGTGCGAGGATGGTTTCAGGCATATCCATGCAGGGAGCAGACAATGATTCAAAGTTTCGATCAGACCGTCGGTGGCAAGGTGCTTCAGCTATGCGCGAGCCTCGGCGAAGGGCCGACGCCACATCGCGTGATCATCAGCGAGGCCGATACGGCGAAAACGCTGGTCATACTCGACGCGTCCGGTTTTCTCGGTGCCATCAAGGCGGAAATCGAGGACCCGGCAAAGCTGATAGAAAATGCCATCCGCAAGGTGCAGGAAGAAGGCCTGGTCGAGCGCGCGCTCGATACCGGCGAAATCCAGGAAACCTCGCTTTGACGTCTCATTGATGGAAGGTTTCGCAGCACACTTCGCCTGGCGGCTCGTTCGACGACAACACCCACGTTGCCCACGCATCGTGGGTGTTGTGCTTTCTGGTGGTTCGTGATTTTCACGATTCGCCATCGCGTGCAAGATCTGGACGGCCGGATTCGCGCGTGTGCGGTTCGGGATGCACGAGACAGCCGAGCCCGACACCCGCGAGCAGCAGCGCGCCGCAAATAGCCGCCGACACCTGCAATCCGTCGACGATATCCGCGGGCTGCGCACCGCTCGCAAGTGCGCCGAACGCGGCTACGCCAATTGCACCGCTTGCCTGGCGCACTGTGTTCAGCACAGCGGATGCGGTCGCCGCGCGTTGTGGTTCGACCGAAGCCAGGATCGCGGTGGTCATCGCAGGAACAGCGAGTCCCATGCCGGAAGGAATCAGCAGAAACGGCACGAGTATCGCGGCAAGCGGCGTCGATGCATCGACGAAATGCAGCAGCCCGTAGCCCAGCGCACCGACGAAAGAACCCGCGATCATCGGCACGCGCACGCCGTAGCGGCCTACCACCCAGCCGCTCAACACGTTCGAGACGAGAAACCCGGCCGTCAGCGGCAGGAACGCGAGGCCGGCCTGCAACGGTGTGTCGCCGCGGACGCGCTGCAGATAGAGGCTCAGTACGAACACCATGCCGTAGTACGTGAGATTCACGCAGCTGCCGAACAGCACGGCAGCGCTGAACGTGCGGATGCGAAACAGCGAAAGCGGCAGCATCGGTTCGCGAACCCGGCTTTCGACCGCGATGAATGCCGCTCCGGCAACAAGCGCGAGCGTCAGTCCGCCCGCTACCAGCGGATGTAGAAGGCCGAGTGGGCGCCACTCGATTACGGCGCCGGTCAGCGCAGTCAGCGTGACGACGGCGAGTAGCTGCCCCGGCAGATCGATGCCGCGTGGTCTTCGCGCGTTCTGGCGGGACGTCGCCGGATGAGTCTCACCGCGCGGAATCCACGCGAGTGTTGCAAGGAGGCCACCCGCGCAGATCGGCAGATTCACGAGAAAAATACTGCGCCAGCCGAACGCAGCGATCAGCGCGCCACCGGCAACCGGGCCGGCCGCAATCGCGATGGCGCCGGCCGCCGTCCAGAATCCGACCGCGCGTGCCCGAAGTTTGGGATCGTGTTCGCATGCGGCGTTGAGGAGCGCCAGCGAATTCGGCAGCATCGCCGCCGCGCCGATGCCCTGCGCGGTGCGCGCGGCGATCAGCATCGCACCGTTCACTGAGAGCCCGCATGCAAGCGAAGCGAGCGCGAACAGCACCATGCCCCACGCGTACAGACGACGCGCGCCGAAGCGGTCACCCAGCACGCCGAACGACAGCATCGTCACCGCGAAGGCAAGCGTGTACGCATCGACGATCCATTGCAGGCCCGATACGCTCAGGTGCAGATCGGCGCCCAGTTTTGCGAGCGCGATATTGACGATGGTGACATCGAGTTGCGTGACGACGAAACCCACGCTGACCGTCGCGACGATGCGCGCAAGCGCGCGCGTAAATCCTGTTCCTGTGCGTGTCGAGTTCATATGAAACATCGTAGACCTTCTCCTGCCGCGATGTTTCGTGGTGCCGTGAAGTATGGTTGCGCTTTCATTCGCAGCGCGCACAATGCAGACGGCGCACCGTCTGGTGCGCCGTCTGCATTGCTGCGGGTGCGTCACCGGCGCATCGACTGCGATATCGATGGCGGTGCGCGAGGATCGCGCGTCAGCGCTGCGGTGCTTCCTTGATGAAGAATGTCGTCAGCGCGCCAAGAATGCAGATCGTGCCGACATACATCGGTGCGGCCATCGGGTCCGATTTCATCATCAGCGAGACGACGATCGGCGTGAGGCCGCCGAACACGGCGTAGGCCACGTTGTACGAAAACGAAATGCCGGAGAATCGCACGACGGGCGGGAACGCCTTGACCATCACGAACGGAATGGCGCCAATCACGCCGACGAGAAAACCCGTCACGCCGTAGAACGGCACGAGCGACGACGTATCGACCGTGAATTGCTGGAACATCGCGTAGTAGCACACCGCAAGCGCGATGCCGCCGATGAAGATCGTGCGGCCCGCGCCGACGCGGCCTGCAATCGAACCGGCCATCACGCAGCCGACGGTCAGGCATAGCGTGGCCACGCAGTTCGCGAGCAGGGACGTTTCGGGTGTGATGTGAAACTGCTTTTGCAGCAGCGTCGGCGTCATCAGGATCACGACGACGATGGCCGCTGAAAGCATCCACGTGAGCAGCATCGAAACGATTACGGCGCGGCCGTGATCGCGCAGCACGGCCTTGAGCGGAATTTCCGCGGCGAGCGATTTGCGCTGTTTCATTTCGGCGAACACCGGCGTTTCATGCAGCCAGCGTCGCAGGTAGACCGAGAAGAGGCCAAACACGCCGCCGAGCAGGAACGGCACGCGCCATGCGTAGCCAGCGATTTCCGCAGGTGCGAACTGGTGATTGACAGCCGCTGCAATCAGCGAGCCGAGCAGGATGCCCGCGGTGAGACCCGCCGTCAGCGTGCCGCACGCATAGCCGATATGTCGCGCCGGCACATGCTCGGAGACGAACACCCATGCGCCGGGCACTTCGCCGCCCACGGCCGCGCCCTGCATCACGCGAAACAGAAGCAGCAGCACGGGCGCCATCACGCCGATGCTTTCATAGGTGGGCAGGAGGCCCATCAGGAGCGTGGGCAGCGCCATCAGCAGCACGCTCAGTGTGAACATGCGCTTGCGTCCGAACAGGTCGCCGAAGTGCGCCATGACGATGCCACCCAGCGGCCGCGCCAGATATCCGGCCGCGAAGATGCCGAACGTTTGCACCTGACGCAGCCATTCCGGCATTGCCGCGGGGAAAAACAGATGGCCGATTACCGGCGCAAAAAACACGAAGATGATGAAGTCGTAGAACTCGAGTGCGCCGCCGAGTGCGGCAAGTCCTAATGTCTTGTAGTCGCCGCCGGTGAGGGCGCGCGGTGTAACGGGTTGTGCTCTACCCAGTTCCGTAGCTTGCATTGCGATGTAGTCATTGTCTGGATTGAAACGCCACGCGAGAAGCGTGGAATGCGGCGGCGTCGGGCGAGAGAGGTGAAAGGCGCGGGGGTAGGGCACGGAACACAGGCACGTCGCCCGGATAAGGGCGCGCGTGTCGACGACTTTTTTGCCAGCCCGCGATTTTACAGGATGAAAGGACGAGGCCAGGCGAGACCCGAAGGCACGCCGACGCCAGGTCGCGCCGCCTGTCCAGATCGCTGCCTAAATTCGGACTGTTCTTATGGGCCGGGGAAGAACGCGCCAACAGAATCGCGGGCGAATCCACCTGTTAAGAGTTCTCCCATGCGTATTGCCATCCTTCAGCGCGACCCGGTTCACTGCAAGATCATCGAAAAGATCATCACTGATGCGGGGCATACGTGCCTGACGTATCAGGACGGAATGACGCTCTCAAAGGCGCTGGCGCGTTCGAGCGTCGACATGCTGGTGCTCGACTGGCATGGGTCGCGTCTGTCGGGTGCCGACATCCTGAAATCGGTGCGCTCCGTGGGCGGCGACCAGATGCCGGTGATGTTCGCCTCGGCCGACGGTTCGGAGGAAAGCATGGTGCGCGCCCTGTCGTTCGGCGCGGACGACTACATGAAGCTGCCGGTGCGTCCGTTCGAGTTCCGCGCGCGCGTACGGGCGCTGCTGCGCCGCGCGTATCCGGAGCGGCATGGCGCGGCGCGTTTCGACTGTGGACCGTACCACTTCGATACGCGTCGCCAGTTGGTGACGTTGCACGGCGAGCAGATTCATCTGTCGGGCACGCAGTACCGTCTGGCGTCGCTGTTCTTTTCCAACATCGGGCGCGTGCTGTCGCGCGATCACATCTTCGCGATGGTGTGGGGGCGCGAGTTTCGTGAATTCACCCGCACGATCGACAGTCACGTGTCCCGCCTGCGCGTGCTGCTCGCCATCGATCCGCAAAACGATTTCCGCCTGCAGCCGGTCTACAAGAGTGGTTACCGGCTGCTCTATCTGCGCCAGGGCGAAGCGGAACAGCAAAAGGCCGCCTGAGCGCAGCGCCAGCGAATCACAACGCCGGCATGCGAAAACCGCATGCCGCACGCGAACGTCGACATACATTCACCATCGCGCGGTCTTCGCCTGCTAGCGATACTCAAAGCGAAGGCAGTGTCGGGCGCGTCTCGATCGAATGGCGGATCAGCGCCTCGACGGCTTTGCGCTCGTCGCCTGCGAGCGGCAGGCGCGGCGGGCGCACCGGCTCCGTGCCGAGGCCGACGATCGCCTCGGCGAGCTTGATGTTCTGCACGAGCTTCGCCGACACATCCAGCGCCAGCAGCGGCGCGAACCAGCGGTAGATGGCGCGCGCTTCCTCGATACGTCCGGCCTTGACCAGCCGGTAAATCGCGACCGTTTCATGCGGGAACGCGCACACGAGGCCCGCGACCCAGCCATGCGCGCCCATCAGGACTGCTTCCATCGCGAGATTGTCGACGCCGCAGAGAATCGCGAAGCGGTCGCCCACCACGTTGATCAGGTCCGTCACGCGCCGCACATCGCCGCACGATTCCTTGATGGCGACGACTTTCTTTTCATCGGCGATTTCCGCGAACATGTCGGGCGTCATGTCGACGCCGTAGGCGAGCGGGTTGTTGTAGATCATCAGCGGCAACGCGCTCGCGTCCGCGATCATCCGGAAGTGGTTCAACGTCTCGCGCCGGTCCGACAGATAACGCAGACCCGGCAGCACCATATAACCCGACGCGCCGCGTCGCGCGCCGGCTTCGGCCTGACGGCAGCCGTCGAGCGTGCTGTTTTCGGCGATGGTCAAAAGCACGGGCACGCGGCCACGGGACGCGTCGACGGCGATGTCGAGCACGTCGAGCTTTTCATCGAGCGAGAGCGTCGACGCTTCGCCGAGCGAGCCGCACACGATGATGCCGTCGACGCCCGCGTCGATCTGCGCTTCGATATTTTTCTTCGTCCACGCGCGGTCTATGCTGAAATCCGCGTTGAATTTGGTGGTGACTGCGGGTAATACGCCTTCCCAGATATGTGCCACGGTGGCTCTCCTGTCGACCAGAGTTGACGCTTTAGCGTCTTACTCTGGTCCCATGCAAGGTTATCGCGGTCGACCAGAGTTGACGCTTTAGCGTCTTACTCTGGTCCCATGCAAGTAGTTGCGGGTTGTGGTGATCTGAGCGGAGTCTAATCGCCGAAAAATCACTGGTCTTGCGCGATTCGCGCGTGCCAGATGACGATTTCGGCACAGGGTGCGCGTCTGTGCCGCCCGTACACGCTGGCGTAAGGGGGCGCTCGCGATGAATCGATGCGCATATCGGCGGGCTGTGCCGAAATCGTCATCGTGCGCGTGGAATCGCGCCAAGACTCCCAGGTGCTTCGTTTCTACCATGGCGACATGAAAACCCTCAACGTGATTGACTCGCACACGGGCGGTGAGCCGACCCGCCTCGTTGTGTCGGGTGGCCCCGATCTGGGCGGCGGCACGCTTGCGGAGCGCTTCGAGGTGCTGCGTACGCGCTTTGACGACTGGCGCGCGGGCATTGTCACCGAGCCGCGCGGATCGGACGTCGTGGTCGGCGCGCTGCTGTGCGAAGCGGACGACCCCGAAAGTGCGGCAGGCGTCATCTTCTTCAATAACGTCGGCTATCTCGGCATGTGCGGGCACGGCACGATCGGGCTTGTCGTGTCGCTTGCGCACATGGGACGCATCGGACCCGGCCAGCATCGCATCGAAACGCCGGTAGGCATCGTCGAAGCGACGCTCAACGCTGACGGCAGCGTCTCTGTGCGCAACGTGCCGGCACGCCGGCATCGAAGTGCGGTGACGGTCGATGTGCCCGGCTACGGCCCGCTGACGGGCGACGTCGCATGGGGTGGCAACTGGTTTTTCCTCGTCGCGGATCACGGGCGCACGCTGGTGCCGGCCCACATCGCGGAACTCACGCCGTTCACTTCGGCGATCCGCGATGCGCTGGCCGAGCAGAACATCACCGGCGCCGATGGCGCGCTGATCGACCACATCGAGCTCTTTGGGCCGCCGGCGCAACCCGGCAACGACAGCCGCAGTTTCGTGCTGTGTCCGGGCAACGCGTACGACCGTTCGCCATGTGGCACGGGAACAAGTGCGAAAGTCGCGTGTCTCGCGGCGGACGGCAAGCTCGCCGAAGGCGCGGTATGGCGCCAGGAAAGCATCATCGGCAGTGTGTTCGAAGCGAGCTGGCGCGCGGGCGAGGCGGGCGACACGGTCATTCCGACGATTACCGGCCACGCGCACATCATGGCCGAAGGCAAGCTGTGCTTCGATGAGCGCGATCCGTTCGCCTGGGGCATCCGGACGCAATGACAGCGGACGCGTTGATCGTCGGCGCGGGCATTGTCGGCGCTGCGTGCGCGGCGGAGCTGGCGGCGCGCGGCATGCGCGTCGAGGTGATCGACGCGGGCGGAATCGGCGGCGGTGCGACGGCGGCCGGCATGGGCCACATCGTCGTGATGAACGACACGCCGGCGGAATTCGCGTTGAGCCGCTATTCGCGCGACCTGTGGCTGGAACTTGCGCCGCAGCTTCGCACGCGCGACGCGTTCGCGCGCTGCGGCACACTCTGGGTCGCAGCCGACGATGAGGAATACGCCGCCGCCCGCGCCATGCACGACGCGTTCGTGGCGCAAGGCGTCGCGGCGCACATGCTGGATACGCAGGCGCTGCGTGCCTGCGAACCTGCGCTGGCGCCTTCGATGGTGGGCGGCCTGCGCATCGAACACGACAGCATCGTGTACGCGCCGACGGCTGCGGAATGGCTGCTGACGCAGTCGCCATCGGCCGCGAACATCGACGTGCGGCTCGACACGGAAGTGGCGAACGTCGAGGCCCGGCATGTGAGTTTGAGGAGCGGCGAGCGGATCGATGCGGCGCATGTGATCGTCGCGAACGGCATCGCTGCGCAACGCCTCGTGCCGTCGGTGCCGCTGCAGCCTAAGAAAGGCCATCTCCTCATCACCGACCGCTACCCTGGCGTGATCCGGCATCAACTGCTCGAACTCGGCTACATCAAGAGCGCACATCATGCGAGCGGCACGTCGGTGGCCTTCAACGCACAGCCGCGTCCAACGGGGCAGCTTCTGATCGGCTCGTCGCGGCAGTTCGATTCGACCGATCCGGCTGTCGAGATGCCTGTGCTCGCGCAGATGTTGCGTCGCGCGGCGCAGTATCTGCCTGGGTTGCCGGCGCTCAACGGCATACGCGCGTGGACCGGCTTTCGCGCGGCGTCGCCGGATGGCTTGCCGTTGATCGGTCCAGCCGGCGACATGGCGCCGGGCGTGTGGCTCGCGCTCGGCCACGAAGGTCTCGGCGTGACGACTTCGCTAGCGACCGCGAAGCTCCTCGCGTCCCAGATCACGCAGAGCGGCGCGCCGATTCCGGTCGAGCCTTATCTGCCCGCGCGGTTCAGCGAGGAAAAGCATCATGCGTGACGCCGACGCTGCACGGGTTCGTGTCACGGTAAATGGCGACGAAATCGCGATCGTTGCCGGTGCGACGGTCGCGGCCGCGCTCGCCATGGCGGGCGCCCGCTCTTCGCGCACCTCGGTAAGCGGCCAGCCGCGTGCGCCGCTTTGTGGCATGGGCGCATGCCAGGAGTGTCGCGTGACGATCGATGGACGCGCGCATGTGCTCGCCTGCCAGACGTTGTGCCGCGAAGGCCAGATCATCGAAACGACGGGGCCACGATGACAACGCACTACGACGTCGTGGTGGTGGGTGCCGGTCCGGCCGGACTGGCTGCGGCGCGCGCAGCGGCGCAGCAGGGCGCGCGCGTTGCCGTGCTCGACGACAATCCGCGCCCGGGTGGCCAGATCTGGCGTCAAGGGCCAGCGCACGCGCCGGGCGCATTGCTGGGCGATGCACTCGCTGCGCTGGAAGGGTGCACGCACGTCGGCTTCTGGTCTTCGACGCGTGTCGTCGCGCCGTTGCCCGAACGTGGACTCCTGCTCGAATCAGCCGTGAAAGGTGGCGTCACGTTGCGCTATGACCGGCTGATTCTCGCGACCGGTGCGCGCGAGCGCTTCCTGCCTTTCGCGGGCTGGACGCTGTCCGGCGTAACCGGCGCGGGCGCATTGCAGGCGTTGATCAAGGGTGGTACGCCCGTGCGTGGCGAACGGATCGTGATCGCGGGCAGCGGGCCGTTGCTGATCGCGGCACTCGCCAGCGCGCGCGAAGCGGGGGCGCGCGTCGTCGCGGTGATCGAGCAGGCGTCGGCCGCCGCGGTTGCGCGATTTGGTGTGGCGCTGGTGCGCACGCCGTCGAAACTGCTGCAGGCCGCAACGCTCACGCGCGGCTTCGCGGGGCTGCACTACTGGACGAACAGCATCGTGAAGGAAGCCACAGGTCACGACCGCGTCGAAGCCGTCGTGATCCGCCGGGGATCGGGCGAAGAGACGCTCGCCTGCGAGCGCATCGCGTGCGGCTACGGTCTCGTGCCGAACGTGACGCTCGCGCAGTCGCTCGGTTGTACGCTGGATGCCACGGGCGCGATTGCTGTCGACGATGCGCAGCGCACTTCAGTCGATGGCGTGCTGGCAGCGGGCGAGTGTACGGGTATCGGCGGCATGGAACTCGCGCGCGTCGAAGGACAGATCGCGGGCTTGACTGCTGCAGGCGTCTCTGGGCAAGAGACTGCCTCGTTGCACGCACAACGGAACCGCTGGCGTGGCTTCGCCCGACGTGTCGAAGATGCCTTCGCACTCACCGGACTGGCGCGTGCGTTGCCGCCCGACGACACGCTGCTGTGCCGCTGCGAAGACGTCACGGTGGGCGAGGTCCGCGCGCACGGGAACTGGCGCGATGCGAAGCTGCACACGCGCTGCGGCATGGGCGCGTGTCAGGGGCGCATCTGCGGCGCGGCCGCGCAGAGCTGGTTCGGGTGGGACGCCGCCCAGCCGCGCCCGCCATTCAGCCCCGCTCAGATCGCGACGCTGATTGCAGCCAGTGAAGCAGGCGAACCGGCGCAACACTGAAGCCTCGATCTGCTGCTTTTACCGATTTTTGCCGCACACCGTGTGGCCCTATAATCGAGCCGACTCGATCTGTCACACCGTTACCGACCTCGGGGACCTACGATGAACACGCTGGCCGCAACGCTCGAGCCGGCCGCCGCGACGCTGGCTGGCATGCTTGCGCATTTCACGCTGCTGGAGCCGGTGTTCGACGCGATGCCGGACGTCGTCTTCTTCATCAAGGATACGGAGGCGCGTTACGTGCTCGTGAACCGCACGCTCGCGTCGCGTTGCGGTTTCAAGGAGAAGGCGGGGCTTCTCGGCAGAACCGCCGAAGACGTGTTTCCACGACGCTTCGGCCGCATCTATACCGCGCAGGACAAGGCGATCGTCAGCATCGGCAGCCAGATGCTCGACCAGCTCGAACTGCATCTGTATCCCGGGCGGCAGCCGGGCTGGTGTCTGACGTGCAAGCAGCCGCTGCGCGATCCTCAGGGTCACGTCGTGGGCCTCGCCGGCATTTCACGCGATCTCAGGGCCGACGAGAGCAGCCACCCTGCCTACAGCAAGCTGGCAGCTGCCGTGCAGTACATCCAGGACAACTATGTACAGCCGCTCAACCTCAAACAACTGGCGGAGATGGCGGACATGTCGGTGGCCCAGCTCGAACGCTATTTTCACAAGGTCTTTCACCTGACGCCGCGCCAGGTCCTGCTGAAAACGCGCCTCGACGCCGCGACCGCGCTGCTCGTCACCACCGACAAGGTCACCGATGTCGCCGCGCTCTGCGGCTACACCGATCACAGCGCATTCACGCGGCAGTTCAAGGCGACGGTCGGCATCACGCCGACCGAATACCGGATGATGCTGCACGGCTCCGCGCGCGGCTGAAGCAGGGGCACATGGCGCGTCTGAAGAAGACTTACCACTACTATGTCTACGTCGTCGAACTCGACGAGACGGTGTGGAACGAAGCGCGTTTTCGTCGCGCGAATCCCGACTATCGTTTCGATAAACCCTGTGTCTATGTCGGGATGACCGGGCTCGATCCGGACGTGCGTTTCGACAGGCACAAAGCCGGCATCCAGTCGAACCGCTATGTGCGCGACTATGGCCTGCGGCTGCTGCCGCATCTGTATGAAGTGTTCAACCCGATGCCGTACGACGGCGCGGCTGACATGGAAGTGGAACTGGGAATCGGACTGCGCGAGTCGGGATATGCGGTGTGGCAGGCCTGACGGCCCTGCCCACACCTGAGGCGCTGACGTAGACGATCAGCGTTTGAAACCGGTCCAGCCATCTGCCTGCGCGTTTGCGGTAGAGACGAGTTGCAAATGCTTATTTAACGCCGAGGCCGCGCAGAATCGCGTTGCCTTCCTGCGTGAGACGGATTCGCGGCGTGCTCGCGTCCGACGACGCGACCTGCTCCACGAGGCCGGCTTCCTGCAATCCGGGAATTTCGGGCTTGGCCATGGCATCGACCGGCGCGTGCAGCAGGAGCAGCAGCGTCGCGAGTTCGTGATGGCTCAGCAACCGGCGCAGCATCGTCGGCCGCTTCGGGGCGGCGGCTTCACCGGGATTCGGGTTGTGATCGTTCATTGGGCGCACCTTGTCTACGTTGGCGTCCCGTGGATGCTACGGAGCGATTCTTAAAGGATTATTAAGGTGGCGCGCGCCGCATCGGGCGAGGTGAACCGGCCCGCATTACGTGGGTTTACGCGCCACCCGTGATGTAGCGATCGGTACCGCCGCCCGCACCCGGCGCCGCGCAGGCGGCGTGGGTACGCGAGCGCTGCCGCATCAGGGTGCGCAGGTCTTGCTGGCGCTTTCGAGCCACAGGTTGTCGACGTGGCGCTGGCCCGCGTAGAAGCGGTATTGCGTCGCGCCATTGTCGGCGCGCACCTTCACGATGTTCGAATCGCCGAAGTCCAGCATCGAGCCTTGCGGAATCGACGTCGTCTTGAACGGGGCGTTGTGCTTCTGGGCCTGTTCGGTCAGGCAGTTGACCACGTCGCTCACGGAGCGTTGGGTCGGGTGATCGGCGACCGGATCGCCGGCGTCGGGATTCTGGAACTGCGCGCAGGCAGCGAGAAAAAGAGGGATCGAAAGGGTTGCGACAAATTTCTTCATAACTCTCCTGGCCTTTTCAGTCCGCGCGGGCTGTGTTCGTGGCGCCAGGATGGCGCCGTCAGGCCGCATTTCAGCGTGAACACGGGCAGGCGCGAGGGTGCGGATTAACCGCCATTATATCGGGACGGTCCCAGGCGGCCCGCGCGCGGGCGTCCGGAGGCCATTCCAGGACGGCTCGCGGTTGCTTCAGATCAGGCAGAACGGATGTATTGGCGCCGTCGTGCTATTTCTTCTGCTGCGCCTGCGCGGCGAGCCTGACGGCCGCATTGACCGCGCCGTATCCGTCGTAGCCGCCGCGCCGCTCGACGATTTCAAGGAAGAACCGCTGGTCCAGCTGTTCCGTGTACGCGTGGAAGAATTCGCCGCCGCCTTCGTCCCGGTCATACAGGATGTTGCGCGCCCGCATCGCGTCGAGCAGATCGTCGTCGAGGCCGTAGCGCGCGGCGAGGTCGTCGTAATAATTGCGCGGGATGCGCAGCAGCGGCAGGCCGTCCGCGATGAATTCGGGCAGGGCGCTGAAGATATCGGCGGTGCCGAACGCGACGTGGTTCAGGCCCGACCCGCGATACATCGAAAGCGATTCGGACACCGCCGTGTGCCGGTCCACGGAAGCGTTGAGCGCGATGCGCACCGAGCCGTCGCGACTGCGCACCGCGCGGCTGCGCACGAGGCCATACGGGTCGGGAACCAGCCAGTCGGCTTCTGCCTGAAAGCCGAACGCGGTCTTGAAGAACAGCACCCACGCGTTCAGCGAATCGGCCGGCAGCGACAGGCACACGTGATCGATGCCGGTCAGCGGCCCGACTTCGTTCGGGCCGTTCACGTCGGTCAGCACGAAATCGGCTTCGAAGAGCGTCGGCTCGTCGGGGGCTTCGTCGACGAAATAATTGAGGCTGCCGTCGGGCCCCTGCACCGCGGGCAGCACGCGTTCGTTCGGTCCGACGCGGCCCGAGAACGGTGCGTACCGGAAGCCCGCCGCACGCTGGAACGCGAGCTTCGCATCGTCGACACGAAACGCCGACGCGCACAGCGACAGCCCATGCTGATTGAAAAACGCACTCGCGAACGAGTCGGCCTCGGCGTTCAGCACGATCGATGCGGCGCCGTGCTGGTACAGCGTGACGTCCTTCGAGCGATGCTCGCCGGCGCGCCGGAAGCGCAGCCGCGTCAACCAGTCGACGAGCTGGTTGCGCGCGGTGTCGTCGACAGCGAATTCGAGGAACTGAAAGCCGACGTGCGCGGGCGTGGGCGGCGATTCGTACAGATGTTCGGTTGCTTCCTCCGGCTTGCCTTCGCGCTCGAGCGTAGCGCGCGTTTCTTCTTCGAGGAAGAGGAGCGAACGGTAGCCGTCGACAGCGGTAATCGCTGTGGGCGCCGCGCGAAAGCCATCGTTGAAGATTTCGAGCGACAGCGGGCCGTCGTAGCCGGTTTCGATCACGCGCGCCGTGAAGCTCGCCAGATCGAAGTCGCCCTGACCCGGAAAGCAGCGGTAATGACGGCTCCATTCGAGCACGTCCATCGCGAGTTTGGGCGCATCCGCGATCTGCACGAACGCGATGCGATCGCCCGGAATGGCCGCGATTTCGTCGACCGGATCGTTGATCGACAGCGTGTGAAAGCTGTCGAGCACGAGCCCGAGATTCGGATGATTGACCGCATCGACAAGCCGCCACGCGTGACGGTACGAATTCACGTGGCGTCCCCACGCGAGCGCCTCGTAACCCGCGATTACGCCGGCTTCCTGTGCCGCGCGCGCGAGCGTGCCGAGCTGGTCGACGATCAGGGCGTCGTCGCCGATCGTATCCGGCGACACGTTGCTGCACACGAGAATCCGGTCCGTCCCCAGCTCGTGCATCAGGTCGAACTTGCGTTTCACGCGGTCGAGATTGCGTGCGAGACGCTCGGCGCTTACCCCTTCGAAATCGCGAAACGGCTGGAACAGGACGATTTCCAGGCCCAGATCGCCCGCGATGCGCCGCACGTCGGCGGGCGAGCCGTCGAAATACAGCAGGTCGTTTTCGAAGATCTCGATGCCGTCGAAACCGGCCGCCTGGATGGCCGTCAGTTTCTCGACAAGTGTCCCGCTGATAGACACGGTGGCAATCGAACGCTTCATGTAAGACTCCTGCCTGACTGACGCTGAGAAATGGAACGCGCGAACGGCATGGCGGTGCGGCCGGCAGATCGCGGTCTCATGACACGGGGGCGTTCCCGTCAATACGTACCTGCAGCATACGCCGACGTGCACCTGCCCGATAATCCAGGATACACTATAAACGAACTAACTAGATCGTACAAATTCGTAAAAACCCGTGAGCACGCTGCCGGCCGTGACCGGCGCGCCGCTCGCACGCAACTGGGGGCCGCCGGCCCCGGATGAAGGCAGGAATGAAAATGAACGTGCAGACATCGCATCTTGTGGGCCTGATTGGTTCAGGCATCGACGGCTCGCTCAGCCCGGCCATGCACGAGCAGGAAGCGTGGCAACTCGGGCTGAACTACGTCTATCGTCGTATCGACCTGGCCGCGCTGAAGCTCGATGTCTCCGCGTTGCCGGACCTGCTCGTTGCGGCCGAGCGGATGGGTTACAACGGGCTGAACATCACGTACCCGTGCAAGCAGCACGTCATCGCGCTGCTCGACGAACTGTCCGACGATGCGCGCGCGCTCGGCGCAGTGAACACCGTGCTGCTCAAGGACGGCCGACGCATCGGGCATAACACCGACGGGTCGGGTTTCGCGCGCGCGTTCAAACGCGGCTTGCCGGATGTGTCGCTGGACAACGTGGTGCAACTGGGTGCGGGCGGCGCAGGCGCGGCGGTTGCGCACGCCGCGCTGACGATGGGCGCGCGTACGTTCACGGTGTTCGATGTCGAGCCGGCGCGGGCCGCTACGCTCGCCGACCATCTTCAGACGCGTTTTCCCGAGGCACTCGTGAAATCGGGCGGCTCCCTGCCGGACGCCATGGCGGGCGCAACCGGCCTGATTCACGCAACGCCTGTCGGCATGGCAAAGCTACCCGGCATGCCGCTGCCGGCGGAACTGCTGCATAGCGGCATGTGGGTTGCCGATGTCGTCTACTTCCCGATCCGCACGGCGCTGCTGCAGGCCGCCGAGGCCGCCGGATGCCGCACGCTGAGTGGCGGCGGCATGGCGGTGTATCAGGCAGTCGATGCGTTCCGGCTGTTTACCGGGCTCGAACCCGACGCGGAACGCATGTTCACGCACTTCCAGTCGCTGCTGAAATGACCGGCATGACCGATGTGACTGGCGTTACGCAGGCAACGCGTGGTTATAGCGCGCGATGTCCTCGTAAAACGCATTCAGTTCGTCGATCGTGACTTCGTGCAGCGGCATGACGATGTTGAAGTGGTCCTTGCCCATCAGGGTAGGGTGCACATACCAGACCCCTTTTTTCGGCTCGAACGGCTGGCCCGGTTCGACGAAGTCATGGGCGTGCCCGAGCGGGAATTGCGCCGACGGCACGCTCACAAGGCCATCGTTCGGGCGCCACGCCGCGTAGCCCCCGCCGAGGTCCTTCTTGTTGAGACCCACCGCTGCACCCGTCGGTTTCAGCATGGGGTTCATGTTGGGCGTCGGCACGCGAACGCCCTGCGGGCCGGGGAACGTGCCGTCGATCGCGTATGACGCGTAGTACACGTTCTCCGATGTCAGCGCCCACGCATTCTGGAAATGTGCCGCGACGGTGGAGAGATCGTAGATGCAGCCGTCATTGGTTTTCCAGATGTGGCTTTCGAGCACGCGCTGGATGTATGCCTCGTGGCCTTCTCCCTCCTCGCGCTGCAGGCCCCAGTGCTTCAGGTTGAAGTCATAGAGCGGTTCATTGCCAGCCACGCCCGCGAGTGCCGCCACGCTGTAAAAAACGTCCCTGAGAAAGGCCGGAAAGTTGAGGTAGTCGTCTGCCGTGAGCGCGCCGTTCTGCACGCCGGCCACCGACGTGAAGCTGTGCACCCAGCGCTTGCCGCCCTTGAAGAGATCCGAGGTGGGTGCTTCGCGCGGGCCCGGTTCGAATGCCATTTCGTCGGGGTCGCCGTGTTCGAGCAGCTGGATCAGCGTGCGTCCGGTCGGGCCGCCCATGCTGTGGCCGATCATATGGATCTTGTGCGTTTCGCTCCATTCCGGAAGGATGCCTGGGTAGCTGCGCCCATAACGCTCATGCCCATAGCGCGCCGAGTGAACCGCACCGTAGTCGACCACGCCGCCGCGAATGAAGCAGTACAGTTCGCAGGCGCGGTCCCAGTTGCTCGACAACGGTCCCATCGATGCTGTGAACGTCTCGTAACCCTTGCTCTTCAGATACGCCTGGATGTCGCCTTTGGCGCCGCCCCAGTAGCGGAAAAGCTGCCCGAACAGCTCGTCGCGGCCCCAGCCGGCCATGCCGTGAACGAGCACGGTCGGATAGCGGTTGTGTGCCGGTGGATTTCTGGGCGCGTGCGATGTTGCGTGCGAAGCGGGTTGTGCGGGTGACGTGACGGCGTGTCGGGTACTCGGCATCTTCGGAATCTCGTCGTAGAGTGATTGAAAGGATTGCGGCGGCGGGTTCAGCGAACGACACTGTCCCGCGCGCACCGAAGCGCAGTCAAAGCCAATACGGCAAGAGGCTGACAATAATCAGGATCGCGAAATATTTGACAGATTTTTTAGTAATTGTCTGAACTATTGCGACGCTGGTTACTTCAGGTGAGGCGGGTGGAATAGAGGCTGTATCAAGACGAACGCGGCGCATCCCGCGCTGCCCGCCTGTCAGTCCTCGCGCTTGACGAAACGCTGCACGGCATCGACCACCATCGCGCGATGGCGCCCTCGCAGGCGCGGGTGCGACGGGTCGCGCCCAAACGCGGCGCCGAACGTATGACGGTTCGCGACCCGATGAAAGCACAGCGAGCTGATCATCAGGTACAGGTCGAACGCATCGATATCGTCGCGGAACTGGCCGGCGGCCACGCCGCGTGCGAGGAGATCTTCGATCGTTCGCAGCACGCTTGCATTGCGCTGCTTGAACGTCTTCAGCTGCTCGATGTATTTCGCGTCGTGAATGTTCTCGATATTGACGAGACGAACGAAGTCGCGATGTTTGTCGTGATAGTCGAACGTGAATTCGACGAGCGTCAGCAGGCCGCTGCGCGGATCCAGTTCGCCGATGTTCAGATCCTGCTCGTGCGTGCGGATATCGCCGTATACCTTGTCGAGCACAGCCTCGTACAACCCTTCCTTGCTGCCGAAGTAGTAGTACAGCATGCGCTTCGTGGTGTTCGTACGTTCGGCGATCGCGTCGACCCGGGCGCCGCTGAGACCCATCGCGGAAAATTCCTCGGTTGCGACTTCGAGGATGTTCCGTTTGGTCTGTTCGGGATCGTACTTGCGCCGGGCTTCAGACGGGATGCCGATATTGTCGGGCTCGGCTGCCTTGATTCCCTTTTTCATTTTGCATATCAGCGGCGATGACGGCGCATTCTAGCACGTCGAAAAGCCCCGTCCGACGCGGGTTTGCGGCATTTCGCAGCGGGGCTTTCAAGGCGCGCGCGCACGTGCTGCTAGCGCGGCGGCCGGTTGCGCGCGGCGAGTGCATCACGTGTTTGCATCGTCGTGTACGTGAGTTGCGCGGCAGCGAGACCGAGCGCGCCGAACGTGCGCGTGAGACCGAAATTGCCGAACGCTTCGGGCACCGGACGCTCGCCCGAAATCGCCGCCGCGAGCAGTTCGCCTGAAACGGTTGTCGGCGCCATGCCGTGTCCGCCGAAGCCGACCGCGTACCAGACGCCGTCGGCGCTCTGGCCGATCTGCGGCATCTTGTGCCGCGCGTAGCTCATCAAGCCGCCCCACGCATGATCGACGCGCACGTCGTGCAGTTGCGGATACACCTTCAGCAGATCGCGGCGCAGCAGGCGGGCGATCGCTTCCGGCTCGCGATCGCGTATCGAGATGCGGCCGCCCCACAGAATCCGCGTGTCGGGCAGCGGGCGGTAATAGTCGAAAGCGAAGCGCGTGTCGTATACCGCTGACGCACAGTCGATCGCCTCTTTCAGGCGCGCGCCGAGCGGCTCGGTTGCCATCACGTAGGTCGCCACCGGCAACACCGCGCGCTCGACCCGGCGATAGACGTTGCGCGCGTAACCGCCGCCTGCCATCACGACGTGCTGCGCATCGATCGCGCCTTCAGCGGTTTTGACGAGAAAGCCGTTTCCCTCACGCTCGAGGCTTACAACCGGCGAGTGCTCGTAAAGATCGGCGCCGGCTGCGACCGCGGCGCGCGCCACGCCGAGCACGTACTTCAGCGGATGAAAATGAAATGCGTTGTGTTCGAGCAGGCCGCCGTGATAGCGGCGTGACTTCAGTCTGTCAGCGAGTTCTGCTTCGGTAAGCGGCGTCCAGTCGACGCCGAACGCGTCCTTCATCAGACGTCGCTGCGTGTCGAGCCGCGCGGGTTCGTCGAACCAGTTCGCAAGAATCACGCCGGCGTGCGTCGCGTCGCAGTCGATGTGATAACGCTGGATGCGCGCGCGCATCAGGTCGACGGCGTCGGTGGTGAGCGTATAGAGCTCGCGCGCGCGTTGGGCCCCGAGCGCCTTCAGCAGGTCCGCGCAGTCGAGGCTGTAGCCGCCGAACACGAACCCGCCGTTACGGCCCGACGCGCCGAAGCCCATCTGCTTCGCTTCGAGCACGATGACATCGCGGACACTGCGCTCGACGAGCCCAAGCGCCGTCGAAAGCCCGGCGAGCCCACCGCCGACGATACACACCTGCGCGCTGCGCCGGCCTGTGAGCCGCGCGTGTTCGGGACGGGTGACGGTTGCTTCGTAGAAACTTTGCATAAGCATTTACGCGCCCGGTGCCGCAGCAGGACCCCGGACGCTCAACAGGGTTTCAGGACACCGGCAGCAGCTTGCCGCTGAACACGACCGGCCCGGTCGGGCCATTGGGGTTCGGCGAGCCGCCCACCGGTTCGATCGACACAGCCAGTGCCGGATAGTGCTGCGGTTTTTGCTGGCCGGTCGGCAGTGTGGCGTCGCCATGATCCGGCATCACGCCAAGCGAGACCGGATGACCACTCGCCGGCAGGCCCCACAACTGCAGCGTCTTGCCTGCCGGCGGGGCGGCGTCGGTCAGCCGGTGCAGCCTGACGGCCGCGTGTGCCGAATCCCACGAAATCAGGATCACCGCGTCTGATTTTTTGTCACTCAGCACGGCGACGTGTGTGATGGCGAGCGCCGGCTGCCCGGCAACCTGCGGTGCCTCGACGGGTTGCGTCGGTCCGTGCGGCAGGAGGCCGCGCACGGCCAGCACCAGCGCGACTGCCGCGAGCGCCGTAATACCGATCGCCCAGCCGCGCCAGAACGCGAGGTTCTCGAACCACGTGCGCGGTTCTGGCCGCGCGGCTTGTGTCGTGCGCGCTTCGAGCTGGCGGCGTGCGGCAAAACCCAGCTGTTCCTCGATTGCCTGCCAGACCCGCGCCGGCGGCATGCGCGCCGGCGCGAGTTCCGTCATTGGCGCGAGGCGGCTCTCCCAGTCGTTTACCGCGCGGCGGATCACGGGGTCATGTTCGGCGTAACGCTGCAAACGACGGCGTGCGCCACCGCGCAGCGTGCCGACGACATATTCCGCCGCCAGCATGTCGACTGTTTCGGGATGTCGATGCAGATCCATCAAAGGCCCCCGATGCAGGATTTGAGCTTCTGCAGCCCACGGCGGATCCACGATTTGACGGTGCCAAGCGGCACGGTCAGCACCTGGGCGATCTCGCTATGGCTCTGGTCGCGCAGGTAAGCAAGCGCGACGGCCTGACGTTGCACCGGTTCCAGGGTTTCCATGCACCGCGCGAGTTGACGGGCTTCGGCGCTCATCGACGAAAGTTCTTCCGGATTCGGGTCACCCGATGCCACGAGATCGTCCAGTGCATCGCTCCATTCGGTCTCCATCGCGTGGGTCCGCCTCAGATGGTCGAGCGCACGGTTTCGCACAATGGCGGACATCCACGTCATCGGGGCTGACAGGGCGCGGCGGTAGTCGCCCGCGTAGCGCCAGATATTGACGAAGCTGTCCTGCAGCACTTCTTCGGCCCACTCGGGCCTGCTCAATATACGGAGCGCGAGGCCAAACAGTTTCGGCGAAGCGGCGTCATATAGCTCGCGCAGCGCCGAAGCATCTTCTCCGGCGACACGCTCAAGCAACGCGACGAGGGCTTCCGGCGCCAGTTCGGGTGTGTTGGCTGTCATGGAGAAGGGAGTGAGGGCATGCGCGGCTATGTTACGCAAGTTTCCCGGGCCGGCCTACATGGGGTTGACGCGGGGCTGGGGCCGGATGGGCAGGCTTCACGCCGGTCAGGGTTTTTCCCCGGCGCATAAGGTCAGCCGAATCGCGGAGGCGGGAATCGTGGTTTGACCGCGGGTTTGACCACATTACGCCTGCATTTTCAAAGGTGACGTTGCAAAGGCCATTGCCAGATGTCGGTCGCGGTATAGTCATTGTTTCCATACTGCGATCACTTTTGCGACTCACATGAAAAACACGCTGCAGGTGCTGATGTCGAGGCTGCGCATGAAGCAGCTTCAGCTGCTCATCGCGCTCGATGACCACAAGTCGCTGCACAAGGCGGCGAGTGCGATGTCGATGACGCAGTCGGCGGCGAGCAAAGCCTTGCACGAACTGGAGTCGATGCTCGAAGCACCGCTCTTCGAGCGTGCGAAAAGCGGTCTGATCGTGAACCAGTTCGGTCACTGCGTGATCCGCTATGCACGGCTCGTCGCGACGGATCTGACCGCGCTGTGCGACGACATGGCCGAGATCCGCTCGGGACGGGGCGGCCGGCTCGCGATCGGTTCGATCATGGGCGCGATTCCCGATGTCGTCGCGCCTGTTCTGGACGAGCTGCACGCGAGCCTGCCGAATCTGTCCGTGGAAATCGTCGAGGATACGAGCGCGCGCATGCTGATGCTGCTCGACGATGGCCGGCTCGATCTCGTTATCGGCCGTTCCACCGTGAGCGATGAGCCTTCGCGCTATCACTATCAATCGCTCGGCGACGAACCGCTTTCGGTCGTGGTTGGCTACGATCATCCGCGCGTTGCAAAGGAGATCGGCCTGCAGGCGCTGGCTGGCTACCGCTGGATCACGTATCCGGGCCACATGCCGTTGCATGCGTTGCTGGAGCGCGAACTGGACCTCGCTGGAATCAGCATGCCCGCGAATCCGATATCGACGGCATCGACGTTCGTGACCGTCACGTTGCTTCAGCAAAGCACCGATCTGGTTGCGCTGCTGCCCACCGATATCGCCGAACGCTTCGCGCGTCAAAAAATGGTGCGCATTCTGCCGGTTGCGTTGAAATCGCCTTCGCCGACGTTTGGCATCGTCACGCGTAAAGGCGGCGTGCTTTCGTCGCCCGCGCAGCAGTTCATTCAGCGTTTGCGCAAGCTCGAACGCGTGCGTTGATCCCGCGTGCGGGGCGGCGCGGTAGAGGCGCGCGGCACCATCACCGGTGCCGACGTGACCCGCATCGGCGTGCCCGGGTTGCCGCGTGACGCGCGCGGCGCACGGTCGATCAGTTCGCGCAACAGGTCGACCGCCATGCGTGCGGCTTCTTCCGTCGGCACGGCGACAGTCGAGAGCGCGGGGCGCGATTCGCGCGCAAGCTGAATATCGGTGATGCCGACCACGGAAAGGTCGTCGGGCACTGAGAGGCCCATGTCGGCCGCTGCGTGCATTGCGCCCAGCGCGGGCAGATCGTTTGTGGCGTACAGCGCAGTGACATCGGGATGTGCCTTGAGCAGGCGCCGCGCCGCATCATATCCGCCGCGTATCGTGTCCGACTCGCAGATGAATTCCGCCACGATTTGAGCGTCATCTGCAGCGCTGAAGCGTTCGACGAAACCATCACGGCGTGCGCCATGAATGCCAAATGGCGCGCCGTCGTCGTGCGTGCTCCGGCTGCCCACGAGCGCGCCCACACGCGTGTGTCCGAGGTCGAGCAGATGTTGCGCTGCGAGTGCGCCAGCGAGCCTGAAATCGACGGCCACGCAGGGCAACCCGGGCGGATCGTCGGGACGTTCCCACATGCACAGCACGACGGGTGTGCCGCGTTCGGCGGTGGCGCGCAGGTCGTCGAACACAAGCTCGGCGTTGGTCACCAGTACGCCTTCCGAAAGCGTGCCGGCGATCTGTTCGAGGTACGCGCGGCCCGTCTCCTGATCGTCGTTTGTGTTGCAGACAATCAGAAAGTGGCCGCTCGTGCGCGCCGCGCGCTCCGCGGCAAGGGTAAATTCCGGGTAGAAGGGATTGGCGATGCTCGATACCATCAGCGCGAACGTGGGGGCGCGGCCTTCCGCCAGCGCGCGCGCCGCGAGGTGAGGGCGATAGCCGAGTTCCTTGACCGCATGCAATACGCGTTCACGTGTCGCGGCGCCCACGCGTCCGCGGTTGCGCAATACATTGGAGACCGTCGCGGGCGTGACGCCCGCGCGTGCGGCAACTTCATTCAGCGTAGTCATCGACGTTGACGCTCTAGCATGTGGGATGGCATCCTGACATTTGCAACAACGGCAGGGAACGCGATAGAGTCGTTGAAACAGAACATACCGGAGACAGCGCAAGATCAGGCGATTGGATACCAATCGTCTTTTTCTCTGCCGCTTGATTAAGCGCTTAACCTCCTGTTGTGACGCATTAGAACATGGAGGCAAGGCAATGGCCAGCATCTCGTTGAAAGCAGTGCACAAAGCGTACGGCGACCACGCGCCGGTGATTCGCGGCGTGGACCTGGAGATTGGCGAAAACGAATTCTGCGTGTTCCTCGGGCCATCGGGCTGCGGCAAGTCGACATTGCTGCGCATGATCGCCGGCCTGGAAGACGTGACCGATGGCGATCTGTACATCGGCGGAAGGATCATGAACGAGGTGCCCGCTGCGGAACGCGGCGTCGCGATGGTGTTCCAGAGCTATGCGCTGTTTCCGCACATGAGCGTCTACGAGAACATGGCGTTTGGCCTCAAGCTCGCGAAAAAGCCGAAAGACGAAATCGACCGCAGGGTGAAGGAAGCCGCGCGTGTGCTGCAACTCGAAGCGCTACTCGATCGAAAGCCGCGCGCGCTTTCCGGTGGCCAGCGTCAGCGTGTTGCGATTGGCCGCGCCATCGTGCGTGAACCGGGTGTCTTTCTCTTCGACGAGCCGCTGTCGAATCTCGACGCGACGCTGCGCGGCCAGACACGTATCGAGATCGCGCGCCTGCACAAGCAGTTCGCAAAGGCGAGCGTGGTGTATGTGACGCACGACCAGATCGAAGCGATGACGCTGGCGGACCGCATCGTGCTGCTGCATGCGGGCAAGGACACGGAGCGCTACGGCAGCATCGCGCAGGTCGGCACGCCGCTCGAGTTGTATCACCGGCCAAAGAGCCGTTTTGTAGCGGGCTTCATCGGCTCCCCGCGCATGAATTTTCTGCCGGCGACGGTTGCGTCGATCAACGCCCAATCCGTACAGATCACGCTTGCGCACACGGGCGAATCGCTCGATGTGCCTGTCGTGGCGGACACGCTGACGGTCGGGCAGGCCGTCACGCTCGGCATCCGTCCCGAGCATCTCGAAGTGAACACCGTTGCGGGCGCAACTTCGCAAACCATTCAACGCAGTGTCACGCTGATCGAACAGCTCGGCGAGCACAGCTATCTGCATCTCGATCAAACCGGCACCGATGCGCTGATTGCCAAGGCGCCGGGCGACATCAAGGCGCGCGCGGGTGAGCGTCTGACGCTCAACGTGCCCGCTCTCTCGTGTCATCTCTTCACTGAGGACGGCTTCGCACTGCCGCATCGTGCGCCCGCCTCGAATCATCCCATTACTCAGGTTGCGTAGGAGCGCCGCATGCATCTAGGAGTCTGCTATTACCCGGAACACTGGTCGTCCGACATGTGGAGCGACGACGCCCTGCGCATGAAGGCGCTTGGCATCGAGCGCGTGCGCATCGGCGAATTCGCGTGGAGCCGCATCGAGCCGGAACCCGGCGTGTATCAATGGGACTGGCTCGATCAGGCGATCGACGTGCTCGGCTCGGCTGGCCTCAAGGTCGTCATGTGTACGCCGACTGCCACGCCGCCGAAGTGGCTGATCGACCAGCATCCCGACATTCTCGCGATCGGCGCGGATGGCCGTCCGCGTGCGTTCGGCTCGCGACGTCACTACGATTTTTCGTCGCCCTCGTATTTCGAGGCGTCGCGACGCATCTGCGAAGCGGTGGCGCGCCGTTACGGTTCGCACCCGGCTGTCGCGTTCTGGCAGACCGATAACGAATACGGTTGCCATCACACGGTGGTCAGCTATTCGCCGGCCGCGGCGAAGCGCTTTCGCAGCTGGCTCGCACAGCGCTACGGCACGGTTGATGCACTGAACAAGGCGTGGGGCACGGTGTTCTGGAGCATGGAATATCGCAGCTTCGACGAAATCGATCCGCCAGTGGCAACGGTGACCGAAGCGCATCCGTCGCACCGGCTCGACTATCGCCGTTTCGCCTCGGATGAAGTGGTGCGTTTCAACCGCATGCAGACGGACATCCTGCGCGAGCATTCGCCGGGCCGACCGATCGCGCACAACTTCATGCAGCTCTTTACTGAGTTCGATCACTACAAGGTCGCGGCAGATCTCGACATTGCGACGTGGGACAGCTATCCGCTTGGCGCGCTCGAAGAGCAATGGTTCGCGCCGGACATCAAGGCACGCTACCTGCGTACGGGCCATCCGGATTTTGCGTCGTTCAATCACGATGTCTATCGCGGCATGTCGAAGCAGCCGTTCTGGGTGATGGAGCAGCAGCCGGGCCCGGTGAACTGGGCGCAGTGGAATCCCGCACCGCTGCCGGGCATGGTGCGCCTGTGGAGCTGGGAAGCGTTTGCGCACGGCGCGGGCTGTGTGTCGTATTTCCGCTGGCGTCAGGCGCCGTTCGCGCAGGAGCAGATGCACGCCGGGCTCAACACGCCCGACAACCGGCTCGATATGGGGGGCGAAGAGGCCGCACGCGTCGCAGAAGAAATCCGCAAAGTCGTGTCTGCCGATGGCGAACCGAAGGTGCGCGCGAAGGTTGCGCTGGTCTATGACTACGAGGCGAAGTGGCTGTTCGAGATTCATCCGCAGGCCGCGGATTTCCACTATCCGCGTTTTGCGTTCGAGTATTACTCGGCGCTTCGCTCGCTCGGTCTCGATGTCGACGTGATTCCGGCGGATGCTGCGTTTGACGGCTACAGCATGATCGTCGTGCCGCCGTTGCCGGTGGTTGCCGATGACTTCGGCGCGAGGCTCGCGGCAAGTGGCGCGCAGGTCGTCTTCGGGCCGCGTACGGGCTCCAAGACGCGCGATCTGCAGATTCCGGCTAACCTGCCGCCGGGCGCGCTCGCCGATGTGTTGCCGCTGCGCGTCTGGCGTGTCGATTCGATGCGCCCGAACGTCAATGAGCCGGTCACGAGCGACAACGCCGCGTTGCAGGGCGAGTCGCGTCACTGGCGCGATCTGCTCGAGGTGCCTGCGAACATGAACGTGCTCGCGCGTTTCGGCGACGGCCATCCGGCAGTTGTGCGACATGGCAAGCTGCATTACTGCGCAAGCCTCTTCGACGACGCGCTCACGCAGCACATCTTCGCGCAGGTCGCAGCGGCAGCAAAACTTGATGCGGCACCGCTTGCCGACACGATTCGCGTCAGCCGGCGCGGCGCGCTCAAGTACGTTTTCAACTACGGCGATACCGCTTACACGATCGACAACGTCCGGGCGGACGCTTTCGTGATCGGGTCGTCGTCGGTCGAACCGCAGGGCGTGGCGGTTTATCGCGCCGCATAACGTTCCATCACCCATCAGGAGACAGGTATGACAAGCACGAAAAGTGCGGTACGCAAGGGGCTGATCGGCATTGCGCTGGCTGCCGCCGGTTTGACGACCGTCGTTGGCAATATCGCGCAGGCCGGCACGCTCGCGGTCAACATCGCGTTCAAGGGCGCGAGCCAGCGGGCGGTGTGGCAATCGGCGATCGACGACTTCAGGAAGGCACATCCGGATGTCGACGTGAAGGTGTCGTTCATCGACGAAGAAGCGTACAAGGTTCAATTGCCGGGCTGGCTCTCGACAGTCGCCCCCGATGTGGTGAACTGGCATGACGGCGAACGGATGGCGTACTACGCACGTCGCGGTCTCCTGGAAGATCTCACCAATGACTGGAACAGGAACAACTGGAACAGCATGTACGCGTCGACGAAGGAAGCTTCGTCGTACAACGGCAAGCAGTACGCCGCGCCGACCGTGTACTACTCGTGGGGCATGTTCTATCGTAAAGACCTGTTCCAGAAGGCCGGTATCGCAGGCGAGCCGAAGACGTGGGATGAATTTCTCGACGCCTGCAAGAAGCTGAAGGCCGCCGGCATCACGCCGGTTGCTGTGGCCGGGCGCGATGCATGGACGCTCGCCGGCTGGTTCGACTACCTGGACCTGCGCATCAACGGCAACGCGTTCCACCAGAAGCTGATGGCGGGCGATGTGGCGTACACCGATCCGCGCGTGAAGAAGGTATACACGACGTGGAAGCAGCTGCTCGATGACAAGGTGTTTATCGACAACTCGCTTTCGTACGATCTGGACGCCGCGCAGCCGTTCCTGTTCCAGGGCAAGGCCGCGATGATGCTGATGGGCACGTTCATCACCGGTGGTTTCCCGCCTGACGTGAAGTCGAAGATGGGCTACTTCCAGTTCCCGATCATCGACGCGAAGGTGCCGACTGCCGAAGACGGTCCGGTCGAATCGCTGCATATTCCGGCGAAAGCGAAGAACAAGGCGGACGCGCATACGTTCCTCGCGTTCATGGAAACGCCGGATATCAGTTCGAAGCTCGCGCAGGGTCTGGGTTCGCTGCCGGCTAACAGCAAGTCGCCGGAACCGGAAGATCCGATCTCGAAGATTGGTTTCCAGATCCTGTCGAATACGAAGGGCGGCATTGCACAGTTCTACGATCGCGACATGACGAAGGAAATGGCCGACGAAGGCATGAAGGGCATGCAGCAGTTCGTGTCGGATCCGACCAAACTCGACGAGATCCTTGCGCAACTCGAACAGACCCGCAAGCGGATCTACAAGAAGTAAGCTGGGTAGCGAACGGTGCCGGCGTGTGCGACGCATTTTTCATGCACGCCGGCACCGCAAAATCGAAGACGCCGTAGAGGTAATCCGTCATGAAAACTGTCCAGACCCATCGGGTGGACGTCGATGTGCCGCGGGTCGTGACGCCGCGTCGCGCGAAACCGCGCCGCGCATCGCCGAGCGCAAGACAGCAGCGGCGCGCAGCGTTTATGTTTCTTGCGCCTGCCTGCATCATGGTGGCCATTTATGTCGTGTGGCCGATCATCTCGTCGCTGTCGCTCAGCCTCTACAACTGGGACGGCATGACGGAGAAGACGTTTGTCGGTCTCGCGAACTACGTCGAACTGTTTCATGCGCCGACGTTCTATACGGCGCTCAGGAACAACGTGCTGTGGCTCGTTCTCTTCATGCTTTCGCCGCCGATGGGCCTCGCGATCGCGCTGTACCTGAACCAGGCGGTGCGGGGCATTCGCTTCGTGAAGTCGCTGTTCTTTGCGCCGTTCGTGCTTTCGGGTGTAGTGGTTGGCCTGATCTTCAGCTGGTTCTATGACCCGACGTTCGGTTTGCTGAAAGTGATTCTCGGGCACGGCATGCCTGTGCTCGGCGATCCGCGTTACGTGACGTTCGGCATTATCTTCGCCGCGCTGTGGCCTCAGACAGCGTATTGCATGATTCTCTATCTCACGGGTCTCACGTCGCTAAACGCCGAGCAGCTCGAAGCCGCGCGCATGGAAGGCGCGAAAGGCTGGGCGATGCTGTGGCATGTGGTGCTGCCGCAACTGCGGCCCACGACGTTCATGGCGATCGTGGTCACCGTGATCGGTGCGCTACGCAGTTTCGACCTGATCGCGGTGATGAGCGGCGGCGGTCCGTTCGAAAGCTCGACGGTGCTCGCGTATTACATGTATGACCAGGCGATCAAGTATTACCGTCTCGGCTATTCAGCGGCAATCGCGGTGGTCCTGTTCGCGATCGTGCTCGTCTATATCGTCTTCCAGTTGCGCCGCATGGTGCGCGAAGAGCAGTAAAGGAGATCGCCATGTATCCGCTTCCCGTTGAAAAATGGAAACCGGCCAATCGGGTGCTTTACAAGATGTCGTTGCCCGTTGCGCTCATCATCTGGCTGTTGCCGATGATTGCCGTGCTCATCACATCGGTGCGCTCGACCGACGAACTCTCGCGAGGTAACTACTGGGGCTGGCCGGAACACATCACACTGCTCGCGAACTATCGCGAGGCGCTGACCGCTTCGCCGATGCTGCATTACTTCTGGAACAGCGTGCTGATTACCGTGCCCGCGGTGGCCGGTTCGATCGCGCTCGCTTCGATGGCCGGATTTGCGCTCGCCGTCTACCGCTTTCGCGGCAACATGTTGCTGTTCGGCACGTTCGTCGCGGGCAATTTCGTGCCGATCCAGATCCTCATGATTCCGGTGCGCGATCTGACTTTGCAACTGGGTTTGTTCAATACGGTCAGTTCGCTGATCCTCTTTCACATCGCGTTTCAGACAGGCTTTTGCGCGCTGTTCCTGCGTAACTTCATCAAGCAGTTACCATTCGAACTCGTGGAAGCAGCACGAATCGAAGGGGCCGGCGAGTGGACGGTGTTCTTCCGGATCGTGCTGCCGCTGATCCGTCCGGCGCTCGCGGCGCTCGGTATTCTCGTCTTTACGTTTGTCTGGAACGACTATTTCTGGGCGCTGTGCCTGACGCAGGGCGACGATGCTGCACCGATCACCGTCGGCGTGGCGGCGCTCAAGGGGCAGTGGACGACAGCATGGAATCTCGTGTCGGCAGGTTCGATCCTCGCGGCATTGCCTTCCGTGGCGATGTTCTTTGCCATGCAACGGCAGTTCGTCGCCGGGTTGACGTTTGGCGCGACGAAGGGCTGATATCCGCCGATCAACAACCGCGCAGGGAAGCCGGCTACAGGCCGACTTCCACCGCCGGCTTGAGAAAGAGTTCGTGCACCGGCGCGAAATGCCCGTATAGCGGCAGAATGGCGCCACCCATGGCGCGTGCATCGGCGCCGATTGCGCCTTCCAGCAATTGCGGGCGTACCATGCCCTCCCATTCGAAACGATCGAGCACGCGCTCCGTGCGGCGAATGATCTCGCGCAGCAGTTGCCGGTCGAGTTCGCCGTCGATCACCACGGCTTCGAGATCGAGCAACGCGGACGCATTCGTGAGCGCAGTCGCAATAGCGGGGCACGCCGTGTCGAGCCACTGCTCGGTCAGTCGCCACAGTTCGGGACTCAACGCGCGATGATCGTGCGCGGCCGCGTGCGGCACGCCCGCATCCACGAAGATCTTCTCGAGCACGAAGCCCGACGCGGCATGCAGAAGCTGACGTGCCGGTTTCGTGCCGGTGCGCGCGAGCGGAATCGAGCCGACCGCACCTGCGTTGCCGTGCGGTCCGCCATGCAGGCGGCCATCGATCACGAGGCCGCCGCCGATAAACGTCCCAACGAAGAGATACAGGAAATTGTGAATGCCACGCCCCTGGCCCATCACGAGTTCCGCCGCGCATGCAGCGGTCGTATCCTTGGCGAACTCGACGGGCAGTCCCGTCATCGTCTCGATGCGTGCACGGATGTCGATGTCGTTCCATGCTTCGAGCGCCTCGGGCGGCGCGCCCAGAAAATCGCGCCAGCCGCCGAGCCATAGCGGCGCCGCAACGCCCACCCCCACAACCTTCTTCGCGTTCGCTCCAAGCGCCGCGTTGGTGCGCGCGAGTCTCGCCTCGAGCGCGGGAAAGAGCATCGCCGGATCGGGATACGTGTATTCGAACACGTCGCGGCTGCAGACGTTGCCCACGAAATCCATCGCCAGCACGTCGAGGCTGCGCCGGCCGACCTTGATGCCGATCGTGAATGCGCCATCCGCGCGCAACGCGATCGGGACCGACGGCTGTCCGATGCGACCGCGCACACGCGGTTGTTTGGCGAGCAGGCCGTCTTCGATCAAACGATCGACGATCATCGATACCGTCTGCATCGACAGACGCGTGAGCCGACCTACATCGGCTTTCGGCAACGGACCGTGCAGCCGTATCGCCTGCAGCACGATCCGTTCGTTGAACTGCCGCATGCCGACCTGGTTCGAGCCGACCGGGCGCTTGAGCGGCGAACGCGGGGCGTTATCCATTTTCACGCGCCGCACGTAGAAGTCGACATCATGCGATCGCCTTGACGTCCGCTTCCTTCGCGCCCGTCATGATCGCGACGGCTTCCGACATATGGATGTCCGCGCGGTTCACGAGTGCGGCGCGCCGTCCAAGCCGCTGGATATGGATGCGATCCGCCACTTCGAACACGTGCGGCATGTTGTGGCTGATCAGGATGACCGGCAGACCACGGTCGCGCACGCGCCGGATCAGCTCGAGCACCATGTTGCCTTCCTTGACCCCGAGCGCCGCCGTCGGTTCATCGAGAATCACGACGTGCCGCGCAAATGCGGCGCTGCGCGCGACGGCGACGCCCTGGCGCTGTCCGCCGGACAGCGTTTCAACCGCCTGACGCATCGAACGAATGCCGATCTGCAGCCCTTTCATGTGGGCGGTCGCTTCTTCCAGCATGCGGCGCTTGTCGATCATCTTGAAGATCGAGCCGCGCCATCCGGGTTTGACGAGCTCGCGTGCGAGGAACAGGTTTTCGGCAATGCTCATCGCCGGCGCGACCGCGAGGTCCTGGTAGACCGTTTCGATGCCGTGCGCGCGCGCGTCGAGTGGGCTGCGAAACTTGACGGGCGTGCCGTCCAGCAGCAATTCGCCTTCGTCGGGTATGGTCGCGCCAGAAAGCGCCTTGATGAGCGATGACTTTCCGGCGCCGTTATCGCCGATGACGGCGAGAATCTCGCCGGGCAGCACTTCGAAATCGCAACCGTCGAGAGCGGTCACCGAGCCGTACCGCTTGATCAGTCCGCGCGCCTGAAGCACCGGCGTGAGGGAGGAAGCAGTTTGAGGGGTCGACATGGCAGGTTCCTTTTCGCGTTAGCGGCGATGTGACAGTTTGTCGGCAGCGACGGCGAGAATCACGAGGATCCCCGTTATCAGCACCTGATACACCGACGAGACGCCGATCAGCGTGAGGCCGTTACGAAACACGCCGACAATCAGTGCGCCCAGCAATGTCCCGACGATGGACCCGCGCCCGCCGAAAAGACTCGTTCCGCCGAGTACGACGGCCGTGATGCTGTCGAGGTTTTCCGTCTGTCCGGCTTGCGGATCGCCCACACCGGTACGCGACACCGCAAGCAGCGCAGCGATGCCGTAGAACACGCCAGCCAGCGAATACACCGTGATCAGGATGCGTTGCGATTTCAGCCCCATCAGGCGCGCGGCCTCCGCGTTATTGCCGAGCGCATAGAGATGCCGGCCCGGCACCGTATCGCGAAGCACGAACCACGTCGCCAGATACATCAGAAGGGTGAGCACGGTGCCGTAGGTGACTTCCGCCGGTCCGATGCTGAACGTGTTGCCAAAGAACATGATCGCGTTGGGCAGATTCGTCACGCTCTCCGCGTTCGAGTAGAGCTGCGTCAACGCGAACGCGATGTTCAACGTGCCGAGTGTCACGATGAAGGCGGGCAGTTTGATGCGCGTGATCAGCAGGCCATTGAGCAGGCCGAACAGCGCGCTCGCGGCAATGCCGCAGAAGATCGCAATGACAGGCGGCACGCCGAGCACGACGGCGAATTTGGTCATCACGATCGAGCCGAAGGCCATCAGCATCCCGCACGACAGGTCGATACCGCCGGTGAGCACGATCAACGTCTGGCCGATCGCGATGACGGCGACAACCATCGTCTGCTGAAGAATCAGCGAGAGATTCTGGAACGACAGGAAGCGACTGCTCTGCGAGATGAAGAACGCGCACGCGAGCAGCAGTGCAAGCAATGGGCCGATTTCAGCGAGAGAGGGCAGATGTTCGCCGAAACGGCGGGCACCGGGGGCCGATGGAGTAGACATGATGTGTTCCTCAATACGATCGCGTGACGGTTGGCACGCGCGAAACCGCTGGGACCCGCGGGCGCGGGTCCCACTTCTGTACAGACATGGAGTTGCGTACTACGTAAGCTCAGGGCGTGTTACTTGTTGCCCCAGCAATTGTCGAGACCGAACTTCGAGTCCTTGCTCTCGACGCCAGGCATCGCCTTGTCGGTAATCAGCGTGACGCCGGTGTCGTGATAGCCAGTCGCCTTCTTGCCGGTCTTCGCGTAGTCGACGCCTGCGCTCACGCCAAGCGACGCCATCTTGAGCGGGTACTGCTGGGAGGTCGCGGCGATGGCGCCATCTTTCACGTTGCGCACGCCTTCACAGCCACCGTCGATCGAGACGATCATCACGCCCTTTTCCTTGCCGGCGGCCTTGAGCGCGCGATACGCGCCAGCTGCGGCCGGTTCGTTGATCGTATAGACCACATTGATATCGGGCGCCTTCTGCAGGCAGTTTTCCATCGCCGTCTGCCCCTTGCCCTGGTCGCCACGCGTGTCCTGGCTGCAAACGATGGACGGGTCGCCGGCCTTGATGCCCATGCCCTGAATAAAGCCGTTATGGCGAAGCACGCCGACCGACACGCCAGGCGCCAGATCGAGCGTCGCGATCTTTGCGGGTTTGCCAGCGAGCGCGGCCTTGGCGTACTGGCCGATCAGTACGCCAGCCTTGAAGTTGTCGGTGGCGAAGAGGGCGTCCGTTGCATCCTGCGGATCAGTCGGGGTATCGAGCGCAATCACGAGTGCGCCAGCCGCACGCGCCTTCTTGATACTCGGCACGATCGCTTTCGTATCGCTTGGCGTGATCAGGATCGCCTTGGCACCTGCCGTGAGCATGTTTTCGATCGCGGTGACCTGGCTCGCGTTGTCGCCGTCGAACTTGCCCGCGGCCGTGATCAGTTTCGCGCCGTCTTTCTGCGCTTCGGCGTCCGCGCCCTGGCGCATCTTCACGAAGAACGGGTTGGTGTCGGTTTTGGTGATGAGGCCAATGACGGGCTGGTCGGCGGCGTGCGTGACGCCCGCGCACCATACGGCACTGGCGGCGACGCACATCGATACGACACGTTTCACGACGGGATGCTGGCTGGAATTCATGGATCGCTCCTCCGGGTTATTGGCAACGACGTTTCGACTTCTGGTCGATTCAATGACATGCGGGACGCTGCGTGCGTCTCTTTGTATGTTGATCCGGCCTCTCACAGAATCGGGCGCATGGAGAGACTAAATCAATTGCCTTTATTTAGTACAGCAGGTGGGCAGCGAAGTGTCAATGAAGATTGTCGTGGGCGGGTGCTCAAACAGAGGCACACGTAAAGGCGCTGCCGGTATAAGCAGCAAGGCATGGAGGGCGTTGTGCAACGCAATATGGCGGGAGCCTGACGCGGGTAAATCCCTATCTGGACCGATGAAGAAGAAACGGCGGATTGCCGTGGAGACGTCGCGGGTCAGTCAGGTTTCCTGGGAAGTCATCTGCTGACGGGTCAGTGAACTCTGGCAGTTTTGGCAACGGGGTGTGGCGGGCAGCCGTGAAACGCTGCTCGTCAGCACGCGGGCTTGGACGAAGCGACGCGATGGAACGTCAGCCGCTGCGTGAGAAATCGCGTGACCTTCGCTGGCAGAGCTTGTTGACTCCACAACGGCCTGTCTGAACAGGTGACCGGGATGATGGGCGGATTACAGCGGCGACAGGAAAGGGTTCCCCCTGATTTGTCCGGGAAATGGTTGGCCCTAGACTCCACCTACATCGCCACTGCGCCAACCTGTACCGCCACATGTAATGTTTATTGGTTTTTTACCCGCGAAACGCCACCCAATCCGAGGCTTGATGCTCGGCGCGTTTCTACTTGCGTTAGCTGCATCGGCGGCAGGTGAACCCGCCAGACACACGCACGGGAAAAAGCATGTCGCAGCCGCGAAGCAGGTTCAAGCAGCGCCGCCCGCTCCCGCATCGGCCCCCACAATGGCCATTTCAGCCGTTTCAGCCGTTTCCGGGCAGCCAAGGTACCTGAGGCCGTTCGAACTCGATTACGCGACACGTCTCGCGAAATCGTCAGCTGCAACGCCGTCTGTTGCGCCGTCCGAGCCTGACGTGCGTCCCGGCGCGCCGGCCGGCCCGCTAAGCCAGGTCGCACAGGTCGATACCTACGGTTTGCTGTCGTCTTCCGTGCGTCCGCAGCTTCCACCCCTTGTGACCATTGGAGAGTGGAATTTCTCGGCGGCCGCCCATGTTCCGGTCACGCGTGCGCGGGACGCCGGCGCAGCCATCAGCGCAGAGTATGGGTTTTAAGTCCGTCGCCGGGGTCCGTGGATTGATGCGTCAATCTGGTTGACATGTCCATTTGATTGATGACTCGTCCCCGGTTTTGCGTATCGACGTGGGCGTCTTCCCGCCGCATTGCCTCGCGATCGGCTGTTTCGTGCATTCGTATCGCGTGTGGCGTTTGACGCGCCAGACTTTCGTTCAAGCCGGCGGGCGCAGCGACTCACCGGTCGAAGGCGCGGCAAACACGCTAGACAATGCGTTCCAGTCCGCGTCGTGCAGATAGCGTCGCGCAGCGGGTAGCACGACACCCGCCTCGCGCCCCATGTGCTCCCAGGTGAACTGCGCGCACGCGTTCAGCGCATCTTCGAGCTCCACGCCGGCCGTTGCGGACGCCTGATCGCCTGCAACGAGAGCGGCCAGTTCGTGACGCATGTGTGCGACACGTCGATGCTGCCGTTCGAGTTCGTCAAGTTCCGCATCGACGGTCGACGTGCGCTCGCGCAGCCGCGCAAAGAGAGCGGACATCATCGAGTAATGACGTGGCCCCTGCAGCGCGCCAAGGCGCACTACGATTTCGCGCAGCGAAGCCGCATCGTGAGGCTCGCCCGACGCACGCGCCCTCCGTACAGCGTGCAGCGCGGCATGCACAAGCACGGCGATTGCGCGTTGCCCGCCCAGCAGCATGCCGATCGCCCGCGCGACCGAGGCGCGCGGATCGATTGCGCACGTCAGCACCGCGATGCCGAAGCCATCGCTGCCGCCCGTGGAAGCGGCATGGGCCGACGTTCCAGTCAACGGCGCCTGCTGCTGTGGCGTAACGCAGATCAGGTCGCAACCTTGCGCACGCGCGGCGACGGCGAACGATGAAAGCGAGGAAAGCGGCACAGCAGCAGACGTTGCAGACGAGCACGGCACGCCTTGCGCGCGCGCCGCCGCTTCGGCCCGGGCCAGTCGTTCGCTGGCGATATCGGCATCGAAAAGCTGTGCGACGGTGTCAGTTTCCGCGTCGGCGCACGGTGCTGCGCGTCCGTCCGATATTGGGCAGAACGTGATGCGCGCGCCGATCGATTGCGCGAATTCAACGGCCTGGCCCAACGCTTCGACAGACGCATCGGTGCCATCGACGGGAACGAGAAGGTGACGGTACATGAGCTCCCTTGCTCACCGATAAGGCGGAAAGGCTGGACGTTCCGGCGTGCTGGAATGCGACCTCGGTCACGCCTCACGCCCGATGCCTGATGAACCGTATCGTAGTCCGCTGATACGTTGCGTACCCCTCCCGTCAAGGGAGGGCTTGACGCCGGCAAACAATCCGAACCATCCTGTAACGGCATTGTCGGCAAAAGCATCCCGCACCCGCCACCCCAACGTGTCGCTCGACCTCGCCAGATGGCCTCCACCTTGTCCGGCAGCGCATCCGCTGCGACCGAATTCGTCCTGAAGACGATCGCGCCGCGCGCTCCGCTTCATCTGCTGCCGCGCCCGCGTCTGAGCGCGGCGGCACCGCCTTTCGATACCCAGCCGATCGTGCTCGTGCAGGCGCCGGCCGGCTATGGGAAGACGTCGGTGCTCTCGCAATGGCGGCGCGAAAACCTGGCGCGCGGCGTCGCCGTTGCGTGGCTGCTTGTCGACGAGCGCGACGACGCGCAGCGCATCCTCCCCGGCCTCGTGCACGCGATGCGCAGCGCCTGCGCGCGGCCCACTTTCGGCCGTGTGCTGCTCGAAGGCGCGACGCCCGCCGTGCGCGATCTGGAGGGCGCGACGGCCTGGCTTGCCGAAGTGGCGCGGCTGTCGCTCGACATCGTACTGTTCGTCGACGACGCCGACCGGATGCCGGCCGACGGCGCCGAAGTGCTCGCCTACGTGCTCCACAATGCGCCGCCGAACCTGCGGATTGTCGTCGCGGCGCGGCGCGGGCTCGAGGTGGCGTTCGGCGATCTGCTCGCATATGGACAGGCGTTACTGGTCGGTCCCGAGATGCTGCGCTTTCGCCTCGACGAAACAATCGCGCTGATTGGCAACCGCTTTGGGCCGCGCATCGACGCGGACGCCTGCGCGCGGCTCTTCGAAGCCACCGACGGCTGGCCGCTCGGCCTGCAACTCGCACTCGCGGCGATGGCGCACGCGGCGGACCCCAGGCAGACAGTCGATGCGCTCGTGACCGGTCCCGGCAGTGCGCGTGACCAGCTCGTGGGCGCATTGCTGGCGAAGCTGTCACCCGAGGACGAGGCGTTTCTTACCCGCATCAGTCTCGTCGACATGCTGCATCCCGACCTGTGCGAAGCATTGACGGGTGACGCCGGCGCACCTGAGCGGCTGGCGCGGCTCATGCAGCAGACCCCGGTGTTCATCACCTCCGAGGAAGGTCCGTGGTGCCGGCTGCACACGCTCGTGCGCGACGCGCTACGTGAGCGCTTCGCGGCGCTCGATGCCGATGGGCAGACGACGCTCCATACCCGCGCGCTGGAGTGGCTTGTCGGCGAGGGCATGCTGCAGGAGGCGGCGCATCACGCGCTTGCGGCAGGCCAGCATCAGAAGGCTTATGAACTCGCCGACAGCTGGCTGCACGACGCAGTGAAGCAGGGGCATAACGGCGCCGTGCTCGACTGGATCGAGCAGCTGCCTGAGAAAGAACTGGAGCGGCGACCGCGTGTCCGGCTCGCGGCAGCCTGGGTGTTCGCGCTCGGGCAGCGGCATGAGGAAGCGCGCTGGCAGGTCGAGCGCATTCTCGCCGGGCCGGACACCGATACGGAACTGCGTTATGAGTGCGCCCTGATCCTGAGCGCCGCTGCCTACTATGCCGACGAGCCCGATCGCTTTGTCGCGCTGTTCGAGCCATGGGCGGACCAGCCGCCCGCTGGCGCTTCATGGCTTGCGCAGAATCACGCGAACCGCCTGGCGGCGCGCGCGATCCTGCTGGGCGAACCCGCCCAGGCGCGGCGCTTCCAGCAACGCGTGCCGCGCGGCGAAGTGGGCAAGGGGCACGGCTACATATCGCGCTGGGGCGATCATTTCGTTGGCTTGAGCTATCTGTGGGAAGGACAGTTGCGTCTCGCAGAAGAAGTCTCGCTACCCGCATTGACGAGCGCCGAAGCCGATCTTGGCCGGCGCCATCCGCTCACCTGCATGTTCGCGGCGATCTGCGCGGCAATCAGCTACGAGGCCGACCGGATCGACGAAGCCGCGGCGTTGCTCGCGAACCGGCTCGATGTGCTCGAACGCGGCGGCACGCCGGAAACGGTGATGCTGGCGTACTGCACTGCCTCGCGCATCGCTGCCGTGCGTGGCAGCGAGAATCGCGCGCTCGATCTGCTCGAGGCGCTGCACGCGATGGGTGTTGCGAGACGCCTGCCTCGTCTGTGTATCGCGAGCATTGCGGAACAGGTGCGCATCCACGCGAGCCGTTATCGCGCGCAGACGTGCGACGCGCTGGTGCGCAATATCGACGACATCATGACAAGCGACGCCGTGCCGCAGGGGCCGCTGTGGCAACGCTCGGTCGCGTTGCTGCTGGTGCTGGCGCGTGCCCGCGCCGATCTGGCTGCGCGTCGCGACGGCATGGCGCTGCAGGCACTCGCCGACGCGGCAGACCTGGCACAGGCGCAAAAACTCGGGGTGCCGCGGATCGAGTTGATGGCGTTGCGTGCGTTTGTACTCGAGCAGACCGGGCAGGATGGCCGGCCGCTGCTGCATGAGGCGATGAACCTCGCGCAGACGTACGATCTGACGCGCACGCTGGCTGACGCACATCCGGCGCTGGCGGACTGGGCGAGACGCGTGAGCGCCGGGCAGAACGATCCCGCGGCCTCACACGCGATCGCTGAGCCGCGCATTGCACGACCGCCTGCGCCGCGCGGCACAGGCGGCCCGCGCGCGGTTCCGGGTGTGGTGCTGACGCCCAAGGAGCGCGAGATTCTCGAACTGCTCGCGCGCAACCTGTCGAACAAGGAAATCGCCGTAGCCGCAGCGGTTGGCGAGGGCACCGTCAAATGGCATCTGAAGAACCTGTTCGGCAAGCTCGATGCCAGCTCGCGCAAGCATGCGGTGCGCCGCGCATTGATGCTCGGGCTGCTCGAAGAGGGCTGACGCGCGCACGCCAGGTGTGGCGCCGGCCAGCTTTCGATGGGTGTTTTCCATACCCCAGCTTCCCATGCAACAGCTCGATCCTTCCGGCTTCATGCGGGCGCTCCCGTTGAAGCGGCAATCCATTTTGCATAAGGATCACGGCGTGATAGATTTCACGCGTGCTCCCGATGACAAAACCGGATTGTTCATTGAGAGTGCGGTGCAGCAACGCGATACGCGAGAGCGATTGCGGTCATATCAAATTCACAGTCATTTCAATTAATAGCCTTGACGAATGAAGTACCGGCGACAACAATCAGTGATACCTATCATCAAAATCGCGTAATCCCTACATACGCCAAAGCCATGATCGACGCTAAAGAAGGCCTTCGCAAAACCGAGGAACTTCGCAGCTTCCTGTTTCTGACGGCCGTCATGGTGCCCGTATTAACCGTGATGTTTATTGCTGCATATGGGTTCGTCGTCTGGTTCTATCAGATTCTGGTCGGCGGTCCACCGCATTAACAGCCGCTCCTGCAAAGTCTCCGTGCAGTTTTATTCGCTGGTTAATTAAAACGTTGTGCCGGGAGTCCTCAGATGGCTTCACACGCGCAAAAGCGGGTGACAAACGTTGTCGACGGTCCGCAAGCCCACATTGCCGGCATCGTCGTGCACGCGGATATCAGACAGATAGAGGCCATCCGGCACGCCGTTTCGATACTTCCCGGCGCCGAAATTCACGCAGTCAGTCCCGCCGGGAAACTGGTGGTCACACTGGAAGCGCAGGAGTCGGAAGACATCATCGCGCAACTGAACGCGATTCACGCGTTGCCGGGCGTCTATTCCGCGTCGCTCATATACCAGCACCACGAAGATGTCGAATCTCTCGATGAGGAGACAGGCGATGAAACTGACGCGCCGGGCATTCATTAAGCAAACCGCCGCGGCCACGGCCGCCTCCGCCGCCGGTATTACGCTGCCGGGTCTGGAAGCGCAGGCGGCGGGCGCGGGCGGCAACGATCTGACCTGGTCGAAAGCGCCGTGCCGCTTCTGCGGCACCGGCTGCGGTGTCATTGTTGGTGTGAAGGCCGGCAAGGTCGTCGCGACGCAGGGCGATCCGCAGGCGGAAGTCAATCGCGGCCTGAATTGCGTCAAGGGCTACTTCCTCTCGAAGATCATGTACGGGGGAGACCGCCTGAATGCGCCGCTCCTGCGCATGAAGGACGGCAAATACGACAAGAACGGCGAATTTACAGAAGTGTCGTGGGATCAGGCGTTCGACGTGATGGCGCAGCAGTTCAGGCAGGTGTTGAAGGCAAAAGGTCCGACGGCAATCGGCATGTTCGGCTCGGGCCAGTGGACTGTGTTCGAAGGATACGCGGCGGTCAAGCTGATGAAGGCGGGCTTTCGCAGCAACAACATCGATCCGAACGCGCGGCACTGCATGGCCTCTGCGGTGACCGGTTTCATGCGCTCGTTCGGCATGGACGAGCCGATGGGCTGCTACGACGACATCGAGCAGGCCGACGCCTTCGTGCTGTGGGGGTCGAACATGGCGGAGATGCACCCGGTGCTATGGACGCGGGTGACGGATCGCAAGCTGAGCGTACCGAAGACCAAAGTGGCCGTGCTGTCGGTGTTCGAGCATCGCTCTTTCGATCTTGCGGATATGCAGATGGTCTTCGCGCCGCAATCCGATCTCGCGATCATGAACTACATCGCGAACTACATCATCAAGACAAATCGCGTGAACCGTGACTTCGTGACGAAGCACACGGTGTTCAAGGAAGGCAATACCGACATCGGCTACGGACTGCGGCCGGACAATCCGCTACAGAAGAACGCGAAGAACGCCGGCGATGCGAACGGTTCGAAGCCGATGGACTTCGACGCCTTCGCGAAGTTCGTGTCGAAATACGACGCGGCCTATGTGACGAAACTCTCGGGCATCTCGAAGGTCAAGCTGGACCAGCTTGCCGAGCTGTACGCCGATCCCAATATCAAGGTCGTCTCGTTCTGGACGATGGGTTTCAACCAGCACACGCGCGGCACGTGGGCCAACAACATGGTCTACAACCTGCACCTGCTGACGGGCAAGATTTCCACACCGGGCAACAGTCCGTTCTCGTTGACGGGTCAACCGTCCGCCTGCGGCACGGCGCGCGAAGTGGGCACCTTCTCGCACCGCCTGCCGGCCGACATGCTGGTGGCCAACCCCGAGCACCGCAAGCATGCCGAGGAAATCTGGAAGATTCCGCCGGGTACGATTCCCGACAAGCCGGGCTATCACGCCGTGCTCCAGAATCGCATGCTGAAGGACAGCAAGCTCAACGCGTACTGGGTGATGGTCAACAACAACATGCAGGCCGCGGCGAACATGATGCAGGAAACGCTGCCCGGCTATCGCAACCCCGATAACTTCATCGTCGTCTCCGATGTATATCCGACTGCCACTGCGGTCGCCGCCGATCTCATCCTGCCGTCGGCGATGTGGGTCGAGAAGGAGGGCGCGTATGGCAACGCGGAGCGTCGCACGCAGTTCTGGCATCAGCTTGTGCCGCCGCCCGAGGGCGCGCGCTCGGACCTGTGGCAGATCGTCGAGTTTTCGAAGCGCTTCACGGTCGATGAGGTGTGGCCGGCGGACCTGATCGCAAAGAAGCCGGAACTGAAGGGCAAGACGCTCTATGACGTGCTGTTTCGCAACGGTCAGGTGGATAAATTTCCCGCGTCGCAGATCGATACGGCCTGGCGCAACGACGAAGCCAAAGCATGCGGCTTCTACATCCAGAAGGGCCTCTTCGAGGAATACGCTTCGTTTGGCCGGGGCCACGGCCACGACCTTGCTCCGTTCGACGACTATCACAAGGCGCGCGGACTACGCTGGCCGGTCGTCAATGGCAAGGAAACGCTCTGGCGCTACAAGGAAGGCTCCGATCCCTACGTGAAGGCGGGCACGGGCTGGGAGTTCTACGGCAACAAGGACGGCCGCGCCGTGATCTGGGCGCTGCCATACGAGCCGCCGCCCGAAATGCCGGACAAGGAATACCCGTTCTGGCTGTCGACGGGGCGCGTGCTCGAACACTGGCACTCGGGGTCGATGACGCGGCGTGTGCCGGAGCTGTATCGCGCGTTTCCGAACGCCGTCTGCTTCATGCATCCGGACGACGCGAAGGCGCTCGGACTCAGCCGCGGCGTCGAAGTGAAGGTCATGTCGCGACGCGGCTACATCCGCACGCGGGTGGAGACGCGCGGACGGGACAAGCCGCCACGCGGGCTGGTGTTCGTGCCGTGGTTCGACTCGAGCCAGTTGATCAACAAGGTGACGCTCGACGCGACCGATCCGATCTCGTTCCAGACAGACTACAAGAAGTGCGCGGTGAAGATCGTCAGGGTCTAGGGGAGATGTCATGCGCCAGTGGATCGTACTTGCCGCCCTCTGTGGTCTTTTGAGCCCGTTCGGCGCCTCCGCACAGCCGGCGGTGCCCGACGTGCCGTTTCACGACAGCCTGCGCGGCACCACGCCGCTCGACGAGGAAACAAAGCCGCCCCTGATTTACCCGACTGAGAACAAGGATGTGATCCGTGGCCGTGCCTATGCGCAGCAGCCGCCGACGATCCCTCACAAGATCGACGGCTATCAGGTCGACAAGAACGCGAACCGCTGTCTCGCCTGTCACGCACGCAGCCGTGCGGCGGAGAGCGGCGCCGTGCCCATCGGCGTCACGCACTACACCGATCGCGCGGGCGCGACGCTCGGCAGCCTCGCCCCGCGCCGCTATTTCTGCACGCAGTGCCATGTTCCGCAAGCCGATACGAAACCGCTTGTGAGCAACACGTTCACGGACGTCGAGGATATCCGGCTGGCACCCGGCTCGAAACCGGCTTCGAGCCACAAGAACTAGGGGTGCGCGATGCTCGACCTGGTGAAGCGCTACTGGCGCACGATCAACCGGCCAAGCGCGTATTTCAGCCTCGGCTTTCTCACGCTGGGCGGCTTCGTCGCGGGCGTGGTGTTCTGGGGCGCGTTCAACACGGCGCTCGAATTCACCAGCACCGAAGCGTTCTGTACGGGCTGCCACGAGATGCGCGACAACACGTTTGCCGAGTTGAAGAGCACCATCCACTACACCAACCGCAGCGGTGTGCGCGCGAAATGCTCGGATTGTCACGTGCCCCACAACTGGACCGACAAGATCGCGAGAAAGATGCAGGCTTCGAAGGAGGTGTGGGCGAAAGTCTTCGGCTCAGTCGACACGCGCGAGAAGTTCCTCGACAAGCGGCTCGAACTTGCCGAGCACGAGTGGACGCGCATGAAGGCAAACGACTCGCTGGAATGCCGCAACTGCCACTCGTTTGAGTCGATGGATTTCACGCGTCAGAGCGTACGGGCCCAGAACGCGCATCAGACCTACCTCGCCACAGGAGAGAAAACCTGCATCGATTGCCACAAGGGCATCGCGCATCAGTTGCCGGACATGACACAGGCGATGCGCGACGAACAGGCACGACAGGCGAAGGGAAAGTGAGGCGGGCGGCCATGCGCGCAACGAGCAGACCTGAAGGCGAAGCAGTGCCCGCGCTGCTCTCGGTCGCGTCGCTCGCGTTTTGCCGTGGCGGGGAGACGGTCTTCAGCGACGTCAGTTTCGAAGCGGATGCGGGAGAGGTGCTGCAGATTCACGGCGCCAACGGCAGCGGCAAGACCACGCTCCTGCGGCTGCTGGCAGGGCTCCTGCGCCCGGCTGCCGGCACGATAAGCTGGCATGGCGCCGATACGCGCAGGCAGCCTGAAACATGGCGCCGCACGCTCGCGTATGTCGGCCACGCGAATGCGGTGAGCCGTGACCTGACGGTAATCGAGAACCTGCGCTTCGCGGCGCGCCTCGGTGCGGCGAGCGCGCATGATGCGAGCGCCGCCTGCCCGGAACGGGAGGCGCTCGGTCGACTCGGGCTCGCAGGCTGCGAAAATCGCCTTGCGGGTGCGCTCTCGCAGGGGCAGCAAAGGCGCATTGCGATGGCCCGCCTGTTGATTGACCGCAAGCTCCTGTGGCTGCTCGACGAGCCGGCTGCCGCGCTCGATGCAGAATCGACGCGGCTTATCGGCGCGTGCATCGGAGAGCATGTGGAGCACGGCGGCATTGCGGTCATGACGACGCACCGGCCAATCGAGACGGCGCCGGATGCGACGCGCTACTTCTGCTTCGAGCGGACCGCGTCATGCTTGATCTGATGGCGTGCGTCATGCGTCGGGAACTCGCGCTCACCTGGCGGCGCCGCACCGACGCGCTCGGTTGCCTGCTCTTCTTTGTCATCGCGACGAGCCTCTTTCCGATCGCGGTCGGCTCGGATCCAGCGCTCCTGCATGCCATGGCGCCCGGCGTGCTGTGGGTCACGGCACTCTTCGCGACGATGCTCTCGCTCACGCGGCTCTTCTCGCAGGATTTCGACGACGGTTCGCTCGACCAGATGCTGCTCACGCCGCAGTCGCTCTTCGCTGTGGTCTACGCGAAAATCGCGGCGCACTGGCTGACGAGCGGCTTCGCGCTCGTGCTGCTCACGCCCGTGATCGCGCTGCAGTACGACCTCGCGGCGGATGCCGTTCTGCTTCTCACTGCGTCACTTCTGGTCGGCACACCGGTGCTGAGCCTGATCGGATCGATTGGCGCCGCATTGACGATCGGCGTGCGCGGCGGCGGCGTGCTGCTCGCGGTGCTTGTGCTGCCGCTCGAACTGCCGGTGCTGATCTTCGGCGTCGGTGCGGCAGACCCCGTGCGCGCGGGCGCGTGGAGCGAGGCCAATTTCTCGCTGCTGGGCGCAGGGCTGATCGTTGCGCTGCTGCTGTGTCCAGCTGCGACCGCCGCGGCATTGCGGATCTCGGCGGAATGAACGCGAATGGAGGGAGACACATGAGCAGGCACGGCACACGCGTCAACTGGTTTCGCTATGCGTCGCCGAAAACGTTCCATGCGCTGGCGGGCCGGCTGATCGCGGGTTTCGCATTGTCGGCGATGGTGCTGGCCGCGTCCGGCCTTTACATCGGCCTCGTGGTCGCGCCCGTCGATGCCGTACAGGGCGACGTCTACCGCATCGTGTTCGTTCACGTGCCGGCGGCGTGGATGTCGATGCTGATCTACGTCGTCATGGCAGGCTACGCTGCGCTGGGGCTCATCTTCAACGCCCGGCTCTCCGCGATGATGGCGCGCGCGCTCGCGCCCACCGGTGCGCTTTTCACGTTCATCGCGCTCTGGACCGGCGCGCTCTGGGGCCGGCCGACGTGGGGCGCATGGTGGGTCTGGGATGCGCGGCTCACGTCGGAACTGATTCTGCTCTTTCTATATCTCGGCTTCATCACGCTCAATGCCGCCATCGACGAGCCGCTGCGCGCCGATCGCGCTTCTGCGGTGCTGGCGCTCGTGGGCGTCGTGAACATTCCGGTCATCTATTTTTCCGTGCAGTGGTGGTACACGCTGCATCAAGGTGCGTCGCTCAGCTTTGGGAGCGGCGTCTCCATGGCGCCGTCGATGGTGTGGGGAATCGTCGTGATGACGCTGGCCTTCTGGTGCTACTCGATAGCGATCGTCCTTGCACGTGTGCGCGTGATCATTCGGGCACGCGCGGGCGGACCCGTGTCGAACTCTGCGGGAGGTTTTGCACAATGAACGGATCGGCGGGCCTCGCTCATGCGCCCTTCGTGTGGGCCGCGTTTGGCATCACATTCGTTTTGCTCGCATTCGAAGTGGTGCTCGTGTGGCTCGCGAGCCGGAGGGCGGCGCGTGAGCCCGGGCGTCCGCACGCACAGGAACCCGCGTCGTTGCGCCTGGTATCGCGCACCACGCTGGCGGACCGCGATTCATGAAGCCGCGCGCGCGCCGCCTTCTATGGGTCGCGGGCGGACTGGCCGCGCTCGGTGCGGTGTCGGCGCTGACACTCAATGCGTTCCGCTCGAACGTCATGTTCTTCGTGACCCCGACGCAGGTGATCGAAGGCCGGGTTGCGAGCGGCACGCGGCTGCGTGTCGGCGGACTGGTCGAGAAGGGTTCGCTCACGCGCGACGCGCAAGGTCTGAACGTGCGCTTTCTCGTCACCGATACGGCCCGCGATATCCCCGTCACCTACCATGGCGTGCTGCCCGATCTCTTTCGCGAGGGCAAGGGCGTCGTGGCGCAAGGCACGCTGATGCCGGATGGAACCTTCGTGGCAGACCAGGTGCTCGCCAAACACGATGAGAACTACATGCCGCCCGAAGCCGCCGATGCGGTCAACAAGGCGCGCGCGACCCTGCGCGTTGCGGACCGTCCATCGAAGGAGACGGGGCGATGATTCCCGAGGTCGGCCAGTTTGCGCTGATCGTCGCGTTTCTCCTCGCAGCGGTGAACGGCGTGCTGCCGATCGTCGGCGCGGCGCGCGGCATCGACGGGTGGATGCGCGTCGCGTGGCCCGTGGCGCGCGCGCAGTTCGTGCTGGTCGCAATCGCGTTCGGCTGCCTTGCGGCGTCGTTCATCAACAACGATTTCTCGGTCGTCTACGTCGCGAGCAACTCGAACTCCATGCTGCCGCTGATCTACCGGTTCACCGCGGTCTGGGGCGGGCATGAAGGGTCGCTGCTTCTCTGGACCTTGCTCCTGACGCTCTGGATGGTCGCTGTTTCGATCTTCAGCAGGCAGTTGCCGATGGCGATGGTCGCACGCGTGCTGGGCGTGATGAGCTGGATCGCCGCGGGCTTCCTGCTCTTCATGCTGTTCACGTCGAATCCGTTCCTGCGGCTCCTCCCGCCCGCGATGGACGGACGCGACCTGAACGCGCTGCTGCAGGACCCCGGCATGGTGTCGCATCCGCCGATCCTCTACATGGGCTACGTCGGCTTTGCCGTCGCGTTTGCGTTTGCCATCGCGGCGCTGCTCTCGGGCGAGCTGAATGCAGCGTGGGCGCGCTGGTCGCGTCCGTGGACGACGGCCGCGTGGATCTTTCTCACGCTCGGCATCATGCTCGGCAGCGGCTGGGCGTATTACGAGCTCGGCTGGGGCGGCTGGTGGTTCTGGGATCCGGTGGAAAACGCATCGTTCATGCCGTGGCTCGCCGGCACGGCACTGATCCATTCGCTCGCCGTCACGGAAAAGCGCGGGTGCTTCCGCAGCTGGACCGTGCTGCTCGCGATCTGCACGTTTTCGCTGAGTCTGCTGGGCACTTTTCTTGTGCGCTCGGGTGTGATCACATCGGTTCATTCGTTCGCCTCCGATCCCGCACGGGGCATCTTCATTCTCGTGTTTCTTTCGATCGTGACGGGTGGCGCGCTGCTGCTGTTCGCCTGGCGCGCGCCGAAGGTCGGGCTCGGTGCGGGCTTCGAGGCGGTGTCGCGCGAGACGCTCCTGCTGTCGAACAACGTCCTGCTCATGGTGGCCGCGGCTTCGGTGCTGATCGGCACGCTCTATCCGCTCTGTCTCGACGTGCTGGGGCTCGGCAAGATATCGGTGGGTGCGCCGTATTTCGACACCGTCTTCGTGCCGCTGATGACGCCGGCCGTTTTCCTGATGGGCATCGGACCGATCGCGCGATGGAAGGCGGCGCGCCTGCCCGACCTGGCGGTGCGGCTACGCTGGGCCGCAGCGGCGAGCGTCGTGACGGCGCTCGGTTTGCCCTGGCTCGTCGGCGGATTCAGACCGCTCGTCGGTCTCGGTGTTCTGCTTGCCGCCTGGAGCGTCAGTGCCTCTGCCGTTGCGTTGTGGGAGCGCATCGGAAAGCAGCCGGGCCCGTTCATGGCGCGCTTTGCGCGCTTGCCGCGTGCGTTTTACGGCATGCTGATCGCGCATGTCGGAATCGGCGTGTTCATCACGGGTGTCACGTTTGTAAAGGGATACGAGACCGAACGCGACGTGCGCCTGGAACCTGGGCAGTCGGTGACCGAGGGCGGTTATACGTTTCGTTTCGACGGCACCCGCGAACTCGACGGCCCCAACTATCACGCGGCGCGCGCGAGTATCGCGGTAAGCCGCGGCGAGCATCCGGTCGCCATGATGTATCCGGAGAAGCGGTTTTTCATCGTGCAGCAGACGCCGATGACTGAAGCCGCGATCGATCGCGGCGTATTTCGCGATCTGTACGTTGCGCTTGGCGAGCAGGTAGGTGAGCGCGGGAGTGCCGCTCCGAACCGCGACGCGTGGACGATGCGCATTCACATCAAACCGTTCGTGAGCTGGATCTGGGCGGGCTGTCTGTTGATGGCGCTGGGCGGGGCGCTCGCCGCGAGCGATCGCCGTTACCGGCTCGCACCGCGCACGCGTCGCACGGCGGACCCCTCGCGTGATGCGGAGCGCGATGCGGCTCATGATACGGATCGCTTCGCGCCCGGCATCGCGGTGCGTGAGACCGTCGTGGCGCCACAGGCGGGCGAGGTGGAGCGATGAAACGCTTTCTCGCGCCACTGATCATGTTCGCCGTGCTGAGCGTTTTTCTCGCGGCGGCCCTGTCGCACGACCCGCGCCGGCTGCCTTCGGCGTTGGTCGGCAAGCCTGCTCCAGCATTCGACCTGCCACAACTGCAAACGGCGGATGCGCATCTTTCACCGGCGGCGTTGCGCGGACAGGTGTGGATCCTCAATGTGTGGGCATCCTGGTGCGAGTCATGCCGCGATGAGCATGCGCTGCTTGTCGAGTTCGCGCGCCGCAAGGTCGCGCCGGTCTACGGCCTCAATTACAAGGACGAGCGTGCGGCCGCGCTGGCGTGGATCTCGCAGGCGGGCAATCCCTATGTTGCATCGATCGTCGACAGGACAGGGCAGGTGGGCATCGACTACGGCGTGTACGGCGTGCCCGAGACCTTCGTGATCGACAGGCACGGCGTGATCCGCTACCGGCATGCGGGGCCGCTCAGTGAGGCGTCGCTCGATTCGACGATCGTGCCGCTCGTGCGGCAACTGCAACGCGAGCCTGCCGATGACTAGGATCGTCTACTCACGCGGATGGCTCGTTGTGGCGATGCTGTGCGTTGCCCTGACGGGCCGGGCTGCACCTGCGGCTCCAGCTCCAGTCGATGCAGGCGCCGGCGCGCATGACAACGCCGCGCGTATTCGCGAGCTGGAAGAAGGCTTTCGCTGCGTCGTGTGCCAGAACCAGACGCTGGCCGATTCCAACGCCGAGCTTGCCGGCGACCTGCGCGGCAAGATCGTCGAGCAGGTTGAACGCGGTGCGACCGATTCGCAGGTGCGCGACTACATGGTCCAGCGATACGGCGACTTTGTGTTGTACAAGCCGCCGGTCAAGCCGCTGACCTGGCTTCTCTGGTTCGGGCCGTTCGCGCTCCTCGGGCTTGGCGCTTTCGTCCTTGTGCGCATCGTCGCACGCCGCCGGGCCATGCGCGCCCGCCCACTTACCGGCGATGAGCGTCGCCGTGTCGATGCGCTGCTCTCCCATGCTTCGGAGGACATCGCGCCATGACCGGATTCTGGCTGACTGCCGGCTCGATGCTTGCGTTCGCCGTGCTGTGCGTGGCCTGGCCTCTGACGCGCCGCGCCGGTACGCGAGGCGCACGGGACAGCCGCGCGCTCCTCGTCACGCTGTATCACGACGAACTGGCCCACGTCGATGCCGAGTTCCGCGCGGGTGCGCTTTCGAAGGCGCTGCATGAGTCGACGCGAAACGAGATCGAAGCGCGGTTGCTCGACGACGTGGCATCCGCCGAATCCGCCAGAGCGCCGCAGACCTCCGCAGTGCGCGGTGTTGCGACGCGCGCTGGCACAGCCGCGCTCATCGTCGCGCTCATGCCTGCCGCCGCGTTTGCGATGTATCTGCATCTCGGTGAACCAGCCGCGCTGACGCTCGATCGCGCGTACGCCGGGCAGCACGAGATCGATTCGGGGCCGCTGGAACTGATGGTGTCGCGTCTCGCGATGCGCCTGCGAGCGCAGCCCGCCGACGCCGATGGCTGGGCCATGCTCGCCCGCTCGTATTTCGCACTCGATCGCGCGGAGGACGCCTCGGCGGCATACGCGAAAGCGGTTGCGCTCGCTCCCGGTGACGCCCAGTTACGAGCCGACTACGCCGATGCCATTGCAAGCGCGCGCAACGGCAGTCTTGACGGCGAAGCGTCGGCGCAGATCCAGGCAGCCCTTGCCATCGATCCGGCCAATCCGAAGGCGCTCGCGCTGGCCGGATCGGCTGCGCAGGATCGCCACGATTACGCAGCCGCGCTCGAATACGGGAAAAGGCTCGAAGCGGCACTCGCGCCGGATTCGCCGGCGGCGGCACAGGCGCGCAGGAATATCGCGGAGATGCAGGCGCTGATCGCGCATCAGGCGCAAGGGAAGTGACGCGACCGCGCCCCTCCGCCGTGCGACGCGGCCGCGCCTCGATCAGTACTTGATGTCCCGTTTTTCCTGGCGGCCACCCTGTTTCGTGTCGCGTTTGTCCTGCCGGCACTGGGAATTGCTCTTCTCGTTTGCGGCCCGGCAATCGACCTTGTTCGAGCGCGCTTCGTGTTTGGCATTCTGGTTTGCATTCCTGCCTTCCTGGCGCTGTTGCGACTGGTTGGTCGCGAGGGCTGCGCCGGATAGCGCAAGGAGTGCGGCGGCCGTGAGCATGACGCCCGTGCGCCGCCAGAGTCCGTTTCCTGATTCGATCATTTTCACGCTCCTCTGTGTCGGGTTAAATCGAAGCCCGGCTGTTGCGCCAGGCGGTTTTCGTATGCTCGTCGAGGGTCAGCCCGAGGAAACCATGCCGATAAAAGCGAGCATTCCTTACAGGTTATTCATAATGGCACGAACAGGTGCCGGCGAGAACGAATTCTCATGCTGAGGTCATCGTTCGGACGGTGCCCTGAAGGGACTGTAGCGGGAACTGCTGCGGGTCCTTTCAGCCGGCAGCTGCCGAGGTTCTTTCTCAAACGCATTCCTTGCATCACTTTGCGGGCAACGCCAGATCTTCTTCCACAAAGCGCAGCAGCGCTTCCGTCAGCGCCTCGCGCGGGTAATCGTTTTGCGTGACGAACAGCGAGCCGATCGTCGCATGGCTTCGGGCGATGGGCACCGCAAGGGCCCAGTGGTCCGCATTGACGTAGGCGACGAGCGTGCTGCCGGGCACGACCTGATCATAGAAAATCACCTGGCTGTCGTTGCGCGGATCGACACGCGCGAGTTTGTCGTAGCTCGACTGGAGTATCGACGAAATGCGCTCCGGCTTCGGGAACGTCACGAGCGAGTAATAGCGCAGTCCGGGCGGAAGCGGGTTCTGCGCCAGCCAGGTCTTGCGTACTGCCGGCCGCAGGCTTTGCACGGCGCCTCCGTCTCCCGAGGTGCAGGTCGCGCCCGGAAAGTGCTTGAGCAGGTCTGCCTGATATTGTTCGGCGTCGTTGGCGAGCGGCGAGCCGCCGACCGCTCCCGCTACGCTGACGACCGCCGCCACGCGGCTACGGATCTCCGGATATTCGACGACCGCCTCGAGGATATCCGGCGCACCTTTGGAATAACCGACCAGCACGAGTCGCGGCTCGCCCGCAGGCAATTGCATCGCCATGATGGCGTCGCGAATCTGGCGGGCATTGTGCGCGGAACCCGATAACCCGTCGACGTCGAGCATGATCGCGTCGTATCCATATTGCCGAAGATGCTGCGCGACGGTGCCAGGCGGTTTCAGCCAGGCCTTGAAGCAGTCGTATCCGATGCCTGACACGACGGCTGCAACGAGGTGCCGCCCCGACTGACCGAGATCGACGGGCATGGCGCTGCCAGCGGGCTCCGTGCCGACGCGTGTCAACGCGTCTTCGCAGGGACGGTAGTCGGGAAGCGTCGTGCCGCGCGCTTCCAGCACCGCGCAATAGATCTCGCGGAACCGCGCCCGTTTGTCCAGAACGCCCGCCTGAAATGCCGGAACGAGCGTGAGCGGGGGCGTGTCGGTCGAGTAGGGAACGAGCGGTTTCGAGGCACATGCCGCAAGGGCGAGACACATCGCGACGAGAACGCTCACGAAGCCGCGATCGCACCACGTGCGCCAATGAAGAATCGTTTGAGGCGCAACAGGGTTATTTGCCGGCATCGGCGTTCCCCTCACGTGCGGCGGACTCGCGCTCTTCCAGGTACGGCACCCACTTGAGAATTTCAACGTTCGAGAAGCTTAAGGGTCGGGTTGCGAAGAACATTACGGCGCGTAACCCGTCAGTGAAATAGTGCGCACCGTTAAGCGTGGTTCGCGCATGCGCCTGTGGTACCGGACCGACGCCGTTCACAAATCCGAGCTTCTCCAGGCCACCCGAATACATCATGTCCTGAACCAGAAAATTTCTTGCCTCATCGACGTCGTCGTGCAGCACGTCGTCCGCCCCACCCTTGTGCGCAAAGCGGCCGCCGACCGGCCGTCCAACCTGGACCACGTACACACTTTCAGCATTGAAGCGGATGGGCGCGAGCCACGCGCGTATCGAGGTTGCGGGCGCGCCCGCCTGCGCCTGCTTGCGTAGAACGACGTCCGGTTTCCGTCCAAAGAGCCTTTGTGCAAGATCAGCCTCGTGCAGGTTGCGGTGATAGCTACGTCGCACCATCGCCGCCCCGATGTCTCCGATATTGCCGATGGCAATAACATTGAGCGGATCCGCGCCAGTCGTTGCCTGCGGATCGATGGCGCAACACGGCAACCGTTCAAGTGCGGCCCGCAGCGAAGCAAGGTCATGGTAATCGGTGATCTCCTGGTCGGGATACTTGAACAGGGTCAGTGCGAGGCGCGTATCCGGCAGGTCGTCCGGCACGGGCACAAAGAGCGTGAACGGAATGAGCGTTCTGCTGCCGAACAGATCGATATTCACGAGCTTGGGATCCCGATCCGGGTTGGTGAGCAGAATGCCCGAGCGCGTCTCGCCCGGTGGAATCGGATTCTTGAACGCCAGCGCGTTAAAGTGATCGTCGATGCGGGCATTTGTCGTTGTCCCGAGATGCGAGTGCAGCGACCATGCGACTTCGAGTGACGAAAAGTAATCCGGATCGGTGCCTGACTGCAGCAGCCATAAAGATTGCGACGTCCTGTTCTGAACTTCGATCCATAGCGGCTGTACGTTGTTTCGGTTGATGTCGGCGCCGAACATGCGCCTGCTGTCTTCAGATCCCAGCACGGCCGCGCTCACGCGCACATCCTGCCGGGTAGCCGAGACTGCACGTTCGCGTAGCGGCGCATCGTCGATGCTGGTTGGCGCGGACCACGTCGAGCAGCCGGCGAGCGCGAGCGGGAAGACAACACTGAGCAAAGCGTTTCTCCATGCACGCTGTAACGATGACAGCCCGCTCATTGCTTCTCTCCCAGCGGCACGCTATCGCGCCCGGAACCCGACTCCGAAGGGAAGAATTCGATCTCTGACAGGGAGGTTGGGTGGCGGTCGAATACCAGTATCTGGCGGTATCCATCGGTGTAGTAGGGATCGGTCGTCAGGTTTTCGTGCGGCGCGCTTTGCGGGGCCGCCCCTGCTCCCTTGACGAGCCCGATCTTTGCCAGGTTCTGCGAATAGGCCATGTCCTCCGCGAGCGCTGTGCGTGCCTCGTCTACGTCGGGATCGATCTTGTGCGTTGTAAACGTCGGCGAGTGAAACGTGAAACGCACGCCAATATCGCGGCTGATCTGACCTACCCACACGGGCTTGCCGTGATACCGCATGGGGCTGAGCCAAAGCCGCAAATGATTGCGCTGGTGAATCGTGTCACGCGCTTTTTGCAACGCGAGGTCCTGCGGCCGGCCAAACAGATAGAGGTCGCTCACCGGTGCATTGACATAGCGCTCGCCGGAAAGCGCTGACGTAACCGTCTTCATGATTGCGCCCGACCATCTCTGTTCTGTCGGGCTCCACCCGCGACGCACCAGTGCGGGAAAAGCATCGTCGAGGCCACCCACGACAACGAGATTGAGCGGATCGCCGTTCTTCGAACCGTCCTTGTTCGTTGCACAACATTGAAGCGCTTCGAGTGCGGCAAGAAACGCGCGGTCGTCCGTGTAGTCGATCATTTTCTCTGGCGGATAAATGTCGCGCCAGAATATTTCGCTTGCGTGATAGTCGGCATGGAAGCCGGGGACAGACATGAGGATCGAGAACGTGCGTGCCTGTCCGTTCGTAATCAGGTCGATCTGCACGAGCTTCGCGCCCTCGCTAAGGTTCGTCAGCACGAACCCCGACACGGTCTGGCCGGATACGACGGGATTGTGGAACGCAAGCCGGCGGAAGCGCCGGTCGAGTTCGTCCTTGCCACCCGGCGAAGCGTCCTGGGAAAAGGCCTCGGCCGCTTCTGACGCAGGAAAGAAATTGGGATCGAGGCCCGGCGACATCAGGAAATAGCTGTGCGTGTCGTCGACATGAACTTCAATCCAGACAGGCTGGATCATCTTCTTCGCGAGCGGCACGCCGTACACTTGCTCGCTTTCTTCGGCCGAAAGCACGGATGCCGACACCTGTACCCCGTCGCTAGAGCGTGTCTCTGCGCGGCTTCTGTAAGGGAGTCCGCCCGTGGAAAACGTCGTTGCGGCGCAACCGGACAGGACGCAGGTAACGACAAGCCCCGCGAGCAGTCGATACACGATGCAGTTCATCGCGTAACCTCGTGGTACGTCCGGCAGGTTCGCCCAGGTCAGCACATGCGTGCGGCCCCCGGGGTGAATCTCACCGTCGAGGTTGCCGTCCGCAGATCGAACACACCGGTTTGGCGCGGTGCGCTCGCGCTCAATTCAGGTCGTCATCCTTGTAGTACTTCGTTCCTTTAGCCGTGATTTCGAGTGCAAGGCCTTTGTCGGTAATCTGATAGAGCCAGACACCGGGCCCCACGGCTGCCGCGCCCTGGTACGCACTGCCTGTGTCGCCGGATTTCGCCGCGGCAGTCGCCTGCCCGCCTAGCGTCCAACCCGACGAGATGAAATCGTTAAGCGCGCCGGCGTTGTCGAACACCCAGACCAGCTGGAACTTCTTGACGCCCATGCCGAGACCGGCCTGGATCTCGGCCATCTTCATATAGGTCAAGGCCTTTGTCTTGTTGTTGACCGCGAAGCCCTTGCCCGAGCCTCCGCCTGCAAGGAGGATCTTCATGCCGAAGTTGCTGAACGCCGCGTAACCCGCGGCTGACTCCACGGCCTTGCGCGCCGCTGGCTGTGCCTTGTAGAGCGCAGCCAGTGCACTTTGTCCCGCCTTGCGTACTTCAGCCTGCTTCTCTTCCTTGCTCGCGCCGAGCGCAATGCCGGGCACGGCCAGCGAGCAGGCCGCCGTCACGAGCAGCATGCGACGATTCATGATGGCCCCCTGATGAGCTGGAGTGCTGCGTTGAAACTGGAATAACGCTGCGACTCAGCCTTACAGGCACTGGCTGATGGAACTGGACGCATTGCTGTCAGCACCGCGGAAACCCACCGATGACCCGGTTCCGGTTGGCGACGGACGGACGATGGCAGCCGAGCCGCCCGGTGCCGGCGTGCCGGGAACAAAGACGTCGAATGCGGTTTCGTTGGCGTAGATGTACTGCGAATAGACCGTCTGCCCGGAACTGTTCGCCCACTTCACTGCGATGCATTGAGCGACCGTCTTGGGAGAATTCTGGCTTTGGCCGACGGGGTGAACGTCTGACGGTGGCTGGCTGGCACAAGCGGAGAGTGCAGCGACCAGTGCGATCAAGGGATATTTCATGTTAGTGGCTCCAAATCAAATGCCGCAAAGCACGGATAACTCCATGGAAGGCAAAGCGCCAGCTGACCCCGCGACAGCGACGATCTGACAGGTGACTCGAGCACAGGCCCGTTCGTCGTTGACAGTCCAGACCGTTCCTCCTGGATCGAAAGAGTCTGATCTGTCTTCACACACGAAAAATTTCTGACCGCTCAATGCACCAACTTGCGCAATTGGGCGGTCCGCAGTCATCCAGGGCCATCCGGCACACGCGGTCTTGATACCGTGCACCGACTTCGACCGGACCTCGGGTGCGACTGGCTGTCGCGCTGGCCGCAAGGTCGCGCAATCACATCACAGGCACGCCGCACACCCAGGCTGCGAGTACATAGTGTCACGCGGGCACCCTGATTCAATCGGACTTTGGTCCTACACGCCAGGCAGGCAAGGGCCGTTGAAAGCGTCAGAGTTCGCAATTATGCAAAGGATTCAAACTTCGTCATGCAGATCGTCACGTCAGCCATGGCGGCTTTTCACGTTTGTTTAACTCGCTTACGACCTTCGCATCATCGTCGATACCACCTATAACTACCTGTGTAGCCCGGCGCACTTCCGTATTCACATACGATGGTTGCGCCATGTCGCTTTAAGTTGTCCTTGCTTCCACGCTGGTCTAGACTTTTGTCGTGGGAACGCACTGCCCTGCCACGTTTGACTTTCCGGAAAGAACATCGCATGAATTGACGTTGCTCCATGCGGGCTTCGTCGGCGAACACGGACCTGTCACATCGTGATGGCCAAAAAACGTTTGACGGGCAGGCTTGATACGCAGCGCCGACAGGTCGTGCCAACCCGCGAGGAGAACAATCGATGTTGCCGACACTCACTTCCGAAAAGACGCTGTCGCGCGGGTTGCTCGATGTATTGATCCGCGCGGGGCTGATTACGATTCTGGCGATTTCCTGTTTTCAGATCTTCTACCCGTTCCTCAACCTGATGGTCTGGTCGCTGATACTCGCGATCACGCTCTACCCGGTGCACGTCAAACTTCGCAACGGGATGCTCAGGAAGGACAGCTATGCCGCGACGTTCATCGTTGTCGTTGCGCTCATCATCATTCTTGTGCCGACCTGGCTGTTGGGCAACGCGGTTGCCGACTCGCTGGATCGTGCAATGGAAATGGCGAAGAGCGGCACGTTCCAGATTCCGCCGCCGGCTGAGTCTGTGGCAGCCTGGCCACTGGTGGGCAAGAAGCTCTACGATTTCTGGCTGCAGGCCGCCACCGACCTGACGCCTCTCGTGCTGAAGTTCACCCCTCAGTTGAAGGGGGTCGGTGTCGCGCTGCTGGGGGTGGTCACGAACCTCGGCGCGGGGCTCCTGATCTTTTTTGTCGCCCTGATCGTCGCCGGCATCTTCATGGCTTTCGGCGAACTGGGCAGCCGCAGCGCAGTGCAGATCGCGTCGCGCATCTCAGGCCCGGATAACGGCCCGAAGATCGCCGAACTGTGCACCGCCACCATTCGCGCGGTCGCGCAGGGCGTGGTTGGCATTGCGTTCATCCAGATGCTGCTGGTGGGCGTCGGCTTTGTCGTGATGGGCATTCCGGCCGCCGGCCTGCTGGCGCTCGCCGTATTGCTGCTCGGGATCGCGCAATTGCCCGCCACGCTGATCACGGTGCCGGTGATCGCTTTCGTCATTGCCACCCAGGGTGCCAATGTGGGGACGATCATCTTCGCGGTCTACGTCTTTGTTGCCGGACTGGCCGATAACGTCCTCAAGCCCCTGCTGCTGGGGCGTGGCGTCGATGTGCCGATGCCGGTGGTGCTGATCGGCGCACTGGGCGGCATGGTCACCGGCGGCGTCATTGGCCTCTTTATCGGTCCGGTGTTGCTGGCAGTCGGGTATCAACTCTTCTGGCGATGGGTAGAGGACCAGCCGAACGCGGGTGTGCCACCGGAACAGATTGAGCCCTGATGTTCGGAGAGGGCGTACCGTGCCGCGCCTCGTCCGCGCCGAGCGCCTGCTGCTGATCGGCACGGTGTGTGTCGGTGGCTGCATGCAGGTGGGGCCCGACTTTCATCCGCAGCGCGAGGCGTGGACCGAACACTGGAGCAGCCCGGCCATCGAGCAGGTCACACAGCAGGCGCTCCAGCCTGACGCCCGCCAGTGGTGGCAGGTATTCGCGGACCCGAATCTCGAGCGTCTCATCGCCGAGGCCGACGCGCACAACGGCGACCTGAAGATCGCGGGCCTACGTGTGATGGAGGCCCGCGCGCAACTCGGAATTGCCTTGAGCGGGCGCTATCCGCAGGTGCAGCAGATCACCGGGGATGTCCTGTACGGCGACGAAAAGCACTCCGGCGGAAGTCATCCCCATTCCGGCGGCTTCCTGCAATACAGCGCGGGCTTCAGCGTTGGCTGGGAACTCGATTTCTGGGGGCGTTTCAGCCGCGCGATCGAATCGGCCGATGCCGCGTATTTTGCCGCCCGGGCGAACCACGACGATGTGCTGGTGCTGCTGCATGCGCAGGTGGCCACGACCTACTACGCCCTGCGCACGGCCGAGGCGCGCCTGCGCATTGCCCGCGACAACGCCCGGCTGCAAAAGCGCAGCTTCGAGATCACGCAGCGTCTCTTCAAGAGCGGCGAAAGCGATGAACTGGACCTGCAACAGGCGAAAACGCAGTATCTGGGCACGCTGGCCACCATCCCCGACTTCGAGAACCAGATCATGCTTGCCCGCCATGCGCTGTCCAGCCTGATCGGCCGTCCGCCTGGCCCGCTGCCCGAGCTGGACGAACAGCCCGGCAAGGAAGGCACGATCCCACTCGTTGACCGTGCGGTGCTGCAGGGCGTGCCCGCTGACCTGTTGCTGCGCCGCCCGGACGTTCGCGCGGCCGAGCTGCAGATGGCGGCCCAGTCGGCGTTGATCGGCGTGGCCGAAGCCGATCTCTATCCCTCGGTGACGATCCTGGGCAGCCTGGTATGGACCGCCACGTCGGTGGCGGGCGCGCCCAGCACGCTCGCGCTCGTAGCGGGTCCCAGCGTGACCTGGAACGTGTTCGACCATGGCCGGATCAGGAACAACGTGCGCGTGCAGGACGCACGTCTGCAGCAACTGGTCGTTGCGTACCAGAATACCGTGCGCGAGGCCGCGCGCGAGGCTGACGATGCCGCCACGAGCCTCGTCACGGCACTGACGCGCGAGAGCATCCTGCACGACGCAGAACTCGCGGCGCTGCGCTCGCTCACGCTCGCCAACACGATCTATCGCGAGGGCTACTCGGACTTCCAGCGTGTACTGGATGCGCAGCGCGCGCTCTCGGCGCAGCAGGACGCCTACGTGGTGAACCGTGGCAACGCCGTGTCGAGCCTGATTACCCTGTACGCGGCCGTCGGTGGCGGCTGGCAGACAGGTGAGCCGCTTGTCGACGCGGCCACCCGTCAACAGATGGAACAACGCACCAACTGGGGCGATCTGCTGAACGAGTCGAAGCCGCCGTCTGTGACGACACGTCGCGCGTTGCCGGAGGGAAATCCCGATGAGTGACACGTCGAAACCGCCAGCCGCGACGCCGCCGGAGACACCAGCGCCCCCCGCCGATGCGGCAGGCAAGGGCGTCAGGTGGGTGGTCATTGTGATCGGCGTGAGTCTTCTCTGGTACCTGCTGGCCGACCGCTTCACGCCCTACACCCAGCAGGCGCGGGTGCAGGCGTTCGTTGTCGCGGTGGCTCCCGAAGTGTCGGGACGGGTGATCCGCGTGCTCGTCCATGACAATCAGGAAGTGAAGGCCGGTGACGTCCTGTTCGAGGTGGATTCGCTGCAATACCAGATCGCCCTTGACCGCGCGCGTGCCGACCTCGAGTCGACGCGTCGTCAGATCGGCGCGAGCACGGCGGGCATCGATTCCGCGCAGGCTTCGTTGCGCGCGGCCATCGCGAATGAGGTCAAGGCGCGTCAGGATAGCGACCGTCTCGAAAGGCTGTACCGCGAAGACGAGGGCACCGTCTCGCTGCGCCGCCTCGAAGTGGCGCGCGCCACGCATGAACAGGCCGTGAGTCAGGTCACCGCAGCGCGCGCCGAGGTGGAGCGCGCGCGCGAACAGCAGGGCGGCAGCGACGCGGATAACGCGCAGTTGCGCAGCGCAGCCGCCGCAGTGAAGAAGGCGGAACTGGATCTGGCCAATACGCAGATACATGCGCGCTCGGCCGGGCTGATCACCGATCTGCGCACGGACGTCGGTCAGTTCGCCGCAGCCGGCGGCCCCGTCATGACGTTGATCTCGGTGCGCGACGTATGGGTGAGTGCGGACATGACCGAGAACAACCTGGGGCATATCGTGCCCGGCACGCCGGTCGGCATCGTGCTTGACGCGTTGCCCGGCGAGATATTCGAAGGACGCGTTCGCAGCATCGGCTATGGCGTCAGCGACGGACAGAGCACTTCACCCGGCGGCCTGCCGACCGTCCAGAACAGCCGCGACTGGCTGCGTCCGGCGCAACGTTTCCCGGTGATCGTCGAGTTTGCTCCCGGTGTGGTGTCCGGGCTTCGTGGCATTCGCATCGGCGGCCAGGCGGAAGTCATGGCGTTTCCGGGGCAGGGCAATCCGCTCAACCTGCCAGGCCGTGCGTTCCTGCATCTGATGAGCTGGCTTTCCTTCGTCTACTGATGACGGGATGACGACCGTGTTCAAGGTACGTGAACCTCTCAGGCAACGTCCGCTGCGGCTCGCGAGCGGCACGGCGCTGTGCCTTGCCGCCAGCTTCGGTCTCGACCTGCCGATTCCCGTGGTCGCGCCGGTATTCGCTGTGTTTCTGCTCGCCACGCTCAACCAGCCGCTGTCGTTCAAGGCCGCGCTCGGCCTCGCGCTGGTGGTGATGTTGACGACTGGCTGCGGCCTGCTGTTCATCCCGTTGCTGCGCTACTACGCGTTTCCGGGTGTGCTGCTGATCGGCCTGTGTCTTTTCCTTGCGTTCCGCTATGGATTGCGCGGCGGCAACAATCTGGTCGCGACGTTTCTGGTGGCCGGGCTCACCATGATCTCCGCGGCAGGCACCGCTGATTACCAGCTTGCTGTCACGGTCGTGGGCGCGCTCGTCAAAGGGCTTCTGCTTGCGGTGCTGGTGCTGGCTGTCACGCACTGGCTCTTTCCCGAGCCCGCGCGGGATCGCGCACAGGCAGCGCCACAGGTCATGCCGGATGCCGAGGCCGGCCGGATCGCGTTACGCGCCGCGCTGGTGGTGATGCCGGCATTCGTGCTTGCCATGACCGATCCCGCGAGCTACATGCCGATCATCATGAAGTCCGTCAGTCTTGGCCGGCAAAGCTGCACGACGACGGCGCGCGGCGCGGCACGCGAACTCCTCGGGTCGACGCTCTTTGGCGGACTGCTGGCCATCGTGTTCTGGTTTGCGCTCAGGCTCTTCGTGGATCTGTGGATGTTCTTCCTGTGGATGTTGCTGTTCGGCCTGCTGCTGGCGCGCAGGCTGTATGCCGCCAGGCCGCAGCGGTTTCGTCCCGGCTTCTGGCTGAACAGCCTTGTCACGCTGATCATCCTGCTCGGCCAGTCGGTACAGGACAGCGTGGCCGGCAAGGATGTCTACAGCGCCTTTGCAGTACGTATGGGGCTTTTCATTGCCGTGACGCTCTACGCCTGCCTGATGCTGCAGCTTCTCGACCAGCCAGACCGTGTGCGACAGCCGCCAGCGTAATGCCGTCGATGGTCCGAAGCGGATGTCGGGACCCGATACGTTGCTCAATGCTTCACGTGATTGCGAGAGGTTCCCGTCATGGACAATGCCAGCAAAGTTGTCGACACGCCCCCAAGGGCTCGCGACGTGTTCGCGGAGTTTGCGAAGACGCTCTGGTACCTGCGTGTATTTCTCGCCAGTCTGCTGCTGATATTCGTCGTGCTTTCGGTCGTGATGTTTTACGTCGGCGGGCCTGTCGACGCGGGAAGCCGGGCGCCCGCCTCGTTTGGACAAACGTTGTATTTGTGCGCAATTACGGCGCTCACCATCGGGTACGGCGACGTGCTCCCCACGACCGCACTCGGCCGGATCGACTCGGTCCTGCTCGGCGTGGTGGGGTTGCTGATGACTGGCATTCTCGCAGCCGCGACGGTGCGTGGTGTCCAGGAGGCCTCGCGCCGGGCGGCGGCCCACGACCAGGCCTCGTAGGCAGGCAGCCATACCGGGAGCAGGGATGCGATGAGTCGTGAATGGTCACGATGACAGGCCGTCGGCCAGGAAGCCGGCCTTCGCCATTCATGCACCACGCACCCGTTCACGCCTTCCTGACGAATTCCGATTTCAGGCTCATCGCGCCGAAGCCATCGATCTTGCAATCGATATCGTGATCGCTGTCCACCAGGCGGATATTTTTTACCTTGGTGCCCATCTTGATCACGCCAGCCGAGCCCTTCAGTTTCAGATCCTTGATGACGGTGACGGTGTCTCCATCCTGCAGGACATTTCCCGCCGAATCCCGATAGATCCTGTCGGCCGTATCGCCCGGTGCGGCTGCGTGTGCCGACCATTCATGCGCGCACTCCGGGCAGATATAGACGCCCGCATCTTCGTACGTGAATCCGGAATTGCATTTCGGACAGGTGGGCAATGCGCTCATGTGTAGACCTTTCGTGCCTGAGGAAGGCAATAAAAGTGTGGAAGTATACCGCTCTGCCCTGGCCTGCCAACGCTCGCGCCGATGGCACCAGGTCCGGGCGTCCTTACGTCTTCCCCGCAGATGCGCGGCCTGCATCGTCACGCGGCTCCCCGTCTGCGGGATTGCCCAGATGGTCATCGACAGCGCTGCCGATCGTCGGATGGAATCGCGCATCGCCGAGAAGCCCGGTCAGTTCGAAGCGTCTGAGCTTGTCGCGCACAGGGTCCTTCATTTCCGCGAAGTGCAGCTCAATGCCACGCGCGCCCAGCCTGCGGATCAGCTCGCGCAGCATGTCGGCCGATGTCACGTCCACGCTGGTCACCGGCTCGGCGGCCACGACGACGCTGCGCACGGGTGTCGGCGACGCCGCGACGGCCTGCAACAGGCGCTCCTGAAACAGCTCGGCGTTGGCGAAGAAGAGCGGCGCGTCCCAGCGGAACAGCACGAGACCGGCAATCCGTTCACCGTGCGGATAACGTTCGAGATCGTGATAGCCGCGCAGGTCCGGCACGCGTCCGAGAATCGCGTAATGCGGCCGCCAGCCGTCCCACAGGAACTCGATGATCGCGATCGCCACCGCGAGACCGATGCCGGGGATGGCGCCGAACAGCGCGACGCCCGCAAGGCAGGCGATCGAAAGCCAGAACTCCCATTGCTGGATGCGGAAAATGCGCTTGAGGTCGTTGATCTCGAAGAGGCCGATGGCCGCCGCTATGACCACCGCGGCGAGCGCACTGGTGGGCAGATAACGCAGCAGGTTGGGCGCGACCAGCAAAAGCGCCGCGACCGCGAGGGCGCCCACGACGCCCGTCAACTGCGTCTTCGCACCTGCCGCTTCGGCGACCGGCGTGCGCGACGAACTGCTGCTGATCGGAAAGCCCTGGAAAAAGCCGGCCGCAAGGTTGGCGGCCCCAAGGCCGATCATCTCCTGGTTCGGATCGACGCGGCTATTTGTGCGCGCAGCGAAGGTCCGCGACAGCACGCTGGTATCGGCGAACGCGATGAGCGCGACAGCACCGCCGCCAAGGAGAATCTTCGTCAGATCCGCGCCGCTTGCCCAGGGCAGGGTGAACGCAGGCAGCCCCTGCGGAATCTTGCCGAGCACCTTGACACCATGACTGTCGAGGCCGAAAACGCTGACACACAGCGTCGCCAGCACGACCGCGATGAGAATGCCGGGCAGCTTTTCGAAGCGCTTCAGAAAGAGGATGAGCACGAGGCTTCCTGCGCCTACCGCGAAGCTCGTCCAGTTCGCCTTGCCTGCAACAATGGCCTGCGCGAGGTTGATGAGGTCGCGAAGCGGTCCCGCTTCTTCGATCGGGATGGCGAACAGCTTGGGCAACTGGCTGATCAGCACCGCGAGCGCAATGCCGTTCATGTAGCCATAGCGGATCGGCTTCGACAGCAGTTCAGTGATGAACCCGAGCCGCAGGATGCCCATCACGATGCAGACCACGCCGGAGACGATCGCCATCATGCTGGCCACCGCGATCGCCCGGGACGGGTCGCCGGCCGTGATCTGCACCACCACCGCCAGGATCGGTGCGGCGAGCGCGGAGTCCGGCCCGAGCACGAGTATCCGGCTGGGCCCGAAGAGCGCATAGGCGAGGAGCGGAACGATGGTCGCGTACAGGCCGCAGACGCCAGGCACGCCCGACGCCTCTGCGTAGGCGATGCCGACTGGCGCCAGCATCGTGGTCAACACCAGGCCCGCGGCCAGATCCTTCGGCAACCAGCTTGCCTGATAACCTTTGACGACCTGGATGCCGGGCAACGAGCGAAGCCACCGTCGGGCACGTCCTGATCTGCGCGCCGGATGAGCGGGCGTGTCGGTCCGCATGGTTCGCACCTCCAGACGAGTAAGAGGCAGGGTTGGCAACAGTATGCGCTTGACGCCGCAATCAGGGCGCTTCCTCCAGATCGACGCGTTCGATGCTATGGTGAGCCGGATCGGCCGTGAGCGCGACATATCGGGTACGCGCCCTGGCGACACATCTCGTGGAGCGCCTTAAAGATGAACATCTTCGACGAAGAGAAGATCGACTGTCACAATCATATTTTCGACCCCGCACGTTTTCCGTATCGTGCCGACACAGCGTACCGGCCGTCAATGCAGGAGATCGGCACGGCAGCGCAGTTTGCTCACGTGATGGACGCCTGCGGCGTGCGACATGCGCTGCTTGTCGGGCCAACGAGCGGCTACCGCACGGACAACCGCTGCATGCTCGACGCAATCGCGAACGGCAGCGGTCGTTTCAGGGGCATCGCGGTAGTGGATAACGACGTGAGCCGCGCCGAACTGGTGGAGCTGAAGGCAGCGGGCGTAGTGGGCCTCGCCTTCAATCCGGCGATGGAGGGCGTCGAGGCCATGAACGATGTCGATGCGCTCCTTGACACACTGACCGACCTCGACATGTTCGCGCAGATCCAGACCACCGGCGACCAGCTGGTTGCGATCGAGCCGCTGATCAGACGGACGTCAACGCGGATACTCATCGACCACTGCGGTCGACCGGAAGTCGCTGCCGGCACCGGCCAGGCCGGCTTCCAGACGCTGCTGCGTCTTGCGGACACGGAGCGCGTCACCGTCAAGCTATCCGGGCTGCAAAAGTTTTCGCAGCTTGCCTATCCGTACGACGACGCACAGAACTTCGCGCTTCAAATCCTTCGCACGGTCGGCCCGGATCACTGTGTCTGGGGTTCGGACTGGCCGTTTCTGCGCTCGCCTGTGCGGATGGATTACGCGCCGCTGCTGACGCTCATCGAGCGCCTGATTCCCGACTCCGATGCGCGCCGACGTGTCCTGTGGCAAACGCCGCGCAGGCTGTTCGGTTTCTGAGGCCCAGTGGGTGTCATGTCAGAACAGCGCTTTCTGGCCTGACATCAGCGTCTCGAAATCGTCGCCGAGCAAGGGGAGAATCGCGTCGGCCACAGGTTGCAACTGGCGCGTGAGGTAGTGGTCGTAGTCGATTTCCGCGCGTAGCGCTTCCAGCGGCTCGGGGCCTGCGCCTGTCATCACGTAACTGATCCAGCCGCCGTTTTGATATTGCAGCGGCCGGCCTTTCTCGCGATTGAGTTCGTCGGCGAGGCGCGCGGCCCGCACGTGCGGTGGCACGTTGCGTTGATAGTCTTCGAGCGGACGGCGCAGCCGCTTGCGATAGATGAGCTGATCGTCGAACTCGCCACCGAGTGTTCGCTGAACGTAGTCGCGGATGTAGTCCTGGTAGGGCTGCTGCCTGAAGATGCGCAGATAAAGCTGCTGCTGAAAGCGCTGCGCGAGCGGCGTCCAGTCGGTGCGGACCGTTTCGAGCCCTTTGTAGATCACGTCTTCGGTGCCGTCGGGCAGCACGGTCAAACCCGCATAGCGTTTTTTGCTGCCTTCCTCGGCGCCGCGAACTGTGGGCATGAAAAAGCGCCGATAGTGTCGCTCGAACTGAAGTTCAAGCGCGCTTTCCAGACCAAAGCGCGTCTGCACGTGTTGTTGCCACCACGTATTGATGTGCCCAACGAGCGCCCGGCCAATCTGCGCGGCGTCCTCTTCGGAGTGAGCGTGTCTTAGCCAGACGAACGTCGAATCGGTGTCGCCGTAAATGACCTCATAACCTTCGGCTTCGATCAGCTTGCGCGTCTGGCGCATGATTTCGTGCCCGCGCATCGTAATCGACGATGCGAGACGTGGATCGAAGAAACGGCACCCCGTCGAACCCAGTACGCCGTAGAACGCGTTCATGATGATCTTGAGCGCCTGCGAGAGCGGCTTGTTCTGTTCGCGCCTGGCAGCTTCGCGTCCTTGCCAGACCTGACTGACGATCGATGGCAGACAGTGCTTGCTGCGTGAAAAGCGTGCACCGAGGAAGCCCGGCACGGAATCGGCGTCATCGGGGTGCTGCAGGCCTTCGACGAGCCCGACCGGATCGATCAGAAACGTGCGGATGATCGACGGATACAGGCTCTTGTAGTCCAGCACGAGCACGGAATCGTAGAGACCAGGACGCGAATCCATCACGAGACCGCCGGGGCTCGCTTGCCCCGCTACGTCGCCCGGGTTCGGTGCGACAAATCCCTGGCGATGCATCCGCGGCATGTAGAGATGGGTAAATGCCGCGACCGATCCGCCACTGCGATCCGCCGCGAGCCCGGTGACGGTGGCTCGTTCGAGCAGGAACGTCAGCAGTTCCGTTCGGGCGAAGATACGCGTGACCAGCTCGCAATCTTTGAGGTTGTACTTCGCGAGCGCCGGCTTGTCCTCGTCAAAGCGCCGCTGGATTTCCTCCATGCGCTGATAGGGGTTGTCGATGGACTTGCCTTCGCCCAGCACGGATTGCGAGACGTATTCGAGGCTGAACGACGGAAAGCTCCACGTCGCCGACCTGAGCGCCTCGATGCCGTCGATGATCAGCCGCCCGGCAGCGCCCGCAAAGAAGTGGTTTTTCTGGTGACCGTGCTCGCGCCATTCCATGACGCTCGCGCCGCGTCCGATCCTGAGCGGAACGCGATAACGTTCTGCGTGTTCCTGCAACACGCGCAGATCGAACTGCACGAGGTTCCAGCCGATAATCGCATCGGGATCGTGAACGGCAAACCATTCATTGAGCTTTTCCAGCATCTGCGGGCGGCTTTCGCAGTACTCCAACTGGAAATCGATCAGGCAGTGGTCGCCGTTTGCGGGGCCGAGCATATACACCTGACGCTGGCCGCATCCTTCCAGTGCAATCGAATACAGGTCGCCATGCGCACTCGTTTCGATATCGAGCGACACCAGCCTGAGTTGAGGTCGATAGTCTGTTGCAGGCTTCATCTCGGCATTCACGAGCATGCCGCTTCCGGTCGCTTCGCCGCTGAACGTGACGGGTGCCGTGATGAACCGCTCCATCAAGTAGCGCTCGGGCGGGAAGATGTCCGCTTCATACACATCGACGCCACCCTGTCTCAGCCGCTTTTCGAGCGCGCCGAGCTGGCGGTAGTGCTGGCAATACATCCCCAACACGGGACGATGGTGAAAATCGACGAGATCCAGCGGGCGCAACTCGACCTGAGCTTCGCGACGCAATATCGTTTCAGCGCGCTCACGTTGCTGAACGGGGATGAACGCCACCGACGTCTGCGGACGCAGCCGGATATGACGCGGACCCTGATCGGTCGCGAGCCAGAACTCGACCTCCGTGCCGGCTGCGGTATCGCGCCAGTGTCGGGTCAAAAGAAAGCCTTGGTGTTGCTCAGTCAAACAGTCGCCTCTGGGTGCTCATTTCCACGGGCAATTTTACTGTCTGCGCGGTTTTGGCGTTGTCGATTTCCTGCGGTGTCGTTCGTCGTATGTGAAGGGTGGTCAGGCTGCCGGCGGCGATGTTTCCGTGTGGCGGCTTCCTGCCCTCATTCCTCTTCAATCGAAAAAGGAGCACGTTCATGACCTATATCGACGGTTTTGTTGCAGCAGTGCCCACGGCAAGCCGTGAAGCGTTCACGCGACACGCCGAGATTGCCGCGGCGGTTTTCAGGGAGCAGGGGGCGTTGCAGGTGGTCGAATGCTGGGGCGACGACGTGCCGGATGGCACGCTGACCTCGTTCCCGATGGCCGTCAAACGCAAGGACGACGAGACCGTGGTCTTTTCGTGGATTCTCTGGCCGTCGCGTCAGGTGCGCGACAAGGGCATGCAGGCCGTGATGGCCGACCCGCGGATGCGGCCCGAGACGAATCCGATGCCGTTCGACGGCAAGCGGGCGATTTTCGGCGGTTTCGAAGTGATCGTCGAAGCCTGACGGGCTGTTGCGGTTGCCCTGTCTGTGGGGAAAATCACGACGTTCGACCCTTTCAGGGGCGTGCGCCGCTAGAATGCTGCCGGACCTTGTGCCCGGCTGTGCACGCACTCATCGCACGCGCGCGGAGTGAAAAGCCGGCAGAAGACCGGCCTCACTCTGGAGACAAGAATGACAACCCCTGAACAGGATCGGGCCGCGGCACACGCGGCGGCCTCCCGTGAATCCGCCTCGCTCGCCATCGACGCCGGTACGATTTCCGCGCGTCTGGACCGGCTGCCTGCGACACGTTCCATCTGGAAGCTCGTCGTTCTGCTTAGCCTCGGCTTTTTCTTCGAGCTTTACGATCTGCTTTATACAGGCTACGTGGCACCCGGACTCGTCAAGAGCGGTCTGCTGACGGCGACGACGCATGGCCTCTTTGGCACGACCGGCATCGCGAGTTTTATCGCCGCGCTGTTTGCCGGGCTGTTCGTCGGCACGATTGCCTGCGGCTCACTTGCCGACCGCTTTGGCCGCCGCGCCATCTTCACGTATTCGCTGCTGTGGTACACGGTGGCTAACGTCATCATGGCGTTCCAGGAGACGGCGCTCGGGCTGAACGTCTGGCGCTTTATCGCGGGTGTGGGTATCGGCGTCGAACTTGTGACGATCGGCACGTACATCGCGGAGCTGGTGCCACGGCAGATCCGCGGCCGGGCGTTCGCCTGCGAGCAGGCAGTCGGCTTTACGGCCGTGCCGGTGGTGGCGTTTCTCGCGTATCTGCTGGTGCCGCGTACTTTCTTCGGCCTCGATGGGTGGCGCTGGGTCGTGCTGATTGGCGCGCATGGCGCGCTCTTCGTGTGGTGGATTCGTCGTGCGTTGCCCGAGAGCCCTCGATGGCTTGCGCAACAGGGGCGTCTTGAAGAAGCGGACCGCGTGATGACCGCGCTCGAGGCGAAAGTGCAGGCCGAATACGGCCGTCCGCTGCCGGCGCCTGAAAAGGTTGTCGCGACGCCGGAACGCGGCCGCTTCCGTGACATGTGGGTGGCGCCGTACCGTTCGCGCACATTGATGATGGTGATCTTCAACGTATTCCAGACGGTCGGGTTCTACGGCTTCGCCAACTGGGTGCCGACGCTGCTGATCAAGCAGGGCATCACGATCACAACGAGCCTGCTGTATTCGAGCATCATCGCGCTGGCGGCACCGCTCGGACCGGTGATCGGGCTTGCGATCGCGGATCGTTTTGAGCGCAAGAGCGTGATCGTGGTGATGGCCGGTGCGATTGTGGTGTGCGGCCTGTGGTTCAGCCAGGTGACCGATGCACTGTTGCTGGTGGCGCTTGGCGTGTGCCTGACGCTGGCAAGCAACATCATGTCGTACAGCTTTCACGCGTATCAGAGCGAGCTTTTTCCGACGAGCATCCGTGCGCGTGCGGTCGGCTTTGTCTATTCGTGGAGCCGGTTCTCCGCGATCTTCACCGCGTTCCTGATTGCCGCCGCGTTGCGGCAGTTTGGTTCGACAGGGGTATTCGTGCTGATCGCCGGCGCGATGCTGATCGTCATGGCGGCGATTGGATTCATGGGGCCGCGCACGAAGGGTCGCGCGCTCGAAGACATTTCGCACTAAACGTGACGATCCCGGGAGGGATCGTCGATACAGGTGATACCGGGCGTTCCTCAGGCCTCCAGCGCCAGCAGCGCAAACGTCGCGAGCCAGTGTTCGCCCATGTAATCGCCTGCGACGTGATCCAGTGCGGCCGCCAGATGCGTGTCGGCCGCTTCGAAGAGCGCGGCGGCGCGCGCATCGTCCGCAGGCAGCGCCCGCGCGATCGAGCGTTGACACCATGCGCGGCTGAGATTCAATCCGTCGAGATGCGCGATCTTGCCGTCCGTGCGATCCGTTACGGTGGCGGGTACGAAGAGCGTCGCTGGCTTGCGCGCTGCAATATCCGGCAGGAAGCGCGCGAACCACGCGACAAATTCCCGCGCAGGCAGCACGCGTCGCATCAATTCAGCTTCCATCAACGATGGCGACAGAAATTCGTCACCCGACGGCTCCCACGCCTGACACGCGGCGTCTTCCTGATACCAGCGCTTTGACGTGTCCACGATCAGGCCGGCAAGTGAACGATGGCCTGTCTGCTGTGCGAAATCGAGCGCAAGCGACAGCGCAAACGCGGTGTTGAAATGCGTGCCGACGCGCAACGGATACGTCGACTTCGGCAGGAATTCCTCAAAGCGATCGACAAACGCCTGGGTAAGCGGCGCGATTGTCTGTGTCCACGTGGCCGCCTGCGGCAAGGTCATGGACTGCACCTGTGCCGCGAGCGCGAGCAGCCACCCCCAGCCGTACGGCCGCTCGAATCCGCGATTGTGCGGCAGGTCCAGATAGGCCATCTCCCCCGCGACATTTGCTGCCGTGAAATGCGCATCGACGGTTGCGACGATACGTTTCGCTTCGGGCAGGTCGGGATAGCGGTCGATCAGTCTCAGCACGAGCCAGTAACCGTGCACGCACGAATGCCAGTCGTAGCTGCCGTAGAAAACCGGGTGAAGCGCGCGCGGCCCCTGCACATCCTGTGGGCCGGCCAGCGAATGCGTCAACTTGTTCGGATATTCGCGCGTCAGGTGATCGAGCGCCAGCGTAGCGAATTTCGATGCAATTGCGGAAGTGAGTTGAGTGGTCATCGGCACACCGGCAGGAACGTTAACCTGCGTTTTGCAGGCACTTAATCATATCGAAGTGCCCGAAAACAGCAACCCGGAGCGTGCGGACCCGATCAGGCACACGCGCGTCGCGCCGCACCGGGCGTCGCGACGCGCGTGTGCCCGACAAGCTGACGTCATGAAAGACCCTGTTGTTGGGCGGTCGCGTCGATCGCCTTTTTTGCCTTCAGGACGACTTCGTCGATTTCTTCCTTTGTGATGACAAGCGGTGGTGAAAGCAGCATCCGGTCGCCTGAAGCGCGCATGATCAGGCCGCCGTTAAAGCAGAAGTCACGGCAGATCGTGCCGACGTCGCCGCCGTTCTCGAAGCGCCTGCGCGCCTTCGGGTCCTGCGCGAGTTGAATGCCGGCAACGAGGCCCGTGCCCGCGATCTCACCGACAATCGGGTGATTCGCGAATGTCTCTCGCAGACACTGCTGGAAGTAAGGCCCTGTTTCGTTCCTCACGCGCTCGATGATCTTTTCGTCGCGCAGCAACCTGAGGTTTGCGACGGCGACCGCAGCGGCAACCGGATGACCCGAGTAAGTCAGGCCGTGATTGAAGTCACCGTTGTCGATGATCGCTTTGGCGACGCGATCGTGCAGGCCAACTGCGCCCATCGGCACATAGCCGCTTGTCAGCCCTTTGGCGAGCGTGATCAGGTCGGGCTCGAAGCCGAAGTGCTGATGGGCGAACCATTCGCCTGTGCGTCCGAAGCCGCCAATCACCTCGTCGGCGACCAGCAGGATGTCGTATTGGTGGCAAATGCGCTGGATTTCCCGCCAGTAGGTAGACGGCGGGAAAATCACACCGCCCGCCCCCTGGAAAGGCTCACCGATGAATGCCGCGACGTTGTCTGCGCCAAGTTCGAGGATCTTCGTTTCAAGCTGCCGCGCGCGTGCGAGACCGAACGCTTCGGGCGTCATGTCGCCACCTTCGCCAAACCAGTAAGGCTGATCGATGTGCGCGATGTGCTCAACCTTCGAGGGCATCTGTTCGTGCATGTAACCCATGCCGCCGAGCGTGCCGCCGGCAATCGTCGAGCCGTGATAGCCGTTCCTGCGCGATATCACGTACTTCTTCTGCTTCCTGCCTTGCGTCGCCCAGTATTGATGGACGATGCGCAGCACGGTGTCGTTACCTTCAGAGCCGCTGTTGCAGTAGAAGAAGTGGTTGAATGGCTCCGGCGTGACTTCGGCCAGCAGGGCGGACAGTTCAATAACGGGCGGATGCGTTGTCTTGAAGAACGTGTTGTAAAACGGCAATTCCTGCATCTGCCGGAATGCCGCGTCGGAAAGCTCGCGGCGTCCGTAGCCGACGTTCACGCACCAGAGGCCCGCCATGCCGTCGATAATCCTGTTGCCGTCGGAATCCCACAGGTAAACGCCTTTTGCTTTGACGATCACGCGGCTGCCGGCGCGATTCAGCGATCCCATATCCGAGAACGGGTGAATGTGGTGCGCGGCGTCGAGCGCGCGGTATTCGGCAGTCGTGCGTTGCTGCGTGGCCTGCACGCTCGCCGCGGGTTGCACATATGCGACTTCTTCTGTTGTGTACCTCATGGTGCCTCCAGATTTTTGACCGTCTGCTTTTTTGCGCTCTAGACGTGCAGGAGCAAATGCCTGCGTTCCCACGAACTGATCACGCGGAAGAACGCTTCGTATTCGGTTTCCTTGAGCGCAAGGAACGCTTTCACGAACTTCTCGCCGAGAATTTCCGCCAGCGGCTCGCACGCGCCCATCAGCGTGATTCCTTCTTCGAGGTTGCGTGGCAACTGATAGGGCAATGCGTAGCCGTCGCTGGTCAGCGGTTCGGTCGGCGTCAGGCGTTGCGTCATGCCGAGGTAACCGGCAGCGAGCGTGGCCGCGATCGCAAGATAGGGATTGCAGTCGACGCCCGGAATGCGGTTCTCGACACGCCGTGCAGCGGGCCCCGAATGCGGAATGCGAAATCCGACCGTGCGGTTGTCGTAGCCCCACTGCACGTTGATCGGTGCGGCCATGAAGCGCGACAGACGCCGATACGAATTGATGTACGGCGCAAATATCGGCATCAGCGCCGGCGTGTATTTCTGCAGCCCGGCGATGTAGTTGTCGAAGTGGGCGGTCGACCTGCCATCACCGCCGGTGAAGATGTTCTGGCCGCTTTCATCGTCGATGACGCTTTGATGCATGTGCATCGCCGAACCCGGTTCGCCTTCCATCGGCTTGGCCATGAACGTCGCGTACATCTTGTGGCGTAGCGCAGCTTCGCGCACGGTCCGCTTGAACAGGAACACGCTGTCCGCGAGCTTGAGCGGATCGCCATGCATGAAATTGATTTCCATCTGCGCGGCGCCCACTTCATGAATCAACGTGTCGACTTCGAGCTCCTGGATCTCGCAATACTCGTAGATGTCTTCGAAGAGCGGATCGAACTCGTTGACTGCTTCGATCGAATACGCCTGACGACCCGTTTCCGCGCGACCTGTCCGGCCAATCGGTGGTTGCAGCGGCAGGTCCGGGTCCCGGTTCATGTCGACCAGATAAAACTCGAGTTCCGGCGCGACAACGGGCGTCCAGCCCTTTGCCTTGTAGAGCTCGAGCACGCGACGCAACACGCGGCGCGGCGAAATGGCAACGGGCGTACCGTCGAAATGGACGCAGTCGTGGATCACCTGCGCAGTGGGATCCACGGCCCACGGGATGATGCGGATCGTCGAAGGATCGGGCACGCACACCATGTCGGGATCGGTCACGCCCGTCAGCGATCCGTCTTCCGGGTACTCGCCGGTGACGGTCTGGATCATCACTGCCTGCGGCAGTCGCATGGATTCGCCGGATTCGAACTTGCTGCGCGGAATGATCTTGCCGCGCGCGGTGCCCGCCATATCGGGAATGATGGCTTCGATCTCGGTGATGCGGTGTTTCTTCAGAAACTCATCGATGTCATGCATGATTTTCTCTCTCTTTTTTCGTGGCCGGTTGAGCGTTGACGGCTGCTCAGGTTGCGGCGGCGGATGCCGCTGCGAGACCGGCCTTGAAACGCATTCGCTCACGGCAGGCGGCGCCGAAGGCCTGGAAGATCGCGGTAGACAACGCGTCTTCCGCGTACTTCCATTCGGGGTGCCACTGCACACCCAGCGCAAACGCTCGCGAGTCCTTGACGCTCACTGCTTCGACCAGGCCGTCGGGCGCAACAGCTTCAACGATGAGACCGGCGCCGAGCCGCTCGACGCCTTGCCCATGCAATGAATTCACGCGTGCCTCATTCGCGCCGGAAGCGAGACGCTGCAACAGGCCACCCTGTGTCAGGCGAATCGAATGAGACGGCGCGTATTGCAGGGCAAGTTCGTCGTCCCTGTTCTCGCGGTGGTCGCGAAGTCCGTCCACTGCGTGGACGTTTTGGTGCAGCGTTCCGCCGGACACGACGTTCATTTCCTGAAAGCCGCGACAGATTGCCAAAACCGGCACGCCGGTCTCGATGGCCGCGCGCATCAGCGGTAGCGTCGTCGCGTCGCGTGCGCGGTCGTGCAATGTGCCGGGCGCACTGGGCTCGCCGCCGTAGTGGTGCGGTTCCACGTTCGAATGGCTGCCGGTGAAAAGCAGGCCGTCGACGAGGGACAGGATGTCCGTAAAGCACTGGCGCTTGCCGAGCGCGGGCAGCACCACGGCCAGCGCGTTCGATCCCTCGACGATCGCGGCGATATATTTTTCGCCGGTCACATGCGACGGGTGCGCGCCGATCATAATGCTGTCTGCGGTGATGCCAACTGTCGGTTTATTTTGCATGACTAACAGTGTGAAGAAGATCGTGTGCCGAATTGCCGCGTAATGTGACGAAAATAGCTTCACGCACACGCGACACGATTCCGCAGCCGTGCGTCAGGCGCAAAGCCACGAATGGTGCGTGAGGTGGATGTCGTCAGGAAAACCGTTCGACCCGGTTCGCGGCGAAGGCACGCGCGCAGGTAATGCGAATGACGCAGGCGAAACCCGGCACAAGCGCCATGCGCCAACGCAAGCGAACGGATCGAACGATTGAAAGTGGGGAGACGCTACGGCAGCAGCGACGCGACTTCGTCGGTGCGAACGGCGATGAATGCGCGTGCCGAAATGGCGTTGCGACGTCGAACTGAACGGCGGGAAAGGATCGTGAAGACGGACAGATAACGGCGAAGCGTGGGGCTGCCGTGTGCGCCGTCGGCGATGGTACGGTCAGCGCGAGAAACACTCGCTCGCTGACTTCGATCCCACCTTACCAAAGGTACTCGGACTCTCACGATTACACTCGACTGGACGACATTGAAAACATTGCACGCCTCGCTCTGGCAAACGCAACGGCGTTTGGAGAAACGGGACGCCGGTCATTCGTGCATCCGTTCGCGAACCGTGGTTCGCGGAATTGCAGCCCACGTTGTTGTGGACCGCAACATCGTCATGACGCTGACCTGTAGTTCAGGATATACGAGCCAATTTCAGCGTCAAATCATTTCTGGAAGTGCTTGATGAGGGCTTTCCCTGAGGCTTGAGAAATAGGTATGTATCTGGAATATATCGTGCAGCAAGTGATATTTCGAATTCGTTCTGGTTTTTTTAAAGGCAACGCCGACATCGAAGCGGCTGGAATGATCCATACACGTATCGAGAATAAGAGGCCGATCGTCAACTGCGGGCAGCCGCATACAAGATTGGTGTTGGCGACGTCGTTGCCTCCCGGTTATGCCTGCGTATTCCGGGGCCGCACGCTCACGACTTCGCCTGCGCCTTCGCAAGAATAGCCGGCGTATCCGGCGCGCCCATCCTGTTCGCCGCGTCGAGCGGCGTGAAACCGGCGGTATCGCGCGCGTCGGGATTCGCGCCGTTCGCGATCAGCAGATCGACGATCTCCGTGCGATTGAACATGGCCGCGATCATCAACGCAGTGCGACCATCGGGTGACGCGCCTTCGACGTCCGCTCCGTTTGCAAGCAGCGTTTTGATCACTTCCTTGAAGCCCTTGAAAGCGGCGCCGGCAATCGGCGTCTGGCCGTTGTCGTTGCGCAGGTTCGGATCGGCGCCGTGTTCGGCGAGCGTGCGCACGGCGTCGACGTGACCGTGATACGCCGCAAGCATCAGCAGGCTGTCGCCTTTCTCGTTGCGAAGATTGGGCGGCACGCCCTTTTCGATCACGACCGCGAGCGTGGCTGCGTCTCCGCGCCTCGCAAGGTCGAATACTTCGCGTGCGACTTCGATGAGGTCGGGATCGATCGGCGTTGCGGGTTGCGAGGGCGCGGACGGGTCAGATTGGTGGGTCACAACGGGCTCCTTCAAAGGCACGCGGCGACGGGCGCCGTGGGGACTTCGTTCAGGATACCCAGTTTGCGCGGATGGCGCGCGCCTCTCATGGGTGAGGCTCAGGCCGCGTCCGTGCCTGACGCCTTGCGTGGGGCGCGTCGTGTCGGGCTTGTTGTCGTGCCGGTATGCGCTGTTTTGTGTGCCGCTTCGGCCGCTTCGAGCTGCCGCGTTGCCTCGCCCACAACGTGACGAAACTGCAGCAGCGCGCCAAGCGAAGCGTCGGGCGGTTGCAGCGCCGACCACAGCGCATCGATCAGACGGTCGGCGGTTGCTTCGATATCGATCCGGCGATTGGCCAGCGTCGCGTCCCAGAGCACGTGTTCCATCGGCCCGAATACCATCGAGCGCAATAGCCGCAATGGCACATCCTGGCGGATCTGTCCGGTTTCCTGCCCTTGCGCCAGCACGCGCATAAGTGGCGCGGTGTAACGCCGTTGCAGTTCAACCAGCGCCTCGCTGAGTTCGTGCTGACGCGCGCGACCTTCTGACAACACCAGCGAACACAGACCGGTGCCGTTGACCAGCATCAGGCGAAGATGCATCCGCACGATGAACGCGAACTGCTGATGCACCGTGCCGTCGCGGGGCAGACCGGACTCGATGGCGTCGATGATCTCGTCATACCAGTCGCCGATCACGCGCGCGCACAGTTCGCGTTTGCCGCGGAAATAGCTGAACACGGTGGCCTCGGAAATGCCGAGGCGCTGCGCGATTTCCGACGTGGTAGCGCGCTCGTAGCCCTTTTCGGAGAAGACGTCACGCCCCGTATGAAGGATTTCCTTCACACGCTGTTGGGACTTGCGCCCGGCCGGCAGACGGCGCGATGGAGGCAGTTCGGCCTTCGGGACGGCCATGATTTGAGTCCGGTTCAGTTTTAAGCGTTTGATACGCATGACAGGAACCATGTTAGCACGCCATAACCTCGCTGCAAGGTGCTTTTGAGGAAATTGAGCAAGACTCAAAAAACCTGTTGACGTATACGTAAATGTGGCGTGAAATTCGCCTTGAGCGGCCGCGACGCATGGATCATCATGGGGGCGGCCAGAAAGGATTGCTGAGCCTCGCTCAGAAAGCCGGCACGCCCGCCAGGGCGGCCGCCACGGAATTCCAGGAGACATCCCATGACGCATCTGCCCGGTTTGCAGTTTCCGCTTGGTGAAGAAATTGAAATGCTGCGTGACAGCATTGCAGGATTCGCCGCAAAAGAAATCGCTCCGCGTGCCGCCGAAATCGACCGCACCGACCAGTTCCCAATGGACCTGTGGCGCAAATTCGGCGACCTCGGTGTGCTGGGCATGACGGTTTCCGAGGAATACGGCGGCGCAAACATGGGCTATACGGCGCATATGGTCGCGATGGAGGAAATCTCCCGCGCGTCGGCCTCGGTGGGTCTTTCGTATGGCGCGCACTCCAACCTGTGTGTGAACCAGATCCACCGCAACGGCACCGAAGCGCAAAAGCGCAAATACCTGCCGAAGCTGGTGTCGGGTGAGCACGTCGGCGCGCTTGCGATGAGCGAGCCGAACGCGGGTTCGGACGTGGTCAGCATGAAACTGCGCGCCGACAAGAAGGGCGATCGCTATGTGCTGAACGGCACGAAGATGTGGATCACCAACGGCCCCGACTGCGACACGCTCGTGGTCTACGCGAAAACGGACATCGAAGCAGGTTCGCGCGGCATTACGGCGTTTATCGTCGAGAAGGGAATGAAAGGCTTTTCGGTCGCGCAGAAGCTCGACAAGCTCGGCATGCGCGGCTCGCACACCGGCGAACTCGTTTTCGAGAACGTCGAGGTGCCGGAAGAAAACATCCTGGGCCAGCTAAACGGTGGCGTGAAAGTGCTGATGAGCGGGCTCGACTACGAGCGCGCGGTGCTGGCGGGTGGCCCCACGGGCATCATGGTCGCGGTGATGGATTCGGTCGTGCCGTATATCCACGATCGCAAGCAGTTCGGTCAGTCGATCGGTGAATTCCAGCTGATTCAGGGCAAGGTCGCGGATCTGTACACCACATTGCAGGCGTGCCGTGCCTATTTGTACGCCGTCGGCCGTCAGCTCGACACGATTGGCACGGAACATGTCCGCCAGGTGCGCAAGGATTGCGCAGGCGTGATCCTGTACACGGCCGAAAAAGCGACGTGGATGGCCGGCGAGGCCATCCAGATTCTCGGCGGCAATGGCTATATCAACGAGTATCCGGTGGGGCGTCTGTGGCGCGATGCAAAGCTCTATGAGATCGGCGCCGGCACGAGCGAAATCCGACGCATGCTGATTGGCCGCGAGTTGTTCGCGGAGACGATGTAAGTCTGCCTACGTGCTGAAACGGAGAGCCACGCGATGCCGATCATAGAAACAAAACTGAATCCACGCTCGGACGATTTCCGCGCCAACGCGGCGGCGCTGGAGGCCGTGGTCGCCGATCTGAAGGCAAAGATCGAGGCGCTTTCGCTAGGTGGGGGCGCGGCCGCGCGCGACAAGCATGTGTCGCGCGGCAAGTTGCTGCCGCGCGAGCGCATTGCGCAACTGCTCGATCCGGGTACGCCGTTTCTCGAACTGTCGCAGCTTGCGGCGTTCGGCATGTACAACAACGACGCGCCGGGTGCGGGTGTCATCACCGGCATCGGGCGCATCGCCGGGCAGGAATGCATGATCGTCTGCAACGATGCGACGGTGAAGGGCGGCACGTACTATCCGGTCACGGTCAAGAAACACGTTCGCGCGCAGGAAATTGCCGCGGAAAACCGCTTGCCGTGTGTGTATCTCGTCGATTCCGGGGGGGCAAATCTGCCGAATCAGGACGACGTGTTTCCAGATCGCGATCACTTCGGCCGCATTTTCTTCAATCAGGCGAATCTTTCCGCAGATGGCATTCCGCAGATCGCGGTGGTGATGGGCTCGTGCACGGCCGGCGGCGCCTATGTGCCCGCGATGAGCGACGAGTCGATCATCGTGAAGAACCAGGGCACGATTTTTCTCGGCGGGCCGCCCCTCGTGAAAGCGGCAACCGGTGAAGTGGTGAGCGCCGAAGACCTCGGCGGTGGTGACGTGCATACGCGTCTTTCCGGTGTCGTCGATCATCTCGCGCAAAACGATGCGCACGCGCTCGCGATTGCGCGCAGCATCGTCGGCAATCTGAACCGTACGAAACAACCGCCCGTCGTGCTGCGCGAGCCGAAGCCGCCGCGCTATGACGTCAAGAGCATGTACGGCGTGATTCCCGTCGATACGCGCAAGCCGTTCGATATCCGCGAAGTGATCGCACGTGTCGTGGACGATTCTGCGTTCGACGAATTCAAGGCCCGTTACGGCACCACGCTCGTTTGCGGTTTCGCGCATATCTGGGGGCACCCTGTCGGCATCATCGCGAACAACGGCATCCTGTTTTCCGAATCCGCGCTAAAAGGCGCGCATTTTATCGAGCTGTGCTGCCAGCGCAAGATTCCGCTCGTGTTCCTGCAGAACATCACGGGTTTCATGGTGGGCCGCAAGTACGAAAACGAAGGCATCGCGCGCAATGGCGCGAAGATGGTGACGGCGGTTGCCACCGCGAAGGTGCCGAAGTTCACGGTGATCATCGGCGGCTCGTTCGGCGCGGGCAACTACGGCATGTGCGGTCGCGCGTACTCACCGCGTTTCCTGTGGATGTGGCCCAACGCGCGCATTTCGGTGATGGGCGGCGAGCAGGCGGCTTCGGTCCTTGCGACGGTCAAACGCGATGGCATCGAAGGCAAGGGCGGCACATGGACCGCGGAACAGGAAGAAGCGTTCAAGCAGCCGATCCGCGAGCAGTACGAGCATCAGGGGCACCCGTATTACGCGAGCGCGCGTCTGTGGGATGACGGCGTGATCGATCCGGCGCAAACGCGCGATGTGCTGGGTCTGGGTCTGTCCGCGGCGATGAACGCGCCGATCGGCGACACGCGTTTCGGCGTGTTCAGAATGTGACGCACGCGAAGGAGTCCAGCAGCATGCAATACGAACATGTGGACGTCGCGGTTTCCGCTCAGGTGGCAACCGTGACGCTGAACCGCCCCGACGTGCGCAACGCGTTCAACGAAGCGATGATCGCGGAACTGACCGCCGTGTTCGAATCGATGGGCGAGCGGCAGGACGTGCGCGCGGTTGTTTTGGCCGCGAACGGCAAGGCGTTTTGCGCAGGGGCGGACCTGAACTGGATGAAGAAGATGGCCGGCTTCTCGGACGACGAGAACCGTGCCGACGCGATGCGTCTCGCGAACATGCTGAGCGCGATCTATCGGTGCCCGCAACCCGTGATCGCGCGCGTGAGCGGCGACGCATACGCGGGCGGCATGGGCCTGATCGCGGCCTGCGACATCGTGGTGGCCGTCGATACGGCGCGCTTCTGCCTGTCCGAGGCGCGTCTTGGCCTGATTCCCGCGACGATCGCGCCGTACGTCACCCGTGCGCTTGGCGAGCAGGCTTCGCGCCGCTACTTCACCACGGCTGAACAGTTCGATTGTGCGACCGCATCGCGGCTCGGGCTGGTGAGCGAAATGGTCGGCGCCGACCAGCTCGACGCGACCGTGCAGCAGCTCGTCGAGACGCTGATTGCGAACAGCCCGCACGCGGTACGCGAATGCAAGCGGCTCGTTCAGGACGTGGCGGGTCGCCCGCTTGACGCCGCACTGATCGAAGACACCGCGGCGCGCATCGCGCGCGTACGGGCGAGCGAGGAAGGCCGCGAAGGTGTCGCGTCGTTCCTCGAGAAACGCGCGCCAGCGTGGCGCACCTGATGCAACGAACGTCGCGTCGTGCGCGAAATCCATCAAGAACAGCCCGGGAGCGAGACACTTCATGTTCAACAAGATCCTGATTGCAAACCGGGGCGAGATTGCGTGCCGCGTGGCCGCTACCTGCAAGCGGCTCGGCATCGCGAGCGTCGCGGTGTACTCCGATGCGGACGCGAATGCAAAGCACGTCTTCGCTTGCGACGAGGCGGTCCATATTGGTGGATCGACGGTGTCGGAGAGTTATCTGCGCATCGAACGCATCATCGAGGCCGCGCGCGCAACGGGCGCGCAGGCCGTGCATCCTGGCTACGGCTTCCTGTCTGAAAACGAAGATTTCGCGCATGCGTGCGAGAAAGCCGGCATCGTGTTTATCGGGCCGCCTGTCAGCGCAATTGCCGCGATGGGTTCGAAGGCGGCGGCCAAGGCGCTGATGCATTCGGCCGCTGTGCCGCTCGTGCCGGGTTATCACGGCGACGATCAGGATGTGGCGCTGCTGCATCGCGAAGCCGATTCGATCGGCTACCCGGTGCTGCTCAAGGCGAGCGCGGGCGGTGGCGGCAAGGGCATGCGCGTAGTCGAGCGCAGCGAGGATTTCGCGGCTGCGCTCGCGTCGTGCAAGCGTGAAGCGGCAAGCAGCTTCGGCAACGACCGGGTCTTGATCGAAAAATACCTGACGCGGCCGCGGCACGTCGAAGTGCAGGTCTTTGCGGACACACAGGGCGGCGCCGTGTGGCTGTTCGACCGCGACTGCTCGGTGCAGCGCCGCCACCAGAAGGTGCTTGAGGAAGCGCCCGCGCCGGGTCTCGACACATCGCTGCGTATTGCGATGGGCGAAGCGGCGGTCGCCGCGGCGCGCGCGGTGAATTATGTCGGCGCGGGCACCGTCGAATTCATCATGACCGGCGACGCGTTCTATTTCATGGAAATGAACACGCGCCTGCAGGTCGAACATCCGGTGACGGAGATGGTGACGGGCCTCGATCTCGTCGAGTGGCAACTGCGGGTCGCGGCAGGTGAACCGTTGCCGCTGACGCAGGACGAATTGCGCGTCGACGGTCATGCGATCGAGGCGCGCATCTACGCGGAAAATCCCGCGCGCGGATTTTTGCCTTCGACTGGCACGCTAAAGCATCTGCGGATGCCGGAAGGTGTCGAGTTCACGCTCGGCGACGCGGGCAACCGCGCGCCCGTGCGTATCGACAGTGGCGTGCGGGAAGGCGACACGATCACGCCGTTCTACGATCCGATGATCGCGAAGCTGATCGTGCATGGCGCGACACGCGCCGAAGCGCTGTTCCGGATGAACCGTGCGTTGCATGAGTGCGAGGTGGTCGGGCCGCATACGAACGTCGAATTCCTGCAGCGGATCGTGACGAGCGAGCCGTTTTCATCGGCGGATCTCGATACCGGTTTGATCGAGCGACATCACGACGCGCTCTTTGCGCCGCTGCAAAAGCCGTTCACGGAAGCGCTCGCGCTGGCGTGCGGCGCATTGCTGACGCGCGAAGGCGGCACCGCCCACGGCGCATCGCCCTGGGATGCGCTTTCGCACTGGCGCCTGAATGGCGGCTATACGCAGACGCTTTCGTGGCGCGACGTGGAGAGCGAAACGGCGTTCTCCGCCACGTTCGCACGTCACGGTGATTCGCAGACACTCGATCACGCGGGCCAGCACGACCCGTTCACGTGGTGGAGTGGTGCAAACGCTCACGAGTTCGGCGCGACGATTGGCGACTCACGCGTGACGGGCCGCGTGTTTATCGATGGCGATGTTTTTCACGTGTTTTGCCGGGGTTTTGCGTTCGCGTTCGAGTGGCAGAACCTCCTTGCCCATGCGGCCGATGCGGAGCACGGCGAAGGCCGGCTCACGGCGCCGATGCCGGGCAAGGTGATCGCGGTGCTGGTCGAGCCGGGTACCGTGGTGGAAAAAGGTACGCCGCTTATCGTGATGGAAGCCATGAAAATGGAGCACACCATCGGCGCGCCGGCAGCGGGCAAGGTCGCGGAAGTGTTGTATGCAGTCGGCGATCAGGTGGCCGACGGCGCGCAACTGCTGGTGATGGAAGTAAGCTGACCGTTAGCGACGATCAGGCGAGGCGCGCGTAGCCGCAGGCGAGCGCGTCGCTCTCCAGTTGTTCGATGCGTGCGTAGTCCGCGAGCGACAACGTAGAAAACCCCTTCAATCGAAGGCGTTTGGTGCGAGCAGGATCAGTACGCAGCGCGTGAGTCAGCGCTACCCGAAGTGCTTCGACGATCGATGTGTCAACGCCCTTGCTGGCTATCAGCGGCAGTCCCGGCGACGCCTGCGTCCACGCCACTTCGCGCACGGCCTGGGCAAGTTGAGGCAACCCGTCGCGTACGAAGGCCATTGTCACGCAATCGATCGCCGCGATATCTGCCCGGTCTTCCGCAAGCGCCGTTAGTGAGCCGACATGCGAACCGGTAGCGATCATTTCTCCAAAGAACGTGCCATCGCGTGACAGCGGCGCCACGGCGTGTCGCAATGCGTTCATTCCACTATTCGAATCGCTCTGGTTGAACGCCACACGCAGACCGCGCGACGCTTCGAGCGAATGAACCGGGCCATCGGCACGCGTAACGATCACACTCGAATAGTCTGGACCCGCACAACCCGGCGCATCGAACTCCGGTGTCGCGACCAGTTGCACGGATTCGCGCAGTCCCTGCATCAACGGGTAGCCGCAGGTCTGCGATATCAGGAGATCCGTACGGCGCCAGAACGCGGGCAGCGGCTCGTGGGTTTCGACGATACGCGTTAGCGGCGCCGCTTCGTGGAGTACATCGGCGAGAAACGCGCGCCAGTCCGCGGCGAGCGCGGGCGTCACGTTGTACATAGGCAGCGAGGCGATCCAGTTCATGCCGCCGATTCTGGCATATCAACCGGCGAGCCGCGCGCTTTTGTCATTACTCACGGCGCGCAATGGACCCACGCCGGATGGGTTCGCGCGTGAGCGGTGAGCCGGAACGCCGTCGGCGAACGGATGCACCACATGCGCGACGGGCTGTATCGCATGACGTCCCAGCCATTCCCGGTAACCTTGCACGACGAACCCGCCGTTGCGTTCGTGATAGTCCGCACGCCGCGCGAGATACACCGATCGCAGCGCAAACCACGGCACGTGCGGCAGATCGTGATGCACCGCGTGATAGTTGTTGTTCAGATAAAGAAGCCGCCAGAAGAATGCAGCCTCATTGATCACCGACCGATGCTCACCAGTCCCGGAAGTGCGATGTTCATGAAACGAACGCACCGAGCCGATAGACAGCGACGCATAGCCGACGCCACCAATAAAAACCCACGCTGGCAGCCCGCATGACACGTCCAGCCAGTACGTCAGCGCAGCGAGCGCGATGAAATGCACGAGCCAGGCGGGAACGTCGCGCAAATCGCCACCGGCCATCCTGCGAAACGCTTCCACAACCGTTGCCGCGATTGAAAACGCGGGTCCCAGCAGAAGGCGTCCGATAAACGTGTTGCGTACCGTGAGCAGCGCGCGCATCAATGCCCCGGTCCGTTGCCACGTTTGATGCGTAACGAAATAGCTCTCCGGGTCGAACGACGGATGCGTCAGATGCGGATCGACATGATGCTGAAGATGCAGGTCGCGATAGATGCCATACGGAAACCAGACCGCCAGCGGTGCAAAACCGAGCAGCCCATTGAAGAAGCGTGAGCGCGTCGGATGACCGTGCATCAGTTCGTGCTGAAGCGACATGTACCACGCGCCGAGAAACGCGAGCAGAAGTGCTGCAACAGGCACGCCGAGCGCGCGCACGTGTGTCGCGACGCCAAACCAGGATGCGTAGATCGTCGCGATCAATACCCACGTGGGCCATTCGGTGCGCCACGTCAGCGTGGTGGCGAGGCGCGCAAGGTTGCGGCGCTGGGTGTCGTCGAGATAGGTCGCCACAGGCTCACTCGCGTCGTTATGAAAGGCTGTCGATACGGCGCGACGCGGTCAGGCGGCACGTCCGTTAAAGCCGATCGTAATGGCGCACGTCTCGCCGCAGAACCAATTTCTCGCGGAAAGCATGTGCTGAAAAACGGAAAAGGGCGTTGCAGCGGAACGAGGTGCGTATGAGCGGTCAGCTTTTTCGTGCGACCTTGCACGCGTGATCCATCAGCGGCTCCGCTGAACCGCTACCGTCGTCGAGATCGAGGCTGCTGTTGACGATCAACCAGCCGTCGCTTGCGGCGGAAGCGCCTGCACCGGTCACAAGGATGGTCTGCGATGCCATCGTCGTGCCTTTCGGCAGTTCGCGCGCAACAACCCTGAACGGATCGTCGGCTCCCTCAATCGAAGTGACACGCATGACGCGGTAGCGGTTTCCGTCGATCGTGTCCCAGTGCCATTTGCCGGGCGTGTTGCCGCGATGCCGCGCGAGCTTTTCGATTACGTCGTTGCGCATGCAGTCGATATGGATGTGCAGCTGCGACTGCGAACGGCGATACGGAGAGTTGATTTCCAGCCCGAGTTGTTCGTCGCCCAGATCCTGCCTGACGGCTTTTTGAACGTAGGTGCGGGCGCCCCACGCTTCGGACCAGTATGGCGGCGCGTCGTCGGCAAGAATCTGCGGACTTTCGATTCCCATCACGCGCTCAGTGGGAATCAGCAGATACTGCGACGCGCCGTTGATGTCCTTGAGAATCGCGTAATGCGCCTTCAGATCGACGCGGGTACAGAAGCCGGGTGTGCCCGACGACTGCATCGACATCACGCACTGGCCGTCTACGATATGCCACAGCGCATTCGGGTCAGCCGCGGCGAGTGTCGCGCAGCCGCTGCCGGTCGCGGCCAGCACCACGCTGAAGAAAGTGTAGAGCGCGAGGCGCATCGGACGTCAATTCCCTTCAGTTGTGGGGCGCGGCTGCGCAGCATGCCGTTCGTAAAGTGCCCGTACGTATGTCAGATGCTGCTCGGCGGCGCTGCGCGCCTTCTGCGGTTCGCGTGCAATGATCGCGTCGTAGATGGCCTGATGCTGGTCGAGGAGCTGCTGTTCCATCGCATCGTCGTAGTCGATGAGCCGGTGCGATTGACGCATCGATTCGCGGATCAGCGTGTGGATGCCGTGCATCACGTGTGCGAGTGCGACGTTGTGCGTCGAGTCGGCGATTGCAAGATGAAACGCGGCGTCGAGATCGGCGAGATGCGTCCGGTCGGATGACAGCGCGCAGGCTTTTAGCGCTTCGAAGGCGGTACTGATTGCGGCGAGATCTTCGGGTGTCGCGCGTTCGGTCGCATAGACGGTTGCGATCGATTCGAGGCCCTGCCTGAGCTCAAGGATGTCGGAGCGCGTGCGCGCGTTCTGCAGCAGCAGTTCAGCGAGCGGCTTTGAAATCACCGCGGCCGTTATGTCGACCACCACAAAGCCGCCGCGTCCGGTCATTTCGATGTAACCGTCGGCTTCGAGCCGGATCAGCGCTTCGCGCAGTGAAGGGCGCGATACGCCGAGTTGCGCCGCGAGATCGCGTTCGGCAGGCAGACGGTCGCCCGGGCGCAGCGCGCCTTCCGAGATCAGCGCCTTGATCTGGTCCGACACGACGTCGGAGAGGCGCTTGCGGGTGAACGTCGGAATCGGGCGAAATTGCATGGTTTCGGTAGACATGGCGACAGGCGGCACTCCGGCCCGCATCGCGCTATTCACGCGGGGCGGGACCGCTGTAGCCGGAACGCAGCGATTATAGCGTCCACATGTGAACGCCCGGGTTCACGCCGTGCGGCTATAACGTAGGTGCCGCGAGGGGTCCCAGCAGCTGTTCGAGCGCGATGCCGATGGCAAGCAGCCGCCGGTCGCTGCCGGTCGGGCCATCCAGTTCGAGGCCGACGGGACGACCGTCGCCTGTCATGCCCGCGGGCAGGGACAGGCCCGGGATGCCTGCGTTGCTGGCCGGATCGGTATTGCGCAGGAACGCGGCCATTTCATCGAGCGCTTCGCCGCCGTCGATCGTCACCGTCGAGGAGCCGTTGATGTCGTCGATGGGCACGGCTGCGAGAATCGTGGTGGGAAAGAGCAGGGCATCGATCTGCTGTGTGCTGAACGTTGTGTCGTACAACTGCTGAAGCTGCGGGCGCCACGTGTTCATCGCCGCGTCGTATTGACCGGCGAACACGTCGGCGATGATCGCGTCGTACGCGCTGCGCACGTCCGGGCATGCAATGCGCGCGGCGATATCCACCACGGTCCTGACGGGCGCGTGGTTGGTGACGAGCCACGCCGGGACGTCGTCGACGGGTTCGTGCAGCGCGACGGGCGAACTGATCCTGTCGTTCAGTTCGAGCAGATCGGGCATCGCGACTTCAACGAAGACCACGCCCGCGGCCGCGAGACGCTTCACGGCGCCACGCGCGACGCTTTCTAGCGCGCGTTCCAGGCCTGCCCAGAGCGGCGCGGGCAGGCCGATGCGCAGGCCCGCGAGCGAGACGGCGGGCAACGTGGAGTCGCCCGTGATGACGCCGTCGAGCAACGCGATATCAGCGACGGTGCGTGCCATCGGACCAACCGTGTCGCGCGTGCGGCTGATCGGCACGACCGCGAGTGTGTCGTGATAGCGGCGCGCGGCGCCGCCGTTACCCACCGAAGGACGAAAGCCCGCCGTGCCGGTAAGCGCAGCCGGAATACGCGTTGAGCCGCCGGTGTCGGTGCCGAGGCCGGCGGGCGCGATCCGTGCGGCGACGGCGACTGCGGTGCCGCCCGATGAGCCGCCAGGAATCAGCGATGGATCGTACGGATTGCGCACGGGTCCCGCGTGCGACGCCAGATTCGTGCTGGTGATGCCGAACGCCAGTTCGTGCATGTTGGCCTTGCCAAGCACAATGGCGCCAGCGTCGATGAGCCGCTGTACGGAAGGCGCGTTGGTGGACGGCACGAAATTCTCGAGCGCAGGTGTGGCCGCCGATGTCTGCAACCCCACCGTGTTGATGTTGTCCTTGATGACGACCGGCAGGCCGGCAAGCGGCAGGCGGGTTCTTTCGGCGGTGGACAGCGCATCGATACGTCTTGCGGCGTCGAGCGCGCCATCCATGTTGAGTGCCGTCAGCGCGTTCAGCGTCGACAGGGCGGCCGCGCGGGCCAGCAGCGTCGCGATGTAGTCGGTGGCGGCGATGCGTCCCTGCTGGATGGCGGCGACGGCCTCAGTAGCCGTCAGCGCGAGTTGTTCATCGACCGTCCATGTCATGCTGTCTCCAGAGATGTGGCGGCGCTCGCCGCTCGCCGTGCCGGGTGGCGGCCGCCCTGTGTCGTTACTTCAGGAAGCGCAACGCGAGGCGCGCGAGGCACGGTACGAGCGTGGGCCGCACCAGCCGGGCGTCGTAGCCGGCCATGCGCCGTTCGTTTTCGGCAAGGCACAACTCGACAAGTTCGCGCGTGGTCAGCTTTTTGCCGAGCGTGCGACCGTTAGACGCCAGAAAATTCGAATCGTGCGCCACGCCGTTCGCGTCGATGCCTTTCGCGATCGCCACGCGATCCCACACGAGCTTGAACCAGATCGCCCCGACGCGCACCGAATGCCATGGCCTGCGCCACCATGGCATCGTGCGGCGGTGCCACGCCACCCAGTTCATGAAGAAGAGGATATGCCGCGCTTCTTCCTGGATGACCGGCTCGAACGTTTCGACGAGTGACTCGGGGAAATAGCCCGACAGCTGCGCCGAACGAAAGAGGCCAAACGCGAAGAAGCTGTCGATGCACTCGCTGTAGCCGGTGAACATCCATGCCCATTCGGCATCGCGCGGCGCGGGATAGTCGGGTTCGGGCGCGAGTTCGATGCCGTAGGCCGCAACCAGCTTCGACAGCACGACCTTGTGGCGCGCTTCCTCGGCGGCGTCCATTTCGATCGCTTCGCGCAGCAGCGGATCGCTCAGTTGCGCAGCATAGGTGGCGACGCGGATCGAGGCGCGCCCTTCGGTTTGAACGGCGATATCCCAGATGGGAAGCGAAACGAGCCGGTGAAGCGCGTCGGGCGGAAGGGGCGGCCAGTCGAGGACCGCTGGCCGGTAGGGATTGTGTGTCTCCAGCAGCATGCGGCAGAACATCTGCTTGTGTGCCTCGGAGCCGATCCTGACATGTGTCGGGTCAAGGAAGGTCCAGTGGCGCAGGGCGTGATCTTCGGCAGCATCTGTCAGGGTGTCGGACATGGCGGCGAGGCGGGCAGACGGACATGGCGCTTATTCTGTCACAACGCCCGAAAACGCGGGTCGAAGCGACCCGTGGCCGCTGGCCCGCATGCCCCTCGCTGACTTTTACCGGTGCGAGTCGATCCACAGGCGTCCCCACCGGAACGCGTAGGCGAGTGCGTGTTCCTCGTCGAAAAAGTAGTCGAGGGCATCGAACGACCAGGCATGACTGGGTGTCGCCGTGGCTTTCTCGATGGTCAGGTTGGCGGCGAAGAGGCCGTTGGGGAGGCGCTGTGCTGCCGTCGCAACCTCGTAGCCTTTGTAGTGAATGAGTCGGTTCATGGTCTTGCCGGTGATCGTGCCCGCTTGCGTCTTCAGCTCACGCGAAGTGCGACGATCGATCATTGGGCGGGCAGGGACAAGCGTAGGCCGTGCCGCGTAGCGAGTGAACCAATCTTTCGTCGCAAGCAAATCAGGGGTGGCCTCGAACGGTCATCGGTGATCGGGATGTGGCGGTGTCGTATGCGCGTGATCACACTATGCTGCGCGCATGCGCCCTCCGTATGTTGCGTGGCATACGCATAGCCCGGCGAGCGGCCCGCCTTATGTGTGATAGCACACGCTGTGCCAGCGAGGGCCGGCGGCCCGGGAAGACGCCCGGCGCGGCGTCGTAAACCCCGCGCGGGCCGGTTCGGGTCAGTTGGCAAGCGACAGCACGTTAGCGGCGCGCAGGGGCCTTGCCGCAGCGTTTTCCTGCTCGTCGAGCGGTGCGGGTGCCGAGGGTCGTCGTGCGCCGAACGCCAGTGCGAACGTTGCCGCCTGAGTGCCCACGGTCGCGAGCTGTTCAGCGGCCTTCGGATCGGAGCAGGTGTCTTCCGTCTCGAAGCGGGTTTCGAGCGTATTGATGCCGGCGCCAAGGGGCGTCGGCCAGCCGCGCAATGCGTGGATGATCGAGCGCAGCGAACCCAGCACCGACCCGGTCGCCTGCCAGCCGTAGGCGGTGACGATGCACCCGACCGCGCGGCCATCCAGGTAAGGACGTTCGTCAGTGCGCAGCGCTTCTAGCGTATCGAGGGCGTTCTTGACGAGCCCGGAGACGCCGCCGTGATAGCCCGGCGTCGCGATGATGACGGCATCGGCCTCGCGCACGGCCTCGATCAGTTCGCGCTGCTCGCGGGTTAGCGTGGCGCTTTCCGGCGCGTAGTGCGGCAGGCTGTGCAGAAACGCCCCGCCGAACAGATGCGTACGCGCACCGGCGCTTTCAGCGCCAGAAAGCGCGATGCGCAGGGCACGTTCGGTCGACGATCCAGCGCGCGTCGTGCCCCCGATACCGACGATGAGAGGCCCCCGGGTGTGATTGAAGCGGGTCAATGCGGTGCTCCTTGCGTTGCGGCTGCATGCGCTGCACGGCGGGCTGCGCGTGCAGGCCGGACAAGCCCGACTGATCCGCCATGTTAGTGATCCTGGGCGTTACTGCGAACGTGTTTTTTATGCTAACGATATACGCGAGGCACCCTGCGTCGCGCTGCACCACGTCGCATTTCGCACCGTATCGCGTGGCGATATGGATATACGAAACCGTTCGTTGGCGGGCGTTCCGCGCGAAGGTACGATCAATCCGTCTCCTCTATGACACCTCCTTTGACATGGGACTCGCCCCTCCACCGGTAACGGTGCAGGGGCCTTTTTTATTCGGAAAGGAACGGGTACGGGAATCGAACGGCTGGACGGTTTTATCGGCAACATGAGGCGCACCGCTGCCACCCGCTACGGCGGTTCGCCTTTCGGCATTCCTATGTCTATTATTGGCCAATACGCCGGTACGAGTCGCCGGCCAGAACTATCCAGTGACATGGCAGCAACGTCGCGACCGGCGCATATGTATCGCTGGTTGTCGCGATCCGGAACAGCGAACGGGTTTCCATGCCGTATAAGGGAGGGGCGCATGTGTCGTGCACGTCCGATCTTTGTACCCGCCAGGCTCGTCAACGCCGTCACCATTGCATTCGGGACATCCGCGCTGGTCCCGTTCCATTACGCGCTGGCCGCATGCAACGTCACATCGCCCGTCAGCGGGCAGACAGTCACCTGCGGCACAGGCACGCCGAATCCTGCGAACACACCGGTTACTGCCGTGCCCGGCAGCACGGACGTCACGGTGAACGTGTTGCCCAACGCCGAACTCGATGTGGCAGGTGCAACCGCCATTGCGGTATCCGACCAGAGCAGCGTGACGAATCTCGGCACCCTGCGTGTAACCGGCGACACGTTCAACGGCATAGCGGCTCAGGGTAGCGGCGTCGGCCAGAACACCCTGATCAATCGCGGGCTGATCGTCGTCGGTGGAAACAGCGGTTCCGGACTGTTCACGAGCGCAGCAGCGTCCACCTTGCTCAACGACACCGCCGGTGTCATCCAGACGGGCGGCCCGAGTGCCCACGCAATGGCCGATGTCGCGAATGCGGGCGGCAGTACGCTAACGAATGATGGCTCGCTCGCCACCACCGGCGCGGGATCCGCCGGCATGGCGACATTCTCGATCAACGACATGCTCGTCAACAACGGCTCGATCGCGACCGCTGGCGACAACGCGTTCGGCATGCTGGCGCGCGCAGGTACCGCGCCGGGCAACAACGTGATCACGAACAACGGCACGATCACGACGACCGGCGCGAACGCGCACGGCATCAACTCGGAGGATCCGACGCCTGGCGCGATCACGAACAGCGGATCCATCATCGCGCGCGGGCCGGGCGCGCTCGGCGTGTTCGTCGTGGGCAAGGTGACGTTCAATAACGTCGCGGGCGCGAGCATCGTGAGCGAACAGGCCAACGGTGTCGATGGAAACGGCGGCGGTACGTTTACCAACGCCGGCACGATCTCGGCGCGAAACGTCACGCTGTCGTTCGCAGGTGTCGATGCGACGGTCAACAACAGCGGCACGCTGACGTCTGCAACGACCGAGGCGATCGCGTCGAACGGGCCAATCAACCTCGTGGTCAACAATACCGGCAACCTTGTGGGTGGCGGCGGTCGGGCCATCTTCCTGGATGTCGGTAACGACACGCTCAACTGGAGCGCGGGCACGATCCAGGGCTTTATACGCATGGATGCCGGCAACGACGCCGCGACGCTGACGTCGCTGACCGATACCAACCTCGCGGGCGTGCCGTCGTTCGATGGCGGCCCCGGCAACGATGTCGTGACGTTCGATCACACGCAGGCGAGCGGCCTCAGCCGGTTCATCAACTGGGAGACGGTCAACGTGACGAACGGCAGCCAGCTCACGCTCGACAGTAACGGGCTGACACTCGGCGACAGCGGCACGCAGACAGGTACACTCAACCTCGATGCGACCAGCACGCTGTACGCCGGCGGTCTGGGGGATCCTTCGATCATGCCGGCGGTCGCGGGACACCTTGTCAACGTCAACAACGCGGGCACGATCGATCTCACGAACGGCGGCACGAGTACGACCGATGCACTGGTGGTGAACGGCAACTACACCGGCAACAACGGCCGGCTGTTATTGCAGACGGTGCTGGGCGCGGACAACTCGCCTGCCGACCGGCTCGTGATCGTGCAGGGCACGGGCTCGGGCAACACGACGCTCGGCGTGACGAATCTCGGCGGGCTGGGCGGATTGACCGTCATGGACGGCATTCTGCTTGTACAGGCAACGAATGGCGCGACGACAACCGCAGGTGCGTTCACGTTGCCGAAGCCGCTCGTCGCCGGCGCCTACGTGTATTACCTGTTCAAGGGCGGCGTGAGCGCCGGAACCGCGGATAACTGGTATCTGCGTTCGAGTCTCCCGCCTGCGCCTGTTGCGCCGGCTACGACTTCAACTACGACCCCAACCCCAACCCCAACCCCAACTCCAACTCCAACTCCAACTCCAACTCCAACTCCAACTCCAACGCCTCAGGCCAGCGAGGGCACGCCCTCGTTGCCGGCGCCCCCGCCGACGGGCTCCACGGCTGTGCCGCTTTACCGGATGGAAGTGCCTGTCTACGCCGGGATGCCGGCGTTGACGCGCGAACTCGGCCTCGCGCAGATCGGCACGTTCCACGACCGGCAGGGTGAGCAGTCCTTGCTAGGCGAGACGGGCGCGCTGCCGGCCGCGTGGGCGCGCGTATGGGGCGAACACGCGACGCAGCAGAACGGCGGCGGAGTCGATCCGGAGTTCAGTGGCGGGATTGGCGGTGTGCAGGTCGGGCACGACGTGTACGCGGATCTCACCGCGAACGGTCATCGCAATCACTATGGGTTCTTCGTGGGCGCCGCGCGTGCCGACGGCGACGTAAGCGGCCTCGCGCTCGGGTTTCCGGATTTCGCCGCCGGACACCTCGCGATCAACGCTTACAGCATCGGCGGCTACTGGACGCACATCGGTCCTGGTGGCTGGTACACGGATGCTGTCCTGGCCGGCAGCACGCTCACCCTCGATCCGTCGTCGAACGAGGGCATCGGCGCGACGACGCACGGGCATACGGTCAGTGCTTCGATCGAAGGCGGCTTGCCTGTTGCGCTGTCGTCGGTCGTCGCCATCGAGCCGCAAGCGCAACTGATCTGGCAGCACACGTCGATCAGCGATCTCGACGACGGCATTTCGACCGTGTCGTTTCATGCCGCAAGCGGTCTCACGGGCAGGCTTGGCGTGCGGCTCGCCGGCCGCTTCGACGCCGCGGGTACGGCCTGGCAACCGTATCTGCGTGTGAACCTGTGGCACACCTTCGGCGGCACGGATAGCGTGACGTTCGCGGGCAACACGGTGATTCCGGTGAGCGTATCGGCGACGTCCGCGCAGTTTCAGCTCGGCATCGTCGCGAAAGTCAGTGCGCGCGGCAGCGTCTTTGCGAACGCGGGCTATACGACGAACGTGAACGGCGAACATCGCAGCATTGTCGCGGGGGATGCAGGTGTGCGCTGGCGCTGGTGACCGGCACGCGCAACCCATTCAACACAGGTTCGCCATAGTGCATGCGAAATTGCATGCAGATGCGACGCAGCCGGATTCCTTTACACTCTACGGCGCAGCGTTTTCCGGTGGCTTTGTCTGCGCCCTGGCGATGGACTGCATGAACCCGTCACGGAGCACCGAAACAACCGATGAGCCACGCACCGCAAACCAGCGAGCAGGATCAGGTCGTCCTGATGGACGACATTCCCCATCCCGATCGCGATAACAGCGCGCCGTTCGTGCTGGCCAATGAGCGGCTCGTCGCGATTGTCTATCGCATCGCAGAAGCGGACTTCGAGCGCTTCGGTCCGTTTAGCGACGACGATCCATTCTGCGTCGTCGCATTCATGTCGGCCGCGTTTCACCAGTTCGGCCCGCCACGCGATGCCGATCTGCCCGCCCACTTTCTCGCGTCAAAAGGTCTGCGCGGTTATAGCGCACATGAGGTCAGGTGTTCATCGCTCGTGGCCGACTCGTGGGGCCCGGCGTTTTCGCTCGAAGGTGGCTTGCGGCACTTCGTGTTGACGTTCGGCGATTCGACGTTCGAATGCGTCGCGGACGATTGCACCGTCGCGGGCATTTACGGCAATGGCGATATCGCGGCGCGCGAGGCGTTCTCGCTTTGCCAGTAATGCGTGGGCCCTACCACTCGCGTTGCAGCCTGAAGGCGCATGGAAGGCTCCACTATGTGGAGGCCCGGGAAAAACATGACATCGTAACGACGTTGTAATAGTGTGCCGCTTGAATCCATCCTTAGACTTGAACAAGAAAACGGGGGTTTAGGACCATGCAATACTCGAATACGGTGAACGGGGCTGGCGGCATTGGCGGTGCGACTCAAGGCAGTCAGTTGGGCTCTCCGGCGACAGGCACCTCATCGAACAAGCCTTCGTTCCAGGAACTGCTTTCCGAGCTGACCGACTACATCACAGGCACACCGTCCCAGCAAATGGAGAAGCAGATTCTGGCGAAGCTCGGAATTACGGAAAAAGACCTGAAGGCGATGACGCCAGAACAGCGCGCCAAGGTGATGGAGCAGGTGCGTGAGATGGTCAAGCGCGAACTCGCGGCGCTCAAGGAAACGCAGAAGGCCAAAAAAACGACGGGCATCGACGCAATGGCTTGAACGCCCCCGGCCGCTGCAGGGCATGCCGTGCAGCATTGACGCGACCACGCCAGTTGCCTGAAGCGCCGCCGCGCACTCAGTCTCGCTAGATCGCAGTCTCGCCGGATGCTCCGCGAGACTCGCGCGCATCTTCATGTTTCACGCCGCAAAGCCGCGTGATTTCACTCGCGATCTCATCGACATACGGATCGTTCATGCCGCATTCCGCGAGCGCCCATTGCAGTTTGAACACGTACTCCGCGTTCGTGCCGAATGAACCGGTCGCCACGGCCATGAGCGGCGCGATTGTCGCGGTGCCGACATCGGCTTCGTATTGCGATTGGGTGGGATCGGCCACGAACGCGATCGCGGATGTACGCGTGCCATCGTCGAGTGTGATTGGCGCCCATGTCGGCAGATAGGCGCCCGTGACCATCTCGCGGGTCCAGAGAATTCGCAGTTCTTCCTCAAGCGTCGCCTGACACAGGCGAATGGCGACGCCCTGCGTATTGCCGCCTGCCTCGAGCGAGAGCATTCTGCCAGGATTTTCGGGGCTTCCACGCGCCGCGGTGATGCGCAGACAGAAGCTTCGGTGCCAGCCATGCAGCGTCGAAACGCGCCGGGCGTCGTAGCGCGAGATCGGATTCCACATCAGCGAGCCATAGGCGAACACCCAGACGTCGCTGCCTTCCGGGCGGCGCGCCATGGTCTGCGCCAGCGAAGCGTCAATGCGTGCCTGCGTCCAGAGTATCTCGCGAGGCAGCGAATCGAAGCTGTCGAGATAGGCGCCCGAGTTGATGGAGTCCCGGTTCAGCATTCGCAGTGTCCTTCATGGTGTTCACGTTTGCGCCAAAGCGTCGGCGTTCGCGCGACGAGACGCCGGTCGTCCAGCCTCAACCCGCACGATCCTGCAACACGATTGTGCAGCCAGCGCGTGAGACGAGTAAGGGGGCAGGAGACAACAGTGCGTGTCATGTGCGGAAGCAATCCTTGGGCGCTCACAGCAACGCCGCAGCGCCGCAGCGCGAAACCGGGCGTTCACAACGTGCTGCTCGATCGGGTTATCCCGCGTTGACCGTCAATCAGATGCCTCCCTACAATCCCTTGTTGTTCAATAATAGAATTCGTGTTCTTACGGCGAACAATTTCGAAGGGATGAGCCGATGAAAGTGCTGATTCCAGTCCACCCGCCGGCCAACCCGGTGAAGGCCCGAATAGCCAGCATGCGGCCGGTGTGGGTAGGGTGTGACGCTTGCCCGCCGTTCAGAATCGTAACGTCGACGGCGCCAACACGCTGTCGACACACAGGGGATGAGACGTGAATCGAAACACTGCCGTCAACGTGCAGACGTTTATCAATGCGCACCCGTTCTCGGGATTTCAGTGGCTCATTTTCTTCATGTGCTTCGTGATCGTGCTGCTCGACGGTTTCGACACCGCGGCGATCGGCTTTATTGCGCCTTCGCTGATCACGGAGTGGAACATCAGCAAGCCGGCACTCGCGCCTGTGTTGAGCGCGGCGCTGTTCGGCCTCGCGTGTGGCGCGCTCGTATCGGGACCGCTCTCGGACCGGCTGGGACGGCGTCTGTTGCTGACTGGCGCGGTCATTCTCTTTGGCGTGGCATGTCTCGGTTCGGCGTTCTCGACCGACATCCAGCAATTGACTGTCCTGCGCTTCGTAACCGGCATCGGTCTTGGCGCGGCGATGCCCAACGCCGTCACGATGATGGGCGAGTTCTGCCCGGACCACCGGCGCGCGACGGTCATCAACCTGATGTTCTGCGGCTTTCCGCTCGGCGCGGCATGTGGCGGCTTTCTGGCAGCGTGGCTGATTCCGCACTTCGGATGGCGCGCCGTGCTGATGCTGGGTGGCGTGACGCCTTTGCTGCTCGCGCTGGCGTTGCTGCTCAAGCTGCCCGAATCCGTGCGCTACATGGTGGCGAAGAACCATCCTGTCGAAAAGATCCGTGCGGTGCTTGCGCGTATTTCCAGCGCGGCGGCTGAGGCAGGCTCGTTCGTGATGACCGAGCAGGCGCCACAGGTGGCGGGGAAGAGCGGTGCGGGGCTCGTGCTGTCGCGTTCGTATATCGTCGGCACGGTGATGCTGTGGCTCACGTACTTCATGGGCCTCGTGATTTTCTACGCATCGATCAACTGGATGCCGATCCTGCTGAAAGAGGCCGGCCTGAACCCGCAGCGCGCGACGCTGATTTCGGCGCTGTTCCCGCTCGGTGGCGTGGGCGCAGTCGTATGCGGCCTGTTGATGGACCGCTTCAACGCAAACCGGATCATCGCCGTGTGCTACGCGCTCACGGCAGTGAGCGTCTATTGCATCGGACAGGCAGTGGGCAACGTCGGCTTGCTGGTGCTGACGGTATTCGTGGCGGGCGTGTTGATGAATACCGCGCAATCGTCGATGCCCGCGCTCGCCGCGGCGTTCTATCCGACCCAGGGCCGGGGCACCGGCGTCGCGTGGATGCTGGGCGTGGGCCGCTTTGGCGGCATCGCCGGGTCCTTCCTCGTTGCAGAGCTGAGCCGTCGACATTTCTCGTTCGAGGGCATTTTCGCGGTGGTCGCACTGGCCGGCGTGATTTCGTGCGTCGCGTTGCTGATCAAGCAGGCATCGCGCCCCGAGCTGGCCGCGCCAGCGCCGCTGGAAACCGGCACGCCCGGCCATTGAGCGAAAGCGCGCCGGCGAACAGCCGGCAAGCCGCGGAACGCGTCGTTGCTACGACGCTTCCGCGAGCGCCGGAAGACGTCCAGCCGTGAGCAATCCTTCGAGCATTTTCGCTTCGGCCATCGCGATGTTTTCGAGCGACGCAGCCGCCAGCTGGCGTGCAAACACGTCGAGCGCAAAACATAGCCACGCGTAATCGGCATCGCTCATCACCCACACACCATTCTCGCGCGCGACCGCATCGATCTGCATCATCGCAGCGTGTGCTTCCTGGATCGCCATCCGGTCGTTGCGTTCGAAGCCGAGGTGACACAGTTCGTCAGCAACGAGCAGTTGCCGGCCGAGCGTCGTGAACAGCGCTCGCGAGCCGTGACCGCGGCGGAATGCGTCGAGGCCGGTATAACACTGCAGCAGCATGGCCTGTGTCACAGGCTCGTGGGCGGCCCGGCTAAACGTGAGCGCGCGCAACAGCGGCGACATGGCCGGTTGCGAATGTTTGCGGGTGTGCGATTTTCCAGACATGATCGTTTGAACCTTCCTCGCTTCCTCGGTAATGCAGGGTCCCGCCGGTAATGCGTTGAACATCGAACGGGCGGTCTCGGACCTCAGTCCGTAGAGGCATGATGATCGCCGACAATTAAGACAGACTTAAAGCGTACGGCGCAGGAATGTATCCGCTGCAACTGGCGCCCGACGACAAAAAAAAGCCCTGTCCCACAGGGGAACAGGGCTCGACAGGATGGAAAGCCGTGCGGGCTCGTGGAAGCCCGCCGGTGTATCGCCATCACATATAACGCTGTTGTTGCTACTTCGACTGCGTGTTGCTGACATCCGGTCCTTCTAGTGTTGCGTGCTGCAAACGCCAGATACTTTTATTAAATGCACTTCATCCACGAACTGCAAGTGCCGATGCATCTACAACCACTACTGGAAAAACGGTCAACGGTACGGTTCAACGCAACGCGGAGGGGACCGCGTCGATGGCGCAAGGATTCGCTCCATGAAAAGAAGTCTAGCCGCTCACCCATCTATCCAATCCGGCGAAACGAAGCGGATTCTGCGGGCAATTTGACGAATTGCAGACAGCGTCTCGCAGACGGCAAAAATTGCCGGGCCGCACGTTGGGCAATGTCCTGCAGTCGTTACGTGCATGCAGGGGTCATTGCACCGGCTTCGCAGGCATCGCGTTGGTGTCGGGCATCATGCCGGGCATGCTGTCATCGGCCATCCCTCCGCGCTGGCTCATGCGTGAAGGGTCCTGATTCCACGGGCTGTTCACGGGCTCGCTGTGGTAGGTCATGCCGGCGGTCGCCGCGCCATGCGAGCCGCCACCGCCACTGCCGCCGTTGCCGTTCCCTCCGCCCTGCGCGAACGTCGTAGTGCTCGCAAAGAGTGAGGCAGCGGCGGAACAAACCAGGACCACTTTCAGCGTCACGTTTTGCATGATGTATCTCCAACGGGCCGGCGCGTGAGGTATCAGCGTCGAGGTTTCAGGCACCGCTACAGGCTGACCGGCTTGCACAGCGGCGAGGCGCAAGCAGCGTATCCGGAGGGCCTGATGAACGAGGGTCTGGCGACGCCCGGATACAGGGTATGGACGTCAGTCGCGAGCCGGCCGTGAAAATGACAGCGCCTTTGCAGCAAGCGGACCCATGCCAGGGGTCACGTTCGCTGCAAAGGCGCTGGATGCTGCCCGTATCAGGGCAGCAGCGGCAAAACGTAGCGTGTGTTTCATCCCGGTCCCCCAGCAGGCCACGCATCATTGCGCTGCCCTGACCGATATACGGCAGACAACGGCAGATGGATTCAGATTGCCACCCGCGATGCCAGAATCGGGTTCTGGACGCGCGTGATCCGAACCGCGAGTGGGGCCGCTGCCGGGGGAACGTCTGGCTCAGCGCACGAGGCAGGGCCGCTTGTTGTCGAACTTCCAGTTCGGAATCAGATATTGCATGGCGATGCCGTCATCACGCGCGCCGAGGCCGTGCTGCTGGTACAGCGCGTGCGCTTTTTCGAGCGCGTCCATATCGAGTTCGACGCCGAGGCCTGCCTTTTCCGGAACCTTTACCTTGCCGCCGACGATCTGCAGTGGGTTGCGCGTCAGGAACTGCCCGTCCTGCCAGATCCAGTGCGTGTCGATGGCGGTGATCTTGCCGGGTGCGGCGGCCGCGACCTGCGTGAACATCGCGAGAGAAATATCGAAGTGGTTGTTCGAGTGCGAACCCCAGGTCAGGCCCCACTCGTTGCACATCTGCGCCACACGCACCGAGCCCTGCATGGTCCAGAAGTGCGGATCGGCAAGCGGAATGTCGACGGATTGCAACTGGATCGCGTGACCCATCTGGCGCCAGTCGGTGGCGATCATGTTGGTGGCCGTCGGCAAACCGGTCGCGCGACGGAATTCGGCCATGACTTCGCGGCCCGAATAGCCGTTCTCCGCGCCGCATGGATCTTCGGCGTACGCGAGCACATCGTGCTGGTCGCGGCAAAGACGGATCGCTTCCGCGAGCGACCATGCGCCATTCGGATCGAGCGTGACGCGGGCGTTGGGGAAGCGCTCCGCGAGTGCAGTCACCGCTTCGATTTCGGCGTCGCCCGCGAGCACGCCGCCTTTCAGCTTGAAGTCGTTAAAGCCGTAGCGCGCCTGTGCAGCCTCGGCGAGGCGCACCACCGCTTCGGGCGTCATCGCTTCTTCGGTGCGTACGCGCTCCCAGTCGTCGCGGCCTTCCGCGCCGCCTGCATACGGCAGGTCGGTCTTTTTGCGGTCGCCGATATAGAACAGATAGCCGAGCATTTCGACTTCGTCGCGCTGCTGGCCTTCGCCGAGCAACGCGGCGACAGGCACGCCCAGATGCTGTCCGAGCAGGTCGAGCAGGGCGGCTTCGAGGGCGGTGACTGCGTGAATGGTCGTGCGCAGATCGAACGTCTGCAGCCCGCGTCCGCCTGCGTCCCGGTCGGCGAACTGGGTGCGCACCTTGTTCAGCACAGCCTGCAGATTGCCGATCGACTGGCCGACGACCAGCGCGCGTGCATCGTCGATGGTCTTGCGGATGCTCTCGCCGCCGGGGACCTCACCCACGCCGGTGTTGCCCGCGCTGTCGCGCAGGATGACCACGTTACGCGTGAAGAACGGACCGTGCGCGCCGCTCAGGTTCAGCAGCATGCTGTCGCGGCCGGCGACTGGCACGACGCGCAGTTCGATAACTTTGGGCGTGGCGTTCGATTGCAGGGAAGGAGTGGACATGAGCGTTGGACCTGTCAGGTTTGCGAAGCCGGCTGGCGAGAGTCAGCCGGTTGTGTATTGAACATCCGCCGAGGGCGGTCAGTGTGCCTTGCTGTGGACGATATCTGCCGGCGCGTCGCGATTCACGAGACGGTTGCGGGCAAGGAAGCCGGCTGCCGCCGCGATGAGCGACGCCACGCCCAGCCCGTACAGGCCACCGGTAATCGAGCCGGTGTGCTGCTGGAGGTAGCCAAACGCGGCGGGTGCAAAGAATCCTCCGAGATTGCCGACCGAGTTGATGAGCGCGATCACGCCGGCCGCCACACGGGCATCGAGATAACCCTGCGGGATCGGCCAGAAGAGCGATGCAGCGGCCTTGAACCCGATAGCGGAAAAGCAGATTGCGACAAACGACAGAACCGGATTGCCCGACGTCGAGGCGAACAGGCCGCACGCGGCAATCACGAGCGCTGCCGCGAGCCATGCCTGCTGGAAGCGCCATTTTGCCGACAGTACCGCAAAGCAGTACATCGCGAACATCGCAATCAGCCAGGGGATCGCATTGAAAAGACCCACTTCGAAATCGGACAGACCGCCCATCTTCCGGATAATCGTCGGAAGCCAGAACGTGGCGGCGTAAATCGTCAGTTGAATCGCGAAGTACAGGAAGCAGAACAACAGGATCTGCGGATCTTTCAGCAGCTTCGCTACCGGCAGGCGGGCGGCGCCCTGGGCGTCGCGCTCGGCCTGCTCGGCGGCGATCGACGTGGCGAGAGTCTTCCGCTCGTCGGCCGTGAGCCAGGTGGCATCACTGATGCGCGACTTCAGCAGCATCCAGCTGACGCCGCACAGCACGACCGAAAAGCCGCCTTCGATGAGAAACATCCACTGCCAGCCGTGCAGTCCGAAGCCCCGGATCGAAAGGAGGGCGCCGGTAACCGGGCCGGACAGCACCGACGCGAGCGCCGAGCCCGAGAGGAAAACCGCGACGGCCTTGCCGCGTTCCTTTTGCGGCAGCCATTGCGTGAAGTAGAAAACGACACCCGGGAAGAACCCGGCTTCGGCGACACCCAGCAGGAAGCGCAGCACGTAGAACGACGTGTCGTTCCACACGAACGCCATCGCGGCGGCCACGATGCCCCACGTGCCCATGATGCGCGTGAGCCAGGCGCGCGCGCCGTACTTCTGCATCAGCACGTTGGACGGCACTTCGAACAGCGCATAGCCGACGAAGAAGAGGCCGCTGCCGAGCCCGTAGGCAGCCGCGCCGATGCCCAGATCCGTCTGCATGTGCGCGTTCACGAAGCCGATGTTCACGCGGTCGATGTAGTTCGCGATGAACATCACGAGAAAGAGCGGGAGTATGTGCCGTTTGACCTTGGAGACCGCTGAATCCAGCGGGCCGGTCGCAGTGGCGAGAGCAGATGTCAAGAACGTCTCCAGTTTCGGGCGGTGTGGCGGCCCAACAGAACGCAACGGGACGCGGGCGGGTCACGGTAGAGGTGCCGTGCGCAGGTACGTCGTTAGTTGTCTGATGACAGTCTACTCTTTTGGTGCTGTAATTTCCAATGTAGTGTTTACCCTGTTATATGAGCTATAAGGCTTGTAAAATAAGGATTTATTGGGTGTGACGGACGGTGGCATCGGGTTAATTCCTGTTTGTGATCTGATGACCGATGTCGATTTATTTTGGTCCGTGAGCCCTGGGCGCAATGAGCGCCACGATCCGTTTCCCGTCACGCAACCGGTGGCGCGCACGCGTAAAAAAAGCGGCCAGTGGCCGCTTGTGTGAGATTGCTGGACAGGTCAGGCAAGGCCTTCCGCGTTTTCTTCCGGCATCGGGCTTGCGCGGCGCACGCGTTCGCGGCTGCTCGTCAGATGCATCCGCATCGCGGCCCGCGCGCCTTCCGGGTCGCGCCGGGTGATCGCGTCCAGAATGCTTTCGTGTTCGATATTGACGCGCGCCATGTACGCCGCCGGATCGCTCTGGGCGATACCCGGCGAATCGATGCGGTGACGCGGAATCAGCGCCGCGCCCATCTGCGTCAGGATGTCGACGAAATACCGGTTGCCTGTGGCGCGCGCCACCGAGACGTGGAAGCGCAAATCCGCGGCGGTGCTGTCGCCGTCTGCCCGGCTCGTCTCCTCGATGGCGTCGAGGGCGGCGCGGATGTTCGCGATGTCCTGCTCTTTCGCGCGCTGTGCGGCGAGACCCGCGCATTCCGTTTCCAGGCTGATGCGCAGTTCAAGCACGGACAGCAGGTCGTTCAGCGTCGTCGCGGGGACCATGTCGAGGCCGAGCGGCTGGTGACGCGGTTCCAGCACGAAACTGCCGATGCCGTGCCGCGTCTCGATGACGGCACTCGCCTGAAGGCGCGAAATCGCTTCGCGCACGACGGTGCGGCTGACGCCGAGCAGCGACATCAAGGCCGCCTCGGTGGGCAGCTGGTCACCCGGTTTGAGGACCTGCGACGCGACCTGCTCCTTCACGTAGTTCACCACGAGGTCCGCAAGGCTGCCGCGCGCGCGTTGGGGCGCCACGGTCGGGGACGTGGACATAGAATCACTCCTGATAGATGCACTGTCGTTTTCGGTGTTGTCTTTTGATTATACGTTGTCCGACAACGCTGCCAAGCCAGCGTTCGATGAGGTGTCGGTCGGAGACGTTTCGCGCCTGAATGGCGAGTCGATTGCGGCAGGGGCATCGCCATTGCGCGATGCGGGCGCTATGATGGCCGATAGCGAAGACGTCAGATGACGTCTTTCGAGCGTGACACTTCAATTTTGTGTAGACCAGCCAGCAAACCAGCGATGACGAGCCTGACTGAAAAGGTAGTGGCCACCCTCTCCGACGAGATCCGGCGCGGGGCCTTGAGGCCCGGAGACAGGATTCCCACCGAGGTGGAGATGATGAAGCAGCTCAACGTGAGCCGCTCCGTGGTGCGCGAGGCGATCTCACGGCTGCAGGCGGCGAACGTGGTCGAGACACGCCACGGCATCGGCACGTTCGTGCGGGAGCCGGAGAACGAGGAGCGGATGCAGCTTCCCGCAGCGGATCTTTCGAGCATGCTCGACGTCATGGCCATCATCGAGTTCCGGATCGACGTCGAGTCGGCTTCGGCCGCGCTGGCGGCGGGGCGGCGTACGCTGCAGCATCTCCAGCAGATTCGCAGCGCGCTCGACCGCTTCGGCGCTGAGCTCGAACGCGGCAACACGGACGTGCTTGCGCATGACATCGAATTTCATTTGCAGATCGCGCGGGCAAGCGGCAATCGTTACTTCTTCGATGTGCTGAGCCAGCTGGGTCGCGCGGTGAGCCCGCGCACGCGGCTGGGGTCTGCCGAGATTGCCGAGCTGGATCACATCGAGCATCTGCGCAACGTGCTGAACGAGCACGAGCAGATCTATCGCGCGATCGAGCGTCAGGATGCGGACGACGCGCGTGCCGCGATGCGGATGCATCTGAGCAACAGCCGCGAACGCCTGCGCCGCGCGCATGCAGTGAGCGCGGCAGCCTGATCGCGCGGCGGCGCGCACCTGCATTTCCAGTCCCTTCACGCCGACCACTAGCGAATCTGGCTGGTGCGACGCAGGGTCTGCGAACGTCCAGGGGGCTGGCTCGCTTTCGGGGGCACCATGCGAGTGCCCTGGTTATCTCTTTTTGGTTATCATGCGGCGACGTGATGCCGGTGGTTCTGCAAACCCGCTGGGTTCGCGCCGGAACCATAAAAAGACAAAAGGATCGTTGACCATGCGTTACCCGAAAGCCCTGCTGTGGGCCTTCCTTGTCCTCGCTGCTGTCGCACGCTCCGCATGCGCTGCGCCGTTGACCCTCGACGTCAGGGGCGCGATCACACAGACGAACGACGCCGCGCACTCCGTTTTCCATTTCCCGGAAGCAGAACTGCTGGCGCTGCCGGCGCATTCAATCACGACATCCACGGCATGGACGCCGAAATCCACGTTCACGGGTCCGTCGCTGTCGGACGTTCTCGCGAAGGTGGGCGCGCGTGGCACGATGCTGGAAATCCATACGCTGGATGATTACACCTGCACGGTGCCCGTCACCGATGCAGCGAAATACGGCGTGATCCTCGCGCACAGCATGAACGGCAAGCGTCTGAAAGTCAGCGATTTCGGGCCGCTCTTCCTCATCTATCCGCGCGACGCGTTCCCGGCAGAGCTTCAGGGCGCGGTGGGCGACGCGAAATTCGCATGGCAGATCAAGTCGATCGTCGTCAAATGAACACGCCGCCGCCGGATGAAATGCCCGTGCCCGGGCGTTCGTGGCGGCGCTTCCTGTTCGTCGTGATCTGGCTGACCGCGCTCGCGCCGCCGATCGCGGCGGTAGGCTATTTTCTCTACGCCAACCTGCTCAATCCGCGCGTCACGCTTCAGACAACCGGCACCTACGACGGTTTCTACTGGGACGCCGCGCAGCTGCAGATCGCGTATTCGCGTTTCCAGACGCAGCTGCTGCTCTACCGGACCGGCGCCGACCGCGATTACGCCGCGCTTCAGCTGAGCTATCAGGTGCTCCAGTCGAAGCTGAACGTGATGGCCGGCTCGACGCGCATGCTCGCATCACGCCCCGCGCTCGCGGCACGCCAGAAGGACGAAATCCAGAAGATCACGGCGCTCCTCGATCTGCTCGATCCGGACATCGAGGCGCTGGAACATGATCCGGGCCGCGTCGACCGGGTCGTGAGCGCGTTGCGCGCGCACTGGGACGAGGTCAACGATCTCGCGCTCAGCCGTCGCGATGCGGACGTCTCCGATCGCGAGGCGATGAATCACGATTTCCTTGCCAAGCGGCGTCTGCTGTTCGCGGCGGGCATGGTGCTGCTGCTGCTTTCGTCGGCGGCGACGGTGCTGCTCGTGCTGAACGGCTATCGCCGTACGCGTCTGATCCGTCAGCAGCACGCCGCGCTCGCCGCGGAACACCAGGCGAGTCGAGCCGCGCGCGAATCGAGTCTCGCGAAAGACACGTTCCTCGGCATGATCAGTCACGAGTTGCGCACGCCGCTACATGCAATCGTGTCGTCGATCGAACTGCTCGGCTTCAACTTTCATTCGGAAGCCGATCGCAAGGTGATCCGCCGGCTCGAAACCGCGGCGCGGCAACTCGAAGCGCAGATGAAGGATCTGACCGATTACGCACGTCTCGGCGCGGGCCGGCTCGAATTGCGACACGAACAGTTCGATCCGCGCGAGCTGATCAGCTCGATTGCCGACCAGAACGCCCCAGCCGCGAGCGCGAAAGGCCTCGCGTTCGACAGCGACGCGGGGGGACTGGCCGGGCCTGTCGAGTCGGACCCGCATCGCATCCGGCAGATCGTGAACAACCTCGTCACGAACGCAATCCGCTATACGGAGAAGGGCGGCGTGCGCCTGCAACTCGTGCAGGGACCGACGCTGCTGTCGATCTTCGTCAGCGATACGGGGCCCGGCGTGCCCGAGGAGCAGATTCCGCAGATCTTCAGGGAATTCACGCAGCTCGACGCTTCGCGCGCGCGGCGGTTTGAAGGCGCGGGCATGGGCCTGTCGATCGTGAAGGGGCTTGTCGACCTGTTTGGCGGCAGCATTCACGTCGAGAGCCGCGTGGGTGAAGGCACGACGTTTCGGGTGGCGATCCCGGTCGTTTCTGTGGCGGGCGCGCGGACGCCGGATGCCGCAGCCCGTGCAGTCGCCGAAGGTGCGCCGGCCCGCGTGCTGATCGTCGACGACAACCCGCTCGTGCGCGAATCGCTGAGCGAAATGGTCGCACACATGCATTGCGACGCGGCCTCATGCGCGACCGTGGATGCCGCGCTCTTCTGGCTCGACACGCATCGCTGCGACGTGATCCTGCTCGATCTGTCGATGCCGGGAAAGGACGGCTACGCGTTTGTCGAAGCGTTCGCCGCGCGCGATGCGCCCGCGGGTCATGCGCCCGTGATCGCGGTCAGCGCCGATGCGCCAGACGCCGATGCGCGCGGGCCGTTCTTCGACTGTCTGTCGAAACCGGTTCACTTCGAGGAGTTGCGTGCCGCCGTGCAGCGCGCGCTGGCCGCACGTCACACCGTGTGACGCGGGCGGGCCGCGCAGCGGTCATTCAGCGACCGGACTAGATGCGGTTCAGGCGCTTCGACAGATCGGCGACGAGAATCGCCATGCGCGCAGGCTTTTCGTAACACGCGACGTCGAAGTTGCGGATCACCTCGCTGATTTCCGATTCGCTGGCTTTGCCTGTCAGCAGTTCGCCCGTGAGCACGAAAATCGGCGCGTCCGGATTCTCCGAGCCACGCACCGCGCGGATCGCCAGCGCGGATGTCTGCGTGCCGAACAGCCAGTCGATCACGACGCCGTCGAACACCTGGGTCTGCAGCGCCTCGGTGAACGCGGTGAGGCCGTAGAACGCCGCTGCGCCAAAGCCGCTCTGCTCCAGATAGTCGCGCAGGTTGTCGGCGGACGACGCGTCGTCGTCGACGACCGCGATCAGCGGCTTGTCCGTCTCCGCGCGCCGCGGGTAGATCTCGATCTTGTGTACCTCGAACCCGTTCTGATAGAGCGCACCGTCGTGTCGCACGACGCGCCATTGCCCCAGCTTCGAAAACGCGATGAACTCCGGGCGGCTACCCGGCTCGAGCGCGGCGCCGACCCATGCGGTGCACGCCAGGTCGATCGCGCCGATCGAGAACACCGCTTCCTGCGCGATCGCGCCGACCATACCCGGATCGAGCGACTGCGCGCCGAACAGTTGCGCGGCCGGCTCGCCGAAGGCTTCAGCGACTTTCTTGATCTGCGAGAGCGTCCACGGGCTGTTGCCGCGCAGCTTGCGGTGCCCCTGCGAAAAGCTCAGATCGAGGATCCGGCACAGTTCGGTCGTCTGCTGGCGCTTGCCAATGCCGTGCCGGCTCATCAGCTCGCGCACGCGCTCGGCGACGGCGATGGAGTCCGGGGAAGTTGCTTCGTTGGCCATACTGCGTGCGTGTCCGTCGATATGAGTTGTCGTGACTGGATGAGGACGCTACGGGTGCCGGACCATCCGGCGGCATTACGGTGCGGATACGGCGCGGACGAACGGGCCGGCCTGAAACTGTCAGGCTCGTCCACTTTACTTCAGACGCGTTACTTCGACCGCCAGGCTGCCGGCCTGTGAGTATCCGCTATCGTCGGACACCGCGCAAATCGGGGCGTTTCGGGAGTCTGCGCGCCCTTGCCGGGTATCGGGATCGGCCGGTCAAGCGCGCTATTTTACCGATGAAAGTATCTAAATCGCATAAATGTAATGTTCAGCCGCCGTTTTTGTCATGACCGGCGGTGCGGGCGCGCGTTTGCCGGGTGTGCCGGGCGGATCGTGAAGCCCACGCCGGTGTGGGTTCAGGGTTGCGGCCAGGTGGCGCGCCTGCGAAGATGCCGCCGCACGCCTTATTCTCCTGACCAGACGATGACGACAACCTATCCGCTGCACGCCGGGCTGACCCGCGCCGATGAACCCTTTCCCACCGAAGCCGACGTCGTGATTGCCGGCGCCGGCATCATGGGTTGCGCCGCGGCGTATTACCTCGCGGCGCGCGGGCTGAAGGCGGTCGTGCTCGACAAGTCGCGGATCTCGGGCCAACAGTCGTCGCGTGCATGGGGATTCGTGCGCCAGCAGGGACGCGAAGCCGCCGAAGTGCCGCTGATGATGGCCGGCATGCGGCTGTGGGAACAGCTCGAACGCGAGCTCGGTTTCGACCTGGAGTGGCGGCAGGGCGGCTGCATGTACGTCGCGAGCGACGAAAGCGACTGGGTATCGTTCCAGCAATGGACCGACGTCGCGCGTCAGTACGGGCTCGACACCCGTGTTCTTAACCGCGCGCAGATCGACACGCACGTGCACGGCATGCAGGGCACGGTGCTGGGCGGCCTCTACACGCCGACCGACGGTCAGGCCGAACCGCGCCGCGTCGCGCCGGCGTTCGCCGCGCGCGCGATGGAAGGCGGCGCGCGCTTTTTCGAAGGATGCGGCGTGGTGGCGATCGAACGGGCAGCGGGCGCGATTACGGACGTGGTAACCGAACGCGGCACGATCCGCACGTCGCGCCTGATCTGCGCGGCCGGCGCGAGCAGCTGGCGGCTCCTGAAAACGCTCGGCCTCGAACTGCCGCAGCAGGCGGTACGCGGTACCTGCATGCGCACGAACGTGCTGCCGCAGGTGACGGCGTCGACGTTCTGGGGCCACGGCCTCGGCATCCGCCAGCGGGCGAACGGCATGATCAATCTCGCCGACGACATGCAGGTCGACGTCGACATGACGTTCGGCCATGTGCGGGCGCTGAAATGGTTTTTGCCCGAACTGTGGAAGCAGCGCGAGAAATTCAGCTTCCATCTGAACGGCGCGCTGTTGCGCGATCTGCGCGAGCGTCTGCCCGGCGGCGTCGCAGACGCGGAGCGGGTGCTGCATCCGCGCGATCCGCAGCCGCAGCCCGAGCGCAGTCATGCACCGCGTGCGCTCGGCAAGCTCAAGGCCTTGTTCCCCGCATTGAAAGATGCCCAGATTACCGAGGCGTGGGCCGGTCTCATCGACGTGCTGCCCGACGGTATTCCCGTCATCGATGCGCCTTCAGACGTGCGCGGCCTCACGATCGCGACGGGCTTTTGCGGCCACGGTTTCGCGATGGGACCGATTGTCGGCAAGCTGCTGGCGGAGTGGATCGACGAAGGCAGGCCGTCGCTCGATCTGGCGGAATTCCGCCTGCAACGGTTTTTCGACGGGACGATGAAGCGGCCGCGCAGCATGTTGTGACGCGCTGCGCGCCAGCCCGGTCGCGAAGCGATACAAACGACCGGGCTGGCGTTACCGCAGCGTGCGCGCCTCGATGGCACGCGCGCCGCGGCCTCCATCAGAAGATCGTGCGCAGACCGATTGCGATGCCGGTCTGGTTGTCGCGGCCCGGCAGTTCGACGTCGGCGGCACCCGACACCTTGTTGAAGTCGATCGTGCCATAGACTTCCGTACGCTTCGACAGCGCGTACTCAGCCAGTGCGACCAGCGTGTAGCGGTTGCCGCTGCCGAGCTGGCCGCCGCCGATGGCCGCGTCGTTCATGTGGTCGTAGTAGGCCGCGCCCGTCAGCGCGAGCGCCGGCGTTGCCTGCCACGTCACGCCCGCGAACGGACCGTCGTCCTTGCGGCCCGAGCCCTTCAGGATGTCGACGCCCGGCACGAGGTTCTGCTGCGCGAGGACGCTGTCGACAAAGCCCGTATCGTCCTTCGAATGCAGGTAGCCGATGTAGACCCTGGCCGTGCTGAACGCGTAGACCATGTTCGCGTTGAAGACCGTCTGCTTGTGGTTCGAGTTATCGCTGTTCTGCTGCGCGCCGGCTGCAACGCTGACGGGGCCCATCACGTACGAAACCGTCAGGCCGTACATGTTGCCCGCGCCCATGTGACCCGGAATCTGGCCGGAGAAGCCGCCTGCGCCCGTCGATTCGTAGTTCGTGCCGAACGAATACATCGCCTCGACGCTCAGGCCACTGAACGTGCCCGAATACTTGATCGCGTTGTCCGCATACAGGCCTGCGCCGAGCGCGACCGGCAGCCATGCGTTTTCGAAGTAGTTACCGACCGTCAGCGGATCGTAGACATCGGCGAGGATGTCGAAGAGCGGCGTCTTCTGGCGACCCAGCGTGACCGTGCCGTACTTGCTGTCGAGACCGACGTAAGCGGCGCGATTGAACATGCGGCCGGTGTCCGCGAACGAACCGTCCTGCAGGTTGACGCCGCTTTCAAGGCGGAAGATCGCCTTCAGGCCGCCGCCGAGGTCTTCCGAGCCCTTCACGCCCCAGCGGCTGTTCGTGACAGCGCCGTTCGTCATGTAAAGACGGTTATCGTTACTGGCATTGGTGTTGGTCAGATAACGGACGCTCACGTCCGCGACACCGTACAGCGTGACCGAGCTTTGCGCGAAAGCCTGTTGTGAAGCGAGTGCAATGACTGCGCCGCCCAGCGCGCCTGCTGTTTTAATGATTTTCATGGTTTCCTGCGGTTATTGATCTGGATTCCGTTTGTGGATTACGGTGGACGTGCCGCTTGTGGCGGCGCGCCCGGCCAGCCCGTCATCCCGGGCGGGATCATAAAGGATGTAAGGCGGCGCTTAATATGGGGTAATCCGCTATTGAATTACGGGAATGATGCGAGTGGATGAAAAAACGGGAATGGCTTTACGCCATGCGGATGTGCCGTATTACACGCAATGGGGCAGTCCGGAATGGGTGCGCGCGATTGTCGAGGACGCCGCCGATCCCTGCGACGACCCCGGCTGGCGCGGTTGTGGTTTTACGGAACCGGAGCGCTACCGGTTCTGGGCGAAGCGCCTGTGCGGGTTGACCTGTCTTGAATCGGCGCTGGACTTTTGGGGAATCGGGCATCCGTCCCGGGCGGCCATGCTGGACGAGGCGTTGCGCCACGAGGTGTATCGGATGCGCAACGATGGCGGCGTCGACGGCCTGATTTACCGTCCGTTTGCGCAGTGGACTGCGCAGGCGTTCGGGTTGCAGGTGGAGGTACTGCCGCAGATCGGCATCGAGGAAATTGCCGCGCGTATCGATGCCGACACGCTGGCGATCGCCTCCGTCAGCCCCGAAATCCGGTATCCGGAGCGGCATAACGAAACGCGCGGCGGACATCTGATCCTGCTGCACGGCAGGGACGAGCGTGGCGTGTGGTTTCACAACCCGTCGGGTGTGGCGCCGTTTCAGGCGGACGTGTGGCTGCCGTTCGAGACGGTGAAACGGTTCTATGCGGGGCGTGGCCTGACGCTCAGGCGCCCGGTTCGGGCCGCTGACGTGAGCGGCCGCGCCGCCCGCGTTGTCTAGCGCTGGCTGGTGCGGCGGCCCTGGCGGGCGATGTCCTGCGGCAGACGATGCGGATTGCCGGAGGAAAGCTGCATTTCGTACTGGCTGTGGCGCATGTATGAATGCCACATGTCCTGGGCGAAACTCAGAAACGCAGCCTTGAACGAGGAAGGCGCAGTGCGCGATGCAGGGGTGGAACGGGAAGAAACAGACTGGGTGGACATGATCGAGTGATTAATGGTTAATACCTAGGTGTTAACCATTATACGTCGTCCGGGCGATCGACGCTGACGGTCGGGTACGCGGCGGAATCGGGTCCGGATCCTGCTACCAGCGCTACATCACGTCAGGCAGACGCCCGGCGTGAGCCGTCATCAGGAATCAGGAGACGAGAACATGAATCGACAATCCATCCTGCTGAGCCTTGGTGCGTCCCTGCTGGCTGCTTCGCTGTGTGCTGCGGATACGGCCGCCGCGGCATCGAGCGAGCAGCAGCACAAAGCCTGTCGCGGCGACGCCCTCCATTTCTGCAAGGCCGAAATCCCCAACCGGGAGAAGATCATCGCCTGTATGAAGCAGCACCTGTCGGAGTTGAGCCCCGGCTGCCGCGCCATGTTCGACGAGAATAAAAACCAGGAATCGAGCGATCAATAGCGGTCGCGACTGGCCGCGATTTCCGGGGAACCACACCTCGCCAGTCGCGGGCAGAATGGAATCGTGTGCAGCGATCCGGCCCTGCGTTCACCGTATTGGCCGGCAGTCGTCGTAGAATCAGTTTTCCCCATGGTTCTGGAGCGCCGCGTGTCCGAAGAGCGACGCAAACCATCCCGCTTCCGTCTGCCGCGACGTGCCCGTCGCACGTGGATGCCGCCGCGCGCCCGTACGCTCTTCACGCGCCCGGCTGCTTCGCCGCAACGCGTGCTCATGTTGCGGCTCTATCTCGTCGTGGCGCTCTGCGTGCTCGCGTTCGTCGTGCTGTATCTCGATCGCGACGGCCTGCGCGATGCACACAGGGAAGTGCTCGGCATCATCGATCTGATGTACTTCACGATGGTCACCGTCGCGACGGTCGGTTACGGCGACATCGTGCCCGTCACAGACCGCGCGCGGCTCATCGATGCGTTCTTCATCGTGCCGATTCGCATCATCATCTGGTTTATCTTTCTGGGCACCGCGTACCAGTTCGTCATTCAACGCGTCATCGAGGAATACCGCATGAAACGCCTGCAAAGAAGGTTGCGCGATCATATCGTCGTGTGCGGCTTTGGCCTGAGCGGATCGGTGGCGGTGCGCGAACTGCTCGAAAGCGGCGTCCATCCGGATTCGATCGTGGTGATCGATTCGCAGCAACACGCGCTCGAAGCCGCGACCGCGCTCGGCGTGGCGGGGCTGCTCGGCGATCCGTCGCGGGAAGATCTGCTTCAACAGGTGCATGCGCGACAGGCGAAAGCCGTGATCGTCGCCGTGCAGGAAGACGCCACCGCGATCCTGCTGACGCTGACCGTGCGCAGCGTGGCGCCGGAAACGAAGATCGTCGTGCGCATCCAGGAGCAGACGTTTCAGCGACAATTGCGTCAGGCCGGCGCTGACGTCATCATCTCGTCGACGAAGATCGGCGGTCTGTTGATGGCCGACGCCGTCAGCAGCACGTACATCGTGCCGTTCGTCAACGATCTGCTGTCGTCGCGCGGGCGCGTGAATCTGGTGGAACGGTTTGCACAGCCCTACGAAGTGGGATGCCAGAGCAACGCGGTGCCAGGCGCGCTGGTGATCGGCCTTGCGCGCGACGGGCGCGTACGGTCGTTTTATGAAGATCCGCCGTGTGCGATCGAGACAGGCGACCTGCTGTTCCTGATCCAGTCGACTCGCGCACCGGGCGCGACGCCGGATTGAAGCCGCACGTTCACGCGGCAGTTTTGATACATCGAAAAAGTTGGAGGAGAGCAGGATGACAGCTGGACAGGCGTTGATCGCAAAGAGGAGTGCCGTTGCATCATGAAGTTGAATCGTGTGATCAGCACCGTTGAAGTTCATACCGGCGGCGAGCCGTTCCGGATCGTCACAAGTGGACTGCCGAAGATTCCGGGCAAGACGATTGTCGAGCGCCGTGCGTGGTTGAAGGAACATGGCGAACCGCTGCGCCGCGCGCTGATGTTCGAGCCGCGCGGCCACGCCGACATGTACGGCGGCTATCTGACCGAGCCGGTAAGCGAGGGCGCCGACTTCGGCATCATCTTCGTTCACAACGAGGGCTACAGCGACCATTGCGGCCATGGCGTGATCGCGCTCGCCACGGCCGCTGTTTCCCTTGGCTGGATCGAGCGCACGGAGCCGGAGACGCGTGTCGGTATCGACGCGCCGTGCGGCTTCATCGAAGCGTTCGTCGAATGGGATGGCGATCATGCGGGCGGTGTGCGCTTCGTCAACGTGCCGTCGTTCATCTGGCAGCGCGACGTAACGGTGAACACGCCGACGTTCGGCGAAGTCACGGGCGACATCGCGTTTGGCGGCGCGTTTTATTTCTACACGTCCGGCAAGCCGTTCGGCCTCGCGGTGCGCGAAGCCGAGGTCGAGCGCCTGATCCAGTTCGGCGCGGAAGTGAAGTGCGCGGCGAACGCGGCGTTCAAGGTCGAGCATCCGCACATCCCCGAGATCAATCATATCTACGGCACGATCATCGACAACGAACCGCGCTTCGCCGGCTCGACGCAGGCAAACTGCTGCGTGTTCGCGGACCGTGAAGTGGACCGTTCGCCGACGGGTTCCGGAACGGGCGGGCGCGTCGCGCAACTGTATCTGCGCGGCCAGCTCGGTCGCGACGAAACGCTCGTCAACGAATCGGTGATCGGCACGATTTTTCGCGGACGCGTGCTGTCCGAAACGAAACTCGACCGCTTCGACGCCGTCATCCCGGAGATTGCCGGCGATGCCTATATCTGCGGCTTCGCGAACTGGATCATCGACGAACGTGACCCGCTGACCTACGGCTTTCTGGTGCGCTAACGCGCCGCATGCTTCGAAGCAAAGGACCCCACGAGTATGACGACCCGCATTTTCGATGCCGCGCAGACCGCGCGGCTTACGCCGTACGCGTCGCTCGTCGATGCACTGAAAGTGGCCGCGGCGGACTACGCGCAGGGCCGCATCGCGAGCCCTGAGCGGCTCGTCGTGCCGTTGAACGCGGGCGGCGTGATGCTGTCGATGCCGGCCACCGCGCCCGATCTCGCGATTCACAAGCTTGTGAACGTGTGCCCGACGAACCGCACACGCGCGTTGCCGACCATTCACGGCCAGGTGATGGCAAGCGACGCCGATACGGGCGAAACACGCTTCATCCTCGACGGCCCGACGGTCACCGGCCGCCGCACCGCCGCGATGACGATGCTCGGCATCCAGACGTTTCTGCCCGCCGCACCGCGCGATGTTCTGCTGATCGGCGCGGGCACGCAATCGGGCAATCATCTGGAAGCCATCGCGGAGCTGTTTCCGGATGCGCTCATTCGCGTGCGCGGCAGTTCCGCGGCGCGCGCGGAAGCGTTCTGCGACGCGCATCGCGCGGCGGCACCACGCGTGCAGACAGCGCTGGACACGGACGTGCCGGATTCCGTCGATCTTGTGATCACGCTGACCACCAGCAAGATCGCGGTCTACGACGAAGCGCCGCGCGCGGACCGGCTCGTGATCGGCGTCGGCGCGTTCACGCCGGATGCGGTGGAAATCGGCGCGCGCACCGTGCTCGGAAGCGCGCTTTTCGTCGACGATCTTGCGGGCGCGAAGCACGAAGCCGGCGATTACATCCAGGCCGGCGTCGACTGGAACGCGGTGACGGCGATTGCTTCCGTGCTGGCAAAAAACACGTCTCCCGTTGCGGGCGGCACGCCTGTCGTGTTCAAGACGGTCGGCTGCGCGGCGTGGGATCTGGCCGCCTGCCGCGTCGCACGGGCCGCGTTAAGCGACGGCTGACAAAGCTTTCGCGCCGCGTGCCTGCGATTCTTCCGCCTCTCGCCTGGATCGCAAGGAGCGCAAGCCAGATCGTGGATCAGCGACCACGGCCGCGGCGCGCCGCGCGTGCAAACAATCTCAAAACGTTGCAACATAGGCGTTCGCGAAAAAACGCCCGGCGTGCCGTGCGTTTTTCTGCTTCTGACCGACATTCTTACCGGTGCATTGCACTATGACGACCCAGACTACCCACGCCTCGCCCGATTTGCCGCTCGACATGATCATCTTCGGGGGCGGCGGCGACCTGTCGGCCCGCAAGTTGTTGCCTGCGCTGTACATGGCGCATCAGCACTGCAATCTGCCCGCGAACACGCGCATTCTGGCGATCGGCCGTAAAAACTGGACACGCGACGAATATCTCGGGTTCATGGAAGAGCATTCGAAGCCGTTCGTCGAACACAAGGCGCTCGACCCGGTGTCGTGGGACAAATTCCTGTCGCTATTCGAATACGTGCGCATCGACGTCGATTCCGCCGCCGACTACGCGTGTCTTGCCGAAGTGTCACGCCCCGGCGTGCGTCGCGTGTTCTATCTTGCCACCGCGCCCGCGCTCTTCACGACGATTTGCGACAACCTCGCGGCCGTGGGCCTCGTCGACGAACATTCGCGTGTCGTGCTCGAAAAGCCGCTGGGTCACGATCTGGCTTCGGCACAGGCGATCAACAATTCGGTGGGCCAGCACTTCGCGGAAACGCAGATCTATCGCATCGACCATTATCTCGGCAAGGAAACGGTGCAGAACCTGATGGTGCTGCGCTTTGGCAACGCGATTTTTGGACCGTTGTGGCAGGCGCCGTACATCAAGAGCGTGCAGATCACGGTGGCGGAAAACGTCGGCGTGGGCAGCCGCGCGGGCTTCTACGACGAAACCGGCGCGCTGCGTGACATGGTGCAGAACCACCTGCTGCAGTTGCTGTGCATCGTCGCGATGGAGCCGCCGGTGTCGCTCGATCCTGACGCTGTGCGCGACGAAAAGCTGAAGGTGCTGCGCTCGCTGCGTCGCATGACCGACGAAGACATCGCCCGCGACACGGTGCGTGGCCAGTACACCGCGGGCGCGGTCGGCGGTGAGCCGGTGAAGGGATATCTGCAGGAAGACAACGTGCCGGCCGACAGCCGCGCGGAAACGTTCGTCGCGTTGCGCGCGCATATCAACAACTGGCGCTGGGCGAACGTGCCGTTTTATTTGCGCACCGGCAAGCGGATGCAGAAGAAGGTGTCGGAGATCGTTATCGAGTTTGCCGACCTGCCGTTCGCGATTATTCCCGCGGGGCCGCGCAACTATGGCAACCGTCTCGTGATCCAGTTGCAGCCGGCCGAGTCGATCCAGTTGCAGATGCTCGCAAAAGAGCCGGGCAGTGGCCTCAAGATGCTGCCGGTGAACCTGAATCTCGATCTCGAACAGGCATTCACCGAGCGTCGCGCGGAAGCGTACGAGCGCCTCCTGATCGACGTGGTCCGTGGCCGCCTTACGCACTTCATGCGTCGCGACGAACTCGAAGCCGCGTGGGCATGGGTCGAGCCGATCATCGAAGGGTGGAAGCGTTCGGGCGACAAGCCGCGCAATTACACGGCTGGAACGTTCGGGCCGGCGGCTTCGTCGGCATTGATGGCGCGCGAAAACAACGCGTGGTCGGAAGAGTCGTAATTGCCGTAAAACGCCGGACTGCCTGCGCATGCAGCAGTCCGGTCATTGCGAGAGACATCTTTCGTTAAAGCGACCGCGTTTCATGCCTTCGGCTGGCCGCCATGCGCGCGGCCACCGTATTCTTGATTACCTCACTTCGTCGGGATATACGCCGCGCAGGAGTTGACGTACGCGCGACATGTCCTCGCTTGCGTGCTCCGTGCGTTCGAACAGATCGGCGAGCCAGTCGACGAATGCGCGCACGCGTGGCGACACCTGACGGTTCTTCACATACGCGACCGATACCGGCATCGGCGAAGGCTTCCATTGCGGCAGGACTTCGCGCAACTGGCCCGAGTCGAGATATGGTTGCGCCGCGATCCGCGCGGGCTGGATCAAGCCGAGCCCGCGCAGGCCGCACGTCAGATACGCGAGCTCGTCGGTCACTTTCACGAAGCCGTTCACCTTCACGTTGAGTGCCTTGCCGCCAACTTCAAAATCGAAGTCCACCGCGCGGCCGTTATGCGCCGACATGCAATTGACCGCGACGTGGCTGTCGAACTCATCGAGGCTCGTCGGCATGCCGTAGCGTTCGATATACGCCGGGCTCGCGCACGTGACGTGCTCGAGCGTGCCGAGGCGGCGTGCGGCGAGACCCGAGTCGGGTAGCGCGCCCAGCTGGATACTGCAATCCACCGCTTCGCCGACGAGATCCACCGGCCGGTTGCTCACGCCGATCGTGAGGTCGACGTTCGGATAGCGCGTATGAAAATCGTCGAGCGCGGGCAGCACGAGCGCCGTGGCCACCGCGCCCGGCATCTCGACGCGCAGACGGCCGCTGAGCCGGTCGGTGGCCTGATGCAGGCTCGCTTCCATTTCGTCGATGTCGGCAAGAATCTGCGCACAACGTTCATAGTACGCCGCGCCTTCGACGGTCAGGCTGAGACGCCGTGTCGTGCGCACGAGCAGTTGTGTGCCGAGCAGCGCTTCGAGATTCTGGACAATCGTGGTGACAGTGGCACGCGGCATGTCGAGCGACTGGGCCGCGCGGGTAAAGCTGTTGGTATCTACGATGCGGGTAAAAGTGCGCATCGCCTGAATACGATCGATCACGGGCAATCTCCTCGTCAAGGACGGACTAGAGACGTGCCAAAGGCCAGCCGTGTGACGCAATACGGATGCTCGGGCAGTTGTTTATATCGTACGGACCTGCCGTGCTTCAGGGAATGGCTGAGGCTCCGGACGATTTGCCTGTTCCTCCTGGATTCAGGAGAAGCAGTATTGAAGTGCTAACGACAGGGACGTGACGCGGATGCATCACGCGCGTTTTGAACGCGAAGGGACAACGACGTCATGCGCTCAGGCATGAGCGCCGGAAAGCAGCAGGCCGCGCGATCGGACCGCGCGGCCTGCATCGAACTGCAAGACTCCGCTTCGGCGGCGTGCTTACTTGCGCATCGAATCGATATCGATCACGAAGCGGTATTTCACATCGCTCTTCAGCATGCGTTCATACGCGTCGTTGATCTTGTGCATCGGGATCATCTCGATGTCGGAGGTGATGCCATGCTTGCCACAGAAGTCGAGCATTTCCTGCGTTTCCGCGATGCCGCCAATCAGCGAACCCGCAAGACGGCGGCGCTTCATGATCAGGTTGAACACCTGCGGCGACGGGTGATCGTGCTCCGGTGCGCCAACCAGCGTCATCGTGCCGTCGCGTTTCAACAGGTTGATGAACGGGTTCAGGTCGTGCTGCGCGGCCACCGTGTTGACGATCAGGTCGAAGCTGTTCGTATGCGCTTCCATCTCGTCCGCGTTCTTCGAAATCACGACTTCGTCGGCACCGAGGCGTTTCGCGTCTTCGATCTTCGACGCGGATGTGGTGAACAGCACGACGTGTGCGCCCATCGCATGCGCGAGCTTCACGCCCATGTGGCCGAGGCCGCCCAGGCCCACGATACCGACCTTCCTGCCCGGACCCGCACCCCACTGACGCAGCGGCGAATACGTGGTGATGCCCGCACACAGCAGCGGCGCGACGCCTGCGGGATCGAGATTCTCCGGCACGGTCAGCACAAACGCTTCATCGACGACGAGCGCCGTTGAATAACCGCCGTACGTGTTCTCGCCGGTTTCGCGATCTGCGCCGTTATATGTGCCGACAAAGCCGACCTCGCAATACTGCTCGAGACCTTCCTTGCAACTCGGACACGTGCGGCACGAATCGACCAGACAGCCGACGCCCACCAGATCGCCCACCGCGTATTTCGAAACCTGCGGACCGACGGCCGTCACGCGGCCGACGATCTCGTGACCCGGCACGGCCGGATACACCGTGTTCTTCCATTCATTGCGCGCTGTATGCAGGTCGGAGTGACACACTCCGCAGAACAGCACGTCCATCTGCACGTCGTGATCACGCAGCGCGCGGCGCTGAAGCTCGAACGGAACGAGCTTCGAAGTGGCGTCGAGCGCGGCATAGGCATGAGTCGTGTTCACAGGACCTCCAGGAAAAATGTAGGCGCGACAGCAAGTGTCGAGGGGGAGTGCCGATGGTGTGCCGGGCGTGCCGGCAGGGTTCCCATCTTAGGGACCGCCGTCATTCGGGGAAAGACCTGATCGTCTTGAAGGTTTGCCTGATTCTCCTGGGCGTGCACATTGACGATGGATTGGTGCTAGATTTGGAGCCTTATTCTCCTGAGCTGAACAGTCCCTGTCATGAACTCGACTCAACCGGCAACCGGCACGTGTAGCGGCTTCATCAGCCCCGCGCAGAAGCGCATGGTCGGGTTGCTTGGCACGCTCGCGCCCGCGGAAGGCTACACACATTCGTGTCTGGAAGGCGTGAGTTTCATGCGTTCGAACCGCTCGACGCCCCGCATGCCCGTGATGTACGAACCGTGCATCGTCATCGTTTGCCAGGGCCGCAAGCGCGGTTATCTCGGCGACGACGTATTCGTCTACGACGCCCAGCAGTTTCTCGTGCTCTCGGTGCCACTGCCGTTCGAAAGCGAAACGGAAGCCAGCGTGGAAGAACCGCTCCTCGCGATCAAGATTCGCGTCGATCTCACCACGATCGCCGAACTGCTGATGGCGCTGAACGACACGCGCGGCATGCAGCGCATCGAGCCGAAAGGCATCTATTCGACTGCGCTCGACCAGCCGTTGAGCGACGCGGTGCTGCGTCTGCTCGAAGCGCTCGTCTCGCCGCTCGACGCGCGCATTCTGGGCGCATCGATCGTGCGGGAGATCTTCTATCGCGTGCTGAAGAGCGAGCAGGGTGACGCGCTGCGCGCGGCGCTCACGCACCAGCATCACTTTGGCCGCATCGCGAAAGCGCTGCGCCTCATTCACGCGGATTACCAGGGCAACCTCGACGTCGATATGCTCGCGCGCGAAGCCGGCATGAGCCTCGCGGTATTTCACGCGCAGTTCAAGCAGGTCACGTCGACGTCGCCGATGCAGTACGTGAAGGCAACGCGTCTGCATCACGCGCGTCTTTTGATGGTGCAGGACAACCTGAACGCGGGCGCGGCGGCGGCACGCGTCGGGTATGAGAGCGCGTCACAGTTCAGCCGCGAATTCAAGCGGCTCTTCGGTTGCAGTCCCGTCGAAGAAGTGCGGCGCGTGCGCACGACGTTCGATGTGCCGCCGCCGCGCGTGCCCGCGCCCACGTTGCGTCACGTAACAGCGGCGTAGGCGCGCGTTCATCGCACTTCATCGCGCCGATGTCACGGCGTGCTGTGTTAGGGGCGCTATGTTTGTGCCGGCGCGTCGTGACAGCACACGCAGAGCTTGTTGCCGTCCGGGTCGCGAAAGTAGGCGCCATAGTAGTGCGCGTGATATTCCGGCCGCAGCCCCGGCGGCCCTTCGCACGCGCCGCCATGCGTGAGCGCCGCGGCGTGCGCGCGATCCACGCTGGCGCGGTCCCGTGCCAGCAGCGCGATCATCGCGCCGTTGCCGCAGGTGGCCGGCTGACCGTCGAATGGCGCGCCAATCAGAAAGAGCGGACGCGGCGCGTCAGGCGAGACCCAGCCGGCCCACGGCCTCGCGTCGTCGCGAAACTTCAGTTGCAGGCCGAGTTCGTGCATGAGCGGGCCATAGAAATCGAACGCGCGCTCGAAGCGGGTAACGCCGATAAACACATGAGACAGCATGGACCGGTTTCCTGTGAATCAGTGCAGATGCGTCCACGTGTCCGTGCATCGTGAACGCCCGATACGGGTAACGCTGATACCAGCATGATCCGGCAACTGGTTACGGTCTCGAACCACCGATACGATGGCGTCACGCTATTTCGACCGGAGACCTTCATCATGAAACGTTTTCACATCGCGCTCGCCGTAGCGAGTCTTGACGCATCGATTGCCGAATATAGCGAGCGCCTCGGCCAGCCGCCGACGGCCGTCGTGCCCGGGCTCTACGCCATGTGGCGCACCGATCTGCTCAACTTTTCGATCAACGAGACGCCGGAAAAAGCCGGCCAGTTACGCCATGTCGGCTTCGAAGACGACGCCTGCGATGGCTACACGAAGAGTGTGGACGTCAACGGGCTGGAGTGGGAGCTGTTCTCCGTAGCCGAACAGGACCGCCGGATCGTGAGCACGTATGGCGAAGCGGTGCGCGCGCCGGGTTCGCAAACGTAACGGCAACTGCGCGCCGCTGAAGGGCGGCGCGCGCGGCTTCAGGCCGTTGACGCGTCGCCGTTCCGGTTCGCGTAGTGCGCGCGCTTCTCTTCGTACATCAGCAGGTCCGCGCGCTGCACGGCGGATTCGATCCGCTCGCCCTGCGGGCAGGTCGCCGCACCCATCGAGAAACTCAGCGTCGAGCCGGGATAGAACTGGTTGTTCAAATCGACGAGTTGCCTGATCGTGTCGATCATCGCGGCGCCGCCGCGTTCGTCGGTGCCGGGCAGCAGGATCGCGAACTCGTCGCCGCCGATCCGCGCCGCGTGAAACGGCGTTTCAAGCGCCTTCGCCAGCACTTCGCCGGCACGGCGCAGCAGTGCGTCGCCGGCCGCGTGGCCGAGCTGGTCGTTGATGCGTTTCAGGCCATTGAGGTCGGCCATGATGACCGTCACCGGGTACGGCCCCTTGCGTTCAAGGCGGTTCAGCTCATCGACATAAAACGAACGGTTGCGCAACTTGGTCAGCACGTCGTGCTTGCCGAGGAACTCGAGGTAGGCTTCGGCTTTCTTGCGCGCGGTGATATCGGTCAGCGCGACAAGCACGAGGTCCCAGTGGCGTTCGTGGCCCGGCAGCACGGAAAACTGCAGATGAACGTGGAGCTCGTTGCCTTCCAGCGAATAGTTGAGCACTTCGCGCTGCTGGAACAGCTTGTTCTCCCACAGATCGATCAGCTGCTCGCGAAAATGCGGGCGCATGTCGTCGCGGAACACGTCCTGCAGGCGCGCGAGCAGCGTTTTCTTGTCGGGTGCCGCGAACATTTCGAGCGTGTGCTGGTTCACGTCGATGACGTGAATTTCCTGCATGCAGCGCTCGACAAACTCCGGATGCACATCGGTAAACACGCGGAAATCGACGATGCCCGCCGCGCGGGCCTCGTCCAGCAGGCGTTTGACGGCGCTGAAATCCTCGACCCACAGCGATACCGGCGAATGCTCGAAGAGGCCGCGCGCATACAGTTCGCCATCCACGATGCGGCGGCGCGCGCCTTCCAGTTCGGTGATGTCCTCGACCGCCACCAGCACGCGGTCGAGGCGCGCCTCGTGGCCTGGCAGCACGTTGCCCTTCACGAGCACATCGAGCCGGCGGCCGCCCAGCGTGTAGTTGACCGTCTTGCTGACAAAGTGATTTTGACCGTCCCACAGCTGGCACAGCTCTTCGATATGGGTTTTCAGCATGTCGTCGCGAAACACGCTCGCGAGGTTGTCGGTCAGCACGCTCAGGTCGGCCGCCTCGAATTGCGTCAGCGTGCGCCGGTTGACCTTGATCACCCGGATACGGGACGAACATTGCGCCACGCGCGCGAGATCTTCCGCGAACCAGGCCCGCAGATCGGTGATGCCTTCTGCTCTCCAGCCGTCGAAGAGCGCCTGCACGCCGCTGAAATCCTCGAGCCAGAGCGAAACGGGCGCCAGCTCGAACATTTCGGTGTCGTCGCTCGCAAGCGGACGACCGCGCAATTCACCTTGCATACTGAGGTTATCCGGCATGACGCGTCCGTAGTCGAAAGTGCGACTATTTTAAGACGAGTTCGGAGCCGCCAGAAGCTCGGGAAGCGACTATTCAGTCGGATGGAGCGCGGCAGACGGGATCGAAGCGCCGGGCGATGCAGGTTCGGAGGCGGCTTGGGGCCGTCCCGGCATCGGTTTCGGGGTCCCGATATCGGCGAAGAAAGGAGCCGGCCCGCCTGTGGGCTACGGGGTACGAAGGTCGCCGGAATGCCAGCTCGGGCTGTGCGCCGCGAGTGCTCCGGCGAGAAGCCGACCTCCGCCAGATCGGGTGACGCGGGTATACTTCGCCTGCCACAGCTTTCTCAACCAGCGTCTTTCAACCAGAATTCTCGCCGGGTCATGAAGCCTTCCTTGCTGGTCCTGATTCCCCTCGACGGGGGCAGTCTCGCGGACATCTCCGCATCGTTCGATCTCATCCACGCACCCACGCCCACGCAGCGCACTGAGGCCATCGCCCGTCACGGCGAGACGATCCGGGCCGTGCTGACCAACGGCACGACGGGGCTCACCGCCGCTGAATTCGACCGGCTTGCGCAGCTCGAATTCGTCAGCGCGCTCGGCGCCGGCTACGAAAACATCGCGGTCGATCACGCACGCGCACGCGGCATCGTGCTGGTGAACGGCGCCGGCGCAAACGACGACTGTGTCGCCGATCACGCCTTCGCGCTGCTGCTGGCGGTCGTGCGGGACGTACCGCAGCGCGATCTCGCCACGCGTAACGGCGTGTGGCGCGATGCGTTGCCGATGCGTCCAACGGTGTCGGGCAAGCGGCTGGGCGTCGTTGGCCTCGGCAATATCGGCGAGAAGGTCGCGCGGCGTGCGGCCGGTTTCGATCTCGAAACCGGCTATCACAACCGCCAGCCACGAATCGGCGCGACGAGCCGCTACTTCGAGAGCGTGCTGGCGCTCGCGCACTGGAGTGATTACCTCATCGTGGCGACGCCGGGCGGCGCGTCGACCCGGCATCTGATCGACAGGGCCGTGCTCGATGCGCTTGGGCCGACGGGCTTTCTTGTCAACGTAGCGCGCGGAAGCGTAGTCGATACGGCCGCGCTCGCGGCGGCACTGAAGGCGGGCGCGATTGCGGGCGCCGGGCTCGATGTCTACGAAAGCGAGCCGCATCCGCCCGAAGCGCTCATCGCATTGCCGAACGTCGTGCTGACGCCGCATGTCGCCGGTACTTCGCCGGAATCAATTGCGGCGACGGTGCGCAACTTCATCGATAACGCAACGCGCCATTTCGCAGGCGAACCGGTACTCACGCCGATCTGATCATTGTCGCTGCTCCAGTTTTCTGACACCGGGGGATGGTTTACATGGCACTACACACCGCAGTCGTCGAATGGACCGGTAACGGCAGCAAATTTACCGACAATCGCTATAGCCGCGCGCATCGCTGGTCGTTCGACGGCGGGGCGGTCGTGCCTGCTTCGAGTTCGCCGCATGTCGTGCGTGTGCCGTTTTCGGACCCCGCCGCAGTCGACCCGGAGGAGGCTTTTGTGGCTGCGCTATCGAGTTGCCACATGTTGTGGTTTCTGTCGATCGCGGCTCAGGAAGGCTATGCGGTCGCGGCGTATCGCGACGAAGCCGAAGGCGCGATGGCGAAGAACGACGAGGGTAAGGAAGTCGTCGCGCGGGTGGTGCTGAAACCGCTCGTCACGTTCAAGGGCGAAAAGATGCCCACCGACGACGCGTTGCATCATCTGCATCATGCAGCACACGAAGCGTGTTTCCTCGCGAACTCCGTCAAGACGCAGATCGACGTCGCGGGCACCTGGGCGTACGACGCGGCCAGTTAAAGCCGCGCCCACACCGGTCGGGGCGATCCGTGGTGGCGATCGCTTCGTGATGGTGGGCGGCCCGCGCTCATCGAGATGAGCTGAACCCGTGCGCGCAAGGCGTGCGGGTCACGGCTGCTCACTACTCTCGCGATATTCTCCACGTCGCCTCCCCACCGCACGATTCGTCGACACAGCCACGCTGGCCTGCGAGACTTCGCCGCCGGCCAGCGTCACGCCTTTTGCGACTTGATTTCCTGTCTATCTGTTTTATTTATCGGCTGGTGTTTCGACAAAGCCGCGGCGGACGTCGTCCCGCAACGCCCCGGAAACTGCCTGAAGCCCTTGATGGGCCTGATCTGGGAGCGGATCGCCATTCTCTGGCGCGACAGCCTGAACAGCCGGAAACGGCATCTTTTCGTCATTGCATCTCGTTAACCCACCCTTCCAGCGGACAGGGTGTCTGACTACCTTCTGCCCCAGACACGTAACGGCGCGCTCCGCGGCCCACGGCAATTCGCCGGGGCCGACAGGTCGATCGGCCCGAACGTATGAATGGGTTTTAAGGAGTACGGCATGGCACGAATCATTGGCGGCATTGCAGCGTCGCACACACCCACCATCGGTTTTGCGTTCGACAAGAACAAGCGCGACGACCCCGTCTGGGCGCCGATTTTCGAGAATTTCGCGCCGCTTGCCGACTGGCTCGCCGACCGCAAACCCGACGTGCTCCTGCTGATCTACAACGATCACGTCACGTCGTTTTTCTTCGACCATTATTCGGCGTTCGCGCTGGGTGTCGGCCCGCAGTGGCACGTGGCGGACGAGGGCGGCGGTGCGCGCGACCTGCCGCCGATCAACGGCCATCCGGGGCTCGCCGCGCACATCGGCACGTCGCTTATGGCCGATGAGTTCGACATGTCCTTCTTCCAGAACAAGGCGCTCGATCACGGTTGCTTTTCGCCGCTCTCGATGCTGTGCCCGCACAAGCCCGAATGGCCCGTGAAACTGGTGCCGCTGCAGATGGGCGTGCTGCAGATGCCGGTCCCCTCCGCGCGACGCTTTTACAAACTGGGGCAGGCGCTGCGGCGCGCAATCGAAAGCTATCCGGAAGACCTGAAGGTCGCGATTGTCGCAACCGGTGGCCTGTCGCATCAGGTGCACGGAGAGCGTGCCGGTTTCAACAACACGGAATGGGACCAGCGCTTTCTCGATCTGCTGGAGCGCGACCCCGAGCAGCTCGCCGGCATGACGATCGCGGAATACGCGGCGCTGGGCGGCTACGAAGGTTCGGAAGTGGTGATGTGGCTGACGATGCGCGGCGCGATGCCGGCGAACGTCGTCTGCACACATCGCAGCTACTACCTGCCTTCGATGGCGGGTATCGCGACCGCCATCTACGAAGGCGAGGGCGGCGAAACGGAACCTGCGGCGATCGAACGTCACCAGCGTCACATGACCCGCGAACTGGCTGGCATCGAGAAGCTGGAAGGCACGTACCCGTTCACGATCGAAATCGCCGTCCGCGCGTACCGGATCAACGATTACCTGCACCGGATGGTCGAGCCGTCGCATCGCGAGGCGTTTCTGCGCGATCCGGAAGCGAGCTTCGAGGCAGCCGGACTGACTGGTGAAGAGCGCGACCTGATTCGCCGGCGCGACTGGCGCGGCCTGCTGCACTACGGCGTCATCTTCTTCATGCTCGAAAAGCTGGGCGCGGTGACGGGCGTATCGAACCTGCACATCTACGCCGCGATGCGCGGCGAAACGCTGGAAGCGTTTCAGCGCACCCGCAACGCGCCTGGCGCGCTGTATTCCGTGGCCGGCAAGGCAGCCGGAAAGCTGGATTGGGACAGTGCGGAAAAAGAGAAGCGCTGACGGGCGGAAAGCATGACAACGACGACCGCCGTCGCGCCATAAAACCAGATTGAAGGAGACAGGAGAACAGCCATGACAAGTGGAAAAACCATCGATATCAAGGCGTTTATCGACGCCCGCGCCATTTCGCCCTACCAGTGGCTGCTGGTGGCGCTGTGCTTTGTCATCGTCACGGCGGATGGCATGGACGTGGCCATCATGGGCTTCGTCGCGCCCTCGATCATTCACGACTGGGGTATTTCGCGCCCCACGTTTGGCCTCGTGATGAGCGCGGCGCCGCTCGGTCTTGTGATCGGCGCGCTGGCGGCGGGTCCCGCATCGGATCGTATCGGACGCAAGTGGGTGTTGATCACCTCGGTGTTTCTGTTCGGCGTCTTCACGATCGCAACGGCGTTTACGCATTCGCCGATGGAAATGGCAGTCCTGCGTCTGCTGACAGGCATCGGCCTTGGCGCCGCCATGCCGAACACGACGACGCTGCTCTCGGAGTACGCACCGCAGCGCAAACGTGCGCTGCTGATAACCATCATGTTCACCGGCTTCAATCTGGGCTCTGCGCTGATCGGTTTCGCTGCTGGCTGGCTGATTCCGGAGCACGGCTGGCGCTCGGTGCTGATCTTCGGCGGCACGCTGCCGCTCGTACTGATCCCGCTGCAGATCTGGCTGCTGCCTGAATCGGCACGTCTGCTGGCAGTGCGCGGCGCGTCGCCGGCGCGGATTGGCGCGGTGCTCGGTCGCGTGAGCGGTGCCCGTTTTGCCGGGGACGAAGTGTTCGTCTCCAGTGAACCGCCGCTGCCGACGCGCAAGCCGATTGGCGTGCTGTTCTCACAAGGGTACGGCTTCATGACGGCCGCGCTGTGGGTGACGTATTTCATGGGTCTGCTCGTGATCTATCTGCTGACCGGCTGGCTGCCGACGCTGATGAAGGACGCTGGCCTCACGGTCACGACCGCTGCGAACGTGACCGCGATGTTCCAGATCGGCGGAACGATCGGCGCGATCTGCGTTGGCTTCCTGATGGACAAGGTGCGTCCGGCGCCCGTGATCAGCGCGGCCTACGTGGGCGGCGGTCTGTGCGTGCTCGCGCTGGGGTGGATCGGCGCGCTGTCGTCGTCGCTGACGTTGCTGGTCTTCGCTGCGGGCTTCTGCATGAGCGGCGCGCAGACCGGACTCAACGCCTTTGCGCCGAGCCGTTACCCGACGGTCGCACGCGCCACCGGTGTCAGCTGGATGCTCGGCATGGGCCGCTTCGGCAGCATCTTTGGCTCGGCGATCGGCGGCGCGCTGCTTGGGCTCGGCTGGCAGTTCGGCGCGATCCTCGCGATGCTGGCCGTTCCCGCCGTGCTGGCTGCAATCGCGATCCTGCTGGCGCAGCGCACGCGCGTCAGCGAAGCGAGCGCGCAGCCCACCGCTGCACACTAAGGAAGGCGGCGCGCGTGGCATTCGTGACCGCGCGCCGGTAATCACAACCGTTGTCCGGAGCGACGATGATCATCGATATCCACGGCCATTACACTACCGCGCCAAAAGCGCTGGAGGCGTGGCGCAACCGCCAGATTGCGGGCATCGGCAGTCCGTCAGAAATGCCGAAGGTCTCGGAACTGCAGATTGGCGACGACGAACTGCGCGAGTCGATCGAAGGCAACCAGCTGAAGCTGATGCGCGAACGCGGCCTCGACCTGACGATTTTCAGCCCGCGCGCGAGCTTCATGGCGCACCACATCGGCGATTTTCAGGTCTCCAGCACGTGGGCGGCGATCTGCAACGAACTGTGCTTTCGGGTGAGCCAGCTGTTTCCCGATCATTTCGTGCCCGCCGCGATGCTGCCGCAAAGTCCTGGCGTGGATATCGCCACCTGCATTCCTGAACTCGTCCGGTGCGTCGAGGCGTACGGCAACGTGGCGATCAATCTCAATCCGGACCCGTCGGGCGGGCACTGGACGAGCCCGCCGCTGTCGGACCGCTACTGGTACCCGCTCTACGAGAAGATGGTCGAGTACGACATTCCGGCCATGATCCACGTGAGCACCAGTTGCAACGCGTGCTTTCACACGACCGGCGCGCATTACCTGAACGCGGATACGACCGCGTTCATGCAATGCCTCACGTCAGACCTGTTCCGCGATTTTCCGCAACTGCGCTTTGTGATTCCGCACGGCGGCGGCGCGGTGCCCTATCACTGGGGACGCTTTCGGGGACTCGCGCAGGAGCTGAAAAAGCCGCTGCTGAAGGATCATCTGCTCAACAACGTGTTCTTCGATACGTGCGTTTATCACCAGCCGGGCATCGACCTGCTGACGCGCGTCATTCCCGTCGACAACATCCTGTTCGCGAGCGAAATGATCGGCGCGGTGCGTGGCATCGATCCGGAGACGGGCAACTATTTCGATGACACGAAGCGCTATATCGAGGCCGCGCACATCGACGCGCAAGCGCGCTACAAGATTTACGAGGGTAACGCGCGGCGCGTGTATCCACGTCTCGACGCTGCATTGAAAAAGAAGGAAGCCTGATCATGTATGAACTCGGCGTTGTGTATCGCAACATCCAGCGCGCGGAAGGTGACGTGGCCGCACAGCTCGGCGCGCTCGGCACCGCGACTGTTCACGAGGCAATGGGCCGCACGGGTCTGCTCAAGCCCTATATGCGACCCATTTACGTTGGCGCGCGCGCCGGCGGCACGGCCGTCACCGTTTTGCTGCAACCAGGCGACAACTGGATGCTGCACGTGGCGGCAGAGCAGATCCAGCCAGGCGACCTCGTCGTTGCCGCCGTCACGACGGACTGCACCGATGGTTACTTCGGCGACCTCCTCGCGACGAGCTTCAAGGCGCGCGGTGCGCGCGGGCTCATCATCGATGGCGGCGTGCGCGACATCAGCGTGCTGACAGAGATGCAGTTTCCGGTGTGGAGCAAGGCCATCTCAGCGAAGGGCACGGTCAAGGCGACGCTCGGCTCGGTAAACATTCCGGTGGTGTGCGCCGGCGCGCTCGTGAACCCGGGCGACGTGGTCGTCGCGGACGATGACGGCGTAGTCGTGGTGCCGGCAGCGTCGGCGCGCAAGGTGCTCGACAAGGCGATTGCACGCGAAGCGAACGAAGACGAGAAGCGCGCGAAACTGGCAACCGGCGTGCTTGGACTGGACATGTATAGCATGCGCGAGCCGTTGCGGCAGGCGGGGCTGCGCTACATCGATTGAAAAGGGCGGCAAACATGGTCAATGGTCCCGCCATGCGCGAAGCGATCACCGGTATTTCTTCGATGGCCACCCGGGGCATGCTCGCCGAACTCAGCGAAGTCTGGGAGCGGCAAACCGGGCAGCGAGTGGCGATCGAACCGGCGGGCGGCGTTGCTGCGATCCGCCGCGTTCAGGAAGGTGAACCGTTCGACGTCGTCGTACTGGCGAGCGACGCGATCGACCGGCTCGCCGAAGCGGGCCGGATCGATCCCGAAGGCCGTGTCGACGTGGCCCGCTCGGGCGTGGCGGTTGCAGTGGCGTGCGGTGCGCCGCGTCCGGATATCGGCAGCGAACGCGCGATGCGCGATGCGGTCCTCGCTGCACGCAGCATTGGCTATTCGACGGGGCCGAGCGGTGTGCACCTGACGCGGCTATTCGAACGCTGGGGCATCGCGGAGACCATCGCGCCGCGCATTGTGCAGGCGCCGCCGGGTGTCCCGGTTGGTACGCTCGTGGCGCGTGGGGAAGTCGAGCTCGGTTTCCAGCAGTTGAGCGAGTTGATGCATGTGTCGGGCATCGATGTCGTTGGACCGCTGCCGCCTGAAATCCAGATCGCTACGATTTTTTCCGGGGCCGTGTGCGCGATATCAGGGCGGCCTGAAGCCGCGAAGGCGTTGCTGTCGTTCCTGGCGTCACCACAGGCCGATGCGGCCAGGCGGCGGTATGGCATGGAGCGGGCTTGATCTGACGCCCTCGCTGCCGCATTCAGACGTGCGCGACGCCGATCGTGCGCGCGACGTCCACGACCGACAGACGGATCGCATCGATCAACGCACGTGCAGCCGGCGACGGACTACCCGTCGCGCGCACGGTCAAGCCGATTTCGCGTCGCGTATTGTGCAGCTTCGCATCGAGCACGGCCAGCTGGCCGGACTGAATTTCGTAGTGCAACTGCTGCGCCGATAGCGCCGCCACCATGTCGGTACCGAGCAGCAGCCCGCGAATTACGGCGAGGTCCGCGGTCTCGACGGTCGGCATCGGCGGCTTTATCTTCATCCGCTTGAACTGCGCTTCGAACAGTCCGCGTGTTGGCGCGTTGCTGCGCGGCAGAATCCATTGCGCGTCCCGCATGTCGGTGATCGTCAGATCGCGCGCGTTTGCAAGCGGGTGACCGCGGCGAGCCAGCACCACCATATCCTCCGAAGTCAGCCGCTCGTTTTTCAAACCGCTGCTGGCGTCGTTGTCGCGCAGTGCACCGAGGATGAAATCGACGTCGCCCGCGCGCAGGCTTGCGACCAGCGCTTCATAGGCGCTTTCGTCGGTAACGACCCGCACGCCGGGATGCTGCGCGCTCATCCGCGCGATCGCCTTCGGCAGGATCAGCGTGCGTCCGAGCGGCAGCGCGCCGACCGTCACCGCGCCCTGGATCTTGCCGTGCAACGCGGCGATATCGTCGGGCACGTGACGCAGTTCGTTCAACGCGCGACGCACATGCAGCAGAAACGTCTCGCCTTCGACGGTCAGCAGAATGCCGCGCGGGCTGCGGTGAAAGAGACTTAATCCGGAGCCGCTTTCCAGCACGCGGATCGCGGTACTCACGGCGGGCTGACTGATGCCGAAGGCCTTCGCGGCACTCGGCATATGCCGGTGACGCGCCAGCGCAGTGAACAACTGAAGCCGCCGCGTGTTGAGCAGATAGGCGGGCAGGGCGCCTTCAGCCGTTGGCCGCCTGCGGGCCTGCCGCGCGGAGCACCACTGTGCGAGCTCTTCCAGTTCCGCGAAGATCCGCTCGCATCGCTGAAGGACGGCCCGGCCGACAGGCGTCGGAAGCATGCCCGACGGACCACGGTCGAAGAGCGGTTCGCCGAGCGCCAGCTCGAGTTCCTGCACGGAACGTGTCACAGCCGATTGCGCGCGGAAAAGCGCAGCGGCGGCACGCGTTGCGCTGCCTGTTTCGGCGACGAGCCTGAACGCGCGCAGTTGCGCGAGGTTAAGAAGATCCTTGTTGCTCATGAGAATGCTGCGACTCGCGGATCTGGATTAATGGAGCACACTCGACGGGTGCCGCACAAGGAATGCGTGACACGTCCGCCGATTGCGCAAATGAAGTTCTCACGCCACGTTGCCCCGCTTATGGCCGGTTCGTCTTGTGCGTGGACGAACGCTTCTTCAGCATCGTCAGTATAGCGATGCACTTGCACTCGCACCACGCTTTACAGGCGCTTTGCGATTTCATCGCAGCGCCATCTGTTTTCTTTATGCCGCGCTGACGCTTGCGAAGCCGGACCAGCGACTGCCGCGCACCTGCGCGAATCCTGTGACGCTTTATGCGACGCGGCTCGCAGCCGCTATGAAGCCATCCGAAAGATGCCATCTGCGATGGTTAGAGGTGCCATGATTCCGCGCGTATCTGGTTTACCCGCTCCAGGTTCGAACTGACGCGATTTATATCTTCGTATCCCAACATGGGTGTCGTGCGAAGGGCTCGTGAAGAGGCACAACCGCATCCCGGCAGGTTCTTTTGAGGAGAGTAGACATGGGCGGCAACTTTAGTGTCAGCGGTAACGAACTGAGCCAGCGGGGGTCGGTGAACGGTGCGGACAGACCGGGTATCAAGGCCATCGTTCGCGCCGGCGTGATCGGCGGCCTGACGGGCGCTGTGATCATCTGGATTTACGAGGCGCTTGTTTGGGTCGGCGTGCAGCATCTGATGCCGCTCGCGGGTATTCCGCGCAACGCAACGGGTCTCGTGTTTGGCAAGGCCGTGCAGGAGTCGCTTGGTATCTGGGCATATTTCCTTGGCACCGGGATTCATTTTGTCTTCGCAAGCGCGTGGGGCATTCTGTTCTCCCTGATCTGGCCGTATTTCCGCCGGCGCGGCTACGAAGCGACGTTCATTGCGTTGTTTTACGCGATTCTCGCCTGGATCGTGATGCACGTGGCGATCATGATTGCTTCCGACAATCATCCGAATTACTACGACCCGATCGTGATCATTGGTGGCTTCATGTCCCACTTCTGCTTCACGGTGCCGCTCGCGCTGGTCGTCAAGCGACTGCTGGCTACCGAACCGGGAAAGTAATCCGTCCGGTTTCAAAATAAATCTTAAGGCGACAGGAGACGTGATGAAAAGAAAAAAATTGGCATTACTAATGACATCGACGATAGCCATGCTTGCTGCCGGCGAAGTGCACGCGCAGTCGTCGCTGACGTTGTACGGGGTGATGGATGTGTTCGCGGGCTATCAGTCTGCGAATGTGGGCGGAAAGAGTACGTCGCTGTATGTACTGGGAAATAACGGCGAGTTGACGAGCCGCTGGGGCTTGCGCGGTTCGGAAGATATGGGCGGCGGGTACCGCACCACGTTTGATCTGGAAAACGGATTTGATCCGGGGACGGGAAAGCAGCAGAATCCGTATCGCTTCTTCGACCGTCAGGCGTGGGTGGGCGTCGCGGCGCCCTATGGCGAATTCAGGTTCGGCCGGCAAAATTCGCCGATGTTCGCATGGAGTGGAAATCTGGATGCGTTTGGCGCGGCCACGTATGGCTCGGGCTTCAACAACTTCGCGAACTGGCAGGCGCGCGTCGACAACGACATCAGCTACATTTCACCGCGACTCTTCGGAACCCAGCTTGAAGCGCACTATTCCGTGGGCGGCCAGCCTGGGTCCCTCGCTGGAAACGCGGTCTATCAGATTGGCGTGCAATCCACCCAGGGCCCGGTCTATCTCGCCGCCGCCTACCTGAACGCAGCCAATGCGACAAACTCATTTCGTGTTCAGGAAATCATGGCGGGCGGTAACGTCGACTATGGCTGGGGGCGAATCTACCTCGGCTGGTTCAGGGCCAACGATGTGATTTCTGCCACGACCGGCAACGCACTGGCCAATCCCGCAGGCAAGTATGACCCGGCAACGGGCCCGGTCGGCAACACGCCGGGTGACTATCACACCACGTGGTCGCTCTCGGCCGATTACCGCTTCAGTCCGTTCCTGTCCGTGGGCGCTGGATATGCCTATATCAAGGACAGTTCGTCGCTCGGCAATGACGCAAGCCAGATGAGCGCGATCGTGAACTACGACCTTTCGAAAACGACCCGGCTGTATGGCGTCGTTTCGCGACTCAACAATGACAAGGGCGCGCAGTACAAGATGGCAGGCGCCAGTATCACGACAGGTACATTCCTGACGCCCGATCGTGGACAGAATGAAACGGGTGTGCAGATCGGTCTGCGGCATCTGTTTTGATCAACGAATACGCCTGGGCAGCAAAGGAACGCTATCCGGACGTCGTAAAAGCCCCGCTTTAGAGGTCGCGCTGCTCGGGTAGCAGCGCGAGCTCGATCGCCAGCCAGCCGATATCGCGCAGTGCCAGGATTGCGCACGCCCGTTGCGAAAATTGTAGAACCCAATCTGTTTCTTTTATCGACAGGAAATACGCCAGAATGGCTGATGCAGCGCAGTTTGTCCGGACTGGAAAGCGGCGAACAATTTTTAAAAAGGCCTCCTGCATTGATTTTTAGCGATTTGTGATCCCCTTGCAAACCGGTTATTCACTTGTTTTTTGGATGACGATTAACAGAAAATTTGGAATGCTAATGAAGATCCCCGTGAGGTCGAAGGCCATGCAGCGGAGCGGATAGCAGTGTGTCGCCGAAGGCATCAAGGCGCGCGCCGCATCACGCGGCGCGGCGCATTAACCCGCGCAGAGCATCTCGTTTGCGCCGGGTACAGACGCGACGTTCGTCGCGAATCCCGATGTCGACCGCGCTTCAAGCGGCGAAGTCATGAACACCGTGACGCGGCGCACGATCTGCCAGAATACTTTTTCGAAGGCGCGTGACTGACCGGCTTCGCTCATGCCTTCCGCGAGCGGATCGGCAAAGTGCCAGCGAATCGAACGGGGCTCGCCAGGGAATGCCGGCGCATGGAATCCATCGACGCAATCGTCCAGCGCGATGACGAGGTCCATCCGCGGCGCCCAGTCACCTGTGAACTCGTGCCAGCTTTTGGGACTGAGAACAGCCAGGTCGGATACGCCTGGCCGCAGTTGTGCAATGGCAAGCGGATGCACCCGTGCCGCGGGCGTTGCACCCGCGCTGAATGCTTCGAACCGGTCGCCCGCCAGCTCGCGTAGCAACGCCTCGGCCATGATGCTGCGGGACGAATTCTCCCGACAGAGAAACAGCACCCTGTATTTTATGGTCACCCTCATACCCCGTTTTGCGCATTTTCTGGTTATGTGCGGGATTCTGCCGGGTCAGTTTTACATGCCGGCGACAGAAAGATGACCTGAGATAATTCTGCCGTCAATCCGGCCTTGTCCTTTCTGTTGAAGATTTCTGCCGGCGAGGCGCCGGGCCTGCGACCTGCGGGCCGGCCGGAACCCCCGCCGGCGTTGAGCCCTGAAGCCGTTCTGCCTGAACGACGCATCTGATCTGGCGGCCACCCGGGCGTGGCCGCGGCCCGCTAGACCTGATTCGCCGCAGCCCCGATCCGCGTATGACTGACGGCCCGGGCGCCGGTGAGACAGACCACAAGCGCGGCGACGACGAGCACCCCGAGCGCAAGCCGCAAACCGACCACGCCCGCGCCGAAGCCGATCAGCGGCGGCCCGACCAGAAAGCCCGCATATCCGGCCGTCGCCGCCATCGATACGCCGATGGCCGGCGTCAGTGTCGAGCGGCCCGCCGCACTGAAAATCACCGGGACGATATTCGCGAGCCCCACGCCGACCATCGCGAAGCCGACGCACGCGGTCACGATGTTCGGCATGCCCAGCACGAGCGCGAGGCCGGCGGCAGCGATCAGACCGCCCGTCGCGACCACGCGCGCCGGTCCGAAACGATGAACCGACACGTCGCCGATCACACGGCAGGCCGCCATCGAGAGCGCGAACGCGGAATAACCGAGCGCCGCCGTGCTGGCCTCGCCGGCGAGCGCCGAGCGCAGGTACACGGCGCTCCAGTCGGCCACCGCGCCTTCGACCATCATGCACAGGAACGCCAGCGCGGCGAGCTTCAGGACGCCGGCGTCGGGCAACGCGAATCCGCCGGCGGGCGCGCTCGAACGCGCGCCGACGTCGCGCAGCGCGAACAGGGCGGCACCCGCAACAAGTGCGCCGATGAAGAGGTCCGGCAGTGCAAGGCCGCCCACGACGCCAATCCCTGCCTTCTGAAGCATGCCGCCCGACGCGGCGCCGAGCAGGCCGCCCGCGCTCCACGCCGCGTGGAACGACGACATGATCGGCGCGTGCCATTGCGCCTCGATCGAGCTGGCGTGTCCGTTCATGGAGACATCGAGCGCGCCGTTCGCCGCACCCAGCAGAAGGAGCACGAAACACAGTGTCGCGAGATTCGGCATGAGCGCCGGAAGCGGCAGTGCCATGACAAACGCGACGCCGAGCATCGCGGTCGCGCGGCCGCTGCCAAAGCGCGGCGCGAGCCGACCGGCGAGCGGCATCGCGACGATCGCGCCGAGCGCGAACGCGAAGAGCGCGATACCGAGCGCGGCGTCGCTGAGTGCGAGAGTTTCCTTGATGCGCGGGACTTCGACTGCCCACGCGCCAATCCCGAAGCCGTTGGCGAGGAACACCGCCAGCGTCGCAATACGTTCGTTGACGGGTTTCATGAGGTGGCCACCATCACGGTATCGAACATGGCCCGGAGGCTTTCGAGACGCCCGGCCGGAAGATCCGCTTCGACAACCAGGAAGTCGATCGCGGAAGCCGGCGCGACGATGTACGGCGCAGCGGTCATCAGCTTCTCTGAGGTGGATGCGATCGCGACCTGGCCGCTCGCCTTCACCATCGCCCGCTTGAGTTCGGCCTCTTCGGGTTCGAACGCTGCGATGCCTTCGGTGGGGTCGAGCGCGCACGCGCCGAGAAAACACAGGTCGGCGCGGATCTGCTGGATCTGGAGCAGGGCGGTCGCACCGGTCGCGCCCGCGGTGCGCCGGCCGACGCGCCCGCCGATCAGGATCACGTCGAAGCCCGGCCGCTCCTGCATGCGCATGCACGCTTCCGCCGAGTTGGTGATGACGGTGAGGTCCGCGTTGTCCGGCAACGCCTGCGCGATCGCGACGTTGGTCGAACCCGCATCGAGAAAGACGATCTGCTTCGGCCGGACAAGTGACGCCGCGACACGCGCAAGACGCGCCTTGCGATCGACGCCCTCCTGCATCCGGACCGAGGCCGCCACGCCGGCAGGCGAGGTCAGGATCGCCCCGCCATAGACCCGCTTGCAGTGACCGGCGCTCGCGAGGTCGCGCAGATGGCGGCGCACGGTGTGTTCGGAAGTCTGAAGCTCGGTCGCGAGTTCGGAGGCGAGCACGCGGCCCTGCGCCTGAAGTCGCGCCAGAATCAGCCGTTGCCGTTCGTCCGGAAGAAGCCCTTCGATCGCGTCCTGCCGTGTTCGCTGCATGGTCTTGCTCCGTTTTGCGCGCTTGCTCGAAACCGTGAATCGATCACAATAGAGCAAAATATATCGTAAACGAGCAAAACGGACAACACGAAAGCGACTGGCTCCAGCGGAGCCAGTCGCGAAGTTGAATGAATCCCTTAGTGCAGGACCGTCCTGAATTCTTCGAGACCCAGTCTGACCGGAGTCGACTGGAAGGACTTTCTGGTTTCCGCGACCCGGAGAATCTCGTAGAGCGCGTCTTCGAACGCGACGAGCAGGTCGGCGCGCCGCTTGCTGGCAGCGCCGCAGTAGGCCATCAACGCTTCCGCGCTCACTTCAAAAACCTGTACGCGGTCATCAAAACAGACACGAAAAGCGACCGTTGCGCACTCCGTTACGCACGGCCGGAACGCTTCATCAACATATACGGACATGGCGATCTCCCAACACAGCTCTCCCGAGAGAACAGGATGACAGTCTGGTAAATCCAGTCTGTGGGACAACCGCCATTCGTCGCAAGGTCGCGGAAAATCCGTCTACCCGCACGCGCCGATTTCCCCACAGGCCGTACAAAAATCGCAGCCGTCTTTCCGGATGACGGCGTTCGCGCCACAGTAGTCGCACTTGCTGCCGAGCATCGTCGGCGCGGCGGCGGGTGCGCCAGCAACCGGGCCGGAACCAGCGCCGGAGTCCTCCCTGACGTCATTGTGCCGCGCGTTGGCCGTGGCTGCATGCGTGGTGTCGACCATCTGCCCGCGCGGCAGGCGCGCGAGCAGGCGCGACGGCACCTGATTGCCGTCCGCGTCGAGAAAGCCGCGACGATGCAGGATCTGCTGGATCGCGTAGCTGAGCGCCGCGACTTCCGAGTCGTGCCAGCGCGGCGAACGATGTCCGTCGGGCCGTTGCACTTCGCCGAGCCGAACCTGGCCGCGATCCCACGACACCTTGCGCATGTCCTGCAGGTTGCGCGCGATAAAGCCGCCGCGCGCGGCGAGCGACAGCGAGCGCATCGTCGCCGTGATCCATTGCTGCGATTCGTCGCGCTGGCCGGCCGGAATAAAGATTTCGATCGGGCGCTCGATGGTGATGTCTTCGCCGGCAATGCGCCCGGTGACCTCGATGAACGATACCGCCACGTAGAGCGACTTCTTGCCGATCTGCGTCAGGTACTCGACCTTCTCGATGATGGCGGGCAGTTCCCCTCTCGGGCGATGGTCGATCGTCACGCGCAGCGGGTCGAGATCCGCCGCACCGGGCGTGTCGTCGGGCGTGGCTGACTCCGTGGGCGAGACGCTCAGCACGGCGCCGAGCGTCTCGTTCGGACGATACGTGGCAAGCCCTTTGAGGCCGCTCTTCCACGCGTCGAAATAGAGGCTCTCGAAATCCTCGAACGGATAATCGGCGGGCACGTTCACCGTCTTCGAAATCGACGTATCGACGAAGGGTTGCACGGCCGCCATCATCTCCAGATGGTCGCGCGCGGACATCGCCAGCGCGCTGACGAAATACTCAGGCAGCGCGTCGACGTCGCCGCCGAGTTCGCGATAGAGCCGCCACGCGTGATCTTCGACGGCGAACTGCTGACGGCTGCCGTCGGCCATGATCTTCATGCGCGTATAGGTCCACGAGAACGCGGGCTCGATGCCGTTCGACGCGTTGTCCGCGAACGCAAGGCTGACCGTGCCGGTCGGCGCGATCGAAAGCAGATGGCTGTTGCGAATGCCGTGACGACGGATCGCATCCTTCAGGTCGTCGGGCAGGCGCGAGGCGAACGTGCCTTCTTCCAGATAACGTGCTGCATCGAAAAGCGGGAACGCGCCGCGTTCGCGCGCGAGTTCGACCGACGCGCGGTACGCCTCGTCGCGCATCAGCTGCGCGACATGGGCCGCGAAATCGCGGCCTTCCTGCGCGTCGTAGCGCAGACCGAGCATCACGAGTGTGTCGCCCAGACCCGTGAGGCCGACGCCGATACGACGCTTCGCCGCAGCCTCGTCGCGCTGTTCGTCGAGCGGCCAGAGCGTGACGTCGAGCACGTCGTCGAGAAAACGCACCTGCGTGCGTGTGCGCGCGGCGAGCGCTTCCCAGTCGAACGAAGGCGTGCCGCCGTGCATCTGCGCAAACGGATCGACGACAAAGCGCGTGAGGTTGAGCGGCCCCAGGTTGCAGCAGCCATACGCCGGCAGCGGCTGCTCGCCGCACGGATTCGTGGCGCGGATCGTTTCGATCGCGCGCAGGTTGTTGTCCTCGTTCATGCGCGACACGAACACGACGCCCGGTTCGGCGACGTCATACGTCGAGCGCATGATCTTGTCCCAGATTTCGCGCGCGGGTTGCTCGGCGTAGATCCAGTAGCCGTCTTCGCGCTGGCGCAGATCGTTCGCCGCGCGCATCGCGGGCGAAGGCTCCGCGCGATGCACGAGTTGCCACGGCGCATTGGCTTCGACCGCGCGCATGAACGCGTCCGTCACGGCGACCGACACGTTGAAGTTGTTCCAGCGTCCCTTCGAATGCTTGGCTTCGATGAATTCGATGAGGTCAGGGTGATCGCAATCCAGCACTGCCATCTGCGCGCCACGCCGCGAGCCGGCGCTTTCGACAGTGCGACATGACGCGTCGAACACATCCATATAGCTGCATGGTCCGGATGCCGAGGAACTCGTGGTGTGAACGCGCGCGCCCCGCGGGCGGATCGCGGAAAAGTTGTAGCCGACGCCGCCGCCACGCCGCATGGTTTCGGCGGCCTGCAACAGCGCGACGTAAATACCGGGCAGGCCTTCGTCGTCGACGCCCTGGATCGAGTCGCCGACCGGCTGCACGAAGCAGTTGATGAGCGTCGCCGCGAGGCCGCTGCCCGCCGCGCTCATGATGCGGCCGGCGCCGAGCGCGCCGTGCAGCAGGTTGTCGACGAAGCGGGCCTCGATCACCGGGCGCAATGCTTCCGGCTCCGCCATCGCCACGCCGCGCGCGACGCGCCGGTAGACATCGCCGACTGTCTGCTCGTCGCCCTTGGCGTATTTTTCGAGCATGACGTCGGTGGAGAATTGCTGCGGAGCAATCGATAGCGTCGGATCGTTTTCTGCCATGGTCCCGTCCCAAACAGCGTTGCGCGGATGATGCGATGCGGTGGAGTTCGCGACGCGCCGGGCCGGCGGCATGTGAGCCGCAATCCGGCGGCGCGATCCGTCTCACGGTACCGCACACGACCGTTCGCCGCAATCGCCCGCCGGGACGCGGTTCAAATGGGGGCGAGCCGGTGGCGCGTCTCCTGGCGTCCGCGCAGGTCAGGGCGAAGAAGCCGGGCTCGCTGCAGCACATGACGCCGACGGTTTACGATGTGGCCGACGGGTGACTCATCTCTGCCCGGACTGGAACAGGACAATCCCATGCCCGACGAAACGCCGCTGGTTGTGTATCGCGACACGGTTCGCGCCGAATGGGTGGACTACAACGGCCATTTGCGCGACGCGTTTTATCTGCTGATTTTCAGTTACGCGACGGACGTGCTGATCGACCGGATCGGACTCGACGATGTGACCCGCCGGGCGCGCGCCCGGTCGATCTATACGCTCGAGGCGCACGTCAACTATATGCACGAGATCAAGGAAGGCGCCCCGGTGCGCGTCGAGGTGCGCGTGCTCGCGCACGACGCGAAGCGGCTGCATATCTATCTGGAGATGTTTACGGACGCCCGCCGTGTGCCAGTGGCCGCCGGCGAGCAGATGCTGCTGCACGTCGATACATCGGGGCCGAAAGCTGCTGCGTTCGACGCCGATATCGCGGCGCGCATCGAAGCGCTCGTCGAAGCGCAGTCGCAGGCGAACCTGCCACCGGCAAAATATTGTGGCCACGTCATCGGCCTGCCTGCGTGAGTCAATACCCGAGCGGGCTGCCGGGATGAAACCGGATCAGGCGTCGAGCAGGTTGCCGAGGATTTCGGCGGAGATCATTGCCGCTGCGTTCGAAGGCGCGGGGCGCTCGGCCGGCTTGAAGACGGCGTCGCCGCGCCGGATCTTGCTGCGCGACAGCGCGCAGGTGCCCGAGGTATGCGCCGAGCGGCGGCGCCAGCGCTGCTCGCCGTAGTGGCAGCGGCCCGGCTCGACCCAACGGATGACCAGCGTCGTGTCGGAGCGCTCGAGAATATCGATGTGCACGCCTTCTGTTCCGCTCAGAGATAGGGACGCTATGGACTGCATGGTCGGCTCCGTTGTGGGGTGTGCCCGAATGTAGTCCCGCGCGCGCAAGAAGAACATTGTGCAGCCGTTGAAACACCGTTCCAATAATGGCAACAATGGCGTCATTCCCAGTTTGCGGGACGAAACGACACGGCTCGCCGCCCGTCCTGCGCGATATGGCATATTTTTGCAACACAGTGTTGTTTGTGGCGCGACATATTGCCGGTGCCCGATTGGGCGCCGGGTCGCCTGCGCGCCCATCCCGGAACGCGCGCCGGGCATCCTTTAAGATGCAGGATCGCTTCGCGCGTCGCGCCGGAAGGCGTCGTGCCTTTTGAGCGCATCGCGCGCCGTTATCCATTCAGCCTTGAGGCCTCATGAACCAGCGTCTGCCCGCATCGCCCGATCCGCAATCCAGCCGCCGGAAAGCCCAGAAGATCGGGCTGCAGGTGCTGTACGTGGCGCTCGTGCTGCTGGCGTTGTGGATCGTGCGCTCGTTCATTCCCGCCGTGGTCTGGGCGATCGTGATCGCGATTGCGCTCTGGCCGGTGCTCAAACGCGTGGAAGGCCACAACCTGTTTCAGGGCCGCACGACGATCATTGCGCTCGTGTTCACGACGGCGGTCTCGCTGCTCGTGGTGCTACCGGTTGGGCTTGGCATCGCCCAGGCGCTCGCCGAGGCGCACGATCTTCTTGCCTGGTTTCGCGACGCGCAGGAGAACGGCATTCCGGTGCCGGACTTCGTCAGTCATCTGCCGTTCGGCGTCGCCCAGATCACCACCTGGTGGCAGACGAATCTCGAACTGCCGCTGCGCGGCTCGGCCGCGATGAAGGGCCTGCACAGCGAGGCCGTGCTGACCTTCGGGCGGCATTTCGGCGCGCGCGCGGTGCACGTGCTCGTCGTGTTCGGCTTCATGCTCGTGACGCTCTTCATGATCCTGCAGGCGGGCCCGAAGCTCTCCGGTACGCTCCTCACGGGCGTGCACCGTGCGTTCGGCCCGGATGGCGCGCAGCTGATCCAGCGCATGGTGAGCGCGGTGCGCAGCACGGTCACGGGTCTCGTCGTGGTCGGGCTCGGCGAAGGTGCACTGCTTGGGATTATCTATGCGCTCGTCGGCGTGCCGCATGCTGCGCTGCTTGGCCTCGTGACGGCCGTTGCCGCGATGTTGCCGTTTTGCGCGCCGATCGTGTTCTGCGGCGCGGCGCTCTGGCTGTTCACCCAGGGCGCGGTCGCAGCCGCGCTCGGCCTTGCGGTGGTCGGCTTCGTCATCGTATTTATCGCCGAGCATTTCGTGCGCCCGGTGCTGATCGGTGGCTCGACGCGGTTGCCGTTTCTGCTCGTGCTGTTCGGCATTCTGGGCGGCGCGGAGACGTTCGGCCTGCTCGGGCTCTTTATAGGCCCGGCGTTGATGACCGTGCTGATGGTGCTGTGGAACGACTGGGTGCGCTAGTCGCAGGGGCGGGGCGTGCCATACGCGTTGTGTGCCCGATACCCGCGACGCTTCGCGTGCGATTTCGCTGACGGCTCACGCACGACGCAAAGAAGCGCGAAACCGGCTCCGCCGCATGCGCGACCACAAGCAGCGAGCCGACCGCGATCGCGTCGGCGAGGAGACCGAGCGGGACGTCGAGGAGGCCATCCGTTGCCTGGTACAGCAGCGAATCGACGACGAGCGAAATCACGGTTCCCGCGACGAAGCACACGAGACCCTTGCGGCCGATCAGGCTGATCCAAGGCAGCTTCTGCGCGATCTTGCCGGCCCAGCCGACGCGCACGACGTTGGCGACCAGCCATGCGATCGCCAGAAAATTCACGGCGCGCAGCCACATCAAATTCTGTTTGAAGCTTGCGTCGAGCGGGGCGGTTTCGATCGCGAGCCTGTAATACGCCGCCGCCGCGACAACGCCCGCGGCCAGCAGCGTGACGAGCCAGCCCATGCGATGCGCGGTGATGCGCGGGTAGACCGGCTGGCAGCGCGCGATCACGCCCAGCACGAACATCAGCTGCCACGCGAGCGGGTTGAAGTCCCATGGCGTGTCTTCGGCGCCCGGCAGCCAGCCGGCCAGATGCGGCGCGGCGGCCCACAGCGCGACGCTGCCCGCGAGCAGCAGCCATGGCTTGCTGCGCGCAAGCGGCAGCGCGACGGGCACCATCAGCGCGAAGAACGTGTACATCGGCAGCACGGATGCCAGATACGGCTGACGGCGCAGCAGCAGGATATCGCCGAGCGATGCGAGCGGTGCGTCGATCAGTTCATCAAGATCGTTTGTCGGCAGATTCGGCGCGTCGACGCTGAACGCGAGCATCACTGCGCTCACGAGCAGCATCAGGCCCGCAGTCACGAGAAACGCGCGATAAATCTCGAGCGAACGTTTGAGGAAGCGATTGCGGGCGATCGCATCGGTGCGTCGTTCGGCGAGTGCGGCGTATGCGGTCGCCGTAGCGAAGCCGCCGAGGAACACGAACACTTCGGCCGCGTCGCAGAGCGCCCATGCGTGCAGCGTGAATCGCGACAGGATGCTGCCGCCGATGTGATCGACCACGATGATGACGAGCACAAGCCCACGAAAAAAATCAAGCTCGATGAAGCGGTGTTGCGACTGTTGCATAAGTGTTGCCATAACGACCTCACGCAGACGCACGCCCGACGCGTGACTGCCAGCATGAAGTTTGCTGAATAGGGGAGCCCGTATCGCATGCTGCCTGCGCTGCCGAAGGGGCGCGCGAGGCAACGCAAAATGCGACGGAAGCGCGGCAGGCGCAATGCGGAGCGACGCAAGCCGGCTGGTCAGACGATCGGAAAACGGCTGCAGGACCGGTAGAACTGACCGGTGGTGATAACGTAAGTTCCTGGCCGCCACCGCAGTTTCACCGCGTAATCCAGGCGGCCGATGTTAACAGGTTCAGGCATTGCGCTCAGCGAACCCGACAGCCGCAACTCAACGCGCGAAGAGTTCAAGCGCGGCGTACTGCAACAACATGATGGTCTTGCCATCGACGATCTCGCCACGTCGAACCATCGCCAGTGCATCGGCGATCGGGTATTCGAGCACTTCGATGTCTTCGCCTTCGCCGGCTACGCCGCCGCCACGGCTCACCTTCGAAGCAGGGTCGTACTGCGCGACGAAGAAGTACAGCTTCTCGGTCACCGAGCCCGGGCTCATGTAAGCCTCGAACACCTTGCGCACGTCGTGTACGCGATAGCCGGTCTCCTCTTCGACCTCGGCGCGAATCCGCATTTCGGGCGAGGCCGCTTCGAGCAGTCCGGCCGGCGCCTCGATCAGCATGCCGTCGTGTCCGTTGACGAAAACGGGCAGCCGGAACTGGCGCGTCAGCACCACGGTGCGTCGATCCGGGTCGTACAGCAGCAGCGTCGCGCCGTTGCCGCGGTCGTAGGTTTCGCGGCTCTGGCGCTGCCAGGTGCCGTCGGCGCGCTGGAAATCGAACGTCGTTTTCTTCAGTACATACCAGTCGTCGGAAAGGACTTCGACATCGACGATGCGTACGCGCTCTGCAGTTTCGTTCATGAAATGTCCTCTTATGCGGATTCGCTACCGGCAAAATTCATGATATCGTGCATATTCATGCAATAACAAGTAATTTCGTGCGTCCAATTTTCAGCAAGAGTCCGCTCCCATGCTCACGTCGCAAAGAAAACAGCTGATCCTCGATATGCTCGCCCGCGAGGGCCAGGTGGTCGCCAGAACGTTGAGCGCGGCGTTCGGTGTATCGGAGGACACGGTGCGTCGCGACCTGCGCGAACTCGCGGGCGATGGGCGTCTGCAGCGCGTGCACGGCGGCGCGTTGCCGTCGTCGCCGGCGGCGGTGGATTTCGCGGGGCGACAGGGCATCGAATCGACGGCCAAAGCCGCAATCGGCCGGGCCGCCGCGCAGATGATCGCCCCCGGACAGATCGCGATCGTCGACGGCGGCACGACAGCCGTTCAACTCGCACGCCACCTGCCGCGCGACCTGCGCGCGACGATCGTCACGCATAGCCCGAGCGTCGCGGTCGAACTCGCGCAGCACACCGCACTCGAAGTCATCCTGATCGGCGGCAGGCTGTTCCGGCATTCGATGGTGGCCGTCGGCGCGGCCGCGCTCGAAGCACTCGGCCACATTCGCGCGGACGTGTACTTCATGGGCGTGACCGGCGTGCACCCGGAAGCCGGGTTCAGCACCGGCGATCTCGAAGAGGCATACATGAAGCGCGCGCTCGCGGCGCATGCGGCGGAAACGATCGTGCTGGCGTCGGCGGAAAAGCTCAACGCGGCGTCGGCGTACATGATCGCGGAGATTACCGCTGCGAGCACGGTGGTCGTCGAGGAGGACACGCCCGCTGCGCTCACCGCGCCGCTCGAGGCGCTGGGCGTGACGATCGTGCGCGCATGACGATGCGGACGAGCGCGCGTTGAAACTCGCGTACGCAATGCTGCTCAAACGATTTCGCGTGTGGCGCGACCCGATACACGGGTTCGCAACACGCGCTGTTATGCCGTCATGATGCCGTTCGCACAGGCCCGTCACGTTGGGGAGATCGTCATGAGCAACCGCGCCACGCAGATCCTGCCGCATCATCGTTTCGTCTATTCGCTGGGTGCGCCGCTCGCCTGCGTGCAAGGGACGATCTCACGCGTTTTCGCCGCGCCTGAACATCACAACGGCGCGAACCACCAGCACTTCATCGTGAAGATCGACTCGGTCGTGAAGTTCGAGGGCGGCCAGCAGAATCTTGTCGGCACCGAAGTGTTCGTCGCCGTGCGCTTCGGCGACAACGAAGGGCTCGCGCAGGAAATTCCGGGCCTCAAGGCTGGACAGCCGGTCGAAGTGCAGGGCGAATACATTTCCGAAGCCAGCGCCTATCCGACCGAAGACAACCGCAATCCTGTGCTGCCGGTGCTGCACTTCACCCATCACCCAGTCGGCTTCGTGAAATACGCGGGCGAGTACTACAGCTAGCACCGTCGCGCAAAGCCGCATGCATTCACGCCTTTCCTCAAGTTCGTGAGCATGCTGCCGTTAAGAAAGAGGCGGTCGTGCCAGCAGACGGACAGGTTTCTGACCTGAACGCCTGCGCCGTGCTGGACGAGTCACGGGGCCACGATCGCACCCCACGTCCGGTGGATTTCCGTTTTTCGCGCACAGGTTGCGGCGATATGGACTTCAGCCGGTCGAAATATTCTCTTCGTAAGCATTTGTATCGAGTTGTTCAGGCAGCGCGCAGATTGTGAAGCGGCCATTACAATGCTGCGTGAAATTTAATCGTGAATCTGGCCCTTTTCGTATGAGGAAAGTGTTCCTGTTGCGGGAATGAGATGGCGGCTTCACGTGCGGACCGGCGCAGGCTGGTTGCGGACACAACGATGTGAGTTTTCCACGTTGCCGTACGCACAAACGCTAATACGTGAAAGCACGCCTTCTGCGCAACGTACGAAAAGCGGGGCCACTGAAAGACGCAGGAGTCGAACATGTTGAGAAGTCGCTTCGACAGGACAAGAACAGGTCTCGCCGGTTTGTGGGTTGCCGTGGCGATCAGCGGCTGTGCGAACGTGGGGCAAGAGGGCGCTTCGGCGGATAGCGCGGCATCCAGTGCGCAGGCTGCGGCGGCTGCCGCAGCGGCTTCCGATGCAGCCGCACAGGTGCAGCAGGCGGCAAGCGATGCGGTCGCCACCCGCACCGTCACGACGACCAAAACGACCCACTACCGGGTCAAACGTGGCGACACGCTGGCGCGCATCGCGCAGAAGAACAATTGCAGCGTGAAGGATCTGCTGGCGTGGAATCATTTGAGCGCGTCGGCGCACGTCAAGAAGGGCCAGACGCTCCGCATCGTGACGCAGCAGACGGTGACCGTTGCCGCGGACGGCAAGCCGGTCGCTTCGGGCGCAGCGTCGAACTCCGCGGGTTCGCGCGAGATGGCAGCGCAGACCGCACGCGCCGCGAAGAGCGTGGCGCTCGCGTGGCCGGCGCAGGGCGCTGTCGTCGAGCCGTTTCAGGCGGGCGAAACGCGTGGTATCGAGATCGCGGGCAAGCCGGGCGACCCCGTGCGGGCCGCCGCCGACGGCAAGGTCATGTATGCCGGGACCGGCCTCAACGAGTACGGCAGCCTTATCATCGTCCAGCACAACAAGGACTTTCTGACGGCCTACTCGCACAACCGCAAGCTCCTCGTCAAAACGGGCGACGTCGTGCATCAGGGGCAACAGATCGCCGAAATGGGTAACGAGAACAACACGCGCGTCTCCGTGCTGTTCGAGTTGCGTCACGACGGCAAGCCGGTCGATCCGATGCCGTATCTGCCGTCGGGCCGCAGCTAGCGGGATCGGTTCGGCATCGGTTCAGCATCGGTTCGTTCAGGCTCCAACGCGTAGCGCGAGATATAGCGGCCCCGGCAAGCGACTTGCCGGGGCCGCCTGTCGTTGCTCCGATGCACGTCGCGCAGGGCACGGGACGGGTCGTTCGCCTCTGCGCTATCTCATTTCTTAAATGAAATATCGAATTTCACAGATGAAAGTTCGGTGCATAATCAAAGGATGAATCCAGCCTCCACGAAGCCCGAACGATCATGACGCCGTTTCCCCTGTCCGGCCCGCGTCCACGCGTGTGGGCAATCGGCATCAGCAAGCTGCGCGACCTGTACCGCGATATCGCCGGCGAGTACGACGGCCGCGCCGAGTTGCGGCTCATCTCGGCGGGTTTCGAGGACGCCGTCAACGAAATCGCGGCGGCCGGCTCAGACCGGCCCGACATCGTCGTTGCCGCCGGATCGAACGGGACGTATCTGAAGGCGCGCGTAAACGTGCCGGTTGTGCTCGTCACGCCCACTGGCTTTGACGTCATGCATGCGCTGGCACGCGCGCGGCGCGATGGCGCGTCGGTCGCGCTCGTCACGCACGGAGAAACGCCAGGCGAGCTGCGCCGCTTCGTCTCCGCGTATGGCATCGACGTCGTGTTCGCGTCCTACGAATCCGCGCAGGACGCGGAGACGTGCGTGCTCGATCTGCGCGATCGCGGCGTCGAGACGGTGGTCGGGCCGGGGCTTGTCACCGACCTCGCGGCGAAAGCCGGCATGGGCGCGGTGTTTCTGTATTCGCGCGCATCGGTGCGCGTCGCCTTCGATAACGCGCTCGAAGTGGCGCAGGCCACGCGGCGCGAAGCGGTGCGACGGCTGCGCCTCGACAGCGTATTGCAGCATCTGCGTGACGGCGTCGTCGCGCTCGATGCGCAGGGTCGCATCGAAGCGATCAACCAGCGCCTCGCGCTCACGCTCGGTATCGATCCCGCCGCCGCAGCCGGCAAACTGCTGCTCGATCTTGCGCCCGATATCGCGAATGCGGTGCCCGACGCCGAAGGCGAATCGCTGGAAACGGTGCGCGGCGTGAGCTATGTCGTGCATCGCGGCCCACTCGCGGACAACGGCGTCACGACCGGCTCCGTGTTGACGTTCCAGGAATCGCGCGCGGTCGAACGGCTCGACCGCACGCTGCGCTCGCGGCAACGCACGCAACAGTTCGCGGCGCGCTACACGCTCGACGATATCGTCGGCAAATGCGCGGCCATCGAGCGGGTACGGAGCCTCGTGCGGCGTTACGCGCAGTCGGATGCAACGGTTCTGATTCGCGGCGAAAGCGGCACGGGCAAGGAGATGGTCGCGCAGAGCATCCATCAGGCCAGCGCGCGGCGCGATTTTCCATTCGTCGCGATCAATTGCGGCTCGTTTCCCGAAGCGCTGCTGGAAAGCGAACTCTTCGGTTATGAAGAGGGCGCGTTTACCGGCGCACGGCGCGGCGGCAAGGCGGGCCTGATCGAAGCGGCGCATCGCGGCACGCTCTTTCTCGACGAAATCGGCGAGATGCCCTTGCCGCTGCAAAGCCGCCTCTTGCGGGTGTTGCAGGAGCGCGAAGTCGTGCGCCTGGGTTCGACGGAACCGACGCGCATCGATGTGCGCATCGTCGCGGCGACGCATCGCGGTTTGACGGAAGGCATCGATGCTGGCGAGTTTCGCGCCGATCTGTACTACCGGATCAACATCCTCAACATCGCGTTGCCGCCGCTGCGCGAGCGACAGGCGGACATCATGCCGCTTGCCGCCGAGCTGCTCGTGCAGGCCTCGCGCCGCGAGCCGCGCCTCGCACGTCAGATTCGCAACCTCGAAGACGCGGCCGCCGCGCTGCACGCGGTTCATGTTCCGTTGAGCGAACACACGTGGCCCGGCAACGTGCGCGAACTGCAGAACGTGATTGAACGGATTGCAGTCGAGCTCGGCGACCCGGAGGCGGGCGAACTGTCGGATGAAGTGCTGCGTTCGGTTGCGCCCGAACTGTTCGAGCGCGCTTCGCGTGAAGCCGCGAGCCTGACGTTACGTCAGCGCAGCCGCCGCGTGGAGGCCGACGAGATTCGTGCGGCACTCGACGCATGTAACGGCGACCGCGACCTGGCGTGCGAGATGCTCGGCATCAGCAAGACGACGTTATGGCGCAAGCTGAACGATGTCGGTCAAGCTGGCGATGCAAAGCCGCGAAGCCGTTCGTTGCGCTAGCAACGGATCGGAGGCAGCCATTGTCCCAGTCAGGCGAAGCGGCGTTGAACCATGCAGCGCCACCCACGCGACGCGTCGAAGGGCCTCCCGCAGAACCTCACCTTTGATTGCACGCTGCGCGGAAACAATCGCGACAAATAAGGTTGAATTTCTACACGAGCGATCCGTTCGAACCGTTCAAATGGACGCGCGATGCATAAAATCCCCTAAAACAAGGGCCTTCAGCGCAACTTGAGGGGCATGGTGACGGCGTTGTCAATAGCAAAGCATGCTTTGTGCGACATAACGCATGGTTTTTCGTCGCTTGAGACTGAAAAACCAATGGTGAGGATATTCGGGACTCGCGGACCCCATGCGATGCAGTCTTGACGGGGCGCACGACCTGAGCGGCGTTTGCCTGACACAAACGCCGCACATGCGAGGGCGCGCTATGCGCCTGCCGCGTCGCGCAGTACCTGCGCGACCTGACCGTGCGCGTGTAGCAGGTCGGGGTTCATCTGCAGCAACGGCAGATAGCGCGGCAGAAACACCGCGTTCGGGTCGCCGGGCGTGAAGAGGGCGATCACCGCTTCCGCCGCGGCTATCCGGTCGGCGGGCGTGGCTTCCTTGTCGTCGACGACTTCATCGATGTTCGCAATGAGCGTCGAGAGCGGCGTGATCCAGCGAAAGCCGGAGCCGTTGATCAGTATCTGAAGAAACGCCGCCGGCGTGGTCGGGCCAAACTCCTTCTCATACGACGCGCGCTCGTGGTCGAGAATCGACTTGTGCAGCGACAGGAGCGGTCTGCGAATGGTGTTCAGGAATTGAATCGCGCGCGCTTCGTTCATCGTTCTCTCCTTTCAGTTCGTCAACGGCGATTCTGACAGCTTGCCGGTAAACGCGTTGGTGCGCCGTCAGGCAACACGCAATTTCAGTCGGCGCTACAATCTTTTCGCCTCTTCCTTCATTGCCGTTCATTGCAGTCCCGCTGAATGTCTGGCGCAGGCCCCGCGCTGTTCACCAGCATAGTCCCGTATTAGCAATGGCCGACGGAATAAATTCCGGCCCGCCAGCGCGATTTCTCTCCACACCAGAACAATAGCCCCACAATCCGGAGTCGCTTATGACAACGCTTACCGTAAATGGACAGACTCATACCGTCGATGCACCAGGCGATATGCCGTTGCTCTGGGTGCTGCGCGACCTCGTCGGGCTGACTGGCACCAAGTTTGGCTGCGGCATCGCGCAATGTGGCGCGTGCACCGTCCATCTCGACGGCGTCGCGGTCCGCTCGTGCGTGCTGCCGGTCGCGGCGGTGGGCGAGCGCAAGGTGACGACGATCGAAGCCGTCGGCGACACGCCTGCGGGCAAGAAAGTGCAGACCGCGTGGCGTCAGATCGATGTCGTGCAATGCGGCTACTGTCAGTCCGGACAGGTGATGTCCGCGGCCTCGCTGCTCGCGTCGAACCCCAACCCGTCCGATGCCGATATCGATGCCGCGATGGCAGGCAACATCTGTCGCTGTGGCACGTACAACCGCATCCGCGCGGCCATCAGGTTAGCCGCAAAGGAGGCGTGACATGTCGCAAGGATTGCTCGATGCGAAAAACGACGGCACGCGCGGTGAAAAATCGCATGGCGTGTCCCGTCGCACGTTTCTCAAGTTCGGCGCGGCGGCAGGCGGCGGTCTGCTGCTCGGATTCAGTCTGCCGGCGGCAAGCCAGGATCAGGCGTCACGCAAATCGGTGATCGGCGGCGATGGTGTCGAGACGCCGCAGGACGGCGTATTCGCGCCGAATGCGTTCGTGCAGATCGACCGGACCGGCAAGGTCTCGCTCATCATTCCGAAGGTCGAGATGGGCCAGGGCGTGTACACGTCGATTCCGATGCTGATCGCGGAGGAACTCGAAGTGCCGCTCGACAGCGTCACGATCGATCACGCGCCACCCAATGCGAAGCTCTTCACGGACCCGCTGCTCGGCGGCCAGCTCACGGGCGGCTCGACGTCGATCCGGTACGCCTGGGAACCGATGCGGCGCGCGGGCGCCACCGCGCGCGTGCTCCTGATCAGCGCGGCCGCACAGCAGTGGCAGGTCGATCCCGCGACCTGTCACGCGCAGGCGGGCAACGTCGTGCACCCCGACAGCAACCGCAGCGTGGCGTACGGCGATCTCGTCGATGCCGCCGCGAAACTGCCGGCGCCGCAAAACGTGCAGCTTAAAAACCCGAAGGATTTCAAGCTGATCGGCACCGGCGCGAAGCGCCTCGATTCGCCGGAGAAGGTGGACGGCACGGCGGTGTTCGGTCTCGACGTACGTGTGCCCGACATGGTCTATGCGGCGATTGCCACGTGTCCGGTATTTGGTGGCACGCTCGCAGGCGTCGACGATACGAACGCACGAAAGATTCCGGGCGTGCGTCAGGTCGTGAAGTTCGACAACGGCGTGGCCGTGGTCGGCGACCACACATGGGCCGCGAAGCGTGGCGTGCAGGCGCTCGATATCAGATGGAACGAAGGCGCGGGCGCGCAGCTCTCGACGCAGCAGATCGTCGACGATCTCGCGAAAGCGTCGCAGCGCCCCGGTGCGGTCGCGCGCAAGGAAGGCGACGTGACGGGCGCGTTCTCCTCCGCGAAGACGCGTGTCGATGCCGTCTATCAGCAGCCGTTCCTCGCGCACGCGACGATGGAACCCGTCAACTGCACGGTCCATGTGCGACCCGACAGTTGTGATGTCTGGATCGGCACGCAGGTGCCGACGCGCATCGTCGATGCGGCAGTGACCGTGACGGGCCTGCCGGCGGAGAAAATCGTCGTTCACAACCATCTGATTGGCGGCGGCTTCGGGCGCAAGCTCGAGTTCGACATGGCGACTCAGGCGCTGAAGATCGGCAAGCAGCTTGGCGTGCCGGTCAAGGTCGTGTGGACACGGGAAGAAGACATCCAGCACGACATGTACCGCCCGTACTACTACGACAAAATTTCCGCGGGCCTCGACGCGAACGGCAAGCCGGTTGCATGGCAGCACCGCATCGTGGGCTCGTCGATTCTTGCGCGATTCGCACCGCCGGCGTTCAGGAACGGGATCGACCCCGATGCGGTTGAAGTTGCGTCGGACCTGCCTTACGACCTGCCGAACCAGCTGGTCGACTATGTGCGTGAGGAGCCGCATGCAGTGCCGACCGCGTTCTGGCGCGGTGTGGGCGCTACGCGCGGCACGTTCGTCGTCGAAAGCTTCGTGGACGAACTCGCGGTGACAGCGAAAATCGATCCCGTTAAATATCGTCGCGATCTGCTCGGCAAATCGCCGCGCGCGCGTAACGTGCTCGACGTCGCAACCCAGGCGGCCGGCTGGGGCAGTCCGGTGGCGCAAGGTCTGGGGCGCGGCGTTTCGGTGATGCATGCGTTCGGCAGCTTCTTTTCGATGGTCGTCGACGTAGCCGTCGACAAGGGCGAAGTCGCGGTCAAGCGCGTGGTGTGTGCGGTGGATTGCGGCATGGTGGTGAATCCGGACACGGTCGAGGCGCAGATCCAGGGCGGTGCGATCTTCGCAATCACGGCCGCGCTCTACAGCGAAATCACGATCAAGGATGGGCGCGTCGAGCAGAACAACTTCACGGATTACCGGATGCTGCGCATCGACCAGACGCCGCCCATCGAAGTGCACATCGTCAAGAGCGCCGAAGCGCCCGGCGGGATCGGCGAACCGGGTACGGCGGCGCTGATGCCCGCGCTGACGAACGCAATTTTTGCAGCGACGGGCAAGCGGATCCGGCAACTGCCGGTCGGCAGCCAGCTGAAAACGGCCTGAGCGGAGAACGTCGATGAATATCACACTCAAAGCGTTATCCGCGGCGCTCGGTCTGGCGTTGCCGATGTTTTCCCACGCAGCCGACGACGCGCTGATTCAACGCGGCGCATATGTGGCGAAGCTCGGCGACTGCTTTGCCTGTCACTCGGCGCCGCGCGGCAAGCCGTTTGCGGGCGGTCTGCCGATGAACACGCCGATGGGCCAGATCTACACGACGAACATCACGCCCGACCCGGACACCGGCATTGGCCGCTATACCGAGGAAGACTTCGCGCGCGCGATGCGTGAAGGCGTCGCGAAGGACGGCCATAACCTGTATCCGGCGATGCCTTATCCGTCGTACGCGAAAGTCAACAACGACGACATGCACGCGCTCTACGCGTATTTCATGAACGGCGTTGCGCCCGTGAAGCAGGCGAACCGCGAGCCGGATATCAAGTGGCCGCTCAACATGCGCTGGCCGCTGAAACTCTGGAACGTCGTGTTTCTGAAGAGCGGCGTGTATCAGGACAAGCCGGGCAAGGACGTCGCGTGGAATCGCGGTGCGTATCTGATCCAGGGGCTGGGGCATTGCGGATCGTGTCACACGCCGCGCGGATTTGCGTTCCAGGAAAAGGCGCTCGATGAGAGCGGCAGCGCGTTTCTGACGGGCGGCCTGCTCGACGGCTGGTTTGCCGCGAACCTGACGGGCGAACACAACGTCGGGCTCGGCCGCTGGACGGAGCAGGATCTCTCGACGTTCCTGAAAACCGGCGCGAACGCGCATGCGTCGGCGTTCGGTTCCATGACGAGCGTGATCAATAACAGCACGCAGGCGATGAACGACACCGACGTCACCGCGATGGCGCAGTACCTGAAGTCGTTACCGGCTTCGGGTGGGTACGGCGGCGCGCAGTATGCATATGACCCGAAGGCGACGAAGGTGTCGCTGAACCGTCCGGCGTTCGATCCAGGCGCGAAGGTTTATGCCGCGTATTGCATGCACTGTCACGGCGTCGACGGACGGGGCTTCGCGCCGATGCTCGCTCCGCTGGCGGGCAATCCGAACGTGCTGGAGAAAGACGCGTCGTCGCTCGTCAACGTGACGTTGAACGGCACGGGTGACCTGGTGGTGGGCGGCATTCCGGCGCCGTACCCAATGCCGAAGTACGCGCCGGTGCTCAACGACCAGCAGATCGCCGATGTGCTGACGTTTGTCCGGGCGGGCTGGAACAACAACGCGCCCGCTGTGCTGCCGGACGATGTCGCGAAGATGCGCAAGTCGACGAACGCGGCGCGTTAGGCGCGAAGACCTTCGCCGTGCGGGGGTGCAGAAACGTCGCTGCGGAAACACTGCCGCAGCGGCGTTTCTGTCAGGGAAACACGCGGTTGTTGGCAGTGACGTTCGTCGCCGGAGCGCGCGGAAACGTCGGACAGAGCCGGGCCTGCGAGAGCGGGCTGCGTCTCAGACCGCGCCGCCGTTGGGCGAGATGACCTGACCGACCAGATAGTGATTGTCGGACGCAAGGTAGACGGCAAGCGACGCGTATTCCTCCATCTTGCCGAAGCGGCCGAGCGGGATCAGTTGCATCAGCCTGTTCTTTTGCTCCTCGGAGGACCGGACGAAGTATTTCTCGAAGTCCGGTGTCTGGATGCCGCCCGGCGCGATCGCATTCACGTAGATGTTCCCGCCGGCCACTTCCGCCGCCACGGTCCGCGTGAACGTGATCACCGCGCCTTTCGTCGCCGAATAGTGCGGACTGTGCGCACTGATCGTGGACATCCCGGCAATCGACGCAATGTTGATGATCTTGCCGCTGCGCCGGGGCTCCATGATCCGCAATGCTTCGCGCGTGCAGTAGAACACGCCATGAACGTTGACGCCCCAGTAGCGGTGCCATTGCTCGTCTGACATCGAACTCGTAAAACCCAGCGCCTGTCTGGGCATGGGCGTTGTCATGTAATCCCAGTGCCGGTTGCGCCGCGCGTCATCCTCGGGACCGATCGGCCCGATTCCCGCGTTGTTGACGAGCACATCCAGCCGGCCAAAGCGGGCCTTGATGCACGCAAACAGGTCCGCCACCTGCGCGCTGGACGATACGTCGCAAATCCTCGCGACGCATTCGTGTTTCCCCGCCGCAGTGATTTCCTCACGCGCGGCGTTCAGGTTCTCTTCGTTGATATCGCAAATGATTGTCTGGGCGCCCGCACGCGCGTACGCCAGTGCAATGCTCAAGCCGAGACCTCGCGCACCGCCCGTCACGAGGGCGATCCTGTTTTCCAGTGTCATACGACTGCTCCTTTCAGATTGCGATCACGCCAGAACCGGCATGATGGAAACTGCTGAGCCGGCCCGTGGCAAAAGACTACCGGCGTCGCTACCGGGAAGGCTCCCCCCAGCGACGGGGGGCTGGGTTTTCAGGAGTACCGCCGTGCGAGTGCTCACCGGTAAGCTCCCTGAAATCATTCGATGCGTCAGGAGAGCTCAATGAATCCGGTAGAAGACAAAGCGTTACGAGGAAAGGTCGCTGTGATCACAGGCGCAGGCCGCGGCATCGGACGCGCCATCGCGCTGGCCTACGCGAAAGCGGGTGCAGCTGTCGTGTGCAGCGCACGCTCGGGCGGCGAGATCGATGAAACCGCCGCATTGATCAACGCACAGGGCGGGCGGGCAATTGCGATTGCCTCGGACGTCATCGATTACGAGTCCGTCGAGGCTTTGTTTGCCGGAGCAGTCAAGGCGTTCGACGGCGTGGACATCGTCGTCGCCAATGCAGGTGTCGGCACCGTGACCGGGACGATCGAACATTCCGATCCGAAACTCTGGAAGCAGGTCATCGACGTGAACCTCACGGGCGTGTTCCATACCGCGCGTGCGGCAATACCGCATCTGCGCCGGCGCGGGGCGGGCAAGATCATCCTGATGGGCTCGGGACTGCGGCAGCGTCCGAATGCCGGTCTATCTGCCTACGGCAGTTCGAAGGCGGGTATGTGGCTGCTCACCCAGACCCTCGCGCTGGAACTCCAGGACGCGAACATCAGCGTCAATGAACTGATTCCCGGACCGGTGCGTACCGCGATGACCGACTTCGGCGGCAAATGCCAGTTCAACGAGGAGTGGGTCAAGGAACCGGAGGACGTCGTTCCAGTCGCGATGTTCCTTGCCAGCCAGCCGGACTTCGGTCCTTCCGCGCAAAGCTTCAGTCTGATGCGCCGCGCCTGACGGCGCTCGCTTCGAACAACATGCAGGAAAAGGGGCGTCAGGTGCCCCGAGGAGATTCGAATGAGTGAAAACGACGTGGATGCGCGCGCGGCCTTCAGCCATATGGAGAACGGGACGGCAGATGACTGGGCCCTCATCCTCGCTGAATTCTCGACGTTCACCAAGTCGCTACCCGATCGCGTAATGGCGCACCTGCAACTGCTCGAAGGAGACTGCGGCGGATTTCCTGTTGACCGTCTGACGCATTCGCTTCAGACAGCGACGCTCGCTCATCGGGACGGCCGCGACGAGGAGTATGTGGTGTGCGCGCTGCTGCACGATATCGGCGATACGCTCGCCAGCTTCAATCATCCTGACGTCGCGGCCGCGATCCTCAAGCCGTTTGTGAGCCCCGAGAACCTGTGGATGGTCGAGAAGCATGGCATTTTCCAGGGCTACTATTTCTTCCAGCATCTGGGTCAGGACCGCCACCTTCGGGAGCAATTCAGGAGCGAGCCCGAACTGTTCGAACGGACGGCTGAGTTTTGCCAGAAATACGATGCAGCCGCGTTCATGACCGACTACGACACGCGGCCGTTGTCGTTTTTTGAACCGATGGTCCGGCGTGTGCTGTCGGCGCCACGCAAGTCGCTGTATGTGAAGCGGAACGGCGACTGATTCCTGCCAGCGGATTGGCGACGCACAATGCGCGACAGGGTCGAATAAACTGAGGAATCCAGAATGTCATGCGCTCTTTGGATAGATGCAATCTGCGAGGGCGGTCATGCGTGTTGAACAGCTGACGTGTGCCATCGGCGCGGAGATCATCGGCGTCAAGCTCGCCGACGCGATCCACGACGATGGTCTTTTCGCCGCGCTACGCGGGCTGCTGCTCAGGCACCGCGTACTGTTCCTGCGTGACCAGGATTTCACCCGGGCCGAGCACGTCGCGTTCGCGCGGCGTTTTGGGGAGCTGGAGGACCATCCGGTGGCGAGGAGCGACCCGGACCATCCGGGCCTCGTGCGCATCTACAAGTCACCGGACCAGCCAGACGACCGCTACGAAAACGTCTGGCACACCGACGCCACGTGGCGTGACGCGCCGCCGTTCGGTTGCGTGCTGCGCTGCGTGGAGTGTCCGCCGCTGGGTGGCGACACCATGTGGGCAAACATGGTGCTCGCCTGGGAAAATCTGCCGGCGCGCATCAAGGCGCAGATATCGGAGCTGCGCGCACGGCACAGCATCGAGGCGAGCTTCGGTGCGGCGATGCCGATCGAGAAACGCCTCGCGCTGAAGGCGCAGTTCCCGGACGCCGAGCATCCGGTGGTGCGGACCCATCCGGATACCGGCGAGAAGATCCTGTTCGTCAACGCCTTCACTACGCACTTTACGAATTACCACACGGCTGCCCGGGTGCGGTTCGGACAGGACTACAACCCGGGAGGCAGCCAGCTGCTGGCGTGGCTCATCAGCCAGGCGTATATCCCGGAGCATCAGGTGCGCTGGCGTTGGGCCAGAAACAGCGTTGCAATCTGGGACAACCGCTGCACGCAGCACTACGCTGTAATGGACTACGCCGCGTGTCACCGCAAGATGGAACGCGCCGGCATCATCGGCGACGTGCCTTATTGATCGTCGCACCGACGAAGCCGGCTCGTCAGTCGCTATCAGGAGGAGCGCCGGAAATACCCGCATTAAAAGAGCGTGCATGCACGTTCCGCCCACCAGAGCTCATAACAGCCATATACAACAGGAGGAGATCCTCAATGGGACTGAATTTATCCGGGACCGGCAACACCGGTCTGGCAGGTACATCATCACGCTCGCGGGCCTACCCGTGGGCCGTCACCGCACTTGTACTTGGCCTGCTTCTTTCCGACTACATGTCGCGGCAGGTACTGAGCGCCGTATTTCCTCAACTGAAGGCCGCGTGGACCCTGAGCGATGCGCAACTCGGCAGCCTGAGCGGCGTTGTCGCGCTGATGGTCGGAATACTGACCATGCCGTTGTCGCTGCTGGCTGACCGCTGGGGCCGCGCGCGCAGCATCGCGCTGATGGCGGTGGTATGGAGTGTCGCGACACTGGGCTGCGCGTTCGCGGCGAACTATGGCCAGATGCTGACCGCGCGGTTCTTTGTTGGCGTGGGCGAGGCGGCCTACGGCAGCGTCGGGCTCGCGGTGATCATGAGCGTCTTTCCGCCAAAGGTGCGTGCGACACTGGCGGGCGCCTTTACATCGGCCGGGATTTTCGGCGCAGTGCTCGGCACCGCGCTGGGCGGCTCCATTGCGGCCCACTACGGCTGGCGCGAGGCGTTTCTCGCGATGGCCGCCTTCGGGCTGGTCGTGACCGCCGTGTACTGCCTGACCGTCACGGAGGGCAGGCTCGCGCGCCACGCTCACCAGAGCGCGGCTGTGCGCACAGGTACCGGCACAGGTCTTTCCGTTGGGGAGACGCTGCGCGCTGTGTTCGGCTCGCGTGCGCTGATCTGCGCGTACTTCGGCGGCGGGCTTCAGTCGTTCGCGCTGTATTCACTGCTCGCCTGGATGCCGAGTTATCTCAACCGTTACTACGGGATGGCGCCGGGGAAGGCGGCGATGTCCGCCGCGGGAATGTTTATTCTGAGCGGCGTCGGGATGACGCTGTGCGGCGTGCTGACCGACTGGGCGGGCCGTGGTGCGCCTGCCCGCAAGGTCTCGTTTGGCATTGGCTTTTGCCTGTTGTCATGCGTGGTGCTCTCCATTGCCTTCCGCCTGCCGGCTGGCAACGCGCAGATCATCCTGATCGCACTCGGCGCACTGGTGGCAGCCGGTCCGTGGGGGCCAGCGGGCGCATCGGTTGCGAACCTGGCGAATCCTGTCGTACACGCGACCGCTCTCGCGATTCTTGCGCTGGCGTATAACCTGATGGGCGCAGCGCCCGGTCCGTTCCTGACCGGCGTGCTGGCGGACAGGATCGGCCTGCTTGGCGCGCTTCAGCTTGCGCAACTCGTATCGATTCCTGCAGCGCTGGCGTTCATGCTTTGCCGGCGTACCTATCTGCGGGATCTGCCGGACGCCGCACGTTCGGGTGACAACGTCTGATGCTAAAAAGGCCGCGAAGCGACAAACGCTTCGCGGCCTTGCAGGTCCCAGCCAGAATGCGAACTAGGCGGTACGTACTTTCACATAGCGTCCAGGGGCCGGCTCGACCGGCTTGTGAACGGCGTTTCCAGGCTTAACGCGCGCCTTGACCGATTCTTCAGCGTAGGGCGTCAGCCACTCGATCCAGTGGTTCCACCAGCTGCCGGGCCGCGTTTCGGCGGAAGCCAGCCACGCATCCGGATCGGCGGTGGAGTCATCGCTGACCTTGAAGCTCCGCTTGTTCTTCGACGCAGGATTGACGACGCCCGCGATGTGGCCGCTTGCGCCAAGAACGAACTGCGTCGGCCCGCCAAGCAGTTGCGTGGATCGATGAGCCGAGCGCCACGGCACGATGTGATCTTCTTCGGTTGCCAGCACGTAGGCCGGAGTGTCGATATTCCCGAGGTCGACTGGCGTGCCGCACATCGTCAAACGGCCCGGCTTGCGCAGGTTGTTTTCCAGGTACATGTTGCGCAGATACCAGGTGTACATGGGCCCAGGCAGATTCGTGCTGTCGGCGTTCCAGTACAACAGGTCGAATGCCGGCGGTGATTTGCCCTTCAGGTAATTGCCGATGACGTACGGCCAGATCAGGTCGTTTGCCCGCAATGTCTGGAACGTGAACCCGAGTTCCTTGCCGGAATAGATGCCGCCACGTCCGATCGCGCTCTCGCGTTGTGCGACGCCTGCTTCGTCAATGAAGACGCCCAGTTCGCCCGGTTCCTCGAAGTCCAGCATCGTGGTGAGTAGCGTGAGGCTCGCCACCTTGTCTTCACCGCGTGCCCGGGCGATTGCCGTGGCCGACGACAGAATGGTGCCGCCTACGCACCAGCCCACCGCGTTGACACGGTCGGCGCGGGTAATTGACTGCGCAACGTTCAGCGCTGTCAACGCACCGTGTTCGACGTAGTCGTCCCACGTCGTTTGCGCCATCGTGGCATCCGGATTGCGCCACGACACCATGAACACGGTCATGCCCTGTTCGCAGGCAAAGCGCACAAAGGAATTTTCAGGCTGCAGATCGAGAATGTAGAACTTGTTGATACACGGCGGCACGATCAGAAGCGGTCGTTTCGCGACCTTCTCTGTGAGCGGAGCGTACTGGATCAACTGGAACAGATCGTTCTCGAACACGACCGAGCCTTGTGACGCCGCCACGTTGTGGCCGACCTCGTAAGCGGACTCGTCCGTGATCGAGATGTTGCCGCGCTGCATGTCGGCAAGCAGGTTCGTGAAGCCGTCACGCAGGCTCTCGCCGCTGGATTCGAACGCGAGCTTGAGCGCCTCGGGATTCGTCGCAGCGAAATTGGCCGGGCTCAGCGAGTCGATGAGCTGGCGCGTGAAGAACTTGAACTTCCGTTTGTCTTTCTCGGTCGTGGCGACTGCATCGACGATATCTTCAAGCAACCGTGCGTTGAGCAGGTAGTTCTGCTTGAGGAGGCTATACCAGGCATTCTTGTGCCAGTCTTCGGCAGCAAAGCGACGGTCACCGCGCTCGGGCGTAATCACGGGCTCCGTTTCCGCGCCCATCGTGCCCGCCAGCGTGCGGGTCCAGACTGTCGCCAGCTGTGGCCAGTACGCCGAATGTGCTTCGAGCAGCGCCACGGGAGCGGTGAGCGTTTTCAGGGGCTGCAATGCAGCGGACGCGTCGTCGAGAGGCGCGCCATTCGTATCCAGGCCGGCCATGGTGCGCCAGAACTGCTGACCGGACGTGATGAATCCCTGTAGGTATTCGGTCGGTACGTTTAACGGCATGATCGTTGCGCCTCGATTGACTCACTCGTGATTGCAGGCTCTCCGGCACTGTCCGCGCATTCGGCCACACGCCGCGCACGGGACGTCGCCATGACGACCGCTTCGCCGTCGATCACCACTTTTCCTGCCACCGTGCAGACGGTCGACATCACGACGCGGCTCTTTTCCGGCTGCAGCTCTTTCACGGCGACCGTTGCATGCACGGTATCGCCAGCCCGGACCGGCGCCTTGAAACGCAGGTTCTGTCCGAGGTAGACGGTGCCCGGGCCGGGCAGGCGCCCGGCGAGGGTCGCCGAAATCATGCTGGCGGACAGCATCCCGTGCGCAATGCGTCCCTTGAACGGCGTGGTCCGCGCGAACTCCTCGTTGATGTGAACTGCGTTGATGTCGCCCGATGCGGCCGCGAAGAGCAGGATGTCCGCCTCCGTAATGGTTTTCGCAAAGCTGGCGCTCATGCCTGCTTCCAGGTCTTCAAAGTCGTAACCGCCGATTTCGTTCATCTGTCTCTCAAATAGTTGTTACTGAATGGATGGACTCACTCGCGAATCGATCAGCGCGTCGGGCCCGGGCCTGCTTCGGACGAAGCGGCACGATGCGGGGTGCGACAGGCGCCGACGATTGCCTCGGGTCGAATCGATGTGTGCAACCCGATGACGCGCGCTTCCGCAAGCGGGGGCGCGTAGCTGGCCGGAATTGCAACCGTTGCGGCAGGGGAAAACGCTGCCGTCATGCCTCGCAATCGAGGTTGGCGTGGACGCTGCAACGCCGTTGAAACGCCAGCGTGGTCAGCGGATTGCGGTCGTGTTGTCTCCTGACACACAACAATAATGCGAGTGTTCGCGCTTGCCCCCTCCCACGGCGGGAGGGCACACGCGCACCACCGGTCGGGCCGGGCCCGCCTGGTGGCGCGCGACGGTTCCTCAGGCGTCTTTCAGCACGATCAGAAGGTCCTTGGCGGCAACGCGATCGCCGGCCTGCACCCGCACCTCGGCGATTTCGCAATCGCGCTCGGCGGCAATGTGCGTTTCCATTTTCATCGCTTCCAGCGCAAGCAGCGTGCTGCCGGCGCTGACGCGCTGGCCCGGCTGCACGGCGATCGTGACCACCGAGCCCGGCATCGGCGCGGCTACATGCAGCGGATTCGACGGGTCTGCGGCGGCCCGGCTCTGGCGAACGGCTCCGGTCTGCGCCGTCGCGCGCCGCTCGACCTGGGTGGTCCGCGACTGGCCGTTCAGTTCGAACTGCACCTTGACCATGCCGTCTTCGGCATCGGCGTGCTGCCCCTGCAGGGTGACCAGCAGCGTCTTGCCCGCATCGATATCGATCGCCGCTTCTTCCTGCGGTTGCAGGCCATACAGGAAGGCGGGCGTCGGCACCACGGAGGTATCGCTGTACGTTCGCACGTGCTGGAAGTACTCGACTGCCTGTTTCGGATACATCAGGTATGACGCGAGCTGGCGGTCATCGAGCGGCTGCTCGCACGCGGCTTCACCCTCGGCCCGGGCTGCTTCGAGATCGACGGGCGGAATCTGGTCGCCCGGCCGGTAGGGCGTGGGCGGCTCGGCCTTGAGCGCCTTGCGTGACAGGTCTGCCGGAAAGCCATCCGGCGGGAAACCCAGTTCGCCCTTGAACAGCGAGACAACCGACTCGGGAAAAGCGATCTCTTTGGCCGGGTTGCATACGTCGGCCGCCGACAGGTCGTTGGCGACCATCATCAGCGCCATATCGCCGACCACCTTCGAGGTCGGCGTGACCTTCACGATGTCGCCGAACATCCGGTTGACGTCGGCATAGGCGCGCGAGACCTCTGTCCAGCGATGCTCGATGCCAAGCGAGCGCGCCTGCTCGCGCAGGTTCGTGTACTGGCCACCCGGCATCTCGTGCCGGTATACATCGGCCGTGCCGGCGCGGATCTCCGATTCGAATGGCGCGTAGTAGCGGCGCACGCCCTCCCAGTACATCGACGCTTCGTGCATCCGTTCGAGGTTCAGACCCGGGTCGCGCTCGCTGCCTGACAGGGCGGCGGCGATACTGGACAGATTGGGTTGCGACGTGAGCCCGCTCATGGCGTCCAGTGCGCCGTCGACTGCGTCGCAGCCCGCGCCAATCGCGGCCAGCACCGAGGCGGCTGAAATTCCGCTGGTATCGTGCGTGTGAAAGTGGACGGGCAGGCCGGTTTCTTCCTTGAGCGCCTTCACGAGCGCGGCAGCGGCCTGGGGCCGGCAGATGCCGGCCATGTCCTTGATGCCCAGCACGTGCACGCCCGCGCGCTGAAGCTCGCGTGCAATGTCCACGTAGTACTTGAGGTCGTACTTCGCGCGCGAGGTGTCAAAGAGGTCGCCTGTATAGCAGATCGCGCCCTCGCACAGCGCGCCGCTCTCGCATACCGCGTCGATCGCCACGCGCATGTTGCGCACCCAGTTGAGCGAATCGAACACCCTGAAAACGTCGACGCCCGCGCTGGCCGACTGCTGGACAAAAAAGCGCACCACGTTGTCCGCGTAGTTCGTATAGCCGACCGCGTTCGAGCCGCGCAACAGCATCTGGAAGAGGATGTTGGGCACGCGTTCGCGCAGTTGCGCGAGACGCTCCCATGGGTCCTCCTTCAGAAAGCGCAGCGCGACGTCGAAGGTCGCGCCGCCCCAGCATTCGAGCGAGAACAGTTGCGACAGTTCGCGCGCGTAGAACGGCGCGACGGGCAGCATGTCGGCGGTGCGCATGCGCGTGGCGAAGAGGGACTGATGCGCATCGCGCATCGTGGTGTCGGTCAGCAGCACCTGCTTCTGGTCCAGCATCCACTGTGAGAATTTCTCCGCGCCCAGCTCGCGCAGCCGGTCCCGCGTGCCGGCGGGCACCGGCCCGCTGCCGTCGACTCGCGGCAAAACAGGTTTCGCCAGCGGCAACGCGGGGAGTGCCCGTCCGACCAGTTCCGCGTGCCCGTTGACAGTCACTTCACCCAGATATCGCAGCAGCTTCGAGGCGCGATCACGGCGCTTCGTGAAGGCCAGCAGTTCGGGCGTCGTATCGATGAAACGGGTGGTGAGCTCGCCGCGGCCAAACGCCGGATAATTGATGACGTTCTCGAGGAACTGCAGGTTCGAAGCCACGCCGCGGATACGGAACTCGCGCAGCGCCCGGTCCATACGGCGGATCGATTCAGCCGCGGTGGGTGCCCAGGTGGTCACCTTGACCAGCAGCGAATCGTAGTAGGGGGTGATGACGGCGCCCCCGTACGCCGTGCCCGCATCGAGGCGCACCCCGAAGCCGGCCGCGCTGCGATAGGCCGTGAGTTGCCCGTAGTCAGGCAGAAAGCCGTTCTCCGGATCTTCGGTGGTGATCCGGCATTGCAGTGCGTGACCATTGAGCGGGATCGCCGCCTGCGCGGGCACGCCGGCGGCGCGGGTAAGGACGTTGCCGGATTCGTCGGTTTCGTCGTCGGTGATGCCGATCCTGCCACCTTCGGTGATACGGATCTGCGCCTTCACGATGTCGACGCCGGTGATCATTTCGGTCACCGTGTGCTCGACCTGAATGCGGGGATTGACCTCGATGAAATAGAACAGGCCGGAGTCGGCGTCCATCAGGAATTCAACGGTGCCGGCATGGCTGTAGCCCACCGCGCGCATCAGGCGCAACGCAGACTCGCACAGACTTGCGCGGGTTGCGGCGTCCAGGTAGGGCGCAGGCGCACGTTCGACGACCTTCTGGTTGCGTCGCTGAACCGTGCAGTCGCGCTCGTACAGATGGACGAGGTTGCCATGCGTGTCCCCCAGCACCTGTACCTCGACATGGCGCGCGTGACGCACGAGCTTTTCGACGTATACCTCGTCGTTGCCGAAAGCGGCGAGCGCTTCGCGTCGGGCCGCGGGCAGCGCGGTTTCGAGATCCTGTTCGCGTTCGAGCACCCGCATCCCGCGCCCGCCGCCGCCCCAGCTTGCCTTCAGCATCAGTGGAAAGCCCACGCCCGCGGCAAGACGCTTGCACTCGTCCAGATCTTGCGGAAGCGGTGCAGTGGCGGGCATGACCGGTACGCCGGCCGCGATCGCCGCATTGCGCGCCGCGACCTTGTTGCCGAGCGTGCGCATGACCTCGGGCGACGGACCCATCCACCGGATGCCTGCATCGATGACGGCCTGCGCGAAATCGGGATTCTCGGAGAGAAAGCCGTACCCGGGATGGATCGCGTCGACGTTGGCCTTGCGGGCCACACGCAGGATGTCCTCGAAATCCAGATAGGCTGCAAGGGGCTTCTTGCCTTCGCCGACCAGATAGCTTTCGTCAGCCTTGAAGCGGTGCAGCGCGAGCCGGTCCTCCTTCGAGTAGATCGCGACGGTGCGAATGTTCATCTCGGCGGCCGCGCGCATCACCCGGATCGCGATCTCGGACCGGTTGGCAATCAGCAATGAACGGATCGGTGCAAAGGCCATGGTGGAGTTGTCTCATCTCTCGTATAACGGACCAGCCAGGAACCAGAAAAGGGCTGGAGACTGATAGTGCTTCACACTTCTGAAAACAGGCGCTGGATACGCAGGCTCAGGAACGCTTACGAACGCTCGAAGAAAGGGGCATGCGAATCCATCCAGTCATAGTGAGCCGTATCGCGCGCCCACGCCCAGTTCGCTGCGGCTTGAGCCCGGTCGTTCGCGCTTCGCCCGTTTTGCGTCGCTTCAGTCTTGTCATGGTGGGAGCCGGCTGCCGCGACGGCCCGGGTGTCTACGTCTTTTCGTTCAGTGTGGGTCATTGCCGTGTAAAGGATAGATGGGTTTATCGGTGACAGGCTGTGCCGTGACGGATGAGTCAAGGCGATCCAGCATGTGCGCGCGTGCGCGTGCCAAAAGCAAGCTTAATCAACTGCAAGGATTGGGCCATGTGCGCGTGATTTCTGTAAGTCTTTGATTGCTTGGGGAATCTCGATGAAGCGTGGGTCGCTTTGATTTCGGAAATGAAATCGGTAATTTCAGGTTTGGTAGATCGATTCGAGGCGCGAAGGGAATGATTGAGGTCGTTTTTGGCCCCATGCTTATCGTCCGGTGTCCGATTCCTCCCGTCCATTCAATGTCGTTGATAAATCAACGTTTCGGCCAGAATTCCTGTCGACGTGGTTCGATACGATCGCTACGTTGGGGGCTTTACCCGGATCGCGAATTCAAACCTATAATTCCGGCACTTAAAACAACGCGGGGGAACTGCAGTGAGGTCCTACGACGAGATTCAGGCAGAGATAAAGCGGCTGCAACAGGAGGCTTTGGAAAGCCAGAAACGCGAGGCTGCGATCGCCAGAATTCGACTCGAAATGAAGCGCTTTGGTATTTCCGCGGACGAACTGGGCGAGCCGTCGACACGCAAGGGTGCGGTGGCTCCAAAAGCGATGGGGGCCGCAAAAAAGGCAGTGGCCTCGAAGCGCGCTGCGAAAACGCCGGTTACCTCCGACGAGTCACCGGCGGTCAGGCTCCTCATGCGTGCGGGTGTCGATTTCAGCCGCTCGGGCGCGAAAGAGATCAAGCCACCCAGCAGGACAAGGCAGGCGGAGAAGGCGGAGGTGGCCTCGACCGCAAAGCGGCCGCCAAGGTATCGCGATCCCAAAACCGGCGCCACCTGGAGCGGCCACGCGCGGCCGCCAGCGTGGATCAGGGACGCGAAAGACCGCTCGGTCTATCTCATCGATCACGCCGGCGTACCTGCTGCACGCAAACAGGCGACGACGCAAAAACGCCCAGCCAGGGCGGATCTCACATCGAAGGGCACGGTTCGAAAGGCTGCTTCCTGACGCCAGCGGAAAAGCAGGAGCCCGGCGGGCTTGCCCTCTGCCCATTTCCCCGCTTGCAGCGGGCAAAAAGCACGAAAACTCTGCGGCACCAATAAAGTTGATTATACAAGCAAAATAGTTGCTATATCAACTTATGGAATTCCCCTATGCAGTGTCCGCGGCTGCCTTCCGTTAAATGTGACGGACAGGCGCGCAGTTCGCCGCCCGGACGCATAGGTTCGCTGGTTGTGTCGTCGTCAGCGACCGTCGCCCTCTCTAGCGGAATTTCAGGAGTCGATACGTCATGCAAGGCAGTCTCACAGGCGCAGCCATCGCCGGGCCGCAAGTCCACGTCAGCCCGCGGCGCTCCAGCCCGACCGCCGATCGCGGCACAGCAGGTGTCAACAGTCCTATCACGGTCGCGCGAAAACGCACGGACCGCGCCTGTGCGGTCGTCAACTGGATCATGCTCGCGGGTTCGCTGGGTATCGGTTGGCATTTCGACAACCTCGGGCCGGCTTGTGCAGTCGGGCTGCCATTTGCGCTTCTGTCGACGGCCTTCGCGTTTGCCATGCCCGGACATCTGGCTACCCGACTGGTTTCGGCGATGACCTTCATGGGCGGCGCGGCCGTCATGATCGACATCGGGAAGGGGCAGGATGAGTTTCACTTCGTGGTGTTCATCCTGCTGTCGTTGCTGCTCGCTTACCGCGACATTCGGGTCATTCTGCTCGCCACGGGATTCATATCCGTGCAGCAACTCGCATTCAACTATTTCCAGGCCTGGGGTTGGGACGTGAATGCGTTCCCGCGGACAGGGCTTGATGTGGTGGCGCAGCATTGGGCCTTTCTGTGGCTCCAGACGCTGTTTCTCGCGGCCATCTCCGTGCGCCAGGAGCGTGACGCGCGGATTGCGGGCGAGCTCGAAATGATGGCTCAGGGCATTGGGCGCGAGTCCGGCTTCATTACGTTGAGTGAGTGTCCGGTCCGCCCTGCCAGCAGCGTGGGCGACTCCTTTTACTCGACGCTCGGGATGGTTCGCAAGACGCTGCTGCAGGTGCGCAATAGCGCCCGCGAAGTCGCGGAGGCTGTGGCCAGCATCGGCGAGCGCAATGCGATCCTTTCGGAGCGCACCGACCAGCAACGGTCTTCCCTTGAGGGCATCGTCGCGGCCATGGAACAACTGAAGCAAAGTGTCCACGAGAACGCAGACCACGCAACCTCCGCGCGCGCGCTCGCGGGTTCAGCGAGCGAAGTCGCAACCGAGGGGCGTGCGGCGATCGATGCCGTGATTGACACCATGGGCGAGATTTACCGCTCGTGCGAACGCGTCACGGACATCATCGGCGTGATCGACGGCATCGCGTTTCAGACGAATATCCTCGCGCTCAACGCCTCCGTCGAGGCCGCCCGGGCCGGGGAGCAGGGGCGCGGGTTTGCGGTGGTAGCGGCAGAAGTCCGTGTTCTGGCGCAGCGCAGTGCAGCCGCCGCCAAGGAGATCCGCGCACTGATCGGCGAATCTGTCCATCGTGCACGGACCGGCAACACGCTCGTCGAGAGTGCGGGCAACACCATCGCGGGGATACTGGAAAGTGTCACGCATCTGACCACCATCGTTCACGAGATGGCGCAGGCGACGGACGCCCAGCGTGCGGGCATCGACCAGGTGGGCGACAACATTGCCGGCATCGACGAGGCCACCCGCGAAAATGCGGCGCACGTTGCGGCCACCGTCGAGCAGGTGAAATTGCAGCACCAGCAGACCGAGTTGCTGACAAACACGGTAAAGGTCTTTCGACTGGACTGAGCCGACCGTCACCGTCTCGCGCACAGCTAAAAAAGGCGTGAATGTTACCGGCCCTGAGCCATGCAGGCCCTTTTGGGGGCGGAGGTCTGACCGCGGGAACTATGGGCTGCTTCTATGGCGACTGCGCCATTCACGGGGTGTCATCTGAAAGCGCCCCTGGAACCAGACCGTGAACGACCCCTGGTTGGTGTAACCCAGCAGGGCGGCGACCCGGCCGATCGGATAGCGTGGGTTGAGGAGATAGCGCACGGCGAGGTCACGCCGCACTTCTTCAACGATGCCCGAGAAACTGGAACCGGTCGAATCGAGCTGGCGCTGCAGCGTGCGCACTGTCAGGTTCACCTGCCGCGCGACCAGTTCGACCGAGGCCTGACTGAGCGGCAACAGCAGATAAATCGCCTTGCGCACTTCCAGCGCAATCGAATCGGCCGCCATCGCGTTGAGCGGATTGGCGAGACTTTCCGCGTAACGGACCAGTACGGGGTCCGCATTTGGATTCGGAAAGTCCAGATCTTCCGTCGAGCAGACGAAACCGTTGAAGTCGCTTTCAAACGTGATCGGGCATCCGAAGAACCGGCGGTGGAAGGCGAGGTCACCCGGCGCCGGATGCGTGAAATGCACACTGTGCGGTTTCCAGTGGGCGCCGAGCAGCGCGCTGGAGTGACGGGACAGCACGCCCACTGCCAGCTCCATCGCCTGCACGGTCCGCGTGCCCGGTTCTGCGACAAGCTCTTCACGGATCGTTACCGTGTCGCCGGTCGTTTCGACGTGAATACCCAGCGCTTCGTTGAGCAGATGTCGATATTGGGCAGCGGCCAGCAGCACGTCGCGTAGCGTGCGCTTGTGGGCGAGCAGAATGTTGACAACTCCACTACCGAACTGCTGGCGCGTTTGCGCAATCTGTAGCCCGAGTGTTGGACACGACGCTCTTTCCGCCGTTATTTCCAGCAGCCGGCAGGCGCCGTCGGCCGGAATCCGGTCATCCGGGTTCGCCATCGCCACCGCGTCGAGACCGACTTCCTGCACCAGTTCATAGGGATTGAGCCCGAGACGTCGCGTCACGTCGAAATAGCCGTGCATCGACGACGATCTCACCATGGTTTGCATCTGATTTTGTTCCTTTTTTTGCCGGAGCGCGGCCTGTCTGCACAGGACTGGTGTTAACGCCTAGTGTCGTCGAATCATAAAACAATGTCACCAAAAACGAAAACTGCTTTGGTGGATTGCCGTATCTTCGCCTCACTGATTCATTTTCCGTCGCGTCCAGAATGGCCCTGGCGCGGAGGTGGAAAGTCCAACTATATCTGGAGGAAACGATGCAATTCTTCGACGACTCGCTGCACCCCGAAAATCAGGAAAAGGTAGTCATCACCGTCGCGCCGTACGGCCCGGAATGGATGCCGGAGGACTTTCCTGAAGACATTCCGGTGACGATGGAAGAGCAGATTCAAAAGGCCGTCGACTGCTACAACGCAGGCGCAACGGTGCTTCACCTGCACGTGCGTGAACTGGACGGCAAGGGCTCCAAGCGTCTGTCGAAGTTCAATGAACTGATCGCAGGCGTGCGCGCAGCCGTGCCGGACATGATCATCCAGGTGGGTGGCTCGATTTCGTTCGCACCGGAAGACGACGGACAGGCAGCGAAGTGGCTTTCCGACGACACGCGCCACATGCTCGCCGACCTCGAACCGAAGCCGGACCAGGTGACCGTCGCGATCAATACGACGCAGATGAACATCATGGAGTTGCTGTATCCGGAGTACCTTGAAGGCACTTCGCTGGCGAACCCGCTTCTCCATACCGCATATAGCGAAATGACTGTGCCGGCCGGCCCGGCATGGGTGGAAGAGCATCTGCGACGCCTGCAGGCCTCGGGCATCCAGCCACACTTCCAGCTCACCGGCATCCACGCGCTCGAAACGCTGGATCGCCTCGTGCGCAAGGGCGTCTACAAGGGTCCGCTGAACCTGACGTGGATTGGCATCGGTGGCGGCTTCGACGGCCCGAACCCGTTCAACTTCTTCAACTTCGTCCATCGTGCGCCTGAAGGCGGCACGCTGACGGCCGAATCGCTCCTGAAGAACGTCCTGCCGTTCAACATGATGGCGATGGCGATGGGTCTGCATCCGCGCTGCGGCATCGAGGACACGATCATCGACCAGCACGGCAACCGGATGACGTCGGTGCAGCAGATCGAACAGTGCGTGCGCGTAGCGCGCGAACTGGGTCGCGAGATCGCGACGGGCAAGGAAGCGCGCGCGATCTACAAGATCGGTGTGCAGTACAAGAGCGTCGAGGAGACGCTCGCGGCCAACGGCATGGCGCCGAACCGCAAGCCGGGCGTGAAGAGCCGGCCGTTGCGCGCAGCGTAACAGGGGGGCGCCGCCATCGACACGACATCGTGCCGGTGGCGGTTAGAGAAGGAGGCTCCCGGACCCGGTTCGGGAAGCGACACACATATCGGCCCCTTTGGTCCCTTGCGGGCAAAAGGAAAGAGATGCCGAGAGATGGATGGAGACAAAAATGCTTTTGCAGCACGCTGAGCCCGCAACGGGCGAATTAACGGCAACGAAGTCGGACATACCGGTCTATGCGTGGGTGGTTTGCGCACTCACGATCGGTCTGCTGCTTTCCGACTATATGTCGCGTCAGGTATTGAACGCAGTCTTTCCGTTTATCAAGTCTGCGTGGAACCTTTCCGACACGAAGCTGGGTTCGCTCAGCAGCGTGGTTGCATTGATGGTTGGCGTGCTGACCTTTCCGCTTTCGGTTCTCGCGGATCGCTGGGGCCGCGTCAAGAGCATTGCACTGATGGCAGCGCTGTGGAGTCTCGCGACCCTTGGCTGTGCGATCTCGACGAATTACGGCGAGATGTTGATTGCGCGTGCATTCGTCGGGATAGGCGAGGCGGCCTACGGCAGCGTGGGCATCGCGCTGGTTCTGAGTATTTTTCCGGCGCGTCTGCGCGCCACGCTCACGGGTACCTTCATGGCGGGCGGCGCGTTTGGCTCCGTGCTGGGCATGGCGATCGGCGGTGCCGTCGGGACCCACCTCGGATGGCGCTGGTCGTTCGGCGCAATGGCCTGCCTCGGTATCGTGCTCGTGGTCGTCTATCGTTGCGTTGTCACCGAGAAAAGACTGGCGCAACTGCAACCGTCGAGCGCCGCGAAGAAGGATGACCTCGGCGTGCGCATGAGTTTCCGCGCGCTGGTGAAGGGGCTGTTTTCCACGCGGTCCGTCGTTTGCGCCTACGTGGGCAGCGGTATTCATCTGCTCGTACCGGCGGCCGTGTGGGCGTGGATGCCGAGCTTCCTGAACCGCTATTACGGTATGGCGCCTGGCAAGGCAGCCATGAGTGCCGCGGTGTTTGTGCTGGTAACCGGCCTTGGCATGATCGTGTGCGGCAATCTGGCCGACCGTCTCAACAGGAAGGTTGCACAAAGAAAGTGGCTGACCGCGATCGCGTACTGCCTCTTGTGCTGCGTGCTGCTCGGCACGGCTTTCCAGCTGCCGGCCGGCCCGGTGCAGCTCGTCCTGATCGGTTGCGGCATGTTCTTCTGTGCTGGCGCGACGGGGCCTTCGGGTGCGATGGTAGCGAACCTTACGCCGCCGTCGATCCACGCGTCGGCATTCGCCACGCTGACACTCGCGAACAACCTGCTGGGCCTCGCACCGGCGGCGATTCTCACGGGCATCGTCGCAGACCGCATCGGCCTGCTCGGCGCCCTGCAACTGGTGCCGCTTGCACCGCTGCTCGCCGCTGTCGCGTTCGCTATCGGCCGCCGCAGTTACAGGCGCGATCTCGACTGTGTGAACGCACTGCGTGAGCAGGCCGGACACTAGCCACGTCGCGCTGGAGCACGGCAGTACCCGGACGTCATGCAGTAACAGACGCCTGCGGCGGGAGGCGATGGTCCTCCGGCAGGCGCAATCCTTTTAGTAGATCAAGAAACAACCTGGAGAACGAATCATGGCGAAAGCAGTCCGCTTTCATGAAACCGGTGGCCCTGAGGTCTTGCGTTACGAAGACGTTGAAGTGGGCGATCCGGGCCCGGGGCAGGTTCGCCTGCGCCATGAGGCAGTTGGCCTGAACTTCGCGGATACCTATTTCCGCTCCGGACTGTATCCGGTCCCGCTGCCTGCCGGCATGGGCGTGGAAGCAGCCGGTGTGGTCGAAGCGCTGGGTGCGGGCGTCACGAACGTTGCGGTGGGCGATCGCGTCACCTACACCGGCTTCATTAACACGCTTGGCGCGTACAGCACCGAGCGCCTGTGCCCGGCCGCACCGCTCATCAAGCTGCCCGACAGCATCGCGTGCGAAACGGCTGCAGCCATGACCATGCGGGGCCTGACCTCGTCGTATCTGATGCGACGCATCTATGACTTCAAGGCCGGCGACACGGTCCTGCTGCACGCGGCCGCTGGCGGCGTCGGGCTGATCGTCTCGCAATGGGCGAAGCTGCTCGGGGTCACGGTGATCGGTACCGTGTCGAGCGACGCGAAGGCGGAAGTCGCCCGCGCGCATGGCTGCGATTACACCATCAACTACAGCCATGAAGATGTCGCACGGCGCGTGCGCGAGCTGACCGATGGCATTGGCGTCAACGTCGTTTTCGACAGCGTCGGCAAGGACACCTTCGAAGCCACGCTGGATTCGGTCAAGCGCCGTGGTCTCATTGTTTGCGTGGGCACGGCATCGGGCCCGATCCCTGCATTCAACCCGCAGATCCTCGCAATGAAAGGCTCGCCGTATCTGACGCGTCCGGCGCTCGCCGACTATATCGCCGACCCGGCGGAAAAAGCGGACCTCGCTGCCGCAATGTTCGGCCACGTTGCGGCCGGCCGCATCAAGATCGAGATCAACCAGCGTTACTCGCTCGAGGATGCCGCGCAGGCGCATCGCGATCTCGAAACGCGCAAGACGACGGGCTCGTCGGTCTTCGTTATCTAGGGAGGGCACCATGCGTGTCGAACAACTCACCAACGCCCTCGGCGCTGAACTGGTCGGCGTCAAGCTCGCCGATGCGATCCATGACGATGGGCTCTTCGCCGAGATCCGCGCGAACCTGGTCAAACATCGCGTGCTGTTCCTGCGCGATCAGGACATCAGCCGCGCTGAACATGTCAGTTTCGCGCGCCGCTTCGGCGAACTGGAAGATCACCCGGTTGCGGGCAGCGACCCTGAGCATCCGGGACTCGTGCGTATCTACAAGTCGCCGGACCAGCCCAACGACCGCTACGAAAATTCCTGGCACTCGGACGCCACGTGGCGGGAAGCCCCGCCATTTGGCGCCGTGCTGCGCTGCGTCGAATGTCCGCCCGTCGGCGGCGACACGATGTGGGCAAACATGGTGCTCGCGTATGAGAACCTGCCCGCGCACGTGAAGGAGCAGATCGCCGATTTGCGCGCACGCCACAGCATCGAGGCGAGTTTCGGTGCGGCGATGCCGATCGAGAAGCGCCATGCACTGAAGGCCCAGTACCCCGACGCGGAGCATCCGGTCGTGCGCACGCACCCCGACACGGGCGAGAAGATTCTGTTCGTCAATGCGTTCACGACGCACTTCACGAACTTCCACACGCCGGCGCGCGTGCGTTTCGGTCAGGACGCCAATCCGGGCGCGTCCGAACTGCTGCGTTATCTGATCAGCCAGGCGTATATCCCGGAGCACCAGGTGCGCTGGCGCTGGAAGCCGAACAGCATCGCGATCTGGGACAACCGCAGCACACAGCACTACGCAGTGATGGATTACCCGCCGTGCCATCGCAAGATGGACCGCGCGGGCATTGTCGGCGACCGGCCGTACTAACCTGAAGGGATCCGCATCGTGACTCTCAATACAGAACCGACCGTACTGATCGTGCCGGGTCTGCGCGACCACGTCGCCGAACACTGGCAGACGCTGTTGCAGGCGCGCCTGCCCAAGGCAGCTTCGGTGCCGCCGCTCGAGCACGACAAGCTCAGCTGTGCGGCGCGTGTCGCGGCACTGGACGAGGCGATCGCGAAGATCGATGGCCCGATCGTACTGGTCGCTCATAGCGCCGGTGTGATGATTACCGTGCAATGGGCGCAGCGCCACAATCGCCCGATCCAGGGCGCGTTGCTCGCGACGCCCGCGGACGTGGAAATGCCCATGCCCGCCGGCTATCCGACGCTCGACGCGCTCGAAGCGAATGGCTGGCTGCCGCATCCGCGCAAGCCGTTGCCGTTCCCGAGCATTCTGGGCGCCAGCCGCAACGATCCGCTGGGAGCGTTCGATCGTGCTGCGGCGATGGCCGCGGACTGGGGCAGCCGCCTCGTCGACCTCGGCGAGGTCGGGCATCTGAACCCGGCGGCCGGCTACGGCGAGTGGCCGCAGGCAGAAACCCTGATTCGTGAGCTTCTCTGACATGAACGGGACAACGAAGCAGGGCACGCCTGTCAATAGAAACGCGTCACTGACGGTCGATGTCCACTTCGATTTTGTCTGCCCGTGGTGCCTGATTGGCAAGCGCAATCTCGACGCGGCCGTCAACCGCTTCGCCACCTTGCGCCCGGATGTCACCGTCAAGGTGCGGTGGCACTCGCATCAGTTGCTGCCGGATATGCCGGCAGGTGGCGTGCCTTATCAGGCGTTCTATGTGAATCGTCTGGGAAGTCCTGGCGCGGTCGCAGCGCGGCGCGCACAGGTCCAGGAGGCCGCGCACGCCGCTGGCGTCCAGCTGGCGTTCGACAGGATCGAGGTGATGCCCAACACGCGGGCAGCGCACGACCTCGTTTCGTGGGCCGTTGCGACGGGCGCGGGATTTTCGCCTGCGCCGCTGATCGACCGCCTCTTCACCGGCTACTTCATGGACGGCGAAGATATTGGCGACCCGGACGTGCTCGAGCGAATTGGCCTCGCGTGCGGCCTCGATGCGGCAGAGCTCGCCGAACACCTGGCGGCAGCGCGACGCGGGGACAGCATGGCACGCCCAGATTCCCCGCAGGCTGACAGCGTGAGTGGCGTGCCGCATTTTGTGATCAATTCGGCCCTGTCGCTGTCAGGTGCATACTCGCCCGGCGCAATCGTGGATGCCATGTTGCGCTCGACGGGCGATCAGGAGAACAGATGATGTCGCGCCAGATACCCGTCGGGCCGGCCGATGAACTCGCGCCAGGACAGCGCAAGCTTGCTTTCGTCGATGGCCGCAGCATCGTGATCTTTAACATCGAAGGTGATCTCCACGCCATCGAAAACGCGTGCCCGCACAACGGCGCATCGCTTGCGGGCGGCCAGCTCGACGGGCACCTGCTTCGTTGCCCCGCGCACGGCCTGCGTTTCAACGTCGTGACCGGTTGCATGCCGGGGATGGACGGTCTGAATCTGGACAAGATTCCCGTCCGGAACGTCGGCGGCACACTCGAACTCACTGTCGACGAGGCTTCGCCTCTGCAGTGCCACGCGCAGCAATGCGGAACAAGATAATTCAGGAAGGTACCCCATGCATGGATTGATGATGCAGCAGCCGCTGCTGGTCGCCTCGCTCCTCACCCACGCCGAGCGGCATCACGGCGAGCAGGAAATCGTGTCGCGACGGGTCGAAGGCGACATTCACCGTTATCGCTATCGCGATCTGGCGCAACGCGCCCGACGCCTCGCGAATGCACTTGCTGGCCTCGGCATCGGCGAGGGTGAGCGCGTCGGTACGCTGGCATGGAACGGCTACCGTCACATGGAGCTGTACTTTGCGGTGTCGGGTTCCGGTGCTGTCCTGCACACGCTCAACCCGCGACTGCACGTCGATCAGCTCGCCTACATCATCGATCACGCTGACGATCGCGTCATCTTCTTCGACCTGACGTTCCTGCCGCTGATCGAGTCCGTCGCGCCGCGTATCAGGAGTCCAAAGGTATTCGTCGCGATGACCGATCGCGCGAACATGCCGGCCACGCCCGATCTGCCGGGCATGCTGATGTGCTACGAAGACCTCATCGACGGGCACGGCGATGACTTTACGTGGCCGCTTCTGGACGAGAACACCGCGTCGTCGCTGTGCTACACGTCAGGCACCACCGGAAATCCGAAAGGGGTGTTGTACAGCCATCGTTCGACGATTCTGCACACCTATGCAGCGGCATTGCCCGACTCGCTGAACTGCTCGGCACGCGACGTGATCCTGCCGGTCGTCCCCATGTTCCACGTGAACGCGTGGGGGCTGCCGTATATCGCATGCATGGTCGGCGCGAAGCTCGTATTTCCGGGGCCCGCACTCGACGGGAAATCGCTCTATGAGCTGATCGAGGCCGAGCAGGTCACGCTTTCCGCGGGTGTTCCGACCGTGTGGCAGGGTCTGCTTCGACATGTGGCCGAGCGTGGCTCGACGTTTACTGCCATGCGCCGCACGATCGTCGGCGGGGCACCATGCCCGACTGCCATGACGACAGAATTCCAGGAGCGCTATCACGTCGATGTCCTGCACGCGTGGGGCATGACGGAACTGAGCCCGGTCGGCACGGTTTGCAGTTTCAAGGGCCATCACCTGTCGTTGCCGACGCAGCAACGCTATGCGATCCAGGCAAAGCAGGGCCGCGCCGTGTTTGGCATCGACATGAGAATCGTGGGCCCCGACGGCGAAGCGTTGCCGTGGGACGGCCGCGCGGCGGGCGACCTGCAGGTGCGCGGTCCGTGGGTGACGACGGGATATTTCGGTTGTGACGAGGCGTCGCCGCTAAGCGACGGCTGGTTTCCGACGGGCGACGTGGCGAAGATCGATGCCGACGGCTTCATGCAGATCACCGACCGCAGCAAGGACGTCATCAAGTCCGGCGGCGAATGGATCAGCTCGATCGACATCGAAAACGTGGCGAGCCTGCACCCCGAAGTGGCGAGCGCAGTGTGCATTGCCGCGAGGCACCCGAAGTGGGACGAACGCCCGTTGCTGCTGATCGTGAAGCAACCGGGGAGCGCGCTTGAAAGCGCTGAGCTGCTCGATTTCTTTGACGGTCGGGTGGCGAAATGGTGGAAGCCCGATGCCGTCGTATTTATCGAGGCGCTTCCTCTCGGCGCGACTGGCAAGGTCCTCAAGAACCAGTTGAGAGACAGGTTTAAAGACTACTACCTCATGGCCTGACCCGGCCCGTCATGGTAGCGAAAGCCTGATCCAGTCAAAGCGGAATCCGCCGGGCGCCTGCCCGGCAATCTACGGGGCCGACGGCCCACGACAACAGGAGACGTGAATGCAAAAAATCAGGGGACTCAGGCTGGCGATCGGCACGTGCATCGTTGCAGTGTCCATGAACGCGTGGTCGCAGGGCGACCAGGCTTCCGGTGCAGCGGCGGCGCCTGCCGGTGCTTCCGCAATGGTCGCGTCCAGCGCGGCGCCGGCCGCGACCGGCCGCAAGGCAGATCGCGCGTTACGCAAGAAGATCTATGCGGCCATCTCGAAGCACAAGGAGATCAGCGCCGGGGATATCAGTGTCACGGCGAAGAACGGCGCTGTTACGCTGAACGGAACCGCGGCAGATACTGCGCAGGTTGCGAAGGTCGCGGAAATCGCGGGTGGAGTCGCAGGCGTGACTTCGGTGAACAACAAGCTGACGGTCGGGAAACCGGCATTCGGCACGCAGTAACTTCGACGGCCAGCCGGCTTTACTGCCGGCTGGCCAGTGTCGTTGTGAAGTGCGGGTTCAGATGTGAACCCGCGGACAGCCGGCCGGTATGCGTGACAGGCGTTATTCGGCTTGCCATCCGTGCGATTCGAGAAGCTTGTCCAGCAGATATCGCAGTGCGTCCATCTCCGGTTCGCTCAGACACCGGTACAGTTCTGTGTCCCGCTTTTCCACCATCGGGGCAATTTTCCTGAAAATCTTCCGTCCTTCCGGCATCAACGAAATGATGACGCTGCGACCATCCTGATCGCTCGCCGTGCGCGACAGCAGTCCTTTTCCGATCAATGTCTCAGTCGTGCGGCTTGCCTGACTTTTGTCGAGGTTCGAGCGGCGTGAGATGTCCATGACTGTCTGCGGCCCAAAGGCGCCAAGCACGCCAATGATCATCGCCTCTGGCATGGGCAGGCCAAGTTTCCCGCGGGACAACTCGCTGCTCATCCGGTCGGCGATCTTGCTAAGCGCCTTGAGCCGATAGGTCAGGGATTCATCTGGTGTCGGATCGGTCTTCGTCATGAAAATTTAACGTGAGATTGCGGGAAGTTGCGCGTTCCCTGCGTTGCCTGACCAGTCGATCGACGCCCGGTGGCAGAGAGCCCGCAAATCATACACTGATTGAACTCGCAAGCATCTCGTGCGCTGGCTGCGAGGGCATGCGGATGCGTTCGCCCGGGCGTTGTCGGGCATATCCGGAACAGAAAAAAAGCCGCCTCGAACGAGGCGGCTTTGAATGCCGAAGAAGGGCGTATCTACGACCCGCCACTTCATGCGATGGCTGGCGTTCAGCCTTAGAAGGAGTGGCGGATACCGATCATGCCAGCGGTGGTGTTCTTGCCCACCGCGACCGGCTGGCCGTACACGAGCGTCTGGTTCATCGTGCCACGGTTGGAAACGTAGCCCACCTGACCATACAGCGTCGTCGCCTTCGACAGGCTGTAGTCGGCACCCAGCACGTAGGCGTCCGACTGGTTCTGGTTATGCTTGTCGTCCTTCACGTAATAGATGCCCGACGTGACTTCGAGTGCAGGCGAGAAACGATAACCGATGCCACCCGTCCACATGTCGAAATCGCCCGAGGCGACGCCCGCCGCGAGGTTCCCGTTCTCGTTCGCCGGGTTGCGGCCATTGCTGAACGAACCGGAGACCGAGAGGCCGTGCCACGTGTACTTCCCGCCGAAGTAGACGAAGCGGTTGTTGTTCACGCCCGTAGCCGGGATCGGGGTCGCGCCCGGGTTTCCTGCAGTCGGGTACGGGTACGGGCTCGCGTCGTGCCCGTTGTAGTAGACGGCAGCGGCATTCAGGCCGTAGTTCGAATACTTCAGCACTGCGGACTCGCGCGTGCCGCCCTGGAAATGACCGGCCACACCGCCCGGAGCATATTCCAGCGCGACCGATGCGCCATAGAAGGAGGGCGAGTTGTAGACGAGCGCATTGCTGTCGTACAGCGCACCGATCTGGCCGTTCGTGCTGTTGCCTGGCCAGCCCGACTGCTGGTTCATCGTGAGCCACGCGGTCAGAACGCTGCCGAAGAACCACGCGTTGCGCACGTCCGTGTCTGCGAGGGCGTAAGCCATCGGTGCAAGCTGGCGACCGGCGTCGAATTTACCGAACGCGCCCGATACGCCTACCGTTGCAATCTGGTTGAACATGGCGGGCGCACCGGCCGTGTCGCTCAGCTGGAACTTGCCGGTGCCGCTGTCGAACGAGCCCTGGAGCCGGAAGTTGATCTTGTAGCCGCCGCCGATGTCTTCGGTGCCCTTCATGCCGAAGAGGCTGGAGTAAATGCCGCCGTCCTTCAAGCGGACAACGTGCCCGAGATTAGGGTTCTTTGAAGCGACCGGGAGAAAATTCGCGGCTGCAGTGTTTTGCCACAGCAGACCCGAGTCCACTGTTCCGTACAGCGTCACTGACGACTGCGCGTGTGCGACACCTGCAAATGCGAGCAGTGCTGCTGCCCCTGTAATCTTTAACTTCATGCGGTCTCCGGCGTATTGATGGTCAATCTGAGGCACCGCGGCAAGCCCCTGTGGATCCGCGCTGCTGTTAGATTGAGAGCATACGTAACCGCATCGCATCTTTCCCCCCCATCGGAGAGGGGGTGGGTTTCCCGTAATTCCAGTACCGGGAAAAGCCCGCTTCCCCTTACTGCGCAAGGCTTTCAGGCATCTCAGGGCGAACGTCATACGCTTCGCGATGGCCACCACTTCCGGCTGTGTTGTTCATTGGTGACAAAAAACTGGTTGATTTCACATCTATATTTTTTTGAACCGGAAAAAACCGTCAGGATTTCCCTTAAGGGTTTGCCGGGATGCGGTCAGGAAAAGTGTCGAATTTCAGTTTAATTGAAAAATCAACTATGTCGCGCAGGATTCACTGACACGGTTTGCCTGTTCATTCAGCTGCTTCTGGACTCAACCGGGCCGTATCCTGAAGCAGACCCATGAGTTGTGCGCGACAAACAATCTGCTTGCGCGAAGTCACATCGAGTTTGACGAACAGATTCTTCAAATGCCATTTCACCGTTTCCTGGCCGATTCCGAGGGCGAGCGCGATTTCCTTGTTGGTGAGGTGGCGAGTGAGCAATTCCAGCACCGCGCGCTCCTTCGGCGTCAAGGTCATGCTGGGGATCGCACGGTGGCCGCCGGCGCCTTCCGCGACAGGTGCGGCGGCCTCTGTAGCGGATGGATGCACCCCGACGTGCGGATGAGTTTGACGATTGCCTCCGGGGACGTCGTCCCATCGGGCGACTGCAGGGTGCAGGTCGAGTGGCACCAGCTTCATTCCGTATGACTCGCCGAGGCCTGTCGCCTCCCTTAGCAGTTCGGCGTTGGGTTTCCCCCAGCTATCGAGGACGAAAGCCCGTAACGTCATCACGTCGACCCGCACGGCGCCATGATTCATTGCCTCGGCGCCGGCCTGGGCGCGCGCCAGATTTCGTGCGGCGGCCTCCCAGTCCTGGGCGGATATGTCGGCATAGGCGCGCGCGATGTCCTGATGCAGGCACAGCGTGCGACGTTTGACGAGGTCATCGGGCGACGCGTGCCGCGCCACGATCTGGTCGATGCGTTCGACCAGCGTCCGGCATGTCGCGGCACGGTAGCGTCCGCTATGCAGGCGGATCTGTTCGGTCAGGCTGGCGACGCAAAGCCGCGGCGTGCCGCGTGCAGCGCCGATCGCGTCAAGCGTCCCCAGCAGGTCAAGCGCCCGATGGTCGGCGCCCGCGGCTGCGGCAATACGTGCAAGTGTCCGGTACGCCACGATGACCGCGTCGGGCGTGCCGCGCCGCTCCAGGATATCGAGACGGTTAGCCAGCAGCGCAGTGGCTTCGTCGAAATCGCCGCGTTTGAACCGGGTCGCGGCAAGGAGCGCCGCGATCATGCAGGAAAACGGGTGTCGCCGGCCAAGGTCGTCGTCCGCCTGGACGAGCGCAGGGCGCAGGGTGCGCTCGGCGAGCAGCATCTGTCCTTCGAGCAGATAGCCAAAGCCTGTCATGTAATCGCGCCAGCGGCTCACGTAGCGGCAGGCGACCGTGGATTCACCACGCGGCGTTTGTCGCAGCAGATGGCGCGATGCGGCGTATTCGCCCAGCATCGCTGCCCGCGCGGCAAGCCGGTTCGCATGCACCTGTTGCAGCCAGACGTCTTCAGACGGAGGCGTGTCGCCCCAACGCTCCATCATGCGAGCCGCGCGGTCGGGTTCGTCGGCGAAATAGGCCGCCGCGCTCAGGATCAGATCGACTTCGTATTGCACTGCCTCTTCGGGCTCGGCGCTGCGCGAAATGGCCTGCGCCTGGATCTGCGCTTCCTGATGACGGTCGCTCATCGCCAACGCCCACGCAATCGCAAGCCGCATCCGCGGATGCTGGTCCAGCACGGGCTCCGGCAGCCAGTCCAGCCATTCGAGCACGTCGACGAGACGCCCCTGCGTCAAGGCTTCATGGAGGCTGCGCTGTGCGAGTGCGTAGGCGGTCTCGGTCTCCCCGCATGCGAGGGCGTGGCGCGCAGCGGCTTCGATCATGCCCGCGTCGGCCAGCCATTGCATCGCACGCCTGTGCAGATCGAGCCGTAACGTGTCCGGGAGTGCGGCCAGGCGCACGCGCAACGCCTCGCGAGCCATCGAGTGCAGCCGGAACCACTCGCCACGCCCCTGTGCACTGAAAAAAAGTGGCGTCTCGCTGGCAAGCCGCAAGAGCCGTTGCCTTGCGTCCGGCATGCCGGTGAGCGCTGCGCAGAGATCGGCGTGCATGAGCTCGACGATCGAGACGCGCGACAGGAAATCGGCGTCTTCGGGGCTGAGCCGTTCGAGCAGCGCCATCACGAACTGTTCGCGAATGCCGCCAGCGCTGCTGGCGAAGGCGTCGATGGCGGAGACGGGATCCTGTGTATCCGCGATGGCGGAAAGCGCGAGTTGCAGGCCGAGTGGCCAGCCCTCACTGATGTCGTGCAGCCTCGCGCTTGCGTCCGCACCGACCTCGGCACCGAAACGGCTCGCAATCAGCGCGATCGTTTCATCGAGTCGAAAACGAAGCGACGAGGCATCGACCGTCGCGCAAAGACCGTAGGGGCGCAGGCGCGAGATGACCTTGTCGTAACCACCGCGCGCGGCAACCACGACGCGCAGGTTGGCGGGCAGGTTGTCGAGCAGGTGGCCGAGCGCCTCCTGACTCGCCGGCTGCAACTGCTCCGCTTCGTCGAGTATCAGGACGATGTCGAGCGCGGTGCGCGCGACATCGGCAAGCCATGCGGTGACGCCTTCGAGTGGCGCGTCTGGCGCGGCGCCACCTTCCAGTAGACGTCTGCCGAAGGTTGCGCGCCCGGAGCCCGTCCGGACGGCCAGCGTCAAACCCACGAGCAGGCGCCGCGGATCGTCGCGCCCGTCAACCGAGAGCCACGCCACTGCGCTGCCGCGCATGAGGTATTCGTGGCGCCACTGGATCAGCAGTGACGTTTTCCCGAAGCCCGGGGGCGCCTGCACGATCGTCACCGGACATTCGCGAAAGCGCCCACTTTCCGCGCTCAGGCGCGTGCGCGTGAGCATGTGTCGTGGTGCACGCGGAGGACAGATCTTGAGGGCCAGTTCCGGGTTAGCAACGGGTAGTTGATTTGTCATCGGTCTGGCTGCACCTCAAAACTTGCCGCGGGGGGGAGGGAAATCGATTGTCGAGCCCCCCCATTCTGTTCTTCGCAGGGTATGCGTGCCCCCCTCCGCGCGGGAGGGGAATGTGACGCCATAGTTTTCTACCATTGGGCCTGCAATCGTTTACTGTAAATACACAAGAAATTCCATGTTCCGGCATCTCGGCGTATCCATTGATTCGAGTGACCACAGCTGTGGCGCCACCATCCAGGCGGTCTGCCTCGCGCATTCGATGCGCGCCCGCGTGAGCTTCTGGTATGCGCAGCCCATCCCTGACAGTCCGTTTGCGGAATTGCAGGGTGAGCACGCGGCAGGCGAGGCATTGACCCGCGCGGACGCCGCCGCACGGGCGCTCGGGGTTGCGCCTTACCTGGGCGCGAACCTTTTTACAGCAGGGGCAGGCGAAGAGATCCTGAATGCGGCCGCGCGTGCCGGATGCGACGCGATCGTCGTCACTCACGATCCCGCTCGCGGATTGCAGGGTTCCACCGCGGACGAACTGCTGAAACATGCAACGCTTCCCGTGCTGATGTTCGGGCCGGCGTGCGCGCCTGCCCGCACGCCGGCTGTCGAGTTACTGCGGGCCGAGTATCAGCGGCTCTCCAGCCTGCTACATAGATGGCTATGTCTTCTGGGCACTGTGCACGCGGAAGACGAGGGCGCATTGCACCCGTACTGGCTAGCCATGCGGTCCGTGATCACGTACGTACGACAGACCGTGCACCCCCTTCAACGCTGCAAGGAAACGCGGCTCTTCAGTCGGGTTCGGAACCGCGCGCCAGAAGTCTGCGCTGAAGTGGATGAACTTCTGCTGCTGAGCCGCCGGGAAAGCGATCTGCTTGACGAGCTCGAATCGAACGTCGCGCGCCCGCTCGACAGCAACGCGGCGCTGACCGGGTTGTCATCGGCCCTGGCCCGCTATGCCAATCTCGTCTGGTACGCGAGAGGCCGCGAAGAAAGCGTCATCCTGCCTGCGGCGCTCTGCCATCTGGAAGCAGCCGAGTGGGAGCAGCTTCATGCCGAACTTCACGATGCGTGTGGCGCGAGCGACAGCGCAAGCGTATCGGGTACTTTTGCGAGCGTAAGCGACACGCTCTACAAGGCGACGCTGGCTGGAGAGCATCCGAGGGCCTGACGATAGCCCGCGCTTCGCCGTCTGGCGAAGCGTTGTCATCCACCTGTTCAGCCCACCCCAATACCGTGGAGAGCCAGTGTTGGGTTGATGCTGCGATCGCCGAGCGTGAAGACGGCCACCGCGTGTTTCTGCTGCACGGCCATCTGGTCGAGCGATTGGGCCGCCGCTGAGGCCTCTTCGACCAGTGCGGCATTCTGTTGCGTCACTTCGTCCATCTGACCGACCGCAAGATTCACCTGCTCGATGCCGCGGCGCTGTTCTTCGGATGCAGCCGAGATTTCGGCGTTGATGTCTGCCACGCGCTTGATGGCCTGCAGTACCTGGTCCATCGTGCGCCCGACCTCTCCCGCCTGATCCGATCCGACGCGTACCGTCTCCACTGAGTGCTGGATAAGATCCTTGATCTCCTTCGCCGCACTTGACGCGCGCTGGGCGAGACTCCGCACCTCGCCCGCGACAACGGCAAAGCCGCGACCTTGCTCGCCCGCGCGTGCGGCTTCAACCGCAGCATTGAGCGCAAGGATATTCGTCTGGAACGCTATGCCTTCGATGAGCGTGGTGATGTCGCTGATCGTCGCGGAACTGGTTGAAATGTCACCCATCGTCGCCAGCATGCGGCCAACGACGGCGTTCCCGGCACTGGCGATTTCAGTGGCGCTCGCTGCGAGCGCTGTCGCCTGATGCGCGTTTTCGGCGTTCTGGCGCACTGTCGCCGTCAGTTGTTCCATGCTGGCGGCTGTTTCCTCAAGGGAGGCAGCCTGCTGCTCCGTGCGAGACGAGAGATCGGTGTTGCCGGCGGCGATCTCTCCCGCGGCGACCGAGATTGACTCGCTGGAGTCCTTGATACCGCGTACGACATCGGTCAGTTGCCGGTCCATCGTCTTGAGCGCATGCAGCATATTGCCGAACTCGTCGTTCGACGCGATGGTAATGTCATTGTCGAGCTTGCCGTCAGCGATGCGTTCGGCCACATGCACTGCGGACCTGAGCGGGCCGAGGATCACCTTCAGGAGATACGCCGCGGCGCAGACGACGACCACGAACCCCACGAAAAACGATCCCCATTCGAGACACCTCACCAGAACATAGAGATCCTCGCTCTTCTGCCTGGATTCCTTGATCCTGGCATTCTGCATGGCGGAATCCTTTTCGAGCCCGTCAAAGAGGCTGACGCTGATGGGGCCGAGCCTGTTCACGGTTGCTGCGGCGCCATCAGCATTCCCCGCGTTGATATCGGCCAGCGTAGTGTCGACAAGCGAGCGGAACGCGTTGAGCGCTGAGGCGATCCCGTCCGCGACTGTTTGCTCAGTACCGTCGCTCACCCGGCCTGGGTAGTAGTCGGTCCATGAATCGATCAGTTTCTTTTCCAGTTCGCGAATCTGTAATTCTGCCTGGTTCCGTTCGTTCGAATCGTGCTGGGCTGGCAACGCTGCGAGTGCGATGCGAATTCTGAGCGCGTTGATCTGGGTTGCCGCGAGGTCTTCCACCGGCACCGTTTCATGGGAATAGCCGCGCTCGGTGCGTTCCGCGAGCGCGCGTGCTCCTCGCGCCCCAATTGCGCCGTTGATGAAAATAATCGCCAGGCAGACCCCGAGAGCCGCGTATACCTTCAACCTGATCGAGCCATTGAACTTCTGCATGCGTAACCTGATCGACAGTGAGTGGGCATGTCGCCCGGATATTTCCAGACTTCGTTGACGGTCTGGATGCGTAGTCAACAAAACGGTTGTCGGCAAAGATCCGTTGAAATTTAGGCTTTTCGTTAAAAATAGTAGATTACACAACTAATTAAGAAGGACGATAGGGGGCGGAGGATAGTCTGTCATTGAGCATGAAATCGAAGGCGGAGTCGCCGCGTTGTCGTGGCTGGCAAGCCATGTGTCAGGTACGTCGGTCAGAACGCCATCGCATAACTGGCGATGGCGCCGCTGTCAACGGCGTTTATGTAACTGGTCTCGCGATTCGTTCCGTGGAAACGGCTCGAAGTCAATATAATAAAAGTTGCAGCGAAGCCGGCGTCGCGGACCCGGACCCCGGCGGTCCAGGGGTTTGTGATGCTCCGACGCACGCGAGGCCCGCGTTGCAGATGACATGGCGGCGCTTGATACGCTAACCCTGGTGCGAGAGAGCCGAAGGGCATTGCTTCATGCTGGTGCAAACAAATTGTCCGTAGTGGCGGCACGAAGCGCAGATAGACCGCGGCTGGGCGTTGCGCGCGAGCGTTAGCCCGTGACCCGGCTCTCACAGGGGTGACCTTTTGTAAGGGATCTCCATGACCGCATTTGTGCAATGTGAAACCCGCCATGCCGTGGCCTTCGCAAGACCGTGGATTCGCGCTGTTTTGCATGCAGGCTTGTTGCGCGCACGCACGTTGCGCGCGCTCTGGTGTGCCTGCCTGTGGCTGAGCGCAGTCAGCTGCCTCGTACTCTTTACGACGGCCAGTAATCCGGCATTAGCCGCGCCGCTACCCGCTGCGCTGCAAAACCTCGTCAACAAGGCGACCGGTACTCCAGCGCAGCCGGCCTCGACCGCACAGGCTGCATCGGCACCTTCGCCCGCCAGCCAGGCTGAACTCGCACGTTCGCTGGACACCCTGATCGGCACGCTCGAGAACGACGCACAGCGCAAAGCGCTTGTCGCCCATTTGAAGGGGCTTCGTGAAGGCACCCAAAGTGCCGCGCCCGCGGCGCCGACGCCCGGGCTGCCCGGACAGGCCAACAGCGATCTGCTCGGCGCGATTGCATCAGGCATTGCGTCTGTCGAGACGGATCTGAACGCAGGGCGCACACCGCTGCACTACTGGGTGGCCCGTTCCAAAGTGGCGGCAAACGAGCTGCGGGCCATCGTGTCGGGTGAGAGCGGCGAGTCGCCCGGCGTCGTTTTACGCGGCATGACCGTGACGCTCTCGGTCTGGGGTGTGTGCGCGGGCCTGCTGATTTATCTGCAGCGGCGCCTTCGCGCACGTTATGGCTGGGACGTCACGTTAAAGCCGAATCCGACGTCGATAGAACTGTTGAACTTCGCATTGCGGCGGGCGGGACCATGGATCCTCGCGTTCCTGGCGGTGGTGCTGTTCGTGCGTGGAATGCCCGATGCGCTTGGCCGCACGCTGGGCGTCGTGATTGCCTACGCGATCGTTGTGGGTTCAATCTTCTCGGCGATCTGCATGATCGTGTTCTCGGTCTTCAGTTCGGCGCACCGGCGTATTGCGGTCCAGCAACTGCTCGCCCGAAGCTTCTGGCCGCTTTTCGCGATCGGCGCCTGTGGCGCGCTCGGCGACGCTACGGCCAACCCGGAAGTCACGCAGCTGCTGGGCGTGAATCTCTCCGGGCTCGTGTCGACCCTCGCCAATGTGGCGGCGGTCCTCCTCATCGCCTGGTTCGCACTCGCTTACCGGCGGCCCGTCACGCATCTGATACGCAATCGCCCGTATGCGCGAAGGCGTGATCACAAACTCGCGACGGAAGCGTTCGATATCCTCGCCTCGCTGTGGCACATCCCGATTCTCGTAATCGCAATCGCATCGATTGTCGCAATCGTCGATGCGCGCGGCGCGGATGGGAACGTATTGCAGTTTTCGCTTTTCAGTGCGCTGTTACTTGTGCTCACGCTGTTCGCGTCGGCACTCCTGCTGCATTTCACGCGTCGAAGAGATACGCCCAGACAGCGCAGGGCGCCGCATCTGATGCGACTCCTGCGCTTCGCGAGCACGCTGTTCATCCTTCTGATGTGGGTCGCGTTCATCCAGTTCGAACTGGACCTGTGGAGTGGTCCGATTGCGCGCCTGATCAAGCACAGTGCGATCACACCCGCTTTCAAACATGCGCTGGTTGCAGTCGTCGCCACGGTCTTCGTGGCCTGGTTCATATGGATTCTGATCGACACCGCAATTCTTGAAACACTGGGCCCGAGCAGTTCGCGTAACAAGGCGCTCAATCCTGGCGTGCGAGCACGCACGATGTTGCCGATTGTGCGCAACGCAGTTTTCGTGACGGTAGCGAGCCTGGCGGCCATCATCGCCGCTGCCAGTCTCGGCATCAATCTGACACCGCTGCTTGCCGGTGCGGGCGTGATCGGCCTCGCCGTCGGTTTCGGTGCCAAGACGCTCGTAACCGATCTGATCACAGGGCTCTTTATCATTGTCGAGGAGACGATCTCGGTCGGTGACTGGATCGAGATCGATGGCGGCCATGCTGGCGTTGTCATGGACCTGACGATTCGCACGGTCCGGCTGCGCGACGGTCAAGGCGCGGTACACACCGTCCCGTTCTCGCAGATCAAGATCGTGAAGAACCTGTCGCGCGATTTTGCCAACGCGCTATTCGAAGTGCGGGTGCCGTTCTCCGTTGATCTGGAGGAGGTCACGCGCATGATCACGGAAGCAGGCGCCGAGTTGATGCAGGATTTTCGCCTCAAGAACGAGATACTGGGGCCCGTCGAAGTGTGGGGGCTCGACCGCTTTGAGACCAACTGGATGGTCGTGAAAGCGCAGATCAAAACGAAGCCGCTACAGCAGTGGAGCGTAGCGCGCGCCTTTAACGCGCGGCTCAAGCGCAAGATGGACGAGGCGGGGATCGAGATTCCCGTACCGCACATGCAGCTTCACACGCCGTCGAATGGACCCAACGCGTCGTCGCCATCCGGCGATGGTGGCGAGGACACCAGTCGGCCAGCGGCCGATGCAGACGGTACGCCCGGGCGCAGGCCGGACGCTGAACGTCGGGTGCCAGGGGAACCTTCGACCGGGCCACGGACAGCGCAGACGGTTTCCACATCGCCGGCTGGCGCGTCAGCCAGCGATACGGTCCGCACCTGAGCAGCGCGCAAGCACGCGCGGGATAGTCATGCCGCCGGGCAGACGCGGAACGTTTACCGGTGCTGCCCGACTCGCGCCTTGCGTTCCAGCGAACGCGCATACCAGGTCAGCGGAAAGCACATCGCAAAGTAGAGCAGTGCGACCATGCCGTAGATCGGGAACGGACGAAACACCGCATTGGTGATCATCGTGCCGGTCTTCGTGAGTTCGACAAAGCCGATGATCGACGTGAGCGCTGTGCTTTTCACGACCTGCACGAGAAAGCCGACGGTCGGCGCCGTTGCGATCCTGCGCGCCTGCGGCCACACGATATAGCGCAGCTGCTGCGTGTGCGTCATGCCGAGACTCGCGCCCGCAGCCCACTGGCCGCGCGGCACTGCTTCGACGCAACCGCGCCAGATATCCGCGAGATACGCGCTCGTATAGAGCGTGAGCGTGACAGTCGCGGCGACCCAGGGCGAAACGTCGATGCCCATCAACGGCAGCCCGAAGAACGCGAGGAAAAGTTGCATCAGCAATGGCGTGCCCTGAAACAGCTCGACGTAAAGCACCACGACGCGTCGCAGCCATGGCAGCGGCGACACGCGTGCGGCAAGCAGGATGAGGCCGACCACGCCGCCGCACACAAAGGCGATCAACGAAAGAAGCACGGTCCAGCGTGCTGCGAGCAGCAGGTTGCGGGCGATGTCCCAGAGCGTAAATTCCATCATCACAAACGCTCCGAAGGCAATGCGCGCGCAGTGCGCCATGCAAGGACAAGACGCAGGAGACCGCGCGGCGCTGGTGTGGAGCGCGGCATGCGGCCCGCAAAGAGGCGCGCGCCAAGACGGTTCATCAGCAGCCGCAACGCGATGGAAAGGAACAGATACGTCGCGGTGATGATCACGTAACTTTCGAACGAGCGGAAATTACGCGACTGGATGAAGTTCGCGGCATACGTCAGGTCGGGCACGGAAATCTGCGAGACGACCGCTGAGCCCAGCATCACGATCAACACCTGGCTTAGCAGCGCGGGAAAGACGTTCGCTATTGCCTGTGGCAGCACGACATGGCGAAACACCTGGCGACCATGCAGCCCGAGCGCCATCGCGGCCTGCACCTGACCGCGCGGAATCGAATCGATACCGGCGCGAATGATTTCAACCGCATACGCGCCGAGATTCACCGACATGGCGAGAATCGCGGCCGAAACCTCGTCGATATGAATGCCGAGCCCCGGCAGCCCGAAGAAGATGAAAAAGAGCTGCACGATGAACGGCGTGTTGCGGATGAGTTCCACATAGGCCGCGACAACCGTGCGCGACCAGCGTGGACCGCCGATGCTGATGCCCGCACCCGCAATGCCGATGAGTCCGCCCAGCACCGTCGATACGGCGGTGAGCCCAAGGGTGACGCCGACGCCGCGGGCAAGCATGCCCGCGTACATATCGAAGCCGCTGAAGTCGAACACGTAGCTCATGAGGTACTGGTCATCGTCTGGTGAGGCCCGGGTCCGGCAGGAGCGGTCCGGGCCTGCGCTATCGGCTTAAAGATCGGCCGGCAGCGGCGTGCGCAGCCACTTCTGCGAAATCGCGTTCATCGTGCCGTCCTGGCGTGCCTTTGCGATCGTTTCATCGACCTTCTTCAGCAGGCGCGGCTCGTTCTTGTTGAGGCCGACGTGATCCGGCGAGCTGAACAGCGCGAACTTCTGCTCCGGATCGATTGCGGGGTGACGGGCGAGAATCGTCGCGCCCACGTCATTGCCGACCACCATCAACTGTACCTGACCAGAAAGAAATGCAGAAATTGCGCCGTTCGGGTCATCGAAACGTTTGATTGTCGCGGTCGGCGGAGCGATTTTCGTGACGCTCAGGTCTTCCAGCGTACCGCGCGCAACCGAAATCGATTTGCCGGCGAGATCGTTCGCGTTCTTCACGTTCAGCGTTTTCGGCCCGAACACGGCGAGGTAATACGGGGCGTACGGCTTCGAGAAGTCGATGACCTTTTCGCGCTCCGGCGTCTGGCCGACGGAGAGCAGCATGTCGGCCTTGTGGTCGGCGAGATACGCCATCCGGTTGTCGCCGGTGACGGCAACCAGTTCGACCTTCGCATTGAGCGCCTTGCCGATCAGGTTCGCGACGTCGATGTCATAGCCCATCGGCTTCATGTCCGGCCCGATCGAACCGAACGGCGGGTAGTCCATGAAAACGCCGACGCGCACCACGCCGGTCTTCGCAATCGTGTCGATGGCGTCGGCGTGCGCGGCCGGCGCATACGCGGAAAGCGTCGCGGCGCCGGTCAGTGCAAGCGTCGCAGCCGTCGCCTTGAGCATGCGGCGCGCGCGTGCGTTGAGGGAGTGAAGGGTGGTCATGAGTCGTTCCTCTGTCGAAAACGTTGGTGTAGAAGTGTCAATGCGTGGTGCGGGCTGCAATCAGCTTGCACGCATGTGCAGGCAGTTCGGCAAGCACGGGCATGCCGGTCGTAAGGCCCGGCGTCTCGCGCGGTGTGGTCGCGGCCGTGAGTGTAAAGCCCGCGCAGTCGATCGTCGCTTCGAGCGTGGCGCCCACGTCGCGAATGAATGTCACGGTGCCCGCGAGGTGATTGCTGCTCTTCTCGCCGGAAGCCGGTTTGACGCACACGTCCTCGGGGCGGATCAGCAGGCGGATTTCATCGCTGGCCGCAGCAGTGACGCGCGCCGGATTCGCCACGATGATCTGCTGGCCGCCTGGCAGGCTGACGCCGCCACGGCCGTCGTGCGTAACCGGCAGGATGTTGCCGAGGCCGATGAAATCGGCGACGAATTCGCTCACCGGGTCGCGGTAAATATCGAGCGGCTTGCCGACCTGGGCGATGCGGCCTTTTTCCATCACGACGATTTCGTCGGCCATCGTCATCGCTTCGCGCTGGTCGTGCGTGACCATGATCGTGGTTATGCCGAGGCGTTGCTGCAAGAGGCGAATTTCAACCTGCATCGCTTCGCGCAGCTTGGCGTCGAGCGCAGAGAGCGGTTCGTCGAGCAGCAGCAGCTTCGGCGAAGAAGCAATCGCCCGCGCGATCGCCACACGCTGGCGCTGGCCGCCGGAGAGTTGCGTGACCGGCCGGTTCGCCATGTGCGGCAGCTGGATCAGTTCGAGCAGTTCGGCGATGCGGCGCGACTGCGCGGCCTTGTCCATCTTGCGCAGACGCAACGGATACGCGATGTTCTCCGCGACGCTCATATGGGGAAACAGCGCGAGCGACTGGAACACCATGCCGAAGTCGCGCCGGTTCGCAGGCACATGCGTGACGTCCTTGCCGGCGAACATCACGCTGCCCGAGGTCGGCGTTTCGAGGCCGGCGATGATCCGCAGCAGCGTGGTCTTGCCGCAACCCGACGGGCCGAGGAAGCAGACGAGCTTGCCATCGGGCACGCTGAGGTCGACGCTGTCGACAGCACTCGAGCCGTTGAAGCGCTTCGTCACGGATTGCAAGGTCAGATGCGTCATGGTGATTCCTCAAGCTTGCGCAGGTTAGAGCGCGACACCTTCGTCGCCGATCAGTTTTTCGAGCACCCAGATCAACGCGAAATCGATTGCGACGATGAACACCGCAAACGAAAACACGGTGGGATCGAGCGACGACACGGTGCGGCTGTAGAGCCATACGGGCAGCGTCATCGTATTGATGCCGTAGAGGAAAAACGTCACTGTGAATTCGTTGAACGAGATGATGAACGCGAACAGCATGCCGGCGAGAATGCCCGGCTTCATCAGCGGCAGCACGACATCGATCAGCGCGCGGCGAGGGCTTGCGCCCAGCACGCAGGCGGCTTCCTCGAACTCGGGGCCGATCGTCGCGACTGACGCCGCGCAGTTCTTCACCGTGAACGGCAGTGCGAGAATCACATGCGCGATGATGAGCCTGAACACACCGAGTTCGACCGGCAGCACGTTGAACACCAGCAGCAGCGAAAGCCCGAGCATCACGAGCGGATAGACGAGCGGCAATGCCACCAGTTGTTCGACCGCCGGTTTGCCGCGAAAACGGTAGCGTGACAGCGCGTAGGCGGCCGGTACGGACACGAGTGTCGCGATGATCATCGTCGCGATTGCGACGATCAGGCTGGTGGTGAGCGCGCTGCCCATCGACAGCACGTCGCTCGCGTCGGGCGAGACGAACGTATGCCATGCCGCGCGATACCACTGCAGGCTGTATTCGTGCGGCGGAAAATCGAGCGTGTCCGATGCGCTGAACGACATCGTGATCATCGTGAGAATCGGCAGCGCGGCGAGAAACAGCACGATTGCGGCCAGCAGGCTCGACACCTTGCCGAGACGGCCCGGCATCGTCGTCGGCAGACGGAACGTGCGCGAACGGGCGACGGTGCTCATGCTTTCGGCTCCTCTTCGAGACGTTGCGTGCGGCGCACGAGTCGCTGCGAGATGGCCATCACGGCGAGCGTCGCGACCATCAGCACGATGCCCGATGCAGAAGCGGCCGGCCAGTTCAGAAGCGGCGCGACCTGATCGTGAACGAGCACCGCGAGCATCGGCACGCGGCGGCCGCCAAGGAGCAGCGGCACGGCAAACGCACTCGCGTTGTAGGCGAAGACAAGCAGCGCACCCGACACGAGGCCGGGCATCGCGAGCGGCAACATCACGTGACGCAGCGTCTGCATGCGTGTGGCGCCGAGCGTGGCGGCGGCTTCTTCATAGGAGCGCGACACGGCGCGCATCGCGCTCGAAAGCGGCAGCACGGCGAGCGGAAACGCGGTCTGGATCAACCCGAGCAGCACGCCATGCTCACGATAGAGCCACTGCACAGGACGGTCGACGAGACCGCCCGCGATCAACGCGTGATTGAGCAGACCCGCCGGCCCGAGAATCACGAGCCAGCCATATCCCTGCAGCAGCAGATTCACGAGCAGCGGCAGCAGCACGCCCGCCAGCAGCAGACGGCGCGCGAGCCGCGATTCGGTGCGCGCCATCGCCAGCGCGACCGGAATCGCCAGCAGCACGGCGCACACCATGCTCTGGAACGCGAGCCGCAACGTCAGCCACAACGACTTCAGGAAGTAGCTGTCGGCGAGGTCCGCGTAGTTCTGCAGTGTGAAGCCGTGCCATTCATTGCCGGATGTGCCGAAGCTCATCCGCAGCACGACGAGCGCGGCAGCCGCCAGCACCGCGAGAAACGCGAGGATCGGCGCGAGCAGGATCCACGGACGGGCCCGCGCGAGCAGACCGCCCGCCGTGCCGGCGTCCGGCGCATCGGGTGCGCCGGAGTTGGCACGTTGCGACGAAAGCGCGGGCATCGTGGTCATGCCGCGAAGATTTCGGTGTAGCGCTTGATCCACGCGGGTTGTACGACGGCGAGCGCCTTGTCGTCGTGCAGGACAGCCTTTTCCGCGATCTGTTGCGGGCTTGGCACGAACGCGCGGCTTTCGGCCGGAATCTGTGCCTTCGAATTCACCGGGCCGTTCAGCACGTCGGCGGCCATGCGACCTTGCACGCCGGCGTCGAGCGAATGGTTGATGAACGCGTGGATCAGGTCGATGTCGCCGGGGTGTGCTTTCGGAATCACCGTGAACATCAACTGCGTCGCGAAGCCTTCCTTCATGCCGTACGTGACGCCCATCTTGTACTCGGGCTTGCGGATCTGAGCCGGGAAAAACGCCGGCGAATAGATGCCGCCCATGTCGAGCGAACCGGTACGGAACAGGTCAGCCACCTGATTCGGATTTTCGCCGAGCGTCATCACGTGGTCTTTCAGCAGCGCGAGCTTCTTGAAGCCCGGCTCGATATTCTGCTGCGAGCCGCCCGCGAGTTTGGCCGCGATAATCGCGAGATCGACCGCTTCGGCCCATTCCGGCGGCGGCAGGAAGATACGGCCTTTGTACTTGGGGTCCCACAAAGCCTCGTACGATGACGGCGGCGTCTTGACGGTCGACGTGTTGTAGATCAGGCCGTCGGACCACAGCAGATAGCCGACGCCAAAGCCGTTCGCGCCCGTGCGGTACTGCTCGGGCACGTCCTTGAGATTGGGCAGCTTGTTGAGATCGGGCTTGACGAGCAGGCCCGCGTCGCCGAGGCCCGAAGCGCCGACGCCTGCCAGCGTGATCACGTCGTAGGTCGGGCGGTCGCCCGCGGCCTTCGTCTTGGCGACCATGCCCGAGGTGCCGTCGGCGCGGTCGGCGATGACTTTCGCGCCGGTCTTTTCGGTGAACGTGGCCGCGATGTTGCGCATCGCAGCGGCGCCCGTGTCGTCGGACCAGGTCAGCAGGCGCAGCGTCTGGCCGGCAAACTTGCGTTCCTGCGCATTCACGTTGATGAACGGCATCGGCAGCGTGGACGCTGCTACTGCTGCACCAATCGTTTTGATTACCTGTCGTCTCTTGATGTCATGCATGGCCGTCTCTCCCGTAGTGAACGTTGCAACCCGGCGCAGCCGATGGTGTGGCGCGTTGATGCACTCTAGGTTTGCCAAAATCACGCAACAAACGAAATCTCTGCATGGAAGCCATGACGTATCCTCATGCGACCGGGGGCGAAGCGCGACAGGTGGCGGCGCGCAGCGATCCCGCGAACGCATTGATACAGCGCCATGTGCGGGTTTACGTCCAGCGCGGCTGCGCCGGTCGCGCAGCGGGGAGGTATGAGGAAAGGTCAGTCGTGGTGCGAAAAAAACGCACACCGGGCACTAAAGCGGTGCGCGCTCGCTGTAGCGGTCGGCCAGATCACGTGATCCGCGCGTAGTTCGTGGCCAGGTTATCAGTTGAAGATTAGCGTCGCCATGAGACGAATGCATGCGTGTGCGCGCATATCCCAGTCGTGTCGGCATTTTGAATGGCGTATCCTGCGGGCGTGGCACGCATGTCGACCGATCGACCCGATACGCGGGCTGCAATGCATTTTCCTGATAGCCCAACGCCGAACGCGCCCGCCATGCGACGACTTCCACCGCTTAACGCCCTGCAGATTTTCGAAACTGTCGCGCGGCATCGCAGCTTCACGCGCGCCGCGGATCACCTCTGTCTGACGCAGGGCGCAGTCAGCCGCCAGATTCTCGCGCTGGAAGACTATTACGGCTTTCCGCTTTTCAAGCGTCATGCAAAAGGTCTCACGCTGACCGCCGAGGGCGAATCGCTGCTGCCTGCCGTCAAGGAGAGCTTCGCGCGGATCGAGGAAATCTCGCTGCGCCTGACGCGCCAGCGCACGGACCTGGCGTTGAAGGTGCCGACCTGCGTGATGCGCTGGATGCTGCCGAAGATCATGCAGTTTCAGGCCGAGTATCCCGACCTGCACGTGCAGGTGACCACCACGTGGCAGCACGACGTCGATTTCCAGATGGAGCCGTTCGATGCGGCGATCATCTACGGCTCGTCGCCCGGGGTGGACGTGCAGTCGGTGGCGCTCTTCGAAGAAAGGCTGACGCCCGTCTGTGCGCCGGAGCTTCTCGACGACAAGCCGCTTGGCAGTGTTGCCGATCTCGCGCGGCACACGTTGCTGCATCCCACACGCGATCATCGCGACTGGAAGATGTGGCTCGATCACGTCGAGGCCCGCGACATCGACGCGAACCACGGTCCCAGTTTCGATACGCTCGACCTCGCGACGAACGCCGCGCTACAGGGTTTTGGCGTCGCGATCAGCGACCTCGCGCTGATCGACGAGGACGTCGCGGCGAAGCGGCTCGTGCGGCCGTTCGATGCCGTGCTGACCACCGGCACGCGCTATTACTTCGTATACCCGGACAGCGTCGCGCATCAGCAGAAGCTCAATCTGTTCCGCGAATGGATCGCGGCGCACTGGACCGAAACGGTCGACTGAGGGATCGCACAGCCATTGACGCGGGTGCTTCAATGGCTGTCGCATCTTCAAGGCGCAATCGACAGGAACAGCCACGCGGCGAACAGCGACAGATGCACCGCGCCCTGCAGGATCGTGGTGCGGCCGGTGCCGAGCGTCAGCGTGCCGACCACGAGCGTCAGGAAGAGCAGCACCATCTCCTTGCCGTCGATGCCGAGCTGTAGCGGCTGACCGATATACAGAAACACGACCGCGACGGTGGGAATCGTGAGCCCGATACTCGCAAGCGCTGAACCGAGCGCGAGATTGAGGCTCGTCTGCAGGCGGTCCGCGCGTGCGGCGCGAACCGCCGCGAGTCCTTCCGGCAGCAGCACGAGCGCCGCAATCACGATCCCGACGACCGCCTTGGGCAGGCCGGCATCGGCCACCGCTGTTTCCACCGCAGGCGAGAGCAGCTTCGCGAGCAGCACGACCGCGACGAGACACACCACCAGCAGGCCGGCGCTCAGCAACGCGATGCGCGCGCTGGGCGGTTCGGCATGGACGTTTTCATCGGAGACGTCGGCCAGAAAGTAATCGCGATGTCGCACGGTCTGCACGAATACGAACACGCCATACAGCACGAGCGACGAGACGCCCGCAAACGCCAGTTGCGATGGCGTGAGCACTGGCCCCTCGGCGCTGGTGAAATTCGGCATGACCAGTGTCAGCACCGAAAGCGATGCGAGCACTGCAAGCGCCGCACTGGCGCCGCGAATCTGGAAATCCTGCTCGCGATGGCGAATCCCGCCGGCAAGCAGACATATCCCCACAATTCCGTTGCAGACGATCATCACCGCGGCAAATACCGTGTCGCGCGCAAGGCCCGCTTTCTCGGGGCCGGCGCTCAGCATCACGGAGACGATCAGCGCCACTTCGATGACGGTCACGGCAACGGCGAGCACCAGCGTGCCGAACGGTTCGCCCACGCGATGCGCGACGACTTCCGCATGGTGGACGGCCGCGAAGACCGCACCCGCCAGCGCGGCGCCGACGAGCGCGAGCAGCACGGCGTTGCCCGGCAGCAGCGCGGCGGCTGCGAGCACGATCCAGCCGGCGATCGGCACCCACAGTGTCCAGCGCGGCAGCAGCGTCGATGTTGTAGTCATGCGGGGCGTTCCTGTTCGGTGAGGGGGAGCGGGCGTCAGCAGATATACCCAGCCCGTACATTAAAATAAAAAAGTGATCGAAGAATGATGAAACTGCATCCTTGAGGAGACGCTGTGATCCGCAGTCAGGAAACATTGAACATGCTGCTCGACAGCATCAGCCGCTTTGTTCGGGAACGTCTTGTACCCAGCGAAGAGCTCGTCGCGGAAACCGACCAGATTCCGCCGGGTCTGCTGCAGGAAATGAAAGACCTCGGCCTCTTTGGTCTGTGCCTGCCCGAGGAGTACGGCGGCCTCGGCCTCACAATGGAAGAGGAAGTGCTGGCCGCGATGGAACTCGGCAAGACTTCGCCCGCGTTTCGTTCGGCGATCGGCAGCAATAACGGTATCGGCTCAACCGGCATTGTGATCGACGGAACGCCGGCGCAAAAGGAAAAGTATCTGCCGCGCCTCGCATCGGGCGAACTGATCGGCTCGTTCTGTCTGACCGAACCGGAAGCCGGCTCGGACGCCGCTTCGCTTCGGACCACGGCCGTGCGCGATGGCGGGGACTACGTGCTGAACGGCACCAAGCGCTTCATCACGAACGCGCCCGAAGCCGGGCTCTTCACGGTGATGGCGCGCACGGACCCGACGGGCAAGGGCGCGGGCGCGATCTCGGCGTTCGTTGTCGAAGCCGGCACCGCAGGTCTTTCGCTTGGACGGATCGATCGCAAGATGGGTCAGAAAGGCGCGCATACGTGCGACGTGATCTTCGAGAACTGCCGCGTGCCGGCAGAAAATCTCATCGGAGAAAAGGAAGGCGTGGGCTTCAAGACCGCGATGAAGGTGCTCGACAAGGGGCGTCTGCATATTGCGGCCGTCGCGACAGGCGCGGCTGAGCGCATGCTGGCCGACGCACTGCGTTATGCGATGGAGCGCAGGCAGTTCGGCAAGGCGATCGTCGAATTCGAGCTGATCCAGGCAATGCTCGCCGACAGCAAGGCGGAAATCTATGCGTCGCGCTGCATGATTGTCGATGCCGCGCGCAGGCGCGATGCGGGCGAGAAAGTGACGGGCGAATCGTCGTGCGCGAAGATGTTCGCAACGGAAATGTGCGGACGGGTAGCGGATCGCGCGGTACAGATTTTTGGCGGCGCGGGTTATATGAGCGAATATGGCATCGAGCGGTTTTATCGTGACGTGCGCCTTTTTCGCATATATGAGGGCACCACGCAGATTCAGCAAATCGTCATTGCCCGCGAAATGCAGCGCAGCTTTGAAGGTTGAATGGAAACTGTAATCGCTGTTCAGCCATGCCGGATATAAGCGCATTTAAAAAGGCAGGTATTAAGGTGCCGAAAATGCGCGAAAAAAAACGCCGCCTCGTTCGAGGCGGCGTGTGGCCGGGATGAATCGGCCTGCTGTATTACGTGCCTTCCGGACGGATCGACAGCGCGTTCTTGACGGACGTAACGCCCGCTACGCCCTTGGCGACTTCCGTCGCCTTGTCGCTCTGCGCCTGTTCCGGCACGGTGCCTTGCAGTGTCACAGCGCCGTCGATTGCACGGACGGTGATGTTGGCGACGCTTACACCCTTAGCCTTCGACAGTGCCGAACGCACCTTTTTCTGGAGCGCGCGGTTAGCTGCCTTGCTCGCCTTGTATTGCTGCTTGTTGGCAGCGGTCGAATCCGGAGCAGGCGTATCGCTCGCCTGAGCGTAGGCGCCAACCGATGCCACGACGAGAAGTGCGCTAGTTGCCAGTTTGATTGCGTGGATTGCCTTCATGCATTTTCTCCTGTTGTCACAATTTTGCGTGGGTCCCGGGCGGAACCGTTGCACTACACCACCAAGGTACTTCTTGATTGAGTTGCGATGGAACGGTGTTCTGGTATTGCGTTATATATGGCGATAATGCGGACAGAAGCGCTAAAACACCTGCCGGTATGATTGTCCATCTGTGCTGGAAGGTAAAGATACCTCAAATGGTGCCATAGTGACCGCCACGCGACCACGAAATGAGGCTTTGACGCAACGCGTCACACAGCAATCCACCCGGATTGTGCCGCTCAGACGCGAAGAACTGCCTGTCGACACCGTAGAACTCGCGCGTTTCATGGTGGGTAAATACCTGGTTCACGATGTGCCGGAAGGGCGTATGGGCGGGCGAATCGTCGAAACCGAAGCCTATCCGCTGGGGGATTCGACGAGCCACGCTTTTCAGGGGCGTCGCCCCTATAACGGCTCGATGTTCCTCGAACGCGGCCATGCGTATGTGCGGCTGACTTACGGCACAGCGTACATGCTCAATATGTCGAGCGAAACCGTCGATATCGGCGCCGGAATCCTGATGCGCGCCGTCGAGCCTGTCGAGGGCATCGCGCTCATGGAAGCGAGGCGGCCGGGCGTGCCGCTGCGCGATCTGGCGCGCGGGCCTGGAAGGCTGACGCTGGCGTTTGGCATCGGCCAGTCGTTCGACGGTCGCGATCTGTGCACCGGCCGCGATTTGTGGATCGGCAGGGGCGAAGGCGAACCCGAGCCACGCGTCGCCGCCACAAAACGCATTGGCCTTTCACGCGAAATGCACCAGCCCCTGCGGTTTTACCTGCCCCCTGGCGCATTTGTGAGCGGTCCGCGAAAGCTTCTCCTGCTGCCTGCCGGCGGCGCAGCCGACGTCTAAGCCCCCATTCCCTTCAGTCGCTTACGAATCCTGCGATTATTACGGTAAATATGGGTTGATGAGCCTTTCAATCGACCTTCATGCCAGTATTCTTGCGTATTTCGCAAGTGTTTGTATCGAAAATAGGGGTTTTCCCTTTGTTAAGCGTTGACTACACTGGACTTAGTCGCTCGACACATGGTGTGTTCTGCGCAGGCAAGAACAAGTTCTGGAGGTGAGTCATGAAATCCCTGATCAAAGCCGTTGCCGTTGCTTCAGTCCTTGTTGCGCCGGCCATTTCGTTTGCCCAGACGAACCAGCCCGAAACCCGCGCTGACGTGCGTGCGCAACTGATCCAGCTTGAACAGGCGGGCTACAACCCGGCACGCAGGGATCCGCAGTATCCGGCGGATATCCAGGCCGCCGAGGAACGCGTGAACGCTGAACATGGCGTGACTCCGCAGGCGCCGGTTGCCGATACCAGCGGTTACGGCGCGGCAATGACCGGTTCGTCGCAATCGGGCGATGCGGGCTCGACGCCGCAGCAACGTAACGTGTACTTTGGCAACTGACCTTTAGCGGCCAGCCGTGGCCCGGGGCATTCCCCGGGTGATCCCGGCAGGCGCGACCGCCAGCTGTCGTTTGACGGCTGGCACGCGGCGCGCACCTGACGCGCACGCGCATACCGGCTTTCACCCGGGGCAAGCGGAAGACGCCCCAGCGGAGAAAGCCGGCCCAACCTTGATCGAAGAACCTCCGCCGCCCATACAGGTGGCTTCGCCCATATCCTCGCGGTCTGGGCGCTTTTTCGTTGTCGCGCAAGGCGTTACGCGAGGTAACGCGTGATGCGCCGCAACGCCCGGGCGGATGCCGCTACGCGGGCCGCTCTCCGGTGATGTACAGCTCCAGTTGCTGGATCGTGAACTGCTGCTCCGCGATGATGTTCTTCACCAGATCGCCGATCGACACCATGCCGACGAGTTTTTCCTTGTCGATGACGGGCAGATGACGCATGCGGAAGTCGGTCATGATCGCCATGCAGTCGTCGGTGGTCTGCTCGGGGCGCACGAAACGCACGGCGCGGCTCATGATGTCGCGCACCGGCGTCGCCTTTGACGAGCGGTCCATCAGCACGACTTTTCTCGCGTAGTCACGCTCGGTGACGATGCCGGCGATGCTCTCGCCATCCATGACGACGAGCGCGCCAATCTGTTTGTCCGCCATCAGTTTGATCGCGTCGTAGACGGAATCTCCGGCCGTGACCGTGTAGACGATATTTTCTGGCTTCGTTTTAAGTACTTGTGCAACGCTTGTCATGGAGCGGCTCCGTATCGCAATGCAGCACGTCGTTGGGTGGCGCGCTGTCGTGTGGACAGGCCATTCCAGTATAGGCGTGGTCTGCTGTTGCGTGCGAGGCGTGGCTGTTTTCGCTGAAGCACGGCGTTCCGTGGGGTTGAATCGGTGCACGATGGCGATTAGCGGTAAACTCCAGTCCAGTCTTGATCCGGTTTTAATGCCGGAATCGATTTCCGGGTTGTGATCCCGGCCATGTATCCGGTTTGTCCGCATCCTTGTCTAACGCCATGCCCACGCCTCACGTACCGTCCACGAACTGCGCATCCGACGACGGCGAATGCGTCGTACTCGACGCCACCGCCACGCTTCCCACCCGTTATGGCACGTTCACGTCATATGTCTTTCGCGTGGTCGAAAACGGAGCAGAACATCTCGCGCTGGTGATGGGCGATGTCACGACCGGCAAGTCCGTGCTGACGCGTCTGCATTCGGAATGCCTGACGGGCGACGTACTGGGTTCATATCGCTGCGATTGCGGCGAGCAGCTCGATCAGGCGCTGCGCTATATCGCGGCGGAAGGCTGTGGCGTGCTGCTCTATCTGCGCGGTCACGAAGGGCGCGGCATTGGCCTCAGCAACAAGATCCGTGCGTATGCGCTGCAGGAACAGGGGCGTGACACGGTCGAGGCGAACCTTGATCTTGGCCTGCCCGACGACGCCCGCGAATACGATTCGGCCGCCGCGATCCTGCGTCTCCTGAAGGTCACGTCGGTACGACTGATGAGCAACAACCCCAAGAAATTCGACACGCTCACGAAGCATGGCATCCCCGTGTGCGAGCGCGTGGCGCTTGCCATCCCGACGCGCGAGGAAAACGAGCGCTATATCCGTACGAAGCAGGTCAAGTTCGGGCACTACTTCGAAGAAAACGAATAGCGGCTTTTGCTGTTTGCGCAGGTTGCGGCGCGGGGGGGGGGGGGGTGGGGCGACCCCGCCCGCCCGCCGGGTAGGTGGGGTGGGGGCCCGCCCCGCGGGGGCGGGCAG
>NZ_CAJQZC010000004.1 GCF_907164555.1 Paraburkholderia saeva
CCCAGCTCGACGCCGGTCTCCTGGGCACGCTGCTTCAGACGGATCGCCGCGGACAGCCCGGCGGGGCCACCGCCGACAATTACCACGTCGTATTCCATTGATTCGCGCGGGCCGTACTGCTCAATGAGACTTGCGGGGGTCATTGATGCTCCTCTTACCGTTAGAATGCTTTTTTCGGGATCGTATTGTCCGGGAACGACCAGGACGCCGCAACCCAAGCCGGATACATTAGCACGACCGTTCTATTTATGTGATACGGTTTAACCCTTCCTTGCGGGCACCCCTACAGGTGGCCGCCGCATCAACTGAACTGAATAAAGGACCGACAATGGGCCGTTCGATCAATCTGGAAGGCAAGGTCGCGCTGATCACAGGTGCGTCGAGCGGGCTGGGCAAACGCTTTGCGCAGGTGCTGTCGCAGGCGGGCGCGAAAGTCGTGCTGGCAAGCCGCCGAACCGAGCGCCTGAAGGAATTGCGCGCCGAAATCGAGGCTTCCGGCGGGGCGGCGCACGTCGTTTCGCTGGACGTGACCGATTACCAGAGCATCAAGTCGGCGGTCGCGCACGCCGAAACGGAAGCGGGCACCATCGACATTCTCGTCAACAATTCGGGTGTTTCGACCACCCAGAAGCTTTCAGAAGTCACGCCCGCCGACTTCGAATATGTGTTCGACACGAATACCCGTGGGGCGTTCTTCGTCGCCCAGGAAGTGGCCAAACGGATGATGATGCGCGGTAATGGAGGCGGCCAGAAGCCGGCCTATCGCATCATCAATATTGCTTCGGTGGCGGGTTTACGTGTGCTGCCGCAGATCGGCCTCTACTCGATGAGCAAGGCCGCGGTTGTCCATATGACGAAATCGATGGCGCTCGAATGGGGCCGTCACGGCATCAATGTGAACGCGATCTGCCCGGGCTATATCGACACGGAAATCAATCACCATCACTGGTCGACGGAGCAGGGGCAGAAGCTGGTTTCCATGCTGCCCCGGCACCGTGTCGGCAAGCCCGAAGACCTGGACGGCCTGCTGCTGCTCCTCGCCGCCGACGAATCCCAGTTCATCAACGGTTCAGTCATCACCGCCGACGACGGTTTCGGCCTCGCCTGAGCGTCTTTACAGCGCGCCGGGCGGGCGGTTGCGAGCCGCCGTCAGCCCGCGCGCAGCAACCTGTTTCAGCCCGCAGAAGAAGTACGATGAGCGAATATCACGCAGTGTTTGAGATGTCCATGCCGATCCGCTGGGGCGACATGGATGCGTTTGGCCATGTGAACAATACGGTCTATTTCCGTTACATGGAGCAGGTGCGCATTTCTTGGTTTGAGCAGCTCGGCATCGCTGGCGGCAACGGCGAAGGGCAGGGGCCCGTCATCGTCAATGCATCGATGGAGTTTCTGAAGCAGCTTCATTACCCCGGCGACGTGGTGGGCCGGATGTCGGTCGGCACGCCCGGACGTAGCAGCTTCGACACGGCTTTCGAGCTGACCCGCGCCGATGACCCGGGCACCGTCTACGCGCGCGGCGCGGCACGTTGCGTCTGGATCGATTACGCGGCGGGCAAATCCGTGCCGATTCCCGACCTGTTGCGCTCGACGATCGAAAACGCCGCGCTCGTGAAGGCGGCCTGAGCGGTTGGTCGCGCTGAGGACGCGGCCGGAGCCAGCCTCAAACGTCGCCGGAACGACGCCCGCGCGGGTAACTCAGTTTCCCAGCAGCCGCTGCAGCAACTCGGTCGCGTTGCCGGTGTCGTACTTGCGCATCAGCCGTGAGCGGTAAACGTCGACGGTTCGCGAACTGATATCGAGCGCCCGGCCAATCTGCTTGCTTGTCTTGCCCGTCACCAGCTGGGCGGCGATTTCGCGTTCGCGCGGCGTCAGCTCGACCGCGACACGCCGCGTCGCGCTGAGATCCTCGAATGTCCACACGCCCACTGCATGCGGCTCGGCGCGATCGAGCGAGCGTCCCGTCACGTGGCACCAGAACAGTTCGCCGGTCGCGCGTTTCATGATGCGGTCGTCGGCGTAACTGCCCTGCGCGGTCATGATCGGCGGAATCCGTTCGCCGATGCGCTCGAATTCATCCGGTGACGGATACAGCATCAGGAAAGACTGCCCGATCAACGCTTCGCGCGGACAGCGGAAAATCGACGCCACCTGCTCGTTACAGTCTTCGATGGTGCGCTCGCGCGAGAGCACGAGCCCGATTGGCGCGAGATGAAAGGCGGTTTGGTAATCCAGTGCGGGCATAAGGTGCGCGGGTGAAGCCTGAGGCGGCGTACAGTGACAAATACTTATGTAGTTTTGCGTATTGTGCCGCAAGGGCGCGCCATCGTACCCTTTCGAACATATCAACAGGTGGCGAAGTCGCAGTTGAAACGGACGATGTTGCGGCGTCGTCGTATGATTCAGCGGTATCGCACCGATCCGGATTTCGGAATTCCAGTCAAGGAAGGGACAAACTGATGAACAAGGTCTATCCAGGCGCGGCCGACGCGCTTAAAGACATCGTCAAGGACGGGCAGACATTCGCCGTCGGCGGCTTCGGCCTGTGCGGCATCCCCGAAGCACTGATCGCCGCGCTGCGCGACACCGGCGTGAAGGGCATCACGTGTATCAGCAACAATGCGGGCGTCGACGGTTTCGGCCTCGGCCTGCTGCTGGAAACGCGCCAGATCAAGAAAATGATCTCGTCGTACGTCGGTGAGAACAAGGAGTTCGAGCGGCAATATCTGGCCGGCGAACTCGAACTCGAATTCACGCCGCAAGGCACGCTTGCCGAGAAACTGCGCGCGGGCGGCTCGGGCATTCCGGCATTCTTCACGAATACGGGCTACGGCACGCTGATCGCCGAAGGCAAGGAAACGCGCCAGTTCGGCGAAAACCATTACGTGCTGGAGCATTCGCTGACGGCAGACGTCGCACTCGTAAAAGCGTGGAAGGCCGACAAGTCGGGCAACCTCATCTATCGCCGCACGGCGCGCAACTTCAACCCGATGTGCGCGATGGCCGGCAAGATCACGGTCGCGGAAGTCGAGGAAATCGTGGAAACCGGCGAACTCGATCCGGACGCGATTCATACGCCGGGCATTTTCGTGCAGCGCATCGTCCTGAACGCGAACCCGGAAAAACGTATTGAACAACGCATTGTCCGCGCGAAAGGAGACTGATCATGGCATGGAATCGTGACGAAATGGCCGCGCGCGCGGCGAAGGAACTGCAGGACGGCTTCTACGTGAACCTCGGCATCGGCTTGCCGACGCTGGTGGCGAATCACGTGCCGAAGGGCGTCGAAGTATGGCTGCAATCGGAAAACGGCCTGCTCGGCATCGGCCCGTCGCCGACCGAAGAGGAAGTGGACGCGGACCTGATCAATGCCGGCAAGCAGACGGTCACGACGCTGCCGGGCTCGTCGATTTTCTCGTCGGCGGATTCGTTCGCGATGATTCGCGGCGGCCACATCAATCTGGCGATCCTCGGCGCGATGCAGATCAGCAAGAAGGGCGATCTGGCCAACTGGATGATCCCGGGCAAGATGATCAAGGGCATGGGCGGCGCGATGGATCTGGTCGCGGGCGTCAAGCGCGTGGTCGTGCTGATGGAGCACGTCGCAAAGGGCGACCAGCACAAGATTCTCGAAGAGTGCACGTTGCCGCTGACGGGCGTGGGCGTCATCGACCGGATCATTACTGATCTCGGCGTGATCGATGTCACGGACGACGGCCTGAAGGTGGTCGAACTGGCGTCCGGCGTGAGCGTGGAGGAAATCAAGGCGAAGACGGGCGCACCGCTCGATGTGAGCGCGGTGAGTTGACAGGCCCGGTTTCGGGTGCGGGTATCGAGGCGGTGTTAGTTCGATAGATCTGCGGGTTGTCAAAAACGGGCGGAACGCGAGTTTCGCCCGTTTTTTATTTCGTGTAAGTGGGCGCAAAGCCGCATGTCTTATGGCGGTGGCTGGCCGTTCGGCCAGGGGGCGGGCATGGTGCAAAGCGGTTTACAATCGGTTGCATGTTGAGCGGCTGTCTGATGCTGCATATCAGGCGTGTTGCATTCTCTATGCGGGACAACGGCCGCGCTTCGGCCAGGAGACTCACGGATGACGACCGCCACGCCTTTCGCGTCGCCCCGCCAGCACGAAGTGCAGTGCATCAGTCCTGGCGGCCTGCATCGCGTCGCGTATACCGAGTGGGGCGATCCAGCCAATCCGCGCGTGCTGTTGTGCGTGCACGGCCTCACGCGAACGGGGCGTGATTTCGACCGTGTCGCGGCGGCGTTCGCCGATACATATCGCGTGGTGTGCCCGGACGTGGTGGGCCGGGGCTTGTCCTCATGGCTTGCCGACCCCAACTACTACGCTGTGCCGCAGTACGTCAGCGACATGATCACGCTCATTGCGCGGCTCAACGTGCAATCGGTCGACTGGTTCGGCACGTCGATGGGAGGCCTGATCGGCATGGCGCTGGCGGGCGTGCCGGATTCGCCGATCCGCAGGATGCTGATCAACGACGTGGGCCCGCATGTCGAGCCGGCGGCGCTGTCGCGCATCGGCGACTATCTCGGCAAGCCGGCGCAATTCGAAACGTTGCAGCAGGGTATCGACTACGCCGCGCTACTCGCAGCGTCGTTCGGACCGCTCACACCCGATGAGTGGCGCGAAATCAACACGCCGCTGCTGCACGAGCGCGATGGCGCATGGCAGCTTCGCTACGATCCGCGCATCGCACAGGCGTTTGCTGCTGTCACGCCCGAAATGACGGCGCTTGGCGAGGCCGCGCTGTGGCGTTCGCTGGCAGTCGCCGAAGGTCCGGTACTCGTGGTTCGCGGAGAGTTGTCCGATCTGCTTTCGCGTGAAACAGTCGAGAAAATGATCGCGCAGGGGCGCGCCGTATCGAGCGTCGAAATTCCGGGCGTCGGGCATGCACCCGCCTTCCTTGCGGAGGACCAGATTGCGATCGCGCGACGCTTCTTCATCGGCGAAACATCTGACGCGTCATAATATGGGGTTGCGCGTCGTGGTTTTTCTGTCGCGTCGCGTGCATGCTCAACCGGTTACCTTCAATCTCAATCACAGGATTTTCCATGGCAGTCATTCGTCACCATGTCGGCGCGCGTCTTTCGGAAACCGCCGTGCATAACGGCACCGTCTACCTCGCCGGCCAGATCGCGGAAGACACGAACCAGGATATCGCCGGCCAGATGCGCGAAGTGCTCGGCCACATCGACCGCCTGCTCGCCGAAGTGAACAGCGACAAGGCGCATCTGCTGTCTGTGCAGATCTACATCTCCGATATGGTTCATTTCGCCGGCATGAACGCCGTGTGGGATGCGTGGGTTGCCGCAGGGGCCACGCCGCCGCGCGCAACGGTCGAAGCGAAGCTGGCAAACCCGGCCTGCCTCGTCGAAGTTGTCGTCGTGGCCGCGCAGCGCAACTGATCGAACACAGCATCCGTTTTTCCGTCTCACCCGGCTTTTCCGGCGAAGCGCCGCATCATGAATACCGATACCGTCACGACCGTTTCGAATCCCATGCCGTCTTTTGACGAAGCGATGGCGTTCGTGCGCGAACACGCGGGCGACGTGCGGCTTTCGTCGGGCGAACTGCTCGCGGATCACGCGGCGGGCACGGCGGCGGTCATGCGCACGCTCAACGTCGATCCGCCCGCGGTGCTGGCGGCGGCGCTGTTCACGTTGACACCGCATCTGAAGGATCCGGAGCGGATCATCGCCGAGCGCTTCGGCGACGAGGTCGCGCAGCTGGTGGGCGACGTCCGCAAGCTGCTGCGGCTGGGTACCGTGAGCCTGCGCGCCGCGAAGCACGCAGTGCCCGACACGGGCCGCGATGCACAGGCCGCGCGGCGCGCGCAGGTCGAGGCGCTGCGCAAGATGCTGCTCGCGTTCGCGCAGGATATCCGTGTCGTGCTGATCAGGCTCGCATCGCGCGTGCAGTCGTTGCGCTACTACGCGGCAGCGAAGATCACGCCTTCGCCGGATGTCGCGCGCGAGACGCTCGATATCTACGCGCCGCTCGCCAACCGGCTCGGCATCTGGCAATTGAAGTGGGAACTCGAAGACCTCGCGTTTCGCTTCGAGGAGCCCGACACCTACAAGCGCATTGCGAAGCTGCTCGACGAGAAGCGCGTCGAGCGGGAGGCTTACGTCGCACAGGCGATCGCGCGTCTGCAACACGAGCTGGCGGCTGCGCATATCCGCGCCGAAGTAAGCGGCCGGCCGAAGCACATCTACAGCATCTGGCGCAAGATGCGCGGCAAGGAGCTCGATTTCTCGGAGCTGTATGACGTGCGCGCGTTTCGCGTCATCGTGCCTGACATCAAGGATTGCTACACGGTTCTGGGTATCGTGCACAACCTGTGGCAACCGGTTCCGAAGGAGTTCGACGATTACATCTCGCGGCCGAAGCCAAACGGCTACAAGTCGCTCCACACGGTTGTGATCGGCGACGACGGCCGGGCGTTCGAAGTGCAGATCCGCACGCAGGAGATGCATCAGTTCGCCGAATACGGCGTCGCGGCGCATTGGCGCTACAAGGAGGCGGGCACGCGCGGCTATGGCGGCCAGTTCACCGCAAGCGAGAAGTACGACGAGAAGATCGCGTGGCTGCGTCAGCTGCTGGCGTGGAAAGACGATGTCTCGGAAGGCGAGCACGGCGGCCGGCCGGCGGCGCAGCCGTGGGAACAGTTGCGTCAGGCAACACTCGACGACGACCAGATCTACGTGCTCACGCCGCAGGCACGCGTGATCCCGTTGCCGCAAGGTGCGACGCCCGTCGACTTCGCGTATCACCTGCATAGCGAACTCGGGCATCGGTGCCGGGGCGCGCGCGTCGACGGCGCGATGGTGCCGCTCAACACGCCGCTGCAGAACGGGCAAACCGTCGAGATCGTATCGGTGAAAGAGGGCGGTCCGTCGCGCGACTGGCTCAATCCGCAACTCGGCTATCTGCGCAGTTCGCGCGCGCGTCAGAAAGTGCGCGCGTGGTTCAACGCGGTCGATCTGCAGGAGAACATGTCGATCGGCCGCGCGATGGTCGAAAAGACGTTGCAGCGCGAGGGCAAGACCTCCGTCAATCTCGATCAGCTTGCTGCGAAGCTCGGCTTCAAGACAACCGACGATCTCTTCTGGGTCGTAGGCAAGGAAGAGTTCAGTCTGCGTCTCGTCGAACAGGCGCTACACGATGCGCCGCCGCCGGAGCCGGTTGTCGAGGCACCGGAGCAGTTCGAGAAGCGCAGCAGCGGTGCGAGTGTCGCGCAGGGTGCATCGACAGGCGTGCTGGTTGTCGGCGTCGACGCGCTGCTCACGCAGCTCGCACGCTGCTGCCGCCCGGCGCCGCCTGACGCGATCAGTGGCTTCGTCACGCGCGGCAAGGGCATGTCGATTCATCGCAGCGATTGCCCGACGTTCCGGCGCATGGCGGAGCGCGCCCCGGAACGCGTGCTCGAGACAGCGTGGTCGGCGGATGTGATGAGCGGACAGGGGCGCTCGGTGTACCCGGTCGATCTCACAATCGAGGCATCGGACCGGCAAGGTTTGCTGCGCGACATCTCCGAAATTTTCGCGCGCGAGAAGATGAACGTGATCGGCGTGAAGACGCAGACGCGGCGTAACGCGGCGTTCATGCAGTTCACTGTCGAGGTGTCGAGCGCCGCGCAGATTCAGCGCGCGTGCGCGTTGCTGGGCGAAGTAACGGGTGTCGTTCGCGCGTCGCGCAAGGGCTGAAAAGTGGCTCGTCTGGAGACGTCGACATGCGGCGTCAGGATTTTTAATGTCGACGCATAAAAGTGCTTGCCAAGTTTCGAGGTGCTCCATATAATCTCGTTTCTTCAGGCTCGTAGCTCAGCTGGTTAGAGCACCACCTTGACATGGTGGGGGTCGTTGGTTCGAGTCCAATCGAGCCTACCAACGAAAAGAAACGCTGGTTCGCCAGGGTTTCGTAGCAAGCAGCAACAGGCGCTTCGGCGCAAAAGGCGAATACGGTTATGACACCGCGAACGTTGACCGGAAGCACTTCGGATCGGCGCTAGTCGAGGACCAGGTTTGCCGTTGCAGTTAGCTGAAAATGTGAATGCGGCCCCTCGAAAGCGGGGCCGCATTTTTTTTCGCTTTTTTTGGTTTTCTCGCCTGATCGCGGCACGTGCCGCGGATCGGCCTTACGGAGAACACAATGGTTTCGATACGTCTGCCTGACGGTTCTGTTCGACAGTACGAGCATCCGGTAACGGTGGCCGAAGTCGCGGCGTCGATTGGCGCGGGTCTCGCGAAAGCGGCGCTCGGCGGCAAGGTCGACGGCGAGCTGGTCGATACGTCCTCGCTGATCGATCACGACGTCTCGCTCGCGATCGTCACGGAGAAAGACGCGGACGGCCTCGACATCATTCGTCACTCCACGGCTCACCTGCTCGCGTACGCGGTCAAGGACCTGTACCCGGAAGCGCAGGTGACGATCGGACCGGTTATCGACAACGGCTTTTACTACGACTTCGCGTACAACCGTCCCTTCACGCCGGAAGATCTCGAGAAGATCGAAAAGCGCATGCAGGAACTCGCGAAGAAAGACGAGTCCGTTTCGCGTCGCGTCGTGTCGCGCGATGAAGCAGTCGATTACTTCAAGAGCATCGGCGAAAAGTACAAGGCCGAGATCATCGCGTCGATTCCCGCTACCGACGAAATCAAGCTCTACTCGCACGGCGGTTTCACCGACCTGTGCCGTGGCCCGCACGTGCCGTCCACCGGCAAGCTGAAGGTCTTCAAGCTGATGAAGGTCGCGGGCGCCTACTGGCGCGGCGATTCGAAGAACGAGCAGCTGCAGCGCATCTACGGTACGGCCTGGACGAAGAAGGAAGATCAGGAAGCGTACCTGCACATGCTCGAAGAGGCCGAGAAGCGCGATCACCGCAAGCTTGGCAAGCAGCTCGATCTCTTTCACATGCAGGACGAGTCGCCGGGTATGGTGTTCTGGCATCCGCGCGGCTGGACGCTGTGGCAGCAGGTCGAGCAATACATGCGTCGCCGCGTGAACGACGCCGGCTACCTCGAAATCAAGACGCCGATGATCATGGACCGTTCGCTGTGGGAAGCGTCCGGTCACTGGCAGAACTATCGTGAGAACATGTTCACGACGGAATCGGAAAAGCGCGATTACGCGATCAAGCCGATGAACTGCCCGGGTCACGTGCAGGTCTTCAATCATGGCCTGCGTTCGTACCGCGATCTGCCGCTGCGTTACGCGGAATTCGGCTCCTGCCACCGCAACGAATCGTCGGGTGCGCTGCATGGTCTCATGCGCGTGCGCGGGTTCGTGCAGGACGACGCACACATTTTCTGTACCGAAGACCAGTTCATCAGCGAATCGATTGCGTTCAATACGCTCGCGATGAGCGTGTACCGCGACTTCGGCTTCGATAACGTCGACATCAAGCTGTCGCTGCGCCCCGATGCGCGCGCCGGCACCGACGAGACCTGGGATCGCGCAGAACAGGGCCTGCGCGATGCGCTGACCGCGTGCGGCGTCACGTGGCAGGAGCTGCCGGGCGAGGGCGCGTTCTATGGCCCGAAGGTCGAATATCACATCAAGGACGCGCTCGGCCGCTCGTGGCAGTGCGGTACGCTCCAGCTGGATATGGTGTTGCCAGAACGTCTTGGCGCCGAGTTCGTGGCCGAAGACAACAGCCGTCGCCGGCCGATCATGCTGCATCGGGCAATCGTCGGATCGATGGAGCGTTTCCTCGGTATTCTGATCGAGCACCATGCTGGTGCAATGCCGTCGTGGCTTGCTCCGATGCAGGTTGTGGTGATGAATATCGCCGAAAGTCAGGCCGAATATGCTCAGTCTCTGGCCCAAACGTTGCAAAAACAAGGGGTTAGAGTAGAGGCCGATTTGCGCAACGAGAAGATTAGCTATAAAATACGCGAGCACACGCTGGAAAAGGTCCCGTACCTGCTGGTTGTCGGCGACAAAGAGCGTGATGCCCAAACGGTAGCCGTGCGTGCCCGTGGCGGTGTCGATCTGGGTGTGATGCCGGTCGATGCCTTCATTGAGCGTCTGCGACAGGACGTCCAGTCGTTCAAGTAAGCCACCTGGCAGCGCGGCTCGTTTTTTTAATTTTTAGAGGAAACGTAACATCGCTACTGATAAGTCTGCGCATCGCATCAACGGTGAAATTACTGCACCCGAGGTGCGTCTGGTCGGAGTCGAGAACGAACCCCTCGGCATCGTGAAACTCGCTGATGCGTTCCGCCTGTCGGAACAGCAGGACGTGGATCTGGTCGAAATCGCCCCGCAGGCGGTTCCGCCGGTCTGCCGTTTGATGGACTACGGCAAGTTCAAGTACTCGGAAGCGAAGAAGCAACACGAGGCCAAGCTCAAGCAGAAGATCGTCCAGGTCAAGGAAGTCAAATTCCGGCCGGGTACGGATGACGGCGATTACAACGTCAAACTGCGCAACCTCATTCGCTTCCTCGAAGACGGCGACAAGACGAAAATCACGTTGCGTTTCCGCGGCCGTGAAATGGCGCACCAGGAAATCGGTATGCGCATGCTGGAGCGCCTGCGCACTGACCTCGACGAAGTCGGTTCGGTTGAGCAGATGCCGAAGATGGAAGGGCGCCAGATGATCATGGTGCTGGGCCCGAAAAAGAAGAAGTAAGCGGCGCGCTGCGCATCAATTGGTGCGCAATGTCGATGCTGTCGTACAGAACAGGTAGTGTCCGTCGGTGAGTGGCGGAATGGCAGGTTTCGGAAGTGGGTCCGCAAAGCGGGCGCTTTCCTGAAAAAGCGGCGGCCAGCAATATCGGCCTGCTGCATACCAAGTGGAGTGGGTTTCGAAGGGCGGGTCAGGGCCATCAGGGCCGACCGCACACCCATATCCATCTAATAATGGAGTTGTTCGTCATGCCTAAGATGAAAACCAAGAAGAGTGCTGCAAAGCGCTTCGTGGTGCGTCCGGGTGGTACCGTCAAGCGCGGTCAAGCCTTCAAGCGCCACATTCTTACCAAGAAGTCCACCAAGAACAAGCGTCACCTGCGTGGTTCCACGGCCGTTCATGATTCCAATCTGAACTCCGTGCGCGCGATGCTGCCGTTCGCTTAACCCTTAACTGAAACTCACAGGAGCTAGATATGCCTAGAGTCAAACGTGGGGTTACCGCACGGGCCCGTCACAAGAAGATCATCAAGCTGGCCAAGGGTTACCGCGGCCGTCGCAATAACGTCTATCGCATCGCCAAGCAGGCGGTCATGCGCGCAGGCCAGTACGCCTACCGCGATCGCCGCAACAAGAAGCGTGTGTTCCGCGCATTGTGGATCACGCGTATCAACGCGGCGGTGCGTCAGCACGACATGACGTACAGCGTGTTCATCAACGGCCTGAAGAAGGCTTCGATCGAACTCGACCGCAAGGTCCTGGCCGACATGGCTGTGTTCGACAAGGCCGCTTTTGCTGCGATCGTTCAGCAGGTGAAAGCCGCCGTTGCAGCCTGATTGCGCTAGTTAGCACATCGTACTGCGTGGTTCGTTGCAGCGAAGATCCGGTAGTCTCGGTGACGCTGCAACAGAAACGGGGCTCCTCACCGAGCCCCTTTTTTGTTGGTCGGGCGGTTTTCGCTCGTACCGAACATTGAACACTGACGTTGAAAAGATGGGATCAATGGATCTGGACCAGATTGTCGCCGATGCGCAAAAGGCCTTCGAACAGGCCACCGACCCCACCACGCTCGAAAACGAGAAGGCGCGTTTTCTCGGCAAGTCGGGTGCGTTGACCGAGCTGTTGAAGGGCCTTGGCAAGCTCGATCCCGAGACTCGCAAGACTGAAGGCGCGCGCATCAACGCCGTCAAGCAGCAGGTGGAAACCGCGCTGACGGCCCGTCGCCAGGCACTGGCCGACGCGTTGCTGAACCAGCGCCTCGCCGCCGAAGCCATTGACGTCACGCTGCCCGGCCGCGGCATCGGTGCAGGCAGCCTGCATCCGGTGATGCGCACATGGGAGCGCGTCGAGCAGATTTTTCACTCCATTGGTTTTGACGTGGCCGACGGCCCCGAGATCGAAACCGACTGGTACAACTTCACTGCGCTGAACAGCCCGGAAAACCATCCGGCGCGTTCGATGCAGGACACCTTCTATATCGACGGCAAGGATGCCGACGGCCGCCAGTTGCTGCTGCGCACGCACACGAGCCCGATGCAGGTTCGCTATGCACGCACCAACACGCCGCCGATCAAGGTCATCGTGCCGGGCCGCACGTATCGTGTGGACAGCGACGCAACGCACTCGCCGATGTTCAATCAGGTCGAAGGCCTGTGGATCGACGAGAACATCAGCTTTGCGGACCTGAAGGGCGTCTACACCGACTTCCTCAAGAAATTCTTCGAGCGTGACGATATTCTCGTGCGGTTCCGCCCGTCTTATTTTCCGTTCACGGAACCGTCTGCCGAAATCGACATGATGTTCGAACACGGCAAGAACGCGGGCAAATGGCTGGAGATTTCCGGTTCCGGCCAGGTTCACCCGACGGTCATCCGCAACATGGGCCTCGACCCGGAGCGGTACATCGGCTTTGCATTCGGCAGCGGCCTCGAGCGGCTGACGATGTTGCGTTATGGCGTGCAGGATCTGCGTCTGTTCTTCGAAAACGACCTGCGTTTCCTGCGGCAGTTCGCCTGACGCGCGACGTGACACGCAAGGCGACGGCTGCGTTGTGCGAGACGCGCGCGCCGTTACCGCAAGCTGCACGTCCGGCAGAGGTCTGAAAGCAGGCAACCCGCCGGATGTGGACCTAACCTGTTTAGAACGTAAAGAACCATGCTATTCCCTGAATCCTGGCTGAGAAGCTTTGTCGACCCGCAGATGACGACCGACGAGCTGTCGCACGCATTGACGATGGCGGGTCTCGAAGTCGAAGGGCTCACGCCCGCTGCGCCGCCGACGTCGAAGATCGTCGTGGGCCGCGTGCTCGAAGTGGTCAAGCACCCCGACGCGGACAAGCTCAACGTCTGCCAGGTCGATGCCGGCACCGGCGCGACGCTCAACATCGTGTGCGGCGCGCCGAACGTGGCGCCGGGCATCAAGGTGCCCGTGGCGCTGGTTGGCGCGCAGTTGCCGCCGGCCGAAGAGGGCGGCGCACCGTTCGCGATCAAGCTTTCGAAGCTGCGTGGGGTAGAGAGTCAGGGCATGTTGTGCTCGGCGCGCGAACTGAAGCTGTCGGAAGATCATAGCGGTCTCATGATCCTGCCGGAAGATACGCCGATAGGCCAGGACATCCGCGAAACGCTGAATCTCGACGACACGATCTTCGAAATCAAGCTGACACCGAACAAGGCCGATTGCCTTTCCGTGTTCGGCGTGGCGCGTGAAACGTCGGCGATTACCGGTGCACCGCTGAAGCCACTCGAAATCAAGCCCGTCGCCGTCAAGCTGGACGAAACGCTGCCCGTAAAAATCTCGGCGCCGGATCTGTGCGGCCGTTTCTCGGGTCGCGTGATTCGCGGCGTGAACGCGCACGCGAAGACCCCGCACTGGATGGTCGAGCGCCTCGAGCGTTCGGGCCAGCGCAGCATTTCCGCGCTCGTCGACATCTCGAACTACGTGATGCTCGAACTGGGCCGTCCCTCGCACGTGTTCGATCTCGACAAGATTCACGGCGGCATCGACGTCCGTTGGGGGCGCCGTGGCGAATCGCTCAAACTGCTGAACGGCAACACGGTCGAACTCGACGAAACCGTTGGCGTGATCGCCGACGATCAGCACGTCGAGAGCCTCGCGGGCATCATGGGCGGCGACAGCACGTCGGTCACGCTCGACACCACCAACATCTATCTCGAAGCCGCGTTCTGGTGGCCGGACAGCATTCGTGGCCGCTCGCGCAAGTACAACTTCTCGACGGATGCGGGTCACCGGTTCGAACGCGGCGTCGACTATGCGACGACGGTCGAGCACATCGAACGCATCTCGCAGCTGATCCTCGACATCTGCGGCGGCGAAGCCGGTCCGGTCGACGACCAGATCGTCAACGTGCCACAACGTGCGCCGGTAAAGATGCGCGTCTCGCGTGCGAACCGCATTATCGGCGTGCAGATCGGCGCGGACGAAATCGCGCAGATCTTCACGCGCCTCGGCCTCACGTTCGAGCGCGAAGGCGACACGTTCGCCGTGATGCCGCCGTCGTATCGTTTCGACATCGAAATCGAAGAAGACCTGATCGAAGAAGTCGCGCGCATTTACGGCTTCGAGAAGATTCCGGCGCGCCCGCCGGTCGCGACGAGCGAGATGCGCCGGACGAACGAGACGCAGCGCTCGATCCACGCGATCCGTCATGCGCTCGCTGCGCGCGACTACGCGGAGACGGTGAATTTCAGCTTCGTCGATGTCGAGTGGGAGCAGGATTTTGCCGGCAACGATAATCCGGTGCGTCTCCTGAATCCGATCGCGAGCCAGCTTTCGGTGATGCGCACGACGCTCTTTGGCAGCCTGATCAACGTGCTGCGTTCGAACCTGAATCGTCGTGCCGATCGTGTTCGCGTGTTCGAAGCTGGCCGTGTGTTCCTGCACGATCCGGCGATCAAGGCGGGCGAGCTGGCGGTCGAAGGTTTCGCGCAGCCGAAGATGCTGGGCGCGCTCGCGTACGGTCCTGCGCTCGAAGAACAGTGGGCCGCGCCGTCGCGCGCAGTCGACTTCTTCGACGTGAAGGGCGATGTCGAGGCGTTGTTCGCGCCTGTGGTGCCGAAGTTCGTGAAAGCGGAGCATCCGGCGCTGCATCCGGGGCGTAGCGCGCGCGTGGAAATCAATGGCCGGGCAGTGGGCTGGATTGGCGAGCTTCATCCGCGCTGGATGCAGAAATATGATTTGCCGCATGCGCCGATTCTGTTTGAAATTGAAGCGGATTCGTTAATTGAGCGCGCGTTGCCGATTCCATCGGAAGTTTCGAAATTTCCGCCGGTTCGACGAGATATTGCGGTTGTCGTCGATCAGAATATCGAGGCTCAGACGCTGCTTGACGAGCTGCAAAAGGTCCTTTCGGACGACGCCTGCAAGACCGTTCAGAGGGTTGCGCTTTTCGACGAATTTCGTCCAAAATCAAACACTTCCGGCGGTCTGGCGGCCACCGAGAAAAGCCTTGCGTTCCGTGTGACCTTGCAAGATACTGGCGGGACCCTTCAGGACGAAACGGTCGATCTGGCCATTAAAACCCTGGTGGATCGTCTGGCTCGAGTATATGGCGCACGGTTGCGCGGATAACCTTAAAACGGCTGTTTCCGCATTTACGTTTCTGGTTATCGCGCCATTTTATAGATTATGAACGAAATGAACTCGAGTGATTTCGAAGCCCTTCTTACGGCGCAGCGTAGCGCCATGATTCGCGATATTCCGACATCACCCGTCACTGCGTCGGCTGAAACGCCGACGCTCACCAAGGCTGAGCTTGCCGAGTTGCTGTTCGACAATGTCGGACTCAACAAGCGGGAAGCGAAAGACATGGTCGAAGCGTTCTTCGAGGTGATTCGCGATGCGCTGGAGAGCGGCGACAGCGTGAAGCTGTCCGGGTTTGGCAACTTTCAGTTGCGCGACAAACCTCAGCGTCCCGGCAGAAATCCGAAAACGGGCGAGGCGATTCCGATTGCCGCGCGCCGCGTCGTAACGTTTCATGCAAGTCAAAAGCTGAAGGCGCTGGTTGAAAGCGGCGCTGAGACGAATTTTACGCGCTCGTAGTTTTCGCGCGTTCCCTGCGCAACCACCACGGCTAACTGACGATGACAGCGACGATCGAAAAAGTCGTCTTGCCTCCGATTCCGGCGAAGCGCTACTTCACGATCGGTGAAGTCAGCGAGCTATGCGGGGTGAAACCGCATGTGTTGCGCTATTGGGAGCAGGAGTTCACGCAGTTGCGGCCGGTGAAGCGCCGCGGTAACCGTCGCTACTATCAGCATCATGAAGTACTGCTGATCCGACGGATACGCGAGTTGCTGTACGAGCAGGGCTTCACGATCAACGGCGCGCGCAATCGTCTCGATTCGCACGGCGGTCACGGTGGCCCTGCTGCGATTGAAGAGGTCGAAGAGCCGGTGGCGGCGCAGTCTTCGGCGGCGTCGCCGACTGTCGATGTCGACCAGTTGCGCAAGGAACTGCTGCATGTGATTGATCTACTGAGCCATTGATCCCGCCGAAGGTTCAATCGCAGTGCGTGAGGTTTGTTGAGCACCAGCGGTTCTAATCGGGCGAAGGCTCTGTTATACTTTTGTGCTGTTCGGGGCGTAGCGCAGCCTGGTAGCGTACCTGCATGGGGTGCAGGTGGTCGGAGGTTCAAATCCTCTCGCCCCGACCAAAGAAATCAAGGCCTTACAAGCAATGCTTGTAAGGCCTTTTTCGTCTGGGGCGCTTTTTGCCCCCACGTTTGCCCCCACACGACGGACGGCTCTCCCGGGAACAGCGTGGAATTTCCGGCAGATGCGAGAGGACGACCGTGTTCGTTGCTCACGAGTTCGGGGCTACATTGCGTGCTCGAAAATCTATGCGCGAGCTACGCCCGCGACAATCGGCTATACCAGTAACGCAGTCTCATCTCTGACGGTTCGGAGGCTACTAGCCGCCCAAGACTTTATCGTCGTTTGGATCTTTACAGTGGCGTTCAGGCATCACCGTCCACGTGCGTCTTCGCTGAGGTACCCGGCACGAGGGTGGTATTCTGCGAGGCCATAACTGTTCCACAGGGACAGCCCCGTACTTTCACTCTGAAGCGAAGGGGACACCCGGGTCGAAGTATCCGTGCGCCAACACGGTTACCTCTCCATATTGGCACGCTTGCGTTTCGCTTCACGCCATTCCCGGATAATTTCTAAGAGCGTGTCTACGTTTTTCGTAACCGAACGCCAATCCCGTCTTGAATATGGGGTATTGATCGGGCATCGTGCCGTCGAAGGAGATCGCGGCGACGGGTGGATCAAGGGTCGACAGATATGCGCCGGCGGCGCCAGTACAGTGCGGAGTTCAAGACAGCGACGCTGGAGCAAACGTGGCAGCGGGGGACATCAGTGATGGGCGTCGCGCGTTCACACGGCCTCAACCCGAACATGGTGCGCCGCTGGATGCGAGAGGCGCTAGCAGCAAGTCATGGCCGGTTGTCAAATGGCGGTCAAGCATTGGTGCCAATAGCGACTCCCGACGATCGGACCGCTGTGTCCGTGCCAGCGAGCTGCGCTTCCAGCCGCGGCCAACGCTGAAGTCAACCGAGCAGGACCACATTGGCCGCAACGTCGCCGGACATGCGCACGGGCGCCGACACGGCACGGACAAGAGCGGTCACTGTCGTCGATGCCGCCCATGCGCGCCATGCCTGCATATTTGCTAACAAGCGCGCCAATCGACTAAAGATGCTCATGCATGACGGCATACGGATCTGGCTGGCCCGCTCACCGGCTACACAGGGCAAGTTCATCTGGCCGATGGCCAGGAGTGGCGAGATGGTACCAAGCCACATTATCTGTATCGATCTCAACATTAGCTTCGCCACGGTGCACGAGGTAGTTCAGGCATGCCACACTTTCGCCGGTGGCCATGCTCAGCAGGTTGACGTCCGCCTCGCCAATCTCGCGGGCAAACAACGCACCAAACACATCGACGACCCGCCGGGGCTCGCCCAACGCTCGACGAAGGCGCTCGATGGCGCGGTCCTGGCCCTTTCGCAGTGAATCGAGCCGAGTATGCAGGCCTCGGAAGCATTCGTTGTGTGCCGGTAGGACCAGAACGTCATCGGGCACTTCCCGTTTCAGCTTCGCTAACGACGCATACCAGTCGGCCATAGGATCTGCATCCGGCTCGTTCGGATAGACAGATACGTTCGACGATATCTTGGGCAGCACCTGGTCGCCCGAGATTAGGACTTTCAACTGCGGACAGTACAGGCAGGCGTGCTCGGGCGAGTGCCCGTTGCCGACAATGACGCGCCAAGTGTTGGCGCCGATTCGAAGCTCTTCACCGTCTTGCAGACGGCGGAAGCTGTCCGGCAATGCATGGATGAACTTTCCGAAGTTTCCAAATCGCACGCGATAGGTTTCGATCGCAGCGGCGCCCCAGCCGGCACGGCGGTAGAAATCGGTGCCCTCTGGCGGCGCCTCGCGGCCGGTGTCAGAGGCCATTACGCGGCAGGTCAGGTACTCGAGCCGCGTCATCCACAGACGCACGCTGAACTTGCGGGTGAGCCAGCCCGCCATACCGACGTGGTCCGGATGCATGTGAGTAACGAACACGCGGGTTAGCCTTCGAGAGCCGGGCGCGTTGGCGAAAAACTCCCGCCAAAACAGCATGGAGTCCTCGGTCCGTAGTCCAGTGTCGATCAACGCCCAGCCATCGTCGTCATCGACCATCCAGAGGTTGATGTGATCTAGCGAGAACGGCAGCGGCATGCGGATCCAATGCACCCCTGGAGCCACCTCGATGCTGCGTCCTCGCTCCGATGGCGTTTCGAAGGGATACATGATCCCGGCCGTGGCCACGGTATCAACGGTTTCAAGTCCATCTGACATAGATTTATCTTTCAGTTAAGGGCAGCTTGCTGCCGGTGGTGCAAGCGTTCGCAACTTCGTGGGTCGCCGAGGTGCCGTCGAAGCTCAGATCAGCATAGCGATCTTCCTACGAAGGAAGCGAGTGCCGTGCTTGAACTTCCACGCGGTGTTGCCGAAGTAGGCTGCCCGCAACTGCCCGGGATCACAGTCAGCCTTCTTCAACGCGACCCGGATAGCCCATGCCGTCAAGCGCTGCGCACTCTTGCTCATGTGCCGGACCGTTTGCTACGGGTCGAGACCTAGGGACCATTCGGGAGCTTTGCCCGAAAACGAAGGTGTTCACGCTGCAAGTCTATACGGCACCCTACCCACAGCTCCTCATCCAAAGGGATGAAGCGGCAACACACTCCAATATCGTTCGATCGTGGTACGCGCGGGACGCCAATCGTCTCCAGAATCCGGAATCGAGTCGTAGCGAGCCTGGCCGTCCAGCTTCTCTTTGGGCCGATAGGTTTCCTTCAGCCAGATTGATCAGGAAAATCAACATGAGTAGCGTTCGAGTTGCCGGGGTCGGCATGATCCCCTTCACCAAGCCCGGCAAGAGCGAGGATTGGGATGTGATGGCGGAGAAGGCCATCCGCCTCGCGCTGGCTGACGCAGGTATTACGTACGATCAGGTTCAGCAGGCTTATGCGGGCTATGTTTACGCGGATTCGACTGCGGGACAGTCTGCCGTCTATCGGGTCGGGTCCACCGGCATTCCAGTCATCAACGTCAACAACAACTGTGCAACGGGCTCGACCGCGCTTTATCTCGCGCGCCAGATGATCGAAGCAGGCGTCGCAGATTGCGTACTCGCCTTCGGCTTCGAGCAGATGACGCCGGGCGCGCTCGGTGCAGTTTTCAGCGACCGCAAGGCAGTCATGGCGAATTACGGCGCCAAATTCAATGAGCTGCAGACGTTCGACCCGACCAAGCCGCCCACGGCGCAGCTTTGGGGCGGAGCGGCCCTTGAATATCAAAAGCGTTACGGTGGAAGCGACGAGTCGTTCGCGATGATTTCGGTTAAGGCGCGCCGGCACGCAGCCAACAACCCGCTCGCCGTCTTCCGCGATCCGGTGACAGTGGAAGAGGTGATGGCGTCCCCCAATCTCTCTGGGCCGGTTACGCGCCTGCAGGCCTGTCCCCCTACGTGCGGCGCGGCCGCGGCGGTGCTGGTCTCGCCCCGCTTCGCCGCCAGGCATGGAATTGATGCGCGGGTGGAGATCCTCGCGCAATCGCTCACGACCGATTTTCAGAAGACGTGGGATGGGAGCTCGATGATTAGTCTGGTTGGTTTCGACATGGCCCGGGCGGCCGCAGACCAGGTCTATGAAGCTTCGGGTGTGTCGCCCGACGACGTGGACGTAGTCGAACTTCATGACTGTTTCACGCCGGGCGAATGGCTCGCATACGAATCGCTGCGACTGACGCCTGAGGGAACAGCCGAGCGCTACATCCGAGACGGGCTGAACACCTATGGTGGCAAGCACGTGGTGAATCCGTCTGGCGGCCTTTTGTCAAAGGGGCACCCGATCGGTGCGACCGGCCTGGCTCAATGTTATGAGCTGACAAAACAACTCCGTGGGACCGCCGAAAAGACGCAGGTCGATGGTGCGCGACTTGCACTCCAGCACAACCTGGGCAATGGCGGCGCATGTGTAGTGACGCTCTACGGCCGGAGCGATTGAGTGGGTCACGTGGTCGCCACATTCGGCGAGCCAAAGGCGAACCGCGCTTCTTTTTCGTTAGCCGATCAGCAAGTGTGAAACAGGAGACACAAACATGACGACAGAAGACCGCAAGTACGAACAGGTGATTTACGAGGAGCCCGCTCCCAAAGTGGCGCGGATCGTGATGAATCGACCGAGCCGGCGCAACGCGCAGGGCATCACGATGACGTACGACCTGGACGACGCGTTCAAGCGCGCGTGCCACGACGACAAGATCAACGTGATCATCCTCGCCGGCTCCGGCGATCATTGGAATTCCGGCCACGACGTCAGTGGCGAAGGACCGGACAACCCGTCGCCGGACCAGATCGTTGGACTTTGCGGCTGCTTCGGCGGGAAGGGCTGGGAAGGGCCCTATTGTCGCGAGAGGGAGATTTATCTCGAGATCACTGAACGCTGGCGTAATGCGCCGAAGCCAGTGATCGCCGAGATCCAGGGATCCGTGATTTCGGGCGGACTTATGCTCACGTGGATGTGCGATCTTATCGTTTGCTCGGAGGATGCCCGCTTTCGCGACGCGACGGCGGCAGAGATGGGCATTCCAGGCGTGGAGTTCTGGCAGCATCCCTACGAGATGAGCGTGCGCCAGGCGAAGGAATGGCTGATGACCGGCGGGTGGTTGACCGCGCAGGAAGCGCAGCGGCGGGGTATGGTCAACCATGTAGTTCCCCGCGAGCAGTTGGCGGCGCGAACGCTTGAATTGGCCAACAACATCGCGGCCAAGAACCCCTTCACCATGAAGTTGGTAAAGCAGGCGATGAACTTCACGCAGGACCAGATGGGGCGCAAGGCGTCGATGGATTTCGCCTTCCATCTTCACCAGATCGGTCATATGCAGGCGATGCTCACCAACGGCTTCCCTGTTGACATCGACAGTCTGCCGCCCATGATTCGCAACAACGTCGAAAAGATCATTGCCGCGCGCAAGACTGCTGCTGGAGGTTGAAATCCTGAACACCGCAGAAGGTGATGCGCTTGCTGCGCGGGACAGCATGTCGCGGGTGAGCGTGATTGGGAGCGTGGCTGGCTGGCGAAGCGATAGGAGGCCACGACGGTGGGTCAGGCAATTGACGCAATGCGTCATCGCGAGTTTCTCACTAAGTTAACATGTATGGCATCGAGTGTAGATCAGCGCCCACTGGGCCGAAGGCGACAAGCATGTACATAACCCAGTCGCTACACCGCGCCGTGCAGCATCATCCCGACCGCATCGCGGTGCGGTTCGGAGATAGGCAGCGCACGTTTCGCGAGTTCGCAGACCGCGTGGCGCGCCTGGCCGGTGCGCTGCAGAAGATCGGTATGCAAGAGGGCTGTCGCGTCGCGATGTTGTCGCTGAATTCTGACCGCTACCTGGAATACCAGATGGCCGTGCCTTGGGGCGGCGGCGTGCTCAACCCGTGCAATACCCGCTGGACGGCGGCCGAAATCCTGTACTCGCTCGATGATTCGGGCTCGATTATCCTGTTGGTGGACGAGGCCTCTCGTCCAGTGGCGGAGCGACTTCGCCATGACTCGAGCAGTCTTCGCGAATTGATCTATTGCGGCGATGGCGAAGTACCTGCGGGCATGCACGGCTATGAGGAGTTGCTGACCTCCGTCGACCCTGTTCCGGACGTCGTTCGCCGCGACGAAGACCTGCTTGGAATTTTTTACACCGGCGGCACAACCGGGTTTCCCAAGGGGGTGATGTTAAGCCATGCCAACGTGTACAGCGCGGGTCTCGCGCTATGCGCAGGCGGGCTGGCGGCGCCTGGCGGAACCTACCTGCACGCCGCGCCAATGTTCCATCTAGCCGATCTGGGTATGGGCATATCGCATTGGATCGAGGGCAACACACACAGCGTCATCCCTGCGTTTGCTCCCGAGGCGGTGCTCGACGCACTGGAACGGGACCGCGTAACCCATGTGGTGCTCGTGCCGACGATGATCCAGATGATCGTCGACCATCCGGCCATGAATAAGCCGTACGACCTGAGCTCCTTGCAGACCATCGCCTACGGCGCGTCACCGATCTCTGATGCCGTGCTCGAACGCGCATTGGACGCCTTGCCCGACGTCGGCTTTGTCCAGGCCTACGGCATGACGGAACTGTCAGCGTTGGCGACCATTAACTCGGCCTATTACCACACGGCCGAAGGACGCAAGCTCGGTAAGTTGCGCTCAGTGGGGCGGGCTGGATGCTGCGTAGAACTTCGTATTGTGGACCAGGAGGACAAGGAAGTGCCGCGCGGTACGGTGGGCGAGGTCGTGGTGCGCGGTCCTAACGTGATGCTGGGTTACTGGAATAAACCCGAACAATTCGCCGAGGCCGTGCGTGATGGCTGGATGCACACTGGCGACGGCGCCTGGATGGACGATGACGGCTTCATCTTCATTGCCGACCGCCTCAAGGACGTCATCATCAGCGGTGGTGAGAACGTTTATTCTCCTGAAGTCGAGAACGCTCTTTCACAGCACCCCGACGTGGTCGCCTGCGCGGTGATCGGCGTGCCTAGCGAACAATGGGGCGAATCGGTCCACGCCGTGGTGGTACGCAAGCTTGGCGCCGAGCCTTCGCCCGAAGAACTCATCGCACATTGCAAATCCTTGATCGCCGGCTACAAATGCCCGCAGAGCGTGGCATTTGCGGACGCGCTGCCTTTATCCGCGACAGGCAAGGTCCTAAAAACCATGCTGCGCAAGCCCTTCTGGCAAGGCCGCAGCCGCGGCGTTGCGTGAGACGGCGCTCTGTTTCCGTTTCTGCCTTCAACCCAACTGGAGTTTCCAATGAGCCTTGACGTTTACGTCTGCGGGGTCGGCATGATCCCCTTTACCAAGCCGGGTGCTAGCGAGCCATATCCGCAGATGGCAGCCAGGGCGGCGCGCACAGCGCTCGCCGACGCCGGCATCGGTTACGAACTGGTGCAACAGGCCTATGTGGGATATGTCTATGGGGACTCGACCGCCGGTCAGCGCGCACTTTACGAGGTCGGCATGAGTGGCATCCCGGTTGTCAACGTTAACAACAATTGTTCGACCGGTTCGACTGCGCTGTTCCTGGCGCGCCAGGCGGTGGCCAGTGGCGCGGCTGATTGCGTGCTGGCGCTGGGCTTCGAGCAGATGAGCCCGGGTGCGATCGGCTCGGTGTTCAAGGATCGTCCCAGCCCATTCGAGCGCTTCGACGAAGTCACCGACGAGTTGGTCGGTCGTGGTGAAGTGCCTCTGGCGCTACGTTACTTCGGCGGTGCAGGTCTGGCGCACATGCAGCAGTACGGTACTCAGCTGACCACCTTCGCGAAGATTCGCGCCAAGGCGAGCCGCCACGCCACCAACAACCCGCTGGCACTGTTCCGCAATGTCCTTACCGAAGAGGAGGTGATGGCTTCTCCGATGATGTGGGACGGTGTGTTGACGCGCTTGATGGCTTGCCCACCGACCTGCGGCTCGGCTGCGGCCATCATTTGCTCGAGCGAATTTGCTGTGTCCCACGGACTGAGCCGCAGCGTCCGCATCAAGGCGCAGGCGATGACCACCGATCGCCCCACTACCTTCGAGGCGGGCGATATGCGCGAAGTGGTTGGTTTTGGTATGGCCCAGGAAGCTGCACGCCAGGTCTACGAGGCCGCAGGTATTAGCCCACATGAGCTTGACGTGGTGGAACTGCATGATTGCTTTGCGCAGAACGAGCTCATCACCTACGAGGCACTAGGCCTGTGCCCGCCGGGCGGTGCCGAGAAGTTCATCTGTGACGGGGACAACACCTACGGCGGCAAGGTTGTTACCAACCCTTCGGGCGGGCTACTTAGCAAGGGCCATCCGTTAGGCGCCACTGGCCTTGCTCAGTGCACCGAGCTGGTCCAGCAACTGCGCGGGACCGCGGACAAGCGCCAAGTCGACGGTGCGCGGCTGGCGTTGCAGCACAACCTGGGGCTAGGCGGTGCGTGCGTCGTAACCCTCTACGAACGCGTCTGACGGGGAATCGCATGATCGACAAGAAATGGATCGGCTATGAACTGCCCGCATCGGTGCTGCCTATCGAGCGAACCCGGCTTCAGTTCTTCGCCAAGGCTACCGGCGAGACCAATCCCATTTACACCGAAGTAGAAGCTGCGCGCGAGGCGGGTTATCCGGACTTGCCTGCACCGCCAACCTTTCTGTTCGCAGCGGAGCTCGACTCAGGTGCCGTGTTCGATCTGATGGATGACATGCAGGTTCCGATCGCCAAAGTGCTCCACGGCGAGCAAAGCTTCACCTACCACCGTACGGCCTGCGTTGGCGACACGGTGACAGTGCGTTCGAGGGTCACCGATATCTACGAAAAGAAAAGCGGTTCACTCGAATTTGTCGTAAAAACCTCGCGCGCCGTGAACCAGAACGATGAACTGGTGGCTGAGATGCATTCGGTGCTGGTCTGTCGCCATTGAGCCGAAATCCCATGAAATCACCTACCTTCGATACCGTGCAAGTGGGCGACGAGTTGCCACCTTTGCAACTGCCGCCCGTCGAACGGACCATGCTGGCCCTGTTTGCCGGCGCCTCAGGCGACCACAACGCCGTCCACATCGACATCGATGTGGCGCGTCGCGCTGGCATGCCCGACGTGTTTGCACACGGCATGCTGGGTATGGCCTGGCTAAGCCGGTTTGTCACGCGTTGGGCACCGCAGAATCAACTGCGCGGCATAGAGGTGCGTTTCCAGGGCATCACTCATCTTGGCAACGCGCTTTACTGCAGAGGCCGCGTAGTGGAGAAGCTCGAACACAACGGCGAGCTTTGCGTACGCGTCGAGTTGCAGAGCGCCAACCAGTTTGGGCAAACCAAAATCGCCGGCGAGGCCCTTGTCGCCCTGCCTTGATTCCCGGCAAATGACCGTTCAGCCCCAATCTGCACCGCGTCGATGATGCCGGTTGCTCGGGCAACCGTATCCGCTTGCCTAGCAGCTGCGCAAAAACCTCTACAGCGGACATGCGCAAATTGCGGTGGTTCGTCGATGCGGCTTCCAGAAGAGATCCCCATCAACAAACGAACGATCAAGGATCGCACGCCGCCAGCGAGTGGGCGGTTAACTTGAAGGGCGCTTGCTCGCGGCTTCTCGCTAGCAGCAAGCCCAACTGAACCAGGAGAGGCCATGTTGCCCCAGCTTTACCGCCATCAATGGATGGACGAGGATATCGAAGCGTTTCGCGAACAGGTGCGCCGCTACATTGCGGGTGAGCTATCGCCGCATATGGACGGCTGGCGGCGGCAGGGCTTCATCCCGCGGGAGGTCTGGCGGCCATTCGGGGAGATGGGTTTCATGCTGCCCGAGATAGACGAGGCCTATGGCGGTGTGGGCGCGTCGCGGGCCTACCAGCTTGTGGTGCAGGACGAACTGGCGAAAGCTGAGGTTCCGGCAACTACTGCCGTGCACACTATTGCCGCGCACTATATCCTCGACTACGGTACGGAGGAACAGAAACGTCGCTGGCTGCCGAAACTCACCAATGGCGAGCTGCTCGCCGGTATCGCGCTTACTGAACCCGGATGTGGCTCCGACTTGAAGGCGTTGCGCACCCGGGCGACTCGTGAAGGCGAAGAGTACGTTATCGACGGCGCCAAGACCTTCATCACTAATGGCTACAGCGCCAACCTACTAGTGGTGGCCGTGCGCACCGGAGAACCGGGCGGGCGCGGCGTGTCGCTAATCGTGCTGGAGACAGAGAACCTGCCGGGATTCCGGGTCGGGCGGCGGCTGGAAAAGCTGGGACAGCATGCCTCCGACACGGCCGAGTTGTTCTTCGACGGCGTGCGTGTGCCGGTGGACAACCTGCTCGGCGAGAAGGAAGGCAATGGCTTCACCCAGCTGATGAGCCAACTGCCGTACGAGCGGCTGCTTTTGTGCGTGCCGGCTGCTGCGGTCGTAGAACGCGCAGTTGAGTTGACGGTGGACTACACGAAGCAGCGCAAGGCATTCGGGCAGTCGCTGGCGGAATTTCAGAATACGCGATTCAAGCTCGCTGAGTGCGCGACAATCGCGCATGTGGTACGCGGGTTCCTCAACGATTGTGTCCAGCGTATGCTCGACGGCACGCTCGATGACGAAGCGGCCTACATGGCCAAGTGGTGGTGCACGGAGCAGCAGGGCAAAGTCCTTGACGAATGTCTGCAGCTATTCGGCGGCTATGGCTACATGGTTGAGTACCCAATCGCCAGGCTATACGCCGATGCACGCGTGCAGCGCATTTATGGTGGCACCACCGAGATCATGAAAGATCTTATCGCTCGGAAGCTGTTCGCTTAAAGCCCGCGCCGGTCCCGCTGACTGACCGGCGTGGACATTGCCAGTAACTATAAGACCTCGACGTCGTCCCTGTGCCTTGCCAGGCAGCCTCTGGCTGGGGCGGGGGGAGGTCAGGGTTGTCGCGGGGCAAGCCCGGCGGGCGATATTGATCCACACACCCCATAAGGACACTTCCGCGATTTACGCGCGCCATTCCCCGATGCGCAAATCGTCTGGAACGCGCGATGTCCGCGCCTGCGGCAGGCTAGCCAGCGCCGAGCAGACCGAGCCGACGGGCCAGCGCGACGGCGTGCGTGCGGTTAGTGGCGCCAAGCTTGCTGTTAATGCTACGTAGATGCGTCTTGACGGTGGCTTCCGATACGCACAATTGCTGCGCGATCAGCTTGTTACCCTGGCCCTCGGCCACCAGCCGAACGACTTTTGTCTCTGTGCCGGTCAGCGCATCGATAAGCGGCATGGGGTGCTCGGACTCAGTCTTCAAAGGAGGGTTGGTCTCCAGTTCGGCGCCTGGACGCAGTTTGCTGAGCAGCCGCAGCACCGCTGGACCTTCGTCGGCGAAGCTGCGCATCAGGCGTCCAGCCTCGGCGAAGGTCAGTGCCACCCTAAGGCAGCGCAGCGCCTGCGGGAGGTCACCGCTGAGCTGCAAAGCCAGCGCCAGCAGGATGCGTAGCTGGTGTGCCCGCCGCAGTCGTCCCCGGCCCTCGGCATCGCGTATGGCGTCGCGCAGCAATGACAGCGCGGCGGAGGCGCCGCTGGCGTGCACCTGGAGGCGCAGGGTGGCGATCTGTAACGAGTCAACATCGTCGGCGCCGGTCGCCCAGCCATCGCCGATTTCGCGGCATCCCGACTCTTGTGCATGTCGCAGCGCCACAGCCGCAGCCTCGGCGTCGTCACCGAGCACCGCGATTCGGGATCGCTCGATCCAGACGCTGCGGGCGATGCGCGGCATGGCGTGGCGCGCGCCAATAGCCTCAAGGGCGTTCAGTAGTGCCGTTGCGCGTGCCGGATTGTCCTCCTGCAGCGCGATGCGAGCGAGGCAGCGATAGCTGGTGATGATCTGCTCGGGTGATCCGATGTCGCTGATCATCGGCAAGTACGTGTCAAGCAGCCGCTTGGCCTCGGGCAACTCGTTGGCCGCGTAGAGCGCGTCAGCCAGAAAGGCTGCGGCGACTGTACTGCCCGAGACGTGTTGGCCCGGATGCGCTGTTCCTGTCGACAACACCGCGCGCGCTCTCTCGATAGCCTGGCCGGCGCGTCCCTGCGTCAGATGTACTTCCGATTCCAGGCAGGCCGCCAATGCAATGTTGAATGAACTGCCGGTGCGGTGGTGCGACGGCATGCCCGCAGCTGCGGCCTCCAGGGCCGAATCGAAACGGTCGGTGGCAATCAGGCAGAAGGCATACGAGCTGTGCTGCAGTCCGTGCGCGAAGGGTTGCGTAGCGGCCGGAATTTGGCCCAGTGTCTGTTCCCAGATGGCCTTCGCGCCATCGAGCTGCCAGGTCATCGTCAGCAACAACGCGCGCTGTGCCTTTGTTATCACCGCCAGATCATCCGTGGCGGCGGGCAAGGATTCGAGCCGCTCGATTAGCGCGAGCGCCTCCCCATAGCGCTGCGTGAAGATTAGCATCCAGCCAAATATCAGCGCGAGCTGCGGCGCGAGGCCGCAGCGCACGGCGGCCGGCAGGCTATCGAACAGCCGCCCCAGGAGGCGCACGCGACCCTCCCAAAGCAACGGCTCTGCGTGCTGCGCCAGCAACTCAGTCGCGATGTCATTTAATCCGCCGCGGATCGCGTGCTCGATCGCGGGCACCGGCTGCCCTTGCGCTGCATGCCACCGCGAAGCCGCCGCATGTAGAGCGGCGGCTTCGGCCGCACCAAGCTGGGCCTGCAGAAATTCTCGGAACAGCGGATGAAATCGCCAGCTATCGCGCCCCTGGCCCTGCGGCACGATGAAAAGCCCGCTGCGCTCGAGCGTGGACAGCAGCTCCCGGCTGTCGTTGCGCCCGGTGAGGACGTCGCAAGGAGCCGGTCGCAGATCGTCAAGCACGCTGATGTCGATCAAAAAGCGCCGCGTCGGGTCGGGCTGCCGCGACAACACGTCGTCGAGAAGGTAGTCGGCGACGTCAGCGCTCGATCCGGTGAAGCTCGCGACGAAGGTGTCGGGGTCTTGCCGCTCGCGCAACGCCAGCGCGGCTAGCCACAAGCCTGCGGCCCAGCCCTCGGTGCGCTGATGCAGTCGGCCAACCTGGTCCTCGCTGAGCGTCAGTGCGCCACGATCGCGCAGCAACTCGCGCGCCTCGTCGACCGAAAAGCGTAGCGTGGTCGCGCCGATCTCGAGTAAATGACCATGGGCACGTAACCGCGCCAAGCCGAGGTCGGGCGTCGCGCGACTGCAAATCAGCATTTGACCGTGTATCGGCAATGTGTCGAGCAGCATGCGTAACATGCCGAGCACCGTCGTGTTGTGAATTACGTCGAGGTTGTCGACGAACAGCGCGAACGGTGCGGTCTGCGCCGACACTTGCTGCACCAGGTGCATCGCGGCTACCGGCATGCCGGCCTCGGGGGCGTCCGAGCTCATGGTCGCTTGCGCAAGCGACGGGTCAACTGCCCCGAAGGCAGCGAGCATGTGCGCGATGAAGCGTGCGACTTCGTTGTCACCCGCATCGAGCGTCAACCAGGCGGTGGCGATTCCGGCTCGCTGGAGTGCATGGAAATGTTCGACCAGGACGCTTGTCTTGCCGAAGCCGGCAGGTGCGCGCACTAGCACCAACTTGGCACCGTCAGCTAGCTGCAGGGTGTCGAGAATGCGCTTGCGCGCGACAAGCTGGGTGGCCGCGGTGCGCGGCGCGAGCTTCGAGGCGATCGTTTGGATCGTGCCAGTCGCCGGAGGGGCCAAGTGGGATGCAGGCATGCGGTCCATTCTTCAGCAGCAGCGAATTAGGGTGCTATCAAAGCGATACACCCGCAATTGCGCGAGGGGCGGATGTTTTGCGGAGAGCCAGTATCGGTCCGATATTGCCGCAAACGGTATCCTCAGTTTCATTTATTGGATGCTCGCGCCGAACAGCGCGTGAGGCAATATGGGTTAGCAAGGATTGACAGGCGAAGCTGCTATCTTCGTTTGACAGCCATCCGAAATTGACGTTTCTGACTGGCCCTTACGCCCGAGCCTTTGTCTCTCTCCGTCTCACGCAGCCTCGCTACCACGGCGCCTCATCCAAAGGGATTAGGCGCGCCTCGCGCCAAAATCGTTCGATGGTAGTACGCGCCGGGCGCCGATCGTCTCCAGAATCGGATTGATAGCCTGTTGCCGCAACGTATTGTTGGATCAGATGCCAACGTCAACGCGTCGCCAATAGCCTACCACCCAAACAAGTGAACAAGTGCAGACGGTCCAATTTGACGGCACTCGGCACTGCGTTGTTCGGCGATCTCCCAGGCAAGAACCCAGTCCACAAAGGAAACAAGGCATGACGACCCATTCCAGCGGCAGTAAAACCCGGCAGCCTGATGAGCCACTGCGGCGGTCGAATGTGGTCTACGAGCGCACCGGACCGGTGGTGACACTGACGCTCGACAGCCCTGTCGACCGAAATGCGCTTAACACCGAGCGCATGGTCACGCTGGCCGAGTTCTTCGATCGTCTCGCAACCGAGCCGACGCTGAAGGTCGTGTTGATCCGCGCACGCGGGCCCATGTTCTGCCCGGGCGCGGATATGGACTGGCTGCGGCCTTCAAAGCCCGGCATGGACAGCCGTATCGACGCAGGCCTGACGCCGCTCAACGCTGCACTGGTGCGTTTGCGCGAACTGCCGGCAGTGATCGTCGCCGCAGTGCACGGCGCCGTGGCTGGCGGTGGCTTGGGTCTGATGAACCTGGCCGACCTCGTAATAGCCTCCGAAGATACCAAGTTCAGCCTCGCATATTCTCGCATTGGCGCCACGCCCGACATTGGCGCGACGTACTATCTGACGCGCCTCGTCGGCGAACGACGCGCGCTCGAACTGCTGCTGCTGTCGGAGAGCTTCGGCGTTGAGCGCGCGCGCGAACTCGGACTGGTGAACTTCAGTGCCCCGGCTGCGGACTTCGAACGCACGGTGGACCAGTTGGTCGAGCGACTCGCCTGCGGTGCGGGCGATGCCCAGGTAGCGATTAAGCGACTGGTACGCGCGGCGCACGTCAACGAATTCGGCGTGCAGCTCGATGCCGAGCGGCGTGGGCTGGTCGCAGCGGCGCAGGGTTCGGAGTTCAGCGAGGGCGTGCGCGCATTCGTTGAGCGTCGTCCGACGCGCTTCGGCGATACAGGTGGGCAGTGGACGGCGGCATGAGGCCAGCGAGAACTACTTTATACCTTTCATACCGAAGGATTTCGCAGTGAGCCGGTCCGTTTCGAAGATCATCGTAGCACTCGCGATCATCATGGCCGTTACGCTGACGATTGGCGGCTTCGGTATGCGTGGAATATCAGTGCTGAGCGATTCGCTACATGACACGTACGCCAACATCGTCGTCCCGATGAACTACGTGAGTGCCAGCCGGGCAGATATGCTGAGTATCCGTTTTGCCCTATGGCGTACGCAGGCGCAAAAGGACAAGACCTTGGTTTCGAAGGCGCGCGATTTTTCCGCGCAGTTGGAAAAGGACTGGAAAAGCTACTACCCGAGCGGTGCAACGGGCCTCGACGAGCGCGCAGTGGCCGACAAAATTGATGGCCAAATTACCCAGTTCCGCGAAGCCGTCGAGAAGGAACTGGAGATCATCGACCAAGGCGACTTCGACCGTGCCGCCACCTGGCAGGCGAGCAAGGTGATTCCCATAGGCGACAGTCTTACCGCGCTGCTGGCGCAGGATGTGCGGATCAATGCCGATCAGGCAAAAGACAACTATATCCAAGGTGCAGCAAAGGCCGGGCGATTGAAGTGGATTGCCGGCGCGCTGAGTCTTGCTGGCGCGTTGCTATCTATCGGCGCGGCGGTCTACCTGGTCCGCGCGATTATCCAACCATTGAACAAGACGGTGCGCATCGCCAGTGAAATTGCACAGGGGCGGCTCGACGTTCAGATCGCAGTGGATGTGGGCGGCAGGTTCGGGCAGTTGTTGGAAGCCATGAAGAGCATGAGCCGGCAACTGGTCACCACCATCGGTGGCATTCGCGATGGCAGCGAGTCGGTGAGGGTCGCCTCGCAGCAGATCGCCACGGGCAACCAGGACCTTTCGGCACGCACGGAAGAGCAGGCGGCGTCGCTTGAGCAGACTGCCGCAAGCCTGACGCAACTGACCGAAACGGTGAAACAGAACGCCGAGAATGCCCGACAGGCTAATTCGCTCGCGGCCAACGCGCGCGAGATGACCGACGCGGGAAACATGGCGGTGGGCACGATGGTGGCGACGATGCAGGAGATCAGTTCGGACTCGGTCAAGATTGCGGAGATCACCGGAATGATCGAGGGCATTGCCTTCCAGACCAACATCCTCGCGCTGAATGCGGCCGTCGAGGCTGCCCGCGCCGGGCAGCAGGGCCGCGGCTTCGCGGTGGTCGCCGGGGAAGTGCGCTCGCTGGCGCAACGCGCGTCGGCGGCTGCAAAGGAGATCAAGGGGCTGATCGATACGTCGTCCGGCAAGGTGCAACGGGGTGTCCAGCAGGCCGGTGACGTCGGCGCGACAATGGACAAGGTGATCCGGGCGATGGGCCAAGTGTCCGACATAGTGGGCGAAATCTCGGGAGCCTCCGACGAGCAGACAAAGGGCATTCAGCAGGTGCATCAGGCGATCAACCGGATCGACGAGGTGATTCAGCAGAACGCCGCGCTGGTGGAAGAGGTCGCGGCAGCGGCCCAGTCGCTGCAGGAGCAGGCAGCGAAGATGAACGCCGACCTCATGTTCTTCAGGCTCGGTCGAGGGTAATCGTTGCCCGCGTGCTCGGCCCTTCCGCAACTGGCGCAGAAGTGGATATCTCCTCAGCGAACAAAGACGACGCATGCACGGCCACTGAACCCGACGAAATTGACGAGGGCGGTACTTTTAGCAGCTACCAGTCTTCCCGTACCCCTTATGGGCAGGACATACGACAACTCAGATCACTGGGTGAGCTTTTGATTGAAGAGTGGGTTTGCGATGTTCAAATCCCTGAACAATCCATCGTGAAGATAGAAGTGCCATGGCGAAATCAGTTCAGTGAAATTTGCCGAGACTGAGCCTCTGCGTTGCGGCGTGCGCGGGCGTGCCAAGCGGACGAGAGTAGTCCTGTAGGAGATATTCTGCGCAGTTGTATTTGCTGCGTACAGATCGCCAGTGGCGCTTTCCTCCCGGTGCGTTCTATCGTGTCGAACAACCCAGTGATGGCGAGCCGGTCGTTCAAAGGGATGAGGGGCGTACTGCGCCAAAGTCATCCGATCGTGGTACGCGCGGGGCGCCACCTTCCTCCAGAATCCAGTCATCAAGTGATGCTGCGGACTGACCCAGCAGCGCCGAAAGCGGTGTTGCATCAGCGGTTTCGACGGCGATTGCATGAGTAAACGAAGGTAGGAGAGATCCCATGACAGACGTAAAAGGACGCACCGCATTCATCACGGGTGGTGGCAATGGCATCGGACTGGGCATCGCCCGAAGCTTGGCGCGCGCGGGTGTCAAGCTGGCTTTGGCAGACATTGATGCCGCTGGCCTGGCACGCGCCAAGGCGGAGTTGCAGGCCATCACTTCGGTAGCGACATTCCAGCTTGATGTTTGTGATCGTGATGCCTATGCGGAGACAGCAGAGGCGGTAGAGCGCGCATTGGGTCCGGTAACCCTCCTGTTCAACAATGCTGGCGTCCTCATTGGTCGACCTGCAGAGAAAGTCACCTACGACCTGTGGGACTGGACGCTCAACATAAATCTAAACGGCGTCATCAATGGCGTGCAAACGTTTTTGCCGAAGATGCTCAAATGTGGTCAGGGTGGCCATATCGTCAATACAGCTTCGGGAGCCGGCCTTGCCGCACAAAACGCCGGGGTCCTATACATCACAGCAAAGTACGCGGTGGTCGGAATGTCGGAGGCACTCAATGGCGAACTGGCGTCGGCCGGCATTGGTGTAAGCGTGCTTTGCCCAGGTGCCGTTGCGACGGACATCATCAAGCGATCGGTGGATGCGGCTCCTGAGGCCGGGGTGCACTTGACGGAGGAGCAGGCAAAGAGGAAGGCAGAGCGTACAGCCATGCTAACCCGGGCTCTCCAGCAGGGTGCCAGCATCGATGATGTCGGCGAGATGGTTCTTAAAGCGGTGCGGGAAAACAACCTGTACATACATACCGACCGGGTGATGGAAGAGCCAATTAAGGCTCGGACCAAAGCACTTCTCGACGCTATGCCGAGCTAAGACTGGCGCGGCAAGTCCAGGTGCCGAGAGACCGGGAATAGCGTTGGCGAAGCCCGCTCGATAGGGTTGTCCTTGAGACTATGGAGGCGGCGGTTGCTCTGGCGCGAAGCGGATTTTCGTGCACCAACACGTATCACCGCCGCCGAGGCGGCGCGATCTCTACAGGATTGAGAAATGAAAATTGAAGGCGGAATATTCATCGTAACCGGCGGTGCATCTGGGCTCGGGGAAGGCGCAGCACGAATGCTGGCGGCCAATGGCGGCAAGGTGGTGGTCGCCGATATGCAGACGGAAAAAGGTGAAGCTGTCGCGAAGGAGATCGATGGCGTTTTCGTCAAGTGCGATGTCAGTCAGGAAGCCGATGGTCACGCTGCCGTGGCCGGGGCGCTTCAACTTGGAAAGCTGGTCGGCCTGATCAACTGCGCCGGCGTCGCCCCGGCGGAGAAAACGGTGGGAAAGGACGGACCGCACGCGCTCGGAGTGTTCAGCAAGGCAATCTCTGTGAACCTTATCGGCACCTTCAACATGATCCGGCTGGCGGCCTCTGCGATGGCCGACAATGATCCCGAAGCTACTGGCGAGCGCGGCGTGCTGATTTCCACTGCATCTGTCGCCGCGTATGACGGCCAGATTGGACAGGCGGCCTACAGCGCTTCGAAGGGCGGCGTGGTTGGAATGACACTGCCCATCGCACGAGACCTGGCGCGCAACGGTATTCGAAACATGACAATCGCGCCCGGCATCTTCGGCACGCCGATGCTGTTTGGCATGCCTCTGGAGATCCAGGACGCGCTGGCCGCGAGCGTGCCCTTTCCATCGCGCCTGGGAACGCCGGAGGACTATGCGAGGCTCGTCAAGCACATCATCGAGAACGAAATGCTCAACGGCGAAGTTATTCGCCTAGACGGTGCCATCCGGCTGCCGCCGCGATAGCAATCGGACTCATTCCAAGTGAATCAAGGACTGCCATATGTCTGAACGCATCGTGATCGTTAGTGCCGCACGCACCCCTATGGGTGCTTTTCAAGGTCACTTTTCTTCTCTGGCTGCGCACGATCTCGGAGGAGTTGCCATCAAGGCCGCGGTGGAGCGTGCCGGCATCGCTGCCGATACGATTGGCGAGGTGCTGTTCGGCAACTGCCTGATGGCCGGACAGGGCCAGGCGCCGGCACGACAAGCGGTCTACAAGGGCGGTTTGCCGGACAGTGTTGGGGCCGTTACCCTTAGCAAGATGTGCGGGTCGGCCATGAAGGCAGCAATGCTCGCTCATGACATGCTAGTCGCTGGCACGCACGAGGTCATGGTCGCGGGCGGCATGGAGAGCATGACCAATGCGCCGTACCTGATGCTCAAGGGCCGTGGAGGCTACCGGATGGGGCACGATCGAGTTTTCGACCACATGATGCTCGATGGCCTCGAAGATGCTTACCAACCGGGCCGCCCGATGGGAACCTTCGGTGAAGACTGCGCAGCCAAATACAACTTCACGCGCGAGCAGCAGGACGCATTCGCAATTGCCAGCGTGGAACGCGCGAGGCTCGCCGCCGTATCAGGCGCGTTCAAAGCCGAAATTGCTGCGGTCAAGATCAGAGGTCGTGGCGGCGACACGGTGGTCGAGGTCGACGAGAGCCCGGTCAAGATCAAGCTGGACAAGATCCCTACCCTGCAGCCGGCCTTCAAAAAGGACGGTGGCACGATTACCGCGGCATCAAGCTCCTCAATCAATGACGGCGCCGCCGCGCTGGTGATAATGACCGAGAGCGCCGCGAAGCGGAGCGGCTGCCGGCCGATCGCCCGAATCGTCGCACACGCCACGCATGCGCAGCAACCGGAGTGGTTCTCCACTGCGCCTGTCGGTGCTGTTGCCAAGCTGCTCAAGAAGGCCGGCTGGAGCGTCAAGGACGTCGATCTCTGGGAAGTCAACGAGGCCTTCGCAGTGGTGCCGATGGCGCTCATGCGCGAACTTGAGATATCGCACGACATTGTCAACGTCCATGGAGGCGCCTGTGCGCTGGGGCATCCGATTGGAGCCAGTGGTGCGCGCATCATGGTGACATTGATTCATGCGATGCAGCAACTTGGCAAGAAGCGCGGTGTTGCGACGCTTTGCATCGGTGGGGGTGAGGCCACCGCCGTGGCAATGGAACTGCTCTAACAGAGCGGCCCCCGTGCTGCAGATGCGGCGCGGGGTTCCACTGTAACCGTATCGACGAGCGCTGTTCAAACTACTACGACCAGCGAGCATCGTTACGTCTCCCAGTGATCTGGCACGTCCGTTGGTGGCAAGGCGAGGACATCTGCGCCACGGCCCTGAATCCAAATCCTTGAACCCTTTTTGAGGATGTCCCTGGTGAAACAACCATGCTTAACGGGTTGCCTCGTCGCACGCAAAGACTCAAACGCTCTGGTCGGGAGCGTGAGCGCTGGAGCGTCTCCTCCTTGCGGGCATGATGAGCAGGAGCCCGATCGCTTCGTCGAACTGCCAGACGGCATGAGGCTCTGCTACCGGGCATATGGCGGAGCTTCGGGGACGCCGCTACTCTTGATTGCCGGGCTGGGCCTCCAGCTCATCTCCTGGCCAGAAGCCTTCGTGCAGGCGTTGGTCACGGCCGGTTATTGGGTCATTGCTCCGGACAACCGTGACGTCGGCAAGTCGTTCAGGGTCGGCACGCGCCCGCCTGGTAAACTCAGGCAAATACTCAGATGGCCTCCACCCGACAGCTACAGCTTAGACGACATGGCGGATGATATGACCCGTCTGCTGCAGAGTCTAGAAATACCAGCCGCACATGTGATTGGAATGTCCATGGGTGGGATGATCGGCCAAACGTTGGCATCGCGCCATGCGGAGCGCGTGCTCACCTTGACATCAATTTTCTCTACTACCGGCGCAGTTGATGTCGGACAGCCAGCGCTTTCTGCGCTCTTGCGCCAGGATAGGTCGGAGTCGCGTACGAGCTCCGAGGCGACGAACCGTTATGTGAACATAATGCGTTATGTCGGAGACCCGCAGGCGCCGGGTATCGAATCCGAGTGGTCTGCCTACGCGCTGCGCGCTTGGGAGCGCAATGGCAATCGTGCCAATGCCTCAGGCAGCGGCCGTCAGATCGGCGCGATCCTGAAGTCCGGGGATAGGACCGCGCAGCTGCGCCGCATCAAGGCACCTACCTTGGTGATCCACGGCGACAGAGACCTTCTGGTCCACCCGAGCGGCGGTGCTGCAACAGCGGCTGCAATCCCTGGCGCGCGGCTCGTCACAGTGCCTGGCTTGAGACACCAAATCGATTCGATGCGTTCGCCGGAGTTGGCGGGACTCATCGTTCGGCACATCAAGGAGTCCACGAAAGCCCTGGGGCTCACCGTCAATGAGCGCACTTGAAGAGTCGCGCCGAAGTCCCCGTGGCCGACAGAGCAAGGTAACCGTCCGGCCATCCCACCTCGATGTTGGCTGGTGAGGAGGCAAGGATCATGTCCACGATTAGAGTCGAGGTGGACATGAGGCTCCGATGTCATCTCGTAGAGATCAAGATGGGGTGGTCAAACGCTTACGCTCGTGGGTTTGTGCGCGCGCGCTGATCGTGTCGAACGCCCGGGTGATGGCGAGGTGGTCGTTCGAAGGGATGAGGGGTTCCTCACGCCAAAATCATCCGATCGTGGTACGCGCCGGGCCCCACGCGCCGCCAGAATCCAGTCATCGAGTAATGCTGCGAAATGACGCAGCAATATCGAACGCGGCGCTGAGCCGATGGGACGATATCTGTGGCGATAACGAAGGTGGGAGAGACTCCATGACAGACGTAAAAGGACGCACCGCATTTATCACTGGTGGTGGTAACGGCATCGGCTTGGGCATCGCCCGAAGCTTGGCGCGCGAGGGTGTCAAGCTGGCTTTGGCAGACATTGATGCCGCTGGCCTGGCACGCGCCAAGGCGGAGCTGCAGGGGATTACCTCCGTAGAGGCATTCCAGCTCGATGTTCGCGATCGTGATGCCTATGCGGAGACAGCAGAGGCGGTAGAGCGCGCATTGGGCCCGGTAACCCTCCTGTTCAACAATGCAGGAGTCGCGGGCGCTTCCCCGGTGGGCAAGCTTACTTACGACCTTTGGGATTGGTACATCGGAATCAATCTCCACGGCGTCATCAACGGTGTGCAGACGTTTCTGCCGAAGATGCTAAAAGGCGGGCAGGGTGGCCATATTGTAAACACGGCTTCGGGAGCGGGCCTTGTAGCTGCCAATGCCGGGGTTTTGTATACAACATCCAAGTTCGGAGTTGTCGGAATGTCGGAGGCGCTCAGCGCAGAGCTGGGGCTTATCGGCATCGGTGTCAGCGTACTGTGTCCTGGTCCCGTTGCAACCGACATCGTTCAGCGGTCGATGGATGCAGCGCCCAAGGCCGACGCGTCGTTGTCGGAGGCGCAGGAGCGGCGAGTAACAGAAGGGGTCGCTCAGGCGATCCAATACTTAAAACAAGGGGTGAGTATTGACGAGGTCGGCGCGATGGTTCTCAAAGCGATCCAGGAAAACAGCCTCTACATACACACCGACCGGCAGGCTGAAGCACTGATCAAGGCCCGGACAAAGGCACTTCTTGACGCCATGCCGAGCTAGCCAATGCGATTCTGCCGGACACTTCGAGCCTGAAGACTGGGACGGCAGATACGGATTGCAGCCTAGTCGCGGTATCGGTCGAACTCATTCATCGACCTGGACTTGAGGGCGAAATACGCCGCGATAGGCAGTAGATTACAGGTGGAAGCGGGCGCATCCGCCCATCGAAATGGAAACGAAAACATGTCCCTACGGTCCATAGCCTCAATCATTCAGGATAATGCACAGCGAAAAGGCTCAGCGCCCGCAATAACATATCCTGATGGCACACTGACCTGGAGTGACCTTGACCGGCGCTCCAACCAGCGAGCTCGATTGCTCAAGTCTCTGGGTGTCAAGCGCGATGATCTGGTCGCAGTCATGCTGCCAAATGGCAGCGAGTTCCACGAAGCCGTGGTGGCTGTCTGGAAGGCGGGCGCAACGCCGTGCATTCTGCCGTCCAAACTGCCCGGCCGAGAGGCTGGTGACGTACTCGCGCTCGCGCAGCCGGCGGCAGTGATCGGCGACGTCCCGGTTGCCTTCGACGGGGCTCGCATCGCTCCCCGCGCCGCTTTGGATCAATTTGACGTCGCCCCAATGGAAGAGGCCGGCGCCGCCCACTGGAAAGCGGTTGCAAGTGGCGGTTCCAGCGGACGACCAAAAATCATCGTCGATACGATGCCAGCCTTCATCGATCCCGCCGCCCCGCCCTTCGCTGGCTTCGGATTCCCGGCAGAAGGTGCAATGCTCAATCCGGGACCGCTGTATCACAACATGCCGTTCCTGTTCACAAGCTTTGGCATGATGGCGGGTTCGCACGTTGTCGGGATGAGCCGCTTCGACGCGGAGGAGTGCTTGCGGTTGATCGAGTTGCACCGAATCGAATTCGTCGCACTCGTGCCAACGATGATGCAGCGAATCTGGGCACTCCCGGAAAACGTCCGCACTTCATACGACTTGTCCTCGCTGAGAGTCATCTGGCACATGGGAGCACCGTGCCCGCAATGGCTTAAGCGCGCCTGGATTGAATGGCTGGGGCCGCACAGAATTTTCGAAGCCTATGGCGGTACCGAAGCGGGTGGCTGCGTCATCACTGGCCATGAATGGCTCAAGAAACCCGGATCGGTCGGTAAGGCGGCGCCCGGGGGATTGCGTATCCTTCGGGAGGACGGAAGCGAAGCGGACACGGGCGAGATCGGTGAAGTTCACTTCCCGGCTACTGGCAAGGGCAGATTCCGATATATCGGCGCGGAGGCGAAAGAAGACGCGACGGGCAGCTACTCGATCGGCGACCTCGGCCATCTCGACGAGGATGGCTACGTCTTCCTCGCGGATCGTAGGTCAGATCTGATCTTGCGCGGGGGGGCAAATATCTACCCGGCCGAGGTGGAGGCGGTGCTGGACGAGCATCCGCTCGTGTCCACCTCGGCGGTTATTGGATTGCCGGACCACGACCTCGGCGAGCGTGTTCACGCCATCATTCAACTGCGAGAAGGCGAACAACTCGACCTTAAAGTGATCCTCGCGCATGTTGAGGACAGGTTGTCCAAATACAAGTGGCCGTCGTCCTACGAGGTAAGCGACACGCCGCTTAGGGATGACGCTGGGAAGGTTCGGCGAACGCTGCTGAAGGCGGAGCGGCTGGCATGGCTCGAAGCAGGACGCTCTTTCAAGGTGGTACCGGCGAAATAGTGTATGTAAAAAATGATGTTGTGGACTTCAGTATTACCGGATCAACCAGTCGGACGTTGGCGTGAAGGCCAAAGGAAATAACGTCAACGGCACCGACAATATTCGGAACTGGACCAAACGGTACATACGTAGTTTCAACGAAAACTCCTCAGATCAGTACGTCATTATATTAGTACTACAAATAACATTTCTGAACGCGCCATGCAATATCCATTCAAGTCAATACCTGACTGGATTACCTGAAGCTACTGCGGAGCTAGACCCATGAAATCAGTGTTCGCCCTCGTCTTCGCACCTCTCGCGGCCAATATCTGCTTCGCTGCAGCGCCGGCCTCGGTCCAGACCACCGCACTCGATGCGCCGCTCGCCTGCACCGTTACAGGACACCGCTTCATCGCCGATCTCGAAGCCGCGCAGCTGATCGACCCCACGCCCGCGCACGTCGAATCCAACTCGCTCAACACATTCAAGCCGGCCCACGATGCGAGCCTCACTGCGTTCGGCTTCAAGGTGGTCGCTCTCGTCGCGTATGAGAAGGAAGACGGATTATTTCAAAGGGGTGACGGCGAGCCCGTCGCGAACTCGGCTTACGGCGCCGTGGTATTCGCGGGCGAAGGCAAAGTGCACGACGCTCTCGCCGCCGCGGGCAGCCCGGCCATCGTCCATTCCGTGGCGCCGTTCGTGACGGCGATTTTCTGTAAGCGCAGCTAGGCAGGTCGGCCGAGTCGGCCTTCGCCCATGCGGCCGAGCTAGAACTTGGGGGCGGCCGCACTTGGGTGAGCGGCTCGCCGAACGCGTCGAAGGCGCAGAGCAGCGGGTAGGGATCGTCGTCGGACACGACCTGCCCCGGTGGTGTTCCACCGTGTCCTTGCGCTCGGCGAGGCGGCGTTCACGCGCTTGCGCCGCATTGCGGGAAGCTGCTGCTCGTGTCGGCGCAACGCCTCCGAGGCGGTCTTGATCAGTGTGTTGAACGCAGCCACGTCGCTCAGACGACCTCGTAAGGATTTGGAAAAAATGACTAAGAATTTCGATTACATCATTGTTGGGGCTGGGTCATCGGGAAGTGTTATTGCGAGCCGGCTTAGCGAACACTCTGACCTCAAAGTCGCGTTGCTTGAATCTGGTGGTCCCGACAGGAGCCTGTTCCTGAAAATGCCGCTCGCCTACCGAGTGATTCGCTCGAACCTGATGTTCGATTGGGGATACCAGACAGATCCAGAGCCTTACGCTGAACAGAGAGTTGTCCCGGCGGCGCGTGGAAAAGTCTTGGGTGGATCTTCTTCAGTGAATGGCATGATGTATTCACGCGGGCATCCGAGCGATTATGACCAATGGGCGCAAATGGGAGCGCAAGGCTGGTCATATGACGAAGTGCTTCCCTATTTCCGGAAATCAGAACGTAACTGGCGTGGAGAGAGTCAGGTTCATGGCGGCGCCGGCCCCATGAACGTCGCCCCGTCGACAAGTGACGAGCCGATCGCGTCGGCCGTGCTGTCTGCTGCGCGCGCGATGAACTATCGGATAGTGGATGATTTCGACGCTGGCGATACCGAGGGTTTCGGATTGCCGGACCGAACAACTACGCCGGGACGTAGGGCGAGTAGCTCTAAAGCCTTCCTCGATCCAGCACGCGGGAGGGCGAATCTCAAGGTTTTTACGAACGCTCACGTGACTCGAATCATCATCGAAAATGGCCGCGCCGTTGGCGTCAGCGTCATGCGCAATGGATACCTGCACGAGATGAGAGCCGAACGCGAGGTCATTCTTTGCGGCGGCGCCTATGCCTCTCCACAACTGTTGATGTTGTCGGGAATTGGCCCGGCCGATCACCTGAGGAAAAGTGGTATCACGCCTCTTGTAGATCTGCCGGGTGTTGGCCAAAATCTGCAGGAACACCCTCTGGTGCCAATGGGCTTTTCCGTACGTAAAACTTTGAAATTCGGCGCCAGACTGCGGGCTGACCGGATTGCGTTGTCCGCAGCCTACTGGATGCTGACCGGACGCGGCTTCGCTGCGAGCCAGCCACTGGTTGGCTTGGGCTACTACAAATCTCGGCCCGAAATTACACGACCTGACCTCGAAAGCATTTTCCTGCCGACCCATCTAAATGCTCAGGTCTGGTTCCCAGGTATTCGCAAGAAAGTGCCCGACATGTTGACCTCGTTTAATGTCGTTTTGCGCCCTGGTAGCCGTGGTTTCGTCAAACTCCGCTCCTCCGACCCGATGGATCGGCCCCGGATCCAGTTCAATTTGCTGCAGGATCCAAGCGATCTAGCGCTGATGCGGCACGCCGTTCGCTGGACACGAGAATTTGTGCGCCAGGCCGATCTGGCCGAACACGTCGGCGATGAAATCATTCCAAAACCGAGCGTTCAGAGCAACTCCGAGGTTGACGCTTACATCCGTCAAATGGTGGTCACGGCCCAGCACCCAACCAGCACCTGTCGCATGGGAAATGACGTTGATGCTGTCGTCGATCCCGATCTTCGGGTGCGCGGGGTTGCAGGACTGCGCGTCGCCGATGCCTCGGTGATGCCCACACTCATTGGCGGCCACACAAATGCACCGTCGATCATGATTGGCGAAAAAGCGACAGATATCATTTTGTCGACCTAGGACCGCTCTGCCGGCGTGCTGCTTGGTCGTACGAAGAGGAGAAGAGGGTGATGACTTACGAGAACATTCTGGTGGAAACGCGTGGCCGCATCGGCCTGATCACGCTTAACCGTCCCAAGGCGCTAAACGCGCTCAATGACGCGCTGGTCGACGAACTCGGCCTGGCGCTGAAGGCGTTCGATGCTGCCGACAATATCGGCGTGATCGTGATGACCGGAAGCGAGAAAGCTTTTGCCGCCGGCGCCGATATTTCGATGATGTCGAACTACACGTATATGGACGTGTATTGCGGAGACTACATCACGCGTAACTGGGAGGTGGTCGGCAAGATCCGCAAGCCAATCATCGCGGCAGTGGGTGGCCTCGCGCTGGGTGGCGGCTGCGAGCTTGCAATGATGTGCGACATCATCTTCGCGGCGGACACGGCCAAGTTCGGCCAGCCAGAAATCCGCCTTGGCGTAATGCCGGGAGCGGGCGGAACGCAGCGCCTGCCCCGGGCGGTTTCCAAGGCCAAGGCCATGGACATGTGCCTGACCGCGCGCTTCATGGATGCGGTCGAGGCTGAGCGCGCGGGCTTGGTCTCGCGCGTGGTGCCAGCAGAGAGACTGCTCGACGAGGCACTGACCGCCGCGACGACAATTGCCGAGTTCTCACTTCCCGCGGTGATGATGGTCAAGGAGTCGGTCAATCGAGCGTACGAGACGACCCTGAGTGAAGGCGTGTACTTCGAGCGCCGTCTGTTCCATTCGATGTTCGCGACCGAAGATCAAAAGGAAGGCATGGCCGCGTTCCTTGAGAAGCGCAAGCCGCAGTTCAAGAACCGGTGATCACTGGAAAGATCGCGGCGACTTAACGGGGAGTGCATGAGTGCAGGCCCTCCTGTCGAATTTCATGAGTCCAGGCATGAGCGTGGTGACAGAGCGTTGCCTCGATTGTTGAATTTTCAGACCTTCCTTTGGAATACATCATGCCAGTCATCTACAAATACTCAGCTGCCACGGAATGCAGCTTGAAGCGGCCCTTTCAAATGTTGATCGGTGGGGCTTGGGTCAACGCAGAAAGCGGTGAGACGCTCGAGACGCGGAATCCGGCAGACGGTAGCGTAATCACCACCATTCCTGCCGGAGACAAAGTCGATATCGACCAGGCAGTGGTGGCGGCACGTCGGGCCTTCGAGAATTCCCCTTGGGCCGGTATGACGCCAGGGATCAGGGCCAAACTTCTTTGGCGCGTCGCAGAATTGATCGAAGAACACGCTGATGTTTTTGCTGAGCTGGAGACGCTTGATAATGGCAAGCCACTCAAAGCATCACGCGCGCTCGATGTTCCCGGTGCCGCAGCGTATTTTCGTTATTGGTCTGGATGGTGCACGAAGGTTTCAGGGCAAACGCCTCAGTTAGATTTACCGGGTGAATTCATGGCCATGACCTTGCGCGAGCCGGTCGGCGTGGTTGGCCTGATTACACCATGGAATTTCCCGCTTTTGTCCGCGGCGTCCAAACTCGGCCCGGCATTGGCTGCGGGATGTACCGCTGTTCTGAAGCCAGCCGAACAAACGTCATTGACGGCGCTGCGGCTGGGAGAACTTTTGATGGAAGCAGGGTTACCCGCTGGAGTCGTAAATATCGTCACCGGTCTTGGCATAAAGGCCGGGGCAGCGCTTGCTGAGCATCAAGGTGTCGATAAAATTTCATTTACCGGGTCCACAGCAGTAGGAAAATCTCTTCTAGTCGCATCGCAAGGCAATTTGAAGCGATTGACGCTTGAGCTCGGCGGCAAGTCACCAACAATTATCCTTCCTGACGCAGACCTCGATCGTGCCATTGCCGGGGCGGCGCATGCCATTTTCCGCAATGCAGGACAGGTGTGCGCAGCGGGATCTCGGCTTTATGTGCCGCGCCGTCAATTTGATTACGTCGTCAACGGCATTGTCTCCATGTCCGGCGATTATAAAATTGGTCCCGGAAGTGATCCAGAAACGACGCTTGGCCCACTGGTATCAGAGAGGCAGCGTGAACGGGTTCTTGGCTATGTCGACGACGCCCGTCAGGACGGAGCGCAGATCCTTACCGGTGGACGCGCTTATGGCAACGCAGGCTATTTTGTCGAACCAACCATCATCGGCAATGTGAAGCCCGATATGAAGGTTGTCCAAGAGGAAATATTCGGTCCCGTTCTTGTAGTCACGCCCGTCGATGACCTGGAAGAACTTGCAGCACTTGCAAATAACACAATTTATGGATTGTCGGCTAGCATCTGGACTCGCGATATTTCAAGTGCCTATAAACTCGCACGCCGGATTCGCGCTGGAACTATAACCATTAACAGTGGAAATATAGGCGGTCCTAATATCCCGTTTGGTGGTTTCAAACAATCTGGCTGGGGGCGCGAGAATGGTGTTCAGGGTATCGAAAGTTTCACAGAATTGAAGACTGTGATCACAGCGCTTTAGCCCGTCGATATCCATCGACCGAGAACGAAACATATTCAACCTTTAGAAAACGTGTCCGGACCCCGGTTCGCACCAGCTTCTAACGATATCGCTCTTCGTGGGCAAGGAAATTAAATGAATGATCAGGTAAAAAATTCGAGCCTCCCACTTCTTGGTCTTGGATATTATTGGCAAGATCTCGCCTGTGGGCAGATTTTCCGGACTTCCCGGCGAACACTCACGGAAGCGGATCTGGTGAATTTTGTTTCGGTCACTGGAATGTTGGAAGGGTTCTTTATTGACATCACCGCATCAGAGGGAGGTATCGGTGGACGTCCGGTTCCAGGGGCTCTTACTTATACCATCATTGAAGGATTTATCCTTCAATCAATGGCGAGAGGAACAGGAATTGCCTTGCTGTCCTGCTCTCAGGAAATGTTGGCCCCTGTCCGGGTCAACGATACGATTTATGGCGTTGTTGAAATCACTGGATTAAGGCCAACATCGCGATCCAATAGAGGAATTGTCGATTCTCTAATTACGGTTTTTAATCACAAGGATGAAGAGGTTCTCCGCTACACGGCGAAGCGTATGTTTGCCGGTCGGCCACAGTCTTTGGTTGGACTGTGATGAATCCTTTAACTGGAATAAAGGTCCTCGATCTTACGACTGTGGCAATGGGGCCGCTTGCTAGTCAATGGCTGGGCGACTTTGGCGCTGACGTGATTAAAATCGAGGTTCCTGCAGGGGATTCAAGCAGGCAAACAGGGCCGGCCGTTGAGGCCGGCATGGCTGCCCTCTATCTCGGCGTAAATCGAAATAAGCGCAGTATTGTCCTTGATCTCAAGAAGGAGCACTCAAAAAAAGCTCTTTTGAAGCTCATTGATGGTGCCGATGTGCTGATGCATAATATCAGGCCACAAAAACTGGCGAAGCTTGGGATCGATCCGGATCAAGTGCTCACCCGCAACCCAAAGCTTATTTATGCAAGTCTGCTTGGCTTTGGTGAGGCGGGTCGATATGGAGGGAGACCCGCTTATGACGATATTATTCAAGGTATGTCGGGAAATGCTAATTTGATGGCACGTCAAAATGGAAAGCCAAATTATTTTCCAACGATTTCGGCGGACAAAACGACGGGTTTGATGGCGGCGATGGCGATATTGGCGGCATTGTCCGGGCGACATCGCACTGGTCGAGGCGTCGCCATCGAAATACCTATGTTTGAGTGCATGGCGGCGTTCAATCTAGTCGAGCATCTGTATGGATCCACTTTTAATCCTCCGATTGCGCCGATGGGGTATTCTCGCGTTTTGTCCTCACATCGCCAGCCTTATAAAACATCGGATGATTACATATGTTTGATGCCTTATACGGATGCTCATTGGCATGCATTTTTCGAGGCGGCTGATGCTCACGATGCAGCAGCGGATCCGCGATTCAAAACAATGGCGGATCGTACCAAAAATATCGATCAGCTTTATGAATTGACCGGTAAATTGATCTTCGAACGAACCACAGGTGAATGGTTGGCTATTTGCGAAAGACTAAGTATTCCGGCTGCCCCTATTCTCGGACTGGATGACTTGTTAAGAGACGCGCACTTGGCCGATGTCGGCTTTTTCGAGGAGGTGAACGATCCGTCGATGGGACGATTGCGATTCTCGGGTGTGCCAGTCCTTTTCGATGGTGTCCGCCCGGAAATTAACCTCCCCCCTCGCCTTGGGGAGCATACGCGTGACGTACTTCTGCAAGCCGGTGTTCCGTTAGATGATGTAGAGCATATCCTCGCGGATGCACGTGGTTCCATCGATTCGGCCACTTAGCTGCTGCCGAATATAACCCGACAAACACGCTTCACTGATGGCGTGTGGGCGCCAATCGAATGTTGGCCACATGGATGGAGCCGAATTGAATCCGGCAACGCTCCGGATTCGAAGGAGCTGGGCTTAAATGCCGTTGTGCCACCGAAGGTCGTGCGCCGGATTCGCCACGGCATAGCCGTGCAAGGCCAAGGTATGCGGCGCCGAGATACCGTATCACGCCTAGGCGCCGATCGTTAGCCGCGCGAATCGCGTGAAGGACCTGATCCGCGAGGGGATTGGAATCTGGTAGGCGTTGTTCCGCGTGAACCAAGAGCAGCCTGTCTGGCTGCGCACCGATAATGACCCGAAAATGCATGATTCGCAGTGCGAACAGTGGGCAGAACGGCTTCCATCAACACAAAGTCAAGTCGAAACCGATTTTCGACTGATCAGGCTTGCGATATCGGCGCTCAGCCTTCACGGTTTCAAACGAGTTTGTTTCGTTCCCGCCCGTGATCTCGACGCCGATAGTCTGGACTGCACCTTCGAAATGTAAGTGCCCTGAAGTTTCGCTCAAGGTGAGCCAACGCACTGCAGCGTTTGCCGACGTTCATGCTGCCATCTGACACGCCAAAGTCTGCTGCTGAGAGTCGTCGAAACGCGAACGCTGGTATGCATCGCTGGCCTACTTACGCAAGCTGATCTTCGGCCAGACCAGTCGGCGCGCACGCACCAATGCTCGTGGCGCCGTGATCGATGCTGTTTATCCGGTTCCTCGTTCAAAGGGATGAGGCATGTCTTGCGCTAAAACCATCCGATTGTGGTACGCGCCGCGTGACGCTCGTCTCCAGAATTCGTACATCAACTCTGTCGGTTTGGTCACAAGTCAGCGATATCAATTTGCGATCGGCAGCAGCGGACCCGGTCGGGAGTCTCGCAAGCGATCTCGAATCTGACGGTTGCAGTTCATCGATAAAGTCGCAGTCCATCAATAATATTTCGCAAGGAGACAGCAATGAAGAAACGTACGGTGGCCATCGCCGCTCTCATGTCTGCGTTCATGGCAGGAAGCGCAAAGGCGCAATCGTCGGTGACGCTCTTCGGCGTAACTGATGCTGCGCTGACGCACGCGTCCGGAAGCTTGTCGAACACGACTGGGCTCACCGGAGGCGGCAATGCGGACAACCGGATCGGATTCAAGGGCACCGAAGACCTAGGCGGCGGATTGAAGGCTGGATTCTGGCTTGAGTCCGGATTCAACATTGCAAACGGAACAGGCATCGCGACCAATACCAACAACCAGAACAGTGGCATTTCAAGCGGGGGGGGGCTCACTTTCAATCGCCGCTCCACTGTGAGCATCGGCGGAGACTGGGGTGAAGTGCGGCTCGGGCGGGACTACACGCCGCAGTATTGGAACATCGGGATGTACGATCCGTTTTACCAAGTGGGGGTGGGCGCCTCGCAAATCCTCATGAGTTATCTTCCGGCCTTGCAAGGTGGCGGCTCGGGTCCTGCGGTGTGGGCGTCAAATAGCGTCAGTTACATCTACAACATGCCCTTTAATGGCCTAACTTACGGGGGCGGAGGTTTCTACGGGCAGGCGATGTACTACAGGGGCAATAACCCGAGCAACCTCCCAAATTCGAGTGATGGGAACGGTTACGGCATCCGGGTTGGCTTCATCGGCGCTAACCTGACGGTCGCAATTGCCCATGGTCAGACGAGCTATGAGACCGGCAACACTCAACAGGACAATATCGGCGCTTCGTATAACTTCGGAATCATCAAGCTGACATCCATGTTCGAGCACGACAGATTCAGTTCAATTACTGCCAACGGTTTCCTCGTCGGTGCGACTGCCCCGGCTGGTCAGGGAATTGCTCGGATCGCGTATTCCCGCTACCAATATGACATCTCCCATGACCCTTCGGCAAGCAAGCTGGCGGTGGGCTACGTCTATCCCCTGAGCAAGCGCACCCAGCTTTACGGTACGTACGCGCATGTATGGAATACCGGTGGCAACGCAGCGTCGATTCCAGGTAGCACTACCGGCCCAAACGAGCCGTCCAACGGGTTCCAGCTCGGCATGACGCATAGCTTCTGATTTGGCAACGTGCCTGGCCGCGGCATGCGGGCGGTAGCGACTACATGAGGCGCCGATTGGTTCGGTGCCTCATTCCTTCTCGCCAGCGGTCAACCGACGGAAGTTAGTATTTGAAAAGGGCCATCGTGTCTCGGAGGGCGGTGTCTAGCTACACGGGAAATATTGGCCCGCTTGAACAGGAGTGTCGAATTGAATAACAGCCTTATTGACTCAGCAACTTCGGCATCCTCGCTAATGCCGATCGGTGATCTGCTCGCCTATCATGCGGGCAAGGATCCGACGCGTCCGGCGGTGACATTCAATGACATGAGCGTCAGCTACGCCGAGCTTGACGCGCGATCCAATCGCAAAGCGCGCCAACTAGCGGGGCTGGGCGTGAGCGAGGGAGATGTCGTGACCCTCGCCGTGCCGAACGGCCACGAGTTTTACGAGACAGCCTTTGCGATATGGAAGCTTGGCGCAACCCCGAACATTGTGTCCTCAAAGCTGCCCACGGCTGAATTGCAGGCAATTGCTGACATCGCAAAGCCCCGGCTGATAATTGGGGAAGAGACCGTACGGCTCGAAGGCTGGGACTTTTTGGCCACAGGTACGAGCCCGAGCGAGGACCTTTCGGCCGATCCGCTTCCGACGAAAGTCTCCCCGCGCTGGAAGATGCATACGAGCGGCGGATCGACCGGACGACCAAAGGTGATCGTAGACAAATTGCCGGGTTTGCACGATCTTGGCAAAGCTCCTCCGGGCCAGAATGTCGGCGAGACGATGCTTAACCCCGGCCCGCTGTACCACAACTCACCGTTCATCGGGACATTTCACTGCCTATTCTCCGGCGGTCATGTCGTCGAAATGGGGCGATTTGAACCCCTACGCGCGCTCGAACTGATCGAACGCTACGGGGTCAACTGGGTGAATTTCGTGCCGACGATGATGAACCGGATTTGGAGATTGTCCGACGAACAACGCTCCTCCTTCGACCTGTCTAGCCTTCGTGTGGTCTTTCACATGGCCTCGGTATGCCCTCAGTGGCTCAAGCAGGCATGGATTGATTGGCTTGGACCCGAACGGATCTTCGAGGTGTACGGCGGGACCGAGCTTTTGGGCGGCACAACCATCAACGGGCACGAATGGCTCGAGCATAAGGGTTCTGTCGGCAAGGTTATACCGGGATTTCAGATGCGCTTGATGGACGAGCAGGGCAACGAATGTGCACTGGGCGAGGTTGGCGAGATTTACTTCCTCCCAGACAAGGGCCCGAATTCGACCTATGAATATATCGGCGCGCACGCTAAATCAGTGAATGGTTGGCAGACCTACGGCGACCTTGGCTACATGGACGAAGACGGCTATCTGTATATTGCGGATCGGCGAACTGACATGATCATATCGGGCGGTGCCAATATTTTTCCGGCCGAAGTGGAAGCCGCCCTCGATCAACACCCAGATGTCGAATCCTCTATCGTGATCGGCCTGCCTGATGATGATTTGGGCCAGCGCGCGCACGCCATCGTGCAGATGGTTGAAGGTGCTCGCGCGCGCAGCGATGCGGATGCATTGCGTGCGTTCCTATTCGACAGACTGGTGCGGTACAAAATTCCGAGAACGTTTGAGTTCACGAGTGAGAACCTGCGGGACGACGCGGGCAAAGCACGCCGGACAAAATTGCGTGATGAGCGGGTTGTCAATGCTTCGTGATCTCACGGGCCCCAAGCCTACCTAGCGTATGGCATGCGTGACTTTGACGAAGCACGTTTCCCAGTCGGGCTGGCCTACAGTGTGGGCGGTGCCCACGCAGCGATCAAGAGGTTCGTTAGCGGCGCAATCGTCCACAACCTCGCCGCTGGGTCGATTGCTGAGCGGCGCGAACTGGTTACGTCCGCACAGACTTCGGAGTGTGGCAGCTAATGACACCGACGCCGGAACGCCTATCGCTCCACGTCATCGTCTCTGGTCCTACGCCCAGGGCACCCTAGATGAGCTGAACATGGCGTCGACACGATCCGGTGCCCAACGATGTAATGAGCAAAATTAAAGGACTACCCACATGCAGCTGATAGATACCGACGGGGCACCGCCAGCGGGTGCGCTAGTGCCTGACCAAGGACCCAGCGTGCTCACCGGGTCCCGCCGCGTCGGGCGCCTTCCGCTCAGGCGTAAGGCGGGCTATGCAGCGGGCCAACTGGTCGACTTGGTTGTCTCGAGCATGCTCAACATCTTCGTGTTGTTCTATGTGACGGCAGTCTGCGGTCTACCGGGTGGACTTGCCGGCCTTGCACTCGGCGGGGGAATAGTGGTCGATGCGGTGATGGATCCGTTGATCGGATCGCTGTCGGACGGTTGGCGCTCGCGCTTTGGCCGGCGGGTTCCTTTCATGGTCGGAGCCCTCGTTCCGCTCGTTTTGACGTTTAACCTGATGTTCGCTCTTCCTTCGGGTCTCGGGCAAGCCGCATTGTTCTTGTGGCTGATGTTGCTTTCAGTGTGCCTGCGTATCTCGCTGTCGATGTTTCACTTACCCTATCAGGCGCTTGGTGCTGAGCTCAGCGACGACTATGACGAGCGCTCGTCAATTGCAGTGTGGCGCTGGGGCATTGGCATCACCGGTACCCTTGCAGTTGTTGGGCTGGGCTACGGAGTGTTTCTTGCGGGGCCTGCTGGCGTGTCGAATCGCGCCGCATATCTATCGCTTACGCTGACGTTGAGCGTATTGTTGCTGGCCGGCGCGCTTGTCGCTATTAGGCAAGGACTCGCGACACGATACATGCAGCATCAGACCACGGCGCCGACCGAAGCGATTCATTTACGGCTGTACGGCGAGATGAGGGAAATGTTCCGAAACCGCACCTTCCGCATCCTGTTCGCCGCAAGTCTGTTTTTCAACATCGAACTAGGAGTGAACCAGGCGCTGGGGCTGCACGTCGCGACGTTCTTCTGGGGATTGAGCTCAAAACAGATGCAGATTGTGTTTGTGCCTGCAGTCCTCGGGCTAGCAGTTGGTGCCCCACTTGCAGTGCCGCTCTGGAAACGCTTCGAAAAGCGCACGGTGCTACTGATCGGGATGATCGGCATGGTGACCTGCCATGCCTTGCCGGTGAGCCTGCAACTGCTCGGTCTGCTGCACCTGTCCAAGGAAGGATTGATTGCCGTCCTGTCGCCGCTTGTATTTCTCGGCAGCCTGACGATGGCGTTGTCGCTCATCGCCTTTCTGTCGATCATCCCCGATGCCGCCGACGAACACGAGCATCTATTCGGAACCCGGCGCGAAGGCCTCTATTTCGCTGGCTGGGCCTTCGCAACCAAGGCTGCGACAGGAGGAGGCGTACTGATCGCGGGGGTGGTGCTGCAGATCCTCAACTTTCCCGCTCAAATGACTGAACAAGCCCACGCGGTGGTGTTGCCTGCGCGGACGATATCCTGGCTGGCGTTTGCTCAAGGTCCCGGGGCCGCGCTATTGTCAATCGCGGGCATTGCGCTGGCGCTGCGTTACCCAATCAACAAGCAGTCCCATGCCCGAATCATCTCTGACCTGACAGCACGCAAGCGTGCGGCTCCTTAAACAAAGGGAGGGGGAATCCCTTGCGAAAACATTCGTTTGTGGTTACGTGGCGGCTGCCTTGTCGTGAGAATCAGGAAGTGGATTGCGGGGTTCAACGGCAGCAAGAAACGTTCAGGAACGATAGCAACGGTAACGCTGAATGACCGTCTTGGATTCGCAACAGTGGAATCCACGTCAGTGCTGAGGTGCTGCGCAAGCTGGGTGCTAAAAATCCTGCGGCCGCAAGCGGTGTCCCCTTCCAGCTGTGGTGCACGAAAGCCAGGACGACGATCGAATCAATCATTAACTGACAAAGAACTGGAGGGAAACCATGAAGAATAGAGTTGAGGGCAAAGTCGCGCTGATTACTGGTTCGGGCCGCGGAATCGGCCGTGAGGTCGCGCTGAAGTTGGCTGGCGAGGGTGCCCGTGTGGTGGTGAACGATCTCGACCAGGATGTCGCCTACCAGGTGGTCGAAGAAATCAAGCAGAGCGGGGGCGAGGCCGTGGCATGTCCCGGCAGTGTAACTGCGCCCGATTTTGCCGAGCGCCTGATCAAGACCGCCGTTGATCAGTACAAAAGCATCGACATCATTGTCAACAACGCCGGCTACACGTGGGACAACGTGATCCAGAAAATGAACGACGAGCAGTGGTATGCGATTTTGGACTGTCACCTGACAGCTCCGTTTCGCATCCTGCGCGCCGCGCAGCCGGTGATTCGTGCGCTTTCAAAGGCTGAGCAGGAGGCAGGTCAGGAAGTGTTTCGCAAAGTCGTGAATATTTCGTCCATAGCCGGCACCGCCGGCAACGCGGGGCAGGCCAATTACTCTTCGGCCAAGGCCGGTATTCTTGGATTGACCAAGACGTTGGCTAGGGAGTGGGGCCGAATGAAGGTCAATGTGAATGCAGTAGCCTTTGGCGTGATCGATACGCGGCTGACAGAGGCCACGGCCGCCGACAACGCAACGATCGACATCGAAGGCCGCGCAATCAAGGTCGGTTTGAATCCGGCCTTGGTGAAACAGATGGCGGCGGCGATTCCGCTGGGCCGCAGCGGAACTGCTGTCGAGGCGGCGGGTGCGGTCTTTCTGTTCTGCATTCCCGAGTCAAACTACGTCTCAGGTCAGGTACTGGTCTGTGGTGGCGGCATCGAGTAGCCATTGACGCTGCAGGCGCCTAATTCGACACGCGATATTGACATAGTGTCGTGCTCGGGGACATGTGTCGCGGTGGTGCCTCGATTGGGAACGTTCGGTGGCTGCGCTAGTTTGCTCAAGTTGAGCTACGTCATGCTGTTGCCACCAGCGTCGCGAAATTGAACGACAGCAGGTCGATGACATCCGAGTCTGGCGCACACCACGGCAATTGGATAGGCACATGTCCGACGTTTGCGTACGGGAAGCTGTGTCAGCCCAAAGCGTACGTATCAGATTGCAGACCACTTCGTTAGCTTTCACTCGGGCCACTTTGTCGCAGGACAGCCATGAGGAAATCTTTGTGCGGAATGGCCTGAGGTCTCTGTTTGATGACCGTATTGCCTGGCTTGCTATTTGAAGCGGTCCCCTAGCGCGAACGTAACGCCGAGCCAAGTTACCGGCTTGCTCGTGCAGGATCTGCCTCCTCATGCTGGATCGGCCGGGGCTGTTTGTCGATCCGGCCGACGGCTGACCGACGCGGCGTGGCCGCCACTTCTCAGACTTTCGTCACGTCGACTAGGTCACGGTCTATCCTGCTCCGAATAGCGGCCATCGCAAACCGCATCAGGCTGTCGATGAGCCTTCCGCGTTAGAGGAGCAAGTGAGTCATCCTCATTGGAACTGCATTTCAAGTGCGGTCTTGTTAATGACGAACCATACTTGCGCGATCTTACCGTCAGGAAAGGCGTAAAACGCGTTCTCCGCGAAGGAGACCCGTGCGCGGCGGTGGCAGAATCGCGGGCTGGAATGAGAAACGCCGGAATCAGCTAGCGTACTAGGCGGATTGCTTGAGATCTGCGAGGGGGCTCGAGCCGTCGGGTTGCCAGTTCAACCGTTCGCATCTATGCCCGCTTGAAGCAGCCATATAACGGCTCCGTGTGCGTGACTCCTCATCCAAAGGGATGAGATGCAGCTCGCGGCAAAATCATTCGATCGTGGTACGCGTGGGGCGTCAATCGTCTCCAGAATCGGGCATCGAGTCATCGGTTCAATTTCATTGGGAAGATCGCTCATTTGCGAACTGGCCGTCCAGCTTCCCGTGGACCGGTGAGTTTCCTTCAGACAGAATGATCAGGAGAATCAACATGAGCAACGTTCGAGTTGCCGGGGTCGGCATGATCCCCTTCACCAAGCCCGGCAAGAGCGAGGATTGGGATGTGATGGCGGAGAAGGCCATCCGCCTCGCGCTGGCTGACGCAGGTATCACATACGATCAGGTTCAGCAGGCTTATGCGGCCTATCTCTACGCCGATTCGACCGCGGGGCAATCCGCCCTCTATCGAATCGGCTCTAGCGGCATCCCGATCTTCAATGTCAACAACAATTGTTCATCAGGCTCGACCGCACTCTATCTCGCGCGCCAGGCGATTGAAACAGGTGCCGCAGATTGCGTACTCGCCTTCGGCTTCGAGCAGATGACGCCGGGTGCGCTCGGTGCGGTTTTCAACGACCGCAAGGCAGCCATGGGGAACTACGCAGCCAAGTTCACCGAGTTGCAGACTTACGATCCGACCAAACCGCCCGCGCCGCAGCCTTGGGGCGGCGCCGCGCGTGAGTACCAGCAGCGTTACGGTGCCAGCGACGAGGCGTTCGCGATGATCTCGGTCAAGGCCCGCCGGCACGCTATCAACAACCCGCTCGCTGTCTTCCGCGATCCGTTGACGCTAGAAGAGGTGATGGCGTCCCCCAATCTCTCTGGGCCGGTTACGCGCCTGCAGGCCTGTCCCCCTACGTGCGGCGCGGCCGCGGCGGTGCTGGTCTCGCCCCGCTTCGCCGCCAGGCATGGAATTGATGCGCGGGTGGAGATCCTCGCGCAATCGCTCACCACTGACTTACAAAAGACGTGGGATGGGCGTTCGATGATGAGCGTGGTTGGCTTCGACATGGCCCGGGCGGCCGCAGACCAGGTCTATGAAGCCTCGGGTGTGTCGCCCGACGACGTGGATGTGGTCGAACTCCATGATTGCTTCACGCCAGGGGAATTGTTCGCCTACGAATCGCTGCGACTGACGCCTGAGGGAACAGCCGAGCGCTACATCCGAGACGGGCAGAACACCTATGGTGGCAAGCATGTGGTGAATCCGTCAGGCGGCCTTCTCTCGAAGGGTCACCCGATTGGGGCGACCGGTCTGGCGCAATGCTATGAGCTGACACACCAACTCCGCGGGACCGCGGAAAAGAGGCAGGTCAATGACGCGCGACTTGCACTCCAGCACAACCTGGGCAATGGCGGCGCATGTGTAGTGACGCTCTACGGCCGGAGCGATTGAGTGGGTCACGTGGTCGCCACATTCGGCGAGCCAAAGGCGAACCGCGCTTCTTTTTCGTTAGCCGATCAGCAAGTGTGAAACAGGAGACACAAACATGACGACAGAAGACCGCAAGTACGAACAGGTGATTTACGAGGAGCCCGCTCCCAAAGTGGCGCGGATCGTGATGAATCGACCGAGCCGGCGCAACGCGCAGGGCGTCACGATGACTTACGAACTGGACGACGCGTTCAAGCGTGCGTGCCACGACGACAAGATCAACGTGATCATCCTTGCCGCCTCAGGTGATCACTGGAACTCCGGCCACGACATCAGTGGCGAAGAAGCATCCATGCCGTCGCCAGATCAAGTCGTAGGGCTTTGGGGAGACTATGGTGGCAAGGGCTGGGAGGGCTTCTACTCACGTGAGAGGGAGATCTATCTCGAGATCACCGAGCGCTGGCGCAATGCGCCGAAGCCCGTGATTGCTGAGATCCAGGGATCCGTGATTTCGGGCGGGATCATACTCACCTGGATGTGCGATCTTATCGTGTGTTCTGAGGATGCCCGCTTTCGCGACGCGACTGCGGCAGAGATGGGCATTGCGGGTGTCGAGTTCTGGCAGCATCCCTACGAGATGAGCGTGCGCCAGGCGAAGGAATGGCTGATGACCGGCGGGTGGTTGACCGCGCAGGAAGCCGAGCGGCGGGGCATGGTCAACCATGTCGTTCCCCGCGACCAGCTGGCGGCGCGAACGCTCGATCTGGCCAACAACATCGCAGCAAAAAATCCGTTCACCATGAAGATGGTGAAGCAGGCGATGAACTTCGCGCAGGACCAGATGGGGCGCAAGGCGTCGGTTGACTTCGGCTTCCATCTTCACCAGATCGGACACATGCAGGCGATGCTCACCAGCGGGTTCCCGATCGACATCGACAGTATGCCGCCTGCCATGCGTGCGACCATACAAAAGGCGATCGCCGCACAAAAGGGCGCCGCTGCAGAATAAGAACCCGAACCCCGCAGTGGGCGATGCGCCCGCCGCGGGAGCAGCAGTCCGATTGGAAATCAAATGATGGACATCGTTAGCCGCGCCGTCTTTTGCCCCGAGTTAGAAGTTCGCAGTGAAACATTGCGATTTTCGATGGGGATTCGGTGGATTCGGTGGACTCTGGGACAGGTCGTATTACACCTGTCAACAGGGCGGTGGCATTAAATGAGGCGAAAGAGAGGTCATGAGTAGCGCAAAAAACTCGTTACGAGAGACGGTCGCGCACTGGCTCGATGTGGATTCGCCGAACGGGCTTCGGGTCACCGAGTTTAGAAACAGGCGATCCACGCACGAATGCTACGTACGCGTCGAGAGGATGACTGCGACAGGTCCCGTTGCGATGTTCTTTTTTCGCCACCAAGACGGGGCGTGGCGCATATTCCCACCGAGTCGGGAACGGCCGGCAATGCGCCCCACACCAAGATCGACGGACTTCTAACTCACCACACTAGTGCGAGAGGATTGGCTGGACGGCGGGCAAACGGCAACCTCTTTTGTCGTGTTTTCGCCGCCGGAAAAGAGCGTCATGCTCAAATTTAACTGAAAAAGGAGACCTTATGAAAGCGGTCAGAATGTCGCAGGCGCTGGGCGTCGTGTTGAGCCTCGCGTTTGTGTCGAGTGTGTACGCCCAGTCCCAATCGAGTACGCCGACGGCGACGGTGGATTCGGCCGCGTCTGCCAAAGCAAGCCAAAACAGCACTAGGAAAGCCGATCGCAAACTCGGATCCGATGTGCGGCATGCTCTGGGGAAGGCCAGAGATATCACTGCGACGAACATCTTCGTGCGCGCACGTGGTGGCGCTGTCACGCTAACGGGAACGGTACGGGACATTGCGCAGATTGATAGAGCCACAGAGGTGGCGAAAAGCGTGCCAGGCGTGACTTCGGTTGTGAATAAGCTGTCTCTGGAAGCGCAGAATTATTAGCTTGTTAGTCGACGCTGCATGAGTGCGCGTGGCGGACTCATGCACGCTTGTTAAAGGCTAAACAGCGCGCGCGCCCTTTCAGCTGACCGAGCGTAATTGCGCGCTGCGTAAGAACGTAGCCTCGAAACTGGGTACACGGCTATCCACGAACGATTCGTTACAGAGGACGCCGCGGACAATTTTGAAATGGAGCAACGTTCTCGGTTCGGTCAAAATCAGCATTCGTCGAACTCGGCACCGAACGTTCGACTTTCGCCACGAGGAATGACTAGAAGTCTACGCAGCAGAACCGAATCCCGATGCGCGACGAGGTTGGCGGGCGTGACTTAGCGACATACCGACCGGCCATCTTCGCTGAACCTTGGAGCAACCGTTGCTGCTGCCGCAGAGGACTTCGTCCAGCTTGGGCACGATGCACGACCCCGGGCGCTGCCATCGCCCCAGCGCAGTGTGTCGGGATCGACGCTCCCTTCAACGTTTGCGTCTCCTCGTGGTCACGAATCCGGCAACGTCGCATAACAGCGCATATCCGTAAATCACTTGTGGAATCGGCGAGTATGCATTGGAGATGCAGCGTGGCAAGGAAGGCTGTAGCGTCCAAGTTGCCGCTGTACCGGCTCGGATTGTCTGGACACGGTTTTGCAACTCAGGCGAGATCTTTGAGGGCGACTTCCGTTAGCCATGTGGAGACGAGAATCAGTATGCGAGCGATTCATTCAATCGCAGAGGCGTTCACATGATAATTTTTGATCGCCAACAGTTGGAGGCCTTTGCTGCCGTAGTGGAGATGCGGCATTTCGGGGAGGCTGCTGCCGTGCTAAATGTCACGCGTGGTGCTGTGTCCCAGCGTCTCAAGGCTCTGGAGGAAGCGCTCGGATCGCCGCTCGTAGTTCGCGAGGGAAATGTTCCGACGCCTGCGGGAGAGGCGCTGTTGCGGCATATCCTTTTGCTTAAGGTACTGGAAGCCGACACCCTGCAGCACATCAGACCGACGCAGACACAGCGGCCGCGCATTGCCATTGCAGTTAATGCCGATTCGTTGGCAACATGGTTTGAGGAAATCGCCTGGGAAATCTCGAAGAGAAATGTTGCTCTGGAACTTATCGTGGACGATCAGGATCACACCCTTCCGTGCTTGTCGCGGGGTGAAGCGATGGGCTGCGTTTCGACCTCAAGCGAACCTCCTACGGGGTTTCTAGCTGAAAGTATCGGTGCTATGGATTACGAATGTGTTGCGAATGTACAGTTCGCCCGGCAGTACTTTCCGCAAGGGCTAGGTTTGCATAATGTTCTTGCTGCGCCGGCTGTCCTCTATAACCGGAAAGATGGGTTGCATGGGCTGTTTCTTGAGCGGCTGCTAGATTTCAAGATAAAAAACTTCGCGGCGCATTACTTCCCCTCCCCGTCAGCGCTGCTGGCCGCAATCGAGAACGGGGTTGGCTACGGTCTGGTGCCTTGTGTTCAGGCACAACCGTCAATTGACCTCGGCAAGCTAGTGAGCTTGGCTCCAGCACACAAAATTTCAGTTGAACTCTATTGGCATCATTGGGAGACCGCGCCATCGAACGCGCAAGCGATCAACGATCTTGTGATTCGCCATGCGCGTCGAGTGCTGATCCAGTCTGCCCAGACCGTCGATCCAGATGCCAAAGAAGATACATAGATCGCGTAGCTATCCTGACGAACTTTGATTCAAGGGCGCTGAGGCACTATCGTCTATACCAGTCGGGGCTTTCGATCGTAACGCTTCGACAAATGCACAGGGCCACGCGAGTATGAGCGGCATCGATTCGGGAAGATGCCCCGCGTGAATCCATAGGACCAGATAGCAGGCCATTGCGATCGTGAATCCAGTCATCATTGACCGCCGTGCCGCGTGCGCCGTCACGTGCCGGCCGAGCAACGTCAAGCCGAGTAGTGGGCCGACTGATGCTAGATAGACGACGTTCAGCATTACCATGGTGTCGATGATGCTTTGTCCACGCGCCGTAACCAAGGTCGCAGCGCAAACGGATAGTACCCGGTTGAGTGCAGATGGATACTGCTGACGGTGCCATAGGGCAACCATCGCATCACTCGTCGCGCGGACAATTGAGCATGCTGAACCGAGAGCAGCCGTGATCAGCGCAGCAATTGCGAAGGCCAAACTGCTGCCGTTGGCATGGCCGAGAACGAGGGTTAGCATGTGTGGAATGATCTGAACCGGATCCGCCACTGCGCGTAGGTGCCATAGCTCTGCGTTGGCGATGACGGCTGAGGCGGGAAGAAACCCCATGGCAAAAACGACTACGGCGGCAAGCAGACATCCAAGACGAGCGCCAATCGGCGTGCTAGAAGCGATCAGAAATTGTTGATAATCGGCGCCACAGATGACGAGCGCGACAACAGATAAGAACGTCATCCCGCTATGATCGAGTGACGGAAGTCTCATTGATTCCAAGAAGTTTGCTGGTGCATGAAGCCATATAGCGAGACCATGTGCCTTGATCAGCGTGTATGCCAAGATCACGTTACATCCCCCGATACAGAGCGCCAGCACGCCGGACAGCCACGACAGTCGAAGAAATGATAGGCCAACAACCAGGCAGTCCACTACAAAGATCGATATGGCATGCGGCACTCCAGACATGGCCAGCACGGATGATGCTCCCCGAATTTGCGCGCTCAAGACGCCCGTCATCCAGATTAGGGATAGAAATGCGACCTGCCGGCTGACCGTTGAACCATATCGCAGATCGAAACGTGTCCAGATGGATTGTCCTGTGGCCCAGAGCTGCGGGGCGATGAGACCCAATGCCAGAAGCCCGATGGCACTCGCGACGGCGTAAAGGCAGGCCGCCATACCCTGTCGCAGTGCGAGCTCGCCCGTTCCCATGAGAAAGCCGATTCCGCAACTGGTAGAAATGAGCAGGCTTGCAACCTGCCAGACAGATAGGTTTCGATTAGCCATGATTCGCTCCCCAACCGGCGACGCTTGACGAAGAGCCCTTCAGATACCCGTGGCACACGAGCGCTCGATCTTTATAGTCACTGAGTTTCATCAGTCGAGCGTGCAATCTTGGCAACTGGTGATAGGGGATCGTGGGGAAGAGATGGTGCGTCAGGTGGTAGCCGTTATGATGGGGATGCAGCAGCACGGACAGCAGTCCGTGGTCCGGGATTTCGCGCGTGAAATTGAAGGTGCCTCCGGGCTTGAGGCCGTAATGGTCGGTCATCTCGCGAAATGTCGTGATGGCATGAAAGACGGTTGCTCTTGCACCGAACCAAAGGACGCAGAACATCAACGCGAAGTGCGGATTGGCTTTGGCGATAGGCAACCCGACCACAATCCACCAGGTAAAAATTGCAAATCGTTGGCAGTGGGTTAGGTTTCCCACGGCGAGATGTCCCATGATGGAACCACGAAATATCGAGAATGTGGCGAGGTGGTACAGATACGCGTGGTACCAATGACCACCTTCAAATACGACCTGCGGTAACAGATCTGGATCACGTTCAGGATGGCCTAGCCAGGCGTGATGATGCGCATGCTGCTCGCGATAGACCGACAGGCTGTTCAGTAGCGGTGGCGCCAGAAGAAAATGCGCAAGTGCGTCATTGGTCTCGCGGTGAGCACTTAGATTTCCGTGACCGGCTTCGTGTAGCAGATTGCCTAGTGCGCGCTGTCGATTCCCTATAACAACAAGTGCGAAGACGCTTGCAGCCCAGCCAATCCGATAGGTCGCCCAAACTGAGAGCGCGATTACCATCCAGTCAACGGTAATGTCAGTAATGACGCGCCAGGTTTGTGGTCTCGGTAGTCGCCACGCTGGATCGCGGTTCAGCATGGCTTGCTTGATTAGGATTCGATCAGCATTGGATGACGATGCATCGTTCAAGTTCATTGTGGCCTCCTTCAGCCGACATGAACTCCCCGCGGTTCGGATTACTAGATGGTTTTATTGATTGAGATGCAATAGTCCGATCATAGGCAACGATTTCCCTTTCGATGGATCGGTTAGGAACGTTGTTGACCGGATAGTTTTTCTAGACACCTGAAAAGGCGAAAGGTAGTGTAAGGTGAAGGCCGTGAATGGCGTCTGATGGAGGAAACGTTGAGCGAGAAAGCCTTGGACAAGCTGTGTGCCGCGATCGCACCGGAGATGGCCGAACCCATCTATGTCTATTGTTCGTTTCCCGATTTCGTTGTGCCCGTGGGGCTGTCGGTACTTTGCACGTTCCGGGAGAGTGAAGGGTTGACTGCGGTGATCGATCTGCAGGATGCCGAGCGCGATGCGATACCGCATACCTTCAAGGCACGCCTCATTACCCTCAAGGTACATTCGAGTCTCGAGGCGGTGGGGTTCCTAGCAGTCGTATCGACGCACTTAGCGTGGGCACGCATCCCATGCAATGCGATCGCCGGCTATCACCACGATCACATTCTGGTCCCTGTCGATCGAGCTGATGCGGCGCTTGCCGTTCTCAGCGGGATACGCAATGTAAACGTGTCCTCGCTCTTTGAATAGGTCCCGGAATTCGCCCTGATTCGATGAGTTTTATTGAAGGGCGGATAGTTAACGTGCCGGAAACGATGCATCCCTTGCCCCGCATGTGCTCATTCCCTAGATTGTCTCTATAGGTCATACATAAGAGCAATCCAGTATCGGGGACATCGCTACCCTCTCTATGCGTTATGCCGGGAGGAAGGGAGGGCATATGTGCCAATCCAGCCACGAGTGTGTTGAGGCAGCCGAGTACGAGACCGGTACCGAACCTGTTGAGCATTGGATAGCGCGCTGTAGCGCCGCCGAGGCTACTGTTACCCGGCTAGCGGCTCGTTTGCGGGGACGCGATCAGCGGATCTTGTTGCTCGAACGCGCACTTGCTCGTACCGTCGCGCTCCACCAGGCGCTCGAAGACAGCCTGGAGCAACGTCTGGAACAGTGCATGGGCTCGCTCGACAGTGCGCACACCTCAGAACCACCTCGTGCAACAACGTCTGGCGAATTGAGCCAGGGTGTCACGGTACATCTTCCTCATTTAACTCGAACGCTTTCGCTGTTGTTTGACGTGATGCGGGAGCACTGGTCACAGTGGGATCCCGAGCGCCCCCCGAAGTCTTCGACTGTGGCTCGCGCCATTGACGCGAAGTTGGGCCTCAAGGGACAGTCGACCGGCGAAGCATCGCGCAGTGCCCAGACGTTTGCGGCCGCGCTACGACCCGATTCTCTCAACGATGCAGATGGCCGCCACCGCTAACCGATGTTTCCGACGGACTGTTCCGACGACATGACGGAATTGCCCGGCAGACCTTCCTGTTGCTTGAATCGGATCTGTGCCGGTCGGATCCATGCAAAGCCAGGAGGGCGAAGGTCATGTCGAATTCAATCAAAATCGCGGGTGCAATCCTGCGCCGCAAACAGGTCGAACAGGTCGTTGGGTTATCGCGTTCGACGATCTACCAGCGCATCAAGGACGGGACGTTTCCCAAGGCGATTTCGTTGGGCGGACGTATGGTCGGCTGGCGTGCGTCTGATATCGAATTGTTCCTGGTCGATCCGGCCGGATATCGGGCACCGCCCGAGCCCGACGGGGAGCGCGGCGATGATTGATGCTTCCCGTACCTCGTTGGAGTCCCGTTTGGATAATTGGGCAAATGCGCCGCGTGGCGCATACGATCCGGTTGATGCGGCGGAAATCGAGGCGGCGTGGATGCGCCTCGATCCACGCCATAAGGACCTGCTGCGCATGGTGTATCTGTGGCACGCCGGTCGTGAGGTAGTCTGTCGTCGCCTCAAGATTCCGCGCCATCCTCGTAGTCGTTATGAGCTGGAATTGGCTTCAGCCAGGCAGGCGCTCGGCCGTGTGCTAGAGAGACCGCAGAAGTAAAATTTTTTTCGGATGCCGCCGGGTAACCTTGGAATCCGGTGGACGGTGGAGCGGAAATTCCGATCATTTTGACGCTTGCACGACCGAAAAATCGCGCCTAAAGTGCAGTCAACAACTTGTTCCGGTCCATGCGCAAACGCAAGACCGAGTACGCGTTAGCGGCCCCGATGTACTGACGTATGTGCGTTGGCGTGGTGGTCGCAATGTGAGCCAAGCCTGCAAACCGAACGGTTGCAGGCTTTTCGTTTTCTGGCGCTGATCCCCCTTGAACCCGCGGCGTGCCTCCCCGGCCCCGCGGGTTTCTTTTTCCGCACATCCGTTTCGGTACCTCGGGGCTTGATGGACTGAATCGATGGAAGGCGGATCATGAAGATGGATCGGATGATTTTCGGGACGCTCGGTTTGCGCAGGATGCGTTGCATCGTGCGGTACTGGTCGATTGCCGTCGCACTGTTCGTCGGCACATCGATCTTTGCACCGGGCCTGGCGCATGCGGACGACTGGGGTTGTCAGGTGATTCTCTGTCTGGCCAACCCCGGCGGCCCCGAACAGTACAGCGAGTGCGTGCCTCCGATCGAGAAGCTGTGGGCCGCGTTGCGTCACGGTGATCCGTTCCCGACCTGCGATTTCGGCGCAGGCAGCTCGCAGGGCACATTTGTAGCCAATACCTTCGCGAGCGGAAGCTATTGCCGGGAGGACCTTCTGTATTGGGGCGGCCCCGAGCAGAGCGAATTGCTCTGTCGTGCCACCGGAGTCATCAACGTCGATATCGACAACCAGTTCTATACCCGCGTCTGGTGGGACGTCAGTGGCCAGGGGCGAATGATTACCGAATTCTATGGTGCGGGCAGCACGCAGGTGCCGTATGACCCGTCACAGTCCGCCGCGCTGTTCCTGCAGCAGACCGGACAGCAAGACAACTTCGGTGGCGGAGGTCGGTGATGCTGCTTGACTACATCGCGCTCGCGCAGCAATGCGCTCCCCAGGTCTCGCCCTCGACGATGGCAGCGATCGTGCGGACTGAGTCAGGCTTTAACCCATATGCGATTGGTGTGGTGCACGGCCGGTTGGTGCGTCAGCCAGCGAACGAAGCCGAGGCCGTGGCGACGGTACGTGCACTGGACGCCGGTGGCTGGAATTTCAGCGTCGGGCTCGCACAGGTGAACCGCGCAAACTGGCCCGCCTATGGATTGAATGAGCAGAGCGCATTCGACCCGTGCCGCAATCTGGCCGCGGGCGCAGCGATCCTGCAGGGTTGTTTCGAGCTGGCGCGGCAGGCGCGAGCGCGTGCTTCGAACGATTCGCAGTCTGCCCTTCGCGCGAGCCTGTCCTGCTATGCCAGCGGTGACTTTTCGACGGGGTATCGGACCGGGTACGTGCAGCGCGTAGTCAGCAACGCCAGTGTCCTGGCGCCTTCATCGGAACCCGTTGTCGTTCCGCCCATTGCCCCGATTCCCGTTGTGCCGGTGGGTTCAGACGTTTCGGACCAGCCGTGGCGATCCCGACCAGAAAGGCAGCCGGTATCGAAGCCGGCAGAACCCTCAACCGAAAATTCCATGGGCAACCCGAACGATAGCGCCGTGGTGTTCTAGCCCGACGATCAGACGATAGCAGATAGATCCAGAGCGGAAAGGAGTTTTTCATGAAATCAGGAGTGCTAAATAGATGGAAGCGTGCCTCAACCGCTTCGAATAGCGTGCGACCGTCACAGCGGGCCGCCCGGTGGGTAACTGCCGGGGCAGCAGCGTTGCTGGTCACGTCACCCGCCTGGGCGCAACTCTCCCAGGTCAATACGTTGCTGACCACGATCCAGACGACGCTGCTCGGTGTCGGCGGCGTGATCTGCTCGATTTCCATTATCTGGGCAGGCTTCCGGATGATGTTCCAGCACGCCCGGTTTGGCGACATCGCGAACGTATTCATCGGTGGGCTGTTCGTCGGCTGCGCGACCGTGATCGCTGGCATGCTGATCCCGACGAGCTGATCCAGGAGCGCCGAACCATGAATTCGCTCAAGGATCCCGTCTTCAAGGGCTGCACGCGTCCCGCGATGCTCTGGGGCGTGCCGCTCGTGCTGTTCCTGATGGTCGGCGGCGGCATGCTGATCCCGGCCATCTGGGCGCTGCTCGCGAGTCCGCCACTGGGTGTCGCGATCCTCTTTCTGATGATCCCCGTATTCGTCGCGATGCGCGTGATCACGCGCCATGACGACCAGCGGCTCGCGCAGTACGTTCTGCGCCTGCGCATGGTGCTGCGCCAGGGCAATCGCCGCTTCTGGGGCGTGCACGCCTATGTGCCCGTCCGCCTGAAGAGGAGGGCGTGACATGCCAGTCGAGCCGCAACTGCTCAGCGTCGCGAACCGGGAAGTGCCGCTTGCCGGCTATATCCCGTACTCGACGCACGTGACCGACCACGTCATCAAGACGCGCGAGGGCGATTACCTGCAGGTCTGGAGGATCGCAGGTATCGCATTCGAAGCGGCCGATCCGGCCCACATCCTTGCCCGACACGAAGGGTTCAACCATTTTGTGCGAGGGCTTGCGGGCGGGCATGTGGCGCTGTGGTCGCATCGACTGCGCCGGCGCGTGTCCGATCACTTTTCGACGCCGTATCGCAATCGGTTCTGTGAGGAGCTGGCGACGCGCTATTACGCGAGCTTCGCGGGCTACCGGATGATGGCCAACGAGCTGTATCTGACGCTCGTCTACCGGCCGAACCGTACCCGCCTCGGTCGCGTGTTCAGCCGCGCTGCGCGCCGTACACGGGACGACATCCGGCGCGATCAGTTCGATGCACTGAAGGTGATGGCCGAGCTTGCCGCCCAGGTCGAATCGAGCCTCAAGCCCTACGACCCGGTCGCGCTCGGTGTCTATACCCACCAAAATCCTCATACACGACGCCCGCGCCGTTTTTCGTCGGCACTGGAACTATTCGGCTATCTGGTCAATGCGGTCTCGGAGCATGAGCCGGTACCGGCCGGTCCGATCCGTGAGGCGCTGCCCACGTCGCGCCTCTTTGTCGGGGCCGAGAAGGTCGAGATCCGGATGCCGGCCGCGACCCGCTTTGCCACGATGCTCGATCTGAAGGATTACCCGGAAGACACCGAGCCGGGGATGCTCAACGGTCTGCTGTACGGCGACTTCGAGTATATCGAGACGCAGAGCTTCACGATCCTCGACAAGCCCAGTGCGAAGGAAGCGCTGGAGCGGCAGCGCAACCAGCTCATCGCGGGCGAGGACGTGGCGGTGTCCCAGGTCGAGGCGATGGATCGGGCGCTCGATGACCTGATCAATGGCGATTTCGTGCTCGGTGAGTATCACTATTCGCTAGCGGTGCTCGGCGACACGCTGGACGAAGTGTCCAGAAGTGTCGCAAAAGCCCGCACGCAACTGGCCGATGCCGGGTTCCAGACGGCGTTGGTCGATCTGGTTGCTGATGCGGCATGGTTTGCGCAGCTACCGGCCAACTGGCGCTACCGGCCACGCGAAGCGAAGCTCACGTCGCGCAATTTCTCCGGTCTGTCGAGCCTGCACAACTTCGCGACCGGCAAGCGCGACGGTAATCCGTGGGGCGAGGCGATCACGATCGTCAAGACGCCCAGCGGCCAGCCGCTCTATCTGAACTTTCACGTCACGCCCGACAAGCAGGACTCGCTCGACGAGAAGGCGCTCGCCAATACCCAGATCATCGGTCGGGCCGGTGCGGGCAAGACGGTGCTTGAACTGTTCCTGCTGGCGATGGCGACGAAGTACGGCATCACGGCTGTGTTGTACGACAAGGACCGAGGCACCGAGATTGCGATCCGGGCAATGGGCGGCACCTATACGGTGTTCCGTCGCGGCGAGCCGACCGGGTTGAACCCGTTCCAGATGGAACCAGGGGAGCCCGTGATCGACTTCTGGGAGCGACTGGTCCGCAAGCTCGTCGATATCGGTGCAGCGCTGTCGGCGAAGGATGAGTTCGATATTTCTCGGGCCGTGCGGGAAGTCGCGCGCATGGACAAGTCCCTGCGGCGGCTCTCGATGGTGCGGCAGCTCCTGCCGAACGTGGGCGAGAACAGCCTGCATGCACGGCTTGCCAAATGGTGCGTGGGCGGGCGGCTCGGCTGGGTGCTCGACAATCCGAGCGATCGCATCGACCTGGCGCATGCGGACCTGTTCGGCTTTGACGATACAGAGCTGCTTGACGACGCAGAGGTTTCGACGCCCGTCACGATGTACCTGCTGCACCGGACCGAGAACCTGATCGACGGCCGGCGTTTCATTTACGTAATGACGGAATTCTGGAAGCGGCTCGGCGATCCAGTCTTCACTGACTTTGCGCTGAACAAGCAGAAGACAATCCGCAAGCAGAATGGGCTCGGGATTTTCGATACGCAGTCGCCGGCCGATGTGCTGCACAGCAAGATCGCGAGTGCACTGGTCGAGCAGAGCGCAACACTTTTCTTTCTGCCCAACCCGCGTGCCGATTATGACGACTACGTGCACGGTTTCAAACTGACCGAGGCCGAATTCAATATCGTGCGCAATCTCGGCGAGAACAGCCGCATGTTCCTCGTCAAGCAGGGGCATCGTTCGGCCATCGGCCGGCTTGATCTCGCGGGCCTCGGCGACGTGCTCGATGTGCTGTCGGGCACGACCGACAACGTGGAACTGCTCGACACGATTCGCGCTCAGGTCGGAGATGCTCCGGAAGACTGGTTGCCCGTGTTCCACGAGCAGCTTGCGAAACGCCGCGCGGCGCAGGCTGGTGAGCGCCACCCGCAACTGCTGGGGCCGGGAGGTGCGCAATGAGCGGCCTATTTACCGCCGTCGGCGGCACCCTCGAAAACGGCATGTCGACCTACGTCACGAGCGTGTCGTCGGCGCTCTCCGGCGCGCTTGTGCCCGTCGTCACCACGGCCCTCACGATCTGGGTCCTTGCCTACGGTCTTGCGGTGGTGCGCGGCGAGGCCCACGAGGCAGTACCGGCTTTTGCCTGGCGAGGACTAAAAGTCGCGATCACGCTCGCATTCGCGCTCAGCGCCGGCCTCTACCAGCAGCAGGTCGTTAGCGCGGTCAACGGGGCCACGTCGGGGCTCGCCCAAACGATCCAGAGCGCGGCGAACACGACGGGCGGCGGCAATCAGGGGTGCGGCTCGGTCAACGGCGGCAGCGTGACGGGGCAGGGAGCAGCGACCAGCATCTACCAGACGCTCGACTGCTACGACCAGCAGATTGATCTCGTGATGGATGCTTATTTCGACAAGGCGACGCATGAAGGATTCAGCACGAGCGGCTTGGCCGCAGCCATTGGCGATTTCCTGTGCGGCCTGGTGGCAGCGCTCGGCGGCTCGATCTTCCTGATCGTTCTCGCGTTCGAAGTGGTGATGGCGCGCGTGCTGCTCGATCTCGTGCTCGGCCTCGGCCCGATCTTCATCGCCTGCGCCGCATTTGCACCGACCGCCCGCTTTTTCGAGGCGTGGACCGCGAAGGTCGCCAATTACGCCTTGCTGCAGATACTCGTTGCCGCTTTCCTCGGCATGGCGCTCACGGCGTTCTCGGCTGATCTCACCGTGCTTCATGCGACGGGCAGCGCGCCCGGCGCCGATGCATCGGCGCTCGTGCAAACCATTTCCGCATCCCTTGATGACGCCGCGGCAGCCGCTGCTGCGATTGGCCTGTTCGCGACCGGCGTGTTCCTTGCGATGGTCGGCTGGCAGTTGCCGTCCGTGGCAGCAGGCCTGTCCGGCGGCGCAACCCTGTCCGGTTTCGGTGCATTCGTGGCGGGCATGGCCTCGCGGCATCTGGTGACCGCGATTGGCCGGGCGATCAGCGGCAACGGGAAGGGACCACGTCCGGGTGGCGAGATTCGGGACCGCACAGGTTCAGGTGGCGGATCAGGTGGTGGATCGGGCAGCGGTGCGATGCCGGCTTATCAGCGCGCCGCGCGCGCGAACCTGGGCCGGCAGGGCGAATGAGGGCGAGGTGATGACCATGAATGGACGATGCAGATGGGTAGGTGCCGCATTGGTATCGGCGGTATCGGCAGCATGGTGCGCTGGCGCTCATGCACAGGGTATCCCGGTCTTTGATGCCCAGAGCGTTGTGCAGGCCATTGCTACGGTGGCTCAGCTTGAGCAGGAAGTGCAGCAGGAAATCCAGATCTATCAGTCGACGGTCGGCACGCGCGGATTCGGTGCGCTCCTGAGCAACCCGGTCGTGTCGAACTCCTTGCCGTCGAACTGGCAGGGCGTCTATACGGCGATCCAGAACGGCGGCTACTCGGGCCTGACGGGCAGCGCCCAGGCTCTGCGCTCGGCCAGCCAGATCTACAACTGCGAAGACCAGACCGGGATCGACCAGCAGGTGTGTCAGCGAGCGCTCAACAAGCCCTTCCAGGACAAGGCGTTTGGCCTGCAGGCGTACCAGACCGAGTTGCAGGAGCTGAACCAGATCCAGAGTCTGGCGCAACAGATCGATGCGACCCAGGACCCGAAGGGCGTTGCCGAGCTGCAGGCGCGCATCCAGGCGGAGACCACGACGGTCGGTAACGAGATGACCAAGCTGCAGCTCTTCCGGATGCTGGCCGAGACGGAAGACAGGCTTGTCGCCGAACAGCAGAGCGAACTGGTGCTGAGCCGGGCGGGCAAGACCAACCGTCTGCAGGACCAGATGGTCCCGGCGTCGTTTGGAAACTGAGGAGGACACCATGTCCACGCTGACTTCCCTGATGCTCTCTGGCTGTCTTGCCTGGAGCCTTGCCGCCTGCAGCAGTGGGCCGCCGAAACCCGTGTTGCCGGACGGCCTGCATCGTGTGCCAGTCAATCGCGTGCCACCCGTACCTGATGTGCCGGCTGCGCCGAACCTGCCCGCTTCCCCGGACGCTGGATACCGGTCATGAGCGCGCCGCACGACTACGGGCGCGTGCTCGACATCGAGGCGTCGCTCACTCACCTGCAGGAACGCTCCGAGCGGCGGGCCTGGCACGTCGCCTATGTAGCGGTCGGCGTGGCCGTGCTCAGTACTGCAGCACTCGTGGTGATGGTGCCGTTCTATCGCGTCGTGCCGCTGCCGATCGAGGTCGATCGCCTGACGGGTGAGTCTCAGGTCATCGACGTGCTCGATGCCCACCATGTGCATACGAAGGAAATCCAGGACAGGCACTGGGTCGAGACCTATGTGCGTGCGCGCGAGCGTTACGACTGGGGCCTGCTGCAGATGGACTACGACAATGTGCTCGCCATGAGCGATGACGTGGTCGCGCGCGATTACCGCGGCACCTACAGCGGTCCCGACGCGCTGGACCGGCAACTGGGGCCCGGCGCTGAGCGGCGCGTTCGCATTCTTTCGATCACGCTGCCGCCAGACGAGCCGGGTCATGCGGTCGTGCATATCGAGCGCACGTCGTTCAGGAACGGCCAAGCCGACGCCGAGCCGACGCAGCGTTTCGTGATCACGCTGGCCTATACCTACCGGCCATCCGTGTTCACGCGCGAGAGCGTGGCCATTGCCAATCCGTTCGGATTCAAGGTCACGGCCTACAGCCGCGATCCCGAATACACGCCGCCGGCTTCTGCGTCGGCGTCTAATGCCGGAGTTACGCCATGAAAACGCTTCTCTCTGGTATCGCACTGGTGAGCCTGTTGTTCTCGGGCGTGGCCCATGCAGTCGACCTCCACGGTTGGGACGACGACTCGCGTGTCCGGCAGGTGATCTATCGCGCGGACGAGGTGGTACGCGTCGAGGCGCAGCGCGGCTTTGCCACGCATATCGCGCTCGATCCGCATGAGCAGATCCAGGTCGTTGCGCCCGGCGACCGCGACGGCTGGCAGGTCGTCGCGAACAAGGGCGATCACGATGTCTACCTGAAGCCGCAGCTCGCCGCGCATGACTCGAACTTGGAGATCCGCACCGACCGGCGCAGCTACAGCTTTGATCTGGTGGTGCTGCCGCTCCAGTCGAAGTTCGGTAACGACCGTGTGATGTACCGCGTGACTTTCGTCTATCCGGACGAATTGGCGACAGAGGCGCACGCGGATTCGGATGCCGCGCTGGTCGAAAAGCGCCTGACGCAACCGCCGGCCGTTCGCAATGCAGGGTACTCGATGCAGATCATGCCGGACTCGGACGACATTGCGCCGACCGCGGCATGGGACGACGGGCGTTTTACGTATCTGCGCATCCCGAACAACCGGCGCATGCCGGCGATCTTCCGGGTGGCAGACGATGGCACGGAGAGCGTGGTCGACAAGCACGTCGACGGCGACACGATTGTCGTCCATGAGGTTGCGAAGCGTTTCGTGCTGCGGCTCGGCAGCGAAGTCGTCGGTATCTGGAACGACGCTTATGACATGGAGGGCTTACCGCCGCGTGATGGTACGACGGTCAGCGGTGTGAAGCGCGTCCTGCGGAGTCACGATGATGAATGACGATACTCCGCGCAATCTGATCGAGCCCGACGATCCATCCGGCGCGCAGCCTGGACGTAACCCGAACGAGGGTGCATCCGCTGCTCGCGGGATGCCGGCGGTAGGCCAATACCGTAGTGCCCGCCCGCGCGCCTGGTGGCTGACCCCGATTGTGATCGTCCTGGTCGTCGGTGCCGGCGCGGTCTGGACCGTGCACGGTTTCCTCGAGCGCCACGATGCCGAGGCGAAGGCGCGGCGTGATTCGGTCGCCGACACGTCGACCCAGGGCCGGGTGTTCAAGGATATTCCTGCGTCCGCGGTCGGTGCGGCATCCGCTCCGGTGCCCGCGAGCGGTGCTGTCCGACCCATTCCGGCTTCGGCAGTGATTGGCGTTACGCACGCCGTGGTGCCCCGCAGCTACTACGACGCGCCCTTGCTGGTCCCAGGCAACGGGCAGGAGACGGCAGCCGGGTTGCCCGGCGTGCTGGAGGCTGGCGGCGTGGCAGGTGTTGCATCGTCGGTGGCCGCAACAGTATCCAGCGGCGCAGGCGCCCCATCTGAGGCAGCGGGGCCGGCCGGTGGCGCGCTTGCCCAGGCGCTGACGCCGACGGCTACGCCCCGTGTGCGTGCCGCGATGCTCGGCAATCGCAGTCTCATTCTCGCGCAGGGCGCCAAGATCGACTGCGTGGGCGACGCGGCGTTCGATTCCACCGAGGCCGGCATTTCGACCTGCACGGTCACGAAGAACGTGTACTCCGATGATGGTCGTGTGGTGCTGATCGAGCGCGGTTCGCAGATCAACAGCCAGTATCGCTCGAACCTGTCGCCAGGCCAGAAGCGCGTATTCGTGCTGTCGGCCCGCATCAAGACCCCGCATGGCGTCACGGTCGAGATCGATTCACCCGCAGCCGACGCGCTCGGCCGGATGGGCATGGACGGTTACGTGGACAACCACTGGGGTCAACGCATTGGCGCGGCGATGCTGCTCGGCATGACCCAGGATGCGATCGGTTATCTGGCGACACGCGGAGGTAACAGCAATGGATCGGTCGTGTACGAGAACACGCAGCAGCAGGGTAACGACATGGCCACGCGCGTACTCGACAGCACGATCAACTTTCCGCCGACGCTGAAGCAGAACCAGGGCGCGGAGTTCACGATAGTCGTCGCGCGCGATCTGGACTTCGGATCGGTCTATGCGTTGCAGCCGGAGAGTGAGCAATGATGCCCCGCACCGATATGCCCGATTCGTCACACGACCCGGTGCTGGCCCGGCTGCCCGACGACGCATCCGTGCGCGAACTGATGCGGCCGTTCGCGCCGCTGCTCGACGATCCCGATGTGACGGAACTGGTGATCAACCGGCCGCAGCGCGTCCTGACCGAGAACCGGCTCGGCTGGCATGGTCACGATTGCCATGATCTCGATTTCGACCGGCTGATGTCCTTTGCGGTGGCCGTGGCCACGCTGACGAACCAGGAGATATCGGCCCAGCATCCGGTCCTGTCCGCGCTGCTGCCGGGGGATGCACGCATCCAGATCGTGGTGCCACCCGTTGTGTCGCCGCGCACGGTCTCGGTCACGATCCGCCGGCCGTCTGCGCGGGAGAAGAGCCTCGACGCCTACCGTGATGAGGGCCTGTTCGACGATACGGTGTGGCATCGGCCGGACGGACTCGATGCGGCGCTGCCGGTATTACGTGCTGAAGACCGCAATCTCGTCCAGTGCCTGGCAGAGCACGATTGGGGCGCCTTCTTCGAGCACGCGGTCACGGGCCAGCTCAATATCGTGGTCGTCGGCAATACAGGTTCGGGCAAGACCAGTTTCATGAAGACACTGTGCCGCTCGATCCCGCCGACCGAGCGGATCGTGACGATCGAGGATGTCCGGGAACTCTTCATCCGGCACATCGAGAATTGCGTTCACCTGCTGTACAGCAAGGGTGGGCACGGCCAGGCGCGCGTGACACCCGCCGACCTGATCGCCAGCACGATGCGGATGCGCCCCGATCGCGTGCTGCTGGCCGAGTTGCGCGGCGCCGAAGCCTACGACTTCCTGAAACTCCTGACGGCGGGGCACGCAGGTTCGATCACGAGCTATCACGCGCCCAATGCTGCGGTCGCGATCGAGCGTTTCGCGCTGATGGCCAAGGAACACCCGGAGGCCGCCGCTTGGGACGATGCTGCGCTCAAGCGCCTGCTGTTCCTTACCATCGATGTCGTCGCGCACATGGAAGCGTGCTCTGTCTTCAATGCAGCAGGCGAGCGGACCGGCAGGCGCTGGGGCGTGACGGAAGTCTGGTTCGATCCTGTGCGCAAGGCGCGCACCGCGTTCGTGTAGGGAGCGGCCATGATCCAGTCGTCTTCTCACCTTCAGCATATGCGGACCGCCGCCGTAACGCTTGCCGTGCTGGCTTGCCTGTTTGGCGGACTGGCGGCATCGCTCTGGCTCGCATCATCGTTCCTGTACGCAAGCCTGCGGATCAATCCGCTGCACGCAGGCCTGTGGAGCTGGCTCGACGCCGTACTTGCCTGGCGGCACGGCCTGATGCCGAACACCGGTCGCAAGCTCGCAGCGGCGGCGCTCTTTGGCGTGCTCCTGTCCTTTGGTGGGCCGGCGTTCGGTCTGCATGCATTGTGGGAGCGCTCGAGCCGACGCCGTCTCTATGGCAGCGCGCGCTTTGCAAGCGAGTCGGAAATCCGCAAGGCGGGGCTGCTATGACGATGCGCGCACACGTTGATACCACACCTGTGATCGTCGTTGGAGTATGGCGCGGGCGCCACCTGCGCTTTACCGGCCAGCAGTTTGTGCTGATGGCTGCGCCCGCCCGTTCGGGTAAGGGCGTCGGCATTGTGATTCCGAATCTACTCAGCTTTCCCGATTCGGTGGTGGTGCTCGACATCAAGCAGGAAAACTACGCCGTCACGGCCGGTTTCCGTCGCGCACACGGGCAGGATGTCTATCTCTTCAACCCGTTTGCCGAAGACGGCCGCACGCATCGCTATAACCCGCTGTCGGCAATCTCGGACGGTCTGTTCCGGGTCGGCGACATTCTCGCAATCGGCTATGCCCTGTATCCACCGGGCGGGCACGACGATTTCTGGAAAGACCAGGCGAGAAATCTGTTCCTCGGCGTCGTGTTGCTGCTGTGCGAATGGCGTGATGCGCGCCGGGCCGGCAAGGGCGAGTCGATTCCCAATTACCCGGTCACGATGGGTGAGGTGCTGCGGCAGTCGTCGGGCAATGGCATGCCGGTGAAGACTTATCTTCAGCGCGCACTGGTTCAGCATCGCGACCTGCTGTCGGGATCGTGCGTCGACGCGATGAACCGTTTCCTGTCGAACGACGACAAGGTGCTGGCCAGTGTGCTGGCGACGTTCAACGCGCCGCTTACGATCTGGGCCAATCCGGTTGTCGATGCGGCGACGAGCGCGAACGATTTCGACCTGCGTGATGTGCGCCGCCGCCGCATGTCGGTCTATATCGGCATCACACCGGACCATCTGTCGGAAGCGGCCCTGCTCGTCAATCTCGTGTTCTCGCAGCTCGTCAACCTGAACACGAAGCAGTTGCCCGAAGCCGATCCCGCACTGAAATTCCAGTGCCTGGTATTGCTCGACGAAATGACCTCGATCGGCAAGATCCAGATCATCGCACGCGCGGTTGCCTACATGGCAGGCTACAACCTGCGCCTGCTTTCGATCGTCCAGTCGATCGCGCAGCTCGAATCGGTGTACGGGCGGGCCGATGCGCGCACCTTCATTACGAACCACGCGATGCAGATCCTCTATGCGCCGCGTGAGCAGAAGGATGCGAACGACTACTCGGAAATGCTCGGCACGTTGACTGACCAGTCGCGCAGCGTAAGCCGGTCGAACGCGATCTTCGGCGGGCGGAGCGGATCGAGCGAGAGTGTGTCCGAGCAGCGCCGGCCGCTCCTGTTGCCGCAGGAACTGAAGGAGCTGGGGCGCGAGAAGGAAATCATTGTGCTCGAGAATACCCGACCGATTCTGGCCGACAAGATCTGCTATTGGCGTGATCCCGAGTTTGCCTCTCGCGTGATGACTGCGCCCGCTGTGCCGGCTATGAACCTGGCTCATTTCAGCGCCGTGGTCGAACGCCGACTGCGCGATCTGCGCCCCGACGAAATCGATCCAGAAGGTGCAGGGCTGATCCATCTACCGCCGGAGTATCTGGAAGTGCTGCAGGCGTGGGATCCCCGTGACCTGCCGCCGAACCTCGTCGATATCAGCGAGGACGAGGCCGTGGCTTATGTGGAGCGGCATTTCGTGCTGCTGGGCATCCCAGCCAGAAAGGTCGAGCGGGTGGGGCGTCGTCTGGGCGCTGACGATCTTGATGTGGCGGAACTCGATTTCGTTGCACCGGCGCAGCGCGCGGCCCGGAACGGCTCGCCCGCCGGCTCGCCAGCGATGGGAGCCATGCAATGACTGCGCCCTATGTAGATGAAGCGAACCGTGCGCGTGCTGCGCTTGCCGTGATTCCAGCCGACGACTACGAGACCTGGGTCGATATGGCGTTCGCGCTCAAACAGGGATTTGGCGACGAAGGTTTCGAGATCTGGGACGCGTGGAGCCGCACAGCAGCCAACTATGACGAGCGCGCGGCCCGGACGACCTGGCGCTCCGTCAGCGAGTCGGGCGGCAAGACGCTCGCCACCCTGTTCTGGCGAGCGCGCGAGCATGGCTTCGATCTCAGGCGCACACATTACCCAGACCGTATGACCGCCGTGCTCGCGCCGTCTCCTGCGGTACTGGCGCAGCGCGAGCATGAGGAAGCGCAGCGCCAGGCACGCCACGCAGCCGTTGCTCGCGAAGCTGTATCGATCTGGCAATGGGCGCGGCCGGTCGGACCAGCGCATCCGTATCTTGCGCGCAAGCACCTCGATCCGATGGAAACGTTGCGCGAACTCGATGCGATGGAACTGCATGCATTGCTCGGTTATGCGCCCGCCAGCGAGGAAAGACCGCTGACTGGGCGCGTGCTGATCGTGCCCGTGTGGAATGGACCGATCTCGACACTGGAGCTGATCGACGAGCAGGGACGGAAGTCGTCACTCGCTGGCGGCGCGAAGAAGGGTGGCTACTGGGTGACGGAGCCAACGCTGGCTCCGGCCAGTGAATCGTCGCTGATCCTGATTGCTGAGGGTATGGCGACGGCATTGTCCGCTGCGCGCGCGACGGACTGGTTTGCGGTGGCGGCGCTCTCAAGCGGGAATCTGGAGGTCGTGGCCCGGAGTATGCGCGAACGGTACCCCGACGCAGATCTGGTCGTCCTGGGAGAACTCGGTAACGGTGAGGCACAGGCCCGGCGGGCAGCAGAAGAAGCACAGGCCCATCTGGTCTGGCCGCAGTTCGCTGCGGACGCGCGCATCGACGGCAAGGTGCCGAACGATTTCAGCGACATGGCGGTGCTGTCGAGCTTCGATGCCGTTGGCGAGCACCTGCGTGCGGTGGTCCGCTCTGTTGTGCGGGCCGATGGCGAGTCGAAGTCGGATGTTCCCACCCCATCCGCCGTGACCGTAGTTGAGGTGGACAAGCGTGAGGAGGACGGAAAAATGGGCAACGTCAAGGAAAAGCTGTTGGGCGACGCAGGAGATAGTCCGCGTCGCCGGTCGTCGAAGCGTGGTGCGCCGAAACAGGGCGGGCCGGATGCGCCGGCAACGGAACCGGCATCCTCCGCTGCGGCGCCGTCGGCCGATTCTTCGGCGGCAGCATCGCCGGCTGCCGATCCTCCGGTGGCTGATGCACCGCGCTTCGCGTCGACGCGCCCGCCGGTCGGCGAGCCCCTGTTTGGCGTTGGTGACGTTCCCAACGAAGTCAGGGCGCTGGCCGAGCATCGGTTCGGCTCACCGCTCAGGATGGGCACGCCGCGCGAGAACGGCGGACCGTATCGCGGCGAGGTGTTCAACACGGAACACTATCTGATCCAGGAGGTCGCGACGCGCAGCGTCGTGTTCCACCGCAAGGACCAGATGACGTTCGTCAATGACCGTCTGACATGGATGAACGAAAACGCCCGGCTGAACGGCTCCGAATTGCAGGTGGGGTATGACGGCAGTCAGGCGAAGGTCTATCCGTGGGACCGTGCGCGCGATCTACTGGATCGCACTGTTGCCTCGTTGAAGAAGTCCGCCCGGGAGCTCAATTTCAGTCCCAACCTGGAGGGCATGCTCGACCAGTTGCAGGCGAGATCCTGGGCACGCGTCCGGGAAGCACGGACTGCGGCGCTGGAGAAATCGAAGGAGCAAGGCGCATCCCGTGAAGCGGGCACAGAACCCGACCGATAACGCACCTCAACGTGGTGCCCACATGAAAAACCATTCCTGAAAGATGCGAGGTGGCGACATGGTGCAGACAACTTCCGCGCAGGAGGCCGATCCGGTCATCAACGTGATCGAGCAGGACGTGCTGGGTAGCAGCGGCGGACCGGCTCCGTCGAACGATCGTCAGGGCACGCTGGATTCGGCCGCGATGGATGCTGTATCCGCCCGGCGTCGGCGCGAGTTTGATACCGCCCGCGCGAGACTGCGCGATCAGGCGATGCGCGACGATCCGGGCACGTCGCGACAGGCCGGTGGCCACGCACCCGCCGACGCGGCGGGCGAGGTGGATCGCGGTCGTGCGCCGATCGACCAGCCGCCGGAACGCGTGCGTAAGCGCTACTTGCGTGCGGGCAACCAGTATTTCCTGAAGGATGCGCCGTATCAACTCGCGTTCGAGGATCTGGGCTCTTACCTCGTTACCGAACACAACCGCCCGGACGTGGTCGAGTCGATGATTGAAATGGCGCATGCCAAATCGTGGCGGCGTATCCGCGTGTCGGGCCACGAGGCATTTCGTAGCGAAGTCTGGTTGCAGGCGACGCTGCTAGGCATCGACGTGAGCGGCTACGAACCGAAGCCTGCCGACTTGGCCCGTCTGGCGGATGCCCGGCAGGCGCGACTGGACAATCGTATCGAGGTCGCGGCGGACGCTGGGGCGACGGCTGTTTCGGGCAAACAAGGCCGCACTGATGTGCGGCCGGCACCTGCGGCAGCTCCGCAGGTTAATGCGGGCACTGCCGTCAACGGAGCCTCGCCTTCCGCACCAGGACAGGATGCTGTATCGCCGCCGCGTTCCCCGGCAGCAGGCCGGAACGCGGCAAACGATGAACCCGATGCTCCGCGACGGTATGTCGGTGAGCTGCGCGATCACGGCAGCGCGCCGTATCTGCACAATCCCGCGCGCAGCGACTCGTATTACGTGGTGTTCCGCGACCCGTCAGGAATCGATCAGGCGGTATGGGGCGTGGATCTTGAGCGCGCCATGCGTGAGTCGGGTGCCGGGATCGGGCAACAGGTGATGCTCGAAAATCTCGGCAAGCGTCTGGTGACCGTGCGGGTGCCGGTCCTTGATGGCGAAGGCAGGGTAATCGGCGAAGAGGATAAGGACGTTTATCGGAATACCTGGCAGGTGGAGGTCACGCAGCGCGACCGGACAGTTTCCCTCTCGCCTGTGCAACCCGCCAGTCCGGCGAATGGCGAGCCGCCGCAACGTGGCACGCCACGCCAGGAAAGCGAACAGACGCTCCATCTAGCCGTACTGATCGCAGCGATGCGCGAGCAGGGCTTTGGCGAACGTTCGATTGCTCGCGTGCAGCAGCGGGCGGCACGCATGCTGGTCGCGTTCGAGACGGAGGGGATTCCTGTCCCGACGCCGAAGGTGTTCGATCCGAAGGCACCATCGGGCCGGGATCGTCGCGGGCGCCCGACACCCGGGCAAGCGCCAGCTCGCGAGATCGACCGGACACCGGTTGAGTCGCCGACGATGTCTCCGTCGCGTTGAGGTGAATCGTGGTTGCGCGCGAGCGGCTGTGTGTCGAACTTGGGGCAGTGAGGTTGCGCTGGGACGACTGGTGCATGCGCCGTGGCTTGACCGCAGGCGAAGGCGTACGACAGTTGATTGCCGCTGCCATCGATGACGACGCTGACGGCCGGCCCGGCGCGTCCGATCCGGGACTGGCGAGGCCAGTCGTTGGAGAGCCGCGCAGTCGCATCGAAATCCGCCTGACCATGACGGAACTGGAGGCTGTCGAGCAGCGTGCATCCGCAATGGGGCTGAGTGGTAACCGCTGGATCGTGTCACTGGTCCGCGCGCAGTTAGCGCGCGAGCCTCAGCTTGGTGAGCATGAGATGCAGGCGCTGTCGGAGTCCAATCGACAACTGGCTGGCATCAGCCGCTTGCTGGGCCAGTTCGCGCGTTCGGGCATGGCCTGGACCGTGCGTGAGAATTGGACGGCCGACTGGCTGGAAATCCGGAGCCGGATTGATGCTCACCTGCGTGCGACTGCGGCCGTCATTCGCACGAGCCTGGACCGATGGAGCCGCTGACATGCCTTACCCGAAAATCTACATCGACGCGATGCTCGTGAACTGGGGTGACCGGCTGTTTCAGGAACCGCTTCGGCATGCCCGTGCCTTGCGCCTCTCGCGCGCAGGCATTCGTGACGAAGCCGCCCGCATGCGCGCCCAGATAGCCCGGACGCTCAGGCGCACTCCGGAAGTGATGGTCAAGATCACCAACAAGGCGGCCAGTGCACAGGGCATGGGCGCTGTGCGTCGGCATTTGCGTTACATCTCCCGTAATGGCAGGGTCGAGCTGGAAGACCAGGACTGTGACCGTATCGCCGGTGTCGATGCGTTACGCGAGCTCACGCAGGCCTGGCAGCTCGGCGGGTGGGGCATCCCGGAGACCAGTACACGTCGCGAAGTGTTCAATATCCTGCTGTCGATGCCACCGGGCACGGATCGTCAGGCCGTGCGTAATGCGGTGCGAGACTTCGCAGCGCTGGAGTTCGGCGATGGGCGTGCGTACGTCTTTGCGGCGCATGACGACGAAGCCCATCCACATGTGCATCTGAGCGTGCAGGTACGTGGCCCGGACGGGCGTCGCCTGAATCCGCGTCACCAGGATCTTCAGCGCTGGCGTGAGCGCTTTGCGGAGCAGCTACGCGAGCATGGTGTCGAGGCGAACGCGACGCCCCGGCGCGCGCGCGGCGCGACGCAGCGCTATCCGAAACCCGCGGTTGTGCACATGATCGCGCGCGGCGAGACGCCGAGCCACTGGGCGCCGTTGCCGACCGATGCACAGCGTGACGCAGGGTGGATAGCGCATGGCGGTGTCTTTGCCGCCTGGCGTGAGATGGCCTATGCGATGGCGAAGTCGCGCACACGTGAGGATCGTGCGATGGCCGTCGAGATGGCGTATTTCGTTGGGGCCATGCCGGTGCAGCGGGACCGGCCTGTTACCGGGCGCACGCGGGACGCAGCGCGTGAGCAGCCGGATCGAACGGCACCGGCGGTGGACGGCCGGTCGGATGGCGCCGAGCCGGATGTCGAACGCTGATATATGGAGGCACTGATGGTCATGCCTATCGTGCCGTGGATCGGTGGCAAGCGTCGTCTGGCCGATGTCCTGATTCCGCGTTTTCCGCCGCATACCTGCTATGTCGAGGTTTTTGCAGGAGCGGCGGCGCTATTCTTCTTGCGGCCGCCGGCAGAGATTGAGGTGCTGAACGACGTCAACGACGATCTCGTCAATCCTTATCGTGTCGTGCAGCACCATCCCGAAGAGTTCACACGCCAGTTCAAATGGGTTTTGAGCAGCCGGCAGGTATTCAAGTGGCTGAACGATACGTTGCCCGAAACGCTCACTGATATTCAGCGTGCCGCGCGTTTCTATTATTTGCAACTGAACTGCTTTGGTGGCCGTGTCGAGGGGCGTACCTTCGGGACAGCTACGACATCGTCGCCTGGTCTCAACTTGATGCGTCTGGAAGAAACGCTGTCGGCGGCGCATCTTCGTCTGTCCGGCGCTTATATCGAAAAGCTCGACTGGCAGGTATGCATCAGCCGATACGATCGACCTCATATATTCTTCTTTCTCGATCCGCCATACTGGCAGACGGAGGGCTATGGGGTGCCGTTTGGTATGGAGCAGTATGAACGGATGGCGAATGTAATGAGAGAAATCAAAGGGCGCGCGATCGTGACCGTGAACGACCATCCGGATATGCGGAAAGTGTTTGCGGAACTGGACTTCGAACGTGTGGAAATCCAGTACACAGTCGGCGGTGCAGGATCTGCGGCGCCGCGTGGAGAGCTGATTATCTATCGCTGGGACAAGGCTAACGATCCGGCCGGCTTGTTCTGATGCCGGGGGAATCAAGCGATAGACCTGTTTCGTTCGCAGCAGGCCGTCAGTTCAAGGTTAGGGCTCACGGATCGGCGAACCATACAGCAGGCCCTGCTTTGAACGTGGCAAAGAGCAGAAAGAGCACGGTGATCAGCAGGATAGGAACACCGTAAATAGCCAGAGGGAAGAACAGCGCGAGCTGGAGAGCCGATCCACCTGCTCCGTGAGGGAGGTCGGTATCCCGGATGTTCTCGTAGATCAGCCACGCGACCGCGACCAACCCCATTCCCATGAGAATGATGCCACCTGATTGCGGGGTGTGGCGCAGGAATGCGGTTCCCCATGCATAGAATCCCCACCACAGGAAATTGATGCCGATGGCTGCAAGCCAGAATCCTCGCTTCGTAAAAAAGCTGTAGCCGAACCGGCGCCGGCAGTGGCGACTAAATAGTTGGATACTTTTGGCAATTCCGACGACAGCGCCGAGGATAAGCGTTAGTTTTAGAGGTTCCACGGAATGTTCTCCCGGGTGTTTGGCCCGATCGGGGCTTTGCTATCGATCAGGAGCAGAGCCTGGCTGCAGGAATCGGTATCGACTGCCTCTTTTAATATAGATGGTCGTGTCACGAATGCAATGCCATGTCATTTTAGTGTTGCGGACATCGTGGTATTGCAGCGAACGACACCTCTACCCGATAAATCGAATGGATGATGAACTTGTTGTGGCTTTGCGAAAGTCACGCGAAAACTTTTTTGCGAGAGTGGCACGAGGTCAATCTCCGCTCGATGGCGTGATGTCCCCATTGACACGCATGCTGATCGAACGGTTTGGCGCCGACGGCGTGGACATGACGTCTGCTTGGAGCTTCACTCCCACGGACTGGATATGCCCATCGTGCGGTCGGACGAAGGCCGATATCGTGCGTCTCAACAGTAAGCAACGGTTGATGTGCCGGTTAGTGGAACATCACGATCACATGAAAGATCTGGTCGAGCGAGAATTCAAGCTCGCGTGCAAAGCTCAGGACGTCGTTGTCGCGGACGAGCGAGCCAAGCGATTCGCTGATCGCGCGTCGCAAATGGTCTCTGCCTATGACAATACTATCGTTTGCGACGACTGCAATGGCGCGGATGCCATGGCGAAGAGCGCTGCGAATACACACAAGAATTTCTCGTACTCGCCACAGGAAATCCGTCAGTTTGTTCGGCCACGACCCAATCAGCCGCATGAGATTGACGGAGACGAAGCTAGGCGAATCTGGAAGAGTCAGACCGAGACGTTCGCGCTGCGCCTTAAGATTGTTAAACGTATAGCGATGATCGCCGCGACCGATGCGCACTGGCACCAGGAAATCCCTCGTATGCAGCGAGCAGAGGAAGTTTATAAGAACGCGGAATCTATCGCGAGTTATAACTATGCGCCGGGGGCTCACTATGAGCTAGCGGGCGATAAATGCCGGCCGCTTTCCGATGTGTTCGATCAATGGCGGCGCGTCGTTCAGCCGAAACCTGGATCGGGTCCCAGCGATAAGGATATTGAATACGTCGCCAAGGTCACTTCTACGAAGTTCTGGAGTCGTGTTCCAGACGATTGGTGCTGCGTGACGTGCAAGAGATCGAAGCGTGAAACTGTTCGGAAGTCGAAAAAGGACTGGACCTTCCTGCTATCTGACCCCGACTTTTATGATCAGCCTTCGGGATACCCGAAGCAGCGTGTAATTGCATGTGGTGAGTGCGGTGCGCTCGCTACTAATCTCGGCAAAGAAGCGAGTCTGACTGCTGGTATATCGTCGGATCAAAATTATGGGCGTTATCTGACGATTTCGGAGCTTGCAAGCATCGTCCGACCACAGGCTTATGGTCGACACAACGTCGATAACGAACGGGTTGATCAGCTTATGGAGAGTCTGGTCACTCGCGTGAGAATGCTAAATGGAGTGCTTGACTGAGTCGTAACCGATCATTGATCGATATCGTTTCGACGTTTTCATCTACTTTGGCCTGAAACGACGCGTTAGTACGTGAGCATTGTTGGTAGGTATGGAAGCCTGACTCGTCACTTCTCCGGGCACTGTTACGCTAACATGTAGCAAGATTCCTAAGGCGCGGTGGTAACCCGAAAGGAGCGGCAAGCCATGTATCTGGCTCAACGCAATATTTCGAATTTCAATAAGCAGCGGACGTGTGCAAAGTTTCAAAGGATGAGCGCGCCGCAGCGTAAAATAATATGTACATTAGCAAGGGGGTTGAACGTGTATTGGCCTGAACCGGCTGAAGGCAGGCAAAAATGCCGCTGACGCTAACGCCGGTGACGCACGGCAAGCTCTGCCACGGCTCCCGTTGGGCGATCGCTGACGAGGACGACCTCGCTCGCAAAGTCGCGTATCTTGCACTCGGTCAGTCGCGCCATGTGGCAGCGATCCTCGCCAAAATCGACAAAAAAGGTCCCGCGACACGTAGCGACACTGCCAAGGCAGCGATCAAGCTCCTCACTGTCCCGGAGGATAAGGACCCGTACCACCGCGACGGCTGGATCTTCCAGGCGATCTCTTGGATCGCCGCCTACCGGAACGACGCTGGGGCCGTCGTGCGGGCGCCACACGCCATCCTTGCCCACAAGGGCTTCGATGGCATGCAGCTCCGACTGGACGTAGCCAACGAAAAGGTTGCCGCCGTCGTCATCTTCGAGGATAAGGCGACAGTGAACCAGCGGTCGACAATCACTGGTGACGTATGGGATGGCATCAGGGCGCTGGAGCGAGGCGAGAGGATGCCCGAGCTTATCCAGGAGACTGGCGCGATCCTGGAGGCGCATCAGCTACGTTTCCCGGAGTTGGACATCGACGCGGCAGTTGAGACCATCTTGTGGAAAGAGGCCCGGCACTATCGCGTCGCCATCACGGCCGACAACTCCCACGATGACGACGGCATGCGCGAGGCGCTCTTCAAGGGCTTCGAAAAGGTAGCGCCCGGCGACCGCAAGCGTCGTCAGGCCGAGACTATGTCCATTCCTGGTTTGCGGAAATGGATGGAACAGTTCGCGGCGAAGGCGATTGGGCAGATCGAAGCGTGGAGGGACGATGTTTGATCCCGTCACAATCAATCTGATCAGCGCCGCGCCGCCGCTGAGCTCGCTTAATCTGGAGGAGTTGCCCCGCCGCTTCACCAACGCGTTCGCGGAGATCGTCGCAGCGCGTGTCCGATTGCGGGGCGCTGCCGATACGGAGGAACGGAGCGAGATCTTGGTTGAACTCCTCGACCAGATGCGCCGACTGGCAGCCACGCAGGAGCTGCTAGTCGCCACGGCGCCAGAGCGTGCTGACCGGGCGGCCGCGGCGTTCGTCGCTGGGACCGCCCACCAGCTCTGTCTGATGGCCGAGATCTCAGAGGGCGACGAGAGGCGTACGCCTTTCATCGACGCCATCCGCGCGGCGCCAGAGATTTGCAGCACCCTGCTGTTCCTAATCGCGGACTCGCAAAGCGATGCAGCCGAGATGGCAAAGCGCTTGGTCCCCGAGGAGGAGGATCGTTCGACTGAAGCACAGCTGATCAAGGCTATCGGCGATCTTGCTGCGGGGCGGCTTGGAGCGATCACCGACAAAGAAGGGGACCAGGACTATGATCGCCCGGCTGATCGAAGCGGGCCGAACCGAGCCGTGGACGCCTTGCTGAGGCGTCTGCACGCAGGCGTGATCCAGCTCGCGCGAGAGTTGCTGACGCGGCCGAAGGACGATCCCGAAGCGGTCGATACTTCCTGGGCGCATGAGATCTTCACCGAGGTCATAGACCTGTGTATCGCACCGATCGAAGGCGTCTTCGATGCCGACGGTCCCAGCGCCGTCAGCGTTTTTCCTGGGCCACTCCACGTCGCGAAGCTGCTGCTCGCCATTTCGGGAGATCTGGCCGCCGCCAGCCTGTGCCGCGTGCCTGCGCCTTCAGGCGTCGACGAGAAGCAATGGTGGAATGTCGTTCGTCGAGCCGCCAGCAAGCGCCCTTATTTGTGGCGTAACCATCGCGCCGCGCTCGATGAGGGGTATCTCACGAAGGGGGTATCCGCAGCGGTCAGCTTCCCGACCGGAGGCGGAAAGTCCACACTTGCCGAACTAAAGATCGCCGCCGCTCTCCTCAGCGGCGGCAAGGCTGTGGTGCTCGCGCCGACTTTAGCGCTCGTCGATCAGACGACGTTCACACTCCAGAATGCGTTCAGGGACTTCAGCGTCTTCGGTGATCTCGATGAGGAGATCACCTTCTCTGACGTAGTCGAGTTGCCGGAGATCATCGTTACTACACCCGAGCGATGTCTGATGCTGCAATCCTTGCAGCCGGAGGCGTTCAAGGATGTAGGGCTGGTGATGTTCGACGAATGTCACCTTCTGCACCCGAGGGAGGCGGATCGGAGCCGTCGCAGCATCGATTCGATGCTTTGCATCCTCAACCTCACGCACTCGGCGCCTGACGCTGACCTCCTGCTGATTTCGGCGATGATGCAGAACGCGGAGGAAATCGCAGGATGGATTGCCGAGTTGACGGGCCGCCCATGCTTGGCGCTCGACCTGGCGTGGAAACCCACTCGGCAGGCGCGCGGATGCGTCGCGTACAGCGCTGACCGGATCGCGGAGCTCGAGAACCTGATTCGCACCGAGCAAGCCGTCGCCAGCACGAAAGGGGTCCCGACTAAGCTGAAGTCGAAGCTCGATGCGCAGCCGCTCGCCTTCTTCTGCCTCCGACAGACCTGGGCGACTCGCAAGCGCAGCGATTATGCGCTGATGGCTTTGCTCGACGAGCCAGTTGCGTTCGCGACGGGCGCGAACAAGCGAACGAAGGACTGGTACCTAACGCCAAACGGCAACAAGGTCGCTGGTGCGATCGCAGCCGCGGCCGCCGAAGATGGCTTGAAAACGCTGACTTTCGTGCAGAGCACCGTTGCCGCCGAGTCCACCGTTCGGCATTTTCGGGAGCTGCTGCCCACGCGCCGCGTTCCGCTCACCGATGAGGAGCGAATGTGGCGCAAGCTCGTAGAGGAGGAACTCGGCGGCCCGCAACATTGCTACCTGAAGCTAGACGCCAAAGGCCGGGTGGAGGGCAGCGCCGCCAGCCACCACGCGCGGCTTATCAAGCATGAGCGTCTCTTGCATGAGTCGCTGTTCAAGCGGCGCGATGGCATCAACGCACTCTTCGCCACGTCGACGCTCGCGCAAGGGATGAACCTTCCAAGCGACATCGTCCTGATTGCGGGAGACAGCCGATGGGACGTCGAAGGCGACAAGATGAAGCAGCTCGACGCCCATGAGCTTCTCAACGCCGCGGGGAGGGCGGGCCGGGCGGGTGAAGGCGGCCAGGGGTTCGTGCTCGTCATACCGAGCAAGATTATCAATATCGACGACGAGAAGAACGACATCACCAGCCACTGGATGACCCTGCAGGGCATTTTCTCTCAATCGGATCAGTGCCTGAAGATCGACGATCCGCTAACAGCTCTGCTCGACCGGATCCATTCCGGGCTGTACGAAGGCAACGAGGAATACCTCCTCGCTCGCCTGCCCGTAGGCGACGGGGAGGCTCCGGACGAGCCGGCCAAGTTAATGATCCGCAGGTCTTTCGCTGCATACCGTAAGCGCCGGGTGGACAAGGTCGCGTGGATCGAAAGTCGCATCACGTCAGCTCTGGCGCGGCGTGCCGAACTCGCCCCGAAGCAGGAGCTTACGTGGCTGGAACGCGTCGCTGCGTCGTCGGGCCTCCCATACAAGATCGTGGCGAGCCTGACATCGCTCGTAGAAACTGGCGCGTTTGCTGGGAACTCTTCGGATTGCATGCAGACGCTATTCGGCTGGATTGAGACGCGTCCCGAATGGCTGCTCCAACTGATCAGACCTAACGACATCGAAGGGCTGTTCGGGACCGACTACCGCGCCGTTGAAGGCGACAGGAAGAAGGCGAAGAAAGCCCTCCCGGTAATCAAAGCACTTCTTGAGGTGTGGATGGCAGGCAAGCCGCTCTGTGATCTCGAGCGAGCTATCGAGACCGCGGAGAAGGATATCAAGACCTGCGAGACGGCACGTCATTTCGCCGTGCGCTTGGCAGCAGATCTTGCTTTTGTGGCTGGCCTTCCTGCCCGGATCTTGGCGGCCAAGGCGCTCGCCGCTAGTGAAGAGCCCATTATCTCGATTACGCTACGCACCTTGAGCGGCGTCGTCCGGAAGGGATGTGCCAGTGCCGAGCTTCTCGCGAACGCGGTTCATCTTAAGGATCGCTCGCGCCCTGCGGCTCGAGCTGCGTTCGCGAAAATTCAGCCTTACATTCAGCCAGGGAGCGAGTACGAAAGCTTCGATGACGTGCTGGCACGAGTGCGTCAGGCGCACACTCTGGCGCTGTTCGACGAGCGTTAGAGCAGCCCTGACCCCGGTGCTGCGACTGCGGTGGAGCCCCTCAATGCATGATGTCGCCCCCAAGAAGCATGTCGAGGTAAGCGACCGTGATCGAGAGCGGGGGCAGCCCTATCGCTGCGCCCGGCGCTCCGCGCGCGGCGGCTCTCTTGCCATAGTCAGATACTGGGCGCAAACATGAATATATTCATGTCGATGATATGCGAAATCTGTGATGCGCGCAGACGATCAACACCGGCGCGGGGGCGGCGAGCGGACGCACGGTCGCGGACGACCACTGGGTTTGAGGGAGGAGCCCTGCAACTGGCACGGCGACTGGGCGTGCCGGCTGCAACAGCAAGCTCGTGGTCGATCGGAGCGCACACGTGCGAACGTACTGGGCGTCGCGGCGCAGCCGGACGAGACTGTCTGACGTCGATGCTAACTTAAGGTAGACCGGCTTTGCGGACGCGCATACGCACATGGTGCCTGAAACCGGCGCAAGCCTATCCTGCCATCCCTTGTTTTCCGTTCGTTTCTGTGACCCAAAGTAAACGCCGTGCGCAGGGGTTTCTGCCTTCGCGTAAACGTCCGATCGATCCCTGGAGAACGGCGTGCGTTGTCGTTGCAAAGACGATGCGGCGTGTCGTTGGCATCCGAGTCAACGCATTGCGTAAGCGACGTCTTGAAGGATGCTCAACCACTGCGCCATGAACTGCTGACCAGTGGCGAACCCGACGTGCCGAATGTGCGTACTCTGGCGCGTTTGGCGTGTGCGAAAAGTGCGAATCGCTCGCAGAGTAAATGCGCTGAGCGATGCGTTTCGCGGGCCGTATAAAGAAACCAAGTCTAGTGCAGGAGCTGTCAACGTATTGCGCAGAGCAGACGAGGACTTGCGTGAGTTGAGGTGCGCGTGACGCACTATCGTGTGAGCGTGGACGTCTCGGTTAAGTGTGGAGCACTGCGAGTAATCTCGGCGTAGAGGGCTGGAATCCGCACGCGCACATGTGATGAGAGAAAAGCCAGAATCCCGCGTCAAGGTGATGGCCTCCAGAGTGAACGGCAGCGCTGCCCCGGGGTTCCTTAACGCGTTGGTGGAGCGTGTCGCGTGCGCACCACATACGCAAAAAAGTGCGTTGTTCTTCTGCTTTCCCGTCACTGCCGGTGTGTTCCTGCATGAGCAAGTCGTGCGCAAAAACCGTGTTGACGCGTGCTCAGGACGTGCGCACGATGGTGTCACAGCGATGCGTAGACGATGTTCAGGAGGGTAACGATGCCTGTTGCGAAGGTCTATACGAAGTCGCAATGGGAGGCGTTTGGTCGCGCGCTCGATGCGCTGCCAGAGAAGCCGGATACAGAACGTGGCGTGACGGTGCGCGATGCGATGAAGGACATGCGCGTGCGCGTGCGGACGGCGCAGGCGAAGGGCTATACGCTGGAGCAGATCGCGGAGCAGGCTCGGCGGCAGGGTCTCGACATCACGGCTGGGACAATTCGCTACGCGCTGCGCTCGACCAGAAAAGACGGTGGAGCCGGTGGTGGTGCGCGGCCTGCGCCGAGTGCACGCGCGACTGGTGCTGAGAAGGTGTTCACGGCGCAATCGCGCGTGCGGGGTGTGACGTCTCCGGCAAAGCATGTTCGCAAGGATGGGGGAGAGACCGAAGCCAGATCGCAATCCAGGCCGGTGCAGGGCGCACTCGGATTTGCGATTCGGCCCGACACCGACGATCTGTAGAGGAGTCGCGATGGATACGACAGTCAATCCCATCTATCTTGTGGGCGGCGGTAAGGGTGGCGTAGGCAAGAGCCTCGTCGCGCTCGCGCTGGTCGATCATCTGCAGCGGCGCGGCGTGAAACCCGTGCTGGTAGAGAACGACACGTCAAACCCCGACGTGATGAAGGCCGTGCAGGGCGAGATTGATTGCGCCGCGTTTGACCTGGACGAAGCGGACGGCTGGATCAATTTCGTGAACTACTGCGACGATCATCGCGACGCAGTGGTGGTGGTCAGCACGGCAGCCCGCAATCAGGATGGCGTCGCCCGCTACGGTGCGACGCTGGCCAGCACGCTGGGCGAGCTTGGCAGGCGGCTGGTCGTGTTCTGGGTGATCAACCGGCAGCGCGACAGTCTGGAACTGCTGCGGCAGTTCGGTGAAACCTTCCCGGACGCGATGACGCACGTCGTGCGCAATGGCCACTACGGCACACCGGACAGGTTCGTGCTGTATCAGGACTCTAAAATCCGCAAGAGTGTCGAGGCGAAGGGCAAGTCGCTCGACTTTCCCGAACTCGCGGATCGCGTGGCGGACGATCTGCGCAGTCAGCGCCTGTCGGTGCACAAGGCGGCGGAGTCGTTGCCCATTGGGCAGCGCGCAGAACTGCTGCGCTGGCGGGCCCTCTATGACGCGATGTTCACCGGGGTGACGGGCAATGCCTGAGCGGCGGGCGCGGCGCGGACGTCCTGTCGATCCGCTCGCCCGGCTCTTTTACGACGTGACCGGCGAGAAGCCGGACGACGCGAGCCTGCTGCGCATGCGCCGGGTGTCGGTGGCCCTGAATTTGCGCGACAACGATGCGCTGTGGTCGGTGCTGGCGGTGCTCGAATACTATGCGCGGCTTTACGAAGCGATGCCGGAGCGCATCCGGCAGGCAGGCAAGGGCAATCTGGACGCAGTGCGCGAGGAGGCGCGTGAGGCAACGGACGCGTTGATGGCGCAGCACCGTGACGCGCTCGCGCGCTGCAAGGCGACAATCGAACTCGCAGAACGCATGGCTGTTGAGCACGAGGCGAGGTATCGCGCGACGCTCGCGGCACTGAATGAACAGGCGTTGGTTGCGCAGGCGGGGCGCGCGGCTGACCGGATTGCGCGCATCGCGGGAAACCGGGTAGTGGGCGCGGTAGCCGTCGCGGCGCGCGAGCACCGGCAGCAACTCGACGCAGCGGTAGCTCTGTTTGAACGGGAGATGAGCGCGGCGGCGGCGCGTGCCGCGGAGGTTGACCAGATAGCCGCGCGACGGATGACGAAGGCGTTCCGCGCACTGGTGGTCGGGGCGCTGATCGTGATCCTGCTCGCGGCGACAGCGGGTGCGCTGGCGGGTCGCTACTCCGGTAGTCACATGGTGCGGGCAGACGGATTGCCGTCTGCCCGCACGGGTCATACTTCCTTGATGTCGCCTTTCATGAACGCGAACGCATCATGAAGCGTGCGCGAGGCCGGCAGTGGTCGGGAAGGGCCACGGCGGCTGCGTGCCGGCTGCGGCGGGAGACACGGTCCCATCACAAGCCGTGTTGTTGATGCCACTGTGATCGCTTCCGGGCTCGGCGGCACCTTCGTCGTCCTCGTGCGTGTCGTCGGAACCATTGCCGGGTTCCGGGCCGTGTCCGTCCTCCCCGGCGTTCCCATCCTCGTCGTCGCGGTCTTCCCAAGACGGCGTGACCGGGATTTCCGTATCGGTGAGGATTTCCGGGAGCCATGCGACCTTCGCCAGACGTAGTTCGGCTGCGGCAGCGGCGTCGGCCTTCTTCATCTTCCCGAGGTCGGCTGCAACCTTGGGCGAAACGGCTGTGGACACGACTTCCCCGATGCGCGCCTTGCTAACATGATCGAAATACGTGACACGGGTCGGTGTCCAGTACCGGGTCATGTCGAGGTTCAGCGCGCCCGCGAGCGCATTGATCGTCTGCGGCTTATCCTCGCTCACGATGCCGTCGAGCAGGGTGCCGGTGCAGAAGGCAAGCAGGTCAAGCAACGTCGTACCGGGATCCTGCTTCGCGAGCCACGGCAACAGGTCGGCGCGTTTCACTGGCAACTCAGCGACCCATCGGGCGCGTTGTGCCTCAATCGTGTTCCATGCGGCGCTGGTGGGCAGGTCGTCCGCCGCGCGCAGCAGGCTGTCATGATTGTTGTCGCCGGATAGCGCCAGATAGTCGCGCGCAGACGTGTAGCCGTAGTGCTCGGGCAGCGCTTGTAGGACGAGATGCCGCAACAGGGCGGCGAGCGCGACGGAGGGCTGCGCGACCATTTCGGCGTGGATGGCGACGGTGCGGTGGGCGGTGAGCCGCTGGCAGAGTTTCGCGCTGTGGACCGGTTTGATCTTCGGTACAGGACCATCTGTTAGGTCCGCAGCCTTCGCCTGTGGTATGCCGGTGACAGTCGCACCCGCCGCGTCCAGCGCCGCACTGTTCTCGCGCCGCACGAGACCGCGCTCGATGAGCAGTTTTCCCTGCGGATCGATGATCACGAACGCACCTGCCTCCGCCATCTGCTGTGTATCCCACGCGAGAGCGCGGCTTTCGAGTGCGACGATCGCGGCGTTGACCCGTTCGATTTCAGCATCGAGGCGGTCGGCTTCCTCATAGGCATTTTCGTCGTCCTCGGACAGTGCCTCCAGCTTCCCGGCCAGTTCATCCTGCTCTGCGGTAAGCGCATCCATTTCGCGCTGCTCGTCGTCGGTCAAGGGGCGCTGGATGGGGCGCAGCTTGCCGTAGCGATTAAGCTCTAGCATGTCACGCTCGACTCGGTTTTCTGTCCAACCCCAACCCTCGGCGCGCACTTCTTCTGCAGCCGCGTCGAGCTTCTGCGCGACGAGACGCTGCAGCAGTTCGGCATCGGCAATGTAGCCCGCATTCCCGTCGTCACTGAAAAGATCACGCCGTACATATCCGCCTGCCGCTTCATAGGTGTCGAGGCCAATGAAACGCACAAGGCGGCTGCGGCTCGCGTCGATTTCGGCCCTCGTGATGGCCTGCCGCAGATAGTTTGGCTGGCGCTGCCATTCATTCGCATCGAACCAGATGTGTTCCTGCGTTTCGTGGTTGTCCGCGAGGGCGAGCGCAGCAAGCTGGTCGAGCGTGATCGCGTCGTCCCGAAGCAGGGACAGCAGCCTTGGGGATACGCTGGCGAGCTTCATGCGCCGTTTGACCGTGAGCGGCGAGGCGGAAAAGAGCGCGGCGATGTAGTCGACGCTTTGCCCTTCCTCGGCCAGCATCCGGTATGCGCGCAGCACGTCGAAGGGATCGAGTCCCTCGCGCTCGGTATTTTCGATCAGTGAAATGGCGAGGGCTTCGCCTTCATTGACGATTCGTACCGGGACCGGGTAGTCGGCGGCGATGTCTTTCTGTTCGAACAGGAGGTCGAGTGCGGCCTCGCGGCGCTGACCGGCGCACACGCCGTATTTGCGCTGCCTGCCGCGCGATCCCTTTATCTCGTGGACGACAAGGTTTTGCAGTAGACCCTTGGCGCGTATATTGGCGGCAAGGCTAGGAATGCCCGACAGGGGTTTCGTGCGCGCATTAAGTGGCGAAGGCCGCAGGGTGGAATACGGGACGGTCACGATGGGCTGCTCGTTACCGAAGTGGGATTCGAGCACGGCCACGGGTTCGGCGGTATCTACCGTCATGGTTTCGGATTGGGCTTGCATGACTGACTCCAGAATGTAAAAAAGAAAGTTCCGGGCCGGACACTATCGGATTTCGTCAGGACTCGACCCGGAGAGGAGTCCTGATGGATGATGAGTAGAAGCGGATTTCTCGACCCTGTCGTTGCTATGCCTTCATCTGGCGCATTGCATCCGCGAGCATCCAGAGGGCGCGGTTGAGCTTCACGTTCTGGTCAATGCCGGTGATGGGACGGGTGGACATCGAGCGCCCCGTGCGCGAACGTCCATGCAGGCCGCCTTTGGTGAGGTTTTCCTGGACGCGGTTAAAGACGGTCCAGAGGTCGTCGCGGCGATCCTCGAAGCGGCGCGGGGCGAGCAACTGGCTGTCGGTAACCGGGGCCGGTGCCTCTGCGTCGGTCGGGTCGTAGCGCAGCGCAAGTGCGGAGCGGGCGAATGCATGCTGTTCGTCGCGGTCGAGCGTGACGGCACACATGCCTTCCTTCTGCTCGCGGATCAGGTCGAAGCCGTCGAGCACGTCGAATGCACCGTTGATCACGTTCTGGACGATGTTGCCCTTGTGCGGGACACGGATATCGGCGACGTTGTCGCCTGCCACCATGCCGTTCTGGCAGACGAAGCGCAGCATGCCAGCGAGCATCTGGTAACTGCTGGTGCCATCGTGCGAGTTCAATAGCACGATTTCGTTGGCTTCCTCGCCGGTAATCTGGTCGGCGTGCCTAAGCCGAAGCATGTGTTTCGTGTACTCGCGACGGTCGTCCTGTCGCACGCGCGTCTGGCAGACCATGAAAGGTTGGAAACCCTCGTTGCGTAGTCCGCGCAGGACGTCGATTGTCGGAATGTAGGTGTAGCGTTCGGAGCGGCTTTCGTGCTTGCCGTCCGCAAAGATGGATGGGGCAACGCGGCGAATCTGGTCATCCGACAAGGGGGAGTCGGCGCGAAGCATCGGGGAGCCGTAACGGAAAGAGGAAGCGAGTTGCATGGCAATCTCCACAGTCAAGGTTGAGGACCTGAACCGGGCGACGGGATGTGACTTGCCGTTGCGGCTGGACACCTCCCGGTGGAACTCGGGGTTGGCTTTGCTGCCGCTAGGCTCCCGGGTTCCCGCCCGTGCGACTGGAGGAGCCGATAGCGGGCAGGCGTCAAGGAAAAAGGCGAGGGAGGGGTGCGGGCAACACGGTCCCTCGCCCCTTGATGCCTGCCCGCTATCGGCTACGGTCGCGGGTCAAGGGCGGGAACCTGGGAGTCGGGTGCATGCCATGCTGCGAGTTGACCGGGCAGTGACTACGCGATGGCCGCGGGTTTGACTGCGGCGCTAGGTATTGAATGCACGGTGGTGGCGAAGCGGGAAGCATCTCGACGTGCCGCCCGCAAGCCAGTTACGGCCACTAATATGCTCTGTTCATCGCGACCTTCGCTGATGCGGGGCGTTGCTCTATCAAGACCGGGGGCGAAACTATGGAATCGCGTCGGTCAGAGCGTGATTTGAGTTAGGGCATTTTCCCAAGTTCGCTTTTTCTTCGCACGGCCCTTCGGGCGCGGACCCATCGGTCGGGTTTATGTGCTATGCATAGATCGGTGGCAGAGCAGGTACTTCTTTCCTTTTTCGCAGCAGATCATCTATCATTTTTGCCACTTACCTCGACTGCGGCACAAGACGAACGAATGCGAATCGAATGGTTTTTCGTAGGGGGCTGCTGCCGTCGGGCCACAAAAGACGAGTCAGCGTCGGTATAACAATATTTCCTCACGGATCGAGGCCGCGGCGAAGGCCGCGGGTTACTGAGCTTATGAGCCTGTACGAACTGGCCATCCTGGGCAGCCCCACGGCTTCCGACCGGCATCGGCTGAGCGCAACTATCGAAGGCATGATCGGTGATTTCGGCATGACGCTCGGTGCCGACGTAGTAATCCACGACGGGGCGTCCATCCCGACCCGTGATGTCCGTGCTGCGTTTGCAGCAGCCTATTTTGGCGGCGCGCCGCTGGGGGATGTCGAACGGGCGCGGGAGATCGTCGCCGCAAGCGCGCCTGTGATTCCGACCGTTTCGCCCGGTCAGCCGTTTGGTGCAGTGATTCCGGACTTCCTCCAGTCGGCGAATGGCCTGACGCGTCGCGACGACGATGCCGAAATGACCGCGCTTGCCTCGGCGTTGCTGGAATGCGTTGGGCTGCTGCGTCGCCAGCGACGGGTATTTGTCAGCTATCGCCGGACCGAGTCGCGGGCGGCGGCCCTGCAACTGCATGACCTGCTGTCATCGCGGGGCTTCGATGTGTTTCTCGACACGCACGACATCCGGCCCGGTGATCCGTTCCAGGATGTGCTCTGGCATCGACTCGTTGACTCGGACGTCATGGTCATGCTCGATACACCCGAGTATTTCGACAGCCGCTGGACCCGTCAGGAAATCGGGCGGGCGAGGGCCAAGGAAATTCAGGTTCTGCGCGTCATCTGGCCTGAGCACGTCCCGACGAAACTCACTGACCTGTCAGAGACCGTGTACCTTGACGTCGGCGATCTCGAAGGGGCTGATGGCCCGATCGCGCATGCAACGGCTGATTCCATCGTATTGCGGATCGAGCGACTGCGCAGTCGCAGCATTGCTTCGCGGTACATGTCGATCACCGGAAAGTTGCGCGCGGATGTCGAAAAGATCGGTGGCTCGATAGAAGCGATCGGCGCGCACCGCGCCATCGCGCTACGCCTGCTTGACGACAGGAAGATCTGGGCCTACCCGATCGTTGGGATTCCCACTGCGGAGACGCTTCATGATGTCGCAGACAAGGCGCAGCGTGCAGCGCAGCGCGAAGCCCCTGTGCTCGTCTATGACCACATCGGGATCCGCGATGCCTGGACTTCGCATCTGCGCTGGCTTGACGAGCATATCCGCGCGGTTCGCGCGATCAAGGTCTCCGAGGCGGGGTGGACACTTGCTGCGTGGGGAGACTGATCATGAACGACGCCATCTTCCTTTCGGCCGGGGTCCCAGATCCGCGCAGGGGACCCGACTATGCGGCGACTGCCGACAGCGTGGCGATCGCTGCTGCCGTCTCGGCGCTCGTGCATGTGGTCCTCGGTCGCCGGGCGCTGGTCTGGGGCGGTCACCCCGCCATCACGCCGATGATCTGGGTCGTCGCGCAGGATATTGGCGTCCAGTACGAGAAGTGGGTCCGGCTTTATCAGTCGAGCTTCTTCAGGGATGAGTTTCCCGAAGAGAACGCGCGATTCCAGAACGTCACGTTCACCGACGCCGTGGAGGCGGACCGTGACAAAAGCCTGCTCCTGATGCGTGAGCGCATGTTTTCCGAGAACCAGTTCAAGGCAGCCGTGTTTATCGGCGGTATGGGCGGGATCGTGGAAGAGTATGAACTGTTCCGGCAACATCAGCCGCACGCCAGCGTGATCCCGGTGCTCTCAACGGGCGGCGCGGCACTGCTGCTGGCTGAACGCATCGGGCACCTGCCGGCGGACTTGTCGAATGATCACGACTATGTCGCGCTGTTCCATCGGCATCTTGACATATCGGTAAAAGAGGAGCGATATCCCACGCCTGACATGCAGCCCGATACGGTGGAGGATCGTTTCTGGACACCTCCCAGGAAGCAGGACTCCTAATGGATGGCATCGACCGTGCGGGAAGTGGCGGCTGATGACAGTCGTCGCGCTGGTCCGGATCAAGTTGACTGTGTTTCGGGGAGCGGCCGATCGCGGCCATTTTATGATCAGATTGAGAACAGTTTTCCAAAATGCAGTCGATCGTGCAAAGCGGTGACGATCGTCGATGTTTGTCATAAGTCTACGGGGGCGGGAAGTGGCAGAACAAAGAAACGTATTTATCAGTCACGTCCATGAGGACGATGCGGGGCTCCAGAAGTTCAAGGATCTGCTGGCCCCAAAAGGTGTTGGCGTCCGGGATTCCTCGATTCACACGGGAAAATTCAACAACGCGACCGACGAGCACTACATCAAGACGCAGATCCTCGCGCCTGCGATCAACTGGGCCGGCGTGTTCGTCTGCTACGTCTCCCCGCTCACGAAGGACAGTGAATGGGTGAACTGGGAGATCGAATATGCGGCCAAGCAGGGGAAGCGTATCGTCGGTGTCTGGGAGCATGGCGAGAAGGAATGCGATCTTCCCGAGGCGTTGAAGCAGTATGCCGATGCGATGGTGGGCTGGAATGGCGATGCCATCATCGATGCGATCAACGGCAAGGACACGTGGGAAAAGCCGGATGGCGGCCCCTGCGATCCGGTCCCCCTCAAGCGGCATCCCTGCTGATGGCCCGCGTTCACTCTTACGTGGTGCGCTACGACAGCGGTTTCGCACCCAATCCCTTCTACGGCTACTGCACCCTCGCCACCTGCAAGCCCTCGATCCGGCGCAGCGCGTCCGTTGGCGACTGGGTGGTTGGCAGCGGCAGCAACGATCGAAGCGTGCGTCGTGGCGGGCATCTGGTGTACGCGATGCGGGTCACGGACACGCTCACATTCGATGAATATGGCGCAGATCCGCGTTTCGGCTCGAAGAAGCCGTTTCGTCACGGGAGCCGCAAGCAAAGTTGTGGCGACAACATCTACTTCAGGGACGGGCCGCAGGCACCTTGGGAACAGCGCGATTCGTTCCACTCGCTGCCCGACGGTTCGCTCAATCCGGATCACGTGTGTAGGGACACAGGTGTAAACCGGGTGCTGGTCAGTGACGACTTTATCTATTTTGGTGGCGAGGGTCCGGCGTTTCCCGAAGACCTGAAAGACCAGCAAGGTCGCCTGCTGTGCAAGTCGGGGATTGGCCTGACGACGTTCGACGATCCATTGCTGGTCGCCGGCCTTGAACAGTGGATTCGCAGTCTGGGGGCGACGGGGTATCAGGGAGCGCCGTTCGAATGGTTAACGCTTCGCAGGTGATCGATGAAGAAGGAAGGTACCCTATTGCTGTCCGACTACGCGGCGCAGATTGCACCCACGGACGTTCTTGGCCGGAGCGATTTCAGCCCTGTGCTCCAAGGGCTGTATGGCGAGGTCGGCGGGATCATGACGACGGCCAAGAAGCACGTGCGCGAGCAATCCGCCTTCCCGGGTTTCCGCAAGGCGGCGGAAGAAGAATTCGGCGATACCCTGTGGTATCTGGCTGCCATCTGCCGACGTCTCGACGTCCCGCTTGAAGAAGTGTTCGCCGAGGCGGCGAATCACGGCAACTTCAGGAATGTGGGAGCGGCGAGCGACGTCATGGAAGGCGCGATGGCCTACATCGCGGTGCCCGTCGCCGTTCCCGTTCCGCTTGACACGACGTTGGTGCGACTGGGGCAGTCGGCCGCAGCCCTGCTCGGATCGGTTGCTCCGGATCGAGCCGGTCTGGTCGCATTTGCCCGGGCCTATCTGGATGCGATGCATGCGGCAAAACTCGCTTTCTCGGACGTGGCGCGTGGCAATATCCGGAAAGCGCGCGGGGCGTTTCTGGAGCCCGGGACGGCCGATCTGGCCAGCCTTGATTTCGACAGGGCGTTCGGACGCGAAGAGCAGCTGCCCAGGGAATTCCGGATCAGGGTCAATCAGCGCGGCAGCGGCAAGAGCTACCTTCAGTGGAACGACGTTTTCATTGGGGATCCTCTGACCGACAACATCGCGGACCACGATGGTTACCGGTTTCACGACGTCTTTCATTTCGCGTATGCGGCGATATTGCACTGGTCGCCGGTGATACGCGCGTTGATCAAGCACAAGCGAAAGAGCAATTCGAGGTACGATGAAGAGCAGGATGGCGGGCGGGCGATCGTTGTTGAAGAAGGGCTCACGGCTTGGATTTTCTCGAAGGCCAAGGAACTCAATTTCTTCGAGAACCAGAAGAAGGTTTCTCTTGGGATCCTGAAGACCATCGCTGAATTCGTGAGCGGCTACGAAGTCGAAAAATGCCCGCTTAAGCTTTGGGAGCGGGCGATCCTGGACGGCTATGCGGTATTTCGTCAAATGAAAGAAAATGAAGGTGGCTGGATCGTTGGTAACCGGGAACAACGTACCATTGCCTATCTGCCACTTGAGCCAAAGGAATGAAGAACCATCCGTTTGTTGAGGCAGTGGCCTCGCTGCAGTTTGAAGACTGTTTCAATCCCTATTCGGATCGTTGTGAAGTGCATGACCGGCGTGACGCGCCGCGTCGCCGCGCGGCCGCGCTTTCCGCCATGGTGCGGTGCGCGGTGCAGGAGCCAGTGGACGCAATCTGGATCGGGCGGGACCTCGGATACCGGGGAGGGCGTCGTACAGGGCTGGCGCTGACTGACGACGTTCATATCAGTCAGCATGCCAGACGATGGAATCTTGAGCTTTCCGAAGAGCGCCCGACGAAAGGCAGCGCGGTGTCGGAACGGACTGCGGCAGTGATATGGAACATGCTGGAGCACATCGATGCTCGCATTTTTCTGTGGAATGTCTTCCCGCTTCATCCGCATGATGCGGGCGATCCCTTCTCCAACCGGCAACATAATGCCCGCGAACGACGCGCCGGGGAAGAACTGCTGCAGCAACTCATCGTCCTGCTACGGCCGGCCCGGATTGTTGCCATCGGCAACGACGCCGCAGCTGCGGCGAATCGCATTACCGGTTCTGTGCCTGTGATCTGCGTGAGACACCCCAGCTATGGAGGACAGACGCAGTTTCAGCAGCAGATCGCCGATCTGTATGGACATTCGGCGAGGGCGGACTCACTGTTTTGACCCGTTACTTCCCTTGACGATACGGGGTCGCTCGACAGACGCAACTAGCGTCCATGTTGCAGCTTTCCCTGCGATCGATGACGACCTGGCCACGACGTCGCCCCAATGAGGCTGCGTGGATGTTGTCCGCAGTGCGGTGGCGACCGATTCGTCGAATTCAACCGCTCATCAACAGGATATCTCAATGCCTTCCAGACAACCTCTTGCAGGCGTACGTGTTCATCTGTCGGGATCCGTCCCGGACGCGCACAACCAGGAAATATGTCTATTCGTCAAACGGCTTTGTACAGCGATATTCAATGAAGGAGGCGCCGTCATTCACGGCAGTCATCCGAGCTTTACCGAACCATTGGAAGAAGCCGCGCGGGCGTTTATTGCCGCCGGCGGAGAAGTCGGCGCCTTGACGCTCGTGCGCGCGCAGAAGTATGCCCAGACCCCTGAGCAGATCGAGGAGATAGAAAGGCAGCGGCAATTTGCTGTGGTCCAGGTGGTGCCTGCCGAGGCGGAGGGCGAGCATGCCGGCGAGCTGACTCCGATGCGCGACTGGATGGCGCAGCGATCCGACGTTGTGATCTGCGTGGGTGGAAGATGGTGGGATACGAACAAGGCCAAGGCCGGCGTTCCGACCGAACTCGATGTGATGCTTGATCTCGGCAAACCCGCCTTTGTCGTCGCTGGCTTTGGCGGCGCCATTTCGGGCTACCTAAACGACAATCCGGGATTGCTGTCGAGCCTGCAAAACGGGCTGCCCGACGAAGAAAACAGGAAGATTGCGCATGAAACTTCCGTTGAGAGCATCGTCGGTTCGATTATCAACCAGTTAAAGCGCTTGCCCCTTGTGCGACGTAGCGTCGATCGCGGACGCAATTTCAGAATCCTTGCGCTTGACGGTGGTGGATTGCGCGGAACCTTTACCGCAGCCGTTCTGGCAAAGTGGGATGACATGCTCGGCAGTGGTGGTGGGAACAGCCTCGTTTCTCACTTTGACCTGGTGGCCGGAACGTCAACCGGCGCCATTCTCGCGATTGGTCTCGGGCTGGGAATCAAGCCAGGTGAGATACTGAATTTTTATCGGGACAAGGGGCCGCAAATTTTCCCGAAAGACAGGACCCTGAGGCACTGGTTGCGCTCGAAGCACGAGTCCTCGACACTGCGTGGTTTGTTGGAGCAGGTCTACGGTGACCGAAAGATGTCGGACTCGTCGTGCAGGCTGGTCATTCCAACGGTGAGAGCCAAACATGGGCAGGCTGAAGCGCTGGTTACGCCGCACAGTCCCGACCGGACTGCATTCAGAGATATACCGGCAGTTGATGCCGCGCTGGCTTCGTCAGCCGCGCCGACCTATTTTGACGAATCGCTATGGAGTGGGCCGATTGTGCCGGAAGTTTTCCTGGACGGCGGTGTCTGGGCAAACAATCCGATCCTGCCAGCGCTGGCAGAGTCTGTGCGGCATCTCAAGATCCCATTGGACCGGATTGACGTCCTGAGCATCGGGACATTGAGTAGCGAGTCCGATTTTACGGACTCGCTGGGAAGGGGTAAGGCCGGGTGGGCCTTGCACAGCGTGGATCTCTTCTTCGCGGCCCAGCAACATGGCGCGTTGCTTCTCGCCGAGAGCTTTCTGGGGCCAACCCGTCATCTCAGGGTGAATCAGCAAACCCCGATCGAGATCAAGCTCGATGATGCCGAGGCGATCGACGAGATGGCGGCCAGGGGAAATGAAGCGGGCAAGGACTCGTTCGCTGCGGTTCGATCCCGATTTTTGGATGGTATGCGTGTGCCCGACTGGAAAAGATACTGATCACCCGGGCTCGATGAATTATGGTGGCTGACGACACCGCTCATCTATTGGGCAGTTGCGTTCCCGCGACGTACGGCCTGAGATGGGAACGTTGCGATGGAGTGCCGCCGAAGCCGACCGACCTTCTGGTCGACGTTGGTGGATATGTACGTTATCCAATTTACGGGGAAACTCATGGTAAAGAGAGTATTTTTCAGCTTTCACTATCAGGATGTAATCGACTTTCGCGCGAACGTCGTCCGCAATCATTGGGTGGCAAAGGATGACCGGGAAGACGCAGGATTCTTCGATGCATCTATCTGGGAGGAGAGCAAGAAGAAGGGGACAACTGCGCTTAAAAAGTTGATTCACGACGGCCTCGAAAACACGACGAACACCTGTGTGCTGATCGGGTCGCAGACGTACGCTCGTCCGTGGGTTCGCTATGAAATCTTCTATAGCATCTGGCGTGGAAATCACGTGTTTGGTGTACACATCAACCAAATTAAGGGAAAGGACGGGAAGATCAAAGCAAACGGGCCGAACCCGTTTGATTATCTTGCATTGAAATATAGTGCAGACGGAAAGTCCGTCGAGCCGATGGAGGCGAAAGATGGCAAGTGGATCCCGTTTGCGGAGTTCGGAGCTTATGAGCTCAGACAGGTAGCGCCGGAGGGACGTTGGGGCAAGACCGTATCGCTGTCTTCTCTGGGCTTCAAGACCTACTGCTGGTCAGCTGACGACGGCTACAACTCTTTTGCGAATTGGGTGAAATAGTTGTCTCATAGACCGGGGCGGCATTCGTGCCGCTAAAGTTGAGCGCTAGGCTCGCATCAGAACTTTGCTGGGTCGTTACGTGGCATTTGTCGGCAGTGATGCAGTGAGAGCCGAGCAATTTTGAAGTGTTTGCTTGATTGGAAATTCTGATAGAAGCGACATGGACGACAAGAAAGCAGTCTTTATTTCGTATGCTTGGGGCGGAGTGCTTGATAGGAAAGAGGAGTTGCGAACGGATATCGTGACCTCCCTTTCAACTGAATTCTCAGTTTTCTGGGATCGTCGCAGCATTTCGTTTGGCGAAGTGCCCGAAGAAGTAGTATCGAACGCTTTGCAAAGGCGGCCACTTGTCGTCTTTTGTCTGTGCGACGAGGAATACATCGCGGCTGCGTCCACGGTCGACTCGGGTGTATACCGCGAGCTCGCAATGTTGGCGCAGATTTCGGCTTCAAAAGAGGTGCGTGTAGTTCCAGTCCTGCTTGATGGCGAATGTCTTCCCAGGTTACCTGCGCCACTTTCCGGTCGAGTGCCTCTCGACATCTCTGAGGTATACGCGCGGGGTCTCAAGCTAGGTCAAACGATGTGGGCCGTTGCGTCGGGCGCGTCTCAGGAAGATGTAACCAGGTCGCTGTCCGAGCAACTTCGTCGTGCAAATGTGCGGGATAAGGCAACGGCTTATTTTCGCGACTCGCCAACCAGCCTATATGGTTGCGGCCGTACTCACGTAGTTGAGGACGGCTTGGGGAGAATTTTGCGGCCGCCGCAGTGGATGATGGATCGCATAGAGTGGAAGCGAAGGCTATTGGAGGAGGACGATGCTTTCTGGCCGACAAAGGGAATTTGGCAATGGCATCGCGGTACGGCCTCCTCGGGACTGTGTGCGTTGGGAATGGCGGCGTGTGCCGCGTTCTTCCCAAAGGAACCAGACGCCGACTATGTAAAAGCGATCGCGCGGGCGGGTATTCTTCTCGCGGAAGGTTTTTTCTCGTTCCATAATACAAACGAACCCTTCACGCTCGAATCGGAAGAACTTGTTAACACGTTGATCTCCAGGGATGGCATTGACACGTTGGAGCGCCTCCTCCCATCGGTCTAAAATGCCGCCGAGTAATTTGGAATCTCCGGCGTCTGCGCTTGTTGCGTTCAACATCAGGACGACGTTCGGCCACCAGTGCCGGCCATGGTGGGCGGCAACAGCAGCGTAAGCTGGATCGCCGAGTGACCTCTTCTCAGGAGGATGTCCGCCAAGGCGAATACCTAACGGGCGCTCAGGTTCCGGTTCACTGCACTGAAATAACCCAGGATATTCCATGACGAAAAACGTGGCGCCTCCGAAGAGCACGAGTGGCGGTGGGTTTCTGTTCGAAGATAAGGTTTGCGCCTGGTTCGTCGTTCAGATGCTTTGCGGTGAAGCCCCGCTTGAACCGATTCTGGGAGCGGCGACCAGAATTGACTTTCAGACGCGGCCAGACGGATGGTTTCTGGATGACGTGCTTCTGACGACGCACGGACAGAACGGTCCGCATCGCTTCGCGTGGTCCATCAAAAGCAATACCCAATTCGGCACGGTCAGCGCGCCTTCCGATTTTGTTGAAACAGTCTGGGCCCAGTATCTGCACGAAGGCTCCAGTATCTTCGATCGGCTACGTGACTACATGGGTCTTGTGACGACGCCTCTCGACGTTGAATTTCGCGCATCGTTGGAGTTCGTGTTGACCACGGCCAATGCGACGTCCAGTGACCTGCTTCCCGGAAGGTACGCGCAAGAGGGCTGGGCTAGCGATGCCAGGCGGTCGTTGTTCGGCAGTTTTCACTGTCCGGTTGACCTGGCAAATCGCAAGGGGGCCACAGGCACCGACACCGGGAGGTTGTTGAACCGTCTGCGCTTCCTTCAGTTCGACTTTGATGCGCAGGTGTCGGAATCCGAAAAGCGTGCCGTTGAAGCATGCCGACGGATATTGCGGAGTGGACGATACGAGGACGCGCAGGCCATGTGGCATAGCATTCTCGGAATAACGGCCGACTACCGGACCACAGCTAAAGGGATCGACAGGCAGACCCTGTTACAGCGGCTTCCCGCCCGGTTCGGGATTCTCGAGCTTCCCGATTACCGCGATGACTGGAACCGTCTGCGTTCGCTCACGAATGCGAATATGGCACTCGTTAGGGATACCATCGGTAAAGAAATTCGGCTCCAAGATACCGACCTTCGGTCCGCGCTGCGGGAAGCACTGGACGATTATAATGGAGCTGTTTTGACCGGGGATTCGGGTGTCGGCAAGTCTGCTGCAGTGAAGGCCTTTGCTGAGACACTTGAGAGCAGCGGCGAAGCGGTCCTGTGGTTCAATCCGTCATCATTCGACAAACCTGACTTCGCAGCGTTTCAGTCAGACTTGGGGTTGGCCCATACGCTTGAAGAGTTGTTTCGGTCGGTATCAAGCCACACACGCCTGATTGTCCTCGATGGGTTCGATCGTTTGTATGTGCCAGGCGCGATGCGGCTGGTTGCGACATTGATGCGGTTTGTGCAAGTTGATGAGGCGGCGACTCCGTGGAAGACGATTGTCACGTGCCAGACACATGACTGGCCGCGATTGAGGAACAGCCTGACGGACGCCGGGCTCCCGGTGAGTGATTGGCCGTGCATCAACGTAGAAACCTGGTCGGCAGATGCTCTTCGTCCGGTCTGGGATGCCATTCCTGGAACCGCGCGCCTGAAGTCAAGGAAGAAGCTTCAATCGCTATGGGGCAATCTGAAAATACTGGATCTGCTTGCAACACGGATATCGGCGGGCAATAACGTCGAAACGTCCGGATGGGTTGGGGAAGCGGACGTTGCCGCCTGGTACTGGGACAGTTATGTGCGCAGTGGCGATACCCCGCACGCACGTGAGCGGTTCGCGATGATGCTTGCGGAGAAGGAAGCGAATGAGCTCCGTTCGGCTCTCCCGCTTGATGCATTTGAAGTAGCTGAATTGACGCCCTATGAGGCCCTAAGACTGGATGGTGTGTGCCAGACGACTCCCGAGGGGAGAATCAGGTTCGCGCACGATCTGTTCGGCGATTGGGGAAGGTTACGGATACTTGTTTCGCATGCCGATGACTTTCCCCGTTTTATTGGGACAAGAATCAACTCGCCGCTCTGGCACCGCGCGATCCGTCTGTATGGCACATATCTTCTCGAAAATGGCAACGACGTGGATCGTTGGCGCTCGGTCAGACGGGTCCTGAACGCGGAAGACAATACGATCGCGAACGATCTGCTGCTGGAAGCCGCCATATTTTCAGCTGACCCCTCTGAAATACTCGACAGGCTGAAGGCGGACCTGCTCGCGGAAAACGGTGCTGACCTGCGAAGACTTCTGGGCAGATTTTTAGCATCCGCCACCGTCCCTGACGTTCGATACGAAACTGATGGGCAGCCGTTGAATCCTCGCCTTGCGTCGCGCCTGCGTTCGCCCACGTGGGGGGATTGGCCACCGATGCTTGGATTCCTGTTCAGGAACAGGAACGACGTCGTGGCATGCGCAGCCGAGGAAGTCGCGAAAATTGCAGACCTCTGGTTCAGGCATACGCCTGAGGACTTCCCATTTCGCAAGGAAATGGCAACGATCGGTCTGCTTCTCGGCGAGGTCGCGCATCGTGGATGGCGCGACCGGACCGTGCATGTTGCCAGAAGGAAGCTGCTGTATCGCACAGCGCTTGCGGGCGCTGCTCATTACCCTGATGAAGTCGCCAGGTTCGCATTGAAAGCTGCGATGCGCGATGGCAGCGAAGAGGACAACGATGATGTGGGGGACGAAATGCTTCCCTTCGGCATTACGTTCGATCCCCGGTACGATTCCACGGCAGCTCCCGAAGAGCCATGGCCGGACGGTCCCCATGGACGCGTCGATGACGATTTCCGGGACGCAATACTTGATGAGGGAGCGCTCATCCCGCTAATGCGGATTCGACCTGCCGTCGCGCGTGAAATCATTCTGGCTGTGATGCTGAAGAAACGCCGACGTTTCGACTGGCACAACCATGTCCATCATAGTCATGATCTCGACCTGCATCATGGAGATGACTGGAGCATCCCGCTTTTCACGCAGGGTCCATTTTTGTCACTTCTGCAATGTGATTTTAGCGAGGGGTTAGAGACGATTGCACGCCTGGTCGATTTCGCCAGTGAGCGCTGGATGTACTACACACAGCTTGCCGCTGAGGAATACCGCTCTCAGCCCGCGGAGGCTGATCTTGGGGCCATGTCGGCGTTCCTGGAAGACGCCACGCGGCCACCGGGAAAGACGGCACTGACATTGGCTAGCGAGACCAGACTTCTCCTTGGCGATGATCGCGTCTACGGGTGGTCAGGGAAAAATCCACCGTCGGCGATTGGTCCAGCCTTGATGGCCTTGGAAAAATATTTTTATAACGAACTGGACGCGGAACGTCCGGTCGCGGAGAAACTGGATGCGGTGTTGCAGCGAACGCGCAGTGTTGCGGTTCTCAAAGTGCTCTGCGATGTCGGAAAGCGTGAGCGGTCTCTATTTGGTTCGGTGCTGCGCCCTCTGCTATCCGTACCTGAACTTTATCTGTGGGACCGAAGGCATGGCTTCTATGGTCGGCAGCATCTGCTGATGTTTGCGTTCCGGCAGCCGCGCTGGTTCATTGAGGCCGCGCGGGAGTTTCACAACCTGCCTCATCGAGAGATGGACATGGTAGCGCTGGCGGTAAGACTGTTTTTCTTCGACGAAGCATGCCGGACCTTTCTTACGGAAGCGCGGTTGAAGTGGCAATTAATGTTTCCTGACATATTGGATCAAAATATGCAGGAGCATCTCCGGGAGATGATCGAAGCGTTCGATATCAATAACTATCAGATTTCACGCGATGACGATGGGCAATTGCAGGTAGTTAACCTGAGAGCGTATGAACGGCACGTTGCCCAGCGGCCGGAGCGCGAGGCGCAACAGCGAAAGATGCGGATGACGATGCTTCCGGTGCAGGCGCGCCGTTACTTCGATGAAGAGAAACGCCTGAGTCGCGAAGAGCTGACAGATGTGTGGAGTCTTCTTGACCCCTTGTATCAGGACTCGGCCGCACTATCAGTGGACCAGAGCCCTCCGTCCGAGGGGGAACCGGAGAAGGAAGATGTCGTTGTTCCTTCACTGGCGCGGCGGTTATTTGGCATCATCATCGATTGGTTCAAGTTCATGTGTCGTTCTGTTGTGAACAGGGTTACGGGTGGACGAAATTCTACTTCACAAGAGCTCGAAGAACCGGAGCAACAAAGACCACTGAAGTCGGCTGCGCAACTCGAGCACGAAAACGAGGAGGCTGACATGCAGATGGCCGCTATCGCTCTTCTTTTTCGACAGCAGGGAGATTGGCTCGACGAATACCCTGAGCGCAAGCAGTGGTGTGTGGAAAGGCTTGCGTACGCCATCGATAATCCGATTCAGATTCGGCAGTTTGATGTTCGCGATAGCGTGGCAAGCTGGACTTGGGATTGTTTCGCGGCGGAGCTGATTGCGCAGCTTTGGCTCGCGGAGCCAGATAACCGGCAGTATCGCTACATGCTGGCGAGGCTTTTTATTCTCGCGCCACACTATGCTGCTTTGAATATCATCGTTTCACGATGCGCGAAACAACGTAGATCTGCCCGAAAGGACTTTGCCCAGTTGAGGACTTTCATCTTCCACGTCGCGAACATGCGCGCACGAATTCAGTTCGTGCAACAGTACAGCGCGTACGAGAAGGTACTATCGAAAGAACAGGTGAGCAGCTTTCAGCGCAGTCTGGATCCGTGGGCTAACCATCTTGTAGGGAGATTCATTGAAGGTTCGCTGGAAGCGGGGAGCCATGCGTGGAGCGACATGGATAGCACGGCAGATTATCTTGAAGTAGATGCCATCCGCCGGCACTACCTACCACACTATATGTTGGACTTGGAGCTGGTCCGTGTAACTCATATGTGGTTGCCCGGTCTCGACGACGCGATTGACGATCAGGAACGGAAGGAATGGGTGAGTTTCTGGCAGTCTGCGCTGGGTTTTATCCTGAGCCGGGTACATACGGGCCGGGATGATCAGAAGTATCCATACGAGTATGAGCGATGGATACTCGATGGCGTGGGCTCCGTGCTCGCGCAAATGCGCGAGGCTGAATCGCCGAGGTCGGTCTGGGAGCCGGTGCTCAGGCTACCGGCTGACTGGCACCACTGGAGCGAAATGGTGCTCCAGTCATTCCATGAAGCAGGGTTATCCCGTGATCCAGCGGGCGCGCATTTTGAAGCAACGCGAACCGCGATGGTTGAGTACGTGCTCGAAAAATCAGTTCGTTCGTCCGCCGAAAGCTGGTCCCATGAATATGATGCGTGGCAGGCATTGATCGGCATCGACCACGCCAACCGGAGAGCGTGGCTCGTCCGGCACCAGCCGTTGGTGATACGCAGCATTCCACAACTTCGCCGATGGACCCGAGAAATCGCTGGCTCGTCCTTTTCGCAGATGGCGGCGCTTTCGGACTGGTTGCAACAGGATTGTGCGGACCCGGTCCGGATTGATCTGATAGCGGAAGCGTATATGGCAATGGAGAGAGAGAGGATGCTTCGAATTGCTCCTCGACGTGATTCCGGGAGTGCCATTGCCTCGCTGCTGCATACGGTATGGGAAAGAGATGGGGTAGCTCTACGTGCCAACGAATTGGCGTTCACATCCTTTAAAGAGTTTCTGAAGTGGTTAGTTGCCGATCAGAATGCTGTTGCGCTCGAACTTGCGCGCAAGGTTGGAAGCCTGTAAGCAGATGTGATAGGAGCCAATGTTCGCACCGAAGCGAATGGTCGTGTCGTCGATACGAAGTGGCTGTATGCGGAGAGCGACCACGAAGAAAGCAGCTTGCGTTGTGCCTTTCAGCATGAGGCATTCGGCGAGCGGAACCGTCGTTGGCTAAGGGGCTGATGTGTCTGCAGTGGAACTAAATGCAGCCCAATCTAAATCGCCCCGGCTTTCGAGGAGCCGATGGCGGGCGTCCATTTGCCCGAGATGGCACTTGAAAACGGATGCGCGCTTACTCGTGAATTCGTGCTTTCGGAGATAACATTAGGTCGTAGGCAAGACGAAAATGTGGTGTGCGATTAACCCGGGGGTAGGATGCACCTAAAAAAGCTAGCCTTGTGCAATTTTCGACGCCTGCGCAACGTCGTAATTGATCTCGCTTCGGATATCTCGATTTTCGTCGGCGCGAATAACAGCGGAAAAACATCTGTCGGCCATGCGCTGCAGCTCTTCACTGAGCGGGGAAAGTTCAGCGTCCATGATTTCAGCGCCGATCAGTGGCCGCAGATCGTGGCGTACGGCGAAGGCGATGCCGATGCGCTCCTGCCCACGATCGAGGCCGATATCTGGCTGGAGATCAATGCTGACGACATCCACCGGGTGGTTGATCTGCTGCCCAGCCTGGCATGGGAAGGTTCGCTGGTGGGGATGAGGGTGGTGTTCGCACCCATCGATTCCGAGGCGACCCGCGCGCGGTACGCCGAGGCGCGGCGACGCGCACTCGAGGCCGTTGCCGGCGGAGAGGGCCTTGAATTTGATCCCTCGCCGCACAATTTGCAGGACTATCTGCGCGACCGGTTGAACGACGAATATGAGCTTCGCCACTACGTGCTCGATCCCACCCGGTTCGACGCGAACATGGTCGCACAGCAGGATTATGCCCCCGTGCCCCTGACCGGGCGTGATCGCAGCGGGCGCGACATTCTCAATGGTCTGCTGCGCATCGACTTCCTGCATGCGCAGCGGCATCTTGCTGACGCGCCGGGCAGCGCGCGGGCCGAGACCCTCTCGCGCGTGCTGAGCCGCTTCTACGAACGCAACCTCGAGCAGAAGGGCGAGGATCTTGTGGCGCTGCGGGCGCTTGCCGAGTCTGAGGTTTCGCTGAACGAGCATCTTGAGCGGGTGTTCGAGCCGACCCTGCAGCGTCTGGCGCAACTCGGTTATCCCGGTCTCAGCAATCCGCGGCTCGTGATTCGCTCGGCGCTCGATCCCGCATCCATCATGAGCAGCCCGCACGGCGCGCGGGTGCATTATGCGCTCGGCCCGGACGACGGCGCACCGGAGCCGCCGACACTGCCCGACAGCTACAACGGTCTTGGCTTCAAGAACCTGATCTTCATGGTGGTCGAACTCCTTGACCTTCATGCTCAATGGCTTGCAATCGAGGGTAACAGGCCGCCTGTGCACCTCATCTTCATCGAGGAGCCTGAAGCCCATCTGCACGCCCAGCTTCAACAGGCCTTCATCCGCAAGGTGATGTCCATTCTCGCCTTGGGCGCGGAGGATCGAACACACTATACAAGCCAGGTCGTCGTCACGACCCATTCAACTCACATTCTGTACGAGCGCGGTTTCCGGCCAATTCGCTACTTCCGCCGCAGCCGCGCCGAGCATGTCTCGACCTCGGCCGTGCTGAACATGTCGGTGTTCTACGACGCAACCGACCACGATGTCCGGACTTTCCTCGAACGCTATCTCAAGCTCACCCACTGCGACCTGTTCTTCGCAGATGGGGCGGTGCTTGTGGAAGGCAATGTTGAACGGCTGCTGCTGCCGCAGATGATCGCCAATGCGGCGCCACGCCTGCAGTCGACATACCTGACTGTTCTCGAGATAGGCGGCGCCTTCGGCCATCGCTTTAAGGCACTGATCGAGTTCCTCGGTCTCACGACCCTCATCATCACGGACCTGGACAGCGTCTTCGGGGCCCCGGTGCCCGTTGCTGGCGCTTTAGAGAACCGCGCGGACGCCGCGGCACCGGCGCAGGCTGGCGACGAGGGGGCTGAGCCCGAGGAGGAAGATGAGGACGACGAAGCCGCTGAAGCCGGTGCCGCAGCAGAAGGCAGGCCCGGCAAGGTATGCATCGCGGGTCATCCCGGCGCTGTGACCTCGAACCAGACCCTGCTGCAATGGCTGCCGAAATGCGACACCGTGGCCATGCTTTGGGATGCTACAGACGACCAGAAGACGCAGGCACGGAGCGTGAACAGCGAGGCAATCGTGCGCGTCGGCTATCAGTGCCGCACCAATGTGACATGGGCAGGTGAGACACAAGCTTTGGCCGGTCGCACGCTCGAAGAGGCATTCGTACTCGAGAACCTCGCCTGGTGCCAGGATATCGCGCGCAAGCCTCTGCAGCTTCGCATCGCCCGACCCGACAACAAGAATCTGACTGAGCTAACCCGGCGCATCCATCGGCGGGTCCAGGCGAAGAGCTTCAGCAAGACCGATTTCGCCTTGGCTCTGTTGGCCGAGGATCCGACGCAATGGTCGGTACCGGCCTATATCGCCGAAGGGCTGCGCTGGCTCGAGGGCGAGATTGCCCCTCCGGTCGAGCCTGATGATGGCGATCAGGAGGGGCAGCCGGCTGGTGATCCGGTCATCGCCGCGGTGGTAGCATGACGAGCCGCATCGGCAGCCCGGACACTCAGGCCGACATCGATGTCCGCAATTGTCTCGCTCAGGTGCCTCCGCGCTCGTTCGTGATGGTGGCAGGCGCAGGATCGGGAAAGACCACATCGCTGATCAAAGCGCTCGCGCATCTTGGCGAGGCGCGCGGAAAGGCGTTGCGGCGCGCGGGTCAGTAGATCGCCTGCATCACTTACACGGAAGTTGCGGTCGGCGAGATTTCCGCCGACGTTGGCATAAGCCCGCTATTTCATATTTCGACCATCCACAGCTTCCTGTGGTCGGTCGTTCGCGCGTTCCAGTCAGACATCGCTGTCTGGGTCATCGGCCGTATTGAGGAGAAGATCGCCGAGAAGCGCGTCCATTACGACAGACCTGGTACACGGGCCGCGACCAGGGCGAAGCTCGAGCAGGAGATAGCCGGTCTCGAAGCCGAGCTCGAGGCGGTCGGTCGGGTCGAGAAGTTCATCTACGGAACGGGCAGCCGTTACGCGGAAGGCATTCTCGGCCACGACGACATCCTCAAGTTGACCCCGGCGTGCATTGAGAACCATCCCTTGCTACGCGAGATTGTGGCGCGGCGGTTTCCCTATATTTTTGTCGACGAGAGTCAGGACACTCAGCCTGTTGTTATCGAAGCGCTTCGGCAGATCGCTGGCGAGCAGCCCCTCTGCGTCGGCTTTTTCGGCGATCCGATGCAGAAGATCTACGGACACGGAGCTGGTGCGATCGAGCCGCTACCCGGCTGGGCCGAGATAACCAAGCCGGAGAACTTTCGCTGCCCGACCTCGGTCCTGAGCGTGGTCAACGCGGTGCGTGCGGCGGGCGACGGTCTAGTCCAGACCCGTGGACGCACTGTGACCGTTGATGGGCAGGAGCAGCCCGTGGTCGGCACTGTCAACGTATTCATCCTGCCAAGCGATGATCATAGGACTGCACGGCTCGGTGCCGTACGGGCATGGCTGGCCGCGCAGACCGGCGACGATCTGTGGACCAGCGACATGCGTGACGGCGATGTTCGGTTGCTGGTGCTGGTGCATCGCATGGCCGCCAGGCGGCTCGGTTTTGCTGCGCTTTATTCGGCGCTAAACGATCGCGCGCCGCAGAGCCTGAGTGAAGGCATTGCCGACGGGTCGGCCTGGCCGCTTCGGCCATTTGTTCAGCAACTGCTGCCGCTGATCGTCGCATCGCGTGCAAATGACCAGTTCACGATCATCTCGATCCTCCGCGCAAACAGTCCCTGCCTAGAACCAGAGCGGTTGCGTGGGCAGGCAGTGGCTCCTGTCCTCGCCGCCCTTCAGCAAGCAATCGAGCAACTGGCCGCGCTGCTGGCCGACGGATCAGTGGCTACGGTCCGCGACGTCCTTCGGCACGTCCAGAGCACCGAGCTGGTGGCGCTCGACGACCGCTTCGCCGCACACCTCATGGATGACCCGGTCGACGACGGGTCGGCAGGATTTGGCAACGTTGCTGCGTTTCTGGAATGCAATGTCGGCGAACTCTGGGCGCATCGTAGATATATCCTAGAAGAGTCGCCATTCGCGACCCATCATGGAGTCAAGGGCGCGCAGTTCGAGCGCGTGCTCGTGGTACTTGACGACGAAGAGGCCTCTTACAACCAATACTCTTACGGCAAATATCTTGGCTATACACCCCTTTCCGACACTGACGAAGCGAATGTCGCAGAGGGGAGGGAATCGGTGCTCGACCGCACGAGGCGGTTATTTTATGTCTGCTGCTCGCGTGCGGAGAAGGATCTGGCAGTGGTGCTGTTCGCCGCTGATGTTGCCGCGGCACGCACTGCCGTGGTCGAGGCCAGACTGTTTCCAAACGCTTCGTTTCATGGAGTTGAGCAGCTCGGCTAAATCGTAAAAAATTACGCGATTTGCTCGGCATTCGGCGGACAGTCGTGTTGGATAATCGCTCACTCGATTATCCAACGGCGCAACCGCTGATCGTGGCAAGAGCGGACTTTGCGCTGCAGCCATCGAATGACCGACACGGGGCGGCTATCCTAGCCGCAACCCAGTCGATGGAACGGATTCTTGCTTTACATTGGAGTATTCGTGCCAGCGAGGTCTGGGATAGCAATATCGGAATTCGGCGGGAGGATGAACGCTGCGATATCGACGATGATCCGTCCCACGGCCTCGACGGTTTTTGGACACCCGACAAAGACGGATTCTTGCTGTTGGCTTTTCCAACCTTTGTCGTTGATGGAGGTGAGGCTTTGTAGGTGCCTGAAATCAGCTACGCAGATTGATTTTGTACTTGGGGCGGCCCGAGGCTAGGTGAAATGGTCGAGTACCTCGGAACGGCGGCCCACGATTTCTCGCCAGCCTGATTCGAAAAGATCAGTCATGCGAGTTTGTTGGCTGGCCGTTTGCCGGCTACATGCCAGTAATTACGCGAATAAATTTATGATGAGACCGCCGGTTCTGTACAAGTACCGCCACTTCAATGATCGGACTGTCGAACTGTTGTGTGCCGATCGCGTCTACTATGCTGATCCAAGCACATTCAACGATCCGCTCGACACAAGACCATGTGTCGAAGCCGATTGCGATATCAGCACGCTCGAGCGTACCGTTCAGGAAATGGTGCGACGGCGCGTCAGCGCCGAGATGCGAGCTGCTGCGGATGCGGTCAAATACCGTGGTCCGAAAACGATGGCGCACATCGAGAAGCATAGCGAGGCTGCAGCGCTTAAGATGATCGACACGCTGCAATATCAAGCATCGGACCCCGAGTATTCAGAAGACGTGCTGGATGCGTACACCTTCGTCGTCACAAGGGCCATCGAGGACGAGTTGCTGCGTCAGTACAACAGGGGAATTCTGTCGCTCGCAAGCCGGCATGACTGCCCGTTGATGTGGAGCCACTACGGCGATCAACACCGCGGTCTGTGCATCGGGTACGCCGCCCCAACTCACGAACAGGCGCCCGATTGGGCCATCGAGTTGCACGAGGTCGTGTATGGCGGAAACCGGAATGTTCGCGCGAGCCTCGTTGCCGCGATGGTACTGGAAGACAATGCATTGGCGCGGAGAGAGGTGGACGCGGCCGTTCTTTTGCGAAAAGCACCCGATTGGCAGTATGAAAAGGAGTGGCGTCTGCTCGGCTCGCGCGGCACATCAGACTCGCCGCTGGAGATGGTCGAAGTCGTATTCGGTATGAGATGCGACAGCACTGTCATGCACACGGTGGCGCGTGCTTTGAGCGGGCGCGACAAGGAAGTAAAGCTATACGAGACGCATGAGGTCCGCGGAACCTTCGAGCTCACGCGAAACGAAGTGGACGTAGGCGAACTGTCTGCGTACTACCCCCGGCGCGCGCAGACCATTTTCGAAGAGTTTGCCCCTTTGACGGAGCAGGACGACGAGTCGCGTTCCTAGAGGCAGGGCTGCATGGATTCGAACCGCGTGCCGATGGCGACAATTCTGCCGCCTGCCAGCCGGGGCGAACGTCGTGACTGTTTTCGGCTTTACGCGGAACGCGCGGGAAACATTGTGACGGTACGTGTGACGGTATGGCCGTCACGCAATCTCTCTATTTGCCTCGTTCCTCGCGATGATTTAAACAATAGTTGCAGCGTCGTCCATTGCGATCGCTGCGAAGCCGAGGAGTGCCGACAGAATTTTTCGGTATCGCTGGCGGTATCGGTGGGACGGGAACTCGCCGAGCCGCTGTCATATAAAGGCTCCGGCGTGTTGATTGACAATCGAGTGGGAAGTGAAAACCCATGGTGCGACAACTGCAGCTCAATTTCACGCCGTTGCAGGTGAGCTGTGATGCTATTCGGCTGCAGACCTTGCCTTTCAAGGACGCTCAGCAACTTCGAGAACTGCGCGACGAATACCGTATGCGCTACGCGATGCCCCGACGCTCTGACCAGATTGTGGCGCTTCCCCTCATACCGGGTCTGCCACCCATTGGCAAAGAGAAGATTGTCTCGGCCGTCGTTCAAAGAACGGGTCACATTGTTCCGATGGCTTCAAACCAGATCGTTACCAATCCAGCACGCACCGGTGGGTTACGAAAGGCCAAACAATCGGTTTCCTCGCTGGCCAAATCCAAGTGAAACCGGTTGACCTCAAGTTGGACGAAACATTCCCAGCCCACGCGATTTTGCGTCAGAATTCCGAATTCCGATATCTCCCCGATATTCATGGACCGTCGCTCGCCGCTGCCCTCCCTTAATTCCATACGCGCTTTTGAAGCAACGGGGCGTCTGCTGAGCGTATCGAAAGCGGCGAATGAACTCGCCGTGACACCAGCGGCTGTGAGCCGACAGGTGAAGACGCTGGAAAGCTTTCTCGGTGTGGCATTGTTCGAGCGTGTCAAAGGACGGCTCGAGCTGACTTCGGCGGGTGCGCGCTATCTGGCCGAACTGATGCCGTTCTTCGCGGGCCTGCGACAGGCGACCGACAGCATTCGTACGGCAGGGCGACGCTCGCAGGTACTCAAGATTCGTTGCCCCGCCACGTTCGCGGTCCGCTGGCTCATACCGCGGCTCGCCAGTTTTCATCGGCAGCATGAGGACGTCGATGTGCAGCTCACCACTTCGTCGGCGCCGCTCAACTTCGAGCGCGAAGATATCGACGGCGGAATCCAGCTCGGCGATGGCAACTGGCCCGGTCTTTCTGCTCAGAGGCTCATTCCCAATGAACTCATACCCGTCGCCGCGCCATCGCGCAAAGTGCGGGCGCGAAGCAGACTGCAGGGTGAGACGCTGTTGCACTCGCTCGCGCGCGCCGATGACTGGGCGCTATGGATGAAAGCGGCGGGGTTCGCGCTCGACGGGCGTCGTCGCGAAATGCGCTATGAGACGTCGCTGCTAGCGTATCAGGCCGCCATCGAGGGACATGGCGTGGCGATCGCGCAAAAGGCGTTGGTACGAGCAGAACTCGATAGCGGGCAACTGGTCGCGCCGTTTCGCCTGGAGCTCGACCGTGGCGCCTATACGTATTACTTCGCATGGCCTGCTACGCGTCGTCAGTCCGCAGCATTGACGACGTTCCGCGACTGGCTGGTTTCACTCGTGCAGACTGCCGGCACCTTTTAACAAAAACTCAAAGCCCCATTTCGAAAAAGTCGATTGTTCCTGTGATGGCGCGAATCTAATCTGCGCACATGGTTCGACGCAACGTCGAACCCGGAGACAGGACCACGACGAATGATTCGAGACAGTTTGAAAGGCGTGCGCGTGCTCGACTTTTCGCACGTGCTGGCGGGACCGGTGTGTTCGATGACGCTTGCCGACCTCGGTGCCCACGTCGTCAAGATCGAGCCGCCCGGCGGCGAAATCGGCAGGCAGATCGGTCCGCCGTGGCAGAACGGCGTGAGCCCGGCTTTCATGAGCGTCAATCGCGGCAAGTACAGTCTCGCCATCGATCTGAAGACTGATGCCGGACGGCGGACTATCGCGACGATGGTGCGCAAGGCGGACGTGCTCATCGAGAACTTCCGGCCGGGCGTCATGGCCGCGATGGGACTCGGCTACGACGCGCTTCGCGCCGTCAATCCGAAGCTCGTCTATTGCTCGATTTCGGCGTTCGGGCAACGCGGCGAGAGCACGAAGCGGCCGGGGGTCGATGGCGTGATACAGGCCGTCAGCGGGCTCATGAGTACGCTCGGTACGGCGCACGGCGATCCGCTGAAGGTGCCGGTGCCCGTCGCCGACATGATGGGCGGCTACCTCGCCACGATTGCCGTGCTCGGCGCGCTGCACTCCGTGCGCACGAAAGGGATAGGGCAGCACCTCGACGTCAGCCTCTACAACTCGACGCTGATGCTGCAGCAGATCGCATTCGCGGCGTTTTTCGCGTCGGGGGCCGATCCGGAGAAGGTCGGGAGCGCGGCGCCCTATGCTTGTCCGAACGAAGCCTTCCGCACCCGCGACGGATGGATGATGGTCGTGGCCTACCATCCAGGCCGCTGGAACGCGTTGTGCGAATTGCTCGATGCGCCTGGTCTCGAGACCGACGCGCGCTTCGCCACCAACGATGCCCGCGTACATCACCGTGCGCAACTGCACGACATTCTCGACGCGCATTTCGCCCGGCGCAGCACCGCCGAGTGGATCGACATGCTGTCGGCGCGAGATATTCTCTGCGCGCCCGTCACGACTTACCGGGAAGTCATCGAAACGACGGAGTATCGGGAAAGCGGCATCGCCCGTACTGTCGCGCATCCGGTGGCGGGCCGCGTAAGAACACATGGCTTCGCGCTCGGGCCTTCCGATGCGCCTGCGCCGGACGAAACACCGGCTCCGATGACCGGGCAGCATACGCTCGAAATGCTCGGCTTCTATGGGATAGACGAAGACGAAGTCGCGGCGCTGCTGAACGCCGGTGTGATACGTGCAAGCGCGGCTCATGCCGGGACGGCATAGGAGAGTCAGCATGGAACGACAACTCATACGAAGCGAGCGGCGTGGAAAGGTCGCGCTCGTGCGGCTCGCGTCCGATAACACGTTGAACCCCCTCACGGACGCGCTCATCGACGCACTCGTCATGGAGATGCAACACATCGAGTCCGATCCCGCCGTGCACGCGACCGTACTGACGGGTTCGGAAAGGGCGTTCGCGGCGGGCGCCGATATCGTCGCCATGTCGAAGCTCGACTACGCCACGGCATTTTCCGAAGACTATATCGGCCGCAACTGGGACCACTTTCGGGCGCTGCGCAAGCCGGTCGTCGCGGCGGTCGGGGGTTACGCGCTCGGCGGCGGATGCGAGCTCGCGATGATGTGCGACATCGTGATCGCGGCGCGCAATGCGATGTTCGGTCAGCCCGAAATCAAGCTCGGGATCGTGCCCGGCGCGGGCGGTACGCAACGCCTGCCGCGCGCGGCTGGCAAGTCGACGGCGATGCTCGCCTGTCTCACCGGCGAATCGCTGACGGCAAGCGAGGCGCTCGCGTGCGGACTGGTGTCGAAAGTGGTCGAGCCGGAAGTGCTGGTCGATGAAGCGTTGCGGATCGGCGAGCAGATCGCCCGGCATTCGCTGCCCGTCATTCTGGCCATCAAGGAAGCCGTCAATCGCTCGTTCGAATCGTCGCTGGCAGAGGGACTGTTGTTCGAACGAAGGCTCTTTCATGCCGGCTTCGCGCTCGCCGACCAGAAGGAAGGCATGGCCGCGTTTCTCGGCCGGCGTAACGCCGCGTTTTCCAACCGATGAAGCGTCACAACCCCGGATTCAACTCAGGAGGCAGACCGTGCAGGAAATGGAACTGGATGAAGCGCCGCTCGTGCGCTACTCAGTGGAAGAGGGCGTAATGACACTCACGCTCGACGGCGCCGCGAATGGCAATGCGCTTACAGTGGCGATGACCGAAGCGTTATCGGACGTGCTCGAAAACGTCAACCGGAGGGACGACGTGCACTGTCTCCTGTTGCGCTCGTCGTCGAAGCACTTCTGCACGGGCGGAAACGTCAAGGACATGCAGAGCGGCAAGGATCTGATGGACGGCGGCATCGAACAGGTGCGTGAGCGCCTGCGCAGGAGTCTGCACCGGATCACGCGTGCGCTGAACGAACTGGATGTGCCTTCGATCTGCGCGGTCAACGGCGCCGCGGTCGGCGCAGGCTGTGACCTCGCGCTGATGTGCGATATCCGGCTCGCGGGAACGCGGGCTGTCTTCGCAGAAAGCTTTCTTCGGCTCGGCCTTGTGTCGGGCATCGGCGGCGCATGGTTTCTATCGCGCATCGTGGGGCCTGCGAAGGCGCTTGAATTGACGCTGACCAGCGAATTCCTCGATGCCGAAGCGGCAAAGCGACTCGGCATCGTCACAAGCGTTTATCCCGATGACGCGCTTGACCGCGAAGCGCTCGCGCTCGCGCAGCGCATCGCCGGCAGTCCGCCGCTCGCGCTGCGTATGGCGAAAAAGCTGGTGCGCGAGTCCTCGCAGTGTACGTTGTCCGCCGCGCTCGAAATGGCGGCGAACATGCAGGCCATTCTGCTTTGCGGGAGCGAGCACAAACAGGCGGTATCCGGCTTCCTTGAACAGCAGGCTCGACAGAAATCGCTGCGGACTGAATGCGGCGCCGCCTGACACATTCATTGGAGGAGACAAACATGATCATCGGACCGCGCAAGGTTCATCGTCGTCCAGGCATGTTGCGGATCATCGTGACATCCAGCCTGGGAACGATGCTCGAGTATTACGACTTCTTCGTCTATGTCGCGTTGACTGCGACGCTGACGCATCTGTTTCTTCCGTCCACCGACAAGTCCGTCGCGGCACTCGCCGGTGTCGCCACCTTCGGCATTGCCTATGTGGCACGCCCGCTGGGAACCGTGATCTTCAGTCCGATGGCCGACCGGGTCGGCCGCAAGAAGACCTTTGTCATCACCCTCGCGATCATGGGAGTCGCCACCGTCGGCATCGGTTGTCTGCCGACCTACGCAGCCGCCGGCATGGCCGCGCCTGTCGCGCTTCTCACACTGCGCGTCGTGCAGGGCGTCGCGATCGGTGGCGAGTACGGCTCGGCCGTCGTGTACGTCATGGAACATGCGACCGAAGGCCGCAAGGGTATGGCGACCAGCGTCCTGCAGGGCACGGCGAGCATCGGCTTGCTGCTTGCGCTCATCGTCGTGTCGGCGCTGAAGCTCTCGCTCGATGCGGCCAGCTTTCTGTCCTGGGGATGGCGTGTTCCCTTCCTGATCTCGGCGCCGATCGTGGCCGTCGCCACGTGGATACGGCTGGGCATGACAGAGACGCCGGTGTTCGCGGAGATGCGGGACGCGGGCCGGCTGTCGAAGCGGCCCTTGCGGGAGACACTGTCGAGCAGAACTTCCTGGAAAGCCATTCTGGTTGCGATGTTCGGCGCGCAGGGCGGCACGTCGGTGTCGCTCTACACGTCGATCGTCTACATGCTCTATTTCCTGCAAAACGTTCTCCAGGTCGAACCGATGCGGGCAAACCTGTGCCTCGGTGTTGGCATCCTGATTGCCGCGCCGCTCTATCCGGTGTTCGGCAAGTTGTCGGATATCTTCGGGCGCGCGCGCGTCATGTTGATCGGCATCGTCATGTGGATCGCCATTGTTTATCCGGCGTTCGCGGGCATCAGGGCAGGCGTGGCGTCGTCACAGTGGATCTCGGTCTCGCTGCTGATTGCGGTGCTTGCCGTGCTGACCGCAATGATCATGGCGCCGCTGCCCGCGTTTGTCGCCGAATGCTTTCCGCCGCAAAGCCGGACGACCGGGTTCGGCCTCGCGCAACAACTCGGCAACGTGATGTTCGGCGGGTTTCTGCCATTGATCAGTCTGTCGCTCGTCAATCTGACGGGCAATCCGCTCGCGGGCGTCGGGTATTCGATCGTCTCGCTGCTGCCTTGTCTTGTCGTGACGTGGATCTGGGGCCTGAAACAGGATGCGCGGATTAGAAACGTGCACGGCGGCGGGATGCCGGCGCATCCCGCCGCTGAGACAATGACCACCCGCTGAGCCAGGCACGAGCCGGGGTCGCCTGACGAAAGCTCAGGCCAGCCCGGCCATCAGCGTGTATTTGACATGCACATATTCCTCGATGCCGTAATGGCTGCCTTCACGCCCGTAGCCCGATTGCTTGACACCGCCGAATGGTACCGAGGCCGTGCCCACCGATCCGGAATTCAGGATCACCATGCCCGATTCGATATTGCGCGACAGCCGGAACGAGCGGCCGAGCTCGCGTGTCCAGGCGTAGGCGACAAGGCCATACTCCGTGTCGTTGCTGCGCGCGATGACTTCATCTTCGGTGTCGAAGCGATAGACGGGAAACACAGGTCCGAAGATTTCGGTCGAGCGGATCTGCATGTCGTCGTTCAGTTCCGTCAGGATCGTCGGTGCGTAGAAAAGTCCGCCTCTGGCGTGCGCGCTGCCGCCGAGCACGACCTTCGCGCCGTGTGCCTTCGCGTCATCGACGAGCTCGGCAACCTTGTCGAGCGCTCGGCGATTGATCAGCGGACCCACAACGAAGCGCTCCTGCAAGCCCTGCTCGACGGGGATCTCCTCGACCAGCTCCTTGATCCGCGCGACCAGGCGGTCGTGCACGCTCGACTGCACATAGATTCGGTTCGGCGAGATGCACACCTGCCCGGAGTTGCGCAGCTTTGCGGCGACGAGCCCTCTTGCGGCCTGCTCGATATCCGCATCGTCGAACACGATGAAGGGCGCGTTGCCGCCCAGCTCCATCGTCATCTTCTTGAGCGTGCCGGCACTCTGCCGCGCGAGCAGCTTGCCGACGGCCGTCGATCCGGTGAACGAGATTTTCCTGATGCGCGCATCATTCGTGAAGCGTTCGCCGATCCCGACGGGGTCACCCGTCACCATCTCGAAGACGCCCTCGGGAATGCCGGCCTTGCGTGCGTATTCGAGCAACTTGTACGCGGTGAGCGGCGTTTCCTCTGCCGGCTTGATGATGATCGTGCATCCGGCGGCAAGCGCGGTCGCCACCTTGCGCGTGATCATCATGAACGGAAAGTTCCACGGCGTGATGGCCGCGACCGGGCCCACGGGCTCCTTCGTGACGAGCACGGCGGCGTCGCTTGCGTGCGTGGGAATGGTGTCACCATAGACGCGCTTGGCTTCTTCCGCATACCACTCGATGAAGCCGAGCCCGTAGTCGATTTCGCCAAGCGCTTCGGCGACGCACTTACCGTTCTCGAGGCACATTAGTTCGGCGAAGGCGCGCCTGTCCGCGCTGACGAGTTCGAACCACTTGCGCAGCAGTTCGCTACGCTGTTTCGCGAGCGTGCGCGACCATGCGGGAAAGGCGGCGCTGGCGCGATCTACCGCGGCGCTAACCTGCGCCGCGGAATGCAAAGGTGCGCGTCCGACGAGCGTACCGTTCGCGGGATTGAACACATCGATCATGCTGATTTCTCCTTGCGTGGATGAATGAAAATAGCGTGATCGAATGCTATGGCTTGCGCGCAGTTCTGCGAACGCATGATCTTCTGAAAACCTTGCCTGATTCTATGAAGCACTGGAAACAGCGGTTTTTCATGTGTCACACTGAGCGCGTCAGAAGATGAGGCGAAGAGGATGGTCAGAGTGAAAGACGAAGCACTGACGCGCGTGCGCGCCGAGATGATTCCACTGATGCTCGAGCTCGCGCCGTCGGAAGGCTATAACCTGACGCCGATGCGCGATATACGCCTCCTGCGCTCGAATCGGTCGCTTACACGCACGCCCGTGTTGTACGAGCCGGGCATCGTTATCGTCTGTCAGGGAAGAAAGAGGGGCTTCCTCGGCGACACCGTCTATCTCTACGACGCGCAACATTATCTGGTCGTATCGTTGCCGCTGCCTTTCTCGATGGAGACGGACGCGAGCGAGGCGGAACCCTTGCTCGCGATCTATCTACGCCTCGACTTTGGTCTGGCGGCGGATGTTCTCACGCAAATCGACGAGCGAAGCGGCTTCGTGTTGAACGAACCATGTGGCATGGCGACGACGGAGCTTGACGTCGCGCTCGGCGATTCGGTTGTGCGCTTCCTGCGCGCCATGCGTAATCCGCTCGAAGCCGCGATTCTCGGCCCGGCGCTCGTTCGCGAGATTTATTTTCGCGTGTTCATCGGCGAGCAGGGTGGCTCGATGCGTGCTGCGTTGAACCGGGAAGGTAATTTTGGGCGTATATCAAAAGCGCTCAGGAAGATTCACTCCAGCTATGCGGAGCCGTTGTCGATGGAGTCGCTGGCGTTCGAGGCGCAGATGAGCGTTCCTTCGTTTCATGCACATTTCAAGACAACGACAAACACGTCACCTTTGCAGTACCTCAAGTCGACGCGGCTTCATCAAGCGCGCCTCCTGATGGCCAGACAGGGCATGACTGCGGCTGCTGCGAGCGCACAGGTCGGATATGAAAGTCCGTCCCAGTTCAGCCGCGAGTTCAAGCGTCTCTTCGGCAGAACGCCTTCGCAGGAGATCCTGCGTATGAAGCGGCACTTCGCAATACCGCATGCGGATCGCCACGCGGTGTTCGTGTCGTCGCATTGACCTTCGACGCATTTAACGGTGACTCCTGAAATCGGCCTGGCGTACAGTCACCGCTCACCAACCGCATACATCACTACCTGTCGAACCTCGAACGCCGGCATCACCTGCTCTGTGAATATCTGGGGAACGTGATCGACATCCGCGAGCAGTATCCGATCCATCCCACCACCGAGATGCATGCGCTCGCGGATGAAGTGGGTATCGCACATTCCTTGAACACCTAAACGGTTGTTCCGTCGCCGCACACGAGGTCCGCGTCCAGAAGCTGATCATGAACAGGTTGGAAGCCTCATGCCATGCTGGCGGCCGGCGGCCGGCGTCCGGGTGGCGGATCGCCGGCGGAGCGGGGCAGAAACTCGACAAGACCAGGCAGTGGTTGTGCATCGACTAACTCGAGGTGAACCGCGCAATGCGGAGTCGATCAATAGTCCCTTCGGGACGGGGCGCGTGGGTGGCGCCTCGCACACAGTCGTCCGTTTCTTGTGTGGCGCACGGTCGACGCCGTTGGCACTTATCTGCCCATCCTCAGAGTTGTTCTATTTACGTATGAAATGATTAATACAAACTACTGGTGACACCCGGGTTTGCACCAATTGAGTTCCTAGTGAGCTGATTTGATTATGCAATCGTTGTTGACATGTGTTGTTGACAACGTAGATTTATAAGCATGTTGACGAATCTTGTTGACGGATTTTTGGCGCGATAGATTCGCTTCACTGACGCGCGCGGCGCAATTCAAAAAGTGCAAGGGAACGCAATGCCCAACGATTTCAATCTGGTGGTTCGTAACGCCCGGGTAGCCACCGCGTGCGACACTTTTCAGTCGGACATCGGCATCAGGGATGGAGTCATCGCTCAGATGGGTTTGTCATTGCCGCGGGGCGACGAGGAGATTGACGCCGCCGGCCGTGTAGTAACCCCTGGGGGTGTTGACGGCCACTGCCATTTGGACCAGGTTATTCCGCCGCCAGCAAAGATGGCAGATGACTTTCTCACGGGCACCCGTTCCGCTGCATGCGGCGGAACGACCACTGTCATTCCATTCGCAGCTCAGCAGAAAGGCGAATCGCTTCGGGCTGCAGTGGAGGAATATCACCGCCGAGCCGACGGACGCGCCACCATTGATTATGGTTTCCATCTCATTGTCGTCGACCCCACGCCTGAAGTCATTGCGACGGAGTTGCCTCAGCTAATCAAAGAGGGATACACGTCATTTAAGATTTACATGACGTACGACGATCTGAAGCTAAATGACCGCCAGATGCTTGAGATGCTTGCCGCAGCACGCAAGCACGGCGCAATGAGTCTGGTTCACGCGGAAAATTCAGAGTGCATTGGGTGGCTCACGGAAAGTCTCGTGAGCAACGGGCTTACCGCACCGCGTTACCACGCAACATCCCGGCCGATGCTGGTGGAGCGTGAGGCTACGCATCGGGCAATCAGCTTCGCTGAGCTCGTCGATGTGCCTATTCTCATCGTTCACGTGTCGGGTCGCGAAGCGGTCGAGCAGATTCAATGGGCTCGTAATCGAGGCATCAATATTCTGGCGGAGACCTGCCCTCAGTATCTTCTTCTCACATCTGACGACTTGGGCATCGACGTTGACTATCACGGTGCAAAGTGTGTCTGTAGTCCTCCTCCTCGCGATTCGGAGAATCAGAACGTCATCTGGAGAGGGTTGGCCGACGGCACGTTCACTATTCTTTCTTCAGACCATGCACCGTTTTCCTTCGATGACGAACAGGGCAAACATCCAAATGGGGAGCAAGTCGCTTTTCCATATATTCCCAACGGAATTCCGGGCCTGGAGACCCGCCTTCCGCTGCTCTACACGGAAGGCGTGCTGGAAGGCCGGATCTCGCTCAACCGCTTCGTCGAATTGACGTCAACAAATCCAGCCAAACTCTACGGCTTGCATCCGCGTAAGGGCACCATCGCCATCGGCACGGATGCAGACCTTGTAATTTGGGATGAGGTCGACACGACGTTGACAAACTCAATGTTGCACCACGCCGTCGATTACACGCCATACGAGGGACGAAGAGTCCGTGCGTGGCCGGCGTACACCCTCTCGCGCGGGCAGATCGTGTGGGACGGCAAGGAATTCAGAGGAAAAGCCGGTGCCGGTCAGTTCCTGCGCCGCGGACTTCCGACGTTGCGCTGCTGAACGGAGAAAAGATGAAATTGAAGAAGTCGCTTTACTGGATGATTAGTTATACGTATTAAGAATCTTAACGAATCTGGATGAGGAAAACATGATGGAAAAATTTACAGATGTCTACGCCGCGCGCTCTGGTGGGTGCCGGGGTGCTTTCCGCGTCGCCCTCGCAAGCATCGTGCTCATGGGGGCGGTTGGAACTTCAGCGTCCGTTCAGGCGCAGAACAACAACTCGGTGCTGGTGGTAGCCGGTCCCCGGACGCCTGAATCCCTGGACCAGGAGTACCCTCCGACCGAAGCCAGTCATGAGGCACGGCGCAACATCTTCGAACGGCTCCTGACTTACGAGATGAAGCCGGGCGAAGGTGGCGTGACGGTTGAGAACTTCGACAAGCTTAAAGGCGCTCTTGCCGAGTCCTGGCAGACATCTCCCGACAAGACATCCATTACTTTTCATTTGCGAAAGGGCGTCAAGAGTGCTGCAGGAAATACGCTCAATGCCGACGACCTGATGTGGACCTTCGAACGTGGCTGGAATTTAAAGGCCAACTTCCACTGGTACATGACGCAGGTTCTTAAAATCCAGGACTTCAAGACGGCGTTCCAGAAAATTGACGACCAGACCGTGAAGGTGACGCTACCTAAGCCGTCGCCTCTGATTGAACGAATCTGGGTGAACAACGACCTCGGAATCATCGATTCCGTGGAAGCAAAGAAGCATGTGACACCCGACGACCAATGGGCCTCGCGTTGGCTGTCGAGCCATTCCGCTTCGTTTGCGCCCTACCAGGTGACCAAATACTCGCCAGGGCAGGAGGTGGTCTATGAAGCTAACCCGAACTACTATCGCGGCGCGCCGAAGATTTCGCGGGTAATCTTCCGTGAGATGCCAACGTCCGCCAACCGGCTGGCAGCCTTGCAAGCGGGGGCCGTGGATGTTGCCGAATGGTTGCCGCCGCGGGAACTCAATATTCTGGCCAGCATGCCAACCGTGAAAGTCTGGAAGGTGTACGGCAACTACGTACAGCGCGTCGAGATGAACAACACGACGCCTCCGTTCAATAACGAGAAGGTGCGTCAGGCGCTGAACTATGCCGTACCCCGTGACGAAATCCTGAAGTCAATCTTCTACGGGACCGCACGAGCGACCAAGAGCCCCATTTCGGAAATCTATCCAGCCTACACCGACAAATACTACGACTACGGCTACAACCTTGAAAAGGCAAAAGCGCTTCTCAAGGAAGCGGGGTTCGCAAATGGTTTCAAGACGCAGCTCGGATACCCGACCGGCGACCAGACCGAGGAAGAGCTCGCAATCGTCCTGAAGACAGCGTTCTCGAAGATTGGCGTCGATGTTGAGCTGCAGAAGCTGCCTGCGTCGACGCTCGTCGAGCGCTATTCGAAGGGAACCATCCCGATGTATTTCTTCCGCGACATGGCGATTGTTCCGGACGCGGGATATGTCGCGAATCTCTGGCTGAACAGTGCATCGTTGATTAACTACTCTCGATACAAGAATCCGGAAGTGGACCAGCTGATTAACGACAGCCTCTCGTCGACCGACGAACCGAAGCGCAAGACCCAGATGGAGCGAGTCCAGCAACTCGTCATGCAGCAGGCCCCTTGGGTCTTCCTCATCAACCCCGGCTACCAGCTGGCAACGCGAAGCAACGTGAAGGGTTATAGCTGGAATACCACTAACGGAAATACCTGGTACGACTTCTCGAAGAACTGATGGGCCCGGGGCCCTCCGGCCCTTTCTTCATGTTGCCGAAAGTGAGGTCACAATGGCACTTATATCGTTCTGGCGGTCGTTTCCGCGACCGATACGTATCATCCTTGCCAGACTTGGAACACTGGTGCCCCAGCTGTTCGGGGTCATGTTCGCAACATTTCTGCTGGTCCGACTGCTTCCCGGAGACCCAGCATTGTTGATGTTGGGAAATATGGCGACTCCGGAGGCCATCGCTGCCTTGCGCGAAAAGCTGCATCTGAACGCTTCCATCTGGTCACAGTTCGGCGCGTATCTCCACGCGCTTACGCACGGCGACCTGGGGACGTCCATGTTCACTTCTAACCCTGTAACGGTTGACCTGTTTCAGCGTGTCCCTGCCACCCTGGAACTCATCGTGTATTCAATGCTGGCGACCATCATCATCGGCGTCGGACTCGCGGTCGTGTCCGTGGTGCGAAAAGGGGGCATAGTCGACCGTATGGGCAAGGTCTACGGCCTGGCCGCGGGCGCTATCCCTGATTTCTGGGTTGGCCTGCTTCTGATTTACGCGCTCTTCCACATGGCTGGCATTGCTCCCGCACCGTTTGGCCGCATCGATACATTCATTACTCCACCATCGACGATAACCGGCTTCTACACAATAGACAGTCTCCTGACCGGGAATTGGGTCGCCTTCAGGTCGTCTGTTTCGCACCTCTTTCTGCCTGTGTTGACGTTGAGCATCGTCAATGCCGGCGGCCTGATGAAGTTAAGCCAGTCCGTGTTTGAAGACATCTACAAGAGCGAGTTCATCCGGCATGCCCGAGCGTCGGGTCTCTCCGAGCGACGCATCATCCTGAGTGCATTGCGTAACAGCCTTCCGCCCATCATCACCATGATTGGTTTCCTCTTCAGCTTCCTGCTTGGGGCCGCCGTTTTGGTAGAAACCATTTTCGCCTGGGGCGGCCTCGGTCAATACGCAGTTCAATCGGTGGTCAACAGTGACTATCCGGCCCTTCAGGGATTTGTCCTCGTTGCGGCAGGATTCATCCTTCTTGTCTACACCGCGGTGGACGTCCTGTATGGGTTGGCTGACCCGAGGATTGAAATATGAAAACGCTCAAGCTCTTTTCTGGAACTCGACTCAGTACTGGTTTAACCATCGGTTGCGTACTGCTTGGCCTCCAGATAGTTCTTATTGTGTTCGCGCCGTGGCTGTCACCATACTCGCCAGTTGATGCTGACCCGCTCAACGTGCTGCAGGCGCCGTCCTGGCAGCACTGGTTCGGTACCGACGTCTCGGGTATGGACATACTGTCTCGCGTCATCTATGCCACGCGTATTAACCTGTTGATTAGCATTACCGCGGTTGCAGCGGCGTTTGTGATTGGCGTGCCTATCGGCCTCCTCATAGGCTTCTATCGAAACACGGTGAGTACACTCGTGATGCGAGTGTTTGACTTCATTCAGTCGTTTCCGGTCTTCGTTATCGGCATGGCGCTCGTTTCGGTGATGGGCCAGGAAATCTGGAACGTGGCAATCGTACTGGCCGTCCTTTTCGTACCGATGTTCGCCCGCTTGATTCGGGGTGAGGTCCTGTCGCTTCGAGACCGGCCATTTATTAGTGCAGCCCGCTGCAGTGGTGCGACCGACGGAGCAATCATGTTCAGGCATATTCTGCCGAACGCCATAACTCCGGCCATTGTGCAAATTTCCATCTCTATCGGCATGGCGATTCTGCTGACTGCGGGCTTGTCCTTCGTCGGCGCCGGTGTCCGTATGCCAACGCCGGAGTGGGGGCTCATGGTTGCGAACGGTGCTCAACAGATGATTCTTGGTGTCTGGTGGGCGGCCCTGTTCCCGGGCCTGGCGATCGTAGTCTCCGTACTGACATTTGCCGTACTCGGCGATGCGCTTAAGCACATCGCCGCTCCGGCGTCGCGAGGTGAAAAGTGAACGCTTCCACAGAATCCCCGTTGCTCGAGGTCGACGGATTGTCCGTCAATTGGGGCGAAGGCGATACGAAGGTCCTGGACGGCATCGGTTTTTCGCTCAAACGCGGAGAAATCGTTGGTATTGTCGGCGAGACAGGTGCGGGTAAGTCGGTGCTTGCCCGCGCCATCATCGATATGCTTCCGGAAGGCGCGGGTATCAGCGGCGGCACGATTAAAGTTGAAGGGCGCGACATACTTCGGCTTAGCGAGGCGGAACGCCAAAAGTATCGCGGCGGCGACGTCGCTCTAATTGGCACCAATGCCAAGATGTTGCTCGACCCGGTCGAGACGGTCGGAGCACAGGTTGTACGTGTTCTGCGTGACCACAAGCGCATGAGCAGGAAACAGGCTTGGGCAGAGGCCATTGAACTGTTCAAGCAGGTCGGTATCGTCAACCCGGAAGCACGGGCTCATTCGTATCCGCATGAGATGTCGGGCGGGATGGCGCAACGGGTAGTCATTGCAATGGCACTCATCGCACAGCCGAAGATTCTGCTTGCCGACGATGCGACCCTTGGTCTGGATGCAACCATCCAGCTCCAGGTTCTTGACCTCATGGCCCAAAAGGGTAAAGACCTGGGCCTTGGTGTAGTGCTAATCACCCACGATCTCGGTATTGTCGCGAACTACTGCGACCGCGTTGCCATCATGAAGGGTGGGAAGCTGATTGAACTCGCGGACGTTGAAGATTTCGTTAAAGAACCTTCCCGGGAATACAGCAGAGAGTTGCTGGATGCGGCGAAGGTACGCCCTTCGACGCTCAGGTTGACCGCCAGTGCGACCAGCGCCCCGGCGGACAGGCCTACTCTGCTCGAGGTCGAGAACCTCGTTAAGACATTCAAGTCTGACCGGACTCACGCGGTTGTAAGAGCGATCGACGACGTTTCCTTCAAGATTGCGCGTGGCGAGACGTTGGCGTTGGTAGGGGAGAGTGGTTCCGGAAAGACAACGACCGGTCAGTGCCTCCTCCGGCTTCTCGAATCAGATTCCGGCTCAATGCGATTTGACGGGCAGAGTACCCGAGAGATGAGCAATTCCGAGTTTCGCGGCATCAGGCGTCGTATGCAGATGGTGTTCCAGGAACCCTACGTATCTCTGAACCCGCGCTGGCGGACGGGTGACCTGATCGCGGAACCTTTCGCGCTGCTTCCGAAGATGACGAGAGCGGACCGTCAAAAGCGCATCCTTGAACTTCTGCAACTCGTCGGCGTCTCCGCGCGGCGTGTGGGCTGCTATCCGCATGAACTGACGGCGGGCGAACAGAAGCGAGTCGGCATTGCACGCGCGCTGGCCGCGAACCCGGACTTCGTCGTGTTCGACGAATGCACGACGGCGCTGGATATTCGTGTACGCGCGCAGATTATCGACCTTGTCCGAAATCTGCAGGCAGAGATGGGATTGTCCGCGCTCTTCATCACGCATGACCTTAACTCTGTTCGTTCGCTCGCTCATTACGTTGCGGTGATGCAGCACGGCAAGATTGTTGAGACGGGAGAGACAGAATCAATTTTCTCGCAACCGGTGCAAGCATACACACGCAAACTTCTGCAAGCGGAGCTTCCGATTGAGTGCAAACCGCGGGTCTCTCATCTGGAAACCGCTGGAGTAAAACAATGAGCAAAGAACGAGTCCTTGTCACAGGCGCGGCAGGTTTGGTCGGCAACGCGGTCGCTCGCGCGTTGTTGGCAAGAGGCGATGAGGTGATCGCCATCGACCGGTTCCCTGGTGAGGTCGAAGGCGTCCGTGTGATTGCTTGCGACCTGAATGACATTCACCAACTGCACGCAGCGACGGGTCCGGGGCTTACGGCGATTGTTCATTGCGGGGCGTTTTCCGGCCCTATGGTGGCACGCGACAACCCCTATGCGATGGTGCAGGTCAATGTTGTGGGCACCGCGAACGTCCTTGAGATCGCTCGCATTTATGAGTCGCGCCGTTTTGTGTTCTGTTCGTCCACTAGTGCATATGGCCACACAAGAGGCGACCCGGTGCAGGAAGACTCGTGTATGGAACCCGAAAGCCTCTATGGGGCGAGCAAGGTCGCGAGTGAGCAGATGATTTCTGCTTACTCGAAACAATACGGTGTGGATGGGGTCAGCCTTCGTCTGTCCTGGGTGTATGGGCCGCGGCGGACGACCGACTGCGTCATCCGGGACATGCTGACGAACGCATTTGCCGGCCGACTGACGAAGTTGGGGTTTGGCGCTGACTTCTATCGCCAGTTCATTCATGTCGACGATGCGAGTGTTGCTGTGTTGAAGGCGCTCGATGTCCCCGAACTGCCGAGGCGCACGTACAACGTGACTGGAGGAACGCGGGTCACGCTACAGGAGGTCGGCAATATGGTGAAGCTGCTTTATCCTGCGGCGGAAATTGAGTTGGCCAACGGCCCAGATCCGGTGGATGAATTCCAGGATGCGTTTGATATCTCTGCTGCCCAGCGAGATCTGGGATATGTCCCGCGAGTTGGGCTTGCCGAAGGCATTCAAGAGTATGCCCGTTGGCTTATGGCTACACGAAAAGACTAGGAGAGGGACTCATGGAATCGTTTTCCCTGAAAGGAAAAACGGCGGTCGTGACCGGTGGGAATACCGGCATCGGCTTCTCAATTGCGAAGCTGTTCGCGGCCAATGGCGCGAGAGTGGTCATGTGCCATTTCAACGACCAGGAAGGAGCGAGGGAACTGGCTGCACAACTCGTACAGCAGGGGGCGGATGTAGTTACTGCCGAGTGCGATGTCACTGATGAAGCTTCTGTACAACGACTAGGCGAATGGGCAATTCACGACCTCGGACCTGTCGATATTCTGGTCAACGGCGCGGGCATCTGTAGCGAGGTCCCCTTCAGCCAGTTGTCGGTCAAAGAGTGGGACCGGATGATGTCGGTCAACCTCCGCGGCGCTTTCCTCGTCACCCGGCAGTTCTTCGATGGAATGAAGGAACGCCGATATGGGCGAATCATCAATATCGCCTCGCAGTTGGCCTACAAGGGCACAACTGACGCTGCGCACTATTGCGCTTCCAAGGCGGGCCTCGTCGGGTTCACGCGTGCGCTTTCCTACGAAGGCGCGCCCTTCGGCGTCACCGTCAATGCTATCGCACCGGGGCCGGTCGAGACTGCGATGCTCGCCGGATTTACAGACGAGTGGCGTGCCATGAAGTTCTCGCAGCTTCCGGCCGGGCGGTTTGGGAAAGTCGACGAAATCGCACCGACGGCGCTTCTGCTGGCGTCGGAAACCGGCGGTGCCTACTTCATTGGACAAACCCTGTCGCCCAATGGCGGCGACGTGATGCTCTAACCAGGAGCGAGGATTCTATGAACACCAATCAGTGGGCGACACCCACTCGCGATTTTGAGGGTTACGGAGCAAACCCTCCGCATGCGAACTGGCCAAACGGCGCTCGCATTGCCATTAACATTGTCCTGAATTATGAGGAAGGTTCGGAGCCGTCGATCGAACTCGGCGAGAAAGAGTCCGAAACGTGGTTCACGGAGTCGCACGGCTTGAATTCAGGCGTGGTTGGTCGTGACCTGGCTGCTGAGGGCCTCTTCGAATACGGCAGCAGGGTCGGCTTCTGGCGGCTCATGCGGATAATCCAGGAGCGGGAGTTGCCTGCGACCATCTATGGTTGCGCATTGGCACTGGAACGCAATCCGTCGGCAGCGGCTGCGATTCGCGAGTCCGATTTCGATGTTTGTAGCCACGGGTATCGGTGGGTGAAGCACTACTCACTCTCGCGAGAGGAGGAGAAGAAGCACATCCATCAGGCAGTCGAGTCCCTTACGAGGACGATTGGTCGTGCGCCAGAAGGATGGTATTGCCGGTATTCCCCATCGGTAAACACCCGGCGGTTGCTCGTCGAGCATGGCGGATTTCTGTACGATTCGGACTATTACGGCGACGAACTTCCGTTTTGGACGACGGTTGACGATACGCCGCATCTGGTCGTCCCTTACTCGTTGACGACCAATGATGGCCAATATGCTGGAGCAACCGGTACGTCGCAACAGTGGTTCGAATTCATGCGGGACGCGTTCGACACGCTCTACAAAGAGGGCGCCAGGACCCCGAGGATGATGTCAATAGGGCTTCACCTCAGACTTATCGGTCATCCATCGAGGGCCGCTGGCCTGGAGCGGTTTCTCGACTATGTTCAAAGACACGAGGATGTCTGGTTCACGCGGCGAATCGATATTGCTCGCCATTGGATAAAGGAGCATCCTTACGAGCGTGCGTGACAGCGCCCGCGCCCTCCCGAATCAGGCGCCTTCCAGAGTTTCGAATTTTTTGATATGCCCAAGACATCAGCTCTTCCGCTTCTCAAAGACCCGCAGTCAGCGGACAGCACCAGTGATGAAATCTACGAGCGAATCTATCTCGCGATCCTCGAGCATCGACTGACACCGGGGACGAAACTTGCCGAAGAACGCCTTGCCTCAATCTTCAAGGCTAGCCGGGCTCGCGTGCGCGAAGCGCTAAGCAAGTTGGCATATGAGCAGATTGTTGAGGTCTTTCCCAAGAAGGGTTGGTTTGTCGCCAGGCCGTCGGTAGAGCAGGCCCGTGACGTTTTCGAGGCAAGGCGGTTGATAGAGCCCGCGGTCATGAGACGCCTGGCGCAGAATATGGATGTAGAGAAAAAGACCGCTCTGCATGAACACCTGGAGAAGGAGATGGATGCGCGCAAAGTCGACGACAAGCGTGCAATCATCCGCCTCTCTGGCGAGTTTCATAACCTGGCGGCCGCGCTCGCCGGTAATTCATCTTTCACTCGGAGTCTGCGAGAGCTCTCAACGCTGACTTGTCTCGTGATTTTGCTATACAACGCTCCCATCGTGGCCAGTTGCCGAGCGGATGAACACGAAAGAATCGTTGAAGCGTTGGATAGAGGAGATGGGGAAACCGCTGCGCAGGTGATGCTCGAGCATCTCGACCACATTGAAGGGGCGTTGAAGTTGGATTCAACGGAAGAAGAGGCTGACCTCGAAGAGATATTTCTTCGCTAGATGCGAGGCGGTCAAACCAGACGCATCGGGTGTTGGTCTTTTTCCTTGACGGTAGACTGGCGTCGCGGTATCTAGATTGGGCCGCTGTCATCAGTGACGCGGTTAAGGCCCCCACAGAACTCGGTAATGAAGGATATTACCTTTCTGTGCCGGTTTTCATCGCCCAGGCAGAGGTTTGCTAAGCGAAATCACCGGTGTGAAGTCAGCCCTGATGCAATCTCAAAAATCGACGTGTTCGCCAAAGGAGTCGCAAGCCGCTGAAGCGTTGCGTCTCCGATTGCAGGCGGACCCGGGATCGATGGCTCTGGTCTCTTTCGGCCTATCGCCGAGCTTGATCTCGTTCAAGCGGAAGCTCCCCGCGGGGATGATCGCCACGTTCGAGCATTTGCTTCACCTGTCCGATGTAGTCACCGACCGGCGGCGCGAGGGTCAACAGCCTGCTGGGTACCGGTCAGTCCCGTTTGAACATTGGGAGGGTGGCGAAAGCTCACGCACTTCGACAGGAATTTTGCGGAGATGATGACTCCACTGGTGCGCTTCATACTGATCGTTTGGGTTGTCGCCTTCGTCGCTGTTTTTGCCCTTCAATCCTGCACGATCCGTTCGCGTCGCCAGAACGTGTCTCAATTAGTCACCGTGGCCGGGAGCCTTTGCTGAGATACCTGCGAGCAACAACTCAACCATTCGAACTGCCGAGCGCTTCCAGTTTTCGCCCACTCTAATCGTCGCCACGCCGGAGAGTGCGCGAAGCAAATCCAGCGGCTCAACATCCCTCTGACATGCACCCGCCTCGACTGCATAGGTGACCAGCGCCGTGATCGGCGATGCAAGTCGGTCTGGGGTCTTGCTGTAGAGATCCTCCGGACCTCCCATCAGGGTATCCATGGCCTCGGCCATGCCATGTTTTGCGTCGAGAAACTCTACGAAAAGCATCAGCCATTCGCGTAGAGCGGCCTCTGGCTCCCGTTCCGCAATCAAGCCGTCGGCAGCCTCGATGAGCGCATCTACTTCCTGCCGATAAACGGCCGAGATCACGGCGTCCCGCGTCGGAAAGTGTCGGTAGAGCGAAGCGATGCTGACCTTTGCCTCGCGCGCGACCTGTTCAAGGCTGGCGGCTGCCCCCTTTTCGGCAAAGACGTGCTTGGCCGCATCGATCAATCGCAGCCGGTTGCGTTCGCCATCGGAACGCGGCCGGCGGCTTGGTTTGGAAGGTGGGGCTGATTGCACCTCAGAAAGCTCCTTGTTAAGCGTAGTGGAACTACGGTAATATAACCGTAGTATCCCTCCGTATAATACAGGATCGAGCAGATGGAACGTCAGACGCACAAAACCGGCGGCGCGGCCGTGCTTGTCGGGGCATCCCTGTCAGGCTTGATGGGTGCTTTATCCCTATCCCGCATCGGAATGACTGTGACGATGCTGGAACGATCGGACGGGAAGGCTCGCGCGGGCGCAGCCTTGCCGGTCAGCGAGGGTCTCCTCCAACGTTTGACCGGTCGGAGCTTAGGACAGCATGCACTGCCTTCGGGGCCGCAAGCCTGGGCCGATGTCTACGCAGCTCTGCGTGCCGTCGTTGATGCCGATCCCAACATACGAGTTCGCGCTCCGGCGCGCGTGAAGTTTGTTGATCAGGATGAGCACTCAGCATGGGCGGTAACGGACAACGCGGAGGTTGTGCGAGGCGACATTGTCGTCGGCGCCGACGGTCATGCAAGCATCGTCCGTTGTCATGTTGCCCCTGAGCAGCCCGATGCGGTGTTCGCCGGCTATCTCATCTGGCTTGGCATAGTCGACGAAAGCGAAGTCCGAGCCCAGCCTTGGCCGGATCAACTCGCGATCCTCGAAGAGCGAGGGTACTGCCTCAACGCCTATTACCTACCGGGTGCGGATGGGTCGCTTGTGAGAGGCCATCGACGTTTGGGGTTTGGTTGGTACGACGCCGGCCGCAATGATCTCCTGCGGTCGAGCGGCGTCCTCGTTGGGGACGTCGTGCAGCGAACACTGCGTCCCGCTGACATTCCGGACGCTACTTTCAGGGACCTGGCGGCGGAGGCTAAAGCGATCTGGCCCGCCCCCTGGCGCGAAGCCATTCGCGACTGCCTTTCCCGACGCGCTGTGATCGGCACGCCCATCGGCGAATACATGCCGCAGCGCTTGGCACGCGGGAGGGTATGTCTCGTTGGAGATGCCGCTCATGTGCCGTCGCCGATGACCGGCAAGGGCTTCGATGCCTCGGCGCTCGATGCGCTCGCCCTCGCCGAAGCACTGCACGACGGCTTGGCTCATGGAGGCGCGGCCGAGGCCTTGCGCCACTACGAGGCAAAACGGCTCGCCGCGGCTCGCGAACTCGTCCGCTCCGGTTGTGGCTTCAGCCAGTCATTCGGGCCGCATCAGGCATCGTGACGCCGCGACGCTTCCAACAATCAATGATGAAAAGCAATTCTTGACAATGGAAATTCCTGAACTGACCCTGCGGCGCGGAAGCGACGCGCCCCCGATGACGGTACGACAACGGCTCATAGTCATCCTTCTTCTCGGTGCCAACTTCATGTTGTCCGCCGACTTCTCAATTCTTAACGTCGCATTGCCCGAAGTTGGACGGGCGGTCGGGCTTAAGGTGAGCGACTTCCCGTGGGTCGCTACGTCTTTTGCGCTACCAGCCGCAGGGCTGTCCCTGCTCTTCGGCCGGCTCGGCGATCTGTATGGTCTGCGCCGCATGTTTCTCATCGGCCTCGCGCTTCTGGCGGCATCGTCGCTCCTGGGCGGTATCGCAACCGAACCTGTCGTTCTTCTCGCTGCTCGCGTGCTCCAGGGCGTCGCAACAGCGATGACGGGCCCAGCCGCACTGGCACTGCTGATCACGGTGTTCGCCGACGAACGACAGCGCGCGCGGGCGCTAGGCTTGAACGGTGCACTGCTCTCAGGCGGTTTCACTTTTGGAGCCTTGGTGGGCGGGATGCTCGTCGACGTGCTGAGCTGGCGCTGGGCCTTTCTCATCAACGTTCCGACCGCCATCATCATCCTCGCCGTGACGCCGTTCGTGATTTCCGCGGCACATTCCCGGAACGGTGTTCGTCTGGACATCCCGGGCGCAGTATCGGGGACGCTCGGGCTTGTCGCCATCGTCTTCGGCTTCACGGAACAGTCCGCGGCAGCGCTCGCGGTCGGAGCGACGCTTCTAGTTCTGTTTTTCTGGATTGAGCGGCGTGCGTCAGCGCCTTTGGTCGCGATCGAGATGTTGGCCTGGCCCTCGGTGCGCTGGGGAAATGTGGCGGTGCTGACCATCTTCTCAATGGAGGCCGGCCTCATTTACCTCGTAACAATCTACTTGCAAGAGGTGCTGCATTTGGGGCCGTTCGCGACCGGCCTGGTGTTCGGCGTCCCGGGGCTCGCATCGATAGTTGCAGGCATTCTCGCCGGCCGGATCGTCGCTCGGCGCGGCGCGCGTCCCGTGCTTCTGGTGGCCTTGCTCGTTCAGGGCGGCTTTACCGCACCGCTGATCCTGCTTGGATCGGACCCGAACTCGATGTGGCTTTTGATCCCGGCACTCTTTGTCGGATTTTTCGGCCATATTACGGCTGTTGTGGCAGCTACCGTTGCCGCTACCTCGGAAGTTCCAGAGACCAGCAAAGGGCTTGCCTCTGGCCTGATGACAACGAGCCAGCGCGTTGCGTCCACCATCGGCATCCCGGCCTTGGCTGCCGTGATGGCCGCTCGTGCGAATCTCCTGGGCGGCATTCATATCGCGCTGGCTGCCGATGTACTGTTCACGGTGATCGCAGTGGTCCTGATTGCTGCCGGTTTGAAACAACGTCTGCCCGCTGCAACAAGATGATCCTGCATTACAGTCCAGTCGAAAGACCGTGGCGCGGTGCAAAACGTACCAATGCCGGCATCGGCATCGCGCGCGATTTGTTCAAGGTTTGTCGCCGCTTCTCGTTCCACGAATGGCGCGTTGATCTGGGACTAGACGTTGGCTACGAGGTGGACCTCTTTGGTCGTGTCAGCCGCAGCGTAGAAGCGGCGCGTAGCGAAGCGGATGCGTCCGACGCAGATGTCGATGCCGTACGAGCATCAACCAGCTGGCGTGGACAGATCCGTGGTGCTGTTCCGTCGCAACTATGATCGACTTCGCTCGACGAACCAATCGATTGCGTTTCCAGGCATTTGATCGATTCGCGCTTCGATATGCGTATCGATAAGAGAGTGAGCGGCCTCCGGTGAACAGTGCCATGATGTAAGCGAGTTTTCGGCAGGCCTGTTCGCTGCCTTCGCGATAATCGTGCAATGCAGAGAAGTTCGTTCCTCATGTCTCAAGGCAGGTGAGTGGTCTCGCCTGGCACTGCTTCGCTCGACTCCTTATCAGAAGAACTATCTTCGGTCTTTTGCTTGTCGGCGTCTTCCGCTGTCAGCTCTCCGAGGTGTGCGCCGAGCAGCCGCCAAGCCTCGCGTTTCTCGGCGGTGTATGGGTATCGCTGATAGATGCGCTTCATACGGTTCTGCTCGCGGTGATTCATGCACTTGTCGATCACTGCGGGCAATACACCAAGCTCCTGCATCAGCGTCGCGGCTGTCCGGCGCAGGTCATGAGGCGTCCACTTTTCCTCGCTGAGAACGAGAGAATTCCCGTTAGAGGCTCGCTTGGCGTGAGCCTCGCGCTCATAAAACACCAACTGACGATCAGAGACCTGCTTGGTAATACTTTTCAGCCCGACGTGCGTTTCAGGTTCGTTTTCGCGCCGGAGGCCCGGCAGCAGCCATTCCTTGCTGTCAGACAATTCAAAGAGTACCCGCATGTGCTGTAGAGCGAAGTCGGACAGGAACACGATGTGAGACTCTCTATTCTTCGCGTTCTGGAATGGAATGCGCCAGATCTTCAGTTCAAGATTGATATCCTGTTTGCGTGCTTTGATGACCTCGCCAACGCGCGCGTTGGTCGCCAGGATCAGCATAAGCGCCCGCTTTGTCGTTTCAAGGAGGTTGGCGCATTCCAGTACGCCTGGCAGGGCACGGATCTCATCTTTGGACAGTGTACGTTCCCGCTCGCCATCCGCGCCGCCCACGTCCTTTTTGACGATGGTGAGCAGGGGGTCGACTGAAACGTACTCGCGTACCTGGCACCATTTAATAAACTGTTTCAGGTCTGTGAGCATCCTGTTGGCAAGCCGGTTCGCCCCCCGAGCGACGATGGTATCGAGCGAGGATATGAGATGCGAGCGGCGGACGTCCTCCATCGCCATGTCGCCGACCACGGGAAGTATGTCTTTTTCGAACGCGCGTCGAACTTCTTGTCCCCCGTCTGCGCGCTTCTGAAGCGCAGAGTCGATCCATTCGTTGAATCGCTGCCGGAACGTCTTTCGGGCAAGCCTCTCTTCTAGATTGGAAACCGCTGCGTCAACCTCGACTTGCTTCCTCAACCTTTCGATGCGCTTATGCTCCAGTGGATCTTCACCCTCGTTGATTTGCGCCCGTGCACTATCACGAGCATCCCGGATCTGACGCAGGGTTGATTTCGGGAAGGTGCCGAGTCGAAGCTCGCGGATCGCGCCGGCTGATCGGTAGCGCAGCGAAAAATGGACCGAAATACTTTTTGCTCCCACGCGGACCACGCCAAAGACGCCATGCCCATCGGTGAGACGCCGTCCGTCGTCGCTTGACGTCAACGCTTGCAATTCCTTCGTCGTAAGTGTGGCCATTCACCCCTCCATCCAAGCAGATTTTGCCCCCACATTTGCCCCCACAGATCTGAAGGCGCGTGACGTATTGTAGTGGAAGTCGATAGCCTAGGCGGTGAGATTAAATCCATAAAATCAATGGATTATGTGATTTAGTTGGACGTTGTCGGAAACCCGTGGAACGGCAAAGACTTTTATGGGGTGCAGGTGGTCGGAGGTTCAAATCCTCTCGCCCCGACCAAAGAAATCAAGGCCTTACAAGCAATGCTTGTAAGGCCTTTTTCTATTTCTGGCTTCGACACTCGCGCGTTGCCCGACGTGTTCCGCGCAGCGACCTCGTCGCGCAATTACCGACCCGCAGCGCCCGAGTCGAACAGCGACAGCATTTCATCGAGGCCTCCGCGCTGCCAGTCGGGCGTCTGTCCCATCTCTTCGAAGACACTGCCGCTACGATTGATCCAGCACGTCGGAAAGCCAAAATAGCGCGCGCCCGTCGCGTCCCACGCATTCGATGATACAAACAGGATCGACGAACGGCCAACCCCGAAGGCCTTCTCCGCAAGCAGGTAAGCGCGATCGTCCGGCTTGTACACGCGCACCGGATCGACGCTAAGCAGATAGTCGAATTCGCCACGCAGTCCAGCGTTCCCCACTACCGCGCCAATCGAATGCGGAGAGCCGTTCGACAGCATCGCGAGCTTCAATCCGCGCCGACGCAATTCACGCAGCGTTTCGGGTACTTCGGGGAACGGCTGCAGACGCAGATATGCCTCGCAGAGTGTCTTGCACGCTTCGCTATCCAGATCAAGCCGCAGGTGCCGGCAGGTAAAGCGCAATGCGTCTTCGGTCGCCTGTTCGAAGGTGACGTAGCGGTTCATCAGGCTTCGCAGCCACGTGTATTCGAGTTGCTTCTGTCGCCAGATCGTGCTGATTTCACGCCCGCGTCCCGGGAATTGCTCATCGCAGCGGGCAACAACCGAATGGACATCGAACAGCGTGCCGTACAGATCGAATGCAATCGCCTTGATGTGATCCATATCTCCTCCCCGAAAAAACCATCAGCACACCGAACGGCCGGGTTTCAACCAGCCTGATGTCAAGCCTCACGTTCCTTGAGTCGCTTCCGGTGGGCCGCTACTTTCGCGCGATTACCGCAAATCGCCATGCTGCACCACCGGCGCGCGTGCCCGCGTGTGTGATCGGCAAACAGCAATGTGCAGCGGGGACCTTCACACGCCTTCACCTGTGCGAAGTCCTCGTCGCACACCAGTCTCGCCAACACCTCGACGATCGGCATCAGTAGCGATTCAGGGGACTTCCAGCGCCGATTCGCGCGCAATTCAAAGATTGATCCGCCTTGCGTGACATTGGCGACGATTTCTCCATATTGTTCGTCCCGCTCGAATAGCTGATTCAGCGGTTCGAGATCTCGCAGGTCGCTGGCGGTGAGCGGTCGCCCCTTTCGAGTCTGGACAAATTCCCTGAACCACTCGCGTAGTTCGCGCGCGCGCGCCGCAACCGCGTCGAGTTCGGACGGCGTGGCCTGCGAGCGCATCGTCGCGAGCGTGGCGCGAGGAACGAGCCCAGCCTGTTCCAGCCAGGCTAGCAAGCCCTCTCCGTCGCTGATCCAGTCGACTTCGACGTCCACCGGCGTTGCCACCGAGTTCAGGAAGTCGAGGCCCGGCGCATCGGCCAGGAACATCGCGGGAATCTGGCGGTAGTCCATTTGGTACGAGGAACCTGAAATGACGGTAAAACCATGGTAACCGCTAAAAACGCTGTTGACAAGTTACATCGACGATGAGTAACCTATAAAAAAGAAACAGACGGGTTACACGTTCGGCGTAGGAAAGCCGCACATCTCACGCAACATTCACTTTCCTGAAAAGGAGCGAGGCATGTCTTCTGGCAACGTGAGCGTGGTGCTTGTGCACGGCGCATGGGCGGACGGATCGAGCTGGAGCAAGGTGATCGGTCGTCTGAAGGGGCAGGGCATCGATGCGATCGCGGCGCCGCTGCCGCTCACTTCGCTGGGCGACGACGTCGCCGCGCTCGAGCGGACGCTCGAACGGATCGAGGGTCCGGTGGTGCTCGCCGGTCACGCCTATGCGGGCGCCGTGATCGGTTCGATCCGATCCAGCCGCGTCGCGGCGCTGGTCTACGTCGCCGCGCTCGCACCCGACGAAGGCGAAACAGTCGGCGATGTGTTCTATCGGGGCGAAGCGCATCCGCAGGCTCCGCAGCTGGCTCCGGATCGACACGGATGGATCTGGCTGCCGCAAGACGCGTTCGCGGCCGCGTTTGCACAGGACGCGACACCGGCAGAACGGGCGGTGCTCGCCGCGGTGCAGCGTCCGGTTGCAGTGTCATGCATTGGCGAAGCAGCCGGACGTCCGTTGTGGAAAGACCGTCCGAACTGGTTTCTGGTCGCCGAAGAGGACCGCATGATCAGCCCCGCCACCCAGCGCTTCATGGCGGCTCGCATGAATGCACACGTGCGCTCGTACGAGGTCGATCACACGCCGATCGTCACGGCACCTGACGTTGTGACGGATGTCATCGTCGAAGCGGTCCAGTCGGTTTCCGCAAGCCGCCTCTCATCACCCGCATCACCCGCATCACCCGCATAACCCGCATAACCCGCATAACCCGTTTCCCCTGTGAGGAAGATCATGACTTCAATTGCCTATCGCCGTGCCAACGTGGATGGTTTTAACGTGTTCTATCGTGAAGCCGGCCGCGTCGGCGCTCCGAAGCTGCTGCTCCTGCACGGCTTTCCAAGCGCGGGTCACATGTTTCGCGACCTGATTCCGAAGCTTGCCGACCGCTTCCATATCGTCGCGCCGGATCTGCCCGGATTCGGACAGTCGGATATGCCCAGCCGCGACAGTTTTGCGTACACGTTCGACAACATCGCCAACGTCATCGATCGCTTCACGGAGGTGATCGGATTCGACCGCTTCGCGCTCTATGTATTCGACTATGGCGCACCCACCGGCTTCCGGCTTGCGCTCAGGCATCCCGAGCGGATCGCCGCGATCATTTCGCAGAACGGCAATGCGTACGAAGAAGGATTGAGTGACGGCTGGAATCCAATCCGTGCCTACTGGCAGGAGGGTTCTCCCGCGAATCGCGAAGCGCTGCGCGGGTTTCTGACGCACGAGACGACGGTGTGGCAGTACACGCACGGCGTCGAGGACGGGACGTCCGTGTCGCCGGACGGTTACTCACTCGACGACTTCTATCTGGGCCGGCCGGGCGCACACGAAGTCCAGCTCGACCTGTTCGGCGACTATCACAGCAACGTCGCGCTGTACCCCGCGTTTCAGGAATATTTCCGCAAGCATCAGCCGCCGTTCCTCGCTGTGTGGGGAAAGAACGATCCGTTTTTCCTGCCCGCAGGCGCCGAGGCGTTCAGGCGCGACATGCCGGACGCCGTTGTGCGCTTCTTCGATACCGGCCACTTCGCGCTGGAGACGCACGCCGCGGAGATCGCCGCGGCCATGGCGGAATTTCTTGTTCGCTGACGTTTTGCAAGGTCAGCTTCGACAACAGTGTCATCCATCTGCAGGAGAACAGTCATGCGTGCAATCGTCCTCGACACGTTCGGCGGCCCCGATAGCCTCGTCTATACCGAGTTGCCGGAACCCGAACCGCTGGAGGGTCATGTGGTGATCGAGATCAAGGCGTTTGGCATCAACCACGCCGAGATGCATATGCGACGCGGCGAATGGGCCGAAGCGGCGCGGGTCAGCGGCATCGAATGCGTGGGCATCGTGAAGTCGTGCCCCGGCGGCGAATTTTCGGTCGGCGCGAAAGTCGCCGCGCTGATGGGCGGCCTCGGACGAACCATCAACGGCAGCTACGCGGAATACACACGGGCACCGGTGTCGAACGTGGCGCTGATCGAGTCCGATCTGCCGTGGGCGGAACTGGCGACGATTCCCGAAACGTACGCGACCGCGTGGACGTGCCTGTTCCGCAATCTCGAGATCAAGGAAGGACAGACGCTTGTGATTCGCGGCGCGACGTCGTCGTTCGGACAGGCTGCAGTCAAGCTCGCGGTGAACGCGGGTGCACACGTCATCGCGACGACACGCAGTGCGGCGCGCTTCGCGATGCTCGAAAGTCTCGGCGCGTCGCGTGTCGAGATCGAAGGCCCGGATCTGTCGAGTCGCATCGCCGAAGCAAAACGGATCGACGCGGTGCTCGACCTCGTCGGCAACAGCACGATGCTCGATTCGCTCGCGATGTTGCGGCGTGGCGGCCGCGTCTGTCTCGCGGGCTGGCTTGGCGGCCTCGATCCCATCGAGGGCTTCAACCCGCTGTTGCAAATGGCGAGCGGCGTCTGCCTGACGTTCTTCGGCAGCTTCGTGTTCGGCACGCCAGGTTTTCCGCTCTCGGACGTACCGCTTCAACAGATCGCGAGCGACGTCGCGGCGGGCCGTCTCAACGCGAAACCGTCGCGGGTGTTCGGGTTCGATGAGATCCGCGAAGCGCATCGCGTGATGGAAGCCAATGAGGCGGGTGGAAAGATGGTGGTGGTCCACTGAGCCGTGCGTGTTCACATGACAAGGAGAGGTGAGATGTCGAGGAAAGTCGCAATTGTCACAGGCGCGAGCCAGGGTATCGGCCGTTCGACGGCCATCAGGCTGGCGCGGGATTTTGATTCGCTCGTGCTGGTCGCGCGCGACCGCGCGAACCTCGAGCAGACCGCAGCCGAGGTGAAGAAGTTGGGTGCGGAGCCGCTCGTTATCGATGCCGATCTGTCACAACCTGACGCCGCACGGCGGGTCGTCGATGAAACGCTCGCCGTGTTCGGACAGATCGACGCGTTGCTCAACATCGCGGGCGCGGTCCCGCAGATCGACGTGCTCGAAATGACGGACGAGCAATGGGAGCGCGGCCTCGCTCTGAAGCTGCATGGCGCGCGACGCCTCACAGTGGCAGCGTGGCCATCGTTGAAGGCGACGTCGGGTTCGGTCGTGCTGATGTCGGGCAATTCGGCGCTTTTTCCCAAGGCGCCGTATGCGGCCGTGGGCACGATCAACGCGGCGATCATGGCGCTTGCGAAAGCCTTCTCGGATCGCGGCATCGCCGACGGCGTGCAGGTTAACAGCGTTCTGCCAGGACCGGTGATGACCGGCCGTCGACAATCCTATCTGGAGCACTGGGCGCCGCTGCACAACATGACCGTTGAAGAAGCGACAGCGAAATTTCCCGTCGAAGCGGGTATCGCCCGGTACGGCACACCGGAGGAGATCGCCGAACTGTTGGCATTTATTGTGTCGCCGGCGGCGCACTGGATGACAGGTTCGGCGTTGAGGATGGACGGCGGGGAAGTTAAATCGATGTGACGATCACGCACACGCCGCTGCTGGCCGCGGAATCCGGTGGAAGTTGCGATCGAAGTAGATCAACCCGTCGCCGTCGTCGCGCACCTTGATCTGGGCCACTTCCAGAAACATCACCGAATGTGAGCCGACCGGCTTGAGGTCGACGATGACACCCTGAATGCTCACGAGCGCATCACGCAGCACCGGCACGCCGTTCGTGCCTTCGTCCCAGATCGGCCAGCCGAAGCGCTCTTCCATCGACACCTGTGTCATGCCCGCGAAGTGGCGCGCGAGCAGTTCGTGTTCGGCCGTGAGCACGTTGACGCAGACGTTGCGGTTGCCCTCGAACGTCGAATGCATCGCGCTCGACCGGTTCAGGCACACGAGCAGTGTCGGTGGCGTATCGGTGACCGAGCACACTGCACTCGCCGTGATGCCGCATCGCCCGTGCGGCCCGGCCGTCGTGATGACGTTGACGGCGGCGGAGAGATGCGCCATCGCCTGACGAAACTGCTTCTTTGCGTCGGCGTTCTGATCCAGCGTTTGAGTTGAAGTCATGCGCGGTAGTCCTGCGTCGGTGAAGGGCATCGGGGAACAGTGCATGTTCATCCGGTCGTCGATGGATCAAGCGTACGGGATGCATCGACGAAAAAAAATGCGCGCGAGCGGCACCTGTTGTGTCGTCTTTCCCGAGCCATCTAAAGGTTTTCCCAGGTTGCGTAGGAAAGCGGGCAGAACATCCGAAAAATAAGGCCCGCCACAGGGAAATCATCACTTCTCACGGCGTTTTTCGCTGGGTATTATCAGATGCCCGTGATTGATGTATTGCTACGCATCAACCACATCTGACTTTTCTGTGTTTTTGTTTTCTGTCGTACTTGCCAGGCTTGCCGATGACTTCACCCACTCCCACCGTCTATATCGTCGATGACGACAACGGCATGCGCACGTCGCTGTCCTGGCTGCTCGAATCCGTGGGCGTCAAATCGGCGGGGTTTGCGAGCGCCGCGGAGTTTCTGAAGGCGTTCGATCCGGAGCTGCCGGCGTGCCTCGTGCTTGACGTACGCATGCCGGAGCAGAGCGGTTTCGATGTGCAGGCCGAGCTGAACCGGCAGGGCGCGACGTTGCCGATCATTTTCGTGAGCGGTCACGGCGACATTCCGATGTCTGTGCGCGCGTTACAAAACGGCGCGATCGATTTTGTCGAGAAGCCGTACAACTCGCAGCAGATGCTGGATCGCGTCCAGCACGCGCTGAAACTCGCCGGGCAACGTCATGCCGCCGACCAGAAGCGGCGCGAGCTGCGTCGCCGTATCGAGTCGCTCACCGCGCGCGAGAAGGAAGTGCTCCACGGTGTTGTCGACGGCAAGGGCAGCAAGCGCATCGCATCCGATCTGTCGATCAGCGTGAAAACCGTCGACGTGCACCGCGCGAGCATCAAGGACAAACTTGGCGCACCCTCGATTGCGATGCTGGTGCGCGAAGTGATGGCCGTATGGGATCGCGACGCGCCTGCAGGCGGCACACAACGTTAATGCTCGCCGTGACGCGCGCGTGCCGGGTGAACCACGCACACGCGAGCGCCGCGAACCACATGGCCGCTACCGCATGAACAACCCGCCGTTCACATCCCAGCACGCGCCGTTTGCAAACCAGGCGTTTTCGGCGGCGAGCATCACCGTGACATCCGCGACGTAATCTGCCGAACCCAGCTTTCCCGCCGGAATCCCGGCGATCACCGCCTTCAGTTTGTCGGCGGGCACGCTCTCATGCACGATCGGCAGATCCATCGGACCCGGTGAAATCGCGTTGACGGTCACACCTGCCGCGCCCAGATCGCGCGCGAACACCTTCGTCAGCGTGATGACGCCGCCCTTGGCCGCAGCGTAATGCGCGCCGGTCGCGGAGCCGCCGTTCTGACCCGCGAGCGAGGCGATGTTGACGATACGTCCCGTGCCGTTACCGGCAAAGTATTGTCCGAAGACCTGGCAGCCAAACAGCACGCTGCGCAGGTTCACGTTGATGACCTGATCGAACTGCTCGCCGGTAATCTCCATGACGGGCACGACCTTCGACGCGCCCGCGTTGTTCACGAGCGCGTCGATGCGCCCCCAGCGTGCGAAAAGCGTATCGCGTGCCACTTCGAATGCATCCTTCGACGTGACGTCGAGATGCAACGCACACGCGGTCGAGCCATCGGCGCTCAGATCGCGCGCGAGCGCTTCGGCGGAATCGAGCGCGATGTCGCCGATGGCAACGCGATAACCGGCCCGATGAAACTGCGTGGCGATAACGGCACCAAGTCCACGCGCGGCACCTGTGACCAGTACGACTCTATTCGACATTTCGTTTGCTCCATGAAAACCGGCGCGCAATGAACGCGCGCCGTTGCTGCGTTGATCCGTCTTTATCCCGCGATAGCCGCTTCGAAACGCGTGGCAATTGCGCAGACCTGTTCGTCCGCGCCCTTGCGCCCGACGATCTGCAAGCCGGCCTTGAGCGTGCTACCGCCAACGGGTAGCGGAAGACTGAGCGCGGGGTGGCCGCTCAGATTGAATGGGCGGATCAGCGAGGACATTGCAATCACCGAAACCCCGTTGCGCGCTTCATCGATCGTGACGGGAAACGCGGGGAGCGTGGGCAGGATGAGCACGTCGACGCTCTCGAGGGCGGCGTCGATTGCTGCGGTGATGTCGCGCCGCACCCGCTCTGCCGCTTCGAGTTGCGCATCGGTTGTCTTCGACGCGTTGCGCAGGCGCGCATCGAGATCCGCGCCAAGCTGGCCGGTTTCGACGAGGTGACCAAACGCACGCCACGTCTCCGCGTTGATGACGGTGAGCCCCGCGTCGAAGGCCGCTGCGAAGTGGGCGAGTTCAATCGGGCGTGTTGCGAAGCCGGCCTGTACGGGTGCTCGTGCGACGGCATCCCTGATTGCGGGCAGTGCATCGACGGCGACCACGCCGACGTTACATGTACCGCCTGAAGCCAGCGCTGCAACCCGGTCGAAACCCGGCGTAATCGCTGCCATCGCTTCGACGATCATGCGCATGTCGCGCGCAAAGGGACCGACGCAATCGAGCGACGATTCACGAGGCGCGACACCCCGACGCGACACGCGGCCAAACGTCGGCTTGAACCCGGCCACACCGCAGCATGCAGCCGGCCCGCGAATCGAACCGCCGGTGTCGGTGCCAAGCGCGGCATCGGCGAGGCTCAGGCCGACCGCCGCTGCGGAGCCGCTCGACGAGCCGCCCGGAATACGCGTCGCGTCCTGCGGGTTGCGCGGTGTACCGGTGAAGTCGTTGATACCGGTCATGCCGAACGCCAGTTCATGCATGTTCGCCTTGCCGACGATGCGCCAGCCCGCAGCGAGCACGCGTTCGACCACTTCCGCGTGATTCTGCGCGGCGGGCGCATCGGCGAGCGCGCGGCTCGCGGCGGTCGTCGCGTGTCCGCCGATGTCGATCGTGTCCTTGATCGCGATGGTCGGGCCGTCGCCGCCCAGCGAAAACTCGCGAATGAATTCGTGCATGCGTTCAGGTCCGTTCAGATGATGTAACGGGCGCCGGGCGTGGATTCACCTGCCACGGCGCGTCGAAAAGACGTTCGGTGCGGAAATGCGTGATCAGCCAGTCGCGGCCATTGGCGGCCGGCGCGAAGTCGATTTCGAGCCGCGCCGAAATCAGTTCGGCGGGCGCATCGACATAACCGGAAGCCTGCAACATGATCCAGTGACCTTTCGCACGTGCGCCATCGATATCGACGTCGATTGTCTCCGACGTCAGAAAGTGCACGTTCACCGTGAAGTGCGGCGAGGGCGGCAGGTAACGCGTCAGCATCGCGAGAATTTCCGCGTGACCCGTCAACCGGCCGAACCTGTTCGCGTACTGCGGGCCGATACCTTCCCACACCGCGTCGTGTGCAAAGAGGCCCGCGAGCGTCTCGCCATCGAGCACGCCCGATGGCACATCGCACAGCGCCATGTAACGCGAGATCGTATGGCGCACCGCGCGTTCGGCTTCGAGCGCGTCAAGGCGGCGCGTCAGCGTGGCAAGCGTCGTGTGCATATCGCCGGCTTCGGCGTCGTACGTCGTCGTGTTCATCGCGTGGCGCTCACTGTGTATTCAAGCCGGATTCGCGTGCTGCGGCGGCACAGCAAGCGCACGGCCGACGCGTGCTTCGATCTTGCCGTAGCGCCACAGGTTGTATTCGCCGACAGGCGTCGTGCGATACAGGTTGCACACGGCTACGGTCGTGTCGAAATCGACGACGTCGGCCATGATGTAGAACGTCCACGGCGCGTTGTCGGCGTTGCCGACGGTCAGACGGTCGTCGTCCATGATGCCGAGCACCTTGACGCCTTCCATCGATTCGATGGCGGCCAGCATTTTGCCGTACGCCTGCCAGACTTCGCCGATCTTCTCGCGCGGCAGGTCGAAGAAATTCTGCGTCACGCCGCAGCAGAAGAGGACGCGCAGCGGAAGCGATTGAGTATCGGCCATGAGAGACGACTCCTTGAATTCAGTGAAAGCGTTGAACACGCCAAAAACATTCGAACCATGAAAAGCACGCCCGGCTTTGTGCGAGCCGTGCGCGCTGGAAAGACAGGCTTAGAGATAACCGGGAATCGGCGGCACGCCGACGAACACCGCGCCCGCGCCATCGAAATTGCCTTCGCCGAGAAACGCGTGCTGCGTGACCACCATCGAGTCGCGCAGCAGGCGCTGCAGCGGATGCGTGCGATAGATCGCCATCGTGCCGCCCAGGCGGTAAGCGCGATGCACGACGTCGGCGCCTTCGCGGGCAATCTGCGTCGCCGCGAGTCGCAGCAGGCTGACCTGATCGGGCGTGACCGGGTTACCCGCGAGAATCGATTGCCACACATCGTTCGTCGATTCGTAGAAGAACGCACGCGCTGAGCGCAGCTGCGCTTCGGCTTTCGCCAGTTCGATGCGGTAGTACGCGCGGTCAGCCAGTTGCGGCGCACCGGTCGTGGTCTTGCGGCCACCGGCCATCTGGTTCGCGACATCGAGCGCCGCGCGCGCGAGGCCCAGGTTCACGACAGCCAGCACCTGTGCGGCGTATGCGATTGTCGGGTAGCGATAGAGCGGCTCGTCGACGGTCGGCTCGCCGCCGCGCACGAACGTCCACGCGTCGGCAACGAACTGGTCGGATACGCGCAGGTCGTGGCTGCCGGTACCCTGCATGCCGACCACGTCCCAGTTGTCGACGATGTCGACCTGATGCGGGCGAAACACGGCCGTGCGCGGCTTGCCCGGTGCGCCGCCGCCATTCGCGCCACCCGTGCCGATGCCGACGCCCAGCCAGTCCGCGCCCTTGCAGCCGCTTGCGAATTTCCACGTGCCGTTCACGCGGAAGCCGCCGTCGACGGGTTGCGCCGGCTGCACCGGAAAGAGGCCGCCTGCGAACACCTGGTCCGGACCGTCGGCGTAGATTTCGGCCTGGGTTTCGAGCGGCAGAGCGGCAAGGTACACGTTCGCCGAACCGAAGCTCGCGACCCACGCGGCGGAGCCGTCGGCCACTGCGATGCGCTCGATCATCTCGAGAAACGCGGCCGGCGCGAGCGCGTCGCCACCAAAGCGCTTCGGCGTGCCCGCGCGGTAGACGCCCGCGCGCTTGAGCTTCGCGATCACATCGCGCGGGACGTGCGACAGGCGATCGAATTCGTCGCGACGCGCGGCGATTTCCGCGATCACTTCATCGAGCGGCAGGGTTTGCGCGCTGGACATTTCCGGTACTGCGGCGACGACGCACGCGGTGGCTGACATGATGGCAATTCTCCTTGATCCGGTATCGGCTAAAAGACGTTGCACGCACGTTGAATGGGCCTCGTGCACGGTGATGACCAGTCTAGAAACGCAAAAAGAAGCCTTCAATTGGGGCGCGGGACGCACTTTTAGGTAACGTACCGGGTGCGTCTAAAGAAATCTTCAGACGCCGGCCACGCACGCAGGTGTTATGTTTCGTCGCATACGTCAATTGCGCGTCGCACCGTCTCACCCGACCTGACCGCCAGAAGCCATGAACTTTCCCGCCGACGAGGATTTCCACCGCCTGCTCGATGCGCTCACGCAGTGCATCCTGCTGCATGACGCCGAAACGAAGGCGATCGTCTGGGCCAATCGCGCGGCGTGCGACGCGCTCGGCTTTTCGCTCGAGGAAATGCTGCCGCTCAAGGCGGCCGACATGACGCGCCCGGTGCCGAAGTACCGCCGCGAGATTGGCGTCGGCGCGATGGATCGCTCGATCACACAGGGGCCGCAGGTCTACGAGTGGTGCTACCGCTCGCGCTCGGGCGTCGACATGCTTTCCGAGGCGATCGCGACGTATGTGCCGCTTGCCTCGCGCGCCGTGGTGATGGTGCAGTTCCGCGACATCAGCGCCGAAGACGCCGTCAAGCAGACACTGCGTCGCTACGAATCGCGGCTGCGCGAATTCATGCAGGATCTGGGCGAAGGCGTCGCGGTGCTGACGCCTGCGGGCGGCGTCGAGTTCATCAGCGAATCCGGGCGGCGCGTGCTCGGCATCGCCGACGATGCGCCGATGGGCGGCGTGCTCGACTACTGCAACGAGAACGACCGCGACCGGCTGCTCGAACAGCTCGATCATGCACCGCGTATCCAGCCTTCCGCGCCGCAGCGCTACCGCATTACGCGCCGCGATGGTGCCGCGCGCTGGCTGCGTATCACGTGCCGCCGCATCGAAATCGAAGACGACCTGAACGGCCTCCTGATCCACTTTCGCGATATCACCGACGAAGTCACGATCGAAGAAACGCGCCGCACCCAGGCGCGCATGCTCGAATACGCGGGACGGTACAACGCGATGGGCGAGATGGCGACCGCGATTGCCCACGAACTGAGCCAGCCGCTTGCTGCCGTGCGCAATTTCATCGAAGGCGCGATCCGGCGTCTCGCCCAGCCGGGTCCCGTCGACGACGCGATCTGGGGGCTGCGCAGCGCCGACCGTCAGGCGGAACACGCGGCGTTGATCATCAAGAGCGTGCGCGAATACATCGTCAAACGTGAGCCGACGGAAGCGCTGGTCGATCTGCGCGACGTACTGGGCGACGTCGCGTATTTCATCGAACTGCGCGCGCGCGAAATGGACGTGAAGGTGACGATCACCCAGGCGCCCGACACATTGCCGGTGTACTGCGAGCGTGTGCTGATCGGTCAGGTGATCCTGAACCTTGCGTTCAACGCCATCGACGCGCTTGCCGATGTCGATGCGCCACGCCGGCATCTGCAGCTTGTCACGATGTTGCGCGGCACGCAGGCGATCGTGCAGGTCGCGGATAACGGACCGGGCGTGCCGGAGGGCGCGCACGGCCGTCTCTTCGACGGCTTTTCTTCGTCGAAGGTAGGCGGCAACGGAATTGGTCTGTCGCTCTGCAAGAACATCGTCACGCGACACAACGGCGAGATCCGGGCGGAGCCGGCCGAGAAGGGCGGCCTTGTATGCAGCTTCGCGCTGCCACTTGCGCCGGCAAGCGACGAAGCAGCGCAGGCCGCATCGTCGCCTGATACCGAGACCAAAGACTAACGGCCGAGTGATTTCGCTGTCTTGCCGCCGATGCCGAAATCGGTGTTCGGGATATCCTTGATCATCACGCGCGTGACGTCGAGCGGCGCGCCGAGGATATCGGCGCTGGTCTTGCCGAGTGCCGCGATCAGCGCGGTCTTCTGCGCTGGCGTGCGACCTGCAATCAGGATCGCGACGATCACCGGCAGCGAAGCGGGTGCGCCCGCAACAGACGTGTTTCCACCGATGCCAAAATCGCTGTCGGGCAGCTCGCTCAACAGAATGCGAACCGATTCAGCGGGTGTGCTGATTGCATCCACGGTGGCCTGCGTGAGTCCAGAAATGAGCGATGCCTTGCGCGCTTCCGGTTGGCCCGCAGGCAGATAGACTTCGAGTGTCGGCATGGTTGGGTGTGGGTGATTGATTCGGTATCGCGACGCGGGTTGCTTTTACAGCCTCAATGCACCGCGCGTCGCGTGTGTCGTTACAGCAGGAAGCCGATTGCGTTCAACGCTTCGTTCGAATCGATCAGCCGGATCACCTTCTGCTCGATACGTGGCTCGCCGTCCGTGAAGCGGATACGGTGCGTCAGATCGGCCGCGAACAGCGTCGTCGTGCCGCGTTTGCACGCGACGATCACTTGCGACGAATTGACTTCGACCACGTCGGCCGCATCGCTCGTCAGCGTGAAACGCGAGACGGTGCGCACGGTGCGCGCCGCGTCGCTCGCGGATGCCGAATAGCCCGACACCATTCGCTGCACGCGCTTTTCACGCATGTCCTGATCGTCGAACACGTAGTTGAGCGTCGACGCGAAGTCGGTGGTCGCATGATCGATCGGCACCACGTAGAAGCCCGACGGTGTCCACAGGTCGAGCCACGCACGATAGTCCTTGCGATCCAGCAGTTCGGCCTCGCGCCAGATGAGCTCGACAGCGGCGGTGAAAGTCTGCTGCGAGAAAAGCGTGTTCCTGTCGTCCATCATGCCTGCTCCATCATCGTGCGCCATTGCGCGTACGCTTCGCGCATGCCGGTTTCGTCGGTTGCGTGTGCGGTCTTTTCGCCATTCGGCGCGGTGTTTTCGCGGTTGAGTCCCCGGTTCACGAGAATCGGCAGATCCGGTCCGGCGTGCGAGCCGCGCTGCACGCGTTCCCAGGCTTCGGCGTCATCGGGGCTGCCGAACCCGAACGGGCCCTGGAAGTGTTCATGAATGCGCAGACGCACGCGGTTCGCTTCATCGGGGCCGCCATCCATCGCCAGCGCGACGTGACGGATTTCGGTTTCGTTCGCCGAGATCGGGCGCAGCACGCGGAAAAATGCCATCGAAAGCGCGAGGTTCGGGAACAGGTTCAGATTGAAGCCGACACCCATCAGCGAGCGCACGATGCGCCGCACTTCTTCCGGCGTGTGCTTTTTCGCGAGTGTGGCGGCCAGTTCCTGGAAGCGTTCGGGAATCGGTGCGCCGTCGTCCTGATCGAGATCGACGAGTTCCGGCACGAGCACGGCGAGGCTGTGACCGTTGCCGAGCGAGCGGCAGAACGCCTCGTCGCTGGTCATGAAGCTGGTGATCGCGGCTGCGGTTTCCTCGTCGATCGATTTCATCCACGACTTGTGGACGACCGGGAAGTGGTACAGGTCCGTCGTGTTTTCGAGCTGGATCTTCCAGTTACCCTTGAAGCGAAACTTGTGCTCGCCGTTCGACTTGATCGGATAGCCCGCGCCCTGTTTCATGAAAAGGTCGATCCACGGCTTCGCGCCGCCCAGGAAATCTTCAAGCGGTTCGACGTTTTCGTCGAAGCTGGCGAAGATCAGACCTTGATAGATGCCTACACGCAGACTCGCAAGCGGCAGCTCCGACTTTTCGACGACGCCTTCATAGCCATCGCCATAAGGCAGCGCGCGCAGCGCGCCGTCGAGCCCATACGACCAGCTGTGATACGGGCACGTAAAACCCTTGGCGTTGCCCTTGTGCTCTTCGCAGACCGTCGCGCCGCGATGGCGGCAACGATTCTGCAGCACGTTGACCTTGCCGCTCTTGTCGCGAACGACGATCACCGGCTGGCGGCCGATCGTCGTCGTGCGGAAGTCGCCCGGATTCGGCAGTTCGCTTTCGTGCGCGACCCAGATCCACGTCTTGTAGAAAATGCGTTCGAGCTCGGCTTCGAAAACCGCCGGGTCGTAGTACAGCGAAGGGGCAACGCGATCGCCTTGCGCGCGTTGATGCAGCGCGCTGGTATCGATCGTCTGGTAACAGGATTCGCTCATGATCGTGTCTGATTGTGGGGTGGACGATGAAACACAGTCTGGATTGCCGGGTGATATGCGTCAAATTGATCTAAAATAACTGATCAAATCAATCTGATGGATATCTGGATGAATTCGCTCGATCACGTCGACCTCAATCTGCTGCGTGTCTTTCAGGCCATCGTCGAGGAACGCAGCCTGACGCGCGCGGGCCAGCGGCTCGCGCTGTCGCAGCCGGCCATCAGTTATTCGCTGGGACGTCTGCGCACGCTGTTCGACGATCCGCTGTTCATCCGCACGCGCGCCGGCATGCAGCCCACGCCGATTGCGCTGGAACTGTCGGGTATCGTCGGGCGTGCGCTGGATACGGTGCGCGAGGCGTTGCGGTATGCGGAGCATTTCGATCCGGCCGTCAGCACGCGCACGTTCCGTCTGTCGCTATCGGACGCGGGTGAACTCGCGTACCTGCCGCCGATCTGCGAGGCGCTGCACCGGCAGGCGCCGCGCGTGCGGTTGCGCATCGAGCCGCTGCCCGTCGAGGAAATCGAAGATGCGTTACGCGCGAGCCGGCTCGATTTCGCGATCGGCAATCTGCCGACGCTCACGGCGCATACGCGGCATCAGTTGCTGTTCGAGGAGACGTACGTCTGTATGACGAGAAAGCGCCGCGGCCTGCCGCGCGGGCAGGCGCTCAGTCTCGCGCAGTTTCTGGAGGCGTCGCACGTGCAGATTACGTCGGTGGAGCACAGCCACCATGCGCTCGACGACGCCTTCCGTTCGAAAGGCGTGGGGCGGCATATCGCACTCGAATTGCCGCATTTCGTGGCGTTGCCGAACGTGCTGGCTGTCACGGACCTGTTCGCGACCTTGCCGCGCCGTCTTGCGCAGATTTTCAATCGCGATCAGGGCTTCCAGATCTATGAATTGCCGGTCGCGCTACCGGCCGCGCAGGTGACGATGCACTGGCACGAGAACTTCGATCAGGACGAAGGCAACGTCTGGCTGCGCAACCTGATGGGCGGCATCGTGCAGCAATCGATCAGCGCCTGACCCAGGGCTTACAGATCGAGCACCAGGACAGGCGATGTCGAGCGCGACACGCAGCAGCAGATCACCTTGCCGCTCGCGCGCTCGGCCTTGCTAAGACAGTGGTCGCGATGATCGGGCGTGCCATCGACCACATCGATCATGCATGTGCCGCAGACGCCTTCGCCGCACGAGGTATCCACCTCAATGCCGATCGAAGCGAGTGCCGCGACAATCGACGTGTCCTTGTCGACCCGCACGGTCTGGCCCGTGCTTGCGAGCTTCACGTCGAACGCATCGAGCGACGCGGCCGCATTCGCAGCCGGCACCGCAGGATCGGCGGCGAAGCGTTCGAGGTGGATCGCGTCCGCAGGCAGGCGTTTTTCGCCGGCAGCGACGACACACGCCATGAAGGGCGACGGACCGCACGTATAAACGTGGGCGCCTTCGCTGGCGTCGGCAAGACACGCATCCAGTTCGCCATCGAGCGATTCCGGCGCGACGCCAAAATGCAGTTGCACGTACGAGGCGAACGGTGCGCGCGAGAGCAGCGGCAGGAACGCCGCGTGTTCCGTGCTGCGTGCGAAGTAGTGCAGCACGAAGGGCCGCGCCTCCTTGAGCAGGTGGTACGCCATGCTGAGTAGCGGCGTGATGCCAATGCCCGCGCCGATCAGGATGTGCGCGCGCGCCTCGGGCACCAGCTGGAACAGGTTGCGCGGCGCGCCGATCGTCAGTTCCGTGCCGACAGCGACATCGTCATGCAGCGAACGCGAGCCACCGCGCGAAGCCTCTTCGCGCTTGACGGCAAAGAGATGCGCATCGCGATGATCGGGGTCGCCGCACAGCGAATATTGGCGGGTAATGCCCGACGGACTGGTGACGTCGATGTGCGCGCCAGGTTCGTAGTGATCGAACGGCTGGCCGTCCAGACGCGTGACGCTGAATGAGCGGATGCCATGCGCTTCGTCGCGGACGGCGTTGACTCGAACGCTGAGTGTGGTTCTTTCCATGATCGTGCAGGTCGGGTGGAGCAGGGCGGTGCGGAAAGCCGCGCGCGGTTTGCACGCGGCCGTTACAACCAGCTTAAGAGACAGCCGTTAATCAGGCAAATCGATTAAAAATCTAAACCAAAATAAGTTGGGTGGATAATGCAATGGGCCGCCATGTCAGGCGTTCGTCGTTTCGAACGGCACCGCCGTGCCAGCAGACGTCGCTTCGCCGGCGTTCTGGCGGGTTCGCGCGGTCTCGCGGTCGATCCGCGCTTCCTCACGCGCGAGGCTCAGCCGGAACTGTTTGCAGCCGATCCAGAGCAGGCCGGCGGCGAGGAGCGTCGCAGCGAAATTGACGATCGACATCGAGTTGCCCACGGCCTGCGGCGAGCCGAACACCTTGTCGGTGAGGAGCGCGACGAGCGTCGTGCCGATGCCGAGCGCGATCAGGTTCGAGATCAGCAGGAACACGGCGGAAATCTGCGCGCGCATCTGGTTCGGCGCGAGCGTCTGCATCGCGGCAGTCGAGGTCGGCATCGGGAACGACGCGAAGAACATCGCGACGACGAGTAACCCCAGCGACACCGCAAGACTGTCCACCTGCGTGAACGCTACGGCGGGCACGAGCATGCCGGCCGCGCCGATAAAGCCGGCGAGCATCGGGCCGTCCGTGCGGCCTTTCTTCATCAGCCAGTCGTTGAGCCAGCCGCCGCAGAAGACGCCCACTGTGTTCGCCACCAGCAGGATCGTGCCGAGCGTATAGCCGGCCTGAACCGGCGTGAGACCGAAGTGACGGATATAGAACGCGGGCGTCCAGCTCATCAGGCAGAACAGCGTCATCGCGTAGAACGAGAACCCGAGGTAATGGCAGAAGAACGTCTTGCCGTGGCTCGCGATGAACCGCATCGAATCGCCCATCGACACGCGTTTAGCGTTGCCCGCGTCGTCCTGCACGAGACCTTTGCGCTGCGGATCGCGCACCGTCAGGATGAACAGCAGCGCGACGAGAAAGCCCGGCAGGCCGACGATCAGGAACGTGAGTTGCCATGAGCGCACATCGCCCAGCAGGGGCAGCGTGAACGTGGTCATCTGCTTGAGCAGGTTGATGACGTAGCCACCGATCAGAAACGCAATGCCGCCGCCGATGAACGAACCCAGCGAATAGATACCCACCGCGCGCCCGAGCTTCTCTTTCGGAAAGTAGTCGCTCAACATCGAATACGTTCCGGGGGAAAGCGCGGCTTCACCGACACCGACGCTCATCCGCGCGAAGAACATGTGAACGAAGTTCTGGCTCAACCCGCATGCGGCCGTTGCGAGGCTCCACAGCGCGATGCCGGTTGCGATGATGCGCGGCCGCGCGAAGCGGTCGGCGAGATACGCGAGCGGCATGCCCATCACGGCATAGAAGAGCGAGAAGGCGAAGCCGTGCAGCAGGCTGAACTGCGTATCGGTCAGATGCAGGTCTTTCTTGATCGGCTCGATCATCAACGCAAGCACCTGCCGGTCGACGAACGAGAACACATAGGCCAGCATGCAGATCACGACGACGTACCACTCGTACGTATAGCGCCTGCCTGGGAGCGTGCTGCGCGGTGATGCCATCTCGGTTCTCCAGTAATCGGTGTCCGGCAGCGCACGCTTTGCGTGTGTGCCGGTTTGCATGGGAAAGGTCGCGTCGGGGCGCCCCGGAAATGCAGCGTACGTAAACAAATTTCCGAAACATATGCGCAAAGCCAGTGGCGACACTGCTGCATTCACCTGGGCATCTAAGGCTTTTACCAGGGTGCACTCTTCAAAGCCCCGCTATACAAGGCGCAAAGGCATATGAGGGGGTGAGCGGACGCCGTCATGCGCGCTGTCTATAAGTGTTATATCGACGCGTTAATCGACGCTCGAATTTGGTCTTCCTAGACTCGCTTCGTTTTCCGCTTCATGTCGTGCAACAGGTTGTCGAAGCCGGGAAACGTCGCGCCGTGCCGGATTACCGGCGCGGCACAGAAAACCAATTTCTCGCCGGGACGACAGGAATGACCAACTGGAAGTGGTGCGCATCGCTGCTCAGCCTCGCAGCGGTACCCGCGCTCGCGCAGTCGAGTGTGACCTTGTATGGACGTATCGACACGTCGATCGAATATGCGAACTTCGGCCCGAATCACGTCGCGCGACTGGGCAGTGGCGACATTTTCGCGTCGCAATGGGGCTTGAAGGGCGCGGAAGACCTGGGCGGCGGCTACCGCGCGATCTTCAAGCTGGAGGACGGCTTCAATTCGACGAACGGCGCGATCGGCGGCAATGGCGCGCTGTTCGGACGCGAAGCATGGGTCGGGCTCTCCGGTCCGTTCGGCGCGATGCAGGCCGGCGTGAACTACACGATCCTGCATACGTCGTTCGTCACGTACAGCCAGCCGGGCTACGGCGCGGGCCTCGCATGGGGCAATGCGGCGAACAACTTCGTCGGACCGGCGTTCCTGCGCGTGAACAACTCGGTGCGCTATACGTCGCCCCGTATGGGCGGCGTGCTGCTGCGCGCCATCGCCGCGCGCGGTGCGAACGGCGCGGCGAATCTGCCTTCGACGCTCGGCGACACGTACGGCGCCTCGCTCAATTACATCGCAGGTGCCCTGTCGATCGACGTCGACTACATGCAGCAGACGTTCAGCCCCGCGAGCGCGGCAAACCTGAACACGACGAGCCCGACAGCAGCCGGCAACTATGCACTCGGCGCGATCTCGTACGATTTCGGCTTCATCAAGCCGGCGTTCATCTATCTGCGTCATCGTGGTGGACCCGATGTCGCGACGGGTGTGAACGCAGCCAGTTCGAATCCGCACAACGACCTGTTCGAACTCGATGCGACCGTGCCGGTGGGCAGCGCGCTCGTTCTGCTGAGCTACGGTCACTACCGGAAGGTGGCCGACAGCGAAGGCAACGCCGATTCGTTTGGCGTGCGCTACGACTATCCGCTTTCGAAGCGAACGGTGGTCTATACGGGCGCGGCAATGGTCCGCAACGGCGCACATGCATCGTTCACCGTGAACGGCGCAGCCGGTGGTGGCGTCGCCGTGTCGAAACCTGGCGCGACCGCGAGTTCGATCGTGGCCGGCATCATGACGGCGTTCTGATCCTGTGACCGCTACTGCCGGGATGGCAGTGCGGACAGCGCGCAGCGGGTGCTGCGTTACGCGTTGTGTGCGCTGTCCGGTGCGAGATCGAGGGGCGCGCCCAGCCAGCTGTCGAAAGGCTCGCGCGCGCCGATCCGGAACAGTTCCATCAGCAGGCCGCGTAGCCAGCGATGGCCCGGGTCGGCGTCGAAGCGGCGATGCCAGTACGCGTTCACGGGCCACGTGCTCGCATCGTCGATCTCGAACATCGCGGAATCGCCAGGTGTCGAGAACGCGCGTGCAACAGTGTGCGGAACGATCAACGCGTAGTCGCAGCGGCTCAGAATGGCAGGCACCACCATGAAGTTCGGCACGGCGAGCCGCACGCGCGAAGTCAGGCCGTAGCGTTCCAGCAGTTCCGTTGCCTGCGGGTGCGACGTTACCGCGATGAAGTGCAGCCCGTCAGGTGCGTTCAGGCCGAGCGTGAAGTGCTCATCCAGTTCGAGCCGCCGCGCTACGCGTCGCGCCATCAGCAGCACATAGCGCTCCTGCAGCAGTTCGCTGAAGTGAAAATGGCTCGATGCATGCGGAAAATGCCCCAATGCGAAATCGATGCGGCCGGATTCGATCGCCATGTTGAACTGGCTGTCTTCGATGTGATGCGTTTCGATCACGACGCCCGGCGCGCGCGTATCGAGTTCGCGCATGAGCGTCGGCAGAAACGCGCTTTCCGCGAAATCGCTCATATGCAGGCGAAACACGCGCCGCGACGTGGCGGCGCAAAACTGCGCGCCTTCATCGAGCATGTCCTGCAGGATGCGCAGCACGCGATCGATCGAGCCTGCGAGACGTTGCGCGCGTGGCGTCGCCTCGACGCCGCCTGGCGTGCGCACGAACAGCGCGTCGCGGAACACGAGCCGAAGCCGGCTTAACGCGTGGCTTACCGACGGCTGCGTCATGCCGAGTCGCAACGCCGCGCGGCCGACGTTCTTCTCCACGTACACCGCGTGAAACGCCTTGAGCAGGTTCAGGTCGAGGTCCTGCACACGCGGCACGTCGTCGCCGTCGGGTGGCAGAAGCACGTCCTGCCCGTTCGGATTGGAGTTCGGTTCGGTCTGCATGAGCGGTCTGGATTCAGGCGTGTAGCGGCTCAACTGTGCACGCGTCGCTTTGCGGTTGCCGATGGCAGGCAGCCGAACCGCCGGGCATACGCTTTCGCGAAATGGCCGAAGCTGTGTACGCCGTGTGCGACGAAGATATCGGTCACGGAGCGCTCCGGCTCGTCCTGCAGCGCGCGATGCACCGCTTCGAGCCGCCGCTCGCGGATGTAGCCGCCGGGCGACGTGTTGAGGAACTGGTTGAAGCCGTTTTGCAGCGTGCGCGTCGAAACACCGGCCTCGCGTGCCAGCGCATCCATCAGCAACGGCTCGTCGAGATGCGCGTCGATATAGTCGCGCGCGCGGCGCACGTGCGCCGGGAGCGGCGTGGCTGCACCCTTCGAAAGTGCCGTGCTGTAAGAGTGCGGCAACTGGCTGAGCAGCATCGTCATCAGCCATTGCGTGAGATCGCGGCCGAAAATCCGCTCGCGCGACGGCTCGTCGAACTGGTCGCACAGATTGCAGAGATAACGCAGCGTCGACAGAAACAACGTGGTGCCGGTGTGCGTGTCGTTCATCGAAAGATCGAACACCAGCGGCTGCCGGACGCTGTCCTGCAACAGCTCGGCGAGTTTCACTTCGAGCGCCTGCCGGTCGATGCGCAGCAACAGGTTGCGGCATTCGCGATCGGTCACGATGCGGCTTACACGCGCCGGCGACGATACGCTCAGGCTGCCCGCGCCGAGCGCCACGCGCTCGCTGCCCGACTCCAGCGCACACCGGCCGGTGAGCGTCGTGCGAAAAAGGTAGTGGTCGCCGAGATCGCCCGCATCGATCCGGGTTTCGCTGCCGTAGTGCAGTTCGAGCAACGCTGCCTGATGCAGCATGACGCCATACAGTTCGGCCTTGAGCGGCCCGCGATCTACGACTTCCATCCGGTGCGGGCAGAGCACCTGCGAGACTTCCCGCTCGATATCCTCGCGCGCATGCGATGCAATGAGCCGGTTGCGGTACTTGCGTGAAATCGCGATTTCCATTCAATAGCCTCGAAAACGTAAAGCGGGTGGCATCCCTATGATGCGGTGGCCAGATTGATCGCGCAAGAACGGATCGACCCTGAGGCCGGGTTGTCCGCGCGCAGTGGAACGTGTGAATCGAGTTGCCGGATTTGAATGCGGATTGCGCGCAATGAAGCGTCTGCGCCGCAGCGGCAACGTAGTCTGACAGTCATCGAACAAGGAGAATTGCGATGAATGTCAGCGTACTCGGTGGTGGGCACGGTTGTTATGCGGCGGTGATCGATCTGCTCGAAAAAGGGCACGAAGTCACGTGGTGGCGGCGCGATACGGCCGCTTCAGCACGCCTGCGTGAGATCGGCTCGCTGAAGGTCAAGGATTTTCGCGGCGAACGTCGCGTGCCGATTGGCGAAGCGCGTGGCACGGTGCGCATTGTCGATGCACTTGTGGATGCCGTTGAAGGCGCACGTCTGATTGTCGTTCCGCTGCCGTCCACGACGCACGAGACGCTGGCGACGCAACTCGCGCCGTTGCTCAAGGACGACCAGGTCGTGTTCCTGCCCCCAGGCACGTTCGGCAGCTATCTCTTCGCGAGCGCGATGCGCGATGCCGACAACACGCACAAGGTCGCGTTCGCGGAAACCGGCACGCTGCCGTATCTGGCTCGCAAGCACGGCGAAGACAACGTCGTCGTGAGCGCGTATGCGACGCGTCTGCCGACCGGCGTCTTCCCCGCCGCATTCTCGACGTGGGCGTTTCCGGTGCTGCAGGCGGGCTATCCGTCGGTCGAGCCGATCGAAGATGCGTTGAGCGGCGCATTGATGAATGCGGGCCCGGTGATTCATCCGCCGCTCATCATGATGAACGCCGGTCCGCTCGAACACTTCGACGCGTGGGATATCCACAACGAAGGCACGCAGCCTTCGATCCGTCGCGTGACGTCCGCGCTCGACGCGGAACGCATCGCGGTGCGCGAGGCGCTCGGCTACGGCGCGCCGCATTTTCCGCTTGCAGACCACTACGCGAGCGAAGGCGACGAATGGATGTACGGTCGCGGCGCGCACGGCAAGCTGACCGATAGCGGCGACTGGCGTGAGGATATCGACCTCAGGACGCATCGCTACATGCTGGAAGACACGCGGCTTGGTCTGTCGTTCCTGGTTTCGGCGGGTCGCTGGGCCGGCGTCGCGACGCCCGTTGCGGAAGGCCTGCTGAACGTGGCGAGCGCGGTCTCGGAGCGCGATCTCTACGGCGAAGGCCGCACGCTGGAAAAGCTGGGTCTCGCGTCGCTTTCGCGCGACGCCATGCGCGGGCTGCTCGACCGGGGCTTCGCACAATGAGCGCCGCCGACGCCATCCAGCACGTCGACATTCTCGGTGCGGGACGCATGGGCCAGGGCATGGCGCTCGCCTTTGCGTATGCGGGCCTGCACGTGACGCTGATCGATTTCAAGGAGCGCGACGTCGAAGCGCGCATCGCGTTCGCCGCGACCGCACGCGGCGACATCGTGCGGCAGTTGCAGACGCAGGTGGCGTTCGGCCGCATCAAGGAATCGCAGGCGGCGGAAGTCATGGCGCGCATCGCGATCGTGGACCGTGACCGCGCATGCGCGCTGCTTCCGGAAAGCGCGATCGTGTTCGAAGCCGTGCCAGAAGTGATGGAAGCGAAGGAGGCGGCCTTTGCGTGGCTATGCAACTACGTGCGTGCCGACACGGTGATCGCTTCGACGACGTCGACGTTTCTCGTGACGGAACTGCAGCGCATCATCACGCATCCGGCACGCGTGCTGAACGCGCACTGGCTCAACCCCGCGCATCTGATGCCGCTCGTCGAACTGAGCCGCAGCGATACGACCGACGAAGCGGTCGTGCAGCGCGTGGTCGCGTTACTGCGCCGGATCGGCAAGGTGCCGGTGGTCTGTGCGCCGTCGGCGGGTTACATCGTGCCGCGAATCCAGGCGCTCGCCATGAACGAAGCCGCGCGCATGGTCGAGGAGGGCGTCGCGAGTGCGGAGGATATCGACACGGCGATCCGCACGGGCTTCGGGCTGCGTTTTTCGATTCTTGGTCTGCTTGAGTTCATCGACTGGGGCGGCTGCGACATCCTGTATTACGCGTCGCACTATCTGGCCCGCGCGATCGATCCGCGTTTTGCCCCGCCGCAGATCGTCAGCGACCACATGCGCGAAGGGCGCGATGGACTGCGCGATGCGCGAGGCTTCTATGATTACGCGGATGTCGACGTGCCCGCGTATCTTCACAAGCGGTTAGGCGAATTTGGCAAGGCGCTCGACAACATGGGCCTTGCTCCCGCGTTTAACGCGGCGTTGCTGGAGAATCGCAGCAAGGCAGATCCACAGGCCGCCTGAAGGGCGGTACGACGAAACGTGCGGCGTGCAGCATCCGTCATTGCGTGCTGCACGCACCCGTCATTTCGCGCTCCCAGGGCGCAAGGGGTTGCCACGCTTCGACGAGGCTGTCGATAAAGAGCCGGACCTTCGGCGTCAGATGACGTCGCGTCGGATAGATCGCGCGAATGGGCAGCCCCGGCGGCGAGAACGCTTCGAGGAGCGGCACGAGGCGGCCTTCCTTGACGGCGGTGGAGACCAGATACGTGGGCAGATGGATGATGCCCACGCCGCTCACCGCCGTTTCGACGAGCGCTTCGGCGCTGTCCATGCGCAGCCGTCCGCCCGGATTGAACGGCGCCTGATCGTCACCGACAAAACTCCACGGCTGCGGCCTGCCCGAACTGACGAACTGCAGACACTCGTGCTCGACGAGTTCCGCAGGCGCCGACGGTACGCCATGCTTTGCAACATACGCAGGCGCAGCACAGGTCAGCAGATTCTGCTGCGCCACCGTACGCGCGATCAGTCGTGAGTCGGGTGCAGGCTCGCCGATGCGAATCGCGATGTCGATACCTTCGTCGATCAGGTCGACGTAGCGGTCCGTGAAGCTGACCTCGGCGGTCACGGCGGACCACTGTTCCAGGAACGCTTCGACGATGGGTCGCACGTGCCGGTGCCCGAGTGCAATCGGCACGCTGATGCGCAGGGTGCCCGCAGGCGTCGCGCTGCGCACGGCCATCGCCGTTTCGGTTTCTTCCAGGTCTTCGATGATCTGCGTGCAGCGCGCGTAGAACACGGCGCCGTCGTCGGTCAGGCTCAGGCTGCGCGGCGTGCGGTGCAAGAGGCGCACGCGCAGGCGTTCTTCAAGCCGCGCGATGATCTTGCCGACGGCAGAGCGCGTAATGCCCAGCTGCTGCGCAGCCGACGTGAAGCTGCCCGCGTTCACAACGGAAACGAAGGTGGCGATGTCGTTGAAGTTGCCGAGGCCCAAGGCGGTTTCCTTGACAGTCAGGACTGGACGCGCGACGGCCGGCGCGTGGACACGGGCGCAGCCTGTGCGAAGCGCGCGGCCAGCCAGTCGACGAACACGCGCGCCTTCGCGCTCAGATGCCGGTTCGGCGGATACACCAAACCGCCCCTTTCGATGGTGTGCTTCGCTGCGACACGCAAAGCGTCCCGATGATAACCCGCGTGGGCGGACAGCACGGCGCTCGCGGACGCCTCCGCGTTGTCGCTGACCCGTCGCCGCTATGGGGAAACCCATTCCCCATCGACATCCCTATCCTTCCTTTCAGCAAAAGCAGTTCTGTCCGGCGATATCGCAAGCGCCTGCATCACGCAAAGGCCGCCGTCGATCGCCCACCCACAGTCAAAATTGAAACGGAGTCAGTCATGGATGCCAACCCGGTTGTCTGCCCGTCCCGCGTGGACGGTGTTGCGCTTCACCCGCCCACTCACGCCGCGTCGCCCGGACGCGGCTGGCTCGCTGTCATGTCGGTAGCGATCTGCGCCTTTGCGTTCGTCGCGACGGAATACCTGCCGGTCGGCCTCCTGCCGCAGATCGCGCGCGACCTGGGCGTCACGCCCGGCACGGCCGGTCTGATGGTGACGACGCCTGGCGTGATCGCCGCGCTCTCCGCACCCGCGTTGCTGCTTGCCGCCGGCCGCATCAACCGGCGCCTCATTCTGCTGATGCTGTCGGTGCTGCTGCTTGCGTCCAATATCGTGGCCGCGGGCGCCCAGTTTCGCGATCATGCTCGCGGGCCGGGCGCTCCTTGGCGCGAGCCTCGGCGGGTTCTGGACCGTCGCGCTCGGCGCATCCGGCAAGCTCGTGCGTGAAGGCGAGGCCGCGCGGGCGAGCGCCACGATCTTCATGGGCATCACGCTCGCAACCGTGATCAGCGTGCCACTTGGCACGTTGATCGCCGACCTGACGTCGTGGCGCATATCGTTCGTCGCGACAGCGGGGCTCGTGGCCGTCGCGCTCGCGGCGCAGGCGGTGTTCCTGCCTTCGATTCCGCCTGAATCCGCGATGCGCGTGAGCGACTTCGGCGCGATGCTCAAGCGTGGCAACGTGCGTCGCAGCCTTTTGATGGTCGGCCTCCTGTTCGGCGCGCATTTCTCGTCGTACACGTATATCGCACCGTTCCTCGAACGCAATGCTTCGTTTGGCGCGCCGTGGATCACTGCGATCCTGCTTGGCTTTGGCATTGTCGGTTTCGTGGCCAACTTCGGCGTGTCGGCGTTCGTGTCGCGGCACCTGAAGACGTCGCTCTTCGCGATGGGCGCGCTTGTGACGGTTGCGCTGTTCGCGTTGCCGATGCTGCAGGCGTCGCGCGTGGGGGTAATTGCCACCGTGATGGCGTGGGGCATCGCATACGGCGCGATTCCGCTGTGCCTGAGCATCTGGATGCAGTTGACCTCGCCCGACCGTCCTGAAGCCGGCTCGTCGCTTTTCGTGAGCACCGTGCAGACGGCCATTGCACTCGGCTCGCTGAGCGGCGGCGCCGTTGTCGATCATCTCGGCATTCCGTCGACGATGCATCTGGGCGGACTGCTCGCCGCAGTCAGCCTGCTCGTGATCGTGTCGTTCAACACGCGCGGTGCGCCGCTCAAGGACGTGCTCGCGAACTAGCACCATCGTTTGCCGGTAACGGAAGAAGCCAGCCGCGCGCAAGCGTCGCTGGTTTTTTCATTGCGGCGAAAAATCGGGCAGACCACGCGCAAAACACACTGTTCAGAAACAGGCGCCAATCGCACAGAACCTTGAGCGCCAGCACTGGCGCGGCTCTGCGGACATTGTGGACGCTGCGGTCCGCAGTCTGTGGAGCGCAGCCCCGTTTTTCTCCGGCCCTCGAGCCTATAAATTTCAACTCAGCAACAGGCAACGAACCGCACCGGATTCCGGGCACGTCGAAGCCGCCAGCGACAGTTACCCAACATTTCACTCTCGAGGCCATCATGTCCAAACTCTTTACCCGCGTCAAAGTCGGACCCTACGAACTCGCACATCGTGTCGTGCTCGCGCCGCTTACCCGGATGCGCGCGGAAGAGGGCGCGAAGCCCGGCCCGCTGATGGCTGAGTACTATGCGCAACGCACATCGCAAGGCGCGTTGCTGATCGGCGAAGCGACCATCGCCGCTGCGAACGGCAACGGCTACCTCGGCGCGCCCGGCCTCTACGACGACAGCCAGATCGCAGGCTGGCGTCTCGTGACCGACGCCGTGCATGCGAAGGGCGGCAAGATCTTCCTGCAGCTTTACCACGCAGGCCGTCAGTCGAACGCCGAGTTGCAGCCTGAAGGTGGCCGCCCGGTGGGGCCGTCGGAAGTGCTGCACGGCGGTGTCGCCTACACGAACACCGGCTGGGTGCCGAACACGCCGAACCGCGCGCTGGACACCGCTGAGATCGCAGGCATCGTCGAAGAATTCCGCCGTGCTGCTGAACGCGGTATCGAGGCGGGTTTCGACGGCGTCGAACTCCATGCGGCCAACGGCTACCTGTTCGACCAGTTCCTTCAGGACGGCAGCAACAAGCGCACCGACGCCTATGGCGGCTCGTTCGAAAACCGTGCACGTCTCTTGATGGAAGCGACGCGCGCCGTGATCTCGGTGTGGGGCAGCGACAAGGTGGCCGTGCGTCTTGGGCCGAGCGGTTCGTGGGGCGACATGTCGGACAGCGATCCGGTTGGTCTTTTCTCGTACGTCGCGTCTGAACTGGCGAAGCTCGATCTGGCGTATGTGCATCTGATCGAGCCGCGCATTGCCGGCAACGTCGAGGACGAAAGCCGCAATCCGGCCCCGGTCGCCGCACAGACGATCCGCAAGCATTACCGTGGCACGATCATCGCAGCGGGTGGCTTCAAGGGCGACTCAGCGGAAGCGATTCTCGTGGACGGGGATGCGGACCTCGTCGCGTTTGGCCGCGACTTCATCGCGAATCCGGATTTGCCGGAACGTCTGCGCCGCAACCTGCCGCTCAACGCATATGACCGTCCGACGTTCTTTGGCGGCACGGAAGCGGGTTACACCGACTATCCGTTCTTCGCTGAAGAAGACGCGGTTGCGTAACTGAACCGGACGCGGGTTGTTCACCCGCAAGGCGCCTGAAGCCGGCGCATCCAGTGCGTTGCTGGATGCGCCGGCTTTTTTGCTGGCATCTGTTACGGCAAGGGCGCTTCGTGCGCGCCGTCTTCCGCAGCGGGAAAGAGATACGTACTCATGTAGTCGACGAACACGCGCACCTTCGGCGACACATGCCGGCCCGAAGGCCACAATGCGCGAAACGTGCTTGGCGTGTCGAGGTACTCGCCCAGCACCGAAACGAGCGAGCCGCGTGAGATCTGCGCACGCACGGTGAAATCCGGCACACAGGTAAGGCCAAGGCCGTGTTCGGCAAGGTGGATCAAAGGCTCGGCGGCGCTCGCAGTGGCCGTGTTCGGCAAATCGATATCGAGCATTTCGCCGCCGCTCATGAGCGGCCAGCGACGTAGCTTGCCCGTGGTCGGAAACCGGTGCTGAAGGCAGGCGTGCGCGGTCAGCTGTTGCGGTTCCGTGACGGCGCCGTGCTGTGCGAAGTAGTGCGGCGAGCCGACAATCACATGCCGGTACGTGCCCATCGTGCGTGTGATGAGCTGCGAGTCGCTGGCTTCCCCGGTACGCATGACGACGTCGAAGCCTTCTTCGATCACGTCCACTATCCGGTCCGAGAAATCGAGGTCGATCGTAATCTCGGGATACGCCTTCAGGAACGCGCCGATCACCGGCATCACAAGTGTGCCGACCATCGGCATGCTGACGCGCAGTTGCCCGCGTGGGGCCGAACTGGCGAGCGCAAGCTCGGCCTCGGCCGATTCGATTTCCTCGACGATGCGCTGACAGCGTTTCAGGAAGATCGCGCCTTCGGGCGTAAGCGCGATACTGCGCGTGCTGCGATGAAAGAGCCGCACGTTCAGGCGCGTTTCGAGCCGCGAGATCGCCTTGCCGACCGCCGAAGCCGAGATGCCGAGCTGCCGGCCGGCTTCGGTGAAGCTGCGGGTTTCCGCCGCACGCACGAACACGTTGATCGAGCCGAACCGCTCCATCGCACCCGAACCGCCACCGCTCGCGGTGTCGACGCTAACCGGTGACGCAGGTCGTGAAGGGGCGGAAGTCGGGCGCGTCGCCATGTGAGTGTCCTGGAGGTCTGTGGAAGACAACGAAACGGCCGGAAGCACTTGAATCTAACGCATTTCGTGACGCGTCCGCGCGTGCGTGCGCATCGCTTGCGGCACGACGGGTCAGCCGGGCGCGACGTGCCGACCCGTTTCGCCCGATTCCACCGCCGCATTGATCAGCTTGTGCATGCGCACGGCGTCTTCGAACGTGGGCGCCGTCGTGCTGCCGGTGTGGACGTCTTCTGCGTACGCAGCATACAGTTGCGCCAGTTCCAGCACGGCCGAAGGCAGATCCGACGGCGGCAGACGGTCGTACGAAGCGGGCACGGGCAGCACGACGAGCGGCTGGTTGTCGCCATGCGCGCCTTCGACGACGTAGTCGTCGCCGACGTTGCCGAACGCCGAGCGGTTCGAGATACGCAGGTCGCCTTCGGTGCCGGTGATGTCGATCTGCACGCCCGAGCCGTTGCGCTTGCCGCCTTCGATGTGCACGGAGACCACGGCTCCATCGCGCAGCCGGCCTGCGAGCACCAGCTGGTCCGGCGTCGACGTGGGCAGCACCTCGCCGGTTTCACGAATCGTGACAGCTTCGAACTGGTTGACGGCGAGTGCGGCGACGCTTGTCGGCCAGCCGGTCGCTTCGAACAGCATGTCGAGGAAGTGACCCGCATAGATCGCGATCACACTCGAAAAGTTTTCAGGCGGCACGGTCCAGCGCAGCGAGTTCGAGCGCAGCGCCTGGAAGTAATTCATGCTCACGTGAATGCGCACCGAGCGCAGCTTGCCGACATAGCCTTCGCCGATCAGATCGCGCACATAGCGGTTATGCGGCGCGAGGCGTCGCTGAAGACCCACGACGTGCCGCACGCCCGCCTTTTCCGCGAGTTCGATCAGTGCCTGCGATGTTTCGACGGCGGGCGTGAGCGGCCATTCGCTGTAGACGTTCTTCCTCGCGGCGATCGCGGCGCGAATGCCTTCTTCGTGTTGCGGCGCCGTCGTCAGAACGATGACGAGATCCACTTCGGGATGACCGGCGAGTTCTGCGACGGAATTCACCACGTATCTGAAGCCATATCGTTCGGCTACCGATGCCGCGGCTTCGCGCCGCTGGCTGAAGACGGCGGTCAGTTCGTATTGCGGCAGCAGGCTCAACACACGGAGGTGTCCATGTTGCGCCCAGTTGCCCACACCGATCAGGCCGACGCGGACAGGCGCCCCTGATGTGCCAGATTGTTCAGTCATTGAATCACCTGCAAAGAATCGGATGGCGGGCGGAATGAATCCGCCCGGTCGCACGGTCGCCTGGCCTTCGGCGAACCTGTCACCGCGCCAATATGGACGACCGCAATACCCCGATCAAGACGACGATTCCAAATTCACTATTTGTTCTGACCCAACAATGCCGATGAAATCGGTCGATTAAAAAGCCTGGCGATCCTGATAAGGTCGTAGATGCCATCACAGCGCGCCGGAACGATCTGATGCACGCCCCGCGCTGGCCCGTATCCGGAGGGAACGGCTGCGCGTGAATGCGGAGCTCAACCACTACGATCACCGCGCGCTCTACGGCGGCGCGGAGCAGGGCTATACGGATTACCCGACGCTCGCCGCATCGCTCAAAGCAGGCCGCGCAAAAATCTGTATTGCCATCGCGCTCGGGACGTTTTACAGCCATAAGCACTCACCAGACCGTCTCTGGCCTCATCGCCCGCGTACCGGGTTTTGCCGGGTCATTGCCCGGTATTTCCCTCCTATCGCCGCCTCACCGTGCACATTGCGCAACTCATCGCTAACCCTGGGTTTGGGAGCCGCGCCGGGCCTGCGTTTCCGGGCCTTTCAAGGCCCGCATTCCCCGCGCCGGACGGCATGCATTTTCTGCAAGCTTCTCATGAAAATATTGCACTGGTGTCATCGATATCGTTGACGTGAAATTAGCACGTCCATTCTATTTATGATGCGACCGGTCAGCCGCGAGCCGGCGATGCCATGCCGGCGGCGCGTTGCACGAAGGTCGCCGGACACCACAAAGATGTGCAATCAGATCCGCCGCAGGCGGACACCAAAGAGGAGACATGCATGCGTTTGATCAGTCAGGGTATTTGCGGGGCCACACTGGTTCTTGTCGCCGGGAGCGCGGCGGCGGAAGGCTCGAGTGTCACGTTGTACGGTGTGGCCGATACGTTCGTCCAGTACCTCGACAACGGTGGGCAGCATTCGTATTCCGAACGCAGCGGCGGCTCGACCGGTTCGCTGTTCGGTCTGAAGGGCGATGAAGATCTGGGCGGCGGCCTCAAGGCGCAGTTCGATGTCGAAACGGGTTTCAACATCAACAATGGCAGCCTGTTTGCCGATACGTCGGCGCTCTTCTACCGCCAGGCATGGGTCGGGCTGAATCACACGACGTACGGCTCGCTTTCGTTCGGGCGTCAGTACGAACCGAGCTTCCGCATCATTTACCCGACCGATCCGTTTCGCGCGAACGAAGTCCTGTCGCCGTTCTCGGCGAGCGTGCTCGCCGTCGACCGCAACACGCTTTCGACGCAGTACGACTCCGGCCGCGCAAGCAACTCGGTGATGTACCAGTCGCCGGACATGCACGGTGTGCAGCTGTATGGCATGTATGCGTTCGCGGCGACCGTCACGCAGCCCGTGCCGGCGACGAGCGGCAACATGCTGAACGTCGCGATGAGCTACTCGGGCTACGGCTTTTACGCAGGCCTTGCGTATGTGAACCAGCATCCGGGGCAGGAAACGGTTGCCGCATTGCCGGCACCGCTTGGCCTGCTCGGCACCGAACACTTTATCGGCTCGCTGGCTTACCGGCTGGGCATCGTGAACTTCCAGTTCAACTATTCGTATAACCGTGCGAAGGATCCGGCGGCAGGCTCGCTTGCCGCACGCGTCGGCACCGCGCACTCGCTGAGCATCGCCGAGCTGGGCGCGACGATTCAGGTGAGCGCTGCGGACGTCATCGAGATCGCCGGCATCGAGCGCAACGTGCGTGGCGCGCACGACAACACGCCAGGCGTACAGATCGGCGCGGAGCACTCGGTCTCGAAGCGCACGAGTTTCTATATGCGCGCGGGTTATCTGAAGAACAACGGCACCGCAACGGTCAGCTGGCCTGGCGTGACCGTCAGCGCGCCGGGCACGAAACAGGTTCTGGCGACGTTGGGCATGACGCATCGTTTTTGAGCAATCGCTACGTGTGCGTGAGGCATCCGGCGGTCCGCCACCTGGGCATCGCCGGGTGCTTATTCATTGCGTCGCGCTCAGGGCTGCTCTTCGGGATTGAGCAGCGAAGTCAGCACATGATCGGCCCATGCGCCGTTGATCTTCAGGTACGAGCGGGCGAGCCCTTCGTGCTGGAAGCCGGCGCGTTCCAGCAGCCGCGCGCTGCGCGTGTTGTCCGGGCGATAGTTCGCCATCACGCGATGCAGCTTCAGATGCCGGAACACGTGATCCAGCGCCCAGGTCAGCGCTTCGCGCATCAAGCCCTGGCCTTCAGCGCTCCGGGCGATCGAAAAACCCAGATGACACGCCTGAAACGGCCCGCGCACGATATTCGTGAAGTTGCAGTCGCCGATGATTTCATCGCTGCCATTGCGCGAGATCAGCAGGAAGAGCGCGGTGCCGGACGCGTTGTGCTGCGCCATCGAGCGTAGCCGTCCGGCGATGGCCGAGGTTTCGAAGAACGCTTCGGATCGCAGCGGTTCCCACGGCTGAAGGTGCGCGCGGTTCTCGACGTAGTAGCGTTGCAGGCCGGCGGTATGCTGAACGTCTGCGGGCTGCAGTTGCAGACGCGCGGTGTGAAGGCCGTGTTCAGGAAGGTGTGATGGCAGAGTGGTCACGCTCACAGGCTCGGGCTGACGTCGGGCGCTGAGTATAGCCCGGGACGGTTTCCGCACTGGCCACGATGCCCGCGCGCGCCTAACCCCAGGCTGCGTTTTGCAACACGATGCGGTAGCCGTCGGGGTCCTCGAACGTGATGCCATGATGGTCCCACCATGGGTTTTCGGATGTGACCGGCGTCGCCCCGAATGCGTGCAGCCCGGCGACTGCGGCGCTCCATTCGTCGCGATCCGGCAGATACAGCACCAGCAGATGTTCTTTCGTCGGCGCGTCTTCGACGCTCACGCCGTGCTGATGCGTGAACTCGAGATGCCACTGGCAGCCGGTCCTTCCGACGATGATGCCGTCAAAGCCGTCGTGATCCTCGAACCGCGCGAGCACAGCGAAGCCCAGCCCGGCGGTGTAGAAATCCGCGACGCGGTCGATGTCGTTCGTGGGCCGGGCGACCCGCAGAATGGGTTGTTGCATGTCACCGTTCTCCTCTGGACAGGTTCATACGGATTCGCGGGCGCGCGAATTGCGCCCCAGGATGTCGAGGGTTGCTGTGGCTCTTCATTCGATTCCGGCTCAGCCCGTTCATGTGTTAGCGAAGACTTGAATCCCGCTTCTGGCGGATATAGCCTGGATATTGACGCATCCACTGGCGCCCGGCCGGCGTAGATGAAAGATGCACCCGGGAGGCGCGTGGCCGCCGCTTGCCTGTGGCCGGGATACGTTTCGTCATCTTCAACGGAAGGACGCCATGACTAGCAGCCAGAAGAGCATTGTTCTTGCAGGTCTGATGATTGGCGTGCTGGCGCTGGCCGTCACTGTCGAGCCGCCCGGCAGGGATGCATTGTCGGCCAGTCTGGCCGGTTTCGACCACGATGGCGCGTCCGCATCGGGGCACGTCCAGATGCCGGCGGCTTCCGCGCGAAGCGGCCCGGTTTCAGCAGACGATACCGTGGATGCCGATATCGCGCAGGCGCTTCAGGCCGTGCGCTACGCGCTGCAGCGCAACGATCTGGTTTCCGCACGGCAACTGCTCGACGCGGTACACGCGCTTCACCGGGGCAACGCGGAAGTTGCCGCGCTCCAGAGTTCGCTGGCGTTTCGCGAAAGCGAGGCCGTGCGCGCCGCGACGGTGTCCGCGCTGCCGGTCACCCGGGCCGGGGGTTCCGCGAAAAAACGCGAGCCCGAACGGACTGGATCGCGCATGCCTGCGTCGCCTGGCCGGTCGCATGAAGATGCGGTGTCGTCACGCGAGGCTGCGACGGTCATGCAACGTCGGACCTCGCTTGCAGGTGCGAGTCGGATGAAGGTCGGGCTCGCCAGCGCGCCGCGCATCGACATGGCGCCCGTGACGTCGACCGGTGACACGCCGAGCCACGGCGCATCGCAGACGGTATCGACAGTGGCCGACGTGCCGCAGGCAATGCAATCCGCCGAACACACGCAGACGCTGCCAGTGCAAGCGCAATCGGCGCAACCCACGCAGGCTGCATCCGCCTCACCGACACCCCAGACTCCCACAGCCACCACGGAGTCTGCGAGCGGCGGCCGGAAGACGCGCGCGCAGGTCCGTGCGGAACTGGATCGGGCGCGCATCGACGGCGCGCTGCCGCGCTTTGGCAATCCCGACCCGAAAGGGCCGGGCGGCGCGCCGGGCACGACCGTTCCGCAGACGGTATCCGCGCACTAGCGGGCCGCCGTTACTGCCTTGGGCGTCGCGGACCCGACGTGCGGCGCCGCTTCGCGACCTCCGGCGCAGGCGCGACGGGCGCCGCGGTGACGTCAGCCCCATCCAGCGCTTCAACGCCCCTGTCGTCCAGCGCAGCAGCCGTTTCGGCCGGCGCCACGGCCGTGTCGGGTGGCACGGTGATCTCGCTTTGCGAAGCGGTCGGCGTGCCGGTCGCCTGAGCCGCGAACATCCAGCGCTCGACGTTCAACGCGCGTTTGTCGATGGTCGGCTGGGCGGCGGCAAGCGGTGCACTCGCGGCCAGGCGCCCTGCTGCCGGTTGCGGTCCAGCGGTGTTTCTCTGCTGTTCCTGCTGCACGAGTTCCGCGAAGGAGACAAGTGCCGTTTGCGCGTCGTGGAAGCTCGACGGCACAGCGGCAACGGCGGCCGCCATCTGGAGCGCGCCCGTCGCCGCGATCGTCGCGGGCGTATCGGTGCGCGGCTTGTCGAGCGAGATCGCCGAGGCGAAGTTGCCGATCGGATTCAGCCCGGGCCCCGACATCGTCCGACGGCAAAGATGTGGCAACTGCCATTTATCGCAGGCATAGCGAAGCACGCTGATGTGATCGTAGACGGTATGATCGACGCCCACCGGTACCCACGGCGACACGAGAATCGCGGGCACCCGCACGCCGAGATGATCGAACGCATAGTTGGCGGTGTGATCGTCCGGTGGCGTGGCGGCGGGCGGCTGCACGTGATCATAGAACCCGCCGTGCTCGTCGTACGTGATGACAAGCAGCGTGGATTCCCACAGCGCCTGGTTCGCGCGGATCGCGTTATAGACATCCGCGATCAACTGCTCGCCGGCAGCGATGCCCGCAGGCGAATGCTGGTCGTTCTCTACACCGCCCAAGCCCGCGAAATAGCGTGGCTCGATGAAGGCGTACGAAGGAAAGTCATCGGCGTTGCCTTTGCAGTCGGTGAAGAAGCTGTCCATGCCCTGGAAATGATTCGTCAGCAGACGTTTTTTCAGGCGCGTCAGCACGATCGATTGGGGCACGCCGCCGTGATAGATCCGCCATGAAATGCCTTTGGCGTCGAGATTGTCGTAGAGCGTCGGCTGCGTATAGCGGCCGAAAAACATCCGCACGGTATCGAACGCGCCGTCAGGCATCAGCACGTCGCCGAGCGTGGTGCCGCTATGCACGAAGAGACGGTTCGGCCACGTCGGTCCTGGCATCGACGAAAACCAGCGGTCGCAAATCGTGAAGTTTTTCGCGAGCGTATGCAGCGCGCTCAGGTCGCCATCCCTGAAGTACGCCATCACCTGATCGCCGTCGGGCGCGGGCGCATCCGGGCTCATCCGCCGGTATTCATCGACGAAATGCGCCATGCCGTCCTTGATCTGCGCTTCGACGTTGTCGAACTCATGCGGCACCTTGAAGTCCTTGCGCACGAACTGCGCGGCAACCGGTTTTTGCGCATACGTGACGTTGCTTCTGGCGTCGAGATTCGTGCCGGGATTGTTCGGATCGACACCATCGATGGCGTGATTGAACGACGCGCTCAACGCGCCGAGCATGTGATCGAACGAGCGGTTCTCCAGCATCAGGACCACGACGTGTTTGACCGGATCGTTCGCTGGCGTGGCCGCCGAGGCCCGCACTGTCGCAGCGTCCGCGGTCTGACCGGCAATCGCGCCGGAGAGACCGTTCGCACCACGATCGTCCTGCGTCGTCACGGCAAACATCGTATCGCGCAGCACCATCCGTCCGCTGCGCGATTCCGTCTTCATCCGCAGGCGCCGGGCCGCTTTCGGATCCTGCGCGAAAAACTGCTGGTTCTGGCGGGCAACCGGATCGAAGAAGCCGATATAGCCGCCTGGATTGACGCCGAACGAAGCGAGACCGGTCCCGCAGAAATCGTTGCGCGCGCCGGGTTGCTCGCCGGCGGTAAAGTAGTGCGGCAGCACGAAGTTCGACACCGACACGCCGTCGATCTCGTAGCACTGCGACTGCACCGCATCGCACATTTCAAAGAAGTGATACACGGTGCGATCGGGCACTTCAGGATGCGGACCCTGCACGAGCAGATTGCATTGCGGATCGCCGACCAGTTCGAGCGCCTCGTGCGAAAGCGTCGTCGACCAGTCGTCGCCGAGCGATTTGCACAGATCAAGAAATACGAAGCCGTACGGGATGCCCGACAGATTGCGATCGTGATAGCCGAGCGCATCGTTCGCATCCGCCGAATCGAGCACGTACAGAATGGCGTCGCCGCGCAGTTCGTCGAGTTGCTGAAGATCGGCTGTCTTGCCCGCCGGCCCTTCGACTCGCAGCCGGCCGCCGAACGCCCAGTACGGTTCGAAGTCCTCGGCGATCTGGCGGTTGATCGCGCGGACCACGCGATGCATTTCCCGCTCCGCAATACTGCTCGTGCGATTGACGACAGAAATCTGGAACATGGGACGCTCCGTCAAATGTCGTGCGTCGCGATGGCGGCGCAGCAGACGCGCCGTGCAAACGAACGACCGTTCGAGGTCTGCGGCGGTCTCTGGCTTCTTCTTACGAATGAAACGCCACGTCGAAAGATTAGGCGCTGCGCGAAGCGGGAGGCAAGGTTCGTGTAAAGACCGGCAGATGTCGGGCGACAGGCGCGTGCACTCCCGTCAGGTCGCGGTTTGAGCTACGTCGCCGATTCTGAGGCTTTCCTCATTGCATCGCCGCGCTACGTCTCTTTTCCCTGTTATCCACGCCGTATGATTCGCGAATGATAGACATTTTCGTTTGATCGAAGTACCGTCGCTCCAACCGGTCGAACGTGATGTATGTGCTTCCCGCGATCGGGTCGGGCCGATGTCCAACTGCTGATCGACCTTCCTCCATGTTCCGATTTGGCGATTTCGAACTGGATTCACGCATGCGGTCGCTTCGCTCCAGCGCGGGCGTCGTCCGCATCGGCACGCGCGCGTTCGACATCCTCGAGCGGCTCGCGGTGGCGCACGGCGATGTCGTCACAAAAGAAGAGCTGATGCAGCACGTGTGGCCGCATTCGATCGTCGAAGAGAGCAATCTCGCGGTGCATCTTTCCGCGCTGCGCAAGATTCTCGGCGACGCGCGCCATCTGATCGTGACCGTCCCGGGGCGTGGCTACCGGCTGCTCGGCGCGGTGTCGCTGGACGATTCGCAGACCGGGGCCTCCGGCGACGCCGAAGTTATCGAATCCGGCAGGCCAGGGCGAAACGCGCGAGGCGCGCTGCCGGATGGCAAACGCGTGCTGTTCGGTCGCGAAACGGCGCTCGCCGAGATTGGCGGGCTCATCGGCGTCGAGCCGCTTGTCACGCTGATCGGCGCGGGCGGCATCGGCAAGACAAGTCTCGCGGTCGAAACCGCGCGCACGCTGGGCGCGCGTTTCCGCGACGGCGTCGCGTGCGTCGAACTGGCCGGCCATACGGACCGCACCACGATTCTCAACGCGGTAGCTGAAGCATTCGGCGTGACGTATCCAGGCGGTGTGGTAACGCCCGCCCGCATCGCGGCTTCCGCCGCCGGCAAGTCATGTCTGCTGGTGCTCGATAACGCGGAACACGTGATCGAACTCGCCGCTGAACTCGTCGACGTGCTGACGGCGACTTGCCGCGACGTGTCGATACTGGTCACCAGCCGCGAGCCGCTCCGGGTGCGCAATGAATATCTGTATCGCGTGCTGCCGCTCGACGTGCCCGCGCCCGAGGCGGAAAGCCAGAACGTGCTGGCGCATCCGGCGGTGAAGCTCTTCTTCGCGCGCGCCCGCGCGCTCGAGCCGCGCCTCGGCCAGGACTCGCAGAGCATTGCGCTCGTCGGCGATATCTGCCGGCGTCTCGACGGCTTGCCGCTCGCGATCGAACTGGCTGCGGCAAGTGCGGCCACGCTCGGTATCGCGGCGCTTGTCTCGCGTCTCGACGACCGTCTGCAACTGCTGACCGCCGGGCATCGCAACGCCGAACCGCGTCACCAGACACTGCGCGCAACCTTCGAATGGAGTTACGCGCTGCTCGACGCACGCGGGCAGGCGATGTTCCGGCGGCTGGGCGTTTTCGTCGGCAGCTTCGAACTGGAGGGCTGCCTCGACGTCATCAGCGATATGCCGTTCACCCGCGCCGCTGCAATCGACGCCGTGCAGGATCTGATCAACAAGTCGCTCGTGGCCGTCGAGTTCGATGGCGCCGCGTCCCGCTTCAGGCTGATGGAATCGTCGCGCGCATTTGCGTGGGCGAAGCTCGTGGAAGAGGGCGAGGCGCATAGTGCCGCGGCGCGTCACATCGACTATCTGCGCGCCCGGTTTCGCCACATGTATCAGGATGAAGCGCCGCGCAGCGAAGCCGAACGCGGTGTCATCCGCCGGCATCTGCACGAGGCGCGCGCCGCGTTGCAACGGGCGTTTTCGCAGGATGGCGATCCGGCGTGCGGCGTCGAGCTGACGTCATGGATGGTCGAGGCGCTGTTCGAGTTTTCGCTCGTCGAGGAATGCTTCAACCGCGCGAGCCTGGCGCTCGATGAACTGCAGCGGATGTCGCAAGCGCAGCGCGAGCGCATCGGCGAGGAATGCCGGCTGCGGCTGCTGTGCGCGGTGGCGTCGACGCGCATCTATACGCGCGGACCGGTGAGCCGTTCCGAGGCGCTATGGACGGATGCGCTCGAACTCGCTACCCGGCTTGGACACCGCGAGTATCGCGAGCGCGCGATCTGGGGCATCTGGAACACGAAGATCGCATCGAGCCATATTACGGAGTCGTATCGCTACGCGACGCAGTTCAACGCGCTCGTCGAGCATGCCGGCAGCGCCCAGAGCCGTTCGCTCGCCACGCAGATGGTGGCTGTGTCGCTGCATTGTCTCGGCGAACACACGAAGGCGAGCGTGCTGCTCGCGAGCACGTTGTCGCTCGATCCGTCGGACACGTTGCCGGAAAAGCGCCAGCGATATCGCGTCGCGCCGGACGTGTCGGGCCAGGGCACGCTCGCGCGCATCTACTGGCTGCAGGGCAGGCCGGCTGAAGCGCAGGCGCTCGTCGAACTCACGCTTGAACGGGTGCAGCAGAACGCGCGTGAGCCATCGTTCAGCCATGTACTCGCAACCACGGCCGTGCCGCTCGCGTTATGGTCGGGCCATCTCGCGCGCGCCGGGGAATTGCTGGCGCTGCTGCGCAAGCAGGCCGACCGGAACGGATTCGAACTCTGGCTGGAATATTGCCGCGCACTGGAAGGGCATCTGCAGGTGTTGAGCGGTCATCCCGAACGCGGCCTCGCGCTACTCGACAGCGCGCTTGGCGCGCTCGCCGGCCGCGGCTTCAGGCGTGTGGTCACGCCACTCGTCTGCGCACAGGCCGAGGCGCTCGCGCGCGTCGGGCTGACCGCACGTGCGAAGCACGTCCTGGATCGCACCATCGCGCAATGCAGCGAGACCGGCGAACAGCTGTTTCTTGCGGAAGTCTGGCGCACGAAAGGCCTCGTCGACTGGCTGACGGCCCGCGACGAAACACACGCTGAGGCGATCGAACGACTGCATGCGAGCGCCGCGCACTGCATGATGAACGCGCACCGCATCGCGATGACGCAGGGCGCGCGGATGTACCAGTTGCGCGCGGCGCTGACGCTCGCACAGATTTCGCGGGATACGCATGCCGCCGGCGGCGCGCTGGAACTGCTGCGGGCTGCGTGTGCCGGCATCGCGGACCGCTCGTGTACATCGGATATCGACGATGCGTGGGCGTTACTCGAAGCGGCTTCGCTTCCGGCCCGCACGACACCGGCTGAATTATCGCAGGCCGCACGGCCGTCTTACTCGCCGCTTTCGCTTGTTTCGCGCTGAATGAACGCTTTGTATCGACGGCGCTTTGGACGCGGGTCGCTGATAGAGGTCTGACTGGCGCCGGCACGTCGATGTGCCGGCGTTGCCACGAAAGGGTGTGAAAAAGCGCGCGTCACGTCAAACCGTTCGCGCGCCGTGCATCACGACTTGCGGCCGTCGCGATCCGTGCCGGGGCGGTTGCCGGCGGCTTCGTGAACTGGATGGCCATGGTCGTTGTGCTGCGGACGTTGCGCAACCGGATGCGGATTCGCTTCATGAGCGTGCCCCGCGTCGTGCTGCCCTGACGGGCGGTGATGATCGTGATCACGCATCGCGACTGACTCGTGGTGCGCGTCGTGGTGCGCTTCGTGACGCGCCACTTCGCGACGATGTTCGTCGCGTGCGTGCCGGTCCGGCAGGTGGCCGTTGTGATGCGCCATCACTTCATGCAGATGCGCCCTGCGGCGGTACACGTCCTGGCGATGGTCGCCGTGCGCGTAGAACTGCCGGTGGCGCCTGCCGTCGGAACCGGTGAACCAGATGTACGTGCTGCCGTTCACATACATCACGTCCCGGTCGGAGACGGCTGCGATGTACACGTCGTATTGCGCGGGCACATACGTTTCGCGCACTACCGGCTGCGCGATCACGACGGGCGGTGCGGAACGCGGCGGCGCTGCGACGACGACCGTCCTCGGCGCGGGCTGCGGGGCGGGCTGGACGACGACCTGTGGCCCTCGTGGGGTGGTAACGCATCCTGCCAGCGTCAGGGTAAACGCAACAACTGCAACAGCGCTGGCCAGCCTCGAATTGTTCAAACCGTGCTCCGACGTCAGATTGAAAGGATGTCGTGGATAACGGTTCAAACGGCGCTTTACTTGAATTGCGTGCGACGGACGGGCAGTTGCACCACAGTCCTGCTGTCAGCCTCATCGCCTTGCGCTGCCGAAGAAGCGGCGGCCGATGCCGGCAGCGCGGGCAGCAGTCTGCCTTGTACCAGCAGGCTCACGGTCTTCACGATGAAGAGTCCGATCACGATGTTGGCCATCACGAAGAGCGCGGGGGCCAGCCATTCCAGCGGACCGGTGGCGCCGCGCTCGACCATGCGCAGGGCCATTCCCGGCAGCGCGGCCACACCGAAGCTGAACCCCCACCATGAAGGCGAAACCGGCTGCGCGCGGATCCACGGCACGAGCCGCGCCATCAGAAGCGCCTGATAGAGGCCGTAGCCGAGCAGGATCATCGCGAACGCGTCCGGCGTGCCGCTTGTGAGGCTCATCCACGCGATACCGCCCACCACCGGCGGCGCGATCTGGATGCCGAGCGACGGCCGCAGCGCATCCGGCAGCGCTCCATGCACGGCGGCGCGATGCAGGATCAGCGATTCCAGCGCGATCCACGACAGCATCCCGACGCCGAAGAACGCCATGCCGACCTGCGGCCAGCCGAACGTCGCGAAACCGGTGGCGGCGACAAAGCCGGGCGCGACCGTCGGCAGGTAGATGGCCGGCGTCACCAGTTCCGGCGGCCGGCCACCCTGCCACAGACGTCCGTGCAGAAACACGCCCAGGGCGAGTTGCGCGACCACCGCGACGCCGAACAGCGCGAACGCGGCCGGGCGGTCGTAGTTCGCGAGCGCAAGCGCCGCCAGCATGCTCGAAACCGGACCGAGCGCCGCGAACGACTATTGCACCGGATGTTGCATTTCCGCCTGCGCAGCCGCGCGGTGGCGCAGCCACTTGTGCGCATACGTTAGCAGGATGACGAGCCAGGTTGCCAGCGCGGCGAAGGTCAGTACGTCGACGAGCGCAGCCGGCACCGGCCAGAGTCTCGCGGCGAGCCGCCATGCGTTGACAAGCGCCAGCGATCCGACCGCAATACCGAAGAAAGCAACCGGCATCGGGCCACGAGGGGTTTTCATGATGAGCTCCTGAGTGATGTCACGTGCCGGGTACTGCACTGGCACATCGTGTGAAGCACTTTAAGGGGCCGCATGAAAATGGTGAATGCCGTCCAGACGCAACAATATGCTCGTTCGTCTCACATCACGCATGGGGTTGCAGGGTCTTTCCCTTTTGCCGTTTTGACCGCATGCTAGGGTTTCTGCACCGATCCGGAGACGCATCATGGACGAGCAGCAGGAACATCGCGGTTTTACGATCACCGTCAGTACCCGCGACGACCGCGCGGGCGGCGCATTTGTGACGTTGCTGATCGAGCGCACGTCGTCGCCGGGGCACGATACGCACAGCGGGGTCCCTCATTCCGAACCCGAGCATTACCGTTCGGTGCGCGCCGGGCCGGCGGCCGTCGGTGAAGCGATGGACCGCGCGCGACGCGCAATCGACGAGGCACTGGGCGAACCCGATCCGCTGGGCGACTGAGGTCGCCGCACATGACCCATGGTCCGGACCTTGCCGGCTCACCAGAACAATCGACAATCAGGACGCTGCCATGCAGTTCGACTACAAGACATTTCACATCGATTGCCGCGCGCGGCATGACGAAGATGGTCATTACGTCGCGCGTGCAAAAATCACGGTGCCGGCGGTGGGCGGCGGGCGCGTCACGACGCACGACTCCGGCGATATCGATTCGTTCGTGAACGAAGCGGATGCCATTTCCTGCGCGAAGGCGTGGGCGATCGAATGGTGTGACGAAAACTGGGACTGAGCCGGGCGCGGCGGTTCCGCGCACAGGACGATGGAGGCCGACATGCTGCGTGAAGCCAGAACGGAACAGGAACTGCTTGCGCTCGTAAGCGCCGCGCTCGAATCGAATCCGGATACATGCGGATGGAGTCCGACCGGCATTCAGGAGCAGGAGGAAGACACCGAGGGCTGCAACTGGGACATCCACTATCTGCGCGGCAATACCGACGCCGCTGAAGTGAAGGATGTCGTGATGCCAGTCGCCGCCGGCATCATCAATACGCTGCGCAACCGCTACAGCCTGCTGTAGCTGCGGGCGTACGTTGCGCCGGTAACACCTGGCCCCTCCCGTCGCGTCCGGCTGGAGGGGCTCTTCTTTTAATTTCGGGCATGACGAACGTCCTACAGGTAGGTTCCCCCGATGCGTCCTTCGAAAATCCCGATGTCGATGTCCCAGTCGTCCACGGTGCCTGTGGACGTGCCGTCGACACCGACGCGCACCGCGCGGCCGCCGGTCAGACGTTTCATCTGGTCGGCGGTGAGGGTGACTTCGTGGGCGTCCTCGACGGAGGGCGGGAGGTCTTTGATTACGACAGTGGCTTTCATGGCAGTTCTCCTTGGCGGCTGGACGAGCACGGCGGTGTGCTCGCCTCCAGTTCTGCAAGGGATATGCCAGTGAAGCGACGCGCACGGAAAATACGTTTCGCACCTTGAGCGCGGGTTCAGAACGCGCTGTGGCGGGGCTTTCGGGCGCTGATTCGACGGCGGACTCGCGCGCGCGCGCGGTCCGCTGCACGCCATGTGTCGGGATGCGGCGAACAGACGGCCGGCTGCTGTTGGAATAGGCGCGCTACGTGCCGCGTCAGGTGTGACGTAGCGACGGCGACGCTGCGATGCCCGGGGCATCGGACGATGCGACTGGCGCCTGGCGGGCCGAGGGGAACCCCGGCGGATAGTCGACGACACGCGGCGCGCCGGGCGTCGGCTGGGCGAGGTGCTGCGCGCCGATGCGTGCACCGCCGACGATGGCGGCCATCGCCTGGCTGTCGAGTTCGACGCTTTCGGTCAGATCGGTGATGACGAGGAGAGTCATGACGGTCCCAGGTGATCCAGGTAATCATGGAATGCGAGGCGCGGCAGCCTGTACGGCCGGCTGCCGCCCGATGGTTGCCGATGCGGATACCGCTTCGCACAACCAGTATAGGAAATTCGCCTCTGCCCCGTATGTTGCGGTTATCGTTTTAGCCGGCCGTAGCAGGAACCCCCGGGTCTCCTGCCCCGGCGCGGGATCAGAAGCTGGCCGTGTTGAAGGCCTGTTGCGTCGGGCTCACGTCGAAGGCGAGCGGGCCCAGGTTTGCGCCGAGTATGCCGATGTTGTTCAGCGCCTCTACGTTGACGTACTGCATCTGCTCGATGTTCTGGTTCACATTGACATTCACAGTGGGGCTCGCAACCGGGCCCTTGCCTTGCAGCCAGGGGTTGCCGAGGCCTGCCGTGCCACCGCGTACGGCCGACATGGCGCGATGGTCGAGGTCGCGTGTCTGCGACAGATCCTGAATCATGATGGTTGACATGACGATGCTCCAAAAGTATTGGAAAGAGAAAGGGAAGCGGTTCGCGAGCTTCGGACCGGCGAACCTGCGCGGGCCGCTTCCGTACGCATTACTTCACGTTGATCGTGTTCTTCGCGTCGATCGAAGGATTGACGTTCGAGGTGACGTTGTCGAGGAAAGCCGAGCCGTTGCCGGTGGCTACCTGAACGTCCATCAGCGAAGCGATCGACTGGCTGGCGTTCACGTGCTTGCTCGTGTCGACCGTAATCGGTTCGAAGTTGAAGAAGTTGCTCGTCGGGAACACGTAGCCACCGCGAACGGCGCGCATGGCGTGGCCGTCGAGTTGTTCGGTGTGCGACAGGTCTTTGATGGTCAGTGTTTTCATTTCGGGTCTCCTGGCGGAAAAAGAAGTCTTGCAGCTGGTTGCGAGCATCATGTTTGCTCGGATGTCACTCATGCACAGGCCGTGCCAGTTCTCCATGCATGCGGCAATAAACCTGCACGACGCCCGCTGCACAAGGCGCGGCCCGAATTGCGCGGTACGTGTGCCGTCGATGTGAACCGCACGCATGCGCCGGCGATGGTGGCGCGCGGCCAACTGCACGCTTCGCGGCGTTGGTCCCGTTACGACACCCGCGCTGTGAACGGGTCTCTACGGGCGTCGCGGGGCAATCCTGGTTTGCTTAAGATTCACCTGCGGGCTAGTATCGAAACAGCACATGTAACTGGTTACGACAGGTTGTTCACCGGCCTCTGCGGGGTTCACTGCCGCTCCTGCCGGTCCTACGGGAGCACGTCGCTTCGCACATATGGCTAGCCTTGCGCATGTGATTCGCGATTATCAGAACGGCGGCCTGACGCGCGATGAGTTCATCGCACGACTCGACAACACGCTGACGACCGACAGCCTGAGTCCCGCGCGGATGATGAATGTCCTCGACGAAGCGCACGCGCGTTCACCGCTGCCCGCCGATCTGCACGCGGAAGTGCGGCGCCGTATCGAACAGCTTCCCGTTTCGAACCTCGCTGCCGGTGGCGAGGAAACGCGGCTGCAGACGCGCGTGGATGCGCCGTCGCTCGCTTCGTCCGGCATGAGCACGCCGGGCCCACTGCCCGGTCACGACCAGATCAAGGGCACCGGCGACACGCTCAATAACCGCTTCGTGCTGGAAGAGTGTCTGGGCGTGGGCGGCATGGGCACCGTCTACAAGGCGCTCGATCTGCGCAAGCTCGAAGCCTCCGATCGCAAGCCGTATCTCGCGATCAAGGTGCTGAACGTCCAGTTCCGCGGCAATCCGAAATCGCTGATCGCCTTGCAGCGCGAAGCGCGCAAGGCGCAGGTGCTCGCGCATCGCAACATCGTGACCGTCTACGATTTCGACCGCGACGGCGCGATCGTCTATCTGACGATGGAGTATCTGTCGGGCAGGGCGTTGAGCCAGATCCTGCGTACCGAGGATTTTCACGGCATGCCTGTGCGCGCGGCGTTGCCGATCGTGCGCGGCATGTGCGGTGCGCTCGCGTACGCGCACGAGCGCGGCTTCGTGCATTGCGACTTCAAGCCGGCGAACGTGTTCCTGACGGATACGGGCGAAGTGAAGGTGATCGACTTCGGCATCGCGCGCGTGTTCCAGCGGCCCGAAGAGGAGAGCGACGCGACCGTGTTCGATCCCGGCACGCTCGGCGCGTTGACACCGGCGTATGCGAGCCCGGAAATGCTCGAGCATCGCGAGCCCGATCCACGTGACGATATCTATGCACTCGGCTGCATCACGTACGAACTGCTGACGGGACATCATCCGTTCGACCGGCAGTCCGCGACGCAGGCGCGCAGTACCGGTCGAAAACCGGAGCGACCGCCCAACCTCGACGCACGACAGTGGCGTGCGTTGCGCTCGGCCCTCTCGTTCGACCGCAATACGCGTATGCCGACTGTCGCGCGTTTCGTCGAAGAGTTCGGCGCCGAAGAAAAGGTCGCGGCGAAATCTGCGACGCGCGTGAAGGTGGGCATCGCAGCCGGTGTGGCGGTGCTGGTTGCCGCGGGCGTCGGCGTGGGGGTGTACCGGGCGTCGTCGGGCGGACATGGTGAAGCGGTGACATCCGGAGACGTTGCGTCGTCGGCGGCGGTGGGGGCTTCGGCGCCGGTGGCGACGGAGGCTTCCACGGCTTCTGCGGCGTCCGTCGTGCAGGCGGCACCTCCCCCGGCGCCAGCGCCAGTTGCGCCGCCTGCGCCTGCGCCGAAACCCGCGCTTTCGATGGCCGCGGTGACGCCTGTGCTTGCCCGGGTGGCGTGTTCCGCGCTCGCGCCTTCCGTCGACGGACACACCCTGCACGTGCAGGGTTTTGTTCCGCAGCACTATGGCGTGACGCAGCTGAAAAGTACGCTGGGCGCGGTGCCTGGCGTCGATGCGCTGAACCTCGACGTGCAGACAATCGCCGACGACAGGTGCGACGAGATGAAGTCGTTCGCGCCTTACTGGGTCAGCAACCTGCAGGGCGGCCACGCCACGGCGCTCCATGTGCGGCCGGCCAGCGGGCAGTTGACCGAAGGCGATCCGCTGGTCGTCGATATCACGACGCCGGGGTACGACTCATACGTAAATCTCGACTATTACCAGCTGGATGGCAGCGTCGTCCACATGGTGCCGGGGCCGCGCGCAAAGGACAATCAGGCGCCGCCGCACTATGCCGCGACGATTGGCGGAGGCGGAGACTGGGTGATCGCGAAACCGTTCGGATCGGAGCTGGTGGTGTTGATGGTGACACCTGTACCGCTCTTCGACAGGATGCGTCCGGAGAGCGAATCGCGCGCCGATTACCTGCATGCACTCGACGCGCGTCTCGCGCAGATCGCGGGCAAATACGGACGCGAGCGTATCGGTGTCGACATCGCGCAGATCACGACGAAGGCTCGCGCGCATTGAGCACATGCTGAACGCGCGCTTCAAACCCGCAGGCAGTTACGCCTTTTCGCTCACTTCAGATCTTTCGCGACGCGAAATCCATCCTGCGACTGACGCACGCTCGAACTGTACTTGAAGCGTGTGGACGTGAGCATGTAGTTCGCTCCTTCGCGCCATGAGCCGCCCCGGATCACGCGCATGTTGCAGCCGGGCGAATCCCATGTGCGGCCGTCGGTGGGCGCGCCTTGATACGAGTTGTGCCAGCAGTCGCTGACCCATTCCCAGACGCTGCCGTTCATGTCATGCAGACCGTAGGGGTTCGCGGTGAATGTACCGACGTTCTCGGGTCCTTCCTTGTGCCACGGATCGCCGCAGTCCTTGCAGTTCGCGGTGCCCTTTGCCATCTTGTCGCCCCACCAGTATTGCGTCGTCGTGCCGCCACGGTCCGCGTATTCCCATTCCGCTTCGGTCGGCAGGCGGTAGGGCTTGCCCGTGGTTTTCGCGAGCCACTTCACATAGACCTGGGTGTCGTCCCAGCTGAGGTCGCGGGCTGGAGCGGTCTTCGACGGGTTGTTGTCGCTCGAAAGTGGCGGACACGCTTTCGCATCCACGCATGCGTTCCATTGCTCGACGGTGACCTCGTATTTGCCGATGGCGAACGGCGCCTCGATTGTCACGTGATGGACGGGCTTCTCCGACGGGTCGTCGGTCGCGCTGCCCATCGCGAACGATCCCGGCGACAGCGAAACCATCATCGGACACGTTGCGCAGTCTTTGCTTTCGCCGTTGTTCGTGCCATGGCCGGCTGCCGCCGTGGGTGCGGGCGCAGCAGGCGTGACCGGTTTGGCCGGTGATGTTGCGGCCGGCGCGGGCGCAGGCGCGGGCGCGGCGGATGTCGTGCGCGGTTTTTCTGGCGGCAGCGGCGGCAGGGTGGTTGCCGGCGCGGCGTGCGTCGCTTCGGGCGCCGATTGCGCCTTTGCGGCGGCGCGCAGGCGGTCGATCCGCGCGTGCGCGAGCGTCGCGAAGCGTCCGTTCGGATAGGCCTTCAGATACGCCTCGTAGTCGCTTGGGTAGGTGCTGTCCTTGATTGAATCCCAGAACGTCAGTTCGTATTGCTCGCTGCTGTCCTTAGGCAGGATGCCGCGGCTATGGAGCGCGAACGACGCTGCGTTATCCGCGCCTGCGACATCGACATGTACGGATTCGACACGCTGCACATCAAGGGAGGACACCAGCTGTGGTCGTTGCGCATCTCCCGCCATCGCACGAACGTTCGCAGCGGCGTACGTAAAGAGCGCTGTTGCGTCTTGCGTCGAGCCGTCGGACAACGCGCGCAGCAGTGCATCCGTAAAGACGCCTCCGCGAGGCCCGTCCGCGGCGAACCCGCCTGGCGCGGTCGCGTAAGCGATCAGCGTTTGGGGCGGCGCTGCGACATTGCCGCTATTGCCGGCCTCGAACGGATTGTTCAGGCAGGTATCGAGAATCACAAGATTGAGCTTGTGCGCGCGGGGCGCGGACATCGCCTGAAGCGCTGCCTCAAGATTCACGCCGTCTTTCACGAGCGATGCGGGCGCACGCGCATCGACACCCGACGGCAAAAGCAACGTGTCGTGCGCCAGCTGCAGGCCGTGTCCAGCGAAATAGAACACGCCGGTGCCCCCATGTCGCAGACGCCGCGCGAATTCGGCAAGCGCGGCTTTCATGGCCTGGGGAGAAGCGTCAGTGCGCGTGATGACGTCAAAGCCGCGTGCGGCGAGCGCGTCGCGCATACGCGTCGCATCGCGTGGGGCGTTTTCAAGCGCGTGATCAGGGTATGCGCCGTTGCCGATCACGAGGGCGACGCCGCGCGAAGACGTGTCGCTATCGGGAAAAACGACCTGTGTGGCTGCGCGCGTGCCGGCAGGCGAGGGCGCGGCGAAAGCGTCGATCCATGGTGCGTTTAGCGCGCCAACGACACCCATGAGCAGGAGTTTTCGCCACATTTTTAAATCCTGTTTGTTCTGGACCGAACTCAGGTTTCCGGCCACCGGCGCTCCGGTACCGGCGGCTGCCACGCGTGGCGCGGCAGTCTCCGCGCACGACCCTGCCTGGCGTATCGATGTATGCGAGTCGTTATAACCAACGATAGCACGCAGTTCGCGCGTCAGAACGTTAACGAGAGTGGCGTATCTTTTTGGCAAGTTCCGTCCTAAGCTAAACCATAAAGCAGACAACAGAGATCGGGGTTTTTTACCGGTCGTTCCGACACGCACGTGTGCCCCGCGCCTCGCCAGAGCGTGCGGAGAGGCTCTTTTTGCACAGCAGGGGCGACCCGGATAATTCTTCGGGAGAATGCGCAATGCCAAAAAGAATAATGCTGGGTGCGCTGTATGTCTTTGCTTCGCTGTTCCTTGCGAACGCGCCTGCGTTCGCCGCCCAGACGCCTTCGCCGCCGGGCGCCGAGGAGTACATCATCTGGCCCGCCGACGGCACCGTGATTCACGGTGGCAAGTTATGGGTGCGCATGGGGTTGCGCAACATGGGCGTGTGTCCCAAGGGCGTCAACATCCCGAATACCGGGCACCACCATCTGCTGATCGATACCGACCTGCCGCCGATGCCGATGGATCAGGAAATTCCATCGGATCGCAATCACCTGCATTTCGGCGCGGGTGAAACGGATGCGCGCATCGAACTGCCGCCGGGCAAACATACGCTGCAGCTGCTGCTCGGCGACTACAACCACGTGCCGCACAATCCGCCGGTGTATTCGAAGAAGATCACCATCATCGTGAAATGAGCGGGCGCGGCCGCTTTGGCCTCCCAGGACGGAGAGCACCTTCCATGTACAAGATCATTGCTGTCGCTGCGTCCGCCGTGGCGTTTCTGGCACTGGCACCGCTTGCGCCCGAGGCGGCATTCGCGGGCACCACACCGTCGCCCGCCGGCGCCTTCGCGTATATCGGTTATCCAAACGACGGCCAGGTCGTGCCGGCCAACAAGCCGTTTCGCGTGTGGTTCGGGCTGCGCTATATGGGCGTCGCGCCGAAAGGCGTCAAGTATCCGAACACGGGCCACCACCACCTGCTGATCGATACCGATCTGCCACCGATGGACCAGGAGATTCCCTCCGATCGCAACCATCTGCATTTCGGCGCGGGTGAAACGGAGACGATGATCGAGTTGCCGCCCGGCAAGCACACGCTGCAACTGCTGATGGGCGACGACATGCATATGCCGCACAACCCGCCTGTCTACTCGAAGAAGATCACCGTCATCGCAAGGTGAGACGAGGCCGGCGCGACTGTGATCGCATGTCTTTAGCGCGTCGCCACGTCAGGCTGCGCGCTAAAGCCTGCTAAAGACCATGTCGAAGTCCTTTACCACTGCCGCAACGGGGACGCGCGCAAAGGCAGAAATCCAGAATGTCTTTCGTCACCCAACACTATCGCGTGTGTTGTCGGTCAAAGCCCATCACCCTTGCTGATCCCATCCCGTCCCCTGAGCGCGTCATGCACTCACGCGTAACGCGCACGCCCCAGTGTTTTCAAGGCTCCGCAGGTTTTCTTCGCTAAAGATCACGTGCCTGGCACAGGCCATGCATTAGTGACACCCGAGCAGACAAGATGCTCGAAACCAGATGCAGGACCTGACCTTTACCCTTTGGAGACCTATCATGACAACGCTGATGATCAAAGACCTTTCGAATGCTCAAGACCTCGACAGCAAGAAGATGCGCGCCGTGCGCGGTGGCTTCGCACCGTTCCCGTCGAACAACTACGTCAACATCATGCCGATCACGTTCGATGCCAGCAAGACGGCCTACGTCAAGCAGCTCAACGAAAACCAGCTCGGCTCGCAGATCGCTACCGGCAACGACTCGGCTTTCCTTGACAACGTCAAGACGATCTCGAATCCGTATATCGACAGCAAGAACACCGTCAACATGTAAAGCGTGACGGGGAGACCACCGCGGAGACCTCGCCGTCTCCGCGGACAGAAGCCGGCGACGCCATCGCGTACGCCGGCTCAAATGAAAAAGAGACCACCACCAATCGTTCTTTTTATAGACCTCGCCGCACCGCAACTACCCCCGCGCCCAACCGCCCGCCACGCTTCCGAACCGGAAGACGTGCAGGACGAGCTTTGCCTGATCGCGCGCGCCCGAATGCAGTGCCGCTGGATTGACCGGAGATTATCGTGTCAGCGTTGCTTCATTCGAGAGTCCGTCGTACCTGTCGCATCGCGTCAGCCAGCCGTCGTGTCGCGGATGATGGAGCAGGCGCAGAACCTCTCCCTGCCGCATCTTCCACACGCGCGTTCAGGACGCTCGGCGCCGTGCTGCTTTCCGCCGTTTTGCTTTCCGCATGTGTCGATGTCAGCATGCCCGACTACAAGCGCCCCGATACACCGGCGAAAGCGTCGTGGTCCGACAAGACCGGCTCGATCGTTTCGCCTGCCGAGACAATTGAACCCGACTGGTGGAAGGGCTTTCAGGACCCGTACCTGAATACGCTCATTGCAAAGGCGATTTCCGGCAACTTCGATATCAAGGTGCTGGCCGCACGCATCGACGTCGCCGGCGCGCAGATCGGCGAAGCGAAGTCCGGCGCGCTGCCGACGATGGATCTTGGCGCCGGCGCGAATTTCCAGAAGATCACCGGCCAGCCCTTTACGCAGCAATACAACCTTGCGACCCAGGTGAACTGGGACATCGATATCTGGGGCAAGGTCGAGAAGGGTGTGCAGGCGCAAAAAGCCGAATTTCATGCCACCGAAGCCGACTGGCGTGCGGGCTACCTCGAACTCGTATCGAACGTCTCGACGACGTATTTCCAGATTCTCCAGTTCGACGACCAGATCGAGCAGCAACAGAAGACGCTCGCGACGAACCGCCAGATCCTCGCGATCTACGACGGCATGAACCGCAACGGCCTCGTGCCGAAGACGCAGGTGCTGCGCCAGCAGGCGGAGATCAATCGTCTGACTAACGAACTGCTGGAACTGCGCCGCTCGCGCGACGTGGCGAACAACGCGCTCGCGACGCTCGTCGGCGTGCCTGCCGGGGAATTCAGGTTGCCGACCGGGCATCTCCAGCAGCGCGTCCAGCTGCCGCCGGTGCCGGCCGGCTTGCCCGCGCAACTGCTGTCGCGCCGGCCCGACGTGGTCGCAGCGGAATTCCGCGTGCTCGAATCGTACGACCTGGTGGGCGAATCCAAGCTCGCGCAGTTGCCGACGATCAGCCTGACGGGCCACGCCGGCACAGCCAGTTTCGCGCTGACGGATCTGCTGAAGTCGTTCACCTACGGCTTCATGCCGAGCATCAACATTCCGCTACTCGACCCGGGCGTGCGGGCGCACGTGAAAACCACGCAGGCGCAGCAGACAGTCGCCGAGCAGCAATATCGCAGCACGGTCATGGCTGCGTTTGAAGAAACGGAGAGTGCACTCGTCAACCTGAGTTCGCACCGTCAACAGCGCGTCGAACTACAGGAAGAGGTGTCGCGGCTGCAGATCGTCGCGAACCAGATCGAAGCGCAACTGAAGGAAGGCGTGGTGTCGCAGCTCGAAGTGTTCGAGACGGAACGCTCGCTGCTGCTGGCCCAGCAGGATCTGCTGGCCAATCATCAGCAGATTCTGTCGGACACCGTGCTGCTCTACAAGGCGCTCGGCGGCGGCTGGCCGACCGTTGACGTGCAGTTGCAGGTAAAGCAGCAATGAACCGGTCAAGCGGTGTCCAGGCGCACGGTGAGTGGTTGCTCACGCCGTTCATCTTCCGTGCCGGACAATTGACTACCGCGATGTGTGACTTACAATCTTTGTGTGACCGCGGCCCACACGGTCGGGCGCGTCTCGCAGCATCCGCCGCGGATCCCAGCGGCGCGCCACTGACGCATCCGCGGCAGCGGGTAAACGCTTAGTGATCCAGACCATGACTCCAGGCGAAGCCCAGATTGCCGAGGTGCGCACGACACTGGACCAGGCGTTCGACGTCGTGCTCTCGCCGGTGTCGCACCCGGCGCTCGGCGCGATCCGGATCATCGACTCGCTGTTTGCCATCGGCCGCAGCGAACCGCCGTTCGTCGATTATCCGCGTGAGCTGCTCACCCGCCTTTCACGCCGGCACGCGCGCATTTTTACCGAACACGGCGTCGTCTACGTCGCGGATCTCGAGAGCAAGAACGGCACGACGCTAAACGGCAAGGACGTCCGGCAGACACCGGGCCGCGTGCGCGCTGGCGACGAGTTGTGCTTTGGCGGCGAACTCTCGTATCGCGTCGGCATCGAGCCGCGCGCGCGTATTGTCGCCGCCGCGCAGGCTGCGCAGCCGGCTGGCCTCACGCTCGTGCCCGAGCGCGGCGACCTGGGCCTTTTGCCCATCGATGTGCGCGCGTTCCCGTTTCTCATCAGCAAAGCCGACGACGTTTTCGCGCGCTACAAGGAACGGTATCCGCATCAGGTCAATTACATTTCGCGGCGCCATGCGCACATTTTCGTGCGCGCGGGCGATCTGTACGTCGAGGATCTGGGCAGCACGAACGGCACGTTCGTCAACGGGAGGCGGCTCGACGAGTCGGCGCATGCGTTGCAGGAAGGCGACGTCCTTGCATTCGGCGGCGATCACTTCGTCTACAGGGTGGAACTGCAGCAGACACCCGAATTCGAGCCGACCGTGACCCAGATGATTGCCACCCCGCCGATCGAAGAAATCGACGCCGACAAGACCACCTTCGTCGGCGCGGCGCATTCGTTCCTCGATATCTTCTGCGTCGATCAGGCGCGGCAGCGCGAAGACGAAGTCAACGAAGCGACCCGACCCGACCCCGACGATACGAAGCGCGACACGCGTCCCCATCGCGTGCAGCGGCGCTGGCGCGTGCTGGCGACGGAACTCTCGAGCGCTTTTTCCGGCGGCGAGCGTCTCGCGACACGGCGTGCCGTATGGTGCGCGATCGCGGGTGTCGTCGTCGTGGCGGGGATCGGCGTGGCGCTGTATTTGAGGGGCGCATCGGAGCGCGAGCTGAAGAACCTGCTTGCGGCGGGCGATTACGAAGAGGCGCTGAGCGTCGCGAACGACGACGTGCGCCAGCATCCCGCGGACGTGCATCTGAAAGCGCTGGCAAGCGAAGCGCTCATGAAGGCGAAGGTGCCCGACTGGCTTGCCGCGCTGCAAAAACGCGAATTCGACCGCGCGGATTCGCTGCTCGGCAACATGAAAACGATCGGCGCGGCAAATCCCGATGCGGTCTCGCTTGTCGGCGAACTGCGGTGGGTAGGCGATCTCGAACGTTTCGTGGTGGGACGCGGCGGCCCGGATGCCCCGATCCGCATCTATGCTGACGAAGGAAAGATCAGCGATCTGCTCAGGCGCTGGGACGACGACGCGCGGGCCCACCAGCGCGCGCTCGACCGGATCGCCTCGTATGTGCCGGCGTTCGCGGATCCGTACGCGCAGGCGCTGAGCCATCTGCGCAAGCTGCAAAGCGACGATTCGGTCTATCTGGCGGCCATTGACCGCCTGAATACGACGATCAACACCGAGCTTGCGCGCGACAAGCCCGACGCGTTGCCGCCGGTGCTCGACGATTACGCGCAGCGTTATCCGCGTCTCGCGGGCCTCGACCGTGTGCGCGGCGACCTGAAGGCGTACACGGAACTGCTGGCCGATGCGCTCGCGCGAAAGCTCACCCCGTTGCTCGCCGCAATGAAGAGCGCGCATTTTTCGACGCCGCCGTTCAACGCGCAATACGCGCGGCTGGCGGCCAGCCGTCTGCCTTCCGCCGATGTGATCCAGCGCCACGACGCGGCCACGGCCGCGTGGCAGCGCGGCGATGGAATGCAGACGCTCGCCGCGTTGCAGGCGATTCCCGCGAACCCGTGGTCCGACGTGCTGACGGCCGAGCAGACGCACAAGCGGGCCGTGCTCGACCAGTACGCGGATCTGCAGAAGTCGCGCGGCACGAAGGGTTACGACGAGCGTCTGCTGTCGTTCTACGCCGCGCTCGATCCGGCGGCGGACACGTGGTTCATGCACGCGATCGAAGCGGACGTCACCGCGACGCACGACAAGGCGCTGGCCCGCGCGCAGGATCTGCTCACGCGCGCGCAGGCCGAATGGCGTCAGTATCGTGCGAACGGCTCGATTGGCGGCACGCAGCGGCTCGAATCCGGCATCTCCGGCGGCTTCCGCAGTCAGGCACATCTGCTGTCCGACGCGCAGTCGCTCGCGCAGCAGGGCATGCGCATCTATACGCAGCTAAAGGCGGATCATCCGTCCGACTGGGACACGCTGCTTGCCGATATCAACGCCGAAGCGGACATGCAGCGTCGCTCGTTGCAGGAGTTGCGCATGGTGCTCGAACCTGAACTGTTGAAGTCGAAGCTGGCACTCATCGGAGGCGACAGCAGTGAAACGCGACAGTCACCCTAAGTTGCTGTCCGAGGCGCTGGAGGACCACAGCGCCGAAGGCATCGCGATCCTGATGGCCGAGCCTGTCAAGCTCGCCCGTGCGCTGATCCTGGCGATGGCGGGGCTCGTGGTCGTCGGGCTGCTGTGGTCGTTCGTGGGCCGCGCGGATGTGATCGTGAGCGCGCCGGGCACGCTCTCGCCGGAATCGGATGTGCGGCGCTTCTATGCGCCGATCGACGGAGAACTCGCCGACGTGTACATCGCCGAAGGCCAGCCCGTATCGAAGGGCGACGTGCTCGCGCGTCTCAACGCGCGCGGCGCGATCGAGGCGGCGAGCAACGCGCTCCAGGCGCAGCTGAAACTCGAGGATGCCGAGCGCGAATGGCAGCAGTTCCCGGAAAAAAAGGCACTGATGGAACGCAAGGTCGCGGCGCTCAAGGACCAGATCGACGTCGAAACGCGCCAGCATGAAACGCGTGTCGCCGAAGGTACGACGAAGCTCGCCGAAGGACAGAAAGCCGAACTCGACGAAGCGCGCAGCATCCTCGACAACGCGCGACGCTCGCGCGACGCGGCGCGCCAGGAGCTCGACAGTTATTCGCGGCTCTTTGCGCAGCCTGGCGGCGGCGGTATCGCGGAACTTCAGGTCGAGTCGAAGCGCACCGCGTATCTCGCGGCGGAAAACGCCTATCGCGTTGCCCAGTCGAAGCTCGCGGAACTCGACTTCCGCCTGAGCCACGAATATACGCAGGCCAACGCGCAACTCGAAACGAGCGGACAGGAAACCACCAACCTGCAGATTCAATACGACGCGGCCGTCCGGGAAATTTCCACCACGGAAGACAAGCTGCGGCTGCAGGTGCAATCCGCGCGACTCGTCGCGGACGCCGCGGCGCGCATCCGTTTCGAGAATATCGACAAGGACAACTTCCTGCTGATTCTCGCGCCGACTTCCGGCGTGATTACCGATGTGACGTCGACGCAGCCGGGCGACAAGGTTCAGGCAAACGCGCCGCTTGGCGGCATCGCGCCTAAAGACGCGCGCCAGGTGCTCAAGATCGAGATACCCGAACACGACCGCGCGTTCCTTCACGAAGGCCTGCCGGTCAAGATGAAATTCAACGCGTTTCCTTACCAGCGCTACGGGCTCATCAGCGGGACGCTGGCGTACATATCGCCCGCGACGAAACCTTCGGCAGTCGACAAGCAGCCTGTCTATGAAGGTCGCGTCACACTCGACAGGAATTACTACCAGATCGCGGATACCCGTTATCCATTGCGATACGGCATGACAGCGAATGCGGAGATCGTCGTGCGCGAGCGGCGTCTGATCGATCTGGGCCTCGATCCGTTCCGGCAGATTGCCGGCTGATCGAAGTGTGAAGGTGCAGCACCGAAAAGAACCGATGGTCGCGCGAACGTGCACGGCCCAACCTTAGGAGCGGACGACATGACCGCGATAGTGCGAATCGATGAAGAAGTCGTGGACGTCGCCGAATTCATCCGGCTGCTTAAACTGACAGGTCAGTTCGAGAGCCTGATCGAGCAGCTCGTGCGCGACAAGCTCACGGTGCATGCGGCGAAGAAGCAGGGCATCACCGTCACCGCCGACGAAATCCAGCAGCGCGCCGACCAGTTTCGACGCGTGCGCGGCCTGCATCGCGCAACCGACATGAACCAGTACCTCGATACGCTCAATGTGAGCCTCGACGAGTTCGAGGCGTTCATCACCGACGGGCTGTATCAGGAGAAGATGCTCGACCAGGTCGGCAACGAAGCGGCGATCGAAGAATACTTCTCGCTGAATTCGCCGAAGTTCGACGCGATCGAAGTAAGCCATATCGTGCTCGACAGCGAAGGCAAGGCGAAGGAAATGATCTCGTACCTGAACGACGATCCCGAGAGCTTCGCCGAGATGGCGCGTGAGCATTCCATTGCCGATACGCGCGAGGCGGGCGGCGTGATCGGCAAGGTGTTGCGCGGGTCGCTCAAGCCCGATATCGAGGCGAAGATCTTTAACGCACAGGTCGGCGATCTGCTTGGGCCGTTTCCTTCGCCCGACCGTTCCTGCTATGAGATTTTTGCTGTCACCGCGAAATATCCCGCGACGCTCGACGCGGACGTCGCCGCCGAAGTGAGGCGTCTGCTGCGCGAAGGCTGGCTGATCGCGCGCTCGCAGGAACACGTGATCGAGGCGCGCTAGGCACATGGACGCGCCCCAGACCACGCCTTCGACGGCCGATTTTCTCTCGACCGTCGAGATTCTCTCGCCGTTCTCGCGCGACGAACTCGAACGTCTCGCGGAACACGCGCAGCCGCGCTTCTATTCTTTTGGCGAAACCGTGTGTAACGCGGGCGAGCCGGCAGAAGGTCTCTTTGTGATCCGTTCAGGATCGGTGCGGATCTTTACCGAGGAGCACGGCAAGGAAATCAGCATGGGCGTGCGCAAGGCGGGGGAAATCTTCGCCGATATCGCGATGCTGCGTGCGTATATGCATGAGTCGTCGGTGCGCGCATCGGCGAAGACCGAGTTGCTGTTCATTCCGCGTGGTGCGATCGAGCCTGTTATCGCGGGCAATCAGGCGGCGATGGCATTCATCGCGAGCTATGTCGCGATCAGTTCGGCGGGCGGCTTCGTTGCGCAACTCTTCGATCTGCGCGGCAAGCTGAACAAGGCCGAACTCGAGGAATACGTGCGCAGTGTCGGCGTGAAACGCGTGACGGCCGGCAAGGAAATTCTCAAGCAGGACGGGCGCGATGATCGCCGCCTTTACGTCGTACGTCAGGGCGAGGTGCGGATCGTTCGTAACGAGGACGGCAACGAATACACGCTTGCCACGCTCAAGGAAGGCGAAATCTTCGGTGAGAAGGCCTGCCTGATGCGTCAGGAACAGATGGCTTCGGTGGTGGCGACAACCGATACGCGCCTGCTGGTGATTCCCGAGCGCACGGTCCACTTCATTCTCGATCGCAATCCGAAGCTGCGCGAAGTGCTTGAAGAGCGCATCCGCTATGGCGATCGCGAACTGCAACGCCAGAAGCGCATCGAGCAGCGCCGCAAGCTGCCGCTGATGCTCGACCTTCATACGAAGCCTGAATTCGGCGAGAAGGTCATCAAGCGGTTTGCGCTCGTCGAGCAGGCCGAGGAAATGGACTGCGGCGCGGCGTGTCTTGCGATGGTGTGCCGTCACTACAGTATTCCGATGACGCTTGGCAAGCTGCGCGAACTGGCTAACGTGACGACGCAGGGTGCGACCCTGGACAGCCTTGCGCGTGCCGGCGAATCGCTTGGCTTCACGGCGCGCGGCGTGCAATGCACGTTCGATTCGCTGCGCGGCTTCGACCTGCCGTTCATCGTGCACTGGGAAGGCTATCACTACGTAGTGGTGTACGGCGTATCGAAAGACTACGTGTGGGTTGCCGATCCCGCGCTGGGCTTTCGCAAGCTCACGGTTGAAGACTTCGAGCGCGGCTGGAGCGGGACATGCCTCGTGTTTACCGCCGGCCCGAACCTCGTGCAGATTTCGGCGTCGCGCTCACCGTGGATCCGTTTTGTCGGCTATCTCACGCCGTACAAGAAGATTCTCGCGTACCTGTTCCTCGCGACGTTCGTGATTCAGGTGCTGGGCGTGATTCCGCCGCTCATCATCCAGAACATCCTCGATGGCGTGATCGTCCATCAGAACGTGAGCCTCTTGCATCTGCTGATCGTCGGCTTGATCATCTCGAACGTGTTTTCGCAGTTGATGTCGTCGATCCGTGCGTATCTGGCGAACTTCATGGTGCGCAACATGGACTTCGCGATGATGTCGCAGTTCTTCAAGCACACGATGTCGCTGCCGTTCTCGTTCTTCGCAAAGCGCAAGACCGGCGACATCTTTGCGCGCTTCCAGGAGAACCAGACGATCCGTGCGTTTTTGACCGAATCGACGGTGACCACCGCGCTCAATCTGCTGATGGTGTTCATCTACTTCTCGATCATGTTCTTCTATAACGTGAGGATGACGCTGGTGCTGATCGCGTTCGTGATCCCGATCATGGCGCTCACCGTCATCGCGACGCCAAAGATCAAGAACTATGCGCGCGAATCGTTCACCTCGTCGACCGATTCGAAGTCGTTCCTGATGGAAGCGCTTGCGGGTGTCGAGACGGTCAAGGGCATGGGCATCGAACGGCCGGTGCGTCTGCGCTGGGAAAAGAAATACGCGAAGGCACTTGAAGTGCAGTATCGCGCGCACGCGTTCAGCATTCTCGTCGGCCTTGGCAGCCAGCTGCTGAACGCCGCGACGACCATCGCGATTCTCTGGGTCGGGGCGAATCTCGTGCTCGCACGCGAAATGACGATCGGCCAGCTGATTGCGTTCAACGCGTTCATGGGCAGCGTGCTAAGCCCGCTGATGGGGCTCGTCGGACTGTGGAGCATGTTGAACGACGCAGGCGTCGCGATGGAACGGCTCGGCGACGTGCTCGATATCGAGCCTGAACAGAAGCCGCAGGACCTTGCATCGCGCGTGATGCTGCCCGACCTGCAGGGCGAAATCAGCCTGAACGGTGTGTACTTCCGTTACGGCGACAATGAAAGCGCGTACGTGCTGGAGAACATCAGCTTCGATATCAAGCCGGGCGAACTCGTCGCGATCGTCGGACGCAGCGGCTCGGGCAAGACCACGCTTGCCAAGCTGCTGGTGGGCTTTTACGCGCCGACGGAAGGCAGGATGTCGGTGGATGGCTATGACCTCAATGTGATCGACAAGGCGTATTACCGTGCGCAGATCGGCTACGTGATGCAGAGCAATCTGCTGTTCTCCGGCACGATCGCGGAAAACATCGCGAGCGGCGACGACACGCCAGACCGCCGCCGCATCGAGGAAGTCGCGAAAATGGCCGACGCGCACGCGTTCATCAGCAAGATGCCGCTCGGTTATGAGCAGATTGTCGGCGAGCGCGGCATCGGTTTGTCGGGCGGACAGATCCAGCGCCTGTGCATTGCCCGCGCGCTGTATCACGACCCGCGTCTGCTCGTGTTCGACGAGGCGACATCCGCGCTCGATTCGCAGTCCGAGAGCAATATTCTCGGCAACATGCACGATATCCTGAAGGGACGCACGGCGGTCATCATTGCGCACCGGCTCAGCACGATCATGCGCGCGGACAAGATTCTCGTGCTGTACGAAGGCGCGATCGTGGAACAGGGGCGGCACGAAGAACTCGTGCAACGCAAAGGCATGTACTACCAGCTCGTTCAAAAACAGTTGAGCGCGTGATGCAGATACTCGACCAGCCCGAAGACACCAGCCCCGCGATCTCGTATGCCGCCCTGATCGAGAAGATCGAAATCCTGCGCTCGACGCTGCGCTGGTCGTCGCGGCTCGAACGCGCGGATATCGAGAAGCTGCTGCGTCAGGCGAATACGCTGCGCGACGAAGTCATGCAGATGTCGCACAAGGAGCGCTTCGTGCAGGCGGCGGTGGCCGAGCCGGTGCGCGTCGAGCAGTCGCGTCAGGCGCGGCGCCAGGGCCTGCTTGAACGCAGCTTCATTTTCGAAGGCACGTTCGGCGACAACCCGCGTCTGCTCGAAGCGCTCGAAATCGCGGAGAAAGCCGCGCCGACCGATCTGCCTGTGCTGATCGACGGCGAAAGCGGTACCGGCAAGGAACTGATGGCGAAGGTCATCCACGCGAACGGCAGCCGCCCGGACAAGCCGTATATCTCGGTGAATTGCGGCGCGATTCCCGACAATCTGCTGGAGTCGGAACTGTTCGGCCATCGGCGCGGCGCGTTTACCGGCGCGTCGAGCGATCGCAAGGGGAAATTCGAAAGCGCGCATACGGGCACGATCTTTCTCGACGAAATCGGCGAGTTGCCGCTCGCGGGTCAGGTGAAACTGCTGCGTGTGCTCGAAGCGCACGAAATCCAGCGCGTCGGTTCCGATGAGCCGATTGCCGTCGATACACGCATCGTCGCGGCGACCAATCGCAATCTGCGGCAACTGAGCGAAGAGGGCAGGTTTCGCGAGGACCTGTTCTACCGGTTAAGCGTGATTCACGTCACGCTGCCGCCGCTGCGCGAGCGACGTGACGAAATCCCGCTGCTGTTCTCATGGTTCGCCGACGAAGCCGCGGGTGTGCTCAAGCGCCGGCCGGTTCGTCTCACGCCACGGCTGCGCGATTTTCTGTTGAGCTACGCGTATCCGGGCAATATCCGCGAGTTGCGCAACGTGATGTATCGCATCTCGTGCCTCGCAGGCGACACCGCCGACATGGAGCATCTGCCGGTCGACATGCGGCCCGCAATCACGACGCCAGCAGCGCAGGGCGGCGCGCGTGCGGCAGGCGCAAATGGTGCGAGCGTCGCGAACCTGATGTCGCTCAGCGACGCGAAGCGGGCCGCGAGCGACGAAGCCGAAAAGGCGTTTCTCGAACGCGGTCTTCATGAAGTGGGCGGCACGGTGGCGGAACTTGCGCGGCGCGTCGACATGAACCGCTCGCATCTGCAGATGCTGCTGAAAAAACATGGCCTGCATTCGAAGGATTTTCGCAATCACGCGAGCAAGGAAAGCCGCGACGACAGCGAAGAGAAAGAGGCCGGTTGACGCGTGGAATGAACGCAAAGGGCAGCACCCATCCAGACGCGTTTCAGGGCGCGGGGTTCAGCAACGTCTTGTCGGACACAGCGGGGTCTTCGGCCTGCACGACCACCGCTGTGATGTTGTCGCGACCACCGCGTGCGAGCGCGATTTCCACCAGTTCGTCCGAAGCCCGCAGGCAATCCACCGATGCGAGCGCAACGCGGATTTCCTGGTCGCTCACCTCGTTGCAGAGTCCGTCGCTGCAGAGCAGGAAGATATCGCCGTCGGCGACTTCGATGGCGGCTTCGTCGAGATCGAGCCGGTCGGTCGCGCCGACCGCGCGCGTGATCATGTGCTGCGCTGGGTGATTGCGCGCTTCCTCGTCGGTGATGTGGCCCATCTGGCGCAATTCCTCGACCTGGCTGTGGTCGCGCGTCAACTGTTGTAACTGGCCCTGCCGCAGCAGATAGATCCGGCTGTCGCCGGCCCACAGGTAGCCGCAGAAGCGGTCGCACGCCAGCAGGACGACGACGGTGCTGCCGATGCGCTGCACCTGGCGTCGCGAGGCTTCTTCGCGCAGCTGTCGGTTCGCAACCTGCAGCCGGGTGCGTGCATCCGCGATGAAGCGCTTCATGCTCGCGGGGGGTGCCAGCTGGCTTAGCGTTTCGATGACGAGACGGCTTGCCAGGTCACCCACCGCATGGCCGCCCATGCCGTCGGCGACGGCCCAGCGTCCCAGCCCTGACTGATCGAGGCAGGCGTCTTCGTTGATCTCACGGACGCGTCCCACATCGGAACGCGCCGATGACGTCCATCGAAACAGGCTGGCACAGGTCACGACATTTACACCGCATTGTTTTTGCTGCGAACGTCGGGAGACACATTGATGTTCGAGTTCGAGCCAGTGTTGTTGACGTCGACCGACTGGAACGTGTTGATCATCTGGTTAGCATAGAAGCTGTTCGAGATCTCGTACAGGTTAACGGTCGGGCCGAAGCTCGGCGTTTCGCGAACGTACGGCTGGATCCAGCCATACACCCACGGCGCACCGCCGCCGCCCCGGATCGCAGCCATCGCCTTGCGATCCAGCGCGAGATTCAACGAGAGGTCGTTCACAGTAATGGAAGCCATGTTGGGTCTCCGGTTGGCCGTCTGACACGGCCTGATCAAAAGAAGTCTGAGCCCTTACATGCAAGGGCCGTGCCGAAACTCCCCGCGTCACGTGTGTGTCGCGTAACGCATTGATTGTTAAAAGAATATCGGCGTGCTCGCGCCCTCGATCCACGTCATTTCCCACCTGTCCGTTGGTCCCGCGCCAACAGCGGTCGCCGCATAGCGGTGGCCGACCCAACACCCAGTATGTAAAGACGGGCGCGCGCGCCCTGATTTGAAATGGCGGTTCGTCGCCAACAGTTCGCCAGAAATTGTGTCGGCCCGAGCCATACAACCGGTGTCGCGCCTACCTTGCGAAAACTTGAATATCGATATAAATCAATGGTTTGCGTTACATGGCCCGGTTGATGCGCAACACCCGTCAGAAGTGTTGGCCATCGGGTGCAAGCGCCGCTTGCAGCAACCAGACGAACCAGACGAAATCGGGGCAGCCATGAACAGCAACCAGCAACTGACATGCAGCGAAGGGTGGGGACGGGACCCCATCGTCGTTGCGATGTCGCCGGACCTTCCGCTCAGCACGTACAGCGAACTTCCCCTCGGCGCGCATCTCGTGACCGAACGTCGTGGCTATGAACACCACGGCATCTATGTCGGGGAAGGCCGGGTTGTTCACTATTCGGGATTCGCTACATCGACGCATCGCGGTCCGGTCGAGGAAGTCACGCTGGCGCAGTTTGCTGCCGGGCACGCGGTGATGGTCCGCCCTTATCCGCATGCACGCTACGGCAGCGAAGAAGCGGTGCGCCGCGCCCGCTCCCGTCTCGGCGAAAACCGCTATCGCCTGCTCACCAACAACTGCGAGCACTTCTGCGCGTGGTGCCTGCTTGGCAAGAGCCATAGCGAACAGGTGCAGACCTGCCTCACCCATCCGCGTGCTGGTGTGCGCGCGCTCGTGTGCCTCGTCAAGGCATTCGTCGAAGGCGGCAGAAACGATGCGTATGTCGCGGCCGAGGCCGCTTGATACCGCACCCGGAATCGGAACACGCAAAGGAGACTGTCATGAACGCCGCCGAAAAATCCCTGCACCAGGCCGTCGACAAGTGGCTCGCACCGACGCCCGCCATGCCCGCCCGTGTCACGCGCTTTTGCCACGGCCTCGCGCGTCGCCGGTATGTGTGCGTCGAGGCGCTGCGGCCGGGCGGCCTGCTGTCGATTATCTTTTTCCGGCACGCCGACGGCTCATGGAACGTATTCCCGCCTTCCGATGTCCGACCTGCTATGGACGGCCGCCGGCTCGCCGCATAGGCGCCGGTTTCGATGCAAACTGGCAGGTGGCAGCGCCGCTGGTTGCTCGCCTGCAAGCCTGATTCTGATGTGTGACACTGGCGGCTAGCGTACATACGCCTCGCGCCGTCGCGTGAGAGGGTGACGCGATAAAGGAAACGGCATTGCTACCATGAGAAAGGTCGCTGTCCATGCACTGATCGCGTTCGTCACCGGCGGCACCCTGGTCATGCCGGTGCTGTGCAGCGCCTACGAACTCGATCCGCAGCTCGACTGCAAATCGAACGCGCACGACTTCATCTCGCAACTCCTCAACAGCCAGTACATCGAGCCGAACCCGATGCGCGTCGAGGCGAACTCGATCAACGCATTCCGGCCGATTCACGGCAGCAATCTGACGGCGTTCGGATTTCGCGTGTACGCCGTGCTCGGCTACGAACGCGACGATGCGATCTTCAAGCAGGGGAGCGGCGAGCCGATCAGCGATTCCGCTTACGGCGCCGTGGTGAACGGGCCGGCCGAAACCGTCGAGTCGCGCGTGCGCGAAGCGGGTAGCCAGGCTGTCGTCAAGCAGGTCGTCCCGCTTCTCGTGACCGCGATCCTCTGCGACGGGCGCTAGCGCCCGTCGGCATACCAATCAGGAATGGTGCCTGCCAACGCGCAGGCGCAGATGCCGGAAGCGTTCCTTCTTGTGCTCTTCTTCGAAGTGGGCGATCGTCGGCTTGACGAGATCGCTGCGCGATACGATGCCGACAAGGCGCCGGCTCTCCAGATCCGTCACCACCGCTAGCCGTTCCAGGCCGTGCACCGCGAGGCGCGTTGCGACAACGCGGCAGGTCTCGTCGGCGAGCGCGAATACCGTTGAATGCGTGTGCAGCATGTCGGCAAGCGTCTGGCCGGACGCGTCGCCGGTTTCGGTATCACGCACCCGTTCCAGCATCGCGCGATCCACGACGCCCAATACCGTGCCATCCTCGACCACGGGATACGCACGCCGTGTCTGCGTCGCGCCGAACCATGCCGCAAGCGCTTCGCGCACGGTGAGATGGGCATCGATGGCATCGACCGTGCGGGTCATGACTTCATCCACGTAGTGACGTTCGAGCGGATCGACACCGTACTCACGATAGATGTGATATCCACGACGTGCGATTTTCTCGGTCATGATCGAACGCTTCATGACGACCGTGGCGAATCCGTGCGCGACCAGCGTCGCTGCGAGCAGCGGCAGCAATGCATTGCTGTCGTGCGTCAGGCCGAATGCGAAGACGATGGCGGTCAGCGGTGCGCCAAGCGTGGCGCCGAGCGTCGCCGCCATGCAGATGAGCGGCCACAGCGCCGGTTCGCTTCCCGGCAGCCAGTGCGCGAGCACCGTGCCGAGCCCGGCACCGAGCATCAACAGCGGCGCAAGCACGCCACCCGACGTGCCCGAACCCAGCGCGACGACCCAGATCACGGCCTTCACGACGAGAATCGCGATCGCCACCCGCAACGCGAGGTGCTGGTGCAGCAGATCGCCGATCACGTCATAGCCCACGCCCAGCGCGCGCGGCTCGATCAGCCCGCCAAGACCCACGACGAGACCGCCGATCGCAGGCCACCACATCCAGTGAACCGGCAGACGGCCGAACAGGTCTTCGGTCTTGTAGAGCGCCGTGGACAGGCCGGACGCCAGCGCGCCCGACAGCAGGCCCGCAATGACGCACGAGACAAGTGACCACGCGTCGGGCGGTGCGGTGACGAGCGGAAAGAGCGGCCCCGTGCCGAAGAACGCGGCGCGCGCGAAACCCGCCACGGCGCACGCGAGCGCGACGGGCAGAAAGCTGCGCGGGCGCCATTCGAACAGCAGCAGTTCGACCGCCAGCAGCACGGCCGCGACGGGCGTGCCGAACACCGCTGTCATGCCGGCCGCGGCGCCCGCGACGAGCAGCGTCTTGCGCTCGGCCGACGTCACCTTCACGCATTGCGCGATCAGCGAACCGAGCGCACCGCCCGTCATGATGATCGGACCTTCTGCGCCGAACGGGCCGCCGCTGCCGATCACGATGCCCGACGACAGCGGCTTGAGTATCGCGACTTTCGGCGACATGCGGCTCTTGCCGAAAAGAATCGCTTCGATGGCTTCGGGAATGCCGTGACCGCGGATTTTCGGCGAGCCAAAGCGTGCCATCAAGCCGACGATCAGACCGCCGGCCGCCGGAATCAGGATGACCCACGCACCGAGCGTATTGAGCGCCGGCGAGCGGTCCGCAAACGAAAAGCTGCCGAAGAAAAACAGGTTCGTGAAGAGATGGATCAGGCTCAGCAGCACGTAGGCCGCGAGCGTACTGAGCGCGCCGATGCCGGCTGCGAGCGCGGAAATGCCGGGCAGCCGCCCGTTGATCGAGAAGTCGCGCTTGTGCGTATCGTGTTGCATGGTGATTTACAGATCGATTTGGGGAATCGTGAATGCGCCCTTGAGCGAGCGGAGTTCGGCGCGGTGCAGTTCGGCGAGGCGCGCGAGCACTTTCTCGCCGGCCTTCAGCAGATGAACTTCGACCTGGCGCCGGTCGGTTTCGCTGACCTTGCGCGTCACCAGTTCCAGCGCTTCGCAACGCGAGACCAGCGCAACGACGCCATGGTGTTGCGCCTGCAACCGCTCGGCCAGTTCGCCGACGGTCGCCCAGTCGCGGTCCGGGTAGCCCTTGATATGGAGCAGCAGCAGATACTGCAGCGGCGTGATGCCTTCGCCTTGCGCGGCCTGCTCGGAAAAGCGCTCGAAGCGCCGCATCTGGTAACGAAACTCCGACAGCTGTTCGAAGTCCGACTTCGCCAGCGCGCGTGTGGTCACTTTCATCAGGAATTCGCCCGTCAGTGAAGCAGGTTAAACGGCGAATATATCACAAGATGATATAAAGTCCGCCGTTCGGAAGATCACGCGACCAGGCGTTGCTGAACCTGCGTCTGCCGGTACAGGCCTGCGATCAGGTCGGCCTGCGTGATGATGCCGGTGAGTTGACGTCCCGCGTCCAGCACGGGGATGTGGTGGTGTCCGCGGTCCGCGAAAAGCGGAACCAGGTCGCCGATCGGCGTGCTGGCTTCGACGGCGCAGACTTCCGTGCTCATCACGGTGGCGACGGTCGCGTCAGGGTTCGGCGTGTCGGTGAACCAGCGCGCGGAGAGGCTTTCGGTCGGGCGCCTGCGCCGTCCCGTCGGGTTGCCCGACAGATCGGTACGGGTGACGATGCCGACCACCTGGCGGGCCTCATCGGTGACCGGGAGCGCCTTGATGCCGTGGCGCGTCAGCAGGTGCGTCGCCGTCTTGACCGTGGTGGAAGGCGAAATGCTGATCACACCCTTCGACATCACGTCCTCGCAGGTCGTCGCGCTGAAGGTGCGCGCCCAGGTGCGCATCTCGGCCTCATGCAGCAGCGACTCGAGGTCGTCCGGATCGATGGCGAGCAGTTCGCCGCGCCGGTTGATGACGGCTTCGAGATCGGCGCGCGTGACGCCGCCGCGCGATTCGCTACCGGCTGCCGCTGCGCCCGTCGAAACGTGCGCGGCGTGCGGATAGCGATGTCCGGTGACGGCGTGCCAGACGAGCGCGGCGCACAGCAGCGAGGCCGACTGCATGGCGATCGGTGCGAACACGAAGCCAAATCCGAGTGCATGTACAACCGGGCCGCCCAGCACGGCGGTAAGCGCAACCGCGCCTGAAGGCGGGTGCACGCAGCGCAGCGCGAACATCGCGCAGATCGCAAGCGAAACCGCGAGCGCTGAAGCGATGACCGGATCGGCGATCCAGTGCGCGCAGAACACGCCGACCATCGCCGAAACCAGATTGCCGCCGATGAGCGACCACGGCTGCGCGAGCGGGCTCGACGGCACGGCGAAGAGCAGCACGGCGGAGGCACCCATGGGTGCCACCAGCAGCGGGATCATCGCGAGGGGCCCGACGAGGAAATGCGTGATCATGCCGGTGAACGCGATGCCGAGCAGCGCGCCGATGCAAGCGCGTAGCCGTTCCGGCCAGCGGACCGTGAGGGCGGCGGGGGCGAATCGGGCAAACCACGCGAGCCGCGGGGACGTGGACAGCGTATGGGAGAGGAGCGGGCGGGGCACGGCCTGTCGGGTCGGGTGAAGGTGCCGCCACCTTAAGTGAAACTCAGGAATAAGGGAAAGAACTTGTGCTCATGAATGTATGCCAACGTGATATAAATCGACGGCCGGCGGTGCGGAAAAAGCGGCCGATCCGCACCTGAAAGTGCCAGAAATGCGGGGCAGTCGCGATGTGACGCGCCAGATCTGCACCGCGAATACACCTCACGGGGTGATATATTGCATCATGGAAAACCCGTATGACCCCGGGTTTTCTCTTATCTCCGTGCGTGTCCTGAACGCACTCCAGTGCGCGTTTGCAACAGATGACCTGTTCAGCCGGGCTTGCCGTCCTCACGCGGGCGGCACAGCGGCAGCGCGTACGCCATGACGTAGATCCCGAATCCCACGATCCAGCAGAGCCCCGCCGCCGTGATCCAGAAGAGGAAGAACTGCGGCGCGATGAGCGGTCCGAACACCCGGAGCGTCGAGCCCGCCATGACGAGCGTATAGCTCGCGATATCGCGGCGGTCGGCGGCGAGCGGCTTGCCGGTGTGTCCACGCGCGGTGCGCGTGATCATGGCGATGATCGCGCCACCGATGGCGCCTGCCGTGAACGCATGCACGGCTAGCGTGTGCGGCACGTCGCCGGCTGCGCTCAGCACGAGAAGCGCGAAGCCGACCGGAATCCACGCGTACGCGAGATGCAGGATCAGCAGGATCGGCGGCCGGCGCACCGCATACGAGCGCCATGCCACCATTCGCGCGGCGTGGACGGCACACGCTAGCACCGCCAGCGTGGCGACGACGAAAGGGTTCACCTGCGCGGCATCCGCGAACAGCGCCAGCAGCGTGACGGGCGACACGGCGAGTTCGACTGGCCGCCAGCGGCGCGACACAAAACCGGGAATGGCGTTGGCGGTGAACATGGGTACGACGCGTCCGGCGATCACGCTGACGAGCAGCACGACGATGCCGATGGACGCCACGACGCAGCGCAGCGCAAAATCCGCAGCGCCTGCGAGCGTGAAGTAATGAAAGAGCGCGTTCAGCAGCCCGAACAGCAGCAGCACGGGCACGAGAAAATAGTTACGCCGGTTACCCGCACGGCGCAGTGTGCGCAGCAGCAATAGCGCGGCAGCGGGTAGAAACAGGCTGTCGATCACGGCCGCGGGCACGGCCGGTCCGCTCCATACCAGCACGCGCGCGGCGAGCCACGTCGCGACGAGCAGCGCGAGCGTGACCCCGCGTGCAGTCGTCATGCCGGTCCACGCGCGTACGGCCGTCAGCAGAAACCCCGCGATGATCGCCGCGGCGAAGCCGAACACCATTTCGTGTGCATGCCACGCGACCGGATTGAGCTTCAGCAGATAGCCGCCTGTGAAAGGCACGCCGCGCAGCACGAGAAGCCACACCGCCAGCGCCACCGCGGCGCACGCTGCACCGCCCAGGTAGAGCGGCCGGAAGCCCAGATTGAAGAGCGCGAAGCGATGCGACGGCTGCCGCTCGGGCGGCGCGACAAAGGTCTGGCGTGGCTCTGCGATTTTCATGCTGGTCCCGCGTGGTCTGGTTTACTGCCCGAAGGTATCGATGCCTGCAAACCAGTATGCGATGCATGCGCGCGGAATGCATCGCAGGGGCGGGAAAAATAGCCGGGATTGTTCTGTCGTGAAGACGTCAAGGCAATGATTTGCCGGGGAAAATTCAGGGCGAGACGCGCGTGGCAAGAGCGCGCAGGCTATCCGCGGCGGGCACGTTCGCACGTGCCCGCCGTGCACGGTCACCGCATCAGACGAACGGCAGCGACATTGCCGCGAGCCTCGGTTCCATCAGCGGCGCGAGCGCGTCCGCGATGCGGTTGCCTTGCGCTTTGCTCACCATCCTCGCGAGCAGCGTGTGAAAGCGCGGCTCCCGTATGCCGGAGACGATGTTGCTGCGCTGCACGATCAGGCTGGCGACCGTGACGCTATCCGGTTGCACGCTTCTTGCGTGGAGTGCGCCGCGATACCCGCTGGTTTCGAGGAGACATGCCACCGTGATCCGATTGCCTGAAATGCCGTGCCCGATCTGGAAAACGCGCATCGTCGCCGCTCTGCTGTGCATGTGCGCGGCGGCGCTGCCGTTCGAAGCGCTTGCGCAATCCGCAGGCGTTGCGGGCACGATCGCCATTCCCGACTGCACACTGATCGACGACAACGCCGTCTACAACGATGCCGACGTGAACCGCGTCCAGCAACTGCGCGTCACGATGATCAGCGACCAGTTACGCAGCGCGTTGCGCGACCGCGGCCTCTACCGCGTCGCGGACAACGCGCCTGCGGCGGCCCTGATTGCGTCGTTGCAGTCCGCGCAGGACCTCAACGCGTGCAACGGATGCGAACGCGAAGTGGGGCGCCGGCTGAACGCCGGGCGCGTTGGCGTGTGCTGGGTGCAGAAGATCAGTAACCTGATCCTGAACATCAACCTGCGGATCGAAGACGTGCAAACGGGCGCGACCGTCTTTCAGCGCTCTGTCGACATACGCGGCAATACCGATCTGTCGTGGCAGCGCGGCGTGATCGCGCTGGTGGACCTACTGGCGCGAGAGCAGCAGTAGCGGCGCACAACAGCATCGCGGGCGCGCGGAATTCGGGAAATTCTCCCGCCCGGTTGCATTGCCAGACAAAGGGCGGATGGGCTAACTTGAGGATCGGGCTTCAGGTCAGACTCACCCTGCGGGCCGCAGCGATTCCCGAAGTCCGCACGTCAACAGAAAGCCGGAGACAATCATGCGTTTCACAAGAACGGCGGTGCATCTCGCGCTCCTGTCCACGTCTGGAGCGATCGCCTCGGGCGCGGGCACGGTGCAGGCCGCGACGCCCGTGGCCTACGTGACGAGCGAGACCGCCGGCGTCGGCGTTATCGATCTCGACCAGATGACGCTCTCGAACACCATCTCGCTCGGCGACGATGGCCCACGCGGACTCAGCCTGACTGCGGACGGCAAACATCTGCTGGTCGCGAACAAGAAGACCGGCGATCTCGCGGAAATCGATACCGCGACCGGCAAGGTCGAACGCCGCGCGAAGATCGGCAAGAACCCCGAGTTCGTGCGCGTACATCGCGGCTTCGCATACGTGACGTATGAACCCGGCGAGAACGGACCGCCGCCAGGCACGCCGGGTGCCGCGGGCGCATCGGCTGCGGCAGGCGGCGGCGAGCAGCACGGACCCGGCGGCAAGGACGACGATGATGCGAACTCGCCGCCCGCGGAAATCGCAATCGTCGACCTGAAGACACTGAAAGTGGTGCGCTCGGTGAAGAGCGGCCATGAAACGGAAGGCGTCGAGTTTTCGCCGGACGGCAAGCTGCTGCTCGTGACGAACGAAGGCGACGATACGGTGTCGGTGTATCGCGTCGGCAGCGGGGCGCCCGTGCGGAGCATCAAGGTGCCCAAAGGTTCGCGGCCGCGCGGCATTCGCGCTACACCGGATGGAAAGCAGTATGTCGTCACGCTGGAAAACACCAACAAGTTCGTCGTGCTCGATGGCGCGAGCCTGAAAACCGTGAAGACGGTCGATACGAAGCTGGGTCCCTACGGCGTCGCGTTCGATCCGTCGGGAAAGCATCTGCTTGTGGCGGCTTCGCGCGACAAGACGCTTCAGGTGTTCGACGCGAAGACTTACGAGCACATCAGCGATGCGCCCGTGGGCCAGCGGTGCTGGCACTTCAGTTTCACGCCGGACGGCTCGAAAGTGCTGCTTGCCTGTGGACGCTCGAACGCGGTGTACGTGCTCGACGCTTCGAACTATCAGACGGTCAAGCAGATCTCCGACCTGCCGCTCGCGTGGGGCATCGTCACGTATCCGGCCAGCTCAGGTTCGATCGAATCGCATTGAGCATCATGAAGTCGGGCAGCATCGATATGCCCGGATGACAAAAGACCGCGAACATTCGTCGCGGTCTTTTGCATTCGCGGCCACGACCGCCCGCGTCAATCCCACGCGTACCGCATCCCAACCCAGAAGCCGCGTGGCGCGCCGAGACCGAGGAACTGTTCGTTGACCGGATTCGCGCCGTCGAACGTGTGATTCGGTCCGTTGAAGAAATTCTCGCCGACGATGCCGAACGTCGAATACTTCTTGTCGAGCAGGTTCTTGATGCTGGCGAAAATCTGGAATTTCTTCGTCACGTTGTACGTCGTATCGAGATCGATCAGGAAGTAGCCCGGAATCTTGCCGTTCACATCCTGATTGTCTTCGTCGCCACGTGCGAAGATGCTGCCGCGATACGTCAGGTTCGTGCCGATGTTCCACTTCGCGAACGGCGTGTAGTCGATGCGCAGCTTGACGGTATTGGCCGGAATGCCCGGGATCCTGTCACCGGATTTGACGGTGATATTGCCGTCGGCGTCCGCGCTCGAATTGCTCGAGCTGTTCTCGGTCCACGTCGAGCGATACGTTGCGTCCACGTAGGCGTAGCTCGCGGTAAACGCGACGGGACCGTATTGCGTGCGGCCTGCGAGTTCAAGCCCTTGTCGGCGCGTCTTGCCGACGTTCTGGAAAAACCCGAGCGTGCTCGCTGCGCCATTGCTGCTGACGAACTGGATGTCGTTATCGAGCGTCGTGGAGTAGATCGCCGCGCTCCACGAGCTCGCGCTGCCGATGCGGCCGCGCGCGCCGATTTCGAACGTCTTCGAGATCACCGGCTGGAGATTCGGATCGGCGATGAAGTCGTTAGGCAGGGAGCAGGGCGCAGCCGGATCGGCGCAGGCAAGCTCGATTGCAGTCGGCGAGCGCATGCCTTCGTTATACGTCGCGTACGCCGTGAAATACGACGTGGGGTTCCAGTTGACGCCGATCGCCGGGTTAAAGCGCGAGAACGTATGGTTGCCGTCGAGCAGAGGCTGGATGCCGCTATCGTCGGAGATCACGGCTTTCGCCCAGTTGTAGCGTCCCGCCAGTGTCATCGACCACTGTTCCGTGAACGCCAGCGTGTTCTCGAAGTAGACACCGTACGTCTGGTTGCGCGTCTTCGCGTCGGTCTGCGGCGAAAAATCGCCGATGCCGATGGTCGCGCGCGAGTCGGTGAAAAACGCGTCCTGCGACTGCTGCGTGAAATGCGAGTTCGCGAAATCGGCGGCTGCGCCCAGCACGAGCTGGTTGTCCATGCCCGCCAGCCGGTTCAGCAACGTGAGCTGCAGGGTGGCGCCGTAACTGTCGGTGACGATCACCGACTGGTCGTTGGTCGCCTGGATCGTGTCGATGTCGCCGTCGTCGTCGACGGTGCCGAAGTCGTCGTTGACGTTACTGCTGGTGTTCCTGTTTCGATAATGCCGGTAGTAGACGTTGCCGCTCAGTTCGATGTTCGGCGTGAAGTAGTGTTCGCCGGAAAGCGTCAGATAGCCGACACTGTTTTCATTGGTATCCGGATACGTATACGCCTGGGCGCGATTGTCGAGGAACGATTTCGGAATCGTCTGCGAGCCGTTCAACGTATTGTCGGCGCCGCCCATCGAGAGCGATATCGTGTTGTCCGAGTCGTGATAACGCAGCTTGCCGAACGCCTGGCGCAACTGGCTCGAATTGTGATCGGCCCAGCCGTTGTCGTTCGTGATGTTGGCCGTGAAGTAGTAATCGAGGTTCGAGCCGATCGCGCCACCCTGTTCGATCTGCGCGACCTTGCGGCCAAACGAGCCGAAACTGACTTCGGCGTTGCCGCCGGGGTTCGTGTTGCCGTTCTTCGTCGTGACCGAGATGGCGCCGCCGAGCGTATTCAGACCGAAGGCCGGGTTGGAGCCCGGAATCAGCTGGATCGTGCTGATCGCGGCCTGCGGAATCAGATCCCAGTTCACCACGTCGCCGAACGGTTCGTTGATGCGCACGCCGTCGAGAAAGACCGAGAGCCCCTGCGGCGTTCCGAGCAGCGGCGACGCGGTAAATCCGCGATACGTGATGTCGGCCTGCGACGGGTTGCCCTGCGCATCGTTGATGAAGACACCTGGCAGGTTCGCCGCGAAATAATCGCCGAGCGTGACCGGATGCTGCTTTTCGATGTCGCGTCCGCGGACGGTCTGCACGTTCGCGGGCACCCGTTCAAGCGGCGTGCCGACACCGACGAGCGGCGTTGTGCCGATCACGAGGATCGGCGGCAGTTCCTGCACGGCGGCCTGCGTAGCCGGGGCCGCGGGTTCGGGCGCGGTGGCGCCGGTCGTGGCGTCCTGCGCGGCGGCCGCGACGGTGACGCTTGCGAGCGCACTGCCAAAACACAGGCGCAGCGCAGCACGGGGTTTGAACGGATGCGCCCGGGGCAGCTCGTGCGGCATGCTCTTCATCGTTGTCTCCTGCCGGTACATTCGCTATCGTTGTCGGTGTGGTGGTTCACCTGTCGCCGGTGGTCCGGCGTACACAAGGGTCCCGGGGACGGGACCTTACGGATAGCGTCGCACAGGGCAGTGCCGCATGGCTCGGGAAGTTCTCCCGATCGTGGTGGGAAGTGTTCCTGAACGTCGTATTTGTTGTGCGCGCATGCAATTGCGGCGGGTACGCTGCACAAACCAGGCAGACCAGGCTTCGTGATGCCAACCAGATCCTATCCTTCTCCCGCTGCAGGCAAGGCCGTTGCGCGGCACTCAACGGTGCGACGCGATCTCGCGTGCGTCGTTGCGATCACCGTGATCGCAGCGGTTCTCTGCGCGACGTTCGATTTCGGCGAACGCTTCTATCGCTGGACGCGCGGCGCCGAGCGCTTCCAGGTCGACGAACTGCCGCCCACGCTCTTCGTGCTGGCAAGCGGCCTTGCGTGGTTCGCGTGGCGCCGCTACCGCGAGTCGCAGCGCGAACTGGTCCTGCGCCGCGAACTGGAAGAGGAGGCTGAACGGCTACTCGCCGACAATCGCCGGCTGGCAAGCCAGGGCATCGATACGCAGGAAAACGAGCGACGTCACCTCGCCCGCGAACTGCATGACGAACTCGGCCAGTACCTGAACTCGATTTCACTCGACGCCGCGCGTATTCGCGATCTGGCGGCGCCCCGCGAGCCGGAGATCCACCGGATTTCTCTCGCGGTGATACAAAGCGCGCATCACGTGTATCGCGAGATTGGCGGGATGATCCGCCGGCTGCGCCCGATCGGGCTTGACGAATTCGGCTTGCCGGGCGCGCTGGAACATTGCGTCGACGGCTGGCGGGAACGTCTTCCGGATGCTTCTTTCACGTTGACGGTGGAAGGCGATTTCTCCACGCTCAGTGACGCGCAGAACATCACGCTCTACCGGCTCGTGCAGGAAGGGCTCACGAATATCTCGAAGTTTGCGCGTAACGCACGCGTGGAGATCTATCTGGTGCGCACGGCGGGCGAGCGCGGCGAGATCGTCGTTACGATGGCCGACGACGGGCCGGGCGTCGATCTCTCGATACCGCGCAAAGGGCTCGGGCTCATCGGCATGCGCGAGCGCGTCGAGGCGCTCGGCGGCGAGTTTCACATCGCAAGCGAGCCGGGCAGCGGCTTTCTTTTTTGCGCGCGCGTGCCGGCTCAGGCAAGCCCCGTCGCGCCGAATGCGGCCGGCGAACCCGCAGGCGCCGCGGCGAATTCCGAAAAATGAAGGCCGAGGCGGTTCGCCATCTGCGCGAGCTGCACGCCGTTGTCCGCGCCGAATTTCTGCCTGATCACCGATTGATGGTTCGCCACGGTCTTCTGGCTGAGGCCGAGGCGCTCGGCGATACTGGGCAGCGTGTAGCCCTGCACGAGCAGACGCAGCACCTCGAATTCACGCGCCGATAGCTGCCTTCCGGGCGGCCCTTCCTGGAACGACGTACGCAGCGCCAGCGCCTGCGAGACATCCGCGCTCAGATAGCAGACGCGCCGCGCGACCGAGCGTACCGCTTCCACCAGCACATCCGGCGCGCTCGCCTTCGTCACGTATCCGCGCGCGCCGGCATCGAGCGCGCGTCGCACGAAGAGCGTCTCCTCATGCACGCTGAAGATCAGCACATGCGCGTCGGGCTCGCGCGCGAGCATGCGCCGCATCGCCTCGATCCCGCTTGCGCCAGGCAGCGCGAGGTCCATCACGACGACATCCGGCTGCAACGCGCAGAACCGTTGATAGGCCTGCGCGGCGTCGGCCGCTTCGCCCGCGACCCGCACATCGGGGCTCAGTTCGAGCAGCCGCCGGTAGCCTTCGCGGACCACGGCGTGATCGTCTACCAGCAGGACGGAGATGGGGGCGGTTGTCATGTGCGCTCTCCTCGACTGATCGCTTGATCTTGATCTTGCGCTTGCGGGCGGCTGTCGCCTGTTGCAGCGAGCCGCCGCGAATTGGCGTCGTTGCGAAACAGTATCGGCTGCTCCTTCGCAGGTTGCTGCTCTGGCGTGCGTGTTGCGGCTGCCCGCACGACCTGCACGACGTGTTCGTGTTCCGGCGACTTGTCGCAGACGGGATCGGCGTTCGCCGGGTCGCCCGTCAACAGATACGCCTGACACCGGCAGCCGCCGAGATCGCGTTCCTTTTCGTCGCAGCTGCGGCACGGCTCTTTCATCCAGCCGAAGCCACGGAAGCGATTGAACGCATCGCTCTCGTACCAGATCTCGCGCAGCGGCGTTTCGGTGACGTTCGGAAACGTGAGGCCGGGCAGCGAGCGCGCCGTGTGGCACGGCAGCGCCGCGCCATCCGGCGCGATGCCGAGGAACACCGCGCCCCAGCCGTTCATGCAGCGCTTTGGACGCGTTTCGAAGTAATCCGGCACCACGAAGAAAATCTTGCAGCGCTCGCCGATTTCCTTGCGATAGCGGTTCACGACGGCTTCCGCTTCCTGCAGCTGCTCAGCCGTCGGCATCAGTTGCGCGCGGTTCGTATGCGCCCAGCCGTAGTACTGCGTGTTCGCGAGTTCCAGGTATTCGGCGCCCATCGCGAGCGCCATGTCGATGATCCTGTCGACGTGCGGCAGGTTGAAGCGATGCAGCACGCAGTTGAGCACCATCGGAAAGCCGTGCGCCTTGATCGATGCGGCTACCCGTTTCTTGAGATCGAACGTGCGCGTGCTGCTCAGGAAGTCGTTGAGTTCCTGCGTCGAATCCTGAAACGACAGCTGGATGTGATCGAGGCCCGCCGCTTTCAGCGCGTCGAGACGCGCGTCCGTGAGACCGATGCCCGACGTGATCAGGTTCGTATAGAAGCCCAGTTGACGGGCTTCGCCAACCAGCACTTCGAGATCCTCGCGCAGGAGCGGCTCGCCGCCGGAAAAACCGAGTTGCGCGGCACCGAGCGCCCGCGCTTCGCGCAGCACGTCGATCCACTGCGCGGTGGTGAGCTCGCGCGAATGATCGGTGTAGTTCGTCGGGTTGTAGCAGAACACACAATGCAGCGGGCAGCGATACGTCAGCTCCGCGAGCAGCCAGAGCGGCGGTGCGATCGCATCCGGCTTCGCTTCAGTCTGCGTGTTCGGGTCGGGACGGGAGAGGTCGGTCATGCTGTCTATTCCAGCCAGCCGCGCGTCTGGGCGTGGTCGACGAAGGTCTGCACGTCGGGCGCGAGGCCTGTTGCGTTGAACGCCTGTTCGAGGTCCGCGACGAGCGCCGGTAGATCGCGCGTGCCGTCACAGCGCAGCAGGATCTGCGCCGCGCTCGGGTTCAGCTTCACCATGCCTTCGGGGTAGAGCAGCACGTGCGCATCCTGCGCCGGTTCCCACTGCAGGCGGAACAGGCTCTTCAACCGCGGGCGCCATGCGCTGCCGGCCGCCTGCGTGCTGTTTTCCGGGGAAGTGTTGTCGTTCATGTCGGGAAGGCCCTCTCGATGGCATCCAGCATGGTCCACAGGATGTCGAGCTTGAACTGCAGAATGTCCAGCGCACGCTCCTGCTGCTCGCGTGTCCTGAAGTAGTCGAGCGTGACAGCAAGGCCGTGCTCCACGTCGCGCTGCGCGAGCGAGATACGTGAGCGGAAATACGTGAGGCCCGCAGGCTCGATCCACGGATAGTGCCCGGGCCACGTCGCGAGCCGGTCGCGATGGATCTGCGGCGCGAAAATCTCCGTGAGCGACGAACACACCGATTCCTGCCACGGCGCGCGGCGCGCGAAGTTCACGTACGCGTCCACGGCGAAACGCACGCCGGGCGCCACATGTTCGAGCGACCAGAGTTCGTCACGCGTGAGGCCGACCGCGTCGCCGAGACGCGCCCACGTTTCGATGCCGCCTTCGTCGTCGCCGTAACCGTCGTGATCGAGCACGCGCAGCACCCAGCGGCGCCGCGTTTCGCGATCCGGGCAGTTCGACAGGATCGCGGCGTCTTTCAGCGGAATGTTGATCTGGTAGTAGAAGCGGTTCGCCACCCAGCCGCGAATCTGTTCATGCGAGCAGCCGCCGCTGTTCATCTTGACGTTGAACGGATGATGAATGTGATAACCCGCGCCTTTGGCGCGCAACTGTGCTTCGAATTCCTCGCGCGACCAGGCGTGTTTCGAATCGCCGGCCTGCGCGGGTTCAACGTTGCTGCGAGGAGGGAAGGGCAATGTATTCACCTGCGGGTCTCCATCAGTCGGGTTCACGTCAACATGCGTCAGAGCTCGAAGGCCATGCCGTCGCTGGCGACCTCGATGCCGTGTTCAGCCAGCACACGGCGCTCGGGGCCATCCTCGACAAGAATCGGGTTCGTGTTGTTGATATGGATCAGCACCTTGCGCATGCCCGGACGGTCGATCGAATCCAGCACCTCGATCATGCCGCCCGCGCCGGTCTGCGCGAGATGGCCCATATCGGCAGCGGTTTTCTTCGAGAGGCCAAGCTGGATCATCTCGTCGTTGGTCCAGCAGGTGCCGTCGACGAGCAGCAGATCCGCACGCTGCATCGCCGCCATCACGTGTGGCTCGATGGCGCCGAGGCCGGGCGCATAGAACGCCCGTTTGCCCGAATGCGCATCGACGAACGACAGGCCGATGTTGTCGCCCCGTTGCGGCGCCTCACGATGCGGCGAATAGGGCGGCGCCTTGCTTGAGAGCGCCAGCGCTTCGATACGCACACCGGGCAGCGCGGGAATCGTGAGCGGCTCGCCATCGAACGGCACGCCATGCCGCTCCACGCCGCAGTAGTGCGACAGGATCGATGTGACGGGAAAGCCACTGCTCAGGTCCTGCCACACGACATCGGTCGTATAGAGCGGCAGCGGTGTATCGCGCTCGCGCAGCATCAGAAGACCCGTGACGTGGTCGATCTGTGCGTCCATCGTCAGCACGGCCGCGATGCCACTGTCGCGCGCGCGGCGCGCCGGCTGGAGTTCGCGATGCGCGGCGATCTGCGTCAGGATGTCCGGCGAAGCATTCACCAGCAGCCAGTCTTCGCCGTTCGCGCTGACGATAATCGACGACTGCGTGCGCGGCGTCGCCTTCAGCGTGCCGCGACGTACGCCGTCGCAATTGCGGCAGTTGCAGTTCCACTGCGGAAAGCCGCCGCCCGCCGAAGATCCGAGTACGCGGATTTTCATCGCGTGTCTCCGAAAAACGGCGGCGTGACCGTGAAAAACAGGGCGACGCTCATGGCAGCATCCTCGCGAGCAAACCATCGCGGTCGATCAGCTGATGCTTGAGTGCACCGGCGATATGCAGCGCAATCAGCGCGATCATGATCCATGCGCAGACCTCATGAATACCGAAGAAGAAGCTCCTCAATCCCTTGTCATCCCAGCCCCATTTGGGCAGCAGGATGCCCCAGAAGCGCGTGCCGTATGAATTGAACGACGAGCCGAGATAGCCCGTCAGCGGCATCACGATCATTCCCACATATAAAAGAACCTGCGTAATGCGCGCGGCGGCGCGTTGCCACGCTCGCATCGGCGGCAGGGCCGGTCGTCCGACGGCCATGCGCACCACAATGCGGATCAGCACCAGCAGGAAAACGGTCATTCCCAGCGACTTGTGGAAGTTGATCAGTGTCGCCTTGAACGGCAGCCCTTTCGGCAGGCCCACCATGTACAGGCCGACGCCCAGCATCCCGATGATGATGAGCGCGATCAGCCAGTGCAGGACGATCAGCGACGGCGCAAAGCGTGGCCCGCGTGCGTGGGCGTCCGGAGCGCTCCGGGTCGCACCTGGCGTCTGCGCAGTGTTCATGCCTGCCTCCTTTTCCCTGTCGCGGGCGATTCTTCCAGACAGCATGTCGCCCGCTTTCTGTTTGTTCCTCTCGCGCGCTGCGGGCTATCCGGTTTTACCCAGGTTCCCCCGTCGCTCTGCCGGCGTTCTAACGCATGACGAGCAGTTCGCCGCGACCATCGACGGCCAGATCACCCGCGTAGCGTCGCGGCAATGGTGCGCCGCGCAATGCCGAAAACGGCGCGATTTCCTGCGCAAACGAGCGCACCAGTAGCGACCAGAACACATCGAAGCCGCGCCCGCCTTCGGTGAAGGTCGGCGGAAGCGTTGCCGGCGCCTGCAGCAGCAGCAACGTGCCGCGTCGCATCCCATAACCGTAGTGCGCGCCGGCGCGTCCCGCAATGCCGACTGTCCCCGCCGCCATGCGCGAGGCCGCGCATTCGCCGGCATCGCCGCCCACCAGCACGAGGCCGCGGCGCATCCGGTCGGCGAGGCGCGCGCCGGCGTGACCGTGGATCGTGAGCGTGCCGCCCGTCATGCCTTCCATGTCGCCCGGCAACGCGCCGGCCGCGAACGCGTCGCTGTTGCCCGTGACCGTCAGGCGTCCGCCGCGCATCTCGCAGCCGGTAAAGCGGCCCGCGTCGCCTTCGATACGCAGCGCGCCGCCGTTCATCCGGAATCCGGCGTAGTCGCCGCACGCGCCGCGCACGGTGAGGGTGCCTTCGTCGAGTTGCGCGCCGACGTGGTCGAGCCAGGGCACGTCGCCCTCGATCACGAGCGCGACCGCTTCGCTTTCCGCGCGCGCAATGTCGAACAGGTCGGCGGCCACGCAGGTTTCGTTGCCGGCGGGCAACGCGACGCGCGCAATGTCGGCGACCGGCAACGCGGCAAGCGCAGCGGGAAGAAGGCGCGCGGCGTTCACGCGAAAGCCCGGCGCGTGCCTGACGCGCAGCGTGGTCGTGCTCATGCGCGCTTCTGCCCGACCGCGGCAGCCATCTCGTGCAGATGGAAGTGATAAGGCCCAAGCTTGCCGCCGTAGTTGCCCGCCGAAATCCGCAGCACGCCGGCGGCGCGTCCGCGCGCGGCGGCCGCGGCGATGCCGGCCGTCATCGCCGCGCCGACGTCGCTGTCGGTCAGGCCGTCGATCACGATTTCCATCACGCAGCCCACTTCGGCGGTCAGTTCGCTCTTTTTCGCGAGACCGGTGAGCGTGGGGCAGAACGCGTCGTTCGTCGAGGCCGTCGCGCCCGCGTATTTCGAGCCGATTTTCGAGCCGGAGCGCACGACGCCGCCTGGGAACGGCATGATCACGTTCGGCAGCGCGCGCATCGCGGCAGCGGCCGCCTCGGCGGCGGCGAGCGCGGCGTCGATGTCGGCGCCGAGCAGCAGCAGGTTGCCGCCGCCGACGCCCTTGACCGTCACCGCCGTTTCCTCGCAGACGAACTCGCCGTCCATCACCGGCACGCGCCAGTAGCGCGTGGTGCCGATCATCTTCGAGATCTGCCAGCCGTCGCCGAAGAAACGCAGGTTCTTGCCGAGCGCGGCGTCGTCGGAGCGCGGCGCCGCGCTCGTCGCAGGGTCGATGCCGCTGTAGATCGCGGTCGTCGGGCACGTCAGCACGCACTGGCCGACGCGCCGCTCGATCTGCTTCGCGAGTTCCTTCGACGACACCGCGAACAGCAGCACCGCGATGCCGGGGCGCCCGTCCGGTGTTTCCTCGCTGCCGAGTTCGCGTTCGATGCCCGCTTCGCAGCCGCAGCCGATTACGGAGGTCGCGAATCCCGTCAGCGATTGTGCGGCGTGCTTCGCCCAGACGGGCGTGTGCGCGGTGATGACGAGGCGCGTCGCCTTCATCGGGAACGCTTCCGCGAAGGTGTCGTCGATGAGTGTGCCGTTGATCTGCATCGGCGAAGCCGTGTTTGTCATGGGTTCACCGCCGCAAGACATGCGACCGGCAGCAGCCGGCCGCCGCGACAGCACGCGCAGATTTCGTCGTCGCTGATCGCCGCGTGCGCGAAGTTGCCGACGAGGTTGGCGTCGCTATACGCGCGCAGCGTTTTCTCGATGCCGCGATCGAAATCGGGCGACACGTAGTGGATGCCGCCCGTTGGCGTGGCGACAAGCGTCCCGTCGCGCGCGACGAGCTGGCCGTCCTTGAACACATACGCGGGCGACGAGAACATGCGCTCGCGATCCGCGTCGTCGCGATAGACGGCGATATCCGCCGCCGCACCTTCGCCGAGATGGCCGCGATCCTTCAGGCCGAGCAGGCGTGCGGGACCGGCGCGCGTGATGATCGCGATCTCGTACAGCGACAGTTCGCGTTTGAGCTCGGGCAGTGCGCTCGCGACCTGCGCTTCGGGATGCAGCTTTGCGATCTGTTCGTCGCGAAAGCTTTTGTCCATCAAGAGGCGGATCAGATGCGGATAGCTCGTGAACGGGCCGCCGTTCGGATGGTCGGTCGTCATCGACACGCGCCACGGATCGTCGATCAGCAGGAAGATTTCGAGGCCGATGATCCATTGCAGCGCGTTCACGTAACTTTGCTCGCGATAGCGGAACGGCACGATGCCGCAGCCGGCATCGCATTCGATATCGCCCACGATCCACTTGCGGGGCGAACCCAGCGGCGCGTTTTTGAACTGCATCATCGTGTCGCCGGAAGCGGTGACCGTCTGCCCGAAAATGATCTGGCCGACGTCGATCGACACGTTCGGACGCGCGTTGACGGCCTCGGCAATCGCGCGCGCGCCAGAGGAAAACCTGCGCGGTCCTTCGGTGCCGTAGCTGTGAAACTGGATGTGCGTCAGATGGATCGGCAGGCCATCGGCGGCGTCCATCGTCGCGATGGTCGACGCGATATTGCCTGGCACACCGAGATTGCTCGCGTGCACGTGCAGCGGGTGCGGCACGCGCAGCTCGGTCAGCGCGCGCGAGAGCGTGCGCAGCACGTCGCGCGGTGTGATGCCGTAATGCACGTGCGCCTCGTCGACATCGAGCGAGCGCTGGTTGAACTTGAACGCCGAGATGCCGCCCGGATTCACGACCTTCACGCCGAGCGCCTTGCTCGCATGGAGCGTCCAGCCGACGTAGTCGCGCAGCCGCTCGAAGCCGTCGCGCGCGGCGAGCATCTGCAGCAGCAGTTCGTCGTTGCCGAGCATCACGTAGGCGCCGTGATCGATGATCGGCGTGTCGCCCATTTCCAGATGCGTGTGGCGGGCGTTGGACGGCATCATCGCCGGCTCGAACGCCGCCGTGTAGCCCATCTCCGCATAGCGATAGCCGGTGGCGAGCGTCCCCGGCGTGCAGACGCCGCACGACGGCATACGCAGATAGCGACCCTGAGGATCGGCGGCCGATTCGTAACCGGCGTCGCGCGGCGCGTCGTTGCGATGGTCTTCGGGCAGCAGCAGACGCGAAAGGTTCGTCTTGCCGCCGCCGATGTGCGAATGCAGGTCGATGCCACCGGCCATCACGATCATGCCGCTCGCGTCGTAGTCGTGATCGAGCGGTGCGCCAGCCGCCGGTGCCGCGACGATACGACCGTCGCGGATATACAGGTCGCGCCGTTCGCCATCGACGTGATTCGCCGGATCATAGATCACGCCGCCGGTCAGCCGCACGAGGCTCATGGCGCGCTCCCTGCGGTGCTGGCAAGCCGGACGGCGAACTGTTCAGCAAGACGTGCGGCGATGTCGGCAACACCCGGCAAACCGGCATGGCGGGCGGCCGTGAGCGGCACGACAACGGTGCCGTCAGTGCGGAACAGATGGCCGCCGATGTCGATGCCCGGCGTCGCGACGGGAATGAAGACCGTCGGCCCGCGCCGCGCGTTCGCCGCGCCTGCGGCCATCGCCGGGTGGCCGAGCACGATCGCCGGCACATCGGGATCGAGCGTATCGGGCAGCGGCTGCGGGCCGAAGCTCGACACCCACAGCAACGTGTCGACTTCACGGCCCGCAAGCAGGGTGCGCGTGCGATAGCGCATGGGATCGTAGTCGAGCGGCGCTTGCGCGAGACGCCCCGGCATCGCGACGCGGGTGCGCAGCGGAAAGCCCGAGAGCCACGTGAACGTCTGGTTGACGCTGAGCGCGCCGTCGGCGCCGCCCAGCGGCAGGCCGCCCGCGCGCGAGGTCCGGTTCACGGCCTTGATGATCCGGTTCAACGCTTCGATCAGCAACGCCGCGTGCGGCGCAGGCAACGCTTCGGGTTCGTAGACGAACACCGTGTAGCGGGCGGCGTTCATTTCGTCGATGAGCGCTGCCAGTGCGCGGGCCGTGCCGCTTGCGTCGTTCAGGGCTTCGACGCTGCGGCCTTCCAGCAGCGCGGACCAGAGCGCAAGGAGGTCGAACAGATCGCTTCCGGCGAGGAGCGATGTGGCGCCCGCGTGATGGATTGCGTCAACGGCCAGATCGGCTTCGCAGCCCACGAACCTGAATGTGCGCGAGAGCGCGGGCGTGCCTTCCGCCGTGCCAAACGCGCGCGCGTAGAAACGCGGATGGCGCGCGGACGGCTCACACGCGAATACGACGACCAGATCGGCGCGCGCGCGCACTTCGGAGAGCGTCGTGAAGAATGCGCCACGGTCCTGGAGCGCGAGCGTCGCCGCCGTCAGTGCATCGCCGTGCAGATGGTCGACGATCGCGCCGCATTGCGCGGCCAGCGCAAACAGCGAACGGGCGCCGGCGATATCGGTGGCCATGCCGCCGAAGAGTGGCCGGTGCGCACCGGACAGGATCTCGGCGGCACGCGCGAGGGCGGTGTCGAGATCAGTCGCATGGCCATCGACGGAGGCCTTGCATTGCGCGTCGGTGGCGCCGTATAGCGCAAGCGCCCCTGCAAGGCGGGGGCAATCGGTGGCGGGCGCGCTGAGGCTGTCGTCGCTGCTCACGCCGGCTGCGATGTCGTCGCACAGCAGGGGGCAGAAAGGACAGGTCCAGTCGGACGTGATGGACGCGGACACGCCCGTGGGGCCAGCACTCGACGGATGGTTGGACGAACGATGCATGGTCGCGTTTTCAGCAAGGACCATGCCGGGAGCGCGTTCCCGGCGCGCGGTTTTGCCAGCGGATGAACGTGCATGAGGCGAATCCGCCCAGCGGCCGGATGACGGTGCGTTCATTTTTTGAAGGCGTCGCCCGTCTCATGAAGCGGGCGTGCTCGCACCACGTGAAGCCGTGTGCAGGCGCCGTTCCCGCGCAGCACAGTATGTGCTTCGTTCTGAAACACTGTGTCACCCGGCCGCTACGCGCTGCAACACCCCGCTTTGCCCATGCATTGCACGCCGCTCGCCCCCAGCGTGCGTGGCACGGATATTGTGTCGTGCAGATGCGCTGGCCCAGGAGCGGCGTGGCGCGCGGGTCCGCGCGACACAGGCCTCTATCTCACCTGCAAGGATGACCTCCCGTGACCAAGCTGTTTGTGTACGAGTATCTGACTGGCGGCGGCATCGATCCCGATCTCGCCAGCGAAGGCAGTCTTGCGGACCTGAGCGCACTGATCGTCGAAGGCCGTGCCATGCGCGACGCGCTCGTCGCGGACCTGCGCGCGCTCGCTGGCGTGCAGGTCACGTTCGCCAGTTCGCGTTTCGAGCAGGTCGACGCGGCGCTTGCGCATTGCCGCGCCGTCCCGGGCGAACCCATGAGCCACTTCGTTTCGCGTGTGGCGCGCGAGCACGACTACGCGTGGGTGATCGCGCCGGAATGCGATGGCCTGCTGCGTCAGCTGCACGACGCGGTCGGCGGCGCGCGCTGGCTCGGCTGCACGGCGCAGGCCATCGATATCGCGTCGGGCAAGCGCGCGACAGCCGAATGTCTAGCGGCCCACGGCATCGCCGTGACGCCCGCGCTTTCGCCTGAACGCGGCAACGCGCCCGCTGACGCTGACGCCGCCACGAATGCTGCACGGCGCTGGGTCGTCAAGCCGGACGACGGCGCGGGCGGCCTCGACACGTTTGTCTTCGACCGCTTCGACGATGCCTGCGCCGAATACGGCGCGCGCCTTGCAGCCGGGCGCAATCCGGTACTGCAGGCCTGGGTCGACGGCGAACCGCTGAGCCTTTCGCTCATCTGTGGCGAAACGCGGGCGGAACTCATCAGCATCAACCGCCAGCAGATCGGCGTGCCGGAGCAGGCGGCGCCGGGCCGCGCGGAACGGGTCGTCGAGTTCAGCGGCGTGCAGGTCGACCAGATCGGTTTGCAGAGCGACAGGGGGCGCGTGCTCGAAGCGCTCGCACAACGGGTATTCGCCGCGCTACCGGGTTTGCGTGGGTTTGCCGGTATCGATCTCGTGTGGCATCCGCAGCGTGGTCCCGTCGTGATCGAGGTGAACCCGCGTCTGACGGCGGCCTATGCCGGTCTCTCCGCGCGGCTCGGGCGCAATCTTGCTGGCGCGCTGTTGCAGGCGCATGGCGTCACGGTGGGCGCGTCCGGAAGAGAAGACACCGCGGCGCCGGTATTCCGTACCGGCACGCACGCATGCAGGGCCGCGTCATGACGGCCGCGCGCACCGCTTGCGCGGCCGGCTCAGCCGTATTCGGCTGGGACGTCGGCGGTGCGCACGTGAAGGTGTCGCTGGCGGATTCGTCCGGCATGCTGCGCGATGTCGCGCAATGGGCGTGTCCGTTGTGGCAGGGGCTCGAACACCTGGAGCGCGCCATCGACCACGTCTTCACGCGCTGGCCGCAAGCGAACGATGCTGCCGCGCAGCACGTCATCACGATGACGGGCGAAATGGTGGACCTCTTTCCTGATCGCGCCGCGGGTGTGCGTGCGCTTTCCGGTGCGCTCGCGGCACGCCTCGGCCCGCAGACGCGCTTCTTTGCCGGCGCCGATGGCTGGCTCGATGCCGCCGCATGCGGCGACAGGTGGCGTGCAGTGGCGTCGGCGAACTGGCTCGCGACCGCGCAATGGCTCGCGACGCGCGTGCCCGATGCGCTGCTCGTCGATATCGGCAGCACGACGACGGACATCATTCCGGTTGTCGGCGGCAGGGTGGTGGCGCAAGGCACGAACGACGCCGCGCGCCTTGTCTCCGGTGAGCTTGTCTATCAGGGCGTGGTGCGCACGCCGTTGTGCGGCATCGCGCATCAGATCGTGTTTCGCGACCAGACGACGAACGTGATGAACGAATGGTTCGCGACCAGCGCCGACATCTACCGGCTGACGGGCGAACTGTGGCCCGCGCACGACCAGCATCCGGCCGCGGACAACGGCCCGAAAACCGAAGCCGCGAGCCGCGTGCGTCTCGCGCGGATGATCGGCTTCGACGCGGCCGAGGCCACCGAAACCGAATGGCGGCGCTTCGCGCAGCGCTGGCGTCACGAGCAGCTCGCGATTCTCGCGACGAACCTGTCGCGCGTGTGGATCGCGCATGCCGAGCTTGCCGGGGCACCGATCGTCGGCGCCGGATGCGGGCGTTTTCTGGCCGCGGCGCTCGCGCAGCACGACGGGCGCGATTACATCGATTTCGCCGGGCTGGCTGGCGTGACGCCGTTCTGCGCCGGCCAGGCGGATCTCGCGGAATGGGCCGCGACGTGCGCGCCGGGCGTGGCGGTCGCGCTGCTCGCGGGCATGGGCGCAAGCCGGGAGGCCGCCCAGACTGCATGAAACCCAAAGGCAGCACAGAATACGTAGCGCGCCGGCCGGGCGGAGAAAAGGGGCCGTCGATGGCATCAACCAGGAGCGAGGGCACGGGTCATGTGGGTGGTGAAAATCGGCGGAAGCCTCAGCCACGACCCGCTGTTGCGTGAATGGCTGACGCAACTCTGGGAGCTCGGCGGCGGTCGCGTGGTGATCGTGCCGGGTGGCGGCGATTTCGCCGACAAGGTTCGCCAGTACCAGAGCGAATGGTGTTTCGACGACCTGGCAGCCCACAACATGTGCCTGCTCGCGATGACACAGTACGCGATCCTGATGCAGGGGCTGCGGCCCGAACTCGTGCTGGCTGCAAACGAAGAACGCATCCGCCGCGCATTGCGTGACGGACATGTCGCCGTGTGGGTGCCGACCGGCCTGATGCGCGACGCACCCGACGAGATGACCAACTGGGACACCACGTCGGACAGCCTCGCCGCGTGGCTTTCGACGACGCTCAACGCAGAGCGCCTGATCGTCGTGAAATCCTGCGAGGTGGAGGCGGGCGCGCCGCTCGCCGCCCTGACGCAGGACGGCGTGCTGGATACGCGCTTTGTCGATCACGTCACCGACGCGAACTACGTGGTGGAACTGCTGAACCGCCGCGATGTGGCGTTGATGCGCGACCGGCTGCTGCACGTGCCGGCCGCCTGACGCGGCATATGGCGTGCGAGGCGCGTGTTACTGCGGCGCGCGATGCAGCGCATCGGCCCAGCGCGCGACGTGCCCCGGATCGAGTCGCGCCGAGCGGCCTTCGGTGCAAAGCGCCGTGCGAAAACCCGCGATATCGGGCTTGAGCGCATGGATCTGCGCGAGCTGCGCCCAGCCCAGCGAGCCCGCCACACCCGTCATCGCGCCATGCGCGCCGATCGTCGCAAGACAGCGCGCAAGCGTGGCCATATCGACGCGATCGAACAGCGCGCGACCGTCCTTGTTCGCGGTATCGAAGACGATGCCGGCAAAACCCAGCCCCGCCGCATAGTCGGACAGCGCGGCGTCGACGCCTTCATCGCACAGCAGCACCGGTACCACGGCGGCCGGCAGGTTCGCGAGATGCGCGAGGCACGCCCGCGCCGAAGGTCCCGCCGTGACACCGACCTTCACGTAATCGACGCCCGCATTGCTGACGTCGATTACGCGCGCGGCGATATCGTCGAGCGCATCGTTGGGCACGTCGCCGATTGTCGCGCTGATCGGCTTGACCGGAAACCGGCCGCGCAGCGCCTGCACGATGCGCGCGATTTCGTCGACAGGTATGCCGCCCAGCGCGCCCTCGCGGGGCTCTTTCAGATCGATGAGCTCGGCGCCGGCCCGGGCGGCATCGTGCGCTTCGTCGTACGAGCGGACGCTCGCAAGCAGTGCGGTCATGGAAGTCTCCAGAAAACGGCTTTGCTGCGGTGCATCAGGCGGCGCGCGAAGTATCCGGTGATGCGTTCGACGTCTTGCCTGCCTGCGCGCGATAACGCGCAATCGCATCCATGATCCATGCCCACGCGACACGTTCCGCGTCGCCTGCGGTTTTATCGATGGCGATCTTCAGATACGCGACTTCGTTATCGACCTTCCCGGCCGGCAGCATGAAAAGCCGGCTGACGAGAATCGCGCCTTCGACAACCGCCGCCTGCGCGCGGTTAAAACCAGGAAACGGTGCATGCGTTTCCTGATGCACAGGGCGCATGTAGAGCGTGGGGCGCTGGGTATCGTCGCGGACTTCGTCGAGTTCCAGTTCGGTGTGCGCGAGCGCGCCGTCGAGCCGCACGCTCGCCACGCGCGTGGCGGGCGAAACCGGCCACTCATACGCGTAGCCTGTCACGCAGCCCGCGAATACCCGCACGTCGGTCGTGAAGTTGATCACGGCGGCGCGGGTGGCCAGGATGTTCTCAAGCGTGGCGGAGGGTCTGAACGGCGCGAGGATCGCGCGCCCGTTTTCGAAGCGCACGCCCATGGGTGCAATGTGAGGCCGGCCGTCGCGCGCCGCAGTCGTAACGATCGTTTCGAAAATCATGGCGGGGAACGCTGGACGTTGCGGCGGACTACGAGCCGGCGGTTTGCTAACAGAAAGTTAACTGACTGACTGCAATGCCGCACGGCAGCCGCGCAAAGGCGGCGCGTGCGGGATTAACGGGTTGCGATATACATCGTGATTTCGAAACCAAAACGCATATCGGTGTAACTCGGTGTCGTCCACTGCATAGTCATCCTCCAAGGTTGGTTGGGGCTTTCGCCGCCGACACATGAAACCGCGCCGGAACGGATCAGCACCGGAAATCACGCAAGCGCCGTGCCAGAAACAGCACAGTGAAGCGGACACTGGGAACTTCGTTGCGTGGCTCGACACCCTCCGTGCCTTACTGTCGCAGAAACGCAGCAAAGTGTTTCACCATCATACGAGTTTTTGGCGGTTGTGCACGCATCGATCGCGACGCGAGCCAAAGAATCGCTTAGGGATGGCGAAGAAATTCGTGAATTCCCTTCGCGGAGGGGCACGCCTACATTGCAGACAGGGATGCGGATCGAAAGCATTGACCGCATCACGTTTCGGTCTGCATCGCCGGGTGCGTCTCCAACCATCGAGGACAGTTCATGAACGACTTCAGCAAGGCCGCCGTCGAGCCCGCAACGCGCGAACGCAATGCAGCGGATCCGCGTTCCCGCTATGCAGCCGGTGTCATGAAGTACCGCGAAATGGGGTACTGGCAACCGGATTACGCACCGAAAGACACGGACGTGATCGCGCTCTTTCGTATCACGCCGCAGCCCGGCGTCGAACCGGAAGAGGCGGCGGCCGCCGTCGCCGGCGAATCGTCGACCGCGACGTGGACGGTCGTGTGGACCGACCGGCTCACCGCGTGCGACATGTATCGCGCAAAGGCATATCGCGTGGAACCCGTGCCCGCTTCGAGCGCATCCGAGCCGCAATTCTTTGCTTACATCGCGTATGAACTCGATCTCTTCGAAGAAGGCTCGGTTGCGAATCTCACTGCGTCGATCATCGGCAATGTGTTCGGGTTCAAGCCGCTGAAGGCGCTAAGGCTCGAAGACATGCGCATTCCCGTCGCCTACCTGAAGACGTTTCAGGGGCCGCCGACAGGCATCGTGGTCGAGCGCGAACGGCTCGACAAATACGGGCGTCCGCTGCTGGGCGCAACGGTCAAGCCGAAGCTCGGCCTTTCGGGCAAGAACTATGGCCGCGTGGTTTACGAAGGGCTCAAGGGCGGCCTCGATTTTCTGAAGGACGACGAGAATATCAACTCGCAGGCATTCATGCACTGGCGCGACCGCTATCTGTTTGCGATGGAGGCGGTCAATCGTGCGCAGGCCGAGACCGGCGAAGTGAAGGGCCATTACCTGAACGTGACGGCCGGCACGATGGAAGACATGTACGAGCGGGCCGAATTCGCGAAGCAGCTGGGCTCGTGCATCGTGATGATCGATCTCGTGATCGGCTGGACGGCGATCCAGTCGATGTCCAAATGGGCGCGTCGCAACGACATGATCCTGCATCTGCATCGCGCGGGGCACGGCACGTACACGCGACAACGCAATCACGGCATCTCGTTTCGCGTGATCGCGAAGTGGCTGCGCATGGCGGGCGTCGATCACGCGCATGCGGGCACGGCGGTCGGAAAACTCGAAGGCGATCCGCTTTCGGTGCAGGGCTATTACAACGTGTGCCGCGCATCGCACAACGCGGTCGATCTGTCGCGCGGCATCTTCTTTGACCAGCCGTGGGCCGGTTTGCGCAAGGTGATGCCGGTTGCGTCCGGCGGCATTCACGCGGGACAGATGCATCAGCTGATCGATCTGTTCGGCGACGACGCCATCCTTCAGTTCGGTGGCGGCACGATCGGACACCCGGGCGGCATTCAGGCGGGCGCGGTGGCAAACCGCGTCGCGCTTGAAGCGATCGTCAAGGCGCGTAACGAAGGGCGCGACATCGTCAATGAAGGCCCGGAACTGCTCGAAGCCGCTGCGCGCTGGTGCACGCCGCTCAAGCAGGCACTCGATACGTGGCGCGACGTCACGTTCAACTACGCGTCGACCGATACACCCGATTTCGCCGCAACGCCGACCGCGGCCTGACCGTTATCTGAACTGAAGAGACCATGCCATGCGAATCACTCAAGGGACTTTTTCGTTTCTGCCGGAACTCACCGACGCGGAAATCAGTTTGCAGATCGACTACGCGTTACGCGAAGGCTGGTCCTGTTCGGTGGAATTCACCGACGATCCCCATCCGCGCAACACGTACTGGGACATGTGGGGTCTGCCGATGTTCGACCTGCGCGATGCGGCGGGCGTGCTGCAGGAGGTGAATGCGTGCCGCAAGGCGTACCCGCAGCACTACATCAAGGTCAATGCGTTCGATTCGGTGCGCGGCTTCGAGACAATGCGCATGTCGTTCATCGTCAACCGGCCGGCGGTCGAACCGGGTTTCCGGCTGGAGCGCGCGGAAGCGCAGGGACGGGTGCAGCGTTACAGCATGAAGACCTACGCGTCGGATCGCCCGGCAGGCGAGCGTTATCCGTCGTCGCAGTGAATACCGTAACCGCAGGCAACTGGAGAAGCGCACATGACCGTCGATGCCGAACTCGATCTGCCCGCGACAGTGCAGTGCGCGCAAATGCCCGCTACGCATGAGACGGTCGACCTCGTCGGTCTTTTTCGCGGCTCGGGCATTGGCGACGTGCTGGCCGAACTCGATCACGATCTGGTCGGCCTCACGCCCGTGAAAACCCGCATCCGCGAGATTGCCGCACATCTCATTGTCGAACGCGCACGCGAAACGCTGGGGATTGCAAGCGGGGCGCCGACACTGCATATGTGCTTTTCGGGTAATCCGGGGACGGGCAAGACGACGGTGGCGCTACGCATGGCTGAAGTGCTGCACCGCCTTGGCTATATCCGACGCAATCATCTCGTTTCGGTGACGCGTGACGATCTCGTGGGCCAGTACATCGGTCACACCGCGCCGAAAACCCGCGATGTGCTCAAGCGCGCGATGGGCGGTGTGCTGTTCATCGACGAAGCGTATTACCTGTACCGCCCCGAGAACGAACGCGATTACGGGCAGGAAGCCATCGAGATCCTGCTGCAGACGATGGAAAACCAGCGTAGCGATCTGGTGGTGATTCTCGCCGGCTATGAAGCGCGGATGGAGACCTTCTTTCAGAGCAATCCCGGTTTTCGCTCGCGGATCGCGCATCACATCACGTTTCCCGACTACGACGCGGCGGAACTGCTCGACATCGCCGAACGCATGCTGGCGAAGATGCACTACCGGCTCGATGACGCATCGCGCGCCGCATTCAGCGAATACCTGGATCGCCGCATCCGTCAGCCGAACTTCGCCAACGCGCGCTCGGTGCGTAACGCGCTGGACCGCTCGCGTCTGCGCCAGGCTAACCGGCTCTTCGCCCGCGCGCTGGAAGGCGGCGCGCCTGCGGATGCGGCCGCGCTGACGCTCCTCTCCGCGGAGGATATCCGGGCGAGCCGCGTGTTTGCCGAAATGACGGCAGCGCGGCCGTTGCCGGCCTGAATCGTTTCCTGAGGAGATTGCCATGCAGGACGGACGCACCACGCTCTCGAAGTTTCTTATCGATACGCTCGACCGCCAGCCCGCTTCCGTATCGGCGCCCGGCCTGTCCGCGCTTCTGATCGACGTCGCCGCATCGATCAAGACGATCTCCGGCGCGCTGACCAAAGGTGCGCTGGGCGGCAATTACGGCGCGGCGCAGTCGGTCAACACGCACGGGGAGGAGCAGCAGAAACTCGACCTCATGACCAACGAGATCTTCCTGCAGCACTGCGAGTGGGACGGCCTGCTGGCGGGCATGGTGTCGGAGGAAATGGACGAGGTTTACGCGATACCGGAAACGTACCCGCGCGGCGACTATCTGCTTGCGTTCGATCCGCTCGACGGCTCGTCGAATATCGACATCAATGGCGTGGTGGGATCGATTTTCTCGGTGACACGTGTGCGTGACGACCAGCGCGACGCGCCTGTCACGGAAAGCGCGTTCCTGCGGCCCGGCAACGAGCAGGTCGCGGCCGGCTACGCGATCTATGGACCCTCGACGATGCTGGTGCTGTCGGTCGGCACCGGCACGCATGGCTTCACGCTGGAGCGCGAAGTCGGCAACTTCGTGCTGACGCATTCCGATATCCGCATTCCAGAGGACACCGGCGAGTTCGCGATCAACGCATCGAACGAACGCTTCTGGGAGCCGCCCGTGCGCCGCTACGTGCAGGAATGCAAGGCGGGCCGCAGCGGCTGCCGCGCGCGGGATTTCAACACGCGATGGATCGCCTCGATGGTGGCGGAGGTGCATCGCATCCTGATGCGCGGCGGCGTCTTCATGTATCCGCGCGACTTCAAGACGCCCGCGATGGAAGGGCGCCTGCGTCTCCTGTATGAGGCGAGCCCGATGAGCTTTCTGGTCGAGCAGGCGGGCGGCCAGTCGATCACCGGGCGCGAGCGGATTCTCGACGTGGTGCCGGCCAGGCTGCATCAGCGTGTCCCGGTCATTCTCGGCTCGCGCAATGAAGTGGCCCGCATCGGCCGCTATCACGACGAATACGACCGCGGCGAGGACAAGCCGTTCAGCTCGCCGCTCTTCAATGAACGCTCGCTCTTTCTGCCTGAAACACCCGCGTAGCGATCGGGCAGAAACGCGCTTGCGATTCGTATGAGCAGATTACAGACTCAGGGAGACGCGCATGTCAGTCAGACATCCGATCATCGCGGTGACCGGTTCGAGCGGCGCCGGTACGACGACCGTCATGAAGAGCTTCACGCACATTTTCCGGCGCGAACGCATCAACGCGCAGATCGTCGAAGGCGATGCGTTTCATCGTTTCGACCGCAAGGGCATGCGCGAAGCGCTCAGGCAGAGCGAACGCGATGGCGCACTGAACTTCAGCCACTTCGGCCCTGAAGCGAATCTGCTCGAAGAGCTTCAGCAGCTGTTCGCGAGTTACGGCGAGGCGGGCAATGGCAAGTTTCGCCGCTACGTGCACGATGACGCCGAAGCCGCCGCATGCAACCAGGACGCGGGCACCTTCACGCCCTGGATGGACGTGCCGGAAAAGACCGACCTGATGTTCTATGAGGGCCTGCACGGCGCGGTGGTGACGGAAAAGGTGGACGTCGCGCGGCATGCGGATCTGCTGGTGGGCGTCGTGCCGATCATCAATCTCGAGTGGATCCAGAAGCTGCATCGCGACCAGACGATGCGTGGTTATTCGCATGAGGCCGTCGTCGATACGATCCTGCGGCGCATGCCCGACTACGTGAACTACATCTGCCCGCAGTTCTCGCGCACGCATGTGAATTTCCAGCGCGTGCCGACCGTGGATACCTCGAATCCCTTCACGGCGCGCGAGATTCCCAACGCCGACGAAAGCTTTGTCGTGATCCGGTTCGCGCGGCCCAAAGGCATCGATTTTCCGTATCTGCTGACGATGCTGCGTGACTCTTTCATGTCGCGCCCGAACGTGATCGTGGTGCCCGGCGGCAAGATGGGGCTCGCGATGCAGCTGATTTTCACGCCGATGATCCTGCAGCTGATCGATCGCCGCGCGCGTGCCTGACGACAGATTTCCGGTTAACTTCAAGGAGGGTGTGATGGCTTTCATCGCATTGCGACAGCTGCTGGATCACGCGGCAGAGCACAGCTATGGCGTTCCGGCGTTCAACGTCAACAACATGGAGCAGATCCAGGCCATCATGCAGGCCGCCGATGCAACCCGCAGCCCGGTGATCCTGCAGGCGTCGGCGGGCGCGCGCAAATACGCGGGCGAACCCTATCTGCGTCACCTCGTGCTGGCCGCGATCGAGGCGCATCCGGATCTTCCGGTGGTGTTGCACCAGGATCATGGCGCGAGCCCGTCCGTGTGCCAGCAGGCGATCCGTTCGGGGTTTACGTCGGTGATGATGGACGGGTCGCTCCTGCCCGACCAGAAAACGCCGGCTACGTACGACTACAACGTCGAAGTGAGCCGGCGTGTGGTCGAGGCGGCGCATTCGGTCGGTGTTTCGGTCGAAGGCGAACTCGGCTGTCTGGGCTCGCTCGAAACGGGTGAAGCGGGGGAAGAAGACGGCGTCGGTGCAGCGGGCAAACTCACGCGCGACGATCTGCTGACCGATCCGGAGCAGGCGTGCGCGTTTGTGGAAGCGACGGGCGTCGACGCACTCGCCATCGCGATTGGCACCTCGCATGGCGCGTACAAGTTCAGTCGCCAGCCGACCGGCGACATTCTGGCGATCGATCGCATCGTCGACATTCACAGGCGCCTTCCGGATACGCATCTGGTGATGCACGGGTCGTCTTCCGTGCCGCAGGAATGGCTCGCGACGATACGCGAATTCGGCGGCGAGATTTCCGCGACGTGGGGCGTGCCGGTTGAGGAAATCCAGCGCGGTATTGCGAACGGCGTGCGCAAGGTCAATATCGACACCGATATCCGCCTCGCGATGACGGGCGCGATGCGCAAGGCGATGGCATCGGCGCGCGCGGAATTCGACCCACGGCACGCGCTGAAGGCCGCGACGGCCGCGGCACGCGATCTCTGCATCGACCGCTTTCAGGCGTTCGGATGCGCGGGGCAGGCCGACCGCATCAGGCCGCTTGCGCTCGATGCGATGGCGCGGCGTTACCACTGATCTTTCGAACCGCGCAGTGCGAAAGCGGGCGTCATGCGCCAGGGCACGTGGCGCCCTGAAGGAATGGACGAATGTGCGTATTCTGGCGGTTCAGGATCCCGCTGGCTTGACTGGAACAGGAGCGCACGATGGCAACTGAATCTCCCGCAGGTGAACTGGGCGCGTTTGCGCCCGCCTTTTCGCTGCCCGCCACGGACGGACGCACGCTGACACTCGATGACGTGCGCGGCGAGCAGGGCCTCGTCGTCGTATTCATGTGCAATCACTGCCCGTACGTGCGAGGTGCGCTGCCGCATCTGGTACGGGACGCGCAGGAACTCGCGGTGCTCGGCGTCAACGTGGTCGGCATCAGTTCGAACGATGCCGCGGCGTATCCAGACGATGCGTTCGAGCGGATGGTGGAATTCGCCGCGCAATGGAAGCTGCCGTTTCCGTACCTGTACGACGAATCGCAACAGGTCGCGCACGCTTACGGCGCGGTGTGCACGCCGGAGTGCTTTGGTTACGACGCAGCGTTGAAGCTGCGTTATCGCGGGCGCGTCGACGCGTCGCGCAATGCGCCGGTTCCGGATGCAAGGCGCGATCTCTTCGAAGCGATGCGCGAAATCGCGAAAGCCGGTGAAGCTGAGGGGCCGCAGTTTCCTGCGCTGGGATGCTCGATCAAATGGAAAGCGGGCCGATAACCGCTGACTGTTAGCGTTTTTTGACCGTCACGCCGGGTGCGTGCCATGCGCTGAGGTCTTCTTCGGGGCGATCGACTTCGCAGCCCCAGTCGAGCGCCTTGTCCTGATCGAAGCGCTTGCCGAGTTGCCACGCGATTTCAGCGCGTGCGAGCTGCACGCCCATATAGAACGCGTGACCGCCGTCGGCTTCGAGCTTGAGCCCCGGATAAAGCGCAAACGGATCGCAGGCGGTTTGATGGCCGTCGCGGTTGTAGACATGGATGCCGTCGGCCGCGACCTGCACGCGGAAATTCGGATCGCGCACGGCGCTCGCCACTTCGTCGATTTCCCTGGCGTCGTACGGGAATGGGCGCTTTGCGTGCAGCGCGGAAAGGTCGCCGGAAATGCCCTTGGGCAACACCTGCGCCTCGCGGGCCGCATACATCACGCGCCGTGCAACATCGGCTTCGCGGATCGCGCGGCGCGCGTGCAGGCTGACGGACGTCGTCAGGATCGCGCTCACATGAAGTTCCGCCGCCATGCCGAGTAGCACTGCGTTGATCCCGCTCGTATCCGCTTCGGTCAATTCCGTGACGTTGCCGACGCCCATCATGATGTCGATGTGCGGATAGCGCTCGCGCAGCGCGACATAGCGTGCAATCGACGCGGCAAGACCAAACGGTATCGGATCGAGAATGGGATCGGCGAGAAACGCGCGGCCACGCTGGATCATCGCTTCAATGGCCGCATCGAGCGAAGCCGGATCGCGCGGCTCGCGTGCGACCAGAATGGGCGTCGCGGGGACTTCGTCGGCGACCCACAGTGTGTCGAGATTCAGGCTCATCAGATAATCGGCCCCCGCGCGCCCGCCGCGCACGAGTTCGTCGGTGTGCATCGAATCGACGCTCACGCGATAGCCGCGTTCCTTCAGCATGCGCACGGCGTCTTCGAGATGCGGGAACGGCGTCTCCGGCAGGCAACCGATGTCGATCACGTCCGCGCCCTGGGCCGCGTAAAGCTGCGCGCGCGTCGCGATGCCGTCGAGATCGAGCCTCGGCGCATCGACGATTTCCGCGAAAATCGCCGTGTCGTGGCGGCTCAGATCGAAGCGCCGGGCTTCGCGGCCGAAGAACTGCGGCAGGTCCTTGACCTCTTCAGGGCCGCGTTCGACGTGCACATCAAAATGCGCACGCAACGCGTCGAGGTCGCCGCGGCAGCGGCCCGGCACGACCATCCGGCTCGCGCGAAGCGGCTTCGGCACGCGGCGCAGGATCATGTCGGTGGTCATGAGGCCGGCCACCTGCAGGCCGATTTCGCGGATTTCCCACGTGAACGGCGTGGGCGCCATGCCTTCCAGCACCTGCTTCAGGCTTTTCTCGGCCAGTCTGCCCGTCAGGAAGACGATGTGATCCATGCAAGCTTGAGGTTGGACAGCCGTTGTTCGAGCGCCGCCCTGAGTTCGTCGAGCGAGCGCGCCACCGTCGTGTACTCGATCCGCGCGAGGCGCTCGACGTTCTCCAGTTCGATCGCCCGCGGGCGCACTTCGACCCACTCATGCGGGGTCTGTGTGATGACGCTCGGCGCCGTATCGCATGCGAAAACAATGCCAGGTACACATTGCTTGCCGGCCTGCGCGAAGAGATTGGTCGGCAACGTATCCGAAATGCCGAACGCGCACTTCGCGACGGTATTGCTCGTCGCGGGCGCGATGATGACGGTGTGATACTCGCCGTTGTAGATCATGCCGACGGGCACGCTGCTCGCGCTGTTGTCGCGCACCACGCGAAAATGCTCGCGTAGTTTCGCGATGGTCCAGCCGTAGAGCGGCAAGACCTCTTCGCCGGCGGCTGACAGGAACAGATCGACGCCCGGCAGTTTGAGCGCGAGGTCGATCGATTCTTCGAGCATGTGACCCGAGCCGGTCACGCACCACGCAAACCGCGCGTCGGGCTTGAACTCGTCGAGCCGGCGAGCGGGGGTGGGTGCGTTCATGCGTCGGCAGGCGAAGACCCGTCGTGAGAGAGCCGGATCTGCAGACGGTGCATCTTCCGGTACAGCGTGTTGCGGCTGATGCCGAGCCCCTTCGCGACGTTGCTGACGTTCCAGCGATGTTCGTCGAGAAGCGCCAGCACCGTTTCACGCTCTTTCAGCTGGATCGCATTGAGCGTCGAGATGTCGGCGTCGTCGCTGACATGCGGCGGTGCGGCAGCGCTGGAAAGCCCTGTTGCACGCGCATTGCCCGATGGGCTCTGCGTGCCTGTGGCGTCCATCGCGCTGGCAACACCGCGGCAGATCTCCGCGGGCAGATGTGCGCAGCGGATTTCGCCGCCATCGCACAGCGCCATCGCCATCTGCAGCACGTGACGCAACTGCCGGATATTGCCTGGCCACGCATAAGCGAGGAGCGCGCGCTGGGCTTCCGCGCTGAGCGTGGGCGGCGCGTCCGCTTCGCTTTCGAGGATGTGATGGATCAGCGCGAGCGCATCGGCGCGATCGCGCAGCGCGGGCAGATTGATTTCGATGCCGTTCAGCCGGTAATACAGGTCTTCGCGGAACTGGCCGTTCTGCACGAGTTCCATCAGGTTGCGGTGGCTCGCGCTGATCAGCTGGAAATCCACCTTGACCGTGACTTCCGAGCCAAGCGGCGTGACTTCCTGTTCTTCGAGCACGCGCAAAAGCCGCGCCTGCAGCGCCATCGGCATGTCGCCGATTTCGTCGAGAAAGAGCGTGCCGCTGTTTGCCTGCACGATCTTGCCGCGCCTGCCTTCGCGCTGTGCGCCCGTGAACGCGCCCGCGCGATAGCCGAACAGCTCGCTTTCGATCAGGTTTTCCGGCAGCGATGCGCAGTTCACCGCGACGAACGCGCCTGCGCTGTTCGGGCTGATGCTGTGCAGCGCGGTCGCGAACACTTCCTTGCCGGTGCCGGTCTGCCCACGCAGGATGATCGGAATCTTTCGCTGGATCACGCGCGCCGCGAGCTGGATCTGCGAAGCCATGCCGGGGTCGCCGAATTCCAGATGCGAGAGCTTGTCGAGCCGGCTTGTCTGGTCGCGGGCGCCGCCTGCATCTCGCGCTTCGCGCGTGTCGCGTGTCTTGACGCTCCGGTTGCGTGTGCCGGCCGGATAGTCGCGCGTGGACGGATCGGTCATCAGGATGCGTGTCGCCGTGTCGGTGGCGTCGCGCGGCGTCTGCGCGATCAGGAAGAAGCGGTTGTTGGCGCTCGCGCTGTACACGGTCACCGGATGGAACGAGCCGCGGATACTGCGCGCGATCATGTCTTCCAGCGACGAATTGAACGCTTCCTCGATGCGCTTGCCGACGAGCTCCGCGTGCGAGCGGTAATCGAGCTGGAAGAGGGCGCTGCGGCTCGCTGCCAGCACGACGCCCTGGTCGCTCACGGCGAGCTTGCCCGCATGCAGGGTGCCGACGAATTCGGGGCGGCTATGAAAATGGATCATGTGCGCGCGACGGTAGCGCGCATCGATCAGCCGGTTTTCGATCATCTGTCGCGACATGCCGACGAGCACCAGCGAATGCTGCTGCAAGAGCTTCGAGCGGCTCGTCACGTCGAGCACGCCTGCCACCGCGCCGCGATCGTCGAAGATCGGTGCGGCCGAGCACGTGAGCGACGTGTAACGCGGGTAGAAATGTTCGTGCTGGTAAACCGCAATACATTCGCGCTCGGCGAGACACGTGCCCATGCCGTTCGTGCCCGCTTCGCGTTCGCTCCACAGCGCGCCGACACGCAGGCCGTCGGCGGCCACCGCTTCGCCGAACGGAACCGACGACACCTGATGCACGATCACGCCTTCGGCATCGACCAGCACGACGGATAGCTCGGGATCGGCCAGTTGCTGGTACAGCGTGGTCATTTCGAGCTTCGAGCAGGCGATCAGGTCGCTTGCGGCATCGCGCCGCGCGGCCAGTTCCTGCTGCGTGAGAATGGGGGGCATCACGAAATGCGCGGGATCGAGCCTGAACTCGTTCAGGCAGCGCGCCCATGACTGCGCCACCGAGGCACTGGTGGGCCGCGTCGCCACCTGGTGATGGACGGTACTGAGCACTTCCCTGACATGCGTGTTGATGTCTGCAAGCGACGACATGGGGCCTTGTCTCCGTGGCGTCCGGCGCATGCGCCACGCCCGTTGCGTGACGCCTCCCCGGCGCGTATCTGTATTGGTTTCCCCCTCGCGCTGCTGTGTCTCGAGGCACGCATGCGCGTCAACCAGGCCAATTCTGTTCGGCATTCACAGGTGAACGCGCGCTTTCCAGCGAGCGTATACATACGCTGACGTCACCCTGTCAAAACTCTACAACCGATAGCGCCTGTGTTCAATAAATAGTCGTACCAGTGTGCGCCAGCGCGCCCGGAATTTGCTTGGGCTAGCAGCACGCTTCAGGGCGCGGCACGATTTCCGCGCAGTACGTTCCGTTTATGCGCCGCGTTATGCGCCATAAACGGCGCATTGTGTCCGGCGCACTGCTGAGCAATCGCCCCATCCGCGGGAACGCGCGGGTTCTAACACGTTAGAGGACACACCATGGACCGTTTCGACGCAATTCGCCATAGCGGTTTTTCCGCAGTTTCCCGCATTTCCGATGCCGCAGTGCAGCATGCGGTTGACGGATTTTCCATGACGGATGAGGTCGCGGCACCGATGGATATTGTCTATATCGAAGGATTCACAGGCCAGACGGTGATCGGCATCGACACATCGGAACTGCATGCACCGCAGCCTGTGCGCATGAGTCTCGCGATCGGCGTGCCGTCGATCCGCGCATGTGTGACGGATCGCATCGACGACACGATCAACTATGCAGCCGTGCGCGAAGCGCTGCACGGTCTGCTCAAAACGCACGGTGTGCAACTGCTCGAAGCGCTCGCGGAACGGGTCGCGCAACTGCTGATCGCGGATTTCGGCGCGCACTGGGTGCGGGTTTCGCTCGCAAAACCCGCCAAATTCGACGACGTCGAATCGGTCGGCGTGCTGATCGAGCGCAGACGTGACCGTGGCGCACGTGCCGCGGCGTTCGCGACGTGGACTTCGCTTGGTGAAGGGCTGATTCCCGACTGAGCATGAGATCGCCGGCCGTGTCATGAACGACACGGCAGCGACCGGTCCGCGAGGCCGCGCGCCTCAACGCTATTTGTTTGCCGGCGCCGCGGCTGCCGCGGTCTTGCTGACGCCACAGACCTTATAGGCCTCGGACTGCAGCGTGAGGAATTTCTTCGACTGCGCCCGCGCCCGGTCGACGCGGAATTCGGCGCCGCCTTCGCCGCCGAGCGTCGCATACTTCGCGAACGTGGACTGCTCAACGAAATCGTCATACGGCAGCGCGGCCGCGATATGGTCGATGGCGCATGAACACTTGTAGACGTTGGCGAAGTCGTGGCCGTTGTCGTCCATGCAGCCGAGCACGTATTCGACCCGTCCCTGGGTGGGATAGTCGTGACCTTGCGCCGCGTTCTGCGCGGGCGAAACCGCCGGCGCCACAGCCAGCACGCAGCACGCGAGCACCAGCAGCGCGCGACAGGGTGAAGTCATGCCGGAACCTCGTTGTCAATGCATCGATCTGCGTTCGCCGCGGCGAGGCTCGATGCGGGTCTCGCCGCCGCTCTGGCGGGTTTTGCGCCTAGTTGGCCGCGAACGGATGGGCGGCGCCGGCCTTCTTCGCGACTACCTCCGCCGCGCTTGGTTCGCCGGCTACCGCGCGCTGGATCGCTTCGCGGGTCGCCTTGTAGTTGTACTCCTGAATCTTCTTGTCGTCGTCGGCCTGCCAGTGGATGAAGACGCCGACGCATACGAACAGGTCGTCTGCTTCGTCCTTCGGGATCGTGCCGTCTTCGACGCTGTCGGCCACCGCGAGCGCGACCGCATGCTGCGCCGGGCCGAACATCTGCACGGCCTGTTTCGCACCCTTGATCGTCACCTTGTTGAACATCACGGTGTTCGGCTTGGTAAGCAGGTTCGGCGCGACAACTGCCAGCAATGACGTGAAGCCGTCTTTGTTGTTCGTTAGCGCGTGGCAGAACGCGGTCTCGGCAGCAGAACCTCGCGGTCCGATCAGCAAATCGATGTGCGCAACCTCGTTGCCGTCGCCGACCAGCGACTCTCCTACCATGACGCGGTTGATCTTGGCCATGCTGTTCCTCCAGTGATTGTGTACAGGATGTGTCGGACTGCGTTCAATTCGCGACGCCGCAAAGACGGCCGCGCAAGACGTGGAAGAGCGCCACGCTAAGCCAGGTGTTCCTAACATGTTCCGTGCCAATCGGGCCCACGATGTGTGCCGCACTGCATCACGTGCGTGTGTCCGGGCGTACCGGTTGCCCTTCAGATGCCGTTGAGTACGCCGTCGATAAAGAGCGTCGCGACCGTCAGGTCGGCGCTCGTGCCCGGATTGATGCCGCGCGCTTTCAGTTCCGTGTCCCAGCGGGCGAGCGCTTTCGCTGCCATTGCGTTGTTCGCGTGGGGCGCTTCGCGGCGCTCGAGGCGCCATTGCGCGTGCAGACGCTGTGCTTCGCGCGTGACACTTTGCGCCACCGTCTCACCGTGCTTGCGCACAATGTGCGAATCGGGCCAGCGGCTCAGGTACGTGAGAAACACATCGAGTGTGACGACGGGTGCCGGCGTTTCGTGCGGCCATTCACGCGCCGCGGCGCGGTAGATGTCGAACACGTCGCGAAAGCCTTCGGCGTATTGACGCGCGATGCTGTCGCGCGCGGCGGCGAGCATCATCGCTTCGCGCAGCGACACCGTGGGTTCCGCGTGGACCGTCTGCTCGGGCGCGTCGCCCAGACCGCCCGGGTTCGCAAGCGCGATCGCGCGGTACGCCGCGCGTGCGTCGTCGATATCGAGCGCGGCGAGGGCCGCCCCGGTGGCGGCCTGCCAGGAAGCGGCGTCGGGCGGGGCGGGCGTTGTTTCGAGCGCGGCCGCGAGCGGCGCGATCAACAGCACGATGCCAAGGTTCGTATTGCAGGCGACGCGTGCGCGCGTCAGCGTGACCGCCTCGAAAATGCGCGCGCCGATTGCTGCACTGCGGCTAAACAATGCGTTCGCTGCCGCCGTCGCGCTTTCGATGAAAAGCACCGATGTCATGCCGTGTCCTGCGCTCTCGACGCTGACGTTGCCGGGCTTCGCCGTTTCGACGTCGAGCCGGCAGGCGCGCAGGAACGCGGCCCGTGCGCGTGCGTCGGTGACTTCGTCAGACGCCTGCATGACCGCCGCCTGCGAGCGGCACGGCGTTGAGCGCTCCATCACGCGAAGCGGCGAGCTTGCGATCCAGCAGATCGTCGACGAGCAACGCGGCGATATCCTGCGACGTCACCGATTGCAGGCCGCGCCACGCCGCGACACCGTTGACTTCCAGCACGAGCGGGCACGACGCGTCGTCGGGATCGGGGATCAGATCGACACCCGCATAGTCAAGGCCGAGCGCGATCGTTGCGCGCACGGCGATGTCGGCGAGCGGGTCGTCGAGCGTAGCGGGCACACACGTGGCGCCCTGCGCGAAGTTGTGAATCCAGCCTTTCCCGCCGGTTCGCCGCATGGCCGCGACGGCACGCCCGCCGACCACGAGCACGCGCCAGTCGAAGCCCTGCGGCCCGCCATCGACATAGCGCTGCAGATACGCCACATGCCGGTACGCGCCAAGCGGCGGCAACGGTATGAGCGTGCCGCCCGCGTGAGCGTGTCCGCGCCCTCGACCAGCCACGGCGCCGAGCCGGCGCAGGCCTTTGCCCTGCGATCCGAACAGCGGCTTGAGCACGACCTGACGGCCGGCGGCGGCCTCGCGCATCAGCACGCGCTGCGCGCAGGCCGTCGATTCGGCGGCCCACGTCGCTGGCGTGGGTACACCGTGACGGTTGAGCAGGAAACTCGTCATCGACTTGTCGACGCTGCGTTCGATCGCGCGCGCGTCGTTGTAGACCGGCACGCCGCATTCGCGCAGCGCGTGCAGGATGCCGAGACGCAGCGTCACCTGTTCGAACGTGCCGCCCGCGATGCCGCGCACGAACACCGCGTCGGGCAGCGTATGGCCGAAGCCGGGCAGCGCGAGCCCGTACGGCGCCCACGTCGTGTCGATGCGGCAATCCGCGAGATCGACGCAGCGGGCTTCGACGCCGCGCGCGCGAAACGCGCGCCTGAGTCGCGTGGTGTGCCAGCCGGTCTCGTCGGTCATGATCGCGACGCGCAGGCCGGTTGACGGCACAAGGTCAGGCATGCTGCTCATGGCGTGCCCCTCGCGCCCCATTGCGCCTGCAGCAGCGCCGCGTTGACGCGTCCGCCGTGATGCGTCGCGCCGCTTTCAAGGCTGCTGACCCACACTTCCGCCGGGGCAAAGAGCGCCGCGTCGATCTGGTAGAAATCGTAGTTGAACGACGCGAAGATCTCCGCGAACGGACGCCCGTAATCGCGTGCATTCGAGGAAGGCAGTTCCGCCGCCAGACGTCTCGCAACCGCATCCTGTCGCACGGTGAGATGCACGCGCCCGCCGTACAGGATGGCGTCGTTGGTGCGGCCCATCGCCTGAATACCGTCGGGCGCGGGCGGCGGCAGCGGCGCCGCGCCGCTTGCCTCGACGACCTCGTGCAGATCGACACCGAGTACGTGCGTCTTGTGCAGCGCAACTTCGACGACGCGCGCAACGACCTGTACCGTCCCCGCTACAGCCTGTGTCGGCGTGACGATCAGCGTGAGCCGCTCTGGCGCGAGGCCGCAGTCGCGCACGACCTTGTCGATGACGACGGGCGGCGGCAGGCGGTCCACTTCCAGCACCAGCGCGCCACGGTCGTGCCGGTCGCGATAGCCGAGTTCAGTGAAGAGATCCTCCTTGCCGGCCAGCGCGCGCGCCGGTCCCGAGCCGAGCGAAAAGAACTTCTTGCCGCCCGTCTGTTCCTTCGTCGCCGAGAGGCTCCAGCCGGCGTACTGGCTACCGAGGCAGGCGATTACCGGCGACGACGTCCGCACGTCGATCGTGACCGGCCAGAACGGCTCCGCCTCCGCGTTCATGTGCGTGGTTACATGTCCGAGGCCACCCATGCAGATGCGCGCAACCAGCAGCCCGGCCTCGATGCTGCCTGGTGCCTCGATGCCCGCATCGACGATGACCGTGCCCGCGTCGGTGCGCGTTGTCGCGACACGCAGTTGTGCCGCTTCGTCGATGAGTTGCGCGACGAGCGGCGCGCTGAGTGCGTTGACGCTCAGCGCGGGCGTGGACGGCGGGCCGGACGGCGTGCCGGAAGGATCAGCCGGGGATGACGTCATGGGCGCTCTCGTGACAGGTTGCGATACGTTGCAGAAGACGCGTGCGTTCACGTTCCAGCGCATGCGGGACGTCGTCGGCCGAACGCGCGGTGACTTCCAGCGTGCAGACCGGCTGGCCGGCTTCGATGCGCGTCCCCGGCTGCGGGACGTCGCGACAGACCGGATCGTCAAGGCAGGCGTCGCTGAACGCCTGCGTGACGGTAAAGCCGTGCGGCGCGAACAGCACACGCTGGCCGGCATGGGGGCCGGTTCGATCGGGCGGCATGGCATGCCCGCGCACGAACTCGGGGAACTTGCCGTGCAGACACGCATCGATGTGACAGGCGATCAGGCCGCGCGGCCACAGTGCGGGCCACGCCCGTTCGTACAGCGCCATCGTCGACGATGGACGCGCGTTGATCTCCAGCACCTGTACCGATTCGCCGTCGAGCATGAAGTCGATACTGTTGATGCCGGTCAGCCCGACGCGCGCGACGATCGCCCGGATTGCCGCATCGACTTTTCCGGCAACGTTCCGAGGCAGATCGACGGGACCGGTCGATCCCGCATGCACGAAGGGCAGCGCGCCCGCGTTCATGACGAGCTGCTTCGCGTAGCCGACGACAACCGCTTCGCGGCGCGCCGCGATGAACAGCGCCGACATCGGGTGGCCGGTAACGAGGCGTTGAAAATAGGTGCCGGCAGCGGCTTCGTTTTGCGCGGACGCGTCGAGGGGCTTCACATGCATGCCGCCACAGCCGTTCGCATGCTTGACGAGCCAGCCGGCCTGCCCATCGGCGGGTCGCGTGAACGTCACGGCCGGATGCGCGATATCGAGCGTATCCAGCAGCGGGAAAAAGCGCTGCGGGTCGCGCACGGCGGCACAGGCCTCTGCACTGTTGCCGAGAAAATGCGGCATGTGCGGCGCGCATTGCAGTGCACCGGCAAGCGGTTCGATACCGCTGCCCGCAATGAACCCGAGCAGGTGAGGGATGCGCGCGACGCGCGCGAGTGCATCGAGGAGCCGGTCGCGATCGATCCGCAACGCGCCGCTGCCGTCGCCGATATCGAACCAGAGGCACGCGTGCTGCTGCGTATCGCGGTCGCCGAACATATCGAGCGCGATGACGTTGAAGCCGGCGCGTGCCGCCGATTGTGCGAGCATCCGCGCCGACAGTCCCACGACCGCGACGTAGGGCGTGCGCGAAAGTGCGGGCTTCACGGCCGGCTGCAATGACCCCGTCGATGGCATGAACGCGGTCCGTTCAGGCGTTGCCGGAGGCGATCGCGCGGGCTTCGTCGAACGCTTCGGGAAAGCCGAGATAGACGGGCTTGCCGCCTGTGCGCATGCGCACGAAAAGCCGGTGCTCGACCTGATACTTGACGTTGCCGATCGCGAGCGCGCCGATGCCGATCGCGTCGTGACGCGCGGAGCCCGTGAGCGGCTTGCCGTCGTCCATCACGTTCACGCCCGCGATGCCTTCGGGCGGCACCGCGTTGACGTCGGCGGCGATCAGCAGATGCTTCGCGTGCGCGAGATCGGCGGCGGTCATCAGTTGCACGCCGGCCGCTGCCGTTGCGAACACGATTTCCGCGCGGGCGAGCGCCGCATGCAGATCCGCGGGCGAGCCTGTCGCGACGCCCGAGGTGGCGATATCGAAGCGGCGGTTGATTTCGTCGCTCACCTGCGTGGCGCGTGCGCGGCTCGTGTGGCTCGCAATCACGACATCCGCGCCGAGCGAGGCCGCCATCGCCGCCGAAACGCGTCCCACGGCGCCGGTGCCGCCAAGAATCAGTACGCGCTTGCCGTCGAGTTCGGCCTTGTGTTCCTGCTTCAGATGACGCTCGACAAGTGCAACCAGCGCGGCCGCTGTCGTGTACGCGCCGCTTGGGTCCGCGAAGACGGACACTTCGAACGGCGGCACCATCGCCTGACGCGCGAGGTCGAGCATGTCGGCGGCCAGCATCACGTCGCGCCCGCCGATAAAGATGCCGGTGCGCGACACGCCTTTCGGTCCGCGCGAAAAGATCGCGTCCTGCGTGAGCTGGACGACACTTTCTTCGCCGACGTTGCAGTACGGCACGACGATCTGGTAGCCGGCGTCGGCGGCCATGTTGACGTCGAACGGGCTCATCTGCGGCGTGGCCGTGAACATGTGCAGGATATAAGGCCTTTCAGTGGCTTCGGGCATGGACGTAGGCTCGTTTCAGGTGGACGTCCCGCGCGGGGCCGGGCGACGGAACAGGGGGGCGCAACGCTCGCGGATCGCATCAGGTGAGGCGCGAGACGGCGAAGCGCGACCGCTAAGGCCGGGGCGCGTCATGGCGCGCCGATCCCGCATTGCTGCAGGTCGACGGCGCGCAATGTCGCGCCACGATTGCGGCCGGTGACAATCGAACACGCGACGCCGGGCCTGCCGCGCGTCGCTTCCTGGGCGATGGCGAGCGCGCCTGAGGCTTCTTCCGCACTGCGCACGAACGCGAAGCCGGTCGGCCCCCACGAGGTCTGACCGATGCCGGCGGTCTGCCGCGTTGCGACCGCTTCGAGCGCGGCAGCAACGGTGGGACTCGAAAACACGCCGCCCTGCACGGGCGCGAAATATTCGCCGATCGTCTGCTGCATCTCGGTGATGCCGTCGGCGAAGGCGTCGAAGTCGCTTTCCGCGATGCCGGGCAGGATGCGCAGCAGCACGAGATGACACACGTGGGCGGCGAGTGCCTGTGGAAACGGCGCGAGCGACGCGAGGCCGCGTTTTTCGGCTTCGCCATGCAGGCCTTCGCGCGTGGTGTCGTCGACGAGCAGGATGCGCCATGCGTCCGGAAACGGCTGGCGGAACAGGAGCGGAGGCGCTTCGGTATGTGCCTCGCCGGCGGGACCATGACCTTGCGCGGGTCCGCCGTCGACCAGGAAGCCGCCATGATCGAAGCCGAGCGTGCCGATGCCCGAGCGCGTGCCGCGCCCCAGCATGCGGGCGATTTCCGCGCTGCCGGGCGAGCGGCCCGCGAGGCGCGCATAGGCGGTGCCGATCGCAAGCGCGAGCTGCGTGCCCGAGCCCAGACCGGTATGCGCGCGCGGCGCACGCTGTACGTCGACGGAAACAGCGGGGCCGTCCCACGCAGCGCGCAGCGTCTCCACATAGCGTTCGACGCGCACGCGTTCAGCGTCGCTACGCGTGGCTTCGACGCGCATCGCATCCGCGAGCCGCATCGTCACGCGCGTGCCGCGTTCGTCGATGGTGAGGCCGACGCTGCCGAACGCGCGCCCAAGCGACCCGTTCGGATCGAGAAAGCCCAGATGAAGACGCGCGGGCGCGTCGATCGTCACGGCCGACAGCGGGGCAAGGCCTCCGGATTGAATCTGCATCGTGAGCGTTCCTCGTTGGCAGGGGCGCGGGCGGCCTCAGGACTGGCGACGACCCACGCCTCGCGCGAATCGCGCGCATCGTGGCGCGGATCACCTCACATCTCGCGTGTCACGCGGACCGCACGCCGGAGACTTCAAGGCAAGAGCCGTACCAGAGCCGCGCACCGGGCGTTCGCCACGTGCGCTGCGCTCAGGCCTTCGGCGCGTCGTACTTGATGTAGCGAAAACGCTGGTCGTCGGCAGGGGTGCCTTCGAGCGGGCCACCTTCACGGCCTGGCTGCCACTGGATCACTTCCTCGATTTTCGTGGCGAGCGCGAAGTCCTTGTCGGTGATGCCTTTGGCCGAGTGCGTCTTCAGCTTCACGACGACAAACGCATACGAGACGTTCAGGTCCGGGTGATGCCACGCCGCTTCAGCAAGGTGGCCGACGGTGTTCACCACCATCAGCGTGCCTTTCCAGCTTTCAGTCTTGAACTTGCGGCGCAGCCATCCATCGTCGAGGTACCAGTGCTGCAACAGACCCTGCAGACGTTGCTGGATCTCCTCGTCGGAATACACGTGTTCGGCTTGAGTCATGGTGCAGGTCTCCGTCGTCTGGCTATTCAGGGTGGATCAGAAAGCGCTGCAAGCAGTGCGCCAGTCGTCCGGCTGCGTGCTGCGCGACTGCGAGGTCTCCTTCGCGTTTTCCCTGAGCGGCGTGTGAAGCGGATGTCGCGCCCATGCACGGCGCGAAGGCGCGTTCCCGTGCTGCGTCGCCGCATGACAGCGTGTGCTTGCGGGCCAGCCAGCACGCATGACGAATCGCGTATTTGACACAGTATGTGTCGCATTCCGAATGAGCGTGTATCGCACGCGGCAGGCGGTTGCGTCACTTTCCCGCGAAAAGCGCGTGTCAGGCGCGCAAACAGCATTCCGGCATGGAATATGCGAACGCTCTCCGGGAGCAAGAACCTGGCGACGAATCAGGCGAAGCACGGTCGTTACCCGCATACGAGACAGGCGCACTCGTAGCGACACGGTAGCGCGGTCATTGACGAATCGGACGGCTTCATCAATCTGGAGGAGACATGAACGTACGCACCCTGGTTCTCGGACTGGCGGTGGTGGCGGCGACGGCCCTGAATTCATTTGTTGCACAGGCCGATTCGCAGCTCGACACGCTGATCAAGAACCCATCGAACTGGGCGGCACAGGCGGGGGATTACTCGAATCACCGCTACAGTCCACTCAAGCAGATCAACGAAAGCAATGTGGGCAAACTGCAGGTGGCCTGGACGATGTCCACGGGCGTCCTGCGCGGTCATGAAGGCTCACCGCTTGTCATCGGCGACACGATGTACATCCACTCTCCGTTTCCCAACAAGGTCATTGCAATCAACCTGAAGGATCAGACGTTCCTCTGGCAATACGAACCGAAGCAGGACACGCAGGTGATTTCGGTGATGTGCTGCGACACGGTCAATCGCGGCCTCGCCTATGGCGACGGCAAGATCTTCCTCCAGCAGGCCGATACGAAACTCGTCGCGCTGAACGCGAAGACGGGCGAAGTGGTCTGGACCGCGCAGAACGGCAATCCGAAAGCGGGTGAAACCAACACCAACGCGCCGCACGTATTCGGCGACAAGGTGCTTACCGGCATTTCGGGTGGCGAGTTTGGCGTGCGCGGCCGCCTGATCGCGTACGACATCAAGACCGGCAAGGAAGTCTGGAAGGCGTACAGCACGGGACCGGACGCGGAAATGCTGATGGACCCCGACAAGACGATGACGTGGTCGGACGGCAAGATGACGCCGATCGGCGCGGATTCGTCGCTAAAGAGCTGGAAGGGCGATCAGTGGAAGTCGGGCGGTGGCACGACGTGGGGCTGGTACGCATGGGATCCAAAGCTCAATCTTGTCTACTACGGCACCGGCAATCCGGGTACATGGAACCCGTCGCAACGTCCCGGCGACAACAAGTGGTCGATGTCGATCTTCGCGCGTGACCTGAACACCGGACAGGCGAAGTGGGTGTACCAGATGACCCCGCACGACGAATGGGACTATGACGGCGTCAACGAAATGATCCTCGTGGACATCCCGATTGCAGGGAAGACGACACCGGCGATCGTCCACTTCGACCGTAACGGCTTCGGCTATACCCTGAACCGTGAAACCGGCCAGCTGCTCGTTGCCAACAAGTACGACCCGGCGGTGAACTGGGCGGATAGCGTCGATGTGAAGTCGGGTCTGCCGGTGCGCAACGCGACCTACTCGACGCAGAAGGCCGGGCCGGACCACAACGTCAAGGGCATCTGCCCGGCTGCGCTCGGTTCGAAAGACCAGCAGCCGGCGGCCTTCGACCCGGCATCGAAGCTGTTCCTCGTGCCGACCAATCACGTCTGCATGGACTATGAGCCGTTCGAAGTCGAATACGTATCCGGTCAACCGTTCGTGGGCGCGACGCTGTCGATGTATCCGGGCCCGAACGAAAACGGCGCGATGGGCAATTTCATCGCGTGGGATGCGGCGAAGGGCAAGATCGCCTGGTCGAAGCCGGAGAAGTTCTCGGTGTGGTCGGGCGCGCTCGCGACGGCTGGCGGCATCGCGTTCTACGGCACGCTTGAAGGCTATATCAAGGCCGTGCGCATCAAGGATGGCAAGGAACTGTGGAAGTTCAAGACGCCGTCCGGGATCATCGGCAATGTGTTTACGTACGAGTACCAGGGCAAGCAGTTCGTCGGCGTCTATTCGGGCATCGGCGGCTGGGCAGGTATCGGCATGGCCGCGGGCCTCCAGAAATCGACGGAAGGTCTGGGCGCGGTCGGCGGCTATCGCGAACTGGCGAAGTACACGGCACTCGGCGGCACGCTCTTCGTGTTCGCCATTCCAGGCGGCGCTGGCGGCTGATCGCCTGATGTCTGCCCGGATGAAGTGAAGATGACGCCCGCCGCGCAACGGCTCAGGGTTGCGCGGCGGCGTTAGCGGTAGCGGCACGACAGTTGCTGCTGTCAAGGCAATTTCGTTTCGCGATGCGTGCCGCACAGGCTCATGCGCGCGAAACCCATAAACCGATGGAGACGAACGCATGAAAGGCCGATTACTCCTGCCGCTCGCGATGGCACTTGTCGTTATGCCCGCATCCTTTGCCCAGACCAGCGGTGGAGCGATGAAACCCGTGGCCTACAAGGTCGTCGACGGCAACAAGGTCGATACCGATACCTTGCAGGGCTGGAAGACGTGGCGCGCACTCGCATGTGAACGGTGTCACGGCGCAAAGCAGGAAGGCCTCGTCGGCCCATCGCTCGTTGACGCATTCAAGACGCTCGACAAGAACGAATTCCATCGCACCGTATTTGGCGGGCGCGTGGATAAAGGCATGCCGGATTTCAGCTCCAGCACGATGATGCAGAAGAACTGGGAAAACCTGTATGCGTATCTGAAAGGCCGCTCTGACGGCAAGATCAACCCCGGCGATCTGCAGGCCCTCGATGCCAAATGAAGCAAGCCATGAAGTAACACGCGATATAACAGGCGATACAACGCAGGTGGATGTTGTGTCGTGCCTCGTGAGCCGCTCGTCCCGTTCTCCCGGAGGTATCGATGTCTGATCGCAAGCTGGGCCCGCGCGCGCTCGCGCGCGTCACCGCGTTATGCTGTGCAGCACTGGCGGCGCATGCCGCGTACGCTGATCCGCCCCTGCCGAACAACGATGGCAACGATGGCGTGCTGCGCGTCTGCGCGGACCCAAACAACATGCCGCTGTCGAACAACAAGGGCGAAGGCTACGAAAACCAGATCGCCGCGCAGATGGCGAGCGATTTCGGCTACAAGCTCGAATACACGTATTTCCCGCAGCGCATGGGTTTTGTGCGGCGCACGCTGCGCGACAAGGTGCCCGATACGGAAAACTTCAAGTGCGATCTGATCATCGGCGTGCCGAAAGGCTATGACCTGACAGCGACGACGCGTCCGTATCTGCATTCCACGTATGCGATGGTGTTCACGAACCGTCCGGACCTGGCGGGCATCAATACGCCGACCGACCTGCTCAAGCTGCCGCCCGATACGCTCAAGAAGCTGCGTCTGGGCATTTTCTCGCAGACGCCGGCCGTCGACTGGCTGCTCGGCAACAACCTGATCGAGCAGGCCGTGTCGTATCAGGTACAAAGTGGCGACCCCGCTGAATTTCCGGGCGAGATGATCGAGCACGACCTGACCGCGGGCAACGTCGACGTGGTGTTCCTGTGGGGGCCGATTGCGGGTTACTTCGCAAAGCGCGCGGGCGACAAGGTGAAACTCGTGCCGTTCCCGCCGACGCCGGGCATCCGTTTCGACTATGAGATCTCGATGGGCACGCGTTACGGCGAGAAGACGTGGAACACGAAAGTCGATCAGTGGATCGGTGCGAACCAGAACAAGATCGACAGGATTCTCACGAGCTACCAGGTACCGATACTGCCGGTCGCCAGTGCGCCGACCGCTGCGCAATGACGCGCCGCACGGGGTGTGTGGCGCGCGCGGCGGGCTGCCGCCCGCTCGCGTTCGCGTGGGCCGTGGCGTTCGTCGCCGCGCTCGTACTGCCTGGCAGTGCGGCGTGGGCCGCCAGCACGACAGCCGGCAGCGATCTCGCGCCTGCCGAGAAACTCCTCTTCATGACGACGCATATGTCCGGCGTTGAAGCACAGACCGAACTCGACTACGCGTTCAATCTCTCCGGGCCGCCGGCGAAAATCAACGACACCGTCCGCGTACTTGTGACGAGCGCCGCGAACGCGAAGAGCGACGCGCATATCACCGATCGCAGCGGTAACGTCGAAGTATCCGGCGAAGGGCTGCCGTGCAATCCTGTGATCCTCTATTTTCTCGAGCACGATATCGCGGAGATGGAACAGCTGACCGGCGGCCAGCGTCGCTATTTCCAGCGCCGCGTGCGTCTTGCGCTCGCGGCGGGGCCGCCCATCACGCCTGTCGTGATGGACGTGGGCGGCAAGCCCGTCAAGGCGCAGAAGATCGTGATCCAGCCATACCTCGACGATCCTAACGCCGCGCGCTTCGCGCAATACGTGGGCAAGCGCTATACGTTCATCATCGCCGACGAGGCGGTGCCCGGACGCGTCATGTCGATCCATACGGAAGTGCCGGGCGCGAACAACGATTTCGCGCATCCGCTCCAGACCGAAACGCTGAGTTTCACCGGCGCGCTGCACAGTCTCGTGCCGCCGCCGGCGAAACCCGGCCAGCCGGCGCCGGTCAAGTCACCGCAGGCGCCGCGTGCGAGTCGCTGAACGTGAACTTCATCCGCTCCCTGACGCTGCGACAGTTGCAGATTTTCGTGGTGGCGAGCCGCTACCCGAGCTTTGCGCGCGCAGCCGAGGAACTGCATCTGACGCAACCCGCGGTGTCGATGCAGATCCGGCAGCTGGAGGACGTGGTGGGTCTGCCGCTCTTCGAGCGTGTCGCGCGCAAGCTTGCGTTGACGGAGGCGGGTGAGCGTTTCTCGCATCACGCGAGCCGCATCATCGGCGAGATCAAGGACGCCGAAGACGCGATGACCTCACTCACGCATGCCGACAGCGGCTCGATTGCGGTGAGCATCGTGAGTTCGGCGACGTACTTCGCGCCCAAGCTGCTCGCGCTCTATTCGCAGCAGTATCCGAAAGTCGACGTGCACTTTTCGGTGGGCAATCGCGAAACGCTGTTGCGGCTCCTGCAGGACAACGCGACCGATCTCGCGATCATGGGCCGCCCGCCGCCCGAACTCGGCACGACCGCCGAGCCGATGGCGTATCACCCGCATGTGATCATCGCGCCGCTGTCACATCCGCTGCGCGACGCGCGGCGTTTCGATCTGCAGGAGCTGGCGGGCGACACGTTCCTGCTGCGCGAGCCGGGCTCCGGCACGCGTGCTGTCGTCGAGCATACGTTTCGCCAGCATCTGTTCCAGCCCGCGCGCACGGTCACGCTCGGCAGCAACGAGACGATCAAGCAGGCCGTGATGGCGGGCATGGGCGTGAGCCTGATTTCGCTGCATACGTTGGCGCTCGAACTGCGCACCGGCGAGATCGCGCTCCTCGACGTGAACGGCACGCCGATCGAGCGCACATGGCAACTCGTCCATTCACGCTCCAAGCAACTGTCGCCGACGTGCCTCGCGTTCCGCCGCTTTCTGCTTGAACATGCCGAGCCGTTTCTCGAGAACGAATATGCGCAGTTCGCGTTCCGGCCGCCGAAGCGTGCCGCCGCGCGGATACTCGAAGGCGCGGCGCCAGCCGATCTGGGCCGGACAAAATGAACACCGCGCTGCGGCGTGTGATTCTCGTGGTGTCCGCAGGCTTTGCGTTGATGTTGATGATGTCCGCGGCGCAATCGGTGAGCGCGCTGAAAGTGGAGGAAATCGCGCCAGGGTTGTACGTGCATCGCGGGCACGACGATGTCGCGACGCGCGAGAACCGGGGCGACATCGCGAATATCGGTTTTATCGTCGGAACGCGGTGTGTGGCGGTCATCGATACCGGTGGAACCGCACAGGAAGGCCGCGCGCTGCGCGCCGCGATTCGTGCGGTTACGCCGCTGCCGGTCTGCTACGTGATCAACACGCACATGCATCCGGACCATATTTTCGGCAACGTGGCGTTCGAGCGCGATCATCCGGAGTTCGTCGGCAACGCGACGCTCGGTGAAGCGGAAATGACGCACGCGGAAAGCTATCTGCGTGTGCTGCATCGCGAACTGGGCACGCTCGCCGACGGCAGCACGATCGTGCCGCCGACGTTGCCGTTCAGCGGCGATCTGACGCTCGATATCGGTAACCGCGTGCTGAAACTGCGCACATGGAAAACAGCGCATACGAACAACGACCTGACGGTCTACGATGAAAGGAGTGGCACGCTGTGGCTCGCCGATCTGCTGTTTGTGCAGTGCATTCCGGTGATCGACGGCAGCGTGCTCGGCTGGCTGGCCGATATCGCGACGATCCGTCAGATGAATCCGCGCCGCGTGGTGCCAGGTCACGGCCCGATCGATACGCCGTGGCGCCCCGCGCTCGATGCGGAAGAGGCGTATCTCGCCGGGCTGGTGCGGGATGTGCGTGCGGCGATCAGACAGGGCACGACGATGCAGCATGCGATCGACACGATCGGGCTGGATCAGCGTGACAGGTGGCGGCTTTTCGACATCTATCATCAACGCAACGTGAGCACCGTGTACGCCGAGCTGGAGTGGGAACAGTAGCGCAGGAAGTGAGGAAGGGGACCATCATGAGGACGACAACGCGAACCACGGTGCGCGGTTTGCTCACCGCGCTGGCTGCACTGTCGGCGCTGGCGGGGCATCCGTCGTTCGCCGCGCAACCCGGCGACGATCCGGACAAAAACGCGCGCTGGCTCGATTTCAGGGAAGGCACGTTCAGGAGTCGTCCGATCGATACGCACGCCGACAGCGTGATCCGGTTCGATGCGCCCGCGCGTGCCGCCGATGCGGCGGTCGTGCCGATTGCGATCACCGCGCAGTTCCCGCAGACGCCCTCGCGCTACATCAGGAAGCTGTACATGTTCATCGACGAAAATCCGGAGCCGTACGTCGGCTGGTTCGAATTCACGCCGGAGTCGGGGCTCGCCAGTCTGGAAACGCGGGTACGTGTCGAGGATTACACCTACATGCGCGTGATCGCCGAAACGAACGACGGTCATCTGTACAGTTCCGTGCGCTTCATCAAGGCGTCAGGCGGCTGCTCGGCGCCGGCCGGCAAGGATGATGCCGCCGCCGAAGCGAGCGCGGGCAATGTACGCCTGCAGCCACAGGGGCCGTCGACGCCCGGCAAGCCGCAACTCGTGCAACTGATGGTGCGGCACCCGAACCGCACCGGCATGGCGATGGATCAGGTGACGCATCTGTATGCGTCGGCGTACTTCGTGCGCAAGGTCGCGGTGACGTACGCGGACAAACCCGTGATGACCGCGAACGTGAATTTTTCGATCAGCGAAAATCCGAACTTCCGCTTCTACTTCGTGCCGCATGACGGCGGCACGCTGAAAGCGCACATCGAGGACACGAAGAACAGGCAGTTCGACAGCCAGGTTGCGATTGGTCCGCATGCGGCCGTGCAGCAAACGTCGTCGACGGCGCCTTGAGGAGGGCGGGCTTGTTCCGGCAGCGCATCTGGATCTCCGCTTTCGTGGCGTGTGCAGCCATGCGGGTTGCGCACGCGGATGCCACCGTCGAGAAAGCGCCCGCGCAGCCGCCGCATCCGTTGACGGTGCCCGCACCGGTTCAGCTCGCGCAGGGCGTCTATGTGATGGAGGGCAACGGCGAAGCCGTCGCGCCTGCCAATCGCGGCGTGGTCGCAAACAATGGCTTTATCGTCGGCCCGCGCGGCGTGACGGTGATCGATACAGGTTCGTCGTATCGCTATGGCCGCGCGATGCTCGACGCGATCCGCACGGTTACGCCGTTGCCGGTCGAGCGCGTGATCATCACGCACCAGGCGCCGGAATTCGTATTCGGCACCGCGGCGTTTCGCGACCGCGATATCCCGATCCTCGCGCATCGGCGCGCGGCCGAACTGATTCGCGACCGATGCTGGATCTGCCTGAAGAACCTGCGGCGCACGCTCGGTGAAGATGAAATGGCAGGCTCGCGGGTGACGGTGCCCGACCAGACAGTCGACAGCACGACGACGCTCGATTCCGGCGGCCGCGCACTCCAGTTGCTATATTTCGGTCCGGCCAGCACGCCGGGCGACCTCGCCGTGCTCGATACGGCGACGGGCGTGCTGTTCGCGGGCGGACTGGTCAGCATCGGTCGCATTCCCGAACTGCGCAACGAGAGCATTCCCGGCTGGCTCGCCGCGCTGAGGCAGATCGCATCGCTCGATGCGCATATCGTGGTGCCGGGTTTCGGGCCGCCCGTGCCGCCCGCTGGCATCGCGAAGACGGGTGAGTATCTGCGCGAGCTCGATGCGGGTGTGCGCCGCGCGTATGCGTCGGGCGTCGGACTCAGCGAAGCGATGCACACGGTCCAGACGCCGGACTTCAGACAATACCGGCTGTACGCCACTGCGCAGCCGGCGAACGTGCAACGGCTGTATCTGCAACTGGAAAAGCAGTGATGTCACGCGGTATTGACGCTAAAGAGGCGTAACGTGTCGCGGTTGCGGCAAGCGCTTTTAACAGACCCCCAACGGAGACAGGATCATGGCAAAACTCGTCGTGCTTTACAAAAACCCGGCCGACAAGGCAGCGTTTGACGCGCATTACGAAGCGAAGCACGTGCCGCTCGCGAAGAAAATTCCCGGGCTGCAGAAGTACGAAATCAGCACCGGGCCGGTCAAGCTGCTGGGTGGCGAGTCGCCGTATTACCTGATCGCCTTGCTGCACTTCGAATCGGTGGATGCGCTGATGCATGGCCTCGGCACGCCCGAAGGCAAGGCGGCGGCGGGCGACCTTGGCAACTTCGCCCAGGCCGGCGCGGAACTGCTGGTCATGGACGCGAAGGAAGTCTGAGCCGGCTGCCGGGTTAGAGGCAAAGGCCGCCGCCGCGCGCTATCCTGCGAAGTCGACGTGTGGCCGGCCTGTCCTGAACGGTTTGACAGGCGGCGCGAACCGGCGAACGCCGGTCCGCGGGACAGGATGTCCCGGCCCGCGAAAAGCGCGGGTTGCCGTAGCCAGCACGTTGGAAAGCTGTATAAATATACAGTATAGTGTGCGTTTGAAGCCCCTCGCGCCATGCGCGCCGCGTGGCTCTTTTGCACTTCCATTCGCGGCGGCGCAGGCGGGCCGCGGCACTGGCCAAACTCATTCAGACGGACAGATAAATTGTCATCTAATGGTACGAACCGCGGAACGATCCGCATCCGCGGCGCACGTCAGCACAACCTCAAGAACCTCGACCTCGACCTGCACACCGGCGAAATGACCGTCGTGACCGGACCGTCCGGCTCCGGCAAGTCGAGTCTCGTGTTCGACACCTTGTACGCGGAAGGGCAGCGGCGCTACGTCGAAACGTTCAGCGCCTATGCACGGCAATTCCTCGACCGCATGGACCGCCCGCAGGTAGACCGCGTCGACGGCGTGCCGCCCGCCATCGCGATCGACCAGACCAATCCGGTGCGCAGTTCGCGCTCGACGGTCGGTACGATGACCGAGCTCAACGACCATCTGAAGCTGCTGTACGCGCGCGGCGCCGAACTCTTCGACCGCGTGACGGCGCAGCCGGTGCGGCACGATACGCCGGAGACCGTCTACGCCGATCTGATGGCGCGTACCGCGGGCACCGATCCGCGGCTCGCGATCACGTTTCCGGTCGAATTGCCCGACACCGCGACGCAGGCCGAAGTCGAGCAGTGGCTCTCGGCGAGCGGCTACACGCGCGTGCAGGCGCAGCGCGACGTGGTGTCGCCCACGGGGGCGCGCAAGGTGCTGGATGTGGTCGCCGATCGCTTCCGCCTGCATCAGACCGAGAAGGTGCGCGCGCTCGAGGCCATCGAGGCCTCGCTGAAACGCGGCGCCGGGCGGGTGAACGTCTACGTGCTGCCACAGATTCCCGAAGAAAGCGCCGAGCCGCAGATCTGGCGTTTTTCCACCGGTTTGCACAGCCCGGAGAGCGACATCCGTTACGCCGATCCGCAGCCCGCGCTGTTCTCGTTCAACTCGGCGTATGGCGCGTGCGAAACGTGTCGCGGTTTTGGCCGGGTGATCGGCGTCGATCTGGGCCTTGTAATTCCCGATGAGCGGAAGACGCTGCGCGGCGGCGCGATCAAGCCGATGCAGACACCCGCGTGGAAGGAATGTCAGGACGACCTGATGCGCTACGCCGCGAAGGCCAGCATTCCGCGCGACACGGCGTGGTCGTCGCTGTCGCAGGCAGAGCGTGACTGGGTGATCAACGGCTCGCCGGACTGGGATGGGAAGTGGCAGACCCAGTGGTATGGCGTGAAGCGCTTTTTCGCGTATCTCGAATCGAAAGCGTACAAGATGCACATTCGCGTGCTGCTGTCGAAATACCGCAGCTACACGCCGTGCGAAACGTGCGGCGGCGCGCGCCTCAAAACGGAATCGCTGCTGTGGCGTCTCGGCACGAAGCCCAACGCCGACGCCGTACTCGATGCCGCGAACCGCTTCCTGCCGGTCGGCGTCGACTGGTCGCGCGCGCAGCTCGAAGCGCTGCCGGGCCTGACCGTCCATGACCTGATGCTGCTGCCGATCGAACGCATCCGGCGCTTCTTCGACGACATCACGCTGCCGGGCGTCCTGCTCGACGACGCGCTCAAACTGCTGCTGGCCGAAGTGCGCACGCGCCTCAAGTATCTGTGCGACGTGGGTCTCGGCTACCTGACGCTCGACCGTCAAAGCCGCACGCTCTCGGGTGGCGAAGTGCAGCGGATCAACCTGACCACCGCGCTCGGCACGTCGCTGACCAAAACGCTCTTCGTGCTCGACGAGCCGAGCATCGGGCTGCATCCGCGCGACCTGAACCGCATCGTCGAGGCCATGCACCGGCTGCGCGATGCGGGCAACACGCTGGTGGTCGTCGAGCATGATCCTTCGGTGATGCTCGCGGCCGACCGTCTGATCGACATGGGGCCAGGCCCCGGCGAGCGCGGTGGCACGATCATCTTCGACGGCGCGCCCGACGCGATCCGCACGGCGGGCACGCTCACGGGCGAATACCTGGGCGGGCGCCGGCATGTGGCGGATGCGTCGCGCTGGTCGCGTCGTCCGGTCGAGGCGGGCACGCCGCGCATCGTGCTGGAAGGCGCGCGCGAACACAATCTGCAGGACGTGACGGTCGAAATTCCACTGCAACGTCTCGTCTGCGTGACGGGTGTGTCCGGCTCGGGCAAGTCGACGCTGCTGCAGGACGTGCTGTATCCCGCGATGGCGCGGCATTTCGGCAAGGCGACGGAATCGCCGGGCGCGTTGCGCAGTCTCGAAGGCGCGGACAGCGTGAGCGACGTCGTGTTCGTCGACCAGTCGCCGATCGGCAAGACGGCGCGCTCGAATCCGGCGAGCTACGTCGGCGCGTTCGACGAAATCCGCAAGCTGTTCGCGAAGGCGCCGCTCGCGGCACAACGCGGCTACACGGCGGGCACGTTCAGCTTCAACTCCGGCGACGGGCGCTGCCCGACCTGCGGCGGCTCCGGTTTCGAACACATCGAGATGCAGTTCCTGAGCGACGTCTATCTGCGTTGCCCGGATTGCGACGGTCGTCGCTATCGCGCCGAAGTGCTCGAAGTGAAGATCGCGCGCGGCAATCCGGCGCGCGCGCTTTCTGTGGCGGACGTGCTCGAACTCACGGTGCACGAAGCCACCGAATACTTCGCCACCGATGCCGAAGTGCTGCGCGTATTGCAGCCGATCGTCGATGTCGGGCTCGAATACGTGAAGCTCGGGCAGCCGGTGCCGACCCTCTCGGGCGGCGAGGCGCAGCGTCTGAAGCTCGCGGGCTTTCTCGCGGAAACCGCGCAGGCGAAGACACCGCGCGGCGCGAAACAGACAATTGCGGCGGGCAAGCTCTTCATGTTCGACGAGCCGACCACGGGTCTGCACTTCGACGACATCGCGAAGTTGATGCAGGCGTTCGGCAAGCTGCTGACGGGCGGTCATTCGCTGATCGTGATCGAGCACAACCTGGACGTGATCCGCGCGGCCGACTGGATCATCGATCTCGGTCCGGAAGGCGGCGACGGCGGCGGCCGTCTGCTGTGCGCCGGCACGCCGGAGGAAGTGAAGGAGTGCGCGGAGTCGCATACCGGCCACGCGCTGCTGCACTACGACGAATCGATGGGCGTCGAAGTCGCGCCCGCCTCGCAGGGCGTACCGTTGCAAACAGCCTTGACGGCGGCGCGTGCGCGTCGGGCGGTGGAAGGCGAGGACGTCGTGCGGATCGTGAACGCGCGCGAACACAACCTGAAGTCGCTCGATGTCGACATTCCGCATGGCAAGTTCAACGTCGTGACGGGTGTGTCCGGTTCGGGCAAGTCGACGCTCGCGTTCGATATCCTGTTCCACGAAGGCCAGCGGCGCTATCTGGAATCGCTGAATGCGTATGCGCGTTCGATCGTGCAGCCCGCGGGGCGGCCTGAAGTCGATGCGGTGTACGGCATTCCGCCGACGGTCGCCATCGAGCAGCGTCTATCGCGAGGCGGCCGCAAGAGCACGGTCGCGACGACCTCCGAGGTGTGGCATTTCCTGCGGCTGCTGTACGTGAAACTCGGCTTGCAGCACTGCATTCATGACGGCACGCCGGTCACCGCGCAGAGCGTCGAATCGATCGCCGCACAACTGCTGCGCGATCACAAGGGCCAACATGTCGGGCTGCTTGCGCCGCTGGTTGTGAACCGCAAGGGTGTCTATACCGACCTCGCGAAATGGGCGAAGGCGCGCGGCAATACGCATCTGCGCGTCGACGGCGAATTCGTGCCGGTCGACCCGTGGCCGAAGCTCGACCGCTTTCGCGAACACACGATCGAGTTGCCGGTGGCGGATCTCGTCGTATCGGCGGATCACGAAGCGCAACTGCGCCGCGCGCTCGACGACACGCTCGAAGCCGGCAAGGGCGTGATCCATCTGCTCGCGCCGCTCGACGGTCTGCACGCCGCGATGAACGGCAAGGGTGGCAACGGCGCGACCGGGCATGTCGGCGAAGTGAAGGTGCTGTCGGTGAAGCGCGCGTGTCCGGCATGCGGCACGAGCTATCCGGAACTCGATCCGCGGATGTTCTCGTACAACAGCAAGCACGGCTGGTGCACGACATGCGTCGGCACGGGCCTCGCGCTTACGCGCGAACAGCGCGCCGCATATGACGACACAGTGGTCGTCGATGACAACCGTGGCCGCGAGCAGAGCCTGCCATCGGAAGAGCAGGAACCGGAAGGCGTGGGCGACGAGCCGTGTCCGGATTGCAGCGGCACGCGGCTGAATCCGGTCGCGCGCGCAGTGACGTTCGACGGGCAGCCGATCGTCGACGTCGCGCAGTGGACGGTGTCGCAGACGCGTCAGTGGGTCGACTCGCTCGAACTCACCGGACGGGAAGCGGGGATCGCGCGCGACGTCGTGAGCGAGATCGGCAGCCGCTTGCAGTTCCTCGAAGAAGTCGGGCTCGGGTATCTGAGTCTCGATCGTGCGGCGCCGAGCCTGTCGGGCGGCGAAGCACAGCGTATCCGGCTCGCCGCACAACTCGGCAGCAACCTGCAGGGCGTTTGCTACGTGCTGGATGAACCGACCATCGGCCTGCATCCGCGCGACAACCAGATCCTGCTGAACGCGCTGCGCAAGCTCGGCGAGAAGGGCAACACGCTTGTCGTCGTCGAGCACGACGAAGACACGATCCGGCGTGCCGATCACATCATCGACATCGGTCCGGGCGCGGGCAAGCGCGGCGGCAATCTCGTCGCGCAGGGCGGCGTGAAGGACCTCGCGGCACAGGCGGATTCGCTCACCGGGCAGTTCCTCGCGAACCCGATCACGCATCCGTTGCAGCCGCGCCGGCCGGTTACGCCGGCGCGCAGGAACGCTGCAGCGGTGCCGGAGAACTGGCTCACGGTGCACGGCGGCAAGTTGCACAATCTGCAGGACGTGACGGTCGGCATTCCGCTTGCGCGACTCGTCGCCGTCACAGGCGTGAGCGGTTCCGGCAAGTCGACGCTCGCCCGTGACGTGCTGATGGCGAACATGCTCGACGCAGTGGGCCGCTCGGTGCTGTCGTCGCCGGCGACGAAGCGGGCGCGCAAGGCCGCACAGGTCGAAGCGCCAACGAAGCAGTCGCGCGCGAGCGTGCTCGCGCGCAGTGCGCCACGACCGGCGCTCAACGTGACGCACGCGTGGCAGGGTTGCGAATCGATGACCGGCTGGGAAACCATCGACCGCGTGCTCGAAGTCGACCAGACGCCGATCGGCAAGACGCCGCGCTCGTGTCCGGCGACGTACATCGGCGTGTGGGACGCGATCCGGCGTCTCTTTGCCGATACGCTCGAAGCGCGGGCGCGCGGCTACACGGCTTCACGCTTTTCGTTCAACACCGGCGACGGGCGTTGCCCGGCGTGCGAAGGCCAGGGCGTGCGCACGATCGGCATGAGCTTTTTGCCGGATGTGAAGGTGCTGTGCGATGTCTGTCACGGCCAGCGCTTCAATCCCGAGACGCTCGCGGTGACGTGGCGCGGCAAGAACATCGGCGACGTGCTGACGATGGAGATCGATGAAGCGGTCGGGTTTTTCGCGCCGCTGTCGAATATCGCGCATCCGTTGCAGCTGATGAAGGACGTGGGGCTCGGTTATCTCACGCTCGGCCAGCCGTCACCCACGCTTTCCGGCGGCGAGGCGCAGCGCATCAAGCTCGTCACCGAACTGAGCAAGGTGCGCGACGACATCACGCGTCGCGGGCAGAAGGCGCCGCACACGCTGTACGTGCTCGATGAACCGACCGTCGGCCTGCATATGGCCGATGTCGCGAAGCTGATTCGCGTGTTGCACCGGCTCGTCGATGCGGGGCATAGCGTGGTGGTGATCGAGCACGATCTCGACGTGATCGCCGAAGCCGACTGGATCATCGACCTTGGGCCGGAAGGCGGTGTGGGTGGCGGCACGATCGTCGCGGCGACGTCTCCGGAAGGGCTCGTGCAGGTGAAGGCGAGTCACACGGGTCGTGCGCTCGCGCCGGTGCTCGCGCGCGAGCGCAACGCGGCTGCGCTAGAGGAACAGGGCGCCGTGAAGATCGGGTAAGCGAAAGGAGGGTGCGCGGCCGCGCGGTTGGCGGCCGGTGTGCCGCGTTGAACTGATTCAGGAAGGACAGCATCGGGGCCGCCTGCGTGAAGCATGCGGCCCCGATGTCTTTACAGCGCGCCCTGTTTTGTCGCGGCGCAGGCCGGGTTCGCGACGCCATTCGCGGAAGCCTTGCCGGTCGTGCATTCGCGCGCGGCGATCTGCTTGCGCCAGCCGTCGAGGATCGTATCGGCAAGGGCGTTGTAATCATGGCCGAAGTGATGCCCGCCGGGAGTGCGGATGACGCTCGCGCCGGTTTTGGCGAGTGCCGGGCACAGCGTGTCCGTTTCGTCCTCGCCGTAGATGCACTGCACGATCGCGGGCGGCACCTTCGCCACTTCCGGCATCGCGGGCAGCGCTTCGCTGCTGGCCGGCATGCCGAGCCAGCCGCTCACGCGGATCTGGAAGTCGGCGTCGTGCGCGAAGCCGAGCAGCGCCATCTGCGAGACCTTCGCGCGCAGCGCTTCGGGCAGGCGGTTATACGCAAACGGCATCACGTCCGCGCCGAACGAATAGCCGATCAGCGCGACGTGACGCGTATGCCAGCGCGCGCCGTACGTTTGCATGATGCGTGCGAGATCGTGGCTCGTCTGCTCCGGCGACTTCGTGCTCCAGAAGTAGCGCAGCGCGTCCACGCCCACTACCGAAACATTCTTCTTTTGCAGCGCTTCGGCAATCGTCTTGTCGAGATCGCGCCAGCCGCCATCGCCGGAAATCACGATCGCGAGCATGTCCGTCGGACGCGCGGCGGGCAATTCGATCAGCGGCAGATCGGATACGTCCTCGTCGCCCGTGGCGTGCGCGCGCAGATGCGGCGAGAGCAGGGCGACCATCGCGTCGGCTGTCGACGTGTTCGCCGCAAGCCGGCGCACCGGCACGGGCTTGCCGCCGATCGGCGCGGGCGCGTCGATGGCAGCCGAGGTCGTTGCCGCCACTTCGACGAAGCCAGGCAGGCCGTTGCCACGGCTGATCGTCGGATCGGGCGGGCAGGCGTTGAAGCGGGCGTCGAGTTTCGCTTCGGGATCGACCGATGCCGCACCCGAAAGCGTGTTCGAAGGCGCCGTGGAGATCATCCGCGTGGCAAGCGTGCCGCCTTCGCCGGTGCCGGCGACGACCGGCAGGAAGTAGCGGCTCAACTGCGCTTCACGCTGCAACTGGTGGCTGATGTTTTCGACGTCGCCGACGAGGTTGTGGCAGGCCTCCGGCTTCGTCCATTGTGTGGCGACATAGCGCGACGTGTCGACGCCGACGACCATCGCGCCTTCTTTCGCGAGCGCCTCGGCGGCCTGCTGGTCGGTGGGGCGCCAGCCGTCCGCCTTCGAGAACAGCACGACGAGGCCGCGCATCGCGCCCGAAGGCCGCGTGACCGTGACGTTGCCAAAGCGGCCGCCGGATACGGTGGTGACCGGCGCGGCCGCGGTGGTGGTGGCGCTGACGGAAGGGGGAGTGGCTGCAACCGCATCGGACGATGCAGAAGCGAACAGGCCCGAGGACAATCCCAGGGCCAGGGTGATGCTCAACAGTTTCATGAACGCCAGCCTTCGGCGAGAAGTGAGAGATCGGCGAGGGTCAGCACGACGCCAACCGAACCGGACGCCGCGAGGTAACGCGGCTCCCAGGTGGGCTGGAACTTGCTCTTGAAGCCCCGCAGACCGCGGAAGTTATAGAAGCGGCAACCGAAACGCCACATCAGACTGGCGAGACGATGCCACGGTGAAGCGAGCGGCGTCGGGTTCATGCCCGACAGCGGCGCCATGCCGAGACTCAGGCTGCGGAAATTTTCCTGCTTCAGATGCAGCGCGAGCTTGGTGAACAGATACTCCATCGCGTATGGCGACGCATCCGGCGCATGGCGCATCACGCCAACGGTTGCGTCCAGATTCAGATCGGTCGTCATGAACGTGACGAACGCGACCGGCGCGCCCTGCTGACGAACCAGCATGACGGATTGCGCGGCAAGGTAGTCGTCGGTGAAAGCGGCGACCGAGAAGCTCTTTTCCTTCGCGGAACGGCTGTCGAGCCACGCATCGGAAATGCCGCGCAGCGTTGGCAAGAGGCCCGGCACATGCGGTGGTTCGTACATCTCGACCGTCAGACCGTCGCGCTCGCCGCGCTTTAACGCATAGCGCAGGTGCGTGCGGTGCGAGCCGGCAAGTTCGAAGTCGCTCAGCACGATGCGCGCTTCTTCGCCGAGTTTCATCAGCGAAAGGCCGGCATCGAGATAGAGCGGCAGCGCGTCGGCGCGCACCTGGTAGAACGCCGCGCGGCCACCGTGCGCATGCGCGAGCGCCATGAATTCACCGATCAGTTCGACCCATTCCTCGCGCGGTCCAACCGGATCGTGCAATGCGGCCCACGTGCGGCCGTGCTTCGCGTACATCAGGAACGCCTCGCGCGACTTCGAAAACAGGAAACTCTTGTCGCCCATCAGCGCGAGGCCGGCGTCGCTGCGCTCCTGCGCGCGCACGATTTTCGCGGCGTCGACGAGGTCGACTGCGGGCGGCTTCACGAAACGGCCCGCAGCCGGACGCAGCAGTTGCCAGAACGCGATGACCGCGGCGAACAGGCACGCGCCGAACGTCGCGCGCAGTGCGCGCGGGGCGCGTTCGTCGAACGCGAAGGCCCACCAGAGGTCGCGGCTGTACTGCACGTCGCGGAACGCGAAGAACAGCACCCACGACGCGACGATCATCACGATACCGACCGACACGAGCCAGGTCGCCGTAAAGCGCTCGCTGAAGAGCGACGACGAGCGGTTGAAGCGTCCACGCGTCGTGGCGAGCAGCACGATCAGCACGCTCAGCACGCCGGCCTCGACGAACGCGAGACCCTTGGTCAGCGAAAGCGCGAGGCTCGCGACGGCGAGCAGCATCGTGAGCCACCATGCGGCATCGAGCCGGCGCAGCAACCCGCGTGCAACGAACAGCAGCAGCACGCCAAGCAGGCTCGCGATCAGCTGCGAGCTTTCGAGGACCCACAGCGGCAGCACGGCTTGAAGCAGCGCGAGGCGCTTGCCGAACGCGGGCGTCGCGCCGGAAATCACCAGCATGCCGCCGACCGCGAACGTGACGACGCTCAGGAAGAGCGGCGCCAGCTGCGTGATGTGCTGCGAGTTGCGCGACGTAAAGCGCGCCTTGAGCGCATGACCTTCGAAGCCGGCGAGGAGGGCCGACGAAAGCAGAAGCGGCACGCCGAAGTAGATCACGCGATAGGCAAGCAGGGCGGCGACCATGGCGGGCGTCGGCATCGTGCTGCCGAGCGCGAACACCATCGAAGCCTCGAACACGCCGAAGCCGCCCGGCGTATGGCCGATCATGCCGAGCAGCATCGCCACCGAGAAAATCGCGATGAAGTGTGCAAAGCCGATGTTCGTGTGCGGCAGCAGCGCCCACAGCGCGATGCTGGCGGCGGCGACATCGGCGGCGGCGAGCGCGAGCTGCGCGACGAGGTCGCGCCGCGCGGGCACGTCGAGCTTGAGCGGACCGAGCTGGACCTGGCGCGCAACACGCGGGCACATCGCGATCAGCACCGCGAACAGCGCGACGACGGCGAGACCGGTGCAGACCAGCAGCCCGGGCGAAAGATGCGTCATGCGGCTCATCGAACCTGCGGCGTACAGCATGCCGAGGCCCGAAAGCAGCACGAGGGAGAGACCGAGCGTGACGCTCGTGAACAAGGTGATGCGGCCAACCTGCGCCGGCTTGATGCCTTCGGCGCCGTAGATGCGGATACGCACGGCCCCGCCCGTCAACGCGCCAAAACCGGTGGCGTTGCCGAGTGCGGACGCCACCGTTGCGCCGATCCACAGCACCGGGCGCGACACGCTGGCGCCAATCGAGCGCAGCCCGACCGCGTCGCGGGCGACGAGCACAACGTAACTGGCGGCTGTCGCGACGAGCGATGTGATGAGCGCCTGCGGCGGCAGATTGCGCAGGCTGCGGACGACGGCGTAATAGTGGAGGGTTTTCGACAGATGCTGGAAAACCAGCAGAACGATGGCGCAGACGACCAGCGCGAGGGCGGGAACGGCGATGCGGCGCAACGGCAGGGACTTCAGCCCGCCTGGAGCGACCGGGCCGAGCACGCGCGAGAAGCGGTGGAAGAAGCTCGGTTTTCCCTGATGCACCGTGTCGGTGCGTGCCGACACTTTATTTGAACCGATACTGCTCACTTGCCTACCCCATTGAAAGCCATGCGTATTATAACGGCAAGGTCGTCAGAAAGTTGACGCGGCAAGCGGCAATCTGGTGCAAATACGTACTAAATTTGGGAAAGTGCCGAGGCGCCCGCAGGGCGGGCGCCGGACGCACGCTTTCGGGGGCCTACCCGTGCTGTTCGAGATGCCGCTGGATGTCCTTCGGGGCCATTTTGGAGATATCGCCGGAAATCTCGTCAAAGACCAGTTTGCGCGTCTCCTCGGTCATATGCCGGCGCACGAGGCCGAGAAACCGGGGCTCGATCGCAAGGCGCAGGCGCGTGAAGCGCTGCTGCAGGCGCCCCTTGTCCAGATAATCGACGAGCATGCGGGCGAACTGGTCACGCGCGGTGTCGTCGGGGCTGTTCTGGGCGGGCATCGCGTTCTGGCCGGGTTCGCCGTTGCGCAGCGACGGGTCGCGTGTGCGGGCCTGCGGGTCGGTAAAACCTTCGATTTCACGCAGATCGAGCTTGAGCCCGTTGGTCTCGAAAATACGGGCACGATTGCCGTCCGCGACGACAACCCAGGAAATCGTGGTCATGCTTTCCTCCTTTTAAGGGCGTGAGGGCGCACGAGAAACAATAGCGCTCCGCGCGCCCGCCTGCCGGGTTTTCGCCAGGGGCCGACGCCAGTCGGGACACAGCGCGACGCGGGCACCGGGCGAATGAAGCGTACGCTTCAAAGCTGGCTCGCGGTAGCCGTTGTCGTGACCGGATCAGGTCGGCTCCAGACCGCGTTCCATACAGGTCGACAGCCGCGCGCATCTCACGTTCCTGCGAATCTTTCGTCGTCCAGCGAGGCCGGTGGTTACTCACGGCGGAATGCCCCATTGCGCGAGACTGCATCTTTGACCCACGCGTTTGGCGTGATGTGACACAAGCAAGGCGAAGGGCAGCGCACTTTTAGCCCGGCCCTGTTTCTATTCCGTATGCGTGCTTTTAGCGCCGCATGCGCGGATCACCAGCGCGACGACCTGTTCGGTCGCGTCGTCATAAGCCTTTTTAGACAGCGCGCGTTTGCCTGCCAGTGCTTCGATCTGTGCGTCGAAATCCGCATAGTGCTGGGTCACCGCCCAGATCATGAAGAGGAATGCGCGTGCGTCGATGGGCGCGAGGAGTCCGCGCGCGATCCAGTCGTTGATCACAACGACACGCGTTTCCATCCACGGCTTCACGCGACCCGCCAGGATGTCCTGCATGTGCGTCGCGCCACGAATGATTTCGTTGGCCCACACCTTCGATGCGAGCGGGCGGCGCTGCGACAGCTCCATCTTCGCGCGCACATAACCGCCGATGGCTTCCACCGGATCGTCGCTGCTGTCGAACGTATCGGCGGCGCGGTACCACTCCTCGAAGATGTCGTCGAGCACGCGCCGGTAAAGCGCAAGCTTTGTCGGGAAGTAGTAATGCAGGTTGGCTTTAGGCAGGCCAGCGCGTTCCGCGATCATCGCCGTGCTCGTACCTTCAAGACCGCGCTCCGCAAAAACGGCTTCGGCGCAGGCAAGCAGATGCGCCTCATTCGTATTGCGGATGTGTGCCTTGCGCCGCCGCATTGGCTTTGCCGCTTCTGCGTTTTCGACGCTCGTCACTGGCGCATCGTCGCTTTTCATCATGGCCTCGTTTGGCGCGGCTGCCGCGTCGCGCCTCATTGTAGTCGTAATGCGGCGTGCGAATACGGCATGTCGCACGAATGCGAATGGCGGTCCGTGCGTCATGTTGCAATGCAATGGCACGCTTTTCGCTCAAAGAGAAGTCATTGAAATATAGCCGGTAATCGTCTACAACCTGTCCAACTGGACAGGATTGGGCGGGCAGGGAAAACACGTAGACAGGACCGCGCGGGACGCGCGCACGATGTGCACCGCAGGCGGGCGAAATGCCCCACGACATGTCAGCGATGCACCGCGTTTAACTATGCAACCGCGCTTTTGAATCGCCGATTCGCTGAGGAGAAAGACTGATGAACGCAGTGACCGAAAGAGGGCTCGACGTATCGATCAAGGTGAACGGTCAGCGTCTATGGGACAGCCTCATGACGATGGCGAAGATCGGCGCAACACCTAAAGGCGGCGTCTGCCGCCTGGCGCTGACGGACCTCGATCGCGAAGGGCGCGACCTGATCGTGAGCTGGGCGAAAGAGGCCGGCTGCACGGTGAGCGTCGACCAGATGGGCAATGTCTTCATGCGACGCGCGGGACGCAACCCGTCGGCGCTGCCGGTCATGACGGGTTCGCATGCGGATTCGCAGCCGACGGGCGGCCGCTTTGACGGCATCTACGGTGTTCTCGGCGGCCTCGAAGTGATCCGCAGCCTGAACGACTATGGCATCGAGACGGAACATCCGGTCGAAGTCGTAATCTGGACGAACGAGGAAGGCTCGCGCTTTGCGCCGGCCATGGTCGCATCGGGCGTGTTTGCGGGCGTCTTCACACTCGACTATGGGCTCTCGCGCAAGGACGTCGACGGCAGGACGATTGGCGAAGAACTCAAGCGTATCGGCTATGCGGGCGACGTGCCGTGCGGCGGGCGCCCGGTTCACGCCGCGTTCGAACTGCATATCGAGCAGGGGCCGATACTCGAAGCGGAACACAAGACGATCGGCGTCGTAACCGATGCGCAGGGTCAGCGCTGGTACGAGATCGTGTTGACCGGCCAGGAAGCGCATGCGGGTCCGACGCCCATGCCGCGCCGACGCGACGCACTGCTGGGCGCTTCGCGCGTGGTGGATCTCGTGAACCGTGTCGGGCTGAATCATGCGCCCTTTGGATGTGCAACGGTCGGCATGATGCAGGTCCATCCGAACTCGCGGAACGTGATTCCTGGACGCGTATTTTTCACGGTCGATTTCCGTCATCCCGACGACACCGTTCTCGCGCAGATGGATGCGGAACTGCGTGAAGGCGTCGCGCGCATTGCGGGCGAAATCGGCCTTGAAACGCAGCTCGAACAGATTTTCTACTACAAGCCGGTTGCCTTCGACGCAGCGTGCGTGAAGTCGGTGCGCGCGGCGGCTGAACGCTTCGGCTATCCGAATCGCGACATCGTATCGGGCGCGGGCCACGATGCCTGTTATCTGGCGCAGGTGGCGCCGACTTCAATGGTGTTCGTGCCCTGTGTCGACGGCATCAGTCACAACGAAATCGAAGACGCGAGGATCGAATGGATCGAAGCGGGCGCGAACGTGCTGCTGCACGCGATGCTCGAACGCGCGTGCGAGCCGGCTTCCTGAACCTCAGCGGATAGACGCACTTTAAAGGTTGTTTCCTGATTTCGACGCTGGCTTCCTCGCTAAAGGCGAAGCCAGCGGGAACGTGTTGTTTCTCTTGCCGAAGGAACGCGCATGGCTACGAAGGAAACCGGCGATATCGCCGCAGGCCGCCTACAGGCCGACCAGCTCGCGTGTCAGTTCACCGACGTCGCGCCCCTGCTTGAACCCGGCGCGGCGGCGATTGCCGCGAGTCGCTGTCATTACTGCTACGACGCACCGTGTGTGAACGCGTGTCCGACACAAATCGATATTCCCGGCTTTATCCGCAAGATCGGCAATGGCAACCTTAAGGGCGCTGCGGTCGACATTCTTTCTGCGAATCCTTTAGGCGGCATGTGCGCCCGTGTGTGTCCGACGGAAATCCTGTGCGAAGGCGCTTGCGTACGCAACCATCAGGATGAGCAACCCGTTGCGATCGGCGCACTGCAGCGACACGCAACCGACTGGGCAATGGCGCGCGATCTCAAGCTGTTCACGCGCGCGGCGGAAACCGGCCGGCATGTGGCGGTGGTCGGCGCGGGCCCGGCCGGTCTCGCGTGTGCACATCGGCTCGCGCTCGAAGGTCATCGCGTGACGCTTTTCGATGCGCATCCCAAGGCCGGTGGCCTTAACGAATATGGTATCGCCGCGTACAAGACGGTCGATGAATTCGCGCAAAGAGAAGTCGACTGGCTGCTGTCGGTGGGCGGCATCGAATTGAAGACAGGCGTTGCGCTCGGGCGCGATGTCACGCTGGATGCGCTTCGCCAGCAGCACGACGCCGTGTTTCTTGCGGTGGGTCTTGCGGGCGTGAAGGCGTTGCAGATCGAAGGCGAAGCGCTCGCAGGCGTGGAGAACGCAGTCGATTTCATCGCGCGTCTGCGTCAGTCGAACGATCTTTCGACGCTGCCGGTAGGGCGTCGCGTGGTGGTGATTGGCGGCGGCAACACGGCGATCGACGCAGCCGTGCAGAGCCGCAAGCTCGGCGCCGAAAGCGTTTCGATGGTGTACCGGCGCGGCGTCGATGCGATGGGCGCGACGTGGGCCGAGCAGGAATTCGCGCAGACGCAGGGCGTATCGATTGTGCTGTACGCGCAACCCGTACGTCTGCTCGGCGATCGAAAAGCGGTAACAGGTGTCGAATTCGAGCGCACGCGTGAAGTGGACGGACGCCTCGCAGGTACAGGCGAACGCTTCACGATTGCCGCCGATGTCGTGCTGAAGGCCATTGGCCAGACGCTCGTCGCCACGGGCCTCGACGCTGAAATCCTGACCACCGACGGCGCGCGCATCGAAGTCAATGAAGAACGGCACACGTCGCTGGATAACGTCTGGGCAGGCGGCGACTGCGCTGCGACAGGACTTGACCTGACCGTGCAGGCAGTTCAGGACGGCAAGCTCGCGGCGGCATCGATCAGCGGCGTGTTCGCACGCACGGCAAAGCGCGCGGCGTAGCAGCACGTAGCAAGGAAGGCGCGGGCCTCGACGCCACGCGCAGCGATAAAAAGCGTTTCACCCCACGGAGCCAGACATGGCCGATCTTCGTTGCACCATCGCCGGCATCACGTCGCCGAATCCTTTCTGGCTGGCCTCAGCGCCGCCCACCGACAAGGCTTATAACGTCAATCGCGCATTCGAGGCGGGCTGGGGTGGCGTCGTGTGGAAGACGCTGGGTCTCGACCCGCACGTCGTCAATGTGAGTTCGCGCTATGGCGCGGTGCAGTGGAACGGCCAGCGTATCGCGGGCCTGAACAACATCGAACTGATCACCGACCGTCCGCTCGACGAAAACCTGCGCGAAATCGCGCAGGTCAAGCGCGACTGGCCCGATCGCGCGATGATCGTCTCGTTGATGGTGCCGTGCAACGAGCGCGACTGGAAATGGATCCTGCCGCTCGTGGAGGACACCGGCGCCGATGCAGTCGAACTGAACTTTGGCTGCCCGCATGGCATGAGCGAGCGCGGCATGGGCGCGGCGGTCGGGCAGGTGCCCGAATACATCGAAATGGTCACGCGCTGGGTGAAGGAAGGCTCACGTCTGCCGTGCCTCGTGAAGCTCACGCCGAACATCACCGACATCCGCCTCGGCTCACGCGCCGCATACAAAGGCGGTGCCGATGGCGTGTCGCTCATCAATACGATCAACTCGATTGTCGCCGTGGATCTCGACGCGATGGCGCCGATGCCGACGGTCGACGGCAAAGGCACCCACGGTGGCTATTGCGGCCCGGCGGTCAAGCCGATTGCGCTAAACATGGTCGCTGAAATCGCGCGCGACGTGGAAACGCCGGGCCTGCCGATCTCGGGCATCGGCGGCATCACGACGTGGCGCGACGCAGCCGAGTTCATGGTGCTGGGCGCAGGCAGCGTGCAGGTGTGTACCGCCGCGATGCACTACGGTTTTCGCATTGTGTCCGATATGGCGGACGGCCTCTCGAACTGGATGGACGAAAAAGGCTACGCAACGCTCGACGATATTCGCGGACGCGCCGTGCCGAACGTCACGGACTGGAAATTCCTGAACCTGAGTTACGACATCAAGGCGCGCATCGACCAGGACAAATGCATCCAGTGCGGTCTGTGTCACATCGCGTGCGAGGACACCGCGCATCAGGCGATCCTGCGCGAGAAGGACGGTGTGCGCCATTTCGAAGTGGTCGATTCGCAATGCGTCGGGTGCAATCTGTGCATGCATGTGTGCCCGGTCGATGAGTGCATCACGATGGAGCGCGTCGACGCGGGCGCATATTCGAACTGGACGACGCATCCAAACAATCCTCCCGCGGTGACCGCCGCCACGGATGAATCCGAAGCACCGGCACCGGTATCCGCGCACGCGGCCTGACGGTTTGCATGAGCGCTGGACGCATCGCACCACATGACGATGCGCCAGTTTTTCGACAATGGGAGAGTCATCGATGAATCAGTCTGTGGGAACCAGCGATTCGCTACTGCAACCGTCGGCACGCAACAGTTCGCTCTATAACGACGATCTCGCGCCAACCGGCAAGTCGCAGCGTACCTGGAAGTGGTATCACTTCGCGGCACTGTGGGTCGGCATGGTGATGAACATTGCGTCATACATGCTCGCAGCAGGTTTGACGGAGCAGGGCATGTCGCCGTGGCAGGCTGTCGTGACGGTGCTGCTCGGCAACCTGATCGTGCTGGTGCCGATGCTGCTGATCGGTCACGCAGGCGCGAAGCACGGCATTCCGTATGCGGTACTGGTGCGCTCGTCGTTCGGCACGCAGGGCGCGAAACTGCCTGCGCTGTTGCGTGCGATCGTTGCCTGCGGCTGGTATGGCATCCAGACCTGGCTCGGCGGCAGCGCGATCTACGTGCTGCTCAACATTCTCACTGGCAATGCACTGCAGGGCACGCCGCTTCCGTTCATCGACATTTCGATCGGCCAGGCCGCATGTTTTCTCGCGTTCTGGGCGTTGCAGATCTACTTCATCGTGAACGGCACGGATTCGATTCGCTGGCTCGAAAGCTGGTCGGCGCCGATCAAGGTCGTGATGTGTATCGCGCTGGTGTGGTGGGCGACATCGAAGGCTGGCGGCGCGGGTTCGATGCTCTCGACGCCTTCGCAATTCGCGGCCGGCGGCAAGAAGGAAGGCCTGTTCTGGATCACGTTCTGGCCGAGTCTGACGGCGATGGTCGGATTCTGGGCGACGCTCGCACTGAATATCCCCGACTTCACGCGTTTCGCCAGGACGCAGCGCGACCAGATGGTGGGCCAGGCGATCGGCCTGCCGGTGCCGATGGCGTTGCTGTCGGTGATCTCGGTGGTGGTCACGTCGGCGACTGTCGTGATCTACGGCAAGGCGATCTGGGACCCGATCGATCTCACGAGCCGCATGACGGGCATCGGCGTTGGCATCGCGCTCGTCATCCTGACGCTCGACACGATGTGCTGCAATCTTGCCGCGAACCTCGTCGGCCCGGCTTATGACTTTTCGAGCCTCTGGCCGAAGGGCATCTCGTACAAGACGGGCGGCATGATTACCGCCACGATCGCCATCGTGATGATGCCGTGGAAGATTCTCGCGACCACGCAGGGTTACATCTTCACGTGGCTGGTCGGTTATTCCGCGCTGCTCGGGCCGGTGGCCGGCATCATGATGGTCGACTACTTCCTGATTCGCGGCACACGTCTCGATCATCACGAACTGTTCGATGAAAACGGCGAATACGCGTACACGGGTGGCTGGAATATCGCGGCGGTGGTCGCGCTCGTGATCGGTGTGCTGCCTAATCTGCCGGGTTTCCTGCACACCGCGTTTCCCGCCGCGTTCCCGAACGTGCCTGAGATGTTCAATACGCTTTATACGTATGCGTGGTTTGTGGGCCTCGCGCTGGCGGCGATCGTCTATGGCGTGTGGATGAAACTCGGCAAGCGTGCAAGTCCGCGTATCGCGCGCGCATAAGCGGGTGGCGATGAAGTGCGGCGTTTGAGAGTCAACTGAAGGAGACGGCAGCATGGCAACCCTGATTCGTGGCGGGACGGTAGTCGACGCCAACCAGACGTATCGCGCCGACGTGTTGTGTCATGACAGCGCGGATGGCGGCACGATCGCGCAGATCGGTGTCGATCTCGCAGTGCCCGCCGGCGCGACCATCATCGATGCCGGCGGGCAGTACGTGATGCCAGGCGGCATCGATCCGCACACGCACATGGAACTGCCATTCATGGGCACCACCGCCAGCGACGACTTCTATAGCGGCACGGCCGCGGGCCTTGCGGGCGGCACGACGAGCATCATCGACTTCGTGATTCCGTCGCCGCGTCAGCCGTTGATGGCGGCGTTCAACGAATGGCGCGGCTGGGCGGAGAAGGCCGCATCCGATTACGGCTTTCACGTCGCGGTGACGTGGTGGGACGAATCGGTGCATCGCGACATGGGCACGCTCGTGCATGAACACGGTGTGTCGAGCTTCAAGCATTTCATGGCCTACAAGAACGCGATCATGGCCGACGACGAGGTCCTCGTGAACAGCTTCGCGCGCGCGCTTGAACTCGGCGCGTTGCCTACGGTGCACGCGGAAAACGGCGAACTGGTGTTCCAGCTGCAGCGTCAGTTGCTGGCACGCGGTTTCACAGGACCGGAGGCGCATCCGTTATCGCGCCCGCCGGAAGTGGAGGGCGAAGCGGCCAATCGCGCGATCCGTATTGCCCAGGTGCTGGGCGTGCCGGTGTACATCGTGCATGTGTCGGCGAAAGACGCACTCGAAGCCGTGATCCGCGCGCACAGTGAAGGCCAGCGTGTGTTCGCCGAAGTGCTCGCAGGGCACCTCGTGATCGATGAAGCGGTCTATCGCGACACCGACTGGGGACGCGCGGCCGCGCACGTGATGAGCCCGCCGTTTCGTACGAAAGAGCATCGCGATGCATTGTGGCGCGGCCTGCAGGGCGGCCATCTGCACACGACTGCGACGGATCACTGCGTGTTCTGCGCTTCGCAGAAAGCGATGGGACGCGAAGACTTCACGAAAATCCCGAACGGATGTGGCGGCGTCGAAGACCGCATGTCGATTCTCTGGCATCACGGTGTGAATACCGGTCGTCTTACGCCGAACGAGTTCGTACGCGTGACATCGACGAACGCCGCGCAGATTTTCAATCTGTATCCCCGCAAGGGCGCGGTCGAAGTGGGCGCCGATGCGGATATCGTTGTCTGGGACCCGCAGGCGTCGCGCACGATTTCGGTCAAGACCCATCATCAGAACGTCGACTTCAACGTGTTCGAAGGGATGAACGTGCAAGGCGTGGCGACGCACACGCTCACGCGCGGTCATGTGGCCTGGGCTAACGGCGATCTGCGGGCGGAGCGCGGCGCGGGGCGTTATCTGAAGCGGCCGCCCAATCCGGCGTATTTCGAGGCGATCCGGGTGGCCAACCGTCTTAAGGCCGTGGAGCCGGTTGTGCGTTAAGCGTGTGCGGATATCGCTGCACGTCGTGCATTGCAATAAAAAAGCCGGATGACCCATCGGGGCATCCGGTTTTTTTCATGTGCCTGGGAGGCGGCTTACAGCACGGCGCCTGCGGGTGCCAGCGTCGCAACCAGCACGGCGGCGATGGCCTCGATGCCGTCGCGGTCCTCCTCAGTGAAGCGGGCCGGTAACGGGCTGTCGATATCCAGCACGCCGAGCACCGCGCCATCGGGCATCACGAGCGGCACGACCAGTTCCGAGCGCGACGCCGAATCGCACGCAATGTGGCCCGCAAACGCGTGAACGTCCGGCACGAGTTGCGTCTCGCGGGTTTGCGCGGCCGTGCCGCATACGCCGCGGCCCATTGCAATGCGCACACAGGCGGGCTTGCCCTGGAACGGCCCGACGACGAGTTCGCCCTCTACGAGAAAGTAAAAACCCGCCCAGTTCACATCCGGCATCGCGTTAAAGAGCAGCGCGGACAGATTCGCCGAGTTGGCGACGAGATTTGTTTCGCCCGCGAGAAGCCCGCGTGCCTGCTCAGTCAGTTCGTGATAGAACTCGCGCCTGGGCAACGCGGTGGAGACGGTTCCCTGAAACATGATCGTATGTCCTGCGTAGTCGGTGCATGAAAGGCGCCGGTGCCTGGCGCCGGGCCGCATTCCCGCGGTCGGGTTCGTGATTCTCCCACCTTTGGCGCGATTCTGCCTCGCAGCATGAAAGCTCCACGCATGGCGCGGTTTCGCGTCTGTAAGCATCCTGGGCGGCCCGCCACGCGTTTATCCGTCAACGCATACAATAGTTCGGCATGCTTTCATGCATCGGGGCGTCGTGACGTTTCGCGCGTTCCGGCTGCAGCGCGACGCCCAGCACGTACGACGCTCAAAAGGACGTTCATGGATCACCTCGAATCGCTGCGTATCTTCTGCACCGTGGTTGAAGTCCGCAGTTTTACGCGTGCGGCGCAGGTCCACGGTCTGTCGACGCCGGCCGTCTCCCGCTCGGTGAGCGAACTCGAAACGCGCCTCGGCGTTCGCCTTTTTCAGCGCTCGACGCGCCATATCTCCACAACTGAAGTCGCCGAGCAGTTTTTCAAGGGCTGTTCGCGGCTGCTGGCCGAACTCGACGTGCTGGAAGCGCAGGCGCGTCACGGCGTCAGCGAGCCCACGGGCGTGCTGAGAATCGTCGCGCACACGACTGTCACGGTCAATCTGCTCGTGCCGCTGATTGCCGGCTTCAAGAAGGAATATCCCACGGTGCATCTCGATCTCACGCTCAGCGAGCGGCCCGTCGATCTGATCGAAGAGGGCTACGATCTCGGCATTCTGCTGCCGTTCATGCTGACGAGCGACCAGATGATTACGCGTCCGCTGACGCGCATCGCGATGGTCGTGGTGACGTCGCCGGAATATCTGAAGACGCATCCGCGCCCCGACACACCGGACGATCTCGCCCGGCACGAGTTCGTCGCGCTGTCGCCGTCGATCCAGGGTTTGCCGTTGCGCTTTCGGCGTGGTGACGAAGAGACGTCGGTCGAACTGAACGTCGAGATATCGACAAATAACGCGACGCTGCGCAAGGAGATGGTGCTCAACGGCTTCGGGCTTGGCGCGTTGCCGCGCTCGCTGATCGAAGGCGAACTGCGCGATGGACGGCTCGTGCCGCTGCTGGAAAACTACGAACTGGTCGACAGCGATCTCGAGTTACGGCTCGCGTACAGCAACCGCAAGTTCATGCCCGCGAAGGTACGTGCATTTGTCGACTACGCGACAACCTTCTATGACGTTGCGCCCGTTGAGGACACGTCGCACGCCGAGGCTGCGCGCTAGCCCGCGCGTCAGTAGGTGCACGGGCCGTCAGGCAGCAGCTTCGTGAGGCGTTGCGCGACGTGCGCGCGCGCGGTGTGTTCGGCGGCTTCTTCGTCGTGCGCTTCGAGCGCCTTGAGAATCGCCGCGTGTTCATCGCGATTGCCCGCAAGCTGCTCGAAAGTGGCGGTGCGTTTTCCGCACATTGCCTGTGTCTGTGCGTAGAGGCTCCGCAGTGCTTTCGTAATCGCCGGATTTTCGCATCCCGCGAGAAGTGCCTCGTGGAAGTCGCTATTGGCCTTGTCGTACGCGGTGCGGCCCTTGCGTTCGAGCGCCGCGGTCTGCCGTGCCACTGTGCCCGCGAGTTCCGCGAGCGCAGCGTCGCTCATGCGGCGCGCAGCGAGCCGCGCGGCCATGCCTTCAAGCGCTTCGCGCGCTTCGAAAACCGCGCGCACGCGTTCCGGCGCGAAGCCCACAAGGAAAACGCCCTGACGTGGCGATACCTCGACGATGCCTTCGGCCTCCAGACGCGCCACTGCGGTCCAGATTGGCGAGCGGCTTACGCCAAGATCGCGGGCGAGTTCTTCAATGCTGATTTTCTCGCCCGGCGCGTAGCGGGTGCCCCCAAGGAGTAGATCGCGAACGGCTGCGTGGGCGTCGCCCGCAAGCGTCGTGCGGCGCAGTTTGCGCGGCGCCGTGCTCATGCGGCACGCCCATGCGCGTGATTCTGCGCATCCGCTTTCAGCCGCCGGTGTGCAATATGTAGCGCTTTGCCGACGGATATGACGCTCGATGCGAAACCGGGCAGCGTTTCGACTGCTGTCGGACAACCTGCGATTGCGTCGGGATGGGAGCGCGCCCTGGCCGTGCGGCGCGTGATGTTGGCGGTGAGCGGCTGCGAACGATCCGCAGCCGCTGTATCATTCGGCGCGCCGTGCGCCTCGAAGCGGGCGGGCACGGCTTTGTTCTGTGTTTCGGCATGCATCATCACGGAGACCCGGATTTTCACTATTCGTGTTTCATGATACGTTTCACTGCGAAAAAAACAAGGCGCTGGCAGAATCTGAGGTTTCGAGGCGGCTTGCTCGCCTTATAACCAGTAGAAATATCCACCGTCTTCGAAATGCTTTGTGGAAATAAGACCTGTTTGCTACAGTCCGCTGCGCTCTTCGGCCCGGTAGCATGGCGAACACGCAATGCACGCTGAAGCTGGACACACAACTCCAAGAGGGACTCATTCATGAAATCGATTCGCTCCATTCTGTTGATCGGCCTGCTGCAGGCCGCCGCTGCAACTTCGGCGTTCGCGGCCGACGGCCTTGCACAGATCAAGTCGGCCGGCGTCTTCAAGATTGGCACGGAAGGCACGTACGCGCCGTTCACGTTCCATGACGCGTCGAACCAGCTGACGGGCTTCGACGTCGAGATCGGCCGCGCGATCGCGCAGCGCCTTGGCGTGAAGGCCGAATTCGTCGAAGGCAAATGGGACGGCCTGATTGCTGGCCTCGACGCAAACCGTTATGACGCCGTCATCAACGAAGTGTCGATTACCGATGCCCGCAAGGCGAAGTACGATTTCTCGAGCCCGTACATCACGTCGCACGCGGCGCTGATCGTGCGCTCGGACAACACGACCATCAAGACGTTCGACGACCTGAAGGGCAAGAAGTCGGCGAACACGCTGACCAGCAACTTCGGCAAGATCGCGCTCGCGCATGGCGCGGAAGTGGTTGCCGTACAGGGCTTCAACGAATCGGTCGACCTGCTGACGTCGGGCCGCGTCGATGCGACGGTAAACGACTCGCTGTCGTTCCTCGATTTCAAGAAGCACAAGCCGGACGCGAAGGTGAAAATCGCCGCGCTGGATAACTCTGCCGACAGCGACCAGTCGGGTGTCCTGATCCGCAAGGGCAATCCGGAACTGCAGGCCGCGATCAACAAGGCGCTCGCCGACATGAAGGCTGACGGGACTTACGACAAGATCTCGATCAAGTACTTCGGTAAAGACGTTTCCAAGTAACGCAAGCGAAGCGAGCCTGAATCATGCCGGCATGGCTGCATTTGATGGGTGAGTCGCTCTGGCCCCTGCTGTACGCGGGGCTGGTGTTTACCGTGCCGCTCACCCTGATTTCCTTCGTGCTGGGTCTCGCGCTGGCGTTTGCCGTCGCACTGATCCGGCTGTTCGGACCCGCCTGGTCCGTTGCCGCCGTGCGGTTTTACGTCTGGCTGATTCGCGGCTCGCCGCTGCTCGTGCAGCTGTTTGTGATTTTCTACGGCTTGCCCAACGTCGGCATCGTGCTCGATCCGCTGACGGCGGCCATCATCGGTTTTTCGCTGAACGTCGGCGCCTACAATTCCGAGGTGATCCGCGGCGTCATCGAGTCGATCCCGAAAGGGCAGTGGGAAGCGGCGTACTCGATGGGGATGACGCGTGGCCAGGCGCTGCGTCGCGCGATCCTGCCGCAGGCGGCGCGCGTGGCGCTGCCGCCGCTGTCGAACTCGTTCATCGCGCTCGTGAAAGACACGTCGCTCGCTGCTGTGCTGACCGTGCCGGAGATTTTCCAGGCCGCGCAGCGCATCGCGTCGGTGACGTATGAGCCGCTCATCCTGTACACGGAAGCGGCGTTGATCTATCTGGTCTTCAGTTCGGTGCTGTCGTCGGCGCAGGTCAGGCTCGAACGACGCTTCGGGCGCCACGCGCTTTTTACGGGTGGTAACGGATGATCAAGCTCCAGAAAATCGAAAAGTATTTCGGCGATCACCGGGTGTTGAGCTCGGTCGATCTGGCGCTCGCGCCGGGCAACGTCACCGCGTTGATCGGTCCGTCGGGCAGCGGCAAGAGCACGCTCCTGCGCTGTGTGAACCTGCTGGAGATCCCCGAAGTCGGCACGCTCGAACTCGGCGACCAGCGGCTCGAATTCAGCCGCACCGAAAAGCCGTCGCGCGATGCGGTGCTCGCCATCCGCCGGCGCACCGGCATGGTGTTCCAGAACTTCCAGCTGTTTCCGCATCGCACGGTCATTGAGAACGTGATGGAAGGGCTCATCACCGTGCAGAAGTGGGATGTCGAGCGCGCCCGCAAGCGGGCGCACGAACTGCTGACGAAAGTCGGCATTGCCCACAAATCGGACGCGTGGCCTTCGACGCTCTCCGGCGGCCAGCAGCAGCGCGTCGCGATTGCGCGGGCGCTGGCGCCTTCGCCGGACGTGCTGCTGTGCGACGAGCCGACCTCGGCACTCGATCCGGGCCTTGCCGCCGAAGTCGTCGACGTGCTGCGTCAACTCGCGAAAGAAGGCATGACGATGCTGATGGCGACGCATGACCTGCGGCTTGCGGCATCGATTGCGCGCGACGTCGTGTTCCTGACCGACGGCGTCGTGGTCGAAGCGGGGCCGGCGCGCGATATCTTCACGCGCCCAGGCCGGCCGGAAACGGCCAGCTTCGTGTCCACGCTCACGCAGAAGCTCCCGGATAGCTGGGACGACTGATCGCGCTCCAGGTTTGCCTGCGCAGGCCGGCGCTCAGTGCGCCGGCTTCACAAACCTCAATGTCATCCGGTCCGATTCGCCGATCGCCGCAAAGCGCGCGCGATCGGTGTCGCCGCCTCTATACGTCGGCGGCAGCGACCAGACCCCGTTCGGGTAATCCTTCGTATCGCGCGGGTTGCTGTTGATCTCGCTCTTTCCCGCCAGCACGAATCCGGCCGCTTCTGCGTGCTGGATCACATAAGCCTCCGTCACGTAACCCGTCTCGATCATCGTCGGAAGCGGCGTGCCTGGCCGCGCGCGGTGTTCCTCGACGCCCATCACGCCGCCCGGTTTCAGCACCCCATAGAACGCCCGCAGGTTCGCGTCGATCTGGCCGTCTTCGATCCAGTTGTGAATGTTGCGGAACGTCAGCACGCGGTCGACGGAGTCGTTCGCCGGAAAACCGCTGAATGCCCCGTCGCGCAGTGTGCCGTCGACAACCTTGCCGTAGACCGACGGCGTCGCCGCGAGCTTTTTCTCGAACGCCTCCCGATTGGCCTGTTGTTCGGCCGCGGCCGCGGGTTGCGGGCTTTCGTACTGCGCCTCATAGAGCGTTCCGCTGTCGTGCAGCCAGGGCGCGAGGATGTCGGTGTACCAGCCGCCACCCGGCGCGATCTCCAGCACTGTTTGCGTCGGCTCGACTGTGAAGAACTCGAGCGTCTCCTTCGGATGCCGGTAGACGTCGCGCGCTTTCGCCTTCGCCGTGCGTTGCGGATTCGCGATCGCCGCGTCGAGCGTGGCCGACGCGGCGCCCGCGGCCGCACTCGAACCGGGGTCGGTGGCCGTCGCGGAAATCGGGCCACCTGCCGTGCATGAAGCAAGCATCAAGGCGGCGGCGAGTGTGAGGGTCGCGCAACGTAGTGTGCGAACCGGGGAGGAGAGCGGGGGTGAGGAGCGGGTCGTCATGGGGACATTATCCGCCTTAAGGGAATCCGTCTGCACGCGCGGGCGAACAGAGTCGCGGCATCGAGCAGGTCAACCTGACGATCACGCAGATGGACGAAGTGACGCAACAGAACGCCGCGCTCGTCGAGCAGGCAACGGCTGCGTCGAAGTCGCTGGAAGCGCAGGGACGCCAGCTCGACGAAACGGTCGCGACGTTCCGTCTGCCGGCTGAAAAGAGCACGGCGGATGCATCGCTCGGCGGTCACGGGCAGGGACGCCGTTCCAGTGCACCGCTTCAATATCGCGAAGCGAACGGTTGATGCAGTAGGCGCTCAACCAGCCGGATGAGGAAAAGCGCGTCGCACACGATGCGGCGCGTTTTATTTCCGTAACATCCGCGCCTGAAAAGCGCATGGAAAAAGAGTAGACCGCGCACGTGATTTCCATCGCCTACACTGGATGAGTCGATCCACGATAATGAAGGAGTCGGACATGTCGCGACCATCCCGTCTGTTGCCATCCCTCATTTTTGTCGCGCTGTGTGCTGCGACAGGATCGGCCTTCGCGCAGGGGCTTTCCGTGCCCGACGACATGAGTCTGCCGGTCAACAACCCGAAGCTCATGCCACAGGCGCCGCGTGGCAGCGAATATCCGTCGCATGGCAACCAGCAGGCCGGTGAAATGAACCTGAATCCGACCGACCCGCGCGCGCAACTCGTCAACGGTTTGCCTAACAATGCGCAGGCGGGCGGCTACGGTGCGCCGCTTGCGGGCGTGCGGACTTACGCGCAGCCAGCCGGACAGTGATACAGAAGCAAGCGGCGTTGCGTTGCCAGTTGCGGCGGCGGTATGGCAGGCACACGGCGTGCTACTTCCGGGCAATGACGGACGGCATCATGCTGTCTCGCATTGACGGGGTCCAGTGTCATGCCGCTTTCCAGACAATCCGCACATTCACCGGCCAGAAGCGCGAAGAGCGCCGACCCATCCACGGCACGCGCTGATGAGCTTCCGCCCGGCCTTCGCTACGTCAGCGATACAAACCCGGGATGCACCCGTAAACGCGTCGGTGACCACTTCGTCTATTTCGATCGCGACGGCAAGCGCATCCGCGACGCCGCAGAAATCGCGCGCATCAACGCGCTCGCCGTGCCGCCTGCCTATACGAATGTGTGGATATGCGCCGACCCGCGCGGCCATCTGCAGGCGACGGGACGCGACGCGCGCGGCCGCAAGCAGTATCGCTATCACCCGCGCTGGCGCGAGACGCGCGACGCCACCAAATATGACCGGATGCAGGCATTCGGTGAGGCGCTGCCGAAGATCCGCGCGCGCGTCGCCCGCGACCTCGGTCTGCCCGGCATGCCGCGCGACAGGCTGGTGGCGACCGTCGTGCGTCTGCTCGATACGACGCTGATCCGCGTCGGTAGCGCGGAGTATGCGCGCGACAACCGTTCGTACGGACTGACGACGCTCTGCAAAAAGCACCTCCACGTGAAGGCCGGTCTTGTGCGGTTCCGCTTTCGCGGCAAGAGCGGCATCGAACACGACGTCGAGATCGACGACCCGCGCGTCACGCGGATCATCCGGCGCTGCATGGATTTGCCGGGGCAGGAACTGTTCCAGTACATCGACGACGACGGCGCGCGGCACGTCATCGGCTCGGCGGACATCAACGACTATCTGCGCGAGGTAAGCGGCGCCGACTTCACGGCGAAGGATTACCGCACATGGGCTGCGAGCGTCTACACGTTGCGCGCGCTGCGTCAGCACACGCTGACGGACGCGGCCGGATCGCGCCGGCATCTGCTCGCGACGATCAAGGACTGCGCCGCGCTGCTACGCAATACGCCGGCCGTGTGCCGGCGTTGCTATATTCATCCGGTCATCGTCGAGGCGTTCGAAAACGCCGGGTTGGACGACATCCGTGTGCCAGCGCGCCGGTGGGGATTGCGTGCGGATGAAGGCGCGTTTGCCGCGCTGCTCGCGCACAACGCCCGGCGCGCAAGACGCGAGGCGAAGGCAGCGCTCGCGCCGAAACGGGTGAACGGCGTGGGGCGCGCGAACGGAGCGAAAGCCGGTGCCAAAACCGCAAACGGATCGAACGGGGCGGCTGGGGGCGAGACACGCGAGTCGGACCGCGTCGTGAAGCTGCTGGCGAAATCGCGCAGCGTACGGGCGAAACCGGCTCCGGCAGGCGGGCGTCGTCAGGCGGCGTAAACGCCTGGCACGCGATCGAACCCGCAAGTCTCCGGGCAAAGCAGCGCAGTGATCCTGCTATGATAGCTGTATATATATACAGCTTTTCTGTGCATGCCTGTGCCAACGCTTTCGCCCGATCTTCCCGATCCGCACTATTACCTGCGTAACTTCCAGCGCGCGCTCGCATGGATCGGCGAGCGTTACGACGACCTGTTCGATACCGCCGAGCGGGAATTCCTGCGCACGTTCGGCACGCTGCCGGAGGCGTCGCAGGCCCTCCTCGTGCGCATGCTGATGCGAAAGGGGCCGCTCTTTCGCTCAAGCCGTCTCGTGTACGAGGAAATCGGTTGCGCGCTCGATGCGGCGGGTCCGCTGGTCGCACGCGGGTGGGTCGATTCCGATCCCGTTCTGACACTCGATGAACTCTTCGGGCTCGTCACGCGTCCGGAACTCACGCGTCTGTTTCCCGAACTGTCGACGAAATCCGCGACCCGCAAGGCCGGTTTGCTCGCGGCGCTGCGCGAGCACTACGACGAGGCGCGCCGGTTTTCGGCGTGGTGTCCGGAGTCTGGCGAGCGCGCGTTGTGCGTCACGGTCGCGCCGCTGTGCGATCGTCTGCGACTGATGTTCTTCGGCAACCTGCACCAGGACTGGTCGGAATTCGTGCTCGCCGATCTGGGCGTGTACCAGTACGAGCGTGTCGTGTTCGAGCCGTCGTCGCGGGCGTTTCAGCAACGCGCCGACGTCGACGTGTTTCTCGCGCTGCACGCATGTCGCGAGCAGCTCGAGGCGTTTTCCGCCGCGAGCGGCGAACCGGAGCAAGCCGGTGCGCTCGATCGCCTGCTGGAGGCGGTCAACGCATGCAGCAGCGCGAATCCGTGGCTCGAAACGCGTCGCGCGAAGCTGCTGTTCCAGATTGGCCATGACGCGGAGCGCCGGCATGACTGGGCGGCGGCGCTGGCCGTGTACGGGCGCAGCACCTGGCCCGGGGCGCGGCATCGCAGGATGCGTGCGTTCGAGCGCAGCGGCCAGTTCGAAGCGGCACTGGCGCTCGCGAGAGAGGCGGCCGCGTCGCCGGAGAGCGAGGCGGAGAGCCAGCGCGTCGCCCGAATGATGCCGCGTCTGCAACGCCAGCTCGGCCATACGGTTGCGCGCGCAACGAGGGCGAAATCCGTGGCGCGTAGCGAACTCGTTTTGCCGCGACCCGTCGTGCCACAAGCGGTGGAATACGTCGTGCGCGATCACCTGGGTAGCGACGATGCGCCGGTTCATTTCGTCGAGAACGGTCTCATCAATTCGCTCTTCGGGCTGCTGTGCTGGGACGCGATTTTCGCAGCGATCCCAGGTGCATTTTTCCACCCGTTCCAGCGCGGTCCGGCCGATCTGCACGCGGCGGATTTCCACGTGCGTCGCGCCACGCTCTTCGACGCCTGTTTTGCGCAACTCGATAACGCCACGTACCGCGACGCGATCCTGCATCGCTTCGAGACGAAGTTCGGCGTGCAGTCCCCGTTCGTGTTCTGGGGGCTCGTTACGTCTGAACTGCTGACGCTCGCGCTCGACTGTCTGCCCGCGCAGCATCTGAAGCGCTGGTTCGAGCGGCTCCTCGCCGATATCCGCAGTAACCGCTCGGGCCTGCCCGATCTGATCCGCTTCTGGCCTGCCGAACGTCGCTACGAACTGATCGAGGTGAAAGGGCCGGGCGACCGTCTGCAGGACAACCAGATCCGCTGGCTCGAGTACTGCGTGCAGCACGGCATGCCCGTTCGCGTGGTCGATGTGCGATGGGCCGAAGAGGCGGCGACGCTCGCACCCGGCGCTCGCGGCGTGTCCGCATGACGTACGTCGTCGCCGTTCGCGCGCTGTGCGAATTCGCAGCGAAAAGCGGCGATCTCGATCTACGCTTCACGCCCGCGCCGAGCGCGCAGGAAGGCATCGCAGGGCACGCAACGGTTGCCGGCCGGCGCGCGGGTAGCTACGAGTCCGAGATTACGCTGACCGGCACACATCGTGGTCTCACCGTGCGTGGCCGCGCGGACGGGTACGACCCCGCGCTGAACCGTCTCGAAGAAGTGAAGACGCATCGCGGCGCACTCGAAGCGATGCCCGCCAACCACCGCGCGTTGCACTGGGCGCAGGCGCGCGTGTACGGGCATCTGCTGTGCGAAGCGCGCGGGTTGTCGTCGCTCGATGTGACGCTCGTCTACTTCGATATCGCAAGCCAGAAGGAGACGTTGCTCACCGAGCATCACACGGCCGCGACGCTCGCCGCGTTCTTTGTCGACCAGTGCGAACGATTCAGCGACTGGGCCACTCGCGAGGAAGCCCATCGTGACGCGCGTAACGCTGCGTTTAACGCGCTCCAGTTTCCGTACGGCGCGTTTCGTAGCGGTCAACGCGAGCTGGCCGTATCGGTGTTTCGCGCGGCCCGCGACGGCACGTGCCTGATGGCGCAGGCGCCCACCGGTATCGGCAAGACGCTCGGCACGATTTTCCCGCTGCTGAAAGCCTGCGCGGCCGGTCACGTCGAACGTGTGTTCTATCTGACGGCAAAAACGCCGGGGCGCGCGCTGGCGCTCGACGCGCTCGAAACGCTGCGCGGGCGTGCCGGAACGTTGCCGCTTCGCGTGCTCGAACTCGTCGCGCGGGACAAGGCCTGCGAGCATCCGGACAAGGCCTGCCATGGCGATTCGTGTCCACTTGCGCGCGGATTCTACGACCGGCTCGCTGCCGCGCGCAGCACGGCGCTCGCAGCCGGGCAGATGGACCGTGAATCGGTGCGGGCAACGGCGCTTGCGCATGATGTGTGCCCGTATTATCTGGCGCAGGAACTGGCGCGCTGGAGCGATGTGGTGGTGGGCGACTACAACTACTACTACGACGGCAGCGCCATGCTGTACGCGCTCGCGCAGATCAACCAGTGGCGCGTCGCCGTGCTCGTCGACGAAGCGCACAACCTGCTCGACCGCGCGCGCCGCATGTACACCGCGACGCTCGATCAGACCGCGTTGCGGATCGCGCGCAAGACCGCGCCGGCAGCGCTGAAAAAGCCGCTCGACAAGCTCGCCCGCGAATGGAACGCGCTCGGCCGCACGCAGCTTGCTCATTACGCCGTCCATCCTGAAGTGCCGGCACGTCTGCAATCGGCGGCATTGAATCTGGTGAGCGCGATCACGGAGCAACTTGCAGAAGCGCCCGACACGATCGACGGCAACGAAACGCTGCTGCGTCTCTATTTCGACGTGATGCACTTCACGTCGCTCGTCGAACAGTTCGGGGCGCATTCGATCTTCGACGTCACGCTGGACACGGAACGCTTCGCGGGCCGCGAGACGCGCAACGCCGCGCTGTGCGTGCGCAACGTCATTCCCGCGCCGTTTCTCGCGCCGCGTTACGCGGCGGCGCGCACGACGGTGATGTTCTCCGGCACGCTGAGCCCGCATCATTTCTATCGCGATACGCTGGGTCTGCCAGAGTGCAGTGGCTGGCTCGATGTCGAAGGGCCGTTTCGCGCGGAGCAGTTACAGGTGCGCGTGGCGGGCAACGTGTCGACGCGCTGGCGTGACCGCGAGCGCTCGCTTGTGCCCATCGCCGATCTGATCGCCGCGCAGTATGCCGCGCAGCCGGGCAACTACCTTGGCTTTCTGAGCAGCTTCGACTATCTGCAACAGGTCGTTGCGCTGATGCGCGAGCGCTATCCGGGTCTGCCGGTATGGGCGCAGGAACCCGGCATGGACGAGGCCAGCCGCGACGTGTTCCTGGCCCGGTTCACGACAGCGGGAACGGGCATCGGTTTTGCCGTGCTGGGCGGCGCGTTTTCCGAAGGGATCGATCTGGCGGGCGAACGGTTGATCGGCGCATTTATCGCCACGCTCGGCCTGCCGCAGATGAATGCCGTCAACGAACAGATGCGTCGCACGATGGACGCAAAATTCGGCTGCGGTTACGACTACACGTACCTCTTTCCCGGCCTGCAGAAGGTCGTGCAGGCCGCGGGCCGCGTGATCCGCACCGAGCAGGATACAGGCGTGGTGCATCTGATCGATGACCGCTACCGGCGCGCCGACGTGCAGCAACTGCTGCCGCGCTGGTGGCGGGTGGGGTGATTCACGTCAGCGGTGAATACGCATTGTGTGTCGCGAACAGGTCAGACAGGCGTCGCCTGGAGCGTTTTCAGGTTGACGGCGCGGCCTGGCTGGCCAAACCTGCTTTCCGGCCCGGATCCTTGCCTGTGGCGGCGCAGCAATCGTGCCCCTGATGCGCGATGGTTAAATAATTACTGCAGGAACAGTCGTTGCTGACCCCGATGTCATGAAACATCATGCGCTCACGCATCGGGAGTTACATGTGCACGGTTTTACTGGCGGACGACAATGCCCGCGACATCGAAGCGCTCAAGCTCGTTCTGGAGCATGCCGGGCATCGGGTGGTGACCGCCGACAATGGCTGCGGCGCGCTCCTTGCCGCACGGCGCGAACGCCCGGACGTCGTGATCACCGACTGGAACATGCCATTTATGGACGGCGTCGAACTGTGCTTCCAGATGAAGCGCCAGCCGGCGCTCGCGTCGATTCCTGTCATGATGGTCTCCGCGTCCTCGCCACCGGGCATCAGCGCCGCGCCCTGGGCTGCCTTCTTCCGCAAACCCGTCGCGATACGCCGTCTGCTCGACGTTGTGAGCGAACTCGTGCCACCGCAGCGGGCGAAGGTTTGATTCGCGCCACTGATCTGTAAGGGTCGAAGCGGTCTTTTCCGGTTCTCCCAAAGGCGGTGATTCTGGCTCGTGCCCGCGTGCGCCTTCGTTTATCGGCATGCGTGTATCCGCGCATGACCGCCGCTGGCGGGAATGGGCGGCGCGTCCGTGCGATACAATTGCCGGCGGCCTGAACTACGGAAAATCAATGAAGATTCGGACTCTCTCACTCGCATCTGCGATGACTGCTGTGATGCTCTCGGCAGGATGCACGGCCGTCTACAAGAATTCGAACGCATGCGAGCAGATGACGCGCGAGAAGCTCGCCGAAAAGTATCCGCAGAAGCTGACGATCTCGCATACCGGTGCAGCCATTCGTGGCGAACGCGTGGTCGTGGAAGGCCAGTTCGAAGCGCCGCCGAAAGCGGCGTCCGGAGTAGCCGCGGCGTCGGGCGTCAATGCGGATGCGCCGGCGATGGCTGCGTCGCAGGGTGCCGCTGCTTCGCAGGCAGCGGTGACCACGGCCGCGGCGGCTTCAGGCGCGGTTGCCGCGTCCGGTGCCGTTGCCGCGTCGGGCGCGTCGGCGGTAGTCGCGACGGGCAAGAAAAAGAAGGTCTACACCGCCGCTGCCGCAGAGTGCATGTTCGCCGGAGCTGATCTGACGGCATTCCACTGGCTCGCACCGGCCGATCTCGCCAGTCCCGACGACGAAGCGTCGGAATAAACATCTCTTTTGAACGTGTTGCGGAGCCCGGCGGCCACCGGTCCAGAGTGCTACGATTGAAGCATCGCCGACCAGGAGGACCATGATGGACGGCTTTGTCAGACATCAGATAGAAGGCGCGTCGGTGGACATCGACGTCGTGCCCGTCAATCCGCGCGGCTTCTGCGCCCGGTTCCGCATTTTTCGCGACGCCGCCGACGAACCCGAGTGGCATCAGGTCCATGTCTCCGGAAGCGTGTTCGACACGACGGAGGAGGCCGAGGAGGCCGCCCGCTCGATGGCCGTCGAAAAGGTGCTGGCGAGCGGTTCATAGCGCAGCGTGCGTAGTGCGACCCGTAGCGAGGGTATCGCCTCGCGCGGTTGGGGCACCAGCAGCACCTGGCGCATCCCGCAGGTGTTCATACTCCTGCTGGACCGAGGCGGGCGTTCTCACGTCGCCGCTTCGCGGAATCTGCTTCCTGAAGCGGGGCACGTTTCGGCGCACCGCCATATTGACGACATACCCGAAGCCAAACCTGACACCCTCGAAGTGCCGCCGCGCCGCTTCGATTGCACGCGCATGCGTGTGGCAGATTGAGTGTCCGCCCGAAAACGATTCCGCGACGACAATCATCAACGGCTTCGTGCCCGCGTTACCGGTTGCCGTTGCCGCGAATATCGCACCGATCCACGAATGCAGGACTGGTTTCGCCGGTCTGACGCATTGATCGAGCGGGCCGCGACAAAGACCTTGAGCCGCATCCGCCGGCACGAAACTATGCATGACTAAGCAGTTTACGGGAAATGATACGCGACTTCATCCGGTTGGTTCTCGCAGAAATCAGTCCGACTGTGCGTCGATTCCAGGAAATTGGGAGTTTTCTTGTATCCGATAGACAACCCGATTCGTAGGATTCAACTGTCGTACGCGTAGGGAAATTCTGTCTTGCGCGTAGGTGTTGAACTTTCGGGAACGTCATGCGTTCGTGGATCGTATGCGCGGTCCGGTCCGTTTTCGGTTTTAGATAATTCGGATTGCGAATGATGTGTTGATTCTGCGTGGCTTTTCAATTTGAAGTAGCCCTGTTGGCACCGGCTGTCGTCCGGGCAGTCATTACTCGTCTTAAGGTCTTAAATGAATAAATCGCATCGCGTCGTCTGGAACGACGTCACGAACACGTGGGTCGCTGTGTCAGAACTCGCTACAGCAAGGCGGAGTAAAGCCTCGCGGCGCGCCGGCGTGGCCGCGGCCATCGTTGGTCTCGGCGCGATGGCGCTCGTGCCGGCCGCGGGCGCCGCTGAACCTGAAGACGGAAGGCAGATGCAGACCATGCTCGCCAGTCTGCTCGCCGCGCCGGCCGCTGCCCAGGGCCCCGTACTGACGGCGGCGCCTGACCCGACGATCTATATCGCGGTGAGCCCGAACGTGACGCAGGGCAACGCAACGCACGCCGGTGATGCGATGAACGCGATGGCCATCGGCCCGGTTTCGTCGGCCATTGGCGAAAATTCATCTGCAATAGGCGCCGGCTCGTTCGCGGCCTATGACGGTTCGACTGCGGTCGGCGCATTGGCGGGGGCGCTCGCCCTGAATGCGACCGCAATCGGAAGCGGTGCCACGACGGGTTCGGACGCTGATAACTCGGTATCGATCGGCCGCCTCGCCAGGACGTTCGGTGCAAATACACTCGCCTTGGGCGGGCTCACCATCGCGCATGGCATCGATTCAGCATCTATTGGCACGAACGCATTCACGGCCGTTGGGGCCGACCGTTCAATGGCGCTTGGGGCGAATGCAGCGGCAAGAGTGAACGATTCGGTGGCGCTGGGTAGCGCGTCGGTTGCGGATCGGGAATTCACTGTCTCTGTGGGCAACAGCACGACACAGCGGCAGATCGTCAACGTGGCGGGCGGCACGCAGGATAGCGACGCTGTGAACGTCACGCAGCTGAAGGGTGTAATCAATGCGATGGGCGGCGGCGCAGCGCTGAACCCGGACGGCTCGATGACCCCGCCCACATACACCGTCGCTGGCGATACGTATACGAACGTCGGCGACGCGATCACGCATGTGGACGGCGCGGTGACGAATGTGACCAACGTCGTCAACAACATTCAGAACGGTGGTGGCATCAAGTACATGCACGTCAACTCTGTACTCGACGATTCGAGCGCGGAGGGCGTTGAATCGGCCGCGATCGGTGGCAACGCGCGCGCCACGGCGGACAACTCGGTCGCAGTCGGTGCCAATGCGGTCGCTGACCGCGCGAACACGGTGTCTATTGGCGCGGTGGGCAACGAGCGGCAACTGGCCAATGTCGCGGCCGGCACAGCCGATACGGACGCCGTGAACATGTGGCAGTTGCGCCAGGCGGGTATCAATACCGATGGCGACGGAAACGTCACGAACGCGTTTGTCACTTATGACGACACGTCGAAAGGGCACATCACGCTGGGTGGCGCGGATGCCGCCGGGCCGGTTGGCATCTCGAACCTGAAAGCGGGCGCGGTTGCCGAGAGTAGCCGCGATGCGATCAACGGCGGCCAGTTCTACGGTCTGGCGAGCAGTGTCGCCGATGCGATCGGGGGCGGCGCGAGCGTCAACCCGGACGGCACGATGACGGGGCCGACGTACAACATCGGTGGCGACACGTATACAAACATTGGCGACGCAATCACGCATATGGACGGCGCGGTGACGAATGTGACCAACGTCGTCAACAACATTCAGAACGGTGGTGGCATCAAGTACATGCACGTCAACTCTGTACTCGACGATTCGAGCGCGGAGGGCGTTGAATCGGCCGCGATCGGTGGCAACGCGCGCGCCACGGCGGACAACTCGGTCGCAGTCGGTGCCAATGCGGTCGCTGACCGCGCGAACACGGTATCTATTGGCGCGGTGGGCAACGAGCGGCAACTGGCCAATGTCGCGGCCGGCACAGCCGATACGGACGCCGTGAACATGTGGCAGTTGCGCCAGGCGGGTATCAATACCGATGGCGACGGAAACGTCACGAACGCGTTTGTCACTTATGACGACACGTCGAAAGGGCACATCACGCTGGGTGGCGCGGATGCCGCCGGGCCGGTTGGCATCTCGAACCTGAAAGCGGGCGCGGTTGCGGAAAACAGCGGTGACGCAGTCAATGGCGGACAGTTGTATAACCTGGCTAACAGCGTCGCGAGCGCAATGGGCGGTGGTTCGAGCGTCACGCAGGACGGCATCATCTCGCCACCGACGTTCACAGTGGGTGGCGACACGTATCAGAGCGTGGGCGACGCAATCACGCATATCGACGGCGACATGACCAACGTGATGAACGTGGTCAACAACATCCAGAACGGCGTCGGCATCAAGTACTTCCAGACACACTCCACCCTCGCTGATGCGGTGGCGAGCGGCGACGAGTCGATCGCAATTGGTGGCAACGCGCAGGCGAGTGCGGATAACTCCGTCGCGCTGGGCGCCAACGCCACGACGACCGCCGATCTCACTCAGGCAGCATACAGGCCAGGCTCGGGCCAGGTGGCGGGTGCCAACCCCGTCGGCGAGGTGTCAGTCGGGTCGGCGGGCAATGAGCGTCGCGTGACGAACGTGGCAGCGGGTGCGGCAGATACCGACGCGGTCAACGTGAGCCAGCTGAAAACGGTCGTTGCCGGTAGCGTTGCCGACGCGGTGATGTACGACAATCCAGATCACAGCGGCATCACGCTGGGCGGTCCGGGGTCCACGACACCCGTCCATCTGGGCAACGTCGCATCGGGTCAGGTGGTGGCCAACAGTACCGACGCGACGAACGGAGGCCAGATGTACAACCTGGCCAGCACGGTCGCCGATGCGCTCGGCGGTGGCACCGCTGTCAATCCTGATGGCTCGATCACGCAGCCCACGTACAACATCGGCGGCGACACGTATCACAACATCAGCGATGTGGTGACGAACATCGACGGTCGCGTGACGAACAACACAAACGAGATCTCGAATCTCACGCAGATCCTGAACAACATCACGAACACCGGTGTCAACGTGAAGTACGTACACGTCAACTCGACGGGAGCGGACTCGGTCGCGTCGGGCGCCGACGCCGTGGCAATCGGGGGCAATGCCCAGGCGAGCTTCGACAACTCGGTGGCGATCGGGGCGAACTCGACGACAAACCGGGTCAACTCCGTCTCGGTTGGCTCGGCTGGAAACGAACGGCAAATCACGAACGTCGCCGCCGGTACGGCGGATACGGATGCGGTCAACGTGGCGCAACTGAAGCAGGCGGGCGTCATCGACGGCAATGGCAACACAAAGACAGCCGTCACCTATGACACCCAGGACGGTGCGACAGACTACGCCAGCGTAACGCTTGGAAATGGCGCCGCGGGTGGCACCGTTCTGCATCACGTTGGGGCCGGCACGCTTGATTCCGATGCGGTGAACCTCGGGCAGCTGAACGATGCGCTAGGCAGAATCTCGAACGACATCGCGAGTGGCGGCAGCCCGTTCCTGAGCGTGAATGGCGATCGCGACAACGAACCGGCACTGGCAAGCGGCACACATGCGACTGCGCTCGGCGCGAATGCGGTGGCGAACGGCACCGATGCAGTTGCGTTAGGCGCCAATACCAACGCCATCGGAAACGGTGCGACCGTGGTCGGGTCGGGCGCCAGTGTCCGTGCGACGAACGCGACGGCGCTCGGCTGGGGCAGCTCGGCAACAGCCGATGGATCGGTCGCGCTTGGCGCGGGTTCGGTGGCTGATCGGGCCAACTCGATTTCAGTCGGCAGTGTGGGTGCGGAACGGCAGATCACGAACGTGGCACCGGGCACGCAGGGCACGGACGCGGTGAACGTCAACCAGTTGAACGCCGCCCTGGGTCAGACCAGCCAGTCGATCCAGGACCTCGACCGCAGTACGCGCAAGGGGATCGCCGCAGCGTCCGCCCTACAGATCGTCACGCCCTACCTGCCTGGCCGGACGACGCTTAACGCGGGCGTGGCGGGGTATCGCGGTCAGGCGGCGCTGGGTCTGGGCGTGTCGCGCTGGAACGAGAAAGGCACGATCAATTTCAATGCGGGTGTCGCGTCTTCGGGCAGCACCAGCACGATTGTGCGTGCCGGCATCGGCATCGTTCTTGGCGATTGATCGAATCCGGGCGTCCGGCACTGTGAGGGAATGGGCGGCGCAATACGTCGATTTGTCGATTGAACGTCGCCCCTTCCGAAGGAAAGGTATGAAACACTCGATTCTCGCGGCAGCGATAGCTGCCGTGCTTACCGGTTGCGCGAGCACGGCTTCGCGCGATCAACTGAACATTCAGGACCCGACAGTCCTGAAACGCGGTTTCGGTACGCCTCAAGACGTCGCGTCTGGCGCGGCCCCGAAGCAATGGACCGACGTCTATACGCAGATCACGCACCGCGGCGACGTGCTGGACACGCTGCAACGCCGGCTCGATGCTTCCGGTCCGCGGAAGGACAGCTATGCGGGCGCGAAAGCGCAATGCTGGATTAACGCGGGCAAGGAAGCGTTTGCCGCACACGACGACTGGGGCTTCGTCGAAGAGGCCATTGGCGAGGCTGCGCGCCTCACGGTCAGTCTGGACACCGGGGATAGCGCGACGCCATCCACCGCTCAGGCGGCTGCCCAGGCAGCACAGGCGGTTCAGGCAACGCAAGCGGCGCAATCTGTGGCGCAGTCGGAAGCACAGGTCAACCCCGCGCTTCGAACGGTGGTAAAAGTGCGTCCGGATCTGTGGGATCAACTGGCGAAGGTTCGGGCCGATCCGCGATTTGCATGGTGTCCGCAGGCGCGCAAGCTGGCCGCGTGCTCTGAAGTCGAACTGATGTACGCGGGTCATGAAGCCTGGACGCGTGCTTTCGACAAGGCAAAACAGCGCACCGACACGCTTCAGGACCAGGTGCGCGCCAGCGAGCAGGCGCTATCGAGTTGTGCGGTGCCGGCACCCCCGCAGCCGCCACTGCCGAAGGTCATGTCACTTTCGTCGGACGCGCTTTTTGCGTTCGACCGGGGCGACGTGCCGGCCATTACGCCGCAAGGTCGCGCCCAGCTCGACGATATTGCCAACCGGCTGCGAGGTAGCGGCTTCACTGACCGGATGACCGTATCGGGCTACACGGACCGGCTCGGCTCTTCGCTGTACAACCTCAGGCTGTCGCGACAGCGCGCAAACTCGGTGAAGCAATATCTGATCAGCAAGGGCGTGACGATTCCGATTGACGCACAAGGTTTTGGCAAAGCGGAACCGGGTACGACATGTACGATGCGTAACCGGAAAGCGTTGATCGAGTGTCTGGCACCTGACCGGCGCGTGGATATCCGGTTCGTCGGGCAGAAGACCGTCACGCTTTCGCAGTAGTCCGGGTACACCAGCCCTCAGCGAGTGATGGATCCGCGTGCGTCGCGCGGATCCATCGCGTGAGTGGCGGGCTAGAACGCGTAATACGGACCTGGGCCGGCGGGCGTGGCGCGGGAATCGATGGCCGTGAAGACCTTGCGTCCGAAGAAAAACGGCAGACCCCAGTCGAATACATTGCCGGCCGTCCCGGCGAGATTGTTGAAAGCGAAGTTTGGCGTGGCAAACAACGCCTGTGCGTTGCCGACCTGAAACGACAGGGTGTTCGTCGCGCTACCGGCTCCCTTGATGGTAGCCGCTGATGTTTGAGTCGATGTCGGACAGTACCAGAGTCCGCAGACATTCAGCGTCGGGCTGGCAAAGAAGAGTCCGTTTGATCCGCTGTCGAAGAAGCTTTGCGTGTAGACCTTCCCGCCGACCGTCGTGGTGACGTAGCCGGTTACTGAGTTCGCCTTGAGAACCGTCGCGCCACCCAGGCTATTGTTTGCCTGCGTTCCGATGCCGAAGGTCAGCGAGCCGGTGACCGACGATGCGCCCATGTCAGGAACAGCGGGCAGCTCGATGACGACACCATTGTTGTCAAACGCAAATTGGCTGACGGGATTGGTCACCTGCGATGCGACGGGTTGCATGGTGGATGTGCAGGTGCCGTCGGTCGCGCAGGTGTAGTACCAGCGCGGTAGCGCGCTGCTGGCGCAGCCCCCGCCGCAATCCGCTGCAAAGAGGCCGATCCCCAGAATGCCGTTGCCGCGAAGTGCGGAGGTCGTCATCAGCGCAAGCCCGGCGCGTCCGCAATCGGCTGGCACGGTCGGCACGGACGCATCCGCAATGATATGGACGGGTAGCGCTGCGGCGACTTCGCCGGCCATACGCACGTCGGCGCTACGCACCGCGCCCCATGCGTAGCCGGTGCCAAACACTGCGCACTCGCCAACCGTACCGGTGGCGGATGGCTGGGCGGGTAACGCCAGGTCCGCAGGGAGCGCGGAGGCAAGCAGTCGCAACCCCTGCGAACCGGTGTCGACCTGAACGTTGTCGATGGTCGCGCAGTGATCGGTGCCCGGTTCACATACCGTGACGCTGGTCATCAGCATGTTGCGCGTCAGTCCTGGCGTCGCGCCCACGGTGACCGGCTGCTGGTTAGGAACCGTCGATTGCTGCACGGGCAGATTGACTGGCGCGCTCGCGGTGGCTGGCGTCCCCGTCGCGGGCGTCGCGGAGGCAGGTGCGCTGGCACTCGCACTGGCGGTTTCGTCTGTGCCTCCGCCGCCACAACCAGCAATAACGGTACAAAGCAGTAACACGCCGGGCAGCAGCAACCTTGTCGACATTGCGTGAGCCCCTTCAGCGCAGGTCATCGGCGGAGACGCCAGCGGGGAGCGCGCGCGGCAGCCACGCGCGCCCCACATAGCTGCGCATCTGCCCGCCCGATTCGACGACGAGGTCGGGTTGCGCAACGCGCGCAGCGTGAAGGGCGCCGCCGCTGGCCTGAGCGGACGCAGCGCCGTCACGCCACGAATCGTAGAAGCTGCCGAGCAGCGTCTTCAGGTCGGGCATTGTCGGGCCCTGCCAGGTGTAGGCGAAGATCTGCCCGGTATCCGTTGAGTATTCGTTGATGGTTGTGCCGCCGCCGTCGGTTGTCGTTCGTACCTGGAAGGAACCGCTCTTCAGCGAATGCACGACGGCTGCACTTGCGGCAGGGGCGGGCGGGACCATACCGCCGAGTTGCGCGTGGCAGACGCTGGGCGCGCAGAGCGCACCGGCCAGCGCGGTAGCCCATGTTGTGCAATACAGGATGACCTTGCTCATTGACATATCCGGGACAATCATTTCTGGCGGTGTTGAAACTGTTATTTCAAGATAACACCTGGTTTTCCTGAATAATCTGAAGCCCTTTGAGAAAGGTCTGAATCGATCTCGAAATGGTCTGGGGGGATGTTGAAAAAGGTCTTAAAAAACAGTGAACTAGGAAAATTTCAGACACCCTCCTGGTTGCGCCCGGAATGGTTGCCAACTGTTAATTTTTCGGGATGTCGAACGACGTTTACACCGGTGATGCTGGACATGACATCCGGCGCCATGCGGCCCCTTCATTTCCGGCTAAATACGGGTTTTTGCACTTCCGGGCGCGGGACCGGTAAAATCACGGGTTGATCCACGGAAACTTGCCGTGGCGTAGCGGAAGGATTCCCTGAACATGACTGATCGTCGTCTTACCTCGCGGTTCGCAGCATTGCTGGTGGCAGGCGGGCTCGTCGCCGGCTGCAGCGCGCCGTCGCCCACTCAAATCGACTACAAGAGCGACTCGAAATCGAAGGAAACGTCGCTGGCCGTGCCGCCGAACATGATCGAAGAAACGGCCGATCAGCGTTCCCTGCCGCCGCAGGGCGGCGAAACGTCACTGTCCGCGCTGAAGCAGGTGCAGGAAGCGGCGCCGGTCACGAACGTAGCGGTGCCGGTGGTCGCGAACATGCACATCCAGCGTGATGGCACCGAAAGCTGGCTCGTGATCGACAACAAGAAGCCCGATCAGGCGTGGCCGCAAATCCGCCGTTTCTGGCAGGAACAGGGTTTCCTGCTGGTCGTCGACCAGCGCGACAAGGGCGTGATGGAAACCGACTGGAACGAAACGCACGCGCAGATCAACGATGGCTTCATTCGCAACACCCTGTCGAAGACGATGGGCAACTCGTACGTGACGTCGGAGCGCAATAAATATCGCACGCGTCTCGAACCGGCACCGAACGGCGGCACCTACGTGTTCGTCAGCCAGAAGGGGATGCGTGAAGCGTTGTCGGGTCCGAACAACGACTCGAGCCAATGGCAGCCGAAGGCGAACGATCCAGCTCTCGAAGCCGAATACCTGAAACGTCTGATGGCCTCGCTGGCACTGGCCGATTCGCGCGGTCAGTCCGGCGATTCGCAGTCGGCGGCCGTATCGCTGGGTGGTGCGCAAACCGCGCCGGCCGCGGCACCTGCAAAGGGTGCTTCGGGCGCGAAATCCGCTGCGGCGGCCACAGCAGCGCAAAACGTCGCGCTTTCCGCACAGACGCCGGCGCCGGACGATCGCGACGCGAGCGGCAGCCAGTACACGTCGACGGAACTCACGCTCGGCGAGCCGTACGATCGCGCCTGGCTGCGCGTGGGCCTCGCGCTCGACCGCAGCAACTTCACGGTGGACGACCGCGACCGCACGAAGGGCCTGTACTTCGTGCGCTACGTGGATCCCAAGGACATGAGCTCGGCCGAACAGGGTTTCTGGAGCCAGGTGTTCCACGGCAAGAAAGAGAAGGTCGCGAAGCAGTACCGCGTCAATGTCCGCGCGGTGACGCCGAATCAGACGCGTGTGGCGGTCGTCGACGACAAGGGTGAGATCGATTCGTCCGCGCCGGCCAAGCAGATCATGGCGCTGGTAGTCGACCAGCTCCGCTGATCCGCGGTTTTCACGCGATATCAAACCCGCCTGGCTGGTCCGCAGGCGGGTTTTTTCATGTTCGCTGACGTTGCGGGCGGGTCTTCACGACAGGTGAACGCTTCGCTCAATTGCGATTTCCTGGCGCGGACCAGCAAAATGCGCAACGTGCGGCGTACGCAACCCGTTCTGGCGGCGGCCCATGAGCCTGCCTGGGCTCGCGATCGTGCCTGACGCGGATCGCGTCGCCGCCCGGACAGAAATCAGAACCCGATCGACGGAGCGCCGCGGATTCGCGTGTCGGTGTCCGCAACGGGTGAAATCTGCCCTTTCGATGAGCGCTGGCGGTTTTCCCGTTCGAGCGTCACCCTTCAGAGGCCGGCCCGGGAATCAACGTCTGGTCTGACGAGGATCGGTGCGCGGGTGCCTCCCCGTGCCGGGCCTCACCGCCCCCGTCGGACCTCGTCGCCTCCGTCGCGACACGGTTGCGCCCGCGCGTCTTCGGCCCACGCCGGCAATTTTCACCGGCAGGCCACGCCTGACCCGCTAGCTGGCTTCGCGGCTCGGCGTACCGAAGCCCGGGATCCGTTTGATCACGCCCACCGCCAGCGCCGTACCGACGAGAATCACGGCGCATCCTTCGATCATGCCGACCGAAACCTGCTCGCCGAGAAAGAGGGCGCCCCACAGGATGCCGAAGATCGGAATCACGAACGTGACGGTGATGGCGCGCGCCGGCCCGGCCACCGCGATCAGGTGGAAAAACAGCATGTACGCGACCCCGGTGCAGGCGACGCCCAGCGCAATCACGGCGCCCCATGCGTGCATGGAGATCGGCGTCACAGGCCACGTGGCGATCGCAACCGGCAGCAGGAGAATCGTCGCGCCCGTCATCGTGCCTGTGGCGACGGTCAGCGAGTCGACGCCCGTCAGATGCCGTTTCGCGTAGTTTGCCGCGATGCCGTACAGCAGCGTCGCGCCGAGGGCGGCCGCAGCGGCCAGCGCGGCCGTCAAAGGTGTGACGCCGGCACCTTGCGGGGCGGCGATCTGATCCCAGACGAGCATCAGCACACCGAGAAAGCCGATCACCATGCCGAGGCTGCGCAGTGCGCTCAGCCGGTCCTTGAGCCACAGGAACGCGACGAGCGCGCCCCAGAGCGGCGTCGTCGCGTTGATGACCGACGTGACGCCGGCGGAGAGCGTGAGCTCCGCATACGCGAAGAGGCAAAACGGGGCCGCCGAGTTCAGGACACCCACCACGAGGAGGGGCCAGGCGCGGCTTTTCAGTGTGCGGAACGCTTCGCGTGGCGCACGGCGCGCGAACAGCACGGCGAAGAGAAACAGTGCACCGATGCCGACGCGCAACGCCATCAGCGGCGCGACGCCAAAGTCGCTCACGCCGACGCGAATAAACAGGAACGACGCGCCCCAGAGGGCCGCGAGGATGAGCATTTGTAGGAGATTTTTGAGGGTCATCGCAGGAGCGTCGCGCGCAGTTGGGTCGCGACTCGCAGGCATGGTAGCACCGGCATCCTGGAGAATGCTTCAGGCTCGAGTGAAACAGCAAGGCAGGACAAACACCGTTTGTGCGGATTGACCGCATCGCCTTGCACTGCACTGCGTGGCGCCGTCCGTACAGCGGCGACGCCACGGCAATCCAGACACGCAACCCGCCGTGCGCGGCGGTGCAGTCCGGGTTAATGCGGAATCATTCCCGTCAGCACGTTCTGTTGCAGCCAGACGAGAATCCCGAGCACGATGGTGAGCAGAATCGAGTGTTTGAACGTCTTCGCGAACACCACGCCTTCCTTGCCCTTGAGCTCGGTCGTGGCGACTCCGGTTGCGATGTTCTGCGGCGAGATCATCTTGCCCATCACACCGCCGGACGAATTGGTCGCGGCCATCAGCACGGGATTGAGGTTCAGCTGGTTCGCGGCCACGACCTGCAGGTTACCGAAGAGCGCGTTGCCCGACGTGTCGCTGCCCGAAAGGAATACGGCCACCCAGCCAAGAAACGCGGACACGAGGGGAAAGAACGCACCCACCGAAGCTACACCGAGGCCAAGCGTGTAGTTCAACCCCGAGTAGTTCATCAGATACGCGAGGCCGACGATCGTCGCCACGGTCAGGATGGCGATCCGCGTCTGCACCCACGTGTCGACGATCGCACGACCGAATTCGTTCACCGGCAGGCCGACCACGAACGACGTGATGATCGCGGCCACGAGGATCGCGGTTCCGGTCGCAAGCGGCTGGAAGTCCCACACGGCGCTATACGGCGTGTTGTACAGCGTGATGAAGACGGCCTTGTCGAGACCCGGCCACGGAATTTTCACGTCGCCGATCAGGAACACCTTCGCGATTGTCCAGAGAATCACGACCGCCGCCACAATCAGCCAGGGCACCCAGCCCTGCACGCCGCTTACCTTGCCGCGTACCTCGTTCACGCGGTCGACGTTGATCGCGAACTGCGGATCGACGGCGGGCCTCCAGACGCGCAGAAAACCGATCGTGAGAATCAGCGAGACGAGCGACGACAGCACGTCCGTCAGGCTGTAGCTGATGTAATTCGACGTGACGAACTGCGTCAGCGCGAAGCTCGCACCCGAGACCAGCAGCACCGGCCAGACACGTACCATGTTGCGAAAGCCCGCGTAGACGGCGATCACATAAAACGGCAGCAGCAGCGCAAAAAACGGCAGCTGGCGGCCGACCATTTTCGCGAGCGCATCGGTGGGCAGATGCGTGACGGCGCCGAGCACGGTGATCGGTACGCCGAGCGCGCCGAACGCAACCGGTGCCGTGTTGAAGATCAGCGTGAACGTGAGCGCTTCGAGCGTCGGGAACCCGAGCAGGATCAGCAGCGAGCTCGTAATTGCGATGGGCGTGCCGAAACCGGAAATGCCTTCGAGCAGCGCGCCGAACGAAAAGCCGATCACGACCAGCACAATGCGGCGGTCGTTCGGCAGGTTGTCGATCATCCACATGCGGAACGCGGCAAAGCGTCCCGACTTCAGCGCGATGTTATAGAGCAGGATCGCGGCGAACACGATCCACATCACGGGCCAGCACGCGAACACGGCGCCCGCCACCACCGAATTGATCGCGAGCCCAACCGGAAACTGCCAGCCGAAGATCGCAACCAGCAGGCCGACGATCAGCCCGGCAAGCGAAGCCTGCCACGCAGGCCGGCGCGCCCACCCGAGCAGGACGAGCACGACGATGATCGGCAGTGCGGCAACGATGAATGATGGCAACAGGGCGTTGCCGATGGGAGTCAGTAGCTGGTGGAACATCACGTCTCCTTCTTTGTTGTAGGAATCGACGCGCAATGACTGAGCAGAATGCCGCGCCGCTTGAGACAGGACGGACCGAAACGGCATCGTCGGCCGGACGACGCTGCTTCGCGTAATTAAACGGATAGTTCGTGAACCAACCGCAGCATAGAACGACGCGCGACGCAGTCAAGAAGGGAAACTACCGGCGACGCGCAATTGAAGGCAAAACGAAAGCAGGCGGCTTCGATTCGATGCGTTTAAGCGACGCCAGACGCGCGCGCTCGCAGCACAGGATGAACAGGTAGCAAGCCGCGGCGACACAGGCTCAATGACCGTGTCCGCCGCCGTGGTAGTAGCTGCCGCCACCGTGGTAATAACCGCCGCCGTGATAGTAGCCGCCGTGGTAGCAGCATCCACCGCCCCAGAATCCGAAGCCGATCGCAACGGACGGCCCGTACCACGCGGGATAGCCGTAGTACGCGGGATAAGGCGGATAAGCGGGATACGCGTAGTAGGCCGGCACGTAGGCGGGCGGAACATAACCGGTCGATGCGGCGTTTTGCACAGGCTGCGCCGACTGCGTGGATGGCACGGCCTGCGTATAGACGCCGTTCTGGTCGACCTGGCCCGCAGGCATGTCCTGCTGGGTCGCGTACGCGGGCACGGCGTTATACCCGTAGTAGCCGTACGGGTAATAACCGTAGGGGTAGTAACAGCCCGACAAAGCCAGCAACAGACCGGCCGCGGATGAACGAACGATGATGGAGACGGGCTTCATGACGCACTCCCTGACTGGCCACATCGAGTGGCCACACCGCGGTCAGCACGTAGTTGATACGTGTGCGCGCGACCCTTGCGTCGCCTCACCGGGCGATGCGATTCCTTCAGCTTACGCCGACGCTGGTCACATCGTGTTAGAAACCGGTTACCGCATATTTCAAGGTCACGACATTCCACCCCTGTTTGCCACCCTTTACTTGCCCACCTGATTCCCGATTACGCCGCCGACGGCTGCACCACCGAGCGTCGACAGCGTGCTGCCGCCGATTGCTGCGCCCGCCGCGCCACCGACGCCTGCGCCGATTGCCGTGTCCCTCGTACGTGGACTCATGCCGTCGCAGGCGGAGAGGCTTGCCACTACCGTCACAAGGGCTGCGATCGCGCTGATTCGCTTGACTGCTTTCATGATGACGCTCCTGCTGTGTCGATGATGAAAGGAGAAGCATCCCGCGTTCCTGCCCATTGCGACGCACCTGGAACACGCCATACGCGGCGCACAAAAAAAGCCCGCCGAAGCGGGCTTTCTTACCGTCTGTCGAGGCGCACCTTCGCGCGCTGCCAGTCGTTATTGCCGTGATTCGCTGGCAACTCACTGCCGCTGATAGATCTCGGCGCCTTTCTTCATAAATTCGATCGACTTCACTTCCATGCCCTTTTTCAAGGCCTCGTCGTCGCTGATGCCCTGTTGCGCCGCGTATTCGCGCACGTCCTGCGTGATCTTCATCGAGCAGAAGTGCGGTCCGCACATCGAACAGAAATGCGCGACTTTCGCCGAATCCTTCGGCAAGGTTTCGTCGTGGAATTCACGCGCCTTGTCCGGATCGAGGCCGAGGTTGAACTGGTCTTCCCAGCGGAATTCGAAGCGCGCCTTCGAGAGCGCGTTATCGCGTACCTGCGCGCCCGGATGACCCTTCGCGAGATCGGCGGCGTGCGCGGCGAGCTTGTACGTGATGATCCCGGTCTTCACGTCGTCCTTGTTCGGCAGCCCGAGGTGTTCCTTCGGCGTGACGTAGCAGAGCATGGCCGTGCCGAACCAGCCGATCATCGCGGCACCGATGCCGGACGTGATGTGGTCGTAGCCCGGCGCGATGTCGGTCGTCAGCGGCCCGAGCGTGTAAAAAGGCGCTTCGTCGCACCATTCCAGCTGCAGGTCCATGTTCTCCTTGATCAGTTGCATCGGCACGTGACCGGGGCCTTCGATCATCGTCTGCACGTCGTGCTTCCACGCGATCTGCGTGAGTTCGCCGAGCGTCTTCAGTTCGCCGAGCTGTGCTTCGTCGTTCGCGTCGTAGATCGAGCCGGGACGCAGGCCGTCGCCGAGCGAGAAGGCCACGTCATACGCCTTCATGATTTCGCAGATGTCCTCGAAGTGCTCGTACAGGAAGCTTTCCTTGTGATGCGCGAGGCACCACTTCGCCATGATCGAGCCGCCGCGCGACACGATACCGGTCATGCGCTTCGCCGTGAGTGGCACGTATTGCAGACGTACGCCCGCATGAATCGTGAAGTAGTCGACGCCCTGTTCGGCCTGTTCGATCAGCGTGTCGCGGAAGATTTCCCACGTCAGGTCTTCCGCACGGCCGTTGACCTTTTCGAGCGCCTGATAGATCGGCACCGTGCCGATCGGCACCGGCGAATTGCGGATAATCCATTCGCGCGTTTCGTGGATGTGCTTGCCGGTGGAGAGATCCATCACCGTGTCGCCGCCCCAGCGGATCGCCCACGTCATCTTGTCGACTTCCTCGCCGATCGATGAAGTGACGGCCGAGTTGCCGATATTCGCATTCACCTTCACGAGGAAGTTGCGGCCGATGATCATCGGCTCGCTCTCGGGGTGATTGATGTTGTTAGGGATGATCGCGCGGCCGCGCGCGACTTCCTCGCGCACGAACTCCGGCGTGATTTCCTTCAGCGCATCGGGGCCGAACGCGCTCGCGCCGAACGCCTGGCCCGGATGCTGGCGGCCCATCATCGCGGCGAGCTTTTCGCCGTTCGGACCGCTGGTGCGCAGGCTTTCCAGATATTCGGCGCGGCGCTGGTTCTCGCGAATCGCGATGTATTCCATTTCCGGTGTGATGATGCCCCGGCGCGCGTAATGCATCTGCGAGACGTTTTTGCCGGGCATCGCGCGACGCGGCGTGCGATGCAGACCCTGGAAGCGCAGGTCTGCGGTGGCGGAATCGGCGGCGCGTTCGCGGCCGTAGTCGCTTGTCAGGCCGGGCAGCGCCTTGGTGTCGCCACGCGCTTCGATCCAGCGTTGACGCAGCGCGGGCAGCCCCGCGCGGATGTCGATGTGCGCGTCCGGATCGGTGTATGGGCCCGACGTATCGTAGACGTAGACCGGCGGATTCTTCTCGCCGCCGAAGCTGTCCGGCGTGTCGGACTGGGTGATTTCGCGCATCGGTACGCGGATATCCGGCTGCGATCCGGTGACGTAGACCTTGCGGGAATTCGGCAGCGGGGCGACAGCGGCGGCGTCGACGTGGGCGTCGGCGGAAAGGAATTTTGGATTGGCGTTCATGCTTCTCTCCGGATGTGGGGAAAAGCTAAAGCGGAAGACTTGATGGAAGGTGAGCGGAGTTCGCGCGGGACGTGCTGCAGTGAAACGGTTGAGGCGGCGAACTCCGTACGCTTCCCTGCGCTGGCATTATCCAGATCAGGTTCAAAGGGTATTTCTCACCCACGAAGCACACCGACCATCGTTCGATGCGCCACGCAGGACCCCCGCGTTAGCAGCGCACACAATACACCGGGTTTTGGGCGCATGGCAACCCGGCGCAAAAAAATCATTGCGAGCAGCGTCGCGTGGCTTGCGTCGTCATTTCGTCTGACGTCACGGTTTTCTTTCGGCGCGCGTGATGGCTGGAAGAATGCCGGACGGTAACCGTTTCGTAATGTTGGTGGGCCAAAGCCGTAGCGTTTTGGGGCGTTGCGCTAGCATGGAGAGTGCAGCCGACGCTGCGTCAAGCGGGGCGCACGCCGCGCTTCCGTCAAGGGCTGGAGCGCTCCAGCCAGCGTTCACTCTTTTCCGGCCTTGCAGGCATCCAGAAAAATTTTGCTCATGTTGTCATAACAGCGGATGTGCCGCGACAAACGTGCAGATTTCCAGATGGAGCCTGCCATGCAAACGCATTCAACCCGATCGTCGACACCGCGCGAACCGGCCCGCTACGCGCGCGCCGTGCATGGCTTCGCGCTCGCTCTGGCGTTTTCGCTTGCAACGGGCAGTGTCGCGCAGGCCGCTACCACGATGTGCACCGCGCACAGCCCGGCGCATCGCGTGGCGCTCATCGAGCTGTACAGCAGCGAGGGGTGCAACAGCTGCCCGCCCGCGGACCGCTGGCTGGGTCAATGGAAGGGCCGCGGCGTGCCCGACAGTGTCGTGCCGCTCGCGTTGCACGTCGATTACTGGAACAGCCTTGGCTGGATGGACCGCTTTTCGCAGCACCGATTCACGGAACGTCAGCAAAGTCTGACCGATCTCGCGGGCGGTCACACGATCTACACGCCGGAAGTGTTCGTCTCGGGCCGCGAACTGCGTAGCTGGTCGCAACCTTCCAGCTTCGAGTCGCGCGTGCAGGATGTGACCGCGAAACCCGCGCAGGCCGACGTCGCCATCGCAGTCGCGCCGCGCGTGCCGCCCACAGCGGGCGCACTCGATGTCGACGCCACGTTCACCGCGCGCACAGCCGGAAGCGACAGGTTGAACGCCTACGTGGCCGTCTATGAAAACGACCTGAATACGCAGGTGCATGCGGGCGAAAACAGCGGCGCGACGCTGCATCACGAGCGGGTGGTGCGGCAATGGATCGGACCGGTGCCGCTCGTCGCCGGTTACGCGCGGATTCATCAGGATGTCGCGCTGGGCGCGTTTGATCGCGAAGCCGGCGGCGGCACAAATTTGCCAGCGTCAGGGAATAAATTCGGCGTGGCGGCGTTCGTGGAGAATGCCGCGACCGGCGAGGTGCTGCAGGTGGCCGATCTTGCCGCCTGTCACTGAGCCGCCACTTCACTGATTCATTGAGTAGCAGAAACCGGGGAGCTTTCGATGCATACGTCCCGTCTTCACGCCAACGCCGCACCGCCGGCCGCACCCGTGCGCGGCGCGATACATCCCGCCTGGGTGCGCGTCACCCACTGGCTCAACGCGCTTGCGGCCATCATCATGATGCTGTCGGGCTGGCGCATCTACGATGCGTCGCCGATCTTTCCGGGTTTCGTGTTTCCGCCTTCGCTCACGCTCGGCGGCTGGCTGGGCGGCGCGCTGCAATGGCATTTCGCCGCGATGTGGCTGCTGGTCTTCAATGGCCTCGTGTACCTTACCCTCAATCTCGCGGGCGGGCGCTTCTGGCACAAGTTCCTGCCGCTCTCGCCGCGCGCGATCGTCAGCGATCTCGCAGCCGCGCTCACCGGCAAGCTCTCGCATGCCGATCTGCGCCAGTACAACGCCGTGCAGAAATTCGCGTACCTGTTCGTCATCTGTGACCTGATCGTGCTCGTGTTGTCGGGCCTCGCGATCTGGAAGTCGGTGCAGTTTCCGCTCCTGCGCGAGCTGATGGGGGGCTACGACACCGCACGTATCGTTCATTTCACCGCGATGTCGCTGATGGCCGCGTTTATCGTCGTGCACGTCGTGATGGTCGCGCTCGTGCCGCGCTCACTGCTCACGATGCTGCGTGGCCGTCAGGGAGAATCCAGATCATGAAGCCGGAACGCAAACCCGCGATCAAGCTCGACCGCGAATCGATCCTGATCGACGCGCGCCGCGAACTTGCGATGCCGTCACGACGCCTCTTCGGCAAGCAGCTTCTGACACTCGGCGGTCTCACGATGCTGACGGGCTGCTCGATCACCGACAACGACTCGGTGAACACGTTTCTCACGGCTGTATCGCGTCTGAACGACCGCGCGCAGGCGTTCATTTTCGATCCGACGCAGATGGCGCCGACGTACACCGAAGCGCAGATCACGCGGCCGTTCCCGTTCAACGCGTTCTACGGGATCGACGACGTGCCGGAAGTCGACGCATCGGACTACAAGCTCCAGTTGAGCGGACTCATCACGGGCAAGAAAACGTGGATGCTACCGGAGCTCTACGCGTTGCCGCACGCGGAGCAGATCACGCGGCATATCTGCGTGGAAGGGTGGAGTGCGATCGGCCGCTGGGGCGGCACGCCGTTCGGCGATTTCCTGCGTCGCGTGGGCGCGGATACATCCGCGAAATACGTCGGCTTCAAATGCGCGGACGACTACTTCGAAAGCATCGACATGCCCACGGCGCTTCATCCACAGACGCTCCTCACGTTCGAATACGACGGAGCGCGCCTGCCGCCGAAATACGGATTCCCGATGAAGCTGCGGATGCCCACCAAGCTTGGCTACAAGAACCCGAAGCATATCGTCGAGATGTTCGTGACGAATACGTATCCGGGCGGCTACTGGGTCAATCAGGGCTACAACTGGTTCGGAGGCTCCTGACGCGCGCGGGTCATGCGTGCGCGCCTGCAGGCCTGCATCGTGCCAATGTGCCATGACCCCGGACGGCAGAAGCTTCAGAAATACCCGGCACACGCCGGTTCACCTTGTGATAACAAAACGGAGTCATCTCATGAAAAAGCTCGCAATCGCCGCATTCGCAATTTTCTCCATCGCTGGCGCAACGTCGGCATTGGCGCAGGAAGCCAGCGGCGCGATGTCGAACGGCGCGATGTCGCACGACTCGATGTCCAAGGACTCGATGTCGAAGGATTCGATGTCCAAAGACAAGATGAGTCACAAGAATGCGAAAAAGAGCAGTGACTCGATGGGCATGAAGCACGAAGCATCGGGCGCCATGGCGAACTGACAGGCGCTCGCCGCATCCGCGCGGATGCGGCGATACCCGGATGCGAAGGCCGTACGCAACGAGACGTCCGGCCATTTGGTGCCGCTCACCTATCCCACAACGCTGTCATTCGAACGGCAGGTCCACTCCTGGACCTGCCGAATGCCCTTTGCAAGCATCTCGGTCGTTATCGACGCCCGGGTCGCCACTTCCATGCCGGACGCACTTGACACGCTGCGCGCCGGATGTGACGCGGTCAGACCGACGCGCTCAGATGCGGGGCCGCGATGCGCAGCGCGCTGACGACGGCCGCGGCAGCCGCGAACGCGGCGGCGACATAGAGTGCGATCGTCGGTCCGTGCCCGGGTGCGATGCCGAAGATCAGCGCGACGAGCGCCGCCCCGAGCGTCTGCCCGGTCAGCCTCGCCATACCGAGCATGCCGCCTGCACCGCCGCTGCGCGTGCGTGGCGCCGACGACATGATTGCGTGGTTGTTCGGCGCCTGGAACAGGCCAAAGCCGGCACCGCACAGCGCCATGCGCCAGACGATGTCAACCGTGCCCGGGTGCGCGCCGATCATCGCAAGCGACAGCAGTCCGGCCGCTAACAGCGCGAGCCCGATGCCGCCGAGCATGCCGGCCGAGCAGCGGTCGGACAGCGCGCCGGCAAGCGGCGCGGCGAGCACGATCACGAGCGGCCAGGGCGTCATATAGAGGCCGGTCTGAACCTGCGAGAAGCCGAGCGAATTCTGGAGCCAGAACGGTAGTGCGACGAACGCGAGCATCTGCGAGGTGAACGACGCGATCGACGTGCAGATCGACAGCGCGAAGACCGGGATGCGCATCAGGTCGACGGGCAGGAGCGGTGCCGGCTGCGATAGCTGTCGTTGCACGAAGAAATAGCCGACGACGCACGCCAGCGTCAATTCCGCAACGATGAACGCACCGCGCTCGCCGTAGCCGAGTCCGTCCGCGGCCATGATCAGCAGCCCGAACACACAGGCATTCATCAGCGCGCTCCTGGCATCGTACGGCGCGTCGTGCAGCGGATTGGCGGGCAGCGTGCGCAGGCCGCCGAGCACCGCGGCGATGCCGATGGGCACGTTGATCGCGAAAAGCCACGGCCATGATGCGACCGACAGCACTGCGGACGCGATCGTTGGCCCGATCGCCGCCGACAGTGCGACCACCATCGCGTTGACCGACACGCCGCGTCCAAGCATCGACGACGGATAGATTGTCCGCACGAGCGCTGCGATGACGCTCATCATGCCCGATGCGCCGAGCCCCTGGATCACGCGCATTGCCGCGAGCGTCGGCAGCGAACTCGCGAGTGCGCAGCCGAGCGACGCGATAGTGAACACCACGAGGCCGGCAATGTAGATGCGCCGGTAGCCGACGCGATCGCCAAGCGACGCGAGCGGCAGCAGCGTGATCGTGATGGCGATCTGATAGGCGTTGACGATCCAGATCGACGCGGCGTCGGATGCATGCAGGTCGCGCGCGATGGTCGGCAACGCGACGTTGGCGATCGCGCCGTCGAGCACGGCGAGCAGGGTGCCCAGCGAGATGAAGACGACCGCCCAGAAGCGCTGCGGAAGCGGCAGGCCCATATCGGCATGCAAGAGGGGGACCGTGCCAATCTGGGGCTGTAACTCAGCCATGGGGCTTCCTTGTGGTGATGGTGCGGCAGGTCGAATCGCGTGCTTACGTTTCCCCCGTCGGCCTCATCGACACGACCGGATCGATTCCACCACGCTCAGTTCGCAACTCTCGTCATCAGATGATCGCCAAACTGCTCCCGCAGACGGTTTTTCTGGATCTTGCCTGTAGCGCCCAACGGGATCGCGTCGACGAAGACCACATCATCAGGCGTCCACCATTTCGCGATCTTGCCTTCATAGAAAGCGAGCAGTTCTTCCCGCGTCAAATCCGCTTGCGGCTTCTTGACGACGATCAGCAACGGACGCTCGTCCCACTTCGCGTGTTTCGCGGCAATGCATGCAGCCTGGGAGACTGCCGGATGCGCCATCGCGATATTCTCAAGGTCGATGGAGCCAATCCACTCGCCACCAGACTTGATGACGTCCTTGCTGCGATCGGTGATCTGCATGAAGCCATCGGCATCGATGGTCGCAACGTCGCCGGTCGGGAACCACTCTTGCCCATCGTCATCGAGCTGCAGCGGACTGTTCCCCTCGCTCCTGAAGTAGTCGCGCACCACCCATGGACCGCGCACCTGCAGGTCACCGGAAGTCGCGACGTCCCAGGGCAGCTCCACGCCGTCCGCGCCGACGATTCTCATGTCGACGCCAAACACGGCGCGACCTTGTTTGGATTGCACGGCATAACGCTCTTCCATGGACATCTCAACGTGCCTGGCCTTCATGGTGCCGACGGTTCCGATAGGGCTCATTTCGGTCATTCCCCAGACGTGCAACACCGCCACGCTGTATGTCTCCTGGAACTTGCGGAGCATGACCGGCGTGCAGGCCGCGCCACCAATGATGGTGCGTCTCATGCTCGAAAACGCCTGGCCTGTTTCCTCGAGATGGCCAAGCAGGCCTTGCCAGACAGTCGGCACACCAGCGGAGACCGTAACCTGCTCGGCTTCGAGCAGTTCATAGAGCGATTTGCCGTCCAGCGCCGGCCCGGGGAGTACGAGTTTGGCGCCGACCATGCACGCGATGTACGGAAGTCCCCACGCATTGACATGAAACATCGGCACAACGGGCAGGATCACGTCGCGTGCCGAACAGTTCAGCGAATCAGGCAGCGCCGCCGCATAGGTATGCAGCATCGAAGAGCGATGGCTGTACAGAGCGCCTTTCGGGTTGCCTGTCGTGCCAGAGGTGTAGCAGAGCGTACTGGCGGCGTTTTCGTCGAAACGCGGCCAGGCGTAGTCGGGCGAAGACGCCTCGATCAGGTCTTCGTAGCACAGCAGGTTGTCAATGCCGGCGTCCTTCGGCATGTGGGCGTGATCGGTCATGGCGATGAACGCCTTGACCGTCTTGCAGCGGCCAGCGACCGCCTTGATCAACGGCAGGAAAGTCAGGTCGAAGAAGATGTACTGGTCTTCGGCGTGATTGGCGATGTAAGCGACCTGGTCTTCATGCAGACGAGGATTGATGGTATGCAGAATGGCACCCATGCCAGAGACGCCGTAGTACAGCTCCAGATGACGGTAGCCGTTCCACGCCAGCGTGCCGATCCGGTCGGCGGGATTGACACCGAGGCGGGTCAACGCATTGGCCATCTGGCGCGCGCGACGGTGGCAGTCGCGGAAAGTGTAGCGATGGATATCGCCTTCCACTCGCCGGGACACGATCTCCGTGTCGCCATGATGCCGGTCGGCATGCACGATGAGTGAGGAGATCAACAACTGCTTTTGCATCATCAAGCCGTTCATGGCGTCGTTCCCTTCTAATGTCTGTGATCGTGGAGCGGGGACATGGCTGTACCCCTCTGCCAGGTTCCGCCTCAAGGCCGCGAACCGGGACCACGTGTCTCCCCTCTACTGGGTTTTTGCAATCAGATAACGGCTCTCGCGACCGGAGAGATCGCGATGCGGCATGGACTGCGCGCTTGTCGCGCATAGCCATCTTTTCGGCGCCTGTGACCTGCGATAACCCGGCGTGGTGCCGCAGTCCTGATATGGCCGGACTGTCTGGTGCGTCTTGCGGGCGACGCACTGAGTGTCATGAGGACCCCGCGGATATCGGGAATCCTCATGAATTTCAGATCAATTGAATGCCGTGAGATCTTTCGGCTTGATGTCATGCTGCTCGCAGTAAGCAAGATAGCGCTGCAGCGAGGTCTTCCAGTTTTCCATCGCGATGATGTTGTCGTTCTCGTCGAGGAAAATCAGATCGCCGATCATCTGAATAAACGTGACCATGTAGCCGTCTCCGCTTCCGGTGGTGACGACTTCAGGCGTGTGGGTCGACGCGGCGGTCTCGTACACGACGTCGCCGGGTCCGGCGATCCAGTCGTGCTCCTTGTATTTCCACTTGCCTTCGATCGTGTAGACGAGAACCGTGCCAGTGTGGTGGTGCCTGGGCAGTTGCATGTCCATCGGTGCCTTCATCATCACGATGATTTCACCGCGGATCGGGTCAAGCTTGAAGTACTTCAGCAGGACGTTGTCCGCATAGGGCGTAAACGGTACCCACGGCAGTGATTCGCCATCGATGAGCGAGGTGTCGACTTGTTCGTGAAGCATATCTGTCTCCATTTTGGTGTGGGGGTCAAACCTGTTAAGCGTACCGGGGCTACCCGTCTGTCCCTGAGGGGTGGGCGCCCTGGATACGCCGGATGAAACTGTCGTCTTAGACCAGCGGGGCGCCCGTGAGGGTGGCGCGCAGCATCTTTCTTGGCTCATTGCCGTAGTCCGCCACGGCGTAGTGCTGAACCTGCAGGTTGTCCCACATGGCAACCGTGTTGGTTCTCCACTTCAGACGGACCTGGTATTCCGGAATCGCGGCCTGGAAGGCCAGATAGTTCAGCAGGTGATGCGCCTCGGGCATAAAGTCCTGGCCGTACCGGATGTCCTCGAAGTTGTAGAAATTCGAGAAATGCGTCGTGAACGTCGAGTTGACGAACAACACCTTTTCGCCCGTCTCGGGATGGGTGAGCACCACCGGGTGCTCAGCGGCGGGGTTCTTCGCTGCCATCGCGTGACGGTCTGCGATCGGCATCTGCGCGCCAAAGGCGTGCTCGGCACTGTGCTTGGCGTACAGGCCGTCGATCCGTTGCTTGATGGCCTCGGGCAGCTTTTCGTAGGCCATCACCATGTTGGACCAGATGGTGTCGCCGCCGGTCTCCGGACCCAGTTCGCAGCGCAACACCGCACCGCGGGGCGGCGCCTTCTTGTAGGTGACATCGGCATGCCAGGTGTTTTCGCGGCTGGCTTTTTCGACGAAGCCCTGGGGCTTGCCCGGCTCGAGATTGCGGTACAGCATCAGCAGCTTGTCCGCCTCCGGATGGCTCGGGGCAAGGGGATGGGCTTCCAGTCCGGCGAATTGCGCGGCGAAGTTCTGCTGCTCCATCGGCGTGATGTTCTGATCGCGGAAGAACAGGACCTTGTGCTTCAGCCACAGCGCCCGGATTTCGGCGATAGCCTCAGGATCCTGCGCAGCGTCAGCGAGGCTGATGTTGCTGAGTTCGGCGCCGATGGCGGGCGTGCAGATCTCCACCTTGATCGAATGCTGGCGCACAGATGGCCGGACAATGGCCGGTGCCACGGGCGCGGTTTGTGAAGAAGTGTTTTGGGGTACGGCGGTTGCTGTCATTGATGTCTCCAATCTGTACTCGTGCGGCGGCGAGCCATGTGTGCGTCCGGCAGATGTAGCTGGCCCCTGTCAGGACGGCAGGGGCATCGTTTCATCGGTGCCACGGAAGTCATAATAGGCAGTGCGGCCGCAATGCTATTGATTCAGCGAGACAATTTCCTTGCAAATTGGGACACCAGGCCAGGGCGTGGCTAAAAAGCGGCTAGCAACAACGCTCGGGTGCTTCCGGGCGGCGATGCACGTAGTCGGGTAATCGCGGGGTCGGGCGGGATCAGTAACGTCAGGAACGTGCGGGGTGTGGCAGGTTCAGGCAGTGAGTGTGGCAGGCGCGGATGATGGAGGAACGCGTGGGCCGACTTCGAACCTGTCTTCCTGTTTCCTACCTGGACGAGATGGGCCCGGGTGCCGCCGTGCTCTGCCGGGAATGGGCGGCCCACTCTGAGGGCGTCTTGCCAAATCGACCGCGGAACCAGCGCGAGAAGTCACCGGCATGGGAAAACCCGAGGAGCTCAGCGACGTCGTACAACTTGCGTTTGCTGTTGGCCAGATACTCCTCGGCGAGTTCGGCCCGTACCGCATTGATGATCGTTGTGACACTCTCGCCCTCGGCCGCCAGGTGCCGGTTAAGCGTGCGTCGATGCATGCCAAGATGCTGGGCAACCTGATCGACGGAACATAGTCCGCCTGGCAGCAGCATTCTGACGACCTGGCGTGCCCGCTGCGCCGGCTCGTCGCGCAGGCTGGTCAACTGCATGTCCAGCCACCGCTTCACCTCGCGATTCAGCGTCGGGTCTGCGGCAGGGATGGGCGTGTCCAGGTCGCGGCTGGGGCAAACGATGGCATCGCACTCCTGTGAAAACTCGATCGCTGTTCCCAGCACGCGGCGGTGCACTTCAAGGCTGGCGGGCCGCGCGTGGGTGAAACTGATCTTTGTCGGCCGGAAAGTATCGCCACTCAATGCCTTGAACACTCGCAATACGATGCCGGTCGACATTTCGATCGTCTGACGCCAGACGCCATGCCCCCCCTGCATATTCGCGCCGACCTGCAGCCGCGCGACGTCGCCTGGGTCGTCAAGCCGCAATTGCACGCCGGCGTTGTGCAGACGCATATAGCGGGCGAAAAATTGCACTGCTGCGCGCAGCGATGGCTCTTCCCGGACAGCCAGCGCCAGCATCCCCAGATTGGCCAGACTTCTGGTTTCCGCGAGCAACAGTCCGAAGGCCTCCTGACCGGACAGGCGCGCCGACTCCTCCAGCAGCCATCCCACCGAATCGACACTGATCATCAGATTCGGATCGTCGAAGACGGTGGCCGGCAGCCTTGCCATTCGCAGCATACGCAACGGATCGAGCCCCACCGAACGGGCTACGTGTTCATAGTCGGTCAGGCTCGCACTGCGCGTCAGGGTATGCCCGGGCTGTCCCAATTTCACAAGATGATCCAGGGCGGCATCAGCCAGGCTGATATTGCTGAGTTCGGCGCCGATGGCGGGCATGCAGATTCCCACGTTGACCGGGTGCTGGTGCACCCGCTGGCCGCACGATGGCCGGTAACGCGGATGCGGCTTGTGAAGTCGCGTCCTGGGTTGCCGCGGTCGTTGTCATTGATGTCTCCAATCTGTGCTTGTGCGCGGCGAGCCATGTGGGTATCCGGCAGACGTAGCTGGCCCCTGTCGGCACGGCAGGGGCATCGTGTCATCGATGCCAGGGGAGTGATAATAGGCAGTGCGGTCGCGGTGTTATTGATTCAGCGCGACAATTTCGTTGCGTATTGGGACGCGAGGCCAGGGCTCATGGCTGGAAAGCCGATAGCGGCAACGCTCCCGTGCAGTCCGGGTGGTACAGCCGGCGATCGCGGAAGCAGGCGGGGATCTGTAACGTCAGGAATGTACAGGTACGGCCGGTTCGGGCCGCGTGGCTAGCCGGGACGACGAAGGGACGCCTCAAACGTCCTCGAACCTGCCTTTCCCGCTTACGCGAGGTGGGTCCGGCGGCGCCTTGCTCTCCCGGTAATGGGCAACCCAATCCGAGGGTGTCTTGCCAAACTCGCCGCGGAACCAGCGAGAAAGTTCACAGGCGGAGGAAAAACCGAGAAGTTCGGCGACTTCATACAACTTGCGCTCGCTGTTGGTCAAATACTCCTCGGCGAGTTCGGCCCGTACCGCATTGATGATCGTTGTGACACTCTCGCCCTCGGCCGCCAGGTGCCGGTTAAGCGTGCGTCGATGCATGCCAAGATGCTGGGCAACCTGATCGACCGAACAAAGTCCGGCTGGCAGCAGCATCCTGACGATCTGGCGCGTCCGCTGCGTCGGCCCGTCGCGCAGGCCCGCCAGCTGCATGTCCAGCCATCGTTTCATCTCGCTTTTCAGCGCCGGGTCTGCCGCAGGGATGGGCATGTCCAGGTCGCGGCTGCGGCAAACGATGGCATTGCATTCCTGTGAAAACTCGATCGCTGATCCCAGCACGCGGCGGTGCACTTCAAGGCTGGCGGGCCGCGCGTGAGTGAAACTGATCTTTGCCGGCCGGAAGGTGTCGTGAGCCAGCGCTCTCAACGTCCGCAATGCAACACCGGTCGTCTGTTCGATAGCCTGGCGCCAGACGCCATGACCCTGCATATTCACGGCTACATGCAGCAGCGCGACGTCGCCCGCATCGTCAAGCCGGAATTGCACACCGGCGTTGTGCAGACGCATATAGCGGGCGAAAAATTGTACTGCTGCGCGCAGCGTTGGCTCTTCCCGAATCGCCAGCGCCAGCATCCCCAGATTGGCCAGACTTCTGGTTTCCGCGAGCAGCAATCCGAAGGCCTCCTGACCGGACAGGCGTGCCGACTCCTCCAGTAGCCACCCCACCGAATCGACACTGATCATCATGTTCGGATCGTCGAGGACCGTGGCCGGCAACCTCGCCATCCGCAGCATGCGAAGCGGATCGAGCCCCACTGAACGGGCCACGTGTTCATAGTCGGTAAGGCTGGCACTTCGCGTCAGGGTATGCACGGACGTCACCTGTCCCAATTGATCAAGCTTATGTCCTGCTAAGTATAGTAGGGAACGCATGTCAGAGCTACCTTGGAGGCCGGGAACTTCAACAGACGGATATAGACAATGGACACCAGCGCCGCAACGTACATCGGTCAACCTCGCGCCGCATTCGGACAGGTGGATGCCGACGACCCCGCCTCATTCAACCACTGCTTTGCCGAAGTCAATGGCATTCGCATGCATTACATCGACGAAGGCCAAGGCCCGCTCGTCATTCTGCTGCATGGCTTTCCGTACCTCTGGTACATGTGGCGCCGCCAGATCGGGGCGTTGGCCGCGGCCGGCTTTCGGGTCGTCGTCCCCGATCAGCGGGGATTTGGGCAAACCGACCGGCCAGAAGCCATCGAAGCCTACGACATGAGCCAGGCCGTCGGCGACATGGTTGGCCTGATGGCGGCCCTGGGTGAAACCTCCGCGGTGATCGTCGGACACGACCTGGGCGCATGGGTAGCTCAGGCGGCGGCCACGCTGAGGCCGGATCTGTTCCGCGGCCTCGTGATGCTCAATACCCCGGTGCCACCGCGCGGAAAGGTCAAACCGACCGTCGGTTTGCAGGCGATGGCGAAAGGCAGGGTGTATCACCACCTGTACTTCCAGCAGCTCGACAAGCCGGATCGCGAGTTCGCCAGCGATCCGCGCAAGACATTGCGCAGCATCTACTACTCGGTCTCCGGCAGCGCCGTCGGCGCCGAACGCTGGCGCCTGTTCGTCGAAGCCGGCGAGCCCCTTCTCAACGCGTTCACTGAGCCGAAGGAGTTCCCGTCCTGGTTGAGCGCGCGGGCGATCGACTACTACGTCGACGAATACACGCGCACGGGATTTACGGGCGCCATTAACTACTACCGCTGTCGCGACCGGAACTGGGAAATCACAGCGTTTCTGGACGGCGCAGTGGTCCGCCAGCCGAGCCTGTTCATCGGCGGCGCCGCCGACCCTTCGATCGAACCGGTGGAAATCCGCAGCCTGTACGACGGACTCGACACCTGGCTGACCGGACTGCAGAAGAAGGTGCTGCTACCCGGCGTGGGCCATGCCGCGGCGGAAGAAAGCGTTGATCAGGTGAACGGATTGCTGCTGGAATTTCTCGAGCAATTCAAGGACTAGCGTCCAGGTTTTACGGCTGCGACGCCCAGATCGGGCGTCCAGCGAGATGACAGCGTGGGCGCAAGGCAGGTTTCACTTTCCCCCAAGAGCCTCCAGGATGAATGAGGGGCCGTGGGAAAGCCTGGCGGACACCAAAACTGAAAACAAATAGCTGCGCACAGATGGCCATAACAGCAGCAATATAGGAGACAGAATCATGGTGGTGAATATGCAGGAAACAGCGTCCTATGACAGTGAGCGCCCGCAGCGCATTCGCGGTTACGCATGGGTCATTTTTGCACTGACATTCGGACTGCTCTTGTCCGACTACATGTCGCGGCAAGTGCTCAACGCAGTCTTTCCGCAAATCAAGGCGGAGTGGGGACTGTCCGACGCCCGGCTCGGGGCGCTCAGCGGTATTGTCTCGCTGGCCGTCGGCATCCTGGCGTTCCCACTCTCGCTTATCGGCGATCGATGGGGGCGCGTACGAAGCGTGACGGTCATGGCGGCGATCTGGAGCATCGCGACCTTGCTCTGCGGCCTGTCGCACAACTACTTCACGTTGCTGTCGGCGCGCTTTCTGGTCGGTGTCGGCGAAGCCGCGTACGCCAGCATTGGCCTCGCCATTCTGATCAGTATGTTTCCGCCCCGGCACACCTCCGCGGTGGCTGGCGCATTTCTGGCGGGCGGCATGGTCGGATCGGTCATGGGGATCGGCCTTGGCGGCTCACTGGCAAGCCATTTCGGTTGGCGCATGGCGTTCGTTGGCATGGCGGTCTTTGGCATCGCGCTGACCCTGCTCTATATGATCGTCGCCACGCCGGCGCGGATCGAAGGGGCGAAAGGCCAATCAAGCGGCATTAAACAAGTTGAAGCGCTACCTGCAGTCCGCATCAGGCATGTGTTCAGAGATCTGTTCTCCTCGCCGGTGTTGATCTGCGTCTACATCGGCAGCGGGCTGCAACTCTTCATCAACGGTGGCCTGCTTGCCTGGCTGCCGAGTTTCCTGAATCGGGCCTATGACATGCCAGTGAGCCAGGCAGGCGGCGTCGCGGCGGTGTTCGTCCTTTGCGGCGCATGTGGAATGCCCCTGTGCGGCGCACTGTCCGATCGTCTCGGCCGTGGTTCGCCACAACGGAAAATGCGCCTGGCGATCATCTATAACCTGGTCTGCGGAGCATTGCTGGTCGCGGCATTTCAGTTTCCCGTCGGCACAGCACAACTCACTCTGATCGCATTGGCAATGTTCTTTAGCGCGGGCATTCTCGGTTCGGCCGGTGCGATGGTTGCGAACCTGACGCCCAGGGCGATTCACAGTACAGCCATGGCAACGCTTGCTCTCGCCTTCAACGTTCTTGGGCTGGCGCCTGGTTCCGTTGTGACGGGAATATTGGCAGACCGACTGGGGCTTACGGCCGCCTTGCAACTATTGCCACTCGCCGGCGTCGCGTCGGCCGTCGTCCTGTTTATTGGCTTGCGTCATCTGCGGGGCGCGCAATGTCATAGTGCAAATAGCTGAAGTGGCCGACGTTTCACGTCAATATGGATACCTTATCGATTGAACGGAACAGCATCCCAGATGGAGGGCGCAGCGGTGTCCTCTAGTGCGAGGCGCCATGCCCATCCAGCGTGATCGTCTCTGGGGTGAATGGGTCAGATCGGCCGACATCGAGAACTTCGCGTGCGTGCACCCGGTGTCGCAAGCGCGGTCTGCATCGCTGCGCGGCACCCTAAGTGGGAGGGACGGCCACTGTTCCTGGTGGTGAAGGAACTGGGCGGCACGCTCACCACGGCCGGATTGCCCGCATTCCTGGACAGCCAGATCGCGAAGTGATGGAAGCCAGACCCGGTGGTCTTCGCCGAGTCGCGTCGACCCGACGCGACCGGCAAGGTCATCAGGCACCAGTCGCGGTAGTAGTAGGGGATGACTACGTGTCGGTGCTGACGCACCGACGCCGCATCGATGCAGTTTTAGTCAGGCAATAACCCACAAGCGCCGGGGGGTCGGCGTTTAAAAAACCGAAGGAGACAGAATGAAATTGAAGTTGAAGTTGAGCAGCACTGCTGCGCTGGTGCTGTTCGCCACCGCCGCCCATGCCCAATCGTCAGTCACGCTCTACGGCGTACTCGACAGTGGATTTCTGTATCAAAGCACCTCGGCTGCATCCTTTCAACCGCACGCCCCGAACCTCGGTCATGTTTATCAGATCAAGGACGGCGGCATCTATTCCAGCTACTGGGGCATGAAGGGAAGCGAGGACATTGGCGCCGGCTACAAGATCACCTTCAAGCTGCAGGGTGTATTCAACACCACGAACGGCAAGCTTGGTCTCGCCGACACGCCGGGCGCAACTGCGATCTTCAACCAGTTTGCGACGGTCGGTGCGTCCACGCCGTTCGGTACCTTCGACGCCGGCCGGCAGATCATTCCGATGATCTACGCGATGTCGGAAACCGATGTCCGTGGCGCACAGTACTTCGGCAGTATCCTGACCGCGTGGCTTGGCATGAATCAGGCGGCCGGATGGCCCGGCACCAGCACGAACGCCCCGATCGGCGCCCTGTATGACAGCAGCGCGCTTGTCTACAACTCGCCGAAATTCTACGGTGCATCGCTCGCGCTCGAGTACGCGCCAGGTGGGGTCGCTGGCCAGTTCCAGGGCGGCACGCGCGAGTCGGCCGTGCTCAAGTATTCGAACTACGGTCTGAATCTGGCTGCCGTGTACTACAACGGGCACGACACCAATCCGTTCCCGATCAACTACCCGACAGGGCCGGCGGTACCCGCGACGGGTCTGGCCAACAACCGCTTTTACTATTTCGGTGCGATGTACACGATCGCCGGATTTTCGATCTCCGGCTCGTACGGTGTCGGCAAGAACCCGGCGAATACCGGCACCGCGGACCTCGAAATGGCGTCTGGCGGTCTCGGCTACCAGTTCAACTCGGCCTTCAAGATCACGTCGGGCTACTATTACCTGAAGGACCGGAACCATTCGGCAAATCACTCGAGCGAAGTCGCAGTGGGCGCCGAATACAACCTGTCGAAGAGGACGAAGACGTACGCACAGGTCGGGTATGTCAACAACGATGGCACCATGAACCAGACGGTCGTCTATGGCGCCCCGGTCGCCCCGGGCAAGTCCACCACGGCGGCCATGATCGGCCTTCGTCATACCTTCTGATTCCGAACCTCAAACCCGCAACCGGAGCGATTAGTGAAAAGCATTCAGGCATTCAGGCTGGCAGTTGGAGTCGTCGTCGTTGCAACGTCCTTGACCGCGTGGTCCCAGACGAGCGAGCCGGCCAGTGCGCCGGGCGCATCGGCAATGGCTGCATCGACGGCGCCCGCCACAGGAAGAAAGGCGAATCGTGCCCTGCGCCGGCAGGTCTATAACGCCATTTCGAAGAACAAGGACATCAATGCCGGCAATATCGGTGTCACCGCGAAAGACGGCGCGATAACCCTGACCGGCACGGTCACGGATGCTTCCCAGGTGGGCAGGGTCGCGGAAATCGCGAAGGGCGTTCCCGGCGTAACGTCGGTCACCAACAAGCTGACCGTGCAAAAGCCGTTGGGCGGCATGTAAGCTGGCGTAGCCGGAACGGCAATGCGGCGGGGCCGACGGATGAGTCGGTCCCGCCGGCCTCAACGTGCCGTGGACGCCGCACGATCAGCCGCCGGATCACGGGATACTCAAGTCCGCTTCGCAATGCAAGCCCGTCGCGTATCCGAAGCCGGATGGATCCGCTGGATCGAATGGCCGGAGAAGATCGTCTGTTGCGCCTTGTCTTTCCACCGTACGTCGGGCGCAACGAGCCCTTGCGATCACCGATCATGAATGCCGGAATATCCGGCCAGTTGGATCGACCTGGGTAGTCGATGATCGATGGTGGCTGACGCAGCTGGATGCCAGAAAAAATATAGCCGTAGCGCTGCGGCCATGAGCAGACTTACTAAAAAAACAAGAGCGAAAGTCGTTCCCGGTACTCACTCACACATTAAATAGCAGTGTTTGTATGCCACCCAGGCTAAATGGGCCCGGTCCTTTTTTATGATGCGTTGCGATTATTTACGTCTGCTTTCAGTGCGACCGCGCGGCGGTACTGCATAATGCTGCCGATGCCCGCTAACCACGGGCTCGATCCGCGCTTAATTCGCACCATTGCGCATTAAACCGGCCCATTTTCCGCCAGCAAACGTTTCCCGTCGTACCGCCGCCATGTCGTCCTGTCTTGTCCGCTCATCCGCCCATCCGCCTCTTTGCGGGCGGCGCACGCCCCCACGCACGCAACCTGCCGTCTCGCGGCGCGTGCGTTCCCTGGCGTGGGTGGGTTGAGCGCATGTCGTTCCAGTTTCCAGAAACCTTCCCTTTCCGCGCACCGAAGTCACCTCAAGGCCGCATCGCGCTCGCGCTTACGGTCGTCTATATCGTGTGGGGCTCGACGTACCTGGCCGTGCACGTGGCGCTCGGGTCGTTCCCGCCGCTGCTGCTCTCGGGGCTGCGTAACCTGTTCGCGGGCATCGGACTCTTTGTCTTCGCAGTGCGCCGCCAGCCGGCCTGGCCGGGCGCGGCGGAAGTGCGCAACGCAGGGCTGGTCGGCACGATGCTGGTGGGCCTGTCGAGCGGCATGCTGGCCTACGGGATGCGGACCGTGGGCACCGGCACGGCGGCTGTCATGGTCGCCACGGTGCCGCTCTTCGCGACGATGATTGCGGCGCTCGCGGGCCGCAAGACCGGCAGGGGCGAATGGTTCGCGATTGGTCTCGGCCTTGTCGGCATTGCGATCCTCAGTCACGGCGATACGTCGCCGGGGTCCGCCGGCGGCAGCCTTGCGATTCTTTGTGGCGCGCTCTTCTGGGCCGGCGGCGCGCATCTGGCCGGACGGCTGAAACTGCCATCCGACCTGTTTCTCTCGACCTCGCTGCAGATTGGCCTCGGCGGCGGCATGTCGACGCTCGTCGCGTGGATATCCGGCGAGCGGATGATGGAGGTGCATTTCCTGCCGGTCGTCGCGTTTCTGTATCTGATGCTGATCGGCACGATGGCCGCATACGTCGCGTATGGCTACCTGATCCGCCACACAAGTCCGATCATCGCGAGCAGTTGCATGTACGTGAATCCGGTCGTCGCCGTCGCGCTGGGCGCGCTGCTGCTTGGCGAGCCGGTCACGCGCTCGACGGTGATCGCGACGGTGGTCATTCTCGCGAGCGTGGGTCTGTCGTTCTGGTTCGACTCGCGCCGACGCCGGATAGCCTGATCGCGGCTGCGTGACGTTTGCAGCCTGTGCGTCTGCGGCCCGATCCGCAGCGGGCCCGATTCAAAGCCGCGCGGCGAGTTCAGCGCCTTCGCGGATCGCGCGCTTCGCGTCCAGTTCGGTTGCGAGCGCCGCACCGCCGATCACGTGAAAACGCGGGCCATTCGCGGCGGGCGTAGCAGGCGCAGTGGGATAAAGGTCTCGCATCGATTCCTGCCCGGCGCACACGACAATCGTCTCCACCTCCAGCCACTGTTCCTCACCGTTGCGCGCGATCCGGATGCCGCGCGGGTCGATCTCCAGATACGACACACCGTCGAGCATGCGCACGCCGTTACGGATGAGCGTCGCGCGATGCACCCAGCCGGACGTCTTGCCAAGCCCCGCACCGAGCTTGCCGGCCTTGCGCTGCAGCAGCCACAGCTCACGCGGCGGCGTCGCCGGTTCAACCGGCTTCAGGCCGCCACGCGTCGTGACGTCGAGGTCGACGCCCCATTCGTCGAGCCACGCTTCGCGCGATTGAGGCAGCGGTTCACCGCTGCGATGCAGCAGAAACTCGCTGACGTCGAAGCCGATACCGCCCGCGCCGATCACCGCGACAGTCCGGCCCACCGGTGCGCCGAGCAGCACGTCGACATACGAGAGCACGTTCGGGCCGTCAATGCCGGGAATCGCAGGGCGGCGCGGCGCGATGCCGGTCGCGACGATCACGTCGTCGTAGTGCGAAGCGGCGAGCAACGGCGCATCGACCCGCGTTTGCAGGCGCACGTCCACGCCATGGCGGTCGAGCTGGCTCTGGAAATAGCGGATCGTTTCGGCAAACTCTTCCTTGCCCGGAACGCGCATCGCCAGATTGAACTGGCCGCCGATCGTTGCGCCCGCATCGAAGAGCGTCACGCGATGACCGCGCGCGGCAGCCACCGTCGCCGCCGACAGCCCGGCCGGCCCCGCGCCGATCACCGCCACCGTGCGCGACCGGGCTGCATGGGCGAGCGGCCGGTACACGAGTTCGGTCTCGCGTCCTGCGCGTGGATTCACGAGGCACGTCGCGCGCTGGTTCCTGAACGTGTGATCGAGGCACGCCTGGTTGCAGGCGATACACGTGTTGATCTCATGCGTGCGTCCTTCGGCGGCCTTCACGACGAAGTCAGGGTCGGCCAGCAGCGGCCGCGCCATCGAAACGAGGTCGCCCGCGCCCTCGGCGAGCAGGCGCTCGGCGACTTCGGGCGTGTTGATGCGGTTCGAGACGATGACGGGCACGCGCACAGCGGCCTTCAAACGCGCGCTCAATGGCGCGAACGCCGCGCGCGGCACGGAAGTCACGATGGTCGGCACACGCGCTTCGTGCCAGCCGATCCCTGTGTTGAACATCGTGACGCCCGCGGCTTCCAGCGCCTGCGCGACCAGGACCGTTTCGTCCCACGTATTGCCGCCTTCGACGAGATCGATCAGCGAAAGCCGGTACACCACGATGAATTCGCTGCCGCACACGGCGCGGACACGTTCGACGATCTCGCGTGCAATCCGCATCCGGTTTTCGATGCTGCCGCCATAGCCGTCCGTGCGCAGGTTCGTACGCGGGCAGAGAAACTGGTTGAGCAGATAGCCTTCGCTGCCCATGATTTCGATGCCGTCGTACCCGGCGCGCTGCGCAAGGCGCGCGCAACGCGCGTAGTCGCGCACCGTGCGCGCGATGCCGGCTTCGGTAAGCGCGCGTGGCTTGAACTTCGAGATCGGCGATTTGACGGCCGATGCGGACACAACCATCGGCTGATAGCCGTAACGCCCTGCATGCAGGATCTGCAGCGCGATCTTGCCGCCTTCCGCATGAACTGCTTCAGTCAGTTTGCGATGATTGTGCAGATCAAAGACTGAATTGAGCGTGCCGCCGAACGGCAGCAGCCAGCCTTCGCGATTCGGTGAAATGCCGCCCGTGATGATGAGCCCGACGCCGCCCCGTGCGCGTTCGCGGAAATACGCGGCCAGCTTCGCGTAATTCCAGAAGCGGTCTTCCATGCCGGTATGCATGGAGCCCATCACGACGCGGTTACGCAGCGTCGTGTAGCCGAGGTCGAGCGGGGCGAGCAGATGGCGGTAAGACATGCAGGGTCGCTTGTAAAGTCGGGGTGCCGACGAAAGATACACGGCGACAGGTGTGCAATGCCGCAAAACTGTCGAGGAAAAATTCTAGCCCCGCGAAAGCATTGAATCGCGGGGCTTTTCGTAAGCGCAGCGCCTTCACGACGACCCGAGGCACACCGATTGCTCAACTCGATCGTCCGAACGACGCGGACTTCGTGTTTGAGAGGACACGTCCGCCAGGGATATGAAAGGTCGCCGGCGTTTGGACGACGTACTGCATGACGCCATTTTCAGTAATCGACGAAACAGGTGCCGGCAGAAAACGGCGACAACAAATTAACGGCTCAAAGCCATTTGTGAGAGGTGGAGAACATGAAGCTTATCCGAACCATGGCAGCGCTGGTTGGCGCGGCATCTATCCTGTCGGCGTGCGGTGGCGGCACTAACGACGTTGGCAAAGAGCTCGGGTTGACGAACCCGGTTATTCACTTCGTTCACGCAATTCCCAGCGGCCCGACTGTCGACTTTCTCGTGAACGGCGCGGCGCTGCAAACCAAGATCGACTACAAGGGCGTCACGAACTTCGCGAACATCAACACCGGACAGACCTCCGTGGCCTACGCGGCGACGGGTACGACAACGGCGCTCGCGAGCGGCTCGTTCTCTGACGTGGCAAAAGGCCATGAATACACGGTGATTGCCGTCCCCGGATTGCCGACGCCCGATATCGGTCTGATCGACGACCCGTTCGACAAGGGTCTCCTGTCCAACAGCGCACGCGTGCGCGGCTTCAATGCATCGGTGAACGCACAGAACCTCGACCTGTATCTCGTCGCACCGGGCACGGACATCACGACCGTCAGCCCGACGATGGCAGGCCTCTCGTTCAAGAATGCAGTGCCCGCGAGTGGTCAGGATTCGATCTATTTGAACGGCGGCACCTACGTGCTGATCGCGACGACGGCAGGCAGCAAGACGAAGATCTACCAGTCAGGCTCGTTCACGCTGGGCAATAACGCGGACTGGCTGATCACGTCGGTGCCGACGGCGGGCGCGCTGAGCCAGGCCATTCCGAACCAGTTGCACATGCTCGTCGCGCAAGGTGGCAATACGAGCACGCCTGCCATCGAGTTGAACGACAGCCTCACGGGTCTCTGATCCAGTGAAACGGCTGGGCATGAAATAACGCAGGCGGCATGGCAGGGGGAGGGCACGACGGCGATCCACGAAAGTGGATCGCCGTTTTGTCTTGAGCGCCTGAATTCGCGCTGGAAAATGACGGCATGTGTCACAAGATGCCAAAACAAAAAAAGCCCGCCGCATGTGACGCGGCGGGCAGGCAGCCCTCGGAGGCTCAAGTCAGGGCGCGCACCCGAAGGCGCGCGCGGGCAACGGATTTATTTGGCCTTTTCCGCTGAGTTCGAAATGGCGTTGCCGCCCTTGGAGATGTCCTGGCCCGCACCCTCTACGGTATTGCAACCGGCGGCCAGTATCGCGGACCCTGCGAGCAGAAGCAAAGCGATCAGTCGAGTCATGAGTGTTCCCCTTGTGAAGTGGCATCGACATACGCGCCATGTGGTTTACCGTTCGGTTCGCCGTGAGGCCCGACGCCTGCTATCTATCGTCCGACCGGGCGATGAAGCAAGCCGATCCGGTCTGATTGCATGTTAAAAAAAGGGGCGGGCCGCCGCTGTCGGCGTGGTTGCGATTTTCCTGTAGGCGGCCTCCGGTGTTCGCGTCGGCGCAATCCTACGTACGTGCGTTGGGTGTCGTGACAGGCGAAGACCCGGAAGGTGCGGAAGGCGCGGAGGTCCCTTCATCGAACGGGGTGATCGTGCTGACTGTCGGCATCGTCACGCGAATGTCGGTGCCGCCCGCCGCTCCGCGCCGGATGTCGAAGTGTCCACCGCGCGCGGCAACCCGCTGGCGCATGCCGAGCAGGCCGTGCGTGTGCGTGCGCTTGAGATCGGCGGGCGTGATGCCGATGCCGTTGTCAGCGATATGGAGCGCCACCTGGTCGGCGTGAACCGTCAGGCCGATCGATACGCGTGATGCATTCGCATACTTCGCGGCGTTCGTCAGCGATTCCTGCGCGACGCGAAAGAGCGCGATCTCCGTCTGTTCGTCGAGCTTGATGTCGTCTGCGGGAAGCTGCTGGTCGAGCACCCAGCCGTTGCGTTGCGCGGCCTCGTCGCCGAGCGTGCGAAGGGCGGTCACGAGCCCGAAATTGGCCAGGACGGTGGGCCGCATGTCCTCGATAATGCGGCGCTTGAGTGCGATGCCCTGATCGAGATTGGCGAGCGCGCGCGTGAGCTTCTCGGAGATCGCAGGCTCGGCGTCCTTCAGTTTGCGGTTCGCCCACGCGACATCCATCTTGCTCGCCGTGAGAATCGCACCGAGTTCGTCGTGCAACTCGCGCGCAAGCTGGGTTTTCTCGTTTTCGCTCACGGCCTGCAAATGCCAGCCGAGTGCCTCGAGCTGGCGCGTTCGCTCGGTGACCAGCTGGTCGAGTTCTTCCTGTTGCGTGATCAACTGGCGCTGCACGCGCGCCTGGCGTTCGAACTGGATGCCGAGATTACGGAACAGCAGGATGAACAGCACGATGTTCAACGCCGAGAGGCCGCCCGCAATGAACGTCGAGATGCGCTGACCGGTGCGGCTCGCATCGAGTGCGTGCTGGGCGCGGCGCTCTTCGTTGTCGCGCAGGAGTGTGAGTGTGCTTTCGACCAGCGCGGCATCGACGGGACGTGCGTCGGTGGGTGCAGGACAGTTCGACAGATCGACGTCGGGCGCGGCTTGTTGCAGTGCGTCGCGACCTGCGCCCGAACGCGCCTCGATCAGCCGCGCAATCTGGCTGAAGCTGGCCTGTTCGGCACTGTCGGCATGCAGGCGGAACCAGGCGTCGAGCTGCTGCGACGTCTGACGGATCTGGCCAGCGGTCGTGCACCAGGCGCTTGCCCACAACTGCTGTTTCGTCAGGAGGAACGTGCTTTCGTCGGCCGTGAGCTGCGCAAGCTGCTTAGCGAGTGTGCCCAGTTGAACCGTTGCGCCTTTCGCTTCGAGTGCGGTTTCGTACTCGCCCGCGATGCGCTGGCGGCCCGTTTCAAGAATCACGAGGCCGCCGACGGTGATGACGATCGCGACTGTCATCGCAATCGCCCAGCTGCGGTTGCGCATCCAGTCGTTGAAGCGTGCGGCTGTATTCAAGGTCGCTCCTGAATTGAAGCATCAGTGTAGCGTCTGCCGCGCGTTGCGCGCGCTTCCGTGCGCCCCGTTCGGTGTGGGGCGGCGGCGCACGCGCGCCAGTAAAGCTTCCGTAATCGCGTGTAAGCGGATTCTCACACGAAAACCGGCGCGCGCCGGAGTGTCAACGCCCGCATGCATCTTTACGATGAGAACCAGTCCCAGTCTCTTACACGTAAAGGAGGAAACGATCATGCTCAAGTGGGCGCTGATTTTCGCCGTCATCGCAGTCGTTGCCGGCCTCTGCGGGTTCACCGGCATTGCGGCAGGCGCTGCGGGAATCGCCAAATTCCTGTTCGTGCTGTTCCTGATTCTGTGCGTGGTGTTCCTCGTGCTTGGCTTTGTCGTGACGAAAAAAATAGTCGACTAGCGAAGCGCTGTGGGGGCCGTTCAGTGCTTTAACAAAAACCAGTAGTCACAGGGAGAACCGCCATGCTTCACTATGCAGTCGTATTTTTCGTCATAGCGATCATCGCCGCGGTGTTCGGCTTTACCGGCATTGCGGCTGGTGCGGCAGAAATCGCCAAGATTCTGTTTTATATTTTTCTGGTCGTTTTCGTCGTCACGTTGCTGCTCGGCGTGTTTCGAACGTAGCCAGCACATTCGTCGATACCATCAGGCGCGTGGCCGCTTTGCGGCACACGCGCCATTCCCCCACAGATCAGTACAAGGAGTGGCTAAATGTCGAAAACCTCTACCGGGCAGAGCGCGACGCAAGGCTCTTTTGTCATGGATGTGAAGAAGATCCGCGAGCAGGCGCGCCAGCACATGTCTGAAGGATCGGTGACGCAGAGCTATGCCGCGGATCGTGAGACGGTGCTCAAGCTGCTGAACGATTCGCTCGCGACGGAGATCATCTGCGTGCTGCGCTACAAGCGTCATTACTTCATGGCCAAAGGGATCAATTCGGAAGGCGTGGCAACGGAATTTCTCGAGCACGCCAACGAAGAGCAGGGTCACGCCGATACGCTTGCCGCACGCATCGTGCAACTGGGCGGCGAGCCTGACTTCGCGCCTGATGGCCTCGCCTCGCGCGCGCATTCGGAATACAAGGAAGGCAAGGATCTGACCGACATGATCCGCGAGAACCTGATTGCCGAGCGCATCGCCATCGATTCGTATCGCGAGATCATCAACTATATCGGCGACAAGGACGTCACGACACGCCGCATCTTCGAGGAGATTCTCGCCGTCGAAGAAGAGCACGCCGACGATATGGCGGATCTGCTCGAAGGCCGCAAGTAGGCGAGAAGGTCGGCGAGACCGCGAACGCGCCGAGGCGTTGTCCCGATGCGCGTTTGCGGCTTGACGCCGAGCGGATTGCGAGCGCCTTTAAAGCGTCGCGCGCCTGTGTTGGGTAAAGGCGGTCCCGGCAGGCATGCGCCGGGACACCACTACAATAGGTGCTTTGGACAAACCGCCACGGCACGGATGGGAACCGATGATTCGAGTCTTGATAGCCGACGATCACGCCATCGTACGAGGCGGATTCAGACAGTTCGTCGCCGATGAGCCGGACATGTGCGTCGCAGCCGAAGCCTCGACCGGCGACGAAGCGATCAGTCACGTGCGCGAACAGGCGTTCGACGTCGTCCTGCTCGATATCGCGATGCCCGACAAGAACGGCATCGATACGCTGCGCGTCATCAAGCAGGTGCGCCCGGAGCAGGGCGTGCTGATCCTGTCCGGCTATCCGGAGAGCCAGTACGCAATCAACCTGCTGCGCGCGGGCGCCAATGGGTATCTGAACAAGGACTGCGAGCCTGATGAGATCGTGCGGGCCATCCGCGCCGTGGCGCGCGGGCATCGCTATCTGTCGGAGACAGTGGCCGATACGCTCGCGAACAAGCTCGACAAACCGGCCGCGGGTCAGCCGCACGAGCAGCTGTCGGAGCGTGAGTTCCAGATCTTCTGCAAACTTGCTGCCGGACAGATTCCGACGGATATCGCGGAGGAACTGCATCTTTCCGTGAAGACCGTGAGCACCTATCGGGCACGCGTACTGGAGAAGATGAATCTCACGAACAACGCAGATTTGACGTACTACGCGATCAAGAACGGCCTGATCGAGTAAGGCGCGCAATGGCAAACGATCCCATGAGCCGCAATTCCGAAACCTTCCCCGACGAGACCCGCGGCGCGCCGTTGCGCGTGCTGCTGATCGAGGATTCGCCGCTGATCCGGCGCAGCCTGGTGGAAGCGATCGATGCGTCCGGCACGTTCCAGGTCGCCGCGTACGCCGACACTGCCGACGACGCCATTGCGCTCCTCGGCGGCGAAAAGTTCGACGCCGTGATCGTCGATCTGCAGCTCAAGCATGGGTCGGGTGTGCCGGTGCTGGCCTCGCTTCAGCGCGAAGGGCTGATCGATACGATGTTCGTCGCGGTCCTGACGAATCACGCGTTGCCGGCCTATCGCGAGCGCTGCGAGCAGTATGGGGTGCGGCACTTCTACGACAAATCGTTCGAGTTCGATCGCGTGATCGACGCGTTGCACGACTACGCGCGCGCGCGCGGCAGTCGGCCTGTCTGATTCCCCGAGCTTCGCGCGACCCGGCGCGTGCGCAACGCGCTCACAGCGCGCTCACGGCAGCCGGTTCGCTGCGCAGATGATTCCATGCCGCGAGCCCGGCGCACAGAAAACCTGCAATCGAAACACCGACCCAGCCGAACGCGTGCCAGGCGAGTCCGCCGATTGCCGAGCCTGCCGCACCGCCGATGAAATAGCACACCATGTAGACCGTATTCACGCGGCTGCGCGCTTCGGGCTTTAGCGCGTAGATGCGCGACTGGTTGGAAATCTGCGCGGCCTGCACGCCGATATCCAGCACGATCACGCCGACGACCAGCCCGGCAATGCTCGCGCCCGACACGCCGAAAATCACAAACGACAGCGCAACGAGCCCGATGGCGAGCGTAATGATCGAACGCGGCCCGCGTTTGTCGGAAAACTTGCCGGCGTACGGCGCGGCGAGCGCGCCGGCGGCGCCCACGATGCCGAAGAGCCCGGCCGCCTGCGGTCCCAGATGAAACGGCGGCCCGGCCAGCAGCAGCGACAGTACGGACCAGAAGATGCTGAACGAAGCAAAGAGCGCGGCGCCCGTGAGCGACGCCTCGCGCAGCCCGCGATGCTCGACGCTCAGATGCCACATCGAAGCGAGGAGCTTGCCGTAGCCGAGCGTCGACGTGGGCTGACTCTTCGGCAGACGCATCACGATGACGACCGAAAGCGCGAGCAGCGCGACGATCGACGCAAAGAACACCGTACGCCAGCCGAAATATTCCGCAATCAATCCGGCGGCGGTCCGGGCAAGCAGGATGCCGAGCAGCAGGCCGCTCATGACGGTGCCAACCGCGTGTCCGCGGGCCGACGGCGGCGCGAGTTCGGCAGCGAACGGCACGGCCTGTTGCGCGATTGTCGCGAGCACGCCGATCGCGAGACTCGCCAGAATCAGGACCGCAAGGCTCGGCGCGGTGCCCGCGATGAAGAGCGAGACGCACATGCCGGCCGTCTGCAGCAGAATCAGGAAGCGCCGGTCGAAACGGTCGCCAAGCGGCGCGAGCAGCAGCATGCCGGCCGCGTAACCGAGCTGCGTGACGGCGGGCACCGCACCGATCCACGAAGCGCTATGCGGAAACGACTGACGGAAATCGTCGAGAAGCGGCTGGTTGTAATAGATGTTGGCGACCGCGACCCCGGCAATCGTCGCGAGTAGCAGCAACAGGCCGCGCAGCGCGGCGGGGGACAGGTCGGTGGCGCTCGGATCGGATGTGGACATGGAAACACGCAACGGCAAACGGGATGGACTCCACCGGCCGGTCAGTCAGCCGGAGAGACGGTGCCGCACGCCGGCGGCACCTTGAGCGTGCCGATCATACCGGAGCGCGCCTGACCCTGCTGGGCGCGCTCCCGGCGTATCGCCGCGTCACGCCAGCCGGAGCATGCCGTGGACGCGCTCAATCGATCAGTGCGCCAGCGGGCTCGTAGAACGGATACGGGCCGTCGGCGTCGTCGATATACGCGTGGTGCGTGACGATGCCCGTGGCAGGCGCATACCGGTGCAGCGCGAACGCCGGCGGTTCGAGCATGAAGGCGGACGGCGCATCGTCGCGCAGATCGAGCGCGACCTGATGCGCAGGTGCGGGCACGGCCGAGGCGATCGTGCCGCCGAAGCGCATGAACATCGGCCGGTGCACATGACCGCAGATCACGCGCTCGACGTTCGGATGCTGAGCGATGAGCCCGGCGAGGCGCACAGCGGCGGGCGGATCGAGTCGCACGCGATCCATATGACCAATGCCGCATTCGAACGGCGGATGATGGAGCGCGACGATCACGGGTTGCTCGCGGGCGGCATCGAGTTGCGCCGCGAGCCATGCAAGACGCGCGTCGCACAACTGGCCCGCGCTCTTCCCCGGCTGCAGCGAATCAAGTGCGATGAAGCGGATCGGGCCGATGTCCGCCGTGTAGTGCACGAATTCACCGCCTTCGAACAGTTCTGCACGCTCCGGAAACACCTCGCGAATTTCATCGCGCCCGTCATGGTTGCCGAGCAGCAGGTAGTACGGAATGTCGAGCGCGGCGAGCAGCGACTTCAGATGACGATACTGCTCGACCGTGCCCTGATCGACGAGATCGCCTGTCATCAGCACCATGTCGGGACGCGGCACCAGGGTGTTGAGCCGCGCGATGCAACGCGTCAGCGCGGCGGCGGTATCGACGCGCCGGTAGGCGAGCGCGCCGGGGTTCTTGATGTGCAGGTCGCTAATCTGGGCGATGAGCATGAAGAAGGTCCTTGCGTACGGAGTCAGATGTTTGCGCAGTATCGCATCGTCACGCGAGTGCGATCAGCGCGTTTTCGGCAATCGAGAGGCCGACTGGTGTTCCGCGCGCAAGTTCGACCCGCCCGGCGACGTCCACGACGAGCGCATCGGGTGCCGCGCCACGGATCGTGAGTCGCGTGCGCTCGCCGAGGAACGACGCGCCATCGATCGTGCCGCGCAGTTGCGCATGCGCTGGATCGACGAGCTGCGCGTCTTCCGGGCGGAAAAACAGTTCGCGCGCGCCTGTACCGGATGCGTGCGGTGGACGGGCCGCCGGCACTGCGCCGCCGGTCGTGACCAACGCGCCGTCACGCCATTCTCCTGCAAGCCGGTTGATCGTGCCGACAAACTCCGCGACCGCGCGGTTCGCCGGCTGATAGTAGATGCCACGGGGCGTGCCGATCTGTTCGATGCGTCCCGCGCTCATCACGACGATCCGGTCGCCGAGTTCCATCGCTTCGGCCTGATCGTGCGTGACGTAGACGGTCGTCACACCCAGATCGCGCAGCAGCGTGTTCATTTCCGCGCGCAACGTGTCGCGCAGACGCGCGTCGAGGGCGGTCAGCGGCTCGTCGAGCAACAGCACGCGCGGTTGCAGCGCGAGCGCGCGGGCCAGTGCGACCCGCTGGCGCTGGCCGCCAGAGAGTTGGTCCACGGGCTTCTCCGCGTGATCGGTGAGACGCATCATCGTGAGCAGTTCGTCGACACGCTCGCGCAACGTCGCGGCCGCCACGCGCCGGATTTTCAGGCCGTAGCCGATATTGCCGCGCACGTTCAGGTTCGGGAACAGCGCGTAACTCTGGAACACCATGCCGACCTGACGCCGCTCGATGGGCAGCGCCGTGACGTCTTCATCGCCGAACAGCACGCGCCCACCCGCGTCGGGCGTCTCCAGGCCGGCGATCATGCGCAGCGTCGTGGTCTTGCCGCAACCGGATGGCCCGAGCAGCACGAGTGTTTCGCCTGCCTCGATCGAGAGGTCGAGCGGTTCGAGCACACGCGTATCGCGAAACGTTTTCGAGCAGCGGTTCAGCGTGATGGGAACGGAGGCGAGTTTCATGGCGTAACGTCCGGGCGATTCGATGTGTCAGGCGAAGAAAGTGCGGCACGGGCACGGTGTTTCGAAGCGCCGCGCCGCTGGCCGGTAGCGTCGACGCCGAGCCATTGCATGGCGATCAGAAGCGGCATCGTCAGCAGGAAGAAGAGGATCGTGTATGCGCTGCCGATTTCGATGCGCAACGATGCGTACGTGTCGGCGAGACCGACGGGCAGCGTCTTCGTATCGGGCGTGTGCAGCATCCACGTGAGGTTGAATTCGCCGGTCGACAGTGTGAGCACGGCAAGCGCGCCCGCGACGATGCCGGGTTTCGCGTTCGGCAGGACGATCGTGACGAAGCGCTGAAAGAACGTCGCGCCGAGACTGGCCGCGCCTTCTTCCAGCGTGCGCAGGTCGGAACCCGCGCAGACGGCGGAAACGGCACGCACCATGAACGGCAGCGTAAACACCACGTGACCGGTGACGATAAACGCGACGCTCATGCGAAACATCGTCCATCCGCCGTACACGACGAGTAACGCGAGCGCGGAAGCGAGCCCCGGCAACGCTACCGGCAGGACGAGCAGTTCTTCGATGACGCGTGAGAAACGTGTCTTGCTGCGCGCGAGCGCGTAGCCTGCCGGAACCCCGGTCAAAAGCGTGATGACGAGCGTGGCCGCTGCGACTTCGAGCGAAAGAAACACCGACGCATGATATTGCGTCCACACTTCGACGAGCCAGCGCAAGGTCAGTCCGCTTGCGACGCCCTGAAAATAGTTGACCGTCAATCCCGCGACAATGGACATGACGACGGGAAGAATCAGGAACGCGCAGAGCAGCAGCGTGACACACCATTGCCCGAGCGCGAGCCACGTATGCAGGGATGGAAACCTGGATGTGCGTCCTGCACGCACCGTGGATGCGCTGCCGTGCGTGAGTGAGCTCATGATGCGGTGACCTCCTGCATTACGCGGTGGCGGCTACAGCTGATCCGGTTGCGCTGCGCGCGAGCGCGAGCACCACCCACGTTACTACGCCAAGCAGGATCGACAGGCCCGCAGCCGTCACCATGTTCGCGTTCAGCGTGAACTCGGTGTAGATGGTCATGGGCAGCACGTCGATGTCGGTGGCGAGCGTGAACGCCGTGCCGAACGCGCCCATCGCGGTCGCGAAGCACACCGCGCCCGCCGCGATCAAACCGGGCGAAAGTGCGGGCAATACGACGTCGCGCATGATCTGCCACGGCGATGCGCCGAGCGAACGCGCGGCTTCTTCGAGCGACGCATCGAGTTTCGTGGCCGACGCCATGACCGTGACGATCACACGCGGAATCGAGAAGTACAGGTAGCCGAGAAAGAGTCCGCTCATCGAATACGCGAAGACCCAGCGGTCGCCGGTGAGTTTCAGCGAAAGTGCGCCGATGAGACCTTGCCGTCCTGCAAGCATGATCACCATGAAGCCGACGACCACGCCTGGAAACGCAAGCGGAAAAGTCAGCAGTGCGAGCAGCGTGCGCTTGCCGGCGAATTCGCGACGTGCGAGCAGCAAACCCGCGATCACCGACAGCACGAGCGTCGTCAGCGTAACTGCGGCGGATAGCACGACCGTGGCGCCCAGGCTGCGCATGTAGCGACCGTTGCCGAGCAGCATGCGATACGTCTGGAGCGCGTGACCGTCGGCGCTGACCTGCAGCAGCGCAACGACGGGGAGCAGCCAGAAGGCGATAAAAACGGCGAGCGCCGGCGCGAGCAGTGCGATGCGCCAGCGTAGCGGGAACGTGATGTCGTGCATGACGGGTTTGAGAGGTGAAACCAGCGTGAGCGTGCGGATGTTGCCGCGACCTGCGCGCGTTAAACCGTGTACAGGTCGCGTTGTTCGTTCAATGCATGATCTGCAGATAGCTTTCGCCGAACGCCGTCTGCTTCGCGGCCATCTTGCCGAAGTCGACGGGCCTGGCACGTGCGTATTCGCTGGCCGGGAGAAACTTTGAAGCCGCGTCGCTGCTCATCGCGCTTGCACGAACGGGGCGCAGATACGCGTTCGCCCACAACTTCTGGCCTTCGTCGGACAGCACGAAGTCGAGCACTTTCTTGCCGTTCGCATCGTGCGGCGCACCCTTCACGAGGCTCATCACGTACGGTACGGAAATCGTGCCTTCCTTCGGAATCACGAATTCGACGTTCGCGTGATCCTTGTACTTCGCGCGGTAGGCGTCGAAGTCGTAGTCGAGGAGGATCGGAATCTCGCCCGACAGCACGCGCGCGTAGGCCGTCTGTTTCGGCACGATCGGCGCGTTGGCCTTCAGCTTGCGAAACCAGTCGAGGCCCGGCTCGAAGTTATCGAGCGTGCCGCCCAGTGCCAGGTTCACGGCGACCGCGCCTGCGTAACCGACGAACGCACTCGACGGATCGAGATAGCCCACCATGCCTTTATATTCAGGCTTCAGCAGGTCGGCCCATGAACGCGGCACCGGTTTGCCTTCCAGCGCATCCTTGTTGACGAAGAAGCCCAGCGTGCCCGAGTGGATCGTGAACCAGTAACCTTGCGGGTCCTTCAGGTTCGCGGGAATGTCGTCCCAGTGCGCCGGTTTGTAGGCCTGAATGACGCCCTTGTCCTTCGCCTGAAAGGCCGACGAAACGCCGAGATAGACGACGTCGGCGACGGGGCTTTTCTGCTCGGCCATCAACTGTGCGATCGACTGGCCGGAGTTCTTGTTGTCGTACGGCACGCGAATGCCGGTCTTCTGCTGGATCGCGGCAATCTGGCTTGCCCAGTCCGCCCATTCGGGCGGGCAGTTGTAGCAGATCGCGGTTTCTTCGGCGTGAGCGAAGGGCGCTGCCAGCAGTGCGGCCGACGCGACGAGCGTCATGCCTGTCACGCGCGCGAGCCGGCGTAGCAGCGAGTCGATAAGGAAGGGACGACGGATCACAACAGGTCTCCTTTCAGGGAAAACGTCAGGGCGTGTGGATGAAGCGTGATGGATGCGGCAGTTTTCATCGTCCGGCTTGCGGCAGTTCGCGCACGCGGGCGACGCCGCCGTCACTGGCGCCTGCGATGGCCGCGATCGTCGCGCCTTCGCGCAACGTGTGCGGCAGTGTCAGCGAGAGCGATGCGTCGCATTCGTAGGTGCCTTCGATTCGGCCGGTGAGCCGGCGCCATGCGGCGCAGCCGATTTCGCGATTCGGCGCGCTGATACTCGCGAGCGGCGGCGACAGCAGCTCACCGACCGCGAGTCCGTCGAAGCCGAGAATCGACATGTCGCGTGGCACGTCGAACTGCGCGCGACGCAGGCCGCGCATGACGACCATCGCCAGCAGATCGTTGCTGCAGAAGAGGGCGGTAGGACGCGTTGCGCCGCTCGTCAGATGCGCGAGCACCGGGGGCGCGAGTTCGTCGGCGTTGAAATCGATTTCGAGCGCAGGCGCGGCCTGAAGTCCGGCCTGCTGCATTGCCTGTACGTAACCGGTATGGCGCAGCCGCGCGCGGTCCGACGCGGCGAGCGTGCCCGCGAGCATCAGGATGCGCCGGTGTCCGTGCGCGATCAGCATGCGCACGCCATCGTAGGCGGCAAGCCGGTTGTCGACGGAAACGGAAGGGCGGCGCACTGTGTCGTTGTGCATCAGCACGTAGAGCAGGCCGTCGCGGTCGAGTTCGTCGAGAATCGGATGCGTATCGGCATCGGCGACGGTCAGGATCATGCCTTCGACCCGTTGCGTGCGCAACGTGTCGATTGCGTGACGCTCACGGTCGGCGTCGTATTGCGTCGTCATCAGCATCAGGCGGTAGCCTTGTGCCGAAGCGAGTTCGTCGATGCCTTGCAGGCACTCCGCGAAAACAGGATTCGCAAGCGTCGGCAGCACGACACCGATGAGACGCGAGCGCTCGCCGCGCAACTGGCGGCCAAGCGGGCTCGGGCGAAAGTGGAGGGCGTCGATCGACTGACGGACCTTGTCGAGCGTGACCGGGTTGACGGTATGCGGGGCGTTGATCGCCCGCGAGACCGTTGCAATCGAGAAACCCGCGTGCGCCGCGACATCCTTGATCGTAGGTATCATCCACTCGCCCGTTTTGTAAACGTTTTCGTCGAGCGGATTATCTGGAAGGTTTGTGACTGTGCGATGACGCTTTCGGCGGGATGGGGGCGACGATGTCAGCCATGGTGGGCGTGGCGTTCGGCGGACCGCGCTCCGGCCGCGGCGGGTCGGGGCGCTGGCAGGTAATGGTAGAATCGCGTCCGCGCTGCCGGGGTGATGAAATTGGTAAACATAGCGGACTTAAAATCCGCCGCTTAACGGCTTACGGGTTCAAGTCCCGTCCCCGGCACCACGTATCAATCCAGGAATTTCCAAAGAAGTATGGAAACCCGCGACAGACAAAGTCTTCGCGGGTTTTTTTCATTCCAGGGTATTCCAGGCTCGGCCGTCGCGCGAAGAGCCATGCTGCGGCCAGCATTGCGCTCGTGCGCCTCCAAAGTCCGTTTCATGAATCGAACAGATTCTCGCTCCTGCCTGCTTTTTTGAAACGATGGTCTGCTGTCGCTGAGCGACGCCATGTTGAGCGCCAACGCCTTGACTAAAGAAGGTGTGCAGGTGAGACCATTCAGCGCGGCAGCAACGGTGGCGATCGATGTCACGCTTTTGACCTTGTTCTTCGATTGACCGCGAGTATTATTAATTCACGCCCCGTCATCAGCCCGGAATGGCGCCTGCCCGACACACGGTACAAATCCTGGCCAGCTCGCGATCTTGTGATTCGATTGATTGCGTGTGACTTTGTGTGCGCGCGCTGAGCGATAGTTGCTCAAAGTAAAACGATTCGAAGGGAATGCCGGGATCGTCCCGCCAATGGCAGGGTTCGCTGGGAATTCCCTTCGGTATTGAAAGGAGCGCGATATGGAAATCGGCATGCAGATGACCTGCATCGAATTCCCAGGAGCCGCATCCCTGGAGCGCGAGGCTGCATTGCAATTGCTGCGCTTGCAAACATATGGCGTCCTCATTTCGCGGTGTCGGCTGGCGATTAAGGCATTCGCCGCGTGCCCCGAAAGCGGGCATGACGGGGCCCAACCTGAAACCGGATCAACCGAAGACAAATGCAGACGCATAGGACGATGCGTCCGCGATAGCGCGGATGCAGCCGTTCAATGGGCGTTTAGTATCGCCGTTCGTTGCCTCGAACTGATTTCCCTTTGTTTCTGACCATAGTCCCTGCCGCGCACGCACTGGCGAGCGACGATTCTGCCGCGGCGTCGATCGTTCGATGGAAACGAAACGAGAGACCTGGATTGTTCCTGCGGTGAACCGTCACATAACCTCAGTAACGGCATAACTTCTACATTTTTTGCGCGCCGTTACGGGTAACAGGCAGCACCGTCTTTACGGTCGCTTCTTCAATGTTTGCCAAGGAGCATTAATGATGGGAAAAATAGCCAAACTCACGCGAACAGGCAGCATGACTCCGCTGGCCATGGCGCTGGCAGTATGCATAGCACTGGCTGGCTGCGGTTCGTCGCCGCCGCCCCCTCCGCCGCCAGTCTCTCAAGCTCCCGCGCCCGCGCCCGCGCCTGAAGCGCCTCCGCCGGCACCGGCGCCGACGCACGAACACTACACGCTTGCGGGCGGCGCGACCTTCAACTCGGGCCAGGCGAAACTGCGCCCCTCGGCCGATGTGCAACTGGACAAGATCATTGCTCACGTGCAACACGAGAGCGTGCAAACGGTGACGGTGACTGGCTACACCGACTCGGTGGGCTCGTCGGAGTCTAATCATCAACTCTCATTGCGCCGTGCGCAGGCAGTAGCGCATTACCTGCAGGAGCACGGGCTGAAGGCGAACGAGTACGTCGTGCACGGCAACGGAGAGTCCGATCCGGTGGATACGAACGATACAGAGCAGGGTCGCGCCCAGAATCGTCGCGTAGAGATCGATGTTGTCGGAGGCTAGTGTTCCGTACCGGAAGAAACGCTATGAGGCGGGTCGTTTCCTGCGATCGGGCTTATTCGAGGGCGGGCGCAGGACGACCCGGCATGGCTGTGGAAGTATCACCCGGCGAACGAGAACCCCTTGTGGCGATGAGCCGCTCTCGTTCGCTCCTGCATTCGCCGGTGTGTCACGCGCCGATTGTCCTCATGGTCAGTCGAAATCGTCGGACGCAGGGGCCCGCAAAACTCGACGTCACTCTGTAATAGGCCTTACGCATGTACGCCTTGCTGAAGGCGACCCATGGATCCTGGATTTCCTCGTGACAAAAAGCATCCGTCCGGCGTCCGCATGGAATGGATCAGCCCGCAGCCTGCGGGCTGCAATAACGCGCAGCGTGCCCTGTCTCCCGCTGCCGCACGTCATTTTTCAAAGCGCCGGCAGTGATAAGCAAGCCACGAATGATCGTTTTGATGGGCGAAAGCCGGTTCTTATACTGACCTCCTGATAGCCGTTGTCATAACAACGACCGACCTTTGAACCGGGTCGGTCCGTGGCGGAGAGGACTCAGTTGTCGTCGACGATTTTTCACACCGTTGCAGCCGCCGCACCCGCGCCCGTTTCGGCGCGCTACAGCCACGCGGTCGAAGCCGACGGCTGGCTCCATGTAACGGGGCAGTTGCCGGTCGACCCTGAACGGCCCGACGCGCCGCTGCCTGGCGATATCACTGCGCAGGCCCGGCTGTGTTTCGACAACCTGAAGCGCATTGTTTCCCATGCGCGTTACGCGCTGGACGACACGGTATTCGTGCGTATCTATCTGCGTGATTTCGATGCCGATTTTGCGGCGTTCAATCGCGTATACGACGCGTACTTCGACGATCCACAACGGCTGCCTTCGCGCACCACGGTGGGTGTGTCGCGCCTTGGCCGCGACGCACGCGTCGAGGTCGACATCGTGCTGTTCTCGCGCGAAAAACGTGCAACGGCGTCGCAGCCCCATACCTGACGCGAGCGGGAGCCGTCACTTTCGGATCATCTGAATCATCGCGCGCCCGACCGGCGCAACCATTCTCGGGGAACACTCATCATGTATGGAAAAATCACGCGACGCATTGCGCTCGCTCTGTCGTTTGCGATGCTGGCGGGCCCGGCGCTCGCGGCCGACAGGACGGTGACGATCGGCTACCAGACTGATATCGAACCGTCGAAGATCGCCCAGGCGGAAGGGCGTTACGAAAAGGCGAGCGGCTGGAAGATCAACTGGAGAAAGTTTTCGACCGGCGCGGAAGTGATCGCCGCGATGGCCTCGGGCGACGTGCAGGTGGGTTTCACCGGCAGCAGTCCGCTGGCTGCGGGCATCACGCGCGGGCTGCCATTGCAGACGTTTTTCATCGCGGCGGAAATCGGCTCCGCGGAAGCGCTCGTCGTACGTAACGGGAGCAACATCAACAGCCCGCAGGATCTGATCGGCAAGAAGATCGCGGTGCCATTTGTATCGACGACGCACTACAGCCTGCTCGCCGCGCTCAAGCACTGGAACATCTCGCCGCAGCAGGTCACGATCCTCAATCTTGCTCCGCCGGAAATTGCCGCCGCGTGGCAGCGTGGCGACATCGACGCGGCCTATATCTGGGACCCGGCGCTCGGCAAGGTCGCGAAAACAGGCAGGGTGTTGACGACGTCCGCCGAGGTGCGCAGCTGGGGTTCGCCGACTTTCCTCGCCTGGGTGGCGCGTAACGACTTCGCGCAGGCGCATCCGGATTTCCTTGTGACGTTCGCGAAGGTGACGGGTGAGGTCAACGCGGAATATCGCAAGGACGGCGCGAACTGGGCGGCGAATTCGCCGCAGGTCCGGGAGATCGCACGCATCAGCGGCTCGGATCCGGCGGACGTTCCGGCGTTGCTGCGCGGTACGACGTTTCCGCTCCTGAGCGAGCAGTCGGGGCAGACGCTGCTCGGCGGCGGGACGGCAACCGCGCTTGCGGATACATCACGCTTTCTGAAGGACCAGAAGCGCATTGACGAAGTGCTGCCGGATTACCGGCCGACCGTCACGGCATCCGTCGTCCAGCAGGCGATCGGACACTAGGTCGCCGGATCACTGCGCTTTGCGTCAACGTCAACAACCCGCGCTGTCCGTCAGCGAAAGGCGTACACGATGATTTCCATCGATTCGCTCAGCGTGAGCTTTGAGAGCCCGGGCGGACTTCGCACGGTGCTCTCGGATATCGATCTCGATCTGCGCGACGGCAGCTTTACCGTCGTACTGGGTCCGTCAGGCTGCGGCAAGACGACGTTGCTGAATGCGATCGCCGGCTTCGTGACGCCTTCTTCGGGAACGCTCACCATCGACGGTCACGCGATTGTCGGACCGGGCGCCGATCGGGGCGTCGTGGCTCAGGACGACGCGCTGCTGCCGTGGCAGAACGTGGCGCAGAACATCGGCTTCGGTCTCACGCTGGCCGGCGTGCCGCGCACCGAGCGCGCGGCGAAGGTGCAGTCGTTGCTGGCGCTGACGTCGCTCGAGGAATACGCGGACTATCCGTTGTGGAAGATTTCGGGCGGCATGCGCCAGCGCGTCGCGCTTGCGCGCTCGCTCGCCGTCGATCCGCGCTTCCTGCTGCTCGACGAGCCGCTTGGTGCGCTCGATTCGCTGACGCGCACACGCATGCAGGAGTATCTGCTGCGACTATGGACCGGCTACGGCAAAGGCATCCTGATGATCACGCACGACGTCACCGAGGCGCTCTTCATGGCCACGGATCTCGTCCTGATGAAGGCCGACCCCGGACGTATCGATTCGGTTCGCCGTCTGCATTTCGGCGAGCGCTTCGTCGCGGGCGAGCCATCCAGACAGATCAAGAACGATCCGGCCTTCATCGCACTGCGCGACGCAATCGAAGCCGGATTCTTTGCCGGCGAAATGGAGGAAGCTTGACGACAGCCAACACCCTTACGGGCAACACAGACGCGCGTACTGGCGTCGCGCCTGCGCGCCCCGAAGCCCGCGCCACGCAACCGGGTAGCGGCGGCGCTGGCCGCGAACGTGGCGCCGCGTCGCGCTCGCGCGCGGTGAGCGCGGTCACGGTGATCGTGCTGGTTGCGATCTGGTCGCTGGCCGCCGCCATGCATTGGGTCAGCCCCGTGTTCCTCCCATCTCCGCTTGCCGTCCTGAAGAAGGTCGTCGCGGTATCGACTGTCGGATTCAGCGATGCGACGTTGCTGCAGCACACGCTTGCGAGTCTGTCGCGCGTTTTTGCTGCGCTCGGGCTCGCCGTGCTGACGGCCGTGCCGCTGGGCGTGCTGGTTGGGGTGAACCGCACGGCGCAGGCGATAGCCGATCCGTTGATCGAGTTTTACCGGCCCATTCCCCCGCTCGCATATCTGCCACTGATCGTGATCTGGTGCGGCATCGGCGAGCCGTCGAAGATTCTGCTGATCTGGCTCGCGATCTTCGCGCCGCTGACCATCGCGACCCGCCAGGGCGTGAGCCGCGTGAAGGCAAGCCGTCTGCGTGGTGCACAGGCGCTGGGCGCTACGCGCTGGCAACTGGTCCGCTACGTGATCGTGCCTTCGGCGGCGCCTGATGTCCTGACCGGCATCCGCATCAGTCTCGGCGTGGGCTGGTCGGTGCTGGTCGCCGCGGAGCTGATCGCGGCGACTCGGGGGCTCGGGTTCATGATCCAGTCGGCGGCGCAGTTTCTGGTGACGGACGTCGTCGTGATGGGCATCGTCGTTATTGCCGTGATCGCGGCGGCATTCGAATGGGGACTGCGCCGTCTGCAGCGCACGCTTGTGCCATGGGACGGGCAGGCATGAGCGCGGCGACGGGCAAAGGGAACAGCATTGCACTCGACGTCGACGTGCTGGTGCTGGGCGGTGGCCCGGCGGGCGCATGGGCGGCGTTGAGTGCCGCGCGGCGGGGTGCCACGGTCGTTCTCGCGGACAAGGGTTATTGCGGCACGTCGGGTGCCGCGGCGGCGTCGAACAACAACGTCTGGTACGTCGCGGATTCGAACGACTACGAGCGACACTTCGCTGAACGACATGCGTCCGGGGGCGGCCTGAACGAACGGGCGTGGACCGATGCACTGCTGGCGAATGTGGTCGGGCGCCTGCATCTGCTGGGCGACCTCGGCTATCCGTTCGCGAGAAAAGACGACGGCACGGCGAATTACGCCACGCTGCGCGGGCCGGACTACATGCGCTTCATGCGTCAGCAGATTCGCCGCGCCGGTGTGACCGTTCTCGATCACAGCCCTGTGCTGGGGCTCGTCCGGCACGATGGCAGGGTGACAGGCGGTTACGGCATCCGGCGCGACGGCTCGACCTGGCGCGTTGGCGCGGGCGCCACGGTCATCGCGACGGGCGGTTGTGCTTTTCTTGGCGGCGCGCTGGGCACCGACGTCTGTACCGGCGACGGGCATCTCGCCGCCGCGGAAGCCGGTGCTACGTTCTCCGGGATGGAATTCTCGAGCCAGTACGGTCTTGCAGCCGCGTTCTCGTCGGTGACAAAAGGGCTGCCGTTCATGTGGGCGAGCTACTCGCGGGAAGACGGCAGCGAGATTCCGGTCGTCGACGATGAAGCGTTCGTTTCCGTTGCGCGCGTGCTGATAGACGAGCCGGTATTCGCGACGTTCGATCGAGCGAACGCGGACGTGCAGCGCTGGTTGCGCAGCGGTCAGGCCAACGCGTTCCTGCCGTTCGACCGGATGGGAATCGATCCTTTCCGGCAGCGCTTCCCAGTCGGGCTGAGACTCGAGGGCACGGTGCGCGGCACGGGTGGCATCCGGCTTGCTCACACCGACTGTTCGACGGACGTGCCCGGTCTCTACGCTGCGGGAGACGCGGCCTCGCGCGAAGTGATTGTAGGCGGACGCAGCGGCGGCGGCTCGCCGAATGCGGCGTGGGCCATCGCGACAGGCGCATGGGCTGGCGAGGCGGCGAGCGGGTTTGCGTCACGGCAGAGGCGCGTCGCATCGTCGCGGGGTGTCGATGCCGCTGGCTGGCCCGCGTACGAAGAGATCGCAATCGCGGATCCCGCGACGGCGCGTGAAGCGTTGCGCTCTGACGTCCTGCCGCCGCAGGTCAATCTGTTTCGCAATGAAGCGAGACTCGTGCAGGCGACGAAGACGCTCGACGCCGCACTGACCCAACCTGTGGCCGCGGACACGAAGCTTGCCGCCGCGCGCTCGGCGCGCGCGTTGGTGTATGTCGCGAAGCTCGCCTACCGGAGCGCGCTTGAGCGCCGCGAATCGCGTGCGCTCCATCGGCGCAGCGACTATCCGCAACGAGACGATGCGGCCGGTTACCGGCAGGTGATCGGCGGTATCGACACGCTCACAATCGCTCGCGAAACCGTGAACGCCTGAAGAGAGAACCTGCCTTGATCGAATTGATAAGTACGTCGCGCTGCACGTCCTGCAATCGCTGTGTCGATGTCTGCCCAACGGGCGTCTTCGATACGGTGGCGGGCGCCATTCCGGTGATCGCGCGTCCGGCCGACTGTCAGACCTGCTTCATGTGCGAACTGTACTGTCCTGTCGACGCGATGTACGTTCATCCGTTTCGCGACCAGCACGTCGTGGTGCGCGAGGAGGAACTCGTGCAACGGGCGCAGCTTGGCAGCTACGGCCGGGCGCTCGGCTGGCACAAGGCGCGTGCGGGCGGCACGGAACGCGATGAGACGCATCGGCTCTTCGAGATGGGCATCACATGAACGGGACGTCGCAGGCGGCACCGTCACCTTCAGAAAAACCCTTCAAGGCTCCGCGCAGATAAAGCTGCTCGCGCGGTTCACGTTCCCTTTGCCGCTGTAGCGCGGAAACGCCGGATACCGGCATAGCGGACGCGAACGTCCGTTGGTCGCCGCGGCGATATCGGTTGCGGTCAGCGTTTCCGGTGCAATGTCGCGCGTCACCCAGTTGTCGAGCGCGCCGAGCAGATCCGTCGACGGAATGAACGCGCCGCTGCCGTGCTGGAAGCCCGGCACCATGTAAAGGCGCATGAACGCATCGACCTTGCCCGCACCAAAGCGGTCCACGAGCGCTTCGTAGTACGCGATCGTCTGGTTGGGGCTGATGACTTCGTCGGCGAGACCCTGCAGCGTGATCAGCTTGCCACCGCGCGCGATATAACGGCTCAGGTCGGTGTTCATCGCGCCGATCGTCTGCGAGAGCGCCACGATCTGCTTCTGATAGCGGCCCGGATGCAGCACGTCGAACTTCAGCGAATCGAAACCTGGATCGCGCGCGATGAAGTACCGCACATAACCGTCGCCCTGCGAGAACAGATAGCCGTTTGCGACGATCGTGGGCGACGTCCCGCGGCTGTCGTTGTGCGCGAGACCCAGCATGCCGGTGAAAAGCGTGCCCTGAAACACGTTGTAGCCGCGATACCGGTTCACGTTCCACGCAAGCGGCCACGGCAGCGATAAACCCTCGCGCAGCACATCGAGCGTTGCGAGCTGCGCGTCCGACAGGCAGTCGTCGTTTGCGACATCGGCTTCGCCCGAAGGACACCGCAACGAAGCAATCACATCCGGCTCATGTTTGCGGCATGCGCCGACGTCGCTCACGATGCCATCCGCTGCGCCATCGAGCCCGTCGCACACTTCAAGCGTGCGCTGATAGACGCGTTCGAGGAGCGGCGGCGGCACGAAGCCGCCAGGCGTTCCGTACTCCGTCTGCCCGACTTTCACGCCGAGCAGACGGACGCCCGAGAAATTCAGCGCCGGCGAATTGGCGATCACACCGTCGTAGTCGTCGGGGAAACGCTGCATGACGGTATAGCCTTCGCGTCCACCCGTCGAGCCGCCGCCGAAGTACACGTGATCCGGCCGTCGGCCGTACGCGATCTCGATCAGTGCAAGTGCGGCGTCGTGAGTCTTCTTCAGATGCGCGTAGCCGAAGTTCACGACCGCTTCGTCGACGAGGCCAAACACCGCGAGCGCCGAATTGCCGACGTGGCCCGAGTCGTCGCCGAACGTCACGTACCCCTGGGCGAGCGGCGCGCGGTTCGGCGAGAAGGGCATCACCCCGGTGCCGCTCACCACGACGCCGTTATAGCCGCCGCCGCCGACCTGCAACGCACGGCCGTTCCAGCGGCGCGGCAGGTTCACGTCGAAGCGGATGTCGGGCGTGCCGACCTTGACTGGCTTGATGCTGCCGGTAATGCGGCAGTATTCGCCGTCCTGGTTGTTGTGGGCGGTCGCGGCGATCATCTCCGCGGTGTCGACCTGCGCGCCAGCGGTCGGCAGGCCGATGATCGCGGGAGAAAGAAGGAGTCCCGCGAGTTGCGTGCACTGCATGGCGAGGTTGGGTTCGGCGGCGGCTGTCGTGCCTGTGCTGACAATGCCACCTGTCAGCAGCAGTGCGGAACAGATACGCAGCCGCGAACGGTCATGCGCAGGTCCACGCAGGGGCGCAGCGACGGTCACGCACACAGAGACGAAGGCGCGGAGAGCGCCGTAGAACGCCATGCGAGCGCTCATCCGCAGCCGGCGCTGTTGACGGCCGTGCGCGCCTGCTGACCTTTCCATTCGCTCCAGGCGCGCGCGATCGCGAGCACCGCTGTGATCGCAACGAGGTCGCCCGCGAGCGCCACGATCGTGTGTTCGAAGCCGGTCAGGCCGCGCGGCGTCGCGGTATCGACGACGAGCGAGACGAGCGTGCCCGTGACGAAACACACGAGCCCCGTGCGCCCGACGGTCACGACAGCCGGCAGCCGCCGCGCAAGCCGCGCGATGCTGCCGGTGTGCACGAAGCGCGCGGCAAGCCACGCGATGACGAGAAAATTGATCACACGATCCATTGAAAGATTCTGTTTGAGATGACCCGGCAACGCCTGCGTCAGCACGAAAAGCTTGACCACGGCGAACGTGAACACGGCGGCGACGGCGGCGCGCGTCAGCCAGCGCGCGGCATTCGACATATGGAAACGCTCACCGACCGGCTGCACGCGGCACAGGATACCGAGTACGAACATCAGTTGCCATGCAAACGGATTGAAAGCCCAATCGCCGACGTCGTCAATGCTGAAAAGCGAGGCTAGCGGACGCGCGAGCGCCCAGATAACGAGGCTCGACGTCATCGCGAAGAGCGCCGAGCGGCGCGCGAGCGGCACCGCAAACGGCACGCACAGCGCGAAGATCACATACATCGGCAACACGCTCGACAGGTACGGCTGGCGCCTGAGCAATGCGATGTCGAGTGTTTCGCGCAAAGGCGCGCTGGAAAACGGCTGCCAGCCGGTCAGATCGACCATCGGCTGGTTGAGATGAAAGAGCGCGAGCGCGGCGCCCGAGACGAGCGTCAGTACCGCGGTAAGCAGATACGCACGATAGATCTCCCAGCAGCGCCTGAAAAAGCGCTTCTGGGCGGCGCCCGGACCGCGATGTTCGAGCACGGCCGTATAGGCCGCCGCCGACGCATAGCCGCCGAGAAACACGAACACTTCCGCTGAATCGCACAGCGCGTACGCGTGCAGCATCAGATGCGACAGCACACTGCCGGGAATGTGGTCCAGCACGATGACGATCAGCACGATTCCGCGGAAAAAATCCACTTCGATCGAGCGGCCTTGATGCGAGTTCATCGATGTTCCCGCGTGCGGTATGTCTCTCTGTACGAGCGGCATAAAAGCGGATCGTTCCGTGTAAACGCGAGCGGTGTCAATTGAATTCGTGCGAAGTCTGTGTGCTGCCAGCTAACTGAAATCGCGCTGTCGGCGCGTGGTAATCCAGCGGCCGTCGACGATATAAAAGCGACGTGCATCGAATCGGTTTGTGTATTCGCCTTCAGGATCTCCAATGCGAGTGGCACAGTCAGGAACGCGTAAAGAGAGGTGGTCGGGAGCACGCGTGGCAAGCGCAGCGCCATGCTGCGACAATGCACGAAACAGAGCGGTTTCCGACTGGCCTCCCCATAAATCCGGATTCGATCATGCAAGCATCGCGTCGCAGTTTTCTCATTCTCAGCGCCGGCATGGTGTCGTCGCTGGCGTTGTCCCGTGCGGCCATCGCCGACGCGCCGAAACTCACCGAAGACGACCCCGCTGCACAGAAACTCGGCTACCGGCTCGACGCAGCGAAGGTCGACCGCGCGAAATTCCCCAGTTGGGCCGCCGGTCAGACCTGCAGCAACTGCTCGCTCTTCCAGGGTGGCGCGAGCGATCCGTACGGCGGTTGCGCGCTCTTCGGCCCGAAACAGGTCGCTGCACGCGGCTGGTGCACGTCCTGGACGAATTCGTAAGCGTTGCACGCGGGTCGCGGGTCCGCGCCACGGTGCGATAATCATGGTTTGCTGTCCGCCCTGTCGCAACCCGCCTTACGGAGACTATCTTGAGCCGCCTGGACAACCCTTTGCACGATCAGGAAGCCGGCCGCGCCGACTCGACGCAGGACACCACCCGCATCGACGACACCCGCATCGGCGCCGTCCGTCCCCTGATTTCCCCGGCGCTGCTGCAGGACGAGCTGCCGGTTCCGCCGGACGTCCAGACGCTCGTCGAGCAAAGCCGCTCGGCGATCGCGGACATCCTGCATGGCCGGGACGACCGCCTCGTGGCCATTGTCGGCCCCTGTTCGATCCACGACCATCAGCAGGCGATGGACTACGCGCATCGTCTGAAGGAAGCGGCCGACGCGCTCAAGGACGACCTGCTCGTCGTCATGCGCGTCTACTTCGAAAAGCCGCGCACGACGGTCGGCTGGAAGGGCTACATCAACGACCCGCAACTCGACGGCAGCTTCCGCATCAACGAGGGGCTGCGCCGTGCGCGCGAACTCCTGCTCGACGTCAGCAGCCTCGGCCTGCCCACTGCGACGGAATTCCTCGACCTGCTGAGCCCGCAATACATCGCCGACCTGATCGCCTGGGGCGCGATCGGCGCGCGCACGACGGAAAGCCAGAGCCATCGCCAGCTGGCGTCCGGCCTGAGCTGTCCGATTGGCTTCAAGAACGGTACCGACGGCGGCGTTCAGATTGCCGCCGACGCGATCGTCGCGGCGCGGGCAAGCCACGCGTTCATGGGCATGACGAAAATGGGCATGGCGGCAATCTTCGAAACGCGCGGCAACGACGACGCCCACGTGATCCTGCGCGGCGGCAAGAAAGGCCCGAACTACGACGCCGCCGGCGTCGAGGCGTGCTGCTCGGCGTTGCGCGAGCTGGGACAGCGCGAGCAGGTGATGATCGACTGTTCGCACGCCAATTCCGGCAAGTCGCACCTGCGGCAGATGGATGTGGCCGAAGATCTGGCCGGACAGCTCTCGGCGGGCGATCGCCGCATCATCGGCGTGATGATCGAAAGCCACCTGGAGGAAGGGCGTCAGGACCTGAAACCCGGCGTGCCGCTGCGTTACGGCGTGTCGATCACCGACGCCTGCCTGTCATGGGCGCAGACCGCGCCGGTGCTCGACAGGCTCGCGGCGGCCGTGCGGGCGCGCCGCGCGGGTTGAAATCCGGGTTGATAACAGGGGCATGGGCCCGGTTTAGGCCGGCTTTGGTCCGATCCAGCCGACGGGGCGTTGTGATGCTGCGCGGCGCCCCGGCCAGTTTTCCTGCGTTTTCCTGAATTTTCCCCCGCCGCGATCCAGTTGCAATCTCGCCGCAATTCCGGCGGATGTCGCGCCGGATCTGCCAGGCGAGCGCCGACGGTTGCCCGGCGGGGTTCGCCGATTGTTCGAATTCACCGACATGTGACTTCGCGTTCTGCCCATTTATCCGTGGACAGGTCCCCTCTAGAATTGCTTCCATCGAACCAATGGATGCAGCGCCCCACAGATACACACGGGCAGAGGAGTGGACATGAGAGACCTGATCGAACGCCAGCTTTATCACCCGGCCGTGGTGTTGCCGATGGTGTCGCTCATGCAGCTCATGGTGTCGACGGATTTCAACCTGAGCCAGGTGGGATTCGTCGTCGCGACGCGCGGTGCAAAGGCCGCGCTCGACCGCTCACGCGAGTTGATCTGCCATATGTACTGCGAAGGCTGAAATCCCACGTTAACCACGCCCGCGTTCTCCGCCGGCACTGAGGGCCCGCGAAACCGCACTCAGGAAACGTCACGTGTAAGATGGCACGACCCCATACCGGCTTCCGGAGGTCTGCCATGCCCCAGCAATTCGACGCGATCGTGATCGGCACTGGACAGGGCGGCTCGCCGCTGGCGGTCCGCCTTGGCGCCAGCGGCCGCAAAACCGCCGTCATCGAACGCGCTGCATTTGGCGGCACCTGCGTAAACGTGGGCTGTACCCCGACGAAAGCGTACGTCGCATGCGCGCGTGCCGCGCACGTGGCGCGTCACGCGGCTGCGTACGGCGTCGATATCACGGGCGACATCACCGTCGATCTGGCGCGCGTGAAGGCGCGCAAGGACGAGATCATCGGCCAGTCCCGCAATGGCGTCGAAAAATGGCTGCGCGGTGCGAAAAATGTGACCGTCTTTAACGGTCACGCGCGCTTCACGGGCCCGCACACGCTGCATGTCGAAGGACGCAACGGTCAGCTAGACCAGGACCTCGAAGCAGGCGAGATCTTCATCAATACCGGCACGCGCCCGGTGGTGCCGGCACTGCCCGGCATCGACGATATCCGCTATTTCACGAACTCGACATTGCTTGAACTGACAACGTTGCCGGAGCATCTGGTGATCGTCGGCGCGAGTTATATCGCGCTGGAGTTCGCGCAGGTGTTCCGGCGCTTCGGTAGCCGCGTAACGGTGATCGTGCGTGGCGATCGCGTGCTGAACCGCGAAGACGCGGATTTCGCGAAGGCCATGCAGGACGTGTTCGTGCGTGAGGGCATCGAATTCCGCTTTCACGCCGAGCCCACGCGACTCGAAGCACTGGCTGGGGAGGGAGGCGGAGGCACCGCCGCGCGCATTCATTTCGATGGTGATGTACCCGCGCTCGACGCCTCGCATCTGCTCTTTGCGACGGGGCGTCGCCCGAATACCGACGATCTCGGTCTTGACGCAGCCGGCATCGCCGTCGACAAACACGACATGATTCCCGTCGACGGCGAGCTGCGGACCACGGTGCCCGGCGTGTGGGCCATTGGCGACGTCAACGGCCGCGGCGCGTTCACGCACACGTCGTATCACGACTATCAGGTCGTCGCGGCGAACGTCATCGATGCAGCGAAGACGGCCGAACGGCGCAGCGTCGACCGCCGCACGATGGTGTACGCGGTCTTCGTCGATCCGCCGCTTGCGCGCGTGGGGATGTCGGAGGCGGACGTGCGCAAGTCCGGCCGCAAGGCGCTGATTGCAACCATGCCGATGTCGCGCGTGGGTCGTGCGCGCGAGAAAGGCGAGACGGCGGGTTTCATGAAGGCGCTGGTCGACGCCGACACAAGCCAGATTCTCGGCGCGACGATTCTCGGTGTGGATGGCGACGAAGCGATCCACACGTTCATCGATACCATCAATGCAGGCGCACCGTACACCACGCTGGTGCGCGCGATGCACATCCACCCCACCATCAGCGAACTGGTCCCAACGCTGCTCGAAGGCCTCAAGCCGCTGGCCTGAGTTGCTGCCATCAAAGGGATACGCGCGATGAAACCCGAGACCGGTAGTCTGCTCGATGTGGCGGGACACGTGGCTTCCGGCGAGCGGTTCGACACGCTCGTCGATCGCACGGGGTTGCGTATCGAGCGGATCATTTCGACGGGGCAGGCGAGCCCACCAGACTTCTGGTACGACAGTCCTCACGAGGAATGGGTTCTGCTCATCGCGGGCGCAGCGGCGCTTGAATTCGAAACGCCCGTTGAAGGCATCGCGCAACCGCACGTGATGCAGCCCGGCGATTACGTACGGATTCCTGCGTATTGCCGGCATCGTGTGGCATGGACGCATGCGGGCGAACCGACGTTCTGGCTTGCCGTGCATTACGAACACGGCTGAACCGGTCCGGCCGCCCGGTCCCGACAATCGCTTTCGCTGCGATATGCGGCCTGTTAGCATGGTGATTCAGTCACGTGAATCTTCAAGGAGTACCGCGATGATCAGCGGAAAAACGACGCTTGTTGCGCATATCGGCTACCCGACGGAGGCGTTCAAGGCGCCATTGATCTATAACCCGTGGTTCGAGAAAAGCGGCATCGACGCCATCGTGATGCCGATGGGCGTGAAGCCCGAAGACTACGTTGCGTTCCTTCCGTTGCTGTTCCGCATGTCCAATATCCGGGGCGCGCTGGTGACGATGCCGCACAAGGTTACGACCATCAGCCTCGTCGACGAGGTGACGCCAACCGCCGCCATCGCAGGCGCCTGCAACGCGATACTGAAACGCGAGGACGGCACGCTGCTGGGCGACCAGTTCGATGGTGCGGGCTTCGTGCGAGGCGTCGAGCGCAAGGGGCGTGTGTTGAAAGGAGCGCGCGTGCTGGTGCTCGGTAGCGGCGGGGTAGGTTCGGCGATTGCCGCTTCGCTTGCGGGTGCGGGCGTCGCGGAGATGGCGCTTTTCGATACGGCCGAAGCCTCGGTCGAAGCGCTTGCGGACCGTCTGCGCAGGCACTATCCGCAACTCGTCGTAACCACGGGTTCCAGAGACCCCGCGGGTTTCGATCTGATCGTCAACGCCACACCGCTTGGCATGAAAGACGGCGACCCGATGCCGTTCGACATCGACCGCATTGCGCCCAGCACGTTCGTCGGCGAAGTCGTGATGAAGTCGGAATACACGCCGCTTCTGCGCGCGGCGAAGGACAAGGGGTGCCCTGTGCAGGTCGGCACCGACATGCTGTACGAAATGATTCCGGCCTATCTTGAGTTCTTTGGCTTCGGTACCACCACGCCCGAGGAGCTGCGCGCGGTTTCACAGATCAGGCAGTAAAGGACGAAGCAGGCGGGCCGGGTTTTCACGCAATGTGATGCCCGCCCGCTTCAGGTGCGTGATGGCATCGCCCATTGCGCGAGCGCGAGCGATACGATTCTCAGGTCGAGCCACAGGTTGTGGTGCTGGATGTAGAAAAGATCCAGGCTTGCCTGACGTTGCAGTTCCTCGTGTGTCTCAGGTGCACCGTTGATTCCGCTGACCTGGGCCCAGCCGGTCATGCCGGGTTTCACGCGATAGCGCAGGCGATAGCCTTCGATATATTCCTTGAACTGCTCACTGGCGGCGAGGGTCTCCGGTCGCGGGCCCACGATCGACATGTCGCCTGTCAGCACGTTGAAAAACTCCGGTAGCGTGTCAAGCGACGTACGTTTAAGCAGCGCGCCGATCCGCGTAATACGTGAATCATGCGCCTTTGCCTGTGCGAACACACCGGCAGCAGTGGAATCGCGCGCCACGTGCATCGTTCGAAACCGGTAGAGCGTGAAGACCTTTCCGTTCAGGCCGAGGCGCCGCTGGCCGGCCAGCAGCGGTCCAGGCGACGTAACCTTGATGCCCGCTGCGACAAGAGCGAACAGCGGCAGCAGCGCGACGAGCGCCAGCGCGGCAACGGTGCGGTCGAAGATTTCCTTCGACAGCATGCCCGGTTCGATGAACGACAAGCCGGCCATGCCGGGCGTGGAATCCGTATCCTCTTCTGCCGATGCATATCCCCGTTCGCTGCGCATCGCGGCGATGACCGCCTCTACATCCTTGCGAAACACAATGACGAACGAAAGCGTTGCGCACGCAAGGCAGATGAACAGGAAGAGCGCGAATATGCCAGCGGCGGCGAACATGGCCTAGCCCTGGTAGACGAAGATAAACGTATTGAACGCCGTCGCCGCCATGGCGATCGAGTAGGCGCATACGAAGAGCGTCCATTGCCAGAGCTTTGCCCGCCAGTCCTCCACGTTGGCGCGTACGCGCGGCTCGACGAGAATGCCGACAGCCCACCAGATGAGCAGTGTCACGACGGTCAGCACCACAAAGAGAAAACCGGCAAGCTCGCGAAACGTGGGGCCCGGAATCAGCCTGACGAATTCATCGACGGTCAGCGCGGCGGTAAGGTCGAACACCCACAAAACGAGCAGCCAGTCGGTGCCGCTGGAGCGCAAGGCTTCCTTGCGGCGAAGCAGCAGATTGCCGACAAAGCCGCAGATCGGCGGCACGATCACGCCTGCGCCGCTTGCCAGATATTTCGCATCCATGGGCCGACCTCCAGTCTCAGACGCGCCACGTCCACGCTTTTTCGCTGGACGATCGTAACACGCGATACGGCGGGCAAGAGAAGCACACGGACCTGGCATTCGGGAAGACGAACTCGTGCGCGTGCTGGACCCTTTCTATCGCATCGCAAATGCCGAAGGGCAGGGCAGCAGCCTGGGCCTTGCGATCGCCTCGCGTAGTGCAGGGCGGCATCGCGTTACGCTGAGCGTTTACAACAATGAGGACGCGCCGGGTCTTACGGTATCCATGACGGGCTTGCAGCCGCGCTGACCGCCATCGCGACCCATCGTTGACTACCGGGCTAAGGAGCACACTATGGTCCTTAAGATTTCCTTCATGTTTCGCCGGTAGTATTTCCCTCGCACACACCTGACCCGACAGATCCCGGAAAAAAGCGCCCGACGCGCTTGCTGCGGTCATCCTGAGATCAATAAAGCACGGACTGCACGCACCGGTTCCGCGAACGGGCGGCGCGCGCGTTGTCACGTCCGCTCGCCGGAGTTTCCATGAAGACACTGTTCGTGCAGGCGCCGTCCAGTGACGGTTTCGACGGGGGCGCAGGGTCGCGCTGTCAGGCGAGACGGGAAGTGCGCTCGTTCTGGTACCCGGCGTGGCTTGCACAGCCCGCGGCACTCATTGCCAACAGCCGCGTTCCCGGTCTGCCTGGTGAGACGCGGGGCACGATCGAAAAAGCGATCGGGTACGCGAAGGAAATCGTCCGCGAAATGCTGATGAGCTGGGAGATGATGAAGCGCCGGCTGCGCGAGGGCGTTGAATTCTTCCACTTCCTGCGCGCGCGCACAGCGTGAGCGCGCTGATCGCGCCTGACGCTACGGCGCACGCCATGCATCTGCTGCTCGTTACGCTGGCGCTCGCGTGTGGCGCATGCGCGCTCGTCGGTGTCGCCTACACGTTGCTGGCGGCGGCGCTGGCCGGCCGCTTCTTCAGGCGTCCCGCCGCGGAGCCCGCGAGCTTTCCACCGGTGACGATCGTCAAGCCGCTGCATGGCAACGAGTGGGCACTGTCCAGCAATCTCGCGAGCTTTTGCGCGCAGGACTATCCCGGCGACGTGCAGTTTCTGTTCGGCGTGCAGGATCCGGCCGATCCGGCGTTGAGCGTGCTCGACGCATTGTGCCGCGCGCATCCCGAGGCGGATATCAGCGTGATCGCGGACGTGCGTCTGCATGGCCCGAACCGCAAGATCAGCAACATCCTCAACATGCTGCCGCATGTACGGCACGACGTGCTTGTATTCGCGGACAGCGATGTCGGCGTCGAGGCGACGTATCTGCGTCAGGTGATCGGCGAATTGCAGCAGCCGGACGTGGGCCTTGTCACGTGCGTTTATCGCGGCGCGCCCGATCCGGGCTTCTGGCCGCGTCTGTCCGCGATGGCCACCAACTACCAGTTTCTGCCGGGCGTTGTCACCGGTCTCGCGCTGGGGCTCGCGCGGCCATGCTTTGGGCAGACTATTGCGATGCGCCGCGATACGCTCGAAAAAATCGGCGGCTTCGCGCCGTTCGTTCATCATCTGGCAGAAGATCACGCAATCGGCGAAGCGGTGCGCATGCTCGGCGAGCGGGTGGTGATTCCGCCGTTCGCCGTCTCGCACGCGTGCGTCGAGACCAGCGCGGCCGGCCTCGTCGCACACGAATTGCGCTGGAGTCGTACGATACGTCGTGTCGACCCGCGCGGGCATCTGGGTTCCATGCTCACGTATCCGCTTGCATTCGCGCTGCTGGGCGCGGCATTTTCGGGTGGCGCGCCGTGGGCATGGGCCTGCGTGGCGGCTTCCGTGGCGGCGCGCATGGTGCTCAAGGTCCTGCTCGATTACGCGCTCAGGCAGCGAGTGCGTGACCTGTGGCTCTTGCCGGCGTGGGACGTGGTGGCCTTTGCGATCTTCGTGGCGAGCTTCTTTTCGTCACGGGTGATCTGGCGTGGGTTCAGCTTCAATGTGGACGGCGATGGCCTGCTGTCGCCGGTTCAGGATGAGTGACGACAATCTGTCCGCCGCAAGGCGCACATCGCTGACGAAGCATCTCGGTCGGATCACGGCACTCGCCGGTCTTCTGATCTCGCTTGCGCTCGTCTGGCGCGAGCATCCAGGCACGGTTTTTGGCCTGATGCGTGAGGCGGGTGTCGGTCTCGTGCTTGCCGGGCTGGTTCATGTGCTGCCGATGCTCGCCAATGCACGCGACTGGCAGACGCTGATTCGCGGCACGCGGCGCCCACGTTTCACGCAGATGCTCCGTCTCGTCTGGATACGCGAGTCGGTGAACAGCATGTTGCCGGTGGCGCGCGTGGGCGGCGAAATCGTGTCGTTTCGCATATTGCGACGCTGGGGCGTGAAGTCGTCCGTGGCGGTGGCGAGCCTTGTCGTCGACATGCAGCTCACGGTCATCAGCCAGCTGATGTTCACGATGGTCGGCATCGGCTTTCTGTTTGCCCACGCGCAATCGGGCACGTTACGTCTTGCCAGCGATCTGGCGTGGGGCGTCGTCGTGCTCGCGCCGCTGCTGGTGCTCTTCGCGATGGTGCAGCACGCGAGTCCGTTTGAGCGCATCACGCGCATGCTCAATCGCGTGACGAGCGGCAAACTCGCCGCGATGACCGGCGAGTCCGCCCAGATCGACCGGGGGATCAAACACATCTGGCGCCAGCGGGCGACCGTGCTGCGCTATCTCTTCTTCTGGCAGACGCTGCAGTGCATCGCGACTTCGCTGGAGATCTGGATCGCGCTGTACTTCCTGCACGCGCCGGTGAGTTTCGCCGAAGCCGTCGTGATCGAATCGTTGATCCAGGCGGTGAGCAGCGCCGCGTTCTTCGTGCCGGGCGGCCTTGGCGTGCAGGAGGGCGGCTTTATCCTGATCGGCGGCGCCCTCGGCCTCGATCCGGCGACGTGCCTCGCACTCGCGGGTGCACGCCGGATTCGCGATCTGCTGGTTTTCATTCCCGGGCTCATCGCATGGCAGTTCGCCGAATCCGCACCTGAAGCTCGCGCCCGCGCGTGGTCGCGGGTATCGCGACGCAATGATCCGGACCGTCAGGTCACCGGCTCGTAGGCGGGAAACGAGATCTCGGTCGCCAGCCCGCGATTGCCAATCCCTGTGCTGAACGTTAGCCGTGCATCGAAGTGCTCGACGATCCGCGCAACAATCGAAAGGCCGAGCCCACTGCCGTTCGCCTCGTTACCTTTTGCCCTGAAAAAGCGGTTCGTCAGATTTGCGAGGTCGCCGTGCTCGACGCCGGGTCCATCGTCGCGTACGGTCAGCAGCACGCGTCGCGATTCGCGGCGCACGGCCACTTCGATGGCGCCGCCCGCACGGCCGTACTTGATCGAGTTGTCGATCAGGTTGTCGAGCAGAATGCCGATCAGCACGGGCTCGGCGGTAATCTCCGCCTTCAGGTCGCCGGTGAGTGCGACTGTCATGTGTTTTTGCAGCGCGTTCTGTTCGTTCGCAAGCACGGCATCGCGCGCGACGACGCCTGCCTGTAGCGGCGACGTGCTTACCTTTTCGTGTTCGTCGAGCCGCGCGAGCAGCAGCAACTGCTCGGCGAGCCGTGCACTGCGATCGACGCCCTGCACGACGCGCTGCATCGCGAGGCGTTGCAGCGTCGGGTCGGACTCGCCCAGCGCGACCTGCGCCTGGACCTTGATCGCGGCGAGCGGCGTCTTGAGTTCGTGCGCGGCGTCGGCGGTGAAGGCGCGCTCGCGTTCGATGGAATGTTGCAGGCGCGTGAGCACATGATTGATGGCGTCGACGAGCGGGCGCACCTCGACCGGCGCGCGGCCCATGTCGATCGGTTCGAGCTTGTGGATATCGCGCGAGCGGATCGCCTTCGACAACGTCTTGAGCGGCCCCAGGCTGAGGCCAATGCTGAACCAGACGAAGAGGGCGAGCACCGGCAGCGCGATGAGGATCGGCCGCGCGATGCGCCGCGCGACGCCGCTCACGAGGTCGCTACGCGTATTGGCGGGTTCGAAGACGCGCACGCTATGGCCGAGCGCGGTATCGCGTAGCGTGAACGTGTGCCACGACTGCCCGCCGAGCTCGATCGTGCGCGCGCCGCTGGTAGCGGGCACCGGCAGGTCGGAGGCATGCAGCGCGACGAGTTGCGGGCTTGCGGCCAGCACGCGGTTATTGGCGTCGCGCACCTGAAAGAGCGCGTCGCGCGGCAGTGTGTCGTCATCATCGTCGTCGTTGGCGCCGGGGTCGCCGCCTTTTTCTTCTTCACGCACATCGATGCGCGCGTTGGCGAGCGTGACCAGATCCGGCTGGTCGAGCAACGCGAGAATCTGCGCCAGCTCGGCAAGGCGCGCGTTTTCCCAGTCGCTGACTTCGTCGCTCGCCTGTCGGTAACTCGACACAAGCGTGACGCTCCATACAAGCGCGATACTGGCGAGCACGAGCAGCATCAGGCGACGGCGGATCGAGCCCAGCATCATGGTTTTTCCACGACGTAACCGATCCCGCGCACCGTCGTGATGAGCGCCGCGCCCAGCTTCTTGCGCAGGTTCGAGATGTGCACTTCGATCGCGTTGCTTTCGACTTCCTCCTGCCATCCATAGAGGCTCTCTTCGAGCCGCGATCGCGATTGCGGCACGCCCGGATTGGTCACCAGTTGATGCAGGATCGCCCATTCGCGTGACGTCAGCGGTATACGGTTTCCATCGAGGGCAGCGGTGCGCGCGGCCGGATCGACAGTGAGGCTGCCGTGACGGATCTGCTCGACGCTGCGACCCTGCGCGCGCCTTAGCAGCGCACGGCAGCGCGCGATGAGTTCAGTAAGATCGAAGGGCTTGCCGAGGTAGTCGTCGGCGCCGGCGTCGAGACCGTCGACGCGGTCCGCGACCGTGCCTTTCGCGGTCAGCACGAGTACGGGCACGTCCTTGCCGGCGCTTCGCAGCCGGCGCAGCAATTCCGTGCCGGAAATTCGCGGCAGGCCGAGGTCGAGGACGACGAGCGCGTAATCGGTGGTGGAGAGCGCGAGATCGGCCTTGTGACCGTCCCGCGCCCAGTCGACGGTGAAGCCCGCCTGACGAAGGCCTGCTTCGACACCGTAGCCGATCAGGTCATCGTCTTCAACAAGAAGCACGCGCATGGGAAATAGGTCCGTTTCTGGAGTCACGATGATGCGGCGCATGCCGGTCGTTCTGCGGACTGCGAATTCACGATTGCGGAAGGTGAACCGTCATGTCACGCGGTGCTACGACGACAGCGTCGCCGAAGGCATATTACGCTGCCTTCCCCGCGTTTTCCTTGCGATCGCGGCTTCAGATTTCCTTCAGGTTGGATCGGTACTATCGGCGACAGAGTATGCGCGCCGGCTTCGGGGCGCGCGCTGTTCCACTGATGTCGTTCTGGACAAACGAATTGCACCTGTCATGAAGCCCGCCGTTGTCGACATGCTGCGTGCCCATCTGCTGACCGCATCGCTTGCTGCGATGTGTCTTCAGCTCATCGCGCTTGTGTCGCTGCTCTTCGACGTCTCCGAAGCGGCGCTCGAATCCGTGCCGTTCCGGCTTCTTGCGACAGGATGTGTCGTCACGAGCGTGCTGCTGACGCGGCACGTCGCTTCGATGTCGTTCAGCCGCGCGCTGCACAGCCGTCATGCGACGTATCGCGCGGCGTCCGCACAGGGCGGCGTGGTCTCTGTGGCTTCGAACTGCCCGCTGCGCAAGCTCGTGATCCTGCATCTGCGTATGAACGGCAGGCCGTTCGAACTGCTACAGCGCGACGCGTGTTGCGCGACGGCGCACAGCAGTTCATTTCGCCATTGAAGCGAACCCCATAGCGGCCAGTCCGCCTGCGTGCCGTACTGCGCAGATATCTGTTCCATCAAACTTCTCCCGTAACCCCACCTGACGACACCTGTCCATCGCTGCATGCGTTGCGATCCGGAACACCTGTGCCCTGGTCGAATCGAACGTCGACAGCACTTCGGCATGCCCTGACTTTACGAATGGCAAGTATTCTCATGGTGGGCCCGCTGTCAGGCAAAATGGTCAGGCTGCGCGCATGATCCATACGGCCTGCAAGGCGGCCGGCCGAAGCGGGCCGTGCGGCTTGTCAGGTCAGGCGCGGCACTGCGCTTGCTGGAGAAAGCCGAACGACTGGAGACGAAACATGCATGTGCTGACTAAAGGCCGGGCGACGTACCGCGTGCGCGCAGTGTGGCTGATGCGGGTTGCGGTGGCGGCATGTCTGCTCGCGGGAATGCCTGGCCACGCGCTGCGCGCCCAGGGCACCGACGACGCGGCGACGCTTCGCAGCAAGTATCAGAGCCTGACGCAGCAACTCGATCACAATCCGTTTCACCGGCCGCTCTATATGGATTCGTCGGAATCGCCGACGAATCTCAAGGGCGACATCTACGCTGTCGTCGACTATCCGTTCGCGACCGTGAACGGCGCGCTGAACGATCCGGCGAACGGCCCGGCCAACTGGTGCGACGTGCTGATCCTGCATCTGAACATCAAGTACTGCCACGCGGCGACAGCCAATGGCACGGCGATACTCAGCGTCAATCTCGGCAAGAAGGTGGAAGAGAAGCTGTCGTCGACATATCGCCTGCAGTTTCACTACCGCTCGGCGGTGGCGAGCGCCGACTATTTCCGTGTCGAGCTGAATGCCGATACGGGGCCGCTCAGCACGAAGGATTACCGGATCGTGCTGGAGGCGATACCGGCCAGCGGGAGCCGTACATTCCTGCATCTGACCTATGCCTATGGTTATGGCGTCGCGGGACGCATGGCGATGAAGACGTATCTGTCGACTATCGGCAGCGACAAGGTCGGCTTCACCACGGTGAACAATGCGTCGTCGGGGCAACCGGAATATATCGGCGGCGTGCGTGGCCTGCTGGAGCGCAACACGATGCGCTATTACCTCGCTATCGATGCGTATCTCGGCGCATTGCAGGCGCCGGCCGGGGCGCGTCTGCAGCAGCGTCTGACAACATGGTTCGATGCGACCGAACAATATCCACGACAGCTTCACGAAGTGGACCGCGAAGATTATCTTCAGATGAAGAACAACGAATACCGTCGCCAGCAAACGGCGCAGTAGCGGGCGGCGAGTCCACGATTGCGGTATGGTTCACGCGCAGTGCGTGCTGATTGAGTGGTTCCGGCCGCACGGGCCGTGTCGGGCGCGGGGATTTCGCGTTATTTTTGGCTGCGGCGGACTCGCGTTACCGGCTTGCTACACTGAACGGGTTTCCCTGACTGCCCATTCCCGCGCAACCACGATGCTGCTGCCGTCGCCCGTCCAGACCAGGACTTGCGTATGGACAATGCGCCCGGAACCGGTCGCCGGGCGTTGCCGGGATCGAGCCGGAGGTTCCCCATGTCCAGCACATTGCGTTTGCGTCTGTCGAGGGTCGTCGCGACGGGTGCGTTGTGCGCCGCGGCGATGGCGGCGTCCGGCGCGCGCCCGCAGCGGCCGCCCGAGACGATTCCCTCCCAGCTTCTGAGCGAAGACGAACGCACCGACTATTGTGCGCAGATGCAGCAGGCGACGACGCCCGGCGCACGCCAGGCCGTCCTCGCGCACCTGCGCGATACGCTGACTCCACGCGCCAGCGCCCAGGCGGTTACGTTGCCTTCGTGGCTCGTGGACGGGCGTGAGCCCGGCCCGGCGGGACGCTCGAAAGACAGCATTCCGGGCCTCGGATGTACACCAGGCGCTACGCCGCGTCCCGCGCCGGCAACGAGCCAGGCGGCGCCGGCCGTGCCGCCAGGTGAGGTTGCCGTCGAAAGCACAGCGCCCGCGTCGGCGCGTAATGAACCGCCGCCGCGAACGCAGCGCGAGACATCAGTGACCACAATGGCCAATGCACCTTCCGTGACGACGGGAGCCCCGGTGACGAACGCGGTCCCGGACGCGACGCGCGGCGGACTGCCCGCTGGACGCGACCATGGGGTCGACTTCGTCACGGGCGGCGTCGGACAGGACGAAGCCGCCGCGTTGCGTCAGCTCGCATCGGGTTACAACATGCGCGCGATGTTCACGCTTGGCAACGGCGAGTATCTGTCGGGCGTCGCGGTGCAGGTTTCGCGTGCCGATGGTACGGTCGTGCTCTCGACGCGCACGGAAGGTCCGTATCTGTATGCACGGTTGCCATCGGGACAATATCGTGTGCTCGCCACGCTCGACGGCGTGACACGCGCCCGCGCGCTCTATGTGCCTTCGCGCGGCAGTGTGCGTTTCACGTTGACGTGGCCCAACTCGTCTGCACGGTAGACGCTCGAAAGAGCCGCCGCGGCAAGATGCAAATCGCAGGACGGTCGTGTCCAGGCATGACCCGCAACATCGACAAGCCCGTTAACCACAAAACGAAAACCGGACGCATGGTGTCCTTATGAAAACGCCGTCGCGCATTGGCGTGATTTCCGACACGCACAATCTGGTGCGTCCCGAAGCGCTCGCGCATCTCGCGGGCTGCGAGGCGATCATCCACGCGGGCGATATCTGCGGGCAGCCCGTGCTCGACGCGCTCGCGCAGATCGCGCCGGTCAGCGCGGTGCGCGGCAACAACGATTTCGGCGACTGGGCTGCTTCGCTGCGCACGCACGCGATCGTGACCGTGCAGCAAACGAAGATTCTCGTCGTGCACGATATCGCGGATGTGAGAGGCGATCCGCGCGAAGAGGGAATCGGCGTTGTCATCACCGGGCATTCGCACAAGCCGCTGATCGATACACGCGATGGCGTGCTGTACCTCAATCCAGGCAGCGCGGGTCCACGCAGGTTTAAATTGCCGGTCACGGCGGCGATCCTGCTGGTCGATGGCAGGCAGGCCGAGGCGTCGCTGCGTCAATTGATCGAATGAAAAAAAGCCAGCGCGAGGCTGGCTCTTTCCTTTGAGGCGATAGAGACGGGCGGACGTTCATACCGCCGGAACGCTACCCGCTAAAGCGTGCGAGCTTCACGCGCGCGCCGTTGCGGCCGCTGCGTAGGCTTCGTCCATCTCGGCGGCTTCGCGTTCTCCGCGCAACACGGCGTGCGCCTCGGCGCGTGTCGCCACGCACGGACCTGAGCCGGGCAGGGGCTTGCGGGCCGTCTCGCTCAGCGCGAGCACCGACACGATCCCGATCAGCGAGGCGCCCATCAGGTAGTACGCCGGCATCATCAGGTTACCGGTCGAGTTCACGAGCCAGGCCGTGACGAGCGGCGTTGTGCCACCGAAGAGTGATACCGAAATGTTGAAGCCAATCGCGAGCGCGCCATAGCGGATCTTCGTCGGGAAGAGCGCCGGCAGCGCCGACGGCATCACGCCCGTGAAGCACGACAGCAGCGTGCCCAGAATCAGCAGGCCGAAGAACACCGGCACGATCGCGCCGGTGCGGATCAGCAGCAGCGAAGGGATCGACAGCAGCAACAGGCCGACGCAGCCCGCGAGCATGACCGGCTTGCGGCCAATACGGTCCGACAGACGCCCCGCATAGAGCGTCATCGGCATCATGAGCACCATCACGACCAGCACGAGAAAGAGACCGTGCGTTTCGTTGAAGTTGAGCGTTGCGGACAGATAGCTCGGCAGATACGACAGCGCCATGTAATCGGTCACGTTGAAAATCAGCACGAGGCCGACGCACAGCAGAAGCGGCTTCCAGTGCTGCGCGAGCAGATCCCGCAGCGAGTGCTTCGGCGCGGCCTTGTCTTCGGCTTCGCGCTGTTCGGCCTGCTTCTTGAACGCGGGCGTTTCTTCGAGCTTCATCCGGATGTACAGACCCACGAGACCGAGCGGACCCGCGATCAGGAACGGCACACGCCAGCCCCACGAAAGGAGTGCTTCGTGCGAGAGCGTCGCAGTCAGTACTGCCACTGTGCCCGCGCCGAGCACATAGCCGATCAGCGTGCCGAATTCGAGAAAGCTGCCCATGAAGCCGCGCTTGCGGTCGGTGGAAAATTCGGCGATGAAGGTCGCCGCGCCACCGTATTCGCCGCCGGTCGAGAAACCCTGCACGAGACGCGCGACGAGCAGCAGCACCGGCGCGAAAATGCCGATCGACGCATAGCTCGGAATCAGGCCGATGGCAAACGTGCCGAGCGCCATCATGATCATCGTCATTGCGAGCACACGCTGGCGGCCGATGCGGTCGCCGAGCGGCCCGAACACCATGCCACCGATCGGACGAACGAGAAACGCGGCCGCGAACGTGCCGAACGTGGCGATCAACTGCGCGGACGGGCTGCTCGAGGGGAAGAACACCTTGCCGAGCGTCACGGCGATATAGCTGTACACGCCAAAGTCGAACCATTCCATCGCATTGCCGAGCGCCATGGCGCCGACGGCGCGCTTGAGGAGGGATTTATCAACGATGGTGATGTCGTCGAGCGTGAGGCTCTTTTCTTTTTTGTGATGTCGCCAGAAACCGTTGCTGGAAGCGGTCAAGGTAAGTTCTCCAATGACTGCGGCTGAAACGCGTGAGCGCTCCGCCACGGGTGCCGGGAAAGTGCAGTTTCGCGAAGACGTTTGCTGGCCGTGGCACGCATTGCCACACGCGGACGAACAAAAAGAAACGCCCGTGCCTCGCGAGGGTGGTCGCGAAAATGCACTCGTTCGAGTTGCTGCTGACTGGTGCACCTGCGTGGCCGTGGAAGGGGGGCAGATGCATGAGGACGCTGAGGAGGACAGGTTGCCCGCCCGCGCCACTGAAAGGCTTGAAACGAAAAAGGCCGGTGATTTTTCGCCACTCCGCAGGGGAGCAGCGCGATGCGACCGACAAGCCTTCTTGTATAAAACTATTCAACCCGGACTGGCAGGCCTCTGTTCGAGACAGATTAACCGGCTGCGAATTGAACGTGAATGAAGGTGGATTGCTGTTGAAACGAGACACATAGTAGCACGATAACAGCGGATCGTGCAAACGGCATGGCCTTCCGCGCTTCGTCGAACCTTGCTCAATCCCAGGCCTGGTGGGCGATTGCGCGGATTGCGCCGGAATGAAAAAGGGGCTTAAAAACGGTGGGGCGAATGGCGCGAGAAGGTGAAATTTTGCCCACGTCGAGGGTGAAAACCCAGGGCAAAGCGTGGCTCGTGAGCAAAAAAAATCCGCGCAGCGCGCGGATTTTTCTCGAATTCCCGAAGTCGGAAATCAGCCTTGCGACGGCGGCACGTAACCCGACGCCTGATCGGCGCCTTCGCCAAAGAAGAACTTCTCCGTCTGCTTCATCAGATACTGACGGGCACGTGGATCGGCCATGTTCAGGCGGTTTTCGTTGATCAGCATCGTCTGCTGCTTGAGCCACGCCTGCCACGCTTCCTTCGAAATACCTTCGTAGATGCGCTTGCCGAGTTCGCCCGGCAGCGGCGGAAAATCGAGGCCTTCGGCTTCCTTGCCGAGCTTCGCGCATTGAACCATACGAGCCATGCTGTGCTTCTCCTGTAATCAGTGTGGGGCGGCAGTCGCCTTATATGGGGCCGTTCAGAGCTGTTTCATCAGCACGAGCGACTTGCGCTGCCAGTTATAGAGCCGGCGACGGTCTTCGGGCAGGTCATCGACAGTGACCTTCACGAAGCCGCGCTTCAGGAACCAGTGTTCGGTGCGGGTCGTCAGCACGAAAATGCGGGTGAGGCCGCGCGCGCGGGCGCGCTGTTCGATGCGCTTCAGCAGACGTTCGCCGTCGCCCGAGCCTTGTGCTTCAGGCGACACCGTCAGGCACGCCATTTCGCCGATGCGCTCCTGCGGGTACGGATACAGCGCCGCGCAGCCGAAGAGCACGCCATCGTGCTCGATCACCGAGAAATGGTCGATGTCGCGTTCGATCTGGTGGCGGCCGCGCCGTACCAGTGTGCCGTCGGACTCAAGCGGTTCGATCAGCGTGAGGATGCCGCCGACGTCGTCCGGCGTCGCTTCGCGCAGGCTTTCGAGGTTCTCGTACGAGATCATCGTGCCGACGCCATCGTGCAGGAACAGTTCGAGCAGCAGGCTGCCGTCAAGCGCGTAGGGCACGATGTGCGCCCGCGCGACGCCGCCGCGGCACGCGCGGATCGAGTGTTTCAGATAGAACGCCTCGTCGCCCTGCAGCTCGCCACTTTCGTGCAGCTTGTAGGCGTCATCGAGCGAGAGTTCGCGGATGAGTTCGCCCGCTTCGTCCATCAGGCCGGCCGTTTCGGTCAGGAACACGATCTTGTCGGCGCGCAGCGCGATGGCCGCTGCCGATGCCACGTCTTCCATGTTCAGGTTGAACGCCTCGCCCGTAGGCGAGAAGCCGAGCGGCGAGAGCAGCACGAGCTTGCGGCTCGCGAGCGAATGACGGATCGAATCCGCATCGATCTTGCGGACCACGCCCGTGTGCGCGAAATCGACGCCGTCCAGAATCCCGACCGGCCGTGCCGTCACGAAGTTGCCCGACACGACGCTGATGTGCGCGTGCGCCATCGGCGTGTTCGGCAAGCCCTGGCTGATCGCCGCCTCGATATCGAGACGCACTTCGCCGGCGGCTTCTTTCGCGGATTCGAGCGCGCGGGCGTCGGTGATACGCATGCCATGCGAAAACTCCGACTCCACGCCGTGCAGGCTCATCTGCTCCTCGACCTGCGGTCGCGAGCCATGGACCAGCACGATCTGGATGCCCATCGCCTGCAACAGGGCGATATCGGACACGAGCGCGTTCAGGAGCCCCTGATGCACCACTTCGCCGCCGAACCCGACGACGAACGTCTTGTTTCGGAACGCGTGAATGTACGGCGCGACCGAGCGCATCCAGTCGACGAATTGCGCGTGGTGGGCGAAGTCTTCCGCGGTGCCGGACGAGGCCGGAACGCTCGCGGGCGTGGGGACGAGGTCGGTTTGGGAATTCATGCCCGGGATTATAATGCGCCCCCATGTCGAACGTACCCAAAAGTCCCAACGCGGCGAACCCGAATCACACGCCCGATGGCGGGCCAGGCCAGCCCGCGCATGCGCGCGAGGATCGCGCGGGCGCGGGGCACGCGTCGCGCGATCGTGCGAGCGATGCGCAGAAGGCTTCATCCGCCGAGGCCGCAGGTGGCGTGCGAGGCGATCGCGCCGGCAGCCAGAAGCCGGTTGCGCAAAAGGAACAGCCCCGCGGGACGGACGCGCTGGCGTTGCTGCGTCAGGAGCTGTTGCGACAAAAGCCGCCGCCCGGGGCGCCGCAAAAGAAGCAGCCGAAGGTGCCCGTCACAGTGCCGTCACACTCGGCAGAAGCCGGGCAGCGGGACGCATCGCGACCTTCGGGAGAGCCTTTGTCGGGCGAAGCGGGTGATGCGCGCGCGCAACGGTCGCAGGGATCGGGTGCGCCGCGGACTGCGCAGGCATCGCCGGATGCAGAGCGCAACCCGAGGCCACAACGCGGTGAGGGAAAGCCGCGCGAAGCTACACGGCCGGACAGTGCGACGCAGCCGCGCAAGGCAGGGCAGGCACGCGGCGCGGGTCAATCGCGTAACGAGGGACAGCCGCGAAACACAGCGCCGCGGCACAACGAAGGCCAGCGGCGCGATGGCGACGCGCCGCGAAACGTACAGCTGCCGCACGACGAAACCGCCGCTCCGCGCGAAAAGAAACCGCCGCGTGCCGCGCGCGTCGTCACGCCGAATCCGGTTCCGCCGGTTACGTTCCCTGAAGCGCTGCCCGTGTCGGGCCGGCGCGAAGAGATTGCCCGCGCGATTTCGGAGAATCAGGTCGTGATCGTCAGCGGCGAAACCGGCTCCGGCAAAACCACGCAGCTGCCGAAAATCTGTCTGTCGCTGGGACGCGGGCTCGGTGCGGGCGGCGCGGGTCTGATCGGCCACACGCAGCCGCGCCGGATCGCGGCGTCCGCGACGGGCCGGCGCATTGCCGAAGAACTCGGCACGCCGTTCGGCGAAGTGGTCGGCTACAAGGTGCGCTTCACGGACAACCTGGCGCCGGGCGCTTCGGTGAAATTGATGACGGACGGCATTCTGCTTGCCGAAACGCAGACCGATCCGCTCCTCAAGGCCTACGACACGATCATCATCGACGAGGCGCACGAGCGCAGTCTGAACATCGACTTCCTGCTTGGCTACCTGCGCGAAATCCTGCCGAAGCGTCCCGATCTGAAGGTGATCGTGACCTCGGCGACGATCGACGCCGACCGTTTCGCGCGCCATTTCGGCAGCGACGAAAAGCCAGCGCCGGTGATCGAAGTCAGCGGGCGTCTCTATCCGGTCGAAGTGCGTTACCGGCCGGTCGTCGAGGACAGCCCGGCCGTGAAATCGGCGGAAGGCACGTCGTCCGGGCGCGAGCGCACGGATCGTCCGGAGCGCCAGAAATTGCAGCGTGACACCGATCGCGATCTGATGGAAGCGATCGTCGATGCGGTCGACGAACTCTGCCGCGAAGGCCCCGGCGATGTGCTGGTGTTTTTGCCTGGCGAGCGCGAAATTCGCGATGCCGCCGAGGCGCTGCGCAAGCACCATCCGCCGCATACCGAGATCCTGCCGCTCTTCGCGCGGCTTTCGGCGGCCGAGCAGGAGCGCGTGTTCAAGGCGTCGAACGCGCGCCGGATTGTGCTGGCGACGAACGTCGCCGAAACGTCGCTGACCGTGCCAGGCATCCGCTACGTGGTCGATTCGGGGCTCGCGCGCGTGAAGCGTTATTCGTATCGCAACAAGGTCGAGCAGTTGCAGATCGAGTCGATTTCGCAGGCGGCGGCGAACCAGCGTGCCGGGCGTTGCGGCCGCGTTGCCGATGGCGTCTGCATCCGGCTTTACGAAGAAAGCGATTACCAGGGCCGCGTGCGGTTCACCGATCCGGAAATCCTGCGCTCGTCGCTCGCGTCCGTGATCTTGCGGATGAAGTCGCTGCATCTGACTGAGATCGAAACGTTTCCGTTTATCGAGCCGCCACCGGGCCGCGCGATAGCCGACGGTTACCAGTTGCTGAACGAACTCGGCGCGGTCGACGACGATAACGCGCTGACGCCGCTTGGCCGCGAACTCGCGCGCCTGCCGCTCGATCCGCGTGTCGGCCGGATGATTCTCGCCGCGCGCGACCAGCAGGCGTTGCGCGAAGTGCTGATCATCGCGAGCGCGCTGTCCGTGCAGGACCCGCGCGACCGGCCGGTCGAAGCGCAGGAACAGGCCGATCAGGCGCATCGCCGCTTTGCCGACGATCGCTCCGAATTCCTGCAGTGGCTGAAGATCTGGACGTGGTTCGAGGAAGCCGTCGCGCACAAGAAGTCGAACAAGCAGCTGGTCGATGCGTGCCGCGCGAATTTCCTGTCGCATCTGCGGCTGCGTGAATGGCGCGACGTGCATTCGCAGTTGCTGACGGTGGTGCGCGAACACGGCTGGCGTCTGAACGAAAGCGAGGCGACGTTCGAGCAGATCCATCTGGCGTTGCTCACGGGTCTCCTCGGCAACATTGGCCTCAAGGCGGACGACGAGCCGTACTACCTCGGCGCGCGCAGCATCAAGTTCTACCTGTGGCCGGGCTCGGCGCTCGTGAAGAAGGCGGGCCGCTGGGTGATCGCAGCGGAACTGGTCGAGACGAGCCGCTTGTACGCGCGCTGCATCGCGAAAGTCGAGCCGGAGTGGATCGAACAGATCGGCGCGCATCTGCTGAAAAAGTCGCTGTCGGAGCCGCATTGGGAAAAGCGCGCGGCACAGGTGTCGGCGTTCGAGCGCGCCGTGCTGTACGGTTTGCCGGTGTATCACCGGCGGCGCGTGAGTTTCGGCAAGCAGGACCCGGCACGTGCGCGTGAGCTGTTCATCCGCGGCGCGCTGGTCGAAGGCGAGTTCGACACGAAGCTCGCGTTTTTCGCGCATAACCGCAAGCTGCTCGCCGACATCGAGCAGCTGGAACACAAGTCGCGTCGCCAGGACGTGCTGGTCGACGACGAACTGATCTTCGGCTTTTACGATGCGGCGCTCCCAGAGGGCATTTATACGGGCGCGTCGTTCGAGCGCTGGTACAAGGACGAAGTCAAAAAGAGCGGGCAGACCGAGGACAAACTGCGTCTTCTGTACCTGTCGCGGGACGATCTGATGCGGCACGAAGCCGCCGGCGTCACGACCGACCTGTTTCCGAAGCGCATGACGATGTCGGGCGTCGAGATGGCGCTCACGTATCACTTCGAGCCGGGTTCGCCACGCGACGGCGTGACGGCGGCCGTTCCGCTCTATGCGTTGAACCAGGTCGACGCGCGCCGGTGCGAATGGCTCGTGCCCGGCATGCTGAAGGAGAAGATTCAACTGCTTCTGAAGTCGCTACCGCAAAAATTGCGCCGCCACTGCGTGCCGCTGCCGGAATACGCGGCGGGATTTGTCCAGCGCACGGGTGGTCCGCGTTTCGGTGCGGGCGGTCTGCTCGAAGCGCTGATCGCCGATGTGCGCGAGCAGACCCAGGTCGCGATGAAGCAGTCCGACTTCAAGCTTGAGACGCTGCCTGCGCATCTGTTCATGAACTTCAAGGTCTTCGACGAGCACGGCCGGCAACTCGCGATGGGTCGCAACCTCGCGCAACTGCGTGCCGAACTCGGTGGCCAGGCGCAGCAGCATTTCCAGAAGATCGCTGCAGGCGCTGCGTTCGGCGGCGCGGCGGGCCTTATCGGCCAGACTTCCGGCGATGCGGCGTCGCGCGATGCCGCGTCGGTCTCGTCGCCGGTGAAGGGCGACGTGCGCGGGCAGGGCGGCGGCGCGCCGCAGACGGCGGCAGCGGGCAGCAACACAGCCACCGCGCTGTACGAAAACCTCACGACATGGAATTTCGGCAAGCTGCCCGAGCTGCTCGAAATCCGCCGTGGCGGACAGACCCTGTTCGGCTACCCGGCACTCGTGGATCGCACGACGCATTGCGACGTCGAAGTGTTCGATTCCCCGGAAGAAGCGGCGCGGATTCATCGCGCGGGTCTGCGGCGTCTTTTTGCACTGCAACTGCGCGAGCCCATCAAGTATCTCGAGAAGAACCTGCCAGGCATGCGCGAAATGTCGATGCAGTTCATGCCGCGCGGAACACAGGAAGAGTTACGCGATCAACTCGTCGACACGGCGCTTGATCGCGCCTGCCTCCAGGAGCCGCTCCCCGACGACGACGTCACATTCCACACGCGACGCGACGAGGGCCGTGGCCGTCTGACGCTGCTCGCCCAGGAAATCGCCCGGCTTGCCGGACAGATCCTGGCCGAATATGCCGCGGTGACCAAAAAGCTCGCGCAGGCGAAATCGTTTACGTCGGCGCATGCGGACATGCAGAACCAGCTGGATGGGCTGGTCGGCAAACGCTTTGTCGTCGATACGCCGTATGTGCAACTGGCGCATTTCCCGCGGTACCTGAAGGGGATCGCGTTGCGTATCGACAAACTGAAAGCCGATCCGGCTCGTGACGCGCGTCAGTTCGCCGAATTCCAGCCTCTCCTGCAGCACTACCAGCGTGCCATTTCGCAGCGCGGCGGCGTGATGGATTCGCGCCTGACCGAGTTCCGCTGGTTACTGGAGGAACTGCGCATTTCGCTTTTCGCACAGGAGCTGCGTACGCCGATGCCCGTATCCGTGAAGCGGCTGCACAAGGTGTGGGAGTCGATGCAGCGATAAGCGAAGGCGAACGAACGCGCGTGGACGGCGGCTGGTCCGTTGCCCACGCGTAATGCGTTACCAGTGCATGCCCGCTCCAACCGATGCGCCGAATTCGCCGCGTGAATTCGCGGCGCCCTGAACCTTGTAGGCCCACTTTCCCGTCTCCGAAAGTTGCGATACGCCAAGCGCGACAGCGGACTGACCGCCGTAGGTGCCCGCTGCCGCCGCCACCATGCCGTGACCGGGCAACACCGCTTGCGGCAACCCTGCAACCGCCAGCGCGGAGGCGGTGCCGCCGTAAGCGTCGCGACGGGCGGAGCGCACCTGGTCGTCGGTGTAGCTGTTCGCCTGGCCAAGCGCGCCGCTCATGCTCTGGTTCAGCTGGTTCACATTGACTGCATCGGTGCCCTGCACACCCGCGGCGACGTTCCCAATCTGTCGCTCCGCCCCCGCCGCGCCGACTGAAACCGTATTCGCACGATCTGCGATGGACCCCGCGCCGAGCGCGACCGCGTTGTCGGCGCTTGCACTGGCTCCTGCGCCAAGTGCGGTTGCGTTCGTGGCGCTCGCGACCGCATTTGCACCCACTGCGGCGGCGTTGTTTCCGCTTGCCCGGGCGTTCGCACCGGCTGCGACGGAGCGCGTGCCGACCGACTGGGCGGCCTCGCCATCGCGATCGCCATCGGCGCTAAAGAGTGGATTGGCGGTATTGACCGCGATGTGGCTGATGGCGTCGCCGACGGCGGCGTTCAACTGGCCGACGTTGACTGCGTCGAGTGCGTCGATGCCGTTTGCGACGTTGTGGATGATCGTGCCGCCGTCAGTCGCGCTGCCGGCCAGCGTGATGCTGTTGTGATTGACCGTTGCGTCGGGGTTGGTATCGTAGGTGATGGCGTTTTCGACCCTCGTTGCCGCCTGATCTGCTTTTGCGCTCACGGCATTCAGTTGCGCGACATTGACCGCGTCGTGCGCGTCGATGCCATCCGCCACGTTGTGAATCACGGTTCCGCCGCTGGCCGGATCCCCGCCGAGCGTGAAGCTGTTGCGGTTGAAGGAGCCGTCAGCATAACGGTCATAGAACGCGGCGCCGTCGACCTTGCTGTCGAGCGCTTTCAGCTGGCTCAGATTGACCGCGTCGGTATCGGCCGCGCCTGCGGCGACGTTCGTGATGCGTCGTTCAGCATTGACGGCGCCCATGGAAACCTCGCCCGAGGCCGTGGCACCCGTAATCATGAGTGTCGCGCCGACGGGCGTGAACGCGAGCGCGGCGAGATTCGCATACGTCGTGGAGTCGGCCCCCAGCGCGACGCTGTTCGCGCGCGTGGCCTGGGCGCCGTTGCCGATCGCGACGGACGACAGGCCGCTGGCATTTGCCGCCGCGCCGATCGCCGTGCTGCGCGAGCCGGTTGCCGTGGCAAAGATGCCGGTGGCGGTGGCGAGATCGACGGCTTTCGACTGATATCCGGCCGCAAATGCGCCATTGCCGGCGGCGCTCGCGTCCTTGCCGGTCGCCATCGCGCCGAGCCCATTGGCGCGCGCGTTGCCGCCGATCGCAATTGTGCCGGTGCTGGTCGCTGCCGCGCCATCGCCGACGGCAACTGCATCTGCACTCGTCGCGCTCGCCCCGTTGCCCGCCGCGACGGCGGCCGTGCCGGTAGCGCGGGCGTTGGCGCCCACCGACACGCTGCGCAAACCCGAGGCGGCGACGGCGTCATCAGAGCCGTCGTTGGCGCCATCTGCCCTGAAATAGGGGTCGCTACCATTGACGGACGAAACAGTGGGGGCCGTGCCTGTCTGCTGTACCTGTTGCTCCGTTTGCTGATCCGCGGTGACAGGGACGGATGCGCCGGCCTCCGTCGATGCGATTCCGGTCATCGCGAGCAGCGTGGTCGTTACGAACCGGGTTAAAAAGCGCCTGCGCGTCGAATGCAGGAGCGATGCCAGACTCGCGTCGCGGGAGTCGGGTTTAACGGTAATGGGTAGGTCGTAATATCGATGCATTCCTAAAGTACTCTGCCATATTAAGACCGCGATCTGATTCAGTGGGCCAGTCTTCGAATCGATCAGCCCGCTCAGGCTTCCATCGAGTGGTAAGAACTCAGCCCTGACCGCCACAAACTATTTCAGTACGCGTGAGATAGATGTGAAAAGCCCTGTGCGAAGCCGGCTGCACAGTGCCTTCTTGCTGAAACGATCGCGGATTTGTTGCGGGGAAAATGATTCGATCTGATTTTCCCTGCTGGCAGATCTGGTAAGTATGAGTTAACTCTTAAATTATCAATGGCTATTCGGTCTAAGAAAAAATTCAGAGTGATTAAGGGAGCTTAAATTGAATCTGATATTTTCTTAGTTAAGAAAAGGCTGGCGTTATTTAATTAATCGACCTCCTGTTCGTATCCAGCGAAAAACGGGGAACAGGACATCAGGCCGCCATCATCAGCAGCGGCGCAGGCTTTTTCCTGCGGGATGCCGACTTGCGTCAACCGCGCGCCGGAGCAAACGTTCTACAATGATGGTTGTCCTCCGACGTGAGTTTTCATGCGCAATTTTTTTCTCTCCCGGCAGACCGGTACACTGGCAGCGGGTGCGGCTCTGGTCGCCGCAGCAGGCTTTTTTTCTCCGGCGGCACACGCGAACAACGTGATCGTGCTCAATTCCGGCGAGGCGACGCTTAGCCTGATCGATGAAACGACCCGTCAGGTCGTCGGCACCGTTCCTACGGGTAAGGAGCCGCACCATCTGATGGCGACGCCGGACAATTCGTCGCTGATCGTCGCCAATTCGGTCTCGAACAACCTGATGTTCGTCGATCCGAAAACGGGCCAGGTGCAGCGCTGGGTTGAAGGCATCGAAGATCCGTATCAGATTGGCTTTTCGCCGGATCACAAGTGGATGGTTACCACGGGGTTGCGCCTCGATCGCCTCGATATCTATCACTACGACGGTCACAACATGGCGCTCGCAAACCGTTTGCCGCTCGCCGTGATGCCGAGTCACATGGCGTTCACGAACGACAGCAAAACGGTGTTCGTCACGTTGCAGGTGTCGGGTGAACTCGCCGCGGTCGATCTTGCCACCCAGCAGGTCAAGTGGAAGATGAAAGTCGGCAAGGTGCCGGCTGGCCTCTGGATGACGCCGGGCGAGAAATATCTGCTCGTCGGCATGACGGGGGCGGACTATGTCGCGGTGGTCGACTGGAAGAACCAGAAGATCGTGAAGACGATTCCGACGGGCAAGGGCGCACATAACTTCCGCTCGCTGGCCGATGGCAAGCACGTTGCGGTGTCGAACCGCGTGGCGAGCACCATCAGCATCATCGACGAAGACACGCTCACGAACACGGGTGACATCACGGGCCTGATGCCAGGTCCGGACGATATGGAACTTTCTGCCGACAAGCGCTATCTGTGGGTGACGTTCCGGTTCGCAAAGCACGTCGGTATCATTGATCTGTCAACGCGCAAGCTGATCCAGACAATCGCGGTGGGCCGGTCGCCGCATGGCATCTATTTCTTCAATCGCGCGCCGGTGACGGCGCCGAACGGTGCGTAGGTCGCAACCCGCGCGGCCGATGCACGATGTAGAAGCACCGGGTTGAACTACCGTATCGACGTACAGCAGGCACCATGTTCCACATGATTTTTTCGACTCTCGATAGTTTCGTCTCCGCAGTGCAGACGCTGCTGTATGTCGACATCGTGCAGCCGCTGCTGTTTCGTCTCGACCTGATGGACTACGACGAGGACACGTACGACAGCCTCTACTGGGTCATCGTCGGTGTGATCGAAGTGCTGGCCATGTATGCCGTGCTGCGGCCGCTGGAGGCGTTGCGGCCCGTCGAGCGGTGGGAAAACCGCAAGGCGGTGCGTGTCGATGTGCTCTACACGTGGATCGCGAAGCTCGGCATCCTGAACCTGTTTTTCTTCTTCGCGCTGCAACCGTTCTTCGATGGCGTGCAGGGCTGGCTGCGGCTGCACAATATCTCGAACATCGAGTTCGACAACCTGTGGCCCGGCGTCACCACGCAACCGGTCGTCACGTTCCTGATGTACCTGGTCGTGCTGGATTTCGCGGGGTACTGGTATCACCGTGGAGAGCATCGTTTCGGGCTCTGGTGGGAACTGCACGCGGTGCATCACAGCCAGCGCCAGATGTCGCTCTGGTCCGACGACCGCAACCATCTGCTCGACGACGTGCTGCAGGCGTGCTTTTTCGCCGTGATCGCGTTGGTGATCGGCGTGCCGCCGTCGCAGTTCGTCGTGCTGACAGCCATCACGAATCTCGCTCAGAGCGTTCAGCACGCCAACATCCGGATGTACTTCGGCTGGCTGGGCGAGCGCCTGCTCGTCAGTCCGACGTTCCATCGCCGGCATCACGCCATGCGCTACGGTCATGAGGGCTCGAACTACGGATGCAATTTCGGCGTGCTGTTTCCGTGGTGGGATCAGCTGTTCCGTACCGCTTCGTGGGTTCGCGACATGGAGCCCACCGGCATCCAGGATCAGCTGGAAGGCCGCCAGTACGGCGATGGCTTCTGGGCGCAGCATTGGCTTGCGCTCGTGCGTATTGCCCGGCGGCTCGCACCCGGGCGCCGGGGTCAGGGCAACGATGCCGCGCCCGTCTGAGCGACCTGCTCCTCTTTCATTCTCCTTGTCGGATTTCACCTGGGATCGGCGAGCGCAGCGTCGCTAACGCGTCTGTTGATACGCGGCGCATCCGCGGGTTTTCCTGGCGACGCGGTCCCTGGTTTATCCTGTCCACAGTTCGACCGGCGACAATTGCGATCGAAGGCGTGTGTATGACCGAGGCCGCCCGCGCAGTCGTCCCGCTGGTTCGCAGCGATGTTCGTTGCCCATTCACCGCTTCATCCACCGGTATCTGGCTCGCATGAATGATCTGTTGCGCTCGTTTGGGCGCGCACTCTCCAGCGCGCTCCATCCGCGCATGCTCTGGCTGACCTTCATGCCGTTCGCGGCGGCGGCAATCGTCTGGGGCGTCATCCTCTGGTTTTCCTGGCAGGCCTGGACCGATGCCACGCGCGCGTGGCTCGAAAGCTGGGCGTTCACCGCGTCCCTTTATGGCATGTTCGACTGGCTCGGGTTTTCGTCGCTGCATGCGGTGATCGCGCCGTTCATCGTGATCGCGCTCGCGATCCCGTTGATCGTGGTGACCGTGCTGCTGCTGATCGCGACGCTCTCGATGCCGGCGGTCATCCGGCACCTGTCCGTCAGGCAGTTTGCCAGCCTGGAGATGCGCCGCGGCGGAACGTGGTACGGTAGTCTGATTCACGCGCTGTGGACGACGCTCGTCTGTCTTGTGCTACTCGTGGTGACGTTGCCGCTGTGGCTCGTGCCGCCGTTCTTCGCGCTGATTCCGCCGCTCTTGTGGGGCTGGCTCACGTATCGCGTGATGACGTACGACGCGCTCGCGTTGCATGCCACCAGCGAGGAGCGCCGCGCGCTGGTGCGCAGGCACCGGTTGCCGTTGTTGCTGATTGGCGTCGCAAGCGGCCTGCTGGGTTCGCTGCCGACGCTGCTCTGGGCTTCGTCGGTCTGGCTGATCGTCCTGTTTCCGGTGGTGACGGCGGCGACCATCTGGATTTATGCGTTTATCCTGGTCTTTTCGGCGCTGTGGTTTGGCTACTACTGCCTGCGCGCGCTGCAGCGCATGCGTGCGGAAGAGCACGGGGCGCGAACGGTAGCAACGGTTCCATACTGAAACCATTTTTCAGGACGAGGCGGCAATGGCATTTGGCGTCATCATCATCGGCGACGAAATCCTCTCGGGCAGGCGAACAGACAAACATCTGCCGAAAGTCATCCAGCTATTGACAGAGCGCGGGCTCGCGCTGGGCTGGGCGGAATACATCGGCGACGACCCGGAGCGCATCACGACGACGTTGCGCCGTTCGTTTGCAACAGGCGACATCGTGTTTTCGACAGGTGGCATAGGCGCGACGCCGGATGACCACACGCGTCAATGTGCGGCGGCCGCGCTGGGCGTGCCGCTCGAACTGCATACCGAAGCCGCACGGCTTATCCAGGAGCGGATTCGCGACATGCATGTCGACGCTTCCGGTGCGCCGCCCGATCTCGAGTCTCCGGAGAATCGCCATCGTCTGAACATGGGCACATTCCCGCGCGGCGCGTCGATCATTCCGAACGGCTACAACAAGATTCCCGGCTTCTCGATGGGTGACCATCACTTTGTCCCCGGTTTTCCCGTGATGGCCTGGCCGATGATCGAGTGGGTGCTGGATACGAAGTACGCGCATCTTCACCACGCGATGCCCCACGCGGAAAAATCACTACTCGTATTCGAGTTGCCCGAATCGACGCTCACGCCGCTCATGGAAAAGATCGAACACGACTTTCCGGGTGTGCGCGTGTTCAGCCTGCCGAGCGTCGGTGACGCGGAGCGGGGCGGCATCTACGCCCGTCGCCACATCGACCTCGGCGTGAAGGGTGAGCCAGAAGCGGTCGCCGCCGCGTTTGTGAAGCTACGCGAGGGCGTGCATCTGCTTGGTGGCGATATCATCGAACCCGACGTGGCGCCAGCGAAACCCCGGGGGTGACAGGCTCGGCCGTTTTTACGCAGGCGGCCAGACAGACAGGCCGCTACCAGGGCCGCCGGCGACGCAAGATCATCGCTGTGTCACATCCACCGCTCAGGATCGGTGCGAACCCATCCTGAAACGGCCAGTCAATCCAGCCGCGAAACGTGAACACCCGTTACGCGCCGATCCACGGCAGACCGCGGAAGCACCAGCCTGAGACCGTTTTCCGATGACCTTGGCCGTCCTTGTCGCCTTCGAAGCCTTCCAGCAGGTCAAACGCCTGCGTAAAGCCCGCCTGGGTCGCGGCAATAGCGGCAAGCTTGGAACGGGCTGCACTGCGGCACAGGAACAGTACAGGCGTGTCTGGCGTAGCAACCTTGCCCAGCTGGTCGAGAAACTCCGGATTCGGGACGCCGCCCGGATAGCGCGTCCACTCGATGTGGGCGTACTGGCCGTCACCGATGACCGGCCTGCCTACCCAGTCGAGTTCGGCGCGGGTGCGAACGTCGACGAGGCGTGTTCGCGGATCAAGTTGAAGAAGCTCGAATGCCTCGGCAGGCGAAATCGCGCCTGCATACGGCAACTGGTTCTCGACACGCCGTTTTCCGGCCTGCGCGTACAACTGTTCGAGCGTACTCATGACGGCAAATCTCCTTCGTGCTGGAAACCAAAAGGTCATTCTAGCGCGCTCGCCATGGCACGCGTACCTGGCCGGCCGGTCGATGCACAGTTCCTTCTCCGGCTGTTATGCTCCATAAAGGTGCAAATTTTGTATAACGCACCGAAATGGATCAGTCATATTCATTCGCCTGTGTACCGGCACAATTATGGTGCATTTTCGGGCGGTGTCTCGTGCTGGACACGCGGGATTGCAGGGCGAGATTCCCCGTAAGTGCACGTGGCGGAAGGATTTTTGCGCCAGGCTGGCGCATGTTGGCACAGAAGCTGCTTTATACGGCCCGATCGATTCAACCACCGTTTTTTTCGCCCGATCTGCCAGATCGGATAGACGTACGGTGGCGGGTCAGCTAGATTTGGGCGGCGGCAGAATCCGCCGAATTCGTTAATCAGGAGAATAGGTTATGAGTAAATCCGTGGCCGACGTCATGCAACTCGTCAAGGACGAGGACGTCAAGTTTGTCGACTTCCGTTTCACCGACACGCGTGGCAAGGAGCAACACGTTTCGGTGCCGGTGTCGGCATTCGACGAAGACAAATTCGAAAGCGGCCATGCGTTCGACGGTTCTTCGATCGCCGGCTGGAAGGGCATCGAAGCTTCGGACATGCTGCTCGTTCCGGACGCTGACACGGCATTCATCGACCCGTTCTACGAAGAGTCGACCCTCGTCATGACCTGCGACGTTGTCGAACCGGCGGACGGCAAGGGCTACGAACGCGACCCGCGTTCGCTGGCAAAGCGCGCTGAAGCGTACCTGAAGAGCACGGGCCTTGGCGACACGGCTTTCTTCGGTCCGGAACCCGAATTCTTCATTTTCGACTCGGTCCGGTGGAACACGGACCAGTCGGGTTGCTTCGTGAAGATCGGCTCGGAAGAAGCACCGTGGTCGTCGGGTATGGAATTCGAAGGCGGCAACACGGGTCACCGTCCGGGCACGAAGGGCGGCTATTTCCCGGTCGCACCGGTTGATTCGTTCCAGGACATCCGCTCGGAAATGTGTCTGCTGCTCGAGCAGATTGGCATTCCGGTCGAAGTGCACCACCACGAAGTGGCAGGTCAAGGCCAGAACGAAATCGGCACCAAGTTCTCGACGCTCGTGCAGCGCGCGGACTGGACGCAGCAGCTCAAGTACATCGTCCACAACGTGGCGCACACGTACGGCAAGACGGCGACGTTCATGCCGAAGCCGATCGTGGGCGACAACGGTTCGGGCATGCACGTTCACCAGTCGATCTGGAAGGATGGCCAGAACCTGTTCGCAGGCAACGGCTACGCTGGCCTGTCGGAATTCGCGCTGTTCTACATCGGCGGCATCATCAAGCACGCCCGTGCCCTGAACGCGATTACGAACCCGGGTACAAACTCGTACAAGCGTCTCGTGCCGCACTTCGAAGCACCGGTGAAACTCGCCTACTCGGCGCGCAACCGCTCGGCATCGATCCGTATTCCGCACGTTTCGAATCCGAAGGGCCGCCGTATCGAAACGCGCTTCCCGGATCCGCTGGCCAACCCGTACCTGTGCTTCTCGGCACTGATGATGGCAGGTCTGGACGGCGTGCAGAACAAGATCCATCCGGGCGAAGCAGCAGACAAGAACCTGTACGACCTGCCGCCGGAAGAAGATGCAAAGATCCCGACCGTGTGTGCCGGCCTCGACCAGGCACTGGACGCGCTGAACAACGACCGCGAGTTCCTGACGCGCGGTGGCGTGTTCACGGATTCGATGATCGACGCTTACCTGGAACTGAAGGAAGGCGAACTTCAACGTGTGCGTATGACCACGCACCCGGTCGAATTCGAACTGTACTACTCGCTGTAATGGCGATGGCGCTTCGCCGGAGCATGGCGAAGCGCGCGTCCGAACGTTCGCGATCGGTCACGGAGGGACGGCGGCGCCGTCCCTTTTTTGTTGAACGCTCGCGACGTGCCGCTGGACTGTCTTGACTGTTGTCGTAGCTGCTGTACCCAGGGTTAGCCGTGTTCGCCTCATCACCGTTTCATACCGACCAGATTGATACAAGATGGATCTCAAGAATCTGATCAAGGCTAGAAAAGGGCACGCTGAACCGCTGTCGAGCGATGTCCAGCTTCTCGAATCCGGTTTGCTGCCGGGATTCGAAGCGTTGCCGACTGTTGTGCTGGTACTGGAAAAGCGCACGTTGCGCGTCGTGTTCGCGAATCCTTCCGCTGAATCGATGCTTGACCTGTCGCGCCGGCAACTCACGCAGATGATGTGGCCGGATATCTTTTCGAGCGCGGACGAATTGCTGCTCACGATCGCCGCGATCGCCGAACACCGTTTCCACGCAACGCATCTCGACGCGGTTCTCGAGCGTCCTGGCCACGAACCGCTGCATGTGCATGCGATCGTTGGTTTTCTCGAGAGCGCACCTGACTACGTGCTGCTCGAACTCTTCGAGAACGAGCGACATCTGCGCACCGACCGCGAAGAGCGCATTCAGGATCTGACTGCGGTGAACAAGCAGTTGATCCGCAATCTCGCGCACGAAATCAAGAACCCGCTTGGCGGCATTCGTGGCGCCGCGCAACTGCTCGAATTCGAGTTGAGCGCGCGGGAGCGCGACGAGTTGCGCGAATACACGCAGGTCGTCATCAAGGAATCCGACCGGTTGCAGACGCTCGTCGACCGGCTCCTCGAGCCGCATCGTCATCCGCATATCGTCGGCGACGTGAACATTCACGAAGTATGTGAGCGCGTGCGCGCGGTGATCCTCGCGGAGTTTCCGCGTGGCCTCACGATCGAGCGCGACTACGACGTGAGCGTGCCCGATCTGCGCGGCGACAAGGAGCAGTTGATCCAGGCGCTCCTGAACATCGTGCGCAACGCAGCCGAAGCGTTACGTGAACGTATCTCGCAGGGCGATGCGCGTATCGAATTGCGCACGCGTGTCGCGCGCAAGGTCACGATTGCGAAACGTCTTTGTAAGCTGGCATTGGACTTGCATATCATCGACAACGGTCCCGGTATTCCCGACGATATCCGGGACCGCATCTTCTATCCGCTCGTTTCGGGGCGTGAGGATGGAAGCGGTCTTGGCCTGACGCTCGCGCAGACATTCGTGCAACAGCACGACGGTCTGATCGAAGTGGAAAGCCGGCCGGGTCACACCGAGTTTCAGATCCTGCTGCCGCTTGAGTAATTGTCCGTTCATGACGGGCATGCATTCGAAAGGCAGCACACACGCTGACGCACCTCAAGACTTCTGAACGACTATATGAAGCCGATCTGGATAGTAGACGACGATCAATCGATCCGCTGGGTGCTCGAAAAAGCCCTCGCACGAGAAAATTTCGCGACGCGTAGTTTCGCGAACGTGCGCGAGGCGGCGGGGGCGCTGGATCACGACAGCCCGCAGGTGCTGGTGTCCGACATCCGGATGCCGGGCGGCTCTGGCCTCGAGCTGTTGCAGACCGTCCGTGAACGCGTGCCGGGTCTGCCCGTCATCATCATGACGGCCTTCTCCGATCTGGATAGCGCAGTTGCCGCGTTCCAGGGCGGCGCGTTCGAGTATCTCGCCAAGCCGTTCGATGTGGACAAGGCAGTGGAGCTGATTCGACGCGCGGTCGACGAAAGCATGCGCGGCGAACAGACGTGGGACGACCGCGTCGCCGATGCACCGGAAATGCTCGGTCAGGCGCCGGCGATGCAGGACATGTTCCGTGCCATCGGGCGATTGTCCCATTCCGCGGCAACCGTGCTCATCACCGGAGAATCAGGCACCGGTAAGGAGCTTGTCGCACGCGCCTTGCACCGACATAGCCCGCGCGCGAACGGTCCATTCATCGCGCTCAACACGGCGGCGATTCCAAAGGACCTGCTGGAATCCGAACTGTTCGGTCACGAGCGGGGCGCGTTCACTGGCGCGCAGGCGATGCGGCAAGGTCGCTTCGAGCAGGCCGAGAACGGCACGCTGTTCCTCGACGAAATCGGCGACATGCCGTTCGATCTGCAGACGCGTCTGTTGCGCGTGTTGTCGGATGGCCAGTTCTATCGTGTCGGTGGCCACAATCCGCTGCGCGCCAACGTGCGGGTCATCGCGGCGACGCACCAGAATCTTGAATCGCGCGTGCGTCAGGGCTTGTTCCGCGAGGATCTGTATCACCGTCTAAACGTGATCCGTCTGCGATTGCCAGCGCTACGCGAACGCAGTGAAGACATACCGCTCCTCACGCGCCATTTTCTGCAGAAGAGCGCGCGTGATCTGGGGGTCGAGCCAAAGCGCGTATCCGACGAAACGCTCGCGTACCTCGCGTCGCTCACGTTTGCCGGCAATGTGCGGCAACTCGAGAACCTGGCCAACTGGCTGACGGTCATGGCGCCGGCGCAGACGATCGAGATCAAGGATCTGCCGCCTGACCTCGTGCCTTCGTCGGCGGGTAACGGCGATATGATCGCGGGCGGTGGTCTCGCCACCGACGCGGGCGGCAACGCAATGGCCGCGGCTGGAGCGAACGGAGCGGCGTCGCCGTCGCCGATGTCCCCGGTGCCGGGCGTGCCCACAAGCGCGCCGGTCAGCGTGTGGGAGAGCGGATTGCGAACTGAAGTGGCCCGCATGCTGCGCGAGAATTCGGCCGATGTGATGGACGAACTGTCGCGTCGTTTCGAGGCTGCCGTGATTCGCGAAGCGCTCGACTTTACGCGTGGACGTAAGGTCGAAGCGGCGGAGCGTCTCGGTATCGGGCGCAACACGATCACGCGCAAGATCCAGGAACTGAACCTCGAATAGCCGTTCGGCAGAGCCGGCAGGATCGCGGGCCGTCCACGCGTGACATTACGCGTGTACGGCCTTTCTGTTTCCTGTTGTCGATGATCCTGCGGATCTTGCCAGTTTGATATGCCGAACGGTCAGGTCGCGGCGCGGGCTGGCGACAGGGCATAATCGGTGCTGTTCTTCTTTTGACAGCTCACCATGCCCGCAGCGCGCTCCTGGCCTCGCAGTATCGATCCGTTCATCAATCTCGAAGCGCTTCACGATGCGGCGTCCATGGCGTGGGTCGGCGAGCAGAACGCACGCACCCGTGCCGAATGGCGCGACGGCGAGCGTTTCAACGCATTGACGCAGCGTCTCTCGAGCGCGTACCTGCCGCGCGAACGGCCGGTTATCCCGAGCCGCTGGAAAGACTGGGCCTACGACTTCTGGCAGGACGATCGCAATCCGAAAGGTCTCTGGCGGCGTACGTCGTGGGCGAGCTGGCGCAACGGCTCGCCGCAATGGCAGAACCTGCTCGACTTCGACGCGCTGGGCGAGGCCGAAGCCGCGCCGTGGGTCTGCGCCGATATCGAGATCCTGTATCCGGATGGTGACCGTGCACTGATCGCGCTGTCGCCGGGCGGATCCGACGCGACAGTCGTGCGCGAGTTCGATATCGATAACCAGCGCTTCGTATCGAACGGATTCACGATTGAAGTTGCGGGCAAACACACTGCATCGTGGATCGACCGCAACACGCTGTATGTCGGCTGGGACAATGGCGACGCAACGCTCACGCGCTCGGGTTATCCGCGTGAGGTCCGTCGCTGGCAGCGAGGCACAACGCTCGCCGCTGCGCCGGTTGTCTTCGCCGGCGAATTCGACGACATCGGCGTGGAGGCGCACTACGATCCCGTCGAGCGGCGTCATTCGGCGGTGCGCGATGTCGACTTCTTCGATTCGCATACCTATTGGCCCGACGGGGAGGGTGTGTGGCAACGCTACGACGTGCCGTCGCACGTTTCGGTGGGCGGCTGGCATGGCTGGCTGCTGCTTGAACCGCGCCTCGACTGGAAGTGTGAAGGCGCCGTTCATGCCGGCGGTGCGTTGCTCGCGATCCGCGAGACGGCGTTTCTTGCCGGCAACCGGCAATTCGTGCCGCTCTTCACGCCGACGCCACTCACGTCGGCCTGCGAGTGGACGCATTCGCTCAACATGCTGATCGTGTCGTACCTCGACGATGTCGAGAGCCGCACGCTGCTCTGGCAACCGCGGCAATTGCCCGATGGCGAGTGGCACTGGGAATCGCGCACGTTTCCGTCGCGCGAAACATCACAGGTAGATGTATCGCCGATCGAGGCCACGCTTAACGACGAAGTTTACGTCGATGTCGACGATTATCTGCAGCCGCCCGAATACTGTCTTGCCGATCTCGGTCAGGAAGACCTGGGTGTGTGGACCGTGCTGGACCGCTGGCCCACGCAGTTCGACGCTGCGCCGCTTACCGTGAAGCGCGGTTATGCCCAGTCGAAAGACGGCACGCGGGTGCCGTACACGGTTGTAGGTGCACGCCGTCTTCTTGATGCGCCGACACCGCTGGCGAGTCCATGTCTGTTGACGGGCTATGGCGGCTTTGCTGTCCCGCTGACGCCGGATTACCTCGTGAGCACGGGCATCGGCTGGCTGGAGCAGGGCGGCGTCTATGTGGTCGCGCATATCCGGGGTGGCGGCGAGTACGGCACGCAATGGCATCTGGCCGCGCAGCGCGAACACCGGCAACGCGCGTTCGATGACTTTATCGCGGTCGCCGAAGCGTTAATCGCCGACGGCGTGACGACCGCAGCGCGACTCGGCATCCAGGGTGGCAGTAACGGCGGCCTGCTGGTTGCCGCGTGCATGATGCAACGTCCGGAACTCTTTGGCGCGGTCGTGTGCGAAGTGCCGCTGCTCGACATGCAGCGGTATCACCTGTTGCATGCCGGGGCATCGTGGATGGACGAATACGGCGACCCCGACGATCCGCACGAAGCGCGAGCGCTGGCGGCGTACTCGCCGTATCACCATGTTTCCGCGGACGTGAAGTACCCGCCCGTGCTGTTCACGACATCAACGAGCGACGATCGCGTGCATCCAGGGCACGCACGCAAGATGGTGGCGCGCATGCAGGCAGCGGGCCACACGGATGTCTGGTACTGGGAGAATACCGACGGCGGACACGGTTCAGGTTCCGATGCGCTGGAGCGTGCCGCCTACGATGCAATGGTGTTCGGATTTCTGTCGTCGCGGCTGGCGTCGTAACGGCCGCGCGCGGGGTTTCGGTGAACGTGTGCTGCGCAACGTCGTCCGCTGCACACGTGCGGGTTCAGCCTATTTCCGCAATGACCGGCGCGTGGTCCGAAGGCTGGTCCCATTTGCGCGGAACGCGGTCGACATCGCACGACGTGCATGACCCGGCAAGCGCGTTCGAGAGCAGGATGTGGTCGATGCGAAGCCCTGCGTTGCGACGGAACGCGAGCATCCGGTAGTCCCACCACGTGAAGGTCTTCTCGGGATGCTCGAATTTCCGGAAGGCATCCACCAGACCCAGTTCGACGAGACGCACGAACTGCGCGCGTTCTTCCGGCGAGACGAGATTCTGTCCTTCCCACGCCTTCGGGTCGTGTACGTCGCGATCTTCGGGGGCGATGTTGTAGTCGCCGAGCAGGGCGAGTTTCGGATGTTGCGCGAGCTCGCCTGATATCCAGTCGTGCAGCGCATCGAGCCAGCGGAGTTTGTAGGCGAACTTCTCGGTGCCCGGTGCCTGACCGTTCGGAAAATACGCGGAGATGATGCGCACGCCCTCGATCGTCGCGGCAATCACGCGTTGCTGCGGGTCCTCGAAACCGGGGATGTTGCGCACGATCGAGGTCTCATCGACAACGAGGCCTTCGCGCACAAGAATGCCGACGCCATTGTAGGTTTTCTGCCCGGCGAACCAGCTTCGATAACCTTTGGCTTCGAGTTCTGCTCGCGGGAATTTCTCGTCGGGCAGCTTGAGTTCCTGCAGACACAGCACGTCGGTCTGACTCGTTTCGAGCCAGTCGGTTACGTGCTGCTGGCGAACCTTCAGGGAGTTCACATTCCAGGTGGCGATTTTCATTCGATGTCGGAGAGAGCGGGCGCGATGAGGAAGAGTTTACATGAAGGCGGCGCGCGACTGGATCCCTTCCGTTCTGCGTTGGGAAAGGCGCTGCGCAGGCTTGGCAACGGCGCGCTTCACCAGGGCAAATAAATGTCAGACCGCGGCACCGCGCGGCGTATAGTGGGGCGACACACACGTTTCAGGGGCACATCATGGCCGAACTCTATCCTGCCATTTACAAGGACTTCGAAGTGCATCCGCTGGTCTTTTCGCGGGAATTCGACAAGTTCGACGGCCACAAGAAACACGCCGAAGGTTATGACGTTGCGGTGCGCGTCTGCCGCCCGGGCGCCATTAGCGGCTCGAAGGCGAGCCGTGTGTTTCGGCTCTCGCGACAACTGACGTTTTCCGATTTCGGCGTGGCTAAACGCAGCGCAAGTCAGTACGGCGCCGACATCATCGACGGAAAAATCGAAGGTGCAACGGTAGCCGATCTGTGAGCATGCAAAATAGTTTGCATGAGTGTTTGACGTTATGCAGGTGCGCCAGTACAATTCGCTTCCTCTGACGCGGGGTGGAGCAGTCTGGCAGCTCGTCGGGCTCATAACCCGAAGGTCACAGGTTCAAATCCTGTCCCCGCAACCAAATATCGCCTTGCTGGTTTTCCCATCGAGGCGCTGCATCAAACCGGCGATAACGTCGCCAGCAAAAAACCCGCTTCGGCGGGTTTTTTGTTTTGCGCCGATACACTGCTGCGTGTACGTCAGACTGGCGAACGCGGTGGCGATGCGTGTCGCCGCAATCCTTCGATCATTCAGTTCACTGTCACCCGCTTGATGCGGTAGAACCTGAACGCGGGCTCCTGCACGTTGACCGTCTGGCCAATACATGGCACGAGCGTATATTCCGCGGCCTCGTTTTGCCGCTGCGCGGCTTTGACTGCACGCACCATGTTTTGCGCGCTGTACCTGCTGTTTTCGTGAATCAGTAGCACTTCGTCCGGCTGCAGTTGTGCAATCTGCCATGTCAGTGAGCCGTTCAGTAGCTCGCTCATTTCCTCACTCCGTTTAAATCGCGTTATCTCTAAAACAAGAATAGTGCCCGGGCGGTCTTTCAGGGAGTGGCCGATCGACGCATGGGCTCGCGTAACCTGCGGCCGCCATTTCGCGGGTCTGTGCACCGATGCATGCCATGGGCTCGTCCAGATGGCTAAACGGGTTCCATCCGCTTTCTGACGTCGATAGAATCGAAGGCAATCAAAGGAGCCGCTGATGGATCTGATCATTCGCCGTGCTGTCCTGCCGGGCCATGTTCCGGGTCGCAACGAGCCCGTCGATATCGGCATCGAGGCCGGTCGCATTCGGACCGTTGAACCGCGTCTTGCGGCCACGGCACCGGAAGAGATCGACGCGGCCGGCGCGCTCGTCACGCCGCCCTTCGTCGATCCGCATTTCCATATGGATGCGACGCTGTCGTATGGTTTGCCACGGGTGAATGCGTCCGGCACGTTGCTGGAGGGGATCGCACTCTGGGGCGAGCTCAAGCCGCAACTCACCCAGGAAGCGTTGATCGAGCGCGCATTGCAGTATTGCGACTGGGCGGTCGCGCGCGGGCTGCTGGCCATTCGTACGCATGTGGACGTCTGCGATCCGCGTCTCCTCGCAGTGGAAGCGCTGCTCGAAGTGAAGCGTCGCGTCGCGCCTTATCTGGACATGCAACTGGTCGCGTTCCCGCAGGACGGTGTGCTGCGCAGCGCGGGCGCGTTCGACAACCTCAAGCGTGCGATATCGATGGGCGTCGACGTGGTCGGCGGTATTCCGCACTTCGAGCGCACCATGGCCGATGGCGCGGAGTCGGTGCGCATTCTGTGCGAATACGCGGCGGAGCGGGGCTTGCGCGTCGACATGCATTGCGACGAATCAGACGACCCCATGTCGCGTCACATCGAGACGCTTGCGGCGCAGTCGCATCGTCTCGGCTTGCATGGGCGTGTCACCGGGTCGCATCTGACGTCCATGCATTCGATGGACAACTACTACGTCAGCAAGTTGCTGCCGTTGATGCGCGAAGCGGGCGTCGCGGCGATCGCCAATCCGCTGATCAATATCACCTTGCAGGGCCGCAGCGATACCTATCCGAAGCGACGCGGCATGACGCGCGTGCCGGAGATGCTGGCGGCTGGCATCAACGTCGCGTTTGGTCACGATTGTGTGATGGATCCCTGGTACGGTCTCGGTTCGGGCGACATGCTCGAAGTTGCGCACATGGGCCTGCACGTTGCGCAGATGACCAGTCAGGACGGCATACGTGCCTGTTTCGATGCGGTGACGGTCAATGCGGCACGTATTCTCGGGCTCGAAGGCTACGGGATCGAACCGGGTTGCGAGGCGAATCTCGTCGTTCTCGATGCACGCGACACGACCGAGGCGATACGCCTAAGGGCGGCGCGCCTCGCAGTGATCCGGCGTGGCAAGTTGGTCAGCCGCATGCCGGCAGCGACTGCGACGCTCTCGCTTGAAGGCCGGCCATTGTCGGTCGATTTCAAGCTGCATCGTTGAGTGGGCGCGCGAGCAAAGAAAAAAAGCCTGTGATTGCGTGAACAATCACAGGCTTTGCAGAAAACAGATGTGGCGCTGGCGCCGCCGGGGCATCGAGGCAACCCGCACCCGATCCACGCGACAGCGTCACACTACAGGCTAATGTGTCGCGCCAGGCGTCATGCCGTTATGGCGCAGCAACGCATCGATATTCGGCTCGCGGCCCCGGAAGGCCTTGAACGATTCCATCGCGGGCCGGCTACCGCCGACTTCGAGGATCTCCTTGCGGTATCGCGTGCCGGTTGCTACGTCGAGCACGCTGCCGTTCGTTGCCTGCGCGGCTTCTTCGAATGCGGCATACGCGTCGGCGGACAGCACTTCCGCCCACTTGTAGCTGTAGTAGCCGGCCGCGTAACCACCGGCGAAGATGTGGCTGAACGTATTCGGCCAGCGCGAAAATGAAGCCTGCGGAATCACGTGAAAACGCTCGTTGATTTCGCGGGCGAGGTCGTTCGCGCTCTTCTCGCCGGACGCATCGAAATCGACGTGCAACGACATGTCGAACATCGAGAAGACGATCTGCCGCAGCGTGCCAAGGCCGCTCTGGAAATTCTTCGCGGCAAGCATCTTGTCGTACAGCGGACGCGGCAGCGGTGCAGCGGTTTCGACGTGCGAGGTCATATCGCTCAGCACGTCCCACTCCCAGCAGAAGTTCTCCATGAACTGCGACGGCAATTCGACGGCATCCCACTCGACGCCGTTGATGCCCGACACGCCCAGTTCGTCGACGCGCGTGAGCATGTGATGCAGGCCGTGACCGAACTCGTGGAACAGCGTGATCACTTCGTCGTGCGTGAAGCACGCCGGCTTGCCGCCAATCGGCGCCGAGAAGTTACACGTGAGATAGGCGACAGGCGTCTGCACGCCGCCCTCGGCGCGCCGGCGACGTGTGCGCGCGTCGTCCATCCAGGCGCCGCCACGTTTGCCTTCGCGTGCGTACAGATCGAGATAGAACTGCGCCACAAGCCCGCCGTCCTGATTCTCGACGCGGAAAAAGCGCACGTCCGGGTGCCAGGCCGTGGCTTCATCGCGACGGATGCGCACGCCGAACAACGTCTCGGTCACCTTGAACAGGCCCTTCAGCACCGCCTCTTCGGGGAAATACTGTTTGACCTCGTTCTCGGAGAACGAATAGCGCTTCTGACGCAGCCGTTCGGCGGCAAACGTCATGTCCCACGGCTGCATGTCGGTCAGGCCAAGCTCGCTGGCAGCGAATGCGCGCAGCGCCTTCCAGTCCTCTTCCGCGTGCGGGCGCGCGCGGGTTGCGAGGTCTTCGAGGAACGCCATCACCTGTTGGGGCGACTCGGCCATTTTGGGGGCCAGCGAGACTTCCGCGAAATTCCTGAAGCCAAGCATCTTCGCTTCTTCGTCGCGCACTTTCAGTTCTTCGGCGAGCACGGCCGTGTTGTCCCACTCGGCCTTGCCGTTGCCGTACGCGGCGCCCAGTTCCGATGCGCGCGTCGAATACGCGCGATACATCGTTTCACGCATCGCGCGGTTTTCCGAATACTGCATCACCGGAAAGTACGACGGGAAATGCAGCGTAAATTTCCAGCCTTCCTTGCCATCGCGTTGCGCTGCTTCACGCGCGCCTTCGACGACGTCTTCCGGCAATCCCGCCAGTTCCGCTTCGCTCGTGGCGATGTGCGCGTACGCATTGGTCGCATCGAGCACATGATCGGAGAACGACTTCGACAGCCTGGCCTGGCGTTCCTGCAATTCTGCAAAGCGCGGTTTCTGGTCTTCGGGCAGTTCGGCGCCCGACAGGCGGAAGTCGCGCAGCGCGTTGCCGAGAATCTTCTTGCGCTCGCCGGTCAGCGATGCGAAATCGGCGCTGGCATTGAGCGCCTTGTACTTTTCGTAAAGCGCGAGATTTTGTCCGACGCTCGACCAGAACTCGGTCACGCGGGGCAGATTTTCGCCGTAGGTTGCGCGCAGTTCTGGCGTATCGGCCACGGCGTTCAGATGGCCGATCACGCCCCACGCGCGCGACAGCGGCTCGGTCGCGCGTTCGACGGGCTCGACGACATCGGCCCACGAAGCCGGGGTGGCCGGCGCGCTTGCGCGCTCGACGGCAGCGGTCGCATTGGCGAGCAGCACATCGAGAGCGGGGGTGACGTGTTCAGGGCGGATCTCGCCAAATCGCGGCAGGTCGGTGAAATCGAGGAGCGGATTGTCCGCGTCCGGGCGGGTGTTGGCTGACGTAGATGACATAAGGCTTCCTGTCTGTCGCGGATCAAAAAAGGGCTACGCGCGGGCGTGCGTCGCAAGGCGTCCCGCGCCCGTCATGGATGTTATTGGGGCAGGAGACGCCGTTTCCAACCGTCAGGAAGCAAATTATCAGAAGTTGGGCCGCCCGGCGCGATTCGACGCGATTCACACCGCACTGTCCAGCGCGGGATAGTGCAAGACCCGTGCGGGACGGCGCGAGGTAATGTCAGGCCGCGGCCGCGTCTGCCGCGCGTTCGGCGGCTTCGATCGTGTTGACGAGCAGCATCGTGATCGTCATCGGTCCTACGCCGCCCGGCACCGGCGTAATGTGACCGGCCACTTCCTTGATGCCCGCGAAGTCGACGTCGCCGCACAGCTTGCCGGCGTCGTCGCGATTCATGCCGACGTCGATGACCGTTGCGCCCGGTTTCACCATGGAGGCTGTCAGGATGTTGCGCATGCCCGTTGCCGCGACGACCACGTCGGCGTTACGCGTGTGCGCAGCGAGATCGCGCGTCTTGCTGTGGCAGATCGTGACGGTTGCGCCGGCTTCGAGCAGCAGTAGCGCCATCGGTTTGCCCACGATATTCGAACGGCCGATCACGACGGCTTCCGCGCCCTTCAGGTCGATGCCGTACGCTTCGAACATCTTCATCACGCCATACGGCGTGCACGGACGAAACAGCGGCTTGCCGGTCATCAGTGCGCCCGCGTTGGCCACGTGAAAGCCATCGACATCCTTCTCCGGCGCAATCGCTTCGATCACCTTGTGGCTGTCGATATGCTTCGGCAGCGGCAACTGCACCAGAATGCCGTGAATTTTCGGATCGTGGTTCAGTTCGTCGATGCGGGCCAGCAGATCGGCTTCCGACAACGATGCCGGAAACCGGTCATACGAAGAATAGAGACCGTTGTCCTGACACGCCTTCACCTTGTTGCGCACATAGACTTCGCTCGCCGGATTGTCGCCGACGAGTACGACGGCAAGGCCCGGCTGGTGACCGCGGGCGGTGAGGGCGGCGGCGCGTGTGGCGACGTCGGCGCGCAAGGTTCGGGAGAGGGCGTTGCCGTCGATGAGAGTGGCTGTCATGGTCGGTCGAGAATGGGCGGTTCGGAATGCGGGGGCGCGTTAGATGCGTGACAGGCGCCTGAGCACGTGTGTGCGTCGTGACGCCTGCCGGCACGCGATGCGACGTGACGAAAAGCGCGCGGCGCAGAATCTGCGCCGCTGCGAAGTCTCACATTATACCGTCGCGTCCCGCATGACCGGACGCTCAGGGCTGCGTTGCCTGCCAGGACGAATCGGGGTCGAACGACTTGACGGCCATCACGGCGCGCGGCGTCTGCGGCCCGAGATTCTTCTCGTAGAGCTGGCCGTCCTGATTGACGATGAAGCTCATCACGCCCGTCTTGCCGTATTGCGCCGGCCACGCGATGAGGCCGAAGCCCTTGTTCAACTCGCCGCCTTCCACGTAGTTCTGTGCGCCGCCCTTCGCATGCGAACCCTGCGCCGTGAGAATGCGGTAGTGGTAACCGTGATACGCCTCATCGGGATTGATGCCATGGGACATCGTGGCGGCGAGTGGTCCGAGCGGGCTCTCCGGCTCGCCTGGCGCGCTGTCCCAGTAGAGGCCGTCGCGTTTGCCCGGCGAACTGACGAACTTCTGCGCGAAATGCTGCGTGACATTGTGGTAATCGTTCTGCGCATCGATGTAAGCGAGCGACGTGAGCATGGCCGAGCGCTCATTGCGGCCGATGCGTCGCGTCAGGATCTCGTCGCGTGCGGCGGGGGGATTGAAACGCCAGCCCTTCGACGTCTGCTCGAGCGGAATCGGCAGCGTCCAGCCATCGGTGCCGACCGCCAGATGAGCCGTCGCGCGCCCGTTATGCGGCGCGGCGTCCGTGACGATCTGATGCTCCTTCGCCCAGGCGCCGAGGAACTCGACGATGTCATCCTGACCGATGGACTCGGTCGGAATGAAGTGGGGGTAGTCGTTGCCGAGAACGTGTTGCAATCCCGCGTGATCGTTGCGGGCGAGTGCATCGACAAAGGCGTTGGCCGCAGCGTCAGGCGTCGGGTAGACGGCCTGTGCATGAGCGGACGTCGTGCCGAGCAGCAACAGCGGCGCCATCAGCATCGTGGACGTCGTGCCGAACGCGAGGGCCGACGCGATTGCATGGGCGCGCCATGTGCCGCGTGCAGGTAAGCGAATCATCAGAAACTCCTTTTGATCGTTCAACGATGCCTGCCGATATGGCCGCCACCACCGCCGCCACCGCCGCGCATCCCACCGCCGCCGCCGTGCATTCCACCGCCGCCAGCGCGCTGGCCGCCGCCGTTGGCACCGAAGCCACCGCCTGCACGTTGCTGACCGCCGCCATTGGCGCCCAGGCCGCCGCCACCGCCGGAACGGTTCAGCGCGTCGCGGCTCGCCTGGCCGCGCTGGGCGTCCCGACGTGCGCCGCTGGCATCGCCCGCGCCGCGCAGCGCATTGTCGCGATTCGTATTTTGCGCACGGTTGCGCAGGTCGCTGTTGTTCACGCCACCACCGTTGGCACCAGGCCGGTTGCCCGCATTTGCACCGTTGCGGGCACCTGCGTTGCCACCCTGATGGATATCCTGAACCCGCTGGCTTGCCGGGCCGCTGACGTTCTGGCCCGTGCGCGCCTGCAGGGTTTGCCGTGCCTGATCGCGGGACGCGTCCCGGCCACGGAACTGGTCGCGCTGCGCCTGGCTCGCGCCGCCGAGATTGTTCTGCGTCCGGTTCAGGTTGCCCGTGTTGCGATTGACGTTGTTGCGGTTCCAGTTCGCCGTACTGGAATTCGAGCTGATGCGGTTGTTGACGTTGATGTTGTTGTAGCGGTTGACGTTCACGTTGACGTCGTGATTGTTCCAGTTGAACCCGCCCCAGAGCGAATTCGTAATGGCAACCCCCGCGCCAAACGCGAGCCCTGCGGCAAGCCCCGTCGCAATCGCATAACCGGGTGGAGGCGGCATATAGACAGGTGGGTACGCGGGATACGGCCACGTGCCATAGACGACCGTCGGGTTATAGGTCGGCACATAGACGACCTGCGGATTGGCCGGCTCGATCTGGATCGTGTTCTGCTCGACCACGACTTTTTGCTGCTCGCTCGATTTCAGGTTACCGGCCTGTTGTGCCTGTTTGCGAAGCCGTTGTACCGAATCCATCACGTCGCTGGACTGGGCGAGAAAGGCGTTGCCAAGCTGCGCGACCCAGTCGGGTTTGGACGCCATCGTGGCCAGCACCTGGGGAAACGCAACCAGTGACTGGACGCTCGGGTCCCACGGTTCGGAGGCGACGGCCGTAACGGCAGCATCGCCCTGCAGCTGCGAGTTCGCTTTCGACCACGCGGCGGCGGCGTCGACGTCCTGCGGGAACGTGGAGGCCATCAGCACCTGGGCCAGTAACGCATCGGGATAAAGGGCAATCGGCGCGGTCAGCGAGTCAAGCTGTTGGGCCGACAGTTTCGCTGCTGGCGGCGCCTGTGTCTGCGCGTGCGCTGCGGTGGGCGCGAGCCCTGTCAGCATGGGCGCGCCAGCCAGCGCGGCACACAGAAGCAGCACACGTCGATGATGTGCTCCGGACAGTTTCACAGTGAAGTCCTCCCGGCTTTATGACATACGCATATTCTTTCAGCGGCGAATGCCGCGTCGTCGGCGCGTCAGGTCCGCCTAAATTAAGGGGGCAGCCTGACGCTGTCAATCATCATCATGAAATGTCACGTTTCGCAAAAGTGTAATACTGACTGAAAGTCATATATAAATCGGATAACTAACTAAATGATGTTCATCGAACGTCGATGCATGCGTCGCACGTGACGCGACCGAAAAGGGAAGAGGCAGGAAGAGAACGGGGTCGCATGCCGTGCAGCCCCTGGAAGGACTACGCGGCACGCGCCGATGGCGGACTTACTGGGGTTGCGGCTTGTTCGACAGCGCCAGTCGCAGCAGGTCGGCGACGGTGTTGACGTTGAGCTTCTCCATGATGTTGGCGCGGTGCGCCTCGACGGTCTTGATGCTGATGCCGAGGTCATCGGCGATCTGCTTGTTCAGACGTCCGGCGATGATCCGCTCGAGCACCTGATGCTCGCGCGCCGTCAGCTTGCCAAGACGCTCGGCCGCCGCGCGCTGCTGCTGCACGCTGGTGCTTTCGCTGCGCGCCTTGTCGAGCATGCGCTCGACCAGCTTGCGCAGTTCGGCTTCGTCGAACGGCTTTTCGATGAAGTCCATCGCGCCTTTTTTCATCGTCGACACGGCCATCGGCACATCGCCGTGACCCGTGACGAAGATGATCGGCAGCGATGCGTTGTCGGCGATCAGGCGTTCCTGCAGCTCGAGACCGCTCATGCCCTGCATCCGCACGTCGAGAATCAGGCACGCGATCTGGCCCGCGTGCTGGGCAGGCTGGTAGGCCTCGATGAACTGCTCCGCGCTGGAGAAGCACTGCACGCGATAACCGTTCGCCTCCAGCAGCCAGCGCAGCGAATCTCGCACGGCCTCGTCATCGTCGACGACAAAGACGGTTTCCTGTGTGGTGACTGGGGTGTTCATGTCTCTCCCGTAACGGTTTGTGGTGTCGGCGCCTCTGACCCGCCGTTGCTCGGGCCGTCGGGCTCTCCAATAGGCAGACTGCAATGGAACGTGGCGCCTGTGATGTGGCCGTCAGATTCGACGTTGTTCACCACCCACAGGCGGCCGCGATGGGATTCGATAATGGAACGGCAGATGTTGAGCCCCATTCCCATGCCATCGGACTTCGTACTGTAAAACGGTTCAAAGAGGCGCTCGGCCGTGCCTTCGTCGACGCCAGGCCCCTGGTCGACGACGCTGATGCTGACAAAGCCGTTCTCCATTCGCACGACCACGCGGATCACTGGATCGATCGCGTTGGGCCGCGCGTCATGCATCGCTTCAGCGGCGTTCTTCAGCAGGTTCACGAGGACCTGCTCGATCAGCACCGGGTCGACGTAGATCACAGGCAGGCGCGAACGCATGTCGGTAATGATGCGGATGCGGCGCTTGCGCGCCTCGATTTCCGCGAGACCGACGGCATCCGCGACGATGTCGGATACGCGTGTTGCCTGCCGCTTTGGCTCGCTGCGCTTCACGAATTCGCGAATCCTCTTGATGATCATGCCGGCCCGCACAGCCTGTTGCGCAGTCTTTTCGAGAACTGGTAAAAGGTTGTCCGGAGTTGTCCGACCAGATTTAACCAGTGCTACGGTTCCGGAGCAATAGTTATTGATCGCGGCGAGCGGCTGGTTCAACTCATGCGCGAGCGACGACGCCATCTCGCCCATCGTCATCAGGCGGCTCGTAAACTGCAGTTTTTCGTCCTGCTGGCGGGCGAGTTCCTGTGCCTGCTTGCGGGTCGTGATGTCCGTTGCGATCTGCATCTGCGCCAGATGGCCGTCCACCCACTGGATGTACTGGCGGCGCACTTCGAACCATTTCTGGATGCCCTGCACATAGACTTCCTGCGCGTCGGCGGTGCTTTCCGTCAGCGCGGCGGCGGGCAGCCCGGCGTAGGCATCGACCATATCGATCGAGTCGGACGACGCCTGCGCGTTGTCGAAGCCCGCGCCCGCCAGTTCCAGATGGCCGTCCGGGCGGATGCCGAAGAGGTGCCGGTAGTAGCGGTTCGCGAACAGCAGTTCGGCCTCGTCGGCGGCAAGCACGGACACGGCGGCGTCGAGGCTTTCGAGCACGGTCGTGAAGCGTTCGTGCGCGGCGGCGAGTTCCTCGCGGGCGCGCTTCGGCTCGGTGATGTCGGTCATCGACGACATCCATCCTGTCTGACGACCCGAGCTGTCGATGAGCGGCGAAACGTAAAGACGCGCATGGAAGAGCGACCCGTCCTTGCGGCGCACACGCAGCTCGAACCCGGACGAAGGCGCCTTGCCGCGCAGCGTCATGTCGAGCTGGCGCTGCATTTCCGGGTACGCGTCGCGCGGCCAGTAGGGGAAAGGCGCGGTCTTGCCGTTCAGGTCGCTTTCGTCCCAGCCGGTCATTCGGCAGAACGCCGGATTCACGTGCGTGATGCGGCCGTGCATGTCGAGCACACGCATGCCGATCAGCACCGAGTTTTCCATCGCGCGGCGGAAGAACGCTTCGGCGTACAGCGCCTGCTGCGCCTCGAAGCGCTGGCGCGTGTGCTTCCACAGGCTCCACAGACTCCACAACACGAAACACGACAGCCCGGCGACGAGCCAGACGAGCGTGTTGTTCGTGAAGTTCGTCATCTGCGGGTACGCGTACACGCGCACCGAGACACCCTGGCCGGGCGGATCGAGCGGCAGGTCGTAGAACGCGTCGCGCGGCAGGCGCGGCCGCGTCGACGTCGTGGCGAGCTCCCGGTTGTTCACGTCGATGATCGAGATCTTGTACTTCGCGGAAAGCTCGGGCGGGATGTCGTGCTTGAGGATCCCTTCGACTGAAAACACCGCGGCAATCGTGCCGAGAAACTCGCGGTCACGAAACACGGGTGTCTGCAGCGTGATGTAGCCGTTGCCCAGGTCGTCGTAGATGAGCGGCGAATAGACCTGGCGGCGCGTGTCGCGCGCCTCGGCGAACGCGGCCTTCACGGCCTCGTCCATCTGGTTGTCGCTCGGTTTGGCGAGACGCTGGCCGAACACGGGCAGCGCGGTATTGGGCCAGCGCGGCTGCTGCTGGCTTGTATACCAGTTCATGTAGAGGATTTCGGGATGCCCCTGCATGATGTCCGTGGTTGAGACCTGGAAAGAATGCGGGTCGCCGTGGCCGGCGACGAGATCGCGCGAAAGCGCCTGCACCTGTTCCTGCGCGCCGGTCATCGAAAGGCGGATCTGCTGCTGTGCCCACGCGACGTTACGGTAGAGCGTGTCTTCCTGGGTCTGCTGCTCGCGCCGGTTCAGGCTCCAGAGGATCAGGCTCATGACGATCAGGAATACGAGGATCGACAGGAGCGGCGTGAGCAAATAGGAATTCGACCACCATGGTCCATGGTGCCAGCGGGACGGCGCCGTATCCGCCGACGAGCCGGACGGTCGCGCCGAGCGTGCGAAAAGGCGTTCGGTCAACATGCGTGGCATTGTATCGCAGCGTGTCCCGGCAAATTAGCGCAAAAAATGGTCGAAAGTGGCTCTGATCGGCGCAAACTAGCCGACGTATCGGCGGCTGACCAGTGAATTCTGTGTGCGTCGCAACAATTTTCCGCATTATGAGAAATGATCTCGCAATTCGAAATTTTAGTTGCGGAGACGTCTGACGGCTTATTACAATCGCCGGAAAGCTGCCGCGGTCGAGCTTCGTCCGCGTCGTCTGTTCAAAGAGCGTTCCTCATATCCAGGAGACGAGCATGTCCGCTGTACCCGACGAAGTGATGAAATATGTCGCCGCCGAAAAAGACGACGATCCCCAGGAAACCGGCGAATGGCTGGAAGCGCTGGATGGCGTGATTTCTGCGGTCGGTCCCGACCGCGCTCACTATCTGATCGAAAAACAGATCGAATTCGCCCGTGTGCACGGCGAACATCTGCCGTTCTCGGCGAATACGCCCTACATCAACACGATTCCCGTCGCGAACCAGGTCCAGAACCCGGGCGATCAGGACATCGAACACCGTATCCGCTCATACACGCGCTGGAATGCCATCGCGATGGTGCTGCGCGCGGGCAAGGACACCAACGTCGGCGGGCACATCGCGTCGTTTGCTTCGGCGGCCACGCTGTATGACGTCGGCTATAACCACTTCTGGCATGCGCCGTCCGAAAAGCACGGCGGCGATCTCGTGTTCGTGCAGGGCCATTCGTCGCCGGGTGTGTACTCGCGCGCATTCCTGCTCGGCCGCCTGACCGAAAACCAGCTCGACAACTTCCGTCAGGAAGTGGGCGGCGAGGGCATTTCGTCGTACCCGCACCCGTGGCTGATGCCGGACTTCTGGCAGTTCCCGACCGTCTCGATGGGCCTTGGCCCGATCATGGCGATCTATCAGGCGCGCTTCATGAAGTACCTGCAGGCGCGTGGCATCGCGAAGACCGACGGCCGCAAGGTGTGGGCGTTCCTCGGCGACGGCGAAACCGATGAACCGGAATCGCTCGGCGCAATTGGCATGGCCGGCCGCGAACGCCTCGACAACCTGGTGTTCGTGATCAACTGCAACCTGCAGCGTCTCGATGGCCCGGTGCGCGGCAACGGCAAGATCATCCAGGAGCTCGAAAGCGAATTCCGCGGCGCAGGCTGGAACGTCATCAAGGTCATCTGGGGCAGCCGCTGGGATGCGCTGTTCCAGCGCGACAAGTCGGGCGTGCTGATGCGCCGCATGATGGCAGTCGTCGACGGCGAATATCAGACGTACAAGTCGGAGTCGGGCGCGTTTGTGCGCGAGCACTTCTTCAATTCACCGGAACTGAAGGCGCTCGTCGCCGACTGGTCCGATGAAGACATCTGGAACCTGAACCGCGGCGGTCACGATCCACACAAGATTTACGCGGCGTTCCACGCAGCATCGAATTCGCAGGGCCAGCCGACCGTCATCCTCGCGAAGACGATCAAGGGCTACGGGATGGGCGAAGCCGGTCAGGCGATGAACATCACCCACCAGCAGAAGAAGCTGCACGTGGACCAGCTGAAGAAATTCCGCGACCAGTTCCGTCTGCCGATTCCCGACGACCAGCTCGAGGGCGTGCCGTACCTGAAGTTCGAGGAAGGCTCGAAGGAACTCGAGTACATGCGCAAGCACCGCCAGGATCTGGGCGGTTACCTGCCGACGCGTCGCCAGAAGGCCGAATCGCTGCCGGTGCCGGCACTGAACGTGTTCGAGCCGCTTCTGAAGGGCACGGGCGAAGGCCGCGAGATCTCCACGACGATGGCGTTCGTGCGGATCCTGAACATCCTGCTGAAGGACAAGGCGCTCGGCAAGCGTGTCGTGCCGATCGTGCCGGATGAATCGCGTACGTTCGGCATGGAAGGTCTTTTCCGTCAGATCGGCATCTGGAATCAGGACGGCCAGAAGTACGTGCCGGAAGATTCCGACCAGCTGATGTTCTACCGCGAATCGGAAACCGGCCAGATCCTGCAGGAAGGGATTAACGAAGCCGGCGGCATGTGTGACTGGATTGCAGCCGCGACGTCGTACTCGACGCACGGCGAGATCATGATCCCGTTCTACATCTTCTATTCGATGTTTGGCTTCCAGCGTATCGGCGACCTGGCATGGGCAGCGGGCGACATGCGCGCGCGCGGCTTCCTGCTGGGCGGCACGGCTGGCCGCACGACGCTGAATGGCGAAGGCCTGCAGCACGAAGACGGTCACTCGCTGATGTGGGCGGCTTCGGTGCCGAACTGCCTGAGCTATGACCCGACGTTCGGTTACGAACTCGCCGTCATCATGCAGGACGGCCTGCGCCGCATGGTGCAGGACCAGGAAGACGTGTACTACTACGTCACCGTGATGAACGAAAACTACGAGCATCCCGCGATGCCGCAGGGTGAAACCGTAGCGGCCGACATCATCAAGGGCATGTATTCGTTCCGCAAGGCCGAAGCTGACAGGAAGACGCCGCATGTCCAGCTGATGGGTGCGGGCACGATTTTCAACGAAGTGATTGCCGCAGCCGATCTGCTGAAGAACGACTGGGGTGTCGCCGCCGACCTGTGGAGCGTGCCGAGCTTCACCGAACTGGCACGCGAAGGTCACGAAGTGCAGCGCTGGAACCTGCTGCATCCGACTGAAGAAAAGAAGATCTCGCACGTCGAAAAGCTGCTGAAGGATGCGCCGGGCCCGGTCATCGCATCGACGGACTACATCCGCGCGCTGACCGAGCAGATCCGCGCGTTCGTGCCGCAACGTTTCGTCGTGCTCGGCACCGACGGGTTCGGCCGCTCGGATACGCGTGAGAAGCTGCGTCACTTCTTCGAAGTCGACCGTTACTGGGTCACCGTCGCTGCGCTGAATGCGCTCGCCGATGAGGGTACGATTGAGCGCAAGGTTGTGGCCGATGCCCTCAAGAAATACAACCTTGATCCCGCTAAACCCAACCCGATGACCGTCTAAGGCATCGCCCCCGAGCGCCATGCGCGGTGCTGTCCGGCCCGAGAGGGCGGGGCGGCGCGCGCGGCCCAGGAGACACTAACAATGAGTCAAGCGATCGAAGTCAAGGTGCCGGACATCGGCGATTACAAGGACATTCCTGTGATCGAGGTGCTGGTGAAGGCGGGTGACACCGTCGAGAAAGAGCAGTCGCTCGTGACGCTCGAATCAGACAAGGCGACCATGGACGTGCCGAGTTCGGCAGCCGGCGTGGTCAAGGAAGTGAAGGTCAAGGTTGGCGACAACGTGTCGGAAGGCTCGCTGATCGTCGTGCTGGAAGGCGAGGCCGGCGGCGCGAAGCCGGCTGACGCACCGGCACCGGCGAAGGAAGCGGCACCGGCCGCTGCACCCGCCCCGGCGGCCGCAGGCGGTGGCGGCGTGCAGGAAGTGAAGGTTCCGGACATCGGCGATTACAAGGACATCCCGGTGATCGAGGTTGCCGTTAAGGTGGGTGATCGCGTCGAGAAAGAACAGTCGCTCGTTACGCTCGAATCGGACAAGGCGACGATGGACGTGCCGAGCACGGCCGCCGGCGTCGTGAAGGAAGTGAAGGTCAAGGTCGGCGATAACGTGTCGGAAGGCTCGGTGATCGTGCTGCTCGAGACGGCAGGCGGCGCGGCGCCCGCGGCAGCTGCTGCACCGGCACCGAAGCAGGAAATCGAAAAGCCGTCCGACGCGCCGCAGCCGCCCACCCCGGCCCCGGCATCGCCGTCCGCGCTTGCACAGGCGCCGGCGATCCCGGCTGGCGTAGGCGGTGTTCGCACAAGCCATGCGTCGCCGTCGGTGCGCAAGTTCGCCCGCGAACTGGGCGTCGATGTATCGCAGGTGCAGGGTACGGGTCCGAAAGGCCGTATCACGCAGGACGACGTCACAGCGTTCGTGAAGGGCGTCATGACCGGCCAGCGCGCCGCGCCGGCAGCGGGTGCGCCAGCAGCCGCAGGCGGTGGCGAGCTGAACCTGCTGCCGTGGCCGAAGGTCGATTTCGCGAAATTCGGCCCGATCGATCCGAAGCCGCTGTCGCGCATCAAGAAGATTTCGGGTGCAAACCTGCATCGCAACTGGGTCATGATTCCGCACGTCACGAACAACGACGAAGCGGATATCACCGAGCTCGAAGCGTTGCGCGTCCAGCTGAACAAGGAACACGAGAAGGCAGGCGTCAAGTTCACGATGCTCGCGTTCGTGATCAAGGCGGTCGTCTACGCGCTGAAGAAATTCCCGACGTTCAATGCAAGCCTCGATGGCGACAATCTCGTCTTCAAGCAGTATTACAACGTGGGTTTCGCCGCCGATACGCCGAATGGTCTCGTGGTGCCGGTGATCCGCAATGCCGACCAGAAGGGCCTTGTCGAGATCGCGAAGGAAATGGCCGATCTGTCGAAGGCCGCGCGTGAAGGCAAGCTGAAGCCGGACCAGATGCAGGGCGGCTGCTTCTCGATCTCGTCGCTGGGCGGCATCGGCGGCACGACGTTCACGCCGATCATCAATGCGCCTGAAGTTGCGATTCTCGGGTTGTCGCGCGGTGCGATGAAGCCGGTGTGGGATGGCAAGCAGTTCGTTCCGCGCCTGACGCTGCCGCTGTCGCTTTCGTATGACCATCGGGTGATCGATGGCGCGGAAGCCGCGCGGTTCAACGCTTATCTCGCGGCGGTGCTTGCCGATTTCCGGCGTGTGATTCTTTGATATCCGCGGGACGTGGGTTATCCGATACCGGTGATCCACGTCTTCCGTTGAACCTGCGTTCGCGTCCGTCTGTCGGCGTTACCTTCCGGCGGGCAGCACAGGGTGTGTCTCGTTTGCTTCTGCACCTTCTGCGCAGTGCGTTCGACGGATTTCGCTTTCCCGCATCACACGGTCAATAAGAGAAGGGGACACTAATGAGTCTCGTCGAAGTGAAAGTGCCGGACATCGGCGATTTCAAGGACGTCGATGTCATCGAGGTCAATATCAAGCCGGGCGACACCATCGAGGTCGAGCAGGCGCTGATGACGCTCGAATCGGACAAGGCGTCTATCGAGGTGCCGAGCGACGCCGCCGGCACCGTCAAGGAAGTCAAGGTCAAGGCCGGCGACAAGGTCTCGCAGGGCACGGTCATCGCGATTGTCGAGTCGGCAGGCGCCGGCGCGGCCGCAGATGCCCCGAAACCGGCTGCAAAGGAACCTGAGAAGGCGCCAGCTCCCGCAGCCGCTGCGCCTGCAGAGGCCGCAAAACAGTCCGCCGCCGCCCCGCAGGCGAGCAGCTTTTCCGGCAGCGCCGATGTCGAATGCGACATGCTCGTGCTCGGGTCGGGCCCCGGCGGCTATTCGGCGGCGTTCCGCTCTGCCGATCTCGGCATGAAGACCGTGCTCGTCGAGCGCTATGCCACGCTTGGCGGCGTGTGTCTGAACGTCGGCTGTATTCCGTCGAAGGCGCTGCTGCACACGGCGCTTGTCATCGACGAAGCCGAGGCGCTCGGCTCACACGGCATCACGTTCGGCAAGCCGCAGATCGATCTCGACAAGCTGCGCGATTTCAAGTCTGGCGTCGTCAAGAAGCTGACGGGCGGCCTCGCCGGCATGGCGAAGATGCGCAAGGTCGAAGTCGTGACCGGCACCGGCGCGTTCGTCGGTGCGAATCACATGGAAGTGCAGACCGAAGGCGGCAAGAAAGTCGTCAAGTTCAAGCAGGCAATCATTGCTGCGGGATCGGAAGCGGTGAAGCTGCCGTTCATGCCCGAAGATCCCCGCGTCGTCGATTCGACCGGCGCGCTCGAACTGCGCCAGATTCCGCAGCGCATGCTCGTGATCGGTGGCGGCATCATCGGTCTCGAAATGGCGACGGTGTACGCCACGCTCGGCGCGCAGATCGACGTCGTCGAAATGCTCGATGGGCTGATGGCGGGCGCTGACCGCGATCTCGTCAAGGTCTGGGAGAAGTACAACAGCAAGCGTTTCGCGAACGTCATGCTGAAGACCAAAACGACGAAGGCCGAAGCGAAGGACGACGGTATTTATGTTTCGTTCGAAGGCGAGAAGGCGCCGGCCGAAGCACAACGTTACGACCTCGTGCTGGTCGCCGTGGGCCGCAGCCCGAACGGCAAGAAGATCGGTGCGGACAAGGCTGGCGTCGCGGTGACCGATCGCGGCTTCATCAACGTCGACAAGCAGATGCGCACGAATGTGCCGCATATCTTCGCGATCGGCGACATCGTCGGTCAGCCGATGCTCGCACACAAGGCGGTGCACGAAGCGCACGTCGCCGCCGAAGTGGCACATGGCGAGAAGGCATACTTCGACGCGCTGCAGATTCCGTCGGTGGCCTACACCGATCCCGAAGTGGCGTGGGCCGGCAAGACGGAAGACCAGCTCAAGGCCGAAGGCATCAAGTACGGCAAGGCGGTATTCCCGTGGGCGGCATCGGGCCGCGCGATTGCCAACGGCCGGGATGAAGGCTTCACGAAGCTGCTCTTCGACGAAGAAACCCATCGCGTGATCGGCGGCGGTATCGTCGGCCTGAATGCTGGCGACCTGATCAGCGAAGTGTGCCTCGCCGTCGAAATGGGCGCGGACGCGACGGATATCGGCAAGACAATCCACCCGCACCCGACGCTCGGCGAGTCGATCGGCATGGCGGCTGAATTGTATGAAGGCGTCTGTACCGACCTGCCGCCGCAGAAAAAGAAGTAACGCGCGGTCCGGTCGGACCAGAGAAAAACGGCGCGCCCCTTGCGGGACGCGCCGTTTTTCCTTCCAGCACGAATTGCTACGGGATCGACGCCCAAAAAAAATCCCGGCGGTGGCCGGGGAAACGATACGCACTGTTCGAACGTATCGGAGCGTCGGGCTGGGCAGCTGCCGTGAATCACGGCGGGCTGCCCGGCGCTGTTGCGTGCTGTACCAGCTTGAAGACTTCGCTTACGGTACTACAGGCTTTCGACGTCCAATAAAAATTTAGACGGTTGCCTTCTTGGTCGAACGCGATGCCTGTGCTGCAGCTTGCGAAGCAGCCTTCGAAGCGGCCGTAGCGGCTGCATTGAAGTTGCTTTCGGCGATTTCGACTGCCTGCTTCGTCGCCTTGTGAACCGTTTCGTACGTCGTGTTGGCGGCGGTAATGGCCGACTTGATCACGGCGACGGCGGTTTCCGAACCAGCCGGTGCGTTCTTCGCGACGTTTTCGACGAGCGATTGCACCTTGCGGTTCTGTTCTTCGTACTGGGCTTCTGCGACGCGGGCAAACTCAGCTTGCGTAGCCGAGGCGATTTCATACACGTGACGGCCATACGACAGCGCCTTTTCGGCGACCGGCTGGGCGAGGCTGGCTTGCAGCGCGAGGAGTTCCTGCGCATCCTTCACCGACAGCGCGCGTTGTGCATTTTCCTGGCTTTCTGCGAGCGTCGACTTCACGACTTGCAGGTTCAGCTCGACGAGCTTTTCCACGCCTTCAAAAGCCTTGGCCGTAAGACCGAACAGCGTTTCGAAGTTGGCTTTTTGTGCTGCGGCGAATTGCTCAGGGGTCAGCAGGGTCATGTTTACGCTCCTGTAAAACGGCCCGTCTAGTTGCGGGCCGCGATGGGTTAATAAGCGGCAAAGCTGTCGACACGCACCGGAAACAATCTTTTGTGCATCGCAGCAATGGTTCCCATTTTAGGACAGCCATCTTGAAAGTCAAGCGCTTTTTGTGCGTTGCACAATGTCAAGAAAATATCGACAAAACAAAAGGTTATGAAGTGCCTATGACATTCCGGTGACGTCCCGGAAAAATCTCCTGCACTGACACGGTGCGTCCCGGCATGACCGGATTTACGTGACGTGCGGCTACAGGGCCGTCAGCAGGATCGGGCAAACAATGGCAGAATCCCTGACTCTCCGGTAAACCGAAACTGTCACGGAACGTTAAAAGACCATTGTGGTCGAACGCGGCAGCAGTTTTTGCAGCATGTGCTTAACAGTCATGCGGCACTGCGTGATCGGCCATTCCGGCGTGAAGCGGCGCGCATTCGGGATCAAACCTGGTCGCCAGCGCCACGATGCCGCGCGGACAGTGTTTCCCCCCATCAAGCCTGGCGCGCATTTGCCGTTATGCTGGAAGTAGGGCACCGATCCCAGCGCATCAGCAGACTGTCCGGCGCGTCGATCGTTTTTTTCGATCAGGCGCGCCATATTTATTGGCTTTCTACAATCGGACCTGACAAGGCGGTTTAAGGAGGGCCTTTAAGTGCTTAATATTGCTAATTTTTCGTGGTTTTACTACACTTGCGGACAACTCTTGCCGCTCTATACAGAACACCAATGAAAACCGACATGTTTTCGTCGCTCAAAGTGATCCACGGCGCGGCTGTCAGCACCGCTCTCTCGGTGGCCGCCTCCCTGGTCTTCACTGCGGCGCTCGCCGTACCCGTCGACGCATTCGCTGCGTCCGACGCCACGACTGCTCCCGCCAAAACGGCGAAAGCGGGCAAGTCGAAAAAATCCACTGCGGCTGCGAAGTCGTCGAAGGCTGCGAAGACCGTCGCGGCGAAAAGCGAAGATGACGACACCCCGCGTGTCACGTCGAAGAAGCGTCGCGTTTCGTACTCGATGAACGGTCGCCGCCATTCGGCTGTGCGCCAGGTTGCCTTCGAGCCGCGCACTCAAAGCGTTGGCCAGGCATTCGGCCTGCACGAAACGCCGGACGCCCTGATGTTGCGTTCGAGCGTCGCCTACGTGGTCGACCAGAATTCATCCGAGCCGCTGTTCGACAAGAATTCGCACGCCGTCGTGCCGATCGCCTCGATCTCGAAGCTGATGACCGCGATGGTGGTACTTGATTCGAAAGCGCCCATGACCGAGCAGATCGAAGTCACGGACGAAGATCGCGACTACGAGAAGAACACGCGTTCGCGCCTGAGCGTGGGCTCGGTACTTTCGCGCGAAGACATGCTACATATCGCGCTGATGGCGTCGGAAAACCGTGCCGCGGCGGCGCTCTCACGTTATTACCCGGGCGGCCGTCCGGGCTTCCTCGCGGCGATGAACGCCAAGGCGAAGGCACTCGGCATGAACGATACGCACTTTGAGAATTCGACCGGCCTCACGAGCCAGAACGTGTCCAGCGCACGCGACCTCGTGAAGATGGTGAACGCAGCGTACCAGTATCCGATGATCCGCCGCTTCTCGACGGACCGCAGCTACGAGGTATTCACGGGCAAGCGGTCGCTGGCGTACAACAGCACGAATGCGCTGGTGCGCAACCCGACGTGGGATATCGGTCTGCAGAAAACAGGCTTCATCAACGAAGCGGGTGAGTGCCTCGTGATGCAGGCGACCATCAATGGTCGTCCGATGATCATGGTGCTGCTCGATTCAGCCGGCAAGTATTCGCGTTTCGCGGACGCGACGCGTCTGCGCACGTGGCTGGATAACGGCGGTGATGCGCACATCACCAGCGCGGACAACGGCGGCGCGGGTACCTGAGCGCGTTATATTTGACCGGCTTTGCCGGTAGCGAAAAGCCCCGCATCTGCGGGGCTTTTTCATGGGTGCTTTCTGTATGTGACGGCGTGCCTGTGGACGACTACGCAATCATGCAGTCTGGGCCGGCTGCGCGCCGCCCGGTTGAGGCTGGGGCCGGTAGCCGAGCGACTCCGAAATCAGAAGCGCCGTCTGGCTCAGCTGGCCTAGCCATGAATCCTGCAGGCGGTCAGCCGGCGCAGAAAGCGAAAGCCCGGCGACGAGATGTCCTGTGTCGTCGTAAATTCCCGCCGCGATACAGCGCACGCCCAGCTCGAGTTCTTCATTGTCGCGGGCGCATGACTGCTGGCGCACGTTGAGCAGTTCGCGCTCGAGCTTGGCCAGATCGGTAATGCTGTTCTGCGTATGGCCGGACAGGCCGGTGCGCGTTGCATACGCGCGCACGCGGGTGGATTCGTCGGCGGCGAGGAACAGCTTGCCGACAGAAGTCAGATGCAGCGGCGCGCGGCCGCCGATCGCCCGAACCACCTGCATGCCCGAGCGTTCGGAGTACGCCCGTTCGATATAGACAATCTCATCGCCCTGACGCACCGAGAGGTTGACGGTTTGCCCGGTCGAACGATGCAGCTCGCGCATCGGCGTAAGCGCCGCGTCGCGGACCGAAAGCCGCGCCTTCACCAGATTGCCGAGTTCGAGCAGACGCATGCCGAGCCGGTATGTACCTGGATCGGAACGGTCGACGAGTCGACACGTCACCATGTCGTTCAGGATACGGTGGGCAGTGGAAGGGTGAAGCTCGGTACGGAGTGCGAGCTCTTTCAGGCTGACCGGGTCGCTATGCGCAGCAAGGGCGTCCAGCAGGCGCATCATGCGCTCGATCACCTGGATCGAAGTCTTGGGATCCGGGTTCGTATCGCTCATGGGCAGAAATCAGTTGACGCGTCAAACAGCAGAAAAACGATTGTATCTCGTATTGTGAAAAAAGCGAACGCCATTTGAGACGGTCTGGAGGCGATACTCGAAATCCGGACGCTTCTTGTCTGGATGGCTAACGGCGTTGGATTTACGCGCCGGACAGCGGATAATCGGGGACGTTTTCCCGAGGGAGCCCACATGCGAGTCGGTTTGTTCGTCACATGCCTGATCGACCTGATGCGTCCGGAGATCGGTTTCTCAGTTATCAAGCTGCTTGGGCAGGCGGGTTTCGAAGTCGTGGTCCCGCCGGCGCAAACCTGTTGCGGGCAGCCCGCGTACAACTCGGGCGAGCGCCGCATTGCGCGCGATCTCGCGGAAAAGACGCTGCGGGAATTCGAGCAGTTCGATTACATCGTCGTGCCGTCCGGGTCGTGCGGCGGCATGATCCGCGCGCACTACGGCGATCTCTTTCGCGACGATCCCGATCTGATGGGCCGCTATGCGCGGCTTCAGCCCAAGGTGTTCGAACTGACCGAGTTTCTCGTCAGCATCGCGAACATCAAGCTCACGCCCGGCGAATTCGAAGGGCCCGTGAGCTATCACGATTCCTGTTCGGGCCTCCGCGAGCTAGGCGTGAAGGCGCAGCCGCGGGCGCTGCTCGCCCAGGTGGGCGTGCCCGTCAACGAAATGAAGGACTGTGAACACTGTTGCGGCTTCGGCGGCACGTTTGCCGTCAAGTACGGGAACATTTCCACGGCGATCGTCGACGAGAAGTGCGCGAACATCCACGCGAGCGGCACGCAGGCCGTCGTGCTGGGAGATCTCGGCTGTATGCTCAATATAGAAGGGCGTTTGCGCCGCACGGGCGATACGACCACACGCGTGCTGCATATCGCGCAGGTGCTGGCCGGCGATGCCTGACTTTCGTGCCAGCCGGCCCGCGCTCCGCAAGCTGGCGTCATGATCTGTTACACAGTCGTTCATCTACTGGATTCAGGGGCCCCATGCAGGTTCAATCGATGCAGTTCAAGGCGCGTGCGGGCCAGAAGCTTGCCGACCAGCGTCTGCAGCAGAATCTCACCAAACTCTCGACGAAGTTCGTATCGGCGCGCGCCACCGCGATCACCGAGATCGATTTTTCCGCGACGCGCGAGGCGTTGAAAGCGCGCCGCAACCGCGCGCTCGAGAGCCTCGACGTGTGGCTGGAGACGTTCGAGCGCGAGGCGACACGGCGCGGCGTCACGGTGCTGTTTGCCGAGACGACGCAGGCGGCAGCGCACCTGATCGCCGACATTGCCCGCAAGCACGACGTCAAAAAGGTCATCAAGACGAAATCAATGGTGACGGAGGAAATGCGCCTGAACGCGGTGCTTGGCGAGATGGGCGTGCAGTCGATCGAAACCGATCTTGGCGAATACATTCTGCAGATCAACGATCACGAGGCGCCGAGCCACATCATTGCGCCGGTTGTCCACAAGGACAAGGAAGAGATCGCTGACCTCTTTGCCCGTACGCACCAGCGGCCGCGCCTGACCGAGATCCCCGACATGACGCGCGAGGCGCGTGAGGTGCTCCGTCCGCATTTCATGACCGCGGATATGGGCGTGACGGGCGGCAACTTCCTCGTGGCCGAAACGGGCTCGGTCGCGCTGGTGACGAACGAGGGCAATGAAGGTATGTGCACGGTCATGCCGCGCGTGCACGTTGCGGTGACGGGCATCGAAAAGATCCTCCCGACGCTTGAAGACCTGGCCACGGCGATGCGGCTGTTGCCGCGCTCGGCGACGGGGCAGTCCACGTCGAACTATTTTTCCGTCCTGACTGGCCCGCGTGGTGCGGGCGATCAGGACGGGCCGGAGCATATGTACGTCGTGCTGGTCGATGGCGGGCGCACCGGGCTGATTGGCGGCGACTTTCAGGAGATGCTGCGATGTATCCGCTGTGGCGCCTGCATGAACCATTGTCCGGTCTATCAGAAGGTCGGTGGTCACGCATATGGCTGGGTGTACCCGGGGCCAATGGGCTCGGTGCTCACCCCGGCCTACGTCGGCATCGAGAAGGCGCTCGACCTGCCGCAGGCCGCCACCCTTTGCGGTGAGTGCAATAGCGTCTGCCCAGTCGGCATTCCGTTATCCGACCTGCTGCGCAAGCTTCGCGAAAAACAGATGGAACGCCACCTCCGGCCCTGGCAGGAGCGCGTCGGGCTTGCCGTGTGGGGCTATTTCGCACTACATCCAGGCGCCTACGCGCTATTCACGAAACTCGCCGCACGCGTCATGGAAAGAATGGGCGGGAAGAAGCGGATGATCGCCCGACTGCCGCTTGGCTCGGGCTGGACCAATACGCGCGATATGCCTGCGCCTGTCGGGCGGACGTTCCGCGAGCTGTACGCGGCGCAACGCAGCCATATCGGCTGATCGGCCGAACTGTCGGCCCATGTGCAAACGGGGCGGATTCATGCCGCGCCGTTTGCTTTTGGGTATCAGGCACACGCACGCCGGTTATCTAGCGGCGGTCCTGCCAGCTCATGTAGCCGGTGGGTTTATCGCCGCGACCGGAGCCGCGCGCGTTGTTATCGCCATTTCCGCCGCCACGCGCGTTGTTATTGCCGCCGCCTTGTGGTGGTGGGTGTCCTCCGCCGTGATCGCCGCCCGGTCCGCCTGCCTGAGGCGGCGGTGGGCCGCCGCCCCCGCCCGGACGACCGCCGCCACCCGGCGGCGGTCCGCCTCCGCCCGGTCGTCCACCCTGTGGCGGCGGCGGGTGGCCCTGTCCATAGTAGCCGTGGTTGTAATTGCCGTGATTGTAGTAACCCCGGTCGTAATACCCGGGGCCGGAGTAATTGCCGAAGCCAAGGTAGACATTCGCCTCCGGCGCGGGCGCGCCGCCATAGCCATACGCGGGATACGCCTGCTCGTAACCGTCATAGCCCCCGCCGTAGACCGGCGTGCCATCCGGATAAACCGCGCAACCTGCGAGAACAGTTGCGGTCGCAAGACCAGCTAACAATGTAAAGCGTTTCATGGGGTTGACTCACAAGCCTTTCATAGCAGTAAGACAGCGTTTTACAGGGCTTGTCATGTTTGCATTGTGCGATTTTGTAAGGATTTCTTTCACTGCATATCTGGGAGACGACCATCCGGACCGCGCTCGCGAATGTTCACTGTTTCGTTCAGGACAACGCTGTTTCTCACGGGGGTGGGTTTTTCCGGATTGCATCTCAATTTATGATGCTTGCTGGGCAAAGTGGGTCACGAGCTCACAGCCCCTAATCAAGGAACGCATCATGAAAAAGACAATATCGATGTATTGGCCACTCGCCATCGTCCTGCCGCTTGCGGCCGCCGCCTATGTCCATATCTGCAGCGACGCTGCTTCGCGCGCGACGCAAAGCCCGCTTGCCGCCGGCCAGTTCTCCGCCGAACTGGCGCGGGCCGTATCGTACGGGCTTGTCGGCGATGACGCCAGCATGCCTGCGAAGAGCCTGCGTGAAGCCACGATGATGCCGGCGGTGCAGACAGCGCTGTAAAACCGGTGCCGGGCCGTCGCCAACGTGAATGCGACGGCCTTTGTATAATCGCGACTTCGCTGCGCAATGCGGCCCCATGAACGTCGCCGCAAGCTGAAATATCCTGATGAAAACGATCTCCATCTGCTTTGTCTGCCTCGGAAACATCTGTCGCTCGCCGACCGCCGAAGGCGTCATGCGGCATCAGGTCGAAGCAGCAAGATTGTCCGATCGTGTCCGGATCGACTCGGCGGGCACCGGCGACTGGCATATCGGCGCCGCGCCCGACCGTCGCGCGCAACAGGCTGCCGGTCAGCGCGGTTACGACCTGTCGGCGCTACGCGGGCGCCAGATCGCGCCAGAAGATTTCGAGCAGTTTGATCTGCTGATCGCAATGGACGACGCGAACGTCACGGCCTTGAAGACCATCTGTCCGCCGGCGCAGCGCGACAGGATCCGTCTGCTGATGGAATTTGCGCCCGCAACCGACATCCGCGAAGTGGCCGACCCGTACTTTGGCGGCGACGCGGGCTTCGAGCGTGTGCTGGACCAGTGTGAAGCGGCCTGCCGCGGCCTGATCGCGGCGCTGCGGCCCCAGTTGACTTCGTGACGGCGCGGCGTACCGCGCAGTCTTCTGTCTTTTAGATAACCGGAATGGGAAGAGGGATACTTGACTAAAACCGTCATGTATTTATACTTGACGAAAATTGTCGAGAATTGCGGTTCCCAATACATCATGAGACTCACCACGAAAGGCCGTTTCGCCGTCACGGCGATGATTGACCTGGCTTTGCGCCAGGAGCAGGGCCCGGTGACGCTTGCGGGTATCAGCCAGCGCCAGCACATTTCCCTGTCCTACCTCGAGCAGCTGTTTGGCAAGCTGCGTCGCCATGAGATCGTCGAGTCCGTTCGCGGGCCGGGCGGCGGGTACAACCTCGCGCGTCGCGCCGAGGCGGTGACCGTGGCCGACATCATCATTGCCGTGGACGAGCCGCTCGATGCCACCCAGTGCGGCGGCAAGGGCACGTGCGAAGGCACCAAACAGCACGACGGTCATTGCATGACCCACGAGCTGTGGTCGACGCTGAACCAGAAGATGGTCGAGTATCTCGATTCCGTGTCCCTGAAAGACCTCGTCGACCAGCAACGCGCGCGCGAAGGTGCGCCCGCCGTGCTGCGCGACCGGCGCAGCGAAGCGCCGGCTGTCGAAGCTGCACGTGTCACGCCGAAAGGCCCGAATTCCGTTTTCAACCTGGCCGGTTAGAAAGCCTGCAGGCAAGCCTGCGGGCGCAGGCGTGAAGGGCACGACAGAATGCCCTCGGATCGAAAGCCAGAGCCAGTACCCAGATTTCCCGGAGCGATTGATGAATAACGACATTCCCCACCTGCCGATTTACATGGATTACAGCGCGACGACGCCGGTCGATCCGCGTGTGGTGGACAAGATGATTCCGTATCTGCGCGAGCAGTTCGGCAACCCCGCATCGCGCAGCCACTCGTATGGCTGGGATGCGGAACGTGCGGTCGAGGAAGCGCGCGAGAATGTCGCCGCGCTCGTGAACGCCGACCCGCGCGAGATCATCTGGACGTCGGGTGCGACCGAATCCGACAATCTCGCGATCAAGGGCGCCGCGCACTTCTACAAGAGCAAGGGCAAGCACATCATCACGGTGAAGACCGAGCACAAGGCTGTGCTCGATACCTGCCGTGAACTTGAGCGCGAAGGCTTCGAAGTCACGTATCTGAACGTGAAGGACGACGGCCTCATCGACCTCGACGTGTTCAAGGCCGCGCTGCGCCCGGACACGATCCTGGTTTCGGTGATGTCGGTGAACAACGAAATCGGCGTCGTGCAGGACATCGAGACGCTCGGCGAAATCTGCCGCGAAAAAGGCATCATTTTCCACGTCGATGCGGCGCAGGCCACCGGCAAGATCGCGATCGACCTGCAAAAGCTGAAGGTCGACCTGATGTCGTTCTCGGCGCACAAGACGTACGGTCCGAAGGGTATCGGCGCGCTGTACGTGCGTCGCAAGCCGCGTATCCGGATCGAAGCGCAGATGCACGGCGGCGGTCACGAGCGCGGCATGCGTTCGGGCACGCTGGCTACGCACCAGATCGTCGGCATGGGCGAAGCGTTCCGTATCGCGCGCGAAGAAATGGCGACGGAAAACGAGCGCATTCGCATGCTGCGCGACCGTCTGCTCCGCGGCCTGTCGGAAATCGAGGAAACGTATGTGAACGGCGACATGGAAAAGCGTGTCCCGCACAACCTGAACATCAGCTTCAACTTCGTCGAAGGCGAGTCGCTGATCATGGCGGTGAAGGACGTCGCGGTGTCGTCGGGTTCGGCGTGCACGTCGGCTTCGCTGGAACCGTCATATGTGCTGCGCGCGCTCGGTCGCAACGACGAACTGGCGCACAGTTCGATCCGCTTCACGGTCGGCCGTTTCACGACGGAGCAGGACGTCGACTACGTGATCAACCTGTTGAAGAACAAGATTGCCAAGCTGCGCGATCTGTCGCCGCTGTGGGAAATGCATCAGGACGGTATCGATATTTCGACCATCCAGTGGGCCGCGCACTGACGCGCCAGCATTGACATCGACGTCGATTCCGAAATCGAAATCGAACGCGGTTTGAAACGAATCAAGGAGTGACATCATGGCTTACAGCGACAAGGTTCTGGACCACTACGAAAACCCGCGCAACGTCGGTTCGTTCGCGAAAGACGACGACGCAGTCGGCACCGGCATGGTCGGCGCACCGGCTTGCGGCGACGTGATGAAGCTGCAGATCCGCGTGGGCGCGGACGGCATCATCGAAGACGCGAAGTTCAAGACGTACGGCTGCGGTTCGGCCATTGCGTCGAGCTCGCTCGTCACCGAATGGGTGAAGGGCAAGACACTCGATCAGGCCATGTCGATCAAGAATACGCAGATCGCCGAAGAACTCGCGCTGCCGCCGGTCAAGATCCACTGCTCGATTCTCGCGGAAGACGCGATCAAGGCAGCGGTCGCCGACTACAAGCAGCGTCACGGCGAAACGACGCAAGCGGGCGAAAAGCAGCACGCGTAAGGCGAAAAGCAGGCAGCGGGCGGTTCCACGGCACGGCAACGTGTTACGGACCACCCGGGCGTGAACGAATATGGATGCAGGCAGGGCAGCGGGAACGCGACGACGCGTCACCGCGCAATGAGAAACGCTATGGCAATTACGTTGACCGAAAAGGCAGCACAGCACGTCCAGAAATACCTGACACGGCGCGGTAAAGGCGTCGGCTTGCGCGTCGGTGTGCGCACGACGGGATGCTCGGGTCTTGCCTACAAGCTGGAGTATGTGGACGAACTCGCGCCGGAAGACGAAGTGTTCGAATGCAACGGCGTGAAGGTCATCGTCGACCCGAAGAGCCTCGCCTACATCGACGGCACGGAACTCGATTTCGCACGCGAAGGGTTGAACGAAGGTTTCAAGTTCAACAATCCGAACGTGAAGGACGAGTGCGGCTGCGGCGAATCGTTCCGCGTGTAGATCCGCGCGAAGCGGGAAAAAGGCGGCGCGGGCCGCCTTTTTAATTTCCGCCAGGTGTTGTAGCCGCGCGTTACGCCGCACAGTTCACTTGCCTTCCATGCCTTTATCAACCGACGACGTAATCCGATGGCCTCGCTGACCGACAGCCACTTCGACCTGTTCAACCTGCCGGCGCAATACGCGATCGATGGCAGCACGCTCGATCACGCGTATCGCACGGTCCAGGCGCAGGTGCATCCCGACCGTTTCGCCGCCGCCGGCGACGCGCAGAAGCGCATCGCGATGCAGTGGGCGACGCGCACCAACGAGGCGTACCAGACGCTGCGCGATCCACTCAAACGTGCGACGTATCTGCTGTCGCTGCGCGGCATCGACGTCGGCGCGGAGAACAACACCGCGATGGAGCCGGCGTTCCTGATGCAGCAGATGGAATGGCGCGAAGGGATCGAAGACGCCGCCGCCGCGAAAAACGTCGATGCGCTCGATGCGCTCCTCACGGAGCTGCGCGACGAAGAGCGCGTGCGCTTCACGAAGCTGGGCGCGCTGCTCGACAGCGGCGCGAACCAGGCGGCGGGCGAGGCGGTGCGTCAGTTGATGTTCATCGAGCGCGTCGCGTCGGAAATTGGCGCACAGATCGACAGGCTCGACGATTGATGCGACGTTTCCGGTCACATTAGTCGCCGGTCAGGCGATTCAATCCGATTCAAACATTCACGGGTCGAACAATCCCCGAAGAAGATCACAGATGGCTTTACTGCAAATTTCCGAACCCGGCATGGCGCCCGCGCCGCATCAGCGGCGTCTCGCTGTCGGTATCGATCTCGGCACTACGAACTCGCTCGTCGCGGCTGTGCGCAGCGGCGTGCCCGACGTGCTGCCCGACGAGGACGGCCACATGTTGCTGCCGTCCGTCGTGCGTTATCTGGAAAAGGGCGGCCGCCGGATTGGCCGCGCGGCGAAGGCCGAGGCGGCGAGCGATCCGCGCAACACGATCGTGTCGGTCAAGCGCTTCATGGGCCGCGGCAAAAGCGAAGTGGAAGGCGCCGAGAACGCGCCCTACGACTTCGTCGATGCGCCCGGCATGGTGCAGATCCGTACGATCGATGGCGTGAAAAGCCCGGTCGAAGTGTCGGCGGAAATTCTCGCGACGCTGCGTCAGCGCGCCGAAGATTCGCTCGGCGACGAACTCGTCGGCGCGGTGATCACGGTGCCCGCTTATTTCGACGAAGCGCAACGCCAGGCGACGAAAGACGCCGCGCGTCTCGCCGGTCTGAACGTGCTGCGTCTTCTGAACGAGCCGACCGCCGCGGCGATCGCGTACGGCCTCGACAACGGTTCGGAAGGTCTGTACGCCGTGTACGACCTTGGCGGCGGCACGTTCGATCTGTCCATTCTGAAGCTCACCAAAGGCGTGTTCGAAGTGCTCGCTGCAGGCGGCGACTCCGCGCTAGGCGGTGACGACTTCGACCACGCGCTGTATCGCCACGTGCTCGCGCAGGCGGGCATCGCGCCGCAGACGTTAACGCCGGAAGACGTTCGCCTGCTGCTCGATCACGTGCGCGTGGCGAAGGAAGCGCTCTCCGGCGCGGCGAACGCGAAGCTCGACGTCATGCTCTCGAACGACACGAAGCTCGATCTGGCGATCGACGAAGCCACCTTCGAAACCGTCACGCAGGCACTCGTGCAGCGCACGCTCGGCCCCACGAAGAAGGCGTTGCGCGACGCGAAAGTCGCGCCCGCCGACATCAAGGGCGTGGTGCTGGTGGGCGGCGCGACGCGCATGCCGGTGATCCGCCGTGCGGTCGAGACGTTCTTCGGCCAGCCGCCGCTGATCAATCTCGATCCGGATCAGGTGGTCGCGCTTGGCGCGGCGATCCAGGCCGATCTGCTGGCCGGCAACCGCGGCGCCGATGGCGACGACTGGCTGCTGCTCGACGTCATCCCGCTGTCGCTCGGCGTCGAGACAATGGGCGGGTTGACGGAAAAAATCATTCCGCGCAATTCGACGATTCCGGTTGCGCGTGCGCAGGACTTCACGACGTTCAAGGACGGCCAGACCGCGATGGCGATTCACGTGGTGCAGGGCGAACGCGAACTCGTGAGCGACTGCCGCTCGCTCGCGCGTTTCGAGCTGCGCGGCATTCCGCCGATGGCGGCCGGCGCGGCACGCATTCGTGTGACGTACCAGGTCGACGCGGACGGCCTGCTCTCGGTGTACGCGCGCGAACAGCATTCGGGCGTCGAGGCTTCGGTGGTAGTGAAGCCCTCCTACGGTCTCGCCGACGACGACGTCGCGCGGATGCTCGAAGACAGCTTCAAGACCGCCGAAGTCGACATGCGCGCCCGCGCGCTGCGCGAGGCGCAGGTTGAAGCGCAGCGTCTCGTCGAAGCGACCGACGCGGCGCTCGCCGCCGACGGCGAACTGCTCGACGACGATGAACGCGTCCAGCTCGATACGTTGCTGGCCGCGTTGCGGGCGGTAGCGCAGGGCGACGACGTCGATGCCGTCGAGGCGGCGACCAAAGCCCTTGCCGAAGGCACCGACGAATTCGCCGCGCGCCGCATGAACAAGGGCATCCGGCGCGCGCTGGCGGGCCGCAAGCTCGACGAGATCTGAATCGCTGTAATCCCTGGATCAGGTGACGCGCGCCGATATCAAAAATACGCGCGCCACCGGTAAAATGGTACGTAGCCTGACTGACGGCGGCGTGCCGAGAGAACAAACGGAACCCGTATGCCTCAAATCGTTGTGCTGCCTCACGTCGAACTGTGCCCGGAGGGCGCGGTAATCGAAGCTGTGCCGGGCAAGAGCATCTGTGACAATCTGCTGGATAACGGCATCGAAATCGAGCACGCGTGCGAGAAATCGTGCGCCTGCACCACGTGTCACGTACTCGTGCGCGAAGGCTTCAACGCGCTCGTGCCGTCGGAGGAAGACGAAGACGACCTGCTGGACAAGGCATGGGGTCTCGAGCCGGAATCGCGGCTGTCGTGCCAGGCGATGGTGCCGGCCGACCAGGACCTCGTTGTTGAAATCCCGCGTTATTCGATCAATCACGCGAAGGAAAATCACTAAGAGGAGCGAGCAGCCATGAAATGGACCGACACGCAGGAAATCGCGATGGCACTGACGGACAAGCATCAGGCCGTCGATCCACAAACGGTGCGTTTCACCGATCTGCACCGCTGGGTGATGGAACTGGACGGATTCGACGACGATCCCAACCGATCCAACGAGAAAATCCTCGAAGCGATCCAGGCCGCATGGATCGAGGATGCGGATTACTGAGCACAATTGAGCCCAACGGGCCGCGCTGCTGAAGTGCGAAAAAAAGGCGATTCCAACTGGAATCGCCTTTTTTGCTTCTGGCGCCGCCGGATGCCAGGCGCGCCAGATACGTGCGGGTTTAGCCCGCGACGAGCGTGCCGTTCTCGACCCGCACACGTTCACCCTGCTGGAACGGCGGCGAGTCGTGATACGTGAAGTAGCGCGTCTTGCCGTTCTCCATACGCACGCGCACCGAGTAGCTCGTTGTGCTGCGGATATGCTTTTCGACTGAATTGCCGGCGACGCCGCCGCCGAGCGCGCCGAGCACTGTCATTGCCGTGCGGCCGTTGCCACTGCCGAACTGGTTACCGACGACACCGCCCGCCACCGCGCCACCCACTGCGCCAATACCGGTGCCGTGACCCTCGGTCTTGACGGCGGAAATCGCTTCAACCGTGCCGCAACTCTGGCAGTATGCCGGCTGCGCAGGCGCCTGCTGGGCGGGTTGCTGTGCGTATTGGGGCTGCTGGACTGGAGCAGGTGCAGGAGGCGCCTGCGGGGCCGGCTGCGGCTGCGCCTGCTGTTGCTGGGCGGCCTGTGGTTGCTGCGCGTAGTTGGCCGGATTCGCCGGTTGTGCGGAATCGACCACCGGCGGCTGGGTGCCGACCTGCGCGGCCTGGGTCTGGTCGCTCTGGGCGGCATTGCCACCTGCTTTCGGGAACACGCCGGTCACGGCCGCGGTTGCGGCGAGAGCGGCGACGATGACAGCGCCTGCAGCAGTCGCGACCAGCGGATGAAGGCGGGTTTTTTGCGTGGGTTGCGTGTTGGGATTGTTCATGTGTGACCTCCGTCTGGGCAGAGTCGACAGTTTTGTTGAGCCAGAGTGTCCGACAATTCAAAAGCGCCGAGGTTTCAAGTTGTAACCATGTCCGCGAAGCCCAATATGGCGCCCTCAGGCCACGTCAGGCGGAAAGGCGCCAGGGTCGGCTTTCTGCAACGGAGTGAGCGGAATTGAGCGCAAGCAGGGCAGCGCAGGATACGCAGCTTTTACCGATAGTTACAAACCATCGGATACGCCCGGCGTTGCACCGGGCGCAACGATACTAAAAGGCCTGTCAGTCTTCGCGACGCAGATGCGGGAAGAGAATGACGTCGCGGATGCTCGGGCTGTCGGTGAGCAGCATCACGAGGCGGTCGATGCCAATGCCGCAGCCGCCCGTCGGCGGCATGCCGTATTCCAGCGCGCGGATGTAGTCCGCATCGTAGAACATGGCTTCTTCGTCGCCGGCGTCTTTCTGTTCGACCTGCTTCTTGAAGCGCGCTGCCTGATCTTCCGGATCGTTCAGCTCCGAGAAGCCGTTGGCGATTTCGCGGCCCGTCATGAACAGCTCGAAGCGCTCGGTGATGCCTGCGACCGTGTCCGACTCACGTGCCAGCGGCGACACTTCAATCGGGTAATCGATGATGAAGGTGGGTTCCCACAGTTGCGACTCGGCCGTTTCTTCGAAGAGCGCAAGCTGCAGCGCGCCGACACCCGCGTTCAGGAACTGCGGCTGCGAAGCATCGACGCCGAACTTCTTCAGTTCCGTGCGGAGGAACGCGCTGTCGGCCAGTTGCGCGTCCGTGTAATGCGGCGCGAACTTCTGGATGGCCTGATTGATCGTCAGACGGTGGAACGGCTTCGCGAAGTCGAGTTCGCGGCCCTGATACGTAATCGTTGCCGTGCCGAGCGAGTCGATCGCGGCTTGGCGAATCAGCTGTTCGGTGAAGTCCATCAGCCACGCGTAGTCGGTGTACGCGGCGTAGAACTCCATCATCGTGAATTCCGGGTTGTGACGCGGCGACACGCCTTCGTTCCGGAAATTGCGGTTGATCTCGAACACGCGCTCGAAACCACCGACGATCAGCCGCTTCAGATACAGCTCAGGCGCGATACGCATATACATCTGCATATCCAGTGCATTGTGATGCGTGACGAACGGCTTGGCCGCCGCGCCGCCCGGAATCGGGTGCAGCATCGGCGTTTCGACTTCCATGAAATTTGCGTCCGACATGAAGCGGCGGATCGACGATACCGCCTTCGTGCGCGCGACGAACGTCTTGCGCGCTTCCGGCGTGACGATCAGGTCGACGTAACGCTGGCGATACCGCATTTCCTGGTCGGCGAGACCGTGGAACTTGTCCGGCAGCGGACGCAGCGCCTTCGAGAGCAGACGCAGTTCCGTGCAGCGCACCGACAGTTCGCCCTTGTTCGTGCGGAACAGCACCCCGCGCGCGGCGACGATATCGCCCAGGTCCCACTTCTTGAACGCGTCGTAGGTTTGCTCGCCGACGTCGGCCGGCGTGATGAAGAACTGGATCTGACCCGAGCCGTCCTTCACCGTCGCGAAGCTCGCCTTGCCCATCACGCGTTTGAGCATCATGCGGCCGGCGAGGGCGACCTGAAGCGGATTCGCTTCGAGCGTTTCCTTGTCGGTGGCTTCGTATTCCGATTGCAGGGCAGCGGCGTGATGCGTCGGACGGAAGTCGTTCGGATAGGCGACGCCCTGTTCGCGCAGCGCGCGCAGCTTTTCGCGGCGCTCGGCGATGATCTGGTTATCGTCGATCTCAGGAACGGCGTTCGTCGTCTGGGTCGGTTCGGTCATGATGGTTCGGTATTCGGGGTGGTCGGATGATGCAGACGGCGTGACTGCAGGAACGTCTGACACGCCAGCAGCAGGCGCGGAAACAGGTACGGCGATAAACCAGACTGCCGATCCGGTGGTGCCGGAAACGACGCGGCGCGGCAGGTGTTGCCGCGCCACGCCGCTTACACGCCCTGTTTCAGGCTCGCGCTGATAAACGGGTCGAGGTCGCCGTCGAGCACGCTCTTGGTATTGCTGATTTCGACGTTGGTGCGCAGATCCTTGATACGGCTGTTGTCCAGCACGTACGAACGGATCTGGTGTCCCCAGCCCACATCGGTTTTGCCGGCTTCGAGCTTGTCCTGCTCGGCCTGGCGTTTGCGGATTTCCGCCTCGTACAGACGCGATTTCAGCATCGCCATCGCTTCAGCGCGGTTGCGGTGCTGTGAGCGGTCATTCTGGCACTGCACGACGATACCCGAAGGCATGTGCGTGATCCGCACCGCGGAGTCGGTCTTGTTGATGTGCTGACCGCCCGCGCCGGACGCGCGGTACGTGTCGATCCGCAGATCGGCCGGGTTGATGTCCACTTCGATCGAATCGTCGACTTCCGGATAGACGAACACCGACGTGAACGACGTGTGCCGGCCGCCCGACGAATCGAACGGCGACTTGCGCACGAGGCGGTGCACGCCGGTTTCGGTGCGCAAAAAGCCGTACGCGTATTCGCCTTCGATCTTGATCGTCGCGTTCTTGATGCCCGCGACGTCGCCTTCGGATTCTTCGAGCACTTCGGTCTTGAAGCCCTTGCGCTCGCAGTAGCGCAGGTACTGGCGCAGCAGCATTGCCGCCCAGTCGCACGCTTCGGTGCCGCCGGCGCCTGCCTGGATGTCGAGGAACGCGTTGTTCGGATCGGCCGGGTTCGAGAACATCCGGCGAAATTCCATGTCGGCGACGCGCTGTTCGATCGAAGTCGCATCGGTTTCGCAGGAGACGAGCGTTTCTTCGTCGTCTTCCTCGCGGGCCATGTCGAAGAGATCCTGCGTGTCGCGCAGGTCGGCGTCGAGCGCCGTCAGTTTGCCGACGACATCATCGAGCAGTTTCTTTTCCCGGCCGAGCGCCTGGGCGTGCTTCGAGTCGTTCCAGACGTCGGGATCTTCGAGTTCCCGGTTGACTTCGATCAGACGACGTGACTTGTCGTCGTAGTCAAAGATACCCCCGTAGCTCGCCCGCGCGATGGCGCAGGTCTGCCAGAGAGGCTTCGATCGCGTTGAGACGTTCCGCTTCCATGTCGATCTTGTGTGGCTTCGTAAAAAGGGGAAATTATAGCCGATTGGCGCCCCCCGCCGGACGCCGATACGCGATCCGGCACGGGTTTTCGGGCGTTTTTTGCGTGGATCGGGCCGCTTTTCCGGCTTTCGACGTCAAGGCGCCGTGCGCCGCCCGGCGTCTAGCTAACCGCGTGTTCGACGATCAGCTGGACGCGCGAGACGCCGTTCCACGTGTCGCTCGCGAGCCGGTAGGCAAGCGTCGTGCGGGCTGGCAGCGTGTCGGTATGGTTGAACCAGATTGCGTTGAAGCGCTGCCGGCCGCGCAGAAGCTGCAGCTTCAGATGCTTGTCCTTCACGAGCGCCTGCGAGGCCACGTCGAACTCGCCGGAGAAAACTGGCGCCGGAAAGCCCTGACCCCAGACCTCGGCATCGATCATCTCGACGAATTGCGGCGTGAAGTACGCGTCTTCCAGATCGCCGTCCGTTTCGACGACGCGCGCGAGCGCGTTCTCGTTCAGCCATTCCCGGCCGACGGCTTCGAACGCGGCGGTGAAGCGCGGCACATTGGCGGTGGCGATCGTGAGGCCCGCGGCCATCGCGTGGCCGCCGAACTTGCTGATGAGCCCGGGCTCGCGCTTCGAGATCAGGTCGAGTGCGTCGCGCAGGTGGAAGCCCGGAATCGAGCGTCCGGAGCCTTTGACCGTCTTGCCGCTGTCGTCGGCGAGCGCAAACGTGAACGACGGACGGTGAAATTTCTCTTTCAGCCGGCCCGCGACGATGCCGATCACGCCCTGATGCCACGTTTCGTTGAAGAGTGTGATCGTGGTCGAACCGGCTGGATCGATCGCGGACAGATCGGCGAGCGCCTGCTGCTGCATGCCGGCTTCGATTTCGCGCCGTTCCCGGTTCATCGTGTCGAGCTGCTGTGCGAGTTCCCAGGCACGGCCGATATCGTCGGTGGTCAGGCACTCGATGCCGAGCGACATGTCCGACAGCCGGCCCGCCGCATTCAGGCGCGGGCCGAGCGCAAAGCCGAGATCGAAGCCGGACGCGGCACGCGCGTCGCGCGCGGCGGCGCGAAAGAGCGCCGCGATACCCGGCTGCATGCGGCCCTTGCGGATGCGCTGCAGACCCTGCGCGACGAGCACGCGATTGTTGCCGTCGAGCTTCACGACGTCGGCGACCGTGCCGAGCGCGACGAGATCGAGCAGGCCGTCGAGACGCGGCTCCGGATGCGCATCGCCGAACGCGCCGCGGCGGCGCAGTTCCGCGCGCAGCGCGAGCAGCACGTAGAACATCACGCCGACGCCCGCGATGCATTTGCTCGGGAACGTGCAGCCCGGCTGGTTCGGATTGACGATGGCGCGCGCGGCCGGCAACGCGTCGCCCGGCAGATGGTGGTCGGTGACGAGTACATCGATGCCCAGTGCGTTCGCGGCTTCCACGCCGTCGACGCTTGCGATCCCGTTGTCGACGGTGATCAGCAGATCGGGCTTGCGCGTTGCGGCGAGAGCGACGATTTCGGGCGTGAGGCCATAGCCGTATTCGAAGCGGTTCGGCACCAGATAGTCGATCTGCGCGCCGAACATCCGCAGGCCACGCACGGCGACGGCGCAGGCGGTCGCGCCGTCGCAGTCGTAGTCGGCGACGACGAGCATCCTGCGCCTGCTTTCGATCGAATCCGCGAGCAGCGCCGCCGCGTCTTCGCAGCCTTTCAGCGCGACGGGCGGCACGAGGCGCGCGAGGCCGGTTTCGATTTCGTCGGGCATGCACACGCCGCGCGACGCATAGAGCCGCGCGAGAACGGGGTGCAGGCCGTGACGGATCAGTGCTTCGGCATCGGCGGGGGAACAGGCGCGCGTAACGATTCGGGTCATGCAGTCAGGCCGGAAGAAGGTCGGTCAATCATTCGATGAAGAGCGAGGCGAACACGCGCCTGCGCCAGAATTTGCGCAGATCGCCGCGGGTCACCGCAAGCGTCACCGAGCCGGTGTCGCCGCAAAACGTCAAACCGAGTTCGCCGAGCGCGCCCGATTGCAGCGCGTCGAGCGCGGGCGCGAGCCAGTCGGCTTCGAGCGCGGCGAACGCGTCGTTCCAGCGCGCCCAGTCCTGCTCGATGTACGGCGCCGAGAACGGATCGATTTCAACCAATGTGTCGCCTTCGGACGAAGCTGCGGCAAACGCCGCGTACGAGGCCGGCGGGGCATCGGCTTCTACGCCGGCCGACAGCGCCAGACCGCGCGTCGCGGCGGCGTTCGACAGGACGCGCGTGAACGGACTTTTTACCGGCTGCGCCACGCCCTGCGCGTGGAACCAGATCGAGTTCACCGCCGGCAGTCCGCGCGCTTCGCGTGCCTCGTTGACGGGATGCTCGAACCACGCCATCTGCACTTCGTTCTGCAGTTTCATCCACGCACGCGAACGCTCGCCGGTATGTGCCTCGTGCGGCAGCCAGATTTCGATGTTGCGGCCGCTTGCGCGCAGCGGCGAAGCACCTGCGAGCGAGCCGAAACGGTCGCTCGACAGATACCAGCGCGACGGTTTCGGTGCCTCGATGCGCACGCCCAGTTCCTCGATCAGCGGTCGCGCGACGGCGAGCAGCGTGGCGGCTTCGTCGTCCTTCAGGTCGAGCGCTTCGGGATCGATCAGCACGAGGTGGTCGTGCGCGATCCGCACGTGCACGGGCTGAACGCACGCCCAGGTCGCGTTACCGGGCTCGCCGCCGTCCGCGCGCAGCATGTACGGTGCGAGCGGTGCCTCGTCGGCCGCCGGCTGCGCGGGCGACACGGCGCCGAACTGGCGCGCGACCCAGCGTTCGTGCGGCAGGGTGCGCTGGAAATCCTCGCCGATCACGCGCTCGACGAGCGTCGCGCGGGAGACGAGTCGCTCCAGTGCGGGAATGGCAAGGTTGTACAGCGCGGTGGAAGCGTCGGCCGCCGAGGGCAGCGCGAAGGGCAGGAGGAGCTGGAGGCGGGTGGGGTGCATGATGCCCGGCATTGTATGGCGAAAGTCCCGTGCCCTGTGGTGGGGTTGTGCAACACACGGTAGCGCGCCGAAAATACACACAAATACACAAATTTGTTGATGCATTCTGGTATGGTGTGTATATTTACACACAAGCATGCGGAGGCCGGATGAATTTATCGAAGCTGATCCGGATGCTCGAAAAAGACGGATGGTATGAAGTACGCGTTACGGGTAGCCATCATCACTTTAAACATGCCGAAAAGAAGGTCTTGTGACGGTCCCGCACCCGAAGAAGGATCTTCCGGCTGGCACCGTGAAGAGCATCCTGAAGGCCGCCGGTCTGTGATGGCGGGCGATTTTTCACCGGGATGGATTTTTAATTTGTGGAGAGGATCAGAAATGGATTTTCCCATCGCTGTCCATAAGGATGATGGGAGCGTCTACGGAGTGACCATTCCGGATATTCCGGGCGTCCACTCCTGGGGCGATACCATCGATGACGCAATCAGAAACGCAAAAGAGGCGATCACCGGTCATGTTTCGACCCTGGTCGAGCTGGGTGAGGATGTCGGTTTCACCTGTTCGACCGTGGAAGAACTGGCTGGAAAGCCTGAGTATTCTGGAGCGATCTGGGCGCTGGTGGATGTTGACCTGTCCCGGCTTGATTCAAAGCCCGAACGAATCAACGTGAGTCTGCCGCGCTTTGTTTTGCACAGGATCGACGCTTACGTCGAGGCGCGACACGAAACCCGGAGTGGTTTTCTGGCTCGTGCTGCCCTGGAGATGCTGGCACATGGCTGATCGGCGCTAGCGGAACTGCGAAGGCCTGCCCTGTGGCAGGCTTTTTTGTTGCGGATGTTCAGTGGCGCTACAACGTCCTGCTTCCCGTCCGTTCGGGCGTTGCCTTCGCGGCGTTACGGCGGAATATGGCAAACTTCGCGGTTATCCGGCTGATGGTGGAGAAGGACATCCGTGTGGGCCAGCACCGCGAGAAGCGGCCGGCGCGCAACATGCGGCGGAACCAAACGGCGGCGGTCGGCACCCAACGTTCACGGCATCGGGTCGCACCGAAGCGTCGTTGGCAGATGGATTGTCCGGGACCCGCATTTTCGCCAGCACACGCTGAAAAGAAGTCGAAGCAACACAGAAAAGGATTCGCTTGAAATTTCCCTACGAATGGCAGATTGGCTGGCGCTATACACGCGCCGGCAAGCGCACGACCGGTAACGGCTTCATTTCGTTCATCGCGCTCGTGTCGATGTCGGGCATTGCGCTTGGCGTCGCGGCGCTGATCGTCGTGCTGTCGGTGATGAACGGCTTCCAGAAGGAAGTGCGCGACCGCATGCTGTCGGTGCTTGCGCACGTCGAGATCTTTTCGCCGACGGGTTCGATGCCCGACTGGCAACTGACCGCAAAAGAAGCCCGCCTGAACAAGGAAGTGACGGGCGCCGCACCGTATGTCGAAGCGCAGGCCCTCCTGACGCGTCAGGACGCCGTGAGCGGCGTCGCGCTGCGCGGCGTGGAGCCGACGCTCGAACCCGAAGTGTCGGACATCGGCAAGGAAATGCGCGCCGGCAAGCTCACGGATCTCGTGCCGGGCGACTTCGGCATCGTGCTCGGCGGCGATCTCGCGACGAATCTCGGCGTACGGACCGGCGACAAGATCACGCTCGTCGCGCCCGAGGGCACCATCACGCCTGCCGGCATGCTGCCGCGGTTGAAGCAGTTCACGGTGGTCGGCGTGTTCGAGTCCGGGCACTACGAATACGACAGCACGCTCGCGCTCATCAACATCCGCGACGCGCAGGCGCTCTTCCGGCTGCGCGCGCCGACGGGCGTGCGTCTGCGTCTGCAAGACATGCAGCGCGCGCCGCAGGTGGCGCATGAGCTTGCGCGCACGCTCTCTGGCGACCTGTATATCCGCGACTGGACGCAGCAGAACAAGACGTGGTTCTCCGCCGTGCAGATCGAAAAACGCATGATGTTCATTATCCTCACGCTGATCATCGCGGTGGCGGCGTTCAATCTGGTGTCGTCGCTCGTCATGACGGTCACGAACAAGCAGGCTGACATCGCGATTCTGCGCACGCTCGGCGCGCAGCCAGGTTCGATCATGAAGATTTTCGTCGTGCAGGGCGTGACGATCGGCTTCATCGGCACGGCGACGGGTGTCGCGCTCGGCTGCCTCATCGCATGGAGTATTCCGTGGCTCGTGCCGATGATCGAGCATGCGATCGGCGTGCAGTTCCTGCCGCCGTCGGTGTATTTCATCAGCGAGCTGCCGTCCGAGCTGGTGCCCGCGGATGTGATCCGCATTGGGCTGATCGCGTTCGTGCTGTCGGCGCTGGCGACGCTGTATCCGAGCTGGCGTGGCGCGAAGGTCCGTCCGGCGGAGGCGCTGCGTTATGAATGATCGTCCCGTCTCCCAGGTAATGTCCGACATGTCCGGCGAAAGCGCTCCGTATCCCTATGTGCTGGAAGCCACCGGCATTTCGAAGGCCTTTGTGCAGGGCGGCCTCAATGTTCAGGTGCTGAACAACACGCAGCTTTCGGTGCGTCGCGGCGAGAAGCTCGCGATCGTCGGCGCGTCCGGTTCGGGCAAGAGCACGCTCCTGCATGTGCTCGGCGGCCTCGACGATCCGACGGCCGGTCACGTGTCCGTGATGGGCAAGCCGTTCACGAAGCTGTCGGAGCGCGAACGTAACGACCTGCGCAATCGCGCGCTCGGTTTCGTGTATCAGTTTCACCATCTGCTGCCGGAGTTTTCGGCGCTCGACAACGTCGCGATGCCGCTGCGCATCCGCCGCATGACGACCGAAGCCGCGCGCCACGAAGCGCTCGCGGTGCTGGAGCGCGTCGGCATGGCGCATCGGGCGAAGCATCGTCCGGGCGAACTGTCGGGCGGCGAACGCCAGCGCGTCGCGATTGCGCGCGCGCTCGTCACGAAACCGGCGTGCGTGCTCGCCGACGAACCGACCGGCAACCTCGACGGCGGCACCGCGGATACCGTCTTCAACCTGATGCTCGAACTGTCGCAGACGATGGACACGAGTTTCGTGATCGTCACGCACGATCCCGATCTCGCGGCGCGGTGCGACCGGACAATGCGCCTGCGTGATGGCGTGCTGTACGAGGAGCCGTCGGTGCCTGTCTGAAGCGGCGATATTCACCACTGAACCACTGGATCACACCGGGGCGCGCGCATGTGGATCGACACGCACTGCCATCTCGACGCGTCGGAGTTCGACGCTGATCGCGACGAGGTCGCCTCGAAGGCGCATCGGGCGGGCGTGTCGCGCATCGTGATACCAGGAATCGCGCGCGAGAACTTTGCGACGGTGCGTGAACTTGCACATCGTGTCGAAGGTGGCGCGTATGCCCTTGGCATTCACCCGCTCTTCACGCCGGGCGCGCAGGAATCCGATCTCGACGTGCTGCGGATGGAAATCGAGGCGAGTCTCGATGATCCGCTCTTCGTTGGCCTCGGTGAAATCGGTCTGGACTTTTTCGTACCGGGCCTCGATGACGCGCGCCAGCAGTTCTTCTATAACGGACAGCTGGAACTTGCACGTGAATTCGATCTGCCCGTGATCTGCCATGTGCGCAAATCGCAGGACCAGGTGCTGAAGGGACTGCGTCGGCACAAAGTGCATCGCGGTATCGCGCACGCGTTCAACGGCAGCTTCCAGCAGGCGCAGGCGTTCATCGATCATGGCATGCATCTGGGTTTTGGCGGCAACGTGACGTTCGAGCGCGCGTTGCAGATCCGTCGGCTTGCGCAGCAACTGCCGCTCGATGCGATCGTCGTCGAAACCGACGCGCCGGACATTTCTCCCGCCTGGCTGTACAAGGAACGCAACACGCCGGACCAGATTCCCCGTATCGGCGCGAGCCTGGCTGTTCAGCGCGGGATCAGCGAATCCGAGCTAGCACTTGGCACAACGGCTAACGCTCACGCCGCGCTGCCGCGGCTCGCACTTTCCTCTGCATAATTAACGCCGATGGTTCCCGCCGGGCGGATCATGCGCCCGGCGCGACTGCGTCTGCTGCATGCGTCCGGCGTCAGTCGGGGAGGGTGCATGCGCGCGGTGTGGTGTGGATTTGCGTTGGGCGTAGTGTGGCTGCAGCAACAGGCAATGCTGCCGGGCTGGCGCGCATGGCTGGTGCTCGCGCTTGTGGCGGGCGGTGCGGCTGCATGTATCGGCGGCGTGAATCTACGTGGCGGGTCGTTACGTTTTCAGCGGACGGTCATCTGGTTTGCGGTGTGGCTGCTGGCTGCGTGCGCCGGGTTCGGCTATGCGGCGTGGCGTGCCGAAATGCGACTCGCCCGTGCGCTTCCCGTCGAGTGGGAAGGCCGCAATATCGTCGTGCAGGGCTATATCAAAGGGCTGCCCGTCACGGATGCACGCGGTGCGCGCTTTCTCTTTGGCGTCGAATCGACCGACGCGAACATCGCGTACTTTCCGCGCACGATTGAACTGTCGTGGATCGCGGAAGGCGCGCCACCGCCCGCGCTCGAGGCAGGTGCACGCTGGCGGTTGACGGTGCGTCTGAAGCGTGCGCACGGCAACGCCAACTTCGGTGTGCGGGACGCCGAAGCGTCACTGCTGGCGCGGGACATTCGCGCGACCGGTTATGTCATCGCCCCGGCGGCAGCTGATCGACTGGCGGGTTCGGCCGGCGGCGCAGGCGTGGCGATCGATCGCTGGCGTGGCGCCGTGCGCGCGCGAATCGACGCTGCACTTGCCGGCGCGCCGCATCGCGGCATCGTTATCGCACTGGCAATCGGCGCGCAGGACGCCGTCAGTGCTGCCGACTGGCTTCTGATGCGAAACACCGGCACGAGCCACCTGGTTGCGATATCGGGGCTGCATATCGGCTTTGTCGCGGGGCTGGCGGCCTGGTTCGCCGGTGCACTGTGGCGTCGTTCATGTTTCTTCGGCCGCGACTGGCCGTTGTGGATACCTGCGCAAAAAATCTCGCTGACGGCGGGCGCGCTGTTCGCCGCGGCTCACGCGGCACTCGCGGGATTTAACGTGCCGGCGCAACGGGCGCTCTGGATGCTGGGTGTGGTCGCGCTGGCAACGATCAGCGGACGCAGTCTCGCGCCTTCGCTCGTGCTGGCATGGGCGCTGGGTCTTGTGCTGCTGGTCGATCCGTGGGCGGTCGTGTCCGCCGGCTTCTGGCTGTCGTTCTGCGCAGTCGCCGCGATCCTGTATGCAATGTCGGGGCGGCTACGCATGCACGACCACGAGCGGCGCGATCCAGAACCGGAAGCGACGCGCGTCACGCGGTTTCGCGACGCCTGCCTTCGATGGCTGTCGAATCTCAAGGCGCGGCTGTTCAGCAGCGCGCACGTGCAGTACGCCGTTACGATCGCGCTCGCACCGCTCACGGTGTACTGGTTCGCGCAGATTCCGCTCGTTGGGCCGGTTGCGAATGCCTTCGCCATTCCGTGGGTCAGCCTGTTCGTGACGCCGGCCGTTCTCGCGGGCGTCGGGTTGCCCGGGCCACTCGATGCATGGGCGTTTCGCGGCGCGCATGCGTTGCTCGATGTGCTCGTTGGCGGGCTGCAGACGATGGCGGCCTACCCGTGGGCGCTCCTGCGGCTCCCGCAGCCGGGAGCGTGGCCGCTGGCTGCGGCGGCGGTCGGCGTCGCATGGTGTCTCGCGCCGCGCGGCTGGCCGTTGCGCTGGGCAGCCCCGCTGACGTGGTTGCCTTTGCTGTTGCCGCCGCCGTCCGGTCCCTCGTTCGGCGCGTTCAGGCTTACTGCGCTCGATATCGGGCAGGGTTCGTCGATCCTGATCGAAACCGCGCATCACACGCTGCTATTCGATGCGGGGCCTGGGCCCGAGTCGACGCATGCGGGCGAGCGCGTCGTCGTGCCGTACCTGTATGCGAACGGCGTAAGCGCGCTCGATACGCTGATGATCAGTCACGCGGATTCGGACCATTCGGGTGGCGCGCCGGCCGTGCTGGCAGGCATCGAGGTGCGGCAGATGCTGGCCGCGCTGGCACCATCCAATCCACTCTGGGCAGCGGCCCGCGACGCGCGCGCCGACGTCGTGCCCTGCGCGGCCGGCCAGCGCTGGCGTTGGGATGGCGTCGACTTCGCCGTACTCTGGCCGGATGCAGGGCCGCTACAGGGCAAGCCGAACGCGCATTGCTGCGTTCTGCGCGTGAGCGCAGCGGGCTCGGATAGCGGTGGCGCCAGTTCGGACGGGCAGGCCCGCGAGTTTCATCGGCCGTTCACGGCGTTGCTCGCTGCCGATATCGAGGCGCCCGTCGAGCGCGTCCTGCTGCAACGCGATCCCGGGGCGCTTCGTGCTCACGTGCTGGTCGTGCCGCATCATGGCAGCAAGACGTCATCGACTGAGCCGTTCCTCGACTCTATCGATCCGCTTGTCGCGGTATTTCAGGTAGGCTATCGCAACCGTTTTCACCACCCGCATCCGGGCGTCTTGTCGCGGTATCTGGGTCGCCATATCGAACTCACCCGCAGCGACACCGACGGCGCGGTGCGTATCGAAGCCGCAGGGCCGGCGCTGTCGCTCGAACGGTATCGCGATACGCACAGGCGGTACTGGATGGATCGATGAGCGGGAGTTCTTTCCCGGAACGCAGCACATGCGCCGCACGGGCAGCACAATTAACACGTGGCAGCGACCGCGGCACACCGCAGCGCTTCGCGGAAAAAGCAAAAACAGGAGACAACGGCGCTTGAAAAACATCATCCACTTCTCGCACGCAAACGGGTTTCCCGCATCGACGTACCGCACGATCTTCGCCGAACTCGCGGACGACTACGAACTGCGCTTCATCGAGCGTATCGGCCACGACGCGCGCTTTCCGGTGACGCAGGACTGGCCGCATCTCGTCGAGGAACTGATCGAGGACATCGGCCGGCGCTACGAGCGGCCGGTGTGGCTGGTTGGTCATTCGCTCGGTGGCTATCTGTCGATGATGGCGGCGCTGAAAAAGCCGCAATGGGTGAAGGGTGTCGTGATGCTCGATTCGCCGGTAATCGCCGGATGGCGCAGCAGTATGCTGCGCGTCTCGCAATGGACAGGGCTCGACGAGAAACTCTCGCCCGCAGCGGCGACGCGCACGCGCCGCACACACTGGGCGAGCCGCGACGAAACGTGGCGGCACTTTCATTCGAAGCCCGCGTTCGCGCGCTGGGACGAGCGCGTGCTCTCCGATTACGTCGACTTCGGCATTCCGCAGACGGCCATCGATGGCAGCCGCACACTGGCGTTCGATCGTCGCACCGAATATCTGATCTACCGCACGCTGCCGCATACGCTCGGCGCGCGCCTGGGGCGCGGCACGCCTGTGCCGGTCGGTTTCATCGCGGGTACGCGTTCGAAGGAAATCCGTCAGGTCGGGCTCGACGCAACGCGGCGGGCCACCGGCGAACATCTCGAATGGATCGAGGGTAGCCATCTGTTCCCGATGGAAAAGCCGCTCGAAACCGCCCGCGCGCTGCAGCGGATGCTTCACGGGCTGGAGCGCGACGTGTGAGCGCCGCGACTCGCTGAGCGAAGCCTTCAGTGCGCATCGAGGGCGCCTGCATCCCAACCTGTGAGCGCGGACGGGCGGCGGCGCGGCGCAACGGAAAACGGTGCAGGATCGACGCTGCGTCGTCGCATATTGCTGGGTTGAGACCCTGCTTTACGGTATAATCCGTTTTTCCCGCGAGCATCCAGCGATGACCAAATATGTTTTCGTCACCGGCGGCGTAGTTTCTTCCCTCGGCAAGGGTATTGCCGCCGCTTCCCTCGCCGCGATCCTCGAATCGCGCGGTCTCAAAGTCACCCTCCTCAAACTCGATCCCTACATCAATGTCGACCCCGGCACGATGAGTCCGTTTCAACACGGCGAAGTGTTCGTGACGGAAGACGGAGCGGAGACAGACCTTGACCTCGGCCACTACGAGCGCTTCATCAGCACGAAGATGCGCAAGGCCAATAACTTCACGACGGGCCAGATCTACGAGTCGGTGATCCGCAAGGAACGTCGCGGCGATTATCTCGGCAAGACCGTGCAGGTCATTCCGCACATCACGAATGAAATCCAGGCGTTCGTCGAACGCGGCGCGGCTTCCGCGACGTGCGGCGAACCGGATGTCGCGATCGTGGAAGTGGGCGGCACGGTGGGTGACATCGAATCGCTGCCGTTCCTCGAGGCCGCGCGTCAGATGAGCCTGCGCCTCGGCCGCAACAGTGCGTGCTTCGTGCATCTGACGCTGGTGCCCTGGGTTGCCACGGCCGGCGAGCTGAAAACGAAGCCCACGCAGCACAGCGTGCAGAAGCTGCGCGAAATCGGTATTTCGCCGCACGTGCTGCTGTGCCGCGCCGATCGCCGCATTCCGGACGACGAGCGCGCAAAGATCTCGATGTTCTCGAACGTGCCGGAAGACGCAGTTATTTCCGTGTGGGACGCCGACAGCATCTACAAGATTCCGCAGATGCTGCATGACCAGGGCATGGACGAGATCGTCTGCGACGAACTGAAGCTCACGCCGAAGCCGGCCGATCTGTCGATGTGGTCGGATCTCGTCGAAAAGCTCGAACATCCGAAGCACGAAGTGACGATCGGCATGGTCGGCAAGTATGTCGATCTGACGGAATCGTACAAGTCGCTGATCGAAGCGCTGCGTCACGCATCGATCCACACGTCGACCAAAGTCAACATCGAATACATCGATTCGGAAGAAGTCGAAACCGACGGTGTAGAGAGCCTCAAGCACCTCGACGCGGTGCTCGTGCCGGGTGGCTTCGGCCGTCGTGGTACGGAAGGCAAGATCAAGGCCATCCGGTACGCACGCGAAGCGAAGGTGCCGTATCTCGGCATCTGCCTCGGCATGCAGCTTGCCGTGATCGAATTCGCACGCGATGTGGTCGGCCTGAAGGATGCAAACAGCACCGAATTCGACCAGACGACGGAAAACCGCGTGGTCGCACTGATCACCGAGTGGTACGACCGCGAAGGCAAGGTCGAGAAGCGCGACGAAGAATCGGATCTCGGCGGCACGATGCGTCTCGGTTCGCAACGCTGCCCGATCAAGCCCGGCACGATGGCGCAGGAGATCTACGGCAAGGACGTGAACGAACGTCACCGTCACCGTTATGAAGTCAATAACCGCTTCGTGCCCCAGCTCGAAGCCGGCGGCCTTATTATCAGCGCCCGTACCCCGAGCGAGGATCTGCCGGAAATGATGGAATTGCCGCGCGAGATGCACCCGTGGTTCGTCGGCGTCCAGTTCCACCCGGAATTCACGTCCACGCCGCGTGATGGCCATCCGCTCTTCAAGTCGTTTGTCGAAGCCGCGCTCGCCCATCATCTGGCGGGCGTCGAGGAGAAAGCATGAAACTGGGCGACTTCGAAATCGGCCTCGACAAGCCGTTTTTCCTGATCGCGGGCACGTGTGTCGTCGAATCCGAACAGATGACGATCGATACGGCCGGCCGCCTGAAGGAAATCTGCGCGAAGCTGAATATTCCGTTTATCTACAAATCGTCATACGACAAGGCCAATCGCAGCAGCGGCAAGTCGTTCCGCGGTCTCGGCATGGACGAAGGCCTGCGCATCCTGTCCGAAGTGAAGAAGCAGCTTGGCCTGCCGGTGCTCACCGACGTCCACAGCGAACACGAGATCGAGCAGGTCGCGTCGGTGGTCGACGTGCTGCAGACGCCGGCATTCCTGTGCCGTCAGACCGACTTCATCCACGCGTGCGCGCGCTCGGGCAAGCCGGTCAACATCAAGAAAGGCCAGTTCCTCGCGCCGCACGACATGAAGAACGTGATCGACAAGGCGCGCGATGCGGCACGCGAAGCCGGCCTGTCGGAAGACCGTTTCATGGCCTGCGAACGCGGCGTGTCGTTTGGTTATAACAACCTCGTGTCCGACATGCGCTCGCTTGCGATCATGCGCGAAACCAATGCGCCGGTCGTCTTCGACGCCACGCACTCGGTGCAGTTGCCGGGCGGGCAGGGTACGAGTTCGGGTGGCCAACGCGAATTCGTGCCGGTGCTGGCGCGTGCGGCAGTGGCCGTGGGCGTGGCCGGTCTCTTCATGGAAACGCACCCGAATCCGGCGCAGGCAATGTCGGACGGCCCGAACGCCGTGCCGCTCAATCGCATGGCCGCTCTGCTCGAGACGTTGCTCACGCTCGATCAGGCCGTGAAGCGTGCGCCGTTCCTCGAAAGCGATTTCAACTGATGCAGGCGTTCGCTGCGTGTCAGCCGGCGCGCTGCGAACAGACCGCGTGACGGTCGTCGAAAGCGTCCTGGCGCAAGCGGCTTCGCCGCGCAACGGATGCAGTTTCACCGTAAGAATCCAACGTCATTTCTTGAGGAAACCATGAGTGCTATCGTAGATATCATCGGTCGCGAGATTCTCGATTCGCGAGGCAACCCCACCGTCGAATGCGACGTGTTGCTCGAATCGGGCACGATGGGCCGGGCGGCTGTGCCGTCGGGCGCATCGACGGGTTCGCGCGAAGCCATCGAGCTGCGCGACGGCGAAACGGGCCGCTACGGCGGCAAGGGCGTGCTGAAGGCAGTCGAGCACATCAACACCGAAATCTCCGAAGCGATCATGGGTCTCGACGCGTCGGAACAGGCGTTCCTCGACAAGACGCTGCTCGAACTCGACGGTACGGATAACAAATCGCGTCTCGGCGCGAACGCGATGCTGGCTGTTTCGATGGCCGTCGCGAAGGCCGCGGCTGAAGAGGCCGGCCTGCCGCTCTATCGCTACTTCGGCGGCTCGGGCGCGATGCAACTGCCGGTGCCGATGATGAACATCGTCAACGGCGGCGCGCACGCCAACAACAGCCTCGACATCCAGGAATTCATGATCGTGCCGGTGAGCCAGCCGACGTTCCGTGAAGCCCTGCGTTGCGGCGCCGAAGTGTTCCACGCACTCAAGAAGATCCTGAGCGACCGTGGTATGAGCACGGCTGTGGGCGACGAAGGCGGCTTCGCACCGAACTTCGGCAGCAACGACGAATGCCTGTCGACGATCCTGCAAGCCATCGAGAAAGCCGGCTATCGCGCGGGCGAAGACGTGCTGCTTGCGCTCGACTGCGCAGCGAGCGAGTTCTACCACGACGGCAAGTACCAGCTCGCGGGCGAAGGGCTGCAACTGTCGTCGACGGAATTCGCAGACTACCTCGCCACGCTCGCCGACAAGTTCCCGATCGTCTCGATCGAAGACGGCATGCATGAGAGCGACTGGGAAGGCTGGAAGATCCTGACGGAAAAGCTCGGCAAGAAAATCCAGCTGGTCGGCGACGATCTGTTCGTGACGAACACGCGCATCCTGAAGGAAGGCATCGAGAAGGGCATCGCAAACTCGATCCTGATCAAGATCAACCAGATCGGTACGCTGACGGAAACGTTCGCCGCTATCGAAATGGCGAAGCGCGCGGGCTACACCGCTGTGATTTCGCACCGCTCGGGCGAAACGGAAGATTCGACGATCGCCGATATCGCGGTTGGCCTGAACGCCGGCCAGATCAAGACGGGTTCGCTGTCGCGTTCTGACCGTATCTCGAAGTACAACCAGCTGCTGCGTATCGAGGAAGATCTCGGCGATATCGCCAGCTATCCGGGCAAGTCGGCGTTCTACAATCTGCGCTAACCGCGCGACGATTGTGCACTGAGCGCGAATTCGACCTTTGAACCGGTCACACTTCGTTTCTGGATCGACCCGCCGCCCTGCGTATAGCGCAGGGCGGCGCGTATTATTTGTGCTCTCTTCATGCGGCTTGTCACTGTCGTTTTGATCGTCCTGCTGGCGTTGATCCAGTACCCGCTCTGGTGGGGGCATGGTGGCTGGCTACGCGTACACGAACTGCAGCAGCAGCTCGCGCTTCAGCAAAAGAAGAACGCCGACGCGAAATTGCGCAACGAGCGTATCGATGGCGAAGTGCACGATCTGCAGAACGGCACCGCCGCCGTTGAAGAACGCGCGCGTTACGAAATGGGCATGGTGAAGGACGGCGAAGTGTTCGTGCAGTTCGTGTTGCCGAATGCGCCGTTGCCGACGTCGAACACGTCATCGGTTACGACGTCGACGCGCGGTGAGGTGTCAGCCGCACCGTTGCACGTGGTGCCGAATCCGGAGTCGCGCGCGAAGCCCGACAAAAAGCACGGCGCGAAGAAAGACTCAAAGTCGGATGCAAAGCCGGAGCAGAAGCAGAAAGGTGCGGGCTAGGGCGCTCTTCAGCGCCCTGGCTTCGAACATGAGAAAGCCGCCCATCGGGCGGCTTTTTTTTCGACCTGGCACGTGCGGGCGCAACGCGCACCAGCCGGGCAAATTTCACCAGCCCCAGCCTGTGCCCAAACCGACACCCCAACCTGATCCCCAGCCACCACCGTAATAGCTTCCGTAGACGCTGACGGGCGGCGTGTAATACCGCGACCACGCCTGAGCCGCCGCTTCCGCTGCCATCGCCTGGTTCTGGTCCGCGAGCACCTGCCGGTCGATCGCGTCGTAACGTGCGCGTTCTTCGGGCGTCAACGGCTGGGCTTTCGCCGGAATGCCAGACTGGTCGGCCGGCAGGCGGCTATAGATTGGCGAGGGCCCGGGCGGGTCCATGACGCAGCCCGTCAGCGCAACACTGCCCGCGGCGGCAGACAGCGTCACGAGAACCGGCAACGAACGAAGCAGTGAGGTCTTCATGTCAGGCTCTTTCTGGACAGCGGGCAACGCGCCACATCAGGCAACCTGGAACGCACCGTTCAGTGTCGTTGACCTGCCGCCGGTGTCACTCCTTCTGAGAGCCCGCTCACGAGGAAAAGTTGCGCCACGTCGACCGGGTCGAATTCGTAACGCTGGTTGCAGAATTCGCAGTGAATTTCGACGTGTCCGCGTTCCTCGATCACGCTGTCGACTTCTTCGCGACCGAGCATCTTCAGCATCGCGCCGACCTTGCCGCGTGAGCAGCTGCATTCGAAGCGCGCTGGCGTCGGTGCGAAGTGCTGGACGTTTTCCTGCCAGAACAGGCGGCGAAACACCGTTTCCGGTTCTTCCTTCAGCAGTTCGTCGTTCGACAGCGTGCCGCCGAGCGTGCAAACGCGCTCCCACGTATCCGCGTCGAGCTCACCCGGATGCGGCACGATGCCCCCATCACCCGGCAGTTTCTGCAGCAGCAGACCGACAGCACGCTCCGAATCCGCCGCGAGCCACAGACGCGTATCCAGCTGCTCGGAGTGATGCATGTAATGTTCGAGCACGTCGGCCATCGTTTGCAGCGGGCCGTCCGCGCTGTTGAGCGGCACGATACTTTGATACGGCTGCTGGCCGGGCTGCTTTTCGCGCGGGTCGAGCGTGATCACGCAGCGGCCGTTGCCGTTGGCGTTCAGCAGGTCGGTGAGCGAGGTGTCGTCGCCGATCGTGCTGGCGACATCGCCGGAAAACTTGGCCGTGGCGCGCATCGACAGATCCGAGCTGCATTGCACGACCAGCATCTTGACGGGTCCGTCGCCGAAAATCTGCATGACGAGCGTGCCGTCGAATTTCAGGTTCGCCGACAGCAGCGCGCACGCCGCCATCATTTCGCCGAGCACGTTGCGCACGGGTGCCGGGTAATCGCGACGCGTCAATACTTCCTGCCACGTGTTTCGCAGCGAGACGATCTCGCCGCGAACCGGTGCCGCGTTGAACATGAATTTTTGCAACTGGTCGTTCACAACTTTTCCTCGGTCGAATGGCGCCTTTCTGTCAGTGCGCCTTGCGCGTCGCGCATGCCGGCTCTTAGCCGACGCGCACGAGCTGCGCCTTGAAATAATCCCTGCGTTCCACATAGCTTGCCGCAGCGCGCCGCAGGTTCGCGATGTCCGCTTCTGTCAGCTCGCGCACGACTTTCGCGGGGGCGCCCAGAATCAGCGAATTGTCGGGAAATACCTTGCCCTCGGTCACGACGGCACCGGCGCCAACCAGACAGTTGCGGCCGATGACCGCTCCATTCAAGACCACCGCCTGAATTCCGATCAGCGCGCCTTCCTTGATCGTGCAGCCGTGCAGCATCACCTGATGGCCAATTGTGACGTCGTTTTCGATCGTCATCGGGAAACCGGGGTCGGTGTGCAGCACCGCGTTTTCCTGAATATTGCTGCCCGCGCCGATCGAAATCTCGTCGTTGTCGCCGCGGATCGTGACGCCGAACCAGACGCTCGCGTTTTCGTCGATGGCGACCTTGCCGATGATGGTCGCCGTATCGGCGACAAACACGCTTTCGTGGATGCTCGGTGCCGCATCGCCAAGTTTGTAGATTGCCACAGTGTCTCCTCTGCGTCGGGCGTCGCGCCCGGATATCGAGTGCGACGGCAGCGCGGCGGGCGCGCTTCATGGTCGAATCGGCTATTGTAAACGGTTGCGCACTACGCGCGCCTCGCCGCATCCTGTTTCCGTCAGATGAATCGCCTGCGTCGGAGTCGCTCGCGCCGTCGTGCGGGTCATGTGTTTTTTCGCGTTTTATCTTGCGTTGCCCATGAATCGAGCTGTTTCTTCCACATCCCCGGCCCTATCGTTGTCGCTCGACGGCTGCATGCGCAGCGAGGCACTCGCCGTCCTGCGTGAGCGCGATCCGGTCACGAAAGCCGCGGCGACGCGGGATCTTTTCGCGCGCGCAGGCGAAGGCCTTGTCAAGTGCGAGCCCGGGCGGTCGTTAGACGAGCCGGCCGGCCTGCCCGGCCGTCCGGAGCGGCCCGAACTGGTAGACCCGCGTGGGCTGGGACGGCGCAGCATGCAGTCGCCGCAAGGGCGCGCTGTATTACTGCACGCGCTCGCGCATATCGAGTTCAACGCGATCAATCTGGCGCTCGATGCGGTCTGGCGCTTTGCCGGGATGCCGTCTGCGTTTTATCTCGACTGGTTGAAAGTAGCCTCGGAAGAAGCGCACCATTTCTCGCTGCTGACCGCGCGACTGGCGGACTTTGGCCATGCCTACGGCGATTTTCCCGCGCACGACGGCCTGTGGGACATGTGCGAACGAACCCGCGGCGATGTCCTCGCCCGCATGGCGCTGGTGCCGCGCACGCTCGAGGCGCGCGGGCTGGACGCGTCGCCGCCGATTCGCGCGCGTCTGCAGCAGGCGGGCGACCATGAATCGGCGGCCATTCTCGACGTAATCCTGCGCGACGAAATTGGCCACGTGCTGATTGGCAACCACTGGTTCCGATACTTGTGCGATCAGGCGGTGCTTGATCCGCACGAAACCTACGCCCGTCTTGCTGCGCAATATCACGCGCCCCGCTTGCGCGGCCCGTTCAACTTCGAAGCGAGGCGCGATGCCGGTTTCGATGAGGCTGAGCTTGCGGCGCTGGCGGGACTGGAAGCAGGGCAGGCCGCTCCTGCCGATGAATAGCCGGACGGGAAAACTCGCGTCTGCGCGGTGCCGAATCGACCGTATCGATTCTGATGACACGGATTGCAGCCGGGCGTGCGAAGGCGGCCTTGTAGTGCATATGACTACACGGTCAGTGCTCGAATATATCTGCGTGTGAAAATGAAGAGAGTCATTCCGACCTGCCGACGCGATCGTCAGCGCCGACATTTGCGGTCGCGCTGATGCACCGCGCGGCCGCCGCATCCGCCCACTATCTCGTTATAATCGAACGATCATTCGTTTTTGGAAATCGTCCATGAATACCTCCCGGTCGGAATTCGTCCCGGTGCGCGGCGTGCGCCTCCACGTGCGGCGTTGGGGCAACCCGGATGCGCCTGCGCTTTTCATGCTGCATGGCTGGATGGACGTTGCGGCGTCGTTCCAGTTCGTCGTCGACGCGCTGGGCGGCGAATGGCAGGTGATTGCACCCGACGCGCGCGGCTTCGGCCTGTCGGACTGGCCAGTGGCCGCGCACGGCGGCGGAAACTACTGGTTTCAGGAGTACGTGTCGGACCTCGACGCACTGCTGGACCATTACGCCCCGATCGGCGAGGTCAACCTGGTTGGGCACAGCATGGGCGCGAACGTCGTCTGCCTGTATGCCGGCGCCCGGCCGGAGCGCGTGCGCCGCGTGGTGGACCTCGAGGGTTTCGGCCTCGCGGCGGCGCGCCCGGAGCAATGGCCGCGCCGCCTGAAATCGTGGCTCGATGAACTGAAAGAGCCGCCGACGCTGAAAAGCTACGCCTCGCTTGACGAAGTCGCTGCGCGCCTGATCCGCACGAACGCGCGACTTGAACCCCAACGGGCGAGTTTTCTCGCGCGGCATTGGTCGAAACAGGGCGAGGACGGCCGTTTCACGCTGCTCGCCGACCCGGCGCACAAGATGCGCGGCCCGCTGCAGTATCGCCTCGATGAAGTGATGGCCGTCTGGCGCAACGTGCGGGCGAAGGTGCTGCACGTCGAAGCGGCGGGCTCGCCGACGCTGGCGGCCATTGCCGGCGAAACGCCGCTAGACGTGTTCAAGTCGCGTTTCCAGGCGTTCCCCGACTGGCGCGAGAAGATCATCGACGATGCCGGCCACATGATCCATCACGACCAGCCGGAGCAGGTCGCCGCTCTGATTGAGGGATTTTGCGCATAAATTTTTGCGCATAATGTCGTCCGCCGGAGGATTGGTGCGACGAACTACTGCATTGCAGTAAAATGGTTGCTGAATCTTTACAAGGCAACGATGAACGCCGATCTGCACTGCCATTCCACGGTTTCCGACGGCCAGTTTGCGCCGGCCGAGGTCGCGCGCCGCGCGCACGCGGGCGGTGTGACGCTATGGGCGCTCACCGACCACGACGAGGTGGGCGGGCAGGCGGAAGCGCGCGCGGCGGCCACGGCGCTGGGCATGCGTTACCTGAGCGGCGTCGAGATATCGGTCACATGGGCGTCGCGCACCGTCCATATCGTCGGACTGAATGTCGATCCGGACAACCGGACGCTCGTCGAAGGCCTTGCGCGCACGCGCAACGGCCGCGCGGCGCGCGCCGAAGCCATCGGTGAACAGCTCGCCACGCTGGGCATCCCTGATGCCTACGCGGGCGCGCTTCGCTATGTATCGAATCCCGACATGATCTCGCGCACCCATTTCGCGCGATACATGGTGGAAAGCGGCTACGCCGAATCCACACAGGACGTATTCACGCGCTATCTGGGCGACGGCAAGCCGGGTTACGTGTCACATCGCTGGTCGAAACTGTCCGACGCCGTGCAGTGGATCAAGACTGCCGGCGGCGAGGCAGTGGTCGCCCATCCGGGGCGGTACGCGTACACCCCGGTCGAATTCGACGCGTTTTTCGGCGAGTTCATCGATCTTGGCGGCAAGGCGATTGAAGTCGTCACCGGCAGTCACACGCCGGATCAATATCGCGAATACGCTGATGTGGCGCGCCGTTTCGGTTTCGAAGCATCACGCGGTTCGGATTTTCACGCGGCCGGGGAAGGCCGCGTCGATCTCGGCAGTCTGCCGCCGCTTCCTTCCGATCTCACGCCCGTCTGGGAACGCTGGCTGTGACGCCCTGTTGTGGCGTCGCGCGGTGCGCGCAGGCCGTCGCGGGCTAAAAAGCGCGACTTCCAGTCCTCCTGATCAATCACCATGTCTCAATTCTTTCGGCTTCATCCCGATAATCCGCAACTGCGTCTCGTGAAGCAGGCCGTGCAGATCATCAACGACGGCGGCGTCGTTGCGCTGCCGACCGATTCGAGCTACGCACTCGCGTGCCGTCTTGACGACAAGGATGCCGTCGAGCGTATCCGTCGCATTCGCGGTCTGGATGAGAAGCAGTTGCTGTCGCTGCTGGTGCGCGACCTGTCGGAGCTCGCCAACTTCGCGATGGTGGATAACCGGCAATACCGTCTGATCAAGTCGGTGACGCCGGGCCCGTATGTTTTCGTGCTGCAGGCGACAAAGGAAGTGCCGCGCCGCCTGTCGCATCCGTCGCGCAAGACGATCGGGCTGCGTGTGCCCGATCACGCGATCACGCTGGCGATTCTCGAAGAACTCGGTCAGCCGCTCCTCGGTTCGACGCTGATCATGCCGGGCGAAACAGAGCCGCTAAACGATCCCGAGGAAATCCGCGCGCGCCTCGAAAAGCAGATCGATCTTGTGATCGACGGCGGCGCCTGTGCGTGCGAACCGTCGACGGTGATCGACCTCACCGGCGCTGAACCCGTACTCGTCCGTCCAGGTCGCGGCAGCCTTCAGCCGTTCGGCCTGGAACAGCCCGCCTGACCGGTAGCGAAAGCCACCGGTCGCGGCTCTCCGCATTGATACAATAGCGAGTTATGGATTCTTCCCTGATACAGACCATTGTCGTGTACGCGTTGCCGGTGATTTTCGCCATCACGCTGCACGAGGCCGCGCATGGCTACGTTGCGCGCCTGCTCGGTGACAATACGGCGTACGTGCTTGGGCGCGTTTCCTTCAATCCGATGCGCCACATCGATCCGCTCGGCACCATCGCGATTCCGCTATTGCTATATTTCGCGACGAGCGGTGCGTTCATGTTCGGCTACGCGAAGCCTGTGCCGGTGGCGTTCGGCAATCTGCGCAATCCGCGCTGGGGCAGCCTGTGGGTCGCGCTTGCGGGTCCGATGTGCAACTTCGTGCAGGCGCTCGTGTGGGGCGTGATCGGCGTTGGGCTTGCCGCCATGAATGTCGAAGAACCGTTTTTTACGCGCATGGCGGGCGCGGGCGTCGGCATCAATCTCGTGCTCGGCGTGCTGAACCTGTTTCCGCTGCCGCCGCTCGATGGCGGTCGCGTCCTGACCGCGCTGCTGCCGCCGCGTCAGTCGATTGCGCTCTCGCGTATCGAGCCGTATGGTTTTTTTATTGTGATGGCACTCGTGATGACGGGTACCCTGACGAAATTCTGGCTGCGACCGCTCGTCAATCTTGGTTACGACGCTGTGACGGCTATCCTGACTCCACTCGTTTCGCTTCTTTAAAATAATCATGTTCCCAGACCGTATCTTCTCCGGCATGCGGCCCACCGGGTCGCTGCACCTTGGCCACTATCACGGCGTGCTGAAAAACTGGGTGCGGCTGCAGTCCGAATACCCGTGCTTCTTTTGCGTCGTCGACTGGCACGCGCTCACGACGCACTACGAAACGCCCGAGGTCATCGAAAAGAATGTCTGGGAAGTGCTGATCGACTGGCTCGCGTCAGGCATCGATCCGGCGCAGGCCACGCTGTTCATCCAGAGCAAGGTGCCCGAGCACGCCGAACTCGCGCTGTTGCTCGGCATGAGCACGCCGCTTGGCTGGCTCGAACGCGTGCCGACCTACAAGGAACAGATGGAGAAGCTGAAGGACAAGGATCTGTCCACATACGGCTTCCTCGGCTATCCGGTCCTGATGGCGGCCGACATCCTGCTGTATCGCGGCTCGCTCGTGCCGGTCGGCGAAGATCAGGTGCCGCATGTCGAAATGACGCGCGAAATCGCGCGCCGCTTCAACTACCTCTATGGTCGCGAACCGGGCTTCGAAGAGAAGGCCAGCGAAGCCGCGAAGAAACTCGGCGGCAAGCGCGCAAAGCTGTATCACGAACTGCGCGTCGCGTACCAGCAGGAAGGCGATGACGAAGCGCTCGAACAGGCGCGGGCGATGTTGCAGGAATCGCAGAGCCTGTCGATGAACGATCGCGAGCGTCTGTTCGGTTACCTCGAGGGTTCGCGCAAGATCATCCTGGTCGAGCCGCAGGCCATGCTGACCGAAGCGTCGCGCATGCCGGGTCTCGATGGACAGAAGATGTCGAAGTCGTACGGGAATACGATCGGCTTGCGTGAAGACGCCGAGACGATCACGAAGAAAGTCCGCACGATGCCGACCGACCCGGCCCGCGTGCGTCGCACCGATCCGGGCGATCCGGACAAGTGCCCGGTATGGCAACTGCATCAGGTCTACACCGACGAAACGACGCACGAATGGGTGCAAAAGGGCTGTCGCTCGGCGGGCATCGGCTGTCTCGAATGCAAGCAGCCGGTGATCGAAGGCATCCTGCGCGAACAGCAGCCGATGCTCGAGCGCGCGCAGAAGTACATGGACGATCCGTCGCTGCTGCGCGCCATCGTCGCGGATGGCTGTGACAAGGCGCGTCGTTTCGCGACCGAGACCATGCGCGATGTGCGCGAGGCGATGGGTCTGTCGTACAACTGATAGTCGATAGTGATAGTGCATATGGGTGATCACGGTTCCCCGGCGCCTTCACAGCACGCGATGCTGTCTGAACCGTCGCGCTGGGTGCGTCGCTGGACGCATCTCGTGACGCCCGGCGGTGCGGTGCTTGACGTCGCGTCCGGCGCCGGGCGGCACGCGCGCTGGTTTGCCGCGCAGGGTCATCCGGTCACCGCACTCGACCGCGACACGGACGCGCTCGCGATGTTGCAGGGCGTGCCGCAGGTCAGCACGCTCGCGGCCGACATCGAAGATGGGCCGTGGCCACTTCCGGCCGGATCGACGTTCGCGGCGGTTGTCGTCACAAACTATCTGCATCGGCCGCTTTTTCCCCGGCTTCTGGATGCGCTCGCGCCGTCCGGGGTGCTGATTTACGAGACGTTCGCGCAGGGCAATGAGACGGTCGGCAAGCCTTCGCGGCCGGCGTTTCTGCTTGCGCCGGGCGAGTTGCTCGATGCTGTTCGCGGCCGTCTGCGAGTCGTCGCGTATCAGGATGGTTTTCTCGCGCAGCCGCGTCCGGCTTACGTCCAGCGGATCTGCGCGATTCTGGAGGCGGATCGGTCCGTCGACGGGGGAGAGGCTTCACCCCCGCCGCGTTACGATCTGGCTGGCTAATCCGCTACAATCGCGGTTTACTGATCTAATTCATGGCGTTTCATGACTAACGGCAATCAAGACGGCATTCAGATTCGCGGTAGCATTCCCGCAATCATCACCCCGATGCTCGAGGACGGCAGCCTCGATCTGCCCGCGTTTCGCAAACTGATCGACTGGCATATCGATGAGGGCACGAACGGCCTCGTCGTCGTCGGTACGAGCGGCGAGTCGGCCACGCTGTCGGTCGAAGAGCACGTGCTGATGGTCAAGACCGCGGTCGAGCACGTCGCCGGACGCATTCCCGTGATTGCGGGCTCGGGCGGCAATTCGACCACCGAAGCGATCGAGCTGACCGAGCAGGCGAAGAAGGTCGGCGCGGATGCCACGCTGCAGGTCGTGCCGTATTACAACAAGCCTACGCAGGAAGGGATCTACCGCCACTTCTCGAAGATCGCGGAAACCGTCGATTTGCCGGTGATCCTCTACAACGTGCCGGGTCGCACGGTGGCGGACATGTCGAACGAGACGATCCTGCGTCTCGCTGAAGTGCCGGGCATCGTGGGTGTGAAGGAAGCGACTGGCAACATCGATCGCGCGGCGCACCTGATCAAGGCAGCGCCGGCGCATTTCGGCATTTACAGCGGCGACGATCCGACCGCGATTGCATTGATGCTGCTCGGCGGCCACGGCAATATTTCGGTGACGGCCAACGTCGCGCCGCGTCTGATGGCTGAACTCTGCCGCGCCGCGCTCGCCGCCGACGCGAAAACCGCGCGTGAAATCCATCTGAAACTGCTTTCGCTGCACAAGAACCTCTTCATCGAATCGAACCCGATTCCGGCGAAGTGGGCCTTGCAGCAACTCGGCCGCGTTCAGGGCGGCATCCGTCTGCCGCTGACGCCGCTCGACGCGCGCTACCACGATGTCGTGCGTGCCGCGCTGCGCGAGTCAGGTCTCTTGGGCTGAAATCCGTCCAGCGTCACCGGCCATTCCATTAACCGACGTCAAATCGCCCACGTTCCCGGCACTGAACCAGGCAACGCGTTCCAGCATCACGAAGGACTTCATGAAACGTTCTGCACTTTCCCTCCACGCAACCCGCATGGCGGCGCTGGCGCTTGCCCTCGGTACGCTCGCCGGCTGCGACACGCTGAACGACTGGTTTTCGTCCGACAAGGTGAACTACAAGGTCGCAGGCAGCGCGCCGCCGCTCGCCGTACCGAGCGACCTGTCGACCGCTCAGGTCGACCAGCGCTACGTAGCGCCACCGGTCGACGCCGCGCTGGGTGGTGCGCCGACGCGCGCTGTGACGTCGGCGGGCAACCGGACGGAAGGGGTGCCGAACGCGCAGGATCCGCTCGGCATGCACATCGAGCGTGACGGCGATCGCCGCTGGCTCGTGGTCGACGGCCGCTCGCCCGACCAGCTCTGGCCGCAACTGCAGGAGTTCTGGCAGGAGAACGGCTTCTCGTTGACAACTGACGCGCCCGCCACCGGTATCATGTCGACCGACTGGGCCGAAAACCGCGCGAACATTCCGGACGACTGGTTCCGCCGCACGATCGGCAAGGTTGTCGATTTCGCGTATTCGTCGGGCACGCGTGACCGTTTCCGCACGCTGGTTTCACGCGGCGGCGCCGACACGACGGACATCTCGATCACGCACAGCCAGATGGAAGAAATGCTGACGGGTCAGGACAAGACGTCGTCGCGCTGGGAGGAGCGTCCGCGCAACCCGGCGCTCGAGGCGCTGTTCCTCGCGAAGCTGATGGAGAAGTTCGGGCTGACCGATGCACAGGCGAAGCAGCTGCTGACGGACGCGCGTCCGTCGACGGCGCCGGTGAAGGTCGAGACGGCTGCGGGCGGCGCGACGCTTGACCTGCCGGAATCGTTCGACCGCGCGTGGCTACGCGTGGGTCTCGCACTCGACCGCACGAATTTCACCGTCGACAATCGTGACCGCGAGAAGGGCATTTACTACGTCCGTTACGCTGACTCGATGCAGGAACTGAAGAAGGAAGGATTCTTCGGCAAGCTGTTCTATAGCGGCACCAGCACGAAGAAGCCGGGTCAGGAATTCCTCGTGAACGTGCGCTCGAAGGGTGAAGCGTTGACGCAGGTTGCGGTGCTCGATGCGAACGGCCAGGTGGATACGTCGTCGGACGCGCAGCGCATTGTGTCGCTGCTGCATGCACAGCTGAACTAGGCGAACCGTGAGGTTCGCCAGCCTGGGAAGCGGCAGCGACGGCAACGCGCTGCTCGTCGAAGCCCAATGCGGAACGACGACCACGCGTGTCCTGCTCGACTGCGGTTTTTCGGCGAAGGAAGTCGAACGGCGCCTCGCACGCCTCGGCTTCGGCATCGACAGTCTCGATGCGATCCTGATCACACACGAACACGGCGATCACATCGGCAGCGCGCTGACGCTGGCCCGCAAGGGATCGATTCCGCTGTACATGAGTTGGGGCACGGCCCGCGCGGTTGGCGCCGATGAAGCTGACGTCGACCTTTACGTGCTGTGGGGTGACGAAGCCGTCGCAATCGGCGATCTCAGTGCATTGCCGTATACGGTGCCCCACGACGCGCGTGAACCGCTGCAGTTCGTTTTCTCCGATGGCGCGAGCCGGCTCGGCGTATTGACCGATGTCGGTACTTCGACGCCACACATTAGCGCCGTGCTGAGTGGCTGCGATGCGCTTGTGCTGGAGTGCAATCACGACGCGCAGATGCTGGCGACGAGCCGCTATCCGCAGTCGCTGAAAGCGCGCATCGGGGGCAATCATGGGCATCTCAACAATGATGCCGCAGCCGAAATCCTCGCTTCCCTCGACCGGACGAAATTGCGTCACCTCGTCGCTGCACATCTGAGTCAGCAGAACAATTCGCCGGAGCTGGCCCGGGCCGCGATGGCGGCGGTGCTCGGCGCGGCCACAACGGACGTGATCATTGCTTCGCAGGATGACGGGTTCGACTGGCTGAGTCTTTGAGCTTTGTGCGGGGTGCCGCGGTCGGTGAACAGGGCACGCAGAAACAAAAACGCCCATGACGGATGTCATGGGCGTTTTTTTATCGGGCGCCCAGCGCTACGTCATTGTTCCAGCCCGATCTGATTGCAGCGGACGGAAGGTGGAGTCAATCCGCCGCAGACGGCCGCGCGTCCAGGCGTGCTTAATTCCGGTTGCCGCCGAAAATGCCAAGCAGCGCGAGCAGGTTGGTGAACACGTTATAGAGGTCCAGATAGATCGCGAGCGTGGCCGAGATGTAGTTCGTCTCGCCGCCGTTCACGACGCGCTGAACGTCAAACAACATGTAAGCCGAGAAAATCACGATCGCGAGCACGGAGACTGTGAGCATCAGCGCAGGCAGTTGCAGAAACATGTTTGCAACCATCGCGAGCAGCAGCACGATCACGCCGACAAAAAGCCACTTGCCGAGACCCGAAAAGTCGCGCTTGCTGACCGTTGCGACCGTCGCCATCGCGGCGAAGATCACACCGGTGCCACCAAACGCCAGCATGATCAGCGACGGACCGTTCGAGAACCCGAGGATGAAGCTCAGGAGCCGCGACAGCATCAGGCCCATGAAGAACGTGAAGCCAAGCAGCACGAAGACGCCGGCGCTGCTGTTCTTGGTCTTTTCGATCGCGAACATGAAGCCGAACGCAATGGCGAAGAACGCCAGCAGGCTCATGGCCGGGCTGGTGGCGGCAAACAGCGTAAAACCGGTCGCAACACCCACCCACGCGCCGAGGACTGTCGGAATCATCGACAGCGCGAGCAGCCAGTAGGTGTTCCTGAGTACGCGGTTGCGGGTTTCGACCGTGCTGATCGTACCGGTGCGGCCGAAATTGTAGGGCGAATTCATGGTTTCTCCTTGCGTCAGACGCAGTGTTGCGCAGTGGTTGTACAGCCCGGCTGGCCGTGATGCCGCCCGCCGCTGGTCCGTACAACCCCAAGATTACCCCGAGACCGGCAAGTTTCAATACCTGGCCGGACGGCGGATGGTGGGATGCCGGACACTTTGTTAGAGTCTTACAGTGCTGTAAGGGTTCAATCGCAATCATACAACGGAACATGCTACAATAGCGGATTCATTTGAATCTGTAACCTCTTAATTTTCTGGAGTTTTTATGGCGCTCGAACGCACCCTGTCGATTATCAAGCCGGACGCAGTGGCAAAGAACGTGATCGGTCAGATCTACAGCCGTTTCGAAAACGCTGGCCTCAAGATCATCGCTTCGCGCATGGTTCACCTGTCGCGCGCTGACGCTGAGAAGTTCTACGCTGTGCACGCTGCACGTCCGTTCTTCAAGGACCTCGTCGACTTCATGATCTCGGGTCCGGTGGTCGTGCAGGTTCTGGAAGGCGAAAACGCCATCCTGAAGCATCGTGACCTGATGGGCGCGACGGACCCGAAGAAGGCCGAAAAGGGCACAATTCGCGCTGATTTCGCGGACAGCATCGACGCGAACGCAGTCCACGGTTCGGACGCAGCCGAAACGGCCGCCGTCGAAATCGCATTCTTCTTCCCGGCAGTCAACGTTTACTCGCGTTAATCCGGGTAAGCGGCTGTCCAGGCAGTAAGGTAGAAGCAGCAGGAACGGGCGCGAACGGTACAGGCGTTCATGTGGCTTGTTGCATGAACGCAGGTTCGCACTGATATGGCAGGATTCGATATGGCGAGTAGTTCAACCGTCAACCTTCTCGATCTCGACGCACAGGGGCTCGTTGCATATTGCGACAGCCTCGGCGAAAAGCCGTTTCGCGCCAAGCAGTTGCAGCGCTGGATTCACCAGTACAACGCTGCAGACTTCGATGGCATGACCGATCTCGCAAAATCCCTCCGCGAAAAGCTGAAGGGGCGTGCAGAGATTTCGATGCCTGACATTGCAAGCGATCATATTTCCACCGACGGCACACGCAAGTGGCTGATCGACGTCGGCAACGGCAACGCGGTTGAAACAGTCTACATTCCCGAAGAAACGCGCGGCACGCTTTGCGTGTCGTCGCAGGCGGGGTGCGCGGTCAACTGCCGTTTCTGTTCCACCGGCAAACAGGGTTTCTCCCGCAATCTCACCACCGGCGAAATCATTGGCCAGTTGCGCATGGCCGAATTTGCGCTGCGCGCGTCGCGCGGTCCGGCCGGCGGGCGTGCGGTGGGCGGCGAAGGCAAGGGCGAGCGCGTCGTCACGAACGTCGTGATGATGGGGATGGGTGAGCCGTTGCTCAATTACGATGCCGTCGTGCCGGCCATGCGTCTGATGCTCGACGACAACGCGTATGGCCTGTCGCGTCGCCGTGTCACGCTGTCGACGTCGGGCGTTGTGCCGATGATGGACCGCCTGGGTGCGGATCTGCCTGTGGCGCTCGCGGTCTCGCTGCATGCGCCGAATGACGCATTGCGCGACGAGCTGGTGCCACTGAACAAGAAGTATCCGTTGCGTGAGTTGATAGCAGCCTGTCAGCGGTACCTGAAGGTTGCTCCGCGAGATTTCATTACATTTGAATATTGCATGCTCGACGGTGTGAACGACACCGAAAAGCATGCACGGGAACTGCTGGCCATCACGCGGGACGTGCCATGCAAGTTCAATCTGATTCCGTTCAATCCGTTTCCGGAGTCGGGGCTTCTGCGTTCGAAGCAGGACCAGATCAAACGGTTTGCGCAGGTGCTGATGGACGCAGGTGTCGTCACGACAGTGCGCAAGACTCGCGGCGACGATATCGATGCTGCCTGCGGTCAGCTGGCAGGTGCGGTCAAGGATCGCACCCGTCTTGCTGAACGCACCGGGAAGGCGGCGAAAATCATCGAGGTTCGCGCGATTTGAGTGTGGCGGAGTCCTCACGACTCCGGGACGTCGGGCGAACTGAAAAGAAAGTTTGCAAAATCGATCGGAAGCGGCGCAGAACGCCGCACATTTTGTTATAAACGGTCTGCGAATCCGAACTGATGCCTGAAAGGCAGGGACGGATCGTAAGAGTGAAAAAAGAATCGACGCGAAAGGATTTGGGATGAGTGAGCCGCAGCACCCGCAGCCGCACGAAACTGAGATGAACGCAAGCCGTTCAGCACCGGCCGCAGCACCGGCGGTGGCGCAGCCCGCGCTGGAATCACTTGCGGCAGTCGGGGCGCGACTGACCCAGCTACGGGAATCGAAGGGCTGGTCGGTCGAGGACGTGTCCTCGCGCCTCAAAGTGTCGCCGGCGAAGCTGCGCGCGCTCGAGAGCGGCGACGTCAGCCAGCTGCCGGACACGACATTCGCGCTTGGCGTTGTGCGCAGCTACGCGAAAATGCTCGGCACCGACCCTGCACCGTTCAGTCAGGCGTTGCGTCGCGTGAGGGGTGTGCCGGAACCGGATCTGTCAATGCCTGCTTCGTCGGGCCGCGATTTGCCGCGAGGCCGCGTATCGCTTTCACTTGGCAACAGCGCGCCGAAATCGCGCTCGTGGCTGTGGGGCGTGGCCGCGGTGATCGTCGGGGTCATTGCGCTCGCGATGTGGCACACGAATGGCGGTGACTCGTCGGCGTGGCTTGCACGGCTGAAAGCCGGCGCGAACAGCGCAACGGGTAGTGCGACTGGCGCATCGGGCGCGGTCGCGCAGGATCAGGCCGCTGCTTCGGCAACGGTCGCAGGGGAGGAGGCGGCATCCGCACCCGACGCACAGGCAGCAGCCGACGGGAGCGCATCCCAGGCGACGCCGATGCCGGCACCGCTCGCGACAACTGCCGCGCCGGCGTCTTCGGGCGTTTCGGCTTCGGCTTCGGCTTCGGCGCCGGCGTTAGCCCAGGCGGCGAAGCCGGCTGTCGCTGCGCCGGCAGCAAGCGCGCCGCAGCAGGCGTCCGCGGCGGAAGTGGCCGAGACGGCCGAAGGCCAGGCGACGGTCGGTATCAAGGTGACACAGGACAGCTGGTTCAGCGTGCGGCAGAAGGACGGCAAGGAAGTATTCTCCGGCCTCGTTCACGCGGGCGAATCGAAGGAGATTGCCGGCGAGGCGCCGTTCAAGGTTACGGTCGGCAACAAGGCAGGGCTTGATTCGATTTCGCTCGATGGCCTCGCGGTCGATTCGAGCAAGTACGAGTCATCCAAAGGGAACGTGGCGCGCTTCGCGTTGCCTTGAAACACGGTACGCGTCGCGGCAGGTTCGCCGCGGCGCTTTTTCAATTCTGGCGGCGCGTTTTGCGCGTGACGCCTGTGGTGTAAATGGGTCTTTCGATGCACTCCGAAGCTCAATCCCCTTCCAGCAGCAAGATTGTTTCAACCGATCCGGTGTTTGGCGGTCATGCGCCGCGCCGCTCGTCGCATGCTGTTGACGTGCGCTGGGGCGGCCAGATCGTCACGATCGGCGGCGACGCGCCGGTGCGCGTGCAGTCGATGACCAATACCGATACCGCGGACGCGATCGGCACGGCCATCCAGATCAAGGAACTTGCTCAGGCGGGTTCCGAGCTCGTGCGTATCACGGTGAACACGCCGGAAGCGGCCGCAGCCGTGCCGGCAGTGCGTGAGCAACTCGACCGGATGGGCGTGACGGTTCCGCTCGTTGGCGATTTCCACTACAACGGCCATCTGTTGTTGCGCGACTATCCGGCCTGCGCCGAATCGCTGTCGAAGTACCGGATCAATCCGGGCAACGTGGGCCACGGCGCGAAGCGCGACACGCAGTTCGCGCAGATGATCGAAGCCGCGATCCAGTACGACAAGCCGGTGCGTATCGGCGTCAACTGGGGCAGTCTCGACCAGGATCTGCTCGCGAAGATGATGGACGAGAACGCGGCGCGTTCCACGCCGTGGGAAGCGCAAAGCGTCATGTACGAAGCGCTGATCCAGTCTGCGATTGGGTCGGCGGAGCGTGCGGTCGAACTCGGCCTCGCCCGCAACAAGATCATTCTGTCGTGCAAGGTCAGCGGCGTGCAGGATCTGATCGCCGTGTATCGCGAGCTCGCACGCCGTTGCGAATTCGCGCTGCACCTCGGTCTGACGGAAGCCGGCATGGGTTCGAAGGGCATCGTCGCTTCGACGGCCGCATTGTCGGTGCTGCTGCAGCAGGGCATCGGCGACACGATCCGCATTTCGCTGACGCCGGAGCCGGGCGGATCACGTACGGGCGAAGTCATCGTCGGCCAGGAAATCCTGCAGACGATGGGCCTGCGCTCGTTCACGCCGATGGTGATCGCGTGTCCGGGCTGCGGTCGAACCACCAGCACACTGTTTCAGGAACTCGCATCGCAGATCCAGACGTATTTGCGCACGCAGATGCCGGTCTGGCGCGATACGTATCCTGGCGTCGAGAAGATGCACGTGGCCGTGATGGGCTGCATCGTGAACGGGCCGGGAGAATCGAAGCAGGCGAACATCGGTATCAGCCTGCCGGGTTCGGGCGAGAACCCCGCGGCACCGGTGTTCATCGACGGTGAAAAGGTCAAGACGCTGCGCGGCGAGCGTATCGCGGAAGAATTCCAGCAAATCGTGAGCGACTACGTCGAGCGCACTTACGGCCGTGCCGAAGTCGCCAACTGATTCGCTCAACCAGGATCGTCAGATAGAACACAGATGACTGAACAGAAGAAGAAGCTCGAGAAACTGTCCGGCGTGAAGGGCATGAATGACATCCTTCCGCAGGATGCCGGGCTGTGGGAATTTTTTGAATCGACCGTGAAGTCGATGCTGCGTTCGTATGGATACCAGAATATCCGCACGCCGATCATCGAGCACACGCAGCTGTTCACGCGCGGTATCGGCGAAGTCACCGACATCGTCGAAAAAGAGATGTACAGCTTCACCGACGCGTTGAACGGCGAGAATCTGACGATGCGTCCGGAAAATACGGCTGCGGTCGTGCGGGCGTCGATCGAGCACAACATGTTGTACGACGGTCCAAAGCGCCTGTGGTACATCGGGCCGATGTTCCGTCACGAGCGTCCGCAGCGCGGGCGTTATCGCCAGTTCCATCAGGTCGGCGTGGAGGCACTGGGTTTCGCGGGTCCGGATACAGACGCGGAAATCATCATGATGTGCCAGCGTCTCTGGGACGATCTCGGACTGATGGGCATCAAGCTCGAAATCAACTCGCTGGGTCTCGCTGAAGAACGGGCCGCGCACCGCGTCGAACTCATCGCGTACCTCGAAAAGCACATGGACGTGCTCGACGAAGACGCGAAGCGTCGTCTCTACACGAACCCGCTGCGCGTGCTCGATACGAAGAACCCCGCATTGCAGGAAGTCGCGCAGAACGCACCGAAGCTGATCGATTTTCTCGGCGAGGAATCCCTCGCGCATTTCGAAGGGCTGCAACGCATCCTGAAAGCGAACAACATTCCGTTCAGGATCAATCCGCGTCTGGTGCGTGGTCTCGATTACTACAACCTGACAGTGTTCGAATGGGTGACCGACAAGCTCGGCGCACAGGGCACCGTGGCGGCCGGCGGTCGTTACGATCCGCTGATCGAACAGCTGGGCGGCAAGCCGACGGCTGCGTGCGGCTGGGCGATGGGCATCGAGCGCATTCTCGAACTGCTGAAGGAAGAGAAGCTCGTACCTGAAGACGAAGGCTGCGATGTGTACCTCGTGCATCAGGGCGACGCGGCGCGCGAGCAGGCGTTCATCATCGGCGAGCGGCTGCGCGATACGGGCCTCGACGTAATCCTGCATTGCAGCCCGGATGGCCAGTCGGCCAGCTTCAAGTCGCAGATGAAACGTGCCGATGCAAGTGGCGCGGCGTTCGCGGTGATCCTTGGTGAAGACGAGATCGCGAACGGTACAGTCGGCGTGAAACCGTTGCGCAATGCTGGCGCAGAAGGCGTAAAAAGCGAACAGCGGAACGTGCCGGCTGAAGACTTGACCGAATTTCTAATCAATGCGATGGTTGCATCCGCCGATGAAGGCGACGACGGCGACGACTGATCGCGCGGTGCGCCGAACGCGGCGTGAAGTACGACAAAGACAAGGTATCAAGGAAGAAGGAATCGCCTCGCGATGAGTTACCACGACGAACAAGAATCGATTGAAAGCGTAAAGGCATGGTGGTCGCAGTGGGGTAATGCAACCACGTGGATCGTGCTGGCAGTGCTCGTCGCCGCAGCCGGCTGGAACGGCTGGAATTTCTGGCAACGTCGTCAGGCGGCGGAGGCGGCCGTGCTGTACGACCAGGTCCAGCAGTCGTTCGCCTCGGGCGACAAGGCGAAGATCACCCGAGTCACGGCGGACATGGAAGACAAGTTCAGCGGCACCGCGTATGCGCAGATGACCGCGCTCGGTGCAGCGAAAGCGCTCTACACCGCCGGCGACGAGCCGGCAGCGAAGGCGCAGTTGCAGTGGGCCGTTGACCACGCGAAGGACGACGAGTTCAGGCAGATCGCGAAATTGCGTCTCGCTTCGCTGCTGCTCGACGAGAAGGCCTATGATGCAGGGCTCGCATTGCTGGCCGAACCGCAGTCCGACGCATTCAAGGGCGTCGTGGCGGACGGTCGCGGCGATCTGCTCGCAGCCCAGGGCAAGCGCGACGATGCACGCGCAGCCTACAAGCTCGCGCTCGACACGCTGTCGAAGAACGACACGTCGACGCGTCAGTTGATCCAGTTCAAGCTGGATGCGCTCGGCGGCTGACCGGCGCGTCGCGTGATCAACGGTTCCATTTGATAAATTCTCAATTAATGCTTCGTCCACCGATGAATCTGCTGAAACGTTACGCTGTGCCCGTTGCCTGTGCGATGACCGTCCTTACGCTGGCGGCTTGCTCATCCACGAAAGACGAGCGCCGCGTGCCGACGCCGCTCACCGAGTTCAAGCCCGTGCTCGACGTGCAGCAGACGTGGAAGTCGAGCGTCGGCAAGGCGGGCCGCTATCTGTTCTCGCCGGTCGCCGTCGGCGATGCGGTGTATGCAGCGGGCGCGAACGGTTCGGTCGCAAAGATCGACGCGCAAACCGGCAAGGACATCTGGCGGACGAAGGTTGACGACGATCTCTCCGCAGGCGTCGGCAGCGACGGCAATCTGACGGCAGTCGGCGCGCTGAAGGGCGGCGTCTTCGTGCTCGGCCCGGACGGCAAGCTGCTGTGGAAGGGCACGGCACCCGGCGAAATCATCTCGCCGCCGCTGGTCGGCAACGGCCTCGTGGTCGTTCGCACGGTGGACGGCCAGATCACGGCTTTCAATGCGCAGACGGGCGAGCAGAAATGGAATTACCGCAACCGCGCGGTGCCGCTCAACCTGCGTGTCTCGTCGGGTATGACATTCGCGGGCGATCAGGCCGTGCTGGCCGGTTTCCCGGGCGGCGCGTTCGCCGCAATCAACCTGCAGACGGGCGACGCGTTCTGGCAGACGCCGGTGTCCTATCCAAAGGGCGTGACGGAAGTCGAGCGTATCAACGACGTGACCGGTGCTCCGGCGCTTCTTGGCGCGCAAACCTGTGCCGTGACGTTCCAGGGGCAGATTGGCTGTTTTGACGCGAATTCGGGCCGCGCCGTGTGGGAGCACAAATTCTCGAGCACGAGCGGCCTCGCGGAAGATGAAGCCGTCGTCGTCGCAGGTGACGACTGGGCGGTCATGCAGGCGTTCGACTCCGCGACCGGCCGTCCGCTGTGGACCAACGACAAGCTGAAGAGCCGGGACGTCGGCGTGCCGTTCCTGCTGGGTCACGCAGCCGTGGTGGGCGATTTCGAGGGCTACGTTCATTTCCTGTCGCGCGACGACGGTTCGTTCGTTGCCCGCATGAAGACCGATGGCAGCGCAATTACTGCCGCTCCGGTCCTCGCGGGCGACACACTCGTCGTGCAGACGCACGACGGCGACCTGTACGGTTTCCGTCCGCGCTGATCGCACGCACGCAGCTTCGTTCGATCTGATCGACGCGCTGGCCGGCTTTGCCGGCCGCACGTATTTCTGGCGTAGCATCCATTACGCTGCGCCCGTGTTGGGAATGGAGATACAGGCTGCCGGCCCGGCTGGTCCGGCGGTCCAGTAAAAAGTAGTACCTGGGCGGCGCGGTGGGTGCGCGCCTGTCGCGAAATGCGACGTCCGGTTCAAGCGCCGTCCGCAACGCAGGATCTGCAGACGCTTAAGGCCTCGCGCATGCCGCATGCAGTTCCTGCGCGCATCGTATGAAGGTCGCGCCAGCCAGCCAGTTCCTCGTCGGCCGGGAGATGCATCGATGGTTCGCATCCCGGGTGTGACCGATTTCGTGATAATTTTTGTCAAACGCAGCCAACAGGCAGTCATGCGGCGTCGCCGTACGGCCCGTCGAGTCTCTCGACCTTGCGTTTCACTGTGAACAACATCTGATGAAACCCGTTATTGCCCTCGTCGGGCGCCCCAATGTGGGGAAATCCACGCTGTTCAACCGTCTCACGCGTTCGCGTGATGCGCTCGTCGCCGATCTGCCGGGGCTGACGCGTGACCGTCACTACGGCGAAGGGCGAACGGGCGAGCGGCCGTATCTGGTCGTCGACACGGGCGGTTTCGAGCCGGTCGCGAAGGACGGCATCCTGCACGAAATGGCGCGCCAGACGCGCCAGGCGGTGGAGGAGTCGGACGTCGTCGTGTTTATCGTCGACGGCCGCAATGGCCTCGCGCCGCAGGACAAGTCGATCGCCGACTACCTGCGCAAGACTGGCCGGCCGATTTTCCTCGTCGTGAACAAGGCCGAGGGCATGAAGTACAGCGCGGTAGCCGCTGACTTCTACGAACTTGGCCTCGGCGACCCGCGCGCGATTTCCGCGGCGCACGGCGACGGCGTGACGGAAATGATCAACGAGGCGCTCGGCGTCGCGTACGCGGGTCATCCGGAGGAGGAAGACGAAGACAAGGACGCGCGCGGCATCAAGATCGCGATCGTCGGGCGCCCGAACGTCGGCAAGTCGACGCTGATCAATACGCTCGTCGGCGAAGATCGCGTGATCGCATTCGACATGCCCGGCACGACGCGCGATTCGATCTACGTCGACTTCGAGCGTCAGGGCAAGAATTACACGCTGATTGATACGGCCGGCTTGCGGCGCCGCGGCAAGGTGTTCGAGGCAATCGAGAAATTCTCGGTGGTGAAGACGCTGCAGTCGATCTCGGATGCGAACGTCGTGATCCTGCTGCTCGACGCGCGCCAGGATATTTCGGAGCAGGACGCGCACATCGCCGGCTTCGTCGTCGAGCAGGGACGTGCGCTCGTGGTCGGCGTGAACAAATGGGACGGTCTCGATTCGCACGTGCGCGAGCGCACGAAAGCGGATCTGGAGCGCAAGCTAAAATTTCTCGACTTCGCCAAGTTTCACTTCATTTCGGCGGCGGAGAAAACGGGTATCGGCCAGCTGATGCGATCAGTCGATGACGCCTACGCCGCCGCCATGGCGAAGCTGCCGACGCCGAAGCTGACCCGCGCGCTGATCGACGCGGTCGAGTTCCAGCAGCCCCGACGTCGTGGACCGGTGCGTCCGAAGTTGCGCTACGCGCACCAGGGTGGACAGAACCCGCCGATCATCGTGATTCACGGCAACGCACTCGACGCAATTACTGAAACGTATAAGCGCTACCTCGAAAACCGCTTCCGGGAAACTTTCGCGCTGACCGGGACTCCATTGCGCATAGAGTTCCGTTCGTCGACGAACCCTTACGCGGATAAAGGCTGAAACCCCGAAACCCGCGTGTGTGCTGGGTTTGGCCGGATGGCCAGGCGGCTCGCGCACAAACAAAAATCGGCTATAGTGTAGCGGTTGACGGCGAATTTCTTTTTCTTCGCCGTCAATTCAGTCAACCTGCAAAAAAATACGGAGTTTGCTATGAGCAACAAAGGGCAATTGTTACAAGACCCGTTTTTGAACGCACTGCGCAAAGAGCACGTGCCGGTCTCGATCTATCTGGTCAACGGCATCAAGCTTCAAGGGAACATCGAATCGTTCGACCAGTACGTCGTGTTGCTCCGGAATACGGTTACCCAGATGGTCTACAAGCACGCAATCTCGACAGTCGTGCCGGCCCGTCCGGTGAATTTCCACCCGGATTCTGAACAGTCCTAACCCCTCGTCGCGGCCGGCATAGCATCGCCCGTCGGCGATCTCTCCCGGCCGCTTCATTTTGATACCCTCCAATTTGACCAACGCAGCGCTTGTCGGTATCGACTTCGGAAAGATCGATTTCGAAGCCAGTCTCGAAGAACTCAGTCTGCTCGCGCAAAGCGCGGGTGCGAATCCTGTAGTCACCCTCACCGGACGTCGGTCCGCCCCTGACGCCAAGATGTTCGTCGGCAGCGGCAAGGCCGAGGAACTGCGTCTTGCGTGTGAGGCGAATGACATCGAAATCGTCATCTTCAATCACGCACTTGCTCCTGCGCAGCAGCGCAATCTGGAGCAGGCGCTTAACAGGCGCGTGATCGACCGGACGAGCCTCATTCTCGACATCTTCGCCCAACGCGCCCGCAGCCACGAAGGCAAGCTGCAGGTGGAGTTGGCGCAGTTGCAATACCTCGCTACGCGGCTGATCCGCGCATGGACTCACCTTGAGCGGCAGAAGGGTGGTATTGGCCTGCGCGGTCCGGGTGAAACGCAGCTCGAAACCGACCGCCGCCTGATCGGCGAGCGCATCAAGGCGCTCAAGACGCGGCTCGAAAAGCTGCGGCGCCAGCATGGCACGCAGCGCCGGCAGCGCGAGCGCAATCGCACGATGTCGGTGTCGCTCGTCGGCTATACGAACGCGGGCAAGTCCACGCTCTTCAATGCGCTGACCAAGGCGCAGGCTTACGCCGCCGACCAGCTGTTCGCCACGCTCGATACGACGTCGCGCCGCGTGTATCTGGGCGACGAGGTGGGCCAGGTGGTGGTGTCCGACACGGTCGGCTTCATCCGCGAACTGCCTCACCAGCTGGTGGCCGCTTTCCGCGCGACGCTCGAAGAAACCATTCACGCCGATCTGCTGCTGCATGTCGTCGATGCATCGAGCGCCGTGCGGCTCGACCAGATCGACCAGGTGAACGTCGTGCTGCACGAAATCGGTGCGGACGCGATCCGGCAGGTGCTGGTCTTCAACAAGATCGACGCCGTGCCTGAGCTGGCGGCCCGTGGCGACACGGTCGAGCGGGATGAGTATGGTAATATTTCGCGCGTCTTTTTGAGCGCGCGCACCGGGCAGGGGCTGGACACGCTGCGCGCTGCCATCGCCGAAATCGCGACCGCCGAATACCTTTCCGACCAGGAACGTCCATTGCCGGAAGAAGACCGGCCAGCGGCACCAACCGACGACCGCAAGGTCCCAGAACTCGGGCATTGACCCGTTCCAATTGCATTGACCGGCTGTCTACTCTGGTGAACGAACACAGGTGAACGATTACAACGAGCGGAGTACATGGCTGCGCGTGCGCGCCATTTTCTCGATGAACGATCCGCGCTGGGGCCGGGGCGACGGCAATGGCGACAAGCAGCGTCCGAACGATCCGAAGCGTCCGCCAAACGGCAAGGATGGCGAAAGCCCGCCCGATCTCGACGAGATGTGGCGCGACTTCAACCGCCGTCTGTCGCGCGTGTTCGGTCGCAAGGGCGGTGGTTCAGGCAACGGCGAGCGCCGCCCGGACAACGGCCGCGGCGCGCGCATCGGTGTGGGCATCGTCATCGGCGTGCTGATCGCGATCTGGCTGGGTAGCGGCGTGTTCGTCGTGCAGGACGGTCAGGCGGGTGTGGTCTCGCAGTTCGGCCAGTATCGTTACACGGCCGGTCAGGGCGCTCACTGGCGTCTGCCGTATCCGTTCGAATCGCACGAGATGGTCAACGTCGGTCAGGTGCGTTCGGTCGAAATCGGCCGTAATAACGTCGTACGCATGCCCAACGTGAAAGACGCATCGATGCTGACGCACGACGGCGGTATCGTCGACGTGCGGTTCTCGGTGCAATACCAGATCCGCAAGCCGACCGACTACCTGTTCCGCAGCGTTGACCCCGATCAAACGGTGACACAGGCCGCGCAGGCTGCGATCCGTCAGATCGTGGGCGCCCGCAGCACGGACAGTGTCCTCGATCAGGATCGCGAAGCAATCCGCCTGCAGCTCACTGATTCCATCCAGCGTTCGCTCGACGAATTCCACACGGGTCTTGCCGTGACCGGTGTCACGATTCAGGGTGTTACGCCGCCCGAACAGGTCCAGTCCGCGTTCGACGATGCCGCGAAAGCGCAGCAGGATCGCGCGCGTGTAAAGACCGACGCCGAGGCGTATGCGAACGACCTGTTGCCGCGCGCGCAGGCCGACGCCGCCCGCATGATCGACGACGCACATGCTTACAGCGAGCGCGTCGTGGCTCAGGCGCAGGGCGATGCCGAGCGCTTTAGCCAGGTCTACGCTCAATACTCGAAGGCGCCCGCCGTGATCCGCGAGCGCATGTACCTGGACACCATGCAGCATATCTACTCGAATACGACGAAGGTGTTCGTCGACAGCAAGTCGGCGAACAACGTGCTGTATCTGCCGCTCGACAAGCTCGTCGAGCAGACGCGCCAGCGCGCTGCCGATGCCGCAAACGGCGCTCAGGCCGGCCCGGGTTCGCCCGCGGCAGCGCCGCAGGGCGCGAGCGGCGCTGCTGCGACGGCGGCACCGCTGCCTGCGTCGGGTGCGTCGGCCGTGCCGGCCAGTGGCGCAAGCCAGGCGGCCGCAGCGAGCGAAGCGTTCCGTTCGCGCGATTCGTTCCGTAGTCGCGGTCGCGACGAAGAACTGCAATAAGGAGCGCGAACATGAACCGAATCATTGCGCTCGTCATTGCTGTTGTGATCGTGCTGTTCGCCGCATCGTCGATGGTGTATGTGGTCGACCAGCGTCACATGGCCGTCGTGTCCGCCCATGGCGACACAGCACCCAGACTCGTCGGCCCCGGCCTGCACGTCAAGTTGCCGCCGCCGCTGCAAACCGCAACGCTCGTCGATACGCGCATCCAGTCTGTCGACGCACCGGACGCCGACCGCTATGTCACGTCCGACAAGATCGATATTCTCGTGAATCCGGTGATCCGCTATCGCGTGACCGATCCGCTGAAGCTCTTCGCGGATACGAAGGGTGACGCGCAGGGGTTGCCTGAACGGCTGGCTGCGATGTCGCGCGACGCCCTCGGCGACGTCTTCGCGAAGGCTACACTCGCCGATGCGCTGGCAAAGCAGCAGGACATCGCAGCCGAAGCGCGTACGGCGATGCAGAAGGTCACGGCGCCGCTCGGCATCGATGTGATCGACGTGCAGCTGACACGCATCGACTTTCCGGCGGCCATGACCGACTCCGTCTACAAGCGCATGATGGCGGTACGCGAGCAGATCGCGAGCGACGTGCGCGCGCTGGGCGCGACCGAAGCCGACAAGATCCGGGCGGATGCGAGCCTGAAGCAACAGCAGGTTGTTGCGGACGCTTATCGCGAAGCGCAGAAGATCAAGGGCGAGGGCGATGGCAACGCGGCATCGATCGCCGCCGAGGCCTTTGGCCGCGACCCGCAGTTCTATGAGTTTTACCAGAGCATGCAGGCGTACCGGAACAGCTTCAAGCCGAATGACGTGATCGTGGTCGATTCAGGCAGCGAGTTCTTCCGCTTCATGCGCAGCCCGACGGGCGGCACGTCGCCGGACGCCGCCGCTGCTGCCCCCGCCCGCAAACACTGATTACCGGAGCGTCGCGCGCCTTGCGCGCAGCGACGCCGTCATTCGAATGGATATAGCCGGCTCGTTACTGCTCGCGATCGCCCTGATGCTGATCATCGAGGGGATGTTCCCCTTTGTGTTCCCGAGCGCCTGGCGCGACACGTTTCGTAGAATTGCGGAGCGACCCGTGAATCAGGTGCGCATCGGCGGCCTGATCGTGATGGTGCTCGGGCTGGTGTTGCTGCTGATCGCGACATAGGCGCAATCTGGGTGCCTCGTGAGCGAGGCGGGTTCGCAAGACGCACGCGCCACGAACGCGAGCGAGGCGCGATACGGGTGCTGCGCCAGCCCGGCCCGCTCGCAGGCGCTTTCCGCCATTTACCCGTCATATACCGGTGCGCCCGCGCGCCCGTGTTCAACGTCGTAGGACTGTATCGATGTCGACCTGGTTACTTCCCGAGAATATTGCCGACGTGCTGCCGTCGGAGGCCCGCAAGATCGAAGAGTTGCGTCGCCGGCTGCTGGACCGTTTTCGCGCCTACGGCTACGAAATGGTCATGCCGCCGATGCTGGAATACCTCGAATCGCTACTGACAAGCGGCGGCACCGACCTGAACCTGCGCACGTTCAAGCTCGTCGACCAGATGTCGGGCCGCACGCTCGGTCTGCGCGCCGACATCACGCCGCAGGTTGCGCGTATCGACGCCCACCTGCTGAACCGCCAGGGCGTGACGCGTCTGTGCTACGCAGGCAACGTGCTGCACACGCGTCCGCGCGGCCTGCACGCAACGCGTGAACAGATCCAGATCGGCGCTGAAATCTACGGTCACGCCGGCCTCGAAGCCGATCTCGAGATCCAGCAGTTGATGCTCGATGCACTGCGTCTTGCCGGTCTCGCGAAAGTGCGGCTCGATCTGTGCCATGCGGGCGTGCTCTCCGCGCTGATCGCGAACGAACCGAAAGCCGTCGCGCTCGGTGAAGCGCTGTACGAAGCGCTCGCCGGCAAGGACGTGCCGCGTCTCGCCGAACTGACCGCGGACCTTTTGCCCGCGACACGCGACGCACTGCGCGTCCTGCCGACGCTCTACGGCGATGCCTCGGTGCTCGCCGAAGCCCGCACGCGGCTGCCGGCGACGTCGGAAATCGCGCGTGCGCTCGACGACCTCGCGTTCCTCGCGGCGCAGGTCGACGGCGCCGAAGTGATGATCGATCTGGCCGACCTTCGCGGCTACGCGTACCACAGCGGCGTGATGTTCTCGGCCTATGTCGACGGCGTGCCGAATGCGGTGGCGCGCGGCGGACGTTACGACAAGGTCGGCGAAGCGTACGGTCGTGCGCGACCCGCGACCGGCTTCTCGCTCGATCTGCGCGAAGTGGCGCGGATCTCGCCCGTCGAGGCGCGCAGCAGCGCGATCCTGGCGCCGTGGCAACACGACGACGCGTTGCGTGCGAGCGTTGCCGCGTTGCGCGACGCCGGCGAAGTGGTGATCCAGGCGCTGCCAGGCCACGATCACGATCTGGATGAATTCGCGTGCGACCGCGTGCTGGTCGAACGCAACGGTGCCTGGGTCGTGGAAGCACGTTCCTGAACAGCGGAAAATACGGGCGCAGCGAGCCGCCGCGTCGACTTTGAAATACCCGGAATAACGGCCATGCCGTTGAGCGGAAACGGAAAAAATCCGGAACCTTCCGCGAATATCGGTAGAATACGTTTTTAACCAGCTTACGAAACAACATGTCTGCCAGCGCAGTGAATGTGAACCCCGGGCGCAACGTCGTCGTCGTGGGAACCCAGTGGGGTGATGAGGGCAAGGGCAAGATCGTCGACTGGCTGACGGACCACGCCCAGGGCGTCGTGCGCTTCCAGGGCGGTCACAATGCCGGCCACACGCTCATCATCGGCGGCAAGAAAACCATCTTGCGTCTGATTCCGTCGGGCATCATGCATCCCGGCGTTGCGTGCTACATCGGTAATGGCGTCGTGTTGTCGCCGGAAGCGCTGTTCAAGGAAATCGGCGAACTCGAAGCCGCGGGCGTGGATGTTCAAAAGCGTCTGTTCATTTCCGAAGCCACCACCCTGATCCTCCCGTATCACATCGCCATCGACCAGGCGCGCGAAGCGCATCGCGGCGCGGGCAAGATCGGTACAACGGGGCGCGGTATCGGCCCAGCCTACGAAGACAAGGTCGCACGCCGGGGCTTGCGCGTGCAGGATCTGTTCGAGCCGGAAGCATTCGCCGAACGCCTGCGCGAAAACCTCGACTTCCATAATTTTGTGCTGACGCAGTACCTCGGCGCGCCGGCAGTCGACTTCCAGCAGACGCTCGACATGATGTTGAGCTATGCAGACCGCCTGAAGCCGATGGTCACCGACGTGTCGCGTCGTCTCTACGACGAAAATCATGCTGGCCACAACCTGCTGTTCGAAGGTGCGCAAGGCACGCTGCTCGACATCGATCACGGTACGTATCCGTTCGTCACGTCGAGCAACTGCGTGGCCGGTGCGGCCACGTCGGGCGCGGGCGTCGGTCCGCAAAAACTGAACTACATCCTCGGCATCACGAAGGCGTATTGCACGCGTGTCGGTTCGGGCCCATTCCCGAGCGAACTGTACGACGCCGATAACGCGGCCCGCCAGGAACAGATCGGCCTCACGCTCGCCACGGTGGGCAAGGAATTCGGCTCGGTCACGGGTCGTCCGCGCCGTACCGGCTGGCTCGACGCCGCCGCGCTGCGTCGCTCGATCCAGATCAACGGCGTGTCGGGGTTGTGCATCACGAAGCTCGATGTCCTCGACGGTGTCAACGAAGTCAAACTGTGCGTCGGCTACAAGCTCGACGGCAAGGACGTCGACATCCTGCCGCGCGGTGCATCGGAAGTCGCGCGTTGCGAACCGGTATACGAAACGTTTGGCGGCTGGAAGGAAAGCACCATCGGCATCACCGACTGGAACAGGCTGCCCGCCAACGCGCAGGCGTATCTCACGCGTGTGCAGGAAGTGGCCGGCGTGCCGATCGATATGGTTTCCACGGGTCCGGACCGTGACGAGACCATTCTCCTTCGTCATCCGTTCAAGGCTTAAGTTATGACGCAGGGTGTGCCCATGATTGCGATGAAAGATCCTCGCAACGATGAAAAGAATCTTTGGGTCGGCTGGGACGAGTATCACCGTCTGATCGAATTGCTGGCACTTGCGGTGCATGAGTCCGGCTGGAAATTCGACAAGATCCTGTGCCTCGCGCGCGGCGGTCTGCGCGTCGGCGACCAGCTCTCGCGTATCTATGATCTGCCGCTGGCGATTCTTGCGACGAGTTCGTATCGCGAGGCGGCTGGCACGGAGCAGGGCGAGCTCGACATCGCGCAGTACATCACGATGACGCGCGGCGAACTGTCGGGCAACGTGCTGCTTGTCGACGATCTCGTCGATTCCGGTGTGACGCTCGCGCGCGTGCAGCAGCATCTGAAGGAACGTTATCCGGCCATCACGTCGGTGCGCTCGGCGGTGCTCTGGTACAAGGGCTGCTCGAAAGTGACGCCCGATTATCACGTGCAGTACCTGCCCACCAATCCGTGGATCCATCAGCCGTTTGAGGAGTGGGACACGGTTCGCCCGCACAATCTTGGCGCGTGGATCAAGCGCGGTACCGCGCAGGATGCAGCGTCGAAACCGTGATGACAGTCCGGGCGATCACTGCATGGTGTGTCGCATAGAAACGGAGCCCGCAAGGGCTCCGTTTTTTTTGGCCCCCACCGGCGGGCGTGACGGTGGTCATGGTTACGCGATCGCCCGTTCCGGGGCCACGCCAGAAAACGTTTCAGCAAGCACAGACGGGCCCTTGGGGCGATGCTACACTGCGCGGACGGTCCTCGTGGTGTATCCGCAACATGCCGGCCGGTCGGTCATGACGGCCAGTTTAGAATAGCGCTCGCTCTTCCGATCAGGAACGGATTTTTTCGCGTTTATGACAAATACCAACCACGGGCGCAGGCAGCCTCTGCCTTCTCTCGCTATCGCTGCGATCGGTGTGGTCTTCGGCGACATCGGCACGAGCCCGTTGTATTCGCTTAAGGAAGCGTTCTCCCCGTCACACGGGATTCCGCTCACCGACGCATCCATTCTTGGCGTGATCTCGCTGCTGTTCTGGGCGATCGTCATCGTCGTCGGCGTTAAATACGTGCTGTTCGTGATGCGCGCCGACAACAACGGCGAGGGTGGCGTGCTGGCCCTGATGGCGCTCTCGTTAAGATCGTTCGATCACTCGAGCAAGGCGGCCGGCATGCTGATGATGCTCGGCATCTTCGGTGCCTGCATGTTTTACGGCGACGCAGTGATCACGCCGGCCATTTCGGTGATGTCCGCGGTCGAAGGGTTGCAGATCGCGGCGCCGAAGCTGTCGCATCTCGTGATGCCGCTCACTATCGTCATTCTCATCCTGCTGTTCTGGATCCAGCGGCACGGCACCGCGCTCGTCGGGCGTCTGTTCGGTCCGATCATGGTGCTGTGGTTCCTGACGATTGCCGTGCTCGGCCTCATGCACATCGTGCAGTCGCCCGGCGTCATCGCCGCGCTCAATCCGTATTACGCGTTTTCGTTCATGTCGGCGCACGTGCTGCAGGCGTATGTCGTGCTTGGCTCGGTCGTGCTGGTACTGACCGGTGCCGAAGCGCTCTACGCAGACATGGGTCACTTCGGCGCGCAGCCGATCCGGGTGGCGTGGTACGTCCTCGTGATGCCCTCGCTCGTGCTGAACTACTTCGGGCAGGGCGCGCTGCTGATGCACGACCCGAAAGCGATCGAGAACCCGTTCTTCCTGCTCGCACCCGACTGGGCGCTCCTGCCGCTCGTGATCCTGTCGACGGTCGCGACGGTGATCGCATCGCAGGCGGTGATCTCCGGCGCCTATTCGCTGACGAGCCAGGCGATCCAGCTCGGCTACGTGCCGCGCATGAAGATCCTGCATACATCGGAACTGGCCATCGGGCAGATCTACGTGCCGGTCGTGAACTGGATGCTACTTTTCATCATCATCTGCATCGTGATCAGCTTCAAGAGTTCGGACAACCTTGCAGCGGCCTACGGAATTGCCGTGACCGCGACGATGGTGATCACGACTGTGCTCGCGTGCGTCGTGATGGTGAAGGTGTGGAACTGGAACAAGCTGCTGGTCGCGCTTATCATCGCGCTCTTCATGACGGTCGATCTTGGTTTCTTCGGCGCGAATCTGCTGAAGGTCGAGGAGGGCGGCTGGCTGCCGCTCGGCATCGGCGCGCTGCTGTTCTTCCTGTTGATGACATGGTTCAAGGGCCGCATGATCGTCAAGGAGCGCACGGCCGCCGACGGTATTCCGTTGATGCCGTTCCTGCAGGGGCTGCTTGCGCATCCGCCGCATCGCGTATCGGGTACCGCGATCTATCTGACCGGCAGCGACACGCTTGTTCCGGTGAGCCTGCTCCACAATCTGAAGCACAACAAGGTGCTGCACGAACGCACGATTTTTCTGACGTTCATCACGCGGGATATTCCCTATGTGAACGACGAAGAGCGCGTCACCGTGAAGGGCCTCGACGGCGGGCTGTATCTCGTGAAGGCCGCCTATGGTTTTAACGAAACGCCGGATGTGAAGGCCGTGCTGCTCGATATCGGCCGCACGCATGACATGACGTTCGAAATCATGGATACGTCGTTCTTCCTCGCGCGTGAAACGGTGGTGCCGACGCAGTTGCCAGGCATGTCGGTGTGGCGCGAGCGTGTGTTCGCGTGGATGCATCAGAACGCGGCGAAGCCGACTGATTTCTTCAGCATTCCGGCCAATCGTGTGGTCGAACTGGGAACGAAGATCGAGATCTGAACGTTTCGTGATGAACAAAAAAAGCCCACGCAGATGAACCGACGCGTGGGTTTTTTTTGTATGTGATGCGCGTGCGGCCCGCCGTGGCACCGCACGTATCTGTCAGGTTTAGCGCTTCAGTTTGGCAAACGCAGCCGCCATTGCGCCGGCCGGCTCCGCGTCACGCGAGCGCTGCTGCTGTCCACGTCCACCACCGTTGCCACCGCCGCCCGGACGACCCGTGCCGCGGTCCTGCTGACCACCGCTGCGCGGCGCCGAGCTGGCTTGGAAATCGTCGTCGAGACGCATCGTAAGCGAGATACGCTGGCGCTTCACGTCGACTTCCTGCACCTTCACCTTCACGACCTGGCCGGCCTTCACGACTTCGTGCGGGTCCTTGATGAACTTCGTCGACATCGCCGATACGTGCACGAGTCCGTCCTGATGCACGCCGATATCGATGAACGCGCCAAACGCCGCGACGTTCGTCACGACGCCTTCGAGCACCATGCCCGGCACGAGATCGGACACCTTCTCGACGCCCTCGCGGAACGTGGCCGTCTTGAACTCGGGGCGCGGATCGCGGCCCGGCTTTTCGAGTTCGGAGAGAATGTCGCGCACGGTCGGCAGACCGAAGCGATCGTCGACGAATTCGGTCGGCGACAGGCCCGACAGTGCTTCGCGATTGCCGAGCACGTCGCCGACATGCTTGCTGATCTTCGCGAGCATGCGTTCGACGAGCGGATACGCTTCCGGGTGTACCGACGAGCGGTCGAGCGGATTCTCGCCACCGTTGATGCGCAGGAACCCGGCGGCCTGTTCGAACGTCTTCTCGCCGAGACGCGGCACGCGACGCAGATGCTCGCGCGAAGGGAACGGACCGTTCGCATCGCGATAGTCGACGATATTGCGCGCCAGCGTCGCGTTCAAACCCGACACGCGCGCGAGCAGCGCAACCGATGCCGTATTTGCATCGACGCCCACGGCGTTCACGCAATCCTCGACCACGGCATCGAGCGAGCGCGCGAGTTCGCGCTGGTTCACATCGTGCTGATACTGGCCGACGCCGATCGCCTTCGGATCGATCTTGACGAGCTCGGCGAGCGGATCCTGCAGACGTCGCGCGATCGACACCGCGCCACGCAGCGACACGTCCATGTCCGGGAATTCCTTCGCCGCGAGTTCCGACGCCGAGTACACGGACGCGCCCGCTTCGGACACCACGATCTTCTGCAACTTGAATTCCGGATGACGCGCGATCAGTTCGCTCGCGAGCTTGTCCGTTTCACGCGATGCCGTGCCGTTGCCGATGCTGATCAGCTCAGCCTGCGTCTGCGCGCAGATGCGCGCCAGCTTCGCGATCGAGCCGTCCCAGTCGCGGCGCGGCTCGTGCGGATAGATCACGTCGGTGGCGAGCACCTTGCCAGTCCGGTCGACCACCGCGACCTTCACGCCGGTGCGCATGCCCGGATCGAGCCCAATGACGGCCTTCGGGCCGGCCGGCGCGGCCAGCAGCAGGTCCTTCAGATTGCGCGCGAACACGCGGATCGCCTCATGCTCGGCTTCGTCGCGCAGATTCGTGAGCAGTTCGTTTTCGATGTGCGGCTGCACCTTCACGCGCCAGCACCAGCGGCATACGTCCGAGAGCCATTTGTCGGCGGCGCGGTTCTGGTTCGCGATGCCGAAATGGCGTGCAATCATCGCTTCGCCTGGATGCGGTACCTGAGCGTCGAGCTCTTCGCCGAGCCCCAGCTTGATCATCAGCACGCCCGCGTTGCGGCCGCGGAAGAGCGCGAGCGCGCGATGCGACGGCACCGTGCGGATCGTTTCGGAATAGTCGTAGTAGTCGCGGAATTTTTCTTCTTCCGCGTTTTCCTTGCCCTCGACCACTTTCGACGACACCACGCCCTGGTTGAACAGGTAGTCGCGCAGCTTGCCGAGCACTTCCGCGGTTTCGCCGAACTGTTCGGAGAGAATATCGCGCGCGCCGTCGAGCGCGGCCTTCACGTCAGCCACGCCCTTTTCGGCGTCGACATAGCCCGCTGCTTCGGTTTGCGGATCGAGCGTGGGGTCGGCGAGGAGCGCGTCGGCGAGCGGCTGCAGGCCGGCTTCGCGCGCGATCTGCGCACGTGTGCGGCGCTTGGGCTTGTAGGGCAGATACAGGTCTTCGAGCACCTGCTTGCTGTCCGCGGCCTCGATCGCGGTGCGCAGTTCGTCGGTGAGCTTGCCCTGTTCGTCGATGCTGGCGATGATCGTTGCGCGCCGCTCTTCGAGTTCGCGCAGATACAGAAGCCGTTCTTCGAGGTTACGCAGCTGCGTATCGTCGAGATTGCCGGTCACTTCCTTGCGGTAACGAGCGATAAACGGAACAGTCGATCCTTCATCGAGGAGTTGCACCGCAGCCGCGACCTGGCGCGGCTGGACGGCGAGTTCGGTGGCGATGCGCTGTACGATCTTGAGTGCTACGGTTTCCGTCATAAGGTATGCGTGTTCCTGCAGGTTTCGATCAGGGCCGCCTGAGATGCCGCGTCGGGCGAACCCGTGGCGACCGGTTGCTGACGCGGGGCATTTTGCCATAAATGCCGGAGCGCTCAGGCGCGGGATGTTAGAATTTCGGGCATGTTCCGTTGCCCATCTACGACGTTGCCGACCTCCCGTTTCCCGTTCGCTGTGCCTCGTGACCTGCGCGTTTGTGCGTCGGTCGGCCCGTTTTCCGGTTTGTCTGCGAAGGCGCGTCCGGGTTCAACGCCAGGGGCGCGTTTGAATTTTCTGCGGGCGGCGCTCGGTGTCTGCGTTGCAGCAGTGTCATTCGCAGTCGCGTTGCCGGTGCAGGCCCAGAATCCGTCTGTACAGGCGGCTGCCGGTGACGCGGCGTCCGCCGTGCCGGGTGCGCAGGCCGGGTCGCCGGACGCCAGTGGCAACGACTTCGACGCCCGCCAGAAAGTGCTCAATACGCGTACCGAAGAGAACAACTACAAGTTTGCGGTCGCACAGCACAACTGCTATAGCACGTTCTTCGTGAATCACTGCATCGGCAAGGCGCGCGACGCGATGCGCGAAGTCGCGGCGGATATCCGCAAGCAGCAGCTCGCGCTTGATGACGAACAGCGCGTCGAACGCGCGCGCAAGCGTGATCAGGAGGCTGCGATCAGGCGGGCGCGCGACGAAGCGGAAGCGCCGCAGCGTGCCGCGGACGACGCGCGTAACGCCCAGGCATTCGAAGACAAGCAGCGCCAGCACGAACTCGATCAGGCGCAGCGTAATGCCGAAGCGCCGCAACGCGCCGCAAACGAACAGGCATACCAGGCGAAGCAGCAACAGCACGCGATCGATCAGGCGCAGCGCAGCGCGGAAGCGCCGCAGCGCGCGTCGAACGCTGCCGCGTATCAGGGCAAGCAGCAACAGCACGCAATCGATCAGGCGCAACGCGGCGTCTCCGCTTCAGATGCAGCGGCGAACCAGAAGGCTTACGATTCGAAGCAGTCCGATTACCAGCGCAAGCTCGACGAGGCACGCCAGCAGGGCGCCCAGAAGGCGCAGGAGCGGGTCGAGAAGACGCAACGCTACGACCAGAAGCAGATCGATGCCGCGCAGCACAAGGCCGACGTCGAGGCGCGCCAGAAACAGGCCGCCGAGAAAGCGCAGCAAAAGGCCGAGCAGGAGAAGCAGGAGCAGTTAAAGCAGGAGCAGTTACAACAACAGCAACAGAGTCAGTAACGCGTTTTTGGCCGGACAGCAACCTCAGGCGAGCAGGGCTGCCACGGGCGGCCCCCCGCCACTTCGGAGGAGGAGGCGAGCATGCGCGATCATCAGCACGTCATCAACGCGAATACCCTTCGCGACCGCATTCTGCAGCTGGAATCGGAGCACAGTGGTCTTGATCGCCTGATCGACAAGGTGTCGGAAGACCCCGGCATCGACGACCTCGAGATAAAACGCCTGAAAAAGCGCAAGCTCAAGGTCAAGGACACCATCATCTTGCTGCAGTTGCAGCTCGAACCGGACGCGCGCGCATGAGTTCGCGACCTGGCAGGCGCCGGGTCGCGCCGCGCGCGACGGACTTTGCAGGAATCGCTTGCCTTGAATTCACCGTCTCTTTCACCTTCCCGTCAGCCGTCAGGCGACGACGCCGCTGCGCCGCGCGATAAAAACGCCGCGGCGGGCGCGCTCATCGCCACGCTGAACCCGAAGCGCGTTACCCAGCTCGACGATATCTTCGCCGCCGACGGGCTGCTCGCGCGGCAGATCGACGGCTATCGTTCGCGTGCCTCGCAGATCGAGATGGCGCGCGCCGTTGCGGCTGCAATGGAGGCGTCCGGCAAGGCGCTTGCTGAGCCGGCGATGTTCGAACTGCAGCAGCGTCCCGCACGGCGTCTGCAAGGCGCGGCGTCTGCCGACGCGGCACAATCGCCGGATGCCGCTGGCGTTTCCGACGCAGGAGAGAATACGCTGATCGTCGAGGCGGGCACGGGCACCGGCAAGACCTACGCGTACCTCGTGCCGGCGATGCTGTGGGGCGGCAAGGTCATTGTCTCGACCGGCACGAAGCATCTGCAGGACCAGCTCTTTCAACGCGACATTCCAACCGTACGTGATGCGCTCGCGGTGCCGGTATCGGTCGCGATGCTGAAGGGCCGGGCGAACTACCTGTGCCACTACTATCTGCAGCGCACTGCCGACAACGGCCGTCTGCCGTCACGCCAGGAAACGTCGTATCTGCAGGACATCATCCGCTTCGCGAAGATCACGCGCACGGGCGACAAGGCCGAGCTCGCGAGCGTGCCGGAAACCGCGCAGGTGTGGTCGATGGTGACGTCGACGCGCGAAAACTGTCTCGGTCAGGAGTGTCCGCATTACAAGGACTGTTTCGTGATGCAGGCACGTCGCGAAGCGCAGCAGGCCGACATCGTCGTCGTGAATCACCATCTGTTTTTCGCGGACATCATGTTGCGCGACACCGGCATGGCCGAACTGCTGCCGACCGCCAATACAATCGTCTTCGACGAAGCGCATCAGTTGCCCGAAACCGCGACGCTGTTCTTCGGCGAGACGTTGTCGACCACGCAGTTCCTCGAACTTGCGCGCGACTCGGTCGCAGAGGGCCTCGGTCACGCGCGCGATGCAGTCGAATGGGTGAAGCTTGGCGGCGCGCTCGAACGTGCGGCGCGCGACGTGCGGCTCGCATTCAGGGAAGATTCAGTGCGGATGTCGATCGGCCAGTTGCCGGATGATCATCCTCTGTTTGCTGCGCTGGAGGCGCTCGAAACCGAACTCGACGCGCTCGCGGGCGCGCTCGCGGGGCACGCGGAGCGGGCCGAGTCGATCGGCGCCTGCCTGCGTCGCGCGCGCGAACTGCAAGGCATCCTGACTGGCTGGACGACACCGCCGACGGATACCGAACGCGAGGCAGCCAGCGACGACAAGTCAAAAGACGCAACCGATCCGAATGAAAAAGTCCGCTGGATCGAAGTGTTCTCGCATACGGTCCAGTTGCACGAAACGCCGTTGTCGGTCGCGCCGATTTTCGCGAAGCAGCGCGCCGGCGTGCCGCGTGCGTGGATCTTCACGTCGGCGACGCTGTCGGTGCGTGGCGACTTCACGCACTACGCCGCGCAGATGGGGCTGAACGCGCGCCGCTCGATGACGTTGCCAAGCCCGTTCGATTACGCCACGCAAGGTCTGCTGTACGTGCCGCGCAATCTGCCGCAGCCTTCGTCGCCGGTTTTCACCGATGCTGTTTTCGACGCGGCGCTGCCCGCCATCGAGGCGTCCGGCGGCGGTGTCTTCATGCTGTGCACCACATTGCGCGCCGTCGATCGCATCGCGACGAAGCTGCGCGATACGATCGAATCGCGTGGCTGGAGCTATCCGCTGCTCGTGCAGGGCGACGCAAGCCGCACCGAGTTGCTGGAGCGATTTCGCGCGTATGGCAATGCGATCCTGGTCGGCAGCCAGAGCTTCTGGGAAGGCGTGGACGTGCGGGGCGATGCGCTGTCGCTGGTGGTGATCGACAAGCTGCCGTTCGCGCCACCGGACGACCCCGTGCTGTCGGCGCGACTCGACGCGTTGACGAAGAAAGGACTGAGCCCGTTTGCGGTCCACCAGTTGCCCCAGGCAGTCATCACGCTGAAGCAGGGTGCGGGGCGTCTGATCCGCGCAGAAACGGATCGTGGCGTGTTGATGATCTGCGATACGCGGCTCGTCGACAAGCCGTATGGCCGACGTATCTGGCAAAGCCTGCCGCCCTTCAGGCGCACACGTGAAATCGACGTGGTCCGCGAGTTCTATGCGGAAGCCGCGTCGCCGCCTGAGTGATGCGTCGCACATGAAGCGGACAGCGCGCTCGCCTGACGCGCGTTGTCGTTCATCGTCCGGCACTGAGGCAGGGTGCACGTAGCGAATGGTTTGACCCAACGCCGGCTCACCAAAGCAAAACGCCACGAATGTGAATTCGTGGCGTTTTGCTTTACCGCATCGGAAGATCGGGTAGACCTCCCGATGCGGTATTCGCCCAGAGGCGAACCCTTTACTACAGCTTACTGGCTTGCGCCCGATGCCGGAGCAGCAGCCGAAGCAGCAGCGTCCGAAGCGGCAGCGCCTGCATCCGATGCAGCCGTCGTAGCCGTAGCAGCAGCGTCGCTCGCAGCAGCAGCAGCGCCCGATGCAGCAGCTGCCGAATCCGAAGCTGCAGCGGCCGGAGCCGAAGCAGCAGCAGCATCGCTAGCCGGGGCAGCTGCCTGATCGCTGCTCTTGTTGCATGCAGCCAGTGCCACAGCTGCCAACAGGGATGCTACGAGGAGGGATTTCTTCATGATCACGTCCTTTTATGGTTAAAGGTAAGCAACAGCGCAAAATATTACCGGTAATGTGCTCCAACACCAACCTGGGCCGCTGGTGGAGACGCACTTCATGAGCGTGAATCTTCCCTACGGCTTGGGCGGAAATTATATGCACTTTCGTATCGACCGTCGATAAATCCGGGGTCAATACGTTGTCTTTCTCATACAAATTTTATCGGTACGGTATTACACGTAGACGGACCTAGGCAAGCTCGCCTACCTGTATCCAGCCCGCACAATACCACTCGTGTAGCAGTGCTGTCACCGACGAATCGTCAGAGAGTGTTACAAAGCGTTTCGCACTCATAAAACGGCTGTCAGCGAGTTCAACCAGCCACTTTTTCACAACCGCGAGCCTGTTTTCTTCCCCATTCAGGAAGTAAAAGCGGGCGTCATACAACAGGATCGATTTGTGATCGAGCCGGATGCCATTTTTCGATGCGCGTTCGATAAAACGCGTCTCTGTCAATGGCCGCGCGGGTGGATCGAATACGACGCTCGGTTTCGGCTCGCTCAGATACGTGCCGAGGAACGTCGAGATATCGCGCTCGTTCCAGGAGACCTTCGCAAGTATCGCGCCAACCCGTTCGACGAGCGCCGCGGGTAGTTGCGCCGGATTGATCACGGCAGGTTGTTTCGGGTCGCGATAGAGCTCGCGGGCACCGTCTCCCGAGTCGTCGCGGGCGCCACGCTCGGCCAGATGGTAGAGAAACTGGCCTGTCAGTTCCTGCGTGGACGGCGCGCGAAAGCCGATCGAGCAGGTCATGCATTCGCCTTCGGCGATGCCGTCGTGCGCGATGTGCGGCGGCAGATACAGCATATCGCCGGGCTCCAGCACCCATTCCTCTTCGGGCTCGAAGTGCTGTAAAACTTTCAACGGCAGGTCGGGGCGCAGGGACAGGTCGCGCTGCGCGCCGAACCGCCAGCGGCGCCTGCCGTGGACCTGCAGCAGAAAGACGTCGTAGGAGTCAAAATGCGCGCCGACGCCGCCGCCATCGGTCGCGTAAGAAATCATCAGGTCGTCCAGACGGGCGTCCGGCACGAAGCGAAACCGGTCGAGCAGGGCGCGGGCACGGTCGTCGTGCAGATCGACGCCCTGAACCAGCAGCGTCCAGGCGCGCTGTTTGATGGGCGGCAGTTCGTCGGGCGCGAAAGGGCCGTGTTCGAGTTGCCAGCGGTTGCGAAAGTGCGTGATCAGGCGGGACTCGACATCGTCCCGATCGGCGAGCTCGAAAAGCCCATCGCGCGAGAGCGGCGGGACGATATCCGGAATGGCGTTGCGGATCAGCAGCGGCTTTTTCTGCCAGTAACGGCGCATGAATTGCGCCGGCGTCAGGTTGCCGAGGAGTGCCGTCGGCGTATCCGGCAGGGGCGGGGAAACGCGTGAAACGTTTCGGGCCGAAGCCGTGCCTGGCGGGTGGTCAAGGGGCCGCTTGGGCATCGTATAATGTGAGTTGTATTCTGGAGAAACGAATGAAAATCGCAAAGAACACCGTCGTATCGGTCGCTTACAAGCTGTCGGATGCGCAGGGCAATCTGATTGAAGAAAGCGACGAGCCGATGGTCTATCTGCACGGCGGCTATGATGGCACGTTCCCCAAGATCGAGGAAGCGCTCGATAGCCAGGAAGCGGGCTATGAAACCCAGGTTCAGCTTGAGCCGGCAGACGCGTTCGGCGAGTACGATCCCGATCTCGTGAAAATCGAGCCGCGCGAGCGTTTCCCCGAGCCGCTCGAAGTCGGCATGCAGTTCGAAGGCACGCCGGAAGAAGGCGACGAAGACCTCGATTCGCTGATCTACACCGTGACGGACGTCGCGGAAGACAAGGTCGTGCTCGACGGCAACCATCCGCTCGCCGGCATGGCGCTGCGCTTTGCCCTGACAGTCAAGGAAGTGCGCGAAGCGACCGAAGACGAAATCCAGCACGAGCACGCCCACGGCGCTGATGGTCTCGAAGTCCTCGACGACGATGACGAAGAAGACGACGACAACAAATCAGGGCCCACGCTGCACTGAACTGGCAGGCGCAGCGGGGAAAGCGGGCGGCATGTTCGGGGTAGCCGTGCTGCCCGTTGAGTTGCCCGCGCCGTTGCCCGTGTTTCCACCGCTGCCGGGCGCCGGTTGCGGCATCGGTAGCGGCGTCGTCGGCGCCAGGTCGGATGCGGGCGGCATCGACGGAATTTCTGGCATCGACGGCACGGGCTCCTCGTGCAAGCTGTTCGATGGCGCGGCCGCTGGCATCGGCACGCTTTTCGGTACGTCCCGCACGCTCACCCGGAACGGCGGCCTTCGCGCCGTATCCGCATCAATTTCGATCCACTGATTCAACCGGTCTCGCGGCGCAAACGCAATGCGGGTGAGATTTGTCACCTGTACGCCCTTGTCATTGCGCAATGGCTGATCGATCTGGAATCCGGCAGGCACGCTCTGATCGTCGTGATGAACGACGAGGATCGGGCCGCGAAAAGTCTGCGCCAGTTTGACGAGGCTGCGTTTGAGTTCCAGGTAACCGTCGCGCCGCTGGTTGCGCGCGAAGCGCAACCACGCGAAGCGGTCGGGACGCTCGTAACGTTCGGGATCGGGGTCACCCTGCATGAACACGACGATCGCGCGCGCACCACGGCGCTTCGCGAATTCGGCCGCGTGTTCGAGCCAGAACGCGTTTGCCACGACGCGATCCTCAAATTCTCCGTTCCGGCCGCCTGCATTCAAATAGTGGTTGTTTGGCGACGGCACGTTCAGCGCAAGAAACACCGTATCTTCCACCTGCCAGCGTACGTTTTCCCGATACGGATGAAAGCGCGACACTTCGCTTTCGCGCGTGAGCGCAACCGGATTCTGGCCCATCGAGGAGGCGTCCGCGAACACGGTCTGCCGTAGCAGATCCAGCCGTTCGACTGGATCGTAGCTGCCTGCCGGTGCAGTGCCGCAGTCGGCCCAGTCGTGCTGGCCGGCCACGAAGATGAGCGCCGGTCGCGCAGCTTCGAGCAACGTCTGGCGTCGTTCGTACAGCGCGTCGTTGCAGGTTTCCCTTGCGCCCTTCAGATTGCCGTCGTAGACGATAAACGAGACGTTGCTGTCGCGACCGATGGTGTCGAGCAGACGTTGCGTCGGTGCTTCATCGGCCGGGCTTTCGAGCGTGCCGCTGATGACCGCGAACGCGTAGCGCGAGCCGGCCGCATATGCCGCCACCGGCTGCGCGCCGATCACACTGCATGCCAGCGCAATGGCAAGTGCCGCGCGGATATCGCGCGGGCACCACTGGGGCCACGGACGTTCAACGGTCCGCATCCGGCGCGCTGGCCAGGTCTTGCAGTTCGTAGAGCAGCTGGAGCGCGTCGCGCGCGCTCAGCCCGTCCACGTCGATTGCACGCAGCTTTTCGATGGCCGCCTGATGTTGCGGCGTGGGTTCGGTCGCCGGCTCGTCGTCTGCATCTTCAACTTGCACCGGCGCCGCGAAGAGGTCGAGTTGCGGCGTGCCCTGCGCGACCGACTGCTGTTCGAGATGCGCGAGATGCCGGCGAGCGGCGCGAATCACGGCTGACGGCACGCCAGCCAGTTGCGCGACCTGCAAGCCGTAACTCTGGTTCGCGGGGCCCTCCTCGACGGCGTGCAGGAACACGATGCCGTGCCCGTGTTCGACCGCAGAAAGATGGACGTTCGCCGCCTGCGGAAATTCGGTGGGGAGTTGCGTGAGTTCAAAGTAATGCGTCGCGAAGAGCGTGTGGCAGCCGTTGTGCGCAAGCAGATGCCGGGCAATTGCCCATGCAAGCGCGAGACCGTCGAAGGTCGATGTGCCGCGGCCGATCTCGTCCATGAGCACGAGACTTTGTGGCGTCGCGTCGTTGAGGATCGCCGCGGCTTCGGTCATTTCGACCATGAACGTCGAGCGGCCACCTGCGAGGTCGTCGGCTGCGCCGATGCGTGTGAAGATGCGGTCGATCGGGCCGAAGCGCGCGCGTCGTGCGGGCACATAACTGCCGACGTACGCCATCAGCGCGATCAGCGCGGTCTGACGCATGAACGTCGATTTGCCGCCCATGTTTGGACCGGTGATCAGCAGCAGCTTGCGTTCGTGCGAGAGCGTGCAGTCGTTCGCGATGAACTGTTCGACCTGCGCTTCGACAACCGGATGGCGGCCCTGCTCGATCTCGATACCGGCTTCGCTGGAGAACGTCGGCGCGACCCAGTCGAGCGCGCGCGCGCGTTCCGCAAGCGCCGCGAGCAGATCGAGTTCCGCAAGCGCCGAAGCCACGCGCTGGCAGTCGGCGATGAACGGCAGCAGCGATTGCAGCAGCGCGTCATACAGCGATTTCTCGCGTGCGAGCGCGCGTTCCTGTGCGGAGAGCGCCTTGTCTTCGAACGTTTTCAGTTCCGGCGTAATGTAGCGTTCGGCGTTTTTCAGCGTCTGGCGACGACGGTAGTCGTCGGGCACCTTGTCCGTCTGGCCGCGCGTGACCTCGATATAGAAGCCGTGAACCTTGTTGTACTCGACGCGCAGGTTCGAAATGCCGGTGCGCGCGCGTTCGCGCGTTTCGAGGTCGATCAGGAACTGCCCGCAGTTCTCGGAGATGTCACGCAGTTCATCCAGATCCGCATCGTAGCCGCGGGCGATCACGCCGCCGTCACGCACCATTGCGGCGGGTTCGGGCGCGACCGCGCGCGTCAGCAGTTCGACGCAGTCCATGGGTGGCGCGAGCGACAGGTCGATCTGGGCGAGCGAATCCGATGCACCCGCAAGCAGTGCAATCTGCGTGCGCAGCGCGGGCAGCGCGATGAACGTGTCGCGCAGGCTCGACAGGTCGCGGGGACGCGCCGACAGCAGCGCGAGGCGCCCCGTGATGCGTTCGATATCGGAGATCTGCCGCAGTGCGGTACGGAGTGCGTCGAGACTCGCGGCCGCCGGCGCGTCGAGCAGCGCCCCGATGGCTTGCTGACGTGCCTCTGCAATCGCGGAAGCGCGCGGTGGATGATGCAGCCAGTGCCGCAGGAGCCGGCTGCCCATCGTCGTGCAGCATGTATCGAGCAGCGAACACAGCGTGGGTGACTCGGTGCCGCGCAGCGTCTCGGTCAACTCCAGATTGCGCCGCGTTGCCGGATCGAGACCAATGTATTCCGACTCGGATTCGACCTTCAGGCTGCGGACGTGACGCAGTTGCTGCCCCTGCGTTGCCGCCGCGTACAGCAGCAGCGCGCCGGCTGCACCACAGGCGCTCGCGAGTGAATGCGCGCCGAAGCCGTCGAGGCTCGCCACGTTCAACTGGTCGCACAGACGCTGCGTACCCGAAGCCACATCGAAGTGCCATGCCGGCACCCGCGTGACGGCGCCGGTGCCCGTGGCAGGCGTTGCGCCCGTATCGGTTGCCGTATCAGCGACAAGCATCTCAGCCGGGCGGATCCGCTCCAGCACGGCGGCGACCTGATCGGGCGCCACTTCGGCAAGACGCAACCCGCCGCTCGCGAGATTCAGCCAGGCGAGCCCGACCGTGGTCGCCACGCCGCGCCGGTTGTGGCCGACGCACATCGCAAGCAGGTACGCGTCGTTCTTGTCGGACAGCAGCGCCGCGTCAGTCAGCGTGCCCGGTGTGACGACGCGCATCACCTTGCGCTCGACAGGCCCCTTCGACGTAGCCGGGTCGCCAATCTGTTCGCAGATCGCCACCGATTCGCCGAGCTTCACGAGCTTCGCCAGATACTGTTCGACGGCGTGATGCGGCACGCCGGCCATCTTGATCGGGTTGCCCGCCGACGCGCCGCGCTGCGTCAGCGTCAGATCGAGCAGGCGCGCGGCTTTCTCCGCGTCTTCGAAAAAGAGCTCGTAGAAGTCGCCCATCCGGTAGAACACGAGCGTGCCCGGATGTTCGCTCTTGATGCGCAGGTATTGCTGCATCATCGGCGTATGTTGTGCGACGGTTTCGTTGGGTGTTGCGATTGGAGTGCCCATCCTGATGTCGTGCCATGGTGTTCAGGGCGTGAGTTTAACCCGCCCGCGCCACCTGTGAACCTGGCCGGTTGGCCGGTGCACGCCGGCGTCATTCTTCGACCAGCGCCCGCATGTCGACCTTGCGTGCATTCGCGAGGCTGCGGCGTCTGGCGAGCCACATCATGAACGTGATAAACGTGCCGAACACGACGATGATCCACTGCACCGGCAGCTTCGCCGTCAGCATCAACGCGTATGCGCCGAGCATCAGAAGAACAGCCAGGTTCTGGTTGAAGTTCTGCACGGCGATCGAGTGTCCCGCGGTGAGCAGCGTGGCGCCGCGATGCTGCAGGATCGCGTTCATCGGCACGATGAAGAAGCCCGACAGCGCGCCCAGCAGAATCATCAGCGGATAGGCGAGCACGATATACACCGGCGCGACGAACGGGCCGATCCGGATGCCCATGCCCGCCGGAAAAAGCCCCTTGCTATAGAACGCCATCGCGATCGCCACCGCCCCCGTCACGATGCCGACCGGCAGCACGCGCAGCGAGCCGCGCAGCGGCACCCACGCAGCCGCGGCCGCGGCGCCGACGGCAATGCCGAGACCCGTGATGCCCTGCATGACCGCCGCTTTCGACAGCGACAGGCCGAGATTCGCATCCGCCCACTTCAGCACGAGCAGTTGCAGCGTGACGGCGCCGCCCCACATGAGCGTCGTGACCCAGAGCGCGATCTGCGCGAGCTTGTCGGCCCACAGCACGTTGAAGCTGTTCGCGAAGTCGCCAACGAGCTTCTTCGGCTCGGCAAGCCGGTTCGGATAACGCGCGCCGGTGTCCGGAATCGCGACGTTGATCGCCGCGGCTGCCGCGTACGTGAGCATCACGGCGAGCATCGCGAGATCGGCGGCGGTGTGGATGACCGGAAGATGCGCCCGCGCGACGAACTTCGTCGCGATTGTGCTGATGAGTGCGCCGCCCACCATCGTGCCGACGATCGTCGAGAGCACCGTCGCCGATTCCAGCCAGGCGTTGGCGGCGACCAGTTTTTCGGCGGGCAGCAGTTCGGTCAGGATGCCGTATTTGGCAGGCGAATACGCCGCCGCGCCGAAGCCGACCACGCCGTACGCGATCATCGGATGAACACCTGCAATCATCATCAGGCATCCCGCCGCCTTCAGCGCGTTCGAGACGAACATCACGTGACGCTTTTGCAGCGCGTCGGCGAACGCGCCGACGAAGGGCGCGAGCAGCACGTAGGAAATCGTGAAGAAGATCTGCAGCAGCGGCGTAATCCACGCCGGCGACTGGATGACAGTCAGGAGCGCAATCGCCGCGATGAGCAGCGCGTTGTCCGCCAGCGACGACACAAACTGTGCCGCAATGATCGTATAGAAGCCTTTTTTCATGAAGCGGACCGGAGCGCGCAACAGGAAGCGTCGCGCTGGATTCGAACCGGTTGTCGAACGCACGCCGACGCCATAACAAAAAAGCGGCCAGAGCCGCTTTTTTATCCGTGCATCAAGCCGCTTGCTGCTTCGTGCGGCTGTACTTGGTGAGGATCGGCACCATCTGCGCGTACATCTTCGGATTGCCGGCGACGACTTCGCCCACGTGAAGGAAGTCCGAGTCGCCCGTGTAGTTGCCCACGAGACCGCCCGCTTCCGTGATCAGCAGGCTGCCTGCCGCCATGTCCCATGCGTTGATGCCCTGCTCGAAGAAGCCGTCGAGACGGCCCGCGGCGACGTTTGCCAGATCGAGCGCGGCGGCGCCGGGGCGGCGCAGGCCCGCGCAGGCATTCGTCATCTCGGTGAAGAGGCGGTTGTACGCTTCGAGGCCATCCTTTTCGCGGAACGGGAAGCCGGTGCCGATCAGGCCGTCGGCCAGACGGTCGCGGCGGCCCACGCGGATGCGGCGGTCGTTCAGGTACGCGCCACGGCCGCGCGAGGCGGTGAAGAGATCGTTGCGGGTCGGGTCATAGACGACGGCCTGCGTCACGATGCCCTTGTGCGCGAGCGCGATCGACACGCAGTAATACTGGAAACCGTGGATGAAGTTCGTGGTGCCGTCGAGCGGGTCGATGATCCACTGGAATTCCGACTCGTTGTCGGATTTGCCGGATTCTTCGGCGAGGATCGCGTGATCGGGGTAGGCGGTCTTCAGCGTATCGATGATCGCGGCTTCCGACGCCTTGTCGACCTCCGTGACGAAATCGTTGTGCTGCTTTTTGCTGACCTGGATGAGGTCCAGATCGAGCGACGCGCGGTTGATGATCTGCCCGCCGCGACGAGCGGCCTTGACAGCGATGTTTAGCATGGGATGCATGAGCCGGGATCCTTGTGCCGGACAGCCGAAAGCGGCGGTCCGGTAATAGCGGTAAACAACCGGAACGTTCGCTTTGAAGTGATCAAACACGCGTTCCGTCGACGGAGACGAATTGAAGAAGAGCGGGGCGAGGCCCCCTGAAACGTTCAGGGACGACGCGAATTTCGTGATTTTACCCGAGTCTGGCCGCTTTCGGCAGCGCCGCGCGCGCTCGCGCCCGAAAGCCGGCTCCGGCAACGGTGGATGGCGCTACCATAGGGGTTCTCCAGTCAGTCGAATGTCACCCGTGGCCGAAATTCAGCACCCGTCTTCTCCTTCCCGCGATTCATCCGCAACGTCTGGCGCGCCTGGCGACAGCGCGGGTCCCGTTCGCGGCGGCTTCACGTCGACGCGCTTCGTGCTCGTCGAGCCGAGTCATCCCGGGAACGTCGGTGCGGCGGCGCGCGCGGTCAAGACGATGGGTTTCTCGCGGCTGGTGCTCGTCGCGCCGCGCGTTTCGAACGTGCAGAACGACCCGGAGGCGGTTGCGATGGCAAGCGGCGCCGACGACGTGCTGGCGTCCGCCCACGTCGTGCCGACGCTCACTGACGCATTGAACGGAGTCCACTGGTCGATCGCGCTCACGGCCCGGGCCCGTGAATACGGTCCGCCGCAGCTCTCGCCGCGTGTCGCCGCGGTGGAGGCGCGCAACCACGCGGCACAGGGCGAGATCGCGCTGGTGTTCGGCAACGAACGCACGGGCCTCTCGAACGAGGACGTTGAGCGTTGCAGTGTGCTCGCGCATATTCCGGCCAATCCGGCGTATAGCTCGCTCAACCTCGCGCAGGCCATCCAGGTGCTGTCGTATGAATTGCGCATGGCTTATCTGGACATGCAAGTCGCCAGCAGCAGCGCCACGGGCAATATCGATCCGGACGCGTCGCCACGCGCGGCCAGCGAAGAAATCGAACGCATGTACGTGCATCTGGAAAACGCGCTGATCGCGCTCGAGTTTCTCGATCCCGCGAATCCGAAGAAACTGATGTCCCGTCTGCGGCGGCTCTTCGCCCGTTCGGGGCTCGAGCGCGAGGAAGTCAACATCGTGCGCGGTATCGCCAAACATATCCTGCTGAAGGTGAAGCCGTCCGGCAAGTAGACCGGATGCGACCGGCGGCGCCGCGCGCCCTTTGGGTTCAGGATGACGACCTTGCTGGCCACGCGGGCTTCGAGCAGCGTTTCCGCAATGCCCCTACAATCGCTGAAAACGTCATAAGCAAAGCGGCAGGGCTGGATTCGCAGCCCGCCGTCCAGCGCGCGTTGCCCGTTGCCAGGTGTTGCCACCGGCGGCAGCGCAGCCTCACCCCACGTCAGCCTGATTGCCATGTTCAAAAGACTTCGCGAAGACATCGCCACGATCCGTGAGCGCGATCCCGCCGCCCGCAGCGCCTGGGAAGTCCTCACGTGTTATCCGGGCCTTCATGCGCTCGTGCTGCACCGTCTCGCGCACGCATGCTGGCGCGCCGGGCGCCGCTGGCTCGCGCGCTTCGTGTCGCAGCTCGCGCGCTTTCTGACCGGTATCGAAATCCACCCGGGCGCAACCGTCGGCCGGCGCGTGTTCATCGATCACGGCATGGGCGTCGTGATCGGCGAAACCGCCGAAATCGGTGACGACTGCACGATCTATCAGGGCGTGACGCTCGGCGGCACGTCGCTCGAGCGCGGCGCGAAGCGGCATCCGACACTCGGCCGCGGCGTGATCGTCGGTGCGGGTGCGAAAGTGCTCGGCGGCTTTACGATCGGCGCGGAGGCGAAGATCGGCTCGAACGCCGTCGTCGTGAAGCCGGTGCCCCCGGGCGGCACGGCGGTCGGTAATCCGGCGCGCGTGATCGTGCCCGCTGCAAGCGCAACACGATCGGCGGGGAGGGCGGGCGACGGGAAACCAGCGTCGGCCCGAAGCGGCTTCTGCGCTTATGGCATCACGCCGAATGCGGACGATCCGGTGTCACTCGCCATTCACGGATTGATCGATCACGCGGCGACGCAGTCGCAGCGCATCGACGAAATCGTCGCAGCGCTGGAGCGGCTCGGCACGAGCCTCGAAGCGTTGAACGGCGCCGATGCGGCGCTGCTCGATCTGCGGCGGCTGTCGGCGGCGATTGAAGGGAAGGTCGAGCAGAGTTGATCGCGCACGCGCTGCGATCGCCGTTTCATCTGCGATTGCCGTGTGCGGGCGTGGGCATGTGTGGCGCCTGGGGCTTTACCGTGCGGCCCGGATCAATCCAGCGGCAACACCTTGAAGCCCTCGGAATCGATACGCAGATAACCGCCGCGCCGTGTGCCGTGATCGAGTTCCCAGTCGGGCAGAACCCAGCGTGTGCCACCGGGTTCGACGTGCGTCGCGGGGCGATGCGTGTGGCCGTGAATGATTGTCCTCGTGCCGGATTTGCGAAACATCGCCGCGACCGCTTTCGACGTCACGTCGTATTTCGGCGAGACGGGGCGCGAGCGGCCTTCCTCGCTCGCTGAGCGCATCCGTTCAGCGAGTTTCCTGCGCCACCTGAACGGCCACGCGAGAAACAGCGCCTGCGCAACCCGACTGCGCGCGAAGCGGCGAAACAGCTGGTAGCCGCGATCGGCCGTGCAAAGTCCGTCGCCGTGCGCGAGCGTGACGCGCGTACCGAACGCGGTGATGACAAACGGATCCGGCAGCCATATCGCGCCGGCCGCTTTCATGAAGCGCTTGCCAAGCAGGAAATCCCGGTTGCCATGCATGATGTAGAGCGCGATGCCGCGCTCGGTCAACGTGTGCATCAGCGCCGCCATGCGGGCGACGAACCGGTCACCATCGGGCGCGACCAGCATGTCGTCGCCGATCCAGTACTCGAACAGATCGCCCAGAATGAAAACCGAATCCGCCTGATCGGCCGTTACGCGGATGAAATGCTCGAACGCCGCGACGGTGCGCGGAATCGCCTCGCTCAGGTGAAGATCGGAAATGAATAAAAACGGGCGTGCGGCATGCGGGCGTCTGCCCTCGCCAGGCACGCCCGCAGCGACGCTTCGCAGCGGCGTTTCTTGCAGCATTGAAGGTGCTCGTGATGTCCTGCGTTAAACCGAAAGAGGCGGCGTGAAACGCCGCCTCTCTCAACTCGCGCGTGAGGCCGGTGTTACCCGGCGATCACAGCCTTTTCGATGATGACGTCGTCGACCGGCACGTCCTGGTGAAAGCCCTTCGAGCCCGTCTTCACCTTGCGGATGGCGTCGAGCACGTCCAGACCTTCGACCACCTTGCCGAACACCGCGTAGCCCCAGCCCTGCGGCGTCGGCGACGAGTGGTTCAGGAAGTCGTTGTCGTTCACGTTGATGAAGAACTGGGCGGTTGCCGAGTGCGGATCGTTCGTGCGCGCCATGGCCACCGAACCCTTGACGTTCTTCAGTCCATTGTTCGCTTCGTTCGTGATTGGCGCTTCGGTCGGCTTTTGCTTCATGCCCGGCTCGAAACCGCCGCCCTGAACCATGAAGCCGTCGATTACGCGGTGGAACACCGTGTTGTCGTAATGACCGGCCTTCACGTAGTTGAGGAAGTTTTCAACCGACTTCGGCGCTTTTTCGGCGTCCAGTTCGAGTTTGATGATGCCGTGGTTCGTGTGCAGTTCGACCATGATGGGATCCTTTGACTGACAGGTGAGTGAAGGGCGCGGACGGCACGTTCGGCCAGTCCGCGCGGAGGTGTTCCTGCGGGTGCGTTCGGTGCGCTTTCAGGACGCGTTGTTACCCGCTTACTTGCTGACGACAGTCGCCGACTGGATCACGACCTGCTTTTGCGGCACGTCGGACATCGGGCCGCGCGTGGTGGTCGGTTCGCCTTCGATCTTCTTCACGACGTCCATGCCCGACGTGACCTTGCCGAACACGGCGTAGCCGTTGCCGTCTGGATTCGGATAATCGAGGCCGGCGTTATCCACTGTATTGATGAAGAACTGCGCCGTGGCCGAATTCGGATCGCTCGTACGCGCCATCGACAGCGTACCCGCAGCATTTTTCAGGCCGTTGCGGCTTTCGAGCGGAATCGGCGCACGCGTCGGCTTTTCGGCGAAGCTCGTCGTGTAGCCGCCGCCCTGGATCATGAAGCCCGGAATCACGCGATGAAAAATCGTGCCGCTGTACTGGCCGGACTTCACGTAGTCGAGGAAATTCGCGACGGTCTTCGGCGCCTTCTCAGGATACAGCTCGACACGAATGTCGCCTTCCGATGTCTTGAAGAGGACGGACGGGTGCGCGGCCTGTGCCTGTGAACCCGTTTGTGCAAAAGCGGGTGCGTTCGCGATCAGGGCGGCGCTGCCGAGCGCCAACATCAACCATTTCATGTAAATCCTCGGGGTGGAAAAATCGGGGTGACGAAAGAAGGCCCGTTGGGTCTATTGCGACGGCGCGACGTAAGGCGGCACCGCGAGCGAGCCGGTCGGGCCACCGAACTGGAAGGACGGGCTTTCAGTCACATTGTTCACGGCGCGCGCGGTGTAGTCGTCGACCGCTGCGGCGCTCTTGTGCGCGGGTTTCTTGCTGCCCGCCGGCGGCGAGACGATCTTCTGGATGTCGGCGAGACGCTGCTGCGTGGCCCCGCTCGCGTGACCGATACCCTGCGCGCGCCTGTACGATTCGGCGGCAAGGCGCAGATACAGGTCGCCGAGGTTTTCATACGCGAGGCCGTAGTTCGGATTGACGCGGGTCGCGGTTTCGAGCGCAGCGCGGGCTTCCGGATAGCGGCCTTCCTTCGCGTAGAGCGCGGCGAGGTTGTTGTACGGTTCGGGCAGCTCCGGGTACAGCTGCGTGAGCTCGGTGAACGCGGCGATGGCGTCGTCGGCGCGATTGAGGCGCGCGAGCACCGTCGCGCGCTTGAACTTCGCCTGCGCGTCACGCGGATTCGACGCGATGCGCGCGTCGAGCTGCTTCAGCGCGCCATCCCAGTCTTTCTGAGCGATCGACGCGTCGATTTGCGGTGTGCCGTCCACGACAGCTTTCGACTGCGCGTGCGCGGCGGGACCCGCCAATACCATGAAGGCGACGCCGCAAAAGGCAGTCGCGGCGAGGGTCGCAGCGCGTCGCGCGCGGCCGCTGGAAGGTTTCATAGGCTCAGGTCTGGGTGTTATACTCCGACCCATTCTAACAAAAGGTCTGCGCGTTCCGTTGAACCACAGACTGTCTTTTCGCCACTCGTGGTCGTCTCCGCCTTGAATGCAGCCTGACCGCAGCACAAAATGCCCCGGTTTGGTGTCAGCTTCGTTTGCCTGCTGTTCCTGTCGTGCCCGCCCAGGTTGTGAATCGGGTCGCGAAGCGCCGGGTGCAGCATGCACGTAACACAATGCGGATTTCTTTCGGCCCACGCATCGTCTCTATGGAATCTCTGCGCATCTACAACACGCTCGCGCGTGACAAGCAATCTTTCGTGCCGCGTGAAGCGGGCGTCGTGCGGATGTATGTCTGCGGGATGACCGTGTACGACTACTGCCACGTCGGTCATGCGCGCGTGATGGTGGTGTTCGATATCGTCCAGCGCTGGCTGCGTACACTTGGCTATCAGGTCACGTATGTACGCAACATCACCGATATCGATGACAAGATCATTCGACGCGCTGTCGAAAACGGCGAGACAATCAAGTCGCTGACCGACCGCTTTATCGCCGCGCTGCATGAAGACGCGGACGCGCTCGGCATCGCGCGGCCCGACATCGAGCCGCGTGCCACTGACTTCATTCCGCAGATGCTCGGCATGATCGAGGCGCTCGAAGCAAACGGCTACGCGTATCAGGCGACAGACGGCGACGTAAATTACGCCGTGCGCAAGTTCGCGAACTACGGACAGCTCTCGGGCAAGTCGATCGAGGACCTGCGCGCGGGCGAACGCGTCGCGGCGAACGATGCGAAGCAGGATCCGCTCGACTTCGTCTTATGGAAGAAGTCGAAGCCGGAAGAACCCGCCGACACCGGCTGGGATTCGAAGTACGGCCGTGGCCGTCCCGGTTGGCATATTGAATGCTCGGCGATGAGCTGCAGCCTGCTCGGCGAGCACTTCGACATTCACGGCGGCGGTCAGGATCTGCAGTTTCCGCATCATGAGAACGAACTCGCGCAAAGCGAAGGCGCGTCCGGTCAAACGTTTGTCAATTACTGGATGCATAACGGCTACGTGCAGATCGACAATGAGAAGATGTCCAAGTCGCTCGGCAACTTCTTTACGATCCGCGAAGTGCTTGCGCAATACGACGCCGAAGTCGTACGCTTTTTCATCGCGCGTGCGCATTACCGTTCGCCGCTGAATTACAGCGATACGCACATCGACGACGCACGCGGTGCCCTTACGCGCCTTTACACTGCACTGAAGGACGTCGGGCTTGACGAAGCAGCAGGCGATGCATTGCCCGACTGGAACGAAGCGCACGCGCAGCGCTTCCAGGCCGCGATGAACGACGACTTCAACACGCCTGTTGCGGTGTCGGTGCTGTTTGAACTGGCGAGTGAAGTGAACCGCACGCGCGACGCGGCGCTCGCACAACAGTTGCGGTCGCTCGGACGTCTGCTGGGGTTGCTCGGTCGCGCGCCGCGTGCGTTTTTGCAGCAGGCCGCGGGTAGCGCGAACGAAGGCACGTTCGATGCCGCCGCGATCGAAGCCAGGATCGCAGCACGCGTCGCCGCCAAGCAGGCGAAAGATTACGTCGAAGCAGACCGGATCCGGGCGGAGTTGCTCGAAGCAGGTATTGCACTTGAAGACAAACCGGGCGGGTTGACAGAGTGGCGCCGCGTGTGAGCGCGCCCCGAACATTCCTCTGATCGACTCGCCAGGCAGGAGGCAGGATGGCAATGGCCACGAAGACGCCGGCTAAACGAGCCGCGTCTCACACAGGCGCGACAGCCGTAGTGAAAACGACACGCGCACGCAGTAACGCAAGACCTTCGCTGACGGCTGCATCGTCAGCGGGCAACGGCGCGACGACGGCGAAAGCTTCCGCCAAGGCGTCGGCGAAAGTGTCCGCTGGACTCGCTTCGAAAGTGGCGGGCAAGCGCGCGCTCAACGGCGTATCGCATGCGCCTCACAAGATCGCGAAGCCCGTGCGCAAGGCGCACGTGAAAGGCAATGGCGCGCTACCGGCGGAGCTGGCAGGCGACGTGCAGGAACTCGCACGCGACAGGCTGCACGATGGGGAAGTCGTGCGCAAAACGCGTGCATCGACGTCGAGCGAAGTCGCCGTGCCAGTGCAGATCGGCGGCCTTGCGCCCGAGGTGACGCGGCCGCCGTATTGGGACAAGGCGTGCGCCGATCTCGTCAAGCGCGACCGCATTCTCAAGAAGCTGATTCCGAAGTTCGGCCCGGTGCATCTGCTAAGCCGCGGCGATCCGTTTGTCACGCTCGCGCGCTCGGTCGTCGGCCAGCAGATTTCCGTCGCGTCCGCGCAGGCCGTGTGGCAGCGCATTGAAACAGCGTGTCCGAAGCTCGTGCCGCAACAGTTCATCAAGCTCGGGCAGGAAAAGTTGATGGCGTGCGGGCTGTCGAAACGCAAGTCGGAATACGTGCTTGATCTCGCGCAGCACTTCGTGTCGGGCGCGCTGCACGTCGGCAAGTGGGAATCGATGGAAGACGAGGCGGTCATCGCCGAACTCACGCAGATTCGCGGCATCGGTCGATGGACAGCGGAGATGTTCCTCGTCTTCAACCTGTCGCGCCCGGACGTCCTGCCGCTCGACGACCTGGGCCTCATTCGCGCGATCAGCGTGAACTACTTCAGCGGCGAGCCAGTCACGCGCAGCGAAGCGCGCGAGGTCGCGGCGAACTGGGAGCCGTGGCGCACCGTTGCAACCTGGTATATGTGGCGTAGCCTCGATCCATTGCCGGTCGACGATTGAGTAACCCAAACTGCAACTATCGATATCTCAAAATCGATAGTTGCGACACGGTATTGACACAGCCGAGCGCGGTTAGAATACGCGCTGCCGGTAAGTCCAAGGATTACAACCAATGAAGACCACGTTTCTGGATTTCGAACAGCCGATCGCTGAACTCGAAGCGAAGATCGAAGAATTGCGCTTCGTGCAGGACGATTCGGCCGTCGATATTTCGGAAGAGATCGAGCGGCTGTCGAAGAAGAGCCAGCAACTCACCAAAGACCTCTACGCGAACCTGAGCCCATGGCAGGTTTCGCAGATCGCGCGTCATCCGCAGCGTCCGTACACGTTCGACTACGTGAGCGAACTCTTCACCGATTTCCACGAGCTTCACGGCGACCGCAGCTATGCGGACGACCTGTCGATCGTCGGCGGCCTTGCGCGTTTCAACGGCCAGCCGTGCATGGTGATCGGTCACCAGAAGGGCCGCGACACGAAGGAGCGCGCGCTGCGCAATTTCGGCATGCCGCGCCCGGAAGGCTATCGCAAGGCTGAGCGCTTCATGCGTCTTGCCGAGAAATTCGGTCTGCCCATTTTCACGTTCATCGATACGCCGGGCGCCTATCCGGGCATCGGCGCGGAAGAGCGCGGTCAGTCGGAAGCGATCGGTCGCAATCTGTACGTGATGGCCGAGCTGAAAACGCCCCTCATCGCGACGATCATCGGCGAAGGCGGTTCGGGCGGCGCGCTCGCGATTGCCGTCGGCGACAGCGTGCTGATGCTGCAGTTCTCGACCTATTCGGTGATTTCGCCGGAAGGCTGTGCGTCGATCCTGTGGAAGAGCGCCGCGAAGGCACCTGAAGCCGCTGAAGCGCTGGGTCTCACCGCGCATCGTCTGAAGGCGCTGGGTCTCATCGACAAGATCGTCAACGAGCCGCTCGGCGGCGCGCATCGCGATCCGAAGGGCATGGCTGCGATGCTGCGCCGTGCGCTCGCCGATTCCCTGCGTCAGTTCCAGGGCATGAGCATTCAGGACCTGAAGCAACGCCGCTTCGAACGCCTGATGGCGTACGGCAAGTTCAAGGAAATGACGCCCGGCGTTTAAGCCGGCGTCCGTTCTCAAGGGTGCATCGCGCCTTTCTGCCGTGACTCTTCCTGCTGAAAATCCCGCCGACCGCCTCGTTCTCGATGCGGTCGGCGCGGCGTTTTCTGCGCTGCCTCCCGGCGCGCGTGTGGCCGTCGCGTTCAGCGGCGGGCTCGACTCGACTTCGCTGCTCGATGCGGCGGTGCGTGTGGCCGGCGCGGCGCGGTGCGTGGCGTTACACGTCCATCATGGCCTGAGCCCGCATGCGGACGAATGGCTCGCGCATTGCGACGCGTTTGCGCGCGAGCGTGGCGTAACGTTCGAGGCGCGGCATGTCGATATCTCCCGCGAGAGCGGTGTGAGCATCGAGGCCGCGGCGCGCGACGCGCGCTATCGAGCGCTCGACGAAATGTGTGTCGGTCACGATATACCGGCGATGTGGCTCGCGCAGCACGCGGACGACCAGGCCGAAACGGTGCTGCTGCAATTGTTGCGCGGAGCCGGGCTTGCCGGGCTTGCCGCGATGGCGCCCGAACGGCTCGCCCCGGGCGCCCGGATCGTACGATTCAGGCCGCTGCTGCATGTGCTGCGCGCGCAGCTCGAACAGTATGCGCATGCTCGTGACCTGAGCTGGATCGACGACGAATCGAACGCAGACACACGTTACGCACGCAATGCGCTGCGTCATGAGGTATTGCCGCAACTGGCGGTCCATTTTCCGGGGTTTCGCGACGCGCTTTCACGTACGGCGACGCATGCCGCCGCCGCCCAGCGTCTGCTCGACGAGCTTGCACGTATCGATCTGCAGCAGGCCGCCCGCAACGATGCGCGCGCACTGTCGCGTGACGCATTGCTCGCGCTCGACGATGAGCGCGCGATCAACCTGCTGCGCTACTGGATACGCACGCTCGGCCTGCCGGCTGCTTCGACGGCGCGCCTTGCCGATGCGCTGCGCCAGCTTCGCGACGTCACGCGCGATCACGGCATGCGTGTCGATCACGCGGGCCAGAGTCTGCGTAACTATCGCGACGAAATTTACTGGGAAGCAGGGGAGAGCGCCGAACCCGCCGATGAAACCGCGATCGACGCACGGCCCGTGAGCGAGTTGACGTGGCGCGGCGAATCGATCTGGCGTTTGCCGCAGTGGCGGGGCACCTTCGTGTTCGCCGAAGTCGAAGCGGACGATCCCGACGCGATCGCCGAGCCGCTCCTCACGCGAGCGCCGCTGGCGGCGCGTTCGCGCGCGGGCGGCGAACGCATGCGTGTGGATGCGAACGGATCGAGCCGGACGCTGAAAAACCTGTTCCAGGAGCGTGGCGTGCCGTCGTGGAAGCGCGATGTGCCGCTCGTTTTCAGCGGCGATGCGCTCCTCTTCGTGCCGCTCGTCGGTATCAATCGCGAGACGGCAACTATCGCCGCCGATGAACCCGAAGCCAACGCATCGCGCTATTTTCGCCTCGACTGGCGCCCGGATGTGCTGATCGCCTGACAGTTCGCGAGAAGACCGGAAAATGTCCCGAAAAAGCGCGCAAATCCTTTGTGCACAAGCGTTTGGAGGCCGTTTTTACGGGATTCCGGCTTGTCTTTTTTCGCTCGATCAGGTACTTTAACCTGTTTGCCCGGCGAGATTTTGCCGTGTTTTTATCGTAATCCCGGTCATGTCCGGACCGGTTGCCAGCCGCACCCCGCTCGCAGCCTGCCGTTACGGGCAAACCAAAAAGGGCAAATCCTGCGCAAGTTGCACGCGCGCTGCATTTACGCCGCCACACTCCATCGTCATTCCTGTACGTTGCCTGTTGTGCGGTCGTCTCCAGCGCGCCGAAGCGCGGTCACCACTCCAGTTCAGAACGACAATGGCACTCATCGTACATAAATACGGCGGTACTTCGATGGGCTCGGTCGAGCGCATCAAGAACGTCGCGAAGCGCGTCGCCAAATGGCACAAGGCCGGCCACAAGATGGTCGTCGTGCCGTCGGCGATGTCCGGCGAAACGAACCGTCTGATCGGTCTCGCCAAAGAAATTTCCGCCCAGCCGGATCCGCGCGAACTCGACATGATCGCGTCCACTGGCGAGCAGGTCAGCGTCGGTTTGCTGTCGATCGCCCTGCAGGAAGCGGGCGTCGATGCGGTCAGCTACGCTGGCTGGCAAGTGCCGGTGAAAACCGACAGCGCGTTCACGAAAGCGCGTATCAGCGATATCGACGGCGAACGCGTGCTGCGCGATCTTGACGCGGGCAAGGTCGTCGTGATCACGGGCTTCCAGGGCATCGATCCGGAAGGCCACATCACGACGCTTGGGCGCGGCGGTTCGGATACGTCGGCGGTCGCGGTGGCTGCGGCGCTGAAAGCCGACGAGTGCCTGATCTATACCGACGTCGACGGCGTCTACACGACAGACCCGCGCGTGGTCGAAGAGGCGCGACGCCTCGATTGCGTGACGTTCGAAGAGATGCTGGAAATGGCCAGCCTCGGTTCGAAGGTGCTGCAGATCCGCTCGGTTGAATTCGCCGGCAAATATCGGGTGAAGACGCGTGTGCTGTCGAGCCTGACGGATCCGATGATCCCGCTCGAAACGGAAATGACGTCGGGCACCCTGATTACTTTTGAAGAAGACGAGACCATGGAAAAAGCAGTCATCTCGGGAATCGCGTTCCAGCGCGACGAAGCACGTATCGCCGTGATGGGTGTGCCTGACAAGCCGGGCATCGCGTATCAGATCCTCGGCCCGGTGGCGGACGCGAATATCGACGTCGACATGATCATCCAGAACCAGAGCGTCGAAGGCAAGACGGCGTTCACGTTCACGGTCGGTCGTGGCGACTATCAGCGCGCGATGGACATCCTCACGGGTCAGGTGAAGGGTCACGTGAACGCCGAGCAGGTGCTGGGCGATCCGAAGGTATCGAAGGTTTCGGTGGTCGGTGTCGGCATGCGTTCGCACGTCGGTATCGCGAGCACGATGTTCCGCACGCTGTCGGAAGAGGGCATCAACATCCAGATGATCTCGACGTCCGAAATCAAGATCTCGGTACTCATCGACGAGAAGTACATGGAGCTCGCCGTGCGCGCGCTGCATAAGGCATTCGAACTCGATCAGGCGTAACGATGTGCGGCGGGCCCATTACGGGCTTGCCCGCGTGTCTGCTTGCCTGCGAATGCATGGCGGGTGCATGAGCGTGGGTGAGTTCGAGAGGAATTCACGCGTCGATGACGAACTGGCACAAAAAATGTGTCGTAGAAATTGACCACGTTGCGTGAACCCGCTATTATCTTGGCTTCGTCGCGCTGACTCCCTGCGCGAGCGAAAGTTTGGGAGACGTGGCCGAGAGGTCGAAGGCACTCCCCTGCTAAGGGAGCATCTGGGCCAAAACCTGGATCGAGGGTTCGAATCCCTCCGTCTCCGCCAGCGATGGCGGCGAAACCCCGTAAGTTCTCGGACTTACGGGGTTTTTGTTTTTCTGCTGCGTAGTTTCCCTTCCGCGCACATTCATATGTCGCGCAAATCGCGGCACGCCGATTGCTCCATTGACCTCGTTGAAACGAAATGTTTGAGGCGCGTTGAGCGCACGCCTTGCTGGCGCGCGGGTCACGCGAACCCACGGAGGTCACGTCATGGACAACACTTCAATCGAAGAGCAGATTCGGACCCGCGCCTATCACCTCTGGGAGAGCGCACGCGATCCCAAGGGCACGCCCGATGAATACTGGGAACAGGCCCGCGCCGAAATCCAGAGAGAGCAGAGCGGCGGCAAGGCGCTGGAAAGCGGCGCTGATCCGGATGGCAAGGCCTGAGCCGGGAGCCCCGGTGTAGCGCAGTGCGAGCAGGCGGATATCCATGCTGCGTTTCCGCCTGAAGGGCACTTTCCTGCCGTTGCATTTCCCGTCCTGACCCGACACGCGGCGATGATTCATCCCGCGCGTCTTCACAGCGCAGCGTCAGTCACGAAGCATCCGGATCACTTCATATGAACGAGTCGCCCGATCTGCGTCAGCGGCGCAAGACGTCACACGTGACTGCTTCCGCGACGCCCACCGTTCAGGGGCTGATCACGCTCGCGGTCGGCGTGACGGTGGTCGCCGGTCTCTACTTCGCGCGCGAGGTGCTGATTCCGATCACGCTCGCGATCCTGCTAAGTTTTCTTGTCGCGCCGCTTGCGGATCTGCTGTGGCGCTTGCGACTCGGGCACGTCGTTTCAGTGTTTCTTGCCGTGACGATGTCGGTCTCGGTGATGGTCGTGCTGGGCGGCGTCATCGCCACGCAGATGACCGATCTGGCGTCCGGCATTCCGCGCTATCAGGCGACGATCGAACACAAGATGGACGCGGCGCACGGTTTGACGATCGGTCGGCTGAACCGTCTGATCAGCGCGGCCGGGCAGGCGTTTCAGCACGCGACGGTGGAGAAGCCGCCATCGCCGCCACCGCAGCGTGCATCGAGTTCGCCCGAGGCACGCCCTGATGCGGCCGTGCCGGTCGAGGTACGCGAGCCTGTCCCCACGCCGCTTGAACTCGCGCGGCGCGTGCTGTCGCCGATCATCAGTCCGCTCGAAACCGCGTTTATCGTCTTTGTCGTGACCGTCGTGATCCTGCTTCAGCGCGACGATCTGCGCGACCGCGCGATACGGCTATTCGGTTCGCGCGACCTGCATCGCACGACAACCGTGATGGATGAAGCGGCACGACGTCTGAGCCGCTACTTTGTCTCGCAACTTGGCGTGAACGCCGGGGTTGGCGTCGTCATCGGCGTGGGTCTCTTTTTTATCGGGGTGCCGAGTCCGGTGTTATGGGGCATTCTCGCCGCGCTGCTGCGTCTCGTGCCGTATGTCGGTATCTGGATTTCCGCCGCGCTCGCAACAGCGCTCGCGGCCGCTGTGAGTCCCGAGTGGACGATGGCGATCGCGTCGCTGGCGCTTTTCGTGGTGGTGGAGGTGCTGGTTGGGCAGGTCGTCGAGCCGTTGCTGTACGGACATAGCACAGGTCTCTCGCCGTTCTCGGTCGTGGTCGCCGCGATTTTCTGGAGCTGGATCTGGGGGCCCATCGGGCTGATTTTGTCGACGCCCTTGACACTGTGTCTCCTCGTGCTCGGGCGCCATGTGCGGCGGCTCGAATTTCTCGACGTGCTGCTGGGCGATCAGCCCGCGTTGACGCCGGTCGAGAACTTTTATCAGCGCATCCTGGCGGGCGACGCGGACGAAGCGCTGGAGCAGGCGGAAATCCTGCTCCGCGACCGGCCACTCTCGGCGTACTACGACGAGGTCGCGATCAAGGGCCTGCAGCTCGCTGCGAACGATGTCCAGCGCGGTAGCGTGACGGCAACCCAGCTCGCGCGCATCGAGACGACGGCGAGCGACCTCATCGAGGGACTGGAAAGTTTCGATGACGACCCGCGCGCAGACGTCGAACCGGTCTTTGCGTCATCTGAAGACAGCGCGCACCGGCTCGCACCCACGACCCCGGAAAACGACAGCACGCGAGAGCCGACGTTCGCAGATGTCGAACCGGTAGTGCCGCAGATTCCCGCGCATGGCGCACAGCGTCGCGTGCTGTGCGTGGCCGGGCGCGGACCGCTGGATGAACTCGCTACGTCGATCCTCGCGCAACTGCTCGCGAAACACGGCTTCGATTGCCGGGCGTTGCCGCATGAGGCCGTGTCCCGCACCGGCATCGACACGCTCGATGCCACGACGGCATCGGTAGTCTGCATTTTCTATCTGGGCATCGACGGCATTCCGTCGCACCTGCGCTATCTCGTGCGGCGCGTGCGCCAGCGTGCGCCACACGCGTCGATCGTCGTGGGACTCTGGCCCGAAGGCGATACGGACGGGTGGAGCGGAAATCTGCAGGACGCGATGGGCGCAGACTACTACGCGACGTCGCTGCGCGACATGGTGAACGCGTGCATGACGTCGGGGCAACGCACGGGCCTCGCCCGCGAGGCGATCGCGGAGCGTCCCCTGGATGACATGGCCGCGTGACTCACGCCCTCATTTCTTGATGCCTGAAATCTTTGCAAATCTGCCAGCCATGTAACGACACGTAACGGAGTCGCGGAGGATGCGAGGTTGTGCATCAGTTATTACAAAGTTGAAATACGCGATTGGCGACGTTAAGTTATATTCCGGTCCAACAAAATCAACTCGCCAAAGGTGAATTCATGAAGTCGGCTCGTGTTGTTTCGTTGTTGATCGGTGCGCTGGCGGTCGGGGCGTCAGGCGTTGCGATGGCAGGCGTGAGCGTGGGTGTCAATATCGGCATTCCCGCTCCTGTCTACGTTGCGCCGGCGCCGGTTTACGCGCCGCCTCCGCCTCCGCCGGTTGTCTATCAGCCCGCGCCGGTGTATGGGGCGCCGGTGTATGGTGCCCCGGCGATCGTGATCGGCTGGCACGGTGACCGTTACTACGACGGCCACCGCTACTGGGCGCGCGATGACTGGTATCGTCATCATCCTCCCGGCCATGACTATCATGACCACGGTCACCACGACAATGGTCATCACAACGGCTGGCACTAGGCGTGTTGTGATGCTGCGCGTGGAAAGAAAAAGCCGCCTGGACGGGCGGCTTTTTCTTTGCTGCTGCGATCAGGGTGGTAACCGCTGATTCGCGTTATCGCGTTACTCGGCGACACCCGCCATGCCGCCTACGACTTCGCTAAAGCCGCTGTCGACGTGCACGATTTCAGCGGTCACGCCGCCGGCGAGGTCGGAGAGCAGGAACGCTGCGGTATTGCCGACCTGCTCGATCGTCACATTGCGCTTGAGCGGTGCGTTGTTTTCGACGAATTCGAGGATCTTGCCGAAGCCCTTGATGCCGCTTGCTGCAAGCGTCTTGATCGGGCCAGCCGAAATGCCGTTCACCCGAATGCCCTTGCCGCCCAGCGAGACCGCCAGATAACGCACGCTCGCTTCGAGCGACGCCTTGGCGAGACCCATCGTGTTGTAGTTCGGGATGGCCTTTTCGGCGCCGAGGTAGCTGAGCGTGAGGAGTGCCGCATCGTTCGACAGCATCGGGAGTGCGGCCTTCGCAAGCGCGGGGAAGCTGTACGCGGAGATGTCGTGCGCGATGCGGAAGTTCTCGCGCGTCATCCCGTCGAGGAAGTCGCCGGCGATCGCTTCGCGCGGCGCGAAACCGATCGAGTGGACGAGGCCGTCGAGGCTGTCCCAGCGTTCCTTCAGCGAGACGAAGAGGGCGTCGATCTGTGCGTCGTCCGCAACATCGCACGGGAAGATCAGGTCGCTGCCGAATTCGGCGGCGAATTCGGTGATGCGGTCCTTGAAGCGTTCGCCGACATACGTGAAGGCGAGCTCGGCGCCTTCGCGTTTGCAGGCCTGCGCGATACCGTATGCAATGGAACGGTTCGACAGCAGGCCGGTCAGCAGGATTCGTTTACCAGCGAGAAAGCCCATGAAATCTCCAGATGAAGTCTGCGCGCCGTGACGTTCGGCCCTGATCGGCCAGGTTTGGCCGGGTTTGATGTGCGTTGAAGCTGGATCGAACCGGGCCCCGTCCTGGCCGGATGGCCATGATGTGGCCAGACGTTCGGATCGCGCGGGTTTATTGGGTAGAATTCTCTCACATTGCAACTGCCCCCTGACCAATAAGGCCCCTATGACGACTGGCTTGCCAACTGGCTCGCAATGGCCGCATCCGTTTCGTGCTGGATGGCATACCGTGATTCGCGTGTTGTCGTGGGCGGGCGTCAGGGCACGGTCGCGGTCGGAGCGCGCATGTTCGATGGCGTTTGCAGCTGGCGTCATCGCATTGTTCGCAGCGCAGCCGGCGCAAGCGGTCTATGCAATCGCTCAATATGGCGAGCCGAAATATCCAGCTGATTTCAAGCACTTCGATTACGTGAATCCGTCGGCACCGCGCGGCGGCACGCTCGTGCTCGCGAATCCCGACCGTCTTACGAGCTTCGACAAGTTCAATCCGTTCACGCTGCGGGGCAACGCTGCACCGGGCCTCGGCGTGATGTTCGAAAGCCTGATGACGGGTAGCTCGGATGAAGTCGCGTCGGCCTATGGCCTGCTGGCCGACGACGTCAACATCGCGCCCGATGGCCTGTCAACGACGTTTCACATCAACCCGCGCGCGCACTTTTCGAACGGCGATCCCGTCACGGCCGACGACGTCAAATACTCATTCGATACGTTGAAAAGTCCGAAGGCCGCGCCGCAGTTCGCCGCGTATTTCGCGGAGATCACGCGCGCCGTGGTGGTCGACCCGAAGACGATCCGCTTCGAGTTCCATCAACGCAATCGCGAGTTGCCGTTAATCGCAGGCGGAGTGCCGGTGTTCTCGCGCAAGTGGGGGGCGAAGCCGGACGGCAGTCACGTCGCGTTCGACCAGATTGCGTTCGAGGAGCCGATCGGCAGCGGGCCGTATGTCATCGAGCGCTACGATAACGGTCGCAACATCACCTATCGGCGCGATCCGAACTACTGGGGCGCGGCGTTACCAGTGCGCGTGGGCACGTTCAACTTCGAGCGCATCACCTACAAGCTGTACTCCGATGAAATCGCGCGACGCGAAGCGTTCAAGGCGGGTGAATACGACGCGTTCGTCGAATATGTCGCGCGCAGCTGGGTGCGCCGCGACGTCGGCAAGAAGTTCGACAGTGGCGAGCTGATCAAGCGCGAGTTTGTGCAGCATAACGGCACGGGCATGCAGGGCTTTATCCTGAACCAGCGCAGGCCGCTCTTTCAGGATGTGCGCGTGCGCAAGGCGCTCGATCTCGCGCTCGATTTTCAGTGGCTCAACCGGCAGCTTTTTTACAGCCAGTACAAGCGGATCGACAGCTTTTTCGCAAACACGGACCTGCAGGCGAGCGGGCTTCCTTCAGCCGGCGAACTTGCGTTGTTGAACCCGTGGCGCGCGAAACTCGATCCAGCGATTTTCGGGCCGCCGCCGAAGCAACCCGATACCGATCCGCCGGGATCGTTACGCGCCAACCTGTTGCAGGCTCGCGCGCTCCTCACCGAAGCGGGCTGGACATATCGCGATGGCGCGTTGCGTAACGCAAAGGGCGAACCATTCGAGTTCGAGATTCTTGACGACTCAGGTTCGGCGGCAGCGATGGAGCCGATCACGGCGACATTCGTGCGCAATCTGGGCAAGCTGGGCATCGTTGCGCGTTTTCGCGTCGTTGATTTCGCGCTGTACCAGAAGCGTCTCGATGCATTCGACTTCGACGCCACCACGATCCGTTTTCCCGACGTGCAGGTGCCGGGCTCCGAGGAGATCGACCGGTTCGGCAGCAAGGCCGCGGGGGAAACGGGTTCGGGCAACTATATTGGCCTGAAGTCGCCGGTCGTCGATTCGATCCTGAGCTCGCTGATCCAGGCGCAGACGCGCGAACAACTGGTCGACGCGACCCACGCGCTCGACCGCATACTGATGCATGGTTACTATGTGGTGCCGCACTGGTACAGCGCGACGCATCGCGTTGCGTACCGTCGCGGCATGGCATGGCCGAAGACGTTGCCGCTGTACTATTCGGCCAACGACTGGATTACGTCGACGTGGTGGTTCGAGCCAAAGCCCTGACGTGATGTGACGCATCACGCAGGTATTCAGCTGTCGCCGCATCCCTTCAATTGCACTGGACCACGTCCTGGACGCTCGACCATGTGGAGCTACATTCTCAAACGTCTGCTGTTGATGATTCCGACGCTGCTCGGCGTGTTGACGCTGACGTTCGTCGTGATCCAGTTCGTGCCGGGCGGTCCCGTCGAGCAGGCCGTGCACGATCTGCGCAAGGGCGCGGAGCAGGGCGCGACGTTTGGCATGCGCGCGCATTCGGGCGTCGACGCCCAGCAGATCGCGCAACTCAAGGCGCTGTACGGCTTCGACAAGCCGCCGCTCGAGCGTTACGTGCTGATGCTCAAACGCTTTGCGCGGTTCGATCTCGGGCAGAGCTATTTTCGCCATCAAAGCGTGTGGTCGCTGATCGTGTCGAAGCTGCCGGTGTCGATCAGCATCGGGCTCTGGACGTTCTTTCTGACCTATCTCATCTCCGTGCCGCTCGGTATCGCGAAAGCAGTGCGAAACGGCTCGCGTTTCGATGTCGCGACAAGCCTGCTGGTGCTGGTCGGCTACGCGATTCCCGGCTTTGTACTTGGCGTGCTGCTCCTCGTGCTGTTTGGCGGCGGATCGTTTCTGCAACTCTTTCCGCTGCGCAATCTCACGTCCGATAACTGGGAGCAGCTAAGTATCGGCGGCAAGATTCTCGATTACCTGTGGCACATCACGCTACCGATTTTCGCTTCTGTCATAGGCAGCTTCGCCGTCATCACAATGCTGACGAAGAATGCCTTTCTCGACGAAATCCGCAAGCAATACGTCCTGACCGCGCGCGCGAAAGGCCTCTCCGAGCGGCGCGTATTGTGGAAGCACGTGTTTCGCAACGCGCTGCTGCCGTTGATCGTCGGTTTTCCCGGCGCGTTCATCGGCGCGTTCTTCACGGGCAGCCTCCTGATCGAGACGCTGTTCTCGCTCGATGGTCTCGGCCTGCTGTCCTACGAATCGGTGGTGCGCCGCGACTATCCGGTCGTGCTCGGCACGCTCTATCTGTTCACGCTGATCGGTCTTGCGACGAAGCTGATTTCCGACCTGTGCTATGTGTGGGTCGACCCCCGCATTCAATTCGAACAACTGGAGCGCTGACTTGAGCCAGGCCGTTCCACATACCCGCAACGAGACAGTTCGCGCGCTCGTGTCGCCGTCGCCGGCTCGTCGCATCTGGATGCGCTTCAGGCAGCAGCGTCTCGGCTACTGGAGTCTGATCATTTTTATTGTGGCCTTCGCGGCGAGTCTCGCGGGGCCGCTGTGGTCGAACGACAAGCCGCTCGTTGCGCGCTACGAAGGTCACCTGTACTTTCCGCTTTTCGAGACCTATCCGGAAACGACGTTCGGTGGCGACTTCCCGACGCCTGCGGACTATCTCGACCCGTATATCCGGCATCGCTTCGATGCGCCCGGCAATTTCGCGATCTATCCGCCAAATCCGTATTACTACGACACGCTCAACTATTTCTCGAAGGTGCCCAATCCCGCGCCGCCTTCACGCGATAACTGGCTCGGCACGGACGACCGCGGCCGCGATCTGTTCGCGCGACTGCTGTACGGCTTTCGCGTGTCGGTGGAATTCGCGCTGGTGCTGACGCTCATCGGCACCGTCATCGGCATCTTCACGGGCGCGATACAGGGTTACTTCGGCGGCAGGACGGATATCGTCGGTCAACGTCTGATCGAGATATGGAGCGCGATGCCTGAGCTGTATCTGCTGATCATTTTCGCGTCGATTTTCGAGCCGGGCTTCATCCTCCTGATCGTGCTGCTGTCGCTTTTCGGCTGGATCGGCCTGTCGGATTATGTGCGCGCGGAGTTCCTGCGCAACCGTCAGCAGGATTACGTGCGCGCGGCGCGGGCGATGGGGCTTTCGAACTGGCAGATCATCTGGCGTCACGTACTGCCAAACAGTCTCACGCCCGTCATCACGTTCCTGCCGTTCCGGATGAGCGGCTCGATTCTCGCACTGACAAGCCTCGATTTTCTCGGCCTCGGCGTGCCGTCGCCGACGCCCAGTCTTGGCGAACTGCTCGCGCAGGGCAAGGCCAATCTCGACGCGTGGTGGATCTCGCTGTCGACGTTTGGCGTGCTGGTCGCCACGTTGCTGCTGCTGACATTCATGGGCGACGCGCTACGCAACGCGCTCGATACCCGCATCGCTGACGCGATGCGCGCGGGAGGCAACCAGTGAGCGGCGCGAACGCATCCACTAAAGCGTCTTTCGAGGGGCCGCTGCTTGCGCTCGATCGTCTGCACGTGACGTTCGGTGACACGGTCGCGGTCAACGACGTGACGCTTGCCATCGAGCGCGGCGAACGGGTGGCGCTCGTCGGCGAATCGGGTTCGGGCAAGAGCGTGACGGCGCTCTCGATCCTGCGTCTCCTGAGCGACGCGCAGGTGAGCGGCTCGATCCGGTTCAACGGCGAAGAACTTCTGACGAAGAGCGAACGCGAGATGCGCGGCCTGCGTGGCTCCGACATCGCGATGATCTTCCAGGAGCCGATGACGGCGCTCAATCCGCTCTACACAATCGGCGACCAGATTGCCGAGACGATCGTGATACACGACGGCGTGTCGCCGCTCGAGGCGCGCAAGCGCACAGTGGCGCTGCTCGCGCGCACCGGTATCGCCGAGCCGGAAAAGCGCGTCAACAGCTATCCGCATCAGTTATCGGGCGGCCAGCGTCAGCGCGCGATGATCGCAATGGCGTTGTCATGCCGGCCGCGTCTGCTGCTCGCCGACGAGCCGACCACGGCGCTCGACGTCACGATTCGCGCGCAGATCGTCGAGTTGCTGCTCGAACTCCAGCGCGACGAAGCGCAGAAGCGCGGCATGGCCGTGCTGCTGATCACGCATGATCTCAATCTCGTCCGTCATTTCGCGCAGCGCGTCGCCGTGATGGAGAAGGGCGTGCTCGTCGAAAGCGGACCGGTCGAGCAGCTGTTCGCCTCGCCGCAGCATCCGTACACGCAGCGTCTGCTGGAGAGTCGCCCGGAGCGGACCGTGATGCCGGTGATGCCGATCGCGCCGGTCATCCTTGAAGCGCGCGACGTCTCGGTCGATTTCCGAACGAAGTTGCCGGGCATGGGGGGGTGGTTCCGGTCGGGGCGTTTTCGCGCGGTGGCGGACGCGGATGTGTCGGTGAGGCAGGGCGAGACGCTCGGTATCGTCGGCGAATCGGGATCGGGAAAATCTACCCTTGCGATGGCGCTACTCGGGTTGCAACGCACGGCGACGGGCGAAATCGATTTCCAGGGGAAGGCGCTCAGGCGCTATCGGGGGCGCGAACAGACCGCGCTGCGCTCGAACATGCAGGTGGTCTTTCAGGATCCGTTCAGTTCACTTTCGCCGCGACAGACGATCGAGCGGATCGTTGGCGAAGGTCTGGCGCTGCATCGGCCGCAACTGGGTGCGCAAGGGCGGCGCGAGAAGGTGATCTCGGTGCTGCGTGAAGTCGGTTTGGACCGGACGGTGCTGCAGCGCTATCCACACGAATTCTCTGGTGGCCAGCGGCAGCGGATCGCCATTGCCCGGGCGCTGGTGCTGGAACCGCGGCTCCTGGTGCTCGATGAACCGACCAGTGCGCTCGATGTTTCGATCCAGCAACAGGTGCTCAAGCTGTTAGTCGGTCTGCAGCAGAAATACAACCTCGGGTTCATTTTCATCAGCCATGACCTTGCCGTCATTGGCGCAATGGCGCATCGGGTCGCGGTCATGCAGAACGGTTCTATCGTGGAATCCGGCGATGTGGAGAAAATTTTTGCTGCCCCAGGTCACCCTTACACACGAAAGCTGCTGAAAGCTTCGTTCGCGACCTAACATTCACCAATTGGGTGCGTGTCTCGATTGTATTTTTCTATTTGTTTTGACAGATAAATACTTACTGGCTAGTATCGACAAAACTTTCCGTATCCCACTGATTTTTAGGCAAAAAATACCGACCAATGCAGCACCGATCTCTAACCCAGGCTTGTACGCGCGTCGTCGCCGGGATGTTTATCGGCGTCATGATGGCTGCAGCTCCCGGCGCGTTCGCCGACGAAGTAAGCAGTATTAACCAGAACGCCACATTTTCGATCCAGAATGGATCGAATTCATTATCTTCCTCCAGTTCGCAAACCCAAAGCGCCGCATCGTCAAGCGATAGCGGCGCCCGGTCATTTCTTTCCGGCATGGCCGGAAAGGCCGGTGACGTCGTGGTGGGCGCGCTCAACATGATTGGCGTGCGCTACCGCTGGGGTGGCAACACGCCGGATTCGGGTCTCGATTGCAGTGGCTTCGTCCGCTACGTGTTCCAGGACACGCTGGGCATGGCGCTCCCGCGTCGCGCCGAAGAAATGAGCCGGGTCGGCGAAAAGGTCCGCATGAGCGAGCTGAAGCCGGGCGATCTCGTGTTCTTCAACACGATGCGTCGCGCGGCGTCCCACGTCGGCATCTACATCGGCGACAACAAGTTCGTGCATTCGCCGTCCACGGGCAGCACGATCCGTGTCGACGACCTCGACGACGGGTATTGGGAAAAACGTTTCACCGGGGCGCGTCGTATCGAGACGTCGTTTACGGAACAGCAGGACCTGCGTACGCGTGTGAACGCGACCATCGGCGGCAACTGAGCGTTCCCGGTCCTGCACTGCACGCATGAAAAAGCCCGCTTCGAAAGATGCGGGCTTTTTTGCGTCTGGCGCTGTCCGTTGACGGGACGGATCGCACGCGCCGCCGCAGGCGCATCGATCCACCCGCCGGATAACCGTCAGACGACCGGCCGCCCGGCCGCGAGTTTGCGCTGGAGCTCCGGCATGATCTTCGCGACGGCTTCTTCGCCGGCAAGAATCGCGGCGTTGCGCTGGCTGAAGTCGCTGCTGTTCATCGCGGCGAGATTCGGGCGGATCACGATGTCGGCGTACTTGTCGAGTTCGTAGGCCTTGATCGTCTGGCCCATGATTGTGAATGTCTGCATGAGCACGTCGAACGAGCTTGCCGTCAGCGCCGTTTCCGGACGCGCGGAGATGTCGACCGCGATCACGAAATCCGCGCCCATCTTGCGCGCGAACGAGGCCGGCACCGGGCTGACGAGGCCGCCATCCACGTATTCGTGTCCGCCGATCTTCACGGGCTCGAACACCGACGGCACGCTGCACGATGCACGCACCGCAATGCCGGTGTTGCCTCGCTGGAACAGGATCGGCTGACCGGTCTTCAGATCGGTCGCGACGATGCCCAGCGGTTTCGCCATCTTTTCGATCGGACGATTGTTGAGCGTCGTGTTCAGGTAGTTCTGGAGCGCGACGCCCTGCAGGAAACCGCGCGTACGGAAGGGCATCGCCCAGTCGCTGATTGACGCTTCGTCCATCTTCAGGGCGAGCCGGTTCATGTCGATGCCGCTCATGCCCGAGGCATACAGCGCACCGACTACCGACCCCGCGCTCGTCCCGCATACGAGGTCGATCTCGACGTTGCGCGCCTCCAGCGCCTTGATCACGCCAATATGGGCGAAGCCGCGCGCCGCGCCGCCGCCTAGTGCAATGGCGACACGAAGCGGCCGTGGCGGTTTGCTGACGGGCGGCGGCGTGGTCGCGACGGGGTTGTCCGTCGATGCGGTAGTGGCAGGTTTGCTGCCGCCAGGCGTGGTTGTGCACGCGGTAAGGATGGCGGAGGCTGCAGCAAGCGAAAAGTTGCGGCGGCTCAGACGAGGGGATGACGGCTTCAACGATTTCTCCAGCGGCGGCATCCGTGCGATCCGGGTCAGGGATATCGCGTGACGGGACGCGGCATTCGTTCCAGGGCGATCACCCACGGCAATCGCACCGCGCCGCAGTCGGGAGGGCGGCGCGGGCACATCATAAAGCAAAGCGTTGGCGCCGCGCGGGAATGGCGTGCGAAAACCGCCGGCTGAAACAACGCGCACCTGCTTACCCGAAGCACCTCGCACGCATACGGACACGGCACGGACGACTGCAACCGGCGGGTATAATCGCGGACTTGCATCTGTCATTCGAGTCCACGCGCCGCGTTGCACCCTGCCTGCGCCGCATGGACGCGTTCCGCTTTCGTGCGTCATCGCGTTGATGTCCGCGCGCTGGCGCCTGCCTTCGAGTAACCGCACATGACCACACCCGTCCGTACCCGTTTCGCACCGAGTCCCACTGGCTTCATCCATCTGGGGAACATCCGCTCAGCGCTGTATCCGTGGGCGTTCGCCCGCAACATGAAGGGCGCGTTCGTGCTGCGGATCGAGGACACCGATCTTGAGCGTTCGACGTCGGCGTCCGTCGACGCGATCCTCGAAGGAATGAACTGGCTCGGTCTCGATTACGACGAAGGTCCGTTCTACCAGATGCAGCGCATGGACCGTTACCGCGAGGTCCTGAAGCAGATGGTCGAAAAGGACCTCGTGTACCCGTGCTACATGTCAACGGAAGAACTGGACGCGCTGCGCGAGCGTCAGCGCGTCGCGGGCGAGAAGCCGCGTTATGACGGCACGTGGCGCCCGGAGCCGGGCAAGGTCCTGCCGACGCCACCGGCCGGCGTCGAGCCCGTGCTGCGCTTTCGCAATCCGCTGACGGGGACCGTCGTATGGGAGGACGCCGTGAAAGGGCGTATCGAAATCTCGAACGAGGAACTGGACGACCTCGTGATCGCGCGTCCGGACGGCACGCCGACGTACAACTTCTGCGTGGTCGTCGACGATATCGACATGCGCATCACCCACGTGATTCGCGGCGACGATCATGTGAACAATACGCCGCGTCAGATCAACATCCTGCGCGCGCTCGGCGCTGAGTCGCCCGTCTATGCCCACCTGCCGACCGTGCTCAACGAGCAGGGCGAAAAGATGAGCAAGCGCCATGGCGCAATGAGCGTGATGGGCTATCGCGACGCGGGCTATCTGCCAGAGGCCGTGCTGAACTATCTCGCGCGACTTGGCTGGTCGCATGGCGATGCGGAAATTTTCTCGCGTGACCAGTTCGTCGAATGGTTTGACCTCGACCATCTCGGCAAGTCGCCGGCGCAATACGATCACGACAAGCTCAACTGGCTGAACGCGCACTACATCAAGGAAGCCGACAATGCGCGTCTCGCGGCTCTCGCGAAGCCGTTCTTCGGCGAACTCGGAATCGACGACGCGGCGCTTGCTGCGGGTGCCGATCTGACTGCCGTTGTGGGTCTGCTGAAAGACCGCGCTTCGACGGTGAAGGAGATCGCGGAGAACGCCGCGATGTTCTACCGCGCGCCGGCTCCGGAACCCGAGGCGGTCGCGCAGCACGTCACCGACGTTGTGCGCCCCGCACTGACCGATCTCGCGACTGCATTGAAGAGCGCGGAGTGGACAAAGGAGAGCATCGCTGCCACGTTGAAGGCAACGCTCGGTGCGCACAAGCTGAAGATGCCGCAACTCGCGATGCCGGTCCGTCTGCTCGTGGCGGGCACGACGCACACGCCATCGATCGACAGCGTGCTGATGCTGTTCGGTCGTGACGTCGTCGTGAGCCGCATCGAAAAGGCGCTTGCCTGAACGAGCGGCTGCGATTCTTCTCGCGCGTGAAACTGTATGCATGCGGCTTTGAAAAAAGTCGTATGCGGTGACTCAAAGGGTATTTACAAAACGAGATTCGCTATCTACAATCTCGCTTCTGTTCTGCAAGGGGGTATAGCTCAGCTGGGAGAGCGCTTGCATGGCATGCAAGAGGTCAGCGGTTCGATCCCGCTTACCTCCACCATCAGAGCAGAATGAAGTCTTTCGAAGCGCAGTCGTTGTAGCAAAAAAGACTTCACAAACAGCAGTACGGCAGTTAGAATATCGTTCTTCGCTGTTGGCGGTAAATAACAGCGAGAACACGACAGAATCTGAAAAGATTATGTCCCCTTCGTCTAGAGGCCTAGGACATCACCCTTTCACGGTGAGTACAGGGGTTCGAATCCCCTAGGGGACGCCAGATATCAGCGTCGCTTGGTTGTCGAGAGCGGCGTCGCTTGCAGAGATTTAACTATCGCTCGCGGGCATGCAGTAAATGGAGTGGTAGTTCAGTTGGTTAGAATACCGGCCTGTCACGCCGGGGGTCGCGGGTTCGAGTCCCGTCCACTCCGCCAGATAAAGCCCGTTCAGGTGCGCTTGAGCGGGCTTTTTCATTAAAGGTGTAAGCGTACATTGTCCCCTTCGTCTAGAGGCCTAGGACATCACCCTTTCACGGTGAGTACAGGGGTTCGAATCCCCTAGGGGACGCCAGATATCAGCGTCGCTTGGTTGTCGAGAGCGGCGTCGCTTGCAGAGATTTAACTATCGCTCGCGGGCATGCAGTAAATGGAGTGGTAGTTCAGTTGGTTAGAATACCGGCCTGTCACGCCGGGGGTCGCGGGTTCGAGTCCCGTCCACTCCGCCAGATAAAGCCCGTTCAGGTGCGCTTGAGCGGGCTTTTTCATTAAAGGTGTAAGCGTACATTGTCCCCTTCGTCTAGAGGCCTAGGACATCACCCTTTCACGGTGAGTACAGGGGTTCGAATCCCCTAGGGGACGCCAGACATCAGCAGCGCCACGGCAAGCCGGCGATGCAGCTTGAGAGAGGTAACCAACGCTCGCAGGCCATGATGCAAAAAAGCTGGAGCGGTAGTTCAGTTGGTTAGAATACCGGCCTGTCACGCCGGGGGTCGCGGGTTCGAGTCCCGTCCGCTCCGCCAGATCAAGAAAAAGCCCGCTGAGTTTCAGCGGGCTTTTTCTTTTTCGTCGCCAGATTCCCGATACGCGCGGCCAACGTTATTGCCCCTGCCTGCGTCATTTCTTTCGCGACTTTTACGTGGGTCATACTGAAGCGTGGCCGTTCCGGCTGCCTCGGGCAAACCGCCCTTGCCAGCGCACGCCGCCTGTCTTACCTTTGTGCGGTCATCCTTCAGCCCGTTGCGCCATGCTCGACCCGACCGAAGACCTGTCGCCCGCCTACCTGTTGCGCACAGCCAGCATGGACGACTTCGAGTTCGCCGAGGCACTCACGCGCAACAATATGGGCGGCTATTACAAGCGTCACCATCTGGTGTGGCGCGGCGACCTGTTTCTGGCCAGCTGGCGGGAATCGGAAAATTTCATCCTCGAAGTAGAGGGTGTGGCGATCGGCGTGCTCCGTGTCACCGAGGAAGGTGATTCGCTGCATATCCGCGACGTCCAGATCAGCGAAGGACATCGCCGGCAGGGCGCCGGCACCTATATGCTGAACATGTCGCACCGGTGGGCGCGTGCGCGTGGACTGCGGGAACTCCAATTGCGTGTTTTCGTCGATAACCCGGCAGCCCGGCTCTATCAACGCATGGGGTACCGTCTCGCCGGGCCGCGCCTCGCGCAGCTCGGGGCGATCCGTCACATGGCGCGACGCGTCTGACGCTATCGCGGCTTCGACGCACTACGGCTATTTCAGCTGGCCGCGGTGCGCATCCAGCTCATCTACGAAGAGGCTGCTCTCGTCTTCATCTTCATCGTGCCCCCGGGTGCGATGTTCGGCGCCGCGTTCGATGAACGCGCGGGGGCTTTCGCCAAATGCGCGCCGGAACATCGCGGAAAACGCACTCTGGCTTTGATAGCCGAGTTCCTGCGCGACGTGTGAAAGCGGACGGCCCTGACTCAGCAGCGGAATTGCACGCGCGAGAATCGCCTGCTGACGCCACTGTGAAAAACTCACGCCCAGTTCCTGGCGAAACAGGCGCGCAATGGTCCGCGTACTGGCTCCGACACCTGACGCCCAGCCTTCGAGCGAATCAGTATTGGCTGGATCGGCGATAACGGCTTCGCACAGCGCGCGCAGGCGCTTCTCGACAGGCATGGGCACCGAGAGCGGTAACGGCTCGGAGCGCGTCAGTTCATCGAGCGCCAACGAGCCCAGCAGGCGTTCGCGTGCCGCGGAAAGGCCGGGTGTATCGAGGGCGGCTATTACTTCACGCAGCAACCCCGAGACTTCGACGACGCGACATGCGTCGAGCCCCGCGGGCACGACCGATTCGTTCACATACAGCGTGCGCAGAAACGCATCCTCGACGATCACGACTTCGTGTGTGACATGCGGCGGTACCCAGATTGCGCGCGATGGCGGCACCATCCACGTTGTGCCCGATGTCGTCATGCGCAACACGCCGCGCGACGCATACGCGACCTGCGCCCATGCGTGGGTGTGACGCGCGACGCGAACGCCAGCCGGCATCGGTCGTGACCGGACACGAATGGGATGCGTCGGCGTCGGCGCGAATTCCGGCGGAATGTCGGCGAAATCCACTCGGGTTGATTTCGACAACTCAACGGGCTGCTTCATGACGGACAGAGATAACCTGAGGCGAACAGTGACGCCATTGTAGAAGCGTTGCCGGCGCTCAGGCGACAAGTCGCGCAACGTTAGCCATTCGGAAGAGGGTCCCCGGAAACTCGTGCGAGGCATAATGCAGTCATCCCGTTTATATCTCTGGAGTGAGCGATGACCTTTGCGACCACAGATCTGTGCGATGCCAATGAGGACAAGCTGGCAACAGGCACGCTTCGTGTGCTCGACCCCGTGTTCCGTCTGTGGGGGCGCGCGGGTTCGTTTGGCGGCGAGGCCGTGACCCTGAAGCTCTTTGAAGACAACACGCTGGTGCGCGCCACGCTCGAGGAAAAAGGCAACGGCCGCGTGCTCGTCGTCGATGGGGGCGGCAGCCGGCGATGCGCGCTGGTTGGCGGCAATCTTGGCCAGATTGCTGAAAAGAATGGCTGGGCCGGCATCGTGGTAAATGGGTGCGTGCGCGATACGCTTGAATTGAACGAATGCAATATCGGTGTGGCGGCGCTGGCCACCCATCCTCAGCGCAGCCAGAAACGCGGCGGAGGCGAGCGCGATGTACCGGTGCATATGCCCGGGGCGGTCGTGCGTGCGGGTGAATGGGTCTATGTGGATATCGACGGCGTACTGGTTGCCGCCGCGCCGTTGAACTGACCGGAAGGGGAAAGCAATGCAGAACGTGTTTGTCTACGGCACGCTTCGCGCGGGGGAAGTTAACGACATCAGTTCGGCAGCGGCGCGCCACGATATCGCGGCGCCCACGCTGCTTGGCACTGCGACCGTCAAGGGCCGGCTATACGATTTCGGCGCATATCCTGGGCTCGTTGTGGACGAGCACGGTGTGTCTGTCACGGGCGACGTCTACGCGATCGACGATGCACTTGTCGCGGTGCTCGACGAAATCGAGGAGGTGTATCCTGGCGTCGAAGGTTTATTCCGGGGGCGTGATGTCACGGTCGAGGTCGACGGCGCGGCAGTCCCGTGCCGTTTTTATCCCGTAGCGAAAGAGGCCGTGCCCGGTTTGAAGGAGATCACGTCAGGCGACTGGGTGGCGCATCGTCGCGCAAGATAACGGGATGCGTGGGCCTCGTCGCGCCCGCATCGAAGTGCGCCCCGTTCGGCGAATGTCGCGACAGGTGTTGAAGCGGTCGCCGCCATTCGCCTGATCCATGCGGCCTGCACGGCCCGTCCACCCGATGCACCCAGCGCGACGAACGCCCAGGAAGAAAAACGGCTCAATGGGTCGAAACCCATTGAGCCGCCGCATGATGCGCCCGAGCCATACCTGGACCTGAACCGCGCCAGCGCGCCAGCTAGCCGTCCAGACCGGCCCGTATCGACACAGGCGTGATATCAGATCTCTTCGTACAGCGGCAACGTCAGAAACTCGGTGAAGCTTTCCGACGTCGACATCTCTTCGAAGATGACTGCGGCACGCTCGTAAGGCTTCGTATCGCCGCCGACGGCAGCCTTTACCTTTTCGAGTTCCTGCTTCGTCAAATCACGCACCATCGCAGCGGTGACCTTGCGACCGTCGTCGAGCTTGCCCTTCGGCGAGCGGATCCACTGCCATACCTGCGAGCGGGAGATCTCGGCGGTCGCCGCATCTTCCATCAGGTTGTGGATCGGCACGCAGCCATTGCCCGCAAGCCACGAGCCCAGGTAATGGATGCCGACATTAATGTTGTTGCGCAGGCCTGATTCCGTGATGGGCGCCTCAGGGCGGAAGTCCGTCAGGTCTTTCGCGGTGACCAGCACGTCATCGCGCTGCTTGCCGATCTGGTTGGGTTTGTCGCCGAGCACACGGACGAACTCTTCCATCGCGATCGGGACGAGGCCCGGATGCGCGACCCAGCCGCCGTCGTAGCCGTCGCCGGCGTCACGCGCCTTGTCGGAGCGCACGCCGCCCATCGCCTTGTCGTTGGCTGCCGGGTCGTTCTTGATCGGAATCAGTGCGCTCATGCCGCCGATCGCCGGCGCGTGACGGCGATGACATGTCTTGAGTAGCTGCAGCGCATAGGCGCGCATGAACGGCACCGTCATCGTGATCTGCGAGCGGTCGGCAAGGCAGAAGTCCTTGTCATTCTTGAACTTCTTGATCGCCGAGAAGATGTAGTCCCAACGGCCTGCGTTGAGGCCCGAGCTGTGCTCGCGAAGCTCGTACAGGATTTCGTCCATTTCGAAGGCGGCGAGAATCGTCTCGATCAGCACGGTCGCGCGAATCGTGCCGCGTGCGATACCCACGCCTTCCTGTGCCGCGACGAAGATGTCGTTCCACAGGCGCGCTTCGAGATGGCTTTCGAGCTTCGGCAGGTAGAAGTACGGGCCCGAGCCGCGCTTCACGAGTTCCTTCGCGTTGTGGAACAGGAAGAGCGCGAAATCGAAGATGCCGCCCGACACGCGCTGGCCGTCGACCGTCACATGCTTTTCGTCGAGGTGCCAGCCGCGCGGACGCACGATCAGCGTCGCGACCTTGTCGTTGAGGCGGTACGACTTGCCGTTCTGTTCGAGCGAAATCTCGCGGCGCACGGCGTCGTTCAGGTTCAGATGACCGGTGATCAGATTGTCCCAGCTCGGCGCATTCGAATCCTCGAAGTCCGTCATGTATGAATCGGCGCCTGAATTCAGCGCGTTGATGATCATCTTGCGTTCCACCGGCCCCGTGATTTCGACGCGTCGGCATTCGAGATCCTTCGGCAGCGGCGCGACCTTCCAGTCGCTATCGCGGATATGCGCCGTTTCAGCGAGAAAGTCGGGGCGCTCGCCGGCGTCGAGGCGCTTCGTGCGCTCGGCGCGCGCCTTCTGCAGTTGCTGGCGGCGCGGCTCGAACACGCGATGCAGGTTCGCGACGAGTTCGAGTGCGGCGGGTGTGAGAATCGATTCGAAGCCCGGCTTGATCTCAGCGGTGATACGCATGCCTTGCGGCAGTTGCAACGATAACGACGATTGGTTCGCCATGGTTTCTCCCTTGGTCGGTCAGATTATGGAAATGCGATGAGGTGTTTCATGCCGTTCAAACCACTCGGTTCACGTGGCGCCGGGGCTGTGGCGCGCGCGGCCTGAGCCTTTGTCGTGCGGCAGAAGGGTGTCCAGAAACGCGGGCAGATCGGCAAGACTTGTGCCGGTGCCGTGCGGGCTCACGCCGAGTTCCTCGGCGGGGCCGCGGGCACGGTTGACCCAGAATGTGGTGTAGCCGAACCACGTCGCACCGGCCACGTCCCAGCCGTTCGACGATACAAATACGATCTCGCGTGGCGTGGCGCCAAAAGCGGCCGGACCAAGGGCGTAGGAAGCCGGCGCAGGCTTGTAGGCGCGCACGGCGTCGACTGACAGCACATGGTCGAAAAGACCGGCCATCCCGGCGCTCTTGACCGCGATGTCGAGCATTTGCGGATTGCCGTTGGACAGGATCGCGAGCCCGATGCGTTTGCCCGCGGCGACGTCGGCGGCAACTGCGGCGCCTGCCCGAAGCTCGCGCAACTGGCGCAGGACGGGAACGGCATCAGGGAATGCGGAGAGGCACGCATATTCATCCATCAAGCGCTTTTCCGCAGCCGTATTCAGCGTGAGGCCGAGTTTGCGCGCGGAGAAACGCAGCGCGTCGAGCGTGATGGTCCAGAACGGTTCGTAGCGTGCGCCGCCCACATCCGACAGCGTGCGCAACTGCGTGTATTCGATCTGTTTCTGACGCCACAGGAGCGAAAGGGCGTCGCCGTGGCCAGGGAACATCTGCTCCGCGGCAGCGACGACCGAATGCACGTCGAAAAGCGTGCCGTACGCGTCGAAAATAACTGCTTTGGGGAAGAGTGTCGTTGTGGCCGACATTGCCGTGCGCTCCAGTCAGAGGTCAAGACGGATTCTATTAGTGATGTGCGGTAGATAGAAAGACGGTAAACATCACTTGATCTTTTACTTTCATATGCCTAATCTGACGCTCGACTCCATCATGAGCGTCTACGCGACGCACCCAGCCGACATGGACCGCTTCAAGCAGATCGAGACCTTCGTTGCCGTCGCGGCGCGCGGCAGCCTGTCCGCAGCGGCCCAGGCAGAGGGTGTTGCGCCCGCCATCATTGGACGCCGGATCGATGCCCTCGAAGAAAGGCTCGGCGTCAAACTGCTCGTGCGCACGACCCGCAAAATCACGCTGACATACGAAGGCTCCGCGTTTCTGGAGGACTGCCAGCGCGTCATCCACGACATGCAGAACGCGGAGTCGAGCGTGTCGGCGGGCGGGGTGAAGGCGAGCGGGCACCTGCGTCTTTCGGCGCCAGCCGGTTTCGGGCGGCGCCACGTCGCGCCGCTTGTGCCGGCCTTTACCGTCGCGCATCCCGATGTGTCGATCACGCTGGATCTGTCGGACCGGATGGTCGACCTCGTCAACGAGGGCTTCGACTGCGCAGTGCGGCTGGGCGAATTGCCCGATTCGTCGCTGGTATCGCTGCGCCTTGGCGACAACCGGCGCGTGGTGGTGGCGTCGCCCGCCTACCTCGCGCGGCGCGGCGCACCGGAAACGCTCGCTGCGCTCGCAGGTCACAACTGCCTCGCGCTCGGCGCGAGCGCGAACCAGCAACGCGGCTGGACGTTCCAGCAGGACGACAAGGTCGTGACGATCAGGGTTTCCGGTACGATGGAATGTTCCGACGGCGTGGTCCTGCACGAATGGTGTCTCGAAGGCCACGGCCTTGCCTGGCGCTCGTGGTGGGAAGTGGGCACCGATATCGCAGCCGGACGCCTCGTGACGGTGCTCGACGATTTCGCGGCGCCGCCCATCGGCATCCACGCGGTGTTTCCACAGCGTCGACATCTGCCGTTGCGGGTGCGGCTTTTTCTCGATTTCCTGAAACATACGTACAGCCATCCGGGCTACTGGGGTTAGCGCAAAGCCGTGTCCCGCGTGGCTCGCGCGGGTTTCCGATATGCGGACAGACCCGCACGCGGGCCGTGTAGCGGATTTCGGCGCACTACAATCGATTCGAGGCGCCGCGCATTGCCCGCTACTTGCATGCGCGCCGCTATCCCGCGGACCTGACGGAGCGCCGCAGCTGACGACGGAGGGCACGATGTTCAAGCACATCCTGGTTCCGACTGATGGTTCAGATCTGTCCAAAATGGCCATCGACGGCGCAATCGACCTCGCCAGGGCGGTCGGTGCGCGGGTGACGGCCTACGCGTGTCTGCCGCAATATCCGTACTCGCCGTTTTCCGAGGTCGTGATCGAGCCGCCGGTCGATTTTCAGGAGCGCAGCGAACGCGAAGCGCGCCTGCATCTGCAGGAAGTCGAGCAGGCGGCGCTCGACGCGGGCGTCGCATTTGCAAGTGAGACGAGCGTCCATCCTTCGCCGTATCTGGGGATCATCGAGGCAGCGGAGCGGGGTGGTTGCGACGTGATCTTCATGGCGTCGCATGGGCGGCGCGGCCTCGGCAGCCTGTTGATCGGGAGCGAGACCCAGCGCGTCCTGACGCACACCAAAATCCCGGTGATCGTCTATCGATGAGTGTCGTTGACGACGTTCCCGGCAGGCGCCGCAGGACGGCGCACCATGGATACCCCTGAGGAAAAACGCGCTGGCGGATAGCCAGCGCGCGTCTTGTTCGCTCTTCGCACGGTGATGCCGGGCCTGAACGCTGCTCAGGTGCTGTGCCGGCCGCTGGCTTCTGACCGGCGACCGAGCCTCCTCTGGTGGCAGCCCTCTGCGGGGCCGCTTCTCCCTGTACTGCCTGCCGTGCCGCTCAGCCCGTCGTCAAACGGCGTTCAGGCGACCTTCTTGTCGAAGAACTGCTCGTCTTCCGTCGAGCCGTGCAGGGCGGTCGTCGATGCGTCGCGCTCGACCGTCTGCGTCACCGCATCGAAGTAGCCGGTGCCGACTTCGCGCTGATGCTTCACGGCAGTGAAGCCCTTGTCGGCGGCAGCGAATTCGGCCTGCTGCATTTCGACGAAAGCGCTCATCTGCGTGCGCGCATAGCCGTGTGCGAGATTGAACATCGAGTAGTTGAGCGCGTGGAAGCCGGCCAGCGTGATGAACTGGAACTTGTAGCCCATCGCGCCGAGTTCCTTCTGGAACTTCGCGATCGTCGCGTCGTCGAGGTTCTTCTTCCAGTTGAACGACGGCGAGCAGTTGTACGACAGGAGCTTGCCCGGGAACTGCTTGTGGATCGCCTCGGCGAATTTCTTCGCGAATTCGAGGTCCGGCTTGCCGGTTTCGCACCAGATCATGTCGGCGTACGGCGCGTAGGCGAGGCCACGCGAGATCGCCTGCTCGATACCCGGCTTCGTACGGTAGAAGCCTTCGACCGTACGCTCGCCGGTCAGGAACGGCTTGTCGTTGTCGTCGATGTCCGACGTCACGAGATCGGCCGCTTCTGCGTCGGTGCGCGCCAGCAGGATCGTCGGCGTACCCGAGACGTCGGCGGCGAGACGCGCCGCCGTCAGTTTCGCGATGTTTTCGCGCGTCGGCACGAGCACCTTGCCGCCCATGTGGCCGCACTTCTTGACCGAAGCCAACTGGTCTTCGAAGTGAACGCCTGCCGCGCCGGCTTCGATCATCGACTTCATCAGTTCGAACGCGTTCAGTACGCCGCCGAAACCGGCTTCAGCGTCCGCCACGATCGGTGCGAAGTAGTCGATATAGCCTTCGTCGCCCGGATTCTTGCCCTCGGACCACTGGATCTGGTCGGCACGTGTGAGCGTGTTGTTGATGCGCTTGACGACGAGCGGCACCGAATTCGCCGGGTAGAGCGACTGGTCCGGATACATTTCGCCTGCGACGTTCGCGTCGCCGGCCACCTGCCAGCCCGACAGATAGATTGCCTTCAGGCCCGCCTTGACCTGCTGCATGGCTTGATTGCCGGTCAGCGCGCCGAGGGCGTTGACGAACGGCTCGCTATGAATCGATTCCCACAGCTTTTCGGCGCCGCGCTTCGCGAGCGTGTGTTCGACTGGCACCGAGCCGCGCAGACGCACCACGTCTTCAGCGGAATACGACCGCTTGATGCCCTTCCAGCGCGGATCGGTTTCCCATTGTTGTTGGAGTTGTTGAGCTTGCTGTTGACGTGACATGATGTGCTCCTCTAATTGCCCAGACGGTTGGATCGGTTGACTCTTGTCTTCAGCGAAGTGGCTTGCCAGTGTTTGTGGCCGCTTTGTTTTCGTGAAGTCTTATATAAGAGTCTAGGCAAATCGAAGCCCGCGCAACAGCTCGTTTTTGTGCTTTGCGTAAGATTTTTATTGTATATAAATCAATGCATTACGTTTATTTTTTCATATTGAGAAATGCCATTTCCCCTGCTGCAACAACGGTAGTTGTGCCACGCAGCACGATTTTTTACGACGCAAAAAATTTTTCCACATTGTGAAAAATATCGGTCGCTGAGGGACGGGCGAAAAAAAACCGGTGCGTGAGCACCGGTTTTTCTGACTCACGCCGCACGGCGGATAGCCGTTTGACGTGATGGCGTGACAGCCGGACGCGCTTTCGGCGCCGATCCGGCCGCGTGCCTGGCAGGCTTAGCTGCCGCGACGCGCAGTACGCGGACCGTCGCTGCGACGGGCGCCGTAGCCACCGTCACGCGAACCGCCGTAGCCTTCACGCGAACCGCTGCCAGCCGGCTTGCCGGCCCAGCCGCCGCCCGTACGGGCGCCGCCACCGTTGCCAGCCGGCTTGCCGCTACCGGTGCCGCCGCCGCTACCGAAGCGACGACCGCCGCCGTTGCCGCCACCCGGACGGCCGCGGCCGCCAAAGCCCGGACGACCCGTGCCCGACGGTGCCGACTTGCGCGGCTCGAAGCCTTCGACCACGTTGACCGCGAGCGGCGTGCGCACGAAACGCTCGATGCGCTTCAGCGCGCCCTGTTCGGCGTGATGCACGAGGCTCACGGCGATACCCGAGCGGCCAGCACGGCCGGTACGGCCGATACGGTGCACGTAGTCTTCTGCAAACTTCGGCAGATCGTAGTTGAACACGTGCGTGATGCCCGGAATGTCGATGCCGCGTGCTGCGACGTCGGTTGCCACGAGCACGCGGACACGGCGCTCGCGCAGTGCCTTGATCGTGCGGTTACGCGCGCCTTGCGGCAGATCGCCGTGCAGGGCGGCCGATTCGAAACCGGCGTCGGCGAGACGGCCAGCGAGCTGGTCTGCTTCATTCTTCGTTGCCGTGAACACGATAGCCTGATCGAGGCCTTCGTCACGCAGCAGATGGTCGAGCAGACGATCCTTGTGATCGCGGTCGTCGACGTAATGCACGGTCTGCGCGATGTTCGTGCGCTGTTCCATGCGTTGGACGATTTCGATGCGTTCCGGATCCTTCAGCAGACGGCCGGTCAGCGCGCCGATCTTGCCGTCGAGCGTGGCCGAGAACAGCATCGTCTGACGTGTAGCCGGCGTCGATGCGACGATCGTTTCGATGTCTTCGATGAAGCCCATGTCGAGCATGCGGTCCGCTTCGTCGAGGACGAGGATCTGCAATTGCGACAGGTCGATACGGCCGCGCTCCAGGTGGTCGATCAGACGACCCGGCGTAGCAACGAGAATTTCAGGGTTTTTAGCCAGCAGCATCAGCTGTTGACCGTATGCGACGCCGCCAAGAATGCTGACGGTGCGCAGGCGCTTCAGGTGCTTGCCGTACGTCGAAGCGGCGGTCGTGACCTGCATCGCGAGTTCGCGCGTCGGCGTCAGGACCAGCATCGTCGGACGTGCGACGGGTTGCGGGCGGCGCGTGCGGGCGCCGTCGGCCGGGCGCGGCTCACGCGGCTGCGAGGCCTGGGCCTTTTGCAGCTGCGAAAAACGCTCGATGGCGGGCAGCATGAACGCTGCGGTCTTGCCGGAACCGGTCGGGCTCGACACCATCAGGTCGCGGCCGGCGATGCCGGCGGGAATCGCGCGCTGCTGAACTGGTGTCGGGGCCGAATAGCCAGCGGCCGTCAGGGCAGAGACGACATCCGCCGAAAGGCCAAGCGACGCGAACGACGGGCCGGTCGGCACTGCGGCGTCGGCGACCACGGCGGCGGTCGCGACTTCCTGCGAAGCGACGGCGGCGGGGGTGTCGAGACCGAGGGCTTGATCGGCGATGGCGTTCAGCGGGCTGGGGGTATTGCTCGAAGTCATGAGAATCCTTGAAACACGGGAAGTGAAACGTCGGCGCCAATCGGCATACCCAAGTCGTCGGATTCAGCGAGCAAAGAAGCAGCGAGCAAATCGAAAAACGGGGGCAGCTCGCAACAATAAAGGCGAGCTTTTCGTTAGAAGCTGTATCGGATGCGACAAGCCGATATTGGCATTGTCGCCAGCCTGGTACTTGACGGCCCGAAAAGAGGGCCTGCTGGCAGGAGGGGACAGGTTCTAAACTGGATTGGAGCAAAACGCTACGAGGCGCTGCGCAGCGACGCGCCGGCATCAAAACCGGGCAAAGCAGTGAAGCGCAGCCGCATTATATAGGGTTTTGCTGCACTGCGCCACCATCCCATTAATGGTCGAAGAATGTCGAAGCGGGGCGCGATCGGGATTCGGGCGGACCTGCCCTGAAGCGGTGACTGGCCTCAACAGCGAGGCGGCTGAGGCTGAGGCGGGACAGATGATTCAAAGCCGGTTTGAAGCAACCACCGGCGCGGGTATTCGCCGGTGGTATTCAATATTCAAGGCCGCACGCGCGCCAGCGGCCTGGCTGGCGCACGTGCGGTGTGCCTTGGGTCAGGCCGAAGCGCCGCTCTTCAGCGATTCCACGAGTTCGACGTATTGCTGCTTCGCGGCGTCCTGCGAAGTGCCCTTGAGGGCGGTCCATGCGTCGTATTTGTATTTGCCGACGATGTCGGTGAAGCCGGGCTTGTCGCCGTGGACGTCGCCGTCGGTGGCCTGCTTGAACAGCGCGTACAGACGCAGCAGCGTCAGGTTGCCCGGACGCTCCGGCAACTGCTTCACATCTTCCTGGGCTTGCGCGAACAGCGCGCTAACGTTGCTCATGTCGCTCATCCTTGTTCTCCTTGCTTGTCGAGGTCGGCCGGCGATCATAACAAGCACGGCCGCGCCTCGGGCTGGAGCGATTCTTCCAAACGGCGCGTCCCGGACGACGATGCTGCTGCAGACCACACCGGTGCGGTTCGCATCCGGCAATACGGAGCGCCGCATTACAATAGCGGTCATGACACGAATCGTCCTGCTTGCCCTTGATACGTCGACCGAATTCTGCTCGGTCGCGCTTTTGTCTGTCGGCTCCGATGGGGAGGCCGGTGCTTCTTGCGCCGATCCGGCTGTAGTCGCTCCGCGCGTCTGGACTCGACACGAAGCGACCGGTGCCGTCTCCAGTACGCGCCTGTTGCCGGCGATCCGCGAACTCTTCGATGAAGCCGGCCTCGCGCTCTCCGACTGCGACGCGATCGCGTTCGGTGCGGGCCCCGGCTCGTTCACCGGACTGCGTACCGCAACGGGCGTCGCCCAGGGGCTCGCGTTCGGCCTCGATATTCCGGTCGTGCCAGTCGGTACGCTGCTCGCGTGCGCTGAAAGCGCGCGGCTGCGCGATCCGTCGGCGAGCCGTGTACTGGCGGCGCTCGACGCGCGCATGGACGAAGTCTACTGGGCCGATTACGCGTGGGACGACGCCCGGCACGACTGGCGCACGGTTCATCCGGCGTCGCTCGATGCGCCCGGCAACATGACGCTTCCCGATGCGCCATTCACGCTGGCAGGCAACGCGGCCGCGGCGTTCGGCGAACGACTCCTCGCGGCGTCGCGGGCGCGTGTGATCGATAGCGAAGCAGTGCCGAATGCGATGCCGGTCGCAATGGTTGCGCTGCGCGCGTTCCGTGCGGGCCGCACAGTGCCGGCAGATCAGGCCGCGCCGGAGTACATCCGCGACAAGGTCGCGCAGACCACCGCCGAGCGCATGGCCGCGAAAGCCGCGCAGGCGGCCGCCCATGCCCCGGCGGCACAGACTCTGCTCCGTGAGGGTGGCCAATGAGCGGGGTGCTGCTCGCCGACCGATACGTATCGCCGATGACCGAAGGCGATCTGGACGAAGTCGCCGCCATCGAGAAACTCGCGTATGAGTTTCCGTGGAGTCGCGGCAATTTCGCGGACTCGCTGCGCAACGGCTATTTCGGGATTTGCCTGCGTCACGTCACAGGCGCGCTGATCGGTTATTGCGTGCTGATGCCGGTGGTCGACGAAATGCATCTCCTGAATCTGTGCGTCGCGCCTGCATCGCAGGGCGCGGGCGCCGGCCTCACGTTGCTGCGCGAAGCGGTGCGCATCACGCGCGCCGAGAAACTCGATGGCCTGCTGCTGGAAGTCCGGCCTTCGAATCACCGCGCGATCCGTCTATATGAACACTTCGGGTTTTCGTCGATTGGACGGCGCAAGAATTATTATCCGGCGCGACATCGTAGCCGGGAGGACGCCATCGTGATGCGTTTTTCGTTTGCAAGGGAGGGCGCAGATGGCGTTCTCTGAATCCGCGCTGGAAGAACTCGGTCTCGCGCCGATGTGGGTGCGCCGCGGCCTGCGGCCAGCCATCGCAGCGCCTGCGCCGGTCGAAGCCGTCGTACCGACACGCGGCATGCCTTCGCAGCAAGTCACGCCTTCGCTGGGAGACACGTCTTCGCAGCAGGTCACGCCTTCGCTGGGACACGCGCCTTCGCTGCATGACACGCCCGTGGGCGCGGACGAACCCGCATGGCTCGACGACCTGCCAGCCGAAGCGCCGGTTCTCGCCAGGACAACCCGCATCGTCAACGACGCACAGCCAGACGCCAGCATCGGCGCCAGCGTCGACGCGCTCGACTGGGATGCGCTCAGCGCGCGTGTCGCTGGCTGTGAGCGATGCCGACTGTGTGAGAAGCGGACGAACACCGTCTTTGGCGTCGGCGACCTCAATGCCGACTGGATGCTGATCGGCGAAGCGCCCGGCGAAAACGAGGACCGCGTCGGCGAACCGTTTGTCGGCCAGGCCGGCAAGCTGCTCGACAACATGCTGCGCTCGCTCACGCTCGCGCGTGACACGAACGTCTATATCGCGAACGTTATCAAGTGCCGCCCGCCCGGCAACCGCAATCCCGAGCCCGACGAAGTCGCGCGCTGCGAGCCGTATCTTCAGCGCCAGGTTTCGCTCGTGAAGCCGAAGGTGATTGTCGCGCTGGGTCGTTTTGCCGCGCAGAGCCTGCTGAAGACCGAGGCCAGCATTTCATCGCTGCGCGGTCGTGTGCACGAATACGAAGGCGTGCCTGTGATCGTCACGTATCACCCGGCGTATCTGCTGCGCAGTCTGCCCGACAAGGCGAAGGCCTGGGCCGATCTGTGCCTCGCGCGTGAAACATGGCAGAAGACGGCCGGCGAGCCGTCCCGCTGATGAACGCCGCACACGGGCCCGTGGCGGATGCCGCAGCGCCTGTCGCGCGGTTCGACCTGCTGCGCGATGCTGTCGTACGCGATCTGGCATGGCTACTGTTCAGCCCGGATCTGTTGCGCGCGCAACCACCCGCTGGCGGGCTCGCGCATCTCTTTGAGACGCCCGCCGAAGAAGTCGCGACGATTGCCTGGCTGCACGCGCTCGACGCCGGTCCGGACAGTCTGCACCGGCATATCGCCGCGTCGCGGATCACGCGGCTGGGCCGTTACGCCGAGTGTCTGCTCGGCTGGTTTCTTCAGCATGGACCGGCTGCGCGCCTCGTCGCCGCGAACGTCGCGTTGCGGCGCGCGGGCGTGACGCTCGGCGAGTGCGATTTTCTGGTCGAGACCGCAAGTGGCCGGCGCCTGCACTGGGAGCTGGCCGTGAAGTGCTATCTGCACGCCGGCGACGGTCGCTCGCAACTCGCGGATTACGTCGGTCCGAATCTGCAGGATCGCTTCGACCTGAAGCTGGCGCATCTCCTCGATCACCAATTGCCGCTTAGCGCGCGCGAAGAATTCGCGACGCTCGGGCATCGTGGCCCGTGGGAGCCGGCGATGTTCATCAAGGGGTGGCTCTTCTACGGCGCGACGCAGAGCGAAACGGGCGAAACGGGCGAAACGGGCGAAACGGGCGAAACGGGTCCCGGGCAGGGCGCGCCGCAGGTCAACCCCGCCCATGCGCGCGGCTGGTGGGCAACCCGCGCGGACTGGCCGGCATTTTCCGCGACGCAGGCTGCGGTGTGGAAGGTGTTGCCGCGTCTCGAATGGCTCGCGCCCCGTCGCTACGAGGCGGGCGAGCCTTCGCCGCAGACGACGTTCGTGGATGCCGCCACGCTCCTTGTTCAGCTCGAACGTCAGACGGGTCCGACGATGGTGGCGTCATTCGCCCCCGATGACGCCGGCCGGTGGATCGAACAGTCGCGTGGCTTTGTCGTTCCCGACGACTGGCCGCGACGCGGCCAGGCATTTGCGCGTCAGTGACGATGCCCGCCGATGCTGACTTGCCGTGAGGCACGATCAAGGCTCGATCAGCATCGTGCCGGACAACGAAGCGTCGTCCTTACCACCAGCGATGAAAATGATGCACTGGCCCGACGCCGTGACCGACGTCCAGCCGGTCGCTCTGTTCGAGCGCGCCGGTCAGATACACCTTCGCATCCGCGACAGCGCTTGCCAGATCACTTCGCTGGGCAACGAGCGCAGCAATCGCCGACGACAGCGTGCAACCCGTTCCGTGAGTGTTCTTCACGGGCACGCGCGGGCCGCCGAGGCGCAGTGTGCCGCTTTCCTGGATCAACCAGTCCGGGCTGTCCGTAGAGGCGAGGTGGCCGCCTTTCATCAGCACCGCGCGTGCACCGAGCGCGCGTAACGCTTCGCCCTGACGGATCATCGCCGCTTCGTCGGTTGCGGCGGCTTCGCCAAGCAGCGCGGCTGCTTCAGGCAGGTTCGGCGTGAGCAACGTAGCGAGGGGCAAGAGTTCGTCGCGCACTGCGGCAACGGCGTCCGGGGCCAGCAACGCGTGATTGCTCTTCGAGATCATCACGGTGTCGAGCACGACGTGCTTCGGACGATAACGACGCAACGCTTCAGCCACCGCATGCGCGATACCCGCGTTGGCCAGCATGCCGATCTTGACGGCGTCGATCCGGATGTCGTCGAACACGGCGTCGAGTTGCGCCGTGATGAACGCGGGTTCCGGTGTATGGATCGCCGTCACGCCGCGCGTGTTCTGCGCGGTCAACGCGGTGATCACGCTCGCGCCGTACGCGCCGAGCGCCGAGAATGTCTTGAGGTCGGCCTGGATGCCCGCGCCGCCGCCCGAATCGGAGCCGGCGATCGTCAGGACGTGAGGAATTGCTTGAGTCATGGGGAGCGTGCGGAGAAAGAGGAAGAGCGTGTGCGACCGGGCCGGACAGATAGTGGGCGCGCGGCGGCGCGCCCACTATCTGTCAATGTTTCACTTCGCCGATCAGCGCGACTGAATCGAACGCGCGCTGGTTCGCCTGGTGACGCCGCATCACGAACCACATCATCACACAGACGAAGGTGCCGAACAGCACGATCACCGCCGATACCGGCACATCGAGCCACACGAGAACAGCATACAGACACAGCATCACGAGCACCGACAGGTTCTCATTGAAGTTCTGCACGGCGATCGAGTGGCCGGCCGAAAGCAGCACGTGCCCGCGATGCTGCAACAGCGCGTTCATCGGCACCACAAAAAAGCCCGAGAGTCCGCCGACGATCATCAGGAACAGATAGGCAATCAGCAGATAGCCCGGCACGTGCATCCGGCCGAAATAGATGCCCCAGTGCGCCGGAAACATCGACTTCGTATAGAACGCCATCAGCATTACGGCAATGCCCATCATGATGCCGACCGGCAGCACCGAGAGCGATTTCTTGAGCGGCACCTTTGCAGCGGCGATCATCGCGCCGGCGGCCACGCCGACGGCCACGACGGCCTGCAGGATCGCGCCTTCCGAGAGCGACATGCCAAGCGACACTTCGGCCCACTTCAGCACGATGAACTGCAGCGTCGCGCCCGCGCCCCAGAAGAGCGTCGTGACCGCGAGCGAAATCTGGCCGAGCTTGTCGCGCCACAGGACCAGAAAGCAGTCGGCGAAATCGGTGACGAGCTTGATCGGGCCGCGCTCCTGTTTCGGATAGCGGGCGCCGGTATCGGGAATGCGCAGATTGAAAAGCGCGGCGATCACATAGAAACCCATGATCACGAGCATCGCGGCTTCGGCGGGCGTGTTGATCGAGGGAATGTGGTGGCGCAGGATCGGCGCGGCAATGTGCGGACTGATCAGCGCGCCGCCCAGTACGGTGCCGAGAATGATCGACCCGACGGTCGTGCCTTCAATCCAGCCGTTCGCGGCGACGAGCCGGTCAGGCGGCAGCAGTTCAGTGAGGATGCCGTACTTCGCCGGCGAGTAGGCCGCCGCGCCGAAGCCCACGATACCGTAGGCAATCAGTGGATGCGCGCCGATCAGCATCGTGATGCAGCCAAGCACCTTGATGGTGTTCGTCACGAACATCACACGACCCTTGGGTCGCGAATCCGCGAAGGCGCCGACGAAGGCAGCAAGAACGACGTACGACAGCACAAAGAACAGCTTGAGCAGCGGCGTCATCCAGTTTGGAGCGTGAAGGTCTTTGAGCAGCGCGATAGCAGCAATCAGGAGCGCATTGTCGGCCAGCGACGAAAAAAACTGCGCGGCCATGATGGTGTAAAAACCTTTTTTCATCTGATGCGATGCTGTCCTCGCTGCGGTCTGTCCGCCCCGGCCGTGTGCAATGCGTCCGGGCTTATGCCGTTCGAAATGGGTTGTGCGCACGGCTTTATATCACGAAAATAGGCGCATTCAGACTAGCAGAATCCTTGATCGCACCGTCCGGTGGCCTCCGACGCGCTGAAAACGCGCTGTAAGCTCCTGATTCGCAAGCGTCTTTACGAAAATATCCCATGCCGCGCCCGCTCTCAGCCATCATTCATACCTCCGCTCTCGCCAACAATCTCGCCGTCGTCCGCCGCTACGCACCGAAGTCCCGGATCTGGGCCGTCGTCAAGGCGAACGCGTATGGACACGGGCTCGCTCGCGTATTTCCTGGCCTGCGCGCAACCGACGGCTTTGGATTACTCGACCTCGAAGAGGCGGTGAAGTTGCGTGAACTGGGCTGGGCCGGGCCGATTCTCCTGCTGGAAGGCTTCTTCCGTCCGACTGATATCGACGTCATCGACCGCTACAGCCTGACCACGGCGGTGCATTCCGACGAACAGATGCGAATGCTCGAAATGGCGCGCCTGTCGAAGCCGGTCAATATCCAGCTCAAGATGAATAGCGGCATGAATCGCCTCGGCTACACGCCGGAACGCTATCGGGCGGCGTGGGAGCGTGCTCGTGCCTGTCAGGGCGTCGGCCAGATCACGCTGATGACCCATTTTTCCGACGCGGACGGCGAGCGCGGCATCGCGTATCAGATGGAAGCGTTCGAACGGGGCGCGGAAGGCATTGCCGGTGCGCGCAGCCTGTCGAACTCCGCGGCCACGCTGTGGCATCCGGCGGCACACTTTGACTGGGTGCGCCCGGGCATCATCCTGTATGGTGCGTCGCCGTCGGGTGTGACCGCCGCGATCGAGGGGACGGGGCTGCAGCCCGCCATGACGCTTGCCTCCGAACTGATCGCGACTCAGATGGTCGCCGCAGGGCAGACGATCGGTTACGGCTCCACATTCGCCGCACGCGGGCCGATGCGCATCGGCGTGGTTGCCTGCGGTTACGCGGACGGCTATTCGCGCACGGCGCCCGAAGGCACGCCGGTGATCGTCGACGGCGTGCTGACACGGCTTGTGGGGCGCGTCTCGATGGACATGATCACCGTCGACCTCACGCCGTGCCCGACGGCGGGCGTCGGCTCGCGCGTCGAACTGTGGGGACCGAACCTGCCGATCGACGACGTCGCGCGGGCTTGCGGCACGATCGGTTATGAACTGATGTGCGCGGTCGCGCCGCGCGTGCCCGTGCGCGCCGAATGACCTTTTCCGACCTGTCGGACAGAACAACGCAGTAACAGGATGGCGCGTGGCTAAACAAAAAACGTTGTACACCTGCACCGAGTGCGGCGGGCAGGCGCCTAAATGGCAAGGGCAGTGCCCGGCGTGCGGCGCGTGGAACACGCTGGTGGAAACCATCGCGGAACCGGCATCGGCGAACCGCTTTCAGTCGCTCGCGAAAAGCGCGCCGGTCCAGCGGCTCGCCGATATCGAGGCCGCCGACGTGCCGCGCTTTTCGACCGGTGTCAGCGAATTCGATCGCGTGCTGGGCGGCGGCCTCGTGGCCGGTGGCGTAGTGCTGATCGGCGGCGATCCGGGGATCGGCAAATCGACGCTGCTCCTGCAGTCGCTCGGCGAAATCGCCAGCGAACGGCGCGCGCTTTATGTGAGCGGCGAAGAATCCGCCGCGCAGATCGCGCTACGCGCGCAACGGCTTTCGCTGCTCGATCCACAGTCGAAAGCGGGCGAGCTCAAGCTGCTCGCCGAAATCCAGCTTGAAAGAATTCAGGCGACGATCGAAGCCGAACGACCCGACGTTGCCGTCATCGATTCGATCCAGACGATCTATTCCGATGCGCTGACCTCGGCGCCGGGCTCCGTCGCGCAGGTCCGCGAATGCGCGGCGCAGCTGACGCGCGTCGCCAAGCAGTCGGGCACGGCGATCATCATGGTCGGGCACGTGACGAAGGAGGGCAATCTGGCCGGCCCGCGCGTGCTCGAGCACATCGTCGACACCGTGCTGTACTTCGAGGGCGATACGCATTCGTCGTTTCGCCTCGTGCGGGCGTTCAAGAACCGCTTCGGCGCGGTCAACGAGCTTGGCGTGTTCGCAATGACCGAGCGCGGACTGCGCGGCGTGTCGAACCCATCCGCGCTGTTTCTCTCGCAGCATGAGCAGACGGTCCCGGGTTCATGCGTGCTCGTCACGCAGGAAGGTTCGCGGCCGCTGCTGGTCGAAATCCAGGCGCTGGTGGATACCGCGCATGTCCCGAATCCCCGCCGGCTGGCGGTCGGCCTCGAACAAAACCGGCTGGCACTCCTGCTGGCCGTGCTGCACAAGCACGCGGGCATTGCGTGTTTCGATCAGGACGTCTTTCTGAACGCAGTAGGCGGGGTGAAGATCACCGAGCCGGCCGCTGATCTCGCGGTGCTGCTCGCGATCCAGTCTTCGCTGCGCAACAAGCCGCTGCCAAAAGGCCTGTTCGTATTCGGCGAAGTCGGTCTGGCGGGGGAAATCCGGCCGTCGCCGCGCGGCCAGGACCGGCTGAAGGAAGCCGCGAAGCTCGGTTTCACGATCGCGGTGATTCCAAAAGCAAATGCGCCGAAGCAGCCGGTAGAAGGCTTGCGCGTCATCGCCGTCGAACGGATCGAACAGGCCATCGACCAGGTGCGTGATCTCGATTGAGCGATTTTTCGCCTTGGGGGGGCGCCCGGTGATCGGGCACTTTCACTGCGTAATCAGCGGTAAAGGTCTCTACACCGCCTGTAACCCGAAGGACACGGGTTTTCCTTATCCTGCCCGAGTTAGCAGTCCGTCATGGGCGGAAAAGGAACGCGTCTTGAAACAGTCTCATGAATCCTCAGCTGAGCGTCTCGTGACTCTGCGCGGCTGCCGCGTGTCCGAGCCGATCCGGCAACCTTGGGGCGGTCGCGGCTGCCGTATCGTCGAATGGGTCAATACGACGGGGCAGATTTCGCGGCGTGTCGTGGCGGAAGACGTCACCGTGGACGAAGTGCGCGCCACCATCGAGCATCACGTGGAAGGGCGCAAGCACGTTCTGATCGACGACGAGCGTGAGCCACGGCAGACCTTGCCACGACGGTAGGCCTCTGCGCCCGCCGCGTTTTGCGGTATGCCCGTCAAGGTTCCTCAGCGTCGTCCTGCTGCATCGCGAACGTGGGATCGAAAAGCGGATGGCGCGCCGCTTCCGCTGGCGTCAGCACGGGCGAGACGCAGCAGTCGAGCGGCTCCAGCAGGGCAATCCAGTCTTCCAGCGTCTGGCCCGCGATGATTGCGGCCAGTTCCTGCGTCAACGCGAGCGCATCGGGACCGCCGATGGCCTGGCCCTGGCTCCAGTGCCGCTCCGCCCATTCCCGGCGGCCGAGCGCCGCACACAACGTCTCCCAGAATTTCAGTTCGAGCGCGCCGACGGCAAGCCAGCGGCCGTCGCGCGTGCGGTACAGGTTGTAGCAGGGCACGCCGCCGTTCAGCAGCCCGCCCCCCGCACGCGAGCCCTCGCCTTCGTTGGCGAGCGCGACCTGCGCGACGATGTTATTGGCGTGCGACGCGTGCGTCATCGAGACGTCGATGAACCGTCCGTTGCCGCCGCGTGCAACGTGCCAGAGCGCCGCCAGCATCTGCGTGACAGCGGACAGCGCGCCGCCCAGCAGGTCGGCGATCTGGAAGTTCGGCATGATCGGCGTGCCGTCGCGGGCGGCAAGCTGGTCGAGCACGCCTGCGTACGCGATGTAGTTCAGATCGTGCCCGGCGAAGGTCGAGAACGGGCCGTCGGAGCCGTACCCCGTGATCGCGCAGTAGACGAGCTTCGGATTTTCGACGCGCAACAGGTCGTAGCCGACGCCGAGCCGGTCCATCACGCCGGGCCGGAAGCTCTCCACGAGCACGTCCGCCTCATGCGCGAGCGCGCGCAACACGTTGCGGCCCGCTTCAGATTTCAGATCGAGACGCGTCTCGCGTTTGCCGCGGTTGATGATGCGGTAGAACGCGCCGGGCCGGCCCGCGAGCCGGTCGGCGCTGCTTTGCATCATTGTGCGCGTGTAGTCGCCCGCGCCGGGCGCTTCGATCTTGAGGACGTCTGCGCCCAGTTCAGCCAGTCGCAACGTCGCTACAGGGCCTGGCAACAGGCGCGTCAGGTCGAGTACGCGCAAGCCTTTCAATGCAGGGGGAGACGACAAGGCCAACCTCTCATCGATGCCGGCGCGGTCTCGGTTCGAGCGCCGCTAGCCGATCTGTTCGAGTTCCTCGTGCTTTTCAAGCCATTCGGCTTCGAGCGTTTCGAGGCGTGTAGTGACTTCCGCCTGACGACGGATCGCGTCCGTCAACTGCGCTTTGCGCTCAGGCTCATAGCTGGACGGATCGGCGACGAACGCGTCGAGCGCCGCTTTCTCCGTGTTCAGCGTATCCATTTCCTTTTCGATCTTTGTAATGCGCGACTGCAGCGGCTTTTTCAGGTGCGAAAGCTTCTGCCGCGTTTCCGCTTCGAGACGACGTTGTTCCTTTCGGTTAACGGCCGCATCAGCGCCAGATTCAGTGCCAGTCGAGCCATTGCTGGCTTTGGCAGCGGCGCGCTGGTCGGCGGCATGCTGCAGAAGCCAGTCGCGATAGTCGTCCAGATCGCCGTCGAAGGGCTGAAGCCTGTGTTTCGCGACGAGCATGAACTGGTCGGTCGTTGCGCGTAACAGGTGGCGGTCGTGCGATACGAGGATCAGCGTGCCTTCGAACTGCGCGAGCGCCATCGTGAGCGCGTGACGCGTTTCGAGATCCAGGTGGTTCGTCGGTTCATCGAGCAGCAGCAGGTTGGGCTTTTGCCAGATGATCAGCGCGAGCGCGAGCCGCGCCTTCTCGCCACCCGAAAACGGCGCAATGGCCGCTGTGGCCATGTCGCCGGAAAAATTGAAACCGCCGAGGAAATCGCGCAATTCCTGTTCACGGGTATCGGGCGCGAGCCGCGCCAGATGCTGCAACGGCGAATCGTCGGGGCGCAGCGTTTCCAGCTGGTGCTGCGCGAAGTAGCCGATGCGCAGACCCTTGCCCTCGCGCACGTGGCCGCCAAGTGCTTCGAGCGTGCCGGCGAGCGTCTTGATCAGCGTCGACTTGCCCTGGCCGTTCGCGCCGAGCAGGCCAATGCGCTGCCCGTTCTGGATCGACAGCGTCACGTGCTGGACGATCGGAATTTCGGTGTGTTCCTCGGTGCGGTAGCCACAGCGGACGTCTTCCATCACCATCATCGGATTCGGCGCCGAATCGGGCGTGCGAAATTCGAACGTGAAGGGCGACGACGCATGCGCGGGCGCGATCAGCTCCATGCGCTCGAGCGCCTTTACCCGGCTCTGCGCCTGACGGGCCTTCGTGGCCTGTGCCTTGAAACGGTTGATGTAGCTCTGCAGATGCTCGACCGTCTTCTGCTGCTTTTCGTACGCGCTCTGCTGCAGCGCGAGCTGCTGTGCGCGCAGGATTTCGAATTGCGAGTAGTTGCCGCCGTAACGCTTGATCTGCTGTTGCTCGAGGTGCAGCGTGACGTTGCACACGGAATCCAGAAACTCGCGATCGTGGGAAATCACGATCAGGGTGCCCGGATAACGGTGCAGCCAGTCTTCGAGCCAGACGATCGCGTCGAGGTCCAGGTGGTTCGTGGGTTCGTCGAGCAGCAGCAGGTCGGAGCGGCACATCAGCGCCTGCGCGAGGTTCAGCCGCATGCGCCAGCCGCCCGAGAAGCTGCCGACCGGCTCGCGTGTCTGTTCGAGGGTGAAACCGAGGCCAAGCAGCAGCGCCTCGGCGCGGGCGGGTGCGGTGTAACCGTCGGCGTCGGCGAATGCCGCATGTGCTTCGCCTTCGGCCGCGCCGTCATGAGCGGCTGACGCCGCCGCAATGCAAGCTTCGATTTGCCGCAGCGCTGCGTCGCCATCGAGCGTGTATGCAAGCGCGGTTTTGTCTGCAGCCGGCGTTTCCTGGGCGACGTGGGCGATCTGCCACGAGGGCGGCATCGAAAAATCGCCCCCATCCGCGTGCAGCTCGCCGCGTAGCACGGCGAAAAGCGTGGACTTGCCCGCGCCGTTTGCACCCACGAGCCCGGCTTTCTCGCCCGGATTGAGGGTGAACGAGGTCTGTTCGAAAAGCGGCTTGGTGCCGCGCGCGAGGGTGAACTGGTTGAAGCGAATCACAGGATGGCCGGCGGGGAAAAAACGCTATTCTAGACTGCGCGGGAAAATGGCGACATCGGCCGTACGGCCAGATGTCGCGCGAGCCCATTTACTTTAGACTGGGCGCTTTCCGGGGGAGAGCATATGACTTCGATCTACACGTTTTCCGCGCGTACGCTCGGTGGCGACACAATCGGGCTGGACCGCTATCAGGGCAAGGTGCTGCTGATCGTCAATACGGCCAGCCAGTGCGGGTTCACGCCGCAATACGCGGGGCTGCAGAAACTGCAGGACGACTACGCGTCGCGCGGGTTCGACGTGCTCGGTTTCCCGTGCAACCAGTTTGGCAAGCAGGAGCCGGGCGATGCAGAGCAGATCGGCAGTTTCTGCGAGAAGAACTACGGCGTGTCGTTCCAGATGTTCGACAAGATCGACGTGAACGGCGCAGATGCGCATCCGCTCTACAAATATCTGACCGGCGAGGCGCCGGGTCTCCTCGGGCTCGAAGCCATCAAGTGGAATTTCACCAAATTCCTGATTGGGCGCGACGGCACGGTGCTGAAACGCTACGCGCCGCTGACGAAGCCTGAATCGATCACGGACGATATCGAGAAAGCGCTGTAGTTTCGCTGGCTACAGAACGGGCGAGAAGAGTCTCGCCACGTGCATCGCAACCTTTCGCCACGCAGGGGCTTTCCGGAATTCGTCGCGGTTGATCTCGAATGCTTCCTGGAAGTCCCGCATCAGCATCACTTCGACCTCGGCGGCGAAACCACGGTCGACGGTCAGCACCGTGATCTCGAAGTTCAGCCGGAACGACCGGTTGTCCAGGTTCGCGCTGCCGACAGCCGCTGCGACGCTGTCGATGAGCACGACCTTCTGGTGCAGAAAGCCCGGCCGGTAGCGAAAGATGCGCACACCTGCGCGCACGGCGTCGTAGGCGTACAGCTTCGAGGCTTCGAAGACGACGATATGGTCGCGCCGGGATGGAATCAGGATCCGCACATCCACGCCGCGCATGGCCGCGAGCCGCAGCGCGGCGAACACGGCTTCGTCTGGAACCAGGTAGGGCGTGGTGATCCAGATGCGCTCGTGCGCGGCGTTAATCGCCTCGACGAAAAAGAGCGAACAGGTTTCCTGTCTGTCGGCCGGCCCGCTTGGAATGACGATGCAATGCATGCCTTCGCTGGCGGGGTCAGCGGTGCTGGCGGTACCGAAGGCGGGCGCGTCGAATTCGGGAAGCTGCTGTGTCGCCCAGTACCAGTCTTCGACGAACACGAACTGGATGCTCGCGACGGCAGGCCCGCGCACTTCGATATGCGTATCGCGCCAGGGCGACAGCGGCGGATGGCCCCCGAGATATTCGACGCCCACGTTATGCCCGCCCACAAACGCACACTCGCCGTCGACCACGACGATCTTCCGGTGATTGCGGAAATTGACCTGGAACCGGTTGACGAACTTCCGGTTCGTGGCGAACGGATGCACGTCGACGCCACCGGCGCGCAGCGCCGAGGTATAGGCGTGCGGCAGATCGAAACTGCCGATGCTGTCGTACAGAAAGTAGATGCGCACGCCCTCGGCCGCTTTCGCGAGCAGGGCGTCCTTCAGCATTTCGCCGAGCGCGTCCGCGCGCACGATGAAGAACTGCACGATCACATATTTCTGCGCGGCCTCGATCGCTTCGAGTATCGCGGCGAAGGTCGCTTCGCCGTTCACGAGTGTGCGTACCCGGTTGCCTGGCAAGAACGGCATGCCGCCCAGCCGGGTCAGCGAGCGGATGACGCGATGGCCGAGTTCCGTGGTCGGGTGTCCGCCGGATGAGTCCAGGGTGTCCCATTGCCGCGGATGCGAGAGCGTGCGGAGCGATTCGTTTTCCAGCCGGCGCGCATCTGCGTAGCCGCGAAACTTGCTGCGCCCGAGAAACAGGTATGGCACGACTGTGAAATACGGCATGGCCACGAGCGACACGGCCCAGGCAATCGCGCCCTGCGAGGTACGGGTATAGAGAATGGCGTGGCAGGCGGCAATCACGCCCAGCACGTGAGCGAGCGCGACCAGACTGCCGATATGAAGCAGGTCGAATTGCATAAGCATCCGAAATATTCCCGGTGGCGCCCCGGGTGGGGCGTCGAGGGCAATTCCGCCATCTTACCGAACCCGATTGGCGGCCGGTCGGGTTCGTTGCATTCGCATTGATTCAGGCCGGTCGCGGGCCGTGGCGGCGCGCGAGCGTGCGAGGCAAAGGCTGAAACAGGCTGGAAAGCGTCAGGACGGCAGGTCGGACGCCTGAATCAGGAACACGTTGTCGTCGCCGGCGCTCGTCGACAGCCAGACGAGGTCGAGGCCGCCAAACGCCGCTTCGACGTTCGCCCGCTCGTTGCCGATTTCGACGACGAGTACGCCTTCGTCGGTGAGCCAGTTGCGCGCCTCGCTGATGATGCGACGTACGATATCCATGCCGTCGGCGCCGCCGGCGAGCGCCATTTCCGGTTCGTGTTTGTACTCGGCCGGCAGCGACGCCATCGATTCCGCATTCACGTACGGCGGATTCGTGATGATCACGTCGTAGCGGCGCTCGGGCAGCGGTGCGAAGAGATCGCCGTCGAAGAGCGCAATGCGGTCGCCGAGGTCGTATTCCTCTACGTTCTTCATCGCGACTTCGAGCGCCGGAGCCGACAGGTCGACCGCGTCGATGTCCGCGTTCGGGAACGCATGGGCGGCCAGAATCGCGAGGCTTGCCGAGCCGGTGCACAGTTCGAGCACCGCACCGACCTGTTCGGGATCCTCGACGTACGGTTGCAGACCGTCCTGCAGCAGTTCGCCGATAAACGAGCGTGGCACGATCACGCGCTCATCGACGTGAAAGCGGAAGCCGTGCATCCACGCTTCCTGCGTGATGTACGCGGCGGGCACGCGCTCGGCGGCGCGCCGTTCGATCACGCGCAGGATCGTTTCGATTTCCTGCGTGGTCAGCTTTGCGTCGAGGAACGGGTCGAGCAGATCGAGCGGCAGATGCAGCGAATGCAGGATCAGATACGCGGCTTCGTCGTAGGCGTTGGCCGAGCCGTGCCCGAACGACAACTCCGCCTGGTTGAAGCGGCTGACCGCGAAGCGCAGCAGATCGCGCACGGTGGAGAACGGAAGGGTCATGATGGTCCCTGGTCAGGCGATCAGTTGTTCGAGCACGCGGCGATACACGTTCTTGAGCGGTTCGATGAAGGCAACTTCGATGTGTTCGTCGATCTTGTGGATGCTGCCGTTCGGCGGTCCGAATTCGACCACCTGTTCGCAGATACGCGCGATGAACCGGCCGTCCGACGTGCCGCCCGTCGTGGACAGTTCGGTCGTGACGCCGGTTTCGTCCTTAATGGCTGTCCCGAGCGCGTTCGACAGGTCGCCGCGCGGCGTGAGAAACGGCAGGCCGCTCACGCTCCATTTCAGGTCGTATTCGAGTCCGTGTCTGTCCAGAATGGCGTGCACGCGTTGCTGCAGGCCTTCCACCGTGCTCGCCGTCGAGAAGCGGAAGTTGAACTGCACGTCGGCGTGGCCCGGAATCACGTTGCTCGCACCCGTGCCGCTGTGGATGTTCGATACCTGCCAGGTTGTTGGCGGAAAGTATTCGTTGCCGTCGTCCCAGCGTTCGGCCACAAGCTCCGCAAGCGCGGGCGCGAGCAGATGAACCGGATTCTTCGCCAGATGCGGGTACGCGATGTGACCCTGCACGCCCTTTACTACGAGCTTGCCGGACATCGAGCCACGCCGGCCGTTCTTGACCATGTCGCCAAGTGTTTCGCTCGACGTCGGCTCACCGACGATGCAGTAGTCCATCCGCTCGCCACGCGCTTCCAGCGCTTCGACGACCTTGATCGTGCCGTCCGTGGCCGGGCCTTCCTCGTCGCTCGTGATGAGGAAGGCGATCGATCCGCGATGCCCGGGGTGCGCCGCGACGAATTCTTCGCTTGCCACCACGAAGCCGGCGATCGACGTTTTCATGTCGGCGGCGCCACGGCCAAACAGCTTGCCGTCGCGATGCGTCGGGTGAAACGGCAGCGACGTCCATTGTTCGAGCGGGCCGGTCGGCACGACGTCCGTGTGGCCGGCGAACGCGAGCAGCTTGCCTGCGGTGCCGTCGACACCGCGTTTCACGGCCCACAGGTTCGTGACGCCGTGCGATTCGATCGTCTCGCATTCAAAGCCGATTGCCGAGAGGCGCTCGATGAGCAGATTCTGGCAATGCTGGTCATCGGGCGTGACAGATGCGCGCGCGATCAATTGTTCAGTAAGGGCAAGCGTGCCGGACATGTTGGAACTAACCACCTGAGATGAAAAAATGCCGGCGCGCACGCCGGCAACAACCTGTTTTCAATGCAATCGCGCACACGGCGCCATCGCGCGAGCGTTCAGGCAAAAAGCGTTTCGTACTGCTCCGCGGAAAAACCGAGTGTCTTGACCCGACCGTTCACGACTACCACGGGCCGCTTGATCACCGACGGCTTGTGGATCATCAGCGCGATCGCACCTGCTTCGGTATCGGCAGCGGCCTTCATGCTGTCGGACAGCGCGCGCCAGGTCGTGCCACGCCGGTTCAGCAACGCATCGAGCGACACGTCCTTGAGCCAGTCCTGCACGAGCGGCGCGGTGACGCCTGCTTTCTTGAAATCATGAAACTCGAACTCGACGCCGTGTTCCTCGAGCCACACGCGGGCTTTCTTCACGGTGTCGCAGTTCGGGATGCCGTAGACGACTGTCTTGTTGGCGCGAGCCATCAATCGCCTCGCAGCAGCTCGTTGAGGCCGACCTTGGCGCGTGTCTTCGCGTCGACCTTTTTCACGATGACCGCGCAATACAGACTGTGCGAACCGTCCTTCGAAGGCAGGTTGCCCGCCACGACTACCGAGCCCGCCGGAATGCGGCCGTACGTGACTTCGCCGGTTTCGCGGTCATAAATCTTCGTGCTCTGGCCGAGATACACGCCCATCGAAATCACCGAGTTTTCCTCGACGATCACGCCTTCGACGACTTCCGAGCGCGCGCCGATAAAGCAGTTGTCTTCGATGATGACCGGGTTGGCCTGCAGCGGCTCCAGCACGCCGCCGATGCCGACACCACCCGAAAGGTGCACGTTCTTGCCGATCTGCGCGCACGAACCGACGGTCGCCCACGTGTCGACCATCGTGCCTTCATCGACGTATGCGCCGATGTTCACGTACGACGGCATCAGCACGACGTTCTTCGCGATGAACGAGCCGCGGCGCGCGATGGCGGGCGGCACGACACGGAAGCCGCCGGCCGCGAAGTCTTCAGCGGTGTAGTTCGCAAACTTGGACGGGACCTTGTCGTAGAACTGCGAGTAACCGCCGGCCGGTTGCGGCACGTTGTCTTCGAGACGGAACGACAGCAGCACGGCTTTCTTCAGCCACTGGTTGACGGTCCAGTCGCCGTCCTTCTTTTCGGCGACGCGCAGCAACCCCTTGTCGAGCTGCTCGATGGCATGCGTGACGGCGTCACGCACTTCGGCGGGTGCGGCCTTCGGCGACAGTTCGGCGCGGTTTTCCCAGGCGTTATCGATGATCTGCTGAAGTTGTTGCGACATGTTCGTGATTTCTGAAGAGTGGAAAGCGGTGAAGAGGGCGGCGGCCGGCTGGGAGCGGTTCCCGGCGCGTCAGCGCGCGAGCGAACGGCAAAAGTCGACGATCCGCTGTGCGCCTTCTGTGCATTCGTCGACACTGGCGACGAGCGCGAGGCGCACGAAATTGCGGCCGGGATTCGTGCCTTGCGCCGTACGGGCGAGGAACGATCCGGGCAGAACCGTCACATTATAGTCGGCGTACAGGCGCCGGGCGAAGTCAGTATCCGAAAGGCCTGTGCGCGATACGTCCGCCCACAGGTAGAACGCGGCATCCGGCAGGCGCACGTCGAGTACGCCGGCGAGCATCGGCGTCACGGTGGCGAACTTCTGCACGTACTTCGCGCGGTTGTCGCGCACGTGCGTCTCGTCGTTCCAGGCGGCGATGCTGGCGCTCTGGTAGACGGTCGAGAGCGCGGTGCCGTGGTACGTGCGATACAGCAGGAACTGCTTCAGGATCGCCGCGTCCCCTGCGACGAAACCCGAGCGCATGCCTGGCACGTTCGAGCGCTTGGACAGGCTGGACAGCATCACAAGGCGCTCGAAGCCGCGGCCGAGCCGGTGCGCGGCTTCGAGGCCGCCGAGCGGCGGCTTCGCTTCGTCGAAATAGATCTCGGAATAGCATTCGTCGGACGCAATCACGAAGCCGTACCGGTCCGACAGCGCGAACAGTTCGCGCCAGTCGTCGAGCGTGAGGACGGCGCCTGTCGGATTGCCCGGCGAACACACGTACAGCAGCTGCGTGCGCGCCCAGATTTCTTCGGGAATGGCCGCGTAGTCGCAGGCGAAGTTGCGCGCCGGATCGCTGTTCGCGAAGTACGGCTGCGCACCGGCCAGCAACGCCGCGCCTTCGTAGATTTGATAGAACGGGTTCGGACAGAGTACGATCGCGGGCTCGCCACCGACCTTTTTCGATGGATCGATCACCGTCTGCGCAAGCGCGAATAGCGCCTCGCGCGAGCCGGCGACGGGCAGTACCTGCGTCAGCGGGTCGACCGCCGGCAGGTTGTAGCGCCACGTGACCCAGCGGGCGATTGACTCGCGCAGTGCCGGCGCGCCGAGCGTCGCCGGATAGGAGGCGAGGCCGCCGAGCGAATCGATGACGGCGTCGCGGATCAGCGCGGGCGTAGGATGTTTCGGCTCGCCGATGCCAAAGCTGATGTGCGCGAGACCGGCGGGCGGCGTGACGCCTTCGAAAAGCACGCGCAGCTTTTCGAACGGGTAGGACTGGAGGGAGTCGAGTAGCGGGTTCACTGGGCGGATCGAGCCTGGTCGAAGACGGACAAACACAGATGAAGGCGGCGCGCGGCGAGATCCTGAAAGAGGGATCGGGCGACCGGCGGCGAGCAGTAGATTATAGCGTGCCGAAGCGCCTCGCGGCCCGGCGCGCGCGGCGACCGGCGAGGGCACGTGCCCTGCCCGGCACGCCAGAACAGGAGGCGGGATGCGGGCAGGAACGGAAGTGCGAAGGGCCATGCGGTGGCAAGCCGCGCGAGAGTGCGACGCAGCACGGCCGGCACGTTGCACGGCAGCAGCGGACGCTACGGCAGGAGCCGCGCGATGAGTGACGGGTTCCGCAATAGCTGGGGAAGGGGATTGACGGCTGGCTGGCCGACGCTCGCGATCATGCTGGGCGCTTCGGTATGGGGCCTGATCTGGTATCCGCTGCGCATGCTCGCCGCGCTGGGCGTGACCGGCACGGCGGCGAGCGCCTTGACGAGCGGCGCCGGCTGCCTCTTCGTACTACTGCTGCGCCGGCGCGCCATCGCGACCGTCCGCTGGCACTGGCTGTTGCCCGCGCTGGCACTGGCCGCCGGCGTGACGAATCTTGGCTTCGTGTGGGGTTCCATCCACGGCGAAGTGATGCGCGTGCTGCTGCTGTTCTATCTCACGCCCGCGTGGACCGCGCTCTTCGCGCACTTCATCCTGCATGAGCGACTGACGTGGTCGGGCGCGGCGCTCGCTGCGCTCTCGCTGGCGGGCGCGATGATGATGCTGTGGTCGCCACAGCTTGGCCTCCCGGTACCGGGCAACCTGGCGGAATGGGCAGGGCTTGCCGGCGGCATGGGCTTCGCGATGAGCAACGTGCTGATTCTCAAGGCAAGCCGTGTGCTGCCCGACATGAAGCCCGAAATGCGCACGGCGACCATCTTCGGCGGCGCGGCGGTCTTCAGTTCGTTCGCATCGTTGTTCGAAGCGATGCCGGCACCGCCCGCGGGTTCGCATCTCGCCACCGCCGTGTTGCTCGTGATGGGCCTCGGGTTCGTGCTGGGCACCAACAACATGCTCGTGCAATACGGGCTCTCGCGTGTGCCGGCCAACCGCGCGTCGATCATCATGCTGTTCGAGATCGTGATCACGGCGCTCTCCGCGTGGCTCTTCGCCGGCGAGACGCCCGGTCCGCGCGAATGGGCGGGTGGCGCGTGTATCGTGCTCGCGTCCGCGCTGTCGAGCTGGGTGCATCGCACCAAGGCAAAACCGCCCGTTGGCACACACAGCGATCCGGACCGTAAGGATCGGGAACGCGCGATGGTATGATTGCCTCTGCCTGTCGGGACGCGCTTGACTGCGCGTCGCCGGCCCGAGTACCGCGGTGGTTCCGCGTGCCGTCCGGCGACGTTCACCGGCGGTGCCCGGCAGCAGTGCGGTCCGATCCAATTTTCCCTTTTCAATCAGCGATATCGCCGTGCGTCTGACCTCGATCAAACTCGCTGGCTTCAAGTCTTTCGTCGACCCCACGCATTTCCAGGTTCCAGGCCAGCTCGTCGGCGTGGTGGGTCCGAATGGTTGCGGCAAATCCAACATCATCGATGCCGTGCGCTGGGTGCTCGGCGAATCGCGCGCTTCCGAGCTGCGCGGCGAATCGATGCAGGACGTCATCTTCAACGGCTCGACGGCGCGCAAGCCAGGCAGCCGCGCCAGCGTCGAGCTGATCTTCGACAATGCCGATGGCCGTGCGGCCGGCCAGTGGGGCCAGTATGCCGAGATCGCCGTCAAGCGCGTGCTGACGCGCGACGGCACGTCGAGCTACTACATCAACAACCTGCCGGCCCGCCGGCGCGATATCCAGGACATCTTCCTCGGCACCGGTCTTGGCCCGCGTGCGTACGCGATCATCGGGCAGGGCATGATCGCCCGGATCATCGAGGCAAAGCCGGAAGAGCTGCGCGTGTTCCTCGAAGAAGCCGCGGGCGTGTCGAAGTACAAGGAGCGTCGCCGCGAGACGGAAAGCCGGCTGCACGACACGCGTGAGAACCTGACGCGCGTCGAGGACATCGTGCGCGAGCTCGGTACGAACCTCGAAAAGCTCGAAGCACAGGCCGTCGTCGCAACGAAGTTCAAGGAACTGCAGGCCGATGGCGAAGAGAAACAGCGGCTGCTGTGGCTCCTGCGCAAGAACGAGGCTGGCAGCGAGCAGGAACGTCAGCAGCGCGCCATCGAGCAGGCCCAGATCGATCTCGAAGCCCATACCGCGAAGCTGCGCGAAGTCGAGGCGCAGCTGGAAACGCTGCGCGTGGCGCACTATTCCGCGAGCGACGCGATGCAGGGTGCGCAGGGCGCGCTTTATGAAGCGAACGCCGAGGTGAGCCGTCTCGAAGCGGAAATCCGCTTCATCGTCGAATCGCGCAACCGCGTGCAGGCGCAGATCGCCGCGCTGACCGCGCAGCGTGAACAGTGGCAGTCGCAGGCGCAGAAGGCGCAAGGCGACCTCGAGGACGCGGAGGAGCAACTGGCCGTCGCGGAAGAAAAGGCCGCGGTCGCCGAAGACGAAGCGGCGGCGAAGCACGACGCGATGCCGGCGCTCGAAGCCCGCTGGCGCGATGCGCAGACGCAACTGAACGAAGAGCGCGGCGGTATTGCGCAGACCGAGCAGGCACTGAAGCTCGAAGCTGCACATCAACGCAACGCCGACCAGCAGTTGCAGCAGCTGCAGCAGCGTCACGAGCGCCTCAAGCAGGAAGCAGGCGGTCTCGACGCGCCGGACGAGGCGCAGCTCGAAGAGCAGCGCATGCAGCTCGCCGAGCACGAGGAAATTCTCGCCGAGGCGCAGGCGCGTCACGCCGATGCGCAGGAAACGTTGCCGCGTCTCGATGGCGAGCGTCGCGCCGCGCAGGAACGCGTGCAGGCGGAAAGCGCCCAGATCCACCAGCTCGAAGCACGGCTTGCCGCGCTGAAGCAGTTGCAGGAAAACGTGCAGACCGAAGGCAAGATCCAGCCGTGGCTCGACAGGCACGAACTGGGCGCGCTGCCGCGTCTGTGGAAGAAGCTCCACGTCGAGGCTGGATGGGAAACGGCGCTGGAATCGGTGCTGCGCGAACGCCTCGCCGCACTCGAAGTCTCGAATCTGGATTGGGTCAAGGCATTCGCCACGGACGCACCGCCCGCGAAGCTGGCGTTCTACTCACCGCCGGCGGCTGGCCAGCCGGCCGACGCGCCCACCACGCTGCGCCCGCTGCTCTCGCTCGTGCGTATCGACGACGCGGGGTTGCGTGCGGTGCTCAACGACTGGCTTGGCCAGGCATTCGTCGCCGACGATCTCGCTCAGGCTCTCGCGATGCGTTCGCAATTGCCGGCCGGCGGTACGTTCGTCGTCAAGGCCGGTCACGTCGTGACGCGAGTCGGCGTGCAGCTGTATGCGGCCGATTCCGAACAGGCCGGCATGCTGGCCCGTCAGCAGGAAATCGAGAACCTGACGCGTCAGGTGCGCGCCCAGGCGCTCCTCGCAGACGAAGCGAAGGCTGCTGCGATTCGCGCCGAAGCCGCGCACACGCAGGCTTCGCAGACACTCTCCGATGTGCGCTCGCAGGCCGAACGCGCGACGCAGCGCGTGCACGCGCTCCAGATGGACGTGCTCAAGCTCACGCAGGCGCACGAGCGCTACACGCAGCGCAGCACGCAGATCCGCGAGGAACTCGAGGAGATCACCGCGCAGATCGAGGAGCAGCGCGCGCTGCGTGGCGAATCGGAAGCGAATTTCGAGCGTCACGATACCCAGCTCGCCGAACTTCAGGCACGTTTTGAAGACAACCAGCTTGCGTTCGAAGCGCTCGATGAAGAACTGACCGCGGCACGCGCGCAGTCGCGCGACCTCGACCGCGCCGCGACCGACGCACGCTTTGCCGCGCGCAACATGGCGAACCGGATCGAGGAGCTGAAGCGCAGCATCCAGGTGGCACACGAGCAGAGTGAGCGCGTCGCGGCTTCTCTCGAAGACGCCCGCGCCGAACTCGAAACGATTAACGAGCAGACCGCCCATACCGGCCTGCAGGAAGCGCTGGAGTTGCGCGCCGCGAAGGAAGAGCTGCTGCACGCCGCGCGCCTCGAACTCGACGACCTGACCGCAAAGCTGCGTTCGGCCGACGAAACCCGTCTCACCGCTGAACGTGCGCTGCAACCGCTGCGCGACCGTATTACCGAACTGCAATTGAAGGAACAGGCCGCGCGCCTGAACGGCGAACAGTTCGTCGAACAGCTCGCCGCCGCAGGGGTGGACGAAGCCGAGTTGCAGGCCAGGCTCACGCCGGACATGAAGCCGTCGTATCTGCAGGGCGAAGTGACGCGCCTGAACAACGCCATCACGGCACTCGGGCCGGTGAACATGGCTGCGCTCGACGAGCTGAAGGCCGCGAGCGAGCGCAAGACGTTCCTCGATGCGCAGTCGGCCGATCTGAACAACGCGATTGAAACGCTTGAAGACGCGATCCGCAAGATCGACCAGGAAACGCGCACGTTGCTGCAGGGTACGTTCGACGAGGTCAACCGGCATTTCGGCGAGCTGTTCCCGCGTCTTTTCGGCGGCGGCCAGGCAAAGCTCATCATGACCGGCGACGAGATTCTCGACGCCGGCGTGCAGGTCATGGCGCAGCCGCCAGGCAAGAAGAATTCGACCATCCATCTGCTCTCGGGCGGTGAAAAGGCACTGACGGCAACCGCGCTCGTGTTCGCAATGTTCCAGCTGAATCCGGCGCCGTTCTGTCTGCTGGACGAAGTGGATGCGCCGCTCGACGACGCGAATACCGAACGTTTCGCGAACCTCGTGCGCGCGATGTCCGCCAAGACGCAGTTCCTTTTCATCTCGCACAACAAGATTGCAATGGAAATGGCGCAGCAACTGATCGGCGTGACCATGCAGGAACAGGGCGTGTCGCGGATCGTCGCGGTCGACATGGAATCGGCCGCGGGCTTCGCGCAGAATATCGTTTGACCCGAAGAATGAATCGAGCAGACGGCGCGCGCCTGCACGCCACGCAGCGGCGTCTGGCCGCGCGAGACGGGCGCGGCTGGCTGCATCGCTGACAAAAGAATTGCTGATGGAGCATGCATGGACGAGTTGACACTCGGTTTGATCGGCGCTGGCGCCGTGGTGGTCGGGGGCGTGGTGGTCTACAACGCGTGGCAGGGCGCAAAGGTGCGCCGCCGTATGCCGCGCCCGATGCCCACTGACACCGCCGAAACGTTCGCTCGCGAAAACGAAGACGAGCAGAGCCCGTTCATCGAACCCGCGCGGCCGACTACACGTCGCGAGCCCTCGCTTGGCGACGCAGCCGACGCGGCTTCCGCCTCGCGCGTCGAGCCGAGTTTTGGCGGAGCGGGCGTCGCGCCGCTCGACACGCCAGTCGACATCCAGGCTGAATCGACGACGCCGAATGGCTTTCCGGAACCGGACGAAGCCGGCGATTCGGCGGCGACGGGCGCGGCCGGCCAGGAACCGGTCGAGCCGATTCTGCCTGCGGCCACGACGATATCCTCGGCGCCGCCGGCTATCGTGGACCGCCGCATCGATTGCATCGTGCCGATCCGGCTGGCCGGCCCCGTTGCGGGCGACAAGGTCATTCCGCTCGCCCAGCGCCTGCGGCGCGCGGGTAGCAAGCCGGTGCACATCGAAGGCAAGCCGGAAGGCGGCGGCGCGTGGGAGTTGCTGCAGAACGGTGCGCGTTACGAAGAACTCCGCGCGGCCGCGCAACTCGCGAATCGCAGCGGTCCGTTGAACGAACTGGAGTTCTCCGAGTTCGTGACGGGCGTGCAGCAGTTTGCAGACGCAATCGACGCCTCCCCGGAATTTCCCGACATGCTTGAAACGGTCGCGATGGCGCGTGAACTCGACGGTTTCGCGGCGCAGTGCGACGCCCAGTTGTCGATCAACGTGATGTCCGACGGCGCACCGTGGTCCGCGAACTACGTGCAGGCGGTTGCTTCGCAGGACGGTCTGCTGCTTTCCCGGGACGGCACGCGCTTCGTCAAGCTCGATTCGAAGCAGAGCCCCGTGTTCATGCTCCAGTTCGGCGACACGAATTTCCTGCGCGACGACCTCACGTACAAGGGCGGTCAGATGATCACACTGGTGCTCGACGTGCCGGTCGCCGACGAGGATATCCTCCCGTTCCGCCTGATGTGCGATTACGCGAAGTCGCTGTCTGAGCGCATTGGCGCGCGGGTCGTCGACGATCAGCGCCGGCCTCTGCCGGAGAGCGCGCTGCTCGCTATCGAGAAACAGTTGATGACGCTGTATGCGCGCCTCGAACAGGCCGGCATCCCGGCGGGTTCGCCGGCAACACGCCGTCTCTTCAGCCAGTAGCCTCGCCCGGCTTCCGCCAGTCTGGCTCGCGTTTCAATACCCTGCTGCGCAATGCGTTCGATGTGTTGCGCAGCAGCGGCTCTTCAGTCAATCCTTTTCAGTTCACCTCCTTCGGCCATGCCGCGCCGTCGATCCACGCCTTGATCGCCGCAACGACGGACGCGTCCTGTCCGTTAAAACCGTGATGCGCCATCGCCTTGCAGGGATTGCCGCTCGCGTTGCCTCCGCTCACCGTGATGAAGTCATGCCCAACGGAGATGCGTTTCGCCGCGTCGAATGAGCAGAGGAAGCACGCGTCATCGGCGTGATGCACGAACAACTGGCGTGCCTGGATCGCGTTGTAGTCGAAGCCGGCAAGCGGCAGCGCCTGGCCGCGTGAAGGGCTGCTCAGCGTAGACGTATGGATGACCGCCTGCCATGTGCTGCCGAGGTCCCGTCCGGCGAAAGCCGTCGAAATCGTGCCCCGGCTCGTGCCGACCAGGACGAGTTTCGCACCCGGAAAGCGACGCTTCAGGTCAGCCGCGATCTCGGCGATATCCTGCGTGTGGCGTGACGACGCGCGGAAACGGTCGGTATAACCGTCGGGCAAATCGGACGGCGAATCCACGATCGCTGTAGCAAAGCGGTCATCGACGATCAATCCGCGTGCGCGAACCAGGAAGTTGTTCTTCTCGCGCAGCGTGATCCCGCCGTCCGGCTGCTGTGTGAGATCCAGCCTGCCATCGCCGCCCGGCATCATGACGAGTACCCACGCGGGTTGGCTGCCGTCTTTCTGCGTGAGCAGACAGGCGATCGATTGACCGCCTGAAAGGGGCACGCTCACGACCTGCTCAGTCGCAAGAGCCGGCAATGTATTGAGCGCGACGAGCATCGCGCACAGCGTTCGAAACAGCCGGACCATGTACTGCACGCGGCTGGTACGAAACTGAAAAGATGACATGACTTCTCCTGCAATCGATGCGCCCGACGAGCGGCGCGAGATAGTGCTGCAGCCGCCAGGTTCGCATCCGGTCGTGGCGATGTCAACGTGCTGCGCCGTACGTTAGCTAGCCGGCCAGGAAGAAGGCAGGGCGAGTGCTGCGGGCGCACAAAGCTGGCCGTTCGGACGATGCCACGACCGGCGCTTCCTGCGATAATCTGGGGTCCGAGAATTTTCTGAGAACCCGTCCACAGCATGGCTCGAACTTCCGTCCCTGATCCAGCAGTCACGTCGCCGGCCGGGCGCGCCGCATGGCTGCGTGCCGAACTCGAACGCGCGAACCATGCGTACTACGTACTCGACCAGCCGGACCTGCCGGATGCCGAATACGACCGGCTCTTCAAGGCGTTGCAGCAGGTCGAGTCCGAACATCCGGACCTGATCACGCCTGATTCGCCCACACAGCGTGTCGGTGGCGAGGTCGCACGCGGCTTTGAGCCTGTCGTGCATTCGATGCCGATGCTCTCGCTGAATAACGGCTTCGCTGACGAAGACATTGCCGCGTTCGACAAACGCGTGTCCGATACGCTCGGCGTGACACCTGTCGATTACGCGTGCGAGCTCAAGTTCGACGGGCTCGCCATTTCTCTGCGCTATGTGGACGGCCGCTTCGTGCAGGCGTCCACGCGCGGCGACGGCGAAACTGGCGAGGATGTGACCGAAAACATTCGCACCGTGCGCTCGATTCCGCTCACGCTGAAAGGCAAACGCGTGCCGAAGGTGCTGGACGTGCGTGGCGAAGTGCTGATGTTTCGCCGCGACTTCCAACGCCTGAACGCACGGCAGCGCGAGGCCGAACAGCGCGAGTTCGCGAATCCGCGCAACGCAGCGGCCGGGAGCTTGCGTCAACTCGATCCGAAGATCACTGCGCAGCGTCCGCTGTCGTTCTTCGCGTACGGGATCGGCGTGCTCGAAGGCGCTGAAATGCCTGTAACGCACAGTGCGCTCCTCGACTGGTATGACGAACTCGGGCTGCCGGTGAACCCGGAGCGGGCTGTCGTGAAGGGCGTGGAAGGGCTGCTTGCGTTCTTCCATGCGGTTGGCGAAAAGCGGGAGGGTCTGCCGTACGACATCGACGGTGTCGTATACAAAGTCAACAATCGGGAGGAACAGGACAGGCTCGGCTTCGTGTCACGCGCGCCGCGCTTTGCGCTTGCGCACAAGTTCCCGGCGCAGGAAGCGCTCACGAAGCTGCTGGCGATCGATGTTCAGGTCGGGCGCACCGGGGCCATCACGCCGGTTGCGAGACTTGAACCCGTGTTCGTCGGCGGCGCGACCGTGACGAACGCGACCCTGCATAACGAAGACGAAGTACGTCGCAAGGACATCCGGATCGGCGACACGGTTATCGTGCGCCGGGCGGGCGACGTGATTCCTGAAGTGGTGAGCGCGCTGCTCGATCGCCGTCCTGCGGACGCGCGCGAATTCGTGATGCCTGTGCAGTGTCCCGTCTGCGGCTCCGCAATTGAGCGTCTGCCGGATGAAGCGATTGCGCGATGTACCGGCGGACTCTTTTGTCCCGCACAACGCAAGCAGGCGCTGTGGCATTTCGCGCAACGACGTGCGCTCGATATCGACGGTCTCGGCGAGAAAATCATCGATCAACTGGTCGAACAGAACCTGGTTCGCACGCCTGCCGATCTGTTCAACCTCGGATTCTCGACGCTTGCCGCACTCGATCGCTTCGCTGACAAATCCGCGCAAAACCTGCTGGATTCTCTCGAAAAAGCCAGGCACACTACGCTCGCCCGCTTTCTCTACGCGCTCGGTATCCGGCATGTCGGCGAATCGACTGCGAAGGATCTGGCAAAGCATTTCGGCTCGCTCGACCCAGTCATGAACGCGTCGGTCGAGGAACTCCTCGAAGTCAACGACGTGGGGCCGGTTGTCGCCGAGGCGCTTCATCAGTTCTTCGCTGAAGAGCACAACCGCACGGTGATTGAACAGTTGCGCGCCCCGGGCCGTGTGACATGGCCGGAGGGGCCGCCCGCGCCAAAGGCGCCGCAGGGCGTGCTGGCGGGCAAGACCGTCGTCCTGACGGGCACACTGCCCACGCTGGGGCGTGACGACGCGAAAGAAATGCTGGAGGCGGCCGGCGCGAAAGTGGCCGGTTCAGTATCGAAGAAGACTGACTACGTGGTCGCAGGCGCGGAAGCGGGCAGCAAGCTCGCGAAGGCGGAGGAACTCGGCATTCCCGTACTCGACGAAGAAGGTATGCGCAAGCTCCTGGAGGGGCACTCGACATGATTCGTGAAATCCTCAAGATGGGCGATCCGCGTCTTCTGCGCATCGCCGCACCGGTCGACCATTTCGATACGCCCGACCTGCATGACCTCGTGAAGGACATGTTCGACACGATGCATGACGCGAATGGCGCCGGGCTCGCTGCGCCTCAGATCGGCGTCGACCTGCAGGTTGTGATCTTCGGGTTCGGGCATAACGAACGCTATCCGGACGCGCCCTCCGTGCCGGAGACGGTGCTCATCAATCCGACCATTGCGCCGGTGTCGCAGGACATGGAAGAGGGCTGGGAGGGATGCCTCTCCGTACCAGGATTGCGCGGTGCCGTGAGCCGGTTCACGATGATCCGCTATCAGGGTTTCGATCAGTTCGGCAAACCGATCGACCGCGTCGCGGAAGGATTCCACGCGCGCGTCGTCCAGCATGAATGCGATCACCTGATTGGCAAACTTTATCCTATGCGCATTAACGACTTCTCGAAGTTTGGCTTTACCGAAGTGCTGTTTCCCGGGCTCGATCCGAACACCGACGATTGAGTGAGCCGTTCGTCGCCACAGGCGCGCCGGATTGCGCAATCCAATCGGCGATGGAAAACGAAAAACGCCCGCAAAAAACCTGCGGGCGTTTTCACGTTCCGGTTCAGCCGCAAACCGGACAGCTCTTTGTGCTGGCCGTGCCTCAGAACGATTCTTCAGCGTTCAGATAACGCCATTGTCCTTGCGGCAAGGCGCCGAGTTGAACGCGACCCATTCGGACGCGCTTCAGTCCGACGACGTTCAGCCCGACCAGTTCGCACATGCGGCGGATCTGGCGCTTCTTGCCTTCGCGCAACACAAAGCGGAGTTGCTCGCCGTTCTGCCAGCTCACCATGGCGGGCTTGAGCGGCACGTCGTCGAGTGACAGGCCGTGGCGCAATTTTGCGAGGCTCTCCGGCGGGAAGGTCTGGTCGATGTCGGTTTCCTGGTCGCCGTAAGTCACGCGAACCAGATACTCCTTGTCGATATCCGAGTTTTCGCCGATCAGTTGCCGCGCGACGCGACCATCCTGCGTGAGGACGAGCAGGCCAGTTGAGTCGATGTCGAGACGCCCTGCGGGCGCCAGCGCACGCAGTTGCATACCCGTGAAACGGATTCCCGAACGGTCGCCGTCCCAGTGATTCTCGGGCGTGATGAGCGTGACGGCCGGCAGATAGCCGTCTTCCGCCTGGCCTGAAACAAAACCGACCGGCTTGTGCAACAGGATCGTGACCAGTTTGGCCTGCTCGGCGCGGGCAGCGGGGTCGATTTCGATCTGTTGCTCCGGACGCACCTTCGTACCGAGCGTGTCGATTCGCACGCCATCCACGATCACCCAGCCTTTTTCGATCCATTCGTCGGCTTCGCGTCGCGAGCACAGGCCGAGTTCCGACATGCGCTTCGACAGACGCAGCGAGCCCGGTTGGTCGTCATGCCGATGATCGGATGACGACTCGCCGGCTCCTGCGGCGCGAACAGGCTTGACGTCGCCCGTTGCCGGACGTCGCGCGGGTCGCTCTTCGCGTGCGGGACGTGCAGTGCGGTCCGCCTGGTCGCTCGCCTCGTCGCTCTTTACGGGCCTGGCGAAGGTCCGTTGGCCGCGCGCGCCCGTGCCCCGTTCTTTTGCAAACGCGGGCCGGTCGGTGCCCGGCCGGCCCGCGCTGCCGCCGCGCGCCGGACGCTCGGCTTCGCGTCGCGTGCCTGGCGTACCCCGGTCAGCGCCGAAGCGGGGACGAGCGGGGTCGGTGCGCTCGCGCGTATCGTCGCGTTCGCGTCGCGGCGGGCGGTCGCCCCGGGCACCTGCATCCGTGGCGCGTGCCGGTCGTGGGGACGCGGGACGCCTCACATCATCGCTGGTACGTGCCGCTGCGCTGTATGGCCGGCGTTCACCTTCCTGACGAGGCGCCCGCGGGGCGCGCTCGCCTTCGAAACGGCGCGGGGCGCGTTCGCCGCCGGTACGTTCGCCTTCGGCATGCCGCGGCGGGCGATCGGTTCTGTCGCGCTCGCCGTCGAAACGGCGCGGCGCGCGTTCGCCTTCAGCACGACGCGGAGGGCGATCGCTGCGATCGCGGTTACCGTCGAACGAACGCGCCGGGCGTTCACCCTCGGCGCGCCGCGGCGGTCGATCGGTTCTGTCGCGTTCGCCTTCGAAACGGCGCGGCGCACGGTCGCCTTCAGCACGACGCGGAGTGCGGTCACTGCGATCGCGGTTGCCGTCGAACGAACGCGCCGGGCGGTCTCCTTCGGCCCGACGCGGCGCAGCGCCGCCCGGACCATCGCGTCGCGGCGGACGGTCGCTGGAAACGCGGCGCTCGCTCCACTCGCCGCCGGCTGAACGTTCGCGCGTCGATGCGCCTTCCGGCCGTGACGGCCGCGGTCCCGCCGGACGTCCGCCGGCGCCCGGCGCGCGTTTGCCGCCGGCAGGGCCCGCTCCGGCAAAAGAGCGCTTTGCCGCGCCTTCGGAAGAGGCCCCGCCGCGACGGGCGCCTGCGTCGTCGCCATTGCGTTTGCCCAGCATCGACGTCGGCTTGGGTCCGACCGGCTTGGATTTACTACGTGCCGCGGCACTGCCCGAACGAACGGGAGCCCGGTCGGCACTTGCCGGCCGCGGGTGCCTGGCTGTCAGTTTGACTCGCATGAAATCTCACACTGCAATCGCGCGCAGCAGTTCGGTCTCGACCTGAATTTGCAGCCGGTTGTCCGAGAGGCCGTGACCATCCAGCAGGAACACGTCCTCGACACGTTCGCCGAGCGTATTGATCCGCGCCGCGTGGACGCCAACCCGATGTTCCGCCAGCACGCGCGCGATCGAATAAAGAAGGCCTGGCCGGTCGTTCGCCGACACGGACAGGATGTAGTACTGGCCGCGCTCGTCGGCCCGAAGGTCGACGCGCGGCGTAACAGGGAAGGTCCGCGACAGACGCGAGAGACGTCCCTTCGACGGTTCTGGCAGCAACGGACCTTCGCCCGACAGACGGGCGCAGAGTTGCTGCTCCACCAGATTGGCAATATCCCGATAATGCACGTCTTCCTCGGTGTGCGCGACGAGGAAGTTGTCGAGCGCGTATCCGTGGCGGGTCGTACTGACCCGCGAGTCCAGCACCGACAGCGCATTGCGGTCAAAATACGCACAGATTGCCGCGAACAGGTCCGGGCGGTCCTTCACGTACACGAGCACCTGAAGCCCTTCGCCGATCGGCGAAGGCCGGGCCCGGACGATGGGTACTGGCGTTTCGACGTGCCGGTACAGCACACGCGTTTGCCACGCGATGTCAGCCGCGTCGTGACGCAGGAAGTAGCCGACGTCGAGTTTGTCCCAGAGTGCGCGCTGGGCGTTTTCCGGAACGGTTTCGAGACGCAGTAGCGCGAGCGCCTGCTCCTGCCGCGATTTCAGCTCGGAATGGGCATCGGGACGCGCTCCGCCGAGCACGGCCAGCGTGGCCCGATACAGGTCTTCAAGCAGCTTGCCTTTCCACGCGTTCCACACCTTCGGGCTCGTGCCGCGAATGTCGGAAACGGTTAGCAGATAAAGCGCCGTCAGCCACCGCTCGGACCCGACGACGCCGGCAAACGCCTTGATCACCTCCGGGTCGCTCGTGTCCTGCTTCTGTGCGACCTGGCTCATGGTCAGGTGCTGCTGGACCAGCCATACGACCAGTTCACGGTCGTCGCCCTCGATGCCGTGTTCGCGGCAGAAGCGCCGTGCGTCCGCCATGCCGAGCTGCGAATGGTCGCCGCCGCGACCCTTTGCGATGTCGTGGAACAGCGCGGCCACGTAAAGCACGTAGGGCCGCTCGAAGTTCGCAATCAGCTGGCTGCAGAACGGGTACTCATGCGCGTGTTCCGCGACGGAAAAGCGGCGCAGATTGCGCAGCACCATCAGGATGTGCTGGTCGACCGTGTAGACGTGATACAGGTCGTGCTGCATCTGCCCGACGATGCGCCGGAAGTTCAGCAGATAACGCCCCAGCACACTGGTCTGGTTCATCAGGCGCAGCGCATGCGTCACGCCTTCGGGCTGTTTCAGGATATCGAGAAAGAGACGCCGGTTTTCAGGGTCGCGGCGCCAGTGCTGGTCCATTACCTCGCGCGCGTTGTAGAGCGCACGCAACGTGCGGGCGGACAGGCCTTTCACGCCAGGCGTCCTCTCGTACAGCAGGAATGCCTCGAGGATCGCGTTCGGCTCTCGCTCGAAGACGTCGTCGGCGGCAATCTCGAGCATGCCCTGTTTCTCGACGAAACGATCGGACAAAACCCGAGTGACGTTGCTTGTCTTCGGAAAAAGCTGCGCCTCGATGTTCTGGATCAGAATCGTCGCAAGTTGCGTGACGGCTTTTGCCGCCCAGTAGTAGCGGCGCATCAGTTGTTCGCTGGCGCGCTTCGTGGCCGTCGCCTTGTAACCGAAACTTTCCGCGACCGGATTTTGCAGGTCGAACACCAGGATGTCCTGGCGACGCCCGGCAATGACGTGCAACCGCGACCGCAGTGTTTTCAGAAAGCCTTCGTTTCGGCGTAGTTCGCGTGCTTCGCGCCCGGTGATCAGGCCGCGCGCATCCAGCTCGCGCCAGCTGCTGCCAAACTGTGCGGCCTGGGTGATCCACAGGATCAACTGCAGATCGCGCAGGCCGCCCGGGCTTTCCTTGATGTTCGGCTCGAGTGCGTACGGCGTGTCCTGATACCGCGCGTGACGCTGCCGCATCTCCAGCACCTTGGCCTGGAAAAACGAGCGCGGGTCGAGCGCTTCGCGATAGCGCTGCGAGAAATCTTCGAAGAGCGTCTTGCTACCCGTGATCCGGCGCGCTTCGAGCAGCGCCGTGCGGACCGTGACGTCATTGGCTGCTTCATCGAGACACTGCGAGACTGTGCGCACGCTGCTGCCGAGTTCCAGGCCGAGATCCCACGCCAGGCCGATGAAACGCTCCACGCGTGCTTCCAGATGGGTTATCGGTTCGTCCGGCAGAAGAACGAGGATGTCGATATCCGAATGAGGCGCCAGCTCGCCACGCCCGAAACCGCCCACCGCGACGAGTGCCAGCGACTCAGGCAGCTCGCAGGCATTCCAGGCGCCGACGAGCGCGCTGTCGGTGAGGCGCGCGAGCGCACGCATCAACGAGTCGACGTTGGCCGCTGACCGGAAACGCTCCAGTAACAGAGTTTTTGCCACCTTGTAGTCCGCCCGTAGCGACGAGGCATGGGTTAGCGCGACAGCTGGAACACTCATGGGCAACCGGGTCAGGATATCGAAGGACCGCTCAGGCGGTGGCGGCAGCGAGAGCCGGGCGGGCAGGCGTGCCGGCGGAGACCGTCAGCACTTCGTAACCGGTTTCCGTGACGAGAATCGTGTGTTCCCACTGCGCCGACAGGCTGCGGTCTTTCGTTTTCACGGTCCACTGGTCAGGCATCGTGCGGATATCGCGACGGCCGGCGTTGATCATCGGCTCGATCGTGAAAATCATCCCTTTTTGCAGCTCGATACCGGTGCCGGGACGCCCGTAATGCAGCACCTGCGGGTCGTCGTGGAAAACCTGCCCGATGCCGTGGCCGCAGTATTCCCTCACGACGCTATAACCCTGCGCCTCCGCGTGGCGCTGGATCGCGTGCCCGATGTCGCCGAGATGGGCGCCCGGGCGGACCTGCTCGATACCGAGCCACATGCATTCGAACGTCGTCTGCACGAGGCGCTTCGCGAGGATCGAACCTTCGCCGACAATGAACATCCGGCTGGTGTCGCCGAAATAGCCGTTCTTGATCACGGTGATGTCGATATTGAGCGCATCGCCGTTCTTGAGGATTTTCTCGCCCGGGATGCCGTGGCAGATCACGTCGTTGACCGAAGTGCAGGTGGCTTTCGGATAGGGCGGATAGCCGGGTGGCTGATAATTGAGCGGCGCCGGGATCGTGCCCTGCACGTTCAGCATGTATTCGTGACACAGCCGGTCGAGTTCGCCCGTAGTCACGCCGGCCTTGACGTACGGCGTGATGTAGTCGAGCACCTCGCTTGCGAGCTTGCCGGCGATGCGCATCTGCGCGATATCGTCTTCGTTTTTGAGCGTAATAGCCATGAGTCGGGCCTGAAATGCAATTTATTGCGGGATTATCGCACCATATGGGGCCTGCCGCAGCCTTTTGCGACGGCGCTCCGGCCGTTCGGGCAAGTGCTGGCGGGGCAGCCGGCAGGTGTGGCGGCTGGGTCCTGGTGAGTCGAAGGTGCAACCGCCGGCGCATTTCAGGGGCAACCGTGCGGGTTGAGTCGGCCGATAGTCGCGTGCTATAATCTTCGGCTAAGTCGTTCAGGGTTATTCGCCGTGGCGCTCGTGTGTGTCGCAATTGCACGCAATGTGTGCGCAACGTGTGCGGTTTGGTCCCCTGACGATGAATGTGGCAGTAAAGAGCAGTAAGCAGTTCAAGGTAGCAGGCAGTAGAAGAAAAGGCAGCAGACTCGCAAGCCGGCGCACCCAGGGTGTTCGCGCGTCAGGTTCCCGCAAAGGCGGGAGCGGCGCGGCGGATACGGCAGCCGGCTTAAGACCCTAACCCTCGCGGAGAATTTCATGGCAGTTACCATGCGTCAAATGCTGGAAGCCGGCGTCCACTTTGGTCACCAGACGCGCTTCTGGAACCCGAAGATGGCCCCCTTCATTTTCGGCCATCGCAACAAGATTCACATCATCAACCTCGAAAAGACGCTGCCGATGTACAACGACGCACTGAAGTACGTGCGTCAGCTGGCAGCGAATCGCGGCACGATCCTGTTTGTCGGCACGAAGCGTCAATCGCGCGACACGATCGCCGAAGAGGCACAACGCGCCGGCATGCCGTATGTCAACGCACGCTGGCTCGGCGGCATGCTGACCAACTTCAAGACGCTGAAGGTATCGATCAAGCGGCTGAAGGATATGGAAGCGGCTGTTGAGTCGGGCGAAACAGAGCGCATGAGCAAGAAGGAAGCGCTCCTGTTCGAACGCGAAATCCAGAAGCTGCAAAAGTCGATCGGCGGCGTGAAGGATATGGGCGGCATTCCGGACGCGATTTTCGTCGTCGACGTCGGCTACCACAAGATTGCTGTCACCGAAGCGAACAAGCTTGGCGTGCCGGTCATCGCCGTGGTCGACACGAACCACTCGCCGGAAGGCATCGACTACGTGATCCCGGGTAACGACGACGCCAGCAAGGCAGTTGCCCTGTACACGGCAGGCGTGGCTGACGCGATCCTCGAAGGTCGTGCGAACGCGGTCAACGAAGTGGTGCAGGCTGCCCGTGGCGGCGACGGCGACGAGTTCGTCGAGGTCAACGGAGAAGCGTAAAGCTGCCCCGTGTCCGGCAAAAAAGGGGGCTTTCTACAGGCCCCCTTTTTTTAAGCCGCGACAGAACGTACACGCCGGGCAGCGAGCCCGGCACGCGGCGCGGTAAATATTTCGCGCCGCAGCGGAAACGAATTCTTGCCGCCGGCATCGAAGTGCGGGCGGCGTGTGAAAGACAGACTCAAGGAGCGAATGATGGCGGCAATTACCGCAAGCATGGTTGCAGAACTGCGCGCAAAGACCGATGCGCCGATGATGGAATGCAAGAAGGCCCTGACGGAAGCCGAAGGCGACATGGCCCGTGCTGAAGAACTGCTGCGCGTGAAGCTCGGCAACAAGGCCAGCAAGGCAGCATCGCGCGTGACGGCTGAAGGCGTGATCGCTTCGTTCATCGGCGGCAACGCAGGCGCAATCGTCGAACTGAACTGCGAAACCGACTTCGTTTCGAAGAACGACGATTTCCTCGCATTCTCGAACACCGTTGCCCAGCTCGTCGCAACGCAAAACCCGGCTGACGTCGCTGCCCTGTCGGCACTGCCGCTGGAAGGCTCGACGGTCGACGCGGTGCGCCTCGCGCTCGTCGGCAAGATCGGCGAAAACCTGTCGATCCGCCGTTTCGTGCGTTTCGAAACGGCCAACAAGCTGGCCGCGTACCTGCACGGCACGCGTATCGGCGTGCTGGTCGAGTACACGGGCGCAGAAGAGCAGGTCGGCAAGGACCTCGCGATGCACATCGCCGCGATGAAGCCGGTCTCGCTGTCGTCGGACGAAGTGCCGGCCGATCTGATCGCCAAGGAACGCAGCATCGCTGAACAGAAGGCCGCCGAATCGGGCAAGCCAGCTGAAATCATCGCGAAGATGGTCGATGGCAGCGTCCAGAAGTATCTGAAGGAAGTGTCGCTGCTGAACCAGCCGTTCGTTAAGAACGACAAGCAGACGATCGAACAGATGCTGAAGGCAGCGAACACGAGCGTGCAGAAGTTTGCGCTCTTCGTCGTCGGCGAAGGCATCGAGAAGAAGCAGGACGACTTTGCTGCCGAAGTGGCCGCGCAGGTCGCTGCTGCAAAGCAGCAATAAGCCGTATCGCAGTAACGTTTGACCCGCGGCGGGGCAAGACCCTGTCGCGGCCGGCAGCGCCACGCGGTCAGACGCGGGCTGTTTCGCGGGTTGATCCCCGCGCGGCAGCCGCCGAAACCGGGCCTTCGGGCCCGACAATTTGGCGGCGCTTGCCCGAATCAGCATTTCACCCCTACAGTTCCAAGTTGTTGTCGTCCTCTTCAGCGCGATCTGGATATCTCTATGCCCACTGCCTATAAACGCGTCCTCCTCAAACTCTCCGGTGAAGCTCTCATGGGCGACGATGCGTTCGGCATCAATCGCCTGACGATCGAAAGAATGGTGGCGGACGTGGCCGAGGTCGTGCGACTCGGTACGCAGCTGGCGGTTGTGATTGGCGGCGGCAATATTTTCCGGGGCGTCGCGGGCGGCGCGGCCGGTATGGACCGCGCGACGGCCGATTACATGGGGATGCTCGCCACGATGATGAACGCGCTGGCGCTGCAGGACGCGATGCGTCACGCCGGTATCGAAGCGCGCGTGCAATCGGCGCTACGCATGGACCAGGTTGTCGAGCCGTACATCCGCCCGCGTGCCATTCGCCAGCTCGAAGAAGGCAAGGTTGTGATTTTCGCGGCCGGCACGGGCAACCCGTTCTTCACCACCGATACGGCTGCCGCGTTGCGCGGCTCGGAAATCGGCGCGGAAGTCGTGCTGAAGGCCACGAAGGTCGACGGCGTGTATTCGGCCGATCCGAAAAAGGATGCGAGCGCGACGCGCTACACCACGATCAGCTTCGACGAGGCGATCGGCCGCAACCTGCAGGTCATGGACGCAACCGCGTTTGCGCTGTGCCGCGACCAGAAGCTGCCGATCCGGGTGTTTTCGATCGTCAAGCCGGGCGCGCTCAAGCGCATCGTACAAGGCGAGGACGAAGGCACACTCGTCCACGTGTAAACTCCCTTCCACGTAAAGTGGGCTTGAACGCGGGCCCAGGTCGCCGCTCATGCGTGCCGGCCGGCCTGCACCGATTTAAAGGTTCGGAGGTTTAATCATGTCTGTGGCTGACATCAAGAAGGGCGCTGACCAGAAAATGCAGCGTTCGATCGAAGCGTTCAAGAACGATCTGTCGAAAATCCGTACGGGCCGCGCTCATACGGGGCTGCTGGACCACATCCAGGTCGATTATTACGGCTCGCCGGTGCCGATTTCGCAGGTCGCGAACCTGACACTGATCGACGCGCGCACGATCGGTGTGCAGCCGTGGGAAAAGAAGATGGTGCAGGTCGTCGAAAAGGCGATCCGCGAATCGGACCTGGGCCTGAACCCGGCCACGCAGGGCGACGTGATCCGCGTGCCGATGCCCGCGCTGACCGAAGAGCGCCGCCGTGAACTGACGAAGGTCGTCAAGAGCGAGGCCGAAACGGCCAAGATCGCGGTGCGCAACCTGCGTCGCGACGCGAACGAGCAACTGAAGAAGCTCGTGAAAGACAAGGAAATCTCCGAAGACGACGAGCGGCGCGCCGGTGACGACGTCCAGAAGCTCACGGACCGGTTCGTCGCGGAAATCGACAAGCTCGTGACGACCAAGGAAGCCGAGATCATGACGGTCTGAAGCCGTCCGGCGCCAGTATCTTCACGGTTTCACTTCATTTTTGCAGTTTCTGTCCCGACGGCCATGACCTATACCAGCTCTACCGTTCGCGTGCCTGATGTCGCGGCGGTGCCGCGACATATCGCGATCATCATGGACGGCAATGGCCGTTGGGCGACGCAGCGCCGCCTGCCGCGCGTGGCGGGCCACACCCGCGGCGTCGACGCGGTGCGGGCCGCCGTCGAGGCATGCGCCCGTCGCGGCGTCGAATATCTGACGTTGTTTGCTTTCAGCTCCGAAAACTGGCGTCGTCCGAATGACGAAGTGTCGTTCCTGATGCGTCTTTTCGTGACCGCGCTGGAACGCGAAATCGGCAAACTGCACGCGAACGGTATCCGTCTGCGCGTGGTAGGCGATCTCGCGATGTTCGATACGCGCATTCAGGACCTGATCCGTCGCGCGGAGACGAAAACCGCGCGCAATACGCGGCTGACGCTCACCATCGCAGCCAATTACGGCGGTCGCTGGGACATCATGCAGGCCACCCGCAAGCTGGTCGACCAGTCGGTCGCGGCGGGCCGCCCCGTCGAGGTGACCGAAGAAGCCTTCGCCGAACATCTGGCGATGGCCTACGCGCCCGAACCGGATCTCTTCATCCGTACCGGCGGTGAGCAGCGCATCAGCAACTTCCTGCTGTGGCAGCTCGCGTACACCGAGTTCTATTTCACCGACACCTTCTGGCCGGATTTCGACGCAGACGCGCTCGGTCACGCCATCGAATCCTATGCGGAGCGCGAGCGCCGCTTCGGCCGCACGAGCGCACAGCTCGAACCGCAATCGCAGAACGTCGATTCGCTTCCATGCTAAAAACCCGTGTTATCACGGCGATCGTCCTGCTGGCTGTCTTTTTGCCGGTCACCTTTTTTGCGCCGGTGGGCGCGTTTGGCGCGCTGATCGCGTTCGTCGTCGTCTTTGCCGCCTGGGAATGGGCGCGCCTGCTGAAACTGGGCGGCGCCGGACCGGTCGTCTACGCGCTGGTCGCCGCCGCGGCGCTCGTCGCGAGCACAAAGCTCGGCACGGGCATCGAAGCGCCCCGGCCGCTCTTTCAGGCGGCCTCGGTTTTCTGGGTGCTGGCCGGGCCGTTCGTCCTGCTGCGCAAGCCGACGCTTGCGCAGGGCGCCTGGCGGATTTTCCTGCTGGTTGCGGGCCTGCTGGTATTCGTCGCCTGCTGGCATGCGCTTGTCGCGGCCCGTATGGCCGGCGTGCCGTTCGTCCTGTCCCTGCTGCTAGTGGTATGGCTGGCCGATATCGGCGCATACTTCTCGGGTAAGGCATTCGGCAGGCATAAACTCGCACCTGCCATCAGCCCGGGCAAGACCTGGGAGGGCGCGCTGGGCGGCTGGGTCGCCGTGCTGGTCGTGGCCATCGCGGCCGTCGCCGTCCATGCGTTCGAGCCAACCCTGTATTCGGCGCTGCTGGAGCGCCATGGCGCCCTGCGGGCGTTCATTGCGCTGACCGTGCTCGTCGTGTTCAGTGTCGTCGGCGACCTGTTCGAGTCGATGCTGAAGCGCCAGGCCGGCGTGAAAGATTCCAGCGGTCTGCTGCCGGGGCACGGCGGCGTCCTCGACCGTATCGACGCATTATTGCCGGTGCTGCCGCTTGCAATGCTGCTGCTCGGCTAGAGAAAGAGACATGCAAAAACGATTAACTCTGCTCGGTTCAACGGGCTCGATTGGAGACAGCACGCTTGATGTCGTGGCACGTCATCCCGAGCGCTTCTCTGTCTACGCGCTGACCGCGCACCGCAACGGCGACAAGCTCGTCGAGCAGTGTCTGCGGTTCTCGCCCGAAGTGGCTGTCGTCGGCGACGCGGCAACAGCCGCGCAGGTCGCGGCGAAGCTGCGCGAGGCCGGCTGTAAGACCGAAGTCACGTACGGCCCGCGGGCGCTCGTCGACGTATCGAAGAGCGACGGCTGCGATACGGTGGTTGCGGCGATCGTCGGCGCGGCAGGTCTCGCGCCGAGTCTGGCCGCGGCACGCGCCGGCAAGCGCATCCTGCTCGCGAACAAGGAAGCGCTGGTGATGTCGGGCGCGATCTTCATGGACGCGGTGCGCGACAACGGCGCGATCCTGCTGCCGGTCGACAGCGAACACAACGCGATTTTCCAGTGTCTGCCGCGTGACGCCGCGCAGCATGGCGGCGTGTCGAAGATCATCCTGACCGCGTCGGGCGGCCCGTTTCGCACGCGCGAACCGTCGACGCTCGTCGACGTCACGCCGGACGAAGCCTGCGCGCACCCGAACTGGGTCATGGGCCGCAAGATTTCGGTCGATTCGGCGACGATGATGAACAAGGGCCTTGAAGTCATCGAGGCACACTGGCTTTTCAATCTGCCGGGCGAGCGTATCGAAGTGCTGATTCACCCGCAAAGCGTGATCCATTCGATGGTGTCGTACGTGGACGGCTCGGTGCTTGCCCAGCTCGGCAATCCCGATATGCGCACGCCGATCGCGCACGCGCTGGCGTTCCCGGATCGCGTCGATTCCGGCGTCGCGCAACTCGATCTCCTGCAGGTCGCTTCGCTGTCGTTCGAGCGGCCGGATTACACGCGCTTCCCGTGCCTCGCGCTCGCGATGAAGGCGCTGGCTGAAGGCGGTGTCGCGAGCGCGGCACTGAACGCGGCGAACGAGATCGCGGTCGATGCGTTCCTGTCGCGCCGGATCGGTTTCATGGCGATTGCGCAGGTGGTCGACGCCGTGCTGAACGGGTTGTCGAACCGCAGCGCCGCCGCCCTCGAAGACGTGATCGAAGCCGACGCCGCCGCGCGTCGCGCCGCCATGGCGTTTATCGACCGTCTGCCTGCGGGCGCACGCCCGGAACGCGCCATCCAGTGAGGCGTTCATGAATCTGCTGATCGAACTGGTCGCCTTCGCCGTTGCGATTGGCGTGCTCGTTGTCGTGCACGAATACGGCCATTACAGCGTCGCGCGTCTGTGCGGTGTGAAGGTGCTGCGGTTTTCGATCGGCTTCGGCAAACCGCTTGTTCAGTGGGTCAGCAAAAAGACGGGCACCGAGTGGACGATCGCCGCGTTGCCGCTGGGCGGCTACGTGAAGATGCTCGACGAGCGTGAAGAAGGCGCCACGATCTCCGCCGAAGAACTGCCGCACGCGTTCAACCAGCAATCCGTCGCGAAGCGGTTTGCGATTGTTGCGGCAGGTCCTGTTGCGAACTTCCTGCTCGCAATCGTGCTCTTCGCGGTCGTGTTCGCAAGCGGCGTCACCGAGCCGGCGGCCATCGTCGCGGCGCCGGCGGCCAATACGCCGGCCGCGCGCGCGGGCTTCGACGGCGGCGAAACTGTCGTTTCGATCCGCGACCAGAATGGCAGCGAGACCGAGTCCGTGCGCTCGTGGTCGGATCTGCGCTGGAAGCTTCTGGGCGCCACGTTCGATCACCGGCGTGTCGTGCTGGGCGCGAAAGACGGGCGCGGCACGTTTGATTTCGCGCTGGATCTGCAAGGTTTTTCCGATCGCGACGTCGACGACGATTTCATGACCCGTCTTGGCTTCGAGCCTGGCGGCGGCACGCTGACGGTGGCTGGTGTCGAACCGGGCAGCGCAGCGCAGAATGCGGGTCTTGCGGCGGGCGACACGGTGCGCGCGGTCGACGGCAAGCCGGTCGGCAGCGCGACAGCTTTCATCGCTTACGTTAAAGCCCACGCGGGCAAGTCGATCACGCTGCAGATCGAACACGCCGCGCAGGGCACCCAGGCGGGCACGCGGCGCGATCTGAGCATCGTGCCGGTGCCGACGCGCGACGACGCCACCGGCCAGCAGATCGGCCGGATTGGCGCGGCGCTTGCCACGCAGGTGCCGTCCGTCGACGTGCGTTACGGGCCGCTCGAGAGCGTCCGGCTGGGCGCGCACCGCACGTGGGACATCGCCGTGTACTCGCTTCGCATGTTCGGAAGGATGATCACCGGCGAAGCGTCATTGAAGAACCTGTCCGGTCCCGTGACGATCGCGGATTACGCGGGAAAGAGCGCGCGCCTTGGTCCATCGGCGTTTTTATCGTTCCTTGCACTCGTCAGTATCAGTCTCGGAGTGTTAAACCTCTTACCAATTCCGGTATTGGATGGGGGTCATCTGTTATATTATTTGGTTGAAGCTGTAACCGGCAAAGCCGTATCCGATCGCTGGCAGCTTGTTTTGCAGAGAGCGGGGCTGGTTTGCATCGTCGCACTGTCGGCGATCGCGCTCTTCAACGATCTTGCTCGTTTAATCCATTTTTAAAGTGTCTGGTGGCGTTCACGATGGCGACCGCCCGACCTGATGCAGCTATACACACTGGGGAAGCACGTTGTTTAAACCTCATCGCTTTGTTCCAAAGACAGTTGTAGCCGCGGCATTTGCCGCCCATGGGCTGGTGGCTCACGCGACGACACCTTTCGTGGTGCAGGACATTCGGATCGAGGGGTTGCAGCGCGTCGAACCCGGTACCGTGTTTTCGTATCTGCCGATCAAGCAGGGCGATACGTTCAGTGACGACAAGGCTTCCGAAGCCATCCGCGCGCTCTACGCCACGGGCTTTTTCAACGACGTGAAGATTGCCACCGAAGGCAACGTTGTCATCGTGCAGGTCATCGAACGTCCGGCCATCGGCACGATCGATTTCTCCGGTATTCACGAATTCGAAAAGGACAACCTGGTGAAGGCGCTGCGCGCCGTCGGGCTGTCGCAAGGCCGTTATTACGACAAGGCGCTCGTCGACAAGGCCGAGCAGGAACTGAAGCGTCAGTACCTGACGCGCGGTTTCTATGCCGCCGAAGTCACCACGACCATCACGCCGATCGACCGCAACCGCGTCGCGGTGCTGTTCTCGGTCGTCGAAGGTCCGAGCGCGAAGATCCGCCAGATCAACTTCATCGGCAACAAGGCGTTCAGCACCGGCGCGCTGCGCGATGAAATGCAGCTGTCCACGCCGAACTGGTTCTCGTGGTACACGAAGAACGACCTGTACGCGAAGGAAAAGCTCACGGGCGATCTCGAAAACGTCCGCTCGTATTACCTGAATCGCGGCTACCTCGAGTTCAGCATCGAGTCGACCCAGGTGTCGATTTCGCCGGACAAGAAGGACATGTACCTGACGGTCGCGCTGCACGAAGGCGAGCCGTACACGGTGGCGAGCATCAAGCTCGCGGGCAATCTGCTGGATCGCGAAGCCGAGCTCAACAAGCTGATCAAGATCAAACCGGGTGATCGTTTCTCGGCGGAAAAGCTGCAGGCGACCACGAAGGCGATTGTCGACAAGCTCGGCGAATACGGCTATGCGTTTGCCACGGTGAACGCGCTGCCGCAGATCGACCAGGAGCATCACAAGGTCGACCTCACGCTGCAGGTCGATCCGAGTCGCCGCGTGTATGTGCGCCGGATCAACGTCGTGGGCAATACGCGTACGCGTGACGAAGTCGTGCGCCGCGAAATGCGCCAGCTCGAAAGCTCGTGGTTCGACTCGAACCGTCTCGCGCTGTCGAAGGACCGTATCAACCGTCTTGGCTACTTCACCGATGTGGACGTCACGACGACGCCAGTGGAAGGCACGCCCGACCAGGTGGACGTCGATGTCAAGGTGGCCGAAAAGCCGACCGGCGCGATCACGCTGGGCGCGGGCTTCTCGTCGACTGACAAGGTCGTGCTGTCGGCGGGTGTGTCGCAGGACAACGTGTTCGGTTCGGGTACGAGTCTCGCGGTCAACGTGAACACGGCAAAGACGTACCGTACGTTGACGGTCACGCAGGTCGATCCGTACTTCACGGTCGACGGCATCAAACGTATTACCGACGTCTACTACCGTACGTATGAGCCGCTGTACTACTCGACGGATTCGAGCTTCAAGATCGTCACGATGGGCGGCGACCTGAAGTTCGGTATCCCGTTCTCGGAAGTCGACACGGTCTATTTCGGCGCGGGTCTCGAACAGAATACGCTTGATACCGATTCGAACACGCCGCAGTCCTACCAGGATTACGTGAACGAATTCGGCCGCGTGTCGAACAACGTGCCGCTGACGGTCGGCTGGTCGCGCGACGCGCGTGACAGCGCGCTCGTGCCGAGCCGCGGCTACTTCACCCAGGCGAACGCCGAATACGGCACGCCGATCGGCGGCACGCAGTATTACAAGACCGATATCCAGGCGCAGTACTATTACTCGTTCTCACGTGGATTCGTGCTGGGCCTGAACTTCCAGGGCGGCTACGGTAACGGTCTGAGCGGCAAGCCGTATCCGATTTTCAAGAACTACTACGCGGGTGGTATCGGTTCGGTCCGCGGTTACGAGCCGAGTTCGCTGGGTCCGCGTGACGCGAAGACCAACGACCCGATCGGTGGCTCGAAGATGATCGTGGGTAACATCGAACTGACGTTCCCGCTGCCGGGTACCGGTTACGACCGTACGCTGCGCGTCTTCACGTTCCTTGACGGCGGTAACGTCTGGGGCACGGAAGGTAACAGTGTCGGTGCAAACGGCCTGCGTTACGGCTACGGTGTGGGTCTCGCGTGGATCTCGCCGATCGGCCCGCTCAAGCTGAGCCTGGGTTTCCCGCTGCAGAAGCATGAAGGCGACCAGTACCAGAAATTCCAGTTCCAGATCGGGACGGCGTTCTGAGCGCGCGGTCCTGGCGCAGCCCCGGATTATCTACAGTATCGAGAGGACGACTTTGCTAACCGGTATGTTTTCGAAACGTGTGATGTGCGCGCTGGCGCTGGTCATGTCGCTCGGCGTGAGCGCCGTGGCGCACGCGCAGGAAGCAAGGATCGCGGCGGTCAATTCCGACCGTATCCTGCGCGAATCCACGGCTGCGAAGGCGGCGCAGACGAAGCTCGAGGCCGAGTTCGCGAAGCGCGACAAGGACCTGCAGGACATGGCGGCGCGTCTGAAGTCCATGTCCGATTCGCTCGACAAGAATGGCTCGTCGCTGTCGCCTTCGGATCGCGCGCAGAAACAGCGCGATCTGTCGCAGCTCGACACGGATTTCCAGCGCAAGCAGCGTGAATTCCGCGAAGACCTGAATCAGCGCCGCAACGAGGAACTGGCCGCGGTGCTGGATCGCGCGAACAAGGTCATCAAACAGATCGCCGAGGCGCAGCATTACGACCTGATCGTGCAGGAAGCGGTGTATGTCAGCCCGCGTATCGACATTACGGATCAGGTGCTGAAGGCGCTCGCGGCGTCCAACGGAAACTGAACAGCAGGAGCAGTACACGCATGGCATTTACGCTCGAGGATATCGCCCGGCAGTTCGGCGGCAAGGTAGTCGGCGACCCGGCGCATCGCGTCGGCAGCCTTGCGCCGCTTGATCAGGCCGGTCCGGAACAGCTGGCGTTCCTTGCGAATCCGAAGTATCTGTCGCAGGTCGAGACGACCCGCGCTGGCGCCGTGCTGATCAACGCCGACGACCTCGCGAAACTGGCACCCGGTTCGAGCCGTAACTTCATCGTCACGCCCAACCCGTACGCTTACTTCGCGCGCATCGCCCAGGCGTTCATCGACCTCGCGGCGCCGAAACGCGCGCCGGGCGTTCACGCCAGCGCCACGATCGACCCTTCGGCGAAGGTTGCGGCGAGTGCCGTGATCGGCCCGAACGTGACGATCGAAGCGGGCGCCGTGATCGGCGAAAACGTCCAGCTCGATGCCAACGTTGTGATCGGTCGCGGTACGCAGGTCGGCGACGGCTCGCACCTGTACCCGAACGTCTCGGTCTACCACGGCTGCCGGATTGGTCCGCGCGCCATCATCCATGCAGGTGCCGTGATCGGCTCGGACGGCTTTGGCTTTGCCCCGGATTTCACCGGCGACGGCGACACCCGCACGGGCAGCTGGGTCAAGATTCCTCAGGTTGGCGGCGTGTCGATCGGGCCGGACGTCGAAATTGGCGCGAATACGACGATCGACCGCGGCGCGATGGCCGATACGATCATCGAAGAGTGCGTAAAGATCGACAATCTCGTCCAGATCGGCCATAACTGTAAGGTAGGCGCGTATACGGTGATCGCGGGCTGCGCCGGCGTCGCGGGCAGCACGACGATCGGCCGCCATTGCATGATCGGTGGCGCGGTCGGCATTGCCGGCCACGTGACCCTGGCCGATTACGTGATCGTCACGGCGAAGTCGGGCGTATCGAAATCGCTGCTGAAGCCGGGCCTGTACACGAGCGCGTTCCCGGCCGTCGATCATGCCTCATGGAACAAGAGTGCCGCACTGCTGCGCAACATCGACAAGCTTCGCGACCGGATCAAAGCGCTGGAAGCCGGGGCGGGCGCAGCAGCAGGCGACAAGGCATAGCAGGGCATCGTCCGGAACGGGCACCTCGCTACGCGAGGCACGGGCGGAAACGCCCAGGCAGCACCAAACACGCAGCACGAACACCTGGCACGAAGCACACAAGCAGCACCTGGCAAGAGCACGGCGTAAGCGCCGTTGTGGTGACCGGACGGCGGGAGACGCCGGCTGGCCACATAAAACGACGGCCGCACGCGTTATCAACCTGCCTGCGCAAGCATCCGCAGTCATCATCGCGCCATCCACGCGTGAGCAGAAACACCATGAACACCGAAAAAATCAATCTCGACATCCATAAGATTCTCACGCTGCTGCCGCATCGCTACCCGATCCTGCTGGTCGACCGGGTGCTCGAACTCGAGCCGCACAAGAGCATCAAGGCGCTGAAGAACGTGTCGATCAACGAGCCGTACTTCATGGGCCACTTCCCGAAGCGCCCGGTCATGCCCGGCGTGCTGATCCTGGAAGCGCTCGCCCAGACGGCCGCACTGCTGACGTTCGCAGAAGAGCCGCACGATCCGGACAACACGCTGTACCTGTTCGTCGGCATCGATAACGCGCGCTTCAAGCGCGTGGTCGAACCGGGTGACCAGTTGATCCTGAACGTCACGTTCGAGCGGCACATGCGCGGCATCTGGAAGTTCAAGGCGCGCGCCGAGGTGGATGGTCAGGTGGCGGCGGAAGCCGATCTGATGTGCGCAGTCCGCACGACGGACGACGGCCAGTAAGCGGCGAGCGCACGCAGCATCCAGACAACGCAACGAATCACAAGCGAGGGCGCATGAGCAGGATTCATCCTACTGCGATCATCGAGCCGGGCGCACAGCTCGACGAGTCAGTCGAAATCGGGCCCTATGCCATTGTCGGCGCGCACGTGACGATCGGCGCACGGACCACGGTCGGCTCGCACAGTGTGATCGAAGGTCACACCACAATCGGTGAAGACAACCGCATCGGTCATTACGCATCGGTGGGTGGCCGTCCGCAGGACATGAAGTACCGCGACGAACCGACGAAGCTCGAAATCGGTAACCGCAACATGATCCGCGAGTTCACGACGATCCATACCGGCACGGTGCAGGACGCGGGCATCACGTCGCTTGGCGACGACAACTGGATCATGGCGTACGTCCATATCGGCCACGATTGCCGGGTGGGCAGCAACGTCATTCTGTCGAGCAACGCGCAGATGGCCGGCCACGTGACGATCGGCGATCACGCGATCATCGGCGGGATGTCGGGCGTGCACCAGTTCGTGCGCATCGGCGCGCATTCCATGCTGGGCGGCGCTTCGGCACTCGTGCAGGACATTCCGCCGTTCGTGATCGCGGCCGGCAACAAGGCGGAGCCGCACGGTATCAACGTCGAAGGGCTGCGTCGTCGAGGTTTTTCCGCCGATGCGATCTCCGCGCTCCGGGCGGCCTATCGTGTGCTGTACAAGAACGGTCTTTCGCTTGAAGAAGCGAAGGTCCAGTTGCGCGAACTCGCCACGGCCGGCGGTGACGGCGATGCTCCGGTGCAGGCGCTGGTCGCCTTTGTCGAAGCGTCGCAACGCGGCATCATCCGCTAGCCGATGGCGCTTCAACCCCGCCCGCTGCGGCTTGCGATGGTGGCCGGCGAGCCATCCGGCGATCTGCTCGCCGCTTCGCTGCTCGACGGCCTGTCGGCGCGTCTGCCGGAATCGACGCAGTATTACGGCATCGGCGGCCCGCGCATGATCGCGACGGGCTTCGATGCGCACTGGCCGATGGAAAAGCTGACGGTGCGCGGCTATGTCGAGGCGCTGCGGCACATTCCGGAGATTCTCGGCATCCGCAACGAGCTGAAACGGCAGTTGCTCGCCGATCCGCCCAATGCGTTCATCGGCGTCGATGCGCCCGATTTCAATTTCGGGCTCGAACATCCGCTGCGTGACGCGGGCATTCCGACCATCCATTTCGTGTGCCCGTCGATCTGGGCGTGGCGCGGCGGCCGGATCAAGAAGATCGCGAAGTCGGTCGATCACATGCTGTGCGTGTTCCCGTTCGAGACGGCGCTGCTTGAAAAGGCGGGCGTCGCGGCCTCGTACGTGGGTCATCCGCTCGCCGACGAAATCCCGCTTGTGCCGGACACGCAGGGCGCGCGCCGCACGTTGGGTCTCCCGGAAACCGGCCCGGTGATCGCCGTGCTGCCGGGCAGCCGGCGCTCGGAAATCGACCTGATCGGCCCGACGTTCTTCGCCGCAATGGAATTGATGCAGCAGCGCGAACCCGGCGTGCGTTTCGTGATGCCGGCGGCGACGCCCGCGCTGCGTGAGTTGTTGAAGCCGCTCGTCGAAGCGCATCCGGGCCTCGCCTTGACGATCACCAATGGCCAGTCGCAAACTGCGATGACCGCCGCCGACGCGATTCTCGTCAAAAGCGGCACGGTGACACTGGAAGCCGCGCTGCTGAAAAAACCGATGGTGATCTCGTACAAGGTGCCCTGGCTGACGGGCCAGATCATGCGGCGGCAGGGCTATTTGCCGTACGTCGGTCTGCCGAACATTCTGGCGGGGCGGTTTGTGGTGCCGGAGATTCTCCAGCATTTCGCGACGCCTGAGGCGCTCGCCGACGCCACGCTGACGCAGCTGAACGATGCAGCCAACCGCCGTACGCTCACGGAAATTTTCACGGAAATGCATCACGTGCTGAAGCAGAACACGGCCCAGCGCGCCGCGGAAGTGGTGACGGGCATCATCGAAACCCGCAAGGGGCGGCGGTGACCAGCGCGCGCGCTCCACGCCGGAAGTCTGCCGCAGACGGCTCGGCGGCGGTGGTCCAGGCGGGGCTGAACTTCGATTCGGACGTCGAGATCATATGCGGCGTCGATGAAGCCGGTCGTGGACCGCTCGCCGGTCCGGTGGTGGCTGCGGCGGTGATTTTCGATCCGGCAAAGCCGATGATCCGCGGGCTCGACGATTCGAAAGCGCTCACCGCGAAGAAACGCGAGGAGCTGTACGACAAGATCGTCGATCGCGCGCTGGCGTTCTGCATCGCCTCGGCTTCGGTCGAGGAAATCGACGCGATCAACATACTGCATGCCACCATGCTCGCGATGAAGCGGGCCGTCGAAGGGCTTGCCGTGACGCCGACGCTCGTCAAGATCGATGGTAATCGCTGCCCTGTGCTGAGCATCCGCAGCGAGGCGATCATCGGTGGCGACGCGCTCGTGAAAAGCATCTCGGCTGCATCGATTCTCGCGAAGGTCACCCGCGACCGCCTGTTGCTCGATCTGCATCAGGCCTATCCCGTGTATGGCTTCGACGCACATTCCGGCTATGGCACGCCGCAGCATCTGGCCGCGCTGCTCCAACACGGTCCGTGCGAACATCATCGGCGCTCGTTTGCACCTGTGCGCGAGGCGCACGCGCGCCTCGGCTTGCCGGTCAAGCTGCCAGGCAAGGTGCCGGTCGTGTTGCCGTCGCTGCGTGACGACGCGTTCGAAAGCGCGCTCGACGACGCCTCCGGTAACGCATCCGGCGATGGCGCCCCAGCGTTCTGAGCGGGCGCGTCGACTCCAGTTGCGCCCCGACCACCCGAACCTTCGCCATCACCTGTGAAAGCCATCACCTCGCGGGACAACCCGCTCTACAAACGCCTGAAAGCGCTGGCCGGCTCGACCCACCAGCAGCGGCGCAGCGCGCACGCGTTACTGGAAGGCTTTCATCTGGCGAGCGCGTATCTCGATGTCGCGGGTCAGCCGGAGACCTGCGTCGTCACGGAAGGCGCGTTGCGTCACGAAGAAGCTCAGGCGATCGTGTCGCGCATCGACGCGCAGCGCGTCGTCACGCTGCCGGACGCGCTGTTCGGGCAGCTTTCGAACGTGGTGCATGGCGTGGGCATCCTGCTGCTCGTCGAGAAGATCGAGGCGCCGCTGCCCGACAAGGTTGTAGAGACCTGCGTCGTGCTCGACGGCGTTCAGGACGCGGGTAACGTCGGTTCCATCTTGCGCAGCGCGGCAGCCGCGGGCGTGTCGCATGTCTTCTGCGCGCCGGGAACGGCGTACGCGTGGTCGTCGAAGGTGTTGCGCTCAGGCATGGGCGCGCATTTTCTGCTGGAGATTCACGAAGACGTCGAAGCTGCAACGCTGATCGGGCGCCTCGGTATCCCGGTCACGATCACGGACTCGCACGGTGCCGTGGCCATTTACGATTGCGATCTGTCTGGCCCGCATGCGTGGGTATTCGGCAATGAAGGCGCGGGCGTGTCGCAGGCATGGCGCGACGCGGTCACACATCGAGTCACGATTCCGCAGCCCGGCGGAATGGAATCGCTGAACGTGGCGGCCGCGGCCGCTGTGTGTCTCTTCGAGCAGTGCCGCCAGCAGCGCGGCACCTGATCGCATGACCCACGCGCGTCGCGCGCGGGCAGCAATAATCAATACGACGAACGGTCGAGCTTGATTTCCTGCAGGATCGTCGTTGCGATTTCTTCGATCGACTTGTGTGTCGACGACAGCCACTTGACCCCTTCACGCCGCATCATCGATTCGGCTTCGTTGATCTCGTAGCGGCAGTTTTCGAGCGCGGCGTACTTGCTGCCTGGACGCCGCTCGTTACGGATCTCCGACAGACGCTGCGGATCGATCGACAGCCCAAACATTTTCTGACGATGCTCGAGGAGCGGCGTAGGCAGTTTGCCGCGCTCGAAGTCTTCCGGGATCAACGGATAGTTCGCCGCCTTCACGCCGTACTGCATCGCGAGGTAGAGGCTCGTCGGCGTTTTGCCGCTGCGCGAGACGCCCACCAGGATCACGTCGGCATCAGCGAGATTGCGGTTCGACTGCCCGTCGTCGTGCGCGAGCGAGAAATTGATCGCCTCGATGCGGTTCTTGTATTCCTCGGTGTCGGCGTTCTGGTGGCCACGGCCCATCGCATGGCTCGACTTCAGTTCCAGTTCCTGTTCGAGCGGCTCGACAAAGGTCTGGAACATGTCGAGCACGAGCGCGTTGCAATCCTTCACGATGCTGTTCGACGCGCTATCGACGAGCGTTGTGAACACGATCGGCCGACGGCCTTCGTGCTGGCCGGCCTCATTGATCTTTTCGAGTGTGGCGTAGGCCTTTTCTGTCGAGTCGACAAACGGCACACGGACCAGACGGAATTTCTGGTCGAACTGGGAGAGGATCGAATGCGCGAAGGTTTCGGCAGTGATCCCGGTACCGTCGGAGACGATGAATACGGTAGGCGGCATCGCAGGAAGAGGGAACGTGAGCGGAAAAACACGCTCGAAAGAAACATCGCTGCCTGATTTGCCACGCATTTCAGGACTCGCGTGGCGGCGTCGCAGCAGCGCGCCGTGTAGCCAAAAATCGCATTCCCGCAGCGGGTGCAGACCTCGCGAAGGCCCGCACAACGGTCCGGGACACGGTTCGAGGCGCTATTCTTTGCCGACTGTCACATTTCGGGAGTCGGCACGGTAGAATAGCGGCAACCTGTTGGATAAGCAATTGCAGCCAATCCGTGTCGATGCCGGGCATTTCGTCTGCATTACACGTTGAATGGTGTCAAATTCGCGGAATTTTCCGCTTCGTCGTGCATCAGCGATTGCTTCTCCAACAGGTTGTGCAAGACGTGTCACCGCTTCTTACAGGCGGCCGCGTCCAGGCCCACTTGCACAGCCGTGAATTTCTTTCACACTTAGGGGCTTGTATGACTAACGCAGTTAATGTCACAAAGGATGAGGCGTATGTAGTTCCGTTTGAGCAGTTGCGGATGACCGATGTGGAGATCGTGGGCGGCAAGAACGCCTCGCTCGGCGAGATGATCAGTCAACTCGCCGAAGCAGGCGTGCGCGTGCCGACTGGCTTCGCCACAACGGCGCTCGCATTCCGCGACTTTCTGCATCACAACACCCTCACCGAACGTATTGCGAAGCGTCTGGAGACGCTCGACGTCGACGACGTGAAGGCCCTCGCCGAAGCGGGCAAGGAGATCCGTCAATGGATCGTCGACGCGCCGCTGCAGCCGCGTCTCGAAGAAGAAATCCGCAAGGGTTTCGATACCCTTCAGAACAGCTCCCCTGAAGAGCTTTCGTTCGCGGTCCGCTCGTCGGCAACGGCAGAAGACCTGCCGGACGCTTCGTTCGCCGGTCAGCAGGAAAGCTACCTCAACGTGGTCGGCATCGACGACGTGCTCGATCGCATGAAGCACGTGTTCGCGTCGCTGTACAACGACCGCGCTATCTCCTATCGCGTCCACAAGGGTTTCACGCACGCTGAAGTCGCGTTGTCGGCGGGTGTGCAGCGCATGGTGCGCTCGGACGTCGGTGCCGCTGGCGTGATGTTCACGCTCGATACCGAATCGGGCTTCAAGGATGCCGTATTCATCACGTCGAGCTATGGCCTTGGTGAAACGGTCGTGCAGGGCGCCGTGAACCCGGACGAGTTCTACGTCTTCAAGACCACGCTCGCGCAGGGCAAGTATCCGATCATCCGCCGCTCTATTGGCTCGAAGCTGATCAAGATGGAATTCACGCAGGCTGGCGAACATGGCCGCGTGAAGACCGTCGACGTGTCGCACGAGCAGCGCAACCGCTTCTCGATCACCGACGAAGACGTGATCGAACTCGCGAAATACGCCGTCATCATCGAAAAGCACTACCAGCGCCCGATGGACATCGAGTGGGGTAAGGACGGCCGCGACGGCAAGATCTTCATCCTGCAGGCGCGCCCGGAAACGGTGAAGAGCCAGGCTGCGGGCAAGGTCGAGCAGCGCTTCAAGCTGAAGGGCCAGTCGCAGGTGGTTGCAACGGGGCGGGCGATCGGTCAGAAGATCGGCGCGGGTCCGGTGCGCGTGATTCACGATCCGTCGGAAATGGAGCGTGTTCAACCCGGCGACGTGCTCGTCGCGGACATGACCGACCCGAACTGGGAACCGGTCATGAAGCGCGCCGCGGCCATCGTCACGAATCGTGGCGGCCGTACGTGCCACGCGGCGATCATCGCGCGTGAACTCGGCGTACCGGCCGTTGTGGGCTGCGGCGATGCAACCGAACTGCTGAAGGACGGCGCGCTTGTCACGGTATCGTGCGCGGAAGGCGACGAAGGCAAGATCTACGACGGCCTGCTCGAAACCGAAGTGACTGAAATCCAGCGCGGCGAGCTGCCCGAGATTCCGGTCAAGATCATGATGAACGTCGGCAACCCGCAACTTGCGTTCGATTTCTCGCAACTGCCGAACGCCGGCGTCGGTCTCGCCCGGCTGGAATTCATCATCAACAACAACATCGGCGTCCACCCGAAGGCGATCCTCGAGTATCCGAACATCGATCAGGATCTGAAGAAGGCGGTGGAAAGCGTCGCCCGGGGCCACGCATCGCCGCGCGCGTTTTACGTCGACAAGCTGACCGAAGGCATCGCGACGATCGCTGCTGCGTTCTATCCGAAGCCCGTCATCGTGCGTCTGTCGGACTTCAAGTCGAACGAGTACAAGAAGTTGATTGGCGGTTCGCGCTACGAGCCGGACGAAGAAAATCCGATGCTCGGTTTCCGCGGCGCGTCGCGTTACATCGCGGAAGACTTCGCCGAAGCGTTCCAGATGGAATGCCTCGCACTGAAGAAGGTGCGCGAGGAAATGGGCCTCGACAACGTCGAGATCATGGTGCCGTTCGTGCGTACGCTGAAGCAGGCGGAACGCGTGGTCGGCCTCCTGTCGAAGTTCGGCCTGAAGCGTGGTGAGAAGAACCTGCGTCTCATCATGATGTGCGAAGTGCCGTCGAACGCGATTCTCGCCGAAGAATTCCTGCAATTCTTCGACGGTTTCTCGATCGGCTCGAATGACCTGACGCAGCTGACGCTCGGCCTCGATCGCGATTCCGGTATGGAACTGCTCGCTGTCGATTTCGACGAACGCGACCCGGCGGTCAAGTTCATGCTGAAGCGCGCTATCGAAACCTGTCTGCGTCTGGGCAAGTACGTCGGTATCTGCGGCCAGGGCCCTTCGGATCATCCGGATTTCGCGCAATGGCTGACGGACGAAGGCATCGCGTCGATTTCGCTGAACCCGGACACGGTCATCGAAACGTGGCAGGCGCTGGCGAAGTCATCGGCGAAGTAAACATGCGTCAAGGCACGGAATAGCGCATCAGGTTCGTGCTATAAACACCCCGGTATATCCGGGGTGTTTTGCTTTCTGGAGGTCAACGTGGCAACAGGTGGGCTGTTCTGGTGGGTGGGTGCGGGGGTGCTCGTCGTGCTGGAGTTGTTCAGTGGCACCTTCTATATGCTGATGATCGCGCTGGGCTTCGTCGCGGCGGGTCTCGCGCACTGGTCGGGGCTCGGGCTCGATTCGCAACTGGCGATCGCTGCGCTCGTCGCGGCGGCAGCGGTTTTTGTGCTGCGTCGCTCACGCTTTGGCCGCAAGAAGGTGCGCAAGGACGCGCTGCGCAATCCTGACGTGAATCTGGATATCGGCGAGACTTTGAGCGTGTCCGGCTGGCAGGACCGGCGTGCTCGCACGCGCTATCGCGGCGCGTTATGGGACGTCGAACTCGCGCCCGGCGAGCCCGAAGACGCGCGGCTCTATGAGATCACTGCGCTGCGAGGAAGCTGCCTCATCGTGGCGGCAAAAAAACAGCCCGTGCAGGCCTGAGTTCGATGAAGAACACAGGCGTGGATGAACAACGTATCGAACCATAAAAAAGGGGTAACACGATGGACGTAACTATCGTCGGGGCAATCCTGCTGGTGATCGTGATTGTGATCGCCGCGCAGACCATCAAGATCGTGCCGCAACAACACGCGTGGGTGCTGGAGCGGCTCGGCCGCTATCACGCGACGCTCACGCCGGGCATGACGATCGTGCTGCCGTTCATCGATCGCATCGCCTACAAGCATATCCTGAAGGAAATTCCGCTCGAAGTGCCGAGCCAGGTCTGTATCACCCGCGACAACACGCAGTTGCAGGTCGACGGCGTGCTGTACTTCCAGGTGACCGATCCGATGAAGGCATCGTACGGATCGAGCAACTTCGTGTTTGCGATAACGCAGTTGTCGCAGACGACACTGCGCTCCGTGATCGGCAAGCTCGAACTGGACAAGACGTTCGAGGAGCGGGACTTCATCAACCACAGCATCGTGTCTTCGCTCGATGAAGCCGCGGCGAACTGGGGCGTGAAAGTGCTGCGCTACGAAATCAAGGACCTGACGCCGCCCAAGGAAATTCTTCACGCGATGCAGGCGCAGATTACGGCCGAGCGTGAAAAGCGCGCACTGATCGCGGCGTCCGAAGGGCGCAAGCAGGAGCAGATCAATATCGCATCGGGCGGGCGCGAGGCGTCGATCCAGAAGTCGGAAGGCGAACGTCAGGCTGCGATCAATCAGGCGCAGGGGCAGGCCGCGGCCATTCTGGCGGTGGCCGAGGCGAACGCGCAGGCGATTCAGAAGATCGCGGCGGCGATCCAGTCGACGGGCGGCATGGAGGCGGTGAACCTGAAGGTCGCCGAGCAGTACGTGAGCGCGTTCGGCAATCTGGCGAAGCAGGGCAACACGCTGATCGTGCCAGGCAACCTGGCGGATATGGGCACGATGATCGCATCGGCGCTGACAATCGTGAACCGCGGCAAGGCCGTGTAATGCACCGCGATGTGTTGGGGCGTGGCGGCGGGGCTACTTAAGACGCGCGCCAACAAAAAGCCCGCTGGCATTCCAGCGGGCTTGTGCTTTTTTCGGGCGAGACCGGGACGAATCAGGTCGGCGTGCGCATCAGGCGCGCTTTTTCACGTTCCCAGTCGCGCTTTTTCTCGACGTCACGCTTGTCGTGCAACTTCTTGCCCTTCGCGAGGCCAATTTCGCACTTCACGCGGCCGCCCTTGTAATGGAAGTTCAGCGGCACGAGCGTGAACCCGCGCTGCTCGACCTTGCCGATCAGTTTGCTGATTTCCTCGCTGTGCAGCAGCAGCTTGCGCGTGCGGACAGGGTCCGGGTGGATGTGGGTCGATGCTTCCGGCAGCGGGCTGATGTGCGCACCGATCAGAAAGAGCTCGCCGTCACGGATCACGACGTAGCCTTCCTTGATCTGGCCACGGCCCGCGCGCAGCGCCTTGACCTCCCATCCTTCGAGCACGAGCCCCGCTTCGTAGCGCTCTTCGATGAAATAGTCGAAGAAGGCTTTTCTGTTGTCGATAATGCTCATGAATGGAAAGTGCCTAACTCGTTTAAAATCACGATTTTAGCAAAGCGGGGCAAGGAAAGCCCGCGGCGCTTGTCCACCGTTGCCACTTGTCGCGCAATTTATGGCAGATGTCCAGAAAACCGTGTTGATTCGCCATTCGGCGGAACAGATGTTCGACCTCGTCACCGACGTGGCCGACTACCCCAATTTCCTCCCGTGGTGCGGTGGTGTCGAAATCCGTCGTCAGGACGAAAACGGGATGGAGGCGAAGATCGACATCAATTTCAAGGGCATCAAGCAGCATTTTGCCACGCACAATACCCAGCAGCGTCCCACGCGCATCGATATGGAATTCGCGGACGGCCCGTTCAAAAAATTCACCGGTTTCTGGCGCTTCACGCCGCTGCGCGCGGATGCCTGCAAGATCGAATTCGCGCTGCACTATGAGTTCTCGAACATCATCATCGAGAAAATCATCGGACCGGTGTTCAGCCACATTGCGAACACGTTCGTCGAATCGTTCGTGAAACGCGCCGACCAGCGTTACGGTAAGGCATGAGCGCGATGCTGTCGATCGAAGTCTGCTACGCGCTACCCGGGACACAAACGCTGATCGCCGTGGATCTGCCCGAAGGCTCGACGCTGCGGCAGGCCATCGACGCGAGCGGCATCCGCGAACGTCACCCGGAGATCGATATCAGTACGATGAAAACGGGCGTGTTCGGCAAGCTGAAACCGCTCGACACCGTGCTTGCACAGCACGATCGCGTTGAAATTTACCGCCCGCTGATCGCCGACCCGAAAGAAGCGCGCCAGCGTCGCGTGCAGAAAACCCGCAAGGCAGGTTCAATCGAAGGGCGCAGGTGGCTCAACAAGGATTCGCGCTGACGCGCGATCCTTGCCGGTATGGGTGCCGGGCCCCACAAGCCGCTCTGTCCATGCGGCAACCCGTATTCCACCTTCAATGCACCGACGCCTGCGCCTTTTCCTCGATCGGTGTGTCCTTTGGGTCGTCGCTCGCGTGCTGGCGTACTGACCAGCTCACGCCCGCTACCAGCAGCGCGATAGCTGCCATCTCGAGCGGGCGGGGCATGCGATGATCGTAGACGAAGCCATAAAGCAGCGCGAAGAGCGTCTCGAACACGATCATCTGACCCGACAGTGTGAGTGGCAGCCGCTTCGATGCCGCATTCCATAGCCCGTTGCCAAGCCATGACGCGCCGATCGCGAGCCCCAGATTGATGAGCCAGAACGTATGCCAGCGGCTGTCGATGGCGGGCGCAGGCGCTGCGCCCGCAGGCAGCACCGCGATCACGGCCCACATGATTGCGGCGAGCGCACCGGTTACCACACCCCACAGCACCGACCACTCGTTGCCGCTGAAATGCGGGTTGCGACGCAGATAACGGGTGTTTTCGACGGCAAACCAGGTCCAGCATACGAGCGCGCCGGTCGCGCAGGCGAGGCCCGCGGCTTTCGTCAGCGCGCTGGTGGTGTCGCCGCTATCGACGGTAAAGACGTCGACGTTGATGCAGGCAATGCCCGCGACGACCATCGCGAGCGGCACCGCGAGCCGTGAAAGACGCACCGCGCCGTGGTCGCCGCGTCCCAGCAGCGTGACAGTCACGGGCAACACGCCGACGATCAGCGAGGACGGCGAAACGCCGACCAGGTGCACCGCGCTTGCCAGCAGCACGTAATAGAGAATGTTGCCGGCGAGGGCCAGCGTGACGAGCGCCCGGACATCCTGGCGTGTCAGGCGGCGCAACAGCGAACGGGCTGAGGGCAGCGCCGCGAGCACGGAAACGACGCCGTACATCACGTAGCGCCCCGCGCCCAGCAGGAGTGGGGAGAAATCCGCGAGCAGCCTTGGGGCGAGGAAAACCACGCCCCATAACGCCCCGGCCATCACGCCATATGCCACACCGCGCCGCATTGCTACCTCAAACGAAATACTGGGAAGGCGCGCAGGTTAACACGGGTGTGCGGGTGGCCGTCTTGTTCAATCCTGCATTTTTTTCGGCAGGGCGAATCGTGTGAATGGGGCCGGAAACGTCGTTTACGGTCGCGGCAGGCGCGGAATCGGGGAGGGTGTAGCCGAACGAGCAAACGAAACCCGATCGAACCCGAGCCGAACGGCGAAGCGAAATCCAGGCGACGCCGATGTCAGAAAAAGTCACGGAAAATCCGCTAAGCTGCTGTTCGCGCAGTGAAAACCAGGGAGGTATCGCGTATAATTCGCTTTTGCGCCCATAGGATTTGCCATGCGTCTGATCCAAAAAGCACTCACGTTCGATGACGTGCTCCTTGTCCCGGCTTTCTCTGACGTTCTGCCGCGCGACACCAGCCTCAAAACCCGGCTGACCCGCAACATCTCCCTGAACATGCCGCTCGTGTCCGCCGCCATGGACACCGTTACCGAAGCCCGCCTTGCCATCGCGATGGCGCAGATGGGTGGCGTCGGCATCATCCACAAGAATCTCACGCCGGCCGAACAGGCCCGCGAAGTCGCGAAGGTCAAGCGGTTCGAGTCGGGCGTCGTGCGCGATCCGATCACCGTGCCGCCGCAGATGAAAGTGCGCGACGTGATGGCGCTGTCGCAACAGCATGGCATTTCGGGCTTTCCGGTCGTCGAAGGTGCGCAGCTGATCGGTATCGTCACGAACCGCGACCTGCGTTTCGAAACCCGCCTCGACGAGCCGGTCCGCACGATCATGACGCCGCGCGAGCGCCTCGTCACGGTCAAGGAAGGCACGCCGCTCGCCGAAGCGAAAGCGCTGATGCACAGCCATCGCCTGGAACGCGTGCTGGTGATCAACGATTCGTTCGAACTGCGCGGCCTGATGACCGTGAAGGACATCACGAAGCAGACTGAACACCCGGACGCCTGCAAGGACGAACACGGCAAGCTGCGCGCGGGTGCGGCGGTCGGCGTCGGCGCGGATAACGAAGAGCGCGTCAATCTGCTGGTGGCAGCAGGCGTCGACGTGATCGTCGTCGATACGGCACATGGTCACAGTAAAGGCGTGCTGGAACGCGTTCGCTGGGTCAAGAAGAACTTCCCGCACGTTGAAGTGATCGGCGGCAACATCGCAACCGCCGAAGCGGCGAAGGCGCTTGTCGAATACGGCGCGGATGGCGTCAAGGTCGGTATCGGCCCGGGCTCGATCTGCACGACACGGATCGTCGCGGGTGTCGGCGTGCCGCAGATCTCCGCTGTCTCGAACGTATCGGACGCACTGCGCGGCACGGGCGTGCCGGTCATCTCCGACGGCGGCGTGCGTTTCTCGGGCGACGTCAGCAAGGCGCTCGCGGCGGGCGCGGACGCGGTCATGATGGGCAGCATGCTCGCCGGCACGGAAGAATCGCCGGGCGACGTGTTCCTGTATCAAGGCCGTCAGTACAAGTCGTACCGCGGCATGGGCTCGGTCGGTGCGATGAAGGACGGCGCGGCAGACCGTTACTTCCAGGACAATTCCGCGAACATCGACAAGCTCGTGCCCGAAGGCATCGAAGGCCGCGTGGCGTACAAGGGTTCGGTCAACGCGATCCTGTTCCAGCTGATCGGCGGCGTACGTGCCAGCATGGGTTACTGCGGCTGCAAGACGATCGACGAACTGCATGAGAAGGCCGAGTTTGTGCAGATCACGGCAGCAGGTATGCGTGAATCGCATGTGCACGATGTGCAGATCACGAAGGAAGCGCCCAACTACCACGTTGATTAACAGGACCTGTCGCCGATGAAGCCATTGCTGCGCGCTGTACTCGTCATCGATGCGTTGTTGCTGCTGGCGTTTGGGCTGCTGTTTGTGCTCACGCCATGGACATCGCTGTACAACGCGCTGCAACTGGTGCAGGTCGATCCTGCGCTCGTCGGGCAGGCGTTCGGTCTGGCGCTGCTCGGTCTTGCGTGGCTCGCGTTGCACGCGGCAATCGATGGCGGGATGACGCGCCCGGTGGCGCGTATCGTCGGGCACGTCAACTGGCTGACCGGCGTGCTGATGCTGGTCTGGCTGGTTGGCCTGCACAAGCCTTCGTTGACGGCGTTTGGTCAGCTGGTGTCAGCGGTTGTCGCGCTCGTGCTGGTGGTCATCGGTCTGGGCGGCGTGCGTCTCGCGCGTCTCGTACGTCGGCGTGAGCGGGCAAAAGTGGCCGAAGTCGCGGCTGCCGGACGCGAGCAGAAGCGCGCCGACAAGGAAGCCGCGAGCGCGCGACAGGCGGATCGCGAGATCGACCGCGGTATGGATAGCGAACCGCGCGTGTACGGCGCGGAGCCGGTCATGGCGACTTCGCGTCCGGTCAGTCCCGTAAGCGGCTTGCCTGCCGAGCCGGATTTCACGGCGGCGCATCAACCGGGTGTCGTCACAGCCGAAACCCGCACCGTCGAAACCCGCACGACGGTAACTGGCCACGACGTTGCCCGCGATATTGCCCGCGATGACGCGGCCGATGCACCCGGCGCGCCGCGTCCACCGTTCCATGGCTGACATGCGGGCGCCTCTGCCGCCTGCATCTGCCGCCTGCGTCTACGGATTGCGTCTGCGTGTCCCGCTTATCGTCACGTTGGCTTCATCACGTCATTTCGCCATGAGCTGCGCCGGTTCGCTTCGCGCAGTTCATCGGCTGGTATCGAATTCACTGCTGCGCGGGAAACCTTCCCGGCGCAGCGTTCCGTATCCGTTCACTTTTGATTCAGTCCGCTGCCATGCATGACAAGATCCTGATTCTCGACTTCGGTTCGCAAGTCACCCAACTGATTGCACGACGCATCCGTGAGGCGCACGTGCTGTCGGAAATTCATCCGTACGACGTCAGCGACGAATTCATCCGCGAGTTCGCGCCGAAGGGTGTGATCCTGTCGGGCGGCCCGAACTCGGTTGTCGATGAAGATACTCCGCGTGCGCCGCAAGCCGTGTTCGAACTGGGCGTGCCGGTGCTCGGCATCTGTTACGGCATGCAGACGATGGCTGAACAGCTCGGCGGCAAGGTCGACAACGGCCATCTGCGCGAATTCGGCTACGCCGAAGTCCGGGCACGCAACCATACGTCGTTTCTCGAAGGCATTGAGGATTTCCGCACGGCCGAAGGCCACGGCATGCTCAAGGTCTGGATGAGCCACGGCGACAAGGTGCTCGAAATGCCGCCGGGTTTCCAGCTGATGGCGTCGACGGAATCGTGCCCGGTGGCCGCCATGGCCGACGAGGCGCGTCATTTCTACGGACTGCAATGGCACCCTGAGGTTACGCACACGGTACAGGGGCGCGCGATGCTCGAACGTTTCGTGCTCGGTATCTGCGGCGCGAAGCCGGACTGGGAAATGGGCCATTACGTCGACGAAGCGGTCGAAAAGATCCGCGAGCAGGTCGGCAGCGAGCACGTGATCCTGGGGCTGTCGGGCGGCGTGGATTCTTCGGTGGCCGCGGCGCTCCTGCATCGCGCGATCGGCGACCAGCTGACCTGTGTGTTCGTCGATCACGGTTTGCTGCGTCTGAACGAAGCAGAACAGGTGATGGCGACGTTTGCCGATCACCTCGGCGTGAAGGTGATTCACGTCGACGCGAGCGAAGCGTTCCTGTCGAAGCTGGCCGGCGTGACCGATCCGGAAGCGAAGCGCAAGATCATCGGTGCGGAGTTCGTCGAAGTGTTCCAGGCCGAAGCCGGCAAGCTCACCGACGCGAAATGGCTCGCACAGGGCACGATCTATCCGGACGTGATCGAGTCGGCGGGCAAGGGCAAGAAAGCCGCGCATACGATCAAGAGCCACCACAACGTGGGCGGCCTGCCGGAGACGCTCAACCTGAAGCTGCTCGAGCCGCTGCGCGAACTCTTCAAGGACGAAGTGCGTGAACTGGGCGTGAAGCTCGGTCTGCCGCCTTCGATGGTGTATCGCCATCCGTTCCCGGGTCCGGGGCTTGGCGTGCGGATTCTCGGCGAAGTGCGCCGCGATTTCGCCGATCTGCTGCGCCGTGCGGATGCGATTTTCATCGAGACGCTGCGCACGTTCATCGACAAGGAAACGGGCAAGTCGTGGTACGACCTGACGAGCCAGGCGTTCGCGGTATTCCTGCCGGTGAAGAGCGTGGGCGTGATGGGCGACGGGCGTACGTATGAGTATGTGGTCGCGTTGCGCGCGGTGCAGACGCTCGACTTCATGACGGCGCACTGGGCGCATCTACCGCATGAACTGCTGGGACATGTGTCGAACCGGATCATCAATGAGGTTCGCGGGATCAATCGGGTTGTCTACGATATTTCTGGCAAGCCGCCCGCGACGATCGAGTGGGAGTGAATTGACGTCCTTCGGGGACTATCGCCAGCTATCGAAAAATTGCCGTAACACGTTGATTTTTATGAAAATGTGTCGCGGCATCTATCGGTGGCTATCGCCGGCCAGCAAAAAAGGTTGACGGTAAAGCTGACGGTAAGAATCGAGGCCGAATTAAGACCCTCCCGTTCACTATTCAGACTTTTACCGTCTTTGACGGTAAAAGGCTTCTCTGGAAAGCTTGTTTCATGCGGCTTTCCGGGCATCAACAGGTCTCCTGGTCCCTGACGGTAAAACCTGACGGTAAAGCCGTCAAAAAGCCGGAGGAAACCTCGATGCTTACTGACGCCGCACTACGCAACCTGAAGCCTAAGTCCAAGATTTATAAGGCTTCTGACCGGGACGGGATGTACGTGACGGTATCGCCCAGCGGTACTGTCACTTTCCGCTACGATTACCGTTTCAACGGCCGAAGGGAAACGCTGACCCTCGGGCGCTATGGCCCTGGCGGTATTTCACTGGCGATGGCGCGCGAACTGCTCCTGGACGCGCGCAAAACCGTTCTCAAGGGCATCTCGCCCGCGCTCGAAAAGCAACGCGAGAAACGCCGGGTGGTCGCCATCGAGACCTTTGGCACGGCGATGGAGACATGGCTGGCCAATGCAAGGTTGGCCGACAGCACTCGCGCCATGCGCAAGCACATCATCGACCGGGACATCCTGCCGGTATTCCAGAATCGCCTGCTGACCGAAATCCAGCCTGAAGACCTGCGGGCCTTGTGCAACAAGGTCAAGGAACGCGGGGCGCCCGCCACGGCGGTGCAGATTCGGGACATCGTGAAGCAGGTCTATGTCTACGCCATCGCCCACGGTGAAAAGGTGGATAACACCGGCAGCTTGCAAGCACCGGCCCCGCCGTACACGGTGATGGCGGGCACGATCATTCCGGCCGCGCTGGTGACGGGCATCAATTCCGACCTGCCGGGGCAGATCATTGCCGAGGTCACGCAGCCCGTGTACGACACCGCAACCGGGCACTATCTGCTGATTCCGCAGGGTTCGCGCCTGATCGGCCGCTACGACAGCCAGGTGGCGTTCGGACAGCAGCGCGTGCTGCTGGTATGGCTGCGCTTGGTACTGCCCGATACCTCGTCAATTGCGCTCGACAAACTGCCCGGCATCGACCCGGCCGGGTACGCGGGCCTGGAAGATGGCGTGGACTGGCATTGGGGCCGCATTCTGGCGGGTGCTGTGCTGTCCACGATGCTTGGCGTCGGCTCCGAGCTGGCCGTCTCGAATCAGGGTAGCGCCAACGGCAATACCGTTATCGCGCTGCGGGATAGCTCGCAGGACACGGCCAATCAGGTCGGACAGGAAATCACACGCCGCGACCTGAGCATCCAGCCAACGTTAACCGTGCGGCCGGGGTTTCAGGTCAACGTGATGGTGAACAAGGATCTGGTGTTGCGACCGTATCAACCGCTCTTTGTCCAGCGAGGACCGATGCCATGAGTACGACGCGCAAGCTGCGGCTGGGGCCGCTACCGAAAACCGAGAACGTCAAGCTAGCGTTCACATGCTCGGTTGGCTTGAAAGCCGATTTGGACCGCTACGCCGCATTGCACGCGCAGACCTACGGCGAAGCGGTTGATGCAACGACTCTGATACCGTACATGCTGGAAACGTTCATGGCACGAGACCGGGGATTCAGACAGAAAGTGACGGGGTGAGGGATTGGCGTAAGGCCCTCGCCGACGCCGTTTCATCTAAAATCTTGCAAGAAGAAGGAGCGCAAACCAAGCGGAAGACAAGGATTTCGAGCACATGGTGACCAATTCCTCAGAGCGCATCACGATCAGCACGATTGATTGGTCAAAGCCCGTTGTCGAGTGGAAATCGACCTTGGCGGATTTTGGTCGTCGTCGGCACCTGAGCTATACGATGGACTTTGACTCTCGAGCTCATGTTTTTGATGAGCCCGGTGAGGGGTGGACGGAGGAGGCCAAGCGTCTCCATATGGAGAATCGGGAACGGACAAAGATTGGTCTTGTTCGGGAGTTCGGAGAGATTTTTTCCGAGAAAAAGATCGAGAACTTTGTTGCCATAGGTACCAAGCCGTTCTCCGTCCTTGCCTATCATAATCACTTCTTCGACCAAGTACGACGCGCATTTGTCATTGGCGCGTACTACCCGGCGCTTGTAGGCGCCTGCGCGCTTGGCGAGCGAATCTTGAATCACCTCGTTCTAGATCTGAGAGACTTCTACAAGAGCACGCCGGAATACAGAAAGGTTTTCCGGAAAGGCTCCTTCGATAATTGGCAGGTGCCAATCGACACATTGGAAGCATGGAACGTCCTGCAACCGAAAGCTGTAACGGAGTTTCGCGCGCTCATGGAACTCAGGCACAGGTCGATCCACTTCAATGTTGGAACCTACGCCACATTGAAAGAAGACGCGCTCTCTGCGATCCATCACATGCGAGAAATAATCGATCAGCAATTCACGGCATTCGGCGACAGGCCGTGGTTCATCACGGGGACGAAAGGTCATCTTTTCATCAAGCGTGAGTGGGAGGAGAACCCTTTCATCAAGACCTACTACTTGCCGAGCTCTCCGTTTGTTGGGCCTTACTTTGCGATCTCTTTTGACCAAGGGCTGCAATTCCATGACCACCATGACTATGGTGACGGTCATTGGTCGGATGACGAGTTCGCAGCGGTGTTTGAGGCTAGATCGTTGGACCAGTTAGCCAAGGCAGAATAGGGGACTTCTAACAGCTTTGCGGGTGGGCTGTCCCAGTACTGAAGGCGCCGCCTCGCTTTTTCCTACTACCCAACCGGGTGTTCGAAGGTTGCGAAGCTATTCGCGAGAGACCGTCGAGCGCGAAGAACTGCAACTCTAGGCCGACAGGGAAAGATGACTATGGAAAAGACGCAACCCGAGGGTGATGACCCTGGCGTCCGTGATCAAGAGGGAACGAGTACGGCGTCTAGCGGGCCCGCTGGAGCACACTTTGAAGGGCAGGTTGCCGCATTTTATCTGCTTGCAATGCTCTGTGGCGCACCGCCACGCGGCCTTCCCGGCACAACGATCGATCGAATTGCCCTTCAACAAGCAAACACCGGGCGACCTCTCGACGACGTGATCGTCCATGCAATCGATGGTTTCGGCAAACCTGCTGTACTGGAGATACAGGTCAAACGGACGATCACGTTTACCCCGGCGGACCCGGTGTTCCGAAAAGTTGTAGGTCAGATTGTGGAGGCCGTGCGCCGCCCGGACTTTTGGTCAACTCAGTATGGCTTGGCAATCGCTACGACCAAAGGGTCGCGAAAGATAGATGGTCCGTATCAGGACGTGCTCGCACTGGCGCGACAAATCGGAAATTCGGAGACATTCACCGCGCAACTCAAGCTTCCTGGTGTCGCAAACGATGACATGCGAACTTTTGTCCAGACGTTCCAGGGGCACCTCAAGGAAGAGGGTGCATCTCACGATGACGAAACGACCTGGAAGTTGTTACGCCGACTTGAGATTCTAACGTTTGACTTCACAGCACCTGGCTCCATATCGGAGGATCTTGTTCGGGAGCGAGCACTCCGGACGTTGCATGCCGATGATGCCTCGCGAGTGGATGCGTTTTGGGGGAATCTTGTCGAGCTGGCGATCAATGTAGCCAAGAATGGAGGGGACAGAAATCGCACGACGCTTTTGGAGTCCCTGCATCCTCGCGGATTGCGCTTCGCCGCAGACCGGCGGCACATAAGCACCCGGGCGGCTCTCGTTGAACATGCCCGCCAAGCGCTCGCTGACATCGACAACCGTGTAGGCAAGGTCGTACTTGCGCGCCATGAACGCGTGGCAGCGGTGCACGAAGCCTTCGATGTTGGACGTTATGTCGAGCTTCGCGGCGACGCTGGCGTAGGTAAGTCCGGGGTGTTGCGTCAGGTGGCGGAGTCCTTGCAGACCGAGGGTCAAGTTCTTGTCCTGAGCCCAGGTCGTTGCGTTCCGCGCGGCTGGACAGCCATGCGCGCGCAGATCGGCTTTGACGGTACCGCTCATGAGCTTTTGGTTGAGCTTGCCAATGACGGCGGCGCCATCCTGTTTGTGGACAACCTTGACTCTTTCAGCGGCGAGGAGCGTCTCACCGTTGTGGACATGCTCCGAGCCGCCGCAGATGTTTCCGGTGTATCGGTTCTCGCCACCGCTCGAACTGAATTTGGCGTGGAGGAGCCCAGTTGGTTGCCCGAGGACGCGCTCGATAGATTGAAGCGGGCGTCGCCTGTGATGATCGATGCGTTGATTTGCATGCGCTTGCCCGTTTTACTTTACCGGAGATTTCCTGGGCTCAGGTTGTGGCGACTCCCGAGGGACAACTTATTGGACTCGTTGACGCTCAAGCGACCGCAGCACTGGACGACTTTGTACGGAAGAACAAGAAGGAGGATGGCACTTTCCAGGCAGAATCAGCGAAGCTTCAGCTAAGACGCTATTGGGAATTGGAGAGAAAGCTTCTTTCGGCTATTCCGAACTACAGGACTTTGCTCAAAGAGAGAGCGTTAGGTGAAATGCGCATGACCGAGTGGTCCAGCGTCACATATGACAACCTTGGGCACTCCACGATTGCTAGGCTGCATGGATTTCCGAAATGGAAAGATTACCTTGTGACAGAGCGACGCGAGCTGGTGGAACAAGTGGCCTCCACAGGCTCTTGGGCAGCTAGGGACTTGCTAGGTCTCAAGAGGGAAGATGACTTCAGAGTAATGTCCGATGAGGACTTGGCTGATAGATTTTTTCTTGGCGATTTCGAAACGCTGCGCGCTCTCCGCAAGGCGTATGGAGGTCCCTGAAGGACCGCTGTTGGGGAATGGCGCATCACATGATGCATTTTGGCCCGTCAAAAGGCCGCTATGGCCGCGCATCTCGGGCCGTCGATAGCACGCATAGACGATGAAAGCGCATGATTATTTCCAGATCAGCGCTCACGACTGACATCGATCTGAAAAAACTCCTGTCAGGAAGTCGATCTTTTCTTCGACATGACTAAGCTAGCTGCTTGACGTGCCATCAGCAGGAAGTTGTGATGGCCTAGACGCTGAAGGGCAGCGCTTAGATTTAGCGACGGAAAACGCTTCAGTATCCGTATCGTAGGACGGAGCGACGGCCCGATGGTTGTCGCCATGCCACCGGGGGCAGACATTGGAAACCAAGGAGCAGTTGCCGCGCATCTTCCAAGCCAACCTCGCTAGGCTGTTTGAGCGGGTAATTCAGCCTTCAATGGAGATGCTCTCGGTCCACTCGTTGCTGGAAAGCGGCGAGGCAGCGACAATTGAGCAGTTTCTCGATCGCGCTGCGGCTCAGGTCGACAACTACACAGCTAATGAGGCGGCGAAGGCATTCGCGCTGACGCTCGCGGCAGTCTTTGAGCGTCAGTTGAGCATTTGGGCGCGAGCCGTGTATTTCGACATGCCGAAGTCGCGCGGATTTGAGGACCTCCTGGCGCTTTGCGCCGACCGCGCTGGGATCGACATTGTTCAAACCGAGTTGGGGGTCAATCTCACCGAGATGTTCATGGTCGCCAATGTCGTTCGTCATGGCGAAGGTTCATCGTGCGAGAAGCTGAAGCTGATCGCTCCCGGGCTGTGGGACGATGCAAGCAACGACTACCATGATTTGTTGGCTGGGCCGCGGATACCGAGCGAGCACCTCAGAATCCGGATGCGCGACCTAACTCGCTACATACGAGCAACCACGCGGTTCTGGGGGATGGCTGATCCTTTGCCGATGGCGGTTACCGACCCACCATTTTGAGCCGGGCCACGGGACGGGTCGATCACATGACGGGAGCCGAATAATTTGACGATCAGCCGGACGTTCTGCCCCGCAGCTCCGCGAAGCTTTATAGCGCGACGTCGAGACGACCGACTCTAAGAGGCAATCTGACGTCGTTCCGCATGTGGGCCCTTTCGGGGCAGCGTTCTATGCCGGCTTAGTCGTCGACCGCCCGCTCCGGCGGTGGCAGAACCCAGCCATCGGACTGTAGGGTGTTGAGTACGTCGTTATACTTATCGGTACAACGCATACGACGAATGTGTTGATAAAAGCGATTCCGTGCGTCAGTGGTCGGCAGGTCAGCAGGCGCCGCGTTACGGAGCACTCCGAGAAGAAGCGTATCCGTCTCAGCAGCATCCCAGTTCTGCCCGTTGCCGGTGATCGCATCGAGGAGTTGGTCAAGCTGTTCGCTGCTGAGGCGGCCGGCGAACGGCGTGATGAGGTCTCTAAAGTTCGCCTCTGATCCGCGCCAGCTACCGGAATCCTGATATTCTCCGACCGCCGTGAGCCACAGGGCGGCAAGCGGCTGCGAGGCTATCGCATCGGCTAACTGCTGCCGAGTGAGCCCGGCGATTAGTGCCAACACCGCGTCGCGGAATTGCGGAACGGCCGCTCCCGCTAGGATACTGTAATCAGTGATCGCTGCGGGGTCGGCATTATCAATGGTCGCCTGCAGGGCTGTTCGCGTCGGCTCTTGAAGCGGCTGCCAGAAGTCCGGAAACGCGGCGATGAAGGCGATCGCGCGAGGCCGATTGGGCGGCTCGAGGTTGTCTATCAGCCTGACGATTGCCAAAGAGACGTCCGGCCAAGCGTGAGCCGCGCGGTCGCGTACCGCGAGCAGCGAGGGAATGATCTTGCGATGGAGCGCTTCCCATTGTGCTGGCACGCCCTTGAGAAGAGATTTTGCGAGCACCATGCCAAAGTTGCGGACGTTCTGAGCACGGACGCGCGCGAGGTAGCGTTGCTCGACGTAGTCGAGGATGCGGTCGTGGACCGTAGGAAAGCCCGGCGACTGTACATCGATGTCATAGAGGTCGAAGATCGCCTTGCCCTGCAGGGGTTCCTGCGACAGCACAAGATCTACCGCATTGACAAGGTGAAGTCGCACCAACTCGGGAGATGGTTCGAATAGATCGGCCTCGGCTGAGAACGCTGGGTGCGCGCAAAGATGCCTATCTTCCCGAAGGCGGTCCAAATGAGTTCGAGCGATGCGATTGACGACCTGAGTGTTGGCCGTTGCATCTTCGAGGATGCCTCCCTCAAGCTGAAGCAGCTTGGCGATGTCGCCTGCGGTAGTCGCGTTATCCCAAGACTGAAGAAATGCAGTCGCGGCCGCGTCGCCCATGGCGCTTAGCTCACGGTACTTGGCGATCAGATCATAGACTAGAGCGACCCAGGCGGAGGTAAGCGCGCCACGCAACGCGCCCGCTTTATAGGCTTTCACGGCGTCAAGAAAGTACACCTTCGACTGGGCGTGACGAATTCGCGTGATGAGTATGTCGAGATCTATGAATCCAGTGTCCACGGTTATGGCTCTATAAGGGTGTATGAAATATGGAGAAGCGATAAAACCCAAGATGCTGGACGCGCCTTTCTACACTCGCAGCATCAGTCTGCCCCTACCTTTCAAGGCGAACGCGAAGACGCCTTGCTCGCTCGCGGAATGCAGCTTCCCCTCCTTCTAGAATGTCACAGACCGCCTTGCGAATGTCCGCATTTTCCAGTCCGCCAGCTTGGTACGTGATCGGAGGAAGTCCGCCAGTAGGGTGCGGCCCCCAGTTGAAAAGAGGGACGGCCCGCGCTGTCGTGCTCCGCATCGAGCCTTGCTGCGCGGGTCTCGCCTCCATTCGGGCTTCCATCGCTGACGCCTCCGGCCCGGATAGTGGTGAGTCGCCTGTCCAGCCGTCTTTCCCGACTTCATTGCCTTGTCCCCGACTGTAGCTCGCTACCGGGTGCCGTCAAGGCGCGCCCGGCCGTGCCGCACGCGTCATAGCGGCGATTGCTGGACTCAGCTCAACGTACCTGGTCACATGCTCATCCCGTGTTCCGGCCCGTCGCGGTCACGTGATAGGTGACGGTTCTTCTCCTTAACCTTCGCCATGGCTTTCACGCTGTCGAGGTAGTGTTCATGAACCTTCGTCCGCAGCTCCATGACACGCGGCTCGTCGGCGATTGCGATAACGTGAAGGTACTTGGGCAAATGGCGAGCGTCACCATTACCTAATGCAGCGAATGCTTCTTCGACTGTATCGAAGGATTGGCCGACTTGTGAATCGGGATTGCACAGCCCAAAGCTGACGAAGCTGGCCCAGTCCCAACCCATCGTGCGCACGTTCAGAGGCAGATGGACGGCGTCGATGTCTTTGCCGAATTGCGTGACCTTGTCCGCCAATTCATGCGCTGTGCATACCGAGGGCGCCGGTGCCATCACGGGATAGGTTGACTGGTGATAGAACAGGTAAAAGCCAGCGCTCGGGCGCCTAGACAATTTTGAGAGCTGTCCTGCATGACTGCCGACGTCCGCTATGCCATGCTTGCTCTTTTTCGCCTGGAACAAGGCGATTTTTTTGCAAGCCAGATCACCGATATTAAGGTCCACGATCAGTCCGATGTCTGCGCCAAGCCGGGTTTCCTCGATAGTGCTGGCAATTTCTAGGGTACCAAGGTACGACCGAACTTCGGGATAACCGAACTCTCGGATTCGCTCAGTGGCCCATCCGGCGAGCCATCGGTCTATTTGAGCGGTTACTTTTCCGGTGAAAACGTCCTCGTGAGCATCAGACTCAGACGCTGCGTCGGCAACCCATTGGCCACATTGATACATGGCCCAATAGATGGCCCAGAGGGCATCCGTACGGAATCGTTGGGGATCGGCGAGAAGTGCAGAAAGTACCTGCCATTGATCGGCCGGGTGGGCGTGGGCGGTCAGAGCGGCAGTCGTCTGCTTTCGTAGTGTGGGAGCAGCGAGTTGAATCGAGTGTTGGGCAATCTCGGTGTAGGCGCCTGAGGCAGCCATGCCCGCGTATTGGTGGTACGCCTTGCTTCGCAATGCGTTCGCCTCGCGATGCCATTGTTCATAGAGCGAATCCGTCGGCCGGCGCTGGAATACCAACGTCGACAGCCAAGCTGTCGCACGATTGATATCGTTGTTTTCCACGAGGGTGGCCAATCGTCGGAACCGCTCAGAAAAATCTTGGGCCAGCCAGCCGCTGTCGCGTGCGGCGCGTATCGCGTCTACAGCCGTGCGATGTAACTGATCGATGGCCGACTGCTCAATCTTGAGGAGATCCTTTTGACGATTCAGCCCCGGCAGCCGGGTGTGCTCAGAGTCAACTCGGTGATTGTGGTTGGCGATACGCGTGTTTCGCGCCGCCTTCGTTTCGGGCGCATCAAACGCTGCCTCTGCGATTTCGTGAGCAGACCGTGCGCGTTTGACCGCTCGCCAGTGCTTTAAGGTCTCGATCGGTGTTCGCAGACCGCCAAATCCGTCCGTTTTACGGATCTCCGCCAAAAGTCGCTCTGCTTGCGTAAGCGAGGCCAGACTTTCGGCAAGGGCCTTCGAGCGCTCTTCGCCTTCGCTTAGGCGAGTCAAAGTTTCGATGCGGTCGATATCGTGCCCCACCAGGGCGATGCGTGTTGTCAGATCCTTCGCCTTGGAGGTTAGGAGGCGTTCTAAGTCGTTGGCGAGTTCGGTTAGGTCCTTGGATTCGCTTGCATGGCTCAATGTCACAGACTCTCCTAAGATGGGACGATTGAATTGTCGTGTCACCCCAACGATTTATGAAGGACGGGGATTGCCCGCTGAGCGGCAACGGTCTGGCACATCTTATATATCGGCGCCGACAACAAATTTCTTCAGGGGCGCACGGGATGGCTGCTACAGGCAGCTTGGTCACTTATCGCAGCACCGGAGTGAATCAGGCACGCGGGGGCGCTGGTATGATGATCACAGATTGATGATGGTGTCGCTGGAGTCGTCGCCTCGCAAATTGCTCCGTCTCCCACGCCAGCAAAGGCTGTACACGGTTGACGGTAAAAGCGACGGTAAAGGCTTATGTCGATCAGAACCAAATCCTTTAACGATGCGGGTTCGGGCGGTCTGTTGATGATCGAGTGGGAATAAAAGCATAATATTCTTTCCATTTTGGCCGACTAGAGTAGTAATATTGCTCTCATGGCCAAAAAAACCGCTCCCTTGCTACCCGGTACCGAGCTGCGCTTGCAGCAGCTCGGGGAGCGTTTACGCTTGGGGCGCTTGCGCCGGCGCCTGACCGGCAAGCAGGTCGCGGAACGGGCGGGAATGACGCCAGTCACATTGCGGAGTTTGGAGAAGGGCAGTTCCGGGGTCACGATGGGCGCATATCTGGCCGTCATGCAGGTATTGGGCGCTGACAAAGACCTGGATCTCCTGCTGAAGGACGACCCCCTCGGCCGAAGCCTGCAGGATGCAGCACTGCCAGGGCAGTCGCGCGCCACAAAGCAAATTTCACCCCCGGCGCCAAGGCGTCGAGCCTCCACGCCTGCTCCCTCCGAAAAGACAGAGTCCTCTGGCGCGAGCAATTGGACGGCAGATGACACGTTCGTCAGTGCCGACAACCTGGCCACCCTCATCAAGATTTCCAGGCCGGACAAGAAGGGGCCGGCGAGATGAGCAACGGGCTTATTGCCGTCTATGGGGATTGGGACGGCCTTGCCGAGCCTCTAAGGTTGGGCAGGCTTTACACGCATCCTGCTGCCGCCCAGGAAGTCTTCGAATACGAATTCGACGGTGAAGTGCTGAATCGGCCAGATATGGTCGGTCTCAAGCTCGACCCGCGGCTCGGTTGGTTCGCGGGCCGACAATATCCGCCACAGGGACAGGAAACGTTTGGTGCATTCAGTGACGCCAGCCCGGATCGATGGGGGCGCCTGTTGATGCGCCGGCGGCTGGAGCGAGCGCAGCGCGCCGGCCGGGTCGACCCCAAGGCGCGGCTTTATGAATCGGACTACCTGATGGGCGTTCACGACGTATATCGCGTCGGTGCGCTGCGCTTCAGGCGTGACGACAAAGGCCCGTTTCTGGACGATCAGCACGACATTGCAGGGCCTCCGTTCGTGCAATTGCGCGCGCTAGAGGCCGCAAGCCTGGCCCTCGAGCGCGATGAAGACAATACGGCAAGCGAAGCCGACGAATGGCTGCGCATGCTGATCGCCCCCGGCGGTTCACTAGGGGGCGCACGTCCAAAGGCCAGCGTGGTTGATCCAGCAGGACACCTTTGGATCGCCAAGTTTCCCAGTGTGCGGGACGACTATGACGTGGGAGCCTGGGAAATGGTGGTGTACACCCTGGCCAGGGCCTGCGGGCTTGACGTGCCCGATGCGCTGGTCCGGCGGTTCGGCAGTGCTCACCACACCTTCCTGGTTAAACGGTTCGATCGTACGTCGCAGGGTCGGCGGCTGCACTTTGCTTCCGCGATGAACCTGACTGGCCATCAGGATGGTGACGACGCCTCGACAGGTGTCAGCTACCTGGAAATCGCGCAGCTGTTGATGACCGACGGCGCGAGCACCGATGCCGATCTGCGAGAGCTGTGGTCGCGCATTGTCTTCAATCTGCTCGTGTCCAATACGGACGATCATCTGCGCAACCACGGTTTCTTGCTGGAACCGGGACGGGGGTGGGCGCTTTCTCCAGCATTCGATATGAACCCGGTACCCCGCGCCCACGGGCTGAAACTCAATATCAGCGAGTCGGACAACGCGATGGATCTGGAGCTGGCACAGTCCGTTGCGCCTTACTTCAGAGTTTCCGTTGAGCAGGCCGAAGAAATTATTTCAAACCAGATTCATGTTGTTTCGCAGTGGCAGACGATCGCCGGTTCTCTTTCAATTTCCCACAGAGAACAGCAGCAGATGGAAGCTGCCTTTCGTCTTGCCGTGCATGCATAAGTAACGGCCAGATCAATACTATTCAATATATTTTCCGGATTTTTAATGCCTCTGACTCTGCCCCAACTGGAGCGCCACCTGTTCAAAGCCGCCGATATCCTGCGTGGCAAGATGGACGCCTCGGAGTTCAAGGGGTAGTCCCCCCGTTTTTAACGGGGCTCAGAAGTAGAGGTCATGCCGCGATGGGCAACTTCTGTTTCGGCGGTACGCCACCAATGGCCGTGTTCGGCCGCTCGTGATTGTA
>NZ_CAJQZC010000005.1 GCF_907164555.1 Paraburkholderia saeva
AAGTGGGGTTTCGGCGTTTACGGCGCGAAAAGCTACCGCTCAGAGACGCCCTTCGGTGTCCCTCCGTCGGGCATGCGATCCGGCAATCCCGGAGGTGAAGCCGGCCCCCGCACCACGCCCCCCAGTGCGCATGCCTTCGCGGCGCAATCCATTTCCTTTCAGCGTAAACGCCGCCCTCCGCCTGCAACCCTTCATCCCAAGTTCGAACCTAAACCGAGCGATGACAGCCATCTGGAAGTTCAATTCCAGCCCCGGACAGCAACGGCAAACGCCTCGGATCTCCATAGTCATTCCTAGGCACCCCAAAAAATAGTGCCCGTTCGCGATAACGAAATCCCATGTACGATACTGTATATCCATACAGGTATTTCGTCGTCCAATGAACGCTGTGTGCATCCCCGAAACTATTCATCCGTCGCTCTGGCGTGCGTCGCAACTCGCGCGCGTGCGCGGCGGTACGCTGGACACGGGTTATGCGGCGTTGTCGGCGGAATTGCCCGGAGGGGGCTGGCCGTGCGGCGCGCTTGTCGAGTTGCTGATCCAGCAGGCCGGAGTAGGGGAGCTGCGATTGTTGCGTCCTGCACTTGGCAGGCTGGCCAGCAGCAAGCGGTCCATCGTTCTGATCCAGCCGCCCCACATGCCGAATGGGCTGGGCCTTGAGTACATCGGGCTTCCTTTAACCCAGCTGATGCAGATCCGCGCAGCGAAAATCACCGATGCGTTGTGGTCCGCAGAACAGATTCTGCGTGCCGGAAGCTGCTGCGCCCTTCTGTTCTGGGCGCAGGAGGTCAAGACATCGTCCTTGCGGCGTCTTCATCTGGCGGCGCAGTCGTCGGAAACGCTGTTCATCATGGTCCGGCCGCTGACGGCCGCCCAGGATGCCTCTCCGGCTGTATTGAGGCTGGCCCTGCGGCCAGCAGGCGACGGTCTCACCGTCGACATTGTGAAGCGACGAGGTCCATCACGCGCTGAGCCTCTGTCCATTCCCCTACAACCCACGCCCGTTCTGCTTTCCCGTCATGCGCGTCTTCCTCGCCGTTCAGTTGTACCGGTTGCAACTCGAGATCTTCAGGCCGAAGTGGTGGTCTGACGGACGTGACGGGCCTGCGCGCGGTTGTGTCGTGCTCGAAAAGGACAAGGTACTCATGGCCGATGGCGTAGCCCGTGCCGCGGGTGCACGCGCAGGGATGAAGCGCGGTGGTGTGCTGACGCTCGCGCCGGACACCGAGATATTCGAACGCGATCCGGCCCGTGAACTGGCGGCCCAGCAGGATGTCGCTATCGCGCTGATGAGGTTCTCGCCGGATGTCGCGTTGTGCGAAGAAGCAATCGTTCTGGTCGATGTTGGTGCAAGTTTGCGGCTGTTTGGTGGAGTGTTGAGTCTTTGTCGCGATGCCCGGGCGGTCCTTGCCACGCTGGGTTTCAGTGCAAGGGTCAGTGCTGCGCCCACAGGGCACGGCGCCTGTCTGCTTGCAAAACATGGAAACCAGCGTCTGCTCAAGCTTCATTCGCTTGAGCGCCGGCTGGCGGGCTTGCCGCTACTGTCGGTGCCGGAGGTTCGTCCGTTTGCCGACTGGTTCACGAGTCTCGGTTGCGAAACGATCGCCGATGTCCGGCGTCTGCCGCGTGCCGGCCTGCAGCGCCGGTGCGGCGAACATCTGCTCGACTCGCTCGATCGTGCGTTCGGGACGGCGCCCGAACTCTTCGACTGGCTCGAATTGCCGCCTGCGTTTTCCGCGCGCATCGAGATGCCCGAGCGCATCGAGCACGCAGACGGCGCGCTGTTCGCCGCCCACCGGCTCATCGTTCAGCTATGCGGCTGGCTGTGTGCGAAGCAGCTTGCGCTGACAGCGGCCACGCTTTCGCTTGAACACGAACGTGGACGGCAGGCCGTGCCGCCGACGGTCATCGAGATCGCGCTCGGCGAGCCGACCTGGCAGGACGCGCATCTGATCCGGCTGATCAGGGAACGGCTCGGCCGCATCGAACTGGATGCGCCGATCATCGCGTTGCGGCTCGATGCGTCGAATGTGCAGGCCGCCGAGCCGGCGTCCGGGACGCTCTTCCCCGAACCCGGCGGCTCACCGGAAGACCACGCACGGCTTGTCGAACTGCTGGTCGCCCGGCTGGGCGCAGAAAACGTGCTGCAGGCCACGCCCACTGCCGACTACCGGCCGGAAGTCGCCAATCGCTGGACGCCGGTCGGTCAGGCCGCGAAGCGCGCGACGCCGCCCGCCGGATTGCCGCGGCCCACATGGCTGCTGGAAACGCCGGTGCGTCTCTTGATGAAAAAGCATCGTCCCTTCTACGGCTCGCCGCTGCGGATGGTGTCGCCGGGCGAGCGCATCGAAGCAGGATGGTTCGACGGCGAACTCGTGACGCGTGACTACTTCGTGGCGCAAGCCGAAGACCAGAGCTGTTACTGGATCTATCGCGAGCGCACCAGCAGCCGCGATGCGGAGGATCCGCGCTGGTTCCTCCATGGTCTTTTCGGGTGACACGCCATGGATCTCACATTCAGTCCGTTACCGGACTACGTCGAACTGTTCTGTTTTTCGAACTTCACGTTTCTGCACGGCGCGTCGCACGCAGAGGAACTCGCCTCGCGCGCCGCGCAGCTCGGCTACTCAGGACTCGCGATCACCGATGAGTGCTCGCTCGCCGGCATCGTGCGGGCACACGTCGCAGCGAAGGAAGCGAAGCTGCCGCTCATCGTCGGCGCTTACTTCAGGCTGGTGAATGCCGACGGAACGCCGGCCTTCGGCCTGATTCTGCTGGCGCAGAACCGGGAGGGCTACGGCAACCTGTCGGAGCTGATCACGCTCGCCCGGATGCGCGCGCCGAAGGGCGAATACCGGTTGACGCCGCACGACCTGTCGCGTCCGGATGCGGAGTACGCGCATCTGCGCGGCATGCCTGATTGCCTCGCGATCCTCGTGCCCGATTTTCCGGCGCAGGAAGAGGCGCTGGATGTGCAACTGGAATGGCTCGAAGAGACGTTCTCCGGTCGCGCGTGGTGTGGTCTTGTCCTGCATCAACGCGCGATGGACGACATCCATCGCGGCGCCATCGAATATATCGCGCAGCAACGGGGCGTGCCGGTGGTTGCACTTGGCAACGTCGTGATGCACGTGCGCTCTCGCAAACCCCTGCAGGACACGATGACAGCAATCCGCACTGGACGGCCGGTCCACGAGTGCGGCTACGACCTTTCGCCCAATGCCGAGCAGCATCTGCGCTCGCGTCTGCGGCTGGCCAACCTGTATCCGGACTACGTACTCAGCGAGACGATGAATGTCCTCGCGCGCTGCACGTTTTCGCTCGATGAACTGAAATACGAGTATCCCGATGAACTCGTCCCTGAAGGCATCACGCCGACCGCCTATCTCCGGCAGGAGACGTACATTGGCGCACGCCGTCGTTTTTCGGGCGGCATTCCGCACGACGTGGAGACGCAGATCGAGCACGAACTCGAACTCATCGCCGACCTCAAATACGAGCCGTATTTTCTGACGGTCTACGACATTGTCCGGTTTGCGCGCAGCCAGCACATCCTGTGTCAGGGACGCGGTTCGGCGGCCAATTCGGCGGTGTGCTATTGCCTCGGCGTCACCGAAGTCGATCCGGGGCGCGGCAACATGCTGTTCGAACGTTTTATTTCGAGAGAGCGGGGGGAGCCGCCTGACATAGACGTGGACTTCGAACATCAGCGGCGCGAAGAAGTCATCCAGTACATCTATCGAAAGTACGGGCGCCATCGGGCCGCGATTGCCGCTGCCGTGTCGACGTATCGCGCGCGCGGCACGCTGCGCGAGACGGGCAAGGCGCTCGGTGTCGACCCGCAGATTGTCGATGCGGTCGCGAAGTCGCATCAGTGGTTCGACAGCGGCGCGGATCTGCTCAAGCGGTTCGAAGAGTCGGGGCTGAATCCAGAGACGCCGATCATTCGCGCATGGGCATCGCTCGCGGGACAGCTGCTTGGCTTTCCGCGGCATCTGTCGCAACACTCCGGCGGCTTTGTGATCAGTCGTGGCAAGCTCACACGGCTCGTACCCGTGGAGAATGCCGCGATGCCGGATCGCAGCGTCATCCAGTGGGACAAGGACGATCTGGAGTCACTGGGGTTGCTCAAGGTCGACGTACTCGCGCTCGGCATGCTGTCGGCGATCCGTCGTGCGCTCGATCTGGTTTCGGCGCAGCGCGGCGAGCGCTTCGACATGCAGGACATTCCATCCGAAGACAAGGCGACTTACGACATGATTTCGCGCGCCGATACCGTGGGCGTGTTCCAGATCGAATCGCGCGCGCAGATGTCGATGCTGCCGCGTTTGAAGCCGAAGACGTTCTACGACCTCGTGATTGAAGTCGCGATCGTGCGGCCCGGTCCGATCCAGGGCGGCGCCGTGCATCCGTATCTTCAGCGGCGCCAGGGCTTCGAGCCAGTCAGCTTTCCAAAAGAGGATCTGAAAGTCGCGCTCGAGCGCACGCTGGGCGTGCCGATTTTTCAGGAACAGGTGATGCAGATCGCGATGATCGCCGCGGGCTTCACGCCAGGCGAGGCGGACCAGTTGCGTCGCGCGATGGCCGCATGGAAGCGCAAGGGCGGCCTGCAGAAATACTACGATCGCATCGTCAACGGCATGCGCGAGCGCGGCTACGAACAGAAATTCGCGGAGGCGATTTTCGAGCAGATCAAGGGCTTCGGCGAATACGGTTTTCCGGAAAGTCACGCGGCCAGTTTTGCGCTGCTCGTGTATGTCAGCAGCTGGCTGAAATGCCATGAACCGGAGGCGTTTCTCGCCGCCATGCTGAACAGTCAGCCGATGGGTTTCTATTCGCCATCACAACTGGTTCAGGATGCGAAGCGGCATGGCATTGTGGTGCTGCCGGTCGATGTGACCATCAGCGGTTGGGAGTCCTCGCTCGAAGCGGTGGGCGCCGCGCGGCCTGCGGTGCGGCTCGGGCTGTCGTTGCTGCGAGGCATGCGCGATGGCGCCGCTGGGCGTATCGAGATCACGCGGGCCGTGCGGCCGTTTGCGAGCGTCAAGGATATGGCGCGGCGCGCGCAACTCGACCGGCACGACCTGCAGGTGCTGGCCGCGGCCAACGCGCTGGCCTCGCTGGCGGGGAACCGGCGCGAAGCGTTGTGGCAGTCGGTCGCGGCGGTGCCGGATCGCGACATGCTGGCGGTGGCCGCCGTCGAGGATCAAACACCGATGCTCGGCGCGCCTTCCGAAGGCGACGATATCGTGAGCGATTACCGGTCGATGGGCCTCACGCTCGGGCGCCATCCGCTGGCACTGCTCAGGCCGCAACTGCTGGAGAAGCGGCTGCTGCCCGCGAAGACGCTGAATACCTACCGGAACGGCCGGCTTGCGCGGGGCTGCGGCATCGTGACGGTGCGGCAGCGGCCCGATACCGCGAAGGGTGTCATCTTCCTGACGATCGAGGACGAGACGGGCAACGTGAACGTCATCATCTGGCCTTCGCTTCTGGAGAAGCAGAGGAAAGAAGTGCTCGGCGCGGCGTTGCTCGGCGTACTGGGCGTGTGGCAGTGCGAAGGCGAAGTGCGCCATCTGGTAGCACATACGCTCCTGGACATGTCGCATCTGCTAGGCGATCTGCCTTCCGTGAGCCGGAATTTTCACTGACGGCGATGGCCCGGCGCCCCATGCATCACGCGGCTGCGTGACCTTCGTCGCTCCACGGGAACATGGTCAGCACCTGACGGATGGCTTCGTCGAACGGCGTCCGGCGACCGATGCCCAGCGTTTCGAGCCGGCTTGCGTCCAGATGGCAGTTATGCGGACGCGGCGTCGCGTCAGTCGGCATATGTTGCGGCGCAAGTTGCGCGTCGAGCCGCAACGCGCCCGCCAGATGGCGCGCGATGTCGTACTTCGTCATCGGTTCATCGCCGGACCACTGGACGATCCCGTTCACCGTCTCGCCACGCACGTGGCATTCGAGCATCTGCCGGATGACGAACGCGACATCGGGCGTGAACGTCGGATAACGGATCGCCCAGGCATCCATGGTCGCGGGCATGGTGCCTGATGCGCCAGCCGCATCCGGCGCCGACGCAGCGATGGCCGGCACAAGACTCGTCACCGCGGACTCCCGCCAGTCGACGATCGGCCCGTACAGCAGCGGCAGACGCAGTACGCAACCGCGCTGCGCCGTCTCGAGCAGCACCCGCTCGCCGTCCAGTTTGCTACGCCCGTAGGCGTTGATCGGCGCGGGTGGATCGTCGTGCCGGTAGGGCGGGCGGCTACCGTCGAATACGTAATCGGTGGAGATCGAGAGCACCCAGGCGCCGTGCCGGTTCGCAGCCGAGGCGAGCGTGCGCACCGCGTCGACATTGAGTGCGCGGGCGAGCGCCGGGTCGTTCTCGCAGATATCCGGCCGACGCTCCGCGGCCGCGACGACCAGCGCATCGGGTTTTTCGCGCGCGACGAACGCGTCGACGGCCTGCGCATCGCGGACGTCGAGCGCGGTCATATGCGGGTCCGCGCGACGGAAAGCCGTCGAAACGATCTGCCAGCCGCGCTGCTGAGCGAGTTCGCCGGCAATTGCCCGACCGAGCAGTCCCGACGCGCCAATCACGGCAACCTTGAACATGCGTCGCCTCTCAGGTGCGGCTGACCGGCGCATCGACAACCGTATAACCGGCTTCGTCAATCGCGGCCCGCAACGCATTGGCCGGCTGGTTCGATTCGACCGATACCCGTCCCGCCGTCAGATCGACCTTGACCTGCGCCGACGCGTCCTGCTCGCGGATCGCCTGCGTGACGGCTGCGACGCAATGCTGGCAGCTCATGCCTTCCACCTTGAATTCCAACATGGATCTGTTTCCTTTTGACGATGCGGCAACTGAACGACCTGAATTATGCCTGCCGCGTGGGCATATATTCGATGGTAGAGCTTCCCACCGTGGGAAGGTGTAGCATCAAAACCGGATTTTGGAGATGAATATGAATATCGGTGAAGCGTCGAAGGAATCGGGCGTCACGGCAAAAATGATCCGTTACTACGAAAGCGTGGGCTTGCTGACCGCGAAAGCGCGCACAACGGCCGGTTACCGCGTGTACGGCGTGGAGGAAGTGCATTCGCTGCGGTTCATCCGTCAGGCGCGACGGCTGGGATTTCTGGTGGAGGACATCCGCCGGCTGCTGGCGCTGTGGCACGACCGCTCGCGCGCGAGCGCGGAGGTGAAGTCGATTGCACTCGAACACGTCGCCGATCTGGACCGGCGCATCGAAGAACTGACCAACATGCGCAATACGCTGGCGCATCTGGCCGCGCACTGTCACGGCGACCATCGCCCGGATTGTCCGATCATCGAAGGTCTCGCGGAATCCGCAGCGACCTCCGAGGCGATTTGCTGCATCGAGTCATAGCGGTTGATGTCACGCGTCGATGAATGCACGATTTCGGTGCATATTGGGTGGCGGGATCCGGGAGCGCGACGACAATCTGCTCCAGATTATCTTTAAATCAGGTATTTACCGCCGAAACAATCATGCACCATTCCAAAACGGAATGCCCGGTATTCGACCATTTCACTAGCCAGGTTGCACCAGAAGGCTATAATGCGGGTTAACCCTTTTAAGGGAAATCCCTGATGTCAACTTTCACCAGGGACTCAATCTGATCCTTGGAGAAACATCATGTTTGCATATTTCGTTGAAACGCTAAGCAACTGGTTCGAAACGGCAGAGCGCGACCGTCGTGAAGCGTTCCTCGCCTCGTCGTCGGATATCGTTCAGCTCGAGCAACGTATCCGTTCGCTCGAAACCAACGGCTACTCGCTGTAAGCGTCTGGCCAGTTGCAACCGCTCCCGGCGGCGGCGTAATAAAAGAAAAGCCCCGAATCGTCGGGGCTTTGTCACTTCTGGAGCAGGACAAGCGGGTGTTGTCGTCACGAGCGACTAGCCGGAACGATCGGCTCACGGTAAGGTAAGGCGTTTTTTGCCGCGCATCGACGTATCCGGCGGCGTCCGACACCAACTAAAACAGCTGGAACCGACCATGCTCCTGCGCCATTCGATTCGATTCGTGTCTCTGGGTGTTGCTGCGTCGCTCGCGGCGTCGGCGGTCTTCGCCGCTTCAGGCGGCCAACCGCTCGTTCTGGATAGCCAGCACGGTATCAGCGACGGGCAGAGCGGCACCGTCCTGCAAACCGCCCCACTGTCGCACGCGCCGATCGTGCAGGCGCAGCCGATTGCCGCGCCCACCGAACTCTCGACGAACTCATCGACGCCGATCTTCGTTGCGCCTTACGTCGACGTGCAGGCCGGCGGCGGTTCGCCACATCCGCATCCGCACCCGCAGCCCCATCCTCAGCCGCACCCGATGCCGCATCCGCAACCTGTGCCGGCGCAATAAGGCTACGCGCTTCGTTTCAATGCTGCGCAGATGCAGGATTGCGCCATGGGGCTTTCGACGCATGGCACAGGCAGAGCCGCGGCACGCGGTCGTCGACGCCGACTGCCCGCTCCAGACCGCAAGCGAAGCGGATCTCGAGAACAGCGTGCCGGAGGCTCACAGTTCAATCGCCGCGATATTCGAGCTTGAATTGCGCGGCCTTGTCCTGCCCAAGCGCATCGACGAGCCACGGCATCGCCTGCTTCAACATCGCCGGCAGCGTGTAAGGCGGGTTCAGGATGAACATGCCACTGCCGAAAAGTCCGAAACCGTCTGTAGGCGGATTGCTGACCGTCAGGGAGACGTGAAGCCAGTTCTTTTCCTGTAGACGTTTCAGCTGGTCGGGAAAGCGCTGCGACTCCAGACGCGTGACCTGCGGGTACCAGACGGCGTACGTGCCGGTTGCAAAGCGCGTCAGGCTTTCCTCGACGCATTTGAGCGTGCGCGTGTAGTCGCGTTTGTCTTCATAGGACGGATCAACCAGCACGAGCGCGCGGCGCGGCGCCGGAGGCAGCAATGCCTTGATGCCGTCGAAACCATCGCCCGCATACAGCATCGCGCGCCGGCCGGCATCGCGAAAGTTGTGACGCAGCACATCGATTTCGGTGGTGTGCAGTTCGAAGAGGCGCATGCGATCCTGCTCGCGCAACAGTCGCCACGCGAGATAGGGCGAACCGGGGTAATAGCGCAGGTCTCCGTCGGCGTTCAGTGCCGAGACTTCATCGACATAGTCCGCCAGCATCGGGGGCAGGTCGTTACGTGTCCACAACTTGCCGATGCCGCTCTGGAACTCACCTGTTTTGGTCGCGTAGCCTTCCTTTAACGAATAGACCCCCGCGCCAGCATGCGTATCGATATACCAGTAGGATTTGTCCTTCTGGGCAAGATAGCGCAGCAACTGGATGACGACGGCGTGTTTCAGGACGTCGGCGTGATTGCCTGCGTGAAAGGCGTGGCGGTAACTGAGCATGACGAAGCCGGACTGGAAAGGGTGCTGGAAAGAATACGCGAGCCGACGGTGACTTCCGGCGCTACCTGCCCGAACAGGGAACGCAGAATGTGCCGGACCTGACAGGTGACCCCGACGCGACGCAAGTGATGCAATGCCACTGATGGCGCAGGCGCGGGCCGCGTATTGTACGCGACGCCGCGCTACCACCTGCCTTGCGGCCATACCTGTCGGCCCGCACGCAACGCCTCGCTTCGGGACGCACGTCAATCATGCACTCATTGCGAAGCGTCGCCGACGATCTCTTCGATTTTCCGCTTCACCTCTGGCGTGATTCTGTCGACCACGTCCTGCGCCTTCATGTTCTCGCCAATCTGCTCGACACGTGATGCGCCCGTAATGACCGTACTCACGTTCGGGTTGGTGAGAATCCAGGCAATGGCAAGCTGGCCGACCGTACAGCCGAGTTCGTCCGCGAGTGCGCCCAGCCTGCCGACGATGCCGTTCTTGCCCGCATCGGTCACTTCCTTGCGCAGCCAGTCATAACCCTGCAGCTGTGCCCGGCTGTCCGACGGCACGCCGTCGCGATACTTGCCGGTCAGCAGGCCCGAAGCAAGCGGACTCCACGTGGTGAGGCCGAGACCGATGTCTTCGTACAGGCGCGCGTATTCCTGCTCGACCCGTTTGCGATGAAACAGGTTGTATTGCGGCTGTTCCATGACAGGTTTGTGAAGATGATGCCGCTCGGCAATTTCCCAGGCCGCGCGAATTTCGTCCGCGCTCCATTCGGACGTGCCCCAGTACAGCGCCTTGCCGCGCGTGATCATGTCGCTCATCGCCCAGACGGTTTCCTCGACCGGCGTGTTCGGATCCGGGCGATGGCAGAAGACCAGATCGACGTAGTCGAGCTGCAGCCGCTGCAGCGACGCATCGATGGCATTCAGCAGGTATTTGCGATTGAGCGTGTGATATTGATTCGGCGCTTCCTGCAGGCCCCAGAAGAATTTCGTGGACACCACATAGCTCACGCGAGGCCACGCCAGTTCCTTCAGCGCCTGTCCCATGATTTCTTCTGACTGGCCGGCTGCATACACCTCGGCGTTGTCGAAGAAATTGACCCCGGCATCCCGCGCGGCCGCAAGCGATTCCCGCGCGGCCCGGCGATCCACCTGATTGCCGTACGTCACCCATGAGCCGATAGACAGTTCGCTAACCTGTAGCCCGGAGCGTCCGAGTCGTCGATAGTTCATGCATTTCTCCTTCGTGAATGATTCAACAGGCGCGGTGCCTACGCTGCAACCGGGCGCCAGAGTTGCACAGCTTAAACCGATCCACATTTGTGCGTGAAACCGGATGCTTCATGCACAATAGCGGAGTTGGCCGCAGTGCAGCATTCGGCCGAACGGTATATGCCTTTCGGCCAGCTTTCCGCCGCCTGCGCGCTATGGTGTCATTGCTCATCTACTGCATGGAGGTTCTGGATGTCGTCATCGAACACGAGTCTGAATGGGAAAGTCGCGGTCGTCACAGGCGCGGCGAGCGGCATCGGAAAGCAGATTGCCCTGACGTTGTCGGCAGCTGGCGCGGCAATCGCAATTGCGGATCTGAACCAGGCCGGCGCGGACGCCGTTGCAGAGGAAATCAACAAGGCGGGCGGCAAGGCGATTGGCGTCGCTATGGACGTCACGAACGAGGACGCGGTCAACCAGGGCATCGACAGGGTCGCGGCTGAACTGGGCTCGGTCGATATTCTCGTTTCGAACGCCGGCATCCAGATCGTCAATCCGATCGAGAACTATTCGTTCTCCGACTGGAAGAAGATGCAGGCCATTCACGTCGACGGTGCTTTCCTGACCACCAAAGCCGCGCTCAAGCACATGTACAAGGACGACCGCGGCGGCATCGTAATCTACATGGGCTCGGTGCACTCGCACGAAGCCTCGCCGCTGAAGTCGGCGTATGTCACGGCAAAGCATGCGTTGCTCGGCCTCTCGCGCGTGCTTGCCAAGGAAGGCGCGAAGCACAACGTCCGGTCGCACGTCGTATGTCCGGGCTTTGTCCGCACGCCGCTCGTCGACAAGCAGATTCCGGAACAGGCAAAGGAACTCGGCATCAGCGAAGAGGAAGTGGTCAAGCGCGTGATGCTTGGCGGTACCGTCGATGGCGTGTTCACCACGGTCGAGGATGTCGCGCAAACGGTACTGTTCCTGTCGTCGTTCCCGACAGCTGCGCTGACGGGCCAGTCGTTCATCGTCAGCCACGGCTGGTACATGCAATAAGGAGCCCGCATGGCGCAACGCAACGTGAAACAGGCGCGTGCGGGCGCCGCTGAAGATGTGGGCGGCGGGCAGGCGGGTTCAGCCGCCGACGCTCACGTCGGCCGGCGCATCTCACTGCCTCAGTACGAAACGGTTGCCCTGATGCTGCAGGGCGGCGGTGCCCTCGGCGCATACCAGGCCGGGGTGTATCAGGGGCTCGACGAAGCCGGCATTCACCCGAACTGGGTGGCTGGCATTTCGATCGGCGCACTGAACACCGCGATCATCGCGGGCAACGCACCGGAGAATCGCGTCGCCCGTCTTCTGGCGTTCTGGGAGACGATCTGCCAGCCGGCGTTCGGGCCGCCGCTACCTGCATTTATCGAGCACGCGTTCTTCAACTCATCAGATGCGGTGCGCAAGGCGTTCACGGCCATGCAGGCGGTCGGCGCGCTCGTGGAAGGGCAAAAGGGCTTCTTTGTGCCGCGGTTTCCCCCGCCCATGCCGACTATCTCAGGCGCGCCGCAGCAGGCGAGCTATTACGACACCTCGCCGCTGAAAGCAACACTCGAGCGGCTCTGCGATTTCGACCGGATCAATGCGCGTGAGATGCGCGTGTCGGTAGGCGCGGTGAACGTCGGCACCGGCAATTTTGCTTACTTCGACAATACGCATACGAAGCTGCGCCCCGAGCATTTCATTGCGTCGGGTGCATTGCCCCCGGGTTTCGCTGCAGTCGAGATCGACGGCCAGTACTACTGGGACGGTGGGTTGATGTCGAACACACCGCTTCACGAGGTCGTGCAGACTACGCCGCGCCGGGACACGCTCGCGTTTCAGGTCGATTTATGGAGCGCGCGCGGGCCGGTGCCCGACAGCATTACCGACGTCCAGGGGCGCATGAAGGACATCCAGTATTCGAGTCGCACGCGTCTTGTCACCGACATGCTCCAGCGCTCTCAGCGGTTTCGTCATGTGTTGCGCGAAGTGCTGGACCGCGTCGCGCCCGAGCATCGCGACGACGCGTGGTGCAAGCTCGCAGAAGAGCTCTCGTGTTCAAAGCGCTACAACGTGGTCCATCTGATCTACCGGCACAAGGAATACGAAGGGCACTACAAGGACTACCAGTTCGGACTGTCGACGATGCGTGAACACTGGGAAAGCGGTCTCATCGATATTCGGCGGTCACTTGCGCAACCCGACTGGCTCGCGATGCCGGATAACGACGCAGGTTTCATCACGCACGATATTCATCGCGACGGTGGTTGAATCTGTCCGTGGCGGATCTTCGGCGCATGCCCTTCGTGCAGTGAAGCGCGCATCCGCTACGTAATAAAAAACGGTCCCCCACATCCATGGGGCGCCGTTTTCACAAACAAAAATCAGCGCGGCATGTCAGTGCATCACAGGCGAGCGGCACATTGCCGTACGGCCTGCCTGCGTCGACTGAGTCGCTTACTTCAGCACGTGCGCAACCGCGTTCGCGACCACGTCCAGATTGCGCGTGTTCAGTGCCGCGACGCAGATGCGGCCGGTGCTCACGGCATAGATGCCGAATTCTTCGCGCAGCCGGTCCACTTGCGGTGCCGTCAGACCCGAGTACGAGAACATGCCGCGTTGCGCGTTCACGAAGCTGAAGTCGCGTGCGACACCCGCTGCCTGCAGACGTTCCACGAGACCATTACGCATCGCGCGAATGCGGTCGCGCATTTCGCCGAGCTCCGCTTCCCACGTGGCGCGCAGTTCCGGCGAGCCGAGCACGGCTGCGACAACGGAGCCACCATGCGTCGGCGGATTCGAGTAGTTCGTGCGGATCACGCGCTTCAGTTGCGACAGCACGCGGGCGGCTTCTTCCTTGCTTGCCGTGATGATCGACAGCGCGCCGACGCGTTCGCCGTACAGCGAGAACGACTTCGAGAACGACGACGACACGAATACGTTCACTTCCGACAGCGCGAAGAGGCGTACGGCGGCCGCATCGGATTCGATGTCGTCGCCGAAACCCTGGTAGGCGATGTCGAGGAAGGGCACGAGGTTACGCGCCTTCACCACTTCGACGATCTGCAGCCATTGCGCCGACGTCAGGTCCACGCCGGTCGGGTTGTGGCAGCACGCGTGCAGCACGACGACCGTGCCGGCCGCGTAGCTGTTCAGCGCCGACAGCATGCCTTCGAAGTTCACGCCATGCGTCGCGGCGTCGTAGTACGGGTAGGAGACCACTTCGAAACCTGCGCCTTCGAACAGCGCGCGATGGTTTTCCCAGCTCGGGTCGCTGATCGCGACCTTCGCGTTCGGGTTCACGCGCTTCAGGAAGTCCGCGCCGATCTTCAGTGCGCCCGTGCCGCCCAGTGCCTGCGCCGTCACGACGCGGCCCGCGGCGATCAGCGGCGAATCATTGCCGAGCAGCAGCTTTTGCACGGCTGCGTCATAGGCTGCGATGCCTTCGATCGGCAGGTAGCCGCGCGGCAGCGCCGCTTCGATACGCGCTTTTTCTGCGTCGCGCACCGCGCGCAGCAGCGGAATCTTGCCTTCTTCGTTCGTGTAGACGCCCACGCCCAGATTCACCTTGGTGGTACGGGTGTCGGCGTTGAAGGCTTCGTTCAGGCCCAGAATCGGGTCGCGGGGAGCAAGTTCGACAGCAGAAAAAAGAGACATGATGGTTCGGCAGTAGTGAAAGGAGGGCGGGCTTCCAGCCTGGCCGGTCGGTGACGCATCGCGGACAGAGACGCAGAGGCGGCGGGCGCGCAACTTGCCATTGTAGCGAATCCCAGGCCGCTTTTTGGCCCGTAATGCGGGTTTGGGCCGCATTTTTGCCTCAGGCGGGGCTTTTTCAGGCCGCGGCGTGACCGTCTGAACACGCTGGAAAGACCGCCCGTACGGCCTTTGATGACCCCTCGCACGGCAACCTTTTGCGTCCACGCGGCGCCCGGAAGTCAGAACCAGAATTCCTACGGCCGGGACTTCGCCATCAAAGCGGTCGACCGGCGCTGGAAGTCACCGCAACAACCCAGCCCTCGCACCGGAACGGCTTCGCAGCGGTTCCCGGAAGGGGCGCCCACAACCGTCCCGGATCCATACCCGGTCCGCGAATCGACAAGAGGCTAAAATAGTCCTTTGCTTCCGGCTGAGGATGCCGCTCCCATGTCCGAACACCATCTGCGCGAAGTCGATGACACCCTCGACGAATCGAAATTCGTCACGTTCGAGGGTTCTCCGTTCCATCTTTACCAGCCGTTCCCCCCCGCCGGCGACCAGCCGACCGCAATCGAAACCCTCGTCGAAGGTGTCAACGACGGCCTGTCGTTCCAGACGCTGCTCGGCGTCACCGGCTCGGGCAAGACGTTCACGATGGCGAACACGATCGCGCGTCTTGGCCGTCCAGCCATCGTCTTTGCGCCGAACAAGACGCTCGCGGCTCAGCTCTATTCGGAGTTTCGCGAGTTTTTTCCGCGCAACGCGGTCGAGTATTTCGTCTCGTACTACGACTACTACCAGCCAGAAGCGTACGTCCCGCAGCGTGACCTCTTCATCGAAAAGGACTCGTCGATCAACGAGCACATCGAGCAGATGCGTCTGTCGGCCACCAAGAGCCTGATGGAGCGGCGCGACGTGGTGATCGTCGGGACGGTGTCGGCGATTTACGGTATCGGCAATCCGTCCGAATATCACAAGATGATCCTGACGCTGCGCACGGGCGACAAGCTCGGCCAGCGCGACGTCATCGCGCGTCTGATCGCGATGCAGTACAGCCGCAACGAAGCCGACTTCCAGCGCGGCTCGTTCCGCGTGCGCGGCGACACGATCGATATTTTCCCGGCTGAGCACGCGGAGATGGCCGTGCGCGTCGAACTCTTCGACGACGAAGTCGACACGCTGCAGCTCTTCGATCCGCTGACGGGCCGCGTGAAGCAGAAGATCCCGCGTTTCACGGTCTATCCGTCGTCGCACTACGTGACGCCGCGTGAAACGGTGATGCGTGCCGTCGAAACGATCAAGACCGAGCTGCGCGACCGGCTCGAGTTCTTCTACAAGGACGGCAAGCTCGTCGAAGCGCAGCGGCTCGAACAGCGCACCCGTTTCGACCTGGAAATGCTGCAGGAACTGGGCTTCTGCAAAGGCATCGAGAACTACTCGCGGCACTTTTCAGGCGCGGCGCCCGGCGAGCCGCCGCCGACGCTCGTCGACTACCTGCCCACCGACGCGCTGATGCTGCTCGACGAATCGCACGTGCTGATCGGCCAGCTGAACGGCATGTATAACGGCGACCGCGCGCGCAAGGAGAATCTGGTCGACTACGGCTTCCGGCTGCCTTCGGCGCTGGACAACCGGCCGCTCAAGTTCAACGAGTTCGAACGCAAGATGCGTCAGGTCGTGTTCGTGTCCGCGACGCCGGCCGATTACGAGAACCGGACCGCAGGGCAGGTGGCCGAACAGCTGGTGCGTCCGACGGGTCTCGTCGATCCGGAAATCGAAGTGAGGCCGGCGACGAGCCAGGTCGACGATATCCTCGGCGAGATCAATGAACGCGTGAAGGCGGGCGACCGCGTCCTCGTGACGGTGCTGACGAAGCGCATGGCCGAGCAGCTCACCGAGTTTCTGGCGGACCACGGCGTGAAGGTGCGGTATCTGCACAGCGATATCGACACGGTCGAGCGCGTCGAAATCATCCGCGACCTGCGGCTTGGCACGTTCGACGTGCTGGTCGGGATCAACCTGCTGCGCGAAGGGCTGGACATCCCGGAAGTGTCGCTCGTGGCGATTCTCGATGCCGACAAGGAAGGCTTCCTGCGCGCCGAGCGCTCGCTGATCCAGACGATCGGCCGGGCGGCGCGGAACGTGAACGGCAAGGCGATCCTGTACGCGGACCGCATCACGGATTCGATGCGTCGCGCGATCGACGAGACCGAGCGGCGGCGCGCCAAACAGATCGCCTTCAACGAGAAGATGGGCATCGTGCCGCGCGGCGTCGTGAAGCGGATCAAGGACATCATCGACGGCGTCTACAACGTCGACGAAGCGCGCGCCGAGCTGAAGGAGCAGCAGACGCGGGCGAAGTACGAGGACATGTCCGAGAAGCAGCTCTCGAAGGAAATCAAGCGGATCGAGAAGCAGATGATGGAGCACGCAAAGAATCTCGAATTCGAAAAGGCCGCCCAGGCGCGCGACCAGCTCGCGCTCCTGCGTCAGCGCGTGTTCGGCGCAAACGTCGGCGATCATCTGACGGGGACCGACTGACGTATGCGGGCGGGGGCAAGGTGCAGGGCGCGACTGTGCGGCTTCAATGCCGCACAGCGCGCGAGCCGGGTTATCCGGGCATTCCGTACCCACGATCCCTTCAAAGACCGCTGCGATCGCCGGCGCAACGCCACCGCATCCCGTCGCGACGTCTTGAAACCCTGTCCGGATAAGGCTTTTTAGCGCGCTGAAATTTGTCCTTCACATCGAAGGATGATAAACTCCCCATGTATTGAGAATGGTTCGCATTAACGTTCCTGATTGGCATGGCAGGAGCCGCCGCGGGACACCATGCGGAACGTCGCCAGCACGTCTTTTTCTGCGTCTTTATTCACTTCAGGTCATAAAAACAAAGGAGTTTCAATGCGGATTTCTTCACTCGTGCGCGGCGGCGCCGCGGTTGTGACGGCGATGGCCGCGCTGTCGGTATCGGCCGCCGAGTACCCGATCGGCAAGCAGCACATCGAGGGCGGCATGGAAATCGGCGCGGTCTACCTGCAGCCGATCACGATGGAACCGGAAGGCATGATGCGCAAGGCCTCGGATTCCGACGTTCACCTCGAAGCCGACATTCACGCCGTCAAGAACAACCCGACCGGTTTCGCCGAAGGCGACTGGATGCCATACCTGCAGGTGAAGTACGAACTGTCGAAAGTGGGCTCGAACCAGTCGGTGAAGGGCGACATGATGCCGATGGTCGCCGACGACGGCCCGCACTACGGCGACAACGTCAAGATGTTTGGCCCGGGCAAGTACCACCTGAAGCTGATCGTCGAACCGCCGATGCAGATGGGTCATATGTCCTTCGGCCGTCACGTCGACAAGGAAACCGGCGTGGGTCCGTGGTTCAAGCCGTTCTCGATCGAGTACGACTTCACGTTCGCCGGCATCGGCAAGAAGGGCGGCTACTGATCCGTTGATCGCCCGACGTGGCAGCGCGGCCACAAGCCGTGTCTGCCACAAGGACCACAGGCTTCACAGGCACGGAAGACACGCAGCGGTCTTGCGTGTCCGGCAAGCTGCTGGACAGCAGAACATCGCAGGAAAGGCTCAATGAGAATAAACAGGAAGATCGCGATCCTCGCCATGACGACGTCGCTCGTTGGCCTGGCGCATGCCGAGGATCTGCCGACGTTCAAGCTCGAAATGAACGACGGCACGCTGAATCCGGCGCGCATCGAAGTGCCGGCGGGCAAACGGATCAAGATCGAAGTGCACAACGTGGGTAAGGGTGCGGCCGAATTCGAAAGCGTGCAGTTGCGCAAGGAAAAGGTGCTCGCGCCGGGCGCCGATTCATTCGTCGTGATCGCGCCGCTGTCGCCGGGCGAATACAGGTTTTTTGACGATTTTCACCAGCAGGCGCAAGGCGTCATCGTCGCGAAGTAAACATGCATCAATGCGGGGTTGCGGTGGCGGGGCAGTAGCCTTCCTCAGCATTCGCACATGAGCGGGAGAATTTCGATGGGTCAGGTGTTGTTCATCGTATGGCGGGAAAGTGTCGAGGCGCTGCTGGTCGTCGGCATCCTGTATGCATGGTTGAAGAACGGTGATGAAAACGCGCAGCGCGGACTGCCGTACCTGTGGGCGGGCGTCGCGGCGGGCCTGCTCGCGGCGGTGGCGCTCGGTGCGGCCCTCGTCGGCTTCACAGAGGTGCTGTCCGGCGACGCGCAGGATTATTTCCAGACGGCGATGGTGCTGGTTGCGTGCGTGCTGATCGTGCAGATGGTGCTGTGGATGAAGCAGCATGGCCGCACGCTCAAGCGCGACATGGAAAAGTCGCTGCAAAAAAGTACGCAGGATGCGAACTGGTGGGGCGTCGCGGTGCTGGTCGCGCTGGCTATCGCGCGTGAAGGCAGCGAGACGGTCATTTTTCTTTATGGCCTCGGATTCGGTCAGTCGGGTCATGTCGATGCGAGCCAGTATCTGGCTGTCGCGATTGGCCTCGGGCTGGCGTTCCTCACGTTCTATCTGCTTCAGCTTGGCGGCAAGATCTTCTCGTGGCGGCTCTTTTTCCGCGTCACGGAAATCATGCTGCTGTTTCTCGGCGCGGGCCTTTTTCAGACTGGCGTCGACAAGCTGATCGACAAGGAAATCCTGCCGACGCTCGTCGATCAGGTGTGGAACACGTCCGCAATACTCGACGATTCGGGTACGTTCGGCTCGCTCGTCGCGACGCTCACCGGCTATCGTGCCCATCCGGCGTTGATGAACCTCGTGGCCTACGCGGTTTACTGGGCTGTCGTCTGGCTGCTGGTGCGCCGCGCGAATCGGGGGCCGGCGCAACGCACGGCAGGACGCGCGGCATGAGCAGTCTTGCACCCGGCCGCACTGGCTGGCTTGCGCAGGCAGGCCAGTGGATGCAGCGCCATGGCGCCGCCATCCGCGGCATCCAGTGGGTTGTCGTTGCGGTCTATGCGTTCCTGATTCTGGTGCCGGCTGTGATGCCGCTGCCCGACGACACGGCGCATCTGTGGACCAACCTGACGCTTGCCGCGCAGTTCGTGTTCTGGGGCATCTGGTGGCCGTTCGTGCTGCTCTCGATGGTGATGCTCGGTCGCGTATGGTGCGGCGTGTTGTGCCCTGAAGGCGCACTTGCCGAATTCGCCAGCAAATATGGACGCGGCCGGGCCATTCCGCGCTGGATGCGATGGGGCGGCTGGCCGTTCGTCGCGTTCGGGATCACGACGATCTACGGGCAGATGGTCAGCGTCTACCAGTATCCGAAGGCCGTGCTGCTGGTGCTCGGTGGCTCGACGTTCGCGGCCATGATTATCGGGTTGCTCTACGGGCGCGAAAAACGCGTCTGGTGCAAATATCTCTGCCCCGTCAACGGGGTTTTCGCACTTCTGGCGCGGCTCGCGCCGTTCCATTTCAAGGTCGACGAAGACGCGTGGCGCCGTTCGTACAAGGAAGGCGAGCATGGTCATCGCGTGATTCCGATCAACTGCGCGCCGCTTTTGCCGTTGCGCAACATGAAGGGCGCGGCGGCGTGCCATATGTGCGGCCGTTGCAGCGGTCACCGCGACGCGATCGCGCTGACGTGGCGCTCGCCCTCAACCGAAGTCGTCCAGCTCGGCGACAAGCAGGCGAACGCATGGGACACCGCGCTGATCCTGTACGGTCTGCTCGGCATCGCCATCGGCGCATTCCACTGGACAGGCTCGCCGTGGTTCATCGACCTGAAGATGTTTTTCGCGACATGGCTCGTCGATCACGACATCACGTGGCCGCTCGAAACCAACGCGCCGTGGTTCCTCTTCACGCACTACCCGGAACAGAACGACGTATTCTCGTGGCTCGACGGGTCGATGATCATCGGCTATATCGTGGCCACGGGCGTTGCTTACGGCACCGCGCTGCTGGCGCTGCTGATGGTCGGCACGCGCATGCTTGGCCGCTTCAGCTGGGTGTGCCTGCATCACTTCGCGCAAGGGCTGATTCCGATCGCGGGCACCGGCGTGTTCCTCGGACTGTCGGCCACCACGCTGTCGCTGCTGCGCGCGGAACACGTGCCGCTGTGGTGGGCGTCGGATGTACGGATCGGGATTCTCGTCATCGCCAATGTGTGGAGTGCGTGGCTCGCGTGGCTCGTCACGCGCCGCTATAGCACGCAGCTTTTCCAGCGTGGCCTTGCGATGGTATGGTTCATGGCCGCGTTAGCGGTCGTCGACAGTGCGTGGTGGCTGATGTTCTGGGGCTGGACGCGCTGACGGCATTTACAGTCCAGAACGAGGTCCGACCGTGAGAACCAAACCCGCATTAACCGACGAAGACGTCAGGAAAATGGCCGCCGCCGCCGAAGCGCACGCGGCAGCCAATCAATGGAACGTGACCGTCGCGATTTTCGACGACGGCGGTCATCTGCTTTACCTGCATCGCGGCGATAACACCGCGCCCAGTACAGTCGAGATGGCAATGGGCAAGGGCCGTACCTCGGTGCTCGGCCGGCGCGAAACGAAGATCTACGAAGAGATCATCAAACAGGGGCGCACGGCGTTCCTGAGCGCGCCGCTCGTCGCGATGGTGGAAGGCGGCGTGCCGATCGTGGTCGATGGCGAAGTGGTGGGCTCGATCGGCGTCTCGGGCGTGAAGTCGGAACAGGACGCGGCGATCGCCCGTGCGGGTATCGCCGCGCTCGGACTGGCCGGTTGATTCGCGTTTTCGTGGCGTCCGCCGCGCCAGATCGATAGAGACGTACACAGCGAAAGCACGTTCGCAGCAGCAAAAGAAAAAGCCGTGTGGATGATTTCATCCACACGGCTTTTGCATTTCAATCAGTCGCGATGCACGCGAGTGGCGCATGCGCACTGCAGTGAGAACCAAAAAAGCGGCCTGGCTGGCTGCGACGGCTGGCTTGGTGTCTGCACGAAGGGGTCTAGATCTCACGTGCAAGCCGTCGATGGCTGGCTACTGCCCAACACCTCCCGGAGAGGTGGTCCCCACAATACCTGGTACGTACTGAGTCCTGCTGGCTGCTTACTTCGTCAGGATCAGCTTGCCGAGCCGCGTGGCCCGAAGCTGATACGTCTCGCCGTTATGCGTGATGCTGACGTGGCTGCGCCCTTGCAACAGCGAATCGCTCGTGACGCTACGTTCGACTGACTCCGCCCGGCTCTGGTCAGGGCCTTCCGTGCGGCTACGGTTCCGGCTGCCGTCGAGGTCGCGCGCCGGCATGGCGGGCTTCGGACGGCTGGTCAGCGCGGCGTTCGGCGAGCGGCGCAGGCTGAGTGTGGAAGAGCGCGTGAAGTCTGTCATTCGTGGCATCGGCTGGTTGATTCGATGGATGAATTCTAAATGATAACAATTCCCATTTACAAGGTTGCGTAATTCATCGCATTGCAATTCCGATAGGCAAGGCTGCCAGTGGATTCGAGGAGTCGGGAAGGAGGCGAAGCGTGGGGTGGAGCGACGGTCGCATCGAGCCGTCGCAAAGGCACGCGAGAGGGAATCAGTGCAGTTGGCCCGGCGCCTGGCCGTCGCCCTGCACGTACTGACGAATGAGACGAACCGTGTCGATGTCCGACTCGCGATACGCCGATTTCACGATCTCACTGGTGGTGCGCTCGTCTTCGGTATCGGCGCTCGGCAATGTGGTTTCGTATTTGAAGCGCAGAAACAGTTGCAGGTCGTCCGGCGCCTCGATCGACATCGTGAGCGATCCGCCGACATACGACTCCGTCGCGAGAATGTCGTAACGCACGCTCTCGCCTGCCATGAGTGTCACCCGATCGCGCACGATGGCCTGGCCATAGTGCAGTTCGCGCTCGAGCGTGCTGTCCGTACGCGAAAGGATCGTGCAACTGTCGAGACCCAGTACGAAGAGCTGCGGCTGCTCCGCGCGCAGCACGAGTCCTTCCCACAACTGCTCGCGGGTCATGGTTTCAACGAAGGGGTTCAACGGATCGTTGATCTGGATCAGATGTTCGAAATTCAAGACGACTGCTTCCTCTTAAGACGCTGCATGACCGGCATCAACAGACGATGCCAGTTGTGCATCGGTATCAGGCCGCGGTGAGCCCGGTGCGCACCGAGATCGGACGCGTCAGGATCTTGTGCACCGGGCACGCATTGGCGATTTGCAAGAGCCGTTCCCGCTGCTCGTCCGAGAGCTCGCCTTCGAGCGTGACCTTGCGGTCGATCGTCGTGCCTTCGTCGCCGGTTTCGATCGACAGCGTGACGCGTACATCCGCAAGCGGCCAGCCCTTGCGCTGGGCGTACATCTTCAGGGTAATCGACGTGCACGCGCCGAGGCTCGACAGCAGTATCGAAACAGGCCCCGGACCGCGATCGCCGCCGCCGAGTGATTCAGGTTCGTCGGCGATCCATGTATGCGCGCCGTCGTCCAGCAAAACCAGGAAATTCGTCGAACCAATGTGGGCGGTGACTGCGGGCTCTACCATGCGATCTCCTGCGGGACAGCGGTGGACGCCGCGCGGGACACGCCGCGCGGCAAGAGCCGTTATTGTGAACGAATTTGTGAAGATTCGGGTCGCGCACCTGCACGCGATACTGAAGCGCCATCGCAGCGAACGAAGCGAGACGCCCAGAAGGGCGCGCAGGACTGCCACGTGCGCTGATCAATGCGTGATCTGTCCCATCCGGCCAGCCTGGTAATCGATGACGGCCTGACGGATTTCGTCCTCGGTGTTCATGACAAACGGGCCGTAACGCACGACAGGTTCGTTGAGCGGCACGCCGCCCAGCAGCAGGACGTCGAGCGGTTCATCGCCAGTTGCGAGCGTCACGGTGTCGCCTTCGTCGCCGAACACGACCATCGTGCGCGCATCGACCTCGCGACGATCTTCGCCGTACCGGCCATTGCCCGACAGCCCGTACGCGAACACGCGGAAATCGCGCGGCACCGGATGCACGATGCTCGCGCCTGGTTGCAGCGTGAAATGCTGATACAGGATCGGCGTGCGCGTCTCGATCGGCGCCTTCACGCCGAGCGCCTCGCCGGCGATCACCTTCACGCGCACCTTGCCATCCGCCGAAGTCGCGACCGGAATGTCCGCCGATGGCATTTCCTGGTAACGCGGCGCGATCATCTTGTCACGGCGTGGCAGGTTCACCCACACCTGCAGGCCGTGCACGCGGCCACCCGTGGCGACGAACGACGGATCGGGCATCTCGCTGTGCACGACGCCCGCGCCGGCTGTCATCCATTGCACGTCGCCCTGGCGTAGCGTGCCCGAATGGCCGGCGGAGTCCTTGTGACCGAATTCACCTTCGAGTACGTACGTGACCGTTTCGAAGCCGCGATGCGGATGATCCGGCGCGCCTTTCGCCTCGCCGGGCGCGTAGTCGACCGGACCCATCTCGTCGAGCAGCAGGAACGGATCGAAATCCATCAGCATGCGCGTCGGAAACGGTCGATGGACGATGAAGCCGCCACCCTCGGTCGTGCGAAGCGCGGGATACGTGCGTTCGATCGTGCGTGTCGTGCTCATCAAAGTCACCTCGGAAAATGGGGAATAGCATCATTTTTAGAACATAGCGCTATTATAGGGACGCATTTTCGCGGTGCCAGCCGCCGTCTCGCAATGGATTGTTCTATGAGTGGAACGATGAAATGAAGATCGACTCGCATAACCTGAACGACCTGATGTATTTCTCGCAGGTGGTCGAGCACGGTGGATTTTCGGCGGCGGAGCGCGTGCTCGGCATTTCGAAATCGCGCCTGTCGCGTCGTCTGACCGAACTCGAGGCATCGCTCGGCGTGCGTTTGTTGCAGCGTTCCACGCGCAAGCTCGCGCTGACGGAGGCGGGCCAGCTCTTCTACCAGCACTGTCAGGCGATGCTTTCCGAAGCGCAGGCGGCGGTCAACGTCGTCCAGCAGTTGCGTTCGTCGCCACGCGGCACGGTTCGCGTGAGCGTCCCGGTGACGATTTCGCAGACGATCCTCTCCGAAATCATGCCGGAGTTCATGCATCGGTATCCGGAAGTGCGCGTCGTGATGCGGGTCACGAATCGCGTCATCGATCTGTACGAAGATTCGATCGACGTTGCACTGCGCGTGCGCTCCGAGCCGCCGCAAAGCGCCAATATCGTGGTGCGGCCGCTATGGCGCACGCAGCAGATGCTCGTCGGCGCGCCGAGCCTTTTGAACCAGAATGCGCCGCCGCTGGAACCGGCCGACCTCGCGCGCTTTGAAACGCTCGATACGCCTTCCACGGATGGGCGGCACGTCTTCACCCTGATCGCGCCCGATGGCACGCGTCATCTGCACGAACACGAGCCGCGTCTGGTGAGCGCCGACCTGATGATGGTGCTTGAAGCGGTCATGGCGGGTGTCGGTATCGCTGCGTTGCCGGAGATGATGTACGGCGCAGCGTTACGCTCGGGCAAACTTTCGCCAGTGATGCCCGGCTGGACATTGCCGACGCCGCAACTCTACGCCGTCTTCGTCTCGCGGCAGGGCATGGTGCCGGCCGTGCGCGCGTTCGTCGACTATCTGGTCGAGATGCTCGATGAGCAGAACGGCGCCTACGTCATGAAGGAATGTCCGGACAGCCGCCCGGAGATGCGCCCGCTGAAAGCAGCCGATGCGTCCAGAAGCGCCGACATCGCTTTTGGCATTTAAGCGCGGGCAGTGATCGGTACTTTCAATGGCCGTTTGCTTGAATGCGCGCGCTGACGGGCCTATAGTGAAATCCCTTCGCTAAGGAGTCTCTTATGCGAAAACTCATGGCCGCTATCATAGCGAGCCTGATAGGGCTGAGCGCGCTGTCCGTGTCGACCACGGCTGTCGCATGCGGTGACTCCGGCTACTCTCATGGCAAGTGATCCCGCCGCCCGAAGGCGCCGAGTGCGCACAAAAAAAGGCCTTCATCTGACGATGAAGGCCTTTTACTTTGTCCGTTGCGTTTAGCCTGAAAAAACAGGGGTTTTCTGCGCCCGGACCGCGCAACGAAGCGGCGTTTTACTTCTTCGGTTCCGTGACGAAACCAATCTTCGTCAGACCACCGGCCTGCGCCGCGGACATGACTTCGGCGACCTTCTCGTATGCAACCTTGCGGTCCGCATTCAGGTGAAGTTCGGGCTGCGGCGTGACCTGCGCGGCGGCTGCAATCTTCGCCTGCAGCGCGTCACCTGTCACCGGCACGTCGTCCCACAGAACGGTGCCGTCAGCCTGTACGTTGACGGTGACCTGCGCAGGCTTCGTCTCTTCTTTCTGGCTGCTCGCATGCGGCAGGTCGATCTTCACCGCGTGGCGAATCACCGGAATCGTGACCATGAAAACGATCAGGAGAACCAGCATGACGTCGACGAGCGGCGTCATGTTGATCTCATTCATCAGACCATCGTCATCGTCGCCGGCAAAGGGGCTCATTGCCATGGGATCGCCTCGCTCAGTGGGTGCGCGCGGCGAGACGCAGGCCGTCGCCACGCTTGCTCGACGACAGGCGCGCGCCCGTCACGAAGAATGCGTGCAGACCATGGGCGAAACGGCTCAGCTTGCTCACGACGGCCTTGTTCGCGCGCGTCAGTGCGTTGTAGCCAAGCACTGCCGGAATCGCGACGAAAAGGCCAAACGCCGTCATGATCAGCGCTTCACCGACCGGACCCGCCACCTGGTCGATCGACGACTGACCCGCCGCGCCGATCGCCAGCAGGGCGTGATAGATGCCCCACACCGTGCCGAAGAGGCCCACGAACGGCGCCGTGCTGCCGATCGAGGCGAGAATCGCAAGGCCGCTCTGCATGCGGGCGACGCTTTCGTCCATCGTGTCTTTCAGGCAGCGCGTGACCCAGTCGGACACATCCATGCGGTCGTGCAGATGCGGTTGCGTCTGATGATGGTGATCGGCGGCTTCCTGGCCCGACAGCGCGAGCGCGAGGAACGGATTGTCCTGCGGCGTCGACGCGTGCGCGCCAAGCTTCTTCACGCCGTCAGCGAGATCGTCCGAATGCCAGAATGCCTGTTCGGCGTTCTTCGTCAGACGGTTCAGACGCATCACGTTCCAGCTCTTGATGACGATGACCGTCCACGACAGCACCGACATGATGACCAGCGTGAGCGCGATGCCGCGCGTCACAAAGTCCCCTTGCGCCCATACGTGGGCGATGCCGTAGTTTTCCATTGCAATTCCTTTTTTTAAAATCTGGATCAGTCAATCAGTCAGGCTGAATGCGAAAGGCTGGGTATAGGTCGCGCGGATCGCCTCGCCGTTCTCGATGTACGGCTTGCACGAACTGCTGCGCATCGCTGCGAGCGCGGCATCGTCGAGGCGGCCGAAACCGCTGCTCTTCTTCAGCTCGATGTTTTCGATCTTGCCAGTCAACCCCACGACGAACTTGACCATCGCCGTGCCGGTTTCGTTGTGTCGTTTCGACAGCACCGGGTAATCGGGCTGCGCGATGCTGCAATCGAGATGCGCGACGTTCTTCGGCGCGGACAGCGCCATGGTCGGCTTGCCGATCGCGGGCGCAGCCGCTTCAGCCGGTGCGGGCGCGGGCGCGGGCGTTGCAGGCGCAGGCGGTGCCGGCGGCGCGGGCTCCGGCGTGGAAATTTCGTGCTGCGACGGTGCGGCGGCTTCCGGCAGGGGCGTGGGTGTCGGTTTCGCGACCGGGCGCGGCTGGATCTTCGGCTTGACCTGCGGCACGGGTGGCGTGGGTTTGGGCGGCGTCGGTGTCGACTGGATCGCGGCCGGTGCGGCGACGGGCGCCGGGCTCAGCAGTTCCGCGGTGATCGTGCGCGATTCGAGGGCGCGCGGCACCGGTTCGTCGCGGGCGATCAGGACTGCCACCAGCAGCGCAACGTGCAGTGCGGCGACGACAGCGGTTGCCGTAACGACACGGCGATTGAAGCGAGTGGGCTGTGCCAGCGAAATGCCGTGTGGGGCGTTATACGAAGGCTGCATGTTATGGGAGCCAGACGGCATCGGACGTGCCGCCGATGCAATACTGCGGGCGAAACAGCGTCATTTTCGGAAGATCAGCAAGGAGATGCACAGGGTAGTCAGAAAACCGATCAGCAATTCCATCTCGAACTCCTGTTACAGGGTGAGCGGTAGCTGGCTGGTGTCGTGACTGGCTTGCTGACGGCGGGTGGATCGAAACAACGACGACGGCAGGACGCGTCGCGGCCAGAGCCGCACGCGCGCCCGCGGTATCAGGCAGCCTTGCGTTCGTAGAACGTCAGCGGCACCGGTTGCGCATGATGCTCGACGCCGCAGCGGCTCACGCAGACGCCGCTTTGCGCCATGACGTCACGCACGGTTTCTTCGCATTTACCGCAACAACTCGCAACGCCCAGTTCGAACTGGAGTTCATCGAACGAATCGATGCCTTCCGCAATGGAGGCGCGGATCTTCCGGTCGGAAACAGACTTGCATACGCATACGATCATGGTGTGGTGCGATAGCTAACGTTAATGCGAATTATTATCATTATGTTTGGGGCGTTTGGCAAGCGTCATATCCGGATTTTTGTAACAAAACCAGCCTGTTAGGAGGGTTTCCTGCTGGCGTGGGAGGACGGGGAAGCGACGAAATAGCCTTCCGGACTGCCAGAAGGCCATCTGACGGCCCGCAAGGGCTCAGACGGCCTGTGGATCAGGCGCGGCGGTGCGACGCGACGGGATGTGCACGCGCTCGACCGGCGCGGCGAGATCGAGGAGCGTTTCGGCGAGTTGCTGCAGGTGTGTGCCGTCGCTGGTCGAGAAAAAACGGGGCGCGAGCGCAGGCCCGGTGCCGCTGGCGGTGCGCAGACCCTGCTGGTCGAGCACGCGCTCGAGCTGGCGCGCGATGGCGACGCTCGTATCGATCAGCGTCAGCCGGTCGCCGACGATGTCGCGAATCGCGGCGTCGAGGAAAGGGTAGTGCGTGCAGCCGAGCACCAGCGTGTCGGCGCCCGCGTCGAGCATCGGTTGCAGATAATTTTGCAGCAGTGCGCGCAGTTCGGCCGACCCGACGTCGCAGCGTTCGACCGCCTGCACGAGCCCGTGACCCGGCTGACACAGAAAACGGCAGTCGGCGGCGTAGCGTTGCAGCAGGTCCTGGAAACGGGCGCTGCGCAGCGTCACCTGCGTGGCGAGCACGCCCGCGACGCGCGTCTTCGACTGCAGCGCGGCCGGCTTCACACCGGGTTCGACGCCAATGAGCGGAATCGGGAGCCGCTCGCGCACGAGCGCGATCGACTGCGCGGTGGCCGTGTTGCACGCGACGACCAGCACCTTCGCGCCCTGCTCGACGAGCCACTGTCCGATGGCGAGCGTGCGGTCGGCGATGAAATCGTCATCGCGTTCGCCGTACGGCGCATACAGCGAATCGGCGACATAGACGATCGATTCTCCCGGCAATTGCGCACGCACGGCACGCAGCACGGAAAGACCGCCAAGCCCTGAATCGAAGATACCAACCGGCGCGTGCGCCGAAGACACCTTCGGTATCGAAGGGGCAGCGGAGGCAGTTTCAGTATGTGGACCGGATGTCGTGCCGTCGAATGCCGCAGCGGCGGTCATGCGCGAAGAAGCGTCCTGCGATGCGGTCATATGCGAACGGGGAGGCGGGCAGAGAGACGGATTGTAAAGTGAACGTTGCCGTTCGCGGGGCACTGGTGGGTGCCCCGCGAACGGCAATTGCGCCACTTTATCAGGATCAGGACTCGACCGATCCCATTCCGGATTGCTGGTAGTTCTGGATGCCGACCTTGTCAATGAGATCGATTTGCGTTTCCAGCCAGTCGATGTGTTCTTCCGTGTCGTCGAGAATCGTCGTGAAGATTTCACGCGAGATGAAATCGCGAACTGATTCGCAATACACAATAGCTTCCTTGCACGTGGTCTGCGAGATCTGCTCGAGTTTCAGATCGCATTCGAGAATCTCTTTCGTTTCCTCGCCGATCAGCAACTTGTGCAGGTCCTGAAGGTTCGGCAGGCCGTCGAGCATGAAAATACGTTCGATCAGCAGATCGGCGTGTTTCATTTCGCCGATCGATTCGTCGTATTCATGCTTGCCGAGCTTGTCGAGACCCCAGTGCTTGTACATCCGCGCGTGCAAAAAGTACTGGTTGATCGCAGTCAGCTCGTTCTTCAGTTGCGAGTTCAGATATTCAATGACCTTCTTGTCGCCTTGCATGATTTTTTCCTTGTGGGGCTCGGGGATTCTGATTCTTTGAACAATAAACGCCATGACCGGAAAAGCCAAGGTCGCCCATAATCGCAACGCTTCTTTCAAGGCCTGATTTGCGTTTCATCGAAAAAAAAGCCGGAGCGCGAGGCCCCGGCCTTCATTGATAGCGCGTGAGCTCAGACCGTGGCGACAGGGATCTTGCCGATCTTTGCCTGCCATTCCTTCGGACCAGTCTGGTGCACGGACGTACCCGACGAATCGACCGCCACCGTCACCGGCATGTCCTGCACGTCGAACTCGTAGATGGCTTCCATGCCGAGGTCCTCGAATGCGAGGACCTTCGCGCTGCGAATCGCCTTCGAAACGAGATACGCCGCACCGCCCACGGCCATCAGATACGCTGCCTTGTGCTTCCTGATGGCCTCGATGGCAACCGGGCCGCGTTCCGCCTTGCCGATCATCGAAATGAGACCTGTCTGCGACAGCATCGTCTCGGTGAACTTGTCCATGCGGGTCGCCGTTGTCGGTCCTGCCGGACCCACAGCTTCATCGCGCACCGGATCGACCGGGCCGACGTAATAGATCACGCGGTTCGTGAAATCGACCGGCAGCTTTTCGCCCTTTGCGAGCATGTCGGCAATGCGCTTGTGGGCCGCGTCGCGCCCCGTCAACATCTTGCCCGACAGCAGCAGCGTCTGGCCCGGCTTCCACGATGCGACTTCAGCCGGCGTGAGCGTGTTCAGGTCGACGCGCTGGCTCTTTTCGGTGTCCGGTTCCCACTGCACTTTCGGCCACGCGTCGAGCGACGGCGCTTCGAGCTTTGCCACGCCCGAGCCGTCGAGCGTGAAGTGCGCGTGACGCGTTGCAGCGCAGTTCGGGATGATCGCGACCGGCTTCGATGCAGCGTGCGTGGGTGCCGCCATGATCTTCACGTCGAGCACGGTCGCGAGACCGCCCAGACCCTGCGCGCCGATGCCGAGCGCGTTGACCTTCTCGTGCAGCTCGATACGCAGTTCTTCGATCCAGTCTTTCGGGCCGCGCGCGATGATGTCCTGGATGTCGATCGGATCCATCAGCGATTCCTTCGCCATCACCATCGCCTTTTCAGCGGTGCCGCCGATGCCGATGCCGAGCATGCCCGGCGGGCACCAGCCTGCGCCCATCGTCGGCACGGTCTTGAGAATCCAGTCGACGATCGAATCCGACGGGTTCAGCATCGCGAACTTCGACTTGTTTTCCGAGCCGCCGCCTTTCGCCGCGACCTGCACGTCGACCTTGTCGCCCGGCACGATCTCGTAGTGGATCACGGCCGGCGTGTTGTCCTTCGTGTTCTTGCGCGCGCCTTCGGGCGGGCTCACGATCGATGCGCGCAGCACGTTGTCCGGGTTCAGATAACCGCGGCGCACGCCTTCGTTGATCATGTCGGTGACGCCCATCGTCGCACCGTCCCAACGCACGTCCATGCCGACCTTCACGAACACCGTCACGATGCCGGTGTCCTGGCAGATCGGGCGCTTGCCTTCGGCGCACATACGGCTGTTGGTCAGGATCTGCGCGATCGCGTCCTTCGCGGCCGGGCTCTCTTCGAGTTCATACGCGCGGCCGAGGGCCTCTATGTAGTCGAGAGGATGGTAGTAGCTGATGTACTGAAGCGAATCAGCGATGCTCTGGATGAGGTCTTCCTGTTTGATGACGGTCATGGCTAGCTCAGTGGGGACAAGGGGCGCTTTTATCGACGCGAATCGCACGGGCAGGTGCGAATCGCGATCACTCCGGCTGCGCCTTTAATGGAGAAAGCGGTTGTTGTGCATGCGGCTCGTGAAAGTGCTGCGGATGCGTGTGCGTCGTGAGACGGTCGACGGCTGCCATCACGAGCGCGGATACAAGGAACGCGACGTGGATGATCACCTGCCACATGATCGTATGCGTCGAGTTCTGGTCGGGGCTGATGAAAGTCTTCAGCAGATGGATCGATGAGATGCTGATGAGCGCCATCGAAAGCTTCACTTTCAGCACGCCGGCATTCACGTGGTCGAGCCATTCCGGTTCATCCGGATGGCCTTCGACACCCAGCCGCGACACGAACGTTTCATATCCGCCGACGATCACCATGATCAGCAGGTTCGAGATCATCACGACGTCGATCAGGCCGAGCACGACGAGCATGATGCTGGTTTCGTCGAGCGACAGCGCTGCCGTTACGAGATGCCAGACTTCCTTCAGGAACAGCACGACGTAGACCGCCTGCGCGACGATCAGGCCGAGATAGAGCGGCACCTGCAGCCAGCGGCTCATGAAGATGACGGCGGGCAGCGCGCGCATACGGCGGCGTGGCGTGAGGGCGGAATGATGGCGCGGTGCGGACATGGGCGATGGCAATGGCTGGGGCAGATGGACGCATCAGACAGCGGGAACACGGGCCGGCGCGCGCGTAATGCAGGCGCTGCGCCCGCATTGGCGGGTCTGCTTGCGTGTGCAACAGCGGATGCAACCGCTCGCGGTCCCGCGCGGCCGTGTCAGGCGCGCTATTGTACAGCGTCCTCCCGGTTTACCCGGACGAGGCGGGCAGTCACGACGCGACGGGTGGTACCCGCTTCACCTTCAGGCTCGCGAGCGCGATACCCACCACGACGCACGCCAGCGCGAAACCGTGTGCGAGCGTGGGCCGCTCGCCGAGAAACACGATCCCCCAGCCCGCAGCCGCCACGGGCAGCACGGCGCTGAATACGCCGGCAAGCGAGCCGGGCACGTGACGAATGCCTTTCATCCATAACCAGAACGAGAAGATGCTGGCGGAGAGTCCGTACCAGAGCACGAGCCACCAGACGCCGGCGGGCACGCCCGCGTAATCGAAATGCACGAGCGCGGTGAGGCCGAACGGCAACATCAGCAGCAAGCCGAACAGATGCGTGTACGCGCAGATATCGATGGGCGCGAGCGTCTGCGTCAGGCGGCGCGAGAGAATCACGTAGAGCGACTCGCAGCACACCGCGCCGAGCACCATCAGGTTGCCGGCGAGCGAGCCTTCGGTTGCCGTGTCGGCCGCCTGATCGGCGTGCGCGAGATTGATCGCCACGACGCCAATGATTGCGAGCGCAATGGAAGCGAGCGCGCGGCCATCAGGGCGCTCCTTCAGAAAGAGCCATGAAAAGAGCGCGACGACAGCGGGAATCGTGCTCGTGATCACGCCCGCCGCGACGGCGCTCGTGCGGTGCACGCCGTTCAGCATCAGCAGCGTGAAGCCAAAGGTGCCGAAGAGTGCCTGCAGAAACAGGTTGAGCCATTCGCCCCGTTTCACGCGCCGCAGTTTCGATACCCGCAGTAGTGGCCACAATACCGCCATCGCGATGACGAAGCGCAACAGCGCGAAGAGCGGAACGGGCACGAACGCGACAATCGATTTGCCGATGCCGACGTTGCTGCCGACAAGCAGCATCGAAACGATGAGAAGCAGGGAATAGCGGTTCAAGCTGGAATCCGGAAAGCGTGGGTCTGACGTGTAGCGCGAAGGACCATGGCCGGTGCGAGGCAAGGTATTCGCAAGCACAAGGCCTGGCCGGTCCTGGGTCGCGGCGTAGTTTAACGGACCGGCCGGTCGGGCGCATGTGCGCGTGCTGCGTTGTCAGTCGATGCGGGCGTACCAGGTTGAACCCTGGTGCACCGCAGTGTCCAATTACCTGTTCAATCCCGCAAAGCCACGCCAGCAGCGGCCGCTTCAGTTAACATTGAAATCTCTGCGCGGATACAGGTGTGTCTGCCACGGCGGTCTTCGCCTCGACGTAAGTGCCCGGTAAGTTGCGGCCTTTATCGTGACAGTCAAATGAAGCAGGTGGCCGGTCATGAATCACGGCACAACAGCATGATGCGGTGCGACACGGGTGAAGAACATGGCGCACTGGCAGGAGACAAGGTGGTACGCGGCCACGCACGCACGTGCATTTCGGGCGCGTTCGCACGGATTTTCGGATTTCATCTTCACGAAGGGGTAGTCGATGTCTGCGATTGAATCGGTTCTTCAGGAACGCCGTGTCTTTCCGCCATCCGCCGACATGTCGGCGCAGGCTTCCGTAGCCGGCATGGACGCGTACCGCGCGCTCGCCGCTGAAGCGGAGCGCGATTACGAAGGCTTCTGGGCACGTCTCGCGCGCGAAACGCTCAGCTGGAAGAAGCCCTTCACGAAGGTGCTCGATGAATCGAAGGCGCCGTTCTATACATGGTTCGAGGACGGTGAACTGAACGCGTCGTACAACAGTCTCGACCGTCACGTCGAAGCCGGCAACGGCGGGCGCGTCGCGGTGATCTTCGAAGCCGACGACGGCACCGTCACCAATGTCACGTATCAGGACCTGCTGCAGCGCGTCTCGCGCTTCGCCAACGCGCTGAAAAAGCGCGGTGTGAAGAAGGGCGACCGCGTCGTCATCTACATGCCGATGTCGGTCGAAGGTATCGTCGCGATGCAGGCCTGCGCGCGTATCGGCGCGACGCATTCGGTCGTGTTCGGCGGGTTTTCGTCGAAGTCGCTGAACGAGCGGCTCGTCGACGTGGGCGCGGTCGCGCTCGTCACGTCCGATGAACAGATGCGCGGCGGCAAGGCACTGCCGCTCAAGAACATCGCCGACGAAGCGCTTGCGATGGGCGGCTGCGAAGCGGTCAAGAGTGTGATCGTCTACAAGCGGACGGGCGGCAAGGTTGCGTGGACCGAAGGGCGCGACCTGTGGATGCACGAACTCACGCAGGCCGAGTCTGACCAGTGCACGCCGGAATGGGTGGGCGCGGAACATCCGCTCTTTATCCTCTATACGTCCGGTTCGACGGGCAAGCCAAAGGGCGTGCAGCACAGCACCGGCGGCTATCTGCTGTGGGCCGCGCAGACCATGAAGTGGACGTTCGACTGGAAGCCCACCGACGTGTTCTGGTGTACCGCCGACATCGGCTGGATTACCGGTCACAGCTACATCGCCTACGGGCCGCTCTCGCTGGGCGGCACGCAGGTCGTGTTCGAAGGCGTGCCGACGTATCCGAACGCCGGGCGCTTCTGGGACATGATCGGCAAGCACAAGGTCAGCATCTTCTATACGGCGCCCACGGCGATCCGCTCGCTGATCAAGGCTTCCGAAGCCGACGCGAAAGTGCATCCGAAGAGCTATGACCTCTCGTCGCTGCGCATCATCGGCACGGTGGGCGAGCCGATCAATCCGGAAGCATGGATGTGGTATCACGAGAACGTCGGCGGCAAGCGTTGCCCGATCGTCGATACGTGGTGGCAAACCGAAACTGGCGGTCACATGATCACGCCGCTGCCGGGCGCGACGCCGCTCGTGCCGGGTTCCTGCACGTTGCCGCTGCCGGGCATCATGGCTGCGGTCGTCGACGAAACCGGTCAGGACGTGCCGAACGGGCAGGGCGGGATTCTCGTCGTGAAGCGCCCGTGGCCCGCGATGCTGCGTAACGTGTGGGGCGATCCGGACCGCTACAGGAAGAGCTATTTCCCCGAGGAACTCGGCGGCAGGCTTTATCTTGCGGGCGACGGCGCGGTGCGCGACAAGGACACCACGTACTTCACGATCATGGGCCGTATTGACGACGTGCTTAACGTGTCGGGCCACCGTCTCGGCACGATGGAGATCGAATCGGCGCTGGTTGCGAATCCGCTCGTCGCCGAAGCGGCCGTGGTGGGGCGCCCTGACGATACGACGGGCGAGGCCGTGTGCGCGTTCGTGGTGCTCAAGCGCGCGCGACCGGAAGGCGAGGAAGCGGTGAAGCTCGCGAACGAACTGCGTGCCTGGGTCGGCAAGGAGATCGGTCCGATCGCGAAGCCGAAGGACATCCGCTTCGGCGAGAACCTGCCGAAGACGCGCTCCGGCAAGATCATGCGCCGTCTGCTGCGCTCGCTTGCGAAGGGCGAGGCGATCACGCAGGACGTGTCGACGCTGGAGAATCCGGCGATTCTCGACCAGCTCGGCGAATCGCTTTAAGCGTAATGTGTTCGCGACCGGCAGCGCGAGGTGCCGCCGCTCCACGCCACAACGTGTGTTGAATAAAGCCACTGCGATGACAATCCTTATTGCCTGAGCAGTGGCTTTTTGATACACAGGCGCATGGCTGCGCCAAACCACACCGCTCAACAGAACATCAATCCACTGCCCGAACCACCGCCGGTTTCGGAAGCGATGGCGCGCGCGCATCGGCGTTACTGGCGTTTCAACCTCTTGCTGATCGCGGCGCTCATGACGATCGGCTTCTTCGTTTCGTTCGTCGTGCCGCTGGCCTCGGGCCGTTTAGCCAGCATACGTTTCGCCGGCTTCAGTCTGCCGTTCTATATGGGTGCGCAGGGCGCGATTCTGATCTATCTCGTGCTGATCGGCGTGTATATCCTGCTGATGCAGCGCGCCGATCGCGCGTTGCAACGCGCACGCGAAGCCGACGCCGTGAGCCGGAACCCTTGAGCCGATGAAGCTGACCCATCGACTCATCCGTTCATACGCGCTCTATACGCTGGGCTTTCTCTTTTTCATCTACGTGCTGTGGCGCGTCGAACGCGCGACCGGCGCCGGCACGTGGATCGGCTACGTGTTCCTGTTCGTGCCGATTGCCGTCTATGCCGCAATCGGGCTGCTTTCGCGAACGTCCGATCTCGTCGAGTACTACGTTGCGGGGCGGCGCGTGCCGTCTGTGTTCAACGGCATGGCGACGGCTGCGGACTGGCTGTCGGCGGCGTCGTTCATTGGCCTTGCCGGCTCGCTTTACGCGACCGGTTACGACGGGCTTGCCTACATGATGGGATGGACGGGCGGCTACTGCCTCGTCGCATTCCTGCTTGCGCCGTATGTGCGCAAGCTCGCGCGCTACACGATTCCCGACTTTCTCGGCACGCGCTTTTCGAGCAATGCCGTGCGCGGAATCGCCGCGCTCTCCGCGATCCTGTGTTCGTTCGTCTATCTCGTCGCGCAGATCCAGGGCGTCGGGTTGATTGCGACGCGTTTTATCGGCGTCGATTTCGCCATCGGGATTTTCTGCGGACTGGCGGGCATTCTCGTGTGTTCGTTTCTCGGCGGCATGCGCGCGGTGACGTGGACGCAGGTGGCGCAGTACATCATCCTGATCATCGCGATCCTGATTCCGGTTTCGATGATCGCGCACAAGGACGGGCTCGGCTGGGTGCCGCAATTCAGTTACGGCCGGTTGATGGCGCGGGTCGAGACGCTCGAGCAGCAGGTGCGCGATGCGCCTCCCGAACAGCGGGTGCGCGACAACTTCCGGCGGCGCGCTGCCGCGATGCAGGCGCGGCTCGATGCGCTGCCTCAATCGTTCGTCGAAGAGAAGAGCCGGCTGACACAGGAAATCGCCGATCTGCGCCGGCATAACGGCCCGCTGCGCGATATCAACGAGCGCGAGCGGGCGCTCGCGGCGTTTCCGCGTGACGCCGTCGCCGCGCACAGCGTGTGGACGCAACAGCGCGACGAGATGCTGCTGCGCGCATCGGCGCCGGTGCCGATGTCCGAAGCGTTTCCCGCTGCCAGCGACGAGGAACGCAATCTTCATCGACGCAATTTTCTTTCGCTTCTGCTGTGTCTTTCGCTGGGGACGGCGAGCCTGCCGCATATTCTGACGCGCTATAACACGACGACATCGGTGGCGTCGGCGCGCCGGTCGGTGGGGTGGACGCTGTTCTTTGTCGCATTGTTCTATCTGACGGTGCCGGTGCTGGCGGTGCTGATCAAGTACGAGATCCTGACGAGTCTTGTCGGAGAGCGCTTTTCGGATCTGCCGCAATGGGTGATGCAGTGGCGGCGGATCGAGCCATATCTGATTGGCATTTCAGACATGAACGGCGACGGCATTGTGCGCTGGAGCGAGATCCAGATGCAGCCCGACATGGTCGTGCTCGCGGCGCCGGAAATCGCGGGGTTGCCGTATGTGATGTCGGGGCTGATCGCAGCGGGGGCGCTGGCGGCGGCGCTGTCGACAGCGGACGGTCTGCTGCTGACGATCGCGAACGCGCTATCGCACGATGTCTACTATCACATGGTCGATCCATCGGCATCGAGCCAGCGGCGGGTGACCATCTCGAAGATCCTGTTGCTCGGCGTCGCGCTGTTTGCTTCTTACGTGGCTTCGCTGAATACGGGGAATATCCTGTTTCTGGTGGGGGCCGCGTTTTCGATCGCGGCTTCGAGTCTCTTTCCGGTGCTGGTGCTTGGCGTGTTCTGGAAGCGCACGACGCGTCGTGGCGCGGTCGCGGGGATGGTGGCGGGGCTTGCGGTCTGCATCTACTACATCGTGTCGACGTATCCGTTTTTCACGCAGCTGACGGGTTTCTCGGGCGCGCGCTGGTTGGGCATCGAGCCGATCAGTTCGGGCGTGTTCGGCGTGCCGGCGGGGTTTCTGGTGGCGATTGCCGTGAGTCTCGTGGATCGCAGGCCGGACGCTTACACGCGGGCGCTGGTCGACTATATCCGGCATCCCTGAGGCTTGCGGGCGGGGTGGTTTCGCGGGCGTTTTAGAGGCCAGGAAAGAGGAGGTGGCGGCCGCCCCAGAGTTTGCTATAATCTGCCTCCCGCCGGAGAGATGGATGAGCGGTTTAAGTCGCACGCCTGGAAAGCGTGTATAGGTTAATAACCTATCCGGGGTTCGAATCCCCGTCTCTCCGCCAAGAATATCCCGCAAAGCCTTTGTTTATAAGGCTCCGAGTTTTCCACAAAAATGACAGGGTGGCTGGAAGTGGCCTGAGATGGCTACGAAATGCCACGGAACCTGCCAGCTTTTTCGTCCAATCCCCCGAACAGTAAAACAGCCTTGTCGCCAGCATCTGGCGCGCTGTCTTTCATCCATCGGCCGTAGCGTTGCTCGAGCATCTTCAGGCTTGTGTGCCCCATCTGTGAGGCAACCCACATGGGCGGTTCGCCGGCGCTGAGCATCATCGACGCGTACGTGTGCCGCGTCTGATATGGCCGGCGATATCGAACCTTCGCCTTGTGGATCAGCCTGTTCCACGCAACTCTGATCGCCTGGTCGTTGTGCCATGGTTTGCTCGTCCGGGGATTCATGAAGACAGTGTCATTCAAAAGGAAGGTGTGCGGCTTCTGGTCAACTAGCGCCTGCATCGCCGGGCCCAGCAGCTTGATTACCCGCGTGCTGCCGCGCGTTTTCGTGGACTCGTCGACCTTCGCTGCGCGTGCTGCACGAGTGGTCGCGCGCGAGATTCGCGCCTCATTGCGGGTCCAGTCGATGTCCGTCCATTTGAAGCCGATCAGCTCGGACGTACGCAGTCCAGCCCAGAAAGCGAACTGGAACAGATTCCGGTCCTGCGGCTGGTCGGCCGCGCCGAGAATGGCGCGCTGCTCTTCCGCGGTGAACGGATCGACGTCGTCGTCCGGCTTCAGCGCTTCCTTGCGTTGATACGTCCAACCTGACAGCACGTTGGCCTCGAGCAGCTCGTCCTGCACGGCTTCTGCGAGCGCCGCGCGCGCGACGGAAAGCACGTTGGTCATGCGCTTGTTGCTGAATTCCTGCTTGGCGCACCATTCGCGGAACTGCGCACGCTTCAGATCGGGCAAGGTGGTCGCGCCGAACTGCGGCTTCAGGTGCGTTTCGATGACACTCTCATACCCCTCGACGGTGCTGGCCTTGAGCACCTTGCGTTGGCGCTCGATCCAGCCGTCCAGAAAGTCACTGAAGAGCGTTCCGTCGCCGGCGCGCTGCATGAACTTGCTGGCGTTCTTCGAGTTGGGAAAGGAGACGCGGTAGTCGAATGTGCCGTTCGCGATCGCGTTGCGCACAGAGCCGAGGAAGTTCTCGACGCGCTTCAGATTGGCGGCCGTGGGCTCAAGCTTGATGCGCTCGCGGCAGCGCTGGCCTTTGTAAGAGAAGGTGACTTCGATCGTGCTGCCGCTGATCGGACGCACCCCCGTGCCGTTTCGACCCATTCTTCGTATCCTTGGAGGTCAATTAAAATGCGGCCGTCGGGCGCCTTGATCCAGACGGAACCCTCCAGCCAGACGCCGTCCCGCCGCTTGGATTTGACGGCTTCTTCCGTGTATCCAGACAACTCGCAAAACTTCAGGACGGTAATAAAGCGTAGCATGCTCGCCTCTCAGGCCTGACTGGGATCAACCCGCCATGCGCGGGCCGTCGTCTCAATGATTCGTTGTGCTGTTTCGGTCACGCCGCACTCCGATACTCGCCGAAGAGCGCAGCGTCCTGCCAGTGGCGGAACGCCGGCCGTGCCATTTCTTCACGCAGCCGCTTCTCCCGCTCGCGGTCGGCAATCTTCGCGCGCTCGCTGTGGACCAGCTGTTTCTGCGTCAGTGGTTTCGGCTTCTTCGCATCTGTGCCGCGCCCGATCACCCATATCGCCATCGGGCAATTCTTCGGACCTCGATCGTAGGCCTTGATATGCACCTCATGACTCTCGCGAAGCTGCGCCATTGAGATGGAGACGGTCGAAATGACGAACCCAAGCTCGTCACAGATCTGGCGCATGGTGCGCGGCTTGCGATCGCGGAGGAGAGCGTAAATTTTGTCGGTGGCATTGATCATGGCTTCTCCTGGCTGGATTGAAGGGCGGCGTCGATGGCGATGTCCAACAGGTCGAGGCTGGGACAGTAGGTGCCCAAGTGGACTCTCGTATTCGATCCGGTCACGACGAACATGTCTGCGTCGTTCCAGTGCTGCTCACGCAGCCACCGATACCGCTCCGCGTCCCGCTGCAACTCTTCGAGCGCGTCTGCTGCTTCGTATAGCATTTCAAAATCTTCAGGGCCAAATCGGTGCGTGCTGCGAAGCCTCGCCACCAGATCACTGATAGGGGTTGTCATTGCTGCTCCCGCATTTCTTCAAGGAATCGATCGACCGTCGCGCAAAGCGATACGCCGTCACGGACCGATCGAACAACGAAACCATTGACGAGGATGTCAGTCAGCTGCTCCGGAGACGGTTGTTGAATCCATCCTCGTGCGTATGCGCTGCGTGCCCACATCGGCCAGCCAAGACGTTCCATTCGGCCTTGCAATAGAGGGAGGCCAGCCGACGCGGCGCGACGCCCCATTGCCTCGAAAGCACGTTTTCCTGTGATAGCTTTGGCTCTGCGGAATAACGTGTGTAATTCATGATTCTCCATTACAATTAAAATTCGGAATAACGTGTGGAAAGGGGGAAATGTGTTCACCAGCAAATTTCGAGAAATGAGCGAAGTGCGTCTGCCGAGGTTTTCGGGAATACGCATCATGATGATGCCGCTGATAATCGGCGACCTCGACAGCGTTCCAGACCGCTTGGAGCACTGGAACGCCGCTCTGCACAGTCTCTTCGACATAAGTACGCACCACGGGCAAGTCGGCTACTTGACGATAGATGAAAAGCATGTTCTGCCAAAATCCACGCACCGCAGGGCAGGACTGCACGTCGATGGCGTATTTCAAGGGCAGTCCGGTGGCTGGGGAGGCGGCGGGTGGGGAAGTGTCGGCAATGGCATGCTTACCGTCTCCTCTCACGTTGGATGCCGGGCGTGGAATCAGAGTTTTGATGGGTTGCCAGGCAATGACGGGGAATGCGACCATCTGGCTGCTCAGTGCAGCCCAGACACGGAGACGCTGTTTAAAGCAAATACGGTGTACTGGGTCGACGGATTGTGCGTGCACGAGTCGATTCCAATGCACTCGCCGACGAAGAGGCAGTTCGTTCGGCTGTCCATGCCGTCGAATGCGCCATGGTTTGACGGATACACGGTCAATGAAAAAGGGATTGCGCCAACCGGCCGAATCCTCCCGCGCCGACAATTCATGGACGAGTAAGCGCGAGTGACTGACATCCTTGACCTTCCCGGCTGGACGCCGACTGCCACGCGCACCGAAGACGGCCAGTACGTCATCGAAGCTGATTACACAGTTTTGCCTGAGGCATGCCAAAAATGCGGCGTAATTGGCCGCGTTTATAAGCACGGCCCCAAAATGATCATTTTTCGAGATAGCCCTATTCGGGGCCGTCCAGTGAGCATCGAGGCCAACGCCCAGCGCTTCAGGTGCCGGGAGTGCGGCGGCACGTTCATCCAGCCTCTTGGCGGCATCCACCCAGCTATGCGGATGACGGCCAGGTGCGTGCAGTACATCGAGGAGCAATGCTTGCGCGACACATTCGTGCGCATCGCTGAGCACGTTGGTTGCGACGACAAAACCGTCCGCACATTGGCCGGCGACTACATTGAACGCCTCAACGCAGAATACAAGCCCTGGCTGCCAGAGTGGCTTGGTATTGACGAGACGCAGATTGACGGCAAGCTCCGCTGCATCATCACCGACGTGGTGAACCGGGTTCCCATCGACATGCTGCCCGACCGCGACAAGCCGTTGGTGACGGCGTGGCTGCATCAGTTCAAGGAGCGCGGCGGCGTCAAGGGTCTCGCCATCGACATGTGGCGCCCGTACAAGGACGCTGCGCAATCCGTCTTCCCTGGTCTGCCGGTCGTGGTGGACAAGTTCCACCTCGTCAAGATGGCAAACAAGGCCATGGACGACATCCGCACGACGCTCGCCAAGGACCAGGAGAAAGAGGTCGGACGGGACTGGATGAGGCGTAAGGTGCTGCTGCGCATGCGCTACAAGAACTTGGATGAGAAAGGCCGATTCAACCTCCAGATGTGGCTGGATAACGAGCCGCACGTCGCGACCGCGTACCGGCTGAAGGAAGCGTTCTACGACATCTACGATGCGCCCACCAAGGCCGACGCCGCTGAGCGCCTGGACGAGTGGCGTAAGTCCGTGCCAGCCGCCATGAAGAAGGGCAAGAAGAGCTTCGCCCCGTTGCTCACGTCTACCCGGAACTGGCGCGAGGAGATGCTGGCGTACTTCGACCACCCGATTTCCAACGGCTACACGGAAGCTCTGAACGGCGTCGCCAAGGTCATCAACCGCTCCGGCCGCGGCTACAGCTTCGAGGTACTGCGCGCGCGGCTCCTGTACGGAAAGCTGCACAAGAAGCAACCAGTGGAAGGCCACATGATGAAACGAACTGCTGTCCAGGTTGAAAGGCAAGTAGCCCTCATAGAGGCGCTCGGCAGTCGGTGTGGGTCGTGCAATGGTGTGTTCGATGCCGCCGAGTTGGAGACGCATACATTGCCGCCCATCACAAAGGATGAGATTCGCCGCGAAGCAAACCGCCGCGCCTACCCGAAACGGGTGCACATCTGCTCGACCTGCTACCAGCGATTCCACACGGAGGGGGCTAGTCATGGCTCACAGCCTTCCACATGATTTTCCGGAGAGCCATAGCTTTCTTCATGGCTTTTGCTCCAGCAGGGCGCGAATCTCTTCGCAAACACACCATGCACCGGCCGCTTGCTGGATAAAGCCGTCGCTGCTGAACTTCGAACGAACCATATCGGCGACTGTCGCCGCTTCCTTCAACGCAGCCGCCCGCACATCTGCCGTTTGCGCGGGAGCGTCGGGAGCGGCTTTCAGCAACGCGTTGTAGCCCGCATTCAGTCGCTCGAAGTCGCCTCGTTTGGAGTTCCTGTCGAACTCGGTATAGAAGGCTCGCATCATCGCGTCGGTCAGACCTGCACGACCTCCATGCGGCGTTGGCATCAACTTCCAGCCGGTCGCCGTATCTGCCTGCGCGTCCGCAGCAGGCTCTGTCTGTGCTGGCTGCGGGGCGGCGTAGAGCGGTCCATCGCGCTCAAGAATCTGCCCGACGTGTTCAATTGCTTCATCCCACCCGTACTTCATAGCGTCATAACGGTCGGTGATGTTGCGATCTTCAAGGCCGCAGCCCATGCCGTCGTAGCTGTATTCGGGCCAGTCCATTTCCCACGCCACCGGTTCCGCTTGCGCTGGCACGGCAGGGGCATCCCTGGCGGCAGCCTCTCGAAGCTCGTACAGTTCAATGCGCTCATGGTTGGTGAGCGAGGCTTCAATAAACACCGGGACGTCTCCATCCAGCGAGCTTGATCCAAATTTCGCGCTGCGCAGATTTGCGTCATGTCCTGAATTCAGTCGGTCTAGCTCACATGCCGGCAAATAGCCAACTGGCTGCGCATTCTTGGCGGCAGATGGCTGGGCGAGCGCGGAGCGGGCTTGCCAAGCTTTCCACATTAGATTGGCGTAGTGCCCTGCATAGGGATACCCTTCGCAGTCGCGCATCCACGTATCAAACGCTGCCCGCTCGTCCTTCGCATCCACTGTCGGCACAATGCTGGCCAGTACGGCGCGTGCCAAGCGGCCGCGTAATTTCTGGTTAAGCTTAGCGTCGCGCAAAACATCTAAGTCGCTGATATCAATTGCTTGCCAAATTTCCTCAACCTGCTCATCGCTCAATACCTGCGTTGGTGTGGTCATTTGTGGCTCTCTGGATGGTGGGTTAGGCGAATAGGTCGCTCTGCGTCTGCCTCTTGCTGCCGCTCGACTCCGACAGATGCGCAGGGCAGAAGTGGGTGTCTGCGCCAACCTGATGCGCGTGCACTGCGCACAGGTGGCGATCACAGGTCTTTCCGGGCTTCGTCGCGTAATCGCACTGGAAACCGCTCGGCGCGCTGCAACCATCGACCGAGCAGCGGTGCACGCGCTTACGTCCGCGGGTGCAGACGATTCCGGAGATGCCACCGGGCAGACGAAAGGGTGTGCAGGGCATGGCGGCCTCAGTGCGACTTCTTCAAGTTCGTGCGCTGCTCGTCGATCTTGGCCCGACGCGACTCTTGGATGATTGCCGCGTGTACGACAGCGGCATACCCGTCAGCCGACGTCATGCGATCGGGCGTTCTGCACAGATCGGCCGTCTCTTCGACGGACGGATCGGAGGTGATCCATACGCCGGCGCCGTCGGGCAGATCTTCGATAGTGATGGTGTGCTTTGCCATGTTGGCTCGCTGAAAAAGCAGGGCGCCGTACTGGCCGCCCCTTCCAAGCCGCTGCCCGGGGTGAGCAGCCGCAACGGTGGTCACTGCTCCTGTTCTGCTTCGCTGCGCGCCAAATCGCTGCCCTCGAAGGGATCGCGCTCGTCGTCCTGCTCGCCCGGCTGTCCATCGAACAGCGTCGGCACGTGCTCCGGTGGCGTCAGGTCGATGAATATTTCCTGCTGCAGGCGTGTGGCGATGCGGCCGTGGTCAATCTCGTCTTTCGGATGCGCGGTGACCTTGAAGCCGACGCCGACCGATCCGCCTTCCTGCGCGACGAAGCGAATATCCTTCAGCCCGCACTCAGCGAGCAACACATCGTCAGCGCCAGTCGCGCCGATGTGGAAACGCAGCAGATAGCCGGCGTACTTACGATCCCACGCGAGGTTGCGCATGAATGGGAAGCGCAGCTCGGTGAAATTCGTGCGGTCCATCGGAAGGTCGCCCGGCTTCGGCTGCGGACGGCGCCACAGGGTTGTCACGAGCGCGCTATCGAAGGCGTCCAGCAGATCCTGCGGGCCGACGAGATAGAGCCCAATCGAGATGGCGGTGACGCGATCCTTACCGTGCTTCTCCGATACGTTGGTGCAGCTGACGATCTTGGCGAGGTGGTTTGAGACGGTGAACATGAAGGCTCCTGTGTTAAACGGCTTCGAATTCGACGCCCAACTCGCGCGCCGCGTGGGATTCGATCTGTGTCATGTAGCGATTGAACTGTTCGGTATTCATCTGCGAGGTGCTGACGGTCAACAGGCCGCTCGGGCCTTCTATCTTTGGCGCGTATTGCTCTTTCGCCCACTCATGCCAAACGTCGCGGCTGAACCATTTGCCATTTACCTGAACCTGTTCGGCAATCTCGCCCAGCAGCGCCCAGTAGCGTGCGTTGGCTTCGCTGCTGCGCTTGGCCTTGTACTCAGTCACGGTGACCACCAGCGGCCGCCCTATGCGCGCCTGCTCGCCCGCGTTCTCTTTGACGAACTGGACCATCTTCTTCGCGTGCTCCGGTTCCCGCAGAATGAATGTCGGCATCATTTACCCCAAGCCAGTTGGTAAAGTTCGTCCTTCTGCGCCTTCAGGTCGGCGACTGTCTTTGCGTACGACTGCAGCGAATTCGCCAGGTGCTCTGCGTTTTGAAACCGCTCAATCGCCCATTCCAGATTGCTGGTCTCGTTCAGGCCATGCCTGAGCGCGTCGCATGCATCCTGTGCAAAGCCCTGCATGACAGACATGAGGCGCTTGTATTCGCCATTGACGGTCGCGTATTTACCGCGTGCCTCAATGACTGCTGGGTCGACGATCGAGAGGTCCATTACGCTGTCACCGTTTCGAGCGCTTTCTTGCGTGCGTTCTTTGCCGTCACGAATACATCCTCAGACAGCTTGTCGCGACGATTGCGAGCCAGTAGAACTGCGTTTCCGTAGATATTCTTCAGGTCTTCGAGCGTCGCAGAGGCTTCAATTGAAGCAGTCCAATCGGCCAACTCTGAAGCGGTGACGCCTGTCAGCACATCAGACTCATGCGCGGGCGGCGGCTCTACGCCTTTCTCCAGCCAGTCGCGCAGAAGTTCGCCATGCGATCGGTCGATCTTGAATAGCTGGCCGTCAAACAGGCGCGTGCGGTCTTTGCTGGAACTGGCGACGTGGCTCATGTCGATATCGAGCATCACCGTGAATTCGTATTCCATGCCCTCGCGCTGCACCGGCGCCATACCGACCTTGCGTGGCGTCTGCTTGCCCTTATCGTTCGTTTCCAGCACGTATTCCTGCTTGGAACGCATGGTCGCGATGATGTGGCAAGGGCTCGTCAGGATCGCTTCCACGAGGCCGTTATGCTCAGGCGTGATGGTTCTCCACGCCGCGTATCCGTTCGCGCCTGGGCGGTCTGCCAGCTTCCCTTGCTTGTCGAGCAATCCGCCATCACCGGCCCATGCATGCGACAGGCTGTCCATAATGATCACGCTGTAACCGGCGTTCTCGAAAGCGTTGAGAGCGGCACGATATTTCTGGACCGTGTAGGGCGCTTCGATGTTGACGATGTCGTAGTCGCCGAGGTCTTCATACAGGTCTGCAGAGCCATGCTCGGTGTCGATCACGCCGACCTTACCGCCGATCCCGAAGGCCAAGAGCAGCGCGGAATAAGTCTTTCCCGCTCCGCTGGGCGCTGCTATCCCCAACCTCAGTTTTGCTTTCTTCCGTTGCGCTTTGCGAATTTCCATGATCTTTTTCTCCGTATGTTTCCATCCACTCCAGGTATTCTTGAAGCTCTTGCTGCTGTCGCCAGTCGTCGTCTTCCATCACGTCACCCTGTGCATTGCGGCATCTACGCTCGGCGGATCTGCCGGCACGACGACCAGGATGATTACGACCACCGCGGCGAACCCGATCAGGATCGAGAGCAGCGGATGGCGGTTGGAAAGGACGTTGAGGCGGCGGATCACAGCGCACCCGCCTTGATCGCAGTGATCACGTACCAGATCGCGCCGATGCCGACTCCCCAGACGACCATCCACACGTACGCGCGCAGCGGTGTCTTTTCGGGCTCAACGTGGAGCTTCGCGTACGGCCCGAACGCATCCGAGAGAGTCCGCGGAGAACGGAGGCGTTCGTATTTCAGGTCGCGATTCATGACTCACTCCGCGTCGATCATCGCGCTGTACAACTCATGCGCGCTGGCCTGAAGGGCGAGAACCGTAGGTTCGAGCTTCGCCCCTGCGGCGTCCCGTGCGGCGGTCCCTGCGGCGTCCCATGCGGCGGCCCATGCGGCGTCCCCTGCGGCGGCCCATGCGGCGTCCCATGCGGCGGCCCATGCGGCGTCCCCTGCGGCGTCCCATGCGGCGGCCCATGCGGCGTCCCCTGCGGCGGCCCATGCGGCGGCCCATGCGGCGGCCCATGCGGCGTCCCCTGCGGCGTCCCCTGCGGCGGCCCATGCGGCGCGCGCATCCTGTCGGGCTGCATCGATCTTTGGCTGCGCTGCGACAAGCTCAGCGGTGCATGTGATCGGCGGCAATGCCTTGAGCGTTTCAGCGTGATGCGCGAGGCCGGGCGAGAGCGCAAGCCATGCAGCCGTATGCACGCGGATCAGCCAGTCCATCGCCATCCAGCCGCGTTTCTGCGAGAGCGCTGGGCCCTTGTTCGTGCCAGGCAGACGCGTGATGTACTGTTTGAGCTGCGCGCGCTCTGCGTCTGAGCGCATACCGTCGTTCCAGCTACGACCGAACGAGGCGAGCACGAAGTCGACACACTCCGGCTTGTCGCCGAATTTCTCGCCGGCGAACAGTGCGACCACTTCGAGGAGGCAATGACCTTGTTCCGGCGAATTGTGTGAACCGTAGTTCAGCGTGATCGTGTCGAGGTCTTCGAGCGTCAAAAGCATGTGGGTCTCCAGAAATAGGTAATGAAGAACATGATCGCGACGCCCATCGAACAGACGTCTGCGGTGAAAGAGAGAAACAGGTCGGCCAAGGCCAGATCGCGCTCTGTGTGTGCAACTGGCTCGCGCTCGACGCCAACCACCTGACGCGCGACGCGGCCGCTCAGGCGCTGGAGGAAGAGAGGGCGCATGCTCAGCACCAGCAAACGTGTTTGAGGTCGACCGTGCGACGGATCACCCAGTGACGCTTCAGCTCGGGCTGCTCCATGTCGTGGCACGCGATCTCTAGGTAGGCATTGCTGAGAAGCACAAGGACGGTATGGAGGCGATGGAAGGTCATGTCATGCTCCGTGCGAGTAGCAGTGGCTCACGCCGCTATTCCCCGGGCCCAGTGCCTTTCCGCATTGCGAGCAGTACGTCATCGAGAAGCGTGGCGCCGGCTCAGCCAGTCGGCGCTTCACGATCGCTTCCTTGAACTGGTCGATCAGGCAGTACAGCGTGTGCACGTCCTTGTTGCCGCCGCGATTCAGCGCTTCCATGAACGCCTCTTCCTGCGCCACCGTCATCGACTCAGCCATCTCGTCGAGCACTTCGGCCGTGCGGATCGAACCGACGATGCGCTCGCGGCGGTCGTATTCAGCTTCGGACGCGTTATCTGCGGCTTCGAGCTCGCGGTCGAAAAGCCAGTCGACGCTCTTCGACGTGCGGCTGATTACGTTCGGGATGGTGTTCATGGTTGCCTCGTTGCGTTGTTGGTGACGCGTTGAGGCAATGTTAGGCGGACCTAATATTCGAGTCAAGAAATATTTAGGTCGGGCTAAATGCGGAGCCGATAAAAAGCCCGCGCTCGGGCGGGCTCTCGTTCTCGTCAGGTCTCAGGTTCGCGCGTTCCCGCCGGTCGGCGGAACGGAATTACTGCCGCGGAAGGCGGGCCTCTTATCCGGCCCGGCGAACTTCGGATGTCTGCGTTTCGGTCCACGCGTCGACGGTATCACGCATAAAGCGGGTGATCCTTGCGCGCTCTCGTTCCGGCAAAGATTCGAATTCTTCCCGCGCAACCCCTTCGAACGGCCAGATCGCAGCATTGCGCGCCATCGGAAGTTTGCCAAAAAGCACCCATTCCGGTCTCACATTGAGCAACTCACAGACGCGCAGCAAGTTATCTGCCTTGATATCACGCGCCGGTGTGATTGATCCTGCCCCGATCCATGCGGAAATACTCGGCGCTTTGAGCCCGAGCGCAGCCGCAAGGCCATTCGCTGTGTATTCGCTCTGCGCCAAGGCATAGGCGAGTCTTTGATTCCACGTATCCATTAGCCAAGCCTAACTCTTGTTGTTTTAGGTGTAACTTGCGTTTCGCTTTAGGTCGGCCTAAAATGATTCGGAAATCATTGCGAGGCCCTTATGGACCAGTTTGCGAACACCGTTATCGACCGCCTCGGCGGCACTTCCGCTGTTGCGAGGATCTGCGAGTGCAAACCGCCGTCCGTCCATCAGTGGCGCACGGATGGCATCCCGAAGCCCCGTCTTCAGTTTCTGCGTATCGCTTATCCGCAGGCGTTTGAGGATCTTGAAGAGCCAACGAAAGCAGAGCAGCCGGCGGCCGCATGAACGCGATCAAACCGGAGTGGCTGGATTTTCTGATTGCGCTGGGCCGTCGCCAGTACGAGCCACATGCAAAAGAGCCTGCGCGATCACGACGTTTGCGTTGTGCGAGACGTTTGTTGAGCCGGTCTGGATTGCTATCAGCGACATTGCCGCAGCAATCGGTTGCCAGGCGCGGTAGAGAGCTTCCCGATCTGGGTGTGTTTGAAACAAAACACCGAGGGCGGCAGCGATAACGGGCGTCGGATCCGCGCCGTCTATTTGTGGCAAGTCCATAGGAGCTTCCTTTCGTGTCTGGATTGACGTGTGAGAGCAGAGATTCTGGCACGGCTGGAAGCTCCTTCATTTTTCGTGGCGCTCGACGCCATTTTTATTCACCGGGATTGATAACTGGTGCGCCGCAGCGATACGACATGAGATCAACAAATATCAATCAGCAGCAAAACCAGCTCGTGCTGGATTTCGAGCCGGGGCTCACAGAACGCTTTACCAGCGCGCGCGAGTGTGTGGCGCAGGGCGTCTATCAGCGCGGCCTGAAACGCGTGGCGGGCGATCTGGATGAAGCGCCAGGCAACTTGAGCGTGAAGCTCTCGGATGATCCCGTGCGGCATTTTTCGCTCGATATGTTCGAGCGGTACGTCGAGAAAACCGGCGATCTGATGCCGATCTATTACCTCGTCGAGAAGTTTCTCGGCGACAAGCGCAACTCGAAGCAGGCGGCCGTCGAGCAGATTCAGGAGCTCGGACCGCAGCTGATAGAGCTGCTCAAGAAGGCAGGGCTTGCAGCATGAATCCGGCCGATCTCCTGACGTTTGGAATGCTCGCGCTGTTCATCGGCGCGGCTGTTTGTTGCTGGCGGGGCTGAAATGCGCGAGTACGGAAAGATTCACTCATCGTTCTGGACAAGTCCGGACATTCGGGCATTGGGCGAAGATGGTCGCACCCTGGCCGCCTACCTTTTGACGAGCCCACACTCGAACATGCTGGGCTGTTTTCGCGTTCCCTTGGCCTACGTTTGCGACGATCTTAAATGGCCTTTGGAAAGGGTTCTCGAAGGGTTCGAAAAGCTTACTCAAAGGGTATGGGTAACGTTCGATAAGGGTTCCGAATGGGTAGTTATCCACAAGTTTTTGAAGTGGAACCAGCCTGAGAACCCCAATGTTGTGCGAGCAGCGGAGAAGCTGTTTGCTCAAATTCCGGGCAGCAGTGGCGTGAAGTCAATACTGGCTTGGGCTATAGCCGAATTCGAGCCTCGGTTTTCTGTGGATAAGTTGGCCGAATTTAAACCCTTCCCGAACCCTTTCGATACCAGTCCCAAAGCCTATCGAAAACCAGAGCCTGAACCAGAGCCTGAACCAGAGCCGCAACCGGAGCCGAAAAACACGCGCGAGGCGAATTCGAAAAACGGAATGCGCCTCGTCGTCGAGTTGCCCGATTGGATTCCTGAAGACGCGTGGACTGCATTCGTCGCCATGCGGAAAAAGATCAAGGCGCCGTTGACCGATGAAGCCGTAAAGCTCGCGATCACGAAGCTCGAAAAGCTCATGCAAGCAGGCCACAGGCCACGCGCGGTACTGGAGCAATCGACGCTGAATTCGTGGCGTGGATTGTTCGAGGTGAGAGTCGCGCGGCTCGTTGCTGGAGATCCAGATTCGCGGCAGGCGTTCAACGACCGCGAGAACGCGAAGGCCAAGCAACTGCTTTTCGGACCGGAGGTCGACCATGCAGCCTGAGGATTTTGACAACTTCGCGCGTGTGCTCGACGCCGCGTATTCGCTCCACAGCAAGTCGCTGACGGCTGATGCGCGCTCGCTGTTCTTCGCTGCGCTCGGCAAATATTCGTTGGCGGAAGTGCGAAAGGCGTTCTCTGCGCACATCAGCGATCCACAGCGCGGCCAGTACCCGCCGAAACCAGCCGACCTGATCGCACATCTGCAAGGCGACGCGTCGAAAGACGGGCGCCCGGATGCGAGCGAAGCTTGGGCAATCGCGGTGCGCTCGCGTGATGAGGCCGAGACGGTCTGCTGGACGCAGGAGATGGCTGAAGCGTTCGCTGTCGCATCGAACATCGAGAATGACGAATTCGGGGCGCGCAACGCCTTCACGTCGAAGTACAACCGGCTTGTCGAAGCCGCACGCTCGGCGGGGCGCACGGCAGTCTGGTTCATGTCCTATGGCCATGACGCGTCACGTCGCGAATCTGTTGCGCTTGAGGCGGTGCGTGCCGGCCATCTGCAGATCGAGGCGGTGAGGGTGGCTGTGCCGGCTCTGTGCGCACCGGATAACGCTTACGACGCGGGCATCGCTCAGGAAAATCTCGCTCGCCTGCGCCAGCTGACCGCATCGATCAACAATCGCGGTGAAGCCCATGACTGAGCCGACATCCGACTTCTGCGCCGCCTATGGCTGCCCAATGCTGGGCGTCTATGGCTTTTCCGGAAAGTGGTACTGCTGTTGCCATTTCAACGCCAATCCGGCATTGAACGACGCGATCACGGCCGAACTGCATCGGATGAAATCGGTCGTGGATCGAGTTGTACTCGCTCGACGTGAGCACCGCGCGGACGCCCAACTCGAAAACAGCCTTGTGCTGATCACCCGCGAGATCGGGCAGCAGCAAACCATCCCCACATCGAACGTCACGGGCCCGACACACGCGGCTCCGCACTTCTCGGAGACAGACGCATGAGAGCATTACTGGACGCCCCAAACCGCCACTACGCGCGCGACGTCCGCTACGTGACGATCGAGCCGGGCCACATCTCGCTGCACGGCGTCGCGCTGACGGATGACGAGTACCGCACGCTGCGCGTGATCGCTGAGCGCATGAAGCAGCAGCAGGTTGCGGAGGTGGTGACGTGCTGACCATCGGAATCGACCCGGGCATTCGCGGCGCCATTGCATCCGTCTCACACAACCACGAAACACGCGTTCATGACATGCCGATCCGCTCTCGCAAGCAGACTGGCAAGGTCAAGAACGAGATCGACCCGCGCGCGCTTCAGGTCCTGCTGCGTGACCTCGTGCCGCCCGACGAGACTGGCCTCGTGATCATGGAGAACCTGAACACGTTCGCCGGTGGATCGGTGCAGACGATGGGCTCGCTCGAAGCGACGAAGGCCGTCATCACGACCGTATGCGAACTGTCCGGCTTCGATGTGGCATTCGTGTCGCCAAAGACTTGGCAGGGATTCTTCGGCATCAAGAAGCGCGACAGCGAGGACACGAAGAAGCAGAGCCTGCGCATCGCGCGCGGCATGTTTGGCCAGCATCTTTGCCCGCTGGAGAAGCACGACGGCCGCGCCGATGCACTGCTGATCGCGCGCTATGGCCAGCAGAATCTCACATGAAGACTGTCACCATCCCCGCCGGCTGGCCGTGCAAGTGCGGCGTCGAGCTGCTCGTGTCTCACGCGTGGCCGAACGTGCGATGCCCGTCCTGCGGCGTGGTGGTGGATGGCTTCGATCTGCTGAAGCTGGACCTGTCGCCGAAGCCTAAGACGTTTGATGCCGAGGCGCATCGCCGATTCATGAAATCGCTGCACTGAGCAGCACAACCGGAGCACGTCATGACTGACCCCGTAGCAGAAGCAGCAGCACAACTCGCAGCAACGCCGAGCAGCACCGAGCCGAGCCTGATCGACGAGATCAAGGCCGGGATTCACACCCTCGAAGAGAAGGCCGAGCACCTGATCCATCCGCAGAGCGCTGAGGTGGCGCAGGTGGGGGAGTCTGCTCAGTCTGCGGAGGAGAACGTCCTTATTGAAAAATCAACCACCGCTACCCAATCCACTGGGAATCTCTCTTCGGAAGACGCGGCTGAACAGGGAAACGTCGCGGCGTCCTCGTTGACTTCCGGCATTGCAACGACTGTGGACGCTTCCTCGTCGGAAACTGGCTCTGTTTCTGCACTCTTGCCGGCTGAGCATCCCCACACCACCATCCTGCGCCGCCTCACCACCACGCTACGCCGTAAGTGGAACATGTTCGACGGCGAGCTTGAGGCGATCATCAAGGACGCGGAAAGCCATCTCTGAGGTCACCATGCGCGCCCGCAAAGTCAAACTGCCTCTCACTCTCGACACCCTGCGATTCCTGCTGGGTGGCAAGCGTCCGTACACGTTGGGCGAACTCGGTCTTTCATTCGGTGAGGATTTGCAGGAGGTGGAAGAGCTTTTGCGGGCGGGCGTGGCGCTGGGTGCTTTGACGTACTACCCGGCGTCACGCAAGAGCGAGGCGCGCTACGCGGCGAACGTCTGGTATCGCGAAGAGCGCGCAGCTCGACGCGAGCCGATTCAACCCGAAGGCGAACTGCGATACGACCTGTTTGTGCACGCGCGCCTCGCTCGATTCGCACGTCGCAGTTGATGCTATTTACTCCGGGCATAGCATCGCCCGTAACCGCCAATCGGCGGATTTCTTCTTTTTCCCCTTGGAGAGCAGCTATGTCCGGCTTGAAAGACGGTTCGAACATGAAAGTCGCGACGGGCTGCGCCCATGCATCGCGTACGGCCAAGGCAGGCAGTTTCCACGGTGGCAAGCCCCCCTCAGGCCCGAAGACAGAGCCGACGCTGACGAATGGCATCCGCACGCCGAAAGAGCGCGGAACGTCGAAGTGAGCAAGCTCACGACCAAGGCGCGCAAGAGCATGCCGAAGTCGGAGTTCGGCGAACCGGGCAAGCGCGCTTATCCGATGCCCGATAAGAGTCACGCACGTAATGCCAAATCCCGCGCAAGCGAGATGGAGCATAAAGGCAAGCTCTCTGCGTCATCCAAGGCGAAGATTGATCGAAAAGCGGACAGCATTCTCGGGAAGAAAAAGAAATGAGCCAAGGCGCGTCGTTCCAGTTCGTCGATCCCACGGGATTCGCTCGGCAATTGCAGGGGCAGTTCATAGCTGGGAAATACGCGGCGGTCACTCTCAATTCCGCATCCGGAACGACGCCTCAGACCGTTTTGACAGTGCCAGCAGGAAAGTACGGATTCATCTGGGGTGTCCAAATCACGACCGACCCCATCGCGACGATTTCTTCTGCGGGGATGTTGAACACGGCGCTTAACACCGTGAATGGTGGAGAAACGGTTGCACTTCTCCGAGGCTATTTCCCGTCTACGCCTGCATCTCCCACTCAGCCTACTGTCCTGCGCCAGACGAGCGCCCCCGGTGCTTTCTTCGCATGCGCACAACCCGGCGACACGATCCAGTGCGCCAACAGCGTAGCGCTCACGGCCGGCTCGATTCGCGTGAGCTTCAACTACGGCTTCTCTAACGTTCCGATTGGCAACTGATGAAGCAAAACAGCCTCGAACATCGCGTACGCCGTCGTTCGGAGATCAGCGAGTTCATGGGCGCTGATCTCGATACGCTGCTCGAGCAGGAAGCCAAACAGGCTGCCGCGCGCATGGCCTGCAATGCCATTCTCTGGCACGTGGTGAAGAACCGGGCAAGCGCTGGCGACATCCGGGGGCGGTGATGGCCGGCCGCCCGTCCAAGTTCAAGCCCGAATACGTTGAGCAGGCGCGCAATTACTGCCTCCTCGGGGCGACGGACGACGATCTCGCCAAGTTCTTCGGCGTCTCCCGAGCGACCATCAGCACTTGGAAAACCGAATACCCGGAATTTACCGCGGCGCTCGCGCACGGTAAGGACGCGGCGGACGCCAGGGTGATCGGCTCGCTCTACGACAACGCACTGGGCGGCAATGTGACCGCGCAGATCTTCTGGCTGAAGAACCGGCGTTCGTGGAAGGACCGGATAGACGCGGAAGTGAGCGGCAAGGATGGCGCGCCATTCATCGTTGAAATCGTCAAATTCGGGGGCAGCGATGGCAAAGATCCGTCTGCCTAACGAATGGCAACCGCGCCCATATCAGCGCGCCGCTTGGGATTACCTTGAACGCGGCGGCAAGCATGCGGAATTGATCTGGTGTCGTCGAGCCGGAAAAGACGAAACGGCGTTGCATAGAACGGCCGTGGCGTCCTTCGAGCGCATCGGAACCTACTGGCATATGCTTCCGATGGCCGCACAGGCGCGCAAGGCGATCTGGAACGCCGTGAACCCACGTACCGGAAAGAAACGGATTGACGAAGCCTTCCCGGAAGCGATCCGACGCAAGAAGAACGATCAGGAGATGTACATCGAGTTCGTCAATGGCTCGACGTGGCAGGTTCTCGGGTCGGACAACTACAACGCGATGGTGGGTGCGCCTCCGGTGGGCATCGTCTATTCCGAATGGGCGCTGTCGAATCCTGCATCGAAGGCATACCTTCGCCCGATCATTGCCGAGAACAACGGCTGGCAGATCTTCATCACCACGCCGCGTGGCAAGAACCACGCGCACACCACCTATCAGGGCGCCAAGAGCGATCCCGATGCGTTCGCACAGATCCTCACGGCCGTCGACACAGGCCAGTATGACGCCGAGAAGTTGATCAAGCTGCGTGCCGAGTACGTGCGCGATTTCGGCGAAGCAATGGGCAATGCGCTGTTCGATCAGGAATTCATGTGCTCGTTCGAGTCGCCGATTCTGGGCGCCGTCTATGCACGCGAGATCCGCGACGCGGCACAACGCGTTATGCGCGTGCCGTACGACCCAAGCAAGCCGGTTCATATATTCTGGGACTTGGGGCGCGCCGACAAGACAGCGATCTGGTTCGCGCAGCTCGGGCCGTTCGAATACCGCGTCATCGACTATCTGGAAGGCGTAGGTAAGCATATCGGCGAATACATCCCGGATTTGCAGGCGAAGCGCTATGTCTTCGGCGATTGCTGGCTGCCGCACGATGCGAATAACGAATTGCTGGCGTCTCAGCGCACGGTGGCGCAGCAACTGCGCGATGCCGGGTTCAAGGTGCGGACCGTGCCGAAAACATCGATCGATACGCGAATCGAGGCCGCACGCCTCATGTTCCCGCTGATCTATTTCGACGAACAGAAGTGTGCCGTGGGGCTCGACGCGCTCAATAACTATCGCTATGCGGTCGACGAAGAGACGAAGCAGTTCAGCACGGAACCGTTGCATGACTGGGCATCTCACGCAGCAGATGCTTTCGGGTACATGGCGATTGCGTTGCGCGAACCCAAGCCGCAGAAGCTTCAGCAGCCGAAGAATCCTCGAACAATGATCAATCCGGGAAGAATCGCCCCGGGCTACTGGATGTGAGCCATGGCCGAACGAAAACAAGAGATCATCAAGCGCGCGCACGACCGGTTCAAAAGTTGCATCTCGTGGGAATCCGATGCGCGAGGCCGTTTCAAGGACGATATCCGCTTCCTGTACGCCGATCCTGACAATCAGGAGCAGTGGCCGGCGCAGACGCGCGCGCAACGCCAGTTGTCCGGTCAGCCGATGGTGACGATCAACAAGACGCACACGCACTGGCTGCATGTGGTCAATTACGGCAAGGAAAACAAGCCGTCGATCCAGATCACTGCGACCGGCGAGGAATCGACCTACGAATCCGCGCAGATCTTCAGCCAGGTCGTGCGTCGCATCGAGTACATTTCGAACGCGCAGGCTGCTTACAAGAAAGCGATGGAGTTTCAGGTCGGCGGCGGCATTGGCTACTGGCGCATCGTGTCCGATTACGTCGACGACGATAGCTTCGATCAGGATCTTTTCATCCGAGAAGTGCAGGATCCGCTCTCGATCTACATGGATCCGCACATGAAGAAGACGGACGGGTCTGATGCCCGTTTTGCCTTCATCTTCGACGACATGCCGAAGGATCAGGCCGAAAAGAAATATGGCAAGTCGGTCACAACCGGCGCAATGAGCGAAGGTGAGCTGTCGTGGACACGTAAGGACAGCGTGCGCGTCGCCGAGTACTACGAGCGTGACGAATCGCGCGAATGGCTCTATGCGATCGAGGGCGATGACGGCAGTACGACGCTTACGCGCGAGTCTGCGATCCCACCGGAGGGCCGTGGGTTGCTCGATCAGGCGATGGCCGAAGGCAAAGCGCAGCGCCGCAAGGTGCCGAAGTGGAACGTCAAGTGGTATTTGATCGTCGGTGACGAGATCGTCGACAAGTCTATCTGGCTCGGCAAGTACATCCCGATCATCCGCGTGCCGGGCGAAGAAGTCGTCATCGAAGGCCGCATGGATCGGAAGGGCCTCGTGCGCTATATGAAGGATTCTCAGCGCGCTTACAACTACAACGCGTCGGCCGCACTGGAATTCGGGGCATTGCAGAGCAAATCGCCCTACATTGCGCCAGTCGAAGCTATCGAGGGGCTCGAGAACTATTGGGCGACGGCCAATACGCAAAACCACGCCTATCTGCCGTACAACAATGCCGACGAAAACGGCAATCCGATCACCCAACCGCAGCGCCAGCAGCCGCCAGCGAGTGCGCCCGTCTACATGGAAGGCATGCAGGCGTCCGAGCATCAGATGATGATGGCCTCGGGCCAGTACGAATCGACATTCAGCGAGCAGGGCAACGAGGTCAGCGGCATTTCGATCGAGCAGCGCCAGAAGCAAGGACAGCGCGTCACATTCAACTATCAGGACGCCATGGCGGATGCGATCCGGTTCACGGGCGTGCAGTTGATCGACCTGATCCCGAAGTATTACGACACGCGCCGTGTGTTGTTGATCATGGATGAGGAATCGGGCGAAGAGCACGAGATCCACATCGATCCGGACGCGAAGAAAGCGGTCCAGCAGAAGGAAGACGCCGGCGAAGCGAAGGTCGCGGCGATTTTCAACCCAGCGGTTGGCCGCTACAACGTCCAGGCCAAATGCGGGCCGAACTTCGACACACGCCGCGAGCAGGCATTCGACGCGATGACGCAGCTTCTGGCCGCGCAGCCAGCGCTCGCGCAGGTCATTGGCGACTTGTACATGGGCACCGCGGACTTTCCGGCTGCCGACAAGCTGCAAGAGCGCATGCGCAACTGGATTCCGAAAGAAATCCTCGGCGAAGGCCCGAGCAAGGAAGAACAGCAGCTCCAGCAGCAGCTCCAGCAAGCAATGCAATTGCTCCAGACGCAGCATCAGATGCTCAACGACAAGAGCATCGAGCAGCAGCTTCAGGCAAAGCGCGTCGACATGGATGCACTGAATCACCTCGCATTGCGCATGGAGAACGACAACAAAGCGATTCTCGACGCGTTCAAAGCTGAAACCGACCGTCTGAAGACGCTCGCGCCGGCCATGGGAGAGGGGGCACTGGAGCCGATCATCCGCAAGGCGCTTGCCGAGATCCTTGGTGCTCCGAACCCCGACGCTGGAATTTCGCCTGACAACGCCGACCCGGCCAACCTCTATGCCGCGCAGATACAGAGCGTTCTTGCACCGCCCGAACCCGCAGCACCCGCAACGCCACAACAACAGCAACCTGCCTGACCGGAGAGAACCATGAGCGACATCCAAGCAGACCCGCAAGTACAGGAATCGCAAACGCCGCCCGCTGATCCGGTGGTCGCCGAGCCCGAAGTCAAAGCGCAGCCCGATACGTCGTGGGTGCCGAAACGCATCAGCGAGATCACCGCGGCGCGCCGTGCGGCAGAGCAACGCGCGGAACAGGCGGAAGATGAACTGGCGCGGTTGCGCGCCGGGCAGCAGATGCCCGTCGAAGGACAGCAGACGCCACAGCAGAACCAGAGCGTCGACCAGCTCGCGCGCGCGTACGCCGAACGCATGGTGCGCGACCAGCGCGAGCAGGACAACATGACGACGCGCATCGCCGCGATCAACGAGGCCGGCACGAAAGAATTCGGTGACGACTTCGACAAGTCGGTGCAAAACCTGAACATGGCTGGCATCGGGGGACCTGAGTTCCTGCGTGTGCTGACCAATGTCCCGAACGCTGAGAAGGTCGTCACGTGGCTGGGAAAGGACGGGAACATCAACGAAGCCATGCGCATCGCGTCGATGGACCCGATCCAGATGGGGATCGAGATGACGAAGCTATCGAGCCGCGCGACGAAGGAACTGGCCAAGCAGATCAGCAAGGTTCCGCCCCCGCCCACTCCGGTTGATGGCGGAAGCGGAGGTGACGGATCCGCCCCAGATCCAAAGGACACGAAAGCATGGATCGAGTATCGCAACAAAACGGCGCGTAAGAAGCGCTAGACGCGTTTTACTCCCGGCTTACCCTCTCAATCACCGAAAGGGGCGCATCGCGCCCTGATCGGGCCACCAGGCCAAGGCGAGCCGTAATCGCCGGATGAGCCCGTAAAAGTTGGTCTCCGCAGGGCAGAGACAAGTCGCCAGCAATGGCTCCTTCGTTTTTGCCTCTGGAGATCAAACATGAGCAATTCCCTGCTCACAATCAACATGATTACGAATGAGGCGGTGCGTCTGTTCTCGCAGACGAACGCCTTCCTTCGCACGGTCAACCGTCAATACGACGACCAGTTCGCGCGCTCGGGCGCCAAGATCGGCAACACGCTGCGTATCCGCCTGCCGAACGACTATGTCGTGAACAACGGCCCGGCCATCACGCCGCAAGGCACGAACGAGCAGAACACCACGCTCACTGTTGCCACGCAGAAGAACGTCCCGATTTCCTTCGGCACCGCAGAAAAGACGATGTCGCTCGACGATTTCAGCGAGCGCATTCTTGCGCCGGCTATCAACCGTCTGGCGGCTTCGGTCGCTGGCGACCTGATGACCGTTGCGAACTCGGCTGCGAACATCTCGTTCAAGACCGATGGCTCGGGCAACCTGATCACGCCGGATGCCGGCACGTGGCTGAACGCGGGTGCGCAGCTCGATTACAACCTGTCGCCGAAGATGGATCGGAAGATCATCCTCGACCCGTTGACGCAGGCGCGCACGGTTACGTCACTCGCTGGCCTGTTCAATCCGCAGCGCAAGGTCTCCGACCAGTACGAAACCGGCATGTTGACGACTGACACGTTGGGCTTCGACTGGATGAGCGACCAGACGACCCAGACGCACACGGTCGGCACGTTCTCGGCAGGCACGGTTTCGACCGCCGGCCAGACGGGCAACACGCTCGTGACGAACGCCATCACCGGCACGCTGAACGCCGGCGACATCATCACGATTCAGGGCGTCAACGCCATCAACCGCCTGACCGGCAAGGATCAGGGCCAGCTTCGCCAGTTCGTCGTCACGGCAAATGTGCTGACGGGCGCGACGTCGATCCCGATCTATCCGGCCATCGTCCCGGCGCCGGCCGCGTTCAACACGGTCACGGCTTCGCCTGGCACGAGCGCCCCGATCTCGCTGGTTCTGCCGGCCAGCTCGACCTATCGCCAGAACCTCGCGTACTACCCCGAAGCGTTCACCCTCGCCACGGCTGACCTTGAAATGCCGACGAGCGGTGTTGTGGAAGCGGCGCGCGCGGAATTCGACGGCGTAGCGATGCGTCTGATCACGGCGTACGACGTCATGAGCGACAACCTCGTGACGCGTATCGACATCTTGTACGGCTTCACAGCAATCCGGCCGGAATGGGCGTCGATCGTCGCGGACGTTCTCTAAAGAAGTCTCCTCCGGGTGGTCCTTGGGCCGGGGGAGATCCCCGGCTCCTTTTTAGGAGCAGCAGATGAAAATCGTCACAGGCCCGCGCAACTTCACGGCTCCCTACGTTCCGCAGGAGTTTCCGAAGTGGGTGACGCTGGCCGATGGTTCGATGCTGATCGTGAATGACAAGGACGAAGAAGCTGCGGCAATCGGCGAGGAATGCGCCGATACAGGAACCGTCGAGAGCCTGCGCGACGCCCTGATGACCGAAGCAAAAGCACTCGGATTGAAGCCCCATCACAAGACAGGCATCGAGAAGCTTCAGCAACTCATCAACGACGCCAAATCCTGAAAGGAGTTCTTCCGTGAAAAAGATTCTCTTGTCCGTGCTCGCGCTGTTCTGTGCGATCGCAACCATGTCGGCTCATGCTCAGTTCAACCCGAGCAATGGTTTTCAGACCATCAACAATACCTGCGGCACGTTCTTCCTGCAGGGCAGCACGTATTACAACGGCCAGGGTGTCAGCGTCGGCTCGACCCTTCCGGTTTGTATTGCGCCGTTCAGCATCCAGAACAGCAGCGCCATGCTTGCGATCCCGGCGAAGTACACCAATGCATCTCTTCCGGCATGCAGCGCAGCCACGACCGGCCTTATCGCTATCGAGACGGACGGAGCAGCCACGCCGGTTTATAACGCGACCGCCACGGGAAGCGGTTCTGTGGTAGTCGAGGTGATGTGCAACGGCACCAATTGGACGAATCACTGACATGACCGTCCCGACTCCGCAGACGCCGTCTGACATCATCAATCTTGCGCTGAAGACGGCAAACGTCTTGGGCGTGGGGCAGGTGGCGTCTGCGGAGGATATGAACGACTCGTTCAACCTTCTGAACATGATGCTTGCGCAGTGGCAGCGCCGGCGTTACATGATTTATCAGCTCATCACTGTCTCGAAGCAGGCGAGCGGGGCAATTTCATATACCGTTGGACCCGGCGGGGACTTCAACATCGCACGCCCCGCGAAGCTCGAATTCGCATACTTCCGGCAGAACGCGAACACACCGCTGCCGGTCAGCTATCCACTTGAAATCCTGCGTGCGCGCGAGGATTACGACCGGATCTCCATCAAGGATCTGAACGCTTTCCCGCGGTACGCCTTTTACGACGCTGGCTACCCATTGGCGAATCTGTTCGTGTGGCCGATCCCGAACAATCAGTACGAGATCGACATCACGGTCATGCAGCAGCTTCAGCAGTTCCAGACAATCAATGACCAGATCGTGCTGCCGCCGGAGTACGCTGCGGCGATGATGTGGAATCTGACGCTGGAACTCTACGCGCTGTACGGTCTTCCGATCAGTCCCGTAGTGGAGAAGAAGGCTGAAGCGTCCATGCGCATTATCGAAGAATCGAATGCGCAGATTCCGCTGCTCCAGATGCCGACCGCACTGCGCGGCCAGAACAGCGGCACATATAACATCTACGGTGACTTCGTGATCGGGAGTTCGCCTTGAAGTTCCCGCTGATCACCGGCGCGTATCAAGCGAAGTCGCTCGTCGCGAATGCGCAGCGCTGTGTGAATTTGTACGCGGAAAAGAACACACAGGATTCGCCGTTCCCATTCACGTTTTATCAGACGCCCGGCCTGACATTGCTCGCGACAGCCGCGCCGACGACTGGAAGCGGCTGGCGCGGGCTCTACACGGCCTCGAATGGCACGCTGTACGGGGTCTGCGGATCGTCGGTCTACGCGATCTCATCATCGTGGCAACTGACCAACCTGGGCGACATTGCATCGTCGAGCGGACAGGTGCACATGATCGACAACGGCACTGATCTCGTGATCGTCGATGGATCGGAAAACGGCTGGACGGTCGCGCTGGCAGACAACACATTCTCCGGCATCACGGATTCTGGTTTCATCGGCTCGCCGACGGTCAATTTCGTTGATGGCTTTCTGGTCTTCAATTCGGTGAGCATGAACGAGTGGTACATCTCGCTTGTCAATGAGGTGGCGTTCGATCCGACCGATTTCGCATCGAAGACCGGCTTCTCGGACAAACTGGTTGGCATCGGCGTGACGAAGCGCTACGTCTACCTGTTCGGCGCGCAGACCACGGAAGTCTGGTTCGATGCTGGCGACACGCCATTTCCGTTCGAACGCCTGCCGGGCGTTTTCATGCAATACGGATGCGCCGCAGTCAACTCGATCGCGCAGATGGATGGCGATCTCTACTGGCTCGCGCAGTCGCAGCAGGGTGTTGCGATCGTCTGCCGCTCCCAGCAATTCAATGCATCCCAGATTTCGACCTTCGCACTCGACAACGAGATCGCGACATACACCGATCTTGATCAGGCAATTGGCTTCACATACCAGATCGAAGGGCACTTTTTCTATGTGCTGACGTTCCCACAGTCAGACAAGACATGGCAGTACGACCTGAGCACTCAGCAATGGAACGAACTCAACTGGGTCGACGAGAACGGCAACCTGCATCGTCATCGCGCGAACTGCTATGCGTCGGCTTATGGTTCTCCGATCGTCGGCGACTGGGAGAACGGGAATCTGTACCTGTGGGACGTGAACAATTTCACGGATAACGGCAACCCGATTCCGCGCATCCGCTCGTTCATGCACAGCGTCGATGACAACTCCGATCGCATGCGATACCGCGAATTCATCGCGAACATGGAAGTCGGTAATGGAACGGGCAGTTATGCGCCGGTGCCGGTCTATTTACGCTGGAGCGACACGCGCGGCAAGTCGTGGGGGAATGCGATCAGTGTCAGCCTCGGCATGGAAGGCGAATACCTGACGTCACTGCAATTCCAGCGCCTGGGCATGGCGCGCGATCGCGTCTTCGAACTGTCATGGTCCGCGCCTACGAAGACCGCGCTGCTCGGCGCGTGGGTGCAGGCGGAATCGAACAATCAGTGACCATGGCGAACCTTCAAACCAACGTCCCGCTGATCAACACCGCTTTCGTCGACAAGAACGGAAACGTGACTGAGGCATGGTTCCTTTTTCTGATTCAGCTCTGGCGGCGTACGGGCGGTTCAGGTGGTGATACGGGTGGCATCACGCTCGATGATGTGCTGTCGCTGGAAAGTACGTTCGGCGTGTCGGTTTCGGATACGGGCAGTCCGTTGACCGCTGAAGTGACGTTCACAAGACCTCAAGCGGAATCGAATCTGGCGGAAATGATCTTCGCGCCGGTGAATGGGTCATCGGCGGCCGGCGGTGGAATTGTCGATCAGACGTTTTCAAGCGGTACGGGATTTACGCCTGGCGTAACGACGTCGCTGACACTGAGCAATTCGTTCGCGAATGCTTCGCAACTTTGGGTCTTCTTCGACGGCACGTTTCAAGGCGACGACCAGTATTCGTTGAGCGGCACAACTCTGACATTCACGAGCGCGATTCCTGTGGGCGTGAGCAAGGTCTATGTCAAAGGACTGAGGTAAAGCATGCAACGCGTACCGAAAAGCATCACTCCCGCGCAGCTCACGACTGGAGCGCTTCCGTACTACTCGGCCGGCGCTGGCATCACGGCGACAGTGAATAACCTGTCGTTGACCAACACGTCGGGCTCGCCTGTTCCGGTCACGCTCTACAACGTGCCTTCTGCAGGTTCGCCGGGCGCCGCGAATGAGTTCCTCGCCGCATTCTCGTTGTCCGCTGGTCAGACCTATGTTCCGCCGCAAGCCATCGGCCTTCAGCTTGCGCCCGGCTCAACTCTTCAAGCCTTGGCCGGAACCGCAACCGCCGTGACGATCATGGGCGGCGTTTACGAAACTTCAGGGAGCTAAAGCATGACTGCATATCTTGGCGTTGCAACGGACGAACCGATCGTTCAGTCGATCAGCTTCAAGGCCGCGCCTGCGGACAAGATCACCTCGATCTATCACCTGGCGTTGACGATTTCGCCGGTTTCGGTAGCGGCTAACACCACGGCGGAACAGACGTTCGCGCTGGCCGGCCTCGCCGTCGGCGACGTGGTCTATGTGTCGAAGCCGACTTCGCAGGCCGGCCTCGGCATCGTCAATGCGCGCGTGAGCGCTGCAAACACGTTGGCGATCACGTTCTCGAACAACACGGCATCGCCGATCGTGCCGACGGCTGCTGAGGTCTATCAAGTGGGCGGTCTTCGCTGATGCGAAATTTTCTCAAAATAGCTGAGGGCGTCGACGTGATTCCGTTACTTGCGGAGCTCGCGAGAAGTCCGCAACTCTGGGATCAGAACACTCTCCGCACCACGCATCCGCAGACGCCGCATAAGCAGGTTTCGGATATCTGGTTGCGCTTCAATGACCTTTCGCTCTATGAGAAAGATGGAGATGCGAAGCATGTAATTGACGAACATGAATCGATCAACTATCCGGCCTTTAGCCAACTTCCGGCGGCTCGCGCTCTTATTTTCGCATTGATGGCGAGAGTTCAGGGGGAACGTCTTGGACGCTGTTTGATTACCCGATTGGCTCCGGGCCGAAAGATAGACGCGCATGTTGATGGCGGTTTTCATGCGGCATATTACGATCGTTATCACATCGCTTTGCAATCACTGCCGGGCAGCACATTTCGCGCCGGGGATGAAACCGTATGCATGCGTCCAGGAGAGGTCTGGTGGTTCGATAATGCCCAAGAGCATGAAGTTTTCAATAACAGCGCAGATGATCGGATTCACCTGATCATGGACATCAAGGCCAGCAGATGATCACCTTTTCCATCGAATCGTTTTCGTCCGTGTACGCCGAGTTGCTACCGCTCTTCGAGGAGCACTACGGCGAGATTTCGACGCACAAGGATCACGACATCCCGCTTGATCCTCTCGTCGAGGTCTATCGCGCGCGGGAAGCAGACGGGACTTTGATGATGGTGATCGGCCGCGAAGCAGGGAAGATCGCGGCGTACTTCGTGTGCTTCATTGCGCCGGGTCTCCATTACCGGTCATGCCTGACGTGCTCGCCAGACATTTTCTATGTCGATCCTGCGCGTCGCGCGGGTATAGCCGGCGTGCGCATGTTCCGTTTCGTCGAGAAGGAATTGAAACGCCGCGGCGTACAGCGCTGGGCGGTGGGCAGCAAGGTCAAACACGATGCTTCTGCGCTGTTTCGGTTCCTCGATTTTGAACCGGTCGAGACAATTCATGAAAAGTGGATTGGTGTTCCGATGACGGTCGAGCGGCGAAAGATCAAGAACATGCCGTCAGAACTCGACGGATACGAGTCTGGGAGTTAAAAAATGGTGGCAATCGCTGGTGGTGCAATCGCTGCTGCTGGGGCTCTCGGCGGCGCTGCTATTAGTGCGAGTGGATCAAAAAGTGCAGCTGGAACGCAGGCTGACGCCGCGAACAATGCCGCGCAACTTCAATGGCAGCAGTTCCAGCAGCTTCAGCAGAATCTGCAGCCGTATATGCAATTGGGGCAGAACTCGATTCCGGGTCTGCAATCCCAGCTCGGCACGTTGGGTGGCATGAATTTCTCGTTCAATCCAACCGAGGCGCAGCTCGAACAGACGCCGGGTTATCAGTTCACGCTTCAGCAGGGCATGAAGAACACGAATAACGCGCTCGCTGCGAAGGGACTGAATCTATCCGGCGCGCAGGCAAAGGGTTTGTCGAGCTTCACGACTGGCCTCGCCGATCAAACGTATCAGCAGCAGTATCAGAACGCGCTCCAGAACTTCCAGACGAACTACGGCATGCAGTCCGATCAATACAACCGCCTATCGGGTCTCGTCGGTCTCGGGCAGAACGCAGCGGCCGGCGTCGGGAACGCGGGCCTTCAGACGGCGAATACCGCTGGCAATTTCCTGACCTCGGGCGCAAACGCGCAGGCGGCCGGCACGATCGGGGCTTCGAATGCTGCAAGTAGTGCTCTTGGATCCCTTGGTCAACAAGGGCTTCTATATTCGTTATTGAATCAAAATTCTCCGACTTCCTTCTATGGCAATTCAAGCGCATCAGGAACAAGCACGCCTCAGGATCTAATCGCCGGATATACGGGGTAAAAGATGCCAATCGATCCTTCGATTCCTCTTCAAGCGCAAGCGCCTCAAATTGGACTTCAGTCACTTCAGCAGCCCATTCAGACGGCGCAGGGGTTGCTCGCGTTACGGCAGAACTCGATGCAGTTGAACGCTAATCAGGCGATTTCTCAGGCGTATGCGCAGTCTGTCGATCCCGCAACGGGCCAAGTCGATTTCAATAAGCTCCAGACGCTCGCGAGCCAGAACGGCGCGGGCGCGTTTCTGCCTCAGTTCATGGGTCAGATCGCGCAGCAGCGCAATTCGCAGTTGCAGTACGACACCGGCAAGCTCGAGCTCGCGCTCAAGCAGCAGCAAGGCATTCGCGGGATGATCGGATCTCTCGCGGTCGATCCGGACATGGGAAAAGCCGACATGTCGACGAAGATCGCGGGCCAGATTTCGGATGCGGTGAACGCGGGACTGCTGCCGCTCGATCAAGGTATCCGCGAAATCAAATCGATTCCCGGCGATGCGCAGGGGCAGGCTTCGTGGATCCAGAACCACCTCATCAATTCGCTTTCGGGCGAGGCAAAAATTCAGGCGTTGATGCCGAAGCTTTCGGCGGTGAACACCGGCGGACAGACGCAACTCGTCGCGCAGAATCCGCTCACCGGCGCGCCGTCGGTCGCGGGCACCCTGAACAACACGCTGACGCCAGAAGCGGCGGCTTCGCGTATCTCGGCTGTCGGTCCCAATGGCGAACCCGGGACCGTGCCGCTCGGTTCGACTGTGGGTCAGGGCGGTGGCCAAGGCTATACGGGACGCATGAACCCGCAGGGCGGTGCGCAAGGTACGCCCGGCGCTCCTGGCGGCTTCCTTGCAACCGGTCTCACGCCGGCCGCATCTGCTGCACAAAGCGCGCAAGGCTCAACGTCTAACGCGGCCGCTCAGCAGCTGCACGATGCCGCAGCCGATGTGCCGATGCGTCTCAACCTGCTCGAACAGGCGCGCGATGCACTGTCCGGCATCAACACCGGCCCCGGAACTGACTGGCGCAACCAGGCGAAGTCGTTCTTCAATGCACTCGCGCCAGATGTGGCCAAGCAGATTGGCTTTACCGGCGACGTCCAGAACTATGACGAGTTCAAGAAGATCCTGACGAACTACGCGTCGTCGGTCTCCGGCTCGCTTGGCACCGGTACGGACGCGCGGCTGAATGCGGCTGTCACCGGAAACGCCAATCCGGGCATTTCGAAGCTGGCGAATGAAGACATTCTTGCGAAGACGATGGCCGCCGAGAAGATGCGCGCGGCGCAGGACTATGCATTCCAGAACTCGGGCCTCACGACCGACAAATTTAACCAGTGGCAGTCGCAGTGGAACAAGGCGGTGAATCCCGATGCGTTCGCGTTCACGTCAATGAGCCCTGCACAGCAGCAGGCGTTCATCGCACGCCAGTCGCCGACGCAACTCACGAAGTTCAAGTCGGACCTCGGTAATCTCGTGCGCAGCGGTGTGATTGAAATGCCGCAACCGGCTTCGGCTGCTCCGGGCCCGGCGGTGCAGCCCGCAATGGCCGCGCCTCTGCCCGCTTCGGGGGTGCCGCGGTGAGCAAATACGACGACATCATTCAGGCAGCGGCGAAGCAGTACAACGTCGACCCCGCGCTGATCCGCGGCGTAATCGCGACGGAATCGAGCGGCAAGCCAAACGCGCAATCCGGCGTCGGCGCGACTGGCCTCATGCAGATCATGCCGTCGAATTACAAGTCGCTCGGCATCACTGACCCGACCGATCCGAAACAGAACATCTACGGTGGCGCGCAGTTGCTCTCCCAACTGCTCGACCGATTCGGCGATGTTCCGACGGCTCTCACCCATTACGTCGGTGGAGACGATCCGAAGCAATGGGGGCCGCAAACGGCAGCGTACCCGGGGAAGGTGCTTGCCGCTGCCGGAATCGGTGCACAGCAGGCTCCCGCCGCACCGGCCACACTTCCGGGTATCCCGACTGCGCAAGCCGCTGGGGCGCCGCAGAGCGACGACGCGATTTTCCAGCAGTTCGCCAAGGGCGGTGCAACGGTGCCCGGTCAACAGGATCCGCAATCGGATGATGCAATCTTGTCCGCATTCACGAAGAGCGCCGCGCCCGCGGCAGTTGCACCGAAAGCGCAGGCCGCGCCGGTTCAAGTTGCCGGAGAACAGCCGGGCGGTGCAATGTCGTTTCTGGCCGGCATGGGCCGCGGCGTGCAGGAAACCGCACTCGGCGCACAACAGTTGCTCGGCCACGGTGCGCAAGCGGTCGGCTTGAATGGGATGGGCGATTGGCTCGTGAATGATGCCAATCAGGGGCTCACGCACGGCGCGCAGGAAGTGGCACCGTACTCGGCCGCACATCCGATTGCTACTGGCGCCGGCAACATCGCCGGCTCAATGGCGGCCACTGCGCCGCTGATGATCGCTGCGCCCGCTGGCACCGGAATGCTTGGCCTCGCCACGCGCGGCGCGGTCAGCGGCGGCCTAATGGGTGCGACCGCGCCGGTTTCGCCGGATAGCCAGAATTACGGAGCAGATAAGCTTCAGCAGGTCGGCATCGGCTCGTTGCTAGGCATCGCCTCTCCTTTTGCGGTGGCGGGTGCAGTCGGCGCAGGGAAATACGCAGGCAATGCTCTCGGCTCACTGGTGCGCCCATTTACTCAGAACGGTCAGCAGGCTATCGCGCGAGACATCGTTTTTCAAGCCGCGCGCGGGGGTCCATCCGGGCTCGATCTGTCGCAGATCGTTCCGGGGTCTTCCCCAACGCTTGCGGAAGCCACTGCCAATCCCGGTATCGCAACGCTTCAACGAACCATTCGCGATCTGAACCCGTCGCCTTTCGTCGCACAGGAGCAGCAGAACGCGGCGGCTCGCCTTTCCGCACTCGGTGGAATTTCCGGCACACCGGAAGAACTCTCCGCAGCCCGACTAGCCCGCACCCAGGATGCGGCCGACAACTATCTGGCGACGAATGTTGGCATCCCGACGACGAACACTGCCTATGCGGCATTGAAACAGACGCCCGCGTTTAACAAGGCCTTCGCTGAAGCGCAACAGATGGCGAAAAACCAGGGCATTTCGTCAATCGAGACCGTTACGCAGAACCGCGCGAACGCGAATATGGGCGGTCAGGCCGGAACCCCGCAGATCTATGTTTCCGGTCAGGGCCTTCAGTACGTCAAGCAGTCCCTTGATGACCAGATCGATTCCGCCATGCGCGCTGGCGAATCAGGAAAGGCTCGAAACGTCCTTGGTGTGAAGGATCAGTTGCTCCAGATGATGGACGACAACATCGACGGATACGCACAGGCGCGTTCTCAGTTCGCGCAGCAGTCGGGCCCAATCGACGCGATGCAGTATCTGCAATCTTTGAATCTGACGGACGCGCAGGGGAATGTGACGCTTGCCAAGGTGCAAAACGCTCTTTCCCAGATGCAGAAACTCCAGCAAAAGCCGGGTATCAATACCGCGAAATCGGTGACGCCGGATCAGATTACAGCGCTGCAAAGCATTCGCGATGATCTGCTTCGGGCTTCGAATGCCGGACTTGGCCGATCGGCCGGCTCGTCGACCGCCCAGAACCTCGCGACGCAACAGATGATGCGCAGTGTGTTGCCCGGGAAACTTGGCGCCCTTGCGGGGCAATTGCCGACAGGAACCGTTGGAGGAGCGCTAGGAGGCTTGGCTGGATATGGAGTAGCCGGCGCACCGGGTGCTGCGGTGGGCGGCGCTATTGGCGCGCGGCTCGGGTCGGGGTTGAGTGCGCTGATGAATACGCATAACGAGGCGATTCAGAGCGAGGTGGCAAGTCTTATGCTGAACCCATCAATGGCCGCGCCTGCGCTCAACGGTGCAGCCGGTCGAGCGCTCCCATTCGCGTCCAGTGCCGGTTTGCAGCGTCTCCTTTACCCAGCCATCGTCAATGGTGGAGTCAAGTCGCTGGGCGGCAACGGAAGGCCGCAGGGCCGCTAGAAATGCGTCCTTGAACGATTTGCAGAAGGCGATGCCGCATGCGAGTGCGATGAAGCCAAGTTGGGCGGAATGGTCCCGGATGATGATTGTGATCAGGGATTGCAGATAGTCAATCATGGTCTAGCCATCCTAAATGGCGGTAGGTGCCCGTTAAAGCGTCTCCCGAGGGCAGAGACAGGCAGGCGAAAGCCTGTTTGAACGGCGCATCGCGCCATCTGCTCGGGGTTCTAGCAATGACGGCCACAATTCTGCCGAATGCAAAATCGCAGTTCATCGACAGCAATGGTAAGCCATTGGCTGGCGGCACTGTTTATTTTTACATCCCGAACACTTCCACGCCGAAAGCCACATGGCAGGACCCGGCGCAAACGATCCTGAACACGCAGCCGATTGTGCTCGACGCTAGCGGTCAGGCGCTGATCTGGGGCTCTGGCGTCTATCGTCAGGTCGTCTTCGACCAGTTCAACAATCTCATCTGGGATCAGATCACCGAGGATGCCAACGCTGGCTTGACTGGCAACCTCGTCGACGACATCTTCGTTGCGGGAACGGATTTCACGCCCGGAACCACGACGCAACTGACGCTGACCGCTGGCGCTGGTTCGATCACCAACACATGGATTTTCTTCGATGGTACGTATCAAGCTGATCCAACCATCACTTCGCTCAATGGCACGACCCTGACATTCAACTCGCCGATTCCGGTCGGCGTCACAACAGTTACGGTCAAAATCGGGACGACGGTTACTGTCGGCATTCCTGCCAATGGCTCAGTCACTGACGCGACCGTAGCGGCCGGCGCGAACATCGACAGCAGCAAACTGTCATTCCTGCAGGCTGGCGCGGCGGCAGTGCGGCGCACGGTGCAAAGCAAACTGCGCGACGTCGTGAGCGTCAAGGACTTCGGCGCGAAGGGTGATGGTGCGACCGACGACACGGCCGCCATGCAGGCCGCGCATACCACCGGCAATCTGATTTACTACCCGGCTGGCACGTACAAATTCAGCACGTTGACGATCCCGCTCGGCGGTATTGTCGGCGACGGCCCGAGCAAGACGGTGCTGACCTCGACCGATACGGCCAATGGCGACACCATTCTGCTGACCGCACAAGGGCAGGTTCCGGTTCCGGGCGGCTATCTCTTCAGAGACTTCCTGCTGATCAGCGCAGCCGGAAAAACGGCCGGCAATGGCATGAACGTCAATCCGGCGACGTTCGAAAATCAGGGTTCGACGTGGGAAAACGTCTGGTTCTCCGGTCACCCGACCGCGCTGATGTTCTCCCGGGCGAGCCTCTGGTCGATCATGAATTGCAAGTTCCTTGGCTACACGGTCCAGGGCGTCTACGTCAACAATAATAACGTCGCCGATTCGGGCGATTCCTCGATCGGTGGCGGCACACACTTCAATACAGGGGCACCGGGCGCGATCGCCGTCTATCAGGCTGCGTCCGGCGGCCTGAAGCTGAACAACTTCAAGATGAATGGCGGAGGTTTCGGCTATTTCCTTGGGCTCAATGACAACGGGTCAACTGGCGATCTGATCATCAGCAACGGCTCTATCGAGAACATGACCAGTTCAGCGATTGGTCTTTCTCGCGCGTCAGGTACACAAAGCTTCCAAAACATCGCCATTTCCGATCTTCAGATGGCGATTGTTGGTAGCGGCATCACGACGGACACAAATGCTTTCCTCTCGAACGTCACAATAGGCGACGTGGTTATTTCGCTTGCACCGGGTTCGGGCGCGGGCATTCTCCTAAGCGCGGTTTCGAATTTCGCCATTGGCGCCACAACGATTATTGGCAATGGCGGTTCGCCTGTCGGTCTGGCATTTGGTGCGGCTTGCGCTAACGGCAAATATGCCCTCCCCACTACAGCCGGCATTTCTCTTCCGGTATCGAATTCCAGCACATCCGTCTTCCAGTCGGATGGCCTGCAGTCAGGATCGGCGAGCGTAACGACGTCGACCGGCTATGGATCGAGCTTCCTCGGCACTCAGGCGGTCACGTTCCCGACTCCCTATAAAACCGTTCCCCGTGTTTCATGCAAGCCGAATTCATCGGCAGGGGGCGGCATCGCGGGATTCGCGTCAGGTGTATCGCTCACCGGTTTCACGCTGAACGCAGTGGGCACGACGAATGGCGGAGCCGCAGCCATGACGTGGGAAGCGACCGGAAACATATAGACCATAGAACGGGAAAAACAATGCACAAGGAAATCGTCGGGGCCAGCACAAACGGGGCTATCAGCGCGACAGGCATCGGCAGCTCGTGGTGGCTTTGGGTCACTGATCCGAACTCAGCTCATATCGTCACGATTCTCACCGTGGCGCTGATCATCTCGCAGCTGATATGGGGATGGCGGAAGTTCTTCAAGGAGAAGCGGAATGTCTAATTTCGATGATGCCTTCACTGCCTTGATCGGCAATGAGGGCGGCTATTCCGACAATCCGGCCGATCCCGGCGGTGAAACGATGTGGGGTATCACGGCCCGCGTCGCGCACGGATGGGGCTTTACCGGCGATATGAAAGACCTGTCGCTCGATACCGCGAAGGCGATCGCGAAGAAGTTCTACTGGGATCCGTATCAGTGCGATCAGTTCGACCCGCGAATCGGATTTCAGATCTTCGATGCGGCCTATAACGGCGGCCATCCGGCGCAGTGGCTCCAGCAGGCTGCAGGTGTCACTGCTGACGGGGTGATCGGCTCCATCACGATTGCAGCGGTGCGCGCGGCTGATCCGCTGAAGATCATCATGCGTTTCGATGCGTACCGGCTGCAATATCTCGGCAATCTTCCCACCTGGCCCACCTTCGGTCATGGCTGGGCCAACCGCATTGCAAATAACCTGATTCGAGGTGCGTCATGAGCGGCTGGACAAGTGCATTGAACGTCGTCAAGACGCTGGCACCGACGATTGGCACTGCGTTGGGCGGCCCACTAGTAGGCGGGGCAATCATGGCGCTCGAAAGCGTCTTCGGGATCACAGCGAAACCGGATGCATCTACTGACGATCGGCAGGCCGATCTCGCCGCGGCGATCAGCGGCGCGACTCCAGAGCAACTCGCCGCAATGCGAAAGGCAGATCAGGATTATGCCGTCGCGATGGCAACCGCAGGCTTCAAGGATACCGAGACGCTGGCGAGTCTGACGGTTCAGGACCGGGTGAGCGCTCGCGATATGCAGGTCAGCACCAAGAGCATGATGGCGCCCATTCTCGCGAGCTTGATCATCGGCGGCAGTCTGTTCGCAGCGGGCGCGATCCTGATGGGGAAGGTCAGCTATGCCAACACTACCGAAGCGACGATGGTCGGCACCGTTATGGGCTACCTGTTCAGCGAAGCGAAGGCCGTCCTGTCGTTCTACTTCGGTTCGACCAGCGATACGGGACAGGTGAACGACCTGTTGGCGAAATCCACTCCGCCAGGAGGGCAGCAATGAAACAGTACCTCTGGAATTTCCTGATCCTGCTCGACGAGTTCGGCAATACGCTGACTGGCGGCGATCCGGGCGAAACGATTTCCAGCCGGGCCGGCAAAGCCATGAACGAGGGAAAGACGTGGGGCTGCGTGCTGTGTCGTTTCCTCAATCTCTTCCAGAAGAACCACTGCCAGTTGTCGATCGATGCGGCAGAGGGAAAACGCGCTGTCATCAAGGACTGAAAATGAAACGACTTCTCTCTATCGCGCTGCTCGCGCTTTCCTCGATCGCTTTTGGCGCGACGCTCAATCCGATCCAGTTGCTCAATCCCGCAGGCTCGACGTCCGGGCAGGCAATCGTCTCGACTGGCGCATCGTCGGCGCCGGCATGGGGCGGCATTGCTGTTTCCTCGTTGACCGGACTTGGGACTGGCGTCGGAACGGCTCTAGGCGCTACGGTCACTGGCTCGGGCGGTATCGTGCTGGGGACGGCGCCGACGATCACGACGCCGAATATCACAGGCGTGGCGACGAACAGCAATGCGGCGGCCGGCAGCGTCGGGGAGTTTGTGACGGCGACCGGCACGGCCGTACCTCTGACTGGCAGCGTAGCCGCCACGATCACGAGCATCAGTTTGACTGCGGGGGATTGGGACGTATCGGGAAACATTTACTATACGCCGGCAGGAACTACTGTGGTTTCGCAAACCGCCGGGGGCATCAATACAACGGCAGCCACGTTACCGGCAATTCCTTTTTATACGCTAAGCCCTTCTGTGAATAATGTGGCGGGAAATGCGCCGTCTGCCGTGACGCCTACCACGCGCATAAGCATTGCATCTACGACGACCGTTTATCTGGTCGGATTCGCTGCATTCTCGGTCAGTACCTGTACCGCTACCGGATACATAGCGGCCAGACGCCGACGGTAGCGCTATACTCCGGCGACCGAGATAACTCAAATAAATCATGGTCGCTTGGTCATTGCCGTATCTTTTGAATCCCGCCGCGCTGCTTCCGTATTTTTCGAATCCCACAGCGCTCATCGCCTTGATCGTCAAACTGGCCGCCGTCACGATGCTGTCGACGGTGGCAAGTCGAAGGATCCCGGATCGTCTTTCCGTATGGCTGCATACGTGGCTTGCGGTTCAGATCGCTCAGACCGTTCTCATCATGATCCTGTCATTATTCGGGGCGCTGTCAAAGCACGCGATCTGGAGTTACCTCCTGTCGCTGTTCGGGCTCGGGGTAGTCGGCGATTTCACGCGCCGCATCCGGTTCAAGTGGCCCGCACCCTCGACCGTGCTTATCGCTGTCGTGCTCGCGATCCCGCTGATCCTGTGGGCTATACGCTGCATGTTGCTGTTCGATTTCTCGCTTGACGCGCAGACCTACGGCAGTGTGCGCATTGGCCTATGGATGAACTATCGATCCGTGTTCGTGCATATGCCGACACTCATGGTCAACATCTTCGCCAGTGAATGGAACGGCGAACTGAATGCCCTGGTGTACGCGCTTTCGACGAACACGCTGCAGGGCGCATTGATGGGTAATGCCGAGATTCTAGTCGTCGCGACGCTCGCTTCGATGTGGGCATCTCGACAGTTCGGCGCCGGCCAGTTTGGTTCTGCGATGGCCGGCCTGCTGATGGCAACGTCGCCTGCGTTTCTCGGGCTCGCCGCGGTGACCAAGGGCGACCTGCTGTCCTGCGTTGGCGTCATCATGGCGATCGGCATGATTCAGCGCCGCACGGTCCTATCGCTGAGTGTAGCGGCCGTGTGGTTCGCACTGGCAGCAGGCGCGAAAATATCCGTGCTTCCGGGCGCGGCGATTGTGATGGTGGTCATGGTGACGTGGAAGCTTCGCACACGCCGGGCAGCCGCATTTATGGCGCTGTCTCTCGTGCCCGCTGCGATCCTTCTCGCACGTTACATCGCCAACTTCTTTATGTTCGGTCACCCTTTTGCGCGGGTCAGCACCGAGGCGCCGGATCCGGGCATCAATACGTTGCTTATGAATATCTCCATTATCGGCGAGCGGTCCGTTGGCTTTTTCTTCTTCCCTCCGAACAGCGGTGTACTGCTCAGCTCGTCGCTCACCGCGGGCCTCGGCGTCGCCGGGTGGCTGTCTGTGGTGGGGTTGCTTTCGGGCCGTCTAACGTTGACAGGACGGCAGATGGCCGTCGTGCTACTCAGCATCGTCTCGATCATCGCAGCGGCCTATGTCATCCCGGCACGGGTGTGGGGCTTCCGCTATTTCCTGCCCTTCGTGAGCATTCTCGCGATCGTTGGCCTTGTCGCCCTGGCGGATGCGCTTTTATGTCTGCCGCTCCCCGCTCGGGTGCTGGCGTGTCTGGTCGTGGCCAGTGCGGCGGCTTTCGACTTCTACATGTGCTTTACGCCGGGCGACTTGAACGCGCCTGACAGGTTCGAATATGCTCTGGACAGAGCGATTACCTATGAACCGCTGGACAGGATGATGCAGAATTTCCCGGGTATCGCAGCCGAGGTCGCACCGCTTAAGCTCGACCTCGATTCGAAGACGCCAAAGACCATCGGGATATTCAACGAGATCAACAGACCGATTGTCATCTTCGAGGGCGCATCGGCGCAGAACAGGCTCTATCTGGCGGACAGTTATCGCGGGCTGGCGGATGTCGCCGAACGTCGGCATCCGGATTTGCTGGTCATTGCGAAGCGGTACCCGACCGATCGATGTCCGTTTGAGATACCGGGCTATCGGTGGATCGCCGAGGGTGCGACGTACGATATCGCTATCAGAAATCCGGTCTGACGATTATCTCTGCGCGGTCGGGCAAGGAACCGCAACCGTGCTGATGCACTGACTGTCATGGGGCAATTTCAAGGCGACGCAGAAGAGCGCGATGTAGATGGCGATTCCGATTGCTGCGGCGGCGACCTTGAGCTGTTTCATGGGTCTCTCCGGTTTACGGGTGGGATATTACAACAGGGGCGACGGCCGTCCCGAAAACTACCCCTCCTGGAATGACAGGTTTCTGCCAGCACGGCGCGTGAGAGCCTTTGTATACGGTCTGTTTGGCGGGGTTCGAATCCCCGTCTCTCCGCCAGGCCCTCATTCCGCAGTGCCCCGCCAGTCAAGGCGGACACCCCTGAAACCCGCACCAGTCAAGGCTGTGCGGGTTTTTCGCTTTCTATCATCTACTATCACGTTCTGGCATATAATACCCCTCAGATTGTGGGCTGAATTGGATCGGCCCGAGGGGGCACAAAATGGCAGGCGGCAGACTCACGGATTACAAGATTCAGACGGCGAAGGCCGGTCGTCACGGCGATGGCCGCAACCTGTATCTCCAGGTGCGCGGGCCGATGGCGAAGTCCTGGATTTTCCGATATCGCGATGCAGCCGGATTCGACCGGGCCGTGGGGCTCGGGCCGTGGCCGGTCGTCAGTCTCGAAGAGGCCCGCGCCGCTGCGCTCGAAATCGCCCGGATGCGCCGGGAAGGGCGCGATCCGCTGGCTGAAAAGCTCGCGCGCAATGCCCGGCTCGAAGTGATTCACGCGATTACGTTTCGCGACGCAGCGGCGAAGGTCATCACCATGCGGGCGGCAGAATGGAAAAGCCCGAAACACAAACAGCAATGGGAAAACACGCTCACGACCTATGTCTATCCGCGCCTGGGTGACGTCGACGTGAAGCTGATCGATTCAAATCACGTTGTTGACGTGCTCGCGCCGATCTGGACAACCAAGATCGAAACCGCTTCCCGACTGCGCGAGCGGATCGCCGCTGTGCTTGCGTGGTGCGCGGCGAAGGGCTTCCGCGAAGGCGCGAATCCGGCGGACATGGAGCGCCTGAAGAACCTGCTGCCAAGCCAGAAGAAGGTGAAGGAAAGTGACCCCTCCAAACAGGTTCAGCATCATGCGGCGCTTGCCTATACGGGCATGCACGACTTTATGGCGCGGGTACGCGAACGGCCCGCAACGGCTGCGCGCTGTCTTGAACTCTGCGTGCTGACCGGTGCGCGTACCGCGAACGCCATCGGAATGAGATGGGATCACGTCGACCTCGATCACGCGGTCTGGAAAATTCCCGCTGCCGAAATGAAGATTTCCGGCAATGGAGAACATGCGGTGCCGCTATCGCGCCAGGTCGTCACTCTTTTGAAAGCGCAGCAAGGCCGGGACAAAACGTATGTGTTTCCATCGCAGACGCCCGAAAAGCCACTATCGAACATGGCGATGCTGCAACTCATTGACCGGATGGGGCACAAGGGTGAGGTGACGGCGCACGGCTTCCGAAGCACGTTGACCGATTGGGCGCGCGAAGAAACCACGCATGAACCGGATACGGTCCGTCTGCAACTCGCCCATGCGATCGATTCGAAGGTCGACGCGGCCTACCGGCGCGGGGACCTGTATCGCAAGCGTGCGGCGCTAATGCAGGATTGGGCAGACTACATCGATACCGAACCTCCCCAGGCTGTGGTGACGCCCATCCACGCGAAGCGGGGCGCATGATGGCACACCCGGAAAAAGGCTTCCCGCTGACCTTTCTGGGCGTCGAGTGCCAAAGCATTGGCGAACTGCAACGCGTGCTGGAACTGCATCGTGATGCTGTCGACGGCATGCCGCCGCCTGGATTCGAACTTACGGGCATATCGCCTGGAATGTTTGAACTGGTCCGCTATCTGCGCGCCGCACCGGCGCAAGCCGCGATTGCTGGTGATCCGCAAGCCGTCCAACTGGCGCAACGGCTCGCCAATGAAGTCGAACAGGCACTCGCGCACTACGCGCAAACAGCCGGACAGGTGATGGAACAGCGGGAAGCGGTTGCCGAAGTGGGCGCGCACCGCAAACGATCCTCAAAGGGCGGACATGCGCCGAAGCTGACGCAGGAACAGATTGATGAAGGCGGGCGGTTGTGGCACAGATGGCAACGCTCGATCAATCTATATGCCAGTCTCGAAGAATTTTATGCAGCGCTGGCGGCGGTAAAAATCACGCGACGCCGGGAGACCGCGCTTAAGCTGGCGCTCCGTTATGCCGCCGTGGAAACCACGAAACCCTGGCGAAAACGTTTTGGAGAAAGGCTTACGGCGAAAGGATGGCTCGCCGTGAAAGCGACCTGGAAAGACTGACCGCCAAGCCGCTTGGCGGTATATCGGTTTCCGGTGTTCGGATACCGGCAAGCCGCTTGCCGTCCGTTGTTTTCATCGTTTGCATGAACTTCAATCTCCCATATCAACCTTGAACCTTCTATCAGGTTCGGACATGGGGGAATCAAAATGGCCGCACGTATCAAAGTCAAAACCGACGTTGACCCGCTTGCCAATTTTCGCAGCGTCGACCGTGGTGGACTTGCCATCTTTCTGAACCGGAGCATTCCGGCAACCTATCGCATCCAGAAAACGGAAGGTTTTCCGCAACCGTTCTATGTCAACGGTGAACCGCGCTGGCTCGTCACCGAACTGGCGCAATGGGTGCAATCACTCGCAGATGCGCGTCCGGCTGCGCGCCGGAAAGCGGCGAAGCTGAAAGTCGAACCCGCCACCACGTAACCCGTCCCCCTCGCTGGATTCGCTCACCCTTTCGGAGGGGACATGATGATGGCTGATAGACACGTCATCGCCGCCGCCTGCATGGTATGGACGGGCGAATCCCATCCTGTCCTGATGCAGATGGCAGAAATGGCAAACGACGAGACTGAACTTGCGTTTCCCACTATCGAAACCCTGATGATCCGCACCAACGCCACGCGCCGTGTGGTGTTGCGGGCGGTCGCGATGCTGCGCGATTGGGGTTATCTGGTCGATACGGGCAAACGTTGTGGTTACACAAACCGGACCATTGTCTATCGCGTGGCCATTCCGCCGAGAAAAGCTACGCGCGCCGCAATGGAAATTTTTGTGAAGAATCGGCACGCGGAATTGATGCAGCGCAAGAACGGTTTGGACAGCGAAGATGAAAGCGAAAACGATGCGCCCGCGAACAAAACAGATGGTCATTCCGCAGACTCCGTTCAACCCGGCGAAACAGGTGCAGATTCGACACCATTCAACCGGCCTAATGGGTGCAATTTTGATGCGGAAACAGGTGCAAAAACAGGGGGTGAAATAGGTGCAGATTTGCACCTCAGAACAAAAGAAGGGAAAAATATAAAAGAAAAAGTAGTCGTCAACGGCACGCCTCACCACTTATCACGCACGCGCGCGGACGCGCGCTACGCGCCTACCGTAACTGCCGGTGACGAAGAAAAAAACGATGAATTTGAAATCGGCAAAACCCCGCAACCGGTCGCATCAAAAGAGGCTATCGCGTTGATGCGCGCCGCAGTGCAACACACCGCCCGAAAGGTGAAACCGTGACCGTCGCCTTCTGCGCGACGTGCACACGCGCCTTCGAACGTGAGCGCCCGTGGATGACGCGTTGCGTGCCGTGCTGGCGCGCTGAACAGCTTGCAAAGGCATGGGACCAAAGCCCGGAAAAGGCACGGCTTGTGGAGCGTATCCGCGAACTCGAACGCGAGCGCGAAGCGTTGCGCGCGCAGCTTGCGAACGTGACGGCGCTGCTGCCTGACGATCGCACGTTGCGTCGCCTGATCCAGTGTGCACACCCGGACCGGCATCAGAACAGCGAAGCGTCGAAGCTCGCGATGCAGTGGCTTAACCAAGTGCGCCGGTTGACTGACCGGCGCGTCACGACCTGAAGGAGAACGGACATGAGTGAAACGAATTCCGCATCCGCACCAATGACCACCAAGGAACGCGACACACTGCGCGAAGCGGTGCGACTGCGTGCCCGAGTCGCGAAAGCGGACATTGACAAGCGGGCCGCGATGCTGCGTGCTGAAACGGAGGCGCAGCTATCTGCGAGATACAAGGCCGACGACGATCGCTGGGCGAAACTGGTCGATCACGCTGCGCGAGTCGGGCGGGAGGCCGACGCCGAACTGCTGCGCATCTGCAAGGCCGAAGGCATCCCGCTTGAAAACCGGCCGTCTTTCAGGTCCGGATTTGTTGATCGCGGCGACTACTCGCTTCCTGCGCGTCGTGCCGAACTGCGCAAGCTGGCCGCATCGAAAATTGACCTTGCCGTGAAAGACGCGAAACTGAGCGTCGAACGCTGGCAGGCGCAGACACAAACCGAGTTACTGGCGGGACTGCTCGGGACCGACGACGCCAAAGCCTTTCTGGCCGCGCTGCCGTCGCCCGAAGCGCTGCTGCCCGGCATGACGGCGAAGCAGATTGACGGTCTGCTTGAAAGCAATAGCAGCGTATTGCGGCTTGTCATGAATGACAGCACCGGCACCGACGACGAATGACTGCGATGCGCAGGATCATGCTCGATATTCTGATCACCGCCGCCGATGATCCGGAGCGCTTCGTGATCACCGCGCGCTTCGACGCGGGGCAGGGCGCGCATGCACGCGGCGAATACACGCGGGAATACGGCGACCCCAATGAGGCGCGGCACGACGCGCATGAACTGGCTTCCCGCTTCGCGGACTATGTGTCCCGCGATACCTTCATGACGCGTATCCACACCGACCCGGCGCAGAAATCGCCGCCGCGTCTCGATGAAATTGTCGCCGTGTTCAAGTGTGGTGATGAAAATGACAGTCAGGAAAACTGAGTAAAAGCGTATTGTTTCGACATGAAACCGGGAGTGGATCATGGCAGATGACGCAGAACGGATATACAAGCTGACCGTTTCAGCGGATCAGGCACTCGCTGAACTGAACAAGATCAGTCAGTCCGCGAAGAACACGCAAAACTCCATGGCGTCGTTCGGAAAGGAATTCAGTGGCGCGGTCAGTGCAATCAAGGGCGTGGCCGCCGGGCTCGCCGCCGCCTATGCGTCGATCAAAAGCGTGGGCGCGATTGTGGAAGCGTCAGACAAGATCCGCCAGCTTGACGGATCGTTTAAGGCTTTGCTCGGTTCCGCAGAACGTGCTGGCGACATGATGCAGCAAACCTTCGATATCGTGCGCAGCACGGGCGCGAACCTCGATCAGACCGCCAGTGCGATTCAAAAGCTGTCCATCGGCATGACCGAAATGGGCGGATCGAATGATCAGATCGCGCAACTCGCTGAAAACTTTATCAAGCTGGGCACCGTGTCCGGTGCGTCGATGGATGAAACATCACGCGCGCTTGTGCAATTCTCGCAGGGCCTCGCGAAAGGCAAATTGCAGGGCCAGGACTTCAAATCGATCCTGGAATCCGTGCCACTCGTGGCGAAGGAAATCGCTAAACAGATGCACGTGTCGGTCGGTGAACTGATCGAGATGACCTCGCAGGGCAAGGTCACTTCAAAGGTGATGGCTGAATCGCTGCTGAAGGCAACCCAGGATATCAATGCACAGTTCGCTGAAATCCCGATGACGTTTGAGCGATCGCTCAACATCATGGAAGCGGACATGACGGATTTTCTTTCGTCATTCGACAAGGCAACCGGCATCAGCAAGACGCTGGCCGAAGGGATGCAGGATATTTCGAAACTGATTGCGTTCTGGAAAACGGGACTGGACGACGCCAGTCTCGCCATGTCCGTGCTGAAGGGAACCGTGACGGTGCTGGGCGCCGCGTTCAAGGGCGTGGTCGATATCGTGGCGGGCTTCTCCGCGATTCTTCAGGCGGCGCTCTCTTCCGTGGGCGCGCTCGCGAAAGCGGCCTATGCGATCGTCACCGGCAACTTCAGTTCCGTCACCGGCATATTCACGCAATGGAAAGGCGAAGTCGCCGGCATCGACGCGAACTACAAAAAATTTGAATCGACGCTATATGACAACACCGCAACCACCACGAAGGCCGCGACTGCCGGCCGTCAACTGTCCGGCACGCTGAAGGATATCAGCACGAATCAGGACAAGGCCGCGAAGAAAACGAAGGATCACACGAAGGCACTGAAGGAACAGCTCGACGTGTTCGATCAGTGGAATAAGGACATTTTCAAAACGGCGGAAGCATCCGATCAGGCCGCGACAAAGATGGCCTATTTCGAAAAGACACTGCAGGACCTGGCCGCTGCCGGTCAGGAAGGCACCACGCTTTTCAAAACCTATTCCGATGAACTGGAAAAGCTGCGCGCCGCCGCTGATCCATTCGAAGCATTCCGGCAATCTGCGATTGCCACGCAAACGGAACTCGATCAAATCCCGCGCAAGCTTGAAATTCTGTTCGATCTGCTCGCACAGGGAAAAATCAACGGTGATGCATTCGAACAACTCGCATCCGGCCTGGACAAGGCGAACAAGACCGCGAAGGAAGGCGGAGCCGATCTGCAAAAGTGGCAACAGGCGATGATCGACGCGGGCAACGGCTTCATCAGTGATTTCGTGAACAACATTGTCGACGGCAGTTCCGCCGCATCGAAATCGTTTGCCGACATGGCTGAATCGATGCTGAAAACGATGGCAAAGATGATGCTGTCCGATGTTTTTCAACGGTTTGCGCGCGCGATGCTGTCCGCGCTACCGGGATGGAATTCGACAACTCCGGCCACGCCCCAGGCGCTGGGCGGCGTATGGCAACGCGGGGTGCAGACCTATGCGAAGGGAACCATCATCACACGCCCCACGGTGTTTCCGATGGCACGCGGAATCGGCCTGATGGGTGAAGCGGGACCGGAAGCGGTGATGCCGCTCACACGCACCACAAGCGGAAGCCTGGGCGTGAATGCGGTCATGGCTGCTTCGCCCGTGGAAATCATCATCAACAACAACAACGCGGATCAAACTGCCGTGACCACCACCACAAAAGACAACACGGACGGCTCGCGCACGATCGAAGTTTTGATGGAGCGGAAGGTAAAAACGATGATGAGCGACGGCACGATGGACAAGACCATGCGCAACACCTACGGGCTCACCCGGCAGGGGCATTGAACGTACTGGAAAATTTCTGTGAAGATCATTCAACGGCACGGCGACGCGGCGTAGCATGGCGTCATGCAAATTATGCATACGAGGCTGATATGTCCGCTATGCCGCTGCCCCCGCACGCCGCGCCGGTACCTTGTTATAACTGCACCGCTGTGGCCCGACTCGATGCGATGGCGATACGCGACGGTGAAGTGCTGCACCGCTGCCCGCACATGAATGTGAAAATCCTGATCGTGAAGCGCGACGGTGTGATCGTCGCGCAGTCCTATTCCAAACCCTGGACCCAGGCGGATCATGACGCGGCGGTAACCGCAGCCGCAGCAGACGAGTCGCAGCACGCTGAACACACGAAACTGAAATTCCGATGAATGGATGCGGGCTGCAACCGCCGTTGCCGAAAAGCCCGCACCGTTCGCTTCTTTCAACCCCTGGCCGCTGCCAACAACCGGAATCAACGTTTTCACATCAAACAGGGAGACAAACCATGTCGACCACTCTTACCCGCATTCCGGCGACCGGCGGCGCGCTTGCGCCGGTCAGTCCAAATCCCCCCGCCAGTGTGCAGCCGTCGCTTTCCAAATCACTTGCGGAAGCTGTTCGTGCTGTCACTACTGCCGGACACGGCCGTCATGTGCGGCTCGATGTATCGGTTGAGCCCAACGGTGCGGCGCGCCTGATTCTCGAAAGCCACGTTCAGGGAGATGGATCATGCTGACACGATCAGTGCTTACTTTGCGCGGACGCCAACTCGAAAGCGGTGTCGCACGAATTACCTTGGGCGATCCCACCGACGCGCAGCTTGAACAACTCGAATTGATTACACGCACAGTCAATTCAATGGTTGACGCATACGAGGCGCAACAGCGCATGGGCGATCTGCAACGCTCATTCACGGATAATGCCGATCCGGGCTCGTCGGTCGTGCGTGAACTGCCACCGCTTTCCGCCGGATACGAAATGTTCTGGCGCGGCGCGACCGTCATCGCGCGCGGCGCGCTTTCCGGCAACGCGAACCCGAATGAAGTCTTTCGAGAACTGTTCGGACGAACGCCGGACGAACGCGAAGCCCGGTTCACTACTGCCGAAGGCGGGGCAAGCGTGTTGCGTGCGGTGCAATCGCCCGCCGGAACAACGACGGAAACGTGGGCTCAGGAACTCACGCAACAGATCACCGCAGGCTTTCACGCTGACTTGGCCGCCGCTTCAATTTTGGGCGCGCTGGATTGCCAGCGTTTCACTTTCGACACTGCATCGAAGATCGTCATCCCGTACCGTTCCCGCGGTGCCGGTGCAAAAAATCTCCAGGCGCTCTTTCGCAAGGAAGGCACGGCGATCGCGATTGGTGCGTTGTCGCTCGCGTCTGCCACGCTCAGGCCGTTCGTGGCGGGACGCATTGGCACCTACAGTGACGAACTCGCGCGGCACTCGAGTCCGAACGTTGTCAACGTGATCCGAAGCGGCCTGATTGGTGACACCGCCGAAGGACTCGATTCGGTCTTTCTTTCTGCAACCGCCGGGATCACCGATACGGCACCCGGCGGATTGCTGGCCGGACTGCCCGCCGCAAACCTGGTGCCGTCGAGTGGTGCCACGCCCGCCGCGATCCAGACCGATCTGAAAGGGGCAATTGCCCGCATGTTCGCCGCACGGTGTGGAGCGAAGCCGCAATGGATCATGCATCCGCAGAACGCAATCGCACTGTCCATGCTGATCACCGCAACGGGTCAACTCGCGTTCCCTTCGATGGCACAGAGCCGATTGATCAACTATCCGGTACGGCAAAGCGTCACCGTTCCGGTCGACCAGGTGTTGCTGATCGATGGCAATGAAGTAGCCGTGGCGATCGGTGCACCGGCGATTGATCCATCATCATCGGCCACGCTGGTGGAACTCGACACGCCGCCCGTGCCGCCCGTCACCGATGGTGCTGGCGCACCAGGAGCCCCGACGCGCAGTCTGTTTCAGACTGCAACGTCGGCGCTGCGCCTGATCGTTGAAGCGGACTGGACACGGTTAGCTGACGGCGGCGTTCAGGGCATCACGGAGGTGACGTGGTGATCCGGTAATTCTTCCGGCAACCTTGTCAGGCCCGTGACGATGCTGGTCATTCTCAGGTGGCTGCTATGAACGTCACGTCAAGCTGGCGACCCGCTGGTCCGCTGGGTGACAGGTAGAGAAGATGCTGCAAGGTGAAGCGGTTTCAGCCTGACACCGCTTCTTTTTTGTCCGCACCGATCGATGGGGCGGGAAAATCGGGCCGGGGGGGATGCCTCCGAGGTCGGCACGGCGGCGCGGACCGGGCGGCGCTTCCCCGAAAGATAAAACCTCCAAAAGTCGCCCTAAATCGACCCAAACACCCGATAGCATCGCGCTATGATGTGGCTGCAACCCGCCGCAATCCCATTGTGACCGGCCCGCAAGTGGGCGCGAATATGCGTGCTCAAAATTGAGCGCACATGCGCCGCGCTACACCGTCCGCTTGAGCAGGAATTCTTGCTTGAGTGGGCCCGCTTCTGGAGACCCATCATGGCGACACGTCACGAAGCCAATGTCATCGTGCTGAAGAGGGACCGTGACCCGTGGGAGCCGCACCGCCGCCTTTCGAAGGACGCGAAAACGGTGTGGCGCGAAGTGATCGCCGCCACTACCGCCGATCATTGGGCCGAAGGTGACCGTGCAGCGCTGGAGACGTTCTGCGAAGCCGTGGCGCAACTACGCAAGCTCGTCGAGGCGCAAGTGGCGTTGCCCGCAATGCCGCCCGACGAGAACGCGGCACGCATGGCCCGCTCGCTCGCCCGCGAAATCTCCGGACTGCGGAACTGCGTGCTTGCCTTTTCGCGTTTGCTCCGGCTCGCGCCATCGACGCGCCGCGATCGTGTGGACCGCCGTATCGATGTGCCCACGCGTCCAGTGAAGCGGCGCGCGAAGGGCGACGACCTGCTCGCGTGAAATGCCGTTTCCCGCCCGCATCATCCGGCTGGAAACCGTCCGCGTGAAAAGCGAATGGTAGGGGAAGGGGCGAGGCAGCGAAAGGCTCTAATTTCGTTATTTGCCTATTTTTTAGGCAACACATGAGGGCGTTTTTCTATCGGGTAGCCGGCGGAAACTGCTTCCGTATGAACTCGCGAATGTCGTCTACGCGCCATAGCATCAGGCGATTACTGACGCGCCACGGTTGAGGAAACCGGTTCTCTTTCACCATGCGCGATATGGTGGACTTTGACACCGGGATGATCCTCACCACATCCGCCGTCCGCAACATCATTTCACCGGGCAATGTACTGATATCCAGTGGCGGTTTATCGTTGAGCATCATCGCGTTCTATCGGCATTTCATGCGGATAAGCATACCCCTTTGTGACCTATCATTTTCTATCGTGATTTCGATATCTGGCGCTGTTCAAGACGTCGAAAACAGACAACGTGAGACGGCGGAAAATTGGGTGCTAGATTGTGGGCTAAGGTCGCTGTAAAATGCGCAAAGCCTTTATAGATAGGCGGTTTGAGCCTTCAATTAGAATGACCGTCTCTCCGCCAGAAATGAATAAAAAGCCGTTGAATCTAAAAGAGATTCAACGGCTTTTTTGTTTTTTGACTCTCAAATCGGCTACAAAAAGGAGAGTCTCGTTGCAACGCGAACCGTTCATAGACAAGACCACGTGAGCGTCCTGGCGATCGCAGGGTGCCCACATCCCACGCCGCTCGAGGCGCAGACGCCTCACGGTCACCATCCGCAAATCCGCTCAACGCGTTGCGTCGAACGAGGGCCCTATGGCAAAGATCGCGAGCATCTGTGCGAGCGCTTCGGTCATCGCAGGGTCGTCGAGACGCAGCGGTCCCGGATCGTTCAGCGCCGCGTTGATCATCGTGGCAATGACGGTCTGAAACCCGATCTTCAGACGCGTCAGCACGTCCTTTTTGCCACGCAGTTCAGAAAGCCGCGTCATGCGCAGCGCAATATCGTCGACGAAGCCCTGCGCGTAGTCCTTGAATGGTCGCCAGCCATCGGTGGTGTGATCGCGGCGTTGGAGTGACGCGCGTATCACCCCGCAGTGCCGCAGGTGCCACAAACGCATCGACTCGACCACGCTGCGCGCAGCCTCAAGTGTCGACAGGCCGCCATCACGGCACTCCATCTCGCTCGCAAGCGCATCTTTTACCCGCGCGGCGTCGTCCAACGCCAGCTTTTGCAACGCAATGAAGAAAGCGTCCTTGCTTTCGAACCGACGATAGAAGGCCCCCTTCGTCAGATCTGCCTCGCTGCACAAATCGTTGATGGTCAGCGCTTCGTAGCTGATGTCGGCGAGCAACGCACGGCCCGCTTCCAGCAGCGCATCCGCCGAACGCTGACCGCTTCGGTAACGAGGTGCGACGAACCCATCCGTACTTTCGAGCGACGCCGATAACGGCGCCTTGACATGGTGTGACATGGGAAAACCCTCAGTTGACCCGCCGAATGGTACCCAATAGTATCTTTTAAAAGGATACCTCAAGGTATCAATTTGGTTTGACTGCTGGATCAATGTGGAGAAAGTCATGCAAGCAACCGGGCAAATCATTGCCGAAGCGCCGTCGACCGTGCGTTCGGCGGTCCTCAAACCGTCGTTCAGCGTCGAGCCGCTTTCACCCGCGATCGGCGTGGAGATCGGCAATCTCGATCTCACGGCGCCGCTCGATGACGACCAATATGCAGCGCTGCGCGCGGCGCTCCTCAAGCACAAGTTGCTTGTGTTCCGCGACCAGGACATCAGCCCGGCGCAGCAGGTTGCGCTTGCGCGTCGCTTCGGCGAACTGGAGACGCATCCCGTATTTCCGCATCACCCGGAGCATCCCGAACTCGTCATGCTCGGCGGCGACAGCAAGATTCCCGGTCGCGAAAACATCTATCACTCGGATGTGAGCTGGCGCGAGCGTCCGTCGATGGGGTCGATGCTGCGTTGCCTCGAATGCCCGAAGGTCGGCGGCGACACCGTCTGGGTCAATATGGCCGAGGCCTATGCCCGATTGCCCGAAGCGACCCGCAACGCGCTCGACGGTCTGCTCGCGGTGCACGATCTGCTGCCCGCATTCGGTACGCGCATGAGCGCGGAGGAACGTGAAGCGCGCCGCGTTGCGTATCCGCCCGCCACGCATCCGGTTGTGCGCACGCACCCGGAAACGGGTGAACGCGTGCTGTACGTGAATGAGGCATTCACGACCCACCTCGCGAACTACATCGAAAAGAATGACGTGAGATTCGGCTTCGATTTCCGACTCGCGGAAATGGACCTGCTGCAACACCTGTATCGCCAGGCGGCTGTGCCTGAATATCAGGTGCGCCTGAAGTGGCGGCCCAACACGATCGCGTTCTGGGACAACCGTTCGACCCAGCACTACGCCATTCAGGACTACTTCCCGGCACGCCGGCGCATGCTGCGCGCGACGATCATTGGCGACAAGCCGGTTTGAACTGTGTTGCGCCAGAGGCCGCGGAAGACCACAACATGAACCTGATCGATATGGAACGGCACGCGCAGACCGGTGCGACCGATTTTGTTGCCGAACGATTTGCGACGCTACGTAGCGCATTTGCCGCTGCGCCGTATCCCGGCTACATCGAGCGGCGCGACAAGCTGCGCCGGCTGCGCGAAGCGCTGCGTCGCCATGCGCCCGACTGCGCCAGCGCCGCCTCGGTTGATTTCGGCGTACGGGCGGCCGACGAGACGATGCTGGTGGATCTGCTTCCCTCGCTACTGCACATCGACCACCTGCTGCGGCATCTGCGGCGCTGGATGCGGCCATCGCGTCGCTCGCCGGAACTGCTCTTCAGCACCAACCGCGCGGCCGTGCAGTATCAGCCCAAAGGCGTGGTCGGCATTGTGGTGCCCTGGAACTTCCCGTTCTATCTGGCACTTGGGCCGCTCGCGACTGCGCTTGCGGCGGGCAATCGTTGCCTCATCAAAACGTCCGAGTACGCGCCGCACGCATCGCGTTCATTACGCGCCCTGCTTGCAGATGCATTCGATGAGGATGAGGTGTGCGTCGTCGAAGGCGATGCGGAGTGCGCGAAACGCTTCTGCGCGTTGCCCTTCGATCACCTCGTTTTCACGGGTTCGCCAGCGGTCGGGCGCGAGGTCATGCGAGCGGCCGCCGACAACCTCACGCCTGTCACGCTCGAGCTGGGCGGCAAATCTCCCGCGCTCGTTTCCCGCTCGGCGAACCTCGCGCGCGCCGCGCGGCGAATCGTGCATGGCAAGACGGTCAATGCGGGCCAGGTCTGCGTCGCGCCCGATTATGCGCTGGTACCGCGCGAGCAGGTCGATGCTTTTACGGCCGCTGCGGCACATGCGTTCGAACAGCTGGTGGGCGCCGGCGAGCGCTACACCTCGATGATCAATGCGCGCGCTCATCGTCGCATGCTCGATCTCGTCGACGATGCGCGTGCGCTCGGCGCGAAGGTGACGGTCTGCGGACCGGTCGACAACGAAGGCCGCCAGATACCGCTGCACATCATTACCGGCGTGAAGCCGCAGATGCGCATCGCGCGTGAGGAGATCTTCGGGCCGCTGCTCCCGGTGATCGGCTACGCAACATTCGACGAGGCGCTCGCGCATGTCCGCAGCGGCGAGCGGCCGCTGGCGCTGTACTGGTTCGGGACCGACAGCAGCGAGCGTACGCGCGTGCTGCGCGAAACCCACGCAGGCGGCGTCACGTTCAACGACTGGGGCTGGCATGCGATGAATCACTCACTGCCGTTCGGCGGAATCGGCATGTCGGGCATGGGCAACTACCACGGCGAAGAGGGCTTTCGCGAGCTCTCGCACGCAAAAGCGGTGTTCGCCGAGCATCGCTGGTTTCCGGTCGAACTGTTTCATCCACCGTATGGCCGCGCCGTGCAGCGCGCGGTATTGCGATGGTACTTCGGCTCGCGCGCCTGAGCCGGATCGTCGAACCAGCAACAGGCGCGACACCCTCGCACGTCTTACCTCGGAATCCATTGTATGCAACGCACTTATCGGCCCGCGCGTGCCTGGTTCATGGCGGCCATGTTGTTCCTGCTCGTCGCGATCAATTTCATCGACAAGGTGGTGCTCGGCCTCGTCGCCGCTCCACTGATGAAGGAACTCGGCCTGTCGCCGTCGCAGTATGGACTCCTTGCGGGCTGTTTCTTCTTCCTGTTCGCGCTGACCGGGGTGGCCGGCGGCTTCCTCTCGAACCGTTGGCCCACGCGCTGGCTGCTGCTTGCGATGGCCGTGCTGTGGTCCATCGTGCAGTTGCCGATCGCCTGCAGCTCGTCGCTTGCCATGCTGGTTGCGTGCCGCGTACTGCTCGGCGCGGGTGAAGGACCGGCCCAGCCCATCGCGATTCACGCCTGCTACAAGTGGTTCCCGGATGACAGGCGCAATCTGCCGGTCTCCGTATTCCAGATGGGCGGCGTCTTCGGCATGGTCGTCGCTGGCATTGCCGTGCCGTGGATCAATGCGACATGGGGCTGGCGCAGCAACTTCGTCGTGCTGGCTGTGCTGGGGCTGGCCTGGGCAATGCTGTGGCTCGTCGTCGGTCGCGAAGGCCCGCTCGATGCGCCCGCGGCGACACCCGCAGCAATGACAGATACGGCGGTCCCGGTTTCGCGCATGAGCTATCGAGCGCTGCTGACCGATCGAACCGTGGTCTGCATTATCGCGCTGCATTTCGCTGCCTTTCTGACGCTGGCGCTCGTGTTGACGTGGTTGCCTGCCTATCTGAATCAGGGAATGGGTTATACGCCGCGTCACGCGGGGCAGGTGTTTGCCGCGGTGCTTGTCGCCAGCGCGCCAGTGAGCCTTGTGCTCTCCGCGTGGTCGCAGCGCATGATGAAGCGCGGCATACCGTCTCGCATCGCACGTGGCGCTTTCGTGTGCGGTTGCCTTGCCGTCGGCGGCGTGCTGCTCATAGCCATTGCGGTATGCAACATCGGTCCCACCGTGAAGGTTGTCCTGATCGCCCTGGCGGTCGCGACCACGCCGATCATCTATTCGCTCGGACCCGCGATGATCGCGCAGATCGCGCCGCCCGCGCAGCGCGGTGCCGCGCTTGCGATCGAGTATTCAGTGGCGTGGATTGCCGGCATTGTGGCGCCGCCTGTGGTCGGCTGGATGATCCAGAACGCTCACGGCAACGTCGCGGCCGGCTTCGAGAAAGGACTTCTGCTGACCGGCGCGTTGCTCGTGGTACTCGCCGCAGGCGGTTTCAAGGTGCTGAACCCGGAACGGTCGCTGGAGCGGCTCGCACGCCGCCTCGTCGCGTGACGGGCAGGCGCATACGCAGGATGCAGCCATCAGCTATTCCAACAGGCTGCTGCCGATAGTTTGACAATCATGACGGGGGAGACAATGAAGCAAAGCGGTAAAACTTTGCGCACGCGTGGCGCGAAGACACGTGTAGCACTTGCGCTGGCAATGGGGGGACTGGGAGGCGTTGCACACGCCCAGTCGTCAGTCACGCTATACGGTCTGGTGGATACGGCAGTTCGTTATACGACCCACGCCAATGCTGCGGGGGACGACAAGGTACAACTCGCCAACGGCGGCGTCAGCGAAAGCCATTGGGGTCTGCGCGGCGCGGAAGATCTGGGCGGCGGCAACAAGGTCGTGTTCCAGCTTGAGGATCGTTTTTTCGCTAACAGCGGCGTATCCGATCCGGCCTATCCGTTCTTCAACACGGCGTTCGTGGGGCTTCAGTCCTCCACGCTCGGCCGGCTGACGCTCGGACGGCAGACCAATCCGCTTGCGGATGCTGTGCTCCAGACGTACGTGAGCGCCCCCTGGTTGCCGACGGTGTATCAATTCCGTCCCGAAGTCGGGATGGCCCAGGGTGTGTGGACCAGCAACATGGCGAAGTACGCGGCCAGCTGGCACGACGTGAGGCTCGAACTGTCCTACGCGTTCGGCGGCACGGCGGGTTCGTTCGGTGCGGGCAGCCAGATTGGCGCATCGCTCGCGTATGTGCCACAAGGTCCGCTGCGTCTTGCCGCCGCCTATCTCGACGCACGCGATGCCGTCAACGCGGGCGCGCATTTCAAGGCGTGGACGGCCGGTGCGGCTTATTCGTTCGGCAATACGAGTGTCAACTTCGGTTGGGCACAGAACCGCGAAGACAGCGGCTTTGTCGGCAACTTTCCGAATGGACCGTTTTCCGTCGCGCAGCTCACTGCCCTCAAGTTCAATACGTTCTCGTCGCGTGAGATGTTCTTCGGCGGCATTTCGCAGAGCGTCGGCCATGCGACGCACCTGTCGGCGAACGTCTGGCGCACGCTGCAGGATGGCAAGACCCAGAGCGGCGACGGCAATGCGACCCAGTTTCAACTGCTGGCGGACTACAACCTGTCGAAGCAGACGGACGTCTATCTGGAGGGCGACTACTCGCTATATCGCGGTGGACTGATTGGCGCGCAACTGCAGGGCTTTTGCGGAGTGAGCGCAGCGGCGGGTTCGACGCAGCTGGGCATGATGGCGGGGCTGCGCCACCTGTTCTGATTGGGCACGACACGGGCACGCCCGTGTCGGCAATGCGGCAAAAAGGAATGAGCGGAATGGAATGGAAAACTCACGACGTCACGAACGTCGTGCCTGAGTTGCGGGACTACAACCTCTACACGAGCGACATCGCGCTTCAGGAAGCGGTGCGGCGCGCCGGCGGCGGCGCGCACGAACCGGAGCTGAGCCGGTACGGCGAACAACTGGGTCTCGCAACGACGTTGCACACGGCCGAGCTGGCAAATCGCTGCAAGCCGGAGTTGCAGACCTTCGATCGTCAGGGTCAGCGGATCGATCGCGTGGAGTTTCATCCGGCGTGGCACACGATGATGAAGATGCTGCGCGAACAGAATCTCGTTGCGCAACCGTTCTCGGATTCGCGCGCGGGGGCATGGGCGGCCTACGCCGCAGGCTTTTCGATGCATGGTCAGATCGAAGCGGGTTCGCAGTGCCCGACGTCGATGACCTTTGCCAGCATTCCGGTGCTGAGGAAGGACGCGGAGGTATTCAGGGAGCTGTCCGCGAAGCTCTACTCGACCACCTACGACGCACGCGACGTTCCGATCGCGCAGAAGGCATCGATTCTGGTCGGCATGGGGATGACCGAAAAACAGGGTGGCTCCGACGTGCGCGCGAACACGACCCTCGCCACGCCGCTTGCAGGAAGTGCAGGCGGGCGTGAGTATTCGCTCGTCGGGCATAAATGGTTTTTCTCGGCACCGATGTGCGACGCGCATCTCGTGCTTGCGCGGACGGCGAGCGGTATGTCGTGCTTCTTCGTGCCCCGCTTCCGGCCTGACGGCAGCAAAAATGCGGTTCATATTCAGCGGCTCAAGGACAAGGTGGGCAACCGCTCGAACGCGAGCAGCGAAGTCGAATTCCTCGGCGCTTGGGGGCGCATGATCGGGGAAGAAGGGCGCGGCGTTCCCACCATTATCGAAATGGCGACCCATACGCGGCTGAACTGCGTGATGGGCAGCACGGGCATGATGCGTCAGGCGCTGGTGCAGGCGGTTCATCACGCGCGCGGGCGTTCGGTGTTCGGCAGAACCCTCGTGCAACAGCCGCTCATGCAGAACGTGCTCGCCGATCTCGCGCTCGAAAGCGAAGCTGCCACCCATCTGATGATGCGGCTTGCCGAATCGTTCTCGCATGCCGGCGATGATCCATTGCAACGCGCGTACAGGCGCATCGTGACGCCCGCTGCAAAGTACTGGGTGGCCAAGCGCGCGATCGAACACGCCGCCGAAGCGATGGAGGTGATCGGTGGTAACGGCTACATGGACGACAGTCCAACGGGGCGCCTTTTTCGCGAGGCACCGGTCATCTCGATCTGGGAAGGTTCGGGAAACGTGATGGCGCTCGACATGATGCGCGCGATCCAGCGCGAACCGGACGCGGTGGCGGCGCTGGTCGAAGATCTGCGTTCTTTCTGTCACGCGGACGCGCTATTGCGCCGCCACCTCGATGCATTCGTCAACGCGCTGAAACTGGACGACGCCTCTTTCGAGCGGCAGTCGCGGCGCGAAGCGCAGCGGCTCATCTTGCTGGTTCAGGCACGCCTTGCTGGCGACCATGCGCCTCAGGCCGTGAGCGACGCGTTTATCACGAGCCGCTTCGACGCCGAGTGGGGACGCACCTTTGGCCTTTTGCCGCGCGATACGCCGTGCGCCTCGATCATCGAACGCGCATGGCCAATCTGAAAACTTTCGCCTGAGAACGATCCAGTCATGAACATCATTTCGCTTTTCGACGACCACGTCCGGCAGCAGCCGGACAAACCTTTTCTGCGCTACGCAGGCCGCACTTACACCTATGCACAGGTCGACGATCTGTCGCGCCGCGCGGCCACTGTCCTGATTCAGCATGGTGTCGGGACGGGCGACCGGTTTGCATTGATGTGCCTGAATACGCCGGGCTTCATGATTGCGATGCTCGGAGCGTGGCGTATCGGTGCGGCCGTGGTGCCCATCAATCACAAACTGCAGGCACCCGAGGTTGACTACATCCTCTCGCACGCGCGCGTCAAACTCGCGCTCTTCGACGGCGCACTCGCGCCCGTGGTCGAGCGGCTCACACATTCGGTCCACAGGCTCGGTACCGAAAGCGAATTGCCGGGACATCCGTCGTTCGACGCGCTTCTCGAACACGCAGCGGCATTCGACGGGCCGCCGCCGGCCGATGAGTCGATTGCCGAGGTGCTCTATACCTCGGGCACGACGGGCCGTCCGAAGGGCTGCCTGCATAGTCACCGCAGCGCGTGTCATGCCGGCGAAACCGCCGTGCGCGCCGCATCGATGGAGCAGAACGAGCGCACGTTGATCGCCATGCCGCTCTGGCACTCGTCGCCGTTGAACAACTGGATGCTGGGGACACTTTACGTCGGTGGCACGATTGTGCTGCTGCGTGAATATCATCCTGAGGCATTCCTGCGGACGGTTCAGGACGAGCGTGTGACGTTGTATTTCGGTGCGCCGGTCTCGTATCTGCTGCCGCTGCAGATGGGACTGAACGTCGCCGATTTCGACCTGGGCTCCGTGCGCGCGTGGATTTATGGCGGCGGCCCAATCGGCGCCGAAACGGCGCGACGACTGATGAACGCTTATCGCAGCGAGCGCTTCTATCAGATGTTCGGCATGACTGAAACCGGACCGGCGGGGACGGTTCTTTATCCGGAGGAACAGATCGCGAAAGCCGGGTCGATTGGGCGTGTGACAACACCGGGTGCGGAAATGAAGATCATCGGCAAGGACGGTCGCGAAGCGAAGGCGGGCGAGGTTGGCGAAATCTGGCTCAGATGCAGTTCGTTGATGCAGCGCTATCTCGACGCGCCCGATGCAACTGCCGAAGCCATCGTGGACGGATGGTACCGGAGCGGCGATCTGGTACGCGTAGACGAGGACGGCTATCTGTTTGTCGTCGACCGCAGCAAGGACATGATCGTGACCGGCGGAGAGAACGTGTATTCGAAAGAAGTCGAGGATGTCCTGATCGAACACCCCGCCGTGCGCGATGTGGCGGTCGTAGGGCGCCCGCACCCCGAGTGGGGCGAAACCGTCGTCGCCTTCATCGTGCCCAATCCCGATGCGACGGTCGATCGCGACGCGATCAATGCATGGCTCGCGCCGCGGCTGGCGAAGTACAAGATTCCGCGCGAATACCTTGTTAGGGAATCGCTGCCGCGTACTCCGACCGGCAAGCTGACGAAGGCGTCCCTGCGCGCGTGCGAGGCGTGGGATCCGTTGTAAGCGGTCTGGTCCGTTTCCTTGACTTCAACGTCCGTTACCGGTGGCCGTACGGACGTTGGTTCGATTCTGTCGAGCGTCTCTTCAGGGCGGAGAACTGAGCCAGTCAACCCTAAACTGGAACGACGACCATGAGGCCATGAGCGAAACGCATGAATCGCTGCGGTGCCTGAATATGCGGGAAAACTAGAGGCGCGCATTCTTGCGAGTCTGGATATATTGAATGCCACGGGGTAATCGCGTGGCGAGAGGCATCTTCCTGCAAGTCCCCATCTGTGGCGCATCGACCCGCGTGTGAGACACGGCCCCTGGTGTCGGCGACACGAACATCGTTGCGAGGAGAAGCGGTGGTGACCTATGGCGAACTGCACCGGGCCATTCTGAACAACATCCCGGACCAGGCGTGGCTAAAGGACACCGAGTCGCGCTACATCCTCGTCAACGACGCTTTCATTGTTGCGTGCGGGCGCGCCGAGAAGGAGATCATCGGTAGCACGCCCGACAAGGTCTGGTCGTCCGAATGGGGGCGGGTGTATCTGTCGACAGATCGCGCCGTGCTCGCAAGCGGCGAGCGGCGACGCTACGAGGAAAGTCGCAACGGCCCCGACGGCACACCGCGCTGGTTCGATACCGTCAAAATGCCGATCCGTGGTGCCGACGGAAGCATCGTTGGCACGGTCGGCATTTCGCGCGAAATCAGCGATCTCAAGCGCTCGGAAATGGAGCTGCGCGATTCACGTTCCCAGTTGCGGCAACTTTCAGCTTATCTCCAGTCAGTACGCGAAGCTGAACGTACGCGTATTTCGCGCGAACTGCATGACGAGCTGGGTCAATTGCTGAGCGGACTGAGGCTCGGCCTGAACTACCTGCAAACGCAGGTGGAGGAGGCAGCGTCCGGTCAGGCCGATCAGGTGCGAATGCTGAAGGATCTGGTCGACGTCACCATGGATGCAGTGCACCGTATCGCGTCCGACCTGCGTCCGGCTGTGCTCGACGAGTTGGGGCTGCACGCTGCGCTCGAATGGCTCACGGAATCGTTCGCGCAACACAACGGTCTGCCGTGCGAACTCCGGCGGGAAATGTCGGAGGAGCTCATGCACGGTCTCGATGCTGAGCGGAGCACCACGATCTTCCGCATCGTCCAGGAGGCGCTCACCAATGCAAGCCGGCATGGGCATGCCTCGCGAGTGGTCGTTGAGATCGAGGCGCGCGACGGCGACTGCCATCTGGCGATCGCCGACGACGGCTGCGGTATGGACACCGCCCGGGTTGCAGGCAGCCGCAGCCTCGGTCTGCTGGGCATGCGCGAGCGCGCGCTGATGCTCGGCGGACAATTGAGCGTGGAAAGTCGCCCCGGGCACGGCACGCGCGTGGCCGCCCGCATTCCGCTGCGCGCCGTAACGAACGAAGGCGCAGTCTCATGATGCGGGTCATGATCGCCGACGACCACGCTATCATTCGTGATGGTCTGAAAAAGATCATCTCCACCGCGCAGGATATGTCTGTGGTCGCCGAAGCGATTGACGGCGCAGACGTCGTCGACAGGCTTCGCAGCACATCCGTCGATGTGCTGCTGCTCGACATGTCGATGCCGGGCAAGAGCGGTATCGCGCTGATCCAGCAGATCAAGGCGAACCATCCGTCACTGCCGGTACTGGTCCTGAGCATGTATCGCGAATCGCAATACGCGGTGCATGCGATGCGGGCGGGCGCGTCCGGCTACCTCACCAAGAATGTCGAATCCGGGCAGCTGATCGGCGCGATCCGCAAGGTGGGTCGAGGCGGCACAATTGTCTCGCCACTGGTAGCCGAAAAGCTCATCCAGCAGTTGCACCGGCCTGCCAGTTCGTTCCCGCATACGCTCCTCACGGCTCGCGAATTTCAGGTTTTCCAGATGCTTGTCGAGGGCGCCGGCATCAACGAGATCGCGCACCGCCTGTCGCTGTCGGCCAAAACGGTCAGTACCCACAAGTCGAACATCCTCACCAAGATGGACATCCCGTCGACCGCCGGGCTCGTTCACTATGCCATCCAGCACGGGCTGATCGTTGCCGGCGCCGACGCCTGAGTCCCGTTCGCGTTGTGCAGTGCGTCTCGGGAAATTCCTGGACGAAAACCAGCGAATCCCGATGCCCTGCGTGGACGGGCGCGCTTAATCTTTTCTCACCGCGGTCGTCGCCGCGAGCCGGAAAAGGTCGCTCCCGACATGCGCGCGATGTTCGCCGGCTCGCCAGAAAACACCCTTCCAGTCGATCCATCAATCAAGGAGACCACACCATGCATGTGGACCTGCTGATCAATAGTGTATGCATTCGCGACGACGACCCGCTCGTCGACATCGCCATCCGTGATGGACGTATCGTGGCGCTGGAGCAGGGGATCGACGCATCGTCCGATGAGGTCATCGACGCCGGCGGCCGCGCCGCGATCCCTGGTCTGATCGAAGCGCATCTGCATCTGGACAAGGCACTGCTCCATCGCCGGCTGCCAGCGCGTTTCGGCACGCTCGATGAAGCCATCCGCGTAACCGGCATCCTCAAGAGCAGGCAGGAACGCGAGGACGTGCTCGACCGTTCCCGCCAGGTGCTGGACATGGCCGTGAAGAATGGCACGGTCGCGGTGCGCGCGCATCCTGACGTCGACCTGATCCAGGGTTTGATCGGTGTGGAGACGCTTCTTGCACTGAGATCCGAATACGAGACCCTGCTCGACCTGCAGATCGTGGCATTCCCGCAGGAGGGCATACTCAAGTCGCAGGGCACGCACGAGCTGATGATCGAAGCATTGAACATGGGCGCGGACGTGGTCGGCGGCTGCCCGTATAACGAACTTAACCCGGAAGACACGAAGCGCCACATCGACGTGGTGTTCGAACTGGCGCAGCGCTATGGCGCGCCGATCGACATGCATGCGGACTTCGCCGACGACACGAGTGACCCGCGCTTCGCAGCGATTTCATATATCGCGCAGAAGACCATCGAGACGGGATACCAGGGACGCGTGGCGCTCGGGCATGTCACGAGCCTCGGCGCGCTCGATCCCGATTCGCTGAAGCCCGTTATCGAGCAGATTCGCGAGGCGGGCATCAGCATTGTGACGTTGCCCGCCACGGACCTCTATCTGGGCGGGCGCAAGGATCAACAGAACCAGCGGCGCGGCCTCACGCCTGTCAAGGCATTGCATCACGCGGGCGTGAACGTCGCCTATTCGTCGAACAACGTGCGTAACGCATTCACGCCGTTTGGCAAGGCCGACATGCTGCAGATCGGCAATCTGCTCGCGCACGTCGCGCAGTTCGGTGTGCCCGAGCATCAGCAGGCCATCCTCGATATGGGCACGCACAACGCCGCGCGTGCAATCGGGCTCGAACGGAACTACGGCATCGCTGTGGGCAAGCAGGCCGATCTCGTCATTCTCGATACGTTCAGGGTCGCCGATGCGTTGCTCGATATTCCGCCTCGGCTGTGGGTGGTCAAGCGGGGGCGCATCACCGTCGTGACCCACCACCACTGCGAAATTCACCGGCATTCATGTTGTTGTGCGCAATGAAGTTCACCAAAACTCAAGGAGACAATCATGAAGAAGCTGCCTGCGGAAATTGTCGCATCGTTGCTGGCCGTTACGACCATTCCAATCGCCATGTTGCCGTTACATCTGCCGCCTTGGGCGATCTTCATCAGTTGGGCCGCGACGTTTGCGATGGGCGGCCCCACGGCGCAAAATCTCAGGCGCATCTGGCCGACGTTGCCGGTAGGATCGTGTTTCGCGTTTCTCATCGTGCTCGGTTTCGAGCAGGCGGCCAGACAGTTCAGCGGGAACTCGCTGGTCCTCGCGCAAATGGTGATTCTCTTCACGCTGAACGGGACGATGATGGCGCTCGCGAGACTCTTTGTCGCGCTCAACTTCATCCCGGGGATGTTCTTTGGTTTTGCGACTTACTTTGGCACCCTCTTCGGCGGCTTTGGCCCGGTCGCGCATGACCCGGTCACTGCACTGGGCGCGGCCATCGCAATGAATGCGCTGGGGCCGGCCTACGCCTGGGTGAAGGAACGCTACTCCGCGCCGGAAGCGACCGCTCATCGCTGGTGGAAGGGCTGGAAGCCGGAAGCCCGGTGACGGGTTGAGAGGACGGTCGCGGCGCGTGGATCGCTGCGACCCAGACGATATATACAAGGTGGAGGCAGCATGACGTTCGTAGCCGAAGCGCAATCGGGAAGCAATGTGACGACGCAGCCGGAGCGCCTCGCAGGCGCGGCTGCGCCGGCCGGCAGCGCGGCATTCGGAGGCGCTGCCGGTAAAGGCAGCGTGGCCGATGCGACCGGGCTGGCGCAATCGACGCGCGGCATGGTCACCAGTCCGCACGGGCTGGCGAGCGAAGCGGGCCTCGAGGTGCTGCGCGCAGGCGGCAACGCCATCGAGGCCGCCATCGCCATCGGCGCGGCATTGAGCGTGACGTACCCGCATTTCACGGGCCTCGGGGGCGACGCGTTCATGGTGATCAGCGACCGCGCCGGTAACGTCCGCACACTCTCGGGGATCGGCCAGGCCGCCGCGCGGGTGCCCGACTATCAGGGCGCCATCCCGGTGCGCGGGCCCGCCGCGGCGCTGACGACGGCGGCCACCGTTGCCGTCTGGGACAAGGCTTACGCATTCAGCCGTGCGGCGTGGGGCGGCAATCAGGGATGGTCGTCATTGTTCTCCCGCGCGATCGGGTATGCCGCCAACGGCTTTCCGGTCACGCCGTCCCAACATTTCTGGCAGGCGTTCCGCGCGAACGAGCTCTCGAACTGGCACGGCTTCGCGCAGGTCTTCATGCCGGATGGACGTGCCCCGCAGGCCGGGGAGCGATTCTTCCAGCCTGCGCTGGCGCGTAGCCTCGATGCCATTGCGACACATGGCGGTCGCGAGTTCTACGAGGGCGATCTCGCAGCACGGATTGCCGCAGGCCTTAAGCAGGCAGGTTCGCCGCTTACGCTGGACGATCTGGCACGTGCGCAGGCCCGCGAGGAAGTGCCGCTGCGCGTGGCCTATCGCGACGGTGAACTGCTTGGTTTGCGGCCGCCGACGCAAGGTGTGACCACGCTCGAAATCATGGGCATCCTTGAGCGCTTCGACTTCGCCGCCATTCCCGAAGGGAGCGCCGACTACTATCACGTACTCGTCGAAGCCATAAAACTGGCGTTTCTTGACCGCAACCGCTACGTCGCGGACCCGGACTTTGTCGACGTGCCTGTTGACCGTATGCTGTCGGCTGCCACGCTCGATGCGCATGCACGTCGTATCCGCATGGATCGGGCCATGCCGTGGTCGCATACGTTCAAGACGGGCGACACGGTGTATATCGGCGTGGCGGATGGTGACGGCAATTGCGTGAGCATGCTGCAAACGGTGTACTTCGACTGGGGCAGCGGCGTCGTCGCTGGCGACACGGGCGTGTTGTGGCACAACCGGGGCGCGTCGTTCAGTCTCGATGCGGCGAGTCCCAACGCATTGCGCGGCGGCAAGCGGCCATTTCATACGCTTAACCCCGGCATGTATCTCAAGCAGGGGCGCCCTCATCTGCTATACGGCACGCAAGGCGCTGACGGACAGCCGCAAACGCTCGCGGCGGTGCTCACGCGTCTGATCGACTACGACATGGATCCACATACGGCGCTCGGCCGGCCGCGGTTTCTGCTGGGCAAAACGTTCTCGGACAGCCGTGACAGCCTGAAGCTCGAAGAGGACGCCGGCGAACCCGTCTTCTGCGAACTGGCTGCCCGGGGGCACCAGCTGAGTCCGATTCCCGCACAAAGCCAGTTGGCCGGACATCCCGGCGCGATCCGCATCGATGCGCAAGGGCTGACGGGCGCACACGATCCGCGCAGCGACGGGCGAGCGCTCGGCCTGTAAGACATCGCCGTGCAGGACGCGCGCGAAAAAGAGGGCCCACGGTGCGCGCACGGAACAAAGCCCGTTTGCGTGACGGACGCCGCCTGCGCTCTCGTGTGCTTGACGCTTAGATCGCCGACGACAGTCGAGCGTCGCGCGAACACTATGGCCTTCTGAATCTCCCCGTCGATGGATCGATGAGATGCGCGAAGGCAACGAGGGCGGCAATTGCCAGCGGCGCCGCGATCAGGACAATGGTGAGCATGCGAATCCCCGTGCTGGTCGTTTCTATTTATATGATTCATTCTGCGCCGGCGTCGGCGATGCTTCACTACGGGCTTACCCATGCGGGAACGTTTGCGGGCTCTGAAAATCGGGGGGTACGCCTGACTTTGGGTGCCAGGGGCGAGGCCTGGACCAGTAAACGAGTTTCCTCGAGGTAACGGAATCATGGTCCCGATCTCCCGACAGCGCAGGTATCCAGGACCTGACCCGCTCCCGCAGCCACGCATGGGCCGGACCGCCGTCGAACTTCCATCGGCAAATTCGGCGCCGTCCACGCGAACGATGGACCGCATCCGGCCTCGCCACCCCCACAGTTTGATTTGCGGCCCTGCACGCCATTGCCTAATATGACTTGTGCGCCGCACAACCGGCGCGCCGGGTTCAATGAACGTGGCACCGGCCGTGGGACGCGCCAATCCCGCGGCTGGCAAACCGGGACGCGATATGAACGGAAAGCACGCCAAATACCAGCGCCTGATCGATTTCTGCCGCACGCTCGCGCCTACGCCGACGGCCGTCGTGCATCCATGCGACGTTACCTCGCTGGAGGGCGCAATCGAGGCGGCCCGCCTCGGGCTCATTACACCGGTTCTCATTGGCCCACGCCAGCGGATCGAAGATATCGCGCGCGAGCACGGTATCGAAATCGCGGGCGTGCAGATCGTCGATGCGCCGTTCAGCCACGCGGCTGCCGCACTGGGCGTGCAGATGGTACTGGAAGGCAAGGCCGAGGCGTTGATGAAAGGCAGCCTGCACACCGACGAACTGATGGGCGCGGTCGTGCGGCGCGAGGGCGGCCTGCGTACCGCGCGCCGTGTCAGTCACTGTTTTGTCATGGACGTGCCCGGCCACGAGGAGGCGTTGATCATCACGGATGCCGCCGTCAACATCACGCCGACGCTCGAAGAAAAAGCCGACATCCTGCAAAACGCCATCGATCTCGCGCATGCGCTGAATGTGGATGAAGTACGTGTCGCGATCCTCTCGGCGATGGAGACCGTCAATCCGAAGGTGCCTTCCACCGTCGAGGCGGCCGCGCTGTGCAAGATGGTCGACCGGCGGCAGATTACCGGCGCGCTCGTCGACGGGCCGCTCGCGCTCGACAACGCGATCGATATGGAAGCGGCGCGCATCAAGAACATCGCTTCGCCGGTGGCGGGGCGCGCGAACGTGCTGCTCGTGCCCGACCTCGAAGCGGGCAACATGCTCGCCAAGAGCCTCTCGTTTCTTGCAGGCGCTGACGCTGCGGGCATCGTTCTTGGCGCTCGCGTGCCAATCATCCTGACGAGCCGCGCCGATTCGCTGATGACCCGTCTCGCGTCCTGCGCCGTCGCCGCGCTGGTCGCGAAAGCCCGCCGCGAAAGCGGCAACGTGCTGGGGTGATGCCGTGGCCGATCTGATCCTTGTCCTGAACGCGGGTTCGTCAAGCATCAAGTTCAGCGTCTTCGAAGCGGACGCACGCAGTCTTCCATTGCTGCTGTCCGGCCAGATCGAAGGCCTTTTCACGGCGCCGCATTTCATGGCGCACGATGCGCACGGCGAGGACGCGGGCTCGAACACCTGGCCGGAGCATACGAAACTGGGCCACGACGGCGCGATCGCCTACCTCATCGACTATCTCCGCGCGCATCGCGACAATCACCGGCTTGTCGCGGTGGGGCATCGGGTCGTGCACGGCGGAATGCGCTTTGATAAGGCCGCGCTCGTCACGCCGGACGTCATCGCCGCGCTCGAGAGCCTGTGTCCGCTTGCGCCGCTGCACCAGCCTCACAATCTCTCGCCGGTCCGGAGCTTTGCCGCGCTGCGGCCGGACCTGCCGCAGGTCGTGTGCTTCGATACCGCGTTTCATCGCGCGCAGCCCGAACTGGCGCAGGCATTCGCGCTGCCGCCTTCGATCACCGGTCTCGGCGTGCGACGTTACGGCTTTCACGGGCTCTCGTACGAATACATCGCGGGCGTCCTCGGCGAATACGATCCGCAGGCTGCCACCGGGCGCACCGTCGTCGCGCATCTTGGCAACGGCTGCAGCATGTGCGCGATCGCGGGTGGCCGCAGCGTTGCGAGCACGATGGGTTTTACCGCCGTGGACGGATTGCCGATGGGCACGCGCTGCGGCAGTCTCGATCCGGGCGTGATCCTGTATCTGGTCGACGAACTCGGCATGGACGCGCGCGGGATCGAAGACCTCATCTACAGGAAGTCCGGGCTGCTGGGCGTATCCGGTGTATCGAGCGACATGCGCGCGCTGCTTGCGAGCGACGAGCCGCGCGCGCAATTCGCGGTCGACCTGTTCGTCTATCGCATCGGCCGGGAACTGGGTGCGCTCGCCGCCGCGCTGAACGGGCTCGATGCGCTCGTCTTTACTGCCGGCATTGGCGAACACGCCGCGGTGATCCGCGAGCGCGTGTGCCGCGACGCGCAGTGGCTCGGCGTCACGCTCGATCCGCGGGCCAACGCGGCGGGCGGTCCATGCATCAGCACAGCGGACAGCAGAACCCGCGCGTGGGTGATCCCCACGAACGAGGAAGCGATGATTGCGCGTCATACGCTCGAAACCGTCGGCGCCACGCATCGCTGAAGAGAGCGGGGCGCGTGCGCCGCCGCCAGCCTGAATCTCCACCGTGACTGGAGTTTGACGATGACCGACGCTACTGTTCGCCCGATCCTCGAAGGCACGAAGGTGCTGGTGTGCGGCATGGCCAACGAGCATTCGATTGCATACGGTTGTGCGAAGGCATTTCGCGAACTCGGCGCAAGCATCGCGATCACCTACGCCGACGAAAAGACGCGCGGTTATGTCGAGCCGCTCGCGCAGCAGCTCGAAGCGCCCATCTTCATGCCGCTGGACGTCTCGAAGCCGGGCGATCTCGAAGCCGTATTCGCCGGGATCGAGTCGGTGTGGGGCAAGCTCGACGTGCTCGTGCACTCGATCGCATGGGCGCCGAAGGACGACCTGCAGGGCGGCCTCCTGAACTGCTCGGCGGAAGGTTTTGCGAAGGCGATGGATATTTCGTGCCATTCGTTCATCCGCATGGCGCGCATGGCCGCGCCGCTCATGAAGGACGGCGGCACGATGTTCACGATGAGTTACTACGGCGCGAACAAGGTCGTGCCGAACTACAACGTGATGGGTCCGGTAAAGGCCGCGCTCGAAGCGTCGGCCCGCTATCTGGCATACGAACTGGGGCCGCAGGGCATCCGCGTGCATCCGGTTTCGCCGGGACCCTTGAAGACACGCGCCGCTTCGGGCCTGAAGGATTTCGACCTGCTGCTGAACGAGGCTGCCCAGCGCGCGCCGCTTGGCGCGCTCGTCGATATCATGGATGTCGGCTTTGCCTGCGCGTTCCTCGCGACGCCGTACGCGCGGCGGCTTTCGGGAGAAACGCTTTACGTCGATGGCGGCGTGCACATCATGGCGTGAGCCGCGCCGTAGGGCTGCCCGGCAATCCGGGGTTACGCGTCGCCTGAAACGAATGTCCCGGCAGGGCGCCGGGACATTGGACTCCATTTCATCAACCGGATTTTGCGGCGGTCATGTCAGCAGCATGACGATGACCATCCCCCAGATCGTCAGTAGCGTGTTGCCGACCGCGTAGGTGACCGTGTAGCCGAGGCCTGGCACCTGGCTTTTCGCGGCGTCGCAGATCATGCCGAGCGCGGCGGTGGTCGTCCGTGACCCCGCGCAGATGCCGAGCAGCAGCGCCGGATGGAACTTGAAGACGTATTTCGCGATGTACATGCCGATGATGAGCGGCACGGTGGTCGCGACAATCCCCCAAACAAAGAGGCTGGCGCCCAGTTGCTGCAGGCCTTTCACGAAGCCGGGCCCGGCGGTGATGCCGACCACCGCGATGAACACGTTCAGCCCGACGGAGTTCATGAACCAGATCGTCGGCTCCGGAATGCGGCCGAACGTCGGGTGGATCGCCCGGAACCAGCCGAAGATGATGCCGGCGATCAGTGCGCCGCCTGCCGTCGACAGCGTGATCGGCACCGCGCCGATCTTGATGACGATTGCGCCGATCAGCGCGCCGGCTGTGATGGCGAGACTCATGAGCGCGATGTCCGCGGCGGTGGTCGGGCGGTCCAGCACGCCGAGCGTTTTCGCGGCCGCCGTGGTGTCCTGCGTGCGCCCGATGAGCGTCACCGTGTCGCCGCGATGCAGCTTCGTATTGGGAAGCACGGGGATCTGCGTTTCCGTGGCGCCGCGCTTGATCTTGCGCAGAAAGACGCCGCGCGCAGCGGGGAGTCGCGCGAGTTCGGTGAGCGTCTTGCCGTCCACTTCCTTCGATGTGATGTACACATCGACGCCTTCGGCCGGCACCGCGAGCAGTTCGGGATCGTCCACTTCGGCGCCGCGCGGCCCGAGCACCTGCACGAGCTGCTCGCGGCGCCCGGCGATCGCGACGATGTCGCCCGCCTGCAGCACGTCGTCCACCTTCGCCTCCTGTACGACCCCGCCGCGCCGGATACGCTCGATGTAAAGCCGCGTGCCTTCGGGTGCGCTCGCCTCCGCCTTGCCGACCGTCAGGCCGACGACCGGACCGCCTTCCGGGATGCGATAGGCGCGCCACTCGAACATGTGCCACGCCTGACTCAGGCCGCCCAGCTCTTTCTCGCCGGCGAACTGCGCCTCATATTCCTTGCACGCCGCTTCCAGATTGATGCCGAGCAGCTTCGGACCGAGCATCGCGAGAATCAGCGCCGAGCCGATCGTCCCGAATATGTACGTGACTGCATATGCAGTTGGCATCGCGTCCAGCAGTTCCTTCGTCTGGTCGGGAGCGAGGCCCATGCGGTTGATGGCGTCGGTAGCAAGACCCATCGACGCCGAGATCGTCTGCGAACCGGCGAGCAACCCCGCGGCGGACCCGACCGTATAGCCCGCGATCTTGGCCGCAGCGAAGGGTGCCGCGAGACACAGCACGCACTGAACGACCGAGAAGATGGCCTGTGGCAGCCCGTCTTTGGCGATGCCCCGGACGAACTGCGGTCCCACGCCATAGCCGACGGCGAACAGGAACATCAGGAAGAACACTGATTTGACGTTGGACGAGACCGTGATGCCCAGTTGTCCAATTGCGATGGCGGCGAGCAGTGTCGCCGTGACCGCGCCGAGGCTAAACCCGCGATAACTCTTGCCCCCGACCCAATATCCGACGCCCAGTGAAAGAAAGATGGCGATTTCCGGATAACTGCGCAATGTTGCGGTGAACCAGGACATACGCACTCCTTATCGGCATTGAACGATGTAAGAGGAATATTAAAAGCGCGTTACGGCTCTGGCGAAAGCATCCCGTCGCCCTCGGTGCGACGGCCAGTTGAGACAAAATCGCTGTAAACGGGAAAAGCGATTTTCGCTATCAGTCTAGGATATACAACGCAAAAAGCCATTGCTTTTGAAACGCCCGTTACATACTCCGGGGCGGCACTCGAATTTTCGGGCGGTGATCCCTTTTTATTCCGATTTCCTTATCAGAATTTCCGATTCTGCAACCAGTACGGCTTCTGATTCATTTTCCGGTTCGGGTCTCGGGTGGCAAGCGCATCCGTCAACACGCCGTGCCATGTCGGCGCGACTCGCGCGCGCCGCCACGTTGCATCGCAATCGAGGCCGCATGCCCGCCCTCGCGTTGATAAACACACCAAAACCGCGTACCCTTAACTCCGATACGATATGTCGGAGTGGAGTATGTCTCACATCAGCACGGGCGTCGAATACGGCCTGCATTGCCTGATCTATTTGACGGAGCCAGCGCCTGGCGTTCCCGAAGCGAGCGTTCGCGATCTGGCCGAGCTGCAGGGCGTGCCCGCGGACTACGTCGCGAAACTTTTCACGAAGCTGCACAAGGCGGGTCTCGTGGTCGCGACCGAAGGCGCGCGGGGCGGCTTTGCGCTTGCTCGCCCGGCCGAAAAGATATCGGTGCTCGACGTTGTGATCGCTATCGATGGCGACAAGGCGCTGTTCGATTGCCGCGAAATACGCGGCCGTTGTGCCGTATTCGAAGACGAGCCGCCCGCGTGGGCGACAAACGGTGTGTGTTCGATTCACGCCGTGATGCAAAGTGCGGAGCGGCACATGCGCGAAACGCTGGCCGGTCACACGCTCAGGGACCTTGCGATGCGTACGGCAGCCAAAGCGCCGCGCAGTTATGGCACGCACGTCGTGCGATGGCTCGATGACCGGGCTGCGAACCGCCGGCGTGACCGGAGCAGCGCGGAGTAGACGCGGCGTGGAGGGCTGCCTCGCGCCTGCGGCATGAGCAGGCCCGCTTCATCCGCAGCAAGGAAAAAGCCGGCCTCGCAAGGCCGGCGTTCAACGCGAAAACAGACTCAAACGCGAAGGCAAGGGCGGCGCACGCTTCACGCCAGCGCGCCGGCTTCTTCCTCTTCGGATTCGTGTTCTCGTTCGGGGGACCAGGCCGGCACGGCCGCAGCAAGAATCATGCGGTCGCGGTTTGCCGGACAGTGGATGTCGCATGAGCGTGGACGGAATACGGCGTCGCCGTACCGGATCGGGCGGCCCGACAGCACGCAGAACGAAGCCTGTCGCGCGAGGCCGATGCGCCAGATCTGGTCGCCGTAGTAGCCCGACGTCGGGTCGCTCCAGCAGACGCTCAACGTCTTCGACGAAGGCTGGTCGAGAATCGTCACATGGGCGCGCAGCGCTTCCGGCGGCAACGCTTCATCAGGCAGAGCGTTGTTGTCCGAGAGCAGCCGTTTTGTCAGTCGAAACTTCTTCTTCCTCACCGCCCGCACCTTTTGCGTGCGTTCGCCTTCGTCGTGCGCCGGTGCCGAAAGCCATGCGAGCGTCCACTGAAAAACATCGGGTTCGAGATTGCGCGTCATGTTCCACCTTCGTTAGATGATTGGCGAAGTCGGACAGGTGCTGACGCAATCACGATGCGGCGTGTCAGGAGTCGCAACTTTCCGTGCTTTCATCTTTGTCGTTACAGGAGCCCGAAACAAGTTAAGCGTTGTTAACGCCCGTCTTTAATCCGGCTTTTGTTCCGTCAGACGCTGGATATATCTGGGGCCGCCGTCGCACAGACGCCGGCGGCTTTGTTTTCGTGTAGCGCGCGACGCTTAATGCTTGTCCCACGTGACGAGATCCTTGTCGCTGTCGTCGGCGACGAAGATCGCGAGCAGCTTCGCGGGCTCGGTCGTGCTCGCGTTTTCGCTGACCGTGTGATGCACGCCCGGCACCTCGGTCCAGCTTTCGCCTGCGTGATACACGCGGCTTTCGCCATCGTTCAGCTGGCTGCGGATCGCCCCCGACAGCACGTAGCCCACGACAAACGCCTGGCCGTGTCGATGCGACGGCGACTTCTGGCCCGGCTTGTAATCGACCACGATCGCCGTCATCGTCTTGCCCGGCACATTTGCGATCACGGTCCGGAAGGCTGGCGTGATGTTGTCGCGGCCGTCGTCGGTGCCGTGCGCGTGAACAAGCGGCGGCATCACCGACGTGGCAAGCGCGACAACGGTGGAAGCCAGGATCATTTTCAAGGTGCTCATGCTGTTTCTCCAGTCAGAAAAAGGGTGCAACGGTCCAGACGGCATCGGGTGGACGTCCGCCGTTTCCTGTCAGTCACAGGTGTGTTGATCGAATCGCCCGGCTCGCGCGAACCGGGCAGAAAGGCCTGCGCGTTTGCGTGGGGGCACGGATCCACGGATCGCATGCTTTGCAGGCCTCACAAATCGCTCAGGCAGCGACGGTCTCATGAACGGCCCACTGCACCGCGACTTCCGACAGCTCGGTTTTCGCACGCGCGAGCGCGGCCGCGCGGGCCTCCTGATCGGAGAACTGCAGCGGCTGTGCGTCGACGAAAGTGGGCTCGGCCACGCCGATAAAACCGAAGGCCGCCTTGAGCGCGGGCGTCAATGCATCCATCGAGGCGAACATGCCGCCGGGACGCAGATCCGCGCCGCGCGTGGTGATGAAAAGCGTCTTCTGACGATTGAGCTGACCGACGATGCGGCCGTCCGGCTGTGCGAGATACGTGAGGCCGGGGCGCGTCACGCTGTCGACGAATGCCTTGAAGACCGATGGCATCGACCAGTTGTACATCGGCATCGCGAATACAAACGCGTCGGCTTCGAAGAGGCGCTTGCACAGCGCGTCGGATGCGGCGAGCGTGATCTTCATTTCAGCCGTGCGCTCTTCGGCGGGGCGGTACGTCGCAATCGCAAACGCTTCGTCGACATGACGCGGCGTATTGACCGTCAGATCCAGATAGTCCACTTCGACATCGACACCCTGCGCGCGCAGTTCATCGATGAAGTGTCGGGCGAGCGCCCGTGAGTTCGACGTTTCGCGTTTCGCGCTCGAATCGACATGCATCACCTTCATTTCTGCTCTCCATATCAAATGTGTGTGTGGCTCCGCAGATCGAACGAGGTTCTCTGGCGAGCCTGAAGCGACTGGATCGGCACACATGCCGCCTGCGCAGGCAGCCCGGAAGCATGTGTCTGATGAATCGTCTCAACTACGACTCAACATATCGTAGTTAAAGAATAAACACTTTTGCGCAGCGTTGCAAGGCAGGGGCGTCGCAGGCGGCGGTAGCAGGACGCGTTCAGACAGCGGGCAAGGAAACAGCGGAATACGCGCAACGCCTTGTACGGCGGGCGCTTCGGGTTAGCAGGCAAGACGCGTGAAGACGTGCGAATCAACTCACTTGCGTGTTTTGGTCAACACAGTGTTCGCAAATCAATCATTGACACGAATGTCAATGATTAATAGCATCCGAATATTGTCATTCGTGTCAAGAATCGGGACGCGGTGACGTCCCGTCTTTTTTTGAATGCGTCTGCATGTCGTGAAGTCTTTTTGCGGAGAACCCGAAGCATGTCCAGTCCAACCCTCGAAGCGCCGTCCGCGGCAAGTAACGCCGCGATCTGGCGGCATATTTTTGCGGGCCTGAGTGCGAGTCTCATCAGCATCGGCCTTGCGCGGTTCGCGTACACCCCTTTGATTCCTTCGCTGATCCAGGCGCACTGGTTCTCAGCGTCTGATGTCGTCTACCTCGGTGCGGCGAATCTCGCCGGCTATCTGGTCGGCGCGCTGATCGGGCGGCCGTTGGGAAGCCGCGTGTCGAACGCCCATACGCTGCGCGGCATGAAGGTGCTGGTCACGCTGGCGTTTCTGGCGTGTGCGTTTCCGGTTTCGGTGGGCTGGTTTTTCGCGTGGCGTCTGATGTCCGGGATCGCGGGCGGCGCGATCATGGTGCTCGTCGCGGCCACCGTGTTGCCGCACGTGCCGGGCGACCGCAAGGGTCTCGCGAGTGGCGCGGTGTTCCTCGGGCTTGGGCTTGGCATTGCTGCGTCGGGCACGCTTGTGCCGCTGCTGCTGAAGCTCGGCCTGCGCGACGCGTGGATCGGCCTCGCGGTGGTATCCGCCGTGCTGACTGCCGCCAGCTGGACGGGCTGGCCGACGACGGAAGCGCCCGCTGCAAAGCCCGCTCAGGCGGCCGCATCCGGCGCCGCGTCTGTCGCGTCCGGTGCACAGATCAAGGCGCTGTACGCCGAATATGCGTTGATGGCGATCGGCCTCGTACCGACGATGGTGTTTCTCGTCGACTTCATCGCCAGAGGGCTCGGTGCAGGGGCGCGCGTCGGGTCGCTGTTCTGGATCCTGTATGGCGTTGGTGCGATCTTCGGGCCGCCCGCGTATGGCGTTTTCGCGGACCGCCTCGGTTCACGTCCCGCGCTGCGCGTGCTCGTGCTCGTGCAGGCCGTTGCGGTAGCGTGGCTTGCGCTCTCGAGCAATCACGTGGTGATCGCTCTGATGACGGTCGTGATCGGCACGTTCCCGCCGGGCATCGTTCCGCTCGTGCTGGCCCGTGTGCATGAAACAGTGCCGGGCGACGCCGCGAAGCAGAACGTGATCTGGAGTCGCGCGACGACCGCGTTCGCCGCGTTCCAGGCGCTCGCCGGCTACGCGTACTCGGCGATTTTCAACGGCAGCGGCGGCAACCATCGTCTGCTGTTTGTGATGGGTGCGGTTGCGCTTGTGATCGCGCTCGGCGTCGATTTCGTCGTGCCGTTTTTTGCGCGTCAGTCGCGTGATCAGGGCGCACGGGCGGGTGCATTGCAATAACGCCAACGATGGCGACGGCGTATTGACGCGTCGTTGCCACCCGTGGCGCAGGCTCATTCGCGGTTCGGTCCCGTATGTGCTGCATCGGCGCCAGGCGATTCCTGCAATGTGACCCCTACGTTGAAAACCCTGCGAGAGCGGTGTTAACCTGCGGCTCCCTGATGAACGTACCGGTCCGGCAGACAGGTCTTCGACGCTCATGCCGCGCCGCTAAAGGAACCCGCCATGAGCCTCCGTATGCCCCTTCGCATCGCAGCATTGCTGGCCCTGTCGATGCTTGCTGCAGCGCCCGCGGCGTTCGCCGCAGGCGAGGCGCCGCACGAAACGATTGCCCCCGCGTTCGCTTACGCGTTGCCGAACGTGCCCGGCAAGACCATCACTGCGCTCGTCGTCGACTACGCGCCGGGTGGCAAATCGGTGCCGCACCGCCACGGCAAGGCGTTCGTCGTCGGCTACGTGCTGGCGGGCGCGATCCGCAGCCAGGTGAACAACGGCGAATCGAAGGTGTATCACGCGGGCGAAACGTGGACCGAAGCCCCGGACGTTCATCACACGATCAGCGAAAACGCGAGCGATACTGAACCCGCAAAGCTGCTTGCCATTTTCATCGCGGATACGAAAGAGAAGAACCTCGTCCATTTCGACAAGAAGTGACGCCGCGGTTTCCGCGTCGAACGGCAGTCGCGCGGGCGAGCCTTCATTGCACGGGTGAATCATGAGCAAACGGATTTTTCTGGCGGGCGCAACGGGCGCGATTGGTCGATGCCTCGCTCCGATGCTGATTGCGGACGGCTGGCAGGTTGCCGGCACGACCCGCTCGGCGAGCAAGCAGCAGATGCTGGTGGACATGGGCGTCGAACCTGTGGTCGTCGATGTCTTCGATCGCGCGAAACTTGAAGCGGCCGTGATCGGGGCAGGCCCCGACGTCGTCATCCATCAACTGACCGATCTGCCGGCCGGGCTGGATCCGGACAGAATGGGCGAAGCGCTCGTGCGCAACGCACGGCTGCGCGACGAGGGCACGCGCAATCTCGTCGCGGCGGCGGTGAAGGCGGGCGCGCGCCGGCTTGTCGCGCAGAGCATCGCGTTCGTCTACGCGGCCGGCACGATGCCTTATCGCGAGGAAGATCCGCTCGCAGTGACAGGCGACGATGAATGGGCACTCACGGCGCGTGGCGTTGCGAGCCTGGAGACGCAGGTGCTGGCCGCGCCCGTCGAAGGTATCGTGCTGCGCTACGGTGGTCTGTACGGCCCCCGCACGGGCTTCGACATCGCGACGGGTCACGCGCCGCTGCACGTCGAAGCCGCAGCGCACGCAGCGTACCTTGCAGTGACGAGAGGCCCGCCAGGTATCTACAACGTGGCGGAAACCGATGGGACTGTCACGAGCGAAAAAGCGGCGGCAGCGTTAGGATGGGACCCCGACTGGCGCATGGCGCGCCTGATCCGCACATGATCTGTGCACCGCGCGAATGCGCCCGAATTTTTCTGGAGGAATTGTTTCGATGGATCTTCATCTCAAGGACAAACTCGCACTCGTTACCGGCTCAACCAAAGGTATCGGGTTTGCCATTGCTACCGGTCTCGCCCGCGAAGGCGCGCGTGTGATCGTCAACGGGCGCTCGCAGCAATCTGTGGACGAGGCGCTCGCAAAGCTGCGCGCCCAGGTTCCCGATGCGCATGGCGAAGGCTTCGCCGGCAATCTCGCCGACCCGAAGCAGATTGCGACGCTCGTCGAAAAGCATCCTGCCGTCGACGTGCTCGTGAACAACCTCGGCATCTTCGATCCGAAGCCGTTCGAGGAGATTCCCGACGAAGACTGGCAGCATTTCTTCGACACGAACGTGATGTCGGGCGTACGGCTCTCGCGTGCCTATCTGCCGAAGATGAAACAGAAGAACTGGGGACGCATTGTCTTTATCAGCAGCGAAAGCGGCGTCCAGATTCCGGTCGAGATGATTCACTACGGCGTGACGAAGACGGCCCAGCTCGGCCTCTCGCGCGGCATTGCGGAGAGTTGCGCGGGAACCGGCGTGACCGTGAACGCAGTGTTGCCGGGACCGACGAGTTCGGATGGTGTCACTGAATTCGCGACGAAGCTCGCGGCCGGAAAATCGCTCAAGGAGTTCGAGAAGGAATTCTTCGAAACCGGGCGTCCGACTTCGTTGCTCAAGCGTTTCACCACGCCGGAAGAAGTCGCGAACATGGTGGTGTATGTATGCTCGGAAGCATCCGCGGCGACGAATGGCGCGGCGCTGCGCGTCGATGGCGGTGTCGTGAGATCGGCGTTCTAGGCGATTGTTTTAGCTGCTGTTCGCGATACACGTCGTAACGAAATGGGCGCTCAAAAGAGCGCCCATTTTTGTTGAGACGCTGCAAACGGAGCTACGCCCGATGAGATTGACGCGTGAAGCGCACGCGCTCGTATAGAATCTTGCCCTTTGCCGGGCGCATCCACATGTGGTTCAAGAACCTTCAGCTTCACCGTCTTTCTTCCCCGTGGTCCATCACTGCTGAGCAACTCGAAGACGCGCTCGCGCCGCACGCGTTCCAGCCAGGCAGCAGCGTCGAGATGCAGCGCCACGGCTGGGCGCCTCCGCGCAGCACGGGCGACGGCGAGTCCGGTCCGCTCGTCTACGCGAATCATCGGCAGATGCTGCTCACGTTTCGTTCGGAAAAGAAGTTGCTGCCGGCGTCGGTCGTGAATCAGGTCACGAAGGCGCGTGCGCTCGAGATCGAGGAGCAGCAGGGCTACAAGCCAGGCCGCAAGCAGATGAAGGAGATCAAGGAGCAGGTCACGGACGAACTGCTACCGCGTGCCTTCAGCATCCGTCGCGATACGCGCGTGTGGATCGATACGGCCAACGGCTGGCTCGTCATCGACGCCGCCGCACAGGCGCTCGCCGACGACGTGCGCAGCCTGCTCGTCAAATCCATCGACGGATTGCCGCTCGCGAGCGTGCGCGTCACGCTTTCGCCGGTTGCGGCGATGACCGAATGGCTGCTGTCGGGCGACGCGCCCGGCGGCTTCACGGTCGACCAGGACGCCGAACTGCGCTCGACGGGCGAGGGCAACGCGACGGTGCGCTACGTTGGTCATGCGCTAGAAGCCGACGACATGCGTCGTCACATCGAGGCAGGCAAGCAGTGCATGCGTCTCGCGATGACGTGGAACGATCGCATTTCATTTGTGATGACGCCTTCGCTCGTAATCAAGCGCGTCACGCCGCTCGACGTCGTGAAGGAGGCATCGGACCCGACCGCGCCGAACGACGACGAACGCTTCGATTCCGACTTCGCGCTGATGACGGGCGAACTCGCGCAGATGTTCACGGACCTCACCGACGCGCTGGGCGGCGAACACAGCGACGCCGCAATGCTGCAGGCGGTCGCGGCCTGATTGAGCTGTGAAACCGGGCGCGTGATGGGGTCGCCCACGCCACGTTTTCACGCCGCCACAGCCGCGACGATCTGTTTGCGTAACGCTTCGTCCGGAAACGGCGCGAGCCCGGCATGTACGTTGTCGATCATGTATTCCGGGCGGCCCGTTCCGGGAATCACACAGGTCACCGCCGGGTTCGCCAGCACGAACTTGAGCAGCACCTGCGCCCACGACGTACAGCCGATCTCCGCGGCCCAGCCGGGTAACGCGCGACCACGCAGCCGGGCAAGCAGACTGCCGCCACCAAATGGCTGGTTGATCACGACGCCGACGCCACGCTCCGCCGCGAGCGGCAGCAGTCGCGTTTCGGCGCTGCGGTCGTCGGCGGAATAGTCGATCTGCACGAAGTCGATTTTCTCGGCCCGCAGAATCGCTTCCACCTCGTCGAACGCACTCGACGTGTAGTGCGTCACGCCGATATAGCGGATCCGGCCGCGCGCTTTCCAGTCACGCAGCGTCGCGAGCTGCGTTTTCCAGTCGACGAGATTGTGGATCTGCATGAGATCGATGCGCGGCTGCTGAAGGCGCCGCATCGATTCTTCCATCTGTTCGATGCCCGCTTCGCGGCCCGTGGTCCATACCTTGGTCGCGACGAACGCTTTCTGATGCGCGGACATGCGCGTCAGTAACGTGCCGGCGACCGCTTCGGACGAGCCATACATCGGCGACGAATCGATCACCGAGCCGCCCGCGTCGAACAGCACGCGCAACACGTCGGCAAGGCGTGTCTGCGCGGCGGCGTCGTCGCCGACGTCGAATGCGCGCCAGGTGCCGCATCCAACGACAGGCAGCAGTTCGCCCGTGCCGGGAATCGCGCGTTTCATCATGCGTTGCTGTGTCGAGGAGGTTTGCGCCCGCGCCATGACGGAGGAAAGCGGTGAAAGCGCCGCGAACCCGAGCGCCGCAGCGCTGCGCAGAACCGCCCGGCGCCCGGCGGGCGAAGCAGGGTCGGGAGCGGGCCGCGTCATCGGGTCAACCGGCCGCATTCAGCTATCGACCGAGGGATCGTACGGCACAACCTGCTCCGCTTCGTCGGCGAGCGTGCGCGCGACGATCGCTCGCGCGGGCGCCGTCCCGCTCAGGTTGAACGGCTGATGCGGCACGCCCGGGGGGAATGAACAGGAAATCGCCGGCTTCGGTAATCACCGATTCGCGCAGCCCCGGGCCGTAGCGCGTTTCGACGGTTCCTTCCAGCACGTAGATGCCCGTCTCGTAGCCGCGATGCGAATGCGGTTCCGCGTGGCCGCCGGGCGGCACCGCGATGAGATACATCGACAGCCCGCGCGTGCCGGCTGACTGCGCCGAAAGTCCTACGAAGTAGGGAAGGCGCTGCTGTGTCGCGATTTCCCGATCGGGCGTGACCTTGACGACGGACTGTGACCGGATCGTGCCCTGAATGGCGTCGCTCATGTGCGCTCCTGCTGGAATTGGCGTTCCGGGCGCGTTTCCGGGTTGTGTCGCACCCGCACGGCCGGCCAGAGCGTGCCCAACCGGGGAAAACGCCCCACCGACGCACGTTCCAGCGAGAAATTCTACGCCCGGCGCCGGGTTGGCCCATGTCTGACCTGTGCAATAGCAAATATAAATCGCATGAATACATACAATCAACTTTAACTATGTATCCACTCCAGGCACAATGAACTCACTTTCTCCACCACGCAAACAAAAGGACGCAACGATGCCTATCATCAACAGCCAGGTTAAACCGTTCAAAGCAACCGCCTATCACAAGGGCGAATTCGTCCCGGTGACGGAAGAATCGTTCAAGGGCAAGTGGTCCGTCGTGGTCTTCTACCCGGCCGACTTCACGTTTGTCTGCCCGACCGAACTGGGCGATCTGGCCGATCGTTACGCCGAATTCCAGAAGCTCGGCGTCGAAATCTACAGCGTGTCGACCGATACGCACTTCACGCACAAGGCATGGCACGACACGTCGGACACGATCGAAAAGATCAACTATCCGATGATCGCCGATCCGACGCTCGCGATCTCGCGCAACTTCGACGTGCTGATCGAAGAAGAGGGCCTGGCCCTGCGCGGCACGTTCGTGATCAACCCGGAAGGCGAGATCAAGCTGTGCGAAATCCATGACAACGGCATTGGCCGCGACGCAGGCGAACTGCTGCGCAAGGTGCAGGCTGCGCAGTACATCGCGGCGCATCCGGGTGAAGTCTGCCCCGCCAAGTGGACGCCGGGCGCAGAAACGCTGACGCCGTCGCTCGATCTGATCGGCAAGATCTAAAGCCCATGTTGTATCGCAGGACGCGCCATACGCGATATGGCGCGAGTCTGCGCGGGCCGTTGCGTGTCCACGCGCGCAGCGGCCCGGTTATCTTCGCTCGCTGTGAGCCGCGCTCGCCGCCTACAGTTTGCCGCCCGCCATCTTCGTCACGGAAACCGCAAGACCATGCTCGACGCCAATCTCAAGACCCAGTTGAAAACCTACCTCGAAAAGGTCAGCCGGCCGATCGAGATCATCGCTTCGCTCGACGACAGCGCGAAATCGCAGGAACTGATCGCGCTCCTGAACGACATCGCATCGCTGTCGGATCGCGTGTCGGTAACGGAGCATCGCGGCGACGCGGAGCGCAAGCCGTCGTTTTCGATCGGCGAGCCTGGCAAGGACACCGGTATCCGCTTCGCGGGCATTCCGATGGGCCACGAATTCACGTCGCTGGTGCTGGCGCTGCTGCAGGTCGGCGGCCATCCGGTGAAGCTCGACGAGCCTGTGATCGAACAGATCCGGAACCTGGAGGGCGACTATCAGTTTGAAACGTACTTTTCGCTGTCATGCCAGAACTGCCCGGAAGTCGTGCAGGCGCTGAACGTGATGGCGTTGATCAATCCGCGTATCCGTCACGTCGCGATCGACGGCGCGCTGTTCCAGAACGAAGTTGAAGCGCGTCAGATCATGGCAGTGCCGACGATGTTCATGAACGGCGAAGTATTCGGCCAGGGCCGTAGCGGCGTGAAGGAAATTCTCGCGAAGCTCGACAGCGGTGCAGGCGCACGCGCGGCGAAGGAACTGGAGAAGAAGCCCGTATTCGATACGCTGATCGTTGGCGGCGGCCCCGCGGGCGCAGCCGCGGCGATCTACTCGGCGCGCAAGGGCATCGTGACGGGCGTTGTTGCGGAACGGTTCGGTGGTCAGGTGCTCGATACACTTGCGATCGAGAATTTCGTTTCGGTGAAGGAAACGGAAGGACCGCAGTTCGCTACGGCGCTCGAACAGCACGTGAAGAGCTACGAAGTCGACATCATGGACGTACAGCGTGCCGAAGCGCTCGTTCCGGGACGCATTCACGAGGTGCGTCTTGCGAACGGTGCGGTGTTGAAAGCGAAGACGATCGTGCTTGCGACCGGTGCGCGGTGGCGCGAAATCAACGTGCCGGGTGAGCGCGAGTACCGCAATCACGGCGTGGCGTACTGCCCGCATTGCGACGGGCCGCTCTTCAAGGGCAAGCGCGTCGCGGTGATCGGCGGCGGCAACTCGGGCGTCGAAGCGGCGATCGATCTGGCCGGCATCGTGCGCGAAGTCACGTTGATCGAGTTCGGCGCGCAACTGCGCGCTGATGAAGTGCTGCAACGCAAGCTGCGCAGCCTCAGGAACGTGACGATCGTGACGCAGGCCCAGACCACCGACATCACCGGCGACGGCAAGAAGGTCAATGGCCTCGTCTACAACGACCTGCGTTCGGGCGAACCGAAGCGTGTGGAACTCGAAGGCGTATTCGTGCAGATTGGCCTCGTGCCGAACACCGAATGGCTGAAGGGCACGGTCGAGTTGTCGAAGCACGGCGAGATCGTGGTCGACGCGAAGGGCGCGACGTCGGTGCCAGGCGTCTTCGCAGCCGGTGACGTGACGACCGTGCCGTTCAAGCAGATCGTGATCGCGGTGGGCGAGGGCGCGAAGGCATCGCTCGGCGCGTTCGATCATCTAATCCGCAGTTCGGTCGAAGAAGGAGCGGTAATCGATAGCGAGGAAGCCGCGCTCGCCTGATGACGGCGTAGCACGCACGGCACGCGGCAGGTTTCGGTCTGCCGCCGTGCCGCCAAAGCCGCTGGCTGACGCTGTCGCGTCGCCAGCGGCTTTTTACAGGCTTTTCGTGGATTTCCGGGGAGGGCGCTTGCCGACCCGTTTTGCGTTGTTCAGAAGCTCGTGCTTACCGTCCGCTTCCGCGGAAGCATGAGTCGCTCGCCGACGACCCATCGGCACTGCACTCCTTCGCGGGAACGCCGGCGACAACGCCTTCCACTAGCGAAAAAGACTCTGTTTCGACAGGCTCGATAGCAGCGGTGAGACCGGTCGCGAGCCTGGCATGGCGTTCGAACAGCGCCTTCAGTTCAGGGCGCAGTCCATCGCCGCGTTGGGCTGCGAGCGCATGAAGCGAGAGAAATGGCAGCATGGTTGGACTCCAGTCAATGAAGGTCAGGCGAGCCCTACGCCGACAAGCAGATTGACGATCGGGCGCTCGCAAGATACATGTGATTCGAACGCACCATTCTTCGTCCGTCGACCTCGTCTACTGTGCGATCGCATGGAGAAGATATGGCAGCGGTTCGGCGCGGACACTCCGATTCTTGCTGTCTAATTGCTGCGGACCAGATTGATACTTAACGCAAGCGGCTATACCTTCTTGTCGTCCTGGCTTACCCCGGCGTGATTCAGCCCAACTGAAACAGCACGCGTAGTGACCATCGTCGCCATAAGCCGCGTGTCGGTCTTGTCGAGTATTGCAGCAAGAAACGGGGGCGGCGGCGTAACCGCGCTGCAACACCTTGGACTCGTCAACGCAGTCTGATCGAAGGCGGAGCGCTTTCGCAGGCTTCACAGAGGGGGCGTTCGAAACGGCAACGTTGACCGTCGATTCCTGGCCGAATCCGGAAGTAAAAGATCAGCGCAGTAATTCGCCGCATCCGACCAGCGCCGAACTTCCGTAGGCGACCCGTTGGTGCCCTTCCGCAAATTTTTGCGAATGTCATTATCACGCTCCAAAGCGGCCACTTTGACTAATACAGGCCGATCGGTGTGACTGAAGACCCCGATCTGAGGTCATTGTCTGGTCGACGCTCACAGGTTTTACGTCAAACGAGGCGCTCATCGCATCTGTCGCCGCGTTGCCTGCAAGTGACGGAGTCCGCCAACTGACTGAATACATCAGCGGCGGACAGGCCCAATGGATTAGAGCTTTCTATCGACCTCTGCCGAGTTCTTGCCAGGTCTGAGGGCGAATAGAAGGAATGCCACCATTGCTCAAACAGCTCAGACCTTACGCCAGTGGTCGGGAATTCGTTTGTCATTCAGATGCCGGACGCGAGCAACATGCAGCGGGCTTGCCGGGTGATTTTTCTTTGCCCAAGCAATCGCCTCCGCCTGTGTCTTGCAAGTCGCGAGCGGCACGCTGGTATGTGCCGGCTCGACGGTAAACCCTGAAGTTTTTTCGTTTATGAACAGACTGTTACTCATATCACCTGCCTCCTGGCTTGCTGGCAAACGGCCAGCACGTTGCGTCACACGTTAAAGACGCGACACGAGCTCATCCATTGCTACCTTGGCGTTTTCTAGGTATTCGTCTTTAACCTGTACGCGGTGGCCGTTGATGGTCTGCTTCCCGACTTGCAGTTTTGAAAACGGAAGTCCCTTTGCGAATGCGACGACGCCTGTCGTCTGGAAGTCACGGACTTCGACAAACCCTTTGGGTATCGTTTTGAAGCCGAAAATTTCAGGATTCGACTTCAGTAATTTTGTGATGTCCGTCTCGATTGCGGACAGCACGGCGGCGTAGGCAGATGCGGCTCCCATGTACTGCGTGATGCGATTTTTTACGATCAGATGCACCTTGGGAAGCGGTCGACCCGCAGCCTTGAGTTTCGTGGCAAAAGCGTAAGCCGCGTAGATTTCTGACGGTAGCTTCAGTCCATAGATAAGAGAAAAAGCATTCTGGATCGCGCGTCGCGAAGAATCGTCCGCCATCACCGGCAAGATGATGCGGTCGGCCGCCGCAAGTGCGATCTGGGTGTAGAGAGAAAAGCTGGGGTTGCAATCGAGGAACACGGTGTCATAGTCATCTTCGACCTGGGCCAGGAAGTCCTTCAGCCAGTCAACAACCGCAATCCAGGGATTCGTGCCGGGAATCTGGTTGTTGGCGAGAGTGTTGACCGCATTCGCCTGCAGCTCGAGCAGCGGATCGCCACAGACTAGGTGAATGTTATTCGTAACCCCCTTGTTGTACTCATGCGGGAGGGTGATGAAGTCTTGAGCGTCAAAGACGGGCGGCGAATACGGTGATGGCAGCCGGAGCTGGAAATACCCCCCCACACTGCAGCGAGGGACCAGACCTTGCCGTTCCAGTAGCTTTTCGCTGCCCTTGCTGTTCAGACCGCCAAGCATCAGTTCTGACAGGTTTGCTTGGGGACACACGTCGATGGCTAACACCCTTTTTTTCGGGTATTTCTCCGCATAGCGCACGATTGACTGGAAAGCCAGGCTGGTTTTCCCGGTGCCTCCCTTGTTGTTCCAAAAAGCATACCGGATTTCCATACCGAAGGTCCTTTCGCGTTGTCGAAGTAAGACGTTACTTTGTCCATTTAGGACACTATATCGTCAAAATTTGACAGCATCAAGTCCTGTTTGCAAATCCGCCTCTGCGACTTGGTATGCGCCCAACGTTGCGGGCGACGGGCATCGCCGCGTACCTCAAGAACGGCGGTACCCTCGAGAACGCCGCAACGATGGCCAACGTCAACGCGCACAACGCAACGCAACAACCAATATTCGAGAGCGGTCCAGTTTGAAGGGATCGAGCGGATTTTTTATAGGACATGGACAGATATTCAGCGTCGAATCTACGCTGAACTTCGGCCATTCGATCATGTAAACCGAATGCCTCTTGATGGCCGCGAGCGGTTCGATGGGGCAACTGAGGTCACCTGCCGGTTTGACGCGTCGCATGTGGCGTTTCGCCTCGCCTCCCCATTCGAGAGGGGCGGCACAGCATGGCATTCCCTACACTTTGCTTGCAATTGGTCAGGGCGGGCTTTAGCAGGATTTCGAGGCGACAAGCGTCTCACGCGTCGGCAATGAGCGGATCACATAGCCGCCGACCTTGCTCGAGGTCCGCGCGATTCTGAAGTTCTCTTCCACTGCGACATTCTGTCAGATTACAAAAATCTTTCGCGTGCCCGCAATAAATGCTGGAAAACAAGTGGGCAAACGAGCATGAACGAACCGCAGCAAAAGCCGCGCGGCAGACCCAAAGCAGATTCCACAAAAGTCCGGATTGGCATTCGCGTCTCACCCGAAGTGATCGAATTCTTTCGGGCCGATGGAGCGGGGTGGCAAACACGAGTCGATGACGTGCTGCGCGCATACGTCAGGCGGCGTTCAAAGGATGCGCGTACAAAAGGAAGCTTGAAATGAACGCGGCATCTTTAGTGGCCTCCCTCTCAATCGTTGGGCTGCTCGCTGGTTGTGCGACTGGATATCAACCCAGCGGAATGAACGGCGGTTTCAGCGAGACACAACTCGATACCAACGTGTTCAGGGTATCTTTCAAGGGCAACGGATATACATCGCGCGACAAGGTCGAAGATTTTGTTCTGCTGCGTAGCGCCGACCTTACTCTTTCTCACGGCTTTACCCACTTTGCGATAGTCGATGGAAAGTCGTACGAGAACAAGTCGTACATCTCCATGCCCACGCAGAGTTACACAACTGGCACCGCCACGGTCTCTGGACATACAGCATACGGCTCTGCCTACACAACTACCTATGGTGGGCAGGTTATTGCGGTAACCGCGCCCAGTATGGTCAATACGATCGTTGCTTTCCAGGGTAAGCCGAACATCCAGGCGATGGTCTATGACGCCCGATTCATCTGCGAGTCGCTCGGAACAAAGTACGAGGTCACGTGCGGTCGCGGCCAGAAGTAGGCGTAGAGCGATCACCTTCGCGCGTCGCCTCGGGTGGCGCGCCGACCATAAGCTGGAAGGAAAAGGTTATGAAACAAGCAGCATTTTTCGCAATCGCATTCACGCTGGCGGGTGGGGCTGTTGCATGCGAGTCGGGGCACTGGGTCAGCAAGGTTGCTGGCGACGGCGAATTTGTCGTACTCGAAAACAATTCAGTGTGGCAAATAAACGCGGTGGACCAGATCGACACATCGCTCTGGCTTCCGACTACAAGCATCGTTGCATGCGACGACAAACTCGTGAACACAGATGATGGCGAAGTAGCTGAGGCGTTTCGCATCCGTTGATTTCGGGTAGCGCATACCACGAGAAGAGAACGCATGTGGATGCCCACTCGCGTGTGCGGCCCTCCAGGAACAGGGGCTTGCGACTCCCTTCAAAGACAATCCCGACCAGCAAAAATAATTCGAATGATTCCTTTCTACGAACACCCCGAATGGGCTCCGTGCCCGCGCATGCCGATTACGCTAAACAACCAATTGTGCTTCGCTTACGACACAACGCCAAAGGGCGAAAGCTGGCAACGCGTGAGAGGGCAGGTGCAGCGCGCGGGGATGCTCGATGGCAGAGCATATGAATTTATGCTGACCCACGGTCAGGGTCGGGGTGTTGTGCAGCGGTACTACCTTTATTTTAGGTATGACGGCAGGCTGTATTTCGTCTTCACGGGCGATAGCTGGCCGGGCAGTATCGACATCAGGACGGCGGTGTAACACGTCTGCGTCTAAACCTTCACTACGATGTTGTCGTCTGTCTGGGTAATGGCATTGTCCCACGACGGCTTGAAGCTGCCGACCGTTCGCTTCAGGCGGAAGCGAACGGCCCTGGTCGACCCGTTGCTGGCATTCGGGTCATCAAGTTGGCGATGGCCGCTTCCAGGTTCCAGACGGACATCCGTCCGCACCACCTCTCGACATGTTTGCGTGTCCGTGAATGAGTTGAACAGCTTCGCGACATATCCTGGCGTCCAATTATGCATCGACGCCTATACTGCCCCAGGCGCGTTCTGCGCACATTCCCTTTCATCCACAGATGCCTGAGCGTCGCATCGTCTGCGCGGGCGTCATCGAAAGTCACGGGGCACAGCATGGTTCAAACGGATAACAGGCCGCGCGTCGCATGGATCGCCGGTGTGGGCGCGAGCGCGGGTCTTGGTGCGGCGCTCGGACGCCGGTTCGCGCGCGAAGGGTTCACGGTCGCGCTGACCGGGCGCACGCGCGAGCGCATCGAAGCGGTCGTCGACGAAATCCGCCGGACGGGCGGCGACGCGCTCGCGCTGCCGGGCGATGTAACGAGCGAAAGCGAAATGGCCGTGATCGCGGCACAGATCGCGCAGGCGGGCGCGCTCGAAGCGGCCGTCTTCAACGCGGGCAATTCGAGCAGTGCGCGTCTGCTGGATCTTGGCGCTGCCCAGTTCGAAAGCGTGTGGCGGGCGGGCACGCTCGGCGGTCTGATCTTCGGCAAGGAGGCCGTGCGCGCGATGCTCGCGGCGGCCGGCGGCTCGCTGCTTTTCACGGGTGCGACCGCTTCGCTGCGCGGGCGTCCGCCGTTTGCCGCGTTCGCGGCTTCGAAGGCGGCGTTGCGCTCACTGAGCCAGAGTTTCGCCCGCGAATTCGGGCCGCAGGGTGTGCATGTGGCGCACGTGATTATCGATGGCGGTATCGACGGCGAGCGACTGCGTCAGGCGGCGCCGCAACGTATCGAGGCAAGCGGCGGCGACGGCCTGCTGCAACCCGACGAGATCGCCGATGCGTACTGGCGTCTGCATCAGCAGCCGCGCAGCGCGTGGTCGCAGGAAATCGACCTGCGGCCGTACAACGAGTCGTTCTGACGGGCAACCGGCGCGTTATTCAGAAGGACGGCGGCGATGTCGGCACGATAGGGCCGTGATGGCATCGCGTCGCCGCCCTCTGGCACGTGTTGTTGTCGACTCAAAAACGCAACTAACTGCCTGATCCGGCAACCGACCGCCTTCTGGCGAATCCGGCCAGGGCAGTGGTTAATCGACATCCACCGCCACGTTCACTCAAAACCCGTTCGCCAGAGCCCTGGCGTCACAGATCCAGTTGAAGGGTAGCCGCCTCTTGCGCGCCCGGCTCAGCCGCAGCGGGCATGGCGCAGCAGATCAAGGCTTCGTCGGCGGCCACTTCGGCGGCAGGCGGGACCGGATACGCCACCGCGCCTTGCAGGATCTTCGTCCGGCAGGTGCCGCAACTGCCGCCGCGGCAGCTGAATTCCGGCGCGAGGCCGCGCGCTTCCGCGAGTTCGAGCAGTGTCCCGGATTCAGGCGTCCAGCGCGCTTCCTTACCCGACTTCGTGAACACGACCGGCACGGCAGACTGCGCGGGCTGCGCCGCCGGCCTGGCCGTGCCCGCACCCGCATCTGCATCCAGCTTGCGAATCAGCGACGCGGGCCCGAACGCCTCCGCGTGAATGCGTGCGTTGCCGATGTTCAGGCCGCGCAGCCCGTCATAGATGCTCTGCATGAACGGCACCGGTCCACAGAGATAGAAGTCGTAGTCATTGAACGGAAGTCTGCGGCTCAACATCGCCATGTCGATGCGGCCGGCTTCGTCGTAATCCTGCGATTCAAGCGCGCCGTCAGTCTGGCCCAGTATGCGGATCACGCGCACCGCACCGCCCGCGGCCTCTTCGAGCGCGGCAATCTCGCGATCGAACGCGCGCTCCGCCTTCGAATGCGCCGCATAAAAAAGGTACGTCGTGCGAATGCGGTGCTTGCGAAAGCCTTCATAGACGATATGCCGCAACATCGCGAGCATCGGCGTAATGCCGACGCCCGCAGCCAGCAGCACGGCCGGACGGCGCTCGGCCGCGTCGATCGTGAAGCTGCCAGCGGGGCTGCGCGTCTCGATCACGTCGCCCACGGCAAGCGCGTCGTGCAGATACGACGACACGCGTCCTTCGCGTTTCACGCTGATCCGGTGGAGACCATCGGAAGGCGCAACGGAAAGCGTATAGGTGCGAATCACCGGCCGGGTTTCACCGGGCAGCGTCACGCGGATCGGCAGATGCTGACCGGCGGCATGTGCCACGAGGCCGGCGTCGTCCATCGGCTCCAGATGGAACGAGCGGATCGTCGCGCTTTCGTCGACGATGTGCGTGATCTTCATCGGCCGCCACGCATGCGCAAGCGTTGCGGCCTTCAGCCGGCTCGCCGCTTCGTGCCAGTCGCCCGTGAGCAGCGCACTCGGCGAGACGCTGTCGCGGCGCTTCGTCCAGCGCAGCGGCAACGCGCCGCTGCGGTAGACCGCGCGGCGCGTCGTGAAACGCCAGAGCCGTTCGGCACCCTGAAACGCCGCGATCTCCGGCGAATCGAGAGCGACTTCCGCTTCGCCGGTGAGCTGCAGCAGATCGCCGGTTTCGAAATCGGGGAACACGAGTCCGGCTTTCGAATTGACCAGAATATTGCCGAGCGTGTTGAAAAACAGGTTGCCGGCGAAATCGGGAATCGTCAGCACGCCGTCTTCGCCGATGCGAACGAAGCCGGGCTTGCCGCCGCGATGCGAGACGTCCACCTGGCGTTGCGTCACGCCGTCTTCGTCGCGATCCACGTACGAGGCGACGAAAAACGCGTCGGCGAAACGGATCAGTTCGCGGGCACGCTCGTCGAGATGATCGGTGTACTGCGGCGCTGCGCTTGCGGGCGCGGCTGCGTCACGCACGAATTCGTAGTCGCGCAACGTGATGTATTGCGGACAGTTGCCGTAGCTCATGCCGACGTGCAGATCGAACCCGCCCGCGTTCTCGCGATGCACTGTGCCGTTCAGCCGGTTGCGCCGCCGTGTCATGAGATCGATGCCGAGGAGGGCGACTGCGTTGCTGTCTTCCATGCCGCTGTCGGCGGGGTCCATTGCATCGCGGGCCGTGCCGACATGCAGCGTCAGCGCATCCGGCGAATACAGGAAACCGGGCTGGCCCGCGCGCACGGTTGCCCAGACGTCGCCGGCTGGATCGACCGCGCCGAGCATGACGTACGGCAGGAGCGGATAGAACGCGCGATGCTGTTCCGGCAGGAAGTCGCGCATCACGCGGCGACCGACTTCGGTCATGCGTTTGTCGACGCCGGCCTTGCGCTGGATTGCCAGTTCGCCTTCGTGCCACGGCGAGCGTGCAATCGTTTCAGGTGCATCAGTCATCATGGCAACTCCCGGCAAGGCAGGCATTGCGGGGACGCAGTGCGCCCACGCTGAAAGGTCCAGCGCTCAGGCGGCTTTCGCGGCGAGGCCGACGGGCGACTGGACGAACGGCACGAATCCCGGCAACGCTTCGACGCGGGCGAGCCACGCCGCCACGTTTGGATACGCGCTGAGGTCGACGTTGCCTTCCGGCGCACGGGCGACGTAGCTGTACAGCGCAACGTCGGCAATCGACGGATGCGCAAGCGCGATCCATTCGCGTCCCGTCAGTTGTGTTTCGATGCGCGAGAGCACGCTGTGCGCGCGGGCGATGACTTCATCCGCATGGAGCTTCGCGCCGAACAGCGTGATGAGACGCGCGGCGGCGGGACCGTACGCGAGTTCGCCGGCGGCGACCGACAGCCAGCGCTGCACGGCGGCCGCCTGCTGCGGTTCGACCGGCAGCCAGTCCGTTTTGCCGAAGCGGCCCGCGAGATAGATCAGGATCGCGTTCGAGTCGGCAACCACCGTATCGCCATCCACCAGCACCGGCACCTGGCCAAACGCGTTCAGCTTCAGGAATTCCGGCGACTTGTGCATGCCTTTCGTCAGGTCCACTTCCACCAGTTCATGGTCGATGCCGAGCAGCGAAAGAAACAGACGGGCGCGGTGCGAATGACCGGATAGCGGGTGGTAGTGAAGCTTCATTGTGGTTCTCCTCGGACGAATTCAGACTGGATGTGTGTGACAGCGATTGCAGTCTAGGCTGCGTCGTCACGGGTTTGAATCCGTCGCGCGAAGAATTGACCGTTCGCGAAACGAGAAGAATGCGGGAAGCGCGGCTGAACGGAGCGTTTCAGGCCGGCGCGCGGCGACGCCGTCAGGGATTCAGCGAGTCATTCGCGCGTAGCGTCTCGATTGCGAGGTCGACGAACGTGCGGACCTTGCGCGTGACGTGGCGTCCTTCGCGATGCATCACGTGGATCGGCAGCGGCGGCGGCTCGAACGCTTCCATCACGATCTGCAGCGAACCTTCGCGCAGCTGCTGCGCGACCTGGTACGACAAAAGCTGCGTGAGCCCGAGGCCCGCGACGACCGCGCTGATCGCCGAATCGTTGGTCGTCGTGGTCATCCGCGGCTTGACGCGCACCGCCTGACGCCGCTCGTCGCTGCCAAAACGCCACTCGGACAGCGTCGACAGGCCACTGGCCGACACGATCGCGCGTCCGGCCAGGTCCTCGGGATTGCGCGGAGCGCCATGCTGCGCCAGATAATCGGGCGAGGCGCACACCACGCGTCGCACCTGCCCGACGCGCACCGCCTGCATCGACGAATCCGGCAGGTCGCCGAGGCGTATCGCGATGTCGATCCCTTCGTCGACGATATTCACGATGCGATCGAGAAACCAGCAGCTGACGTCGACTTCCGGATACCGGCCGAGATACTCGATGACGATGGGCGTCACGTAGTACTTGCCGAACAGCATCGACGACGTGATCGACAGCAGGCCGCGGGTCGTGCCGTGCATGCTGGTGGCGGACTGCTCGGCTTCCTCGATGTCGGCAAGAATGCGCCGGCACCGGTCGGCATAGTCGGCGCCGGTGTCGGTCATGCGCACCATGCGCGTTGTGCGGGTGAGGAGCCGCACGCCCATCGCGTCTTCGAGTTCACCCACCATGCGCGTCACCACGGAGGGCGACACCTTCAGCTTGCGTGCCGCCGACGCAAACCCGCCGGTATCGACCACGGTCAGAAAGGCAGTCATGGCTTGCAGACGGTCCATACGGTTCCTGTCGGGGCGCGCTAAGAGATAAACGAGGTCAGGGCTGGTGCGACCCCACAAAGGATATCCCAGCCTGGGCATGTTCCGCATTGGCGCGGCTCATCGCGCGAGCGCCAGCGTCACCATGAAACCGCGGCAGACACGCCATGCTACGATTTCGGCACCATCGCGCAGCGCGCCGGAGGGCCGTCGTGACGAAAGAGGACATGTGGAAACAGTGGGACGCGGAAGGCGCGCCTGCCGTGCGCGCGCACATCGAATCGGCCGCGGCCAGCCCCGAATCGCGCGACTGGGCCCGCGAGTGGATGTACCGCAAGGCCGAGGTGCAGCAGCATGCAACGGAAAGTGAACAACGCGAACTGTCGTTCCGCTCGCTCGCCGCGTCCGAGCATTCCAGCGAAGCGGCGAAGCAGTCCGCGCTCGCGTCCCATTCGGCCGCCGAGGCGTCGCGCCGGTCCGCCGCCGTCGCGCGCCGGTCCGCGTTCTGGACGATGATCGCGGCGCTCGCGTCGCTCCTCGGCATCCTTGTCAATGCCGCGCTCAATCTCGGCTGGCTCGACTGGGCGAAGCACGTTGCGCACTGAGCGGCGATCAACGACACTGCCATCCAGACCTCATCGGTGAGCGATCATGAACCAGGAGACAGCGCAGCGCTTCGAACGTGAATTCGTGCCGCGTATCACCACCGCGCTCGCCCGCATTTTCAGCGAACGCGTACACCTCGCCGTGATTCCCTATGCCGGCCCGATGCATCCCACCCAGGTACGCATTTCCGCCGACATCCTGCCGGCCGGCCACGGCTACACCCATTCGCTCAACGTTTTGCTGACGTGGGACAGCGATGCGATTCATGGCCTGCTGGAAGCGGGCGGCGAGGCGCGCTTCGCGCGCTACCTCGACGCGCTGTCGTGCAAGCTCGATAACTGGCAGGGCGGCCGCGCGATCGATTTCGGCTCGCGCTCGCAGGCGGAACCGTCGATCCTCATCGGCGGACTCGATTTCGAGTCATGACGTCGGGACTTGAAACACGGCGGCGCCGCGCCGTCTTGTGTGGTGTGGCCGTCATGCTACGATCTGGCGGTCAGGACGATGGAGGTGGCTATGGCTACGTACGCTGTTGATGCTGTACGCATCAATCCTGCTAACGACCGCGTCACGCATGTGCGCTGGGCGCTCATCAATCCGAAGACTCACGAGTGGCTCTCGCAGCATGAAATCGTCGAAGTGGACGAAGTCGTCAACGTGATCCGTGCGGGCAACCTGGTCTGGTCGCTTTACACGCTGGGCGGCATGCGGCTGCTGGGGCCGAAGATCAAGACCGTCTCGCACACGGACGGCCACGATGGCATCGATACGGATGTGCCCGGCGGTCACGTCGAAAAATCGATCGACGATCTGCCTCGCGTCTGACTTTCGCGTTTCCGCGGTTTTCTCGCGTTTCAAAAAAAGTGCCGGTCGCAGGCGTTGTGCGCCCGCGGCCGGCACTTTGCTCGCTTGACCGCTTGCTTAGCCGCTTGTTTGGCCGCTCGCTTGCCGGTTTAAGGCGGTAATCAAAGCTCGCGGATATCGGCGGTCGGTTCCTGCCCGAACGCGTCGCTCAACACATAGTCGACCAGCTTCGCCGCCGATGCTTCCGGCGAGGCAAGCTGCCCGTTGCGTTTGAGGTCCTCGAACTTGCCGCGCGACGGAAACTGCGCCGTGCTGACATCGCGGATTTCCGCCTGCATGCCCGTATCGACGACGCCCGGCGCCAGACTGCAGATGCGCAACGCACGGTTTTCGTCGAGCGCAACGGCGCGCGCGTGATGATCGAGCGCCGCCTTCGTCGCGCAGTAGATGCTCCAGCCTGCATACGCATTGCGCGCGGCGCCGCTGGAAATGTGCACGATGCGACGGTCGGTTGCGTCCCCGCTCGCAGTGGCGAACGCGGCGGCCATCATCAGCGGCGTTGCCACATTCAGGCTGACCGCGCCCGCAATCGTGGCCACGTCCTGCATCCCGAGTGGACCGATCGGCTGCACCATGCCCGCGTTGTTGATCAGCACGACGCGCGCCGCGCCCGCGACGAAACCGCGTAGTGCATCGCTGCCGAGCCACTGCGCGACCTGTGCGGTATCGGCGAGATCGAGTTCGACCTCGGTGAGCGCCTCAGGATAGCGTCGCGCGAGCGATGCGTTCAAGGAACGCGAAACGCCCAGCACTTCGACGCCGCGTTCGAGCAGCGCCGCGGCGAGCGCGTCGCCGAGGCCACGCGTGTGGCCTGTGACGACCGCGCGCGTCGCCACTTGCGTTGCCGGATCTGTCATGCGCGGGCCTTCTTCACTTCGAGACGGAACTTGTGCAGGAGCGGCTCGGTGTAGCCGGACGGCTGCTCGCGGCCTTCGAAGACGAGCGCGCACGCAGCCTTGAACGCGAGCGATGTTTCGAAGTCCGGCGCCATCGGTTGATAGTGCGGATCGGCGGCGTTCTGCTTGTCGACGACCTTTGCCATCCGCTGCATCGCCTGCGTCACGAACTCAGGCGTTACGACGCCGTGACGCAGCCAGTTCGCGATGTGCTGGCTGGAAATGCGCAGCGTCGCGCGGTCTTCCATCAGCCCGACGTCGTGAATGTCCGGCACTTTCGAGCAACCGACGCCCTGATCGATCCAGCGCACCACATAACCCAGAATGCCCTGCGCGTTGTTCTCGACTTCGCTGCGGATTTCTTCGTCCGACCACTGCGCCTTTTCGACGACCGGAATCGTGAGGAGGCCCTTCAGCAGCGCGTCGCGTTCGTTCGTGTAAGCGGTGCGTTCCATGTCTTCCTGCACAGCCTGCACCTCGACCTTGTGATAGTGGAGCGCGTGCAGCGTGGCCGCGGTCGGCGAGGGTACCCATGCGGTGTTCGCGCCGGCCTTCGGATGCGCGATCTTCTGTTCGAGCATCGCGTGCATCAGGTCGGGCATCGCCCACATGCCCTTGCCGATCTGCGCGCGCCCGCGCAGGCCTGCGTCGAGACCAGCGAGGACATTATTGCGCTCGTACGACGTGATCCAGCTCGACGATTTCATGTCGCCCTTGCGCATCATCGCGCCGGCTTCCATCGCCGAATGCATCTCGTCGCCGGTGCGGTCGAGAAAGCCCGTGTTGATGAACGCGACACGTTCAGCGGCTGCGGCGATACACGCCTGCAGGTTTACGCTGGTGCGGCGTTCCTCATCCATGATGCCCATCTTGATCGTGTTGTGCGGCAGGCCGAGCAGCTTCTCGACGCGCGCGAACAGTTCGGCGGCGAACGCGACTTCGGCGGGGCCGTGCATCTTCGGCTTCACGATGTAGATCGAGCCGGTGCGCGAATTCAGCCTGTTCTGCAGGTCGTGGATCGCGCAGAGCGTCGTGACGACCGCGTCGAGAATGCCTTCGGGAATCTCGTTGCCGTCGCGATCGGTGATGGCCGGGTTCGTCATCAGGTGCCCGACGTTGCGCACGAACAGCAGCGAGCGGCCATGCAGCTTCACCGTCGAGCCGTCAGCGCGACGGTATTCGCGATCGGCGTTCAGTTTGCGCGTGAACGTCTTGCCGTTTTTCGTGACTTCTTCGGTGAGCGTGCCTTTCATCAGGCCGATCCAGTTGCGGTACAGCTGGACCTTGTCGTCGGCATCGACGGCGGCGACCGAATCTTCGCAATCGATGATCGTGCTCACTGCGGCTTCCATCAGCACGTCCTTGACATGCGCGGAATCGGTCTTGCCAATCGAATCGTTCGCGTCGATCTGGATTTCGAAGTGCAGACCGTTGTGCTTCAGGAGGATCGCTGACGGGGCCTTCGCTTCGCCCTGGAAGCCGATGAACTGCGCCGGTGTCTTCAACGCCGTGGCGCCGTTCTTCAGCACGACAACCAGTTCGTTACCTTCGATGCTGTAACGCGTGGCGTCCGCATGCGAGCCGCTTGCGAGTGGTGCGGCTTCGTCGAGGAACGCGCGCGCGAACGCGATTACGCGTGCGCCGCGCACCGGATTGAACGCCTTCTGCTTTTCGGCGCCATCGGTCTCGGGAATCGCATCGGTGCCATAGAGCGCGTCATACAGGCTGCCCCAGCGCGCGTTCGCGGCGTTGAGCGCATAGCGCTGGTTCGACAGCGGCACGACGAGTTGCGGGCCGGCCTGCGTGGAGATTTCGCTGTCCACATTCGTGGTCGTCGCCTTGAACGCCGCCGGCGCGGGCACGATATAGCCGATGCCTTCGAGGAACGTGCGATACGCCGCGAGATCGCGCACCGGGCCCGGGTTCGCGCGATGCCACGTGTCGAGTTCCGTTTGCAGGCGGTCACGTTCGGCGAGCAGCGCGCGGTTTTTGGGCGCGAGCTCATGCACGAGGGTATCGAAGCCTGCCCAGAACTGGGTGGCATCGACACCGGTGCCGGGCAGGGCTTCGCTGTCGATAAACTGTTTGAGTCCGGCTGCAATGCGCAGGCCGCCTTGGTCGGTCATCTGGGTCATGAACTGCTCCGTCTGTCTGTATGGGCCTGTTGCCCGTTCAAGCGTTGAAACTGTGAGCGCCGGCACGCGCCACGTGGGCATTCTGGTCCGCCTTCCATCTTTACACCCGACGCGCCGACGCCGCCGGCCACAAGGCCGTCGACCGCCACTGGCACGCCGCCTTCGAGGGTACCGGAAAGCGGTGCGCCGGGGAAAGCCGTGCGTCCCCGCGCGATCGCCGCACCTTCCCGGTGCGCGGGCTGGCGCAACGGCGAAGGGCGATATTGGACCACACTCGCTACACACCTGGGCCGCACGCGACATTGAGGCGGCACACGGACGCGTGAATGCATCACTCCGGAGTGTGCAGTGTCACACCGGTATCGTCCAGAAACCAGAAATGCGGAGTGCGTGATCGCCTTGCCCGCTGAGATGACCGCTCCCAGGACATGAAAGATGCAATCGGTTATCGTGACGCGCTGTTCGTGCCTCGCGACGTGCCGTGTCGCACTCCACCCTGGAGGTGTCCATGTCGATCTACCTGCTTGCGCTCTTCATCGGAATCATCGCTGGCCTGCGTGCATTCACGGCGCCCGCGGCCATCAGCTGGGCCGCACATGCGGGCGTGCTGAACCTGCAGGGCACGCCGCTCGCGTTCATGGGCGCAGCTGTCACGCCGTGGATCTTCACGGTGCTCGCTGTGGTGGAACTGGTCACGGATCAACTTCCCAAAACCCCCAGCCGCAAGGTGCCGATGCAGTTCGGCACGCGCATCGTCAGCGGCGCGCTGTGCGGTGCGTGTATCGGCGCACCGGCGGGCGCGCTCGTCGCCGGGCTCGTGGCGGGTGTGATCGGTGCGGTCATCGGCACGCTGGGCGGTGCCTCGGCGCGCGGCGCACTCGCGCGCGCGTTCGGCCGTGATCTGCCGGCGGCGCTGATCGAGGACGTCGTCGCGGTGGGCGGCGCGATCCTCATCTACACGGCGCTCTGAGCGGCGGGCGGTCCTCGCCCGGTTGCTGTTTGCGTCGATGCGGGCCCTGCGGGCTGCACTGCAAACCTTTCAATAATCGCCCATAATTCCGACCGCGACAGTACCGGAAGACGTGCCGTCGCGCAGGAACCTTCATATCCATTTCCTGGCGACACGGTGCCACAAGCAGCGTGCGGCGGCGTCCCGTTGTGCTGCGCCCGGAAGTTCCTTTCAGTTTGACAACATAACTATCATGACCTCATCCGACCAATCAAGTCGATCCTGGACCAGGATTCTCCTGGTGATCCCCTACATCGCGTTGCTCTGGCTGCCGTTCTATAACGACGTACGGCCGTCGCTGCTCGGTTTTCCGTTCTTCTACTGGTATCAGCTGCTATGGGTGCCGGTGACGTCGCTCCTGCTGTACGTCGTCTACAGGAGCTTCAAATGAGCGATATCAAACCGGTGGATGGCGTGGCGATGGGCGTATTCATCGCGTTCTTCGCGCTGGTGACGGTGCTCGGCTTCGTGGCCGCGCGCTGGAAGCGGGGCGACCTGACGCAGTTGCACGAGTGGGGTCTGGGTGGCCGTCAGTTCGGGACCGTGATTTCGTGGTTCCTCGTCGGCGGTGACTTCTATACGGCGTACACCGTGATCGCGGTGCCGGCGCTGGTGTATTCGGTGGGCGCCTATGGCTTCTTCGCGCTGCCGTACACGATCATCGTCTATCCGTTCGTGTTCGCCGTGATGCCGAAGCTCTGGCAGATCGCGAAAACGAAAAACCACATCACTGCGGCCGACTTCGTGCACGGCGAATACGGCGGCAAGCTGCTGCCCGCCGCTGTCGCGCTGACAGGCATCGTGGCGACGATGCCGTATATCGCGCTGCAGCTGGTCGGCATGCAGGTCGTGATCAAGGGTCTCGGCGTGGAAGGCGAACTGCCGCTCATCGTGGCGTTCGTGATTCTCGCGGTGTACACGTATTCGAGCGGCCTGCGCGCGCCGGCGATGATCGCGTTCGTGAAGGACATCATGATCTATATCGTCGTGATCGCGGCGGTGTGGCTGATCCCGGCGAAGCTCGGCGGTTACGGCGCGGTGTTCGATTCGGCCGACAAGTTCTTCCAGGCGAAGGGCGGCGCAACCGGCATCATCCTGAAGCCATCGCAGTTCACCGCATATGCATCGCTTGCGCTCGGCTCGGCGCTCGCCGCGTTCATGTATCCGCATACGATGACGGCGGTGCTGTCCTCGTCGTCGGCGAAGACGGTGCGCAAGAACGCGATCTTCCTGCCGGCGTACACGCTGCTGCTGGGTCTCATCGCGCTGCTCGGCTATATGGCGATTGCAGCGGGCATTCACGTGAAGTCGGCTTCGGACGTCGTGCCGGTGCTCTTCGGCACGATCTTCCCGTCGTGGTTCGTGGGCTTCGCGGCCGCCGCGATTGCGATCAGCGCGCTGGTGCCGGCGGCCATCATGTCGATCGGCGCGGCGAACCTGTTCACGCGAAACCTGTGGCGTCCGCTCGTGAATCCGGACATCACGCCGGCGAAGGAAGCATCGACTGCGAAGATGGTGTCGCTCGTCGTGAAGTTCGGCGCGCTGCTTTTCATCGTGTTCCTGCCGACGCAGTACGCGATCGATCTTCAACTGCTGGGCGGCGTGTGGATTCTGCAGATCTTCCCGGCGATCGTGTTCACGCTCTACACGCGACGCATGTCGACGGTGGGGCTGCTCGCGGGCTGGCTGGTCGGTCTCGTGACCGGGACGAGCCTCGCGATCGTGCAGGGGCTGAAGCCTGTGTATCCGCTGCATGTCGGCGGCACGACGTGGCCGCTGTACATCGGCCTGATCGCGCTCGTCGTGAATATCGTCGTCACGTTTATCGTGTCGGCGGTTTCACCGAAGCGTGCACCGGTTGGCGCGGTCGCGGGCAGCTGATGCATGGATGATCAGGGGCGGGCCATGATGGGCGCCCCGTGTTTGACGGAGAAGCCGGCCCTGTGCCGGCTTTTCTGCTTTTCACATTCAGACTTTTGGGGCGACGAGATTCGCGTCCCGCGAGAGTCGCCATCGTCCGCTCGCGTCCTTGCGCAGGATCGTCAGCGTGTAGCCGGCGTAATGGACGGGCGCGGCCTCGCCGGGCGGCCGGATGGTGATGTTCAGATGATTGCGCACGAAGGCCCAGTCGCCTGCGACCTGAAGCTCCTCGATTTCCGCCGTGCCTTCCATCTGGACGTTCTGCATCTGCGCGGACATCGCCGCAAACGCCACCTTCCCAAAAGGCGGACGGCCCGGCGTCATGAAGACCACGTCGTCGGTCATGAGGTCCAGCACGACGGCTGTGTCGCCGCGCCGGCTCGCGGACATCCACGTATCGATCAGCGTGCGGATTGCCTGTTCGTCGTTACTCATGTCAGCGCTCCTCGAGTGGAAGGGTGAGTCATGGATGATCTCCGAAATGGCCGCAATCAGCATGCCGAGCCGCATGCATACGTGCGCTCGCAGCCCTTTCCTGTGAAGATTTGGCGGCCGTCGCCGGGCTCGCGCCTACCGCAAACACGAGGGCGGGCGTGCACCAGGACAGGGCGTTCTGAGGATTCCTCGGAAACCGGTGGGCTCGCTTGCCTGGTGTTTTCCCTTGGTGTCATATTGGTTCTCCACCGCGGCGTCATTCCGCCGTTCGCGCCATGGTGAACTAACCAGAGAGACCACAAACCGTGACGCGCGTCGCCACCAGGCGCCGCGCGACGCCGGGGAAAGCAATGGATCACCATCAGCTTGAGAAAGACATCCTCCATCTGGAGCAGATCGTGACGCGCATCTCGCCGGACGACCGCATTCCGCTGTCGTACTGGCAGAACCGGGTGCAGACAATATCATCCGCGGTTGTTGTTCCCACGCAACGCGGTCGCCTGAAACGGCTCATCGATGCACTCGATCTACTCGAGGCCCGTTCGAAGTAGGGACGGTACACGCGCTACCTTGGCAAGACCGCCGCAGGGCGGTTGGCCGGCAGCAGGCGGCAATTCTTGCAAGCCGACAGGCAATTTCTGCAACCCGCGATCAGCCAGAGCGCCATGGCGGTCGACTTTTACCGGTCCACAGCCAGTCTGGCGAAGCCCCTGAGCGGGTCGCCCCGCACCCCACAAAACAGATCGCGCGACACTGCGAAGACAGTGGCGCGCGAATCCGCTTTCAGGAGGGGTTCGCCGTGGGCGAACCGGGAGACCTCGAGCGCGTCTCTCTATCGCCTGATGACGCCCATCAACAGGGTTACGAGGAAGATCACGAGGAAGATGAAGAACAGAACCTTCGCGATTTCAGCCGCACCAGCGGCGATCCCACCGAAACCGAAGACGGCGGCGATGATGGCGATGATGAAAAATATTGCAGCATAACGAAGCATGAAGGCCTCCCACCGTTGAATGGCCGGATTGATTGACGTCGCTGGATGGCGTCGTTCCGCAGGCCGGCGAAATCGCCGCCGCATGGCAAACAGCAACACCCGTGCCCAGTCGCGGCACGCGAGCACGGGGTGATGCGCCTGAATGGATGCGACCGGGCCGGCCGCGTGTTTGCCGTAGCGTCAGCGGGTCGATATGAAGAGGACGGGTTCGACGATGAGCCGGGCCGCGCTCAGGCAGCCACGCGGTTGCGGCCTTCGCGCTTCGCGCGGTAGAGCGCCGCATCGGCCTCGGCGAGCAGGGTCGCCGGTATCGTGCGGTCCGTGCCGCACGATGCGGCGAGGCCGATCGAGACGGTCACGTGGCCGGCTTCCGTGAAATGCGCTTCGATGCCGAGCGCCTCAATGCCGTCGCGCAGCGTTTCGGCGATCTGCCCGGCCATCTTCTGGTTGCACTCCGGCAGCACGATCACGAATTCCTCACCGCCGTAGCGCGCCACGAAGTCGCCGGTTCGCCGCAGGCAGCCTTTCAACGCGTGCGCGACGGCGATCAGACATTCATCGCCGCGCTGGTGGCCGTAGTGGTCGTTGAAGCTCTTGAAGCGGTCGATGTCGACCATCAGCACCGCCAGTGGCCGGCCGGTTTCGTTTGCCTGGCGCAGTGCGGCCGGATAGCGCTGGTCGAAATAGCGGCGGTTGAAAATGCCGGTCAGGCCGTCGAGCACCGCGTACTCGCCCAGTTTGATGTTGGCCGCGTGCAGCGCACGGTAGAGATTCGCGATTTCCCAGATCAGCACACCAAGCAGCGCGCTCGACGCCATCACCGAGGCCAGTCGCCCAACGTACCAGCCGACGCTGAAGCGCTCGCTCGCCGCCATTGTCAATGAGACGTCCGCGAGCGAAGCGACCAGCGCGACCGCAATCCACAGTTGCAGCAGCGTGCGCAGACGCGTCGTGATCGCGAACCAGGCGAGCGCGAGCGCACTGATCGTGGCGACCGAAATACCGGCGGGCCCCAAAACCACCTCACGGTACGACCGGCCGACGACGATATCCGGCAGCATGCCCTGCGCGTGAATCGCGAGGAAGCCGGTGAAGAGCGACAGGCACACCGGCGTACCCAGCAGTAAACACCCCGCGCGAACGAACGCGCCGTTCTTGAGCGGGCCGGGCAGCATACGGTAGACGACGAGCGAGCCGGCCACGAAAAGCGGAAAGCCGGCGTGCCAGAACACCCAGATCCAGGCAGCGGTTTGCGGGCCCGCGCCAAGGAGTCCGGTGGGTGAGAACACGCCTGGAAAAACGAAGATCTGGACCACGACCGTGACGGCCGTATAGATGTACGCGCCGGCCAGCGCCGCCAGAAACGGCTGGCGCGTGATCATGAACTGCGTCCACAGCAGATAGGCCGTGAGGCCATCGGCGGCGAACACGGCCATGGCGAACATCGGCATGAACGGGGCGATGTACGGGGCGGAAGCGGAAGCCATCGGCAGCACGATGGCGAGCACGCACAGCATGAATCCCGCGACGATGCCGGCCGCAATCCGGTGACGGCCCGTGGCCGCAAGACTCATGATGTTGCTTTGCATGCGGAGGATCGATGATGAAGGAGGGCGACGCGAGGCGATTCTATCTTCGATCCTGATGCGCGGGCGTGACGGTGCGCGCCCGAACCTACGCGCGCAACCAGCGCATGAGAAGCGGGCCGCACAGCACGCCCCATGTCACCGCGCAGATCAGCAGCGAAACCGTGACGGCGGCGCTGCCGCAGTCTTTCGCGCGCCGCGACAGCTCGTGCCGTTCGAGCGAGATCCGGTCGATCGCGGCCTCGATGCTCGAATTCAGCAATTCGACCAGCAGCACGAGCAGCACCGGCACGATCAGGAGCACGCGTTCGACCGGGCTGAGCGGCAACAGCATTGCGACAGGCAGCAGGATCGCCGCGAGGGCGACTTCCTGACGAAACGCGCTTTCAACCCGGAATGTCGTGACGATGCCATCCCAGGAATGACGAAGCGCGAACAGCGCGCGCAGCGGGCCGCTGCGCTTGGGCGGCACGCCCGCCGGGGATTCAGTGGAAGGGTTCATGGGCAAAACCGTGTCGGGAAGGAGACAGCATGCCCGATCGGTTACAAAATGTCACAAAAACGTGATATCCTGGCGCCCGCGATACGCGGGACCGCCGGCGCGATCAGGCAAAAAACAAAGAAAGAGAGCAGTCCGCTCCGCGGGCTGGCAGGACAAACACGTCGCGCGTCAGTCTTCCTCAATGCCTTCCCGTACGGGGCATCCCTTCGCTCAATGATTTCCGTAGATGGCCGTAAACAGCGGTAAGGGCTGCATTCGCGGTTCTGCCACGTCGCCTGTATTTCCCTGTACGCCGCATCCCGATGCGGTGGGCCGGATTCACGAAGATGCCACTGGCAACGACGCGATAGACGGCCAGTGTTCCTGAACTGATCCGTCAATGAAACCAGTCGCATCGTTTTGTCTCTCCGTGGTGGCTGCCGCCTGCGCGCTTTACAGCGCGGTGTTGCCGGCCGCGCAAAACGTTACACCTCGCCAGGCCGCCGCTGTCGCGGCTTCTTCCGCGCCCGGCGGCGCGGCGGCGCTGCCGCTCGCGCCTGCACCCGATGCGGCTGCGGCGCCCGGCGGCGCGGGTGCGCCCGGTCTCGCGCAGACATCGACGGTGCACGTTCCGTTCTCCGCGCTGGGCGCTTACCTGCCGTTGAACCTGCGCGGTCTCGAAGACGCGCGCACGGTCAACGTCGGCGTGCGGCTCGACCACATCGTCACTGGCGCTCGCCTGCGCCTGCGCTACACGTATTCGCCCGCACTGGTGTTCCCGATCTCGCACATCAAGGTGTCGGTCAACAACGAGGTGGTCGCGACGGTGCCGTTCGCCGCCGATCACGCCGGACAGATGGTCACGCAGGACATCCCGCTCGATCCGCGCTTTTTCACGGACTACAACCAGTTCGACCTGCGCCTGATTGCGCATTACACGCTCGATCACTGCGAAGACCCGAACAGCTCCGCGCTGTGGGCCGACATCAGCCCGACGAGCGAATTCATCCTCGATACCGCGCCGATCCGTCTGCCGAACGATCTCGCGCTGCTGCCCGCTCCGTTTTTCGACCGTCGCGACGTGAGCCGGCTGCGGTTGCCCTTCGTGATGTCGGCGGCGCCGGATAACGCCACGCTCAAAAGCGCCAGCGTGCTCGCATCGTGGTTCGGTGCACTCGCCGATTACCGTCAGGCGCGTTTCCCCGTGATGTCGACGCTACCGGCCGATGACGAGGCCATCGTCGTCGGCACCGTTGCCGATCTCCAGCAACTGCATCTGCCGGCGAACCTGCAACTGCCGCCCGTCAACGGTCCGACGTTGATCGTCGCGGACAATCCCGCTTCGGCGGGTCGCAAGCTGCTGGTTGTCACCGGGCGCACAGGCGCCGAAGTCGACGATGCAGCCTACGCGCTCGTGCTCGGCAAAGCCGCGATGTCGGGTGCTTCCGCGCAGGTCTCGCACGTCGACATCGGCGTGCCGCGCAAGCCCTACGATGCGCCGCGCTGGTTGCCGGTGGACCGGCCGGTCGCGTTCAGGGAACTCGTCGACAATCCGAACCAGTTGCAGGTGAGCGGCAGTTCGCCCGATGCGATCCGTCTGAACCTGCGCGTACCGGCGGACCTGTATTCGTGGAACGGGGCAGGGGTGCCGCTCAACCTGCGTTACCGGTATACGGCGCCCACCGTCGCGAACAATTCCGCGCTCGCCGTCCAGATCAACGAGCAGCTGGTGAAGTCGTACCGTCTGCAGCCGGCCGGTGCCGAAGAGTCGCAGGGTCGTCTGCAATTGCCGCTGCTGTCGGGCACGGGCAGCCGTTCGACGAGCGCGCTCGATATTCCCGCATTCCGCGTCGGCAGTTCGAACCAGCTGCAGTTGCGCTTCAATCTCGATTCGCAGAAGACGGGTCTGTGCGCCGCCGTTGCGTCGAATCCGGCGCAGGCCGCGGTCGATCCCGACTCGACGATCGACTTTTCGAATTTCGTTCACTACGCGCAGATGCCGAATCTCGCGTACTTCGCCAATAGCGGTTTCCCGTTCACGCGTTATGCCGATCTCGCGCAGACCGCGGTCGTGATCGCCGATCGTCCGTCGCCCGAGGAACTCGAAGCGATGCTGACGATGATGGGCCACATGGGACAGTGGACCGGTTTCCCCGCGCTGCGCGTCCAGGTCGCGCGGCCGTCAGAAGTGCCGCAACTCGCGAACCGGGATCTGCTGGTCATCGGCGGCGCGTCGGGCGCGGCGGTGCCCGATGGCTGGCTGCGCGCGCTGCCGCTCTCGATCGGCGCCGCCGACGGCATCACGCACGCGTCGTTTTCGGTGAAGGAGCGCTGGCGGAACGGCGCGAAACTGACCGATGGCAGCGCGCGGCTCGACGAGAGCGGGCCGCTCGCCGCGCTGCTCGGCTTCCAGTTGCCGGGCAGCCCGGGGCGCAGTGTGGTCGCGCTCGCCGCGACGGACCGTCACCGGCTCACCGATGTCCTCGACATGCTCGAGAAGGCCGATCTGGTTGCGCAGGTTCAGGGCGACGTCACGCTCGTGCGACATGACGAAGTCGAGAGCATGCGGGTCGGCGATCCGTATCTCGTCGGCTATGTGCCGTGGTATGCGCGTATCTGGAGCAAGGCGATCCGGCATCCCGTGCTGCTTGGCGTGCTCGGCACGCTGGCTGGCCTGCTGCTCGCGATCGGTGCGTTCACTGCGTTGCAGGAGCTTGCCGCACGCCGTCGGGGGATCTGACGGATGGCGGCAGCGAACCGGACTGCGCGCACGCGCATGCTCGGCTGGGCGTTGTGCGCGATGCTGGCGGGCGGCGTGACGCCGGCATCGGGCGCATCGACGGCGATGCCTGCGAATCCGGCGTCCGGCGCTGACCGGGCCGGTGCGTGCACGCCTGCGCGACCGGTTGTGTGGCCGCGCTGGGAACAGTTCAAGCGTGATTTCATTTCGCAGGAAGGACGGGTGATCGACGTCGGTTCCAGCGATGCGCGCACCGTCTCCGAAGGGCAGTCGTACGGACTTTTTCTCGCGCTCGTCGCGAACGATCGCCCGGCCTTCGATGCCATCCTTCGGTGGACCGAGAATGCGCTCGCACGCGGCGATCTGACGTCGCATCTGCCGGCCTGGCTGTGGGGACGCAGCGAAAGCGGGCAGTGGGGCGTGCTCGATGCCAACTCAGCTTCCGATGCCGACTTGTGGATCGCCTACGCGCTGCTCGAAGCGGGCCATGCGTGGGGCGAACGCAGCTACACCGCGCGCGGCGCACTGCTCGCGCGCCGTGTGCTCGACGAGGAAAGTGCGACCGTGCCCGGCGTCGGCCTCCTGTTGCTGCCCGGGCCGAGCGGTTTTCATCCCGCGCCGGACACGTGGCGCGTGAACCCCAGCTATTCGCCGCCGCAGGTGATTCGCGGCATCGCGACACATCTGCCTGAGGACGCGCGCTGGGCGCGTCTTCACGCATCGACGCTGCGCGTGCTGACTGACACCGCGCCGCGCGGTTTCGCACCGGACTGGGCGCGCTATCGGCCAGCGCCGGGTTTCGTGCCCGACGCCGAAACAAACGCCACGAGCGCCTACAACGCGATCCGCGTTTACCTGTGGGTCGGCATGCTGAATGCGCAGGATCCGGACGCCGCCACGTTGCTGTCGTACTTCGCGCCGTTTGCCGGGTTCATCGCCGCGCACGGCGCGCCACCCGAAACCGTCGATACGACGACCGGCGTTGCCGGTCCGAACATGGGCAACGCGGGCTTTTCCGCAGCGGCGGTCCCTTTTCTCGACGCACGCGGAGAGACGCCGCTTGCCGACGCGCAGGTCGCGCGCGTCGCGGAGCTCGATAGCCGGAACGCGCCGGGTTACTACACGAGCGTGCTCACGCTCTTTGGCCTCGGCTGGCGCGATGGCCACTACCGCTTCGCCGCCGACGGCACACTCAACCTGCCCTGGAGTCCGTCGTGTTCCGCGGCGCCATGAAACGACGCGCGCCACGCGGCCTGACGTCGCTTGCACTCAGTGCGGCGTCGTGGGCTTCGTTCGCGTTGCTGATGCCGCCGCAAGGCGCTTATGCAGCCAGCGCAGCGCACGGCGCGCCGACTGTCGTGAGCGCGTCCACGGTGGTGACGATGCCGCCGCAGGATGCAGCCGCACGCCGGCTCTACGACACCGCGCGCACGTGGTCGACGAAACATCGTGACGATCTCGCGTTGCAGGCAATCCAGAAGGCGCTGCTGATCGCGCCCGACGATCCGGTGTTGCTCGCGAGCCTCGTGCGCATCCAGCTGGGACTCGGTCAGGCGCAGGCCGCGCAGGCGACGCTGACACGCCTTCAGGCGAGAGCGCCCGGCACACTCGCGACGCAACAGATCGAAGACGAATATCGCGTCGCCACGAGCGGCCGCCAGGAAATGGCGACGGTCCGTCTGCTTGCGCGCAGCGGCCAGTCGGCGGAAGCATCGCGCCGGCTTGCCGTGCTGTTTCCGCACGGTGCACCGGCGGGCTCGCTCGGCGCGGAGTACTACCAGATCCTCGCGGGCACGCCTGAAAGTCGCGGCGAAGCGATCAACGCGCTGCACCGGCGGATCGCCGCCGATCCGGGCGACGTCAGTTCGGCGCTCGTGCTCGCGGGCCTCCTGAACGCGCGCGGCGAAACGCGTGCGGAGGCAAACCGCCTCGCCTGGAATCTGGCGACGCGTCCCGATGCGGACCACGGCGCTTCGATGGACCAGTGGCGTCACGTGCTGCAATCGGCGGGCGCGGACCCTGCGTATCTCGATGCATTGCGCGCATATCTGGTGTTCGTACCCGACGACACGGAGTTCAGGGAGCGTGTCGGCGTCATCGAGGCGCAGCTCGACGCGCAGCGCAAACTCGAACGCGATCCCGACTACATCGCGCGGCAACGGGGTTTGCAGGCGCTGGCGCGTAACGACGTCGCTGCGGCCGAACCGTTGCTCGTGCGCGCGGTGCAGGCGCGTCCTGATGACCCTGACGCCGTGGGCGCGCTCGGTGTGGTGCGCATGCGCGAAGGGCGGCGCGACGAAGCGCGTGCGCTGTTCCAGCGCGCGGCCGCGCTCGCGCCCGACAATCGCGGCAAGTGGGACAGCCTCGCGCGCACGGCGCAGTTCTGGGGCACGCTCGCTGAGGGCCGCGACGCGGCAGCCGCCGGTCGTCCGCAGGATGCCGAGCGCGCCGCACGTGCCGCCCTCGCGATGGAGCCCGCCAATGCCGATGCGAAGCTGCTGCTCGCCGACGCGCTCCTCGCGCAGCACAACTGGAGCGCGGCCGAACCGTTGCTGCGCGAGCTGACGAATGCGCGCGAGCCGAACCTGTCGGCCGTGCGCAGCACGCAGACGCTGCTCGAGAACACCGGCCGCGCCGATCAGGTCGGACCGCTTCTCGATGCACTGCAAAGCCGCTTCACCGCTGCACAGGACCGCCAGGATCTCGCGCAGATTCGCGCCGGCATTCTGGTGGCGCAGGCGGAGCAACTCGCCGCCGCCGGCAGGAACGGTCCCGCTGCGCAACGCTACGAAGCGGCATTGCGTCTCGCGCCCGATGCGCCGTGGACGCGTTTCGCGCTGGCGCGTCTGTACCGCGATCTGGGCCTGCCGCAGATGGGCCGCGTGGTGATGGACGATGGCCTCGCTGCGTCTGCATCGCCGGAAATGCGTTACGCGACGGCGCTCTATCGCAACTCGATCGACGACGTCGCGGGCGCGCAGCAGGTGCTCGACGCAATCGCGCAGCACGATCAGACCGACAGCATACGCACACTCGCGCGCAACCTGGCTGCGCAGCAATCGCTCGCACAGGCACGCGATGCGTTCGCGCGCGGCGACGCGGCGGGTGCTTCGGCAGCGCTCGAAGCCGCGCGCACGCAGGGCCCGGACGATCCGAACATCCTCGCTTCGACGGGCGCGTTGTGGATCGACCACGGACAACCGGAGCGCGGACTTGCATTGCTGCAGGACTGGATCGCAACGCACCCGCAACAGACCGACGCCGACGTGCGTTTGCGCTACGGCGATCTGCTTGGCGGTGCGCGTCGCGACGCGGAACTCGATCACTGGCTCGCTGCGCTGCGTCGCGAACACGATCTGACGCCGCGTCAGACGGCACGTCTCGAAGACCAGTCGCTGCGCCTTATCCTGCGCGAAACCGACGATGCGCTCGACCAGCAGGATTACGCACAGGCGCGGCGGCTCCTCGATCACGTCAGCGCGGCGGGGCGGCGTGACACGCGTTATGCGCTCGAACTCGCCGATCTCGAACGCCTGCAGGGACACTACGCGGCGGCACGCGCCGTGCTCGCGCCGGTCATCGCGCGCGCGCCCGACGATGCCGACGCACAGCTCGCGCTCGCGCGGGTGCTCGAACAGAGCGGCGAGCGTCGCGAGGCGCTCGCGATCGTGCATCAGGTGCTCGACACGACGCCGCCCGATGCCGTCGACGCGCGTCTCTCCGCGGCGCGCCGGCTCGCGGCGTTGCGACGTCTCGACGACGCCGCGCAGGTGACGTCGGCGTTGCGCGTCGCGTATCCCGCGCGGCCCGACGTGACCGTGCAGGCCGGCCGCATCGCCGAAGACCGTGGCGAATACGAGAACGCGGCTTCGCTCTATCGTCTGTCGTTGATCCAGGAAAGCGCGGCGGGCATCACGCCGGGTCCGGCCGGCACGCCCGCGCAATCCGCGCTCGACGATCTCGAACAGCGTCGCGATCCGGAAATCGAAAGCGCGTGGATTCCCGCCTACAAATCGGGCGATGCGGGCGCGTCGGACTATCACGCTCAGCAGGTGCCGGTGTACGTGCAGATTCCGTATCGCTACAACGGTCACTTCTTCGTGCATGTCGACGCGGTGCATCTCGACGCCGGCACGCTCGACCTGAGCCCGTCGAATGCGTTTGTCGTGAAGACGTTCGGCACGTTCTCCGCATTTGCCGATCCGGGCCCGCAGTCGCACGGCGATCTGCATCAGTCCGCAACGGGTGTCGCGCTCGGGACCGGATTCACTTCGGACGCGTGGCGTTTCGACATCGGCACGACGCCGCTCGGCTTTCCGGTGCATTACCTCGTGGGTGGCGTGCGGTATCGCTTCGATGCCGGCCCGGCGAGTTTTTCCGTCAACGCGTCGCGGCGGCCCGAGACGGGCAGCGAGCTCTCATATGCAGGGTTGCGCGATCCGTGGACCAACGCGGTCTGGGGCGGCGTGCGGCGCGACGGTATCGATCTTCATTCCGCGGTCGACGTGGGACGTACCAGCGTTTTTGCCGACATCGGCGTGGGTGAGCTGACCGGGCGCAACGTCGCGAGCAACCAAGAATTTCTGCTGCGCACCGGCTTTACCGTGCCGGTCTATGAGCGGGCCAGTACGCGCGTGAGCACGGGGCTCGTCGGCAACGCATGGCATTACACGGACAACCTGCGCTACTACACGTTCGGACAGGGCGGCTATTACAGCCCGCAGCGCTATCTGTCGATCGGCGTGCCGGTCGAATGGGCGGGGCGCCGCGACAGACTGACGTGGGATCTGACGGCGACGGTTGGCGTATCGAATGCGTACGAAAAGGATTCGCCGTATTTCCCCAATGGCGTGCCGACCGTGGCCAATCCCGCGACCGCGCAGCAGATGGCCGGCAACGTGTTCGCCGGCAGTTCGACACGCGGTGTCAGCTTTTCGTATGGCGTCGCAGGCATCGTCCAGTACCGCTTCAACCCGAAGCTCGTCGCGGGCGCGCGGATCAACATCGACCGCTCGCACGACTACGCGCCGAGTTCGGCGATGGTCTACGTCCGCTATGCGTTCGATGGCCGCAAGCCCGACACCGATATCACGCCGACGCCTGTGCGTCTCTATTCGAGCTATTGAGCGGCCAGGCGCCAGGACAAACGACAAATGGAACCCTTTCAGGACAACGACGCGTGAGCACCGAATCCAACCGAACCAGCGCCACACCGGCCGCCTCCGGGCTGAGCAGGTGGCTGCGCGTCGCTGGCTGGCCAGGCTCCGGCGGCCGGCAGCGGCAACCGGAGCGGCTTGCCGTCGATGGCCTGCCCGACGAATGGGCAACGCTCGCGCCGGGCAGCCTGTACGCGATCTACATGACGGCGGCCACGCCGGCGAGCGACGCGTTGATCTGGACCAGCGCGCGTGAAGCGCAGTCGAGCAATGTCACGGTGGTGCTGGCGCGGCCGCGTTCCGCCATCGCGGCGTCGATGCGTGAACTCGGCTTCAGCGGCGATCGTCCCGCGCGCGGCTGGCCGCGTGGACTGAACGTGCTGACGATGCCGGACTTCGCTCAACCCGAAGCCGATGCGCGCGGACCGGTCGCCTTCGCGAAGCTGTATGGCGCGCTGCGTGCATTGAAGCGGTTTGGTTTTCGTTCGGGCGCGCTGTATTTCGTCGAAGGTGCGGAGCGCTGGTTCAGCTGGTCCGATCCGGTCGCACTCGCGCGCGAAGGGCGCATGCTGGCCGACTGGTGCGCCTCGCGCAACATCACGCTGGTGCTGTTGCTGGGCCCCGCATCGCACGGTGACGATCCCGACAGCGACGACGCATTGTTCGCAGACGAAACGCTCAATCACGAAGCTGTACCTTCGGGCCGGCTCGAATTTCACGGCGCCTGTGCGGGCGTCGCGCGCGTGCAGCGCACGCATGGCGAGCTGCTGTGGCACGTCGATTTCTGGCGCACTGGCCGCGCGCTCGTGACGGGCGCCGTGCGTTCGCTGCGCTTTACCGATAGCGGCCGGCTGACGGTTGCGCCCGATTCACCCGACACCTCGACGTCCCGTACCGGCGCACACCTCGCGCGCGACGAAGAGCGCGTCGTTGCATGCCGCAGCGTGGTCGGCGATGAAGCATGGGTGCCGCGCGACTGGGATATCGTCGCCGATCAGGCTGCCGCGCTCGTCGCGTGCGAAGGCGCGCAGGCCGCGACCGTTCTGCTCGAATATCTGGGCGGCGCGCAACTCGAAGCGCTGTGCGCCGCGATTCACACGCTGCGCCGTCGATGTGGCCGCGCGTTGAAGATTGTCGTTGTCGAGCGTGGCGAAGTGCTGCGGCATCAATACGAACTGCTGGTGCTAAGCCTCGGCGCGAATCTCGTAATCGGACGGCAACTGCCGTTTTCACGCATCCAGTCGCTGCTGCAATCGTTGCGGGGACAACTGCATACGCGGCCCGTCGCCGACGATTACCGCACGGCACTCGCCGCCGCGCTGAGCGACGATATCCTGGGTTATCTGCCGGTCGGCACGTTCAGCGCACGCCTGCGCGGCGTGCTCGAACGCAGCGCCGCGCTGCGCCTGCCGCATGTGCTGGTGAAAATCGCCTTGCTGCCGTCGCTGTCGCATGTCGATGCGTTGCGGCATTGCACGCCGCGTCGTGCGGGCGATGTCTTCACGGCCGACGCGTCGCATCTCTACGTGTTCCTGTTTGCCTGCCGTCTCGCGGATGCCGGCGCGGCGCTCGCGCATTTCTTCGATGTACCTGTCGCGGGGCTGTCGGAGCGCACGGTGTACCTCGCGGAGGAGGGCATCGCCGCCGAACTGGACGCGCTCGATGCCGCGCATCGTCGTATCCCGGTTGCCGACTTTAGCGACCTGTTCCCGGCAACCGTCGCCGGCGCGCAGCCCAGACCCGCCGAAACGCCAGCAGAGACATCAAAGGCGACGGACGCGTTGTCCGCAATCGCCGCCGCCGCGCAACTCGAAGCGGTCGAGCGCGCGTTGTCGGACGCACGCAACGAAGCGGCGCGCGCTGGCTCAGCCGAAGCGGGCGGGAGCGCGCGAACGCGCCACGCAGAACCCTGCGCGATGCCGCTGCGCGCAACGGAGAACCCGTGATGGAATTCCTTCTGACCTGCTTTATCGCCGGACTGGTGCTTGCGATTCCTGCCTGGATCATCGCGCAGCGTAGCGGCGCGCGACGCGGCTTCGTCGCGGCACGCCACTTCGATCCGGACGATGCGGTGACGTGCGATATCGAACCAGTCGCATTACGGGCGCGGTTGCTGCCGGACCCGGCGCCATCGCACGAGGTGTCGCCATGACAACCATCGCGCTCGTATCGACCGCAGGCGGCGCGGGGCGCACGACGCTGACGGCATCGCTCGCGGTGCTGCTGGCGCGTCGCCGGCGCGCGGTCGTCGCGCTCGACTTCGATCCGCAGAATCTGCTCGGCGCGCATCTCGGCCTCGACGCGCTTTCACCATCGGGAATCGCGAGCGCGCTCGTGGAGGGCAACGACGCCTGGTATGCCAGCACCTGGCGCAATAGCGAGGGCGTGCTGTTCGTGCCGCACGGACAGTTGACGTTGCCGCAACTCGCGGCGGCCGAAAGCCGTCTCGCGGGCTCGCAGCAATGGCTCGCCGCCGCGGTTGCCCAGATCGACCTGCCGGAAAGCGGCGTGGTGCTGATCGACACGGCACGCTATCCCTCGCAGCAGGCCGATCACGCAGTGCGTTGCGCGGATCTCGTGCTGTGCGTGACGCCGCCGGAACCCGCGGCGTGCGCAACGCTGGTCGCACGCCTTGGCGCGCTGCGCGCCGCGTGCGCGAACGTCGAGGTGGTCGTCAACCGCCTGAACCCGGCGCGCGACATGCAGCGCGATGCGCTCGCGATGCTGCGCGCGGCGGTGGGCGGATCGGTGTCGCTCGCGCAGCGTGTCCACCTCGATGCCGCGTTGCCCGAGTCGCTCGCACGCGGCACCTGGTTCTTCGACGACGCGCCGCAGTCGCAGGCCGCGCACGATCTGCAGGGGCTTGCGAACTGGCTCGACGCGTGGCTCGGCGCAAGTCATGCGCCGCGTCGCACAGGTGAACACGTATGACACAGCCCGAACGCGCCCACACCGACAGCGGCCGGCGAAGGACGCTGCGCGAACGCGCCGTCGACTGGCTCGCGCGCGGTCTCGGTCTGCCCGCGCGGCGCTCGGCGCTCGACTGGTGGGTCCGGCTCTTCTTCCAGCCGCCACGGGCCGGCAAACGCGATTACGCGCGCGAATGGATCCGTGCGGCCATCTTGCATCTGGCCGCGCAGTGGGGCGTGCTCGAACCGCACAGCGCGCGCGAGTGGCTATGGCGCGCGTTCGTGAGAGCGCCGCGTGCCGACGCGCGACGCGGCGCCGCCCGTGCACGCGAGGCGTTTGCCTGGGTGGACCGCTGGCTCGTGCCGGTCGCGCGCGTCGTGCAACGTTCGATGCGACGTCTCGACGTGATGATCGCGAAGCTGCCGTGGGTGCGCTGGGGCGAGCGGATCGAACGCGGCACGAACCGTGTCGGAGATATGCGCCTGCTCCTGCCGTTTCTCGTCGTGACCGGCGCGGTGCTGTGGCTGATGGTGGGCACGTCGCCGCTGTCGTCGAACGGCCAGTTCGAATTCTTTGCCGTGCTGGTTGTGGCTGCGCTTGTGATCCGGCGCTTCCCGGGCCGCCTGCCGGTGCTCGTTCTGGCGACGCTTTCGCTTCTCGCGATGGTGCGCTACGTCTGGTGGCGCACCACGCAGACGCTCGATTTCCGCACGCCCGCCGAAGGCATCGTGGGCTATGGATTGTTCGCGGCCGAAGCCTATACGTGGCTCATCCTGCTGCTCGGCTTCGTGCAGACCGCGTGGCCGCTCAACCGCACGGTTGCCGATCTGCCTGACAATCCCACGTCCTGGCCCACGGTCGATATCTACATCCCGACGTACAACGAGGCACTGTCCGTCGTAAGACCGACGGTATTCGCCGCCCAGGGTGTCGACTGGCCTGCCGAGAAACTGCGTGTCTATCTGCTCGACGACGGCCGGCGGCCCGAATTCGAAGCCTTCGCGCGAGAGGCTGGCATCGGCTACCTCACGCGCGACGACAACGCGCACGCGAAGGCCGGCAACATCAATCGCGCGCTCGCCTCGACGCAGGGCGAATACATCGCGATCTTCGACTGCGATCACGTGCCGGTGCGCTCGTTCCTGCAGACGACCATGGGCACGTTCCTGCGCGACGCCCGTTGTGCGATGGTGCAGACGCCGCATCATTTCTTCTCGCCCGATCCGTTCGAGCGCAACCTGAACACGTTCGGGCGCGTGCCGAACGAAGGCAACCTGTTCTACGGTCTCGTGCAGTCGGGCAACGATCTATGGAACGCGTCGTTCTTCTGCGGTTCGTGCGCGATCATCAAGCGCGCGCCGCTGGAGGAGATCGGCGGCGTAGCGGTCGAGACCGTCACGGAAGACGCGCACACCGCGCTCAGGCTCCATCGCCGCGGCTACACGACGGCGTATCTGCCGACCGTGCAGGCGGCCGGTCTCGCGACGGAGAGCCTCGCGAGCCACATCCGTCAGCGCACCCGCTGGGCGCGCGGCATGGCGCAGATTTTCCGCGTCGACAATCCGTTTCTCGGGCGCGGCCTCGGGTTCTTCCAGCGCCTGTGTTACGGCAACGCGATGCTGCATTTCTTCTACGGCATTCCGCGCCTCATCTTCCTGACGATGCCGATGGCGTACCTGTTTTTCCAGCTGTATTTCATCAACGCGTCGGCGACGACCATCGCCGGATTCGTGCTGCCGTATCTCGTGCTGGCCAGCATCGCGAACTCGCGGATGCAGGGCAAGTACCGCCATTCGTTCTGGGCCGAAGTCTATGAATCGGTGCTCGCGTGGTACATCGCGCTGCCGACCACGCTGGCCTTTTTCAGCCCGAAGCACGGCAAGTTCAACGTGACGGACAAGGGTGGCAAGACCGACGAAAGCCATCTCGACTGGGCCATTTCGAAGCCCTATATTGTGCTGCTCGTGCTCAACGCGCTCGCCATGCTGACCGGTATCTACCGGCTCGTGTTCACGGGCGGCGACGAGGCACCGACGATCCTGATGAACGTGTTCTGGACGTTCTACAACCTCGTGATGCTGGGCGCCGCCGTGAGCGTCGCCCGCGAGGCGAAGCAGGTGCGTGTCACGCATCGCATCGCGATGGAAATGCCCGCGACGCTGCTGCTCGCCGATGGCACCACCGTCGCCTGTCATACGGGGGACTATTCGACGGGCGGCCTCGGTCTCGATGTCGAACCCAACCTCGATCTGGCGGCGGGCGACACGCTCGGCGTCGTCGTGAGCCGTGGCGACCGTCAGTTTCATTTTCCCGTGCGCGTGACCCGTCTGGCGGGCCGGCATCTCGGCGTGCAGTTCGACGGCCTCACGCTGGAGCAGGAGCGGCAGCTCGTGCAGTGCACGTTCGGTCGCGCGGATGCATGGCTCAAATGGGGCGAGCGCACCGTCGAAGACGCACCGTTGCGTGGCCTGAAGGACGTCCTCGCGACGGGCGTCGAAGGCTATTCGCGCATGTTGAAGGGCGCATCGCGATCGTTGCAGGCGTTCATCGCACCAGACCGGACACGCTATTGAATGCCGGATAAGGCCGGCCGCGCGGCACGCCGCGCAATAAGGAACTATCGTTCATGACACTCTGGAATCTGTACTTCATCGCCAAGCTCTATCTGTTCGTAGCGGGGCACCTGAAGCCGCTCTGGACAGCGAATATCGCGTTCGCCGTGGCGCTCGCGGCAAGCTCGACGCTGCGCCATCGCGGGCTGCGCGCGTTGCGCCTTGTGGCCGGACTCGCGATCGGCCTGCCGCTCATGTACTACGAAGCGAACGTGCCGCCATTTGCACGGCTCGTCGAGGAGGCTGGCAATCTCAGTACATTCAGCTTCGGGTACTGGCTCGAACTCGCGCAGCGTTTCGTGCCGCCGATGCTGCTCCTCGTCGCCGTGGGAGCGCTCATCGCATATCGGGTGGTGAACCGCTGGCTGCGCGTCGCGACGTTCGTGATGATCGCGCTGATTGCATTGCCGGTGTGGCAGGCGGGCAGTGCGGTGCTCGCGCGCGTCGAAACGGGCACGCCGGCGGCCGCGACGGCTGACACGGTCGTCGCGCAGCCGCAGGACCACAACGCCGCGCTGGCAGCGTTTCGTACGCAGGAGTCGCAACGCCAGGTCACGTTCGGCCACCTTGCTTCCGATGCAAGCCAGCAGTTCGACGTGATCGTGCTGCATATCTGTTCATTGTCGTGGGACGATCTCGATGTGGCGAAGGCGCGCAATCATCCGATGCTGAGCCACTTCGACTATCTGTTCACCAATTTCAGCACCGCTGCGAGCTACAGCGGGCCCGCCGCGATTCGTGTCCTGCGGGCGACGTGTGGTCAGGAAGCTCACTCCGATCTGTACAAGGACGCGCCGCAGCAGTGTCACCTGATGGCAGATCTCGCGCAGGCGGGTTACACGCCGCAGACGATGCTCAACCACGACGGCCACTTCGACAACTTCCTGCAGCTCATCAAGGACAACGTCGGCGTGCCGAATGTGCCGATGATTTCGAACACGGCCGCGCCGGTTGCGATGCACGCGTTCGACGGCTCGGTGATTCACGACGATTACGCAACGCTGGCGGGCTGGTTCGCGCAGCGCGCACAGACACCGGGGCCCGTCGCGCTGTACTACAACACGATCAGCCTGCATGACGGCAACCGTCTGCCGGACAGCAAGCTGTCGAGTCTCGATTCGTATCCGTTGCGGGTCAACAAGCTGATGAGCGACTTCGACCGCTTTGCCGACCTGATCCAGGCGTCGGGGCGTCGCGCGGTGATCATCTTCGTGCCGGAGCACGGCGCCGCATTGCGCGGCGACAGCAACCAGGTCGCGGGCCTGCGCGAAATTCCGACGCCGAGTGTCGTGCACGGGCCGGTCGGCGTGCGTCTTGTCGGCTTCCAGGGCAATCACGGTCCGACGACGGTGATCGACAGCCCGACAAGCTTTCTCGCGGTGTCGCAGTTGTTGTCGAACCTCGTTTCCAACAGCCCGTTCAAGCCGGGCGTCACGCTCTCGCAATACGCGGCGAACCTGCCGCAAACGCAGATGGTGGGCGAAAACGAAGGCACGGTCACGATGCGCACCGCAGGTGGCTATGTCGTCAAGACGCCGGACGGCGTCTGGGTGGACGAAAAATGACGACGTCGAACATCGGGTCGGGTGGCTGGCCGGTCAACGATATCAACGGCCTTGCGCGCCGTTTGCCGGAAATGGACCCGACAACCTATTACGACGGCCAGGCGAACGAAGCGTATGAAGCCGCGCTGGTGAAGTGGCCGGTGCTGGCAAGACTGATGGGCCTCGCGTCGACGTCGACGCCGGCGCCGACGCCGACGCCGACGCCGGCGCCGACGCAAACCTGAGGCCCGCGTCGCGCGCCTAACGCAACTGCGCGAACGCGATAAAGAGCACCATCCCGCCAATCGCGCCATCGAGCACGCGCCACGCGGTGGCACGTTTGAAGAGCGGCGCGAGCGCGCGGGCGCCATATCCCAGCAGCACGAACCAGACCGCGCTCACGGCCATCGCGCCGAGCGCAAACGGCATGCGTCCGGACGGCACCTCACGCGCGCCCGCCGTGCCGATCAGCAGGAACGTGTCCAGATAGACGTGCGGATTCAGCCACGTCAATGCAAGCGTCATCAGCAAAACCGGCAGCGCGCGTTGCTGCAGGGGCGCCGCGACGCCGCCGGCGGTATCCAGCACCGCGTGCCCGGGTTTGAGCGCGCGCCGCAGCGCGCCGATGCCGAACCACACGAGATACGCGAGCCCCACATACAGCATCGCGTGCACGAACGTCGGATAGCGTTCGACGAGCGCGGATGCACCGCCCACACCCGCCGCGATCAGGATGAAATCCGACAGCATGCACAGCACGACGATTTTTCCGACGTGCGAGCGCATGATGCCCTGACGCAGAACGAACGCGTTCTGCGCGCCGATGGTCACGATCAATGATGCGCACAACGCGGCGCCGTGCGAAAAAGCGAGCCAGTCCATAGCCTGATCCAGTAGAGGGTTGAAACGATTGACGCCAGTCTGCGGGATGGATAATCATAAGAGAAGCTAATTCACGTAATGGGGATTAAGGAACGCTAATGCTGGACTATGCCTTGCTGGATGCGCTCGCGGCTGTCGTGCGCCACGGCTCGTTCGACCGCGCCGCGAACGCGCTCAACGTCACGCCTTCCGCGGTGTCGCAGCGCGTGAAGCTGCTGGAAGAGCGCGTCGGCAGTGTGCTGGTGAAACGCGGCCAGCCATGCGTCGCGACCACCTCCGGCGCGCTGCTGTGCCGCCACACCGAGCGCGTGCAACTGCTCGAAGCCGAACTGGGCGGACGGCTGCCTACACTGCCGGGCGCGCTCGTCGAATCGTGGCCCACGCTGCGCGTCGCGGTGAACGACGACAGCGTCGGCACGTGGTTTATCGACGCCGTCGCCGATTTTTGCGTCGAGCGCGAAATGCTGCTCGATCTCGTGATCGACGACCAGGATCACACCGCGCAACGTATCCGCGACGGCAGCGTGCAGGGCGCGGTGACGACGCAGGCGGAACCCGTGCAGGGTTGCCGCTCGACACGCCTCGGCCGCATGCGTTATCTGGCGGTCTGCGCGCCACGCTATTTCGAGCGGCATTTCACCGAAGGTGTTACGCGCGAGACGCTGCGCAACGCGCCGTGTGTCGACTTCAACCCGAAAGATCAACTGCAGAAGCGCTTCATGCGCCGCGTGACGCGCGCGGAACTCGATCCGCCGCTGCACTGGATTCCGCACGTCGCCGGTTTTCTGCGCGCGTGCGTGACGGGGATGGGGTGGGGCATGTGCCCGGAGCGGATGGTTGCGCGCCATCTGGCGAGCGGCGAACTCGTCGAGATGACGCCCGGCAAGCATCTCGACATCGATCTTTACTGGCAGAGCTGGCGTCTTTCGATCGGCTGGCTCGACGATTTCAGCGCGGTGTTGCGGAACCGGGCCACCGAGTTTCTGGACTAGACCGGGCGCGGCGAAACGAGGGTTTCGCCGCGCCCGGCTCCGCAGGCGTCAATGCACTTCCGGCACACCCGCCGTTTCATCGCGCGGTTCGCTGTCGCGCGTTTCGGGCATCGCGACCCAGACGAGCAGCACGGCCAGCGCGCCCGCCGCAGCGAGACCGAAGAAGCTGAACGCATTGCCGAAGTGGTCGGCGACAAAGCCCGCCACTGCGGTGCTCAGCGTCGCGCCAATCCCCGCCGCGAGCCCGAAGAGCCCGATACACAGGTTGTAGCGTCCCTTGCCGCCGGCGACGTCGGCGGCGATCAGCGGCAGCATCACGCCGAATACGGCGGCGCTCAGGCCATCGAGCATCTGCACCGGCACCAGCAGATAAGGGCTGCTCACGCCCGCAAACAGCAGCGCGCGTAGCGGCAGCGCCGAGAAACCGAGCAGCAGGATCGGCCGGCGTCCCCAGCGTTCGGCCGAGCGTCCGACCCACGGCGAGAGCATCGCGACAATCGCCTGCGGCACGATGATGCAGGCCGCGATCACGAGCTGCACGTTGTCGCCCATGCCGGCGGTCACTTCGCCCGCGGCGAGGTTGAGCATCGCTGCATTCGACAGGTGGAACAGCACCACGCACGCCGCGAAAATCAGCATGCGTTTGTCGCGCAGCAGTTCGCGCAACGACTCGCGTTCTTCCTTCTCCGGCTTGGGCGTGTGTTTTACCGCGACCGGCGTCGGGTTCGGATTCGTATGAATCATGCTGAGCGCGAAGAGCGCGGGCAGGGCGAGTGCGCCGGTGAGCCAGAAGACCGCGCGCGGCGAATAGTATTCGCCGAAGAGTCCCATCAGGCCCGCTGCCACCGCGCTGCCAATCGAGGCCCAGCGTGCGTTCCGGCCGAGCCGGTCGCCGAGATCGTGGCGACCCACGAGCGTGATCGAGATCGCCGCCATCGCCGGCACGAGCATGCAGCTCGCGAAACCGTGGAAGACCTCGGCGACCATCACGGGCAGCACGGTCGGACGGCTGGCGAGCAGGAGCGCACTCGCGATGATTGCGATGATCGCCCAGGCAGCCGCGCCCTTCTTGTTGCGTAGCGCGTCGACGGCGGCGCCGCCTGGCACCTGGCTCACCATTGCGCTGATCGTGCCGACCGAGAGCGCGAGACCGATTTCGCCTTGCGTCCACTTGTGCGACGCGAGGTACGAAGCGATAAACGGACCGAATCCCGTCTGCACATTCGCGACGAAAAAATTCAGCCAGTCGAGGGCGCGCAGACTGCGCGCGTCAACCTTGAGTCGATCTGTCATCGGGCAGGCTTCACAGAAGAGGCCGTAGCCGTGGATGACGATGCACCTGCGCCTGCCTGGGCGGCCGCGGGTGCCGGAGCGGGAGGTGCGGCGGGCGCCGGAGATGCAGCTGGAGCTGGAGCCGGAGGCGGCGCGGGCGAAACCGCGCGGATCGGCCCGTCCGACGTATACGACGGCGAGGCCTTGATCTGCGCGTCGTTGAGCTCGATGAGCGGCGTCAGCGCCTTGTTCTTCGTGACGAAGCGCAGCGCCGACCAGTTGGCCGCGATCGTGCGCCGGTCAGGGCTGATGATGCCGCTCACGTCGAGCACGACCGCCTGCGGCTGCGCGCCCCCGTCGATCAGCACATCGATGATGCGTCCCACCTTGCCGCCGTTCGCGCGTTCGACGTCCGTGTCGAGCAGTTGCAACTGTCCCGGACTCACGGGCGTCGGCGACGTGCCGGCGAGCGGCCCCGCGAGCTTCGGCCGGATCGAGAACGGCAGCTTGCCCTGCGGCATGTTGATCGTGATCGGCGCGCCTTTGGCTGCGGGCGCGAAGCGGAACGCGTTCCACGGGAAGTTCGCCTTGCGGTCGCCGATGCCAAGAAAGCCCTGCAGGTTCACGACCATCTCGCGCGGCGTGCCGCTCGCGTCGGTGATCAGATCGACCGCGCGGCCGACGACCTTGCCGTCGGGCCGCTGCACTTCGCTGTCGAGCAGGCCGTGCGCGCTGTTACGGTCGATCGTACGCGTCGTGATGACCGGCGGGGGCGGTGGGGGCGGCGGCGGAGGGGGCGGCGCGGGCGGCGGCGGTTCCTCGACCTTGTGCGGCTTCACGACCGGACGCTTCGGTTTGCTCGGCACCCGGTGGCCGGTGGCGTCGGTCTGCTCGGGCTCGTTGTCCTCGGCGACGGGCGGCTGCGGTTCGGGAACGACCGGGATCGCTTCGGCGTCGCGGATCGGCGCGGGCGCCTGCAGTTGCAGCAGGCTGCAGCCCGACAGGAACCACGCCACAAGGACGAGCAGGATCGCGAGACGGAAGGCTGGACGTGGGAAACCGCCACTCATCTAGAAGGACTCCATGGGCGCAGGCGGACGGGTAAGCGTCCGCCATCGATACAGTTGGTCGCGTGTCAGGCCGAGAGTTTAACCCGCGCGGCGTGCCACGCCCCCGATGCAGCGCCTCGCAATCCTGAAGCACGCCTCCGGGATGCGTTGAAGCCGCGCGCCCGATCGCTGCTGGAAGCGTCCCCTCGTACGTTTCGACGCACTGAAAACCGTAGGTGTAAACACGCGGCCCGGTGTGCTATCCGTCCGGCCCCACAACGACATAAGGACCGTGACATATCCTTCATGCCGCGCATGCGATAGGAGATATGTGTGTGTTCCCCTACATTTCGGGACAGCACAAGAAGAACAGAGCATTGCGCGGAATGGCGAGTTGCAGGCAGATCGTCAGCAAGAGTCTGGCCGCGCGGCGGGCCCGCACAACGGATACGCGTTCGACCTCTGCAAAAAGAGGCCTCTGGCAAGCCAGCGGGCACATAAAACGTAACGAGACAAACCTGATGACGGCCGGCACATCGACCGTTTCAGCATGCTGATAAAGGAGTCGCTTACCATGATGGAACCTCAGGCCCAGCCGATTAGCGAAGTCGGCGCCCAGTCTTTCGACTCGAAGGGCATCCTCGACCGGTACTTTGAAATCACCTCGCGTGGCAGCACGCAGCGCCAGGAAATCATCGCCGGCATCACGACGTTTCTCGCAATGGTCTATTCGGTGTTCGTTGTGCCGGGCATGTTCGGCAAGGCGGGTTTCGACACGAGCGCGGTGTTCGTCGCCGTGTGTCTGACCACGGCGTTCGGCTCGCTCCTGATGGGCGTCTGGGCGAAGCTGCCGATCGCCATCGGCTGCGCGATCTCGCTCACCGCGTTCACCGCGTTCGGCCTCGTGCTCGGCAAAGGCCTGCATCCGACGGTCGCACTCGGCGCAGTTTTCCTGATGGGCCTCGTGTTCACCGGCATCTCGGTGACAGGCGTGCGTTCGTGGATCCTGCGCAACCTGCCGTCGGGCATCGCACACGGCACGGGCATCGGCATTGGCCTCTTCCTGCTGCTGATCGCCGCAAACGACGTCGGTCTTGTCGTCAAGAATCCGGGACCGGGACTGCCGGTGCAACTCGGGCACATCACGTCGTTGCCGGTAATCATGTCGGTGGCCGGGCTTGCAGCGATCTTCGGTCTGGTGCGCCGTCGCGTGCCGGGTTCGATCCTGCTCGTGATCGTCGCGATTTCCGCGATTGCGCTGATGATCGATCCGGCTGTCGCGTTTCACGGCTTCTTTGCCGTGCCTTCGCTGTCGGCACCGGGACACGCATCGCTCATCGGCTCGATGGACATCAAGGGCGCACTGTCGCTGGCCGTGCTGCCGAGCGTGCTCGCACTCGTGATGACGGCCGTGTTCGACGCGACCGGCACGATTCGCGCCGTGGCAGGGCAGGCAGGGCAGCTGGACGCGAACGGCCGCATCATCAACGGCGGCCGCGCACTGACGGCCGATTCGCTCAGCTCGATCTTCTCCGGCTTCATGGGCGGCGCACCGGCTGCCGCGTATATCGAATCGACGGTGGGCGTCGCCGCCGGTGCGAAGACGGGTCTCGCTGCCGCTGTGGTGGGTCTCGCGTTTCTCGTCGTGATGTTCTTCTCGCCGCTCGCGGGCCTCGTGCCTTCGTACGCCACGGCACCGGCACTGATGTACGTCGGTCTGCTGATGCTGAGCAGCGTCAGCAAGCTCGACATGAACGACATGATCGACTCGATGTCCGGCCTCGTGTGTGCGGTATTTATCGTGCTCACGGCGAACATCGTCACGGGCATCATGCTCGGCTTCTGCACGCTCGTGATCGGTCGCGTGGTGAGCGGCGAGTTCCGCAAGCTCAACGTCGGCACGGTAGCGATCGCACTGGTGCTCGCCGTGTTCTACCTCGGCGGCTGGGCAATCTGATGCGCGCATGATGCGCAGGGTCTGAATCCGCGTCACATCGCGTTTCGAGGCTGTAAATAAGGCGCTTCATGGCATTTCGCCATGAAGCGCCTTGTGCTTTCAGGTACCCCATGTGCTGCCTTGACACACGGCTATCATCGTCTCAACTTAACTTCATGGTTAAGTATATGGACGCGGCGCTCGACCGCACGTTTTCCGCGCTCTCGGACCCTACGCGGCGTGCGATGCTTGCGCGCCTTTCTGGCCAGCACGACCTGTCGGTGAGCGAACTCGCCGCGCCGTTCGAGATGTCGCTGCCGGCGGTCATGAAGCATCTCGACGTGCTGTCCGAAGCGGGACTCGTCACGCGCACGAAGACCGGACGCACCGTTGCGTGCCGGCTCGCGCCCGCGCCCATGGAGGAAGCGATGGAATGGCTCACCCGCTACCAGCGCTTCTGGACGGATCAGCTCGATCGACTTGCCGCCTTTGTGGAGAAAGACGCATGCTCACCCGACCCAGCCTCACGATCCAGCGTCGTATCAACGCCGCGCCCGAAAAAGTCTGGCGCGCCTGGACTGACCCGGCGCAAGTAGCGATGTGGTGGACTCCGATGGGCAACAAGGTCACGCACGCCGAAATGGACGTGCGCGTGGGTGGCCGGTTCCGCGTGATCATGCACGCGCCGGATGGCGGCACGAACGACGTCAGTGGCGAATATCGCGAGGTCGTGCCGGGCTCGAAACTGGTGTTCACCTGGGTGTGGATCACGACACCCGAACGCGAATCACTCGTCACTGTCGTGCTGAGGCGCGACGGCGACGCAACCCTTCTCACGCTCACGCACGAGCAGTTCGCCGACGAAGCCGCGCGTGACAGTCACCGTTCCGGCTGGACGGACGTGATCGACGCGCTCGAACACCTGTTTGCCTGACCCGGACCCGCTAAGGAGGAAACCCGGATGGAACCGCACAGAATCGTCTCAAGGGAAGAATGGATCGCCGCGCAGCGCGCGCATCTCGCCCATGAAAAGGCCTGTACGCGCGCACGCGACGAGCTGAACCGCCAACGTCTTGCATTGCCCTGGGTGAAGGTCGACAAGACCTATACGTTCGATACGCAGCAGGGTTCGCAGACGCTCGCTGAACTCTTCGATGGACGCAGCCAGCTGCTTGTCTATCACTTCATGTTCGGGCCCGACTGGGAAGAGGGCTGCCCGGGCTGCTCGTTCGGCATGGATCACACCGATGGCGCGTTACAGCATCTCGAACATCACGATGTGTCGTTCGTGGCCGTTTCGCGTGCGCCGCTCGCGAAACTCGAAGCGTTCAGGAAGAGAATGGGCTGGAAATTTCGCTGGGTCTCGTCGGCACAAAGCGATTTCAATTACGACTACAACGTGTCGTATACCGACGAACAGATGAAGGCAGGCAAGGTCTTCTACAACTTCGACGTGCAGGATTTCGAATGCGACGAAATGCACGGATTGAGCGCGTTCTACAAGGATGAAAACGGCACCGTCTATCACACGTTCTCGCGGTATGCGCGCGGCGGCGAGCCGATGATCGGCACCTACGCGTTCCTCGATGTCGCGCCGAAAGGGCGTAACGAAACGAACAACATGATGGACTGGATGCGCCATCACGACCGCTACGAAGACGACGGGCGGCAGCAGAAAGCCTCCGCGCCCGAAGGGGGATCGTGTTGTTCGGAGATGTCGCGCGGAAAGTGAATGCGCGAGGAAGGAAGTAGAAACAGGCGCGGCGCGCGATGGCGCGTCGCGTTGCGGAACCCCGCGACTTACAGCGACATTTCGAAGGCGGGCTGCAGGAAAAACTCGATCGCCATCACGATGAGCCCCATCGCCGCGGCCGACAGCGTCAGCGTGCCGTATTCATCGTGGCGGGCGTCATGAAGACACGCCACGATGAAAAGGATCGCGAGCAGGTTGGTCAGCCAGTCGAAATTGAGTGCGATAAACATCGTGGATCCGTGCCCGGCGACACAACGTGCCAGATAATGAGCGCGATTCTATCGAGTCGAGCTTACGGATCCGCTACATCAACGTGCGGTGTTGCGCACTTGTCACTATTTCCTGCACTTGACCACGCCTAAAGCTCAAGCCGTGCGCAGCATCTCCTGACGGATCCAGTCGATCACCGACGTACGCTGCGGCTTCCAGCCCAGCAGCGTGCGTGCGCGCTGACCGCGTACGCGGCTGTTCGAGCCGAGGCCGTACGACGCCATCTCGTAGCCCCATTCCTGTTTCGCTTCTTCGAGCGGCCAGTCCTGCGGCTTGCCGAGCCTGAGCGCTTCGGCCATCGCTGACGTCATGTCGCGGAACATGGCTTCGCCGCTTTCGACGAAATAGAACGTGCCCGCCGGCGATTTTTCGAGCGCGAGACGATACAGCTCGACGACGTCGTCGATGTGCACGTTCGACCAGATGTTGCCGCCGCTGCCCACGTGACGCACCACGCCGCTTTTCTGCGCCTGACGCAGGAGGCGCGGCAGCTGCACGCTTTCTGCGCCCGGTACCGCGCCGTGACCGTAAATCAGCGTGTTGCACAGCACGCTCGCGCGGATACCCTTTGTCGCGGCGTCGAGCACGAGGGTGTCGATCGCGACGCGCGGCGCCTTGTCGGCGGTCGGTTCGGGCAGGCGGTCTTCGTGATAGACCGCATCCGTGCCTTCGCCGCCGGACGCATCGCCGACGACGCTGGAGCCGCTCGTATGCAGAAACGGCTTGCCGGAGCCGGCGAGGCCCTCGATCAGCGCTTCGACTGCGCCACGGTGGTCGCTGCTGGCGGCGTTGATGACGCCGTCGGCGGCCTGTGCCTGCGCGATCAGCAACGCGCGGTCGTCGAGATCGCCCATGACGGGTTCGATACCGAGGCGCTTGAGCGCTTCGGCCTGTTCGGGGCGGCGCACGAGTCCCGCGACCTGATGCCCGGCGCGCACGAGGCCCGCCGCAATCGAACCGCCGATAAAGCCCGCTGCGCCTGTGACGAAAACTTTCATGACCTGACTCCTGCTGGTTGACTCGCGATGAGAGGCGTCCAGTATCCGTCCGGCGGACTTTTTCAAAAAGTAGCCGTTTCTCAAATGAATCTTGATTTTGAGTCAACGAATGCACGGGTTTCGCGCTGGGTACGCGCCGTTCTTTTTGTCCGGGTTGCTGGCCGCCACGACGGGGGTGTATATACAAGTTATGGCGCCGAAGGCTGACAACAGCAGCCGGCGCGAGGTGCGTCCGCTTCAGGCGGGGACGGCCGGCGAGGCAGGGATACTCTGCTTCTACTGGAAACCCCTGGTCCCAATCTCACAAAAACAAGTTGTATAGACAAGACCGCGACGCTACACTTCAAACTCAATTGTATAGACAGGATTTCTCATCATGATTCTTACGCCCGGCAGCCTGACCCTCCCGCAACTCCGCGTGATCGCCCGCGAGCAGGTCACGCTCGAACTCGACCCGGCCAGCTTCGCGGCCATCGATGCCGGCGCACAGGCCGTCGCGGATATCGCCGCGAAGGGCGAGCCGGCGTATGGCATCAATACCGGCTTTGGGCGCCTTGCCAGCACGCATATCCCGCACGACCAGCTCGAACTGCTGCAACGTAACCTCGTGCTGTCGCACGCAGTCGGCGTGGGCGAGCCGATGTCGCGCCCGGTCGTGCGTCTCCTGATGGCGCTGAAGCTGTCGAGCCTCGGCCGCGGCCACTCGGGGATCCGCCGCGAAGTGATGAACGCGCTGATCACGCTCTTTAACGCCGATGTGCTGCCGGTGATTCCGGTGAAGGGTTCAGTCGGCGCCTCGGGCGACCTCGCGCCGCTCGCGCACATGTCGGGCGTGCTGCTCGGCATCGGCGAAGTGTTCATTCGCGGCGAGCGCGCGGCGGCCACCGAAGGCCTGCGCGTCGCGGGCCTGAAGCCGCTCACGCTGCAGGCGAAGGAAGGCCTCGCGCTCCTGAACGGCACGCAGGCTTCCACCGCGCTCGCGCTCTACAACATGTTCGCGATCGAAGACCTGTACCGTACGGCGCTCGTGTCCGGCGCGCTGTCCGTCGATGCGGCCATGGGCTCGGTCAAGCCGTTCGACCACCGGATCCACGCACTGCGCGGCCATCAAGGCCAGATCGACGCAGCAGCGGCATATCGCTCGCTCCTCGAAGGCTCGGCGATCAACGTTTCGCACGCCGATTGCGACAAGGTGCAGGATCCGTACAGCCTGCGCTGCCAGCCGCAGGTAATGGGCGCGTGTCTCGACCAGATGCGCCACGCTGCCGACGTGCTGCTGATCGAAGCGAACGCCGTCTCCGATAACCCGCTGATTTTCCCGGACACGGGCGAAGTGCTGTCGGGCGGCAACTTCCACGCTGAACCGGTCGCGTTCGCCGCCGACAACCTCGCGCTCGCCGTCGCCGAAATCGGCGCGCTCGCCGAGCGTCGCATTGCACTGCTGATCGACGCGACGCTGTCGGGTCTGCCGCCGTTCCTCGTTCGCGATGGCGGCGTGAACTCGGGCTTCATGATTGCGCACGTCACGGCCGCCGCACTGGCTTCGGAAAACAAGACGCTCGCGCATCCGGCTTCGGTGGATTCGCTGCCTACTTCGGCGAACCAGGAAGATCACGTTTCGATGGCCACGTTCGCCGCACGCAAGCTCGCCGACATGGCGGAGAACACCGCGAACATCCTGTCGATCGAACTGCTCGCGGCTGCCCAGGGTATCGATCTGCGCGCACCGCACAAGACGAGCCCGAGCCTGCAACGCGTGATGCAGACCGTGCGCAGCGAGGTCGCGCATTACGAGCTCGATCACTACTTCTCGCCGGACATCGTGGCGATCACGCGTCTCGTGCAGAACGGCACGATCGCCGCGCACGCGCCGCTCTCGTTCGTCTCCGAACAGTAAAGCCGACGCGACATGAACGCACCGGCTTATCAGGGGATCAAGGACTTCATCCTCGGCCGCATTCACGCGGGCGAATGGGCGGAAGGCGACCAGGTCCCGTCGGAAAACGAACTGGCGCGCGAGTTCAGCGTCGCGCGCATGACGGTGAACCGCGCGCTGCGCGAACTCACGTCGGAGCAGGTGCTCACGCGCGTGCAGGGTTCCGGCACGTTCGTCGCGCGGCCGAAGTACGAATCGACGCTGGTCGCGATCCGCAGCATCTCCGACGAAATCGTCGCGCGCGGTCATCGCTATCACGCGAGCGTGATGCATGTCGGCGCGACGATTGCCGACGAGGCGCTGGCCGTGGAAATGCAGGTGAAGGCCGGCAATCCGCTCTTTCACTCGCGTCTTCTGCATTTCGAAAACGACGAGCCGGTGCAGCTCGAGGAACGCTGGGTCAATCCGTCGGTTGCACCTGAATACGCGTTGCAGGATTTCACGAACACGACGCCGAACCAGTATCTCGTGCGCGTCGCGCCGCTGCAGCGCGTCGAGTACCGCATCGAGGCGCTCGCCGCGGACGACGAAACGCGCGAGCTTCTGACCATGAGTCAAACGGAGGCCTGCCTCGTGCTGCATCGACGCACGTGGTCGCAGGGTCTGGTCGCTTCGGTGGCCAACCTGTGGCATCCCGGCAGCCGCTATCGCTTCACCGGACACTTCTGAACTTTCTCTCTGGGCATTTGAGGGCCACCACCATGAACAACCCGAAACATATCGATCCGCGTCTCGACCCGACCCGCACGATCCGCGCGCCGCGCGGCAGCGAAAAGACCTGCAAGACGTGGATCGCGGAAGCCGCGTACCGCATGATCCAGAACAATCTGGACCCGGAAGTCGCCGAGCATCCGCATGCGCTCGTGGTGTACGGTGGCATCGGCCGCGCCGCGCGCAACTGGGACTGCTATGACCAGATTCTCAAATCGCTCAAGGACCTGAACGAAGACGAAACGCTGCTGATCCAGTCGGGCAAGCCGGTGGGCGTGTTCAAGACGCATGCCGACGCGCCGCGCGTGCTGCTCGCGAACTCGAACCTCGTGCCGCACTGGGCGACGTGGGAACACTTCCACGAACTCGACCGCAAGGGCCTGATGATGTACGGCCAGATGACGGCCGGCAGCTGGATCTACATCGGCAGCCAGGGCATCGTGCAGGGCACATACGAAACGTTCTTCTCGGTCGCGAACCAGCACTTCAACGGCGATCCGTCGGGCCGCTGGATCCTGACGGGCGGCCTTGGCGGCATGGGCGGCGCGCAGCCGCTCGCAGCCACCATGGCAGGCTTCTCGATGATCGCGGTGGAATGCGACGAGACGCGCATCGACTTCCGTCTGAAGACACGTTACGTCGATAAAAAAGCTGCGACGCTCGACGAAGCGCTCGCCATGCTCGAAGAAGCGAAGAAAGCCGGCAAGCCGGTTTCGATCGGTCTGCTCGGCAATGCCGCCGACGTGTTTGCCGAATGTGTGACGCGCGGCATCACACCTGACTGCGTGACCGACCAGACGAGCGCGCACGATCCGATTCACGGTTATCTGCCGCAGGGCTGGAACGTCGAGGACTGGCGCGAGCGTCAGAAGACCGTGCCGGACAGCATCGTGCTGCCCGCGAAGCAGTCGATGGCGAAGCAGGTGCAGGCCATGCTCACGCTGCAGGAACGCGGCGCGGCCACGCTCGATTACGGCAACAACATCCGCCAGATGGCGCTGGAAATGGGCGTCGAAAACGCGTTCGATTTCCCGGGCTTCGTGCCGGCGTACATCCGTCCGCTCTTCTGCGAAGGCAAGGGGCCGTTCCGCTGGGTCGCGCTGTCGGGCGATCCGGAAGACATCTACAAGACCGATGCGAAGGTCAAGGAACTGATTCCGGACGATCCGCATCTGCACAACTGGCTCGACATGGCGCGCGAACGCATCGCGTTCCAGGGCCTGCCGGCGCGCATCTGCTGGGTCGGCGTGAAGGATCGCTATCGTCTCGGCCAGGCGTTCAACGAAATGGTGAAGAACGGCGAGCTGAAGGCGCCGGTCGTGATCGGCCGCGACCACCTCGATACGGGTTCGGTTGCAAGCCCGAACCGCGAAACGGAATCGATGAAAGACGGCTCCGACGCAGTCAGCGACTGGCCGCTCCTCAATGCACTGCTGAACACGGCAGGCGGCGCATCGTGGGTCTCGCTGCATCATGGTGGCGGCGTCGGCATGGGTTTTAGCCAGCACTCGGGCGTCGTGATCGTCGCCGACGGCACGGATGCCGCGAAGGAGCGTCTTGGCCGCGTGCTGTTCAACGATCCGGCGACGGGCGTGATGCGTCACGCGGATGCCGGCTACGAACTCGCGCAGGAAACGGCGCGCGAGGCCGGCCTCAATCTGCCGATGCTCGGCCGCTGACCGATGCCGCAGGCGTTGAATACGACGCAGGTGTCGTTGCTGCGTGGCGCGGATCTCGTGGCGTCGCCGTGGAAGAACGGCGGCGGCGTCACGCGCGAAATCGCGGTCGAGCCGCAAGGCGCGGCGCTCGATACATTCGTGTGGCGCGTGAGCGTCGCCGATGTGGCGCAGCCGGGGCCGTTCTCGCGTTTCGCGGGCATCGACCGCACGCTGGTGCTGCTCTCGGGCGCGGGCATGCTGCTCGATGACGCCGAAGGTCACACGCATGCGCTCACGCAGCCGCTCGATATCGCGCGCTTCAAAGGCGAGGCGTCGATCGATGCGCGGCTTGTCGACGGCGCGACCCGCGACTTCAACCTGATGGTGCGGCGTGGCGCGGCAACGGGCGACGTCGAAGTCTGGCGCGGCGAATCGCAACAGACGCTGACGGCGGACGTCGTGTTGCTGTTCTGCGCTGCGGGCGCGGCTGAAATCACGTTCAACGGACGCGCGCCGTTTCTCCTCACACACAACGACACGTTGCGCATCGATGCCGCACACGCGCTGGCGTGCACGGTGAAGTGCGTAAAGGCAGACACAGAAGCGGGTGCGATCCTCGCAATCGGCGTTCGCTACACATGACGGACGCGGCTTCGAAACATCGAAGCCGCGTTTTTTTGCATCCACATGGCAATGAGCACGCGATGAAGCACACCGTCTGGCATCACCTGAATCTCTGCGCAGAAGGCGACCCGGATCAGACCATATCCGATGCGGCAATCGCGGTGCGCGACGGCCAGATTGCCTGGCTCGGCGCGTCGCATGCGCTTCCTGAAGAATACAAAACGTGGTCACGCGAAGACCTGGGCGGCGCGTGGGTGACGCCGGGCCTCGTCGATTGCCACACGCATCTCGTGTATGGCGGCCAGCGCGCCGATGAATTCGCACAACGCCTTGCCGGCGTGAGCTACGAAGAGATCGCGAAGCAGGGCGGTGGCATTGTCTCGACGGTGCGCGCGACGCGTGCCGCCGACGAAGACACGCTGTTCCGGCAATCGGCTGCACGGCTCGAACCGCTACTTGCGGAGGGCGTCACGGCGGTCGAAATCAAGTCGGGCTACGGCCTCGACCTGGCGAGCGAGCGCAAGATGCTGCGCGTCGCGCGACGCCTCGGCGAACGCTATCCGGTTTCCGTCTACACGACGTTTCTTGGCGCGCACGCGTTGCCGCCGGAATTCGCCGGCCGCGCAGACGATTACATCACCGAAGTCTGCGAACGGATGCTGCCCGCGCTCGCCGATGAAGGCCTCGTCGACGCCGTCGACGTGTTCTGCGAGCGCATCGGGTTTTCGCTCGCGCAAAGCGAGCGCGTTTTCGAAGCCGCTGAGCGTCGCAGGCTGCCGGTGAAGATGCACGCCGAGCAGTTGTCGAACAGCGGCGGCACGGCGCTCGCCGCGCGACATCGCGCGCTCTCCGCGGATCACCTCGAATTCCTCGACGAAGCGGGCGTGGCCGCGATGAAAGCGTCGGGCACGGTTGCCGTATTGCTGCCTGGCGCGTACTACTTCATCCGCGAAACGCAACTGCCGCCGCTCGATCTGCTGCGTCGTTACGGCGTGCCGATCGCGATTTCCACCGACAGCAATCCGGGCACGTCGCCCGCAACTTCGCTGTTGCTGATGATGAATATGGCGACGACGCTCTTTCGCATGACCGTACCCGAAGTGCTGCAAGGCGTGACGACGCATGCCGCACGCGCGCTCGGACAGGCGGGACGACACGGCACGCTTGCGGCCGGACGTCAGGCGGATTTCGCGGTGTGGTCCGTCGATACGCTCGCGGAACTCGCGTACTGGATGGGCCGTCCGTTGTGCACGCGCGTCGTGCGCGCGGGCGAGACGGTCCACACACGGCGCAGCGCCTGAAGCCGCGCCGCGCACGCACTCTTCACAAGGTTCGACGATGACTGAATCCGTTCAATCGCTGTTTGCCGATGACGCCTGGCTGCCGGGCGGCTGGCGTCGTAACGTGCTGCTCGAATGGGACGCCGCCGGCATCCTGACGGCCGTGACGCCGGACAGCACCGCGCCTGCTGGCGTGACGCGTGCAGCGGGCCCTGTTGTGCCCGGCATGCCGAATCTCCATTCACACGCGTTCCAGCGCGCGATGGCCGGCCTTACCGAATACCGCGCCAACGCCACCGATACGTTCTGGAGCTGGCGTGACCTGATGTATCGCTTCGCCGCACGCATCTCGCCTGAAGGGCTCGCTGCGATCGCGCAGTGGCTCTACATCGAGATGCTGAAAGCGGGCTACACGTCCGTGTGCGAATTCCACTACGTCCATCACGCGCCCGACGGCAGTCGTTACGCGAGTCCGGCAGAACTGGCCGCACGCGTCGTCGATGCAGCGAAGACGAGCGGCATCGGCATGACGATGTTGCCTGTGCTTTACCAGTACAGCGGCTTCGGGGCGCTCTCGCCGCGTGAGGACCAGCGGCGCTTCATCAACACGCCGGAGCGTCTGCTCGATCTGCTGGACGGGCTTCGTATGGCACGGCCCGAAGACGCGTCGCTACGTTACGGCGTTGCGCCGCATTCGCTGCGCGCGGTCTCCGGCGATTCGCTGCGCGCGCTGCTGGGCGGCCTCGACGCGATGTCGCCGGGCGCGCCTGTGCACATCCATATCGCGGAGCAGACCGCCGAAGTCGACGCGTGCCTCGAAACCGAAGGCGCACGGCCCGTGCAGTGGCTGCTCGACCGCTTCGACGTCGATTCGCGCTGGTGCCTCGTGCATGCGACGCACGTCGATGCAGCAGAGACAATAGAGCTGGCGCAGCGTGGCGCAGTGGCAGGCCTGTGTCTCACGACCGAAGCAAATCTCGGCGACGGCATTTTTCCTGCACAGGAATACCTCGAAGCAGGCGGGCGTTTTGGCATCGGGTCGGACAGCCATATCGGCGTCGACTGGCGTTCGGAGTTGCGGCTGCTCGAATATGGCCAGCGTCTGTCGCGGCGTCAGCGCAACGTACTGGCATCCGCCGATGCGACGCACGTGGCCGACCGGCTGTTCGGTGCGGCGCTCGAAGGCGGTGCGCGGGCAACCGGGCGTGCGGTGGGCGCGCTGCAGGCGGGCCATCGCGCGGACTGGCTCGTGCTCGACGCGAACCACGCCAGTATCGCGGAACATGCGCCTGACGCGTGGCTCTCAGGTGTCGTATTCTGTGAACACGGCGAGACGCCGGTACGCGATGTGTTTGCGGGTGGCGACAAGGTCGTCGACAACCGTCGGCATCGCGATGAGGAACGCGCGTGGTCGCAATATCGCGTCGCACTCGCTGAACTGTTGAAATGAATGACTGCATGAATTCACGAAAGGCGGAGCCGGCTTGCCGGAACCGCCCGTGAAGTGCATCGAACTGACCCCGGACTGACATGACTGCATCGAATTCCACGCCAGTTTTCTCGCTGCATCAGGGAAGCCTGCCGCTCCTGATCTCGATTCCGCACGTCGGCACGCGCATTCCCGACGACATCGCCGCGACCATGACGCCCGCGGCCGCACGTACCGACGATTGCGACTGGCATCTGGACCGCCTGTATGCGTTCGCAAAGCGCCTCGGCGCATCGATCCTGATGCCGGTGCACGCGCGCTATGTGATCGACCTGAACCGCCCGCCCGACGGCGCGAACCTCTATCCGGGCCAGGATACGACCGGCCTGCTGCCTGTCGATACGTTCGACAAGGAACCGCTCTATCGCGAAGGCCATCTGCCTGACGACGCCGAAATCGTGCGCCGTCGCGATGCGTACTGGAAGCCGTATCACGAGGCGATCGAAAGCGAACTCGCAACGCTGAAGGCAAAACACGGCAAGGTGCTGCTGTGGGAGGCACACTCGATCCGCTCGCACGTGCCGCGTTTTTTCGAGGGGCGTCTGCCGGATTTCAATTTCGGCACGTCGAACGGCGCGAGCGCCGCACCGGGTCTCGCCGACGAACTGGCCGATATCGTCGCGAAGCACGGCGGATATACGGGCGTGGCGAACGGCCGCTTCAAGGGCGGCTACATCACGCGGCACTATGGCCAGCCGGAGAAGGGCGTGCACGCGGTTCAGCTCGAACTCACGCAGATCACGTACATGCAGGAAAAAATGCCCTATTCGTATGACGAAGCACGCGCGGCCCAGGTCGAGCCGCTGCTTGAAACGCTGGTCAAAGGCGCAATGGCGCGCGTTCTGGCAGCTGTCTGAGGTTTGTAACGTCGGCGTAAAAATAGAAGCATAGAGCGCGCCAGCAATTCAATGTTCAACCCCGAGGGGCCCCCGGCGCGGCTGTGCGCCGCAGCGGGGCCTCATTTCCATGCTTAAGGAACGCCCGCGGCTCAACCGGGTCAATTCAGCACGTCCTGCGTTCTGCAAACCGTTGCAATGCAGAAGCGCAACGCATGCCCGCGCGCGGGTTGCGCGCAGCATGGCGATGCGACTACCCTTCAGGCAGATGAGACGCGCGCGGCGCACGCCGCGCGGTGGCGTGACGACGACATCGGGGGAGAAAAGATGGATGACCCGACGATGGAAGATTCTGACGAAGCGCAGCTGACGGTGTGGCGGGCCAACCTGGTTTTGCTGACCCGCGAGGTGGGTGCTGCGGCGCGTCTTGCACGGATGATGACGTTCTCCGCGAGCTATCTGAAACTGATGCTGACGGGCCAGCGTGAATTCAGCGAGGAATTCGTGCGCGGTGTCGAAGCCGTGACGGGCCTGCCGTCCGGCTGGATGGATACGCCACGTACCGCGGGCGATATTCCCGAAGGCGCCCGTTCCGCGATCGACAACGAATCGCCGCTTGCACGTTTTCGCGGCACGGCGCACCCGGTGCGCAAGAAGACCGTGCTGCGTCCGCCTGAACCGATTTTCGGGCAGGCGCCGCCGTCAAAGCGTGCCGAAGAAGAAGCGTTCGACGCGGAGTCGCATCGTCGGCTGGCCCATTTTCGCAAGGTGCGCGATCTCGCGATACAGGACGTGCGACGTTTCGAGCGCTATCTGAGCCATCCGCCGGTCGAACTGGCATCGGTGCGCGCGAAAGTGGAAGACGTGCTTGCCGCAACCGAAATCGAGGGCCACGTGCACGCCGATCTCGCAGGGCGTCTCGAACAGATCGAAAAACATCGGGAACTGCTGTTGCGGCACGTCGAAAAACTGCAGGAACTGCTCGCGCAGCTCGGCGAGGGCGAATGAGCGCGGCCGGCGGCTAGACGTGCAGATCGGTCAGGATCTGTTCAGCGAGAAAGTCGCACGGCGGCCGGTTTGAACGCGCGCTGCGCGCCAGCACGATTTCGAGTTCCGGCAGCTTCGGCAGCCCGTGCGTGCGCCCGAATTGCACGAGATGCGGCGGCACCGCGCAGCGGGCGAGGGGCGCCACCGCGAGGCCCGCCTCGACCATGCTGAAGAGCCCCATCAGGCTCGGGCTTTCGTACGACGTGCGATAGGCGATCTTCGCGCGCTGCAACGCATGAATTGCGTTCGCGCGCGCCACGCTGCCCACCCCGAACATCGCGATCGGTAACGGCCGTTCCTTCCAGATTTCGCGGCCCGTCGCGGCACCTGCCCACACCATCGGTTCGAAGCGGATAAAGTCGCCGCTCAGGCCTTTCACGCGTGTGATGCACGCGAGGTCGATCTTGTTGTCGCGCACCAGCGGCGCGAGCGCGCTGCTCGGCAAACCCATCACCTGAATCTCGACCTTCGGATACGTCGCGGAAAATTTGCGCAGCACCGCGGGCAGCAGCGACGACGCGTAGTCGTCCGGTACGCCGATCGACACGCGGCCTTTCACCTCGGGATGAACCATCGAGGCCCACGCCTCGTCGCGCAACGCGAGCATCTGGCGCGCGTACGCGATCAGCACGAGGCCGTCGTGGGTCGGCGTGACGTTGCGCGGTCCACGTATGAAAAGCGGCTTGCCGAGCGCTTCTTCGAGCGCGCGGATCTGCATGCTCAAGGCCGACTGCGAGCGATGCACGAGTGCCGCGCCGCGCACGAAGCTGCCGGCGTCCGCAATGGCGACCACCATCGAGAGAACATCGAGATCGAGTGCTTTCATCGGTATCAGGAAAACTGATCGGAACGTTCAATATAACGCGTTTGTCTGAATGCAGGGTGACCGGCATACTGGCCGCACTTCAACTCATTGCGGCTCGTGCGGCCGCACAAGACGCCATGCCGACGACCTACGATGACTTCAGAAAACTGGGAATGCGCCTCGACATGTCGCGCGGCAAGCCGTCGCCCGAACAGCTGGATCTGTCGCGGGCATTGCTGGATGAAGCCGGCACGGTGGGTTACCTGTCACGCGATGGAATCGATTGTCGCAACTACGGACACGGCGCGGGCCTGCCCGAGGCGCGCGAGTTCGGCGCGGCACTTCTGGACGTTCCGGCGGCACAGGTCATTGCGGGCGGCAATTCGAGTCTCGAACTGATGCACGATGCGCTGGCGTTCGCCATGTTGCATGGCGTGCCGGACGGCAACGCGTGGTGCAGGGAGGACAGCGTTTCGTTTCTGTGCCCCGCGCCCGGTTACGACCGGCACTTTGCGATCTGCGAGGCGCTGGGCATCCGCATGATCTCCGTACCGTTCAACGACGACGGTCCGGATATGGATTTCGTCGAAACACAGGTGCGCGACGACGCTTCGATCAAGGGCATCTGGTGCGTGCCGCTTTATAGCAACCCGACGGGCGCACGCTGGTCACATGAAGCCACGCAGCGTCTTGCATCGATGAAGACTGCCGCAGCAGATTTTCGCGTGATGTGGGACGACGCTTACCGCTTTCATCATCTGACTGAAACGCGTCATGCAACCCCCGACATCATCGCAGCGTGCGCGCAGGCCGGGAACCCGGATCGCGCGCTCGTCTTCGCGTCGCTTTCGAAGGTGACGCTTGCGGGCGCATCGGTGGCGTTTCTCGCTTCGTCGCCGCGCAATGTCGCGTGGTGGCAGAAGCACACCGGCGTGCGCACGATCGGGCCGGACAAGCTGAACCAGCTGCGCCACGTGCGCTTTCTGCGCGACCGTGCCGGGCTCGAACGATTGATGGACCGTCACCGCACGCTGCTCAAGCCGAAGTTCGATGCCGTTGCCGCGGTATTCGGGACACTGCTCGGCGGCGTGCCGGGCGTGTCCTGGAACGCGCCGGAAGGCGGCTATTTCATCAGCCTTTACACGCCAGCCGGGCGGGCGAAGCGCAGCGTCGAACTGGCGGGAGAAGCCGGTCTCGTGCTCACGCCGGCCGGCGCCGCGTATCCATACGGCGTCGATCCGGATGACCGCCATCTGCGCATTGCACCTTCGTTTCCATCGCTCGACGAGGTGCGGATTGCCGCAGAGGGTATCGCGCTCTCGCTGCTGCGCGCGATCGAAGAAGCGTCATGCCACACGCAAGGGCTGTAAGGCGCGCCGCACCGCATCGCATGATTACCGGGCCACGCGTCGCGCGAGAAACTCGGCTTCGAGCCGCCAGGTCACGCCGTCCGGTTCGAGCGCAACACCGGTCCAGTGAAATGAATCGCGCGTGATATCGGTGAAATTCCAGCGGATCGGCGTGCCATCCGCATGCGCGCCGATCTGCACGATATCGCGCCCCAAGCGCCGGCCGATGAGTTCGTCGCGCTGGCCGCTACCGGGGTTCATATACGTGACGCGCCACGCGTGCAATGCCGCGTCCCAGACCCGCAATGTGGTGCCGTACATCGTCGTGTCTGCGCCGCACGCCGGTGTGCGCCCATTGCGTCGCGGCATGATCCAGACGTCCTGGACCGCACGGCCTTCCAGCACCCACGCGAAATGCGCTTCGGCCTTCAACTCCTGTGCACGCACGTCGGTGCGGTAATGGAGCACGTCGAGTTCCCAGCTTCCGGCGAGCCAGCCATAGGCGTCGTCGGCTTCGCTGATCCCGGCTGCGCGGCCGTGGGCCACGAGTGCTTCAGTGATTCCGTCCGTCACGTTCATCATCCGTTCTCCCGTGCTTCGTCGAAGTTATCGATAGCGGCATACGCAGCGAAACCGCGTTTGCCGCCGATGTGATAAAACAAGCGTACCGGGCGGGACGAGGTGAAATCTTGGGGAAAATTGCCATAGAACTGCAGGAGGCGCTGGCGCGGCGCACGCGCGAAGGTGCGCGGGGCGAGACACGCGCCCGCACACTCGCAACGGGCGAAGGCTGGGCTATTCGCGACGTGCTGTGCACATTCGGCCCGCGCGACCGTCCGTTCGAAGAGCGGCACGAGGGCGTGTGCATTGCGATGATCGTCGCCGGATCGTTTGGTTATCGCGCGGCGGCCGGTCGCGAATTGCTGACGCCCGGTTCGCTGCTGCTCGGCAACGCCGGCGAATGCTTTGAATGCGGCCATCGTCATGGCGCGGGCGACCGTTGCGTCTCGGTCAGCTACACCCGTCCGTATTTCGGTCAGCTCGCAGCGGATCTCGGCATACGTGGCAGCGAACGCGTGTTCCGGCAGGTACGTGTGCCGCCATTGCGGGCGCTGACGCCATGTGTGGTCCGGGCGTGCGCCGGCGCGAGTGGTTCCCTTCAGGCTCCGTGGGACGAGTTCGCTGTCGAACTGGCGGCACGGACGTTAAGTGTCGTGTCGGAACATCGCAGAAGCGCGTCGTTGCCCACCGCGGTGGCATCGTCGCGCGTCCCGCAGACTGCGCGGATGATCGACGACGCGCCTCACGAAGCGCACACGCTGCACTCGCTCGCATGCGCAGCCGGTATGAGCGAGTTCCACTTTCTTCGCACTTTCCAGCGCGTGACGGGTGTGACGCCCCATCAGTACGTGCTGCGTGCGCGTATCCGCGCTGCCGCGCTGCGACTCGTCGACGATACCGCGAAAATCGTCGACGTCGCGCTCGATTGCGGCTTTAACGACGTATCAAATTTCAACCACGCATTTCGCGCCGAGTTCGGCGTCAGTCCGCGCGCGTACCGGTCCGGCGCACAACGCGTATGAGGCGGCGCGGCGTCCTGCACCGACTGGCGCTGACATCGTGCCTGACGGCATGCTGCATGCTGTCTTCCGCGCATGCAGCCGACACGACGAGCGCCGACGACGTTCCGCCTTCGACGCTGGAACGTGACGTCCATCTCTTCGTCGTGCAGAGCGACGGCTCCGTCGAGGAGCGCGATGACTCGACGCTTCGCGCGAATACGACGAGCGGCGTCGACGAAGTCGCACAGCGTTACGTGTGGTTCAACAAGGACATCGAGCAGATCCAGTTGCTGAGCGCAGAGACGATCGGCCGCGATGGCGTCGTGCGACCGGTCGGCCCGGAAGGGATTCGCGATGTGCAGGAGCCGCGTTCCGCGGGCGCGCCGACGTTTCAGGACGGCGTACTGCGTACCGTTATCTTTCCGGGCGTCGAACCCGGCGCGCGCGTGCGCCTCGTCTTCAGCAAGAAACGCACAATACCCCTTCAGGCAGGCACGTTTTCGTATTTTGTCGAACCCGAACGCGAGCCCGTTGAGTTCCAGCAACTGATCTTCGACCTGCCGGCTACGCTGCCATTGCATGTCGATGCGCGCGGCTACGTCGCACTCGATCCGGTGACGGAGAACGGTCGCACACGCTATACGTTCGAATACCGCCACGGCCCCTACGCGCCGACCGAGCGTGGGGCAGTGGGCTATGTCACGTGGGGCGACCGCCTGATGGTTTCCACTACGCCGGATTACGCCGCGTTTGCCGAGCGCTACCGGTCGCCCGCTACAGACCCGAGCGCCAGCGATGCCGCCATCGTGCAACTCGCCCAATCGCTTACGGCACAAACCGGTGACCCGCGCACCAAAGCACAACTGCTTTACGACTGGATGCGCTTTAACGTGCGTTACGTCGCGCTGTTTCTGGGCGAGACAGCGGCGACGCCGCATCGCGCGACCGACATCCTGCGCAACCGCTACGGCGACTGCAAGGATTACGTTGCCCTGTATGGCGCGCTGCTCGCCGCGGTCGGCATCCGTAGCGAAGCGGTGCTGCTGAATCTGGGGCCGGTTTACACGTTGCCATCGGTGCCGGGATACGGCGCGAGCGCGATCAATCACGCCATTCTCTGGATGCCGGACCTGGGGCTTTACGCGGATGCCTCCGCGGGCGGCACGAGCTTTGGCTTTCTACCGGCGGGCGTGATGGACCGGCCTGTGCTGCTGGTGAACGAGGGCGTGCTGTCGCGCACGCCCGCTACGCAGCCGCGCGGGCGCAGCGTGCGGTTGCAGTTCGACATCGGCGCCGACGGCAACGCGGCATACACGTATCGCGTCGAGGATTCCGGCTCGACGGCGGAACCCGAGCGCAACATGTTCCGCCGCTCAACGCGCCTGCGGGCACAACAGATCGCCGTCGACCGTCTGCGCCAGACGGGGCTGCAAGGCACGGCACAAGTGCGCACCGGTGACCTCACAGCGACGCAGGGGCCGTTCACGAGCACGATCGAGGGCACGGTCGAGCATTTCGCGTGGCCTGACGGCACGACGGCGCTGCCGGCCCTGTCGAGCCTTTCCGGTGGAATTGCGACACAGGTTCTGGCGTGGCTCGCCGAACCGGTGCGCACGCAACCTTATGTGTGCATCGGCGGCGACTTCGATGAAACCGCGCAGATCTCGCTGCCGGCCAGTCTGCGCGTGACCGACATCCCGCGCGACGCGGAGGTTCACGTCGCATCGCTGGATTACGTATCGCACTATGTGTTTGATCCGGCGTCACGGACGTTGCAGGTCACACGGCAACTGCACGCCGAGTTCGGCCATCAGATGTGTGCGCCGGAAGAGTTCGCGGCGGCCCGGGCCGCGCTGGTCAGGATCGAGCGCGACGCGTTTTCGCAGATCGTCGTGAAGGCTGCAGGGCGTTAAAGACGTTCGCGCTGTCTGGCCAAAGCGCGAGAGGCGCGCAGCGCGAACGTCACATCGGAAACGCGAGTCAGGCTTAAACGCCGCTCTTCGTCACAACCGGCACCCACGTGCCGCCCTTGACCTGATACAGCGTCGAGGACGCGTTCTTGAGCGCACCGGTGCTGTCGAACGCGATCGTTCCGGTGATGCCTTCGAAGCTGATGCTCTTGAGCGCAGGACGGTACACGTCAGGCGTCGTCGACTTCGCGGCCTGCATCGCCTTGATCGCCGCCCATGCCGCGTCGTAGCCGAACGGCGAATACGACAGGATGTCGACGCCAAAGCGCTGTTTGAACTTCGCCGAAAAATCCTTGCCGCCCGGCAGTTGCGACAGCGGCCGGCCGTATTCCCACGCCATCACGCCTTCGGCCGCATCGCCCGCGAGCTTGATGAACTCGGGGTCCTCGACGCCACCGCCGCCAACGAGCTGCGCCGTCATCCCAAGCTGCTTCATCTTCTTGGCGAGACCGGCTGCCTGTGTGTCGAGGCCGCCAAAGAAGATCAGGTCGGCGTTGGTCGACTTGATTTTCGTGAGCTGGGTGCTGAAATCGACGGCCTTGTTGTCGGTGTATTCGCGCGTGACGATCGTGCCGCCATGCGCTTTCACCGCCTTTTCGAACTCGTCGGCTTCGCCCTGACCGAACGCCGTGCGGTCGTCGATGATCGCGATGCGTTTAGCCTTCGTCACTTCAACGGCGTAGACGCCCGCGTTGCCGGCGTTTTGCGCGTCGGTGGAAATCACCATGAACGTGTTGGCGAAACCGCGGCCCGTGATCGTCGGATTCGTCGCAGCCGGGTCGATGACCGGGATGCCGGCCTGCTCATAGATCTGCGAAGCCGGAATCGTCGTGCCCGAGTTGAAGTGGCCGACGACCACCGAGACACCCTGGTCCACCAGCTTCTGCGCGGCCTGCACGCCGATACGCGGGTCGGCCTGATCGTCTTCGGAAACGAGATCGAAATGCGCGACCTTGTCGCCGATCTTGATCTTCTGTGCATTCGCCTCGTCGATCGCGAGCCGCACGCCGTTTTGCAGGTCTTTTCCATAGCCCGCATTCACGCCCGTCAATGGCGCGGCAAAGCCGACCTTGACTGGCAGATCTTCCGCAAAGCCGGACAGCGGTGCGAGCGTCAGGGCAGCGCCGACCAGCACGGCGAAGGGTTGCATCGTCTTGCGAAGACTCATGTTCTCTCCATCCATCGACAAGGTTCACAAACGGAAACTGACGGTACGGGCAGGACGGGCACAGCGACTCATGCAAACGACAGCAAACGAAGCGGTCCACAACCAGCCCGATCGTGATGATCATTCTGGCGCGAATATAGAAAGCCAATTTGAGGCCGTCTTGGCAGTTCGCGGCGCTTTGACTGCGCATTTCAGCACAGGTGGCGCAGGCGCGAGACCAGGGTATGACCTCAGAGGCGGAAGGCGCAGCCACAGCGGGCGGCGGAGAGGGCGTGGCAATCAGAGGCCGGCGCGGGTGCGCCAGCCGGCATATCAATGCTCGCCTTGCAGGCGCAGCAGTTCTTCGCGCAGGCGAATGAGCGGTTCCTTGACGTCGTCTTCCGCCCAGGTGTCGAGATCGTCGATGGCGCGCATGCAGCCGTCGAGCAGCACGTCGAGATCGACCGGGATACCGTTCGCCATCGCGAACTGGATCGTCTCGGCGAACTGCTGGCATTCGTCCTCGCCGTACGAGATGTCGAGATTGTCGGCGATGATTTCAGCGATGTTGCTGCGCGCCTTGTCGTCAGGCGTGACGAGATCGACGATGCCGCCCGCCACCGCCGGGGAATAGTAGAGCGCAATGTCGAGCCATTGAGCGGGATCGAAGTCCGCCTCGCCGAACTGGCTCTCGAAGTACTCGATGGCTTCCTGTTCGTGTGCTTCGTCGGCGTCGACGCTGATGCACAAATCCTCAAAAATCTCTTCCCGCTCGCTGCGGATGTGTCCGTCCATCTGTGCCTCTTTGCCTTGTTGCGGTGACGCGCGTGGTGCGATGAATATCGCCTTATATGGCCGGCCCGCCCGAAAAAGGCGAGCCGCCCGGGCACGAATTATAGGACGTTGCGCGACCGCGCACAGATGCCGGTCGTCAGCGGACAAGGCGGGCTCGCGCGCTTAATCCGCTTCGTTCACGACCCACGCGTCGAACCAGTCGCGCGGATGCGCGATCTCATTTTGCGCCGCGACCAGTTCGAGTTCGTAGCGGTGCGCTTCCCACGTCGCCTTGACAACCGCGTTGACGGCCGCAAGCGTATGTTCGAACGCCGAGCGCACCGGATCGCCCAGCAACGTGCGCGCGACGAACACCGCGCTCGTCAGGTCGCCGACGCCGACCGGCTGGCGCGCGAACGGATACAGGGGACGCTGGCCCATCCACGCTTCGCGCTCGGTGACGACGAGCATGTTGAAACGGTCGGCGGGCGAATTGCGGTCGAGCAGATGCTTCACGAGCATGATCTTCGGCCCGCGCCGGATGACTTCACGGCAGGCGGCGACGGCTTCCTCGACGGTTTCGATTTCGCGTCCGGCGAGCCGTTGCAGTTCGATATGGTTGGGCGCCATGCCGTCGGCGACTTCGGGCATCGTGCGCACGAGGAACTCCTGGATGCCCGGCTCGACCTTGCAGCCGCCTGAAACGCCGCCCGGCGCCGAACCCATCACCGGATCGCAGAAGTACCACGCGTTGGGGTTCGCGGCCTTCACGGCGCGCACGATTTCGATCACCGCCTCGCCCTGGTCGGGCGCGCCCAGATAGCCCGAGAGCACCGCGTCGCAGCGTGGCAGCACGCCAATCGCGCCGATGCCGTCGACGAGTTCTTCCATCTGTGCGGCGTCGATCGCGCTGCCCGTCCAGTGGCCGTATTGCGTGTGATTGGAGAACTGCACCGTATTGAGCGGCCACACGTTGACGCCGAGGCGGCGCATCGGAAACTCTGCGGCGCTGTTGCCCGCATGACCGAAAACCACGTGCGACTGAATGCTCAGGACGTTTTTCATGGTGTGCTTCGCCGGCGCGGACGTTGCGCGCCACTTGCGGTGAAATGGAAAAGGATTCGCGAGCTGGCCGCTGGAAGCGTAGACCCCGGCCGCTCACGACGATGCCAGCCGATCGCGTGTGCTGCAGCGCATTCAGGAACAATACCCGAGTTTTGGCGCTTGTGGACCGGATCCGGCCCCGCGTTGTTGCGTCGAACCATCAGGTCGGCGCGTTTTCGCGGGTCCTGCGATGGGCGTCGGCGCGGCCAGCCCGTGCGGCCCGCGAGGCTTAAAGCAGCCCGCGATACAGCGCCAGATACTGTTCTGCCGATGCGCCCCAGCCAAAGTCCTGGCGCATCGCGCGTTGCTGTGTGGCTTTCCATTCGGTGCGCCGCGCGTAGAGCGCGAACGCACGCCGGATCGCGCCTTGCAGCGCGTCGGGCACGAAGTGGATGAACACGAATCCGGTTGCGAGATCGTCCGCGAGGTTTTCGAGCGACGCGTCGACCACGGTATCCGCCAGACCTCCAACGCAATGCACGAGCGGAAGCGTTCCGTACGCCAGCGCGTAAAGCTGCGTGAGCCCACAGGGCTCGAAACGCGACGGCACTGCAATCACATCGCTGCCCGCGACGATTTCATGTGCGAGCGCCTCGTCGAAACCGCGCTCGACGGCGACCGCATCCGGATGCGCCTGCGCGACGCGCAAGAGGCCGTTTTCAAGCGCCGGGTCGCCCGTGCCGAGCACGACGAGCTGGCCGCCACGCTTGATGATTTCCGGCAGGGCGGCCAGCAGCAGGTCGAGACCTTTCTGTTCCGTCAGGCGGCTCACCACGCCGAACAGCAGCGCGTCGCTTTTCTGCGCGATGCCGAAGCGTTTTTGCAGCGCTTCCTTGCAGGCGCGTTTGCCTGCAAGACGCGAACTCGTGTAACGCGCGGGGAGGACGGCGTCGTTCGCCGGGCACCAGATGGAATAGTCGACGCCGTTCAGAATGCCGCTCAGGTCGTGCGCGCGTTCGCGCAGGAGCGCGTCGAGGCCACCGCCTTGCGCGAGCGTCTGGATTTCGCGTGCGTAGGTCGGGCTGACGGTGGTGATGCGGTCGGCGTAATACAACCCAGCTTTCAGGAACGACAGCTGGCCGTAAAACTCGACGCCATGCATGTCGAAGAAATCCGCCGGCAGGCCGAGCTGTCCGAACTGCTGCGCCGGGAAGATGCCCTGATACGCGAGGTTGTGCACCGTGAAGACGCTGCGCGCGACGGGCTTGCCCTGCGCGCGTTCGGCTGCCTTCAGATAGGCCGGCGCGAGACCCGCGTGCCAGTCGTGCGCGTGAACGATCTGCGGCGCCCATGAAGCATCCACGTGCTGCGCAAGCTGCGCGGCCGTCCAGCCGAGGAGCGCGAAACGTTGTGCGTTGTCGCCGTACGGCACATGATCGTCGTCGAGGTACGGGTTGCCGTGGCGCGTGTACAGCGCGTCGGCGCGGATGATGTAGACCTGCAGGCCCGTCGCTGCGAGCGTGCCGAGTTCGAGCGTCACGCGCGCCGCGCCGAAGCGGCTGCCGAGGTCGGCCACCGGCCGCAGATCGGCGAGACCGCTGACGACGGGCGGAAAACCCGGCAGCAGGGCGCGCACATCGGCGCCACGTTCGATCAGCGCGGGCGGAAGGGCGCCGACCACGTCGGCGAGTCCGCCGGTCTTCAGGAGCGGATACAGCTCGCTCGCGACGTGCAGGACGCGCGTCGTCATAAGTGAGACTCCTCGTCGAAGCGATGGTTGACGGCTGGCGTGCCGTCACGGTTCACCGTCACGGCGAACCACAACGCGGTAACTAGCGTGCCGCCTGCCGTCGCAGGGCATCCGGGGTGACGAGCACGACGCCGCTTTCGGTGCGATAGAAGCGTTCGCCGTCCTGCACAGGGTCTTCGCCGATCACGGTGCCTTCCGGAATCGTGCAGCCCCGGTCGATCACGACCTTGCGCAGCCGGCAGCTCGGTCCGATCGTCACCTGTGGCAGCAAGACTGCCTCATTGATGTTACAGAACGAATTCACCACGCAGTTCGACGACAGCACCGAGCGCGAAATCTGCGAGCCGGAAATGACGCAGCCGCCGCATACGATGAGGTTCGTGGCCGACCCCTGCAGGCCGTTCAGGTCGCGCACGAACTTGGCGGGCGGCAACTGCTGCATGTGCGTCCAGATCGGCCAGTTCGGGTCGTACAGGTCGAGCGTCGGAATCGTCGAGGCGAGGTCGAGATTCGCGGCCCAATATGCGTCGATCGTGCCGACGTCGCGCCAGTATGGTTCCGTTTCGTTGCCCGACGATACGCACGACATGCTGAAGGGATGCGCGATCGCATGTCCCTGCGTGACGACGCGCGGCAGGATGTCCTTGCCGAAATCGTGATCGGTCGCGGCGCTCGTGATGTTTTCCTCGAGCAGGGTGTACAGGTATTCCGTGTTGAACACGTAGATGCCCATGCTGGCGAGCGCCATGTCCGGGCGGCCCGGCATCGCGGGCGGATCAGCCGGTTTTTCGACGAAGCCCGTTACGCGCCGGTTTTCATCCACATGCATCACGCCGAACGCCACGGCTTCCATGCGCGGCACTTCGATACAGCCGACCGTGCAGTCCGCGCCGCTCTCCGCGTGATCCATGATCATGCGCGTGTAATCCATCTTGTAGATGTGATCGCCCGCAAGTACGACAACGTACTTCGGACGGATCGAACGGATGATGTCGAGATTCTGGAACACGGCATCGGCCGTGCCGCGATACCAGTGCGCGCCCTCGACGCGCTGCTGGGCGGGCCACAGGTCGATGAATTCGTTGAATTCGCCGCGCAGAAACCCCCAGCCGCGCTGCACGTGGCGTATCAGCGAATGCGCCTTGTACTGCGTGACGACCGCGATCCGGCGAATGCCCGAATTCAGGCAGTTCGACAGGGCGAAGTCGACGATCCGGTATTTGCCGCCGAAATGAACAGCCGGTTTGACACGCTTGTTTGTGAGCGGCCCGAGACGGGTGCCGCGGCCGCCGGCCAGAACAATGGCGAGCGTGGAGCGTTGCAGATCGTTGAGGCTTGCCGGAGTTTCCATGTTTTCGTCTCCATGATTGTTTCCCCCGGTTGCAACGCCTTTGTTTTTTTCGCAACTTTGCCTGACAGTTTTAGCATTGAATCGTCGCCCACGCATAGTCTGGATTATGTGGAGGCACGCAATGCCGGATACAGCGGGCACTGCCAGTATCGCCCCGATCCTGCCTGCCCGCGAGTGCGGTGTACCGCAAAGCGCGATTTTTCAGGGCGCAATTAGCGTGCCACGCGTCGTGGCGCCGCAAACCGGCCGGATGGGCTGCAAGCCCGCCAGCGCATCGGGCGCGCACGACGTAGAATCGACGGCCTGCCCGGCGGATTCGCCGGGGCGCCGTGTTCTGCCGCGCTCCCTTGAAACCGCTGCTTCCGTTCATCTGCCTCTTTGCGCCCATGAATTCTCGTCGCCGATTCCTGCCCGCTGTTGTCGTTTCGCTTGCCGCTGCGCTTTCCTTTTCTGCGGGCTTCAACACCGCATTTGCGGCCGATGCAAACGCCGACGGTCCCGCTTACGGTCCCGAACTGCAGGGCTTCAACTATCCCGCGCCGGTCGAGCAGTTCGAGTTCACGTCGCAAGGCGAAACGTTGCATATGGCGTACATGGATATCCGGCCCGCGCATCCGAATGGGCGCACCGTGGTCCTCCTGCATGGCAAGAACTTCTGCGCCGCGACCTGGGAAACGACGATTCACCGGTTGAGCGATGCCGGCTATCGCGTCGTGGCACCCGACCAGATCGGTTTTTGCAAATCGAGCAAGCCGGCGCACTATCAGTTCAGCTTCCAGCAGCTCGCGCGCAACACGCATGCATTGCTCGCATCGATCGACGCGGAAAACGTCACCGTGATCGGGCATTCGACGGGGGGCATGCTCGCGATCCGCTATGCGCTGATGTATCCGAAAGAGACGCAGCAACTGGTGCTCGCGAACCCGATCGGTCTCGAAGACTGGAAGGCGAAGGGCGTGCGTTCGCTATCGGTCGACGAGTGGTATGAACGCGAGCTGAAGACGAGCGCGGACGGCATTCGCCGTTACGAGCAGGCGACGTATTACTCGGGGACGTGGCGCCCCGAATACGAACCGTGGGTGCAGATGCTGGCCGGCATGTATCGCGGGCCGGGCAGGAAGGAAGTGGCGTGGGATTCGGCGCTCATCTACGACATGATCTACACGCAGCCTGTTGTTTATGAACTCGGTCAACTGAGCATGCCGACGCTGCTGCTGATCGGGCAGAAGGACACCACCGCTATCGGCAAGGATGTTGCGCCGCCTGAGGTACGCGAGAAGATCGGGCATTACCCCGAGCTTGGTCGCGCGGCGGCGAAGGCGATTCCGCACGCGACGCTGGTCGAGTTTGCGGAGTTGGGGCACGCGCCGCAGATGCAGGACCCGCAGGCGTTCCACAAGGCGCTCCTCGACGGACTCGCGGCGGTGCCGGCCAACCACTGAGTCGGCGCCGCGAATGCCGAAAGCCGCGAAGCTTACTGCTGGTCTGCGATGAGTTCGCCCCGTACCTGAGCGGCGATTTCGAACGACCGCAGGCGCGCCGTGTGATCGAAGATCTGCGCGGTCAGCATCAATTCGTCGGCACCGGTCTGCCCGATCACCGAAAGCAGGCCTTCGCGCACGGCGTCGCGATCGCCCACCACCGAACACGCGAGAGAATGATCGACGCTGCTCAATTCCTGTTCGGTCGCCTGGAGGCGCGCGACGGGCGGTTGCAGCTGACCCGGCGTGCCGCGTCGCAGGTTCACGAACTGCTGCTGCAGCGACGACATCAATAGCTGTGCCTCGTCGTTTGTTTCCGCCGCGAACAGGTTGACACCGACCATGGCGTAGGGCCGCTCGAGCGCCGCGGAGGGGCGAAACTGCGAGCGATATACGCGTAGCGCCGTGAGCATATGGTCTGGCGCGAAATGCGACGCGAACGCAAACGGCAGGCCCAGCGCCGCAGCGAGCTGCGCACTGAAGAGGCTCGAGCCGAGCAGCCAGATCGGCACCTGCAGGCCCGCGCCGGGCACCGCGCGCACGCGCTGGCCGGACACGGGTTCGGCGAAATAGCGTTGCAGTTCGACGACGTCGTCGGGAAACGAATCGGCGCTGCCGTGCAGGTCGCGACGCAGTGCGCGCGCGGTCGTCTGGTCGGTGCCCGGCGCGCGGCCGAGGCCGAGGTCGATCCGGCCCGGATACAGCGATTCGAGTGTGCCGAACTGTTCCGCGATCACGAGCGGCGCGTGGTTCGGCAGCATCACGCCACCGGAGCCGACGCGAATGCGCTGCGTGCCGCCCGCCACGTGACCGATCACGACCGACGTGGCCGCGCTCGCGATACCCGTCATGTTGTGATGTTCGGCGAGCCAGTAGCGGTAATAGCCCCACGTTTCAGCGTGCTGCGCGAGATCCAGCGTGTTTTTGAACGCCTGCGACGCAGTCGCGCCGACGTTGATGGGAGAAAGATCGAGTACGGAAAATGGAATCATGGCGATGTGTCCAGCGCCTCGCGCGAGGCGGGCGGCACCGGATGAAATATCCGGATGTGCGTCGGGCCGCCCGCGAAAAGAGGCAAATCGGGATTGTGCCAAAGCGCCCGCATTCCCGCTGAGCGCCCAAACAAGTCCCTGTCCGCGAAAGGGTGTTGCAGCGCACTGTATTCGCGCGCTTCGTATCGATGCATCACTGCACGAAAAAGTCGCATGCGTGTGACGTCGCACAGAAGTCGTCGCCGGTGCAGGCTAGTGTGAAGATGCCGGTTCCTGTGTGGACGTGCAGACGGCCCTGCAGGAAGCGACAACCGTGCTGGGAATTTGATGCTGACCGGCCCGGCATTGTCACGCGTAGGTTGGCTACGCAGAACAAACCCGGGCGATCCGGACCGGTCAGGTCAATTGAACCGGTCATTGATCCTGCGATCTGCGTGCGATGCTTCCGGTGGATGCGCTTCCACATGCCAGCACGTTCAGCCGCGCGCATGAATCGCTCGAAAAAGTGGCGAACGGTGTGCATATTTAGTTCGCGCATGCACGTTGCAATGATTTCGTGCAACGCCCGGAATCATCTGTCGAGTCGGTGTAAACGCTCTCTCGCCTAAGCGGCGGATTGCGTCTAGATTGACGACACCCGAATCGATTCAAGTCGAGGGACCAGACGACCGCGAGCAGCGGTCAGCATCGCGGACACAGGCGCCGGATGCTGCGCCGTTGCCAGGCGTCTTTTTTTATGTGCGTGCGCGGGACGATATGTCACGTCATGCCATATTGCGGATTGCCTTCATGGCGATGTCGCGTCGCTTTCGATCTGCGTGCGTGCGCACGCTCTCACCGCTGAATACTCGCCCTTTTGATGACGGGCGGTTATCCTGTAGCACATCATTCATACAACATGTCGCTGCTATCAGGATGGTGTTTCGTTCCAGATTGTCCGTCGTTGCCACGCTCGCACTCGCGGCAGCGTTGTCGCTCCCGCTTGCCGCGTGCAACGACCAACAGACCGACCAGGCCGTGCAAAAGCTCAAGGACTTCTTTAACGCCGTCAAACCGGACGCGCTGCTGCTCAAGGGCCTCACGCCCGGTATCACGACCGGAGACCAGATTCGAAGCCAGATGGGCAAACCGGAAACGGAGCGCACCTTCACCGACGGCTCGAAGCGCTTCGAGTATCCGCGCGGGCCGCAAGGGCTCAACACGTATATGGTCGACATCGACCGCGACGGTCGTCTCCTCGCCATCACACAGGTGCTGACCGCAGCGAATTTCGCGAAAATTCACGCCGGCATGAGTGAAGACGAAGTGCGGCGTCTGCTTGGCAAGCCCGGCGAAGTTGCGCGCTATCCGCTGAAACCCGAAACGGTGTGGAGCTGGAAGTGGCTCGAAGGCGGCGTGACGCCCGAAGCGTTCTTCAACGTGCATTTCGATGCGCAGGGCAAGGTCTATACGACCTCGCGCTCGGACATCATCCGCGGACGCTAACAGGAGAATAACAATGATCCGTCGACGCCAGCCTCATCGCATCGGTCTCGTACTCGGTGGCGGCGCTGCGCGCGGCTGGGCCCATATCGGCGCAATCCGCGCGCTGCAGGACGCGGGGATCCGGCCGGACGTCGTGTGCGGCACGTCGATCGGCGCGCTCATCGGTGCGGTGTACGCGAATGGCGATCTCGACTGGCTCGAAGAATGGGTCGCGCGTCTTACCTGGCAAACCGTCGTGCGGCTGCTCGACCTGCGTTTTTCCGGCGGTTTGCTGGGCGGGCGCAAGGTGATCCAGGTTTTCGCCGACCGCTTCAACGGCTGCGAAATCCGCGACCTCAAGATGCCGTTCGCCGCGGTCGCCACCGAACTCGATTCGGGCCGCGAGATCTGGATGCAGGACGGACGCGTAGTGGATGCCGTGCGCGCGTCGATCGCGATTCCCGGCATTTTCACGCCGGTGTTGCACGACGGCGCGTGGCTCGTCGATGGCGGTCTCGCGAATCCGGTACCCGTTTCAGTCGCGCGCGGGATGCGGGCCGATTGTGTGATCGCGATCGACCTGAACAACGACATTCTCAACGGGCGCGATCTGGGCGGCATGGTGGCCGATACGCCGATACCGTTGCCCGCGACGGAGCCCGGCGGCGATGCGCTGGCTGAAACCAGTGCGGATGCGCCGCCGCCCGTCGCGCTGCGCAAGAACGGCAAGCCGTGGCCGCGCTGGCTCGCGCCCGAAAGCGACCGGGCGACCGGTACCGGCGACGTGCGCGTGTCGCCGCCACCGAGTGCCCGCGTGCCTTCGATGTTGAGTTCGATCGCGCAAAGCATCGACATCATGCAGGTGCGTATCACGCGTAGCCGGCTTGCGGGGGAGCCGGCGGATATCCTGATCCAGCCGCGTCTTGGCGGCATGGGCATTTTCGATTTTCATCGCGCGGCGCCCGCGATCGAAGAAGGCCGTGCCGCCGTCGAGACGATGATGCCGGCCATCAAGGCGCGTCTCGGCATGGAGTGAGCGCGCGTCAGACTTCGCCTTCGCGCTTCGATGCGATCACGCGGCAGATGCGCTTGCCCGAGCTTTCGCTCGTCACATCTTCGAAGAGCAGGATCGTGCAGTCCTCCAGTGCGTCTGTCACCCATGCGGGTTCGAACGCGCTATAGAGCCTGCCGTCGCTCTGTCGCTGGTCTCTGCCTTCGGTTACGCGCCACGAGAGATACAGCACGCCGTTCGGCTTCAGGATACGCAGCAGGCTATCGATGGCAAGCGCAATCGATGTCGCCGGCAAATGCATGATCACGGTTTCGCACACGACGTTGTCGAACGTTTCGTCGATTTCCGAGAGCGCGGGCAACGAGGCCGCGCGAAACGTGAGGTCGGGATGGAGCCGTCGCGCTTCCGCGAGCAGACCCGGCGATGCATCGAAGCCCGTCACCCGGTAACCGTTCGCCGCCATCCACGCGACGTCGCGCCCATTTCCGCAACCGATATCGGCCGTCTGCCCGCCTGGCAGCAGATGCGTGGTGAGGTGCGCATACATGTCGGTGGGCGGCGGCTGGTCGAGCCAGTCCTGACTGTAGCGGGCGGCGCCTTGCGAATAGGCGTCGAGTGTCGCGGAATCGAACCGGCTGGTCATGCGTGGACTCGCTTGATGTTTGGGCAGGCAGTGATGTACTGGCCCGCTCGACGGAAGGGCGAGCATCAGTCTAGCGAAAAGGCCCGGCAGACACGCATTCCGTCTATCGAAAAAGCGACTCGAAACTTGCCAAAAACACGCAAGGCAAGCCTTGCATGCAATTCCCTTACAGCACGATCCGGCCCGCCAGAGCGGGCCTCGAACGTTCCAGCGGGGCGCGATCGTCATTTGGTGCGATGCAGCAATAACGACGCGGGCCTTTGAGAAATTTTTTTTCGCCTGCGAGTATCCGCGCCATGCACTCAGGCCGATCCAACGCTGTACGCGTTCGGACCGCAGCCTCAAGACAATACTTCGATGGAGACACCCGTGGTCCTATACGGCTTTGGTCCGTTGCTTCTCGCCGGCACCATGCAGACGATCGAGCTGTCGGTGTTGTCGCTCGCGGCATCCGTGCTGCTTGGTCTTGCAGGCGCGGCAGCGAAACTCTCGTTTAACCGCCCGCTGCGCGCGATCGCCACCGGCTATACGACGCTGATCCGCTCGGTCCCGGATCTCGTGCTGATGCTGCTGCTCTTCTACAGCATCCAGATCGCGGTCAACAATCTCACCGACGCGCTTGGCCTGCAGCAGTTTGACATCGATCCATTCGTTGCCGGCGTGCTGACGCTCGGCTTCATTTACGGCGCGTATTTCACCGAGACGTTTCGCGGTGCGTTTCTCGCCGTGCCGCGCGGCCAGCTCGAAGCGGGCAGTGCGTACGGCATGAGCGGCGTGCGCGTGTTCACACGCATCCTGTTTCCGCAGATGATGCGCTTCGCACTGCCGGGCATCGGCAACAACTGGCAGGTGCTCGTGAAGGCGACCGCGCTCGTCTCGATCATCGGACTCGCCGATGTCGTGAAAGCGGCGCAGGACGCGGGCAAAAGCACATTCAACATGTTCTTCTTCATCGCCGTTGCGGCGCTGATCTATCTCGCGATCACGACGGTGTCGAACTTCGCGCTCGTGTGGCTCACGCGGCGCTATTCAATCGGCGTACGCCACGCGGACCTTTGAGGCACCCATGACCGAAATTCTCACTGAATACTGGCGCGCGTTTCTGTTCTGGGACGGCCATCGCATGTCGGGGCTCGCTGTCACGCTGTGGCTGCTGGTCGTCTCGATCGGCTTTGGCTTCGTGATGGCGATTCCGCTCGCCGTTGCGCGCGTGTCGAAGAAGCGCTGGCTGTCGATGCCGGTGCGTTTCTATACATACGTGTTTCGCGGCACGCCGCTTTACGTGCAGTTGCTGCTGATCTACACCGGCATCTACAGCCTCGAATTCGTGCGCGCGCATTCGCTGCTCGACGCGTTCTTTCGCAGTGGTTTTTACTGCGCGATCCTCGCGTTTGCGCTGAACACCTGTGCCTACACGACGGAGATTTTCGCGGGCGCGATCCGTTCGACGCCGCATGGCGAAGTCGAAGCGGCACGCGCCTACGGCATGAGCGGCTTTACGATGTACCGCCGCATTGTGATACCGTCCGCGCTGCGCCGTGCGCTGCCGTTGTACAGTAACGAAGTGATCCTGATGCTGCATGCCACCACCGTCGCATTTACCGCGACGGTGCCGGACATCCTCAAGGTCGCGCGAGATGTGAATTCGGCAACTTACCGCTCGTTCGAGGCGTTCGGCATCGCCGCGCTGATCTACTGTGCGGTATCGTTTGCGCTGGTCGCCGGGTTCCGCCGGGCCGAGCGTCGCTGGCTTGCCTACCTGGCCGTGCGCACGCACTAGGCGTCTTCTGCCGGATCTGGTCCGGCGGCGCGCTGGATGCCGCTGGTCACTGTGTTGGACCCTCTCGCAGAACAGCCTGCGTATTTACTGGGAGAGCATCTTGCTCCATACAAGCCAAACCGAAGCCTGCAAGCTTGCCGTGCAGGACATTCACAAGCGCTACGGCGACAACGAAGTGCTGAAAGGCGTGTCGCTGAACGCGAACAAGGGCGACGTCATCAGCATCATCGGCGCGAGCGGTTCGGGCAAGAGCACGTTTCTGCGCTGCATCAATTTTCTGGAGCGGCCGAATGCCGGCCAGATCGTCGTCGACGGCGAAGCCGTGCGCACGAAGGCCGACAGCCACGGCAATCTCGAAGTCGCCGACCACAAGCAGCTGCAACGCATCCGCACGAAGCTCGCAATGGTGTTCCAGCATTTCAACCTGTGGGCGCACATGAACGTGCTGGAGAACGTCGTCGAGGCGCCGATCCATGTGCTCGGACTGTCGCGGCGCGAAGCGGAAGAGCGCGCACGCGTGTATCTGGAGAAGGTCGGTCTCGCGCCGCGACTGGAAAAGCAGTACCCGTCGCATCTTTCCGGCGGCCAGCAGCAGCGCGTCGCGATTGCACGCGCGCTTGCGATGGACCCGGACGTGATGCTGTTCGACGAACCGACCTCCGCGCTCGATCCCGAACTCGTCGGCGAAGTGCTGAAGGTGATGCAGAAGCTCGCCGACGAAGGCCGCACGATGATCGTCGTCACGCACGAAATGGGTTTCGCGCGCAACGTGTCGAACCACGTGATGTTCCTGCATCAGGGGCGCACGGAAGAAGAGGGCCTGCCGGCCGAAGTGCTGACCACGCCGCGCAGCGAACGCCTGAAGCAGTTCCTGTCGGGCAGCCTCAAGTAATGCCTGCGGCTCAGGCAGCGTAAAACCCAATGCCTCGCACGTCCAGCCCGACACGTACGACCCAGGTCGCGATCGTTGCATTGCCGCCTGTGTCGATGTCGGGTGTCGGACCGATTGTCGACGCACTCACGCTTGCCAACGAAATCGACGGCCGCGCGCTGTATCGCTGGCAGGTATGTTCGTGGGACGGCCGGCCCGTGCCGCTTTCGGGCGGCGCGCAGTGGCCCGCGGATGCCGCCTTCGGCGACGCCGTGTCGTGCGACTGGCTGATCGTCGTGAGCGAGCGCTTTCAGCAGTTCGCCGACTACCGGCTCTTTCTCGCGAGCCTTTCACGCGTTGGACAGCGCACGCCGCTCGTCACCGGCATTCATCACGGCGTATGGTGGCTTGCGATGGCGGGCCAGCTTTCCGGTTATCGCGTGAGCGTGAACTGGGAAACCTATCAGCAGTTCACCGAGCAGTTCGAACGCTCGATCGTCACCCAGCAGATTTTCGAAATCGATCGCGACCGCGCAACCTGTGCAGGCGGTCAGGCAACGGTCGACTTCATGCTGGCGATGATCGGCCGCGAACACGGCCCGGAACTGGCCGACCGTATCGCCGATACGCTCGGCGTGGGCGTGCTGCGCGCGGGCGAGGAACGGCAGCGTATTCCGTTCGTGACCGCGCCCGGTGAGCGCCATCCGCGCCTGAACGACGCGCTGCTGCTGATGGAAGCGAACATCGAAGACCCGCTCACCACCGACGAGATCGCGGGTCTGGTCGGCGTATCGCGGCGTCAGCTCGAGCGCCTGTTTCGCCAGTATCTGGCGGCGATGCCTTCGCGCTATTACCTCGGGCTGCGGCTTTCGAAGGCGCGCACGCAACTCCAGCGCACCAGCAAATCGGTGGTGCAGATCAGTCTCGCGTGCGGATTTTCGTCGGCGGCGCACTTTTCCAACGCGTATCGCGAACATTTCGGCGTCACACCGCGCGAGGATCGTCGCAATTACATCGAAAAACAGCACGGCGGTGCAGCGGCGGACGGCCGCGCGGTAACCGCCGGCGAACCGCGTCCGGCCGCGCTGATCGAGCCGCCCGACACGGATTGACGACGTCCGGACGGCCTGCTGGCCGCCGCCGGGGCATCGGTTTCGATAGAAACGCGTCGCGTATGAGCAAGACGGCTCGCGAGCGTTTTCCTACACTAGTGACATTACTGAACGAGGATTTGCCATGAACGACCTGACTGTGACGCGCCAGACCTTCGACGAAGTGATGGTGCCGCTGTTCTCGCCCGCCGCGTTCGTGCCGGTGCGCGGCGAAGGTTCGCGCGTATGGGACACGCAGGGCCGCGACTACATCGACTTCGCGGGCGGCATCGCCGTCACGGCGCTCGGCCATTCGCACCCGGAACTGTTGAAGGTTCTGCAGGAGCAGGGCAGCCAGCTCTGGCATATCGGTAACGGTTACACGAATGAGCCGGTGCTGCGCCTCGCGAAACGCCTCGAAGCCCTGACGTTCGCCGATCGCGCGTTCTTCGCGAACTCGGGCGCCGAAGCGAACGAAGCGGCGCTGAAACTCGCGCGCCGCGTTGCGTTCGACCGTTTTGGTGCGGACAAGTACGAAATCGTGTCGTTCACGCAGTCGTTTCATGGCCGCACGTTCTTCACGGTGAGCGTCGGCGGCCAGCCGAAGTATTCGGAAGGTTTCGGCCCGATTCCGCAAGGCATCATTCATCTGCCGTACAACGACACCGAGGCCGCGCTGAAGGCGATCGGTGCGAAGACATGCGCGGTGATCGTCGAGCCGATCCAGGGCGAAGGCGGTGTGATCCCGGCTGATCCGGCGTTCCTGAAGGCGCTGCGCGAAGCGTGTGACCAGCACGGCGCACTGCTGATTTTTGACGAGGTACAAACGGGTGTCGGCCGCAGCGGCCATTTCTACGCGTATCAGGACACGGGCGTGACGCCGGACATCCTGACCACGGCCAAGGCGCTCGGCAACGGCTTCCCGATCGGCGCGATGCTGACGACGACCGCGATCGCCGCGCATTTCAAGGTTGGCGTGCACGGCACGACGTACGGCGGCAATCCGCTCGCCGCCGCAATTGCCGAAAAAGTGGTCGAGCTGGTCAGCTCGCCTGCGGTGCTCGAAGGCGTACGTACACGCAGCGAACTGCTGAAGGCGAAGCTCGCGAAGATCAACGAGCGCTTTGGCATCTTCAAGGACGTGCGCGGCAAGGGCCTCCTGATCGGCGCCGAGTTGACGGACGCCTTCAAGGGCCGCGCGAAAGACTTCGTCACCGCCGCCGCGAATCATGGCGCGATGATGCTGATGGCCGGCCCGGACGTGCTGCGTTTTGCGCCATCGCTCCTGATGCCGCTCGACGACCTGAACGAAGGTCTCGCGCGCGTCGAGAAGGCGATCGAAGCGGTTACCGCTGCGAAGGCCACGACGGCCGAAGCTGCACGCTGATCCACTGCATCGCATTCAACTACTGGAACGATGATGCTCTTCGTACGCCCCAGCCGTCTCGCCGATCTCGATGCGCTCGAACACATGGCGCGCACGGCCCAACCGGTGCTGCATTCGTTGCCGCACGACCGGCGGGCGCTGGAAGCGCGCGTCGCGTTGTCGGAAGACTCGTTTCGCGCGGAAGTCGATTTCCCCGGCGAAGAGTTCTACCTGTTCGTGCTCGAAGATGCCGCGACCGGAAAGCTGCTCGGCACGGCGAGCATCGTCGCGGCAGCGGGTTATTCGGAACCGTTCTACGCGTTTCGCAATGACGCGCTCATCCACGCATCGCGCGAGCTGCACGTGAGCCGCAAGATTCACGCGCTCACGATGTCGCACGAACTGACGGGCAAGAGCCGTCTCGCGGGTTTCTATATCGATCCGTCGCTGCGTGGCGATGCGGCTGCGCATCTGATGTCGCGCTCGCGCATGATGTATATCGCGGCGAACCGCAAACGCTTTACGCCGGAAGTGTTCTCGCTGCTGCTCGGCGTCACCGACGATGCAGGCGTGTCGCCGTTCTGGGAAGCGGTAGGTCGCAAGTTCTTCGGCCGCAATTTCGCCGATATCGAAATCGAGTCGGGCGGCCGCAGCCGCACGTTCATCGCCGAAGTCATGCCGAGTTATCCGGTGTATGTGCCGTTGCTGCCGGAAGCCGCGCAGCGCGTGCTGGGCGAACCGGACGAAAAGGCCTTGCTCGCGTACGACATCCATCAGGAAGAAGGCTTCGAAACCGATCGTTTCGTCGATATTTTCGACGCGGGCCCCGTGCTCACCGCGCAGATCGATCGCGCCGCGTGCGTGGCGCGCAACGAAAACCGTGTGGTGCACGAAGCGGCTTCGGCCGCCCAGGGGCCGACGTATCTGGTGGCAAGCAACCGGGCAGGCGATTTCCGCTGTGTACTGGCGGATCTGTCCACCGACAGGGCAGCCGGCGCCGCGTTGCCAGCAGCGGTACGCGATGCACTCGGCGTACAGGACGGCGAGACGGTGCGCTGCGTGCCGCTCCACCAGGCCGCACAGAACGAACACTCGGGAGAAGCACAATGATCGTCGTTCGCGTCGTGCAGACGGGCGATGTGGATGCGCTGGTCGCGCTCGCTCACGAGACGGGTCCAGGTCTCACCACGTTCAAGCCGGACCGTGACGCACTCGCCGCGCGCGTCGAGCGCGCGCGCCGTACGATGGAAGGGCAGGCCGCGCCGCACGAGGAAGGTTACTTCTTCGTGATGGAAGATACGGCGACGGGTGACGTGGCCGGCGTCTGCGGCATCGAAACCGCGGTCGGTCTCGAGCAGCCGTTCTACAACTATCGCGTGAGCACGGTTGTGCACGCGAGCCAGGACCTCGGCATCTGGACGAAGATGCGTGCGCTCAACATCTCGCACGATCTGACGGGCTACGCGGAAGTGTGTTCGCTCTTTCTCAGCCCGCGTTACCGGACGAGCGGCGTCGGCGGTCTGCTGTCACGCTCGCGTTTCATGTTTATCGCGCAGTTTCCCGAACGCTTTCCGCAACGGATCTGCGCCGAACTGCGCGGGCATTTCGATGCGAACGGCTCGTCGCCGTTCTGGCGCGCGGTGGGCTCGCATTTCTACCAGATCGATTTCAACGCGGCGGATTACCTCAGTTCGCACGGGCGCAAGTCGTTCCTTGCCGAACTGATGCCGCGTTATCCGGTGTATGTCGATCTGCTGCCGCAAGAGGCTCAGGAATGCGTCGGCCTCACGCATAACGACACGATTCCCGCGCGCCGCATGCTCGAATCGGAAGGGCTGCGCTACGAGAATCACGTCGATATTTTCGACGCAGGCCCGGTGCTCGAATGCCATATCGCCGACCTGCGCACGGTGCGCGAAAGTGTGGTCGTGCCGGTTGAGATCGGCGCGCCGCTCGCGCATCACGACGGGCAACGTGCGCTCGTGTCGAATACTTCGCTGACCGATTTCCGCGTGGGCGTGGCGCCCGGTGCGCCGGAGGCGGGCGTGTTCCGTCTCACGGCCGAAGATGCCGCCGCGCTCGACGTGCGCACCGGCGACACCGTGCGCGTGATGCCGCTGAAATCAAAACAAGGATGATCATGAACGAGCTCTTCATCGACGGCGAATGGGCCGCCGGAACCGGTCACGTTTTCGCGTCGCGCAATCCGGGCACCGACCAGGTCGTATGGGAAGGCCGCAGCGCCTCCGCCGACGACGTCGACCGCGCTGTGCGCAGCGCCCGCAACGCGTTTGCGCCGTGGGCCTCGCTCGAATTCGACGCGCGCATCGCGGTTGCACGCCGCTTCGCAGCGCTTCTGACCGAGCGTAAGGAAGCGATCGCCGAAGCGATTGGCCGCGAGACCGGCAAGCCGCTCTGGGAAGCGCGGACGGAAGTCGCATCGATGGCCGCGAAGGTCGAGATCTCGATCCAGTCGTACAACGAACGCACCGGCGAGAAACGCGCGCCGATGGCCGATGGCGTCGCGGTATTGCGGCATCGCCCGCATGGCGTGGTGGCCGTGTTCGGGCCATACAATTTTCCGGGTCACCTGCCGAACGGGCACATCGTGCCGGCGCTGATCGCGGGCAACGCGGTGGTGTTCAAGCCGTCGGAACTCGCACCCGGCGTCGCGCAGGCAACCGTCGAAGTGTGGCGCGAAGCGGGCCTGCCGGCAGGCGTGCTGAATCTCGTGCAGGGCGAGAAGGAAACCGGCATTGCGCTCGCGAATCACCGGCAGATCGACGGTCTCTTCTTCACCGGCAGCTCGGATACCGGCACGCTGCTGCACAAGCAGTTTGGCGGTCGGCCTGAGATCGTGCTCGCGCTCGAAATGGGCGGCAACAACCCGCTTGTGATCGCGCCCGTCGGCGATATCGACGCCGCCGTGCATCACACGATTCAATCCGCGTTCCTGTCGGCCGGTCAGCGTTGCACGTGCGCGCGTCGCATTTTCGTGCCGAACGACGCGTTCGGCGACCGTTATATCGAGCGCCTTGTGGATGTGACTTCGCGCATCGCAGTAGGCGAATACAACGCGAATCCGCAGCCGTTCATGGGCGCGGTGATCTCGGCGCGCGCCGCATCGCGCCTCGTCGCGGCACAGGAAAGATTGCTCGCCGACGGCGCGAAATCGTTGCTGGCGATGGCGCAGCGCGATCCGAAACTCGGCTTCGTCACGCCGGCCATTCTCGATGTGACAGGCGTGCAGGATCTGCCCGACGAAGAACACTTCGGCCCGCTTGCGCAGATCGTGCGCTATGGCAATTTCGACGAAGCGATCGAGCGCGCGAACGACACCGAATTCGGTCTTTCCGCGGGCCTCCTCGCGGACGACGAGACGCTGTGGACGCATTTCCAGCGCCGCATTCGCGCCGGCATCGTGAACTGGAACCGGCCAACCAATGGGGCTTCGTCGGGCGCGCCTTTCGGCGGCACGGGGCGCTCGGGCAACAACCGGCCGAGCGCGTACTACGCAGCCGATTACTGCGCGTATCCGATGGCTTCCGTCGAAAGCGCCCAACTGCAGATGCCCGCGAGCGTGTCGCCGGGCCTTCAATTTTAAGGAACGACGATGTTCGCCTCTGAAGCCAATTTCGACGGACTCGTCGGCCCGACGCACAACTACGCAGGGCTGTCGTTCGGCAACGTCGCGTCGCAGAACAACGAGAAATCGGTTGCGAATCCGAAGGCCGCCGCAAAGCAGGGCCTGCGCAAGATGAAGCAGCTGGCCGATCTCGGTTTCAATCAGGGCGTGCTGCCGCCGCAGGAGCGGCCGTCGATGCGCCTCTTGCGTGAACTCGGGTTTTCGGGCGACGACGCCACGGTGATTGCACGCGTCGCGAAGGACGCGCCCGAGTTGCTGGCGGCCGCCAGTTCCGCATCGGCGATGTGGACGGCGAACGCGGCGACCGTGAGCCCTTCGGCCGATACACACGACGGCCGCGTGCATTTCACACCGGCCAATCTGTGCAGCAAGCTGCATCGCGCGATCGAACATGAGTCGACCCGCCGCACGTTGCGCGCGATTTTCGCCGACGATGCGCGCTTTGCGGTGCACGAGGCGTTGCCCGGCACACCCGCGCTCGGCGACGAAGGCGCGGCGAACCATACGCGCTTTTGCGCGGAATATGGCACACGTGGCGTCGAATTCTTCGTCTACGGCCGCAGCGAATATCGCCGCGGACCGGAGCCGAAGCGCTTTCCGGCCCGCCAGACGTTCGAGGCGAGCCGCGCGGTGGCGCATCGTCACGGGCTCGTCGAAGGCGGCACCGTGTACGCGCAGCAGAATCCCGACGTGATCGACGCGGGCGTATTCCATAACGACGTGATCGCCGTCGGCAACCGCAACACGCTGTTCTGTCATGAACTGGCGTTCGTCGACCAGTCTTCCGTCTACGAAGAGCTGTCGAAGAAGCTAGAGAAACTCAGCGCGACGTTTGGTGTGATCGAGGTGCCGGATGCACAGGTGAGCGTGTCGGACGCCGTGTCGTCGTATCTGTTCAACAGCCAGTTGCTGACGCGTCCCGATGGCCGTCAGGTGCTGGTCGTGCCGCAGGAATGCCGCGAAAACGCGCGTGTCGCCGCGTATCTCGACGGCCTTACCGAAAAGCACGGCCCGATCGACGAAGTGCTGGTGTTCGATCTGCGTGAAAGCATGAAGAACGGCGGTGGCCCGGCGTGCCTGCGTCTGCGTGTCGTGCTGAACGACGCGGAGCGTGCGGCCGTGGCACCGGGCGTGTGGATCAACGACACGTTGTTCGGCAACCTCGACGCGTGGATCGAAAAGCACTATCGCGATCGTCTCGCCCCGGCCGATCTGACCGATCCGTCGCTGCTCGTCGAGTCGCGCACGGCACTCGATGAACTGACGCAGATTCTCGGCCTCGGCTCGCTTTATGACTTCCAGCGCTGAGCCGGACGTGAACGCGTTGCTCGACGATTTTCTCGCGTACACGCTGGCGGGTACGCGTCCTGCCGGTTCGCAGGCGAAGGGCGCGACGGCCAATGGCGTGCGCTACACGTGGCTCGACGACGGCGTGCTGTTGCTCGAACCGGCGGTGCTGAACAACGCGACACGCAGTGTGCTCGCTTCTGCGGGCATACATGGCGATGAAACCGCGCCGATCGAACTGCTCTCCACGCTCGTGCGCGCTATCGCTTCGGGAAACGCCTCGCTCGCATGTCGTCTGCTCGTGATTCTGGGCAACGTCGATGCGATGCGCGACGCGTGCCGCTATCGCGATGACGACCTGAACCGCCTCTTTAGCGGACGTCACGCCCAGGTGCCGCAGAGTCACGAAGCGCCGCGCGCGGCTGCACTCGAAGAAGCCGCACAACGCTTTTTCGCCGATGCGCCGGATGCGCCCGAAGCGCGCTGGCACGTCGACATGCATACAGCAATTCGCGCGTCCGTGTTCGAGCAGTTCGCGCTGCTGCCGCATACCGGCGCGCCGCTTTCGCGCGTGATGTTCGAATGGCTGCGCGATGCACGCATCGCTGCTGTCCTGCTGCACACGACTAAAGGCAGCACGTATTCGCATTTCACCGCCGATGCGTGCGGCGCGCTTGCCTGCACGCTCGAACTCGGCAAGGTGCGCCCGTTCGGGCAGAACGATCTCACGCGGTTTGCGGGCGCGGATCGCGCGTTGCGTCACCTCGTGGCGGGCGAATCTGGCGATAAAGCGGCACCGCTGCCGCGCGTGTTCACGGTGATTGACCAGATCACGAAGCAGAGCGACGCGTTCGAACTGCTCGTCGCTGCCGATGTGCCCAATTTCACGCCCTTCGTGAAAGACACACTGCTCGCGCGTGACGGCGACTATCGCTATATCGTGCGTCACGACGAAGAGCGCATCGTGTTTCCGAATCCGACCGTCAAGCCGGGTCTGCGCGCGGGCCTGCTTGTCATCGATACGACGGACAGCACGCTCGCCGCACTGGCCTGAATCTGCCGACCGCACGGCCCGCTGACGCGCAGCCGTGCGCGCCGCAACGTCAGACCTTGAGTCCCTCCGCTGCCATTGCCTCGCGTACTTTGGGCCGTGCCGCGACGCGCGCCATATACGCCTTCAACTGCGGGAACGCCGACAGATCGATCGCCAGCATGCGGCTCCAGTTGACGATTGTGAACGCGTACGCATCGGCGACGGTGAATGAGTCCGTCAGATATTCGCGGCCCGTCAACGCGCGTTCAAGTTCCCCAAAGCGCGCTGCGAGCTTCGTGCGGCATGCCTGTTTCGTCGATTCCGCCGTATCCGGATGCCATAGCCAGGGGCTAAACGTCTTGTGCAATTCGGTACTGACAAACGTGAGCCATTCGAGCACGGCAAGCCGTTCCAGCGAACCCGAAGGCGGAATCAGCGCGCGCTGCGGATCGAGATCGGCGACATACTGAAGCAGGGCCGCGACTTCGGTATGGCGTGAGGTGTCGTCGAGTTCAAGCAGCGGCACATAGCCGCGCGGCGAGATCGCATAGTAGTCTTCGCCTGCGCCCAGCGTGTGATTCTGCAGGTTGACCTTGATGCCCTGAAAATCGACACCCGCTTCGCGCAGCGCGATGTGGACCGCGAGCGAGCACGCGCCCGGAGAAAAATAGAGTTTCATCGAAAGCCGCCGAAGAAAAGTTCAAGTCAGGAATGCACGCTCTCACATTTCTTGCCTGGTTGCGACACCTGATTGCGTGTTCGCTTGCACGCCCGCTGCGTAGCGGATGCGTCGCGAGCGCCAGGCGCCGCGCCCGATCCCCGTCGCGCGGACCCTGTACAATCCCGCCCTCGCGACTGTTGCGCCGCACCACGGCAGTCGCCCCGATTTGAACCACGCTGCGGGCGCTGCGATCATGCACGCCCCGATCCGGTTCCCCGTTTTACCTCGTTACCAGCAAGGACTCCCCTGATGAACACAACCTGGCGTTACATGGCCGCGAGCGTGCTTTTCGCGTCGGCCGCAATGGCAGCGGGCCATGCATCCGCAACCGACATCAAGGAAATCCGCTTCGGCGTCGAAGCGTCATATGCACCGTTTGAATCGAAAACGCCCGCGGGCGCGCTGCAAGGCTTCGATATCGATGTCGGCAATGCCGTCTGCGCGAAGCTGAAGGCGAAATGCGTGTGGGTCGAGAATTCCTTCGACGGCCTGATTCCTGCGTTGCAGGCGCGCAAGTTCAGCGCGATCAATTCCGACATGACGATCACCGACCAGCGCCGTCAGGCTGTCGATTTCACCGATCCGATCTACACGATCCCGAACCAGATGATCGCGAAGAAGGGCAGTGGCCTGCTGCCGGTGCCGGCATCGCTGAAGGGCAAACATGTGGGCGTGCTGCAGGGCACGATTCAGGAGACGTACGCAAAGGCCCGCTGGGCGCCGGCGGGTGTCGACGTCGTGCCGTACCAGACGCAGGACCAGATCTATGAGGATCTGGCCTCCGGTCGCCTCGACGCTGCGTTCCAGGACGCGGAAGCGGCCTCGAAGGGCTTTCTGAAGCGCCCGCAAGGCGCGGGCTTTGAATTCGCGGGCCCGGCGGTCAGCGACGAAAAGCTGCTTGGCGCGGGCGTCGGTTTCGGCGTGCGCAAGAACGACGCAGCCCTCAAGGAGGCGCTAAACCAGGCGTTAAAGGAATTGAAAGCTGACGGCACCATTGACCGGTTCGCCGCGAAGTATTTCGATGTGAAAGTCGTGCTGAAGTAAGGCAGGCGCTGTGCCGCGCCCAGCGCGGATTTTACGGCGGCCGCGCGGACGTTGCAGGCAGGGAACCGGCCATTTCGATGGCCGGTTTTTTTTCGGAAAACCGCGCTGCGCGGGTATCTGACGAGGCCCGCGTGCGCTAGAATCTGCGGAGCCGCACGGCCGTGGCGCAGTTGCGCGAACGCTGCATCGATCCACGACAAACAGACCAGAATCAGCCAGGTAGAACGGAGCGTCCAGACGCTCTGCAGGGGACGGGGAATGATCACCAACGCAGTCGAAGATCCGCATCAGCGAGTGGGCGCCGCAGGGCAGGCAGTGGCAGTGCAGGACGAAGTCTATGTTGCGCGCCAGCCCTTGCTGGACCGTGAAGGCATGCTGTGCGGCTTCGAACTCAAGGCGCACATCCCGGTTGTGCCGGACCCCGATCCCGCGAACTTTACCGATAGCGAAGCCGACGTTGCCGCGTTGAAGCAGGCCGTCAAGGACGCGCAGGCAGCACGCGTAGCCGTGGCGAAACGTGCAATCCAGGCAAGCGCGCATCCGGATGCAGGCGGCGCGCTCGCAGGTCACATGGCGTACGTCGATGCAAGCCGTGAAATGCTGTTCGACGAAACGTTGCGCCTTTTGCCGCCCGCGCGCTTCATGCTCGAACTGGCGCCAGATCTCGTTGCCGACGACATGCTGGTGAGCCGTGTTCTCGCGCTGCATGGCAAACGTTATCGTTTCGTGCTCGACAACGTCACGCAACCCAATGAGACCTTTGCCAAACTGCTGCCGTACGCAGAAGTGGTCAAGATCGATTTTCGCCGCACGCAGCCCGCGTTGCTGCCGAAGCTCGCGAAGGTGCTGAAGGCTGCGGGCAAGATTCTGATTGCGAAGGGCCTCGATACGCAGGCCGATTTTCAGACGGCGCACGATCTCGGCTTCGACCGCTTTCAGGGCTATTTCTTTGCACGCCCGCAGGCGCAGGGCATGCGGCGCGCCGGCGCGCCGCGTCATGCGCTTCTGAACCTGCTGCAACTGCTCGCGTCCGACCCGACCGTCGCGCAACTCGAAGCGGAACTGAAACTCAACCCCGTGCTCGTGATGCACCTGATGCGGCTCGCGAATTCGAGCAGTCTCGGTCTCGGTCACAAGGTCACGTCGCTGCGCGAAGCGATCAACGCGACGGGCACGAACCGTATTGCCCGCTGGACCCAACTGCTGCTTTACGCAGACGGCCGCAAGGTGTCGCTCGAAGACGATCCGCTGCTGCAACTCGCGGCTACACGCGCGCGCTTCATGGAACTCGCCATCGAGCGTCTGCCTGAAGCCGGCCGCGATGAAGCCGATGCGGCGTTTCTCACGGGCGTGTTTTCGTTTGTGGATGCAGTGTTCGGCGAGCCGCTCGACAACACGCTCGACATGCTGATGCTGACACGTCCGATCCGCGCCGCGATTCTGCGCCGCGAAGGGGCGCTGGGTATGCTGCTGTCGGCCATCGACGCGCTGGAGCGCGGTGCGTGGAGCGATCTCGAAGCGGCGAGCGCACAGCTCGGACCGTTGACGCCAGGTGATCTGGCGAGCCTGGGTCTGGTGGCGGCCGCGTGGGCGGGTGTTGCGGATAGCAGCGCCGAAGCCGCGGGGCTGGAGCGGATCGAGGACTAGGCTTTAAAGCAGGGAAGCGAGCGGACGCTGCTCGCAGCATTCAATCATGCGCGGGGCGCGAGCGCTTAAGCGGTTAGCAGGTGAGTCCGTCACCCGTCGGCACAAAACCCGCGGAGCGCGGGCCTTGCCTAAAACACCTCCATCTCACGCTTCGGCTTCTCGGCAAAGAACCGTCCCAGTTCACGCGCAAGGCCGTTCAACGCCGCCATCTCTTTCTGCGTGATCTTGCGCGGTTCCTGCGAATGCGACCAGTCGCCGTACATGAGCGCGACCGTCGACTGACTCTCTTCCAGCACAACTGGCAGGATCACGAATGAACGCGCGTCGTCGAACGCGCGACGGAACCATTCCGGCAGACGCGCCATGATCTTGGGGTCGCGCGCATTCTCGATGAAAATGCCGACCGAGTTCGCGATCGCCAGATGAAACACGTCGGGTTCGAACGTCGCGGTGAAGCCGAGCGTCGGCAGCATCGCATCCATCTTCGGACCCAGGCCGAGGCTCGCCTTGAACGAGCCCGCGCCATGCTTCACGAACACAACGGTACGCGTGAAATTGAGCCCTGCCAGCACGGTCTCCGATGCCATCGCGAGCACCGGGCCGATCGGATTATCGGAGGGTAGCGCGCGCAGGTCTTCGACGCCGGCCGCGATACGCGCTTCCGGATCGAGCGCTTCGCGTGCGATCGCATCGGCGTTCGCGCGCAGCTCGACGATTTCGCGCATCACGCCGTCGTCGGACTCTTCGCCTGCGAGCGCAATGCTCATCTCGACGAGCGTTTCCGGGTCGGTGCCCAGCATGCGACCGTAGCGGTTCGCAAGCTCAGCGATACGCGCTTCGCGCACCGAGTCGGAAATGTTCGGCGTTGTCAGGACATGCGAGACTTCGGTCGAATAGTTGGTGATGGCGCGCAGCCACTCCACCTGGCGCGACGGGTTGTCCGGCGTTTCGTATGTCGTCATGCCGGCGCGGATCGTCTCGGGCAGACGCCAGCGCGTCGCCGCTTCAAGACCGATTTCGTCGAACGTGACGCCGAGTTCGTTATTGCACGCCTGGTTTTCCTCGATGCCGGCATCGATCTCGCGGCGGATCTTGTCCCACTCGGCGTCGAGGTAGAAGACGACCAGCAGCTTGCCCACCTGACGCATCAGCGTGCAGACAACGGCCTCTTCGCCGGCACGCAGGTCGCCGCGTTCGGTGAGCTTGCGCGCGACGCAGCCCGAGAGCATCGTGCGGTTCAGTTCGAGCTTCGCGTCGATGCGGCGCGGCACGCTGTGATGAAAGTGATCGACGAGTTTGAGGCCGACGATCAGATGACCGACGGCGTCCATGCCGAGCACCATCAACGCGCGCGTGACGGTTGTGATATTGCCGCCGAACGCCATGTACATCGCCGAATTGGCGAGCCGCAGCACTTTTTGCGTCAGTGCAAAATCCGACAGCACGACCTGCACGAGCGCGGAAAAATCGAGGTCGTCATTGGTCATTGCCGCCATGGTGGTGCGCAGCGCCTGCGAGAGCATCGGAAAGTCACCGCGCTCGTTCATTCGCGACCACAGCCTGTCTAGCAGCGCAGCCTTCATGTAAGTCCCGCCAAAGCCATACCTGTTCCAGTGTTCAGCATGCCGGTGCGTATCGGAGATCCGGGCCCCGGGAAGATCAAATGCATCAGGACACCGCGCCGTGCAGACGCAGCGAGCGCGACTCGAAGCGCTGCGCCAGTTCGTCCGACGGCAGCGCCTTGCATACGAGCCAGCCCTGAATGTGATCGCAGCCCATCTCGGTCAGAAGGGCGCGTTGTGCTTCGGTCTCGACGCCTTCGGCGACGAGTTCGAGATCGAGTGTCTGAGCCAGTCCGACAACCGCGCTAACGATTGCCTGATCGTTTCGCGAGGTTAGCAGATTCTCCACGAAACTACGGTCGATCTTGAGCTTCGCAAGCGGGAAGCGTTGCAGATAGGCAAGGCTCGAATAGCCAGTGCCGAAATCGTCGACGGCAAAGCGGATGCCGATCGCCGTCATCTCTTCGAGCAGCGCCTTCGCATGCACCGGATCGTGCATCAGCAGGCTTTCCGTGATTTCGAACACGAGACGGTGCGGATCGATGCCGGTCAGCGTGATCGCCTCGCGCACGCTGTCGGTAAAGCGCGGATCGCGGAACTGCTGCGGCGACACGTTCACGGCGACGTATTGCAGCGAAATGCCTTGAGCGTCCCACTGGATCAGCTGCATGCACGCGATCTTCAACACCCAGTTGCCCAGATAGTTGATGAGACCGACCGATTCCGCGAGCGGGATGAACATCGAAGGCGGCACGAGTCCGTGCACCGGATGCAGCCAGCGGATCAGCGCCTCGACACCGACGACGCCATGCGTCTGGCTGCTCGTGATCGGCTGGAAGTGCAGCGAAAACTCGCCGTTGCGCACGCCGTCATACAGGTCCGACTCGAGCTTGAGGCGCTCGGCGTCGGCGGGGTTGTTGTCGGGGATATAGAACGCGAGCGTGTTGCCGCCGGACGTCTTGGCCTGCATCAGCGCGTGATCGGCGCAGCGCAGCAGCTGGCTGTCGCCGGCGGGCGTGTCCTTTAGATGTCGTGCGTCAGGGTAGAGCGCAATGCCAATGCTCGCCGACAGATGCACCTGCTGGCCGTTGAACGAATACGGCCGCTGGACGGCGGTCAAAAGACGCCGCGCGAGCGCTTCGGCGGCCAGCGCGGCGTTCTGGTGCGTCGAGATCAGCGGCATGAGGATCGCGAACTCGTCGCTCGCGACGCGCGCGAGAATCTCGCCGCCATTCATCATGTTCTGCAGGCGGCGGGCGGTGTCGCGCAGCATTTCGTCGCCGGCGTCATAGCCGAGTGCCCGGTTCACGCGCTGGTAGTCGTCGATGTCGAGCAGGAGGAGCGCGGCGCTGGAGCCGTGCGTGTCGGCCTGCTTCTGGGCGTCCAGCAGCGCGGGCGTCAGCGCGGACTGGTTAGCGAGGCCGGTCAGGCGGTCGTGGTGCAGCGCGTGATTGAGGCGGTCTTCCGCCGCACGCCAGGCCGAAACGTCGAAGCCCGCGATCGCGTAGCCATCGACGCCGTCGTGGGTGTTGCGAACCACGCGCAGCTCGACCGCGACCGGGTAGGTCAGTGATTTCACCAGGTCGAGCGTGGCTTTTTCGATGGAATTGCTTGCGCGGGCGCTGGCGAGCAGGGCGTCGAGCTTCGCGACGTCCGCGGGCGCCACCAGATCGTGCAGGGTGATCGTCTGCAGGTATTCCCGGTGATAGCCGATAAAGCGCAGGCTCGCGTCGGAGACGTACAGAAACTTGAGGCTCGCGTCGACATGGGCGAGGAAATCCACGGCGCCCACGGCCGCGAGGGTATCGCCGCCAAACGGCCGGCTGCCCCGGGCAGCGGCGTGGGCGTGGCTGTTCGCGCGCCGGCCAAGCGTACGTAACCGGTCGATGACCGTGCGCAGAGGGCCCCGGCGGGGCGCGGTGACGCTGTTCGCTTCCATGTTTGTCGCTGGCAACCCGTGTTCTCACATGCTGGCGGACGACCGGTTCCGCCGTTTCCGGTGGCGTGGCTCAGAGACACGAGCCCGCGCATCAGAACGAGATAACGACCCTCATACGAAAATCTTTAGCGGCGACTGCAAAAAAGCAACGATTACCGGAAGCGCTTCCATGGGAGCTGTAATTAATTCCGGTTTCAGTTACAGTGGCGCGCATGTCGTCGATGCGCCAAAGCTCCAGGAGAAGCGCAGGCACGGGGGTCGTGCGCGCTGTGATTAAATAGAAATCCACCTGCCAACAGACATGTCTGAACCGACCGAGACCGGATCAATTTACCCGTGTGCCCATAGCGACGCCGACCTGCCGTCGCCCGATGGCGCGGCCGCGGCGTGTCAGTTTGCGTTCCTTGGCCGTCAGCCGATTCTTGACCGCACAGGCGCGCTTTCCGCGTATGAGTTGCTGTTCCGCTCCGGCGAACAGAACTTCGCGGAGGTCAGCAGCGACGACGAGGCCACCGCGCACGTGGTGGCCCGCACGATCGGCGGGCTCGGTGTGCCGGCCGTGCTGGGCGAGCATCGTGGCTATGTGAACATCGGCCGGGATCTGCTTTTCGACGACATCATTCACGTCATGTCGCCCGAGCGTTTCGTCCTCGAAATCCTCGAGACCGTCACGTTCGACACGCCGGTCCTGAAGCGCCTCACCCAGTTGCGCCGCGCGGGCTTCCAGATTGCGCTCGACGATGTGGTCGAACTCTCGGACGGCCTGATCGAGATCCTGCCGCATGCGGATATCGTCAAGATCGACTTTTTGCAGACCGACCGGGCCAGGCTGCCCGAACTCGTCTCGACGATCCGGAAATTCGGCAAGACGATGGTCGCGGAGAAGGTCGAGACGCATGCAGACTTCGCGCTGGCATGCGAACTGGGCTTCGATCTGTTCCAGGGTTACTTCTTTGCACGGCCTCAGGTGCTGGCGGCACCGCGCCCGCGTTCGTCGCGCGAAGCCCTGCTGCGGCTCCTTGCGCTGCTGTCCCGCGAGCCCGACATCAATGAAATCGAAGAAGAACTGAAGCGCAATCCGAGCGTCGTCGTGCAGTTGCTGCGGCTCGCGAATTCCAGCGCGTTCGGGCTTGGCCGCGAAATCTCGTCGCTGCGGCATGCCATCACCGCTACCGGCACGCGGCAGATCGCGCGCTGGACCCAATTGCTGCTGTACGCGGACGGACGCGAACTGCCGTGGCGGTCCGACCCGCTCGTGCAACTCGCGGGCACGCGTTCGCGCTTCATGGAACTGACCGGCAACTGGCTGCATCCTGCGGATGACCGGTTCGCCGATGCCGCGTTCATGACCGGCATCTTTTCGCTCGTGCACGTGGTGGTCGATTCGACGCCGGAGAGCACGCTCGACCGGCTGGGCCTCGCGCCGCAGATCCGCGATGCCATCGTCAACTACACCGGGCCGCTCGGCACGCTGCTGCGCATCACCGAGGCGATCGAGCAGGGCCTCGACGTGGACGCGATCGCACGCGAAACACTGTTTCCGGAATTCGCCGGCCTCACGCCTGATGTTCTCGCTGAATTGAGCCTCTCTGCAGCATCGTGGACAGGCGGGCATACTGACGAGGAGTAACGCCGCTTTGCGGGTGCGTACGATCAGGTACGGTGCGTGCCCGCAGGCGCCTGTCAGTCGCCAGAAAGGAAACTCACGATGAAACGATATTCAGGGCTGTGGATCGCCGCCTGCGTGTGCGCCACGCTTTCTCTCCATGCGCTCAGTGCCAGCGCGACGCTGAAGCCAGGTGACGCCGCGCCTGACTTCACGACGCAGGCTTCGCTCGGCGGCAAGACGTACACGTATGCACTTGCCGACGCGCTGAAGAAAGGCCCCGTTGTGCTGTACTTCTATCCGGCCGCCTTCACGAAGGGCTGCACGATCGAAGCGCACGAGTTCGCGGACGCAGTCGACGAGTACAAAAAATATGGTGCGACGGTGATCGGCGTTTCGCACGACAACATCGAAACGCTGACGAAGTTTTCGGTGAGCGAGTGCCGCAGCAAATTCCCCGTGGCCGCCGACGAGAACAGCAAGATCATCAACGCCTACGATGCCGGGCTGCCGATGCATGCATCGATGGCGAACCGCGTGTCGTATGTGATCGCGCCCGACGGCAAGGTGATCTACGAATACACGAGCCTCTCGCCAGACCAGCACGTCGCGAACACGCTGAAGGCGGTGCAGGAGTGGGCCGCCACGCACAAACAGCCCTGAACGTAGCGCTCAGGTCGCACGCGGCGGGTTATTCCGCCGCTTTGCTTTTGTGCCCGCAATACGCGCGGTGGTCGCGTCTGCCCACTGCGCGAAGTCACATCGAGGTGATGCCGAATGCCGATTGTGGTCGTTCTGTTTGCGTTGATCGCGCTGGTGTATGGCGCGGTGCAGGCGTTCCATTTTCTGTCGCGGCAGTTTGGCTTCGGTGTGGCGACCGGCGTGGCTGTGGTTGTCGTCATCGCATTGCTGCTGGCGATCGCGTGGTGGTGGCGGCGTCGCCGCGAAGTAGCCGCCAACGTGCGCGACGGCGACTGGACGCATGAGCTGAAAGGCGAGTGGGGTGAGGTCAAGCTGGCTGCCGCGAAACGTTTCATGACCGTACGCACGGGCGACGCCGTCGGCGAGTTTATTTTCGCTGATCTCGTCGCGGCGGAAGCTGTGCCGGGAGCGGGCGGCTGGCAGGTCGCGCTGACAGTACGCAACGCAAGGCAGCCCGTCTGGCACCTGCCGATGCAAAGCGAGCGGCAAGCAAGACAATGGGCGAGGATTTTTGCGCTCGCGGCCGCGCAGAGGCTTCCTGTCTGAAAAGACAGCCAAACCCCGTTGTAATCTCTGAATCGCGTCGATCGCTGATCTGATACGATTTTGTCGCGCCGAATGATCAACATTGGGCGTCGGGCCCGCACTGCGTGCGACACGGCAAGAAATAAAACGATATTGAGAGAAGAAGTCGGAAAAATGAGTCAGGCAACTCTTTTCGCACCAGACATCATCCGCTATTACCCAGCGCAGTCCGGTGTCGACAATGCGGGCATTGGTGAAACGGCGCACGGCGAACGATTTCTTCTCAAAACCGATGCTACCGTCTGTTTGGCAGAGTACGTCGGTGCATCGTTATGTCAGAGTGTAGGTGTGCCTTGTGGGCAGCCCGCGGTGGTCAATTATCGAGGGCGAAAGGCGTTCGGGTCCCGACTGGAGGCCGGTGTAGAATCTCCATCCAGTGATGCCGAAATCATTGACCTTGTCAGGGAATGCGGCAACAAGACCATCTTTTCCGCTGTGCTCGCCGCCGATCTCGCCATCGGTAACAATGATCGACACTGGGGAAATTGGCTCTACCAACGTCGACCGGACGGCAGCGTGATAGCTCGGGCAATTGACTTTTCTCGGGCCTGGCCAACCGTTGTGCCGCCGCTTGAATGTCACGCGATGAGAGGCCATAACACACAGACGTCGTTCGCAATTTGGCCGGGTTTGGGCATCACATACGATGAAACCACTGCGCTCAACGTTTGCTCGACGCTAGAACGAATGAATGGTGAGTGGCTTTCGGATCTATTCGAAGATTTGCCTGTCGACTGGATGATTTCGGGCAGTGGCCCGGAATTGTGCGCTTGGTGGGGCGAGTCTTGGGCCGGTCGAGTTGCAGAGGTCCGGGACTTCCTCAAATCGGGAGCGTGGCAATGACCAACATGTACGAGTACGTAGTGCTCCGGTTGGCGTCAAACTCGGTGCGAGCCGAAGTTGTGAACGTGGGTAGCGTCCTTTTCGCACCCAGCGGCGGTTTTGATGTTCGGCTAAGTGCGCCGCTGAATAAATTCCGACTGCTTGACGCCGACTGGACGACAGCAACAGTGAGCGCGCTTCGGACCAAAATTGAAGAGGCTCTTGCACCGTTTGAGAGCGTGGCGGACCGAGTAAATGCGTTGTCCGTTATGGGCCTCTGCAAGCGTGGGGAGCCTGGCTTTTTCTTCGCCAACGGTCCGGCCGAAGTAGAGAGCGAAATGCGGCTAGTCGAATCGCATTTTATTGTGACTCCGCATCAGCGAAAGCAGCGCGGGCCGAGAAGCCGCCTGCATGGCGAATTGTCCGCAAAGTTCAAAAGCATGGACCTCCTAGGCAAGTCGATCGACGATTTGGCTCGCCATCGCATCGTGCCGCATGTCCCTGTTCCGGGTCACCCCGACCTGAAGAGCGACTTTGTGTATAAGAATGGTGTATATCGCATTACTCAAACGCTCGACTATCGCGTGGCTGTGCGTGGCGCACATCAGAAGATATCCGAGGCGTGTACTAAGACTATGGCCGCTCAGCTTGCAACGAGCGTTTGGGGCGAAACGACGAAGAAATTTGCCATCGTCAATGTTCCTCAAGAGGTTGCTGATGTGGCTGACGCGCACCTCGACCTTCTGATCGCCAACGGATTCGAGATTTTTCACGATACCGCGAAGGATCTTGCCAACTATCACAACGCCGTATTTAGTCACTAATTAGCAGCAGTTTGCCGAGGCTGCCTGACGCGATTCTGGCAGCCTGCGGAGTCTTTGCCTCTGGCGATCACCGGGACTTCGGCTCATAAAGGCTGGAGCATTCTTCAAGGATGCTCCTCCACCTCGATTTCGTCTCCGACAATTGCGCGCACCTCCACAACGCGCCATTCAGGGACAAATATGGTTCGCAGGAGGTGCGAAGAGGTTCCAACCCGGAACTGGGTCGTACACAAGCGCTAATGCTGATCGACGATTTATACAGCTTCAGTCACGACTTCCCGGACTCCACAAGTGAGAGGCGATTTCATTCAGCCGCGTTACCTCCTTGCTCGACAGTTCTCGTCCCATCGGCCGACCACCGATGTTGACTGTTCAAGTGAGCTGGTCTTCGCGGACATTCCCGCTTGAGAGCATGCCAACTACAGCCTTAAGGCGCCGTTCTTCGTCGATCCTGAGAATTTCTTTTCCTCGCTCGACTTGTTCGGTCGACATCTCTTCAAGCTCTGGGATCTTGTTAAACCATTTAGTCCAACGATGTTCGATTGCTTTTATCGAGATCTCGTCCGTCTTCGTCCGGCGCATATGGGCATAAACAAGGGCCTTCAATTCCGGCGGAAGTTCGGCACCTTCCATTGCACGCTTGAACACCCACAGATGCACGTCGACGAGTTCAAGTCCACAACTGTCGGTGCTGCTCGAAAACTCAATGGGAACATCAGGAACGTGCGTATGATCAACAAGCGGCAAGCCCGGCCCAAGCGACGATTTGAACCCACGAGCATTGCGATAGAACTCGGCGAGTGTGCGCTGTGCCTTGTTGAACTGTGACTGCTGATCCACCACGATTCGCGATGCACGCGCTCCCGTGGCTCTCAGCCGATCTGCGATTCCATGCATCACTGACTGAAAGCCGACCACGTTGGGCGTCACCTGCAGCATGTCCTTCTTGCTCGGCACGTTGTACGAAATCTCACCAGGATTGGCCTCTGCCCAAGCCAACGCGTCCCCGATCAATTGCCTTGAGCGCGCATCGGGCAGAATTTCTATGCGCTCCCGAAGAACCCGGCATACCTGCTGCATGATCGGAAGAGCAATGTCATCATTTGGCGTGATTCGCGCTTGCCACGCCAATTGGGCAAGTTCCTCATCAAACAGCGCCGCGACCTTGATCAAGAGGACATATCGCAATGGCGTCCAGTAGCCAATCCACGTCACTGCGGGATTCACGCCTTGGTCAAACACTTGATCAAAGAAGCAGATAATCGCGTGATCTGGTTTGGCTACTCGATAAACGTTAAATCGGATGTCAAATTGCTTAACGAGGGGCAGCACGTCCGGCACCACGTCGACTAAGCGACCGACGCCCAGCTCCGCTGCGTGTAACCGCGGCACCCCGAGTTTCCGACGGATTCGCTTCACTCTTTCGGCCGATATCGCATCGAGATTCACGCGGCTGGAAAGAACGCCGTAGTACAGGATTGGCTGCGCCGGATCGAATAGATTTGGACCAGTGTGCCCCGACTCATCAACATAAAAGTACATCACTACCCCGTTTGATTTTAGTTTTTTGCTCGATTTTGAGTGCGATACTACACGAGGAAGATCATGCGACGGGTCCGCTACCATCCCATTTCCTTCGAGCAGCAGTGTAGTCCGACACCGACTCCGTGTTATCTGATGCGAATGGCATACGACGACCAAAGCGGTCAACCTCGCTGGATCGCTATGTCACGCTGACAACCATTAACGTATTGGTCTGCTATGAGCGTAAAGATCGAACCTGACCTGCCCGGAAACTCTGAAGCGAGCCAGATGATATGGCTTGCTTCCGCCTACGCGGACGCTGCCAAAGTCTTGGCGGAATCAATGCTTACAAATGATTTCGCCCAACATCATGCAAATGTGAGAGTGATTCTTCATCTTTGTCGACATGCTCTTGAGTTGTTTCTGAAAGGGGCAATTGGACTAAGCACCGGCAGCGTTCCTCGAGGTACGCATCGGCTCGCGACGCTTTTTGACCAATACAAAACTCTGTACCCGTCCCGAAATTATCATTTCGCGTTCCCCTTTCCGGAACAGGTGTTTTTCACGGACGATATGTTCCCCGAGACAATTGAACAATTCCATAGAACGCACGATCAGCGATTCCGATATCCCTCAGACATTAAAGGAAATGTCTTCGAAGGTTTCGAACCTTTTGATGTCAATACTCAGGCAGAAGCTATAGCGAATTTTTGGCAACGCTTGCACCTGATTGGTACCGGGATAGCATGGAACGACACCTTTGATGCCAGAGAACCAGCAAACGGCCAGCGGGATTGATGCATAGGTCGTACTGAGTGAAGCAGATGTTTGAGCCACCGTGGCCCACCCCGATCAGTACGTAACTATTCGCCGGTTCGAGCCATCGCAACAAGTTCGGCGAACATCAGAAAGCAGAGCGTCTCGGCGCGCGTCTCGTCATCGATATTTCGCGTAGTCGACTTGGTTGGAAGCCTTGCCAGAGAAGGCGTCTTTGGAGATAACACGGATATCAAAGTTGCCCCTGTGCGGGGCGGCACCTACTTTTCTTTGTCCCCCAAGGGGACTTCCTTCGGGGCGTCCTTGCCAAAGAAAAGTAGGCAAAAGAAAGGCGCTTCGATAACTTGTCTCTTCCCGGTGTGTCACTTTCGGGGAATGGCCATCCATGAAGTGTCGCTCTCTCACTTCACGCGGCATGGGTCCGCGCACGATCCGGTCTCGTGCGCGGCCCCTGCTTGTGACAAGGCTGTCATTTTTGCTGCTCCCTTCGCCCCCTTCGTTTACTCCACCGCCGGCGCTGCGTTCCCGCGGCGCCGCTCACGCCGCGCTTCCCAGCGCACGCGCAGCCGGTCCATGTACAGGTAGACCACCGGCGTCGTGTAGAGCGTCAGCATCTGGCTCACGATCAGCCCGCCCACAATCGAGATGCCAAGCGGCGCGCGCAGCTCGGCGCCTTCGCCTCGACCAAAGGCGAGCGGCAGCGCACCCAGCAGTGCGGCGCACGTCGTCATCATGATCGGGCGGAAGCGCAGCAGGCACGCCTGATGGATCGCATCGCGCGATGACAGCCCCTGTCGCGACGCTTCGATTGCAAAGTCCACCATCATGATCGCGTTCTTCTTCACGATGCCGATCAGCAGGATCACGCCAATCAGCGCAATGATGCTGAACTCCGTCTTGAAGAGCAGCAGCGCCAGCAGGGCGCCCACGCCCGCCGACGGCAGCGTGGAGAGAATCGTCAGCGGATGAATGTAGCTCTCGTAAAGGATCCCCAGCACGATATAGACGGCGGCCAGCGCGGCGAGAATCAGGATCGGCTGGTCCGACATCGACTGCTGGAACGCCTGCGCGGTGCCCTGGAAGCTGCCGCGGATCGTGCCCGGCATGCCGATCTCGGCCATCGTCTGGTAGATGACGTCGGTGGCCTGCGAGAGCGATTTGCCCGGCGGCAGATTGAACGAGATCGTCGACGCGACGAACTGGCTCTGGTGGTTCACCGAGAGCGCCGTGTTGCCCGGCCCGAAGCTCGCGATGGCCGACAGCGGGATCATCGTCTCCTTCGAGGTCGACACGGCCGCGCCCGCCGACGCGCTCGACTTGCCGCTCGCGGCAATCGAGTTGATCGCGAGATTGCGCGCGGAATCGGAGGCAATCGAGGCCGCGCTCGAAGCAGTCGTGCCAGCCGTTCCGCCGGATTTCGCGCTCGTGCTCGCCGTCGTGGCCGCCGACGTGACCGTGCCAGCGGCCGCGTTCGTGGTCTGCGCGCCGCTCGCGCTGCCGCCAGAAGTGCTGACCCAGATCTGGTTCAGCATGTCAGGGCTCTGCCAGTACTTCGGCGCGACTTCCATCACCACGTGATACTGGTTCAGCGGGTTGTAGATCGTCGACACCTGGCGCTGTCCGAACGCGTCGTAGAGCGTGTTGTCGATCTGCGCGGGCTTGATGTTCAGGCGGGCAGCGGTGGCCCGGTCGATCGTCACCATGGCCTCGAGGCCGCCCTGCTGCTGGTCGGAGTTGACGTCGGCGAGTTCGGGGCGACGCTGGAGCGCCTCAGTCAGCTTCGGCACCCACGTGTAGAGATCGGAGGTCGAATCGGACAGCAGCGTGAACTGGTATTGCGCGTTCGACTGCCGGCCGCCCACGCGGATGTCCTGCACCGCCTGCAGGAACGTCCGCGCGCCCGCGACGTTGCCGAGCGGCCCGCGCATCTGCTGGATCACTTCATCGGCGGAAAGGCCGCGCTCGCTTTTCGGCTTGAGCGTGACGAACATGAAGCCCGAATTGGTCTGCCGGCCGCCAGTGAAACCGACCACGCTGTCGACCGCCGGATTCTTCTGCACGATCGCCATCATCTCGGAGAACTTGACCTTCATCGCCTGGAACGATGTGCTCTGGTCGGCCTGAATGCCGCCCACGAGGCGCCCGGTGTCCTGCTGCGGGAAAAAGCCCTTCGGCACGATGATGTAGAGCCATACGTTCAGGCCAATCGTCGCGATCAGGATCGTCACGATCAGGCGCGGATGCAGGAGCGCCCAGCCGAGCGTGCGCTCGTAGCCGTTCTGCATCGAGGTGAAACCGCGTTCGAGCCAGCGCGCGAGACGGCCTTCTTCCTTCTTCTCGTGATGTTCTTCCAGCAGGCGGGAACACATCATTGGCGTGAGCGTGAGCGACACGATCAGCGACACGCCGATCGCAAGCGAAAGCGTCAGCGCGAATTCGCGGAACAGACGCCCGACGATGCCGCCCATCAGCAGGATCGGCAGGAACACCGCAACGAGCGAGATGCTGATCGACATCACCGTGAAGCCGACCTCGCGCGCGCCGAGAATCGCGGCTTTCATGCGTGGCACGCCGTTCTCGATGTGCCGCGAGATGTTCTCCAGCACGACAATGGCATCGTCGACCACGAAGCCCGTCGCGATCGTCAACGCCATCAGCGAGAGGTTGTCGATCGAGAAGTCGAGCAGGTACATCGCGGCGAACGTGCCGATGATCGAGATCGGCACCGCGACGCTTGGAATCAGCGTCGCGCGCCAGTTGCGCAGGAACAGGAACACGACCATCACGACAAGCGCGACGGCAATCATCAGCGTGCGCTCGGTGTCCTTCAGCGACATGCGGATCGTGGTCGAACGGTCGGAAGTCGGGATCACGTCGACGTCGGCGGGGAGTGATGCTTTCAGCTGCGGCAGCATCGCCTCCACGCGATCGATCGTCTCGATGATGTTCGCGCCCGGCTGGCGATACAGGATCACGAGCACCGCGCGCCGGCCGTTGATGAGACCGAGGTTGCGCAGATCCTCGACCGAATCGGCGACTTCCGCGACGTCGGACAGGTGCACCGCCGCGCCGTTGCGGTAGGCGATCACCAGATCTTTGTACTGCGCGGCTTTGGTGGCCTGATCGTTGGTGTACAGCTGCACGTGGTTCGGGCCGAACTCGATCGAACCCTTCGGACTGTTCGCGTTGGCTGCGGCGAGCGCGGCGCGCACGTCTTCGAGACCGATGCCGTAGTGGAACAGCATCTGCGGTTCGAGCTCGACGCGCACGGCCGGGTTGGCCGAACCGCTCACATCGACTTCGCCGACCCCGTCGACCTGCGACAGCGATTGCTGCAGGACGGTCGCCGCCGAGTCGTAGAGCTGGCCCGGCGGCAATGTATTCGATGTGAGCGCGAGAATGAGGATCGGCGCGTCGGCCGGGTTGACCTTGTGGTACGTCGGGTTGCTGCGCAGGCTCGTGGGCAGATCGGCGCGCGCGGCGTTGATGGCGGCCTGCACGTCGCGCGCGGCGCCGTCGATATCGCGGTTCAGGCCGAACTGCAACGTGATGCGCGCCGAGCCGACCGAACTCGTCGAGGTCATCTCGGTGACGTCGGCAATCGAGCCGAGATGCCGTTCGAGCGGACTCGCGACGCTCGTCGCGACGGTTTCCGGACTGGCGCCCGGCAGGCTTGCCTGCACGGAGATCGTCGGGAAATCGACCTGCGGCAGCGGTGCGACCGGCAGCTTCACGAACGCAAAGCAGCCGGCCAGCGCAATGCCGATCGCGAGCAGCGTCGTCGCGACGGGCCGGGAGATGAACGGACGCGACAGGTTCATCGCTCAGTTCCCCGCATCGGCAGCTGGTGGCGCGTCGTCAGGCGCCGCGCCACGATGAAAGCGCGCGCGGGCGCGCCGTGCGAGCGAATCGAAGCCGAGGTAGATGACGGGCGTCGTGAAGAGCGTGAGCAGCTGGCTCACGATCAGGCCGCCCGCAATCGCGATACCCAGCGGACGGCGCAGCTCGGAACCGGCACCCGTGCCGAGCATCAGCGGCAGCGCGCCGAGGAGTGCGGCGAGCGTCGTCATCAGGATCGGGCGGAAGCGCAGCAACGCCGCCTGATAGATGGCCTCGCGCGGCGGCTTGCCGTGATCGCGTTCGGCTTCGAGCGCGAAGTCGATCATCATGATCGCGTTCTTCTTCACGATACCGATCAGCAACACGATGCCGATGATGCCGATAATGTCCAGATCGTGACCGGTGATGAGCAGTGCGAGCAGCGCGCCCACGCCGGCCGACGGCAGCGTCGAGAGAATCGTGATCGGGTGGATGAAGCTCTCGTACAGCACGCCGAGCACGATATACATCGTCACGATGGCCGCGAGAATCAGGAACAGTTCGTTCGACAGCGAAGCCTGGAACGCGAGCGCCGCGCCCTGGAAGCGCGTCTGGAACGAAGCGGGCAGCGCGATGTCCTTTTCCGCCTGATCGATCGCTTTCACGGCCGCGCCAAGCGACGCGCCGGGCGCGAGATTGAACGACACGGTCGTGGCCGGGAACTGGCTCAGATGCGTGACGAGGAGCGGCGCCGGCCGTTCGTGGAAGCTCGCGATCGAATTCAGCGGCACCTGACCGCCCGTCGACGTGGAAGAGGGCAGGTAGATCGAGTTGAGCGAATCGATGTAGTGCTGCATGGTCGGCTGCGCTTCGAGAATCACGCGGTACTGGTTCGACTGCGTGAAGATCGTCGAGATGATGCGCTGGCCGAACGCGTCGTAAAGCGCGTTGTCGACCGTGGCCGGCGTGATGCCGTAGCGCGCGGCGGTTGCGCGGTCGATCTCGATGTACACCGACTGACCGTTTTGCTGCAGATCGGTGGCGACGTCCGCGAGTTCGGGCGACTGTTTCAGCCTGTCGACGAGCTTCGGCACCCACGTCGCGAATTCGGTGATATTCGGATCGGTCAGCATGAACTGATACTGCGTGGGGCTGACCGTGGAATCGATCGTCAGATCCTGCACCGGCTGCATGTAGAGCGACGCGCCCGGAATGTGCGCCACGTCCTGCTGCAACTGGCGGATCACTTCGCTCGCGGTGTTGCTGCGGTCATCGCGCGGCTTCAGGTTGATCAGCATGCGGCCGCTGTTCAGTGTGATGTTGCTGCCGTCCACGCCGATGAACGACGTGAGGCTTTCCACGTCCGGATTCTGCAGGATCTGCGCGGCGAGTTCCTGCTGGCGCTCGGCCATCGACTGATACGACACCGACTGCGGCGCCTGCGTGATCGCCTGGATCACGCCTGTATCCTGCACCGGGAAGAAGCCCTTCGGAATCACCACGTACAGGAGCGCCGTGAACACGAGCGTGAGCACGGCGACGAAGAGCGTCGAGCGCTGGCGATCCAGCACCCAGGTGAGCGCGACCGCATAACGGCCGATCACGTAATCGATGAACTGGTGCGCCTTCGCTTCGAAACGATGGCTTTCCTTCGGCGGCGTATGACGCAGCAGCTTCGCGCACATCATCGGCACGAGCGTGAGCGAGACCACCGCGGAAATCACGATCGTTACTGCCAGCGTGATCGCGAACTCGTGAAAGAGCCGGCCAACCACATCGCCCATGAAGAGGAGCGGAATCAGCACGGCGATGAGCGATACCGTCAGCGAGATGATCGTGAAGCCGATCTGTTTCGAGCCCTTTAGCGCCGCTTCGAGCGGTGGATCGCCTTCCTCGACGTAACGCGCGATGTTCTCGATCATCACGATCGCGTCGTCCACCACGAAGCCGGTCGCGATGGTGAGCGCCATCAGCGAAAGGTTGTCGAGCGAAAAGCCGCACAGGTACATCACCGCGAGTGTGCCGATCAGCGAAAGCGGCACCGACAGGCTCGGGATGATCGTCGCGTAAATGTTCGCGAGGAACAGATACATCACGAGCACGACCAGCACGACCGACATCAGCAGTTCGAACTCCACGTCGCGCACCGAAGCGCGGATCGTGGTGGTGCGGTCGGTGACGACCTCGACGTCGAGCGCGGCGGGCAGCGACTGCTGCAACTGCGGCAGCAGCTTCTTGATGTTGTCGACCACCTGGATCACGTTCGCGCCCGGCTGACGCTGCACGTTCAGGATGATCGCGGGCGTGCTGTTGACCCATGCGCCAAGCTTCGTGTTCTCCGCGCCCTGCTCGATGGTGGCGACGTCCGTCAGCATCACCGGCCGGCCGTCCTTGTACGCGACGACCGCGCTCTTGTAGGCTTCGGCGTCAGTCAGCTGGTCGTTGGCGTTGATCGTGTACGCGCGCGTCGGGCCGTCGAAATTGCCCTTCGGCGTGTTGACGTTCAGGTTCGAGATCGTCGTGCGCAGATCGTCCAGATTCAGTCCGTACGCGGCGAGCGCGCGCGGGTTGGCCTGAATCCGCACCGCCGGCCGCTGGCCACCGGACAGGCTCACGAGACCCACACCCGCCACCTGCGAGATTTTCTGCGCGAGACGTGTATCGGCCAGATCCTGCACCTGCGTGAGCGGCAGCGTCTTCGACGTGATTGCGAGCGTGATGATCGGCGCGTCGGCCGGATTGACCTTCGCGTAGATCGGCGGCGCCGGCAAGTCTGACGGCAGCAGGTTGCCCGCCGCGTTGATCGCGGCCTGGACTTCCTGCTCGGCGATATCGAGCGGCAGGTCGAGGCTGAACTGCAGCGTGATGATCGAGGAGCCGGCCGAGCTTTGCGACGACATCTGGTTTAACGACGGCATCTGCCCGAACTGTCGTTCGAGCGGCGCCGTGACCGACGACGTCATCACGTCCGGGCTCGCGCCCGGATAGAAGGTTTGCACCTGGATCGTCGGGTAGTCGACTTCCGGCAGCGCGGAGAGCGGCAGGAAACGCAGCGCGACGAGCCCGACCAGCATGATCGCCGCCATCAGCAGGGCGGTGCCGACCGGGCGCAGGATAAAAGCGCGGGATGGATTCATTCGATATCAGCCGTGCCTTATTCCGCCGACGCCTGCGACGCATGTTTGTGACGATGCGCATGCGCGCCCGAGGCCCCGGATGCCGCGGCGGCGCCCGATCCGCTGGCACCGGATGCACCCGCAGGTTTGTCAGCCGGAATCGTGATCTTCGCGCCTTCGCGCAGGCGGTCCGAACCGTCGATCACAACGCGCTCGCCGACCTGCAGACCTGTTTTGATGCTGGTGCGTTCGCCATCGACCGGTCCGATCTTCACCTGCCGCACCGTGACGGTGCTGTCCGGCTTGACCACGTAGACGAACTGGCCCATCGAACCATTGAGCACCGCCGACGTCGGCACGATGACGGCATCCTTGATGACGTCGACGAGCAGACGCGTATTGACGAACTGGTTCGGGAACAGCAGGTTGTTCGGGTTCTGGAACGTCGCGCGCAGCTTGACGGTGCCGGTGGTGGTGTCGATCTGGTTGTCGACGGTTTCGAGCGAGCCGGCTTCGAGCGAAGTTGTATTGCTGCGGTCATACGCGGTCACCGACATCTTCGTGCCCGTGCGCATCTGCTTCGTGATAGCCGGCAGATTGTCCTCGGATGTGGTGAACAGCACGCTGATCGGCTGAAGCTGCGTGATGACGACAATACCGTTCGTATCGCCCGAGGTCACGTAGTTGCCCGGATCGACCTGACGCAACCCGACGCGGCCCGAGACCGGCGCGGTGATGCGCGCATACACGAGGTCGAGCTTGAACGTATCGATGTTCGCCTGGTCGGATTTGACCGTGCCTTCGTACTGTTTGACGAGCGACGCCTGGGTGTCGACCTGCTGGCTCGCGATCGAATCCTGCGAGAGCAGCGTCTGGTAGCGCTTCAGGTCGAGGCGGGCGGTCTGCAGCAGCGCCTGGTCTTTCGCGAGCGTCCCTTCGGCGTTGGCAAGCGAGATCTGGTACGGACGCGGGTCGATCTGCGCAAGCACGTCGCCCTTCCTGACCATCTGGCCTTCCTGGAACGCGACCGTCTGCAGGATGCCGTTCAGCTGCGTGCGTACCGTGACGTTTGCAAGCGGGGTGACCGTGCCGAGCGCGGTGAGCACCACGGGCATTTCGCCCTGCGTCGCCGTGGCGACGTGCACCGGTTGCGGCACGTTGGCCGCATTGCCGCCGCGACCGCCACGACCGGCGCGTGCGCCACTTGCGCCGCTCGCACCACCGGCGGCCGAGGCGCCGCTGGCGCTACTCCACGGATGCCAGCGCACCAGCACGATGCCCGCGATGACCACGACCGCGACGATCGCGGCGATCATGCGGCCGCGGTGCCGTTTCGGGCCGGGCGGCGTGCCGTCGCCGGGTCCGCCCGGGCCGCCGGGTGTGCCGGTTACGGGTCGTTGGGCGGGATCGGGAAGGCGCGGTTTTTCCGAAAGCTTTTGTTGTTCGTCCATCGGTTCGGTCAGGTTGCTGGCGTGGAATCTGGAATATGAAACGGTGTGCGGCGCGTGGCCCCGCGCATGCAAGACATCATCATGGGCGGATTGCCGGCAGGCGATTCGCTCGCGGCGCTGAGCACGGGCTGTGCCGGCCCGCACGGACCGGCCGATGCGTCGATGTCTATGCCTGCGCGATGCTACGCGATGCGCAGGGAAAAGAGGTTACACATGTAATGTTCGGCGATCGTAAAAGCGTAGATCCGGATGGCGGGCGCAGGCTTCGGGTACGCCGCCGGACCCGCCGCGACGCGCGGGCCGCTGGGTCTGGAAGCATGATGCTACGTCCCGTGCCTTGTTACAGTCCAGCGACGTATCTTTCGTTTGATTACCCTGGTTACAGAAGTGAAAGGACGGCGTGCGCGGCCGCCGGAGGTTCGAGGCGTGGCGCCGCGCTCAGTTGTCGAGCCGGCGGCCGGGTGTACCGCCCACTTCGTGGACGATTTTCTCGATGCACTCGAGAAGTGCGGGCGCCGCGCGTTCCATCAGCCATTCGCGCGGGCACTGGTGCGCGGAGCCGCCGCAGTTGACCGCATAGCGCTCGCCCGACGGCCCGATGAACCCCGCCGCGATGGCGTTCAGCCCTTCGTGCCATTCGCCTGCGGCGATCGCATAGCCATGGACCTCCGTTTCCTGAAGCGCCGGGTAGAGCCGGTTACTCAGATGACCCCATTCGTCGCCGGCCGCGGTCTGTACGCCCGCGAGCAGCTTTTCGCGTTCCGGTTCGCCGAGTGCCGCCAGATACGCGCGGCCGACTGCGGTGCGGCACATGTCCATCCGCGATCCCACTTCGAGCCGCGAAACGAGCACGGCGGAACGCGGCCGGATCGCGTCGATCACGACCATGTCGAGCCGGTCGCGCACGGCGAGATGCACGGAAAGGGCAGTGCGCTCCGCCAGTTCGATCAGGAAGGGCCGCGAGCGCGCGCGGATGTCGAAATTCCGCAGGAATCCATGGCTCAGTTCAAGCACCGATGAGGTCAGCACGAAGCGCTCGCTGTCCGGCAGACGGAATAAATAGCCCGTGCCGACGAGCGTGGCGGTGATGCGCGAGACGGTCGGCTTTGGGATGCCGGTGAGTTCGGTGAGCTCGCGATTGCTGAGCGGGGCATCGGCCGTGGCGACACATCGCAGGACCGTCAGGCCACGCGCCAGAGCTGTCACCTCGTCGCCGGAACCTTCCTTTTCCTGAAGGGGATCTGCGTTACCGATAGACGTGCGTCGCTTGTTCATGTCGTTTTTATGGAACTTAATTTCAATTTAATAGCTTTAACCGACTGCTTATCCGCGCGATGAAATATCCCTGCAAAGCCCTTTCAGCGGGGTCTCCCGCGGATTTTCCTATGAAGATTCATTGTATCGGAATGTTCAGTGCGGGCGCGTACGCGCGAGTTACTTTTTGCTTGACTTGGTCAGCATAAACATAAAAAATGGAATTTCATTTCGAAAGTTGATTTACTCGTCTTCGGTTTGAATCTTTTCGTCGTATGGCTGAACGGCACGGAATGTAGTTCAGGCTGGAGCTTAAGGGTTTAGGCAGAGCTGGATGGGGAGTTCGATTTTCGGATTCCGTCTCTCAGGTTCTAGCACGGCCCTCGGAATGGCTAGAACTTTTCAAGGCGTCACGGTTACGTGGCGCCTTTTTTTTCGTCCGTTTCGCGCTCAGTGGGCGCCGCAATAAAGTCTGACCGTCTTTGGGATTCGTGGTGCAGGGGCAAGCTTGATGGTGCACATCAAGTTTCCTGCGTAAATGCCGTAAGTACGTGCGAGACCGTTATCTTTCTCCATCCTGTGTCTTCCCACGTCCACTCGATAGCATAAGAATCTCAAGATAATGGTCAAAGCGCAGGGCCGATTCGGCGCGCGGCAATCCCGGCTGTTCTCCATCACATTTGCAATGGTGGGCGGCGGCATTTCCAGCTACGTGAATTTCGCCGATGGTGTCTGGGCAGAATCGACCGCGCAGCCACAGTGGATGCTTATTACGCACGTTGCTTCCGCGGTGGTTGGGTCGGTGCTGCTCTCACGCTTCATTTTTGGCGCCATGTCGGCGCTGTTCGAGGCACCGACGAGCGCGGTCTACGCATCGGGCAAGCTCGCAAACGGAGTGGCGATACGTTACCGCGTCGACCAGAAGGAAACGTTCTTCTCGCTGACCCGCTTCCTGCAAATACTTGGCTTCGTCCTGTGTGTCATGTTGCAAGGGGTAAGCGTCGCGGCCGAGTCGAACGCGGCCAGGTCATCGAAATCCGGTGCACCTTCGGTGGGTGCACATCCACACCGACAGTTTTCGACTTGAGAAGCTGCGGCGCCTTTTGGGTGACGCGCAAGTGTTTATCGAATACGCGCGCAGTGAATCGACGTTATTGCTGATTTATCCGGTCGCGGAGCTTTTAAGGAATGCGATTAGAGGCAGAAGCGAAGCGAGCGATCGATAACCCGCGAGAGTCGGCGCGTGTGGCGCGTCGTCGCAAAGTTGCGCAGTTTCGGATCGTCTTCGTACGCGTCATTGACTGATCAGCGTTCAGGCGCTCACGATGCTCGACCTCGTTCGTGCACCGGCTGAAGGGTGAGTTGATCCGTCGTCTTCGAACCCCGCAGTCGGGCCGTTGTTGTTGAAGTAGGTGACAGGCTGGCGGCGCGCGGCGCCATATTTTCAACGCGCGCATCTGCGCGAAATCGAGAAAAGCGCGACGCTGGAAAAAAGAAGGCACGGCATAAAGCCGTGCCCGCGACAGAAAAAGGACAGACAGGGGATGGAGGCGTTGCCCTTCGTTCGCAAAAATGGCGTGCCCAGGAGGAGGCCCGCCGTTCGATAACCCATGGGCCCCGCGCATCAAGGCAACGGGGCAGGCAAAGCGAAGGTTACCGTGCATCGCAGCACGGATATAGACACGTGGGCAGAAAACACTGCTCGTCAATGGCGAACAATGAGACGCGCCTCGTTGATGGTGAGCGCCTTGTGGACGTGATCAGGTGTCACCGATACACCAGCACTCGCCATGACGAAGTCCTTCGTCGTGTCGAGTTCATTCCGGTACGCGCTGCACGACCGTATCGACGAATGGAGGACGACGTGGACCACTTTCCATTGATAACATCCTTCGCACGTGCAGTCGAAACTGCTCCTCGCTACTGATCCCGGATGGTTGCTCGATGTTTCGCCGTTCCCCCACGCCGTATCGTCGCCAGTTCCTTCATCTGTTCGCAACGTTTGTCGTCGCGTTGCCGATCCATGAGGCGTATGCGGCGAGTTTCGACTGCGCACAGGCGAAGCAGCCTGACGAACGCGCGATCTGTGCGTCGCGCCAGTTGAGCGAGATGGATGTGGAAATGGCGGTGCGTTTCGGCACGCTGACGGGGCTCGTCGCGATGGGCACGCGCAGCGACATGCAGGACGAGCAGCGCGCATGGCTGCATGCACGCGCGGCTTGCCGGGTCGACGAGCGCTGTCTTCGCACGTCATACACGCAGCGCATTGACACGCTGAAACGCGAGTATGAACAGCTGAAAAGCCGCGGCCCGTTTTAGCGCGAACACACGGGCGTGCCACAGGACAACGCTTTCAAAGGCGTTGCCGGACTTACCGGGTAATGAGCGCGACAGTCCCGATACCCAGCAGCGTCATCGCAAGCGAACTGCCGACGTGAACCGCAATTTCGGCGACAGCCCAGCCGGGGCGGCCCTGCTGCAGATGGCTGACGACTTCGGCGGAAAACGTTGAGAACGTCGACAGCCCGCCCATCAGGCCCGTGATCACGAAGAGCCGCCATTCGGGCGCGAGGCCCGGATATCGCGCAAATCCTGCAACGGCTACGCCGATCACATACCCGGCGATGATGTTCGACGCGAGCGTGCCGAGCGGCAACTCAGGCAGCAAGGTATTGAGCCGCAGACCGAGAAACCAGCGAAGCAGTGAGCCGAGTGCGCCGCCGAGGCCGACGGCAAGAATGGAGAGGTACATTGTTTTTAGAGATCCAGGCGGGTCGATAAACCGGGGCGTGTGCGGGCAGACATGGCGCTGCCCGCCGGTTTCCCGGATGAGGGCAGGCATCATCAGCCACAGGGGCGGTTTAAGGACAACGGAGAATGCCATCTCCGGCCCGCAGTCTATCACCGGGACGCCCTCCCAGCGAGCCGCGACGGGCTTCACGCGGATCGGCACGGTGACGCGGGCGGTGTGAACTAGAATGAAACGAAGGCCGCCGGCGCTGCGATCTTTTTCCGGTACGCGCGCCCGCCGTCGCACTATCGCCCCTCGCCGGAGACAACTCATGAAGGGCTACCAACTCACGTTCTACACCGAGCAAAGCCGGCGGCACGGCCGGCAATCCGTGGTTGACTGGCTGCTTGGGAAGGCAAAGCACGCCGGCATTCAGGGCGCGACTGTCATCGCCGCCGCCGAGGGCGTCAGCCACGCGGGCGTGCACCACGCCGCACGCTTTTTCGAGCTCACCGACCAGCCGTTGCAGATCATCTTCGCGGTGACGGAAATCGAGTCGGAACTCATGCTGGATGCCGTTCGCCGCGAAAACATCCATGTGTTCTACACGCGCTGCCCAATCGAGTTCGGCCTGCTCGGCGGCGAGCAGCCGGCGCCGCGCCGGATGAGACTGTCGTCGTTCTTTCATCGCGTGCACCGGCCGGCGCATTGACGTGCGCGCGCCGCGCCGGGTCCGGCAGCCGGTCCGGGTTCAGCCAACGGCCTCGCGTTCCGGCGTCGACGTGATCCGGTGAATGGACAGGTCGGCGCCGTTGAATTCGTCTTCCTGTTCGAGGCGCAAGCCAACCGTCGCGCGGATCACGCCGTAGACGAGCGTGCCGCCAAGCGAAGCCACCACAACGCCACCTACCGTGCCGACGAGCTGCGCGCCAAACGATACGCCGCCGAGGCCGCCGAGCGCATGCAGCCCGAAAATACCCGCCGCGATGCCGCCCCACGCGCCGCACAGGCCGTGCAGCGGCCACACGCCGAGTACATCGTCGATCTTCCAGCGATTCTGCACACACGTGAACATATGGACGAAGAGCGCGCCCGCGATGCCGCCCGTCACGAGCGCACCGAGCGGGTGCATCACGTCGGAGCCGGCGCATACGGCGACGAGCCCGGCGAGCGGGCCGTTATACGTGAAACCCGGGTCGTTGCGGCCGGCGAGCCAGGCCGTCAGCGTGCCGCCGACCATCGCCATCAGCGAATTGACGGCGACGAGGCCGCTGATCTTGTCGATGGTCTGGGCGCTCATCACGTTAAAGCCGAACCAGCCGACCGCCAGTACCCATGCGCCCAGTGCGAGAAACGGAATATTCGACGGCGGATGAGCGGCGATGCGGCCGTCGCGGTGATAGCGTCCGTGGCGCGCGCCGAGCAGCAGCACGGCGGGCAGCGCGACCCAGCCGCCGAACGCATGCACTACCACCGAGCCCGCAAAATCGTGGAACGGCGCGCCGAACGTTGCGGCGATCCAGTTCTGGATACCGAACCGCCCGTTCCACACGATGCCCTCGAAAAACGGATAGACGAAGCCGACCAGCACGAACGTCGCAAAGAGCTGCGGGTTGAATTTCGAGCGTTCCGCGATGCCGCCGGACACGATCGCGGGGATGGCCGCCGCGAACGTCAGCAGAAAGAAGAAGCGCACGAGCGCATAACCGTTGTGGGCCGCGAGGACATCCGCGGGATCGAAGAATTGCACGCCGTACGCGATCGTGTAGCCGATAAAGAAATAGGCGATCGTCGACACCGAAAAATCGACGAGGATTTTCACGAGCGCGTTGACCTGATTCTTCTTGCGCACCGTGCCGAGTTCGAGAAATGCAAAACCCGCGTGCATCGCGAGCACCATCGCGGCGCCGATCAGCAGAAACAGTGTGTCGGTGCCAGTTTTCAAGCTTTCCATCCGTAAGTCCCGCTTTGCGCAAAAAACGGGCACGGAACGCAAGAAATGGGCCAAAGAAGGGCCTGAGATTGACGATTGCGGTGCATATGCGCACCAGCATGGTTTTCAAGGCCTGTCGCACTCGCCTCCCATTGTCTCGGTGAGGTAGCAAGCGTGCACCTGATATGTGCCTTTTCCTCGGAAGCGGGCGCGGCATGTCTCAATTCGGGGCGATATTTTCGATTCTGTTTACGGCTTTATTCAATTTGCTAACGACTGCCATCACGCACGCCCATGACGCCAAAACGCCGAAGCGGAACGTGCGCCCCGGCGGGGTTGTGATGGTGCCTTTGTCATCCGGTACAAACGCCGACATAATGGCCGTCCCGGTGCGGCGTCCGCTGCGCCCGGCCCTTCCTTTCGCGCGCATGAGACTGACCACCAAAGGCTTGCTGCTGATTGCGATTCCGGCGCTGTTCGAACTGGCGCTGCTCGCGGGCGTCGTCGAGGCGCAGGCTGACGCGGCCGACGCCGAGCGCTGGGCGCTGCACAGCCAGGATGTGCTGCGCCAGACCACCGCGATACTCGAGCCCGTGCAGTTCGAATCGGTGCGCCTGCGCGGTTCGGCCGTCGCCGGCGACGCCGGCGCGGCCACGCCGATCGCAATGTGGATGGACATCGACCGGCGCATCGACATGCTGGTCGACCTCGTGGCCGATAACCCGTCGCAGGTCGAACGCGCCGTGCAGATCCGCCAGGCAATCCAGGCGTACCGTCAGTGGTCGGACCGGATTCAGGACCTGCTGCGTTCCGGGCGCCGTGCCGATGTGCTCGATCGTTTTCGCGATCCTGGCGCCGAAGCCGTGCTTGAACAGGTTCGCAGTCAGATCGCCGCGTTCCAGCAGGAGGAGCGGCGGCTCGACATCGCACGCACGGCGGCCGCGGCGACGGCGCGTGAGCGTCAGCAGATCCTTATTCTCGCGGCGGTAGCCGGCTCGATCCTGTTCGTGGCGATCGCATTTGCGCTGCTCGCGCGTGGACTGCGGGGCCGGCTTGCTGCGTTGACCCGCAACGCAGAGCGTCTCGCGCAGAACCAGCCGCTCGCGACACTCACCCCAGGCACCGACGAGATCGCGCGCCTCGATGCCGCGTTGCACGACACCAGCCGGCGGCTCCTCGACGCCGACCGCATGCAGGCGCGCTTCCAGTCGGATCTCGCGCGGCGCGCCGGCGAACTTGCCCGTATCAACGAAACGCTGCGCCAGCAGACGCAGGAAAACGAGATGTTCATCCACAGCGTGTCGCACGATCTGCGCTCGCCGCTCGTCAACCTGCAGGGATTTTCAAAGGAGCTGATCCACGCGTGCGACGACCTGCGCGCGGCGGTGCATGTGTCGTCGCTGACCGAGGCGCAACGTGCCTACATCGAGCGTCTCATCGACGATGACATCAGTGAGGCGCTGCGTTACCTGCAGACAGCCGTGCTGCGTGCGTCGCACATCATCGACGCGCTGCTGCGGCTTTCGCGCGTGGGGCGCGTGGAGTACCGGCATCAGCACGTCGATGTCGACGACATCGTGCATCGTGTGATCGATGCGATGCAGGTTTCCATCCGCGCGCGCGGCGCACACGTCGTGGTGCACGAACTGCCAACGGTCTGGGGCGACGCGACCGCGCTTGAACAGGTGTTCGGCAACCTGATCGGCAACGCAGTGAACTACCTGGACCCGGCGCGGCCAGGGCGCATCGAGATCGGCACGACGGCCGGGCCGCCGGGCGTGCATTCGCTGCGCATTTTCTACGTGCGGGACAACGGGCTTGGCATTCCGGAGGTCGCGCTGCCGCGCCTGTTCGGCGCATTCCAGCGGCTGCACGGCAACGTCGCACCGGGCGAGGGAATTGGCCTCGCGCTCGTGCGACGGATGGTGGAGCGGCACGGCGGCCGCGTCTGGGCGGAATCAGCGGAGGGCGTCGGCACGACGTTTTATCTGTCGTTGCCGCAGGCGGAGCGTGTGACGCGCGATGTGCCGGAACGCGTCGCCAGTGAGGTGAAAACCTGACGCGGCGGTTTAACGCCAGTGGGTTGCGAAAAGCTGGCGCGGTTTCAGGAGACGCGTGCCGCGCACGGACCAGTAACACGCCGCGATGGCCAGAACGAGCGCACAGGCGATGACGGTGTGCGGCGCGGGACGCAGACCGGCGATGTCGTCGAGCGAGAATACGCCGCGCTGAAGCAGCAGCAATGCCGACCACAGCGCGATGGCGGCCTGCACGAGCAGACGCGTTCCAGTAAGGCGCCGCACGCGGTTTTCCAGCGACCAGGTAGCGGGCGCGCGCGTGCAGAAAAAGGCGATTGTCAACAACGCGACCGCAAGGATAACGATCCAGTCTGTCAGTTCCATCGAAGTGCTCTCAAAAGTCAACCGGCGACTATAGAAAAGCGCGTTCTTCGGAAAAATCAGACGGGTCTCAAATGGTGATGGGGGCGGAAAGGCGCGCGGGCTGCGCGATCCGCAGCCCGGCTCAAGGCGTTGTTACAGTTCGATGCGTGTGCCGAGCAGCACGAGGAACTGGCGGATCCATTCCGGATGCGCGGGCCATGCGGGCGCCGTCACGAACGGCGCGTCGGTGACAGCGGCGTCGATCGGGATGTCCGCGTAATCGGCGCCCGCCATCCTGACTTCGGCGGCGCAGGCCGGGTACGCCGAAATCCGCTTGCCGCGGATCACGTCGGCGGCGGCCAGCAGCTGGGCCGCATGGCAGATCGCCGCGACCGGTTTTTTCGCTTCGACGAACTGGCGCACGACGTCAATGACCCGCTGGTTCATGCGCAGATACTCGGGCGCGCGGCCGCCGGCGATGGCGAGTGCGTCGTACTGGGCCGGATCGGCGTCGTCGAAGGTCGCGTTGAGCGCGAACTGGTGGCCAGGCTTTTCGGTGTACGTCTGGTCGCCTTCGAAATCGTGAATCGCGGTCTTGATCTTGTCGCCCGCTTTCTTGCCGGGGCACACGGCATCGACTGTATGGCCGACTGCCTGCAGTGCCTGGAACGGCACCATCGTTTCGTAATCCTCGGCGAAATCTCCGGTCAGAAACAGGATCTTCTTCGCTGCCATCGCATGCCTCCAGGGGTGGGTGGAACACATCGAACGTTCACGCAGTCTACTCCAGAGTCCATGACGGAATCACGACCCGGCGGCGTGCCTGCCTCGTGCAATGTGCGCGGGATACGCGCAGGAAGCCGGATAAAGCGGGCATGTTACGGGCTGCAAGGCGGGCGGCGTATGATGACGACGTTTTCAGCATTTCGAAGCCGCTCAACCCGGCTCACTTCCGTGATGATCTCTTTTCGTGCCTCCCCCCTGATTCGCCGTACAGCGATGGCGCTCGCCCTGCTCGGTGCGCTCGCCGCATGCCAGAAGAACGATGCATCGGCGGGGCAGGTCGCCGGCAAGCTCGATGACGCCGCGCAGGTCGCGGGCCAGAAACTCGACCAGGCAGCGAGCTACGTCGGCCAGCAGGTCGACGCAACGCGTGCCACCGCCGAGCAGAATCTCAGCTCCGCCGCTTCGACGCCCTCGGTCCAGATCGATCCTGCGGCACTCGCATCCTCGGCGCAGGCGAATCTCCAGAACGCCGCCAGTGCCACCAGTGCGGCGATCGATCACGCCGCCTCGATGACGGGCGAAGGTCTGCAGACCGCCGGGCACAAGCTCCAGCAATGGTCGAACCAGAGCACGGCTGCTTCGTCGTCTGCTTCCGCGTCGACCTCGACATCGACTGCGCCGGATTCGACCGACGCCCAGAAGCAGATGGACAAGTGATCCGCCGGATTGCGGCGGTTTGACACTCGCATTAAATGTAATTACCATGGTTACACATCGTCACCGGAAGCAGTCGCTGTGAATATGAGTAGCCGGTTCGCCTTTGCTGTGCACGTGCTGGCGCTGCTGTCGCTTCAGGAAGGCGTGCCGCTGTCGTCGGAGATGATTGCGGGCAGCGTGAACACGAACCCGGTGCTGGTCCGCAGGCTGCTTTCGATGCTGGCCGAAGCCGGGCTCACCACGTCACAACTGGGTGCGGGTGGCGGGGCCCTGCTGGCGCGCGCGCCCGGGGACATCACGCTGCTGGAGGTCTATCGCGCGGTGGACGATGCGCAACTCTTCGGGCTTCACCGCGAAGAGCCGAACCCGGCCTGCATGGTCGGGCGCAACATTCAGGTGGTGCTGCGCGGCATCATCGACGACGCGCAGCGGGCGATGGAAAGCGCGCTCGCGGCACGCACGCTCGCGGATGCGACGGCCGACGTCGAGCGGGCAGAGCGACAGCGGGCGCGCAAAAAACGCGCGCACGGCTGAACGATTCGAAAACAGGTCTGCCGGGCGCAACGCGCCATGAGGCGGGACGAAAGAGGACAAAGCTGGACGAAGATTCACACGGGGGCGAAGCCCCTCTTTTTTGCTCGATATATGTAATCGACGTAGTTACATTTAAACACTTCACGGGAGCATCACGATGAGCAAGACACTGAAAATAGCGTTGTTCGGCGCGACGGGCATGATCGGTTCACGCGTCGCAGCGGAAGCGGCGCGCCGCGGGCACACGGTAACCGCGCTGTCGCGCAATCCGGAACGCGTCCCGACCGATGTCGCGAACCTGAAGGCGGCGTCGGCCGACGTGCTCGATGCGGCGAGCGTAGCGGAGGCGGTGCGCGGCAGTGACGTCGTCGCGAGCGCGTATGCGCCGCCGCAGGGCGATGTAGGCGTGATCGTGGCGGCATCGAAAACGCTCGTCGACGGTACGCGCGCAGCCGGCGTGAAGCGTCTTGTGGTCGTGGGCGGCGCGGGCTCGCTCGAAGTCGCGCCGGGCACGCAGCTGGTGGATACAGCAGGCTTCCCGGACGCCTACAAGACGATTGCGCTCGCGCACCGCGACGCGCTGGCGTATTACCGCACGGTCAGCGATCTCGACTGGACGTTCTTCGCGCCCGCTGCGCTGATCGCGCCGGGCGAGCGCACGGGCACGTTCCGTACCGCGGCGAACGTGCTCGTTGCGGACAAGGACGGCAACAGCACGATCTCCGCCGAAGACTACGCAATCGCGTTCGTCGACGAAATCGAACAGGCCCGGTTCATCCGCCAGATAGCGACGGTCGCATACTGACGCGGCGCGGGCAGGCCGGCGTGGTCTCCAGATCGCGCCGGGATCTGCAAGTGTCCTAACATCCGGTTACGCATGTAAATGTCGACGCGCCGTAACTGCGGCTACACTGGCGTGTCCCGTCCTGTCACCGGATCTCATGAAGTCACGCCCCTCGCGGCGTGAACCCGGGGCCGCGCCGTCGCACGGCGCGCGACCGGTCGTCCACGCCGATTTGTCGCCTTATCCGTACTCCCGCCGCCAGCCAGCTCCCGCGCGTGCGCCATCGTGGCTTGCCGCGTGGTCTCCGGCTGTGTGGCTGGCCGTCATGGTGTGCGCCGTCCTGCTGGCGGGCGCGCCGCACGCTGCCCGGGCGGCCGGCACCCCGATGATTCCGGCGCTCCAGAGCCTCATCAACAGTGCGACCGCTTCGTCGGCTGCGGCGGGCTCAGCGCCTGAAGCGGCGTCGGCGCCCACGCCTGCGAGCCAGGCCGAACTGACGCACTCGCTCGACAACGTCATCTCCACGCTCGATAACGATCGTCAGCGCACCGCACTCGTCACGCAGTTGAAGAAGCTGCGCGACGTCTCGCAGACCGTGGGTCCCGTCGCGCCCGCGCAACCGCAACCGAGCCCGGGTCTGCTGGGCGCAATTGCGTCGGGCATCGCATCGGTCGAAACCGACGTGAGCAACGGCCGCACGCCGCTGCGATACTGGGCGGGGCGTTTCAACGCGGCGGGCAACGAGTTCTACACGATCGTCGCGAGCCAGGGGCGCGAGTCGTTCGGCCGCGTGCTGCTCGACCTGTTCGCGATGCTGGCCGGCTGGGGCGCCTGCGCGGGCGGCCTGATCTACGTGCAAAAGCGCATGTACGCGCGCTTTGGCATCGTGAATGAACTGAAGCCGAATCCGACGACGCGCGAGTTGCTGATTTTCGCGCTGAGGCGGGTAGGGCCATGGATCGTCGCGTTCGTCGCCGCGCTGCTCTTCGCGCGCGCGATGCCGGTCGCGCTCGGCCGCACGCTCGGCATGGTGATCACGTATGCGATCGTTGCCGGCGCGGTGTTCTCCTCGATCTGTCTGATCATGTTTTCGCTGTTCGGCTCCGGACACCGGCGCGTTGCGGTGGGGCTGCTGCTTGCGCACGGCCGTCGCCTGCTGTTCGTCATCGGCATCTGCAGTGCGCTCGGCGATGCAGCGGTGAACTATGACGTCGCGCATCAACTCGGCTCGAACCTCGCTGCGCTCGTATCGACGGCGGCGAACATGACGGCCGCGTTGCTGACCGGCTATTTCGCGCTCGCGTTCCGTCGTCCCATCGCGCATCTGATCCGCAACCGCTCGTACGAACAGCGGCACGGACACAAGGCCGCCACCGATGCGTTCGATGTCCTCGCCTCAATGTGGCATCTGCCGATGCTGATGCTCGCGGCCGTCTCGGTGATCGCGACGATTGCGGGCATCGGCACGAGCGAAAACGTGCTGCAGATTTCCGTGTTGACGGCGCTGCTGCTGGTGCTGGCGTTCTTCATGAGCGCGATCGTGCTGCGCATCACGCGCCCCGGTGACCAGCGCCGCCGGCGTCGCTCGCCGTACGTGTCGCGTCTGCTGCGCTTCTTCGGCACACTGATGGTGCTGTTCATCTGGCTTGCTTTCCTGGAATTCGCGGCGCGGCTGTGGGACATTTCGATCGCGGAATTCGTCGAGGAAAGCGTCACTGCGCGCGGCATCGCGCACGCGGTGATGGCGATCATCACGACGGTATTCGTCGCGTGGCTGATCTGGATTCTGATCGACACCGCGATTCTCGATGCGCTCAACCCGACGAGCCCGCGCACGAAAGGACGCAACCCGAGCACGCGCGCCCGCACGATGCTGCCGCTCGTGCGCAACGCGCTGCTCGTGTCCATCCTGACGATCGCCGGGATCGTCACGGCCGCGAATCTCGGGATCAACGTGACGCCGCTGCTGGCCGGCGCCGGCGTGATCGGTCTTGCGATCGGTTTTGGCGCGCAGTCGCTCGTGACCGACCTGATCACGGGGCTTTTCATCATCATCGAAGACACGATTTCAGTCGGCGACTGGATCGACGTGGACGGCGGTCACGCGGGCACCGTCGAGCACCTGACGATCCGCACCGTGCGCCTGCGCGACGGGCAGGGCGCAATCCACGCCATTCCGTTCTCGCAGATCAAGATCGTGAAGAACCTGTCGCGCGATTTCGCGTACGCCGTATTCGAAGTGCGCGTGCCGTTCACGGCGGATGTCGACCAGGTGACGCGTCTGATCCGCGAAGTCGGCGCCGAACTGATGGCTGATTTCCGCTATCGACGCGAAATGCTGGGCTCCGTCGAAGTATGGGGACTCGACCGTTTCGAGCCGAACTGGATGGTCGTCAAAGGGCAGATCAAGACACGGCCGCTGCAGCAATGGAGTGTCGCACGGGCGTTTAACCTGCGGCTCAAACGCAAGATGGATGACGCGGGCATCGAGATTCCGGTGCCGCAGATGCGCGTCTATACGTCGACGAAGGATGAAGCGGGCACGGAGATCCCGCAGGAAGAGGTACAGGCGCCGATGCACGCGCAAGGCGGTGGCCATGCATCGGCGGCTTCGGCTGCTTCGCCTGGTTCAGCGGCTTCGATGGGTCCGGTTGCGGCGCCACGCGACGTGTCGCATGCGCCGCGTCCGGCGCCGCCTTCTACCGGCGAAACGGCGCCTGTCGCGCCGCAGATTCCAACGGCCGGCGAGGCCGGCAAAACCTGACGGGCTGCGTGATCATTACGCGAGCGCGCGTTGAGCTGGGCGTTCAGCCGTCGCGGCCGCGCGCAGCAGATCGTTCACATGCGTGGCGATCTGTTCACCCGGCACGCCGTACACGTGCAGCGAAACCGCACGCACGTTGCTGCGGTTGCCAAGCTGGTGGATTCCCGTTCGTCCGGCGCGCGTGAACGACACGGCGGCGGGCTCACGCGGATGGGTGCGCACTTCGGTCGCGCACTGACCGGCATCGCTCCATTCGAAAACTGTTTCTGTCAGCGTGCCTTCAATGACCGCGTAGCCGCACCACGTGTGATGGGCGTGCACGGGGCTCATCTGGCCAGGCATCCACACGAGTGCAGCGACCGCATAACGGCCGAGCGGATCGGCGGCGAGCAGATGACGACGATAGCAGTCGGGCGAACCTTCCCGCTGCGCGGGGTTCAGCAGCGTGTCGTCGGCGATGGCTTCGGCGAGCGCGGCACGAACGGCGCGCGCGAAACTGGCCCCTTGGAAAGGATCGACGCTGCCGGCAGCGCGGGTGGATTCACCCAGGGCGACGTCGAGCGAGCGGCACAGCCTGCCGATGGCGGCGAGCGGCTGCGTTGCCTGCCTGGCCCGCGCCTGCAGGTGCCGGGTGTCCGCGCCGGCGAGGCTAAGGGCGGCGCGGTCGGAAAACATCAGGTTGGCGTCGTGGCTCATGGCGATAATGAATGTGTTGTTGTGTGGTGTTCGGACAACGACATTTATACCGGTTTGCGCGGAGAAAGAGTTTTCATATAATTCCCCTTGATAACGTAAAAATAGAATAATTTTCTACCTGGGTGCCCTCATGGGAATGGACCTTATCGACCGGAAGCTGCTTGAACTGCTCCAGTCGGACGCTACGATGCCGATCGCGGAACTCGCGCAGCAGGTGAACCTGTCGCAAACGCCGTGCTGGAAACGCGTGCAACGGCTGAAGGAAGCGGGCGTGATCCGCGCGCAGGTGGCGCTGTGCGACCCGCGCAAGCTGGGCGTCGGCACCACGGTGTTCGTGGCCATCCGCACGAACCAGCACACGGAAGAGTGGGCGCAGATGTTTACGCGCGCCGTGCAGGACATTCCAGAAGTGGTGGAGGTCTATCGCATGAGCGGGGAGACGGACTACCTGCTGCGCGTTGTCGCGTCCGATATCGATGATTACGACCGCGTCTACAAACTGTTGATTCGCGCGGTGCCGCTCTACGACGTCAGCTCCAGTTTTGCGATGGAGCAGATCAAGTATTCGACGGCGTTGCCGGTGCGCGCGACAGCGATCACGTAACGGGCGGGAAACACCGCTGTGTTGCATGCAGGGCAGCGGTGGTTGCGCGGTATTGCCTGCGTCGCGTCAGGCGTGTTGCAAGCAGAGTGCAAGGACTGCGGGCGTAGAATGCCGCTTCCTTCGACACAACCCGCCCTCTGGTGTTTTCATGAACGAACCGCGCAGGAAGAATCCGACTTTTGGCATCGCTGTATTTATCGTGGTCGTCGTGCTGATTGTGATCGGGACGCTGGCTTATAACGCGATCAAGGAAAAGCGCGAGTTCGACGAGCAAAATACGCCGATGCCCCAGGCCGCCTCGGCCACGACGTCGACCGGTCCGAACGGCGCGACCGGCGCCTCGCAGTAACGCGGCACGGCACGCGGGGTCCGGTCGATCAGTCTTCCGGCAGTCTGATCACGCTCGCGTCGCGCCGGATCTGCGAGGCTGCCGCGACCATCTGTTTGCACTGGTGCGCGAGCTGCTTCAGGTCATGAACCGCATCTGCCGAATAATCCGCTGACTGTTCTGCTTCCACCACTGTGGCGTCGAGTTCGCGGGTCATGTGTTTCGCGATGTCGGCCTGATCGGCCGGCGGGGCGCTTCCCAATTCAGCTTCGCTCAGATTGTCGCGCACGAGGGTGAGCGCGCGCTGCAGCGAGTTCAACGAAACGACGCCCTTTTGCTGCGCGGCCGTGCGTAACAGCGGCGCGGCAGCCGTAATCTGCGAAGCGAGGACGTGGCTGCGGACCAGCAGGTCATTCAGCTCGGGCACGAACTTCTGCGCCGACTTCGGTTCGAGCATCATGCGCTGGAACGCCTGGCCGAGATTTGCAAACGCGACATGCACGTTCTTGCGTGCGAGCCGGTAACGGAAGTCGCGGTCGAGCGCATTGGCAGCGGTTACCGCAGCGGGTGACGTGGCAGCAGGCGTGGTGGCTGCTTTGGGTGATACACCAGGCACAGCCGTAGCGACGCCGGCGGCCGGATTGATCGCTGCATTGCCGACAACCGATGGCGCGAGCACAGCCGTATCGCCGCCTGCGGACGCTTCCGCCAGTGCCGCGACCGGTGCCCGCGCGCCCGCCTCGGTGACTGCTGTCGCGGAAATGCCCGCGCTTGCCGGGGCCGGCTTGCCGCTCCACCACCAGCTCGCTTCCAGATACTGGCGGGTCGCCGAAATCATGTCGTTGACGAGCTTGCCCATCAGCCGGTATTCCCAGTACGGGAACAGATGACTCGCGGCAATCGCGATCGCACAACCCACGACGGTATCGATCGCGCGCTCGCCGATGATATGCAGGCTGCCCGGTGCGAGCAGATGAAACATCAGCAGCACATACGACGACGTGAACACGACGCTCGCGGTGTAGTTGAACAGCAGCAGGCTGTAGCTCATCACCATCGAGGCGAACATCACGACCAGCAGGATGTGCGGTTCCTTGACGAAGATCATCAGCGCGATACTGGCCGTACAGCCGATCATCGTGCCGACGATCCGCTGCCCGTTACGTTGCTTGGTCAGCGAATAGCCCGGTTTCAGGATGATGACGGTGGTCATCACGATCCAGTAGGCGTTCGTGAGCGGCAGCAGACGGCCCAGCCAGAAGCCGACAGCAACCGCGATCGTTACGCGCAGCGCATGCCGGAAACTCGGCGACGCCATCGTCAGGTTCGTGAAGATCTGCCGGAACGGCACGCGGCGGCTGGAGATGAAACGCGACAGCGCCTGGTCGACCCGTACTTCGGTTTCCGTCACGTCGGCGTCATCGGAGAGGCTCTTTCTCATCCGGTCGATCAGACGCGTCGCGCTCCAGATGCGCCGGAAGGTTGCCGACACCGCCGCGTACGCCTCCGGGTTTTTCGTCTGCACCTCGTGCCTGCGCAACTGCTCGATTTCGTATTCGATGGCCCGCAGTTCGGCCTTCATGCTGATGCGCAGCCGTGGCGGGCGGTTGCGTAATGCCGCGAGGCCGATGTCTTCAAGATCGGCCGCGACCTTGCGCATCAGGTCGCGATAAAAGATCAGCAGGTCGGAGCCGCCGAACGTGTTGCGTACCAGCGGATAGTCGGTGTGTGCGCCGACGATCAGCTCATGCAGATCGACCGTATTGATAAAGAGATTGAACAGGGCAGCGCGCCGGCCGTCCATCCGGCCGCTTTTCAGCTTCGGCAGGTTGCGCAGCACGATGTCGCGCGCCGCGTCCTGGCGCTCGACCGCAGCAATCTGCCTCGCGACGAGATTGCGGTAGCACTCGTCGAGATCGTGGTCGAGGTCGTAGAAATCGGAGCGTGCAAGCAGGTAATCGGCACAGGCGAACACGCTCTCCGCCAGCGCCTGTTGCTCGATGCGATGCATCATCCAGCGGCTCACCAGCGTCGCCCAGTATGTGTACCAGAGGCCGCCCAGCAGGATCCACGATGCGTTGACGAGTGCCTGCAGGGGCGTGAAGTGCTCCTCCAGCGTCATGATCATCATGAAGAGCGTCGCGAAGCTGATCTGCGGCCAGCGGTTGCCGTAGACGACGATCAGCGAAAGCACGAACGTGAGCGGTACGACCGTGCACCAGAGCGCCACCGGGTTGACCGTGGCGAGCCCGGTGGCAAGCGCGGAGAGAAACCCGATCACCGTGCAGGCAAGCATCTCGTTGTGCTTGTACTTGAGCGGGCCCGGCATGTCGACGACGCAGGCGCCGAGTGCGCCGGTGGCGATCGTAAACCCCAGTTCGCGGTTGTGAAACACGACGAGGCAAAGCACGGCCGGCAATGAGACGCCCACTGCAATGCGCAGTCCGCCATAGAAATACTGGCTGTACAAAAATTTCTTGATTTCGACCGAATAACGCATCGACTGCCTGGGCTTTGCTGGTTTGAGGGAAACGTAAAAACGCCTGGGGGCCAGACTCAAGCTGCGTCGAGTCTAACTGATTTTGTACGGGCTCTGACCTCATCCATCCGGCCAGGTTCTACGCGATCGACGCCTTTGTTATGCTGTCGCCTCAATGTCTGTCGCCGTGTCCTGTCAGGGCCGCGACGCCGCTTTCCCGGGTCCCATGCTCCAGCTCTTCTATTCGAACCGTTACGAGACGCTCGCAGCAGCGCTGCTCGACGATCTGTTGGCCGCGCCGCCCGATCCGTGGGCGGCGCAGTCCGTCATCGTGCCGAGTGCCGCAGTGCGCCGTCAGCTCGAAATCGATATCGCCGAGCGGCATGGTGTTTGCGCGAACATCAACTTCGGCTATCTCGCGCAGTGGTTATGGGCACGCATTGACGGCGTGATTCCCGTGCCGGTTCATTCGCCGTTCGCGCCCGACCGGCTCGTATGGCGTTGCTACCGGCTGCTGGGCGAACCGCCCGGCGACGGCGATGGTGCGGCATGGAATGCGTCGCCGCGTCTGCGCAGCTATCTCGATGCCGCGGATGCGCCCATGCGCTACGAACTCGCACGGCGGATCGCCACGGTGCTGGATCATTACCTGACGTACAGGCCCGAGTGGCTGACGCAATGGCAGGCAGGCGGTTCCATTTTCGCGGGGGCTTCAGGATTCGCGCAGGATCAGGGCCCCCGGCTCACGGGCGGCAGTGAGGCCATCCGCGAGGACGAGCGCTGGCAGGCCGCGCTGTGGCGCACGCTTTCAATGGAAGTCGCGGGCGATGTGCAGTCGCCAGCCGATGCCGCGCCGCCTGCTTACCGCTTTCTCGATCAGGTGCGCTCGCTCGACCTCGACGCCGTCGCACGGGCGCAATGGCCGGAGTCGGTGAGCGTGTTCGCGCTGCCGACCATGCCGCCGCTGCACGTCGCGCTGCTGCGCGAACTGTCGCGCTGGATCGATGTGCGCCTCTACGTGATGAATCCGTGCCGCGAGTACTGGTTCGATATCGTCAGCGAAGGCCGTATCGAATCGCTCGATGCTGCCGGTCAACTCGACTTCCAGGAAGTGGGCCATCCGTTGCTCGCGGAGTGGGGCAGACAGACACAGGCACAGTTGCACATGCTGCATGAACTGACGGAAAGCGCTGCATCGAGCGAGGTGTCGCAGTTCGTCGGGAATCCCGGTTCGAGCTGGCTCGCCAGTACACAGAACGCGATTCTCGATCTGCACAACGAAGCCGATGGCGAACCGCCCGCCGTGCACGGCATCGAGGTCCACGTGTGCCACAGCCTGTCGCGTCAGCTCGAAGTGCTGCACGACCGTCTGCTTGGCTGGTTCGACGAGTTCGACGACCTGCAACCGTCGGACGTGCTGGTCGCGTTTCCCGACCTCGGCGCTGCCGGTCCGCTGATCGACGCCGTGTTCGGCACGGCGCCGCCCGGAGACACGCGGCGTATTCCGTATCGCATCACGGGCTTGCCGCCATCGCAGGCCAATCCGGTTGCGCGCGTGCTGCTCGACTGGCTGGCGCTGCCTGACCGTAGCGTCGGGGCACCGGAGCTGATCGAATGGTTGCGCGTCGATGCAATCGGTGCGCGCTACGGCATCGATGCGGTGGCGCTCGAAGCCGCGCAGGAATGGCTGGCGGCGGCCGGCGCGCGTCGCGGGCTCGCGCCGGTCGAACCGGATGATGTAGCGGTGCCTGTCGCGCGCCACACGTTTTCGGATGCGCTCACACGTCTCTTTCTTGGCTACGCGATGCCCGAGGGCGGCGATCCTGTCGATGCCTGGCTTCCCGTCGAAGGTGCTGACGGCTCGGATGCCGAACTGCTGGGGCGGCTTGCGCGCTTCGTCGACGATATCGACGCGTTCGCGCGCATATGCGAGACGGAGCACTCGCCGGCGGAATGGACGCAGTTGCTGCTCGAAACGCTCGGTCAGTGCTTCGACGGCGGCGTGCTGTTCGCCGATGCGCTCTCGGACGTGCGCGATGCACTCGACGCAATGGGTGCCGCGATGCATGCAGGGGCCGGGCATCTGACGTTGCCGGCAGCGGTCGTGCGCACCGCATTTGCCGAAGCGCTCGACGATCCCGCGCGCGGCGGTGTGCCGTGGGGCAGCGTGACGTTCTCGTCGCTCACGAGCCTGCGCGGGCTGCCATATCGCATTGTGTGCCTGCTCGGCATGGATGACGGTGTGCTGCCGAGCCTCGCCCGCGCCGACGAGTTCGATCTGATGGCGGCGTTCGGCAAGGCTGGAGACCGCCAGCGCCGTGACGACGAACGCAATCTGTTCCTCGACCTCGTATTGGCTGCGCGTGACCGTCTGCTGATCGCCTACACCGGGCGCAGCATTCGCGATAACGCGCCGTTGCCGCCGGCCGCACTGGTCGATGAATTGCTCGATCACCTTGCGCGCGTTTCGTCCGGGCCCGATGCAGCGCCGGCGGAAGTCGATCTCGCGCGGCGTGCGTTCGTCATCGAACATCCCTTGCAGCCGTTCGCATCGGATTACTTCGAGTCGGGCAGGGGGCTTTTTACCTATGACGCAGATCGCGCGGAACTGGCGGGTCTGCTGGCTGCCCCGCGCGAGGCAACCGCCGCGCCGTTCTTCGCGCAACCGTTGCCCGCCGAAGCGGCAGCGCCCGTCGCGTTCGACAGTTTCATGCACTTCTGGCGTCATCCCGCCCGGGCGATCCTGCGCGACCGGCTTGGCATCGTGCTGTCTGATGCGCAGGGCGAACTGCTCGATGTCGAACCGTTCGAACTCGACTACGCAGGGCGCGACGCGCTGGCTGACCGGCTGCTGCCGGGGCTGCTCGAACGGGATGAAAGCGACGATGCGTTGGCGCGCGCACGTCGCGTAGCGGAAGCGAGCCCGGAACTGCCAGGCGGTGCGACGGGCGCCGTATGGCGCGCACGCGAGCTCGGCGCGCTGCGCCATCTCGCAGAGAGCGTTCGCAGCGAACTCGCTGCGGGCGTCGAGCGTTTGCCGTTTGCGCTCGACATCGTCCCGCGATGGCCTGACAGCGCCAACATCGAATTGTTCGGCGAGCACGACGTGGCGCTTCGGCAGGCAGCGCTCGACTCGCCGTTCCATCTGCATGGCACGCTCAACATGCTCACAGAGGCCGGCCAGGTCATGTTCCGCTATGCACGCCCTTCGGCGCGCGACTATCTGTCGGCGTGGCTCGCGCATCTTGTCTACTGCGCGGCGTACCCGTCGGGGCCTCGGCGAACGATCTGGCATGGCAGCGGCGAGACGTTCGAACTCGCGCCCGTCGAGTCACCGCTCGACGAACTCGCGCCGCTCGCGGCGCTCTACCGGGCCGGGCGCATGTTGCCGCTGCGCTTCTTTCCGAAGAGCGCGTGGGCCAGGATCAGCGACAGCGAGTCGGCCGCGCAGGGCGCGTGGATCAACGACCGCGTGCGCGGCGAATCCGACGATGCGGCGTTGCGGGTCGCGTTGCGCGGTACGCCGCTGACGCTCGATGAGCCGTTTGGCACGCTCGCGGCGATCGTCTTCAAACCGCTTGTCCAGCATCTGCGGAGCGGATCATGAGCGGCGCATCGTGGGTACAGCACACCGCGGCGGAAGAGCTGGACGTTTTCGCGTGTGCGCTCGATGGCGTGAACCAGATCGAGGCTTCGGCGGGAACCGGCAAGACGTGGAATATTTGCGCGCTATATGTGCGGTTGCTGCTCGAGAAGAAGCTGAACGCCGACCAGATTCTCGTCGTTACGTTCACGAAAGCGGCGACGGCGGAACTGCACGAACGCATTCGCGGACGGCTCGCCGAACTGGACCGCGCAATCGAGACGGGCGATGACGGGGGCGACCCGTTTATCGCGCAGCTCTTCGAGACCACGCTCGCACCGGAAAACGGCATTGACTTCGGTGACGCCGCGAAGATCGTGCGTCGCGCGCTGCGCACGTTCGATCAGGCGGCCATTCACACGATTCACGCGTTCTGTCAGCGCGCGCTGCAGGAAGCGCCGTTCGCCGCGGCGATGCCGTTCGCGTTCGACATGGAAGCCGACGATGCCGCGTTGCGTTTCGAACTCGCCGCCGATTTCTGGCGTCAGCGCGTCGAGCCGCTCGCGGCCCGACATCCCGCGTTTGCGTCCTGGCTCGTGGCAAAACGTGCGGGGCCGGCGTCGCTCGACGAACAGCTCGCACGGCGCCTCAAGAAGCCACTTGCACAGTTGCGCTGGGGCGGTCTCGAACTCGCGGATGAGTCCGGTGCATCCGGCGCACACGCCATGCAGGCATGCTTCGACAGCGCGCATACGCTATGGCGCTCGGAGCGCGAGGCGGTCGTCGCATTGCTGGGCGCAGCGCAGGAGCGTCTGAGCAGGACAACGCACAAGCCGGAGCAGGTGAGCGCTGCGATCTCTGCGTGGACCGAATACTTCGCAGGCGACGATGCTCATGAAGCACCACCCAAAGCTGCGCTGAAGCTGACCGCATCGGCGCTCAAAAAGGCAACGAAAGTCAAGTTCGAAGCGCCGGAGCATCCGTTTTTCACGCTTGCTGAAGAGCTTGCCGCTGCGGTCGTCGCATCGGAGGCCATGCAGCGCGCGCGCTGGCTCACGCTTGTCCAGACGTGGCTCGACACCGCGCCGGCCGAGCTGGGTGCGCGCAAGCGCACGCGCCGGGTGGTGTCATTCGACGACCTCCTGTCGAACCTGTATCGCGCGCTCGCTTCGCATCCGTGGCTGGCCGACGCGTTGCGCACCCGCTATCCGGCAGCGTTGATCGACGAGTTTCAGGACACGGACCCGCTGCAGTTCGCGATCTTCGAGCGCATTTTTGCGCCGTCGGGACCGCTCTTTCTCGTCGGCGATCCGAAGCAGGCGATTTACAGTTTCCGCGCGGCCGATCTGCATACGTATCTGGCCGCGCGCGACGCTGCGTCCGCCCGCTACACGCTGGCCGTCAACCAGCGTTCGACGTCGCCGATCGTCGAGGCCTGCAACCGGATTTTCGGGGCGAACCCGCAGGGATTCGTGCTGGAGGGTCTCGACTACCATCCGGTGCGCGCGGGCGCGCGGCAACGTCCGCCGTTCGTCGACCGGTACGGCACGGGCGGCGACTTCCGTGTGTGGATGCTGCCGCAGGGCGACGCTGCGCTGACCAAACGCGAGGCGCAGCGGCAGGCGAGCGAAGCGTGCGCGGCGGAAATCGTGCGTCTGTTGCGCGGCGCGCGTGAAGGCTCCGTATCGATCGGCGACGCGCCGCTCGCGCCGGCGAGCATCGCCGTACTGGTACAGACACACCGGCAGGGGAGTCTCGTGAAACGGTCGCTGGCGGCGTGGGGTGTCGGCAGTGTGGAACTGGCGCAGGCATCCGTATTTACAACGCTGGATGCCGAGCAGATCGAGCGCGTGCTGGCGGCCGTCGACACGCCGGGCGATCTGCGCAGGCTAAGGGCCGCGCTCGCCACGGACTGGCTCGGGCTCGACGCCGCGGCGTTATGGCGTCTCGAGCAGATCGTAGAGGCTCCTCTATCGCAGGACGATCCCGCGCATGCGGCCGATGCGATGAGCTGGGTGGAGCGGTTTTCGCGCTACCGTACCCTCTGGCACGAACGCGGCTTCGCGGTGATGTGGCGCACGCTGATGCGCGAGCTTCGCGTCGCCCAGCGGCTCGTGGCCGGCGTGGATGGCGAGCGTCGTCTGACCGATATCAACCATCTTGCCGAACTCGTGCAGGCGCGCGTGGCGACGCAGCCTGGCATCGCGCCGACGCTGCGCTGGCTCGCGGCACAACGCACGCAGGGCGGCGGTGAAGAGGCGCAACTGCGTCTTGAATCGGACCGCAATCTCGTGCAGATCGTCACGGTGCACAAGTCGAAGGGCCTCGAATACGCGGTCGTATTCTGTCCATTCCTGGGTGACGGCAAGCTGCGCGAGCCACCTGCGTCGGGTCTGCCGGACGCGCGGGAATATCACGATGACGACGGCGCCGCCGTGCTGCATTACGGTTGCGATGACGATGAAGCCGACCGTGCGCAGCGTTATGCCGCGCGCGAACAGGCCGCCGAGCGGGCGCGGCTCGTGTACGTGGCACTCACGCGTGCGGTGTATCGCTGCTATCTGGTTGGCGGTGTCTATCTGGCGTCTCGCGCGACCAAAGAGTCGCGCCGCAGCGTGCTGAACTGGCTCGTGGCGGGCGAAGGTTATACGTTCGACGGCTGGCTCGCGGAACCACCCGACGAAGCTGTATTGCAGGCGCGCTGGCAGGCACTCTCCGGCGGGCCGGTTGCGATCGAACCCTTGCCGCCGCCGGTGCGTCGCGTGCCGCTCGAAAGCCAGCAGAGCGACAGCGCGAACATGCAGTCGCGTATGAACCGGCGGATGTTGCGCGATCAGTGGCGCATTGCCAGTTTCAGTGGACTCGTGGCGGCGGGCGCACGCGCTGAAGAGGCGTTCGTGCCGGCCGAAGAGGCGCGTCCCGATCACGATGAAGTTGTCGATGTTGCGGCGGACATGAACGCCGCGCCTGCCATCGTGCAGCGCCCGGAACGTGCGGCCGATGACATCCTCGATTTTCCCCGCGGGGCCGCAGCGGGCGAATGCCTGCACCTGATGTTCGAGCTCGCCGATTTCTCCGACCCGACAAGCTGGCCGAATGCGATCGAACGCGCGTTGCGTGAGCGCCCCGCACCTGCGCTGCCCGACCTGGCGCGTCAGATGCCGTCGATGATGCACGCGTTGCTGACCGATATCGTCGCGACCGAACTCGTCCCCGGCATGACGCTCGCCACGCTGAACCCGCAGCGCAGGCTGAACGAACTCGAGTTTCTGTTTCCTGCGCACGCGTTCGATTTTTCTGCGCTGCGTGCTCTGCTCGTGTCGCACGGCTATCCGGACGTCGCGCTGGAAGCGGGCGCGCTGCGTGGCTTTGTCAAAGGATTTATCGACATGATCGTCGAGCACGACGGGCGCTACTGGATCGTCGACTGGAAATCGAATCACCTGGGCGATACGCCGGATGACTACGATGCGGCTTCGCTGGACTTGGCGATGGCGGGTCACGCGTATCACCTTCAGGCGCTGCTCTATACGGTTGCGTTGCATCGCTATCTGCGCACACGCGTGCGCAACTATGCCTACGAGACGCATATCGGCGGCTACCTGTATCTCTTCGTGAGGGGCGTGCGGCCGCAGTGGCGTCGTGAGGGCGGCGCCGCGGGTGTCCATGTGCGCACGCCATCGGCGCAACTCGTCTTTGCTCTGGATGCGTTGATGGATGGGGGCGCGGCATGAGCGCATTCGAACAGCCGCCACTGGATATCGAGGTCACGCTGCCGACGCCAGCCGATTTCAGCACGGCGCTTGCTGAAGGCTTCGCGCGCCGGCTCGGCGTGCTCGCACGCCGGCTCGGCGGCAACGCGGCGAGTGTGCGCTGGGCACAGCGCGCGGCGTTTGCCGTCAGTCGCGCTACGGCCGAAGGACACGTCTGCGTGCCGCTCGACGTGCTCGCCGCGCGTTATGAAACACCAGAGGCGGACGTTCGCGCGGCGCTGGCCGCGAGCGGAATCGCCTGTGACGGGTCAGAAGTAGCGGCGGCGTTGCGGCCACTCGTCATCGACCCGCAGGGCCGTGTATTTCTCGCCCGTTACTACGAGCACGAGCGGCAACTCGCACGCGCGCTCGTCGCGCATGCGAAGCGCGACGACGGGCCGTCCGCATCGGCGATGCAAGACGTAGCGCAGGATGCCGAAGCGCTTCGTGCGCGTCTGCTGCGTTACTTTGGTCCGCCGCGCGATGACGAACTCGACTGGCAGCGTGTCGCGGCTGTCATGGCGTTGTCGGGCCGTCTTACGATCGTGAGTGGAGGGCCGGGCACGGGCAAGACGACGACTGTCGTCGGTGTGCTGGCGTGTCTGCTCGACGCGGCGCCTGATCTGCGTGTCGCGCTCGCCGCGCCGACCGGCAAGGCTGCGCAGCGCATGCAGGAAGCGCTGCTGGCCCGCGCCGGCGATCTGCCGCCAGAGATTGCCGCACGGCTGCCGCAGACGTCCAGTACGCTGCATCGTCTGCTAGGCAGCGGGCCGGGCGGCCGCTTCAGACATCATCGCGACAATCCTTTGCCGTTCGACGTGATCGTGATCGACGAAGCATCGATGATTGACGTTGCGATGGCTGCGCATCTGCTCGACGCGATCGCGCCGCAGACGCGCCTCGTGATGCTCGGCGACAAGGACCAACTCGCGGCAGTCGAGGCAGGCGCCGTGTTCGCCGAACTCAGCGCGCGTCCGGCGTTCAGCGCCGGGGGAATCGCGCGGGTCGCGGCCGCGCTCGACATTGGCGTCGCGCAACTCACCGCGGCTTTGCCGGCTACGACGTCGGGTGCGTCGATGCCGTTGTCGGGATCGACGCCGTCGCGCTTCGAAGACGACCTGTCCGGCATGACGTCGTACGAAGAAGGGCATTCCGCGAACCGTTCGCCCTCGCAGACCAGCGAGCCGCTCGCCGATGCTGTTGTCTGGCTCGAACGCAACTACCGGTTCGGTCTCGATTCTGCGATCGGTCGTCTGTCGCTGGCAATCCGGAGCGGCGATCCACAGGCCGTGCTCGATACGCTGACCCCCAATCCGGACACGCCGTGCGCGGCCGCGCTTTACGAAGACGCCTCGCCTGCCCTGAACGAGCGTACTGTCGCGCGACTCTCGGCCGGTTTCGCGCCCTATGCCGAAGCGCTTTCGGAGGCGCTCGCTTCAGGCGCGCCAGATCCGGCGCCGCTCTTCGAGGCGCTGAATCGTTTCCGGGTTCTGTGCGCGACGCGTTCGGGACTTCGTGGCGTCGAGCAGGTCAACACGTTGATGGCGGCACAGGTGCGTTGCATGGCGCGTATTCCGTTGACCGTTGGTGCGGGCTGGTTCGCGGGCAGGCCGGTGATGGTCACGCGCAATGACTACGCGTTAGGCCTCTTCAATGGCGACATCGGCATTGCGCTGCCAGGCGCGGACGGCGCGCTGCGCGTGTATTTCTGGACGGGTGACGGCAGTTCGCGCGCTGTGTCGCCGGCGGCGTTGCCGCCGCACGATACCGCGTTCGCGCTGACGGTCCACAAGTCGCAGGGTTCGGAGTTCGAGCACACCGCGCTCGTATTGCCGACGACGTTCGGCCGCGTGCTGTCGAGGGAACTCGTTTATACGGCGATTACGCGCGCGCGCGAGCGGGTGGAAGTCATCGGCTCACGCGCGGTGCTGGCGCAGGCGATTGCCGCGCCAACGCAGCGGGACTCAGGTCTCGCTGCACGGATCGAGGAGGCGCTGGCGCAGAGCACGTAACGAGACGCGTCGCAATCCGCGCCGGAGGGCGTCGCCGCATACTTCGCAGGATGTTCCCGCGAGCGGCGTAATCCCGGACGTCCGCCTGCGAACTGCGGCGATACCGGGCAATACGTTATCCAGCAAAATCACCTGCAGCGCCGCCCGCATCCGAAGCGCGTTTTTTGAGGCCTTTGCGGTACCAGAACGTCCACAGCAGCAGCGCGCCGTAGATGCCGTAACTCGCGAACGGCGACACGACGAGAAAGCGCTCGATGGGCCACGTCATCGCCATGAAGACACGCACGGCGGTTTCGACTGTCAGCCCCACGCCCCACACGGCCGTCATCAACCGGAGCGCGGACGCGAAAGCGGGACGCGCGCGCCACAGCGCGTCGATCTGCGCGGCGCCGTCGGCTTTTTCCCGCGCGACGGTCGCCCGTGCGAGATAGAACACGAGCGGGCGCGGCATCAGAAGCGACGCGAGGAACGCAACGCCAATGGCGCCCGACACCAGCGATTCGCGCAGCAACAGCATGCGCGGACTGCCGCCCGCCGCCATTGCCGCGATCGACAGTACGATGCCAAGCAGAACCAGCACGCTGAGTGCATCGACGCGTCGAAAACGGGCGAGCTCGACGAGGCTCCAGATCACCGGCGGCACTGCCGATGCGATGAGTCCGCCCGTTTCTCCCCAATGCGGCAGGGCGAGGCGATAGGCAAGCCACGGCAGCGCCAGGTTCACTATCAGTTCCAGCAAAAAGCTCGCGCGAATTTTCATGCCGATGTGTCTCTTCTCAAGGTGCCGCAAGTATCGTGAGGGTGCCGGTTGCCCGCAAATGTTTTTTTATTCGATGCACCCGGCTTGCGACGCGCGTAAAGTGCCGCGCATACGGCGGGTCATCTGCCGGGCACAGGTTCGCAACGCACGACGCCGCCCGCCCAGGCTATCCTCGCGTTTGACCGCAAACCATCCGAGCCATGACGTTACGTTACCCCGTCCCACTCAACGAAATCGAACTGACGGCTGTTCGCGCGCAGGGCGCGGGCGGCCAGAACGTCAACAAGGTGTCGAGCGCGATTCATCTGCGCTTCGACGTGCGGGCCTCGTCGTTGCCGGACGTGCTCAAGATGCGGCTGCTCGCACTGTCGGACCATCGTCTGACGCGCGACGGCGTCGTGATCATCAAGGCGCAGGAACACCGGACGCAGGAGATGAATCGCGCTGCCGCGCTCGCACGGCTCGACCAGCTGATCGAAAGCGTGAGCGTCAGCCGCAAGGCGCGCGTGGCGACACGTCCGACGCGCGCATCGAATCTGCGCCGGCTCGATGGAAAAACAAGGCGCGGCGAAATCAAGGCAGGCCGCTCGCGCGTGGACGATTGAGACGTCTTCGAGCCGGAGCGCAACCCCGCAGTAGTGCAAATCCCTGCGCGAGCCTGCATATGCGCTCGGCGCTCAGCGCTTTGTGCCCCGCGCCCGGTCGGGCCGGTCCGGCAGAAAATCCGCACAGAACACATCCGGACCGCCGCTCCCATCGACGCTGTCGATGGTAATCGCAGCGGTATAGCAATCCTCGCCCTCTGTCAGCGAATAATGCGGACCCATCAGTGCGACGCGCCCGGGCGTTGTCAGCGCGTGACGGAAATACGCGCGCCGTGACCAGTTGTTATGCGTGTCGGGAAAGAGCGGCGCGAGGCGTTTCGGCGGCGGCCCGAGGTCTTTCGCGGTTACCGACGCCTGTTCCTGCAACCCATGCGCGTTGAGCACGAAGATCCGACGCGCCTCGCTTACCGCGAAGACGTGCTCGGCCGCCTGCGCCAGATCCCGCGTCGCCGAATAGACGCGTGCGCCCGCGCGCACCGCTTCGGCGTACGCCTCGAAGCCGAGCTGCTGGTGACGCGTATTCGCGCGGTCGTACGCGGCGTACTTGTGCCACATCGAATCGATCAGTTCCGGCGCGCCGGCACCGGCTTCGCGCACGGACGCCTGCGGCTTGCCGAACCAGTAGCCCTGCACGAAATCCACGTCGGCCTGCATGAGGATCATCAGCTCGTCGTCGGTTTCGACGCCTTCGGCGAGCACGAGTGTGCCCGCCTGATGCAGCATCGCGATCAGATGCGTCATCAGCGATTCATCGCCTTCGCGCTTGCCGGCGCGGGCGATCAGCGAGCGGTCCAGTTTGACGATATCCGGACGCAGCCGCCACACGCGGTCGAAGTTCGAAAAGCCCGTGCCGAAATCATCGATCGCGATCAGGAAATCGCGCGGGCGGGTGGCCGCCAGCGTGCGCGCCACGGCCTCTTCGTCGCCGGCGGGCTGCTCCAGCAATTCGATCACGATGCGCTCGCGCGGCAGGCCGAAATGGGCGGACAGCTCGTCGATAAACGCGCGATGCGGCCACTGCGTTTCGAACACCTGCGGCAACGCGTTCAGAAACAGCCAGCACGAATCGATTTTCTGTTCGACGAAGTTCGCGACATGCAGGCACCGCGAGAGCCGGTCGAGGATCGGCGCGTTCGCGTGGACCTGAGCCTGCGAGAAGAGTGCATCAGGCGTGACCGGGTTGCCCGACGAATCGGTCGCGCGCAACAGGGCCTCATATCCGACGATGCGTTGATGGGTGATCGACAGCACCGGCTGGAACACGCTGTGCAGCGTGATTGAGCGCCAGTTGGCCGTCCAGCCGTCGCCGGTCCGGACGAGGCGGGGCAGGAGGCGGCTAAGCGTCAGTTCGTCGACGGTGGACATCCGGTTCTGGAGTAAGCACGATAACTGTGCATGCTGCCGGCCGCGCGTGATCGCGATGCCTGCCGGCGAAAGCCTCGCCTGCGCGCGGCTGCGTAACCCATGCCTCGCGGCGTACGCCAGCGATTTCGCGCGAAGGGCCATCGAGACCAAGGGTCGAAAACAGTCTATCAGTTCATTCGCCTGATGAGTGTTCGGCGAAACACAGAATCCGGTGCGTCAGCGCGTTCGTGTCGCGGCAGGTATGCTGCTGTTTTTCTGCAACGGAGCGCGATATGTCGGAAGTAGCAGTGGTGGCAATTTCGGTGGCGAAGCCGGGCTTCGAGGAGCAGTTGCGCGAGGCGATGGTCGGGATCGTCGGGCCGACGCGCAAGGAGCAGGGCGCGCTGCAATACGATCTGCATCGCGACCTGAAGGAGCCCCGCCGCTTCGTGTTTGTCGAGCGCTGGGAAAGCGAGACTGCGCTCGCCGCGCACGCAGGGTCCGCGCATATCGCGGCCTACAGGGAAGCCACGGCGCAATGGGTCGAGCACTTCGAAATTCGCGTTGTCACGAAGATCGCGTGATGCGCTGGCCTCCGGCATCGGGCTGCACGCCCATGCCGGATCAGCCAACCCCGGATGGACCGACGGCGGGCATGTGGCCGCCGTCGTCGTTCTGGTCTGCTCTCGATTGCTGAGCGGGCGTTTGCTCGAACAGGTGCGTTAGTGCGTGGCCTGCGGCACGTCGAGGATCAGGATGATCGTCCAGTCCGCGTCGCCTTCGTGATGGTACTGACGTTCGGCAACGATAAACGGCTGCTGCTTGCCAGCCGGGCCGAGGAAAAGCACGTCGCCTTCCATGGGCAGGCATTCGACCGGCGGCAACGCGAGAAACGCTTCCTGGCTGCCACGCGGCATCAGTTTTTCAATCTTGCGGGACGCTGCTTCGGTCCATTCGATGTCCAGCTGGATGTTGCTCATTCTGTCCTCCGCACCAGGGTGCGCACGGGTTGGGATGGGTGGGTGCGCGACTTTAGCATACCGTTACCCGGGCACCGGCAATAAAAAAGCCGAAGCCGGTGACGCCGGCTTCGGCTTTTTCTCCTTGATGCGGCAGGCCGTCGCCGCGACGCCGGAGCAGACGTTATTCGGCCTTCGCGGCTTTCTTCGACTTCGACGACTTGTGGCTGGCCGGCTTCGGCGCGCTTTCCATGGCTTGCTGCTTCGCCTGCAAATCCTGCGCGCGTTGTTCGACGTCGGCTGCCTTTGCGGGATCGGTGCTCATCGTGACGCCTTTGTCGGATTGCGCGTAGGCGGCCGTTGTCAGCGCGGAAAGGGCAACCAGGACTGCCAGGGACGCTTTTTTCATTGCTACCTCCGTAGAGTGGTTGATGGACCCAAGTAAAGCCTGTCCAGTCGGAACGACACTGCATTCTAGCGAGCAATGTCTGCTATCGCGGACCGCCGGTAACAGAATTGACAGTTCGTTACATTCGGTTACGAGTGGCGCAGATGCTTGATCTACGTACCGGTCAGGTCTCGATGCGTGCCGCATGTGCCGGCCGGCAGGGTGTCTTTACATGGGTCTGATCATTCGACCAGCATTTCGCATGCCGCGTTCTGCCTAGAACCAGCCGATCGCGTGATAGACGCGGAATTGTGCAATCCCGATCAATTCATGCAGCGCGATGTCGGCGTTGACGAGATTGATGTAGCGCGGCAGCACACCGACATGCGCGCGGCGCGTGTTGGAGATAACGGGCTGCGGGAAACAGCCGAAACGGTGGAAGTCGAGTAGCGCGCGGGGCATCTGGTGCGCGGATGTCACGAGTATCGTCGAATCGTAATGTTCGCGCTGCAGGATAGACACGACGCGCTTTGCGTTTTCGTAAGTCGTGAGACTGCGGTTTTCCAGCACGACGTCATTGCGTGCGACGCCGCGTGCAAGGAGCCAGGGCAGATAGGTGTCGGCTTCGGTGGCTTCGTGCCGCTGTGGATTGCCGCCGCTCACGATGACGTCGCAGCGCGCCGCGACGCGCGTGCAGTCCGCGTAGATTGCCGCGGTTTTCTCGATGCGGGCGATGGCATCGCGCTTCGGAATGAGGCGGCCGTTTGCGTCGTATTCGGTGCCGCTGCCGAGCATGACGATCGCGGCGCGGCCGGAGAAGGTTGCGCGTGCAACCGGGTGGGCGCCGTGCTGCGCCCACGCAAGAAGCGGTGCTGTTAGCCATCCGGACGAGAGCAGCCAGAACAGCGCGAGCGCGATAATGAGGACAGTCGAACGCTGCCGGCGCCATAGCAGGAAAGCTGCAAAAAAAAGCGCCAATAAAGTGAATAGAATCAATTTAAATGGGGTAACGTATGTCTTTCGGGACAATCTTCGCGCCTGCCATCGCACCGGTACGGATCGCATCGTCGGCACGGGGATAGAACGTCTGCACGGCGTTCGCACGGGGGTTCTGAATATAACAGGCAGCACCCGGTGGCAAACGGAACATCGGGCGAATCGGTGCTTCGCCTCTCACCAGTGGCGCGGTGACAAGCGTTGCGCAAGTCGTGTCATGGCTGCACTTTAAGAAAGAAGTGAGATGACCACGTATTCCAACGAAGCGGTACTCGAAGCGCTGAGGCGGGCGCAATATCGCCAGGTACCCTGGGCCAGACGACCCGGTGTTTTCGAATATCTTCGCGCGCTGGGTCTCATGGAGACCGTTCGACAGCGCACGGTGGCGCCGGCGCCGGGTTTTCATGCCCCGGTCGACATTGCGGTGCTGACGGAGCGGGGCAGGGCAGAGTTCGCGCGGCTTGAGCGCGACGAGCGCTCGCTGCAGTGGCACGAACACCGGATGAACGACTACCGCGCGCTCACACCTGCTGCGAGTCCCGCCGTCGCTCTCGAAGCCCGTTCGTAGCGCCCGCGGGTCCGGTCCATCAGGAACCGGCGCTTCACGCCGGCTAGACCACCTTTCGCAAAAAATCCGCAAGAAATCCGCAAAAAAAAGCCCGTATCGCGAGATACGGGCTTACCGGATTTACTGCTGCCACGCTGTGCTTATGGCTTGGGTGAGACAGCACGTGTTTCGAAGTGGTTCCCGGTATTGTTCGCATGTTTTGGCCAGCGCAGCAGCGGTGAAGCCGATGCATTCAGATCTGCTTGTCTGACGGCCACGCGCTTTTCTCTGACTTCCTTCATCAGGGTTTCACCCGGTCGGCTGCCAGCGGAACGCTCCGGGAAGATAACTAACGCCTGCGCTGATCGTTGCCGCGCGATGGATCGGGCCGCTCGCGGACATTGCTGGCGATATCGCCGCGCAGGTCGCCACGCGGCGTAGGCGGCGTAAAGCCGCGATCCGGTGCTCCGTTCTGCGACGCCTTAAGACCCGCAGGGCGGTCCGGATGCCAGTTCCACGACGGCGGCCGCTCCTGGGCGAGCGTGGGTACGGCAAGTGATGAAACCACCATGCCGCACAGAAGCAGGGACACTGGTTTCATGAGGGGCTCCCGTCAAGCCATGTGATTCAGGCTTGTTCGCATACTCGTACGGTATGCCTGGGAACGAAAGCATGCTGTAAATAATGGTAAAGAGATGTTTCGCCAACCACTGAATACCGCGTGGCGGTAACGATGCGAAACCTGCGATGGAAGATGCCGTGCCGCGACGTCAGCAGAACAGAAAAGAAGGAGGCAGAAACGCCTTCACCGTGATGGGAAAGAAGGAACCCGTTGCGCAACGGGGCCGCAGATGCGTGACGGGCGCCCGAAGGCGCCCGCAGGCAAGAGGTGGTGTCAGGCCATCTTGACCGGTGCGCGCCAGGATTCCGGATTGGTCCAGAATGCGCCGCGCAGGCGGTCGCGGCTCGGCGGTGCGGGCGGCTTCGCAGCCGTCGCGCCGATGCGTCCGCGCAGGGAAATCTCGCGGCCGCTCGTGCCCAGTCGCTTGACTATTTCGGCGAGCGTACCATCGGCCTGCCACTCGTCGAAACGACGGCGGCACGTGGGCGGCGACGGGTAACGGCCCGGCAGTTTCGACCAGCCTTCACCGGTGGACAGCACCCACAGCACGGCATTGACAACCGCGCGGGCTTCCACGCGAGGACGACCGCGTCGTTCGCTTCGTGCTGGCTCCGCACAAAACAACGCCTCGACCAGCGCCCACTCGTTGTCTCTCAAATCGTCGAACAGCATCATGTTTTCACCTCAGCGAAGCTAACTCCGGTGCGCTGCCCCGCGCCGCGCACTCTTCATGCACCCGAAATCGGGTGCCAGGCGGGGTCGGGCTTGCCACGGTAGAGCGAAAATCCAGCGGCGAGGAGCGCCGACCCAGTGATCACCCTTATGCATGAAGCGTGCCATTCCTTCAGCAAACGCTCCAGAACCCCATGACAACGGGCCAGCGCGGGCGCTAGCCAGGGGCGTATAAGAATCCAAAAAACCCATCTCGCAAATCGGGACAATCACCAATCTTGTGCAATCAGGCCCACCCAGCGTGCGCCTGCGCTTTATTGCTGCGCTGCAGCGAATGATGCTCGATGTCTTTGAACCGCCAGAAACAATACAATGCGCATGAAAGCCGTCAATTAATGAGGTGAAGGGATGAATGTGACGCTGCGCCAGTTGCGCGTTTTTATCGAGGTGGCACGGCTGCAGAGCTTCAGCCGGGCAGGCGACGAAATCGGGCTTACGCAGTCGGCGGTGAGTCGGTGTGTGCGCGAACTGGAGGCGGAAATCGGCCTCAAGCTGATCGACCGGACGACGCGCGAAGTGCAGTTGACGGACGTCGGCGGGAATCTGGTGTCGAGCGTGTCGCGGCTGCTCACGGATCTGGACGATGTGCTGCGCGAGATCCGCGAAATCGGCCAGCAACGACGTGGGCGCGTGGTGGTGGCGGCGAGCCCGACGGTGGCGTGCCGGCTGATGCCGCAGATCATCGCGAGCTGCGGGCGGGACTTTCCGTACGTCACGCTGGGCCTGCGCGACGACGTGCAGAGCGACGTGGTGCGCAAGGTGAAGTCGGGCGAAGTAGATTTCGGCGTCGTGATCGGCCCGTTTTCCGCCGACGACCTCATCAGCGAGCCGATGATGACCGATGCGTTTTGTCTCGTAGCGCGCAGCGATCATCGGCTGGCTGCGCAGGGGCAGGTCGCATGGACGGATCTGGAGGGCGAGCGGCTCGTGATGCTCGATTACGCATCGGGCAGCCGGCCGATCATCGATGCTGTCATGGCCGAGTACAACGTGACCGCAACCGTGGCGCAGGAGCTTGGCCATTCGGCGACGGTGTTTGGACTCGTCGACGCGGGCATTGGCGTGAGCGTGCTGCCGTGGCTGTCGTTGCCGCTGCCGGCGAACTCGTCGCTGGTGGCGCGGCCGCTGGTGCCGCGCGCGGAGCGGACGGTGGAGCTGGTGCGCCGCCGCGACCGCTCGCTGTCGCCCGCGGCCGAGGCGGTCTGGGGATTGATTCGCCAGCTGCCGGCGCGGGCGGAGGATTTGCGGTGAGAGGCGTCAGGCATCGAGAGCCTTTAAACTGGCACATCCTGGCCGTCGCGAACCCCTTCATCGATAACCCATCAGCACAATGACCGAACTGCATCTGCGTCACCCTTCAGCCCCGGATGCCCGGGATGCCGTCCGCGCGCTACGGCCCTCGCAGATCCGCGAAGTGGCGAATGCCGGTTTCGGGATCGCGGACGTCCTGCCGTTCTGGTTCGGCGAATCCGACCGGGTGACGCCGCAGTTCATCCGCGATGCGGCCAGCAATGCGCTTGCCGACGGCGCCACCTTCTACACGCACAATCTCGGCATCGCGCCACTTCGGGAGGCGCTCGCGGGTTACGTGAGCGCGCTTCACGGGGCGACCTCCGCCGCGCACGTCGCCGTCACCAGCGCCGGCGTGAACGCGCTCATGCTGGCCGCGCAACTCGTGGTCGGCGCGGGAGATCGCGTCGTCGCCGTGACGCCGCTCTGGCCCAACCTCGTCGAAATTCCCAAGATCCTTGGCGCACACGTTGAAACTGTCGCGCTCGACTATGGTGCGCATGGCTGGACGCTCGATCTGGACCGGCTGCTGGCGTCCCTGACGGCGGACACGAAGCTGCTGATGATCAACTCGCCGAATAACCCGACCGGCTGGGTCATGACGCGCGATCAGCAACGCGCGGTGCTTGAGCATTGTCGTCGCCGCGGTATCTGGATCGTCGCGGACGAAGTCTACGAACGCCTTTACTACCCCGACGATGCCGGCGGCGCCCGCACCGCGCCGTCGTTCCTCGATCTTGCAACACGCGACGAGCGGGTGATCTGCGTCAACTCGTTCTCGAAGGCGTGGCTGATGACGGGCTGGCGGCTTGGCTGGATCGTCGCACCGGTCGCGCTGATGGACGATCTGGGCAAGCTCGTCGAATACAACACGTCTTGCGCGCCGTCGTTCGTGCAGCAGGCGGGCGTCGCCGCGGTCGAGCGGGGCGAGTCGTTCGCGCGGCAACTCGTCGCTGATCTGCGCGCCTCACGCGATCATCTGGTGCGCGCGCTTGCTTCGATACCCGGCGTCGACATCAAGGCGCCGGCCGGTGCGATGTATCTGTTCTTTTCGCTGCCGGGCGCGACACGGAGTCTCGAACTATGCAAGGCGCTCGTCCGGAAAGCCGGGCTCGGGCTTGCACCGGGGAGCGCGTTCGGTCCTGAAGGCGAGGGTTTCGTGCGGTGGTGCTATGCCTGCGACACGGCGCGTCTCGATGCTGGTGTGGAGCGGCTGCAGCGTTACCTGACAGAGCAGAGCGGGCGGTGATACCCGCCGGACATCGACTGGACGGACTTCCCGGCGCTCGCGTGGCCGGTATTTCGCCTTTACGCTTCGATTTTTTTTGCGTAAGATGGCGCTCAGTCACGCGATTCCTTACGGGAATTTCGCTGCTCCGTCCGGCTGGGTTTGGCTCGATTAGCCTGTTTCGCCTCCCCCCGGTGCGTGCTCCCATCAATATGACCGATCAGAATCGGGCGAGCGCGTCTTCAGTTCCAAATCGTCTGTCTGATCCGGTTCTTTGACCCTAACTCATAAGGTCGACCTGGCTGCATGAATACCCAAGAGGCGAAAATCGTCCTCGAGACTGCCTTGATCTGCGCGCAGGAGCCGTTAAAGCTCGGCGAGTTGCGCAAGCTCTTTGCCGACGGCGTTTCGGCAGACACGGTTCGCACGCTGCTCGAAGACCTGAAGCTGGACTGGTCGGGGCGCGGGGTGGAGCTGGTCGGCCTGGCGTCTGGCTGGCGCTTTCAGAGCAAGCCTGCAATGCGCTCGTACCTGGACCGTCTGCATCCCGAGAAACCGCCGAAATATTCGCGAGCGGTGCTCGAGACCCTTGCGATCATCGCCTATCGCCAGCCCGTTACGCGCGGCGATATCGAAGAGATCCGTGGTGTGACGGTGAACACGCAGGTCGTCAAGCAGCTCGAAGATCGTGGCTGGATCGAAGTGATTGGTCATCGCGATGTGCCGGGGCGTCCGGCGCTGTACGCAACGACGCGCTCGTTCCTCGATGACCTGGGGTTGAAGGCGCTCGACGAACTGCCGCCGCTCGACGATCCGTCGGCGCAACTGAACGTGAACCTGCTGGGGCAGCACGCAATCGAATTCCCCGATGGCGAAGTCGCGGCGGGTGAGGCGGTTGAAGGGTCCGAAGCAGGCGATGCTTCCGACGCGGATGCCGATGCAGCGCCCGGTGAAGCAGCAGATGGCGAGGCAGTCGGCACGCTCGAAGCACCCGCAGACGCCGAAGCCGGCTCAGCGAACGTGCCGGAGAACACCGGCACGCAGGCAATTGACGATGCGCTGCACGCGCCTGCTGTGAGCGGTGAGAACGCGCCGGCCAGTGCAGGTGCCGATGAAGCGCAATCGCTCGCGGCGCAAGCCGGTGAACACACGCATTCTGCCGAAACGTCCGGCGAAGTTCGTACCGCTGCGCACGCGCAGCCGGTGGCGCCGTTCGCCGAAGCAGATGTGGAAACGGAAGCTGGCGATGCTTCAGGCGTCGCTGGACATGCAGAAAATCAGGATCCGGTCTCCCTGGCCGATCCCGTAATACCCGCGCACGGCTCGGGCGAACTTCGCGAAACGGAGCACGCCATTGAGTCGAACCCGACACGTGCGGCACACGACGATCAGGAAGATCGTGACGATGCCGTGCGGGACGCAGGCCTCCTGACTGACGACGAAACTGAGTCGCGCAGCGCCTGACGTAACCGAACTTTTGCCGCGCTCGCAATGGGCGCGCGCGACCTGACATTTTGAGGTTGTTTTGACACATACCCACGACACCGATTCGTCCGAATCCGAGCGCGCCGTGAAATCTGCACGTCCTGACGAGACGCGCGACTCACAGGCACCGGCCGGCGAAAGCGATCGCACGGGCGACACTGCGGGCGCCGACGGCGAAGACCGTCCGCGTCGCGGTCTGCGCCGCGGTCCGCGCAGCCTGATTGCGCGTCGCCGTTCGGGCGCGAAGACGAAGGGCGCGGAAGGCGCGCCGGCACAAGGCGAGCAGACATCGACAGAAGCGCCGCCGGACGGCGAAGTGGTCGCGCAGCCGCGTCCGCCGCGCAAGGATGGCGGTCCGCGACAAGGCCAGGGTCAAGGCCAGGGCCAGCGTCGGAATGCGGGCGGCAAGCGGCCCCAGGCGCCCCGTGACGGTGCGCCGCGCGAAGGTGGCCAACGCGAAGGCGGTCAGCGGCAGCAGAACCGCCGCGGCGAAGCGCCGGTCGCAGCCGCTGCAACCGACGCTCCGGCGGACGATCTTTTCTCGTATGTGACGTCGCCGGCATTCGATGCCGACAACAGCGCGACTGGCGGCGTACGCGCGCCGATGCTGCGCCGTGGCCGTGCCGCGGCGCCGAAGCGCGTGCTCTCGCCGGACGACGACGCGCCGAAACTGCACAAGGTGCTTGCTGAAGCGGGCATGGGTTCGCGCCGCGACATGGAAGAGCTGATCATCGCCGGACGGGTGTCCGTCAACGGCGAGCCGGCGCACATCGGTCAGCGCATCATGCCGACCGACCAGGTCCGCATCAACGGCAAGCCCGTCAAGCGCAAGCTGGCGAACAAGCCGCCGCGCGTGCTTCTGTATCACAAGCCGACTGGCGAAATCGTCAGCCACGCAGACCCGGAAGGCCGTCCTTCGGTATTCGACAAGCTGCCGCCGATGAAAACCGCCAAGTGGCTCGCGGTCGGCCGTCTCGACTTCAACACGGAAGGTCTGCTGATGCTGACCACGTCGGGCGATCTGGCGAACCGCTTCATGCATCCGCGTTATAGCGTCGAGCGTGAATACGCGGTGCGTGTCGTCGGCGAACTCGCTGAAGGCATGCGTCAGAAGCTGTTGCACGGCGTCGAGCTCGACGACGGCCCGGCGAATTTCCTGCGCATCCGCGATGGCGGCGGCGAAGGCACGAATCACTGGTATCACGTTGCGCTCGCCGAAGGCCGGAATCGCGAAGTGCGCCGTATGTTCGAAGCGGCTGGCCTGATGGTGAGCCGGCTGATCCGTACACGTCACGGCCCGATCTCACTGCCGAAGGGGCTGAAGCGCGGTCGCTGGGAAGAACTCGAAGACAATCAGGTGCGCAGCCTGATGGCATCGGTGGGCCTCAAGGCACCGGCCGAGGAAAAGGGCGGTCGCAATGCGGCGCCGGAACGCCGTCAGCCGGATCCGATGCAGACGTCGATGGGCTTCATCAACCGCGAGCCGGTGCTGATGTCGCACGCACGTCTGACTGACCCGGCACCGCGCGGCCAGGGCCGTCGCGGCAGCGCAGGTGGTGGCTTTGGCGGTGGCGCATCGTCGGGCTTCGGCGGCGCGGGAGCTGGCGGATACGGCGGCCGTGGTGCAGGCGGTGCCGGCGGTCGGGGTGGTAATCCGGGTCCGCGTGGCGGACGCGAAATCGATGGCAACCGTGCGCCTTCGGGCAATGGTGGCAATCGTGCGGCGGCTGGCGGCGGTGCGAACCGGGCCGGTAGCGGCGGCGGCGCACGTACACCGGGCGGCGGTCGTGGTGGTAATGCGGGTGGCGCCGCCGCGGGCAACCGCGCGGGTGGCAACCCCAACGCGGCCGGCAATCGGGGCGGTCCGCGCGGCACGACGCGCAACCGCACACGCGGCCGCTAGGGCGCCGGATGAATCGTGCGCCGGATGGCAAGGCTGACCGCCACCGGCGTACGAACATGATGTGCTTGTCGCGTCGTCGCAAGCTTCGCTAAAACGCAGGGTAAACCGTGAAATTCCTGTGAAAACAGGCTTCCGCGGGCGTTCTGCGGCCCGTGCAGGTTTGCGTTTGTCCTGAAAAATGCTACAATCGCGAAGTCGCTGGGCGTGCGGCTTTTCTTGTGCGGCTCAGGTGCGACCACCGGCAACAAGATGATGGGCGTTTCGCCCATTTTTTTTTGCCGTCGCGGTTTAGCATCTCGGGTAGCACGAACGTGCGCCGGCCTGGCGCGCGGCCCGCAGGTGTAATCGTTGGGGCAACCCGGTTAGCAACCCGCTGGCCCGCCGCGCGAACATCTTAGAGGGCACTGTGCAACTGACGGAACTGATTGAAACCACGGTCGTGGGCCTCGGCTATGAACTCGTCGATCTCGAGCGCACCGGGCACGGCATGCTGTGCGTGTATATCGACCAGCCGGCCGGCATCGCAATCGAAGACTGCGAGAAGGTCACGCGTCAGCTCCAGCACGTTCTGACGGTCGAAAACATCGATTACGAGCGGCTCGAAGTATCGTCGCCCGGGCTCGACCGTCCGCTGAAAAAACTGGCGGACTTCGAACGCTTCGCTGGCAGCGAAGTGGTTATCACGTTGAAAAAGCCATTGGACGGACGGAAATCGTACCGGGGCATCCTGCATGCACCCGAAGGCGAAACGATCGGTCTGGAATTCGAAGGGAAGGAAGGCGCCGCGATGCTCGATTTTACGGTCGCAGATATCGACAAGGCACGCCTCGTCCCCAAAGTTGACTTTAGGAGCCGCAAACAATGAGTCGCGAAGTGTTGATGCTGGTGGATGCGCTGGCACGCGAGAAGAACGTCGACAAGGACGTGGTTTATGCCGCCCTTGAGGCGGCGCTCGCTTCGGCCTCCAAGAAACTCTTCGAAGAAGATGCGGACATCCGCGTCCATATCGACCGTGAGAGCGGCGAGCATGAAACTTTCCGCCGCTGGCGCGTGGTGCCGGACGAAGCCGGTTTGCAGGAACCGGATCAGGAAATCCTGCTGTTCGAAGCACGCGAGCAGAAGGCCGACATCCAGCTCGACGAATTCATCGAAGAACCGGTGCCGTCGATCGAATTTGGCCGTATCGGCGCGCAGGCCGCCAAGCAGGTGATCCTGCAGAAGGTGCGCGACGCCGAACGCGAACAGATCCTGAACGACTTCCTGGAGCGCGGCGAACACATCATGACCGGCTCGGTCAAGCGCCTCGACAAGGGTAATTTCATCGTTGAAACCGGCCGTGTCGAAGCGCTGCTGCGCCGCGACCAGCTGATTCCGAAGGAAAACCTGCGCGTCGGCGACCGGGTTCGCGCGTATATCGCGAAGGTCGATCGCACCGCCCGCGGTCCGCAGATCGAACTGTCGCGTACCGCGCCCGAATTCCTGATGAAGCTGTTCGAGATGGAAGTGCCGGAAATCGAACAGGGCCTGCTGGAAATCAAGGCGGCGGCCCGCGATCCGGGCGTTCGCGCGAAGATTGGCGTGGTCGCGTACGACAAGCGTATCGACCCGATTGGCACGTGCGTGGGCATTCGCGGTTCGCGCGTGCAGGCCGTCCGTAATGAGCTTGGTGGCGAAAACGTCGACATCGTGCTATGGTCGGAGGATCCCGCACAGTTCGTGATCGGCGCCCTCGCGCCGGCAGCTGTCCAGTCGATCGTCGTCGATGAAGAAAAGCATTCGATGGACGTCGTCGTAGACGAAAACGAACTTGCGGTCGCAATTGGCCGTAGTGGCCAGAACGTGCGTCTTGCCAGCGAACTCACCGGCTGGCAGATCAACATCATGACGCCGGACGAATCTGCACAAAAGCAGAATCAGGAACGCAGCGTACTGCGTGACCTGTTCATGGCGCGTCTCGATGTCGACGAAGAAGTTGCCGACATCCTGATCGATGAGGGCTTTACGAGCCTCGAAGAGATTGCCTATGTGCCGCTCAACGAGATGCTCGAAATCGAAGCCTTCGACGAAGACACCGTACACGAATTGCGCAATCGCGCCCGCGATGCATTGCTGACGCAGGCGATTGCAAATGAAGAGAAGGTCGAAAACGTAGCGCTCGACCTGAAGAGCCTTGATGGCATGGACGCCGACCTGCTCGCGAAGCTGGCCGAACACCAGATCCAGACCCGCGACGAACTCGCGGAACTGGCGGTGGACGAGCTGACCGAGATGACAGGTATGGAAGAAGAGGCTGCCAAGGCGTTGATCATGAAGGCCCGTGAACACTGGTTCCAGTGAAAATGACCATGACCCACTGACCTGAAAGCGGCCGTCAGGCCGCATGACCCGATGCTAACCGCAAGGAATCGGTCCTTGCATTAAGAGGAATGAATGGCGAGTAACAACGTAGCCCAATTTGCCGCGGAACTGAAAATGCCTGCCGGCGTGCTGCTCGAGCAGCTGCAGGCGGCGGGCGTCACAAAAGCGAGCGAAGACGACACCCTGTCCGAAACGGACAAGGCGCGTCTGCTCGACCACTTGCGCAAGTCGCACGGTTCGACTGATGCCGACAAGCGCAAGATCACGCTGACGAAACGGCACACGTCGGAGATCAAGCAATCCGACGCGACGGGCAAAGCTCGCACCATTCAGGTCGAAGTGCGCAAGAAGCGCACGTTCGTCCGCCGTGACGAAGCGGCTGGCGAAGGCGGTGATGCATCGAATCATGTGGCTGAGAATGTCGCCGAGGTCGATGACCTTGAACTCCAGCGTCGCGAGGAAGAAGCGCGGCACGAAGCCGAGCTGCTCGAAAAGCAGGCGCAGGAGCTGAAGGCACGTCAGGAACAGCTCGAACGCGAAGAAGCAGAGCGCCAGGCACGCGAACAGGCGGCCGAGGCGGAGCGTCGTCGCGCGGAAGAAGAAGCCGCGAAAAAGCGTGCAGCGGTCGCGGAAGCGGCAGCGCGCGTCGAAGCCGAGCAGGTAGAGCCCGTTCAGCCGGAACGCGCGTCCGAGCAGGACGACGAACGTGCCGCCGCGGAGCGCGCAGCGCAACGCGAAGCCGCGAAGAAGGCGGAAGACGCAGCGCGTCAGGCTGCCGAAAAAACGCGTGCCGAGCAGGAAGAAGTCAGCAAGCGTCGTGCGGCGGCTGAAGCCGAAGCGCGCGCGATCCGCGAAATGATGAACACGCCGCGCAAGGCGCAGCAGGCCAAGGCGCCGGAACCGGCACCGAAGCCCGCTGAACCGGCGAAGGCCGCGGAAGCCAAGGGTACGTTGCACAAGCCGGCGCGCCCGGAAGGTGCAGCAACGGCGCGTCCGGCTGCAAAGAAGCCGGCGGCTGCTCCCGCCACGACGGCAGCGCCGTCTTCGGTTGGCGACAAGAAGAAGCCGGGTGGCGGCAAGGGCGGCTGGCAGGACGACGCAGCGAAGCGCCGCGGCATCAAGACGCGCGGCGATTCCAGCGGCGGCGTCGATCGCGGCTGGCGCGGCGGCCCGAAGGGTCGTGGCAAGCATCAGGATCAGAACACCACGTTCCAGGCACCGACTGAACCGATCGTGCGTGAAGTGCACGTGCCGGAAACGATTACGGTTGCCGATCTGGCGCACAAGATGGCAGTGAAGGCTTCGGAAGTCATCAAGTCGATGATGAAGCTTGGCCAGATGGTCACGATCAACCAGATGCTGGACCAGGAAACGGCGATGATCATCGTCGAGGAACTGGGCCATCACGCGGTTGCGGCGAAGCTGGACGATCCGGAAGCGATGCTCGTCGAGGGCGAAATCTCCGACGCTGAAGCGCTGCCGCGTCCGCCGGTCGTCACCGTCATGGGTCACGTCGACCACGGCAAGACGTCGCTCCTCGATTACATCCGTCGTGCGAAGGTTGCGGCGGGCGAAGCCGGCGGCATTACGCAGCATATCGGCGCATATCACGTCGAAACGCCGCGTGGCGTCATCACGTTCCTCGACACGCCGGGTCACGAGGCCTTCACGGCCATGCGTGCACGTGGTGCAAAGGCAACGGACATCGTGATTCTGGTGGTTGCAGCCGACGACGGCGTGATGCCGCAGACGAAGGAAGCGATCGCCCACGCGAAGGCGGGCGGCGTCCCCCTCGTCGTCGCGATCAACAAGATCGACAAGCCGGATGCAAATCTGGACCGCGTGAAGCAGGAACTCGTCGCGGAAGGCGTCGTGCCGGAAGAGTACGGTGGCGATTCGCCGTTCGTGCCGGTGTCGGCGAAGACCGGCGCGGGCATCGACGACCTGCTCGAAAACGTGCTGCTGCAGGCTGAAGTGCTCGAACTGAAGGCGCCGATCGACGCGCCGGCCAAGGGTCTCGTTATCGAAGCGAAGCTCGACAAGGGTAAGGGTCCGGTTGCAACGATCCTCGTCCAGTCCGGTACGTTGAACCGTGGCGACGTCGTGCTCGCAGGCAGCGCCTACGGCCGCGTGCGTGCGATGCTCGACGAAACCGGCAAGCCGACCAAGTCGGCAGGTCCGTCGATTCCGGTCGAAATTCAAGGGCTGTCGGAAGTCCCGGCGGCGGGCGAAGAAGTCATCGTCATGCCGGACGACCGCAAGGCGCGCGAAGTTGCACTGTTCCGTCAAGGCAAGTTCCGCGACGTCAAGCTGGCCAAGCAACAGGCCGCGAAGCTCGAGAACATGCTCGAACAGATGGGCGAAGGCGAAGTGCAGTACCTGCCGCTTATCGTCAAGGCCGACGTGCAGGGCTCACAGGAAGCACTCGTCCAGTCGCTGCTCAAGCTGTCGACCGACGAAGTGCGCGTGCAGGTCGTGCACAGCGCGGTGGGCGGCATCAGCGAATCCGACGTCAACCTGGCAACGGCTTCGAAGGCAGTCATCATTGGCTTCAACACGCGTGCGGATGCGCAGGCGCGCAAGCTCGCGGAATCCAATGGCATCGATATCCGCTACTACAACATCATCTATGACGCAGTGGATGAGGTGAAGGCGGCGATGTCGGGCATGCTGGCGCCGGAGAAGCGCGAAGTGATCACCGGTATGGTCGAAGTGCGTCAGGTCTTCAAGGTACCGAAGATCGGCGCGGTGGCCGGTTGTATGGTCACGGACGGTGTCGTCAAGCGCTCGTCGTCGGTGCGCGTGCTGCGCAACAACGTCGTCATCTTCACGGGCGAGCTCGATTCGCTCAAGCGCTTCAAGGACGACGTCAAGGAAGTCCGTCAGGGCTTCGAGTGCGGTATGTCGGTGAAGAACTTCAACGATATCGTCGAAGGCGACCAGTTCGAAGTCTTCGAAGTCACGGAAGTCGCGCGTACGCTGTAAGTCAGGCGCAGCGCTCGAAGGGCGGAGCGGGCGCTTGCCCGGCTCCGCCCTTTGTTTTTGTGTCGGCATGTGTGTGCGGATTCAGGTCGCGGCGGGTCACTTCATGACCTTTCCGCTAGCGCCTGAGTGCCACGCAACCGACAAACCGGATCACGGATTCACCATGCCTAAAAAACGTTCTTCTCCCAATCGCAACGTGCAGATCGCCGATCAGATCCAGCGCGATCTGTCCGAGCTGCTGCGCGAAGTGAAAGACCCGCGCATCGGACTCGTCACGTTCCAGAGCGTCGAATTGACGCCGGACTATGCTCACGCGAAAGTGTTCTTCACGACGCTGACGGGCGATCCGCAGCAGACCCAGGACGCGCTCAATCACGCCGCCGGCCATCTGCACAACCAGCTGTTCAAGCGCCTGCACATTCACACGGTGCCGACGCTACATTTCCACTACGACAAGACGATCGAGAAGGCCGTCGAAATGTCGCGTCTGATCGATGAAGCGAATGCTTCGCGTGCCAAAGACGAGTGAGATCACGTCCCTCATACCAGCCCGCGCTCGATTGATATGACTGCACCGCAACGCCCGCGCATTCCGCGCCGCGCGCTCGACGGCGTGCTGCTGCTCGACAAGCCCATCGGCCTGTCGAGCAATGACGCGCTGATCCGCGCCAAGCGTCTCTATCTCGCGAAGAAGGCGGGCCACACGGGCACGCTCGATCCGCTCGCGTCGGGTCTCCTGCCGCTGTGTTTCGGCGAGGCGACGAAGTTCTCGCAGGATCTGCTCGAGGCCGACAAAACGTATGAAGCAACGATGCGTCTCGGCATTCGTACGACTACCGGCGACGCCGAAGGCGAAGCCGTCGAAACACGGGAAGTCGCGTGCGACGAGGCGGCGGTGATCGAGGCCATGGCGCGGTTTCGCGGCGACATCGTCCAGATTCCGCCGATGTATTCCGCGCTGAAGCGCGACGGCAAGCCGCTGTACGAATACGCGCGCGCGGGGCAGGTGGTCGAGCGGGAAGGGCGTCACGTCACGATTCACGTGCTTGAGCTGATTGCGTGTGCGCTGCCCGATGTAACGTTCCGGGTTACGTGCAGCAAGGGCACCTACGTTCGCACGCTCGCCGAGGATATCGGCGCAGCGCTCGCGTGCGGCGCGCACCTGGTGGCGCTGCGTCGCACGGGCGTCGGCGCCTTGACGCTGGAACATGCGGTCACGCTCGATGCGCTCTCGGACGCGACCGAATCCGCGCGTGACGCGTGGCTGCAACCGGTCGACGCGTTGCTGTCGACGTTTCCGGAAGTGCAGCTCGACGCCGAAGCGACGCGTCGTTTTCTGCACGGCCAGCGTCTGCGGCTCGACGAGCTGGCCATCAGCCAGGATGTGCTGAACGCGTCGCCGCGCATGCGTGTGTATGGCGAAGGCCGGCTCCTCGGCGTTGCAAAGGCAGGCGAAGGCGTGCTTGCACCGGAGCGACTCGTTGTCACTGCCGCGAACTGAAGCGCGAACCAGAGCTCACAACGAAAAAAAGCGGTGCCACATGATTGCGGCACCGCTTTTTTCATTCTCCGACGCATCAAACGTCAGCCCGCGGATAAACGAACCTTAGTGCGCCGCCGCTGCCGCGGCTCCCGCGTCGCCGCCGGCCCGCTCCGGCTTCGTGACCCAGATCAGGGCGATCAGCGCGACAAAGATACCAGCCGAAACAAAGAACAGGTCGTTCACGCCAAGCTGCGCGGCCTGCTGCGTCGCCATCGTGTTGAAGAGGCCGAACGCCTGCGGCTGGCTGAACCCGGTTGCACCGAGTTGCTGCATCGAATGATCGAACACGGGGTTGTAGGCGTTTGCCTGTTCCGTGAGTTGTGCGTGGTGCATGATCGTCCGGTGATCCCATGCGGTCTGGAAGATCGACGTGCCGATACCGCCGCACATGATCCGCACGAAATTCGACAGGCCCGACGCGGCCGGAATCCGGTTGCCCGGCAAGCCCGACAACGTGATCGACACCAGCGGAATAAAGAATCCGGCCATGCCGATGCCCTGAATCAGCGTCGGCGCGAGGAGCGAATACGTATCGACGCCCGTGGTGTAGCGCGAGCGCATCCAGAAGCACAGTGCGAACACGAGGAACGACGCCGTCGCAATATAGCGCGGGTCGGTGCGCGGCAGGAACTTGCCGGTGAGCGGTGAAAGCAGCACCGCGAAGAGGCCAACCGGCGCCATCACGAGCCCGGCCTGCGTCGCCGTGTAGCCGATGTCGGTCTGCAGCCACAGCGGCAGCAGCACGAGGTTGCCGAAATACAGGCCGTAGCCGATCGACAGCGCGACGGTGCCGCCGGTGAAATTGCGCTTCGAGAAGAGCGACAGGTCGACCACCGGATGCTCCGCCGTCAGTTCCCAGACGATGAAGAACGCGAGCGCGATCACCGCGGTGAGCGCGAGCACGACGACCGTCGTCGACGAGAACCAGTCGAGGTCCTTGCCCTTGTCGAGCATGATCTGCAGCGAGCCGACCCACGTGATCAGCAGCGCGAGACCGACACCGTCGATCGGAGCCTTGCGGATCACAGAGTCGCGATTGCGGAAGATCGCCCACGTCGCAGCCGCGGCCACGATGCCGACCGGAATGTTCACGTAGAAGATCCACGGCCACGAGATGTTGTCGGAGATCCAGCCGCCGAGAATCGGCCCGGCGACCGGCGCAATCAGTGTGGTCATCGCCCACATCGAAAGCGCCATCGGCGCCTTCGCGCGCGGATAGCTCGCGAGCAGCAGTGTTTGCGACAGCGGAATCATCGGACCTGCGACCGCGCCTTGCAGCACGCGCGACGCGAGCAGGAAAGGCAGCGTCGGCGCGAGCCCGCACATCCACGACGAGATCACGAACAGGATGATCGACGCCATGAAGAGACGCACCTGGCCGATACGCTCGGTGAGCCAGCCCGTCAGTGGCACGGAGATCGCGTTAGCCACCGCGAACGACGTGATCACCCACGTGCCCTGATCCGACGAAACGCCGAGGTCGCCCGAAATCGACGGGATCGACACATTTGCAATCGACGTATCGAGCACGTTCATGAAAACCGCGAGCGAAACGGCGATCGTGCCGATCACCAGTTGCGCACCCTCCAGCGGAGGGTGCGGGACTTGAGCCTGAGCCATGAAACCTTTTGAAGTGTTACCGGTATGGCGGAATCCGCCATGACGCTGCTTACATCAGCTTCGCCGCGCCTTTTGCACCGCGATCGGCGGCTTTCGCGCCACTGTACTGGCCGCCGTTCGGGCCCGCGTTCGCCGCGATGATGCGTGCGATTTCGGCATCGGCCTGGTCGCCGTATTTGTCGAACACGCTGGTCTGGTAGACCGTGTTCGGCGCGTTGCCGAGCTGGCCGCCGTTTTCGTTCCTGATGTCGACGTCAGCCTGCATCGACAGGCCGATACGCAGCGGATGCGCCGCGAGTTCCTGCGGATCGAGGGCGATACGGACCGGCAGACGCTGCACGACCTTGATCCAGTTCCCCGTTGCGTTCTGCGCGGGCAGCAGCGAGAACGCCGAACCCGTGCCGGCGGAGAAGCCGACGACCTTGCCGTGGAACTTCACGCCCGAACCGTAGACGTCAGCCGTCAGCTCGACCGGCTGGCCGATGCGCATGTGCTTCAGCTGCACTTCCTTGAAGTTCGCGTCAACCCAAACGGCGCCAAGCGGCACGATCGCCATCAGTGGCGTGCCCGGCGAGACGCGCTGGCCGACCTGCACCGAACGCTTCGCGACATAGCCCGTGACTGGCGCCGGCAACGTATTGCGCGCGTTGTTCAGATACGCGTCGCGGACCTTCGCGGCCGCAGCCTGGACGTTCGGGTGATTCGCGATCGTCGTGTTTGCGGTCAGCGCGCGGTTCGCGGCGAGCTGCTGTTGCGCGGCGTCGACGGCAGCCTGCGCGCTCTTCACGGCGTCGCGGGCGTGCGAGATTTCTTCCTGTGAAACCGCGCCCGTTTGCGCCACCGTCATACGGCGCTTCAGGTCGTCCTGCGCGCGCGAGAGATCGGACTGACGCACGGCGACCTGGGCCAGATACTGGCTGTCGTCGGCGAAGAGGCCGCGCACCTGGCGTACGACCTGCGCGAGATTCGCCTCAGCCGATTCGAGCGCGACGCGCGAATCCGCCGGGTCCAGTACGACGACGGGGTCGCCGGTCTTGACCGTCTGCGTGTCGTCGGCGTTCACCGAGACGACCGTGCCCGTCACCTGCGGTGTGATCTGAACGACGTTGCCGTTCACGTAGGCGTCGTCGGTGTCTTCGTGATAGCGCGCGACGAGGAAGTAATAAAGGCCATACGCAATCGCAGCGATCAGGATCACGATGACAAGCAGCGTCATCATCAGCTTGCGCTTGCCGCTGTTTGCCGGTTGCGAGCTCGCGGCGGGCTGTTGGGGGGTGCTCATTGATGTGCTCCGTATTCTCTCAGTCTTCGTCGTTTATCCGGATGGCGTTCGGCCCGGCTCAGTTCGATGCGTGCGCGGTGGAAGCGGGTGCGTCGGTCGGCACCACGAGACCCGTCTGCGTTGCGTCGAACCCGCCGCCGAGCGCCTTGATCAGCGCGATCTGCATGTCGCGGCGCTTCATCTTGAGGTTCGTCACCGTCTGTTCGGCGGCGAGGCGGTTCTGGTCGGCGGTCAGCACCTGCAGTTGCGGCGACAGACCGGCGCGGTAGCGGATCACCGCGAGTTCGTACGCCTTCGTCGACGCATCGAGCGCACGCTGTGCGTCGCCCGACTGCTGGTCGATCGAGCGGATCGACGCCACCTGGGTCGCCACATCCGACAACGCATTGATCAGCGTCTGGTTGTAGTTCGCGATGTCGAGATCGAAGTCGGCGTAGCGGCCTTTCAGTTGCGAGCGCAGCGCGCCGGCATCGAAGATCGGCAGATGGATCGCCGGGCCGAACTGCGCCTGGCGGCTCGAGAGCTTCAGGAAGTTGCTCCAGCCGAACGCATCGAAACCGAAACCGGCCGCGAGGTTCACGTCCGGGAAGAACTCGGCTTTCCCTTCCTTGATGTCGTGCGTCGCGGCTTCGACCTGCCAGCGCGCGGCGACGATGTCCGGGCGGCGCGCCACGAGGTCGGCCGGCAGGTTGTCCGGCAGCACGACCGGTGCGCCTGCGGTCATGACCGGTTTGGCGATCTGCAGGCCACGATCCGGCCCTTTGCCGAGCAGCGCGCCCAGCTGGTAGCGCACGGTGGTGATCTGGCCGTCGAGTTCGGTCAGGTTCGCCTGGCTCGTGGCGATATTGCCGTTGGCCGTCTGCCGTTCGACGTTTGTATCGAGACCCGCGACAACGCGGCCGTTCGTGATCGAGCCGATCGTCTTCCGGTTGTCGATCTCGCTCTGGGCGATATCGCGCAATGCGTAGAGCTGCGCGAGCTGGTTGTACGTGCGCGCCACCGACGACGCGAGCGTCACGCGCGCCTGCTGCATGTCGGCTTCGGCGGCCTTTTCCTTCGAAACCGCCTGGCCGAGCTTTTCACGGTTCTTGCCCCACAGGTCCAGATCCCACGACGCGCTCGCGAGCACGTTGTTCTCGCTGTACCACGTACCGCCGAAGGGCGGCGGGAAGAGGGCGTTCTCCGAATACAGTTCGCGGGTCCACGAATAACTGGCGTTCGCCTTTGGATACAGGTTCGAACGCGAGCTTTCGATGTACGACGATGCCTTGGCAATGCGCGCCTGCGCCTGCGCGATCGACGGGCTGCCGTCGAGCGCCTCGGCGATCAGCGCCGGCAGTTGCGGGTCGCCGAACTGGTTCGCCCAGTCGAGCGATGGCCACTGGCCGCCCTGTGCGGGAACGCTCTGCGCCGATTCGTACTGCGCCGCCGACGCCATCTGCTTGTCGCTCTTGATACCGATGTAGTTCGCGCAGCCCGAGAGGGCGAGCGCTGCCACCGCCGAAGCGACGACAGCCCGGCTCGACAGCGCCGGCGCGGACAGGGAAAGGGATTTCATTCGCTCGACTCTTCTATGAGTGATAGTAATGATGGACGTTGCAACTATTTATCGCGTCTCGGACGACGGAGCCGACGGCGTGGCGGCATCGCGCGAGAGCCACGAAGCGTCGCCACTATTCGCAAGCGCACGGCGCAGAAGGCTCTTCAGGAAGCCCACTTCCTCGGGCGTAAAGCCGGTGAGCAACTTGTCCAGCGTGCCATTGAAAATGCCGGGCATGCGCGCGGCCATCGCCTGGCCTTCGGGCGTGAGCGCCAGCCGGACAACGCGTCGGTCTTCGCTGCTGCGCACGCGCGTCAGCAGGCCGCGCTTCTCCAGCCGGTCGATCAGGCGGGTGACCGCGCTCGCGTCGATACCGTATTCGCGGGCCAGCTCGGCGGCGAGCGTGCACTTGCCGCTCGAGACCATGAACAGGATGCTGCACTGGGTGCTGGTAATGCCGAGTTCGGCCATCGTGCGCTGCGTGATCATGTTCGACATGGTCGATTTCACGCGCGAAAGCAGGTAGCCCACACTCTCGCCGAACTGGTATTCGCTGATTTCAGGCGGTGGCGCCGGATTCGGATCAGTCATGATTCTCTGCGACAACAATGATTGACCAGGCAGGATTATAGGTGCGGTTAGTTGACGCGGCAAGCGTTATTACAGCTTAGGCAAGGAACTTTCACACGCAAGGACCATAATCGATTCGTTTGACGCGTGCAGCACAAGGACTGGCGGTGAGGGCTACGCCGGTCGCGTCCGGAATGCAGGACAACTGTGCCTGTGGAGCGCGAAAAAAGCGCGCAGAAGGGCTTTCCGGAGGGTGGAGTACATGACAGGCCGGAAAGCTTCACGTTCGCGTGCTATAATTTCAGGTTCCCAAAAGTGCGCTTTGGGCTTGTTGGCAATTTCAAGAAGCGATCTGGCGCACTCAACTGTTTCCAGGTTCCTATGACCCGCGCCCTTCGTAACATCGCCATCATTGCCCACGTCGACCACGGCAAGACCACGCTCGTCGACCAGCTCCTTCGCCAGTCCGGCACCTTCCGCGAGAACCAGCAGATCGCCGAACGTGTGATGGATTCGAACGACATCGAAAAAGAACGCGGCATTACGATTCTTGCGAAGAATTGCGCGGTCGAATACGAAGGCACGCACATCAATATCGTTGACACCCCGGGCCACGCCGACTTCGGCGGTGAAGTGGAGCGGGTGCTGTCGATGGTCGACTCGGTGCTGCTGCTCGTCGATGCCGTCGAAGGCCCGATGCCGCAAACGCGCTTCGTGACCAAGAAGGCGCTGGCGCTTGGCCTCAAGCCGATCGTCATCATCAACAAGATCGACCGCCCGGGTGCGCGTATCGACTGGGTGATCAACCAGACGTTCGACCTGTTCGACAAGCTGGGCGCAAGCGAAGAACAGCTCGACTTCCCGATCGTCTACGCATCGGGCCTGAATGGCTACGCCGACCTCGATCCGAGCGTGCGCGAAGGCAACATGCGCCCGCTCTTCGAAGCGATTCTGGAACACGTGCCGGTTCGCCCGGCAGATCCGAACGGTCCGCTCCAGTTGCAGATCACGTCGCTCGACTACTCGACGTACGTCGGCCGTATCGGCGTTGGCCGCATCACGCGCGGCACGATCAAGCCGGGCATGTCCGTCGCCGTGCGTTCGGGCCCGGACGGCGCGATCCTCAACCGCAAGATCAATCAGGTCCTGTCGTTCAAGGGTCTGGAGCGCGTCCAGGTGGAATCGGCTGAAGCCGGCGACATCGTGCTCATCAACGGTATCGAGGAAATCGGTATCGGCGTGACCATCTGCTCGCCGGACGTGCCGGAAGCGCTGCCGATGATCACGGTCGACGAACCGACGCTGACAATGAACTTCCTTGTGAACTCGTCGCCGCTGGCGGGCCGTGAAGGCAAGTTCGTGACGAGCCGCCAGATCCGCGACCGTCTGATGAAGGAACTGAACCACAACGTCGCGCTGCGCGTGAAAGAAACCGGCGACGAAACCACGTTCGAAGTGGCGGGTCGCGGCGAGCTCCACCTGACGATTCTCGTGGAGAACATGCGTCGTGAAGGCTACGAACTCGCCGTTTCGCGTCCGCGCGTGGTGATGACGGAAGTCGACGGCGTGCGTCACGAGCCGTACGAAAACCTGACGGTCGACATGGAAGACGGCCACCAGGGCGGCGTGATGGAAGAACTCGGCCGCCGCAAGGGCGAAATGCTCGACATGGCGTCGGACGGCCGTGGCCGTACGCGTCTCGAGTACCGTATTTCGGCGCGTGGCCTGATCGGCTTCCAGTCGGAATTCCTGACGCTCACGCGCGGCACGGGCCTGATGAGCCACACGTTCGACTCGTACCAGCCGGTCCGGGAAGGTGCGGTTGGCGAGCGCCGCAACGGCGTGCTGATCTCGCAGGACGACGGTGCAGCCGTCGCCTACGCGCTGTGGAAGCTGCAGGATCGCGGCCGCATGTTCGTGTCGCCGGGCGAGCCGCTGTACGAAGGCATGATCATCGGCATTCACAGCCGCGACAACGACCTCGTCGTGAACCCGATCAAGGGCAAGCAGCTGACCAACGTGCGTTCGTCGGGTACCGACGAAGCCGTGCGCCTCGTGCCGCCGATCCAGATGTCGCTCGAATACGCGGTCGAGTTCATCGACGACGACGAACTCGTCGAAGTCACCCCGCAATCGATCCGTCTGCGCAAGCGTTACCTGAAGGAACACGAGCGCCGTAGCGCGAGCCGCAAGGGCGCGACCGACTAAATGTGGTTGACGTCGTCGAGCCGTCAACAAGCGCATCGTTGTCAGACAAAAGCCACCTTCGGGTGGCTTTCGTCGTTTTCCGGCACGGCCGGCGTGGTTTGGCGGCGTCTCGTGAAAACCGTGTGATGCGCCTCGAAACCCCCATCCGGACTGCGTGCAGATGCAGCAAAACCCCGGTGCGACAAGACTTCAGGCGACCGTGCCAGCTATGTAGAGTATGCGTTCTGTGCTATGCTTTTCCGGATGCAAGTTAAGGTCCTTCCAAGCAAGACTTGATTCGCGCAATCCGCCAAACGGTCAGGCCGTGTCGCGGAAGGTTGAGTAACCCGCTATTTCTCGAGAAACTCGAAGAAAGGTGAGCGTAAAAATGATGAAGCAATTCCAGCTGAACTCTTATCTGTTCGGCGGCAACGCTCCGTATGTAGAAGAGCAGTACGAGGCGTATCTCGATAATCCGGCGTCAGTGCCCGAGACCTGGCGTGAGTATTTCGACGCGTTGCAAAACGTTCCGGCATCGGACGGCAGCAACGTGAACGACGTGGCCCATGGCCCGATCGTCGAGTCGTTTGCACAGCGGGCGAAGGCGAACGCCTTTATTCCGCGCACCGCCACGGGCGGCGAAGACCTGGCCACCGCGCGCAAGCAGGTGTTTGTCCAGTCGTTGATCGGCGCCTACCGTTTTCTCGGCTCGCAATGGGCTAACCTCGATCCGCTGAAGCGGCGCGAGCGTCCGAATATTCCCGAGCTTGAACCTGCGTTCTACGACTTCACTGAAGCCGACATGGACCAGACGTTCAACGCGAACAACCTGTATTTCGGCTTCGAACAGGCATCGCTGCGCGACATCATCAAGTCGCTGCGCGACACGTACTGCGGCACGATCGGCGCCGAGTACATGTACCTGAGCGATCCGGAGCAGAAGCGCTGGTGGAAGGAAAAGCTCGAGTCGATCCGCTCGACGCCGAACTTCTCCGCCGACAAGAAAAAGCACATCCTGAACCGTCTGACGGCAGCCGAAGGCCTCGAGCGCTTTCTGCACACCAAGTACGTCGGCCAGAAGCGTTTCTCGCTGGAAGGCGGCGAAAGCTTCATCGCATCGATGGACGAAGTGGTGCGCCACGGCGGCGCGAACGGCGTGCAGGAAATCGTCATCGGCATGGCCCACCGCGGCCGTCTGAACGTGCTGGTCAATACGCTCGGCAAGATGCCGGCTGACCTGTTCGCTGAATTCGAAGGCAAGCACGTCGATGATCTGCCGGCTGGCGACGTGAAATATCACAAGGGCTTCTCGTCGGACGTTTCGACCGATGGCGGCCCGGTCCACCTGTCGCTCGCATTCAACCCGTCGCACCTTGAAATCGTGAACCCGGTGGTCGAAGGTTCCGCGAAGGCGCGGATGGACCGTCGCGGCGACGATCAGGGCCTGCAGGTTCTGCCGGTGCAGATCCACGGCGACGCGGCCTTCGCAGGCCAGGGCGTCGTGATGGAAACGCTGAACCTCGCGCAGACGCGCGGTTACGGCACGCACGGCACGCTGCACATCGTCATCAACAACCAGATCGGTTTCACGACGTCCGACCCGCGCGATGCGCGCTCGACGCTGTACTGTACCGACGTGGTCAAGATGATCGAAGCGCCGGTGCTGCACGTGAACGGCGACGATCCGGAAGCCGTCGTGCTGGCGACGCAGCTCGCGATCGATTACCGGATGCAGTTCCACAAGGATGTCGTCGTCGACATCATCTGCTTCCGCAAGCTCGGCCACAACGAGCAGGACACGCCGGCTGTCACGCAGCCGCTGATGTACAAGACCATCGCGAAGCACCCGGGCACGCGCGCGCTGTACGCTGAAAAGCTCGTACAGCAGGGCGTGATCACCGCCGAAGACGCAGACAACTACGTCAAGGCGTATCGTCAGGCGATGGACGAAGGTCATCACACGATCGATCCGGTGCTCTCGAACTACAAGAGCAAGTACGCGGTCGACTGGGTGCCGTTCCTGAACCGCAAGTGGACCGACGCTGCCGATACGGCGGTGCCGCTCGCTGAACTCAAGCGCCTCGCGGAACGCATCACGACGGTTCCGGAAAACTTCAAGGTTCACCCGCTCGTCGAGCGCGTCATCAACGACCGCCGTGCCATGGGTCGTGGTGAAGCGAAGCTCGACTGGGGCATGGGCGAACATCTGGCATTCGCTTCGCTCGTCGCATCGGGCTACGCAGTGCGTCTGACCGGCCAGGACTCGGGGCGCGGCACGTTCACGCACCGTCACGCGGTGCTGCATGACCAGAACCGCGAACGCTGGAACGACGGCACGTATGTGCCGCTGCAGAACATCGCCGAAGGTCAGGCGAAGTTCACGGTGATCGACTCGGTGCTGTCCGAAGAAGCCGTGCTCGGCTTCGAGTACGGTTACTCGACGGCTGAGCCGAACACGTTCGTCGCGTGGGAAGCGCAGTTCGGCGATTTCGTGAACGGCGCGCAGGTCGTGATCGACCAGTTCATCTCGTCGGGCGAAGTGAAGTGGGGCCGCGTTTCGGGTCTTACGATGCTGCTGCCGCACGGCTACGAAGGCCAGGGCCCGGAGCACTCGTCCACGCGTATCGAGCGTTTCCTGCAATTGTGTGCAGATCACAACATGCAGGTCGTTCAACCGACCACGCCGGCGCAGATTTTCCACCTGTTGCGCCGTCAGATGATCCGCCTTTTCAGGAAGCCGCTGATCGTCGCCACGCCGAAGTCGCTGCTGCGCCACAAGGAAGCCGTGTCGGACCTGTCCGAACTGGCGAAGGGCGCGTTCCAGCCGATCATCGGCGAAGTGAGCGATGAGATCGACGCGAAGAAGGTCAAGCGCGTGATCGTCTGCTCGGGCCGCGTGTACTACGACATCGTCGCGCATCGTCGCGAGTCGAAGTCGAACGACGTCGCGATCATCCGTATCGAGCAGCTGTATCCGTTCGCGCACAAGCAGTTCGAAGCGGAAATGAAGAAGTACGACAACGCGACCGAAGTGGTGTGGGTGCAGGACGAGCCGCAGAATCAGGGCCCCTGGTTCTACATCGAGCACCATCTGAAGGAAGGCATGAAGGAAGGACAGAAGCTGGCATACAGCGGCCGTCCGGCTTCGGCTTCGCCGGCAGTCGGTTACTACGCCAAGCATTACGAGCAGCAGAAGGCGCTGGTTGAAGGTGCATTCGGCCGTCTGAAGAGCGCGTCGATCGCCAGGTAAACAGGAAACCGAACCGGGAGAACGCACTGCGTTCTCCCGTGCCGCGTTTGCCAGGTTCGTTATGGCTTTAGCGACGCAGACACGGTTCGCAGACGGTTCGCACAGGGTTCACTGAACCCGATACGTATTCAGGAAAAAATCACAATGGCTATTGTAGAAGTCAAGGTCCCCCAGCTCTCCGAGTCGGTCTCGGAAGCCACCATGTTGCAGTGGAAAAAGAAGCCGGGTGAAGCGGTCGCGCAGGACGAAATTCTCATCGAAATCGAAACCGACAAGGTCGTGCTGGAAGTGCCGGCACCGTCGGCAGGCGTGCTCGCGCAAGTCATCGCTAACGATGGCGACACCGTGACCGCCGATCAGGTCATCGCAAAGATCGACACTGAAGGCAAGGCAGGCGCTGCTGCTGTCGAAGCAGAAGTGAAGCCGGCACCGGCCGCCGCGCCGGCGCCCGCTGCCGCGACGGCCCAGGCTGCATCCGCAACGGGTGCGAACACGGCGGCTTCTCCTGCTGCCAGCAAGCTGATGGCAGAAAAGAACCTGTCGTCGGGCGACGTCGCAGGCTCGGGCCGCGACGGCCGCATCACGAAGGGCGACGTGCTGACCGCAGGTTCGGCACCGGCCGCAGCAAAAGCACCGGCTCCGGCCGCCGCACCGAAGGCTGCAAAGCCGTCGCTGCCGGACGTCAAGGCACCGGCCTCGGCCGACACGTGGCTGAAGGACCGCCCGGAACAACGCGTTCCGATGTCGCGTCTGCGCGCGCGTATCGCCGAGCGTCTGCTCGAATCGCAGCAAACCAACGCCATCCTCACGACCTTCAACGAAGTGAACATGGCGCCGGTGATGGATCTGCGCAACAAGTACAAGGACCGCTTCGAGAAAGAACACGGCGTGAAGCTCGGCTTCATGTCGTTCTTCGTGAAGGCCGCTGTTCACGCGCTGAAGAAGTTCCCGCTCGTGAACGCGTCGATCGACGGTAACGACATCGTCTATCACGGCTACTTCGACATCGGTATCGCGGTCGGTTCGCCGCGTGGTCTGGTGGTGCCGATCCTGCGCAACGCCGATCAACTGAGCCTCGCGGACATCGAAAAGAAGATTGCTGAATTCGGCCAGAAGGCGAAGGACGGCAAGCTGTCGATCGAAGAAATGACGGGTGGCACGTTCTCGATCTCGAACGGTGGTGTGTTCGGCTCGATGTTGTCGACGCCGATCATCAACCCGCCGCAATCCGCGATTCTCGGCGTGCACGCCACGAAGGAACGCGCTGTGGTCGAGAACGGCCAGATCGTGATCCGTCCGATGAACTACCTGGCGCTGTCGTACGACCACCGGATCATCGACGGTCGCGAAGCGGTGCTGTCGCTCGTCGCGATGAAGGATGCGCTGGAAGACCCGGCGCGCCTGCTGCTCGACCTGTAAATCCGCGTAACCGTCACCATCTGCGTGATGGAGCTTCTCGCATCAGCTTGAAACCGCAGCGATGCGCGCCATGAAACATGGTTGCGCTTCGCTGCGTCATCGAAAGGATTGTCATGTCCAAAGAATTTGACGTCGTCGTGATCGGCGCCGGCCCGGGCGGCTATATCGCCGCGATCCGCGCCGCGCAGCTCGGCAAGACCGTCGCATGTATCGAAAAATGGAAGAACCCGGCCGGCACGCTGAAGCTTGGCGGCACGTGTCTGAATGTGGGTTGCATTCCGTCGAAGGCGCTGCTTGCATCGTCGGAAGAATTTGAAAACGCTTCGCATCACCTCGCTGACCACGGCATCAGCGTGGAAAACGTGAAGGTCGATATTTCGAAGATGCTCGCCCGCAAGGAAAGCATCGTCGAGAAGATGACGAAGGGCATCGAATTCCTGTTCCGCAAGAACAAGATCACCTGGCTCAAAGGCCACGGCAAGTTCACCGGCAAGACGGACGCCGGCGTGCAGATCGAAGTGAGCGGCGAAGGCGAAACGGAAGTCGTCACGGCGAAGAACGTGATCATCGCGACGGGTTCGAAGGCACGCCATCTGCCGAACGTGCCGGTCGACAACAAGATCGTCGCCGACAACGAAGGCGCACTGACGTTCGATACTGTGCCGAAAAAGCTCGCCGTGATCGGTGCGGGCGTGATTGGCCTGGAACTCGGCTCGGTGTGGCGTCGCCTCGGTTCTGACGTCACGGTGCTCGAAGCGCTGCCGGAATTCCTCGGCGCGGCGGACCAGTCGCTGTCGAAAGAAGCCGCGAAGCAGTTCAAGAAGCAGGGTCTCGACATTCATGTCGGCGTGAAGGTCGGCGAGATCAAGGCGTCCGACAAGAGCGTGTCGATCGCCTACACGGACAAGGACGGCAACGCGCAGACGCTCGACGCCGACCGTCTGATCGTGTCGATCGGCCGCGTGCCGAACACCGACAACCTCGGTCTCGAAGCAATCGGCCTGAAGGCGAACGAGCGCGGCTTCATCGACGTCGACGACCATTGCGCGACGGCGGTGCCGAACGTGTATGCGATCGGCGATGTGGTGCGTGGCCCGATGCTCGCGCACAAGGCCGAAGACGAAGGCGTGCTGGTGGCCGAAATCATCGACGGGCAGAAGCCGCACATCGACTACAACTGCATTCCGTGGGTGATCTACACCGAACCGGAAATCGCATGGGTCGGCAAGACCGAACAGCAGCTGAAGGCCGAAGGCCGCGAAGTCAAGACGGGGCAGTTTCCGTTCATGGCGAACGGCCGCGCGCTCGGCATCAACAAGGCGGATGGTTTCGTCAAGATGATCGCCGACGCGAAGACCGACGAGCTGCTCGGTGTGCACATCATCTCGGCAAACGCATCGGACCTGATCGCGGAAGCCGTGGTGGCGATGGAATTCAAGGCTGCGTCCGAAGACCTTGGCCGCATCTGCCATCCGCACCCGTCGCTGTCTGAAGTGATGCGCGAAGCTGCGCTGGCTGTCGATAAACGCGCGCTGAACATGTAATGCATGCGGTCGTCTGACCGCGTTTGCATCGCACTCGAAGGCGGGCGGGTTCACACCCTCCCGCCTTTATTTTTTTGCTGCAACACCATGAACGTCACCGAATACTACGAAAAAGAACTGCAGACGCGCGGTTATCAATCGGACCCGGCGCAACGCGCGGCGGTCGACCGCCTGCAGCGGTGCTTCGAGGAGTGGACCGAATATAAATCGCGTCGCTCGAACGCGTTCAAGAAGCTGATCATCCACCCCGATCTGCCGCGCGGCGTGTACATGTGGGGCGGCGTCGGTCGTGGCAAGAGCTTCCTGATGGACAGCTTCTTCATGATCGTGCCGGTGCAGCGCAAGACGCGACTGCATTTTCACGAGTTCATGCGCGAAGTGCATCGCGAACTCGAAGACCTGAAAGGGCAGGCCGATCCGCTCGACGAACTCGCACGACGCGTCGCGAAGCGTTACCGGCTGATCTGCTTCGACGAATTCCATGTGTCCGATATTGCGGACGCGATGATTCTCTATCGGCTGCTCGACAAGCTGTTCGAGAACGGCGTGCAGTTTGTGATGACGTCCAACTACGATCCGGACACGCTGTATCCGGACGGCCTGCATCGCGACCGCGTGCTGCCCGCCATCGAGCTGATCAAGTCGAAGCTCGATGTGATCAACGTCGACGCCGGCATCGACTACCGGCAACGCACGCTGGCGCAGGTCGAGGTGTATCACACGCCGCTTGGCGCGGCCGCCGACAAGGCGCTGCGCGATGCGTTCGGACGTCTCGCCGCGGTGCCTGACGAAAGTCCGCTGCTGCATATCGAGAAGCGCGAACTGAAGGCGCTGCGTCGCGCGGATGGCGTGGTGTGGTTCGACTTCGCGACGCTGTGCGGCGGCCCGCGCTCGCAGAACGACTACCTCGAACTGGCGAGCCGCTTCCATGCGGTGATCCTCTCGGGCGTGCCGCAGATGACGCCGCGCATGCAGTCGGAGGCCCGGCGCTTTACCTGGCTCATCGACGTGTTCTACGACCACAAGGTCAAGCTTCTGATGTCGGCTGCCGTGCCGCCGGAGCAGCTTTACGTCGACGGCCCGATGGCCAATGAGTTCACGCGCACGGTTTCGCGCATCGTCGAAATGCAGTCGAAGGAATATCTGGATACGCCGCGACGTATCGTCGATACGTCGCTGACTTAGATGTTGAGCGGTCGCCGGTGCGCGTGGGTAAAGCCGTGCCGGGCGCGCGTCACACCGGAGTCTCGCAAACCATTTTCGAGATTCAGACTCTTCTGATTTTCGCGTGCGGGCTGTCTCTATATCTTCTCCTTACGGTTCTGATAAAGGAGAAGCCCGTGACACCTTACCGCGATATTAACGACGAAGAATGGCAATGCATCGCCCCGATGCTGCCCGAACTACGCCCGCGCTCGGAATTGCGCGGACGTCCTCTTGCCAACACGCGCTCCGTGCTGAACGGCGTGCTGTGGGTCATCTGTAGTGGTGCGACGTGGTCGGCGATGCCGCGCCGTTACCCGTCTTACCAGACGTGCCATCGCCGCTTCAAGGTGTGGCATGAGTCGGGCGTGCTCAGGCGCGTGATGGACCATCTGTACGCTACTGCCGCCGAAGATCTCTACGTGACAATGCAGGCCCGCATGCGCGTGCACGCGAATCCTGAGCAGAAGGCCGCGCGCCTCGGGAATGGTTTCCCGTACCGTGCTGCCGGTGTGCTGCATGCTCACACGATGAATGAAAGTGCGGCGCAGGTTCCCCCCGTCGCGTTGCCCTACAAGCACGCGGCATGACAAAACCCACGTGTTTTGAACTCGCGAAAGCAATAAGAGGCGGCCGACAATAGTCATTGTCGGCCGCTTTTTTCGTCTCTAATCCGGGTTTAACGCGCTCGATACGCTGTACGCGATTGTCGTTGTTTCAGCGTTTATTGCTGGCGAATCCACGTCTGCGAACGACCGATCAGCGACACGCCGATATACCCGCGCACCACCAGTTTCTGGCCACCGTCTTCCAGGTGCATCTTGCACTTGTACAGCTTGCCGTTTTCCGGATCGAGGACGTGGCCGCCGTCCCAGCCGTCGCCATCCTTTTTCATGTCGTTGATGATTGTCATGCCGAGCATCAACTGGTCTTTGCGCTCGTCTGTGCATGCGGTGCAGCGACGGTTCGGATCGTCGTTCGGGTTGAGGCCCTTGATGATCTTGCCGGTCAGGTTGCCGTTGCCGTCAGGCGTGATCTGAACCAGCGCTTTCGGTTGGCCGGTGTGGTCATCGATCGTCTGCCATGTGCCGACGGCGGTTGCGCTCTGCGCCATCGCCACCACGGCGCTCGCCATCAGCACACCGGCCACTGCAATCTGTTTCACTGACTTCAGTGCCACGGTGCGGGCACGCCGCGTCAGATGCGTCAGTTGAGTCATTGTCTTCCTCCTTGTTGAAAATCGTCGCGATCGGAGTCGCGCGGCGCCCGGGTGAGTATCAGGCGACGCCAGGCCTTGAACGGGTCCGGGCAGAATACGTGAAAGCGTCTGAGTCGTTTGATAGGGGGTCCTCTAAACAATACCGCCTTTTCGATGGCGAGATTCGGCACGCCCGTGACAGACGGCAGTGCGTATCTTCGTGACAATTTCCGGGGCTTGCGCAACGTGGCGGAACGCACAGGCGTGATCGCCCACAGGGTCAGTGCAGGGCAGGCAATTTTGCCTGCAGCAACGGCTGCTCGCGGCCGCGCGCAGCAGCAGTTAACGCCCGCCGAAAGCGTGGCAACAGTGGGTATCGATCGCGGCAATTGGGATATGAATGGATTCGCGCGTGATCACCCCAATTGACAGTTATGGCGGGTGCCGCCAGGACACCGCCCGGGGCTGCGATTTCAGCGGGAAAGTGTTGCGAGAATAGTTGCGGAAGCACCAAATTTTTGACGAAGAACCCGAAACCCGCGAAAGTGAGTAATAATGAGATGGATGAGCTAAAACAAATGTTCGAGCAGAAGACCACATGAACCATAAGTCAAAAGTTCGCCAACTTAAGCTGGCTGGGTTGGCAGGGCTGGTAGTAATCGGGGGAATGCAGGTTGTTTGCGCACAGACGAGTCCCGAGCCTGTCGCGAGCATTGCAGTCGCAAGCCAGACCACCGCTGTGCCTGCTGCTGATCCCGCAGCGAATTCCGTACTTTCCGCAGCGTCCGCGCAACCGGTCGTGCTGACAGCCGACGAGGCGAAGCAGTCCGCGACAGGCAACGTCGCCGAGCTGCAGCAGATGATGCACGGATCGGAACTCAGCGAGCTGCGCACCACCTACAACGGCAGTTATGGCGCAAGCCTGCTCTTCTACGGAAAGGAGATGACGTGGTACGTCGCCTTGTTCCAGCAGAAGAACTTCTGGCGCGTGATCAAGACGTCGGACGAAGGCCGCGCTGAAGCGATCTATCGCGACTTCGCCCATCAGACCGTACAGCTTTCCGACGTCGAGATCCGCCGCACGCGACTCGATGCGCAGAAGGCGTTCACGGAACGCATGGTCGCGCTGTCGCAGGACCGCGCGAACCGCCTCCAGGCTGACCTGACCGTTGCACGCCAGCAACAGGCCATCGTCGCTGACCAGCAGAAGCAGAATCGCGACGAAGCTGCCGCACTGGCAACGCAGAAGCTGGCCGCACAGGAGCAGTTGCGCACGGCGCAACGTCAGGTGCGTGACCTGCAGCGTCAGCTGGAATCCGGTCTCCCGGTTTCGCGATAATCGCCTGAACTGCGCCTGTCGCAGGGCACCCGGCGCGCCTTCAGTCGCGCATTCGGGCGCGGCGGTTTTGCGCAGTTCCGTTGGCATTGGACAGGCTCCGTCCCGGTTCGCCGGACGGAGCTTTGTGGCGTTTTCCGCTGCTTTTCCCGGCAATCCTGGTCGCCAATGAATGTGTCGGGGTATCGACATTGCCGTTCGAGCGTTGCTGCAGCGGCGCCGCGCTTCGTCGGCGATTTCAGCGCGATGTCTTGTGCAACCACGCTACGGCGTGCCCGCTGCTTCCGCCCGCGCGAGCGAGCGTCGCGACACGCTCTCCCATACGGCAACGACGATCATGACGACGGTCGTGAGGCCGCCGGTCATTAGCAGATCGGTGTGCAGCGCGAACGGGACCACGATCGCGAGCAGGGCGAGCCCGACCCAGTGCGACAGCGGAAACCAGCCGTACACAACGCGCTTGTACAACCCGTTACCCGCAACAAAGATCGCCGGACCACCGGCGAGCAGCCATGCGGTTGCCGAAGTGACGCGCTCGTCCGGGTGCAGGATCACGAGGTCGTCAGCGGCTGCGCAGACGATGATCCCGGCAATCAGGATCACATGCACGTAGTGGAAATACGCGGCCATCAGCCCGGGTTCGCTCGAGCGCCTGATCGCGCGGCTCCCGGCGCTACTGCTGGAGTCGAAATACACCCACCACATCGCGACGCTGCCGAGAAAGCACACGAGAAACGCGATGACGGACGGCGCGCTCCATGACTCGATGTCCGACAGCGTTCCGCCCGTCACCAGCACCGACTCGCCCAGCGCGAGGATCACGAACGCCTGGCAGCGCTCCGCAATGTGACCGCCTTCGGCTGAACGCCAGTCAGCGGCGTCTGACCGGCCGAGCCCTGGCAGCGGAAAGCCGAACATGGGCGACAGGTACTCGCAGAGCACAGCAAAGGTCCAGCATGCGAAGCGCTGGGGACCTTCGAGAAGCCCGCCCACGATCCATGCGACACCTGAGATCACGAGCCACCCGCAGATGCGCCGGAAGTTCGGCGTCAGCGTATGCTGGCTGCCCAGAAACCGCAGCACGACGATGCTTCGGCCCACCTGGATCGTCACGTAGCTGATCGCGAACACGAGCCCCCGCTCGCCCCACGCGAGCGGCAGACTGGCCGCCATCACCATGCCAACCAGCATGACCGCGAAGAGCAGCAGCCGCACGGGAATCCGCTCTGGATCGAACCAGTTGGTGACCCAGCATGTGTACTGCCAGCCGAGCCAGACGGCGAACCATAGAACGAGCGTCTGAAGTGTGCCGAACGCACTCAGATCGTGAACGAGCCGATGCGACAGCTGTGTGACCGCAAACGCGTAAATCAGGTCGAAGAACAGTTCAACATAGGTAACCCGCGCTTCGTCGCCGTCTCGCGGACGCAGGAACCGGGCAACGCCGTTCGGCATGGTGTCGTTCCTTGTGCTGGACGCCTGGTGATGACTCGCGCACGCGTTTGCCGGCGTACCGGCGCTCATCGGCAACGCTCAAGGACGTGGCCGCCCAGATCAGACGGCATTGCCGCATTCAGTGCAGGCGAGATGCGCTCGCCTCAGTGCAACGTGCGCCCGACGCCCTTGGGGATCCTTACTTTGTCCTCTTCAGGATGGACTGCGATCGGGTCGCTGGCGGGGAAGGTTTCCTCAAGCGCCTCGTCGAGACGGTCGTCTGCCGCGTTGGCCGGTTTCGGTTCCGGTGCCCGTGGTGTGGGTTTTGACATGATGGCGCTCCGCTCGGGGAAGTCGAGCAACCAGCATAGCGCAAAGGAGCAGGCGGCGAATACCTGGCCGCCCGGCCATCTCCGCGTTGCACGTCGGCGTGGCCGATGCCCGTTCGAAGACTTTCAGCGGAAGCTGAAAAATCGCGCCGTATCGCTCGTCTTGGGTGTGTCACGGTGAGGGCACAAGCTGGTGTCATTCGCTTCGACACACAGACAGGGCGACGCTGACATGGACATGAAAACGAAGGGGCCGGCGCAACGCGTTCACGCCTCCCACGTGGTGGAGGCGGAACTGGCGCATCTGGAATGGGCGACGCGGCAACCGGTCGACCGGACACTGAGCCCCGACTACTGGCAGCGCCGCGTGCTGGCGGTGAGATGCAGGTTTGAATTGACGCCGCAGCAGGGGCAGCGCGTCGAGGTCATCCTGAAGCGGATCGAAGCGATCCTGCACCGGCTCGACAATCGCGTCGGCTAGGCGCCGGACCTCCGTATTGCGCGCAGCGCACGAGGACCGGCCGTACCGACAGGTTATTCGTTACCGTTATTGTTGTTGCCGTCACCATTGGCGTTGCCGAACAGGCGCCGGCGACGCGTCACGACAACCGGGCCATCCGAAGCCGGACGATCCGACGGGGCCGCCGAACTGCCGATCCCCGATCCACCCGCCGCACCCGCGTCCGGAGCAGACGCGGAAGACGACGAACCCGAGCCCGAACCCGGACCATACGAGCCACGCGGCTCGCGGGGTTCGCGCGGCTCACGGTGATCGCGCGAGCCGTGCGGCCCACGCGTTGTGTGTTCACCATGCGACGGCCGGCCCGCGCGCGGCGCCGGTCGGGTGCCGGTATCGAGCTGGATCGTCGAGATGGCGCGTTTGTAGATGCCCTGCAGGCCAACGGGCGTGCGCAGCATCACCAGGTACTGATCGAACGACTCGATGCATCCCGTCAGGCGAATGCCATTGACGAGATAAATCTCAACGCGCTTTCTTTCTTTGCGCGCTGCGTTCATGAAGTCGTTTTGCGGATGCGATTCTGCGGAAGGCATGGGCGATTCGGAGGCGGGCAGCGATGCGCCGCGGTCAGTTATAAGAATGGCTACTCGCCGCGATTCTACCCTGTACCGGATACAAACGCGCTGTGCGGGCGGCCTCACACCCACTATAACGGCTTGCGCGCCCGGAAGCACCCCTTAAAGTATTGTGTAACGTGTCGTTACGATTTATCGCCAGCCGGCGTGGGAAGTGACGGGCGGGCGGCGACCCGTGGTGGCTCGTGGCAGGACGGGGGCGGGGCGGCGTCGGTGGCCGGAATAAAAGCGGCGTGGGGAACGTTAAGTGTGCATGGCGGGCGCCGGATGATCCGGCACAGCCAGTCTGACCAGCACGACGGGACCAGCATGACCCGACCCAACCCGGGCAAGCCGCCAGCGCGCCGATGCCGCACATGCCGTGCGACGTCGCACGCGCCGTCGGGTGCCCTCCTCAGGAGATGACTGATGAACATGCCCCGCATTCTTTCTGCTGCACTGACGGTTCTGGTGCTCGCGCTGTCGACGCTCACGGTTGCGTGCAGCGACATGGGCGCCTCGGGCAGCAGCTCGACGAGCAGCGGTAGCAGCAGCGGCGGCTATTGACGCCGTGCTGCGTCTGAACGCCCGACGGGCGAGCTTCGAAGCAGAGGTCATTTCGTGGCTCCCGCAGTTGCGCCGCTATGCGCGCGCGCTGACGGGCGACGTCGCGTGGGCGGACGATCTGGTGCAGGACACGGCGGAGCGCGCGCTCGCCCGCTGGACAGCGTTCCGTCCGGATACGAACCTGCGCGCGTGGCTGCTGACGATCCTGCGGCATCTGTATATCGACCAGCTGCGGGCGCGCCGCGAGGTCGCCGTCGACGACGAAAGCGCCCCGTGGCGGAACATGGAAGCGCCGCACGGCGAGGTCGACGGGCTCGTGCTGCGCGATGTGCAGCGGGCGCTGTATTACCTCCCCGTCGAGCAACGTGAGGTTTTGCTGCTGGTGTGTATCGAAGAACTGTCGTATCAGGAAACATCGATGGCGCTCGGGGTGCCGATCGGTACGGTGATGTCGCGGCTATCCCGCGCGCGTGAACACATGCGGGCGTTGCTGACGGAAGGCCCGGCGCGCAAAACCCCGCCGTTGAAAGTCGTAAGAGGCACGTGATGACGAACGACGAAGAACACGATCACGTTCACGACCCCGATTCCGCATCCGGACTGGATCTGCGTGCGCTGTCGGCCCTCGTCGACGACGAGCTGCCCGAAGGCGAGCGCGCGGCGCTCCTTGAACGGCTCGCGGAGAATCCGGACGCGGCAAGCCGCGTTGCCGGATACCGGGCACAGAAGTCGGCATTGCAGGCGCTCGGCGTTGCGGCGGCGCACAGCGCGCCGCAGGTCGTCGTGCTGCGGCCGCACCGGCCGTGGTGGCGTCAGGCGGGCATGGCGGCATGCTGGCTGGTGGCAGGCGCAGGCTTCGCGCTGGCGCTCGCGCCGCGCCTGATCGGCGGCGGCGGTACGGAGCCCACGTTCGCGCAGCGCGCCGATATCGCTTACGCCGTCTACACGCCGGAGCGCCGGCATCCGGTCGAAGTCGCCGCGGCCGAAGAGGAGCATCTCGTCACGTGGCTGTCGAAGCGCCTGAACCGGCCGCTCTCGGTGCCTTCGCTGCAGGAGTACGGCTACACGCTCGTTGGCGGTCGCCTGCTGCCGGGCGAAGCGGGGCCGGCGGCGCAGTTCATGTATGAGAACCATCTCGGCGCGCGCCTGACGCTTTACGTCACCGCCACGCCGAAAGGGGAAACGGCGTTCCGCCTGTTCCGCGACGGCAACCGCCGCACGTTCTACTGGGTGAGCGACGAAATGGGCTACGCGCTCTCCGGCCCGATCTCGGAAGGCAAGCTGCGCACCATCGCAATCGATGTCTGCAGCGAACTCGGCGGGCGGCCGGAGTCCTGGCAATAGTGCAATGTTTGCCAGTGGCGGGTGTGGCGCGGTGACTCTGAAACACAGCAAGGACGGAAAGCAGGAGAGACAGGACAAGACGGGGATCAGCAAGGGCGGCGACGCAAGCCGTCAAGGCAGGGCAGCATCATGTGTAACCTTGGACATGGAACGATAGCTGGCATGTGCGTGGCATGCCTTGCATGCATCGCGTGCACGACGCCAGTGGCGTCGCAACCGGTTGCGAGCGATCCACTGAACGATCCGGCGCTGACGTGCCGCATGGTTTCCGGTCAGGCGGAAATCGATGGCGTGCAGCAGCAGATCGTCGGCCACGCGTGCCGGCAGCCGGATGGCACCTGGCAGATCGTGCAGGACGCCGACGGCAACGACGCCGCGATTTACCCCATTCCCGCGTATCCGTACTACCCGTACTATCCGTATTACGACCCGTGGTACTGGGGGCCGCCGATTGCGATCGGCGTCGGCGGTTCGTTTATCTTCGTCGATCATTTTCACCATTTCCATCACATGGATCACGTCCACTTCGGACATCCACCGAATGGCATGGGCATGCATGGGGGCTTTCACGGCGGCGGTGGTTTTCACGGCATGGGCGGCGTGCGGCCGGCCGGTGGCATGTCGGGCGGACGGGGGCGGCATTAGCGGATGACGTCACGCTCCGTTCACGCCGGCGCGCGTATGTGCCGGTCGCGATGCCGTCGCGAGCCGTTTGTGTCGGGTAGCCGATGGCCACAGGCATCGAGGAGGGCGACTTGAACCGTGTATTGCCGCCGGGCGTATCTGCGGCGAACTTCGAGCGCGCGCTCGCGGCGTGGGCGTCGGCGGTCGGTGCCGCGAACGTCGTGTCGTCGCCTGCGGGACTCGCGTCGTATCGCGATCCGTTCGCGCTCGGCAAGGCGTTTGATTTCACCACGTCGGCCGCCTTGCTGCCGGCTTCCGTCGACGAAATCCGCGCGGCGTTGCGCGTCGCCACGCAGTTTCGCATTCCACTCTGGACCGTCTCGACCGGACGCAATCTCGCGTACGGCGGCGCCGCGCCGCGTCTGTCCGGTTCGGTCGTGCTTGACCTGCAACGGATGAACCACGTCATCCACGTCGATGAAACGCTCGCTTATGCGCTCGTCGAGCCGGGCGTCAGCTATTTCGATCTCCACACGTATCTGCGCGACAAGGGTTACCGGCTGTGGGTCGATCCGCCCGCGGCAGGCTGGGGCAGTGTGATCGGCAATACGCTTGAAAGGGGGTTCGGCTACACGTCCTACGGTGATCACGCGGCAACGCAGTGCGGCATGGAGGTGGTGCTGGCCAATGGCGATGTGGTGCGAACGGGGATGGGCGGTATCGATCCCGGTACGTCGTGGCAGGTGTACAAGCCCGGCTACGGGCCGTCGTTCGATGCGATGTTCATGCAGTCGAACTTCGGCATCGTCACGAAGATGGGCGTGTGGCTGATGCCTGCGCCGCCTGCCTATCTGCTCGGCGAATTCCAGTTTCGCAACGAAAGCGATCTGGAGACGATCGTCGAAACGCTGCGGCCGCTGCAACTCGATGAGACGATTCGCAACCACGCGGTGATCGAGGGTGCGATCCGGCGCGCGGCAGGTCTTGCGCCGCGCTCGCAGTACTACGATGGTGCGGGGCCGATGCCAGAGAGCGCGGTGGTCGCGATGATGAACCGGCTGCGCATCGGCCGCTGGAATCTGCATTTTGCGCTCTACGGCAACGAGGATGTGATCAACGCGCAGTACGCGAGCGTCCACCGCGCGTTTGCGCGGGTGCCGGGCGCGGTGCTGTCGGCGGCGCGTTATACGGGGGATGCACAGCCCACCGGTGGCGGCGACCGCAACCTGGCCGGCATTCCAGCAATGAGCGCGTTTCGCATGCTCGACTGGCGCGGCGGTTCGGGCGCACATGTCGATTTCTCGCCGGTGTGCCCCGCAACCGGCCGCGATGCCATGCGCCAGTACACGCTGGTGAAATCGCGAGCGGCCGAATATGGCTTCGATTACTACGGCGGCTTCACGGCGGGCACGCGGCATCTGCATCATATTTTCGCGGCGATTTTCGATCGCGATGACCCGAAGCAGCCCGAAATCGCAGGCGACCTGCTGCGTGCGTTGATGAGCGATGCGCGTGCTGCGGGCTACGGCGAATACCGCGCGCATCTTGCGTATATGGACTTCGCCGCGGCGCAATACAGTTTCAACGATGGCGCGATGCTGCGCCTGTCGGAAACGGTCAAGGATGCGCTCGATCCGGCCGGCATTCTGTCGCCGGGCAAGCAGGGCATCTGGCCGCGTGCATGGCGCGATAAACGGGGCTATACATGAGCGCCGGTAATCGTGCGCGCGGGGATTCCCGCGGCGCAGGCGCAGGGAGAGACAGATGAATCGACGCGCGTTCATGACACGCAGCGTGCTGCTCGCCGCGGCGGGGTGCCCCGGTTGCGCCATGCCCGCGTTTGCGCGCGCAATCCGTACGCCGGGCGCCATTGCCGTCTACGACCCGACGCTCGCGCATGGCCGTGCGCTGGCTGAACGTGCGGCATCGGGCGGTCTTCCCGCATTCGGTACCGGGGACGACATCGGCGCGCTGTGGTACGCCACGCTCGCGCCGCATGTTGCGCGAACACGCGGTTTGCTGATCGGCGTGACACGTCGCTCGGATTACTTCGTGTTGACGCAGTTCATGGCGCACACGACGGGTGCCGTCGCTTCACGATCAGATATTTGCCGCAGCCCGGAGTCGGCCGGAACGGCACACTTCATCATCGACTGCGCAGCATGTCGCGCAACGCAGCGTATCGCGTAGAACCTAAAACCTGTAACCCGGATTCCTGGGGTCGAACGTGGCGTCGTCGAAGCTTTTCGGCGTGACGGTCTCGAAGAGGATCTTCTCGAAGATCCGGCCTTCGTTATCGTAGGATTCGACGCTGCGAAACCACGGATGCCGCAGGTCGAGACCGAGCGTTTCCTTCTTTGCGTAGAACTCCGGCTGGCCTGTCGGCGTTTCGTAGGTGAACGCGACCACGCGCAGGCCGCCAATTGTCTTCACCTGGATCCGGTTTGGCCGCGTAATGCCGGCAGCGGCGAATTTCTGGCCTTCCGCGAGAAACTGCTGCGCGATGTATTCCGTTCCGAGATCGCGCACCTGATGGTTCGACTGCGCGCGCGCCAGCACGCCGTTCAGCGAAGCCCATATCGGCATCACGTTCAGGAGGCCGCCAAGATGGCCGTACATTTCGTCGCTGCGCTTCGATTCGTCGTAGATGACTTCCTGACCTGCGTGCGCGCCATCGGGCAGCCATTTCGCGTAGATCCGTAGCGGCTCGCGCGTAAGACGCACGAGCATGTGATCCGGCTCGGCGGGCCATACGCCGCGGATGCGTTCCTGCCGCGCCATCGTGAACTCGTACGACGGATAACCGTTCGGTCCTTCCTTCACATAGCGCGGCACAGTCAGCGTATCGAGCGACTGGAAGAGCGCGAGTAGCTGCGCGTCATCGAGTTTTTCGAGCGCGCCGCTTTGCGACGCGCGACGCAGCCAGCGCACCTGCTGATCGACCGTCAGTTTCCCGACCTGCGCCGGCGCGACGGCAGAAGTCGCCGTGTCGACGGGTGAGGGCGAAGGCGTTCCGTCCTCCGCGCAGACATTGCCCGTCACGATGGTCGCGCAAACCAGCATCCCACCGGCTGCGAGACGGATACATCGTCTGGCGAACCCGGCGTTCACTACAGTGCGCGCCGGTTGATACTTCGGATACGTCATCCCTCACTCCAGCATCAACGCCGACGCGCGCGAACTGCGGGTTGCGCTTATTCCGGCTTCTGTTTAGCCATTTCCTCTTCGCGCAACTGGCGGCGCAGGATCTTGCCGACGTTGGTTTGCGGCAACTCATCGCGGAACTCGACGACCTTCGGCACCTTGTAGCCCGTCAGCAGCTTGCGGCAATGCGCGATCACCTGTTCCTGCGTGAGCGAGCGCGTGCGCGGCACGATGAACACCTTGATGCGCTCTCCCTGAGCCGCATCGGGAATGCCGATCGCCGCGACTTCGCGCACATCCGGGTGCATCGCGATCACGTCTTCGACTTCGTTCGGGTACACGTTGAAGCCGGACACGAGAATCATGTCCTTCTTGCGATCGATGAGACGCATGAAGCCGCGCGAATCCATCACGCCGATGTCGCCGGTGGCAAGCCACCCGTCTTCGTCGAACACCTTGGCGGTTTCTTCCGGACGGTTCCAGTAGCCTTTCATCACCTGCGGGCCCTTCACGCACAGCTCGCCCGCTTCACCGATGTTTGCCCATGTGCCGTCGTCCTTCCTGAAGCGGACCTGGGTGGAGGGCGCGGGCAGGCCGATCGAGCCTTCGAAATCGCGCATGTGCTTGAGATCCACCGGATTCATCGAGACGATCGGCGAGCATTCCGTCAGTCCATAGCCTTCGATGATCGGCTGGCCCGTCACTGCCTTGAAGCGATCGGCGACGGCTTTCTGCGTCGCCATGCCGCCCGCCATTGCCAGCTTCAGATTCGAGAAATCGCGCTTGCAGAATTCCTCGTTGTCGAGGAATGCGTTATAGAGCGTATTGACCGCCGTGATGCCCGTGAACTTTTCGTGACGGATGATCATCATCACGCGCTTCACGTCGCGCGGATTCGCAATCAGGATGTTGCGTCCGCCAAGGCCCATGAAAATCAGCGCGTTCACCGTCAGCGAAAAGATGTGATAGAGCGGCAGTGGCGTGAGAACGGTTTCGGCATCACCCGTCAGTTGACCGGCGGACCATTCCTTCGCCTGCAGCAGGTTCGCGATGATGTTGCGATGCGTGAGCATCGCGCCCTTCGCCACCCCTGTGGTGCCGCCGGTGTACTGCAGGAACGCGATGTCCTCATGCATCGGATGCACGGGCGTAAGCGGCCGTGTGTAGCCGGTCGCGAGCGCGTCGAGCAGTGTCACGGCTTGCGGAATGTGCCAGGCCGGCACCAGTTTCTTGACGTGGCGCAGCATGAAATTGATCAGGCGACCCTTGATGTTCAGGCCGTCTTTCAGCAGGTCGCCCAGCCCCGTGACGATCACGTTCTGCACCTTCGTGCCGGGCAATGCTTCTTCGACCACTTTCGCGAAGTTCTCGAATACGATGATCGTTTGCGCGCCGCTGTCCTTGAGCTGATGGGCGAGTTCGCGCACCGTGTAGAGCGGGTTCACGTTCACGACCACTGCACCGGCCTTCAGCACGCCGAAGAGCGCCACCGGATACTGAAACGTGTTCGGCAGCATGATCGCGACGCGGTCGCCCGGCTTCACGCCGATGCCCTGCAGATACGCCGCGAACGCGGTGGCCTTGCGTGCGAGTTCGCCATACGTCATCTCTTCTCCGACGCTCACGTACGCGACGCGCTCACGGAACTGCGCGACGCATTCGTCGAAGAACTGCACGAGCGATGTGTACTGGTTGACGTCGATTTCACGCGCCACGCCGGGCGGCCAGGAGTTAAACCAGATGCCGTCGGTGTTCGGTGCTTTCGATGCGTTTGCGCTCATGGCTTCCCGTGCAGATGCTCCGCCTGCCGAAGGCGATTGCGTGGTCTGGGTCATCGCTTGTCTCCTGAGTCTGACTGTATTTTTGTGTTTGTCATTCTAATGCTCGCCGCAGTGCCGCTAGCGTTCGAGAATGGCGACAACGCCCTGGCCGCCTGCCGCGCAGATCGAGATCAAACCGCGTGCGGTGCCTGCGGGCCTGTCGAGCTGCGCGAGCAGCTTCGCGAGTCCTGCCACGATACGCCCACCCGTTGCCGCGAACGGGTGACCCGTTGCGAGCGAACTGCCATTCACGTTCAGCTTCGTGCGATCGATTGTACCGAGCGGGCCTTGCAAGCCCAGTTGCGTGCGGCAATATTCATCATCCTGCCACGCCGCGAGCGTGCACAGCACCTGCGCTGCGAACGCCTCGTGAATTTCGTAGAAATCGAAGTCCTGCAGCGTGAGGCCGGCGCGTGTCAGCATGCGCGGCACCGCATAGGCAGGCGCCATCAGGAGGCCTTCCTTCTTGTCGAAGAAGTCGACAGCCGCGGTTTCCGACCATTTCAGATACGCGAGCACCGGCAGGCCGCGTTCGGCCGCCCACGCTTCGCTCGCAAGCAGCACGGCCGACGCGCCATCCGTGAGCGGCGTCGAATTGCCGGCCGTCAGCGTGCCTGCATCGCGATCGAAGACAGGCTTCAGTCCGGCGAGTTTTTCGGACGTGAGATCGGCGCGCAGGTTGTTGTCGCGCGTGAGGCCGCGATACGGCGTCATCAGGTCGTTGAAGAAACTGTCACGGTAGGCTTCAGCGAGCTTGCGGTGGCTTTCGAGCGCGAGCGCATCCTGCGCTTCGCGCTCGATCCCCCAACGCTTGGCCATGCGCTCGCAATGCTCGCCCATCGAGAGCCCTGTGCGCGGTTCGCCGTTGCGCGGCAGCAGCGGCTTGAAAAACATCTGCGGACGCAGCTTCGCGAGCGCGCCGACGCGCTGGCCGGCAGTCTTGCCGCGATTCGCTTCGAGCAGGATCTGGCGCATCTTTTCGTTGACGCCGATCGGTGCGTCCGACGTCGTATCGACGCCGCCCGCGATGCCCGCTTCGATCTGCCCGAGGGCGATCTTGTTCGCGACGAGAATGGCCGCTTCGAGGCCGGTGCCGCAGGCCTGCTGAACGTCGTACGCGGGTGTTTCCTTCGCGAGCGTGGTGGAAAGCAGCGATTCGCGTGTGAGGTTGAAGTCGCGTGAATGTTTGATGACCGCGCCCGCCGCAACTTCGCCGAGCCGCATACCGTGCAGGTTGAAGCGGTCGATCAGACCCTGCAGCGTGAACGTCAGCATGTCCTGATTCGATGCGCTTGCGTAAGCCGTGTTGGACCGCGCGAACGGAATGCGGTTGCCGCCAATGATGGCGACGCGCCGCACGGCAGGAAGCGGGAGAGACATGCTCGGCTCCTTCAGGTCATGCCCTGATTATCGATGGCTTCGGACGGCAGCGGCAGGCCGCACGTTTCGGCCGCTGCAATGCAATAACGAAACACATGCGGTGTTGATTCCACGATTTCCTCAGGCTCGACGCGCAGGTTGCGCATGTCACGGGCGCTCATTGCTGCGTCCACTGAAGCCGTGCGCGCAGGTGCGGCTTTTCGCCCGCGCTGTCGCGCACTTCGAGCTCGCGTGTGGCCGGCGCAGTGGATGACGTCCATATCGATGCCTCGCCTGGCAGAAACATCGGCAGCTTGAATTCGCCGCTGATGGTGGCATCCGCGAGACGTTTGGGCGGCTGCAAGGCGGCTGCCGCGCGCGCGAGCGTCCACATGCCGTGTGCGATCGCGCGCGGAAAGCCCAAGGCACGCGCGGAAAGCGCGCTCAGGTGAATCGGGTTGTAATCGCCAGAGACCTTCGCGTAATCCCGGCCCAGTTGCGGTGGCAACTGCCAGCGTGCGTGCCGAACCAGTGCGTCGCGCCCGATCTGCAGCGGCGCGAGTGCCGGGTCGCTTACGGTGCCGGGTGCGATGCCGCGTTTCAGATAGACGCTGTCGCCGTCCCAGACGGCCTCGCCGCGCCGGTAAAGGCGCGAATGCAGTACGAACGCCTGTCCCTTCTCGTGGCGCAGCAACGCGCCGAATTCGACCTCGACGCGCAGCACATCGTCGGGATAGAGCGGCTGGCGCTGGTGCACGCTGTTCGCAAGATGCACGAGCCCGAGCGCGGACCACGGAAACGCCGGGTCCGTCAGCATCAGCAGATGGAGCGGAAACGCGAGCAGATGCGGGAACGTGAACGGCAGACCCTGCTCGGGAATGAAACCGCAGACGCGCGCGTAGTGATCGATCGCAGCCTGTTCGAGCGGCACGGCGGGGCGCACGAGCCGCAGCGGCGGCAGATGCGTGGCGCGCCCGCGTTTGAACACGCCAGATAACGCGCGCCCGTAAAGCGTGGCCGGTCGTGGCAGGCGCTGGATTACCACCGTCCTCGTGCGCAGAGCGCCTGACGTCATGCCGGAACGGGCGGGTTCGTCCATCGTCAGGCTCCAATCAGGCTTTGCCCGCACACGCGCACCACCTGGCCCGTCACGCCGGCCGACCCCGGATGCGCGAGCCACGCGATCGTCTGCGCGACATCGACCGGCTGGCCGCCCTGGCTCATCGAGTTCATGCGACGTCCTGCTTCGCGGATCGCAAACGGTATCTTCGCCGTCATCTGCGTTTCGATGAAGCCTGGCGCCACCGCGTTGATCGTGATTTGCCGTTCGCCCAGAAGCGACGCCATGCCTTGCACGCGTCCGATCACGCCGGCTTTCGACGTCGCGTAGTTGCTTTGCCCGGGATTGCCCGCGATGCCGCTGATCGACGACACGCCGATAATGCGCCCGCCGTGGCGTAGCGTGCCCGCTTCGAGCAGCGCGTCGTCGATGCGTTCCTGCGCCGCCAGGTTGATGTCGATGACGCTGTGCCACGCGGTTTCTGTCATCTTCGCAATGGTTTTGTCTTTCGTGATCCCGGCGTTGTGCACGATGATGTCGATGCCGTTTTCATCGAGCGCGGCCGCGAGTTGCGCTGGCGTTTCGGGTGCGGCGATATCGAAGGCGAGGGGGGTGCCGTTCAGTTCGCGCATCGTGTGATCGAGCGCGTCTTTCGCGGACGGAATATCGACGCCGATCACATGCGCGCCTTCGGCCGCGAGCACGCCGGCAATCGATGCGCCGATACCGCGCGCCGCACCCGTCACCAGCGCGCGACGGCCCGCGAGCGGCCGCTTCCAGTCGAAATCGGGCAGTGCGCGCGTCACGGTGTCGATGTGGACGGCCAGGCCCGACACATATGCGGAGCGTGGAGAGAGGAGGAACCGCACCGTAGTTTCAGCGAGCGCTTCCGCGCCGGGCGCGACGTAGATCAGGTTCGACGTGATACCGCGACGCGCTTCCTTGCCAAGCGAACGCGTGAAGCCTTCGAGCGCGCGTTGCGCGGTCCATTGACGCGGATTCGCGCAGCCCTGTGGCGGCCGCCCAAACACGACGATGCGCCCGCACTTGCCGAGCGAGCGCAACGCATCGTGAAAGAAGGCGTAGAGCGAATCGAACTGCGTGACATCTTCGATTCCGGTCGCGTCGAAGAGCAGCGCGCTCATACGGCCTTGCGTCGAACCCCGCTCGACCGGTTCAAAGCGGCCGGTCATCAATCCGTGTCGATGCGCGAGTGCAATCCACAAACCCGCGCTCTCGTGGGCGACGCCTGTCATGCCGGTGCGCGCAATCATGCCGGCCAGTGCGTCGAGGATTCGCGGCTGCGGACCCGCGCCCACGGCGACGAGTCCTTCGAACTCCGGCCTGTCGGCGTGATAACGACGCAGCACCTCGGGCTTCGGCAATCCGAGCGAGCCTGCGAGCCGCGCGCCAAATGGCGAGTTGACGAAGTTCAGGTAGGCGTCGTTCATCGTCCGTTTCCGCAGTGTGTCGTGCTGGGCGTTCAGTGTGTGCGAAGCGTCCCGCGCATGGTCTGAATCGCGGGACGGATGTTCCGGGTCAGGCAGCCATTTCCGTGGCGCGCTCGAGTGCCTCCTTGCGCTTTTGCAGCGCAGCAAGCATGCCGAAGTCGGCCGGGAAATCGTCGACCTTGACGACTTCCGCGCCGTAGCGCGCGTAGTCTGCAAGCACGGCGCGCTCGCTGCCGTCGATGAGGCCAAGTCCCGCGGCCGTATCGATCCATGTTGCGAGATCCGGCAGGCTTTGCGGCATCGGCGCGATGAAGCCTTTTTTGACGGCCTCGCGCAGTTTCTGCTCGATCTGCGTGACGCGCGGCGTCAGCGCGAACACGAGCTCGCCGTAGCCGAGCGGATCGACATCGACTGGCGGAACATACGAATCCGCTACGAGGCGTTCGCGCGCCGCACCGGGCGTCTGCATCAGTTCGGCGATTGCGGAGCCGAGGCTGTCTGAAGGCGCGCGATGCGGCAAACCGAACGGAAACGCCAGCACGCGCACGAGAGCCGCCGCGAGCCGGTTCGGGTAGTTCGCAAGTACGCCGTCGATGGCTTGCTGCGCCTGGTACAGTGCGTCCTCGACGCCCCAGCACACGAGCGGCAGATCGCTCTCCTGGCGGCCTTCGTCCTCGAAGCGCTTGAGTGTCGCCGAAATCAGGTACAGCTGCGAGAGCACGTCGCCGAGCCGGCCCGAAATGCGCTCACGACGTTTGAGCTCGCCGCCGAGCACGAACATCGAAATGTCGGCAAGCAGCGCGAACGCAGTGGAGATGCGCGTCGCGGCGCGATAGTAGTGAACGAGCGGGGCATGTGCGCGCTGCGGCTTCGCAATGAAAGCACCACCTGTCAGCCCATACACGAAACTACGCATTGCGTTCGATGCCGTAAAGCTCGCGTGTCCGAAGAACGCTTCGTCGAAATCGCGTAGCGCCTTGTTGCGATCGGCTTCGCGCGTCGCGGCCATTTCCTTCAGCACGTACGGATGGCACCGGATCGCACCCTGACCGAAGATGATCAGACAACGCGTGAGAATGTTCGCGCCTTCGACGGTGATCGAAATCGGCACCTGCTGGTAGGCACGCGCGAGAAAATTCGACGGCCCCATGCAGATGCCCTTGCCGGCGACGACGTCCATGCCGTCGTTGATGACCTTCCGCGCGCGTTCGGTGATGTGATACTTCGCGATTGCCGAGATCACCGAAGGCTTTTCGCCGAGATCGACCGCATGCGCCGACAGCCGGCGCGCGGCATCCATCACGTAGAGGTTGCCGCCCATGCGGCCGAGCGCTTCCTGCACCCCTTCAAACCTGCCCACGGCCGTGCGGAACTGCCGCCGCACCGCGGCATAGGCGCCCGTGCCGCGCACCGCCAGCTTCGCCATGCCGACGTTCGACGAAGGCAGCGAAATCGCGCGACCCGCCGCGAGACATTCCATCAACATGCGCCAGCCGTTGCCCACCTGTTCGCGTCCGCCGATCACCCAGTCGAGTGGAATGAACACGTCCTTGCCGGAATTCGGGCCGTTCTGGAACACGGCGTTCAGTGGCCAGTGACGGCGGCCGATTTTTACGCCCGGATGCGTTGTCGGAATGAGTGCGCAAGTGATGCCGGGTTCGTCTTCAGCGCCGAGCAGATGGTCCGGGTCGCGCACCCGGAATGCGAGACCGAGCACCGTCGCGACCGGTCCAAGCGTGATGTAGCGTTTGTCCCACGTCACGCGAAAGCCCAGCGTTTCGCGGCCCTCGAACACGCCTTTGCAGACCACGCCCACATCCGGAATGGCAGCCGCATCGGAGCCGGCATACGGGCTCGTGAGCGCGAAACAGGGGATTTCCTCGCCGCTTGCGAGGCGCGGCAGATAGTGGTTCTTTTGCGCTTCGGTGCCGTAGTGCATCAGCAGTTCAGCGGGCCCGAGCGAGTTCGGCACCATCACCGAAACGGCGGCCGCCGAACAGCGCGTGGAGAGCTTCATGATGACCTGCGAATGCGCGTACGCGGAGAACTGCCTGCCGCCGTACTGCTTCGGAATGATCATGCCAAGGAAGCCTTTCTCCTTGATGAACTGCCATGCTTCAGGCGAGAGATCCTGCCACACCGCGCCCGTTTCCCAGTCGTTCGCGAGATCGCACAGGTGCTGGCATTCGTTGTCGAGGAACAGCTGCTCTTCAGCGGTGAGCGTGGCGGGGCCGTGCGCGAGCAACGTGTCCCAGTGCGGCCGACCGGAGAAGAGCGCGGCGTCCCACCAGACCGTGCCGGCTTCGATCGCATCGCGCTCGGTCGGCGACATCTCGGGCAGGATCCCGCGAAAGATGTCGAGCACGGGCTTCGTGAGCCACATGCGGCGCAGAGGCTTGAACGCAAGGACAAGCGCCGGAACCACGAGCACGACGGCAAGGAGCGTCGTGGCGAGCGGCCCCGCTGCACCCGTCAGGGACGCGACGCCGACCCACGCCACCATGAAAACCAGCCACCATGCCGCGCGTGCCTGCATGAAAACGAGTCCGGCACCCGCAACGAAGAGCGCAACGATAAGCCACGGCATGACGAATCCTCCCTGTTTTCAACGTGCGCCCGGGCGCGTCCGCGCGAACGGCGCGCTTCTGGTGTGTTACCGGCTGGCTGGCGCGGCGGACGATACGCCGGATCGCACGTCAACGCGCCTTTTCCTGTCAGACCGGATGATTCACTGCGTGTTCGGCTGCGGAAGCAGAATGTACGGACGTGCGCGACGCAGGACCGTCGGAGGGCGAGCCGGAATCCGCTGCGCCATGCAGGCTGGATGTACCGGGACCACCGGCCGTGCCCGCGCCCGCAGGCGACGTGCCAGGACAGTCGAGGTCGCTGCCGTCGGCGGCATCGCCAAGGACAGCGGCGAACGCGGCGAACTGTGAAGCGTCGGGTAGCGGCGCCTTCAGCGCGGAGACCATGAGCGAGGCAAGGCGCGCAATCAGTTGCAGGTCGTTCATCGACTTGCCCTGCGAGAACCCGGCGATGAGGCTCTCAGTGTCCGCGCCGGCCAGCACGCCCGACAGCGCACCGATTGCGAAGTGCAGACGCCAGCCGAGTTCCTCGCGCGGCAGATGCGGCAGCGCGCGCTCGAACGCATCGAAGAAACGCATCGCGACAGACTGGTAGTGCGCCGCGAGAAAGTCGCGGATGAACGAGGACGGATCGGTACAGGCGCGACCCAGGAGCCGCAGGAATGCCTTGCCGCCGGCCTCCGGATCACGGGAAAGCCGCAGCGCGGGAATGAACATCGCGCCCAGCACGTGCTCGCAGGTAAGACGCGAGCCCAGCATCGCGTCGAAGCGGTCCAGCAGCTTCAGACGCTCCTCGTTCAGCCGGTCGAGCCGCCGCGAGAGCATCGCGTGAATCAGCGCTTCCTTGCTGCCGAAGTGATAGTTGACCGCGGCGAGGTTGACCTCGGCGCGCGACGTGATCTGCCGCAACGACATCGCCTCGTAGCCGCATTCGATGAAGAGCGTTTCAGCCGCGTCGAGGATCCGGGACTTGGTGTCGCCGGCAAGCCGGCCGGTGGTGCGAACTCCCATGTTGCGCCTCCCTTGTCGCTCGCCCAAACCGCGAACAGGCGATTCAAGTACCCGATTGAAACAGTCGTTTTTTTCAGGATAAGAAGCGCGTGCTTTTAACAGCAAGCTTGAATGTGGACGGACTCCTCTAAAAGGTGCTCGATCAGGGTCATTTGCTGCGTCGCGACACTGCTTGCAGTGAGGCGCCGCGCGCATGAAAAGGCCACTCCGGCGGATACCGGAGCGGCCTTATACAGTGGGCGAAAATAGCGCGGATCCTGTGTGTTGCCGGATATTCGCGCTGGCCGCGCGCCGGCGCTCAGCGTGTTGCGCTCAGTGGAGCGCCGCGACCTCTTTGGCTGACTGGGTCATATCGATGCCGCGTCGTTCACGGCTAAAGAGAATCAGCACGGCGATCACGACCGCCACGATGCCCGCGACCATCGCCATCGGCAACGCGTAATTGTTGCCATGCGCTTCCGCGAACTTCGACTGCATCGGCCCGTTGATCGCGGCAAGGAGGTTGCCCAGCTGATAGACGAGACCGGGGAAGGTCGCGCGGATATCGTCGGGCGAGATTTCGTTCAGGTGGACCGGAATCACGCCCCAGGCGCCTTGCACTGCGATCTGCATCAGAAACGCGCCAGCGGCGAGCATTACCGGGCCGGTCGAGAACGCCCATGGCCAGAGCGCCGGCAACGCGATCAGCGAGGCGATGAAAATGGCGCGCTTGCGGCCAATCTTTTCAGAAAGCGCGCCGAAGAAGAGGCCACCGACAATCGCGCCGATATTCAGCACGATGGAAATGTTCTGCACCGTTTCAGGACCGAACTGGTGCTGCACGCGCAGGAACGTCGGGTACATGTCCTGCGTGCCGTGCGAGAAGAAGTTGAACGCGGTCATCAGCACGATCGCGTAGAGCGACAGCTTCACGTTCTGCCTGAGTGTGGCGATCAGGCTGGGGCGTGCCCGTTGTTCCATCGTTTTCCACGCGGGCGATTCGGGCACGTGTGCGCGGACGTACAGCACGAGGAGCGCAGGCAGAACGCCGACGAAGAACATGCCGCGCCAGCCGATGTACGGAAAAAGCTGACCGAACACCAGTGACGCGAGCAGGTAGCCGCTCGGGTAGCCCGCCTGGAGCAGTCCTGACACAAAACCGCGTGCGCGCGGCGGAATGGTTTCCATGGTGAGTGCCGAGCCGACGCCCCATTCGCCGCCCATCGCGACGCCGAACAGCGTGCGCAGCACGAGCAGGGTGGCGAGATTCGGCGAAAAGCCCGACAGCAGTTCGAGCAGGGAATAGCACGCGATGTTGACCATCAGCGTGGGACGTCGGCCGAAGCGGTCGGCGAGCCGTCCGAAAATGAGTGCGCCGACGGGTCGCGCCATCAGCGTCAGAAAAATCGCGTATGAGACGGAAGATATTTCCGTATTAAAGTCGTGAGCGATATCTTTCAATATAAAAACCATCAGAAAGAAATCGAATGCGTCGAGGGTCCAGCCGAGATAGGCGGCAATCGTGACGTTTCTCTGTTCCCGGGTCCAGCTCATGTCGTTGTTCTCCTGTTCCTGTTCCACAGTATCCCGCCTGCATGCGACGCGGTCTCCAGCGTTTTTCGCATGCCCCGTGAGTGCGGGTTTCGCGAAAGTGTACGCCGGGCGTTAAGCGGTTGCAGGGTTGGATTCGCCAGTTTTCGTGGTAATCCCTTAGTAAATGCGCATTCAATCCGACATTAAGTGCTTTTTCGTCGGCTATATGAAATATTCGTATCGAAACCGATATATTTATCGAGGTATTTCGTAATCTGGATATCGGTGTATTTCCTGTCTGCGGGTGTCCCCGACTGCCGGCCGCGCACGCCGTCTTGTTCGCCAGCAAACATACGAGGTGAGCGCAGGACGATTACGATTTCATAACATGTCGTCTGCACGTTGCGAGGCCGCCAGGGACCGGGCAACCGTGCGCGCGGATGCAGGGGGATATCAATGAACAGCGTTTCCATCGCGCGCGGCAATGGTGCCGCGTTCAGTCGTACCGGTTTGAGTCTGCAGCAGATTCTTTTCCTGGGCACGGTGGTCCTCGCGGGCGCATTGTTCTGGATTGCGCCGCGCCCGCCAATGGGCGATTTGCCACAACACGCGGGGCAGGTGGCAACACTGCGCGATCTGCTCGACGGCACGTCGCCATGGACGAATCTCGTCTACATCAATTACTTCACGCCGTATCTGCTCGGCTACGTCATTGCAGTGGCGCTGTCGTTCTTCGTGCCTGTGCTGGTCGCGATGAAGCTTTCGCTGACGCTCGCGTTCTACGCATTCATGCTGGGCTGCGTTTGCCTGCGCAGGCGCTTCAACGCCGACGCTCGTCTCGACTGGCTGTTCGTACCTGGCTTCTTCGGCTTTGCCTTCCAGTTCGGCTTCTTCACTTTTCTGATGGCGGCGCCCGTCGGGCTATTCTTTCTTGTCGTGGCGAGCAGGTACGCTACCGCACCCACGCCTGAGCGGGGCGTAGCCGTTGTCGCGATGGGCGTGCTGGCCTTTTTCTCGCATGGTCTTGTGTTCGCGTTCGCCTGCGCAACGGGCGGCGCGCTGGTGCCGTTCAGCCTCCGGGGCGTTCGGCGCGTCGCGCTCGCGTCGGTACCGTATGCGTTGCTCGGCGGGCTGACTGTCGTCTACCTGCTGTACGTGAAGCACCACAACCTGGTGACGTGGACCGGCGAGCCTCACACTGGCCCGAACCTGGTGTGGGACTGGACACAGGCGTCGTGGGGCTGGCACCGCAGCTTCAATTTCCTTCTGTATGTGTTCGCCGCGCAGATGAAGGACTGGTACTTCCTGCTCGCCGGCATGTTCATGCTGGCCACCCCGTGGCTCCTCGGCGCAAGATTGAACCGGGGTTCGCCGACGGCATTCGTGCCGATGCTTGCGATGCTCGTCGTCTGGCTGCTGGTTCCGTCTGCCGCACTCGATGTCGAATACGTCTATCACCGTTTTGCGCTTTATCTGCTGCCGGCATACGCAATCATGTTTGTTCCGGCCGACGTGCGCCGCGATACCAGGGCGCCGAGTGGCCCATGGATGTCACGCGTGCCGTTGCTCACGCGGATTGTTCTGATCGCGATCTGCTGGTCGTTTCTCGGCGTGGTCGCGATGCGCGAGCAGCGCTTCGCCGCGGCGAATGCGCCGTTCGAGACACTGCTCGATGCAACTGAACCGGGGCAACGCGCGTTGAGCCTCGTCTACGATCCCGGCAGCACGATCGTTCACAACCCATACACGCTGCACAGCTATCCGAACTGGTATGAGGCTGAGCAGCAGGGTTTCGTCGATTTCAGTTTCGCGTATCTGTTGCCGCAGATCGTCAGGTTCAGACCAGATCATGTGCCCCCGATGAGGCCTGAATTCTCGGTGGCACCGCAATACTTCGACTGGAAGGCGGTTCACGGCCGCATCTATCGGTACTTCTTCGTCCATCACCTCAAGCCGCTCCCCGTCGCGATGTTCGACAACGACGAGTGTCAGGTCGTGCTGCGTGCGCAAGCCGGAGACTGGTCGCTGTTCGAGCGGATCGCGTGCCGGTAGTGGAGCGGTAATGGGCGTTCGGAGGCAATTCCGGATTCGGCGCAGTCATTGAATGCGCGGCGCGCTCACATGTGTTCGTACGTCCGCGCACAGATGCCGGGCCCGCTTTCCATCTAGAGTGAAGCCACGTCAGCCCATGTCGCACGGGTTTCCCCGTGTGTGCCCGATACACCATGTGGGTTTTGCCGGAATCGTGATTTTGTACAACGGGGTGCCGCACAGGACATAACGAGCATGAGCGCCAAACACAAGCGGTTCGATTGCCTCGAGATTCTCCGGTTCATCCTGGCGTTCCTGACCATGACGTGGCATTACTATTATTTCGGACCATCGCTGGGCGCGGTCCACGCCGCGCCGGCTCACGGTTTTGCGATCCGCTATTTCTCGTTCTCGGTAGAGATATTTTTCATCATCAGCGGCTTTATCATCACGGCATCCGCGATTAACCGGAGTCCGGTCAACTTTCTGATCGGACGGGCGGTCCGGCTCGGGCCCTGTCTGCTCGTCTGCGCGACGCTGTCGCTTGTAGTAGGTCTACTCCTTGGGCGCTGGCCGACGCCACTGAGCTACGTTGCTTCGCTCTTCATCGTGCCACTCGTTTTCACAAACGGCGCCGACTGGTCCTACTGGTCGCTTCGGCTCGAGATCATCTTTTATGCGGTTGTGTTCCTCACGATGTGTGTCGCGAACATCAGGAAGTGCATCGTCTGGATCGCGCTGCTGATGACAGCGTGCGACGTCTTCAGCATCGCAGCAGCCCGGATTTTTTCCGACGATGTGTTTGGTACCGCCATGACGCAGTATCCGGTTGAACGATACCTGTCGTTTTTCTCCATCGGCATGTTGCTGTACGTGTTGTTGGTTGAGAAGAAAATCAATGTCGTGAGCGTGGCGGCGATCCTGGTCTCCGGGTGCGCAGGCGCTTTTCGCTGTTACGAGGATGCCAACCGGATCGCGAGACTCGTGGGTGACACGCCGGTGAGCGCGTTCGCAGGTGCGTCCATCCTCGCAGTCGGCGTGGTTGCGTTTATTGTCTTCCTGCGAGGCACGACGAGTCCGCGCGCGTCGAGGATCTTTTCCGTGCTCGGAAGTATCAGTTACCCCCTCTATCTGATCCACCAGAACATGGGCTACCTGATCATCCGTTCGGTCGATGCGACGCTGGGACATGGCTTCGACTCCCGGCCTTTTGTCATGGCCGGCATGGTGGTCCTCGCAGGTGCGATAGCGTTGTATGCCGAGCCGGCTCTCGCGACGTACTACCGGCGATTTCTGACCTACGTTGTAGCGACGACCAGCCTGGCATGGGCGCGAACCTTCGGTTCGAAACGCAGTTACGGGGACGCGGAGTAGGGTCGTTCGGCGTGGCGCGCTGGCCTTCGCGATCGATGGCGCGACGGGATCGCACCGTTGAGGATTCTGGAAAGCGCCATCAGCGGCAGCGCTGTTCGCAATGACCAGCGGGCCGCATTATGCGTCGAAAGGCGTTTAGAAGTCTGCTGCTGTCATGCCTCAACGGCATGCGCTGGATCGGCCGGTACGTGACCTGACTGTAGCCATCCTGCGGCCATGATCGCAACCGTGAGGGATGAGCAAAGCCCGCATTGATAGTCGCGATTCGGGCCGTTGGCGCATTCAAGGCATAGCGCGTGCCGGCGACAGATCACAGGTGCTTGAGAAACGGTTCGCTTAACGTCCGGATCTCGTCGAATTGACTCGCAAGCTCAAAACCCAGCAGAAAAATCCCAACGTGGAACGCGCCTTCATGCCTCGCCGACCAGTCCAGAATCGGCGCCGCGATAGCTCGCCTGAGCGCTCGATGATTCAGGATGAGGCAGATCGCGATGCCGAGGGCGGCGCCTGCCAGCACGTCGGTAGGATGATGCAGTCCCAGATAGACTCTGGGCAGGCAGATGAAAAGGAGTGAATACAAAAGCGCGACGATCCCGAGGCGCCGGGAAGCGAGAAAGATCCCGGCCGCGACTGCGCACCACATCATCGCGTGATCGCTTGGAAATGCACTCCATGTGCGGAGAAAATGCGCGGTCGACTCATTCTGCGGAAAGGTCATCCCCAGATCGGGATTGACGTATGGGCGTAGCCTGAATGGCAGCCAGTGAGCGAGCAGCCGGCCTGAAATGAGGGCGCTGAAGCTTGCGATGATCGTCGCGATGACAACCTCGCGATCGTGCCGGGCCTTCGGGCCGCCGCGAAACCAGATCCACCACAACATCGCTATCAAAACCAGCCGCGTCAAATAAAGTCCCGATATTGCCTCGGCAACATGATCGAATAACGCAGAACGAAAAGCGAAATGGTTTACAAACCGCAGAATATCAAGGTCGAATGAGTTCATTTTGTTATTAAACCGAATGCATTTTGTAATGCCTGGTTTCAGGCGCCGGCCGGTATGCGGATTATAGAAAAATACGGCTGGGTCAAATGTGCGCAAGGGCACGGCTCGGTAACCGTATTTAGTTTTTCTGGATTTCAGGTTTACCGATTTCGGGAGGGGCGCGTAAACCCGGCTGACGTTGAACCGGACGCCAGCGCCGAAGGGGATCGTCGTGGCGTCCGTTTGGGGGGAGGGGGGTGGAGGCCGTCAGTGAAATTCGATGCCCAGCCCCGTCCTCTCGATGCTCGACATAACGGCGCGGGCGTGGGGCCCAAATCTGTAGACGCATACGACCAGATTAAGCCGTTCCGCGTTGCTGCCTTTATTGCATTCGTACAGCGTGTCGAAATCCGGGACTATTTCCAGGAACGCATAGCTGTCAATTTCGGCGTGAAAAGGGCGCACGTAGATGTCGGGAATGCCGAAATTGCTTCGAAGGTAATTCGATAGCAATGCAGGATAGTTATCCCGTTTTTTATTTCGCGCCACAAAAAGATCATTCAGGCCCACTGTATCGAAGAATTTCTTCTGGGAATAAAAGGCGAGTTTCCCGGCTTCGGAAGAAGCGATGGAGACGCCAGGAATATCGCGAAGTTCACGTCCAATTTTCTCGTATGGCGTGTGGTCCACAAGCAGGAATTCAGACTCTTTCCTGTCGGCGAACAGGCGGCTGACGTTACTGACCGCGAGAAGTGCGGTGATTGCCAGAATCAATGCGATGCCCTGTTTTCTCTGGATGGGCGATTCAACGACCAGATCGAAAAAATGCACCATCGCGAACGACAGTCCAATGAGAACGGGCAACTGGAAACGATACGCCACGTCCACAATAGGCAGGACGGTGAACAGGTACGCAAAATAGACCGCGCACGCAAGATAGACGGGCAGATATGGCTTCGAATTCTCGCGATCGAGCAGGACCGTCGACACGAGAGCGAGTATGACAAGCGGAAGGAGGTGACTGAGAAATGCCAGCTGGAAGCCAAGGATAAAACGATACTGATTTCCCGGCAGGCGGCCGAGAAGCAGATCGGTCATGGCGAACTTCAGGCTGGCAGCAAGCGGAAGCGCTGTTCCCGTCAGAATATTGACGACAAAGAGGGCGCACAACGCCGCCAGAACCGTGGAGACAATGAGGAAGAGGCAGCTTTTTACCCGCTGCTTCCGGTCTACATCGGCGAGCGCGAGCCCAAAGAAGAAGAGCGAGATTGGAAAGATCGGAAGATCGGGTCTCACGAGAACGGTGAGCCCGGAAAATATGCCAGCCCAGACCGGGTGTGTGCCGGAGGTCCGCAGAAAGCCCAGCAGATAGATGGACAGCGCGACGAAGAAAACGGTAATGGACGTTTCGAGTCCGTTGCTGGCTGCCCTGATGAAAAAGGGACTTGAGACGATCGCGACCAGCGGGCACACGGCGAGCCATCCGTTACGGGCACTGAAGTGACGCACCGCAGTCGCGTAAATTGCCAGCAGCGTCAGGATCGAAAAAACCAGACATGCATAGCTGTTGACATTGATAACGTCGAGCCGTGTGATTCGCGTGACGAGCGTCACAAGGGTCACCCAGGCGACGCCGGTCATGCCCTGTACGGTGCCGGCGTGGCGGTTCCACTCATAGGGGAATCCGTCCGCACCGTTCTGGGCATAGCGGTACATGATGAAGCTATCTTCGAAATTGGCCGGAAACGGCATGAAAAAGCATGCAAGCCAGACAAACACCGCGAGTACCAGAATCAACAGCAGTGATCTTTGATAGTGCAGCTTCATTGTCGATTACCCCTCGTTCGCATCGGACGGCCCGTCGCCCATGGCTTCTGACGAGCCGTTAGTAAAAATTCGGTCTGGGTCGTCGACGGGCAACTCGGTGGGCGGCGCGCGGACATTTGTCTCGCGGCGGTTAACGCGGCACGTCACCTTGCTTCGTCAGCGAAGTGCGCGCCCGCATTTCCCGGATTGGGCGAAGTATAGAAAAAGTGAGGTTTATCGACTGTGCGGAAGGATACGATGGTCGATCTGGTGTTCCTGAGTCGACCCGCGTGCGGGTCCATTTGCGAGAGAGCGGCCAACAGGAACGGTGGCAGGCGTCAGCATGGTCGTGTGCGAGTGCGGCAAAACCGGCCCGGAAAACAAAAACCCCGCAGGCTTGGCGCTTTGCGGGGTCTGTTGTGTGACGCTGTGTAGCCGTGTAGCCTGAAATCGTGGTGCCCAGGAGAGGACTCGAACCTCCACACCTTGCGGCGCATGGACCTGAACCATGTGCGTCTACCAATTCCGCCACCTGGGCACGTTTCAAGCTAGACCGTTATTTTAACGGGTTGATGCACTGTGTCAATCACAACAGCACAACTCATACTCCAACCCGTTTTTCTGCATTTGCCACCGCGCTGGTTCAAACCGTGCTGGACACGACGTAAGCAGGCGAAAGGGCTTCACAAAAAAGAAAACCACCCGAAGGTGGCTTTCTTTTTGAATCTGGTGCCCAGGAGAGGACTCGAACCTCCACACCTTGCGGCGCATGGACCTGAACCATGTGCGTCTACCAATTCCGCCACCTGGGCAGGTGGGTGTGCAGCAAAGAACGCAATTATAGCGGGCCCGATGACCGTGTCAAGCATTTTGCGACAGCCGGGCATGAACGCGGAAACGCCTTGCCGCGTCAGGCTGCAAGGGCCGCGTGGCGTGCTGGACGGGTGTTAGAATGCCCCGCAGAAGTTCGCTGGCACGGGGAACGCGCCCGCCGGGCACGCTACACGAACCGCGTCAAGGCAGTGGCAACGCAGTAACTCGCATTGAATTGCAGGCGCAGTACAGAAGCGCATCATCGACCGATGTCCACGCAACGAGAAAAAATCATCGATAAGCCCTTGAGCAAATATCCCTATCCGATTCCGAGCCGTGAAGAAATTCTGGGCGTGCTGCGCACGAGCGAAACGCCGCTCGCCGCGAATGACATCGCTGAGGCACTGTCGATCAAGCGCCAGGAGCGCGAAGGTTTTTTCAAGCGCCTCGGGGCGATGGAGCGCGACGGCCAGATCCGGCTCGACCAGCGTGGCCACTATCAGCTGACGCACCCGTCGAATTTTGTCGCTGGCCGCGTGCAGGGCCATCGCGACGGCTACGGATTCCTGGTTCGCGATGACGGTCAGGACGATCTGTTCCTGCCGACGGGTGAAATGCAGAAGGTCATGCATAACGACCGCGTGCTCGCGCGCATCGTCGGTTACGACCGGCGCGGCCGCCCCGAAGGTCATATCGTCGAGGTGACGGATCGCGCGAACCGTCGCGTAATCGGGCGGCTTTTGAACGAGAACGGCGCACTCATCGTGGCGCCCGAAGACAAGCGCATCGGCCACGACATCCTGATCACGCAGAACACGAAGAAGGCGCGCGTCGGCCAGGTGGTGGTCGTCGAACTGACGGATTTTCCGAGCCGTCACTCGCAGCCGCTCGGCCGTGTCGTCGAAGTGCTCGGCGATATCGACGATCCGGGCATGGAAATCGAAATCGCCGTGCGCAAGTACGGCGTGCCGCACGAGTTCAGTCAGGCCGCGCTCGACGACGCCGCGAAACTGCCCGACGAAGTGCGCCCGTCGGACACCCGTCATCGCATCGATCTGCGCGACGTGCCGCTCGTCACGATCGACGGCGAGGACGCCCGCGACTTCGACGATGCCGTGTATTGCGAGCCCATTACCGTGGGTCGTGGCGATGGCTTCCGCCTGATCGTCGCGATCGCCGACGTTTCGCATTACGTGCATCCCGACAGCGGCCTCGACGTCGATGCGATCGAGCGCAGCACGTCGGTGTATTTCCCGCGCCGCGTGATTCCGATGCTGCCGGAGAAGCTCTCGAACGGCCTGTGCTCGCTGAACCCGCACGTCGACCGTTGCGTGCTGGTGTGCGACATGGTCATCACTGCGCGCGGCGAGATCAAGGCGTACCAGTTCTATCCGGGCGTGATGCATTCCGCCGCGCGTCTGACGTACACCGAAGTCGCGGCCGTGCTGACCAACACGAAGGGTCCCGAGGCCGCGCGTCGTGCGGCGCTGTTGCCGCAACTGCAGAACCTGCATGGCGTCTACAAGTCGCTCTTTACCGCGCGCCAGAAGCGAGGCGCGATCGACTTCGACACGACCGAGACGTACATCGTCTGCAACGCGCAGGGCAAGATCGAGCAGATCGTGCCGCGCACCCGCAACGATGCGCACAAGCTGATCGAGGAATGCATGCTCGCCGCGAACGTCTGCGCGGCCGACTTCATGAAGCGCAACAAGCATGCGGGCCTGTACCGCGTGCACGCCGGGCCGACGGCTGAAAAGCTCGAAAACCTGCGCACGTTCCTGCGCGGCATGGGTCTTTCGCTCGGCGGCGGCGAGACGCCGCACGCGAGCGACTACGCCGCGTTGATGGCGCAGATCCGCGACCGGCCCGATGCGCAGATGTTGCAGACGATGCTGTTGCGCTCGATGCAGCAGGCTGTCTACAGCCCGGAGAATATCGGTCACTTTGGCCTCGCGTACGAGGCGTATGCCCACTTCACGAGCCCGATCCGCCGTTATCCGGATCTGCTGACGCACCGCGCGATCTACGCGATCCTGCAGGGCCGCAAGTATCAGCCGAGCGCGCCGCACGGCGTCACGCTGAACACGGCGCTGTCGCCGCGCGCGCGTGCCATGCAGCAGGCCGACGATGAAAAGCGCAACCGTAACCGCTCGAACACCGCGATCTGGGAGGAACTGGGCCTGCACTGTTCGTCGAACGAACGCCGCGCCGACGAAGCGTCGCGCGATGTCGAAGCATGGCTCAAGTGCTACTTCATGCGCGACAAGCTCGGCGAAGAGTATGGCGGCATGGTCAACGGCGTCACGTCGTTCGGGATTTTCGTGCAACTCGATGCGCTCTTTATCGAAGGCCTCGTGCACGTGACCGAACTCGGCTCCGACTACTTCCAGTACGACGAGGTCAAGAACGAACTGCGCGGCGAGCGGACAGGCATTCGCTACCGTCTGTCGGATCGTGTGCGGGTGCAGGTGAGCCGCGTCGATCTCGATGCGCGCAAGATCGATTTCCGCCTCGTGCGCGATACGCCGATCAAGGCGCCGTCGAGCCGTCCGGCGCTCGTCGACAAGGCGGGCATCGATGGCGGTCCGCGAGTACGGTCGTTGCCGCCCGCGGAAGGCGGCGGTCGTCGCAAGAAAGCCGCGCCGGCAGCCAGCGCGGCGGTGAAGGAAGCGCGCGATGCGCGCGGCGCGGCGAAAAAGCGCAGTGCGTCGTCGTCCGCGAAGCCGGCGTCGAAGACGCAGTCGCGCAAGAAGCGATAGGGCGCGCGCGGCCTCCGGCGTAACCGGCGGCCGGCGCGCCCGATGAGGTGTGCAGCGCGCGGCATCGGCGTCGTGATCGATGCCCGCTGCGCGTTGTCTGTTTTCCGTTTTTGCAGGCGCGACGCTTGGCGTGCCGTCATGCAGACGGGCGCATTCGAAGCGCAACGCAGCTTCGCTCAATCAAAGGTTGTCCAGTCATGTCACGTCTCAAGGTTCTATACGGTTTCCACGCAGTGACCGCACGTATGCGGCACGACGCATCGTCGGTCGAAGAGGTGTATTACGACGCGACGCGTAAGGATCGCCGCATGACGGAGTTCCTGCATGTCGCGAAAGAAGCGGGCGTGCGCCTGATTGCCGCCGACGAAACGCGTCTGTGGGGCCTCGCGCATACCGAGCGCCATCAGGGCGTGGTTGCGCGTGCGGGCGACGTGCCGCTCGCGCAGAATCTTGCGGAGCTGCTCGACGGCATCAACGGTCCGGCGCTGCTGCTCGTGCTCGACGGCGTGACCGATCCGCACAATCTGGGCGCGTGCCTGCGGGTCGCCGATGCGGCCGGCGCGCATGCCGTGATCGCGCCGCGCGATCGCGCCGTCGGTCTCAATGCGACGGCCGCGAAAGTGGCGAGCGGCGCAGCCGATACGGTGCCCTACATCACGGTCACGAACCTTGCGCGCGCGCTGCGTGAACTGAAGGATGCGGGCGTGTGGGTGGTGGGTACGTCGGGCGAGGCATCGGCGGAACTTTACGAGACGAAACTCGATGGCCCGGTGGCGATCGTGATGGGCGCCGAAGGCGAAGGCATGCGCCGTCTCACGCGGGATACGTGCGACGTCGTGATGCATATTCCGATGGCCGGCAGCGTCGAGAGCCTGAATGTTTCAGTGGCCTCCGGCGTGTGTCTGTTCGAAGCGGTGCGGCAGCGCGGGGCGTTGACGAAGACCTGAAGCGGCGGCGGCTTTTGCCGCTGGTCGTCGGGTCATGCAGGACACCTGTCATTGCAGTGTCCTGCCAGTCATCCCGGTATCCCGGCACGAGTCAGCGTCACTTCACCTGTGGCTGATTCGTCGGCAGGATCGTACTCAGTTTCGTGCCACCGATGGACTCGCAACCTGCTGGCCTGGCTTCAGTCCACTGCACCGCGACGCCGTGCGCCACGGGCCTGACAAGGCGCCACGGCCAGAAGCCGCATCGCTGCGCGCCGTCGTATTCGATAATCGCATCCGCGCCGCGCAACCGTGCCTCGTCGGCCAGTCGGGGCAGCAGGTCGCTCACACCGCCGTAGCTGTTCTTGCCGATCTTCAGATTCCTGATGCCCCGGTATGTCTGGCTGACTGGCGGGAGATGGGCGAAAAAGCAGAAGTCACTTTTTTGACGCCCAGCGCGTCCCGGCCATGCACATCATTCGTTTCGCAGCGCTCGCTCTTTCCACCGCATTGCTTGCCGCGTGCGCGACGACAACGGTCGAGCGTGGCACGTACCTCGCCGATACAAGCCGCCACGCGCAGAACGCCGACTCGCGCGTGCGTTTTCTCGTGATGCACTACACCGAGATCGACGAGGCGAAGTCGCTGCAGGTGCTGACAACCGAAGCAGTCAGCGCCCACTATGTCGTGCCGGATGCGCCCAGGATCGAACACGGTGAACCCGTGGTTTTCCAGCTGGTGCCGGAAAACCAGCGCGCGTGGCATGCGGGTGTGAGTTACTGGCAGGGCACGACGGAACTGAATGCCGCTTCGATCGGTATCGAGAACGTCAACCTCGGCCCGGTCGACACGCCACAGGGTCGCAGCTGGCAGCCGTATCCACCGGCACAGGTCGATGCACTGATTCGCCTCGCGAAAGACATTGTCTCGCGCTACGGCATTCCGCCAACACGCGTCGTGGGCCACAGCGATATCGCTCCGCAACGCAAGATCGATCCCGGTCCACTCTTCCCGTGGAAGCAGCTCTACGACGCCGGTGTCGGCGCATGGCCGGATGAGTCCGCTGTGATCACGCACCTTGCAGGGCGCGACCCCGCTGCACCCGTCGATGTAGCCGGCTTGCAGCGCCGTCTTGCCCGTTACGGCTACGAAACGGCCACCGATGGCGTGCTCGACGCGCGCGCACGCCGCGTGTTCGCCGCGTTCCAGATGCACTTCCGCCCGCGCGACTACGCGGGCAACCCCGATGCCGAAACCGAAGCGATCGCAGATGCGCTACTCGACAGGTACGGCAGCCCCGAAGTGCCGCCGACGCGGCCGGCCCCCTGAGCTTCCGGTAAACTCACGTTTTTACTCACGCCCGCCTTACTTCCCCATGACTCAGGACGAACTCAAGAAACTGGTCGGCCAGGCCGCTGCCGACTACGTGAACGCCAATGTGCCCGAAGGCGCCGTGATTGGTGTCGGCACGGGCTCCACCGCAAACTGTTTCATCGACGCGCTCGCTGCGACAAAGCAGCGCTATCGCGGCGCGGTGTCCAGCTCGCTTGCCACGACGGCGCGTCTGCAGTCGCACGGCATCAAGGTGTTCGATCTGAACGAGATCGAATCGCTGACGGTGTACGTCGACGGCGCCGACGAGATCGACGACAGCGGCGCGATGATCAAGGGCGGCGGCGGGGCGCTTACGCGCGAGAAGATCGTCGCTTCCGTGTCGGAAGTGTTCGTCTGTATCGCGGACGCCAGCAAGCGCGTGGACGTGCTCGGCACGTTCCCGCTGCCGATCGAGGTCGTGCCGATGGCGCGCACCGCGATCGGCCGGCGCATCACGGCGATGGGCGGCGTGCCCGTGGTACGCGTGCAGAAGGACGGCACGCCGTTCCTGACCGACAACGGCAACGAGATTCTCGACGTCAAGGGCCTGCGCATCAGCGACCCCCGCACGCTCGAAATGCACGTGAATGCGTGGCCGGGTGTGGTGACGGTGGGCCTCTTCGCGGGGCGCGGTGCCGATATCTGCCTGCTCGGCAGTGACACGGGTGTCGAGAAAATTTCGTACGAAAGAAACTGAGATCGCTGCATCACGTTCGGTCCGCTAAAGAGCGCCGCGCTGCCCCCTGGCACGCGGCGCTTTTTTAATGTGCCCGATGTTTCGCCGGGTTGCTATAGACCGTCCGGCCAGTTACGCGGCGGCAGGCGTACGGGTACGCTCCTTTCGTCGGTATTGAACGCAGAAAGGAGAATCCGGTGACGATGCAGGGCAATTTGAGGCGCACGCTCGACGTGGCATATGAGCGCATGAAGTCCCATTCCATGGCGGCGGGCGCGTTTACGGGCAACTACGGGCTGTGTCTGGGTGTGATCATGGGCGCGCAGGCGTGCCAGGGCATGACCGATGAGGAAGTGGCTGTGGAGCGCGCGCATCTCTCCATGCTCGTCGCGCTCCACGACATGAAGGCGGGTGAACCGGGCCGCTCGCGTGGCTGACGTGCGGTCGTCAGCGTGCCGCGCGGGCAATCGCCTGCGTCATTCTGCTCACGTACGCTTCGAGCGAGAAATCGCGCTGCGCGTCGATCGCCCCTTGCCTTGCGAGACGGTGTGCCATGTCGGGGTGAAGGCGAAGGGTGTCGATGGCCTTGACGATACCGTCCACATCACCGGGTTTCGCCAGAAGTCCATTGTGGCCGTCGCGCACGATTTCGAGCACACCACCGGCGGCCGCTGCGACCACCGGGCGTTCGGCGATCATGCCTTCGATGACGACGCGCCCAAGCGGTTCAGGATCGATCGACGTATGCAGGACCATGTCCATCGCTTTCATCCAGGCCGGCATGTCGTCGCGAAAGCCCGCGAAATGCACGCGCCCGGTTACGCCAAGTTCCTCGGCCTGCAAACGCAAGCCATCGGCATACGCACGCTCGCCGAAAAGCGGCGCGCCAACCAGCACGAGATGCATGTCGGGAAGCTTCGCGAGCGCCTGCAACGCGATGTGCTGGCCTTTCCAGGGCGCGAGGCGACCAAAGAGACCTGCAAGATACGCGTTTTCCGGCAGGCCGAGGCGGCGGCGCAGCGCGGCGCGATCGTCGGCGGCATCCGCATCGATCTTGTGGAATCCGGCAGCGTCGATGCCGTTCGGAATCACAGGAATGCGTTCCAGTGGAATCCCGGCCAGCGCGCTCAGGGTTTCAGCCGAGGCGCGCGAGTTGGCTACAACCTGGTCGACCACGTAGCGCGACAGCCATTTGACGACCATCAGCTGCACGCGCCCGAAGTGCGCGCGCGACATGATGTCGTGCAGAAACCAGATGACCGGGCGTCGATGCAGCGGCTTGCCGAGTGCGCCCAGCACCATCGCTTTCTGTGTGTTGACGAAAAGCACGTCGAACCGGCGCGCCTCGCGTGCAATCGCCCGTATCTGCCGCAGGATGCCTGGCACGGCGGAAAGCAGGTTGAGCCGCACGGCTTCACGGTCGAGGTTCGAGACGCGGGCGTCGCTCAGCACCTTCACGCGCACGCCGTGTTCCTCGAGCCGTGTGCGAAATGGCCCATCGGCCAGCAGCACGACCTCGCTGCGCGTCGTGCAGGCTTCGGCGAGCGGCAGCAGTGCGAATTCGGCGCCGCCCAGCTGGCCGGTCTGATCGAGAAAGAGCACGGTCGGCGTCTGCGAAGCGTCGTACACGCCGGCATCGGCGGGCAGCGCTGTTGCGCCGCCCTCGGTGGGCTGCAAACGGCGGATCAGGTCGGGAGCGTTCATCGTCGTGCGCCACGGAAAAATGCAGGATCGGGCGGGCAGGGCACGGCGCGAAAGCCGGCCGCCCGACGAGTCACCATTATTCGCAAAGCGGCGTGCGTGCTGTGTGGCCGCGCGCACGCACGGCCGCAGAACGGCCGCTTACACTGGCTCCGTCTGTTTTTCTCCCGGTACGGAAATCATGAAAGTTGCGATCGTCCACGACTGGCTGGTGTCGCCCGGCGGCGCGGAGAAGGTGCTCGAGCACATCATCCATTGTTTCCCGGACGCGGAACTGTTCAGTCTCGTCGATTTCCTGGAGGATCGCGCACCCGTTCACGGCAAGAAGGTGACAACCAGTTTCATCCAGCGCCTGCCGTTTGCGCGTCGTCACTATCGTGCCTATTTGCCGCTCATGCCGCTTGCAATCGAGCAACTCGATCTGTCGGGCTTCGATCTCGTCATTTCGAGTTCCTATGCGGTTGCGAAAGGCGTGCTTGTTGGTCCGGACCAGACACATGTGAGCTACATCCATTCCCCGATGCGTTACGCGTGGGACCTCCAGCATCAGTACCTGCGCGAAGCAAGGCTCACGCGCGGGCCGCGATCCTGGGTGACGCGCGCGCTGCTGCATTACCTGCGCGGCTGGGATACGCGCTCGACGAACGGTGTCGACCGGCTGATTGCGAACTCGCAGTTTGTCGCGCGGCGCATCCAGAAAACGTATCGGCGCGACGCGGCGGTGATTGCACCGCCGGTCGACGTGAACAGATTCGAGATGTGCGCGCGGAAGGACAATTTTTATCTGACCGCTTCGCGGATGGTTCAGTACAAGCGGCTTGCCCTGATCGTGGAAGCGTTCACGGCGACCCCGGACCGCCGGCTGGTGCTCATCGGCGATGGTCCGGAAATGGCGTCGATCCGAGCGAAGGCGGGACCCAATGTGCAGATTCTCGGTTATCAGACTTTCGAAGTATTGCGCGACTACATGCAGCGGGCGAAGGCGTTCGTGTTCGCCGCTGAGGAAGATTTCGGCATCGTATCGGTGGAGGCTCAGGCGTGCGGCACTCCGGTGATCGCCTATGGCAAGGGCGGCACGCTTGAAACGGTGGTCCCACTGGGTGAACCGGGTCCGACTGGCGTCTATTTCGAGCAGCAAACAGTACCCTCGCTGCTGGAGGCGCTGGACCGTTTCGAGCGGCAACATTCGCTGATTACGGCCGCTGCATGCCGCGCGAACGCCGAGCGATTTTCGGCGGCCACCTTCAGGCACGAATTCATGCTTGAAGTTACGCGCACGATCGCCGCAGGCGGCGTTCGCTCGCGCGTCGAAGCGTCGGCGACCGACGCGTGGTCCGGCGATGTCGCGCGACGCGGCATGTGGGGGCGTTGAAACCCGTTGCCGGAATCCGCGCGGATTCACAAACCCGGAATTGAGCGTGCGTCCGCGAACAGTCCAATGGCGGGCATCCGCCAACAATGTTGACGCGGAATCACGTGCCGTTGCCGGGTTCGTGAAGCCCGGTCTCCAGCAGTCAATCGAACCCGCCGCGAGTGTCGGCAACGGATGCAAGGAGCAGTCGATGCAACAGGCTACTGAGTTTTGGGACGGCTTGTTTCGCGCGCGTAGCGAAGACAACAGTCGACTCGTCGAAATGCCGGACCTCGATTGTCCCGTATATCAACGCGCTGTAGAGCACTTCGGTCCGTTACGCGGCAAGACGCTGGTCGATCTCGGCTGCGGCGCAGGTGCGTCGTCGCTCTTCTTTGCATCACTCGGCGCCAACGTGATCAGCGTCGACCTGAGCCCGCTCGCGATCGAAAATCTGAAGCGCTACTGCGCCCAGCAACAGATCGACAACATTCGTCCCGTTGTGCTTGCCGCGCAGAACCTTGCGACATTGCCGCCGGTCGACTGCGTATTCGGCTCGATGATCCTGCATCACATTGAACCATTCGATCAGTTCGGTGCCGTACTGCGGGAAACAATCAAGCCGGGCGGCCGCGCGTTTTTCTGGGAGAACAATGGCGCAAGCGACACCATGATGTGGTTTCGCGATAACGTCATCGGCAAGTTCTGGGTTCCGAAGTACGGCGACGTCGACGAGTCGCCGCTCGCGCCGCGTGAAGTCGACGAACTCCGCAAGCACTTCAGGGTGACGACCGAGTTTCCGGAAATGATCTTTATCCAGATGGCGTCGACCTATCTGTTGCGCGGCCGGTTGCACGGACCCGCGAAGGCTGTCGACCAGGTCCTGTCCCGCTTCCCGGCATTGCGCAAATACAGTTACCGCCAGTATGTCTGTCTGTCCTGAAGCCTGAACGTCGACTGACGGACTGCAACTGAAAGCCGGCGCCAGCGCCGGCTTTTTGTATTTCTTCGCGTCAATTCGTAGCGCCCACGCATCGATGCGTTGATCGACAGGCTCGATTCATCCGCCTGCCTGCAGTGGAACGTTAAAAAGCCGTGCCCTTCATCATGCGGGCACGGCCATCACATCATCGATACGATCCCTCAGACGTCTTTCGATTCGGCTTCCGGGACGGCCACCGTGTACGTGTGCACGTAGGCATAGTCATAGGAACCGTAGCGGCCCCCGCGCTTGACCTGCATGGCGTTCATTACGCTGCCGATAACACGTGCGCGCGCGCGTCGAAGTTTCTTCAGCGATTCGTCGATATTGCGCTCTGTGTGCACGCCCGCGCGCATGATGAGGATTGTCGAACCGGCTACGTTGGCGACGACAGCTGCGTCGGCTACTGCCAGGAGCGGCGGCGTGTCGATCAGCACGATATCGAACTCGCGTTCGAGCCGGGTAATCACCTGGACGAATCGCGATGACGCAAGAATCTCAGACGGATTGGGCGGATAGGCGCCGGCGCCGATGAAATGCAGTCCTTCGACGCCAGTCGCTCGCGCCGCGGTTTCGACGTCGATCTGTCCGGTCAGCAGTTCCGTCAACCCACCTTCTGGCGAACTGCCGAAGTATTGCGCAAGCCGTCCGCGCCGCAGGTCCGCGTCGATCAGCAACACGCGCCGGCCTGATTCCGACAGCAGTGTCGCGAGATTGGCGCACAGGAAACTCTTGCCATCCGACGGCGCCGGACTCGTGAGACAAACGATGCGGTTCGGTGCGTCGACAAGACCGAATTGCAGCGCTGAGCGCAATCCGCGCAACCCCTCGACGGACACGTCGAATGGACTCATCTTGACGAGAAGCGGGCGGGTCGGCGAATGCTCGCCGTTCAGAACCACGGTGGTTTCCTTGATCACCGGTGCGACGCTCGCGCCCGGCAGCCGCGGTATCACGTGGCGCATGAATCCGGAGAGCCTGGTGGCGTCGGCCAACGAAGGGTTCGATAGCCGGGCCCAACCCTGTGGACGCTGCAGTGAAGCCTTTCGTTCATAGGCGAGGCGATCGGCGCGTGCCTGCTCGAGGCTGTACGAAATCGAGCCGAGCACAGGTACGCGGAAGCGCCGTTCGACGAGATCGGGATCGGAGACCCCGGTCAGGAACTTGCGGCGAACAATGGCGAAGCCAATGCCCGCGATGACGCCGAGCATCGTGCCACCCGAGATGATCAGCGCGGCCTTCGGCTTCACCGGTGCAGACGGAACCAGCGCTTCGTCGACGATGTGCACGTTGCCGATCGTGCCAGCCCGGGTGATCGACAGTTCCTGTATCCGGTTGAGCAACGCGACATACACTTCCTCTGCAACCTTCGCGTCACGCTGCAGCGACAGGGCCTGGCGCTCGGTGCCAGGCAGCGTCTTGAAGCGGTCCTCGAAATGTGTCTTTTCGCGCGTCATCGCGGCGATCTGCGCGTCGACCGTCTGAACTTCGAGACTGTCCGGGGTGAAACGTTGCAGCAACTGGGATCGCTGGATCCGGAGCGTCGCAATTTCCTTTTCATACTGCAGTCCGCCGGACAGATATACCTGCGCTTCCTGGGTCGGCTGGAACGTGCCGACCCGCGCCTGGTACTCGGAGAGTGCGGTCTCGGAGCGTTTCAGTTCGTCGCGCAGGTGCGGCAGTTCGCTGTTCAGGAAGGCAAGCATCTTGCTCGCTTCTTCCTGCGCACGCTCGGTCCGGTGATGCATGTACGAGACCGCAACTGCGTTCGTGATCGCGGTGATCAGCTTTGGATCGACGCCTGAGTACGAGAGCTGCACGATGCCCGTATCGTGGCCCTTTTCGCTCACCTGCAGCCCGCCGGCGAGACCGAGCACAGCATCGAGCTGATTCGTGCGCGTGACGAAAAACTCCGTACCAGGACGCGCGACGAGCTTCTTCACGAGCAGCGTAACGCCATTGGCCGTGGCGAGTTCGCCGGCGACACCGGTCAAGAGGACCTGCCTGTCAGGATCGAGCAGTTTGTAGGCGCCATTGCTTCCGGCGATCAATGTCAGGCGCCCCCCCTCGAGCGCCTTCGGCACGATGATCGAGTCGACCGCGAAGATCTCGCCGCCCCATGCGTACGACTTCATGCCGAACCACGCGGGAAGCGGCTTGCCCGCATGCGCGAACAGCCGCGAAATCGCGCTGAGATACGGCATCCGGTTTTCCGAAGTCCAGAAGTTGAGCTTGAATTGCTCGACCACGGGTTCGACCACTGTTCGGCTCCGGATGATTTCGATCTCCGCGTCGGTACGCGGCGCGGTTCCGCCCACCGACGACAGCGCGGAAAGCGCCGCGGCGCTCGACGTGCTCGACGTCGCCGTTTCAACCTGGATCATTGCATCGGCCGAGTAGATGTGATCGGCGGTCTTCGCGTAGATGACGGACAGCAGGATGATCGTCCCGGCGATACCGAGCACCCACCAGATCTGCTCGAAGATGATGCGTATCAGGTCCCGTACTACTTCCTCCTCGTCGCTTCCAGGCGCGGGCGAGGGGTCAAGCGTGTCGTAGGTACTCATATGAATCTCTCGCGTGCCTTGGATTAGGGATTGACCAGTTCTTTGGTGAAGAAGATGGTCTGGATCGTCGGCGTCAGCTGATCAAGAAAGCGGTTGAAGCGGGCGGAGCTCGCGACCTGGACGTAGACGACGTCGCGCGGCTGCAGTTCGAACCGGGTCATGAGCATGATCGCGTCGACCTGCGTCATGTCGAGCCGGTACACAAGCGGTACGAGAGCACTGTCCTTGACATTGGCCTTTGCCGCGACGGGTACAGGTGCCGGCGCAGTGGGCTGGGTGACGGGCGCAAGCGCCGGGTTGATCGCCCCGCGCACCACGTAGATGAAGCGCGGATCGCCGGTCTTGACGTCGAGCCCGCTCGCGCCCGTCAATGCGTCGGCCAGCGACAGCTTTCCGCGGTTCATCGGAAGAGAGGTCGGCTTCACGACTTCGCCGAGTACGAATACGCGGCTGTTCGAGCGGTCGGGCACGTCGACGATGTCGCCGTCTTTCAGGATCACGTTCTGCTGCGGGTCGCCGGTTTCGAGGAGGGCCGCGACGTCGACCAGGTAGCGCTTGCCGTCGCGTGTGATGCCGACGTTCTGCAGATCTGCGTCGGGTTGCGCGCCGCCGGCACGGTTGATCGCGTCGACCACCGAAAGCGGCAGGTCGGTGATCGATTCGGCTGCGGGGCTTCGCACATTTCCCGTCATCTGAATGACCTGGCTGTTAAAGCCCGACACGCGTACGTCGAGCTGCGGATCGCGGATGGACTTTGAGATGCGTTGCGTCAGCAATTGCTGGATCTCCTGCGCGGTCAATCCGACAACCTTGACGCGGCCTACGCGCGGGAAAAATATCGTGCCGTTGTTTGCGACGCGCACGACGAGCCCACCCTCGACACCCACGCTGCTGGTGATGCTCCCAGATCCGGGCGTGAGTGCAGCCGAATTGCCGGCATTACCCTGCGGCAGTGGCGGCGGCGTGCTGCCGCCACCTCCACCGCCGCCCGTCAGTTCCGGGTGATCCCAGACGATGACCGTTAGCTGGTCGTTGATGCCGACGCGGTAGGCGTAGTTGTCGCGCTCTGCCTTCGTCAGGCACGTCAGCGGGCACCTCGACGGCTGCACGGCGGCGCGTTCCTCGGCGAAGTAGGCGATATCGATCGGCTTGACCGGATATTTTTCGGAAGCGTAAGTCGGCTCGACAGTCTGGTCGAGACGGCTACGGTCAAGATACGGCCCCGGTGCCAGCGAACACGCTCCCAGGCTCATCAGGAGCAGGCCGGCTGATAATTTTCTGATAGTCATAGTGGTCCCTCGCGTTAGCGGGTGTTGCCCTTCACGCCTGTCGTATGGCTTCTCGCCAGGCGCCGCGCATCGCGCGTAATCCGACCCACCATTTACGCAGTGCGACCGTGAGACTTTCGCCGGCCAGCACCAGCGACAACGCGCGCGCAAGCCCCGGATCCGCGCGGTTACCGATCAGCGATGCATAGACGACGAACATCCCCCTGCCAAGCGGCGGCAGGTGTTCACACATGATGAGACGAAGGTTGAATGAAGCGTTGTAAAACGCTGTGACGTTAAACGTGTGGCGCTGGTCTTCGTCGCTGCGTGGTGCCGGATAGTGCTCGACCAGCAGCGTCGGATCGTAGGTGAGCTTCCAGCCGCGGCGCATGACGTCGAGGCAGAATGCCATTTCGCAATGCACCTGGGCGCCGCTGCCGCGCAGACGCGCGTCGAACCGCACAGGGCCGATCGCTTCGCGGCGAAACGCCATGTTGACGGCCTTCAGTACCTGCACGTCGCGTGGCTCGCCGATACCGATGTGATGATTGCCGACCGCGCGGCCGTACCAGCTCACGACGCCGACCGACTGTTTTTCACCGGTGAGAATACCGTTGCGTTCATGAACGATGTCGCGTCCGCCGAAGCCGCCGAGGAGCGGATCTTTCGCGAACGCCGCGACGATGCGCTCGACCCAGTCGGCGTGCGGCGCGGCGTCGTCGTCGGTGAAGCCGACGATGTCGCCGGTCGACGCCTCGATGCCGCGGTTATACGCGGCCACCACGCCGGGCTCGCGAACGAGCGCAACGCGCAGCGGCGTGTCGCAGGGCGTTTTCTGGAATTGATCGAGCCATTGAAGTGCATCGTGATCTTCGGTGCGCGCGACGACGACCAGCTCGTCGACACGCCGTGTCTGCGCACAGAGCGCAGCGACGCATCGAGCGAGATCGGCGGTACGCCGCCATGTCGGCACGATCACAGAAACCTTCACGATGAATCCCCGGTAAAACAGAAATCAGTAGACGTTGCGGCCGACAAAACCCTTAAAGATCGTGATGAACACGATCCGGATGTCGAACCAGAACGACCAGTTATGTATGTAGAAGAGGTCGAACTTCACGCGCGATTCCATCTTTTCGACTTTTGTCGTCGCGCCGCGATAACCATTCACCTGAGCCCAGCCGGTGATACCCGGCTTGATACGGTAGCGGTGCATGTAGCCGTACACGAGATCCTTGTAGAGATCGTCGTGTTCGATCGCATGCGGCCGTGGTCCAACCACCGACATCTGGCCTCGCAATACGTTGATAAACTGCGGCAGCTCGTCGAGGCTCGTCTTGCGCAGGAGCGCGCCGAGCCGCGTCACCCGCGCATCGTTGCGGCAAGCCTGCGTGACCTGGCCGGTTGCTTCCTGATGCACGGTCATCGAGCGGAACTTGTAGATCTCGAACGGCCTTCCGTCCGCGCCCTTGCGCATCTGCTTGAAGAACACGGGCCCAGGCGAGCTCAGCTTGATCGCGACGGCGATCAGCAGGAAGAGCGGCGACAGGACGGTCAACACCGCCAGCGCGAACAGGCGGTCGAAAACCAGTTTTGGCCACAACTGCGGTGGCGAAATCGGCGAGGCGCTCAGATTGATGGTCGGCAGGCCGAGAATCTCGACGATCGCCCGGTCGAACAGCGAAAGACTTCGTACGTCAGGAATGAAACGTAGATTGATGAAGTCGTCACGAAAGAGCTTCGTGAAGCGATAGATCGTGCGTTCTTCCGAAAGCGGTAATGCGAGCCACACTTCGTTGACTTCGTCGGTGCGCGTCTTTTTCACGAACGCGTCGACGTCGGTCAGCACGGGTACGTGGTTCATGATCCGGCTGGCTGCGTCGTCGGATTCGACGTCGGCGCTCGTGTCGAGTACGAACACGGGCTTAAAGCCAGCGCCGGGCGAGCGTTCGAGATGCGCGAGCAGCATGCGCACGAAGCCCGGCGTGCCGACGATCGCAACCGTGCGGTAGTTCAGCCCGCGGCGGCGCACATAACGCAGCAGCAGATGCACGACCAGTTTTGTTGCAATGATGAGTCCACCGGAAATCAGCGTCGCCGAGCCGTACCAGAGCCGCGACACCGCATCCATCCGGTGCAGCGTGAAGACCAGCACGAGACCGAGTGCCGCTGTCGCGACCAGCGCGACCAGCACGCGTGCAAGCATCGCGGGCAACGATTTGCCGCGCCACGTTTCATACACGCCGAAGCTCGGGAACAACAGCAGTACGAGCGCGCAGTGAAACGCGATCAGTAGCCGTTCGGTATCCGACAGTTCGATCGGCGTCGAAAAACGCATCCAGTGAGCGATCAGCGCGCCCGTGATGACGAACAGAGCATCGAGGGCGCGCGCGATGTGCCTGAAGAGCATGATCTGGCTCCCGCCACGTCGCCGCTCAGCTCACAGCCTCAGCCTGATGCAGACGCGGCAGCAGCCGGTCGAATTCGCGCTTGACGAGTCCGTAGCATTCACATGCACGCGATTCGAGCGCGTGGCGATCGAGAATGCGGATATGGCCGCGGCTGTGGTGGATCAGGCCTTCGGCATGCAGACGTCCCGCTGCTTCCGTGATGCCTTCGCGACGTACGCCGAGCATGTCGGCAATCAGCTGCTGCGTGACGGTGAGATCGTTGGACGCTACGCGATCCACTTCGATCAGGAGCCACCGGCACAGCTGCTTGCTGAGCGAGTGATGACGGTTGCACGCGGCGGTTTGCGCGACCTGCGTGAGGAGCGCGTGCATGTAGAGCAGCATCAGGCGGCGGATCAGATCCGAGCGTGCGAACTGTTGACGCAGGCATTGCGAGGTCATGCGATACGCGAAGCCCGCGCACTGCACCTGCACGCGGTTCGGCATCGTTTCGCCACCCGTGAGGACAGGCACGCCCGTCATGCCTTCGCGACCCACCGCGGCGATTTCGACCGAGCCGCCGTCTTCCATCGTGGAAAGCAGCGAGATGATCGCGCTCGTCGGGAAATACACGTGATGAATGCGTTGTCCGGAATCGCACAGCAGTTGTTCGGCACGCAGATGAACGAGCTCGAGATGCGGCGCAATGGCCTGCCACTCATGGGAGGGCAGCGCACCCAGCAGGTGATTGCCGTGCAGATCGGATTGGAGCGTCAACATGATTTGGTCCTCGCACGAAGCCGCGTAGGTGCGCGTCTTCTGTTTTTTGATCCGGCTACTGCATTCCGCTTTAACTAACCGCCTGGCGAGCGATTGTGGATCTGCAGTACCGGCCCCGTATGGCCCGTTGCGCAACCGATGTAATTGACCGCTTGTCCGGTGGCGCTTGTTTTGTCGCGCTCATCTCTAAGCGAGTTGTGTGCCAGTGAGACGCAAAGTGAGGGCTGGTGCGGTGCAACGAACCATTGGGCCGTCGGACGCGCCAAAAAATGACGGTTTTTGTTTCACATCTGCAAATACGTTTTGCGGCAAGTGTGGGGGCGAGGCTATTTTTGTACGTGCCAAGTCGTTGATCGGATTGGGTTCGTGGGCCGTGTTCAAACCCGTACGGCGCTGTAACACCCGCTACACCGGGCTTTGTCCGGCCGGTTCGCGACGTGGCAGAAGTGATTCAAAACTGGTTCGCAGCGCAGGGTGGCTGCCCGTTTCGATTCAAGGATGCGACTCGTCTCAGCCGTAAAACACAGGCCCGAGCGCATTGATGGCGCGCAGTTCGCCCTGTGGCCGCGACGTTTTATCGTTTGCGTCGAGCCTGATGAGGGGAATGGTGTGCGGCCGGTTCGGCGCGAGATGAAACACATCGTGCGCGGCCCGGAAGTGCGGGTCGACGACATGCACCGCGCGGGCAAAGCGCGCAGCCTCGACAACCAGCTGCCAGCCTTGCCCGACAGGCTCGAGCGTGACTTCCATGGGAACGTCGTGGCGGTTCTGGACGCCCCGGTCGGGCAGGTGAAACGCTTCCGACAGCACGCATCCGTCTGAAGCACGACGTAATGTAGCGATCGTTACGTCGTGCGAACGCGGCCCGAAGCGATACGCGTACGTGAAATCGAAAAACTGGCCGAGACAGTCGGATGCCCGCAGACACTGTGTGCTTCGCGCCGACAGTTCCACTGCGGTCGATGCCGATGCAACCTTCTGCACGCCGTCGCGCAGACTCACGATGTCGAGTTGCGCCGCGATCGCGGTGCCCGTCTCATTGATGAGATGAAGATCGAGGCCGTCGAGACCTTCGTCGGTGATCAGCAGTTGCACCGGTTGCAACGTGCGCGCGAGAGCATGCCAGACGCTTTTCGGCCGGCCTGTGGCGTCAACGAGACCCCAGCCAGCGCCGGCGCGCAGGTCCTGGAATTGCCACACGAGCGCGCCGCGGCACGACGCGCCATGCCGGCGCCATTCCGAAAACACGTCGGTCATCACATCGGCGAGCACGGCACGCGACAGGTCGAGATAGCGTTGCGGATCTTCGTAGCGCAGCCGCGCGGGCTCGACGCCATAGAGCGTATGCAGGTAATGGTCGCGCACGTCGTCGAAATCCCAGCCCGCACCCGGGTCGCGCGGCACCGCGGTCTTCCAGCGCGGATCGTGCTGATGGATCGTGCCGGGAGCTTCGTGCAACGTGGCGTCGTCGGGCACGTTGGCGAACGCAAGGCATTCGGCCGCAAAGCGCACCTGCGCGCGACGTGCGTCGTCGAGCCCGCGCATGTAGGCGCCCACGCCGTAGTAGTGCGTCACGCCGCGACGTGTCGAGAACGGCCACGTGCCGCCCGAGGGCGAGTTGACGACATAAGGGACGTCCGGCCGCAACGCCGCGACGAGCGCAGGCAGCTGTTCGGTGAAGAGCGGCTGCACGCGCATGGCGGGCGGCAGGCCGAACATCGCGGCCTGCTGGTCGACTTCGCTGCCGCCGCACAGCACGGCAAGCGACGCAAAGCGGCGCGTGCGGGCAAGAAACTGGCTCGCCTCACGCGACGTCTGACGGATAAACGAATCATCGGCCGGATAATCGAAATTCGCGAACGCGAAGTCCTGCCAGACGAGGATGCCAAACCGGTCGGCGAGCGCATAGAACGCGTCGGACTCGTAGACCATCGTGCCGCCCACGCGCAACATGTTCATTCCGGCATCACGGGCAAGCTCGAACGCGTGTTCGAGCTGCGCGGGCGAACCGGCGAGCGTCACGAGATCGGCGCTCGTCCAGCACGCGCCCCGGCAGAACACCGGCATGCCGTTGACGGTCAGGCCGAAGCTCTCGCCATCGACGCCATGGTCGACTTCTATGGTCCGAAAGCCGAGACGGCCGAGTTCGATTGGGGCAGGCAGATCGCCGAGCTTCAGGAGTACATCGTAGAGGCTCGCCACGCCGTGCGTGTGCGGCCACCACCGCTCCACATCGGGAATACGCAGCGAGCCCGTCAGCGTCCGTTTATCGAGCCAGCTGAGCGGCACATCGACGCCGCCACAGGTCATGTGTGCGGGCAACGCCGTAAGCTGCTCGTCGATGAAGGTGAGTGTGAGCGAAACGATGCCGTCGCTGGTGTCCAGCCGGCCCGCCAGGTCGACGGTATCGAACGCATGCGGCGTGCCTCCCAGCAATTCGACGGGCCGCCACGGTCCGGCCGCCTGGATCGGCGGACACCAGCCCGGCATATGTCCGAGCAGGGTCGTGCGCACGTTGCGCAGCGTGGGCGGACTGACGAGTCGCGGCCGCCAGCGGGCACGCGGGCGGCGCGCTTCGAGCGCGGGCGTGAGCGAGCGGAAGCACAGGGAAAGCGTCGTCGTGCCTTTGAGTTCGATGTCGATATCGTGCGCTTCGAACATCGAGTCCGAGCGCAGGATCAGCGCCGCGTCGAGCCACACCTCGGCGATCGACGCGAGACCATGCAGACGCAGACGCCGATGGCCGTGGCCGGACAGCGTGAGCCGGTACCAGTGATCGTCGTAAGCGAAGTGCGGTGGATTGGCGATGTCGAGACGGCCGGCCGCGCGCCATGCGGATGCGACCGTGCCCGGCACCCCGGCTGCGAGCCAGCCGGCCTGCGGGCAGTCGGCGGGCGTCACGCATGCGCCGGGAGGCGTGCTCACGCATTGCCAGCCGGACGTGAGCGCAAGCGGCCACACGTGTCCGACGCTGTCGTCGGGACGCGTCACCCGGTCCCGCAGATCCGGCGGCTCACGCATGGCCGCCTCATCGACAGGAACGCTGACGTCGGTCATGCGGGCGTACTGTCAGCGCGCGAGCGCGAGTGCGGCAAGCGGCGTCAGCGTGCGCTCGTAGGCCGCTTCGAGCACGTCGAAGCAGTCTTCGCACGGATCGTGACGCTTGCGCGCCATCGCGCGCACGAGGCGGAACTGCATCACCATCGCTTCCGACGAAATCTGCTGCGCGGCGGCCGGAATCGATTCCGGCATGTCGTAGCCCTGCGCGCGCAGCCACAGCAGGTACTTCGAGAGAAACTCGAAGTTCGCGCCGAGCTGCCGCATCAGGTTGAACGAATACAGGTGAAAGTACGCTTCGCCGCGTGTGAGCAGCTGGTCGAGCTGTTCCGGAAACACCGCGCGCCACATCGAGACCGGATTGCGCAACGGCCGGCGCACGAGATGCGCGCACAGCAGTTCAGCGGACGCTTCGGCGAGTGCCGCGCCTTCCAGCGCCGGCCGCGTATTTTTCGCGAACTCGACATACGGAAAGAGCAGGTCGGGCTGGCCGGCGAAGCGCGCCAGCTTGCGAAACACGCCGTCGTAGTCCTCGCCGTCGAGCTGGTGATAGCCGGTGTTATGGAAATAGCCGAGCCTGCGGCGCACCGGATCGATGAAGTCGATGCCGATGGTGGTCTTCGGATGCTCGCGCTTATACGACGTCGCGCGCGTATTGGGCAGGTAATGTCCGTCGACTTCGACGAGCACCGTGTGGCCGCGCCGGGTCTGCGCGAACACGCGATCTTCGAGCGAGTCGTAGATCGCCAGTTCCTGCACCTGCACGCCATACAGCCGTTCGATGTCTTCAAGCGGAAACTTGAAGAACGTGAACTGATCGCCCTCGAAATCCTGCGTCACGGTGAACGCAAACCCGGCGCGCGGATCGAGCCCGAGGCCGTGCAGCAGTTCGATCCACAGGTCGACGTAGCAGTTGGTTTCCTGCCAGACGCGGTCGCCCTGATGCAGCGCATGCGATTCGTGAACGCGCTGCGGCAGGACTTCGGGTTGGGTCCAGACGGTCGTGAGCGGTGGATTCATGTCGCGGCTCCGGCAAGGCCGTGGTCGATGCGGGCTTTCGTGTCGCCCCACAGCAGGCCGCGCACGTCGTCGGGCCACGCGTGCACGTCGAAGCCGTGGTGGCGGAAGAGGGCGAGCGTGATGCGTTCCATGCCAAAGCCGACGCAACCCGTATGCGCCACCGAGCCGTCTTCGCAGGCCAGCTTCCAGATGGCGCCGAAGTGGTCCATGTGGTAGTTGAACGAGAGGCATGCGGTCTTGCTGTCTTCCAGCGCAACCGGAATCAGCAGTTCGAATTTGAGTGCCTGGGCGCGCTGGCTGTCCGCCACGATCTTGCCGCCGCGTCCGAAGAACGGATCGTTCGCGAGGTCCACTTCGACCGGCAGACGCAGCAGGTCGATCAGGAGCGAGCCGCGTTCGATCCACATCTGGCGAAACGCCATGACCTGTTCGGGCGAGCCGATCCGCACGTATTCGCGCTGGCGGAACATCTGCATGCGGCCCGGATCGATGGACGGTTCGTGACGGAAGCAGTACGACAGCACGTCGACCGTGTGCCCGTTCGCGGGTGCGGGGCCGCGTCGCGCGATGACCGGATAGATCGGATAGCAGGCCGCCGGCGTGAGCGTGAGCCGCGTCGGTTTCTGGTATTTCATCCATTCTTCGCTGCGGTCGTCGTCGCTTTCCTTCATCGCGTCGTCGAGACAGCGCAGAAGGCGCACGTGGTCGCCGTCGTTGCCGCAGAATGAATGGATCGTGCCGGCGAGGTTCGGAAAGCTCTTCAGATACTCGCTGTCCTCGAAGTCCGTGCGGCGCATCGCCGGCGGAAAACGCAGGAATTCCGGATCCTGGTCGGCACCCAGATGCGTGATCGCGGCGTTCAGCCCGTCCACGACGCTCTCGAACACCTGACTGCGGCCATACAGGCCGTTTTCGCCGGTGTCGATCAGGATGCCGTGAGAGAAGAGGCCGTCGCGAAAGCTTTTCGCGTCCGTCTGCGCGGCCGCCACGGCGGCCGCGTCGGTCATCGTATTCATGGTCATGCTCTCCCCGGAGTGGCGGGCCGCTGTGCGAGCAGCAGGCTGGCCGTGTTCTGTGCAATACGGTCGTTATTGATCATCAGTGGCGCCGAGTACAGGTCGCGCAGATGGCGCCCGACGCTGTAGTCCGTGCCGTTCTTGTAGCCCGCCATCCCGCAGATCATCAGCACTTCGTGCACGACCTTGAGCGCCATCGTCGAAATGCTGGTTTTCAGCGTGTTCATGTCGGACGCGAAGCCGAGCATCGCCGAAAGCGGCGCGTCGTCCTGCTGGGTGCCGTGCGACGCGCGGCGCGCCACACGGGCGGCATCGAGCGCAACCTGAAGACGCGACTGCATCATCTGCAACAGGCCGACGGCTTCCGCTAGACGCGGGCCGCAAGGCGGCACGAAACCCGGCTTGCCGCGCGCCTGGGCGCGGAAGAACGCTTTGGCGCGGTTCACGGCGTCGGTCGCGATGCCGGTCCAGACCGCGGCCCACAGCGTGTGCGAGACCGGCAGCATCGTCTGGTCGGCGATTTCGGCGAAGGGTGTCGGCAGGATCTGGGCCGTCACGCCCGTCGCCACGAGGCGAAAGCCCTCGCTGCACGTGCCGCGCATGCCCATCGAGTCCCAGCCGCCGCGTTTTTCGAGTGTGAGATCGTCGTTCAGCGCGACGATCAGCACCTGGTCGCTCGCCGGGCTCTCGGCAGTGCGGCGCGCCGTGACGAGAATGCCGTCGGCGTGCGCGCCATACGAGATCGTCGGTGCGAGTTTTTCGATGCGAAAGCGCTCGTCGTCCACTTCGACCGCGCAGGCGCTCGTGCGCATGTTGCCGCCGATGGTTTCTTCAGACGTGGCCGACGCCAGCAGCCATTGACGCTCGACGAGCTGCGCGAGCACGTCGCGCTGCCAGGTGAGCGATGTGCCGTGTTCCTCGATGCAGGCGACCTGGATCTGATGCATCGCATAGACCATCGCGGTCGACGCGCAGCTTTGTCCGAGGATTTCGCAGATCGTCGCGATATCGGCGAGCGGCAGGCCGGCGCCGCCGAATTCCGTCGAAATCATCGCCGAAAGCAGACGCTCGGCACGCAGCGCGGCAAAGGCTTCTGCCGGAAAGCGGGCTTCACGGTCGACCGAGTCGGCGTGTACGGCGGCCACCTGGGCGGCGCGGCGTGCCGCGGCGCGCCAGCCCGATTCCGTTTCGACTGTTGAAAGCGGCGCGGGCGATGCAAACTGGGCCGGCGCGGAGGCCGACGAGTCCACGCGATCGGGCGCGACGGCATCCTGCGCGAGCGGGGCATTCATGCTGCCGCCTTCGCCTGTTGAAGCTCGCTCACCGCGGCGGCGAGCGAGTCGATGCTGGAAAAGAGGCGCCGGGTCAGCATGCGGTCCGGAATCTCGATGCCGAATTCGTCTTCGATCGCCAGCATCAAATGGACCGTCGCGAGCGAGGAAAGCCCCGCCGCGTAGAGATCGGCATCGTCGGCCAGGGTGTCCGGCGCCACGTCGAGACGTGCCGACTCGGAAAGAATGCGTCGCAGTGCCGTTTTCATGGAATTGAGCCCCTTCAGGAAATGTGTCATCGCACCAGCATTGTTGTGTGGGGCCCGTCGCCGGTGAATCCAGGCCCATTGCACGGCGCCCGGGACGAACGGGAGCGTGCATCGGTTGACGTATTAAACGGACTGCCAAGGTTGAGCGTCAGTGCGATTCCGCACGGAAACGCGCCGGTTCCAGACGTAAGGTGTCGTCATGGCAACGGGTGTACGCCGTTGCGCGACCTGTCTGGGGGAAACCGTGATGAACTGGAAGACGCTGGAATTCGAGCACCTCACCGCGCGCGAGCTGTATCTGATTCTGCGTGCACGCAGCGCGGTGTTCGTGGTCGAACAGTGGCACGTCCATCTCGATGCGGACGGCCACGACGAAGGCGCGCTGCACATCTTCGCTGCGGAAGACATGACGCGTCCGATGCCGATCATGGCGTATGCGCGCATTCAGCCGGGCGACACGGAAGACCCGGAAGTGGTGATCGACAAGGTCCTGACGAGCCCCGCGCGCCGCGGCGACGGCACGGCGGAAGTGCTGATCGAGCGCGCGCTGAACACGATTTCCGAACGCTGGCCGGGCCGCGTGGTGCGGCTTACGGCGCCGATCGGTCTGCGTGGTTTTTACGAGCAGTTCGGCTTTCGCAAGACAGATGGGCCGTTTCTGGATCATGGGACGCCGTTCATCGGCCTGCGACGCCAGCCACGCGGAGGCGGGCAGCCGATGTTCAGCGGGCTGCGGCGTGAGCGGGGTGGTCTGTCGGTCGTCAGTACGTTTGAGCTGCTGTGAATTCGAACGCCGGCTTTCCTGACAGTCTGCCTCCAGGTCGTGCCGCCGGCATGGTGGTTGCGGACGGCATGAGTGCGGTCATACCCTCCGCGGAACGGCCTGGAATGGACCCGGCGGCCCCGGCACAATCGACATATCCGCATGTACACCATCACCTGGGGATGCGGCCGGCTGCCAGGGCAAAAAGGAAAAACCATATCGGCCCGGTTTCGGTGCCTGCCGGCATGTTCATCATGATGTTCGTGATGTGCTTCATGCACATGGGACGGATGGTCGAACTGTTCTATCCGGCCGCCGCCGTGCTGATCGCGCTGTGGCTGTATCGCGTTCACCCGGCGCACTATCTCGGGTTTACGTGCTGGGTATTTTTTCTGTCGGCGGAACTCCGGCGGATTGGCGACTTTTTCGCGGGCGGGTTCAATCCGGTGAGCACGATCATGGTGGCGCCGCTGGCGTGTGCCGCGATATCGGGTTTCGCGCTCATCACGGACATGAAAATTCTCGGGCAGCGGCGCGCGATGCCGCTTGCGCTTGTCCTGTCGGCGCTGCTCTATACGTGGATTATCGGCGTGACACGCGCGGGTTTTTCCGCCGCCACGTTCGCGCTCGCCACGGCGATATTCCCCGCACTGGTCGGCTTTCGCTTTGTTGCCACGTGGAAGGAATATCCGAACTATCAGCGCGTGCTGCTCAACACGTTTATTTTCGGCAGTATTGTGATGGGCTCATATGGCATCTACCAGTTCGTCTCGCCGCCGCCCTGGGATGTGTTCTGGCTGCTTGCATCGGGCATGACGTCCGAAGGACAGCCCGTGCCATTTGGATTGCGGATCGCAAGTACGATGAATTCGTCCGGTCCGTTCGCCAATACGGCACTCGTCTGTATCCTGATGGTGCTGGCGGGCAAGGGCAGGCTGCGCATTGCCGCCGCAATCGCATTGCCTGCGCTGATGTTTACCGCGGTGCGCAGCGCGTGGGGCGGCCTTCTTCTCGGGCTGATCTATCCGATAACGATGCTCGACGGACGCAGTCGCATCCGCCTGATCGCGGGTATCGTGGCCTGCGTTGCGATATGCCTGCCGCTCACCATGATCGACGAGGTGTCGAAGCATTTCACGTCACGGCTCGAGACGGTCCAGAACCTGGGCGAAGACGATAGCTTCCAGGTGCGGGTCGGGATGTATTCCAGCTTCATGAGTCGTGCGCTGACTGACATCTCGGGTCAGGGGTTCGGCACGACAGGCGTCGCAAGCAAGCTGGCGGACACGTCGGACGTGATTGCCGTGTTCGATAGCGGCGTCATGGAAGTGCCCTATACGATGGGCTGGCCCGGCGCGCTGCTCTACGTTTCGGGAATCGCGATGTTGATCTCGCGCGCATTTGCAGCAAGCCGCGCGCGGCCGCACGACCGCCTGGGTGTCTCCGGTGTCGGCGTCGCTGTCGCGATCGTTGCCATGATGATTTTCTCCAATACGCTGGCTGGAATGACCGGCATGTTCTTCTTTATCGGCGTACTCATGCCCGTGAATGGTCTGCGCTATGCCCGCGAAATGGAAGCTGCCGCGCGTCGCGAGAAGGCGAAGCGTCAGGCCGCCGCGCCACCGGCCGCGTCGCCGGCGGTACCTCAATACGGACCGCGTACGGTTCGGTCTGCTTCCATCCATTCCGGAGTCGCATCATGAAAATTCTGCTTGTGACTCACCGCGTGAGTACCAACGACGGCCAGGGGCGGGTGAACTACGAAATCGTGCGTGCACTCCTTGCTGCAGGTCATTCGGTAACAGTCCTCGGTTCGAGGATCGAGCCAGCATTGCTGGAAAACCCGCTCCTGCGCTTCGTGCAGATTCGCGAGAGCTATCTGCCGACCCGGCTTGTGAAGTACCAGATTTTTGCGCTGCGAAGTGGCGCATGGATCGCGGCACATCGCAGGGAGTTCGATCTGATTCACGTGAACGGTTTCATCACCTGGGCGCGTGCGGATGTGAACAGCGTCCATTTCGTTCACGACGGGTGGTATCGGTGCGGCTTCTATCCGATCCGTCTTCGGCAAGGCGCGTCCGCGGCCTATCAGCTCGCTTTCACACGACTCAATATGTGGTGCGAGAAGCGCGCATTCCGTGCCGCACGCACCGTGGTGCCGGTTTCGCAAAAAGTGGCCACCGAGGTGCGGGCCACCGGCATTGACGCGCGAAATCTGCACATGATTCACAACGGCGTCGACGTCGAAGAATTTGCACCGGGCCCGACGCATCGGGAGCGCTTCGGTCTGCCATCAGCGCCATTCCTGCTGCTGTTCGCAGGTGACCTGCGTGTTGCGCGAAAGAACCTCGATGCGGTGCTGCGAGCCCTGGTGTCCACGCCCGCGCACGTGCATCTGGTGGTAGCCGGCGGGGTGGGCAACTGTCCCTATCCCGCGCTTGCATCCACGCTGGGTATCGCCGGGCGGGTGCATTTCATCGATTTCGTGCAGGACATGCCCGCCTTGATGCGTTCCGTGGATGCATTCGTGTTTCCTTCGCGCTACGAGGCAATGAGTCTCGTCATGCTCGAAGCGCTCGCGAGCGCACTGCCGGTTGTGACGGTTGCAACGGCAGGTGGCGCCGAAGTGATCGACAGCGCGTGCGGCGTCGTGCTCGACAGCCCGGAGGATATTGCCGGTCTGGCAGCCGCGATCAGCTGGCTTGCAGCAGACCCGGAACGCGCGCGGACGATGGGAATGGCCGCACGTCGACTGGCGACATCCTTGAGCTGGGAGCAGATGGCCATGCGATACCTGTCGCTGTACGACGACCTGATCGAGGCGCGGGCGCCGGGCGCCAGCGGGACCACGCGCGATACGGTGTCCGCGGCATCATGAGCGAGTCGATCAATTCGCTGCAGATCGGCATGCACTGGTTCGGCGAGCGGCCGGGTGGGCTCGATCGCGTGTTCAAGGCGCTGATCGAATCGCTACCCGCGCAGGGCGTCAACGTACGTGGCATGGTCGCAGGCAGTACACGTGTGTTCGACGAATCAGGCGGTCAGGTGCATGCATTTGCCGATGCCGAAGACCCGTTGTCCACACGTATGTGGCAGGCGCGCCGTCATTCGCGGCAGCTCAAGCGGGCGCTGCGGCCCGATGTGGTGGCGTCGCATTTCGCGCTCTACACGGTGCCGACCGTGGGCGTATTCGCGCGGATTCCGCGCGTCGTGCATTTTCACGGGCCGTGGGCAGACGAATCGAGAGTGGAAGGCCGCAGCAGTGTGTCGCGCATCGCCCGACACGCCCTCGAAAAGTCGGTCTACCGCAATGCGAGCCGGCATATCGTGCTCTCGCGCGCGTTCGGCGACCTGCTGCGCAACCGGTATGGCGTGCCCGAAGAGCGTATTCGCATCGTGCCCGGCTGTGTCGACGTCGAGCGTTTCAACGTCACGCAGACGAGAACCGAGGTTCGCGAGGTCCTGGGTCTGCCGACGGATCGTCCGCTCATCTTCTGTATCCGCAGACTCGTATCGAGGATGGGGCTCGAAGAGCTTGTCGACGCCATGTTCATCGTGCGGCAGACCGTGCCCGACGCGCTGCTGGTCATCGCGGGCACCGGCCCGCTCGAAGCCGCATTGCGCACGACGATTGCAGCGCGCAGGCTCGAGAACCATGTACGGCTCGCGGGCTTCGTCGCGGACGAAACCCTCCCGTTCTGGTATCGCAGCGCAGATGTGACTGTCGTCCCGACCCTCTCCCTTGAAGGCTTTGGTCTGACGACAATCGAATCGCTCGCCTCCGGCACACCCGTGCTGGTGACGCCCGTGGGCGGCCTGCCGGAGGCCGTGGCGCCGCTTTCGCCGGAACTGGTGCTGCCGTCTGTCGGCTACCAGGCGATTGCCGCCGGAATCTCCGACGCACTGCGCGGCAAGCGCGTGCTGCCGGACGAGGCCGCATGCCGCGAATACGCGCGCGCACGCTTCGACAATGCCGTGGTGGCGGCTCAGGTCGCCCGTGTCTACCGCGAGGCTGTAGGCGAACGGTAAGCCGGCGTGGGGCCCGAACTTGTGTGTGCCCCCGCACCGATAGCGCGCCCGAACGCTGGTCCAATACGTCAAACGAGGCATTCCGGCTTGCGCAGGTCCGGTCCGCACGGCAGCAAGCCGCGGTCTGACGATCGCCGCATGAACGGTGATGCCGTCAACCTGGGGGCAAGATGGACAGTCGGATCCTGCGCAACGTCGGCCTGAATCTGCTCGGAACCGCAGTTCCGATCGCGATTTCACTCGTGACCGTGCCGGGATATCTGATCACGCTTGGCGCGGAGCGCTATGGCGTGATGAACCTTGTCTGGACGCTGATCGGCTACTTTGGCGTGCTCGACATGGGCATCAGCCTCGCTACGGAGAACCGCATATCGATTGCCCGCGCGGCAAAAGACCAGTCGCACGAAAGTGTCGAGCAGGTGTTCTTCAGCGCGCTCTTCGTCAACTTCATGACCGGCACGGCCGGCGCATTGCTGCTCTGGGGCATTTCACTCACGTGGCTGAAGATGTTTGGCCACCTGTCGCCCGCGTTCAGTCATGAGGTGTACACGAGCCTGCCGTGGCTGGCCCTCGCCATTCCGCTTGCCAACATTACCTGGGTGATGGCCGGCTCGCTCACGGGCGCCGAACGCTTCGCAGTCTTCAATCTTAACCAGGTGTTTGGCATGGCGACGTTTCAGTGTCTGCCGCTCGCCGCCGCGCACTGGATCTCGCCGACTTTACCCGTCGTGATCGCGACCGCCGTTGCCACGCGCTTTGTCGGCGCGATCATCTTTGGCGTGTCGACGTGGCGCGTGCTGGGCCTGACGCGCTGGCGCCGGCCGCGCTGGCCGATCATCAAGGAACTGTTCCAGTATGGCAGCTGGATTGTGATCGGCGGCAGTGCGGAAATGTTCGCTGCGAGCATTGATCGCGTGATCATCGGCACGATGCTCGGCGCGCGCGCGGTCGCGTATTACTCGACGCCGCAGAATCTGGTGGGTCGCCTGTCGGTGCTGCCGACCGCCGTGATGCGTACGTTGTTTCCACGTCTGTCCGCTTCGTCGCACGTCGACGCCCATGAGCTCGCGCGGCAGGGCATCGCGCTCGTCGTCGGCATTCTCACGCCGTGCACGATCATCGCCATCTGCGCGCTTCAACCGTTCCTGACGTGGTGGGTCGGCAGCGAGATGGCCAGCGCGGGCACCGCGGCGGGTCACATCATCGCACTGTCGGTATGGGTCGGCAGTTCGGCGAGCGTCGTACGCGTGCTGTTGCAGGCGCGTGCCGACCCGGGCCGCGCCGCGCGGATCAGTCTCGTGCAGTTGCCGGTGCTCACCGTGCTGCTGTGGCTCGGCATCTCGACGTTCGGACTCGTGGGCGCCGCGTTTGCTGTGCTGCTGAAGACGGTGATCGATGGTGCAGTGCTGATCATCCTTTCGCGGCTTGGCGGCCGCGCGCTGCTGGGCGTGCTCTTCCCGCACGCGCTTTGCCTGTGCCTCGCGATCGCGATTGCGAGCGTGGTCGACAGCCGTTTGATGCTGGCGGGCACGGCGTTCGCCCTCGTAGCGGTGAATCTCGCGCTGTCGCTGGCGCTTTCGGCGGAACTGCGCGACTTCGTGCGCAAGCTGTCGGAACGCGCCCGTTTCGGGCGCCGCATCGCGCCGCAGAACAAGCCGCTCGACGCTGAAACCTGACGCGATGCAGCACCCGGCGCTCATGACTGTGGGCATGCGCACGGAAGCTTTGCGACGCGCCTGCTGTAATGCACCGGACAGCGTGGAATGCGCGTGATCTGCGTGATGCATCTGATGCGCGGGCGCAACAGCAGGCAACTTGCATGGGACAGGCGTCTGGCGCTAAAGCGTCAACGCGGGTCAACAGGGGAATGAACGGGCGATGGAACGGCTGGACGAATCGAATCAACCGATGGAGCCGATCGTATTTGGCGATTGTTTCGGCTGGCTGCATGGCGCAAACGGCACGCATGCCGGGCGCGGCGTCGTGCTGTGCAGCCCGTTCGGTTACGACATCCTGTGCACGCATCGCGGCTGGCGCAAGCTGGCAGAGGGCATCGCCGCACGCGGCATGCCGACGTTGCGCTTCGACTATCCGGGCTCCGGCGACTCGGCCGGCGTCGAGGAAGATCCGGACCGCGTCAACGCGTGGCTCGACAGCATCGACGCCGCGATCGAAACACTGCGCGTGCGCACCGGTGTCACTGAAGTCGCACTGTGCGGCTTCCGGCTCGGCGCGCTGCTGGCCGCGCGCGCCGCTGAACGGCGCGGTGGCGTCGACGCGCTCGCGCTGCTTGCGCCCGTGATTTCCGGGCGCCAGTACGTGCGCGAACTGCGTGCCCACCGGCAGAGCTGGGCGACGACGCCGGCGGGATTCAGCGCCGATCCATTGCCTGATACGAATACGTATGTCGAGGCGTTTGGCTTCGGCGTTCACGGCGACGACGTCGCGCAACTGTCGGCGCTCGATCTGACGAAGGTCGAATCCAGCGTGGCGAAGCGTGTGCTGCTGCTCGATTCGCGCGGCGGCAAACAGATTGGCAATCTGGCGAGCCGCTACGAAGCGCTCGGCAGCGAAGTGGAAACAGGTCCATTCGACGAATGCGACCGATTCCAGCTGGAGGCGCTCTACAGCGAAGTGCCGGAGGACGTGTTCAGGCGTGCGACTGAATGGCTCGCGCGCGACATGCCGCTGCATACCTGTGAACCGGGAGCCGGGGAACGGATGTGCGGCGAACTGAAACTGCCCGCACAAGCCCTTTGCGAAACACCCGTTTCATTCGAGGTGCCTTACCAGAGCGGCCAGTATTTCGGCATACATTCTGTGCCGGACCGCATTGATCCTGAACTGCCCGCCGTACTCTTCTGCAACACGGGCGCGAGTCACCACATCGGCGACGGACGCATGTTCGTTCTGTTTGCGCGTCGGCTTGCGGAGCGTGGCGTTGCATCGCTACGGATGGATCTCGCCGGGCTCGGTGACAGTTCGCCGCTTTCGCCGACGGTCACACTCGATACTATCTACGCCGACGAATCCGGCATCGACGTCGCAGCAGGCGCGCAGTGGCTCGTTTCGCAGGGTTACCGGCGCGTGGTGGTGGTCGGCGTGTGCGGCGGCGCGTTCAACGGCCTGCATGGCGCGCGCAGGCATCCGGCGATTGTCGGGTGCGTGAGCGTGAACCTGCAGAAGTTCATCTGGGACGGCGAGGATCGCGCGCCCGGCACACCGGTGTTTGCGCAGAGCCGTCTCTACTGGCGCTCGGCATTCAGCCTGAAGAAATGGCTCGAAGCGTTGCACGGCAAGGCGAACCCGATGCGCGCGGCGCGCGCCGTATCGCAGCGTGCATGGCGGCTCGTGCGCGCGCGGACTGGCGATGTGGTGGCACGGGTCGGTGGCGAGGACAGGGATCCGATCCGTACGCTCGCGCGCGATCTGGCCAGCAAGGGCGTGCAGGTGCGTCTGCTGTATGGCGAGTTCGACGTCGGCCTCGAGGAACTGAAGATTCACTTCGGCACGCATGGCAGTGGTCTTGGGCGGTATCCGTCGATCCGCGTCGTCCTGCTGCCGAAACTCGATCACGCGCTGTTTACGGGCGCGGCCCGGGAAGCCGTGATGCGCGACACCGAATCATGGCTTATGCAGTCGATGCGCGAGCCTGCGGTTCCGAAGTCCGACGCGAAGGAAGCGTCGCAAACAAGGCAGGGCGCGGACCGGCGGCACGCCGGACTCCCGCTCAACGCAGCAAATCCTGCCGTCGCGGTTACGGAAACAGACTCCGGCCGTCAGGGTGATACGGCGCTCCAAGGGGCGCATTTTCCAGGAGTCGGATCATGAATCTGGGCAAGGCACTCGATCACGTCAACCAGAGCGCGTGGAATTCTCGCGACGCCAAACGCGAATTCACGACGCATCCGGGCTGGAGCGATCCGGGCGAACGCGCGGCCATCGAATGGGTTGCTTCGCGCACACGCGGCGCGCCCATTCTCGATGTCGGCGTGGGCGCGGGACGGACGGTGCCGATGCTGACCGCGCTGTCGAATGACTACACGGCGGTCGATTACACGCAAAAGCTCGTTGATCTGTGCAAGGAACGCCATCCGGAGATCGACGCGCGCTGGATGGATGCGCGCGACATGTCGGCGCTGCCGTCCAGTCATTACGCGTTCGTGCAATTCAGCTGGAACGGCATCGATTGTGTCGATTACGACGATCGCATGCGCATTCTGCAGGAAATGAAGCGCGTGACGCGGCCTGGCGGCCTGATTCTTTTTTCATCGCACAATCGCGAAGGTCCGGGCTATCGCGAGCCGTTCAGCCGGATTTTCCCGGTGTTCACGTTCAATCCGCTGAAGCTCGGCGCGCGTACGCTACGTACGTTGCGCCGCATGCCGGCGGCGAGCTATAACTATCTGCGCCATGCGCGTCTCACGCGTGATTTCGATGGGTATTCGATTGCGACCGCAGCCGCGCACAACTTCGGCATCGTCATCGTGTACACGACCCTTGCGCACGAACGTCGCCAGATCGCGGACCTTGGTCTCGAACTCGAGGCCGTGTTCGGAAGCACCGATGCCGAGCGCATTCCGGACGACGCACCTTCGTCAGACGCATGGTGGCTGCATTTTGTCGCGAGAAAGCCGGAGCAGGTGGCGTGAGCCTGAGTCAGCGAGTGGCCGGAAGCAGTAAAAAGGCAGCACGTCCGTGCTGCCTTTTTTAATTGACGCATGAGGCGAAGCGGTACTGATTGCGCGTTATACGCCGATTCACGGCGCGACGATCGTCAGCAGGTTGCGCGGCAGTTATTTGCCGCCGCCCGCGCGGCCACGATCGAAACGCGCGACGTTCTCGTCTTCTGTGTGACGTATCGCACGGCGAAAGGACCCTGGCGCCGCTACGATGCCCTGCATGATGCGTCGCAGACGTTCACGCGATGCCGGACCGGCAATCTTGAGGGTATCCAGGGGATGAAGCGGACCTGTTCGTGGCTGACTTACCTGCTCGTAGGCGCGTCCATTTCGCTGGTCTGGGCCGTCACGATGCTGAATCCGGCCCATCTGAACTGGAGCCCATGGGCGTATTCGGAATGGCTGATCAGCTATGACGCGGGCTTCATCCGGCGCGGCATCGGCGGCTGGCTGATCCGTCTCATCGATGGCGATGGTGCCGATCTCGCCACCGTCAATCTTGTCGTATTCGCGAACTACGCGATGCTGAGCCTGCTGATGGTGTGGGTCTGGGCGCGCTCACGCGAACGCAGCCCGGCCGCACTCGCGCTCGCGTTTCTGGTGCCGGGCGGTCTCTTCCAGATGGCGATCGGCAACGCGTTCTTCTTTCGCAAGGAGATCGTTTTTCACGTCGTGCTCGGTATCGACTGCCTGCTTTACAGCATGATCGTCGGGTTGACCGTGATGCCGCGCCGGTTGCGCGCCGCGCGCTGGCTGGCCGCATTCTTTCTCGTACAGGCCGTGGCGTTGCCACTCCTGCACGAATCGTATGCATTCATTTCGTTTCCCGCGGCCTGGCTGATCGCGCGGCGCCTCGCCGCGATGTTCCCCGCGCAGGCCGCGTTTGCACGCGTGGTGAAGGTGTCGATCGCGCTGCAGGTCGTGATGTTCCTGATCTGCGCCGCATTCAAGGGCAACCCGGATATCGCGAGCCAGCTCTGGCACATGCTCGCGCCCGCGGACCGGTCGCTGATCTCGCCGCGGACGCCCACGGTGCCCGGCGGCGGCATCTCCGCGATTGGATGGAGCACGGTTTTCAATCTTTCTGGTGTCGCGTATCTGCTCATGGCCGGGCAGTTCTGGGTGTGGGCTTTCGCGGGCTTCGGCATCGCCTCGATTCTTGTGCTCGTAACGTTGTGGAACGGGCGCGGTTATGGCCTCGCTCACGAAGAGATGCTGCGCCGGCATCTGGCGCAACTCGGGTTTCTCTTTGTCGCCTCGCTGCCGATGTATCTGCTCGGTATCGACTGGGGACGCTGGCTTTCGTCGGTATCGATTTCGTATCTGCTGCTGTTTTTTGTCGATGGTCCGGCGGCGATCACGGTGCCGCAGTTGAAGCATCTCGTGCCGCGCAACGTGCGCGCGCGGATCGCAGATGCATTCGTTGCCACGCCGATCGATGTGATGCGCGGCATCGTTGCTTCGGCGGCCCGCCACCGAAGGGCGTTGTTCCTGCTTGCGCTGTTCTTCTGTCTGACGTTTCGCGCGCCTGAATGCTGCATTACGGTCGGTAGCCCCTTTTACCGGCTGAAGCCGATGGTCGAGCGGATCCTCAATCCGGTGGCGCAAGGCCAGTGACGAGGCGTACCGCACGGCAATGTGGCGCCACGTACAGAGACAAACGGGCCGGCCTGTTTCAATGGGCCAGCGATGCGGATCGCATGCGTCGCCGGCATTGACCTGCTTCTGCGGCGCGGACACGAACCGCGCGCCGCACGTCGTATCGACGGAGAGTGTCGAATGAACGATTTCGTACTACCGCGTGCGCTTCGCGACCGTGACGCCGGTTCGCGTTGCACGGTTCAGCCCGTGATTCTGGCGGGCGGCTCGGGCACACGGCTATGGCCGTTGTCGCGCGAACAGTATCCGAAGCAGATGATCGGCCTCATCGACGATGAATCCCTGCTGGAAGCCACACTGCGCCGTCTCGACGGTGCGTTCGTACCGGCCGCCGCCGATGCGGGCGGGAACGCCATGGACATGGTCCAGACCGCACCGATGATCGTCTGCGGCGAAGACCTGCGGCTTTTGACTGTCGATAAGCTCGAGCGCTGCGGCAAGGCCGCGCGGCTCGTGCTCGAACCGTTGCCGCGCAACACGGCGCCCGCGCTGACCATCGCGGCGCTCGCCGCGCAGGACGACGCGCCGGTGGGCAGCGATCCGGTTTTGATCGTGATGCCGGCCGACCATCTGATCGCCGATCGCGCGGCCTTCGCGCATGCGCTCGAAGAGGCCGTGCTTCATGCGGCGCGCGGCGCGATTGTCGCGCTCGGCGTGCCGCCGGAGCGTGCCGAAACCGGCTACGGCTATATCCGGACCGGCGCCGCGAGTGGACAGAACGGTGCACGGGCCATCGACCGCTTCGTCGAAAAGCCCGACGCGGAACTCGCCGCACACTACGTGGCTTCGGGCGAATACTGGTGGAACAGCGGCATTTTCGTGGTGCGCGCATCCGTCTGGCTCGATGCGATCGCGCAGTGCCGTCCGGCAATCGCGACGGCGTGCGCGGATGCGTTCGCGCACGCGTCGATCGAAAGCGACGGCGCATTGCGTCTCGATCGCACGGCCTTTGCGCGCTGTCCGTCGGATTCGATCGACTACGCGGTCATGGAACAGATCACAGGCGATGAGCGCCTCACTGGCGTCGTCGTGCCGTTCGTCGCAGGATGGTCGGACGTCGGCGCATGGGACGCCGTGTGGGACGTGTCGAAGAAAGATGCCGATGGCAACGTCGCGCGCGGCCGCGTGCTGTTCGAAGGCTCGCGCGACAGCTTCGCGCATTCGGATGGACGGCTCGTCGCGTGCGTCGGGGTGAGCGGCGTGGTGGTCGTCGAGACGGCCGATGCCGTGCTGGTTGCATCGAAGGATCGCGTGCAGGACGTGAAGGCGATCGTCGGCCGGCTCAAGGCGACGGCTGGCACCGAGGCGAAGGAACATCGCAAGGTGCAGCGGCCATGGGGCTGCTACGACTCGATCGATCACGGCGAGCGCTTTCAGGTGAAGCGCATCGTGGTGAAACCAGGCGGCAGGCTCTCGCTGCAGATGCATCATCATCGCGCGGAGCACTGGGTGGTCGTACGCGGCACAGCGCGCGTCACGCGTGGCGACGAACACTTCCTGCTGTCCGAGAACCAGTCGACCTATATCCCGCTTGGCGTCACGCACCGGCTGGAAAACCCGGGCAAGACGCCGCTCGAAATCATCGAAGTGCAGTCGGGCAGCTATCTCGGCGAAGACGACATCGTGCGTTTCGACGACCAGTATGGTCGCGTGGCGAAGTGCGCGACAGGCGAGGGATCTTTGCAGGGCACATCGGGCGGAACCACGGGGGCTGACGATGAATGCACGGGCACTTCCGGTCAGTGACACTGCGTGTCCCGACCGTGCGGCGAGCGATAGCGCCGCGCAATTCGACGAGCGCGATTTTCGACGCGCACTGGGCCGCTTTGCGACCGGTGTCGTCGTCATCTCGACGGGCAGCGGCGAACAGCTGCACGCGATGACCGCCAACGCGTTCATGTCGGGGTCGCTCAAGCCGCCGCTCATCGTCGTATCGATTGGACATCGCGCGCGCATGCACGAGCGCCTGATGCAGGGCGATCTGTTCGGTGTCAGCGTGCTGTCCGACGAACAGGAACCGCACAGCCGCCACTTCGCCGGCGAGCCGCAGACGTGGCTTGCACCGCGCTTCACCGAGGTCGACGGACTTGATGGCGTCGTGCTGCTCGACCGGGCGGTTGCGCGGTTCGGCGCGCGCATTGTCGACCGGCATCCCTGCGGCGATCACACGCTCTTTGTCGGCGAGGTCCTCGTGTTCTCACTCGACGAGCATGCGCCCCTCGTCTTCTTTGGCGGCCGCTACGCTTCGGTCGCACGCGATCATTGAGCGCCGCCGCGCGTTGGCCGCTTTCGGCGCGGCCGCACTGCGCGAGCGCTTTCCTGTGCCGGATTGCGGTGTGCCGCCGCGCGACGATGCGGTACGAACGACCGTACGCGTGCACCGGCCGCTTCCTCGCATTTCATGCAAGGCAATGCAATTTTTTCAGGGGGCGTCTGCCTGAGAGCCGCGCAGTGCGTGTCTTTGGCGGCCGTGCGTTACGTAGACGAAACAAATTGTCAGAGGGATAACCCTGTCAGGACGGATCCCAACTGGCGCATCTGTTGTGAACAAAGCAACGTACAGAAAAGCAATAAGCATAGATACGAGGGCGCAGGGTCAACGGGCAACACAGGCGACATACGCCGCATCGGGGAGAGTGTCATGGAACAGGCGAACAAGGACCGCTCGCTCGTGAGCAAGGTCATGGATGGGCTCGTCACGGGCATCGTCGAAGATAAATATGGCGCGGTGCTGCCGCCGCAGGATGTGCTGTCGAAGGATTTCGACGTAAGCCGTACGGTGATGCGCGAGGCGCTGTCGATGCTGCTCGCACGCCACATGCTCGACGTGCGGCCGAAGATCGGCACGCGCATCCGCCCCATGCGCGACTGGCGCATGATCGACGAGGAAGTCGTGAACTGGCGCTTTCGGGCGAAACCGGATCAGACGTTCCTGCGCGACGTGATCGAGTTCCGCATGCTGATCGAGCCGCGCGCATCCGCGCAGGCTGCGGCACGCGCGACGCCCGCCGAGGTCGCCAGCATTCGCGACGCGTACAACGCGTTCCGCGCGCTGCGCCCAGGCGACGCAGGTTACGTGGAAGCGGACGAACTCCTGCACACACGCATTCTGGTCGCAAGCGGCAACCAGTTTTTCCAGCAGATGGCGGCGATCATTCGCGGCGCGCTTTCGGCTGCGCGCGAAGTGGTCGACCAGAAGGAAGGTGTCTGGCAGACGACGGTCGACACGCACGCCCGCGTGGTGGACGCCATCGAACGTCACGACGCGAAGGAAGCGGAAGCCGCCTCGCGCGCGCTGATCGATTTCACGGCCGACGAGATCTGTCGCATGTTCGAGGCAGAACGGCCGATGTCGGGCTAAAACCTTATCGATGCGGTTCCAGTGAAGGGCAGGCGGACGTTCGCCCGTTCGTCGGTCAGTCTGCCCGGTGCTCACATGCGCGACAATGTCGCCTTCGGCAACTGCACTGGAACAAGCCATCGATGAAAGAAGATACCGTGATCCGCTGGGGGATCGTCGGAACGGGGCGTATTGCGCGCCGCTTTGCACAAGGCCTCGCGCACGTGCCCGCCACGCGGATCGACGCGGTGTGGTCGCGCCGCACTGAACCCGCCGCGGCGTTCGCCGCGGAGTTCGGCGGCGCCGTCTACGACAGCCTCGACGCATTCCTCGCAAGCGATATCGACGCCGTCTATATCGCCACCCATCAGGACAGCCACGCTGGTTACGCGATCGCCGCGCTTGAGGCCGGGGTTCATGTGCTGTGCGAAAAGCCCGCCACCGTCAATGCGGCGCAGCTCGATCGGGTCGTCGCGGCGGCGCACGCCGCGCAACGGCTCTTCATGGAAGCGATGAAGCCGCCGTTCTATCCGCTCTATCGCCAGTTGCGCGCGCATCTCGAAGCCGATCCGGTTGGCGCGATCGGACTCGTGCGCGCGGGCTGTTCGGTGCCGGGCGTGCCGGCGGACCATCCTTCGCTGTCGTTCGATCATGCGGGCGGCGCGCTGCTCGACATCGGCATCTACGAGATGTTTCTCGCCGTCGACTGGCTCGGTGCGCCGCTCGACGTGCAGACCATCGGCCGGCTCGGCGCGACGGGTGTGGACACGTTCGCGAGCCTCAACAGCCGCCATGAACACGGTATCGCGCAGCTCTTTTGCGGCCTCGACCTGGCAGGCAGGGGCGATGCGTTACTTGCCGCCACGGGCGGCCACGTGACGATCCACGAGAACTGGTGGAACCCCACGCGCGCGACGATCCGTTACGCGGACGGCCGTACTGTCGAACTCGATGCGCCATTCGAAGGCGGTGGCCTCAACTACGAGACCGCGCACTTCTGCGAACTGATCCGCGCGGGGCGCACGGAAAGCCCGGTCATGACGCACGCGAAATCGCGGCAGATGATCGCGATGGCCGACGCCGCGCGCGCGACGCTCGGTCTGCGCTTCGCTGCCGACGAGTGATACGATCTGCCCGATCGGGGCGTTGCAGCGAGCGCGCCACGCCCTGATCGAGCTTTCGGATTCCTTGCCGCAGGAGCAGGTCGTGACACGTATGTTGATGAGATTCTGGCGCAGCAACAAAAGCCTGATTGCCTTTCTTGCGCTGATGGTGCTGTTTCGCAGCGCCGTGGCCGACTGGAACGTCGTGCCGAGCGGCTCGATGCTGCCGACGATCCGCGAAGGCGATCGTATTCTCGTCGACAAGATGGCGTACGACCTGCGCATTCCGCTCACGCACATTGCGATCGCGCACCTGCACGATCCGCAGCGGGGCGATATCGTGACGATCGATTCGTCGGCGGCGCATGAGCTGATCGTGAAGCGGCTGATCGGCTTGCCGGGCGACCGTATCGCGATGCGCGACAACGTGCTGTACGTGAACGGCGTGCGCGCGGATTATCAGCCGATGCAGCAGCGGTCGTTGCCGGGCGATGCGCTGTCGCCGGGCGACTATCTGCGCGAGCGGTTTGGGAGTGTGTCGCACGTCGTGCGGCTCTCGGAGATCGCGCCGAGCCCGCGCCGCTCGTTCGGGCCGGTGACGGTGCCCGCGAATGCATATCTGATGCTGGGCGACAATCGCGACGACAGCGCCGATTCGCGCTACTTCGGTTTTTTTCCGCGCAATGAGCTGATGGGACGTACGCGCCGCGTCGCCTACTCGCTCGACCCGGACCACTTCTACAAGCCGCGCTTCGAGCGATTCGGCGCGGCGCTCGATGCGCAGGCGGCACGCGGCGGTTAATCAGACCGCGACGCGCTGGCCTGTGTGGTCGCGCTTATACGTTCGCGTTCGCCAGCGCCTGCGCGCATTCGGCGACGAGCGCCGGGCCGCGATAGATGAACCCGGTGTAAAGCTGCACGAGCGAAGCGCCGGCGGCGAGTTTCGCGCGGGCATCGGCGCCCGAAAAAATCCCGCCGACGCCGATGATCGGCACTGCATCGCCGACTTCCGCACGCAACTTGCGGATCACAACGTTGGACGCATCGAACACCGGCCGGCCCGACAGCCCGCCGGTTTCGTCCGCATGCGGGAGTCCCTTGACCGCTTCGCGCGAGAGCGTCGTGTTCGTGGCGATCACGCCTTCGAAGCGGTGACGCAAGAGCGTATCGGCGATCGACTTGATCTGCTCGTCGTCGAGATCCGGGGCGATTTTCAGCGCGAGCGGCACCAGCTTGCCGTGCAGGTCGGCGAGACGCTGCTGCTTGTCCTTCAGCGCGGCGAGGAGCGCATCGAGTTCGTCCGCGCCCTGCAACTGGCGCAGGTTCTTCGTATTCGGCGACGAGATGTTGACCGTCACGTAGCTCGCGAACGGATACACGCGCTCGAGACAGTACAGGTAGTCTTCGGCGGCGCGCTCGATCGGCGTGTCGGCGTTCTTGCCGATGTTCAGGCCGAGGATGCCGCGATAGCGCGCGGCCTGCACGTTCTTCACGAACTGGTCGACGCCCGCGTTGTTAAAGCCCATGCGGTTGATGACCGCGTTGGCCTCCGGCAGGCGGAACATGCGCGGGCGCGGATTGCCCGGCTGCGCGCGCGGCGTGACCGTGCCCACTTCGATCGAGCCGAAGCCGAGTGCGGCCAGACCGTCGATGCACGCGCCGTCCTTGTCGAGCCCGGCGGCGAGGCCAACCGGATTGCGGAACGTCAGACCCATGACAGTGCGCGGCGCGTCGGGCACACGCGGCGCGAGCGCGCCGGCAAGGCCGGTACGGCCGGCGGCGCCGAGCATGCGTAGCGTCAGATGGTGAGCGTCTTCCGCGTCCATGCGAAAGAGCTGGGCGCGCACGAGCGGATACAGGGAGCTGAACAAAGGGGAACTGAACACAGGACGAAGCCGGGCGGCCGGAAAATGAGAACCCGCTATTTTAGCCGATGCCGCCGCCGCGCCTGCCGTCGGGTTGGGTATCGGGTTTCGCATACGCGGCGGCGCCGACCGGAGAAAGATCGATGTTCGCGGTGTCGAGCACTTTCCAGAGACCGTCGTGCAACCCTTCAAGCGGCCGGAAATTCGCCTTGTACGCCATCTTCTGGCTCTCGCGAATCCAGTAGCCGAGGTACACGTAGGGCAGGTTCAGGCTGCGTGCCTGCTCGATCTGCCAGAGGATGTTGTACGTGCCGAAGCTCGCGTGATGCTGGTCCGGATCGAAAAACGTATACACGGACGACAGCCCGTCGCCGAGGATGTCGATCATGCTGACCATCCGCAGGACGCCCGGGAGATCGGGATGGCCGCCATGCGGCGCTTCGCGGAACTCGACGAGCCGCGAATTGATCCGGCTTTGCAGCAGGAACTGCTCGTACTGGTCGCGGCTGTCGCGATCCATGCCGCCGCCCGCGTGCCGCGCCGACTGGTAACGCATGTAAAGCGCGTAGTGTTCTTCGTCGTAGTGGAGCGGCGCGACGGACGCGATCAGCTGGCCATGCTTCTTCCACACGCGCCGTTGCGTGCGGTTCGGCTCGAAGCGCTCGACCGGCACGCGCACCGGCACGCACGCGCGGCAGCCGTCGCAGTAGGGGCGATAGGTGAAGACGCCCGAGCGCCGGAAGCCCGCCTTGACGAGTTCCGTGTAGACGTCCGAGTTGATCAGATGACTGGGCGTGGCAACCTGCGAGCGTGCGATACGCCCTTCCAGATAACTGCAAGGGTAAGGCGCTGTTGCGTAGAATTGCAGCGCCGAAAGCGGTGACAGCGGCAGCTCATTCGGGTGAGTCACGTTGGCAGCTCTCGAAGCGTTTTCGGGTCCCGCAAAGCCGGCGGTACCTGAGCGGCGCAATCCGGACAATCGCCTTCACGTGAGGCGCACTCCGCCGTTTGCACTTCAGTGTGTTCCGCAGTTTGCACATCACGCCGCACGCGTGACGACGTCGGTCAGTACAGTCTTGTCGAAGCGCCAGGGTATGGACTGCGCATCGACCGAGGCACGGACATGCGCTACGAACGCCTTGCGCGCTATCTCGCGACCGCCGAGCGAAGCCAGATGCGACGTGTTCTGCTGGCAGTCTATCATTTCTATTTCGTGACGTCGCAGGTGAGCGACAAGCGCGGCGAGCGCGATTTTCGAGGCATCCGTGACTTCGGCGAACATCGATTCGCCGAAGAACATGCGCCCGAACGACACGCCGTACAGGCCGCCGACGCGCCTGCCTTCGTGCCAGGTTTCGATACTGTGCGCATCGCCCACGCGGTGCAGCGACGTATAGGCTTCGACGACATCGGCGGTGATCCACGTGCCGCGCTGGCCGTGGCGGGGCGCGAGTGCGCATGCGCGCATCACGCTCGCGAAATCGTGATCGACGCGGATCTCCCATGCGTCGTCGCGCAGCACCCGTTTGAGCGTCTTTTTGAGCGAAGGCGAGACCTTGAACTCACCCGTCCGCAGGATCATGCGCGGGTCGGGGCTCCACCAGAGCACCGGCTGGCCATCCGAATACCACGGGAAAATGCCGCGCCGGTAGGCGTCGATGAGCCGCGAGGGCAGCAGGTCGGCGCTCGCGGCAAGGAGGCCGGGCGCGCCGCTTGCCGCCCCGAGCGCGCGCTCGACGGGCGGAAACGGATCGTCGGGTCCGAGCCAGGGCACCATGCTCGCGGACCGCTCAGCCGTCGCGCAGCGAGCGGAAGATGTCGCCGGTGTGCAGGCCGTAGTTGCCTGACGCACGATCGGCGAAGAAGAACCGGAGTGTCTGGCCGACCGTCGGGAACGCGATGTCGTCCCACGGAATTTCGTGTTCCTCGAAGAGGCGCACTTCGAGGCTTTCCTCGCCGGCGGCGACGTCGAGGTCGAGCAGTCGCGCCATGTAGAAGAGGTGCACCTGATGCACATGCGGCACGTTGAGGAGCGAGAACAGGTTCTGCACTTCGACGCGCGCCCCAGCTTCTTCCAGCGTTTCGCGCGACGCCGCTTCGGCCGTGGTTTCGCCCATTTCCATGAAGCCCGCGGGGAGCGTCCAGTAGCCGTAACGCGGTTCGATCGCGCGGCGGCACAGCAGCACCTTGTCGTCCCACACGGGAACGGTGCCGACCACGTTGCGCGGATTCTGATAGTGCACGGTACCGCAATCAGCGCAAATGAAGCGCTCGCGGTTGTCGCCGGGCGGAATGCCGAGGCTGACTGCGTGGCCGCAGACGGAGCAGAATTTCATGGAAAAGGGGAGGAGGAACGGTGATGGGAGTTTATCACCGGGGCGGGTGTTCACGCCGGCCGACGGTTGTCGCGGGCGCTACCCGGGCAGCGGCCTGGGCCGGATCTGCGTGGAAGTCATCCGGAACGGGCCAGAATCCGGCCGGTATATTGCCGGAATCCGCCGGGAAATGCCCTGGATATGCCCTGGATATGCGTGGGTCGGCCTGGCGGCACGCGCGGCGTTCGAACAGTGACCAGTCGGGTACTTCCTTCACAAGCACTACGTCGCATTCGTCGTTCTTGAAGAGCGTCGCAGGGAGCGGTTTCGTGTGGCGCACGAAGAAATAGCGGTACACGCGGCCGTCCACGGCGTGCCAGTCGAAACCTTCCGCCGTCGATTCCTGCGGACCCGGCCTTACCGCGGGCACGCGATCTGGCCGGAAGCGCACGATCTGCGGGAGGAAGAAAGCAAAGTTGAAATCGACGAAACCGTGCCGCTCGGCCTGATACCACAGCGGAAACGTGTGGTAGGTCCAGAGGTTGTGGACGATCGGGCTTTCAGGCGCGAAGATCAGGCTGAGCGCGCGCTGGCCCGGTTCGGTCGTCGAAAGCAATGTTTCGAACGGCGCGTTCTCGACGGCGAAGCGATGTTCGCGCACCGCCAGTACGCCCAGATACGACCAGCAGAACAGCACGATCACGAGTTGAGTGAGCCGCACGACCACCGGCGACGCTGCGCGTCTTGCGAAAGCGGGGTCAGCCTGAAACATCAGCGCATAGAGGGGCAACAGGAAGATCGGGAAGCGCTGATAGAGAAGTGCAATGCCGAGCGCGTCGGACGGCGCACAAAACCAGACGAACACCATTGCGAGCATCGGCAGCCATGCCGTCGGGTCGCGGTAGTTGAGCTTCGCGCGCAGCAGCCACGGCGCCGCCAGCAGGAACGCCGCGCCGATCAGGAAGTACGCGTCCTTCATCTCGGTGGCGAGCGTGTAGAGCACGAAGTTGTAGACGCGGTGCCAGCCGAACGGACCGGTCCAGTCCCATGCCATGCCCGACGAAGCCTGCGTCGCCGCCCCCTGTATGACAAGATCGTTTTGACGCACGTAGATCAGATAGCCGAGTGTCAGCGCGGCGAGCAGCACGTACGGAACAAGCGCACGGATGATACGCGCCGGTTGTCGCGTGAAGCACGGAATAAACGCCGCGCCGACGGCGCACGCGAATACGAATACGAGTCCATGCGAGAAAAACATCACCACGCCGGTGACGGTCAGACTGATTCCGCCCACGATGCCAGGCGCACGCGCAAAGCGTCGCGCGAGGAGCAGGAAGTAAAGTCCGACCGGCACGGCAAGCAGATACGTATAGAAGCCGTATTGATACGCAAAGCCAAAAAAGCCAGGTACGAATAGCCAGTCGAGTCTCGCATCGGCTTCGTATTCCTTGCGGAGTGCCACGCCCGCTGCGACGTACGCGTAGAACGCGAGCATCATGAAGAGCTTCATCGCGCTCACGACCGGTATCACGTACGACAGCACGAACGCGAGGCCGTACCCGAGCAGATAGGGCGTGAAGTAGTTGGCGCGCACGAGATCGGCCCACGCCGACGTACCGCTCACCAGATCATGCAACAGCGCGACCTGGGCCGCGTGCTGAGGCAGATCGCCCATCGGCGGACGCGGCGCGATCCAGAACAGCGCGCCAGCCATCAGCACTGTGGCGATGAAGAGAATCCGGCAGAGCCACGCACCCGTACCGTGGTGACGATCGACAGAAGCGAGTGAAGCGGAAGCGGTATTCATTGTTAACCTCGTTTACCGGGCACGTTCACCGCACATGCGAAACGCTGCTGCATTCATTGTCGCGATCGTCTCCAGCCTGTGCAACGGGAATGCCTTGCTGGCCGCTCAGGCCTGCGGCGTAACCGATGAAAAAAGGAGAAACACGCCCACCAGCAGGAAGCCCGCGCCGGTCAGCGTCCTTAACGTCAATGCCTCGTTGCTCACCACGCCGAAGACAAAAATTTCGAATACCGTAACGCCAACCATCAACGGATATGCGACGCTCAGTTCGATCTTTTTGAGCGCGATGGCATAAAAAATAAAGCCAAGGCCGTAGGCGCCCAGCGCGCCGACACGCAACAGCATGGCCTGGTTGAACAGTGCGGAAAGGTGGCTGAAATCGTCAGCCGATTTGCCGGCGACCCGAAGCAGCACACTCGCCGTTGCACTACAGGTGCCGCTTAGCAGCAGAAATATTATGTACATTGTGGCGTGTCGCTGGCGTCAGGAGTCGGCGTGCCGCATCGACACGAATCGACACTGTGCGGCACTGCGTTTTCGCAAAACATACAGGGACGACGATTTGACGTGTGTTCGCTAACCCACGTCGCGCAATATCCGAGGGATCAGGGGGGCGCAGAAGGGAGCGAACGAGCGATTGAGAACGACGTTTTGCAGCCGGAGAGCGGGCACGCAGCGAGAGCCGCGGCGACCGAAAGGGACGAGCAGAAAGCAAAGATCAAAAACAAAAAGCCCATCGCAGAGATGGGCTTTGAATTCTTTCGAGGACTGGCTTTAGACCATTCACACGCGACTTGTTTGAATGGTTGCGGGGGTAGGATTTGAACCTACGACCTTCGGGTTATGAGCCCGATTTCACCGGGTTACTACGGGTTACGTCTGGCTACCAGTGTTTTAAAATCAACGACTTATGGATATGATGGGCTGCTGATGTTGCTCGCCGTCTACGGCGGCTATTGCCCAAAATTAACCCAAAAAGAGTCGAAACCATGCCCAGACCCCGTTCGCGCGTCGAAATCAACCGCGACTTCATGCGCGCCCTCGCGCCTTCAGGAACCTTTCAGGAATACGCCGACTCGGCGCTGACCGGTTTCACCGTGCGCGTCACGCCCGCCGGGGCGATCCAGTACAACCTGCGGTACCGCAAGCCTGACGGTTCGTTCGGGCGCAAGCGGATCGGCCGCTGGCCGGAAATGTCCGCGGCGCAGGCTCGTGACGCGGTGCGCCTCGAACTCGAACAGACCCCGCAGAAGCAGGACACGCCCGCCGTGGTCGAGGAAAAGAAGCGCCGGCGCGTCGAGAGCGTGCGGCGCGCGCACGGCTGCCCCAGCCTGCGGACCTTCCTCGACGCCGACTATGTGGGTTATCTCGAAGCGAACGACATCAGCACGGCCAATGCCAATGTCATCCGCTCGTCATTTGAGGACCTGCTCGACCGGCCGCTCAATGAGCTCACGCCCTGGGTGCTTGAAAGCTGGAAAGCGCGCACCGCGAAAACTGGCGTCAAACCGAAGACCATCGCAAACAAGTTGCACGCGCTGCAAGGTTTGCTGCGCGTCGCCGTCAAGGCCGGTCACCTTACCGACAACCCGGCGAAAGAGGTCCCGCGCAACGGCCGCGCCGATGTCGTCGTGCGCTATCTGTCCGCCGACGAACGTGAAAGGCTGTATGCGGCAATGACTGTGCGCGAGGAAGCCAACCGCGACGCACGGCACCGCACCATCGCGCACCGCCGGATGCGCAAGCTGCCCGCCCCGCCATCGCTGCGCCACGTGCGCTACACCGATCACCTGCAGCCGCTCGTCGTGACGGCGCTTCACACCGGCATGAGAAAAGGCGAACTGCTCGCGCTCGAATGGGCCGATGTCGACCTCGAGGTCCGCACGATCCATGTGCGGCGCGGCACGACCAAGGATGACGAACGGCGCGACATCCCGATTACCGACGAACTGTTCGAGTGTTTCACCACATGGAAGCCGCTCGCGCACCGCGTGTATGTGTTCGGCAACCGCGAGACCGACGCGCGGCTCACGGACTTCTCGAACGCGTGGGAGGCGCTGCTGGAGGCCGCACAGATCCCGAACTTCCGCTTTCACGACTGCCGGCACGACTACGCAAGCAAGCTGGTCGCAGCGGGCGTCGACCTGAACCGCGTGCGCGCGCTGCTCGGTCACGCCGACCTGAAAACGGTGCTGCGCTACGCGCATCTGGCACCCGACCATCTGCACGAAGCAATCGACCGGACCTTCAACGCGCCGCGTCGGGAGTCGAAGCGCAAGCGCGCACCGACCGCCGTTGCGCTGCTCGACACCCCAAAAAAGGCGCGTGTTCGTGCGGTGCGTGCGTCATGAGCGACTTGCACTTCGACGGCGCGACGCTTGCCGAACTGCGCGCGATGTATGAGGCGAGCGCCGAGGGGCGCGTAGACGACGAGGCGATCGACCTGTTCGTGCGCGAACTTGAGGACTGCGCGAGTACGGCGCCACAACTGGCAGCTGCGCAACTGCCGACGCAGAAGGAACGCGTACGGCAGTTCAACCGCGTCGCCGGTCATCTGATGGACCTGCATGAAGCGCTCAGCGAGCTCGACTCAGCGGCACGCGGCTGGTGGCTCAAGGAAATCACGAACGCTCTTCCGGGCGTGGGCCGAACCGACGTGCCCGCGGCCGCATTCATGGCGCAGATGCAGCTGCTCGCCCCGGACCTGCTGACCGGCCTGCAGCAGCTCCAGCTCGTCACGCAGCATGCCGCGCGCACGCTGCCGAAAGCGGTGCGACCGGAGCGCCCGGCGATGTTCGCGGCGCGCGGTGTCATCTACACGTTTGAGAATCACCTGCTACCGGTCGAGGCTGGCGAGAACAGCTTCGCCGCCGCTGCGCTACGTGCGGTGCTGCGTCTGATGGACACTACTGCCGACGAAGCCACGCGCGTGGGCTACTGGCTGCAGAAGGCCGTCGGCGAACGCCCGTATCCGTAGCACATCACGCCGCACGCTGCCAAACAAAAAGCCGTCCAGAAACTGGGCGGCTTTTTTGTTAGAAATCCGGGTCGTCGCTCGCTACGCTAAAGGCATTCACCTCAAGTACTGGGAGTCTTCGATGATCCGCACGAGTACGCCACACGCCGAAGTTGCCGAGGTCCCTGCCGCGTCTCCGGAGGACCGTTCCGGAACCGCGCATCACGCCGCCTATACACCGGGCGCGCTCTCGCTGCGGGAGTTTTGCGAGGCCTACGGCCTCAATCGCGCGACCGTCTTCAAGCTGCGCCGCGAGGGGCTTGGACCGGACGAACTGGTCGTCGGCCGGCGCATTCTGATCACGCACGCAGCGGCTCGCGAATGGGAAATGCGTATGCAGGCGCGCGCCCGTACCGAGCGGATCAAGCGCAACCAGGCAACCGGCAAATCGTCCGCGATAGTCGAACCGGCCTGAGCGGAGGCCGCAATGTCCACCAACAAAAACGCCCGGCAGGACGGGCCGGGCGCGACGAGCACATCATGGAATGAATCGAGCGCGCAGAGCAGCGCGCCTTCGCAGCGTAGCGCTTCATGCGCACGGCCGCAAGCCAGCGGGAAGCCGTCATGAGCGGTGCGGCGATGAAGTGGGTGATGCCGGATAGGGACGAACCGCCGAAGTTCACCGATATGCACGCGGAGAAGAAATGGTTTCTCGCTTGCCTCGCATGGGAAGCAAACCGTTTCGATAACCGCATCTGCGCCGAGGACGACCGCGATATCATCACACTCGCCCGCGAGGCGGGTGTGAGCGTACGCGCGGCCCGGCGATACGTGAAGCAGTTCGTGACCGAAGGCATCCTCGAAGTGGTCGGCCGCACCGGCTATCACAACCGCGTCGTGATTTATCTGTTCACGATGCAGCGCACCCGCATTGCAGAAAACGCGCGTCCGAAACGTGCCAGCAACAGCACTATTCAGGATCACGCGAAAAGTGCCAGCAACGACACCATTCAAATGGCGCGAAACATGCCAGAAGATGCATCGAATGGTGACAGCAACGACACTCGAATGGTGCCAGCAGTTACATCGAATGGTGCGGGCAACAGCACTATTCAACCGCCCTCTATATATGGTTTACAAGAACTACCAAGTAAACCACAAGAAAAGCACAACGCTCATTGGCGCGTGCCTAGTCCCGTTTCGCGGGCGAAGCCGCGACCGCGCGATGACGCGGATATCACGAGTAATGCAGCGCACCAGTCCGCAGTCGCTCAGGCGATGGCGATGATCGACGAGTTCTATCCGCACTGCGAGACGAAAACGCGCGGCGAGGTCGAAGAAGGCTGCCTGCACTTCGCGGAGAACGGCGTGGGCCTCGAAGACATGCGCGAGGCGATCAGGACGGCGAAGCGCAAGCAGAAGCCCGGCAGCAAACTCGGGTGGGCGGCAGTGGCCAACGTACTCGACGGCGTGCTGGCTACGCGCAAGTCGGTCATTGGATACCACCAGGCGCAGGACGAGCAGATCAGACGCGGCGCGCAGCAACTCGAAGCGATCTTCGAACGCCACCTCGACAAGCCCTCGTGGACTTCTGGCTGCACCCGGGCCCACATGGGCGAATGGCTCTGCCGCTGCGTTGCGTGGCACAAGGTCGACGTTGCCATGTTCGAGGCCGCCTGCCGCGACGCGAAGAAGAATGCCAATGGACGGGTGCCTACGTGGAAGACCGTGCGCGACTTGATCGACAAGCGAGTGAAGGCGCGCAATAGCGGGGCGCAACACGCCGCAGGAAACAAACCAAATTTTGACCGGCCCGGCGCAATGCCGGGCTCTTTCATCGCGCAGGGCAACTCGACCCTGCACTAGCTGCAAGCGAGGTATGTCATGAAATTCCAGTCTGATCCTGCCGGGCTCGACCGTCGCACCGCCGACGCGCTGCATTGCTGCCGCGACCTGTTCGCCGAAGCGCAACGCACCCTCACGATCACCATTCACGGCGATTTGCCGACGGTTGTCGATACCGTGCGACAGCACTACGCCTCGGTGCGGACCGTGCTGTCCAGTCCACTGGCGCTCGATGCGCTCGGGATGTTTGCGATCCAGCAATGCCGCGCGGGTGACACGCTCGCGCCGCACCAGGCGCGTGACGCTCTGCTCGATCCGCAGCAGCGTCACACTGCCGGCACCGGTTGCGTGCATGTGTTGTTGCTGGCGCTGAACTTGGCTGAACGTCGAGCGCGTGGGCTTCTTGACGTGACGCCGGCCAGCACGTTGCTGAACTGATTGTCGAGTGCCGCGCGGGAGACTATCGTTCGCATATCGAATGGACTCACGCGGGGTGTGCGATGGCCGCGAACGCGGGCGAGATCGTGATTCAACGTTTGGTTGATGACGTGCAAAGCGGTCGCATTCGATGGGTCGCACGCGTCAAGGATATTGACGAAATGCAACCGATGACCCTGGTGCGACGCAGGCAATGGGAAACCGAACGCAAGCGGCGACAGCGTGACGCGAAGAAGCCGCGATGACGCGTGAGCAGGACGGTGGGGAGCGGCCGCAGGGGCGGAGAAAGACTGGAAAGCGTTCCGGCAGAACACCTCGGGCAATGGTTTTTATACATTTTCGCGTTATCGCAACAGGGGGTTGATTACCTCCCGGAACAGGATCACCAACGGCGAAAACTGGCCGTGCCTCTGATCATGCGTGATGCTTGAGGAGGTGTTAAGTCCCGCGCTGGCTGCGCGGGCGCACTCTGCGCGATGCAGAATCTGGGGCGACCGTGTGAAACCGCCGTGAAGGAGGAAATCGCAGGAGTCCACCATGGACATGACCGAAATCAAGAAGGCGCTGGACGAAACGTTTAACCCGATCAAGGAAAGACTGACGAAACTGGAAGCGAACACGATCGATCTGGGTCAGAAACTGGCTGGACGGACCGAAGGATTATTCAGCGGCGTCGTCGGCGAAGGCTACCGCGAGACGCTCGGCGCCCTCGCCGCGAAGTCGCTGTGGGAAAAATGGGAAGGCGGCAACGGCGCGACGCGTGTGAAGGTCTCGCTGAACGACGTCAGCACGAAAGCGGTGCTGTCGTCACAGGCCGATCCGGCAAACGGCTATCCGGTCGCGCCGCAACAGCAGGTTGTGACGCCGATCATCCTGCCGTACTTCTGGTCGAGCCTCTCCTCGGTGCCAGTGACATCGAACGCTATCGAGGTCGTGAAGGCGGACTTCACGAACAACGCCGCGGTGGTGGCCGAAGGTGCGCTGAAGCCGGAAAGCACGAACGGCTTTTCGAGCGAGCTGTCGCCGGTCGTCACAATCGCGACGTGGAAACTCGCCAGCCGTCAGGTGCTCGATGACGTGCCGCAGCTGCAGGGCTTCATCAACACGGAGCTGCGCGACGCGGTGAACCAGACGGTCGACACTCAGGTGCTCTCAGGCAGCGGCGCGGGCGGCAACCTGCTCGGTTTGATGACCGGTGGCACGCAGGTCGACGGCGCCACTGGGGATAACCGGCTCGACACCCTGCTCGGCGCGGTGGCGTCGCTCCAGGCGATGGGCGCGACGCGGGTCGTGGTCGGCCTGAACCCGGTTGACCTGATCGCGATGGCGACCATGAAAGGCAGCGACGGGCAGTACATGCTCAATCCGCTGGCACCGCTGACCGGCGTGCTCGGCGCGAGCTTCGTGCCCAGCGCCGGCGTGCCTGCTGGCCAGTACGTCGCCTGTGCAACGCCGCAGGGTGCTTACGTGGGCTTGCGGCAAGGCATCACGGTCGAAGTCTCGCGCGAGGACCGCGACAACTTCGTGAAAAACATGGTCACGATGCTCAGCGAAATGCGCCTCGCGCTGGTGATCCAGCGACCGGAACTGGTGTTCTACGGCGCGCTCGTCGAACCCGTCGCGCCCGGTGGCGAATCCGCAAGGTCCAAGGCTTCGAAGTCGTAACCCTCTTGCGTCGGGGGCGCTTGCGCACCCGGCACCCAGGCGGCGCGGCGCCCGCAGGAAACCGCGCATTTTTCTGTTCTGCCGCCGGGGGTAAATCATGGCTTCAGCAGGAACGCTTACCTTTGACATCGCCGCCGATGTCTCGCGTCTGCGCACCGACATGGGCAAGGCGACCAAGGAGATCAACAGCGCGCTCGATTCGATCCGCAAGTCGAGCGCGGCCGAAGCCGCGATCAGCGGCGCGGAGTTCGCCGAAGAATGGGCGAAGGCGTTCAGCGAAAAGATCATGGCCGCCATCGACCAGGGCGACGCCATTGGCAAACTCGCGCAGCGCATCGGCACGACGACCGAAGCGCTGTCCGCGCTCACCTACGCGGGCTCGTTCGCGGGCGCGACGGTCGAGGACCTGACGGCCGGTTTCAAGGGGATGAACAAGTCCCTGCTCGATGCGCGCGATCCGCTCTCGGAAGCGGCATCAGCCTACAAGTCATTCGGCCTGAACGTGGCCGAACTGCAGCGGATGGACCCGGCCGAAGCGTTCAACGAGATCGCGGAGGCGGTCAGCAAGTACGCGGACGGCGCGCAGAAAGGCGCGGCGGTGAACGCGATTTTCGGCAAGTCCGCCCAGGTCCTGATCCCGCTGCTCGATGGCGGCAAGGAAGGACTCGCCGCGGCGCGTGAGGAAGCGGAGAAGCTCGGCCTGATCATCTCGGGCAGTACTGCCCGCGCGATGTCGGATTTTAACGATGACGTCGACCGCCTGAAGAAGGTCAGCGAAGGCGCGGCGATGCAGGTCGCGGAACGGCTCGTGCCCGCGCTCGATGAACTCGTGCGCTCGATGGGCGACGCGAATGTCGCGGGCGGCGTGTGGCAACAGACGCTCAAGTGGCTGGGCGACAACATGAGCGACCTCGTGCTGGGCGCGATCAATCTCGCGACGGGCGTCGGCATTCTTGGCAAGGCGGTCGCGGACTACGGCAACGTGGTTGACCTCGTGAAGCAAGGCCAGTTCAAGGAAGCGTGGTACACGGCCGGCGACATCGAGGACAAGGCCGGCAAAGACATCGACGCGCTGAAGGACCGGATCGGCAAGGCGATGGACCTTCAGCGCGAAATGTCCAATAACCCGATTGACCTTGGCCGGGGCACGGACGACTGGGGCACGAAGAAGGCGAACGACTTCACGGGCGCGATCGATGCCGCAGCGGCCGCGTCGAAGAAGGCCGCGAAGGAAGCGGACGTTTTCAAGTCGATCATGGAATCGATCGACCAGCAGGCCGCGAAGATGGTCGCAATGGGCGACCCGTTCAAGGAGTTTCTGGCGAACCCGAAACTGCAAAGCCTGCCGCCCGAGCTCCAGCAGAAACTGATCGACTACGAGAAACAGGTCCTCGACACGACCGATGCGCTCAAGTTGCAGAAGGCCGCGCAGGACGCTGTAACAGAGGGCCAGCAGGAAGCGCTCGATGACGAGATCGCGGCCATCGATGCGCGCGAAAAGTTCGTCAAGGCCACGCTCGATTCGCTCGATCCGACGCGCCAGTACATCGAGAACATCAAGGCGGTGGACGACGCGCTTCAGCACAAGACCGTCACCGAGAAGGAAGCGATTGCGATGGAGGAGTACTTCGAGAAAAGACTCCAGGACGACCTGAGCAAGAAGAGCCAGTCCGAGATGCTCAACCAGATCACCGACGCGATCAACCAGTTCGGCAAGACGTCCTCCGATGCCTTTGTCGACTTCATCGCCGGGACCGGTGCCGCGTCGCAGTCGTTTAGCCAGATGGTCTCCAGCATGCTGGTCGACATCGCGAAGATGCTCGTCTATCAGACCGTGTTCAAAAGCATGTTCGAGGGGATCAACTCGGGCGTGAAGGGCTTCGGCGGCGTGATATCGGACTGGGCGCAGTCTCAGGCCATCGGCCGGATGTCGGGCGGTCCTGTTGAAGCGGGCATGCTGTACGAGGTCAATGAGCTGCCCTACCGCAAGGAGTTCTTCATCCCGGCTACGTCAGGAAAGATCGTCACCGATGCGAACGGCGCGGGCTCGGGAGGAACACCCGTGACGATCAATGTCCGCGTCAACAATGACGGCACCAGCCGGCAGGACAATCCGGCCGACGATGGCCGCAAGGCGACGGAACTCGCGAAGCGCATCGCGGCGGTGACGCGTCAGGTCATCGCCACCGAGAAGCGCAGCGGGGGATTGCTCGCGAGCTGATTGCACGGCGGCGCTGTGCTTCGGTGTAGGCTTCATCGAGGCTCATCTTCCCTTCGATGATTTGCGGGACCATCTCAGGACAAAACGCGTTCACCGCGCGGGCGTATGATAGCCAGTATCAGGAGCCCGCGGTATGAGCACAAGCGCCAGTGAGCGGACCATCGCCACCGATGGCCGCACCTATCCGAAAGATCGCGCGGCGCACCGTGAAGCGATTCGCGCCGCGATTGAAGCCAACCCCGCCGCCACCAATACCGACATCGCGAAACGTGTGCATGCGTCGCGCGATTTGGTCATCGCCGTGCGAAAAGAGACCGGTAGCGCAAACGCGCTGATCGCACTTGAGGCGACACGTCAGGCGTTGATCGTAGCCGATGAGATTTCGGACGTGAAGAACATTCGCGACAAAGCCAAAGGCATCCAGACATGGGCGCGCGAAGCAAGCGATACCGCCATGTTTGAAAAAGCCACTCGTCTTTTCATGGAGGCGGAACGGCGCGCGGGTGAATTGCTCGGTGCGATGAAGGACAAATTAGCCACGCCTGCGGACGGCGCAAAGTTTGGCGCAAACAAACACTTGTTCCCGGAAGGAACGAGTGATTTGCCGACTACGCTCGTGAGATGCGTGAAGAAGAAATGCTTTTTGCCGCAAAATCCTTTGCGACTTCCGAACGCTTGCCACGGTGCGTCGTTACCGCTGGAAAGCGCACCGCAACGAGCATCGCTTTTTGCCCTTTAGTGAGGTCGCGCCGTTCGAGGTTCGCGTCGGCGATGAAGGCGTCTTGATCTTCACCGTTTAGCGTGATCGACAGTGCGATATGGTGTCGTTTTTCAGGAGGCGACATGCCAGCAACGATCACGAGATTCAAATCACGCAGCCAGCCGCGCGTCGTGCGGCGCGTGTCTGTCACGCTGGCCGGCGAGCACCGCGAGCGCATCGAGGCCGCGGCGAAGCGGCTCGGCGTGTCCGCGCAGGACTTCATGCGCTATGCAGCGTCGAAGTTTGCGGAACGCTTCGAGGATGAACGCGCGGTCTGATCGAAGTCTGCGCTGAGGAGACCCAGGCAGTCACACGAGAATCGTCAGCACGGCCGCAAATCGCGCCGTGGTGACGCTGGCGACCTCGGGCCTATGTCGTCGCAAGGGTGAACGACCCGAACGCCCCAGAACGCCCAAAACAAAAAACCCGCGCGAAGGCGGGTTTGATGTTGCGACGGGATTTTGCGGATTTCTCGCGGTGTTTGCCCACCGGTTGCCCAAATTTCAGAAAAATGATTCTTCGGAAAAGGGCTTAAATCGCGCAAAGCCTTGCTGGTATTGGTTGCGGGGGTAGGATTTGAACCTACGACCTTCGGGTTATGAGCCCGACGAGCTGCCAGACTGCTCCACCCCGCGTCCGTCGAAGAAAAGATTATAGGACAGATCGAAAGCTGGCGCAATAGCTATTTAAGAACTGGTTTCAATGTCTGCGTAACCGGTGCTTCGCCGCTGACGCCAGCGCCCCTCGCACATACAGTCGCACAAGGCCGCACGACATGCTGCGCTAGAATTGAGCCCTTCCTGAGCCGGTGTGACATGGCTCGTCCTTTCACCTTCCTTCTCCTGCTTCCATGGACATCGCACACGATCTGCAGTCGATTCTCGCCCAGGAAAAAGCGCTGGTGTTTCCCCGCTTCGACACTGACCGCGCGTGGCAGCTCGGTGTGTGGCTGCGCGAAGTAGCGAAAGCGCGCGGGCTCGCGCTTGCGATCGATGTGCGCACGTTCGGCCAGCCGCTCTTTTTCAGCGCGCTCGAGGGCGCGACGCCCGACAACGTCGACTGGGCGCGCAGAAAGGGCAACGTGGTCGCGCATTTCCGGCGCAGTTCTTATGCGATCGGGTTGCGCATGCAGCAGGCCGCCACGACGCTCGTCGAGAAACATGGCCTCGCGGCAAGCGAATATGCGTCGCACGGCGGCGCATTTCCGTTGACAGTCGCAGGCGCGGGTGTGATCGGCTCGGTCACCGTGTCGGGTCTGCCGCAGCGCGCGGATCATGAGCTCGTCGTCGAGGCACTGTGCGCCCAGCTCGAACTTGACTACAGCAAACTCGCGCTCGCGAAGGCCTGACCCGATGCGGCTGCCTCCCTACCTGTGGCTCGCCGTCGCAATCGTCGCGGAAGTGATCGCGACTTCCGCGCTGCGTGCCTCCGAAGGCTTCACGCGGTTCGTGCCTTCGGCGGTTGTCATCGCGGGCTACGTCGTGGCGTTCTATTGTCTTTCGATGACGCTCCGGACGATGCCTGTCGGTATCGTCTATGCGATCTGGTCGGGCGTCGGCATCGTGCTGATCACGCTCGTCGCAATCGTGCTCTATCGTCAGGTGCCGGATCTTGCGGCGATCTGCGGGCTTGGACTGATCGTCGCCGGTGTCGTTGTGCTCAACCTGTTTTCGAAGATGCAGGCGCACTGAGTGCGCGCAGTGACCGCGCCAGGATCGCGCGCCGTTACTTGCAGCGAATCACCATTGAGCGGTTCTTCACGTTCGCCGAAACGACGTTCGTGACGCCGCCGCCCGCGGTGCCGCCTTCGTCGTTGTCCTTCGAGACGATGTCGTAGCCCGTCGCACCGCACGCCTTGCCGGCCTGCACATAGCACGAGGCCCAGCTGGAGCCGGCATCGGCGCCGCTGCAGTTCACGGCGAAACCGGTCTGGCCGTTCGGCAAGTTGATCAACGATGTCGTGTTCGACGACGCACAGGCGGCGAGGCCCGCGATCAGCACGGCAGCACATGGTACGGCGGCGAAGCGTGCCGCGGCGAAAAGGGCAGACTGGCGCGAGCGCCGCTCGAATAGCTTCATGGTGTGTCCTTGCAAATGAAAGGCATGTAAACAGGTACGCAGGTTGAGCGCTGGCCGCTCACGCGGCGCGCCTCGCCTCAGGTGATCTCGGGGTCGATACGAATACCCGCGCTGCTGACGATGCGACGACTTTCAGCGCCGCTTTCGGTTGCCGCGTCTTCCCAGATGCTGATGGCTTTCGGTATATCGATGCCGTGACGCCCGGCGTACGCAAACCACTTGCTGGCCGCATCGGGCTCGGGGACTTCCGTGTCGCGCATGAAATATTTTCCCATATCGACGATTCTCGCTTGCGAATCTGCGCGGACCGGGCGCGTTCTCTTACCGGTTCGACCGCGCCGGCGGCGACAAGTGCGTAGCAATCGTCGTGCTGGCACAGAACTTATCGCGGCGGAAAATGACAGATACGTGATGCGAGCGCGACGGCTGCACGCCGCGCCGCATTGCAGCAGCGGGTTTGCGCGCAGCACGCATCGTCATGCCGGACGCACCGTCGACCAGGTGACGACGTGCAACTTACCAGAAGAGGCACGAGGAGGACGAAATGGCAGAACGGGTGAGCGGCCCTTACCGCGGGTACTACATCAGCGCCGCCGCGCGGCTCGTCGCCGCCCACGAGGCGACGCAGCCCACACAGCCGGATCACCGGCATGAGGGCCTTTACGTTGGCACCGTCAGCCTGTCGCAACGCGGCCCGGACGATCCGCACCGGATCGAAACGCTTGTGGAACTGGGCGCGGAGCACCGGTTTGCCACCGAGACCGATGCGCTCGAACACGTCGAGAAAGCCGCGCGCGAATACGTCGACCGTCTGTTCGATACCCAGTGAACAATGACGGTGCAGGGCAGCGATGCGTGAGCGCGGCATTAAAGGCCCGTTAAAGGCCGCTAGCTGGACCGCCCATGTGCCGGCGAGTACCATGATGCGCTGCGCACGCCTATCCTCGAAGCAACCGGGGTGCGACGCGGTTCATGCCGGATTTTCCTGATGAGGTGACCATGGAAATTCGTTTTCTCGCGGAAGCGCCTGCTTATCGCGACTTCAACCTGACCCTCGTGTTTCCCGCGCTTGTGGACGGCGAACCGGTGCCGTGCGCAATTTCAGTCGAAGCGCTCGAAGACCATTTCGGCGCGCAATCCCACGACAGTGAAGGATGGCGTCGCGCGTTCGACGCAGGCCGTGCGCATATCGAACGAGTGGCGCGCGAGCATCTGCGTATCAGCAACGGAACGCCGGTCCTGCTAAAGAGCGGTCACTTTCCACCGGGCAACGTCTCCGACGCCTGAATAAGGGTTGAGAGGACCGCGCGCCCCATGTCAGGCGGCTCGCGCTGCGCTGCGTCGCGCGGCTTCGACCGAGTGCGCGATGCCTTCTTCGTATGATGTTTTGCGGACGGGCCCGATGAGCGCGCGCAACGCCGTATCGTCGAGCACGACCGGGTCGGTTACGAGGTAATGCATTTCCACCAGTTCCCGCATTACCGGATTGAACAGGCCCATCACACGCAGTGTCGGTTTGCCCGCCACGATCAGCTTCGGTGCGCGGCCCGCAAGCGCGTACGCCTTTTCCGCGATTTCACGTTGCGTGACCGTGCCTGCGCCAGCCAGATGCAGCACGCGGCCATACGCCTGCGGGGTACGCGTCAGGGTTTCGACGACGGGGCCGACGTCCGGCATGAAAACGAACTCGTGCGGCACATCGATCGGGCCGATCATCTGCGCGCGTGTGCCGCGTGCGGCGCCTTCGAATACACCGTGCAGAAAACTGCGCTCGATGCCGGGTCCGTAGAAGTCCGGCAGCCTCAAAACCAGCGTTTCCAGACCGTGATGCCCGTGCGCATCGAGCACGAGGTTTTCCTGCGCGAGACGCATCTTGCCCTTGAACGTATGCGGGTTGCGCGGATGCGTTTCCGTGACCGGCATGGTTTGCGCACGCCCGTACGGATACACGGTGCCGATCAGGATCAGCCGCTGCACGCCGGCTGCAATGAGGCCGTCGAGCGTTTTCTGCATCAGGGGCGGATGGGTCGCGAACTGGTCATAAGGGACGCCGACCAGATACACCGCAGTGTGCAGGCCCGCGAAAGCCGACTTGACCGATGCCGGGTCCGCCGGATCCCACGTGACGATTTCAGCGTTCGGATCGTTGCCGAAGGCACGCTGCAAGGCGCTTTGCCCGCGACCGATCACGCGGTAGGGGCGGCCGGCCGTGCTCAATGCGGCCGCGATGCTTTGCCCGGCCGCCCCAGCCGCGCCGATCAGACCCACTTTCCCTGCAGTTTCCATATCGACTCCCGGTTCAGGCACGGCATCGGGAAAACCCTCCCGCCACGCGCATTAACGTTTAAATTAAACTGAACAACGTTCAGTAAACAGTGTTCAGTTTAATTTGACTTTTCAGTTTGTCAACCCGAAAATGCACTGTATGGGAATCGCCGAACGAAAGAGCCGTCAGAAAGTCGCGCTGCGTGAACGCATCCTCGATGCGTCGCGGCGCATTGTGATGCGCGAGGGCTTTGCTGCGCTGTCGATGCGCAAGATTGCCGACGCCATCGAATATTCACCCGCCACGCTGTATCTGCATTTCGCAAGCCGCGATGAAATCGCGCGGGCGTTGTGCGCCGAAGGCTATGCGCAGTTGCTGGCAAGCTTCGAGCCGCTCGTACAGATCGCCGACCCCGTCGAACGTTTGCGGGCGCTCGGGCACGCATATGTCGCGTTTGGCATTGCACATCCGCAGACCTACCGGCTGATCTTCATGGAAGATCCCAGCTATACCGACGCCGCGCTGGCCGAAGCCGCCGATGCATCGGACGAAGCGGGCGACACATCGTTTCGTCTGATGGTCGATTCGATCGACGAACTCAGGGCGGCCGGGCGGTTGCCTGCATCCGCGCAAGGGGAGGTGTGGGCTGAGGCATTGTGGGCGACGATGCACGGTGTCGTCGCGTTGAAGTTGACGTGTCCCGTCTTTCCGCGCACGCCGGTCGACACGCTGATCGACGTCGCGTTCGACGCGTGGTTCGGCTCCGCGCAGCAGGGCACGGGCGCACGTGCGGCAGCGTCAGTGGGCGATCCGCAGGCGCCCACGCCTGCGGAACCGAAACCGCGTACGAAGCGCACACGCCGGCCGGCCGCGAAACCGGAATCGCCTCTCGCGTGATACCGTTCAGGTCCCGATTCATTCAACTTTTCGCAGCCCATGTCCATCACCGCAACACCCGCGACGAGCGACGAGATCGTCACCTATGTCGCGAATCATATTGGTTTCATTGAACTCGAGCGCCCGAAGGCGCTGAATGCGCTCTCCACCGGCATGATTCGAGCGATGCGCGCCGCGCTCGAAAGCTGGCGTGAAGATCCCGACGTGCTCGCGGTCGTCATCCGCAGCCAGCATGCACGGGCGTTCTGCGCGGGCGGCGATATCCGCTTCCTGTACGAATCTGCGCAACGCGGCGCACGCGATGCGCTGGATACGTTTTTCACCGAAGAGTACGCGCTCAATCACGCGATCTTCACGTATCCGAAGCCGTATATCGCGCTGATGAACGGTGTCGTGATGGGCGGCGGCATGGGCATTTCGCAGGGCGCCCATCGCACGCATGGTCTGCGGGTCATCACCGGTTCGACGCGCATGGCCATGCCGGAAACGCGCATCGGACTCTTTCCGGACGTCGGCGTGGGCTGGTTTCTCGCGCGCACGCCGGGCGCTCTTGGGCGTTATCTGGCGATCACAGGCGAGACGATTGGCCCCGCTGATGCGCTCTATGCCGGCCTCGCCGATGTCTGCATCGAAGATGACGCGCTGCCTGCACTGATCGATACGCTGAAGAGCGAATCGTTCGAGTTCGGCGCTGACGTCGTGGCGTGCGTCGCGCGTGAAGCGGAGAAATGCAAGGTCGTGCTGCGGCCGGACGCCTCGCCGCTTGCGCAGGTGCGTCCATTGATCGACCGGCATTTTGCGAAACCTGATGTCGGCCAGATTTTGAAGTCGCTGGACACCGAAGCGGAATGCGAGGCAGCCGAATGGGCCGAGCAGATCACGGCCGTCCTGCGCGAACGCTCGCCGCTCTCGATGGCGATTTCACTCGAAGTGGTGACGCGCGCGGAGGGATCGATGGCGGAGTGTCTGCGTCGCGATCTCGATCTGACGCGTTCGTGCTTCGCTCAAGGTGACGTGATCGAAGGCATCCGCGCACGCATCATCGACAAGGACAACCGTCCGGCCTGGCGCTTCGCGCAGATTGAAGACGTGCCGGCCCAGGCGGTCGAGGAGATGTTCGAGAGCCCGTGGCCGGCGGATGAGCATCCGCTGCGCGACCTGCAGGGCTAGCCAGCGTCAGGAGAAACCGGGCCGCAATGGCCCGGATCAGCGGTTCAACCTGCGGCGAGCGGTACGGTGAGCGATCTGACCGGGCGCCGCGGGCCCCAGCGATAACGCCTACTCCTCTTCGTGCGACGCCATGAAGGCTCGCATAAAAACCAGCGCACCCCAGCCCCACATCGCATTGGCTGCAAAGCCGACTGAGAGCCGCGGCAGCATGTTGCCGCTCGGCCAGATGCCACGCAGCGGGTCGACGACGAAAACGCCCGCCGCCGTCAGCACGATGCCGCCGAACACGAACGCCTGAACCCACGGGGCGATCCGCTCGGGCGAGACACGCAGCAGCCACGCCATCAGTACCGCCCAGAACGCGCTCCAGATTGCATTCGCGATGAACACGGGCAAGCCCAGCGGCAGGAACGGGTCGGTCGAGAAGCCGCTCGCGTCGATCAGCCCGGCAGCGTGCAGCAACGCAAGCGTCGATTCATGAAAGAACAGGGAAGCCAGAAAGCCGGACACGAATGGCAGGATGATCTTTTGCATGCGGTGCACCGCCAGGGGCACATCGACGCGCGTCATCGCGCCGGGCCGGGTTATCGGAAAACGTGCGTCATTATATAGACCGCGAGCGGCCACGCCTTCGCCGCGCCCGTATGTTAAAGCGTCGGGCTAATCACGAAAGTGGAAAACCTAAGCTCAAATAAATCGTTCAAAAGCTTCAGGCCCATCCATAGACTGTTTCTCCATGCAGACGCGATAGCCGTCTCCCTTCTGGCGCACGCAGGTTTGCGTCGCGCGCTCCTCGATGATGCCGCTGGATCGCCGTGTGTCATGAACGGCGAGGCGGGGTATTGCGTGCGGCGTGTGCGGCGCGTGTATGAGCCCGGCCGGATCGATTTCGTTTCGAATAAAAGCAGGAGTAGCCCATGAATGTGTTCTGGTTCATCCCGACTCACGGCGACAGTCGCTACCTCGGTACATCCGAAGGCGCGCGCGCGGCGAGTTACGACTATTTCCAGCAGATCGCCGTCGCAGCCGATACGCTCGGCTACGAGGGCGTGCTGCTGCCTACCGGCCGTTCGTGCGAAGACGCCTGGGTGGTCGCTTCGAGCCTGATTCCCGTTACGAAGCGTCTGAAGTTTCTCGTCGCGATCCGTCCTGGCATCGTGTCGCCTGGTTTGTCGGCGCGCATGGCCGCAACGTTCGACCGCCTGTCGAACGGGCGTCTCCTGATCAACGTCGTGACGGGCGGCGATGCGGCGGAACTCGAAGGCGATGGTCTTTTCGTCGATCACGATACGCGCTACGAAATCACCGACGAATTCCTGCGCATCTGGCGCGCGCAGTTGAGCGCTTCGCACACGAACGATTCGATCGATTTCATCGGCAGGCATCTCACGTCGAAGGGCGGCAAGACGTTGTATCCGCCCGTGCAGGACCCGCACCCGCCGTTATGGTTCGGAGGTTCTTCGCCGGCTGCACATGCACTCGCGGGCGAGCACATCGACACCTATCTGACGTGGGGCGAACCGCCCGAGGCCGTCGCGCAGAAAATCGCCGACATCCGCGCCCGGGCCGCGACGCATGGTCGCGAGATCAGGTTCGGCATCCGCCTGCACGTGATCGTGCGGGAAACCGAGGAAGAAGCGTGGGCCGCCGCCGACACGCTGATCAGCCGGCTCGATGACGATACGGTTGCGCGCGCACAGGCATCGTTTTCGAAGATGGATTCCGAAGGCCAGCGACGCATGGCTGCGCTGCATGGCGGCAAACGCGGCAACCGCCAGGCACTCGAGGTGTATCCGAACCTGTGGGCCGGCGTCGGCCTTGTACGTGGCGGCGCAGGCACCGCGCTCGTCGGCAATCCGCAGCAGGTTGCCGCGCGCATGCAGGAGTATGCGGACCTCGGCATCGAGACGTTCATTCTGTCCGGCTATCCGCATCTCGAGGAGTCTTATCGCTTCGCCGAACTTGTGTTTCCGCTGCTGCCGGGACGTCTGAAACAGCGCGCGAGCGGTCCGCTGTCGGGACCGTTCGGCGAGATTGTCGGCAATAACTATCTGCCGAAAGCCGCGCAAAGTTGACCCGGGTGTCCGTGTGCGTGATGCCTTGAAAGTATCAGCCCGCAACGCCCCGAAACAGGGAGAACGCCATCATGGCTGAATCGCGTATCGAAACAGGACGCCTGCGACGGTTCTCCGCGCAGATCGCGCCCTGGATCGCGCCACTGCTGATCCTGCTCGCGTGGGAAGCGGCCGCGCGAAGCGGCGTGCTGTCGGCGCGCGTGCTGCCCGAACCGCTCGCGGTGGTGAAGGCCGCGTGGGCGCTGATCCGCTCCGGCGAAATGTGGGCCAATGTGAAAGTGAGCGCGTGGCGTGCGATGTCGGGGCTGATTGTCGGCGGCGGCATCGGCCTCGTGCTCGGTCTCGCAACGGGACTCTTCAAATCTGCCGAAGTCGTGCTCGATTCGACTGTGCAGATGATCCGCAACATCCCGGCACTTGCGATGATTCCGCTTGTGATCCTGTGGTTCGGCATCGAAGAAGAGGCCAAGGTTTTTCTGGTCGCGCTCGGCGTGTTCTTTCCGATTTACGTGAACACGTATCACGGCATCCGCTCGGTTGACGCGAACCTGATCGAGATGGCGCGCAGCTATGGCGTGAAGGGTTTTGCGCTGTACCGGCATGTCATTTTGCCGGGGGCGTTACCGTCCATTCTGGTCGGCGTACGGTTCGCGTTCGGGCTCATGTGGGTCACGCTGATCGTCGCTGAAACGATCTCCGCGCAATCGGGCATCGGCTACATGACGATGAACGCCCGCGAGTTCCTGCAGACCGATGTCGTGGTGGTCGGCATTCTGCTGTATGCCGCGCTCGGCAAGCTTGCCGACGTGTTCGCAAAGCGCATCGAACACGTCGCGCTGCGCTGGCACCCGGCGTATCAACGAGGAGCGAAAGCATGAGCGCCACGCTTTTTTCCGCATCGTATGCCGGTGTTTCGGGCCTTGATCTTGAAGCCGAGCTCCGGGAGACCCGTACGACCGATCGCGATGCGGCCGGTCCCGACGTTGCCCGCGTTGGCGGCGAAGTCCATCGCGCGGAAACACCGGTCGCGCTTCTACGCGAAACGTCGCGTGCGGCTGATTACGCGGTCGAGTTGCAAGCCGTGGGGAAACACTATGGCGAGCGGATCGTGTTGTCGGATTTCAGTCTTTCGATCGAGCGGGGCAGTTTCGTCGCGATCGTGGGTCGAAGTGGATGCGGGAAGTCGACGCTGTTGCGCCTTGTCGCCGAACTCGAAGCGCCCAGCGCCGGCGTGCTGAAAAAACACGACGCCGACGGCGCGCCGCTCGACACGCGGATCATGTTTCAGGACGCGCGTCTGTTGCCGTGGAAGACCGTGTTGCAGAACGTGATGCTGGGCGTGAGTCGCGGTGCCCGCGACGACGCGCGCGCGGTGCTCGCCGAAGTCGGTCTCGCCGGCCGCGCGAACGACTGGCCCGCGCAACTTTCTGGCGGCCAGCGTCAGCGTGTCGCGCTGGCGCGTGCGCTGGTGCACCGTCCGCAACTGCTGCTGCTCGACGAGCCGCTCGGCGCGCTCGACGCGCTCACGCGCATCGAGATGCACGCGCTGATCGAGCGCCTGTGGCGGGAGCACCGCTTCACCGCGCTGCTCGTGACTCACGATGTGCACGAAGCTGTCGCGCTCGGCGACCGCATCCTGCTGATTGAAGAAGGGCGCATCGCGCTCGATCAGCCTGTGCCACTCGCGCGTCCGCGTGCGCGTGCGTCGTCGACGTTCGCCGCGCTGGAGGAGCATGTGTTGCAGCGTGTGCTGAAGAGCACGCCGGGCGACAGTGCGCCGCTGGTTCATCCGTTTAGCGATGTGCGTTCCGCACGGCCTGCGGATGTTCGCTGGGCCATTTGACATCGCATGCGTAACCATTTCCTGTCGTTCCACTGGAGTCAATCGATATGGGCATTGCCGCAATCAACGTACGCAATCAGTTCAAAGGGAAGGTCAAGGAAATCATCCGCGGGCCGGTAGTGTCCGAGGTCGACGTCGATACGCCGTTTGGCATCGTGACGTCGGTGATCACGACGCGCTCCGTCGATGAACTGGAACTGAAGGTCGGCGCGGAAGTGGTCGCGCTCGTGAAATCGACGGAGGTGTCGATCGCGCGTCTCTGACATGCGCTGAAAGTCGCGGATCAGGACGGCGCGGTGCCGTACGCGAGGGGACGGGTTGTTTATTACCGCCCCCGCCACGGCCTTTGCATGACGAGCCGCGAACCACCCGCGTTACGCTACTTCGCGTTTGTCGCGCTGGCTGGCGGCTCGCGCACGATCTTGTCTCTGGCCGGTTTATCGGGGCGCTTGACCGGCATGTTGTCAGGATTATCCGGGTTGTCGGTATGCGCGTTGCCCGATGCCGCCGAAGGCGGAACGACCATCGAAGCAGCGCCGTCTTTCGACGCGGGCTGCTGTGCCGTCGCAAATCCGCTTATGACGGCAAGAAACAACGCGGCGGCAACACGCGCAGCCTCTACCCATTCGATACGTTTCATTCGACTCTCCCAGCGGTTTTTCCTGCAGACGCACCTCAAGGGCAAAGTGCGTATCGTCTGCCGGCGAATACGCGCTGAACCGCACACGCGTGCACTCCTGCGCGACCTTCCTGTCATCCAGATTCAGCAAACAACACGCCCGGACCGGTGCTGTGTCTGTCCCCTCAATCGCGTTCCGCGCGATTTCGTGGAAGTGCTAGGATAAATTGAGCATGTAGATGCAGAAGGAGGCAGTCATGCCGAAAGCCTTGAGTCCTGAAGCCATCGACGCATTGCGGCAACTGAACGATGTCGGAAGCGGGCAACCCGCGCCGCAGTTACCGTCGGGTGTCGCGGCTGAACTGCTGGGTGCCGGCGTTGCGACACGCAGCGCGGACCACGTCGAAATCACCTGCGACGGCAGAAAGTATCTATCCGGCGATTGCGACTGATACTGAACGTGGGTGCGCACGCACCCACCGGCGGCCGCAGCGCAATGACCAGGATACCGGACGCGGACGCGCTCGCGTCTGCGGGGCCACTGCGCGCTTCCAGCCGGAATAACTGGGGAAAATCCATGAAACCTGCTGGCGCCGATATGGGCGACTACACGGAAAGCTATCGCGATTACGTCATCGAAGTCGCGGTCGAGCAGGTGCTGACGGGTGTCAAAGCGCACTTTCGCGTGCTGAAGTCGGACGCCGTGACGATCGACTGGCGCCTCGTGCCCATCGATCGCCTGTGGTCGACTGAGCATCGCGCAGCAGAAGCGGGCTTTCAGGCCGCACGCGAGGCCATCGACGCCATGGATAAACCTGGAGCAGGCGCGGGGTGACTGACGTTTCGCTGAATGCGAAAGCGCTCGCTATGGCAAATAACGGATGCTGTAACTGGATTTTGCGTCCCGAAGTCGACTATGCGAACGAGTGCGTGGAACGCAAGTAACTGAAGTGGGGAGAAGTTTATGGGGTGGCTGATGGGACTCGAACCCACGACGACAGGAATCACAATCCTCTCAAGGTGGCATTTCCCAGCGTTGACCGAGATTTACGAAATTCCGCTAATCGGCTTATGAGTATTGGATTGGCAGGTTTACGGTTACATTATCCTGTTGACTTGCGTTGACTGGTTTGCCTAGAATCGGGTTACATGGCGGTTACATGGAGAGTATGTAACCCGAAACCCGGATGGTGGCGACAATGGCAAAGGTCAATTTCACGGCGGGACGCGTCAACGGTCATAGCTGCCCCGCTGGCAAGTCTCAGGCGTTTCTGTGGGACGGCGGCGCATCCGGCCTAGGCCTTCGTGCGACGGCTGCGGGTGGGCTGTCCTATATCTTTCAGGCCAAGTTGAACGGGGCAACGGTGCGCGTGACGATTGGCTCGCCGAAAGACTGGGGCATTGACGATGCACGGGACGAAGCGCGCCGCCTGCAACGCCTCGTTGACGCTGGCAAGGACCCGCGAGAGGAAGCTGCCGAGCAGCGCGTCGCCCATGAGGCACGAAAGGCTGAGGCACGCCGCAAGGATGTGACACTGGCCGACGCCTGGGCAGCGTACATCGAGGCGCGCCGCTCGAAGTGGAGCGAACTGCATCACCGTGACCATGTAACCCTTGCCGGTGCTGGCGGGCAACCGAAGAAGCGCGGCAAGGGATTGACGGAGCCAGGGCCGCTCGCTGCCCTAATGCCGCTGAAGTTGTCCGACCTGAGCGCCGACCGCGTGGGCGAATGGCTGACGGACGAAGCCGCCCGGCGTCCGGCCCGTGTCCGGCTCGCCTTCAACCTCCTGCGCGTCTTCGCGGCGTGGTGCGAATCGAGGAGCGAATATCAGGGACTCATCGACCCTCAGGCCGTCGACACCCGCCTTTCGAAAGATGCCCTGCCGAAGCAGGCCGCCAAGACTGATTCCATCCAGCGCGAGCAACTGGCCGCATGGTTCGGTGCCGTCCGCCAGCTCAGCAATCCGGTCATGGAGGCGTATTTGATTGGCCTGCTGCTGACCGGCGCGCGCCGGGAGGAGCTGGCCGAACTGCGCTGGGACGATGTGGATTTCCGGTGGCGGAGCCTGCAACTGAAAGACAAGGTGGAAATCGAGACCGGGCGGGTCATTCCCCTGACACCTTATTTCGCCAGCGTCCTGCTCGAGCTGAAGCGCATCAACGACACGCCGCCGAATGTGCGGCAGATGCGCAGCCTCGTGGCCAAGGGCGAAACGTGGCAGCCGTCAGACTGGGTGTTCGCCAGCAAGACTTCCGGTGATGGTCGGCTGGCCTCGCCGAATAACGCCTTGCATCGCGTCTGCGGGATTGCCGGCATCGCGCCGGTGACGTTGCATGGCCTGCGGCGGTCATTCTCAAGCCTGGCCGAATGGACGGAAATTCCGTCAGGCATCAAGGCTCAAATCATGGGGCACAAGCCGTCCGCCATCGCTGAGCGTCATTACAACGTGCGTCCGCTCGACCTTCTGCGTATGTGGCACGACAAGCTCGAGGCTTGGATTCTCAAGGAAGCAGGCATCGACTTCAAGCCGGAGCAGGCCAAACCGGGATTGCATGTGGCCGCAAACACTTGAATCGCGTAACGCATCACGATACAATTGACATATGATTAGAAGCTTCGCGCACAAAGGGCTGGAACGCTTTTTCGAGACCGGCAGCAAGTCCGGTATTCGCCCCGACCACGCGGCCAAACTTGCCCGCCAGCTTGCCATTCTCAACGTGGCCAGCAAACCGGAGCAGATGGACATTCCCGGCTGGGGACTGCACCCGTTGAAGGGGGATATGGCTGGGCGCTGGTCGGTGTGGGTAAGCGCGAACTGGCGGCTGACTTTCCGATTCGTGGGCGAGGATGCCGAGATTGTCGATTACCAGGATTATCACTAGGAACCATCATGCGTATGCATAACCCGCCGCACCCCGGCGAAACGCTCAAGGAGGATGTGTTGCCTGCCTTGGACCTGAGCGTGACAGAGGCATCCGAGCAACTGGGCGTGTCCCGCGTTGCCCTGTCGCGTGTACTGAACGGACGGGCGGCTATCAGCGCCGAAATGGCGATTCGGCTGGCGCAGTGGCTGGAGGGCAGCCCCGAAGTGTGGCTGCGCGCTCAGTTGCAATACGACCTGTGGCACGCGGAGCAGCAAAGCACGGCGAAGGTGAAGCCGGCGAAGCGGCTGGCCGCGTGAGTACGGTGCGCGCAATGACCGACCTCGCAACCTTGAAAAATCGTCTGCTGGCGGATTCGGAAACGCGTGCCGAATACGACGACTTCGCCATTGCCAGAGAACTCATCGCTGCGCGCGTGCGTGCAGGACTGACTCAGGAACAGGTGGCCGAGAGGATGCAGACGACCCAATCGACCGTCGCACGCATGGAAAGCGGACGCACGATGCCGTCACTGCGCACGCTGTCTCGCTACGCCGAAGCGACGGGAAGCCGTGCCGTGGTGCGTCTGGAGGCCGCCAAGTAATATCACCGCCGCCTGACGGTATCAGGCAAAGCGGCGGCGCGGGTGTTCGAGCACTTCACGCCGCCTGACCACAAACCAAGCTGAAAAGGAGCTTGAATCATGGCTGAAGCTGATTTTACCCCTGGTCTATCCACTATCACCGACGATGCCCACATCGCACTGCCTCGCTCTATACATGCATATCAGATGTCGGACGATTCAATGCGTCCGCGTATCAGACAGGGCGAGTTTGCATTGCTTGAGGAATGCCGCGACATCGCGGACGAGTTGGACGAGGAGGTGCTGGTGCAACTCCGCGACGGCAAATGGCAACTCCGAACGGTACAGGCATACTCGGCCCAGACTGTGACGTTTTCAGCCTACAACCTCTCGTCCATCTTGAAGGTGCGCCGGCGTGACATCGCAGCAATTTTCCGGGTTGAAATGATTGTGCCACCGAGCACTTTTGCATTAATGACGGACCGACCGCTCTGTTGGGCGGCGCGAGACGCAAACGGCGTCGAGTACGGCACCTTCCCGACTTACGATGAGGCGACAAAATTCGGAGATGCGGTCGCACAGAGGCTGGGGCTCGACGAGATGCGCTACTACCGAGTGCTCGTTCCCTCCGAACGTGCCCAAGCGGAGGCGCGCCATGACTAAGGATGATTTCCTGTCTACGGACTTGACCAAACAATGGTTGCGAGTGGTCTCCGACAGCATGGCTAATCCAAATAACGTTCGTGATTCTTGTCATCCTGGCGACTTGCTATCCATAGACCGCAACCGGAAGGCAGCGGACGGCGACTTCGTGATGGTCGATGTCGGCGACATGGTGTCGCTGATGGAGTTGAACATCAAGGATGGCAAGTGCATCGCGAGATATTTGAACCCCGCCTATCCGAACGTCCTGACTATCGATGACTCTTGTGTGCTCGGCGTTGTTTCGATGGTTGGTAGGAGAAGAAGCCTGGACCAGAAGGAGGTTTGTCATGCTTGATGAAGCTAACGTCATTCACGACGCCGCCGAACCATCGACGTCGACCTACGACTCCTTCTGCAACCCCGAAGTCATCGTGACGACCTACGGCGATAAGCGACTGGCTTGCCTCATCGATTGGCCTTGCCGATTCGAGCAAGCCTGCGACGGGCCAACATTTGTCGTCATCCGGCCCGAGGCTACGGACGAGCAACTCGGTAAGCTGGTCGACCGCTTCGGCCTTGATATGGATTACCTGAAGGCCTTCCGGACGCACCACGCGACATAGAAGCAGGCGTGCTTACGGCCCATGTTGCTCAACTTGCTCATGTTGTTCAACGTGGGAAGTATGAGCAAGTTGAACCGTTTTGCCCCTGCCTAGCTTTAGCGGGCGAAAAGCCGGACACCTTCACCGGCCTGACAGGGGCATCCATTTTGAGGGTTGCGCATGAAGGGCGCGAATGGACGCTGCTGCAAAGCATGAGAACCGCTATCGAGCGGTCATCGAGTACGCGAACGGTGCGATGTTCAATGTGGCCGAGTTGGACGCATGGGCTGTATCGAACAAGGTACCTGTCTCTTTCGAAAAGTTGTTGAAAGACGAGCACATCTCGGAAAACTACAGCGCAAGCAATCACTTTGTGCATTTCGAAGTCCTGTCTATCACGCTGACTAATCGGCTTGTCCCGCCCGAAATGGACCCGGGCGAAGCCTCCATCCAGCTCATGGCCGCAGGCGATGTGGAAAGCTACAAAGACCCCGTCAGGCGTCTGCGAGACCTCGTTATGGTGCGATACGACCGCCAGCTACTGAGCGCGGTTTTCGACGGCGACCTCTCCCTGTACGACACGCTCACAATGTCGCGAGTTGACATGGGGGCCGCCCGGATGCGTTACGACGCCGAGCCTGAAGCCTACTTGCAGGCGGCACAAGCGCGGCTAATCGATACCGCGCAGGGGATGGTCACGGCTGCCGACATCGAGCAGGCCAGGAATACTCTCGAACGGAAATTCGCCAGACTCGACCATCTGGCGTGGGCAATGGTCATCCTGACCGCGGATGTGCCGCCGTCCGGTGAGGACCGTTACCGCCAAATCCTCAGTGCGGCGCGCTGGCTTCAGTCGCTGGGCCTTCCCTTCCGGCATAGCAACGGGCTGCCCGCCAGCCAGCCGAAAGGCGTCCCCGTTGCCGGGATGGATGTGCGCGAATACCAATATCTGGCCGTTGCAGATGTTCGGATGGCTGCGATTGAGGCCCGATGCTGGCCTACCGAGGAAAAGGAAACTCCGCCTATGCCGCTCATCTCGGACTTTGCGCCGTGTCCGGTCAGATTGCCCAACGCATCGAGAGTAAATGTCGAGTGGCTAGTGCGAGAAATCGCTTTTGCATTGGTTGAAATTCCAGATGACGAGAGACTGGCAATCCTGGAGAAGGAAACGCCTGACGGCCCGGGTAAGTGGAACATCGAACCACTGACCGGAGACGATTGGAGATTGATTCGCGAGATTTGCGGAAGCAACCCGCCCGCACCGTGTTCGACGGCTCAGTTTGAGGCATGGAGAGCACCATTCGACACTGCTCCGAACAGGCCTGATTGGGGTTTGCGCCCGGAATTTAAGCCAAGCAACGAGATGCAGGCTGCTCAGTCACGCTGGAGTCTCTTCAATGTTCAGCATCTTCAGCAAATCAGGCAGAAGGCTGAGCGCAAGGAGCTTTCGCTGATAAATCCGGCAGGTATCGAGGCAAGCGACATTTACGATAACGCAGGCCTGGCCGTTGGTTGCCTTCGCATCGCCGACGCAAAGGCATATCTCGACCAGTGCTGCATCGCGTGGGAAGTCGCATCGACTGCCGACCCTGCGCCGGGTGCGACGAAGCCGAAAAAAGGCATGACCCATACCAAACCGAATTGGAGCGTATGGCACCGTATGCTTAAGGCGAGTCTGTCCGATGCAGTATGCCTGTCATGCAACGTCAACCCAGGCGCGGCAACCTTGAACCCGATACAGCACGGCATCGCGCACCTGTTGGGACTAGATTTTGTCGGATGGGACGTTACCCGCGAAATCGCAGAAAGACTCTCCATTGCACGAAGCCACGCCGGAACCGGCGGCACACTGTCGACCCTGACCGGGGATAAAGATGGTGAGGTGTACCTGGCGACGTTCGCGGAATGGGCAGTGAATACTATGAAATGGACCGTGCCTGATGAGCTGCGTGCGCTGGCGGGCAGCGCGCAACTTCCCGACGCAACGGTGGCCGAGGCACCCTCTATTCCAGTGTCTACCACGACCGGGATTGTCCAGCACTCGACCAAAGGTCAACGTTCGACGCCACTATCGGCCGAGATTGCCAAGGCCAAAGAGAACGCCGGCAATAACGATGGCAACGTGCGAAGTGTCTGGGATGAGTTGGTGAAGCTGGCGGAAGCGACACCGAAATTCGGTTGCCTGATTGGTTACTCATCAGAAGGTGTGCAGTATCGCGGAAAGGTGTACCAGGAAACGGGAGCCCCCGACGTATTCACGCTAAAGAATCTTCGCGACCGGGCTGGCGGCGCGCAGAGGCGCGCGGTGAAGCGTGACAAGGCGCGTTAAGACGCCTGGCGGCGCGTGAGAGCGCGTTGCTATCGGTCAACGCCGAAGTAAGGCAAAGAATCCGTATCACCTTAATTCGAGCCGAAAGGCAAGGTGATACGCATGACCATGCAGCAACTCGCGGCGGTTCAATCGAGCCGGCCCATCACGACCGAAGAGTTGGCCGTGCTCCTCTCGATTCGCCCGCAGTCTATCCGCAAACGCTACTGCCAGACCGGCGCGTACTTCTCGCTGCGCCCGGTGAAGATGCCGAACGGTCGCTTAATGTGGCCGGCGGATGCTCTCGATAAGCTGGCGGAAGGCTAAGGCGATGGAAAAAGAAAACGCCCGCCAACCGAAGTCAACGAGCGCCGAGGGACACGGCAATCATACCGCAGGTACACTGCCCACGCGCAAGAATACCGTCACCGCGAGCGTCCTGGCCGCGCTGCTGGAAGGGCAGGCTATCACGGGCATGGAAGCAGTCTTTGAGCAGTCCACGACCCGCGCCGCCGCCTTCATTTACTACCTCGAAGCGAAGTACGGCTGGACCATCGAACGGCGCGACATTGCAGCCGGCACGAACGACGGCCGCATTACGTGGGTTTCGGTCTACTGGCTGACTGCCCAGGCACGCGAGGCGGCGTTTGTCGCTGGCGCGCGCGCATGGATTGACGACGTGAAGACTGCCGCCAGCAAGCGCCGCAAGGGGGCGGATAAAGCCAAGGCGACTGCCGCGAAGCTGAATAAAATGCGCCGGATTGACCCGCGCCAAGGCGACATGTTCGGGGGCGCTCATGGTTAATTTCGACGCCTACGACATCGGCAGTCACCGCCTGAGCTGCCCAGCCTGCAGTCGCGGTCCGCGTGACAAGACGCTGGGCCTGACCATCGAGGCGGACGGTGCAGGCGTAGCGCATTGCTTCCGGTGCGCCTTCACCGAAAGCTATCGCCCGGAGCGAGGCGCGCCTCTCACGACGCCGAGTAAGCCGCGTATCAAGGCCGCTGCGCCGACGGCGAAGGGGAGCGACTGATGGCGACGAGGAAGAAGCCGGCGAGCGCGACGCCTGGGAAGCAAGCCAACATGACCGTCGAGCAGCAGGAAAGCGAATCCAAAGGCAAGGCATTTGCTCGGCTGGCGGGCAGTCCGACATTTCGGGCGTCAATCACGGAGCGGCAGATTGTCGGGACGACGATGGGCGGCGCCGAACTGCACCTTCTCGACGTCAATTCCGCGCTCACGGAACGTTTCCTGAAGGTCACGGAGGACGGCGACATGGCGACGCCTGAAGCCATGCTGTTAGCCCAGGCGCACACATGCGAAGCCATCTTTCACGAGTTCGCACGCCGCTCGCTCCGCAGCGACACCATGCCGAGGCTCGAGGCATATATGCGGATGGCACTGAAGGCGCAGCAGCAATCGGCGTCCACGCTGCGGGTATTGGGCGAACTGAAAAACCCGCGTGTCGCGACATTCGTGAAGCAGGCGAACATCACGAGCGGCAATCAGCAGGTGAACAACGGACCCGTGATGCAGGGCAACGCGACCAGTACGCACGCGCATGCGCGCACGGAAGAAAAGCCGGTCGCGACGAACGAACTATTAACCGACGACAGGGAGGCGCAACATGCCGCGACACTGGACACCGGAACAACGGGCAGAACAGTCCGCGAAAATCCGGCGCTGGCGGCCGTGGGCGAAGTCCACCGGGCCACGGAGTGACGCGGGCAAGGCCGTCGCCTCACAGAACGCCGTTAAGCACGGTCTGCGGGGCCGCGAGTGGACCGAAGCACGCAAGCTCATGAATGCAATGCTTAGGGCCTGCCGGGAACGGCTGGACGAGTTCTGAACGATGACAACCCCGCCGAGTTCGGGGTTTTTTTGTGTCTCGCACTCGAACCGGATTATGCGACCAGTACGCGCACGCGCGCGAGGCTGGTCTCGAATCGCAGGGAAGCCCAGCCCTCAACGTTTGAAAAAATATCAGGGGGAATCAAGCACATGCCCCGCTGTAACAGCCGATGTAACAGCAAAAGCAACGGCCAAGCGGCCGGTACGCGCCGCCTGTATAGGAGGACCGTCCCGCGCGCGCGAGGCGCTGGCTTCACATGCCCACCATGTCTTCCTTGCATCCGTGAACGGCGGTGGCATCTTCTTCCGTCGTCATGCCGGGGAAAATCTCCATGTAGGTAGTGGCAGCGCGCATCCTCGTCATATCAGGCCCGGAAACGCGCCAGGTAATAACGGCGGGTGCACCGCGCGGCCCCGATACCTGATATTGCGGACCGGAGTCGCCCTGGCATACGCGCTGCACGGTGACCCCGGCGCTTTCGAGCGCTTGCCGAATATCGCCAGTGCATACGCTCGAATCAGTTGACGTGCAATCGTTTGTGCCGATGCCTATCTGGGTCAAGCCATCACCTTTGGGTGCGATATGAATATCGCCAATTGCGCCGTTCTCGAACACTAGGATGCCGTCACGGCTTGGTATATCGCTCTGCTTGGTCCATTTCACTGGCAGACCACCGCTGTTTGTCCACGCCGCCTGCGTGCCTGCGGTTGATAGCAAGGCAGCGGCCAGTTTTCCTATGTTCACCACAGGCGTACCGCACTCATATCTGTTGCGCGATGGATTGCATATCATGCTGTCACTCCCATGCGCTGTCACGGCCGCAGCGACTCGCTGTTCGACAGTGGCCGGATTAGCCTGCCGCCCATTTACGGACGAGTTCACGGAAGCTGCTCGACTGGGACCATAACTTCCGTCATAGCCGCCGTCCGGTTTCTCCCATGCGCTGAATTGATAGTTCCTGTCGACGTGGCCGTCGTCCCAAGAAACGGAAATCGTGCAGTCGATTCGGTAGCGGCCATTACCGATTTCGCGTGCATGGGAATTGCCGGTCGGAACGATTCCCATGATTTTCGGGCCGTCCGAAGCGATGTGGAGCAGCTGCGGTATAGCTGACAACTCCATGAAATTTGCCATTGGCGCACGGCAGTTCTCTGGCATCCCTTGGGCGAACGACAGCGTTGGCACCGTCAGCAGTGCAGCAATCCACAAACGATTCGTCATGGTCCCCTCTTGGTCTTTGTTCGCTCTCCAGATTCTATCGAAGACGATTTTCGCGGGTGGAAAACGCCGAATTTTTCCGCAAATTAGTTCGCATTTTTCCGCGCAGTTTCTAAACGGCCAGATTGGCTGGAAGCCATGAACGGCAAAGGGAAAGGGCTAATGCAGTCGCGAATTTCGGAACGATTTCCGCGCAGATAAGTACGCAGATAAATCCGAACGCCGAGCGCAACATTACGGCATAGCTTGCGAATTGCATACATTGAGGCACGGTACGCATGGCCGAGGTACGCAGCGCGGTACGCACGGCAAGTTGCAGGTTGCAGGCTGACGGGCAAAAAAGCAGGTTCGCACCGTCGAGGTTCTCAGTTAGGTTCGCAGCGAAACCGATGGTTACCATCGCGTGGTACCAGGCGGTTACTACCGAAACGCTGGTATCCACCGGACAGTATCCACTCAGGTAGCCACGGTTTGGACGGTTGCCAGGTGCGAGGTTGCCACTGTTTGAGCCAGTTTCCACGGCGGCAGTTTCCAGTGAGTTTCCACTGCTGGCGTGGATAATTTCGAAACAAACCATAGGGATGTGCTGCCGGAGCACTCCTGAGCAGTTGGGGCGATTTAGTTTGACCTAGCCTTTACGGTTTTCGGCGGGCAATTTGCTTGGCGCCATAATGGGCGGTCGATTCGCCGGAATCGGCAGCTGTCTCCGTCAAAGTAAGGCAGACGGGCACTCGCTGCGCTCTCTGCAGTGGAAAGTAAGCTCTCCAAGTCACAGCACGTCAATGCTAAGCTCCAGAAAACATTCATAGGGGAGCGGGGGGATGGGCATTCTCGGGAAACTGTTCGGGCGGAAGCACACTGCAGTCGTAGATGCCGTAAAGCCGCAACCTAACCGGCGAGCAGAAGCAATGACCGTTAAGGCTAGTTCTGAGCGCATCGAGTCCGAACGCCAGATGCAAGCGGAGGCCTTCGCACTGATTGAGTCTCAGCTGGTCGCGTCCGGCCTGTTTAATCCCGAGTCAGTGCCGGCCATGATCAGCGCCATTCGAGCTAACAGTCCGCCATTCACGCCGGTCAACGCGCACTTGCTTCTAGGGAAAAAAGGGCGTCCCGAAGCCGAGGCGGCGCGAATCTCTCTGGCAGACTGCCTTGTTTCTGCCAGCCCGCCCAGCGCGGACCCTGCAACGTTTATTCAGGCGGCATGTACGCACAGTGCCAACCTGGCGAGGAATCGGCACGCACTGATTCGCATGAAGGGCATCGGCATCGAGGCCGTGCGGGTAACCTTTGTCAAAGACAAGGGCTCCTGTGCGAAGGTCAAGAAGCTGACGAAATCGTATCCAATCAACGACGCTCCTGTGCTTCCGCTGCAGGACTGCAATGGCAAGCGTTGCTTCTGCGCATACAAGGCGATTATCCCCGGCTTGGACGACTGACGACAGATATGAATCTCTTTCGAAAGCTGTTCGGAGCAAAGCCGGTGCAGTCGACTGTTCGCGACGACCACGAGGCGCAATCGGCCAAGTCCCTGTCGGATGCCTCACCACGGCGAAGCGCGATTGCGACCGGGGCACCCACGCCTTTTCAGCAATTGGCTAACGAGCGAAATGCAGCCGCCACGACGGGCGGGGCAATCGCTGCAGAATGGAGCTGGCGGGGCGGAACGTCGGGCTGCTGGATACCTGAACACGAGGCGCGTAACGGTCGCGTCTATGCGGTGCGCGGAAACTGGGCCGAGGAAAAAGGCTTCATGACAGCCGGCGACGGTTACACCGACGAAATCACCGGGCCGCTTGAGGAGGACGAGTGCCGGTGCATGTATGTTTACTTATACGCGCTGCGGAACGTTCCCGATGCGATGGTGACAGCTGCAGGTAAAGAATCGCTTGCGCGAGCCAGAAGCCTGATTGAGGCGGATAGGCGCCGCCGAAGTGACGCAAGCAGCAAATGAGGACTTGACGCTACGCCTAACGCCCAGAGGCCCTGCGCGCGCGGTCAAGCGCCATATCCCATCTCATTTGCCGTCGCATAGCCCCTGCGACCTCTCCGACGTTAGAGAAGAGTCATGCAGGCAGTGTGACCTCTCCGACCTTCCCGTGCATCATCGGGTAACGGTGCGAGCTGCGATTGATGGAATCCGGTTACACAGCGGTTACACGGACTCCAGAAAGCAAAAAGCCCAGTCATAGAGACCGGGCTAAGTGCTTGATTCTTTTGGGGTGGCTGATGGGGCTCGAACCCACGACAACAGGAATCACAATCCTGGACTCTACCAACTGAGCTACAGCCACCACTGAGACAACTTTGAACTGCTTTGTGGCTCGCCATGAACTGGCTTGCCGATCAAGAAGCGAGATTATACAAACATGAATGCGGTTTGCCTAGCCCTTTATTCAAACATTTCGGCAGGCTCACGCAGATGCGTGCGCGCTTCATCGAAGATCGCGAGATCGCCGAGCGCAAGCTTCCTGTTATCCGACAGCACACGGCGCCATCCACGCGCACCCGCGACACCGCGATACAGTCCGAGCGCATGACGCGTAATGCCACCGAGGAACGTGCCGCGCGCGAGTTCAGCCGCGCAGTATTCGATGAGTTTCGCTTCGGCGGCTTCGCGACTCAACACAGGTTCCGGCGAACCATAGAAGCGCGAATCGACATCGGCGAGCACATACGGGTTGTGATACGCCTCACGTCCGAGCATCACGCCATCCACATGCTGCAGATGGGTCTCGACTTCATCGAGCGTTTTCACGCCGCCGTTGATGATGATTTCGAGCTGCGGAAAATCGCGCTTCAACTGATATGCGTAGTCGTATTTGAGCGGGGGAATCTCGCGATTCTCCTTCGGGCTCAATCCTTTGAGGATCGCATTGCGCGCGTGCACGATGAAGACATCGCAGCCCGCATCGGCAATCGTGCCGACGAAGTCGCGCACGAATCCATATTCTTCGACCGCGTCGACGCCGATGCGGTGCTTCACCGTCACCGGCACCGAAACGACATCGCGCATTGCCTTCACGCAGTCGGCGACCAGTTGCGGCTCGTTCATCAGACACGCGCCGAACGCGCCACGCTGCACGCGCTCCGATGGGCAGCCGCAGTTCAGATTGATTTCGTCGTAGCCCCACTGTTCGCCCAGTTTCGCTGCGTGCGCGAGGTCGGCCGGCTCGCTGCCGCCGAGTTGCAGCGCAACGGGCGCTTCATCGGCCGTGAACGCGAGGTGACGCGCAACGTCGCCGTGAATCAGCGCGCCCGTCGTCACCATCTCCGTATAGAGCCACGTGTGGCGCGACAGGATGCGATGAAACGAGCGGCAGTGGCGATCGGTCCAGTCCATCATCGGCGCAACCGATACGCGACGGGGACTCGGGGAGTGGGAGGAAGACATGGGAACGGCCAGACGGCAGGAATCAAACCGCGATTTTACAGCAAGCGGATGACGCGGCTTCTCCATGACGTGCGTGCGGGTTTAAACGCGCCCAACCTGCCCGGAACCGGGGTCGAAACGGCTGCATCCCTTGTCCTCCAAGGCGGCGGGGCATTGTTCCCGTTTGAAGAATAGTAAATTCGAATTATCGATACAAATTTCCGATAGTAGGGGTATACACTGCCTCCATCGACGTTGCGACAGGCGAGACAAAAACCCTTCCGCAACGGCTTCGTACCGAAAATCAACGTTTATTGGAGAGTCATCATGAAGAGCAAACTCGTCGCAGTTCTGATCGCCGCTTCTGCCGCAATCGCCGCTCCGGCCTTCGCAAGTGGTTACGGCCCGGCGCCGCATTACAACCCGACGGTCGGCGCGCCGGCTTCGCAGCAAGGCCAGAGCTCGCAAACCGTTGCCGCTGAGCGTGCCGCTCAGGCTTCGAACAGCGCCTACGGTGGTGTCAACGCTTCGACGTCGCAATCCGGTAGCCGCGCCGAGCAAACGGGCCCGGGCTCGGTGTTCTTCGGTCATTGATTGATCGCGGGCGGGACGCCTCACAAGGGCGTCCCGCTTTTGCGTTTCTGGCTGTCCGCGTCCCGCGTTACCCCTGCGCTTTATTTCCTCTGCTTCACCGCTCCGCCTTCGTTCTATTTTCCCGCTTTTCCATTTCGCGTTCCGTTGCTGGCCATTCCTGCTTCGTCGTACAGGCGGTTTTGACCTTGCGTCGATCGCGGCATCGATGCGCGTGTCAGGCGTCGACGTGCGTGGCGCAAATTCCGCTTCCAGTGTGCCATTCCCAACTTTCAGGCGGCGCGCATCTTTCTATGATGGTCGATGTCGTGCGCCTTGCAACTCCGTGTTGCCCGGCGCAACCTGCATCGCCCGCGTGGCGAAGAAGACGGAGCGTCGATGGATCCAGTCAATATTCACGTGCATCTGTATTACGGGGTGGATCCGCTGCAATTTCGTAAAGGCGAAAATGCAGGCTGTCTTTATGGATATCACTTTGCCGAATCGGACGCGATGGCGCTGTCCTATTCGCGGGACCACCCGGAAGGCGGGTTGTTGCGCCTCGTACGACGCAGCCTGAAATCGCTACTCGGGTTCGACTTCATTCACACCTATCGCAATAGAGCCGCTCTTGCGAGCGCGGACGTGATCTGGACGCACACAGAGCGCGAATATCTGTCCGTCGCACTTTTGTTGCTGCTGACAAGGCGCAGCCGGGAACCGCTTCTCCTTGCGCAGAGTGTGTGGCTGCTCGACATCTGGAAGTCGCTGAGTCCGCCCAGGCGTCTTTTCTACCGATGGCTGCTTGGCCGTGCCGATGTGCTCACAACCCACAGCCCGGATAATGCCGCGCTCGCCCGGAAATACTGGGGACGCGAGGCAACGGTGGTTCGCTACGGGCTGGACACGCGGGATTTCCCGCTGACGACGATTGGCGACTGGCGTCCTCACCAGCCGTTGCGTATTGCGTCGATTGGTAACGATCGCGATCGCGACTGGAACACCTTGATCACGGCCTTCGAGAACGATCCGCGCTATTGCGTGCGAGTCGCGACACGGCGAAAGATCTGGCGGCATTCGAAAGCCATCAACGTGACCGTCGCACCGGCACATGGTCTCGCTGCCCAGCGCGCGCTGTATGAATGGGCTGACGTCATCGTTGTTTCGTTACATCCGAATCATCACGTCTCGGGCATCACCGTCATCCTTGAGGCCGTCGCAACAGGTAAGCCCGTCATCGCTACGGCAGCAGGCGGACTCGAAGAATATTTTGGCCCGGGCAGCATCTGGTATGTGCCCGCCCATGATCCCACGGCGATGCGCGAGCAGGCCGCGTTTCTGGTACGCGAACCCGGTGTCGTGACAGAACAGATGCGTCGCGCACAACAGGAATTCATGCAGAAAGATCTGACCACACGTGCGTTTGCAGACCAGCATGTGATGCTTACGCGGGCATTGCTTGACAGGCCGATCGCGTGCACGGATGAGCCGTTGCCGCAATCGCGCACATAGCCGCACATATGCCATCAACTGAACCGGGCGTAACGATGAGTCAGTCATCGTCACGCTCCGTGAGGGGCATGGCATTACAGCAAACAGGCTGCCGGATTGGCCTGACTGCCTGTCACTTTGCGGATACCACGAGTTTGAGCTTACCTGCGCCCGCCGTGATTGCGGTGATTTCCGTGCGGCTGGCGCGTGCGCCCAGATAGAAATGCTGGCGGCTGGGCGAATTCTGGTCGTGTGTCGCTTCCGGGAGACATGAAGCGATATCTGCTGCCACGGCCTGCAGCGCATCTGCCGTGGGGCCAGCTTCGCTATGCGGTGTCCAGACGCATTGATAGTTCACGCCTTCGGTGCTGCATCGCGCGTCGTCACCGTACGGCTGCGCGACGCTTCGGCCGTCGCCCGGCTGCAGCGAGGTGAATCGGTCCGGCGCGGCCGCCACGATTCGTTTTAGCGCAGCGCACGGGCTGGGCGTGTCGTCGGCCCGAGCGGCGCCACTCGATAGTGTCCACACTGACAGTGCGATCACTGTCAGGAGCGAAGAAGCCCGTTTTTCCTGCCTCGTCTGGTTCATCGAAAAAATGTCCTCTCAGTAGTGCCGCGACAGGGTCCGTTGTGAGGATGAGCACGTTTTTTCCATCTCTTCGCAAAGTTTCCCGGTGACCATCTCGAGCGCCCGATGACGCAGATAGCAATACCAGACAGGCTATCGTTCCAGATCGAAGCGAATGGTCTGATCGTTCGGGTTCGCCGGCTGCGGGTTGACGGTATCGGCGAGAAATGGCTCAAGACCGAAGAGCCGTGCGAATCCCAACGCGAGCGAGTCCGACAGGCGCATACGCTTTTTACGCTCGATGTCTTCAAGAATATCGCCTGAGACGGGCGCCACCGGGACGACGGAATCGCCGGGTTCGGCGGAAGCGAGTGCGGGATCTGGGTTCATGGCGAAAGCCTTGCGCTGGAAGGTGGCGCTGTTGATCAGCAATCGGTGTGCCCGAGCGCTTCTATCAACCGTGTCAGCCGCCGCTGCGGCCGTGCCCGCTCACATGTGCACCCGCACGCCGGTCGAGGCCGATGACATCCGCGATAGCCACGAATCCCAAACCGGCCACAATCAGGAAGGCGCCATTGAAATCGGCGGTGGTGACGGTCTGGCCGTCGTGGCCGTGAAACCATGCCGCCATCCGCAACGCAATCGCGCCGAACGCGACGCCCATGCCCACGGTCATCTGTCCCAGCGTGCTCGACAGCGTTGACGCGCCGCTCATCTGCGGCCTGGGCACGTCGGCGAACGTCAGCGTATTGATTGCGGTGAACTGCAGCGAGCGCGCAAGCCCGCTGACAAAGAGAACCGTCACGATCCAGAACGTGGGCGTCGCGGGTGTCAGGAGACTCATCGCGGCAAGCGTCAAGGCCGCGAACGCGCCGTTCACAAGCAGCACGGAGCGGAAGCCATAACGCCGCATGATGGGCGTCGTCACGAGCTTCATCATGAGATTGCCGGCGAATACTGCAAGCGTCAGCAGCCCGGACTGGAACGCGTTCATCCCGAAGCCGACCTGGAACATCAGCGGCAACAGGAAAGGAACCGCGCTGATCGAGATACGAAAGATCGATCCGCCGCCCATCGCGACCGCGAACGTCCTGATCCTGAACGCGGATAGATCCACGACCGGATGCGCCGTACGGCGCAGATGAAACAGCGCGGCCGCACCGGCCACGACGCCAACGCCGAGCCACGCAAGCGCCTGCTTCCACGGCGCGTCGACGCGTCCCGTCAACTCCATCGCGTACATCAGCGCGGTGCAGGCGAGCCCCGAGAGCACGAAACCCGCCGCATCGAACGGACGTTTTTGCGTGTCACGGTCATTGCCGATGAAATGCCACGCGAGCACGAGCCCGATCAGACCCAGCGGCAGGTTCAGATAGAAGATCCAGCGCCACGACGAATACGTGGTGATGAGTCCGCCGAGCGGCGGTCCGATGACGGGCGCGACGAGCCCCGGCCACGTGATGATCGAGATCGCGCGCATCAGGCTGTCCCTGGGCGTCGAACGCAGCACGGCGAGCCGGCCCACCGGCACCATCATCGCGCCGCCGATACCCTGAAGAACGCGCGCCGCTGTGAATTCGACGAGGCCGTTCGTCATGCCGCACAGCACCGACGACGCAGTGAACACCGCGAGCGCGCCGGTGAACACGTTGCGCACGCCGAAGCGGTCGGCGGCCCAGCCGCTGATCGGGATGAACACGGCGAGCGTCAACAGATACGACGTGATGCCGATGCTGAGATCGACCGGGTGGACGTTGAACGAGCGCGCCATCTGCGGCAGCGCGGTAGCGATGATCGTGCCGTCGAGGTTCTCCATGAAGAACGCGGCGGCCACGAGCGTGACGATCAGTGAAGAATCGCCGGAACGCGGTGCGGCGGACGATGAACCTGACATCTGCATGACACTCCGGAGCGAAGCAGGCGACGTGAGCGAGTGGTGGACAAAGCGCAGCGCGACGCATCCGCGTGTGCTGCGCGAGAGCGTCATTCTAGCGGCACACGCAGGACGCGCCGGCATGGTAACTTCGACGTTCTTCGTTCACTTAACGCACAAGGAACCTTTCGATGGAATATCGCAGACTCGGCGCAACGGACGTAAAGGTCAGCGCCATCGGCCTCGGCACGATGACGTGGGGCGAGCAGAACACCGAAAGCGAAGCGCACGCGCAGATCGGTTACGCGCTCGATCACGGCGTCAACCTGATCGATGCCGCGGAAATGTATCCGGTGCCGCCGCGTCCGGAGACGCAAGGGCTGACCGAGCGCTATATCGGCACCTGGCTGGCGCAGCATCGCAGCGCGCGCGAGCGGATCGTGCTCGCGACCAAGATTGCCGGTCCAGCGCGCCAGCCGCACAATCCGCGGCACATTCGCGGCGCAGGCAACCAGTTCGACCGCAAGAACCTGACCGAAGCGCTGAACGACAGCCTCAAGCGCCTGCAGACGGATTACGTCGACCTGTACCAGCTGCACTGGCCCGACCGCAGCACGATGACGTTCGGCCGCACGTCGTATCCGTGGGTCGACGACGCCTATACGGTGCCGATCGAGGAAACGCTGTCGGTCCTCGGTGAATTCGTGAAGGAGGGCAGGGTGCGCCACATCGGCGTGTCGAACGAGACGCCGTGGGGTGTCGCGCAGTTTCTGCGTGCCGCGGAAAGGCTCGGGTTGCCGCGCATCGTCAGCATCCAGAATCCGTACAGCCTGCTGAATCGTACGTTCGAGCTTGGCCTGTCGGAGTTCAGTCACCGCGAAAACGTCGGTCTGCTTGCGTATTCGCCGCTTGCGTTCGGGTGGCTGACGGGCAAGTACGAGGGCGGGGCGCGTCCGGCGGGCGCGCGCATCACGCTGTTCGAGCGTTTCCAGCGCTACAGCAAGCCGCAATCGGTCGAAGCGACCACGCGCTATGTCGAACTCGCGAAGCGTCATGGATTTTCGCCCGCGCAGTTCGCGCTTGCGTTCGTGAACAGCCGTCCGTTCCTCACGAGTAATCTGATCGGTGCGACTTCGCTCGACCAGCTGAAGGAAAACATCGCGAGTGCGGACGTGACGCTGTCGGCGGAAGTGCTCGCTGAAATCGAAGCACTTCACGATCGGCAACCGAATCCGGCGCCGTAGCATCGCGTGGATTGACGTCTGGCATCGTTGGATGCGCACAGCCCCGGCTACTTTCAGCCGGGGCTGTTTTGTTTTCGCAGGCGATGCCTGTAACTGCTGCTCAAACCGGTATGCCGGACCGGTGAGTGAATGCGCCCCTGCGATGCGTTCGCAAATGGGGCGTGCCACAATTGGCGCTCCCGACCCACGCTGGTCCCGGAGACAATCATGAACACCACACGTCAAACGCAACCCGTTTCCGGCTGGCTGGTCTTCCTGCTGATTGCCGTGGTCGGGCTCTTCTATGTGAAGTGGTTTCCGTACTACAACCGCGCGTTTACGGCGGCATCGACGCATTCGACCGGCAAATCGATCCTGATGGGCACAGCGGCGAGCCCGCCCGAGCCGTCATTTGCGGCAGCGCTCGACTACGCCTCGGCTTACGGCAAGGCGATCTGGCAGGCGATGGTGCTGGGCCTGCTGCTCGGCTCGGCCGTTCAGGCGCTGATACCCGCGCACTGGGTTGCGCGGGTGCTCGGCAGGACGAATTTTGGCGCCGTCGCCGCGGGCGGCCTGCTGGCGATTCCCGGCATGATGTGTACCTGTTGCGCCGCGCCGGTTGTCGTCGGTCTGCGCGCGCGTGAGGCGTCGCCGGGTGGGGCGATTGCATTCTGGCTCGGCAACTCCGTCCTCAATCCGGCGACGCTTGTCTTCATGGGTTTCGTGCTCGGCTGGAACTGGTCGGCCCTGCGGCTCATACTTGGCCTGCTGATGGTGTTCGGACTCGGCTATGCCGTGAACCGCTTCACCACGCAAGAGGACGCTCGCACCGCCGCGGGTCTTGCAGAACGCGTCGCAAGCAGGCAGACGGGCAACGTGTTCGTCCGCTGGCTGGAGATTCTGGCGCGTATGGCCGTGCGCCTGATTCCCGAATACCTCGTGCTGATCCTGCTGCTCGGTGCAGCGCGGGCGTGGCTCTTTCCGCACATCGGGCCGGACATCGCTGGATCGTCGCGCTGGCGGTTGCGAGCATGCTGTTCGTGATTCCGACGGCGGGCGAAGTGCCTATCATTCAGGCAATGCTGGCGCTTGGCATGGGCGTGGGCCCCGCGGGCGCACTCCTGATGACCTTGCCGCCGATCAGCGTGCCGTCTCTCGCAATGCTCACCCGTTCGTTTGCGCCGCGCGTGCTGGCGCTGGTGGTCATTTCGGTAGTCGGATTTGGCGTGGTGGCGGGATTGCTCGCGATCGCGCTCGGCTTCTGACGGCGCATGCCCCGATGGGTGCGTTGCCACGCGATCGGCGACGAATTGCCGTGTTCAATCGACAAACGCGACCTACACTGGGGAACGGAGCAGGCGAGCCGCAGGGTCTGGCCGGCCGTGGCGCGCACGCCGCAAACAACGGGCGTCTGCCCGCGCAACGGTGCGCCGGCGCCTCGGGATGGTACGATTCAGCCCGCGATGGCATGCACCGCCTACCGGCTGTCCGTGCGAAAAGAACGATTGAATTCAGGAAACAGAATGGCGCAACAAAAAACGAATCCGAAACTTGAACAGGCGCTTACGCGCGGAGACCTCGCGATCCGCCAGGCGAACTCGGCGCGCGCAACTGCGCTGCTGCGCGCGCTCGGCAAGATGATCGTCGACGCCTCGGCGACGATCGGCGTGGAAGCGTTTACGCTGATTCCCGACGGCGATCGCATCTACGATCCGGCCGACGGCCTGTGGCCGCAGACGCTGCTCATCTCGCTCGACGGCCCGGTTGAAGAGGCGGATCCGGACGAGGTGCGCACGATCCGTCTCGTCGCCGACGACCCGGGCACCGTGTTTCGCGTCGAGTGGCAGCGCGCGGACGGCAAGCTCGGACGCCAGGACGGCGGTCCGTTCGCGACCGTCGCGTTTATTTCGGACGTCGACATTCCCTGGACCGACGACGAAGACTGACCCCTCGCATCATCAGCCTTGTCGCCGCTTCGATGTGATCGTGTCCGCGTTCAGCGCATCATGCGGCGCCGGAACAGCACCGAAGCCAGGATGAACGGCACGATCACATACGCCGCCAGCACGCCGACGTGCAACGCGGCGCCTTCCATTGGCCGGCCAAGCATCGCCGGCCGGATCAGCTCCACGGCGTGCGCGAGCGGCAACAGCAGCGTCACCCGTTGCGCGAGCGCGGGAAGCTGCGTCACGGGAAAGAACACACCGGAGAGCAGCATCATCGGCGTAAGCGCGAGCGTCTGGTAGAACATGAAGAAATCGTACGACGGCGCGACCGCCGTCACGATCATCGCGAGACTCGCGAATGCGAGACCGGTCAGCACAATGACGGGCAGCGTAATCAGCATCGACGGAAAACTCGCATAGCCGAGAAGGCCCGCCACCAGCATGATTGCCGCGCCGGACAGCACCGATTTGCTGGCCGCCCAGATCACTTCGCCCAGCATGATATCGCCGAGCGTGAGCGGCGTGTGCATGATCGCTTCCCACGTGCGTTGTACATGCATGCGCGAAAAGCCCGAATACATCGACTCGAAACTCGCCGACATCATCACGCTCGACGCGACCGTGCCCGCCGCGAGAAACGCGATATACGACACGCCTTCGACGTGTCCGACCATCAGCCCAAGCCCAAGGCCCAGGCCGAACAGATAGATCATCGGATCGGCGAGATTGCCGAACATCGACGCAATTGCAAGCTTGCGCCACACCAGATAGTTGCGGCGCCAGACGGCGATCCAGTTGACCGCGTTCGCGGGCAGCGCGGCGAAGCCTTCGTGCAACCGGGAAGGCTTTGCAGGGGAAGATTCGTAACTGCGTGCGTCCATATTTGTCGGGTCAATCTCTTTGCCAGTGCTACGTATGTATGGGCCGGTTCGCCGTGGTGCCGGCTGCGGTGTTCATCGGTCAGTCCGACCAGTCTTGCTAGTCCTGCATCTCGCGACCCGTGAGCCGCAAAAAGACGTCTTCGAGATTGGCCGGTCGATGCAGATAACGCAGATCGGTTCGCTGCTTGAGTTTGACGTGCACGGGCTGCGGATCATCGACGTAGCAAAAAAGCGTCTCGCCGCTGATTTCCGTGCGCACAGCGAGCGGCGCGAGTTCGTCGCGTAGCGTCACGGGGTCCGGGCCGTAAATCTCGATCACATCGCATCCAATCTCCGACGCGATCAGTTCGCGCGGCGCGCCTTCCGCGATCTTGCGGCCTTCCTCGATCACGCACACCCGGTGACACAGCCGCTCGGCTTCTTCCATGAAGTGCGTCGTGAGCAGGATTGTCTTGCCGCGCGCGAGCAGTGAACGCAGCCGCTCCCAGATCAGATGCCGCGCCTGCGGGTCGAGGCCGGTGGTGGGCTCATCCATGATCAGGACGTCGGGATCGTTGACGAGCGCGCGGGCGAGCGTCAGGCGCCGCTTCATCCCGCCCGAGAGTTCGCCCACGCGTGCATCGGCCTTGTTTTCGAGCCGCGCGAATTCGAGCAGGGATGGCACGAGCTCACGCGTTTGCTTCGCGCTCAGGCCGAAGTAGCGGCCGAACACCAGCAGATTTTCGCGGACGGTGAAGTCGGGATCGAGGTTGTCGAACTGCGGCACAACACCCACGCGCATGCGCGCATACCGGGCGCGCGACGGAATCGGCTCGCCGCAAAGACGGATCGTGCCCGCGTCCGGCGCAGCGATGCCGAGCAGCATGCGCAGGGTGGTCGTCTTGCCGGCACCGTTCGGGCCGAGCAGGCCGAAACATTCCCCGGCGCGCACGTGGAACGAGAGGCCGCCGACGACGGTCTTCTCGCCATAGTGTTTTTTCACGTCTTCAAATTCGATTGCAGCGGCTGACATGGGACGACACGTGCTCCGTTCGTTGCGAACCTGCATGGAAAACGCCTGCAAGGCAGGGGCAGGCTATTCTAAGGGCTTCGCTGACCGCGCGTTGGGCGTCGTGACGCCGTGACGGGGCGTCTTTTGCACTGCGGCAGGGCATTCAAACGCGATGGGAACGCACCTGGCGTTTTCCATCCCTTGCAACCTGAATTGCGGCGCACCATGATTGAAGTGAAGCCGCGATAGACGCGGAAGGGAGATGACCATGGCGAGCTACAAAAAAATCCTGCTGTGCTACGACGGCTCGCGCGAAGGCCGCAAGGCGCTACGTTGCGGCGCTGACCTTGCACTGGACCTGAAAGCCGAGACGCACCTGCTCTCGGTTGTCGATATGCGTTCGAGCATCGCGCAAAGCGCGGGGCTGCTCACCGATGTGGCCTGCGGCCGCTTTGAAGACACCGCCCGCGACATTCTCCAGGAAGGCGTGACCTGGCTCACCGAGCGTGGGGTCCAGGCGCACGGGCATTTTGCGTTCGGGCATCCGATCGACGAAATCGCCAATCTGGCGAACCAGTTGCAGGTCGATCTGGTCGTGGTCGGCCACCGCTGCCGTACGGGACTCTCGCGATGGTGGATGGGCGCGGGCAACACGCCGCTCCTCGACCGCGTCTCGTGCAGCATTCTGGTTGCATGCTCGTCGGTGGAAGAGCAGCAACAGGCGGCGGCCTGAGCTTTCAAACGGCCTCAGGGTTCGGACGCAGTTCCGCCGTTGAGATCGACGGCGGACAGCTTCCACGAAAAGAGTCCATCGCGGCGCAGAATCGCGGAATAGCGCGTATCGCCGACGCCATGCTGATACGTCACCACAAACTCGTTGATCCCGCGATACGCCGCCGTGGTTTGCGGCGGCTGGGGCGGCGTCTGCCGGGCTGACGCAGCGGAACCAGCGGCAGCCGCGGGCGCGGTTGCCGTTCCAGCGGGCGGTGCCTCGGCCGTACCACCCGCCGCAGGCTCCGGTGGTCGTTCGCCGGGTTCACCGCGCGGCGGCATGCCATTCAGCAACGCAGCGACGCCATCGGGCGTCGCGTACGCATCTACCAGCGGACCAATCAACGCAACGCCGATCATCGCGCCGATCGCGGCAAGCGGATTGCCGTTGTGTTGAGCATCGAGCCGTCGCGCCAGCAGACCGGTGACCTGCTGCTTCAGGCTCTCGCGCAGCGCCGGAAAGTCCACGTATTCATTGACCGTTTCGGCGTCGCGGGCATCGGCGGCCCGCTTGAGGCGATCGAGCGCGACGTATGCCGACGCATAACCATATCCAAGCGCCGCGACGCCAACGATTACGATGATCGTGATCAAAAATGCGCGAAACGACCGACGATTTCGTGCGGGTACCGAAACACTCATAAGGTGCGAATCTCCGTTAAACGTGATCTAACGTTGACCGCAACGAAACGGAAACGATCCCGTGCAGCGCCCAACACGGCGACATGACCGCAGGAAACCGCGTTAGCAAGACTTCAGTTATTCGAACAGCGCGCCCTGCATGGCTGCGCTTTCTTCAGCGATACAGCGGTCGATCATGTTGCAGACCGCGTCGACCGTTCCAACCATGATGAGCCGCGACGGCCCGTGATACACGCGCACCGGCGCGCGCCGACCCGGCTCCGCATTCAGCCCGGAATTCAGCGAAACCCGCGCGAACGCCGGCATGGCGGAGGGCAGCGTGGGCGCTTCAGGCGTTGAAACGCGCTCGAAGAGCGACGGCGCGCGGAGCGCGTCGAGCGCGCCGCACGGCACCAGGTTGCGCAGATGACGCAGACGTCCGAACTGACGGAAAGGGAGCAGGCGGGCAAGGCGTTCCATGTGACTCTCCAGGCAAAGTTCAGAATTCAGTCGGGCGAATCAGCCCGACTGCAATGCCTTCGAGCGCAAATTCCCCGCTGCCGGCCTGAACAAAGATGTTGTCGTAATCGGGGTTCTCGGCGATCAGCTCGATCCCGTCCGGACGGCGCTTCAGGCGCTTCACCGTGACGTCGTCGCCAATCCGGGCCACGATGATCTGCCCGTCTTTCGCTTCGCTTTTCTTCTGAACGGCGAGCAGATCGCCGTCGAAAATGCCTGCGTCGCGCATCGACAGCCCGCGGACCTTCAGCAGGTAATCGGGTTTGCTCGAAAAGAGCGCCGGGTCGCACGCGTAATGCTGCGAGATATGTTCCTGCGCGAGGATCGGGCTGCCGGCAGCAACCCGGCCGATCAGCGGCAGCGACAGCTGCATGATGCTCGAGTGCGGCAGCGTGAACTGGTAGGGGCTGTCATCTGAGCCCGACAGCAGACGGATGCCGCGCGAGGCGCCCGCTGCAAGCTCGATCACGCCCTTGCGCGCCAGCGCGCGCAGATGTTCTTCCGCCGAGTTCGCCGAACTGAAACCGAGTTCGGCGGCAATCTCCGCGCGGGTGGGCGGAAAGCCGGTGCGTTCGATCGCCCGGCGGATCAGATCGAAAACCTGCTGCTGTCGTGCGGTGAGTTTGGTCATGGCGCCACTGTATGGATGAACAGGTGACTGTATTTTTATACAGTACGCGGCGCATTTCAAGCTTTACTTTAAGTTCGGCCAGACCGGTGCCACCGGAACAGCGGTTTTCGGCGCTATCGCACCCGGATTCGCGTCGCAACGCCGCACCGGGCGGTCGTTACCACTTTTAAGTATTAAAGAATGAAGAACAATTATTTTTAATGATGAAAGCCCTTCGATAGACTGGCCCTCAATCGATGCAAAGCAACGCACACACGCCGCAATAACGAAAGAACAAACCGGAGAAATCGGAAATGAGCAGCAGCACGGGGCTGGCACGCAGGACACGAAAAATCGTCACGGCGCTTGCGCTGGGCGTCGCGGCAGCAGCCGGTTTCGCCGGTCAGGCTCACGCGGCGGATACGACACTGCTGAACGTTTCGTACGACCCGACGCGCGAGCTGTATCAGGACGTCAACCAGGCGTTCGGCAAGGAATGGAAGGCGAAGACCGGCGAGCAGGTCACGTTCAAGCAGTCGCACGGCGGCTCGGGTGCGCAGGCGCGCTCGGTGCTCGACGGGTTGCAGGCGGATGTCGTGACACTCGCGCTCGCTTATGACATCGACGCGCTCGCTAACAAAGGCCTCATCGACAAGGGCTGGCAGAAGCGTCTGCCGGACAACGCGTCGCCGTACACGTCGACGATCGTGTTTCTCGTGCGCAAGGGCAACCCGAAGCACATCAAGGATTGGGACGATCTCGTGAAGCCGGGTGTGTCGATCGTGACGCCGAACCCCAAGACATCGGGCGGTGCGCGCTGGAACTATCTGGCCGCGTGGGCGTACGCCGAACATCAGCCGGGCGGCAACGACCAGAAGGCGAAAGAATTTGTCGGCAAGCTTTACAAGAATGCGGGCGTTCTCGACTCTGGCGCGCGCGGTGCGACGACGAGCTTCGTGCAACGCGATATCGGCGACGTGCTGATTGCGTGGGAAAACGAAGCGTTCCTGTCGGTCAAGGAATTCGGCACCGACAAGTTCGAGATCGTCGTGCCTTCGGTGAGCATCCTGGCCGAGCCGCCGGTCGCGGTGGTCGACAAGGTCGTCGATAAACACGGCACGCGCAAGCTGGCCGAGGCATACCTGAACTTCCTGTATAGCGACGAAGGTCAGGAAATCGCCGCGAAGAACTTCTACCGGCCGCGTTCGAACAAGGTGCCGGCTGCGCTGACGGCGAAGTTTCCGAAGCTGAAGCTTTACACCATCGACGACAGCTTCGGCGGTTGGGCCAACGCGCAGAAGACTCACTTCGCGGACGGCGGCGTCTTCGACTCGATCTATCAGCCGCAGTGAAGTGACGTAGCGATGGATGAGGATCAGCAGTAAAGCCAGAAAGGCGCGCCCGTAGGGTGCGCCTTTCTGGCGAGATGGACCCCGACGTTTCAACCCGGCCAGATCCGCTTTTTTCATGTCTCGAGCGTGAAGCAAAAGCGGTTCGAGCCCCGAACGAGCATCCAGCATGACGACGTTGACCTTCCGCAAGCCGAGCGCGTTACCCGGCTTCGGCCTGACACTTGGCATCACGGTGGCGTATCTGAGCCTCGTGGTGCTGATTCCGCTTGCCGCCACCTTCCTGAAAACCGCGACGCTCGACTGGTCGCAGTTCGTGCGCGCCGTGACATCGCCGCGCGTGCTCGCGTCGTACCGGCTGACGTTTTTCGCCGCGCTGGGCGGCGCGCTGATCAACGCCGTGTTCGGCTTTCTCGTCGCGTGGGTGCTGGTGCGCTATACGTTTCCGTTCAGACGTCTCGTCGATGCCGTGGTCGATCTGCCGTTCGCGCTGCCGACGTCCGTGGCCGGCATTTCGCTTGCCGCCGTGTATGCGAGCAACGGCTGGCTCGGACAGTTTCTCGTGCCGCTCGGCATCAAGGTCGCGTTCACGCCGGCGGGTGTGCTGGTCGCGCTGACGTTCATCGGTCTGCCGTTCGTCGTGCGCACCGTGCAGCCGGTGCTGGAGGAATTCGAGCGCGAGCAGGAAGAAGCCGCCGCCTGCCTTGGTGCGTCGCGCTGGCTGACGTTTCGCCGGGTGGTGCTGCCCGCCGTTTTCCCCGCACTGCTGACGGGGTTTGCGCTCGCCTTCGCCCGTGCACTCGGCGAATATGGCTCGGTGATTTTCATCGCGGGCAACGTGCCGATGAAATCTGAAATCACGTCGCTCCTCATCATCACGAAGCTCGAGCAGTACGACTATGCGGGCGCCACGGCGCTCGCGGTCGTCATGCTGGTCGTGTCGTTCCTGATGCTGCTCCTCATCAATACGTTGCAGTGGTATCTGCAACGGCGCACGAGTCGCGGCGCGTCCGGGCCGCAGGTGCCCCCGGGGTCGCACACAGGCAGTGCGGCACATGCAGTCGTGGCCGGAGGTGCGCAATGAGCGATTCCGTGACGACCGTCTCACGCAATACCCGCGGCGCCCAGACCGCCAGCCGTCGCCCCGATCCCGTGACGGAATCGCGCGTGGTCCGCTGGCTGCTGGTCGGCATTGCGCTGCTGTTTCTCGCGCTGTTTCTGGTCGTGCCGCTCGTGGCGGTGTTCTATCAGGCGCTCAGCAAGGGCATCGGCTTCTACTTCGAGTCGCTCGCCGATCCGGACGCGCTGTCGGCCATCAAGCTCACCGTGATCACCGCGGCGATCGCCGTGCCGCTGAACCTCGTGTTCGGACTGGCCGCCTCGTGGTGTATCGCGAAGTTCGAATTCCGCGGCAAGGCGCTCCTCACGACGCTCATCGATCTGCCGTTTTCCGTGTCGCCGGTGATCTCGGGTTTGATCTATGTGCTGATGTTCGGCGCGCAAGGCTGGTTCGGGCCGTGGCTCGAAGCGCATAACGTGCAGATCATCTTCGCCGTGCCGGGCATCGTGCTCGCGACGATCTTCGTTACGTTCCCGTTCGTCGCGCGCGAGCTGATTCCGCTGATGCAGGCGCAGGGTAACGATGAGGAAGAGGCGGCGCACGTGCTCGGCGCATCGGGCTGGCAGATATTTCGCCGTGTCACGCTGCCGAACGTTCGCTGGGGTCTGCTGTACGGCGTGATTCTCTGTAACGCGCGTGCGATGGGCGAATTCGGCGCGGTGTCGGTAGTGTCGGGCCATATTCGCGGGCAGACCGACACGATGCCGCTGCACGTCGAGATTCTCTACAACGAATACAACTTTTCCGCGGCGTTTGCCGTGGCCTCCGTGCTCGCGCTGCTCGCGCTCGTCACGCTGGCCCTGAAGCTGCTCGCGGAGCGTCATCTTTCGGCGGAGCAGGCCGATGCGCGGGCTGTGCCCGCGCACGCCGGTCCCGTCACCCCGTCGCCGGCACCGTCGCATGCGGCCAGCCGTCCGGTTCAGTAAGGAGAGCAGCACATGGGCATCACCGTTCGTAACCTGCAGAAGCGCTTTGGCGATTTCACCGCGCTCGACAACGTGTCGCTCGATTTTCCGCCGGGTGAACTCGTCGCGCTGCTCGGACCCTCCGGCTGTGGCAAGACCACGCTGCTGCGTGTGATCGCGGGCCTCGAATACGCCGACGCCGGGCAGGTCGTGCTGCAAGGTCAGGATGTCGCCGAAGTCGGTGCGCGTGAGCGGCAGGTCGGCTTCGTGTTCCAGCATTACGCGCTGTTCCGTCACATGACGGTGTTCGAAAACGTCGCGTTCGGTCTGCGCGTGAAGCCGCGGAAGGAGCGGCCGTCGGAAGCGGTGATCCGCGAGAAAGTGCATGAACTGCTGAAGCTCGTGCAGCTCGACTGGCTCGCGCAACGCTTTCCTTCGGAGCTGTCGGGCGGCCAGCGTCAGCGGATCGCGCTCGCACGTGCGCTCGCTGTCGAACCCAAAGTGCTGCTGCTCGACGAGCCGTTCGGCGCGCTCGACGCGAAGGTCCGCAAGGAACTGCGCAGCTGGCTGCGGCGCCTGCACGACGACCTGCATATCTCGACGATCTTCGTCACGCACGACCAGGAAGAAGCGCTCGAAGTGGCGGACCGCATCGTGGTGCTCAATCACGGGCACGTGGAGCAGGTCGGCAGTCCGCAGGACGTGTACGACCATCCGCAGACGTCGTTCGTCTACGAGTTCCTCGGCGCGGCGAACCGTCTGCATGGCAAGGTGGATGGCGGCGGATTCGTGGTCGACGGTGCCGCATTGCCGATTTCGGTGGCGGCCGGTTTCGAAGGCCCGGCGTTCGCGTATGTACGTCCGCACGATCTGGCGTTGTACCCGAAGGCGGATAGCCACCGCGACGGCATCACGGTCGGCGTGCGCCGGGTCGTGACGCTCGGCGGTTCGGTGCGCGTCGAGCTCGAAGGACACGAGGGGCGCGTGCTCGAAGCCGAGCTTGACCGGGAGGCGTGGCGCGAACTGCGTCTGAATGTCGGCGATGGCGTGACGGCCGTGCCGCGCGCGCTGCGTGTGTTTCCCGCGCACTGACCGTACCTCACACGTTCACTACACCAACTTAACTTCGGCTGTACCGGAGACAAGAACATGAATTTCCAGCAACTGCGTTTTGTGCGCGAAGCGGTGCGCCAGAACATGAACCTGACTGAAGTGGCGAACGTGCTGTACACGTCGCAGTCGGGCGTGTCGAAACAGATCAAGGACCTCGAGGACGAACTCGGCGTCGATATCTTCATCCGTCGCGGCAAACGGCTGACGGGTCTGACCGAGCCCGGCAAGGCGGTGCATCAGCTGATCGAGCGGATGCTGCTCGATGCGGAGAACCTGCGCCGTGTCGCGCGTCAGTTCGCCGATCAGGACAGCGGCCATCTGGTCGTCGCTACGACGCACACGCAGGCTCGCTACGCGCTGCCGAAGGTGATCCGCCAGTTCACGGAAGTGTTCCCGAAGGTGCATCTCGCGCTGCGTCAGGGCAGCCCGCAGCAGATCGCGCAGATGATCATCAACGGCGAAGCGGACATCGGCATTTCGACCGAAGCGCTCGACCGCTATCCGGACATCGTCACGTTCCCGTGCTATTCGTGGCATCACGTGGTGGTGGTGCCGAAGGGCCATCCGCTCGTCGGCCGGCCGAACCTGACGCTCGATGAAATCGCCGAATTTCCGATTGTCACCTACGACCAGGATTTCACCGGCCGCTCGCATATCGACCAGGCGTTCGCGAAGGCGGGCGCATTGCCCGACGTCGTGCTGACCGCCATCGACGCCGACGTGATCAAGACGTACGTCGAACTCGGCATGGGCATCGGCATCGTCGCGGCGATGGCCTACGATCCGAAGCGCGATACTGAACTCGTCGCGCTCGATACGCAGCATCTGTTCGAGGCGAGCACGACGCGCGTCGGGCTGCGCAAGGGCGCGTTCCTGCGCGCGTACGCGTACCGCCTGATCGAAATGTTCGCGCCGCAGCTGAACGAAACAGAAATCGCGGCACAGTTGCGCGAGGCGGCCTGATCGGCGTTCGTGCCGGCAGTGGGGAAAGCATGCGCCCGGGCGTACGTCGCGCATCGCTTACAATCGGCGCCATGAATACTTCCACTTCTTCTTCCGGCGCGGCGCCGTCGAACGGTCTGCCGCGCATCGCCGTGCTCGCGACGGGCGGCACGATCGCGGGTTCCGCCGCCGATGCCACGAATACCGCTGGCTATCAGGCGGGCGTGGTCGGCGTCGACCGGCTGCTCGCGGCGGTTCCGGCGCTCTCCGATGTCGCGCAGGTACAGGCCGGGCAGGTCGCGAGCATCGACAGCAAGGACATGGCGCTCACGCTGTGGACCACGCTCGCGCAACGCGTGAACACGCTGCTCGCAAGCGATGACATCGATGGCGTCGTCATCACGCACGGCACCGATACGCTCGAAGAAACCGCCTATCTGCTGCATCTCACAGTGAAGAGCACGAAGCCGGTGGTGCTGACTGCCGCGATGCGGCCATCGACGGCGCTTTCCGCCGATGGCCCGCTCAACCTGCTGAACGCGGTCGTGGTCGCCGCCAGCGCCGCCGCGCACGGGCAGGGCGTGCTCGTCGCGGTCAATAACCGGATCCACAGCGCGCGCGACGTCGTGAAGACCAGCACGTTCGCGCTCGACGCGTTCCAGTCGCCCGAAGTGGGCGCGCTGGGCTGGGTGCAGGACGGGCGCGTCGAGTTCCAGCGCAGCGTCGTGCGCGCCCACACGGTCGCCACCGAATTCGTGATCGGCGCGACATGGCCGGGCGTGGACATTGTCACGAGTTACGCGGGCGTGTCGCGCGTGGCCGTCGATGCACTCGTCATGGCGGGCGTGCGCGGTATCGTGGTCGCGGGCACCGGGAACGGCTCGATCCATACGTCGCTCCAGCAGGCGCTCGCCGACGCCGTATCGCAGGGCGTGGCCGTCGTGCGTGCGTCGCGGGTCGGCTCGGGGCACGTGATGCGCAACGGCGCTGCGCCGGACGATACGCTCGGTTTTGTCGCCGCGAACGGGCTGAACCCGTACAAATCGCGTGTGCTGCTGATGCTGGCGCTCGCCGCCGGTGGCGCCGGCCCGGTCGTGCTGCAGCGCGCGTTCGATACGTACTAGGCGCCCGTGGAGCGGCGGCGCGGTGCGAGCTTTCCCCGTCTGTGAGGTAACCCACGCGGTTTGCCGGCTTTTCGTGCCAGGATGATGCTCATACCGTCCATCGTGGCACCCAATGAGCGCGTCGAAGCTCCAGTCGTGGGGGCATTACCCCTACGCGCCCCAATCCAGTCATCCGCTGTCGTGGCGTGACGCCGTCCAGGCTGAACTGGACGGCACGCGCGCCCGCTTCGGCACGACCTTGCCGTTCGGCAACGGCCGCAGCTATGGCGACAGCTGTCTCGCGGCGACCGATCACGTCCTCCATATGCGCGGCCTCGGCCGCTTTATCAGCGCCGACTGGGAGCGCGGCATCCTGCGCGCGGAAGCCGGCGTGATGTTGGGCGAGGTGCTGGAACTGTCGATTCCGCGCGGCTGGATGCTCCCGGTGACGCCCGGCACGCAGTTCGTGACGCTCGCCGGCGCGGTGGCCAACGATGTCCACGGCAAGAACCACCACGTACGCGGCACGTTCGGACGGCACGTCCGGCGGTTTTCGTTGCTGCGCTCGGATCGCGAACCGACCGAATGCGCGCCCGGCGAAAACGACGATCTGTTTCGCGCGACGATCAGCGGGCTCGGCCTGACGGGCGTCATCGAATGGGTCGAAATCCAGCTGATGCCGGTGCGCTCCAGCCGCATTTCATTGACGAGCATCCGCTTTGCCAATCTCGACGAGTTCCTCGCGCTGTCGAGCGAACTCGATCCGCATCACGAATACGGCGTGGCGTGGGTCGACTGCCTCGCGAGCGGCGATTCGCTCGGGCGCGGCATTTACATGTCAGGCGATCACGCGGCGGATGGCGATTTCTCGATAAAAGGTACCCGTCGGCGCAACGTGCCGTTCGTGCTGCCGTGGTCGCCCGTCAACCGCTACACGCTCAAGATTTTCAACGAGTTCTATTACCGCCGGCAGACGCAGCGCGTCGAGCATTCGGGCGTCGATTTCGCGAGCTTTTTCTATCCGCTCGATGGTGTGCGCAACTGGAACCGCATATACGGGCGACGCGGCTTCCAGCAGCATCAGTGCGTCATTCCCGAGGCGGCATCACGCGATGCACTGAAGGAAATTCTTGCGACGATTGCGAAAAGCGGCCTCGGATCGTGCCTTGCGGTGCTGAAACGCTGCGGAACGCTGGTTTCGCCAGGGCTGCTGTCGTTTCCGATGCCGGGCGTCTCCCTCGCGCTGGATTTCCCGCAGCGCGAACGCCGCAACGAGGCGCTTTTCCTGCGGCTCGACGCGATTGTCAACGAAGCGGGCGGTCGCCAGTATCCGGCGAAGGACGCCCACATGAGCGGGGCGGACTTTCGCGCCGCGTATCCCGCGTGGCAGGAACTCGAACGCAATCGCGATCCTGCCCTGATGTCTCGTTTCTGGAAACGGACCACACAGACATGAAAAACATCCTGATCGTGGGCGGCTCGTCCGCCATTGCAGTGGCATGCGCGCGTCGCTGGGCCAAGGAGGGCGCGAACCTGTTCCTGACGGGGCGGCACGAAGTCCGGCTCGCGGCCGTCGCGCAAGACCTCCGCGTGCGGGGGGCGCCTTCGGTGGAAACGCACATGCTCGACATGAACGACCATCTGCAGCACGCCACGATGCTGAAGGCCTGTCAGGCGGCGTTCGGACGGATCGACATCGTGCTGATCGCGCACGGCACGCTGTCCAACCAGGCGCAGTGCGAGCGCGACGTGGAAGCGGCGATGCGCGAACTGTCGACCAATGCGATGTCGACGATTGCGCTGCTCACATTGCTGGCGGGCGTGTTCGAGAGCCAGAAAAGCGGCACGATCGCTGTGATTTCGTCGGTGGCGGGCGACCGCGGACGACCGTCAAATTATGTCTATGGCGCGGCGAAGGCGGCGGTGGGCACCTTCTGCGAGGGGTTGCGGGCGCGTCTCTTCAAGTCCGGCGTCCGTGTGCTGACGATCAAACCGGGTTTCGTGGATACACCGATGACGGCCGGCCTGTCGCTGCCCGGGCCGCTCGTCGCCTCGCCGGAGCGCGTCGCGACCGATATCGTGCGCGCCGTCGAGCGCGGCCGGGACGCGCTGTACACCCCGTGGTTCTGGAGCGGCATCATGCTGATCATCCGCTCGCTGCCGGAGTTCGTTTTCAAGCGGGTTTCGCTGTGAGCGCGGCCGCCCGGCCATGGCGGTGGATATCGGACGCGCGGAGGCCAGCATGAACAGCCCGACGCTCGATGCGCCATTGGGCCGCTCGCGGCTTGTCGTCTGGTACGCGATTTTCGCGGCGATCTCGATCGGCGCGAATCTCGGCAGCCAGAAATTCGCGTTCTGGCTTTATCAGGGTGCGTTCGCGGTGCCGCTCTCCGTGTGCATTGGCACGGGCGTAGGCCTCGTCGTCAAATACCTGCTCGACAAGGCGTGGATCTTCCGTTATCCGCACCGCAGCGTCGCGCATGGCATCCAGACCTTCGCGATGTACGTCGCGATGGGCCTCGGCACCACGCTGGTGTTCTGGGTAGTCGAGTTCGGCGCCGACGCCATTTTTCATACGGAACCCGCGCGGCTCATGGGCGGCGCCATCGGCCTCGTGCTTGGTTATTTCGCCAAATATCACCTCGACAAGCGCTTCGTCTTCGCGTGAACCGGAGTGCGCTGGCGCACAGAGCGCCGCGCGCCGCGCCTTTAGGATGCAGACAGTAACGTGTGGTATCGCGGCCTCATTCCGCGAGCGCCGCATGCTATGACGAAAGCCGCTTTTCTGTGCGCATTCCCCGCGATGTTCAGGCGAAGCGCCAGCGCCGCGGCGACATCCGGCTCATTGCGAAACCGACGCTCCGGCGGCGAGGTGTGACATGACAAGCGCGACGATCCCGCTGTGTGTGGATCTGGACGGCACGCTCACGCGAACCGACTTCCTGCTCGAAAGCTTCCTCGTGCTGCTGAAGCAGAACCCGCTCGCGCTGTTTCTGTGCATCGCCTGGGCGCTGCGCGGCAAGGCGCATCTGAAGGAACAGATCGCAAAACGCGTGACGATCGACGTCGGCGTGCTGCCATACAACACTCAACTCGTCGACTATCTGCGCGACGAGCATTCCGCCGGCCGCACGCTCTATCTGTGCACGGCGTCAAACCAGCGTTTCGCGAGTCAGGTCGCCGAGCATTTCGGGCTGTTCAAGGGCGTGCTTGCGAGCACCGCGGATCACAACCTGATTGGCCGCAACAAGGCCGATGCGCTCGTCGAACAGTTCGGCGATCACGGCTTCGACTACTGCGGCGATGCGCTCGCCGATGTGCCCGTGTGGCGCAGGGCGCGGCAGGCGATTGTCGTCGGCGACAAGCATATGGCCGCCGCGGCTCGCAAGGTCAATCAGGCGATCATCTTCTTCGAACGCAAGCGCCAGTTCATTCCGCTTGTGCTGAAGGAAATGCGTGTGCATCAGTGGGTCAAGAACGTGCTGATCTTCGTGCCGTTGCTGACTGCACACAAGTTCACCGATATCCACGCATTGATTGCCGCCTGCGTGGCGTTTGCGTCGTTCAGTCTGTGCGCGTCATCGGTTTATCTGCTCAACGACATGCTCGATCTCGACGCCGACCGCCGGCATGCGCGAAAGCGCAGCCGGCCGTTTGCATCGGGGAACCTGTCGCTGTCGTTTGGCATTGTAATGACGGTCCTCTTGCTGGTGGCGGGCGCGGGTCTCGCGGCGCTGCTGCCGTGGCAGTTCGGCGTCGTGCTGGCCGGTTACCTGGCGGTGACCGTCGCGTATTCGTTCAGCCTGAAGCGCATGGCGCTGATCGACGTATTCACGCTCGCATGCCTTTACACCGTGCGCGTGATCGCGGGCGGCGCGGCGAACGATATCGCACTGTCGTACTGGCTGATTCTCTTTTGCGTGCCGATCTTCCTGAGCCTCGCGATGGTCAAGCGCTACGTGGAACTCGAAAGCATCCTGCGTCTTGGCAAGATGGAAGCGGCAGGGCGCGGCTATATCACGCAGGACATGTCGATCCTTCGTTCGTTCGGCACTTCGTCGGCGTATCTGGCCGTGCTCGTGCTGGCGCTCTATCTGAACTCGCCGGAACTCAAGGCGCTTTATCGTCATCCGCAGATGATGTGGGCGGTATTCGCGTTGACACTCTACTGGGTAAGCCGCATCTGGATGTTCGCGTTTCGCGGCCAGATGCACGACGATCCGATCGTGTTCGCGTTCAAGGATCGCGTCAGTTGCGGGGTGATCGGACTGTGTGGCGTTTGCATGGTGCTCGCGATCTAGTCTCGCTCGCCCGGACGTGCTACGTGACGTGCAGATGAAACGCGGCGGTGCAGGAGGGACCTGAACTGCCGCGTTGTTACGTCGTGTTCAACGCAACCTGTCGAAGCACCCTCACACAGCCGGAATCACCAGCACCTGACCCGGATAGATCTTGTCCGGGCTCTTCAGCATCGGTGTGTTCGCCTGAAAGATCACATCGTTCTTCGCGCCGCTGCCGTAGTACTTCTCCGCGATCTTCCACAGGTTGTCGCCAGCGACGACCGTATGGAACTGTGCTTCCGGCGCCGGGTGGGTGACCGTGAGCCGATCGTCCACTTTTTCGACGTTGTGCACGTTGCCGGCCGCGACGAGGATTTTTTCTTTCGTCGCCGTATCGGGCGCTTCGCCCGATACGGTGACCGTATGACTCGCGCCGTCGAAGGTGACCTGCAGGTTGGCGGCGTTCAGGCCCTGCACATGGATGTAGTTCGCAATCGCGTCGCCCGCAATCCTGTTCAGTGCGGCGACATCCACGGGTGCCGCGGCGGGCGCCTGTGCGGCTTGCGCGGATGCCGCTGTCGTGCCGAACAGCTTTTCTCCAGCGTCCTTGATGAAACTGAGAATACCCATCGATCGTTCTCCTGACGTGATGAAGAGGGCGTGTGCGGCCCTCGTGATCCGGTCGAAAATCGACCAGAAAGAACGATCAATTGTAGGAAGGCGCGCTGGGAGAATTGTCAAAAAAGATGGGGCAGACGGCGCGGCCAATGAGGGCCAGGCGCGCGCGAAGTAACATGAAATCCGACAGCCGGACACCCGACGACGACGTCTGACCGACCAAGGCTTCCCCGGCATCGCCGGGCGCCGCTGCGGACCCCACTCGCCGCTCTCAGCCCAGAGCGGCTCGATTTGCCTTACCCGTCACGCGTGCCGCGCAGCGGACAAAGCGCCCCACTGATATGGCCGCCGCGCGAGTGGCTGCGTCCACGTTGTCCTGCATACCGTGTATCCCGGCCCGTCAGCGTTGCCATCACAGCGCGCACGATAACGGGCCATCAAACGAGCCTTGCAACTCAGGCGGCTTTCACTTCCTTGCCCGGTGCCTGCGCGACTTCGAAGTTCGCCATGATTTCCAGTGCACGCACCATTGCCGAGTGATCCCACGCCTTGCCGCCGTTCGCCGCGCACACGCTGAACAGTTGCTGCGCGCTCGCAGTGTGGGGCAGCGCGATGCCGAGCTTGCGCGCGCCATCGAGTGCGAGATTCAGGTCTTTCTGATGCAGTTCGATGCGGAAGCCCGGATCGAACGTGCGCTTCGTCATGCGTTCGCCGTGCACTTCGAGAATGCGCGACGAAGCGAAGCCGCCCATCAGGGCCTTGCGTACGCGTTCCGGATCGGCGCCCGAACGCGCGGCAAACAGCAGCGCTTCGGCAACGGCCTCGATGTTCAACGCGACGATGATCTGGTTCGCGACCTTGCACGTCTGACCGGCACCGTTGTCGCCGATGAGCGAGATGTTCTTGCCCATCAGGTCAAAGAGCGGCTTCGCGAGGTCGAACGATTTCTGCGGGCCGCCCACCATGATCGTCAGCGTCGCTTCACGTGCGCCGACTTCGCCGCCCGATACCGGCGCGTCGAGGTAGTCGCAGCCGAGCGCGTTGATCTTTTTCGCGAACGCCTGGGTTTCGAGCGGCGAAATCGAGCTCATGTCGATGACGAGCTTGCCCTTCGTGAGGCCGTTCGCTATGCCGTCGTCGGCGAACAGTACGTTGGCGACGTCAGGCGTGTCCGGCACCATCGAGATGACGATATCTGCGGCTTTCGCGACGGCAGTCGAGTTCTCGACGACCGTGGTCTGCGTGCGCAGGTCGTCCGGCACCGGATATGCGCCGTTGACGATCAGCGTGTGACCACCCTTGATGAGATTGCGCGCCATATGCGCGCCCATGATGCCGAGGCCGATGAAACCAATTTTTGCCATTGATGTGTCTCCGTGATGCCGGGTTGATCGTTCGAAATTGCGCGATGTCGCGTGTTGACGCTGGCCGTGGCCTAGGCGGCGACGCGTGACTGGCCCGCGATACGCTGAAGCCAGTCGAGACCTGCGACGGTCGTCGTGCGCGGCTTGTATTCGCAGCCGATGTAGCCTGCGTAACCCAGCGAATCGAGCAGTTCGAACAGGAACGGGTAGTTGATCTCGCCGGTGCCCGGCTCGTTGCGGCCGGGGTTGTCGGCGAGCTGGATGTGTGCGATCTGCGGCAGGTTCTTTTTGATCGTCGCCGCGAGTTCGCCTTCCATGCGCTGCATGTGATAGATGTCGTACTGCAGGAACAGGTTGTCCGAGCCGACCGCGCGAATCACGTCGAGACCTTCCGACGAACGGTTCAGCGCGAAGCCGGGAATATCGTAAGAATTGCACGGTTCGACCAGCAGGCGGATGCCTTCTTTTTTCAGCGCTTCGGCGGCAAAACGCAGGTTGTCGACGATCGTCGAGCGCGCCTTGTCCTTGTCGATGCCGGCCGTCGGAATGCCCACGAGGCAGTTCAGTTGCGGCACCTTCAGCGCCTTCGCGTATTCGATCGCGCGCCCGACGCCTTCCTGGAATTCGCCGACGCGATCCGGCAGGCACGCGATGCCACGTTCGCCGGCATCCCAGTTGCCCGCGGGCAGGTTGTGCAGCACGAGCTTCAGACGATTCTGCTCGAGACGTTCGGCCAGTTCGGCTGCCTTGAACGGGTAGGGGAACAGAAATTCGACGGCGTCGAAGCCCGCGCCCGCCGCCGCCGCGAAGCGGTCGAGGAACGGGACTTCGTTGAACAGCATGGTCAGATTGGCTGCAAATTTAGGCATGGTTCGAAAGATTTCCGGCTGGTCGGTCAGTTGAAAAGAAGAAGCTCAGTCGAGTGTGCTGATCGCGGTCGGCGCGTCTTCGTGCCGCGCGGCGAGTTCTTCGAACTCGTTGATCGCGTCGATCTCGGTGCCCATCGAAATGTTCGTCACGCGCTCGAGAATCACCTCGACGATCACCGGCACGTTGAACTCGGACAACATCGATTGTGCGCGTTGCAGCGCCGGCTTCAATTCTTCCGGCTTGAACACGCGGATCGCCTTGCAGCCGAGACCTTCGGCCACCGCGACGTGATCGACGCCATAGCCGTTCACTTCCGGCGCATTGATGTTGTCGAACGCGAGCTGTACGCAGAAGTCCATGTCGAACGCGCGCTGTGCCTGGCGGATCAGCCCGAGGTACGAGTTGTTCACGACCACATGCACGTACGGCAGGTTGAACTGCGCACCCACGGCCAGTTCTTCGATCATGAACTGGAAGTCGTAGTCGCCCGAAAGCGCGACGATCGGACGTTGCGGGTCGGCGGCGCGCACACCGAGCGCGGCCGGAATGGTCCAGCCGAGCGGGCCTGCCTGGCCGCAGTTGATCCAGTTGCGTGCCTTGTACACGTGCAGGAACTGCGCACCGGCGATCTGCGACAGACCGATCGTGCTCACGTAGCACGTGTCGCGGCCGAACACCTGGTTCATCTCTTCGTACACGCGCTGGGGCTTGATCGGCACGTTGTCGAAGTGCGTCTTGCGATGCATCGTGCGCTTGCGTTCCTGGCAGTCCGCGACCCATGCGCTGCGGTCCTTCAGCTTGCCGGCGGCCTTCCATTCCTTCGCTACTTCGACGAAGAGTTCGAGCGCCTTTTTCGCATCCGACACGATGCCGAGATCCGGGCCGAACACGCGACCGATCTGGGTCGGTTCGATGTCGACGTGCACGAACTTGCGGCCCTTCGTGTACACCTCGACGCTGCCCGTGTGACGGTTAGCCCAGCGGTTGCCGATCCCGAGCACGAAGTCGGAGGCAAGCATCGTGGCGTTGCCGTAGCGATGCGACGTCTGCAGGCCGACCATGCCGGCCATCAGCGGATGGTCGTCGGGAATCGCGCCCCACGACATCAACGTCGGGATCACCGGCACGCCGACCGTTTCCGCGAACGCCACCAGAAGGTCTTCAGCAGCAGCGTTCAGCACGCCGCCCCCGGAGACGATCAGCGGCTTGTCGGAATCGTTGAGCAACGTGAGCGCGGCTTCGATCTGCTTGCGCGTTGCAGCAGGCTTGTAGACCGGCAGCGGTTCGTACGTGTCGATGTCGAATTCGATTTCGGCGAGCTGCACGTCGATCGGCAGATCGACGAGCACAGGACCCGGACGTCCCGAGCGCATCAGATGGAAGGCCTGCTGGAACACGCGCGGCACGAGCGCCGGCTCGCGCACGGTGACCGCCCATTTCGTGACCGGCTTGGCGATCGATTCGATATCGACGGCCTGGAAGTCTTCCTTGTAGAGGCGCGCGCGCGGTGCCTGACCGGTGATTGCGAGAATCGGAATCGAGTCGGCCTGCGCGGAATAGAGGCCGGTGATCATGTCGGTGCCGGCGGGGCCCGACGTGCCGATACACACGCCGATGTTGCCCGGCGACGCCCGCGTATAGCCCTCGGCCATGTGCGACGCGCCTTCGACGTGCCGTGCCAGCACGTGGCTGATGTTGCCGGCCTTGCGCATCGCCGAGTAGAACGGATTGATTGCGGCGCCCGGCACACCGAACGCGGTATCGATCCCTTCGCGTTCGAGCACGAGTACGGCTGCGTCGACGGCTCTCATCTTGGCCATGAATGTCTCCTGAATGTCTTTGAATGCTGTCTGAACTGCGTCGGGCGAGCCGTTGCAGGCTGTTGAGATGCACTTTAGGCTTCACGCGAAGGTTTGATAAGATCGCTTCAGGTCACTTATTCCGAAACAAAAAGTATGGAATGCGGTTTTTACGGGCTTCGCCTGTCAGTGGCACGCGGAGAGGCGCAAAAACGCCGCAACTTCTTGCAGGGGACCGGGGTAACGCGCTAAAGCGCGAACGCCGGTCGACAGGAGACAGGACATGGACCGCTTCAAGCAGATCGAAACCTTCGTGCGGGTCGCCGATGCGGGCAGCCTCGCGGCCGCGGCGCTGGAAGAGGGCGTGTCGCCCGTGATCCTCGGGCGCCGGATCGACGCGCTCGAAAAGCGGCTCGGCGTGAAGCTGATGTACCGCTCGACGCGGCGGCTCGTCGTCAGCGAAGAGGGCGCGGCGTTTCTCGAGCGCTGCCGGGGGCTTCTGAGCGAATGGGATCAGGCCGAAAACGAACTGACGGCGGGGCGGCGCGCGGTCAGCGGCCACCTGATCGTCTCGGCGCCCGCCGCTTTCGGGCGCAAGCACGTGGCGCCGCTCGCGCCGGCGTTTCTCGTCGACAAGCCGGAGCTGCAGCTGTCGTTCAATCTGACCGATCGGGTCGTCGACCTCGTGCGCGAGGGTTACGACCTGTCGATTCGCATTGGCGGTGCCGTGGACCCGAATTTCGTCGCGGTGAAACTGGCGACGAACCGGCGCGTCGTCTGCGGCACGCCCGACTATTTCCGCAAGCACGACCGGCCGAAAACGCTCGAAGACCTGCCGCAGCACAACTGCCTCGCGTTCAATCTGCAGGGCGGCCAGAACCGCGGCTGGTATTTCCGGCGCAATGGCAAACTGGCGACGGTGCGCGTCGGCGGCACGCTCGACTGCAACGATGGCGAACTGCTGCACCGCTGGGTGTCAGAAGGACTCGGGCTCGGCTGGCGCTCGACGTGGGAAGTGCAGCAGCAACTCGCGCGCGGCGAACTGGAAACGGTGCTCGACGAATTCGCGCTGCCCGACTACGACATCCTCGCGGTCTACCCGCAGCAGCGCTACGTGCCCGCAAAAGTGCGCTACTTCATCGACTATCTGAAGGACGTCTATGCGCGCGACGATTACTGGAGCGGTGTAGCGTAGTCATCGAGACGCGCCGCAGCCGGGTCGATAGCGCGCGCCCGTCAGGCCGCGGTCGATATTTTTCGCCGGGATGCCGCGAAGGCGGGAATAAACCCGGAACGCGACCAGTATTGCAGCCGTGAAGCCAGGAGGGCCCGCGTGCGTCAGACCGATACCACTACCCGAGGAAGAAGCGACGAAGCTGAACGCAGCCGTCGTTTCCAGGCGCTGGCGCTGCCGCATCTCGACGCCGCCTTCAACCTTGCACGCTGGTTGTCGGGCAATGCCAGCGATGCCGACGACATCGTCCAGGAAGCCTTTATGCGTGCGTTCCGTTTCTTCGATACGTTTCGTGGCGATAACGCGCGCCCGTGGCTGCTGGCGATCGTGCGCAGGACCTGGTATACGGAATGGCGCAGAAGGACGAACTCGCGCGAGGTGACCGAATTCGACGATTCGCACGAAGAAGCCGCGTTCGACGGCTGGAGTCCGGCGAGCATCGATCCGCAGGCGTTGATGATTCGTGAGGAAGACGCCCGGCGCGTACACGTCGCGCTGGAACAACTGCCAGTGGAGTATCGCGAAGTGCTGATCCTGCGGGAGCTGGAAGAGTTGAGTTATCGCGAGATTGCGATCGTCGCCGATCTGCCGGTCGGCACGGTCATGTCGAGGCTGGCGCGGGGCCGGCGCCGGCTGGCGGTCGCGCTGACCGCACTGGAAGCGCGCGGCAGCAATGCAGGGCGCATGGACGTCGACGACACGCGCAACCGCGCGGCCGGCGCCCGGGCGGCAAGTCCAGGCACGCTCGACATGCCGCCGTCCGGCTGGATGCCGGGCGATCCGGGCGCCACGGCCGCCGGCGCAAAACGGGAGACGCCAGATGGACTGTAACGAAGTGCGTCCGCTCATCGATGCCAGCGTCGACCGCGAGCTTTCGCCGGTCGATGAACGCCGCGTGCAGCAGCATGTCGCCACCTGCGCGGCGTGCCAGCGCGAAACGGAGATCGTTCGGGCCCTGGCCGGTACGATCCGTCAGGCCGACTACCATCGCGCGCCGGATGTGCTCAGGGCGCGTATCGTCGCCGGGCTGCCGCAGGCAGCGGTTTCTTCGACGTCAAAGGGCGCGCGCGGACGCGCCTGGTGGTTTCCGTCGTTCGAGGGTTTGCGCCTGCCGGTGGGTGGGGGATTCGGCGCGGCCAACGGCAGGATGACGATCGGATCGGGCTGGCTGACCGTCATGATCATCGCCTTGTGCGCGGCTGTCGCGGGCGTGACGCTGACGCTGCGCCGTCCCGCCGACACCAGTCCGTTCGTCGATGAACTGGTGTCGAGTCACGTCCGTGCGCAATTGTCGGGACGCGACATCGACGTCATTTCGACGGATCAGCACACTGTGAAGCCGTGGTTCAACGGCAGGCTCGACTATGCGCCGCCGGTGGTGGATCTGACAGCGGCCGGTTTTCCGCTGGCCGGCGGCCGGCTGGATTACCTCGGCCACAGGCGGGTGGCGGTGCTGACCTACCGCTACCGCAAGCATGTAATCGACGTGTACGTCTTTCCCGACACTGATCGGACGAGCAGCGATTCCGGCACGGGATTGGGCACAAAACCGGACGCGACGCTGGTTCGCGACGGCTATTCGATGGTGCGCTGGCGTGAGGACGGCATGGTCTGGTGGGCGATCACCGACGCCGCCCCGGATGCGCTGAGCGCGCTGGAAACCGCGCTCAAGGCGCGTCCGCAGCCTTCGGAGTGACGTTTTCAGGCCAGAATGCGCTGAATTGCGCGGCCCGCCGGTGGGCCGCGGGGTGTGCCGGCTGCTGCCTTGTCGGGCGAAAACGGGGGCGCCTGTCGTCCCGCTACGCGATAACTCCTTGAAAACACGTCCGAAACGGCGCAAATCGAAGCAAAGTCTTGCATGCCGCCCCCATTCGTGTTACATTCTTCGGCTTCTCACTTGCCACACCGGTTCCGACGCCCGGGTGGCTTCTATCCATAAGTCAGCACAAGGAGTGAATATGCGTCATTACGAAATCGTATTTATCGTGCATCCGGATCAGAGCGAGCAGGTGCCCGCCATGATTGAGCGTTACAAGACCACGATCACGTCGCACGGTGGCCAGATCCATCGTATCGAAGACTGGGGCCGTCGCCAGCTGGCCTACATGATCGAGAAACTCGCGAAGGCACACTACGTCTGCATGAACATCGAATGCGATCAAGCCACGCTCGACGAGCTGGAACACGCATTCAAGTTCAACGACGCGGTTCTGCGTCACCTCATCGTCAAGCAGAAGAAGGCTGAAACGGCTCCGTCGCCGATGATGAAGGAAGTGCAGCGCGAAGAAGCCAAGAAGGCGGCTGCTACGCAACCGTCCGAAGCGCAGGCTTAAGACAGTCAGTTATTTAAGCCATCAGGATTAAAGCGTCGCTCTCGTGAACAGGCTGCAACTGACAGGCAGCGTCGTCGAACGCGAACCGGTGCGGTACACCCCCGCCGGCGTTCCGATTGCAAGCTGTACGTTGCTTCACCGCACGGAAGTCGTCGAGGCCGGTGTTAAACGGCAAGTCGAACTGACCATGCCGGCGGTGGCCGCCGGCGAGACGAGCGGCAGGCTGGAAAAGTGTGGAATGGGCGTCGAAACGCTCTTCACCGGTTTTCTGGCCAAAAAGAGCCGCAACGCGCGAACCCTGGTGTTTCACATCACAGAATTGCAGGACATTGGAAAGGACTGAACATGCCCCGCCCGACTGGTAAGAAATTCGACAAGCGTCGTCAGCAACAAAATCCGCTCTTCAAGCGCAAGAAGTTCTGCCGTTTCACGGCAGCTGGTGTCGACCAGATCGACTACAAAGACATCGAAACGCTGAAGGACTTCATCGGCGAGAACGGCAAGATCACGCCGGCGCGTCTCACGGGTACGAAGTCGCACTATCAACGCCAGCTGGACACGGCAATCAAGCGCGCGCGTTTCCTCGCGCTCGTGCCGTACACCGACCAGCACAAGGCCTAACCCGACGACGCAACAAGGAGCATCCGAATGCAGATCATTCTTCTCGAAAAAGTCGTCAACCTGGGTAACCTGGGCGATATCGTCAAGGTCAAGGACGGTTACGCACGTAACTTCCTGATCCCGAACAAGCGCGCTCGCCGTGCCACGAAGGAAGCGATCGCTGAATTCGAAGTCCGCCGTGCGGAACTCGAAAAGGTCGCCGCTGAAAAGCTGGCAGTTGCTCAAGCCCAGGGCGAAAAGCTGGCAGGCTCGACGGTTCAGATCGGCCAGAAGGCTGGCGTCGACGGCCGTCTGTTCGGCTCGGTGACGAACGCTGACATCGCTGACGCGCTCGTCAAGCAAGGCTTCGCTGTTGAAAAGGCGCAAGTGCGTCTGCCGGAAGGTCCGCTCAAGCTGGTTGGCGACCATCCGGTGCAGATCTCGCTGCACACCGACGTGCTCGTCGATGTGACGGTGTCGGTGCTGGGCGAACACGTCTAAGACGTCGTCCAGTAGCGAGTAGCATTCGCCAGGCTGTTTCTGGCACGAAGGCGGGAGCCGGGAAACCGGCTCCCGCCTTCGCGTTTACGGCGCCACGTGCTGGGCGCCGTCTTTCTGGTTCCCCGACGCCGCCATTTGCACGATAATCCGTCTCCATGAACGCACCGTCGAAAGATCCCCAACTCGAATCGCTGAAAGTCCCGCCGCACTCGATCGAGGCCGAACAGTCGGTACTCGGCGGCCTGCTGCTGGACAACGCGGCGTGGGACCGCATTGCGGATTTCCTGTCACAGAGCGATTTTTACCGCTACGACCACCGGATCATCTTCGAACACATTGGCAAGCTGATCGCGGCGACGCGCCCGGCCGATGTGATCACGGTCTTCGAGGCACTCGGCACGTCGGGCAAGGCAGATGACGTAGGCGGTCTGGCGTATCTGAACGCGCTCGCGCAGAACACGCCGAGCGCGGCGAACATTCGCCGGTACGCCGAAATCGTGCGGGATCGGGCGGTGTTGCGCCGTCTCGTTTCAGTCGCCGACGAAATTTCGGCGGACGCGTTCAATCCGCAAGGCAAAGAAGTCCGCCAGCTGCTGGATGAGGCCGAATCGAAAGTGTTTTCGATCGCCGAAGACGGCGCGCGCGGCACGCAGGGCTTCCTGGAGATCGGGCCGCTCCTGACGCAGGTTGTCGAGCGGATCGACACGCTGTATCACACTGCCAATCCGAGCGACGTCACGGGCACGCCGACGGGCTTCGTCGACCTCGACCGGATGACCTCGGGCATGCACGGCGGCGAGCTGATCATCGTCGCGGGGCGGCCTTCGATGGGTAAGACCGCGTTCTCGATGAACATCGGCGAATACGTCGCAGTCGAGTATGGTCTGCCGGTGGCCGTGTTCTCGATGGAAATGCCGGGCACCCAGCTGACGATGCGGATGCTCGGGTCGGTTGGCCGGCTCGACCAGCACCGGATGCGAACCGGGCGCCTGACCGACGAAGACTGGCCGAAGCTCACGCACGCCGTGCAGAAAATGAGCGAGGCGCAGATTTTCATCGACGAAACGGGCGGTCTGAACCCGATGGAACTGCGTTCGCGGGCGCGGCGTCTGTCGCGTCAATGCGGCAAGCTGGGGTTGATCATCATCGACTACCTTCAGCTGATGAGCGGTTCGTCATCGGGCGAAAACCGGGCGACCGAAATTTCTGAAATTTCCCGTTCGCTGAAGAGCCTCGCGAAAGAACTCGACGTGCCGGTGATCGCGCTTTCGCAGTTGAACCGCGGTCTCGAACAGCGGCCCAACAAACGTCCAATCATGTCGGACCTGCGGGAATCCGGCGCTATCGAGCAGGATGCGGACGTGATCCTGTTCATCTACCGTGATGAAGTTTACAACCCGGACAGCCCGGACAAGGGCACCGCGGAGATTATTATCGGCAAACAGCGGAATGGTCCGATCGGGCCAGTTCGGCTCACGTTCCATGGTCAATTCACGAAGTTCGACAATTTTGCCGGCGCGCAGAATTTTTACGGCGAGTAAAGCCACTGCAGGCTGATCTGTTGTAACCATGCCCTCACAAGTGCGGCATCCTGGCCGCGACGGTACAATATTGCGGTTTTATGTCAGTCATAACCGTGACCAATTCCCGGGATCCTAATGTTCGGTCGATTCATGCCCACCGAGGGCAAGTTCTTTGAAAATTTCAACGCGCACGCCGCCTGTATCGTATCGGCGAGCCGCGAACTCGAGCTTCTGATCGATAACCTGTCCGACGCCGAGATCCACAAGCAGAACGTGCAGGCCGCCGAAAAGGCCGCAGACAAACTGACGCACGAAACGATCGACCTGCTGCACAAGACCTTCATTACGCCGCTCGACCGCGACGAAATTCACAAGCTGATCACGACGATGGACGACATCCTCGACCTGATGGAGGATGTCGCCACGGCTATTTCGCTGTACGACGTGCAGGCCGTGACCTCGGAAGCGAGCCAGCTGGCGCATATCTGCACGGCGACGTCCGAACGTGTGCAGTTTGCGGTCGGCCTGCTGTCGGACATGAAGCAGGCGAGCCAGATTCTCAAGGCATGTGAAGACATCGACCGTCTCGAGTCGGAAGCCGACCGCGTGCTGCGTGCCGCGATGTCGAAGCTCTTCCGCGAAGAAGACAATGTGAAGACGCTGATCAAACTGAAGGCAATCTACGAATTGCTCGAGACGATCACAGACAAATGCGAGGATGTGGCAAACATCATCGAAGGCATCGTGCTGGAAAACGCCTGAGATGCATTCGATTCAACTCGCTATCTGGATAGTCGTCGCTCTCGTCGCTGTCGCTCTCGTATTCGACTTCATGAACGGCTTTCACGATGCCGCGAATTCGATCGCGACAGTCGTGTCGACCGGCGTCCTGAAACCGCAGCAGGCAGTGGCATTTGCGGCGGCCTTCAACGTCATCGCGTATTTCATCTTTCACCTCAAGGTTGCGCAGACGGTCGGCAAGGGCACCATCGATCCCGAAATTGTCGATCACTACGTCATTTTCGGAGCGCTGGTCGGTGCGATCGGCTGGAATGTCGTGACGTGGTACTACGGCATTCCGTCGAGCTCGTCACATGCGTTGATCGGTGGCCTCGTCGGCGCCGCGCTGGCGAAGTCGGGTTGGAGCTCGCTCAACCTGGATGGGCTGCTGAAAACCGTCGCGTTCATTTTCATTTCGCCGCTTCTCGGATTCGTGCTCGGATCGTTCTTCATGCTGGCGGTGTCGTGGCTCTATTTCCGCACGCCACCCAGCAAGGTCGACCGGCGGTTCCGGCGTCTCCAGCTTTTGTCCGCGGGGTTGTACAGCCTTGGCCACGGCGGCAACGACGCGCAGAAAACCATCGGTATTATCTGGATGCTGCTGATCGCCACCGGCTATGCGTCGGCAACCGCCGATGCGCCGCCGATCTGGGTGATCGGCGGCTGTTATCTGTCGATGGGCCTCGGCACGCTGTTTGGTGGCTGGCGGATCGTCCGCACGATGGGGCAGAAGATCACGAAGCTCAAGCCCGTTGGCGGCTTCTGTGCCGAATCGGGTGGCGCGATTACGCTCTTCATCGCTTCCTGGCTCGGTATTCCGGTATCGACCACGCACACGATCACCGGCGCAATCGTCGGCGTTGGCGCGACGCGCAAGCTGAGCGCGGTGCGCTGGGGCGTCGCCGGTAACATCGTCTGGGCCTGGATTCTCACAATCCCGGCTTCTGCTGTACTCGCCGCGGCTGGATGGTGGGTCGGACACCGACTGCTGTAAATCCCTGAGGCTGCACGCGTCAACTCACATCAGATGAGCGGCGCGCTGCCGCCATCCATCGGGATAATTGCCCCAGTGACGTAGCTTGCACGCCGGCTCGCGAGGAACAACGCGACGTCGGCGATTTCTTCCGGTTTTGCGAAACGCCCAAGCGGCACCCTGGCTTGCCCGCGCGCGAGCGCCTCTTCCGTGTCGATGCCTTGCTGGCCGGCTTCCAGCTTCAATGCTTCTTCGACCCGTTCTGTGAGCGTGGCGCCCGGATTGATCGCGTTGATCCGGATGCCGTAGCGCGCGTAATAGTGGGCGAGCCCGACCGTGGCCAGCATCAGCGCCGCGTTCGCGGCGCCGCCGGCAATATGGATGTCGCTGGCAATCTTCCCGCCCATGCCGATGACGTTCACGATGGTGCCGGGCTCTGAGCCTCCGCCCGCCTTGATCCGCTCGACCATCCTGCGCAGCACCTCCTGCTGCGGATAGATGTACGGAAAATACTTCGCTTCCATCGTTGCCTTGAACGCGGCGGCATCCAGTGTTTCTGGATCGTAGCGTTTCGCTGCCCCGGCGCTGTTGATCAGGATATCGATCGGGCCCATTGCCTGGCTGGCTTCCTCCACGACATCCGCCGCGCTGTGGGGTTCGTGCAGATCCGCGCGCGTCAGATGGACGTGCAGACCTTCTTTCGCCAGTTGTTCGCGGGCACGGGCGAGATTGGCGGGATCGCGCGACACGATGGCGACTTTCGCGCCCTCAGTTGCGAACGCCCGCGCACAGGCGAGCCCGATGCCTTTGCTGCCGCCTGTGATGAGCACTACCTTGTCTTTCAGACCGAGATCCATCGCTTGTCACCCGCTGTCAGGAGAATATGGGCAACGATAGCAGAGCCCCGCACCTGCCGCGAGTCGGCCGAACGGCATATGGACTGCAATGTGGGAAAGTCAGAAACTGCCGTTAGCAAAGCGGGCGATCGGATCGTCACCGGTTTGTGTGGGCGCGGGCAGGGGGCGAGAGGCGGTCGAGGCGCGCATGATCCGCACGCCACCATCGGCGTCGGGCTGCGGCGGTTGCTGTGTCTGCTGGGCTTGTTGCGCCTGCTGCGCCTGACGTGCCGCCACAGTCGCGGGTGGCGGAGGCTCGAAGGCATCGGCGGCGGCGTCGATTGCGTCAGGCGCGGGCGTGGCGGGGGCCGTCGAAGGCAACGGCGGACGCGAGGAGGCGACAACGCCCGTCGGCCCTGGCGCATTCGTGCCGGCATCCGGTTGCGTTTGGGCGCCTGCAACAGTGGCCGGGGAGGTCGCGCCCGCTGCGCGCGCCTGCATCTGGGCAGCGGTCCTGCGGGGCGGCGGCGGCTCGAACGGATCGACGGATGCGGCTGCTGCTGGGCCCGCCGCGCCAGACGCAACCGCGATTGCGGCGGGCGGCGTTGCCGTAGCGAAGGTCGGGGCCGTCGCAGCCGGCGGCGGCCGCGGCGCACTGGTGGCGCTTCGCGCTGAAGCTGCAACAGCGGTGCTACCCGTGACCGGACCGCCAGTTCCGTACCCAGACTGCGCGGCCGGTCGCGAAGGCGTGAGAGCGGGTGCGGCGCCATTGGACTGTGGTGAAGCCGAAGCCTCGTAGGTCGGCGTATCGAACGGCGCGGGTTGGCTGGTCGCAGGCGCGACGCGCCGGATGCCGTCGAACCGCTTCGCCCAGTATGGGTTGGTCAGATAGTCGAGTCGCACCGTGCCGCCTGTCGATGGCGCATTCACGAAACGAAGCTTGCCGACATAAATGCCGACGTGCGAATGTGGCCGTCCCGTCGTGTTGAAGAAAATCAGGTCACCGGTGGCGATTTCGTCGGGTTCGATGGATTCGCCACGGCCGCTCATATCCGCTGTCGTGCGGGGCAGATTGACGGAGGCGGCCCGCGAAACCACGTAACGCACAAGCCCGCTGCAGTCGAAGCCGCTGTCGGGCGTGTTGCCGCCCCAGCGATACGGCACGCCAACCAGACTCATCGCCTGAATCGAGATTTCCTCGCGTCCGACAGTGTGATCGACAAAATTGGGGAACCCGGGCGGGATAGTCCGGTATGCACCAGCGCTCGAGGTAGTCGAAGCGGCCGGGCCACGCGTGGTCTTCTGCGGTGCGCCCGAGCAGGCGGCGAGCAGAAGCACGATCAGTAGCGAGAACCCGGTTCGGCGCATGGCATCGCGGACAGGCGTAAGTGTCCGCTTAAGGCGAAGATGTGCCGATGGTAGCCGGTCTGGCGAGGGCCGGGCAACAAAACCTCACACTTCACTTGAGGTTTACGCGCTAACTGTTGCTGTCGCGAAACGAATGGTGAGCCGCGAAGGCATGAAAAAAGCCGCACCGGACTGGTCCCGGTGCGGCTTTCCGAACAAACAGACTGAAAAGAGCTACAGGATTTCGGATGCGTAATCGGCCAGTCGCGAGCGTTCGCCGCGAGCCAGCGTCACGTGCCCGCTGTGCGCCCAGCCCTTGAAGCGGTCAACCACGTACGTCAGTCCCGAACTGCCTTCCGTCAGGTATGGCGTATCGATCTGCGCGATGTTCCCGAGACAGATGATCTTCGTGCCCGGACCCGCCCGCGTGACAAGCGTCTTCATCTGCTTCGGCGTCAGATTCTGCGCTTCATCGATGATCAGATACTTGTCGACGAACGTCCGGCCGCGCATGAAGTTCATGCTCTTCACCTTCAGGCGCGAACGGATCAGTTCCTGGGTCGCGGCGCGCCCCCATTCGCCGGCGGCGTCGTCGGTTTTCTGGAGCACTTCGAGGTTGTCGTCGAACGCACCCATCCACGGCTGCATCTTTTCCTCTTCCGTGCCTGGCAGGAAACCGATGTCTTCGCCGACCGGCACCGTCGCGCGCGTCACGATGATCTCGTTGTAGCGCTTGTCGTCCAGCACCTGCGCGAGGCCCGCCGCGAGCGCGACGAGCGTCTTGCCCGTACCGGCCTGACCGAGCAGCGTGACGAAATCGATCTCCGGATTCATTAGCAGATTGAGCGCGAAGTTCTGCTCGCGGTTGCGCGCCGTGATGCCCCACACGTTGTTCTTGTGGTGACCGTAGTCGCGCAACGTCTGCAGCAGCGCCGTCTTGCCGTTCAGTTCGCGCACGAGCGCGTGAAACGCCGGCTCGCCGTTCTGCGGTTCGAGGTAGACAAACTCGTTGACGAGCATCGACGCACACAGCGGACCCGTGACGCGGTAATACGTCGTGCCGGTTTTCGTGTCCTGCCAGCTTTCCATGCCCTTCGCATGCTTCGTCCAGAAGTCCTGCGGCAGCGCGCGAATGCCTGAATAGAGCAGATCGCTGTCTTCGAGTACCTGGTCGTTGAAGTAATCTTCAGCGGGCAGCCCGAGTGCGTGCGCCTTGATCCGCATGTTGATGTCTTTCGACACCAGCACGACCTGGCGGTCTTCGCGGTCGCGCTGCAACGCGCGCACGACACCGAGGATCTGGTTGTCCGCCTTACCTTGCGGAAGGCCTTCAACCGGCTCGATGTGCGTGAGTTTCGTCTGGAAGTACAGACGCCCGACGGCCTCGCGGCTGCCAAGGCGCGACAGCGAAATGCCTTCCGACATCTCGCCAGCGTTGGCGACGAGCGCGTCGAGCGTGCGGCTCACCTGGCGCGCGTTACGGGCGACTTCCGACATGCCTTTCTTGTGGTTGTCGAGTTCTTCCAACGTCATCATCGGCAGATAGACGTCGTGTTCCTCGAACCGGAACAGGCAGCTCGGATCGTGCATCAGCACATTCGTGTCCAGCACGAAGAGCTTGCGGATTTCAATTTCGCCCGTCTTGCGGCCACGGCTTTTCGCCGTGCCACGCGTGCCCGGCGCAGCTGCGGCGGGTGTAGCGGCGTCCGCCTGCTTGCCCGCGCGGGCAACGACGGGCTGTGCAGCGGGCGCTTCCGGCTCGGTGCGTGCGACCGGCACCGGTTGCAGCAACGCGGCGGTCTGTTTCTGCCGGCGTCCGCGCGCGGGCGCTTCGGCGGCAGGCGTTGCCGGGACGGGGCGCAGCGTCGTGGCGGCGTTGGCCGCATGCGACATCGGCGTCGCGACATTGGCGCGGCCATAGTCGGCGAGTTGCGCGGCTGTCTGCGCCGGCTCGGCTTCGTGCGCCTGTTTGCGGGCGGATTTTGCCGCCGGGGTGGCTTTCGCCTTGTATTCGTCAGGCGGCAGGAGATTGCCGAGCTTGCTGGGTGCGGTAGGCAAAGGCATGGTTTCCCTCGAAGAAAGCGGGTCACATATCGTGCGTCGCCTGTCGCATCCTGCCGTGCCCGGGTTGCGCACGCAGTTTGCGTCCGGAGACGCGCTTTGGTCTAGAAATGCCGGTTCGCCTGAGTTTCGATGAGCTCCTTGAGGAAAACGCGTTGCTGAACGAAAGAGCGGCTTCGCGCAAATAAAAAAGCCGCCGCCCCGGCAAACGGAGCAAGCGGCTCGACTTCGGTCGTCGCGTGGCGCCTCACTTCCTCTACGGCGGCGGTATCGAAACCGGCGTCAAGGTTGCCGTCGAGGGTGCCATCGAAGGCGGCGCAGCGGCGAAAAGAATGGGATGGACAGTCACTCATTGCAGCCCAATATAACGCGCCTCAAAGGCCTTGTACAGTTTCCAGAATTTCGTCGACATGCCCTGGTACCTTGACGCCACGCCATTCGTGACGCAGCACACCATCGCCGTCGATCAGGAACGTCGAACGCTCGATGCCACGTACCTCTTTGCCATACATTTTCTTCAGTTTCATGACGCCGAAGAGCAGGCACAGCGTTTCTTCGGGATCCGATACCAGAGTAAACGGCAGTTCGAGCTTCGACTTGAAGTTGTCATGGGAGCGCACGCTGTCGCGCGACACGCCGACGATCTCCGCACCGGCCTTCGTGAACTTCGGATACAGGTCGCGGAACTGCAGGCCTTCGGTCGTGCAGCCCGGCGTGTTGTCCTTCGGATAGAAATACAGCACCACCTTCTTGCCCCGAAGACTGGACAGCGTGAAATCGCCGCCGGTCGCGGCAGCGGTGAAGTCGGGGACGGGTTGGTCGACTGCGATGGGCACGAGGTTCTCCGTTTGTTATTGGCCGGCGCGCCGCGGTGAAACGGCGGTGCCGGGCCTTGAGCGTCGAGCGGGGAAAAAGCGGATCGCCAAACCGGCGCGGTACGCGGGTTGGCCAGCATGGTGGCCGGCGAGCGTGACGCGGATCAGTCAGGCTGGACGATCAGTTCGCCGGAGCGGCCAGGAATTTCACCCCACGTCACAGGGTACGATGGCAACGTGCTGCGGTCCAGCGTGGCGTGGTAGTCGCCCATCGTCGCAAACGTGTAGCCCTGCGCGCGCCAGCCGTCGAGCAGCTGTTCGAACACGGGCGCAAGTTTCTGCCCCTCGAGTTCCGCATGCAGGGTGAACACATGGTCCCGCGGGTTATTCCCGGTCAGCTTGAGATACCACGCCGCCACGTTGCCGGTATCCACGCCATCGACGCCCAGCACTTCGTCGAGTGTTGGCAGTGTGGTTGGCATCTGCACATGCGAGAGCTGTCGGCCGCCCACGACCGGGAAGTACGGCGAATGACCCCGGCCGTCGGAGGCATACTGCATGCCCCACGCGTCGATCTGCTCGAACGCGTGGCCGTTCATCTGCCAGCCCGCCGCGCCGTGCGTGACGGGCGGTGAACCGAATACTTCGATGAAGCGCGCGTGGCTTTTCTCCATCTCGCCGGCGGTCCATTCGCGCGAACGGGCGCGGACGTTGTCCTGCCAGTACACGTGATCCCACGTATGAATGCCGCACTCGAAGCCGGCTTCGTGGATCGCGCGCATTTCGGACGCCGCACGGGCGCCGACGTCGGGGCCCGGCAGCAGCACGCCGTACATCAGCTGCTTCACGCCGTAATGTTCGACCACCGACGTACGCGATACCTTCTTCAGAAACCCCGGCCGCAGCACACGGCGCATCGCCCAGCCGGTGTGATCGGGCCCGAGGCTGAAAAGAAACGTCGCGCGCGCCTTGAAGCGGTCGAAAATACGCGCGAGATTCGGCACGCCTTCACGCGTGCCGCGCAACGTGTCGACGTCGATCTTCAGGACAATACGAGGCAAGGTCGGCTCTTTTTTTGTTTACTGCTGCTCGACCAGTGCGCGGGCTTCGCCCACATGCCCGCGATACGCTTCGAAAATCTTGCGCAGCGCGTCGTCGAACGTGGATTCCGGCTTCCAGCCCAGTTCCTGCATCGTGTTGTCGATCTTCGGCACGCGGTTCTGCACGTCCTGATAGCCCGCGCCGTAGTACGCACCCGACGACGTCTCGACCAGCTGCACCTTCTTCGCCATGTCCGCGTATTCCGGGAACTCGGCGGCGAGCGCGAGCATCTTGTGCGCAAGTTCGCGCACCGAGAAGTTGTTCACCGGATTGCCGATGTTGTAGATCTTGCCCGTTGCGACGCCGTTCTTGTTGTCGATGATTTTCATCAGCGCGTCGATGCCGTCGTCGATGTCGGTAAACGCGCGCTTTTGCGCACCGCCGTCGACGAGGCTGATGTTCTCGCCGCGCACGATGTGCCCGAGGAACTGCGTGACCACACGCGAGCTGCCTTCCTTCGGCGTGTAGATCGAGTCGAGGCCGGGGCCGATCCAGTTGAACGGACGGAACAGCGTGAAGTTCAGGCCTTCCATGCCGTAACCCCAGATCACGCGGTCCATCAGCTGCTTCGAGCACGCGTAGATCCAGCGCGGCTTGTTGATCGGGCCGTAGGTGAGGGCGGACTCATCTGGATCGAACTGCTCGTCCGAACACATGCCATAGACTTCCGACGTCGACGGAAACACGAGGTGCTTGCCGTACTTGACGGCCGAACGCACGATCGGCAGGTTCGCCTCGAAATCCAGCTCGAACACGCGTAGTGGCTGCTTGACGTACGTGGCCGGCGTCGCGATTGCAACGAGCGGCAGGATCACGTCGCATTTCTTCACGTGATACTCGACCCACTCCTTGTTGATCGTGATGTCGCCTTCGAAGAAGTGCATCCGCTCGTGGTTGACGAGGTCGCCGAGGCGCTCGGTCTGCATGTCCATCCCGAAGACTTCCCAGTCGGTCGTTTCGAGAATGCGCTTGGACAGGTGATGGCCGATGAAGCCGTTCACACCCAGAATCAGGACTTTTTTCATGAAGGATGGCGGGAAGAATGAATGAGCTGGGCGAACCCGGCGGGGGTGACGACAGTTTCCTGTCCGTCGCGCTGGTGCCGCAATTCGTGGATGGCGATCGCGCGGCCGTCGCCGCATATCGCAAAAACGGCATTATCGCTTACGTGCAGACCCGGCGGCAAATCTGACTGGATTGCGCCCGGACGCGTCAGTCGCGCCCGCGCAACGATAAACCGTTCATCGCCGATATCGGTGAACGCGCCGGGATAGGGCGGCGCGACCGCGCGGATCAGGTTGTAGACCTGTTGCGCGGGTTTCGTCCAGTCGATACGGCCGTCTTCCGGCTTGCGTCCGCCGAAGTAGCTGCCACGCGCCAGATCGTTCGGCAGATGCGGCGCCTCGCCGGCGAGGAGCGCCGGCAATACGCGCCAGAGCGTCTGTTCGGCCGCGACGGTGGTCTTGTCGAACACCTGTGCTGCGGTGTCGTCGGGGAGGATCGGCACGGGCGTCTGCGCGAGGATCGCGCCGGCGTCGGGCTTCGCGGCCATCTCGTGCAGTGTCGCGCCGGTTTCCGTTTCGCCGTTGAGCACCGCCCAGTTGGTCGGCACGCGACCGCGGTATTTCGGCAGCAGCGAACCGTGCATGTTGTACGCGCCGCGGGCGGCCATCGCCAGCAGGTCGACCGGCAGCATGTGCCGGTAGTAGAACGAGAAAATGAAATCCGGGCGCGCGGCACTCACCGCGGCGCGCAGTTCGGCGCTTTTCGGGTCGGCCGGCGTCACGACCGGAATGCCGTGTTCGGCTGCGACGGAGGCGACGCTGCCGAACCAGATGTTTTCGGTCGGGCTGTCTTCGTGCGTGACGACGAGCGCGACGTCGACGCCGCGCGCGAGCAGCACCTGCAGGCAGCGCACGCCGACGTTGTGATACGCGAAAACGACCGCGCGTGGCTTCATGGCTGCAGGTCCTGGTCGATGAGCGGCGCGTTCTGCAGGTTCTGCACGCCCTGGACGACTGTCTGACGTGGCGCCTGCGTGACGGTCGTGCCGTCGCGCTGTTCGAGGATCGTCTGTACCAGATAGCGCGGCCGCGCGCGCACCTGCTGATAGATGCGTCCGATGTATTCGCCGAGCAGGCCGAGCGCGAAAATGATCACGCCGAGCAGGAAGAACGTAATGGCGAACAGCGTGAACACACCCTGAACTTCCGCCCCGATGATGAAGCGGCGAATCAGCAGCAGCACGAAGAGCGCTGCGGATCCGAACGACAGGATCACGCCAATGAACGACAGCCATTGCAGCGGTACGACCGAGAACCCGGTCACGAGATCGAAGTTCAGCCGGATCAGGCTGTACAGCGAATACTTCGATTCGCCCGCGAAACGCTCTTCGTGCGCGACCTCGATTTCCACCGGGTTCTGCGCGAACGTATATGCGAGCGCCGGGATGAACGTATTGATCTCGCCGCACCGGTTGATCGTGTCGATTACCTGACGGCTGTAGGCGCGCAGCATGCAGCCCTGGTCGGTCATCTTGATGCGCGTGATGCGCTCGCGCAGACGGTTCATCGCGCGCGACGCCTTGCGCCGGAACAGGCTGTCCTGCCGCTGCGTGCGGATCGAACCGACGTAGTCGTACCCTTCGCGCATCTTCGAGACGAGTTTGGCAATTTCCTCGGGCGGATTCTGCAGGTCGGCGTCGAGCGTGAGCACGATCTCGCCGCGCGACTGCTCGAAGCCGGCGAGAATCGCCATGTGCTGGCCGAAGTTGCCGTTCAGCAGGATTACGCGCGTCACGTCCGGCCGGGCGCGAAACTGTCCGGCGAGGATGGCGGCGGATTTGTCGCGGCTACCGTCGTTGATGAAGATCACTTCATAGGTCGTGCCCAGCACGTCGAGCGCCGGATACAGACGTTCGAATAGGGCCGCGAGGCCCTGTTCCTCGTTGTACACCGGAATGATGATCGAGACTTCCGGCACGACGGAGTGATGTTCCGTTTGACTCATTTCCGCTTATTTTCCGTATTGTTCGCAAATTTCATTGACCGCGCGGCACACACGCGTCACGTCGTCTTCGCTCATCTGCGTGAAGAGCGGCAGCGTGACCGTGGTCGCGCCGAAGCGCTCCGCGTGCGGGAACATGCCTTCCTTGAAGCCGAGCGCGCGATACAGCGAAAACAGGTGAATCGCCGGGTAATGCACGCCCGAGCCGATCCCGCGCTCCTTCAGTTGCGCCATGAAGCCTGCGCGGTCGAGCGACAGCTTTTCCAGCGGCAGCGTGATCTGGAACATGTGCCAGTTGCTGTTTTCGAAGTCCGCAAGCGGCAGGCCCACGCCGAGCCCGACTCCCGCGCCACCTTCGAAGCCGGCGAAATACGCCCGTGCGAGTTTTTTGCGCTGTGCGGTAAACCGTTCGATGTGCGGCAACTGGCCCAGACCGACGCGCGCCGCGACGTCCGTCAGATTGTATTTTCCACCCAGCACGTCGCAGTCCATGCCGTCGAAGCCGGTTCGTGTGATGCCCTGCAGGCGGTATTTCTGCGCGAGGATCGCTTCGTCCTCGTTGTTGAGCACGAGCGCGCCGCCTTCGATCGACGTCAGGTTCTTGTTCGCGTGGAAGCTGAACGACACGATATCGCCGAGCTTGCCGATGCGCTCGCCGTTCCAGGTCGAACCGAACGCCTGCGCCGCATCTTCGATCACGCGCAGTTTGTGCGCGCGGGCGATGTCGTACAGGCGGTCCATGTTGACCGGCAGACCGGACAGATACACCGGAATGATCGCCTTCGTGCGCGGCGTAATCGCTTTTTCGAGCAGATCGAGGTCGATATTGCGCGTTGTCGGGTCGATATCGGCGAAAACGGGCGTCGCGCCCGTTTCGAGGATCACGTTGCTCGTCGAGACCCATGACGCGGGCGTCGTGATGACTTCGTCGCCTGCCTTCACGCCCGCGATGCGCAGGCCGATTTCGAGCGTCGCCGTGCCGGAATTGAACGTACGGACCGGGCGCCCGCCGCAGAATGCCGACAGCGCCGCCTCGAACTGCTGGTTCTGCGGCCCGGTCGTGATCCAGCCGGAGCGCAGCACGTCGGCGACGCCCTGAATCGTCTCTTCATCGATTTCCGGACGGACAAACGGTAAAAACGGGACGGATGACTCGGTCATGAATGCAGTGCTCTATAAAAGGTGTGCAGTTTCGCGCTTTGGCGGCTGGATCGTGGCCAGCCTTTTGCGTCATGGGCGCCGTGCCGTTCCGGCTAGCTTCGCGCCAGCACGACAACGCCAACGAGAATGATGCCGATGCCGACCATCTTCTGGACCGACATGATTTCGCCGAACAGATACCAGGCTGCGAACGCGTTGACGACGTACCCGAGCGAGAGCATCGGATAGGCGATCGATACGTCCACCCGCGACAGCCCGACCACCCAGACCGCGACGCTGATCACGTAACAGGCGAGGCCGCCGATGATGGGTGGCTGCGTCGCCAGTCGCCAGGCGACAGGAATGATGTTCGCACGGGTGAATTCAAAGTGTCCAACGGCATTCGTGCCTGCCTTCAGCAGCAGCTGGGCGCCTGCGTTCAGCGAAACGCCCGCGAGGATACAGAAAAGGGAAATAGGGTTCATCTGCGAAAAGCGGTCCCGTGGTTGATATGTGGGGTCACTGTTGCGGTTTTTCCACGCCGGGTTTTTCGACAATCACGCGGCGCGAATCGTGCGCAATAACCTGCATCGGCACGTGCTGCGCCGTCAGGTCGTTAAAGCGCTGCGTCGTCATCAGGGCCAGCCCGCAGGGCTCGGCGTTCCAGCGCTGGATCCATTCGGCGACGGTCGGCACCCATTTTTGCGGCTCGACGGTGACGCCGAAGCGCAGTTCGTCCGGGTTTTCGACCATGATCATCGTGTGGCCGATGTAGAACGGCATCGTATGGTCGAGCACGCCGACCGCGTAGAACGGCGCGTCGGGTGGCAGCTTCGCCATGGCGGCGCGCACGGTCGGCGCGAGCGGCGCACCGGAGCTCAGGCGGCCGAACACGTCGTGTCCGGTGCCGGCGATTGTGCCAAGGAGCACCCAGCCGGCGGCGAAAGCGACCGTCGCGCCGACGATACTGCCAGGGCTGCGGCGGTTGATCCACAGCGCGACGATCGTGAGCGCGAAGGCGACGCCGAGCGCCACGTATACCCAGACCTGGAACGCCCGGTACAGCTCGTTCGGATTACGCGCGTCGCCGGCGCGGCCGAGGAAGATCGCGCCAAACGCCGCAACGACGAAAAACACTGCGTAGCCGGCCAGATGGCGACGGAACTCATCGCGTTTGAGAAGCGGCAGGTACATGCCGATCAGGAGCGCAAGCGCGGGCGCGATGGGCAACGTGTACGAGATCAGCTTCGAATGCGATGCGCTGAAAAACAGGAAAATGAACGCCGACCAGACGATCAGCATCATCGGCGGCGAAAAGCCGTTCGGCTGGCGCGGCACGCGCAGCGCGTGCCGGATGCTCTGGACGCTGACCGACAGCCACGGCAGGAAGCCGACCAGCATCACGGCCGCGAAATAGTAGAACGGGCCGGGGCGGTTCTGTTCGGGCGTCAGATAACGCTGGAACTGCTGGACGATGAAGAAGAAATTCAGGAATTCCGGGTTGCGCTGCTGCACAAGCACGAACCATGGCGTCGCGATCACGAAGAACACGATCAGGCCGCTCACGAGATACAGACGCTTCCAGATTGCCCAGTCGCGCGCGATGAGCGTATAGAGCACGAGCGCCGCGCCCGGCAGGATCACGCCGATCAGGCCCTTCGACAGCACGGCGAGCGCCATCGAACCCCAGCACAGCCACATCCACAGCCGCACGTGATTGGCGGGCAGGTTGGGGCGCTGCGCAAGGAGCAGCGAACACAGCGTGACTTCCATCCAGAACGACAGGCCCATGTCGAGCGTGTTGAAGTGGCCCATCAGGTTCCAGTACGGCGCGCTCGCGAGCACGATCGCGGCGAAAACGCCCGTCGCGGCGTTGAAAACGCGCGCGCCGGTATAACCCACGAGCAGCACGCCCGCGAAGCCGGTCAGCGCCGTATAGAGGCGCGCCTGCCATTCTCCGATGCCAAACCACGCGAACGTGAGCGCGTTGAGCCAGGTTTGCAGCGGCGGTTTTTCGAAATACTTGTAGCCGTTGTAGCGCGGCGTGATCCAGTCGCCGGTCACGAACATTTCGCGTGCCATTTCGGCGTACCGGCCTTCGTCGCTCGGCAGCAGATGGCGCCAGCCGAGCGGCACGAACCAGATGAGCGCGAGCGCGACGATCAGGAGCAGGATCGCGGTACGGTTGAGCGGTAGCCGTGAAGGCGTATCGTTCATGTGGAATCAGCCTGTTTGTCAGTGCCGCACACGCGGCATGGTGAGATCTGGATGCTGTGGCGCTGGACGCGCGCCGTGTTCGCACGGGCATAAAGGGCACCGCGCGAACGCCCGCCACGTCTGCCGCTGTGACGAATGCCGCGCAGTGTACGTTACCGGCGTGACACGGCCGTCGATGCGCCGTGCCGGCTAGCTCTCGATCAGCAATGCGGCCGCGACCTTGCGGCCCTCGGCCATCAGGATGTTGTAGGTCCGGCAGGCGGCCTTGAAATCCATCGTTTCGACACCGATGTGATGCTTCGCGAGGGCCGCCGTCAGGCGCGGATGCGGAAAACGCAGGCGCTCGCCGCTGCCGAAAATGACGACTTCCGGCGCAGGCGCAATCAGAAGTTCGAAATGTTCGGCGGCGAGCGCTTCGAACGAGGCGACGGGCCAGGGAATGACAGGCGCCTCCGGCAGCACGAGAATGCTGCCCTGATGGCGCACGAGGTTGATTTCGACGTAGTCGGGCCCGTAACCGGTAACCGTGTTGAGGGCGCCGCTGGAATCCTGATGTAGTTTCAAATTCGTGATCCGGGGTCGTCGTTTAGCGTGGTGTCAGATGCTGCGTGATCCTGCCTGAAGCCTGTGCGCCCGCGGCCGTCGCCACGGGCGACGGCGCGTGTGCCGGTCGGACCGGCGCGCATTGTAAAGGTTTCGCGCAAATTGACACGAAATAGCCGAAAAGCCCCGCCGACGCGGTTGGTGCATTGCGGAACCCGGCTAAAATCCGCTAAATTATAACTTTTTAGCCGCCCGGCGGCGCCCACCTGACTTCCGCGTCGTCACAAGCAGCGCCGGAGTTGCGCCGCCAGACGGCGGCCGGGCGCGATCAGACAGGTCCGCACACCCCGCGCATGACCGGCCCGCCCGGGTCCGGCTTCCCGTCTTCAGGCTTTCCCAGGCCGGTTCACCCCGGCTGAAATATCCAGACCGACCCGTCTGGCCGACTGATGTGGCCTGTTCTTCTGGCTGACTCACCAGGCTGGACGTGGATGGCCGACCAGATGGCTGATTCCACCGGCTGACCGGCCTCGCCGGAGCAGCCGGCCGATTTACAGGACCTTGTGCCCGCCGTGAAACCGATTCTGAAATCCAACAAGCTGTTGAATGTCTGCTACGACATCCGCGGGCCCGTTCTCGAACACGCGAAGCGCCTCGAAGACGAAGGCCATCGCATCATCAAGCTGAACATCGGCAACCTCGCGCCGTTCGGTTTCGACGCGCCGGACGAAATCATCCAGGACATGATCCGGAACCTGCCCGGCTCGTCGGGCTATTCTGACTCGAAGGGCGTGTTCGCCGCGCGCAAGGCGATCATGCACTACGCACAGCAGAAGAACGTGCAGGGCGTCGAGCTCGACGACATCTTCATCGGTAACGGCGCGTCCGAACTGATCGTAATGGCGCTTCAGGGTCTCCTGAACGACGGCGACGAAGTGCTGCTGCCCGCGCCGGATTACCCGCTGTGGACAGCTGGCGTAAGCCTTTCGGGCGGCACGCCGGTGCATTACATCTGCGACGAATCCAATGCCTGGATGCCCGACCCGGACGACATCCGCGCGAAAATCACGCCGAACACCCGTGCGCTGGTCGTGATCAACCCGAACAACCCGACGGGCGCGCTGTATTCCGACGAACTGCTGCTGGAACTGATCCAGATCGCGCGCGAACACGGCCTCGTGATTTTCGCCGACGAGGTCTACGACAAGATCGTTTATGACGGCAAGACGCACACGGCAATCGGCGCATTGTCGGAGGACGTGCTGACGGTTACGTTCAACAGCCTGTCGAAAAGCTACCGTTCGTGCGGTTACCGCGCCGGCTGGATGTTCATTTCGGGCCTGACGGGCGAAAACCGCCGCCGCTCCAAAGACTATATCGAAGGGCTCGGCATTCTCGCCTCGATGCGGCTGTGTCCGAACGTGCCGGGTCAATACGCAATCCAGACGGCGCTCGGCGGCTACCAGAGCATCAACGACCTGATCGTGCCGAGCGGGCGCCTCTACAAGCAGCGCGAACTCGCCTATGACATGCTGACGTCGATTCCTGGCGTAACCTGTGTGAAACCGCAGGCCGCGTTGTACATGTTCCCGCGTCTCGACCCGAAGATGTACCCGATCCAGAACGACCAGCAGTTCATTCTCGACCTGCTGCTTGCGGAGCGCGTGCTGCTCGTGCAGGGCACCGGTTTCAACTGGAACGCGCCGGACCATTTCCGCGTCGTGTTCCTGCCGAACGTCGACGATCTGGCGGATTCGATCAACCGTATCGCACGTTTTCTCGACGGTTACCGCAAACGGCATATGTCGTAAGGCCAGATGTTCAATGCCATCGTCGCCGGCAATACTGTCCCCTTAATCTCTTACTCGAAAACACACGCTGCATGGAACCGATCAAAGTTGGACTGCTGGGCTTCGGCACGGTAGGCAGCGGCACCTTCACCGTACTGCGCCGCAATCAGGAAGAAATCAAACGTCGCGCGGGCCGCGGTATTGAAATCACGCGCATTGCCGTGCGCAACCCGGCGAAGGCCACTGCCGCGCTCGGCGACGCAGCCGGTTCCGTGCAGGTCACGGACGACTTCGGCTCGGTAGTCGACGATCCGTCGATCGACATCGTCGCGGAAATGATTGGTGGCACGTCGATTGCACGTGAGCTCGTGCTGCGCGCCATCCGCAACCGCAAGCACGTGGTCACGGCCAACAAGGCGCTGCTCGCGGTACACGGCACGGAGATTTTCGAGGCGGCGCGCGCGAATGGCGTGATGGTGTCGTTCGAAGCAGCCGTCGCCGGTGGCATTCCGATCATCAAGGCGCTGCGCGAAGGGCTGACGGCGAACCGCATTCAGTACATCGCCGGCATCATCAACGGCACGACGAACTACATCCTGTCGGAAATGCGCGACCGCGGCCTCGATTTCGCCACGGCGCTCAAGGCCGCGCAGGATCTCGGCTATGCGGAAGCCGACCCCACGTTCGACATCGAGGGCGTCGACGCCGCGCACAAGGCCACGATCATGAGCGCGATCGCGTTCGGCGTGCCAGTGCAGTTCGACAAGGCATACGTCGAAGGCATCAGCAAGCTCGACGCGATCGACATCAAATACGCCGAGGAACTCGGTTACCGGATCAAGCTGCTCGGCATCTCGCGCCGCACAGACAATGGCATCGAACTGCGCGTGCATCCCACGCTGATCCCGGAAAAACGCCTGTTGGCGAACGTGGAAGGCGCAATGAACGCGGTTGTCGTGCATGGCGACGCGGTGGGCTCGACGCTGTACTACGGCAAGGGCGCCGGCGCGGAGCCGACGGCATCCGCGGTGGTGGCCGATCTCGTCGACGTGACGCGCCTGCATACGGCTGACCCGGAGCATCGCGTGCCGCATCTGGCGTTCCAGCCGGACAGTCTGTCGAGCACGCCGATCCTGCCGATCGACGAAGTGACGAGCGGTTACTACCTGCGTCTGCGGGTGGCGGACGTGACGGGCGTACTGGCCGACATCACGCGCATTCTGGCCGACCGGGGCATCTCGATCGATGCCTTGCTGCAGAAGGAATCCGAGCAGGTCGATGCGAACGGCAAGGGCGAAACCGACATCATCCTGATCACGCACGAAACGGTCGAAAAGAACGTGAACGCGGCTATCAAAACGATTGAAGCCCTCAAGACCGTCGTATCGCAGGTGACGAAGCTGCGCATGGAAGCGCTGAACTAGGCAGACACATGAACTACATCTCTACGCGCGGCGCCGGTGTCGGCGAGCGCCACACTTTCTCCGACATCCTGCTTGGCGGTCTCGCGAAGGACGGCGGCCTGTATCTGCCTGCCGAATACCCGCGCGTTTCGGCTGACGAACTGGCCCGCTGGCGCACGCTGCCGTACGCGGATCTCGCGTTCGAGATCCTGTCGAAATTCAGCGACGACATTCCCGCGGAAGACCTGCGCGCGCTCACGCGCCGCACCTACACTGCGGAAACCTACTGCAACGTGCGCGATGACGAAAGCGCCGCGCAGATCACGCCGTTAAAAACGCTGGGGATCGAAAACGGCGCGCCGCTGTCGCTGCTGGAATTGTCGAATGGTCCGACGCTCGCGTTCAAGGACATGGCGATGCAGCTGATCGGCAACCTGTTCGAATACGCGCTCGACAAGCACAGCGAGACGCTGAACATTCTCGGCGCGACCTCGGGCGATACCGGCAGCGCCGCCGAATACGCGATGCGTGGCAAGAAGGGCATTCGTGTGTTCATGCTTTCGCCGCACAGAAAGATGAGCGCGTTCCAGACGGCGCAGATGTACAGCCTGCAGGATCCGAACATTTTCAATCTGGCGGTCGAAGGCGTGTTCGACGACTGCCAGGACATCGTGAAAGCCGTCTCGAACGATCACGCATTCAAGGCTCAACACCGGATCGGCACGGTCAATTCGATCAACTGGGCGCGCGTCGTGGCGCAGGTCGTGTACTACTTCAAGGGCTATTTTGCAGCGACGAAATCCAACGACGAGCGCGTGTCGTTCACGGTGCCGTCAGGCAATTTCGGCAACGTCTGCGCGGGTCACATCGCGCGCATGATGGGTCTGCCGATCGAAAGGCTCGTGGTCGCGACGAACGAGAACGACGTGCTTGACGAATTCTTCCGCACCGGTATTTATCGCGTGCGCAAGGCCGCCGAGACCTATCACACGAGCAGCCCGAGCATGGATATCTCGAAGGCATCGAACTTCGAACGTTTCGTGTTCGATCTGCTGGGGCGCGATCCGGAGCGTGTGCTGCAGCTGTTCCGCGACGTCGAGGAAAAGGGCGGCTTCGATCTGGCGGCGAGCGGCGATTTCGCGCGCGTCGCGGAGTTCGGTTTCGTCTCGGGGCGCAGCAGCCACGCGGACCGCGTCGATGCGATCCGCGACGTGTTCGAACGTTACGACACAATGATCGATACGCATACCGCCGATGGCCTGAAGGTCGCGCGCGAGCACCTGCAACCCGGTATCCCGATGATCGTGCTGGAAACGGCGCAACCGATCAAGTTCGGCGAAACGATCCGCGAAGCGCTGCAGCGCGAACCGGAGCGGCCGGCCGCGTTTTCGGGTATCGAAGCGCTGCCGCAGCGCTTCGAAGTGCTGCCGGCCGACGCGAAGCGGGTGAAGGAGTTCGTCGCGACGCATACGGACGCTTAAGGCGGCCCGCGCAGACACATGCGCGGCAGGACAGGTGAGCGGCCATGACGGGCCTCGCGATGCGATGAGATGCGAGGCTGGCGTCATGGCCGTTTTGCTGTCTCGTGCCCTGGCCGGATGGCCGACATGCAGGCTTGCCCGCCCCTCGAAGTCCGGCGCCCGCTACAATATTCTTTTAGGTCCTGCGCGCTCGCCCAATCGATGTCCACGCCCACTTCTCCCGCGCCCCGTGCGCCGATGCTTTCGACTGCCGAGGCGCTCGTCACGCTGCTTGGCGCGGCCCGTGCGGTCGAGGGTAGCGAAACGTTGCCCACGCTGGACGCGTTGAACCGCGTGCTCGCCGCCGACGTCGTCTCTTCGCTCGACGTGCCGCCCATGAACACCAGTTCGATGGATGGCTACGCGGTGCGCGTGGCCGACCTTGCGCAGGGCGATCGCCGGCTGCCTGTGTCGCAGCGCATCCCGGCGGGCCATGCGCCGCAGCCGCTCGCGGGCGGCACGGCGGCGCGCATTTTCACGGGCGCAACAGTGCCGCCGGGCGCGGACGCCATTGTCATGCAGGAGCAGGCCGAAGCCGACGGCAATGATGTCTCGATCCTGCACACGCCGAAAGCCGGCGAGTGGATCACGCAGCAGGGCGCGGATATCCGCAGCGGCTCGGTGATCCTGCCCGCTGGCACGCGTTTGACACCGCAGGCGCTGGGTCTCGCCGCATCGGTGGGGAGCGCTTCTCTGACGGTGGCGCGGCGCGTCAAGGTCGCGGTTTTCTTCACCGGAGACGAACTGACAATGCCGGGCGAGCCGCTCAAACCCGGCGCGATCTACAACTCGAACCGCTTTACGCTGCGCGGCCTGCTGGAAAACCTCGGCTGCGACGTGACAGATTACGGCATCGTGCCCGACAGGCTCGATGCGACCCGTGCCACGCTGCGCGAGGCCTCGCGGGCGCATGATCTGATCCTGACGTGCGGCGGCGTATCGGTGGGCGAGGAGGACCACGTGAAACCCGCGGTCGAGGCCGAAGGGCATCTGTCGATGTGGCAGATCGCGATGAAGCCCGGCAAACCGCTCGCGTTTGGCGCGGTGCGGCGCGCGGCCAGCACGGGTGCTGTCGCCGATGCCGCCGGGTCGGAGTTGAACGAAACGTATTTCATCGGTTTGCCCGGCAATCCGGTTTCCGCTTTCGTCACGTTTCTGCTGTTCGTCAGACCGTTCATCCTGAGAGTTGCTGGCGTACGCACGGTCTCGCCGCGCGCGTTATCGCTGCGCGCCGATTTTTCGCAGTCAAAGGCAGATCGTCGCAATGAATTCCTGCGCGCGCGCATCAATCCGGCGGGTGGACTCGAACTGTTTCCGAACCAGAGTTCAGCGGTGCTGACCTCGACCGTGTGGGGCGACGGGCTCATCGACAATCCGCCGAACCACGCCATTACCGCCGGCGAGACTGTGCGGTTCATTCCATTTTCCGAATTGCTGGGCTGACGCCGTCACGCGCCGCGCCCGGGACCCGACATGAAGATCCAGCTGAAATATTTTGCGAGTGTGCGTGAGGCAGTAGGGATCGCCGACGAATCCGTGACCCTCCCCGACGGTATCGCGACACTGGGCGACGTGCGCGCCTGGTTGCGCGTACGCGGCGGCGCGTGGGCAGAGGTACTCGCCGAAGGCCGTGCGTTGCGGATGGCCTGCAACCACATCATGACCGATGCCGGCACGCGCGTCACCGAAGGCTGCGAAGTCGCGTTTTTTCCGCCGGTCACGGGCGGCTGAGGAAACCTCAATGACTGTTCGCGTCCAGACCGAAGATTTTGACCTGACTACCGAAGTCGCCGCGTTGCGCGCCCTGAATCCGAAGGTCGGCGCGGTGGCGTGCTTCGTCGGCACGGTGCGCGATCTGAACGACGGGAGCACCGTCGAGACGATGGAGCTCGAACACTATCCGGGCATGACGGAAAAGGCGCTGGAAGCGATTGTCGTGGCGGCGCGTGAGCGCTGGCCAGGCATCGAGGTTCTGATTGTGCATCGGGTCGGCAAGCTCTATCCGCTCGACCAGATCGTGCTGGTTGCGACCACCGCCGCGCATCGCGGCGAAGCGTTCGCTTCGTGCGAATTCGTAATGGATTACCTGAAGACGCAGGCGCCGTTCTGGAAGAAGGAAAAGACAGAACACGGCGAGCGCTGGGTCGATGCGCGCGTCGCGGATGACACCGCGCTGGCACGATGGGGTCTGGACTCGGGTAACGCGACGTAGCGGGTCGACGCGTGCCCGCCTTGAGGGCGTTACGCCGTCCGGCTTCTCCGTCTGAGCGCGCGCTCAATCCTTCGTTGACCGGCCGATGATCTTCGTCGGGAACGGCTCGTCGCGTGCAGGTGGCGCATCGGGCGTGTCGCCGTCTTTGCGGCGGCGCGGCGCGAGTTGCTCCAGCAGCGCCTGCTGTTCCTCCGGAATCGTATAGTCCCAGCCAAATTTCGACAGTTGCAGGCTCTGCGCGATACGGAGCGCAGGCTCCATGAAGCGTACGGCAGCCGCGGGCGCGTAGCGCGATTCCACCGTATCCAGAAACAGGTACAGCCACCGGCTGAAATGCTGCGGCTCGATCCCCAGCAACGGCTGGTGAGCCTGCTGCACGTTGCCGCGATATCCCTTCTGGCCAAGCGCGATGCTCGACCAGAACGTGCACATCTTCGGCAGATGCTCGTCCCAGCGTCCTGCCAGCTTCTGCTCGAACACAGGCCCCAGCATCGGGTCAGCCTGGACACGGTCGTAGAACGCGTAGACGAGCGCGCGGATGTTGTCTTCGGTCGGTTCGGACTCGCGCGCGACGACGGGTTGAGGCGGAAAAGTCGGATTCATTCGGTGACCACGGTGAAAAAGTGAGCGCCCCCGAAGCGGGCACGCTGTAAAACACATCGGGACAGCGCCATCTCACTGCTGCGTGTAGCCGCAACCAGCGCCTCACACAACGAACAGCGCCGAAAACACTGGCAGGCACGCTAGATAGTCGCATCCGGTCGGCATGTTATTGCGTACATAGGGGATCGACAACCCTTGCGCCGACGCGGTCTGCATTCGGTCCGCTCGTTCCGGACCGGCGCGGCGGACCGCTCTTGCCGCTCATCGCGACGACCCTGTCATGAGATTAACCGACTATACCGATTACTCCGTGCGCGTGATGCTGTACCTCGCAGTCCGGCGGGAAGGGCTGGCGACGATCCAGGATATTTCAGACGCCTACGGAATCTCCAAGAATCATCTGATGAAGGTGGTCCAGCGGCTCGGCGAGCTCGGCTGGGTCGAGACGATCCGTGGACGTAACGGCGGCCTGCGGCTTTCCGAACGCTCGGAATCGTTGACGGTCGGCGAAATCGTGCGCGCAACGGAAAACGACTTTGCGCTTGTCGGCTGCCTCGCCACGCAGCGCGGCGAGCGCGGTGAGCCCGGCCAGCGGCAGTCCTGCGTCATTCAGTCACAATGCGGATTGAAGCGCGCGCTCGAAGCCGCCCGCGCAGCGTTTTTTGCCGAACTCGACAGGCATACGATCCGCGATCTGGCTCAGCCGGCCGAGCCCCTTGCCGCGCTGCTCCGGATCGGGCAGATTGTCCCGATCGCGCCGGTTCGCACCGCCTCGTCCGGCCGACGCTAAAACGGGCTTCGGCGGTTTGTTGGCTGATTTGACAAAAAACGCCACTCGAATGCGATCAGGCGCTTGAAACCCGCACAAAACGCCTCATTTTGGTGATATTCGAAATTGGAGGTCTCTTGATGAGAATCGACAAACTCACCACCAAATTCCAGGAAGCGTTGGCGGATGCGCAAAGCCTGGCTGTCGGTCACGACAATCAATACATAGAACCCGTCCACGTTCTTGCCGCGCTCGTCGCGCAGCAGGATGGCTCGGCCCGCTCGCTGCTATCGCGTGCAGGCGTGCACGTGCAGCCGCTGCAAACAGCGTTGAACGACGCGATCACGCGCCTGCCGCAGGTGCAGGGCACCGACGGCAACGTGCAGATCGGCCGCGAACTGACTGGCCTGCTCAACCAGGCCGACAAGGAAGCGCAAAAGCTCAACGACACGTTCATCGCAAGCGAGATGTTCCTGCTCGCCATCGCCGACGACAAAGGCGAGGCAGGCCGGCTCGCGCGCCAGCACGGCCTGTCGCGCAAGTCGCTGGAAACGGCGATCGTCGCGGTGCGTGGCGGCTCGCAGGTGCACAACCAGGACGCCGAGAGCCAGCGCGAAGCGCTGAAGAAATACACGGTCGATCTGACCGAGCGCGCCCGCGCTGGCAAGCTCGATCCCGTGATCGGCCGCGACGACGAAATCCGTCGTTCGATCCAGATCCTGCAACGTCGTACGAAGAACAATCCGGTGCTGATCGGCGAGCCGGGCGTGGGCAAGACGGCGATCGTCGAAGGCCTCGCGCAGCGCATTGTCAACGGTGAGGTGCCGGAGACGCTGAAGGGCAAGCGCGTACTGTCGCTCGACATGGCGGCGCTGCTCGCCGGTGCGAAGTATCGCGGCGAGTTCGAAGAACGCCTGAAAGCCGTGCTCAACGATATCGCGAAAGACGAAGGGCAAACCATCGTCTTCATCGACGAAATCCATACGATGGTTGGCGCGGGCAAGGCCGAAGGCGCGATGGACGCGGGCAACATGCTGAAGCCGGCGCTCTCGCGCGGCGAACTGCATTGCGTCGGCGCGACCACGCTCGACGAATACCGCAAGTACATCGAAAAGGACGCGGCGCTCGAACGCCGGTTCCAGAAGGTGCTCGTGGACGAGCCGTCGGTGGAAGCGACGATCGCGATCCTGCGCGGTCTGCAGGAAAAGTACGAGTTGCATCACGGCGTCGACATCACCGACCCGGCGATCGTCGCCGCGGCCGAGCTGTCGCATCGCTACATCACGGACCGTTTTCTGCCGGACAAGGCAATCGACCTGATCGACGAAGCGGCTTCGAAGATCAAGATGGAAATCGATTCGAAGCCGGAAGAGATGGACCGGCTCGATCGTCGGCTGATCCAGCTGAAGATCGAACGTGAAGCCGTCAAGAAGGAAAAGGACGAAGCGTCGCAAAAACGTCTGCAGCTGATCGAAGAAGAAATCGAGCGGCTCGACCGCGAATATTCGGATCTCGAAGAAATCTGGACGGCCGAAAAAGCGGCGGTGCAGGGCAGCGCGCAACTGAAGGAAGACATCGAGAAAACGCGTGCGGAAATCGTGCGTCTGCAACGTCTCGGCAAGCTCGAAAAGGTGGCCGAACTGCAGTACGGCACGTTGCCGCAGCTCGAAGCGCAATTGAAGCAGGTCACGCAGGCCGAGGCGCAGGAGCAGAACAATCCGACGCGTCCGCGTCTGTTGCGCACGCAGGTGGGTGCCGAGGAAATCGCGGAAGTCGTATCGCGTTCAACCGGTATTCCGGTCTCGCGGATGATGCAGGGCGAGCGCGAAAAACTGTTGCAGATCGAAGAGAAACTGCATGAACGCGTGGTCGGTCAGGACGAGGCGATCGGCTCGGTGGCCGATGCGATCCGTCGTTCGCGCGCGGGTCTCGCCGATCCGAACCGGCCGTATGGTTCGTTCCTGTTCCTTGGACCGACGGGCGTCGGCAAGACGGAACTGTGCAAGGCGCTGGCTTCGTTCCTGTTCGATTCGGAAGATCATCTGATCCGTATCGACATGAGCGAATTCATGGAAAAGCACAGCGTCGCGCGTCTGATCGGTGCGCCGCCGGGATACGTCGGTTACGAAGAGGGCGGTTATCTGACTGAAGCGGTACGTCGCAAGCCGTACAGCGTGATCCTGCTCGACGAAATCGAGAAGGCGCACCCGGACGTATTCAACGTGCTGCTGCAGGTGCTGGACGATGGTCGTATGACGGATGGCCAGGGACGCACCGTCGACTTCAAGAATACGGTGATCGTGATGACGTCGAACCTTGGGTCGCAGGTGATCCAGTCGATGGTCGGCGAACCGCAGGACGCGGTGAAGGATGCCGTCTGGGAAGAAGTGAAACTGCACTTCCGGCCCGAGTTCCTGAACCGGATCGACGATGTCGTCGTGTTCCATGCGCTGGATCGCTCGAACATCCAGTCGATTGCGCGGATCCAGTTGCAACGTCTGCACGAACGGCTCGCGAAGCTCGACATGCAGCTCGTCGTGTCCGAAGGCGCACTGGAGCACATCGGCAAGGTTGGCTACGATCCGCTCTTTGGCGCACGGCCGCTGAAGCGCGCGATCCAGCAGGAGATCGAGAATCCGGTCGCGAAGCTGATTCTGGCTGGCAGGTTCGGTCCGAAGGATGTGATACCGGTCGAGGTGGACAACGGCACGCTGGTTTTCGAGCGCGTCGTGCATTGAGTGAGGCAAGCGGGCGGCGAGTTGCGTCGTCGCCCGCGATAAACGCGGTCATGTAAAAAGGGCAGCGAGTTTTCTCGCTGCCCTTTTTTTCGACTTTACGACAGCGCGGTCGCGCGTCTATCAAGCCGTCTTGTCATCCTTGCCGAGGAACGAAGCAAGACCGCCGAGCGCGCCGAGCACGGTCGTGGCGTTGAGCTTGCCTTCGGCCGGCACTTCGCCTTCAGGCGTCGCGGCGTTCACCACGTGCGGCAGGATCTGCGAGAGCAGGCCGCTAACCTGGTCGGGCGCGACGCCTGCCTTCGCTGCGAGATTCGTCACGGTGTCCGAACCGAGCACGTTGTGCAGCGTGTCCGGCGAAATCGCCTGATTCTCGCCGTTGCTGACCCACGAACTGATGATGTCGCCGGCGCCTTTTTCCCTGAACTGCTGGATCAGGCCGTTCAGGCCGCCCGGCTGGTTGTTCACGAATTCGAGTGCGGTGGCGATCAATGCCTGCTGTCCGCCGCCTTCGGGCGATTTGCCGAGCAGGGAACCGATGCTGTCGAGTAGGCTCATGGCTGTCTCTCTGGAGTGCCGGCGCGACACACATGCGCCAGCGGGTGAAATACGCCGCGCGGGGGCGCGGCGGGGAGGGTGCAGATCACACGGACCACGCGGCCCGCGGGATCGTCAGATGTCGAACGTCAGGCGCCCGATGCTGCCGATGCAGCCTTGGCCTTCTTCGATTTTTTCTTCGATGCTTTCGCGTCCGATGCGTCCGCCGGTGCACTGGCCGGTGCCGCCGCGGCTGCCGTAGTAGCCGGTGCCGAAGCCGTCGCGTCTGCCTTGCTCTTTTTCGACTTTTTGGTTGAAGATGCCGCTTCAGGTACGCTCGCGGGCGCCATCGTCGTCGTGGCTGCGGGCGTTGCCGGCTTGCTCGCGGGTTTCGATGCGGTGGACGTGGCAGCCTTCGCACCACTCGGTGCCGCCGTCGAACCGTTGATCGTCAAACCCGCTGCTTCGAGATTCACCACCGACTTGGTGCCGATTCCCTTCACGCGTGTCGCGAGATCGTCGGCGTCCTTGAACGGGCCGTTTTTGGTCCGCTCATCGATGATCGCTTTCGCATGGGCCGGACCAATGCCCTTGACCGATTCGAGCGCGGCCTGATCGGCTGTATTGACTTCGACGGCCGCCGCGAAACTGGCGGAAAAAGACAGGACAAGCGCAACGCAGAGCATTAACAGCTTCTTCAGCATGGCAGGCACTCCATTGAGGGCAAAAAAGTAGCCGGGAACGGACGACGCATCCAGTCAGCAGGCGCTGCCTTCCAGCATAGGATAGATTGCGCGCCCTTTTAATGAAAAGCGCCCGATTTATACCCATCGATTCGTGACAAGTAAATCAACACGGGCACTTTTTGACAATCGATGCCGTGAATAAGGCTTCCGGACGGAAAAGAAAGGCGGGCGCGGCAGATCCGCGTGCGACCGAAGTGATGCGTATTGCGTCACTTCGGAGTCAGTCGCAGATCACTTGCAACAGACCTATGCGACAGGGTCGGTGTGCGGTGTATGCGCTTCGGCGCGCCGATGGCGTGCGCTGACCGTTCGCCAGTAGAGCGCGAGACCGATGCCGGCAATCGCGAGGCTAGCCGCGTTGGCAACCCAGAAGCCGCGCGCGCCGGTAAGCCATTCGGGAATCGAGCCGCTAACGTTAAAGCCAAGCAGATAACCACCGCCAAGGCCCACGCCCCACAGCGCGACGGCATAGATCACGGTCGGTACGACGGCGACGCGATACGCGCGCAGCACGAACGCAGTGGTGATCTGGAGCGCGTCGAAGAGGTGATAGACGATCACGATCAGCACGAGCGGCATCGCGGCGAGCGCGACCTGTGCATCGGACGTGTAGCCCGCGATAATGAAGGGCCGCAATGCAAGCACGATGACGCCATAGCAGCACGCGATTGCGCACGCCATCAGGATGCCGTGCCGCGCCAGCGTATGAGCGTCAACGGGACGTTGCGCGCCGAGCGCCTGCGCGACGAGCGTCGATGATGCGATACCGATGGAAAGCGGCGTCATGTACAGCACCGCACCAAGATTGCCCGCGATCTGGTGACCCGCGAGCGTCGTTGTGCCGAAGCGCGCGATGAAGAGCGCCATGAACGTGTAGGACGTGACTTCGATCAGGTACGACAGTCCCATCGGAATGCCGAGCTTCAGCAACGCGGCCTGACGTTTCCAGACGGGCCAGCAGAAGTGCGAGAACGTAGCGAATGGCCGGAAAATATTCAGGCGCACCAGCAGCGTCATGCCGACAATCGCGAGCGTCCAGTTGATGAGGGTACTCGCGAGCGCGCAGCCTGGGCCGCCGAGCGCAGGCACGCCGGCGCCGCCGAAGATAAACCACAGGTTGAGCGGAATCTTGAGCAGCAGCGCGCCGACCTGCAGGATCATGACGAGTCGCGGCTGACCCACGGCGTTGGTCAGCGAACTGTAGACGCGAAACGCGAGGCTCGCGGGCAACCCGAACGAGAGAATCTGCAGATACGCGACAGTACGCTCACGCAGCGCTTCGGGCGCATGCGCGATGCGCAGCAGCGGGCCCGGAAAGTAGAGGATCGAAAAACCGAGCGCCATCAGGACCAGCGCGAGCCACAGCGCCTGACGCACTTCCTCGCCGATCTCGCCGTAGCGCCGTGCGCCGTAGAGCTGTCCGGTAATCGGCTGCAGCGCGGTGAGAATGCCGGTAAGACCGATATACACCGAGATATAGATCGAAGAGCCAAGGCCGAGCGCCGCGAGATCGATCGCGGAGTAACGCCCGACCATGGCGGTATCGATCACGCCGAACGCGATGATCGCAAGTTGTCCGATCAGCACAGGCCATGCGAGCGCGGCGATTTTCCGCACGTTGGCGAACATGGTCAATCCGGTTTGGGACGCGGAGTGCGGCGTTTGACCGGCGGCTTCGGACGGTCGATGCGGACATACAGACGGAAACGTTCGTCCCGGTCAGCCACGCGGCGGCCTTCCCAGACGAGCTTCCACACGAAGTTCGACATCGCGCTCGGCTCGCCAAAATCCTGCGTGTCCTGGCGCAGGATCACGTCGCAGTCGTCGTTGAACGAGAAATGCATCTGGCCGAAATAGGCGAACGTGGCGATCTGCGCATTGCCGAGCCGTACGGGCGAGATACACGTGTAATCGTCGGGCAGATGGCTCGAGATCTGTTGCGCGACGTCCTTGTACGTTCGGCTGTAGTTCACGACCGGCAGCCAGAGTGTCATCAGCAGCACCCACATGAGTGTCGTGCCGGCGCTCGACAGCACCACGCTGCGCCAGAGCACCTTCGGATGCCGCGCGATACGCCATTGAACGAGGGCGATCCAGCAGACCGTGACGGCGACCGCGCACACGAATGACAGGATCTTGAACTGTGGCGTAAAGCCCGGCGCGAGGCGCGCCAGATTACGCGCGAGCGGATGCGGGAAGCCGGTCAGACCGGCGAGCCAGACGAGCCATACGAAGGTGCCGAGGATCGTGAAGCTCAGCACGGCGAACCAGTCGATCGCGTTGATCGTGCCGCGCTTCAGCGTAGGCAGCGCGAACGTTGCGAGGACCGCGAGCGCGGGCAGCAGCAGCATGTAGAGCAGGTTCGTCGAGTAACTCTGCAGCACCGCGAGGATCAGAAGCGGAGCGATGACCGACACCGGAATTGCAACGTGTGGCGCACGGCGTAGCCCCGACCAGCTGACCCACGCCCAGATGCCAAGCGGCCACGCCGGCCAGGTAAAGAGCGGGAGATTTTTTAGCGCATAGTGCAGCACCGGGCCCGGCGGGCCGCCGAACGACGTGATGCTGACGTGGACCCACTGGTTGAGGAACCAGACGGCATCGTCGGGGAACGCAATCAGCGCTGCAACCGGCCACGCCAGCGACAGCACGAGCGCAACCGGCAAGCCGGCGAGCAGCAGCCAGCGCAACTGCGCTTCCCGCACGATGAGCGTCATGACCAGCGTCCCGACCAGCAGCGCGCAGACCAGCACCGGATTGCTCGTCAGTGCGACGAGCCCGAGCGCAAGGCCCCACAGCAAAGACCCTTGCACCGGTTTGTCGATCATCCGCACGAGCCCATACACAAGCATCGCAATGCAGACGAACTGCGCCAGCTGCGGCGTGGTTTCGTGGCCGCGTTCAGCGAGACCGAAGCAGCCGAGCAGAATCAGCAGGGCGCCGTCGGCGAGTGTGCGGCCGTAATCGCGCGGCTCAGGCTCGCCGCCGAACGCGTACTTGAATGGCTGCACTTCGGGACGACGGCCGAGCAGATACGCGGCGTACCAGACAAACGCGCAGGCCGCACAGAACAGCAGCCCCGTGAACACGCGCGACGCGTTGCTCGCATCGACCCACGGCGAGAGCACGCGGATCGAAATGGCGCCGAGCCAGTACCCGAGTGGCCCATACGCGGTGATGTATTTGCCGACGAGGTTCGGCAACAGCCAGTCGTGCGCGGTGCCTTTCGCCATTGTCCACATGACGCCGAAGCCCGCGGCATCTTCGTTCTTCCACGGATCGCGCCCGAAGAGCCCGAACGATGCATACACGATACAGATAGTAAGCAGCAGCCAGCGCGGTAGCGCGCTGGTGGCGGAAGCAGTCAGACGGACGACAGATCTCATGCAGTTGGGCGGTATCGGATAAACGGGCTGGCAGGCGGTAGACGGTGTGTCCGGGCGTGGCCGGCCCTGAGCATCCGGCATTGTAGACGGGCGGCACGGCGCGCGTCACGGAGCACGGCAGACGGCAACAGCGAGATTGCAACAGTTGACAACAGCCATGTCGGCGCGGGCGCCAGTTGCGGGGCGTCGCCCGGTTGCTGCGTAAACTATGGAGACAAAAAAAGGGCAGCGACTGCTGCCCTTTTTTTGCATCGACCGGCCTGTCAAACAGCGCCGGAGTCGAAACGGCATTACTTGGTCGCCTTGCCCGTGGCACGCGCGCCGAACTTCTTGTTGAACTTCTCGACACGGCCGGCCGTGTCCATGATCTTTTGCTGGCCGGTGTAGAACGGATGCGATTCCGACGACACTTCGATCTTGGCGAGCGGATACGTCTTGCCTTCGAATTCGGCCGTTTCGCGCGTCTGGATGGTCGAGCGGGTCACAAACTTGAAGTCGATCGACATGTCGACGAACAGGACTTCGCGGTAATCGGGGTGAATGCCTTCTTTCATGGTCTTTCCTTTAATCTGGCGGTAGCCAACCCGCGTGCCGTTGCGAACCGACGCAGCGGACTTCGGCGAGCCACTTGCCTAAGGTCGAAAAACGGCGATTATGCCAGAAAATCAGTCGCTTGACGAATTTCCCGGGCTATTTTGCGGGAGCGAGGCCGTTTTCCGGCAATAACCCGCCCACGCGTGCCGGATCCTGTCGATAAAAGCGGGCCAGAAGGCGATAAAGCTCCGGATATTCGGCCTCGAACGCCTGCGGCCGCACGAAGAGCGCCTCGCTGCATACCGCGAAAAATTCGGACGGATGGTCGGCTGCATACGGGTCGATCAGCGAATCGCGCTCGAAACGGGCCCAGCGCCGGTCCGGTACGGCGTCGACTTTTGCGCAGAACTGGTCGTAGGCCGCGTCGAACACGTCGGCCCACGCGGTTGCGTCGAGCGGCGCGTGCCAGCGACGGAAGAGCGGCGGGTGGCCGTCGGCTTCGCCCGTCAGCATGTCGATCTTGTGCGCGAATTCGTGAATGACGACGTTGTAGGCATCTGTGGCGTCGGTCATCTGTGCGTCTTCCCACGACAGCACGACGGGGCCGCCTTCCCACGCCTCGCCGCTCGCGTCGTGCTCGATTTCGTGAACCACGCCGTCTTCGTCTTCGACGGTCTTGCGGATCACGAATTCGCCGGGATAGACGATCACGCCAACCCAGCCGCGGTAAAGATCGAGGCTCAGGTTCAGCACTGGCAGCGAGGCCTGTGCCGCGATGGCCACCGTCATCGCGTCCGTCAGTTCGAGTTCGTGCGCGGTCGAAAACGACTTTTGCGCTATGAAGAGGCTCGTCAGTTCACGCAGGCGGACGAGTTCGGCGGTATCGAGATGCGCCAGAAAGGGCAGGCCTGCGAGCGTGGATTCCCACAGCGCGTCGGGGATCGCGTGCGTGCGCAGCGCGCGGTCGCGGCGGCGGGAGTCGAACCAGTGCGTGAGTTTCGAGAGCATGGGTCAGTCGATCTGTTTTTGCCACGCGGCGAAGATGCCGCCGCAGACGGCCACGCCGATCAGAAAATAGAAGCCATCCAGCGACGCAAGGAAGCTCGCCTGCTGCGCCACCCTCCGGCTCACCTCAACTATCGCCAGCGCGTGCGCTTCGCTGATTGAACGTCCGGCAGCAGCGAAACCGTTCGTCAACGTCGCGATCGTGTTCTGGAATACCGGATTGTACGGATTTGCGAACTCGGCGAGTCGCGACTGATGCAATGCCTGCCGGTGCTGCTCGACGATGATCACCGACGCCGTCGTAAGCGAGATCGTCAACTGGCGCACGACATTTTTCAGCCGGTAACCGTGCGTGAACTCTTCGACCGCAAAGATCCTGAACGTCAGATTGGCCACCGGCAGAACGATGAAAAGCAGCAACAGGCCGCGCAGCAGCAGCGGACCGGTCAACGCACGCTGGTCGACGTTGGGCGGCATATGCGCCATCCAGGCAGCGGCCAGCGCCGCGACGGCGAAACCTGGCACGATGATCCATTTCTTGCGCGGCAGCAGCTTTGCGTAGCGCAGATAGACGAAGAGCGCTGTCGACGATATCAGGGAGGTGATACCGACCAGCCGCCCCGCATTTTCGACGGGATAGCCGAGCCCCTGTTCGAGAAAGCGCGATACGAGATAACTGAAGCCGGTGGACTCATAGTAGTAGAACATGTACAGCACGAGACCGACCTGGAAGGTCTTTTCACGTAGCGCGTGCAACCGCATCAGCGGCGACGGATGATGCCATTGCTGATACGCAAACCACGCGAGCCCGACAATGCCCGCGACCGTCAGCATGATGAGACCCGGCGACGCGCTGAAGAGCTGGTAGCGCACCTGCTGCATGACGATCTGCAACGCGCCCTGCGCGAACGCGAAGATGATGTACGGCCAGAAATGCGACGCGCCACGTTCCTCCGGCACAAGGTTGCCCGAGTTGGGCAACACGAGCAGCGCGAGGCCCGCGAACAGGACGCCGGCCGGCGCGCTGCACATAAAGAGCGCCCGCCAGTCGAAATGCGCGACGAGCTGGCCGCCGACGAGCGGCGCAAGCGCACTGCCCAGCACGATCAGGATCAGGAATGCGCGTGTCGCGCCGGCACGCTGTTGCGGCGTGAAGCTGATCTGGATCAGGATGCGGCAGGTGCCCATCATCGGGCCGATGAAGTAACCCTGGAAGCCGCGCGCGAACGCCAGCTCGAACGATGTTTCGCACAGGGTCGCCGCGACTGCTCCGGCCGAAAACAGTAGCATGCAGCCGGCCACGTAGCGTCGGTAACCGACGCGCTCGACCCACCATTGCTGCTGCATGATGCCGAGCACGGCGGCGACCGCGTACGCGCTCGACGACCACACGAGTTCATCCGGCGAAGCGTTGATCCCGCCTGCGATATAGCTCGCGAAGAACGAGAAGATCGCGTTGTCGAAATAGTCGAGCCCGGTGACGAGTGCCAGCACCCACGGGAAAAAATCGCCGCGCAGCTTCGCGACGCTAAAAAGCGTCCTGCGCGAGGAGGTTGCGCTCATGCGTCGTCGTCGCCGCGAAGGGCCTTCTTGCTGAGTCGCGCTGCCGCGTCCGATCCTGTTTGCGCTTTCTTTGTCAGGCGGGCCGCGCTGCGTTGTGCGAGAAGCGCATCAGCGCTTTCGCCGGCGAGCCGGCGTTGCACGTAATCGAGGTCGTCGCTGAGTTCGGCTTTCAGGTTCTGCACTTCCTTCAGCTCGCGGCGCGCCGATTCGATGCGTGCGTCGAGCGCGTCGACCTGTTGCGCCAGCGCGTCGCGGATTTCCAGCAGGGATTCGGTGGAGTAGCGATTGCGTCCGCCTTCGCCAGGTTCGAGCGGCCGCTTGAGCATTTCGGTGATGCCTTGCAGCGAGAAGCCCAGGGCGCGAAATCGCAGGATTCGCGCAAACCGTTCGAGGTCATTTTCGTCGTAGAGGCGATAGCGACCTTCACTGCGCGTTGGCGTCACGAGCCCGCGCTCTTCATAGTATTTGAGCGTGCGCGGGGTGACGTTCAGGCGTTCCGCTGCATCGCGGACGGTCAGCAGGCTGGGAATTTCTTCGTTCGACATGGCGGCGCGGGGAGTTCGAAGTCTGCGTCGCATTATAGATCAACGTGAACGTTCACGTACAGGTTGTGGCCAGATGCGGAGTGCGGGCGAAAAAAAGCCGCCCGCGAATGAACGGGGGCGGCTTTTCTGAAGCTTGCTGCGCAGTGGCGGGTTCTAGCTGCCGCGACGCATCATGTCGAAGAACTCGGAATTGCTCTTCGTCTGGCGAATCTTGTCGAGCAGGAATTCCATCGATTCGACTTCGTCCATGTCGTGGATGAACTTGCGCAGCACCCAGATCTTCTGCAGCACTTCGGGCTTGATCAGCAGTTCTTCGCGACGCGTGCCCGACTTGTTCAGATTGATCGAGGGGTAGACGCGCTTTTCCGCAAGGCGACGCTCCAGGTGCACTTCCATGTTGCCGGTGCCCTTGAATTCTTCGTAGATCACGTCGTCCATGCGGCTGCCGGTTTCGATCAGCGCCGTGCCGATGATGGTGAGCGAGCCACCTTCCTCGATGTTACGGGCCGCGCCGAAGAAACGCTTCGGACGTTGCAGCGCGTTGGCGTCGACACCGCCGGTGAGCACCTTGCCCGAGGCCGGCACAACCGTGTTGTACGCACGCGCGAGACGCGTGATCGAGTCGAGCAGAATCACGACGTCGTTCTTCATTTCGACGAGGCGCTTCGCTTTTTCGATCACCATTTCGGCGACCTGCACGTGGCGCGCGGCCGGTTCGTCGAAGGTGGAGGCGATCACTTCGCCCGCCACCGAACGCTGCATTTCGGTCACTTCTTCCGGGCGTTCGTCGATCAGCAGCACGAACAGCACGATATCCGGATGGTTCTGTTTGATCGCATGTGCGATGTGCTGCAGCATCACGGTCTTGCCCGACTTCGGCGAGGCGACGAGCAGACCGCGCTGACCCTTGCCGATCGGCGAGATCATGTCGATGATGCGGCCCGTGACGTTTTCCTCGCCGCGCATTTCGCGCTCGAGCAGCATCACCTTGTTCGGGTGAAGCGGCGTCAGGTTTTCGAACATGATCTTGTGCTTCGAGGCTTCCGGCGGCTGGCCGTTGACCTTGTCGACTTTCACCAGCGCAAAGTAGCGCTCGCCGTCTTTCGGCGTGCGGACTTCGCCTTCGATCGTATCGCCAGTGTGCAGATTGAAGCGGCGGATCTGAGACGGGCTGATATAGATATCGTCGGTGCTCGCGAGATACGACGTTTCCGGCGAGCGGAGGAAGCCGAAACCGTCCGGCAGCACTTCGAGCGTGCCGTCGCCGAAGATCGTGTCGCCCGTCTTGGCGCGCTTTTTAAGAATGGCGAACATCAGTTCCTGCTTGCGCAGGCGATTGGCACTTTCGATCTCGAGGCCATTGGCCATCTCGATCAATTCGGACACGTGCAGAGTCTTAAGCTCGGATAAATGCATACGGAGAACCCGCCGGGGAGGAGAAGGTGCGACGAAATGGAATCTGGGAGGAGAAGTGAGCGGAACCGCTCAGGGACTTACACGTCTTTTCGACGTTTAATGGATTCTAGCATAGCACATGCCGGATTCCGCCAGTGCAGCGGAAAAGCCTGTTCACAGGGCGCGTTGTTGTCCGCTGACAACAACGCGCCCTGGGCGCATCACAAGACCGGCTTAAAGATTGCCGTCAAGGAAAGCGGTAAGTTGCGACTTCGACAGCGCGCCGACCTTCTGGGCGGCAACGGCGCCGTTCTTGAAGAGGATCAGCGTGGGAATACCGCGCACGCCAAACTTGACCGGCGTGGATTGATGTTCGTCGACATTGATCTTGGCGATCTGCAGGCGATCCGCGTAGTCCTTGGCGACTTCGTCAAGGATCGGCGCGATCATCTTGCACGGTCCGCACCATTCGGCCCAGAAGTCGAGCAGCACGGGTTTGTCGGATTTGACGACGTCCTGTTCGAACGATGCGTCGCTGATATGCTTGATTTGTTCGCTCATTGTATGAATACCTCTTTCGGATCGCGGTCGCCCTGATGGCTCGCCACGATACATCAAACCAGGAAAACTTCTGTTCGCCTCGCCGCATTCATCGCCCGGCGGGACACCCTTCGGCACTACCCGATGGACGCGCCGCGGACCATGACATTACGGGTCATTCGTTCGCCAGTTTAGCCTAAATCGCTATGCGTTGCCGGTGGTGATAGTAGTGATGCCGGCAGCGTAATGTGTGGATCGATGGCGTTCGTAAAGCCTGCTCTGCATTGACCTGCGCATTGGCAGGCGCGTTTGCACGTTGTGCTCCTTCGACGCGTATCTGGTGTCGCGCGCAGTAAAACACAAGAGCGCACAAGCGCGGCGAAAGCACGACAGTGGGGCGCCGGGATCAGGCCCTCGCGCATTTCGCCGCCATCAGGAGTCGCGTTATCCGGTGACCGGTGATAGAATGCTTCGTGACGGGCCTCCTCGCATGGAGGGATGGTCAACCTGGTCAGGTCGGGAACGAAGCAGCCACAGCCGTTTTCCACCAGTGCCGAGGGTCGGGCTCGTCACCTTCCTCCTTTTCCGCAGTTCGTTTTCTTCTTCCTTTTTCCTTCGTTTCTCCTCTCAACGGGTTCCGTCTGTTCGCACGTTTGTGCTCCCACACTTCGCGTTGCTATCGGCTGTCGTCCTGGTTTTGTTCTATTGCTTCGTTAGCAAAATACAATGAGGCGGAAGCGCGTCGTCGCGTCTTGCTGATTCGTCTTTGCATAGCATCGTTGCTGATACAATTTCCGGATGACCTATCAAGTTCTCGCACGCAAGTGGCGGCCGAAGGATTTCGCGTCGCTCGTCGGACAGGAGCACGTGGTGCGCGCGCTCACGCACGCGCTCGACGGCGGACGTCTGCATCATGCCTATCTGTTTACCGGAACCCGGGGCGTCGGCAAGACGACGCTGTCGCGCATTTTCGCCAAGGCACTCAACTGCGAAACCGGCATCACCGCGACACCATGTGGCGTGTGCCGCGCGTGCCGCGAGATCGATGAGGGCCGTTTCGTCGATTACGTCGAGATGGACGCGGCGAGCAACCGCGGCGTCGACGAGATGGCGGCGCTGCTCGAGCGCGCGGTCTACGCGCCAGTCGACGCGCGCTTCAAGGTCTATATGATCGATGAAGTGCACATGCTCACGAACCACGCGTTCAACGCCATGTTGAAGACGCTGGAAGAGCCGCCTTCGCACGTCAAGTTCATCCTGGCGACCACCGATCCGCAGAAGATTCCCGTGACGGTGCTGTCGCGCTGTCTGCAGTTCAATCTGAAGCAGATGCCGGCCGGGCACATCGTCTCGCATCTCGAGCGGATTCTCGGCGAAGAAAAAATCCCGTCGGAAGCGCAGGCGCTGCGCCTCCTCGCGCGCGCGGCCGACGGCTCGATGCGTGATGCGCTTTCACTGACCGATCAGGCGATCGCCTATTCGGCCAATCAGGTCACCGAGGAAGCCGTGCGCGGCATGCTCGGCGCGCTCGACCAGAGCTATCTGATCCGTCTGCTCGACGCGCTTGCAGCCGGCGATGGCGCGGGCGTGCTGGCAGTCGCCGACGAAATGGCGCTGCGCAGCCTGTCGTTTTCGACGGCGCTGCAGGATCTCGCGAGTCTGCTGCATCGGGTGGGCTGGGCGCAGTTTGCGCCTTCGTCCGTGCTCGACGAATGGCCGGAAGCGGGCGATATCCGCCGTTTCGCGGAGACATTGAGCCCGGAGCAGGTCCAGCTTTTCTATCAGATCGCGACAGTGGGGCGCAGTGAACTGGGTCTCGCACCCGACGAATACGCCGGTTTCACGATGACGCTGCTGCGGATGCTCGCGTTCGAGCCAGCGCCGAATGGCGGTGGTGGCGGGGTCGCGCCCGCCACGCGACCGGCAGGCACAGGCGCTGCGGCAGCTTCACGAACGGCCGCGCCTGTGGCGGCCGCCCGCCAAAGCGGCGCTTCCGGCAACGTGCGTACGGCTGTCGACGCAGCGGCGCCAGCGGATCGTGAACCGGTGAGTGCCCAGCCTGACAGGGGCGCGCGGCCGGTTGCGCCCGCGTCTGCGTTGGCTGATATCGCGCCGCGCGGCATGCAGCACGACCACGGCGCTACGTCCGCTTCGGTGAATGCGGATGCGCCGGCAGCGATCGAAGCTAATGAGGCCATTGCCAGAACTGTCGCTGCTGGGTTGCCCTCGAGCGAAGCGCCAGCCGAAGTCGCATTGCCGATAGGAATTGCGCGCGAAGGCGAGCAGCCAGTCGAAGCCTCTGCTTCGGCGGATCCGGTCTCGCGTGCCGACGAAAACCCGCACGCGCCGACCGTCAACGAACCCGTTGCCGGCGCACAGGAACAGCCGGCTGCTTTCGCACCCATTCCCGAATTTCCACCGCGCGAAACCGCGTCGGCCGTACCGTTGCAACAGGAATTCGCGGCCGTTCCGCGCCGCGCGGGCGGCGCGAGCGCGGCGCTCGACGTGCTGCGCAGCGCGGGCCTGAAAGTATCGTCCGATCGTGGCCGCGCCGCCGCGCCTGCCGCTGCCGCGCCTGCACCGAAGACCGCGATGCCAAAGCCGGCGCCGCGCGTCAATGTTCCGGTGCCGACACCTGGCGCACCGCGCCGTGCGCAGGAAACCGCACCCGCCCGCACGCCGGCGCAATCACAGGCCCGCAATAACGGCGGTCAGGGCGGTTCGCCCGTTCCGCCGTGGGATGACATTCCGCCGGACGACTACATGCCGGTCTCGTCGGACGAAGCGTTCTTCGCGCCGCCCGATGACAACTACATGCCCGTGTTCGACAGCGGCCCCGACGATGTGCGTCTCACGCCCGCTGCAAAGGAACCCGTACCCGTCGTCGACACGCGTCCGCTGCCGCCGGCCGTTCCGCTCGATGCAATTGGCTTCGAAGGCGACTGGCCCGCGCTTGCCGTCGGGCTGCCGCTGAAGGGCATCTCGTATCAACTGGCGTTCAACAGCGAACTGATGTCGCTCGATGGCACGACGCTCAAGCTGAACGTTCCCGTGCCGCAATACGCGGATGCCGCGCAGGTCGCGAAGCTGAAGGCGGCGCTTGCCGAGCGCCTCGGCAAGACGGTCGACGTGCTGGTCGAAGTGGGCGCCGCGCGCCGTACGGCCGCCGCGCTCGATGCCGCCGCGCGCGCGCAGCGTCAGCAGGACGCCGAGCGCGAGATCCGTCAGGACCCGTTCGTGCAATCACTGATTCGCGATTTCGGCGCGAGCATCGTGCCGGATTCGATCAGGCCGATCGCGCCGGATGCCGGGCAGGGCACGGCCGGCGGTGCATCCGCCTCGCATTAGACTGAACACACACCGAAAGGCGCGGCAGTTGCGAAGCGCCGTCGCCAGACCCCTGAATTTCAAACGATCAAGAAGGAGCACGCCATGATGAAAGGTCAACTCGCCGGGCTGATGAAGCAGGCCCAGCAGATGCAGGAAAACATGAAGAAGATGCAGGAGCAGCTCGCCCTGATCGAAGTCGAAGGACAGTCGGGCGCGGGCCTCGTCAAGGTGACGATGACCTGCAAGAACGACGTGCGCCGCGTATCGATCGACCCGAGCCTGCTCGCCGACGACAAGGACATGCTCGAAGACCTCGTCGCCGCGGCATTCAACGACGCCGTGCGCAAGGCCGAAGCCACCGCGCAGGAAAAGATGGGCGGTATGACCTCGGGCCTGCCGTTGCCGCCGGGATTCAAGCTGCCGTTCTGATCCGGCAGCGTCAGCATCGCGGGTTTTGCAACGGCCGATCCCCGGACCGGCCCGAAGCACGACCCGCAGCATTTTCGATTTGCCTTTTTGACGACGCCGATTTCGCATGAAACAACCTTCCGCCCTGTCGGCGCTCGTCGAAGCGCTGCGCGCGCTGCCCGGAGTCGGGCCCAAATCCGCGCAGCGCATGGCGTATCACCTGATGCAGCACGATCGCGACGGCGCCGAAAAGCTCGGTCGCTCGCTGCTGTTCGCAACGGAACATCTCCAGCATTGCGAGAGGTGCAACACGTTCACCGAGGCGCAGATCTGCGAGGTCTGTCTCGATGAGGAGCGCGATCCGTCATTGCTGTGCGTCGTCGAGACGCCGGCCGACCAGATCATGCTCGAGCAGACGATGACCTGGCGCGGCCTCTATTTCGTGCTGATGGGACGGCTTAGCCCGCTCGATGGCATCGGTCCGAAGGAGATCCATTTCGACCGCCTCGTGAAGCGCGCGTCAGATGGCGTCGTCAAGGAAGTCGTGCTCGCAACCAATTTCACCAACGAAGGCGAAGCCACTGCGCATTACCTCGGCCAGACGCTGAAGGCGCGCGGTCTTGCCGTGACGCGTCTGGCGCGCGGCGTGCCGGTCGGCGGCGAACTCGAATACGTGGATGCCGGCACCATCGCCCGCGCCATGCTCGACCGGCGTTCGATGTAACGCATCGCTCCTGTGCGCTGACGCGGATACCGGAAGCATCACTTCTCGCAGACACCAGCCAAACGAAGGAGACACATGAGCGCAACCCAGGGCCCGCTCGCGGGCGTCAAGGTGCTCGAACTCGGCACGCTGATCGCAGGTCCGTTTGCGGCGCGTTTCATGGGCGAGTTCGGTGCCGAGGTCATCAAGATCGAAGACCCGAAGGGCGGCGATCCTCTGCGCAAGTGGCGCAAGCTCTATCCGGAAGTCGGCGGTACCTCGCTGTGGTGGGCCGTGCAGGCGCGCAACAAGAAGTCGGTGACGATCAATCTGAAAGCCGAAGAAGGCAAGGAAATCGTCCGGCGTCTTGCGAAGGAAGCCGATGTCGTCATCGAGAATTTCCGGCCCGGGCTGCTCGAGAAGCTCGGCCTCGGCTACGACGTGCTGTCCGCAGAAAATCCCGGTCTCGTGATGGTGCGGCTTTCCGGCTACGGCCAGACGGGTCCGTATCGCGACCGGCCAGGTTTCGGCGCGATTGCTGAATCGATGGGCGGGTTGCGTCACATCACCGGTTATCCGGACCTGCCGCCGCCGCGCATCGGCATTTCGATTGGCGACTCGATCGCGGCGCTGCATGGCGTGATCGGCGCGCTGATGGCGCTGCATCACAAGCAGGTGAACGGCGGCAAGGGACAGGTCGTCGACGTCGCGCTGTACGAGGCCGTCTTCAACATGATGGAGAGCGTCGTGCCGGAGTACGGCGTGTACGGCATGGTGCGCGAGCGTACAGGGGCATCGTTGCCGGGCATCGTGCCGTCGAATACGTATCCGTGTCTCGACGGCAGCATTGTGATCGGCGGCAACAGCGATCCGATTTTCAAACGGCTGATGATCGCGATCGATCGCGAGGATCTCGCGAACGATCCTGGCCTCGCGCAGAACGATGGCCGCGTGCCGCGCACGCTCGAGATCGACGCCGCAATTGCGACGTGGCTTGCCACCCGCACGATCGACGAGGCGCTCGCCGTGCTGAACGCGGCGGACGTGCCGGTCGGGCGCATCTACAGCGTCGCCGACATGTTCACCGATCCGCAGTACCTCGCCCGTCAAATGATCCAGCGCTTCAAGTGGCAGGGCGACGCCGAAATCACGCTGCCGGGCGTCACGCCGAAGCTCTCGGACACGCCAGGCGAAACGCGCTGGCTTGGCCCGGAACTGGGTGAACATACCGATGAAGTCCTTCATTCGCTAGGTTATGATGCGGACGACATTGCCCGGATGCATGCGGCGCAGATCGTTTGACGTGACGTCCACGCATGGAGGCGTGAGGCGGCAGAACATGTGACACCGCGAGGCCAGCGTCTGGCCCGCAACAATCCGGCACACGGGGCTGGGTACAACAAAAAACACAATGAGAACGGAGACACCAGGATGCAACGCAGAACGTTCCTGAGCGGCTCGGCCGCACTGGCTGGCGCCGCGCTTGCCGGCACGCCGCTCGCCTTCGCGCAGGGCAAGCCGGAGACGACGAAAGTATCGATCGCCGTCGGCGGCAAGAACCTGTTCTACTACCTCCCGCTCACGATCGCGGAGCGCCGCAACTTCTTCAAGGACGAAGGCCTCGAGATCGAAATCTCCGATTTCGCCGGCGGCTCGCAGGCGTTGAAGGCTGCGGTCGGTGGCAGCGCGGATGTGGTTTCCGGTGCGTTCGAGCACACGCTGTTGCTGCAGGCGAGAAGCCAGATGTTCCGCGAATTCGTGTTGCAGGGTCGCGCGCCGCAGATCGTGCTCGCCGTCTCAAAGAAGGCGATGCCCGACTACAGGACGATCGCCGATCTGAAGGGCAAGAAAATCGGCGTCACAGCGCCCGGTTCGTCGACGTCGATCATGGCGAGCTTCGTGCTCGCGAAAGCGGGGCTCACTGCGAAGGATGTCTCGTTCATCGGCGTGGGCGCGGGCGCGGGTGCGATCTCGGCGCTGCAATCCGGCCAGATCGACGCAATGGCCAATCTCGATCCGGTGATGACAAAGCTCGAACGCGCGGGCGACATCCGGGTAGTGTCGGATACGCGCACGCTCGCCGATACGCGCACGGTGTTCGGCGGCAACATGCCGGCGGGCTGCCTGTACGCGTCGCAAAGCTTCATCACGAAGAATCCGAATACGACGCAGGCGCTGACCAACGCGATGGTGCGCGGGCTCAAATGGCTGCAGACGGCCACCGGCAGCGAGTTGATCAATACGGTGCCGGAGGGCTATCTGCTCGGCGACCGCGCGCTCTATCTCGACGCATGGCAGCACGTGAAGGAAGCGATGTCGCCGGACGGCCTGATGCCGGCCGACGGTCCCGCGACGTCGCTGAAAACGCTCCAGACGTTCGACGACACGATCAAGGGCAAGCCAATCGATCTGTCGAAAACGTGGACGAACGACTTCGTCAAGAAAGCGTTGGCGAACGTCAAGGCCTGAACGCCATTTCGCGTATGACGGGCCCCGGTGGCCGTTTCACGGCCCGTCACGCACACGAATTCCACCGCATCCGGAGAAGCGAGCCGAACGATGACCGTTCCTGCACTGGCGCTCGACAACATCACTTGCACATTCGCGTCGCGCAACGACCGCACGCAACGCTATACGGCCGTCAAGGACACGACGCTTCACATCGCGCCGGGCGAATTCGTGTCGGTCGTGGGTCCGACGGGTTGCGGCAAGTCGACGTTGCTGAACGTCGGCGCCGGACTGCTCGAACCCTCGTCGGGTAAGGTGACCGTATTTGGCGAGACGCTGACGGGCATCAACCGGCGCGCCGGCTACATGTTCCAGGCCGATGCGCTCATGCCGTGGCGCTCCGCGATCGATAACGTGATGGCTGGCCTCACGTTCCACAACGTGCCGCGCGACGAAGCCCGCCGGCGCGCTGACGAATGGCTGAAGCGCGTGGGCCTCGGCGGCTTCGGCGACCGGTATCCGCATCAACTGTCGGGCGGCATGCGAAAGCGCGTCGCGATGGCGCAGACGCTGATTCTCGATCCTGACATCATCCTCATGGACGAGCCGTTTTCCGCGCTGGATATCCAGACGCGTCAGCTGATGGAAAACGAACTGCTCGACCTGTGGGCCGCGAAACGCAAGGCGGTGCTCTTCATCACGCACGATCTTGACGAAGCGATCGCGATGTCGGACCGCGTCGTCGTGCTGTCGGCGGGGCCGGGCACGCGTCCGATCGGCGAATTCAAAATCGATCTGCCGCGCCCGCGCGATGTGGCCGAGATCCGCTCGCATCCGCGCTTCGTCGAACTGCATGCGCAGATCTGGAGCGTGCTGCGCGACGAAGTGCTCAAGGGCTACCAGCAGCAACTGACGGCCGCGTGAGCGCGGCCTTCCACCAACGGTCAACAAGGTGACGAAAGACATGTGGAAGCGTGTGCGCCCGAATCGCGCCAATCTGGTGATCTGGCAGTGGATGCTGCTCGTGCTGAGCTTTCTGCTGTGGTACGTGCTGACGAGCCCGACGCTGTTGCCCGCGTTCTATTTCGACGATGCGAACAAGGCGGCGTTCTTCTTCGGCGAACCGCAGAAAGTGCTCGTGCGCATCTGGGAATGGTTCTCGGGCGGCGAAATCTATTTGCATCTGTGGATTACGTTGATCGAAACAGTGCTTGCGTTCGCGATCGGCACGATCTCTGGCCTCGGCATCGGCCTGTGGCTCGCGCTCTCGCCGATGGCGAGCGCGTTATTCGATCCGTATATCAAGGCCGCGAACTCGATGCCGCGTGTGATTCTCGCGCCGATTTTCGGCGTGTGGTTCGGGCTCGGCATCTGGTCGAAGGTCGCGCTGGGCGTGACGCTCGTATTCTTCATCGTGTTCTTCAACGTCTATCAGGGCGTGAAGGAAGTCAGCCCCGTTGTGCTCGCCAACGCGCGCATGCTCGGCGCGAACCGCAAGCAGTTGTTGCGCAACGTCTATCTGCCAAGCGCGATGAGCTGGGTGTTCTCGAGCCTGCATACGTCGGTGGGGCTCGCGTTCGTCGGCTCGGTGGTCGGCGAATATCTGGGCTCGGCGCGTGGCGTCGGTTATCTGATCCTGCAGGCTGAGGGCACGTTCGATATCAATACCGTGTTCGCGGGCATCCTCGTGCTGACCGCGTTTGCGCTGATCCTGGACGGCATCGTTGGTGTGGCGGAGCGTCGTTTGATGAAGTGGCAGCCCCAGAATGGCGAAACCGGGAAGCTGTAAAAAAGACCTGGGAGAAAGCAGGTCAGCAAACGAAAAAGCGGCACGCGATGCGCATCCATCGCGCGCCGCTTTTCGTTGCGGCTCTGGAGCGTCGCAAATAACGCAGCGCTTCAGGGTGTGATGACGATCTTGCCGATCACGCGCCGTTCCGCCATGTCGCGCAACGCACGCGGCGTGTCTTCGAGCGCGTAGCGCGCCGAGATGTGCGGACGCAGCTTGCCCGCCTTCATCCAGCCGAGCATCTGCTCGAAGCCTGCAACGTTGTTCTGCGGCTCGCGACGCGCATAGTCACCCCAGAACACACCGACGATGCTCGCGCCTTTCAGCAGCGTCAGATTCAGCGGCAGCTTTGGAATCTCGCCGTTCGCGAAGCCGACCACCAGATAGCGGCCGCGCCAGCCGATGCTGCGAAAGGCGGGCTCCGAATAGATGCCGCCGACCGGGTCATAAATGACGTCTGGACCTTTGCCGTCGGTCAGCGCCTTGATCCGCTCGCGCAGATCCTCGCGGCTGTAGTTGATCGTCGCGTCCGCGCCGTGTTCGACACAGGTCGCGAGTTTTTCGTCCGTCGAAGCTGCCGCGATCACCCGCGCGCCGAGTGCCTTGCCGATCTCGACCGCGGCGAGGCCCACGCCGCCTGCGGCACCGAGCACGAGCATCGTCTCGCCGGCTTTCAGTTGCGCACGATCGACGACAGCATGATGCGACGTGCCATACGCCAGCGTGAACGCGGCGGCGACGGCGAAGTCGGCGTCGTCGGGCAGCGGCACGCAGGCGGACGCGGGCGCGACGGCCTGCTCGGCGAACGCGCCCGAGCCCGTGAATGCGACGACGCGCTGGCCCACCCTGAAATCGCGTACGCCGTCACCGACCGCGCGCACGACGCCCGCGGCTTCCGAGCCCGGCGTGAACGGCAGCGGCGGCTTCATCTGATACTTGTTCTCGATGATCAGCACGTCCGGAAAATTGACGCTGGCCGCCTTGACATCGATGACCACTTCGCCGGCCTTCGGTTCGAGATCGGAAAGCGTTTCGACGGTCAGCCTTTCCGGCGGACCATACTGATTGCAGCGAATTGCGCGCATCGTGTCTCCTTCATGATTGATCGGCGTGAACGATCGAGTGTAAAGCAATCCGTACGACCGTGCTATTCATGTCGGGCCGCGCTGAGCATCGCGTGTGGGCCTGGGAGCGGTCGAGCAGCGGGCCAGAAAGGCGAGACCTTACGGTGAGACCGTAACGCATGTTTAATCGCCATGTTCCTCGGTTACAATCGCCGCATGCGAATCCTGATCAGTAATGACGATGGTTATCTGGCACCCGGTCTCGCCGCGCTGCACGAAGCGCTGAAGCCGCTCGCCGATGTAACGGTGATGGCACCCGAGCAGAACTGCAGCGGCGCGTCGAACTCGCTGACGCTGTCGCGGCCGCTCTCGGTGCTGCGCTCGTCGAATGGTTTCTATTACGTGAACGGCACGCCGACGGACTCCGTCCACATCGCGCTGACGGGCATGCTGGACCACACGCCGGACCTCGTCGTCTCGGGCATCAACAACGGCCAGAACATGGGCGAGGACACGCTCTATTCGGGCACCGTCGCCGCCGCTACCGAAGGCATCATGTTCGGCGTGCCGGCCATCGCATTCTCGCTCGTCGACAAGGACTGGGCGCATCTCGAAGACGCCGCACGCGTCGCCGCCGAAATCGTCGCGCATTATCTCGCGCATCCGCTGTCGGGGCACCCACTGCTCAACGTCAATATTCCGAATCTGTCTTACGACGCACTCGGTGACTGGCAGGTGACACGACTGGGCAAGCGCCATCCGTCGCAGCCGGTGATTCGCCAGACCAACCCGCGTGGCGAACCGATCTACTGGATCGGGCCGTCGGGCAGCGCGCGCGATGCGAGCGAAGGCACCGATTTTCATGCTGTCGCGAACGGTCATGTGTCGATTACGCCGTTGCAACTCGATCTGACCCACACGCAGATGCTGCCCGCGGCGCGCGACTGGGCGCGCGCCGGGACGAGCGCTCAATGACGAGCGAACGCGCAAAGCGCTTTCCGCTCGGCCTCGCCGATCTCGTGCGTGAACCACGCCGCGCTGAAGGCCGCGCAGGCGAGACGCGTGCGGTGGCGAGCGGCAAGCCGTCCGTCGCGAAGCCCGCCACAACGGCCGCGCTGAAACCAGCGGCGCTCAAGCCCGCGATCCTGAAGCCGGCGAACGCCACGCCCGCGACCGTCAAACCGTTGCACGCCCGACCGGCCCCACCGATTGCCCGTCCAGCAGGCAGCAAGCCTGTCGTGGCCCAACCTGCGGCCGCGCAACCGGCGATCGTCAAACCGGTTGCCGTTAAAGCCGCTGCTGTCAAAACCGCCGCAGGCAAACCGTCGCCGGCCAAACCCGTGCCAGCGGCGACACCCGCTTTGAAACCGTCGCCGGCCAGACCGTCTCAGATAAGACCGGTCGCCACACACGCCGGACGCATGGCCGCACCAAACGTCGCGCTCAGCAGCGCGATGGCGCTGACATCGGAACGCGTTCGCGAGCGCATGGTCGAACGCCTGCGGGCGAACGGCGTGACCGACCAGCGCGTGCTGAATGCGATGGCCGTCGTGCCGCGCCACATGTTCGTCGACCCGGGTCTCGCGACCCAGGCTTACGAAGATGCGGCACTGCCGATCGGTCATCACCAGACGATCTCGAAGCCGTCAGTCGTTGCGCGCATGATCGAGCTGGCCGCGGCCGGCCGGCCGCTCGCGAATGTGCTCGAAATCGGCACCGGCTGCGGCTATCAGGCAGCCGTGCTGAGCCAGGTCGCACGCGATGTCTATTCGATTGAACGTATCAAGCCGCTTTTCGAGCGGGCCAAGACCAATCTGCGGCCGTTGCGCATTCCGAACATCCGTCTGCATTACGGCGACGGTCGCATTGGCCTGCCGGCGGTTGCGCCGTTCGATGCGATCGTGATCGCCGCCGCGGGCCTCGACGTGCCGCATGCGCTCCTCGAACAGCTGGCGATCGGCGGACGGCTCGTCGCGCCGGTCGGCTCGCAGGAAGGGCAGTCGCAGGTGCTGACGCTCGTCGAGCGCACGGGCCCCGCGCAGTGGCGCGAGTCGCGGCTTGATCGCGTTTTCTTTGTACCCTTAAAATCCGGAGTGATCTGAAACCGATGAGTATGTTGCGCGCGATGCAAACAACCAGCCTGAACGACTCGACCGTCATGACCGTAGCCCGGCGTAGTGCGTGCGTAGTCGCGCTCTCCCTGTTGACGGCCTGCGCGACGCGCTTTGACGCCGCGCCCGTCGTCGACCGCTCGGGTACGGGCGCGATCGGCACGCAGGCCGGCACCTCGGCGACGCAGCCGGCCGTGCCGCTCGGGCCGCCCCCTCCGGGTTACTACCGTGTGAAGCCGGGCGATACGCTGTACCGGATCGCGCTCGAAAACGGCCAGAACTATCGCGACATCGCGACCTGGAACAACCTGACGAACCCGAACCAGATCGAAGTCGACCAGTTGCTGCGCGTGGCGCCTCCGGGTGCCAACGTCGGCGCGCAGACACCGGGCGTTGCCACCGCGCCGATCGGCGGTGGCGGCGTGCAGGCCGCGCCGCTTGCCGGCAGCCCGGCACCCGGCGCCGTGGGTGCCGCCGGCGTCACAACGGGTGTTACTGCGGCGCCGCCGGTCTACGGTTCCGGCCTGACCGCGACGACTCCGCCCGTCGCCACGCCGCAGGCACCCGCAAGCGACGCCAATGCGGCCGCGAACGGCAACGTCGCATTTGCGTGGCCGGTACGCGGCCCGATCCTCGGCACCTTCGACGATTCGAAGAACAAAGGCGTGAATATTGGTGGTGCGGCGGGCGACCCGGTGAAGGCTTCGGCGGATGGACGTGTCGTTTATGCTGGAAATGGGCTGCGCGGATACGGCAATCTCATTATCATCAAACATGACGCGACTTATCTCACCGCATATGCACATAACCGTGCTTTGATGGTAAAAGAGGGTGACGCTGTAACCCGGGGGCAAAAGATCGCCGAAATGGGTAACAGCGATTCGGACCGCGTGATGTTGCATTTCGAAGTTCGCCGGCAGGGCAAGCCTGTCGACCCACTGAAGTATTTGCCGCCGCAATAAGCGATACGACCATGCCGAAATCGAAGCGCCGCCCGCTGCAAGCCGGAACCGAGACAGTCAGCCGTGCCACGTCTGTTTCAGTGGACGACGGCGGTGCTGTGAACGACGACGACAGCGTGGACGAAATCGACAATGCCGCCGAGCTTGACGAGCGTCAGGCCGGCGCGGAAGAGGGCGCTGATGCGCGCGATGGCGCAAACGATTCCGCTCCCGATGCGGACGATTTTCGCGCGCTACTGCAGGCGGAACTCACCGCCGACACGATCCAGCATTACCTGAACCGCATCAGCGTCAAGCCGCTTTTGACCGTCGAGGAAGAGCAGCGTTACTCGCGGCTCGCCAAGGCCGGCGAGTTCGAGGCGCGGCAGGTGATGATCGAGCGCAATCTGCGGCTCGTCGTCAGTATCGCCAAGGGTTATCTGAATCGCGGCGTGCCGCTGCTCGATCTGATCGAGGAAGGCAACCTCGGCCTCATGCATGCGATCGAGAAGTTCGATCCCACGCGCGGCTTCCGCTTCTCGACGTATGCCACCTGGTGGATCCGCCAGAGCATCGAGCGCGCGATCATGAATCAGGCACGCACGGTGCGTCTGCCGGTGCATGTGATCCGCGAGCTCAATCAGGTGCTCCGTGCGAAGCGCCATCTGGAAAAGAATTCGATGAACGCCGGCCCGGCGGCCGACCGCCGCGACGCCAGCATCGACGATATCGCCTATCTGACCGGCAAAACCACCGACGAAGTCACCGACATCCTCGCGCTGAACGAGCACACGGCTTCGCTCGATGCGCCGCTCGATCTCGACCCGGCGAGCAGCCTGCTCGACCTGTTATCGGACGACCAGAGCCAGTCGCCGGATGCCGAAGTCCAGCACCGCGAGCTCGAAACGCTGACACGCGCCTGGCTCGCACGGCTATCTGACAAGCATCGTCATGTGATCGAGCGCCGGTTTGGCCTGAATCACATCGAGCCGGCCACACTCGAAGAACTCGCCGACGAAATGGGCCTGACGCGGGAGCGTGTACGCCAGATCCAGCAGGAGGCGCTGGTGCGCCTGAAGCGGTTCTTCGCCTCTAACGGTGTGCGCAAGGACGCCGTTCTGTAACTGATGACACCTATTCTTGTTTTCGACATCGAGACGATTCCCGATGTCGCCGGTATTCGCCGTCTCGAAGCACTCCCCGCCACACTGACCGACGACGAAGTCGCCGAACACGCCTTTGCCGCACGTCGCGAGAAGACGGGGAGCGATTTTCTCCCACATCATCTGCAGCGCATCGCGGCAATTTCGTGTGTGTTTCGTGACAACGCGGGCTTTCGCGTGCGCTCGCTCGGCACGCTAGCAGACGGCGAGGCGGCGCTGATCCAGTCGTTCTACCGCGTGATCGAGAAGTACACGCCGCAACTCGTGTCGTGGAACGGCGGCGGCTTCGATCTGCCGGTGCTCAACTACCGGGCGCTCGTGAACGGCATTCCGGCATCGCGTTTCTGGGATCTCGGCGAGGACGACCGCGATTTCAAGTGGAACAACTACATCAGCCGCTATCACGCGCGTCACACCGACCTGATGGACGTGCTCGCGATGTATCAGGCGCGCGCGAACGCGCCGCTCGACGCGCTTGCGAAGATGTGCGGCTTTCCGGGCAAACTCGGCATGGACGGTGGTCAGGTGTGGCACGCGTTCCAGCAGGGCCGTATCGAGGAAATTCGCAACTACTGCGAGACGGACGTGGTAAACACGTACCTGCTGTATTGCCGCTTCCAGTTGCTGCGCGGCGGTTTTTCGGCGGCGGAATACGAGGACGAAATACTTCTCGTCAAGAATGCGCTCGCCGAAGAGCCTGCGGCGCATTGGGCCGAGTATCTCGCGGCGTTTGGTTAAACCAGTCTTGCCGGTTCTCTTGTTCGTATGCCGCAGCGCAGCGCTATGGCCGCTGCACGTCGGTTTTCAGCTTGCACCGGCCGCGCACAGGCTCTTCGCTAATCCAGCTCCAGCACAACCGGTTGGTGATCTGACGCGCGCGTCACGCCGTCGATTTCGCAACGGCGTAGCCGGTCGCGCAGATCTTCGGTCGCGAAGATGAAATCACAGGTCAGCGAGCCGTTCTTCCATTGCACCGTGTCATAGACGCCCGCCGTCGGCGGCGGCGTCGCGCCGGGATGAAGCGTCGTCCAGCAATCGATGAAAGCGGGGCTGCCTGCCAGCGGTGCCAGCATGCGCTGATACGCGTCACTTCCGTACGCGCTGTTGAAGTCGCCGCATACGAGCGCGCTGACGGGGCGGCCTGTCGCGTTGAACGGGCCGATGGCGTCTTCGGCGGGCGCGGGATGTTCCGCATGATCGACGGCCTCCCGCTGAAGCCGGCGCAGTGCGTCGACCTGCGCGAGCCGTTGCGTCAGCGAATAAAACTCCAGATGCGTCACCAGCACGCGCAGCGCGCCGCCAGGCGCCTCAAGCACGGCTTCGAGCGCGACACGCTGCATCGACGGCGCCGCCGGATCGGCCGGCCACGGCAAAGTGTGCCGGATGACGCGCTGGACCGGCAGGCGCGTCACCAGTGCATTGCCGAACTGGCGGCGCAGCGGCGCGCCGGGCTGGCTCATGGTGCCCGAGGCGCCCGAGGCAATTGACGGCCCGGACGCGGCCGCCGGCAAATCCGCGCCGATGGCATCCAGCACCGTGTAGCCGGGCAACAGACGCGCCAGTTCGGCAAACTGATCGTCACCCGGATGGCCGGCCAGCGCGCTCAGGCCGCGGGTGACTTCCTGCATGCACAGCACGTCGAAATCGGCGAGGCGCCGTGCCTCGTCGAGCGTATACGCGAGATCTACCACGCCGTCCGCGCTGCGTCCCCACTGCACGTTCCAGCTGATCAGTCGCATGGTCAAATCTCCGGTGCCGGTTGCGCTTCGTCTACAATCTCGCCTTTCCCCACATGTCTGTCAGGAAGCCGCAGGTGTCTCGAACTGCCCATCATCGCTCGCGTAGAAACAGAACCCGGTCAGGGGCCGCGTCCGCCAGGACGGCCGCCGGGGACGCACCCGTTATTGCCCCCATTCTCGAAATCGAATCGCTCGACATGGAAGCGCGCGGCGTCGGTCGCACGGTCAATGAAGACGGCGAGCCGGGCAAGGTGATTTTCGTCGAAGGCGCATTGCCGGGCGAGCGCGTCAGTTATTTGAGTTATCGCAAGAAGCCGAAGTTCGAGCAGGCGACGGTCGTCGACGTATTACGCGAAAGCGTCATCCGCACCCGGCCGAAATGCCAGTTTTTCGGCACGTGCGGCGGCTGTTCGATGCAGCATCTGGATATTCGCGCGCAGATCGCCGTCAAGCAGCGCGTGCTCGAAGATAACCTGTCGCATCTCGCAAAGCTGCGCCCCGAAACCGTGTTCCGGCCGATTCACGGCCCGTCGTGGGGCTATCGCTACCGCGCGCGCCTGACCGTGCGCGACATCGAGAAGAAGGGCGGCGTGCTGGTCGGCTTCCACGAAAAGAAGAGCAGCTACGTCGCCGACATGACGTCCTGCGAAGTGTTGCCGCCGCACGTGTCGGCGATGCTGGTGCCGATGCGTCGTCTGGTGGAAGGGCTATCAATACGCGATCGCATGCCGCAGATCGAACTCGCGGTGGGCGCGTCGGTGACGGCGCTCGTGCTGCGGGTGCTGGAGCCGCTCAACGCCGCCGACGAACAGTTGCTGCGTGATTTCGCCGATGCGCACAACGTGCAGTTCTGGCTGCAGCCGAAGGGACCGGAGACCGTCACGCCGTTCTATCCGCTCGACGCACAGCTGGACTACACGCTGCCGGAATACGACATCCGGATGCCGTTCAAGCCGACCGATTTCACGCAGGTGAACCACCAGATCAACCGTGTGCTGGTGAGCCGCGCGTTGCGTCTGCTGGCGCCCGCCGCGACGGATCGTGTGCTCGACCTGTTCTGCGGCATCGGCAATTTCACGCTGCCGCTCGCGCGGGTGGCGAGGGAAGTCGTCGGTATCGAAGGCAGCGAGGTCCTCACGACGCGCGCGCTCGCCAATGCAGAGGCAAACGGCGTGGCGGGTCATACGTCGTTTGCATGCCGCAATCTCTTCGAAGTCACCGCCGACGACATGCGCGCGCTCGGTCACTTCGACAAGTTCCTGATCGATCCGCCGCGCGAAGGCGCACTGGCGGTCGCGAAGGCGCTCGCCGAAATCGCGCAGAGCGGCGAGGGTCCGCTGCCGAAACGCATGGTCTACGTATCGTGCAATCCGGCGACGCTCGCGCGTGACGCCGGGCTGCTGGTTCACGAGGCGGGTTATCGTCTGAAAGGCGCGGGCGTGGTGAACATGTTCCCGCATACGTCGCACGTCGAATCGATCGCGCTGTTCGAGCGGGACTGAACGAGGCGACCTGACGCCGGACTGCGAACCAAAACGCAGGTGCCACAAACGAAAACGCCACGGAAAAATTCCGTGGCGTTTCTGTTTGACCCGACCCGGCGCGACTCAGATCATGGCATGCGGTAACGGCGGGATTAGAACTGCCACCACGACTTCGCGGCACCCGGACGCGCGCGACCGGTGACATACGGGCTGTCCGGGAACGTGCCGGCCAGCACACGCTTCGTATCGTCGGCCAGTTGCGGCTGATCGAGTTTCTCGTAAGACAGCAGCATGATATGCAGCGCGTCTTCGATTGCAGGGGCGTTCTTGTATTCCTTGATCGCAAGCTGCGCGCGATTGATGGCCGCGACATACGCGCCCCGACGATAGTAATAATCGGCGGCGTGCACTTCGTGCGAAGCCAGCGCATTCACGATGTAGCGCATGCGCTGCGCGGCATCCGGCGCGTACTTGCTGTCCGGATACTTGTCGACGACCACCTTGAACGCGTCATACGACTCGCGCAGCGACTTCGGATCGCGCTCGCTCATGTCCTGACCCGAGAAGCGGCCGAACAGACCCAGATCGTCGTTGAAGTGGATCATGCCCTTCAGGTAGTACGCGTAGGAAATGTCCGGGTGATCCGGATGCAACTGGATGAAGCGGTCGATGGCCTGATCGGCGTTCGCGGTTTCGCCGTCTTTCCAGTTGCAGTACGCCACGTTGATCTGCGCCTGCTGCGCAAAATGGCCGAACGGGTCGCGACCTTCAAGCTGTTCGAAGTACTTGGCACACTTGCCCCAGTCGCCGCCGGAGAGCGCGTCCTGCGCCTCCGTATATAATTTGTTGTTGGTCCAGACGGCTGTCTCGTCCGTCTTTTCGGGCAGACCGTGGCAGGCTGCCACGATCGCGAGCGCTGCTGCACAGGCAAGGTAACGGGCGACATTTTTCATGCTGCGGGCGGCTTTCAGCGCCGTTGCATCTGCTGCCGCTTGTGCCGCTGCTTTTGCAGCGACCCGTGCCGTTGTTTGGGCCGTATTAGTAATGATGTTCAAGGCTCGCATTTTCCAGTCTAGCTTTACGTCCAGGTGACCCAGACTCAATGACCCGCTCAAAAACTCCGGGTACCGTTGCCGGTACTCCGGATAGCAACAAAGATTATAGCCCAAGCGCCGAGCCCGACGACGCGCTGGCAGCCGATTCCCTCGACGACGACCTCGGTAGCGACGCCCTTGTGCCACACGCCGCACAGATGGTGCCGAGCCGGCCGGTCGACGAAGCACCGCGAATCGCGCAGGTGCCGGACGACATGGCGGGCGACCGCCTCGACAAGGTACTCGCGAAACTGTTCCCCGAATTCTCGCGTAACCGGCTGCAAAGCTGGATCGAGGCGCAGCGTGTGCGTGTCGATGGCGCGCCCGCGAAAATCCGTCAGCCGGTGCCGCTTGGCGCCACCATCGAGCTGATTCCCGATCTTTTGCCCGAGCAGCTGGCATTTACGCCGGAGCCGGTCCCGCTCGACATCGTCTACGAAGACGACACCCTCGTCGTCATCAACAAGCCGGCCGGTCTCGTCGTGCATCCGGCGGCGGGCAACTGGGGCGGCACGGTCCTCAACGGCCTCCTGTACCGCTACGGCGCGTCGGCGGCCGGCCTGCCGCGCGCGGGCATCGTGCACCGGCTCGACAAGGAAACGTCCGGGCTGATGGTTGTCGCGCGCTCGCTCGAGGCGCAGACCGATCTCGTGCGCCAGTTGCAGGCGCGCACGGTGAAACGGCGCTATCTCGCGCTCGTGTGGGGCAACATGCCGGAAGAGGGCACGATCGATGCGCCGATCGGCCGCGATCCGCGTGAACGCACGCGCATGGCCGTGGTTACGAGCGCATCCGGCAAGGCCGCGCGCACGCACTTCCGGCGCATCGATTCGACGATGTGGGAGCGCCAGCCGGTGTCGGCGATTCACTGCGACCTTGAAACCGGCCGCACGCATCAGATTCGCGTGCACTGCGCGCATATCGGTCATCCGCTTCTCGGCGATCCGGTGTACGGACGCGCACGCGGCAAACGCTCCGTGACGCCGTTGCCGGACGGCTTCGCGCGCCAGGCGCTGCATGCGTGGCGTCTCGGTCTCATCCATCCGGAGACGGGGCGCTCGATGCAATGGCGCGCGGACGTGCCGGACGACATGGCGACGCTGTCGGCGGCGCTCGGTCTCGGTCGCGACGACGAAGGCACATTCGAAGACGAGTACGGCGAGGACTACGAGGACTACGACCACATCGATGACGATGACGACGCATCCGCCGACCTGCCGCACGGTGACGACGAAGACACGGACGATCCACGATGAGCTCGCCTGATCTGACGTTCGCCGACGTACTGCAGCCCGCGTGGCGTGTGTCGCCGCGGGTGCAGGCGCTTGTCACGACGCGTAACGGCGGCGTGAGCGAGCCGCCATTTGGACGCTGGGCCGATGGCGTCGATCAGCCGGGCGGCCTGAACCTGGGCCGGCGCGCCGGCGACGATCCCGAGGCCGTCGAAATCAACCGCGCGCGCCTTCTCGCGCTGACGGGTACGCCTGCGGCATGGCTCGAGCAGATCCACGGCGCGCAAGTCGTGAACGCCGCCGACGTGCTGGCAGGCGCGCAGCAGGGCGCGGCGCCCGTGCGCGCCGACGCCAGCGTGACAGACCAGCCGGGCGTGATGTGCATTGTGATGATCGCCGACTGCATGCCGGTATTGCTGTGCGATGCAAACGGCCGCGCCGTGGGCGCGGCGCATGCGGGCTGGCGAGGTCTCGCTGCTGGCATCGTCGAGAAGACGGCGGCACGGGTTGCGCAACTCGCGGGCAGCGGACACGAACGGCTCCACGCCTACCTTGGTCCGTCGATCGGTCCCACCGCATTCGAAGTCGGGGCAGACGTGCGTGACGCCTTCATGAACGGTGTCGACGGGGCACAACGGGATGCCACGTCGAAGGCGTTCGTTCCGCGAGCCGGAATGCCGGGTAAATACCTTGCCGATCTTCCTGCGCTCGCGCGCATTCGTTTGAATTGGATCGGAGTTACTCAGATCACCTGCGCAAACGCCTGTACCGTAACTGAACGATCGCGCTTTTATTCGTATCGTCGCGATGCCGAAACGGGACGTATGGCGGCAATGATCTGGCTCGCCGATTGAGCGAATCGCGTACAGACTGAACGCGCGCGGCACGCGGCGTGATGCCCGTATCCGCGTGATTCACGCGGCGAAATTTGCTGCGCCGCCGGAATCGCATCCGGCGGCACGTGTGATATCACGGCGTCCGCGAACGGGATTGCGCAACCGCTGCATAAAATGCCGTCAAGCCGTCAATAAATGTAAAACAACGGGGCATTCACACTCTTTTTACTGTTATCCACTGCATTGACAAATTGCGATTTCAATGTCCGTTAAAAGGACATGGGGAAAACGATAATTAAAAAAATATCGCACTGCGGCAAAATCGGGATCAAGCATTGACATGCCTTGCAATGGGGAGCAAGAATGTTCCTCACCACGGGACAGGGCGTGACGAGGTCGCGAGCAATCGCCCACGTGCGCATACACCTGCCTCTCAACCAGTCCGTCAGGACTTACCGGTAAAAAGCAGGTATGGCAGCATCAAAACGTTCTACTACTTCTTCCCGTAAGCCCGCTGCAGCCGATGCCCCGCAGCCGGAAGCCGCACCCGATACCGCGGCTTCGTCCGCCGGGATGCAGCAGATGTTCGAAGCCTGGATGAATGCATGGCGTGCGGCCGGCGGTACGGCCCAGCCTGCGCAAGGTGCCGCGGCGGACAGTGCGGCGGCGCCCTGGTGGACAGCTGCCGGATTCGGTGCGAACGGTTCGCCATTCCAGATGCCCGCCATGCCAGCATTTGCCGGCATGCCGCAGATGCCGTTCCCCGGCATGCCCGATTTCAGCAAGGCCGCAGCGGCGATGTCGCCATTTGCCGCGTTGAAGGTGCCTTCGGCGGCGATTCCGCCGGAGCGTCTCCAGCAACTGCAGTCGGACTATTCGCGCGAAGCGATGCAACTGATGCAGCAGGCCGCCGATGCAAAACCGAACCTTCCCGAGCTGAAAGACCGGCGTTTCAGCGCCGAGGCCTGGAGCGCCGCGCCTGCGTATGCGTTCACCGCTGCGTGGTATCTGCTGAACGCACGCTATCTGCAGGAACTCGTCGACGCGATCGAGACCGATGCGAAGACGCGTGAGCGCATTCGTTTCGCTGTCCAGCAATGGACCGCGGCGGCATCGCCCAGCAACTTCTTCGCGTTGAATCCCGAAGCGCAAAAGACACTGCTCGAAAGCCAGGGTGAAAGCCTGCGTCAGGGCGTGATGAACCTGTTGGGCGACCTGCAGCGCGGCAAGATTTCGCAGACGGACGAATCCGGCTTCGTGGTGGGCAAGAACCTCGCGAATACCGAAGGCTCGGTCGTCTTCGAAAACGAACTGCTTCAGCTGATCCAGTACAAGCCGCGTACGGCAACGGTGCGCGAGCGGCCGTTGCTGATCGTGCCGCCTTGCATCAACAAGTTCTACATTCTCGATCTGCAGCCGGAGAATTCGCTCGTTGCGCATGGTCTCGATTCAGGGCATCAGGTATTCCTGATTTCATGGCGCAACGCAGATGCCTCGATTGCCAGCAAGACGTGGGACGACTACATCGACGGCGGCGTGCTCACCGCGATCGAAACCGTTCGCCAGATCAGCGGACGTGAGCAGATCAATACGCTCGGCTTTTGCGTCGGCGGCACGATGCTCGCCACCGCGCTTGCCGTTGCGGCTGCGCGCGGCGAGCATCCGGCTTCATCGATGACCCTGCTTACCGCGATGCTCGACTTCAGTGACACCGGCGTGCTCGACGTGTTCGTCGATGAAGCGCATGTGAAGATGCGCGAGCAGACGATTGGCGGTATCGGTGGCGGCCAGCCTGGTCTCATGCGCGGCATCGAGTTCGCCAATACGTTCTCGTTCCTGCGGCCGAACGACCTCGTGTGGAATTACGTCGTCGACAATTACCTGAAGGGCCGCACGCCCGTGCCGTTCGATCTGCTCTACTGGAACAGCGATTCGACGAGCCTGCCAGGTCCGATGTACGTCTGGTATCTGCGCAACACGTATCTCGAGAACAGGCTGCGCGAACCGGGCGCGTTGACCGTATGCGGCGAGCAGGTCGACCTGTCGCGTATCGACGTGCCGACCTTCATCTACGGTTCGCGTGAAGACCATATCGTGCCGTGGCCTACGGCGTACGCGTCGGTGCCGCTGCTCACCGGGCCGGTCAAGTTCGTGCTCGGCGCATCTGGACATATCGCGGGCGTGATCAATCCGCCGAAGAAGAACAAGCGCAACTACTGGGTGCTGCAAGGCGAAGCGAAGACACTGCCGGAGACAGCTGACGACTGGTTCGAACAGGCTGCGGAAGTGCCGGGCAGCTGGTGGCCCGAGTGGACGGCATGGCTCGACCAGTACGCCGGAAAGAAGGTGAAGCCGCGTGCCGAGCCCGGCTCGGCGGACTATCGCGAGATCGAACCCGCGCCGGGTCGATACGTGCTTCAGCGTGACTGACAGTGAAGGGATGGCGTAGCAACAGCGGCGGCAGCAGGAGCAAGGGAAACGGCAATCGAAGCACGCCGCAATCGAAGCAGATGGATTTTTAACTTGACGGGCTGCGGAGTATCAGACCGCGACGCCCGGAGGAAATGAAAATGACTGATGTTGTGATCGTATCGGCCGCACGTACTGGAGTCGGCAAATTCGGCGGGTCGCTGGCGAAAATCGCCGCGCCCGATCTAGGCGCGACGGTTGTCCGCGCGGTTCTCGCGCGCGCGGGCCTGAAGCCTGAGCAGATCAGTGAAGTCATCCTCGGTCAGGTGCTGACAGCAGGCTCGGGCCAGAACCCGGCGCGCCAGGCGCTGATCAAGGCCGGATTGCCGACGGCCGTGCCGGGCATGACGATCAACAAGGTGTGCGGCTCGGGCCTGAAGGCCGTGATGCTTGCCGCCAACGCGATCATTGCGGGCGACGCGGATATCATCGTCGCCGGCGGTCAGGAAAACATGAGCGCCGCGCCGCACGTGCTGCCGGGCTCGCGCGACGGCTTCCGCATGGGCGATGCGAAGCTCATCGACAGCATGATCGTCGACGGCCTGTGGGATGCGTTCAACCACTATCACATGGGCACCACGGCGGAAAACGTCGCGAAGGAATACGACATCACGCGCGAGCAGCAGGATGCGTTTGCAGCGTTGTCGCAGAATAAGGCGGAAGCCGCACAGAAGGCCGGCCGTTTCGATGATGAAATCGTCCCGGTCGAAATCCCGCAACGCAAAGGCGATCCGGTACGCTTCGCGACCGACGAATTCGTGCGCCACGGTGTGACCGCCGAATCGCTCGCAGGCCTGAAGCCGGCGTTCTCGAAGGAAGGCACGGTGACGGCCGCGAATGCGTCGGGTCTGAACGACGGCGCGGCAGCCGTGGTTGTGATGTCGGCGAAGAAGGCCGAAGCACTCGGTCTCACGCCGCTCGCGCGCATCAAGGCATATGCGAACGCGGGCGTCGATCCGAAGGTGATGGGCATGGGTCCGGTGCCGGCGTCGCGCCGCTGCCTCGAACGCGCGGGCTGGAGCGCGTCGGACCTCGACCTGATGGAAATCAACGAGGCGTTTGCAGCACAGGCGCTCGCCGTGCACAAGCAGATGGGCTGGGACACGTCGAAGGTCAACGTGAACGGCGGCGCGATCGCAATCGGTCACCCGATCGGCGCGTCCGGTTGCCGGATTCTCGTCACGCTGCTGCACGAAATGCAGAAGCGCGATGCGAAGAAGGGCCTCGCGTCGCTGTGTATCGGTGGCGGGATGGGCGTGGCGCTGGCAGTCGAGCGTTATTGACGGTGGGCGGCGCGGTTGTCTGTGCGGCACGGCGCTGCCTTGTGCAGCGTCGTCAGGACGAGGCAACGGCCGTCATGCGGTTCGCGCGAAGGCGGAGTCGCGGCAGGGAGGCTGGCCGGGATTCCCGCAGGGCAGAGGGCATGGAGACAGTAGTGGCGAGGGTTGAAGCTGCCGGTCAATACCGGTGGGCACCTTGCACAACGATAATGGAGTGTGGTTTATGTCACAGCGAATTGCGTATGTAACGGGCGGGATGGGCGGCATCGGCACGAGTATCTGCCAGCGTCTGCACAAGGAGGGTTTCAAGGTCGTCGCTGGCTGCGGCCCGAATTCCCCGCGTCGTGTGAAGTGGCTGGGCGAGCAGAAGGCGCTTGGGTTCGATTTCATTGCGTCCGAAGGCAACGTCGGCGACTGGGAATCGACGAAGCAGGCATTCGACAAGGTGAAGGCCGAAGTCGGCGAGGTCGATATCCTCGTCAACAACGCCGGCATCACGCGCGACGTCGTGTTCCGCAAGATGACGCATGAAGACTGGACGGCGGTCATCGACACTAACCTCACGAGTCTCTTCAATGTGACGAAGCAGGTCATCGACGGCATGGTGGAGCGGGGTTTTGGCCGCATCATCAATATTTCGTCGGTGAACGGACAGAAAGGGCAGTTCGGCCAGACGAACTATTCGACTGCCAAGGCCGGCATTCACGGCTTTACGATGTCGCTGGCGCAGGAAGTCGCGACGAAGGGCGTGACGGTCAACACCATTTCGCCGGGCTATATCGGTACGGACATGGTGAAATCGATTCGCCCCGATGTGCTGGAAAAGATCGTGGCGACGATTCCGGTGCGCCGTCTTGGGCATCCGGACGAAATTGGCTCGATCGTGGCGTGGCTCGCGTCCGACGAATCGGGCTTTTCGACAGGCGCCGATTTTTCACTGAACGGCGGCCTGCATATGGGCTGATCCTGCTTGCGCCCCGTTCCGGCGGGGCGTTGCGGATCAGATGGTTCCGGCGGCGTCTCGCATTGCGCAAGGGTTCGATTGCGCGTGCGACTGGCGCCGTTTCTGCGCTCTCGGGCGCTTAAAGGCGTTAAATGACAACGACTACTACAAAGAAGACGACGGCCGAACGACTCATCAAGAAGTATCCGAACCGCCGGCTGTACGATACGGAGACAAGCACGTACATCACGTTGACGGACGTGAAGACGCTCGTACTGGATCAGGAAGACTTCAAGGTCATCGACGCCAAGAGCAACGAGGACCTGACGCGCGCGATCCTGCTGCAGATCATTCTCGAAGAAGAAAGCGGCGGCCTGCCGATGTTTTCTTCATCGATGCTCTCGCAGATCATCCGTTTTTACGGGCACGCGATGCAGGGCATGATGGGCACGTATCTTGAGAAGAACATCCAGGCGTTCATCGATATTCAGGCAAAACTCACCGATCAGTCGAAGACGCTCTACGAAGGCAACGCGATGAACCCGGAAGTCTGGTCGCAGTTCATGAACATGCAGGCGCCGATGATGCAGGGGATGATGACGAGCTACATCGAGCAGTCGAAGAACATGTTCGTGCAGATGCAGGAACAGATGCAGACCCAGGCGAAATCGATGTTCAGCACGTTCCCGTTCAACAAGCAGCCGAATCCGAATCCGGAGCCGGAGAAGAAGTAAGGAAGCGCGGCGGCAATGCCGGAAAGCGGCGGATCCGTGCTGCCTGTGTCACGCCGCCTGCAGGTCGCGTAGCGCATCCGGGTGTAGCGCAGCAACCCGCAGCAGGGTTTGCGCTGCCCCGGTGGGTTGCCGCCGGCCTTGCTCCCAGTCCTGCAGCGTCCGGGTCGATACGCCAAGCAGCGCGGCAAATGCGCTCTGCGACAGGCCGACTTTCGCGCGGGCAAGGGCCGCCGCGGTTGGCTCGACTTTCGTGATGCGCGCCGCGCGCCCCGCCTTCATGTCGCGGACAGACTTCAGCAAGTCCGCCTGGACCTGTTCCATTTCCTTATCCATGTTCAATCTCCTGGCGTAGCCGGTTGAGAAACGTGGCGGGCAGATCGTCGAACTTCGCTTTCGTGTACGCGATCAGAAACCAGATGCAGCCATGCTCTAGCAGGTTGTAGTAGACGGCACGCGCGCCACCCCGTTTTCCCATACCCGGTCTCGACCACCGCACCTTGCGCAGGCCTCCTGTTCCGGGGATCACATCTCCGGACAACGGATTGCTGGCAAGCCACTCAATAAACGACTCACGTTCATCTTCGTACCAGATTTCCTCCGCGTAGCGTTGGAACACCTTTGTCTCGATGATCGTGTATATCGGTCTGAATTATACGGCCTTGCCGTATATCAAACAAGAATTCATTTGTTAAGAATGATGGGGCCGGGCATGGGGCCGGTTGAGTCGACGGGGCGAGACGCGGCGCAGGAAACACGCGGGATGGCACGTCAGCGCAGGGTTCGTATCGAATGCTATTGCTGCAGTGCCGCATCGACAATTCAGCCGATCGGACGACTGGCGGGGCTTTGGCCGCCCCGCGCCAATCCCGCGCCCCGTCCTTGGCCGACCGGCCCCGGCGGCGCGGTACAATGCGGGGTTACGTCACCGCTATCCGCCGGACCATCCCCTATGCCGCAGAATGCCTCCCCCATCACGCCGACCCAGGCCGCCCCGAAAGTCGGGTTCGTGTCGCTCGGCTGCCCCAAGGCGCTCGTCGATTCCGAGCAGATCATCACGCAGCTGCGCGCCGAGGGTTACGAAATCTCCGGCACGTATGACGGCGCGGATCTCGTCGTCGTCAACACCTGCGGGTTTATTGACGAAGCCGTGCAGGAAAGTCTCGACGCAATCGGCGAGGCGCTGACCGAAAACGGCAAGGTAATCGTCACCGGCTGCCTTGGCGCGAAAAAGAGCGCGAGCGGCAGCGGTCTCATCGAAGAAGTGCACCCGAAGGTGCTCGCCGTCACCGGCCCGCACGCGCTCGGCGAAGTCATGCAGCACGTGCACAACCATCTGCCGAAGCCGCACGACCCGTTCGTCGATCTCGTGCCGGCCGCGGGCGTGAAGCTCACGCCGCGTCATTACGCGTATCTGAAGATTTCCGAAGGTTGCAATCACCGCTGCACGTTCTGCATCATCCCGTCGATGCGCGGCGACCTCGTGTCGCGTCCGGTCGCCGAAGTCATGCTCGAAGCGGAGAACCTCTTCAAGTCCGGCGTGAAGGAACTGCTCGTCATTTCGCAGGACACGAGCGCGTACGGCGTCGACGTGAAGTACCGCACGGGCTTCTGGAACGGCAAGCCGATCAAGACGCGCATGACGGACCTCGTCGGCGCGCTCGGCGAACTCGCCGCGCAATACGGTGCGTGGGTGCGTCTGCATTACGTGTATCCGTATCCGAGCGTCGACGAAGTCATTCCGATGATGGCCGAAGGTCCGTACAAGGGTCACGTGCTGCCATATCTCGACGTGCCGTTCCAGCACGCGCATCCCGAAGTGCTGAAGCGCATGAAGCGCCCGGCCAATGCCGAAAAGGTGATGGAGCGCGTGAAGAAATGGCGCGAGATCTGCCCGGATCTGACGATCCGCAGCACGTTCATCGCCGGTTTCCCGGGAGAGACAGAAGAGCAGTTCCAGACGCTGCTCGACTTCATCCGCGAGGCGGAACTCGATCGCGTCGGCTGCTTTGCGTATTCGCCGGTCGAAGGCGCGAGCGCAAACGAACTCGACGGCGCATTACCCGACGAAGTGCGGGAAGAGCGCCGTGCGCGCTTCATGGAAGTCGCCGAGGAAGTCTCGGCGAAGCGCATCGCGAAAAAGGTCGGCAGGACGCTGAAGGTGCTCGTCGACGAAATCAACGCCGACGGCGGCATCGGCCGCACGGCGGCGGATGCGCCGGAGATCGACGGCGTCGTGTACATCGCGCCGGCCGTGAAGGCGTCGAAGCGCTACAAGGTGGGCGACTTCGTGTCGGTGAAGATCACCGGGGCCGACGGCCATGATCTGTGGGGCGAGGTGTAAGCCATGAGCGCAGCGTTTCCCGGGATTCTCGCGCTGGGCGAGGCGATGGTCGAATTCAACCAGTCGTCGAAAGACCAGCCGGACTACCTGCAGGGCTTTGGCGGCGATACGTCGAACTTCTGCATCGCGGCTTCGCGCCAGGGCGCGCGTACCGGTTTCGTATCGGCAGTCGGCGACGATCACTTCGGGCGCCTCCTCGTCGACCTGTGGAAGACTGAAAACGTCGATACGTCGATGGTGCGCGTCGACGGCGGCGCGCCCACGGGCGTCTATTTCGTCTCACACGGCCCGGCCGGTCACCAGTTCGACTATCTGCGCGCCGGTTCGGCCGCGAGCCGCTATGCGCCGCGCGACCTGCCGCTCGATGCCATCGCGGCCGCGAAGGTCATTCATCTGTCGGGTATCAGTCTCGCGATCAGCGTGAGCGCGTGCGATGCCGCGTTCGCTGCGATCGGCCATGCCCGCGCAAACGGCGTGGCCGTGAGTTTCGATACGAACCTGCGTCTGAAGCTGTGGCCGCTCGCGCGGGCGCGCGCGGTAATGCTCGAAGCGATCCGCCAGACGGACATCTGCCTGCCAAGCTGGGACGACGTCACCGACCTCACGGGCCTCACGGGCCGCGATGAGATCGTCGACTTTCTGCTGGCCCAGGGTCCGCGCGTCGTTGCGCTGAAACTCGGCAAGGAAGGCTCTTACGTGGCGACGCCGGACGAACGCCGCGTCGTGCCGGGCCGCGTCGTGAAGGCGGTCGATGCAACCGGCGCCGGCGACTGCTACGGCGGCGCATTTATCGCGCGCATCGTCGCGGGCGACGACCCGTTCGAAGCCGCGCGGTATGCGAACGCGGCAGCGGCGCTGTCGACGCAGGGCTTTGGTGCAGTGGCGCCGATTCCACGGCGCGAGGCTGTCGAGGCGCTGCTCGCCGGCTAGAACACGATACGGGCGCGTGTCGGGTATCCGGGCAGCCGGCTCGCACGTCGCCATCCAGATCATTCAAGAAGAGAGGAGCAGATGATGGAACGCGAAGTCGTAGTAGTGAGTGCAGTACGTACGGCCATTGGCGACTTTGGTGGCAGCCTGAAGGATTTCTCGCCAACGGATCTGGGCGCACGCGTGGTGCACGAAGTGCTGGCACGCGCGAACGTTTCAGGTGAGGACGTCGGCCATGTTGTGTTCGGCAACGTCGTTCATACCGAGCCGAAAGACATGTATCTCGCGCGCGTCGCGGCGATCAACGGCGGCGTTGCGCAGCACGCGCCGGCGCTCACCGTGAACCGCCTGTGCGGTTCGGGCCTGCAGGCGATCGTCTCGGCCGCGCAGGGCATTCTGCTCGGCGACTCGGACATCGCGATTGCCGGTGGCGCCGAAAACATGAGCCGTGCGCCGTACATGATGCCGGCCGCGCGCTTCGGTCAACGCATGGGCGACGCCCGTCTCGTCGACATGATGCTCGGCGCGCTGAACGATCCGTTCCAGTCGATCCACATGGGCGTGACCGCCGAAAACGTCGCGAAGAAGTACGACATTTCGCGTGACACACAGGACGCGCTCGCGCTCGAATCGCATCGCCGCGCGGCCCATGCAATCCAGAACGGTTACTTCAAGGACCAGATTCTCCCGATCACGATTCCGTCGAAAAAGGGCGATACCGTATTCGATACCGACGAGCACGTGCGGCTGAACGCATCGCCTGAAGATTTCTCGAAACTGAAGCCGGTATTCGCGAGGGAAAACGGCTCGGTTACCGCCGGCAACGCGTCGGGTATCAACGATGCCGCAGCAGCAGTCGTGCTGATGGAGCGCGGCGAAGCCGAGAAGCGCGGCGCGAAGCCGCTTGCGCGCCTCGTCGCCTACGCGCACGCGGGCGTCGATCCGGCGTACATGGGTATCGGTCCGGTGCCGGCCACGCGCAAGGTGCTGGAGCGCGCGGGCCTGACGGTTGCCGACCTCGATGTGATCGAGGCGAACGAAGCGTTCGCCGCCCAGGCGTGCGCCGTCAGCAAGGAACTCGGGCTCGATCCGGCGAAGGTCAATCCGAACGGCTCGGGCATTTCGCTCGGCCACCCGATCGGCGCAACCGGCGCACTGATCACCGTGAAGGCGCTTTACGAACTGCAACGCACCGGCGGTCGTTATGCGCTCGTGACGATGTGCATCGGCGGCGGTCAGGGCATCGCGGCGATCTTCGAGCGCATCTGACGGGCTGCAACGCGTGAGCACGAACGAAGGAACGAACGGATGCAACAAACGAAGCCGATGAAGCATCGCAGGGCGTGGCGCAGCCTGATGGACGGCGCGGTGGCGCTGTCCATGCTGTGCGGCGCGTGTGTGGTGGCGCTCGCCATGCTGTCCATGCCCGCGCACGCACAGAGCGACGCGGTGAAGGAACTGGCCGCGCCGCCGCCCATCGAGCTGCCGCTAAAACCGAGCCGCGAATTCGCGAAGTTTCCGCGCTACGTGGGCATGCTCGGCAACCGGCAGATCGTGCTGCGACTCGGCCCGAAATCCGACGATCCTTCGGGCGTGCACGGCGAATATCAGTTCACCGATAACGGCGCGGTGATCCTGATTGCCGGCGATCGCGACGGCGATACGCTTGAAGTCGAGGAATCGAACGACGGCACGCATATCACCGGCAACTGGGTTGGCAAGTTCGCCCCTGACGGCACGCTCGCCGGTGAGCGGATGAACGTCGACGACTCCGATCCGCAGCCGTTCGATCTTGGTCCGCTGGCGGCGGGCCAGCCGGTGCCCCCGCCGGTCGCCGCAAAGGCGCCGGCTGAGACGTCCGCGCCTGCATCGGGCGGACATCCGGTGGGCGGCGTGAGCAACGTCACGACGGGCGACTGACCGACGCCGCCGGGCGTGCGCGTTGCAGCGGGAGCGCATGCCGGCGCAAGCTGTCCGATGCACCCGCGCAACATGCATGCGCAGCCCTTGCAACACGATTAACCACGTTCTTATCTGACCGGATTCACCATGACTGACACTCCCTCCAGACGCGGCCTGCAGACCCGTATCGTGCGCGCGGAAGACGACCTTACACCCGGCTTCGAATCGTTTGCCGTACCGGTCACGCGCGCGTCGACGGTGGTGTTTCCCGATCTCGCCGCGATGCGCGCGCTCGACTGGCGCAACGACGCGCAGTGGCGCTACGGCCTGCATGCGACGCCGACGTCGCTCGTCCTCGCGCAGCGGCTCGCCGCGCTCGAAGGCGGCAATCATGCGCTGTTGCAGCCGTCGGGGCTGTCGTCGATTTCGAATGTGTACTTCGGCCTCGTGAAAGCGGGGGACGATGTGCTGATTCCCGATAACGTCTATTCGCCGAACCGCGATCACGGCGACTGGCTCGCGCGCGATTTTGGTATCACCGCGCGTTACTACGACCCGATGGTGGGCGCCGGCATCGCTGACCTGATCCAGCCCAATACGCGGCTGATCTGGCTCGAAGCGCCGGGCTCCGTGACGATGGAAGTGCCCGACGTGCGCGCCATCACGACCGTGGCGCGCGCGCGCAACGTCGTGACTGCGATCGACAACACGTGGTCGGCCGGTCTCGCGTTCCGTCCGTTCGAGCAGGGCGTCGACATCTCCGTGCAGGCGTTGACGAAGTATCAGTCGGGCGGCGGCGACGTGCTGATGGGCGCGACAATTACCGCCGACCGCGAACTGCATCTGAAGCTGAAGGCGGCGCGCATGCGCATGGGGATCGGCGTGTCGTCGGACGACTGCTCGCTGATTCTGCGCAGCCTGCCGAGCATGAAGATCCGCTTCGAGCAGCACGACCGCAGTGCGCTCGCGCTCGCGAAGTGGCTGAAGACGCGTCCGGAGATCGCGGCGGTCCTGCATCCCGCGTTGCCGGATTGCCCGGGCCACGAATTCTACGAGCGCGACTTCACCGGTGCGGGCGGCCTGTTTTCAGTCGTCTTCGACGGCAAGTACAGTGCGGCGCAGATCGATACGTTCTGCGAGTCGCTGGAGCTGTTCTCGCTCGGCTGGAGCTGGGGCGGCGCGCACAGTCTCGCGATGCCGTACGACATCGCATCGATGCGTACCGAGGCGCAATGGCCGCATCGCGGCACGCTGGTGCGGTTCTATATCGGGCTGGAGGAAGAGGCCGATCTGCGCGCGGATATCGAGCAGCGTCTTGCGGCGCTCGCCTGAGCGCTGTCGCACCGGTTCGCCGCAAGGAGAAACGCCACCTTTCGAGGTGGCGTTTTGCGTTTTACGCGCTTCGCAATGTGTGGATCAGAAGAGGCGCAAGAGGCCATCGAGCCCGACGAAGTTAAACGCCACGCTCGCCGCTTCGCGCACCACCGGCTTCGCGCGAAAGGCCACGGAAAGACCCGCTTCGGCCATCATCTTCAGATCGTTCGAACCGTCGCCCATCGCGATGGCACGCGTTGGCTCGATGCCGAGCTGCGCGCAGGTTTCGCGCAATGTGCGCGCCTTGACATCGGCGTTGACGATTTCGCCCGTCACACGCCCGGTCAACTTGCCGTCCACGATTTCGAGCGTGTTCGCGCGGGTGAAATCGAGCCCGAGACGCGACCTCAGTTTTTCGGTGAAGAACGTGAAGCCGCCGGAAACCAGCAGCGTTTTCAGGCCGGCCGCTTGCGCGCCTGCGAGCATCTGCTCAGCACCCGGCGAAAGCCGGAGCCGCTCTTCGTACACCCGTTCGAGCGCACCTGCGTCGAGCCCTTCGAGCAGCGCGACCCGCCGCGTCAGGCTTTCGTTGAAGTCCTTGATTTCGCCGCGCATCGACGCCTCGGTGATCGCCGCGACCTCTGCCTTGAGTCCGCAGAAATCCGCGATTTCGTCGATGCATTCGATCGTGATGAGCGTCGAATCCATGTCCATCGCGACGAGGCCGAAATCGCGCAGCGCGCGACCCGGTTCGACAAACGCGTAGTCGAGCTGGTGCGTTCCGCAGTAGACGTCGAGATCGGCGCGCTGCGACGGGTTCGCCGCTTCGATCCGAAGCGTGTGGGTGTCGAGCGGTGTCAGGCGCGTACCGCGCGCAAGCGCGACGAGCGGTTTGAAATGCGTTTCGGCGATCGGCGCAAGGCTTTGGATGACGAGGTTCATGACGACGCAGGTTGGGGCGGAAGGCGGGTAACGGTCGGGCGCGCACGCGCGGGAAATCCGGCTATTGTAACGGTTCGGCGTGCGCGCTTTCGGAGGGCGCACGCGCGGTGCTGCATACTCGCCCGACCGACGGCATGCCCGCGCAGCACGCCGGCAACGCACACCGGGCGCAAACACAGACGGACGCAAACAACGACAGCCGGAGACCTGCCATGCTCCCAGACAGCGACGAACGCGCACTTGCCCGCGGTTTCAACCTGCGTCACCTGACGCCCGCGTTCCATGCCGACCCGTATCCCGTCTATCGCGCGCTGCGCACGCATGAGCCGGTCAGGCGCATGCCGGACGGGTCGATCTTCCTCACGCGCTATCGCGACGTGCAGGCGGTTTATCGCGATCCGAAGACGTTCAGCTCCGACAAGACGGTCGAGTTCCGGCCGAAATATGGCGCATCGCCGTTGTACGAACATCACACGACGAGCCTCGTCTTCAACGACCCGCCGCTGCATACGCGCGTACGCAAGCTGATCGCGGGCGCGCTGACCGCGCGCGCGATCGCGGCGATGGAGCCAGGTCTGATCCGGCTTGTCGACGCTCTGCTGGATGCGACCGCCGAACGCGGCGAGATCGATCTGATCGATGCGTTTGCGTCGGCGATTCCGGTCGAGGTCATCGGCAATCTGCTCGACGTGCCACACGAGGAGCGCGAGCCGTTGCGCGCGTGGTCGCTCGCGATTCTTGGCGCGCTCGAACCCGTGCCGACCGAAGCGCAACTCGAACGCGGCAATCGCGCAGTGACGGATTTCGTGAGCTATCTGAAGGGACTCGTCGCCGCGCGTCGTCGCACGCCGGGCGATCCGCAACACGACGTGCTGACACGCCTGATTCAAGGCGAAACGGATGGCGAGCGTCTTTCAGAGGCTGAGTTGCTGCAAAACTGCATCTTCATTCTCAATGCAGGTCATGAGACGACGACGAACCTGATCGGCAACGGCATCGTCACGCTCAGCGAATGGCCTGACGAACGCGCGGCGCTGCAACGCGAACCGGAGCTGATTGCGAGCGCGGTGGAAGAATGCCTGCGCTTCGAAAGTTCGAACCAGCTGGGCAATCGTATGACGACGGTCGATACAGAAATCGGCGGTGTCGCGGTCGCGTCGGGCACGCCGGTCACGTTGTGCATCGGCGCCGCGAATCGCGACCCGGAACAGTTCGCGAACCCGGAGCGGTTCGACATACGGCGTGAACCGAACCGGCATCTCGCGTTCGGCTTCGGCATCCACCAGTGCGCGGGACTGTCGCTCGCGCGACTCGAAGCGCGCATCGCGATAGGCCGTTTTGTGCAGCGTTTTCCGGCGTACCGGCTGAGCGGCGAACCAGTGAGAGGCGGACGCGTGCGTTTTCGCGGCTACGCAAAAGTGCCCTGCCAGGTGCGCTAGTGCCACATGGAAGCGCGCTGAAGTCCGCATCTTTTTCCGGCGCAACGCAAGACTTACAGCTTCTTCACGCGGCGCTTGCGGGTGCCTGAAACGCCGGGGCACGGCGCGCGTGGCGGCTACAGCGTTTGTTGCCGCGTGGCACGCTTGGTGCTTCGCTCCAGTTCCAGGCTTCGAGGAGCGCACGATGGCACACATGATCTGGAAGGGCGCGATCAGCTTCGGACTCGTGCATGTTCCGGTGCAACTGTATCCGGCCACGAAGTCCGAAAAAGTCGGTTTCAACCTGCTCGACAAGCGGACGATCGATCCGATCGGCTACCGGCAGATCAACAAGCGCACCGGCAAGGAAGTCACACGCGAGCACATCGTACGCGGCTTCGAATACGAGAAGGGACAGTACGTCGTGCTCTCCGATGCGGAGATCCGCTCGGCCAACCCGGAATCGACGCAGACGGTCGACATCCTCGCGTTCGTCGATGCGCCCGATATTTCGTTTCTGTATCTCGACACGCCGTACTACCTTGCGCCCGATCGCAAGGGCGAAAAGGTCTACGCGTTGCTGCGCGAAGCGATGAAATCGTCGGGCAAGATTGGCGTCGCGAACGTCGTGCTGCACAACAAACAGCATCTTGCCGCGCTGATTCCCGTGGGGCCGGTGCTCGCGCTCAACACGCTGCGCTGGGCCGACGAAGTGCGCCCGTTCGATGAACTCAAGTTGCCATCGGAAGGCGTGAAGGCGTCGGGCGTGAGCACGCGCGAGCTCGACATGGCGAAGAAACTCATCGATGACATGAGTGATGCGTGGGACCCGTCCGCGTATCACGACACGTTCCGCGACGACATCATGGCGCTCGTCGACAAAAAGGTGCGCGCGGGCAAGACCGAGGAAATTACCGAGGTCGAGGAAGACGCACATCCGCATCGCTCTGCCGACATTCTCGACCTGTCCGATCTGCTGAAGCGCAGTCTGAGGCGCGGCAAGGGCAAGCCCGCATCGCGCGCCTCGAGAGAAGAAGCGGACGAAGAGGAGGTCGAAGTGCCCGTCAAGCGCGCCGCGTCGCGGAAAAAGGGACCCACGGCCACGCGCCGCGCAGGCAGCGGCGACGGCCCGAAGAACGCGCCACCGCGCCGGCGTCGCGCGGCATGACGAAGCGTGTACGCGCGCCTGCTTTCCACGCATCCGCTCGCAGCTACGACGATCATGACCGACAGACTCGACACCTATACGCGCAAACGCCGCTTCGATGAAACGCCAGAACCGTCCGGCGTGCCGGCGAAAAAGCGCGCCTCGGCGAAGACGTCGACGCAGAGGCGCACGCATGCACTTTCATACGTAATTCAGGAACACGATGCGCGCCGGCTTCATTACGACTTCCGTCTCGAACTCGACGGCGCGCTGCTGTCGTGGGCTGTACCGAAGGGGCCGAGTCTCGATCCGTCGGTGAAGCGCCTTGCGGTGCACGTCGAAGATCATCCGCTGGAATACGGCTCGTTCGAAGGCACGATCCCGGAAGGCAACTACGGTGCAGGCGACGTGATCGTCTGGGATCGCGGCACGTGGGAGCCAGCGGAAGGCGAAGCGCACGCGCGCGAGGCGTACAAGGCAGGCAAGCTCAAGTTCGAACTGCATGGCGAAAAGCTGCGCGGCGGCTGGACGCTTGTGCGTAGCCACATGCGCGGCTCCGGCGACAAGGAGCAGTGGCTGCTCATCAAGGAACGTGACGTAGAAGCACGCGACGAAAGCGCCTACGATGTGCTGAAGAAAATGCCGGGCAGCGTGCTCGACGTGAACAGACGCGGCGCATCGAAGAAGAAAACGCCAGCGACAAAAAAAGCGGTCGCGAAAAAACTTTCGGCTGCGGCCAGTTCGAAGAAGACGGACATCGTCGCGACGCGCAGCGCGAAATCGCTACGTGAACTCGCAGCGACCCCCGCTATCGAAGGTGCAAAAAAAGCGACGCTGCCAGCGAGCCTCAAGCCGCAACTCGCGACGCTCGTCGACACCGCACCGCCTGGCGACGAGTGGCTCTACGAGATCAAGTTCGACGGCTATCGTGTGCTCGCGCGCATCGATCATCGCGCGAACAGGGAGGCGCCGGTGAAGATATTCACCCGTGCGGGCAATGACTGGACATCAAAATTTCGCCAGCAGGCCGACGCGCTCGCGAAACTCGACATCGAATCGGCGTGGCTCGATGGCGAAGCCGTCGTGCTCGACAACAACGACGTGCCAAGCTTCCAGCTTCTGCAGAACGCGTTCGACGCCAACCGCGCGCAGGACATCACGGTCTATTTCTTCGACGTGCCGTTTCTGAACGGCTACGACCTGCGGGGCGTGCCGCTCGTGCAGCGTCGCGCGATTCTCAAGGCGTTGCTGGAACCGTTGAAGCACAACGTGCTGCGTTATTCGGACGACTTCGGTTTCAGCGCGGACGCGCTGCTCAAAAGCGCATGCGACATGGCGCTCGAAGGCATCATCGGCAAACGTCGCGACAGTCTCTATGGCGCGGGGCGCACGTCGTCGTGGGTCAAGCTGAAGTGCCGGCGGCGTCAGGAGTTCGTGGTCGGTGGTTATACGGGACCGGCTGGCAGTCGTGCGGCTTTTGGCGCGCTGCTGCTGGGCGTCTACGACGCGCACGGCAAGCTGCAATACGCGGGGCGCGTCGGTACGGGTTTCGATGCGGCAACGTTGCGTTCGGTGAAGAAAGAACTCGACGCGCTCGAAACGCAGCGGATGCCGTTCGCGAATGCGCCGCGCGAACGCAGTCGCACGCCGGTGCACTGGGTCAGGCCGGAACTCGTCGCCGAATGCAATTTCGCGGAATGGACCAGCGAGCGGATCGTGCGGCAGGCGTCGTTCGTCAGTCTGCGTCGCGACAAGCCAGCGCGGCAGATCGTCAGGGAAGCGCCGCGCAAAGGAGCCGAAGTGGAACAGTCATCAGGTGAAGCCGTCTCTTCCGCGTCCACGCCGAAAAAGCGCGCCGCAAGGCAGACCGGCAGCGAGTTAGCCGCGGGAACAGCGCCCGCAAAGCCGACCACTAAACGCGCGACAAAAAGTGCTGCTGCGAAAGCCGGCGAAACATCGGTTGCGGGCGTGCGCGTCTCGCATCCGGACCGCGTGATCGACAAAAGCACCGGCACGCGGAAGATCGATCTCGTGCGCTACTACGAATCGGTGGCGCGCTGGATGCTGCCGCACCTGGAGGACCGTCCCGTTTCGCTCGTGCGCGCGCCAGAGGATATCGGCGGCGAACTGTTCTTCCAGAAGCACAGCCAGAAGCTCTCGATCCCCAACGTGACGCAGCATCCGGGTCTCGATCCGGAGCATCCGCCGCTGATCACGATCGAGAGTGTCGAGGCGCTCGTCGGCGCCGCGCAGATGGGCACGATCGAACTGCATACGTGGAATGCGGTGGCGTCGAACATCGAGAAGCCGGATCGCGTGGTGTTCGATCTCGATCCTGACCCGTCGCTTGGCTGGGACAAGATGATCGAAGCTGCGTTGCTTACGCGTTCGCTACTCGAGGAACTCGGCCTCGCGTCGTTCTGCAAGACGAGCGGCGGCAAGGGCTTTCATGTTGTCGTGCCGCTCGCGAAACAGGCCGGCTGGGACGAAGTGAAGGCGTTTTCGCAGGCCATCGCGCAACACATGGCGACGACGCTGCCCACGCATTTCGCCGCGAAGATGGGCGCGCAGAACCGCAAGAAAAAAATCTTCGTCGACTATCTGCGCAACAATCGTGGCTCCAGCACCGTGGCGGCGTTTTCCGCACGCGCACGGCCGGGGCTCGGCGTCTCGGTGCCGCTCGCGTGGGACGAGGTGCCGGCGACCCAGGCCGGCGATCAATGGACCATCGCGAACCTGCACGAACGGCTCGACGCATTGAAGACAGACCCGTGGGCCGGTTACGCGAAGACACGTCAGCGCATCACCGCCGCGATGAAAAAGCGGCTCGACGAAGCCGGATCCGTATGAGCCCAGGCGTCGCCCGCCTGAAGACGTGACGAACCCGAACTGGAGAAAGACGATGAAAACATCACCCCAACCTTCGACGACGGCCCATGGCCGCGAGACGTCCAGAAAAAGCGGGCAGGACTCGTCGACGGGCCATGCGAGCCCGCCCACCGACGACAACGTGCCGCTGCCGCACGAAGCGGATCAGGACCCTGGCGGCCATCACGATCAGGAGCCGCATCGGGTCGGCAAGCAGGCGCATCACGATGTCGAACACGGTCTGGAAGACACCGACCGGCGTGGCGGCGACGCGTACCAGCAACGCACGCAGAACGAGTCGAATGCAAACCGGAACTCGGCGTCAAAGCCGAAGAGCGGCCGCGCGAACGGCATTGAGCGCTAGCGCGGCGCCTGGTCCCAGTACGGCGGATCGCCGAAATGCGCGCTGAGAAAGTCGATGAAGGCGAGGGTCTTCGGCGGCACGAAGGTACGCGTCGGGTACACGGCCCAGATTGCGACGGTCTCTGCCAGCGGGTAGCTGTCGAGGACCGTCACGAGTTCGCCGCTGCGCAGGTACCCAGCGACGTCCCACGTCGACTTGAGCGCGATGCCGAAGCCGTCGAGCAGCGCGGCGCGGATCACTTCGCCGTTGTCGGTGGCGAACCGGCCGTTCACGCGCACGTTGATCCGGCCAGTCGGCGTCACGAAGCCCCAGTCGCGCTGGTCAGAGAGAATCACGCACTCGTGGTCCTCCAGGTCGGACGGATGGCGCGGCTCGCCGTGCGCTTCCAGATACGCGGGCGAGCAGCAGATCACGCGATGGTTCACCGCAAGCCGGCGCGCCACCAGCGACGAATCCTTCAGTGCACCGAGCCTGATCGCGACATCGATCCCGGCGTCGACCAGGTCGATCATCTGGTCGGTCAAACGCAGGTCGACGCTGACGCCCGGAAATTGACGCAGAAACGCCGGCATCACAGGCGACACGTGCTGGCGACCGAACGACGATGGCATCGTCACCCGCAACCGGCCTTGCGGGCCCGACTGCGCGTTGCCGACCGAGCCGCGCGCCGTATCGGCCGCGTCGAGCAGCGTCTGCGCGTGCGTCATGAATGCTTCGCCGTCCTGCGTGAGACTGAGGCGGCGCGTGGTGCGATGCAGGAGTCGCGCGCCTAGCACGTGTTCCAGACTGGCGATCCGCGCGCTCGCCACCGCGGCTGAAAGGCCAAACTCGCGTCCAGCCGCCGAAACGTTGCTGAGGAGCGCCGCGCGCACGAACAGCGCCACATCAAGCAGATCGAGCCGTTCACGCTCTCGCAGCGGTCGGGAAGGGGTCATTATTCGGAAAATCAGGAAAATGTTTCAGTCATTATGACGGTTTTAGCAGAAGAAAGAACGGCCTACGATGCCATCAGTCCCGATCGAAAAGCGCCGTTCAAGGGCATGAAAGAGCCCGTCGCGGCGCACCGGTCGCCCATTTCGAACTGACATCCGTAAATCCAGGAGTGCGCCATGAAAGCCGTCGGTCTTCATCGTTATCTGCCCATCGACAATCCCGAATCGCTCATCGACCTTGAGATCGCCATGCCGGAAGCACGCGGGCACGATCTGCTCGTCCAGGTGGAAGCAATTTCCGTGAATCCGGTGGACACCAAGGTCCGCGCGCCGAAGGATCAGACCGAGGCCACGCCGCGCATCCTCGGCTGGGATGCCGCCGGAACGGTGGCCGCTGTCGGCCCCGACGTCACGCTCTTCAAGGTCGGCGACCCGGTGTTCTATGCAGGCAGCATCACGCGGCCGGGCGCGAACAGCGAATACCACCTTGTGGATGAACGGATCGTCGGACGCAAGCCGGCCTCGCTCGAGTTTTCGCATGCGGCTGCCTTGCCGCTGACCGCGATCACCGCGTGGGAAGCACTTTTCTCGCGCCTCGGCATTTCGCCGGAAGGCAGGGACAGCGGACGATCGGTGCTGATTGTCGGCGGTGCGGGCGGCGTGGGTTCGATCGGCATCCAGCTCGCAAAGCAGCTCGGCAAGCTGAAGGTGATCGCGACCGCGTCGCGGCCCGAATCGGCGAAGTGGGCGACCGAACTCGGCGCGGATCATATCGTCGATCACTTCAAGGACATCCCGGCGCAGCTGAAGGCGCTGGGTCACGAACAGGTTGACTACGTGCTGATCTTCAACGACACCGACCGGCATTTTCCGGCGGCCGCCGCTGTCATCAAGCCGCAAGGCGGCATCTGCACGATCGTGGAAAACAGTGCGCCAGTCGCCGTCGAACTGCTGAAGGCAAAGAGTGCGGCGTTCCATTGGGAATTCATGTTCACGCGTTCGATGTTCGGTACGCCCGACATGATCGAGCAGCACAAACTGCTGACCGAAGTGGGGCGCCTGATCGATGCCGGCACGCTGCGCACGACGCTCGGCGAGAACCTCGGACCGATCAACGCGGCGAACCTGCGCCGTGCGCACGCACTGCTCGAAGAAGGCCGCGCGATCGGCAAGCTGGTACTGACCGGGTTCCGAGGTGACGGGAGGTAGCCCGACATTGCCGGACTACCGCACGTAACGGAACGGAACGCAAAAGCAGAAACGGCGCTGCCGCAAGCGGGGTAATACCCGATTCGCCGGAAGCGCGCGCGTGGCCACGAGGCAGTAGACTAGACTGTGTGGGCATCGCGTAACAACGGCTGCGTGGCCGCACGACGGGCGCGCAGCGGCACAACAACGAGGTGACGATATGAGTCCCAGCCTTAGGTGTTTCGCCGTTTCTGTTGCTGCTTCACTGGTGTGCGGGTTGGCGACGCTGTCGCACGCCGCCACGCCGATCACGGTCACGTCGCAATCGGCGATGGACGGGCCGATCAAGTACACGGTCAAGGTCACGTCGAAGCAGTTTGGCAACTCGCAGGAGACACGCCAGATCCGCTCCGGCCAGATGGATGACTACACATGGAAGACCGTGCCGCCGGGCGGCCCCGTGCCGGGCACCGACCAGTGCCCGAACTATGCGTCGCTGCCGCTCGATGCGAACGGTGCGATGATCCGTCAGACCCAGGTGCGCCTGGCGCCGGTCGTTGCCAGTGACGGCACCGCCACCGTGCAGATGAACTTCCAGGCACAGGCGCCGAAGGGCACGAAGTCGGTGACGGCGGGTGGACAGACGCTCAAGTGTCCGAACGACGTGACGGTGAGCCAGGTGGTCCGTTTCACGATGCCGACCAACGGCACCGCGAAGACGATCACGATCAGCGACGGCACCCAGGTCGTTGTGACGGCAAAGCGTTGATCGCTTGATCCGGCTTCGCGCCGACGTGAGCGAAAGCAGACGGCGTTGAAATCCCGTCGCCCGATCGATGGCGGGATGTCAGCGTCGTGACTGCACCTGGCGGTCGAGCAGGCGCGATGCGAGAAACCGGTGTTCCGCGGAAAAGAGCCGCCGGTAGGTCAGCAGCACGGCGCCCACGGTGCCAAGCGCTGAAGAGGCCGCGATCAGGAACATGATCACGATCTGATAGCGTACCGCCTGCAGCGGCGATTGTCCCGCCAGCACCTGGCCCGTCATCATGCCAGGCAGGCTCACCACGCCGACGACAGCCATCTGGTTGAGCGTCGGAATCATCCCCGCGCGCACGGCCTGGCGCGCCGGACCCTGCGCCGCTTCCCAGCGTGTCGCGCCGAGCGCAAGTGCCATGTCGACGCGATCGCGGCGCGCCGTCAACTCCTCCATCATGCGTTCGATGCCAAGCGAGACGCCCGTCAATGTATTGCCGAGAATCATCCCGAGAATCGGAATCGCATATTGCGGCTCGTACCACGGATGAATGCGGATCACGACGAAAAGCCCGACTGCCGCCACGAGCCACGAACTGATCCAGATCGACACGATGCTGTCCGCGCGTTGACCCGCGTAGGTGCGCAGCCCGCGCTGCGCGCCCGCGAAGCCGGCAATCAGCGTCATCAGGATCATGAGCGGCAGCACCACGAACCAGCGGGCGTACGCGAATACCCAGCCGAGCACGTAACCGATCGCGAGCAGCTGGACGATCGTGCGCACGGCCGCCCACGCGAGCTTGCGTTCGAGATCGAGCTTCAGCGCGACCGATACCGCGCCGTTCACCACGATCAGGAGCGCCGCGATGCCGACGTCCCACAGGCTCAGGTTCTGCAGAGTCTGGCTCATTGCGCGCCCTCCCGGCGATCATCCTGCAGGTCCGGTAACGCAGCGGTCCGGGCGGCTTCGCTGAGCACACCCGCGTGCATCGTCAGGTGACGGTCGCTTACACGTGCCGCCTGGGCCGGATCGTGCGATACCCATACCGAAGCGCGCGCTGCGTCGCCTGAGGCGAGCCATGCCCCTACAAGCGCCTCGATCGCGTGCGAGGATTCGGGGTCGAGCGATGCGGTCGGCTCGTCGAGCAGCAGCACCTCGGGCGCGAGTTGCAGGACGCGGATGAGCGCCGTGATCTGCGCCTCGCCGCCGGACAGATCGCCGGCGGACTTGTCGAGGAAATCGTGACCACGGCCCGCCTGTTCCGCGAACGAAAGCGCGCGTTCACGATCGAACCGCACGTCGCGATAAGCGACCAGCGTGTACGGATAACGCAGGTTGTCTTCGACCGTGCCTTCGAGAACGGCCGGCCGCTGGCGGATATACGCGATGTTGCGCCGGTATTGCGTCATCGTGATCCGCGATACGGGCTTGCCATGCCATTCGATGCGACCTGCATCGAGCGGATCGAGGAGGGCGAGCGCGCGTAGAAATACGCTCTTGCCGGAGCCCGACGGACCCGTGATGGCGACGCGGTCGCCGGCGGCGAGCGAAAACGAGGTCGGTTGAAGCAGCACCTGGCCGCGTTGCGCGTCGCGGCGGGTCAGGCCGAAGGCCTCTACGATCGGAATGTCCGTCATGATGTTTCGGGCGGCGTGTGGCGGTGCATCATGATAGACGGAGCAGGGCGGGCACGGTGTGTGCTGCGCGATCGATAAAGAAAAATGGAAGGGAACCCTCATGGCGGTATCGCGACGGACCGGAAAAATCTTCGCCTGGGTGCTGGCGGTGCTCGCCGTGCTCATTGCGGCGCTGGTGGTTTTTATCCTGACGTTCGACTGGAATCGCGCACGTCCGTATATCAACGAAAAGGTCAGCGAGGCGATCGGCCGTCCATTTGCGATCGAAGGCGATCTGAAGGTGGGCTGGCGTCATCCGGTCGGTGAAACCAGCTGGCGCGCGTGGGTGCCCTGGCCGCGCTTTTCGGCCGAACACATCACCGTCGGCAATCCCGACTGGACGAAGCAGCCGCACTTCGCGACGCTCGATGAAATCGATTTCCAGGTCAAGGTTCTGCCGCTGCTCGCACACGACATCGTGATTCCCGCGATCAATCTCGTGAATCCTTCTGTCGATCTGGAGCGGCTCCTCGACGGCCGCAACAACTGGACGTTCAAGATCGCGTCATCGTCGAGCCCGTCGGAATGGAAACTCGAACTGCACGATATCCAGTTCGCAAAAGGCAATATCGTGTATTCCGACCTGCAGAAGAAGGCCGACGTGCAGATGGTCGTCGATACGCTAGGGGAGCCGATTCCGATCGGCGACGTAATGAAGGCGCAGGAAGAGGCGTCGCGTAATGCGTCGGCACAGGTGGTCGGCAAGCAGGGCGCCAGCAAGCTCGCGAAGCAGGTTGAGGCGGCGTCCAGCGCATCGGCGGCTTCTGCGGCGTCGGAGGCGTCTTCTGGATCTGCGGCGGTTCCGGAACCTGCGGGCGCATCGGGCGCTTCTGTGACGACGACGGCGTCCGGCGCGTCAACGTCTCCCGCTGTTTCCAGTGCGGCGGTCATTGCGTCTGCGTCGGGCGCGAGCGTGCCCGCCACGGCCGGCCAGACGCGGCCCGCGACGACGTATGGCATCGGCTGGACGCTCAAGGGCACCTATAACGCCGCGCCGCTTTCCGGCAGCGGGAAGGTCGGCGGCGTGCTTGCCGTGCAGGACACGACACGGCCGTTCCCCGTTCAGGCGGATGTGCGCGTCGGCGATACGCGGATCGCGGTGGTCGGCACGGTGACCGATCCGGTCCATCTGGCCGCCGTCGACCTGCGGCTGTGGCTGCAGGGCGTCAGCATGGCCCACCTCTATCCGCTCACGGGCGTCACACTCCCCGAGACACCGCCGTACGCAACCGAAGGTCACCTGATCGGGCAGTTCAAACCCGAGGGCGGCGTCTTCAAGTATGAAAATTTTACAGGCCGTGTGGGCGGCAGCGATCTGAACGGCTCGATGACGTACTACGCGCAGAAGCCGCGTCCGCTGCTGGAAGGCGTGCTGGTGTCGAACCTGCTGCAGTTCGCGGATCTCGCGCCGATCATCGGTGCCGATTCCAACGCGAGCAAGGCGAAGCGCGGCGCCGCGCCCGACCAGCCGTCCGCAAAAGCATTGCCGGTCGAGGAATTCAAGACGGATCGCTGGAAGGCGATCGATGCCGACGTGAAGTTCACGGGCCGTCGCATCATCAAGGATCCGGCTTTGCCGATCACTGATCTCTACACGCACGTCGTGATGAAAGACGGCGTCCTCGCGCTGGAACCGCTGCGCTTTGGCGTGGCGGGTGGCACGCTCGACTCGAACATCAACCTCGATGGCAGTACGACGCCGCTCAAAGGACGCGTCGGATCGCAGGCCCGGCATCTGAAGCTGAAGCAACTGTTCCCTACCGTGAAGACGATGCAAACCGCGCTCGGCGAAGTCAACGGCGACGCTGCGCTGTCGGCAACCGGCAATTCGCCCGCGGCGCTTGCGGCGACGTCGAACGGCGAAGTGAAAGCGCTCGTCACCGACGGCACCGTGAGCCGTCTGTACATGGAAGCGGCGGGGCTGAACGTGGCGAACGTCGTGTATGAAAAACTCTTCGGCAAGCGCGATGTGAAGATCAACTGCGCGGCAGCGGATTTCATCGTGACGAACGGCGTGCTCGACTCAAAGGTGTTCGCGCTCGATACCGACGACGCCGTCATCAACATGGACGGCAACGTCAATCTGAAGGACGAGTCGATGGACCTCAACATCCATCCCCACACGAAGGGTTTCCGCGTGTTCTCGCTGCGCTCGCCGCTCTATGTGAAGGGCACTCTCAAGGATCCGCACGTCGGCGTGAACGCGACGGCGCTGGCGGTGCGTGGCGGCGCGATGGTCGGTCTCGGGTTGATCAACCCGTTCGCCGCGCTGATTCCGCTGATCGCGCCGAGCAACAACAAGGCGCTGCCGTGCAACGACCTGCTCGCGCAGATGCGCGCGCGTCCCGACGCACCCCCGGCCGGCCAGAAGATGAGGACGCCGCGCGGTTTGGATGCGGCAGCCTCGGAGGCCAATGGGGCGAATATCGCCGTGCCGTCCGCACCCGCATCGTCGGCGCCTGCGACACGGATGTCGCCCGCCAGCGCGGCGGAATACAAGGGGAGTTGAGCACCGCATTTCACGACGTCCTGGCGCCCATACAGGCAAAACGGCAGTGAGCGCTGCTCACTGCCGTTTTGAAATAACGACCGTCAGAAGGAACAAGCCGAAGCGCTAGCGCAGCGAGCGTGGCGCGGCGTCACCGGCCGCGTCCTGTCTGCGTACACCGCGGCGCGCACCGGCGGCGGCCTTCGCTGCACCGAACTCGGGCAGGATGCGCGCACGCGCACGGCTTGCGAACACGAGAAAGCCGAAGCCGTTTGCTTCGTACCAGTAACCGCCGTTTTCGAGCCCGTCGAGCGGCTGCTCCAGCGCATTCGCAATCGATTCGATACAACGGCGCCGCAGTTCGGCGACTTCCGGATACGGAGGATGTGCACCGCGTACGCTGCACAACAGCACGTCGAGCCCGGGGAGGACATGCGCGTAGAGCACGGGTTCGTCTTGCGCACGGGCCCGCGCGATCTTGGTATCGAGCTGGCCGAACGGCTTGAAATGCCGCAGCACCGCGAGGAACGACTCATCGCCGTCCGCCTTCGCGCGCCTGCGCTTTTTCGGGAAGGACATAAAAATTCGCCTGAAAAAGAATTGCAAAAAACGCAGCGTCCTCATGCGACCACTCCCGGCTTCGCGCGCCGCTCGTCGATCTTTTATAGCATACGACGATGCCGGATTCACGGTGATTCGACGGTTCGTCCGCATCACTCCACCCGCACGATTCATGCCGTATCTGCTCGCCGCGCGCTTTCGCATCTCCGAACATCTAACACCATAATAGACTCAGCCGCCGCGGTGGTGACTCCGGCACCCATAAAAAAGGCATTTTTATGTGGGCTGGCACTTATGGGCCAGCCTCGCGCAACCGTCGCCGTATTGCGTGGCGACGTTGCGAAATCAGGTCATAATGGCCCGGCCCTTAATCTTCAGTGCGCGGACGTGCGAAACGAGCCGTGTCGCTCGCGCCGGTGTATTGCCAGAGCACGGCCGGCGGCGCGGCCAGAAAGCAGCACCCGGCGGCGCATTGCCGCGACTCGACGGACTGCCGGACATTCATGAACCTGTACACCAAAGGCTTTTTGCTGATCGCGATTCCGGGCGCCATTGAACTGGCGCTGCTCGGCGCCGTCTTCCACACGCAGGCGCAGACGGCCGCTGCCGCGCAATCGGTCGTGGGTAGCGGGCAGATCCTGTACCTCGCGTCCTCCGTGATGGACCCGTTGCTGGGCGAAGCGGTGCGCGTTCGCACGGCGCTGGTGACAGGCGATCCGTCGCTCGCCGGTGGCAATGCGGTCGCGGCCGATCTCGCCCGCCGGCTTGCACAACTCGACCGGCTTGTCGCCGACAGTCCGGCAGAGCGCCAGCGCGTGCAGGAAATGCGCGCTGCGCTCGATACCTGGCACGCCCATACGGCGGCGATCGGCGAGGCTTTGCGCGACAACCGCGATGCAAGCACGCGCGCGCTCGCAGAGCGCGACGACGTGCCCGCTCCGATCGCCGTATTCCGTGACCGTCTCGACGCGCTGATCACCGCGGAAACCGCGCGCGACGCGGCCCGTCGGGCGGCGCTCGCGGAGACCCGCAAACGCCAGCAGTTCACGCTGATTGCCGCTATCGTCGGTTCGATGCTGATATGGGCGATGACGGCGCTCGTCGTCGCGCGCCATTTTGGCCGCCGCGTCGCCGTGCTCACGGACAATGCCCGGCGCCTCGGCGACGGTGAGCCGCTGGCCCAACCGCTCCCCGGCGACGACGAGATTTCAGCGCTCGACGCTGTCCTGCACCAGACCGGCGCGCGCCTGCGCGCGGCCGGGAGCGAACACGCGACACTCAAGGCGAAACTGCAGTCGCGCGCGGCCGAACTGGTGAACGTCAACGAAGAACTGCGCCAGGGTACGCAGGACAACGAGATGTTCATCTACAGCGTCTCGCACGATCTGCGCTCGCCGCTCGTCAACCTGCAGGGCTTCTCGAAGGAACTGCAGGTTTCGTGCGACGAACTGCGTTCAACCGTCGAATCGGCGAACCTGCCCGCGCACGAACAGCAACGGCTTGCCGCCGTGCTCGATGGCAACGTGCGTGAATCGCTGCAGTTTTTGCGTATCTCGGTCACGCGGGCTGCGGCCATCATCGAGGCGTTGCTGACGATCTCGCGTGCCGGGCGGCTCGAATATCATCTCCAACGTGTGAGCGTCGGGCGCGTGGTGGCCCGGGCCGTCGACGCGCTGCAGGGCGCCGCACGGGAACGCGCCGCCGTCGTGACGGTGCGCGAACTGCCGCCCGTATGGGGCGATCCGGGTGCGATCGAGCAGATCTTCAGCCACCTGATCGGCAATGCGCTCAACTACCTGGATCCAGCGCGGCCGGGGCAGATCGAAGTCGGCGCGCTCGAACCCGACGCCACGGAGACCCCGCTGCCCGATGGCCGTACGCGCACCTACTATGTGCGCGACAATGGGCTGGGTATTCCGTCGGCTTACATGTCGAAAGTATTTCACGCGTTTCAGCGACTGCACGGCGACATCGTGAAAGGCGAAGGCATCGGCCTCGCACTCGTGCGACGGATCGTCGAGCGTCACGGCGGGCGTGTGTGGGTCGAATCCGCGGAAGGCGTGGGCTCGACGTTCTTTGTCTCGCTGCCCGAGCAGCCCGCGCGAAACGTATGACGAAGCGCCGTGCGCGCACATACGGTGCGTCACGGATGGATGGCGTTACGGGAGGGAAACATGGCACACGGCGAATCGGTGGGCATCATTCTGATCGAGGATGACGACGGCCACGCCACGCTCGTCGAGCGCAACCTGCGCCGGGCCGGGCTGACCAATGGTTTCATGCGGTTTGCCGACGGCCAGGAAGCACTCGACTACTTTTTCGGCGCGCCGCTGGCTGGAGGCACGGCGACCAGCCGGCCGCCACGCGACGACCTCGCGAACTCTGTCGTGCTGCTCGATCTGAAGATGCCGCGCGTCGACGGTTTCGAGGTGCTGCGCCGGCTGAAAGAAACGCCTGCGACGGCCGCGTTGCCCGTCATCGTGCTGACCACAACCGACGATCCGCGTGAAATCGGCCGTTGCTACGATCTCGGATGCAACGTCTACATCTCGAAGCCGGTCGAATATGATGCCTTTATCGAGGCGGTACGGCGGCTCGGGTTTTTCCTTCAGGTCGTAAAGCTGCCGCCGGGCCATCGCATGGTGCATCGACAGCCGCCGCAATGATTCGCGCGAGCGGCCGTTGCGGTCTCGCCAGGACAACGAAGGCATTCGCACACGAAACGCCAGCATGACGGACGAAGCTACACCCCATCAACCTGCCTGCGTGCTCGTCGTCGACGATGACGAGGGCATCCTGCGTCTCGCGCGCAAGTCGCTCGAACGCGCGGGGTGCCGGGTGGGGGCGTGCCGTACCGTTGCCAGTGCGCATGAATCCATCGTGCGGGAGGCGCCGGATCTGCTCGTACTCGACTATCAGCTCGACGGTGCCGAAACGGGCCTCGATTTCTTCCGCCGTCTGCGGGCCGAGGGTGTCCGCCTTCCAGCCATCCTCGTAACGGGCTTCACCGATGAATCGCGCGTCATCGAAGCGCTGCGCGCGGGCGTGTCGGACGTTGTGCCGAAATCCGGCGACTATCTCGACTATCTGCCTGAGGCGGTGGACCGTGTGCTCGCGCAGGTGCGTCTGCAAAAGGCTTCGGACGAAGCGGCGTTGCTGCGTGATCGCGAGCAGCATTACCGCACGCTCTCCGAAGCATTGCCGCATCTTGTGCTGACCTGCGATGCGCACGGCGACTGCGATTTCTTTTCGAAACAATGGTTCGAATACACCGGCCTGAACGAAGCAGCATCGCACGGTCTTGCATGGCTCGACGCGGTGCACCCGGACGATCGCGAGGAAATCCGCCAGACGTGGTTGAAAGCCGTGCGCAGCGGCGCGACCGACTATCGTCATGAATTGCGCATCCGTCGTCACGACGGCGTGTATCGCTGGTTCGCCGCGCGCATCGTCGCCGTGAAGGATCACGATGGCGGTGTCAGCAAATGGTTCGGCAGTTGCACCGACATCCATCCGCAACGCGAGGCGATCGAGGAGCGCGAACGGCTGCTTGCTTCCGAGCAGGCCGCCCGTCAGATCGCAGAAGAAGCGAACCGCGCGAAGGACCGTTTTCTCGCGATGCTCTCGCACGAGTTGCGCACGCCGCTCACGCCGGTGCTGGCCGGCGCGCGCGTGATCGAACTGATGCCTGACCTGCCCGAAAGCGCGCGGGCGGGCCTGCGGATGATCCTGCGCAACGTCGAACTCGAAGCGCGGCTGATCGACGATCTGCTCGATCTCACGCGCGTGGCGAACGGCAAGCTGCGACTTTCGCTGGAGACCGTCGATGTGCACGAGGTGATCGATGGCGTGCTCGAACTGTTTCGCAGCGAAATCCAGGTCAAGCAGCAGGACGTGCACGTCGAGAAGGCCGCGCAACATCACTACGTGCTCGCCGATCGCGCCCGGCTGCAGCAGATGCTGTGGAACCTGATTCGCAATGCAGCCAAGTTCACGCCCGACGGTGGACATATCTACGTGCGCACACACGACGAGCGCATGCAGATCCAGATTTCCGTTGAAGACACCGGCATCGGCATCGAGCCTGAGCAGATCGACAAGCTCTTCAATGCATTTGAGCAGGGCAACCAGAGCACGACGCGCCAGTTCGGCGGCCTGGGCCTGGGGCTCGCGATCACGAAGGCGCTGACCGATGTGCATGGCGGCACGGTCACGGCGAAGAGCCCAGGCGCGCATTGCGGTGCCACGTTCACAATCACGTTGCCGACGGCCGCGAAGCCGTCGGAGTCAGCGTCGATCGTCCCGCTCGCGGGTTCGCATCCGGAAGGCGAGCTCGCCATCCTGCTGATCGAGGATCATGAGGACACCGCAGAAGTGATGGCGCAACTCATTCGCGGGCTCGGACACGATGTGACCGTGGTGGGACGTGTCGCCGATGCCCTGGCGGCGACGCAGGCCGCTTCGTTTGATCTGGTGGTGAGCGACGTGGGTTTGCCCGATGGCACCGGACTCGATTTCATCATGGCGTTTCGCGAGCATTCGGACGTGCCGGCCGTCGCGCTGACGGGCTTCGGCACCGACGACGATGTGCGCCGCTGTCTGGCCGCAGGCTTCACGTCGCATCTGACGAAGCCCGTCAACTTCACGCAACTCGAGCAGATGATCGAGAGCGCCGCGAGCGTGAAGGCAACGGGCGCAAACGGCATTGATGCGGCGTCCGGCTGATTGCGTGCGCACTTCGTGACGCTGCAAAAGACAAAGGCCTGCGTGACGTTCACGCAGGCCTTTTTGCCTGTGACGATGCAGCTGCGGCTTAACGCTGCTGGCTCTTCAACGTATCGCGGATTTCGCGCAACAGGACGACTTCTTCCGGCGGTGCAGGCGGCGGCGCATCGGCAGCGGCGGCGGTCGGCTTGTGCAGGTTGTTGATGAATTTCACCATCAGGAAAATGATGAACGCGAGGATGATGAAGTTGATCAATACAGTGATGAACGAGCCATAGCCGAATACGGCGACGCCGGCGGTCTGCAGGTCTTTGTACGAATCGGGATTGCCCTTGAACGTGGGCGGTATGTGTCCGAGCCGGATAAACATGTTCGAGAAATCGAGGCCGCCGAGGACAACGCCGATGACCGGCATGATCAGATCCTTCACGACCGAATTGACGATCGTCGAAAATGCGCCGCCGATGATCACACCGACAGCAAGATCCATCACGTTGCCCTTGACGGCGAAGTCCTTGAATTCCTGGATCATGCTCATTGGTTGTTTCTCCCTTGAAATCGAGGCACATACCCTCGGTTTTGCGTTTGCGGTCTGGACAATGATAGCCAACGCTGGCGACAAGGGGTAGCGTTTTGCCGCTAAAGAAGCTGCGTCGGCGGGGATTTATGCGTGTGGCGCACGTTGCAGCAGGGCGCGTGCACTGTCGATATGCGCGGTGAACGTTGCGGGGTCTGTATTCGTTCCACTGAGCAGGACACCCACGCGTTTGCCCTGCAACGTTTCGCGCAACGGTCCGAGGAGTGCCGCAACGGGCGCAGCGCATGCGGGTTCAATGGCGAACTTCAGCTGGTTGAACATCGTGAGCATGGCAAGCCGCAGTTCATCGTCGGTGACCGTCACCATGCTTTCGATGTGCCGGCGGCACAGCTCGTAGCTGTATTCCTCTGTGTAGGGTGAGATCAGCGACTCGGCGATGCTGTGCTCGTGATGCAGCTTCACCGTGTGATTCGCCGCGAAGCTGCGGCTCATCGCGCATGCGCCGTCGGGCTCCACGCCATACACCCGCACGCGCGGATTCGCGAGACGCAATGCAGTGGATACGCCCGCAGCGAGTCCGCCGCCGCCGACGGGCAGGACGACCGCATCGAGATCCGGCTTCTGCGCGGCCCATTCGTAACCGAGCGTCGCCGCGCCGAGCACCGTGCGATAGCCGTTGAACGGATGCACGAAATAACGGCCTTCTTCCGCCTCGATGCGGCGGACCACATCGAAGGCCTCAGCGGGGCCACCCGCCATCACGATCTCGGCTCGATAGTGTTCGCACAGCGCGATGCGTGCCGGGTTCGCCGAACGGAACATCACGACCTTCGCGCTGATGCCAAGACGCATCGCCGCGCATGCCACGGCGATTGCATGATTGCCGCCCGGGCCCGATACGCACGTCACGCCGGCGCTGCGCTGGGCGTCATCGAGTGCGAGCAGGTTCGTGAACGCACCGCGCGTCTTGAAGCTGCCGCCCGACTGCAGCAGTTCGACCTTGAAGTTGAGCGTCGTGCCTTCGAGCGACGGAAAATCCTGGCGCTCGAATACTGGCGTGCGCACCACCCACGGCGTCAGCGCAAAGTGCTGCGCGGCGATATCGTCGAGCGTGGGAATCGGCTCGCCGTCGATCGTGTGGTCGGTGTGCCGCGGTGTGGCGGTGGACATGACGTGAGCCCGGTTTGTTTCCCAATGATTCGTGGTGACAGCGCTCAGATGCTACGCTCAATGCGCATGTGCATCGACGGACATGCTGTTGATGAACTTGCCGAGAAATCGTTCGCACGCGACCAGCTGATCGAGCGCGACGAATTCGTTGGCCTTGTGCGCCTGAAGGATGTCGCCCGGCCCGCACACGATGCTCGGAATGCCGGCGAGCGAAAAGAGGCCTGCCTCGGTGCCGTATGCCACCTTGCGCTTGTCCTGATCGGCCGTGAGCGCGCGCACGAGCTGCGTGATCGCCGCCTGTTCCGATGAATCGAGGCCGGGTGCCGCGGCAATCTTCGTGATCTCGATGGCGGCCGACGGATGCTCGAGCAGCATTTTCGGCAGCAGCGTTTCGCGTGCGTAATGGTCGATGCGCGCGAAGATCGGTTCCGGATCGAGCGTCGGCAGGTTGCGGAATTCAAACTCAAACCGGCATTCGGCGGGCACGGTATTGATCGCGTTGCCGCCTTCGATCGTGCTTGTCTGCGCGGTCGTGAAGGGCACGTCGTAAAGTTCGTCGAACGGGCCGTCAGCGCGGAACTGGTCGGCCATGTCGCGGATGTAGCAGATGAGGCGCGCGGCGTATTCGATCGCGTTGAGACCCTTCGGCGTCAGCGACGAATGCGCGGCCTGGCCGCGCACGCAGCACCGATACGCGTTGATGCCCTTGTGCGCGATGATCGGCCGCATGCTGGTCGGCTCGCCGACGATGCAGCCGTCCGGCTTGATGCCGCGCTTCATCAGATCCGCGATGAGCAGCGGGGCGCCGACGCAACCCACTTCTTCGTCGAACGAGAGCGCGAAGTGGATCGGTTTCGCGAGCTTCGTATTCTGCATGTGCGGCAGCAGTGTGAGCGCCGCGCCAATGAAGCCCTTCATGTCGCATGTGCCGCGTCCATACAGCCTGTCGTCGCGGATTTCAGGCTTGAACGGATCGCTGTCCCATTGCTGCCCGTCGACCGGCACCACATCGGTATGACCTGACAGCACGATGCCGCCGTTCGTCTCGCCGTCGTGCGCGGGCACCGTCGCGAAGAGGTTCGCCCATTTGCCGCTATCGTCATGCGTGAGGGTGGCTTCGATGCCCTGCGCGCGCAGATCGTCGCGCACCATTTCAATCAGGCCGAGATTCGGATTGCGGCTCACCGTATCGATCGACACGAGGCGTTTGACCCAGGAAAGCGAAAGCGGGGAAGCGGGTGTCGTGGAGGGTGTGGATTGCGCTGTTTCAGCGACGTGTGACATGACAGAACTCCAGCCTGGTTATCGTTCGATCATACCCAAAAAACATACGTCGGGCCAAAGCCGACAATAACAACAGCATGTTGCGGCGCGTGCATGACGCGCCGCAGCATGGCGCTCAACGCGCGGCGGCTGCTGTACCGCGCGTGGGTGCACCGAGCGCGCGCAACGTTTCTTTCACGGTTGAAACACGCACGGCCAGGTCGGGCGTGCGCGTTTCGATGCGCAGCTTGTCCTGCCCCGCGAGCTTGATGTGCTTGTGCTTCTGGACCATCTCGATGATACGCATCGCGTCGATCGGCGGATTCGGGATGAACTGCAGGCCGATCACCGTTTCGCCGGCATCGATCTTCGAAATGCCAAGCGGTTTTGCGGCGAGCCGCAAGCGATGTGTTTCGACGAGCGCAAGCGCCTGCGGCGGCAATTTGCCGAAGCGGTCGATCAGTTCTTCCTGAATGCCGTCGATGGCATCGCTGTGTTCGCAGTTCGCGAGACGCTTGTAGAGCGACAGCCGTTCCTGCACGTCGCCGCAATAGTCCGCGGGCAGAATCGCGGGCGCGTGCAGGTTGATTTCGGTCGTCGCGGCGAGCGGTGCGGTGAGGTCCGGCTCGCGGCCTTCCTTCAGCGCCTTGACTGCGTCGTTCAGCATGTCGGTGTAAAGCTGGAAACCGATCTCATGAATCTCGCCCGACTGCTTGTCGCCCAGTACTTCGCCCGTGCCGCGAATTTCGAGGTCGTGCATCGCGAGGTAGAAGCCCGCGCCGAGTTCCTCCATCTGCTGGATCGCTTCGAGCCGGCGCTGTGCCTGCTTCGTAAGACCTTGCGGATCGTGCACGAGCAGATACGAGTACGCCTGGTGGTGCGAGCGTCCGACGCGGCCGCGCAGTTGATGCAGTTGCGCCAGCCCGAACTTGTCGGCGCGATGGATCAGGATCGTGTTCGCGCTCGGCACGTCGATGCCGGTTTCGATAATCGTCGTACACAGCAGCACGTTCGCCCGTTGCGCGACGAAATCGCGCATCACGCGTTCGAGTTCGCGCTCGTGCATCTGCCCGTGCGCCACCGCAATGCGGGCTTCCGGCACGAGCGCCTCGAGCATCGCGCGGCGGTTCTCGATCGTCTCGACCTCGTTGTGCAGGAAGTACACCTGGCCGCCGCGCTTGAGTTCGCGCAGCATCGCTTCGCGGATCACACTGTCTTCCTCGCGGCGCACGAAGGTCTTGATCGCAAGCCGCTTCTGCGGCGCGGTCGCGATCACCGAGAAGTCGCGCAGGCCTTCGAGCGCCATGCCGAGCGTGCGTGGAATCGGCGTGGCGGTGAGCGTCAGCACGTCGACTTCGGCACGCAGCGCCTTCAGCGCTTCTTTCTGGCGCACGCCGAAACGGTGTTCCTCGTCGATGATCACGAGGCCCAGCCGCTTGAACTGAACATCGGAGGACAGCAGCTTGTGCGTGCCGATCACGATATCGACAGTGCCTTCGTTGATCTGCTGGATCGCCGCGCTGACTTCCTTCGTCGACTTGAAGCGCGACAGTTCCGCGATGCGCACCGGCCAGTCGGAGAAGCGGTCGGTGAACGTCTGCGTGTGCTGTTCAGCGAGGAGCGTAGTAGGCGAGAGCAGTGCGACCTGTTTGCCGCCGAGCACCGCGATGAACGCCGCGCGCAGCGCGACTTCGGTCTTGCCGAAACCGACGTCGCCGCACACCAGCCGGTCCATCGGCTTGCCGCTCGTCATGTCGCCGATCACGGCGGTGATCGCGGCGGCCTGATCCGGCGTTTCCTCGAAACCGAAGCTTTCGGCGAACTTTGCGTAATCGCGCGGTTCGAGCGGGAACGCGTGTCCCTGACGCAGCGCGCGGCGTGCATACAGGTTCAGCAGTTCGGCGGCGGTGTCGCGAATCTGTTGCGCGGCCTTTCGCTTGGCTTTTTCCCACTGGCCCGAGCCGAGCGAATGCAGTGGCGCGCTTTCCGGATCGGCGCCGCTGTAACGCGAGATCACGTGCAGTTGCGATACCGGCACGTAGAGCTTGCTGTCGCCCTGGTATTCGAGGTGCAGAAACTCGGTGTCGCCTTCGCCGAGATCCATCGTGACGAGGCCCATATAGCGGCCGATACCGTGCTGCGAATGCACGACCGGGTCGCCGATCTTCAGCTCCGACAGGTCGCGCACCATCGAATCGACGTTGCTCGCCTGTTCCTGGCGGCGTCGCCCCGCGCGGCGCGCGAGCGGGCCGTACAGTTCGGTTTCGGTGATGAGCGCGATGCCTTCGGCGGGCAGCGCGAAGCCGTTCGCGAGCGGCGCGACGCCGAGCGCGAAACGCGCGTCGGTGGTGAGCCAGTCCTCATAGCTGTCGGTCGACGCCGGCAACAGATGGTTGTCGACGAAGAGCTGCATGATCGTCTCGCGCCGGCCCGCCGATTCGGCGGCGAACATCACGCGATGCGGCGTTGTGTCGAGATACGCGCGCAATGCGGAGATCGGGTCTTCGGCGTGACGGTCGACCGCGAGGTTCGGCAGCGGCGTCGCCCAGCCGCCGCCCGCGTTGCCCGGCAAGACGAGGCGTGCGAACGGTTTGGCGAGCGTGAAGAAGTCTTCGTCGGAGAGAAAGAGGCGCTCCGGGTCGAGAATTGGCCGGTCGCGATCGTGCGACAGGAAGTTGTGGCGTTGCTTCGTGTCGTTCGTGAAGCGGCGAATCGCGGCGTCCAGATCGCCCAGGAACGCCAGTTGGGCGTTTTCGGGCAGATAGTGGAAGAGCGTCGCCGTTTCGTCGAAGAAGAGCGGCAGGTAGTACTCGATACCCGCCGACGGCACGCCATTGCCGATGTCCTTGTAGATCGACGCGCGGCTCGGGTCGCCTTCGAACACTTCGCGCCAGCGGCTGCGAAACGCGGTGCGCGCCGCTTCGTCGAACGGGAACTCGCGGCCCGGCAGCAGGCGCACGTCACGCACCGGGTAAAGGCTGCGCTGCGTGTCGGGATCGAACGCGCGGATCGAATCGACCTGGTCGTCGAAGAGGTCGATCCGGTAAGGCAGCGGCGAACCCATCGGAAACAGGTCGATCAGCGAGCCGCGCACGCAGTATTCGCCAGGCCGCACGACCTGGCTCACGTGTTCGTAGCCCGCCAGCGTCAGCTGCGACTTCAGCTTCGCTTCGTCGAGCCGTTCGCCCTGGGTGAACGAGAACGTGTAGGCGGCCATGAACGACGCAGGCGGCATGCGGTAGAGCGCCGTTGTGGCCGGCACGAGCAGGATGTCGCAACGGCCTTCGCCCAGGTCGTGCAGCGTCGCGAGCCGCTCGGAGACGAGGTCCTGGTGCGGCGAGAACGTGTCGTAAGGCAGCGTTTCCCAGTCGGGAAGCAGGCGCACGCGCGCTTCGGGCGCAAAGAACGCAATTTCCTGGCTGAGGCGCTGCGCATCCACCGCGCTCGCGCAGACCACCGCGAGGAGCGGCACCTGCTTGCGATAAGCCAGGTGATAGCGGGCGATCAGAAGCGCATCGGACGAGCCGTGCGTGCCGTCGAAGGCGAAACGCTGGCCGGCCTTGACGAGCGCGACGGGCGGGGTGGACTGCGATGAAACGGCGATATCTGGCATAACGAAAAGGCAGCCCTGGCTCACACGTGAGCGGCAAGTTTACGCGCGTCTCGACGTGGACGCGAAGGACCTATTATAAAATCCGTCCTTCACTTTGACTTTCCCGGCGTCCGCCCTCGTGACTTCACGTCTTTTTGCCCTGATCCCATCCGCGGGAACCGGCAGCCGTTCAGGCGCCGCGATGCCCAAGCAGTACCGTACTATCGCGGGCCGAGACATGCTTCACTACTCGCTGGCCGCGTTCGATGCGTGCAGCGAGTTCGCGCAGACGCTCGTCGTCATCGCCCCCGACGACCAGCATTTCGACGCCCGGCGGTTTGCAGGGCTACGCTTCGCGGTGCGCCGCACGGGCGGGGCGTCGCGCCAGGCATCGGTTTTGAACGGCCTGCACGCGCTTGCCGAGTTCGGCGCGAGCGACGACGACTGGGTTCTGGTTCACGACGCGGCGCGCCCCGGCATCACGGCAGCGCTGATCCGCTCGCTCGTCGCGGCGCTGAAGGACGACCCGGTGGGCGGCATCATGGCGCTGCCCGCCGCCGATACGCTAAAGCGCATCACGCCGGACAGCGACAACCGGATCGCCCGCACGGAGGCCCGCGACGGCCTGTGGCAGGCGCAGACGCCGCAGATGTTTCGCGTCGGCATGCTGCGCGAGGCGATTCTGCGCGCACAGCAGGACGGCCACGATCTCACCGACGAAGCGAGCGCGATCGAATGGCTCGGCCACGCGCCGCGCCTCGTGCAGGGCAGCCTGCGCAATTTCAAGGTCACGTATCCCGAAGACTTCGATCTCGCGGATGCGATTCTCAGCAGGCCCGCAGCCTCCTGATTCAATAACGTACGACGACAGGCTAAAGAACATATGGATATCAGGATCGGACAGGGTTATGACGTGCACGCGCTCGTACCGGGGCGCCCGCTCATCATCGGTGGCGTGACGGTGCCGTACGATCGCGGTCTGCTTGGCCATTCGGACGCCGACGTGCTGCTGCATGCGATCACCGATGCGCTGTTCGGCGCGGCGGCCATGGGCGACATTGGCCGCCACTTTCCCGATACGGACGAGCGCTTCAAGGGCGCGAATTCCCGCGTGCTGCTGCGCGAGTGCGCAAAGCGCGTGACGGAAGCGGGCTTTGCGATCGGCAACGTCGACAGCACGGTGATTGCACAGGCGCCGAAGCTCGCGCCGCATATCGATGCGATGCGCGCGAACATCGCCGAGGACCTGAATCTGCCGCCGGAGCGGGTCAACGTGAAGGCGAAGACCAACGAGAAGCTGGGTTACCTGGGGCGAGGCGAGGGGATCGAAGCGCAGGCGGCGGTGCTGTTGACACGCGTCTGAACGCGTTGCGGCGGGCGCGCTTCACGGTTCGCCTGATTTCATCCGCACGCTTTGAGTGAATAAAAAACGCCACGGGCCGAAAACCCGTGGCGTTTTTTGCGCCGGGCGCGCCCGGCAAGGCGGAACGCGCCGGAACGCGCGAGGACGCTACAGCAACCCGGCTTACTTCCCTTCGGCCGCAATCACCAGCGCCGCTGCGTTGATCACGGCAGCGATACGACCGACGTCGCGTAGCTGCGTCGTGCTCATGCCGTCGGCGACCAGATTCTCGGCGTGGGATTTCACGCAGAAGTGGCACTTGCCGATGATCGACGCCGCGAGTGCGTACATCTCGAAGCGACGCTTGTCCACGCCGCCGTGGGACGCGTACGCGTTCATCCGCAGGCCGGCCGGCTGGGTCTTGAGTTCGGCGTTGTCGGCCATCTCGAGATACGGATACCAGACGTTGTTCATGCCCATCAACGCGGCCGCCGTCAGCACGCCGTTCACTTCTTCTGGTGGCAACGCGCCCGAATTGCGGATCGCATCGACAATCACGTGGCTCTTCGCCGCGAACGCCGCGGCCAGCGCGACGCCAACCGCGTCCGTGCCTTCCAGCGACGAGCGGGCAATCGTGCCGTCCAGATTCAGGCGGATATCTTTCGCGTAATCGGGAACGAGTTCTTTAATCGAAGCCAGAAATTCCATTGATATCTCCTATCAGATTGCCGATAAAAAAGCCCGCCGGCTCTTTCAAGCTTAGCGGGCTTTTCACTGCAATGCTTACAGCGTCGAGCCGCCCACAGCACGGTTGCACGGGCACAGTTCGTCCGTTTGCAGACCGTCGAGAATACGCAGCACTTCTTCCGGATTACGGCCGACGTTCAGGTTGTTCACCGAAACGTGCTGGATCGTGTTGTCCGGGTCGACGATGAACGTCGCGCGCAGTGCCACGCCGGCTTCCTTGTCGCGCACGCCGAGCTGGTCGATCAGCTCGCCCTTCACGTCGCCGAACGCGTAGTGGTTCAGCTTGCTCAGGTCCTTGTGTTCACGGCGCCATGCGAGCTTGACGAATTCGTTGTCGACGCTGCCGCCGAGCAGGACCGCGTCACGTTCTTCGAAGTCCTTCGCGAGCTTGCCGAATTCGACGATTTCCGTCGGGCATACGAACGTGAAATCCTTCGGGTAGAAGTAGATGATCTTCCACTTGCCCGGGAACGACTGTTCGGTGATGTCTTCGAATGCCGACACGCCGTTCTCTTCATGATTGTTGAAGCCCGGCTTGGCTGCGGTGACGGTGAAAGCTTCGAGTTTATCGCCCACGGTTTTCATGCAAATACTCCTGTGTGTTGGAAAAACAATCGGTTCAGGCTGCCTGCTCGCTGTAACGGCTAAGACGCTACATGAGAATCACTATAACTCTATTAATCAATAGAATCAATAGTTTTTAACTAATACTCCGGATAGGTTTTATTCACTGGCCCGATAGACCAGGCCGTGAGTCTCCGTTTCCTGGTGTCTTGCCCGGAACTCCGCACGACGAGCCCGGAAGGCGATCACACGCCTTTTGCAAGCGGGAAGTCGATCGTGACTTCGAGTCCGGGCCCCGGCGTCCGGTTACGCAGGCGCAGCGAGCCGCGATAACGGCCCACCAGCCGCTGCACGATCGCCATGCCGAGCCCGGTACCGTTTGCCTGGCTGCGCGCCGAATTCACACGATAGAACGGTCGTGTGACAAGTGCGAGCTGGTCTTCGGGAATGCCGGGCCCTTCGTCGACCACGGACAGCTCAACGCGCGAATGCGATACGCGCGTTTCGATGACGACGCGCGGAATGCCGTCGCCGTCGCTCAGGCCGTACTTGCGCGCGTTCTCGACGAGATTGCCGACGACGCGCCGCATGTCCGTTTCATCGGCCTCGACGACCGCCGAAGGCGCGAGCCGCGTGACGAGTCGCATGCCGTCTTCGCTCGTCATGCGCGCCGCCACTTCTCCTGCGATCACCGAAAGATCGACGGGTTCCGTCATTCTTTGTACGGGCCGCGCGTAATCGAGGAAGCGGCCGATGATCATGTCCATCTGTTCGATGTCGTCGACCATCGCGTCCTTCGTGGCCTGGTCCGACGGGCTCATTTCCGTTTCGAGCCGCAGGCGCGCAAGCGGCGTGCGCAGATCGTGCGAAATACCGGCGAGCATCAGCGCGCGATCGGCCTCGAGCTGTTCGAGGTCGGTCACCATCTGGTTGAAGCTTCGGTTCGTTTCGGCGGCCACGCCCATGCCGCGCTCGGGCAACGGCTCGGGCGACTGACCGGACCCCACCTTGCGCGCGGCCATCGCGAGCCGCGCGAACGGTCTGTTCACGAGACTCGTGATGAACGCCGCGCCGAAGAGCGATAGCGCGAGCGCGAAGATGCCCCATCCGGCCCACTGCAGGCCAGTGACGTTATCGAGCTGGTCGCGATCGAGCGCGACCCAGTAGTCGTCATCGTCGATCTTGAAGCTGATCCAGACGCCTGGAATATCGTTGACTGTCTGCGCGATGATCGTGTCGTCGCCAAGACGGCCGCGGATGTCGTGCTCGATCAGCCGGTTGAGCGACTCATCCGGTTGAAGGCGGTACTTGTCTGTCGTTTCGCGCGGGTACACGCGCACCCCTTCGTTGCTCTCCAGATCCTGCAGCAGTGCGCGCCGCAAGTCGGGATCGGAATAAAGGAGGGCGGTGCGCGTGAGCTTCACGATCGCGACGAGCTGCAGCGCCACGCGCTGCGCGCGCGGTTCGCGTTCGATCACCCGGAAGCTCTGGAACCATGCGGCGAGACTGACCGCGATCAACAGCGCGATCAGCAGGAAGGTCCGCCAGAAAAGGCCGCCGAACGCGAGCGTCAGGAGGCGCCGGTCGATCCGCATGGGCCCTTCTCGTCAGAAAGCAGGCGCGACAACCTCGGGGAGACCGTCAAGCCGCGCCGTCGGGAATGAAGACATAGCCGAGACCCCACACCGTCTGGATGAAGCGCGGGCTGCCCGGGTCCGGTTCGATGAGCTTGCGCAGACGCGAGATCTGCACGTCGAGGCTGCGGTCGAACACTTCGTATTCGCGTCCGCGTGCAAGCTCCATCAGCTTTTCGCGCGACAGCGGCTGGCGCGGATGACGCGCGAATACCTTCAGCACGGAGAACTCGCCGGTAGTGAGCGGAATTTCCTGGCCGGCTTTCGTCAACGTGCGGGTCGCGAGGTTGAGTGCGAATTCGCCGAACTCGAAGACCTCGGTGGTTTCGGACGGTGCGCCCGGCAGTTCCGATGGCGACTGGCGACGCAGCACCGCATGGATGCGCGCGACGAGTTCGCGTGGATTGAATGGCTTCGGCAGGTAATCGTCGGCGCCCATTTCGAGCCCGACGATACGGTCGACGTCTTCACCCTTCGCCGTCAGCATGATGATCGGTGTGCGATCGTTGCTGCCGCGCAGACGCCGGCAGATCGAGAGACCATCCTCGCCAGGCAGCATGAGGTCGAGCACGAGCAGATCGAAGCGCTCACGGACCCACAGCTTGTTCATTGACGGTGCGTTTTCGGCGACATAGACATTGAATCCCTGTTCGCCCAGATAGCGGCGCAGCAGATCGCGCAGACGCGGATCGTCATCGACGACGAGGATTTTTGAAGGGTTTTTGGTTTCCATAGTCGGCATCTTAGCGCGATTACAAAGCGGTGCCTGTTCGCACCATTTATCGGGTTACAGTCAGTTACAAAATTTACCCTGCTCGTGGCACGACGTAAAGCATGCGCGCTTACACTCCTTTACTGTTTGCGGCTGTTCGGTGGATACTTCACTCGACAAAAATTCTCGCTCCCGGTTATTGCCGGGGTCTGCACACGCATTTGAGGTACCGGTTGCCGCGCCACGAAGGGAAAAAAATGAAGGGAGGGGTTTGGCCGAATGTGCGCTTGCGCGTGATTGCACTGGCGGTTGCCGGCACGCTCACAGGCACATTGGCTTCGATGCCCACCCATGCCCAGCCTGCGCCAGACCGGATGGCGAACCCCCGCTCGTCCGGGCATGGCGGAGCCAAACCGCCGCATTCGCCGCACGCCGCAATCGCCGATCCGCCAGCATCGGACATCATGATGCGCACCGCAGTTCCCCCCGATCTGGATCAACGTCGTCGCGACGGGCACATGACGCCAGAAGAGCGACGCCTCCTGCGTCAGCACATCGAAGATGCCGTGCGTGAGCTTTACAAGCGGTAAGGCGGTTTGATCTGCCGCTGCCCGTACGCGTCAAAAATTTTCTGGCTTCTCTCACATCAACGAATCGCACTGAATGCCGTTGAGCGTGTAACGTATTAGCTCACCGCCAACGCGAACGTATGATGCATGCACGCGATACTCAAGTTGCGCCCGCAACGACATCGCGGCCTGCGCATGTCGGCGGAAATGAACTGCCGTAAGCGGCGCGATTTCGATGAAGCCGCGAGATCGCGAAGCGCGCGAACCGCGTTGAGCGGCATTGAGGGGAAGAGAGACCAAGCGACAAACGAGGTGCGCCATGAAGCGACGCGATTTCCTTGCGATGGCATCCGCAGCCAGTGCTGCTATGTGGCTGCCGGCGACGCGCATCGAGGCGTCGACACCCCGCGCGTTCACAGCCTCGGCTTACTCCCCCGGTTATCGCAACCTGTTGATTCTCGTCGAGCTGAAGGGCGGCAACGACGGCCTGAACACCGTCGTTCCCTACGCCGATCCAGCGTATTACAGGCTGCGCAAAAACATCGGTATCAAACGCGGCCAGCTGATCCAGCTCGACGGACGCACCGCGCTGCATTCAGCGCTGCAACCGCTGATGCCGCTCTGGGAGGCCGGCGAACTTGCCATCGTTCAGGGCGTGAGCTACGCGCAGCCGAACCTGTCGCATTTTCGTTCGATCGAGATCTGGGATACGGCTTCGCGCGCGGATCAGTATCTGCGGGAAGGCTGGCTTTCACGCGCGTTTGCGCAACGTCCGGTACCTGTCGGATTTGCCGCCGACGGTGTGTTCATCGGCAGCGCGGAAACCGGCCCGCTCGCACACGGCTCCCGTGCGATCGCGCTCGTCGACCCGATGCACTCCGTGCTCTTGTCACCGCGTGTTGCGCGAGGTTCGGCGCAAGCGCGCAAGCCCGGAAATGCCAGGATTTCCAGCCTGGGGAATGACATCGCCAAAGCGGGCTCGGCTGCTCGTCCTGAAGCCAGCTCTGATCATGAACGACCGGAACCCGACACGGCATTTCCTTCCGGCGCGTTCGGCGCATCGATCAGGGCGGCCATGCAGGCGCTGGACGGGCATAACGCCGCCAAAGGATTCACGTTGGGCGGCAGGGACGTCGCGGTGATCCGTCTTACGCTGAACGGTTTCGACACGCATCAGAACCAGTCCGGGCGGCACGCGGCGCTTCTCGCGCAACTGGCGGAAGGTCTGGCGGCGATGAAGGCGGCGCTCGTCGGCATGGGCCGTTGGGACAGCACGCTCGTCATGACGTATTCGGAATTCGGTCGGCATCCGCGCGAGAACCCGGGCAAGGGCACCGACCACGGCACTGTGGCGCCGCACTTCGTGACGGGCGGCCGGGTGCGCGGCGGCTTGTATGGTGTGCCGCCGCTCCTCGCGCAACTCGACGGCAATGGCAATCTGCCGGTCGGCGTCGATTTCCGGCAGCTATATGCGACCGTGCTCGAATTGTGGTGGGGCCTCGATTCGTCGAACGTGCTCGGCGAGCGGCTCGCACCGCTCCCGTTGCTGCGCGTCTGATTCTGCCTGCCTTGCCGAAAAGACCCGGGCGCACTAGCTGGATTTACGCGCTGCGCGCCACGCGATCCAGAGCTTGCGAACAGGCGTCAGCGCGATGCGTTGATGCAGAACCTGGTAGCCTTCGCGTTCGATCTCGTCGAGCACGGCGAGCGAAAGCGCCGCCTGCGCGCGCAGCGTGCGCTGTGTCGGGCGCTCGTCTGGCGGGATGGCGGCAAGCGCGGCATGGATCGCGTCGCGTGCGCGCGTGGTCTGGAAGCGCATCAGTTCAGTGAACGCGTCGCTATAACGGCGGTTGATCACATCCGCGGCCGTCACGTTGAAGCGCTGCATTTCGTCGATGGGAATGTAGATGCGTCCATGGCGCGCATCGTCGCCGAGGGCCTCGACGAACAGCGCGAGCATCAGCGCCTGACCGAGTGCTGGAGCCCAGTTCGAGACCCGCGCCGGATCGCGTGCGGTGGCGCGCGCGACGAGCGTCGCGAACGTGCCGCCGACGTTCGTCATATAACGCTGCAGGTTGGGATAGTCGAGATAGCGGGCCTGATCGAGATCCATCTCGTAGCCTGCGAGCAGTGCCTGCAGCGACGGATAGCTGCCTTCGATGTCGCCCAGATAGGCGGCGAGCGCCTTCGACACAGGATGGGACGGTTCGCCCGCAGCGAGCGAGGCCATTTCCTTCTGCCACCACGCGAGCTTCGTGCGACCGATCGTCGGATCACTCGTTTCCTTGACGGTCTCCTCGAATTCGCGGCGCAGCGCGAAGAGGGCGGTCAACAGCGGCTGGCGGGCGACAGACGCCTGACGAAGCGCGTAATAGGCGCTGGAGCCGGGCGGCGCGGCTTTCTGCTGGCAATAGTCGTCGAAATTCACTGGATTGGGGCGTGGGGAATCGGATGCAGACGGCGCGCACCGTGCGGCGCGGCAAGCCGAAAATTGTAGCATCGCAACCGGTTTCGCAGATGCAGACAAGCGTTGGCCAATCGGTTAGAATTTCGCGCTTACGCTTTCGGGCGCAGCTTCGGCGCGTTAAATACGCTGAACTTCCGGCCAGGTATAAAGATTCGCGTGAGTGGCGAAATTGGTAGACGCACCAGGTTTAGGTCCTGACGGGAGCAATCTCGTGCCGGTTCGAGTCCGGCCTCACGCACCACGAAAATAAGGTCACGTTCCCAAAAGGTACGTGGCCTTTTTTTGCATCTGCAGGAAGCGCCGCCAGCCGGCGAGCCACGTCGCGCGCACCGGGTCGCCCGGCAACGGTCAACCGCGAGCGTAGTCGGTCTGATATCGGGCAACCGCCGTGTCCAGGTTGAAAAACATCCTGTCGTTTCCGAGTGCGGCGCCGAGCGGAGCGCGCCGCACCATCGCGAGCACGCTGGGATTGAGTCCGACAAGCCAGAGCATGACGCCTTCTTCCTCGCGCATTTTCTTTTCCGCTTCCGTCAGCATCTTCAATGCGGTGTACTCGAAGTCGAATACACCGGAGAGGTCGAGCGCCACGACCTTCGGTTTTGCCGCTGCGTTGAACGACCGCAGCTTCTCGCCGACGCGCGTCGCATTGGCAAAGAAAATCCGGCCTTGCGGGCTCACCATCAGAAGGCCGGGGAAGGTCTCGTCGTCGGGATTGTCAGTCGATTGCGGGCGGAAGACGTTCGTGCCGCGCTTCCTGCCCATCACATAGACGGGCGGGTCCGACATCTGGTGGGCGAGCGCGACGAGCGACACGATAATCGCGACGATAATCCCCTTGAGCGTGCCGACTACCGCCACGCCGACCAGCGCGACCAGCGCCCAGATGAACTCCGTGCGACGCACCTTGAGGATTTCGCGGAACTCGACCGGCTGGATCAGCCCGACCGAATAGACGATGACGACCGCAGCCAGCGTTGCTTCCGGCATCAACCCGATGAGCGGCGCCAGAAAGAGCAATGTGCCGAGCGCTGCAAGCGAAGTGATCAGTCCGGAAAGCTGGGAGCGCGCACCTGAGAGCCGGTTCACGGCGGTTTGCGTCGTTCCGCCGCCTGCGGCCATGGCGCCGAAAAACGCGCCGCCGAGGTTGGCCAGTCCCGTCGCCAGCAACTCCCGGTTGGGCTGCGGCGTCGGCTCGCCGCTACGTGCGAATGCGCGGCCCGCCGCGATGGTTTCGGTGAAGCTCATCAGTGCGATGCCGAGCGCCGGCGGGCAAAGCGTCATCACCATCTGCAGGTCCGGCGGCGTAAAAGGAGGCAGTCCCGTCGGAACATGGCCCACCGTTGCGAGCCCATACGCCGGGAGGCCGAACAGTTTCACGCTTGCAATGCCGGCCACCACGGCAATCAGGGGGGCGGGCGCGCGCGGAAGCAGGCGTTCCAGCGCGACCAGCAGGCCGATCATGACCGCGCCGACTGCCACGGTTACGAGGGACGCCTGAGGGATCTCATGAACGATGGCGAGCAGGTTGTGAAGCAGCGAGCCTTTGTGAAAATGGATGCCAAGCAGCTTCGGCAACTGGTCGACGACGATCACGATCCCGATGCCGGCCTTGAAGCCGATGAGCACGGGTTCCGAAATGAAATTCGCGACGAAGCCGAGCCTCAGCAGTCTCGCCACGATCAGGGTCACCCCGACCATGCATGTCAAAGTCGCCGAAGCCGTCAGCAGGTTCGCCGTATCGCGGGTGGACGCAACGCTGTCGAGCGCCGTCGCGACGAGGATGGCGATGGTGGTCGTCGTGCTCACGCTGAGGACGCGCGAGGTTCCCAGCAGCGCGTAGATCAACATGGGAACGAAGGCGGTGTAGAGACCGACCTGAACAGGAAGGCCGGCGATGGTCGCGTACGCGAGCGCCTTCGGAATCACCACTGCGGCCACGGTCAGGCCGGCAATGACGTCGGGCCTGAGCCACGTTGTCGTGTAGTTGCCAAGCCATTCTGGAAAGGGCATGCGAACGCTGCCCGTCGAACGCCGTCGCGACGGACCCTGCCGCGCTACCCGGCGGGACGCATGTTCCTTTTTCATGACAACGATGGTTTTGGTCTGCAGTGAGGCGCCGGGCTCAGAACCGCGCGGCTATGTACTTGAACGGATAGTCCGGTTCCTCATAGCCATCCGGCTTTTGCCGCTTCGGCAGCGTCACCTTCCTGCGCGGCATGGCTTCGTAGGGAATCCTGTCGAGCAGATCGCGGATGATGTTGAGTCGCGCACGCCGCTTGTCATTTGAATTCGCTACGTACCACGGCGCGATCACGGTGTCCGACGCCTTGAACATCGCGTCGCGCGCCCGCGAATAGTCGTACCACCGGCTATACGACTTCAGGTCCATATCCGTCAATTTCCAGACCTTGCGTCCGTCGTGGATACGCGCCTCGAGGCGGCGGGTCTGTTCCTCGGAGCTGACCTCGAGCCAGTATTTGAGCAGGATGACGCCGGACCCGACGATCGCCTGCTCGACAAGCGGCACCGCCTTGAAGAAGCTCTGCACATCTTCGGTGGAGCAGAAGCCCATCACGCGTTCGACGCCCGCGCGGTTGTACCAGCTGCGGTCGAAGATCACGATTTCCCCTGCGGCCGGCAGGTAGGGCAGGTAGCGCTGAAGGTACATCTGGCTTTTTTCGCGCTCGCTCGGTGCAGGCAATGCGACGACGCGAAATATGCGCGGACTCACACGCTCGGTAATGGCCTTGATGGTGCCGCCTTTGCCCGCGCCATCGCGTCCTTCGAAAACGATGCAGACCTTGCTGCCCGTTTGAACGACCCATTCCTGGAGCTTGACGAGTTCGACATGCAACTGGAACAGCGCTTTCCGATATGCCTTGTAAGACAGTGTCTGGTCTTCCCCGGACGGGTCTTTTTTTGCCTTTGTCTTCGCCATATCCATGTCTTCACACGTACGTTAGCCACGGGGCGTCTCGCGCCAGTCCTTTCACAGTATAGGACGCGGTATGGGGCGCAACCATGCGACCTTGGTCCAATACCGTCCCCCGGTTGAACGCCGTATGCTGCACATTTCCGGCGATGGTCAGACGATCGGCTGGTCGTTGCCATGTCACTGGAATGCGCGGGTTCGATGCCGGCATCGCCCTGGACACCCAAGCCGGTTAGAGAGGCATCGTGCGTGTCCGCAGCGCGTTTGCAACCGGCGGGAAGAGACCCTTGCCGGCCAGAGGCGTCCATTTGGCAGCCGGTGTTCAATGTCACGCGCGGCGGCGACCCGGCAATGAATACATCACATGCCAACCGCAGGGGGAGGCCCCATGTACGCTACCGACCGGACGGAACAGGAAGACATCGAAACGCGCGAGCCGGTTCTGGATGTCGTCGATCGGGTTTCGGAACTGTGTTTTGGGCTCTTCATGGCGCTCACGTTCGTCGGCGCGGTGTCGGTCGCCACGGCAGGCGAAGATCCCGGGCGGAAGATGTTCTACACCGCGCTCGGCTGCAACCTTGCCTGGGGCCTGGCCGACGCAGTGATGTTTATCGTACGCACCCTGACCAATCGCGGCAGGCGGCTCTCGTTTGCGTTGAGGGCGGGAGCAGAGCCGGACGCAACCGCTGGCGTTCGCGTGCTTCGCGACGCCATGCCCGCGTGGTTCAAACCCCTGATCACCGATACGGAACTCGAGACCATCCGCGCGCGCCTCGCCGCCATCACAAATCTGCCGCGTCGACCGCGGCTTGTGCGCGATGACATCAAGGGGGCGGTGGGCATTTTCCTGATCGTCGTCATCTCGACGTTCCCGGTTGCGTTGCCGTTCGTCGTGTTGAAGGACGTTCCGACTGCCTTGATTGTCTCGCGTGCACTGACGCTTGCCATGCTGTTTGGCTGCGGCATCGCGCTGGGCCGGCACTCCGGGTTTGGCGGATTGAGAACGGGATTCGCGATGATGGCGCTCGGCGTCCTGCTGACCATGGCGATTATCGCGCTTGGTGGGTAACGACCCGCGCGTTGTGCGAACGAAGGAAGCATGTGCTTCGGTGTCCGGATACCCGAATCCTGGCCGGACAAAAGCCTGCAGGCGGGGCGCACAGAAAGAATGGCCGTGCCGCGACGAAAGCTGAGACCCGGGTATACCCACAATCCTGATGAAAACGATGAGGTCGCACCAGGCGCGTGTGGGGGCCGTCATGTTTACATACGTCAAGCAGGTCGACAGCGGGTCCTTTACGTAAGCGGAAGATTGAATGCACGCGTGCCAACATTAATCCGTGCCGCTAAATCCAGATTGCATTCAATATATGACGAGCGGGTCGACCGGAATAAATGACATACATTCCCCGGTAATTAATTCGCGATCGCCTATACTGGTTTTGCAATTGCGAGTTGTTCGAGGCAACGATCGCCCGGTCGGTCCGGGTCATTCAATTCACCGCGCCAGGCGTGGCGACAGCGTCGAATCCTCACAAACTGGGTACGGAGATACCGATGGTCAATCTGATCGTGCAGGGCAGAAACCTGGCGATAGACGCAGCGGCAACTTCAATAGCCTGGTTCGTGCAACAACGCTATTTTCTTCGAAGGTTCTCTCCGGATTTACATTTTTCACGAACGGGCGGCCGCCCGGTTCGCGAACGACGTCATTGGCGTTTAACGACAACGAGACACATTCCACTCCCGCTTCCTCTTCGTGGCACGGATATCTCGGGCAGCGCGACTGCGTCTGGCTCGCGCGAGCCTGCCGGTTCAGGGCCGGGGCGAAAAGGGCGTGTAGCCGCATGCGTGTCGTGGTTACGGGGCCGTGGCCGCGGTACGCGCCTTGACGCAAGCATTCCCCTGAGGGAAGCACTTGAAATGATGCCGGTTCCGATCATCACGGTCGACGACCGGAACCGGATCACCTTCGCGAACGCCAGAACGATGGAACTGTTCGGCTACACGAGGGAAGAACTGACCGGCGCGTCGGCCGATATGCTGTTCCCGCTGCGTGGCGTGTGTGACGACCAGCCGGGCGTCGATGGCCACGCCGAGGCGAACAACGCTTCCGGCGCTTCAACGACACAGGTCCTGGTCGCGCGCCGGCGCGACGGTGTCGATTTTCCCGCGGAAGCCACTACCACTCGATACACGGATCTCAAACGTGTATTGCAGATCACCGCGATATCGGATCGCAGTGGTGTCCGGGAAGTCGATCGAAACCGGAAGGAACTCGCCCATCTGGCGCGCGTTTCATCTCTCGGGGAGCTTGCCGGATCGCTGGCCCATGAGTTGACGCAGCCGCTCACCGCCATTTTGTTCAACGCGCAGGCGGCGCAGAAATTCCTCGAATCGGAGACGGCCGACCGGGCCGAGCTTCGTGACGCGCTGGAAGATATCGTCACGGATAACCGTCGCGCGAGCGAAGTCATCCAGAAGATCCGGACCCTGGTGCGCAATGGCGATATTGAATTGCAGCCGCTCGACGTCGGCGATGTCGTGCGCGATGCTGCGCTTCTTGTGCATAGCGATGCAATCGCTCGCGGCGTTCGCACCCGCTTCGACATTTCCGGCAATCTGGCGATGGTGTGCGGTGACAGGGTTCAACTGCAGCAGGTGGTCCTCAACCTGCTGCTGAACGCATTCGATGCGCTCAAGGAGAGCGCGCCTGCGGACCGGGTAGTCGAGACAACCGTGCGCGAAGAACCGGCTGGAGGCGTGCGGATTACCGTGAAAGACCAGGGCCTGGGCCTGACGGTCGACAGGATGGACAAGATATTCAGGCCGTTTTTCACGACGAAACCTCAAGGGCTCGGGCTGGGTCTTTCTATCAGCCGCACGATCATCACTGGTCACGGAGGCAGACTATGGGCGGAGAACAACAATGTCAGGGGAGCGTCGTTTCACGTAACGCTGCCAAAGGGAACCCACTCGCGACAGGGCTCCAGCCCCCCGTCGTCGTGAGCGAAACCGCCACCCGTGTCTTTATCGTGGACGATGACGAACGCGTGCGAAGCGCGCTCGCCCGCTTGCTGCGCGCGTCGGGCTATCGCGTCGAATGCTTTGACAGTCCCGAAGCCTTTCTGGACAGAGCCGATCTCGCGAGCGCACCCGCATGCCTCCTGCTCGATCTGCAGATGCCCGGCATGACGGGGCTCGAGGTGCAGCGGAGGCTCAACCAGCTCCTTCCAATCGTGTTTCTGTCGGGGCATGGCGACGTCGGCACGAGTGTCGATGCGATGAAAGCCGGCGCACTCGACTTTCTCGTCAAGCCGGTGTGCGAATCGCTATTGCTCGCTGCGGTAAATCGCGCGCTCGCCCGCGCATGCACGGAGTTCGCAGACAGAACGCAGAAGGCGGAGATCGAGGCGCGCGTCAATCATCTCACGCGCCGCGAGCGCGAAGTCATGGCGCTCGTCCTGACCGGCCGCCTGAACAAACAGGTCGCGAGCGACCTGGGTGCCGCCGAAAAGACGATCAAGATTCACCGGGCCCGCGTGATGGAGAAGATGAAGGCGAGATCGATCGTCGAACTCGTCCGGCTTGCGGAAAAAGCCGGCGTGCACGCGGCCGACGAGGAATAGGCGCCCCGGCGCCGATCGACCTGTCCTGAGACCCTGTTCGAAATGATCCGCTGCGGCGAACGCCGGTAGTGGACCAAAGCCCTATATCTCATTTCGCCATCTCCCGTTAGGCTAAAGCTGCAAGGGTCTACTAATGGGAGCGACTGCGCGTTCGCGTCGTCATATGGTCAATCTCAACCAAATCGTTGCTGTGGTCGACGACGACGAATCGGTTTGCCGCGCTATCAAGCGCCTCCTGCACTCCGTCGGAATCGCGGCGGAAACTTTTTCCAGCGGTGGCGAGTTTCTCGATACGCTTGCGGCGATTCCGTCATATCGGCCTGCCTGTGTGATCCTGGATGTCCAGATGCCTGGAATCAGCGGCCTGGAAGTCCAGCGTCAGCTTGCGCCGACGGGATTGCCTGTCATCGTGATTACGGCACACGACGAGCTTTCCACCCGTCAGACCGCGCTCGCATCGGGCGCCGTCGCCTATCTGCGCAAGCCGTTGAACGGCGCCATCCTGATCAAGGCCGTGGAAATGGCGATTGGCGGTACGCTGCGGCCTTGAACCACTTTCGCACGGTCGGGCGATATGAGACTAAGGTCCGATTGTCTCCCTTTCTCACGGCCACCAAACTGAATCAGGTCAACGTGTCAGCGGGAAGGCCAGCTGTCTCGCATTGCTTGCGCGGCCAGACGGGCTGGGCACGTGCATGATTTCGGCGCGCGCGCTGGGCGGTGCGTTGCGCGGCCGCGTCCAGAAAAAATGCGGGAGCGTACGTGATGAAATCCGGATCCGTTTTACTCACGGTTTTGCTCGGGGTTGCAGCGCTCGGCGCGTCGGCGGCCGGCTTCAATGGCAGCAGGCCGCTTGTCTGCGCGACGATGACATCGCACGCATGCCGTCCGGGGAGTGGGTGTAACCGGTCCTTGCCGACAGACATCCGGGCGGCCCGACTCCTTTCCATCGACTTCGAAAAGAAAGCCATCAACCGACCCGCGCACGCGACGGACCAGTATGCCGTCGACAGGGACCCGGGCCGCATCGTCGCTGAGGGCATCGCGACTGGAGCCGGATGGGCACGCCACGATTCGGGGGCGTCGATGATCGCGAGCAGCCGGGATGCATTCGTGCTGTTCGGCAACTGTATTGCCCTGTGATCAGGCGGGTCGCGCGATGAAAACCGTCTCCGTCTTCTCCATCCTGCCGTGGCCCGGTTCTGCCGGGTCCGTGGCGAGGGCAGTCCTCTATCGCAGCGCCTTGCGCGCGCTTGACGGGCGAACGCTGCTACTCGCCGTCGCCGCTGTCGCGTTACTTGCTTCCTGCAAGAAGCCACCCGCCGCACCGGCAGCGGCCGCGCCGGAGGTGACCGTCACGACGGTGGCGCAGCAGGATACCCCGGTCGATTTCGAATTTACTGCGCAAACCCAGAGCTCCCGCGAGGTCGAGATTCGTGCCCGTGTAGATGGCTTCCTCGACAAGCGCATGTATGTCGAGGGGCAGGTGGTCAAGGCCGGGCAGACGATGTTCCAGATGGACAAAAAGCCGTTCGAGGCCGCGCTTCAGACCGCCATGGGACAACTCGCGCAGCAGCAGGCGCGGCTCGAAGTGGCAAAGGCCAATCTCGCGCGCGTGCAACCTCTGGCGGCGCAAAACGCATTGAGCAAGAAGGATCTGGACGACGCGGTCGGTAACGAGAAGCAGGCCGCTGCCGCGGTGATTGCCGCGAAGGGAGACGTCGAGGCGGCGCAGCTCAACCTCGGATACACGACGATCAAGTCGCCGCTTCTCGGCCTGTCGAGTTTTGCGCGCCAGCAGGACGGCAGCTACGTCACGGCGACGGCGAACGGCTTGCTGACCTATGTGTATCAACTCGATCCGATGTGGGTGAATTTCAGCATTTCCGAAAACGAGATGCTGAGGTACAGGGACCAGATTGCAGCAGGGAGACTGAAATTCCCTGCGGGCAACGACTTTGTCGTCCAGCTGATTCTGGCGGACGGGTCTGAATTTGCGCAGGAAGGGCACATCGACTTTGCCAATCCCGCGTTCAACACCGAAACGGGGACCTTTCTGGTGCGGGCGAGCTTCGACAATCCGAAAGGTGTCTTGCGTCCAGGCCAGTTCGTGAGGGCTCGCGTCGCCGGGGCGATACGGCCCAGGTCCATTCTCGTGCCGCAGCGCGCCGTCTTGCAGGGTGCGAAGAGCCACTTTGTCTGGGTCGTCGACGACCAGTCGAAGGCGCACCAGCGGGTCGTCGAAGTGGGCGACTGGCACGGCGACGACTGGTTCATTTCAGACGGACTCAAGGCGGGCGAACGCATCGTGGTGGACGGCGCAATCCGTGTCACGGCCGACTCGCAGCTCAAGATCATCAAGGTCCTGGCGCCAGGAACCGGCGCGGCATCGTCTGCGGCCGGTGCCTCGGACACTGCCACGCCGCCGCCGGCCGCGCAGGCGCAGGAACTGCCGGGGCCCGCACCCGCCAGTGGAGCGACCCAGTGAGAGGCCGACCGACATGAGTATTTCGCACTACTGCATCGATCGGCCGATTTTTGCGTCGGTCATTTCGATCGTCATTACGCTGGGCGGCGCGCTGGCGATGTTCTCGCTTCCGGTCGCGCAATACCCTGATATCACGCCGCCGCAGATCACGATCGCCGCCACCTATCCAGGCGCCAACGCGGAGGTAGTGGCGAACAATGTCGCCGCGCCGATCGAGCAGCAGGTGAATGGCGCAGACAACATGATCTATATGAACTCGTCGAGTTCATCGACGGGCAACCTGACGATCAACGCGTACTTCCAGATCGGCACGAACCCTGAACTGGCCCAGGTCGATGTGCAAAACCGCGTGAACCTCGCGCTGCCGCAGCTCCCGCAATCGGTGCAGGCGCAGGGTATTCAGGTTCAGAAAAAATCGTCCGCGTTCATGATGGTGATTGCGATCTATTCGCCGACCGATCGCTACGATTCGGTCTACATCGCGAACTTCGCCAACATCTACGTGCTTGACGCGATCAAGCGGATTCCCGGCGCAAACCAGTCGAGTATTTTCGGCAATCCGGATTACGCAATGCGTGTCTGGCTGAAACCTGACCGCATGGCACAACTCGGCGTGACAGCCGCCGACGTGCAGCGGGTGGTGGCGAACCAGAACCAGCAGTTTGCCGTCGGCAGCATCGGGCAATCGCCAACGGGACAGGCGGTCGAGCAGTCATTTGCGGTCACGACCACCGGCCGCCTGACGTCGCCAACCGAGTTCGACGACATCATCGTGCGCGCCGCAAGCGGCGGCGCGGCAATCGTGCGACTCAAGGACATCGGCCATACCGAACTGGGGCAAAAGGACTACTCCATTCGCACCCGGTTCCAGGGCAAACCGGCGACCGTCCTTGCGGTTTATCAGCAGCCGGGCGCCAACGCGCTCGACGTTTCGAAGCGGGTCCGCGCGACGCTCGAGGAACTGAAAAAGTCCTTTCCTGAAGGCATGACGTACGAAATCGCCATGGACACGACCGAGTTTACCCGGGCCTCCATCTCCGACGTCATTCACACGTTCTTCGAAGCGCTCGTGCTCGTCGTCATCGTCGTGTTCGTGTTTCTGCAAAGCCTGCGCGCGACGCTGATCCCGATCGTGGCGGTGCCGGTCTCGATCGTCGGGACATGCATGTTCATGCTGCTGCTCGGCTTCTCGATCAACATGCTGACCCTGTTCGGGATGGTGCTTGCCATCGGGATTGTCGTGGACGATGCGATCGTTGTGATCGAAAACGTCGAACGCAACATGACGGTGTACAAACTCAATCCCAAAGACGCCGCCAAAAAGGCCATGGACGAAGTGGCGGGGCCGGTCATCGCCATCGTCCTCGTGCTGTGCGCGGTGTTCGTGCCGGTGGCGTTTCTCGGCGGGATCACGGGACAGATGTACAAGCAGTTCGCCATTACGATTGCGATTTCGGTGGTGCTGTCGGGTATCGTGGCACTCACGTTGTCGCCGGCGCTCGCCGCCTTGCTGCTAAAGAGTACACACCACGAAAAGAAGGGCTTTTTCCGCTGGTTCGACAACATGTTCCTGAAGATGACGGCGGGCTACACAGCGGCGGTCAGGGTGGTGATCAAGCGGTCCATCCTCGCGCTGGTGTGCTTCGTCGGCATGATCGTGCTTTCGGTACTCATGGTGCGGTCGATTCCCGGTGCGTTCCTGCCACCGGAGGATCAGGGCTATCTGCTTGGCGCCGTTATCATGCCGGACGCGGCGAGCCTTGACCGTACCGGAGAGGTGTCGCAGCAGGTCACCGAGTACTTCAAGAAGCAGGCCGCGGTCGGGAGCATCGCGGTCGTCGATGGATACAGCCTGCTCGACAACCAGAACAAGAACAACGCGAGCACGTTCTTCGTCGGCCTCAAGAGTTTCGAGGACCGCTACACATCCGCGAACATCAGGACACAGAACGCAAAGGCAGTGCTGCTCGACGCGTACCGCAACTTCGCGAACGTGAAAGAGGGCGTCGTGCTGCCGGTGAATCCGCCGTCGATTCCGGGGCTCGGCACGACGGGCGGCACGGAGGTGTGGATCCAGAGCAAGGGCGACGCCAGCATTGCGCAACTCGCGGAAGTCGCGGACGAGTTCGTCCAGAAGGCGAAGAAGCGCCCGGAACTCACCGGGGTGACCTCGACGTTCAACGCGTCATCGAGGCAACTGCTGGTTCAGGTGGACCGCGACAAGTCCGAGACGCTGGGTGTGCCTGTCGAAGACGTGTACAGCGCCATGCAGACGATGTTCGGGTCGCTCTACGTATCACAGTTCAACCGGTCGAGCCGGCTCTGGCAGGTGATCCTGCAGGCGGAGCCGTCGTACCGGTTGAAGCCCGAGGACCTCGACCAGATCTTCGTGCGCAGCAAGACCGGCACGATGGTTCCGATCAAGTCGGTTGCGAGCTACCAGTACGTGACCGGTCCTGACCTGGTCACGCGCTTCAACAATTTTCCGGCGATCAAGATCACGGCCAATGCCGCGCCTGGATACAGTTCCGGGCAGGTGATCGCCACGCTCGAAGAGCTTGCGACGCAGATGCCGTCCGGCTACGACGTCGCATGGAGCGGTGAAGCCTACGAAGAACGGCAGTCGGGCGGCACGTCCGGGCTCGTCTTCGTGTTCGGCCTCGTGATGGTTTTCCTCATCCTTGCTGCGCAGTACGAAAAGTGGTCGCTGCCGTTCGGCGTGCTGATGGCGGTGCCGTTCGCGCTTTTTGGCGCGCTGCTCGCCATCCTGTTGCGTGGACTGAGCAACGATGTGTACTTCCAGATCGGGCTGACGATGCTGGTCGCGCTCGCCGCCAAGAACGCGATCCTGATCTTCGAATTTGCAGTGCTGAACCGGGAGACGGGCGCGTCCGTGTTCGATGCCACGATGACGGCAGCCGAAGAGCGCCTGCGTCCTATCGTGATGACGTCTCTGGCGTTCATTCTGGGCTGCGTACCGCTCGCGATTGCGCAGGGCGCGTCGGCCAACAGCCGCCATTCGATTGGCACCGGGGTGATCGGCGGCATGCTCGGCGCGACAGCCATCGCCGTGTTCTTCATTCCGATGTTCTATTACCTGCTCGAAACATGGTCCTCGCGCTCCAGCGGAGGCAAGCAGACACCGGACCCGGGACCCGCCGACGCGGGTCCCGATTCGACGGCGGCAACAGGGCCTGGCGCGTCACACCGGGCGCCGTCCGCACCGCAGGAAGGTGAATGACATGCACGGGACAGTACTGGCGCGTTTGCTCGCTTCCGCCATGCTGCTTTCGCTGGGCGGCTGCCTGCTGGGCCCCGACTACGTACGGCCGGCAGTGGACGTGCCTGCCACCTATCGCTTCGCCCAGGGCGAAGCCGCGAGCATCGCCAACACGGCGTGGTGGCAGCAGTTCCAGGACCCGGTGCTCGACCAGCTGATCTCCACGGCGCTGCTGGAGAACCGGGATGTCAAGGTTGCGGCCGCACGGGTCGACGAGTTCCGCGGTCAGTTCGTGACGACGCGTTCCGGGCTCTTCCCGCAGGTGTCCGCAGGTGCTGATGCGTCTCGCCAGCGCGTCTCGCAATCCGCCGGGGTGCCGATCCCCAATGGCATCAATCCCGTCTATAACCAGTTCGACGCGAGCGTGTCCGTGGCGTGGGAAATCGACCTCTTCGGCAAGGTCCGCCGGCAAACCGAGGCTGCGCGGGCCAACCTGCTGGCAAGTGAAGAGGGTCGCCGGGCCACCATTCTGACGCTGGTCAGCGCCGTCGCCTCCGCGTACATCAACTTGCGCGATCTCGACCGGCAACTCGAAATCGCGCAGGAAACAGTGACGAGCCGGGACGAATCGGTCCGCGTCTTCACCGCGCGATTCAAAGGCGGTGAAGTCTCGCAGATGGAGCTTGCGCAAAGCCAGTCCGAGTACGAGGCCGCGAAAGCGACCGTCCCGCAGATCGAGGCGCAGATTGGCCAGCAGGAAAACGCGCTCTCCGTCCTGATCGGCAGGAATCCCGGCGCCATTCTCCGAGGCCGCGAAGTGTCGGCACTGGGTACGCCGCAAATTCCGGGCGGCCTGCCTTCGGAGTTACTCGAACGCCGTCCCGACGTCCTGCAGGCTGAGCAGGCGCTGATCTCGGAGAATGCGCTGATTGGCGCCGCCCGGGCGCTGTACTTTCCTTCGATATCGCTCACCGGACTGTTCGGATCGGTCAGCACGCAGTTCTCAAGTCTCTTCACGGGCCCGGCGCGGGTATGGTCGTTTGCCGGCACCCTCGCGCAACCGATCTTCACCGCGGGCAATATCTCAGGTCAGGTGCACCAGGCCGAGGCGCGCCAGCAGGAAGCGCTGTACACCTACGAGAAAGCCATTCAGGTCGCGTTCCAGGAGGTTGAAGACGCGCTCATCTCCGTGCAGAAGACGCACGAACAACTGGATGCGCAGAACAATCAGGTCGAGGCGTTGCGTACCTACGCAAGGCTCGCGCGTCTACGCTACGAAGGCGGTTATACGAGCTACATCGAGGTGCTCGACGCGGAACGCAGCCTCTTCAATGCGCAGCTGGGCTATACGCAGACGCAGGGCGCCGTGCTCACTTCGTACGTCAACCTCTATAAGGCGATGGGCGGCGGCTGGGTGCTCGATGCCGAAAAGATGACCGTCCCGCAGCCCGCACCCGCGCCCGCACCCGCACCGCAAACGCCGGCAGCCCCCGAGCCGGTTGCGCGGAGCGCGTCTCCGGCACTCGCCCAGCCGATGGCGATGGAGGCGAAATGACGCATCCGGAGATCATCGCCTGTGAAGAGTGCGATCTGCTGCAACGGGGCGCGCCGCTCACGCCCGGCAGTTCATTGCGCTGCCATCGGTGCCACGCCGAGCTCAGACGGGGGCGAACGAACGGCCCCGAATATGCGCTGGCATTTGCACTGGCGGCGATCGTGCTGCTCGTCATTTCGAACGTGTATCCAATTGTCGGCCTGTCGGTCAACGGCAATCTCATTCAAACGACGCTGGCGGGCTCGGTTCGCGTGCTTTACGTCGATGGCGCGTGGCCGCTCGCGCTGCTTGTCGGCCTTACGACGATTCTCATGCCTGTCCTGCAGACCGTTTCGATGCTGTGGCTGCTCCTGCCGCTGCAGCTGGGACGCGTGCCGTGGCAGCCCGCGGCCGGCTTCCAGCTGTTCCGGCTGGCGCGTCCGTGGGGCATGACCGAGGTGCTGATCCTCGGGCTGCTCGTCGCGCTCGTCAAGCTGGCGCACATCGCGAAAGTGGTGCCGGGCACCGCACTGTGGTCATTCATCGTGTTGATGCTGCTGCTCGCGGCCGCGTCGGCGGCGTTCGATCCGCACGAAGTGTGGGGGCGCATCACCACCGGGCGAAATGCCGGTCGTGCATTGCAACTGGCGCCCATCAGGTTCCGCCGCGCCGCGCGGACGGCATCCGCATACGGACTGGTGCTGTGCGAGGGATGCGGCCTGCTGCTCCGGCCGCCGGCACGATCCGGTCCGCGCGATTGCCCGCGGTGCGGCTCCCCGTTGCATATGCGCAAGCCCGCGAGCCTCTCGCGGACGTGGGCGTATCTGTTGTCCGCCATCGTGCTGTACGTCCCGGCGAACGTGCTGCCCGTAATGGACACCAGTTCGCTTTTCGGGGCACAGAAGGACACGATCATGAGCGGCGTGGTCTATCTGTGGGTATCCGGGTCGTGGCTGCTGGCCGTCCTGGTTTTCGTGGCGAGCATCATGGTGCCGATGCTCAAGATACTGGGCCTCGCGTATCTGGCGATCTCGACGCAGCTTCATTCGCAATGGTTTCCCGAGCAACGCACCCGGATCTATCGCGTGATCGAACTGGTGGGCCGATGGTCGATGCTCGATATCTATGTCATCACGATGCTCGTCGCGCTCGTGCAATTCCAGGCACTCGCGACGATCAAGGCGGGCCCCGCATCGATCGCGTTCGGGGCGGTCGTCGTGCTGACCCTGATGGCGTCGATGTCTTTCGATCCTCGCCTCATTTGGGATGCAGCGGAGAAGGATCATGCCCGGGTCAAATGACGAGCCTGAGATTCCCGATTTCCCCGCAGCCGACCCGATGCCGCGCTCGCGCTGGCGCATGCAGCTGGTGTGGCTCGTACCGATCGTGGCCGTGCTGATCGGCGGGGGGCTCGCGGTGAAGGCCGTGCTGGAACGAGGCGAGAAGGTCAGCATCACCTTCAAGACGGGCGAGGGTCTGGAAGCGGGCAAGACCAAGCTCAAGTACAAGGATGTCGATATCGGCGTGGTGGAAGCGGTCATGCTTTCACCCGACCAGAAACACGTGGTGGCAAGGGCGGAGGTCGCCCGCGACGTGGCGGGCCTCCTCGTCGACAATACGCGCTTCTGGGTGGTTCGCCCGCGCGTGTCGGGCGGCACGGTCTCCGGACTCGGCACGCTTCTGTCGGGCTCCTACATCGACGTCGATGTCGGCAATGCGAAAAAGGCGCGCCGCGATTTCATCGGGCTCGAAGAGCCGCCGGTGTTCGCGAGCGACATGCCGGGGCGCGAGTTCACATTGAAGAGCGCGGGGCTCGGCTCGCTGGACGTGGGCTCGCCCGTCTATTTCCGCAGGCTCCAGGTTGGCCAGATCGCTTCCTATCAACTGGATAAGGACGGCAAAGGCGTCACGCTGAAAGTATTCATCAACGCGCCCTACGACCGCTTCGTGAAAATCGACACGCGCTTCTGGCACGCGAGCGGGATCAACATGGCCTTCGACAGCAACGGCGTGCGTGTCGAAACCCAGTCGATCGTGTCCGTCATCATCGGCGGTGTTGCATTCGAGTCGCCGCCGGAATCGCAGGAAGAAACCGACGCCGAGCCTCACGCCCAGTTCGAGCTGTACCCGTCGCGTACCGACGCGATGAAACAGCACGACCGCATCATCGACAAGTACGTCGTGAACTTCACCGATTCGGTCCGCGGATTGACAGTCGGCGCCCCGGTCGACTTCCGCGGTATTGTGATCGGCGAAGTGACGGCCATTTACACGCGATTCGACCCCACGCAGCGTCGTTTCAGTATTCCCGTCGAGATCCAGATCTATCCGGAGCGCTTCACGTCCCGTTTCCAGAACGGCCGCGCGGAGGGCCGTCTTGGCGACGACCCGCGCAGGACTGCGAATGCCCTGGTGGAAAACGGATTCCGCTTCCAGTTGAAGAGCGGAAATCTGCTCACGGGACAGCTTTACATTGGAATGGATTATTTCCCGGATGCGCCGAAGGCGACGATAGACTGGTCCAGGTCGCCGCCCGAACTGCCTGCGGTGCCGCGCACGCTGCAATCGGTACAGGACTCCGTCACACGACTCCTCACCAAGCTCAACGGCATTCCGTTCGAGGCGATCGGCGAGGACGCCCGGACGACGTTGCGCACCGCCAATTCGATGATCTCCCAGCTCAATACCGACGTCGTTCCGCGGGCTCACGACACGCTCACGTCGGCGCAAACCATGCTCAATTCCGCGAATTCCGCGTTGCAGCCGGATTCGTCGCTGCAGCAGTCCACGGAAGAGGCGATGCGCGAGATGACGCGCACGGCGGCGGCGCTGCGTACGCTCGCCGACTACCTGTCGCGGCATCCCGAATCGCTGGTGCGCGGCAAGCCGGAGGACAAACAATGAGATCCGCGCGCGCCTGTTTCATTCTCGGCATGGCCATCGCCGGGCTCACGGCGGGATGTGCGTCGCCGTCGGCCACGTTCTATACGCTGAGCCCGGATCCGTCGCTCACCCGCGCCGGCACGACACCGCCCGTCTCCGTGGTGATCGGGCCCGTCACGGTGCCGGACATGGTCGACCGGCCGCAGATCGTGACGCGGATCGGTGACAACGAAGTGGCGCTCAACGAGTTCGCGCGCTGGGCGCAACCGTTGAAAGGCGATATTGCGCGCGTGATTGCCGCCGACCTCGCCACGCTGCTGAACTCGCAGCAGGTGTCGGTCTACGATACGGCGTACGACCCGCTGACTGCGTGGCACGTGCGACTCGACGTCGTGGGCTTCGAGTCCGTGCCCGGGCGCGACGTCACCGTCGACGTGCTATGGGCCGTGCGCGCACCGGGGAAGGCGCGCCCGGTCACGGGCCGCTCCGTTGTGCGGGAAGCCGTTTCCGGCCAGGGTTTCAATCCGATCGTCGCGGCTCATGATCGGGCGCTGGCGTCGGTCAGCCGCGACATTGCGGCGGCGGTACAGGCAGGCGGCGCCCAGTAGCACGCTTGCCACAGGCGCGCACATCGCAATTGCACACAGGCGCGGTGTGAGTCCGGAGCGGCGAGGCGTGACCTGTCATCAGCGATCGAACCAGCGATATTGCAGCGTCAGGGCGACAGCGGTGAAGTCGCCCCCGGCGCGCGTAACGAGACCGTGCGAAAACGCGAATTTCGTCGACCAGCCACGAGAAACCGGCAAGGAAAACGTGAAGCCGTACCGCACGTTGGCCTGACGATCGTCAGCCGGCGCATCGTTCACCGACGTGCGGCCGCCAGAGGCATATCCCAGGTCGACCGCGATCCAGAATCCGGGGCGGAAGGTGTAGCCGCTGTGCAACTGGAGCGTCATCAGGGGTGCCTGGGAGCGCTGGTTGCCACCGAAGAAGTCATCGTTGTCCATGAAGAACCACACCCCTGCGGACGCGTCGACAAACCAGTTTCCGAGCGGCTGCGACACCCCGATCTCCGGCTTGAACGACCATCGGTTCACGCCGATATTCACGAGCCGGGAGCCGACGTACTGGCCGGTGGGCACAATCATCGTGAGGCTCGTTCCGACCGACGTTGTCGACTCCGGCCTGACGAACGCCTCGACGGGCAAAGGCGGATTGCCGAAGAGATTGAAGGCAAAGCGCAGCCGGATGTCACCTGGGCCCGCGCGATACACCTCGGTCGGTGCGTCGATCACATTGCCGCTGACGTTACCGCGTACGTAGGGCAGTGCGATCCCGAACGATGCAGTGTGATCCAGGAGGGGAAAAGTCGACACATATCCGAGCGAGTAGAGGTCGAAGCGGGCCTCGACGCCTGAGATCGGCAACGATGTATCGGTCAGGACATCGCCTGAAAGATGGGACCAGGTTGCAACCAGGAAGTGGGTGCCGATGGGCGATGGGGAATAGGTGCGTGGCTCGAGTTCCTGGGCGCACGTGGCGGCAACCGGAAACAGAAGTCCGAGTGCACTGTAGCGCAGTGGCGCCCAACGGCATGGACGACGCCTCATGGTCGACCCGGACCCGCAATCGCGCGCGCAACTGAACGCGCAACCGCACCTGAAGGATGGAGGAGGGATTGGCGTTGAGCCTACCTGCAGCCCCTCAGCGGCGGAATACGACCATGGTCTGATTGCCGGATATCGAGGCCCCCCACACTATAAAAATAGAGTCGGATAGTGCGGCCTGAAGTCGCTGCGCGTCCCCATGCGGGCTCGCGGTGAAGGCGGCGGAAATTGTGTTGCGGCTCCATGTTGTGTATCGACGGTGTACCGGGCATCATGACCTGGAGCACCTGTCACGGAGCACCCATCATGACTGAAATGCTGCTTGGAAACGTGGAAGAAACCGTCTCTGACGAGGAGATCGGCGAGTTCCTGGCAAAGTATGGATTTCCCCCGTTCAGTTCGATCCAGCGAATTGCCGGCGCCGGGTCGCGGCCTGCGGCGCTGCTCATCTTCAACGACGTCACCGCCGACGGGTTGCGGACACTGCAGCCGCGCATCCACAACCTGTACTGGAAGAACCACACGATCACCGCGCTGATTATTCCGCACCGCGACGAATCGTAGATAACGACGGGAGCCGGACATGGGGCTGCTGTCGTGGTTGTTCCCGGGGAATCGCGCGCCTGATGGAGCCGATGCCCGGCAGATGAAGGAAATCGTCGAGCGGATCGTGCAGCTCAATCCGCAACTGCGTCTCGTGCGCGAATGCGACGCACGTGTCGCTGCCGCGGCGCGCAGGGCGATCGACTATCTGGAGCGTCTCGTCGCAGAAATGCCCGCCGCGTGTGAAGCAAGCGCCGACACCTGGGCAACGGACCCGCACATTCACGCTTTTTTTGCGGGGCCCGACGACGTTTGCGAGGCCTTTAGCCGTTCGGATGAATTGCGCACGTACTTTCGCGATCACCCGGAGGCAGATGAAGTCTTCGCCGTGCTCGGTATGGCCATCGTCGAAAAGCGGACGTTCGGTGTGGCGCAACACGGTGCATCGGTCCGCTCCGACGTCATGCAGACGACGGTCAGCTTTAGCGACCATCAGGTGCGTGGTTGCAGTGCGTCGGAAGCGGCGCTTCGGCGGGAAATCGTTCTGCGGGTCGTCGATCAGCTTGCGCTGGAGGGAATCGCCAGAATCGAGGCGGACGAATCGCGGCGTGGCGCGCTCGAACAGGAGCGGGCGCTGCTCAGGACACGCCTCGCGCTTCTCGAGCGGCAGGGGGCAGGCATGCACGCGCTGGTGGGCAGCGAAGCGTCGTGCAGTCCGGTGGACGTTGCGCGCCTCCAGGCGCAGATCGACGAGAACGATCGGGCGCTGGCAAGCCTTGGCCTGAAGACCGAAGCGCTGGAGCGGGAGCTGGATGTGATCTGCGAAGAGCTGTCGTCACCGGACGCGCATTTCTACGTCACGAAGAAGACATTCCGGCTGGACCTCCTGAATGTCGTTGTCGAAGAAGACGACACCCGCCCGGCGGAAAACATCACGTTTCGGATCGCCCGTTTGCCTGCGCGTCCAGATGCAATGCGTGCGTATGCGATGGTGTGCTTTCGGCGTAGCAACCTTCTACTGGCCCGCAACACGCTGCCGGAAGCGGGGCGTTTCCTGATCTGACGACGCAACGCCTTTGATGCCCTGTACGCGTCGCGTTTGAAATGCCTAGGGGGCTGACTGATCGCCCCGGGCAAACGCTCTTCGTGCGCGCACGTACCGCAGAACTTCAGGAGACAGCTTTCAGGCAGGCGCGGATCGCGCCTGCAAGGCTACTTGGCTTCAGGTTCGACGGAAACCGCAACCGCCTCGTTGTAGACCACTTCCATGTGATCCCCTTTTTTGATCAGCTTGAGCTGCTCGGGATCCTGCACGACGATGTCCACGGAATTGCCCTGCGGCCCCTTCAATGTCACGACGCCAGAATGCGTATTGACCGCCGTGACAACGGCCATGACGGTGACTTCCCGGGCAGCCGTGCCGCCTGGCTTTGCGCCGGCGGGCGCACGTTCCAGCGTCTCGTTTTGTTTGGCGGCGAGCGGCGCGCCACCTTTCTTGAGCGTGACCGTGAGCGCCTGCGTGTATTCGGCTGTCACCACGTCACCCAGTTTCAGCTGGTCGAAGTTGCGCGCCTCTTCACCCACCACGAGCTGGACGACCTTGCCCTTTTCATCCTTCAGCCAGACGGTTCGCGTGCCCGGCTCGATCCCGACGACCGTCGACTTCGTCTTGATCGTTCCCGTCACCGTGACCTTGCCCGGTGTGCTCGTGACGCCCACTTTCGGCTCGGTCTGTGCGAAGCCTGTATTCGTGAGCGCCACGAGCGCGGCCACGACGATGAGTTTGCTGTTCCTCATGCTGCTCTCCTTTGACGCATACGCGCACACTGTTTTTCGGCCTGACAGGCCGCCTTTTCTTTCATGACGCAGGCGCGTCGCACTGCCTTTGCGGCGTCACTCACTTGATCGTGTAGCCACGGCCTTCCATGCAGGCTGCATAAGCACGGTTGAAAGTGTCCATTGCGCCCTGGGCCTGTTGCTGGGTCGATGCCTGCGCATTGCGCCGGTTCTGCCGCGCGCGCGACCCGCCCGCCATCGTTCCCGCCGTCGCGCCAATCGCCGCGCCTTTTCCTGCATCACCCGCTACGGCTCCGATGACAGCACCACCGGCAGCGCCACGCGCTGCGCCCTGAACGCGTTCACCTCCGCCCACCGCGGGTCCGGAAGGCGGTGGCGGGGCGTTCGCCACGGCAGCTGGATCCACGCCAGTGTTGGTTTTGGCCCACGAATAACAGGCTCCGTCGTCCTGCTGCTGTTTCGTCTGGCTTTGTCCTTTGGCGGGATAGGCGATCGGTTTTCCCTGCGCCACGCAGTCAAACGATATCGATGCAGCCAGAAGGAAAAGAGCGCAGTGCTTCGTCAACGTCTTCAAGACCACTCCTTGCTTGAGCCCACGCCAATGCAGGTTGCCGGCTACCTGAACGTGATGCCTGTACCAGAACTGCCGGTTATGGCGGCGCTGCCGGAATCCCGCGCGGCACGATGCGTGTGCAGCAGCGGCGGGTTCGCTTTCATCATTGCGTTCCCGTCATGGCGTGCGCAATCGGACCAAGGTCGTATTTGCCATCGGGCATTTCCGCTGGTGCCAATGGCCGTCGATTGCCGTCGTTCGGACAGGCGGAAGGGCCACGTGGCCGCGCAACGCAAAACGCTTCTCGTGGAGCATTTGGCTATGTCGTGGGCGCGCGAGCGCCTGCACGCCAGTCAAGCGGCTTCGGATGTGCTGGTCGCTCGTGCCGAGGCGTTCTTCCTTACTTCGATGCCGCATGCATGGGCCGTTGGACAAGAGAATGCGGCGAAAGGATGCGCGCCTCAACCGGGTGGCCCGACATCTGACCGGCGGCCTGTCCGCCTTGCCGGTTGCGGTTCGGGGCTGTGGGACCAAGGTCGTATTGTCTCGTGCCACGAGAAGAACCATCGTAGCGGAGGAGAGACCGATATGCGCAGTAGACCAGGCTCTCAACAGGAGTTCAGCGACCTTGTCGGGCGCTACGACGTAACGTCTCGACCGCGGCAGGTTCGACAGAAACGGCGTCCTGCACATTGACTTCGCACACGCTGCGGATCTTGACAGTCACTGCCGCTTTCGCACGAAACCTATTTCCATTGAGGATTGCCAGATGAGCACGTCAATTGAAAAGATCACGCCCTACGACGAATTCAACTACTCCATCCCGGAGACCGAATTCCCCAAGGACGGGATGTCGGCCCGCGCGGCGGCCGCAGTCGTTATCAGCGCCGAGTGGACCGATGCGAATCCGATGCTGAACATGTCGTCGTTCGTCACGACGTGGGCCGAACCGGAGGCCGCGGAGACGGCCAAACGTAACATCTTCAAGAATTACATCGACCACGACATGTATCCGCAGGTGTTCGCGATGGAAACGCGCATGGTCAAGTGGCTGCATCAGTTGTGGAACGGCCCGGCTGGCGTGGAGCCTTACGGCACGGCGACAGTCGGCTCATCCGAGGCCTGCATGCTGGCCGGCCTCGCACACAAGTGGAACTGGCGAAAGAAACGGGAAGGCGAGGGCAAGGATTCGACACGCCCGAACATGGTGACGGGCGGGAACGTGCAGATCGTGTGGAAGAAGTTCTTCCGCTATTTCGACGTTGAACCGCGCATCGTCCCACTGAGTCCTGGCAACTACCGGCTAACGGCAGAAGATCTCGACAAGTACGTCGACGAAAATACCATCGCAGTCGTGGCCATTGCAGGACAGACGTTCACAGGCGAGGACGACGATATTCAGGGTATCCATGACTGGCTCGACGATTACGAGAAACGGACCGGCATTTCGATTCCGATGCACATCGACGGCGCGTCGGGCGGATTCGTCAATCCCTTCCTTTATCCCGACTACAAATGGGACTTCCGGCTGCCACGTGTGCAGTCGATCAACGCGTCGGGGCACAAATATGGCCTTGTGCCACCCGGGCTCGGCTGGATCATTTTCCGTGAACGCAAGGTGTTCAACGAGGAACTGGTTTTCTACGTGAACTATCTGGGCGGCGAAATGCCGACCGCGACGTTGAACTTCAGTCGCAACGCGTTCCAGGTGGCCGTGCAGTACTACATGTTTATCCGGCTTGGTTTCGAAGGCTACCGGCGAGTCATGCAGCACACACTGGACAATGCGATCGCGTTGCGGGGCATTCTTGTCGATAGCGGCTATTTCACCGTCATGAACGAAGCGCAGCGGATTCCCGTGGTGGCGGTCACGCTCGACAGCAAGTTCAAGAATTTCAACGAATTCGATGTCTCGAACAAGGTGCGGGAGAAAGGCTGGGTGCTCGCCGCGTACACGATGCCGCCCAACGCCGAGTCGGTCACGAGCCTGCGTGTCGTCGTGAGGCCGCACATCAATCGCAACGTGTCGAAACTGCTTGCAGGCGACATCGTCGATGCGTGCAGGTTCCTCGAGAAAAATGGCGGAAACGCCACGCCGCCGACGTTGCACACGCATGCCTCAGGAAAGGCGACGCCGACCAAATGCTGAGGATGACCGGCGAACAGACGGGAGAACGCATAATGGCGCGCGCGGAAAGCAGGATCGTTCTGGCAGCGATTGCTGTGTTCGTTGCACTGTTCGGCATCGGGTGGTCGATCCGCGGATTGCTTTACGAAAGACCGGTTCTCGTCCAGATCGGGGCGGTTGCGATGGTGATCGGCGTCGCCTGTTTCGTGATGCTGCTCCGTCCGCGTAACAAGGGCGGCAAGTAAGGCGGGCGTGTGGAGGCGCCCGTAGTGATGGAATGGTGAAGCCGGTGGCCGTGACGCTCGGGTTCATGCGGGCTATTGCTGTAAGACCAAAGTCCGATTTCGCCCACCTGTCGCCGTGACATCATGTATCGGCGCACATAGTGGGCGTTGTCGGCCGGATGACGGTCTGTACTTTTGCATATGACGCTGGCTGCCGGAGGGCCTCAGGTCGAAGCGCTATCAAGGACGTAAACCGATGCGTGCGCACTGGCCAGTCGCACGACAGCGATCCAGCAGCGGCATAACCGCAGACGGTGTGAGTTCGCGTGATGCAGCAGGCAATCCGGGAAGGACGTGATATCGACCCGTGTGGCCCATCGTATCGCGCCCGGTTGCCTGAAAGCGGGATCGACGGAATCGAAGAATGTGGCGGCCAGACTCATGCGCCGGGGATTCGCCTCGGAAACACGATGGAGGTCGAAAATGAACAGACGGAATTTTGTACTTAATGTAGTGACTACCGGCGCCGCTGCGGGTTTGACGCTTGCGGGCTGCACCACGACGACAGGCAGTGGCGCGAGTCCGGCGACCGATGCCTCGAAGCGCCAGGCGATCGACGCGAGCGTGGAGGGTACGTTGAGCCGGCTGTACGCGCAGGTCGGAGGCTCAAGGGAACTCGCATTGAAGGCCCAGGGTCTCCTGGTGTTCCCGGATGTGAAGAAAGCGGCCTTCATTGTCGGCGGGGCGTACGGCGAAGGCTCGCTGCGCGTGGGCAAGACGACGGTTGGCTACTACAGCACGGCGGCTGCTTCATTTGGATTCCAGGCCGGCGCCGAGTCGACGGCGATCATTTACATGTTCATGACGCAAGACGCACTTTCGAACTTCCGTAACGCATCGGGCTGGTCGGTGGGTAGCGACGTAGCAGTATCGCTCCTCAAAGTTGGCGCGAACGGTTCAATCGACACGAAATCCGCCTCCTCGCAGGTCGTGGCCATCGTGCTGACCAATACAGGTCTGATGGCGGACGCCTCTCTCAATGGCGCCAAGGTGACCCGGCTGAATCTGTGAACGTTCGGCCCGGCTTGCCTGACACACGTCAGATTGTCTGAGCGGTGACGGCAGGCGCGAGGCAAGCGATGTGCGCGGAGTGTGGATGACCCGGGTACGGGGGCGCACGCCCGGAGGTTTTCGCCGGTTTGCTTTAGCTCGCCCAGTGCGGTTTGCGCCGGGCGACCCGGCACCCATCGATGAAAAACGAAAAGCCCACGGCTTCGACACACGACGCAGTGCCAGGCATGGACGCGCAGGCGGCAACAGGAAAGTGACGCGCCACCCGGCATCGGGACAAGTTGGAAGGAGCAGCCATGAATCGGTGGAGTGGGAGACTGTCGCAAGCGGTCTGCGTGTGGTTCTTCGTGGCGCTGACAATGGCTTCGGGCAACGTGAGCGCCCAGAATGAATCGCAACAGCCCACGTTCAAGCCGGAGGAGATCGAGGCGCTGGTTGCACCGATCGCACTCTATCCGGACTCTGTCCTGTCTCAGGTGCTGATGGCGTCCACCTATCCGCTGGAGATCGTGCATGCCGCGCGATGGGTCAAGGCCAATCCGAACATCAAGGGCGACGCCGCGGTGAAGGCGGTGCAGGACCAGACCTGGGATGTCAGCGTGAAATCGCTGGTGGCGTTTCCGCAGGTGCTCGAGCCGATGAACGAGAAGATCGACTGGACCCAGAAGCTGGGCGACGCCTTCCTCGCGCAGGAAAAGGACGTGCTCGCGGCGGTGCAGCGATTGCGCGCGAAGGCGCAGGAGTCGGGGAACCTGAAGTCGAATGAACAGCAGAACGTGATCGTGGAACCCGCGCCGGCGGGCGCCCAGACCACGACCCAGACGATCGTGCGTATCGAACCTTCAAATCCAGAGGTCATCTACGTGCCGGCGTACAACCCGACAGTGGTGTACGGCACGTGGGGCTACCCGACCTATCCTCCGTACTACTGGCCGCCGTCTCCGGCTTATTACCCTGGTGCCGCGCTCGCCACCGGCCTCGCCTGGGGCGTCGGTCTTGCCGCTGCGGGCGCGATCTTCGGTAACTGCAACTGGGGTGGCGGGGACGTGAATATCAACGTCAACAAGGCCGCCAACATCGATCGCAACTTTGATCGTACGAAAGTTCAGGGCGGCAAGTGGCAGCATGACGGAAGCCATCGACAGGGTGTTGCGTATCGCGACAACGCGTCCCGCGAGAAATTCGGCAACAACGTTTCCGGTGCCGACCGGCGTAATGACTACCGTGGCCGCAACGGCGACGTGGGCGACCGGGGTGGCGCCGGCAACCGGCAAGGCGCAGGCGACCGGGGTGACGCAGGTAACCGGCAGGGCGCAGGCGACCGGGGTGGTGCCGGCAATCGCGCAGGGGGCGCGAACAACGCTGGAGTGGCAAACCGGGCCGGCGGCGCAAACAATGCCGGTGCGGGTAACCGCGGCGGTGCGGGCAATGCAGCAGGCGTCTCCAATCGTGCTGGTGGAACGGGTAATGCCGGTGTCGGCAATCACGCCGCAACGTCCAATCGGGCCAGTGCCGGAGGCAGCCGCGACGGTGCCTTCCAGGGTGTGGGCGGCGGTGGCGCCTCACAGCAGGATTTTAATCGGGGCCGAGCGAGTGCACAGTCTTCAACGCATAACAGGCCGAGCGGTAGTGGGGGAGCGCGTGCGAGCGGCGGCGGAGCACGGGCGGGCGGAGGCGGTGGTGGTGGCGGTGGACGCGGCAGGCGCTAAGGAGAGACGGGCATGAAGTCACCCCTACGGTTTTGCGCGGCGCGACTCGCCGCGATCGGCACTTCAGTCGCGGTTGCGCTGGCGCTCTGCCTTGCGGCGCCTCCTGCGGCCTGGGCACAGAAAGAGTTCAAGTCGCCTGAAGAGGCGATGACCGCGTTTGGCGATGCCGTCGCCGATAACGACGAAGCTGGCTTGAGGTCTTTGCTGGGCGAGAACTTTCGGACGCTCATCCCGCCGGTGGGCGCGGAAATCCGCGACCGCTTTCTGACGGAATGGAAAACA
>NZ_CAJQZC010000006.1 GCF_907164555.1 Paraburkholderia saeva
CAGAACTGCGTGCATTGCAAGACGTGCGACATCAAGGACCCGACGCAGAACATCGTCTGGGTCACGCCGGAAGGCGGCGGTGGGCCGAACTATCCGAACATGTGATCCGGCTTCGCCGTCATGCAGAAAGCCCCGCAGCGTGCGGGGCTTTTTTTGTCTGCGCCGTTCGCTTTACGAAAGCGCCAGATTCGGGCAGCTGACCTCAGCGCATCAAGGCGCGCTCGCTGCGATCTTCGGCGTGGCGACGACGACATCGCCGCATTGCCCGCGATGCCGCAGCGCGTGATCGATCATCACCAGCGCGAGCATCGCTTCGGCGATCGGCGTTGCGCGGATGCCGACGCACGGATCGTGGCGTCCGAACGTTTCGACGATGGCCGGTTGCCGTGCCTTGTCAATCGAGCGACGCGGTGTGCGAATACTCGATGTCGGCTTGATCGCGATCGAAACCGTCACATCCTGGCCGGTCGAAATACCGCCGAGCACGCCGCCCGCGTTATTGCCGACGAAGCCGTCCGGCGTCAGTTCGTCGCCGTGCACCGAGCCGCGTTGTGCGACGCTCGCGAAACCCGCGCCGATCTCCACGCCCTTCACCGCGTTGATGCCCATCATCGCGTGTGCAATGTCGGCGTCGAAACGGTCGAAGAGCGGCTCGCCAAGACCCACCGGCACGCCCGATGCCACCACGTTGATGCGCGCGCCGATCGAGTCGCCATCCTTGCGCAGCGCGTCCATATATTCTTCGAGCTGCGGGACGATGTCGGCGTTCGGCGCGAAGAACGGGTTCTCCCGCACATGCGACCAGTCGACGAACGGCACGTCGATCTCGCCCAGCGCGCTCATGTAGCCGCGAATTTCGGTACCAAACTTCTCGCGCAGCCATTTCTTCGCGACCGCACCCGCCGCGACCGTCGGCGCGGTCAGACGCGCCGACGAACGGCCGCCACCACGATAGTCGCGGATGCCGTATTTCTGCCAGTACGTGTAATCGGCGTGCCCTGGACGGAACGTGTCGACGATGTTGCCGTAATCCTTGCTGCGCTGGTCTGTGTTGCGGATCAGGAGCGCGATCGGTGCGCCGGTTGTCACGCCCTCGAAGACACCCGACAGGATCTCGACCTTGTCCTCTTCCTGGCGCTGCGTGACGTGACGCGACGTACCCGGCTTGCGGCGATCGAGTTCGAACTGGATGTCGGCTTCGGTCAGCGCCATCCCCGGCGGACAGCCATCGATGACACAGCCGATTGCAGGACCGTGCGATTCGCCAAAGGTCGTGACGGTGAAAAGCGTACCAAGGGTATTGCCGGACATGAGCGTCGTCCAAAGAAAGGCGGGGAAGCCGCTATTATGCCAGCCCGGCCGCGCGGACGCGCCCTCTGGCGTGTGGCGCGGGCGGCATGCCAACGCGTGAGCGCCTCGCGCAAAAACAGGATGATCGACAATCACCACGAGGCCGCCGCACGCTGGCTATTTCCGCGCGCCGCGCAATGCCGTCACGATCTGCTGCAAACCTTCCGGCGTAACGGTTGCCGGATCGAGCGGTTCACCGACTGCGAGCGTCAGACGGCTCATCACGCCTTTCCTGACTGGCCGCGGCATCAGTCCCGCCTCGTGCCGCGAAAACACGCTGCCCCATAGCCCGCGCAACGCCATCGGGATGACCGGAACCGGCGTGCGATGGATGATCTCGCTCACGCCGTGCCGGAACGGATTCACGTCGCCCGTGCGCGTCAGCTTGCCTTCCGGAAAAATACACACCAGATCGCCTTCGGCGAGCGCCTTTGCGCAGGCATCGTAGGCGCGCGTGAGCATCGCCGGGTTCTCGTGTGCAGGTGCGATCGGGATGGCCTTCGCTTGACGGAAAAGCCAGCCGGCAAGCGGCGAGCGGAAAATCCGGTAGTCCATCACGAAACGGATCGGCCGCGGGCTTTCGGCCATGATGACGACCGCGTCCACATAACTTACGTGATTGCACACGAGCACCGCGCCGCCCTCGTCCGGAATGCGCCCGGCGTGCACGAGGCGGATCCGGTAAAACGTATGCACCAGCAGCCACGCGGCGAAACGCAGCAGAAACTCCGGCACCAGCGAATAGATATACGTGGCGACGACGATGTTGAGTATCGCCGTCACGAGGAAGATGCCAGGAATGCTGACGCCCGCCGCGCTCAGCGCCACCGCCATCAGCGACGACACGATCATGAACAGCGAATTCAGGATGTTGTTTGCTGCGATGATGCGCGCGCGATGTCCGGGCTGGCTGCGGCTCTGGATCAATGCATAAAGCGGCACGCTGTAAAAGCCACCGAACATCGCGAGCAGAAACAGGTCCGCGAGAATGCGCCAGTGCGGCAGCACCGAGACAAACTCGCCGACAGTCAGAAGATGCGCGGCGGGCGGGATCGCATGGCTCGCAAAATAGAGGTCGATGGCAAACACGCTCATGCCGATCGAGCCAAGCGGCACGAGGCCGATCTCGATGCGGCGTTTCGACAGCCGCTCGCACAGTAACGAACCGACGCCGATACCGATCGAGAACGTACCGAGCAACACCGTGACGACATCCGGGTTCGCGGAGAGGACGTCTTTCGCGAAGCTGAAAAACGACGACAGGAACGTCGCGCCGACGAACCACAACCATGAAATGCCAAGCAGACTTAAGAACACGGTACGATCTTCGCGGGCAAGTTTCAGATTGCGCCACGTTTCGCTGACCGGATTCCAGTTGATGCGCAACTCCGGATGCGGCGCGGCCGACTCCGGCACGGCCGCCGATATGAGCCGTCCGACGAGCGCAATCGCCACGCATCCGCACGCCAGCACCACCGCGCCGTGTTCGACAAAACCCGCGGCCGCGCCGCCGATAATCGTTCCGGCCAGGATCGCGACGAACGTCCCCATCTCGACCATTCCGTTGCCGCCAACCAGTTCCGCTTTCGACAGATGTTGCGGCAGATACGCGTATTTCACCGGGCCGAACAATGTGGAGTGGACGCCCATCAGAAACGTGCAAACGTACAGCAGCGCCGCGCTGTGAAACACGAACCCGGCCCCGCCGATCAGCATCACGCCGATCTCGAATGTCTTCACGAAGCGCGTGAGCATGGCCTTGTCGTACTTGTCGGCGATCTGCCCGGAGGTGGCCGAAAACAGGACAAATGGCAGGATAAACACGGCCGAAATCAGGAACGCTGCCGTCTTCGCGTCGACGCCGGAGAAGCGCGCGGTCTGAAACGTCACCAGCGACGAGAAGCCGATCTTGAAGACGTTGTCGTTCATCGCCCCAAGAAACTGCGTCCAGAAAAACGGCGCAAAGCGGCGCTGCCGCAACAGGCAAAACTGCGATTCGTGCTCGCCGCCGGGACGACTGGCGCGACGGACTCCGGGTAACGGGCGATCGTTCATGAAAACGGTAGTGGAGACGTGAAGAAGCGAAGGCTTTAAACGCGGGCAACTGGCGGCCGCGCGGACACAAAAAAAGCGCACGCTTTCGCGCGCGCTTTCTGCTCAGGTTACATCGCCCGGATTACGCCGTTAAGGCAGCGACACATTGGACGCGGGCGCAGATCTGTACCGCCCGCTCCGGCGAACACTCAACGCGTCTGTTCCTGTTCCTGCTCGGGCCAGTCGCGGATATACGCCTTCAGCATGCGGTTTTCGAAACCCTGCTCTTCGACAACCGCCTTGGCGACGTCATAGAACGAGATCACACCCATCAGCGTGCGGCTTTCCATTACCGGCAGATAGCGAACGTGATGTTCGAGCATCATGCGACGGACTTCGTTCACATCCGTTTCCGGCGTGCAGGTGAGCGGATGGTCGTCCATGACCTTGCGGATCGTCGACGTGCCGACACTCCCGCCGTTCTCGCTCAGCGTCAGAATGATTTCGCGGAATGTGAGCATGCCGACGAGATCGCCGTATTCCATGACGACAAGCGAGCCAATATCGTGCTCGGCCATGGCGTTGACTGCTTCGCTCAGCGCGGTATCGGGCGTGACGGTGAAAAGCGTATTGCCCTTGACCTTGAGGATGTCGCTGACTCGCATGATTGTCTCCTGTAATGCCTTAAAGCCTGACTGACTTTCGATCCTAGCGGAAAGGGGTGCAAAAGGAAAGCGGGCAAACCGCATGCGGACGCGCCCCGCCCCCGGTGATACGATGGCCCCCACTTTCATCCTTCGCCGGGCCTTTCATGGCTCCGCCGCTCACGATGTCCGCCAACCGTTTCGACACGCTTGCGCTGCACGCCGGTGCTGCTCCCGACCCGACGACCGGCGCCCGCGCCACGCCGATCTACCAGACCACCTCGTTTTCGTTCCGCGATACCGACCACGCCGCATCGCTCTTCAACATGGAGCGCGCGGGCCACGTGTATTCGCGGATCTCGAATCCGACCGTCGCCGTTTTCGAAGAGCGCGTCGCCGCGCTGGAAAACGGCGCCGGCGCGATCGGGACGGCCAGCGGCCAGGCCGCCCTGCACCTTGCGATCGCCACGCTGATGGGCGCGGGATCCCATATCGTGGCCTCCAGTGCGCTATACGGCGGGTCGCACAATCTGCTGAACTACACGCTGCGGCGTTTCGGCATCGAGACGACGTTCGTCAAACCGGGCGACCTCGATGCCTGGCGCGCGGCGCTGCGCCCCAATACGCGGCTGCTGTTCGGCGAAACGCTCGGCAATCCCGGCCTCGACGTGCTGAATATCGCCGCGGTTGCTGACATCGCGCATACGCACCGCGTGCCCCTGCTCGTCGATTCGACGTTCACGACGCCATACCTCATGAAGCCGTTCGAGCTCGGCGCCGACCTCGTCTACCACTCGGCGACCAAGTTTCTTGGCGGACACGGCACGACGATCGGCGGCGTGCTGGTCGATGGCGGCACGTTCGACTTCGAGGCGTCCGGGCGCTTCCCCGAATTTACCGAGCCGTACGAAGGCTTTCACGGCATGGTGTTCGCCGAAGAGAGCACCGTCGCGCCGTTCCTGTTGCGGGCGCGCCGCGAGGGCTTGCGCGACTTCGGCGCGTGCCTGCATCCGCAGGCTGCCTGGCAGCTGCTCCAGGGCATCGAGACGCTGCCGCTGCGCATGGAGCGCCATGTCGCGAACACGCGCAAGGTGGTCGCGTTTCTGGCGGGCCATGCCGCGGTCGAATCCGTTGCCTATCCAGAGCTGGAAACGCACGCGGACTACGCGCTCGCGAAGCGTCTGTTGCCGCGCGGCGCAGGCGCGGTATTCAGCTTCAACCTGCATGGCGACCGCGCCGCCGGACGCCGTTTCATCGAAGCCCTCTCCCTGTTCTCGCACCTCGCGAACGTCGGCGATGCGCGCTCGCTCGTGATCCATCCGGCTTCGACGACGCATTTCCGCATGGACGCCACCGCGCTTGCCGCAGCCGGCATCGCCGAAGGCACGATCCGCCTGTCGATCGGCCTAGAGGATCCCGACGACCTGATCGACGACCTCAAGCGCGCCCTGAAGGCATCGCAGAAATCCGGCGGTGCAGGCGCCGCGAAAGTCGCTGCCGGCCCTGCGGCGACTACCACGGCAAAAGACGGTGGCCCGCGCAAGGAGTCCGCATGATTCTCGATGTTCACGGCCGCCCCGCGTACGCCTACACCGGCGGCAAGCCGTTCGATCCGGCGCTGCCGACCGCCGTGTTCATTCACGGCGCCGAACACGATCACAGTGTCTGGGCGCTGCAGACCCGATACTTCGCGCACCACGGATTCGGCGTGCTTGCGGTCGACCTGCCGGGCCATCACCGAAGCCGCGGGCCCGCGTTACGCGACATCGGCGCCATGGCCGACTGGCTGGCTGCGCTCCTCGACGCGGCGGGCGTCGCGCGTGCGTTCTGCGCCGGCCACAGCATGGGCTCACTCATCGCGCTCGATTTCGCCGCGCGCTACCCCGAGCGCGCGACCCATCTTGCACTGCTCGCCACCGCCGCGCCGATGACCGTCTCTGACGCCCTGCTCGATGCGGCGGCGAACCGCGAGCCCGAAGCCATCGCGATGGTCAACCAGTGGTCGCACTCGACCTTCGCCGCCAAGCCCTCCTGCCCCGGCCCGGGTTTCTGGCTGCACGGCATGAACCAGCGGCTGATGGAGCGCGTTGCCGCCACGGGCGAGCCGCGCCTCTTTCACACGGACTTCAGCGCCTGCAATGCCTGGACGGAAGGCATCGCGCGGGCCGCGCAGGTGCGGTGCCCCGTACGGCTGATCGTCGGCCAGCGTGACGCCATGACGCCACCACGCGCCGCGCGGCCGCTCGCCGACGCATTTGCGCGCGCCGGCGTCGCCATCGACACCGTGACGCTGGACGCAGGGCATGCGCTGATGACCGAGCAACCCGATGCGACGCTCGACGCCCTGTTCACGTTCGCGTCCCGCCCCACGACGAACGCCTGACACCGGCCGACAGCCATCACGATAGCGAATCGCACCGGCGCGCACCATCGGCCGGATGGCCAGGTTGCGCCCCTGATCCGATAGCAGGACAATGAATTCAGTTACCCGGCAGCACCTGCAAGGCGCTCGCGGCGTGTCCCGGCCGGCTATGGAAGAAACGGAGGCGACGATGGCGCATACCACTCATACCGATCACTTCGCGAGTTTTGCGGAGTTCTATCCGTTTTATCTCGAAGAGCATCGCAACCCGGTGTCGCGCCGGTTGCATTTCGTGGGGTCGCTGGGTGTGATCGGCTTTCTTGCGATGGCACTCGCCACCGGTGAGTGGCTATGGCTGCCCGCCGCGCTCGTCTGCGGTTACGGTTGCGCATGGACCGGACATTATTTCTTCGAAAAAAATCGCCCCGCCACTTTCCGGCATCCGGTTTACAGCCTGATGGGCGACTGGGTGATGTTCAGGGACATCTGCACCGGGAAAATCTCGATCTAGCGGTTTGGTGCAACACGCGGGCGGTGAACCGGGTGAGGCGGCAGAGGTATTAGACTACGCCGTCTGATGCGGCATGGCTGAGCGCTGACCGTCGGCCTCGGCGCCATCGGCGGCGCGTGCGGCGGCCCGCGCCAGCAACAGCGAAGCCAGCGAAATATCGAGCTTGTCGTTATCGAGCGCGGCAAGCAGCAATGCGCCGTCCACGCGCGTGGAAGCGAGATTCAGCTGGTATTCCAGTTCCGGACGGTCAATCACGAACATCGCAAACAGCTGCGCGACGGTGATCTGGTTCGGGTTTGCGAGAAGCAGGAAATGCGGCTGGGCACCGTTTTCCTCGAGGTGCGCAACCCACTCGCAGTTTTCGAGTTCGCGGGTGATACGGATCGTCGTATCCATATCGCGACGCAGCAGCCGCGCCAGTTGCTGGATCGTGTAACCCGGCTTGCCGGCTTCACGGGCCTCTGAAAGCCGCGCCAGCAGTTCGAGCCCGTCGAACAGGTCGCTGCCCGGAAACTGCGGCCGGTGAAACTGGCCGGTGCGGATAGCCGGCAACGCCGAGGCGATCATTGCGCCCGCGAGCGTGATGAACCAGCTGAGATACATCCAGAGCAGAAACATCGGTAGCGCGGCGAACGCGCCGTAGACGGCCGTGTAAGTCGGAATGCGCCGGATGTAATAACCGAAGCCGCGTTTGGCGAGCTCGAACGCGAGCGCGGCGCACAGGCCGCCGACCACCGCGTCGCGCCATTCGACCCGGCAGTTCGGCAGATAGACGTACAGCATCGTGAATGCGAGCCCGGTGAGCGGCAGCGCGGCGCCCGCCAGTGCCCATTCGATCACGCCCGGTACGTGCTGCGCGCCCGTGAACGCCATGGATTGCGTGAAGAGATAGGAGGAAATCGACAGGCTGAAGCCGATCAGCAGCGGACTCAGCGTGAGAATCGCCCAGTACACCAGCACACGCTGTGCGAAAGGTCGCGGTTTGCGCACGCGCCAGATCACATTGAATGCGGATTCGATCGTCATCATCGTCATGACCGACGTGAGGAACAGGACGATCATCCCCATTGTCGTCAGGCCTTTTGCCTTCGACGCGAATTCGTTCAACCAGTTGAAAATCTGGTTATTGATCTGCGCGGGCATCAGATGGTCGGCGAGGAAATCCTGCAGCGACATCTGGAACGACGAAAAAATCGGAAATGCGGTGAAGAGCGCGAACGCGACCGTCGCGAGCGGGACAATCGCGAGCATCGTCGTGAACGTGAGGCTGCCGGCCACCTGCGCAATACGGTCTTCGCTGCTGCGTTGCGCCGCAAACTGCGCAAGACGCCGGATCACGTCGAGATCGACACGCATTCTGGACAACAAAAGCACCTCCTTCGCCGCGTGAAACCGCCCGCTGCGCAACGTGCGCGCGGACCCAACCCCTATAATACCCGTTCACTGACGAGGCCTATGAAAGACATTCTTGTGCTCTATTACAGCCGTCACGGCGCCACGCGCGAGCTCGCGCTGGCGATCGCGCACGGCATCGACGGCGTGCCGGGCATGCAGGCACGCGTGCGTACCGTCCCGCCGGTTTCGACTGTCTGCGAGGCGACACAGCCCGATATTCCCGCCGAAGGGCCACCCTACGTCGAACTGCGCGATCTTGAGGAATGCGCCGGCCTCGCGCTCGGTTCGCCCACGCGCTTTGGCAACATGGCCGCTTCGCTCAAATATTTCCTCGATGGCACGACGCCGCAGTGGCTTTCCGGCGCGCTCGCGGGCAAGCCGGCCTGCGTGTTCACGTCGACGGGCAGCCTGCATGGCGGACAGGAAACCACACTGCTTTCCATGATGTTGCCGCTGCTCCATCACGGCATGATGATCCTCGGCATTCCCTACACCGAGAGCACACTCACCACGACGCAGACCGGCGGCACGCCCTATGGCGCATCGCATTTCGCGCGCGCGGGCTCAGCCGAACAGGGCATTTCGGCCGACGAAAAAACGCTCGCGATCGCGCTCGGCGTGCGCGTCGCACGCGCGGCTTCGATGATGAGCGGCCGGCCATGAACACACCGCATGTGCCACCCGCCAGCCCTACCCATGCAACGGCCCCGGCAGCGCCCGTTACCGCGCCGCGTGGCTTCGCGTATGGCGCCTCCGTGGCGCTGGTTGCGCTGATCGCGTTATCGATCGCGTGGGAATGGTGGCTCGCGCCGCTGCGTCCCGGCGGCTCGGCGCTCGTGCTGAAGGCCGTGCCGCTGTGTTTCGCGCTCGGCGGCGTGCTGCGCCATCGCGTGTACACGTTGCAATGGGCATCGATGCTGGTGTTGCTGTATCTCGCGGAAGGCATCGTGCGAGGCATGACCGATGCTGGCCTGAGCGCACGTCTTGGCTGGCTCGAAACGGCGCTCGCGGGTGTTTTCTTCGTCTGCGCGCTCGGCTACGTCGCGCCGTACAAACGCGCAGCCAAACGTGCGAAGAAAGCCGCCGCCTGAACGGCGACAGAACGCACGCAAAACACCCCGGCTGAGAAAGACGCGCGCGCCCGGCGCATGTACCCCGCAAGCACGACAGAAACGCCACGCATCGAAGCCCGCAATACACCCTGACCGACCATCATGAGCCATCCAGCTGAAGCTTCCCGCCATCACGCGTTCGTCGACGCATGCCGCACGGCCATTGGCGCAACCTACGTCCTGACGGACCCGCGCGACACCGCGCCGTTCACCACCGACTGGCGTCGCCGCTACAACGGCGCCACGCTCGCGGTGCTCTGCCCGTCGTCGGCACAGGAAGTGGCGGCGCTCGTGAGGCTCGCCGTCGAACACCGCGTCGTGATCGTCCCGCAGGGCGGCAACACCGGGCTCGCCGGTGGCGCCACGCCCGACGGCAGCGGCGAGCAGGCCGTGCTGAGCCTGAAGCGCCTGAACCGCGTGCGTGATGTCGATCCGCACAACAATACAATCACAGTCGAAGCGGGTGTCGTGCTCGCCGACGTCCAGGCGCGCGCGCAGGAAGCCGGGCGGCTCTTTCCGCTCAGCCTCGCGGCCGAAGGCAGCTGCACGATCGGCGGCAATCTCGCGACGAACGCGGGCGGCACCGGCGTCCTGCGTTACGGCAATACGCGCGAGCTATGTCTCGGTCTCGAAGTCGTCACGGCGCAAGGCGAACTGTGGGATGGCCTGCGCGGCCTGCGCAAGGACAACACCGGCTACGACCTGCGCGACCTGTTTATCGGTGCCGAAGGCACGCTCGGCATCATCACGGCCGCCGTCATGAAGCTGCATCCGCAACCCGCCGCGCGCGTCACGGCGCTCGCGGCGCTGGCGTCGCCCCACGCCGCGCTCGATTTTCTCGCACTTGCGCAGCGCTTTGCGGGGCCGCTCCTGACCGGCTTCGAACTGATGTCGGATTTCTGTCTGAAGCTCGTCGGCACGCATTTTCCGCAGATGCGCTATCCGTTCGCTGAATCGCACGCGCAGGCCGTGCTGCTCGAATTGTCCGACAGCGAGAGCGAGGAGCACGCACGTGCTCTCTTCGAGCGGCTGATGGAACATGCACTCGACGAAGGTCTCGTCGAGGATGCAGTCGTCGCGGAAAACATCGCGCAGTCGCGGGCGTTCTGGAACCTGCGCGAACACATTCCGCTTGCCCAGGCCGAGGAAGGTCTGAACATCAAGCACGATATCGCCGTGCCGATTTCACGCATCGGCCATTTCATCGACGAAACCGACGCCGCCATCGCGCAGCACGCGCCGGGCGCACGCATGGTGACGTTCGGCCATCTCGGCGATGGCAATCTGCACTACAACGTACAGGCGCCCGAAGGCGTCGACGCGAAGGCGTTTCTGAAGCAGTATCAGTCATCGATCAACCAGATCGTCTATGACAGCGTGCACCGTCATCGCGGCAGCATCAGCGCGGAACACGGCCTCGGGCAGCTGAAAATCGACGAGGCGATGCATTACAAGCAGCCCGTCGAGGTGCAGTTGATGCGCACCCTGAAGGCCGCGCTCGATCCGCTCAATCTGATGAATGCCGGCAAGGTGATACGCTGAGGTCCGGCGTATCGATCTCGAAGAAGGAGTGGTGGCCGTGAAGATCCGTGTTCTGTCCGATCTGCATCTCGAAAGCGACGAGCCCGAAGTGATCCCGCATGCGAACGCGGATCTCGTGGTGCTTGCCGGCGACATCCACAATCACGCGCTTGGCCTGCGCTGGGCGGCGGAAACGTTCGATGGCGCGGTGCCCGTCGTCTATGTGCCGGGCAATCACGAGTACTACGACGGTGAATTCGGTGCGCTGGAGTCGGCGATGCAGGACGCAGCGCACGCGCTCGACAACGTCCACTTCCTGAACAACGCGACGCTGGTCGACCCCGAGGGACGCTGGCGCGTGCTCGGCACCACGTTGTGGACCGACTTCACGCTCTACGGCGCGAGCGACGAAGCGCGCGCCACCTCGATTGCTGCGGCTGAGCGCGTGATGCTCGACTTCCGTGGACTGATCCAGCTCACCTGGCCGCACGCGGCAGAAGCCGGCCGCGACGAGGAAAGCAGCGTCGCCGAAGGTCCGCGCGACTTCACGCCTGCGGATTCCCTCGCGCTGCATAAGAGCGCGCGCGCCTGGCTCGAAGCGGAACTGGCGAAGCCGTTCGCGGGCAAGACGATCGTCGTCACCCACCACGCGCCGCACCGTCTCAGTCTTTCCGCCCGTTACGCGGACGACCTCGTGTCGGCGGGCTTCGTCAACGACCTGCCGGAACTCGTGCGGACGCCCGCCGCGCTGTGGATCCACGGCCACACGCACACCGCGTTCGACTACACCGTGAACGGCACGCGCGTGGTGTGCAATCCGCGTGGCTACATCGACCGCCGCACCCGCAAGCTCGAAAACCCCGATTTCGCGTGGGACAAGGTGGTGGAAATCTAGAGCCGCTGTCCCTTCGGAGGCCTCATGTGTAACCGGATCAGCCAGTACAGCCAGCCGCTTCGTTACGCAGGGCATCTCGGCCTCGCGAATCCGGTCATGCTTTTCGATGCCGCCGACCGGCGGCTGGGCTACAACGTCGGGCCCGGCATGCATCCGCTCGCGATCTATCCGGACGAGAGCATCCGCGCGATTCACTGGGGCTACCGGCCGCCGTGGGCCGTCGCAGAAAATCTGCCGCAGACCATCAACGCGCGCGCCGAAACGGCCGCGACCGCCCGCTATTTCCGCACGCTCTGGCGTACCGGCCGGGTGCTGGTGCCGGCCGACGGCTGGTTCGAATGGCGCGTCGAAGCCGCGACGGAAACCGGCGCGCCGGACACGTCACCCGCTTCGCGCGACATCAAGGAACGTCAGCCCTGGTACGTCCGGCTGAAGCGCGACGAGCCGATGTATATCGCGGCACTGTCGAGCGTGGGCGAAACGGGGCGTCAAACAGAAGGTATGGGGATGGTGCTCGTGACGGCTACCGCCGACGCGGGTCTCATCGACGTTCACGACCGCCGCCCGCTGGTGCTCGCGCCGCAGGCGGCGCGTCGCTGGCTCGATCCGTCGCTGCCGTTGCGGGAGCTCGAACTGCTGGCGCGAAAGGACTGCGTGCCGGCGAGCGAATTCGCGTGGTATCGCGTGGGCGGCGACGTCAACCGTCTGCTCGCCGACGAACCCGGCCTGATCGAAGCGCTGGCGTGACTGGACGTCACGCACGCCGGTCAACCGCTCAGCGGATATCCGGACTGCCGGAGCGAACTGAGCGCCCCGAACGAACAGGACGGGACACCCTGACTGGCACGAGTTCCGGTTGCGGGCGCAGCGTGCGCTGCAGATCGCGCCATGCGGCGATGCCGATCAGTCCGAGCATGACGGCAACGCCGACGAGCAGATGCATATCCATGGAGTCCCTCTTCGTCTGGTTCAGGTGAGGCGGTCAATTCACGTGCTGCGCGTACACGTCCAGTCGGTCAGCGCACCTGACACACGGTAGCAAATCCACTCGCCAGAGGAAGTAAGGAAATGTTGCGATGCGCCACGGGTGTAACAGCACGCAACACAGCCACGCGCACGGTCACGTCGGATCAGGCGATCACGTCCGCGCGAAACGGCGCAGTTCGGCCTGATCGGTGGCAAGCGTCGCAGGGAGTTCGTCACGCATGAATTCGACCCACGTACGGATTTTCGCGTCGAGATACTGGCGTGAAGCGTACAGCGCGTACACATTCATTTCCTGAGACGTGTATTCCGGCAGGATCCACACGAGGTCGCCACTGCGGAGGCCACTGATGGCCGAGTAGATTGGAATCAAACCGACGCCCATCCCTTCGCGCACCGCGACCGCCATCGCCTCGGCGACGTTCACCTGAAACGTCGCCGGACCGAGGAACACGGATTCCTGCCCGTTCGGACCATCGAAGATCCATTCGTCGGACGGAAAAACCGGCGTCACCATCTGCAGACAGCTGTGCCGCGCGAGATCGGCCGGCGCCTGCGGAATGCCGTTGCGCTCCAGATATGCCGGCGATGCGCATGCAATGCTGAACGCGCTGCCGAGGCGCTGTGAAACGAGGCCGGAATCCGGCAGACCGGTGGCGAGCGTGAGCGACACGTCGTAGCCTTCGTCGAGCAGATCCGGCATGCGCTGGGCGAGCGTCAGCTCGACGTGCACCTCCGGATATCGCTTCTGATAGCGGCCCACGGCAGGCACGACGTAGTGCTGGCCGAAGCTCGTCATCGCGTGTATTTTCAGCTTGCCGGACGGGCGCGCGTGCGCGTCGCTCGCCTCCGCTTCCGCCTGGTCGACGTACGCGAGAATCTCTTCGCAGCGCTGCAGGTAACGCTCGCCGGCTTCGGTCAGCGCGATGCGCCGCGTCGTGCGATTGAGCAGCCGCGTGCGCAGGTGCGCTTCCAGATCGGACACCGCACGGGAACAGTAGGCGGTCGTGGTATTGAGGTGCTGCGCGGCGCCCGTGAAGCTGCCTGCTTCCACGACCCGGACAAATACGCGCATGTTTTGAAGCGTATCCATATATCCTTCCTTTGACCCGGCCGATTGTTACATGAATCGCAAGAACGATTATCTCAATTCGCGTAAAGATCCCTTCCATTTTTACGGGTTATTCAGTAATCGCTGAAAAAATATAATGACGCACACTGTTCTATAGCCATTTAAGGAGCAAATCGTGCAGTCTCCGGTATCGAAATGGATCGTTGCGTTCGGCGTTCTTACGATCTCATTAATAATCACCGGCTGTGCCAATACCGGAGGCATCGCGCCGCAGGCGCAGGGCCTCGATTCATCCACGCTCGACGCCGGCGCGGCGATCCGCGCGGCCAACGCAGATGCGAAATGGCCCGACGCCGGGTGGTGGCGCGCCTATAACGATCCGCAGCTGAATGCCTGGATCGCCGCCGCACAGGAAGGCAATCCGACGCTCGCCGTCGCCGCGGCGCGGGTGCGCCAGGCCCGCTCGCTCGCGGGCGTGGTCGCCTCGGCGCTCTCGCCGCAGGTGAAGGGCGAACTGTCGATCCAGCGCCAGCACTGGCCGGACAACGTCTACTACGGTCCCGGCCCGCTCGCCGACCAGAACACCTGGAACAACACCGGCACGATCAGCCTCTCGTACAACCTCGACCTGTGGGGCCACAACCGCAACAACGCGGAGCGCGCGCTGGACATGGCGCACGCGTCGGCTGCCGACGCCCGCGCCGCCCAGCTCGAACTCGAAGCGAACGTCGTGCGCACGTACGTGCAGATGTCGATGAACTACGCGCTGCTCGACATCGCGAAATCGACAGTCGACCAGCAGCACCGCATCCTGGATCTCGCGACAAAGCGCCTGAAAGGCGGCCTCGGCACGCAGCTCGAAGTCAGCCAGGCGGAAACACCGCTGCCGGAATACGAACGCCAGATCGACGCCTACGAGGAAGCTATCGCACTCGGGCGCAACCAGCTCGCCGCGCTCGCGGGCAAGGGCCCGGGTGCGGGCGGGTCGATCACGCGCCCGACCATCGGGCTTGCCGCGCCGATCGGGCTGCCGTCGACGCTGCCGGCCGAACTCATCGGTCACCGGCCGGACGTCGTCGCCGCCCGCTGGACGGTGGCGGCACAGGCACGCGGCATCGACGTCGCGAAGTCCGATTTCTATCCGAACATCAACCTGCTCGCTTCGGTCGGCGGCTTTGCGGCGGCGGGCCCGATGTTCCAGTTCCTGCATGCCGCCAACGGCGGATGGACGGCCGGCCCCGCGCTCTCGCTGCCGATCTTCGAGGGTGGCCGGCTGCGCGCGCAACTCGGTGCGGCGTCCGCCGGCTATGACGTCGCGGTCGACCAGTACAACCAGACGATCGTGAGCGCGCTCAAGGATATCGCCGACCAGATCGTGCGCATGAAGTCGCTCGAGACGCAGTCGAAGGACGCACAGCGCTCCGTCGATGCAGCGCGCCGCAACTACCAGCTGTCGGCGGAAGGGTACCGGCGCGGCCTGACCGACTACCTGAACGTGCTCATCGCGCAGACGCAACTGCTGCGCGCACAGGAAGGCGTCGCGCGCGTGCAGGCCGAACGGATCGGCGTGCAGGCTTCGCTCGTGACGGCGCTCGGCGGCGGCGTCATCGAACCGGAAGACGGCCCCGATACCGCCGAGACGCTGCCCGCCCACGGACGCGGCAAGAAGGCGCCGGCACCCGCGCCGGCACCCGCTACGCCGGTGGCCTCGACGACGCCCGGCGCGACCGCCGCTGCGATGCGGCCTGTCAGCACGACTTCATCGAAGTAAGCGCGGCCCGACATGTCCACGCCTCTTTCCTCCGCCCCGCCGCCGTCACCGCTCACCACGTTCTACGCGGCCGCTGCCGACTGGGCCCGCACCGACGGCCGCACCTGGATCTACATGTTCAAGGCGATCGCCGCAGCGCTGCTCGCGCTCGGCATTGCGATGAAGCTCGACCTGCCCCAGCCGCGCACCGCGATGACGACCGTGTTCGTCGTGATGCAGCCGCAAAGCGGGATGGTGCTCGCGAAGAGCTTCTACCGGATCTGCGGCACGCTCGTCGGGTTGATCGTGATGCTCGCGCTGCTCGGGCTTTTTGCGCAGCAGCCGGAGCTCTTCATCATCACGACTGCGATCTGGGTCGGCATCTGCACGGCCGGTGCCGCGCGCAACCGCAATTTCCGCTCGTATGGTTTCGTGCTTGCGGGCTATACGGCCGCGCTGATCGGCATTCCGGCTTCACAGCATCCGGACGGCGCGTTCCTTTCGGCGCTCACGCGGGTGGCCGAAGTCTCGCTTGGCATCCTGTGCTCGGGCGCCGTCAGCGCGCTCGTGTTTCCGCAGCACGCAGGCGAACAGATGCGCACCACCGTACGCGCACGCTTTAGCTCCTTTGTCGAATACGTGTCCGGTTCGCTGTCCGGCCGCGTGCCGCGCGAGCAGATCGAGGCGACGAACGCGCGCTTCGTCGCCGATATCGTCGGCTTCGAGGCGACGCGGAGTGTCGCCGTATTCGAAAGCCCGGAATCGCGCATGAAAAGCGGACGTCTGTCGCGGCTGAACAGCGAGTTCATGACCGCGTCGACGCGTTTTCACGCGCTGCATCAGTTGATGAACCGTCTGCACAAGACGGCTGCCGCCGAAACCATCGCGGCGCTCGAACCGTACTTCAAGGAAATCGCGCCGCTGCTCGCGAAATCGAGCACGGGCGAGCCGGTGCTGACCGCAGCCGACGCCGCTTCGGCCGCCGCGCAACTCGAAGCGTACAAGGCCGCGTTGCCGAGGCGCGTTCGCGCGACGCGCGCGGAACTCGAGACGAATCCCGCGTGTCCGCTACTCGACTTCGATACCGCGAGCGAACTGCTGTATCGCTTCGTCGACGATCTGCATGCGTACGCGGCCACGTACGCATCGCTGGCCGTCGACACGCATGAACGCGAACGGTGGATCGAGCGCTACGAGCCGAAGACGAACCCGATCGCGGCGGGTGTGGCCGGCCTGCGCGCCGTCGTCGTCATGCTGGTGCTGGGCGCGTTCTGGATCGCAACCGCGTGGCCGAGCGGCACGACGCTCGTGCTGAACGCAGCGGCGATCTGTGCGCTCGCTTCGTCGTCGCCGTATCCGACGCGTACCGCGTTCCAGATGGCGGGGGGCACCGTGCTCTCGTCGCTGATGGGCATGATCGTGACGTTCGGCATCTATCCGCACATCGACGGATTTCCCCTCCTCGCGCTCGCGCTCACGCCGTTCCTGCTACTGGGCGTGTTCATGACGACGCGGCCGAAACTGGCCGGGTATGGCATCGGCTACTGCATCTTCTTCTGTTTTCTGGCGGGGCCGGACAACCTCGTCCACTACGACCCGACGAGCTTCATGAACGATGCGCTTGCGCTCGTAATGTCGATGCTGGTGTCGGCGATTGCGTTCGCGGTGCTGCTCCCGCCTTCGACGCCGTGGCTGCGCAACCGGCTTTTTCACGACCTGCGCCGCCAGGTCGTGCTGAGCTGTCACGGACGGCTCGCGCGGCTGCGCTCGCGCTTCGAAAGCGGCGCGCGGGACCTGATGTTCCAGATCAACGCGCTGGCCGAAGGCGAGCCGGAACTGAAGCTGAATACGTTGCGCTGGCTCTTCGCGGTGCTGGAAGTGGGCAACGCGGTCATCGACGTACGCAACGAACTCGCGACGCTGCCCGCCGATCCGCGTTACGCCGGATCGACACCATGGCGCGTCGCAATCCGCACGATGCGCGAAACGCTCGCGGCGCTTTTCGACAGGCCACGCGCCGGCCGGATGGACGAGGCGCTCCTCGCCACCGCCGATGCCATCGCAGCGACGCAACAGGTACTCGCGACATTTACGCCGCCCCGCGAAGAGCGCCACCAGTTGCAGCGGATTCTGAGCCACCTGCATTTCATCCGTACCGCGCTGCTCGATCCGCAATCGCCGCTTGAGGCACTGGTCGGCGGCCGCGGCGAGGAGCTTGAGGGAGAACGCCATGCCACGTGAGATTGCCGTCCTTGACGCCTACATGCCGGCCATCGTGCTGCTGTTCATTGCCGGTGCTGCGCTCACGTGGGTGCTGGATCGCGTGATTGCCTGGACGGGCTTGTACAGGATCGTCTGGCATCCGTCCTTATTCAGGGCGAGCCTGCTCGTCTGTGTGTGCGGGGTGCTTGGCCTCGCCGTTTATCGTTGATCAGAGTCGAAACATGACCATCCGGAAAATCATTGGCTTTATCGCGACGCTTGCGATCTTTGCAATCGCGATCTTTATTGGCCGCGCGCTGTGGGTTCACTACATGGACGAACCATGGACCCGCGACGGCCGCGTGCGCGCCGAAGTGATCAACATCGCGCCGGACGTATCGGGCGCGGTGGTGGAACTGCCTGTGCACGACAACGAGCTCGTGAAAAAGGGCGACCTGCTGATGCAGATCGATCCGTCGCATTACCAGATCGCGGTCGAGCAGGCGCAGGCAGCGGTGGCCGCGCGCAAGGCGGAATTGCAGGCACGCCGCGACGACGCGCAGCGGCGGGCGGACATAGACAGTCTCGTGGTATCGAAGGAGAGCCGCGAAAACGCGTCACATTCCGCGCAGGCTGCCGAGGCGCAGTATCAGCAGGCGATTGCCGCGCTGGATGCGGCGAAGTTGAACCTGGCGCGCACGCGGGTTGTGGCGCCGGTGGATGGGTATGTGACGAACCTGTCGGTGTATCGCGGTGACTACGCGACGGCGGGCGTGGCGAAGCTTGCGATTGTCGATAGTCATTCGTTCTGGGTGTATGGGTATTTCGAAGAGACGAAGCTGCCGAGGGTTCGGATCGGCGACAAGGCTGAAATTCGTTTGATGAGTGGTGGAGTGTTGCAGGGGCACGTCGAAAGCATTTCCCGCGGGATTTATGATCGTGACAATCCGCAGAGCCGGGAGTTGCTTGCCGATGTGAATCCGACTTTCAACTGGGTGCGGCTGGCACAGCGCGTGCCTGTGAGGATCCGGATTGATCAGGTGCCGGAGGGGGTTGTGCTTTCTGCCGGGATTACTTGTACTGTTGTTGTTACGCCTGGTTAAGGGGTTGGGTTCTTCGTGCCGAAGGTGGTTCTTTGCTTTGGCCTTTGCTTTGGCCTTTCCTTGAAGTCACGTCGGTCTATTAGCGTTGCCCCTGTGCGGGGCGGCACCTACTTTTCTTTGTCTTCCAAAGAAAAGTAGGCAAAAGAAAGGCGCTTCGAAAACTCACTTCTTCGAGGTGTGTCATTTTCGGGGAATGGCAATCCGTGAGGTGCCGCCCTCGCGCGTCACCCCGCGCGGGTCCGCGCACGATCTGATCCCCCACACAGCATCGCCCGTGACACAGGGCTCATTCATCCCGCTTCGCACTTCGTGCGTCGCGGCGCGGCCGCTCGGAGCAGCATGCGCAGGGCCGCGGATCATTGCGATCGCAGCGACGGGTCCGGGTGCAAAGCAAGTGCGTTGTGGGTGAGCGAGAGCTGGCGGCGGGATTATGCCGGTCGGCGACGCGCGTAGCGCGGAGTCGGGTGGATGACGGCCTTGTCACGGGGGTGGAATGCGCGCGGGCTGGGATCGCGCGGGGACCGATACGGTCTGAAGTGTGGGGGCGACACTTCATGGGTTGCCATTCACCGCGAGTGACACACCAGGAAAAGATGAGTTTTCGAAGCGCCTTTCTTTTGCTTACTTTTCTTTGGAAGACAAAGAAAAGTAAGTGCCGCCCCGCACAGGGGCGACCCCAATAGACCAATACGAATTCAAGGAAAGGCCAAAGCAAGAGCCCCTATCGGCACGAAGAAAGCAAATGCCGCCCCGCAAAAGGGGCAACACCAATAGACCGATGCGAATTCAAGGAAAGACCAAAGCAAACCCCAACAAAAGAAATTCAGACCGCCAGCCGGAACTTCCCAACCATACCTTTCAGCGCCCTGGCCTGATCATCAAGCGACCTGGCAGCAGCAGTAGCCTGCTCGACCAGAGCAGCATTCTGCTGGGTCCCCGAATCCATCTGCGTCACAGCATCATTGATCTCTTCAATGCCAGAACTCTGTTCAGCCGACGCAGCCGAAATCTCCCCCATGATGTCCGTCACGCGCTTCACGGCCTTCACCACTTCGTCCATCGTCTGGCCTGCATCCTGCGCAAGCGTCGACCCGTTCCCGACGCGCTCGACCGAAGCATTGATCAGCGTCTTGATCTCCTTCGCAGCCGCAGCGGAACGCCCCGCCAGATTCCGCACCTCGCCCGCAACAACCGAAAACCCACGCCCGTCCTCACCCGCCCGCGCCGCCTCGACCGCGGCGTTCAGCGCCAGAATGTTCGTCTGGAACGCAATGCCCTCGATCACGCCAATGATGTCGGCAATGCTGCGCGCGCTGTCGTTGATCGCATTCATCGTCGCAACGACGCGCCCCACCACCTCGCCACCCTTCTCCGCAATTTCCGACGCGTTGTTCGCGAGCGCACTCGCCTGCTTCGCGTTGTCCGCGTTCTGACGAACCGTCGACGTCAACTGCTCCATGCTGCTCGCCGTGCGCTCCAGCGCCACAGCCTGCTGCTCGGTGCGACGCGACAGGTCGAGATTGCCCATCGAAATCTCACCCGACGCCGATGCGATCGCCTCAGCGCTCGCCGCAATGTCGGCCACCGTCGCCGACAACCCGGTCTGCATGTCGCGCAGCGCGGACAGCATGCTCGATGTGTCCTTGCGACCCAGCTCGATATGGTTCGACAGATCGCCCGCCGCAATGCGGCTCGCGATTTCCTTGGCATAAACCGGCTCGCCCCCGAGCTGGCGCGCAAGCCGCCGCACCACCCATTCGCTCACGAAGAAAGCGAGCACCATCAGCGCAATCGTCATCACGGCCATCATCACGAACGACGAGCGGTAAATGAATGCAGATGCGTCGATGGTCGCCTTCGCCGCGGTGCCGCGCTGGGCCACGAGTTCGTCGACGCGCTTTTCGAGCTTGCCGGTCTCGACCAGTAGCGACACGTCCTGCGTGCCCACCTGCCAGTTCATCTGCGAAAGATCGAGCGGCTGCGCCTTCACGAGCGTCACGAACGCACGCAGGTTGCCGCTCCAGGTTGTCACGGCAGCGGCAAACTGCTTCTGCTGCTCAACCGCCGCGCTGTCAGACGGATCGACGTACTGCTGCAGCGTATTCAGTTCGGTGGTGAGCGACGCAAGACCCGTCTCGATGTCGTTGCCGAGTTCGTCGCGCTCCTTGCCGGTAGTCGCGGTCAGCAACATTTTTTGCGCGCGGCTTGCACGCAGCACGTAACCGCGCGCTTCCTCGGCGGCCCGGCTCGCGACGTGGCCCTGATCGTAGATCGAACGCGTCGAGCCATTCAGACGGCTGATCTGCGCCAGCGAAAACACGCCGATCGCCATCGTGCCAACCAGCAACAGCGCAAACGCCAGCCGAAGCGTGGCTTTCACCGAAAGCCCGGAGAGACGGCCCGCGCGCCGGCCGCTGTTCGCCTTGAAACCTGCGCCCGACTTCGGATCTCCCTGCACGCCCGGTTGCTTGCCCAGCGAAATTGCTTTCATTCTTTCTTTCCCCCGCTTCCGAATCCTGGCTGCTGAAAAGGTCAGTTCCGGCATTCCTGCTTATCTATCCGGGTCTACGGCAACATCCGCTGCGATCTTTAACGTCGCTCGCGGCGCGCCGCCCCTCGCCGCGCCGCCTTTTGAGCCGCGCGTCTGCACAGGTTTATACACGGCCAATAAGTCCGCCGGAAGCATTTACCGAGGGAAAAGCCCACTATCCGGGACACTTTTGCACCGCTTTGGAGCGATTTTTCGCTTCACCACTGTCCGATTCGCGACAAAAGTTGGCCGGACAATTCTTACAAGCCAAACTACACTGTGCGGACTAACAGATAAAAACCGGCAAATAAATGCTGATGGCTGCGTCCTGATGTCGCGGCGCAATGCATCGCCGGCCGCACGACAATTTTTTTCAGCCCCTTTTCGATATTTATGGAAACGAGCCTCGACAAACGCACCCTGGGCGCCGCGCCGCCCGCTGCCGCCAGCCCGCAGCGCACGGTTTACTCCGTGCTCGGCGCAATCAGCTTCACGCACATGCTCAACGACATGATCCAGTCGTTGATCCTCGCCATCTACCCGATGCTGAAGGACAACTTCTCGCTGTCGTTCGGGCAGATCGGGCTTATCACGCTCGTCTACCAGATCACCGCTTCGCTGCTGCAGCCGCTTGTCGGCAGCTATACGGACAAGCATCCGAAGCCGTACTCGCTGCCGGTCGGCATGGGCTTCACGCTGTCGGGCCTGCTCCTGATGTCGGTCGCGCCGAACTTCGGCGTACTGCTGGTGGCGGCGGCGCTGGTCGGCTGCGGGTCGTCGGTGTTTCACCCGGAGTCGTCGCGGGTTGCGCGCATGGCTTCTGGCGGCAAACATGGCATGGCGCAGTCGCTGTTTCAGGTCGGCGGAAATGCCGGTTCGTCGCTCGGGCCGCTGCTCGCCGCGCTCATCGTGATTCCGCACGGACAGCGCAGCATCGCGTGGTTCTCGGTGGCCGCGCTCGTCGCGATCGTCGTGCTGACGCAGATCGGCCGCTGGTACAAACACCATCCGGCCACGAAGAAGGCGCGCGGCGCGCAGGTTGGCCATCCGACGCTCTCGCGCAGCAAGGTGCTCGTCGCAATGGGCGTACTCGTGCTGCTCGTGTTCTCGAAGTACTTCTATCTCGCGAGTATCAACAGCTATTTCACGTTCTACCTGATCGATCGCTTCCATCTGCCCATCCAGGCCGCGCAGATCCACCTGTTCGTGTTCCTCGCGGCTGTCGCTGCCGGCACGATGATTGGCGGCCCGATCGGCGATCGCATCGGACGCAAGTACGTGATCTGGGTGTCGATTCTCGGCGTGACGCCGTTCACGCTGCTGCTGCCGTACGCAAACCTCTTCTGGACCGGCGTGCTGACCGTCGTGATCGGTGTGGTGCTTGCGTCGGCGTTCTCGGCGATCCTCGTGTATGCGCAGGAACTGATTCCAGGCAAGGTCGGCATGGTCGCGGGGCTCTTCTTCGGTCTCGCGTTCGGCCTCGGTGGCGTCGGCGCGGCCGTGCTCGGCCAACTGGCCGACGCGACGAGCATCGCGTACGTCTACAAGGTCTGCTCGTTCCTGCCGCTCATCGGCGTGCTGACGGTGTTCCTGCCCGACCTTGAACGCAGGAAGGTCAAGGCCTGAGCGCATTGCGCCCGATTCGCCTGCTGTCTTCCGGGGCGCCGCATCTGCGGCGCCCTTTTCTTTTGCGGACCGCCGGTCGCACCCGCAGTCGCGGCACAAGATGCAGGCAAGTCATGGTGAACCCGCGTTGTTCGACGGTGCTACGCTGCTCTATGCTGTGCGCACGCACTGCCCGCGAGCCACCCGCGTGGCCGGAACGCGCGGGCACGTGCAGGCCGGTCGCTGTCCCGCTCAACGATTCACAGAAGGATCGCCGCAGATGAGCCGTTATCGCGATTTCCACCGCCGCTCGATCGATGACCCGGAAACGTTCTGGGGCACCGAAGCGCAACGCATTCACTGGGAGACGCCGTTCGACAGCGTGCTGGACCGCTCGAATCCGCCGTTCGCGCGGTGGTTCACCGGCGGCCGCACGAACCTGTGCCATAACGCGGTGGACCGGCATCTCGTCGCGCGCGCGCAGCAGAACGCGCTCGTCTACGTTTCGACCGAAACCGGCATCGAACGCCGCTATACGTATGCCGAACTGCACGCCGAAATCAATCGCATGGCGGCCGTCATGCGCTCACTCGGTGTGAAACGCGGCGACCGCGTACTGCTCTATCTCCCAATGATTCCGGAAGCCGTGTTCGCGATGCTCGCGTGCGCGCGGCTCGGTGCGATTCACTCGGTGGTGTTCGGCGGCTTCGCGGCGCCCAACCTCGCGGCCCGCATCGACGACGCCAAACCCGCCCTGATCGTCACCGCCGATGCCGGCGCGCGTGGCGGCAAGGTGATCGATTACACGCCGCTCGTCGACGAGGCGCTGGCGCGGGCGCAGCACAAGCCGCCGCACGTACTGCTGATCGACCGGCAACTCGCGCCGGAACGCCTCAACGCGAGCTACCTCGTCGCCTACGAACCGCTGCGCGAGCAGTTTTTCGACGCGCATGTGCCGTGCGAATGGCTCGAATCGAGCGAGCCCTCCTACGTGCTCTACACATCGGGCACGACCGGCCGGCCGAAAGGCGTGCAGCGCGACGTCGGCGGCTATGCGGTGGCGCTCGCGGCGTCGATGGAATACATCTTCGAAGGCCGCGCGGGCGACACGATGTTCACTGCGTCGGACATCGGCTGGGTGGTCGGACACAGCTACATCATCTATGCACCGCTGATCGCGGGACTCACGACGGTCATGTACGAAGGCACGCCGATCCGCCCTGACGGAGGCATCTGGTGGCGCCTCGTCGAGCAGTACCGGATCAACCTGATGTTCACCGCGCCGACCGCGCTGCGCGTGCTGAAGAAGCAGGATCCGAAGTTCATGAAGCGCGCTGACCTGTCGAGCCTGCGCACGCTGTTTCTCGCTGGCGAGCCGCTCGATGAGCCGACCGCTTCATGGATCACCGACGCGCTCGGCAAACCCGTCGTCGACAACTACTGGCAGACCGAAACCGGCTGGCCGATTCTCGCGATCCAGCGCGGTGTCGAAGCGTTGCCGCCGAAGCTCGGATCACCGGGCGTGCCGGCATATGGCTACAACCTGTCGGTGCGCAACGAATTCACGGGCGAGCCGTGCACGCCCGGCGAAAAGGGCGTGATCACGCTCGGCTATCCGCTGCCGCCAGGCTGCATGACGACCGTCTGGGGCGACGACCAACGCTTCGTGGACACCTACTGGTCGAGTGTGCCGGGCCAGCAGCTCTATTCGACGTTCGACTGGGGCGTCCAGGACGACGACGGTTACGTGACGATCCTCGGCCGCACGGACGACGTGATCAACGTTGCCGGACATCGGCTGGGCACGCGCGAAATCGAGGAAGCGTTGGCGGGTCACGCGGCGGTCGCGGAGGTGGCGGTCGTCGGCGTCGCGGACAAGCTGAAGGGACAGGTGGCGCTGGCGTTCGTCGTGCTGCGCGAGCCGGACCGTTACGCGGACCCCGCGTCCCGCACTGCGCTGGAAACCGGTCTGGCGCTCACCGTCGACCGGCATCTCGGCGCAATCGCGCGGCCGGCGCGCGTCCATGTGGTGACGATGCTGCCGAAGACGCGCTCCGGCAAGCTGCTGCGCCGCGCGATTGCCGCGCTGGCCGAAGGCCGCGATCCGGGCGACCTCCCGACGATCGAAGATCCGGCCGCGCTCGCGCAGATTCGCGCAGCGCTGGATGGGGTGGTGGGCTGACGCTGCGGCTCGAAGCGGCGGTAAAGGCCGACGCCGCCGCTCACGCCCGCGCGTGAAAGAAGCGCGTGAGAATGCCGGTTGAATACGCGCCGGCAATCTCCACGAGGAACGTGGCAAACGAAGCCGGCGCGTGCGCATCAGCCGTATCCGAGATGGTGCGCACGATCGCGCACGGCACACCGTACTCGAAGCACACCTGCGCGATCGCCGCGCCTTCCATCTCGACGGCGAGCGCGTCCGGCAATGCGTCACGTAGCGCCTGAACCGCCGCAGCGCTCGCGACAAACTGGTCGCCACTGACAATCAGCCCGCGATGAACGCGCGGCCCGAGCGTAGCGAAGCGCGTTGCCAGCGCGCTGCCCTCTTCCGCGACGAACCGCTCGCAGGCCGCGTTGAGTTGCGCCGACAGCGTGCTGTCCGCGGTAAAGCGTGAAATGCCCAGCAACGGCACTTCGAAGCGCGGAAAAAGCGGCGACGCGTCGAGATCGTGCTGCATCAGCGTATCGGCGATCACGATGTCGCCAATCCGCACGTCTTTCCCAACACCGCCCGCGACACCCGCAAACACGACTGCTTCGACGTCGAATACGTGAATCAGCGCGCTGACCGTGGCTGCAGCCGCCACCTTGCCGACCCGCGCCAGCGTCACAACGCAGGGCGTGCCCTGCACCGTTCCGACGTAATAGTCGCGCTGGCCGTGCGTGACGGTACGCACGCCGGATTCAGCACGCATCGCACCCAGCAGATCGCCGAGTTCCTGCGGCAGCGCCGCCAGCACCCCGAGCGGACGGCGCGCGGCTTCCCGATCGGGCGCCGACGTCGTGCTCATTCCACCGCCTGCAGTTTGGCGACGGCAAGCGCGAGCCACTTCTCACCGTGCCGCTTGAACTTGACCTGCGCCTTCGCATCCGCGCCGCCGCCTTCGAGCGCCGTGATCGTGCCTTCGCCGAACTTCGTATGGAACACCTGCTGACCGACGCGAAAGCCCGTTTCCGCAGCCCGCTGCTCGTTGGCAAACGCCGGCAGCGGCGCCGAAGTCGACGACGCAGGACCCGTATAACCCTGCTGGCGGTCTGGACGCGCAAACCAGTCGCGTCCATAACCGGCGTTGTCCGAGCGGCCACCCCAGCGCGCGCCCGCTTCGACTTTCGGGGTGAGCCATTTCAGCGTTTCCTGCGGCAATTCGTCGAAGAAACGCGAGCGGATGTTGTAACGCGTCTGGCCGTGCAGCATCCGGCTTTGCGCGAACGACAGATACAGCCGTTCCTTCGCACGCGTGATCGCGACATACGCGAGACGGCGTTCTTCCTCGAGACCGTCCGATTCCATCGCGCTGTTTTCGTGCGGGAACAGGCCTTCTTCGAGACCGGTGATGAACACCGCCGTGAATTCGAGGCCCTTCGCCGCGTGCACGGTCATCAGCTGCACGGCTTCCTGGCCGGCTTGCGCCTGGTTGTCGCCCGCTTCGAGCGACGCGTGCGACAGGAAGCCGGCGAGCGGCGTCATCGTGTCGGGGTTTTGCGCCGGGTCGGTCGGCGCGGCGGCGTCGAGCACGACCGTGTTGGGGTCGTCAGTCGCGGTAACGAGTTCGGGCGCGGTCGTTGCACCCGGGCGCAGCGGAATCGAGCGGGCCGGGGTGTCGAGGCCGTAGCCCTCTTCGCTGACAAAGGCGGCCGCCGCGTTGACCAGTTCCTGCAGGTTCTCCAGCCGGTCCTGGCCTTCCCGCTCGTTCTGGTAGAAGTCGGAAAGGCCACTCGTGCGCACGACGTATTCAACCGTTTCTGGCAGACTCATCTGCTGAGTTTCCGCGCGCATCCTCGCGATCAGCGTTGCAAACGTGCCGAGGCTCGACCCCGCCTTGCCGGTCACATATGGAATCGCCGCTGCCATCGAAACGTTATAGAGACGCGCGGCATCGGCCAGCTGTTCGATCGAACGCGCGCCAATGCCACGCGTCGGGAAATTGACGACGCGCGCGAACGCGGTGTCGTCGTTCGGATTGTCGATCAGGCGCAGATACGCGAGCGCGTGCTTCACTTCCTGACGCTCGAAAAAGCGCAAGCCACCATACACGCGATACGGAATGCCGACATTCACGAGCGTATGTTCGATCGTGCGCGACTGCGCGTTACTGCGATACAGCACCGCGATTTCACTGCGGGACGTGCCGGTATTGATGAGCGCCCTGATTTCCTCGACGATCCAGCCGGCCTCCTGCGTGTCGGTTGCGGCTTCGTACACGCGCACCGGTTCGCCGTGACCCGCGTCCGTGCGCAGATTCTTGCCGAGACGGCGTGAATTGTTCGCGATCAACTGGTTCGCGGCATCGAGAATGTGACCGTGCGAACGGTAGTTCTGCTCCAGCTTGATCAGATGCCGTACGTTGAATTCCTGCTCGAAATCGCGCATGTTGCCGACATTCGCGCCGCGAAATGCATAGATCGACTGGTCGTCGTCGCCAACCGCGAAAATTGAATTCGTCTGGCCCGCGAGCAGCTTGAGCCACGCGTACTGAAGCTTGTTCGTGTCCTGAAACTCGTCGACGAGAATGTGCCGGAAACGCGCCTGATAGTGCGCGCGCAGCGGCGGATTGTGCGCGAGCAGCTCGAAACAGCGCAGCAGCAATTCCGGAAAATCGACCACGCCTTCGCGCTGGCACTGCTGGTCGTACGCTTCGTAAAGTTCGACGAACTTGCGGTTGAAATTGTCCGTTGCGTCGACGTCTTTCGGGCGCAGGCCCTGCTCTTTCGCGTTGTTGATGAAGTACTGCAGGTTCTTCGCCGGATATTTCTCGTCGTCGATGTTAAGACCCTTCATCAGACGCTTGATGGCGGAAAGCTGATCCGCCGTATCGAGAATCTGGAACGTGGCCGGCAGCGCCGCGTCGCGATGATGCGCGCGCAGCATGCGGTTGCACAGGCCGTGGAAGGTGCCGATCCACATGCCGCGTGTGTCGATCGGCAGGAGCGCCTGCAGACGCGACATCATTTCGCGGGCAGCCTTGTTCGTGAACGTGACGGCGAGCACCGTGGCGGGCGAAGCAAAGCCGTTCTGGATCAGCCACGCGATCCGCGTGATCAGCACGCGCGTCTTGCCGCTGCCGGCGCCAGCCAGAATGAGTGCCGGTTCGTTCGGCAACGTGACGGCGGCGTGTTGTTCGGGGTTCAGATTCGCTAGCAGATCGGGCATGTGAGATGGGTAGACGGCGGGGTGAAGCAACATTGGGGCAGGTCGTCGGACATTATAAGTCCCGGCGCCCTTCATGCCCTGGCGAGCCTTCCGGACTGGCCAGGCGGCCAGGACTTCAGTACGTTGTTTCGGGCTCTTGCCCTGTCCGGATGGCCAGTTCAGGCGTGCCCGCGCGTTCCCGGCCGCGCGAGCCTTTATAATTGGGCATTCCCCGCTTCTTTTCACGCATTTTTCGGCAGACTTCCAATAATGAGCGACAGCACGCTTGCCAAGAGTTTCGAACCCCAGACAATCGAGGCCCAATGGGGTCCCGAATGGGAAAAACGCGGTTACAGCGCCGCAACGATGGATGCGGACCGCAAGGATTTCTCGATTCAACTGCCGCCGCCGAACGTCACGGGCACGCTGCACATGGGTCACGCGTTCAACCAGACCATCATGGATGGCCTCGCGCGTTATCACCGCATGCTTGGCGAGAATACGCTGTGGGTCCCCGGCACCGACCACGCCGGTATCGCCACGCAGATCGTCGTCGAACGTCAGCTCGACGCCCAAAAGGTGTCGCGTCACGATCTGGGCCGCGAGAAATTCGTCGAGCGGGTGTGGGCGTGGAAGCAGGAATCCGGCTCGACCATCACAAACCAGGTGCGGCGCCTCGGCGCGTCGATCGACTGGTCGCGCGAATACTTCACGATGGACGACAGGATGTCCGCCGCCGTGCGCGACGTGTTCGTCCGTCTGTACGAACAGGGCCTGATCTACCGCGGCAAGCGCCTCGTCAACTGGGACCCGGTGCTGCTTACGGCAGTCTCCGATCTCGAAGTGGTGAGCGAGGAAGAAAACGGCCACCTCTGGCACATCCAGTATCCGCTTTCGGACGGCTCCGGTCATCTGACGGTCGCCACCACGCGCCCGGAAACGATGCTCGGCGACGTCGCCGCCATGGTGCATCCGGAAGACGAGCGCTATGCGCATCTGATCGGCAAGATGGTCAAACTGCCGCTGACCGGCCGCGAAATCCCGATCATCGCCGACGACTACGTCGATCGCGAATTCGGCACGGGCGTCGTGAAGGTTACGCCCGCGCACGATTTCAACGACTACCAGGTGGGCCTGCGCCACAAGCTGCCGCAGATCGAGATCTTCACGCTCGACGCGAAGATCAATGACAACGCGCCGGAAAAATATCGCGGCCTCGATCGTCTCGACGCGCGCAAGCTGGTTGTGGCCGATCTGGAAGCCATCGGCCTTCTCGAATCGGTCAAGCCGCACAAGCTGATGGTGCCGCGCGGCGACCGCACGGGCGTCGCAATCGAGCCGATGCTGACGGACCAGTGGTTCGTCGCCATGAGCAAGCCGGCGCCGGAAGGCACGTTCAATCCGGGCAAGTCGATCGCGGAAACGGCGCTCGACGTCGTGCGCAACGGGGAGATCAAATTCGTGCCGGAGAACTGGACCACCACGTACTACCAGTGGCTCGAAAACATCCAGGACTGGTGTATTTCGCGCCAGCTCTGGTGGGGCCACCAGATTCCGGCGTGGTACGGCGAAAACGGCGAAATTTTTGTCGCGAAGACTGAAGAAGAAGCAAAGGCACAGGCGCTCGCCAAAGGCTACACCGGTGCGTTGCGCCGTGACGAAGACGTGCTCGACACGTGGTTCTCGTCGGCGCTCGTGCCCTTCTCGTCGCTTGGCTGGCCAAACGAGACGCAGGAACTGAAGCACTTCCTGCCTTCGTCGGTGCTCGTCACGGGCTTCGACATCATTTTCTTCTGGGTTGCGCGCATGGTCATGATGACCACGCACTTCACCGGCAACGTGCCGTTCGATACCGTCTATGTGCATGGTCTCGTGCGCGACGCCGAAGGCCAGAAGATGTCGAAGAGCAAGGGCAACACGCTCGACCCGATCGATATCGTCGATGGCATCGAACTCGATGCGCTCGTCGCGAAGCGCACCACCGGCCTCATGAATCCGAAGCAGGCCGCGTCAATCGAAAAGAAGACGCGCAAGGAATTCCCGGACGGTATTCCGGCGTTCGGCACCGATGCGTTGCGCTTCACGATGGCGTCGATGGCAACGCTCGGCCGCAACGTCAATTTCGATCTCGCGCGCGCCGAGGGTTATCGCAACTTCTGCAACAAGCTGTGGAACGCCACACGCTTCGTGTTGATGAACTGCGAAGGTCACGACTGCGGTTTCAGCAAGCCGGGCGACTGCCAGCCGGGCGATTGCGGCCCGGGCGGCTACACCGATTTTTCGCAGGCGGACCGCTGGATCGTGTCGCTGCTTCAACGCGTCGAAGCGGAAGTCGCGAAGGGTTTCGCCGACTATCGTTTTGATAATGTGGCAAACGCCATATACAAGTTCGTGTGGGACGAATACTGTGACTGGTATCTCGAACTGGCAAAGGTGCAGATCCAGACCGGCACGCCTGAGCAGCAGCGCGCAACGCGCCGCACACTGCTTCGCGTGCTCGAAACCGTGCTGCGTCTCGCGCATCCGGTGATCCCGTTCATCACCGAAGCGCTCTGGCAAAAGGTAGCCCCGCTCGCGGCCAGCTACCCGGAAGGCATGGCGGAAGGTGAAGCATCGATCATGGTGCAGCGTTATCCGGTAGCCGAGCCGAAGAAGATCGACGAAGCGGCCGAGCAGTGGGTCTCTGACCTGAAGGCGGTCATCGACGCGGCGCGTAACCTGCGCGGCGAGATGAGCCTTTCGCCCGCCGTGAAGGTACCGCTTCTGGCTACCGGCAATGCGGAGCGCCTGAAGACGTTCGCGCCGTATGCACAGGCGCTGGCCCGTCTGTCGGAGGTGCAGATTATCGCCGATGAGGCAACGCTCGACGCGCAGGCCGCTGGCGCGCCGATTGCTATCGTAGGCAATGACAAGCTCGTGCTGAAAGTCGAGATCGATGTCGGGGCGGAACGCGAGCGCCTGTCGAAGGAAATTGCAAGGCTGACTGCAGAGGTTTCGAAATGTAACGCCAAGCTTCAGAATGAGAGCTTTGTTGCAAAGGCGCCGCCTGTAGTCGTTGAGCAGGAGCAGAAAAGGCTGGCAGAATATCAGACCACCATTGGCAAGCTGACCGCGCAACTCGCACGTCTGCCGGCCTGAAGGTCGAACCTGTTGCGCGGTATGGACCGTAACGGGACTTTAGCGGAGCCGTAACGGCGCCATTATCGAACCAGAACGCGCGTTTTTAACAGCCGATATCTCGCACGCACTGTAACCAGAGGATCCAGGGTAATCACATGCTAAAAGTTACAAAAGCAGTCTTTCCGGTAGCTGGTCTTGGCACCCGGTTCCTCCCTGCCACCAAGGCGAGCCCCAAGGAAATGCTGCCTATCGTCGACAAGCCGCTGATTCAGTATGCGGTTGAAGAAGCGATGGCGGCGGGCATTACGGAAATGATCTTCGTCACCGGTCGCAGCAAACGCGCGATCGAAGATCACTTCGACAAGTCGTATGAGATCGAAGCCGAACTCGAAGCACGCGGCAAGCAGAAGCTGCTCGAACTCGTGCGCAGCATCAAGCCGAGTCACGTCGACTGCTTCTACGTGCGTCAGCCGGAAGCGCTGGGTCTTGGCCACGCCGTGCTGTGCGCCGAAAAGCTGGTGGGTGACAATCCGTTCGCCGTCATCCTCGCGGACGACTTGCTGTACGGCAAGCCGCCCGTCATGCAGCAGATGATCGAGGTCTTCGATCATTACCACAGCTCGGTGCTTGGCGTCGAAGAAATCCCGCATGAAGAGACGAAGTCCTACGGTATCGTCGACGGCAAGGAATGGGAAGATTCGATCATCAAGCTGTCGGGGATCATCGAAAAACCGGCGCCGGAAGTTGCGCCGTCGAACCTCGGCGTCGTCGGCCGCTATGTGCTGAAGCCGCGCATCTTCCATCACATCCGTTCGATCAAGGCAGGCGCTGGCGGCGAAATACAGCTGACGGACGCGATTCAATCGCTGCTCGCCGATGAACAGGTGCTAGCGTACAAGTATCACGGCACGCGTTTCGACTGCGGCAGCAAGCTCGGATATCTGAAGGCGACGGTGGAATTCGCGCTGCGTCACCCGGAAGTGGCCGCGGATTTCGAGGAATATCTGCGCACGCGTTCGCCGGTGCTCGAAGGATAAGCTGTCTGGATCACACAGCCGCTTCGCGGCAGTGATGGGTTCAAAAAGGCGCTGTGCTTCCGTTTATCGGGGGCACAGCGCTTTTTTCATGGGCGACGGTGGCGAATGGGCACCGACACGACAGACGAAACACGACACCCGGCGTGGTTTACCGCCGCCGCATCAGAAACGTGAAAACCTTGTCCTGCGATGAAACTTCGACGAGTTCATTGCCGGTCTGTCTGGCGAACGCGGCGAAATCGCGTTGGGAGCCGGGATCGGTGGCGAGCACCTTGAGAATCTGGCCGCTTTCCATGTCGGCAAGCGCCTTTTTGGCGCGCAGGATGGGCAGCGGGCAGTTCAGCCCGCGCGCATCGACTTCCTTGTGAATCTGGATCTGCATCGGGGATCGACCTTCGGGAGGAGGCGCCAGAAGGACGCCATCAGAGCGTCAAATTCTACCGCACCCTCCGGACCTGCGCTCCACGTCAACGCCACCACGACGAGCGTCAACGAAACACCGCCCCAGGAATCACAGTACAACCGGCTGCCCACTCGTGAGCGACTCGCGCATCGCACAGCCGATGCGTGTCGCCTCCAGCGCATCCGCGAGACTCGCGCCGGCCTGCGCACCACCCTTCACCGCCGACACGAACGCCTGCGCCTCGCACAGGAAAGCGTCCTCGAAGCGCTCGAAGAACGTCGGCGTGCATTCGCTGCGCACGCCGTATGCATCGGCAATCTCGACGCGATTCGCGCGCGGAACGCGTCCAATCGTCATCGAACCCGCCGTGCCGATTATTTCGCTGCCGGTATCGTTGCCGTGCGCCATCGTGCGCGAAGCGTAGAACATCGCGAGGCGGCCACCTTCGAATTCGCAGATTGCCACGCCATTGTCGACATCGCCGAATTCGCGCAGCCCTTCGTGCAGCGCGATCGTGCCGCTCGCGAATACGCGCGTCGCACGCGGATTGCCCAGCAGCCAGCGTGCGACGTCGATGTCATGCACGCTGCAGTCGAGAAAAATACCGCCCGAGGTCGGCGCAAACCGCACGAAAAAGCCGTCGGGATCGTTCTGGTCGCACGTCTGCGAGCGCACCATGAACGGACGGCCAATCGAACCCGCCTCGATACGGTCGAACGCATTGCGATAGCTCGGATCGAAACGCCGCATGAAACCAATTGTCACGCGAAGGTGCGGATACTGCGCCGCTTCCGCAATCACGCGCTCGCACTCGGCGACGTCGAGCGAGAGCGGCTTTTCGCAGAACACATGCTTGCCCGCGCGCAACGCATCGAGAATCTGCTGCGCGTGCAGCGACGAAGGCGTGACGAGCCACACCGCATCGACGTCGCGATCGGCGAGCAGCGACGCGTAATCGCGGTAGAGACGCGTCGCCGGGAGCGAATCGCGCGCCCATTCAAGCTCTTCTTCCACGGGGCTGCACGCCGCGCCAAGCGAAGCGCCCGGCACGCGAAACGCCAGATTCTGCGCATGCCGTCTGCCGAGACGCCCCAGCCCCACTACGCCGACCCGCACACCCGATACTGCTGAGCTCATCGAACTGTCTCCCACATGGGTTCATACCGCACTGCGCGCGTTCGCCGCGCGGAACGCCTACTCGCCGAGCCGTACCGCCTTGCCTTCGCGCCACGAGCGCGTCGCGGCTTCGGCAAGCTCAAGCGCCTTCATGCCGTCGGCGACCGTCGTGCGAACCGGCTTGCCGTGCGTCACCGCATCGAAGAAATGCGCGATTTCAAGCGCATACGCCGCTCGGTAACGTTCGAGGAAAAACGCTTCGGGCACGTCGCTCGATACCGCTGTCTTCGAATACGCGGTCACTTCGGTCGGACGTACATTGCCCGCCTGCAACATGCCATCGCTACCCAGCACTTCGAAACGCTGGTCATAACCGTAAGCGGCGCGGCGCGCGGTATTGATCTGGCACAGACGCCCGCGCTTCGTGCGGATCGTGACGGCAGTCGAATCGATGTCGCCCGCCTCGGCGATCGCCGGATCGGAGAGACAGCTGCCGGTCGCGTGGAGCGTCTCGGCTTCGTCGTCGAGAATCCAGCGGAAGATGTCGAAGTCGTGAATCAGCATGTCCTTGAAGATGCCGCCCGAATGCTTGATGTATTCGACGGGCGGCGCGCCCGGATCGCGGCTCGTCACGACGAGCATTTCCGGCGTGCCGATCTCGCCTGCATCGATGCGCGCCTTCAGCGCCGAAAACGTCGGATCGAAGCGGCGCTGAAAACCGATCATGCAGACCACACCAGCCTTTTCAACGGCCGAAGCACACGCGCGGGCGCGCTCCAGTGTCAGATCGACGGGCTTTTCGCAAAACACATGTTTCTTCTGCGCGGCCGACTTGAGGATGAGGTCCGCATGCGTATCCGTGCTGGAACAGATCACCGTTGCGTCCACCGACGCGTCGCCCATCGCGCCGTCGATATCCGCGACCTGCGCGCCGTGCTGTTCAGCGAGCGCCGCCGCGGCCTCGCGGTTCACATCGACGACGTACTTCAACCGCACGCCCGGTTGCCGCGCCAGATTCGCCGCGTGAATCCGGCCGATGCGACCCGCGCCGAACACTGCCACATCAATCGTCTTTACCGCTTCAGTCATCGTAGCCTCCAATATCCTTCGATTCTTCGACGTTCAGTTCGAGCCGGTACGCAAGCGCGATAAAGAGCGCCTGGCACAGACAGATGGTGCTCGTGAGCGAACGGAACGCGAACGCGCTCCCTTCCTTCACATAGAGTTGCGCGCTCGCATAACGCAAGAGCGGTGAAAGCTGGCTGTCGGTTATCACCAGCGTTTTTGCCTGGTGGTGGTGCGCAATGCGCAGGCAGTACTGCGTTTCCTTGCCGTACGGCGCGAAGCTGATCGCGATCACCACATCGCCCTTCTTCACACTGCGAATCTGTTCGCGATACATGCCGCCGAATCCGGACACGAGGTGCACGCGCTTCGGCGTGTGCTGCAACGCGTAGACGATGTAGCTCGCCACCGGAAACGACCGGCGCACGCCGATCACGTAGATGTTCTCTGCCTGCTGGAGCATCTTCACGGCGGCTTCGAACTGCGTGTCGTCGAGACTCTCCTCGAGTTCGTCGAGCCCGCCACGGCACGCCGCGACGAACTCCCGCGCCACCGCGCCGCCGGACAACGCACCGGGCTTGTCGTCGATCAGCTTGCGGATGCGCTGCTGATAACTCGGCGAGGACGTTCCCTGACCCGTGTAAGCCTGGCGGAACACCGCCTGCAGGTCGGAAAATCCGGTAAAGCCAAAACGCTGTGCAAACCGCACCACCGCAGAAGGGTGCACGCCGCAACTCGTCGCGATATCGCTCGTGCGATCCACCATCACGCTCGACTTGTGCTGTTCGATGTAGGTCGCGACGCTCTTGAGCTGGCGCGGCAGCGATTCGTAGTTTTCCGCGATGCGCTGCATCAATTCCTCGACGCTACGCAGCTCTTCTGTGCTCTCTTCCGCCATGGGCCTTCCCCGGTGCATTTTCCGCGCTGCATCAATGACTTGACTACCTCAAACAACGCGCTCTGACGGTCCGGATTATAGGCACGCAAAGTCATAAATGGAACACATTTTCCAATTTAGTTTTCAATGAAATTTTCATTGCATGACGAAAGAAGTTGGCCTAATCTTGGTCCTGAGCGCTGGTGTGACCGGTGGCGAATTGCGGTCCAGCAGGCGCTCCCCTTAATAACGACAGACCGAGAAAGGTGGAGACAATGAGACTTTGCAAGGGCAAGGCTTCGCTCAGGATTCTGGCTGCGGCACTCACGTTCGCCGCAGGGTTCGGGGCTGCGTCGTCCGCGCAGGCTGCGGACGCGCACTTCGTGCTGATCAGCCACGCGCCGGATTCCGACTCGTGGTGGAACACCATCAAGAACGCGATCAAGCAGGCCGACGAGGACTTCAACGTCGAGACCGACTACCGCAATCCGCCGAACGGCGACATCGCCGACATGGCGCGCCTCGTCGAACAGGCTGCCGCGCGCAACTACGACGGCGTGATCGTGACCATCGCCGACTTCGACGTGCTCAAGAGCTCCATCAACAAGGTGACGGCGAAGAAGATTCCGCTCGTCACGATCAACTCGGGTACTGAAGAACAGAGCGCGCAGCTCGGCGCGATCATGCACGTCGGCCAGCCGGAATACGTCGCGGGCAAGGCCGCTGGCGAAAAGGCCAAGGCCGCGGGTGTGAAGTCGTTCCTGTGCGTGAACCACATCGCGACGAACACCGTTTCGTTCGACCGCTGCCGCGGCTTTGCTGAAGCAATCGGCGTCGATTACAAGACGTCGACGATCGATTCCGGCCAGGATCCGACGGAAATCCAGTCGAAGGTGAGCGCGTATCTGCGCAACCATCCGAAGACCGACGCAATCCTGACGCTCGGACCGACACCGGCCTCGGCCACGCTGAAAGCGGTCACGCAGATGGGCCTCGCGGGCAAGATCTACTTCTGCACGTTCGACTTCTCGGACGACATCGCGAAGGGAATCCAGGCGGGCACGATCCAGTTCGCGATCGATCAGCAGCCGTATCTGCAGGGCTATATCCCGGTGGCCGTGCTTGCTATCGTGAAGAAGGAACACACCACCGATACGACAAAGATCCGCCAGATTCTCGAGGCGAATCCGAAGTTCAAGGCGCGTCTTGCAACGTATGGCCTGCAGCCTTCGTATGGACCGAAGAACATCCGTTCGGGTCCGGGCTTCATCACGAAGGACAACATCGACAAGGTCATCAAGTACGCAGGTCAGTACCGCTGATGCCGTTCCGTTTCGCGTAGTGAGCGTGGTTTGCAGTTAGCCAGTCAGTCACACGCGGCATAACAAGGATAACGAACCTGGAAGGCGATGGCGGACACCAGTCCGCCTGTCGCTGACCGGCTTCGTCCGTTCTTTGCCCTTAAGTGCCGCAACTTTTACCGGCAATTCCCGATACGCAACCCCGTGCGTATCCCGGCTGCCGGGCATCAAGGAGACATCATGGGCGTAGCAGGCAAGCATTTTCCCTCGCATGTGCAGAAGGCTCCCGAGGAGGAGTCCGATGCTGTGGCGCCGCTTTCGCCGCCGTCCGATGAGCGTGTGCGCAAGGAGTCCCGGTTCGGGCATCTGCTGAACCGTCCGGAGTTCGCCGCGATCTCCGGCGCGGTCCTCGTCTTCGCCGTGTTCGCGTTCGCCGCGGGCGGCTCCGGCATGTTCGCGCTCGATGGCGTGATGAACTGGTCGCAGGTGTCCGCGTATCTCGGGCTGCTCGCGGTCGGCGCGTGCCTGCTGATGATCGCCGGCGAGTTCGATCTGTCGATCGGCTCGATGATCGGTTTCGCGGGCATGATGGTCGCGATTCCCTCTGTGTATTTTCACTGGCCGCTTTCGCTCTCGATCCTGTTCGCGTTCGCAGGCTCAATGGCGCTCGGCGCGCTGAACGGCTATCTCGTGATGCGCACGCGGCTGCCTTCGTTCATCGTCACGCTCGCGTTCCTGTTCATCCTGCGCGGCCTCACGCTCGCGCTGTCGATCATGGTCGCGGACCGCACGATCATTTCCGGCGTCGGCGACCTGGCGCAGAACGACTGGATCGCGAACACGCTGTTTCATGGCGTGGCGCTGCACGGTTTCTTCACGAACCTCGCGCATATGGGCATCGGCAAGCTGCTCGATAACGGCGAACCGCTCGTGCCCGGCATTCCGAAGGTCATTCTCTGGTGGTTCGCGCTTGCCGCGGTCGGCGCATTCGTCCTCGCCAAGACGCGCTACGGCAACTGGATTCTTGCCGTGGGCGGCGACGCGAACGCAGCCAAGAACGTGGGTGTGCCCGTGCGCCGTGTGAAGATCTCGCTCTTCGTGCTGACCGCGTTCTGCTCGTGCCTCTTCGCCGTGCTGCAGGTGTGCGACATCGGTTCCGCCGCGGCCGACCGTGGCCTGCAAAAGGAATTCGAGGCGATCATTGCCGCGGTGATCGGCGGCACGCTGCTCACGGGCGGTTATGGCTCGGTGGTCGGCGCCTGCTTCGGCGCGCTGATCTTCGGCGTCGTGCAGATCGGCATTACCTATACCAACGTGAGTTCCGACTGGTTCCGCGTGTTCCTCGGCGTGATGCTGCTGATCGCCGTGCTCTTTAATCACTACGTGCGCCGCCGCGTATCGCAGGGCTGAACGGAGAACACCATGTCCGATCCCAACACCCAAACCCAGGCAAACGACGGCGACATCATCCTCGCCCTCGAAAACGTCAGCAAATACTTCGGCAAGGTCATCGCGCTCTCCGGCGTAACCCTGCGGCTGAAACGCGGCGAAGTGCATTGCCTGCTCGGCGACAACGGCGCCGGCAAGTCGACGCTCATCAAGACGCTCGCCGGCGTGCATACGCCCTCCTCCGGCCAGTATCTGGTGGATGGCAAGCCCGTGCAGTTCGAGTCGCCGAAAGACGCGCTCGATCTCGGTATCGCCACCGTGTATCAGGATCTCGCGCTCGTGCCGCTACTTTCGGTGGCGCGCAACTTCTTCATGGGACGCGAGCCGCAGAAGAAGCTCTTCGGCCTCTTCAACGTGATGGACCTCGAAACGAGCGCGACGACTGCGCGCGGCAAGCTCGCGGAAATGGGCATCAACGTGCGCGACCCGCATCAGCCGATCGGCACGATGTCCGGCGGCGAAAAGCAGTGCCTGGCGATCGCCCGCGCGATCCACTTCGGCGCGCGCGTGCTGATTCTCGACGAGCCGACCGCCGCGCTCGGCGTAAAGCAGAGTTTCAACGTGCTGCGCCTGATTCACACCGCCCGCGCAAAAGGCATTTCGGTGATCTTCATCACGCACAACGTGCACCACGCCTATCCGATCGGCGACTCGTTCACGCTGCTCAACCGCGGCAAGTCGCTTGGCACGTACACCAAGGAAACGATCAGCAAGGATGAAGTGCTGGACATGATGGCCGGCGGCGCCGAGATGCAGAAGATGATCGGCGAACTCGAAGGCGCGACGATCTGAACGACCGGCCCCGCGCGCATCCCGTGCTTCGACAATCAGGAATTCTCATGGCTATATCCAGTAAATCAGGCGCGGCGGCTGCAACCAGCCGCTTCGCACCCGGCCGCAGCCGCGACGTGATCTGCCTCGGTCGCCTCGCGGTCGATCTGTACGCACAGCAGGTCGGCGCGCGGCTCGAAGACGTGTCGACGTTCGCGAAGTATCTAGGCGGCTCGTCGGCGAACATCGCGTTCGGCTGCGCGCGGCTCGGCCTTGAATCGGCGATGCTCGCGCGCGTCGGCAACGATCACATGGGGCGCTTTCTCACCGAGACGCTCGCGAACGAAGGCTGCGACGTGAGCCACGTGCGTATCGATCAGGAGCGTCTGACGGCCCTCGTGCTGCTCGGCCTGAAGGATCGCGACACGTTCCCGCTCGTCTTCTATCGCGAGAACTGCGCGGATATGGCCGTCGACGAGAACGACTTCGACGAGGCGTTTATCGCATCGTCGAAAGCGCTGCTGATTACCGGCACGCACCTGTCGACCGAACAGGTGAACCGCACGAGCCGCCGCGCGCTCGACTACGCGCGCCGCAACCAGGTGCGCACGGTGCTCGATATCGACTACCGGCCAGTGCTTTGGGGTTTGACGGGCAAGGCCGATGGCGAGACACGCTTTATCGCCAGCGAAGGCGTGACGGCCCATCTGCAGCGCTTCCTGCCGCTCTTTGACCTCATCATCGGCACTGAAGAGGAGTTCAGCATCGCCGGCGGCGACACCGATCTCGTCAAGGCGCTCGCCGCCGTGCGCGCGCTCACGCCCGCGACGCTCGTCGTGAAACGCGGTCCGATGGGTTGCCAGATCATCGACGGCGCGGTCCCCGCTTCGCTCGACGACGTGCCCGTACAGGGCGGCGTCCAGGTCGAAGTGCTGAACGTGCTGGGCGCTGGCGACGCGTTCGCGTCCGGCTTCCTCTCGGGCTGGCTGCGCGACGCGCCGCTCGAAGCGTGCGCGCGCGCCGCGAACGCGAGCGGCGCGCTCGTGGTATCGCGACACGGCTGCGCACCGGCAATGCCGACGCCGGCCGAGCTCGACTATTTCCTGCGCGAAGCGAAAGCCGACCCGCAGCGGATGCGCCGCCCGGATCGCGACGCGACGCTCGCGAGGCTGCATCGTGTCACGCCCGCGCGCACCGCACGCAACGAAGTGCTCGGGTTCGCGTTCGACCATCGCAACCAGTTCTTCGACCTCGCGCAGCAAACCGGCGCCGACGAATCGCGCATACACACACTGAAGGGACTATTCGTCGAAGCAGTCGCGCAGACGGAAGCCGCGCTCGGGTTGCAAGGCCGCATCGGCGTGCTGATCGACGACCGCTATGGCCAGGACGCGCTGAACGCCGCCACCGGACGCGGCTGGTGGATCGGCCGTCCGGTGGAACTGCCCGGTTCGGTGCCACTTGTGTTCGATCACGGCCGCTCGATTGGCACGACGCTCACGAACTGGCCGCGCGATCACGTGGCGAAATGCCTCGTACAGTTTCATCCTGATGAGCCGATCGAACAGCGGCTCGAACAGGAAGCGCAACTGAAGGCGCTCTACGACGCGACGCAGGCGAGCGGTCACGAACTGCTGCTCGAAGTGATTCCGCCGAAGAACGCGAATCTGCCGATGGCATCCGACACCGTGTATCGCGCGCTCAAGCGTCTCTACAACATCGGCATCTATCCGGAATGGTGGAAGCTCGAACCGATGGAAGCTAGCCAGTGGCAGGCCATCGATGCGCTGATCGCGGAGCGCGATCCGTATTGCCGTGGCGTCGTGCTGCTGGGTCTGTCGGCGGGCGTCGAGCAGCTGAACGAAGGCTTCCGCGCCGCCGCCGCTTCGGCGACGTGTCGCGGTTTCACGGTCGGGCGTACGATCTTTCATGAGCCGAGCCAGGCATGGCTCGCCGGACAGATCGACGACGCCGAAGTCATCACGCGCGTGCGGAACGTGTTCGAAACGCTGATCGCGTCGTGGCGCGCGGCCCGCAGCGAAACCGCGTCGCCCACAGGCGGCGCGCGCAACGTCCACCAGGAGCAGGCGGCATGAACCAGCGTGTGTTGCATCACGATACGGCGCCGGCCAACGAGGCGACGCAGGTGCAGGCAGGCGGCACGATCCGCCTGACCGGCGCGCAGGCGATCGTGCGCTATCTGGCCGCGCAGCGTGTCGTCACCGAAGACGGCAGCGGCACCGAGCCGCTCTTTGGCGGCGTGTTCGCCATCTTTGGACATGGCAATGTCGCAGGCCTCGGCGAGGCGCTGTACCAGCATCGCCACGAACTGCCGACACTGCGCGCACACAACGAGCAGGCGATGGCGCACAGCGCGATCGCCTTCGCGAAAGCGCATTTCCGCCGGCGCATGATGGCCGTCACGACCTCGATCGGTCCGGGCGCGACGAACCTGCTGACAGCGGCGGCGCTCGCGCACGTGAACCGTCTGCCGGTCCTGCTGCTGCCCGGCGACATCTTCATTTCGCGGGCGCCCGATCCGGTGTTGCAGCAGGTCGAGGATTTCCAGGACGGCGGCATTTCGGCGAACGACGCGTTCAAGCCTGTTTCGCGATATTTCGACCGTATCGTGCATCCCGCGCAATTGCTCAACGCGTTGCCGCGCGCGATCCGCGTGCTGACCGACGCCGCGTTGTGCGGCCCGGTCACGCTGGCCCTCCCGCAGGACGTGCAGGCCGCGGCGTTTGACTTCCCGGCGGACTTCTTCGCACCGCGCGTCGTGCAGTTTCATTCGCCTGCTCCGGTCGCGCATGAACTCGAGGCGGCGCTCGAACGCCTGCGCAATGCGAAACATCCGATGATCGTCGCGGGCGGCGGCGTGCTGTACGGCCATGCAACCGATGCGCTCAAGGCATTCGCCGCGCAGCACGGCATTCCCGTCGCGGAAACGCAGGCCGGCAAGGGCTCGCTCGCGTGGGACAATCCGCTCAACACGGGCGCGCTCGGTGTGACGGGTTCGCCCGCCGCGAACGAGCTCGCGCATCACGCCGATTGCGTGCTGGCTGTCGGCACGCGGCTGCAGGACTTTACGACCGGCTCGAACACGCTCTTCGCGCAGGCCGACGTCATCGGCATCAATGCGAACGCGTTCGACGGCATGAAGCATCGCGGCGTGGTGGTCGAGGCGGACGCGCGTCTCGCACTGGAAGCGCTCACCGAACGTCTTGGCGCGTGGCATGCGGATGCGGTCTGGACCGAACGGGCACACCGGCTCGCCGGCCAGTGGCGCGAAACGCTCGGCAAGCTCACACATGCACCGCAACGCGAAGGTGTGCTGCCCTACGACGCCGACGTGATCGGCGCCGTGCAGCGCTCCAGCGCGCGCTCGACGACCGACGACATCGTCGTCTGCGCGGCAGGCACGCTGCCGGCGGAGCTGCACAAACTGTGGCGCACCGGCCGGCCGGGTGGCTATCACGTCGAATATGGCTACTCGTGCATGGGCTACGAGATCGCAGGCGGTCTCGGCGCGAAGCTCGCGCGGCCCGACCGTGACGTGATCGTGATGGTCGGCGACGGCAGCTATCTGATGCTCAACAGCGAGATCGCGACGTCGGTCATGCTGGGTGCGAAACTGATCGTCGTCGTGCTCGACAATCGCGGCTACGGCTGTATCAACCGACTGCAGCAGGCGTGCGGCGGCGAGCCGTTCAACAACATGTTCGACGACTGCGCACAAGGCCCGCTCGGCGCGCCGAACGTGGATTTCGCCGCGCATGCGCGCGCGCTCGGCGCGCTTGCGGAACACGTCGCGAATGTGGGCGACCTCGAAGCCGCGCTGCAACGTGCCCGCGCGGCGGACCGCACCTACGTGATCAGCATCGACACCGACGCGGCCCGCACCACCGACGACGGCGGCTGGTGGTGGGAAGTGGCCGTGCCCGAAGTATCGAGCCGCCCTGCCGTGCGTGAAGCCCGTGCGAAATACGAGGCGCAGATGGCCGCACGCGAACGTGGCGACCTGCGTGACGCTGGCGACAGCAACGATTGAGGATATCCGTATGACTGACTTTGAAGTGCGTATCGGTATCAACCCGCTCTCGTGGATGAACGACGACCTGCCCTCGCTTGGCGGCGAGACGCCGCTTGAGCTCGCACTGACCGAAGGCCGTGAGATCGGCTATGACGGGTTCGAACTCGGCAACAAGTTTCCCCGCGAGCCGCAGGCACTGAAGACACTGCTTGCACAGTACGATCTCGCGCTCGTTTCCGGCTGGTATTCGGGACGTCTGGCGAAACGCAGTGTCGCGGAAGAAATCGAATCCGTGGGCCCGCATCTCGAGCTACTGGCGAAGAACGGTGCGACCGTCATGGTGTATGGCGAAGTCGCCGATTCGATCCAGGGCGCGCCGCAACCGCTCTATCAACGGCCACGCTTTTTTTCCGACGCGCAGTGGGAAGAGTACGCCGCACGTCTCGACGAATTCGCGCGCTATACGCTAAGCCGCGGTGTGCGCGTCGCGTACCACCATCACATGGGCGCATACGTCGAAACGCCGGCGGACGTCGATCGGCTCATGTCGCTCACGAGCGATGCCGTTGGCCTGCTGTTCGACGCCGGGCACATCACGTTCGCGGGCGGCGATCCGGTCGCGATGCTCGACAAACATATCGCGCGCGTGTGCCACGTTCATTGCAAGGACGTGCGGCCTGCCGTCATCAAGCTCGCGCGCAACCGCAACTGGAGCTTTCTCGACGCGGTCGTCAACGGCGCGTTCACCGTGCCCGGCGACGGCACGGTCGATTTCGCGTCGATCATCGGCTGTCTGAAGCAGCACGGATATCGCGGGTGGCTGGTCGTCGAAGCCGAACAGGATCCGGTGATCGCGGCTTCGTACCAGTACGCACAGAAGGGTTACCAGACGTTGCGCTCGCTCGTCGACGCACCGCTCGTCCCAAGCAGGGAGGCAGCATGAGTCTGCTCGTCAAGGCACAGCGCGAAGGCCAGACAATCGCGCGCGTGACACCACAGTCCGCTGCATGGCGCTACGTCGGATTCGTCGCCTACCGGATGGAAGCGGACGAAATCGTCTACGTGCATGAAGCCGCGCGCGAATCGTGCATCGTCGTGCTGACGGGCGCGGTCGACATCGAAACCGCCGACACGAAATGGACGAGTCTCGGCTCGCGCGATAGCGTCTTCGAAGATGCCGCGCCGTACGCCGTCTACGTTCCGCCTGGCGTGCGCACGACGATTCGCGCGACGCGACACGCGGAGATCGGCGTCGCCAGCGCGCCGGCCACCGGCACCTTGCCGATGCGCCTGATCGAGCCTTCGCAGATGAAGCGCTCGACGCGCGGCAAAGGCCAGAATACGCGCTACGTCTGCGACATTCTTCCGCAGACCGAACCCGCGGAGTCGCTGCTGGTGGTCGAGGTCCGCACACCGGGCGGCCATGCGTCGAGCTATCCGCCGCACAAGCACGACACGGACAACGTGCCGCAGGAAAGCTCGCTCGAAGAGACGTACTACCACCGCCTGAATCCGCCGCAAGGCTTTGCGTTCCAGCGCGTGTACACCGATTCGCGCGATATCGACGAATCGCTCGCCGTCGAGAATCACGACGTCGTCATGGTGCCGCGCGGCTATCACCCGGTCGTCGTTCCTTATGGCTACGACTCGTATTATCTGAACGTGATGGCCGGCAAACAGCGCGTATGGCACTTCAAGAATGATCCGGCGCATGAATGGATCGTGGAGCGTGACGCAAAGGCCTGAACTGCGGCAACGGATGTGTTGCGTGTGAGGCCGGCCGCCGCTGCATGCGCGGCGGGCGCCGCACGCACTGTGGCCGGTGGGCGAGATCCACCGTCAGGGTTCCATCTTCCTCCATTCTCACGACGCGAGCACGCGCTTCGCTTCTACCCGACGCCGAGCCATTCGTGCATCACGTGATCCTGCTCGCGAAATGCATCGAACGTACCGTCAAAGACGATCTCACCGTGGCCCATGACGGCGATCCGGCTCGCGATATCGTGCGCGATGACGAGCCGCTGCTCGATCAGCAGCATCGCCATGCCTTGATCACGAAGCTGCGCAAGACAGCCGCTGACCTGCGCGACAAGCTGAGGGGCGAGACCTTCTGCGGGCTCATCGATGATGAGCAGGTCAGGTGCCCCAAGCAGCGCGCGTGCGAGCGACAGCATCTGCTGCTCACCGCCAGAAAGTGCACCGGCGCGCGTCGTCCGTCGCTGGTGCAGAACCGGAAAGAGTGCGTAAGCGTCGTCGAACGTGAAGCGCGGTTGTGCGCCTTTCGTCCGACGCGGTGCGAGGCCGAGTTCGAGGTTTTCATGCACCGTCAATGCGGGAAACACATCGCGATGTTCCGGGACGTAACCGATACCGAACCGCGCAATCTCGAAGGTGCGCCGCCCCGCGAGCGACTGGCCGGCAAACTGCATGCGCCCCTCCGCGCGCACGAGGCCCATCACCGCTTTTGCGAGCGTCGAGCGACCCGAACCGTTGCGCCCCGCGAGCGCGACAACCTCACCCGACTCGATGCGCAGATCGACGCCAAACAGCGCCTGACTCGCGCCGTACCACGCACACAGCCCATCGATGTCGAGCAACGCGGTCATCGCGCGGGATCCTCACCGAGGTAGGCCGCGCGGACGTTCCTGTCGGCGCGAATGGCTTCCGGCGTGCCTGTAGCGATCACGCACCCCTGCACGATCACCGAGACGCGGTCAGCCAGGCCGAAGACCGCGTCCATATCGTGTTCGATCATGAGCAGCGTACGGCCACGGGTTGCTTCACGGATCAGCTCGATGGCCCGCGCGGCTTCGGCGCGGTTCATGCCGGCTGTCGGCTCGTCGAGGAGAAGCGTGGGCGCGCCGCCCGCGAGCGCGATGCCAAGGTCGAGCGCGCGCTGCTCCGCATAGCTGAGCGTGCCCGCGAAGACATGCCGGCGCGACGCTAGACCCACTGCCTCGAGCACGCGCTCCACGCGTACGTCGACCGCGCGCGCAGGAAGCCACCGATGCCACCAGCGCACGCCTTCGCCGTTCGCCGCGAGTACGGCGCAGCGCAGGTTGTCGAACACCGTCAGGCGGCCGAATACACTCGTCGTCTGGAAGCTGCGCGCGACGCCGCCACGGCTGATCGCGGATGGTGTCGAGCGCGTTGTATCGATGCCATTGATCTCGATGCGCCCTGCACTCGCCCGGCCCGCGCCTGCGATCAGGTTGAAGAGCGTCGATTTGCCGGCGCCATTCGGGCCGATCAATGCATGCCGCTCGCCGGCCGCGATAGTCAGGTCGACGCCACGAAGGATCGCAGTCCCGTCGACGCTTTTCTCGACACCTCGCAGGACAATCGCCGGCGCGCCCGCTTTCATCCCCGAGGTAATGCTGGCAATGGGCGTCGTGCGCGGTTCAGAATTGATATTCGCGCCGGCTACGGCTTTTGCGGCGGCGGTAGCGCCGCGATGCGCTTCGAGATGCGCCCATTCACGTTGCGCGCGACGACTCATCCACCAACCGGTGAGTGCCAGCGCAACGATGACAACACAGGTCGTGGCAATCCGTGCTGTCGTGTCGATTGCAGGCGCGCCAGCCATCAAGACGCGTCCGCCCGTTTCATCCGCCGACTGCAACGCATACGCGTACTGCACCGCGAGCACAATGGCGAACGTCCATGTCATACCGGCACATATATCGAACACCACACCTCGCGACGAGGCACGCCATCCATAGCGACGCAAATGCGCAGCTACAAGCGCCACTAGTCCGGCGATGCCATCCGGCGATCGTACGACGATGACAATGAACAGCAGTCCAAGGTAAAACAGCCACGCATGCGTCACGCTCGCGATTGCGGCGCTGAAGAACACCAGGACGACCGCACCCACGACCGGCCCAAAAAACGCACCACTGCCCCCCATCACTGTTGCGATCAGCACCGAGCCCGAGCGCAACATGCCAACGCTTTCGGTGGACACCAGTTCGACATTGACAAGCCCCAGCGTGCCCGCGACACCCGCAAAGAACGATGACAGCACGAACATCCGATAACGCACGCGCCGTGGATCGCAGCCCGTCGACGCCGCGCGCACCGGATTGTCGCGCACCGCATTCGCGAGCCGCACGAACGGTGTGCGAGAGAGCGTCCACATCGCAAACGTAGCGAGCAGACACCAGCAAACGATCACCGCATACGCTTCGCGCGCCGGGCCAAACGTGAACGTTCCCCACGCCGGACCGCTCGCGCGATCGATCGCTACGCCCGCTTCGCCGCCGAACCAGTCGGGCAGCGACCACGCAGCTGCAGCGACAAGCTCGCCGATGCCAAGCGTGATCATCGCAAACGCAGTACCTGCGCGACGCGTTGCGACGAGACCCGCTATTGCGCCCGCAAGCGCGCCGCCGATGCCGCCCGCAAACGGCAGCCACGGCAACGCAATGCCATGACGGTTGAAGAGATATGCGGCGACGAGCGCACCGAGTCCCGCAAACGCGGCGTGACCGAACGAGAGCAGCCCCGTCTCGCCAAGCAGCAGGTTCCACGAAAGCGCGAAGACGATCATCGACGCGGTTTGCGCCAGATACGCGAGCAACCAGCTTTGCGACGACAGGCACGGCGGCACGACCAGCAACGCGATCAGTGCAAGCCACGACGACCCGGTTCGCCACGCCGACGGATACGCGTGCAATCCGGCACCGGCGCTGTCGAACGTGGAACGCGCGTGATGCAGGTCAGGCCTCATCGTCACGCTGCCCGAAAAGACCACGCGGCCGTAGCGCGAGCATCGCGACAAGCAGCAGATACGGCACGATCGGCGCGACCTGCGCGACGCTGAGCGACGCCCATTCAGCCGGCAACGACTGCCCCGCGAAAGCGGCGAGCGAGCCCAGCGACATCTCGCTTGCAACAGCGAACGTCTGCGCGCACCCCACTACCAGCGATGCGACGAGCGCGCCGCCGAGCGACCCGAGGCCGCCCGTCACGACAACCACGAACACGATCGAGCCAATGGAATCGGCCATTGCCGGCTCGACCACGAAGAGCGGCGCGCCGATCACGCCGGCGAGCGCCGCGAGCGCCGTGCCCGCTCCAAACACGAGCGTGAACACGCGTGGCACGTTGTGTCCGAGCGCCTCGACGGCCCTTGCATGGGTCAACGCGGCGCGTACGATCAGACCGGTCTTCGACGTTCTCAGCAACAGATACAACGCCGCGAGCATCGCGACCGAAACCGCCATCATGAACGCGCGATAACGCGAAAATCCCGCGCCAGATACAGTGAAGAGCGTGCCGTCGAGCGCGTGCGGCACCGGCGCCGACAGCGCCGACAGGCCCCACACGAGCTTGACCGCTTCGCCGATCAGATACGCCGTACCGAACGTGAGCAACAGTTCAGCAAGGTGACCATGTGGCCGCACACGCCGCAGCAACCAGCGCTCCAGCGCGGCGCCGATGAGTCCGACGAGCACGGGTGCAATCACCAGCGCACTCCAGAACCCGGCCCGCGCCGCGACCGCAAGGCCGACGTACGCACCCAGCATGTAAAAACTCGCGTGCGCGAAGTTCAGCACGCCGAGCATGCTGAAAATCAGCGTGAGCCCTGCCGACAGCAGGAACAGCAGCAAGCCATAGCTGACGCCGTTGAGCAGATTGATAACGAGCGACTGCACGCGCTAGTCCGCCGCCACGACAAGCGGTGCGAGCGCCGCGTGCAGGGCATCGGGCAACGTGACCGGCCGACGCGTCACACGGTCGACGTACACGTGCACGAAGTGCCCCTGCGCCGCCGCATGCGTGCCGCCTTCCCTGAAAAGACCGACTTCGTAGCGCACGCTTGTCGAGCCGAGGCGCGCAACCCGCAAACCCGCTTCTACCCGCTCCGGAAACACAAACGGCTCGAAGTAGTTACAGTGCGTTTCCACAACCAGCCCGATCGTCGCGCCGCGTTCGAAATCGAGCGCACCGGCGCGGATCAGGTACTCGTTCACGACCGTGTCGAAGTAGCTGTAATAGACCGTGTTGTTGACGTGGCCGTAGACGTCATTGTCCATCCAGCGCGTCGAGATCGGCAGAAAGTGGCGGTAGGTTTCGCGCGACGTCGGAGTCGGTTTGCTCATCGCTTTTTTTCGCTTCGTTAAAGGTCGCTTTGAAGGTCGCTATGCGGCGGCGAAATCAGAGCGATTCGGTCAGCATGCGGCGATAGTCCTCGGCCGAGGCTTCACGCGGATTTGTCTTGTGACAGTGATCGGCCTGCGCGCCTTTGATGACCTTGTCGAATACGGTTTCGTCGACGCCCATCTGTTTCAGTCCCGTCGGTAGCCCAAGTCGCGCCGTCATGTCGAAAAGTGCGTGAGCCAGATCCGCGTTTTCCGGCAGGTTCATCACCCGACGCATGCGCGCATAGCGGTTGTTCGCCATCACCGTTTCAGCGGACGCGTTAAAGCGAAGCACGGCAGGCAGCACGACGGCGTTCAGCGTGCCGTGATGCAGCGACGTGCGACCGTTCACCGCGATGCCACCCAGCGGATGCGACAGCGAGTGCACACAACCGAGGCCCTTCTGGAACGCCATCGCGCCCTGCATCGAGGCGCTCATCATGTTCAGACGCGCATCGCGGTCACTGCCGTCGTGCGTCGCGCGTTCGATATTGGCCCACGCGCGCTCGAGCCCGTCGAGCGCAATGCCGTCGGCCGGCGGATTGAACGCAGGCGCAAGGAACGTTTCGATGCAGTGGGCAACCGCATCCATGCCCGTCGCGGCCGTCAGGCCTGCCGGCAGGCCGAGCGTCAGACCCGGATCGCAGATCGCCGACTTCGGTAGCAGATGCCACGAATGGAAGCCGAGCTTGCGGCCGTCGTTCAGGATCACGATCGCACCGCGCGCGACTTCGCTGCCGGTGCCCGAGGTAGTGGGAATGGCGATAAGAGGCGCGGCGGCCTCTGTGATCCTGCCGCTTCCGCCTTCGATCGTTGCGTACTGGGTCAGTGCGCCTGGATGCGTCGCCGCGATCGCCACGCCCTTTGCCAGATCGATCGACGATCCGCCGCCTACCGCGACCAGCCCGTCGCACCCTTCGTCGCGATAACGCGCCGCGGCGGCGAGCACCATGGCTTCTGTCGGATTGGACGGCGTGTCGTCGAATACCGGTGCGTCCGCGAACTTCAGTGCGTCGATCGCGCGCTGGGCAACGCCCGCTGCGACAACGCCCTTGTCGGTGATGACGAGCGGCCGCTTGATGCCGACCCGCGCGCATTCGGCAGGCAGCTGCGCGAGCGCATCGTAACCCAGATGGATGTGCGTCAGATAGAAGATGTAGGCCATGGCGATTCCGTCTCCTGATTGTGCTGGACAAGTGTGGCGCGGGCTGCTGTGCGCCCGCGCTCATATGCGTTACTGCCGTGTGTCGGGGTCATGCAACCACTTTAACAACCCCGCGATGTGCTGACTATCGGCCGGATGGCCAGGTGTCCGGCCCGTTCAAAACATGGTCGAATGACTTCTGGAGAATGCTCGCGAGTACGTTGCTTATTGTCCCGGCCGCTCGACGAATTCGAACGGAAGGCCGCGCCGGCGCATCCATTCGCCGAGCGCCTGTCCGGTGCCCGCCCGCCACGGCCGCAGGTTCGGCGGTTCGACCAGCCGGTATTCGAGCAGTTCGGGCGAAAGCGTGATCGTGCCGTGCGCCTTCACGTGATACGCGATGATCAGCTCGTTCTTGCGGATAAATTCGTAGACGCCGACCAGTTCGACCGATTCCGCATGCAGCGAGGTTTCCTCGAACACTTCGCGCGCGATGCCTTCTTCAGGAGTTTCGCCGTTCTCGAGAAAGCCGGTGATCAGCGCGAACATGCCCTCGGGCCACGCCGCGTTGCGCGCGAGCAGGATCTTGCCTTCGTATTCGACGATGGCCGCGACGACCGGCAGCGGATTGTTCCAGTGCACGTAGCCGCAGTCTGGATCGGGACATACCTGGCGCACGCGGCCGCCTTCGTGAGCGGCGTCGCTGCGTTCGGTGAGCGGCGTCGCGCAGCGGGGGCAGTATTGGTAGTCGGACATGCTCGTTGGAATTGAGGTGAATGAATGTCGGGAAAAACAACGGACCGTTTCAGGTTGCGCGCCGCGAAACGCGATACGCACGGGCGGTGTGCGCCTTCACGCCCCGCACAGTTCGCGCACTTCGGCGGCAAATCGCTCGACGGTATCGGGCTGCGTGTCCCACGCGCACATCAGACGACAACCGCCCGCGCCGATGAACTCGTAAAACTTCCAGCCTTTCGCCCGCATCGCTTTCGCCACGTGCGCCGGCAATTGCGCGAACACGGCGTTCGATTCGACAGGAAACATGATGCTCACGCCGGGAATCGCTTCGAGACGTGTCTTCATCAGTTGCGCCATCGCATTCGCGTGACGCGCGTTGCGCAGCCATACGTCATTGTCGAGCAGACCCAGCCACGGCGCAGAGATGAAACGCATCTTCGAGGCAAGCTGCCCCGCCTGTTTGAGGCGATAGGCGAAATCGTCGGCCAGCGCGCGATCGAAGAACACCACTACCTCGCCCACCGGCAGGCCGTTCTTCGTGCCGCCAAAACACAGCACGTCGACACCTGCGCGCCACGTGATCTCCGACGGATGCACGCCCAGCGTCGCGACCGCATTGGCAAAGCGGGCGCCGTCCATGTGGACCTTCAGATGACGCCGTTTGGCAATCGCGGCGATCGCGCGCACTTCTTCGACGGTGTAGACACTGCCGATTTCCGTCGACTGCGTGAGCGTCACCACCTTCGGCTTCGGATAGTGGATGTCGGCGCGGCGGGTTACGACGGCTTCGATGGCATCGGGCGTGAGCTTGCCGTTGGCACCGGGCGCGGTCAGAAGCTTCGAGCCGCCGGAGAAAAATTCGGGGCCGCCGCATTCGTCAGTCTCGATGTGCGCGAGGTCGTGACAGATGACCGAGTGATACGACTGACACAGCGATGCCAGCGCCAGCGAGTTCGCCGCCGTGCCGTTAAAGACGAAGAACGCTTCGCAGTCGGTCTGAAACAGGTCGCGCAGGCGGTCGCATACACGCTCGGTCCAGGAATCGTCGCCGTAAGCCGGCTCGTGGCCGCTATTGTTGGCTTCGACAAGCGCGGCGAGCGCCTCGGGGCAGATGCCGGCGTAATTGTCCGACGCAAAGTGTTGCATGGCGGGCGGCGCAACCCGGCGGCGGGCGCGCGAAAGTAAGAAGAAGCGGACATTTTAGTGCGCCGTCTCATTATTGTCCGGTCGTTCGAATTTGCTGGAGGGTAATCGTAGGGTTGGAAGTACCGAGGTGGACACGGCGACTATCGGCGCGCGCGTCTCTTCGAGGCGCGGGTAACGATAACGAGGCCAACGGCACCGAGCATCAGCGCGAATGCGGCCAGCCACAGCGCGGGCGAAAACGAGCCCGTGTGGGCGGCGACCGGCGCGGCCACCAGCGGTCCGGCAATCTGTCCGATGCCATAGGCGGCCGTGGCGTAACCCATCAGGCCAGCGGCATGTTCGCCATGCAGTCGACGGGCTTCGCGCATGGCGAATAGCGTGATTGCCGTGAACGGCAGCCCGATCAGTATGCTGCCGATCGAAAAGCCGGCTGCGTTCGGCCAGATGATGCCAGATGCGATCCCTGCTGCCTGTAGCACGTAAGCGCCGGCGAGCAGCGTGCGATTGTCCCAGTGAAGGGGCAGCCGTGCGCCGAGCAAGGCGCCGATCATGAGGGCCACGCCGAACATCGGCCAGAAGAGGTCAGGCCAGGCTGAGCCGGGTAATGCGGCACGCGCGATCACTGGCAGGAATGTCGCTGTGATGATGTAGCCAAACCCGGGCACGCCGTAGAGCACGACGAGCCAGATCGCGTCGGCGCGGTGCGTGGTTTGCTCAGGACGTGCGAGAGGGCGTGATGAGGAAGCGTGTGCCGGTGGCACGACGTGAGCGGATGTCTCGACCTGACTGCCTGCTTGATCGTGCACGGGGGCGCCAGCGGCGGCGCGCGCCGCGCCTCGTGTGGCTCCCGTTACCGGCGAAACCGGTTCGATGCGATGCGGCGTGGGTTCGAATACGCGCCACACGAGCAGCGCCAGTACGGCCGAGATGAGCCCGAACCCGATCCAGCCCACGTTGGCGCCAAAGCCACCCGCAGCGCTCACGAGCAACCCTGTTCCGACGATCCCAACACCCGGCCCCGTGTAGATCACGCCGCTCCAGTTGTGCGCGCGGAGTTCGGCGAGCCGTCGCAGCCCCCACTGTGACGCGAACACGAAAGTCCATGCGCTGATCGATCCGCCCACGAGGCGCACCAGCGCCCATATCCAGAACGAGTTGGTCACGCCCATGACGAGCGTCAGCACGACCGTGACGGCCAGCCCGACTCGCACCATCCGGGCATGGTCGATCCGCAGCGCCGCACAGGTGATCGCACCGATGAAATACCCCGCGTAGTTGAACGATGCGAGCCAGCCACCGTGGCGAATATCGATCGAGCCGTTTTGCAACATCAACGGCAGCAGCGGCGTAAACGCAAAGCGCCCCACTCCCAGCGCCACGGCTAACGCCACCATGCATCCAAGCGCGACGCGTCTTGCATCGTGGGGGCGGACGGAAGGAACAACGGTGGAAGTGGCGAGGTGTGTCATGGGGGCCTTCACGGATTCTGGAAACCGGCCACTCGTACGCCGGCCATCGCACTTTCAGATACTAGCCCGCGAAACACATCATAAAAAATGAATTATAATGATCCAAACAATCTCTGAGCGAGAACGATGGATCTGGCCGCCTTGAACATTTTTCGCGCCGTGGTACGCGAGAACGGCGTGACCCGCGCCGCTGCGAAGCTGAACCGGGTGCAGTCGAACGTGACGACGCGCATCAAACAGCTTGAAGAGCAGCTGGGAACCGACCTTTTTATCCGCGATGGACGCCGGCTCGTGCTGACGCCCGCTGGCGAGACGTTGCTGCCGTACGCCGAACGTCTGCTCGCGCTCGCCGATGAAGCACGCCACGCGGTACGCGAGAATCTCCCGAACGGACGCCTGCGACTGGGCACCATGGAAAGCGTCGCGGCGAGCCGGCTGCCGGCGCTCCTCGCCCGCTATCACCAGCGTTGGCCCGACGTTGCGCTGGAACTCGAAACCGGCACGACGGCACGCCTGATCGAGCGGCTACGCGATTTCGAAGTCGACGCCGCACTCGTCGCGACACCGCGCGACCCAGCCGTCTTGCGCGACGTTTTCGATTTCGTCCCGGTGTTCCGCGAAGAACTCGTGATGCTGACGCCGCGCGGCCACCCGCCGATCCGCAACGCGCGTGACGTGGCGCTGTCGACCCTCGTCGCGTTCGAGCGAGGATGCGCGTATCGGAGTTATATCGAGAAGTGGTATCAGGCGTACGACCTGCGGCCCGCGCGCGTGCTGGAACTCGGTTCGTATCACGCGATGGTCGCGTGCGTCGCGGCCGGCGCAGGCGTTGCGATCGCCCCGCGCTCGGTGCTGGGATTGCAGCAGAACGTCGACGACATCGCCGTCCATCCGCTCAGCGGACTCGCTGCGATCGACACGCTGCTGGTCTGGAGGCGTGGTCACTTTTCGGCAGCGCTGAACGCATTGCGCGACCAGTTGCTGGACGAGAGCAATCTGACCGCGCATTCCGCGCAGCCGGACAGTGCAATGCAGCCGACGGCATAAAGCCACACCCAAACACAAAAGCCGCGAGTTTGAAGCTCGCGGCTTTTGCTTTCATGCCTTCTGCTGGACCTGAAGCGATGCGACCGGCTCAACCCTTTCGACAAGCGAAACCGGTATCGCCCACCGGGCGCCCCTGCCTACAGCTGCGCTTCGACCCAACCCTTTACGCCGTCCAGCGCGGCCTGCAGGTTCGCCGGTTCGGTGCCGCCGGCCTGAGCCATATCGGGACGACCGCCGCCCTTGCCACCCACCTGCTGCGCGACGAAGTTGACGAGCTCGCCCGCCTTGACCTTCCGGCTCGCTTCAGCCGTCACGCCTGCGATCAGACTCACCTTGCTGCCTTCGACTGAAGCCAGCACGATGGCAGCGCTCTTCAGCTTGTCCTTCAGCTTGTCGACGGTTTCGCGCAGCGTCTTGACATCCGCGCCTTCGAGCGTGGCGGCCAGCACGTGCACACCCGCCACTTCGATCGCCTGACCGGCAAGCTCATCGCCCTGGCTCGAAGCAAGCTTCGACTTCAGCGCGCCGAGTTCCTTCTCCAGCGATTTGACCTGATCCTGAACCTGCGCGATACGCTGCGTGAGTTCCGCCGGCTGCGCCTTCAAGGCGGCCGCGGCCGCGTTGATACGCGCGTCGAGTTCCTGAACGAAACGCACCGCATTGTCGCCGGTAATGGCTTCCACACGACGGATACCCGCAGCCACGCCGCCTTCCATCACGATCTTGAAGAAGCCGATGTCGCCGGTCCGACGCACATGCGTGCCGCCGCACAGTTCGCGCGAGAAGCCGAGATCGAGCACACGCACTTCGTCGCCGTACTTTTCGCCGAAGAGCGCCATTGCGCCGCCCTTCACCGCTTCGTCGAACGGCATCACGCGCACGATACCCGGCGCGTTCGCCAGTACTTCGGCGTTCACAATGGCTTCGACCCGGCGAATCTGTTCGTCGGTCATCGGCGCGTTGTGCGCGAAGTCGAAACGGGTTTTCTCAGCATCGACGAGCGAGCCTTTCTGCTGCACGTGCGAGCCCAGCACTTCGCGCAGCGCCTTGTGCATCAGGTGAGTAGCCGAGTGATTACGCTCAGTGCGTGCACGACGCACGGCATCGATCTCCGCCTTCACCACGTCGCCCACCTTCAGCGTGCCCTGTTCGAGCGTACCGTGATGACCGACCACGTCGGCCTGTACCTTCAGCGTATCCGCAACGGCAAAACGCACGCTTGCGTTGGCAAGCAGACCCTGGTCGCCGACCTGGCCGCCCGATTCCGCATAGAACGGGGTGTGGTCGAGCACGACAACAGCCTGCTGGCCCTTCGCCACTTCCTTGACGGACGCGCCATCGACGTACAGCGCAATCACCTTCGCGTCGTCAAAGACGATTTCTTCGTAGCCGTGGAACGTGGTCTTCGCACCCGAATACTCGAGACCCTGTGCCATCTTGAACTTGCCGGCCGCACGCGCCTGTTCGCGTTGACGGGCCATCGCCTCGTCGAACGCGGATTCGTCGACCGTGACTTCGCGCTCGCGGCAGACGTCCGCCGTCAGATCCAGCGGAAAGCCGTACGTGTCATGCAGCTTGAATGCGAGCTCGCCATCGAGCGTCTTGCCACCCTTCGTATCGAGATCGGCCAGCGCACTTTCGAGGATCGACATGCCATGCTCGATCGTTTCGAAGAAACGTTCCTCTTCCTGGCGCAGAACGTCGGTCACGCGCTGTTCCGCTTCCTTCAGTTCCGGATACGCGCCGCCCATCTGCGCGACGAGATCCGCGACCAGACGGTGGAAGAACGAACCCTTGCGGCCCAGCTTGTAACCGTGACGGATCGCGCGGCGCACGATCCGGCGCAGCACGTAGCCGCGGCCTTCGTTGCCGGGGATCACGCCGTCGACGATCAGGAACGAGCACGCGCGGATGTGATCGGCGATCACCTTCAGCGAATTGTTCGTGAGATCGGTAACACCGGTTTCGCGGCCCGCTGCCGTGATCAGCGCCTGGAACAGGTCGATCTCGTAGTTGCTGTGCACGTGCTGGAGCACGGCGGCGATACGCTCAAGGCCCATGCCGGTATCGACGCACTGCTTGGGCAGCGGCGTCATGTTGCCCTGCGCGTCGCGATTGAACTGCATGAACACGAGATTCCAGATCTCGATGTAGCGGTCGCCGTCTTCTTCAGGCGATCCCGGCGGGCCGCCCCAGATGTCCGGGCCGTGGTCGTAGAAGATTTCCGAACACGGGCCGCACGGGCCGGTATCGGCCATCTGCCAGAAGTTGTCCGACGCGTAACGCGCGCCCTTGTTGTCGCCAATGCGAATGATGCGCTCGACCGGCACGCCGACTTCCTTCGCCCAGATGTCGTGCGCTTCGTCGTCTTCGTGATAGACGGTGACCCACAGCTTGTCTTTCGGCAGCCCGTAGACGCCCGTCAGCAGTTCCCACGCGTAGTGGATCGCGTCGCGCTTGAAATAGTCGCCGAACGAGAAATTGCCGAGCATTTCGAAAAACGTGTGATGGCGCGCGGTATAGCCGACGTTTTCCAGATCGTTGTGCTTGCCGCCCGCGCGCACGCTGCGCTGCGCAGTCGTGGCACGCGAGTACGGACGCGATTCGGCGCCGAGGAACACGTCCTTGAACTGCACCATGCCCGAATTGGTGAAGAGCAGTGTCGGGTCGTTGCCGGGCACGAGGCTCGACGAGCGGACAATCGTATGGCCCTTCGATTCGAAGAACTTGAGGAACTTCTCGCGGATTTCGGAGGCTTTCATGGCGTGCGGGGGACGGTCCTGACTGTTTCGGCTGCATCCGGAGATGCGCCAACTGATTGTTTCCTGAGCCGCTGATTATACGGGATCGGCGAGCGCGGAGAGCGGCTTGAGGCGGCGCGGACACAACGTTAGCCAGTTGGCCGTGTTTTTCCCGTCCGGCCACGTGGGACGGGGCTTCGCGGCCTCAGATCCGTCCTATGCCATACGGCCGATGGGTCGGCTGACGGGAATCGCTTAAGATTCTGGACATCGTTACGGCGTCGCGCACCCACCGCGCACATGCCGTGCAGCCACGCTTCAAGGAGACACGAACAGAATATGGGCGCCCTCAGTCATATCCGCGTGCTGGATCTCACACGCGTGCTCGCCGGTCCCTGGTGCGCACAGACCCTTGCCGATTTCGGCGCTGACGTCATCAAGATCGAACGCCCCGAAGTGGGCGACGATACCCGCCACTGGGGCCCTCCGTACCTGAAAACACCGGACGGCGAAGACACACGCGAGGCCGCCTATTACCTTGCGGCGAACCGCAACAAGCGCTCGGTGACCGTCGACATCGCTACGCCGGAAGGGCAGCAGATCATCCGCGATCTCGCCGCGCAGAGCGACGTCGTGCTGGAGAACTACAAGGTCGGCCAGCTGAAGAAATACGGCCTCGACTATGTATCGCTGAAGGCGGTGAAGCCGGACATCGTCTACTGCTCCGTCACGGGTTTCGGCCAGACCGGCCCCTACGCGCAGCGGGCGGGCTACGATTTCATCATCCAGGGCATTGGCGGATTCATGAGCATTACCGGCGAGCGCGACGCGCTGCCGGGCGGCGGTCCGCAAAAGGCGGGCGTCGCCATCGCCGACCTGATGACCGGCATGTACTCGACCATCGCCGTGCTGACGGCGCTCGCGCATCGCGACCGCACGGGCGAAGGCCAGTACATCGACATGGCGTTGCTGGACGTTCAGGTGGCGATGCTCGCCAACATGAACTCCAACTTCCTCGCAAGCGGTAACCCGCCGGTTCGCTGGGGCAATGCGCACCCGAACATCGTGCCCTATCAGACGTTCCAGACGCGCGACAGCTGGATCATCGTCGCCGTGGGCAATGACGGGCAGTTTCGCAAGTTCGTCGAAGCGGGCAACCGGCCGGAACTCGCCGACGACGAGCGTTTCTCGACTAACCCGGCGCGGGTACGCAATCGCGAAACGCTCGTGCCGCTGCTCGCCGATATGGTCCGCCAGCGTAGCAAGCAGGAATGGATCGCTGAGCTGGAGGCGTCAGGTGTGCCGTGCGGGCCGATCAACGATCTTGGCGAGGTATTCGATAACGAGCAGGTGATCGCGCGCGGAATGCAGGTCGACCTGCCGCATCCGTCCGGCGGCACCGTGAAGCTGGTGCGCAATCCCGTGCTCATGAGCGCGACGCCGCCTGAAGCGGCCGCTCATCCGCCGACACTCGGCGAGCATACGGACGAGATTTTGCGCGCCGTGCTCGGGCTCGACGATGCCCGCATCGCGGAGTTGAAGTCGCGCTCGGTTATCTGACGGGAAATGGCGGTTCGAAACCGCCCTGAATCGCCCCTGATCATCGCCCCTGATCATCGCCCCTGATCATCGCCCCTGATCATCGTCCCTGATCATCGCCCCTGATCATCGCCCCTGATAGCGCCGTGAAACCGCCCCCTGAAACCGCCTGGACCGCCCCGGCGAGCGACTCCAGCCAGCACATGCCCTCGTGCCAGTCGCCGAGTCCGCTCTCAGCGTTGATATGGCCGCGCGGACCGATGTCGAACCAGGTGCTTTGCCACGCTTTCGCACAAGCTCGTGAATACACAACGCTGCCGTATGGATCGTCGGTGCTGGCCACCACGATCGTCGGGAACGGCAATGCGAGCATCGGCACGGGCGCAAATCCGGACGCATCCGCCGGAAATTGCGGCTCCGACGGATCGGGCACCGCGACCAGCAACGCGCCCGCCACCTTCGCAACCTGTGCAGCGTTCGCGTACTGCGTGGCCCAGGCCGCAACGGTCAGGCAACCGAGGCTGTGCGCGGCGAATACCACTGGCGCATCGGCGGCGGCTACCACCGCGTCCAGCGTCCGGCACCACGCGTCGCGCACCGGATAATCCCAATCAGGCATCTGCACGCGCGCAAATTCAGGATGTGCCGCTTCCCAGCGCGTCTGCCAGTGACCCTCGCCGGAATTCTGATAGCCCGGCAAAACCAGAACCTTGTGCTTCGTCATCGCGAATCCCCGATTTGCAGTTTGTTGTCGTTTTCAGTGAATTACCCGTCCGACGCCCGCGCCACGCGGATCGGCGGCGGGCTCCGGCGTCGTGCCGTCCACGCGGATCAACTGGACGTCGCCATTGAACACCTGCCCTTCCAGCGTGTAGCCGAGGCCCTTCAACTGGTCGGCCAGTTCACCCGTCACTGGATGATAAGGCTCCCAGTAAATCGTCTTCGGCGGCAGCAGTTGATGATGAAAGCGCATCGCGGCCAGCGCGTCGGCGGGCGGCATGTTGAAATCGTAAAGATTCGTCATCACCTGGAAGATCGATGTGAAGATGCGCGAGCCGCCAGGCGTGCCGATCACGAGCGCGACCTTGCCGTCTTTCAGCAGAATCGTCGGCGTCATCGATGAAAGTGGTCGGCGGCCCGGCGCGATCGTATTGACGTCGCCGCCCGTGACGCCGAACTGGTTCGGCGTGCCGGCCTTTGTGACGAAGTCGTCCATTTCGTCGTTCAGCGCGAAGCCTGCATTGTCCACCACGACGCCTGATCCGAACGGCCCGTTCAGCGTGTAGGTGTTCGACACCGCATTGCCCCATTTGTCGACGACCGAAAAATGCGTCGTCTCGGCGCGCTCCGGCATCGAGTCGCCAAGGCCCGGCTTGACCGGCGCGGCGCCCGGCACTTCGTCGGGCGAGACTTCGCCGGCGCGCTGTGCCAGGTAGGCGTCGTCGATCAGCTTGTCGACGGGCACGCGAAACGAATCCGGGTCGCCCATGTACTGCTGCCGGTCAGCAAACACGCGGTCCTCGATCTGCGCGACGAGATGAATGTACCCCGGCGAGTTCAAATCGAGCCCGGTAAATGCCGGCTTCAGGTCGGCCTTCATCTTCAGCAGCTGGATGAGCCCCACGCCGCCCGAGCTCGGCGGCGGCGCGGTGACGATCTGGTAGCCGTTCCATTGGGCCGTCGCCGGCTGGCGCCATACGGCCTTGTATTGCACGAGATCCGTCTTCGACAGAATGCCGTGCCCGTACATTTGCGAACTGATCAGATCGGCAGTTTTGCCTTCGTAGAATTCGCGGCCGCCGTCGCTCGCGATACGCGAGAGCGTCTGCGCCAGTTCAGGCTGGCGGAACGTCGCGCCCGCCTTCAGCCCGGCGAAATAGACGCTGAAATTGGTCTTGCCCGCGAAATTCTTCGCCGCATATTCGGCGCGCTTCTGCAGCCACGGCTCGACGACGAAGCCGTCGGTGGCGTACCTGATCGCCGGGGCGAGCACCTGCTTCCACTTCAGCTTGCCGAAGCGGCGCTGCGCTTCCCACATGCCGTCGACAGTGCCGGGCACAGCCACGGCCCGGAACCCGACGAGGCTCATGCCCGGCACCGGATTGCCCTTGTCGTCCAGATACATGTCGCGGGTCGCCTGCTGCGGCGCGCGTTCCCGATAGTCGAGGAAGTACGGCTTGCCGTCGACATAGAGCGTCATGAACCCGCCGCCACCGATATTGCCCGCGTCCGGGTAGGTCACCGCGAGCGTGAACGCGATTGCGACCGCCGCGTCCACCGCATTGCCGCCCGCCGCAAAAATCTGCTGCGCCGTGTCCGCGCTGTAATGATCGGGCACGGCCACGGCCGACGCATCGAGCACCGCTTTCGGCGCGGCCGTTTTGGCGAGCGCCGGGGCCACGGGCACGAAACTGCCAGCGAGGGCGACGAGCAGCATCGCCGCGCCCAGCCGTCGGGTCAGGGTAACGGGCAGCGTGACGAAAGGCGCGCAACGCGCATCCTGCATGGGGTCGGACATCCGTGAAACTCCAGGAACTGAAGGCGCCATGTTGCCGAACGGCGCGGCTTCGGGCAAGACGGCAGAGCAGGCGACGCCAGACGCGCCATCTGCGTGAAAAAGTGAAATCACCGCGTCAACGGGCGAAAGTCGTTGCTGCGGGTCCTTCGAAAGGAATCGACAGGCCGTTTTTTTTAGCATCAGAATGGTGCGCAAACCGGTTCACAATACCAGGGCCACCCACCGGTGCGCGAGAAACATGCTCAATGCCCGGCGCCGATCAACCCACCCGCCGCAGCCCCGACGATTGTCCCAACCGGGCCGCCGGTCAGCACGTACCCGATCGCGCCGCCGCGCCCGCTCCGATCGCGGCGTGCTTTTGGGCGCGCGACATCGAACTGCATGCGCCAAGGCCTGCGACAATCCCGACGATGGCAGCAATTTTCAGTACATTTCTCGTGAAATCGGTCGTTATGGTCTTCATATAGGGTATGTCCTGCGAGGCGGCCTGTGCCGCGACGGTCGCATTCTGGCCGGGCGGCATTCGTGCGGACAACGCGTTTTACCTCCTGTTGCACGCTGTAACAGCGTCCGGGCGAACTCTTCATCCGGGCCGCGTGCCGCATGAAGCCTGCCTCTGCCTGCCTCGTCAGGTAGAATTGACAGATAAGCGGGCGCATTGCGCGTCCTCGAACGACTTTCACCATCACGCATGAATACCGAACGCAACGAAGCGCCCGCGGCATCCAATTTCATCCGCAACATCATCGATGACGACAACCGCACCGGAAAGTGGGGCCAGCGCGTGGAAACACGCTTCCCGCCCGAACCGAACGGCTATCTGCACATCGGCCACGCGAAGAGCATCTGCCTGAATTTCGGCATCGCGAGCAGCTACGGCGGTGTCTGCCATCTGCGTTTTGACGATACGAATCCGGAAAAGGAAAGCGTCGAGTACGTCGATTCAATTATCGACGCCGTCACGTGGCTCGGCTTCGAATGGACGAAGGACGAAAAAGAGCAGCTCTATTACGCGAGCGATTACTACGACAAGCTGTACGCGTTCGCCGAACTGCTGATCGAGCGCGGCAAGGCCTATGTGGACAGCCAGTCGGCGGAAGAAATGCGCGCGAACCGCGGCTCGGCCACCGAGCCGGGCACGCCGTCGCCATTCCGCGAGCGCACGACGCAGGAAAACCTCGACCTCTTCCGCCGCATGAAAGCCGGCGAATTCAAGGAGGGCGAGCACGTGCTGCGCGCGAAGATCGACATGGCATCGCCGAACTTCAACATGCGCGATCCGGTCATCTACCGCATCCGCTTCGCGCATCACTACCGCACGGGCGACACATGGTGCGTGTATCCGATGTACGACTACACGCACTGCATTTCGGACGCACTGGAAAACATCACGCATTCGCTGTGCACGCTCGAATTCGAAGATCATCGTCCGCTCTACGACTGGATCCTGAACGAACTCGCGGACGCCGGCGTGTTCACGCGCCCGTTGCCGCAACAGATCGAGTTCTCGCGCCTGAACCTCACGTACGCGATCACCAGCAAGCGCAAGCTGCTGCAACTCGTGACCGAAGGCCACGTCGAGGGCTGGGACGACCCGCGCATGCCGACCATCGTGGGCGTACGCCGGCGCGGTTTCACGCCGGGCGCGATCAAGCTGTTCTGTGAGCGCATCGGCATCACGAAGGTCGATTCGTGGATCGACATGAGCGTGTTCGAAGGCGCGCTGCGCGACGATCTCGACGACAAGGCGCCGCGTACCGCCGCCGTGCTCGACCCGCTGAAGCTGATCATCGATAACTTCCCGGAAGGCACGACCGAAGCATGCAGCGCGCCTGTCCATCCGCATCATCCGGAAATGGGCACGCGCACGTTCCCGATTTCGCGCGAGCTGTGGATCGAGCGTGACGACTTCGTCGAAACGCCGCCGAAGGGCTACTTCCGCCTGTTCCCGGGTAACAGGGTGCGGCTGCGCTACGGCTACGTCGTGGAATGCACGGGCGCTGAGAAAGATGCCGACGGCAACATTATCGCCGTGCATTGCAATTACTTCCCGGACAGCAAGTCGGGCACGGAAGGCGCGAACACATACAAGGTGAAGGGCAACATCCACTGGGTCAGCGCCGCGCACGCGCTGCCGGCTGAAGTTCGCATTTACGACCGTCTGTTTCGTGAACCGCAGCCCGATGCCGGCGGCCGCGATTTCCTCGAAGCGCTGAATCCGGATTCGAAGCGCGTCGTCAACGCGTACCTCGAGCCGGGTCTGGAGAACGTGCAGCCGGAGCAGCGTTTCCAGTTCGAACGGCACGGTTATTTTGTTGCCGACCGCTACGATTCGAAACCGGAAAAGCCGGTCTTCAACCGTATCGTGACTTTGCGGGACAGCTGGGGCAAGCCAGCGTAACCCTGGCGCCCACTGAGCGCCGGGTGCGTGAACCCGGGACCCGATGCACGGATTTCCACCGCAAACGTGCACCGGTGCGTCCCATAACATCGACAGGACGTTGCGGCGCCGCGCGCTTTCAAAAAGGCGCGCGCCCTCCCGGAGGAGCAATGAAGTTCGCAGCCCGTTTCCGGCTGATCGCATGCGCCGCGGCGGCTACGTTCGCGTGCGCCGTCCATGCCGATGAACTGACCGGTACGCTGAAGAAGATTCACGACGACGGCGTCATCACGCTCGGCGTGCGCGAAGCGTCGATTCCGTTCGCCTACTCCGATGGAGGCCACACGGTCGGCTATTCGTACACCATCGCGCTGCGCATCGTCGATGAAATCAGGAAAGCCTTGGGCGTGCGTGACCTGAAAGTGCGGGAGATCGTCGTCACCCCGGCGAACCGCATTCCGATGCTGCTCAACAACCAGATTGACCTCGAATGCGGCTCGACGACGCACACTGTCGAGCGCGAATCGCAGGTGGCGTTTTCGGACAGCTTCTTCCAGTACGCGGTGCGTATGATCGCGCGCAGGAAGTCCGGCATCTCCGATTTCGCGGATCTGGCGGGCAAATCGGTGGTGACGACGGCGGGCACGTCGGACGAGCGGCTGCTGCGTCAGCTGAACAGCGAGAAGCAGCTCAACATGCGCATCACGGCGACCCGCGATCATCCCGAGGCGTTCGCCGCCGTGCGCTCCGACCGCGCGGTTGCGTTCGTGATGGACGAGCCGCTGCTACATGGCCTGAAAGCGGCGGAAGCGCACCCTGAAGACTACGTGATCACCGGCACACCCCTCGGCTACGAGGCGTACGCCTGCATGTTCCGCAAGGGCGACCTGCCGATGCGCGATGTCGTCAACGGTGTGATTTCGCGGATGCAGACTTCGGGCGACGCTGAACGCCTCTACAACGTCTGGTTCACGCAGCCGATTCCGCCGCACGGGACGAACCTGAATTTCCCGCTCTCGGCGGAAATGCGGGAGCTCTTCGCGCACCCGAACGACAAGGCGCTCGACTAGACCATCGCCACCCGGACACGCGCACGTTCAGAGCGTGCGGTGCAGTTCGGCGAGCGAAAGCGTGGTCTGGAAAAGCCGTGTCAGGCTGCGACTCGCATAGCGGTCGACTTCATCGGGTTCGGTCCAGCGATACGCGTCCATTTCGGGAATCATCGTGCCATCCGAGCGACGCGGGAACATCGATGTGCACGTGCACTTTTCAATGTCGACTTCCCCGTCGCGCACGCGCGCGGCGAACAGATGCAGATCCTTGTCGCGCCGGTAGACGAAAAGTCCGAGGTCTTTCAGCCGCTCGGGCGCGAGTGCGATGCCCGTCTCCTCGACCATTTCCCGTAACGCGGTGACATGCGGTGCCTCACCCGCTTCGCCGTGCCCTTTCGGGATGTCCCAGTGCGAGGTTTCGGTGGCATGCGCGAGCAGTACGCGGCCCGCGGCGTCGAGCAGCACGACGCCGCAGGAAATGACGCGCGCGGTCATTGCGCCACTGCGCAGCGCAATGGCGCCATCACACTTGAAGCCATCGCGACAGGGCCAATAGCGCCGGCGCTGCGTTCAATCGACGCGCTCAACGCTTCTGCAGTTGCCATGCACCGCTGCCCTGCCGGCAAAAGAGCGGATGCAGATTCATCGATTGCCCTTTGGCCGACAGTACGACTGCCATTGCGCGGCACGTGCGATCGCCTTCCTTCGTGGTCCGGTCGGGGGTCATCGTCGCGTCGATCTTGACGCTGTTACCGGTGCCCTCGTTGTTCCAGTTCGCGGTCTGGCCGTCCTGCGTGTCGTTGAGCGCCTGAAAGACGGCCTTCTTGATCGATTCGTTGTCGCGCGGCTTCATATAGCTGATCGGCGTGTCGTTCAGGAAGCCCAGATTCGCTGCCTGTGCGCCGCCCGCAGCCGCGAGCAGCAACCCACCAGCCGCCCAGCACAACAGGGCTCGGTTTCGCATCGACATTGAGTGTTCTCCTTGAAGGCTGACTGGAACGCTCGCGCATCTGGCGCGTGAGCTGACCCTCAAAAGCATAGCACGAGGCGATGTGCCGCCGCTGCGTCAGAACCGGCACCAATGTGCGGCGCTTACGCGTTCGCGCCGGCTATTTCGGACGCGTCCGATTGGCCCTGTTCGGGCCAATCAATAGCATCGAAGAATCCGCCACGCGCATGCGATTCACATCTCTCACCGGTCCGCACGCGCATCTTCGAGCCCCTGCCGCCATGGACTACTCAATCGCACTTCGCTTTTTCGTCATCATTCTCACGCTCATCAGCATCGCCCTCGTGCCCATCGTCATGCGGCGCGACCCGGCGCCCGCGAGCGGCATGCTCGGCATTCAGGTGCTGCCGCGTCCGCAATGGCCCGGCATCCTCACGCGCGCAGGCTTTCTCTGCATGCTGGCGTCGTTCGTGTTGCTCCTGATGTTTTGCGCGTTCATGCTTCAATCGTAAGCTCGCGCATTCAAGTCGCTGCGGACCCGTAGCCGTCCACAAACGCCAGCGGGAACGCGGCCACATCCCTCATCTCCACTTCGTTGCGCGCCTGCGCATCGACCGACCGGCTTGCGGTCAATCGGCAGCTCGCCGAACTTTCATACTCTTCCCTTTTGCAGCCGGATATCACTCGTCCTGGTCAATATCCCGTTGCACGCAACGGCGGAACAACACGGCGTCGAACGAGACGGTCACGGCACTGCAAAAGCGCGAACGCATGTCATCGCGAAAAACAAAAACCCCGCAGCGCGAGCGCTTGCGGGGTTTGTCTGGCAGACGCTGGAGGCGTCTGGAATTCGGGTGGCCCCCCCACGAGGAATCGAACCTCGATTTCAGGTTTAGAAGACCCGTGTTCTATCCGTTGAACTATGGGGAGGCAATGACCGCGTGGGCCACACCTGGTCACGGACTTCGACCAAGCCTCAAATTATACCGCATCGGTGACAGCCGCCCGTCGCGCCCGCATGCACGAAACGCGAACCACGGGCGACGCGGGCCGTTACGCCTTCAGGCCGGTTGCGCGTGCACCAGGAACCACCCGAGACACAGCGCCCCCGCGATGACGCAATACACGCCGAACGATGCCAGCCGGCCGCGCCCTTCAAAGTAGCGCATCAGGAAGCGAACGCTGAGATACGCCGCGATTGCTGTGAGCACGCCGCCAAGCAGGGCATCGGCGAGCTGGTCGGGTGCATGGAAGAGCTTCGGCAGTTCGAGCAGGCCCGCCGCGAAAATAATCGGCGTGCCGAGCAGGAACGAGAACTCCGCGGCTTTTTCCGCCGTGAGCCCGGCCGCGCCGCCCGCGATCATCGTCAGGCCGCTGCGCGAGAAACCCGGAATCAGCGCGCCGATCTGCGCGAGACCGACGAGGAATGCCTGGCGGAACGTGAGCTTTTCCGGCGCATGGTGCACGCGGGTGCGCTGCAGCCGGTCGCCGAACCACAGCAGCACGCCATTCACAACCAGCGCGAACGCAACGATACGCAGGTCATGAAACACGCGCTCGAGCGGCTTTTCGAGAAGGAGACCCACGAGGCCCGCGGGAATCGTCCCGATGATGAGCGCCCACATCATGTGGCCGTCGTCATTACGCCGGCCGCGCAGCGAGCCCACGAAGCCGCTGACGAGCGCAACCCATTGCCTGCGAAAGTACCAGAGGAGCGCGAAGGCCGTTCCGAGGTGAAGCGCGACGAGGAACGGAAGCAGCTGCGGCGCATGCTTGTCGATGTGCATGCCGAACAGCGCGGGGACGAGGAGCGTATGACCGAGACTGCTGACCGGAAACAGCTCCGTGACGCCCTGCAACACGCTCAGAAAAATCAGAAACCACAAGTTCACGCGGCGATCCTCTCAAGGGGTAAGCATTGCGCGGAATGGCATCTGCCGCGCAGGGAAGCCGCCCGATTATGCCTGGCGACCCGGCCACCGCCAAGGGTTTACCGTACATACCCGTGTTTTTTGCCGCACTGCGTCACAACCCGAAACATCTGTAAAGCCGATGAAAGAAAAAGGCCCGCAAAAGCGGGCCCCGGGGGAATTCATGCCGGGTTCCGGCTGCGACGCAGGTGTCGCTCCGGCCGGCGAATGGCGCGTGCTAGCGCTCCACCTTGTAGAAAAAGTAGATCGTGCTGCCGGCGAACATGCCGATCAGTGCTACGCCCATTGCCATCGCGAGATCCATGCGTCCTCCGTCCAGAACTGTGAGTCCGCCGGACTGTCGGCCGGCGCGCGTAACAGATTATCTTTAAGCCTGTCCGTGCGGTCACGCCCGCAATTTCCCGAGAAAGGGTTTCCCCGTAGCGCAAAGCAGCGCAAAATCGTCCACCGGCTGCGCGCGCGCCGCCCTCCTGTTCACTCAACCTATCGCGTCTTCAAGTCGACCATGGCCAAATTCCAGAATCAGGACATCCTCGAAATCACGCAGGGCACGTCCCTCCTTCGCATCGCGCCGCAGGCGGGCGGACGCCTGCTGTCGTGGGAGATCGACGGCAAACAGGTGATCCTGTGGCCGGACGACGCCGACTGGAACGACCCGGCCCGCGTGCGTGGCGGCAACCCGTTGCTGTTTCCGTTCCTCGCGCGTCATTACGTCGACGGCAAGATCGGGCGGTGGCGCGACGCCAGCGGCGTCGTGCGCGACCTGCCGATGCACGGTTTCGCGCGCGACCTGCCGTTCGCCGCGCAACTGGATGCGAACGGCAAAGGCGTCACAATGACGCTCACCGACAGCGACGCCACGCGCACCGCGTATCCGTTCGGTTTTCGCTTCGAGGCAATCTACCGGCTCGCCGACGCCGGCACGCTCGACGTGATCCTCACCACCACCAACACCGGCGACACCGCGCTGCCCTGGTACGCCGGCCACCACTTCTACTTCGCGCTGCCGCACACACAGCGCGGCGAAACCACGCTCGAACTGCCGCCGACACAGCGCCGCCGCCAGCAGGCCGACGCGTCGATCAGCGCGGCGGAGCCAGGCGCTGCGCAGTACACGCTCGACGACGCACGCATTATCGACCGCTTCCATCTGCTCGACGGCACGCCGGAGCGGCCGGTGCGCATCGTCGCGCCCGGGCTGAACCGCACCATCACGATCGACCTGACGCGGCCCGGCTCGATTCCCTGGTACGCCGTGACGACGTGGACGCTCGCGCCGGAATCCGACTTCTACTGCGTGGAACCGTGGCTTGGACTGCCCGACGCCATCCATAACGGCTTCGGCCTGCGCTGGCTCGCGCCAGGCGCGACGGAGAGCGCCGCGCTGCGGATCAGCGTCGCCGCGATCCGCTGAGCGCGATGGAACGGTTCGCAGCGTTTCGGGGTGCTGCAATGCAAAACCGTTAGAATCGGACGTTTTGCCACTGGCGCGCGTGATCGGGGATCGGCGCGCGACAGCGTTTTGTGAGGTCCAGGTTGCATACAAAAATCAGACGGCTCGCCTGCGTTTCGATGATCGCGGTGCTCGCTGCATGTGGGGCGGCTCCGGTGGGGCCAGGGTTCTATCGTGTCGAGCGGGGTGACACGCTGTCCGGCATTGCGCGCAGCAACCGGACGTCCGTACAGAACATCGTGCGGTGGAACGGATTGACCAATCCCGACGCCATCGAAACCGGCCAGGTGCTGCGCGTGGTGCCGCCCGCCAATTCCGCGACTGCCGGCACGGCTGCAGGCTCGGGTAGCGCGCAGGCTTCGTCCGGCACGACGGCGTCGCGCGGCACGACCGCGCTTGCACCCGCGCCGACGGCGACGCCCGCTTCGACGATCGCACTCGTGTGGCCGGCGCAGGGCAACGTCACGCGTCGCTTCGACGGCGCGAACTCGAAGGGCATCGACATCGTCAACGCGTCCGGCACACCGGTCGTCGCGGCGGCCGCCGGCTCCGTGGTGTATGCGGGCGACGGTCTGCGCGGTTATGGCAACCTCGTCATCATCAAGCACAACAGCGATTATCTGACCGCCTACGCGCATAACCGCGCGCTCGTCGTGAAGGAAGGCCAGTCGGTTTCGCAAGGCCAGAAGATCGCCGAAATGGGCGACACGGACAGCGATCACGTGATGCTGCATTTCGAACTGCGCTACCAGAGCCGTTCGATCGACCCGGCCCGCTCGCTGCCCCCGCGTTGACCCCGGCACAGGCATCGGGTTTGCTGCGATGGGCGTCGTCAGGTGCATCGCAGCGACCCGTTCGCCGCGCCCGATGAAAGATGTATGAAAGGTCAGCCTGAACGGCCTTGCACTGGCTCCGCGATGTGTGCGGGGAACCCCGCGCGTATCTGAACGATCCATTCTCAAGGGACGCGGCAACCGGCTGCGTCCGATAACAGGAAAATCTGCGATGAAAAGCGCACTCGCCATGGCGGCCGGACTGGCCGTCCTGACACTCGCGGGCCTCGCGGGCTGCTCCACCTCATCGACGCTCACCTATCTGCCGAGCGGCGAAACCGGCTTCGCGATCAACTGCAGCGGCAGCGATGCCAGCGAAAGCTGGGGCGAATGCTACAAGAAGGCCGGCGAAGCATGCGGCGCATACGGCTACGACGTGATCTCGAAAGACGTCGACAACGGCGCCACCTCGGGCGGCTCGCTCGGAGGCATTTTCGGCGCGAACGTGAAGAACCGCTCGATGGTCATCCGTTGCAAGCAGTGATGCCCGCACGCGTGATCGTTACCGGATCGCGCAATAAAAAAGAGCCCGGCACGAGGCCGGGCTAACGGGGGTTCGGCGCATATCGGCAAAGGACCGGTTCACCATGCGCCGAAACGAAATCTAGCAACGCGCCTATACCGACGCAATCGATTAATTATGCGAATAGTGTTACTCGGCGCACTGAGTGACGCCGGGCCAAACATGGCACGTTCAATTTAGCAAGCCGAAGCATCCGCAATGCTGCGTCGCAGCGGGGTTTTCACCCTCTTCCATGACCATGCCAATATGCCTCGACGGCCGCACCAGGCTTGCTTCTACGCCGTCCAGCGGCAGACGCGAAACGGCCGGTGAAATCAACTGCAAAAAGCGTCGCAGGTCATTTATTTTGCGATAACCTGCCTGTTTGAACCTTGGTGCGCCAACGCACTCTTTGATCAATTTAATGGCTAAATGCAATCGCGCACTCTACGGTTTTCCGTGCATTTTGTATTGATCAGATTAAATGTCGGCGGCATCGCATTTGTTTAAATGGCAGATAAAAGAACGACGTTAATTATCGGGCTCGCAACGCGGCGCCCGACGACGGTGCGAAAGCGGCGTCGTGACGATGGTTTATAGTGTCGGCCGCCAGTCCTGTTTCCCGATATCCCATGACTTCCCCTGACGCAACCCACAGCCCGCTCTATCTGAAACTCCTCGCCGAAACCGCGAAGATCGGCTGGCCCGAACTCGAACGTTTCTTTGCACGCGGTATTCTGCTGCGTGTAGTGCGCGACCTCGACCTCGTGAGCGTCGCCGAAGCCATCGCCAGCGACGACACCGCGCAGGTCACGCAGTGGCTCTCAGCGGGTCTCGTGGAACGCGTGCAGGCCGACACCGCCGCTGACTTCGCAGCCCGCGACCCGGACCTGTGGGCGGTCGTCGTCTCGCCGTGGGTCTGCGTGCAGGAACGCGGTTGAGCACCAGGGACGACACGCACGATGCGGCGCCGGCGCAGCCCGGTGTCGTTGCGGCAACGGCACCGGAGACAATCGCTGGCGCTGACGCCATTGCACCCGGCGCGCCGGCTGAAGCCGTCCCCGTGCGCTGGCATCGCCGCGTTCTCACGCTCGCTTTTCCTATCGTCCTTGCGAATCTGACGCAGCCGATTCTCGGCGCGGTCGATACGGCCGTCGCCGGTCATCTGGAGAGTGCGTCATATCTTGGCGGCGTTGCGCTCGGCGGCCTCTTTTTCAGCTTCGTGTTCTGGGGTTTCGGCTTCCTGCGGATGGGGACGACCGGGCTCGTCGCGCAGTCGTTCGGTGCGAACGATGCAGCGGGCCTGAGGATGAACATCATCCGCGCGCTCATGCTGGCGTTCTTGATCGGCGCCACGGTGCTGGCACTGCAGGTGCCGCTCATCGGCTACGCGTTGCGCGCGATTGGCGGCAGCGACGCGGTGCAGCTGCATGCCCGCGTCTATTGCCATGCGCGCATCTGGGCGGCGCCCTTTGCACTCGCGAACTACGTCGTGCTCGGCTGGCTGCTCGGCACGCAGCGCGTGCGCCTCGCACTCGTCACACAGGTCTTTATCAACGCGGTGAACATCGTCGCCGTACTGCTCTTTGTCTACGGATTCGGCTGGGGTATCGCCGGGATCGGCGCGGCGACGGCCGCCGCCGATGCGCTCGGCTTCGTGCTCGGCGCGGCGCTCATGTGGCATCTGCGGCCACGCGGGTTGCCCGCACCCGATCGCGCGGCGCTCCTCGACGCGGCGGCGCTCAAACGGCTCGTCGCGATCAACCGCGACATCTTCGTACGCACGCTGTGTCTGCTTGGCGCGTTCGGCTGGTTCGCGCACCTCGGCGCGCGCCAGGGCGACGCGACGCTCGCCGCCAACGCACTGCTGCTCAATTTCCAGACGTTCATGGCGTACGGGCTCGACGGCTTCGCGCACGCGGCCGAAGCGCTCGTCGGCGCGGCAATCGGGGCGCGCGAGCGCAGCGCGTTCCGCCAGTCCGTCAAGGTGACGATGCTGTGGTCGACGCTCGGCGCACTCGGTTTTTCGGTCGCGTACTGGACGGGCGGTGCGTGGATCGTCGAGCGCCTGACCGATCAGCCAGCCGTGCGCCTCGCGGCGGAAACGTATCTGCCGTGGGCTGCACTGTCGCCGGTGATTTCGGTCTGGGGCTTCCTGCTCGATGGCGTGTTCATCGGCGCGACGCGCACGCATGAACTGATGAAGGCGATGGCCGTGTCGCTGACCGTGTTCGTGCTCGCATCGTGGGCGCTGATGGGCCCGCTCGGCAATCACGGCCTGTGGATCGCCCTGCTCATTTTCATGTTCGCGCGCGGCGCGACCTTGCTGCGCTACCTGCCGCGCGTGGCGGCAGGCATCGCACCCGCTGGCGCCGTTTAACCCGGCTCCAGCGGGCCGCGTTCAACGAAAACAGTTACGCGCGCCTACTTCGGTACGGCGGGCGCGCTGGACGGCGCCGGCGTATCGAGCATTGAAGGTGGACGGTCGTCGGTCGGCACGCCGTGGTAATCCTGCGGATCCTTGGGCGGTGTCTTGTGATGGTCGTTGGTGGCGCTTGCGCACCCGGTCAGGGCGGACAACAGCAGGGCAATCAGGATCGTGCGATTCATGGACTCTCGGAAGCAGCGGAAAACGTGAGACGCGCCGATACGGCACATCGTTGAACGGTCCGACAGTCTACCTGTAACGTGTTTTCGCCGACGGAATGCGTGCAGTGCACAATGGCTCCCCGCTTCGCGATGGCTGGACTACTATGTACGCATGGCTGCAATCGTCAAAGGAGGCTGCCATGGACGCTGAATCAATCGCGGGGCTGATTGGCCTCGCTATCGGCTTGCTCGTGCTGGTTGCGCTATCGGTCTTCGAATCGCGAACCTATCGGCGCGAACACAGCGGTGAAGGCATGCTGCATCACTGGCTCGCTGGACATCACGTGCTGGACCGTCTGCACCGCAGACGTTGAGCGTCGGCTCATCGCGCGGAAGGCTCTCTTCCGCGCGCACCGGTTCTATCTTCTGACCCGCTTCGCGCGTGCATCATTGTCTGGCGCGGGTTTGCTGCTGCGCGGCCTGCGTGGCGTTCGTCTCTTCCCGTCAGCCCTTGCCGGCCTGTGCGCCCGACTTTCTTCGTCTGGCTCCTGCTAGCCGGTATTGTTTCGCCCCTTCTCCGTCTTCAGGCGCGCACGCCGATCAATGAGGGTTAACGCGCGCATCCTTGTTACCCGGCTCATGCAGGAAGTGCCGTCGCCTGACAATCTGCAGACACCGATGCTCCGATTCACCGACAGGTCGTCGATGGGGAATGAGCACGCCCGCAGCCCATTGCTGCGGCTCTGGCACGCCATTCACATGTTTGGCACATCGATTGCTAGCTGGAGCATGGAGTGGCTTCCCGGCCATCCGCAACGCCATTCGATCGCCTCGCCACCGTGCCCTGGGGCACGGGATCTGCGGCGGCGCGATGTTCCCCGGCCAGTATCAAGGAGACGTGAAATGACCATCGGAACCATCCTGCTGATCGTGCTGATCCTGCTGCTGATCGGCGCACTTCCCACATGGCCGCACAGCCGCGAATGGGGCTATCGGCCAACCGGGTTGCTTGGCATCGTTCTGATCGTGGTAATCGTGTTGCTGTTGATGGGGAGACTCTGAGAGAGGTTCAACAGACCATCAGGCCCACACCACAAAAAGCTAAAACCCGCGAAGCCTGACGGCCACGCGGGTTTTCTTGTGATGCATGTTGCTGCTATTCGTTGGTCGGAGCGAAAGGATTCGAACCTTCGACCCTCTGATCCCAAATCAGATGCGCTACCAGGCTGCGCTACGCTCCGACGAATCCGAGACTATATAGGGGTCCCGACACCCCGTCAATCTTTAATCCAGCCGGACGCAGGGAAGGTTCGGCTTGCCGCACGCAGCGCGAACGTGCGACAGTCGCGACAGGTCACAACAAGACGTAACGGCGCGTGCATATGCAACACGTGAGACGCAGCCGGATTACTTCAAGACTGCAACACGCTGCATGCGACAGGAGACGACGATGAATCTCATTCTCTGGCGACACGCCGAAGCCGAAGACGCCGCCTCGAGCGATCTCGCGCGGCAACTCACCGTCCGCGGCCGCAAGCAGGCGCAAGGCATCGCGAAATGGCTGCGCACGCGCCTCGACGACGACGCGGTCATTCTCGTCAGCCCCGCCGTGCGCACGGTGCAAACCGTCGAGCCGCTGACGGACCAGTACCGCGTCGTGCGCGAACTCGCGCCTGGCGGGCGCGCGAACGATGTGCTTGCCGCTGCCGGCTGGCCCGAAGGCATCGCGCCGACTGTCGTGATCGTCGGTCATCAACCGACGCTCGGCCAGGTCGCAGCACTGTTGTTATCCGGCAATGCAACGAGCTGGCCGGTGAAAAAAGCCGGCCTGTGGTGGCTCACAAACCGCGAACGCGCCGGCGACGAACAGGTCGTCCTGCGGGCCGTGATGAGCCCGGATCTGCTCTGATCCCTACAAACTCCACGCGACGCGCTTACGACGCGTCATCGAATCGTCATCGCTTTGCCATGCGAGCGTCACCGGGCGTTACTACATTGGCGAAAAAACGGACTCCTCCTTTTTTCACCAGGAACGCCCCATGCGAGAACTGCCGACGCCTACCCTGCCTTTCGCTTCGATCCTGTCCGAACCGCGCCGCCGTCTGCCGCGCGCGGAAGAAACAGTCACCGCACAGCATCGTCTGCGCGTCACCTGGGCCTGGACCGACGAAGAACTGCGCGAGGCTCAGCGTTTGCGCTACCGCGTATTCGCCGACGAAATGGGCGCGCATCTGCGTGGCCCCGCCGGCCTCGACGTCGACGCGTTCGATTCATATTGCGACCATCTGCTCGTCCGCGACCTCGACACGCTGAAAGTTGTCGGCACCTATCGCGTGCTGCCGCCGCACCAGGCAGCGCGCATCGGTCGCCTCTACGCGGAAAGCGAATTCGATGTGTCGCGCCTCACGCATCTGCGCTCGAAGATGGTTGAAGTGGGCCGCTCGTGCGTGCATCCCGACTACCGCAGCGGCTCGGTCATCATGTCGCTGTGGGGTGGGCTCGCCGCCTACATGATGCAGAACGGCTACGAGACGATGCTCGGCTGCGCAAGCGTTTCGATGACGGACGGCGGACGCTACGCGTCGAATCTGTACGTCACGCTGCGCGAGAACGCGCTCACCGCGCCGGAGTATCGCGCGTTCCCGCATACGCCGCTGCCGGTCGACGAACTCCAGACCGGCGTCGACGTCGCACCGCCGCCGCTCGTCAAAGGGTATCTGCGCCTCGGCGCGAAAATCTGCGGCGCGCCGGCATGGGATCCTGACTTCAACACGGCCGACTTCCTCACACTCTTCCGTCTGTCGGACATCAACGCGCGTTACGCGAAGCACTTCCTCGGCGATATGCTGTCGCGCTGAGCGCGTCGGTCACGCGCCAGGCAAAGCACGCAAAAAAAATGGCAGACCGGTGATGGTCTGCCATTTTTGCAATCGCAATTGAAGCTTCGCACGCGCCTGCGCGATAAAACACGTGTTACCTGAATCAATCGTCCGTATAAACGACGCGATACGGAATCCCAACCTTTTCCCACTCCGCGGCTTCCTGAATCAGGCTGTAGTCGGTGAGCGGATTGTTCGCGACCCACTCGCTCGGCAGACGCACCTCATAGCCGCCGTTCGCCTGCGCGACCAGAATGCCAGGCAAACCGACGTCGGCGCGGCGGCGGCACAGCAGCGACGCAAGCCGCAGGCAGAACAGCAACGGCCACTCCACTTCGCGCGTCTGCGAGAGCTTGCCGAGTTTGCCGGCGTGACCCAGCACGAGCGCGGCGAGCCGCGCCTGGTCTGTGCGCGAAAAGCCGGGCATGTCCGCGTTGCTCGCGATATACGCGGAATGCTTGTGATACGCGCTATGTGAAATCGATAGCCCGATTTCATGCAGCGAAGCAGCCCAGCCGAGGAACATGCGGTTTTCCGCACGGCGCTCGTCATCGTCTTCCTGAAGCTGGTCGTAGAAACGCACCGCCAGCTCGCCAATCCGCCCCGCCTGCGCACGATCGACGCCATAGCGGCGCATGAAGCCTTCCGCCGTGACCGTACGCATGTCTTCGTGCTGCGAGCGCCCCAGCAGGTCGTACAGCACGCCGAGACGCAATGCGCCGTCGGTCGTATCGACGTAGTCGATGCCGAGCTCGTCGAACACGGCGATCATGATCGACAGACCGCCCGCCAGCACCGGAACACGGTCGGCCTTCAGCGCGACGAGCTTCAGCCGGTTGACGTTCTCCGCCTTGATCAGCGCACGTTTGAGCTTTTCGAGGCCGCCGCGCGAAATGCCATGCGTGACGCCCGGATCGTTGAAATTGTTGGCTTCGACGAGTTCGGCCAGCGCGCGGGCCGTGCCCGACGAACCGATCGCCTGGTCCCAGCCGGTCTGCTTGTAGTCGCTCGAAATGATCTGGATTTCGCGGCGCGCGGCGAGTTCGGCCTGACGCATCGTGTAATCGTCGACATTGCCTGCGGGAAAAAACGCGCGGCTATGGCTCACGCAACCGATATACAGGCTTTCCATGCGGATCGGCGTGTAGTGCGAGCCGATGATGAATTCCGTCGAGCCACCGCCGATGTCCACCACGAGCCGTTGCCCGGCGCTCGCTGGCACGGAGTGTGCTGCGCCCGCATAGATGAGACGCGCTTCCTCACGCCCCGCGATCACTTCGATGGGAAACCCGAGTGCGGCTTCGGCCTCGCCCAGAAATTCACCCGCATTCTTCGCGATGCGAAGCGTGTTGGTGGCGACGGCACGAACGTGGTCAGGATGAAAATCGCGCAGGCGTTCGCCGAAACGCTTCAGCGCGTCCCAGCCGCGCACCTGCGAGGCGCGGTCGAGCATCTTGTCGCGCGACAGTCCGGCCGCGAGGCGCACGGCTTCACGCAACGCGTCGACCTGATAGATCTGGCTACCGGCTTCGGTTTCTTCCACGCGACCCACGATCAGACGGAAGCTGTTCGAGCCCATGTCCACGGCGGCGAGGAGTTGCGGCGTATTGACCATCGATTGAGCAGACTCCATGCGCGCAAGCGCAGCGGCCTTGCTGGCTGCGGCGCTGTTCAAAGACGCCATTTTAAGCGTACTGGTCCTCACGGTGTCACCCTTCGCGGTTGTGGGTGCGCTATGGTCCCATATACACTGGGTCGAATTCACGACAGAGACCCGATACGGCGTAGAATTTATGACATTCGTGAATGTCATAAGAACGTCATCATACTGTGAGAATTTCCGAGCGTCCTTTCGAGTCACCAACCGACAATCCATTCTCGCTGCCGATGTCCATCCGCTACCCTCTTCTGAATCGCGAACTGGGCATTCTAGGTTTCAACGAGCGAGTTCTGGCGCAAGCCGCGGACCCCGCCGTGCCGTTGCTGGAACGCCTGCGCTTTATCTGTATCACCAGTAGCAACCTCGATGAATTTTTCGAGGTCCGGATGGCCGGTCTGCACGAGCAGATGCGCGACAACCCAGGCGCGCCCTCGCCCGATGGCATGTCGCTGCAGCACGTGTACGACCTCGTGGTCGAGCGCGCGCAGAAGCTCGTGCACCGCCAGTACACGATGCTGCACGACACCGTGCTCACCGCCCTTGAGGAAGAAGGCATCTATTTCCACGGCACCGAAGCGTGGAACGAGGCGCAGACCGAATGGGCGCGCAACTACTTCTTCGACGAACTGCTGCCGGTGCTGACGCCAATCGGCCTCGATCCCGCACATCCGTTCCCGCGCGTGCTGAACAAGAGCCTGAACTTCGTCGTCGAGCTGGAAGGCAAGGACGCGTTCGGCCGCCAGGCGATGATGGGCATCGTACAGGCGCCGCGTGCGCTGCCGCGGCTCGTGCGCATGCCGCAGGAACTGTCCGGCTATCCGCACGGCTTCGTGCTGCTCAGCTCGCTCCTGCAACGCTTCGTGAACGAACTGTTCCCGAACCTCATCGTGCGCAGTTGCAATCAGTTTCGCATCACGCGCAACAGCGAACTCTTCGTCGACGAAGACGAAATCACCAACTTGCGTGTCGCGCTGCAGGGTGAACTGCCCGCGCGGCATCTCGGCAATGCGGTGCGACTCGAAGTGTCAGCGGAAACGCCGCCGCATATCGCGCGCCGTCTGCTCGACGAAAGCGACCTCTCCGAGAAAGACTGCTATTTCGTCGACGGCCCGGTCAATCTTGTGCGGCTGATGCAGTTGCCCGAGATGGTCGACCGTCCCGATCTCAAGTTCGTCCCGCATATTCCGGCCACGCCGAAGCAGATTGCCAGCAGTGCCACCCTTTTCGACGTAATCGATCAGGGCGACGTGCTGCTGCATCATCCGTACGAGAGCTTCCAGCCGGTGCTCGAACTGCTGCTGCAGGCGGCGAAAGACCCGAACGTGGTCGCGATCAAGCAGACGATCTATCGCACCGGCACCGATTCGCCGCTGATGGACGCGCTCATGCAGGCCGCGCGCAACGGCAAGGAAGTGACCGTGGTCGTCGAACTGCTCGCGCGCTTCGACGAAGAGACGAACATCAACTGGGCGTCGCAGCTCGAAGCCGTGGGCGCGCACGTCGTGTATGGCGTGGTCGGCCACAAGTGTCACGCGAAGATGATGCTGATCGTGCGGCGCGTCTCGATGAACGGCAAGTCGACGCTCAAGCGCTATGCCCACCTCGGCACGGGCAACTATCATCCGCGCACGGCGCGTCTTTATACCGACTTCGGCCTGATGACCGCCGACCAGAAAATCTGCGAAGACGTGCATCATGTCTTCCAGCAACTGACAGGTATCGGCGGCGAACTGAAACTGCATGAACTATGGCAATCGCCGTTCACGCTGCATCCGAAGCTCGTGGAAGCAATCCGCACCGAAGCCGATCACGCGCGCGCGGGCCGCAAGGCGCGCATCGTCGCGAAGATGAACGCGCTGCTGGAACCGACCGTCATCGCGGAACTGTACGAAGCGTCGCGCGCGGGCGTGAAAATCGATCTGATCGTGCGCGGCGTATGTTCGTTGCAGCCGGGCGTGCCCGGGCTGTCGGAGAACATCACGGTGCGCTCGATTGTCGGGCGGTTCCTCGAACATCATCGCATTTACTACTTCTATGCGAATGGCGAGGAACAGGTCTATCTGTCGAGCGCCGACTGGATGGATCGCAACTTCTTCCGTCGGGTTGAAGTGGCGTTTCCGGTCAACAACCGGCGTCTGAAGCGGCGTGTGATTGCAGAAGGTCTGTCGGCGTTTCTCGGCGATAACCAGACCGCATGGCTGATGCAAAGCGACGGTCACTATCGTCGGCGCCGGCCGGGGAAATCGTCGCGCAATGCACAGATGAGCCTGCTGACGCGCTTCTGCTCGTAGCATGTGTGAAGGCAGCGCCTGAGCGACAACGCTGCCTTCGTTTCAGGCCGGCGCGGGCTGCCGCCGCGCCGTGCGCGACACCGGAAAGCGCACCGTGAACGTACTGCCGCGCCCCACTTCGCTTTTCACTTCCAGTTGCGCATCGTGCCGTTGCAGCACGTGCTTGACGATGGCAAGGCCAAGGCCCGTGCCTCCCGTATCGCGCGAGCGGCTGCGATCGACACGATAGAACCGCTCCGTCAGGCGCGGAATATCGGATGCGGGAATGCCCAGGCCGCTATCGGTGACGGAAAACACCGCAGTGCCGCCCATCGGCCGCCAGTCGACGTGAATCTTGCCGCCGTCCGGCGTGTAGCGGATCGCGTTCGTCACGAGATTGCCGAGCGCGCTCAGGATTTCCGTTTCGACGCCCGTGACTGTGAGCCCTTCGTCCACATTGAACGTGATGATGTGCCGATCGCCCGACAGGTTTTCCGCGTCGTCCTGTATGTGACGGATCACCGCACGCATGTCGACCATCTGCTCGCTGGGCGGCTTGTTATCGCCTTCAAGCGTGGCGAGCACCAGCAGGTCGCTCACGATATGCCGCATGCGCAAGGCCTGCTGCTCCATCAGTTCCAGATAGCGCGAACGCTCGGCCTCGGAGAGCGGCAACTCGCGCATTGTCTCGAGAAAGCCCGAGAGCACGGTAAGCGGCGTTTTCAGTTCGTGCGACACGTTCGCAACGAAATCGCGCCGCATTGCGTCGGTCCGTTCGAGTTCGGTAATGTCCTGTGAGAGTACGAGCTTGCGGTTCTCGCCGTACGGAAACACCTGCACGGAAAGCACGTTCTGCCGCTTCTCGCCCATGCCGCGCATGATCAGCATCTCGTCATAGAGATGCGAGTTCAGGTATTTGACGAACTCCGGCTGACGCACGAGGTGTGTGATGTGCTGGCGCAGATCGCGCTTCGCGTCGAGACCGAAATGGAGTTCGGAAATTGCGTTGCACCACTCGATCTGATCGTGATCGTCGAGCATCGCGACGCCGTTTGGCGACGCCTGAATGGCCTGGATAAAACGCGAATGCTGCTGCTCGACCTGACGCACCTGCGCATGCCAGCGCTTGGCGAGCTTGTGCAGCCGGTAATAGATTTCGCCCCAGACGCCCGGTGCGCTCGGCACCTCGCCATATACGGGCGCGTCGAGCAGACGCCACAGACGCTGCTTGTGGAACGTGCTGAAGCACGTTTGCGCGCCAAGCACGATAACCGCGAGGATCAGTGCCGCGTTCACGTTCACGAGCATGCCAACGCCTGCACATGCGATCGCGAGCAGCACCAGCGACACGATGGAGCGCGCCCAGATGACGTTCATGTTCTACCGATCGAAGAGAGGTTCAGGCGCGCCGCGAAGGAACCCTCGCAGCGCTGCACGTGACTGCCGGCGTGCCCGGGATTCTACCCGTCACGCGCGACTGTCAGGCGCTTTTCGCAAGCCGGTAACCGCTGCCGCGCACCGTTTCAATCATAGCATCGCACCCTGCCGGCTTGAGTGCCGCGCGCAGGCGCTTGATGTGCACATCGACTGTGCGTTCTTCGACGAACACATGATCGCCCCACACCTGATCGAGCAGTTGCGTACGGCTATGCACGCGCTCCGGATGTGTCATGAAGAAATGCAGCAGACGGAATTCGGTCGGACCGAGGTCAAGCTTGATCTCGCTGCCTTCGGCATGCGCGGCTACGCGATGCGTCGCCGGATCGAGCTTGAGACCGTTGATCGCGACGAGATCTTCGGTGAGCTGCGGCGCGCGACGGCGCAGCACGGCCTTGATCCGCGCCATCAGTTCCTTCGGCGAGAACGGCTTGGTGACGTAGTCGTCGGCGCCGATTTCGAGGCCGAGCACCTTGTCCTGCTCATCGCCGCGGGCGGTCAGCATGATGATCGGAATGTGCTTCGTGCGCTCGTTGTTGCGCAGGTCGCGTGCGAAGGCGATGCCCGACTTGCCCGGCAACATCCAGTCGAGCAGGACGAGATCGGGCAGCACATCGCTGATCAGATTCGCCGCCTGCTCTGCGTTGTAAGCGCGGATCGGGCAATGTCCCGCGTGCTGGAGATTCACCGAAATCAGTTCGGAAATAGCGGGCTCGTCTTCAATGACGAGAATGCTGCTGGGCATCGGCACCTCGGTATCCTTGTGACGGGGTTAGCTAAGCGCTTCGCGTTCGAGCGCGTCGCGCGACTTGTGTCGCACGTCCGTACCCTTCACGATGTAAATGATGAATTCGGCGATGTTCTTCGCGTGGTCGCCGATCCGCTCGATCGCCTTCGCGATGAACAGAAAATCGAGGCCGACCGAAATCGAGCGCGGATCTTCCGTCATGTATGAAATCAGCTTGCGTACGAACGCGCGGAATTCCTCGTCGATCGCCTTGTCGTCGCGCACGATCTGCGCGGCGGCCACCGTGTCGAGGCGCGCGAACGCATCGAGCGCGCGGCGCAGGATGGTGACGGCCATTTCGCCCGACAGCTTTATTTCGGCGATGTTGATCGTGCGCGATGCGCCGTCTTCCATCAGACGCTTCGTGCGCTTCGCGATCTTTTCGGCTTCGTCGCCGGCGCGTTCGAGATTCGTGATGGTCTTCGAAATCGCGATCAGAAGACGCAGGTCACGTGCTGCCGGCTGACGGCGCGCGATGATGTTGCTGCACTCTTCGTCGATATCGACTTCCATCTTGTTCAGGCGCTCCTCGGCCGCGATCACCTGCTCGGCGATATCGAGGTCGAAGTTGTTCAGCGCTTCCATCGCCTTCACGATCTGCGATTCAACAAGGCCGCCCATTTCGAGCACCTTCGATGAAACGAGGTTCAGATCGGCGTCGAACTGGCTGGAAAGGTGTTTGTCGGACATGTCTTGCTCCTGGTGCGCGTTGCGTCGCGCTCTTGTGCTGCGCTTTGACTGCGGCGTACGCTACGGGATCAGCCGAAGCGACCGGTAATGTAGTCTTCCGTTTCCTTGCGGACCGGCTTGATGAAGATCTTTTCGGTGTCGCCGAATTCGATCAGTTCGCCAAGGTACATATAGGCAGTGTAGTCCGAACAACGCGCAGCCTGCTGCATGTTGTGGGTGACGATCACCACCGTGTAGTCGCTCTTCAGTTCCGCGATCAGTTCTTCGATACGGCCCGTCGAGATCGGGTCAAGCGCCGAGCACGGCTCGTCGAGCAGCAGCACTTCCGGACGGATCGCAATGCCGCGCGCGATACACAGACGCTGCTGCTGGCCTCCCGACAGACCGTAGCCGCTCTGGCCCAGCTTGTCCTTCACTTCGTTCCACAGCGCCGCTTTCGTCAGCGCCCATTCCACGCGGTCGTCCATTTCCGAACGCGACAGCGATTCGAACATCTTCACGCCAAACGCGATGTTGTCGTAGATCGACATCGGGAACGGCGTCGGCTTCTGGAACACCATGCCGATACGTGCGCGCAGCAGCGAGATATCGCGTTTTGACGTCAGCAGGTTTTCGCCGTCCATCAGGATTTCGCCTTCCGCGCGCTGCTCCGGATACAGCGCATACATCTTGTTGAACGTGCGCAGCAGCGTGGACTTGCCGCAACCCGACGGGCCGATGAACGCGGTCACCTTGCCTTCTGGAATGCGCAGGTTGATGTTCTTCAGCGCGTGGTACTTGCCGTAGAAGAAGTTCAGGTCGTTGACCTCGATCTTCGGCGCGGCCGGCGCGAGCGCACCGTCGCCCTCTACGGGACCGGAGCCGGCGGGTGCCGCGGCACGCGCGGCGGTGTTGATGTGACTTTCTGCCATATTCATCGGATGACTCCGCCGTAACTCATTACTTGTTCGAGAAGACCGTACGCGCGAGGATGTTCAGACCGAGCACCCCGAGCGTGATCAGGAACACACCCGCCCATGCGAGCGATTGCCATTGCGCAAACGGGCTCATCGCGAACTTGAAGATCGTGACGGGCAGGTTGGCAACCGGCTGGTTCATGTTCCACGTAAAGAACTGGTTCGACAGCGCTGTGAAGAGCAGCGGCGCTGTTTCACCGGCAATCCGCGCGACGCCCAGCAACACGCCCGTCACGATGCCCGCGATCGACGCCTTCAGCGTGATCGACATCACCATCTTCCACTTCGGCGTGCCGAGTGCGAAGGCGGCTTCGCGCAACGCGTTCGGCACCAGCTTCAGCATGTTTTCGGTTGTGCGGATCACGATCGGAATCTGCAGCAGCGCGAGCGCAACCACACCGGCCCAGCCGCTGAAATGCCCGAGTTTCGCGACCATCAGCGCGTACACGAAGAGGCCGACAACAATCGAAGGCGCCGACAGCAGGATGTCGTTGATGAAGCGCGTGATGCCCGCAAGCCAGCCCTTCTGACCGTATTCCGCGAGATAGACGCCAGCCAGAATGCCGATCGGCGTGCCGATGAAGGTGGCGAGCAGCACCAGCATCAGGCTGCCGACGATCGCGTTCGCGAGACCGCCGCCATCGGTATTCGGGGGCGGTGTCGACTGCGTGAAGAGTTCCACCGACAGGCCGCCGATGCCGAGACGCAGCGTCGTGTACAGAATCCAGATGAGCCACAGCAGGCCGAACGCCATTGCACCCAGCGAGAGCGTCAGCGCGACCGCATTGGTCCCGCGGCGGCGGCGCTGCAGGCGATTGCGCATCGCTTCGAGCGCGACGTCATCGGTCGAACCCGGCATATTCAGGGGCTGGCTCATTTCGCGCCCTCCGCTTTTTCGAGGCGAAGCAGCATGAGCTTCGAGATCGCCAGCACGATAAACGTGATCACGAACAGAATCAGGCCGAGTTCCATCAACGCGGCCGTATGCAGCCCCGGGCTCGCTTCGGCGAACTCGTTGGCAAGCGCGGACGTAATGCTGTTGCCCGGCGAAAAGAGCGACACGTTATCGAGCAGATTGGTGTTGCCGATCACGAACGTGACGGCCATCGTTTCACCGAGCGCGCGACCGAGACCGAGCATCACGCCGCCGATCACACCGCTCTTCGTGAACGGCAGGACGATCTTCCACATCACTTCCCACGTGGTGCAGCCGATGCCGTACGCCGATTCCTTCAGCAGCACGGGCGTGACTTCGAACACGTCGCGCATCACCGATGCGATGTACGGAATGATCATGATCGCGAGAATCACGCCGGCACACAGGATGCCGATGCCGATCGGCGGGCCGCTGAAGAGCGCGCCGACGTACGGAATACCGCCTAGCAGATGGCCGAGCGGCTTTTCGAAGTATTCGGCAAAGATCGGCGAGAAAATCAGCAGACCCCACATGCCGTACACAATCGACGGAATCGCGGCGAGCAGTTCGATCGCGATGCCGAGCGGCCGGCGCAGCCATGCGGGCGAGAGTTCAGTCAGGAACAGTGCGATACCAAAGCTCACCGGCACCGCGATGATCAGGGCAATGATCGACGTGGCGATCGTGCCGTAAATCGGAACGAGCGCGCCGAACTTCTCGCTGGGTGGATCCCAGTCGGAGGTCCAGAGGAAGCTCAGGCCGAATTTCTGGATCGTGGGCATCGAAGCCACGATCAGCGACACGATAATGCCACCGAGCAGCAATAACGTGACGATAGCGGCGGCACGGGTGAGGCCGCCAAAAATGACATCGCCGGCGCGACTGGGCGCTTTCTGCGCTGTGCTGCCAGGCGGATTCGAACGGGGCGCGCTGGCCTGAGGCGTGCCAGATGCGAGAGGAAGGTCGGACATGTCAGCCTTGGGAGCCTGTGATTCCTGAAGCTGCGCGGCACGATGCCGCCACAGCCATCACTGCAAAACCGCCCGGCCTCACACGAGGCCGGGCGGGCACATCGTCAGACGATACAGCTTACTCCGCGAGCGTCTTGCCCGAAGCGTCCTTCACCTTCGACTTCCACTGCGTGCGGATTTCCGACACAACCGATTCCGGCAGCGAGATGTAGTCCAGATCGTTCGCAGCCTGCGAGCCGTTCTTGAACGCCCAGTCGAAGAACTTCAGCGTTTCGGTGCCTTGCGGCCCCTTGTCCTGCGTCGTGTGCAACAGCACGAACGTTGCGCCGACGATCGGCCATGCATTCTTGCCCGGCTCGTTCGTCAGGATCTGGTAGAACGACTTCGACCAGTCCGCGCCAGCCGCTGCGGCCTTGAACGTCTCCGTTTGCGGCTCGACCACCGTGCCAGCGGAGTTCTTCAGGCCGACGTACGTCATGTGGTTTTGCTTCGCATACGCCCATTCCACGTAGCCGATTGCGCCCGGCAGACGTTGCACGAAGGCTGCGACGCCGTCGTTGCCCTTGCCGCCCGTACCCGTCGGCCAGTTGACCGTCGAACCTTCGCCGACCTTCGCCTTCCAGTCTGCGTTGACCTTCGACAGGTAGTTCGTCCAGATGAAGCTCGTGCCCGAACCATCGGCGCGGCGAACCACGGCGATGTCGGTATCCGGCAGCTTCGCCTTCGGGTTCAGCGCAGCGATCGCCGGGTCGTTCCACTTCTTGATCTTGCCGAGGTAGATGTCGCCGAGCACTTCGCCCGACAGCGTCAGTTCAGCCGGCTTCACGCCCGGGATGTTCACAACCGGCACCACACCGCCGACTACCGTCGGAAACTGGAACAGGCCTTCTTTCGCGAGTTCGTCGTCCTTCAGCGGCGCGTCCGAGCCGGCGAAATCGACCGTCTTCGCGACGATCTGCTTCACGCCACCCGACGAACCGATACCTTGATAATTGACCTTGCCGCCGCCCGTCTTCGCGTAGGCGTCAGCCCACTTCGTGTAGATCGGTGCTGCGAACGTGCTGCCCGCGCCGGTGATATCGGTGGCGTGCGCTGCGATCGCGAAGAGCGCGCCAGCCATGCCAGCAAACGCGGTGTGCATCAATTTCATTGAGACCTCCAGGGTGTGAGCGGATTACACGACACCGCGAAGGATAGGGTCTCTCTGTGACAGTAACGTGACTTTACGTGAAACGTACGTGACAGTGGGATTACGGGGATGAAAGCAAGGCTGGCAGCGGCTGTGGCGGGGGTTCGTGGCGGCGCTTGGGCCACGGATGTGATGCTGAATCCGCAGCGGCCGGCTGTTGAAGCCGGGTTGAATCACTGAAAATCTGTCCGGCAAGGGGGCGGCCCCTTGCCGGATTTTGTCTGGCCTGACGAGAACGTTTTACGTTGCGGCCTGCTTGACGACGTCCGCGATCGCTTCAGCATGTTGCACCGCGTCACGCTCGTGTCGTGCCTCGACCATTACGCGTAGAACCGGCTCCGTGCCGGAGGCGCGGATCAGCACGCGGCCACTGCCCTCCAGCGCGCCTTCGGCCGCCTGGATGGCCTGCTGGATCGCTGTATTGCTCTTCCAGTCCGCGTCGGGCTTCATCCGGACGTTGATCAGCTTCTGCGGGAAGAGCGTCACGCCGTGGAGCAGTTCGGCGAGCGACTTGCCGCTGCGTTGCATCGCGGCCAGCACGAGCAGCGCCGAGACGATGCCGTCGCCGGTCGAATGACGGTCCAGCGAGAGGATGTGACCTGAACCTTCCGCGCCAAGCTGCCAGCCGTGCTCGCGCAACTGCTCAAGCACATAACGGTCTCCGACCGCCGCGCGCACGAACTTGACGCCCGTCTGTTTGAGCGCGACCTCGACGGCCAGATTGGTCATCAGCGTTCCGACTGCACCTTCGACCTTGCCGTCGGTCGCGATCCGGTCCTGCACGAGCACGTACAGCAGCTCATCGCCGTTGTAGAGGCGGCCCGACGAATCGACGATCTGCAGGCGGTCCGCGTCGCCATCGAGCGCGATCCCGAGATCCGCGCGATTCGCCCGCACCGCGCGCACGAGTGCGTCAGGCGCGGTCGCGCCGACGCCGTCGTTGATGTTGAAGCCGTTCGGCGCGACGCCGATCGGAATCACGTCCGCGCCGAGTTCGTGGAAAACGTGGGGCGCGACGTCATAGGCCGCGCCGTGCGCGCAATCGATGACGAGCTTCATGCCCCGCAGGTCGTACGCCGCCGGGAACGTGCTCTTGCAGAACTCGATGTAGCGGCCCGCCGCGTCATCGAGCCGGCGCGCCTTGCCGAGCCGCTCCGACGCCGCGCAGTCGAGCGGCTGGTCGAGTTGCTCTTCGATCTGCGATTCGACTTCGTCGGGCAGCTTGTTGCCGTCGGCGGAGAAAAACTTGATGCCGTTGTCGTAGTACGGATTGTGCGACGCGCTGATCACGACGCCCGCCGCCAGACGCAGCGCCCGCGTCAGATACGCGATGCCGGGCGTCGGCATCGGGCCGGCCAGCATCACATCAACACCCGCCGCCGAAAAACCCGCTTCCAGCGCGGCCTCGAGCATGTAGCCCGAAACGCGTGTGTCCTTGCCGATCAGCACGGTGGGACGCGTGCCCGTTTTTGCCCAGCGATCCGCGCCGGCCAGCACCTTGCCGGCCGCATAGCCGAGGCGCAATACAAAGTCCGGCGTGATCGGCGCTTCGCCGACCTTGCCTCGAATTCCGTCAGTCCCAAAAAAGCGACGTGCCATTGCCTGATGCCCTCTTTAATACAAATGTGTTGCGTTGTTAGTTGCGACGTGCGGCGTCGCGCAGTGCCGACCAGACCTTCAGCGCGTCAACGGTCTGGGCAACGTCGTGCACGCGGATGATCGCTGCGCCCCGCTCCGCCGCGCAGACGGCCGCCGCGACACTCGCCGCGACACGCTCGGGCGCGGGGCGCCCGGTGACGGCGCCAAGCATCGACTTGCGCGACATGCCAGCGAGTATGGGATACGGCGTGTCACTGCGTGGCGCCGTATCGCGCAAAGCCGCCAGCAGCGCGTAGTTGTGTTCGATCACGGCTTTCCCGAAGCCAAAGCCAGGATCGACGCTGATCCGCGCTTTCGCGACGCCCGCTGCGGTCAGCGCGCCGACGCGCTCTTCGAGAAACTCACGTACCTCACGCACTACGTCGTCGTAGGCAGGCTCGCCGGTCTGCATGGTCTGCGGCTCGCCGAGCATGTGCATCACGCACAGGCCGCACTGGCTGTCGCGGACGGCGTCGATTGCGCCCGGCATGCGAAAGCCCCAGATGTCGTTGATCAGGTCCGCACCGGCCGCCAATGCGTGCCGCATGACTTCCGGCTTGTACGTGTCGACCGACAGCGGCACGTTTGCGCCGCGCAGCTGCTCGATCAGCGGAATCACCCGTTCGAGTTCCTCGTCGAGCGGCACGGGCGGCGCGCCCGGTCGCGTCGATTCGCCGCCGATATCGATGATGTCCGCACCGTCGAGCAGCATCCGCTCTGCCTGGCGCAACGCGTCCGCCTGCGCGGCAAAGAGCCCGCCGTCGGAAAATGAATCCGGCGTGACGTTCAGAATGCCCATAACAAGCGGGCGTTCGAAGGACAGCGTGAACCGGCCGCATTGCATCGGCTCGGGTACGGCATGCATCAGAAGATCAGCGTTCGACACTGCAGGAAACGGCTCAAGAAGGAGAAGAAAATGCAAAACGGGCCGGTGTGAGATCACACCGGCCCGTAGCGTGTTGCGGCTCCGATCACGCCGGTGCGGTTGCGCCTGGCTTGACTTCGGTGCCGGTGCTGCCACCCGACGCGTCGCTTGCCGGGGGCGGCGAGCTCTTCGGCGAGCGCGGCGGACGGCCGGCCATGATGTCGTTGATCTGATCGGCGTCGATCGTTTCCCACTCCATCAGGGCGGCGGTCATGGCTTCGACCTTGTCGCGGTTTTCGTCGAGCAGGCGCTTCGCGAGGTTGTACTGCTCGTCGAGCACGCGGCGAATTTCAGCATCGACCTTCTGCTGCGTCGCTTCCGAAATGGTGCGCGTGAAACCACGACCAAACGGTGAAGCGTCGTTTTCGTCGTCGACATAGACCATCGGCCCCAGCGCGTCCGTCATACCGAAACGGGCGACCATGGCGCGCGCGGTGGCGGTTGCCTTGTTGAAGTCGTCCGATGCGCCCGTGCTGATCAGGTTCAGGAACAGTTCCTCGGCAACACGGCCGCCGAACAGGATCGCGAGACGGTCAAGCAGGTAATCCTTCGAGTACGTTTCGTTGTCGTGCTCGGGCAATTGCCACGTAACGCCCAGCGCGCGACCGCGCGGGATGATCGTGACCTTGTGCACCGGATCGGCCTTCGGCAACAGCTTGGCGATCACCGCGTGACCCGACTCGTGGTACGCCGTGGCGCGCTTCGCATCTTCGCGAATCACGGCCGACTTGCGCTCCGGGCCCATGAAGATCTTGTCCTTCGCGTCTTCGAAGTCGTTCATTTCGACGATGCGCTTGCCGCGACGCGCGGCAAAGAGCGCCGCTTCGTTCACGAGGTTCGCGAGATCGGCACCCGAGAAGCCCGGCGTGCCGCGCGCGATAACCGCTGCGTCGACGTCGTTCGAGATCGGCACCTTGCGCAGGTGAACCTTCATGATGTGCTCGCGACCGCGAATGTCCGGCAGACCCACATACACCTGACGGTCGAAACGGCCCGGACGCAGCAGCGCCTTGTCGAGCACGTCCGAACGGTTCGTTGCAGCGATCACGATCACGCCGGAGTTCGCTTCGAAGCCGTCCATCTCGACGAGCATCTGGTTCAGCGTCTGCTCGCGTTCGTCGTTGCCGCCGCCCATGCCGGCGCCACGATGGCGACCGACTGCGTCGATTTCGTCGATGAACACGATGCACGGTGCGTGCTTCTTCGCCTGCTCGAACATGTCGCGCACGCGGGCCGCGCCCACGCCGACGAACATTTCGACGAAGTCGGAACCCGAAATACTGAAGAACGGCACTTTCGCCTCGCCAGCAATGGCGCGCGCCAGCAGCGTCTTACCCGTGCCCGGAGGGCCGACAAGCAGCACGCCGCGCGGAATGCGACCGCCCAGCTTCTGGAATTTCTGCGGATCGCGCAGGAAATCGACGAGTTCGGAGACTTCTTCCTTGGCTTCGTCGCAACCGGCGACGTCGGTGAAATTGATGGCGTTGTTGTTCTCGTCGATCAGACGCGCGCGGGACTTGCCGAACGAGAACGCACCGCCTTTCCCGCCCCCCTGCATCTGTCGCATCATGTAGAACCAGAACCCGATGATGAGAATCGTGGGCCCGAGGTAATACAGCGCCGAGACAAGCGCGTTCGGTTCTTCATCAGCCTTGCCGCTGACCTGAACGCCGTACTTCATCAGATCGCCGACCATCCAGATGTCGCCTGGCGACACGATCTGGTATTTCTGGCCGTCTGCTGGAGTGACCGTGAGGTTCCGCCCCTGGACAATGACGTTCTTGACCTTGCCGTTCTTCGCGTCGTCCATGAACTGCGAATAGGAAACGCCTTCCTGGACACGGGGCTTGTCGAACTGCTTGAACACCGTAAACAGCACCAGTGCGATAACCAGCCACACTGCTGCCTTCGAAAACATATTGTTGTTCAAAGCACCACTCCTTCACTCATAGACGGGCGCCTACATTTGCCTTGCGGCACCACTAAGGCATTCTAATCCAGTCCGCAGACCCCTGCCATAACCATTCACTACCGCGAAAATAGCGCATCGCGCTACGCTGGCGGCGGGTTCCGGCGATCGGAAGATATTGCGCTTTCGCGTTTTACTCCCCTTCCGGCAGTCAGTTCGGACGCTTCAGATGCTTGCCCAAAATAAACGTTTCGGACGATTTATCACGGGATGCCTTCGGTTTGCGGGCAGCCACAGTTTTAAACTGCTGCTTGAACTTTTCAACAATCTGACTGTAACCACTGCCGTGAAAGCACTTGACTAAAAGGGCGCCATCCGGCTTCAGATGGTTCTGGGAGAATTCCAGCGCGAGGTCGCACACATGCTCGATCCGCGCGGCGTCCGCCAGCGCCACCCCCGACAGGTTGGGCGCCATATCCGAAATTACAAGGTCGACCTGGCGCGCACCCACCATTTCCTCAAGTTGGGCGAGCACGCTGTCCTCGCGAAAGTCGCCCTGGATGAAGTGGACATCGGCCACTGGCTCCATCGGCAGCAGGTCGAGCGCGATGATCGTGCCGTCGATACCGCCCTGCCGCTCGTCGTCGCGCTTTGCGCCCTTTGCGAGCTTGTTACGCGCGTACTGGCTCCAGCTGCCCGGCGCCGAGCCGAGATCGACGATGACCTGCCCCGGCCGGATCAGCTTGTCCTGCTCGTCGATTTCCTTCAGCTTGTAGGCCGCGCGGGCGCGATAACCCTCCCGCTGCGCCATTTTCACGTACGGATCGTTGATGTGATCGTGCAGCCACGACGTGTTGAACTTGTTTTTTGCCATTAATCGATGATCTCTTGCTGCGTGATGCCGCGCTTTTAGCGGATAATACGCGTTTAATTCGCGCGGCTGCCGCTCAATGAGCAGTGTTCCGCGCTTCCATGTTGTCCTGACGACGCGGCCTGCGCAAAAGCCGAAGCATCCAAGCTGCGGGCGCCGTCATTTTAGTCGAGTCTTCCACTTCACATGCCCGCCCTCAAAGTCTCCTCCGACCAACGCGCCGAACTGCGCTCCCAGGCTCACGCGCTCAAACCGGTCGTGCTCGTCGGCGCCGAAGGGCTGACCGACGCTGTCCTGACCGAGATCAAGGTTCACCTGAAGGCGCACCAGCTGATCAAGATCCGGGTATTCGGCGACGAACGCGAAGAACGGCTCGCAATCTACGAACAGATCTGTGACCAGCTGAACGCCGCGCCCATCCAGCACATCGGCAAGCTGCTGGTGATCTGGAAGCCGGAATCGACCCAGCCGGCCGCGAAGACGAAACGCGGTGCGCTGCCGAGTGCCCGCGAAGCTGCTGCTGAAGAGGCCAAACCCGGCAAAGGTCGCGCGCCGCGCGTCGTGAAAGTCGTGAAGCCTTCCGAAATCCCGATGCGCAAGCCGAAGGCGAAGGCGGTTGTAGTGCGCGGTAACGAACGCGTCACGCAAGGCGGCAATATCAAGCGCGCGAAGAAACGCCAGACCAGCGCGAAGCGTCAACACCAGACGTCGAAGTAACCGGGCGGGTTCGCTCGCCGCATACGGCGAGCGATTGCCGGGAAGAACGGCGCACAGGAAGAGGCGTGAAGTTCAGCCCGCGACCTTGCCCGCAGATGCATCGCGGCGCACGGCCTGCGATGCGGGCACACCGGCGCTCACCGGCAACGTCCACACAAGCGCAACACCCAGCAGGCTCTCGACCAGATAGAACAGGCTCGACACGCCGTGCAGCACGCCAAAGCGCGCCGCATATGCGGAATGACCGACATCCGTGCCGGCATTCAACGCGGCCATACGCAACGCGTCCATGAACGGCTGCAGCGCGAAATAACCCACCAGCACGCACAGCAGCATCGCGGCCGTCAGCCAGCGAAGCCGACGGTACGCGTTCTCACCGCGTCGCACGAGCACGTTGCCGAGCGCGAGCAGCAGCACGCCGCACACCGCGCCCAACACCGCCTCGATGCGGAATAACTGCGCCGCAACCGCACCAGCCGTTACACGCGGGAGTGATGCAAACAGCACAGGCGCAACGGCGTAGCCGATCGTGAACAGACTGCCGACCCATACGACAGTCAGCAGCCGGAACACACGATGAGGCATCAGCGACACGGCGCGCCCTTCTTCAAACGTAGCGAACCACGATGATTTCGTACTCGCGCACGCCGCTCGGCGCCTGCACCGATGCAACGTCGCCTTCCGACTTGCCGATCAACGCGCGTGCGATAGGCGAGCTGATCGAGATGAGGCCATGGTCGATGTCAGCCTCGTCGTCACCGACGATCTGATACGTGACGGCAGCGCCCGAATCCAGATCTTCGAGTTCGACGGTGGCGCCAAACACCACGCGCCCTTCCGCCTCGACCGCAGCCGGATCGATCACCTGTGCGCCCGCGAGTTTCGACTCGATCTCCGCGATGCGGCCTTCGATAAAACCCTGCTTTTCTTTTGCAGCGTCGTACTCGGCGTTTTCCGACAGATCGCCCTGGGCACGGGCTTCCGCGATCGAATTAATGACCGCCGGACGCTCAACCGATTTCAGGCGCTGCAATTCATCGCGCAACATTTCCGCGCCGCGCTTCGTCAATGGAACAGTGCTCATAAACAACTCTATGCAAAAAACAGCCGTAAAAAAATCACCGCGGTTAAGTGCATCCCGGAGGAACCTGGCCGGAACTGGGGCCAGTGCCTTATGGGACGCCGCTTAACCGCGGCACTTACATCTTTGACTCGAAATCGAAGCCTTAGTTTAGGCGAGCGTGGAGTCCTTGTAAATCATAGACTTCCAGATCCCGGAGATAGCGCAAACCTTCAACCGCGGCACGCGCACCCGACATCGTCGTGTAGTACGTGACCTTGTTGGCCTGCGCGCTCATGCGGATCGAGCGCGAATCGGCGATCGCGGCGCGCGTTTCGTCGACCGTCGTGAAGACGAGTGCGATCTCGCCGTTCTTGATCATGTCGACGATGTGCGGACGGCCGTCCTTCACCTTGTTCACCACCTTGACCGGCACGCCGGCCGCCTGGATTGCAGCCGCCGTGCCCTTCGTCGCGACGATCGGATAGCCGAGTTCGTGCAGCATGCGCGCCACTTCGACGGCCTTCGGCTTGTCGGCGTCCATCACGGTCAACAGCACCGTGCCGCTTTCCGGCAGACGCGAACCCGCTGCCAGTTGCGACTTGAAGAGCGCTTCGCCGAACGTCTGGCCCACGCCCATCACTTCGCCGGTCGAACGCATTTCGGGTCCGAGAACCGGGTCAACGGTCGGGAACTTGACGAACGGGAACACCGCTTCCTTCACGCTGAAATACGGCGGATCGACTTCCTTCGTGACGCCCTGCTGCGCCAACGTCTGGCCGACCATCGCGCGCGCGGCGATCTTCGCGAGCGGCAGGCTCGTCGCCTTCGAGACGTACGGCACCGTGCGCGATGCACGCGGATTCACTTCGAGCACGTAGATCACGTCCTCTTTCGAACCGTCTGCCTGCGGTACCTGCTGGATCGCGAACTGCACGTTCATCAGGCCGATCACATTCAGCGCCTTCGCCATCGCGCCGGTCTGGCGCTTCAGCTCAGCGATCGTTTCCTTCGACAGCGAGTACGGTGGCAGTGAGCACGCCGAATCGCCCGAGTGCACGCCGGCCTGTTCGATGTGCTCCATCACGCCGCCGATGAACACGGCCTCGCCATCGGAAATGCAATCCACGTCGCATTCGATCGCGTCGTTCAGGAAGCGGTCGAGCAGCACCGGCGAATCGTGCGACACCTTCACGGCCTCGCGCATGTAGCGCTCGAGGTCGCGCGGCTCGTGGACGATTTCCATCGCGCGGCCGCCCAGCACGTACGACGGGCGCACGACGAGCGGATAACCGATTTCGTCGGCGAGCTTGAGCGCTTCGTCTTCGGCGCGTGCGGTGCGGTTCGGCGGCTGGCGCAAGCCCAGGTCCTGCAGCAGCTTCTGGAAACGCTCGCGGTCTTCGGCCGCGTCGATCATGTCCGGCGACGTGCCGACGATCGGCACGCCGTTCGCTTCGAGGTCGAGCGCGAGCTTCAGCGGCGTCTGGCCGCCGTATTGCACGATCACGCCGACCGGCTTTTCCTTGTCGACGATTTCGAGCACGTCTTCGAGCGTCAGCGATTCGAAGTACAGACGATCGGACGTGTCGTAGTCGGTCGAGACGGTTTCAGGGTTGCAGTTGACCATGATCGTTTCGTAGCCGTCTTCGCGCATGGCGAGCGCGGCATGGACGCAGCAGTAGTCGAACTCGATGCCCTGGCCGATCCGGTTCGGGCCGCCACCCAGCACCATGATCTTCTTGTTGTTCGTCGGGTTCGCTTCGCACTCTTCTTCGTACGTCGAGTACATGTACGCGGTTTTCGTCGCGAACTCGGCCGCGCACGTGTCGACGCGCTTGTACACCGGGCGTACGTTCAACTCGATACGGCGACGGCGCACGTCGGTTTGCGTTGCGCCGAGGAGCTTCGCGAGACGACGATCCGAAAAGCCGCTCTGCTTCAGATACTTGAGCTCTTCCTTCGAGAGGCTCGCGAGCGTACGACCGGCCAGCGCCTTTTCCTTCAGGATGATCTGTTCGATCTGCGCGAGGAACCACGGGTCGATCGACGTTTCGTCGAAAATTTCCTGCTGCGTCATGCCGACACGGAACGCGTCGCCGACGTACCAGATACGATCCGGACCGGCTTCGCCGATCTCGCGGATGATTTCGTCACGGCTGGTGGTCTTTTCGTCGAGTCCGTCGACACCCACTTCGAGACCGCGCAGCGCCTTCTGGAACGACTCCTGGAACGTGCGGCCGATCGCCATCACTTCGCCGACCGACTTCATCTGCGTGGTCAGGCGCGGATCGGCTTCGCGGAATTTCTCGAACGCGAAACGCGGGATCTTCGTGACGACGTAGTCGATCGTCGGCTCGAACGATGCCGGCGTCTGGCCGCCGGTGATTTCGTTCTTCAGTTCATCGAGCGTGTAGCCGCATGCGAGCTTCGCCGCGACCTTGGCGATCGGGAAGCCCGTGGCCTTCGAGGCCAGTGCCGACGAACGCGACACGCGCGGATTCATTTCGATCACGATCATCCGGCCATCTTTCGGATTGATCGAGAACTGCACGTTCGAGCCGCCCGTGTCGACGCCGATCTCGCGCAGCACGGCGAGCGATGCGTTACGCAGGATCTGGTATTCCTTGTCGGTGAGTGTCTGCGCCGGCGCGACCGTGATCGAGTCGCCGGTATGGATGCCCATCGGATCCAGGTTTTCGATCGAGCACACGATGATGCAGTTGTCCTTCGTGTCGCGGACCACTTCCATCTCGTACTCTTTCCAGCCGAGCAGGGACTCTTCGATCAGCAGTTCGCGCGTGGGCGACAGATCGAGACCGCGCTTGCAGATCTCTTCGAATTCGTCACGGTTGTAAGCGATGCCGCCGCCCGATCCGCCCAGCGTGAACGACGGGCGGATCACGACCGGATAGCCGCCGCTACCCGTTTCCGACGCGATCAGCGCCTGTACGGTGAGCGCTTCTTCCATCGAATGCGCGACGCCCGACTTGGCCGAACCGAGGCCGATCTTCGTCATCGCGTCCTTGAACTTCTGGCGGTCTTCCGCCTTGTCGATCGCTTCCGGCGACGCGCCGATCAGCTCGACGTTGTACTTCGCCAGCACGCCGTGGTGATGCAGGTCGAGCGCGCAGTTGAGCGCGGTCTGGCCGCCCATCGTCGGCAGGATCGCGTCGGGGCGCTCCTTCTCGATGATGCGCTCCACCACTTCCCACGTGATCGGCTCGATGTACGTGACGTCGGCCGTGTTCGGGTCGGTCATGATCGTCGCCGGATTGCTGTTGACGAGAATGACCTTGTAGCCTTCCTCACGCAGCGCCTTGCACGCCTGCGCGCCCGAGTAATCGAACTCGCACGCCTGGCCGATGATGATCGGACCCGCGCCGATGATGAGGATGCTCTTGATGTCTGTCCGCTTGGGCATAACGCTCTCGCTAAATATTCCTGTGTTCTTGCCGTGGCGCGCTGCGTGCTGGCGTTCGCGTCCGGCTACTCCGCGCGGGTTGTTGCCGCCCGCGCTTTTCACTCGCTGCTTTGCCTCGCGCGCGCTCTGTACCCTTTCGACTTACGCGCGACCCGCTTACGCGAGCGCGGCTGCTGCCGTGCTGGCCGCCTTGCGCTTGTCCATCAATGCCGTGAAACGGTCGAACAGATAAGCGATGTCGTGCGGGCCAGGCGACGCTTCCGGGTGACCCTGGAAGCAGAACGCGGGCTTGTCGGTGAGTGCGAAACCTTGCAGCGTGCCGTCGAAGAGCGACACGTGCGTGACCTTCGCGTTCGACGGCAGCGTGGCCGCGTCGACAGCAAAGCCGTGATTCTGCGACGTGATGATCACGCGGCCATCGTCGAGATCCTTCACCGGGTGATTCGCGCCGTGGTGGCCCGTCTTCATCTTCATCGTCTTCGCGCCGACGGCGAGACCCATGATCTGGTGACCCAGACAGATGCCGAACGTCGGAATGCCGCGCTCGATGAATTCCTTCGTGGCGCGAATCGCGTAGTCGCACGGTTCCGGGTCGCCCGGGCCGTTCGACAGGAACACGCCGTCCGGATTGAGCGCCAGCGCCTCCGCGGCAGTGGCCTGCGCCGGCAGCACGGTGACGTGACAGCCACGCTCGGCCAGCATACGCAGAATGTTGTACTTCACGCCGTAATCGAACGCGACGACGCGGTACTTCGGCGCATCCTGCGTGCCGTAGCCGCTACCGAGACACCATTCGCGCTGCGTCCACTCGAACGGCTCTTTCGTCGACACGACCTTCGCGAGGTCCATGCCGGCGAGCCCCGGAAACGAGCGCGCGAGTTCAATGGCCTTCGCTTCGTCGTCGGAACCGGCGACGATCGCGCCGTTCTGCGCGCCCTTGTCGCGCAGAATGCGCGTCAGCTTGCGCGTATCGATGCCGGCGATAGCGACGACGCCCTCGTCCTGCAGGTATTGCGGGAGCGTGCGCTCCATGCGGAAATTCGACGCGAGAACAGGCAGATCGCGGATGATCAGGCCGGCGGCATGGACTTTCGTGGCTTCGACGTCTTCGGCGTTGACGCCGACATTGCCGATGTGCGGATACGTCAGCGTGACGATCTGGCGGGCGTAGCTCGGGTCAGTCAGGATTTCCTGATAGCCCGTGATAGCCGTATTGAAGACAACTTCACCAGTCGTATGACCGGCGGCGCCGATCGAGTATCCACGAAAGACCGTGCCGTCGGCGAGTGCGAGCAAAGCAGGAGAAAATGACGGCAACACGGGGAGACTCCTTGGGGAACACCCTGTTGCCGACCTGTCTATCCGACCGTGCGGGCCGCGGCGAGGCGCATCGACGGGATGCACGCGCAGGCCCGCTCGCGTATCGCGGCTGACGTCACGTCGCGTCGCGTCGGGCGCGATGGGTCCATTGTGTGGACGGATCGGCTGGATGCGGGACGCTCGCGGCGCGCGGCGGATGAACGGTGTGGGAGAGGTAGGCGCTAGGGTGCGGGTTGATAAGCTCAAACCTTGCAATTATAGCCCGAAAGTACCCTTTCCTTCAAATCCAGGATAGGCCGGAACCCCGGCCGGGGGCGTGCGAGTCGCGGTGCGAGCCTTGTGGGACAAGGCTTTGCGGCTTTTCACCGTGATGTCGCGAACCAAAAATCGGGACGGAAAGCGCGCCGCCGGCTACGACTGGTGTTCCGCGTGCAGATGCGCGGGCTTTGTCAAAACCCGCCCGGGGAACACGTACCAGATGGCGCTCGCAATCTCCAGCGCAACGAGGATGCCCCATGCAGTGAGGTGCGCGGCGGGCGGATAGCGGCCATCGGTTGCGGGCCAGCGCGACAGCACCGCGCCGACGCCAATCTGGAAGCCGAAAATCAGCAGGAAGATGATCAGCGTGAGCGTCGTGTTGCAACGGCCCGTCATGTGCGGCGGAAAATGTCGCGCCAGCACGGCGTAACTGAGGATGCCCGTGCCGCCGAAAATGCCGTATGCGCCCCACAGAAGGCCGGCCGGCAGCGGCACGCGCAGCATGATCAGGACCTGCGCGATGACAAAAAGCCCCATGCCGATACCGCTGAACGCGTACAGCGACACGCCACGCTTTTCGAGCGAACGCGCCGCCGCGCCGAAGCCCACACTGCCCGCCATCATCGCGACACCAAGCAGCGACACGAGTGCCGCCGCGGGCCCCGCCGCCAGACCGGCGACGTCGCGCAGCCACGCGCCCACCCAGAGCGACTGCATCGCGTAGAAGACGCCCTGCGTCATGACCGAAAACGATGCGACCTTCCAGAACGCGGGGCTCTTCAAGATGTGCCCTGTGCCCTTGAACTGGCTGACAAGACCGGCCTGATGATGGGTATCGCGCGCGTCGGGGGCCATCGTCCAGATCGCGGCCGAGACGGCAATCGTCAGTAGCCCGAGCACAACACATACGAGGCGCCATCCCGTGAAGCCCAGCACCCACGTGAGTGGCGAACCCACGGCAACGCCGCCGAGCCCGCCGACCGCCATCACCAGCCCGTTGACCAGCGGCAGGCGCGTCACGACGAAATGTTGCGCGAGCGCCTTGAACGCCGCGCCGAGACATGCCGAAACGCCGACGCCGATCAGCAGCCGTCCAAGCATCATCATGCCGACGCTGTGCGCCGCGCCAAAGACCCAGATCCCCGCCGCCGCGAACAGCAGCAGCCCGGCTGTCACGCGTCGCGGACCGAAATGATCGAGGAGCACGCCGGCCGGAATCTGCGCGCCCGCGAAGCCGAGGAAATAAAGGCTCGTCAGAAGTCCGAGATCGGCAGCGGACAGTCCGAGTTCGTGCGTGATCAGCGGCGCAAAGCCCAGATTGACCCCACGAAACAGATAGGAAATGAAGTAGCCGAGCGAGAACAGCAGGAAAACACGAAACTGGGTCGACGACATGGCGCGCAGGATAAGTATCGGACGGGAGATCAGGCCGCGAAAGCAGGAAACCTGAACGATACGGCAAACAGCCCACGCGCGCTGAAAGGTCTGCAGAAATGAAAACGCCATCGCGACACGCGACGGCGTTTTAAAGGCGAAAGGTGATCGGAGCGTAAATCATGCGCTGCCCCCGCAACGCATGTTGTCACCTCTGCAGGTGCCGCTATTGTTTACTTGACCTTCTGCGCGTTGGCTGTGGTCTTCGGGCGGCTACCCGCAGCCTTCGACGCCTTGCTGGGTGTACCCGATGAAACCGCGACCTTCGACGTTTTGCTCTTGCTGGCTCCTGTCGATGCGCTGGCCTTGCTCACCGGTTCCGAAGCCTTGACGATCTTGCCCTGGCTACGACCCTTCTTCTTATCGTAGCGCGAATCGGGCTTCGTGTCTGCGACCCGGGTGCCGATCTTCTCGACGCCGCCGCTCTCGTCCGACGATGCGCTCGCGCGCAGCACGGGGCCCGGTTCAGCCGGCAATGCCTTGCCCACAGGCACGTGCAGCACGATGACCTGACCCGGCGAGACCTGATTGCGATGTGTACGGTTCCATGCCTTCAGTTGTCCGACAGAAACGCCGTAACGATCGGCAAGCGATGCCATCGACTGCGTGCGACGCACGCGAATCAGCATCTTGCGCGTGTCCGGAACGTCCGGCTCCATGGCAAGCACGGCGCTTTCGGCGACGTCGGCGCTGATGTCTTCGTCGTCATCGTCGCCGCGCGGCACGACGATCGTCGAGCCCGGTTTCAGACGCATGCCCGCCGGAATCTTGTTCACTTCCATCAGCGTGTCCGCGTCGACGCCGATCTTTTGCGCAATTGCAGCCGGACCCGCGCGCTCGGTGACCGTGTAGGTGGTCCACGATGACAGCGAGCCGCTATATGACTTCAGGTTCGTTTCGAATGCGCTTGCATTGTCAAACGGCAGCAGGATCTGCGGTTGCGTCGCGCCGAGAATCACCGGCTTTCTGAACGACGGATTCAGCGAGCGGAATTCGTCCGTCGACATGTTCGCGAGCTTCGCCGCCGTGTCGACGTCGATATCATGCGACGTCGTGACGGTCACGAAGTACGGGTGGTTCGGAATGCTCGGCAACGTCAGGCCATACATCTGCGGATTCGCGACGATGTTCTTCACCGCCTGCAGCTTCGGCACGTAATTACGCGTCTCGTTCGGCATGCGCAGGCTCTGGTAATCCGTGGGCAGCCCGGCCGCCTCGTTGCGCGCGATCGCGCGTTGCACGTTGCCCTCGCCCCAGTTGTACGCGGCGAGCGCGAGATACCAGTCACCGAACATGTCATGCAGGCGCGACAGATAGTCGAGCGCGGCACTTGTCGAGGCGAGCACGTCGCGGCGCTCGTCCTGCCACATGTTCTGCTTCAGGTTGTACGTGCGGCCCGTGCCGGGCATGAACTGCCACATGCCCGCAGCCTTCGCGACCGACAGCGCCTGCGGGCTGTACGCGGATTCGATGAACGGCAGCAGTGCAAGCTCGGTCGGCATGTGACGCGCCTCGAGCTCTTCAACGATGTGATACAGGTATTTTTGCGACCGGACCGTCATGCGCTGGACGTAGTCGGGACGCTGCGCGTACCAGTTGACCTGCATGTCGACGAGGTCGGTCTGCAGGTCCGGCATCTGGTAACCACGGCGGATACGGCCCCACAGATCGGCGTCGGCACTCGTCAGCTGGTTGACGGAACCTTGATCGACGTTGATTGTTTCCTTGGCGGAGGCGGTCTTGCGGAGGGCGTCGGCTACTGCCTGCTGCGTGGCGGGGTTCGTTGCGGAGGTCGGATTATTCGCTGTCGGCCCCGAGCTCGCACATGCGGCGAGCGTCAGGACCAACAGCGCACTTAGGATGAATCGCATGTAGATCTCGGCTTCCATAGGACTGGAATTTGGAGCCGATAGTACGAAACCGCACAGTTTTCGTCAATCAGAAATATAAGAAAACCTTGGCAAATCCTAGACTTGGCGAATTTTTTCTATTTTTGAGATGAGCAAAACCGTGCTTGGATCCGGGTTAACGGAAGCGGTTTTTCCATTCGCGCATCAATGTGAACGCGGCCAGCCGGTCGGGCACCGATTCATGCAACTGTTCGGCGAGGGTCGTCTGGATGGCCTGATCGTCGGCCCGCAGGAACGGATTGACCGCCCTTTCGTGCGCGATCGTCGTGGGCAGCGTCGGCACCTTGCGAGCGCGCAACGCCGTCGCTTCGTCGCGCCAGTCCTGCAGCGCACGGTTGTCCGGGTCGCAGGCGAGCGCGAACCGGATGTTCGAGAGCGTATATTCGTGCGCGCAGTGGACTTCGGTTGTACCGGGGAGCGCGGCGAGCGAATCGAGCGAATCGAGCATCTGCGCCGGCGTGCCTTCGAAGAGCCGCCCGCAGCCGCACGCAAACAGCGTGTCGCCGCAGAGGACGTGCGGCGTGCCGCGCGGGTCGGCGGCCTGGAAATAGGCAATATGGCCGCTCGTATGGCCCGGGACGTCGAGCACGGTGAATTCGAGCGCCGGTTTGGCGAGCGTGACACGATCACCGTGTTTCAGCCGAAATGTGAGATGCTCGATCGCTTCGCCGGCCGGGCCGTAGACGGGCACGGCCTGGCCGTTCAGCAGATCGGCCACTCCGCCGACGTGGTCGCGGTGATGGTGCGTGAGTAAAATAGCGCTCAGTTGCCAGCCCCGTTTTGCCAGATATGCGCGAACGGGTTCGGCCTCGCCCGGATCGACAACCACTGCGTGGCGGCCGTCCGACACGAGCCAGATGTAATTGTCTTCAAACGCGGGGACCGGGACGTATTCAAGTTCAAGCGAATTCATGGGCGACGCATTCTCTGACATGTCTGACCGATCGATTATAGACTGGCCCGCCTGGACCGATTCGCCGCCCGGTCGATACGTGCTCGAATGGGAACAGGCGCAGCTCGACCGCGTGGTGTCCGATGTATTTGGCTATCACGCGCTTCAGCTCGGCCTGCCTCAGCTCGACACACTGCGCGAGAACCGCATGCCCTGCCGCGGCCTTGTGCTGGACGCCGCCAGCGGCAGCAGCGCGCCCTACTCGCTCCCGCGCGGGCCCATGCCTGGCCCTGTCCACAGTCTTCCGGAACGTCACGCGCCTGCGGGACGCAGCACTGTCTGGTGCGACCTGCTCGATCTGCCGTTCGAGGCGCAGAGCGTCGATCTGATCGTGATGCCGCACACGCTCGAATTCACGAGCGATCCACACCGCCTGCTGCGCGAGGCCGAGCGCGTACTGATGCCGGAAGGCCAGCTGATCATTCTGGGCTTCAATTCGCTGTCACTGTGGGGTGCGCGACAATCGCTCGGCAAGGTCACCGGTCGGCCGTTCGTGCCCGCCCAGCACGACCTGATCGCGTTCACGCGCCTGAAGGACTGGATCAAGCTGTTAGGCTTCGACCTTGAACGCGGACGCTTCGGCTGCTATCGTCCGCCCCTCGTCAGCGATCAGTGGCTCGCGCGCTATGCCTTCATGGAAGCCGCCGGCGACCGCTGGTGGCCCATCTTCGGCGCGTCCTACATGGTGACGGCGATCAAGCGCGTGCGCGGCATGCGTCTCGTCGGCCCGTTGAAGGTGAAAAAGCCCGTTCTTGCCGCCGGGCTTGCGCCCGCCGCCACCCCGAATACCCGTAACCACAGCAAATGACTCAAGACATCATCGAAATTTTCACCGACGGCGCCTGTAAAGGTAATCCAGGCCCTGGCGGCTGGGGCGCGCTCATGCGCTTTGGCGCGCAGGAAAAGGAGCTGTTTGGCGGCGAAGCGCTCACCACCAACAACCGCATGGAACTGATGGGCGTAATCGCGGCGCTCGAAGCGCTGAAACGCCCGTGCAAGGCCGTTGTGCACACCGATTCGCAATATGTACAGAAAGGCATCAGCGAATGGATTCACGGCTGGAAAAAGAAAGGCTGGATGACGGCAGCGAAAACGCCGGTGAAAAACGCCGATCTCTGGAAACGGCTCGACACGCTGGTTCAGCAGCATGAGATCGAATGGCGCTGGGTGAAAGGCCACGCCGGCCACCCGGAAAACGAACGCGCCGATGCCCTTGCGAATCGCGGCGTTGCCTCGCTCGCTGGAACCTGAGTTCCCGCCCCCGCTTTTTATCGCCACTTTCAACGCGAGCTGATCCGATATGCGTCAAATTGTTCTCGACACCGAAACCACAGGCCTTAATGCGCGCACCGGCGATCGCATCATCGAAATCGGCTGTGTCGAACTGGTCAACCGTCGGCTGACAGGCAACAACCTGCACTTTTATGTAAATCCGGGGCGCGACAGCGATCCGGGCGCGCTCGCCGTTCACGGCCTGACCACTGAATTCCTGAGCGACAAGCCGAAGTTCGCCGAAATCGCCGATGCGTTGCGCGATTTCGTACAGGACGCGGAGCTGATCATTCATAACGCGCCGTTCGACATCGGCTTTCTCGATGCGGAGTTCGCGCTGCTTGGACTGCCCCCGTTCAGTCAGCAATGCGGCGAGGTGATCGACACGCTGGTTCGGGCGAAGTCGATTTTCCCGGGCAAGCGCAACTCGCTAGACGCGCTGTGCGACCGTTTCGGTATCAGCAACGCGCACCGCACGCTGCACGGCGCGTTGCTCGACTCGGAACTGCTCGCGGAAGTTTTCCTCGCGATGACGCGCGGCCAGGAAAGCCTCGTCATCGACATGATGGGCGAAGCGTCCGGTGGCGGCGATGCACATGCGCCCCGCGTGAAGCTCGATGCACTCGAACTGGTCGTGCTGGCGGCGAGCAGCGACGAGCTCGCCGAACATCAGGCCGTGCTGGATGGTCTCGACAAAGCGGTCAAGGGCACGAGCGTCTGGCGTCTGGAACCGGCATCCGAAGCCGGTGCAGCAGCCGATACGCAGTCTGCTTAAAAAGTGCTTTACGACTTCTCAGCCGTCTGACATAATTCGGCTCTCTTCGGGTGGTTAGCTCAGCGGTAGAGCACTGCCTTCACACGGCAGGGGTCACAGGTTCAATCCCTGTACCACCCACCAGAATTATCCGGAGAGCCTTACCCAGTAAGGCTTTTGAGGATTGGGTCACGGCTTCGGGCAGGTTCTTTTTGCACAGTGCACTGGAACCTTTGTTCGTGAAACCAAAAATCAATTTACTGGCCGCTATGGGCCAGCTTGGCGAGCGTCAAGCCGCCGACATGACCTTTAGGGAACTGGCTGACGCTTACTGCGCGGTTCAATTCGACGGCGCGGACCTCAGGCTACGGAAGTGGACTGAGGCTTTTGGCGCTTTGTCCGCCTGGTCCCTCACCACCCGTGAAATCAGCCTTGCCGCCGAAGCCATGCTTCAGAGCGGCATCTACAAGGCGAGCACCATCAATCGCGACACCTCGCAAATCGGCACGCTTTTCAAGTGGGCGATCCGCCGACACCTTGCGCCCGCTGGCTTTGTCTCCCCGACCCTTGGCCTGATGCGTTTCGAGGAAGCAATCCGCCGCGTCGAAATCGCCGAGCGCGAAATCCGCGCGCTGCTCAAGGGCGCGCACGCCTTCCCTGACCGTCGCTTTGCCGTCTATGTCCGGTTGCTGCTCGAAAGCGGCGGGCGTCGCGGCGAAGTGCGCGAACGCCGCTGGAAGGACGTTGACCTTGACGCCCGCGTGATTACGGTCATGGAGACGAAGACCGACAAGCCCCGTCAGATTTTTTTCAGCGAAGAAACCGCCGCACTCATGCGCCGCGTATGGCCGAAGCGCGACGCCGACGCCCTGCTGTTCGCGGGCAAGGTTCCCGGTCAACCCGTGAACTACCGTGCGTCGTGGGCGAAGCTGACGAAGGCTATCGGACGCCCTGACCTTCACCAACACGACCTTCGCCACCACCGCGCCGCCGAACTGCTGCGCTCGGGCGTCACGCTTGGGGTAGCTGCTCAAGTTTTAGGGCATTCGTCGTTGATTTTGGCGCGCCGATACGGTCATCTGGAAAGCAAGACTCTGCGCGAAGCGACCGAGGCTTCATGGAAAAGCGCGGCATGAGTGACGCAGACGATGACGAAATCGGCCTGCATCTGGCCTATGCCCTGGTAACGGAGCAACTGTACTTTGCGCCCCGGCTCGGCATACGTGCGGCACCGAATAGCGGAAATTCGGACCTGTGCCGTGTGGTTTCGCACATGAAAGACGGCACCGGCCAGGCATTGGCCCAATCGAAAGGGCCGACGCTGGCCGCCGTTGCCGAACTGGTCAAGGTGGACGGGTGTAGCGAATCTATCAGGGACGCCTGCGCAACTGTTGAGCGCGTCGTGCAGGCACATTCGCGGGCATTGGGCGTGCGTGGCGCAAAGATAAGCGCCGAGGTACGCAGGAAAAAGGAGGCTCGCAAACGGGCCGAGTGCCGGACGTTGTGGGAGCAACTGCACGCCGAAAGAAACGACACAAAAGCCTGTGATATCGGCGTTACGGAAAAATTCAACGTCGGATACAGCACCGTTTGCCGATACCGGCAGCAAAGCCGGGAAGCTGGCGAACCGTGGAAGGGCGACGACGAAAAGTAAAAGAATCGTTCTCACGAACCGGCTCGTGAGAACTGCGCCCGTTCCCTTCCCTGACTGCCGCGTTTAGATTGACCACCTACACCTGCCCCGAAGCCGGTAAACACAGGAGTCAATCAAACATGCAGGCAATCGTCCCACACACCATCACCCCCACTATCACCAACTGGAAATACGCGTCCGAAGTGTGGCGCGCGTTCGCCCAGGCTCACCCCGAACTGGGCTATTCCGGCTCGGCCAATTCATGGGTTCATTTCCAACGCCGCTACGGGCAACGCCTGATGGAGATCGACGTGATCCGTCAACCGGGCGGCCCGCGTCGCGGCATGATCGCCGATACGGACCGCTTTGAGGTTGTTGCGTTCGCCTTGTTGACGACCGGAGCACTGCCCGCAGAAACCACGACCGCCGCCGCCGCGTAGTCCCGCATTACAAGCCCTGCGGTCAACCGGGCTATAGCAAATCGACCGCCCTCCCGCGCCAGGGAACCAGACAGATACCGAAAACCAGACTTTCGACGTGCGCACTCGCTGCGCATGGCGAGCGTTCGCATTCGAACTGGAGCGGGCATGACTGCCAAAGAAAAGGGCCGCACGGAAGGCGGCCCGAAAAACATGACAGATGACGAGAATTCTATCGCACTGACGAACGGGCATAACGGACACGGCGATAGCGAACCGGCGCGCGTGCTACTGCCGAACGGCACACCCATGCCCACGCCCGAAGAAATCGCCGCAGATAAAGCTCTTGTCCATTCGAAAATTGATGAGCGTTTCGAGGACCTGAAGGTACAGCGGATCGAGTTGCGGGCACGACAAGGTGATCCGCGCACCGACGACGCCGACCAGATTGCCGCAGCCGTAGCCGGATGGACCGAGCGCGTGCCGCTCGTGAAAGCGGCGAACGGGAAACGGGCACCGAAGCCGAAGGAAATCGAGATATGGACGCCCAAAGTGATTAGTGCCGCCGATCTGATCGCAGCGCCGCCCGAGCCGATCCGCTACATCGTGCCCGGATTCCTGCCACCTGGACTGATCGTGATAGCGGGCAAGCCAAAGGGCGGCAAATCTCTGCTCGTGGCCGACTGGGCGCTCTCGAAGGCGTCAGGTAGTGACGTATGGGGCCGCGAGGTAACGCCTGGTGGCGTGCTGTACATCGACCTGGAAAACTCGCGACGCCGGATTTATGACCGCTACCTGAAATTGCGGCCGAACGCCACGACCGCGCCGGATATGGGCTGGATTCTCGAATGGCGACGCGGCAACCGCGCGGCCTTCATCGAGCTACTCGACGCCCGCCCGACCCTGCAAATGGTGATCGTGGATATCTGGAAAAAGTTCTGTGCGCCGCAACCGCGCGGAATGGATCAATACGACTACGAAACCGAAGAACTGCAATGGCTCGCCCATGAGGCGAACGAACGCCGTATCTCGATCGTGCTGGTTCTGCATACGGTCAAAGCACCGCCACTCGACGGCGACCCGTTCAGCGCGATATCGGGTTCACCGGCTGTCACGGGCAACGCCGACGCGCTGTTCCTGCTGCGCCGCGAAGGCAATTTGACAAAGCTCTATCAGCGTAGTCGCGATAGCGGTGACGCGTGCCACGTATTGCGCCTTGGCGATGATCTGCGATTCAGCTACGTGTGCGAGGGCGACAACATGGCAAGCGATGAACAGATGACCTACCTGCGCGAAATCCATCGCGGCAACCGCCTGCCGCGCGAACTCGAAGAGACGCTTGGTCTTTCGCGTCCGGCCGTATGGCAAATGCTCAAGCGCTTGCAGGAAAACGGCTATATCGCGAAGCCTGGCGGAATCCCGAGCCTTACCCAGCTTGGCCGTCAGATGGTCGAAGCAACGGCGGACGGTCCGTATAAAAAGAAGGAAACAGAGAGATAAAGAGAGAGAGAAGAGAGAGAGTCTTCTCTCTTTCTTTAGTCTTTTTATGCGCCGCAGCGCTTTACATGCTTTACATGCTTTACACGGTTAACAAGCTTTATCTACTTAACAAGCTTAACGGGTCTTACAGCTTTGTATGGCTCGTTATCTTTGTTAACCGTGTTAGCCATGTATAGCTCGTAAACCTCGTTAGCGTGTTTCCGCTGTACCGCATGAAGTGATCGACCAACCCTGACGGAGAAAACGACATGATCGAATTTGACCTGCAAGCGTTATGCGCCGAAAGCAAGCGGTTTTGCGATGAACACTGGACGGAACCGGTCGCCGAACTCACTCACGCCGAAACCGTGCGCAAACTGAAACGCGAGGCGAAGAAAATCGCCGCATGGAAGCCGCGCCCGCCATTACCTGACGAGGGGATTAACTACCGCGCCGAACTCGAATCAATGGACGCACGCGAACGCGAGGCAGGCGAGAGGCTGATCGCGAAGTACGTCACCGGCAAGATTTTCGAATTGCCTGGCACGGTGATTTTGTTGTGCCGTGCCGCGAAGCTCGAACACCTCGACGGCATCGAGGCGCTGTATCCGAAATTCGGCCCGGAGTTTGACGATATCCGGCCGCGCATGGCGCAAGGGCTGACCTATCCCGAGGCGTTCGTGTCTGTCGCGCTTGGCGTCACACGCCGCGCGCTTGGCCGCGACAGCCGCGCCGAATTTCCGAAGCGCACGTTGAACTAGACCGCCAACCGGAGCGAACGACATGCCGATCAAACGTGAAAACCGCAAGCTCTATCCGGCGAACTGGAAAAGCGAAGTGCGGCCCGCCATTCTGGCGCGCGCTGGCAACCGCTGCGAAGGCTCGCCGCGCTGGCCTGACTGCCGCGCCGAGAACGGCCGTCCGCACCCGGTTACAGGCTCGCCTGTCGTGCTCACCGTGGCACACCTCGATCACACCCTGCCGAACTGTGAGCCGTCCAATCTGAGGGCGTGGTGTCAACGGTGTCACCTTGCATACGACGCCGCACACCATGCCGCGAACGCGAAGAAAGCGCGCTATGGCTGAATTCGACAACTGCCGCGCCAAGCATGGCCGCGCCCGTGGCTTTCTCGACGCCTGGAACCCGCAGGCAAAAACGCTCGCTCTGGTGGCGCATGTGCAAGCTGTGCTCGCTGAATACCGCGAGCACCTGCCGCTCACCGCACGACAGATTTTCTACCGGCTCGTGGCCGCGCACGGGTTCGATAAGACGAACCGCGATTACAAGCGGCTTTGCGAAATGCTCGTTTCTGGCCGACGCGCTGGTGTGATCCCGTGGGACGCGATTCGTGACGACGGATTCACGCGGGCCAGTAGCGACACCTACAGCGACGCGGGCGATTTTATGAAGGCATGCCGCTATACCGCTGAAAAGCACTTCAGGCTCGATCGTCAGGACGGACAGCGTGAGCGGCTTGTCGTGTGGTGCGAAACGTCCGGCATGGTCCCGCAGCTTGAACGCGTGGCGGACCGGTATGGCGTGCCGGTATTCAGTTCTGGCGGCTTTGATTCGGTATCGGTCAAGCACACGATCGCCCGCGAGTTTGCTGGGTATGACGTGCCCGTGCGCGTGCTGCACATCGGCGATCACGACCCGTCCGGCATCCATCTTTTTATGTCACTGGCCGAAGATATTGGCGCGTTTTGCAAGCGCTACGGCGGGCGCGTCGAATTCGACCGGCTCGCCGTGCTACCCGGACATATCCCTCAGTTCGGACTTGTCACCGCACCGCCGAAACCGAGCGACCGCCGCCGCTTTGAAGGGCAAACTGTGCAGGCCGAAAGCCTGCCGCCTGACGTGCTCGCTGATCTTTTACGCCAAGGCGTCGAATCACACTTCAACATGCAGGTCTATCTCGACGTGCTCGACGACGAAGCGGCGCAACGTGCGGCGCTGCTCGAACAGTTCGACGATCTCGACACCGACGACGAATAGCTAACGGAGAACAGCATGGCCGCGCCCTACGAATTCAACTATCAGCAAGCCGTGATCGCGCTCGTGATCGCGCTGCGCACCCGCGTTCAACACGAGTTTCATTCGTTCGTGCGAGCCGACTGGATGATCCGCGAGGGCGACGCGGCGAAACTGCTCGGCCGCAAACCCGGCACGCTGGCACGGCGCGAACTGCTCGGCAAATTGCGCCTACCCTGTCATCGCGACGGCGACAAACATCGCTGGTTTTCGCTGTTCGATATCGCCCGCCATATGCTCGGCCCGTCGTGAGACCGGAAATAAATCGCAAAACCGCTCGCGATTCCAGAAAAGTCGTGAAGCGTTTTCCGTCCGCATTGCCGAATCTGTAGAGAACGGCGGCGCATATCGCGCCCGCCGACCTTCTACGGGAGACGGCAATGCGGACGGAAAGACTCGAAGCGGCACGAGCGCTTGCATGCGTAGCGAGATCACGAGGTGACTTAACGGCTGCTCTCTCACTCGCCCGCGCAACGTGGGGCGACGAGACACCCGGCAGCGCGGCGCGCATCCTGAAAGACGCGCTTATTTCGTCGACAAGCATCGGCATCTCGACAGGCGACGCCGACGCGACGCAATGGGTCACGGCCTATAACGCGATGATCGACAGCGCGAAGTCTCCCGGCGTGCTCGATCAAATACAGAAAATCAGTCCGTTTGTTACGGCCAACCCCAACGAGCCGGTTCTGATATCGGACGTTCCGCCTGACGCGCAATGGCGTCCCGAAGGCGGTTTGATCGTCGTGTCTAACGCCTCATTCAAAATTGCCCGCATCGGTATCCGCTCGCTTGGCGGAATCCTGCTTTTTACGGTCGAATCCGTTCGCATTCTCGGCAATGAAAACGTGCGTGCGCTATCGGCTTCAATTGCCGACTCGATCGGCGCGGCCGAAAGCTACGCCCTGACCAATCCAGACGGCGACGGCAGCGACGGCGTGACCCCGCAGAGCCTCACCTATGGCGCACCACAGATTGCGAGCACCGGCACCGACGCCGCAAGCATTCAGGCGGACGTGGGAAGCATGCTCGGACAGTTCAGCGGCAATCTGGGCGCGTCCGCGTGGGTCATGAATCCGCAAACGTGCGTGCGGCTCGCCATGCTCGGCAACGCGATCGGCTCGGCTGACCTCTCGATCGCCGGCGGCGCATGGCTCGGCCTGCCGGTCGTGGTCAATCGCGGAGTCGATCCGTCAACGATCACCCTTGTCGATCCGTCAGGCGTCGTGCTCGTGTCCGACCCGGCCGTTTTCGACGTGGCAACCGAAGGAACAGTTTCAGTCACCGACGACGACGGCACCGTGCTCGAAACCCATTCTTTGTGGCAAGAAAACCTTTACGCGACGAAGTTCGTCCGCTCGATCAACTGGCAAGCCGCACCAGGTCGCGTGGTCGCGCTCACCGGCATGGCATGGCCCGACAGCGACGGCGGCACGACATAACGCACGAGCTACAGCACGCAACGGGAGATCACCATGAGCACGATCGAAGCAACGTTTGCCGATATCAGCGAACGCGACCCGGATACGCAGGCCGACGCGAGGATCGCCGCCGAGTATTCGGTGCGCTCGTATTACCGGCGCATGTCCGCAATGGAGGCGAGCGTACTGGCCGCCGTGCGATCCGGTCATATGCCCGCCATGCCACCTGATATCGCGGCGATTGCATCGGCCGTGCTCAATCTGCCCGAGACAAATCGCGGTCTGAACACGGACGGAATCCTGATCGACACGGACGGCCGTAACGCTCGCTGGCTTGTCGTCGTCGTGCTGCGTCATGGCGGTCACTGTTCGCTCCCCGTGCCATGCGTGAATGTCACGCCAACGCCTATCCCATGAGGCCCATCATGTGTATCTGTCACACGAGCGAGTATTGCGCCTGCCATCGCACCGAGGCCGAATGGCGCGAGGAAAACGCGCGCATCGCGGCCGACAGCGCGACCGACCGGGAAGTACTGGACCTGCTCACTGGCCGCATCACGACCGCCTCAGACCGCGCTATGGCATTCGCCGCGCTGCTCGCTGGCGAGAATGTGCCCGACCTGATGACGTGCGGCCCGCGCGTCTTCTGGTGGGACCGCGACGGCATGCAATACGAGGCCAGTATCGACGCGCGAGCAGCGCTCAAGCTGGCCGCCTGAGACCCGAGGACACGAACATGCCAGGAATCAGACTGATCGACGCGAGCGCGATTGCCGACATCGCCAGTGCTGACGACGCACGCTCACTCGTGGGCGACCGGCTCGCCATGCCCTTGTGGCGAGTCGTGAGAGAGGCGCGCAAGCGCGGCGACATTCGTGAGCTTCACGTCGCACGCCTGCTCACCGATCCCGAAGTGCTGGTCGCGAGTGCTCAAGGTGGCGAATGGATCATTTTGCAGTGACCGGATTGCAGCGCCGCCATGCCGCCCGCCCGCCTGCCCTGCTCGCACCATCGCCGCCCACACGTGTTCCCGTCACGCGGTCAGTACGCGAGCCGCACCGGCATTTAACGCGCGGGATACCCCGTGGGGCGCGGTCATTTTGTTGGAGGAGTGCCGAGCGGGCACCCCCCTGATACCTTTGTATGGCGGCCGTTCCCGGTTTGAAAAGTTTACGACACCCCTTCTACACGGAGTCAGACATGACCACACGCAAGCCGCGACCACCCCGGACCCGTGACCGTTTCGGCCGTCTTGTCGCGCCTGCTGACTTTGACGAGGCCGAACGGCGTGAGTGGGCGTCGATCGTGAGCGCGCACCCGCCGGGCAAATTCGACGAGTCGCATTCGCACATGCTGCGCTCGCTCGTGAAAACAACCCTGCTGCTGATCGCGGCACATGCGCAGGTAGCAATCGACGGTTTGACCGTGACTGGCCGCGACGGCGTTCGCGAGAATCCGACGCTGCGAACCATCAACCGGCTTGAACAGCAATCGACCCGGCTGAGTTCAAAGCTGGGTCTGAGCCAGGCTGACGCGCGCAACAAGCAACGCGAAGCCGTGCCGGTTGAGTTCAGGGTGTTTGACGATCTGCTGGTCGCTGGCGTGCCGCTGTCACGGCTCAAGGCTGAACGCAGCGGCACCGTTGACGGCGGCCGGATCAAGCACCAGCAACCGCTCTTTCGCAAGTTTCCGGCGCTGTACTTCGCGCTGTATGACGACCTGATCGCCTACCGTGCCGAGCGAGGTATCAGATGAAAAACGCCGCACCGTGGAAGCCGCGCACGTTCCGCGAGCTCTCAGCCGGTCTGCCTGATGTGCCGATCGAAGGCGACGCCCGCAGCATCATTGCCGTGATCGGCATGGCCCGCGACAGTCACGGCAGTCTCGTTTATCCGTCCGGCTGCGAGATCACCAACCTGCCCCGGCCGCTATTGCATGCCCACCACCTCGACGAACCGCTCGGAGCCGTGACCCATGCAACGATCACGAAGGCCGGTCTGCACTTGCGGGCCGTGTTCGCCAGTCCGGCAGACCCAGCCGCGAAGCGGCGCATTGATCGCATATGGAAGAGCGTGTTGTCCGGCGAACTCGCCTGCGTATCCGGCGCTTATGACGTGCTCCCCGGAGGCGGCGAGCCAAACGGATACGGCCCGTATGGCAAAGGCTGGAATGCAAGACGCTGGACACTCCGCGAATTGTCGATTTGCCGCCAAGGCGCGAATCCTACGGCGCGAATCACGGTCGTGACCGGCACCGAAGCCCAGGTGCAACGAGTGATCGACCAAGCACGGCACGAGCACGCCACGCGGCCGAAGGATTACGCGAAGGTCGTGAGGCTTTAGGATCTGGACTGGCCGACGGCCAGCAACCGTCATTCGCCGCGGCGGATCAGGCTCTTGCTCTTTTCGGTCACTGTTGGAACGGTCATAGGACCTTGTTTCCGTAAAAATCTGTCATGCTCGCCAAGCTCACCCATTTCGGGTCGTTTCCTGTCTCCCAGCCCGCCGCCGTTACGTATCTGTAAGGTCGTTTTGCCGCTTTCAATGCATCGCGCCACTTCCCGACGGTCTCTACGGTGCCTGACAATTCCACATAGCGATGGTTATTGTCACCGGTCCTTCCAATCATGCCGAACAACACCTCACCAGCGACAAGCCCGAGATCAGAGTGTTCGAGTTCAACTCGGACAGGATAGTAGTCACGCGTCTTCAACCAACTGATCTCTTTCTTCTCAGGGAGAGAGTAGCGTCCATAGAGGAACGCAGCGAACACAAGCAACGCTACCTTCTCGACCCAACGAGGAACCGGAAGGATCACATCCATGAAGCTCCAATAAAACGCCAGAGCTGCAAGTCCCGCGATTGCGATCAAAGCTAATAGAAAAAGGCCGCCGACCGGCGTGCGACCGACGTAGAAGTCTTTGATTCTTTCGTGGATTTTTTTGAGCATGTCGTTGTGCCCCGCTCACAAGGTTTGTCTGCTTGTCCTCTGCTTCGCGGAGCGATAGTAGCAGACCAGACCTACCCCAAAAAATCGCCGTCGGCGACGGCCGGAGCGCATACCCCGAGCACTGGCATACGAAAAACCCTCATTGACGGCCCTTAGTCGTTCGCCGCACACCCTCAAACGAGGTGCGGCTTTTTGCCCACCTAGTAGGCAAACCGCCATACCAAACGACGCGCCGCGAATGCACTACCTGGGTTTACGCCAGAAAGCCCGATTCACTAACTTGCGCCTAATTGCCGCCATCTGCGGCCTAACTGTGTTCGTGCTGCGCTATACTTGCGTCAGTCCTGCGCGACGCCGACCCTTCACACGGCAGGGGTCACTGGTTCGATCCCAGTACTACCCACCAGAATGTGCGCGAAAAGCCCAGGTCTCACGACCTGGGCTTTTTCCGTTAACCGCCTCCGATGACGCCGGCATGAGGAGCGAATCAGGGCAACTACAAAAGTCGCCCTGTCACTCACACGCTCACACACTCACAGCGCGCCGGCATACTCCGGCTCAGGCAATCCACGCACGCCAGCCCGGATCGCGAACACCGCACCGTCATCGTCCGTTGCGCCCGCGCCTGGACGGATCGATGCCACGAACAGCGTATCGAGATTGCGCCCGCCGAACGCACACATCGAAGGCTTCACGGCCGGCACTGCGATCTGCCGGTCGAGCTTGCCTTCCGGGGTGAAACGAAGGAGCAGACCCGCATCGTTGGCACAGGTCCAGTAACAGCCGTCCGCGTCCACCGCCGCCCCGTCGGGACGCCCCGCGTAATCATGCAGGTCAGCGAACACGCGACGGTTTCGCGGCGTACCGCTTTCGACGTCGAAATCGAACGCCCAGATGAGCCGCTTCAACGGATGCGAGTCCGACAGGTACATCGTCGTGCCATCCGGCGACCACGCGAGACCGTTCTGCGTGATCAATGCGTCGACCACCGGCGCCGAGAGCGCGCCCGCCGCGTCGAAGCAGAACAACGCGCCGAGCGGGCTCGCGAGCGACATGTCCTGCACCATCGTCCCGGCCCAGAAGCGGCCCTGACGATCGCAGCGTCCATCGTTAAAACGCATGCCTTCGGCGGGAAACACCGGCGCAGCCAGCTTCCTGACCTGCGACGACGGAACGGTCACACTCGCGCCGGCCGCACCGCCGGCTTCAGGCAGCGTCACCGAAAAGAGCCCGGTCTCCATGCCCGCAAGCACGCGGCCCGCCCGATCGAATGCAATGCATGCGACCTTCTCGGGCAACACCCACTCCGAACGCACGCCGGTGCCGACGTGCAGCCGCACAATCTTCTGCGCGGGGATATCGACCCAGTAAAACGCCTCTTCCGCAGCGCGCCACACAGGGCTTTCGCCAACCGATGCCTGTCCCGCCGCGTCGATTCTTTCAACCGGTACGCCCACCGACATCACTTGCGCTCCATCGGCTCGCCGAGCACGAATGCACCGCCCTGATACAGCTGCGCAGGATCGTCGCGGTTGTCTGTCGGGGCTGCCAGCGGGAAACGGGACTCGAACTGCACCGAGCTGTCCTGCGGATTGAAACCGAGGAACGCTGCCTTCGTGTTGTCCCACCACTTCACCGGATTATTCGAGGCACCGTAGACGATCGCGTGACCGACGCGGTTCGTGAACAGCGAGCAGCGCACCAGTTCGATGAAATCGCGATAGCTCAGGTAGGTGACGAGCATGCGCGGATTGCGCGGCTCCTCGAACGATGAACCGATCCGCACGCACACGGTTTCCAGCCCGAAGCGGTCGTAGTAGTAGCGCGACAGCGATTCGCCGAAGCATTTCGTCACGCCGTAAAGGCTGTCGGGGCGCATCGGCGAATCGGCGTCGATGACCGTCGTGGTCGGGTGGAAGCCGATCGTATGGTTCGAGCTGGCGAAGACAATGCGCTTCACGCCATACTTGTGCGCGGCTGCGTACAGGTTGTAGAGCCCGCGGATATTGGCTTCGATCAGGTCGTCGAACGGAGCATCCACCGAAATGCCACCCAGATGCACAATCGCATCCACGCCTTCCACCAGCGCATCGACGCCCGCACGGTCAGCCAGATCCAGCACGACCACTTCTTCGTGCGCTGCCGCTTCGCCCATCGGCGCAATATCGGTCACACGCACGATATCGGCCCAGTCTGCCAGCGGTCCGCGCATCTGGACGCCGAGGTTGCCCGCGGCACCCGTCAGCAGAATCCGGTGAAATGGCTTGCGCGCTGCGCCTGATAGATTGCTCATGTTTCAGTGTCCTGTGATTGCGTATGATCGGTGGTCAGCCAGCAAAAAAGCTGGCACGCGAAAACGTTTTCCTACTATAGTTTTTCAGGCGCCGTTGCGTCAAGAAATTTGCCTGAGATCCGGACCGGATTATATAAAAAACGTTTACCTAAAATGAAAAGAACCACACCCACGATTCGCGATGTCGCTGCTGCTGCGGGTGTCTCGGTGGCGACCGTGTCGAAGTACATGAACGGCGCGCAACGCTTCTCCGCGCCCGTCGAAGCCCGTCTGAAAGAGGCGATCGAGCAGCTCGGCTATCGTTCGAACCCGCTTGCCCGCTCGATGATCACCGGCGAGACGCGCACGATTGGCCTCGCGATCCTCGATATCCGCAATCCGTATTTCACCAATATCGTCAAGGGCGCGAACCGCATCGCGCTGCGCCACGACTACACGCTGCTGCTGGTGGATACCGAGGAAAATCAGGAGCGTGAACAGCCGCTGATCGAGGCGCTTGCGCAACGGGTGGACGGCGTCATCATCAGCTCGCGGATGCAGGAAGACGCCATGGAATGGATGACGAAGCTGAACAAGCCCGTTGTCCTGCTCGGCCGCAATGAACAGTGTCCGATTCCGAGCGTGAGCAACGACAGCTATCTCGCCGGATACATGCTCGCCCGACACCTGCTGAATCAGGGGCACCGCCGCATCGCGTATCTGGGGTTCGCCGCGTCCCGCTGGGACGCCGAGCGCATCCGCGGCGCGCACACGTGCCTCTCGGAGGCCGGCCTGAAGCTCGACGTGCACGACGCGCACGCGCCGTCGACGCTCGCCGGCAAGGCCGCCTGCTCTTCCGTCATGCTGGGGCCGGACCGGCCAGAGGCGCTCATCTGCTACAACGACCTGATCGCGCTTGGCTTCATGAAAGAGGCGCTGACGCTCGGCTTCAGGCTGCCGCAGGACCTCTCGGTGACGGGCTTCGACAACGTGCCCTACGGCGAATACGCCGTTCCGGCGCTCACTACCGTCGACCTGCAAAGCGAGAAAATGGGCGAAACCGCGATGCTCAAACTGATCGACGCGCTTGCCGGCAAGCCCGACGCCGGTCACGTTACGCTCGAACCGCGCCTTGTCGTGCGCGAGTCGACGGCGCGGCGCGAAGAGGCGCCCTGATCCGCCGCGCGGCCCATCGGGATGCGGCCACGCATTGCGCATCCCTGACGGCTCAATCCGCGCCGGCGGCCAGCATGATCCCGCGCGCCATGCCTGAGGCGGCAAACACCATCACGACGAGAAGCACCGTCTGAAGCGTGCCGATGCGCGCGAAACGGCCCGCACGGGTCAGGTCGGGCGTCGTACCAGCCTTGAGCGCGATGCGCCAGCGGATGAGCGCCATCATCGGTGCGATTTCCAGCAGAAGAATCAGCACGAGCGCGGTCATCTTGAGATGAAACAGCGGCGCATGCAGGTAGTAGTCGCCGCCCTTCTCGAAGCCGCCGAACGCCCGCATGCCGCCGGTGATGATGAGCACCAGCGCGGACACTCCCCAGCCAGCATCGGCACGGAAAATAGCCGGCAGATCAACGGTCGTCGTGCAACGGCGCAGCAGGCGCGAGCGGCCCAGAATCGACGCGAGCGCGTAACCGAAGCCAAGCAGATGAATGGCGGCAAGCAACCAGCGAAACAGCATGGCGACTCCTTGCGGGCGGGCGGCCCGCCCGATTCAATCGACGTGTTTCCTGCGAAATCAGACTTGCCGCAACATCGAATCGAGCGCGCGGGCGGCCACGCGATCACCTTCCGTAAGAAGCGGCGCACGGAATACGGTCTGCCGGTTGTGTCCGGCTGCGGCCGGCGAATCCCACAACAGCTCGACCTTCGGACGATGCCACCACGCCGCAACGCGCATGCGCGGCACTGGCGTGGCCACCGCCGCATGCGTGACGCCGGCGACAGACGGTTCGGTAGCGAGCGCCGCGACGCCCGCCGGCGGCTGACCGGCGTCCGCTCCGGCAACGTCAGGCCAGCGCACTGACAGTTCGCGCGAATCGTACTGACCGAGCTTGCGGCTTTCGACCCAGACGACGGCAGTACGCGTCACCAGATCGAGCGCGACTGCGTAACGGCCGATCGCATAGCGCCGTGCGGCGGTATTCGTGCGCCACAGCGCGCGCGGACGGCAGATCCACATCACAGCGGCATACAGGGCCGGCGCGGCCACGAGCCAGCCGTTTGTCGCGGCAATTGCGCCGACGGCACGCCGCCAGCCAGCAACCCATACAAACGCGCCGACGGACCAGACCGCGAACACGAAGCCCAGCAGCGCGAAGAGCCGCAACGCCTGACGCAGCCACTGCGGCAGCGGATGAAACGGCCGCTCGGCGCGGGCGCGCGCGCCCGGCAGGAAAATGATCAGGAACAGGAATACGAGGTTGATGCAGACCCACGGCGACGACGCCATCGCGCGCAGCGTGGCAAGCCCGAAACCCATGTCGGACATCGAAAAGAGCCACCGGGCCAGAATCACGAGACCGATGGCGCGCAGCGCGAAAACCGTCCCGGCGCCAGGCGCCGCGTTCGCACGCGTTTCTTTCGTTCTCGCCAAGGCATCCTCCTGTCGTCGGCAGCGCCGCGGGGTAATTTTGCGGCACGGCCATTATAGGGATATTGCTGCGGCGCCTCACGCTCCGCAGCACTGAAACCACGCTCATTCGTGCCCGACGCGGCGCACATGCAACAACGCCCCGCATGCAGTTTGCATGCGGGGCGTTGGATGACTGCGGCAAGCGGGAAAGCGCGCTGCCAGCAGGCGCGATCCCGAAGGGATCTGGCCCGCGTTCAGCCGTTTTTAGCTCGCGTTGACTTCGCGCAGCACGGTGCGGCGCTTGCGGCGCAGCAGTTCTTCGTACGAAGCGAGGTAGTTCTGCGCCATCACCTTCGACGAGAAGCGCGATTCAAACGCCTTGCGGACGTTTTCCCGCGGCAGCGTGTGCAGACGCTTCACAGCGGCGACTGCGCTGATTTCGTCTTCGACGACGAAACCCGACACGCCGTTTTCGATCACTTCCGGCACCGAACCGCGCTTGAACGCGATAACCGGTGTACCGCATGCCATGGCCTCGATCATCACGAGACCAAACGGCTCCGGCCAGTCGATCGGGAACAGTAGCGCGTGCGCGTTGCCGAGGAATTCGGTCTTTTCGGCTTCGCTGATTTCGCCGATGTATTCGACGTGCGGCAGCGACATCAGCGGCTTGATGACTTCTTCGTAGTACGCGCGGTCAGCCTTGTCGAGCTTCGCGGCAACCTTGATCGGCATACCGGCCTGTTCGGCAATACGGATCGCGGTGTCGAGACGCTTCTCCGGCGAAATACGGCCGAGGAATGCGAGGTAGCCCGGCTTCACGTTCGGGATCGGCTTCAGCAGGTTTTCCGGCAGGCCGTGATACACCGTCGACAGCCAGTTCGCCTGTTGCAGCGGCGAGCGCTGGTTGTCCGAGATCGAGACGACCGGCACATCGTTGAACGTGTTGAAGATGGGTTGCAATTCTGGCAGGTCGAGGCGGCCATGCAGCGTGGTCAGATGCGGCGTCGGCTGGCGCGAGAACAGCGAGAACGGGTAATAGTCGATGTGGAAATGCAGCACATCGAATTCGTCCGCGCGGCGGCGCACTTCTTCGAGCAGCAGCATGTGCGGCGCCATCGTGTCGCGGATGGTCGGGTCGAGGCGCAGTGCCTGCGGCCAGAAGGCTTCGAGTTTCGCCGAAGTCTGCGAATCACCGCTCGCGAAAAGCGTAACGTCATGTCCCAGCTCGACCAGTGCTTCGGTCAGGTACGAAACCACACGTTCCGTGCCGCCATACAGCTTGGGAGGAACCGCCTCGTGTAACGGAGCGATTTGAGCGATTCGCATAATGGTGAACTCCTGGTAAAGATCAAGACTACAAGTTTGTTAAAAGCGACTCGCCCGCCCACCCCGTGCGGCTCGCACCGGTGGCGCTGGCCTTATTCATTCGGGAAATTCTGCGATTGAACGCTGGTTGGATTGCCCAGACTGGTCATCGACCCCAGCTGCTGCATCCGGCTTAAAACGCGCGGGCTGCACACTCGTTGACAAACTGTCAGATTTTAGTGAGCCGAACCGAGCGTGCATTATCAGTGCCGGGGCGCGCGCGCGACGTACTACCTTTCAAAGTCTTTATGTTGTTACAAAGGCGAAACACTTTGCAAACCCTTGTTTTACAAGACAGTTTTACATTGAAAGGCCTGCGGTGACAGTAGCGCTCGAGCGCCCGGTCACTGTATCCGGCGATGCCTTCGCAGCAACGTCTGGACCGGATTGTTGAACCGTTCGCCAGCGCGCCGCGACGCGACTGAATGCAATTTGTAATTATATCTCGAAATTTTTCCCGTGCCGAGATGAACCACCGCTCTCCGGGCGGGTCTCGCTAACACATAGCTCGCGAACTTTATTGCGCGAAGTCGAGCGGCCGGCGCCGCTTTATTGCCCTTCACTGCCCGCCGTTTTCCTTTTTTGCAGTCTCAGAAAGTTCTCTGCATGTTTACAATGCGAGAACGTGCGCGTTTTTGTCGCGACCAGGCGACAGGCACGGACGGCCTGCCACTCGCCGTCACTTTATCGACTACCAACACACGAACACATTGGAACATCTGACCATCGCCCAGCGTAACGCCCACAACGCAAAGCTCGCGAGCTATGCGAACCGGCCGCTTGCGTTCCTTTTCCGCTTTATCCGCCGCCATCCGCTCGCGCATGCGATCGTACTGTGCAGCGTGTTTGCGGCTGTCGGATGTGCGCTCGCGTCGCAGTACGCGATCAAGCATCTCATCGACGTGCTTGGCGAAGGCCGTCATCATCCGGGCCCGTTGTGGGGCGCATTCGCGATCCTGGTCGGCCTGATTGCCGCCGACAACCTGCTGTGGCGCATTGGCGGCTGGGTCGCCGCGCACACGTTCGTCGCGGTCACGGGCGACCTGCGGCGTGACCTGTTCCAGTATCTGAGCGGCCATTCGCCCACCTACTACTCGGAAAAACAGCCAGGCATGCTGGCGAGCCGGATCACGGCAACCTCGAATGCGGTCTATACCGCTGAAAACACCACAGCCTGGAACGTGTTGCCGCCGTGCATCGCCGTGCTCGGCGCAATCGTCATGATCATCGCGGTCAACCCGCTGATGGCGGGTGGTCTGATGCTCTGCTCGGCGATCCTTTCGATCGTGCTCTACAAGCTCGCCGGACGCGGTTCGGCGCGTCACCATCACTTCGCATCGAAGGCGGCCTCGGTCGACGGCGAGCTCGTCGACGTGATCAGCAACATGGGCCTCGTGCGCGCCTTCGGCATGACGCTGCGCGAGCAGAAGCGCTTCGGCGATACGGTGAAGGCCGAGATGGACGCGCGCCAGCAAAGCCTGCTCTACCTCGAAAAGCTGCGCCTGCTGCACGCGGTCATCACGGCGCTGCTCTCGGCCGGACTGCTCGGCTGGGCACTGTGGCTGTGGGATCAGGGCCGCGCCACGTCCGGCGACATCGTTCTTGTGAGTTCGCTCGGTTTCACGATCCTGCACGGCACGCGAGATCTCGCCGTCGCGCTCGTCGACGTCACGCAGCACGTGGCGCGTCTCGCCGAAGCCGTGAAGACGCTGCTCGAACCGCACGGCATGCCCGATCGCAAGGACGCCGTGGAACTCGTGCCGCAGGGTGGCCGCGTCGACTTCGAAAGCGTGACGTTCGCGTATCCGCGCCGCCGGCCGATTCTCGATCACTTCGATCTGCATATCGAAGCCGGTCAGCGTGTGGGCCTGATCGGCAAGTCGGGGGCAGGCAAATCTACCGTGCTTGCTCTGCTGCAGCGTTTCTACGACACGCAGGGCGGGCAGATCAGGATCGACGGCCAGGACATCGGCGGGATCTCGCAGGACAGCCTGCGCCATTCGATTGCGCTCGTGCCGCAGGATATTTCGCTGTTCCATCGTTCGGTGTACGAAAACATTGCGTACGGCCGCCCCGAAGCAACCCGAGACGAGGTGATGGCCGCCGCACGTGAAGCGCGCTGCTCGGATTTCATCGAGGCGATGCCGGAAGGCTACGACACGATCGTCGGCGATCGCGGCGTGAAACTGTCGGGCGGTCAGCGTCAACGCATTGCGATCGCTCGGGCGATCCTGAAGAACGCGCCGATCCTGCTGCTCGACGAGGCGACGTCGGCACTCGACAGCGCATCGGAAGAAGCGATCCAGAAGGCGCTCGACCGGCTGATGGTAGGTCGCACGGTGATCGCAATTGCGCACCGTCTGTCGACGCTGCACAACTTCGACCGCATCATCGTGATGAGCGCAGGCAAGGTCATCGACGACGGCACACCGGAAGAACTGCGCAACCGGCCGGGGCTCTATCGCGATCTGCTATCGAAGCAGTACGGCAAGGGAACGACGCTTCACGTCGGCGGCAAGAAGGTCGACGAACAGCACGTGGCCTGAGAAACGTACAAGGCCGCAGAACCTCGTATATGGTAAAAAGGCCGCTTCAGTCCGAAGCGGCCTTTTTACGTCTGGCACGATGCGGGCAGACGTACGGCGCAAACCGCGCGCTGCTTCACACGTCAATCGGCGAGCGAAACCCCTGCCCGCTTTCGCACGCGCTGCACCGGACCGGCTGCCTGCAGGTCGCGCATGAAATTGTCGCGCCACACGGAAACGTTGTTCTCACGCAGCTGCGCCATCATTTCCCGGTAGCGCGACTGGCGCTCGACAAGCGGCATCGCGAGCGCGGTCGCCAGCGCTTCGGCCATGCCGTCGATATCGACGGGGTTCACGATCAGCGCGCCATTCAGTTCCTGCGCCGCGCCCGCGAAACGCGAGAGTACCAGCACGCCAGGATCGTCCGGGTCCTGCGCCGATACGTACTCTTTCGCGACGAGGTTCATGCCGTCGCGCAGCGGCGTCACGTAGCCGACGTGCGACGCGCGAAACAGCGCCGCCAGCACCTGCCGCTCGTACTGCCGGTGGATATAGCGGATCGGCGTCCAGTCCAGCTCGGCGAAACGGCCATTGATGCGCCCCGATTCACCTTCCAGCTGCAGACGGATGTCCTGGTACGCATGCATGTCGGCGCGCGTCGGCGGTGCGATCTGCACGAACGACACCTTGTTGCGTTGCGCCGGCGAATGCTCCAGCAGACGCTCGAACGCGCGGAAACGCTCGACCAGTCCCTTCGAATAATCGAGCCGGTCGACACTCATGATCAGCTTGCGCGAGTGCAGCGTTGCGCGCATGGTGCGCACGGGCTTGCCGCTCTCGCCGGCTCTCGCCAGCTCGGCGATCTCATCCGGATAGACGCCGATCGGATAAGCCGCCGCATGCAGCGTGCGGCCGAAGGCGTGCACCGTCGTCGGACGGCCGTTGACCGGGGCGTCGATCGTGCCGTTCGCCTCGTGCACGACGTAATCGCAAAAGGAGCGCAGGTCGGGTTCCGTCTGGAAGCCGAGCAGATCGAACGAACACAGCGACTCGACGAGTTCGCGATGCGGTGGCACCGCGAGCAGCACCTGCGAGGCGGGAAAGGGAATGTGCAGGAAAAAGCCGATGCGATTCTTCACGCCCGCGGCGCGCAGCGCCTTCGCGAACGGGATCAAATGGTAGTCGTGTACCCAGATGACGTCATCCGGACGCAGCAGCGGCACGAGTTGCTGGGCGAGCCACGTATTGACGCGGCAATAGCCTTCGAAATCGTGCCGGTCGTACTGCACGAGGTCCGCGCGATAGTGGAACGCGGGCCACAGCGTCGCGTTCGAAAAGCCGCGGTAGTACTGGTCGTAATCGCGCCGCACGAGGCCGATGGTCGCGAACGTCACCGGCCCGCGTTCCTCGACGCTGATCTGCGGCTGCCCGGACGACAGCACGTCGCCGCTCCAGCCGAACCACATGCCGCCGGTTTCCTTCAACGCGTCATAAACGCCGACTGCCAGTCCGCCCGCCGCGGGGCCGCCTTCCGAGATCGGTGCGACCCGGTTCGATACGATGATCAGTCGACTCATGAAGCGCAATTCTCACGCTGAAAAAAAGAGGCACTGCGAAGGATGGGCCGCATGGACGTCACGCCTTGCCGGCGGCCGCGACAACGGCGGCGAGCCAGTCGATCAGCGCGCTGACGGAATCGAGCCGCGTTCTCGCGACCGAATCGCCGCCGCCGACCTTGATCGACACACCACCGCGTTCGTTGACGACGGCGAAGCCTTTTTCGTCGGTCAGGTCGTCGCCGGCGAAAACAGGCGTGCGGCCGGTGAACGGCGGCTCGTCGAGGAAGGCCCGCAGCGCACGCCCCTTGTCGACGTCCTTCGGCTTGATTTCATAGACCATCTTGCCCGGCTGCAGCACATACGCTTCCGGATATTCCGCGACGAGACGGCTGGTGGACTCACGTGCGACGGCTTCGCGCTCGGGCGCATTGCGATAGTGCAGCGCGACGGCCGCGCCCTTGATCTCGAGCAGCATGCCGGGATTCGTGCGAACGACGGCGGCAAGTTCCTGCTCCATGCGCAGCAGGCGGTCGTCGTTAAAGCCGGTGCGCTGCGTATCGCCGTTCGCGTCGCGCCGCTCGGCGCCGTGCAGACCCGCAATCGGCATGTCAGGCATACCGAGAAACGAGTCGATGCTGTCGATGCCGCGCCCCGAAACGATCGCAACCGCGCCGTTCGTGAGGCCGCGCAGCGCGCCCAGCAACTCGATGACCCGGGGTTGCACCAGCACGCCGTCGGGCGTCGGCGCGAGCTCGACGAGCGTGCCGTCGAAGTCGAAGAAAAAAGCCGTCTCGCTCGGAGACAGAACAGCCGGAAGTGCTCGCATCGTTTTGTCTTGCCTTTCAGCCGCTTGCAGCCGGAAAAGTGTGCGCATCTTACCGCGCATCCGCCAATTTTTCGAGAAAGTAAGGCTGGCGCGTTGACTGGCCGGACATCCGCCCCCTCCGGTCAACCCGATTCCATCCGGAAACAGAACAATCCGGTTTCACGCAGCTTTCAGTCGCGTGTGACATTTTGCCCCGGTCACCTGATGCTGGCGGGCGTGCAGGCACATCGTCCGACGAATTGCGCTAAAGTCGCAGCCACCGCCGCGTTGCATGGAACGCCGCCGTTGTTCCGGAAACTGCAGCAACGGCGGTCATACCCGCATTGTTTAATCGAGTCATCGAGAACCCATTTGTTCCCGCCCGTCCCGTTCCGCCGTCAGACACAACAACTGCGTCGACCGTCCCGCAAGGCTGAAAACCGGCCGCGCGCGCAGCGTGGCACGTCGCGTAGCCTGCTTGCGTTGCTGACCGCCGCGTTCGCCACACTTGCCAGCGGTGCGCTCACCGCCTGCTCGCACGACGACGCGCCGTGGCAACTGACGAATGTCAGCGGTCACCTCCCCGACCTCCAGTTCGCGCTGACCGGCGACGACGGCAAAGCCGTCACCGGCGACAGCTTCAAGGGTCGTGCCGCGCTCGTCTACTTCGGTTACACGCACTGTCCGGATGTCTGCCCTGAAACGATGGGCCGGCTGATGCAGGTCATCGACCGGCTCGGCCCGGACGCGCAAAAGGTGCGCATCCTGTTCGTGACCGTCGACCCCGCCCGCGATTCGGCACAGGCACTGCATGACTACGTGGGCGCGTTCGATGCGAAGCATGCATACGGGCTGACGGGCAGCGACGCCGAAATCGAAGGCCTCGCAAAACGCTATCGTGTCGCCTACCAGATGGAAAAGCGCGAGCCGAAAGGCAACTACGAAGTCACCCACAGTTCCGCCATCTACGTGTTCGACGCAGCGGGCCACGCGCGCCTCCTCGCCACCGATCACGATTCACCCGACGTGATCGCCCACGATCTGCGCCGTATCATCGACACCCGTTCCTGATTCACGCCAACCCTGACACTTATGCCGATCAAGCTCTCTTCTTCGACCGCAATGGCCGCGATTTTCACGGCCGCCACGCTCTTTGGCGCCACCGCCCACGCGGCCGGCGCGCAAGCCATCACGACGCAGGATGCGTGGGTTCGCTGGCTGCCGAACAACCTGCCCGCCGGCGGTTATGTGACGCTCATGAACGCGAGCGACAAACCCATCGATCTCGTCGATGTGTCGAGCGACGACTACGGCAGCGCGATGCTGCACCAGACCATCTCGAACGGCTCGACACAAAAGATGGTGATGGCGGACAAGCTCACCGTACCGGCGCACGGTCAGGCGAAGATTGCGCCCGGGGGCTATCACGTGATGCTCGAAGAGCCGAAGCACAAGATCGCGCCGGGCGACACGGTGCATCTGAAACTGAAATTCTCCGACGGCGAAACGCTCGACACGCCGTTCGCCGTCAAGTCGCCCTCGCAGACGAAGTAACCCCGTACGATGAACCTGCTCGTCTGGCTCGAACCCTGGGAGTTCTCTCCGACAGTCGTCATCGCGATTGTCGCGGCGGCCGTGCTGTTCGCTCGCGGCGTGAGCAAGGCGAAGGTATCGATCGCGCGGCAACTGTCGTTCTGGTTCGGGCTGGTGGCGCTATACATCGCGCTTCATACGCGGCTCGACTATTTCTTCGAGCATGAGTTTTTCATGCATCGCGCGCAGCACCTCGTGCTGCACCATCTTGGGCCGTTCTTCATCGCGCTGTCGTATCCGGGCGCCGCGATCCGCGCGGGCATTCCGTTCAGCTGGCGGCAGCGCTTCGTGCGGCCCATGTTGCAAACACGCGCCGTGCGCGCAACGCTCGACGTGGTCATGCATCCGGTGGTCGCGGTCGTGCTGTTCGTCGGTCTGATTTATTTCTGGCTGCTCTCGCCCGTGCATTTCGTCGCGATGCTCGACTGGCGGCTTTATCGCGTGATGAACTGGAGCATGGTGATCGACGGCCTGCTGTTCTGGTGGCTCGTCCTCGATTCGCGCCCGGCGCCGCCGGCGCGTCTTTCACCCGGCCGGCGCGTGCTCGTGGTGATCGCGGCAATTCCACCGCAACTTGTGCTTGGCGCGTTCATCTTCTTTTCGCCGCGCGAACTGTATCCAGTTTATTCGATTTGCGGACGGGCATTCACATGGCTGAGCCCGATGCGCGACCAGCAGATCGGCGGCCTGCTGCTGTGGATTCCAGGTTCGATGATGAGTGTGATCGGCGCGCTCATCGCGCTGCGCCACTGGATGCGGCTCTCGGGCCGGGCGCGGCTGCGCGAGGAACATACGTCGCCTGCGAAGGCAGTGAGTGCGGCGAATGCGCGCCCGTCGCCGGTTCGTCACCCCTGAACTGACGGACGCGATACGTATCGCGCGCCGCTCAGGCGGAACGCATCCAGACGTGCGGGATGCCGTCCTCTTCGTGGATATCTGAAATCGCTTCAAAACCGAACGCGCCGTAAAACGGTTGCAGATGCGCCTGCGCATGCAGACGGATCGGCGTGGTCGGCCATTGCGTAGCGATATGTCCGAGCGCGCGTTCGAGCATTTGGGTGCCCAGCCCCTGACCGCGAAAATCCGCGGTCGTCAGCACACGGCCGATGCGGATATCGGTTTCGCTCTCGTCCGGCAGGAGCACACGCAGGTATCCGGCAAGCTTCGCGCGCGGCTCGCTCTGGCCGTACGCAAACAGGTGCCACGCCTCCGTGTCGAGGCCGTCGATGTCGCCATACAGGCAGTTCTGCTCGACGACAAAGACCGCGCTGCGCGCCGCCAGCATGTCATAGACCTCGGCGGGGGTCAGGTCGTCGAAGGCTTTCCAGCGCCATTCGATCATCAAGGGCTGATCCATATCAATCTGCTTCGGGGAAGCGCTTGCGCGCACATCAAAGCCGAATTATGCCGCGCCGCGCCCGTGAAGGCCAATCCGATGCACGCTCGTCCCGTGCGCCGCCGGGCTGTTGTGTGCCTGGTCGGCAAACTGCAGCCTGTAAAGAAACGCGGCAGAATCCTTGAAGGCCTGAACGGTCCCTGATTGTCCAATTCCCTCGACAAGGAAGAACATGAAATCGAAACTCATCGCCGCATTGATCGTGTCGTCACTCGGATTCGCTGCCACGCAGGCGCAGGCGCAGGTGGCCGGCACACAGCAGATCGGTATCAGCGTGGAAGTCTCGCAGGCCATTCTGGAGGGCTGGAGCGTGCGCAAGTCGATCCTGAACAAACCGGTCTATAACGAACAGGGACAGCGCGTCGGCGTGATTCACGACATCATCGTCGCACCGGATGCGTCGGTTTCGTTCGCGATCATCGCAGCCCAGCAATTCCTTGGCGTGTCGCATCACGACGTGGCAATTCCGATCGAACAGCTCGATTTCGTCGATGGCAAGCTGACGCTGGCCGGCGCAACAAAGGCCGCGATCAAGGCGTTGCCGGAGTTTCAGTATGCGAAGGTGCGCGCCACGCCGGAACCGCGGACCGACTATAAGGAACATCATTGACGTATCGCCGCGGACCCGATGGTTCGCGACACGGAGTGGGCGCGCCCCACTCCTGCAACCTGTTTCAGGCGACCGCGTGCGGACGGCCAGTATGGCGTTTGAGCGCGGCCACCCGCCCACCGTGTTGAAGCGGGAGTCGCCATGACCGACGTCATCACTGAAATCACGCGCTTTAACGCCGGGCGCGATCCAGAACGGCTTGCCATGAAGTACGCCGCGATGCGTACTTCGGCGTTTGTCTTCCTGCGCGGCACCTGTCACCTGTTCTACGCGCGCATGCCAACGGGCGGGATCCTCGACGGCATCCCGCAGACGTGGATTTGCGGCGACATGCATCTGGAAAATTTCGGCAGCTACAAGGCCGACAACCGGCTCATCTATTTCGACATCAACGATTTCGACGAAGCCTGCCTCGCGCCGTGCCTCGCGGAACTCGCACGTCTGCTCGCGAGCGTGCTCGCCGCCGCAGACGGCCTGCGCGTCAGCCGCGCGGAAGCGCTAGCGCTCTGCCATACCGCGATCGACGCATACAGCGCCGCACTGCGCTTAGGCAAGGCACGCTGGATCGAAGAGGAACTTGCGACCGGCATGGTGCGCGAATTGTTCGACACGTTGCACGAGCGCACGCGCGTCGATCATCTGAACCGGCGCACGGAACTGAAAGGCAAGAAGCGGACGTTAAAGGTCGACGGGAAAAAAGCGTTGCCCGTCGACGATAAAACGCGCGCCGCCGTCACCGCGTTCATGAGCGCGTTCGCAGCGAGCGAGCCAGACCCGTCGTTCTACAGGATGATCGACGTCGCGCGACGCATCGCTGGAACGGGCAGCCTGGGCGTCGATCGATATGTGATGCTCGTGGAAGGCAAAGGCTCGCCGGATGGCAACTATCTGATCGATCTGAAAGAGGCGTTACCTTCTTCGGTCGCACCGTACGTGAAAACGAAGCAGCCCGCCTGGGGTAGCGAGGCGCAGCGTGTCGTCGCGATCCAGCAGCGCGCGCAGGCGGTGTCGCAGGCGTTCCTGCACGCGGTCGAATTCAATGGAAAGCCGTACGTGTTGCGAAGCCTGCAACCCTCGGAAGATCGTGTGACGCTCGCGAACTGGAACGGCAAGCTCTCGCGGCTCGAATCGGTCGTGAACAACATGGCCGAATTGAGCGCGTGGTCACAGTTGCGCAGCGGTGGTCGAGAAGGCTCTGCGATCGCCGACGAGCTGATCGCGTTCGGCAACGGTACCGACTGGCACATGCCGCTCATCCAGCTCGCCGTGCAATGCGAAGCTCAAGTGATGACCGACTGGCAAGCGTACTCGGCTGCGTACGACAAAGGGGCCTTTGGCGCGCGCGCGAAGGGCTAGCGATCGCGTCGTACTGCCTGGGATTGATCTGCGTTGAAGGCGTGGCGGCAGAAAAAAGAAAAGCCCCGATTTTTCGGGGCTTTTCTTTCACTGCTGGAGGCGCGAGCCGGAGTCGAACCGGCCTAAACGGCTTTGCAGGCCGCTGCATACTTATTATTTTCAATATGTTATGAGATTTAACCGCGAAACCTAACCACACCTCTTTGCAACGTTCAAACCGTGCTTTCGGATATTATCCAATCTCCCAAACCCGAGAGAGGCCTGCACATGAGTACTCAGAACGCCGAACCTGCCGGCCAACCATCGCTTCCCCAGTATGTCGTTACTGCGGCAGAAAATGATTGGTTTCTTCGATCGTTGGTGAGCATGGTGAATAGTTCCGATACGACCTTTGGCATTACTCTGAACGTCAGTGGCATGCTAATAAGCGGCCAGCTCGTCGGGGGTAAGCAATACTTCGAGGGCTTCGCCGCTACATTTGCAGGTGCCATTCAAGATCCGAGCGAAGCGGACAGCATCCGGGAAGGTTTTGCGTCTCACGGCAGCGTTTATGTCAACACTGACGGGACTTACAAGCAAGACATGGAAGCACCATCGTACGTTCATCTGAAGAACTGTCGCTACTTTCACCCCAGCGGCAATCCCATTCCTGGCAACGGCGGAGTATGGTGGCGAGGGCGAATTCGGGAAGTCGGCGGGTTTGCGCTTGGCGAACTGAGCAGCAGTTAGCCGCGACGGCGGCCTTGAACAATTCGAGGCCGCATTGCACCCCTTAGTTCAGGGGGTGCAATGATAAGCAGACCGCCACCAGATCAAGCTCTACTACACTGCTGTAGCAATCCCCGTAGCAACGTATTTTCCCGCCTCGCAGCAAAAAGAGAGCTCGCTCAAGCGAGCTCCCACCCTGCGGCTTAGAACAATCCTGCGGGCTGCGCAGCGTCATCCCAGCTGAAAATAATCACTTCCTTCCGCAGTGCTTCGCGACCTCCGCCGCCGACGGTGTACTTGATGTCAACGGTCTCAATGTAAAAACCATCGAATGCCCGCCGGATCTCGGGATGGTCGTTGAGGCTTACGATCGCTCTGCCCTTCAGCTTCCGCAGGCGATCAGCCATCTCGACATATTCAGAGTATGGAAACGGCACGCCGTAGCCTTCTGTCTGCCAATACGGCGGATCCAGATAGAACAGCGTGTGCGGCCGATCATAGCGCTCGACACATGTCTTCCAGTCCAAGCTCTCGACGAACGTGTTGGACAGCCTGAGATGTGCAGCAGACAGCGTTTCTTCGAGCCGAAGCAGGTTTAGGCCGGGCGGCGTCGTAGTTGCCGTCCCGAACGACTGTCCCTCCACCTTGGCGCCGAAACAGTTGTGCTGCAGGTAATAAAACCGTGCTGCGCGCTGGATGTCGGTAAGCGTTTCCGGGACGGTGTCTTGCAACCACTTGAATACCTGCCGGCTCGTGAGCGCCCATTTGAACTGGCGAACGAACTCCTCGAGGTGATGCTGCACGACACGGTACAGGTTCACCAGATCGCCGTTGATATCATTGATTACCTCGACCTTCGCCGGTGGGCGCATGAAGTACAGCGCGGCCCCGCCCGCGAAGACCTCGACGTAGCATTCATGTTCCGGAAAGCGCGGGATCAGATGGTCTGCGAGACGACGCTTTCCGCCGATCCATGGAACGATGGGTGTAGCCATATATGGAATTGCCTTTTCTGTTTTAGGATAGAATTCGGCCCGCCTACCGGTAGGTAGCAGGGCCTTGGCTAATTCACTGGCAATAGCAGTGGAAAGGCGGCGACGAGAATGCGCAAACATACTCGCCGTCGCCCTGTCTTCTCCCGCGCCGCAAAGCACGGTCAAAGCAACTTTGAAAGCCGGCGCGACCGGCTGAAGTGATGCTGCCGCGATACCTCAATGGGCATTTTGAGGTAATGTATTACTGTATATTCATACAGTATCAGCGGTGCAATATGGCCCTACCTCAATTTGATCCCCCCGCCTACGACGAACTCCAGTCGTGGTGGCGCCAGTACCGCAACAAAGACATCCGGCGGCTCATACTGGAGGTCCAGGCGCAGCGCTACGCGGTCGCGGAGCTGCGAATGCTCGTCGAGGTGGCTTGCCGGAGAGCGGAAGAAGACACCCCCGATCCCGACAGACGCCGGGATCTGCTTCGCGCACTACGACGCCGCCTGCAAGAGGAGATACAGCGCGTCGGACGGATCTATGCGCCGGTCGAGATGAGCGAGGAAACGAAGCGCAAAATGCGCGCGCCGCTTCCGAGAAGGTGAAAAGCCGGACGAGTGGCCCGCATCGATCGCGGGCCACAAGCATCAGGCTGTGGCGCGATCGGGCCTCCAATGCGATCCGCCGCCAATACGCACCCCAATCCACATCAACCATCGGCGCCACGCCGGCACACCCGTGACGGCCGATGCTTCCTTCAGCACTGCATCGGCGAGCACGCGCGCCACCGGCCGCGTTGTGTAGAGGAAGTCATGCACCACGCTCGCCTCGTTGCTCGTGCCGCCGGCCAGCCAGTACGCCAACGGGATCCGTGGCACGCTCGCTAGGTCGGTCTCGAAGCCGACGGGCACGGTGAACGTCGTGCCGGCCACGTCGGATTGATAGATCAACGGCGCCGTCAGGACCCACCTCCCGTCGTCGAGCCCGGTGGCGTTTTCCATCGCCAGGCGCGTCAGGAAAGCACTCACGACGCAATAGCCTCGCTCGCGGGAATCGGCGCGACAGGCGTGCCATAGACAACAAGCCAGTTCGACAGCGCGAGCGACGCGGCACCGAGCGAGATCCGGATAGTAGTCGCCGTGCCGGGATCGACAGGCAGTAGCGCGACGAGACCAATCATCTCCGGGATCGCCGTATTGACCAGCGAGCTTACGTTCGCTGGATCGAGCGACGCCACGGCCTTGCAAAGGTCGCCGTTGTCATCTGTGAGTTGCGCGACGGCATCGTCGCCTGACAACGACGCCCGCAGGTTGAGCAGCACAGGCTGAACGATGGCGCACGCGTCCTTCGCGTGCTTCTGCGCACCCGCAGCGAGCGTTGCGACGGTTTGTTGTTGCAGCGAAGTGCAGCCGCCGAATGCGATGGACGCGACGAGCCCTGCCGCGAGCAGCATGATGGAGCGTTTCATAGTGGATTCCCTAGTGGAGGATTTTCACGGCCGAGACGGCCGCATTGGAGACAGCGTCAGCGACGTCGGACACCGTTGCGCCGGCGGCCGCGATGCTCGATGAAGCGTCGACGCCCTGCTCCGTCAGATCGACGGTCACGGTGTCTCCGGCCTTCGTGATATGTGCGACGACAGATCCGGCGTTCTTGCCAGACGTGACCTTCGCCTCACAACAGATGACCGATTGCGATGCCGTGTCGTAAAACGGTTTGACCGCGTACTGCGTGATGCCGGCGTACAGGTTCATACAGCCGGACAACACACAGACGAGCGACAGGCACAACATGGTGCGGATCATTGTGCGGACGGCGTCGGGGGAGCCGGCATCGCGCGAGCGACCGGCACATACCCGGCCGACGGCACCGGCGTCGCGCCCGCGATCGCACGCCGGTTCGTGACCGCATGCCAGCCGGTGATCAGGCTGATTAGGCCAAAGCACGCGTAGCGCAGCTCCGGATCGTTGATGTGCAGCAGGTCCATTGCCGCGATAAACGCGAGCAGCAGACCCACCGATATGGGCTTGGTCAATTCATTCATCTGGGGCTCCTCAAATAAAAAAATCCGCACAAAGGCGGATCGGTAACTGCCGGATGCAAGACAACTCAGATCGCGACAACCGGCTCGTCGAACTGGTTCAGCTTCCGGCCTGTGATGATCGCGACGAGCTTCATCGCGTACTGCGGATCGGTTGCGTAACCGGCCTCTTGAACCGCCTGCGCGAACGACGGGCCGTCCGCGCAGGCAAACGCCGGCTTGTAGCGCGGATTCTCAAGCAGGAAGCGCGCGTGGTCTTCGATGCTGGCGAACCAGCTGTTGTACTGCCGCCATCTCGCCTGCACGGTCACGCGCTTGCCGGCGACATACTCTGTCGTCGGCAATGTGAACGTCGGGCCTTTCCAGCTCGCGTCAGCCTTGATACCGAACAGGTTGAAGCCGATCTGCGCAGATCGCGACGCGCCCCAGCTGGATTCGAGCGCAGCCTGCGCGACGGTGAAGCTGACCGGAATCCGCGTGCGGGCGGCGGACAGCTGCGCAGCCGGAGCAATGGCTGCAATGAAGTCTTCCGGTTTCATGTCCTACCCCATGAAGAACTTGCGAAGCGGCTCAACCCACCCGTGATCAGCGCCTGAGCCCTTCCACGCGAGATAGAGCAGGATCACGATGAAGAACTTGCGGATGAGCCCAAAGGCGCCCTTGCCAACGTCCCGATAGAAATCGTTACGCATGTGCGCGCGCAGGGACGCCGCGAAATATTTCGAGAGATCCTCGACATCTTCCTGTTTCAACTGCAGGCGTTGCAGGAGTTCGCTGGGAATCTCCGGCATCTGGTCTTCTGGCATTTGCCTCCCCGATGAATGAAAAGCCACTTTGCGAGCGGCAAAAAAAAGCCACCCGAGGGTGACTGGTTGTGCTCCTGCTGTTTTTTTAAATCTGAACCATAATCGCGGCTTTTCGTCATGAAACTGACTCGCCTGCGCAACCCCATCGTTCCCACACTCGCCGCTATCATTGACCGCTATCTGCGCGAAGTGTCTGTACTCAAGAAGGGGTTGATCGCGGAGCAGTCAATCGCGCGGACATGGCTGGCCACGAGACTCGCTGGCCGACCGATTAATCGCATCCGCAACACCGACCTGATCGAGATCCGCGACGCATGGGCCGAAACGAAAGCCGCTTCGACGGTCGTCAGGCGACTCGCCTTTCTGTCTCACGTCTACACCGTGCTGCGCAAAGACTGGGGTTGGACAGAGCTGGCAAACCCCGTGCAACTCGTGCGACGGCCGACTGTCAACGATGCACGTGACCGCCGGCTGTTCGACCGGATACAACTTCGCGGCATCTCCGAAGCGGACTGCCCGCGCGAAGAGCTCGACTGGATCATCCAGTCGACCCGATCCGTCGAGCTTCCAGTTATCGTCACAGTTGCATCGGAATCATGCATGCGCCGATCGGAGATATGCGGTATCCAGCGTGAACATGTTGATCTGGTTCACGGCGTTGTCCGACTGCTCGATACTAAAAACGGCTCGGCACGCGACGTGCCGCTAACGCCACTGGCGAAGGAAACCTTGCGTCGCTGGCTTGTCGGCAAGCCGCTGCGTGGCCGTATCTTTTCGATGCGGCCTGGCTCTGTGACAAGAGCGTTCATTCGCGCGAGACGCCGCGCACGAAAGTGCTACGAGGCGCTTTGCCGGCGTCACGCGAGACGCCCCAATCCCGCGTATTTCCACGACCTCAGATTCCATGACCTCCGGCACGAATCAACCAGCGCGCTCGCACCTGTTTTCGAATTGCATGAACTGGCAAAGATCACAGGCCATACCGACACGCGGATGCTCCTGCGCTACTACCACCCTAACGGATGGGAACTTTCGCAGAAGATCGCACGTAGCCCGCTCGGGAAACGTCAGCTGCAGATGTTGCGAGAGTCACGCCTGACCGCGCACGTCAGTTCGTCTCTGCGGTAACCGGAGCGGTTTCCGTAAGCCAAGCAGGGATGGCACCGAGACCGTTGTAGCTGGTCTCGCTTCCGTTGACCTCGACCACACTATCGATCACGTATTGCTCGCCGGAGTCGGCGCGATACAGCGCTGCGCCACGGTTGTCTGCAACGATGGCCCAGACGTTCCCTTGCCACTGCGCTACCTGGCCTGCAGGGGCTACGGGCGGTGCGACTTCGACCGCACCGTATGGCACGTTGAAGTCTCCCGGCGATAACGGCAACTCATTGGCAATCGTTTCATAGAGGTAAGCTCCGTTCGGAGCGGTCTGATAGACGGTTTTCGTTTTGCTCATAGTCAACTCCTAAAAGTATTTGCACTGCAAATGCGAGAGCGCTTGGTAGCGCGCAATCGCACGCGTTTCAGACCCACAATCACGCGCTTTTAACTTCTACCGGACCTGGGTCAGTTTTCGCGGTCTCAATACCTAACAATCAACTGGCGACCGCGAATCAAAGCGGCTATATCGGCGCGCCATACAACGGAAATTCCGCGTCCGAAACGCGACCGAAAAACACGGCCTTTTTGCCACGAATTCATGTCTGAGTCGCCCTCACTGCAAATGCAAGAGCACTCGGTTCTTGGCAGCGTGGCTCACTGTCTGGGTACGACACCGGACCATCCGATGCGGCCACGATGGGTGTCCTTGGCTGCACAAACCCAAATACACCTCAAGGTATTGGACTCGACATCGCGACCATATCCGCATACCCCAACTCAAGAAACACATTCATTTCGTCGGGCGGGGCAAACGGTGTGGTTGTCAGCGGCGGCGCTGGCGTCACGCGCCCGATCAACGTCGCATACGCGCCACGAATTCATGTCTGATTTAGATATGAATTCTGGGTCGGAAAGCCGTGTTCAATGGCCGCGTCTCATTGCCAGTGCGTGGCATGCCGTGCGTGTCTGCGACGAGTTGGGCGTAGACGCCCGCGAGTGCATTGGTGAGATTACTCCCTCCCTGATTGGAGACAGTGGTGGTGATCAGGTTCGTGGGTGCCGAACCGCCAGATGCGGTTTGAACGTTACCGACCCGGTGCCCCTGGAAGGTGTCCGTCTGCGCCGAACCCATGTTTCTTGCATTTGCAGTGTCAGCGTCAGTACCCGTGTAGCGCCTGAACATGTTGCGCAGATCGGGCCCGCGAAACGTGTTGTCGCCGTTGTCTACAAAGTTGTGCGTGCCCGCCACCCAGTTCGCCGACGTGACGACAAGGCTATTCTCGTTAGCGTACCCCCACAGGGCGGCGTAGGCCGTCTTGCTCAGGTTGCCGCCCACCGCGTCGACCTCGCTTGCCAACGGCGTGACAGTATGACCATCGAGCGGCCGGCCGCAGAGCGGCGAGCGGTATCCAGTGAAAAACGCGCTTGCGCTCCACAACCACACTTCCCCTGCCTCGATCACCGTGACAGGGCCGATATTCTCGGTGGGCAGCGCACTGATCGAATAGACCGCCGGGAACAGCTTCCGAAGTGCCTTCAGCAACTGATCGTGCGCCGCTTCGTCGGCCTCGATGCCCGCCGCGTTCTGCACATTGATAATCTCGTCGGTGACCGAGTTGCCCCAGCTCGAAGGAATAAGCGACCCGACTTGTGCCGTTGCCTCGTTTTCATCGACGAACTTGCCGTCGACGAGTCCTACGCTGGGATCCTGTGGATAATCCATAACTCTCCTGGCAATAAAAAAGCGGCCCGCAGGCCGCCTGTCTGATCAAATGCGACGGTCAGGTCGCATACACAAAATCCACCACCGTGTGCGCCGGCATCCAGCGCTGCACAAGACACTCGATACCGTTGTTCGGGTTGTGCCCGAAGCGCTCGCCAAACAGCGTCACCCCAAAGCGCGCACCGCCCGTCAGACGAGCCCCGAGCCGCAGTTCCCAAAAGAACTGCGCGGCCCACGTGCCGAAATGCGCATGGCCGAAGCGTGCGCGCCCAAACCGGGGCGCGCGATACTCAACCACCGAGGCGGCCGGATAGCCCTGCTCGACCGCCACGCCGATAAAAAACGCGGCGTTCTGCCCACCCATGCCAATCAGCCTCCGGATGACGGCCGTTTTCCGCTCGTCGAATGTCTGGTTGTCACCCAGACACGGATCCGGCAGCTGCATGAGACGCTCGTAGTCGGGCACCAGCTCGCGCATCGTGGCCGGATCGATTTCATCGAGCATGTCATTCGCTCGCGCGTCGAGCCGGGCGAACTCCGGCGCGAGGCCCTGAAGCACGGCATCGATATCCGGCACCAGATCGGCATCCCATGCCGGGCCACGAGGGAGCAACTGCCGCAACTCGCTCAGGTAGTCGTCCGCCGTTCTCACTCCCATGTAATGCCCCCGAACGTCGGCAATTCGTTGACCGCCAGCGTCACATTGCCGGGCGGCGCCGTGAGCTCGTGATCGTTCTCACCGGTTGCCTGGCTGATCGCATCGTCGATATGCGTATGCAGCAGCGTGACGCCCAGATCTCCCTCGCTATTGATGAGATCCTGCAGCGACGCGCTAACGGCCGCGCGCACCGCGCCCGTATCCGGCGAAATGTGCAGCACGAACGGCACGGGCTTGTTCACGGGAGACAACACATACAGCTCGGCGCCGAGCGGGCGCTTGCCCTCGACGTAGGTCTTCACGGCCGCAATCTCAGCTTCACCGGGGAACGGATCCTCATCGTCGTCGCGCACGAAGAACAGCCCGACGGTACCCGGCCCCATGTAGCGGCGCCGCACCCATGCGCGCGTGACGCCTGGCACCTCCAGTGCCCACGTCTCGTAGTCGTCGACGTTGCCACCCATGGGTTGCTTGCGATACGACGCGTTGACACGCTGGCGCAGCTCTTCGATTGACTCCTGATCGCTGCCGCCCGTGATGCCGTCGACCGTGACGGTCGCCGTATCGGACACGGCATCAACCGGCGAAACGAAGGTCAGCACGGTGCCGGCGTCGAGGTCCCCCAATTTGCCAGGCACCAGCGCCTTGACTCCGATTGTCCCGGCGCCGGTCGCATCCAGTGTCGCGGACTCGGTCGTGACGTAGACGATCAGGTCTTCGGTCTGCATCTGCACGTCGGCGTCGACCACCGCCGTGGCACGCCCCGACAAAGTGACTTTGCCCGTCGACGACTGCGCAGCCTTGCGGCCGCCATCGAGCCGCAGGTTCGCCTGCCGGATCAGCATGTCTTCGTCGCAGGTATCGGAGAACAGCTGCTTCGAGATCCACTTCAGATAGCCGTATCCCAGGTGCGCAGCGCCGGAATGCGTGCGCGCGAGCGCCTGTGCATCGGAGCGCCGCAACGCGTCGGATGCGCTACCGGCCAGATCGGATACCGCACGCTGGATCAGCGTCGGCAGGGTTGGAACGTCAAACGGCATGGATCACCTTCCAAACGTTGTCAAAAGCAAATCGCAGCGGCGATGCCGTGGCCTCATCGAGCGTGACCACAAGTCGCATTGATTGTGTGTCGGTTCGCGTCGCAACGGCCGCCGCGTCGCTCACCCACCCGTCGTCGATCATCCACTGCAGCGCTTCGTTCGCGTACTGAACCGCATCGAGCAACGCTTGCGCATCCAGAGAACGACGGCGCAGCAACCACAGACGCGAGCCGATGCGATCGTTATCGACCGCCGGAAAGGTGTCACCCCACCAGCCCTCGCGGTTGTCGTCGTCGAGCTTGTCGGCCGGCTCCGCCCGGCGCCACGTGAAGAGGCTGATATTGACCGCCCGTTCGATCAGCGCGGTGCGATCGGCGTCAGACAGCAGCGTCATAGCGGTCCCCCGGTATTCGGGCCATCGTGTTCCTGATGGTGGTGAGCGGCGTGACTTACACCGTTAATAACCATGTCGGGCGCGTCGATCGCGCACGTCGACCGTGCCGTATCAGCGTCGATCGCTACCGCCTGTGCCGTCACGCCGTATGCGTCCGCGGTCACACTGTAATTCTTCGTGACGACGCGATATTCGTCGCATTCGACCTCGATGATCCGGCCGTTCTTCATCACGATTTTCGAGCCTTCATGGGTGTAAATCGCGACCTCCCCTTCATCCAGTCCCGGCAACCGGTATCGACGATCGGCCACCACCAGCACCACGCCGTGCGAGCGATCGCCAGCGAGGAACCCGCCAATGCCTTCTGATCCCTCCTTCGGATTCGACGTAAAGCCGTACGGCTCGAAGTGCTCCATGCCGTCTTTCAGTTCATCGGCGAGCAGCCCGAGCTGCAGCGTCTGCATCTTCGTGGCGGAGTTGACACGCGACACCGTGCCCCGTACGAGCATGCCCATAATGCGTTGCGCCATCTCGCGTGGATTCATCCGTTCGACTCCCAGTCTGCGGGCAACAGATATTCAAAGTTGTCGCCCTTTTTACCTTTCTTCAACTTGCGCCGCTTGTGCGGGTCATCCGGCTCCGGCATGTATCCGTCCGGCGGCGCCACCTTGAGCGTCGTGGTCGTGCCCTGATCGCCCTCGACGTACGTCGTCTCGACGATCAGCATGTCGCGGTCAAAGCCGATAATCGGATCGACGATATGCACGATCTGGTTCGGGATCCACAGCCGGCCCGACGACTGCCGCCACCCCTGCACGTTGTACGTCGTCGCCAGCGCCTTGCTGATGCGGTTGTCGCGCTCCCACTTCACCCGTCCATTCGCCATCGCCGTCGTGATGTTCCCCGACTCCTGGATCACCTTGACGCGCTTGCGCTTGATGCGCGAGTCCGACACGCTCGCCGAGATCTCGCTCGTCGCCGCGCCATACATGTCGTCACTGCCGGCGTGCTGGCCCTTGCACACGTATTCGGAGAACACGCCCGAAAAGTCGAGCGCCGCGTCACCGCCCAGAATGTTTTCACCGACCACCAGCTGGTCGACGGCACGCCCGGCACTTCCCGGGTTCGCGATCACGAGACGCCCACGACCGTCGTCCGTCGCGAACAGGTGCGACAGCGTCAGCAGCCGGTCGATCGATTCGAAAATCGTCTCGCCGGGCTGGATCGTATGGTCGGCAAGCGTGACACTGTCGCCGGTCTGGTCGATGACCTTGATGCCGTACGGCGCGACCAGCGCCGTGACAATGCGCGCGACGGTCTGGTTGCGCCACTGGCTCGGTTTGTTGTTCGCGCCACAGTCGACGAGATCGGACGTGAGCGAGCGGCCCGAGACGGACAGATCGATCGACGCGCGGTCGTGCCGGATCGGCGACGCATATACCCAGCCGGTCAGAACCAGATCGTTGCCAATGCGCACTTCGGCCCGGTCGCCCTGCCGGATGCCGATGGCGGTCGACTGACCCGGCCATTTCCACGTGACCGACAGATTGAAGTCACGCGAGCAGCGCTCGATGCCGGCGCCGATCGACACCGATTTCCACCCGCCATAGTTCCTGCCGTTCACGCTCAGCGTGACGGCATTGTTTGCGTCGTCCATGCATTACCTTTGCGCTACCTGCAGTTCGACGGGCGGCACGAAGCCGGGATTCGACACGCGGTTGCGCGTCACGATCTCATCGGCGCGCGTCGCGTCGCCGTATCGCTGATACGCGAGAACCAGCGACGGAGTCGCCTCGATCGGCTGGATCGTCACAATGCGCACGCCGTTTTTGGCGACTTCGTTCAGGTGCCGCGTGATTGCCTGCCGCGCGGCGGTGAGCGCCTGAAATCGATCATAGGAAGCGGTTTGCGCCATATCCCAGATCGTCGACGCCAACCCGTCACGCAGCGCGATCACGTCGTCGATCACCGGCACATCAACCGGGTAGATGACGTCACCCGCCTCGTCGTACTCGACGGGCACGGTACCGGTCTGTGAATCGACGGACGACACCGATGCCGGATCCTGCGGTCCGGCGCTCGATGCCGCCGCGTCGGACACCGGCACCGTGATCGTCGCCAGATCACGCATCGCCATGACCAGCATTGCATCCTGCGAAACCTGCACGAGCGCGGACTGAAACCCCGCCGCATCCGTGCCGGTTGGCGCCGACCCGGATCCAACATCGCCGATCGAGCCGAATATGCCCGTGACCGACGTCAGCATGTTCGCCGTGCCCGTGAACGAGCTCGTGATTCCGTCGACGGCGCTAAACAGTTCCTCCGAAATCAGCGAGGGCGCGTTCAACACCCACTGCGCGAACTGCGCGGCGTCCGTAAAAGCACTCACGAACGGCGACAGATTGTTGCTAAACGCGGTGTACATTTTCGTGGCCGACGACATGTACGATGCGACGCTCACACGCGCCGTGTTGACGTCATCGAGCAGCGTTGCAAAGTTACTTTTCGACGTGGTCTCCAGTGCGTCCGATGCGCTCGCCAGCTGCTGCGACGTGTTGAGCGTGGTCGCCGGAAACGACAGGTCGCCCGACTCGACGAACGACACGTCGAAGCGAACCATACCGCCCTCTCGCCGGTCACGCTTGAACACGGGCTTTCCGACCGCGCTCACCTTCATGCGCCCGAGCCACGGATGCACCAGCTCGCCCGGCCCGGCGGTTTCGAACGCTTCGAGCAGACGATCAGCCTGCTCGAAGCAATCGTCGCCGATCAGAAAACCCGTCACGTCGACGTCGCGCGTGGCCCGTCCCAGATCCTCGACGTACGGCTTGTCACGCTTTACGTATTCGTGCGTCTGCGTGCGACGCCCCGCACCGATCGAATCGCCGTCCACGTCGAACGGCACACCCCGGAACGACGCCGGCTGCAGCCGGTCTCGCCATGTGCCCATCATTACCCTCCGGCCAGTGACCGATAACCCACCTTCGGCGTGATCGTCAGCCCCGACGACGCGGCCGGCTTGGCGACGCTCATGCCCGGCGGCGCATTCTCGAAGCGCACCACCATGTCGCCCTGCACCCGCTGCTGCGCACCGGCACGCTGCGGCACCGAAGCGCCCCAGTTACCCAGACCCGTGCCGTCGAAGCCACCGGCCGCCGCAGCAGTCTCGATTGACATGCCCGCCCCGCCACCGCCCAGACCAAGCTTGTCGGCCACCCAGCCGGCGCCGTCGATCAACGGCTGCACGTACGGCTTGATGCGATCCCACATCCCCTTGAACCACGCGACAATCGGCTCCCAATTCTTGATCACAAGACCGAGCGGCGAGAAGTTGAGAAACACATCCGTGAGCCAGCCGAACACCGTTTTCGACACAGACAGGATGCCGTCCCACAGCTTCGAAAAGAACGGCCCGACCTTGTCCCAGTTCGCGATCATGAAGCCGGCCGCGAGCGCGATCAGGCGCACCGCGATTCCCAGCGGCGTGAGATTCGACACCGCAATCATCGCCTTCATGCCACTGGTGGTCGCCCACACGGCGAGCCGCAGAACAGCGAACGCCGCAGCGGCACCGAGCACACCCTTGATGACGCCCGGGTGTGCCTGCGCGAGTTGCTGCAGGCCCTCCGTGAGCGGCGCGATAACGCCGAGGAACTGATTCAGCGGCGGAAGGAGAACGGACCCCACACTGATGGCGACCGCGTTCATACGGTTTTGCATCAGCTGCAGGTTATTGGCCGTCGTCGCCGCGCGCGACGCATACTCCTGATTCATCGAGCCGGCGTACTGGGTCGCGTCCGACACCTTGCCGAAGTTCTTCTTCAGCAGATCCAGATTCAGGAGCAGTGGCGCGATCGCCTCGATCGACTCGCGGCCAAACAGGGTTTGCAGCACCGCCGCCTGCTTCTCGGGCTTGACCTTACTGATCGCGGTCAGCACCTTGAGCATCGTGCCCTGCGCATCCTTTTGCAGTCCCGCCGCAACCGACTTCGAATTCAGCCGCAGCGCCTTGAACATCTGTTGCTGCTGCTTCGTCGCAGCGGCACCCGACGCGAGCGTCAACATGAAAGTCTTGATGCCCGTCGACGCAATGTCCTGCTGCACACCGACGCCGATCAACGTCGCGCCGAGCGCGGCAATCTGGCCGGAAGCGAGGCCCGCCACCTTGCCGAGCGGCCCGACGCGCGTCACCACGTCCGAGATCTTCGCAGCCGTCGCCGGCCCCGTGTTGCCGAGGTAGTTGATCTTGTCGGCCAGCGTGACAACCTCGTCCTGCCCCAACTTGAACGCGGTACGCCACGTCGCCATCATCTGGCCGGCTTCGTCGGCGGTCTGATCGAACGCGACACCCATCTTGACCGCGTCTTCCGCAAACCGTGGCAGCTCGCTCTTGTCGATCCCGGCCTGCCCGCCGGCCGCGACGATCTTCGCGATATCCGCCGCCGCCATCGGCAGGTTCTTCGAGAGATTGACGATGTCCGTCGACATCTGCGCAAACTGCTTCGGCGTATCGAAATTCACCACCTTGCGCACGTCGGCCATCGACGACTCGAAATCGATCGCCGCCTTCGTCGCCAGGACGAACGGTGCGGCGATCGCACCGCCCTTGATCAGATCCTTGAAGCCGAGATCGCCCAGCCCGTCATCCTTCAGCCCCTTGCGAAACTTCGCGATATTCTTGCGAATCCCGGTGAGGGCAGGCGACAGTTTGTCGACGCCGGTGATCAGCGCCTTGAGTTGAAATTTATCCGCCATCGCCCGCCTCTTCGATGATCCGCCCCACCTGACCCATCACTTCCGCGAGGCGGACGATGGATCGTTCCATGACGACTTCCGGGTCCAGACGCCAGAACCACGCGGCGTCATAGGCACGCTCGATCAGCTCGTCGACGCCCCGGATTCCGAGCTCATAAAAAAACCCGCGACCTCCCAGCACAGCGCGTTGAGGTCGGTCATCGCGAGCTGCTCGATCGATGACGGCGGAATCTGCGCGAGCAGCTCAACATATTTCGCGCACACGTCGACGTTCAGATTCACCGACTCGTCGGCGTTCATGACGTACGGAAGCGACTTGATCTTGCGCGCGTCGGCCGGCGTCGGAACACGCAACGAAAGCTCACTGAGCGTCTCGCCGTGTGCCGTAATCGGCGAGGACAGCTTGATTACCTTTTCACTCATTGCCAGCTCCCCTTGCGTCCTTCGAAGTTGAGCGACGCCTTGCCGTCGTCGCCCGTCGTCGCAGCATCGCCGGCGATGTACGCGCCACTGAGCACGTACGTCCGTCCGTTGTTCAGTTCTGCCGTGACGGTCATGTTCGTGCCGCTCATGATCGTGTCGATCGGAAAATCGTCCGTGAAAAGCGCGTCGACCTTCACGTAGGGCGTCTTGTCCTTTTCGGAATAGAAGCCCGGCTTGATCGTCTCGCGTTCCTTGTCGGTCAGCGGACATTCAACGCCGCCCGTAATCTCCAGCTGCACACCCGCCACCTTGACGTAGCACGTGCCGGCTACTTTCTTACCCATGAGGGCCTCCAGAATGAGAACGGCCCGCACTCAGGCGGGCCGTACAGTTGTCGCTCAATGCAGCAATCAGGCCGCTGCCGGTGCTTCAGCCGCGTACTGCAGGCGGAACTGGTTGAGCATCGCGAACACGCGTAACTGGTTCACGTAGTCCGGCGGGAACAGCGAATTGAACCGGTTCGGATCATTCGCATCCCGCTCGACGATCAGATATTTCGCGAACATGTCTGCGTTCTCGACGATGCCGGCTTCCTCCAGCTCGTAGTAGGCCGACACCATTTCCGCGCGCGCCATGCTCGGCGTCACGATCGCCACGCCCGGACCGAACGCCGTGCCGTCGTCGGCGACGCTGTGACGCGGATACTGGCTCGTCACCCGCGTGCGCAGATACCGGATGATGTACGCGGACTGGTGCATCGTCTCGCTGTCCAGATACGAGTTGTCCGGCTGGCCAAACGCGTTCTCCTGGTACGTCGTCACCGCACGCTCGATGCGGTAATAGCCGCCCCCGTAGTACGCGGTCGCCGTGCCGTATGACAGCAAGGAGTTACGCTCGGTGAACAGAAAGCGTTGACCGGACGGCGCCGGATCGATACCGATCAGCGCGCCGGTCTGGGTCGGTCGCGCGGGGCCGGCAGAAATAAATACGGCCGTCATGCCCACCCATGCCGCCGCGACCTCGTACGCCGGATTACCGACACCCGTTTCGAAGCCGTGTACGGTCACGTGCTGATCGTTGCGCGCCTTGCCCTCCGAGACGAGCGTGCCCAGCTCGCCTCGACGCGCGGTGTACACATGCCCGTACAGCATCGACGACCACGCCCAGCGTCCCGACACATCGTTCATCCACTCGCGGAAATCGTCGAGCGAGCTTTCGTCGCTCCACGGAGAACAGATGAATTCGAACGGCTCATCGCCCACGGCGGCCAGAATGTCGGCCACGTCCGGTTGCCCGGCGCCATCCGCCATCGCCGTGATCGTGACCGCAATGCCCGCCGGCGTACGTTCGCCGCCCGCCGTGCCCTTGCGGTTGATCTCGATGCGAATGTCGTTCCCGGTTTCGCCCTTCCAGCGCGTCGTGAGCGCCACGCTCTTCTCGGTCGCCTCAGCGGTGACCGGAATGTCGATGGCGCCAGCAATCGCCGTCTCGACCGCGCTTGCGAGATCTGCCGCCAGCATGCCTTTGGGCACCGTCACCTGCAGGCGCTTGCCGCCGATATACAGGTTGAGCACGCCGGCTGCCGTTGCGGTCCCGTCAAACGCGACCGCGCCCGCAGCTGCGCTGCCCGTTGCGAGCTTCACCGGCACGATCCAGATCTCGCCGGCCGGGTCCGTCTTGCGCATCGCCTGATACATCGTGCCCAGCATCGAGCCGGTACCGCCGATCGACTTGGCTTCGGTCACGCTGCCGCAGATCTGCAGCTTGCCGACTTCGCTCGTCGAGTCGTCGTTCACCTGCCCGATCAAGAGCCGCCGGTTATCCGAACCCGTCGACGTGTTCGCCTGTGAGTTGTCCATCTCCGCGAAGAAAAGCGGCGTATACAACCCGGAGGCCGGAATGTTGTTAAAGCTCACTGGCATTATTGAGCCCCCTTGTTGTCGGTATCACCGGTCACCGGCGTAACAGTCTTCGCCGGAGTAACCACGCTTGCGGCCGCCGGCACAACCGCGGGCGGATCGCACTCGATCACGTCGAGTGCCGCGACACGACGCCGCCAGTAGACATTTCGCGGCACCGTGCGCCCGTTGGCGGGCAGTTCGTCGCCGCGCTCGGGATCGGGCACGACCCGACCTTCGCCCGGCTTGACATACATCGTCTTAGCCATCGTTGAAATCCTCTCTAAAGGTGAACTCGATGCGCCCATCCGGGCCGGGTTTATGAAGGTTCGCGTCGGCCGGATCGATGCAGTCGACGTTCACCGTGAAGCCTTCGAAAGCCGGAAGACCGGCGAGGAACTGCTCGTGCCACGTTTCCGGTTCATTGCCGCCGCCGAGCGTGTACACGGTCGAGAAGCCGAAGCGATACAGGATTCGCTCGCGGTTCATCATCAGCAGACTGCCGCCCTCGTACTGGATCCGATTCCAGTCCGGCAACGGCTCGAAGCCAACCAGCGCTTTCCACAACATCGCGCGCACGTCGTGCAGCAGATCGATGCGCGACTGCCCGCGCGCGTCCTGCGTGGCGATCACGACCACCACATCGAACGCGTCGGTGATGTCCTGCCGCGTGGTGTTCTGCGTCTGGTTTTCGCCGGCATCGTCGTGCGTCGGCACCACGAACGCCGCCGGCGCAGGTAGCAGCGCCTCATCGCGAGCGGCTTCAAATTCGATTGCCGCCGCGACACGGTTCTCAAAGAACGGGCAATACGTGCGCAGCTGCAGCACGATAGGCGTCACTTTCATCGCGCGTCCCTCACTTGATGTCGATTGCCGCAGCGAACGCCGATCGCAACACCGATTCGATCTCGGTCTCGGACTGCTGCAACGCATCGACCATGTAGTTTTCATGCGGCTCGATACGCCACCCGCCCGACTTCGCGCGGACCCCGTAATGCAGATACGCGGGGTAGAAGCTCTTGCCCATACCCGGCGTCTTTTCCGGCCGCACACGAACGAGGAAGCCCGAACGGCTGATCTTGATTCCGATGCTGTTGCGCAAAGTGCCTTTGCGAACGGCCGGATAACCCGCGCCATTCGACGTGCCTTTCAACAGGTCATCACGCGCGCGGTTACGGACGATTTTGCCGGCCTTGCGCATTGCGCCGCGGATCTTCGCCTTGTTGAAGTCGATCTTTTTGTCGAACCCCTCGAATCCCTCGAGGTGGTAATAGATGCCCGCGTTATTCGTCACGGCGTTGCTCCTCGACTTCGAGTGTGGTGATCCGTTTGAAGTGCTCGTGTTTCGCTCGACGCACGCGATACACCCAGCCGTTCCACACGATCTCGTATTGCGTCGTGACAGCATCGAAGAGCCGCATGCGCATGCGATGCGTCACGCGCTCATCGGATTGCACGGATGCGGCGTAGGCAATCGCACCGACGGGTTTCACGTCGGCCCACCGCTTGATCTGCGCTGAATAGCTCGCGCTGACACCCATGTCGACGGCCGGCACGTCGGTGCGAATACGCAGCACGATGCGCGAACGCATTTTTCCGGGAGCGGCGCTCATAGGGTCAACATCCGGTATCGGTCGATCAAACCGTCGACATAGCGCGATGGAATCGACCAGACCTGATCGTTCGTCTCCGACTCGCGCTGCTCATACATCGTGCCGATCTGCAGCTTCATCCACTGGCAAAGTGACTTTGGAACCGCTTCCGGATCCGCGAACGCGCCACACTTAAACGTCACGCTGATGTCTTCACCGGCTGGCCACGTCGCGCGGGCAACCAGGTACGCACGATCGACGAGCCGGAAAGCGGTTGCGGGTAGCACCTGAGCGGCGCCGTCGGCATCCGTGTAGTCGACGCTCACCACTTCCGTGACGTCGTTCCACAGCAGGATGCGATCAGACGGAAATCCGTCGGCACGCACCGTGCATGTCTGCGGCAAGAGCGGGCGATTCAGCTGGTGTTCCAGCCGCTCCCGCGCCGACACGATCATCTGGCCGATCTCGTCATCCTCATCGCCAGCACTGTCGTCGCCTTCGTCACTCTCGACGCGCAGGTGCAGCTTCGCTTCCGGAACTTCGAACGGCTCGTTCTCCGGCGGCGTCGTGACCGTGACATCCCCGCCTACTACCCGCGCGCGCTGAAAATTGAATGGATGCATTGCTACCTCACTAACAAAGAAGGGCACCCTCGCGAGTGCCCTTCTTGCCCTGCTACGCACCGACCTGCAGCGCCGTTACGCCGCCGGGCCCATCTTCATCGTCTTGACCGCACCACCGACATCAATCAGGTTGCCGCCCTGACGATTGAAGGCGACGAAACCGACCTGACCCTTCAGCGTGTACGCCGAGTCGATCATGCGGAACACCGTCAGATCCATGACGTTGCGGATGAAGTACTTCGACACGTCGCCGAACGCGACCGGCAGTGCATCCGCCGCGACGGTCGGCATTTCCTGCACGATGCTGATCGGACGATTGAGCAGCCGGTCCGGTGCGCCGCCCGGATTGCCCTGCTCGTAACCCGGCACGAAGATCGGACGCTTTTGGTCGTCCTTCACCTTGCGCAAGAGGCGCAGCGTGTCGTCGTGGACAACCCAGCCGACCTTCGGGCCACTGCGGTACGCCGGGTCGACGCTGTGCTCCAGATCGACCAGGTCGTCATAGCCAATGTCCGTAGGCGACGCGAGCGTCACGCCGACCGCTGCCGCCGTCATCAGGCCGCGCGGCTGGTTGACGCCGGTGCCTACCATGAAGTGGCGGCTGGTGATGCGGCCGATACGCATCGCGAGCAGCGCCTGAATGTACGCCTCGATGTCGAACATGCTGTCCTGAATCAGCTCGAACGGGATCGCGATCGACTTCGACGAATATTTGTAGACGTCGAGCGACGCGTTACCGAAGGTCGTATCGGCGGCGTCGGCGGCCGTGTTCTGACCGACGATCTCGCCCTCCTCCGCCGTGGCGTCGGCAGTCGGGAACTGCATCTGCGCGCCCGTGCCGGTGGTAAGCGCCGTCGCCAGCTCGCGGATGCCGCCGTACTGTTTCATCGCCTCGGTCAGCTGGCGATAGTATTCGGTCGCCACCGTATAGCCGCCCTCGCCGGGCGTCGTCGTCGACATGGCGTTGCGAATATCCGGCGTCTGACGCGCACGCAGGTTGGTAACATCTTCGGGCGCCATCGCAGCGATACCACCGGTCAGGTATGCGCGCAACGCAGCCGATTCGACGCCTTGCGCACCCGACACCTTGGTCGTCGCATTGACGAGACCATCGGTCTTGCCGTTGAGCGCATCGGCAGCAAGGCGGGCCATCAGTCCTTCGTGACGCTTGATCTCGGCGCTGATCGTGTCGATCTCCGCCATGCCTTCGTCATAGGCCTTTTGTTGCTCGGCGGCCCACTTGTCGCCGGTGTGGTTTTCGAGCAGGTTGTTCAGATTCTTGGCGAGTGCGTCGCGACGCTCCCGCAATGCTTGGATGCTTGCCATAAAGACTCCAGAGAGAAATAAAAAAAGCCGCCCAGGGGAGCGGCTTCAAACGACGACGCGGGAGAGCGTCAGAGACGTTGCTGCAGATCGAGCCGCCGCTTCATCGCGGCGAAATCGGGCTCCGGTTTTGCGTTAGCAACCGGCGTCGCCGCCGGCGCCGGCTCCGAAGCCGGGTCATTCGCTTCCTGCGAGCCAGGCTGCGCTTTCGGCTTCGGCGCGTTGCTGAATGCCGACAGGTTCCACGCAGACGCCTGAGCAGCGTCGTCGCCGTTCGCCAGCCGGTCCGCAAATCCATTTGTGACGGCCTCATCGGACGTGAACCATGTCTCGGCAGCCATCCATGCAGCAATGTCGGCTTCATCCTGTCCGGTCTCTTTTGCATAGGTCCGCACCAGCGATGCGTCCACTGCATCGAGGAGCTTCGCGGTTTCCTTCAGATCGTCCGCATTGCCCATCGCGAACGACCACGCCTTGTGAATCATCACGAACGCGCCGTCGCTGATCTCGACCTCGTCGGCCGCGAGCATCACGAAGCTGGCCGCGCTCGCCGCGACGCCGTCGACGTGCGCGACGACCTTTGCCGAATGACCGCGAATCGCGGTCTCCATCGCTCGCGCCGCGAACACATCGCCGCCCGGCGAGTTAATGCGCAGATGGATCGTGTCGGCGGTAATGGAAGCCAGCGCCTGAACAAACGCCGTCGCAGACACACCTCCGTACCAGTCTTCGGTCACGATCACGTCATACAGATAGACCGTGACCTCCGACGCATCGTCGGACGCCTGCACACGAAACGCACGCGGTGCGGACCGGTTGTCATTCAGCAGCTGGAGGATTCGGTTTTGCCGCATCGTTGGTTCCCTTGAAAAGTTGATCGCCGTCCGGCACCGGCGGCAGGTTCTCTTTGCGGCGGATTTCATTGACGGTCATGAAGCCCGGCTCCCCGGCCCGACCCGCCGCCGTGCGGTATGCGGTGAAGCGCGCCGACGTGTCGCCCCGCTCCAGCGAGCTCACGTCATACCTCACGAACTTCGTCGGCGAGCGGATCACCTTGCGGTTTGCTTCCTGCTCGATCTTCACGATGTGCCGCTGCAGCGTGTACTTCACAAAGCTGATGCCGAACTGCTCGACGCTGCTGCCAAGCGTCGTGGTTTTCTCGGGCCGCCCGATCATGTAGGGCATCACGCCGAAGATCCCGCAGATGTCGTCGGCGGTCAGCTTCCTGTTTTCCAGCAGCTGCGCGTCGCTGGCCGACATGCTGATCTGCTTGATGTCCATGTCGCCATCGAGCACGACCGGCGCCGCGCTGTTCCTCAGGCCGCTGTACTTTTCCAGCCACTGGTTACGCAGCTTGTTGATCTTCGCTTCGTCCAGCTTGGTGCTGGTTTTCAGCACCAAGTCAGGCCGCAACCCGTCGTTCAGAATGCCCTCCGATAGCTCGCCCGCCGCGATCGACGCACTGACCGGCAGGCGCAGCACGTGCCGAATTTGCGACAGCCCGCGATAGCCATCGAAGCCGGGACCAGGCACATGAATGATGTCATCCTGATCGATATATTCGACCTGCCCGGTCACTGGGTCCCACACCGAATACACCATGCGCTCGCCGTACCGCATCGGATTCACGCACAGCGGGTGCAGCGGCTCGAACGACTCGATTGCCGACGAGTACCGCGTGACGCGATGGATCCGCTGGAAGAGATCGCCGTGCAGCAGCAGCGACTGCACGCCGTATTCCCAGCCCACGGCCGCCGACCAGCGCGGATGCATCTCCTCATTGAACAGGTACCAGAGGTCCGACTGGACCGGCATGTTGTCGGCGCCATTGCGCTCGTATTCGCCCATCACGAGCGACGCGATCGCACCGCCAATGAGCGACACGCAGGCGTACACCGCCGCGACGCTCATGGCGCTGCGCTCGGTGACCGCCCGGCCGGGGCCGGCCATGCCGGTGATCCATCCGAATGCTTCCGTGCCGCGCGTGATCTCGCTGACGGGCACGGCGCCGGTCTGCGCTTTCATGGCCTGCCGGGTGGCGTTCCATTCGCGCAGGATGACGGAGCCGGACTGATTGGGCCGGCCCTCGCTTGTGGGGTGAGTCATAGGCTGTAGATTTCCGGTTCAACTTCAGGCCGATAGACCAGCGCGCGCGTGGCCGCCATACAGGTCGCCACAATCGGATCGATGCGACCGGTCGACGTCTTCTTGTTCGGCCTGATGTTTTCGTTCGTGTCGAGCAGCAACGTGACGTTCCCCGCACACCAGCGAAGTACGCGGTTGCCGCCGTGGCGCAGACGTTTGCCGTAGGTGATGCGCTCAAGTAACTTTGCGCCCGGCGACAGGCCGCCCATGTTCTGCTGCAGCTGCATCATCGGTACATCGAGGTCGAGCAGTTCATTGGCCAGGTGCGTCGCGTTCCACGTATCGAATGCGATGTCCTGCACGTCATACACGGCGCACGCATCGACGATTGCCCGACGAACCACGGCGTAATCGGTCACCGCCCCATCGGTCACAGTGAGCCATCCTTGCTTCTCCCATTCGGCGTACGGCGCCGCGTCGCTCTCCGACTGCAACTCGACCTTGCTGCGCGGCACGAAGATCCACGCCAGCAAATACCATTCGCCGTCTTCGTCATCGGGCGGAAAGAGCAGCACAAACGCGGTCAGATCCTGCGTGCTCGACAGATCGAGCCCGCCGAAGCAGCGCCGGCCGCGCAGGTCGTTCCGCTCAAATGGCTTGCCGCACTTGTCCCACACGGCGAGGTCGAACCACGACAGCGCCGAATTGACCCAGACATTCAGATCCTTGGTCAGGAAGTTGGCCTTCGCGCTGGGCAACTCTGCCGCTTTCGTCGCGACCGCACGCATGTACGCGATGGTCTTCGCGCTACCCAGGCCGGGGTTCGCCTTCTGCCACACCCGTTCGTCGAACGGATCGTCGCCTTCGTCGAGCGTGTACACGTACCCGAAGAAGGCGTCGTCGACCTTCTTGCCGCGCAGGATCATCACGAGGTAACCACGGATCTCCGTGCAGATCCCGTCGAGGATGTAGCCAGCCGTCGTGATTGCATCAATCAGCGGTTGCGAGCGTGCGCCCAGCGCCGACTCCATCACGTCCCACACCTTGCGGCTGGGGTGCGCGTGCAGCTCGTCGACAATGACCGCCGAGGGATTCAGGCCGTCGAGGTAATCGGCGTTCGCCGGCAGCGGCCGGAACGTGCCGCCACCGAACACAATGCGCTCCTGATTCGTGCCGTCATGCACCTTGACGGCACGCTTGAACTTCGACGAACGCCGCACACGATGCTTGTAATTCTCCAGCGCCGGCTTGAACACGCTCATCGCCTGCTCACGTGTCGTCGCCATCGTGTAGACCTCCGGCCCACCCTCACCGTCCATCAGGAACAGGTAGTCGGCCAGCGCCGCTTTCCATGTCGACTTGCCATTCTTGCGAGCGACCTCCTCGTAGCCCGTACGAAAGCGCCGCAAACCAGTGTCGACCCGGCGCCAGCCGATCAGCACCGCCGTCCAGAAGAGTTGCCACGGATCCAGCACGAGCGGCTTGCCCGCCAGCGTTCCCTTGATATGGTGGAACTGACTCTGGATGTAATCGATGCAATGCGACGCGTGAGCCGGGCTGAACACGATGCCGCGCTTCGCGCCGTGCCGCAGATCCTCGTAGTGCCGCACGACCGCGAGAAACGTCAGCTCACCCACGACCTCCTGACCCGCCATCACGCGCAAGCCGTAGTCGTCCCACGGATGTCGCGCGACCGGCGTTAGCTGTTTAAGCCGCTGGGGTGAGACCTTGCGTGGCCGGCGAGCGCGTTGAACAGGTCGTCCTGCTGCCCCTGCTCGCCCAGCTTCGAGCGCACCGACGCGATCGACGGGAGTGTCAGGCAGCATTCAGGTAACCACTTTAGAAGTTCAGCACGAAGATTCCGGCTCACGTAGAACGCCTGATGCGGCTGCTCGTGTCCGTTCGGAGTTTTGATGTAGTGGCTACCGTCGTTTGCTGCCTCGACTTCCCGGAGTTTCTCCTCCGCTTCGAGCCATCCGACATACGTTCGCACTACCATCGAGATTGCAATGCCCGCCGTCTGGTGCTCCAGCTGGGCGTCGCGCAAGCGCGCGCAGATGTATTCCCAGACCTTGCGCTCGCGCGGCGTGAATTTCACACCAGGCGGAGCCGGGATCTGGCCGGAAACATCATCAACGGCGTCCGACCCGACACTGCCTGCCGCGCCGGGAATCACCGTCATGGGCGGGTCATTCGAGGCCATAGGGGCGCTCCCTGTTCATCCATGTCAAAAAAGAGAGCCGGGACTTCGCAAAAGGCACTGTGAGCCGGCCTTTTTACCCCCCCCTCCTTCAAAAAGTGCAAATCAAAAAATAAAGCTGGGCGTACGGTCCGGAAGCCTTTCGGCCCGAAAAAAACGGCCCCCCCTGCCTAAAAATTGGGCAGAAACGCCGGAACACCGGAAAACCGTGGAACCTCGGGTCAGGTCGCGATCGATCGCGCTCGCGCGCTCTCTTCGGCCGTCTTCGCCTTGTGGCACCGCACGCAGATCGACTGGAGGTTCACGTCGACGTCGGTGCCGCCTTCCGCCTTCGCGATCACGTGGTCGACGTGACGCGCAGCGGTGATGCGACCATCACGCAGGCAGGGCTGACACAGCCCGTTGTCTCGCGCGAGGATGCGTGCGCGCTGCTTTTCCCATCTCGATCCGTAGCCACGCTGATGACGCGAACCACGAACGCGATCGCTCTGCCAGCCGATCGCGTCGGCCGCATGCTCCTCGCAATAACCAGGTGTCTGCACGAGACGGCCGCATCCGTAGTGACGGCATTGCGTCGGCGCTTTCTTCGGCACGGGAACTCCAATGCAAAAAGCCCCGAGGCTTTCGCACTCAGGGCTTCGATGTTTTACGTTTCGTGAAGGCGCACGCCCGCCAACACATCCCAGCAGCCGGTTTATCTTATCGGGTCCGCAGCTCGCGGAGCTCATTGTATGGCTGAAGGGGAAAGCTTTGCACGACTAACGCGCGGTGCCAGCGAATATCCAGTGACTCGGTAAAGGATGGCCGAAATATATTCCATCGATTCTTGGTTTGCAAGGATTTCATGGACGCAGTTTCCGGCGCATGGTGTCGACGACGCGCCCGTCGACCTGATCGAGCACCGCGAGCATCGACTGAAAACTCTCAACCCAATGTTCCCGATACATGCGCAACGGCACACCGAGCGCCTGCGCACGCGCGGCCTCATCGATCGCGCGCCGACCATCACCACCACAGCTTCGGCAAATCTGTCGACCCTCGCTTTTCGGCGGTGTCACGAGCTGCGTTCCACGCCCGAGGCAGGCCTCACAGCGACTGAATTCCCGATACACACGAGGTCCGTTCCGACCAGCAGCGAACGGAATTCGCTCTTCCGAAACGCACACTCGACGCGTGCCGTTGCAACTAGAACAGACAACCGCAACCGGTTGCGGCGCTTGAGCGCGGCCGATCACACCGCGACCATCACATCGCGGACATTGATCATCGATCCACTCGACGATCAGGCGCAACGCGAACCGCTCGACGATATCGACGTTCGAACGCTCGACTTCGCGGCCCGCCCGCTGATCACGTTTCGTCGCCCTGTCCATCCCGGTAAATTTTCCGCGATTGAATTTCCCGGACCGTCGAATCATCTGGGCGAGTAGCAACGTCGCACGCCGCACGATCTCGGGACGCGTGTCCTGACCGGCTTTCATCCGGACTAACGCGCGCCCCAGATCGTTTGCGAACGCCAACGCACCCAAAGTCACTTTGGGATCGACGATCGGGTCGGAGAATTGACCACGAACATTCATCGCCACACCGGCTTGCTCTTTGAGGTCGATCATCGTTTCCCCTTCCTATGTCCTACTGTCCCAATGTCCCAAGAAAAAAAGGTCGTGCCGGTGCGCGGGCGCCCGCGACATGCGCACCCTCGCCTGCACGTCGCGCATGTCGCACGCATCACACGCACGTATGCGAGGCGATGCGCTTGGGACGTCGGGACACGGGACGGATAACGGCGCGCCGAAATGCAAGACGAGGCGCGCCGTAGTACGCTGTCGCGCGCGCCAAAGCCTGCGGCAAACAGCGAGCATAACGCGACGAATCGACGATCAAAGCGGCGCATCATCGTCATGCTCCGCTTGCGAAATCTTGACCGTCGACGTCGGTGCTGGCGCGTCGACAGGATCTGGCGGGGTGTAGTACCACTCGCGATTACCGGTCGATGCGCGCTTGCGCACCCAGCCGAGCGACTTCATTGCCTTACCGACCCGGCGCTGCTCCGCTGGCGTCCACTTCGAGATTTCCAGCTTCAGGCAGTCGCCGAGGATCTGTTCCATCGTCACCTTGCTGAGCATCTCGATGTGTCTGGCAATCATCGTTTCGTAAATATCGCCCTCATACCGCGCTTCCTGCTCGACGGAGAACAGTGGCTTTTCGTGCGACAACACCTGCCACGGAGCGGGCAGGATACCAGCCGCTTCCGCCTTCGCCGTTTCCCATTCGCGATACGCCTGATAGGCCTCTGCCCAGATCTGGTCGCGCTCACGAGCAAGCGCAGGAAGATCGAGCGGAGCGCCGGCCTTCACCGGCCAGTAACGACGGTTGCCCGATTCGTCCTTCAGGTATGTATCGAAGTTGACGGTGCCACCAAAGACGCTCTGACGCGGCACGTCGATAGCACGTCTCGCATAGGGCGGTCGATACGTGTCTACTGCCGTCGTAAAAAAGCGCTTTGCGTTCGACGAGTCGCTCTTGCTCAGTGCGTCGAGCTCCGCGAGCTCGATCAGCCACTTGCCGGCCATGACGGCAAACGTGTCTTTGTCGCCGATCACGATATTAGCGTCGGTGAACCACTGCTCGCCAAACAACGTGCGAAACAAACCAGACTTGCCAGCGTCCTGTATGCCTTCAAGAATCAGGACGTTATCCATCTTGCAGCCGGGCTTCATCACTCGCCCCACGGCGCCGAGAAGGAACTTGTACGCGACGAGGCGCACATACTCCGTGTCGGGAGCGAGCGCATGGCGAATGAGCCACGTGCGCAGCCGTTCCGTGCCATCCCACTGCAGACCATCGAGGTAATCCCGCACTTCGTGATAACGGTGTCGATCGGCGACGAGAAACACCGCATCGGCAACGACGTCGCTGCGCGGGCTGAACGAATACCGCTGACCCAGCCACAGCACGCAGCGTGCATCGTCGCGATCAGACCATTCACCCGCTTCGCCGCCTTCGAACGGCGGCGGTTTGAGTTTGACGATGCGAAGCGCGAACTGCTCAAAGCCAAACACGCCGCGCCACTGCTCGTCGTTCGAGAGGATAGCGAAGACGTTATCGAGGCTTGGCAGCAGTGCGCCCTTATCCGTGCGCCGCAGATCGCGACGCCAGGAGTGCGCGCCATTCTCGACGTCATCGGGCGCATCTGCTACATCCGCGACAGCCGAAGTCGCGGCGCCGGTGGAATGCTTCTGAATGACGGCACGAACATCGTTGACACCCGGAGCCGATACAACCCCCGCCTTCTCCATCTCCTCGAGGAGGCGCACGGCGCGGTTAAGGCCGATACGCAGGCCGCGTTGCACGCCTGACACCGTTGCACGCTTGCCCTGCCGCACGAGCGCCACAGCATCGCCATAGAGCGGATCCACGAGAGGTTCGACTGCGTGCAAATGCGGGAACGGCGGAATGTCTTCATTGGCCGGGGCGAGCGCCGCGAGCAGCGCCGCCTCGACCTGCGACTTGACGACGTGCAGTCCTTCCTCGCAATGCAGATCGTTGAAATCGGTGAGCTTCCGGTCTTCACGGTTTGCGAACCGCGGATACACGATGCTGGCGTTGCCCACCGCCGCAATCGCCTCTTCGGCCCGCTTGCGCCCGGTGTTCTCGAACCGACGCTTGCGCTCCGGCATGACATCGTTCCATACCGCGAGCTCGATGAAGCCGACGCCGCCGTTGATCTGCTTGTACTCCGCATGGATCATGTACGACGTTTTGTTCGCCTCGATCTCGATCGCATCGGCCCCGATGACAAACTCGCCCTGATAGCCGTATTCATCAGCGAGGAAGTCGCGCAAGCGTTGCTCGATCTTCCAGTCGTCGTCGGCGCAGATCAGCAAATGCAGATCCGGATACGTCGCTCGCAGATACATCACTGCGGCCATGATGCCGCCCGCATCGAAGCACACGAGCATCGGAATCCGCTCGTCTGTTGCCATGCGGATTGAGCGGCCGGTCGCGTAGCCCTCCGAGATCATCGCGACCTTGTCGCCGCTCTCGATCGTGCCGATCAGCAGGCTCGCGCCCTTCTTTTCCATGCCCTTGTTGAAGCGCTTTTGACCGTCGGGTGTGATCTTCTGCAGCCCGACCATGCGGGCTTCGTCGCCACCGTATTGATACATCGGCACGAATATGGTGCTGTCGACGTCAAAGCGCACGCCCTCCGGCGTGATCTGCTTACGGTCGAGATAAGCTGACGCACCATCGACTGCCGCGCCCTGCCACTGCGAGCGCGCGCGGTTAGCGGCCATCTGGGCAGCATGCTCGCGCTTACGTTCTTCCTCACGCTCTGCCTTCGCCTGCCGCTCACGCGTGGCCGCCATATCCTCGGGCGCCAAGGCTTCGCCTTCCCACGCAAAAGACTGCGCGCCATTGTCGTCGCCGACCCATCGGCCGAACGCGCCGATATAGCCGATGATCCGACCGTTGCGCTCGACCTTATGGATTGAGTACCAGAATTTCTTGCCGGGGCCGTAGCGATGCGGTTTGCCGGTTTCAGCCGGCCTGGGATGACCGTCGGGCAACTTGGGGTGCCCCGCAGCCGCGAGCTGCGCTGCAATCTGATCGAGTGATGCCATGCGTCAACCCGCGATCAGTGCGGACTCACGGGCAAACAGCCGGCGCCACCGAGCGCGGCCAGCAGCAAACCGACCCGCGCCGGCAACCAGCTTGCGCGCGATCGGATGCCGCGCTCGAAGTGCTGAAGCAGTATTGGACAAAGTCACTTTGAATCCCCGAATTATGTAGAACGAAGACGAGACCATTCCGCCGACATCAGCTGGTCGAACTGGTCGAGCTGGTCGGCACTCAGATACCCCGCGATGCGGATCCTGAATTCGTTACGGATGGTTTTGGTGGAAAGGGCCGCGCAATGAAGTGCGCTATCCCTGATGAAGACGTCGAGTGTGCCGGCATGCGCTGCGGCCATAACCACCCAGTCAGGATTGACCGGAAAGGTTTCGAGCAGCGCACGGTGAAACCGCGATACGCCTGCCGGCGCGTGCTCGGCGAGCCGGATCAACTCGTGCTGCGCGCAGGCCATCTGCTGACCCAGGCTGCAGGAGAGACCTGCTGCCTCCCGAAACCGGTTGCAGCAGAACATGCCTTCGTGGCACTGCATGGTTAGCGTCGGCTCTTGTTGCTGACGCGAACGACGGTGCGCATGAGCCGGTCGAGCATGCGTTGACTGCCACGTGCAGCCGCGACGATATCGTCAGCCTCCTGCGACGAGATCTGCCCGTCGTCGAGCGCCGAATGCACCTGCTCGGCAACGATGCCCGTGTGTCGAGCCAGATCGAGTGCATGGAGCGCAACCGCATTTACCGTGTCATCTTCGATGACCGCATCGATACGGGTTGCGCGCAAACCGAAACGCTCGTTCAGCGCATGGACAGCGTCGAGGTAGTGCGGTTCGCGCTTTTCTTCCATCCACTCGGTCAGCAGCTCGAACATCTCCATCGAGAGGCGGTTCTCACCTTCACCGCGAAGACGCAGGCGCAGTGATTCCGTGCCGATGTTCCTACCGCGCCGATTGGTCAGGAACGCAGCTGCGTCCGCAACGCCCCCGGTTGTATTACGGACCGACGTATAGAGAACGTCGAGCCAGTCAGTGCCGCTATATCTGCAGGTCATTCGCGCCCCAATTTATCTTTGTAGATACGGCTTTTCATTCTGTTTACCCGGCGCCGACGCCCCTACTATTCAGGCTCGCCAACGCCACTACTGCTACCGCCATGCTGCAAAAAGTGAGTGCCCACGGTCGTGAGAGAATCAGCAGCTTCCACACCCATCAACCACACGAAAGGGGCACCCATGGACAATCAAAAAGATCAAAAGCTGCAATTGGCGGAACTGGAGATCCTTGTCACCGCGTTGGTCCGTACATGCGTGAACACAGATCAACTCAAATCTGCCTTCAAGGGACATGTCGACAAGATGCTGGATTCGCTCGAAAGCAGCCCTCCCGGCAAACACTCGGAGTACAGCAACGAGGAGCGCCTAGAGATTTCCGCCAACACCAGCGAATTCATCCAGCTGCAGCTTCGTCCGCAGTAGCAGCCTCACGTGCTTCGCTCTCACGCCACATCGCAGCAGAGCGCTGTCTCCATTCGCGTCGGAATTGCCTGCTCAGCTGTGCGCGCTCTTCAGAGGCAATCCGGTCGGCCTGCGCTTTTACTTCGAGCGCAGGCGAAATCAGCCACAGCACCAATCGCCCATACAGTCGTTTCATCACCCCTCCTCCGGCGCAACGCGCCATGTTTAAGAAAACGTCAGTGCGCCACCTGCGGATGCTCGGGGTGGCTCTCGAAGTAATCGAACAGGGTTTGGACGGTGGATACGCGCGGGTCGGTTACCGCACCGCTCGAAATCTTGGCGAGCGTGGGATATGGCACGCCCGCCTCTCTGGCAACCGTGCGCAGGTTGCCTCTTTCGTGTGCTAGACGGCGACGCACTACCACCATCCATTCTTCGCGTTGCTCAGGCATCGCCGTCTCCAAGGAGGAAATGAGCCCTGATGTTATCCAATCTTGGTTACTTTGACAAGCAACAAACCCGGCCAAGTCGCCGCACTTGCTTAACCATGCTTGGCAACATTCCAAGCATGAAAACGAAGCCCACCAAATTGATCGTCGCGGAAAACATTCTTCGGCTCATGGAGGCGGCACCGCCGCCGCGAAACACGCAACTGGGACTGTCAAAGAAAGCCGGTGTTGCGCAGAGTTCGATTGGGCGGTTAATTCGGGCCGAGGTTGAGGCGCGTCTTGATCTGCTCGAAGACGTTGCTCGCGCGCTGGGCGTAACCGTGGGCGACTTAACTACCGAGAGAGACGCGAGCTACATCGATTACAACCGGAAGCAATACGCCGCCCTATCGACCCCCGATAAGGAGAAGGTCGAATCATTCATAGCGTTCGTCATTGAGAGCAGCGCCAAGGGTGCAAAGCGCGACACATTGGAATTCACTCAAATTGGCCGGCTGACCGAGGACGAGATGAAAGGCGAGAGCGCTGTTGGAAATGAGAGACTAAACCAACAGACGCTAACCGCTAATGAGACCAAAGACCAAACCGTCCCGAGAAGGCACCAAAAACGTCACTAACTTTCCACGCAAGCGGAAACTATCGCCAGCAGCAGCTCCGCACGAGATATCGCAGGATCAAGCACATCTACGGAAAAAGATCAGGGACAGCCTAAATCTGGGTGAAAACAGCCCCATAGCTGCTGCGACTGTTTTCCTTCGAGCGGACGGCACAATTGAGACGACCGCAATCGGCATTGAGCCAGCGGTATGCGCTCGCTTCGCGACAGAGTTAGACCGCCTCTCACGCCTGACGCGCTGGCACGCCCAGCGACGACGGGTCGCAGCCCAATCCGGCTGGGCGTCGCTTGCAATCTTGTTGCCTGCGACCCTTATGGCGGCCTCGTACATCAATACCCTCCCCTGGCTTGATTCCCTTATCTGCCTTGGATCGCACGCCATTGCTTACTGGATGAGCGATGCGGGACGGCCAGAACACTAACCGAGAACGAGACATCCGGACGCACTTCCCTCGCTCCCGGCACGATCGCATCGCGTCGAAGTAACCTAACTTGGTTGACTGATATCACCAAATTTGGTTACTCTCCGTCGTACGCAATTCCTTGCGTGTGACGGAGAACCCATGAAATCAATCCCTGATGTGAACGGAGAAGCCCGCCGGGCCTACCTCCGAGAGATGCAGGACGGCTTCACGCCCCTGCAAAGTGACTTTGAACAGTCGCCGGTATGGCGCATCACCCTGCTGGTCGCTGTCTTCGTGATCGGCATCAACGTGTTCGCGCCGGCGCCGGTCGCTGTCTCGCCGGCCTCCGCACACGCGACGGTATAGCGCGACATGGCCGAGCGGATCCCAGTCACGGATGCCGAGATCGCGAAGGAACACCGCCTTCGCCGCATTCCCGGCCCCGCGTCTGCCGCGATCGTCAATCCGGCTCTCCGGATCTGTCTCGCCACGTGCGCCGAGCTCCGCAAAAAACAATCCGAATCAGACCAACCACCGCTAGACGGCAAGCGTCTCGCCGCTGGCGATACCGAATAACGCCAAATGCAAAGACCAAAATTCAAGGCTCCGCCGGAGCCGACACGCCGGGACACGATTGGCCTGCGCTCCATCGTCACGTACGACCCGATGGCACCGCGCCCCACGACACCGATCATGGTCGGTCAGTACGTGGTTGCGCGACGCCCTCTGCACGGCAGCGTTCACACGCTCTACATGATTCTCGACGGTACGCAGATCGTCGGCACGTCGATCTCGTACCCGAGTGAGGCCGATTGCGCGTCGGCGGTCAACAAGCACCGACGCCGACTGGCCGCCTCGATGGCGGTCGACACAATCGAGAAGGCGAAGAAGCGCACGCCGTGTCCCGCGCGCGCGAAGGAGGCCGTATGACGCGCCGCTCGACTTCCCCGTTCCAATACAAGCATCCGTCGACGTACGCAGAAATCGTCGTCGCGGCAAAGCGAGCGCACGCCAAGCGCATCGCCGAACTGAATGCCGCGTCAAAGATGATCACCGCGATCGAACCTGACCTCGCCGCGCTGGCGGCACAGGGGATTTACTACTCGATCGGGGACTACTCAATGTACCTGGTCGACTGGAGCACATCGACGGACAGCACCGCAAAAAAGGCACTGCGAATCAGCCACAGCCTTTGGGGCGAGTACGCCGATCGCATGGTCTCCGCATTCCTCGCGCGCGGCTGGGTGGTCGACGAGGCAAAGCCCGACGGCCGAATGAGCAAGGTGCTCTTGCGCCGCCCCAAGACGCGAATCCGGATCAGCCTCGAGTGCAGCGAGGAATTCGCAAAGCAACTGTGCCGAGTGCCGGCATCGGAGGCGCGATGATCTTCGGTCTCCTCGTCACCATCACAACGTGCGCTGCGGTCTGGTGCCTGACCGGCCCCTCCCACCAGCGCGTGTTCGGCGCCCTCTTCGGGCTGGCCGATTCCATCCTTTGGCTCTTCGCCGGCGTGTCCGCCGGCAAGATCGCCGTCGTTATCGTCGCCGCGTTCTGTGCGTTCAGCTTTGCTCGACCGCTCCTGCGCTCGCGACTGTCCCGCGTTTTCCGGAGGCATCATGCGCACTAACCTTTCTCCTATCGCGCAGCACCTGATCCTGATACTCAACGAGTGCGTCACTTGCATGACGGCCAAGCAGCTCAGGGCCAAGCTTCCTGACGCTGACGAGATGACGTTCTACAAAGAACTGCAGATGCTCGTTAGCACGGAGGTGTTCCGGCGCGGCCTCGAAACGAAATCGGGCGAGCTTGCCTACTGGCTGACGGCGAACGTACGGCCGAACGGTGTCGCCGATGTTCCCGCCAAAGCGTGGACGGAGCGCGGCGAACCGACGATGGCCGACGTCGCCGGCATCCGCACGGCCGGCGACCACTGTGTGCAACCGATCCGCGTCTCCGTCGAAAACGACAACCGTCGGCGTGTCGCCCTGCCGTCCGCACCCGGTCTGCTCGCGGCAGCCGAGGAACACATGCGCGATCGTGCGGCACAGTACGACAAGCCGGAAGGCGAGCGCAGCATGGGCACGACCGTGATCGCATTCAACGCGATCACCGGCCGGAATCTCGCCGAAGCCGAAGGCTGGTTGCTGCTGCAGTTGCTGAAAGACGTGCGTCTGTTCCAACGCCCTGGCTACCACGCCGACAGCGCCGAGGACTGCATCGCCTATGCCGCGCTGAAAGCCGAGGCCAAAGGGCGTGAGACGGCTCCCGCGAAGGAGGCCAATCATGCCTGAGACCCGCGCACTGCCGCTCGACGAGCCCATCGTCACCGGCAACACCAAGGCCGCGGTTAAAGCGGCCGGCGGCAAGTCCGCTGATCTGTGGATGCTGCCGTACGACGAGATTCACTTCGACCCTCGCGACAACGTTCGCCCGCTCGACAACGCGTGGGCGAAGCATCTTGCGAAGCTAATCCAGACGAACGGATACGACAAGAGCCAGCCGCTGCACTGCTATATCCGCAAGGTCAATGGTGAGGACCTCGTGTACCTGTGGAAAGGCCAGCATCGCTTCCACGGTATCGGTATCGCAATCGACAACGGATTTGACCCGGGCTTGATCCCCATCGTGATCGCGGATGCGAAGACGGTCGATCGCGTCAACATGATTTTCGGCGGCCTGACGAGCAATGAAAGCAAGGCGAACTCGCCGCTCGACCTCGCAGAGAAGATCACCGAGCTACGCGAGCAGCACGGCATCGACGACGCCACGATCTGCAAACGGCTCGAAATCACGCAGCAAACCATTCGTGACGTGATGCTGCTTGCCGGCGCTCCTGCGGAGATTCACAAGCTCGTGCGCACTGGAACCGTGTCGGGAACGGTCGCCATCGAGCAGATCCGCCAGCACGGTCCAGAGAAGGCGCTCGAGCGCATCGCCAAAGCCGCAGAGCAAGTGAAGTCGACGGGCAAAAGCAAGGTGACAAAGAAGCATCTGGACAAGGCGCCCGCCGCTCGCGCGTCCGGGAAGATCACCGACCTGCAGGCAAAGCAACTTTTGCAAGCCCTGCAGTCGGTCCTGCACGATCCGGTGTTCGGGAAGCTTTCGCCAGGCACGATTGCTGGTGTGCACGCAGCACTCACTCCTCACGCGGATCTGCTCGACGCGGTGTCAACGAAGCGCACAAAGCACCCGATCCACACGCCCAACGAACATGGTGCGTTTGTCGACTGCGAAAACATTCGCGCGCCTATAAAAACCCGTTACGGAACTCACCCGGCCGAGATCCATCTAGCTCAGCCCGATGACGGTGTTTGGATCTACAGCATCAGCGCACAAATCGGTCACTGCATGAAGACTGGCTTGCCCTCGATGCGCCACTTCGATGCGACGTTCCCGACGCGCGGACAAGCCATACGTGCGGCCGTCAGCGAATTCACGGCCCTGATTGAGCGGCCCAATGTCAAGGGTGCCAAAGAGCTCGCGACAGTCCGCAAGTGGCTCGACAAGCTCTGGACGATGCCGGACCCGGACTGGACCGAGGACATGGCGAAGGAGGCGGCTAAATGACGGTTCGCCCGGCCATTTCTACCCCACATCCGCTGCCGCGTGAGCGGGAACACGCGGAAAATCGCCCGCGGCTTTCCCTCGCTGGCGCCGTCCCGGCGCATGCATCGAACGACGACGTCGACGGCAACGGGCTAGCGCCCGCCCAAGCGATCCAGAAGGACGAAGCGCCGCTTGCGCGGCGCAAATCTATCCAGAAGAAGGGAGGCCAGTCGGATTCCCGACTGGCCACCGCCGCGCGGATCGACGCCGTGCGCATCGAGATCCGCCAGTTGATCGACGTGATCGCGCTCGGCGCCGACATCGAGCTGCTCGACCTCATGCGCGACGAGACAGGTAGCTATAGCCGGCACAAAGCTGCGCAGGATGCCCGCACGTGGGCCAGTGCCGCTGGCGTTCAACTCGAAACAGGTTTGATGATGCTCGACCGCGCGATGCGGTCGCCGCCGTCCGAATAAGCGAACAATCATGAGCTACGTCACTGATAACCCAACACGTTACGTGTCCGTCGTGGTCAACGGCCACACTCAGCGCTTCCGCGACCAAGCAATTTTGCAGGTCGAAGGGGCGATGCCCAAGAAACGAATCATCATGGCACTCAGATCAGCGCAGGCCGCGATCGAGGCCGCACTTACTGCGCTCCTCGAAGGTGCACACATCGAGCACTACCGAGCGATGAGCGTGCGCCGACGTTTGGACGAGCACTGGTGCATCGCCGGGCAAGCACCGGCGATGGCGCGTACGAATTTTCGGGCGATGGAAATTTTGGCGGGCTTCCAGCAAGCCGCCGCTCGACACATTGGAGGCGTGAGCGCATGAGAACGTTTGATCTGATTGAGTGCGCGGACTTCCTGAAGGTGGACCGCAACACAGCGATGAAGCTCGCCGGCACCGGCGAGCTACCGGGCGCCAAAATCGGCCGGGCTTGGGTGTTTCTGGAAGACGACGTCGTCGCCTTCCTCAGGAAGAAAACGCAGGAGCAGTCGTTGGCTCGCCTGCAAGGCGCGCACGAGCCGGAAACAGATGATCGCGTCGCCCGAGCGATCGCTCGGCAAATACCCGTGGTGGACCGTCGTCGACCCGGACGTCGCGCCCGAAGCCTGCCGCCCCTTCCCGAGCATTCGATACCCGTATAAGTCGACATGGGGCTCGCTGTCGCCCCTAGATAGACAGCGACTCACGAACTCCTAGAGAAGAACGCTCAGCGTCAGGTCACCCGTCTAAGCCGAGACGCTTGAGTTCAGCCACCGCCTCAGCTCCGGCAGGAGACACAATGTCGAAAGGCAATGGATCTTCGTCGAAGTAGTTCGCGGCGCCAATCGCCTCCTCCGGCTTAAAGCGCGGCACATTACCAACCCGGCCCAACTGAACGACGAAGTCGTCGATCGAAGTCGGTCTCGTTTGCATTAGCCGATCAAGAATCATCCTTTGCCATTGAGCGTTTTCCTCAGTCAACGGCCAAGTGCTTGTATCGACCAAATCGAAGCCGTATCGCGCCAATACTTCCAGGACGAACGTAGCGCAAGTCAGCCCTTCGCCGAGTCCAGTCTTAAGAGGCTTTCCCGTTCCTTTCTCGAAGTATCCGCCTTTATCGTCCCAACCGATCGCGTATGTGAACCGATCTTTGTTTGCGTCATAGACGTTGGCGAGAAAACCAATGATCGCGTTGGCGGCAAAGGGGTCGAGAAACTCAGCAATTACGTACGCATAGCCCGGGTCGATCGGGCTTTTTCGACACATGTTGTGCCACGCGAGATCGAAGAGCCATAGGTTGTGGTCGTTCGCCTTGACCACAAAACCAGCATGTCGCTGACCTTGCGCCCCTGTTATCGGTTCGCCACCTATTACGATCGCAAGCGCGACATCCTCTGGCAACTTTTCGTCGACCTTATAAAGAGTGACTGCCATCAATGACCGTTTAGCGGTTCAGGCCGCGCAATAGTTTTTTGGTGTCCTTGCCCTGTGCCTGAAGCTTTTCATGCACGGCCATCAAGAGACGAGGCCAAGCGGGAAGGAAAGAGCGAGCCGAAAATGACGAGCGCAACAACGCAATCAATGACCACTCCGTCAGCGGAGCAATATCGATCTCCTCAAGGAGGCGATTGACTTGCTCGTATGCCCGCAGCCGAAAACTTTGCTCGACGAAATAAACCACATAGAAAGACGCATATTGGCCGTTTCCACTTCGCTCCCAAGAGGACACGATTTCGGCTGTGTGTTGGACTTCGTCCTTCACCCGCGGCATCGCTTTTCCAAGTGATGCAACGATATGCGTGTTCCACACATGCGGGTGTCGCACATGCGAATGTGGCGTTTCCCATCTAGGTCCATCGCCGAACGACGGCTCAACCGCCGTCGACCAGAGTAGCGCAGCGGCCGCGCCGGGATCAACAGCTCTTCGATGGTGCTGAAACCATCGCTGGACACTCGTCATGTAAGCGCTCGAATCTCGATCGATGTCAACCGTGCCAGTGTCCGTCGTCATGAAAACATAACGTGGACTAGCCGGAGGGCTTTCACTCTGCGACGGTGAAGCGACCTCGAGCTGCATCATGGCTGCACTCCATGGGTCATCATTTCTATTGCAGATGTCACCAGCTCGTTGAACGCCGTCGAACGCTTATCGACGGGGATCGTTTCCGTGCGGTCAGCGGTCGTACTCAAATCAAGTTCTACTCGAGCAAAATAATGCGACTGGATGGTCGGGACCGGGCCACTGCCACCAATGTTGATCACCTGCGCAGTCGCACTCATGAGTTTGCTGATGCGATTTACGACGCCGCCGTCGAGGACGCTCGATGGCCGAGGGAAATTCGTCTGAAAGAACAGATCGCGACCCAACTCTGGATTCATTGAGATGAATGGCAGGTACGCAAGCATCGCTCGGTTGCCCTCTATAACATCGGACGCCGGATACAAAAGGCCAGCGCCGTAGGCGGTTCGGACGAAGGGTGTGTCGTCGGACGCAAGCCAAGCTGCCAACGCTTCGTTCAACGCAGGCATAATCTCTTGTGCCTCGCCGAGGGATGGTACGGAGGGTCCCGGCTCCGCAATCGGCATATACACCCAGTCGACGCGGTTGAATGCAACTTTCATTTCGAGCCGGCCAACGCCAAATGGGCCAGACTCCGAATGCTCTGCGGCATTCGGCTTCGAGAGAACGGTGTCTGGCGCCGTTCCCGTGAACGCCTGCCACCATCCCTTACCATTGGCCGTGACAGGGGCGTTCGCGATGAACGTCGCGCGCACCGCCTCTGCGCGCCATCCCGCCAGTTCTGGCAATGCCATGAAGATCTCCTAGTTTTCGACGATTGTACACGGCGCGCCAATGTGCCCGGATATTCCCCAATATTCATAGTGTTACTGCCTATCGGGCATATCCACCGTACGCTGGTGCATACAAAGCAACGCTGTTACCAAAGCCGTTCGGCCAGGTCACTTCCGCGTAGATTCGAATATCGCATCAGCATCTTGATGTCAGTATGGCCAGTGATCTTTGCAATCTGTATATCGGACAAATTCGTCTTTTCGTAAAGCCTTGACGTCGCCTCATGACGCAAATCGTGAAACGTCACCTGCCCGCATCCCGCTGCATCAAAGATTCGCCCAAACTGCCCGGACAATCGAACGGATACACCTGCCAGCACCTTACGATCGCGTGACCCGTCCCACCAAGGAAACAGCCGGCCGCCGTCAAACTCGAATCCGCTCATCTCTGGATCTTCGTCTTTGACAGCGTCGACATAGTTTTCGAACGCGCGGATCGCGACCGTTGTTAACGGTACCTGTCGCTTGCTGCCATTCTTCGTTTTATCGAGAAACACAGTCCGCCTATCAACATCGACCTGACCGAGTTCGAGCGTGTACATCTCGCGCATTCGCATAGCGGACTCGATGGCGAGTTCGAAAAGAAAGACCATCGCCGGCCGGTAATTTAATTCGGGACCGCGCTGACGGCTTTCTGGCTTTTCGCCAGCGAGGATGCGCCTGACTACTGCTTCCGCGTCGGGCATAAGACGCTGATCTCGGTGGATGTCTTCCTTCGGTGCTTTGTCTTGCACCCGGACGGCCGCGGTGTCTTCGTCCGTGTACGTGGCGTAGCGCTTCGGAAGCAGCCGAAGAGGATTGGTCGCCAGTGACGGTGAGCCCGATCGCACGACCCAGTCGAAACAACGGGCAAGCGCACCGACGTAGTGCCGAATCGTGGACGGGGCTAAGATGTCTTTCCGCTTCATTGTCTTGACCCAGCCTTCCGCCCACTGGTAGTCGACGCCCGTGAGAGGATGGCTTCGCCAGCGACCAACCAGCGCATTCAGCAACGATGCGTCCGACGATGGAAGGGAAACCTTAGTCATGTACGAACGGATTGCGTCGTCGACCGTGATCAGATCACTTCGACGCTCAACGAGGTCCTCGGGCAGGATGCCGGCGTCGAGCATCTGCTCAAGACGTCGGACATAAACATCGCCCTCCGCCTCGGTATCGAAGGTGAGGGAAAGTGGCTTTGGCAGAATGCCCTTCCGCCGGACGATGTATTCCCACGTCCCTGAGGGACGCATTCTTTTTGTGGCCATAGCCCCGCGCCAAACTGACGCAAACGGCCAATGAGCCGATTTGCGAGTGGTTCAGCGTTTTTATCGAGTGGTTAGAGAGGGCTTTGTACCACTTTAGACGACACATTTCCATAGATGGAAAGGCATAAAACCATGGGCCAGAAAAACGAAAAGCCCCGACTGGCGGGGCTTTTCTGTACATCAACTGCTGGAGGCGCGAGCCGGAGTCGAACCGGCCTAAACGGCTTTGCAGGCCGCTGCATAACCGCTTTGCTATCGCGCCGTAAGCGGACTACTGAATCGCAAAACCGCACTGCATCTTGACGATTCGCAGAATACTGCGATGGCCAACCGGCCTTCCAAACAAAAAGGGAAGCGTTGCTTCCCCTTGTGTATGGAGCGGGAGACGAGGCTCGAACTCGCGACCTCAACCTTGGCAAGGTTGCGCTCTACCAACTGAGCTACTCCCGCGTTGTACTTCATTGCCAACAACGCCCTGCCATTTTCACTACTGCAAAACGCTGCTTCAAAAATCTGGAGCGGGAGACGAGGCTCGAACTCGCGACCTCAACCTTGGCAAGGTTGCGCTCTACCAACTGAGCTACTCCCGCGTTGTGCTGCTGTTTTGCTACTCATTACTGCCTTCCGCTGCAAAACCGCTTGCACCGGAGAGACGAGATTATGTACAAGGCTCTGAAACGTGTCAACCCCTTTCCGACGAGAGATTGCACATGACTTAAACGATCCCGCCCCGCTCACGAATCTGCGGCCATGCGAGCTTCATGTAGTACAGCATCGACCAGATTGTCAGCACGGCGGCGAGATAGATCAGCCAGCCGCCCCACACGCGCGTATCGATCGACAGCCCCGCGACGAGCGGCACCGGCTCCCACAACAGAAGCATCGGAATGGCGACCATCTGGCACGCGGTCTTGAACTTGCCAAGCGAATTCACCGCGACGCTTTTCGACGCGCCGATCTGCGCCATCCACTCGCGCAGCGCGGAAATCGCGATTTCCCGCCCGACGATCACGAGCGCGATCGCCGCGTCGAGCCGGGCAAGTTGCACGAGGACGAGGAGCGCGGCGGTCACCATCAGCTTGTCGGCGACCGGGTCGAGGAATGCGCCGAATGCCGACGTCTGGTTCCATTTGCGTGCGAGATAGCCGTCGAACCAGTCGGTCAGCGCCGCCAGGATAAAGATCACCGCGGCCGCGAGATTGCGGTGCGCGAGGCTCATCATCGAGTCGCTCAGATAGAAGACGCCCACGACGAGCGGGATCAGCACGATCCGCAGCCACGTCAGGAAAATCGGAAAATTAAACGGCATGGGCGGGGGCCACGTCAGACAAGGGAGATGCAATTGTGCCGTGTCACTGGACATGCCACAAGCAATGGGGCGCGACGCGCGCCCGCTTCAGCCCGTAGCCACGCGGTTTCGCAGCGCGAATGCGGGTCGTGGGGTCAGTGCAGTTGACGGTAAATCTGCTCGGCAAGCGCCTGCGAAATGCCCTCGACGCTTGCGAGGTCGTCGACGCTCGCCGCCACCACACCGCGCAAGCCGCCAAACCGTGCGAGCAGCCGCTGGCGACGTTTCGCGCCCACGCCTTCGAGTTCCTCGAGGCGTGAGGTCTGCCGCGTCTTGCCGCGCTTTGCGCGCATGCCGGTGATCGCGAAGCGGTGCGCTTCGTCGCGGATCTGCGCGACGAGCATCAGCGCGGCACTTTCCTTGCCGAGTTCGAGCGGCGGCCTGCCACCCACGAAGATCAGCGTTTCGAGCCCGACCTTGCGCCCTTCGCCTTTCGCGACCCCGACAAGCATGTCCGTATCGAGCCCGAGCTCCGTAAATACCTGGCGCGCTATTTCGACCTGACCCTTGCCGCCGTCGATCAGCACGATCGTCGGCAACGTGCCGCCTGCCGCGACGGGTTCCGCGGCATCGGGCGTGACGGCCGGATCGGCGGCGTCTTCGGGTTGCAGCGTGGCCGCTTCGTCGGTGGCGTTCTGCGCGGCCTGCGCAACCATCTTCTCGTAGCGGCGCGTCAGGACCTGACGCATGGCGGCGTAATCGTCGCCCGGCGTGATACCGGTGATGTTGTAGCGCCGGTACTCGCCCGACTGCATCTTGTGATGGTGATACACGACGCACGACGCCTGCGTGGCCTCGCCCATCGTGTGGCTGATGTCGAAACATTCGATGCGCAGATGCGCGAGGTCTTCGCATTCGAGACCGAGCGTGTCGGCCAGTGCGCGCGTGCGCGCCTGCTGCGAGCCCTGCTCCGACAGCAGCCGCGCGAGCGCGAGCCGCGCGTTCTGCTCGGCCATCGCGAGCCAGACGCGCTTCTGCCCCTGCGGCTGGCGAAGCAGCGTGACCTTGTGGCCCGCCTGTTCGTTCAAGAGACCAATCAGCTCGCGGCTGGCAGGCGCGTGGCTTACGACCAGCACCGGCGGAATCCGGTTGCCGAGGTAATGCTGCGCGATAAACGCGTCGAGCACGTCGGCTTCGATGCCCGGAATGCGGCTTGTGTCACTGCCTGTGGGCGCGTCGGCTGTTTCAGCATCGATATCAGCTTCGGCGGGAAGCGCCTGCGCGATCACGAGCGCATCGGACACAGCCGCAGCATCGGCTTCGATCCCGGCAGCGGGCGCGGTCGACACGACGTCAGTGTCGACATCTTCCGCAGCGAGGCCGCCTTCGCCAGCGGTCAGCGCGGCCTCGACGTGCGTCGGAAAATACGCCTTGTCGCCGAGATGGCGACCGCCGCGCACCATCGCGAGATTCACGCACACGCGCCCACCCAGCGCGACGACCGCAAGAATATCGACGTCGCTCTCGCTGCCGGTTTCGATCGCCTGCTGATGCAGCACGGTCGAGAGCGAGCTCATCTGGTTACGCACCGCGGCGGCCTGCTCGAACTTCAGATCGACGGCGAACGCATGCATCTTCTGTTCGAGTTCCTGCATCACTTCTTTCTGCCGGCCGAGCAGAAAGCGCGACGCGTTCGCCACGTCGCGCGCGTAATCCTCTTCGCTGATCGCGTTGACGCATGGCGCCGTGCACCGCTGGATCTGATGCAGCAGACAGGGCCGCGTCCGGTTGTTGAACACAGAATCTTCGCAGGTGCGCAGCTGGAACACGCGCTGCAGGATCTGGATACTTTCGCGCACCGCCCACGCACTCGGAAACGGCCCGAAGTACTGGTTCTTCTTGTCGACGGCGCCGCGGTAATACGCCATGCGCGGAAACTTGTGGCCCGTCAGTTTCAGGAACGGATAGGACTTGTCGTCGCGAAAGAGGATGTTGTAGCGCGGCGCGAGTGCCTTGATCAGATTGTTTTCGAGCAGCAGCGCTTCGGCCTCTGAACGCGTCACCGTCGTCTCGATACGCACGATGCGCGTCACCATCATCGCGATGCGCGGCGACAGCAGCGTCTTCGTGAAATAACTCGACACGCGCTTTTTCAGGTCGCGCGCCTTGCCGACATACAGCACGGCACCCTGCGCGTCGTAATAGCGGTAGACGCCCGGCAGATGCGGCAGTTGGGCGAGTATTTTCTTGGGCTCGAAAGCGTCGGATTCGGTCATGCAGGATCAGGCTGGGCGCCGCGCGCGAACACGCGGAAACGGGGGTGAGTGCTTTAGAATCGCCAGTTTAGAACATTCCGCGCGCGTCCGAACAACGTCCGCCGGCCGCCATGTCCTCTCCGACTTCCTTCAGTGCTCCTCCGCCCGCCGGCATCGCGTGCGATATTTTCTGCGCGGTCATCGACAATTTCGGCGACATCGGCGTCTGCTGGCGACTCGCACGGCAGCTCGCCGGGGAATATGGCTGGCAGGTGCGCGTCTTCGTCGACGACCTCCACGCGTTCCAGAAGCTGTGCCCTTCGCTCGTCGCCGAAGAGGCGCGCCAGTCCGTCGAAGGCATCGTGGTCGAGCACTGGCACGCGCCGTCGCACGCGGGCGATACGCTCGAAATCGCGGATGTCGTCATCGAGGCGTTCGGCTGCGAACTGCCCGCCGTGTACGTCACGGCGATGGCCGGGCGCGAGCGCGCGCCGGTATGGCTGAACCTCGAATACCTGAGCGCCGAGGACTGGGTCGCCGATTTTCACCTGCGCCCATCGCAGCATCCGCGCCATGCACTCAGAAAGACGTTCTTTTTCCCTGGGCTTGGCCCGGGTACCGGCGGCGTCCTGAAAGAACGCGGGCTCGACGCAGCCCGCATTGCGTTCGAATCGTCCGGTGCCGCACGTGCCGCCTGGTGGCAGCAGGCGACGGGTGCGCCGCCGCCCGCGCCCGACACGACGGTCATCTCGCTCTTCGCTTACGAAAATCCGGCAGCCGACAGCCTCCTCGAACAATGGCGCGACAGCGCGAACGAAATCGTCCTGCTCGTCCCGGAAGGCCGCATTTCGGGCGCACTCGCGCGCTTTTTCGGGTTGCCGTCGTTCGTGGCGGGCACCCACGCGAAGCGCGGCGGCCTCACCGCCCACGCGCTCGCCTTCACCGACCAGCGCGGCTATGACGCGTTGCTGTGGGCAAGCGACATCAACTTCGTGCGCGGTGAAGATTCGTTTGTGCGTGCGCAATGGGCGGCGAGGCCGTTCATCTGGCACATTTATCCGCAGACAGACGACGCCCACCTGCCCAAGCTCGACGCCGCCCTCGCCCACTATGCCGGACCGCTGCCGAGGGCGTCCCGCGACGCACTCGCCCGCTTCTGGCACGCGTGGAACGGCGTGGGCACGCCGGACTGGCCGGAATTCCAGCGTCACCGGGCCGCCTTCGAGGCGCGCGCCGCCGACTGGGCGCACGAACTTGCCGGCGTCGGCGACCTCGCTGGAAATCTGGCCGAATTTGCAAAAAGTCAGTTAAAATAAGCGGTTATCCAACGGCCGACGACTCAAGCGCGGCCCGATTGCGGCGACGCGCCAGGCCTGAAACCGGCGCATTTCCCGATCGGCGCCATTCGTACGCGCCAGAATGGGTAAATCCAAGGCAGGCGCACAGCACGCCCGGGTAAGCGCCGGGCACCGAACGCGTTTGCGTCGTATGCCGTTGAGCACAAAAGTTGAAGCTACTTATTTCGTACAGGACAGTTTTATGAAGATCGCACAGGAACTCCGCACCGGTAACGTCGTGATGATCGGCGCAGACGCGATGGTCGTGCAGAAGGCCGAATACAACAAATCGGGCCGTAACTCCGCCGTCGTGAAAATGAAGTTCAAGAACCTGCTGACGGGCGCAGGCATGGAATCGGTCTACAAGGCCGATGACAAGTTCGACGTCGTGCTGCTCGAGCGCAAGGAAGTGACGTACTCGTACTTCGCCGACCCGATGTACGTGTTCATGGACGCCGACTACAACCAGTTCGAAGTCGAAGCCGAAATGATGGGCGACGCGCTGCACTACCTCGAAGACGGCATGGCTTGCGAAGTCGTGTTCTACAACGAGAAGGCGATTTCGGTCGAACTGCCGACCACGCTCGTTCGCGAAATTCTGTACACGGAACCGGCTGTCAAGGGCGACACGTCGTCGGGCAAAGTCCTGAAGACGGCCAAGCTGAACACCGGTTTCGAACTGCAAGTGCCGCTCTTCTGCAATATCGGCGACAAGATCGAAATCGATACGCGTACGCACGAGTACCGCAGCCGCGCGTAATCACGCGCCGGATCTGCCTCGCCGCTTTTTAAGCGACGAATCGCGAAAAGCGCCCCTCGGGGCGCTTTTTCTTTTTTGCACGACCGTGTATGGTTTAAGCAAACTTTACCGGCCCGACGCGCAAATTTTCCGGTATCTGCGCAACCGATATCTGCCCGGAGCAGCCATGTCATTGATATAGCTGGATTTTTGCCTTTGGCACGCTCTCTGCTACGGAACAGGGTGAGCTTTAAAGCTTTCCCTTTTCCAAGTGGAGGTGCGAGATGAACAACGACATCGCTGAGGGCAAATGGAAACAGATGATCGGTAAGGCGAAAACCGCCTGGGGTGAACTCACGGACGACGAGCTGACGAAGGCCGAAGGGCGTGCCGAAAAGCTCACCGGGCTGATCCAGGAGCGCTATGGCAAGACGCGCGACGAAGCGGCGCGCGAAGTACGTCGTTTTTTCGACGCCCACCGGCGCGACTTCTGACGCCCATGACGTCGAGCGAAGCCAGCAAGTGTTCCTGACTGCATGTCACGGTCAGAGCCGGTAAAGTTTGCCTGATTCGAGGCAGTTGCCATCGTACCTGTCGACACGCACGCCACGTCTGATCCGGCCGCGCGTCGGCGGGGTTTCCGGTCAATTGAATAAGTGCGTCCGCCATGCCACACGCCCTGATTGTCGAAGACGATCCCAATAGCCTGTCCGGGCTGTCCGCCATCCTGGCCGCCGACGGTTTCTCCGTCGATACCGCCACGACGCTCGCCGAAGCGCGCGCCGCGCTTGCGCGCTTTATCCCCGATGTCGTTCTCGTCGACCTGAACCTGCCGGACGGCAGCGGGCTCGACCTGCTCCAGCATCTGCCCGCGCAACCGCCAGGCGGCGCACTGCCCGTCATCGTGATGACAGGCAACGCAACGGTCGAGAGCGCGATCGAGGGTTTGCGGCACGGTATCTGGGACTATCTGCTGAAGCCCGTCAACATTCCGCGCTTGCGCAGCCTGCTAGCGCGCATCCCCCGTCCTTACGAACTGACCGAAGAGGTCCAGACGCTGCGCGCGACGTTGCGTCAGATGGGCCGGTTCGGTTCGATGATCGGCCGCAGCAGCGTGATCCAGCATGTCTACGACACGATCGAGCACACGGCGCCGACAGAAGCGGCCGTCCTGATCTCGGGCGAATCCGGCGCGGGCAAGGAAGTGGCCGCGCGCACCCTGCATGAGATGAGCCGGCGCCGGAAGGGTCCGTTCGTCGTGTTCGACTGCCGGACGGCCACCGCGGCCCCGGGCGACCGCCCGCTCGACAGCCAGCTTTTCGGCCATGAGCGCGGCGCGTTCAACGGCGCCGATCAGCGCGAACCCGGCCTCTTCGAGCAGGCAAGCGGCGGCACGCTCTTTATCGACGAAATCTCCGAGCTGCCGCAGGCGCAGCAGGAAGCGCTGCTGCGCGCACTCGATTCGCAGACGTTTATGCGCATGGGCGGTACGAACCAGCTCGTGACGGATTTCCGGCTGATCGCATCGACGCGCAAGGTGCCGCGCGCGGCGGTTGCCGATGGCTCGCTGAACGAAGACCTGTGGCTGCGTCTTGACGCCGCCGCGCTCACCCTGCCGCCGCTGCGCGAACGCGGCGACGATGCGGCGCTCTTCGCCGAGGCATTCGTCGACCAGCTCAATCGCGAGGCCCACGCTCGCGGCCTCACCGGCACGACAAAGCTGATTGCGCCGAATTTCATCCGCGAATGCCTCGCGTATGACTGGCCGGGCAACGTCCGCGAACTGCAGGATCGCGTGAAGCGCGCGTACATCGCGTCGGGCGATGTGCTCGAGTCGCTGCACGCCGACGAAACCGGTGCAGCCGGCGCGCGCGAACTCAACGGCAGCCGCGTGCAGGTGACCGTCGGCACGCCGCTCGCGGACGTCGAGGAGATGCTGATCCGCGCAACGCTCGATGCCGTGGGCGGCACGCGGCATCGCGCGGCGTCACTGCTCGGCATCAGCCCGAAGACGCTCTACAACAAGCTGCAGCGGATGCGTCTGAACTAGTACCTGTGATCACGCGGCAGTCAACGAAGAAAAGCCCGCGTCAGCGAATCAGCTGACGCGGGCTTTTCTGTTTCTCTCGGCGCGCGAGTGAGGCCTCAGGGGAACGTGTTACGTAGCAACGTCCTCGCCTGCTGGTAGTCCGGATCGGCCATCAGCTTGCTCCACTTGAGTGCCTTGCCACGCGGGCGCATCGCCTTTAGCCGCTGATGCGATTCCTTCGACGGCGTGAAGCGCAGCGCGTCCAGCACCTTTTCAGCTTCTTCGGGCTGATTGCAGATGAGGACCATGTCGCAGCCCGCCTGCAATGCGGCTGTGGCAGCCTCGGTCAAGGTGCCGCCCTGGCGTGCGGCTTCCATCGACAGATCGTCGCTGAAAATCGCGCCCTGGAAGCGTAGACGCCCGCGCAGGATGTCCTGCAGCCACACACGCGAAAAGCCCGCCGGCTTCGCGTCGACCTGCGTGTAGATCACGTGCGCCGGCAACACCGACGCCAGCGCCATTCCGAGCCAGTCGTACGGCGCGACATCGTCAGCGAGAATGGCTTCGAGCGGACGGTCGTCGGTCGGCATCGCGACGTGCGAATCCGCCTCGGCGTAACCATGCCCCGGAAAGTGCTTGCCGCAGTTCGCCATGCCGGCCAGCGCGAGCCCGTGGTTCAGGCTTTTCGCGAGCATCGTGACGACACGTGGATCGCCATGAAACGCACGGTCGCCGATCACCTGCGACTGGCCGTAGTTCAGGTCGAGCACCGGTGTGAAACTCATGTCGATGCCGCACGCACGCAACTCCGACGCGAGCACGTAGCCGACTGCCGTCGTGACTTTCGTTGCGTGGAGCACGTCCTTGTCCCATAGCGCGCCGAGCTTGCCCATCGCGGGCAGCACCGTGAAGCCGTCGGTGCGAAAGCGCTGTACGCGGCCGCCTTCATGATCGACGGCGATCAGCAGATCGTCGCGCACCGCACGGATCGCGTCGGTAAGCGCATGCAGTTGCGCGCGGCTCTCGAAGTGCCGCGCGAACAGGATGACGCCACCGGTCATCGGGTGCGCGAGACGGCGCTTGTCGTCGGCGGTCAGCTGTTTGCCGACCACATCCAGCATCACGGGTCCAGGAACTGGTTTCATCTGATTTGTGGCAACAGGAGATAAGCGCGGCGTAGCGACGCGCTGGAAAGGTTCGGGTGAAGTTCAGGAAACGGCAGGATCCGCGACTTCGGCGATCACGAACGACACGGCATAGTCGCGCTCGTCGCTGATCGTCACGCGCGCCGTGATGCCGCGCGCGTCGAGCCATTCGGCCAGCTCGCCCGATGCGACAACCATCGGCTTGCCGCTCGGCTCGTTGAGCGTCTGCAGCGCGCGCCAGGTCATAGGCCAGCGCATGCCGAGACCGATCGCCTTCGAAAACGCCTCTTTCGCCGAGAAGCGTGTCGCCAGGAACGCGAGGCCGCGTGCCGCCGATCGCGCATGGCGGGCGTGATAGATACGCAGTTCGTCCGCGCCGAGCACCTTTTCGGCGAAGCGTCCCCTGGTGCGCTCCATCACCGCCGCCACGCGGCTGACCTGAACGATGTCGGTACCGATGCCGTAAATCGTCATGCCGTGGCCGCCGTGTGAGTGATCGAAAGAATGTCGTGTTTCACGCGCTCGCGCCGAGACGCGCGGCGACCATGATCGCCTTCATCTCGCGCACGGCGTTGTCCCAGCCCGCGAAGATCGCATGCGCGACGATCGCGTGGCCGATATTCAGCTCGACGATGCCTTCGATCGCCGCGATCTGCTGGACGTTTGTGTAATGCAGGCCGTGACCCGCGTTGACCTTGATGCCGAGTGAGCGGCCAAACGCAACGCTACGCACCACGCGTTCATATTCGCGCTGCTGTTCGCCCGCGTCGTGCGCTTCGGCGTAACTGCCCGTGTGAAGCTCGATGACGGGCGCGCCGGCTTCATGTGCCGCGCGGATCTGCGTTTCGTCCGGATCGATGAAAAGCGACACGCGCGAGCCCACGTCCGCCAGTTGACGGCACGCCGCACGCACGGCTTCGAACTGGCCGGCGACGTCGAGGCCGCCCTCGGTCGTCAGTTCGGCGCGCTTTTCGGGCACGAGGCAGACGTCATGCGACTTCACTTCGCACGCGATGTCGAGCATTTCCTGCGTGACGGCGCATTCCAGATTCATCCGCGTTTTGAGAAGCGGCCTCAATGTGCGCACGTCGGCGTCGACGATATGCCGGCGGTCTTCGCGCAGATGCAGCGTGATCGCATCGGCGCCCGCTTCCTCCGCGGCAAGCGCCGCACGGATCGGATCGGGATAGGACGTGCCGCGCGCGTTACGCAACGTGGCAACGTGATCGATATTCACACCGAGGTCGATCACGCCAGGAGACACAAGAAAGAAGCTCATAGATTCTGCAGGTCGATCAGTATCTGGCGCGTCGCGAGCGGCGTGCCGGCGAGGTAGGTATTAAGCAGGAACCGCATCAGCGTCCTGCTCTGCGAGATCGTTTGAGGACGATGGTAATCGTCCTGCTCCATATCGAGCAATGTCTGTCCGGCGATTACTGGCCATTGCGCGGGCAGATCGTCGGACGCTTCGCGCACGCCGCGCTCCGGATCGAACACATAGCGCCCTTCCGCGACCACCGCGCGACGCGTGACCGTACGATCCAGCGCCATCGCGTAGCCGGTTTCCCGTAGCAGCACGCGCTCGAACGAACGCAGCACCTGCACGGGCGGCTCATCATGCGCGAGACGCGTCATCGTGACGACGTAGTGATGGAACAACTGCGGATGCGGATCTTCGCGCGCGCAGAATTTGACGAGCAGCTCGTTCACGTAAAAGCCACACAGGAGCGCATCGCCCGCCAGCGGCAGCATGCCGCCGACCCACTCCGCGCCCGTCAGCGTGCGCACTTCTGACTTGCCCGACCACGACAACGCAAGCGGCTGGAACGTTTGCAGGACACCGCGCAACGCCGAATGCGGGCGCTTCGCGCCCTTCGCGACGAGCGCGAGACGGCCGTGATCACGCGACAGCACATCGATGATCAGGCTGGTTTCGCGATATGGATAGCTATGGAGGACAAACGCGGGCTGCTCGGCGACCCGGTAATCGGATGCGGACGTACGCGAAGCGCGGCGCGCGGGCGCCTTGCCTTCGCCGCTGCTTTTCGCAGAAGAAGATTTGCGTGCCCGCGAAGGCGCGGGCGCCGGCGCAGCCGGTTCGCCGTCGTCATCCGGGTCGGCGCCGGGTTGCAACGTCACCCAGGCGTCATTCGTACCCATAGGCGCGAAGTCCTGCTTCGTTGTCGGCCCAGCCGCTTTTCACCTTGATGAAGGTCTCGAGATACACGGGGCCATCGAAGAGCTTTTCCATATCGAGACGCGCTTCGCTGCTGATCTGCTTCAGCTTCGCGCCCTTCTGGCCGATGATCATCGCCTTGTGCGTGTCGCGCTCGACCATGATCGTCGCGAAGATACGGCGCAGACGCCCTTCCGTCTCGAACTTGTCGATCAGCACGGTGCTCGTGTACGGCAGCTCGTCGCCCGTCCAGCGGAAGACTTTCTCGCGCAGGATTTCCGCGGCGAGAAAGCGCTCGCTGCGATCGGTCAGATCGTCTTCGCCGTAAATCGGCGAGCCTTCCGGCAGGAACGGCTTCACCGTCGCCATCAGGCGCTTGATGTCGTCGGGATTCTTCGCCGAGAGCGGCACGATCTCGTTGAACGCGCGCAGCGCGCTAACCTGCTGCATGAAGGGAAAGAGGCTGTCCTTGTCGGAAACACGGTCGAGCTTGTTCGCGATCAGCAGCGTCGGCACCGACGGCGGGATCAGGTCGAGCACCTTCTGGTCGTCCGGGCCGAAACGGCCGGCCTCAATCACGAACAGGATCGCGTCGACGGATGTCAGCGTCGAGGTGACCGCGCGATTGAGCGAGCGGTTCAGCGCGCCGCTGTGCTTCGTCTGGAAACCCGGCGTATCGACGAAGATGTACTGCGCGTCTTCGAGCGTATGGATGCCGGTGATGCGATGGCGCGTGGTCTGCGCCTTGCGCGACGTGATGCTGACTTTCTGGCCGACAAGCGCGTTCATCAGCGTCGATTTGCCGACGTTCGGACGGCCAACGATCGCGACCATGCCGCAGCGAAAACCAGGGGGAGTGGGAGCGTTCATATTCGGGCTACGGCAGGTTCGGGTGGACGCGCGGCAGGGGTCGACCTGTGCCGCACGTTAGGTGTGTCAATGGCCGGCGTCAGCGGCGCGCGTTTGCACCGCGCCTGCCACACCGGGTTCGAGTTCGGCTTCATCCGGTGCGCCGGTACCGCCCGACGAAGGTTCGCGGCTGCGAAGCGTGTGCCTGTCGGAGGCGGTGCGGCTGGCGTCGGCTTTGTCGGTGGCTTTTTCGCCACGGTCAGTCTTGTCCTGACGCTCGCCGCGATCGGCCTTGTCCTGCGATTGTGCGTGTTCGCTATATTCGACGTGGGCGGCGCGAATCACGGCGAGCGGCAGCGGGGCCGGCGCGCTCGCGGTTTCGTTCGTGTTAGTCGCGCCATCGGCTGCGCCTTGCGCCGTTCGCGCTTCGCCGCGTCCCGCACGCTCGGCACGTTCCGACTTGCGATGATCCGGCGCACGCAGGTCCAGCGCGGTCTGTACGCCCGCGACGCCCGGCACGATCTCCGGCTCCGCGTGCTTCGCGGCGCGGGCGCCCTTGGAACGCTTTGGCTTCGTGACGAGAGCGGGCGCGGCCGCCATGACCTCGTCGAGCGCCTTCTTGGCCGCAGCCTGCTCGGCCGCTCGACGGCTGGCGCCCGAGCCCGACACCTTGACGTCCAGCTTCGGCACCGTGCATTCGACTTCGAACTGCTGATTGTGCGCTGCACCATGCGTCGCGACGACCGTGTAAGTCGGCAGCGCGATCTTGTGGCCTTGCAGGTATTCCTGAAGCAGCGTCTTGGAGTCTTTGCCGAGCGTGCGCGGATCGATGTGATCGAGGATCGGCACATAGAGACGCTTGATGACAGTCTGCGCGGCGTCAAAACCGCCATCGAGGAAAACCGCGCCCAGCACGGCTTCCAGCGTATCCGCGAGGATCGACGGACGGCGGAAGCCGCCGCTGCGCAACTCGCCCTCGCCCAGACGCAGACCTTCCGAAATATTCAGGGCCTGAGCAATCTCGTAAAGCGATTGCTGTTTGACCAGATTGGCACGGACCCGCGACAGATCGCCTTCATCGAGCTTGCTGAAACGTTGGAACAATAGCGCGGCCACCGCGCAATTCAGAACGGAGTCGCCGAGAAACTCGAGCCGTTCATTATGCGTAGCACTGTGACTGCGGTGAGTTAAAGCCTGACGCAACAATTCCGCATTGCGAAATTCGTAGCGCAAACGGCTTTCCAACGGAGATAGGGGCATGTGCAGAGTATAACGCGGGCGTCTGTCCGGGCGAAAACGCGGGACGGCCGACGAAAAAGCGTGGTGAAGCGACGTTACCGCACGTTCTTAAAGTAGCGTGCTAACACGCCGCGCGTTGTGCGCGGCGTGCGATGCGATTCGCAAGCGTGGCAATCAGTTGAAGGAACCGATGCGCTTGAGGCTGCTGAAGTTCATCCAGATGAAGAACGCACGACCGACGATGTTCTTGTCCGGCGCGAAACCCCAATAACGACTGTCCGCACTGTTATCCCGGTTGTCGCCCATCATGAAGTAGTTGCCCGCCGGCACCTTGCAGACCACGCCCTGTGCGTTGTACGTGCAGTTGTCGCGATACGGATAATCTTCCGCGCCGATGATGAACGGCGGCACTGCCGGATTGTTCAAAATCGCGTTCTTGCGGCCGTCGAGATCTTCCTCGAACTGCTTCGCGTAGCCGATGCGCTCTTCGTCGAAGTAATCCGGCAGCGCCGTTTCGGGCACCGGCTTGCCGTTGATCGTGAGCTTCTTGTCCTGATAGGCGACAATGTCGCCCGGCACGCCGATCACGCGCTTGATGTAGTCGACCGATTCGTCTTTCGGATAACGGAACACGACGACGTCACCACGTTCGAGCGGACGGCCCTGCGTGATCTTCGTGTTGGTAATCGGCAGACGGATACCGTAGTCGTACTTGTTCACCAGGATGAAATCACCGACGAGCAACGTCGGCACCATCGAACCCGACGGAATCTTGAACGGCTCGACGACGAACGAGCGTACGACGAACACGACCAGAATCACCGGGAAAAAGCTGGCCGAATATTCGAGCCACCAGGGCTGGCGCAGCTTTTCGTCACGCAGACGCGCACGCGTTTGCGCGGCGTTTTCGTCGGCGAAACGCTCGCCGACGCGTGCCTGCTGGCGGTCGAACTCGGCGACCGCAGCCTCAGCGGCGCGGCGCCGTTGCGGGATGAAAACCAGTTTGTCTGCGACCCAGGCGATGCCCGTTACGATGACGAGCACAAAAAGAATCAGCGCAAAATTCATGGGGTTCCGTTTCTTCTCTTATTTGTCTTCGACGCGCAGGATTGCGAGGAAAGCCTCTTGCGGGATTTCCACCGACCCGACCTGCTTCATCCGCTTCTTGCCGGCCTTCTGCTTTTCCAGCAGCTTCTTCTTGCGCGAGATGTCGCCACCGTAGCACTTCGCCAGCACGTTCTTGCGCAGCGCCTTGATGTTCTCACGCGCGATGATGTTCGCGCCGATCGTGGCCTGAATGGCCACGTCGTACATCTGGCGCGGAATCAGTTCACGCATCTTGGACGCGACTTCGCGACCGCGGTACTGGCTCTGCGAACGGTGAACGATCACCGACAGCGCGTCGACCTTGTCGCCATTGATCAGCATATCGACTTTAACGACATCGGCCGCGCGATATTCCTTGAACTCGTAGTCCATCGACGCGTAGCCGCGCGACGTCGACTTCAACCGGTCGAAGAAATCGAGCACGATTTCGCCCATCGGAATTTCGTACGTCAGCTGAACCTGGCGACCGTGATACTGCATGTTGATCTGGTTGCCGCGCTTCGTGGTGCAAAGCGTGATGACCGAACCGACGTATTCCTGCGGCATGTACAGATTCACTGTGACGATCGGCTCGCGGACTTCCTCGATCCGCGACGGATCCGGCATTTTCGCCGGATTCTCGACCATGATGACCGTGCCGTCGCGCTGCAGGACTTCATACACGACCGTAGGCGCCGTGGTGATGAGGTCCATGTCGAACTCGCGCTCGAGCCGCTCCTGGACGATCTCCATGTGCAGCAACCCAAGGAAGCCGCAACGAAAACCAAAGCCAAGCGCCTGCGACACTTCCGGCTCGTACTGCAGCGAAGCGTCGTTCAGCTTCAGCTTTTCGAGCGATTCGCGCAGCGCGTCGTACTGGTTTGCCTCGACCGGATAGAGGCCGGCGAACACCTGCGGCTTTACTTCCTTGAAGCCCGGCAGCGGTTCGGGTGCGGGACGGTTCACGAGCGTGACGGTGTCGCCCACTTTCGCGGCCGGCAATTCCTTGATGCCGGCGATGATGAAGCCTACCTGTCCCGCCGACAGCACATCGAGATTCTTCGACTTCGGCGTGAACACGCCGATGTGCTCGACCGGATATTGCGCGCCGGTTGCCATCATGCGAATGCGGTCTTTCGGGCGCAGCGTGCCGTTCACGATGCGCACCAGCATCACGACGCCGACGTAGTTGTCGAACCACGAATCGATGATCAGCGCCTGCAGCGGCGCTTCGGTGTCGCCCTTTGGCGGCGGCACTTTCGCGATCAGCGCTTCGAGCACGTCTTCAACGCCGAGGCCGGTCTTCGCGCTGCAATGCGTGGCGTCGGTCGCGTCGATGCCGATGACGTCTTCAATTTCCTCGATTGCGCTTTCCGGATTGGCCGCAGGCAGGTCGATCTTGTTCAGCACCGGCACAACTTCGACGCCGAGTTCGATGGCCGTGTAGCAGTTCGCGACCGTTTGCGCCTCGACGCCCTGACTGGCGTCGACAACGAGCAGCGCGCCTTCGCACGCCGACAGCGAGCGGCTGACTTCGTACGAGAAGTCGACGTGCCCCGGCGTATCGATCATGTTGAGGTTGTACACCTTGCCATCGCGCGCGCGATAGGAGAGCGCCGCCGTCTGCGCCTTGATGGTGATGCCGCGCTCACGCTCGAGATCCATCGAGTCGAGCACCTGCGATTCCATTTCGCGGTCGGACAGACCGCCACACAGCTGGATGATGCGATCGGCGAGCGTCGACTTGCCATGGTCGATGTGCGCAATGATCGAGAAATTACGAATATGATCCATTCAGTACCGATCAAGCGAAAAAGGCGCGCTCGGACGATTGCGGAGCACGCCTTGTAAGTAGGTGAAAAACCGGACTATTTTAGCCGAAAAGGCCTTCGCCCGGCGCTTTTTGCGGGATGGCCAGCCAGGTGGCCAGGGCGCATGCTTGCGCGTGTGGACTCCAGGTCCCTTTCAATGTGCCAAACGCTCGGACGTAACCCGCGCCAATAGCGCGGCGCGGACTCGCGTTTCGTCGAAATGATAGTGGCACAGTTCGACGCCATCGCAGACCAGAACCGGTACGCGCTCGTTGTAACCCGCTTCGAGCGCCGGGTCAGCGTCGATGTCGATCACGTCGACATCCGCGCCGAACTCCGCCAGCAAAGGCTCGAGCGCGGCAAGCATGTCGTCGCACAGATGGCACCACTGGCGCCCGTAGAGCGTGAGTGGCGCCGTCATCGTCACTTCTGCGCGGGTGCCGATCGCGGACGGATCGGGACGAACTGCGTGTTGTCGCCGCGACGCACGAGCAGCGCGGTCATCTTCGACGGATCGAGATGCGAGGTGGCGTCTTCGAATTCCTTCGCGTTCGTCACATCCGTATCCCCGACGCGCAGAATGATGTCGCCCTTCTGCAAACCGACTCGCGCCGCCGGACCTTCCGCCGCATCGATCTGCACACCGCCGCGCAGTTTCAATGCTTTCAACTGGTCGGCCGGAATATCGCTGACCGCGAGACCGAGCGCGTTCGTCGCGCGCTGCTTCGGCGGGGGCGTTTTCTTCGTATCGGCTTTCGCGGTCTTGTCCGCCTGCATCTCCGCGATCGTGACCGGCAGGTCGCGCGTCTGACCCTTGCGCCAGATTGTGATGGTCGCCTTCGTACCCGGCTTCGTGTCACCGACCATCCGCGGCAGATCCGTCGCGGTATCCACCGGATGGCCGTTGAACTTCAGGATGATGTCGCCAGGCTGCACGCCCGCTTTCTCCGCGGGGCCGCCTGGCTCGACGCTGCTTACGAGCGCGCCCTGCGCCTTCGGCAAGCCGAGCGAATCGGCGACATCTTTCGTTACCTCGCCGATCGCGACGGCGATGCGGCCACGCGTCACCTTGCCGGTCGTCTTGAGCTGGTCGGCCACGCGCATCGCTTCGTCGATCGGAATCGCGAAAGAAATACCCATGAAGCCGCCCGTACGGCTGTAGATCTGCGAGTTGATACCGATCACCTCGCCCTGCATGTTGATGAGCGGACCGCCTGAATTGCCCGGGTTCACCGCGACATCGGTCTGGATAAACGGCAGATAGTCGCCCGTATCACGCCCCTTCGCGCTCACGATGCCCGCAGTAACCGTGTTTTCGAGCCCGAACGGCGAACCGATCGCGACAACCCACTCACCCACGCGCACCTTGTTCGAATCACCAACCGTGACGGCCGGCAGGTTCGCGGCGTTGATCTTCACGACAGCGACGTCCGTGCGATCGTCGACGCCGACGAGCTTCGCCTTGAACTCACGTTTGTCAGTAAGCGTGACGTAGATCGTGTCGGCATCGTCGATGACGTGTGCGTTCGTCATCACGTAACCGTCGGCTGACAGGATAAAGCCCGAACCGACGCCACTGTTCTGCTCTGTATCGCCACCGCTGTCGGGCGCGTCCTGCTGGCCCTGGCTTCCGCCACCGCCACCACTGCCCCCACCGCCGCCACGCGGCGGCGAACCTGGCGATTGCGGCGACTGCGGCATCGGAATGCCGAAGAAGCGACGGAAGAACTCCGACATGTCGCCATCGTCCATGCCCGGTGGCAGCCCCCGTGTCGAACTCGACACACGCGCTGTCGTGCGGATGTTCACGACGGCGGGCCCGACCTTGTCGACGAGGTCGGTAAAGTCCGGAAGACTGGCTGCAGGCGCCGCCAGCGCCGTGTGCGGCACGAGCGGCAGGCAAACTGCCATCACCGCGGCTGCAAGGAAATTGCGCACCGAGAAGTTCATCATAGGGTCTTGAGCCGGAGGATTACTTTGTAGCCTTGTATTCTATGGCAGACGCAAATTGCTGCAACGTGGCCTGGGGCACTTCCCCGAGCAAGGTAATCCAGAAATCGCCGTGGCGCTTCACGAGTACATGTGTGGCTCCGCTGCTGCCCGACCCCTCCTTTCGCGTGTTCTTTTCGACAGGCTCGACGAAGATCGAAATGGCCGCGAGACCGTCCGAGAACACCGCCTGATCGACCGGGATGGTTGGATCGCCGGCGTCGCGGGCAGCCATTGGCCGGCGCAACTCACGAATCTTGCGGAAACCCGGCGCCCCCGCCGGCATCTGCCAGCCTTGTGCTTCCATGTCGACCGGTTCAATCGGCGGATGCACGACCGTCCATCCTGCCGTGTTGTGAATGCCGTTGACGATGGCCGCCTTGTCGACCGGCACCCCAATGCGGATCTGCGAAAACGACAGCTGCTCGAGCACCTGACCAGCAGGATCGAGCGTCTGCGCCCGCAGCAGCAGCCCCGTTTTCGTGTCGGCCCACAGTTTGTAGGCGTAACGGTACGCGTCTTTCGGATCGAGTTCGATCACCTGGCTGTCGATTCCGGCCACGCGATCCGTACCAAGCAGCTTTGGTTCATAAACCGATAGCACCTGGTCGCCCGGCGCGGATAGCAGCGCAGGGAACGAATCCTTGTTCTGACGTTTTTCTACGACGCACAGATGACGTTCGGGCACGAACGTATAGAGGTCGTCGTTATGACGCAGCATTTTGCGCGGTTTGCCGTCGAGGCTTTCCAGCTGCTCGTATTCGCCGTCGGTACGCGTCGCATAGTGCGAGATGCGCGAAGACTGCACGAACGAACCGCGCTGATAGACGAACGCGCCCTCGTAATTCTGCTGCTGCGCCGCCTGATGGATGCGATTCAGCCAGTCGGCCGCCGTGCGGTGGTCGGCGGCAGAATCGCCGGATTGCGCGAAAGCGCGGGATGTTGCCGAAAGCAGTACGGCTGCACAGAACAGAAATGCCGGCAGCCGCCCCCAGTTTGTCGTTTTATTGAACCGCAATGTCTGCATCAACTATTGGCCCTGCGAGGTCACGGCGGCGGCAGCACGAATCAGCGGCATCGATCCGGGAACAACCGGCTGCTGTGCAAACTGCTGATGGGCTTCCAGATACTGGTCGAGATTGGCGTCACGGATGATGTTTACGTCCTGCACGGCCGGTTGCACATTCACGACCGGCACCGAGGCCATCGCCACACGCTGCATGGAATCGGGCGATACCGATGCCATTTGCTGCGCACCGCCCGGCGTATTACCGACGCCTTGCAGCTGCGGGACGACGATCCACGTGAGCGTTGCCGCTGCGGCGGCTACCGCGAACGCTGGCACAACCCGGCGGCGCAGTGCCAGCAGACGTTGCGCGACCGGCATCGCCGCAGGCGCGAGCACATGCGCTTCCGCCTCGAAGCGTGCTGCAAAACCCGCCATGAATGCCTGACTGGCAGCCGGACTCACAGCGAGATCGTCGGAACGCAGCGCGTCGCCGATCAGGTGGTAATCCGCCCACACCGCACGGTCTTCACGATCCAGATCCGCGATAAATTTGTTCAGATGCTCTTCGCCGGACAGCTCTCCGTCGACAAAAGCGGACAGACGCTCGCCTCGCGAGCTTGCTTGCGATTGCATCGAGACCGACCCCATGATGCTCCCCATCTTACTGACACTCATAGTGACACCACCTAACCCAGATATTGCGCCCCTGCCCGTCCGGCCGGCTGGCCATTACCAGCGCTTGCCCTCGGGTGTGTCAAGCAACGGACGCAATTTTGCCGCAATGGCTTCGCGAGCGCGAAAAATCCGCGATCTGACAGTACCGATAGGGCACCCCATCATCTCAGCGATTTCTTCGTAGCTCAAACCTTCAATTTCACGAAGAGTAATGGCGGTGCGCAACTCTTCCGGTAAAACCGCCATTGCAGCATTGACCGTCTCAGCGATCTGCTTGCTCATCAACATCGACTCAGGCGTGTTGATATCCCTTAGTTGGTCGGCATCCGAGAAAGTTTCAGCTTCTTCAGCATCCGCTTCGGTCGAAGTTGGCGCACGGCGGCCCTGGGTCGCAAGGTAGTTCTTCGCCGTGTTCACTGCAATACGGTACAACCACGTATAAAACGCGGATTCGCCCCGAAATTGGGGAAGTGCCCGATACGCCTTGATAAACGCATCCTGGGCGACGTCCTCGACCTCGGCGGGGTCCCGCACAAGGCGCGAGATCAGCCGGATGATCTTGCGGTGGTATTTGGTGACCAGAAGCTCGAACGCGGCCTTGTCGCCCTTCTGGACGCGCTCGACCAGCACCTGATCAATTTCTTTTTCGCTCACCTGATAAATCCGTTAACTATGGGGCGCATGGCGGGGCACCATTGTAGCGTCCCCATCATCGTGTCACGTTACGCTGGTAACAGTGGTTACAGTCTTTACAGTGAAGCTGGAGAGCCCCGCCGGCCAAGGACCGACAGTTCGAGGAAGACGCTGGCCGGTACCGCATCGGCCGCAACAAACAACGGATTGAGGCGCTCGTTCTCTCCTGCAATCGCAAGAATGAGGAGCCGGTTGCTCCATTGCGAACAGCCGGTTATCCGGGCCTCAACGGGCGCAGCATCCTGCCCGTGCCATAACCACAGGCCATTTGCTCCGATTCGCAGCCATTGCGCCTGGGTGCGCTCCCAACCGCGGGCGCCGATTACGAGGAGCATGAAAACGGCGAAAACCAGAGGAAACGCCCGCCCGGCACCGAGACGCGGCGCGAGACAGGTAAAAGTGGCCGAAGACGCGATTACGACGAAAATTGCGATTGCCCAGCGCATCGCCAGCGAGCGCCCCAGCGCAATGCGCTTTGGCGCTCCATCTGGCGGCGCTGATCCGGCACTGTACGCCGGATCAGCTATCCCAACGTGAACGGTCAAGCCGTCAGGCGCGCTTGAAGACCAGCGTGCCGTTCGTGCCGCCGAACCCGAACGAGTTCTTCAGCGCGACGTCGATCTTCATTTCCCGCGCGGTGTTTGCGCAGTAGTCGAGATCGCAGGCCGGATCCTGGTTGAAAATGTTGATGGTCGGCGGCGAGATTTGATGGTGCACGGCCAGCACGGTGAACACCGATTCGAGCCCGCCCGCGCCGCCGAGCAGATGCCCGGTCATCGATTTGGTCGAATTCACGACCATGTTCTTCGCGTGATCGCCGAAGGCGCGCTTGATGCCGGTCGTCTCAGCGAGGTCGCCGAGCGGTGTCGACGTACCGTGCGCGTTCAGGTAGTTCACCTGATCCGCGTTGATACCCGCGTTCTTCATCGCCGCCAGCATGCAGCGGCGAGCGCCGTCGCCATCTTCGAGCGGAGCGGTCATGTGATACGCGTCGCCGCTCATGCCGTAACCGGACACTTCAGCGTAGATCTTCGCGCCACGTGCCTTTGCGTGCTCGTACTCCTCGAGCACCATCACGCCCGCGCCCTCACCCAGCACGAAACCGTCGCGGTCCTTGTCCCACGGACGGCTCGCCGTCGCCGGATCGTCGTTGCGTTGCGACAGCGCGCGCGCCGCAGCAAAGCCACCGATCCCGAGCGGCGACACCGTCGATTCCGCGCCGCCTGCAATCATCACGTCGCAGTCGCCGTATTCGATCAGGCGCGATGCTTCGCCGATGCAGTGCAGACCCGTGGTACAGGCCGTGACAATCGCGAGGTTCGGGCCTTTAAGGCCGAACTTGATCGACAGATGGCCGGAGATCATGTTGATGATCGACGCCGGCACGAAGAACGGAGAAATCCGGCGCGGGCCGCGATTCAGCAGTTCCGTCTGCGTCACTTCGATCATCGGCAGGCCGCCAATGCCCGAGCCAACGATCACCCCGACGCGTTCCGCGTTTTCTTCGGTGATTTCGAGGCCGCTGTCCTTCATCGCCTGAATGCCGGCGGCAATGCCGTAATGGATGAATGTATCCATATGGCGCGCCTCCTTACCGGGGATGTAGTCCTCGATATTGAAGCCCTTGACCTCGCCGGCGAAGCGGGTCGAGAAGTTCGACGCATCGAACTTCGTGATGTCGGCAATCCCGGACTTGCCGGCGACCAGATTGGCCCAGCCGTCGGCAACATTATTGCCAACAGGCGAAATGAGCCCCAGGCCTGTAACAACAACTCGACGACGGCTCACGGTAACCTCGTTTTCATAGATGACAAAAGCAAAAGCCACAGCGGCCACAGGAACATGCCCTGTGAACCCTGTGGCTGTTAACCTGGCAAAATCCCGCCAAAAGTCCGAATGACCTTAGGCCTTGACGTTTGCGCGGGCGTAGTCGATCGCTTGCTGGACGGTCGTGATCTTCTCGGCTTCTTCATCCGGAATTTCCATGCCGAATTCGTCTTCGAGGGCCATCACGAGTTCGACGGTGTCGAGCGAGTCAGCGCCGAGGTCGTTCACGAACGATGCTTCGGTCTTGATTTCTGCTTCGGCAACGCCCAGTTGTTCTGCGACGATCTTCTTGACGCGCTGTTCGATGTTGTCCATTACCCCTCCAAGGGAAAGAAGTTCAAAAATGCAGGTGCGCGCATTTTATCAGGTTTGACACTCTAAAAAAGCGGCGCGCACGGTTGCTGACCCACCACCCACGGCACGTTTACCCGAAAGGTATAAGCCGCGGATGAAAAATGAAAACTTTTACGACATGTACATGCCGCCATTCACGTGCAGCGTCGTGCCCGTGATGTAGCCAGCATGCGGTGAAGCGAGAAATACGACGGCGTGCGCGATATCTTCCGGGCTGCCCAGACGGCCAAGCGGAATCTGCGTTTTAAGCGCGGTTTGCTGCTCTTCGGGCAGTGACTTCGTCATGTCGGTGTCGATGAAACCCGGCGCCACGCAGTTAACCGTGATGTTGCGGCTGCCGATTTCGCGCGCGAGCGCACGGGTCATGCCCGCTACGCCGGCCTTCGCCGCCGCGTAGTTCACCTGCCCCGGATTGCCTGTCGAGCCAACCACCGACGTGATGTTGATGATCCGGCCGCCACGCGCCTTCATCATCGGACGCAGCACGGCGCGCGACAGACGGAAAACCGACTTGAGGTTGGTGTCGACCACCGAATCCCATTCATCGTCTTTCATGCGCATGGCCAGCTGGTCCTGCGTGATGCCGGCATTGTTCACGAGCACGTTGAGCGCGCCGAATTCCTTGACCGTGCCATCGATCAGCGCTTCCGCAGCCGAGGCGTCGTTGACGTTGAGCACGGCACCGCGGCCGTTCACGCCTTCGGCCTTGAATGCTTCGGTGATCGCGGTTGCGCCTGCTTCGCTCGTGGCCGTACCGATCACGGTCGCACCCTGGCGTGCCAGTTCGAGCGCAATCGCACGGCCGATGCCGCGCGAGGCGCCCGTCACAATGGCAATCTGCTTGTCGAGAGTCTTTTCCATCTTGATGTCCGGATTGCCCACGAAGTGCGGGCTGAAATCGATGATTCTGCTGCCCGGCCGCTGGCTTGCACCTGCCGGCCGTGGCCAGGACGACTTAGGCCGTCGCGAGCTTGAGTGCTTCGTCGAGCGATGCCGGATCGACGATCGATGCGCCGACGAGGTTACCGTCGATGCGCTTTGTCAGACCTGCCAGCACCTTGCCCGGGCCGCATTCGATGACGTGCGTGACGCCCTGACCCGCCATTGCCTGCACGCATTCCACCCAGCGTACCGCGCCGGCGGCCTGGCGCACGAGCGCGTCCTTGATGGCGGCCGGTTCCGAAACCACGGCGACGTCGACGTTGTTGATGACCGGAATCACCGGCACCTGCACTTCAACATTCGCGAGATACGCACGCAACTGGTCCGAAGCCGGCTTCAGGAGCGACGAGTGGAACGGTGCCGAGACCGGCAGCGGCAGCGCGCGTTTTGCACCCTTCGCCTTCGCGACTTCGCACGCCTTTTCGACGGCCGCCTTGTGACCGGCGATGACGACCTGCGAGGGCGCGTTGAAATTCACTGCCTCGACGACACCCGCCGACGACGCTTCGGCGCACACCGCGCGCACTGCGTCGTCATCGAGACCGAGAATCGCAGCCATGCCGCCCTGACCGACCGGCACCGCGGTCTGCATCGCCTGTGCGCGAAAACGCACGAGCGGGACAGCATCGCGGAATGCGAGCGCGCCCGACGCCACCAGCGCCGTGTATTCGCCGAGGCTATGCCCGGCGACGATTGCCGGCGCCGAGCCGCCGGCCGTCTGCCACGCACGATAGATCGCATAGGCGGCGGTCAGCATGACAGGCTGGGTATTGGCGGTGAGATTCAGATCGTCGGCCGGGCCTTCGGCGATCAGCTTGCCGAGATCCTGACCGAGCGCGTCGGAGGCTTCCTGGACCGTCTCGCGCACAATGGCGTGATCGGCAAACGCGTTGAGCATGCCAACCGACTGCGAGCCTTGACCAGGAAAAACGAACGCAAATTTCATATCTTCCTCAAATTCGGTGAGAAGTGGCGCCGCACACGCGCGACATCGCCACGAGACGGCGCGGCCGGCAGCGCGATACGACACAGGCCGCGCTGGCCGCAAACCCGTCGATCAATAGCGGATGACCGATGCGCCCCACGTAAAGCCGCCGCCCACGCCTTCGATCAGCACGTTCTGACCGCGCTTGATGCGCCCGTCGCGCACCGCGACGTCAAACGCGAGCGGGATCGATGCAGCCGACGTGTTGCCGTGCTCACCGACCGTGACGACCATCCGCTCCTGCGGAAGGCCGAGCTTGCGACACGTGCTTTGCATGATGCGGATGTTGGCTTGATGCGGGATCAGCCAGTCGATCTGTTCAGGCGCGAGGTTGGCCTTCGCGAGCGCTTCGACTGCGACCTTCTCCAGCACATTCACGGCCAGCTTGAACACGGCCTGACCGTCCATGTGCAGGAACGCGCTGCCGGCCACCACGCCGCCGTTCACGTTACCCGGCGTGCACAGGATGTTCGAATGGCTGCCGTCCGCATGCAGCGCGCTCGCCAGCACGCCCGGCTCTTCCGATGCCTGCAGGATGACCGCACCGGCACCGTCGCCAAACAGCACGCACGTGGTCCGGTCGTTGAAATCGAGAATGCGCGAGAACGTCTCGGCGCCGATCACGAGCGCCGTACGGTGCTGCCCGCTGCGAATGAAGCTGTCGGCTGTAGCAACCGCATACGCGAAGCCGGAACACACAGCCTGCACATCGAACGCCGCGCCGTTGTTCCTGATACCGAGCTTGTTCTGCAACAGACACGCCGTGCTCGGGAAAACGAAATCCGGCGTAGACGTAGCGACAATGATGAGATCGATGGACTGCGGGTCGATGTCGGCCGCTTCGATCGCGCGTTGCGAAGCGATCAGTGCGAGATCGCTCGTGGTGACATCAGGTTCCGCGAAATGGCGGGCGTGAATGCCCGTGCGCGCGACGATCCACTCGTCGCTCGTCTCGACACCCTGCTTCGCGAGACGTTCAGCCAGATCCTGATTCGTGACGCGTCCGGGCGGCAGATAGCTGCCGGTGCCCAGCACGCGGGAATAAATAGTCGATTGAGCCATTATGCCTTCGAGGATTGCGCAGCAAAGGGATCGGCTGGCTGGCCCGCGATCGGGCCGACCTGATTCGCACCGCCCGTCTCCGGGTTCACCCCGGGGGCTGCCCCACGTGCTGCCTGTTCGAGAGGACCCGCATTCTCTTCCATCGCGGATGCAAGGCGTTCGAGCACGCCATTTTTGACGGCATCATACCCGCGTTTGATCGCCCACTCAAACGCGTAGGCATCGGCCGAACCATGGCTTTTGATCACGAGACTTCGCAATCCTAGCAGGGCAGCGCCGTTGTATTGCCGATGATCGACACGCTTCTTGAAACGCATCAATACCGGCAACGCGAGAACGGCCATCAGCTTCGTGAGCCATGAGCGGCCAAACTCTTCCTTGATGATATCGGAAAGCATCTGCGCGAGCCCTTCCGACGTCTTCAGCGCGACATTGCCGACGAAGCCATCGCATACGATGACGTCGACGGTACCTTTATAGATATCGTCGCCTTCGACATTGCCGCGGAAGTTGAGCGTGCTTGCGCGCAGCAGTTCGCCGGCGCGCTTGATCGTCTCGTTGCCCTTGATGACTTCTTCGCCGATATTGAGGAGGCCGATGGTAGGCCGCTCCTTGCCTTCGAGCGCGGACACGAGCGCATGCCCCATCTCGGCGAACTGCAGCAGATGCTGCGGCTCGCAGTCGACGTTGGCGCCGAGGTCCAGCATCATCGTATAGCCGGTGCGGTTCGGCAGGGCGAACGCAATCGCCGGGCGTTCAATGCCCGGGAGCGTCTTCAGCACGTAACGGGAAACCGCCATCAGCGCGCCTGTATTGCCGGCGGAGATGAATGCCTGCGCTTCGCCTTCCTTGACCCGGTTCAGCGCAACGCGCATCGACGAGTCTTTCTTCTTGCGCAGGGCGACTTCGACCGGATCGTCCATGGCGACGATCTCGGTGGCCGCGACGACCGTCAGTGCCGGTTCGTCCGCCGCCTTCAACTTCTTCAGCTGGACCCGGATCGCGGTTTCGATGCCGACAAGCATCAGTTGCGCGTCCGGATGCGAACGAACGAAGTTCACAGCCGCGGGAACGGTCACGGACGGGCCGTGGTCGCCTCCCATGCAATCGATCGTGAGCTTTACAGTCATGGAATGCGACGAATTTCAGGCACAAAAAAGCGGCAGTTGAATGCCGCCTTTTTGTCGAGCCGGGAAAATGTCAAGCGAGCTGATCGCCACGCGACACGTCATTGAACGCAACGCGGTGAAGCGACGAGTCGGGAACGATTAGTCGTTCTTCGTCTTGACGACTTTCTTGCCGCGATAATAGCCGTTCGGGCTAATGTGGTGACGCAGATGCACTTCACCCGTGCTCGGTTCGACAGCCAGCGGTGCTGCGCCGAGGAAATCGTGCGAGCGGTGCATGCCGCGCTTCGACGGCGACTTCTTGTTTTGTTGAACTGCCATGATAACTCCTAAAAATTTTCCGAATTCTAACACAGCCCGACAGCGCAATCGCCACTGGCCGACTGGCCAGATACGCCGAATTACCGTCGCGCTCCCATGCAACTGTTCAGTGCTTTTCGCCGCCCGGGCCGCCCTGCTTGAGCCCTTTGAGCGCCGCAAATGGATTCGGCCGCGCGGGTTCGCCACCCTCACCAGCTTCGCCCGGCGCCGCTTCTTCGCCCTCGCCTTCCGCACCGCTTACGCCCGAGACGAGACTTTCGTGAACCTCGGGGCAAACATCGTGCTTCGGCACCAGTGGCAGCGAAAGCAGCAATTCCTCTTCGATCAACTCGACGAGATCGAACTGGCGTGAGCCCACGATCACCTCGACTTCATCCTCATCCAGCGGAAATTCTTCCGCTTCTTCCTCAGTGTTGACTATCCGGTATATCGCGTCGACGTTAAACGTCTGATCATACGGAGCCAGACAACGCTGACACAAAAGCCAGGCCGAACCGTGAAGCGCGAGCCGCAGATACGGCTGCGGGCCCTCGGTGCCGTCATCCTGCAATTCAGGCTGGGTCGACCCTTCAGCCTGCCAGGTGAACGCGGTATCGCGGTCTGGCGCCTCGGCCGGGACTTCGTTTAACATGCGCGACAGTTGCGACACGCGCACCACGCCCGCCGCCTGCCGGCCACTTCGAGCAAATTCGAACAGATCGAGTTCGCGAGGGTCGAGAATGGCAGCAGGACCAGCAGGTTTGCCAGGATGTTCAGTCATGTGCGCTCCTGCGTCGGCGGGCTTTCGACCGGGAAGATCCGGCATGTCGTGCAGCGCGAACCCATGCAATACCAGGCAATAAGGTGCGCGCGCAAATAACATACCGATGAAAAGCCCGAAATCATATCCGTTTTGTCTTTTCGAGTCAAACACTTAAGTCCGCATCCGAAAACCGGTTTGCGGCCCGCCTTTCCAGCCTTCGGTCGACCATGCCAGATTCCCCGGATCACCCGCCCCGCCTGATTCTCGCCTCCAGTTCGCGCTATCGCCGCGAGCTGCTCGAGCGTCTGCGGATTCCGTTCGACGTCGTCGTGCCGGATATCGACGAGACTCCGCTCGCGGGCGAAAGCCCCGAAACCACCGCCCTGCGGCTCGCCGAAGCCAAGGCTCGCGCCGTCGCCGGCTCCGGGGCGGGGGCCGCGGCGCGTACGCTTGTCATCGGTTCCGATCAGGTCGCCACTTACGATGGCCTGCAGATCGGCAAGCCGGGCACGCACGCAAAAGCGCTCGCGCAACTGCAGGCCATGCGCGGTCGCGACGTGCTGTTTCATAGCGCGCTTTGCCTCTTCGACAGCGGATCGGGCACAGCCCAGGCCGTCGATGTCGTCACGCGCGTGCGCTTTCGCAACCTGCCGGACACCGACCTCGAGGCGTATCTGCTTGCAGAGACCCCCTACGACGTCGCGGGCAGCGCAAAATCGGAAGGCCTCGGCATTGCGCTTCTTGAAGCAATCGATTCAGACGACCCCACCGCGCTGATCGGCCTGCCGCTGATCGCGCTCACCGGCATGCTGCTGGCGGCCGGCTACCCACTTTTTGGCACACGATGAGCGGCGTTCTCTACCTGATTCCCAACACACTCGGCGAAGGCGACGCGGATGCGCTCGCCGCCGTCCTGCCCGCGCCGGTCCGGGCGCAGGCCGCGGCGCTGCACTATTACATCGGCGAAAACGCCAAGACGACGCGGGCGTTCCTGAAGAAGATCGGCACCGAACGACCGATCCAGGAAATCGAGATTCGGGAACTCAACGTAAACACGCCGCCCGGCGAAGTCGAAAAGCTGCTTGCGCCCATCCTCGCTGGCACGGATGCCGGACTGGTTTCGGAAGCCGGTTGTCCGGCAGTTGCCGATCCGGGCGCACTGCTTGTACGGCGCGCCCATGAGCGCGGCGTCAAGGTCGTGCCGTTCGTCGGGCCAAGCTCGATCCTGCTGGCCTTGATGGCGTCGGGGTTGAACGGCCAGAGCTTCGCGTTTCACGGCTATCTGCCGGTCGACGCAGCCGAGCGCGCGAAGCGCCTGCGCGAGCTTGAACAGCAGTCGCGCAAAGCGAAACAGACCCAGATTTTCATCGAGACGCCGTACCGTAACCGCGCGTTGCTGGATACGCTGATCGCGACCTGCGCGCCGTCGACCCTCGTCTGCGTCGCGGTCGATCTGACGCTGCCGGAAGAAACCATCGCAAGTCGCTCGGTAGCGGACTGGAAGAAGGCGTCAGCCCTCGACCTGCACAAGCGGCCGGCGATTTTCCTGCTGCTGGCGGTTTAGGCAAGAGGTCAAAGCGGCCAATGGTGCCGCTCAGTCCAGCCCGGCATGACTACCGCGGGCTGGACCCGAACTGTCACGCCGCATCAAGGCACTGCGTTGCCGCGTCAATCCCCAGCGGCCGCGTGGCGTTAGCGCAGGTTGAACTTGCCGCCGGCGATCATCGCGTGCACGCCTGCCGCGCCCACTGCCGCACCGAATTTCTTCGCGACGCGGTCGGTGATGCTTTCCTTCACTGTGTAGTCGACGATATCGGGCGCCTTGATCACTTCGCGGGCGACGTAATCAGTGTCGCCCAGTGCGTCCGCGAGGCCCAGATCGATACTCTGCTGGCCGGTCCAGAAGAGACCTGAGAAGATCTCCGGCGTCTCATGCAGCCGCTTGCCGCGGCCCTGACGCACGGCATCGATGAACTGCGCGTGGATCTGGTCGAGCATCTGTTGCGCATGCGCGTCCATCTTCGGCGTTTCCGGTGAGAACGGATCGAAGAAGCCCTTGTTCTCGCCCGACGTATGCAGGCGGCGCTGCACGCCGAGCTTGTCCATCAGGCCTGTGAAGCCGAAACCGTCCATCAGCACGCCGATCGAACCGACGATGCTCGCCTTGTCGACATAGATCTTGTCGGCCGCAGCGGCGACATAATAGCCGCCCGAAGCGCACATGTCGTCGACCACGACGTAAAGCGGAATCGACGGATATTTGCCCCGCAGACGCCGGATCTCGCGATTGATGATGCCAGCCTGCACCGGACTGCCACCCGGGCTGTCGATGCGCAGGATCACACCGGCGGTGCCGTCGTCGTCGAACGCACTGTCGAGCGCGCTATTGATGTCGTCCGCGTTGGCGTTCGTATCCGACGCGATCTCGCCGTCCAGCGTGACGAGCGCTGTGTGGCGGCCGGTTGTCGTCACGTGCTCGCCGCTGAAGTCGAACGCGCCCCATGCCAGCAGCGCGAGGACACCCAGAAACACGAAGCGGAAAAAGATCTTCCAGCGCCGGGCCGCGCGTTGCTCGGTGATTGCGGCGAGCGCGATGCGTTCGAGCGCCGCGCGCTCCCAGCCCGACTCCGATTCAGGCAGACGGCGGTTCGAACCGGTGGGTTCGATGGGATCAGGATTTTGATTGTCGGCCATGCGTCGGAGAATGAAGAATCAAGGGGTGACCGGACACAGTTCCTCGTCCGGAAGCCAGAACACGGCGCGGCCTTCAGGCGTATCGCGCTCGTCGACCTCGACGGGACGCAGCCTCCCGCCACGGCACGGACCGCCGACGCAGCGACCGGTATCCGGCGCATAAATCGCGCCGTGCGTAGCGCACATCAAGTATAAACCCGACGATTCGAAGAACTGGCCTTCCGACCAGTCGAGCTCCATCGGCACGTGCGCGCAGCGATTCAGGTATCCATACGCGCGGCCATCGTAGCGGACGAAAAAGACAACCGCCTCGCCGCCGCCATACGTCGCGGCATGGCGCACGCCGGCGCCGCCGTCCACGAGATCACTGGAAGCGCAGATGCGGACCGCTTCGTGCGTCGCGTCGCTCATGCGTTCTCACGCAGCCACGACGACAGCGAGCCCACGCTGTCCGCGACGAATTTCGGCGTCAGCGCCGTCAGCGAAGTGGCCGGATGCGCGCCGTAGCCCACGCCGACGCCCGCCACGCCCGCATTGATCGCCATCTGCAGATCGTGCGTCGTATCGCCGATCATCACCGTGCGCACCGGATCCTGCCCCAGTTCGCGGGTGAGTTCGTGGAGCATCGCGGGATGGGGTTTCGAGAACGTTTCGTCGGCGCAGCGCGTGCCGTCGAAGAGGCTCGTCAGGCGGCTCTGGTCGAGCGCGCGGTTCAGCCCCACGCGGCTCTTGCCGGTCGCGACGGCCAGCAGATAACCCGTATCGCGCAGTTCCTGAAGCATCTCGCGCACACCCGCGAAAAGCTCGGTCGTCTGATCCTTGACCAGATAGTGGAAGCGATAGCGCTCGGCAAGCCGCGGATAGTCGGCCGGATCGAGCGTCGGTGCGGCGATCTGAAGCGCGTCGCGCAGGCCGAGACCGATCACGAAGCTCGCTGCCTCGTCGGCGGGCACGGGCAGGCCGAGGTCGCGACACGCGGCCTGGATGCTGCGCGTGATGTGCACGGTCGAATCCATCAACGTGCCGTCCCAGTCGAATACGATCAGGTCAAATTGCTCTCGGGCCATGCGGGTTCGTCTCGTGTTGGGGTTGATCTCGTAATGCGGTGAGCTGGTCGACGAAGCGCCGGCATTCTGCCGGCAGCGGCGCGTCGAACTGAAGGACGTCGCCGGTGGCCGGATGCTGCAGTTTCAGCCGGTAAGCGTGCAGGAACATGCGTTTTAACCCCGGATTCGCATTCGCGCGCGCCAGCGCCTTGTTCAGCGCGAAGTCGCCGTATTTTGCGTCACCGACGATCGGCAGCTCCAGATGCTGCAGATGAACGCGAATCTGGTGGGTGCGTCCCGTTTTCAGCTCCGCCTCAAGCAGCGCGTATGAAGGCCAGCAGTCAATCAGGTTGAACACGGTGTGCGACGGGAGCCCGTCCGGCTGCACCCGCACGCGCCGCTCGCCTTCGGGGGTCAGATACTTGTGCAGCGGCTCTTTCACCGCCCGCCGACGGCCCCAGTCGCTCGCCCAGTCGCCATGGACGCACGCATAGTAACGCTTGTCCATCTGGTTCTCGCGGATCTGTTCGTGCAGATTGACCAATGCCGCCCTTTTTTTGGCCAGCATCAGCACGCCAGATGTCTCGCGATCGAGCCGATGCACCAGTTCGAGGAATTTTGCCTGCGGACGCGCCTGACGCATCTGCTCGATCACGCCGAACGCCACGCCGCTGCCGCCGTGCACGGCAACGCCGGCGGGCTTGTCGATCACGAGCATGTGATCGTCTTCGAAGAGGATCTTGAAGTCGACCGCAGGCATCGGCACGTGCGCGGCGGCTTCCGTGCCCTGCGCGATCCGGATGGGTGGCACGCGGACCAGATCGCCCAGTTGCAGGCGATATTGCGCGTCGACCCGACCCTTGTTTACACGCACTTCACCGCTGCGCAGGATCCGGTAGACATGGCTTTTCGGCACGCCCTTGCAGACGCGTAACAGGAAGTTATCGATACGCTGTCCGGCCGCGCCGTCGTCGATCTCGATCATCGAGACCTGGTCGCTTGCGACCGCGCTATTGAGCGATTTCTGGGATATTTTGCCTAACTCTTTCATTATGAATATAATTTGCCCAGCAGTCTGCAAGGCCGGCGCATTGGACCGGTGCATTTAACTGGTGTATCACACCGGAATGCGGGCGGATTGCGCAGGTGCAAGCGATAAACCGTTATTTTACTTGCGCCGGGGTCTGGCTGCTCACCCTGAAAATGAGATGCAGCGAGTTGCACGCACGGAACCCGCACCCGGCAGGGACGGCGCCCACAGGCGCGTTCGGTCATGGTCGGTTCCGACGGTAACGGAATGTTGGCAAAAAAGAATTTATCCGGTGAGCGTAGGTCGCGGGCAGTCTGATGGCCCCGCGTGATGCTCCTGGTTGCGAATATACGGCGTGCGCCCGAGCGCGTCCCGCAGATAGTGCGGGACATGGCGACGTCAAAATGAGGCGAGACACCCCGAGTGGGAAGTCGGGCGTTTTGAGCAAGCTTCCCGCTGCGGCATGGCCGCAGCCTTCGTCCGGATGGTCCTGCGCACAGCTGGCGCGCCGGAAGGACACATGAAGGCGATGCAGGTCGGACTGCCAGAACCCGCGGCGTGTCGTGCCGTTATTTGAAGCCGTATTCGCGTGTGCCCAGCGGCACCGTGTCCGTATGCCGGACCGGCCCCGTATCTGGCAATTCTCCCACCATCGTTCCCGCTCCAGCGTGCTTGTGAAAACACAATAAGGCGCGGCATGCCGCTGTCCTCGACGTACCGGCTGACAACCGGCACGCGGGCAGGCAGAGCCGCTCTGGAGCCGTTCAATGAAACGCATGCTGTTTAATGCGACGCAGCAGGAAGAACTGCGCGTCGCCATCGTCGATGGGCAAAAACTCATCGATATCGACATCGAGACCGCCGGGCGCGAACAGCGCAAAGGCAATATCTACAAAGGTGTCATCACCCGCATCGAGCCGTCGCTCGAAGCCTGTTTCGTCAACTACGGCGAAGACCGCCACGGTTTTCTCCCGTTCAAGGAAGTCGCCCGCCAGTATTTCCGTGACGGCGTCGACATGCGCACGGCACGCATCCAGGATGCGCTGAGGGAAGGCCAGGAACTGATCGTTCAGGTTGAAAAGGAAGAGCGCGGCAACAAGGGCGCGGCCCTCACCACGTTCATCTCGCTCGCCGGCCGTTACCTCGTGCTGATGCCGAACAACCCGCGCGGCGGTGGCGTGTCGCGCCGGATCGAAGGCGACGACCGTCAGGAACTGCGCGAAACCATGGCGCAGCTGCAACTGCCGGAAGGCATGAGCATCATCGCGCGTACTGCCGGCATCGGCCGTTCGGCCGAAGAACTGCAGTGGGACCTGAACTACCTGATGCAGCTGTGGCGCGCGATCGAAGCCGCGTCGCAAAGCGGCTCGTCGGGTCAGCCGATGCTGATTTATCTCGAATCCAGCCTCGTTATCCGCGCGATTCGCGACTATTTCCAGCCAGATATCGGCGAAATCCTGATCGACACCACCGAAATCCATGACCAGGCACGCGCCTTCATGGACATCGTGATGCCGGACAATGTCAGCAAGGTGAAGCGGTATCACGACGATGTGCCGCTTTTCTCGCGCTTCCAGATCGAACACCAGATCGAAACGGCGTATTCGCGCACCGTCCCGCTGCCGTCGGGCGGCGCCATCGTGATCGATCACACCGAAGCGCTCGTCGCGATCGACGTGAACTCGGCACGCGCCACCAAGGGCGCCGACATCGAGGAAACGGCGGCACGCACGAACCTCGAAGCCGCCGACGAAGTGGCCCGCCAGTTGCGTCTGCGCGACCTGGGCGGCCTGATCGTGATCGACTTCATCGACATGGAATCGGCCAAGAGCCAGCGCGAAGTCGAGCAGCGCCTGAAAGATGCGTTGAAGCACGACCGTGCGCGCGTCCAGATGGGCAAGATCTCGCGTTTCGGCCTGATGGAACTGTCGCGTCAACGTCTGCGTCCGGCCCTGTCGGAAGGCAGCCACGTGACGTGCCCGCGCTGTAACGGCACGGGGCACATCCGCGATACCGAATCGTCCGCGCTGCAAGTGCTGCGGATCATTCAGGAAGAAGCGATGAAGGAAAACACCGCGGCAATTCATTGCCAGGTGCCGGTCGAAGTGACCGCCTTCCTGCTGAACGAAAAGCGTGCGGAAATCAACAAGATCGAATCGCGCTTCAAGGTGAACGTCGTTCTGATCCCGAACAAGCACCTCGACACGCCGCATTACAAGCTCGAGCGCCTGCGTCACGACGATGCGCGCCTCGACGATCCGCGTGCTTCGTGGAAGATGGCGGAAGAAGCGGCTCGCGAACTGGAATCGGAAACCGGTTACAGCAAGCGCACCGAAGAAGTGAAGCCGAAGCAGGAAGCGGCGGTCAAGGGCATCACGCCCGAAAAGCCGGCGCCGAGCGCACCGGTGAAGCCGGCTGCAGCAACGCCCGCGCCGGTCGCGGTGACGCCGGCTGGCGGCGGATTCATCGGCTGGCTGAAAAACCTGTTCGGCGTGGCGCCCGCGGCGCCGGCGCCGGCACCCGTCCAGGCCGAAAAGCCTGCGCGTCCTGCACGCGGCGACCGCACGGAACGTGGCGAACGTACCGGCGAACGCGGCGGCGATCGCAACCGTAACCGTCGTGGCGGCGCAGGCGGTCGCGATGCGGCTGGCCGCACCGAAGGTACGAACGGCAGCCGTCAGGGTCAACCGTCGCAACGTCAGGAACGCGAAGGTCGTGAGCCGCGTGAAGCACGCGAAGGCCGCGAAGCACGCGAGCCGCGTGAACAACGTGAACCGCGCGAGCAGCGCGAACCGCGTGAGGCACGTGAACCCCGCAATGCCCGCGAGCCGCGTGAGGCCCGTGAAGGCCGCGATGGTCGTGATGCACGTGGCGAACGTGGTCAGGAACGTGGCGAACGCGTGGAAGCCAACGAAGGTGCACCGCGTGGTGAGCGTCAGGAACGCGGCGAGCGTCGTGAGCGCGGAGAGCGTGGCGAGCGTCGTAGCCGTCAGCCGCAGGAAGGCGAAACGCTGAATCAGGAAGCAGCGCTTGAAGCGGCGCTGCCGGTTCAGGCAGGTATCGCTGAAGGCGTTACGCCCGCCGATCAGGAAGCGGTTGCACGTGAAGGTGAAGAGCGCCGTCGTCGCCGTCGTGGCCGTCGTGGTGGTCGTCGCGAGCGTGAGGAAGACGGTTCGAACGTCAACCTGGCTGCGGACGTTGCCGAAGCAGAAGGCGATACCGCGAATGTCGCAGAAGACGCACCGGTGCGTGCGCCGGAACCGCGCGTGGAACGTAGCGAAGCAAAGGACGTGACACCGGTGGAAGTGGTGGTTGCCGCGGTTGCAACACAAACGGCTGTCGTCAGCGAACTGCATGCTTCGGCCGAAACGCCCGCTCTCGCCGTCGAAAAGGCAGCGAAGTCGGAAACGATCGTCCCGGTCGATGAAGCGCCCGTCGCGCAGGCTGCGCCCGCAGTTCAGGCGCCGGCTGCCACATACGTCGAAACGGCGCCTGTGGAAGTGGCACCGGCAGTTGTGGCAACCCCGGCGGAGCCTCTCGCACCGGTTGCGGCTGTCGAACCGGTCACGCCGGCTGTCAGTGAGCCGGCCACGCAGGTCGAACCGGCGGCCTACACGGCTGCGCCCGCTGTCGAAGCGCAAGTCGAGCCGACGCCGGCACCGGCATACGAGCCGGCTGTCGAAGCGACGATCGCACCGGCAGTGCAAGTTGAAGCTCCGGCTGAGACCCGCGCTGAGACTCAACCTGCCGCTGTCGAAGCGCCGGTTGTCGCAGCGGCCCCGGCCGCGGCACGCGAAGCATCGCGCCCGAACGGTCTGTCCGCCGAAGCCCTCCAGCCGGTGCTCGAACAGGCCGGCCTCGTGTGGGTGAACACCGACGCAGAGAAGCTGCGCGCCGCTCAGGAAGCCGCCGCTCAATCCGTCAAACCGGCACGCGTCGTACGTGAGCGCAAGCCGCTTCCGCCGGCTGACAGCGCGCCGATGCAGCAGGTCGAAACGGCAAAGCATTCGCAGTAAGCGATTCTGGCTGTTGCGGCAAAAAGCAGCAAAAAGCCCGCCCTCACCGGCGGGCTTTTTGTTTCTGGAGACCCCTCGCCGTTCCACGGCGCCAGCGAGTGGCGCCGCGACCATACCAGGTATGTCCCGAAGTCGGGCGGATCGGCGGCGGCGGGCACCTGTCTTTCCGCTAGAATGGACATCCAGACGACACAAACGCGATCATGTCCCGACGCATCATCCCTGTTGCCGATATCAGCGCGATGCCGGATTACTCCGGTCCCGCGCACGCGCCGCGCGGCGAGCTGACGGACACGCTCGCCCGTCCGTTGCGCGATCTGCGCATCTCGGTGACCGATCGCTGCAACTTCCGCTGCGTCTATTGCATGCCGCGCGCGGTGTTCGACAAGGACTACCCGTTCCTGCCCCACGGCGCCCTGCTCACGTTCGAGGAAATCGAGCGCCTCGCGCGCGTATTTGTCGAACATGGCGTCGAGAAAATCCGCCTGACCGGCGGCGAACCGCTGCTGCGCAAGAACCTCGAATTCCTGATCGAACGCCTCGCCGTGCTGAAAACCGCGGACGGCCGGCCGCTCGACCTCACACTCACCACGAACGGATCGCTCCTCGCGCGCAAGGCGCGCAGCCTGAAGGATGCCGGCCTGACGCGTGTGACGGTCAGCCTCGATGCGCTCGACGACGCGCTGTTTCGCCGGATGAACGACGCGGATTTCGCGGTCGACGACGTCCTGAAAGGCATCGAAGCCGCCCACGACGTCGGACTCGCGCCGGTCAAGGTGAACATGGTCGTGAAAAACGGCACGAACGACACCGAAATCGTCCCGATGGCACGGCACTTCAAGGGCACGGGCGCGGTGCTGCGATTCATCGAATACATGGATGTCGGCACGTCGAACGGCTGGAACATGACCGAAGTGCTGCCTTCAGCGGACGTCATCGCGCGTATCGCCGCGCATTTCCCGCTCATACCGCTCGAAGCCCACAGTGCCGCCGAAACCGCCCAGCGCTGGGGTTACGCCGACGGCAGCGGCGAAGTCGGCGTGATCTCCAGCGTCACCCGGGCGTTCTGCGGCAGTTGCACGCGCGCCCGGCTTTCGACCGAAGGCAAGCTGTATCTGTGCCTCTTCGCTTCGTCCGGGCACGATCTGCGCGCGCTCGTGCGCAACGGCGCAAGCGATGCCGAGATCGCCACCGCCGTCGCCCGCATCTGGCACACGCGCGCCGATCGCTACTCGCAGTTGCGCGGCAGCGCGGGCGCGACGCCCAACGCCGCTGAAGAACGGCGCGTCGAAATGTCGTACATCGGCGGCTGAGGCCGTCGCGTTCATGTCGATCCCCATCGGACAGATCACCGGACTCGTGCTCGCAGGCGGACGCGGCACGCGCATGGGTGGCCTCGACAAAGGGCTGCAGCTGCTGCGCGGCGAACCGCTGGCGCTGCATGTGGTGAGGCGCCTCGCGCCGCAGACCGGGCCCGTCCTGATCAGCGCCAACCGTCACGTCGAGCGGTACACCGAACTCGGCGCCGCGTTCGGCGCAACGGTCATCGGCGATTCCCTGCCCGGCTTTGCGGGCCCGCTGGCCGGGCTGCTGTCTGGACTGCGCGCGGCGCAAACCGGCTTTGTGCTGAGCGCACCGTGCGACACGCCGAATCTGCCCGCAGACCTCGCGCAGCATTTGATCGACGCGCTCGAAGCGAATGCGGCCGACATCGCGACCGTCACGACACGCGACGCCAACGGGGAAGCCGTGCTGCATCCGGTTATCGCGCTGTTGCGCACATCGCTGGCCGACGATCTCGCGGCATACCTCGCGGCCGGCGAACGCAAGGTCCGCACGTGGTACGCGCGCCACAAGAGCGTTGAAGTCGACTTTACCGACGGGCGCGCGTTTTACAATGCCAACTCCTTGCAGGAACTCGCCGATCTCGAACGGGCATAAGACCTTGTGCAGCGGCCACAGCCGCCTCCGGTCGCATGCGTCACGAGACGGTCGCCGGATACGCATCCGGGCCGCGACGCATCTCCACCCATGACCACGCTTAACGACTTTTCCCGTTGTATCGTCCAGTACGACCCTCACGCGCTGCCGGTGTCCTCGGCTCAGGCGATCGTGCGCGAATGGGCGAGCCCGGTGACGGCAGTCGAACGTGTGCCGCTGCACGACGCACTCGACCGCGTGCTGGCCGATGACATCGTTTCGCCGATCAACGTGCCGGCGCACGACAATTCGGCGATGGACGGCTATGCGTTCGACGGCGCATCGCTCGAAGCACAGGCCGGCACGGTGTCGCTGCGGGTGGCGGGCAAGGCGCTCGCAGGTCATGCGTTCGAGCGGGCGATCAAGGCCGGCGAATGCGTGCGGGTCATGACCGGCGCGCTGATCCCGCCGGGTTGCGACACGATCGTGCCGCAGGAAGCCGTCACCCGCGAAGCCGACACGGTTCATTTCGCCGCAGGCGCATTGACGCGAGGCGCCAACCGACGTCTCGCCGGCGAGGACCTGGCTCAGGGCCAGCCCGCGCTGCGCGCGGGTCGCATCGTGCGTGCGTCCGATCTCGGTCTGCTTGCGTCTCTGGGTATCGGCGAAGTGGCGGTACGCAGACGCCTGCGCGTCGCTTTTTTTTCCACCGGGGACGAACTGCGTTCACTCGGCGAACCGCTCGAGCCGGGTTGCGTGTACGACAGCAACCGTCACACGCTGTTTGCGATGCTGCGCCGGATGAACATCGCCGCGCTGGATCTTGGCGTCGTGCGCGATGAACCCGCCGCGCTCGAAGCCGCGTTACGCAATGCCGCCGAAAGCGCGGACGTCGTGCTGACGTCCGGCGGTGTGTCGGTCGGCGAAGCGGATTTCACGAAGCAACTCGTGCGGACGTTCGGCGACGTCGCGTTCTGGAGTCTTGCGATGCGCCCCGGCCGGCCGCTGGCATTCGGCCGCGTGTGGTCCGGCGGCCGGCCCGGCGCCGGTCATCCTGCGCTCTTCTTCGGCCTGCCGGGCAATCCGGTTGCGGTCATGGTGACCTTCTACCAGATCGTGCGCGAAGCGCTCATCGTCATGTCCGGCGCAACGGTTCCACCGCAACCGGTCATTTCGGCGACCAGCACGCAGGCGATCCGCAAACGCGCTGGCCGCACGGAGTTCCAGCGCGGTGTCGCGACGCGCGACGCGCACGGGCAGTGGCGCGTCACACCAACCGGGTCACAAGGCTCCGGCGTGCTCAGTTCGATGAGCGAAGCGAACTGTTTCCTCGTGCTCGTGCACGAGCAGGCTGACATCGATGAAGGCGACACTGTCGACATCATGCTGTTCGACGGACTCGTCTGAACACTCCATATCAACGAAACCATCACGACTAGCAGGTTTGATTCAAATGAAAAAGCAGATCTCCTTCATCGCGCCGGGTCAGACCGCCAAGGCGCTGATTCTGGTTTATCTGACGTTCAGCGTGCCGATCGTGCTGCTGGGCGTGCTGGTCGCTTTCTTCCGCTACGGCTCCGTCGAACTGAGCACTGTGTTCAGTGCCCTGCTGCTGAACGCGATCCTCGGTTTCATCCTGCTGTGGATCGCGTGCCACGCGTATAACTGGGTTGCGTCGCGCTTCGGCGGCATCGAAATCCACCTTTCCGACGCACCGGAAGAAGCGTGATGGCTGCCACCATCCGCTCAGCGACGCCCAGCGACATCAGCGCGATTTTTGCGTTGATCTTCGAGCTGGCCGAGTTTGAAAAGCTCACGCATCTGTTCGTCGCAACCGAAGAAGGCCTGCACGATGCGCTGTTCGGCGAGAAGCCTTCGTCGGAAGCGCTCGTGGCCGAAGCGGACGGACGCGTCGTGGGCTTCGCGCTCTTCTTCCACAACTTTTCGACGTTCCTCGGCCGCCGCGGGCTGTATCTCGAAGATCTCTACGTTCAGCCGTCGCAGCGTGGCACGGGTCTCGGCACGGCGATGCTGCAACGCCTCGCCGCGCTGGCCGTCGAGCGTCAGTGCGGGCGCTTCGAGTGGTCGGTGCTGGACTGGAACCAGCCGGCCATCGATTTCTACGAGAAGATGGGCGCGAGCGTGATGCCCGACTGGCGCATTGTGCGTATCACGGGCGACGCGCTCGAAAAACTCGCCGCACCGGGTCGCATCAAGACGGATTGAGCTGGCCGGCTGTATCGGCCCACGTCAATCAGGTTGCACACGCTGCGCGTTTTCAAACGGACGCAGCGTGTAAATGCCACATCACGGTTCGTCTGCATCCGCGCCTGAGAGCGTGTCCCCAAGCAATCCGCTTGCCGCTTCGCCCGGCAACGCCTCGACATCGCGCAACTTGCGGTTCATCACGCGTGTACGTGTTTCAGCCTGTTCGATCGAACGCGTGACCGTTTCGAGCTGCGCCTTTGTTCTCGACAGCACATCGCCGAATTTGCCGAATTCCGTTTTCACCGCGCCCAGCACCTGCCAGACTTCGCTCGAGCGCTTTTCGATCGCCAGCGTCCGGAAGCCCATCTGCAGACTGTTGAGTAGCGCAGTCAGCGTGGTCGGGCCGGCAATCGTCACGCGGTAGTCGCGCTGCAACATATCGGTCAGGCCTGGCCGGCGCAGAATCTCGGCATAGAGCCCTTCGGTCGGCAGGAACAGCAACGCGAAATCAGTCGTGTGCGGCGGCGAGACGTATTTCTCCGCGATCGTCCGTGCTTCCGCGCGGATACGCGCTTCCAGTGCGCGCGACGCGTCTTCGACCGCCACCGGATCGGCGCGCTCCTGCGCTTCGATCAGACGTTCGTAGTCCTCGCGCGGAAACTTGGCATCGATCGGCAGCCACACCGGAATCGCGACGCCGTCGGCGGAATCGTGGCGCCCCGGCAGCTTGATCGCGAACTCCACGCGATCGCCGCTCTTTGGAATCGTCGCGACGTTCTTCGCGTACTGGTCCGACGTCAGCAACTGTTCGAGGAGTGCCTCCAGCTGCACTTCGCCCCACGTGCCGCGCGTCTTGACGTTCGTCAGCACCTTCTTGAGATCGCCGACGCCCGCCGCCAGCGTCTGCATTTCGCCCAGCCCGCGATGCACCTGCTCGAGCCGGTCGGAGACCTGCTTGAACGATTCGCCGAGGCGCTGCTCGAGTGTCGCGTGCAGTTTCTCGTCGACCGTGCGGCGCATTTCCTCGAGCTTCGCCGAGTTGTTAGCCTCGATGTCCTTCAGGCGCTGCTCGATCGTCGCACGCACTTCGGCGAAGCGCCGGTCGTTCGCTTCGGTCAGCTGTGCCAGTTGCATCGTAAGCGTTTCGCCGAAACGCTTGAGCGTCACGCCCTGCTCTTCCCGCGCCTGCAACGACTGCTGCTGCAAACTCTGACGCACCGCTTCGAGCTGTTGCGCGTTCGACTCGGTGAGCTTCACGAGCTGCTGCGCGAAACCGTCGATCTGGTTGTTCTGGACCGTGGCGATACTCGTGAGCTGCGACGCGAGCGTTGTCTGAAACTGCGCGAAGCCGCCCGCCAGTTCCAGCCGCGACGTGCGTGCCGTTTCCGTGATCTCGCTGCGCAGTTCCCGTTCGAGCCGTTCGTAGGCGCGCGCCTGCGCGCCGGCGGTGTCGGTGATCCGGTTGCCGAGTTCGGTGAACGATTCGTGCGTATCGGTACCGCTGTGGCCACGCATCAGCACGAGTAAGGCAACGACAAGCGCGACCGCCAGAATGACAACGGCCGCGAGCAAAAGAGTGGTCATGTACGCGCTTTCCCCAGCACTTCAGGATTGATCGGATTGGGTGGCTGGCCGGCACGCGGACCCGCGCCGAGTGCCGCGATCAGGTTGTCCGCCGCGAGATTCGCCATCGCACGACGCGTGGCTTCCGTCGCGCTCGCGATGTGCGGCGTCAGCACCACGTTCGGCACGGTGAGCAAGTCGGGATTCAGATTCGGCTCACCTTCGTATACATCGAGGCCTGCCGCGGCGATGCGCTTCGCGCGCAATGCCTCGACGAGCGCAGCGTCGTCGACAATGCCGCCGCGCGCGATATTCGTGAGCGTCGCCGTCGGCTTCATCAGCGCAAGTTCGGCCGCGCCGATCGTGTGATGACTGTCCTTCGTATAGGGCAGCACGAGCACGACGTGATCGGCACGGCCCAACAGGTCTTCTTTCGACACGTACTGTGCGTTGAGTTCGGTCTCGATCTGCTCCGCGACGCGCGTGCGGTTGTGATAGATCACCTTCATGTTGAAGCCTCGCGCGCGACGTGCCAGCGCCTGCCCGATGCGCCCCATGCCGATCACCCCGAGCGTCGATCCATACACGTCGCCGCCGAGAAAACTGTCGTAGTTCCACTTCTGCCAGTGGCCCGCGCGCAGCCAGTGCTCGGATTCCGTGACGCGACGCGCGGCGGCCATCATCAACGCCCAGCCGAAATCGGCTGTCGACTCGTTCAGCACGTCGGGTGTATTCGTGCCGAGGACGTTCGCGCGATTGAACGCGGCCATATCGAAGTTGTTATAGCCGACGGCCATGTTCGCCACCACCCGCAGTCGCGGCGCGGCGGCCAGCGTGGAAGCTCCCACCGGGTCGCCGGCTGTCAGCGCGCCATCCTTGTCGGCGAGGCGGCGTGCGAGTTCCTCAGCGCTGAGCACGTCGCCGTTGTTCCAGTCCACATCGAAATACTGCTTGAGCCGATCGATCACATCCGGAAAGATCGGACGTGCTACCAGGATTTTTTGCATTGCCATTCTCCGGATTTGCCGCCCGCGCAGTCTGCGCGCGGCATTGGCCTCGTTACGTCTCTATACGGTCAGAAAAACAGCCACGTGCTCACGAGGAATACTGGCATCAACACGACCAGCGCCCAGCCGACGTACGCGAAAAAACCCGGCATGCGCACGCCGCGCGATTCCGCGATCGCCTTGACCATGAAATTCGGTGCGTTGCCGATATAGCTGTTCGCGCCCATGAATACCGCGCCCGCGGAAATGGCCGCGAGCGTCGTGGCGCCCGTGGTCATCAGCGTCTGCGCGTTGCCACCGGCCAGGTTGAAAAACACGAGGTAGGTTGGCGCGTTATCGAGGAACGACGACAGGATGCCGGTCGCCCAGAAATACATCGCATCGTGCGGCTGGCCAGAAGCGTCATTGACGAGATGCACGATACCCGCGAACGCGCCGTCCTGGCCTGCACGCAGGATCACGATAACGGGTGCGATTGTCACGAAGATGCCGGCAAAGAGCTTCGCCACTTCCTCGATGGGCGCCCAGTTGAAGTCGTTACCCTCGCGCGCGGCGCGCGGCGTGACGGCGAGCGATACGAGCGTCACGACAATCAGCGCCGCGTCACGAACAGCGTTTTGCAGCGCGACGTGCGTACCGAAGAGGTCAAATTCGATGCCCGGTTTCCACAGGCCGCTCATCAGCACGAGCGCGATCACCACACCGAGGAGCACGAAGTTGATCTTGCCGTCGAGTCCGAACGGCGCGAAATCGGGCGTCGGATCCAGAAACGCAGAGCGCGATTCTTCGCGACGGTGAAAGTAGTACGAATCGAGCGCGAAAAAGATAGCGAGCAGCACGATGCAGACAAACAACATGGGCAGCGCGAGATGCGTCGTCGTCCAGAAGAAGCTCACGCCGTTGAGAAAGCCGAGGAAGAGCGGCGGATCGCCGAGCGGCGACAGCGAGCCGCCCGCATTCGCGACCAGAAAGATGAAGAACACGACGACGTGAACCACGTGCTTCCGGTTGTCGTTCGCGCGCAAAAGCGGGCGAATCAGCAGCATCGCAGCGCCCGTGGTGCCCATGATGCTGGCGAGTACGGTGCCGAGCGCGAGAATGCCGGTGTTAAGGCGCGGCGATCCGTGCAGATTGCCGCGCACACAGATGCCGCCCGCCACCGTATAGAGGGAGGTCAGCAGCACGATAAACGGAACGTATTCCTCGAACAGCGCATGCCCGAATGTACCGAACGCGACATCCGCGCCGAAAACGACGGCGAACGGCACCAGAAATACGGCTGCCCACGCCGCCGAGATCTTGCCGAAGTGGTGATGCCAGAACGCGGGCGCGACGAGCGGAAACATCGCGATCGAAAGGAGCATGCCCGCAAAAGGCACGCCCCATAACGCGGAAAGCGTTGCACCGTCGAGTGTGGCAGCGGCGGCAAGTTGTGGGCACGTTGCCACCAGCAAGGCAACAAGTGCCATGCCCGCGCGAGACGCGGTATGTCGTTTCATCAGGGATTCCGGAATTGAGATGAGCGACCGGTCGCGTGGCACCTCACGCGCCACGAACGACGATCACATGAACCCGATAGGGACCGTGCGCGCCAAGCACGATGGTCTGTTCGATATCGCCGGTACGCGAAGGTCCGGAGACAAAATTGACCGCGCGCGGCAGCTCGCCGCGTTCAGTGCGGATCAGGCCGAACGCATCCTCGTGACCCGCGACGATGCGCGATACGGGCACGACAGCGATATGTGTTTCCGGCAGCAACGCAGCGGATGCGTACGTCTGCGGACCCGACAGCAGCACCAGCGTGCCAGTCTCGGCAGTCGCGCAGAAGCAGCCTGTGATTCCGACAGGATCAAGGTCTACGGGCTTGCGGAATTCGACCGCGATGCCGGCTTCCGCCCACGCGAACTCACGTAGCGTTTCCCACGCGATGGCCCGCACCGGAAGATTGTGTTCCAGCAAATAGCGATGTGCCGCCGCGGGCACGTCGCTCAAGGTCGCGACTTCTTCGACCGTGCTCGACATCCTGCGGGCTTCTTCGACAAAGCGTGTGACAAGGTCACCCGGCATGGGCGGCCGCGGACCTTCAGGATGGCGTTCGAGATAGTCTGTCACCGCTTCGCGCTCGGATGCGGCGGGTTCGGCTGGACGACCCTGCGCGGCGCGTATGCGAGCCAGAATGTTGCGACGGGCAACCGATGTGTCCATGTGCAATCCTCGTAACGATGACCATGACCTTGCGGTATCGGGAGAATTATACCGGCCGCCCCTTGCGCGAACACCTGGCCGGATGGCCATGGTCGCGCACGTCGACGCTGCGTTACTTCGCGGCTTCTTCCTCGGGCGACTCGATGCCGAACACCTGCCGCAGATAGGCGAGATAGGCCTTGTCGTCGCACATGTTCTTGCCCGGCGAATCGGAGAGTTTCGCGACGGGCTGACCATTGCAGCGGACCATCTTGATCACGATCTGCAGCGGGTTATAGCCGAGATCGTTCGTGAGGTTCGTGCCGACACCAAACGCAAGCTTGCAGCGCCCGCGAAAGCGTTCGTACAACTGAAGCACCTTCGGGATATCGAGCGCATCGGAGAACACAAGAACCTTCGTGCGCGGGTCGCAGCGGTTGGCTTCGTAGTGCTTCAGCAGGCGCTCGCCCCAGTCGAACGGATCGCCTGAATCATGGCGCGCTCCATCGAACAGCTTGCAGAAGTACATATCGAAGTCGCGCAGGAATGCCTGCATGCCGTACACGTCGGAGAGCGCGATGCCCAGATCGCCGCGATATTCCTTCGCCCACATCTCGAAGCCGAAGATCTGCGAATCGCGCAGCCGCGGCCCGAGCGCCTGGCAAGCCTGCAGATATTCATGCGCCATTGTGCCGAGTGGCGTCAAGCCGTGCTTGAACGCGTAGAACACGTTGCTCGTGCCCGCGAACTGATCGCCGAGACCATCCTTCAGCGTGAGGATGACCTCTTCGTGCCACTGCTTCGAGAAGCGGCGCCGCGTGCCGTAATCCGCGATCTTGCAATCCGAGAATTCCGGACGCGCGCCCAGCAGCTGGATCTTCTCGCGCAGGCGCTCACGGCCTACCGTGTAATCCGGCTTCTGCTGCGTGTTGCGGAAGTACACCTCGTTGACGATCGCAAGCATCGGAATCTCGAAGAGGATCGTATGCAGCCACGGCCCCTTTATCTCGATGTCGATCTCGCCGTTGCCCTTCTCCGAAGGCCTGATCGAAATGTATTTTTCGCTCAGATGGAAAAGCGCGAGAAACTCGATAAAGTCGCCCTTGATGAAACGCATGCGGCGCAGGTAGTCGAGCTCGTCGTCCGAAAACCGCAGATGGCAGAGCTGGCGAACCTCGTCGCGGATTTCGTCGATGTACGGTACGAGATCGACGTCTGGCGTCCGGCAGCGGAACCTGTATTCCACATTCGCAGCGGGGAAATGATGCAAAACAACCTGCATCATCGTGAACTTGTACAGATCAGTATCGAGCAGCGAATTAATAATCATGTTGTGCAAGCCGGACTGCCAGTAATCGGAGAAGGCCGCGAGGCGGCGCTTCATAACGCGGTATGCCCCGGACGGACCGACCTGTCGCATGTTACCCGAATGCGCGTCGCGACACGGGGCAAAGGGCCTCGGCCGGATGGCCAGCATGCGGCTGCGGGCGGCCGGGCTCGCGGGCGCGACAGGCGTCGCGCTTCATAAACTAATCACGAAACGATATAAACCCCATTGTCCGCCAGCCTATGCGCCTCTTGACGTTACGCTACAATAGCGCTTTTGGCGTTTCGCCTCCCCAGATACCGCATGCAGGAGCTGCCTGAATGACTCACGTTGTGACCGAAAGCTGCATCAAGTGCCGCTATACCGACTGCGTCGATGTGTGCCCGGTGGACTGCTTTCGCGAAGGTCCCAACTTCCTCGCGATCGACCCCGATGAGTGCATCGACTGTGCTGTTTGCGTCGCCGAATGCCCGGTGAACGCGATCTACGCCGAGGAAGACGTGCCGGGCGACCAGCAGGACTTCATTTCGCTGAACGCCGACCTCGCGAAGGGCTGGCCGAGCATCACGAAGACCAGGGCGCCGCTGCCGGAAGCCGACGAATTCAAGGACATAAAAGAAAAGCTGGCGATGCTCGAGCGTTGAGCGGCGCGGGTCTGCGACCCGGTGCGCCGCACGCGACGCGTAGCGGACGCGCGACCGGGATAAGCAAAAGCTATTGACAGGCCCTGAAGCACCCCATACAATTTCGCTTCTCTGCTGTTGTTGTTCCCCGATAGCTCAGTCGGTAGAGCGCCGGACTGTTAATCCGTAGGTCCCTGGTTCGAGCCCAGGTCGGGGAGCCAAGAATTGCAAAGGCCCGTTAACCATAACGGGCTTTTTTACGTAAAGTAGCACCGCAGCAACAGGTTGTACTGCTGTTCCCCGATAGCTCAGTCGGTAGAGCGCCGGACTGTTAATCCGTAGGTCCCTGGTTCGAGCCCAGGTCGGGGAGCCAAAATTCGAAGGCCCGCATTCTTGCGGGCCTTTTTGTTTTGGCACTCTCCGTTTGCGCTTCGGACTTTTCGCGCGCGCCGGTCTTGCCGGGCGCGGCGGAACATTCAATCCGACGCACCCCCGCCAAGCCACACCACCGTCAGCGACCGCACACCCTGCGCGCCGCGGATCAGCACGCCTTCGATATCCGCCGTCGCCGACGGGCCGGTCACGAGCACCGCGTACCGTGCGTCGCGAAAATCCGGCTGACGGTAGACGTCCTGAAGGCCGTCGACGATCCGTGCCGGGTCGAGCAGCACGACGAGATGCTGCGCGAGATAACCCAGCGCATTCACCACGTACTCTTTCTCGCTGAACCAGACCGAGCCCGTTTCCGCGACGCCAAACCGGGCGCGCACAACGCCCACGTCGACGTCCTGCAGCGAAGCCGGCGGCGTGTCCGCGTCCATCGCACGCGTGCCCTGCACTTCGGGCGTTGCGCTGCAGATCACCGCGTCCGTGCCGAAACGCCCGGCGAGCAGCGCGCGTACGTCCGCAGCCGTTGCCGCTTCTACACAGGTTCCGCCCATCAGGGCGAGCGCCGCTGTGAAACGCTCGCGCAAGTCGCCGCCGGGCGACGTGAAGAGCGGTACGTCGGGTCGCGGCCGGCCGGCCGGCTGCGCCGCGCGCACCCTCGCGAGGAAATCGTCACGCGTTGCCATCACGGCCTCCGCGATTCTTCTTGTACCACTCGTGGAAAGTCATGTTTGGCGCGTCCGGCAGTTCACGTTGGCGGCCCCAGATATTGAGCGGGTTATACAGGACGAAATTCGGAAGGCGTCTCAGCGCGCCGCCCAGCGATGCGATCGTCGCACGGTAGAGCGTCGGGCTCGCAAGCAGCCGCCCCGCCATCTTCAGCACTTCCTTCTTCACGAACGGCACTTCGTGGCGCACCGCAATCACTTCGCGCCACTTGTAGATCTGCTCGTGGATATTGATCTTCACCGGGCACACGTTCGTGCAGCTGCCGTTTAACGTCGATGCAAACGGCAGCGCGCTATAGCGTTTGAGGTCGAACGTCGGGTTGATGATTGCGCCGATCGGCCCGGAATACGTGCCGCCATACGAGAGCCCGCCGCTGCGCCGGTACACCGGGCACGTATTCATGCAGGCGCCGCAGCGGATGCACTTGAGCGAGTACCAGAAGTCCTCCATCGCCAGCCGTTCGATACGGCCGTGGTCCACGAGGATGAAGTGCATCTCCGTACCCGGACGCGGCGCGCGAAAGTGCGACGTGTACTGCGTGATGGGCGAGCCCAGCGCGCTGCGCGAGAGCATTCGCACGAATATGCCCAGATCGGAAATCCGGGGAATGATCTTCTCGATGCCGATCGAGGCGATATGCAGTGGCGGCACGCTGGCCGAGAGATCCGCGTTGCCTTCGTTCGTGCAGACGACGACCGTGCCCGTCTCCGCGATCGCGAAGTTGCAGCCGGTCATGCCTGCCGTCTTTTCGCGCACGAAGTACGGGCGCGTGTTCATCCGCTGGCTTTCGGCGAGGTAGTGGATGTCGCTGTTCTTCGGATCGGTGCCGATCGTGCGGCCGAACAGTTCCGCGACGTCGCCGCGCAGCTTGTGGACCGCCGGCACGACCATGTGGCTCGGGTCCTGGTGATCGAGTTGCTGGATGCGCTCGCCGAGATCGGTTTCCATCACCGTGATACCGCGCGGCTCCAGATAGTCGCGCATCGCGCATTCGTCGGTGAGCATCGACTTGCTCTTGACGAGCGCCGTCATGCCGCGCTCCGACATGATCCGGTAGACGATCTCGTTGTGTTCCTCCGCGTTCGCCGCCCAGTGAACGACGACGCCATTGGCCGCCGCCGCATCCGCGAACTGTTCGAGATACTCCGACAGATGCGACAGCGCGTGTTCCTTGATGCCGGACGCCAGTTCGCGCATCGTCTCCCATTCGGCGATGCCGTGCGCCTGCACATCGCGCTTCTGACGCAGATCCCACAGTCGTTTGTCGTGAAACGCGACGTGATCCGATTTCGCGATGAACCCGGCCGCCGCCTTCGCATGGTCGATGCGTTTCATTCGCGTGCTCCGTTCAGCACCTGCGCGATATGGATGAAGCGGGCGTCCGCCTTCATCCGCTCGGCGCACCCTTGTTGATGCATCAGGCACGACATGTCGCCCGACACGATGTACTGCGCGCCCGCGCCCAGATGATCGCGGACCTTGTCCTGCCCCATGCGCACCGAGACGGCTTCTTCGGTCACCGAGAACGTGCCGCCAAAGCCGCAGCATTCGTCGGGCCGCGCGGGGCTGACGAACTCGATGCCCCTCACGCCCTCCAGCAATGTGCGCGGCTTCGAGCCGGGCGCGCCGGCAAGCTCCGAAACCGATCCTTCACGCAGATGCCGCAACGCGCTGCAACTGTTGTGCAGCCCGACGCGGTGCGGAAACTCCGCCCACGGAAACTCCCGCGCGCCGACCACATCGTGCAGAAACTCGACGAGTTCATACGCGCTGGCCCGGACTTTCGTGACTTCGTCGGTTTGCCCGATCGCGGTGAAATGTTCGCGCACGTGGTGAATACAGCTCGCCGACGGTCCGACGATGTAGTCGTAGCCCGCAAAGTTGCGAGCAAACACGCGCTCGGCGCCGGCGGCGTCGACCTGCGCGCCGCTGTTGCCCATCGGCTGGCCGCAGCAGGTCTGGTCCTGCGGATAGTCGACGTCGATGCCGAAACGCTCGAGCAGCTCGAGCGTCGCAATGCCGACTTCCGGATAGAACGCGTCGATGAAACAGGGGATGAACAGCGCGACTTTCATGGGCAAACCAGACAGGTTATGGGGGTGTTGTCGTGCGAGAGCCACCGGAATTCCGGTGCCTGTCGTCATTGGTAAAGTTGGTCTGACCATGAAATATAAAAGGGACGTAAAGCGCTGTCAAACCTCGTCCGCGCGCGCGGCCGCCGGTATACGATGACGGTTTTCTGATGGAATTGCGATGACACATACTTTGCTGCGATCGTTGTTCATGGCCGTTCCGGCAGCGCTTCTCGCGAGCGTCGCGCCGCTCGCGCACAGCGAGGAAGTCGGCAGCGTCAACACAAACTTCCATCTGACGGGTTCCGATCGTGTGGTCGTCGAGGCGTATGACGATCCGGACGTGGCCGGCATTACCTGCTACGTGTCGCGGGCGCGCACGGGCGGCATCAAGGGCACGCTTGGCATCGCCGAAGACCCGACGGAAGCCTCGATCGCCTGCCGGCAGGTCGGCGCGATCCACTTCAACGGGCCAGTCAGGCAACAATCGGACGTGTTTTCCGAGCGTATGTCGTTGATCTTCAAGACGCTGCACGTGGTGCGGGTCGTCGATCCGAAGCGCAACACCCTTGTTTATCTGACGTACAGCGACCGCGTCGCGACCGGCAGCGCGAAAAACAGCGTCACGGCCGTGCCGATGCCGGCGGGCACGGCGATTCCGGTGAAATAACAAGTCGACCCATCAGGTGCGCGCTCGCGCTAGACTGACGGGTCCAGCTGGACTTTACTCATGACTTCCACCGGTTCCTCCACCCGCTTTCGCGATTGTCCCCGTTACTGGCGCACGCCGCTCATTCCCGGCGCGGAGATGCTCACGGCCGAGTATTACGACCACGAGTTCACGCCGCACTGGCACGACGCGTACGCGATTCCAGTCATCGAGGCGGGCGCGGAGACCTATCGTTATCGCGGCTCGACCCATATTGCGGAGGCGGGCAGCGTGCCGGTCATCAATCCGGGCGAGTTGCACACGGGCTCCCGGGCGGTCGACGCGGGCTGGCGCTACCGCGTGATGTATACGCCCGTCGACTTCCTCCAGAAAATCGCCGACGACCTCGCCGGCAAGCCGCAACCGCTGCCGTGGTTCGATCCGGGCGTGATCCGCGATCGCGATCTCGCATACCGTCTGCGGCACGCGCATCAACTGATGGAAGCCGGCAGCGACCTGCTCGCCGCCGAAACCGCCATGATCGACGCATTGTCGACGCTGCTTGCCCGCTACGGCAGCACGCGGCCCGAAACGCAAAGGATCGCGGCAAACGATCCGCGCGTCGCCGTCATGCAGGCGCAACTGGGTGCCGACCTCGCGGAGCCGGTGCAACTGTCGGATCTGGCGAACGCCGTCGGGCTGTCGCCGTTTCACGCCGCGCGGCTCTTCGCGCAGGCCACCGGCATGCCGCCGCACGCGTGGCGCAACCAGATCCGGCTGCAGCGCGCGCTGGGGCCGCTGCGCGCGGGTGCTTCGGTGGCGGATGTCGCCGCCGCCAGCGGCTTTACCGACCAGAGCCATTTCACCCGCCATTTCCGGCGCATGTTCGGTGTGCCGCCGGGGCGTTGGCAAGCGGCGTGAAGGGGCGCCTCGCGCGGCTTTCCGCCTGACTCACGCGCTTGAACCGCCTGCCCGCACTGCCCGTAGCAAGAACGTACAAGCCCGTTCGGCCCGAGACGACTACGCTCCGTGTTCAAAGGAGAAGTCAGATTGAGCCAGTCCAGTCGTTTCAGTGAATTCGTCGCGGGAGCACGCGACACCATCCCGATGATGGTCGGCGCCGCGCCGTTCGGCGTCATTTTTGGCACGCTCGTCACGTCGGGCCCGCTGCATGTGTGGCACGGCCAGCTGATGTCGCTTGCCGTGTTCGCCGGGTCGGCGCAGTTCATCGCGGTCGGGCTCATGGCGGGCAACGCGAGTTTCATCGTGCTCTGGGCGACGACGTTCGTCGTGAACCTGCGCCATGTGCTCTACAGCGCGACGCTTGCGCCGTACGTCGCGCATCTGCCGCTGCGCTGGCGCGTCGTGCTCGGCGGCCTGCTCACCGACGAAGTGTTCGCCGTCGCATGGACACACTACCGGCGTCACGCGCCCGGCGAGGTCGGCCCCTGGCATTTTCTCGGCTCGGGTGTCTCGATGTACGTCAACTGGCAGATCTGGACCCTGGCGGGTCTGCTGTTCGGCGCGGCATTCCCTGGCCTCCAGTCCCTCGGACTCGATTTCGCGATGGTCGCGACCTTCATCGCGATCGTCGTGCCGCAGCTCATCGCGTTTCGCTACGTCGCGGCAGCCGCGACCGCGGGTGCGCTCGCGTTTTTCTGGCAGGGCTGGCCGTACAAGCTCGGTCTGCTCGGCGCCGTGATCGCGGGCGTCGCGATCGGCGTGGCGCTGTCGCGGCCGGAAATGCAACGTGCACGCCGACGCACCGCGGAGGCATCGCAATGAACTATGTCCTGATCATCCTCGGCATGGCGCTGATCACGTGGCTTATCCGCACGACGGTTTTCATCGTTGGCGACCGGCTGGTGTTTTCGCCGCTTGTGCGTACTGCGCTTGGGTTCGTGCCGGTCACTGTGCTGACCGCCATCATCGTGCCGATGGCCGTGTCCCCGCATGGCAGCGGCGCGGAACTGACGTGGCGCAATCCGCAACTGGTCGGCGCGCTGGCCGCCGTCCTCGTGAGCGCGCTCACGCGCCGCCCCCTCCTGACGATCGCCGTCGGGCTGGCCGTGTTCTTCCTGTGGCAAGGCGTCGTGCTGAAGTAGCGGCGCCCATGCTTTCATCCCGGGGAACGGCCGCTCCGCCTTGTCTCGCTGCCGTCCTCGATAAATCCCGCTCAAGTTTCGGCGACGTCCGCCGATAAACAGTCGAGGTCCCCTTGTCGGGCCGGCGCGATCGCCGCCACAAATCGGGGACCAGCCACGCAATGCGTCGGGCGGGCTGCTCACGGGCAGCCGCCGGCGACGCCAGAACGACGCAACGCGGGACGACCAATCGGGACAGGAAGATATGGGTCACATCACCCTTTCGCTGAAAGACGAAACCGTTGCGTCATTGCGCAAGGATTTCGACGCGTTTTTGCGCGTATCGCTGAAGCTCGATCCGCAGTTCGCGACGCCTTCGTTCGAGGATTTTCTGCGCGCCAAGCTGCTGGACAACATGGTCCCGCTGACGGAGCATGCGGTGCAGCGCATGTTGCAGGGCGGCCAGTATGCATGGGCCAAGCGCGCGCTCGACAAGGAATTCCCCGATGTCGTCGCGATCCTGATGCGTCAGGCGAACGAATTCGGCTTCGGCTTCGCTTCGCGCTCCGAATGGACGCCCGAAGAGCTCGCCAAGCAGTGTCGCGACTGGTCGACGGCGATCGTCAACGAGGCACAGGGCGATCCATCACTGATCGACCCGCTCGCCGCGCAGATCAAGTCGGCGGCACAGGACATCCAGGCGCTCGAGGAGCAGATGCAGACGCCCGCATGGCGGCTTGCGGAATCGCTGCGCCAGCGCGTGTACGAAGCGAAGATCGGCTGCGAAACAAGCGTCGGCAGCATGGCGCGCGAAAAGCTGGGCGAACTGCGCGGGCTGCTTCGGCTCGGCATTTCGCATGGCTCGTTCCAGAAGCAGGAAGCGCAGCAGATCATGGAATACCTGCGCCTCCTGAAGCCGGAGATCTTCGTCGAAGAGCCGTACGACATGTTCACGCGGCTCGCCGCGTGGCTGCGCAATTTCTTCACGCCGCCGCCGCGCCCCCAGCAACGTCAGTCGCGCTGAGCGTGACGACGCGCGGGGTCAGCCGCCCATAAGCCGCCGCAGGTGCGTGTCTGTCACGCGCCCGCGGTGGTGAGCGCACGCTCAATCCCACATCCTTCTCAGCTTCGCCGCGATCTCGATCTTCGCGTGGGCCGCTGCCGCCAGCCCGGCCGCCGTCGGCGCGGTGGGCACCGGCACGTACGGCCACGCGTGCGCGTCGAAAAGCGGCAGCAGATGCGCCGGAATGAAGCGCGTGCGCTGCGCCCACACATGACGGTCGCCTGGCTGCGTCTGGTTGTGCACGTAAAAACGCTGCGGCACGACGATATGCAGGTCTTCCTTTGCGCGTGTCATCGCGACATAGAGCAGGCGGCGCTCTTCGTCGAGCTCGGCCTCGTTGCCGGTCGCGAGATCCGATGGGATGCAGCCGTCGACGCCATTCAGCACGAACACGTTGCGCCACTCCTGCCCTTTCGCCGAATGGATCGTCGAGAGAATCAGATAATCCTCGTCGATCAGCGGGACGCCGGATTCGTCGCTGGTGGCGTCCGGAGGATCGAGCGTCAGTTCCGTCAGAAAACGCTCGCGTGACGCGTACGTGCCCGCGATGCTTTCCATCTGCAGCAGGTCGCCATGACGGATCGACGCGTCCTCGTGATTGCGCTCCAGATGCGGTTCGTACCAGCGGCGGATCAGTTCGAACTCCGCGGGCCACGCCGACTGCCGCCCGCACACCCGCGACATCAGCTCGACGAACGGTTGCCAGTCTTCCGCCGCGCGGGCCGGCGGCGTGAACGATGCGAGCGCGCCCGCGGTGTGCTGCACGCCGGGATGCAGTCCCGCCGTGACGGCCTCCGCGTCAGCCGTCGTGGCCACGCCCGCATGCCCGGCGACCTGGTCGAGCACGCGCGCCGCCGTTGCCGGCCCGATGCCCGGCATCAGCTGGACGACGCGAAAACCCGCTACGCGGTCGCGCGGATTTTCCGCCCAGCGCAACACGGCGAGGACGTCTTTCACATGGACCGAATCCAGAAATTTGAGCCCGCCGAATTTGACGAACGGAATGTTGCGGCGGGTGAGTTCGATCTCGAGCGTCGCACTGTGATGCGACGCTCGAAACAGGATGGCCTGCGATTTCAGCTTCATGCCGTACTCGCGTGCTTCCAGCACTTTCTCGACCACGTAACGCGCCTGATCGACTTCATCGGCGACCGTGACAAGGCGCGGACGTTGCGCCGACGCGCGATCGGTCCACAGGTTCTTTGTGAAGCGCTCGGCCGCGAGATCGATGACCGCGTTCGACGCGGCAAGAATCGGCTGCGTCGAGCGATAGTTGCGCTCGAGCGTCACCTGCTTTGCCGGCGGATTGAAGTGCGCCGGGAAATCGAGGATGTTGCGCACCGTCGCGCCGCGAAACGAATAGATGGACTGTGCGTCGTCACCGACAACCGTCAGGCCGCGCCCGTCCGGCTTGATGCCGAGCAGGATCGACGCCTGCAGGCGGTTGGTGTCCTGGTATTCGTCGACGAGCACATGATCGAAGCGCGCCGACAGGTCGGCCGCGATCGACGGCTCCGCCGCCATGTGCGACCAGTAGAGCAGCAGGTCGTCGTAATCGAGCACGCTTTGCGTCTGCTTGGCTGCGACGTACGCGGCAAAGAGCGCGCGCAGGTCGGCTTCCCACTCGCGACACCACGCAAACGCGGTGTCGAGTACGTCGGCAAGCGTTGCGCCTGTATTCACGACGCGCGAATAGATGGAAAAGCAGGTGTTCTTCGACGGGAAGCGCTTTTCTTTCGCCGACAATCCGAGTTCGTGGCGGATGAGGTTCATCAGATCGGCTGAGTCTTCGCGATCGTTGATCGTGAAGGTGGGCGACAGACCGATGAGGTCCGCGTATTCGCGCAGCAGGCGGGCGCCGACGCCGTGAAACGTGCCCGACCACGTGAGGCCCTGCACGAGCGCTGCCCGCGCGCCGAGCGCGGCGCCCGCGATTCGCGTGACGCGCCGGGTCATTTCCTGTGCGGCGCGCCGCGAGAACGTGAGCAGCAGGATACGGCGCGGATCGGCACCCTTCACCACCAGATGCGCGACACGATGCGCCAGCGTGTTCGTCTTGCCCGAGCCCGCGCCGGCAATCACGAGCAGCGCACCGGGCGGCTGCCCGGAATCGTCCGCGCCGAACTCGACGGCCTCCCGTTGCGCCTCGTTGAGTTTCTCGAGATACGCGGGGGCATCGGAGGGCGGGGAATCGGCGACAGGGAGCACAGTGGTCAGCTACGTAGGGTGGAAGGGGCGACGCATACTGTATATCCGTACAACCCGCGCCGACAAGCACCCTTTTTCCGCGTTCCGGTTACGGCGCAGCGGCCGTCGCGCGACCGCTGAGTTTCAGGTCACGCGCAAATGAATACGGCCCGGGCGCACGACGCGCCCAGGGCCGTTCTCCGCGATACGCCCTTGCCCGTACTGAACCGGAGCGGATCGCGGGACGCGAGAGGCGTCGTGGCTAGTCCTGCTTTTTTGCGTCCTTCACGCGGGCATCGGCGGCTGCCTTGTCGGCATCGGACTGCGCGTCCGTCTTCTTTTTGTCGGCCTTGGCTTGAGCGACGGCGGCCTTCTTGTCGGCCTTCGACTGTTCCTTCGCCGCCTTGTTGTCGGCGTGCGTGACAGGCTCCGAAACCGGATCATGCGACGGCGCGGTCTGCGCGAAAGCGGCCACCGACATGCCGGCCGACAGGCAACCCGCGACCAGCGCCGCGGCGAATGTGCTTGTTTTCATGCGATAACTCCTGTTCTGCCGCCTGCCTCGTCTGTTTCATGCGGACGAAGCAGGCGTAGCGGCTGAACCCAGCCCCGGGAAACCGGCGCGGGCAGAGATGCGATTACCTGCGCGTTACTGATGCGTATCGACGCCGGGGGCCGCGCCCTGGCCCTGTGCACTTTGCATCTGCGCGTTCAGTTCGTTGTTCGCGGCGGCCTTGTCAGCCTGCTTGTTGATCTTCGCGTTGCGTACGTCCTGCTTGTACTGCGCCTTGGCATCCTTCTGTTCCTGCTTCATCTGCGCCTTCGAGGCCTTCTTCGACGCACGATATTCGGCGTTCGCCTGAGCGTCGGCGTTGCGCTTCTGGACGAGCGGATCGGCCGAACCCGGCGCGACGAGTCGTTGCTGCTCCGGTGCAACAGGCGTCACACCCTGCGCGGCGGGTGCAGGCGGCGCCATGTCTGCGCCAGGCGCGGCCGGCATCTGCATCTGGGCCTGGGTTGCCGCGCCCGGGGCCGGCTGGGCGGCGGTCTGCGCGAATGCAGCGCTCGAAGCAAGGGCCGTCAGGGCGGTACCGATCAGAAGCGAGCGAATCTGGGTCATGGCTTTCCTCTCTCAAGTTGTCTGGCCGGGCGTCGAGTCTGGCGTGCCGCATTCGATGCGCGCCGCGCCCGGCCTGTGAGCCTTGCCACGAAATGCAGCAGGCTTTTCTACAGACTGGGCGCTTGCGAGTGAAGTTCTGCAGGAATGCCACGTGTTACTCAACGTTTCATTTCCTGACAACTCGATAACATCTGCTTGCACATGGGGGCGAAGCAGGCACGCGGAGTGCGTCCGTGACACTTCTGGCTTATGATTCGAGCCCTTTCCTTCTGTCGTCTTCCGACCGGCGCGCGCCATGCCCAACCTCGATTTCACGCTGACCGGCGACTACGTCGAACTGCATAACCTGCTCAAGATCACGGGGCTCGCCGACAGCGGCGGCTCGGCGAAAGTGATCGTCGCTTCCGGCGCCGTCACGGTCGACGGCCAGGTAGAAACGCGCAAGACCTGCAAGATCCGCGCGGGCCAGGTGGTGTTGCTGGGCGACACGCGAATCGCCGTGCATGAAGGCTAGCGAAAGAAATCGCACCAAAAATGTGCCTTCCAATCGACAGCGGGACCGCTTCCCAATAAGCTGTCTCTTTTAGAAGAAAACGGCGCGGACACCCGATCCGCGCGCCGTTCCTCGTTCATGACCCAACCCGGTTTTTCCCGCGCGGCCGCGGCGCAACCGTCGCTGTCGCGGCATGCCGCCGATACCGCCCGCCTCGCCGCCCCACTCGCCATCGCACAGCTATCGCAGATGGCGATGGGCGTGACCGATACCGTGCTGCTCGGCTCGCTCGGCCCCGATGCGCTCGCCGCCGGCGGCCTGGGCGCGAACCTGTTCTTCGTCGTCGTGACGCTGCTGCAGGGCGTGCTGACGTCCGTCAGCGTGAGCGTCGCGCATGCGCGCGGCGCGCAGGCGGAAGACCGGGTGCCGCACATCTACTGGACGGGGCTCATGCTCTCGATCCTGCTGGCGGTTCCGGCGTTCGCGCTGCTGTCGTTCGCGAGACCGATCCTGCTCGCGTTCGGCGAGCCCAGGCTGCTCGCGCACAATGTCGGCGAATACTGTGCGATGCTGCGCTGGGGCACGCCCGCGAGCCTGATCGGCATTGGCCTGATGCGCTCATTCCTGCCCGCGATCGGTGCCGCGAAGCGCCTGCTCTGGGTGTCGATTGGCGGCGTGGGCGTCAATGCCTTCCTCAACTACGGCCTGATTCACGGTGCGTACGGCCTGCCGAAGCTCGGCTTTCTCGGCTCGGGTGCGGCGACGACCATCACGGTGTGGCTGACGGCGCTTGTCCTGATGGCGCTGCTGCATCTACGGCCGCGATATCGCCATTTCGTCACGGCGACGCGCCCGGAAATGCCGCTCATGGGCGAACTGTTCGGCATCGGCTGGCCCGTTGCGATCACTTACGGCGTCGAGTCGACGCTTTTTCTTGCGACCGGCCTGATGGTCGGCCTGCTCGGCGAATCGCAGCTCGCCGCCCACCAGATTGCGCTCAACGTGGCGTCGGTGGCGTTCATGGTGCCGCTTGCGATCGGCCAGGCAGCGAACGTGCGCGTCGGTTTCTGGTCTGGCGCCGGACAGCCGCTTGCCGCCCGGCACGCCGGTTTCGTCGCGATCGCGCTCGGCGTCGGCTTCATGATGCTGTCGGGCGTCGTGCTCATCGTGGCACCCCACGCCATCGTTGGCCTGTACCTGCATCTCGATGATCCGGGGAATGCTTCGACAGTATCGCTTGCCGCGTCCCTACTTGGCGTCGCGGCGATTTTCCAGATCGTCGACGGCATGCAGACGGTCGGCTCCGGTTGCCTGCGCGGCCTGAAAGACACCCGCGTGCCGATGATCGCCGCTGCGTTCGGGTACTGGGGCATCGGCTTTCCAACCGGCTACACGCTGGCCTTCCACTTCGGTCTTGGTGCGCGCGGCCTGTGGTGGGGTCTCGCCGCGGGGCTTGCCAGCGTCGCGCTCCTGATGACGCTGCGCTTTCACCGCCTGAGCCTGCGTCGCGTACCCGCTATCCCGGCCGGCCAGCCTGGCGCCGATAAAGCCACCGGCCCAGGACTTACCCGGTAAACGCTGAAAACATGGCGCGCAACCCTGTCTGACTGAAAGCTGACCGGTAAAATAAGTATCCGCTACATTGCGGCGCTGTATTTACCGTCACTCCAGGCAAACAGGATCTCTTCATGCTCGCCCGCGTTACCCGTCTTTTCCCCCTGTGGGCCGTGCTCGTCTCGTTCGCGGCATATTTTTCGCCGACGTCCGTCACGCCCATCGCCCCGCACGTCACCACGCTGCTCACGATCATCATGCTCGCCATGGGCGTCACGCTCTCTGTGGCCGATTTTCAGCGTGTGTTCACGCGGCCGGCGCCCGTCGTTGCCGGCATCGTGCTGCACTACCTCGTCATGCCGCTCGCCGCGTGGGTCATCGCCAAAGCGTTGCGCATGCCGCCCGACCTCACGGCGGGCATGGTGCTCGTCGGCAGCGTGGCAAGCGGCACGGCGTCGAATGTGATGATCTATCTGGCGCGCGGCGACGTCGCGCTGTCCGTCACGATCAGCGCGCTGTCGACGCTCGTCGGCGTGTTCGCGACCCCGCTGCTCACGCGTCTCTATGTCGACGCCTCGATCGCCGTGGATGTGCACGGCATGCTGATGAGCATCCTGCAGATCGTCGCGCTGCCAATCGTCATCGGCCTGATCGTGAACCACCTGTTCGGACGGATCGTGCGCAGGATCGAACCGGTGCTGCCGCTGGTTTCGATGGTCGCCATTCTGCTGATCATCGCGGCTGTCGTAGGGGGCACGCAGAAGAGCATCGCGTCAGTCGGCCTCGTGGTGATGCTCGGCGTCGTGCTGCATAACGGCATTGGTCTGCTCGGCGGCTACTGGGGCGGCCGTCTGCTCGGCTTCGACGAGGCTGTGTGCCGCACGCTCGCGGTCGAAGTCGGCATGCAGAACTCCGGCCTTGCGGCCACGCTCGGCAAGCTGTATTTCACGCCGATTGCCGCTCTCCCGGGTGCCCTGTTCTCGGTGTGGCACAACCTGTCGGGTTCGCTGCTCGCGGGCTACTGGGCAGGCCGCCCCGCGAAGGGTTCGACGCATCCCGACGGCGCCGCCCCGCGCGCGCCCGGGCGCAGCCAGCGCGCGTCGTAACCAGCGATTCGCGGTCGTCGATCCGATGACCGCGCACACGGCGGCGGCTTCTCAAGCTGCTCGCCGTGTTTTTGCCGCAAGCCTTGCTTTCCCCTACCTTTTCCACTCTCTCCGCCCGTGACGCGTCCGTCACAGCATCACCGCCGCATCCCCCAACCACTTGCGCATTTTGAAGCCGCCCGCTGGCGCAAACAATCTGCCGAATGGCCGAGTCCGCCCCCTGCCCGATTCCCCTTAGAATGCCTTTCAAGCTGAGGCGGTGGGGCGCGGTACAGCACTTGCTGCGCGGTGGCAGCCGGTTCAAAGGGAGAAGCGAAAGTGCCGGGATACAACAGCAACAAGAACAACATTCGGGTTCAGGAAATGCATGCTGCGTGCGTGGTCTGGCTGCGCCTCGCGTTCGCGTGCGCATTCCTGGCGTTCGTCGGTGGTTGCGCGACGCGCCCCCCCGCCACCGACCTTCACCGCGACATCACGCATGCTTTGCCAGCGTCGGAGCCGACCGCGCTCGGCGCGGCGCTTGCGCCACTGGAGCGCACACATCCAGGCGAATCCGGCTTCCGCGTGCTCGCGAACGGTGCCGACGCGCTGCAGATGCGCATCGCGCTCGCCCGCGCCGCGACGAAGACGCTCGACATGCAGTACTACATTGCGAATGAAGACACGACCGGCAAGCTGCTGCTTGGCGCCGCGCTCTACGCGGCCGACAAGGGCGTGCGGGTGCGCATGCTGGTGGATGACCTGAACTTCAAGGACATCGATCGCGTGATGGCGGCGCTCAATTCGCACGACAACATCGAAATCCGCGTCTTCAACCCGTTCGGCGCCGCGCAGCAAAGCTTTTACGAACGCACGAGCAACGTAGTGACCCAGCTCGGCCATTTCACGCGGCGTATGCACAACAAGGCCATGATTGCGGACAATCAGATCGCGATTGTCGGCGGCCGCAATCTCGGCGACGAGTACTTCAGCGCCAGTGAAACGCTGCAGTTCCGCGACATCGACGTGCTCGCCGCAGGCCCCATCACGAACGACGTTTCGGCAAGCTTCGATGAGTACTGGAACAGCAGCGCCTCGTACCCGCTACGCGCGCTCAACAAGCAGAAATTCGATGCCGCCGATCTCGACGCGATGCGCAACGAACTGCGACAGCACTGGCGCACCAACGCTGACCCGTACAACGCGAAGCCGCTCAACGCGACCCCGCTCGCCTCGCAGATCCAGAAGAACGAACTCGGGCTTACGTGGGCCGAAGCTGAGTTCAAGGCGGACACGCCCGACAAGATCACACATCCTTCGCCCGACTACAAAAGCCCGCCGCTGGAGCGGGTCATCGAGCTCGTCAATTCGGCGCAGAAAGAAGTGCTGATCACATCGCCCTATTTCGTGCCGCACGACGCCGGAGTCGACGCGCTCGGCGCGCTTACGGCCCGCGGCGTGCGCGTTGCCGTGCTGACGAACTCGCTCGCAGCCACCGATGCAGTCGCCGTGCAAGCCGGGTACAGTCCATATCGTGAGCCGTTGCTCGCGCGTGGTGTAGCGCTTTACGAATACATGCCGCAGCAGGGAGAAGGCGGTGCGCGGGTCGACTTCGTCGGCTCGACCTCCCGCTCGAGCCTGCATGCCAAGACGTTCGTGATAGACCGGCAGACGCTTGTGATCGGTTCGATGAATCTGGATCCGCGCTCCGCGAACCTCAATACGGAACTGGTGCTCGTGATTCACAGCCCTCCGCTCGCGGATCAGCTTGCAAGAATCTTCGATCATGCGACGGCGCCGGCGGTCAGCTGGCGCGTGGCGCTTGTCACACCCGACCAGCGCGCACGGCTGAAGGCAACAAGTGCACCGCCGGGCGACCTTGTCTGGACCGGAGAAGTCAACGGGCAGCTGCGCACCTGGAATCTCGATCCGGATGCAGGCTTTTACAGGAATCTGATGACGGGAATTTTCATGCTGCTGCCAGTCGACAGCGAACTTTGACGTGCGGGGCCGCGACACGCGGCGCGCCACAACACTTCCTCAAGTGGAGTTGAACCATGACTGAAGATGTACGGATGGAGCGCGATACGTTCGGCGAAATTGCCGTGCCGAATGCAAAACTCTGGGGAGCCCAGACGCAGCGCTCATTGCAGAACTTCAAGATCTCGACGGAAAAGCAGTCGCCCGAACTGATCACGGCGCTCGCCATCATCAAGCGCGCGGCTGCGGAAGTGAATCAGGGCCTCGGCGTACTCGACGAAAAGAAAGCCCGCGCAATCATTGCCGCGGCCGATGAGATCATCGATGGCAAGCACCCCGACGAATTTCCGCTTGCCGTATGGCAGACCGGCTCCGGTACGCAAAGCAACATGAACCTCAATGAGGTGATTGCGAACCGGGCAAGCGAACTGCTCGGCGGCGAGCGCGGCGAAGCACGCAAGGTGCATCCGAACGACGACGTGAACCGCGGGCAGTCCTCAAACGACGTGTTCCCGACGGCCATGCACATCGCGGCGGCTGTCGGCATCGTCAAACATCTGCTGCCCGCGCTGAAGACACTGCGCACCACCCTCGATTCGAAGGCCAAAGCGTTCGCCGGCATCGTGAAGATTGGCCGCACGCACCTGCAGGACGCGACGCCGCTCACGCTCGGCCAGGAGTTTTCCGGCTACGTCGCGCAACTCGATCAGTGCGCGAAACATCTCGAATCGGCACTCCCGCATCTGTACGAACTCGCGCAGGGCGGCACGGCCGTCGGCACCGGACTCAACGCGCATCCGCAGTTCGCCGACAAGGTCGCCGCCGCGATCGGCAAGCTGACCGGCGTCCCGTTCGTATCGGCGCCGAACAAGTTCGAAGTGATGGCTGCGGCCGACGCGCTCGTCTTCGCACACGGCGCGCTGAAAACGGTCGCGGCAAGCCTGATGAAGATCGCGAACGACGTCCGCTGGCTGGCGAGTGGGCCGCGCTGCGGCCTTGGCGAACTGTCGATTCCCGAGAACGAGCCGGGCAGCTCGATCATGCCGGGCAAGGTCAACCCGACGCAGTCCGAAGCACTCACGATGCTGTGCTGTCAGGTGTTCGGCAACGACGCCGCCGTCAACTTCGGTGGCGCGAGCGGGAATTTCGAGTTGAATGTGTTCCGTCCGATGATCGCGCACAACGTGCTGCAATCGATCCGGCTTCTCGCCGACGGCGCACTGAGTTTCAACGACAACTGCGCGGTCGGCATCGAGCCGAACCACGACCGTATCGAGACGCTCCTGAACGAATCGCTGATGCTCGTCACCGCGCTCAATCCGCATATCGGCTACGACAAGGCCGCGCAGATCGCGAAAAAGGCGCACAAGGAAGGCACGACGCTCAAGGCCGCGGCACTCGCGCTCGGTCACGTGACAGACCAGCAGTTCGACGAGTGGGTCAAGCCGGCCGATATGGTCGGCACGAGCAAGACCTGATATCGGGTTGGGACCTGGTTCGCCCCGGGTCCCGATACGAAAAACGCCGCGCCGGCGTGACCCGGCGCAGCGTTTTTAGCGGGCAGCGGCATGGGGCGAGTCGAGGCCACGCGCATATCCCGGCGCGCGTGCAAGACCCGTCTCACCGCCAGATCAAACCTCGCCTTTCACCACTTCTTCAGGCTTCAGTTCGACGATGGCATCGAGCGCTTCCTTGACGTCCATTGCGTACTTCGCGAGGCGCTTCTGCTCTTCGGTTTCCGGCTCGAACGAGGGCACGCCAACCGGGTGCCCGTTCTCGTTAACGGCGACCATCACGACGAGGCAATCGGTCGTTTGCAGCAGTTCGCCGCCCTTCGGGTCGCCGGCCTGTACCGACACGTGAATGTGCATGCTGGTCCGGCCCGTCGCGACGACGCGGGCGCGCAGTTCGACCAGGTTGCCGACCAGGATCGGACGGCGGAAACGGATGTTGCCGACGCTTACCGTCACGCAGTAGCGGCTCGACCAGACCGCCGCGCAGGCGTAGGCGGTTTCGTCGATCCACTTCATCAGCGCGCCGCCGTGAACCTTGCCGCCGAAGTTCACCGAGGTTGGCTCGGCGAGAAAGCGGAAAGTGGTTTCGGAACGGTCCATCGGGGCCGCAGGGCTGTGGGTCTTGACTCTACTCATCCTGGACTCCGTTCGGGGATTGAGATTATCGAAAGGAGCCGATTATACGAGTGCCAGAAACAGCGCGGTACGTGATCCGCGAACGTCAGCTTCGCGGGATGGCAGTTGCGTCATTCGCGACGTCGCGCGGGTCGCGGACCGTCATGCAGCCGATGCAAACCGCTCGCGATACTCGAGCGGCAGTACGCCGAACCTGCGCATGAACGCGCGCCTCAGGTTCTGCTCGCTGCCAAAGCCGCAGTCGAGCGCGATCCGCTTGAGCGGCGAGCGCGAAGCGGCCAGCGAGCGCGCCGCGGCTTCAAGACGCATCGACGAAACGGTTTTCGCGGGTGTGCGCCCCACTTCCTCGACGTAGCGTCGCGCGAACGTGCGCGGGCTCATGCGGGCCTCGCCTGCCAGCCGCTCGACCGAAAGATCGTCACGCAGATTGACGGCCATCCAGCTGTGCAGGGCGTCGAACGGGCCGCCCGCCGATGCCTGAGCGGCCAGCGCCGCGCTGAACTGCGACTGACCGCCGGGCCGCTTCATGAACACCACCAGCCGCCGCGCAGCCTGCATCGCGATCGCGTGACCCACATCTTCCTCGATCAGCGCCAGCGCGAGATCGATCCCCGCGGTCACCCCGGCTGAAGTCCAGATGGCGTGGGGCTGCCGCGAGTCGGGCGTTTCGCCGTCGTGGGCCGCGGTGCCTGCGCCCTGCCCGCCGCGCCCATCGCACCCGTTGCGCGCGTCGGTCGCTGCACGATGCGTGGATGCATCGCCCGCCTCACGCAAATCCCGCGCGTCGCGGATGAAAATCGGGTCCGCGTCCACCTTCACCTTCGGAAAATGCCGCGCGAGCAGTTCGGCATCGCGCCAGTGCGTCGTCGCGCGGCGTCCGTCGAGAAGGCCCGCCGCGGCCAGATAAAACGCGCCGGTGCACACCGAGCACACGCGTCGTACAGCGGGCGCACGACGCGCGATCCACGCGACGAGCTCGGGCTGCAACGCGATCCGTTCGTCGATGGGCACGCCGGGCACGATCAGCGTATCGATGGGTTCGTCCTCCAGCGTATCCAGCCGTTGCGTGACGACCGGCAGACCCGGAAACGTCTGCAGCACACCGCCTTCGATCGAAGCCACCGTCACGCGATATGCAACCGGCGCCCGCGCCTGCATTCCGGTTGCGCTCGAAACGGCCGCCTGTCGCACAGCGTCAGGCCGCGTCTCGGCGAGCGTCAGCTCGGCTCGCCAGAACGCTTCCAGCGGACCGCAGGCGTCGAGCAGCACGAGATCGGGCGCCACCGCGATCACAACGTGGCGAACGGGTAAGGCGGGTGTGACAGAGGCATTCATGTGAACGGGTGGCATCAAGTCGAAACAGAAAACAGGAAACGGGAAAGAGGAACTACGAAGCCGCCGCCGCGACAACCCGGGAGCGCGACCACGCAAAGGCGAGCGTCGCGAGCGCGGCGACGCCGAGCAACGGCAGGATCGCCACATTGATCACGGCCCACCCGAAGTGCGCGAGCAGTTGTCCCGCGAACAGCGATCCGAGCGCGGAACACGCGAACGTTGTGAATTCGCTCGTCGCCTGGGTCTTCGCGCGTTCGGACGGCCGGTACGACTGCGCAAGCAGCGTCGAGCCGCCCACGAACATAAAGTTCCAGCCGACCCCAAGGCACGCGAGCGCCGCATAGAAGTGCGGCAGGTCGGTCGAATGAAGCGCGATCACGCCGCATAGCGCCGACAGCACGGTGCCCGCGCCAATCACGCGCAGCACGCCGAAGCGTCCGATCAGCCGCGCTGAAAAAAACGACGGCGCGAACATGCCGACAAGGTGCCACTGGATAATCTGTGCGCCGTCGCCGATCGTGTGTCCGCAGGCGACCGCCGCGATCGGCGTCGCTGTCATCACGAACATCATCACGGCGTAGCCGAGCGCGTTGTTCGCGAGCGCGGCGAGGAAAACCGGCTGCCGGACAATGCGTCCGAGGGGTCGCGCCGGCGCCGCTTCGGCGGTGGCGCTCACGTGAGTCGGGACGTGATCCCGGTAGAACAGCGCGAGCAGTACGATCGAAAGCAGCCCGAACGCAGTCACGAGCGCGTACGAACCCGCGAACGCAACGGGCGCAAGCCAGTCGCGGCTCCATGCGGCGAGCGCCGGCCCAGCCACCGCAGCCACGACACCGCCCGTCAGCACTGTCGAGATGGCGCGGCCTTTTGCTTCGATGCCGACGGCGTCGGCGGCGGCGAGGCGGTAGTACTGCGCGAATGCCTGGAATACGCCGACCGTCGCTGTGCCGACGCAAAACGCCCAGAAGCTGTGATGAAAAATCGCGTACACGGAGATCGCACCGCCCACTGCTCCGACGCCCGCGCCCATCGCGAAGCCCGCGCGTCGCCCGATACGGGCCATCAGGAACGACGCGAAAATCGTGGTGACTGCCGCCGCGACCGTAATCAGCGAAAACGGCAGCGTGGCGAGCGCCTTGTCGTCGGCGAGCGTGTAGCCGACAAGCCCCGTCAACGTCAGATCGATGGAAACCGACGACGTATAGAACGCCTGGCACAGCGCCAGCACGCATGCGCCGCGCCGGCCACTGGCGTCGGAAGGTTGTGGATCAGGGAGCGTGGACGAAGAAGCGGCGACGTCGGGCATGGGCGTTCCTCACGCGATAAAAGTGACGAAAGATCCTGATCGTCACATGCCCACCGATGGCAGGAATGCCAATGATGCATCAATTCCCGCCAGGCCAGTCGTTTTCACCAGCCGTGGGATGTCGCGGGCGGTTACTTATGAAAGGTGACGCCCTCGTCGATGGTGCCGTACATCGTGATGCCGCTCGAACCCGACTGCGAGGAACCCCCGCCGCCCTGGGCACAGCCGCTGGCGCACAGCACCGCAAGTACGGCTGCGGCAATGGCAAAACAGCGTTTCATGTCAGACCTGCTGTCCGGCGAAAGGAGACTCTGATTTTAGCCTGGCAGGGGTCGAGCATTCCGCAGCACATCTGCATTCGACGTTTCGCCTCACCCTGAAACATGGAATGCCGGGGCCGCGCTAAAGTCATGGCATCGCGAGCCGTTCCGGCCGCTACCCTTGGGGAAACGTCCATGTCCAATCCGCTTCTCGACGAGCGCGACCAGAGTCATTTTCCCGGTTTGAGCCGGCTCGGCGCGCTGCTGGCCGACCCGGGACGCGCCGCGATGCTGTGGGCGCTGATGGACGGCAGCGCCCGGCCGGCCGGCGAGCTGACGCTGATCGCAGGTCTCTCTCCGTCCGCCGCCAGCGCCCACCTTGCGCGACTCACCGACGGCGGCCTCCTCGCGCTCGAAGTACGCGGCCGGCATCGCTATTTCAGGATCGCTTCGCGGGAAATAGCCGCGACGATCGAAGCACTGGCGAACGTGGCGCAGGCCACCGCGCCGCAACGTCCCGTGTTGCGCCCGGCACGCACGGTGCCGGTGGATATGCGTTACGCGCGCACCTGCTACGACCACATGGCCGGCGAGCTGGCGGTGCGCATCTTCGAGCGGATGGTCGGCGATGGCCTCCTCACGCAGAACGGCGACACGCTCGACGCGACGCCCGCCGGTAAAGCCCGCTTCGCGGGCTGGGGCGTCGACGTCGGCGGACAGCAGGCGCGACGGCGCCGCTTCGCGTGCACGTGTCTCGACTGGAGCGAGCGCAGGGCGCATCTGGGCGGCGCGCTCGGCGCGGCGCTCCTCGAAGCATGGAAGACGCATGGCTGGGTCGAACGCACGGACCGTCCGCGTATCCTGCGGATCACGCCCGCCGGCCGGCGCCATTTCGACCAGTTCCTTGCTCAGTGAGGCGACGGCCGGGTTTTTCCGCGGCGCGCCATTCCCGACAACTTTTGTTACAGGCAACCCGGGCAGGCTTACAAATGAGCGCGCCTTGATACAGGGACGGCAGGTAGAGTGACTTCACAGGATGCGGCCATACGGCAGCATCCGATGGAGAGAACATATGAAAAACTGCACGCCACGCCTGCTTAGGTTCCGTCGTCTTACGGGTTACGCCCTTCTTGTTGCAGCGCCATTTTCCCTGGCCGCCCAGACCGCGTTCGCGCAAGCCGGACCGCCGGACTCACCGCCCGACGCACAGGCCCCGCAGACGGCTGGCCAGAACGTCGATCCGCCGGGACGCGTCGCGCGCCTGAACTACACCGCGGGCGCGGTGACCACGCAGTCCGCTGGCGCGACCGACTGGTCGTACGCGCAGATCAACCGGCCGCTCACCACCGGCGACCAGCTCTGGAACGACAAAGGCGCACGCTCGGAACTGCACATGGGCTCGACGGCAGTTCGCCTCGGCGAATCGACGAGCCTCGACGTCCTCAATCTCGACGACAGCAATACACAACTGAAGGTCGCGCAAGGGACGCTGTCGACGCGCGTGCGTTCGATGCCCGCAGGCTCGACGTATGAGATCGACACGCCGAACCTCGCGCTCGGCGTGGGCGCCGCGGGCGACTACCGCGTCGACGTCGCGTCGGACGGCAGCAGCACGACCGTCACCGTGCGCAGCGGCGCGGCGACTGTCTATGGCGACGGCGCGCAGGTGCCCGTGCAGGCCGGCCAGCAGGTGACGTTCACCGGCACGAACCTGCAACAGGCCGCCGGCAACGGCGCACCGCAGCCTGACGCATTCGATCAGTGGGCATTGAGCCGCGACGCCGCAGAAGACCGCTCGGTATCGGCGCGCTACGTATCGCGCGACATCCCCGGTTATCAGGACCTCGATGCGAACGGCACGTGGCGCAGCAATCCGCAGTACGGCGAAGTATGGGTGCCGAACGCGGTACCGGCAGGCTGGGCGCCGTATCACGACGGCCACTGGATCTGGCAGGCGCCTTGGGGCTGGACATGGGTCGACGATGCGCCGTGGGGCTTCGCGCCATATCACTATGGCCGCTGGGCTTACGTCGACAACAGTTGGGCATGGGCACCGGGGCCCATGGTCGAAAGTGAACCGCCCGTGTATGCGCCGGCGCTCGTCGCGTTCGTGGGCGGCGGCGACAGCCATTTCAACTGGGGCGTGAATCTGGCGATTGGCGGCGCGGTGGCGGCCGCAGGCGTCGCGTGGTTCCCGCTCGGTCCGGGCGAGGCGTGGCATCCGCGCGGCGGCGGCTGGAGCCCGCACTATTACGACCGCGTGAACCGGACCGTCGTCGTGAACAACTACAACCGGCAGGTGAACGTAACGAACATCAACGTCCACAACACGTACGTCAACTATCGCGCGCCCGGCGGCGTAACGGCCGTCCCGGCGACGGCGTTTGTGCACGGGCAGCCGGTGGGACGTTTTGCGCAGAAAGTCGATCCGCGTCAATGGCGAAACGCGCAGATCAATCCGGGCGCGCCGGGCATCGCGCCGGTTCGTGAGAGCTTCAACCCAGGCACCCGTAACGCCAGCAACAGGCCGCCTTCGAATGTGACGGGCCGCCCGGTGATCGCGACCCGCAGTCCGGTCGTGCCGGCGGCCTATCACGACAACCTCGCGCAACGTTTTGCACAGAGCGGCGGCCGGGTGCCGAACGCGGGAAATCCGGTCGTGCGCACTTCGGTGCCGGCGCATCTGGGCAACTGGACGGGGCCGGCCGGAACGGGTGGTTCGCCGTCGCCGCAGAACGTGCGCGTGGTGCAGGCGCATGGTCCGGGCGCGGCGCCGGGTCGTGAAGGTCAGCTCACGCAGCGTCCGGGTGCGCCTCTTCAGCGTCCAGGTGAAGCGACACAGCCGCCGGTCGCCGCGCAGCAACGTCCAGGTCAGCCCGCCCAGATGGCCAATGGGCGTCCTGAACCAGCGAATGGCGTGCCGCGTCCGCCGCAGGTCTGGGGCAATGTCCCGAACGGCGGGCAACCGCGTCCCGAACAGGGGGCGGCGCCAGGTCAGACACGCCAGCAGCCCGCGTGGACGCAGCCGCACACGCCGATGGCGCAGCAAGCCCAGCCGGGGCAACGTCCGCCGCAACCGGGCGCTCCGGTGCAGAGCCGTCCGGTGCAGGCTGAGCACGGCACACCGCAGGTGAATCCGGCCGTCGCGCAGCAACCGCGCCCGGAATTCCATCCGCAGACGCCGGCGCAACCGCAGTCGCAACAACCGGCCCAGACGCGGCAGGCGCAGCAGGCGCAAGAAGTGCCACTTCGGCAGCCCACGCCTGCGCAGGCGGCGCAGCCGCCCCGCGCGCCGGAGATGCATGCGCAACAACCGCAACAACAACCCCGGCCGCAGGAAGTCCGCCCGCAACCGCAGCAACCCCCGCGTGAGGTGTCCCATCCGCAGCCACAACCCCAGCCGCAGGCCCAGCAACCGAGACCGCAGCCGCCGCAGCAGCAGGCCCAGCAACCCCGGCTGGAACCGCGTCCGCAACCCCAGCCGCGTGCGGAATTTCATCCGCAGCAGGCGCAACAGCAGCCGCGCCCGCAGCCGGCGCCTCAGCCTCAACCGCATCCGCAACCGCCGCAGCAGGTTCAGCAGCCACATCCGCAACAGCACCCGGATCAGCACGCCACGGGCGGCGGACATGACGAACATCACCGCGGCTGAAACGTTTTTCGCGAACGCCGCCACGATGAAAAAAACCCGCATCGAGTCATGAACTGCACCCCAGATCGTTGGACGGGTGTCCAACTTTTGGGGTGCAGTTCAATCATTGATGCGGGTTTTTTTCGTCACGCGCAAACTCGCGCAACCGGAAGCGAAACAAAAACTACACGGCCATCGGCGCCGTCAACGGCTCGTGATGACGGTAGCCGACGAGCGAAAAGTCCGAAGGCTCGATCTTCTCCAGCCACTCCGGTTCGTAGACACCGGTTTCGGCATACGCCGGCACGCGGTCTGAGATTGCGAACGAAGGGCTTTCGAACGGCTCGCGCCCGAGTTGCTGTTGCAGCATGTCGAGCTGGTTTTCGTAGATATGCGCGTCGCCGATGAAATACGTGAACCAGCGCGGCGTGTAGCCCGTCAGTCGCCCGACGAGATGCAGCAGCGCGGCGCCCTCGGTCAGATTGAACGGCGTGCCCAGCCCCACGTCATTGCTGCGGATGTAGAGACATAGCGAAATTTCGCGCTTCGCCGCGTTCGGCAGAAACTGGTACAGCAGGTGACAGGCGGGCAGCGCGATCTCGTCGAGCACCGCCGGGTTCCAAGCGTGAAACAGGATCCGCCGGTCCGACGGGTTGCGCATGATCGTGTCGAGACACTGGCGCAACTGGTCGACTGCCTTGTACAGCAGCACTTTCTCGCTGCCCTCTTCATTGAACGACGTAATGATGCTGAAGCCGCGCGACGTCGCGTCCGCGATCTGCGCGGTGGCGCCAGCGTCCAGCACCTTGTAGGCCGGCCATTTGCGCCACTGCACGCCGTACACATCGCCGAGGTCGTCCGGGCCCTCGCGATACGGATTGGCGAGCCATTGCGGATTATCGTTGGCGTTCGCATCCCAGACCTTGCAACCGAGCGCGCGGAACTCCGCCGCGCTGCGCGACGCGCGCAGAAAGCCCACCAGTTCGCCGACGGCGGACTTGAACGCCAGTTTCTTCGTGGTGACAGCAGGGAAACCCTGCTGCAGATCGAAGCGCATCATCGCGCCGGGCATGCTGATCGTGCGGATGCCCGTGCGGTTTTCCTGCCACGTACCGGTATCGAGGATCTGTCGGACGAGGTCGAGGTATTGTTTCATTCGGGTTCCTTCGGCCGGGCGCGAACGCACCCGTTTTTGGCAGAGAATCCCTGATTTTAGCAAGCGCAGCGGACTTCCGTCCGGTCCCGCCGTCCGGCGGCGCTGTTTTGCGATCGACCGGGCGGCTCGCGGCCTGTGCCGGCGAGCTTCCCGATGAAGTTGATCGAAGCGCTGACGCGCCTCAAAGATGCGGGATGGTGGCGGGCAGATCCGGATGCGAGGCGATCGGTTCGCCATCGATATGCCGCATGCCGTGCGAACACAGCAGCCGGTACAGCGTCACGCGTGAGATGCCGAGTTCCTGCGCCGCGTCGCCGAGGCGGCCGCGATGGCGCAACAGCGCCAGTTCGATCGCCTGACGCTCCGCCGCTTCGCGCGCCTGCGCGAGCGATACCGGCACGATTTCCACGTAATCCGCCAGTTCGAGATCGCGCGCGGTAATCGCGCGCCCCTCGGACATCACAATGGCGCGGCGCACGCGGTTGATCAGCTCGCGCACGTTGCCCGGCCAGCTATAGTTATGCAGCGCCGCGATCGCATCCGGCGAAAAACCGCGCAGGCGCCGGCTCGCATCTTTCCTGAAACGTTCGAGCATGTGACGCGCAAGCAGCTCGATGTCCTTGCCGCGGGCGCGCAGCGGCGGCTCGTCGATCTGCAGCACACACAGACGGTGATACAGGTCGGCGCGAAACCGCCCTTCGATCATCGCGGTATGCATGTCGACGTGCGTGGCCGAAATGATCCGCACATCGACCGACGTCGACCCGTGGCCGCCCAGCCGCTCGACCTTGCCTTCCTGCAGGAAACGCAGCAGGCTCGCCTGGCTTTCCATCGGCAGGTCGCCGATTTCATCGAGAAACAGGGTGCCGCCGTTCGCCGCCTCCACACGCCCGATCTTGCGCTGGTTCGCGCCGGTAAAGGCGCCGCGCTCATAGCCAAACAGTTCGGATTGCAGCAGATGCGGCGGGATCGCGCCGCAGTTGATCGGCACGAACGGCGCGGCGCGACGGCCCGAGCGCTCATGGATCGCGACGGCCGTCAGCTCCTTGCCGGTGCCGGATTCGCCGGAAATGAACACCGGCGCGTCGGTCATCGCAACCTTGCGGATCGAGCGGAAGAGCGCGAGCATCGCGTCGCACGAACCGACCATTTCACCTTCCGTGCCGGAGGTGGTCGAATCGTTGGAGGCGGGTTCGCCAAGCGAGATCATTCCGTAAGCATGACCGACGGAATCGACAATCCGGTCACCCGCATAGGGGACCGTTACGTAATCGAAACAGTAGTCGCGCACGAGCCGGCGCAGCGCCGCATCCTGCAACTGGCCAGGCGTCGTGGCGGCAACCCAGCCGACGTTGGGCATCGTGAGACACGATTCGAATCCGACGATTTCGTGCGGCTGAAAACGGCTCGACAGATCGAGCAGGCCACCGGCTGCCGCTCCGGCGCGCACGGCCCGACGAACGTCGCGAGCCGAATTGACCACTTCCACATGCCAGCCGCGCTCGTGAAAGCGCGAATTCAGGTCCGCGCTTGGATCGCGAGTCACGTAAATCAATTGCCGCGGTGCGGATTCCATTATTCAGATCCTCGTCAACGAACGTTAAGGATGACGGCACGTACCTGAACAGTTTTTCAGACACGCCAGTTTACGTCAGGATTTCGCATGGGCAAAAACCGAACGGCCATTCCATTCCGTGCGGACAGCGGATCCCCGAAAAGCGGCGTGTGTGTAATGAGACGTCCCTGGTCCGGACTTTTTTAAAATGTGCTGCAGTTTTCGAGAGCTTACTATAGGCAAGCCGCCCCGAAAACAATTATGCAAATTAAATCGCCCTTCCGCCACAGATAAGGCTAAGAAGGCGATTCGGGTTGTCTGCAGCCTGTTAATAAACCGTTTCCCTCACACGATTAAACGTTTTCACCCCGTTTCACTTTTTGCCGGCGGTTTCTGAAATACCCGGTATTTTCTTCCGCTCGTTTCAGACCTGAAACATTTTCCGCTGTTTTCTTAATCCGTCCGCCACCCCAATTAGAAGCCACCCAGTCCCATCAACGGATTGCGGGAGATGGCACACGTTTCGCTAAATGTCCTGCACCAAGGAGACACACCATGCGACACGTTTTCCGCATCGACATGAAGTTGACCACGCTAGGCGCCGCAATCTGCGTCTCGCTGGCTTCGATGACGCTGCCCGTCGACGTCATTGCCCAGGTGGTTGCTCCCGCATCAGACAGCAGTACGCCTTCCGTCGCCGCCGTAACGCCTGCCAGTCTGGACGACAACGCGACGGACACATCGTCTGTCGCCGCACAGACGCCCGCCGATTCGGGTGCGAGCGCAGACGTCGGCGCGTCGAACGACCTGGTGCTCGACGACCAGATGCTGTCGCGGCAACGCGGCGGTGCGGTCGGCATGGTGATGGTGGCGGCAACGCCGCAGATGCGTGGCGGTTCGGTGACGCTGTGGGATGAAATTGCACCGCCCACGCCGCTGCCGGTTCCGGTGGATGCGGCCCGCGCAGCGCAAAGCAACGTGGCGAGCTACACGCGCAAGTAGAGCGGATGAACAACGGATGCGATCGCCGCCGCTCCACTGCGCCGGCACTTCGCTCCGATATCGGGGACACTGACATGACCGTTTCAAGAGAGACCACGCGGGGCCACAGCCAGCATGCACCGCGCCTCGCAGCCCTGCTGCTCGGCGCGCTGGCCGCGGGTTCTGCGACGCTCGCCTGCGCCCAGCAGGTTGTCAATCCGGGCGACATCATCGTCGAACGTCAGATCACCCCGCGCATCGCCTACGACAACGTCCCGAAGAGCCAGGACCCGGTGCTCGTGCGCGCCACGACGTTCCCGGCCAACAGCTTCAATCCGATGATGGCGACGGCCGTGTCGGACGCGGACCTGACCAGTGCGCACGGCTCGACCGGGCTCGCCGACGGCGGTGTCGGCGCGGCCGGCCTGCAGGCGGTCACACGCATCCTCAGCGGCAACACCACGGGCAATAACGTCGCGCTTAACAACGGCAACATCGGCGCGCCGGCGCCGGGCATCGGCGGCACGATCTCCTCGTCGGTATCGGGCGCGCTGGCGCCCCTGTCGACCGCCCTTGGTGGCGCGCTCGGAGGTCTGAAATGAGCCGCCTCCATAGCCTTGGCCTTCACGCCAGCGTGCGCCGCCCGATCGTCGCGTGCGCGGTGCTCGGCGCCCTCACTGTAACGGGCGCCCATGCGCAAACGATTCCGCGCGTCACCGCCGATGCAACGATCGCGAACGGCGCGGCGACCAGCGTGCACGGCGCGATCGCGATGAATGAAACAGCCGGCCTCGACAACGTCCAGGCCAACCAGCTGACGATCACGACGGGCGGCGCAGTGGCGAACGACAACGCCGGCGCCCAGAGCTCGACGGTAGCCGCGAAGGTCAAAGCCGCGCGGGCAACGATCGAAGGCAATGCGTTTTCCAGTACGTCCGGAGCGGTGATGTTGAACCAGTCTGCGGGCGCAGGGAATCTCCAGCAAAACAGTGTCCAGCTTGGCACTGCGGCGCTTGGAGTCGAGACCGTCTCGGATGGGGTGCTATCCGCGACGGCCCCGAAAAACGGTGGTCCGGGTCAATCCATCGGGGTTCAGAGCGTTCGAGAGGCCAACATCTCCAATGAAGCCTTCAAGAACGTCAGCGGGATCGTCCAGATCAACCAGACTGCCGGAGCCGGTAATGCAACGGCAAACAGTTTTGTGCTCCGTCCCCCGGCGGGCACTCTTTTCTAAATAGCCACACTCGTATCGGAGCGAAAAATGAAACGCACAATTATTGCAGCGGCGGTGTTTGCGGCAGCTACGGGTTCCGCCTTCGCATCTCCGCAAAACCCCTATCTGTTCAACGCCACCCTGGTCGGCGAGCAGGTCGGCATTGAAGGGTGGGTCACGCTGTTCGGCTGTGTGAACGTCTCCAGCACCGCTGGCGCTGTCGTGAACAACACGCAGAACACCAGCGTCTACGCTACGCTCGATCCGCAGGCACAGAGCTATGTAAAGGGCGCCGTCACGACGACCTATAACAACCGCTCGACCAGCCTCGTTGGCACGGGAACGAACACCTCGTACGACAACAACTCGTTCACGGCAAGCCAGGACTCGTCACACGCCCACACAACAACGACGACGAACGCATCGAACTCGACGACGACGAAGAGCTCGGCCAGCAACTATGCGTACGGCAACACGGCGAGCGCGGCGGAAGCCAGCCAGGCACATAGCACGAACGATTCGGGCTGGGCCAGCAACAGCGCCTCGGCGAGCGACAAGTCGAAGACGCACACCGACGCCTACGCTGCGAACAACGCGCATTCCAGCTATTCGAACGGCAGCCAGGGGCAAGCTGCAGCAGGCACCGCAACGGTCGGCGTATCGACCTCGAGCGGCGGCAATATCTTCAACGGCCACGCCAGCGTGACGGTTTCGGGTTCGGAAAGCACCGCCTCGAACTACAACAAGAATCACAGCGACGGCAGCGGAACGACCGCGTCGCACGGTTCGAACTCGCATGACACGTCGAACTCGACGAATAGCGCCGATGCAAACCGCGCTTCGTACGCCGATGCAACGCAAAGCTGGGCAGCAACGGCTTCCGACAGCGGCTCGGGCAACAAGTCGAAGAACTCGACGTCGACTTACGCTCACAACGACTCGTCCACGCATACGACGGGCAGCGCAAGCTCCTCTTCGTACAGCAGCTCGTCGGCGGCCTCGCACGCCTCGGGCTATAGCGTGAACGACACGCTGGCCAGCACCGACGTGAAGACGACCGGCCATGTCACGCAGGTCTATGACACGCGCGTCGCCGGCACGCTGAACGCCACGACGGGCACGGGCGCAGGCTCGGGTGTATCGGGCAACCTGGGTATCAACATCGCAGAAGGCATCGACAACGCCCAGAGCAACGACACCTCGCTCGCTTCGGTCGACGTCGGCAACGTGTTCGGCAATGCGCAGATCTTCAACAAGCAGTCGTCTTCCGGCCGCGCCAATATCAACAACTTCAACCTGAACGCTTCGATCGGCGACAACTCGCTGCAGAACGTGTCGGGCAACGTTGGTGTGAACGTCGCATCCGGTATCGGCAATGCGCAAAACAACAGCCTTGCTGGCGCGGTCACGACGACGTCGCCGGGTGCTGCGAAGACGACAGCCATGGTCGCCACGGATGACAACTCCCAAAGCGCCTCGATGTCGGTGTACGGTCAGTTCCAGGGTACGGCAATGCTCGGCGCCGGCGCCCTGGCAGGCTCGAGCGGCAACATCGGCGTGAACATCGCCGGCGGCGCGGGCAACCTGCAGCACAACGGTCTGGCAATCGCTGCCCTCAACAGCGGTCACTGACCGGATCACAGTGGGGAACATGCCGGCCGCCACGGAAGCGGCCGGCGTGCATCAGCAGGAGACCAGAATGTCCGGGCTTGTCCCACCTCTCGTGTTGCGGCGCGTCGTCAGGCTCGCCGCTCTGCTGGCAAGTTGCACGATGTGTGCGACAGGCCACGCACAGGCAGTCATCGATACGTCTACCCTGACGGGCGTCCCGCTTCATAAAACGGTTCGCTCGATGAAGGACATTCGTTACGGCCACATCGTCAGCCAGCAGTTCGATTACAGCTGCGGTGCAGCCGCGCTCGCCACGCTCCTCAAGTACGGCTACGGCATTGACATCCCCGAGACGGAACTCATCCGCCGCATGATGGTGTTTTCAACGCCCGACGTCGTCGTGAAGAACGGTTTTTCGATGCTCGACATGAAGAAGTTCGTGGAGACGATCGGGCTGCGCGGCAGAGGTTATCGGGTCAACGTCGACGCGCTGTATCACCTGCAGATCCCCGTGATGGTTCTGATGAATATCGGAGGGTACGAGCATTTCGTGATCGTCAAGCACGCGCAGGACGGCCGCATTTTCATTGCGGATCCTGCACTCGGCAATCGCATTGTGCTCGAAGAGGACTTCGCGCAGACCTGGAACGGTCTTGTGTTCGCTGTCCTCGGAAAACCATTTCTGGAGGATTCACCGCTGTTGCAGGATAACGAGTCGCTGGCCCTGAAGCTGCGCACCAATGCGCTGAACAACGGGACGGCGGCGACTCCTTTTGTGGAATTTGGCTTGTCCAAGGCAGACCTGTTCTGACCCGACCATGAAGCTTACATTCACCCAGTTCGGCTTCGCGATGTGCGCATCGACGTGCGTCTTCGCAAGCGGGGCTTTTGCCGCCGAGGGAACAGGCGCTTCGCCCGTTCCCGACTTTCTCTCGGCGCATGACGTTGCCCCTCAACAACTCAAGTGGCAGGCGGTAGACGACGACGTCCTCGAGCATCAAACCGGCAAGTTCGCCGGCGCACCCATGATCTCCGGGTTCGTGCTGAGTGTCCTTTCCCAGTGGCAGTTGCCTAATGGGGCGGCAGCGATTGCCCAGGGCGCCCTCACCGTCACGAAAAACCTGACTAACCAGATCAACGCGCAGGTGAACACGATGACGAAAGTCATCGAGCAGAACGCGACCAACGCCGCCAACAGTGGCGCCAATCCGAACGCAACGACCAGCGGAGGACAGGGCGTCTCGGTGAACGGGGTATCGCAGGTCACGCAGGTGGCAGGCGATCGCAATGTCGGCGTTAACGCAGCATCAATCGATTTCAACAACAACGTGGCACAGGTGGCGAATCTGCCAGGCGGCACGAATTCACCGGTTTCGAGCGCATCGAATGCATCCGGCACGATCAAGGCTGGCATCGCGTTTGGCTCGGGCGGCGTGACCGTCGCACTGCAGACGCCAGCTGGCATCGCGACACAGACCATCGTGCCGAGCACCGCGGCACAGGTCAGTTCGATTGCGCAGTTGCTGCAGATCGCGGGTAACAACCAGCAGGTCGCGAACCAGTTGCAGTTGCATCTGCAGACACAGCAGATGACGCCGGCAATGCAGCAACAGATTGGCGTCCTGCAGGCTCTGCAGAACTCGAGGAGATAAGGCGGGCCGCCACCCGTGACTTGCGACCGCAGTAAAAACAGACTGAAGCAGTACCAACGGCAACGCGTTGCGGCAAGGAGACCCGCTGCGTGCGGCTGTTTTCCCGGGGGAAGAAGAATGAACAACGATTCAGGGACCAGGGCGCCGCGCAGCGCACTGGCGGCCATTCCGGCCGCCGTGCTGCTGTTCGCGCTGTCACAGGGGGCGGGCGCGCAGGCGCTCGCAGGCCAGTCGGTAGAAGAACGGCTCAACACTCTGATGCGTGTCGTCGACGAACAGCAACGGCAGATTCACTCGCTGGAACGGCAGGTCACGAACCTGGAAATGGCGCAGCGTGGACGCGGCGCCCCAGGTTACGGCGGCCCCGCCGGTTCGGAAGCAGTAGCCGAACAACCCGGCGCAGATGGCCTGCCCGTTCCACTTCCACCGCTCGCCCAGGTGAGCCCGGGCGCACCGGCGCCCGGCGGCTCGACCGGTACGGCGACCGGCGTGCCGGTCAACCCGCCCGCGCCGGACAGCGGCGCGCCGGGCGTGCCGGCGGCCTCGCCGGCCACGGCCGGCACCTCGGGGCCGGGCGGCTCTGCCGGCACGGACGGCACGGTCGGCCAGACCCAGAAAGCCGCCGAACCGGTCCGCACCCAGGCCGAGGAAGCCGTCGTGCAGCGCGAGCACGCGCCGCTCTTCGATCACAAGCTGACGCTCGACTGGGGTATCAGCGATACCTACTACGACCGCCGCCAGCTGCAGCTGTCCGGTTTCCTCGCGCTCGACGCGATTTTCCTCGGCAACATCAACCTCGGTCAGACGAAGTCGCACCAGGTGATGGCCGATCTCGACACGCGCTACGGTCTCACCGACCGCATGAGCATCGACGTCGACGTGCCGTACATCTACCGCCACAGCGACTTTATCGTGGGTGGCGCGGGCGGCGCGGCGAACACGCTGTCGGACGCCTCGGTCAATTCGAATGCGATCGGCGACGTCAACTTCGGGATCTACTACCAGTTCCTGAAGGAAACCAACAACATGCCCGACGTGGTCGGCAGCCTGCGGTTCAAGGCGCCGACCGGCACGTCGCCGTTCGGCATCAAGGTGGTTCAGCTCGAGCCCGACAACACGAATCTCGTTGCGCCGAGCAAGCTGCCCACCGGTACAGGTTTCTGGAATATCACGGCAGGCATGTCGGTATTGAAGACCTATGACCCGGTTGTGCTGTTCGGCAGTGTGTCCTACACCTACAACATTGCCCGGTCGTTTGCGGATATCTCGTCGGTGGCTGGCCAGACACAGCCCGCAACCGTGAAGCTCGGCGACATCGTGCAGTTCGGCGGCGGCGTCGCGCTCGCGTTCTCGGACAAGGATTCCGCAAGCATTTCCTACACGATGGCCATCGAGCCGTCATCGAAGACGAAGTCGCCGGGCGGCGACTACGTCAAGGTGCCGGGCAGCGAAACCACCGCGTCGGTACTGAATTTTGGTTTGAATCACGTAGTGAACAAGCATCTGACGATCAACGGCGCGGTGTCGGTGGGCCTCACGCCCGACGCACCCAACTTTGTTGTCGGCGTGCGGTTTCCCTACACTTTTTGACGTGTCACCGATATGAGAGGTCGATCGTGCGCGAATCACCCCATCTGAGTACCGTCACTCCGCTCGCTGGCGCAGGCTCGCGGCTTTCGCTTGCCGCCGGCAAGGAAACTGCCGGCCAGCGCGATGAGGAGACGGGGCAACGCCTGTCGCTCGCGCGTGATTCGCTGGACGGAACCGGCGCGCGCAATGGTGTCGCCGGGCACGTCGAAGGCACCGCCCATTTCGACGCCCAGACCGCGCGCACCTTGCTGTATGTCGCGCGGGTGCCCGACGAAACACTCTCCGCTCACCTGCGAAGCCGCGGCTGGACTGTTGCGGTCGCACGCTCGGCGCATGAACTCAGCCGGCTCCTGAAGCCGGATCTGGCGTGTGCCGGCATCGTCGACCTGACGAGCTTCGCGCTGCGCGACCTGCCGGGCCTCGAAGCGAGCCTGCGACAGCAGCAGGTCGGCTGGATCGCGCTCGCCACGGCTGAGCGTCTCACCGACCCGGAAACGCGGCGCCTCATCCGCCATTACTGCTTCGACTACGTGAAAACGCCTGTCGCGAGCGCGACGATCGATTACCTCGTCGGCCACGCGTTCGGCATGGTCACGCTGTGCGACCCCGACTTCGCCACCACCGCCGTATCCGGCGACGACGAGATGGTCGGCACGTGCGAAGCGATGCAGCAGCTCTTTCGCACCATCCGCAAGGTCGCCAACACGGACGCGAGCGTGTTCATCTCCGGCGAATCGGGCACGGGCAAGGAACTGACCGCGCTCGCGATTCACGAGCGTTCGCCGCGCCGCAAGGCGCCGTTCGTCGCGATCAACTGCGGCTCGATTCCGCATCATCTGCTGCAATCCGAACTGTTCGGCTACGAGCGCGGCGCTTTTACCGGCGCGAACCAGCGCAAGATCGGCCGCGTCGAGGCGGCGGACGGCGGCACGCTGCTGCTCGACGAAATCGGCGATCTGCCGATGGAAAGCCAGGCGAGCCTCCTGCGCTTCCTGCAGGAAGGCAAGATCGAACGGCTGGGCGGCCGCGAATCGATCACGGTCGACGTGCGCATCATTTCCGCGACGCACATCGACCTCGAAGTCGCGATGCGCGACGGACGCTTCCGCGCCGACCTGTTTCACCGCCTGTGCGTGCTGCGCGTCGACGAACCGCCGCTGCGCGCACGCGGCAAGGACATCGAAATTCTTGCGCATCACGTGCTGCACAAGTTCAAGACCGACAGCGCGCGGAAGATCCGTGGCTTCACGCCCTCCGCAATCGAGTCGATGTACAACTACAACTGGCCCGGCAACGTACGCGAGCTCATCAACCGGATCCGGCGCGCGATCGTGATGGCCGAGAACAAGCTGATTTCCGCCGACGACCTCGACCTCGCGCACTTCACCGAACAGCAGACGATGAGCCTCTCGCAGGCGCGCGAAGCCGCCGAAAAACGGGCGATCGAATCGGCGTTGCTGCGCCATCGTCATCGTCTGAACGAAGCGGCCGCCGACCTCGGCATTTCGCGCGTCACGCTGTACCGGCTGATGGGCGCACACGGACTGCGCGAATGTATCGCGCCGGAGGACAAGGCCGCCGCGCAGGGCGACGGCGAGCATCACGAGTGAATGGAGCGCGGGCTCCCCCCATACCCGACCTTGCGCGCAAGCCGCACGCTGCGCGAAAAGAGGCACAGCGCCTGTCAGGTAGAATCAGGACGATTACGTTCACTGACCACTCGATGACGACGCTGACCCTGATCGTCGCTCGCGCCCGCAACGGCGTGATCGGCCGCGACAACCAGCTGCCCTGGCGGCTGCCCGAAGATCTTGCCTTCTTCAAGCGCACCACGATGGGCGCGCCCATCATCATGGGCCGCAAGACCCACGAATCCATCGGCCGCGCGTTGCCGGGACGACGCAATATCGTCGTCACCCGCGATGCGAAGCGGCGCTTCAATGGCTGCGACACGGTCACCAGTCTCGACGAAGCCCTCGCGCTCGCAGAGCAGGATCAGGCGCCCGAAGCATTCCTGATTGGCGGGGCGCAGCTTTATCACGAAGGCTTTCACCACGCGGACAAACTCGTGATGACCGAGATTTCCGCCGACTTCGAAGGCGATGCGACGTTTCCCTCGCCGGACGCCGAACACTGGGACGAAATCGCACGCGAAACGCATCGCGCGCATGCGCCGAACGAGTTCGATTACGCGTTCGTGACCTACCAGCGCAAGCGCGACTGAACCTGTGTGACGACACGTTGCGTGCCTTGAGCAGCTGGCGCACGAAAAGACGCCACGGGTTTCGATAGCGGCCCGTGGCGTCTTTTTGCAGGCGTCACGCGCCTGTTCCTTCCGACAACCGCTTACTGCCCGGCGATCGTCATCCGTTCGATCAGCACCGAGCCCGTCTGCTTGGTGCCGCGCACGATCGTATCCGCGCCGATCGCGACAATGTGATGGAACATCTCCTGCAACGTACCCGCGACGGTGATTTCCTCGACCGGATACTGGATCTTGCCGTTCTCCACCCAGAAGCCCGACGCGCCGCGCGAATAATCGCCCGTTACGTAGTTGACGCCCTGCCCCATGAGTTCAGTCAGCAGCAGACCCGTGCCGAGCTTCTTCAGCATCGCTTCGAAATCGTCTTCGGGACGCGTCTTCGAACTGAGCAGCGACAGGTTGTGCGAACCGCCCGCATTGCCAGTGGTCTTCATGCCGAGCTTGCGCGCCGAATACGTCGACAGGAAGTAGCCTTCGACCACGCCATCCTTCACCACCGAACGGCGTTGCGTGCGCACGCCTTCTTCGTCGAACGGCGCGCTGCCCATCGCGCGCGGCGTGTGCGGATCTTCCACCACCTGCACGTGCGGCGCGAACACCGGCTTGCCGAGACTGTCGACGAGGAACGTTGTCTTGCGATACAGCGCGCCGCCGCTCGTGGCCTGCACGAACGCGCCGAGCAGGCCCGCGGCGAGCGGCGCCTCGAACAGCACCGGCACCTTGCGTGTGTCGAGACCGCGCGCGCCGGTACGCGCCAGCGCGCGATGCGCGGCGTAACGGCCGACCGCTTCCGGATCGGCCAGCTCGCCGGCGCTGCGCTTCGACGTGTACCAGTCGTCGCGCTGCATGTTGCGGCCGCTGCCCGCAATCGGCGCGCACGCTACGTAATGCCGCGAATACGGATAGCCGCCGAGGAAACCGCGCGAGGTGGCGAGCACGAATTGCGAATGCTGTGCGGAGACGCTCGCACCTTCCGAATTGCGGATCTGCGGGCTGACCGCGAACGCGGCGTCTTCGGCGCGACGGGCGATTTCAACGGCTTCGTCGGCGGACAGGTTCCACGGGTGATACAGATCGAGATCCTGGGGGTTCGTTTCCAGCAATTCCTTTTCGGCGAGGCCCGCGCAGTCGTCTTCCGCCGTGAAACGGGCAATGTTATATGCGGCCGCAACGGTGTCCTTCAGCGCCTGGGATGAGAAATCCGACGTGCTGGCGTTGCCGCGCTTGTTGCCGATGAAGACCGTCACGCCGACCATCTTGTCGCGGTTGTGCTCGATCGTTTCGACTTCGCCGCGCCGCACCGAAACCGACAGGCCGTCGCCCTCGGAGATTTCAGTGGCTGCATCGCTGCCGCCGATTGCCCTGGCGTGGCGCAGGATGTCTTCGGCGATCTGCTTCAGTTCGTCCTGCGTGTGCGGGAAAAAGCGCTCTTTAACGTCCATGTCGGTGTCTGCTGCCATCGTCGTTACCGTCCGGTTCGGGGCCGGAAACCGGCCCGCGTGTTGTTCGCATCGGTGAAATTCTGCATCTCGCGATCATAGCAAGGTCCGCGCCGCTGTACCTGACCTTAAACCGTCTTCATGCCGGCGCGTTAGCCATCCGGCATAGGGGTTCGGGGGGCACGGCACGTTACAATATGGGCATGACACGCAAAACCCGCACTCAACCCATGCAACCCGCTCCGGAAGTCGACGAGAACGGGTATGACCGTCCCAGCAAATCGCAGCTGAAGCGTGATATGCACGCGCTGCAGGAACTGGGCGAGGCGCTGATCGCGCTGCCGAAAGACGCGCTCAAGCGCATGCCCATGCCCGAAGCGCTCAACGACGCGGTCCGCGAGGCCCGCCGCATTACCGATCACGAAGGCAAGCGCCGCCAGGTGCAGTACGTCGGTCGCGTGATGCGCGGGCTGCTGGATTCGGAAACGGCCGCGCTGCGCACCGCGCTGGACAGCTACAAGGGCATCAACAAGGCCGAAACGGCGCGTCTGCACTGGATCGAGCGCACGCGCGAAAAGCTGCTCGCCGACGACGCCGCCTTGACCGAATTCATCCGCCAGCACCCTGCCGCCGATCCGCAGGAAGGCCGCACGCTGATCCGCAACGCGCGCAAGGAGCAGCAGCAGGCGAAACCGCCGCGCTACTTCCGCGAACTGTTCCAGTGGATCAAGGACGCGAGCAAAACCGGCGACGATGACGACGAAACTGACGAAGCCCGCGAAGACGACGATGACGAAACCGACGCGTAACCACCCTGACGAGATCCTGATCGGTCTCGTGTCGATCAGCGACCGGGCAAGCAGCGGCGTCTACGAAGACAAGGGCATTCCCGCACTCGAAGCGTGGCTCGGCACGGCGCTCGCCTCCCCGTGGCGCATCGAGACGCGGCTGATCCAGGACGACGCGGCCACCATTTCGGCCACGCTCGTCGATCTCGTCGACAACACGGGCTGCGATCTGGTGCTGACCACGGGCGGCACGGGCCCGTCGCGGCGCGACGTCACGCCGGAAGCCACGCTGGCAGTGGGAACGAAGGAAATGCCGGGCTTCGGCGAACAGATGCGGCAGATCAGCCTGAATTTCGTGCCGACGGCGATTCTCTCGCGGCAGGTCGCGGTGGTTCGCGAAACGCCGGAGCACGCAGCGCTGATCGTCAATCTGCCGGGTCAGCCGAAATCGATCAGGGAAACGCTGGAGGGTTTGCGCGACGAAGCCGGTACTATCACCGTTCCGGGCATTTTTGCTGCGGTGCCGTATTGCATCGATCTGATCGGCGGCCCGTACATGGAAACGAACGCCGGCGTGGTCACCGCGTTTCGCCCGAAGAGCGCGCAGCGCGCTCCCCGGTAGCGATTCAGGCCGCTTATCGCTTCAGATGGCGACGGCAGCAGCGCCGGGTGCACTCGCCTGAGGAATCAGGAAGTGCTCACGGTAATACTTGAGTTCGTCGATCGATTCGTGGATGTCGGCGAGCGCCGTGTGCAACGCGCGCTTCTGGAAGCCCTTGTAGATCGTCGGCTGCCAGCGGCGGCACAGTTCCTTGAGCGTGCTGACGTCGAGGTTGCGATAGTGGAAAAAACGCTCGAGGTCCGGCATCCAGCGTGCCATGAAACGGCGGTCCTGGCAGATCGAGTTGCCGCACATCGGCGATTTGCCGGGCGGCACGAATCCGCCGAGGAACGCACGAATCTGCTCGGTGGCTTCGGCTTCGCTGACGGTCGAGGCGCGCACGCGGTCGATCAGGCCTGAGCGGCCGTGTGTGTTCTGGTTCCACTGATCCATTTTGGCCAGCGTTTCGTCGCTTTGATGAATGGCGATCACCGGGCCTTCCACCAGTTTGTCGAGCGTCGAATTGGTCACGACGACAGCAATCTCGATGATGCGGTCCGTGTCCGGTTCGAGGCCCGTCATTTCCATGTCGAGCCAGATGAGATTCATGTCGCTGCGAACGAGCGGAGCCTGGCCAGCGGCGTCGAGAGTGTCAGTCATGAAGGCAACCCTGGTTGTTATCAGGCGCCAGGTATCGCGTGCGAATGACGCGCCCGACGCCGTTGAAACGGTTCGTATGAGCACAACCCGCCAGCCGGCGGGAAGAAACATATAATTCTCGCATAGATACTACGGATCTCCCGGATGCCTACCCTGTACTTCACCGTTCTGTTCGTGATCGCCGTTGTGGCGATGGTCGGAACCAAACTCTGGCTCGCGTCGCGGCAAACCCGCTTCGTGGCGGCGCACCGCGACCAGGTGCCGCCGCAGTTTTCCACGACCATTCCGTTGCCGGCGCACCAGCGTGCGGCCGACTACACTGTTGAGCGCACGCGTCTCACGATGGTGGAGATCGTCGTCAGCGCCGCGGTGCTGATCGGGTTGACACTGCTGGGCGGCGTCCAGTCGCTCGATCTCGGCATCACCGGATGGCTTGGCCGCGGCTACGGCGGCCAGATCGCACTGGTCGCGGCAGTGGTCGCGATCACGAGCGTGATCGATCTGCCGTTCGACTACTACCGTCAGTTCGTAATCGAAGACCGCTTCGGCTTCAACCGGATGAGCCGGCGCATTTTCTTCGTCGACCGTATCAAGGGCGCACTGCTGGGCGCTGCGTTCGGCCTGCCGCTGCTGTTCGTCGTGCTGTGGCTGATGAACCAGGCCGGCAGCCTGTGGTGGCTGTGGACGTGGGTCGTGTGGGTCGCGTTCCAGATGCTCGTCCTGGTGCTGTATCCGTCGTTCATCGCCCCGCTCTTCAACAAGTTCGAACCGCTCAAGGACGAGGCGCTGAAAAACCGCATCGAGGCGCTGATGAAGCGCTGTGGCTTCGCCGCCAAGGGCCTCTTCGTGATGGACGGCAGCCGTCGTTCGGCGCACGGCAACGCGTATTTCACCGGCTTCGGTGCGGCCAAGCGCATCGTGTTCTTCGACACGCTGCTCGCGCGCCTGTCGGGCAACGAGATCGAAGCCGTGCTCGCCCACGAACTCGGCCACTTCAAACGCCGCCATGTGATCAAACGGATGGTCGTCACGTTCGCGATCAGCCTCGTGATGCTCGCATTGCTTGGCTGGCTGTCGCAGCGTGTGTGGTTCTACGAAGGGTTGGGCGTGCGTCCGTCGCTCACGGGCGGCAACAGCGGGCTTGCGCTCGTGCTGTTCTTCCTCGCTGTGCCCGTGTTCCTGTTCTTCGTGACGCCGCTTGGCAGTCTCAGCTCGCGCAAGCACGAGTTCGAGGCCGACGCGTTCGCCGCTACGCAAACGGATGCCAAAGATCTCGTCAACGCGCTCGTCAAGCTGTACGAGGACAATGCGTCGACGCTCACGCCCGACCCGCTCTACACCGCGTTCTACTACTCGCATCCGCCAGCGTCGCAGCGGATCGACCGTCTGCTGCGGCACGCATGAGCGGCCGTTCGCCGAAAGCGGCCCGCGCCGCGGCCAGCGCGCAGAAGCAGGTACACGGTCTTGTCGTCGCGGCGCATGGCCGCCACTACCTCGTCGTGCCCGATGACGGTGGCGCGGCGCTGCAATGCTTCCCACGCGGCAAGAAGAGCGAGGTCGCCGTTGGCGATCGCGTAACGTACGAGGCAGCGTCCGCCGATCAGGGCGTGATCGTCGCCATCGACGAGCGGCGCAACCTGCTCTACCGCTCCGATCAGTACAAGTCGAAGCTTTTTGCGGCGAACCTCGATCAATTGCTGATCGTGCTCGCCACCGAGCCGCATTTCAGCGAGGACTTGCTCGGCCGCGCACTCGTCGCCGCCGAAGCCAACGAACTGAAGCCGCTCATCATGCTGAACAAGACCGACGTCGAGGGCGCGCTTGCGGGCGCCCGCGCGCGGCTCGCCCGCTATCGCGAACTCGGGTATCCGGTCGTGGAAGTGTCGATCAGAACGCGTCCAGACGAGGCGCGCGCAGCCCTCGGCGAACATCTGACCGGCCATTCGACGCTTCTGCTCGGGCAATCCGGCATGGGCAAATCGACGCTCGTGAACCTGCTGGTCCCGAATGCGGAAGTGGCAACGCGCGAGATCTCGACTGCGCTGAACAGCGGCCGGCATACGACGACGTACACACGCCTTTATCCACTGCCCGAAGGCGGTTCGCTCACCGACTCGCCAGGTTTTCAGGAATTCGGCCTGCACCATCTGACCGAAGGGCGCCTTGAGCGCGCGTTTCCCGAGTTTCGTCCGCTGCTGGCGGATTGCCGCTTCTACAACTGCCATCATCTGCACGAGCCCGGCTGCGCGATCCTCGACGCCGTCGCTAACGGCCACATCGCGCGCGAACGTCATACGCTCTACGCGCAACTCGTCCACGAAGCCAGCCAGATCGTGCGCTAGGCGCCGATTCCCGCCCCGCCATGATGAAACTGATGCGCGCCCCGAACGTGCTGATCGGCCAGCACTGGATCAATGTGCTGTCGACGGCGGGCGTCGCATGCCAATTGCACAACCGTTATCTGAACGGCGCGCTGGGCGAGATTCCGGCGGAGCAGTGCGCACCGGAACTGTGGCTCGTCGATGAACGCGACGAAGCGCTCGCGCGCAGATTGATCGAAGCGGCCTCCAGCGGTCCTGCCACGGGCGCGCCATCGTGGCGTTGCGGACATTGCGGCGAAACACTCGAAGCGCAGTTCACGGTGTGCTGGCAATGCGGCACCGCGCGCAATCCACTCGACGGTTAATCGATCGCCAGCCCGACGCAAAAACAAAAAAAGAGGCCGGGTTATCGGCCTCTTCTGCTTTGCAACTGATGGTTCCAGGCTGCGTGACTCAGGCCAGCCACACGGCGATCGTCAGCATGAGCAGGATGATCATCCACAGGATCACCGCGCGCCACACGAGTCCGACTGCGGACTGCAGCGTGCGCGGCGTGCAGTCGTCGCCGACCTGCATCGGGCCACCATCGCCGGTCGAAAGTGCGTCGAGACTCGACGGCTCGGCAAGCGGCCCGCTCAGTCGCGCACCGAGCGCGCCACTGCCTGCAGCAAGCAGAACGCCATCGTTCGCATCGTGCCACTGACGCGCGTGGTTGCGCCAGGCGTAGATCGCGTCTTCGAAATTGCCGACGATCGCGAAACCCAGCGACGTCAAACGCGCCGGAATCCAGTCGATCACGAAGAACGCCCGCTGTGCGAACGTCGAGAACGCCGGCGTGCGTTCGTCGGCCGGCTTCGACCACGTCCGCGCGAGATATTCGGCGATGCGATACAGCACTGCCCCTGCCGGCCCAACCGGCACGAGAAACCAGAAAAACACGCCAAACACGTGACGATGCGATGCGATCACCGCGTAAATCAACGTATGACGCACGATCTCGCTGACCGGCATATCAACGGTCTCAAGCCCTGTCCATTCGTTGAGGATTTCACGCGCGCGTGGCACGTCATCGTTATTGAGCGCGAGATGAATGTCGGTGAAATAGTGGCTGAACTGCCGGAATCCAAGCGTGAAGTACACGATCACCACGTTCCAGAGGAACGCGAGCACGAAGTTGATCTCGTACAGCACGTAGTAAACGACGCCGACGAAGAGCGTCCACGGCAGCACGACAACCAGCCAGGCGAGGATTCCGTGCTTCTGCTTGCCGGCGTCAAAGCCGTGCGCGGCAGACTCCGCATGGTATTGAAGCAACGCCGACACCGGATTGTTGGGCGACAGCGCGCGTAACTGTTCGATGATGAGAGCCAGCAATACGGAGAAAAATGTCATGCGTTGCGCCGTGCTATTCGGGTTTATTCGGTTGTTTTATAACGATAGCACAGGGTCGGATGAGCCTGAGCGTGCAAGGGGCGCAAACGCTTGCGGCACCAGCCGGGGTTTCGGGTCAAGCTGCGAGGAAGCGATAGAAATTACGCAACATACCCGCCGTTGCACCCCAGATGAAGTGATGGCCGTCGGATTCGCTACGCGGATAAGGCATGGCAAAAAAACGACGCTCTCCGCCTTCCCAGCGAAATACGCGCACTTCATGACGTGCCGGGTCCATTAGAAAGGCGAGCGGCACCTCGAAGATTTCGGCAACTTCAAGCGTATCGGCTTCGACCGTGAACGGCGGGTGCACGAGACCGACCACGGGTGTAATGCGAAAACCGGTACCCGTGAGGTAGTCGGGCAACGAACCCAGAACTTCGACGCGCTCCGGATCCAGCGCGACTTCTTCCTGCGCTTCGCGCAACGCGGTCGCAGTCGCGTTCGCATCCCAGGATTCCTGCCTGCCACCAGGAAAACTGATCTGGCCGGCATGGTCGTTGAGATGGTCGGCGCGCTGCGTCAACAGGACGGTGAGTCCTTCGTCGCGCACGACGAGCGGCACCAGCACGGCGGCCAGTCGCGGATCGCCATCATGCAGACGCGTTTCCACCAGCGGCTCCGGCGCCCACGCGAGCGATTTCTCAAAACGCGCGCGCAGGCCGTCGGGCGTCAGACGTGCGGGCGCAATAACGGGCAGATCGATACCCGTCGATTCGACAGGCAGAGCTTCGGGTTCAAAGACGGGGCGGGTCAACGGGCTTCCCGGAATCAGGCGATTGAATTGGACAAGACGCTATTCTGACGTAGCAAAGAAAAAAGCACCCGCGAGGGGTGCTTTTTCTTACAGCTCTTACAGGTTTTTAGGCCTGGGAAGCAGCACGGTCCTTCGAGACCAGCTTTTCCTTGATCCGGGCCGACTTGCCCGAACGATCGCGCAGGTAGTACAGCTTTGCGCGACGCACGTCACCACGACGCTTCACGACGATGCTTGCCAGCAGCGGCGAGTACGTCTGGAACGTACGCTCGACGCCTTCGCCCGATGAAATCTTGCGGACGATAAACGACGAGTTGAGGCCACGATTGCGCTTGGCAATCACAACGCCTTCATAAGCCTGCACACGCTTACGCGTGCCTTCAACCACATTCACGCTGACGATCACCGTATCGCCGGGGGCGAATTCGGGGATGGTCTTCTCGCCGAGGGCGCGCGCGATTTCTTCCTGCTCGAGTTTTGCAATCAGATTCATCACTGACTCCTATGTCCATCTTGTCGGCGTTCGTACCTGCCTTGCGCTGGCTTTGCCTGTTGCGCGCGGCTACGGCCCCGATAGAGGATGGGTTCACATCTGGCGTCGCACACGCATGTGCGACACCGCCTGGTGCTCACTCGGAATCGTAAAGGCTCACGCCTTCGACGCTTCTTTCGCGAGACTTGCAAGCCATGCCTCGTCGGCACGGCTCAGCATCTTGTTCTTTCTGGCGCGCGCGATCAGATCGGGACGCTTGTTTGCCGTATTGCGCAACGCCTCGCGCCGACGCCACAACTCAATTTCCGCATGATGGCCGCCAAGCAGCACATCGGGCACACGCACGCCATCGTATTCTTCGGGCCGCGTGTAATGCGGACAATCCAGCAACATGTCGACGAAACTGTCCTGCACCGCCGATTGTGAATCGTTCAGCACGCCAGGCAACTGGCGTACAACGGCGTCCATTAACGCCATCGCCGGCAACTCTCCGCCGGACAGCACGAAATCACCCAGACTGACTTCTTCATCGACGACCCGGTCGATCAGACGCTGGTCAATCGCTTCATAGCGACCGCACAACAGGATCAGACCCGGTTGCTGCGCGAACTGCATCACACGATCGTGATTGAGCGTTGCACCCTGCGGCGACATCATGACGACGCGCGCACCGGTCACACCCTGCTCCGCCTGCGCGGCTTTCGCTGCGCCGATCGCATCTTCAAGCGGTTTTGCAAGCATGACCATGCCGGGACCGCCACCATAGGGACGATCGTCGATGGTACGGTAGTTGTCGGTCGTGAAGTCGCGCGGATTCCACGTACGCAAACCGTAACGCTGCTGTTTCGCTGCCCGGCTGGTGATACCCCAATCGGTCAGTGCGCGAAACATGTCAGGAAAGAGCGTGACGACATCGAACTGCATCGCTCTCCCCATTCAGCGAATCGTGCCCGGTACCGTGTTGCCGGTACCGATTAATAATCGGCTTCCCAGTCGACGACGATTTTCTTCGCCGCGTGATCCACCGTTTTGACGTAGACGCCGACAAACGGAATCAGACGCTCGCCGGTGACCGGCTTGCCGTCTTTGCCCGTGGTCGGGTACTCGACCCGCAGAACCGAATGCGCACCGTTGTCGATCATGTCGGCAACCTTACCCAGTTCGACACCGGATTCGTTGACGACATCCAGACCGAGCAGGTCGACCCAGTAAAACTCGTCGGCCTCGAGTGCCGGGAAGTCACTGCGACGCACGTACACACTGTGACCGCGCAGCGACAATGCGACGTCGCGGTCAGCCGTGCCGCCGAGATGGGCAACGATGCTATCGCTATGTATCTTTGACTGCAGAACCGGTGCAGAGCGACGCTCGCGGCCTTTCAGCAGCCACCAGCGTTTGGCACTCAGCAAGGCGTCGCCGCCTCGCCCGGCGTCCGCATGCGCGGCCACCTTCACCCAGCCCTTCAGCCCGTACGCGTCGACGATTGCGCCAACTTCGACAGCGTCGTCCGGCCAGCTTTCCGCCGATTCAGCGCGCATTTCTGCCGCAGCCGGATCAGCTGCCGCCGGTACAACCCGCGCTGCTGGCTTGCGAACGAAGGCGCCAAATGAAGCTTCGCCACGGTTCGCGGGTTTGCTACGGCCTGAGCCGTCGGAATCACGCGCGGACATGGGTCAACCTCACAGCCAGCTTCGAGCCAACTTCAGAAAATACGTGCGCACCCGGCACGCCGCACAGTTCGCGCGACACGCCCGCGATGCACCTGCTGACTACCATCAGGCAGCCGGCTGCGCCTTTTGCGCTTCCTTCACGAGACGCTGGACGGTCGGCGACAGTTGCGCGCCAACGCCTTGCCAGTACGTCAGGCGGTCTTGAGCGATACGCAGCGATTCGCCCTTCGTTGCAACCGGGTTGTAGAAGCCAACGCGCTCGATAAAGCGGCCGTCACGACGGTTACGCGAATCGGTTGCGACGATGTTGTAGAACGGGCGCTTCTTGGAGCCGCCACGAGCCAAGCGGATGATGACCATACTGGAATCCTTGAAATCCGGGGTTCGAAACCACTGAAACGCGAGATTATAGCCCGAAAGCAACGCCATAACAAACACTTACGGGGATAAACTGCAAAGCCGGGTCGCGACGGCGAGGCGTCGCCCGCTACGCGGCTGCGGCAGACTCGCCCGGTTATCCATGCGGGAGGCACATGAAAACGGCTTTTTCGACGATGTTCGGGCTCCGGCCCGGACGCCCGCGCATCTGGCATGACCGGCTGCTTGCCATCGCGTTTTGCCTGCTGAATCTGGCTGCGTCAGCCGCCCCGGCGGCTTCGCTACCCATCGAGCGAATCAGGCTGCCGCCCGGATTTCACATCGAGGTTCTGGCGGACAACGTGCCTTCGGCGCGCGAAATGGCCCTTTCGCCAAAAGGCATTCTGTATGCGGGCAGCACAGACGGCCACGTGTATGCCCTTGAACTGCGCGACGGAAAAGTCACCGCCCGGCACGTGATCGCGTCCGGCCTCGACACGCCCGCAGGCGTCGCGTGGCGCGACGGCACGCTGTACGTGTCGGCGGTATCAAGGATTGTGCGCTTCGACGCAATCGATGACCACCTGGCCGATCCGCCAAAGCCTGTGATTGTTACGGACAAATTGCCCACTGAGCATCACCACGGCTGGAAATTCATCGCGTTCGGCCCTGACGGCAAGCTGTACGTGCCACAAGGCGCGCCCTGCAATATCTGCCTGCCCGATCGCGACCACTACGCGATGCTCGGGCGCATGGACGCCGATGGCAGTCACTACGAAACGATCGCGCGCGGCATCCGCAACACGGTCGGCTTTGCGTGGCACCCGGTGACGCACGAACTGTGGTTCACCGACAACGGTCGCGACATGCTCGGCGACGATCGCCCCGACGACGAACTCAATCGCGCCCCGCGCAGCGGCATGGATTTCGGCTATCCGTTCTGCCACGCAGGCGACATCGCCGATCCGGAATTCGGCAAGGACCACGCGTGCAGCGAATTTACGCCTCCGGTCGCGAAACTCGGCGCGCACGTCGCGGCGCTCGGGATGCGTTTTTATACCGGCCCGATGTTCCCGCCCGATTACCGCAACACCATCTTCATTGCCGAACACGGTTCGTGGAATCGCAGCCGGAAGGTCGGATACCGCGTCATGCGCGTGATCGTGAACGCCGATGGCAGCAATCCGCGCCAGGAAGTCTTCGCCCAGGGCTGGCTGATGCCGGACGAAAGCGAGTGGGGTCGCCCCGCCGACGTGCTTCCACTCCCCGACGGCTCGCTTCTGATCAGCGACGACTACGCGGGCGCGATCTACCGCGTCACCTGGGCGGCGCCTTGATCGAGGCGACGGGCTCAGCGCTCCAGACACGCCATGTGACCCGCGGCGCGCGTGGAGCGTAGAATGCGCGTCGGCCCCGCGCACCTGCCGCGGCATGCGCGCCTGGCGCGCCGACCCTGTTGTCTGTGATATTCAGCCTTAGCCCATGTCCACCGTTGCCTCGCTTTCTCCGCGCTTCAGATCCAAGACGATTACCGCAGCACTTGCGTTCTTCTTCGGCTCGCTGGGCGCACATCGCTTCTATTTGTACGGACTGCGCGACGTGTACGGCTGGGCGCATCTGCTTGGCACTCTGATTGGCATTCCCGGCTATCTGCTGCTCGCGGCCACTGAACGCGCGTCGACGCCCGGCTGGGTGCTCGTGCTCCCGGGCGCGATTTCCCTGCTGGCGGCGTTCCTCGCGGCAATCGTCTACGGTCTGCGCCCGGACGAAAAGTGGGACGCCCAGTTCAACGCACAGACCGGCAAGGAAAGCGACTCGGGATGGACGGTGATCTTCATCGTTATCTTCTCGCTGCTGATCGGCGCGTTCCTGCTGATGACGGGCCTTGCACTCTCATTCCAGACGTATTTCGAATTGCAGGTTCAGGCGGCGAAAACACTCTCGCAATGAGAGGCCAGCGCGTCTGGCCGCCAGTCTAGAACAGATCGAGCTGCGGGTTATCCGGTAACGGCGGCCTCGCCATTTCAACCCGGCGAAAGTGCGACATATCCAGAATGCCGCGCTGTCGCTCGTTCAGGCCGAGCCGTCGGGCTGCCTTGTGAAAGCGCTGCTTGAGCAGATCCGCCCACAGCCCCTCACCTTTCATCCGGGTCGCGAACGACGCATCGTAGTCTTTGCCGCCCCGCATGTCGCGCACACGACTCATCACCCGATCGGCGCGATCCGGAAAATGCGCCGCGAGCCAGCCCTTGAACAGCGGCGCGACCTCCCACGGCAATCGCAGGACGATAAAGCTGGCTGACGAAGCACCCGCCTCCGCACACGCTTCCAGGACGCGCTCCATGTCCGGCTCCGTGACGAACGGAATCACCGGCGCAATACTGACACCCACCGGCACGCCGGCCTCGCTCAATGTCTTGATGGTGCGCAATCGTCTTGCCGGCGTGGCGGCGCGCGGCTCCAGCGTACGGGCGATGTCGGCGTCGAGTGTTGTGATCGTGATGGCCGCCATGACCTGCCCACGCACCGCCATTGGCGCAAGCAAATCGAGATCGCGTTCGATCAGCGAGGACTTCGTAATGGCCGCGAACGGATGCCCACGATCGTGCAGCACCTGGATGACACTGCGGGTCAACCTGCGATCGCGTTCCACCGGCTGCCAGGCGTCCGTATTCACGCCCAGGGCGATGGGTTCGGGAACGTAGGATTTCTTCGACAGTTCGAGTTCGAGCAACGCCGCTGCATTGACCTTGGCGTAAATGCGGCTCTCGAAATCCAGCCCCGGCGAAAGCCCCAGATAGCTGTGCGTTGGGCGTGCGAAGCAATAGATGCAGCCGTGTTCACACCCGCGATACGGGTTGAGCGACACGTTAAACGGAATGTCCGGCGAGGCGTTGCGTGTCAGGATCGATTTCGCCCGCTCCTCGAAGACCTGGGTACGCAACGCAGGCGTGCCGAAATCGTCATCGGCGGATGACAGCACCCAGCCGTCGTCGAACGCTTCGCGCTGGTTGATCTCGTAGCGCCCCTGCAGGTTCGTGACTGCGCCGCGCCCCTTGAGGGGTGCGGGCGGGGCAATCGGATATTCGTCGTTGGAATCGGTCACGGCACAGAAAGCAAAACGGCTCAGATACTGTATAAATATACAGTATCTGAGCCGTTTGTCGAGACTGGCCAGACGGCGAGGCGAATCTCATTCGCCGACGGCGATCGCCAGCGTTTCCTTGATCTCTTCCATCACGACATAGCTCTTCGACTGCACCGCGCCCGGCAGTTGCAGCAGGATGTCGCCGAGCAGTTTCCGGTAGTCGGCCATTTCGCCGATACGCGCCTTGATCAGGTAGTCGAAGTCGCCCGACACGAGATGGCATTCCAGCACCTCGGGGATCTTCTGCACTTCGCGCCGGAATTGATCGAACATGTTGCCGCTTTTGTGATCGAGCGTGATCTCGACGAACACCAGCAGCGCAGCCCCAAGTTCGGCCGGATTCACACGGGCGTAGTAGCCCATGATCACGCCGTCGCGCTCCATGCGCTTGACGCGTTCGATGCACGGCGTGACCGAGAGCCCGACCTGTTCGGCGAGGTCCTTCATGGCCATGCGGCCGTCCTGCTGGAGCAGCTTGAGGATGCGGTGATCGAGCTTGTCCAGCGCGCGTATCGGATGACGTTGGGTTCGCATGATGTTTCTACTGAAAATCCAAAAAATACGATAACAAAACCTGACTGTTCATCAATAGTATAGCGGTTAACACTGGGTTGACCGCGTAATACCTCATTAATCGAACATTTCGATACCGTCAGCCTTCCGACCTTTCTGGAGAAGTCATGCGAGTTGTCGTTCTGGGCAGCGGTGTCGTTGGCGTTACGAGCGCGTATTACCTTGCGCGCGCGGGTCACGAAGTGACCGTGATCGACCGCGAGGCAGGTCCTGCGCTCGAAACCAGCTTCGCGAATGCAGGCCAGATCTCGCCCGGCTACGCCGCGCCGTGGGCGGCGCCGGGCGTGCCGCTCAAGGCCGTCAAATGGATGTTCCAGAAGCACGCACCGCTCGCTATCCGGCTCGACGGCACGCAGTTCCAGCTGAAGTGGATGTGGCAGATGCTGCAGAACTGCACGACGGAGCGTTATGCCGTCAACAAGGGCCGCATGGTTCGTCTCGCTGAATACAGCCGCGACTGTCTGCAGGCGCTTCGCGCCGATACCGGCATCCAGTACGAAGGCCGCACGGGTGGCACGCTGCAACTCTTTCGCACGCAACAGCAGCTCGACGGTGCAGCGAAAGATATCGCCGTCCTGAAAGATGCAAACGTACCGTATGAATTGCTGACGCCGGCGGAACTCGCGCGCGTCGAACCCGCGCTTGCCGCGACGTCGCACAAGCTGACGGGCGGCCTGCGTCTGCCGGGCGACGAAACCGGCGACTGCCAGCTGTTCACCACGCGCCTTGCCGCGATGGCCGAAGCGCTCGGCGTCAAGTTCCGCTACAACACGCCGATCGACGCGCTCGCGATGAGCAACGGCCGTATCGCCGGCGTGAAATGCGGCAACGAGATGATCGTGGCCGACAGCTACGTTGTCGCGCTCGGTTCGTATTCCACACGCTTCCTCGCGGACGCCGTCAAGATTCCGGTTTATCCGCTGAAGGGCTACTCGATCACCGCGCCGATCATCGACGCAGCCGCAGCGCCGGTTTCGACGGTGCTCGACGAAACGTACAAGATCGCGATCACGCGCTTTGACGACCGGATCCGCGTCGGCGGCATGGCGGAAATAGCCGGCTTCGACAAGTCGCTTCGCCAGGCGCGCCGCGAGACGCTCGAAACGTGCGTGAACGACCTGTTCCCGGGCGGCGGCGATACGACGAAGGCCACGTTCTGGACGGGTCTGCGTCCGATGACACCGGACGGTACGCCGATCGTCGGCCGCACGCCGGTGCCGAACCTCTTCCTGAACACAGGACACGGCACGCTCGGCTGGACAATGTCGTGTGGCTCGGGTCAGTTGCTCGCGGACCTGATCTCCGGCAAACAGCCGGCGATCCAGTCGGGCGACCTTTCCGTGCATCGTTATCTCGGCGAAACGGGTGGCGCACACCGTCCGGCTTACGCGTAGTGACGTTGCCCGATCGTTTTAGCGCAGCCTGACCGGCGTGTGCGATCGATTGCGCGAAGCAGAACGGCGCCTCGCAAGAGGCGCCGTTCTGTTTTTGTGAAAGGTCGGTGTCGATACGGGCCCGTACACTCTTCACGTCCCTTCGCACTCTGAACTGATCTGCACCGGGTCGCGGCATACCTTCCCCGCCCTTCGCCGTCACGATCGACGCTTCGAGCGCCGATGCCTGTGTCAGCACATGTTCCGCGAAGAACTGCGCGGTTGCGATCTTCGCGCCTTAGAACGATGGATCGTCTTCACGCTTTTCCCTCGCCACAAGCAGCGCACACGCCATCTGCCAGCCGTCCGGGACAATGCCCTCAGGCTTCAGGTATGGCACGCTGCCCGCGAACATGTCGGCCTTCTCCTGCCTGAATGCAAAAAAAGGGGCGTCGGACAACAGGTCCTCGCCCCTTTCGAGTGCCGCCAGACGTCCTGTAAAAAGACGCCGTTCGTCCTCGTACGACTTAGCCCAGCTCGCTCACCAGTTCCGGCACGACCGTGAACAGATCGCCCACCAGACCGTAATCGGCCACGCTGAAGATCGGTGCTTCCGGATCCTTGTTGATCGCCACGATCACCTTCGAATCCTTCATGCCGGCCAGATGCTGGATCGCACCCGAGATGCCGACGGCCACGTACAGCTGAGGCGCCACAATCTTGCCCGTCTGGCCCACCTGGTAGTCGTTCGGCACGAACCCTGCATCCACTGCGGCGCGCGAGGCGCCCAACGCCGCGTTCAGCCTGTCCGCCAGCGGCTCGAGCACTTTCGTGTAGTTCTCGCCGCTACCCAGACCGCGTCCACCCGACACGATGATCTTCGCCGAGGTCAGCTCCGGTCGGTCCAGCTTCGTCACTTCACGGCTCACGAATTGCGAAAGGCCGGTGTCGGCTGCGGCTTCGATTTTCTCCACCGCTGCGCTGCCGCCCTCGGCCGCCACCGGGTCAAAGCCCGTCGTGCGCACCGTGATCACCTTGATGGCATCGCTCGATTGCACGGTCGCGATTGCGTTGCCGGCGTAGATCGGGCGCTCGAACGTATCCGCACTGTCCACGGCAGTGATGTCGCTGATCTGCGCGACGTCCAGCTTCGCTGCGATGCGCGGTGCGATGTTCTTGCCGTATGCGGTTGCCGGCGCAAGGATGTGCGTGTAGTCCTTTGCGATGTCCAGTACCGTCGCCTCGACGTTTTCCGCCAGACCGGCTTCGAGTTGCGCGGCGTCGGCCAGCAGCACCTTGCTCACGCCTGCGATTTTCGCGGCCGCGTCCGCCGCGCCCTGCGCGTTGTGGCCCGCCACCAGCACGTGGATGCCGCCACCAATCTTCTGCGCGGCTGCAATCGTGTTCAGCGTTGCCGCCTTGATCGATGCGCCGTCGTGCTCTGCTATTACCAGATTCGTCATTTCGTCCGTCTCCTGCGTGTTCGTGATCAAAGCACCTTGGCTTCGGTCTTCAGCTTCTCGACCAGCGTCTTCACGTCGGCAACCTTCACGCCCGCGCTGCGCTTCGGCGGCTCGACCACTTTCAGCGTCTTCAGGCGCGGCGTGACATCGACACCGAGGTCCTCGGGCTTGAGCGTTTCCAGCGGCTTCTTCTTCGCCTTCATGATGTTGGGCAGCGTCACATAACGCGGCTCGTTCAGGCGCAGATCGGTCGTGATTACCGCCGGCAGCGTCAGCGACAGTGTTTCCGCGCCGCCATCCACTTCGCGCGACACGGTCGCGCGGCCGTCGGCCACCACCACCTTCGAGGCGAACGTCGCCTGCGGCAGGTTCGCGAGCGCCGCGAGCATCTGGCCGGTCTGGTTCGAATCGTCGTCGATCGCCTGCTTGCCGAGAATCACCAGCGAAGGCTGTTCCCTGTCGACCAGCGCCTTCAGGAGCTTCGCAACCGCCAGCGGTTGCAGGTCTTCGGAAGACTCGATCAGGATCGCGCGGTCCGCACCAATCGCCAGCGCCGTGCGCAGCGTTTCCTGACATTGCGTCACGCCACACGACACGGCGATCACTTCGGTCGCCACGCCCGCTTCCTTCAGGCGCACCGCTTCTTCAACCGCGATCTCGTCGAACGGGTTCATCGACATCTTCACGTTCGCGATGTCCACACCCGTGTTGTCCGATTTCACACGGACCTTCACGTTGTAATCGACCACTCTCTTGACTGGCACCAGGATTTTCATGCACACGCTCCAAAGTTACGAATACGTCAACCCAACGGTCATTATAACGACTGCCCTCACGGCAGCCGCCCGCAGGTTGCCTGCATCGGAAATATCGCTTCCGCGCAAAGCGACAGGATTAGCGAACGATCGTTCTATTTTAATCTCGAAAAAACCCGGACGGCAAGCCCGGGTATTAACCTACGCCTCTAATTTCGAGATCACATGCGGTCGGTACTTGCCCTGGCTGACGTACGCAACGGACAAACCCGTCCCGCTTACGGGGCCGCTCAAGCCTTACCAGGCTGTGATGACAGCGCCACCAAACTTGCCGTCGATGAACTGCTTTACTTCAGGCGAGTGATACGCGGCAACCAGCTTCGCGACCCACGGCTTGCCCTTGTCGGCTTCGCGGATCGCGATGATGTTCACGTACGGACCCTTTGCATCTTCGATCGCGATCGCGTCCTGCTTCGGCTTCAAACCCGCTTCCATCGCGAAATTGGTGTTGATCGCCGCGGCGTCGACGTCGTTCAGCGAACGTGGGATCTGCGCGGCGTCGAGTTCGACGATCTTCAGCTTCTTCGAGTTCTCGACGATATCGAGCGGCGTCGCCTTCAGGCCGGCGTCGGCGCGCAGCTTCAGGAGACCCTGCTTCTGCAGCAGCAACAACGCGCGGCCGCCGTTCGTCGGGTCGTTCGGCACCGCGATCTTCGCGCCCGGCTGCAGTTCGGCCAGCGTCTTGATCTTCTTCGAATAGATGCCCATCGGGTACGTGACGGTATCGGCTACGCGGATCAGCTTGTAGCCGCGGTCCTTGACCTGCGCCTGCAGATACGGATCGTGCTGGTAGCTGTTGGCGTCGAGATCGCCGCCGGCGAGCGCCGCGTTCGGCTGCACGTAGTCCGAGAACTCGACGATCTTGATGTTCAGCCCGTTCTTCGCGGCGACCGTTTTGACGGCTTCCATGATCTGCGCGTGCGGGCCGCCCGTGACGCCCACCTTGATGGTTTCATCAGCCGCGGCGACCGTCGCGGCCGAGGCAAACACCGATGCTGCGCCGAGCACGGCGGCAAGCTTGAGAACAAAACGACGTTGCATGACTGACCCTTCCAATCCGTATAAGCGGCTTCCCGCGACGGGCAAAGCCTTTGTTATTTGTGGCTCAAACGACGCACGAGCCAATCCCCGAACGACTGCACCAGTTGCACGAACACGATCAGGATGACGACGACCGTCACCATGACTTCCGGCAGGAAGCGCTGATATCCATAGCGGATGCCGAGGTCGCCGAGCCCACCGCCGCCGATTGCACCCGCCATCGCCGAATAGCCAACGAGCGAAACGAACGTGATCGTGAGGCCGGCGATCACACCCGGCAGCGATTCCGGCAACAGCACCTTGAAGACGATCTGGCTGGTCGTTGCCCCCATCGCCTGCGCGGCCTCGATGAGACCGCGATCGACTTCGCGCAACGCTGTCTCGACAAGACGCGCGATGAACGGCGCGGCAGCGATCGTGAGCGGCACGACGGCGGCCGCCGTGCCAATCGACGAGCCGACGATCAGCCGCGTGAACGGAATCACCGCGACCAGCAGGATGATGAAGGGCGTCGAGCGCACGGCGTTGACGACCACGCCCATCACGCGGTTCACGCCGATGTTCTGCAGCACGCCATCGCGATCCGTCAGATAAAGCAGCACACCAAGCGGCAGCCCCACGAGCGCGCCGACCAGTCCGGAAATGCCCACCATCACGAGCGTTTCCCAGAACGACTGCACGAACATATCGAACATTTCACTCAACATACGACAACTCCTCGACCACCACACCCTGTTCGCGCAGATACGCGATCGCTTCGGCCACCTTGACCGGCTGGCCGCCCGCGAGCACGGCGAGCGAGCCGAACGCCTGACCCTGGATCTCGTCGATCTGGCCGTGCAGGATGTTGAAGTCCAGTTCGTAGCGACGGATCGTCTCCGACAGGATCGGCTGGTCGACGCCCGAACCCGTGAACGCGAGACGCAGCAGATGACCGCTGCCCGTCTTCAGACGCTCGGCAACGCGCGCCTTCATCGCGGGCGGCAGTTCCTGGGCGATCACGTCGCCGATCAGCGCGCGCGTAACTTCGTGATGCGGCTGCAGGAACACATCGATGACCTTGCCCTCTTCGACCACACGTCCGGCATCCAGTACCGCGACGCGATCGCAGACCTGCTTGATCACGTCCATCTGGTGCGTGATCAGCACCACCGTCAAACCGAGCTCGCGGTTGATACGCTTCAGCAGATCGAGGATGGAGCGCGTGGTTTCGGGATCGAGCGCCGACGTGGCTTCGTCGGAGAGCAGCACCTTCGGCTTGCTCGCAAGTGCACGTGCAATGCCGACGCGCTGCTTCTGGCCACCGCTGATCTGCGCCGGATAGCGATCCTTCTGCGCCGACAGGCCAACGAGTTCGAGCAGCGGCAACACCGTCAGCTCGATTTCGGCGCGCTTCATGCCGGCAAGTTCGAGCGGCAACGCGACGTTCTCGTAGACGGTACGCGAGGACAGCAGGTTGAAATGCTGGAAGATCATGCCGATCTCGCGACGCGCCTCGCGCAGTTGCGCCGCGGGCAGCGTCGTCAGATCGCGACCATTGACGACGATATTGCCCTCGGTCGGACGGGTCAGCAGGTTGATCGTGCGCACCAGCGTGCTTTTGCCTGCACCGCTGCGGCCGATGATGCCGAACACCTCGCCAGGCGGAATGGCCAGGTTGACGTTATGCAGTGCTTCGACCCAGCCTCTGAGCCCCGCGAAACGCTGCGAAATATTGCGAAGTTCGATCATGTAGAAAAACGAAACGGCGGTTCTGTCCGACGCGCGTTTTGCGCTCCGACACACGGCCGCCGTTGCTTTTATTGGGATTTGAGCCCGGATTTTACCGCATCGGCGACATTCCCTTTAATAATCAATTACGATCTTTTCATAACCTGAAAGCATTAGAGGACCACACCGCGCGGGTTGCTCGCGCCGGTCGTCGCCCGCGACTATGATCGGGCGGATCAGAATAATGAGACGGGAGACAGCCGTGCCAGAGACCACTTCACAAGCAAACGTGACGTCCACGACGCGAACTGGCGACGCGCCAGCGCCGGCGATGTCGCGCATCGGGACCCGCGAGGGCACCGAACTGTCGCTCTACCGCTGGACGCCCGAAGGCGCACCGCGCGCGACGGTCGCGCTCATCCATGGTCTTGCCGAACACGCGGGCCGTTATGGGGCGCTTGCCCGCGAATTGAACGCCGCGGGCATCGAACTGGTGGCGATCGATCTGCGCGGACACGGTCTTGCATCTGGCGCGCGCGTCTGGATCGAGCGCTTCGACGACTATCTGGACGACGCCGACGCCCTGCTCGATGCGGCTTCCCGACCGGCAACGCCGCTCTTCCTGATGGGCCACAGCATGGGCGGCGCCATCGCGGCGCTCCATACGATCGAACGCGCGGCCGGCAGTGGTCCAAAGCTCCGCGGACTGATCCTGTCGAGCCCGGCGCTTGCCGCCGGCCACGATGTGCCGCGCTGGATGATCACGCTGAGCCGTATCATCAGCCGCGTGTGGCCCCGGTTTCCGGCGATGAAGATCGATGCATCGCTGCTGTCGCGCGATCCGGCCATCGTCGAGGCAAACCGCAACGATCCGCTGGTACATCACGCTGCAGTACCCGCGCGTACCGGCGCTGAAATTCTCGATGCGATGGCGCGGATCGAACGGGGTCGTGCGTCGCTGCGGTTGCCGCTGCTGGTCTGGCACGGCACCGCGGACAAGCTCACCGAGCCCGACGGCAGCCGCGATTTCGGCGCGCACGCCGGCTCGCCGGACAGGACGCTCACGCTCTACGAGGGCAGCTACCACGAGACGATGAACGACCTGGACCGCGAGCGCGTAATCGGCGCGCTGATCCAGTGGATCCATGCGCGCGCGGGCTGACGCTCAAACCCGCAGCCCATCGACGGCCGGCCTGCGCGCCTCAGATGTCGGCGAGCGCGCGCAGATGCGCGACGACGCTGCGCCCAAGCGCGGAAAGGTTATAGCCGCCTTCCAGCGTGCTGACGATGCGTCCTTTCGCGTAACGATCCGCGATCGTGCGGATCTGCTGCGTCAGCCATGTGTAGTCGGCTTCGACGAGACCCATGTTGCCGAGGTCGTCTTCGCGATGCGCGTCGAATCCCGCGGACACGAAGAGCATCTCCGGCTTGAACGCATGCAGCCGCGGCAGCCACATCAGATCGACGGCTTCGCGCATGACCATGCCGGTCGTGCGCGCGGAGAGCGGCACGTTCACCATGTTCGCGGCCTGGTTGTCAGCGCCCGTGAACGGATAGAACGGATGCTGGAAGAAGCTGCACATCAGCACGCGTGCGTCACCGGCGAACGCGGCTTCGGTGCCGTTGCCGTGATGCACGTCGAAATCGATGATCGCGACGCGCGAAAGCCCGTGCACTTCGAGCGCATGACGCGCCGCAATCGCAACGTTGTTGAAGAGGCAAAACCCCATCGCGCGCGCCGGCTCCGCGTGGTGGCCCGGCGGGCGCACGCTGCAGAACGCGTTGTCGTAGCGACCTTCGATGACGGCATCGGTCGCCGCGACCGCAGCGCCCGCCGCACGCAACGCGGCCTGCAACGTATGCGGGTTCATCGACGTGTCCGGGTCGATCGCGGCGTAGCCTTCTTCCGGCGAGAGACCGCGGATGTAATCGACATGCGCCTGCGTATGCACGCGCAGCAGCGCTTCGTCTTCAGCGAGGGGCGGCGACTCGCGCTCGATGAGCGAATCGATGCGACTTGCGATCAGCTGGTCTTCGATTGCCTGCAGGCGCGCCGGACACTCGGGATGCCATTGCCCCATTTCGTGCAGCAGACAGTCGTTGTGGGTATAGAAGCCAGTTGCCATGAGCGTGTTCTTCTGTCGTCTGGCGACCGGCACCAGCGCGACATGTCTCCTTCCGTTTGCGCGCACCACAGATGGCGCACGTATCAGACGCCAAGTTACCACAACAGCTCGCCGCGACGGGCTCTGGCCATGGTTTTGCGAATGCCGTCGGGTATACTGCGCCGAACCCCTTCGCACCGAACCGACCCCTGCCCTATGACCGTCAAGCTTGCCCTGTCTGCACGAAACCGGCTTCGCGTAGTGAACGTTGCCGCCGCGCTGTCCGTCGCCGCATGCGCGCTCAGCGCGTCGCCCGCGGTGCAGGCGCAGACCACGCGGGCAAAAGCACCCCTGCTCGTGGCGCAGGGTTCGCCGCAGCAACCCGTGCCGCAGGGGCAGACGTTCGAAGAAGAGATCGTTCCGCAACGCTATGCGAACAATCCAAACGTCGATGCGTTCATCGACGACATGGTCGCCCGCTACGATTTCGATTCCGGCACGCTCCACACGCTGTTCGCGCATACGAGCTACTCGGCGACCGCAGTGAAACTCGTAACGCCTTCGCCGTCGCCTTCGATAAAGAACTGGCGCGTGTATCAGGCGCGTTTTCTGGACACCGTGCGCATCAACGCGGGCGTGCGTTTCTGGCGCGCGAACCAGGCGACGTTGCAACGTGCGTATGAACAGTTCGGCGTGCCGCCGGAAATGATCGTAGGCATCATCGGCGTCGAGACGATTTACGGGCGCTACATGGGCAACTTCCGTGTACTCGACGCGCTCACCACACTGACCTTCGACTATCCGAACACACCGAATCGCGCCGACCGTCAGGCGACGTTCCGCAAGAATCTCGAAGACTACCTTGTGTGGACGCGCGACGCGCAGATCGACCCGAACTCGGTGCTCGGCTCATACACGGGCGCCATCGGCATTCCGCAATTCCTGCCGAGCAGCATCGTGCAATATGCCGTCGACTTCGACGGCAACAAGCAGATCGATCTGCGCACGAGTCAGGCGGATGCGATTGGCAGCGTCGCTAACTATCTGAAGCAGAACGGCTGGGAAACGGGCCGCCCGGTGGTATGGAAGATTGCATCGGACACGGGAAGCCTGGGCGTTGCCCAGGCCGCCGCCGATGGTCAGCCCGAGCCGCACTGGCCGCTTCAGCAACTGCTGCGCGCGGGCATGCTGATGAACGAACCGGGGCTCGACATTGCATCGGAAGCCGGGACGCCCGTCGCGATGATCGATCTGCCGACGCCGGGCCGCCCGACCGAATACATGCTGGGCCTGAAAAACTTCTACGTGCTCACGCGCTATAACCGCAGCTTCTTCTATGCGCTCGCCGTGTATCAACTGGGGCAGCGCATCAAGGCGCAGGTCGCGAGCGAGACGGCCACCGGCGCGAATTCGAGCGGCATGCCGGCCGCAGCGGCCTCCGACACGGACGCGCAATAAGCCGGTTCTGAGATGGCGATCACGCCGCTGAATGAAAAAGCGCCGGCTGGTCCGGCGCTTTTCTATTGGCGATACGCGGCGCGGAGAACCGGCGAGGCTCAGGCGGGGAACACACCCGTCGACAGATAGCGGTCACCGCGATCGCACACGACAAACACAATCGTCGCGTTTTCGACCTGACGCGCGATACGCAGCGCGACTTCACATGCGCCTGCCGCCGAGATCCCGCAGAAGATGCCTTCCACGGCGGCCATGCGCCGCGCCATCGCTTCAGATGCTGCCTGGCTCACGTTCTCGACCCGATCGACGCGGCTGCGATCGAAGATCTTCGGCAGATACGCTTCCGGCCATTTGCGGATGCCCGGAATGCGCGATCCTTCTTCCGGCTGCGCACCGATAATTTCGATCGATTCGTTCTTTTCCTTCAGGTACTGCGACACGCCCATGATCGTGCCGGTCGTGCCCATTGCCGAGACGAAATGCGTGATGCGACCTTCCGTATCGTTCCAGATTTCCGGGCCAGTGGTTTCGTAGTGAGCGAGCGGATTGTCGGGATTGGCGAACTGATCAAGGATCGTGCCCTTGCCTTCGCGTTGCATCTGCTCAGCGAGGTCACGTGCGTATTCCATGCCGCCCGTGACTGGCGTGAGAACAATCTCCGCGCCGTATGCAGCCATGCTCTGACGTCGCTCGACCGACAGGTCCTCGGGCATGATCAGCATCATCTTGTAGCCGCGGATCGCCGCAGCCATGGCGAGCGCGATGCCGGTGTTGCCACTGGTCGATTCGATCAGCGTGTCACCCGGCTTGATACGACCGCGCTCTTCCGCCTTCCTGATCATCGAAAGCGCCGGACGGTCCTTCACCGAACCCGCCGGATTGTTGCCCTCAAGCTTGCCGAGAATCACGTTGTTGCGACTACGGATCTCGTCGTCCGGAAGGCGGACAAGCTGAACGAGCGGCGTATTGCCGATCGTGTCTTCAATTGTTTTGTAAGCCATATCGAATGCCTGGAAAGCGATGCGCGGAATTCACCGATTCTAAACCACCATGCCCGCGCCTGCCGGGCGGCCCTCCTGGCCGTGTGGGCGGAGGCCTGTCAGCAACGCCACGACCATCGACCTCCGGCGCGCACGCATTCCGCGCTTCATATCTGAAAAAACCCGCGGTGCGTACCGCGGGAGCCAGTCATCCAGTTGACGGCTGAAGGAGTCGTGTCGTGGTTCTAACCCGTGCAGCTCGTCCCGCTTTCACGCGGGTGGCCGCGTCGTTCTACATGCACGCGGCCGCCTGCCCCGCGTTACTTCTTCACGGCGACGGTAGTCGTGCTGTCTTTTTTCGCATTCGCATTCGTATTCGCGGCGGCAGTCGTGCCCGCCGCAGCCGGTGACGGTTTGCCCGACGCGGAAGCCGTAGTCTGCGCGCCGGCGGGACCGACTGCGAGGCCCTCGGACTGCAGCCGCTCGACCGTGTGGCCGCCCATGCCCTTCACGCGCTTGCCGAGATCGGCGGCGTCCTTGAATGGGCCGTGTGCGCTGCGTTCGTCGAGAATTGCCTTGGCACGTGCCGGGCCGATGCCCTTGATGCCGCGCAATGCATCTTCATTGGCGGTGTTGACGTCCACCGACGCGAACGCCTGCGCGAACGAAGCGAGCAGTGCCGCCAGAACCAGAAATTTTTTGAACATATGGAATCTCCCTTGAGCAACCGGCCGGCGACTGCCGCCGACCAGGAGATTCCAGTGTATTGACGCGCAGGAAGGCTTTAAAGCTGGCCGAACAGCCAACGTACGTAGCGATCGACACCTTCCTGCACGCTCAGGAACGGCGCGTCGTAACCTGCCGCACGCAGCTTCGTGAGGTCGGCCTGCGTGAAGCATTGATACTTGCCACGCAGCGCATCGGGAAACGGAATGTACTCGATCAGCCCGCGTTGCACCTGCTCCGCGAGCGACAGCGCCGGCTCGCTATTCAGCGCACGCAGCGTGTTGACCACGGTCGACGCGATGTCGTTGAACGGTTGCGCCCGGCCGCTGCCGAGGTTGAAGATGCCCGACTTCTCCGGATGATCGAAGAAGAACAGGTTGACCTTGACGACGTCTTCAATCGAGACAAAGTCGCGCGTCTGCTCGCCCGGGTTGTAGCCGTTGTATTCGCCGAACAGCTTGACCTTGCCTTCCGAGTGGAACTGGTTGAAGTTGTGGAATGCCACCGAGGCCATGCGCGCCTTGTGCGTCTCGCGCTGCCCGTACACGTTGAAGTAACGGAAGCCGGCGATCTGGCTCTTCGCGGTCGGCAGCACGCGGCGGATCACCTGGTCGAACAGGAATTTCGAGTAACCGTATACGTTCAACGGCTTCTCCACTTCGCGCTCTTCGACGAAGCGGCTCGAACCGCCATAAGTCGCCGCCGACGACGCGTACAGGAACTGCGCGCCCTGCGCCAGACAGGCGTCGAGCACCGCGCGGCTGTAGCGGAAGTTATTGTCCATCATGTAGCGGCCGTCGGTTTCCATCGTGTCCGAGCAGGCGCCTTCATGGAACACCGCGCGCACCTTGCCGAAGTCGCCGCGCGTAAAGCGTTCGACAAATTCGGTCTTGTCGAGATAGTCGTCGATTTCGCAGTCGACGAGGTTCTTGAACTTGTCGGCGCGCGTGAGATTGTCAACGGCGATGATGCGTTGTTCGCCGCGTTCGTTGAGCGCCTTGACGAGATTGCTGCCGATAAAACCGGCCGCGCCGGTGACAATGAGAGTCATGGTCGTCCTGCGGAAATGAAGTTCAGCCTTCGCAAGCCGCAGCCCGTATCGCGACTGAACGCGAACGGCGGGCGGTGCGCGGCATCATTGAAAGAGTTCGTCGTAGTTGACAGTAGCGGTGCCGAGTTTGCCGACCACGATGCCAGCCGCGCGATTCGCAAGCCCGACGGCTTCGACGAGCGACAGGCCGGCGCCGAGCATGACGGCGAGCGTGGCGATCACAGTGTCGCCCGCACCCGACACATCATACACTTCGCGTGCAACCGCCGAAGCGTGCAACGCGCCTGCGTCGGTGAAGAGTGTCATGCCCTCTTCGGAGCGCGTCAGCAGCAGCGCCTTGAAGTCGAGCGACGCGCGCAACGCCGCCACGCGCGCATGCAGGTCTTCTTCGGACTTCCACTGCCCGACCACCTCACGCAACTCCGCGCGATTCGGCGTGATCAGCGTGGCGCCGCGATAGCGTTCCCAGTCGTCGCCCTTCGGGTCGACCAGCACCGGTTTGCCGGCCGCATGCGCGTGCGCGATCATCTGCGTCACATGCGTGAGGCCGCCCTTCGCGTAATCCGACATCAGAATCACATCGTGCGACGGCAGCAGTTCGTCGAAGCGCGCAAGACCGGCGAGCAGGATTTCGTGCGCCGGCGTGTTCTCGAAGTCGACGCGCAGCAGCTGCTGCTGACGCGACAGCACGCGCAACTTGATCGTGGTCAGAAGCGTGGGATCGCGCTCCAGATGCGCCGCCACGCCGCTATCCTGAAGCAGCTGCACGACGCGCTCGCCCGGCTCGTCATGACCGACGACGCACAGCAGGCCCGTCTGCGCACCGAGCGCAACCGCATTGCGCGCGACGTTCGCCGCGCCGCCCAGCCGGTCTTCCTGCTTCTGCACATGGACGACCGGCACCGGTGCTTCCGGCGAAATGCGGTTGACGTCGCCGAACCAGTAGCGGTCCAGCATCACATCGCCGACCACCAGTACGCGCGCGCCCGCAAGCCGGGTACGCGGGACGACGCCCACGTCGGGGATGGGCATGGCGTGCTCAGGCATCGGCTGATGCGCTGACCGCAGATTCGGAAAGTTCGGCATGAGGACGTCCGATCGAGTGATAGTCGATGCCGAGTTCGGTCATCGCTTCGGGTTCGTACAGGTTGCGGCCATCGAAAATCAGCGGCGACTTGAGCACCGCCTTGAGATGGACGAAATCCGGGCTCTTGAACTCCTTCCATTCGGTGACGATCACAAGGGCGTCCGCGCCCATGAGTGTCTCGTCCTGCGTCGCGGCGAAATTGAGCCGCGTGAGTTGCGCCGGGTCGTGGCCGAGATCCAGGTTGAAGACGCGCCGCGCTTCGTCCACCGCAACCGGATCGTACGCGCGCACCGTCGCGCCGCGCGCGACGAGATCCGCGATCACACGACGGCTCGGCGCCTCGCGCATGTCGTCGGTATTCGGCTTGAACGCGAGACCCCAGACGGCGAACGTACGGCCCGTCAGGTCGTCGCCCAGCATCTTTGTGATCTTGCGCACCAGCACTTCCTTCTGTTCGTGGTTCACTTCCTCGACTGCTTCGAGAATGCGCAGCGCCGGGCCCGATTCAGCCGCCGTGCGGATCAGCGCCTGCACGTCCTTCGGGAAGCACGAGCCGCCGTAGCCGCACCCGGCGTACAGAAAGTGATAGCCGATGCGCGGGTCCGAACCGATACCGCGACGCACCGCTTCGATATCCGCGCCGACGCGATCCGCCAGGTTCGCCATCTCGTTCATGAACGAGATGCGCGTGGCCAGCATCGCATTGGCCGCGTACTTCGTAAATTCGGCCGAGCGGACATCCATGTAAAGCGTGCGTTCGTGATTGCGGTTGAACGGCGCGTACAGACGCTTCATTTTTTCGCGCGCGCGCATGCCCGCTTCGTCGTCGTCGCTGCCGAGCACGATGCGATCGGGTCGCATGAAGTCGTCGACGGCAGCGCCTTCCTTCAGGAACTCCGGATTCGACACCACCGAGAACTGATGCTGCGTGCTGCCGGCGAGACCCCGCTTCGCGAGTTCTTCGTTGATCACGTCCTGCACGCGTTGCGCCGTACCGACTGGCACCGTCGATTTATCGACAATCACCTTCCAGGCCGTCATGTGGCGACCGATATTGCGGGCCGCTTCGAGCACGTATTGCAGATCGGCCGAGCCGTCTTCATCGGGCGGGGTGCCGACCGCGATGAACTGCACTTCGCCGTGCGCGACGCTCGCCTCGACGTCCGTCGAAAACTGGATACGGCCGGCCGCGCGCGTGCGCGCGATGATTTCCTGCAGGCCCGGCTCGTGAATCGGGACGCCGCCGCTATTGAGAATGTCGATCTTGCGCTGGTCGACGTCGAGACAGAACACGTCGTTGCCAATTTCAGCGAGGCACGCGCCCGTGACGAGGCCGACGTAGCCCGTGCCGATAATAGTGATTTTCATACGCGCTCCGGTATGGGTTTCCGGTGATGGATTCGCCTGGCGAATCCGGTTGTTACGGCGGGCGAAGGTCGCCCCTCAGGGCATCGCGCCAGTGCCTGCGTGTTGCACATCATGCGTGTGCGGCGCCGCTGGCTGTGGCTGCGATGCCGGTCGCGACTTCCGGTAGAAGTCCCGCGCCCGATATTCAGTTCGACGCCGTGATCGGCTCGACCCGGCGTGGCGCATAGGTCTCCCAACCGCTGCAGCCTGGGCACTGCCAGTAGAAAAGACGCGCCCGGAATCCACAATTCTGGCACGTGTAGCGCGGCAGGTTCTTCGTACGCTGCCGGATCAACGTGCGCATCAGTTCCAGCTCGCTGCGGCGCGGCTCTTCGGCCGTCGATTCCTGCGCTTCGAGCAGACGCGTCATGCCCGACAGATTCGGCGACTTCTGCATCTGCGCGCGCGCCAGCGCATGCGCCGCATCGGGCCCACGCAATGCGGCCACATGCTGGTATGCGACGTCGAGCAGATCGTTCGACGGATAGCGGTCGATCCATGTCGTCATCAGATCCGCGCCCTCATCGCCACGCCCGAGCGCCTGATAGGCCTTCAGCAGCTTTTCCGCGACGAGCGGCAGATACGCCGGATTCTGCTCCTCGACGCGCAGCCACTGCGCGATCGCCGCTTCCTGCGCGCCGCCGGCGGCGTCGACGTCGCCAAACAGGATCGTCGCGCGCACGCTTTGCGGATTCGCCTTCAGCGCAAGGCCGAGTTGCCGGCGCGCTTCCTCGGCGTTTTTCTGCTGCAGCGCTTCCTGCGCGAGTTCGCAATGAAACTGCGCGACTTCCTTTTCGAGCGAGCCCGAACCCATCGTCTCAAGCTGGCGCGCGGTGTCGATCGACTTGATCCAGTCCTTCTCGATCTCGTAGATCGTAAGCAGCGCGCGCTGCGCGCCCATCGCATAATCGCCCGACTTGAGCGAGCGGAACGTTTCCTCCGCGCGGTCGAGCAGGCCCGCCTTCAGGAAATCCTGGCCCAGTTCGAACAGGGCATGGTCGCGCTCGGTAACCGGCAGATCCGCGCGGCTCAGCAGGTTCTGGTGCACGCGGATCGCGCGGTCGGTTTCGCCGCGACGCCGGAACAGGTTGCCCAGCGCGAAGTGCAGTTCGATGGTTTCAGGGTCGAGCTTGACGACTTCGATGAATGCATCGATCGCCTGGTCCGGCTGTTCGTTCAGCAGGAAGTTCAGGCCGCGAAAATACGAACGCGGAAGATTGGCGCTTTCGGACAGCAGCGTCTTGAGGTCATACCGCGCCGCCATCCAGCCCAACGCGAACGCGACAGGTATGACGAGCAGCCACCAGAAATCCAGATCCATGCGTATTGTTCGGAAGTGGGAGTTGGACGCCAGCGTGCGCCGACGGCGCACGCGGCAGGAAGAAAACTAGATCAGCGGCGGCAGCGGCGGTTCTTCGACAACCACAGGCGTTTCGCGCGCGACGCGCAGTTCCCGTTTCAGACGACCGTTTTCAAGCCGCAGGCGAACCATGGCCGGCATCGACGACAGCAGCCCCGCCAGCAGCCCGACGACGAAGAACGCGAGACCGATCAGGATCAGTGGCGCCTGCCACGCGTAGCCCGCGAGGAAATTCAGCGTGGCGGGTTGCGTATTGGCGAACGCGAGCACCAGCAGCAGCACGAACACCAGAACGCGGATCAACCAGACGATAAATTTCATGAGTTAGTCTCTTGACGGCAGTTGCAGGATGACGCCGGCCTGATGACGCGTCGCGCCACGGAATTGCCCGCGCCGAAGTGACCCGTATTGTAATTGAAGCGTTCCCCGTGAGGCACGAACCGCCGGGCAATGACAGTCGACACAGACGAAAAAAAAGCGCCCGAAGGCGCTTTTTCTGGTCTTTGCCGTCTGCACTGGACGCTGACGACGCTGCTGAATCTCACAGATCGTCGTCTGGCGACTCGGCCTTCAACGGCTCGCCCGCGCGACCATCGACGCGTTCACGCAATTCCTTGCCAGGCTTGAAGTGCGGTACGTACTTCTCAGGTACCAGCACCTTTTCGCCCGACTTCGGATTGCGTCCGACGCGGGAAGGACGGCGGTTCAAGCCGAAGCTGCCGAAGCCACGAATTTCGATGCGATGACCGTTGGCAAGCGCCTCCGACATCGCATCAAGCATCGTCTTCACCGCGAAATCCGCATCTTTAAGTACAAGTTGCGGAAATCGCGTAGCCAGCTGGGCGACCAATTCCGATTTGGTCATACTGCAGCAGACCCCTTAAGGCTTACTGGTTCTGGCCGTCGAGCTTGGCCTTCAGCAGCGCGCCGAGGTTCGTCGTGCCCGTTGCAGCCGAGCTCGAATCCGACGAAGCCAGGCCGCGGATCGCTTCCTGTTGCTCTGCCGAATCCTTGGCCTTGATCGACAGGTTGATGCCACGCGACTTGCGGTCGATGTTGATGATCATCGCATTGACCTTGTCGCCGTCCTTCAGGACGTTGCGTGCATCTTCCACGCGGTCTTGCGACAGTTCCGAAGCGCGCAGGTAGCCTTCGACTTCCGCCGACAGCTGAACCACAGCACCCTTCGCATCTACCGTCTTGACCACGCCGTCGACGATCGAACCCTTGTCGTTCATTGCAACGAAGTTGCTGAACGGGTCGCCTTCGAGCTGCTTGATACCCAGCGAAATGCGTTCCTTCTCGACGTCGATGCCAAGAACGATGGCTTCGACTTCGTCGCCCTTCTTGTACTTGCGAACCGCTTCTTCGCCCGTTTCGCTCCACGACAGGTCCGACAGGTGAACCAGACCGTCGATGCCGCCCGGCAGACCGATGAAGACGCCGAAGTCGGTGATCGACTTGATTGCGCCTTGCAGCTTGTCGCCCTTCTTGAAGTTACGGCTGAAGTCGTCCCACGGGTTCGGCTTGCATTGCTTCATGCCGAGGCTGATGCGGCGGCGGTCTTCGTCGATTTCGAGAACCATGACTTCGACTTCGTCGCCCAGCTGAACAACCTTCGACGGTGCAACGTTCTTGTTCGTCCAGTCCATTTCCGACACGTGAACCAGGCCTTCGATGCCCGATTCCACTTCGACGAATGCGCCGTAGTCGGTGATGTTGGTGACCTTACCGAACAGGCGCGTGCCCGACGGGTAACGGCGGGAAATGCCTTCCCACGGATCGTCGCCCAGCTGCTTGATACCCAGCGAAACGCGGTTCTTCTCTTGATCGAACTTGAGGATCTTCGCGGTGACTTCCTGGCCAACCGACAGCACTTCGCTCGGGTGACGCACACGACGCCATGCGATGTCGGTGATGTGCAGCAGGCCGTCGATACCGCCGAGGTCCACGAACGCGCCGTAGTCGGTGATGTTCTTGACCACGCCTTCCACGATCGCGCCTTCCTTCAGCGTTTCGAGCAGCTTTGCGCGCTCTTCGCCTTGCGTGGCTTCGATCACAGCACGGCGCGACAGCACGACGTTGTTACGCTTGCGGTCGAGCTTGATCACGCGGAATTCGAGGGTCTTGCCTTCGTACGGGGTCGTGTCCTTGACCGGACGCGTATCGACGAGGGAGCCCGGCAGGAATGCGCGGATACCGTTGACCATGACGGTCATGCCGCCCTTGACCTTGCCCGTGATCGTGCCGGTCACGAGTTCGTTGTTGTCGAGGGCCTTTTCCAGCGACAGCCACGAAGCCAGACGCTTCGCCTTGTCGCGCGACAGGATGGTGTCGCCATAGCCGTTTTCCAGCGCGTCAATCGCGACGGAAACGAAGTCGCCCGCCTGCACTTCTACCTCGCCCGCGTCGTTCAGGAACTCTTCGAGCGGGATGTAGGCTTCGGACTTGAGACCAGCATTCACGACCACGAAGTTGTGGTCGACACGCACGACTTCGGCGGAGATCACTTCGCCAGCGCGCATGTCCTGCTTGGTCAGCGACTCTTCGAACAGAGCCGCAAAAGATTCGGTATTCGGGGTAGAGGTTTGCAGGTCGGACATAAAAATCAGAAGTTGCGGGTTTTCGCGCTGCCTGCCGGCCGGAATGACCAGCGAATTCGCTGAGACGAATATGGCAAAAAGACGAATGCCACGCGGGGTTAAGGGGTTAAAACACGCTTCGCGACGATTCGCGGAGCTCCTACGGCACTACAACTGCGTATTGCGTCAGCTTTTTACCACTACGCTCTGGTACCACTGCACCACCTGATCGACCGCCTGGTCGACCGACAGCGACGAAGTATCCAGAAGCCTTGCATCCGCTGCGGGCTTAAGCGGCGCGGCTGCACGCTGGCTGTCGCGCTCGTCGCGGGCACGCAAATCCCGGAGCAAGTCATCTATATTAGCAGAAATTCCTTTTTGGATCAATTGCTTATGCCGCCGCGCGGCGCGGGCCTCCGCGCTGGCCGTCATGAACACCTTCAGCGTCGCGTCCTGGAAGATCACCGTACCCATGTCGCGACCGTCCGCGACGAGCCCCGGTTCCTTGCGAAACGCCCGCTGACGCGCCACCAGTGCGGCCCGCACGGGCGCGTGGACGGCAATTGCCGAAGCGCGGTTACCGATCTCTTCCTTGCGGATCTCAGCTGAAACATCCACGCCGTCGAGTTGCGCGAGCCCCTCACGGAACGTGATGTGCAGGTCGTCGATCAGCGCGGTCAGCGCGTCGGCGTCGTCGGCCTGGATGTCGTAGCGGAGGCTCGCCAGCGCGGCCAGCCGGTACAGCGCGCCGCTGTCCAGCAGGTGGAAGCCGAGATGCGCGGCAACCAGCGCTGCCACGGTGCCCTTGCCGGAGGCGGTCGGGCCGTCGATCGTGATGACGGGCGTCTGGTGAAAGGGACGGATCGGTTTCATCTAGCGTCGCGCGTCAGGTCGAATGGGGTCAATTCGGTGTTCGTCTTCAGGATTGGGCGAGCGCCATGAAGCGCTCGAAATAGTCGGGGAAGGTCTTGCCGACGCACTTCGGATCGTTGATGCGCACCGGCACGCCGCCCAGGCTCACCAGCGAGAAGCACATCGCCATGCGGTGGTCGTCGTACGTGTCGATCACCGCGTTCGGCGTCAGCTTCGCGGGCGGCGTGACGACGAGATAGTCTTCGCCCTCCTCCACCTTCGCGCCCACCTTGCGCAGTTCGGTCGCCATCGCGGCGATCCGGTCGGTTTCCTTCACGCGCCAGCTGGCAATATTGCGCAGCGTGCTCGTGCCGTCGGCGAACAGCGCGGCCACCGCAATCGTCATGGCCGCGTCCGGGATCAGGTTGAAGTCCATGTCGATCGGGTCAAGCTTGCCGTGATCGTTGCCGATGCCGCGCACCTCGATCCAGTCGTCGCCCATCGACACGTTCGCGCCCATGCGCATCAGCGCGTTCGCAAAGCCGACGTCGCCCTGGATGCTCGCCCGCCCGACGCCTTCCACGCGCAGCGGCCCTCCGCCAAGCGCACCTGCCGCGAGGAAATACGATGCCGACGACGCATCGCCTTCCACCATGATCTCGCCCGGCGACTGATAGCGTTTGCCCGATGGCACCGTGAAGCGCTGCCAGCCGAGGCGCTCGACCTCGATGCCAAAACGCGCCATCAGCTTGATCGTGATGTCGATATAAGGCTTCGAAATCAGTTCGCCCTCGACGTCGACGATCGTCACGCCACTCTCCGTTTTCAGAAGTGGCAGCGTCATCAGCAACGCGGTCAGGAACTGGCTCGATACGTCGCCGCGCACGCGGATCGGCGCGTCTGCCGCGATACTGCCCGAACGGATGCGCAGCGGCGGATAGCCTTCGTTTTCCTCGTAGTCGATCTTCGCGCCGATCTGCCGCAGCCCGTCGACGAGATCGCCGATCGGCCGCTCATGCATGCGCGGCACGCCGTGCACCCGGTAGTCGCCGCCCTGCACGGCCAGCGCCGCGGTCAGCGGACGCACCGCCGTGCCGGCGTTGCCGAGGAACAGGTCGGCCGTCTTCGCCGTAAACGCGCCGCGTGTACCGGTGACCACGCAGGTGTCGCCGTCGCGCCTGAGCTTCACGCCGAGTTGCTCGAGCGCGGCCAGCATGACGCGCGTGTCGTCGGAATCGAGCAGGTTCGTGATCGTGGTTTCGCCCTCGGCGAGCGAAGCCAGCAGCAGCACGCGATTCGAAATGCTCTTCGAGCCCGGCAGACGGATCGTGCCGGACGCACGGGAAAAAGGTCCGAGATCGAGATGTTCCATGAGTGTGTCCTGTTATTTCGAGGCGTCGCCGGTCGCGACCTTCGCGCCGCCGCGTTCCTGCCATTCGGTTCGTGCCACGCGCGAGCGGGCGAAGACCGCTTCAAGCGCGGCACCGTCGCCGGCTTCGATCGCGGCGCGCAGGCGCGTCAGCACGGCCGTGTAGTCGTCGAGTTCGTCGAGCAGCGCGGCGCGGTTCGCCACACAGATGTCGCGCCACATTTCCGGGCTCGACGCCGCGATGCGCGTGAAATCGCGAAAACCGCCGGCGGCGAACGAAAACTTCAGCGCGGCGTCCGGCGAATTCAGAATCTGTTCGACGAGCGCAAACGACAGCACATGCGGCAGATGGCTCACCGAAGCGAGCACGCGATCATGCTGCCCCGGCGACATGTCCGACACGGTCGCACCGGCCGCTCGCCACATCGCGGCGACGCGCTCCACGTCCCGCGGATCGTTTTCCGGCAACGGACACAACACGACGTTGCGGCCGCCGTACAGATCGGGCAACGCGGCGTCGACGCCGCTCGATTCGCGGCCGGCGATCGGGTGTCCGGGCACGAACTGGCCGATGCGCGCGCCGAGCGCGGCACGCGCGGCGGCCACCACATCGGACTTCGTGCTGCCGGCGTCGGTGACGATGGTCGCGTCGTCGAGAAACGGCGCGATGCGCTCAAGCAGCGGCTGGGTTTGCGCAACTGGCGCCGCCAGCAACACGAAATCGGCGCCGGCAAGCGCCGCGCGCAGCGCCGCGTCGTCGGCGAGCGCAGCGCTTGCGTCGATCACGCCCAGTTCGAGTGCGCGCGCCGTCGATGCCGCCGAGCGGCCCACGCCGGTCACGCTTCGCGCGCCAGACACGCCGCTGCGCTCGCGCAACGCGCGCGCGAGCGATCCGCCGATCAGACCGACGCCAAAAATCACGAGCTTGTTAAAGGAAAACGCGGTCACAGCGGTCACAGAAAAAGCGCGCCTGTATCAGCACGCGGTAACAAATTGGACCGCTCAGCTGGCAGCGGCGGCGAGAGTCTTTTCGAGCGCGGCGATGAACGCCGCGTTTTCGGCGGCCAGGCCGATTGTGACGCGCAGCCACTGCGGCAACCCGTAGTTGCCGACCGGACGCACGATCACGCCCTGCTTGAGGAGGCCGAGGTTCACGCGGTTGCCGGCGTTGTCGTCGCTGCCGACGCGCACCAGCACGAAATTACCGTCCGACGGCACATATTCGAGGCCAAGCCGCTCGAACGCTTCGGTCAGCACCCGATAGCCCTGCGCGTTAAGCGTTGCGCTTTCTTCGAGGAACGCCTGGTCGTTCAGTGCAGCGACCGCTGCGGCCTGGGCGAGCGTGTTCACGTTGAACGGCTGACGCAGACGGTTCAGCAGGTCGGTCAGTTCCGGCTGCGCGATAGCAAAGCCGACGCGCAGACCGGCAAGGCCGAACGCCTTCGAGAAGGTGCGCGACACGAGCAGATTCGGATAACGACGCACCCACGCGATCGAGTCGTAGCGCTTGTGCGGCGCGAGGTACTCTGTGTACGCCTCGTCGAGCACGACGGCGACGTTGCGCGGCACCTTGTCGAGAAACGCTTCGAGTGCCGGGCCATCGATATACGTACCCGTCGGATTGTTCGGGTTTGCGACGAAGACCAGACGCGTATCGGCGGTGATCGCCTCGAGCATCGCGTCGAGATCGTGACCGTACTTCACGGCCGGCACGACGATCGCGCGCGCGCCGAGGCCCTGCGTCGCCAGCGCGTAGACGGCGAACGAATACTGCGCGTAGATGATCGACTGGCCCTTTTCGACGATCGCGTGCGCCGCGATTTCGAGGATGTCATTGCTGCCGTTGCCGAGCGTGATCCATTCGGCGGGCACGTCGTAGCGTGCGGCCAGTGCCGCTTTCAGTTCGAACGCATTGGAATCCGGATAGCGGCCGAGTTCGGCTGCCGCTTTCACCATCGCCTGCTTCGCCGATTCGGGCATGCCGAGCGGGTTTTCGTTCGACGCGAGCTTCACGATGCGCGCTTCGTCGAGGCCAAACTCGCGGGCAACTTCCGAAATCGGTTTGCCGGCGACGTAAGGCGCGATTTCGCGCACATAGGAAGGTCCGAATTGCGATGTCATGAGTAACTCCAGATCGACTTTGCCAGCTGGCTGAACGGGTAAAAGGGTGATGCGGCGATATCAGCGCGAGCGCGGATACGAGCCGAGAATCTTCAGGAAGGCAGCCTTCTTTTCGAGGTCCGCGAGCGCTTCCACGACGGTTGCGTCGTCGCGATGGCCTTCGAAGTCGATGTAGAAGTAGTACTCCCACGTGCCGACCCGTGCCGGTCGCGACTCGAAACGCGTCATCGATACGCCGTGCCGCGCGAGCGGTTCCAGCAGTTTCACGAGCGCACCCGGCTCGTTCTTGACCGACAGGATCAGCGAGGTCTGGTCGTTGCCGCTGACACCCGCCGGTTCCTTGCCGATCATCACGAAGCGCGTACGGTTGTGCGGATCGTCCTGAATCAGGGCGTAGGCGACCTGCAGGCCGTAATGCGTCGCCGCGCGATCGCCGGCGATGGCCGCGATCGTCGGGTCTTCCGCGGCCATGCGCGCGGCCTCGGCGTTACTCGCCACCGCCTGACGTTCGAGATGCGGCGCGTTGGCCGTGAGCCAGCGCTGGCATTGCGCGAGCGCCTGCGCATGCGCGCAGACGCGCGTCACGCCGGTCAGGCCGCCATTGAGCGACAGCAGGTTGTGATGAATCGGCAACGCAAGCTCGCCCCCAATCACCAGTTGCGTCTGCAACAGCAGATCGAGCGTGCGCGACACGGCGCCTTCCGTCGAATTCTCGACCGGCACGACGCCGAACTCGGCCGCGCCGGCTTCGACCGCACGAAACACTTCGTCGATCGACGGACACGGCAGCCCTTCGATCGATTGCCCGAAGTACTCGTGCATCGCCTGTTCGCTATACGTGCCGACCGGGCCGAGATACGCGGCGCGGATGGTTTTTTCGAGCGCGCGGCTCGCGGCCATGATCTCGCGCCAGATCGCGCTGATGTGATCGTCGGCGAGCGGCCCGTCGCTCATGCCCTGCAGGCGCGCGATAACCTGCTGCTCCCGCTCCGGACGAAACACCGGCGCGTTGAAATGCTTCTTCACCTCGCCCACTTCGAGCGCAACCGCAGCCCGCTGGTTGAGGAGGGAAATCAGTTGCGCGTCGATCGCGTCGATGCGGTCGCGCAACGGTTTGAGTCTTGAATTAAGTTCGTCGTCCATGCGTGAAAACGGCCCTGCCGGAGAATACGGAAAAGGATGCGCGCCAGGAATCAGGCGCTGCGTTGTTCGAATTCCTTCATGTACTCGACGAGCGCCTTGACGCCTTCGAGCGGCACCGCGTTGTAAATCGACGCCCGCATGCCGCCGACGGACTTGTGGCCCTTCAGCTGCACCAGCCCGCGCGCTTTCGCGCCGGCCAGGAAATCTTCGTTGCGCGCCTCGTCGGCGAGGAAAAACGGTACGTTCATCCGCGACCGGGCGTTGCGCTCGACCTTGTTCAGATAGAAGCGGCTTGCATCGATCGTGTCGTAAAGCAGCTTCGACTTTTCGAGATTGCGCGCTTCCATGGCCGCAAGGCCGCCCTGCTTCTTCAGCCACTTGAACACGAGCCCGGCGATGTAGATCGCGTACGTGGGCGGCGTGTTGTACATCGAATTGTTTTCGGCGACGGTCTTCCATTCGAACGCCGACGGACAGATAGCGAGCGCGCGATCGAGCATGTCCTCGCGCACGATCACCACCGTGACGCCGGCCATACCGATGTTCTTCTGCGCGCCGCCGAACAGCACGCCGTACTTCGCGATGTCCATCGGGCGCGACAGGATGTGCGACGACGCATCCGCCACCAGCGGAATATCGCCGAGATCCGGAATCTCGAAAGTTTCGACGCCGTGGATCGTCTCGTTCGTGCACAGATGCACATAAGCCGGATCGTCCGACAGCTTCCATTCCGCCACCGAAGGCGCCCGTGTGAAACCGTCTGCCGTCTGGCCCGACGCGGCGATGTGAGCGGCGCCGTACTTCTGCGCTTCCTTCAACGATTTCTGCGACCACGAACCGGTGATGACGAAATCGATGTCCTTGCGTGCGCCGAGCATGTTCATCGGCACGATCGCGTTTTCGCCGAGACCGCCGCCCTGCAGAAACAGGATGCGATGACTGGCCGGCACGGCGAGCAGTTCGCGCAGATCCGTGAGCGCCTCTTCATGGATCGACATGAATTCTTTCCCGCGATGACTCATTTCCATCACGCTCATGCCGCTGCCGTTCCAGTCGAGCATTTCAGCCGCCGCCTGGCGCAGGACTTCTTCGGGCATGGCCGCCGGTCCGGCGGAGAAATTAAAGACGCGCATCTTGAAAACCCCGGAAGCAGGCGCGTCGCAGAAACTGCGGGATTGCGCGCCTGAAAAGAAAATGGCCGTCTGCGCGTGCGCGCAAACGGCCATTATCGCACTGACACTGGCAACCCGCCAAACCCGGACGCCCTCAGGGCGCCCCTGTATGACCGGTTGCGGCAGCGCCGGCTGAGCCTGTCGACCCGCTTACTTCGTGGCGGCGGCCGGCTTGACCGAAGCGACTTCCTTGTCAGCCTGGTCGCGCGTTGCCTTGATCGATTGCGGCATGTACTTCTGCATCAGACCGTTCACGACGTCACGGCCCACCTGGTCTTGCACCTGGATGAACTTGCGGCCCGTCGGGCTCTTGTAGAACGCCGTCAGATCCTTGATTTCCTGCGTGCTGTAGTACTTCGCGTACGCGTCGTACTGAGCCTGCATCGCGTCCTGGCGGAACGAGTCCGTTGCGAATACCTGACCTGCCGAGTCAACCAGCTTCGGCACCGTGTTCTTTTGCAGCGTCGGGACGGAAGCCTGCTTCTGCTTGTCCGTCAGCGACTTGTTTTCCGACAGGGCGTCCGACAGGATCGCCGGAACCAGTTGCTTGGCCTGCATTTGCGCGCTGTTACCGATTGCGCCGACGAGCTTCTGCGCGTCGATCGCGTCCAGCAGATCCTTGATCGCAGCCTGCTTGGCCGGATCAACCGGTGCGGCGGCAGTTGCTGCTGCGGCCGGAGCGGCCTGCTGGGTTTGAAGTGCTTGCGCCATCGCGAGAGTCGGAACGAAAGCGGCCAGCAACATCAACTGTTTGAATCGTTTTTGCATCATTACTCCCTAAGAGAAATAGATCGAACTACCTGCCGCCCGAACCGCGCCGCAACCTCACAGGTCGGCGCAGATTCGTGCAGCTTGTTCATCCGTTACGTACACATTACCCACGAGGTCAGCGCAGATCAGGCTGCGCCGCCCTCATCACCGTTCGTATCGACATCGGCGGGACCGTCGGCGTCGCCTTCGAGTTCGACATCTGCTTCCGCCTCGGCAACCTGCTGGAGACCTGAAAGCTTCGTGCCCTCATCAAGGCTGATGAGTGTAACACCTTGCGTTGCGCGTCCCATCTCACGGATTTCCGACACGCGCGTACGAATCAGCACGCCCGTGTTGGTGATCAGCATGATCTGCGCTTCAGGATCGACGAGCGTTGCGGCGACGACCTTGCCGTTACGCTCCGAGGTCTGGATCGCGATCATGCCCTTGGTGCCGCGGCCATGACGCGTGTACTCGGTAATCGGCGTGCGCTTGCCGAAGCCGTTCTCGGTTGCGGTCAGGACAGACTGCTGCTCGTCGCCGGCAACGAGGAGCGCGATAACCTGCTGCCCGTCGTCCAGCTGCATGCCGCGCACGCCGCGCGCCTCGCGACCCATCGGACGCACGTCGTTTTCGTCGAAACGCACCGCCTTGCCGGAATCCGAGAACAGCATCACATCGTGCTGACCATCGGTGATCGCGGCGCCGATCAGGTAATCACCGTCGTCAAGACCGACCGCGATAATACCCTTGCGCAGCGGACGGCTGAACGCTTCCAGCGGGGTCTTCTTGACCGTGCCGAGCGCCGTCGCCATGAAGATGAAGCGGTCGGCCGAGAATTCCTTGACCGGCAGCACCACCGTGATCTTCTCGCCGTCCTGCAGCGGGAACATGTTGACGATCGGACGGCCGCGCGAATTCCGCGAGCCCTGCGGCACCTCATACACCTTCACCCAGTACACGCGGCCGCGGTTCGAGAAGCACAGGATGTGATCGTGCGTGTTCGCAATGAACAGCGTGTCGATCCAGTCGTCTTCCTTCATCGACGTCGCCTGTTTGCCGCGACCTCCGCGCTTCTGGGCACGATATTCGGACAACGGCTGCGATTTCACGTAACCCGCATGCGACATGGTGACGACCATGTCCTGCGGCGTGATCAGGTCTTCGGTGTTCAGCTCGGTCGCGTTCAACTCGATGCGCGAGCGGCGCGCATCGCCAAATTCGGCGCGGATCGACGTCAGTTCGTCGACGATGATCGCAGTAATGCGCTCCGGCCGCGCGAGGATGTCCAGCAGATCGGCGATCTGGGCCATCACTTCGCGGTACTCGCCAATGATCTTGTCCTGCTCGAGACCCGTCAGGCGTTGCAGACGCATCTGCAGGATTTCCTGCGCCTGCACGTCCGACAGACGGTACAGGCCATCCGTCTGCATGCCGAACGCCGGATTCAGGCCGTCCGGACGATAGGCCTCACGGCCACCCGCGGACGCGTTCTCGGTTTCGGCGCGCGACAGCATTTCACGCACGAGCGACGAATCCCACGGACGCGCCATCAATTCCTGCTTCGCGATCGGCGGCGTCGGCGCGGCCTTGATGATCGCGATGAAGTCGTCGATGTTCGCGAGCGCGACTGCCAGGCCTTCCAGCACGTGGCCGCGTTCACGGGCCTTGCGCAGTTCATATACAGTGCGCCGCGTCAGCACTTCCCGCCGATGCGACAGGAAGCACGTCAGCATTTCCTTCAGGTTCAGGAGCTTCGGCTGGCCGTCGACGAGCGCGACCATGTTCATGCCGAACGTGTCCTGCAGCTGCGTCGCCTTGTACAGATTGTTGAGGATCACCTCAGGCACTTCGCCGCGCTTCAGCTCGATCACGACGCGCATGCCGCTCTTGTCGGATTCGTCACGGATGTCGGAAATGCCTTCCAGCTTTTTCTCGTTCACGAGCTCGGCGATGCGCTCCAGCAGCGAACGCTTGTTCACCTGATACGGCAACTCGTCGACGATGATCGCCATGCGCTGGCCGCGATCGATTTCCTCGAAGTGGGTCGTGGCGCGCATCACGACGCGGCCACGGCCGGTGCGATAGCCGTCACGCACACCCGCGACGCCGTAGATGATGCCGGCGGTCGGGAAATCCGGCGCGGGGACGATCTCGATCAGCTCGTCGATCGTGGCTTCCGGATTTTTCAGCAGATGATGACAGGCGTCGACAACCTCGTTCAGGTTGTGCGGCGGAATGTTCGTAGCCATCCCGACCGCGATACCGGACGAGCCATTGATCAGAAGATTGGGGATGCGCGCCGGCAGAATGGCCGGCTCGTTTTCGCTGCCGTCGTAGTTCGGCTGGAAGTCGACCGTTTCCTTGTCGATGTCTGCGAGCAGCTCGTGGCCGATCTTCGCCATGCGGATTTCGGTGTACCGCATCGCCGCGGCGTTGTCGCCGTCGACCGAACCGAAGTTACCCTGCCCATCGACGAGCATGTATCGTAGCGAGAAGTCCTGCGCCATCCGGACGATGGTGTCGTAGACAGCCGTGTCGCCGTGCGGGTGATATTTACCGATCACATCGCCGACAATACGCGCTGACTTCTTGTAGGCCCGGTTCCAGTCGTTGTTGAGTTCGTGCATCGCGTACAGCACGCGCCGGTGCACCGGCTTCAGGCCATCGCGGACATCGGGGAGCGCACGCCCCACGATTACGCTCATCGCGTAATCGAGATACGAACGGCGCATTTCCTCCTCTAGGGAGATTGGCAGAGTCTCTTTAGCGAATTGATCCATTATCCGTGTCTTTTACATGCAAGGACGGCCACCTGAAACCCAGGATGAGCCGGCTTCGCGTAGACGCTGCAGACGCAACGCATCACGCGATTCTAACATGCCCGGCATCCGTGCCCGCCGGGGGTACGTATACCTATTAGGGAGAGGACCGGGAACGGCTCCTGCGTGCCGGATGAGCGGCCCGCCCCGCGGTAGAATTTTCCTGATACGGGCATGTACCGGAACAAAACGGACGTGCGCCAAAGCTGGACAGTTCCTTTGTTGCGCATGCACCACAATTGGTTGGGGGCAAGAAACAGGGGAGGATTTTTTTATCGTCGGAAGGGAACGATATGGCAAAATGCCAACGCACAAAGAGTTAGACACTGCTCGAAGTCTACACAGCACGTCTTTTGTTCCGCACCAATGTTATACTTCGAGCAATGTATGACTTGTCTTCGTCAACAAGCTCGCAGTAAACCTGCGGTAATCTCAATTTCGAGAGGAGAAATATGAATAAACTTTCAAAGCTCGCGTTCATTGCAGCTACCGCAGTAATGGCTGCATCCGCCTCGGCACAGTCGGTGCCGGCGTCGCGACAAGCCACGAACGACAACTGGGTGAACGGCACCGGCGAATACGTGTGGATGAACGGCACGAACGAGCTTTGCTGGCGCGATGCGTTCTGGACGCCGGCAACGGCTAACGCGAAGTGCGATGGCGCCCTGGTAGCCCAGGCTCCGACCCCGCCGGCCCCGGCGCCTGTCGCCCCGGCTATCACGAGCCAAAAGATCACCTATCAAGCTGATGCCCTGTTCGACTTCGACAAGGCTGTCCTGAAGCCGGCTGGCAAGGAAAAGCTTGACGACCTCGCATCGAAGATCCAGGGTCTGAACCTGGAAGTCGTGGTCGCAACGGGTTACACGGACCGTATCGGTTCGGACAAGTACAACGACCGTCTGTCGCTGCGTCGTGCACAAGCTGTCAAGGCATACCTGGTCAGCAAGGGCATCGAAGCCAACCGTATCTACACGGAAGGCAAGGGCAAGCGCAACCCGGTCACGACCGGCTGCAACCAGAAGAACCACAAGCAACTCATCGCCTGCCTCGCACCGGATCGCCGCGTGGAAGTCGAAGTTGTCGGTACTTCGAAGCAGTAAAGTTACAGAGTTACCGCAGTATCAAAGCCCCGCTTCGGCGGGGCTTTTTTTATTCCAGACGCCGATTATCAGAGCCGTGCTAACACGTAAAGCGCATAAGCCGTCTGGTTCGCGACTCTGACGTGCTGCAATTGCGCGGCATTTTGCCGCCATGTTCGACGGCCTATATACTCAGGGTTTATCCTCGCCTGCCCGCTCACCCGCTTTCATCAAGGCCCAAATCCGACATGACCAATGCCGATCCCCACGAGTTGCAGAAATTCAGCGATCTCGCCCATCGCTGGTGGGACCCGAACGCCGAATTCAAACCGTTGCATGAACTGAATCCGGTCCGGCTCAAATGGATCGATTCACATGTATCGCTGGCCGGGAAACGCGTGCTGGATATCGGTTGTGGTGGCGGCATCCTGTCGGAATCGATGGCAGGAATGGGGGCTCACGTCAAAGGCATCGACCTCTCGCGTGAAGCGCTGGGGGTCGCGGATCTTCACAGCCTTGAAAGTGGTGTAACCGTAGATTACGAAGAAATCGCCGCAGAGGCGCTCGCTGCCCGCGAACCCGGTACCTATGACATCGTGACCTGCATGGAAATGCTCGAACACGTACCCGAACCGGCTGCGATCGTGGCCGCGTGTGCGACGCTCGTCAAGCCGGGCGGCTGGGTGTTTTTCTCGACGCTCAACCGCAACGTGAAGTCGTATCTCTTTGCCGTGATCGGCGCCGAATATATTGCGCGGATGCTCCCGAAGGGCACGCACGACTACGCGCGGTTCATCCGTCCGTCGGAACTCGCGGGCTTCGTGCGCGCCGCGAGCCTCGTCAGCGACGACATCAAGGGCATTGTGTACAACCCGCTCACCAAGCACTTCGCGCTTGCCGACGACACGAGCGTGAACTACATGCTCGCCAGCCGCCGCCCCGCCTGACCGACCCGAAACCTGCGAACACACTTTCATGAGCGACCCCACGCCCCTGCCCCAACGTGAAGATGACGAAGCAGCAACCGGCCTGTGCCAGGCCGTCCTGTTCGACCTCGACGGCACGCTGGCCGACACCGCCCCCGACCTCGCCGCCGCCGTCAACAAGATGCGCCACGAGCGCGGGCTCGAGATGGTGCCGCTCGACGATCTGCGCCCGCTCGCGTCGGCGGGTGCGCGCGGCCTGATTGGCGGCGCCTTCGGCATTGGTCCTGACGACCATGAATTCGCTTCGATGCGCGAGGAGTTTCTCGCGAACTACGAAGCCGACCTGTGCATTGAGACGACCCTCTTCCAGGGCATCGACGCCGTGCTCGACGAACTGGATGCACGCGGCATCCGCTGGGGCATCGTGACCAACAAGGTGGCGCGTCTGACCGACCCGCTGGTCGCGCAACTGGGTCTCGAAGAGCGCGCGGTCTGCGTCGTGAGCGGCGACACGACGCCTCACTCGAAGCCCCACCCCGCGCCGCTCCTGCACGCGGCGCAGGAAATGGCGATCCCGCCCGAGCGCATCATCTACGTCGGCGACGATCTGCGCGACGTGCAGGCAGGGTTTGCCGCCGGTATGGTGACGGTCGCCGCCGCGTACGGCTATTGCGGCAACGACCTGCCGCCCGCGAAATGGCACGCGAAGCATGTCGTGCAGTCGACGGCTGAATTGCAGCGCCTGTTGCGCGACATCACCTGATGTCGAACAAGTCGTTGTGGCCGCAGACAGGACCGCGGTTCGAATCGGCCGTGGCAAATCCCGCAAAGGCGCGCAGGCACGAGGCGCGGTTTCGGCCTCGGCTCCAGACAAACCGTGACGCGGAAGTCGCTGTAATGTAAGATGTTCGTTGGTCCGCGCACGTGGGCCATCCGACCGTGGGGGCGACCTGGTTTCGACAGGGGTTGCGAAGCGGCCAGGGCATACCGAGGCCCCGTAACCTCGTAAATCAGCGGGAAAAACGTAACTGCAAACGACGAAACGTTCGCACTGGCAGCCTAAGGGCCGCCGTCCTCTGCCTGGCTCACTGACGGGTTAGAGTCGCAAGACCGGTAGCAATACCGACAGAGGTCATATACGTCAGTTAAGCCTTGTCGGCGTCACGACGCCAAGGTCGAAAACCCAGTGAATCGCTGTACCGAAGCGTGTTCGTCCGCGTCGGTCCGGTTAAATCAAAAGATAGAACTAAGTATGTAGAACTGGTCGTAGAGTGCTTCTGGACGCGGGTTCGATTCCCGCCGCCTCCACCACAAAACACCCCGTAGCAAGCAGCAACAGATCAATAAAAAGCCCCACCCAGCTCACGCTGCGTGGGGCTTTTTATTGCGCGCGCGCCCAAACTCGATACGTCATTGAGAAGGCGCTCAGCACTACGGTCGTGCCGGTGCGACCTGAGGCGTGCGCAGTGGCTGCTGCGGCGGCGCCCCGCTCGCCGCGGAAACCAGCAATGCGTTGACGCTCGCCACTTCGTCGAATGTGAGTGCGGCCGTCGCGGCCTTTAACTGCAGCAGCGCCAGAACCGTCTCGTAGCGCGCGCGGATCAGGTCGCGCCGGCTTGCGTAGAAGGTATCGGCTGCACGCAGCACGTCGGTGCTCTCGCGGCTGCCCACCTTGTATCCGATCTGGGTCGCGGCCAGTGCGGCGTTCGACGTCCGCACGAGCCGCACCAGCGCCTCGACACGCGCAGCACCGGAGCGCAGGCGTGTCCAGTTTTCGCGCGCGCTTGCGCCAGCCTGCCGGACCGCCAGGGTCAGCTCGTCCTGCGCCTTGTCCTCCAGAGCGACCGTCTCGTCGACGCGTGCCTCCGTTTCGCCGCCCTCAAAAAACGGAATACTCACCGACAGCATCGCCGTCGTCGTTGTCGTCGGGCGCGAGTAGCCAGAGCCGGCGCCCGCCGGCGTATGGCTCGCCGTGATGTTGGCCGTCGGCAGATGCGCAGCGCGCGCCTTTTCGACTTCGAGTTTTGCGATGCGCCAGTCGATCTGCTTCAACTGCACCTGGTAGTCGTGTGCCTGCGCCTGATTGGCCCACGCGTCGATGTCGTCCGGTTCGACCCGTGGCATCGCGACAGAGTCGGCCAGCCGCGAGAGCGCCGCAAAGGGCTGGCCGGTCATCTGCTCCAGCGCGAGCCGGCTCAGTTGCAGCGTGTTTTCGGCATCCTGTTGTTGCAGGTGCGCCTGCAGCACGCCTGACTCGGCTTCGCGAAGATCGATCACGGTCGCATCGCCAGCCTGCTGCCGGCGATGCAGCTGCGCCAGATGCGTATCCAGCGCCGCAGCATAGTCGTTCGCCCGTGCGAGTTCATCCTCGGCGGCGAGTTCGTCGAAATAGGCGCGCGCGGCCTTCAGGATCGACGCCTGCTGCGCCCGCGCGACTTCGGTGGCGCCGCGTGCTTCGACGAAGTCTGCCTGCTGGTACGTCGTCCAGCGGCTCCAGTCGAACACCGGCTGAGTCAGGCTCACCGTCCAGCCGTTCTGCCAGTACGAGGTGGTCGGGAAGTCCTCGGTAGCGATGCGGTTGTACGCGCGTCCCCAGCCACCCTCCACGCGCGGCAACAGCTGCGCACGCGCCTTCGGTACCGCTTGATGCGCAGCGCGTGCGCCCGCGCGGGACGCTGCCAGTTCCGCATCGTGATCGGCAGTCTGCTCGACAACGGTTAGCAGATCGGCCGCGTGTGCACACCGGGCGCCTGCAACGATCATCAACGCGACCAGCACCTTGCGCTTATTCATGGGTGAGCACCTCGATACGCGCGTCGTGACAATCCAGATCGCGCACCAGCACGCCCTCGACCAGCCGGTAACGCACATCGAATGCCGATGCGAGCGACATATCGTGCGTGATCACGACGATGGTGCGATCGAGCCGCTGCAGCAACGCGACGATATGCTGGACCGAAACGGGATCGAGATTCGACGTCGGTTCATCGAGCAGCAACAGTTCGCGCGGCTGGTACAGCGCGCGCGCCAGCAGCAGACGTTGCCGCTGCCCGGCGGAAATATTGGCAATAGTGTCGCTGATCACCGTGCGCGTGCGCATCGGCAGACGCATCACGTCAGGCAGCAAGCCAACGTCGTCGAGCAGCGCGTGAATGCGTGCTTCATCGGCGTTGCCCGCGAAAAGCGAAATGTTTTCGGCAATCGAGCCGTGCAGGATCAGGTCGCCCTGACGCATATGCACGGCGTGCCGCCGGATTTCGTCGACGGTCAGATTCGGCCACGCGATGCCATTCAGCGTGATCTGTCCTTCCTGCAACGGTTCGGCCGCGGCGAGCAGTTTGAACAGCGTCGACTTGCCGCTGCCGGACGAGCCGATGATCACGATCCTGTCGCCCCTGTTGATCGTGAGACTGGCGCCCTTCAGCACGGGCTGGTCCGACACGCCATAGCGAAACGTCACGTCGCGCACATCGATCTGCTCGAACGTGCGGACCTCGACGGTTCGATGGATATCGCTTGCGGGCGTGTAGCGCTCGCCTTCGCAATCGACGATATCGCCCACGCGCGCGACCGGCACGCTCAACATGAAGTACTCGAACAACGCGTTGATCGACGCGGCGAACCGCTCGGACAACAGCGACTTGTAGATCAGGAACGAATAGAACACGCCGACCGAGATCGCGCCGCCCAGCATCAACCGTGCCGCGAACCAGGTGATCGCGATCATGTCGGCGTAGTTCACGAGCTTGAGAATGGCATCACGCGCGCTCGCGAGACGGCCGCCATGAACGAGCGCGGCAATATAGGCGCGGTACTTCGCCATGAACATCGCGGTGCGGCGCGTTTCGCCCTGCGCGAGCTTGATGAGCGACGCGGCGCGGATCGTCTCGATCAACGTGTCGTCGCAGCGCGCGGATTCCTCGAGCACGAGTGCGTGCGTGTCACGCATCCCCGCGAAGAGTGCATACGAGATCACGACGTAGAACGCAAAAACCAGCAGCGCGATCGCGGTCAGCTGCAGGCTTTGCACGAGCATCAACGCAAGCGCGAGCACGCCGACAATCACGTTGATGCCCAGTGAAATCATCGTGCGCGTGGCGAAGATGCTGATTTCATCCTGTGCCTTGACCCGCGCGAACAGATCGCCCACGTGACGCTTTTCGAAGTACGACACCGGATTGCGCAGCAGATGCGCGAGTATCCCTTCGGTCATGTTCATCTGCACGAAGCCGTGCAGCAGCTCGACGAGATATGTCTGCACGTAATGGCTCAGTGCGCCCGTGACGAAGATCGCGCTGAACGTCAGGATCAGTACGTTGAGCAGATTCAGGTTATCGGCGGCAACCACGTCGTCGAGCACGAGGTTGCCGAGATACGGCATCGCCAGAATCGCAAACTGGCTGCCGAGCGCGACGAACATCACTTTCGCGATCTGCGCCTTGAGTTGCGGATTGAGCGCACGCACGCGGGCAAGCGCCGCAGGCACGCGCGAGCGGCTGCGTACGCGCGGCATCGACGGCGTGGGCGCACATTCGAGCAGATAACCGGACACGCTCGCCATGAACGTTTCCATCGATATACGTCGCCGGCCGCTCGCTGGATCGATCACCTGCACATAGCCGCGCCCGGACTTTTCGAAGACGACGAAATGCGCGCCGCCAAAATGGAGTATTGAGCCACGCCTGACGGTGGGCAGATCGGCGATATCGAAGCGGTACGCCTGCACGGCAAGACCGAATTCGACCGCGACGTCATACAGGTCCATCAGCGACAGACCATTCGACGAGATCGGCCTGAACGTCTGAAGCTCGCGCACTTCCGTCGCGCGGCCAAAGTGCGAGAGCACCATCGCGAGACAGGCGTAGCCGCATTCGGCCACTTCGTTTTGATAGATCGCGCGCACGGTTATCCCCTCAGCATGCGGAAGAACGGCGCCAGCACCCATTCGGCAATCGTCCGGCGCTCGATCACGATGCTCGCGGTCGCTGACATGCCGGGCAGGATCTCGAAGTGCTGCCGCTCGAAGTCAAAGGTGTGGCCACGCAACGTGGCCCACGCCATGTAGTCGCCTTCCGGTGCCCGCGGCTCCGATGCGCCCGAAGGCGGCGACATCGGCGAGCGCACCGTCGTGCGCGAGATCGAATCGATGCGCGCTTCGTAGCTGCCGAATTTCGCATACGGAAACGCGTCGAACTTGAGCCGCACGATCTGCCCTTCGCGCACAAAACCGCGTCGACGCGAAGGAATGCGCAGCGCAGCGCGCAACGTGCCGCCTTCACCGGTCACGATGACGAGCGCCACATCGGACGCCGCAAGCGTGCGGCCCGCCACCAGTCCCGAAAACGACACCGTGCCTGCGCGCGGCGCGGAGATCGTCATGTTTTGCCGGTTCTGCTCGAAGCGCACACGGATGTCCTGAAGATCGCGCGCATGCCGCGCGTCGAGTTCTTTCAGCTGCGCGTCGATTTCCGTCTGCGCGCTTCTTGCCGTACCGAGTTCCGCCACGAGTTGTTGCCGCCGCGCCGTGCTCTGCGCGACCACGACTTTTGCCTGATGCGTGTCAGCCTTCGCCTGTTCGATGCGATCGGCCGTCACGTACTCGGACACCGACTCGAGCCGCGTCAGCTTGTGCGCCGATTCGTCGACGAGTTGCCGGTTCTGCGCCAGTTGCTCGTCGAGTGCGGACATTTCCGCGCGACGGCTGGCTTCGGTCAATTGCGACGTCTCACGCTGCGCGGACAGTTCCGCCCTGCGCTGGCGATACTGCGCCTCAGTCGAGGCGATCTGTTCGTCGCGCATGTGCTCGTCGAACGCGGGACGCTGCCGCCCATCGCTCGCGAGCGAAAGATCACGTTCGAGCCGGAAGAGCGGCGCACCTGGCGCAACCCACTCGCCCTGATGGACGTAGATATCCGCGACGAGGCCTTCAATGCCCTGAATCTTGATTTCCGACGGCGACACGATCTCCGCGCGCACGTCCTGTTTCAGTTCGACTTCGTGGAAAAACGCGAACGCCGTCGCGACGGTCACGAGCGCCGACGTCGCATAGGCGATCCAGCGCCATGAGACGTCCTTGAATTGCGGAAGATCGATGGGTTCCATAACCTGTGTGTGCGGGCTGCCGGCTGCCTTCACGCGTGCGGCATGCGTGCGGCACGGGCGCAGCAGGACAGCGCAACGAAAAAACGGCGTGCGCCTAGCGCGTTGGCGCGAAGGCGTACATCGACGGATTGATCGCGACGAGCGAGTGCGTGAAGTTGTCGATGAGCGCGCTCTCGATATATCCGGCGAGGTGCTGCGGCGCGCCCTGCCCGGCCAGCGCCAGCGGTTCGAACAATTCCGCGCTAAAGCGACCCGCTTCGAAACGTAGATAGAACGGCAGCAGGGTCGCGTCGAACTGCGTCCCGAGACGAAACACGCCGTTGTGAATCCGCGCAGGGCGCCCAAACATCGACACGCCCACGGTTTCCATCGGATAGCGGTGCAACGCGAATGGCGGCACGTCGGCGAACAGCACCGCGACACCCGTACGTCTCAGCGCACGCGCAACGCGCAGCCCAAGCCCGTTGCGATCGCCATCGCCGTAGGTGTAGAGCACGTCGACGCCCGGGATCAGCACGTCGTCATCGCCATACGTGTCCCGCGGCACCGCCGAGACGACAGCAATCGACTCGAGACCCAGCGCGGCGCGCAATGCGTCGATCACATAGATGTTCGCGTACTGCGACACGTAGTGAAACGGTGAGACGATGACCGGACGTTTCGGGTCGATTGCCTTCAGACGGCGGATCTCGCCTGCGAGCCGCGCAGCCACTGCGTGAAGGTCGGGCCACACTTCCACGCCGCGCGACAGCCTGCCGTAGTAGATACGCTGATCGATCAGACGCTCGCGCGCACTGCTCGCGGCGACGCGTCGGGCATCGAACGGCGCAGACCCGAGCACATCGCGGCCGATGTCGCAACGCATCGCGCCATGACAGCGCGCACGCGCGTCGACGAGGCCGCGTACGCGCGACCTGGCTGAGGCAAGCGGCTCAATCGCTCCCGCCGGAATCCGCGCCATCAGCGCGCCGCGTAGATAAAGCGGCCAGCGCCCGATGCTGTTGCGCAGCGCAGCCCGTAGTCTCGCTGCGGCGTCATGCGACCCGATATTCATTGACGTATGAAGCGCGCCAACATGAAGACGGCCCCTTGCGGGGCCGTCCTGTCAGCTAGCCGATACTCAGGCTACCGGCTTCGTCGCTGCCGGTTTTGCTGCCGTCTTGGCAGGTGCCGGCGCCGAGCAACACTTGCAGCAACCACCAGCGACAGCTGCCTTGGCCAGTTCGGTACGTTCGATCTTTTGCATTTCAGTTACCTCATTGATGACTGGTTATTTTATTTTGCCCGAGCGGATAATCCCCTCTAGCGACGCGAATCATAGCCCGAAGTTTTTTTAATATAAAATTCGATGACGATTATTTACATCGACCCACCCAGGTTTAAACAGGGGATGGAAAATGCCCCGTCGCGTTAAATCCGGACGAATTCCTTGCATTGGCGAACTCACGTACGCAGCCTACCGGTCGGGCCGTCGTGCCCTGGCGACGGCACACGCATGACAACCCCCTTACCGGGCACCAAAACAAGCTGACCATAAAATCAGAAAGCCGGACTCGATCAAGTCGATCGATTATTTATTCAGAATAATAAATTTGAATTAAACTACGCCGACGCAGAAAATCCCTACACAGAAAACCGAATTCCCCGACACGCGATATAAAAATCCAGGCGTGCGGAATAATCCCCAACCCGCGTCCGTTTATCGAAAGCACACGACGCTTTCGTCATGTGCGCTTCGCGCTGAGCGCCTAAACTCAATCACAGAACGTCCACAAAGGAGATCACATCATGCGCAAGACGATGCTTTTACTCGCCCTTCTCGCGATCCAGCAAAGTGCTTTCGCCGAAATGCCTAAAACCGTCGATGGCCGTTTCGTCGATGAAAACGGGATGACGCTCTACACGTTCGACAAGGACACGACGCCTGGCAAAAGCGCCTGTTCGGGCGGTTGCGCAACGGCGTGGCCGGCCGCGATGGCGGACTCGTACGACAAGCCTTCGGGCGACTGGACGGTGATTCCGTCAGCCGATGGCAAGAAACAGTGGGCGTATAAAGGCAAGCCGGTGTATCGCTTCGCGAAGGACACCAAGGCGGGAGACATGAACGGCGATGGTTTCAAGGACATGTGGCACACGGCGAAGCCGTGATGCGGCCTGAAGCAGGCTGAAGGGATCAGTCTGGTTACACACGCCGCGGACGCGCAGGTTCGCGGCGTCGCACCACATCACTCGTCTTCAGGGCACTGCAGGTTGCAGCCGTTCGGATCGCCGAGGTCGCCCTTCTTGCGACGCGCCGACGGATCGCCCTTCTGATACTTCTTCGAAGGTGCCGAAGCGGCGAACGGCATCTGCGGATGCTCCTTCAGACGGAACTCGTCCTGCAGGATGCCGCCCGGCACGCCTGGCGAATTCTGCGCGAACGCGATCGAAACAGTACCGAAGAGTGCGCCGGCGGAGATCGCGGCAGCGCACACATTGATCAGGAATTTCATAGGGATCCGGCGCAGTGTGATACGCGCGTAAAGCGAAGTGCGAAGCTTAGAGAGTATCGCAATCCGCGCGGCGGTGCAGCGCCCGCGGGCGCTGCATATGTTACGCGCGCTTACGCCACCGCACCGCCAAGGCCCGTGTCGAGATCGAAGACTTCGCCGCAGTGCAGCGGATCATAGCCTTCCAGCCGCGCGACACTCTCGTGAAATGCGCCGCTACGCAGCAGTGCGACCACCGCGGCAAGCGGCGCGCGCTCCAGCGCCTGCCGCTCGCACGCGAAGTAATAGTCTTCGTCGACCACGGGCACGAAGTCGAGCCCGAAATGATGCGCAGCCGGCTCCACACCGAAGCCCACGTCGGCCATGCCGCTCGCAACGAACGCCGCAATCGCCGAGTGCGTCAGTTCCGCCGACGCATAGCCGTTCACGCGGTCCGGATCGATATCGATGCGCCGCAACGCGAGATCGAGCAGCATGCGCGTGCCCGACCCTGGCTGACGGTTGACGAAGCGGATGTCGTCGCGCCTCAGATCGGCGAGGCCCGCGATTTCTTTCGGGTTGCCCTTCGCGAGAAAGAGCCCCTGCTTGCGTTGCGTGAGATGCACGAGCACGTGGCGCTGCGGATCGAGCCAGTGTCGATAGACATCCGCGCACGCTTCGCGAAATTCGCCGCGCGGCAGGTGAAAGCCCGCCAGGTCACATTCGCCGCGCGCAAGCGCCGTCACCGATTCACCACTGTCGCGGTATTTGATTTCGACGCCGATATCGCGCGTCACCAGCTCGGTCACGAGCGCCGCGACCGCGTAGCCGTGCGATGCGTAAATCCGGACGTTGTCGGTCGGTGGCGCAAGCCAGCGGTTCAGGTCGCTCGCGACTTCGCTCGCCAGCGCCTGCATGTTGCCGTCGAGCCGCTCGCCACACAGACGCTGTGCACGCAGCACCGCCAGCCCCAGCTCGGAGAGCACCGAGCCGCGGCCGCGCTCCTTGGCGATCAACGCGCCGCCCAGCCGCTCCTCGATGGCGCGCAGTAAACCCCACGCATGACGGTAGGACAAACCCTTAAGCGTGGCGGCCTGCGAAATGCTGCCGGATTCGTTGACGAGCGAGAGAAGCGGCACAACGTCCGTCAGACTGGCCTCCCGGCCGTCCTGATCGCGCACCACGAGTTGTGCCTGACATTCGATCTTGATCATGAGTTCATATATGTAACGATATTTCCTATTGCGGCAGACGGGTTGTCCACCTATCTTTCTACTCAGATATACCAGATACACAAAAGCATAGATGCACACATTATGAATCACAAGTGCATATTTGACTTTGGAGGAGCCCCCACTTGAACACTACAAAAACCGTCACGCCGGAAGAGCTCGTCCAGCGCCATGCGCGCCCGGGGATGTCGTTGCTGGCCGTCCTGCACGCCATTCAGGACGAAACAGGGTTCGTGCCGCCCGAGGCCGTCGGGCCGCTTGCGAAGGCAATGAACCTGTCGCGGGCCGAAGTGCACGGCGTCATCACCTACTACCACCATTTCCGCACGCAGCCGGCTGCGCGCGTCACGGTGCAGCTGTGCCGCGCGGAAGCGTGTCGCAGCATGGGCACCGAGGCGCTTGCGAAACATATCGAGTCGCGCACCGGCTGCCGCTTCGACGCGGATCATAGCCATACCGATACGGTCGGGCTCGAATCGGTGTATTGCCTCGGCCAGTGCGCGCTATCGCCAGCCATGATGGTCAACGACACGCTGCACGCCCGGGTCACGCCGCAGAAATTCGATGCGATCCTTGCTGCCGCCACGCAACGTGTGGAGGAAACGGTATGACGCGCATCTTTATTCCCCGCGATTCTTCGGCGCTCGCGCTTGGCGCGGACGCCATTGCTGAAGCCATCGCTGCGGAAGCCGCGCGTCGCGGCATCGCCATCGAAGTGGTACGCAACGGCTCGCGTGGTCTCCTGTATCTCGAACCGCTGATCGAAGTGGAAACGCCCGCGGGTCGCGCAGGTTATGCGAACGTCGAGGAAAGCGATGTCGCTTCGCTGTTCGACGCGGGCTTTATCGAAGGCAACGCACACGCACGTCACGTCGGCATCGTCGACGAGATCCCGTATCTGAAGAAGCAGCAGCGTCTGACGTTCGCGCGCATCGGCATCACCGATCCGCTGTCGACGGAAGACTACGTGGCGAACGGCGGCATCGTCGGTCTCTACAAGGCGCTTGCAATGGACGGCGCCGCGGCCTGCGACGCGCTGATCGAATCGGGCCTGCGCGGACGCGGCGGCGCGGCGTTCCCGGCCGGTATCAAGTGGCGCACGGTACGTGCGGCGCTCGCGGACCAGAAGTACATCGTCTGCAATGCCGACGAAGGCGACTCCGGTACGTTCTCCGACCGTCTCGTGATGGAAAGCGATCCGTACGTGCTGATCGAAGGGATGATCATCGCGGGCATCGTGACGGGCGCGACCGTCGGTCATATCTACGTGCGCAGCGAGTATCCGCATTCGATCGCGACGCTCGAAGCGGCGATCGTGAAAGCCCGCGCCGCCGGCTGGCTCGGCGACAGCGTGCTTGGCTCGGCACACCGGTTCGAGCTCTTTGTCGCGAAGGGCGCGGGCGCCTACGTATGCGGCGAAGAAACCGCGCTGCTCGAATCGCTCGAAGGCAAACGCGGCATTGTGCGCGCGAAGCCGCCGCTGCCCGCGCTCGCAGGTCTTTTCGGCAAGCCGACTGTGATCAACAACGTGATCACGCTCGCGACAGTGCCGATCATCTTCGCGAAGGGCGCGGCGTTCTACAAGGACTTCGGCATGGGCCGCTCGCGCGGCACGCTGCCGTTCCAGATCGCAGGCAACGTCAAACAGGGCGGCCTCGTCGAACTGGCGTTCGGCGTGACGCTGCGCGAACTGCTGTACGACTACGGCGGCGGCACGGCGAGTGGACGTCCAGCGCGCGCCGTGCAGGTTGGCGGTCCGCTCGGCACGTATCTGCCCGAAAGCCAGTGGGATATTCCGCTCGACTACGAGGAATACGCGAAAGTCGGCGCGGTGGTCGGTCACGGCGGTCTCGTCGTGCATGACGACACGTCGAATCTTGCCGACCTCGCGCAGTATGCGATGCACTTCTGCGCACTCGAATCGTGCGGTAAATGCACCCCGTGCCGGATCGGCTCGACGCGTGGCGTCGAAGTGATCGGGCGCATCCGCAACGGCGACACCTCGACGAAGCAGGTTCAACTGCTGCGCGACCTGTGCGACACGATGGTCGCCGGCTCGCTGTGCGCAATGGGCGGCATGACGCCTTTCCCGGTGCTGTCCGCACTCGACCATTTCCCCGAAGACTTCGGTCTCGACACCGCGCCCAAAGCGGCGGCGGCCTGACGATGGAGCCCCACAACATGTCCGACGTGCTCAACCCGAAAGCTGGTGGCTGCGGCTCCGGCAACTGCGCGTGCAAATCACAGGCACGCGATCCGTTTGACGAAACCGACTACGGTACGCCGCTGCGTCACGCCGACGTCAGCGTGACGCTCGAAATCGACGGCGAATCGGTCACGGTTCCCGCTGGTACCTCAGTGATGCGCGCGGCAGCCGAAGTCGGCGTGAACGTGCCGAAGCTGTGCGCCACGGATTCGCTCGAACCGTTTGGCTCGTGCCGTTTGTGCCTCGTCGAGATCGAAGGTCGCCGCGGCTATCCCGCGTCGTGCACGACGCCGGTCGAAGCCGGCATGAAAGTGCGCACGCAAACCGATCGTCTGCAATCGCTGCGCCGCAACGTGATGGAGCTGTACATCTCCGATCACCCGCTCGACTGTCTGACCTGCCCGGCGAACGGCGACTGCGAACTGCAGGACATGGCGGGCGTCACCGGCCTGCGCGAAGTGCGCTACGGCTTCGATGGTGCGAACCATCTGAAGGACAAAAAAGACGAGTCGAATCCGTACTTCACATACGACCCGTCGAAATGCATTGTCTGTAACCGCTGCGTACGCGCCTGCGAAGAAACGCAGGGCACGTTCGCCCTGACGATCGCCGGTCGCGGCTTCGAATCGCGCGTCGCAGCGAGCGAAAACGTGCCGTTCATGGAATCGGAATGCGTGTCGTGCGGCGCGTGCGTTGCCGCATGCCCAACCGCGACGCTGCAGGAGAAGACCGTCGTGATGCTCGGCCAGCCCGAACACTCGGTGGTCACGACGTGCGCGTATTGCGGCGTCGGCTGCTCGTTCAAGGCGGAAATGAAGGGCAGCCAGGTCGTGCGCATGGTGCCGTACAAGAACGGTGGCGCGAACGAAGGCCACGCGTGCGTGAAGGGCCGCTTCGCGTGGGGCTACGCGACGCACAAGGATCGCATCAAAAAACCGATGATCCGCGCGAAGATCACGGACCCGTGGCGCGAAGTCAGCTGGGAAGAAGCGATCAGCTATGCCGCCTCGGAATTCCGTCGCATCCAGGCAAAGCACGGTCGCGATTCGATCGGCGGCATCACGTCGTCGCGCTGCACGAACGAGGAAACGTACCTCGTGCAGAAACTCGTGCGCGCCGCATTCGGCAACAACAACGTCGACACCTGTGCACGTGTATGTCACTCGCCGACGGGCTACGGCCTGAAGACGACGCTCGGCGAATCGGCCGGCACGCAGACGTTCGCCTCGGTCGACAAGGCCGACGTGATCGTCGTGATCGGCGCGAACCCGACCGACGGACACCCGGTGTTCGGCTCGCGTCTGAAGCGCCGTGTGCGTGAAGGCGCAAAACTGATCGTCATCGATCCGCGCGTGATCGATATCGTCGATACGGCGCATGTGAAGGCGGTCCACCACCTGCAGCTGCGCCCCGGCACGAATGTCGCGATGGTCAATGCACTTGCGCACGTGATCGTCACGGAAGGCCTGCTCGCCGACGCATTCATCGCCGAGCGTTGCGAAGACCGCGCGTTCCAGCAATGGCGCGACTTCGTCGCATTGCCGGAAAACGCGCCGGAAGCGACGTCCAACGTCACCGGCGTGCCGGCGGAAACGGTGCGCGCCGCAGCGCGCATCTACGCGACGGGCGGCAACGCCGCAATCTATTACGGCCTCGGCGTCACGGAACACGCACAGGGTTCGACGACCGTGATGGGCATCGCGAACCTTGCGATGGCGACGGGCAACATCGGTCGCGAAGGCGTCGGCGTGAACCCGCTGCGCGGCCAGAACAACGTGCAGGGTTCGTGCGATATGGGCTCGTTCCCGCACGAACTGCCGGGCTATCGGCACATCAGCGATACGACGACGCGCGCGCTCTTCGAAGAGGCATGGAACTGCACGCTGCAACCCGAGCCGGGCCTGCGCATTCCGAACATGTTCGATGCGGCCACGCACGGCACGTTCATGGGTCTCTACTGCCAGGGCGAAGACATCGTCCAGTCCGATCCGAACACGCACCACGTGGCGGCCGCGCTGTCGGCGATGGAATGCATCGTCGTACAGGACATCTTCCTGAACGAAACCGCGAAGTACGCACACGTGCTGCTGCCGGGCGCGACGTTCCTCGAGAAGGACGGCACGTTCACGAACGCGGAACGTCGTATCTCGCGCGTGCGCAAGGTCATGCCGCCGCTCGCGCAGTACGCCGACTGGGAAGTGACGCTGCTGCTTTCGCGTGCGCTCGGCTACGAAATGGACTACAGACATCCGTCCGAAATCATGGACGAGATCGCGCGACTCACGCCGACGTTCCATGGCGTCTCGTACAAAAAGCTCGACCAGCTGGGCAGCATCCAGTGGCCGTGCAACGAGAGCGCGCCGGACGGCACGCCGACCATGCACATCGATACGTTCGTGCGCGGCAAGGGCAAGTTCGTGATCACGAAGTTCATTGCGTCGCCGGAAAAGGTCACGCGCAAGTACCCGCTCCTGCTCACGACGGGGCGCATCCTGTCGCAGTACAACGTCGGTGCGCAGACGCGTCGTACGGAGAATTCGCGCTGGCACGACGAGGACCGGCTCGAACTGCATCCGCACGACGCCGAGGAACGTGGCGTCAAGACGGGCGACTGGGTGGGCATCGAATCGCGCGCGGGCCAGACCGTGCTGCGCGCGAAGGTGACGGAGCGCATGCAGCCGGGCGTCGTGTACACGACGTTCCACTTCCCCGAATCGGGCGCGAACGTGATCACCACCGACAGTTCCGACTGGGCGACGAACTGCCCTGAGTACAAGGTCACGGCGGTGCAGGTGATGCCGGTCGAACAGCCGTCCGAGTGGCAGAAGGAGTACTCGCGCTTCAACGCCGAGCAGCTCGATCTGCACGAGCAGCGCGAAGTGGCTAACGTCACGTCGGGTAAATGAGGGCGAAACATGGATGACAACAACCTGATCGACATGGCGAACCGGATCGGCGACTTCTTCGGTTCGCTGCCTGATCACGAAGAAGCGTTGACCAGCATCGCCGATCACATCCGGCGTTTCTGGGAACCGCGGATGCGTCGGGCGATTCTGGCGACGCTCGACAAACCCGACGCGACCGAAGTCGAGATGTCGGCCATCGTCAGGGAATCACTCACGAAACATCGTGACGATCTGATGCCGGTCGCCGCCTGATTCTCGCAGTAGCAGCACAGGGCGCCGGACGCACCATGCGTCCGGCGTTTTTTTATGCGCCGGTTTTTCGCTGCCGTGGATCAACCGATGTCGCGCTCGGCCTGCGTGCTTTTGGTGAACCACGCCTCGCAGTGGCGTAACAGGCCGTTCAGATCCGACGCAGGCCGGCCGCGCGCCGCGATGTAGCCATCCGGTCGCACCAGATAGAACGCGGGCCGTGTACGGCCGTAGGAGTCGGTCAGCGTCGGGCCGCCCTCGCCCTGCACGTCCGTCAGGCGCCAGATGCGCATTGCGCCCGGCATCAGCGGCGCCATTTCTTCGACGAAGCGCTTCAGGTCCGCATCGCGCGCAGCCTCGCGGGCCGTGACCGGATCGTGCGTCGCTTCCTCTTCCGTGTCCGGCGCAACCAGCAGCAGCAGCGAGAAGAAAGCCGGATCGTGCAGGTCATAGAGACAGCCGACGCCCGGCGCGCGTCCCAGTGGACCATCCAGCACGTGCACGTACGCATCGGGCGCGCGTTCACCCGCGCGCGGGCCGCCGTCGAGCACGCGCTCCAGTGTCAGCGGACTGCGGCGGTACTGGATCGACAGTTCGCTGACGGTGCGGCGTGCGGCGTCGCGCAGTGGTCCGAGCGCGGACAGCACCGGCATCACGCGTTCACGCAGCATCTTGAGCGGACCATGGTCGGCCTCGGCGAGTTGTGTGACGAAGCTCGTCTGCCGCAGCACGTCGCGTTCGATCGGATGACGTTCCATGTGATACGTGTCGAGCAACCGGTCGGGCGCCTCGCCGGACATCACGCGGGCGATTTTCCAGCCGAGGTTGAACGCCTCCTGGATGCCGGTGTTCATGCCCTGCGCGCCGGCCGGGCTGTGCACATGCGCGGCATCGCCGGCGAGAAACACGCGCTCGGCCCGCAACTGGCCCACCATGCGACTGTTCAGATGGAAGTACGACGACCAGTTCAGCGATTTCAACGTCACAGGATGACGCACGCGTCGTCCGATGATTGCGGTGCATTCGTCGAGCGAAGGCGGCGTTGAAGGCATCTCCGAAGGCGGCGCCGCCTCGCCGTTCATGCTCATGGTCGCGAACGGCTGAAGGGGATGATCGGCGATCAGCCGGTAGCGCTCCTCGCCCATCGGAAACATGCCGGCGAGCCCGTCACCGGACGCGAAGATATGGAACTCGTCGTCGGGCCAGTCGACGTCGGCCACGATGTCGGCGAGCAGGAACGTCTGCTCGAACGTCTTGCCCGAAAAGCTCACGCCGAGCCGGTGACGCACGCCGCTATGCGCGCCGTCGGCGGCAATCAGATACGAAGGGTGAAGCGTCTCGACGTGACCGTCGGCGCGTCGCAGCGTCGCGTTCAGCCCGGCCGACCCCTGCGCGAAGCCCGTCATCTCGACGCCGCGTTCGATCGTGACACCGAGCGTTTCGAGGTGTCCGGTCAGAAGCCGTTCGGTGATGGATTGATCGATGAAGAGCAGGTACGGATAGCGCGTCTGCAGCGGATCGAAATCGAGCCGCGCACGGCGTTGCCCGTTCGAATAGAGATTGGCGGCGCGTGCACGGTGCCCGAGTTCGAGAAACGGTTCGACGATACGGTGTTGTTCGAGCAGTTCGAGCGTGCGCGCCTGGATGCCGATCGCGCGCGACCAGGGCGCGGGCTGTAATGCCCGGTCGATGAGGCGCACCGGTATGCGCGCCCGGGCGAGGCTCATCGCGGCAGCAAGCCCGGTCGGACCCGCGCCGACGATGAGGACCGGCGGCGCGTCGAGAGGAACAGCGGCCATGCAGGGCTCCAGACACTGACACGGGGTCTAGTGTACGCCGCCGTATTTGCGTCCGACGACGCGGTGCGTCAATGGCGTGTCAGTGGCTGGCGGCAGGACGATCGAGCACGCAGTGATGATCGGTCGTGCCGAGATCGACCTGAAGCGTCGCGTGATGCATCTCAAAGCGCTCGCGCAACGTCTTCACGACGCCGTCGAGGAATTCGTCGCCCGGATGACCGTCGGGCATGACGACGTGCGCGCTCAGCGCGTTGCCGGTTGTCGACAGCGCCCACACGTGCAGGTCGTGCACGCCCGTGACGCCCGGCTGCGAGCCGAGGTACTCGCGGATGCGCTGCAGGTCGACCCCCGGCGGCACCGCGTCGAGCGCGAGGCTCATCGAATCGCGCGCGAGTCCCCACGTGCCGTACACGATCACCGCGACCACGACCATGCTCATCACCGGATCGAGCCACGTCCAGTTCGTGAACAGGATCACGAGACCGCTGATGGCGACTGCGGCGGAGATCAACGCATCGGCGGCCATATGCAGAAACGCGCCGCGAATGTTGAGGTCTTTTTCCTGACCACGCATGAAGAGCCACGCCGAAAAGCCGTTACCCAGCATGCCGACTGTCGCGACGATGAACACGTCGAGACCGGCAACCGGCGCCGGATGGAACAGACGCCCGATCGCCTCGGCGACGATCACGCCGCACGCAAACAGCAGCAGCCCGGCATTCGCAAGCGAAGCGAGAATCGACGAGCTGCCCAGACCAAACGTGTAACGCGCGGACGGACGGCGCGTCGTGAGCCAGATGGCGCCCCAGGCGAGCAGCAGGCCGAGCACGTCGGAGAGATTGTGGCCGGCGTCCGCGAGCAGCGCGGTCGAATTCGCGAGCACGCCGTACACCGCCTGGATCACGACGATCGCCACATTCAGCCCGACAGCGAGCGCGAACGCGCGGCCCTGCCCCGCTACCGGCGCGTGATGGTGGTGATGGCCACCGTGGCCGTGGCCGTGGCTATGGCCGTGGCCATGGTTATGTCCGGCGTGACCGTCGTGCTGATGATCGTCTTCGGCATGCTTGTGATCCGCGTGCTCCACATGATTGTGTGCGGTGTGCGAATGACCCGCGTGGTCGCAACCCGCGCCATGACGATGCGCCGATGCGGAAGCCGGCCGGTACTTCATCTGCGAAGCGGGCATACGCGTGCTGTCGCCGGCATCGGTGCCAGAATTTTCGACCGATGACGGCGCGTGTTCGTCTTCCCGCTCTTCGGCCGGCTGGTTCCGGTTCTTCGTATTCATGTTTCCTGATCCATGGAAAATTCTGTGACCGGCTCGGCCACGTGTTCGAGCATGCCCGCGAGCATCGCGCTGATATGCAGATCGGCCGCCAGATAGAACACCTGTTTGCCCTGGCGCTCCGCGCGCACGATGCGCGCCGCGCGCAGCAGGCGCAGGTGGTGGCTTACGAGCGAAGGCGACAGGCCCAGCAGTTCGGCAATCGCACCCACCGGGCGCCGCCCTTCCGCGCAGGCCAGCACGATGCGCAAACGCGTCGGATCGCCCAGCAGCCGGAACAAATCCGCGAGCTGAACGACGCGGTCATCGAAAGTCGAAGGAGTCATTGAAGATATACATGTGAACACTTGTTCATATGTTATGCGCTGCACGCTCCAGAGTCAATCCGGGGGTGGAGCGCCGAGTGTGGGAAAATGCGGCGTCTGTCTCACCGAACTGCCTTCCCACCGTCATGCAACCTGTATTTGACCGCGCCTGGGCGGCGCATCGTGACGGTCGACTCGACGACGCCGAACGCGATTACCTCGCGACCCTCGCCGCCGACCCCGTCCACGTCGACGCCCTGCATCTGCTCGGCGTTCTGCGCCACCAGCAGGGCCAGCACGCCGCCGCCGCCGATCTCGTGAAGCGCGCGGCCGACCTGCGCCCGGACGACGCCGCGCTGCAACTGAACCTCGGCAATGCGCTGAAGGCACTCGGCCGCCTCGACGGCGCGATCGAGCGGTTTCGCAACGCGCTCTCGCTCGCGCCGACGTTCCCGATGGCGCACTACAACCTCGGCAACGCATACGCGGAGATCGGACGGCACGAAGACGCCGCCGATGCGTTCCGCAGATCGCTGCAGTTGCAGCCGACGGATGCGTCCTCGCACAACAATCTTGGCAACGCGCTGCACGCGCTGGGTCAGCATCGCGAGGCGGTGACCGCATTCGAGCGCGCGCTGACGCTACGCCCGGGTCACGCCGGCGCGCACAACAATCTCGGCATGGCGCTCAACGCGCTCGGCCAGCCCGACGACGCGATTACGCAGTTTCAGGCGGCGCTCGCCGCGGAGCCGCGCTTTGTTGCCGCGAAATTCAATCTGGCGAATACGCTCGATGCACTCGGGCGGCACGCAGAAGCCGTCGTCGCATTCGAAGCAACGCTCGCGATGCAACCGCATCTCGCTCCCGCGCTGTTCGGGCTGGGCAATGCACTCGCCGCGCTCGGGCAGCACGCGCAGGCCGCGCAGCATTTCGAGCGCGCGGTGGGCCTCGATCCGGCGTTCAGTCTCGCGTGGCTCGGACTCGGCACGGCACGGCACGCGCTCGGCGCGCTCGATGCCGCGGTGCGCGCCTTCGATCAGGCGCTCCGTCTGCGCGACGATCTGGCGTCGGCGCATATGAACCGCGCACTCGTCTGGCTCACGCAGGGCGACTTCGCGCGCGGCCTGCCGGAATACGAATGGCGGCTGGAGACAACCGCGCTGCCGGTCACTCTGCCGATGCCGCGCTGGCGCGGCGAACCCATCGAAGGCAAGACGCTTTTCATTCACGCGGAACAGGGTTTCGGCGACACGCTCCAGTTCGTGCGTTTCGTGCCGCTTGTCGCGCGTCGCGGCGTGCGCGTCGTGCTCGAAGTGCAGCCGCAGTTGCTGCCGGCTCTCGCACCCGCCGCGCAGGAATGGCGCGTCATGCTGATCGCGCAGGGCGCGCCGCGCCCGCGCGCCGATCTGCATTGCCCACTCTTGAGCCTGCCGCTCGCGCTCGGCACGACGTTCGATACGATCCCTGCACGCACGCCGTATCTCAGCGTGCCGCCGGCGTACCAGCGCAAATGGCGCGGCTCGCTTGGCGGTCACGCGAAACGCAAGATCGGTCTCGCGTGGTCCGGCCGTATCCAGCAGCACGAAAACCGGACGATGCCCCTCGCCGCGCTCGAACCGCTCTTCGCGCTCGAAGGCATCGACTGGATCGTGCTGCAACCCGACCTGCGAGAGCAGGAGCGCGCAGCCCTTCAGGCGCATCCGCGCGCCGCATCGATTCATCACTTAGGGCAGCGCATCGCCGACTTCGCGGATACCGCCGCGATCATTGAACGCCTCGATGCCGTCGTATCGATCGATACCTCGATTGCCCACCTTGCCGGCGCGATGCGCAAGCCGCTTTGGCTGATGCTGCCGTTCGCCGCCGACTGGCGCTGGTTCGCCGGCGCGTCGAGCAGCCCGTGGTATCCCGGCGTCGAGCTCGTGCGCCAGCCGGAAGCGGGCGCGTGGGACGACGTCGTGCAGACCGTCGCGCTCGCTTTGCGTGACGCATAAAACAAAACCCCACGTTCATGGCGAACGCGGGGCTTCCTGATCGATCCATCGCTGTTACGCCGCGCTGCACGCAGCGCACACTCCGTGCGACACGTGCGGCGCGTGCGTCGAACTAGGCTGTGCGGTACTGGTTGCGCGCCTCGGGCGTGCGATACAGCACGAGCGTCGAGATCAGGCCGACGATTGCAGCCACGCCCATCCACAGGCCCGGCGCGGCCTTGTTGCCCGTCGTGTGAATCAGCAGCGTCGAGATGGCCGGCGTGAAACCGCCGATCGTCGTCGCAAGGCTGTAGGCGAGCGAGAAACCCGCAGTGCGCACTTCGACCGGCATCACTTCGGTCAGGCCGACCACCATCGCGCCGTTGTAGCTGCCGTACAGGAACGAGAGCCACAGCTCCACCATCAGCAGACGCACGAACGAAGGATCGCTGACGAGCCACTGCACGGCCGGATACGACGTGAGAATCGTGAGAATCGTAAACGTCAACAGCACCGGACGGCGGCCGATGCGATCCGACAGCGCGCCCGACAGCGGCAGCCAGATCAGGTTCGACACACCCACGCACACCGTCACCATCAGCACGTCGATCGACGAGAGCTTCAGCACTTCCTTGCCGAACGTCGGCGTGTACGCGGTGATCATGTAGAACGACACGGTCGTCATGATCACCATGCCCATGCCGGCCAGCACGATGCCCCAGTTCTGCACCATCGACTTCATGATCTCGCCCATCGAAGGACGATGCTTGCGGGCCTTAAACTCTTCCGTTTCCTGCAGCGAACGACGGATGAAAAACAGGAACGGCACGATCAGGCAGCCGACGAGAAACGGCACACGCCAGCCCCATGCGGTCATCTGGTCAGCGGGCAGGATCTGGTTCAGCACCACGCCGATCAGCGCGGCGAACACGACCGCCACCTGCTGGCTGCCCGACTGCCATGAGCAATAAAAGCCCTTGTTGCCCTTCGTCGCGATTTCCGACAGATACACCGAGACGCCGCCCAGTTCGACGCCCGCGGAGAAGCCTTGCAGCAACCGCCCGAACAGCACGAGCACCGGCGCCAGCACACCGATCGTCGCGTATCCAGGAATCGCCGCCACGGTGAGCGTGCCGAGCGCCATCAAACCGAGCGTGAGAATCAGCCCCTTCCGGCGGCCGTGATGGTCGATGTAGGCGCCGAGCACGATCGCACCCAGCGGACGCATGAGGAAGCCCGCGCCGAACACCGACAGCGACAGCATCAGCGATGCGAATTCGTCGCCGCTCGGAAAGTAGGTCTTGGCGATCGCCGCAGCGTAATAGCCGTAGACCATGAAGTCATACATCTCAAGAAAGTTGCCGCTGACCACGCGGAATACCGTCTTGAACTTCGACTCGTTTGAAGGAGATGCGTGGGACGCAGTAGACATGACATTCTCTGATTGGCCCCTCACCGCGCTGGCGACGATGAATGGCAGTTGAAACGACCACGGCGTCAGCGAGAGACGCGCGCAGCAACATCGGGATGAGCATCGGGATGTGAAGCGCCGCGGGCCATTTTCATGGTGATGCGCAGCGCATCGACGCGATATCCGTGTAACACCTGGGACGGACGCGAGCGCCTTCCTGGGCAGGATATTACCGCTCCTCACGGCGCATTGCATTTCATACAAAATGCTTACTAAAGCCGTCGCGCAACGGGCGGTACACTACGCGGCCGACCCTCTGTTTTATGCACCTTCTGTCATGTCCGATCTCACCCTGCGTCCTGCCACTGTCGATGACGCCGCGCTCATCGCATCGATTCACGCCGTCAGCTGGCGGGCCACCTATCGCGGCCTGCTGCCCGACGCGTTTCTGGACAACGACGTCGCGCGGGATCGCGCCGCGCACTGGCAGGCGCGACTCGCAGCGCCAGGCGCCGACAGGAGGCTCGTCGTGATCGCCGAACGTGCGGGCGAAGCGATGGGCTTCGTGTGCGTCGAACGTCAGACCGATTCGCAATGGGGCGTGCTGCTGGATAATCTGCATGCGCTGCCGGCACATCAGGGAATCGGCGTCGGCAAGCTGCTGATGCGCGCTGCGTGCGACTGGACGCGCGCGCAGGGCGAGCGCCAGCTCTATCTGTATGTGCTCGAAGGCAACGCGCCAGCGATCGCGTTCTACGAACGACAGGGCTGGCAGGCAGCGGGCGCGGAGCCGGACTTCATGGGCGGTGTCGACATCACAGCGCTGCGCTACGTCTATCGGCTCGACGCAGTCGCCGCGTAGATCACACGCGTCTGCCCGCATCAATGTGACGCAGCGAAAAGAACCCGACATAACGCCAGGCACTTTCAGATGTTTCTGATCGTTGGCGCCTGAACGCGAAGGCATCATCGGCCGCTTCCAGCTATGGCTTTTACCGAGACGGCCCGCGTCGGGGTCGGCCACTGCATGTCGCGGTGCATCGGCGTCGCGGCATACGTCGAGCGGCCAACCTCAGCCACGCGGCATCGCGAGAAGAACGATGTCGACAATTCCCCTCACCTTGATCGAAGGCGCCATGGCGCTGCCCAGAACGCATCCGCTCGAACGCCTGCCGCGTTCGTTTGGTCGCGAATGGGCACTACTGCCGCCCAATATCAGCTTTCGTGCCGAACTCAAGGCGCTGTATGCAGCAATGCTGCACACGTTCTGTCTGAGCGCGGACGCATTTCGCTCTGCATGCCGCTGGGAACCGCTCAAGCTGAAGAACGCCAGTCCGGCAACCGTCGCCTCTGTCGCTGCGGCATCGGGTGCGCCTGCGGCACCGGCGCGCGCCGCGCACGTCGATCTGCGGATGCCGCCGCTTGCGCGACGCGCGTCCAGTCGCAAGCGGATAGTTGCAGACGGTGTGTGCGCGGTCAGTGGCGCGGCCGTGCTCGCATGGATCGCGCTGTCGTCGTCTCATTCCCCGCCCGTAATACCCGGCACCGGCGCCGACGAAGTCGCGAAAGCTGAGGTCCCTGCTGCACCGCAAATTCGTTCGGCGCAGGACACAACACGTCACGACGATGCAAGGCTGGCTGCTACGACGCGAGCGCCGGATCGCAGGCAGTCCGCGACTGCTACGACCGCCTCCGCCCCACCCGCTCGTGACGCAACACAGCGCCCCACACGCAGGCATTCCGTTGAAGTGGCCCGCGCGAACGTGAAGTCATCGCGCAAGGCGACGCGCGACGCAACAGGCACGACGTATGCAAAATCGCTGAAGGCAGAACAGCGCAGGACAACGCAATTCACGAGTGCGAACCGTCGTGTTCCTGCTTCGAATGCCATCGCGACTGGAGATCAACACATCGTGACAACGCGCCGTCCCGATGCCGCGCTATCTGCTACGGGTCGCTTCTCGCCAGATCCGGCGTCCACCGTCGCAACGGACGACTACGCTTCCATCAAGACCTGGGCCGCCACGTTGACAGGCAGCGCTACGACACCACGCGCGCCCACCCGCACGGACAACACCGCTGGCGACTGGATGAGCGGCATGAAGCAACGTCGCGTGACCGAAGTGCCGGACAGCTTCTCGCCATAACAGCCGCAACGGTGCGCATCGGGTAGGGTGAGGGGTCACCCCCTCAGCCCTCCCACACCACCGTACGTGCGGTTCCGCATACGGCGGTTCATCAAGGACGCTGGAGGCGTCGCTGGGTGTCCAGCAGC
>NZ_CAJQZC010000007.1 GCF_907164555.1 Paraburkholderia saeva
GATATCGAGCGAATCGTCGTCGACCTTCGCATGGAGTTCCTCGACGTTTTCGAATACCACCGCGCGGCCGCGATGCTTGAGCAATGAAGCGGTAGCCGCCGATGGCTTGATCACCGCACCATTCGGCGCGAGATTGCCCTTCAGCACCGCGATGCCTGCCTTCGGCTTGAACGGCTCGGCGAACGTCGTGATGACCTTTTCGTCGTAATTGGGCGCGCTGGACACGTTGTCCCAGATCGTCTTGCCGTTGACAGTCAGCGCATCGCGATGCAGCAGGCCCTGTTCGCCGAGTTGCTTCAGCACCGCCGGCAGACCGCCTGCGTAATAGAAGTCTTCCATCAGATACTCGCCGGAAGGCTGCAGGTTCACGAGGCACGGCACGTTCGAACCGAGTTCCCAGTCTTCGAGCGACAATTCCACGCCGATGCGCTTCGCGAGCGCGATCAGGTGAACGACCGCATTCGTCGAGCCGCCAATCGCCGCATTCGTGCGGATCGCGTTTTCAAAGGCCTGGCGCGTGAGGATCTTGTCCATCGTCAGGTCTTCACGAACCATGTCGACGATGCGGCGCCCGGCCAGGTGCGCGAGCACCTGACGGCGCGCATCCACCGCCGGAATCGCGGCGTTGTGCGGCAGGCCCATGCCGAGCGACTCGACCATCGAGGCCATCGTAGACGCCGTGCCCATCGTCATGCAGTGACCGCGCGAGCGGTTCATGCACGATTCGGCTTCCGTGAATTCTTCCTGTGTCATCGTGCCGGCGCGTACTTCCTCCGACATCTGCCAGACGCCCGTGCCCGAGCCGATGTTCTTGCCGCGAAAGCGGCCGTTCAACATCGGGCCGCCGGAGACCGCGAGCGCGGGCAGGTTGCACGATGCCGCGCCCATCAGCAGCGCCGGCGTCGTCTTGTCGCAACCGACGAGCAGGATCACGCCATCCATCGGATTGCCGCGAATCGATTCTTCGACATCCATCGATGCGAGATTGCGGAACAGCATTGCAGTAGGGCGCAGATTCGTTTCGCCGAGCGACATCACCGGAAACTCGAGCGGCAGGCCGCCCGCTTCGTAAACGCCTTTCTTCACGTACTCCGCGAGTTCCCGAAAATGCGAATTACACGGCGTGAGTTCCGACCACGTATTGCAGATGCCGATGACCGGACGACCATCGAATTCGTCGTGCGGGATGCCCTGGTTTTTCATCCACGAGCGGTGCAGAAAACCATCGCGATCCTTCAGGCCGAACCAGGCCTGGCTGCGAAGCGGCTTCGCGTTTTTTTTGGAATCAGCCATAAAAAGCTCCTGTTATTTCCGTTGCGGCGGGCGCCAATGGGTGCGGGAGGCACGCGCGTCAGTGCACGCGTTTGCTGCGGCGGTACTGGTCGAACAGCACCGCGAGCAGCAGAATTCCGCCGCGAATCAGGTATTGATAGAAAGTCGGCACGTTCATCAGGCTCATTGCGTCCTGCACCGAGCCCATGATCAATACGCCGACGAGCACGCCGGAAATCGTCGCCACGCCGCCCGTCAGCGACACGCCGCCGAGCACGCAGGCGGAAATCACGCCGAGTTCGAGACCCACCGATGTCTTCGGATCGCCGAGGCTCATCCGCGACGCGAGCATCACGCCCGCGAAGCCGGTCACGAGCCCCTGCAGCACGAACACGGTGACCTTGATGCGCGTCACCGGCAACCCCGCGAGCAAAGCCGCTTCGCTGTTGCCACCGACGGCCAGTACGTTCTTGCCGAACACGGTCTTCTTCAGCAGGAAACCGAACAGCACGAAGCCGACGATGTTGCTCCAGATCGGATACGAAATGCCGAGGAACGAACCGCCACCGAGGTCGAAAAAGCTTTCTTCGGAGATCATCACCGCGTCGCCGTTCGACGTGATGAACGCGAGGCCGCGCACGACTTCCATCATCGCGAGCGTGACGATCAGCGAGTTGATCCTGTAGCGCGCCACCAGCACGCCGTTCACGAGCCCGACCGCGCCGCCGGCCAGCACGCCGGCGGTCACGCCGAGCACGACGCTATGCGTCGCGGTAATCAGCGTCGACGCCACCACGCCCGAAAACGCGACAATCGACGCCACCGAAAGGTCGACTTCGCCGAGTGCAAGCACGAACATCATCGTCACGGAAATCGAGCCGATCAACGTGACCGACAGCAACAGCCCCTGGATATTGCGCGAGCTGATGAAGCCCGGCACGGTCAGCGCCAGCACCGTGAACAGGATGAGAAACACCATCACGATGCCGGACTTGTTGATGAGATCCCACGTGCGCGCCGCGCGTGCGCTGACGCCAGCCGACGCGCCCGGCGGCGGCGGCGCAGAAGAATTGGTGGATTGCGTTTGCATATTGTCTGTTCCCGTTTCGGTTGCCTGATTCGCGCGCCGATGTGTCAGCGCGGTAGCGCGAGCTTGATGAGCGCGTCGGGCGTTGCCTGCGCCTTGGGCAGGTCGCCCGTGATGCGGCCTTCCTTCATCACGAGCACGCGGTCGGCAACGCCGATCACTTCCGCGAGATCGCTCGACACGACGATCACCGTGCGGCCCGCTTCGGCGAGTCCGTACAGCAGCCCATATATTTCGCTGCGTGCGCCGACGTCAATGCCACGCGTCGGCTCGTCCATCAGAAACACATCGATTTCCTCGGCGAGCCAGCGCGACAGGATTACCTTCTGCTGGTTGCCGCCCGAAAGCGTGCCGATCGCCGTGTCGCCGCTGCGCGTCTTGATCGCGAGCTTTGCGATGTATTCCTTCGCGGTTTGCGCTTCCTTGCGGCCGTTGAGCACATTGAAGCGGCTGAAGTGGCGGCGGCAGCTGATGTTCAGGTTGTCCGACACCGAAGCGATCGTGACAATACCTTCCTGCTTGCGATCTTCCGGACACAGCGCCACACCTGCACGCACCGCATCGCGCGGTGTCGCGAACTGCACGCGTTTGCCCTTCAACGTGACTTCGCCGGCCGTGGGTTTGACCGCGCCATAGATCAGCTTCATCAGCTCTGAACGCCCCGCACCGACAAGACCAAAGAAGCCGACGATTTCGCCCGCGCGCGCCGCGAAAGAAGCCGGCTCCGAAAGGCCCGGTCCCATCAGTCCCTTGACGTCGAGTTGCACGGCGCCCACGTCGCGCGCGCGATAGCCATACACGTCGCTGATCGAGCGGCCCACCATGCAGCTGATGAGCCGGTCGCGATCGAGCCCGTCGACGTCGCCGAATGTTTCGATGCGGCGTCCGTCGCGAAACACGGTGACGCGGTCGCACAGTTCATAGACTTCGTCCATCCGGTGCGTGACGTAGACGATCGCGCGGCCTTCGGCCTTCAACGCACGGATGATGCGGAAAAGCTGCTCCGTCTCGCGTGACGACAGCGAGCTCGTGGGCTCGTCGAACGCGATCACGCGCGCGTCGCGCATCAGCGCCTTGCCGATTTCGATCATCTGCCGCTGACCGATCGACAGATGCTTCACCTGCATCGACGGATCGATCTTCTCGCCGAGCCGGTCGAGTTCGTGGATCGCGCGTTTGATCAGCGCTTTCTCGTCGAGCACGCCGAAGCGGTTCGGCAGCGCGCCGAGCATCAGGTTTTCGGCGACCGTCAGTTCCGGTACGAGATGCAGTTCCTGATAGATGATCGCGACGCCGGCTTCGATAGCCGCCTTCGTCGTGGCGAACTGCTGTTCGACACCGTTCAACGACAGCACGCCCGCTTCGGGATGATTCACGCCCGACAGCACCTTCAGCAGCGTCGATTTGCCCGCGCCGTTTTCGCCCATGAGGCCATGCACTTCGCCGCGCCGCACGCCAAGCGACACCTGATCGAGCGCGAGCACGCCCGGAAAGCGCACGGTAATGCCTTCGAGCTGGAGATACGGATCGACGGCGCGCGGATCGGCCGCCGTCGTTTCCTCTTGAGATAAAGCGGTCATCGAATGCCTCTTGCTGATGGAGCGAGGAGCGAGGCACGCGACACCCGCCGCGCCGCGCGCCTCGCGCATGCATCCTTAGATACCCAGTTCCTGACGCACCTGCTGCCAGTTATTGCGCACCATCAGCTTGCCGGTCGTCTGCGTATCGGCCGGCGGTTGCTTGCCCTTCTGGATCCACTCGACGAGGTTCTCCGTGCTGTCCTTGCCGTGGTTCGTCGAGCTGACGGCGATCGTGCCGTAGAAGCCCGTCGGTTCCTTCTTCTGGAACTCGGCGAACGCTTCGCCCGCGCCGTTGATGCCCACGCCGATCACATCCGCCGAAGGGATGTGCAGCTGTTCGGTGGCGCGTACGCCGCCCAGCACGCTTTCTTCGTTGAGCGCGAAGACCACCCACTTCTTGATGTTCGGATGCTGCGCCAGCACCGGCGACGAAGCGTTAAAGCCGCCTTCGTCGTCCGTCGTCTTTTGCGGCGCATCGAAGATGTTTTCCTTCTTGAAGCCGCCTGCGAGCAGCGATTGCGTCGCGCCGTCGGTGCGCAGCTTTGCCGTCGGCAGTTCGTAGTTCGTGATGCGCAGCGCGCCGACTTCTTCCGGCTTCCAGCCACGGCGCTTCATTTCATCCGAAATCGCCTGACCGACCTGGTTGCCGATCTTGAACGCGGACATGCCAAGGTGCGGCACGTTCGCGAGCGGCTTGCCGGTCGAGTCGACGAGCTGGTCGTCGACCGTGACGAACTTCATGTTGTAGCGCTTCGCACGCGCCTGAATGGCCGGTCCGAGGCGCACGTCGGGCGCGCAGATCACGAAGCCTTTCGCGCCCTGAGCGCCGAGATTATCGATCGCGGCCAGCACTTTTTCGCCATCGGGCGTACCGATATTCACGACCGAGAAGTTTTCTTTCTGGCCGAGCGTCGTAGCGGCTTTCTGTTCGTTGATGAACCATGCCTGCTCGGGCATCTTCACGAGGAAGCCGATCTTCAGCGGTTCGTCGGCCTGGGCCGACATATGGAAAGCAAACGGGGCGGCGAGGGCGGCCGCGGCCATCGCGGACAGCGTCAAACGGCGAAGCTTGTGATTCACAGGTCTGTCTCCTTCGATTATTAAAGCTGCATGCCTTACTGGCGGATTGCAGCCGGTCAATGCAGACGCATGCGGATCCGGGTGCCCGCGTGCGCCGGTGTGCCACCTCGCGTGCGGCGCTGGTTCATGCTCCAGCGCGCGCGTTCAACCTGCGACGTAGGCGGTTTTCACAGTCGTGTAGAACTCCGCGGCGTACGTGCCCTGCTCGCGGGGTCCGTAACTCGAGCCTTTTCGTCCACCGAACGGCACGTGATAGTCGACGCCGGCAGTCGGGAGATTCACCATCACCATGCCGGCCTGGCTGTGGCGCCTGAAATGCCGCGCGTATTTCAGCGACTGCGTGCAGATGCCCGCGCACAGTCCGAATGGCGTGTCGTTCGCGAGATGCAGCGCGTGGTCGTAGTCGTCGGCGGGAAACGTGACGGCGACCGGTCCGAAAATCTCCTCGCGCGCAATGCGATGGCCCGGTTCGCCGATGAAGAGCGCGGGTTCGACGTAGTAGCCGCGCGTCGCGCGTTCAAGCTGGCGGCCGCCCGCCACGAGTTCCGCGCCTTCTTCGCGCCCGGCGCGCAGGTAATCGAGCGTCACGTCGAGTTGCTGTTCGTTCGCGATCGGGCCGATGTCGGTGCCGCGCTTGAGCGCGTGATCGACCGTGAGCGCGGCGAGTTTCGCCTTGAGCGCCGCGACGAACGGCTCGAACACACCGCGCTCGACAATCAGCCGCGACGACGCCGTGCAGCGCTGTCCGGTCGAAAAGAACGCACCGTTCAACGCGGCGTCGACGGCGATGTCCAGATTGGCGTCGTTCAGCACGACGAGTGGATTCTTGCCGCCCATCTCCAGTTGCACGCGCGCCTGGCGCGCGGCGGCCGCCTTCAGCACGCGCGTGCCCGTCGTCACCGAGCCGGTGAAGCTGATCGCCTGCACGAGCGGACTCGCGACGATCCGTTCGCCGACCTGGCGCCCGCTGCCCATCACGAGGTTGAACACGCCCGCCGGCAGCCCGGCGCGATTGATGATGCCGGCCAGCGCCGCTGCGCACGCCGGCACAGTTTCGGCCGGCTTGAAGACGACGCAGTTGCCATAGGCGAGGGCGGGTGCGATCTTCCACGCAGGAATGGCAAGCGGGAAATTCCACGGCGCGATGATGCCGATCACGCCAACGGGCTCGCGCGTCACGTCGATATCGATTCCGTTACGCACCGACGCTACATGCTCGCCGGGAATGCGCAACGCTTCGCCCGCGAAGAACTTGAAGATCTGCCCGGCACGTGTCGCTTCGGCGATGGCCTCCGGTAGCGTCTTGCCTTCTTCGCGTGCCAGCAGACGGCCGAGTTCGTCCTTGCGCGCGAGGATTTCACTGCCGATCGCATCGAGCGAATCGGCGCGGCGCTGGATCGAAGCGAGCGACCACTCGCGAAACGCGGCGCTTGCAGCCTCGATCGCGGCGTCGGTCTGACGGGCATCGGCGCGCGCATATTCGCCCACCGGATCGTCGAGATCGGACGGATTCAGCGACAGCCCGGTCGTCGCGCCCGATTCCCACGCACCATTGATGTAGTGCCGGAATGGACCCGAAACGAGGGGGACGAGAAAGTCGCGATTCATCGATGCACACTGCCGGTTCGCTGAAAGTCCACGAATGGTATGAGTCGGCGCAATAACTTTCCAATCCCTTTTTGGGACATCGTGATATCGTTTCTGGTATGACACGACTGTTTTCGCCCTGTCGCGCCGCGGATCATTTCCGGCGCTTCAAGGCACGACAGCGACAACGGAGCGAGACACGCAATGACCCGCAGCTATTCGAACTGGTTTGTGCGCGCGCGGTTGAAGACACGGCAGCTGCTGCTGCTCGCGGCGATGGAAGAAGAAGGCAACGTGCGCCGCGCCGCCGATGTGCTGGGCATGACGCAGCCCGCAGCATCGCGGTTGCTGAAGGAACTCGAAGACATGCTCGGCGTCAGCCTGTTCGATCGCACGCCGCACGGCATGCACGCCACGCTCTACGGCGAAGTAATGATCCGGCACGCGCGGATGGTGCTGTCAAACCTGAGTCACGCGCACGATGAAATATCGGCCTTACGCGAAGGGCTTGCGGGGCAGGTGCGCATCGGCGTGATCGCGGCGGCGGCCGCGACGATGGTGCCGCGCGCGATCGCGAACGTGAAGGCGCAATACCCACAACTGCAGATCTGGGTGCAGGTCGAAACGTCGGACGTGATGTTGCCGCGCGTCGCTGAAGGCGAACTCGATATCATGATCGGTCGCGTGCTGGAGCGGCAGGACCAGCTCAAGACGGAGATTCACTACGAGCCGCTCGCCGACGAGCCGCTGTGCGTTGTCGCACGGCCCGGCCATCCACTCGAAGGTGAAACCGGGCTGACGTTGCGCGGCATCGTGAACGCCGGCTGGGTGCTGCATCCGCCCGGGAGCGTGCTGCGTCACCGGTTCGACATGATGTTTTCGCAGATCGGCCTGAACCCGCCGCAGAACGTGGTGAACACGAACAATTTTCTGGCAATCGCGAGCCTGCTTCTGCAAAGCGACATGCTCGCCGTGTTACCCGACGAAGTGACGCGACAGTATCAGCAGTACGGTGTGCTGAAGCGCCTGCCGATCGAACTGCCATACCGGATGGATGCTTTCGGTATCATCACGCGCCAGTCGCATCTGCTTTCGCCCGCGGCTTCGGTCGTGCTCGACGCACTGCGAGCGGCTGCCGCAGAGGTGTACGGCGGCCCGTTCGACGCCTCGGCGGCCCGCTAGACGGCGGTCCGCTCTCTGATTCCTATCCTGAAACGCCCGTGCGAGCGGGCTGAAAACGTTGCATGGCTATCAAATCGACGATTTACAAGGCTGAACTCCAGATCGCCAACATGGACCGGCACTATTACGCCGACCATCAGCTGACGATCGCCCGCCATCCGTCCGAAACCGACGACAGAATGATGGTCCGCGTCGCCGCTTTTGCGCTCTTCGCACAGGAACGCCTCGAATTCTGCAAGGGCCTCTCGGACACCGACGAGCCGGATCTCTGGCAAAAGGATCTGACAGGCGCGATCGAAACCTGGATCGACGTCGGGCAGCCAGACGAGCGCCGCATCGCGAAGGCAAGCGGGCGCGCAAACGACGTGATCGTCATCGCGTATGGCGGACGCACGTCCGATATCTGGTGGCAAGGCGTGCGCAGCAAGGTGGAACGGCTGCGCAACGTGACGGTGTGGTCGCTTGGCGAAGGCGTGGCGGCATCGCTCGGCAGTCTCGCCGAACGAACGATGCGGCTGCAATGCACGGTGCAGGACGGCGCCGCATGGCTCGGCAGTTCCGCCGCTGACCCGGTACCCATCGAGTGGTCGGTGCTGAAGGCGCCTGCCGGCGCCTGAGGTCTACGTGCGGGCCGCGGCGCTCTATCAGGCATCTACAGTGTGTTGGAGCGCGCTGCCTCGGGCGGCCCTTTCAGTTCGACCATGTTGCCTTCCGGATCGAACAGATACTGTGACGGCCCGTATCCATCCGCGCCGTATCGCAGCGCCTGCTCACCGGGCTGTACGCCATGCGCGGCCAGATGGGCCTTGAGCGCGTCGACGTCGAACGGCTCGATGCGCAGGCAGAGGTGATCCATATTGCGCCCGGCATCCGGCGAGCCGCTCTCCGGACGGTCGATCGGGCCGCCTGTTCTCAGCAGGTCGATCAGCGAGCGCCCGGCGCGCAACTGCGTGAGGCCGATATCCGGCTGCTCTTTCTCGACATTGCAGCCGAGCACGTCGCAGTAAAACCGCGTCATCGCCTCGGGATCGCGCACCCTGATGACGACATGATCGATCTCGCGAATATGAAACTTCATGGGAATCTCTCCTTCGTTCTGACCCGGTTGTCGCGGGATGGCAGTCTACGAGTGTAGGAGAGCAGGACGCCGCGCGTGAAGGGAAAGCGCAACAAGAGGCCTGCCGGCCGACGGGGCCGCCCGGCGGGCCTGGACAGCGAACACACGCGGGAAAAACAGGCAAAAAAAAGCCCGCTCACTGGGAGCGGGCTGAATCCATATCAGGAGGAGACATGGAGGAGACAGAGACGACTATACACAATGGCCTGGTGCGATGCAATAACTTTTTAAGGGAAAACCCGAGGAAATGGCAATTTGTCGCATATTACTTACGGCGCGTCGGACAAACGCCCGTCTGCTGGCCGAACGGACGAAATGACAGAGCAAGAACCGGAGCGTAGGGTGAGGGGATGCCGACTACATTGGTGAACATCGAAACCGTCCTGTCGGAAACGTCATGAACACCTCGAATACCCTTCGTACCACCTGGTCCACCGACATCCAACGCTGGGCCGCCGTCATGGAACGCCGTACGGAAGCTGATGGCGCATTCTTCTTTGCCGTCCGCACAACGGGCGTTTTCTGCCGCCCTTCGTGCGCGTCGCGGCCGCCGCGTCGCGAAAACGTCGAATTCTTCGACACGGCGGAGGCCGCCCGTGCCGCCGGCTACCGGGATTGCAAGCGCTGCCAGCCCGGCCGTCTGCCGCGCGACATCGAGATCGTGAACCGCGCGTGCGCGGCGCTCGACGCCGATCCGCAGCAGCGCCTCACGCTCGCGCAACTGGGCGAGGCCGTGCACGTCAGCCCGTTTCACCTGCAGCGCCTCTTCAAGCGCGTAATGGGCGTGTCGCCGCGCGAATATCAGGCGGCGCAGCGCGGCGCCGCGCTGCGCGACGCACTCCGGCGTGGCGAAGACGTCACGCGCGCCACGGTCGACGCCGGCTTCGGCTCGCCGTCGCGCATGTACGACACCGCGCCGGCCGAACTCGGCATGGCGCCTTCCGCGTACCGCCGCAAGGGAGCGGGGCTTGTGGTGCGCTATGCCAGCGCGTCGACGTCGCTGGGTTACGTGCTCGTGGCCGCCACGGATAAAGGCATCTGCAAGATCGCTTTCGGCGACGATACGGGGCCGCTCGTCGACGAACTGCGCGCGGAATTCGCCAATGCGCAACTGCGCGAAGAAGCCGCGCCACTCATGCCATTTATCGCGCAGATCGACGCGTATCTGCGCGGCAGCCGGCAGCAGATCGATCTGCCACTGGATATCGCGGCAACCGCGTTCAAGCTGCGGGTCTGGGACGCACTGCGCCACATTCCGTACGGCGAAACGCGCAGCTATTCCGATATCGCCGAAGCGGTCGGCTCGCCGCGCGCCGTGCGCGCCGTCGCCAGCGCCTGCGCGACGAACCCCGTGGCGCTCGCGATTCCCTGCCATCGGGTCGTGCAGAAGGGCGGCGCGCTCGCCGGCTATCGCTGGGGCCTGCCACGCAAGGCCGCGCTGCTGGAAGCCGAAGCGCGTCGTGCAGGCACCGAAAGCTCTGGCGGATCATCCGCGCCGGCTGAAACCCACGATCTGGATCGCGTCGCTTGAGTACGACCGCTCCACTCGCCGCTGTCACGCTTGAACTGCCGTTCAAGCCACCGTTCGACTGGCCGCGCGTCCTGCGCTTTTTCGCAGGGCGCGCGACGCCAGGCGTCGAAGCAGTCGAAGAAGGCGCCTACCGGCGCGCCATCGAATGGGCCGGCGACAGCGGCACGCTCACCGTCCGTCTTCATCCGAAGAAACGTTGCATCGTGGCGAGCCTTGAAGGTGCCGTGGGGCAGCATGCCGAGGCGCTCGCAACGCCAATCGGACGAATGTTCGACCTGCGCGCCGACCCGGCCGCGATCCGCGCGCATTTCGCGGATGACCCGTGGCTCGCGCCGCTCGTCGAAGCTGCGCCGGGGCTGCGTGTGCCGGGTGCATGGTCGGGCTTCGAACTGGTTGTGCGGGCAATCGTCGGCCAGCAGGTCAGCGTCAAGGCCGCCACCACGATCATCGGAAGGCTCGTGCAGCGGGCCGGTCTGCGCATCGAAGGCCATGCCTACGAAAGTACGGCGTGGCGCTTTCCGACGCCGGCGGCGCTCGCTTCCGTCGATCTTGCACAGATAGGCATGCCAGGCAAGCGCATCGCCGCGTTGCAGGGTTTTGCGCAGGCGGTGGCGTCGGGTGCGGTGCCGGTCGACGACGCCGCGATCGTCGATCCCGTTGCCATGCGTGCGGCGCTCCTCGCGTTGCCGGGCATCGGGCCCTGGACCGTCGAATACGTCGCAATGCGCGCCTGGCGCGACGCCGACGCGTGGCCGGCACTCGATCTCGTGCTGATGCAGGCCATCGCCGCGCGCGATCCGGCGCTCGTGCGTCCGGCGCAGCAACGCGCACGCACCGAGGCCTGGCGTCCGTGGCGCGCGTATGCGGCGATGCATCTGTGGAATGAGGTCGCCGACCGCGCACAGGGCGCGCGCGGCGGGTAGGGGTCGATGGGGCGTTAAGCGGTCAGTGAACAGAGCGGCAAGAGGGATTACCCGGCAGCACGACAAAAGTGAAAATCGCGGCGTGAAGGGAGTCCCGAACCGCTGGAAGCACCGCCAGAGGCGCCACGAGCGGCCTTCCTGGCGAGATGTTAAAGTGCCCGCTACTGAAAATTCCGCCGATCGTTGCCGGTAGCACCACGCACCGACAGCGCACGACCTGCATCAATGCCCAACACGACTCCCATCCGCACGACCGACGCACTATCGCACCGCCTGTCCGTGCTGACTTCCGGCCCGCAGCGCGACGCGCTGACGACCGGTCTGCGCGGCATCGAAAAAGAAAGCCTGCGCGTGACGCAGGACGGTCATCTCGCGATGACGCCTCATTCACGCGCGCTGGGCTCGGCGCTCACGCATCCGTCGCTGACGACCGACTATTCCGAAGCGCTGATCGAACTGATCACGCCCGCCGAGAAAGACGTCAGCATCACGCTCGACAAGCTCGATGAGCTGCATCGTTTCGTCTACGCCGAACTCGGCGACGAAATCCTCTGGAACAACTCGATGCCGGGCGTGCTGCCCGCCGACGATGAAATCCCGATCGCGCATTACGGCACGTCGAATATCGGCAAGCTGAAGTATGTATATCGCGTTGGCCTCTCGCTGCGTTATGGCCGCACGATGCAGTGCATCGCGGGCATTCACTACAACTATTCGCTAAACGAAGAAGTGTGGCGTCTGCTGCATGCCGACCAGCAATCGACGGCGAATGCGGTCGACTTCCAGTCGGAGCGTTATCTCGCGCTGATCCGCAATTTCCGTCGCACGAACTGGCTGCTGATGTACCTGTTCGGCGCTTCGCCCGCGCTCGACCGGCGCTTCCTGCGCGAGCGCGAACATAACCTCGAGACCTTCGACGCCGACACGCTGTATCGCCCGTACGCCACGAGTCTGCGGATGAGCGATCTCGGCTATTCGAACACGACGGCGCAGGCCGCGCTGCACGCCGACTACGACACGTTGCCCGGCTACCTCGACGCGCTCGCGAAGGCCGTCAGCCAGCCGTATCCGCCGTACGAAGCAATTGGCACGCAGCGCGACGGCGAGTGGGTGCAGATCAACACGAACGTCCTGCAGATCGAAAACGAGTTCTACTCGACGATCCGTCCGAAGCGCGTCACGTATCCGGGCGAGCGCCCGTTGCATGCGCTGGCCGCGCGCGGTGTGCAATACGTCGAAGTGCGCTGCATGGATATCGATCCCTTCGACCCGGTCGGCATCTCGCTGGAAACGGCGCGCTTTCTCGACGCCTATCTGCTCGTCTGCGCACTCGACGACAGCGCCGCGCTGCCGCCCGACGCCTACGCGGAAGCGAACCGGAACTTTGGCCGCGTCACGATGGAAGGGCGCAAGCCCGCGCTCGAACTGGTGCGCGATGGCAAGCCGGTTCCGATGCTCGACTGGGCGAACGAACTGTTCGTGAAGATTGACGAAGCCGCCGCGGCGCTGGATGCCATCCGCGGCGATAACGCGCACGCTCGCGCAGTCGCGACCCAACGCGCGAAGCTCGCCGATGCGTCGCTCACGCCGTCGGCGCGCGTGCTGCAAACCATGCGCGACCACAAGCAGAGCTTCCTGGAATTTGGACTCGCACAAAGCGCCGCGCATGCTGCGGCGTTTCTTGCGCGTCCGTTGCCCACCGACGAGGCGCAGGCGTTCGCCGCGCTGGCCGCGAAGTCGCTGGAAGAGCAGGCAACGCTCGAACGCGAGGAAGTCGGCTCGTTCGACGCCTTCGTCGCCGCGTATCGCGCATACACGTTGAACCGCTTCAGCGTGTGACCGCAGCGGGCGCCACGCCCGGCTAACGAAGCATCACAGGAAGGGCAGCGCAACGCTGCCCTTCATCGTTTCAGCTCGCGCAAACGACACGATGCCGGTGCAGGTAACGAATACCCGTGTGACCCTGCATCGACGGATGCGATCGGCAATTTTCTCCTCCTGTCGGGCTATACAGCGTCGCGTATGAAACGACGTCGACTGGCCCCGGTCAAACTTTCATGACCTGATGTGAGGCGACGCGCGACGTGAAGTCAGTCGCCTCGCCCGAATCAACAAAGGGAGGATGAAAACCCGATGAAGAAAGCTCTGCTGGCTGCCCTTTGCGCGCTCGCCGCAGGCTGTTCGACCAGCGGTCAGGTCGATCCCGACACATTGCAGATCGCAACCGCGCCCCTTACCTGCGCGAACAGGACCGAGTGCGATATGTGGTGGAAGCGGGCGCAGACGTGGGTCACACAGGAATCGAGTTACGGGCTGCAATCGGTCAGCGACACGCTCATCCAGACTGCCGGCCCGGATGGCGGAAAACGCGCGCTCGCTTACCAGATCACGAAGACGGACAACAAGGACGGCACCGCGACGATCGGCTTCGCGGCGCATTGCGACAGCGCAATGGGTTGCAAGCCCAACCCGTGGGAAGCCGGCGCGAGTTTCAAGCGCTTCGTGCGTGGCGGCGCGGCGAACGCGAGCCCGGCTGGACAGCAACCCGCGTCAGCGCCCGCAGCAACGACGCAGCTCGAAACCGGGCCTGCGCAATCAACTCACGCGCCAACCGGCGAACCCGTAACGCAGTGAGCCGGGTGGCGCAAGATGGTCAGTGTCCCATCGAAGCGGACGCGCCTTTCCGCGGCTTCGTGATCCATACGAGAACCGCCAGCACCAGAAAACCGGCGCACGAGATCCTGAAGAAGTCATTGGTCGCCATCATGTAGCCCTGCTGCGTGACGATCTGGTTGATCTGCGCCGTGATGCCCTGGCCGGCGATGCCGAGGTTCGACAGCGCGCCGCTATACGCGGTCGTATTCGACGAATACGCGCTGACCGATTCCGACAGCACCGCGTGGTGATAGATCGCGTCGTTTTCCCAGTACGTCGTGCTCACTGCGGTGCCGATCGCACCCGACAGGGTCCGGAAAAAATTCGACAGACCAGACGCGCTCGCGAGCCGTTCGTCGGGCACGCTGGAGAGCGTGATCGTCGTCATCGGCACGAAGAAACACGCGACGCCAATGCCCTGCACAAGCCGCGGCCAGATCACGTGATTGAACGGCACATCGAGCGTGAACGTCGAGTTCCACAGCGATACGAACGCGAACACGCAAAACGCGAAGCTCGCCACCATCCGCAGATCGAGCCGGTGCATGTTGCGCCCGAGCAGCGGCGAGAGCACGAGCGCCAGCAGACCGACCGGCGCCGTCGCGAGGCCGGCGAGGCCCGCGGTGTAGCCCATCACCGTCTGCAACCAGAGCGGAAAGATCACCACCGAGCCGAAGAACGCCATGAAGCCGAACGAAATGATCAGCACGCCCAGCGCGAAGTTGCGGTCCCTGAAAAGCGAAAGATCAATGACGGGTTCCTTTTCCGTCATCTCCCACACGAGCATGAACGCGATCGACACTACCGCGACAAGCGCGAGTGCGACGATGAAGTTCGAGTTGAACCAGTCGCGATCCTTGCCGAGGTCCAGAACCATCTGCAGGCACGACACGCCGATCACAAGCAGCGTGAGACCGACGGCGTCGATACGCTGCTTCGTCGTCTTCGTTTCGCGGCCGCGCAACAGAAAAAACGCGCATACCGCCGAGAACAGACCAATCGGCACGTTGATATAGAAGATCCACGGCCACGTGTAGTTGTCGGTGATCCATCCGCCCATCACCGGGCCGAAGATCGGCGCGACGATCACCGTCATCGCCCACAGCCCGAGTGCGAGCCCGCGCTTTTCGGGCGGGTACGAGCGCATCAGGATGGTCTGGGACAGCGGCACCATCGGACCGGACACGAGCCCCTGCAGCAGCCGGAACGCGATCAGCGACTCGAAATTCTGCGCGAGGCCGCACATCGCCGAAGCAATCGTGAAAAGCAGCACGGAGAGCGTGAAGAGACGTACCTCGCCGACGCGACGCGCGAGCCAGCCCGTCAACGGCACGGCGATCGCCGAGGCCACCGAATAGGACGAAATTACCCAGGTGCCTTCGCTGGTTGCGACGCCAAGGCTGCCGGAAATGGTCGGCACGGCAACGTTGGCAATCGAGGTATCGAGCACTTCCATGAACGTGCCAAGCGCGAGGCCGAGCGTCAGCAAGGCGAGCGCGCCGCCTGCGAGCGGCGCGGGCTGGGCAGGTTGTGCCGCGCTTTCGGCGGTGGTCGTAGCTGAAACTGACATGTCCCAATCCTGTTTTGTCTGCGGGAAAAGCTTGTCGCGGCATGCTTATACAGGCACTCAGACCGGCTCCGAGGCGCTGTTTGCATGCTCCGACACTCTCTGCCCAGACAGATAAATGCCCAAAAAACAGGCGCCTCAAGGCGCCTTCTCTTTATTTATCAATCGCCCGACGGCTCTGGATGAAAAGCTCTAACAGGCGTAACACTGGCGTCCGATCGCTCCCCGAAAAGCCCACTGATTGCCCGGAAGCGTCATTGCCGATGGCGCGCCGCAACAAAAAAACAACAGTCAATCGGACGTGACGCAAAGTATGTTGAAATTTAATTGCATAGTCAATATTATGACAGGCAATGAGTTAAGCGCGACCTGCGCCGTCCCGAGACCATGTTCTGACCGATTGAATTGCACCGGCATGTGCCGCTGCACTAAGGATTCCCGCAATGCTGTACCTCAAAAACACCCTTGGCGGCCTGAGCCGCTCCCTGACCGGTTCCGCGCTCCAGACTTTCACGGGGCCCAACCGCTGGTGGAAGCTGGCGCTGTATCTGGTCATGTTCGTGCTGCCGGGTGGGTCGATTGCGGTAATGATCTTTGCATGGGTCGATCATCGGCGCGCTGTTCGCGATCGCGCCACGGTTGCACCCACCGGTCTTCTGACTTCGGCTTCCGACCAGCCAGGCAAGGCCGGCAAGCCGGCTGGCGCCACGCCCTCCAGCGCACATCTCTGCCAGGCGCGCTGCGACGCGCCGCCATGCCGCGCAGCCGCCGGCAAACAGGCACGCCAGACCAGCGATTCGCGCGGTTAAGGTACCGCTGCGCGCCGCGAGAAACGGCGCGACGTAACGCGGTGTAACCACGCCGAAACCGTCAGTAACACACCTGCGGCGTCCGCCGCATTACCCTTTCAGTTTTCCACGTCTTATGCAACGCGTGCGCTACCATCCCGGTGCGCCGCGCTGCCGCGCTTCGGCCAGTCATGGCGTCAGCGCGGCGCATTCCGTTGCGCGGCCGGCCGGATCGAAAGGAATTCATTGCATGCAGTTTGAACACACCACGCGTCCGCCTGCGGTCGCGCCCCGTGCCCTGACGCTCGCCGTCGCTTCCGCGATGCTGGCGCTCGCGCTCGCCGGTTGTGCGGTCGGCCCCGATTACACGCGGCCTGCCGTTCAGGTGCCCGCGTCGTACAAGGAAGCCGCCGAGGGCTGGAAAGTCGCGCAACCGTCCGACCAGGGCGATCGCGGCGCGTGGTGGACGATCTACAACGATCCGCAGCTGAACGCGCTCGAAGACAAGCTGAACCAGTCGAACCAGACCATCGCGCAGTTCGCCGCAGCTTACCGTCAGGCGCGCGCGCTCGTGGGCGAAGCAAGGGCGGCATACTTCCCGGTCATCAGCGCATCGGCGGGCGGCACGCGGCAACGCACGCCATCGCGCAGTTCGACGAGTTCAATCACGGGATCGAACGGCACGTCCATCGGCATCAGCAGTTCCGGCTCGATCACCAACAGCTACAACATTGGACTCGATGCATCCTGGGAACCGGACCTCTGGGGCCAGGTAAGCCGCACGGTGCATTCGCAGGAAGCCGGGCAGCAGGGCGCCGCGGCCGACCTCGCCAATGCGCGTCTGTCGGCGCAGGCTACGCTTGCGCAGACGTACTTCTCGCTGCGCTCGCTCGATGCCACGCAGAAGCTGCTCGACGACACCGTCGCCGCCTACGGCCGCTCGCTGCAGCTCACGCAGAACCAGTACCGGCAGGGCATCATCGCGCGCTCGGACGTCATCCAGGCGCAGACGCAACTGCAGTCCGCGCAGGCAGCCGCAATTGACAACGGCGTCGCGCGCGCACAGGACGAGCATGCAATCGCCGTGCTGGTCGGCGAACCGGCATCGACGTTCTCGATCCCGTCTTCGCCGCTCGACGCAACACCGCCCGCCGTGCCGGCGCAGATGCCTTCGGCGCTGCTCGAACGCCGGCCGGACATTGCTTCGGCCGAACGCAAGGCGGCGGCGGCCAACGAACAGATCGGCGTGGCCATCGCGGCATTTTTCCCAACGCTGACACTGACGGCGAGCGGCGGCTTCGAAAGCTCGGTGTTTTCGCAACTGCTTACGGCGCCGTCACGGTTCTGGACGCTCGGCCCGCAACTCGCGGCAACGATCTTCGATGCCGGCCTGCGTAGCGCGCAGACCGAGGCTGCGCGCGCGACCTACGACCAGAACGTCGCCACCTACCGGCAAACCGTGCTCGCCGCGTTCCAGGACGTCGAGGACAACCTCGCCTCGCTGCGCATTCTCGAGCGGGAAATCGTCGTGCAGCAGCAGGCGGTGGATTCGGCCCGTCAGGCGCGCGACATCGTCGAGAACGAGTACAAGGCCGGCACCGTGGGCTACGTCAACGTCCTGACCGCGCAGACCACGGCGTTCACCGCCGAGCAGAAGCTGGCGACGATTGCGGGCCAGCGGATGGTGTCATCGGTGGGGCTCGTGAAGGCGCTTGGCGGCGGCTGGGACGTCGCGCAGATGGACCACGAGACGGGCAGCGTCACCGCGCCAGCCGCGGCACCTGCCGCGTCAGCGCCGGTCGCCGCAACGGCACCGGCACCGGTACAAGGCGCCGCGAAGCAGCCCGTCGTCGCGCAAAAGTAAGCGGCCGGTCCCCGTCGCGCTACGCGACTTCCGACCGCTCAATGGACGAAGGTTAGCGCCACCGTATCCGGGCCGGTCCGTCGACCGAGCAGATTCAGCAGTCCGGCGAGATTGTCGCGCTGCTCGGGCGCGGCGCTGGCCGTACCCTGAAACGACGTGTGCGATTGCTGCACGGTGCCCTGTCCGGCGAGCATCAACGGCCCCTTCAGCGTCGACAGATCAACCGTCGAACTCGCGCCTTCCGCCTGCACCGCCACCCGGTATGAACCAAGCGGCTTCACGGGCGACACCCGCGCGCTCATCCCGGCGAGCGTGACGTTGAGCTGACCGAACGCCTCGTTGCCAAGCGTGCGCCAGTCGGTCCATGCAAGGCGCACGTCGCCCTGCAGATCGAGTGTATTGAACGGTGCACCGAGCCCCGCCAGCAGCGAGGCCGGCGCCGCGATGCTCCCGCCCGTCACCGTTGCGCCACGCATGGTGGCATCGAGCGTGATCGCGTCGGGCATTGCCTCGGTCTGGCGCATCTGCATCCGCACGCGACCGGTAAATAGCGGCCAGAACGCCGTATGCCACTCGATGCGGCCTGGCAGCAGCGTCGCGCCGGATGGATCGTCGCCCGCGGCAAGCATCAGCGTCGCCGAGCCGTTCCAGAGCGAACCTGCCGGGTCGACGAGGTTCACGTGCCCGCGCGTTGCTTTGGCGAATTGCGGCGTAACCCAGGCGGCGGGCAGCAGCACGAGCAGCACGGCAACGTTCGACAGCACGGCAACCAGCACCCACGGCACCACCGCGCGCGCACGGCGCATCCAGAAATTCATCGGCGATCCTGTCGGTAAGCGCTCATTTGATCGTCGAAGGCTGGAGCGAGGCCGTCAGATCGACCTGACCGTCGTCCTTGAGCGCGCTCACGTGCGCCTCGGCGACCTGCACCTTGAACTGCCTGCGCGCGTCGTCGAGCCAGGCCGTCCAGGCCGGGAACGACGCGTTCTTCAGCTGGATCTGCACCGCGTTGCCAATCACCTGCATCTGGGTCGCGGCAAGCCCGTGGTCGGTCAACGAGGCGCTGAGCGCATCTTTCAGCGCGCCGCCCGTGGGCGCGACACCTTGCGCGGCCGCTGAGAGCGCACGCGCATCGTTCGCCTGCGCCGTCATCTGGGCGAGCTGGCGACGCATCGTCGGCAGCGTTTCTCGCAGATGCGCGCGACCTTCCTGCGCCGGCACCCACAGCACCGACCACGCAAGCGCGACGGCAATGGCCGCGCCGCCCCACGTCAGCAGCGTCTTTTCGCGCGTCGAGCGCGCGTCCCAGAATCCCGCCCAGGTATCCGCCAGTGTTGTTCTCATTGTCCGTTCCTGATGGTCCACTTGCCGGTGTTGCTGTCGATCGCGCCGTTCAGCCCGTTGCGCGCGAGGCGTTTGTCGAGATCGGCGTCCACCTTCACTTCGGGCTTGAACGTCACGTCGAGACGCCGGTCGTGATAGTCGAGCGCGGCGATGCCGTTCACTGGAATGCTGCCGAGCGAGCGGGCGAAGCGGTCTGCGATCGACAGAAAATCGTCCGGCGAGAGTTCGCCTGCGGCAACGCGCAACTGCTGCAACTGGCGCGACATCTGGTCGGGCGCGTCGAGCACGACGGTCGTTTTCGGGAACGCGTTAAGCAGCAGCTCGGTCATCTGCGCGTTGATGTTGTCGCGCTCGCGCGCGAGCATCATCCACTGCACATTGGCGCCGATGATCGCGACTACGAGCGACGCAACCGCCAGCAGCAGCGGCAGGCGCAGATGGCGCAGCGTCGCGCGGTCGAGGCGCCACGGCTGCGACGCGAACTCGAACTGGCACAGATCGAAGCGGCATTCGAGCGCCCGGCGCGCGAGCGCCTCGAACGAAAGCGGTTGCGCGCCGCTCACCAGCGCGGCGTTCGACGCCAGACGCGGCTCGTTGCCCGGCAGATCGGTGAGCGTGTAAAGCGTGACGGGCGCGGCGCCCGCGAGCGCGGCGAGCGTCGCGGGAACAGCGGAGGCGGACACCGCCAGACCTTCGCCCTGCACGCCGCGCACAATCGCCAGTTCCACACGCGACGTTGCGCTATCGAGCGCGGAATCGATCAGCAGTGCGGGGGCAGTCTGGACGACACGGCCCAGCACGGCGGCGACGACAGGCGTCGCGGCAGGCTCCGTGCCGGGTATTGCCGCGCGGGTTGGCGCGCGCTCCGCGCCGGCGAGCGCGACCGCTTCTTCGAGCGCGTTTGCCGTTTCGGTTGCCACTGCCGGCGGCAGGCAACGCGTGACCGGGACGGCGCGCAGGTTGCGATGTCCGGCGGCCTGGAAGCCTTCGACGACGAACCGGAACCAGCCGCGATCGACGATGGCGAGCAGATGCCGGCCGGCTGCGAGCGGTTGCGGATCGAGCGCGATGTGACAGGTCTGCGGGTCCTGGATCAGTTGATCCTCGACGACGTTTGGCAATGCCTGACGCAGCCGCGGGCCTTTGAGCGGGGGCACCGTCGCGGCGAGCATCAGGAGATCGCGGGCGGCGACCATCAGCACGGTCGACGACGCGCGCGGCAGCAGCGCGAGCGCCGAACGGCCGGCGCGCTGCGTGCGACCCGCCTTGTCGAGCAGCAGGAACGGCATGTCCGGCAGTTGCCATTCCTGCGAAGGCACCGCCGGGTCACGCGGCGGCAACAGGACGATCAGGGTGCTCAAAGGTCAGTCTCTCCGGTTATTCATAGCTGGTCGCGCCCTCGCACGATACGCGTAGTGTGAGTCAATGGATCGCGATAGACGAGCGTCGTGCGGTCCACTTCTGCGCGTTCGTGCTGAACGCGTCCGCGGATCAGAAAGTAGTTCGTATTGACGTCGAGCATGTTCGGGTCATACACCGCAAGCTGCACGCCTGCACCGCGCAACGCGAGCTGGACGTCGCCGACGTTACGGAAGAACACCGTCTCGCGACGCGCGACGAACGCCTGTGCGCTCGACAGGCTCATCCCCGGCACGACGGCCGCGATCACTTCGGCGGAGGCGGTGTTCATGTTGACGGCGCTCGTCGTGGGCAGCACGGTGACGAAAGGGCGCAGCCGCTCGACGGTTTCGCGCGTGAAGCCGGGGATGTCGAGCAACGCGTCGACGCTGGTCATTTGAAGCGGAGCGGTGGCGGAATTGTCTTCGCTGTCGCCGAGGCCGGGTTGATTCGTGAAATTGCTGTTGCCGGTGATGCCGCCTTGCTGCGCAGCTTTTTGGGGCGTCGTGGTGCTGGTAGTCGATTGCGACTGGAAGCGCGTGGCGGACTGGCCGAGGCCTGCGCGTAGCTGGACGGCGGTGTTCTTTGCGAGTTGCCCGTTGACGCCGAGGATCGCGAGCAGGCGCTGGAACGACTGGATCTGTTCGATGTTCAGTTGCAGCGCGCCGGGTGCGGGGCTCGAGACCAGGTTTCGCAGGTTGAATTTTGCCTGGGCGTCTTCGATGGAGCCGGAAAGGTACGTGTCCGCGCCCTGGGCCGCGCGCACTTCGCCGATCTGGCCGAGGAAGTCTGACAGACGTGTTTTGGCGATCGGCACACCCCAGATGCCGCCGAGGTAGGTGATACCGGCGGAGGTATCGCCTTCCGAACGGAGGATGAGGCGTGTCCAGTCGAGCGCGCCACGGGATACCCACTGGGCTTGAGCCAGTAATCGCTGGTTTTCGATTCTGCGGGTTTGTACTTGCTGGCGCCAGAGCATGCCCGAGACCAGGATGGCCGAGAGCGCTACTACCAGGAGCGCGGTTATGATTGCCGCGCCTTTTTGGGTTTTGTTGTTGTTTTTTCTGCGCGGAGCGGTGTTCAGGGGGTTTTTGTTGGCCTTTCCTTGAATTCGCATCGGTCTGTTTGCGTTGCCCCTGTGCGGGGCGGCACCTACTTTTCTTTGCCTTGCCAAAGAAAAGTAGGCAAAAGAAAGGCGCTTCGAAAACTCGTCTTTTCCCGGTGTGTCATCGCCGGGGAATGGCAACCCATGAAGTGTCGTCATCGCGCAGCCCCCCTTAGGCCCGCGCACGAGACCGTCCCCCGTATAACAATCACCCCTGACAAAGGGCTCATCCATCCCGCTCCGCACTGCGTGCGGCGCGGAAGGGTTTGCCTGGCAAAAGCGCGAGGGGCCATAGCAATTCCCGCCGCGTGAGCGGCGACACTCAATAGTTCGCGCAAACGGGAAACAGCAAAAAGGGCGAGGGCAGTTAACCGCCCGGCGACACGCAAAGCGTGGAGTCGGGTGGATGACGGCTTTGCCACGAAGATGAACCGCGCGCGAGACGGAATCGCGTGGGGACCCATGCCGCGTGAAATGCGAGGGCGACACTTCATGGATTGCCATTCCCCGGCGATGACACACCTGGAAAAGACGAGTTTTCGAAGCGCCTTTCTTTTGCCTACTTTTCTTTGGCAAGGACAAAGAAAAGTAGGTGCCGCCCCGCACAGGGGCAACGCTAATAGACCGACATGAATACAAGGAAAGGCCAAAGCAAAGACTCAGCTTCGGCACGAAAAACCGAAATGCCGCCCCGCACAGGGGCAACGCTAATAGACCAAAAGCAAAACAGGGAAAAGCCAGGGAAAAAAACAAAACCCCAGCGTGGAACGCAAACTCCCCCATCATCATTCCCCCACCAGAAACACGCGCACCACTGGCCTCGCGAGCGACTTCGCGCCCACACTTACTTCCAGCCCGGTGACCGAGCGCGGCAACGGCGCGTTCCCCAACTGGGGGATCTTCAGATTGTTGTCGTACTCCGTAATCGCCGACTGCACATCTTTCATCTGCGCAGTCCACCCCACCTTCGCCACGTACAGCCGCGCCGATATCGATCCCACGCCGCCCATCAAGGGCACAGCATTCCAGTCGCTTCCCTCGCCACCGTGCAACGCACGCCGCAACTCCCCCACGTTTGCGAGCGGCGGCGACGCATACCGGATTACGCGTCCGTCAGCGATCCGGTACCGCACCACCTGCATCCGCGGCGCAACACCCACCTCGTCACGCTCCCGTACGATCTGCAGCACGCTGCCGCTGATGCTCACCGCAGCCTCGCCGGCCTCGTCATCCGATGCGGCCTGGCGGACGTCAATCCGCATCTGGTCGAACAGCTGCGCAAACACGCGCTCGTCTTCCATCGCATTTGTAATCGTCTGGCGCCCACGAACAATCTGGTCCAGCCCGCGCCACGACAACACCGCAATCACCGCCAGAATCGCAATCGCAACCAGTAGTTCAATCAACGTAAAACCACGCGCGCCATCGCGTGCGCACTCACGAGACTGACGACGCCCCCGCGCGATCCCGCGCCCGCAACGCTCACAGTGACCGGTTCGTTTCATTCGGGATCACCGTCACCAGCTGGGCCAGATTGCCGGAACGTCCGGGCGTCGTCACCGTCACTTCAACGCGCCGGAAAACCGGATTCGGCGTGGCGCTCACGTTCTCGGTACAGATCAGTTGCAGATTGCCCTGCGAACAGTCGAAGCTATGCGCGCCCACCTCGGGCCACGCATGCGCAAGGCGCAATTGCGCGAGCGTGTTGTCAGCGCTCCAGCCGGCCAGCAACCGGTTGTGCAAGTCGGCCTCGCCGGTCGCGAGACTCCCCACCGCGCGCAACGAGGCAGCAAGCGCGACCGCAATGATCGCGAGCGCAACCAGCACCTCGATCATCGTGAAGCCACGCGAGAGCCCGACGCCCAACGCCCGAGGCCGCATCTCAATGCACCTCATACCGGCCGTTGCCCGTGCCGGTGATCGTCGCGCGCCCCGCCGAAGAAAACAGCGTGACCTGCACCGGCGCATCGATGCTCTCCGTGCCGAACACAACCCGGTCGGATTGCTGGTCCGAGCCCGGATAGGTGATCGACACGCCCGTTACACCCCCTTCCCAGCGACGCGCCCCCAGCAGGTCGTCACGCAGCGGACGCCATCCATCATCCGTGCGCATATCGAAGCGATAACCGCCCTCGAGCGGCAGCCACGCAATCGGACGCGCGCGGACCTGCGCTTCGTCGCCGGCCGATTCGAACAGCAGCGCAAGCCGTTGTGCCTCTTCGTTCAGATCCGTGCGTGGATTGCGCGTCAGCGACAGCGATGCCAGCGACACCAGCAGGCCGGCAATCACCAGCACCACCAGCATCTCCAGCAACGTGAAGCCGGACGCGCGCGCGTCGATGCGCGTCCCCGGACGGATCGCCTTCATACGTTCAGCCGTCTACTGCCAGGAACCGACGTCGGAATCGTTGCCTTCGCCGCCCGCCTTGCCGTCGGCGCCGTAGCTGAATACATCGATCTCACCATGCACGCCTGGATTCAGATACTGATATGCGTTGCCCCACGGATCGTTCGGCAGACGCTCCAGATAACCGCCGTCTTTCCAGTTGTTCGGCACTGGGTCAGTCGAAGGCTTTTCCATCAGTGCATGCAGGCCCTGCTCCTGCGTCGGGTAACGACCATTGTCGAGCCGGTAGAGCTTCAATGCCTGCATCATCGTGCCAATGTCCTGCTTCGCTGCGACGCGGCGTGCTTCGTCCGGACGGCTCATGATCTTCGGCACGATCAGCGCGGCAAGAATGCCGAGGATCGCGATCACCACCATGATTTCAATCAACGTGAACCCGCGTTGACGGCGGGCGCGCGGCCCCGTGATTTCAGCGCGGCGTGTGGTCCACATCTGCATAGCTTCCTACCTCATTCCAGAAAAAGTATCGATGCACCAGGCGTCGCCCGATGCGGTGAATATTCTGCATTTCCATCGCCAGGATTCAGACCCGGCAGGTCATTCTAATGTCATGGAGTTGAAGGGTTTCAACTCCACGCAAATTTCACAATAGTCCGTACAATGACGCGCATGAACGCACTTCAGATACGCCTTCTATCCCTCGCGCTCTTCGCCGTTTTCTGCGCGACACTGACCTGGTGGGTCGTCACGCTCACCGCGCATCGGCCCGGTCCGGCAGCGGCTGCGGCACAGCCGCCCGTGTCGGTCGAACAGGCCGCCACGCTCTTCGGCGGCAAGCTCACGCGTAACACGAACCAGGACGTGCGCCTCTTCGGCATCCTCGCGCTTCGCGAAGGCGCTGCGGCTATCGTCAGCACCGGCGGTGAACCGCCTCATGCCGTGTCGCTCGGCGGCGCGGTCATGCAGGGCGCGAAGCTCTCCGAAGTCCGCGCGCGCTCGATCATCATCGATCGCAATGGCGCCCATTCCGAAGTCTTCCTGCCCGCCAACGCCCCCGGCCCTACCATCTACGTGCGCTAGGTTCCGGCGCGGCATCATGCTCCGCGCCGCGTCTTCCACTCACGCCGGTCACTTCACTGAACCAGGTTGTTCAGTTCGATAATCGGCATCATTACCGCCAGCACAATCACGAGCACCACGCCGCCCATCGCGAGAATCAGGAGCGGTTCCAGCAGACTCGTCAGAAACATCGTCCTTCGTTCGAGTTCGCGCGCTTCGCCTTCGGCGGCGCGGTCGAGCATCGTGGTGACATCGCCCGTCGCTTCGCCGGAACGGATCAGGTGAACCAGTACCGGCGGAAACGTCTTCGTATTGCCCAGCGCGCGTGACAACGACGTGCCCTCGCGCACGCGCACGATCGCGTCGTCGATGTTCAGGCGCATCGCCTTGTTGCTGAGCGTTTCGCTCGCGGCCTGCAGCGCGCGCAGGATCGGCACGCCCGCAGCCGTCAGGATGCCGAGCGTGCTCGCGAAGCGCACCGTGTTGTAGCCGCGCACGAGTTTGCCGAAGAGCGGCGCCGTGAGGAGCCACCGGTCGAACGTGAGACGCGGCCCGGGTTGCGCCAGAACCGAACGCACGACGTAGATCACGACCACGAGCGCGATCAGCATCGCCCACCACCAGTTCCGCACGAAACTGGAGAGCGCCATCATCATGATCGTGAGAAACGGGAGTTGCTGCTTCGTGCTCGCGAATACGTTCACGACCTGCGGCACGACGTAACTCAGCAGGAACGTGACGATACCGAACGCGATGATCGTGACGACCGCCGGATACGTGAACGCAAGTACGATCTTCTGCTTGAGCGCGTTACGCTGCTCGATGTAATCGGCGAGACGCGACAGCACGAGACCGAGCTTGCCGGTATGTTCGCCGGCCGAAACGAGCGCCCGATAGATCTCGGGGAAATCGCGCGGATGCTGCGAGAGGGCGTTGGCAAGCGAATGGCCGCCGAGCACTTCAGCGCGGATCGAGGCCATCAGTTCGCGGATGTAGTCGCGCTCCGATTGCTCCGTCAGCACCGACAGTGCTTCGTCGAGCGGCAGACCCGCGATCAGCAGGCTCGCGAGTTGCCGCGTGAGAATTGCCTGCTCGCGCTGCGACAGACGGCGCCCGAGCGACAGACGCTGGTTGCGCTCGCCGCGTGTGCGCGTCGCGGCCGGTTCGACGACCAGCGGCGTCAATCCCTGCGTGCGCAACTGCGTGCGCGCGCCGCGGGCGCTGTCGGCGTCGAGCACGCCTTTTTGCGCCTTGCCGGCCGCATCGATCGCTTCAAAGCGGAACGCTGGCATGCGCTTACACTCCGCCCGTCACGCGGATCACTTCTTCGAGCGACGTCAGCCCGGATTCGAGCCAGCGATCGCCGTCTTCGCGCAGCGTGCGCATGCCTTGCGCGCGCCCGGCTTCGAGAATCTCCGAATCGGCGGCGTTGCGATGGATCTGCGCGCGAATCGCATCGTCGACGAGCAGCAGTTCGTACACGCCACGACGCCCTGCGTAACCGGAATGGCCGCACTTGTCGCAACCGACCGGATGCCAGCGCACGCTGCCATCTTCCTCAACGCGTTCTTCCTTGCACACCGGACACAGCCGCCGCACAAGCCGCTGTGCGAGCACGCCGAGCAGCGACGAAGCCAGCAGATACGGCTCGACGCCCATGTCGGTCAGACGTGTGACGGCCGAAGCCGCATCGTTCGTATGGAGCGTCGCCAGTACGAGGTGGCCCGTGAGCGACGCCTGCACGGCGATCTGCGCGGTTTCGAGGTCGCGGATCTCGCCGATCATGATGACGTCCGGGTCCTGCCGCAGAATCGAGCGCAACGCACGCGCGAACGTCATGCCGATCCGCTCGTTGACCTGCGTCTGGCCGATACCGGACAGGTCGTATTCGATTGGATCTTCGACGGTCATGATGTTCGTCGTCGCAGTCTCGAGCCGTGACATCGACGCGTAAAGCGTCGTCGTCTTGCCCGAACCGGTCGGGCCCGTCACGAGCACGATGCCGTGCGGACGTCCAATCAGCGTGTCGAATTTCACGAGCGTGTCGGCAGCCATGCCGAGCGCTTCGAGATTCAGCCTTGCCGCGTCTTTTTCCAGCAGACGCAGCACGGCGCGTTCACCATGGCCTGTGGGCAGCGTCGAGACTCGCACGTCGACCGGACGGCCACCGACGCGCAGCGTAATCCGGCCATCCTGCGGCAGACGTTTCTCGGCGATATCGAGCTGCGCCATGATCTTGATGCGCGAGATCAGCGCGCCGTGCAGCGCCTTCTTGGGACGCACGACGTCGCGCAGCGTACCGTCGACGCGAAACCGCACCACGGAAGACGTCTCGAATGGCTCGATGTGAATATCCGATGCCTGTTCGCGCGCCGCCTGCGTGAGGAGCGCGTTGATCATGCGGATGATCGGCGCGTCGTCTTCCGATTCCAGCAGGTCTTCGACTTCGGGAATTTCCTGCATCAGGCGCGACAGGTCGACTTCGCCCTCCACTTCGCCGACCACCTGCGCCGCGCTGCCGTCCTGACGCGCGTACGCCTGATTGATCGCCTGCGCGAGTTCGTCAGCCGGCAGGCGCACCACGGAAAGCGCCCCGAAATTGCGCGCGACTTCCGCAAGCGCCGCATCGGTCGTGCGATCGCTGATCCAGACTTCAAGACTGTCCGCGTGCTGATGCGCGACGAGGATCTGGCCGCTTTTGGCGAATCCGTACGGCACGAGCCGGGCGGCAAGCGGCGAGGGCGGCTCGCGCCCGGTTGCCGCCTCGCCGCCCGGAGCGCGTTGCGATGCCTGCGCGGGCGCCAGCGTCACGGCTTCGCTCCCGGTGACTGGGTGCTCCCCGCCGCGCCGTTCGCTGGGGCGGGAACAGGCGCCGGCGGCGCCATCTGCTGACGACGCATCTGGTCGAGGTCGAACAGGTTCAGCGCGGGCGTGCCGCCCTGGCTCGGGCCGATCGGCATCGGCGGAACCACCGGATCGTCACTGTCCTTGATCAGGTTGTTGTCGGACTTGTACGCGCCCTGAACGCCCTGGATGTAGTCGTAGCGGTTCGACGTCACGGCCTGCGCGGTATTGCGATCGTTGATGATCACGGGGCGCAGGAACACCATGAGGTTGGTCTTGTTACGGTTCTTCTGCTCCGAACGGAACAGCTGGCCAATCCACGGAATATCACCCAGCAGCGGCACCTTGCTGTTGCTGACCTGGTAGTTGTCCTGCATCAGGCCGCCGAGCACGATGATCTCGCCGTTGTCGGCAAGCACCGTCGACTGGATGGAACGCTTGGTGAATTCCGGACCGGCCGGGTTTGTCGTCGCGTTGGTCGTGCCATTCACGATCGCCGAATCTTCGGTGTAAAGCTGCAGCTTGAGAATGCCGCCGTCGGTGATCTGCGGCTTGACGTGCAGCGTCAGACCGACGTCGACGCGGTCGAACGTATTGAATGCCGAGCTCGTCGCGCCGCTCGTGAGGTTCGAATACGAACCCGTCTGGATCGGAATGTTCGTGCCGACGACAATCTTGGCTTCCTCGTTGTCGAGCGTGATGAGGTTAGGCGTCGACAGCACGTTTGCGTCGGCGGTCTGCGACAGCGCCTGCAGCAGCGCGCCGAGTCCCTGCACACCGAAAATATTGTGAATCCAGCCGACGTTGAGGCCCTGCTGGATACTCTGGCCTGCGAGCGCTCCGGCAAGCCCGCCGGTAGTCGCCGTGGCCCCGGCCGCGGCGGCGGCGGCCGTCAGATTGAGGATGCTGTTGCTCTGGCCAGTCGTCAGGTTTGTGCCGGCAAACACCGTGCTGTTCCCGATCTGCCACTGAATGCCGAGATTCGCATTCGTGTTCGAGTTCAGTTCGACGATCAGCGCCTCGATGTAGACCTGTGCGCGGCGCGCGTCGAGCTGGTCGATCACCGCGCGCAGATTGCGATATACCGGCTCGGCCGCTGTGATGATCAGCGAGTTGGTCGCCGCGTCCGCCTGGATCATCCCGCCGGGCTGGTTATCGTCGTTCTTGTCCTTGTCGCCGCCGAGCAGGCCGGACGAACCCGAGTTGCCGTTCGAGCCGTATGCGCCACCGCCGCCGCTGCCGCTGCCGCCCATTGACGACGACATCGAACTGTTGCCGAGCCCGCCGGACGGCAGCGGCGGCGTACCGGCCGTGCCCGTCGAATTGCTGCCCGCGCCGCCACTATTCTGGTTGAACGAGTTCGCCTCGTTCCCGCCTGACGAAGAACCGGTGTCGCCGGCTTTGCCGAGCATCCCGCGCAAGGTCTTCGCGAGCCTGGTCGCGTCCGCGTTGCGCAGCGCCACGACGTGCATGTTGCCGGGCACGCTGCTCGGTGCGTCGAGTTGCTGCGCAAGCGTCTTCGCAGCGGCAAGCCGCTGCACGTTCGATGCGCGAAGCAGCAGCGAATTGGTGCGCGGATCGGCCGTCACGGACACCTTCAGCGTCGCATCCGTGCTGCCGATTGCGCCCGGATCGAGCATCTTCGCAAGCTGCGTGGAGATATCGATCGCGTTGGCGTTCTTCAGCGGCACGACCTGAACCTGCTGGCCCGCGGCCGTATCGACCCCCGAGATGATCTGCGCGATACGCCGCACGTTGTCGGCGTAATCGGTGACGATCAGTGTGTTATTGGCCGGGTAGGCGGCGATCGTATTGTTCGGCGAGATGAGCGGTCGCAGCACCGGCAAGAGGTTGTTTGCCGATTCGTTGTGGAGCTGGAAGACCTGGGTGACCACCTGGTCGCCGCGCGCGGCCGGCGCGTTGCCGACGTAGGTCGGCACGCCCTGCAGTTTGGCGTCGGCTTCCGGGACGACCTTCAATACGCCGTGATCCTGCACCAGCGCAAAGCCCTGCATCCGCAGCGCGGACTGCAGCGTTTTCAGCGCCTGATCTTCGGGGACAGCATTTTCGGAAACGAGGTTGAGCTGACCCTTGACGCGCGGGTCGACGATGATCGTTTTGCCGGTTGCCGCGCCAATCGCCTTCGCCACCTGGTCGATGTCCGCGTTGACGAAGTTGAGGGTCACCTGTGCGTATGCGATCTGCGAGGTGATCGATCCAGCAACCAGCAGCGCCGTTGCGACGCGACGCAATGCCATACGATTTCTTCTCATGGAATGTGATGTCGATGCCGACGGCAACCGCCGCCGACGGTCATGCGCAGTGGACATGCTGGCCGGGCGCAACCCCTTCGCCCCGACGCCTGCCGGTCGCCCGGATGCACGCCAATCTGAGGTCCGAAAAAAATGAACAGTAACAGCTTTTCATGACGAAATTCTCACAAATAGCCCCTCGCCAGTGAGTTTCCTCTAATTGAAGCGCCGCTGTCGTCAACTTCATGAAAGCTTGCTCGCCCGTGAGACGCAACATATAGAAGAAGGCCTCTTCCGGAATCTTCAGCCTTATGTCGGTTAGCCAACCTTGACCCGTCACAGGCTGCCGGTATGATACGGGCGGTTCCATGCGATAGACGCATCCCGACGGCCACGGGTTTTCCCCGATGTCTGGCCGCGAGGAAGGCCATTGCATCGTCTCGTCACCGTTATTTGCTTAGTCATCTTGATCGATGAAACCGGCTCTCGTCACTGTTGCTATCGGGCTCTGCGCGTGGTTCGCCGCCGCGCCGGCGCGCGCCGACTGTTTTGACGAGGCAGCCAGTTATCAGAAGGTCAATCCGCTCATTTTGCGCGCGATCGCATGGCAGGAGTCGCACAACCGGCCCGACGCCCTGCACAAGAATGCGAACGGTTCAACCGACTACGGCGTGATGCAGATCAACTCCGTCCATCTTGCGACGCTCTCGCAGTACGGCATTTCTACCGGTACGCTGATGGAACCCTGCAAGAATGTCTACATTGCCGCCTGGCATCTGCGACGCCAGATGAACAAATACGGCAACACGTGGACCGCGGTCGGCGCCTACCATTCAGAAACGCCCACGTTGCGCGATCAATACGCGAAGCAGATCGCCGCCATCCTCCAGAAGTGGAACCTGCTGCGCTGAGCAGCTGGCCGCACCGGTTTTCCGCCAGTCCTCCCTGAGTTCCAGTCAGCGTCATCCGTCGATGTATGCAATCGCGAGGCGGCAGATTCGCGCGGCTTCGCGACGTTTGATGCACAATGCGGCTTCGTCCTGCCGCTCGGCCGCACCCCGGTTTTGCGCCCGGCACGCCCTTATTTCCTTCTCGCTTTCTGACCGCAATGAACCAGTCGCCACTGCCCGTCACCGTGCTCTCCGGTTTTCTGGGCGCGGGCAAGACCACGCTCATCGAACACCTTCTCGCGAACGCGGCTGGCCTGCGCATTGCAGTGATCGTCGCGGACGTCGCCGCCATCGAACTCGATGCGACGCTCGTGCGCGCATCGGGCACGACGCAAGGCGCGGCGCAAAAACGCATCGCGCTGAAAAGCGGTAGCGCGTTGATCGAAGCGGGCGACGATCTGCTCGACGACATCGAACGTGTTGCCAGTGAGCAGATGTTCGACGCGATCCTCATCGAGCCGACGGGAAGCATCACGGCGATATCGATTGCCGAAGACCTCACGTTTGGCGACGACGAAAGCGATGACGACACACCGCTCGCTGGCATCGTACGGCTCGACACGACGGTGACGATCGTCGATGCGTCGCGCTTTCTGACTGACTTCGCGCGAACCGGTTCGCTTGCCGAAGCGGGCATCGTTACGACGGAAGACGACGATCGCACGGTCGTCGAACTGCTCGTCGACCAGATCGAGTTCTGCGACGTGATCGTGGTGAACAAACAGGATCTCGTCAGCGATGAGGCGCTCGCGTGTCTGCAACGCATTCTCACGCGCATCAATCCAGGCGCCGTACAGATCGTGAGTCACTTTGCCGATGTCGCGCCTGCCGACGTGCTCGATACGAAGTACTTCGATTTCGATGCAACGTCGGGGTCCGCAGGCTGGCTCGTCACGCTGACTGAAGATCGCAATCCCGAACCGCACGTCGTAGACGATGAATCCGGCGTCAGTACGTTCGTGTATCGCGCGCGCCGTCCGTTCCACCCGGAACGTCTTTGGGCGCTGCTGCATGAAGAATGGAAGGGCGTGCTGCGCAGCAAGGGCTTTTTCTGGCTGGCGACGCGCAACGAGATTGGCGGGTCGCTTTCGCAGGCGGGCGGCACATGCCGGCCTTCACCGGCGGGCACGTGGTGGGCCGCGCAGGATCGCAGCGAATGGCCCGAGGGCGACGACGAACTGATGAACGAAATCGCCGCCGACTGGTACGGCGACGCTAACGACTTCAGCATTGGTGACCGTCGACAGGAACTGGTGATGATCGGCGTCGATATCGACGCGTCCGAATGGCGCGCGAAGCTCGATGCGTGTCTGCTTACCGACGACGAATATGCGTCCGGGCCTGAGGCGTGGACAGCATTCGCCGACCCGTTCCCTGCATGGGATCTGGATGACGACGACCACGACCATCACGATCACGACCATCATCATGGTGATGGCCACCACCATCACTAGAAACGCAGACGAAAAAAAACCCGCCGATGGCGGGCGTCAACACAAGGCTCTAAATGCTTAGCGCTTGTTGACTGCGTCCTTGAACGCTTTACCAGCCGTGAACTTGACGGTCTTGGCGGCCGGAATCTTGATGGTTTCGCCAGTCTTCGGGTTGCGGCCCGTACGCGCTGCGCGCTTGCCCGAACCAAAACTGCCAAAGCCGATCAACTGGACTGCGTCACCCTTGGACACAGCCTTCTTGATCACTTCAAGCAGCGTGTCCAGCGTTTCGCCGGTTTGAGCTTTGCTGGCGCCCGTCTGACCTGCGACGGCGTCGATCAGTTCCTGTTTGTTCATTAAGGTTCCTTTCTGGTTTAGGTTGACACGAACAGCGCGAACGCGCCGATTATACGTGCGCGTGCCGCGCCGTCGAGCAGCGACGGTGGCCGGAGCGCTCCGGACAAACGCGTCGCGAAGCTTTTTACGCGACGGCCGTGCTGCCGCTTCCCTGTGCGGCGCCTGCTATGATAGCGCAGCGCAAACCCAATCAGGATAAGGGTTTCGAAGATTTACACGGTTCTTTGACCGATCGAGTTCCGATTGGACGTGGATTGGGCCTTTTTCCGCATGGAATGCATCAAACGACCCGCGTGAATGGCCTTAAACAACGCGCCGACGTTGGTTTTTGCCAACGATCGGGCATGCGTGTATCGCCGTGTAACCCTTGTAACAAGGGCTTTCCAGCGCTTCGAACTACGCGTTGTTCCTCATTGTCGACGTCCTCTTTCTATCTGCATGACCGAGCCGCTGATCCCTGCCACGCTCGCCTTTCGCGACAACGGCGCGCCTTTCTCACGTCAATACGACGATATCTATCACAGCGCAGTCGGCGGTCTGGCGCAGGCCGAATACGTGTTTTTGCAGGGCAACAATCTGCCCGCACGCTGGCAGTCAAGGCGCGTTTTCACGGTGCTGGAAACGGGCTTTGGGATGGGCATCAACTTCCTGATGACATGGGCCGCCTGGCGCGCCGACCCGTCACGATGCGAGCGGCTGCATTTCGTTTCGACGGAAAAACATCCTTTTTCAAGGGATGATCTGCATCGCGCGTATGACGCGACGGTTTCCGATCCATCGATTGCAACGCTCGCGCGCACGCTCGCCGATGCCTGGCCATTCCTGGTTCCTGGTACCCACCGGCTTGAATTCGACGAGGGCCGCGTCACGCTGACGCTCGTCTTTGGCGATGCGGGCGAAACATTGCCATCGCTCTGGTTACGCGCCGACGCGTTTTACCTCGATGGTTTTGCGCCCGCAAAGAATCCCGAACTCTGGACGCCGCAACTCTTCAAGCAGCTTGCGCGTCTGGCCGGCGACGACGCAACGTTCGCCACGTACACCAGTTCTGGCGACGTAAAACGCGCGTTGCTGCAAACGGGCTTCGAGTATCGCAAGGTCGATGGATTTGGCTGGAAGCGTGCAATGCTGGTTGGACGTTTTGCACCACGCTGGCGTGTACGGCGGCATGATCCGCCGATGCCGCTTGCCGTCGACGAACGTCGAGCGGTTGTGATCGGCACCGGTCTCGCGGGTTGCGCCGTGATCGAGCGACTCACCGCACGCGGCTGGCACGTGACTTCACTCGAACGACACGATGGGATTGCACTGGAAGCGTCCGGCAATCCTGCAGGTGTGTTTCATCCGATGCTCTCGCGCGATGACAGCGTCGCCTCGCGCATCACGCGCGCCGGCTTTCTCCACGCATTGCAGAGATGGTCGGCACTGGTCGATGCAGGACATCCGCTCACGCGTGGCACTTCAGGTCTTCTTCAGCTTGCCGGAAGCGAAGACGAAGCACGCGCGATGTCGGCGTCGCTCGCTTCGTTTGGGTGGCCTGCCGGATACGTCACGCCAGTGTCCCGCGGCGAAGCGCGACGGCTCGCGAACACGGATGTAGCGAATGGCGGATGGTTCTTCCCCGAGGGCGGCTGGATCGATCCCGCGACGCTATGTGCCGCGCAATGTGCGGCCGCCGGTTCACGACTCGAGCGGCGCTTCGGCGTGCACGTGGCGCGCATCGAACGTGACGGCAATCAGTGGAACGTGTTCGATGAGCGCGGACAGGCCGTTGCGCGAGCTCCGGTTGTCGTTGTTGCGAATGCACATGACGCCGCTCGCATCGCCGGACTGCGCTACACGACGACTGTCAGTGTGCGCGGCCAGTTGACCGTGTTGCCACCGGGTACGGTGCCGGGTCTGCAACTGCCGGTCATTGGCGAAGGTTATGCGGTGCCGCTCGCCGACGACCTGACGCTCACCGGCGCGACCTATGACCTCGACGATCCCGATTCCTCATTGCGCGCGAACGGGCACGAAGAAAATCTGGCGCGCCTCACACATATGCTGCCCGGCCTGCGCGACGCAATCGACCCGCTCAAGGCCGCGGCGCTCGACGGACGCGTCGCGTTTCGATGCGTGGCACCGGACCGCCTGCCGATGATCGGCGCGCTCGCCGATGAAACAGAAGCCGCCCGCGAGGCGCTGCGTCTGCGCGGCGCATGGCCGCTTGATTTGCCGCGCTCATCGGGTCTCTTCGGCGCATTTGCCTATGGCTCGCGCGGGCTGGTGTGGGCTTCGCTGGGAGCGGAGTTGATCGCCTCCCAGATCGAAGGCGAGCCCTGGCCCATCGAACGTGACCTCGCCGAATCCATCGATCCAGCCCGTTTTCTGCTTCGCGCATTGCGGCAGGGAACCGTTCGATAGCGCAATCGCGCGAAAAAGTTATCCACGTCAATCTGTGGATAACCGTGAGAAAAACGGCATCAACTCATGTGGACCCCATGTGGACGTAAACGGGACAACTTTCTCGCCGCGTTCTGGCTGGAAAAGTTGTTCTTCGAAGCCAGCGAGACCCACACATGCTGTGCGCGCGGTTATGCGTTTCGTAACCTGATGATCTGCTTCGGCAAATAGAGGTTATCCACAGAAATGCGATGTCCTTGTTAACTGTTACTACGTATACATACAGGTAAACATATAAACAAAGAGACGTGGGCGGTCGCATCGGAACAAACCCAAAACCTCACAACCGAAAAAACCTGAAAAGCCGTCACCCCGGGAAAACCGCCATTCGTTTCGATTCGCCTGACCTTGATCCACGCGTTTCTTTGGCAAAACACCCCGGTCGACAGAGGGATAAAGCCTTCAAACGGTCGTTTTTTCCTGTCTCCCCGAAGATGACGTACGTTTTTACCGCTTTAACCCCACGTTAGGCCCTTTTCAGTCCAGCCAGAAAAACCTGTGGCACAATCGCCCTTCTTCACGCGCACGCCTCGTTTCATCCAGGATGCGCAATCACGGAACGGTTGCCGGTCAACAACAATCTGATTCACAGGTCGACGGCGTTCGTACACATGTATCTGGCAAGCTGCCTGAATGCACACGCGGGCTTCGCCGTCCGCAGTCAATCGGTCTTCGCGCAACCGTCTCAGTTTTCACCCGATCGACAATCTGCAACGCCCGTCGGCGCAGCGCCATATCGACGACGAATGCCGTAGCGACGACGAACGCGAGCCGCGTTCACGCCGTCACCGGTCCGTCCACCGGTTAGCGCCGCATGGCCGTTGCTGCAAAGGAGAAGCCACCACGATGAAGTCGGCGTTTTCATTTTTCCCGGCGCTGCCGCTTTCGCCCGATGCGATCTTCTGGGCCGGTCTCGCGCTGCTCGCGGCCGGTCTGTGCGGAGAACTCTGTTATCGCGCATGGCGCTTGCCGCGCATTTCCGGCTATGCCGTGATCGGCCTGATCGCCGGATCGGCAGGCTTTGGTGTGATCGACGCCAGCACCGGCGCCGCGCGCCCGCTGCTCGATGTCGCGCTCGGCCTCTTGCTCTTCGAACTCGGCAGCCGTCTCGATCTGCGCTGGATCCGCCGCAACCCGTGGCTGATTCTCTCGAGCATCGCCGAATCGACTCTTACATTCGTGCTTGTCCTCGCCGTGCTGCTGTTCCTGCAGGTGCCGACGATGGTCGCGATGGTGCTTGCCGCAATCGCGATGGCAACGTCGCCCGCAATGGTGATCCAGCTAAAAACCGAATTGCGCGCCGAAGGGCAGGTGACGCAGCGTCTGATGACATTGACTGCGCTCAACAGCATGTACGCCGTGGTGATCGAAAAACTCGCGTCGAGCTGGTTGCATCAGGAGGTGTACGGCAACGTGCTGGCCACGATCCTGCAACCGCTTTATCTGCTGATCGGCTCATTCGTTCTGGCGTTCGCGCTCGCGCGGGCGTGCAATTTCTTCTATCGACGCATGAACATGCAGGATGAACATTCGTTTGTCGCGCTGTTCGGGCTGGTACTGCTGGCAATCGCGCTTGCGCATCTGTTCAAGCTGTCGACAATCCTGAGCCTGCTCGCCGCCGGCATCATCGTGAAGAATCTGGAAGCGCGTCCGCAACTGTGGCCACAGCATTTCGGCACGGCGGGATGGCTTCTGACTGTGATCCTGTTCGTGCTTACGTTGACGTCGTTCGAATGGAAAGACATCGCGCTTGGCGGTGTTGCGGCGTTGGGTCTGATTGTTGCGCGTCTGATCGGCAAGCTGGTCGGCGTGCTCGCGTTCGCGAAACCGAGTGGCCTGAACTGGAAGCAGGGTATGGCGCTCGGGCTCTCGCTTTCGCCGATGTCGGCGCTCGCGTATCTGCTCGTCGACGATACCTATGACCTGTATCCGAATTTCGATCCGCAGCTGCGTGCCGTCGTGATGTGTTCGATTGTCGTGCTGCAGCTTGTCGGGCCGTGGCTCGTCTATCGCAGCCTTGCACTGGTGGGCGAACGTCGCGAATAGGCGTGGTAGCCGTTCGCATCGAACCGACCTGAATTCACAACGATTTTCACAACGACTGCGACCGGCCAGTGCTTCGCTGCCAGGCCGGTCCAGTCAGCAAATCCAAGGGACGTCATGTCACTCGAACCCTTTGTCGACTCGAAACCGTTCACCTTCGGGATCGAGCTCGAAATGCAGATCGTCAATACCCATGACTATGATCTGACCAAAGCCGGCACCGATCTTCTGCGCCTCATCAAGGACCAGCCGATTCCCGGCAACATCACACCGGAAATCACGGAGAGCATGATCGAGCTGTCGACGGGCATCTGCACGACGCACGAGCAGGCCTTGACCGATCTGCGCACGATCCGCGACACACTCGTCGCCGCGGCCGACCGGCTGAACGTCGGCCTGTGTGGTGGCGGCACGCACGCGTTCCAGCAGTGGAGCGACCGGCAGATCGTCGATACGCCGAGGTTCCAGTACCTGTCCGAACTGTACGGCTACCTTGCCAAGCAGTTCACGGTGTTCGGCCAGCACGTGCACATCGGTTGCCCGGATCCGGACAGCGCGCTGTTCCTGCTGCATTCGATGTCGCGTTTCATCCCGCATTTCATCGCGTTGTCGGCTTCGTCGCCGTTTGTGCAGGGCGTCGATACAGGTTTTCATTCCGCGCGTCTGAATTCCGTGTTCGCGTTTCCGCTGTCGGGCCGCGCGCCGTTCACACTCACGTGGGACAGCTTCGAAGAGTATTTTTCGAAGATGGTTCACACGGGTGTCGTGAACAGCATGAAGGATTTCTACTGGGACATCCGGCCGAAGCCTGGTTTCGGCACGATCGAAGTGCGCGTGATGGATACGCCGATGTCGGTTGACCGCGCCGCGGCGATTGCGTGCTACATCCAGACGCTCGCGCGCCACCTGCTGCTCGACAAACCGCTGATCCCGAAAGAAGACGACTACCTCGTCTACACGTTTAACCGGTTCGAAGCGTGCCGTTTTGGTCTGGCGGGTACGTGCATCGATCCGCAGACGGGCGAGCGCCGCACGATTTCCGAAGACATCCTCGCCACGCTTGACCGGATCGCGCCGCACGCCGACGCACTCGGGTCCGGCAAGGCGCTCGACGAAGTCGGCGCGATCGCGCGCGGTCAGATCAACGACGCAACGTGGCTGCGCAGCGTGTTTTCGGAAGAAAAGTCGCTGCATGAAGCGGTTCGGCAACAATGTCTGCAATGGCGGGCGTGATTGTCAGTCCGCAGTCTGTTGCCGTTATCTGACGGAACCCGCTTTTAGCGGGGTTTTTTTCGACTTTTGTTTTCCAGCCAGGGCTTCCTCAGGTTTGTCGAATGTTTACGTATACATACGTAGTAATAGTTAACAAGCATCGGCTTCATCTGTGGACAACGAAGGAATTCCCTGCAAAGTCAACACATTGCGTAAACGACAACTGTGCTGATCCGATGGGCGTTTTCGCCGGGAAGCGCGGATAACTTCATGCATCCCGGAAGCCCAGGTTGCAGTTATCAAGAATCGGTGCACACCCATTTCATAAGATATCCCGGGGTTATCCACAGCACGCACTGGATAACTTAGCTGTACGATTGGCCGCACTCGCATAGAATGTCGGTTTTAACGCTGTGACGTGGTCGCGTCGCCCCGTTCGCAGAACGATGGCTGACGGTTCACAGCGAAATGAGAGAGCGGTGCTGCACGACGCGCCGGAACAGGCGTGCAAAGCAGAATATTTTTGAGATAGTTAGAATCGGCCCGGCTTTCCCGGACGGGACCGTCCCCACACAGGCTGCCGGCGTGTTTATCGCCAACGGCCGGACACGCGGCAGCATGCTGTCATTAACGAACGAAAGATTATGAGCGAAGGCGTCTACGGAGAGCAGGCAACCGGGCGGGTGACTCACACCCTGCTGCGACTGAGCACAGCCATGCGAAGCCAGGCATGGGAATGGGCGGAAGGTGCGGGTCTCACACCGACTCAGGGTGAAATTCTCGTGTTGCTGATGCAGCGCAAGGGTCCGATGCGTCTCGGTGAGATCGCGCGCGAAACGGCGTTGACCGCCGCCACCACGAGCGATGCGGTCAGCACGCTCGAAGGCAAGGGTCTCCTCGAAAAACGCCGCGCGCTTGACGACGGCCGCGCACTCGCGGTGCGTCTGACGGCACGCGGCCGGACGGCGGCAAAGCGCGCAGCGCAATGGCCCGACTTTTTGTCGAAAGCAGTCGGCACGCTGAAGGACGAAGAGCAGGCCGTCTTCTATCGCACGTTGCTGAAAACGATCCATCAGCTCGAAGCGCAGGAAACGATTCCTCCGCATCGTATGTGCCTGTCGTGCACGCATTTCGATCCGAGCAGGAATCCGAAGAAGACGCCGCATTACTGCGCGCTGCTCGAGCTGAAAATGTCGGATACGGATGTGCGTCTGGACTGTGCAGTCCACGAAACTGCCGACGTCGCGACACAGAAGAAAATCTGGAAAATCTTCGCGCAGTAAGCGCGAATCTGCCGTGCCGCACGGCGGGTAAGTGGGGAACGCGTCGCTGATCGGGCGTCGGCGTTTCCCGCGAACCGGACCTCGGTGCGGCAGCAGCGCCCGGCAATACACAGGCACAGGCTGGATCATTTTCAAGTTTATTTCGGGAACAGGAACTGCCGATGAATCACGAAGTTCTGGCCATTCGCCATGTCCACTTCGAAGATCTGGGCAGCCTCGAACTCGTGCTCGGCGAGCGCGGGCGTCCGGTGCGTTATCTCGACGTCGGACTTGGGCGCATCGAAGCGCCTGATCCAGTGGCGGCTTCGCTGATGGTGATTCTTGGCGGCCCGATCAATGCATGCGACGACGCACATTATCCGACGCTCGTCCCGCTCGTTTCGATGATCGAACGACGGATCGCCGCCGGGCTGCCGACACTCGGAATCTGTCTTGGCGCGCAGCTGATTGCGCGTGTGCTGGGTGCGCGGGTTTATGCCGGCGCGAGGTCCGAAATCGGCTGGGCACCGCTGACACTCACCGACGACGGCCGTGCGTCGCCCGTCCGTCATCTGGATGGCGCGCAGACATCGATGTTCCATTGGCACGGCGACACGTTCGATCTTCCGCAAGGCGCCACGCGGCTAGCTTCCACGCCCATCTGCGAAAACCAGGCGTTTGCATGGGGCGGGCATGTGCTTGGCCTGCAATGTCATCCGGAAATTCGTGCCGACCGCTTTGAGCCCTGGTTGATCGGCAACGCGTCGGAAATTGGCGGAACCGACGGCGTCGATGTGTTGCAGTTGCGCGCGGATACGGCCCGTTTCGGTCCGCGTCTCGAAGAAGCGTCGCGCGCGATGTTCAATGAATGGCTCGACCAGGTCCAGGCGAAGCCATGAGTGACGCGGTGTTTCGTGTCGCTGCCGTGCTGACGGGTGTCATTGCGCCGCTCGGGGAGCATGGCAAAGAGAGTGCAATCGGCAAGAAGCCGGTCGGACATCGCGTGTGGCTGGGCGAAACGGGTCTCGACGGCGACGAGCAGGCCGAACGCAAACATCATGGCGGCCCCCAAAAGGCGATGCTGCACTACGCGTTCGATCACTACGACGTGTGGCGCAGTGAATGGCTGGCGACGCCCGCTGGCCGGACGCGGCTCGATGCGCGCGGCGCATTCGGCGAAAACATCAGCACGCTTGGCATGACGGAGTCGACGGTGTGCGTTGGCGATGTGTACCGCATCGGCGGTGCGATCGTGCAGGTTTCGCAGCCGCGACAACCGTGCTGGAAACTGAACCTGCGTTTTTCGCGCGAAGACATGTCGCGCCGGGTTCAGGACACGCGCCGCACGGGCTGGTATTACCGCGTGCTCGAAGCGGGTGAGATCGGCGCTGGCGACACCATCGAACGCCTTGCACGCCCGCATCCCGGATGGACCATCGAGCGCCTGCTGCGCGTGCTGTATGTCGATCGCGACGATCTCGCCGCGCTCGAAGCCATCGCGAATCTCGACACGCTCGCGCCTTCCTTGCGCGCGACCGCAAAGAAGCGGCTCGCGAACGGCACGGTCGAGTCGTGGTCGAGCCGCCTCGATACGCCGCCATCGCAGAACCGCGACGCCTGAAGTCGCGAAGGCTGCGGGTTTCAGCCGGCTTTCTGTGCGGTCCGCTGTCAGCAACGAACGACACGCGGTGCTATGCTCGATCGCTCTTTGTCCTCCTTCGCGAGAACCTATGAGCGCGCTCTTCTCTCCGCTCACGCTGCGCAGCGTGACGCTTCGTAACCGTATTGTCGTGTCCCCGATGTGCCAGTACTCCGCCGAACGTGGCGAGGCAACCGGGTGGCACATGATCCACCTCGGTCACCTCGCGCTATCGGGCGCGGGACTCCTATGCATCGAAGCGACGGCCGTCGAGCCGGACGGGCGCATCACGGCGGGCGATCTCGGACTGTGGGACGACGCGACCGAAGCCGCGCTCAAGCCCGTGCTTGCCGCAATTCGCAGGCACTCGCATGTGCCCGTTGCGATGCAGCTCTCGCACGCCGGCCGCAAGGCTTCGAGCCATGTGCCATGGGCAGGCGGTCAGCTGGTTCCCGTGTCTGAAGGCGGCTGGCTGCCGCATGCCCCTTCGGCGTTACCGCACAAGGCCGGCGAAGAGCCGCCGCTTTCGCTCGACAACGCCGGGCTCAACCGGATTCGCGAAGCGTTTGCCGCTTCGGCGCGCCGTGCAGCGCGACTCGGTATCGATGCGCTCGAAGTGCACGCCGCACACGGCTATCTGCTGCACCAGTTTCTCTCGCCGGTCGCAAACCAGCGGACCGATGAATACGGCGGCTCGCGCGAAAACCGCTTTCGTTTTCCGCTGGAGATCTTCGATATCGTGCGTGCGGCGTTTCCCGCCGACAAACCTGTTGGCGTACGCGTGTCGGCGACCGACTGGGTCGAAGGCGGCATCATGCTCGACGACACCATCGCGTTCGCGCACGAACTGAAAAAGCGCGGTTGCGACTGGATCGACGTGTCGTCGGGCGGCGTATCGCCGTTGCAGAAGATTCCGCTCGAGCCCGGCTATCAGGTGCCGTTCGCGCAGGCCGTGAAGAAAGCGACGGGGCTCACGACGATCGCCGTCGGCCTGATTACGGATGCGCAGCATGCCAACGGACTCGTCGAAGCGGGCGACGCCGATCTCGTCGCGATGGCGCGTGCGATGCTCTACGATCCGCGCTGGCCGTGGCACGCGGCCGCGCAACTTGGCGCGAGCGTCGAGGCGCCGCCGCAATACTGGCGCTCGCAACCGCGCGACCAGAAGGCGCTCTTCGGCGAAACAACGCTCGGACAGCGCTGACCCGCAACGACGACGAAGGACGACAGAAGGTTTTTGGCGGTTGAACGAAGCCGTCTCTAGCGTGTACGATGCCGGTTGTGGCGCAAGGGCGTCGCAGGATACGCGGCGCCGGTATGGCGCCGCGTTTGCTATCTACGTCAGAAAAACCGGCAGATTCTCAGGTTCACGGGAGCGACTGCATGTTCACCTTCAGTTCTTCACAAGGATTCATTCAATGAGTTCACGCAGGATCGCTGTGCGCCGTTCGGGTGTGCACGGCAAAGGCGTGTTCGCCGTGGAAGCAATCGCTGCCGGCGAACGGTTGATCGAATACAAGGGTGAGCGGATCACGTGGAAGGAAGCGCTGCGTCGTCACCCGCACAATCCGGACGAACCGAACCACACGTTCTATTTCGCGCTCGATAGCGGCCACGTGATCGACGGCAAGGTCGACGGCAACAGCGCGCGCTGGATCAATCATTCATGCGCGCCGAACTGCGAAGCCGAGGAAATCGACGGCCACGTGTACGTGCACGCGCTGCGCGACATCGAAGCGGGCGAAGAACTGTTCTACGACTACGGCCTCGTGATCGACGCGCGTCAGACGAAAAAGCTCAAGAAGGAATACGAATGCCGTTGCGGCGCGCGCAAGTGCCGCGGCACGATGCTGGCCGCGCCGGACAAGACAGAGAAGAAAGCGAAGAAGAAAAAGTGAACGGCAGGCGGCGCTACGCGAGCATCAGCGCCCGCCAGACAGTCACATATCGACCGGCGCCCTGTGCGCCGGTTTTTTTGTCACGCGCACGGGCACGTCGCGTCCGCTGGTAACGGCATCGGCCACGACCGGAATGCGCACGATAAAACGGGCGCCGCCTTCGGGTGCATCTTCGTAATGCACGCTGCCGCCGTGCAGCACCATGATGTCGTGCACGATCGCGAGGCCGAGACCCGCGCCACCATCGACGCTCGTATCGCTTTGCCCGTCGCCGCGGAAAAACCGCTTGAAGAGCTCTGCCTGCTGTTTCGGCGGCACACCCGCGCCGTTATCCTCGACGACGATTTCCGCCATCGTCTGGCCTTCAACGCGTGTCTGCGAGACGCTCATCGTGATGCGTGCGCCGTCGTAACGCGTCGGCGGCACGTATTTCAGCGCGTTGTCGAGCAGGTTCGCGATCACCTCATGCAGCAGCACCGGATTGCCGCGTGCGATCAGCGGATGGTCGTTGGTCGGATCGTCCAGACGCTGGAAGCCGAGATCGACGTGGACGGCGAGCGCGCGCGGCACCCATTCCGCGCCGGTTTCGAACGCGAGCGCCGCCATGTCGACGTTCACGAAGCGCGCGGCCTGTTCGCCTGGTTCCGCACGTGCGAGCGACAGCAACTGGTTCGACAGCCGGACCGCGCGATCCGCGGCGGCGCGCAGTTCGCGCACCGCGGCGAGCACCTGCTTCGGCTCGCGTGCGGTGGCGGCCTGCTCCGCGTGCAGCTTGACCGCGGTCAGCGGCGTGCGCAGCTGATGCGCCGCATCGGCGATGAATTTGCGCTGCGAATCGAGCGCGGTTTTCAGACGGTCGAGGAGACCATTCAGCGCGCTCGTCAGCGGGCGGATTTCGATCGGCACGAACGTTTCGTCAACCGGTTCGAGCGACGTGTGCGTCTGCCGGTTCAGCGAATCGGCGAGATCGGTCAGCGGATTGAGCTGCTGGTTGACGACGCGCCACACGATCACCCATCCGGCGAGCAGCAACAGCAACAACGGCATCATGATCGCGACCAGAAATTCGGCGGCGATCCGGAAACGATGGTGAACCGGCTGCCCGACTTCGACGACGATCGGGTTGCCCTGCGGCTGGTTCACGCGCACCTGTGCGACACGCACGCTGGTGCCTTCGTGCTGTGTCTCGAACACGTACGCATAGTGCATGCGACGCACGCTCGTGCCTTGCAGCGGCAGTTTGGGATCGCCGGCAATTTCGGTTTCGCCGTTGCTGATGCGGTAGACCAGTTGTTCGACTGGATCGGAGAACATCGCCTGCGCGAGCGGCGGCACGGTGATCGGCGCGTCGGGTCCGGCGATCTGCACCTGACGTGAGATCGCGGTAGCGAGGTCGGCGAGCGAACGGTCGACGACATGCTGCGTGTACTGCCAGGCAAGCCAGTACGCGATGAGCCCGCTCATCAGCGCGAGCAGCGAAAGAGGAGCAGCGAGTCGGCGCAGCAGCGAGCGCCGCAGGCTGTTCGCGACCGGGTGGGGCATGGTCGAACGCGCAAAAAAGATCAACGCGGTACAGATTACTCCTCGTCCGCGAAAAAAGCCGGGAATGGCCGGATGTCCCGATTCAGGAGGGACGTCCAGCCATCAGCCCGGCCAGGTCATGCTGCCCGAAAAAGCGCGTTACGCAGCCTGACGGATTTCCTGCAGCAAATAGCCGAAGCCGCGCACCGTGACGATTTCCACGCGGCAGGCTTCGAGCTTTTTGCGTACCCGGTGCACGTAGACTTCGATCGCGGTATCGCCGAGATCGCCGCCGAAGTGCGTCAGGTGATCCTGCAGTTGCGCCTTGCTGACCACGCGGCCGTGGCGCAGCAGCAGCATTTCGAGCACGGCAAATTCTCGCGGCGACAGTTCAAGCGGCTTGTCGTCGTTGAAAATGCGGCGATCGACACCCGACAGACGCACGCCGCCCAGCGAAACTTCCGGACGCGGCATGTCGCCATGCGGGCCGCTGCGGCGCATCACCGCGCGGATACGCGCTTCGAGTTCGGCAGGTTCGAACGGCTTTAGCATGTAGTCGTCGGCGCCGGAATTGAGGCCCTGAACGCGGTCGTTCAGCTCGTCGCGCGCGGTCAGCACGATCACCGGCGTGTGACGGTTGCTCTGGCGGAATCGCGAGAGCAGCGTCATGCCGTCGATGCCGGGCAAACCGAGATCGAGAATCACGAGCTCGTGACGGTTTTGCGTGAGAGCCTGTTCGGCGAAGATGCCGTCGTGGACCATGTCGACCGTGAAGCCGGCTTGTTCGAGGCTACTTTGGATGCCGCGTGCGATGGGGCGGTCATCTTCGATCAGAAGGAGTCGCATGGATTTCGCTCAAGTACAATGGGTTAGGCGTATCGTGCATGCGTTCGCCGGAGCGCCTGCTGCACAGCGTGTGTGGCGTTGCCGTGCGATCCGGCCATCGAAAGATCACGAAAGTCATGTCCGTCATTACGATCAACGAACTCGAAGCCGCGATCAATTTCTGGCGCAGCCGCTCGCCTTCGAGCGGCGACGAACTCAGCCTGTGCAAGGAGGCAAGCGCGCTCTCCAGGCCGTATGCGCAGATGATTGTACAGCGAGAGACCTGGCTCGCACCGGAACGTTTGGACGCGATTGCCCGGGAGGCGTGGGATTCTTACGTGCGCCTTAAAAACGGCCTGTAGAAGTGAAGGTTTGGTGGCCTGAATACCTGCAAAAACCTTTCATCAGACGCGTTCCAGCGGGTTTTCCCTGTCTCTGGCGTTCTTCCCTTCGCAATTTCACTTTATTTATTACGTCACGTTTCCGAGGCCGCTTTCGCGATGCCATCGACGAAACGGGCCAGTGCGATATCGCGCTCGGTGACCCCGTTCGCCTCGTGCGTGGACAGCGTGATCTCGACCTTGTTGTAGACATTGAACCACTCCGGGTGGTGGTCCATCTCCTGAGCCTTGATCGCCACGCGCGTCATGAAGCCGAATGCCTCGTTGAAATCGGCGAACTGCAGACTGCGCGCGATGGCGTCGCGCCCCTCAGTGACCTGCCAGCCGTCGAGCTGGCCTAGCTGCGCTGCACGCGCTTCGGACGTCAGTTTCTGGATCATCGGATATACCTCGCTCGTTCGGGTGTACGCGCGCGCCGTGGCGCCGCGCGCCTGGATCGGAGTGACCCGACTATTTTTTCACGGATGGGCGAGCGCTGCCGGGCACGGCGCCGGGCGCTCAGACGTCGCCATCGATGGCCCAGCCTTCCTGCGTGCCGCGCGTGATGATGCGGCCCGCATCGCGCGTTTCGCAGATGTCGCCGGCCGCAAGCGCAGGCTCGCCCGCGAGTTTCGCGAGCAGCGGTGCGAAGTCTGTCTGCGCCACGTCGAACAGCTGCGCGAAGTCGTCGATGACGAAGTAGGTCTTCTGGAACGTGTCGATGCGGTAGCGCGTCTGCATCACGCGTTCCAGATCGAAGCCGATGCGGTTCGGCGCGTCGCTTAACTGGCTGTACAGCGTTTCGCCCTTGCTCGACACGATGCCGGCGCCGTAGATTTTCACGCCGTTCGGGCTCGCCGCGTCGCGGATCAGGCCGAACTCCACCGTGTACCAGTAGAGACGGGCGAGGAGCGGCAGCGCACCGGCGTCGCTGGCGGCGAGTGCCGCGCTGCCGTAGGCGTGGATGTAGTCGGCGAAAACCGGATTGATCAGAAGCGGCACGTGGCCGAACAGATCGTGGAAGCAGTCCGGCTCCTGCAGATAGTCGAGCTGGTCCGGGCGGCGCATCCACCACGTCACCGGAAACCGGCGATTCGCCAGATGCTCGAAGAAGACGCGGTCGGGCACGAGGCCCGGCACGGCGACGATCTGCCAGCCCGTGGCGTGCGTGAGTTGCGCGTTGATCGCATCGAACGACGGCACCCGGTCGGCCGACAGATCCAGTTGCCGAACGCCCGCGAGAAACTCGTCGCACACGCGACCTTCGAGAAGCGCCGTCTGCCGCGTATAAAGCTGTTTCCACACCGCGTGATCGACCGCGCCGTAGCGATGCATCGGCTGATCGATGGTGAAGTCGGCGCGGGTTTCGAGACCCGCGTCGAACTGTTCCTTGAGCTTTGCGGTGTTGGCCGTCGACATAATGCTTGCCCGTCGCTGCAGAGTGAAGATGCCTGCAAGTGTAGAGCGAAGAACACGCGGAAAGGGCGCAAGTGTGGCGCCATTGAAGGTGAATATGCAATAATCGTGCATCAAATGGCTATTTAATGCGGAGAACGATCATGCTCGAACTGGATCACTTTGATCTGGCGCTTCTGGAAGTGCTGCAGCGCTTTGGGCGCGCCACGCACCAGCAGCTGGGCGAGCAGATTCCGCTGTCGCCTTCGCAGATTGGCCGGCGCTTGCAGCGGCTCGAATCGGCGGGGGTGATCGACGGCTATCGTGTCGTGTTGCGACCCGAGAAGCTCGGGCTCGGCGTAACCGCGTTCACCAGCCTGAAACTGAAGCACCACGGCGATTCGATCATCGAGCAGTTCCAGCAGCAGCTCGATGTGCTGCCGGAAGTGCTGGAATGTCACGCTGTGGTCGGTGACGCGGATTATCTGCTGCGAATCGTGGCACCCGACCTGAACGCGCTGTCATCGTTTGTGATGAAGAAGCTGATGCGCGTGCCCGGCGTCGACAGCGTACGTTCCAACATCGTACTGACGACGTTCAAGCGCAACGGGCCGCTGCCGCTCGGCCATCTTTCGGCGGGCGCGCCCGACGCGTAAGCGGGCGCGCGGTTGAAGCGGCAGCTTGCGGGCGTCAGGCCACCTTCAGCGGCTCCGTTTCGGGGTTGAGCAGGTCCACGTACGCGACCGCGACCAGATCCGCTTCCGGCACGCCGAGCTTCGCGAACATCGCGTGCGCTTCGGCCTGGCCACCTTCCTCGTCGTCATCCTGCGCGAGCACGACTTCGAGTTCGATGAAATCGCCCAGACCGTCGACGCGGTCCAGATGAATCCGCGTCCGCCCGGTCAGGTAGACGTGACGTTCCTTCGTGACAATGCCGCGCGTGGTCAGCGCGGTTGCCAGCAGCGAATGCATCGCTTCGGCGTTCGTGACCGGGCTGCGCGTGTAGTACGACGCCTTGGGGCCGTCGCGGTCGTCGCGCTGATAGAAGATCAGTTCGGCGGGCGTGCCGTCGTCGAACTGACGCAGCTTCAGACGTCCGCGCGGCACGTCGTAGAAGAAGTCCTGCTGGCGGAAGATCAGCGGCGCGTCCGGCGAAAGCTGGGCGGCGCGCTCGCGCAGTTCGTCGAATTGCCTGGCGCGGGCTTTGATCTCGATGTTGCGTGCCATGTGTGACTCCTGTCGAAAGATAGGGCGGGCGGCTTCACGTCATACGGCGAAGCGCGGCGGGATGGACCAACGGGAAAAGACAGAAAGAAGGCAGCGGTTGCGCACTGCGCAAAACTCGAATCTAGCAAAAAGCGCGTGACACTGTCTTTACATCACCCTGCAAGGCGGCCCCTCTCATGAGGGCCGCTCATATCGTCCACTGCTGCTCGATCAGCTTCAGGGCGGCGGCGATGGCCGGTTCGTCCTTGCGGCTCGCGAGCGAGATGAACGTGAGTTCCGTGGGCACCGTAATGCCTTCGACGATCGTCAGCGCGTGCGCGTGTGCTTCGGCGATCGCGGTGGCGTCGCGGGCAAGCGTGAGTCCGACGCCCGATTTGACGAGATCGAGCATCGACGGCTCCTGATCCACTTCCGCCACCTTGACGGGCTTTACACCTGCCTCGTCGAACAGACGCGACAGCAGCCGGTTGTGCGCCGAAGCCGGCGGCGTCCAGATCCACGGCAGCGCGGCGAGTGCGCGCCAGTCGCGCGCGCCCTTGACGCGATCCTTCCAGCCCGCCGGCGCCAGCACGCGATACTGGAAGTGTGTCAGCGTGACCACGTGAAACGCTGCTTCGCTGCGGCTTTCGCCGTCCGAAGGCTGGCCGATGTAATAACCCACGTCCAGTTCGCCCGCGAGAATCTGGTCGCGCACCCAGCCGGACATGCCGTGACGGAGCGCGGTTTCGATATGGGGCCACGTTTCGACGAGCTGCTTGAGAAAGCCGCCCAGTCGCAAGAATTCCGGATCGAGGATCGTGCCGATGCGCAGGCGGCCGCGCACTTCGTGCCGCAGCGCGGCAGCGGCGCGCTGCACGTCGCTTGCAGCATTGATTGCGCGCTCTGCGTGCGGCAGCAAGGCCTGGCCATCGCGCGTCAGCGTGAGCCCGTGCGACGTGCGCGTGAAGAGGGACACACCAAGCGTTTCCTGCAAATGCTTGATCTGCAGGCTGACGGCGGGTTGCGTCAGATGCAGTTGCACGGCCGCGCGCGTGAGGTTGCCTTCGCGCGCGACGGTGACGAATGCCCGGAGCAGAGTCAGGTCCATATCCTGATATTAGCGCGTCTTATATCGCAATTGAGCATAACTCATTGGATTTAGGGTGCTGTGGGCGTTTACGCTTCGGTGAAACGTGTGTGCAACGCACGCGTACCGATCTTCACCCGAGAGGAAAGACATGAGCGAGACAGATCAAGGCGCCCGCGTTCGCGCGCTGACCCACGTTATCAACGGCCGTGCGGCTGAAGGCAGGAGCGACCGCTTTGCCGACGTATTCAATCCGGCGCTTGGCAACGTGAGCGCGCGGGTTCCGCTTGCGAGCGTCGAGGAAGTCGATGCCGCTGTTGCCGCCGCGAAGGCCGCGTATCCGTCATGGAGCGAAACCGCGCCTATCAAACGCGCGCGCGTTCTGTTCAAGTTCAAGGAACTGCTCGACCGTCATCACGATGAACTGGCGGAACTGATCACGCGCGAGCACGGCAAGGTGTTTTCCGATGCGAAGGGCGAGGTGATGCGCGGCATTGAGATCGTCGAGTTCGCGTGCGGCATTCCGAATCTGCTGAAGACCGACTTCACCGACCAGATTGGTGGCGGCATCGACAACTGGAACCTGCGTCAGTCGCTGGGGGTCGTGGCGGGCGTGACGCCGTTCAACTTTCCAATGATGGTGCCGTGCTGGATGTTCCCGGTTGCGATTGCCTGCGGGAACACGTTTGTGCTGAAGCCGTCGGAGCGCGATCCGTCCGCTTCGATCCGGCTTGCTGAACTGCTGAAGGAAGCCGGCTTGCCGGATGGCGTATTCAATGTCGTTCACGGCGACAAGGTTGCTGTCGATGCATTGCTGCAGCATCCGGACGTAAGCGCGCTTTCGTTTGTCGGTTCGACGCCGATTGCGGAATACATCTACACGGAAGGCACCAAGCGCGGCAAGCGCGTGCAGGCGCTGGGCGGCGCGAAGAATCATCTGGTGGTGATGCCGGATGCCGATCTCGACCAGGCCGTCGATGCATTGATTGGTGCCGCATATGGTTCCGCGGGCGAGCGGTGCATGGCGATTTCGGTGGCGGTTGCCGTGGGTCACATCGCCGATGAACTGATCGAGCGGCTGACACCGCGCGTGCAGACGCTGAAGATTCGCAACGGGATGGATTCAGAGGCCGAGATGGGGCCGCTCGTGACGTCGGCACATCGCGCGAAGGTGGCGGGTTATATCGATGCGGGCGTGGCGGCGGGTGCGAAGCTGGTGGTGGACGGTCGGGGGCATCAGGTCGACGGTCACGAGGATGGATTCTTCCTGGGTGGGACCTTGTTCGACGATGTGAACACCGACATGACGATTTACAGGGAAGAGATCTTTGGCCCTGTGCTGTGTGTGGTTCGGGTGCCGGATTTTGCTTCTGCTGTTGCGTTGATCAACTCGAATGAGTTTGCTAACGGTGTGTCGTTGTTCACCTCCGACGGCGGTGTGGCCCGGGCTTTTTCGCGGCAGATCGAGATCGGGATGGTCGGGATTAATGTGCCGATTCCTGTGCCGATGGCGTGGCATTCGTTTGGTGGATGGAAGCGGTCTTTGTTTGGGGATCATCATGCCTACGGCGAAGAGGGTGTGAGGTTTTATACCCGCTATAAGAGCATCATGCAGCGGTGGCCTGACAGTATTGCTAAAGGCGCAGAGTTTACGATGCCGGTGGCTAAGTAAGGGTTTGGTTTTTGGTTGTTGGCCTTTCCTTGTTTTGCTTCTGGTTTATTAGCGTTGCCCCTGTGCGGGGCGGCACCTACTTTTCTTTGTCCCCCAAGGGGACTTCCTTCGGGGCGTCTTCCAAAGAAAAGTAGGCAAAAGAAAGGCGCTTCGAGAACTCACCTTTTCCAGGTGTGTCATCGCCGGGAATGGCAATCCATGAAGTGTCGCCCTCGCACTTCACACGGCATAGGTCCCCGCGCGATTTCATCTCGCGCGCGGTCCGTGTCCGTGACAAAGGTGTCATTCATCCCGCTTCGCACTACGTGCGTTGCGGTGGGGTTTTCGGGTGGTGAGCGGGTGTCTGTGAGCGGGTGTCTGGTTGGTGTGCGGACGCATCAGTAAGTTGTGCCCATCGACGACGCGCGAAGCGCGGAGTCGGGTGGATGAGTGCTTTGTCACGTGCTGTTGATGTGCGAGGGATGGAATCGCGGGGGGACCTACGTCCCATGAGGTGTGGGGGCGACACTTCATGGGTTGCCATTCCCCGACAACGATGCGCCTTGAAGAGGCGAGTTATCGGAGCGCCTTTCTTTTGCCTACTTTTCTTTGGAAGACAAAGAAAAGTAGGTGCCGCCCCGCACAGGGGCAACACTAATAGACCGACACGAACACAAGGAAAGGCCAAAGAATTCCAGAGCAACGAAAAAACCCAAACCGATATGTCGTGAACGGCGACACGGACAAGGAGACACCGGGTGCCCAGCATGAACGAAGAGAAAGCAAAACCCAACCGCCAGCTGGAAGGCGAATTCGACTACATCGTCATTGGTGCAGGCACGGCAGGCTGCGTCCTCGCAAACCGCCTCAGCGAAGACAAAGACGTGCAGGTACTGCTAATAGAAGCCGGCGGCAAGGACGACTACCACTGGATCCACGTACCCGTCGGCTACCTCTACTGCATCGGCAATCCCCGCACCGACTGGCTCTATAAAACACAGGCAGAACCCGGCCTGAACGGCCGCTCCCTATCCTATCCGCGCGGACGTGTGCTCGGCGGCAGCTCGTCGATCAACGGCATGATCTACATGCGCGGTCAGCGCGAAGACTACGACGACTGGGCCCGCGCCACGAACGACCCGTCATGGGCCTGGCAAAACGTCCTGCCCGTCTTCAAACGCAGTGAGGACTATTACGGTGGCGCCAGCGAATCGCACGGTGCAGGTGGCCCGTGGCGCGTCGAGAAACAGCGCCTCAAATGGAAGGTCCTCGAAACCTTCGCGCAAGCCGCGCAGCAAACCGGCATCCCGGCCACCGATGATTTCAACCGCGGCGACAACTCAGGTGTCGGCTACTTCGACGTCAACCAGAAACGCGGTATCCGCTGGAACGCTTCAAAAGCCTTCCTGCGCCCGGCAATGCAGCGCCCAAACCTGACCATCATCACAGGCGCGCATACCGAACGTCTCGTCTTCGAAGGACGCCGCTGCACGGGCGTCGAATATCGCGGCGGCGACACCCACTTCGTCGCAAAGGCGCGCTGCGAAGTCATACTCAGCTCGGGGGCAGTCAACTCGCCGCAGTTGCTGGAGCTCTCAGGTATCGGTAACGGCGCGCGTCTGCAACAACTGGGTATCGATGTCGTGCGCGATCTGCCCGGCGTCGGCGAAAATCTTCAGGACCATCTTCAATTGCGCATGGCCTTCAAGGTCAACGGCGTCCGTACGCTCAACACGGCGTCGGCGCACTGGTGGGGCAAGCTGATGATCGGCCTGCAATACCTGCTGCTGCAAAGCGGACCGATGTCGATGGCGCCTTCGCAGCTCGGCGCGTTCGCGAAGTCCGATCCCGATGACCGCGCATTGACGCGTCCCGATCTCGAGTACCACGTGCAGCCGCTCTCGCTCGACCGCTTCGGCGAACCGTTGCACCGGTTCAACGCGTTCACCGCGTCAGTTTGTCAGCTGCGTCCCACGTCGCGCGGCAGCATCCACATCGAATCGAACGATCCCCACTCGGCGCCGCTCATCGCGCCGAACTATCTCTCCACCGACTACGACCGTCACGTCGCCGCCAATGCGTTGCGGCTCACGCGCCGGATTGCCGCGGCTCCCGCGCTCGCGCGCTATGGCCCCGAAGAGATCCTGCCGGGCATCCAGTTCCAGACGGAAGAAGAACTGCAGCAGGCGGCGGGGCAGGTCGGCACGACGATCTTTCATCCAGTCGGCACCTGCCGCATGGGCCTCGCCGATGATCCCGCCGCAGTCGTCGATAACCGGTTGCGCGTGATCGGCGTCGCTGGGCTGCGGGTCGTCGACGCTTCGGTCATGCCCACCATCACGTCCGGCAACACGAACTCGCCCACGCTGATGATCGCGGAACGGGCAAGCGACATGATCCGCGCCGATCGTCGTGCCCGACAGTCGGGTCTCGAAACAGACACATACCGTCCGCAAACCGTGTCCCTTGCATGACATGCAAGGCTTGCGCGCAATCGAATGGCTGATGCGCATAAAACACTAAGTGCAAATCCCAATGAATGCGCTGCATCATTGGCGAGACAATGGCATCCGTGCTGCGTGGTGCGGCATGGATTACCGTCCGTATTGGTGCACCACGCAAACAAGCGACACGGGGGTGTCGTCATAAAACGTCGCGCGGCTTTCAGGCGCGGAAGATCGTAGCGGTTCGCCTTACTCCGTATGGAAGGGAACATGATTCTCGGCGACACGATTCTTGAGACGCGCGGATTGACCAGGGAATTCAAGGGCTTCACCGCAGTCAGCGGTGTGAACCTGCGCGTACGCCGTGGTTCGATCCATGCACTCATCGGCCCGAATGGTGCCGGCAAAACAACCTGCTTTAACCTGCTGACCAAATTCCTCGAACCTACAGCGGGCCAGATCGTCTTCAACGGTGTTGACATCACGGGTGAACGGCCGGCGCAGATCGCGCGGCGCGGCATCATCCGCTCCTTTCAGATTTCCGCGGTATTTCCGCATCTGACAGCATTGCAGAACGTCCGCATCGGGTTGCAACGCTCGCTCGGCACCGCCTTTCATTTCTGGAAGAGCGAACGCACGCTGCGCCAGCTGAACGATCGCGCGATGGATCTGCTCACGCAGGTAGGTCTCACCGATTTCGCCGATGTGCCGACCGTCGAACTCTCATATGGCCGCAAGCGCGCGCTCGAAATCGCAACGACACTTTCGATGGAGCCCGAACTCATGCTGCTCGACGAACCGACGCAGGGCATGGGCCACGAGGACGTCGATCGCGTGACGGCGCTCATCAAGAAAGTATCGGCGGGACGCACGATCCTGATGGTCGAGCACAACATGAACGTCATCGCCGGCATCTCGGACACGATCACGGTCCTGCAACGCGGCGAGGTGCTCGCCGAAGGCAACTACGCCGACGTATCGAAGAATCAGCTCGTGATGCAGGCCTACATGGGTAGCGCGGACGCGGCCCTCGCCGGAGCGCACGCATGAACACAATGGCGGAACGCGAAAGCGCCGAGGTCAGCGGCGCGGCCGGCGCTGTGCCCGCGCTTGCGATTGCAGGCCTGCAGGCCTGGTATGGCGAGTCGCACATCCTGCATGGCGTCGATCTCACGGTGAACCAGGGCGAAGTCGTCACGCTGCTTGGCCGCAATGGCGCCGGCCGCACGACGACCCTGCGCGCGATCATGGGCCTCACGGGGCGCCGCACCGGTTCGATCCAGGTAGCCGGGCGCGAAACCATCTCGATGCCGACGCACAGGATTGCCCACTGCGGCATCGGCTATTGCCCGGAAGAGCGGGGCATCTTTTCGAGCCTGTCGTGCGAGGAAAACCTGCTGTTGCCGCCGCCTGTCGGCGACGCGGCGCGCGCGATGTCGATCGAAGAGATCTACTCGATGTTTCCGAACCTGAAGGAGCGGCGTGCAAGCCAGGGCACGCGTCTGTCAGGTGGGGAGCAGCAGATGCTGGCCGTCGCGCGCATTCTGCGCACCGGTGCCAACCTGCTGCTGCTCGACGAAATATCCGAAGGTCTCGCGCCCGTCATTGTGCAGGCGCTCGCGCGCATGATCATGACGCTCAAGTCGCGCGGCTACACGATCGTGATGGTGGAACAGAATTTCCGGTTTGCGGCGCCGCTCGCGGACCGTTTTTACGTGATGGAACACGGTCGTATCGTCGAGCATTTCGGCGCAGGGGAGCTCGAAAGCAAGATGCCTGTTCTACACGATCTGCTCGGGGTGTAAGCGTCAAGGTACTGTGAACGCCTGAATGCCTCTGAATAATCACAAGTATGGAAACAAGGAGACACGCATGAAACTGAAGACTCTCGCAGGGCTCGCGGCACTTTGCTTCGCAAGCACCGCGTTGACGATGGGCACGGCCCAGGCCGCCGCGGGCGACACCGTGAAGATCGGCTACATCACCGATCTTTCCGGCTTGTATGCAGATATCGATGGCCAGGGTGGCCTCGAAGCGATCCGCATGGCAATCGCTGATTTCGGCGGCAAGGTGAACGGCAAGCCGATCGAGCTTGTCTATGCCGATCACCAGAACAAGGCCGACATCGCCGCTTCGCGCGCGCGTGAATGGATCGACCGTGACGGCGTGACGGCTATCATCGGCGGCACGAATTCGGCGACGGCACTCTCGACCAACCAGGTCGCGGGCGAAAAGAAGATTCCGTACATCAACATCGGCGCGGGCGCGGACAATCTGACGAACGAGCAATGCACGCCGTACACGGTGCACTATGCGTACGACACGATGGCGCTCGCGAAGGGCACGGGTTCCGCCGTGACGAAGCAGGGCGGCAAGACGTGGTACTTCCTGACGGCTGACTACGCGTTCGGCAAGGCACTGGAGAAGAACACCGCGGACGTCGTAAAGGCGAACGGGGGCCAGGTGCTCGGCGAAGTGCGTCATCCGCTGTCGGCATCGGACTTTTCGTCGTTCCTGTTGCAGGCGCAGGGTTCGAAGGCGCAGGTGCTCGGCCTCGCGAATGCCGGCGGCGACACGATCAACGCGATCAAGGCCGCGAAAGAATTCGGCGTCACGAAGACGATGAAGATCGCCGCGCTGCTGATCTTCCTGACCGACATCCACAGCCTCGGCCTCGAAACCACGCAGGGTCTGGTGGCGACAGACAGCTGGTACTGGAACAAGGACGACAAGACGCGCGCCTGGGCGAAGCGCTACTTCGACAAGATGAAGAAGATGCCGACGAGCCTGCACGCCGCGGACTACTCGGCTGTCACGACGTACCTGAAGGCCGTGCAGGCAGCCGGCACGACCGACAGCGACAAGGTGATGGAGCAGCTTCACAAGATCAAGATCGACGACTTCTACGCGAAGGGTTATATCCGCCAGGACGGCAGCATGATTCACGACATGTATCTGATGGAAGTGAAGAAGCCGTCGGAATCGAAAGAGCCGTGGGACTACTACAAGATCACCGCGACGATTCCGGGTGAACAGGCTTTCGGTACGAAGGCGGAGTCGCGCTGCGCGTTGTGGAAGTAAGCGTCGGCTGACGCGCGCCCGTTCGGGGCGCGGCAGGCGGCACCGTCGCACGTAGCACGCACGAGGTGTGCGGCTACGTGCGGACGCCCGACGGCCCGCGCGCGCCGAGTGGTTCGCGCGTCTATCGATCTCATCTGGACGACGGGTTAATGGATATCTTTGGCATTCCGCTTCCGGCGATGCTGAGCCAGTTGCTACTCGGACTCGTGAACGGTTCGTTCTACGCAATCCTGAGCCTGGGTCTCGCCGTGATCTTCGGCCTGCTCAACGTGATCAACTTCGCGCACGGAGCGTTGTTCATGCTCGGCGCGATGCTCACGTGGATGGGTCTTTCGTATTTCAATCTCCCTTACTGGGTGATGCTCGCGCTCGCGCCGCTGCTGGTCGGGCTCTTTGGCATCGTCATCGAGCGCACGATGCTGCGCTGGCTCTATCGCCTCGACCATCTCTATGGGCTGCTGCTGACCTTCGGGCTCACGCTGGTTGTCGAAGGTGTGTTCCGTTCGGTCTACGGGTCGTCGGGTCAGCCTTACGACGTGCCTTCCGCGCTGTCCGGCGCGACCAATCTCGGCTTCATGTTCCTGCCGAACTATCGCGCGTGGGTTGTCCTCGCGTCGCTGGTCGTGTGCTTCGCGACGTGGTTCGTCATCGAGAAAACGCGTCTTGGCGCGTATCTGCGTGCCGGCACTGAGAACCCGAAACTCGTCGAGGCGTTCGGCGTCAACGTGCCGCTGATGATCACGCTCACCTATGGCTTCGGTGTCGCGCTCGCGGCGTTTGCCGGCGTGCTGGCGGCGCCCGTCATTCAGGTCTCGCCGCTGATGGGGCAGCCGATGATCATCACGGTGTTCGCCGTCGTCGTGATCGGCGGGATGGGTTCGATCATGGGTTCGATCCTGACTGGCCTGATGCTCGGTGTGATCGAAGGGCTGACACGTGTGTTCTATCCGGAAGCGTCGGCGACCGTCGTCTTCGTGATCATGGCGCTGGTGTTGCTGGTGCGCCCGGCGGGTCTTTTCGGCAAGGAAAAATGATGCAGAGAAAAGCGCTATACGGGCTGCTGTTTATCGCGCTGATCGCCGCGCCGTTCATCGGCGCCTATCCGCTGTTTGTGATGAAGGTGTTGTGCTTCGCGCTCTTTGCGGCCGCGTTCAACCTGCTGATTGGTTACACGGGGCTGCTTTCGTTCGGGCATGCAATGTTCCTTGCGTCGGCGGGTTATACGACGGGTTATGGCATCCAGACGCTCGGGTTTTCGCCCGAGGTCGGTCTGATTGCGGGCACCGCGGTAGCGACGCTGCTCGGACTGATCGTCGGACTCTTCGCGATCCGTCGCCAGGGCATCTACTTCGCAATGGTGACCCTCGCGCTCGCGCAGATGGTCTACTTCGTGTTCCTGCAGGCGCCGTTCACACACGGCGAAGATGGCCTGCAAGGCGTGCCGCGCGGCAAGCTGTTCGGCATGCTGAGCCTCTCGTCGGATCTCGCGCTGTATTACGTCGTGCTCGCGATCATGGTGCTGGCGTTTTTGCTGATCGTGCGGATCGTGCATTCGCCGTTTGGCCAGGTGCTCATCGCGATCAAGGAGAACGAACCGCGCGCGGTTTCACTCGGCTACGACACGGATCGCTTCAAACTGCTGGCATTCGTGCTGTCCGCCGGGCTCGCGGGTCTCGCTGGGTCGCTGAAGGTGCTCGTGCTGGGTTTCGAGACGCTTGGCGACGCGTACTGGACGATGTCCGGTCTCGTGATCCTGATGACGCTCGTGGGTGGCATGGGCACGCTCTTCGGGCCGCTGCTCGGCGCGACGTTGATCGTCGCGCTCGAAGACCGGCTTGGCGACATCGGCACCGCACTCGCGAACGTGACGGGCATCGACTGGTTCCGCTCATTTGGCGAATCGGCGACGATTGTCACGGGCCTGATCTTTATTGCCTGCGTGCTGGCGTTCAGACGAGGCATTGTCGGGGAGATCGTCGCACGGGTCCGGCCGCTACGTGCATGAGCGAGCGTTTCGCGCACATCCACATATGCTTCGGAATCCGATATAAGTGGAGGGCGGGATACTCACGCTGTGATGTATTGGAACCGCGCTGGGGAAGTCACAATCCCGCCCCAAATTGGTGCTGCATTGCACCACTAGGGTAAATGCTAGTTGTCCCTTGAATCGGGGTTGTTTAATCTTCACGCAGTTCTGGAGCACCGGCAACACGAAATTTGCAGGTGGAGAACGAGGAGACATGAGGCACAAAGTGCCCACACGAAAGCGCTGTTGGATTGATATCCAACAGCGCTTTTTATTTGCATTTCCGGTTTTGCATCGCTGTATTTCCAGTTCATCCGCGCTCATTCCTCACCGCATTTCCTCACGCATTTTCCGGTCGTATTTTTCGCTGGATTATCAACGCATTGAAGCCTCCAAAACGCTTGCAGCCCGGCGTGCGCGTCCGCTAAACTCGCCATTCGCCGACCATGTGGTCGGTGTAAAAAATCTCGAATGATTTGAGTCGGCGCTATTGCGCGCGGATATGACGGGGCAGAGGAGCGGAATGAAGTCGGCAATGCGATGGATCAGCGCGACATGTGTCGCGGCGGGCGTACTGGCAGCATGGAGCGGCGCAGCATCGGCACAGGTGAAAATCGGCGTGACCGTATCGGCAACGGGCCCGGCGGCGTCGCTAGGCATTCCGGAAAAGAACACGATCGCGCTCTTGCCGAAGGAAGTCGCCGGCCAGAAGATCGAATACATCGTGCTGGACGACGCGACCGATTCGACCCAGGCCGTGAAGAACGCCCGCAAGCTCACGAGCGAAGACCGCGTCGACGCGATCATCGGCTCGACGGTCGTGCCGAATTCGCTGGCGATGATCGACGTGGCGGCTGAAACCACCACGCCGGTGATCTCGATGGCCGCTGCCGCTGCGATTGTCGAACCGATGGATACGAAGCGCGCGTGGGTCTACAAGACGCCGCAGAACGACATCCTGATGGCGACGGCCATCGCGCAGCACATGTCCAATCACGGTGTGAAGACGGTTGCGTTCATCGGTTTCTCCGACGCCTACGGCGAGAGCTGGTTCCGCGAATTCGGCAAGGCCGCGGATCTCGCGAAGATCAAAGTGGTGGCGAACGAACGCTTCGCGCGCAACGACGCTTCGGTGACGGGTCAGGTGTTGAAGATGATGTCGCAGAATCCGGACGCCGTGCTCATCGCCGGTGCAGGTACGCCGGCTGCGCTGCCGCAAAAAACGCTGAAGGAGCGCGGCTACAAGGGCAAGTATTATCAGACGCACGGCGTCGCGAATAACGACTTCCTGCGCGTGTGCGGCAAGGATTGCGACGGCACGTATCTGCCTGCCGGCCCGCTGCTGGTTGCGGACCAGTTGCCCGATTCGAACCCCGTGAAGAAATCCGCGCTGACGTACAAGCATGCATATGAAGCCGCGTATGGCGCAGGCTCTGTGTCGACGTTCGGCGGCCACGCGTGGGATGCGGGTCTGCTTCTGCAACGCGCGATCCCCATCGCATTGAAGAAGGGCCAGCCGGGTACACCCGCATTCCGCGACGCGTTGCGCGCAGCGATCGAAAGCACGAAGGACATGCCGGCTTCACATGGCATCTTCAACATGAGCGCGAACGATCACTCGGGCCTCGATCAGCGGGCGCGTGTGATGGTCGAGATCGTCGGCGGCAAGTGGAAGCTGGCCACAGACTGATCCGAGGCGAGATAACACATTTGAACCCGGAAAAAGGCACGTCCAGTCAGACGTGCCTTTTTTTCTGCGTATCGGCATTGCAGCAACGCAGAGGCGGTTTGTCCCGAACAGGGAAAACCATGCTATTCACGCCCGAAGCCGAAAGCCAGATTCAGAAACCGGCGTGAAAGCCGGATTAAACAACAGGCAGTGCACAGCGTTTGGAGACAGCAATGAGAACAACAGGCAACTGGGTACGCGCAAGCCTCGCAGCGGCGCTCGTATGCGGCGCGACGGCCGCATCGGCGCAGGTGAAGATCGGGGTGACGTTATCGGCGACCGGGCCGGCTGCGTCGCTCGGCATTCCGGAGAAGAATACGATCGCGCTGTTGGCGAAGGAGATTGGCGGCAAGAGCGTGGAGTACATCGTGCTCGACGATGCATCGGATACGAGCCGCGCGGTGCAGAACACACGCAAGCTGATTGATGAAGACCACGTCGACGCGATCATCGGCTCGACGGTCACGCCGAACTCGCTGGCGATGCTCGATGCAGCGTCGCAAGGCAAGACGCCGATGATATCGATGGCCGCATCGGCCGCGATCATCGCGCCGATGGACGCGAAGCGGACGTGGGCGTTCAAGACGCCGCAGAACGACAGCCTGATGGCTGACGCGATCGCCGGATACATGGAAAAGCACGGCGTGAAGACCGTGGGCTTCATCGGCTTCTCGGATGCGTATGGCGAGAACTGGTACACGGTGTTCAACGCGGCGGCCACAACGCATCATCTAAAGGTCGTGTCGACCGAACGCTATAACCGCACGGACGCTTCCGTGACGGGCCAGGTGCTGAAGCTGGTTGGCTCGAATCCGGATGCGATTCTGATTGCGGGCTCGGGTACGCCGGCCGCGTTGCCCGCGAAGGCGCTGAAGGAGCGCGGCTACAAGGGCAAGATCTACCAGACGCACGGCGTCGCCAATAACGACTTCCTGCGCGTATGCGGCAAGGACTGCGAAGGCGAACTGCTGCCGACCGGCCCGGTTCTCGTGACCGAGCAGCTGCCGGATTCGAACCCAGTGAAGAAATCGTCGGAGGCGTACAAGGCAGCCTATGAAAAGGCCTATGGCGTGGGCACGCTGTCGACGTTCGGCGGTCACGCATGGGATGCCGGCCAGATGCTGCAGCGTGCGATTCCGGAAGCACTGAAGAAGGGGCAGCCGGGCACGGAGGCGTTCCGCGAGGCACTGCGTGCGTCGCTTGAGAACCTGAAGGATCTGCCGGTCGCGCACGGCATCATGAACACCACGACGACCGATCACAACGGCTTCGATAACCGCGCACGCGTGATGGTCGAAATCGTCGACGGCAAGTGGAAACTCCAGAACGACTAAAAAAGTACGCGCTTCTCGCATGCGGTGTGGCGATGAGGCTGCACCGACATTCTGTTCGACGAAAATGGCGACGACCGCCGCGCCTTATCCGGGTGCGGCGGTCGCGTTTCAGGGCAGGGATGACGAACTCATTCCGAAGACAAGGCGCTCGCGTTTGATGCGATGACGCCGGTTTCAATTTCGACTTCGACTTCGACGTTTCAGAGGAAGTATGGATCTATCAATAGCGGCGATCCTCGCGCAGGACGGGATCACCACGGGCGCAATCTACGCGTTGCTCGCGCTTGCGCTGGTGCTGGTGTTTTCGGTGACGCGGGTGATCTTCATCCCGCAGGGCGAGTTCGTTTCATATGGCGCGTTGACGCTCGCCGCCATTCAGACGCAGAAATTTCCCACCACGTGCTGGCTGCTGATCGCGATGGGGGCGGCGTGCTTTGTCGTCGAGACGGCGGGGCTCGTGCGGCACCCTGAGCGGCGGCGCCACGCAGCGCGCACGCTTGCGACGCTGGTCGGCAAATATCTGCTCTTCCCGATTGCCGTCTATGCGGTGACGCGCGGTCTCTTCATGCAGCCGCTACCGATGATCGTGCAGATCGCGTTGACGCTGCTGATCGTGATTCCGATGGGACCGTTCGTGTACCGGCTTGCGTACGAACCGATCGCCGAAGCGACGACGCTGCTGCTGCTGATCGTCGCAGTGGCCGTGCACTTCGCGATGGTTGGGCTTGGCCTCGTGATGTTCGGCGCGGAGGGCTCGCGCACGACGGCTTTCTCCGACGCGACGTTCAACATCGGCAGCATGACGATATCCGGGCAGAGCCTGTGGGTGGTCGTCACGGCCGTCGTACTGATCGGAGCGCTGTACCTGTACTTCGACCGCTCGATCTCGGGCAAGGCGCTGCGCGCGACGTCGGTGAACCGCCTTGGCGCGCGCCTCGTCGGCATTGGCACGACGCAGGCGGGGCGGCTCGCGTTCACGCTGGCCGCCGGCCTCGGCGCGCTGTGCGGCATCCTCGTGGCGCCGCTGACGACCATCTACTACGATTCCGGCTTCCTGATCGGCCTGAAGGGGTTCGTGGGGGCGATCATCGGCGGTCTCGTCAGCTACCCGCTGGCGGCCGCGGGATCGATCCTGGTGGGCCTGCTGGAGTCGTACTCGTCGTTCTGGGCAAGTGCCTATAAGGAAGTGATCGTGTTCACGTTGATCATCCCGGTGCTGCTGTGGCGAAGCTTCGTCAGCCCGCACGCTGAAGAGGACGAGGAGTGACACGATGAAACGGATCATGCAAAACAGGTTCTTCTGGCTGTTCCTCGTGGTGATGTTCGCGCTACCCGTCTTGCCGCAGCCGGTCCGCGTGCCTGAGTACTGGGTCACGCTGTTGAACTACATCGGACTCTATTCGATCGTCGCGATCGGGCTCGTACTGCTGACGGGCATCGGCGGGATGACGAGCTTCGGGCAGGCGGCGTTTGTCGGCGTGGGCGCGTATTCCACGGCGTATCTGACGACGCAGTTCGGTGTGTCGCCGTGGCTCGCGCTGATCGCAGGCGTCGTGTTGACGGCGCTGATCGCACTCGTGCTGGGTGCGGTGACGATGCGCCTGTCGGGCCACTTCCTGCCGCTCGGCACGATCGCATGGGGGCTCGCGCTGTTCTTCCTCTTCGGCAATATGGAGATGCTCGGCAAGTACGATGGCATCAATGGCATTCCGGTGCTCAACGTCTTCGGTATCCAGCTGGAGTCCGGCCGGCACATCTATTACCTGATCTGGATTGTCGTGCTGGCCGCGGTGGTCTCTGTTCAGAATCTGCTTAATAGTCGCCCGGGCCGCGCAATCCGTGCGCTTCGCGGCGGTGGCTCGATGGCCGAGGCAATGGGCGTTAACACCGCATGGATGCGCGTTGTGATCTTCGTCTATGCGGCGGTTCTCGCTGCCGTGTCGGGCTTCCTCTATGCGCACTTGCAGCGCGCGGTGAACCCCACGCCATTTGGTTTGAACCACGGCATCGAATTTCTGTTCATGGCGGTGGTGGGTGGCGTGTCGCATGTGTGGGGCGCGGTGCTGGGTGCGGCAATCCTGACGCTCCTGCAGGATTACCTCCAGACGTGGCTGCCGAAGCTGCTTGGCGAAAACGGCAACTTCGAAGTGATCGTCTTCGGCATCCTGATGGTCTTGCTGCTGCAGTACGCGCGTCAGGGCGTCTGGCCATTCGTCGCGCGGCTGTTTCCCCGCGGTCCGCGTGCCCACGTGCCTGATCACGCCGACCCTTTGCCGCAGCGCAGCAAGCCGACAGGCGGCGAAACGCTGCTTTCGGTGGTGAAGGCGCGTAAGCAGTTCGGCGGGCTGGTTGCCGTGAACGACGTGAGCTTCGAAGTGAAGGCTGGCCAGATCATCGGCCTGATTGGGCCGAATGGCGCCGGCAAATCGACGACGTTCAATCTGGTGACCGGCGTATTGCAGGCGACAAGCGGCGAAATTTCGTTCCGCGGTGAGCGGATCGATTCGCTGACTTCACGTGAAATCGTCAGGCGCGGGATCGGCCGGACGTTCCAGCACGTCAAGCTGCTGCCGGGCATGACGGTGCTGGAGAACGTTGCGATTGGTGCACATCTGCGTGGCCATGCGGGCGTCTGGCGTAGCGTCGCAAAGCTCAACGGCGCGGAAGAGGGACGCCTGATGGCGGAGGCTGCGCGCCAGATCCGCCGGGTTGGCCTCGAGCAGCATATGTACGACGAGGCCGGCAGTCTTGCCCTCGGGCAGCAGCGGATTCTGGAAATCGCGCGCGCCCTGTGCTGCGACCCGACGCTGCTGCTGCTGGATGAGCCTGCTGCCGGACTTCGCTATCAGGAAAAGCAGCAACTGGCTGTCCTGCTGAAGAAGCTCAAGGAAGAGGGCATGAGTGTGCTGCTTGTCGAGCATGACATGGACTTTGTGATGAATCTGACCGATCGGCTGGTGGTGATGGAGTTCGGCACCCGAATCGCGGAAGGTTTGCCGGAGGACGTGCAGAAAGATCCGGCCGTGCTCGAAGCCTATCTTGGCGGGGTGGAATGATGACGATGCAAACTGAATCCGGCACGCCGATTCTCGACGTCACCGGCTTGTCTGTCCGCTACGGCAAAGTCGAGGCGCTGCACAATGCGGCGATCAAGGTTCGGCCTGGCCAGATCGTGTCGGTGATTGGGCCGAACGGCGCGGGCAAGTCGACGCTGCTCAACGCAATCATGGGTGCGCTGCCGGTGAGTGGGCACGCGAAGGGCGCGATCGCCTTTCGAGGTGACGATGTTAGCGCTGTCCCCGTCGAAAAGCGCGTGGCACGGGGCATGTGCCTCGTCCCGGAAAAGCGCGAGCTGTTTTCCACGATGACGGTTGAAGATAACCTCGTGCTCGGAGCTTACCGCCGCAAGCGGGCGGGAGAACGTGACTTTCTCGATCAACTCGAACCGGTTTTCCAGCTGTTTCCGCGATTGAAAGAGCGGCGCAGGCAGGCAGCGGGTACGCTGTCTGGCGGCGAGCGGCAGATGTTGGCAGTGGGTCGGGCGTTGATGGGTAAGCCGGATCTGTTAATGCTGGACGAACCGAGCCTTGGTCTTGCCCCCCTGATCGTAAAAGAGATCTTTCATATCATTAGTGCACTGCGTCAGACGGGCGTTGCCACGTTGCTGATCGAGCAGAATGCGCGTGCAGCGCTGCAAATCTCCGACTACGGTTACGTACTCGAAACCGGCGAACTTGCACTTGAGGGCGCGGCGGCCGATCTGGCGCAGAATCCTCGGGTCATTGAGACGTATCTGGGGCTGACTAAAAAGGTCGCTTGATCTCGTCTTTGATAATCCGTGGCGACTTCGAGGCGGTGTGTTTCACGTGAAACACACCGCCTTTTTTATCGTTGACCGAACGGACGAAATTCGGGCCAAAAGCGAACCCGCTATAATTCGCCCATACATTTTCCTTTGAAAGGCTCACGCGCCTTATCCGGCGTGAGATCCGCGATGCTTTTTCCCTCAGAATTTGACGTTATTGTCGTCGGTGGCGGCCATGCCGGCACCGAAGCCGCTTTGGCGTCTGCGCGCATGGGCGCGAAAACGCTGCTGTTGACGCACAACATCGAAACGCTTGGCCAAATGAGCTGCAATCCGTCGATCGGCGGCATTGGCAAAGGCCATCTGGTCAAAGAAGTCGACGCGCTTGGCGGCGCAATGGCTGCGGCCACGGACGAGGGCGGGATCCAGTTCCGCATTCTCAACTCGTCCAAGGGCCCGGCCGTCCGGGCAACACGTGCCCAGGCTGATCGGCTCCTGTACAAGCAGGCTATCCGGCATCGTCTGGAGAATCAGCCGAATCTGTGGCTGTTCCAGCAGGCCGTCGACGATCTGATGGTAGAGGGCAATCGTGTCGTTGGAGCGGTGACGCAGGTCGGGATTCGTTTCCGTTCGCGGGCTGTTGTACTCACAGCGGGGACGTTCCTCGACGGAAAAATCCACGTCGGACTGAACAATTACACCGGCGGCCGCGCTGGTGATCCCGCTGCGGTGTCGCTGTCTGCGCGCCTCAAGGAGTTGAAGCTGCCGCAGGGTCGTCTCAAAACCGGCACGCCCCCCCGCATTGACGGCCGCACGATCGATTTTTCGGTACTCGAAGAGCAACCCGGGGATCTGGATCCGGTGCCGGTGTTCTCGTTTCTCGGACGCGTCGAGCAACATCCGCGTCAGGTTCCGTGCTGGGTGACGCATACCAACGAGCGTACGCACGACATTATTCGCGGCGGTCTCGACCGCTCGCCGATGTACACGGGCGTGATCGAAGGTGTCGGGCCGCGTTATTGCCCCTCGATCGAGGACAAGATTCATCGGTTTGCGTCCAAGGAATCCCACCAGATTTTTCTGGAGCCGGAAGGGCTGACCACGAATGAGTTCTACCCGAACGGTATCTCGACGAGTCTTCCGTTTGATGTGCAACTGGAACTGGTCCGGTCAATGCGCGGCCTGGAGCATGCTCACATCCTGCGCCCCGGTTATGCGATTGAGTATGACTACTTCGACCCACGTGGGCTGAAGGCGTCGCTGGAAACCAAGGTGATCGATGGGCTGTTCTTCGCGGGCCAGATCAATGGCACAACTGGCTATGAAGAGGCGGCAGCTCAGGGTCTGCTCGCCGGTATCAACGCGGGCTTGCAGGTGCAGGGCAGGGACGCGTGGTGTCCACGCCGGGATGAAGCGTACCTCGGTGTTCTCGTCGACGACCTGGTGACGCGGGGCGTTTCCGAGCCGTATCGGATGTTCACGAGCCGCGCGGAATATCGCCTGAGCTTGCGCGAAGACAACGCAGATATGCGTCTAACGGAGATCGGGCGCGAGATCGGTGTGGTGGACGATGTCCGTTGGGACGCATTCAGTCGCAAGCGCGATGCTGTTTCACGTGAAACAGAGCGTTTGCGTACGACCTGGGTCAATCCCAAGACCTTGTCGGCGGAAGCAGCGACAGCGCTGCTCGGCAAGCCAATCGATCACGAATACAGTCTGGCCGATCTGCTGCGGCGGCCGGGCGTGGGTTACGACGGCGTTTGCGGTCTGCTCGACGGTACGTGCGGACCGACGGAAGCGCTGGCTAATGACAGCGTCTTGCTCGCGCAAATCAAGGAGCAGATTGAGATCGCCGTGAAGTATCAGGGCTACATCGAGCGGCAGGCGGGTGAAATCGAGCGCAACGAAGCGCACGAGAGCACGCGACTTCCCGAAGGACTGGACTACGCCGAAGTTCGTGGACTGTCATTCGAGGCGCGCCAAAAGCTGACGCAATTCCGTCCGGAAACGATCGGGCAGGCGTCGCGGATATCCGGCATCACGCCTGCCGCAATCTCACTGCTTATGGTGCATCTGAAGCGCGGGCTTGGCCGGCGGCAGCCCACGGCGACGGACAACAGCGCCGAAAGCAAGCCGGTGATCCAATGACGGCAGGGCAAAGGAATGCTGCAGCGGCAGGTGAGCGGGACTTGCTGTCGGCGTTACTGCATGAAGGCGTGGGCGAACTTGGTCTCGAACTGACCGAGCCGCAACTCAACAAGCTACTCGATTACGTCGCGCTGCTGGCGAAGTGGAACGCGGTCTACAACCTGACTGCCATCCGCGATCCGCGGCAGATGCTCATTCAGCACATCCTCGATTCGCTGTCGATCGTGCCGCATCTCGCTCAGCGTGGACCGTCGTCGGTACTCGACGTGGGTTCCGGTGGTGGACTGCCGGGTATCGTGCTCGCCATCGTCATGCCGGACTGGGCTGTGACGCTGAACGATATTGTTCACAAGAAGACCGCATTTCAGGCGCAGGCCAAGGCCGAACTGGGTCTTTCCAATCTGTCGGTGGTGACGGGTCGTGTCGAAACCTTGCGGCCGGGCGTCGAAGTGCCGGCTAAATTCGATGTAATCGTCTCGCGCGCGTTCGCAGAGCTCTCGGATTTCGTTACACTGGCCCGTCATCTCGTCGCGGACCGCGGCGCGATCTGGGCGATGAAGGGTATTCGGCCCGAAGGCGAAATCGAGCGGTTGCCCGAGAGAGCGCGCGTGCAGCAGATTATCCGGCTTAAGGTGCCGTCGCTCGATGCAGAACGGCATCTGATTGAAGTCACAGTCGATGCCTGATTGACGCCCGATCGACACAACGCCAGTCATTCCTATCATTCAAAAGCAGCAAAAAGGGACACACCAACGATGGCAAAAATCTTCTGCGTTGCGAACCAGAAGGGCGGCGTCGGGAAGACGACGACAGCAGTCAATCTCGCCGCGAGCCTCGCATCGCAGGGACAGCGGGTCCTGCTCATCGATCTGGACCCGCAGGGTAATGCCACCATGGGCAGCGGCATCGACAAGGCCGCGTGCGAAAACACGGTCTACGAAGTGCTGGTCGATGGCGTGGCCGTCGCCGACGCGCGCGTCAAGCCCGAAGGCGTTTCGTATGACGTATTGCCCGCGAATCGCGAACTTGCGGGCGCCGAGGTTGAACTGGTCAGCGTCAACAACCGCGAGCGTCAACTGAAGGACGCGCTTGTGCACGTCGCGGAAGACTATGACTTCGTGTTGATCGACTGCCCACCGGCGCTCTCGCTGCTGACGCTTAACGGTCTGTGCGCGGCACATGGCGTTGTGATCCCGATGCAGTGCGAGTACTTCGCGCTGGAAGGCCTTTCCGACCTCGTGGCGACGATCAAGCAGGTGCACGCGAACCTGAACCGTGACCTCAAGGTGATCGGCCTCCTGCGGGTCATGTTCGATCCGCGCATCACATTGCAGCAGCAGGTTTCCGACCAGCTGAAAGAGCACTTTGGCGACAAGGTATTCGACGTGGTGATCCCCCGTAACGTCCGTCTGGCCGAAGCGCCGAGCTACGGTCTGCCAGGCGTGGTTTTCGACCGGGCATCGCGTGGCGCGCAGGCTTACGTCCAGTTCGGCGCGGAAATGATTGAACGGGTTCGCGCGTTGTAACGCGCGCCGACGCTGACGGAGCCCCGCGTGAAAGACAAGACGGCCAGCAAGGCGATACTCAAGACAGCACTCAAGGCGGATCGAGGAAGCACGATGAATGCAGTGGCAAGAAAGAAGGGATTGGGCCGTGGACTCGAGGCGCTGCTCGGTGGCAGCGCGGACATCACCGAGGCGGTGAAGATCGATGGTGCGCCTAACGTGCTGCCGCTTGGCAAATTACAGGCTGGCAAGTACCAGCCGCGCACGCGGATGGACGAGGGCGCGCTTCAGGAACTGGCCGCCAGCATCCGCACGCAGGGCGTGATGCAGCCGATCCTGGTGCGTCCGGTAAGCGCAGAGATGTACGAAATCATCGCGGGTGAGCGTCGTTTTCGTGCCGCGCGCCTGGCTGGGCTCGACGAGGTGCCGGTACTTGTGAAGGACGTGCCTGATCAGGCCGCCGCGGCGATGGCGCTGATCGAGAACATCCAGCGCGAAGACCTGAACCCGCTTGAAGAAGCACAGGGCATCCAGCGCCTGCTCGACGAATTCCACTTCACGCACGAGCAGGCCGCGGAATCCGTGGGGCGTTCGCGTAGCGCGGTATCGAACCTGCTGCGTCTTCTGAATCTGGCGTCGCCCGTGCAAACGATGCTGCTCGCTGGGGATCTCGACATGGGCCACGCGCGCGCGCTGCTCGCTGTCGACCCCGCGACGCAGATCACACTGGCAAACCAGGTGGTCAACAAGCGCATGTCGGTTCGTGAGACCGAAAAGCTGGTGACCTCCACGACCAAAGTTGCGCCGGCAGTGAAGGCACGTGTGAGTCACGACGGCGGACGCGATACCCGTCGTCTGGAGGAAGAGCTGTCCGATCTGCTCGCCGCAACGGTGAAGATCAAGCTCGGTCGGCGCGGGCGAGGGCAGGTGCTCGTCGACTTCGGCGACCTCGACGCACTGGAAGGCATTCTCGCGCGATTGCGCGGCAACACGGCTACCGCCTGAGCACGCGCGATCGTGCCCGCGGCAGAGCGCACGCCGAAGGCGTCCCGAATCATCATCCGTGAAGTATTCGCGTTAGCGACGAAGGAACCGGTTCTGTCGGTTCTCGTCGCTGCGCTAGTCGTTCTGCAGTGCCTGCATCCGCGGCCGTGGGCTTCATTGGCGGCGTCGATCGACTGGCAGACCGTGCTGACGTTGGCCGGACTCCTGATCGTGACGAAAGCCGTCGAATTGTCAGGATTCCTGATCTGGATGGCGCATCGCGTCGTGCATCGCATTCATTCGGAGCGCGGCCTTGCGTTTCTGTTGATCGGCCTGGCCGCGGCGCTCTCGACGCTGCTCACGAACGATGTCGCGTTGTTCGTCGTTGTTCCGCTGGCGCTGTCGCTGCATAAACTGACGCCGTTACCGCTCAAGCGCCTCGTGATTTTCATCGCGCTGGCGGTCAACGCGGGTTCGATCCTGACACCACTCGGCAACCCGCAGAACCTGTTCCTCTGGCAGACGAGCGGTGTGTCGTTCGGGACATTCGTACGGGCACTCGCGCCGCTGTGCGTCGCATTGATGGGGGTGCTGTATCTGCTGGCCGCCGTCTTTTTCCGCGGCAACGCGCTCGATCTTTCGAAGGATACCGAGCCGCATCCTGTCGACCGGCCACTTGTCGGCGTCGCGGCGGTGCTGTTCACCGCGTTCGTGCTGCTGGCGGACTCGCATCACGTTGTGATCGGTCTCACGGGCGTCGCGGCGGGTTTCCTGCTGTGGCGTCCCAAGGCCGTGCTGACCATCGACTGGTTGCTGCTGCTGATCTTCGTGTTCATGTTCATCGTGTTGCGCAGCGTCGCCGCGCTGCCGTGGGTGCACGAGTTGATCAGCCGCGTCGGCATCGGTTCGCCGTTGCGTGCGTATGCCGCCGGCGCGATCGTGTCGCAGGGCATCAGCAATGTACCGGCCGCAATCATGCTGGCCGAATTCACGAAGGACTGGCGCGCGCTGGCGTTCGGCGTGAGCGTCGGCGGCTTCGGCATCGCCATCGGTTCGCTCGCCAACCTGATTGCCGTGCGCCTTTCACATGAACGCGGAATGTGGCTGCAGTTTCACCTCTTCTCGATCCCTTTCTGGATCGTCAGCGGCGCAATCGGCGCGGGTCTTCTGTTGCATTTATGAGACGGCTGCTACAGCGTCCGGCGCAGTGCTGAAACGGCACAAATGGCCGTTTCGGACCGGTACCATCCGGGTGCGCCCCGGCCGCCTTACATTTGTCGTGTCTCCCGCAGTAGACAGCCATTTCCCGCATGATGAAGGCGTGTTTCATGCAGGTTATTGGTCGACGTAAAGTCTTGAATTGCCTGCAACTATCGCTTACAATCGCCCGGATTTATTTGCCAGGCAACCCCGTCAGCGGTGCGTAAGCTCGCGGGCTGAACAAGACTCTACGGAACACTGTGATGGCGGCTCAATCGTCGAATCAGGCGCCCCACGAAGGGCACGACGAACAGCCCGCAACGCATGCCGTATCCGGGTCTTCGGGGCAGCACGCAGCGCATGACGAAGCGTGGGACGCTGAGCAGCAAGATAACAATATCGTTCCGCTCACGCGGACTGAAGCTGAAAAGCTGTTTGGTCCGGATGTGAGTCGTCCATCGCGCGTTACGCCCTTCCGGGTTGTGATGGCGCAAATGGTTTTGTCCCTGGGAGCAACGCTGCTGTGGTGGCTGTTTTACAAGCCACCGGGTGATGCTGCGCTGTCTGCATTCCTGGGGGGAGCGATCTGCTGGGTGCCGAGCGCGATGTTCGCGGCACGTCTGAGAACATTGAGCGGCGCCGAAACCGCGATGAGCTGGATGATCGGCGAAGCGCTCAAGATGGGGGCGACAATTGCGATGTTTGTAGCCATCGCGTTCTGGTATCACGACGTACGCTGGGTTCCGCTGCTCGTGACCTACCTCATCGCCCTCAAGACGTACTGGATCGCACTCGCCTGGCGGTGAGGCACTGAACACACGGCTGGCGCACGGCGTCAGCAACAGGCAGGCGGGTTCGACTTGAACCCGCGCCGGCATGTTCCCGCAATAGCGCATTGCAGCGGGAGCAGCCTGGAAAGATTTTCGACAATTTGGGTGGCATTAATCATATGGCAGCTAGCGAAGGCACGCGCGCTCTGGATCCGTCCGAGTACATCGCGCACCACTTGCAGAATCTTTCAACCGCGCACCAGACGTCGATTTTCGACATTCACGTCTGGAATCTGGACACCCTGTTCTGGTCGATCGTTTGCGGTCTGGCCACGATCGCGATCCTGCATCTCGCCGCACGCAAGGCGACGTCCGGCGTACCGGGCCGTTTCCAGTGCGCAATCGAAATGCTGGTCGAAATGGTCGAGGATCAATCGAAGTCGATGATCCACGGCTCGCGCACCTTCATTGCGCCGCTCGCGCTGACCGTGTTCGTCTGGGTCGCACTGATGAACTCGCTCGACTTTATCCCTGTCGACCTGCCGGGCCGCGTGATCGGCTGGCTGGGCCTGTCGGAAGTCATCCCGCATCACCGCATCGTGCCGACCGCCGACCTGAACGGTACGCTTGGCATCGCACTCGGCGTGTTCGCGCTGATGATTTACTACAACTTCAAGATCAAGGGCGCCGGCGGCTTCGTGCACGAACTGCTGTCCGCGCCGTTCGGTGCGCATCCGCTGCTGTGGATTCCCAACCTTGCGCTGAACATCATCGAGTTCGTCGCGAAAACGGTTTCGCTCGGCATGCGGCTGTTCGGCAACATGTACGCCGGCGAACTGCTGTTCCTGCTGATTGCCCTGCTCGGCAGCATGTGGGGTTTCGGCGCGGATGCCTCGGTACTCGGCTTCATCGGCCACGTGATCGCAGGTACGGTGTGGGCGATCTTCCACATTCTGATCGTTCTGCTGCAAGCGTTCATTTTCATGATGCTGACGCTGGTGTACATCGGCCAGGCTCACGACACCCACTAACGTGGTGCGTCGATTAAAAGAATTGCTTTAGTTTTGTTTCATTAAATCCCAGTTCCAAAAGACTTTTCACAAAGGAGTGATCATGCAAGCTTTCATCGCCAACATCCAGGGTCTGACCGCCATCGGTATCGGCATCATCATCGGCCTGGGTGCAATCGGCGCCTGTATCGGTATCGGCCTGATGGGCGGCAAGTACATCGAAGCATGTGCCCGCCAGCCGGAACTGATGAACCCGCTGCAAACCAAGATGTTCCTGCTGGCTGGTCTGATCGATGCGGCGTTCCTGATTGGCGTTGGTGTGGCAATGCTGTTTGCGTTCGCGAACCCGCTGCTGTCGAAGCTGGCAGGCTGAGGTTCCTCGGAAGTTTGCGCCTGATCTATAACGGATAAGGGCGCAGGGCGGAACGGGTCTGAGGCGCTGATCGACGACAGAATCGATGAGCGCCTTACCGTTTCAATTTCCGAAATAGCAACGTTTAAGGAAACACCGTGAATCTCAACGCAACCCTGTTTGCGCAAATGGTCGTGTTCCTGATCCTCGCGTGGTTCACGATGAAGTTCGTGTGGCCGCCGCTGATCAACGCCCTCGACGAGCGCTCCAAGAAGATTGCCGACGGTCTGTCTGCTGCCGAAAAGGGCAAGGCTGAACTCGAAGCCGCTCACAAGCGCGTCGACCAGGAACTGGCACAGGCACGCAACGATGGTCAGCAACGTATCGCTGACGCAGAAAAGCGCGCAGTATCAGTCGCAGACGAAATCAAGGCCCAGGCACAGGCAGAAGCTGCCCGCATCATTGCGCAGGCCAAGGCTGACGCTGACCAGCAAGTCGTGAAGGCCCGTGAAACGCTGCGTGGCGAAGTCGCCGCACTGGCTGTGAAGGGCGCCGAACAGATCCTGAAGCGCGAAGTCGACCAGGCAGCTCACGCTGACCTGCTGAATCAACTGAAAGCCGAGCTCTGATCATGGCCGAACTTGCAACCATCGCCCGCCCGTACGCAGAAGCGCTGTTTGGCGTGGCCGAAGCTGGTGACACTGCCGCCTGGTCCACGCTCGTGCAGGAGCTGGCACAGGTTGCGCGTCTGCCCGAAGTGCTGTCGGTCGCTACGAGCCCGAAAATCAGCCGCGCACAGGTCAGCGAACTGCTGCTGTCCGCGGTGAAGTCGCCGCTGAAGGACAACGCGCAGGCGAAGAATCTGGTGCAGATGCTGGTCGACAATCATCGTCTGACGCTGCTGCCGGAAATCGCCACGCAGTTCGAAGCGCTGAAGAACGCCCGCGAAGGTGCGGCCGATGTGCTGATCGTCAGCGCATTTCCGCTCGAAGGCGCGCAGCTGAACGACCTCGTCGCAAGTCTCGAACGCAAGTTCAAGCGCAAGCTGAAGCCGACGGTTGAAACCGACGCGTCGCTGATCGGCGGCGTACGGGTGACGGTCGGCGACGAAGTGCTCGATACCTCGGTCCGCGCGCGGCTCGCCAGCATGCAGACGGCTCTGACGGCCTGAAGCGCGTAACGCGCCAAAGCGGCTGGCACGCAACAGAATTGACTATCAGGAGCGAATAATGCAACTCAATCCCTCTGAGATCAGCGAGCTGATCAAGAGCCGGATCCAGGGCCTTGAAGCGAGCGCAGACGTTCGCAACCAGGGCACCGTGATCTCCGTGACCGACGGTATCGTGCGTATCCACGGCCTGTCGGAAGTGATGCAGGGCGAAATGCTCGAATTCCCGGGCAACACCTTCGGTCTCGCGCTGAACCTCGAGCGCGACTCGGTTGGCGCCGTGATTCTGGGTGAATACGAACACATCTCGGAAGGCGACATCGTCAAGACGACGGGCCGCATTCTCGAAGTGCCGGTGGGTCCGGAACTGCTCGGCCGCGTGGTCGACGCACTCGGCAACCCGATCGACGGCAAGGGCCCGATCAACGCAAAGAAGACCGACGCAATCGAAAAGATCGCTCCGGGCGTGATCTGGCGTAAGTCGGTTTCGGAGCCGGTCCAAACCGGTCTGAAGTCGATCGACGCGATGGTGCCGGTTGGCCGTGGCCAGCGTGAGCTGATCATTGGCGACCGTCAGTGCGGCAAGACTGCAGTTGCAGTCGATGCGATCATCAACCAGAAGGGCAAAAACCTCTTCTGTATCTACGTCGCGATCGGCCAGAAGGCTTCGTCGATCATGAACGTGGTGCGCAAGCTCGAAGAAACCGGCGCGATGGAATACACGATCGTCGTTGCGGCTTCGGCTTCGGAATCGGCTGCGATGCAGTACCTCGCACCGTACGCCGGCTGCTCGATGGGCGAATATTTCCGCGATCGCGGCCAGGACGCGCTGATCGTGTATGACGACTTGACCAAGCAAGCCTGGGCCTATCGTCAGATCTCGCTGCTGCTGCGCCGCCCGCCGGGCCGCGAAGCTTACCCGGGTGACGTGTTCTATCTGCACTCGCGTCTGCTGGAACGTGCTGCTCGCGTGTCGGAAGACTACGTCGAGAAGTTCACGAACGGCGAAGTGAAGGGCAAGAGCGGTTCGCTGACGGCACTGCCGGTTATTGAAACGCAGGCAGGCGACGTGACGGCATTCGTTCCGACGAACGTGATCTCGATTACCGACGGCCAGATCTTCCTGGAAACCGACCTCTTCAACGCAGGTATCCGCCCGGCAATTAACGCCGGCGTGTCGGTGTCGCGCGTGGGTGGTGCGGCTCAGACGAAGGTCGTGAAGAAGCTGTCGGGCGGTATCCGTACCGACCTCGCGCAGTACCGTGAACTCGCAGCATTCGCGCAGTTCGCATCGGACCTCGACGAAGCAACCCGCAAGCAGCTGGAACGCGGCCGCCGCGTGACGGAACTGCTGAAGCAGCCGCAATATCAGCCGCTGCAGGTGTGGGAACTGGCTGTCGCGCTGTTCGCAGCGAACAACGGCTACCTCGACGATCTGGAAGTTGCGCAAGTGCTGCCTTTCGAAAAGGGCCTGCGCGACTACCTGAAGACGAAGCACGCTGATCTGATCAAGCGCGTCGAAGACACCAAGGAACTCTCGAAGGACGATGAAGGCCTGCTGCACACGGCCCTCAAAGACTTCAAGAAGTCCGGCGCTTACTGATCCGCGAGTGACCCGCAAGGCATAGGCGGACCTTGAAGCGGCGCGGGCCGCAGGCAACTGAACCCGCGCTGCTTCGATCGCTTTGCATGGGACCCGGGTAAGCGCTAAAGCACTCACTCGGGCCGGGCCGACAAAGGAGCAAGCAATGGCTGGAATGAAGGAAATTCGCGGCAAGATCAAGAGCGTGCAAAACACGCGCAAGATCACGAAAGCGATGGAGATGGTGGCCGCATCGAAGATGCGCCGCGCTCAGGAGCGCATGCGCGCTGCTCGCCCGTACGCCGACAAGGTCCGCGACATCGCTGCGCACATGAGCCGTGCGAACCCGGAATATCGTCACCCGTTCATGGTGGCGAACGACGGCGCGAAGACGGCAGGCATCATCCTTGTCACAACCGACAAGGGCCTGTGCGGTGGTATGAACACGAACGTGCTGCGCGCTTCGCTCCAGAAGTTCAAGGAGCTGGAAGCAGCCGGCAAGTCCATCGAAGCAACGGCGATCGGTACCAAGGGTCTTGGTTTCCTGAACCGTCTGCGTGCGAACGTGGTGTCGAATGTTGTCCATCTGGGCGACACGCCGCACCTCGAAAAGCTGATCGGCGCGGTGAAGGTGCAACTCGACCTGTACTCGGAAGGCAAGGTTTCGGCGGTGTACCTCGCGTACACGCGCTTCATCAACACGATGAAGCAGGAGCCGGTGATCGAGCAGCTGCTGCCGCTGTCGGCAGAAGACTTCGAGCGCAAGGACGAGAGCGGTGAAACCGTTACGCCCAACACTTCGTGGGACTACATCTACGAGCCGGACGCGCAGGCAGTGGTGGACGAACTGCTGGTGCGTTATGTCGAAGCGCTGGTCTATCAGGCCGTCGCGGAAAACATGGCATCGGAGCAGTCGGCACGGATGGTCGCCATGAAGGCCGCTTCGGACAACGCGAAGACGGTCATCAACGAACTGCAGCTCGTGTACAACAAGAGCCGTCAGGCAGCGATCACGAAAGAACTGTCGGAAATCGTCGGTGGCGCCGCTGCGGTCTGACCGCGCGCCTCACGGGCGAATCCATCGAAACTGCGCCTTTGCGCGAGTGAAGAATTGAGTATCTAAAGGAAAAGCGATGAGTACTACTGCTTTGGTAGAAGGCAAGATCGTACAGTGCATCGGCGCGGTGATCGACGTGGAATTTCCGCGTGAAACCATGCCGAAGATTTACGACGCGCTCATTCTCGAAGGTTCGGAACTGACCCTCGAAGTCCAGCAACAACTGGGCGACGGCGTCGTCCGTACCATCTGTCTGGGTGCATCCGACGGCCTGCGCCGCGGCACGATCGTCAAGAACACGGGCAACCCGATCAGCGTGCCGGTTGGCAAGCCGACCCTCGGCCGGATCATGGACGTGCTGGGTCGCCCGATCGACGAAGCCGGCCCGATCAACTCGGACGTGGTTCGTGGCATTCACCAGAAGGCACCGAAGTTCGACGAACTGTCGCCTTCGACGGAACTGCTCGAAACCGGCATCAAGGTTATCGACCTGATCTGCCCGTTCGCCAAGGGCGGCAAGGTTGGCCTGTTCGGCGGCGCCGGCGTGGGCAAGACCGTGAACATGATGGAACTCATCAACAACATCGCGAAGGAACACGGCGGTTACTCCGTGTTCGCAGGCGTTGGCGAGCGTACCCGTGAAGGGAACGACTTCTATCACGAAATGAAGGACTCGAACGTTCTCGACAAGGTCGCGCTGGTGTACGGCCAGATGAACGAGCCGCCGGGCAACCGTCTGCGCGTTGCGCTGACCGGTCTGACGATGGCTGAGCACTTCCGTGACGAAGGCCTCGACGTGCTGTTCTTCGTCGACAACATCTACCGTTTCACGCTGGCCGGTACTGAAGTGTCGGCACTCCTCGGCCGTATGCCGTCGGCAGTGGGCTATCAGCCTACTCTCGCTGAAGAAATGGGCAAGCTGCAAGAGCGTATTACGTCGACGAAGACCGGCTCGATCACGTCGGTGCAGGCCGTGTACGTCCCTGCGGATGACTTGACCGACCCGTCGCCGGCTACGACCTTCGGCCACCTGGACGCAACCGTCGTGTTGTCGCGTGACATCGCTTCGCTGGGTATCTACCCGGCAGTCGACCCGCTCGATTCGACCTCGCGTCAGATCGACCCGAACGTGATCGGCGAAGAGCACTACTCGATCACGCGCGGCGTGCAGCAAACGCTGCAACGCTACAAGGAACTGCGCGACATTATCGCGATTCTGGGTATGGACGAACTGTCGCCGGAAGACAAGCTGTCGGTCGCGCGCGCTCGTAAGATCCAGCGTTTCCTGTCGCAGCCGTTCCACGTTGCTGAAGTGTTCACGGGCTCGCCGGGCAAATACGTGCCGCTGAAGGAAACGATCCGCGGCTTCAAGATGATCGTCGAAGGTGAGTGCGATCATCTGCCGGAGCAGGCGTTCTACATGGTCGGCACGATTGACGAAGCCTTCGAAAAGGCCAAGAAGATCCAGTAAGGCTTGAGTGCAGGCAACGAGGCGCGGATTTTGCGGGTATCCAGGTAAAAGCCGCGCCGAACGCATCACGCTCAACCAGGAATCGACACCATGGCAACTATCAAAGTAGACGTCGTCAGCGCGGAAGAGCAGATCTTCTCGGGCCAGGCGAAATTCGTCGCGCTGCCGGGCGAAGCGGGTGAACTGGGCATTCTGCCGGGCCACACGCCGCTCATCACGCGGATCCGTCCGGGTGCGGTGCGCATCGAAGTGGAAAACGGCGAGGAAGAATTCGTGTTCGTCGCCGGCGGAATCCTTGAGATCCAGCCGGGCGCAGTGACGGTCCTGGCCGACACCGCAATCCGCGGTAAGGATCTCGACGAAGCCAAGGCCGAAGAAGCGCGCAAGCGTGCTGAAGAAGCGCTGCAGAACACGGGTTCGAACCTCGAATACGCTACCGCGCAAGCGGAACTCGCGTATGCGACGGCTCAGCTTGCTGCGATCCAGCGCCTGCGCAAGCTGCGCGGTCAACACTGATCGCACGGCAACACGCAGCAGAAGTAGAAAAAAAGCAGCCCTTCGCGGCTGCTTTTTTTTGTTCATCACTTGACGTTTACGGAAAGGTAAGCAAAATCGCAGTTTGCTTTACCGACGGTGAAGGGCCCAGCACGAAAGCGGGAACAAAAAGCTGCGGGTAACACTTGATGCCGCGCAGTCACACGCCGGTGGCACAATCGGTTTCAAATTCATTTCAATCGGGCGACGACGCTTCGCTCGCGGAGGCAGACATCATGGCAAGCCAGACTGGAGGCGCGGGCGCGCTCATCGCGCCGAAGGACAACCTCTCATACGTTCGCGGCTCGACGGAGAGTGTACTGAGCGAGGCAACCGTCGGTCAGTTTCTGCAGGACACGGCGCGCCGCTTTCCGGAACGTCCCGCCGTGGTGTTCCGGGAGCAGCGCATCCGCTGGACGTGGAAGGAGTTTTCCGACGAAGTCGATATCCTTGCCGCCGGCCTGCTTGCACTCGGAATCGAAAAGGGCGACCGCGTCGGCATCTGGTCGCCGAACCGGGTCGAATGGCTGCTGACGCAGTTCGCCACCGCGCGCATCGGCGCGGTGCTTGTCAACATCAACCCGGCGTACCGGCTGGCCGAACTCGAATACGCGCTGAACAAGGTCGGTTGCAAGGCGATCATCTCCGCGCACAGCTTCAAGTCGTCGATGTATCTGGAGATGCTGCAGGAGCTTGCGCCCGAACTGGCCGTGCACGCGCCCGGTGAACTGCGCGCGGAGCGTCTGCCGGAACTGCGTTATGTGATCCGCATGTGCGACACCGAAACACCAGGCATGCTGACGTTCTCCGACGTCATCGAGCAGGGTCGCGCTTCGCTCGACGCCGCGAGGCTCGACGCGATCGGCGCTACGTTGTCGGCGCATGAGCCGATCAACATCCAGTTCACGAGCGGCACGACCGGCAACCCGAAGGGCGCAACGCTCACGCACAGCAATGTCGTGAACAACGCCCGCTATATTGCGATGGCCATGCGCCTGGGCGAAGACGACAGCCTGTGCATTCCGGTGCCGTTGTATCACTGCTTCGGCATGGTGCTGGCTGTGCTCGCGTGCGTATCGGTGGGCGCGAACATGGTTTTTCCCGGCGAGGCTTTCGATCCGCTCGCGACACTGACCGCCGTCGCCGAAGAGCAATGCACGGCGCTTCACGGCGTGCCGACGATGTTCATCGCCGAACTCGACCATCCGGAATTCGCACGCTTCGATCTGAGCCGCCTGCGCACGGGCATCATGGCGGGCTCGCCGTGCCCGATCGAAACGATGAAGAAAGTCGTGTCGAAAATGCATCTCGGTGAAATCACGATTGCATACGGCATGACGGAAACGAGCCCGGTCTCGTTTCAGAGTTCGACGACCGACCCGCTCGACAAGCGCACGACAACTGTCGGCCGCATCCAGCCGCATCTGGAAGTGAAGCTTGTCGACGCGAGCGGCGATGTCGTGCCGGTCGGCGAAACGGGCGAACTGTGCACAAAGGGTTACTCGGTGATGCTCGGCTACTGGGGCGACGAAGCCAAAACGCGCGAAAGCATCGTCGATGGCTGGATGCACACCGGCGACCTCGCGACGCTTGATGCTGAGGGGTACTGCAATATCGTTGGCCGCTTGAAGGACATGCTGATTCGCGGCGGCGAAAACATTTACCCGCGCGAAATCGAGGAATTCCTGTTCCGTCATCCGAAGATCCAGAGCGTGCAGGTGTTCGGCGTGCCCGACCCGAAGTACGGCGAAGAAGTATGCGCGTGGATCGTGCTGCGCCCGGGCGAGCAGGCCACGGCGCAAGATGTGCAGGAATTCTGTCGCAACCAGATTGCGCACTACAAGGTGCCGAAGCATATTCGCTTCGTCGACGAACTTCCGATGACCGTGACCGGCAAGGTGCAGAAGTTCGTGATGCGCGAGCGGATGATCGAGGAACTGAAAATCATCGCGGACAAGACCGCGTGATCCAGGAAACACGGCAAGCCATTACGTCGCGCACAGGCGCGCAATGGCTTGCCGGAACCGCGTTCCTGGAACAGCTTGATAGCCCAAACGTCCACGAAACTCCGCTGAAGAAGCGGGGAGCAAACGTTTGGCCAGACGAAAAAAAAGCGGGCCTGGAGCCCGCTAAAAACCACACGCTACGGGGTTAGCGCGAGGAGACCAATGAAGGAACCGACTGGGACGGCGCACATCCGCCGACCACGGCCCCAGCAGGGATGCCCCTTTTCAGGGCTTCGGCAAAGCCGACCGGCATAGTGCATCGTATCCGCTCACACTACGCACGCAGCCACATCCGTGTTGAAACCGTTGAAGGGCATTGTGGGCGAATAACTCTGCCAGCGCGGTAACAAAGTGTTTCAGGTTGTAACGCCCGTCAGACAAGGCTTTGCGGGATTATGTGCCGACCCGGCGTGTTTCAAACGTCATTTTTACCGGTGGGAATTCGTGGATTCCTGGCAACCGGCCGACGCTATCCGTCAACCCATACTGCGCCTTTTTATCGCGTGTTGGGAGCCGGGATTTCCCGGCATTGGGCGTCGCTCTCATGCGCCGTTTCAATCGTCATGGGGAAGGGTGTTCCTCCCCATGACGCGGCTGAATCAAGGTGCAAACCCGGCCGGCGCGCGTTGCCCGGCCGGGCAACCACATCTCTCAAAGAACTACTTCAGCCACTTGTCCTGAATGGCCTGATATTCGCCGGTCGCGCGCGCGAGATGCAGCCACTGGTCCACGTACTGCTGGAGCACGACGTCGCCGCGCGGCACCATCCATGCCTTTTCACCGTACTGGAACGGCTTGTCCGGATGCACGGAGCACAGGCCTGGATTGAGCTTTTGCTGCAGCAGCGTTTCGGACGCGTCGGTGACCATCACATCGGCCTTGCCGGCGAGGATCTGCTTGAACACCGTCACGTTGTCCGGATAGACCGTCAGGTTCGCGTGCGGGAAAAACTGCTTTGCGAAGCGCTCGTTGGTGCCGCCCGGATTGACGATCACGCGCGTGGACGGCTGGTCGATCTGTGCGACGGTCTGGTACTTGTTGACGTCGTCGCAGCGCACAATCGGCGTCTTGCCGTCGATCATGTACGCCTCGGTGAAGAACGCGCGTTTCTGGCGGTCGAGCGTCGTCGATACACCGCCGATCGCGACATCGCATTTTGCGACGAAGTCGTTCATCAGGTTCGACCACGATGTTTTCACGAACTCCGCCTTCACGCCGAGCGAGTGCGCGAGGGATTCGGCCATGTCGATGTCGATGCCCTCGAACTGGCTGTCCGGCTTGTAGAACGAATACGGCTTGTAGTCGCCGGTCGTGCAGGCGCGCAGTGTGCCGCGCGCGACGATTTCGTCGAGACGCGACGCTTGCGGCGCAGCGGCCGTGTTTGCCGCGCTGTTCGTCTGCGCGGAAACCGGGCTCACAACAGTCAGTGCAGCGGCGCAGATCAGGGCGCCGGCCCATGCGAGGGCGGTCTTGTTCATCGAGTCTCCTTCGTTTGTCTGTTATTGGAAGATAAATGCGTTTAAGGCCGCTGATGATAGCCCGGCAACCCGATGTTGATAAGGTTGCGGAGGCGTTCCAACCACTGCATCAGTCCCTAAGCCCGACGTCTCCGAAGGCTTCCGCATGGTCGCAACAGACAGACGCGTTTATTCGCTGCATCCAGCGCGATGCGGGCGGCGCTGTCCGGTAAAATGGCCCTTTGCCTCCAGTCGCCCGCAACGTGGTCAATACTCTTCTGAACGACACATTCCTGCGCGCGCTCATGCGCCAGCCGACCGAATACACGCCGATCTGGCTGATGCGTCAGGCGGGTCGCTACCTGCCGGAATACAACGCGACGCGCAGCCGCGCGGGCAGCTTCCTCGGTCTCGCGAAGAATCCGGATTACGCGACGGAAGTCACGTTGCAGCCGCTCGACCGCTATCCGCTCGACGCCGCGATTCTTTTCTCCGACATCCTGACGATTCCCGACGCGATGGGCCTCGGCCTCGACTTCCAGACGGGCGAAGGTCCGAAGTTTGCACGTCCCGTGCGCACGGAAGAAGACGTCGCACGCCTCGCGGTGCCGGACATCGACGCCACATTGCGTTACGTGACGGATGCCGTCAGCCAGATCCGCCGTTCGCTCGTCGACGCGCAGGGCCGGCAGCGCGTGCCGCTGATCGGCTTTTCGGGCAGCCCGTGGACGCTTGCGTGCTACATGGTCGAAGGCGGCGGTTCGGCCGACTTCCGCACCGTGAAGTCGATGCTGTATGCGCGTCCTGACCTGATGCACCGCATCCTCGACGTGAACGCGAAAGCGGTGGCCGCCTACCTGAACGCGCAGATCGAGGCCGGTGCACAGGCCGTGATGATCTTCGATACATGGGGCGGTGCGCTCGCCGACGGGACCTATCAGCGCTTCTCGCTACACTACATCCAGCAGGTCGTCTCGCAGCTCAAGCGTGAACATGAAGGCGCGAAAGTACCGGTCATCACCTTCACGAAGGGCGGTGGCCTGTGGCTTGACGAGATCGCCGCGACAGGCGTCGATGCGGTCGGGCTCGACTGGACCGTGAATCTTTCGAAGGCGCGCGAACGTGTCGGCGACAAGGTGGCGCTGCAGGGCAATATCGACCCCTCGGTGCTGTTCGCGTCGCCTTCGGCGATCCGGATCGAGGCGCGCGCCGTACTCGACAGCTTCGGCAACCATCCCGGCCACGTCTTCAATCTGGGCCACGGGATCTCGCAGTTCACGCCGCCAGAGCACGTCGCCGAACTCGTCGACGAAGTACACCGGCACAGCCGTGCTATTCGCGCCGGCAGTGTGTCAGCGTGAGGTTCTCAGCGTGAAAATTTTGTTGCAGTGCGATGAAGTGGGCTCTCGGCATAAGGGTGGTACTGGGTCGTGGAGCCCGTCGCGCGGCCATCCTGCAATTGTCAAGACTTGACTTATGCACATTTGCCTCGCTGCGCCGCAGTAGAGCGTCGCATCGCTGTTTTGGGCTTGCAAGTTGTGTGCGAGTTTGATCCGCGCCTTGACTGGCAAGGGTTTCCGCGATTATTTGAGATATGTGCGGTAGCCCACAGAACGACGGCGGGGCGCCGTTTTCGTGCCAAGAAAACAGAGTTCTCAACAAAGTTATCCACAGGCTCGGCGGACCGATTGCAATTCTTCAGTAGAATCCAAAGCTTGGCGTTTAAAGTGAGGTTTTACTTTAACTTCCGCGCCTTCGCTCAGGCGCTTCGGGTCACCCGATCTGCCCCGCTTTACAGGGTAAGCGCTGCGTGAGCGACGTTTTTGTGCGCGTTGCGCTCGATCACCCACTGCCGACGCTCTTCGACTACCGGTGTGATACCGAGCCGGCACCCGCGCCAGGGATGCTCGTGAGCGTGCCGTTCGGCAAGCGCGACACGGTTGGCCTCGTGTGCGAAGTGAGCGATCGAAGCGACGTACCCGCCGGCAAGGTGCGCGCAGTGAACGCAGTGTGCACGGCATGCCCGCCGCTATCCGCCGCGTGGCTCAAGCTGGCGGCGTTCGCGGCCGACTACTACCAGCGTGGAATCGGCGAAGTCGCGTTGCCAGGCCTGCCTCAGGCGCTGCGCGACGCAACGCGCTGGGCACGGCTGCTCGCGCCGGAAGAGCGCTATCGTTTGATGCAGGCGGGTCGCGAAGCGTTGCCTGATGCGTTGCCGGCCCGCGCCAGCGCGCTGCGCCGTCTCGCCGGGGTGCTGGCCGAAGCCGGCTCGCTGTCCGCCGCCGATGCGCGCGCCCTGCATCCGAAGGCCGTCGCGACGCTCGACGCCTGGGCGGCGGAAGGCTGGGTCGAGCGCGACGTGATCGAAGCCGCCGACGTACGCGCAACGCCACCCGCCGACGCGCCGCCGGCCACGCTGCCAACACTCACCGACGAACAGACCGCCGCCGTCGAAGCGATTCGCGACGCGGTCGGCTTCGCGCCGTTCCTGCTGCACGGCGTAACGGGCAGCGGCAAGACCGAGGTCTATCTGCGTGCGCTGGCCGGCCTGCTCGCCGCCGATCCGCACGCGCAGGCGCTGGTTCTCGTTCCTGAAATCAATCTCACGCCGCAGTTCGAAGCGGCGTTTCGTGCGCGCTTCGCTGCGCTCGATTCCGGCGCGATCGTCACGCTGCATAGCGGGCTGGCGGAGGGCGAGCGGGCGCGTCACTGGTTCGCCGCCCACGCCGGACGCGCGCGGATCGTGCTCGGCACCCGGCTCGCCGTGCTGGCCTCGCTGCCAAAGCTGGCGATTATCGTCGTCGATGAAGAGCACGATCCGGCTTACAAGCAGCAGGAAGGCTTGCGCTACTCGGCGCGCGATCTCGCGATCTATCGCGCGAAGCAGCTCGGCATTCCGGTCGTGCTTGGCTCCGCGACGCCTTCGCTCGAAAGCTGGTGGCAGGCGGATCAGGGGCGCTACACGCGGCTTACGCTGTCGCGCCGCGCAGTGGCCGACGCGGTGCTGCCGGCAGTCAAGCTGATCGATCTCGAGGAAGAACACCGGCGCGGGCGTGCGTCGATCGACGGCCTGTCGGGTCCGCTGATCGCGGCGCTGAAATCGCGGCTGGAACGCGGTGAGCAAAGCCTCGTGTTTCTCAACCGGCGCGGTTACGCGCCCGTCCTTTCGTGCGATGCGTGCGGCTGGGTCGCCGGTTGCCCGCGTTGCAGCGCGTACGTCGTCCTGCACAAACCCGAGCGCGCGATGCGCTGCCACCACTGCGGCTGGGAATCGCGCATTCCGCGCTCATGTCCGGATTGCGGCAACGTCGACATCGCGCCGCTTGGGCGCGGCACGCAACGCGTCGAGGAAACGCTTGCCGAAGTCGTGCCCGGCGCGCGCGTGCTCCGCATCGACGCCGACAGCACGCGCCGCAAGGGCAGCGCGCAGGCACTGTTCTCCGACGTGCACGCGGGCGAAGTCGACATCCTCGTTGGCACGCAGATGATCGCGAAGGGACACGACTTCCAGCGCGTCTCGCTGGTGGGCGTCGTGAACGCCGATACCGCGCTGTTTTCCCACGACTTTCGTGCGAGTGAGCGACTTTTCGCCCAGCTGATGCAGGTCAGCGGGCGCGCGGGCCGTGCCGGTCTGCCGGGCGAAGTGCTGGTGCAGACGCGCTATCCGCGTCACGCGCTCTATCACGCGCTTGCACGCCACGATTACGTCGGCTTCGCCAGGTCGCAGCTCGGCGAGCGGCGCGATGCGCATCTGCCGCCGTTCGTCTACCAGGCGTTACTGCGCGCCGAAGGCCGCACGCTCGAAGCGGCACTCGCGTTCCTGCAGCAGGCCGCCGCCCAGCTAACGACGATTTCCGCGGCCGAACGCGTGACCGCGTACGATGCCGTGCCGCTGACCATCGTCAAGGTGATGCACGTGCATCGCGCGCAGTTATTGATCGAGAGCGCATCGCGCGGCGCGCTCCAGGCCACGCTGCACGCGTGGCAGCCGATGCTCCGCACGCTCAAGGGCGTGCTGCGCTGGACTCTCGAGGTCGATCCGCTCGACATCTGACGCGGGCTGGCTGGGCGCCGCGCGGGCAAATCCCTTCCGGTTATATCGATAGAGCGAAAGGTCGTTTCGTTTCTCGTTGTTGCTCGACTATATTTCGCCCGATCGGCGCGAAATTCACAACAATCTGGATCCGACCAACCCTTGCGCCGACGCACCTCAACTTCCCGGGGCCTTGCGACGATGAGCGATACAAACCACAGCCTGCCGGCGGGCGCGCAGCCCGCAACGGCAGACCGCACCGGACGCACGACGCGTGGCGGCGGCGGTCTCTTTTCAACCGAAGACTGGTGGGCCGTCTGGATTGGCCTCTTCGTGATCGTGATCGCGTGGGCGCTGTTCGCGTCCGGCGGCAGTATCAAGTGGCTGGCGGTTGCACCCGCCCGATGGTCGAGCGTCGGGGCCGCCGGCGCGGACGTCGTCAAACATCTGCCGAACTACGTCGCGCTTTTCGTCGTGTTTGCTGTGCTGTTCAGCATCGGCCTTGCTGTGCTCAGGCAGAAGGTCGCGCACTTCCTGCCGTCGTTTCTGATCCTGTTCGTCGTCTCGGTGCTGATTTTCGAACTCGGTGCGTGGAACAACGCGGCAAAGTACAACCTGGAGCCGCCGCTGGTTGCTCTCGCGCTCGGTCTCGTCATCTCGAATGTCTTCAAACTGCCGGAGTGGTTCTCGGCCGGCTTGCGCGTCGAGTTTTACATCAAGGTCGGCATCGTGCTGCTGGGCGCGACGTTGCCGTTCACGCTGCTCGTCTGGGCGGGGCCTGTCGCGGTCGGCCAGGCGACGATCGTCTCGCTGATCACGTTCTTCGTCATTTTCTTCGCCGGCAAGGCGTTCGGCCTCGACCGGCGTTTCGCGGCGGTGCTCGGCGTGGGCGGCGCGGTGTGCGGCGTGTCGGCGGCCATTGCGATTGCGGGTGCCGTGCGCGCGAAGCGTGAGCAGGCTTCGGTGGCGATCACGCTCGTGATTCTGTGGGCGATCGTGATGATCTTCGTGCTGCCGTTCGCGTCACGCTCGCTCGGGTTGCCGACCGGCGTTGCAGGCGCGTGGATCGGCACTTCCGAATTCGCCGACGCTGCCGGCATCGCGGCCGCGCAGGCCTACGGCGACTTCGCGAAGAGCGCGGGCGGCGTGATCGCCGGCGCACCGGAGGCGTCGTTGCAGGCGTTCACGCTGATGAAGGTGGTCGGCCGCGATATCTGGATCGGCATCTGGGCGTTCCTGCTGGCGATCGTCGCGACGACGCGCTGGGAATCCGAAGACAGCGGCGTGAAATCCCGTGCCGACGCAGGTGAAATCTGGGCGCGCTTTCCGAAATTCGTGATTGGTTTCGTGATCGCGTCAGCGCTGGTGACGTGGATTGCCAGTCACTATTCGCTCGCGGATTACCGGAAGGTCGTGACGCCCGAATTCGTCGCGCCGATTACCGCGCTGCGTACCTGGGCGTTTATCTTCTGCTTCTTCAGCATCGGGCTGACGACGCGTCTGCGCTCGCTCACGGCGACCGGCCTGAAGCCGTTCCTGGCGTTCACGGCGGGCGTCGCGGTCAATATCGCCATCGGCTACGTGCTGTCCGCGCACGTATTCGCATCGTACTGGAATAGCCTGGGACAGTGACCGTGAAGCCCAGCGGCACTTCGACGCTCGCGCGCGGCACGCCGGAGACGGCCGCGCTGCGCGAGCCAGTGCGGTGTTGCGCCGGATGCCGGCATCGGGCCGACGACCGGCATTCTCTCGAGCAAAGCATTCCGGGCCTCACCGTCTTCAGTTCGGGTTTCGGCGCGAGCGTGGCGGCGAGCCGGCTGTGTCGTCTGCACGACCAGCTCGTCTCGCCCGACGACACCTGCAGCCAGTTCGACCCGACGCCCGCCCGCATGTCTGCCTGAGCGGCGCTGGTTCACGCGTCGCTCAGGACGCGCTTTTTGCCGATCCTTCGCTACGCACATCGACGCGCGCTGCTTCCACCCGTTTTGCGGCCGAACACGACGCGCCGCGAATGAAGAACACCGCGCACAGCGCGCACATCGACCAGATGCCGGTCACAACCATCCACTTTTCCATTTCCACCACCTTCCGTATGCAGGGCGCCTGTTTTGCGGCGTATGCCTGTATATCGGCACGGCGCGCGATTCGATAAGGGTGAGACGAAAAGATTCGGGCCAGGGAAAATACCGATCGCAACCGGGCGCACCCGGCGCAACCCGATCAGGCGCAAACGCCAGTGGCATAAGGGATTCAGAAGGGTGCAACCTTTTGCGGAGAGCGGTTGCACCTTTTTAATTGGAGGCGTACGATTCGCCCACTTTCTAGTCTTTCGCCGATGGTCAAATCGGCATTCGAAGGAAACATGGCGAGCACTACCCTTGGCGTCAAGGTTGACGACCTCCTCCGTTCCCGGCTGAAAGATGCCGCCACGCGTCTCGAACGCACGCCGCACTGGCTGATCAAGCAGGCGATCTTCGCGTATCTGGAGAAGATCGAGCATGGCCAGCTGCCCGCCGAGCTGTCGGGCCTGAACGGCGTGGCCGAGCTGGCCGAGAGCGCAGCCGTCGATTCCGACGAAGAGAGCGCCTCGCATCCGTTCCTCGAATTCGCGCAGAGCGTGCAGCCGCAGTCGGTGTTGCGCGCGGCGATCACGGCCGCGTATCGCCGGCCGGAGCCGGAATGCGTGCCGTTCCTGCTCGGTCAGGCGCGTCTGCCCGCGAACCTCGCCGGTGACGTAGAGGCGCTGGCCGGCAAGCTCGTCGAAACGCTGCGCAGCAAAAGCAAAGGCGGCGGCGTCGAAGGGCTGATCCACGAATTCTCGCTGTCGAGCCAGGAAGGCGTCGCGCTGATGTGCCTCGCCGAAGCGCTGCTGCGCATTCCCGATCGCGCCACGCGCGACGCGCTGATCCGCGACAAGATCAGCAAGGGCGACTGGCGCTCGCACGTCGGCCAGGCGCCGTCGCTGTTCGTCAACGCCGCGACGTGGGGCTTGATGATCACCGGCAAGCTCGTGACGACCAACAGCGAAACGGGGCTTTCGTCGGCGCTGACGCGTCTGATCGGCAAGGGCGGCGAGCCGCTGATCCGTAAGGGCGTCGACATGGCGATGCGCCTGATGGGCGAGCAGTTCGTCACGGGCGAGAACATTTCCGAAGCGCTGGCCAATAGCCGCAAGTTCGAAGCGCGCGGCTTCCGCTATTCATACGACATGCTCGGCGAAGCCGCGACGACCGAAGCCGACGCGCAGCGCTACTACGCATCGTACGAGCAGGCGATCCACGCGATCGGCAAGGCGGCAGGTGGCCGCGGCATCTACGAAGGCCCGGGCATCTCAATCAAGCTGTCGGCGCTGCACGCACGCTACTCGCGCTCGCAGCAGGAACGCACGATGAACGAGTTGCTGCCGCGCGTGCGAGCGCTCGCGATCCTTGCGCGCCGCTACGACATCGGCCTGAACATCGACGCCGAAGAAGCCGACCGCCTCGAAATATCGCTCGATCTGCTCGAAGCGCTGTGCTTCGATCCGGAGCTGGCCGGCTGGAACGGCATCGGCTTCGTGGTGCAGGCGTATCAGAAACGGTGCCCGTTCGTGATCGACTACATCGTCGATCTGGCGCGCCGCAGCCGTCACCGCATCATGGTCCGTCTCGTGAAGGGCGCGTACTGGGATACCGAAATCAAGCGTGCGCAGGTGGACGGCCTCGAAGGCTATCCGGTCTACACGCGCAAGATCTATACGGACGTCTCGTACCTCGCCTGCGCGAAAAAGCTGCTTGGTGCGCCGGATGCCGTCTATCCGCAGTTCGCGACGCACAACGCGCACACGCTCGCAGCGATCTATCACCTCGCCGGCCACAACTACTATCCCGGCCAGTACGAATTCCAGTGCCTGCACGGCATGGGCGAGCCGCTGTATGAAGAAGTCACCGGCCGCGACAAGCTGAACCGTCCGTGCCGCGTGTACGCGCCGGTCGGCACGCACGAAACGCTGCTTGCGTATCTCGTGCGCCGTCTGCTGGAGAACGGCGCGAACACGTCGTTCGTGAACCGCATCGCCGACGAAACCGTCGCGATCAAGGACCTCGTGGCCGATCCGGTCGACGAAGCGTCGAAGATCACGCCGCTCGGCGCGCCGCACGCAAAGATTCCGTTGCCGCGTCAGCTGTTCGGCACCGAGCGTCTCAATTCGATGGGCCTCGATCTGTCGAACGAACATCGGCTGGCGTCGCTGTCGTCGGCGTTGCTGGCAAGCGCGCATCATCCGTGGCGCGCCGCGCCGATGCTCGCCGACAGCGACATCGCTGATGGCGCCGCACGCGACGTGCGCAATCCGGCCGATCAACGCGATCTCGTCGGCACGGTGGTGGAGGCGAGTTCCGAGCATGTGAGCGCCGCGCTCACGCACGCGGTCGCCGCCGCGCCGATCTGGCAGGCGACGCCAGTGGAGGCGCGCGCCGATTGCCTCGCGCGCGCGGCCGACCTGCTCGAAGCGCAGATGCATACGCTGATGGGTCTCATCGTGCGCGAAGCGGGCAAGTCGCTGCCAAACGCCATCGCGGAAATCCGCGAAGCGATCGACTTCCTGCGCTATTACTCCACGCAGATCCGCACGGAGTTTTCGAACGACACGCACCGCCCGCTCGGTCCGGTGGTGTGTATCAGTCCGTGGAATTTCCCGCTCGCGATTTTCATGGGCCAGGTTGCTGCGGCACTTGCTGCCGGCAACACGGTGCTCGCGAAGCCGGCAGAACAGACGCCGCTGATCGCCGCGCAAGCCGTGCGTATCCTGCGCGAAGCCGGCGTGCCGGCGGGCGCGGTGCAACTGCTGCCGGGCGACGGCGAGACGGTCGGCGCGGCGCTGGTGTCCGATGCGCGTACGCGTGCCGTCATGTTCACCGGTTCCACGGAAGTCGCACGTCTGATCAACAAGACGCTGTCGTTGCGGCTCGACGCGGACGGCAAGCCGATTCCGCTGATCGCCGAAACGGGCGGCCAGAACGCGATGATCGTCGATTCGTCGGCGCTCGCGGAACAGGTCGTCGCCGACGTGCTTCAGTCGTCTTTCGACTCGGCCGGTCAACGCTGTTCGGCGCTGCGCGTTCTTTGTCTGCAGGATGACGTCGCGGACCGCACGCTCGAAATGCTGACGGGCGCGATGGGCGAACTCGCGGTGGGCAATCCGGACCGTCTGTCGATCGACGTCGGCCCGGTGATCGACATCGAAGCGAAGCGCGGCATCGATGCGCACATCGCCGCGATGCGCGAGAAGGGCCGCAAGGTCGTGCAGCTGCCGATGCCGGAAGGCTGCGCGGCAGGCACGTTCGTGCCGCCGACGCTGATCGAGCTCGACAGCATCGACGAGCTGAAGCGCGAAGTGTTCGGCCCCGTGCTGCACGTGGTGCGCTATCGCCGCAACGCGCTCGACAAGCTGCTCGACCAGATCCGCACGACGGGCTACGGGCTCACGCTTGGCGTCCACACGCGGATCGACGAGACGATCGCGCATGTGATCGGCCGCGCACACGTCGGCAATATTTACGTGAACCGCAACGTGATCGGTGCGGTAGTGGGGGTTCAGCCGTTCGGCGGCGAAGGGCTGTCGGGCACAGGGCCGAAGGCGGGCGGCGCGCTATATCTGCAGCGTCTGCTGGCCAAGCGCCCGGCTGGTCTGCCGAAGTCGCTTGCTGCGGCACTTGTGGTGGATGCGCCGCAGTCATCCCAAAATGCGGGTGGAATGGGAGACAATCCGGCTGCCGCGCTGACCGCACTGCGCGACTGGCTGATCGGCGAGGGGCAGGCGACGATCGCCGCGCGCTGCGACGGTTACCTGTCGCACGTGCTCGCGGGTGCGACGGCGGTTTTGCCGGGGCCGACCGGCGAGCGCAACACGTACACGCTGGGCGCACGCGGCACGGTGCTGTGCGTGCCGTCGACACAAGGCGGCGCCCGCGCGCAGTTCGCGGCTGTGCTGGCAACGGGTAACCGCGCGCTTTTCGAAGGCGCGGCAGGCGAGCAGCTGGTAGCTGCGTTGCCGGCAGGATTGAAGCAACACGCAAGCGTGAAGAAGAACGCAGAGGCCGCTTTCGATGCAGTGCTTTTCGAAGGCGACAGCGACGAACTGCTCGCGCTGGTGAAGGAAGTCGCGAAACGGCCGGGGCCGATCGTATCGGTGCAGGGCGTGGCGGCACGCGCGCTGGAAAGCGGCGATGAGGATTACGCACTTGAACGTCTGTTGACGGAACGTTCGGTCAGCGTAAATACGGCAGCAGCAGGCGGCAATGCGAATTTGATGACGATTGGCTGAGCGAACCTCAACGATCAATTCAAAAAAATGGAAGCGGCACGGCGACCCCGATGCTGCTCCACTCACACCTGGTACCAAGGAGAAGCTATGCAACACACGATGAAAGGGCTGACAGCTGCGACGCTCGTCGCGGTCATGTCGCTGGCGGGGACCGCGCAGGCACAAACGGCTGAAGACGTGAAGATCGGCTTCGCCGGTCCGATGACGGGCGCTCAGGCGCACTACGGCAAGGACTTCCAGAACGGCATCACGCTGGCTGTGGAAGACATGAACGCGACAAAGCCGGTGATCGGCGGCAAGCCGGTGCACTTCGTGCTCGACTCGGCGGACGACCAGGCTGACCCGCGCACGGGCACGACGGTTGCACAGAAGCTCGTCGACGACGGCATCAAGGGCATGCTCGGCCACTTCAACTCGGGCACGACGATCCCGGCATCGCGCATCTACGCGAACGCCGGTATCCCGGAAATCGCGATGGCGACGGCGCCTGAGTACACGCAGCAAGGCTTCAAGACGACGTTCCGCATGATGACCTCCGACACGCAGCAAGGTTCGGTGGCTGGCACGTTCGCCGTGAAGACGCTCGGCGTGAAGAAGATTGCGATCGTCGACGACCGCACTGCATACGGCCAGGGTCTGGCAGACCAGTTCGAGAAGGCCGCGAAGGCATCGGGCGCGACGATCGTCACGCGCGAATTCACGAACGACAAGGCAGTCGACTTCAAGGCGATTCTGACGAAGCTGAAGGCCGCGAACCCGGACCTGATTTATTACGGCGGCGCGGATTCGCAAGCTGGCCCGATGGTCAAGCAGATGAAGACGCTTGGCATGAAGGCACCGCTGATGGCTGGCGAAATGGTCAAGACGGACACGTTCCTGAAGATCGCGGGTGACTCGGCGAACGGCACGGTGGCTTCGCTGGCTGGCCTGCCGCTGGAAGAAATGCCGGGCGGCAAGGACTACACCGCGAAGTACAAGAAGCGCTTCAACGAAGACGTGCAGACGTACTCGCCGTACGCGTACGACGGCGCAATGGCACTCTTCAACGCAATGAAGAAAGCCAACTCGACGGATCCGGCAAAGTACCTGCCGTTGCTCGCGCAGACGTCGATGCCGGCTGTGACGGCGAAGGACCTCGCCTACGACAGCAAGGGTGACCTGAAGAACGGCGGCATCACGTTGTACAAGGTTGTCGACGGCAAGTGGACGACGCTGCAAAGCGTGGGCGGCAAGTAATAGCCGGCCGATAGCCACGCATCAGCTGCATACCGGATCGCGTATTTCCCGGCGATCCGGCGGTTTCAGAAACACCCCGCGAGCAATCTGGCTCCCGGGGTGTTTTTTTGCGCCAAATTTAAGAGCGAATCTCTTAAATAGGCGGATATACGCAGACGGGCCTGATTTCTATCCGTTTTGAATAATCCGTTTTGTAATCATCGAAACCTTGATTTAGATTCAGTCGTCTGATTTACGGGTCATATGGCTAACGGCTAATCTTGATCGCATAGAAGTTTAATGCCGCGATCATATTGCTTAGTGAAGCTAAATATATGACGCCCATCGTTCGATCGGACAGCATCGGAACAACGAGATGTCAGAGGCGATATCAGAAGTCGGGAATCGTGGGCGGCCCCAGGTGGGGCTAATTCAGACGAAAACGGACGGTCCAGTGTCAATTAAGACAGAGCAGGAAATAACCGCATGGTTGATCGCCTATACGCAGGCGCATTTCAACATCGCGTGGGACGGTACGCCAGCCAGCCTGGCCGATCTGGGTATTGACTCGTTGTCGGGAGCCGAATTGTTGGGCGCGCTGGAGCACTGGCTTGCTGTTTCGATCCCGGTTGAGTTTCTGGATCGCGTCACCGATTCGACCGGGCTCGGCGCCGCGCTGGTGGCATTGCAGCAACCCTCAAAGGCCGGCCTGGCGACGGCCAGCGTCTTCGAAACTTTCGTCAATCCGTTTCTGGCGAGAAAGCTCGAACAGATTCGCATCGACAGGTCGTTCGTTCGCGCGAAAGGCGCCTTTCTATACGACGAAGATGGCGAGGCATACCTCGACTTCCTGGCACAGTACGGCGCCGTTCCATTCGGACACCATCCTGAGGAAATCTGGAGTGCGGTCGATGCATTGCGCGCCGACGCGGAACCGGTTTTTGCGCAGCCGTCGCTGCTGGTATCGGCGGGGCGCCTCGCACAACGGTTGATCGAGCTGGCGCCGCCTGGACTGCGATACGTAACGTTCACGAACAGCGGCGCGGAGTCGGTCGAAGCCGCGCTCAAGATGGCGCGTCACGCCACCGGTCGAACGCGCATTCTATCGACGAAAAACGCCTTTCACGGGAAGACGTTCGGCGCGTTGTCGGCCACGGGCAAGCCCGACTATCAGTCGCATTTCGGCCTGCCGCTCGCCGGTTTCGATCACATCGAATATGGCGACGCCACCGCGCTCGAGTCGCGCATCGCTTCCCACGCGGGTGTCTATGCCGCGTTTATCGTCGAGCCGATCCAGGGGGAAGGCGGTGTCCATGTGCCGCCGAAAGGCTATCTGTCCGCCGTCGAGGCAATCTGCCGACGCCATGGCGTCGTGCTGATTGTCGACGAAGTGCAGACCGGACTTGGACGCACCGGCGCGATGTTCGCATGCGAATACGAGGGCGTGCGTCCCGACATTCTCCTGTTGTCGAAAGCGCTGGGCGGCGGCGTCGTGCCGGTCGGTGCCGTGCTGAGCACCCAGGCGGTGTACAGCGAAAAATTCGCGTTGAAGCACTCGTCGACGTTTGCGGGCAATGCGCTGGCGTCACGAGTGGCACTCGCCACGCTGGACCGACTCACACGCAACGATGGCGAACTGCTGCGGCATGTGCAGGTCGAAGGCGCCAGGCTCAAGCAGCGGCTGGAGGCGATGCGTGCACGCTTCCCGCATCTGGTCAGCGAGATTCGCGGGCAGGGTTTCATGCTCGGCATTCGTCTTTGCGCTGACCGTGCCCGCTGGCCGGAGAACTTCCTCGGTATTGCCGCGCAGGAGGGCGAACTGGCCCAGTTTGTCGCAAGTTATCTGCTGAACGTCGAGCGCGTCCGCTTTGCACCGACGCTCAATCGTGGCGATGTACTGCGCGTCCAGCCGCCGCTCACCGCGACGCGCGAACACTGCGACAGGGCGGTCGACGCGCTGGAGCGCGCGCTGGGTGTGCTGGCGGCGCGCGATACCGGCACGTTCTTTCGGGCGCTGCTGCGCCGCGAAGCACCTGGTCACGTGGAAATACCGAATGTTTCCAGTGCCGCTGAAGCCATATCGAGCGTCGCGTCTCACTCGCCGTCACATCAGTCCGCAGGCGCGGCATCAGACGAACATCGCTTTGGGTTTCTGATTCATCCGCTCGACGCGCAGAGCTATGCCGATTACGACCGCAGCCTGAACGTCCTGAACGCGCACGAACTCGCGGAGTTCGCGATGAGCATGGACGGCCTGATCGATCCCGTCATCGGTTCCAGTGCGCTGATTGAATCGCCGGCGGGCACAAAAGCGCGTGGCGACTTCATCATGATCAGCCACACGGCGGCGCAGTTACGGCAACTTTCGCAACACGAGGCGATCGCCGTTCTGGCAAAGGGCATCAGGCTCGCACGCGAGCGGGGCGCTCGAATCGTCGGACTGGGTGCCTACACGTCCGTGGTGAGCGGTGGCGGCGCGCAACTCCTGACGCCGGGTATCGCATTGACGTCGGGCAATTCCTACACCGTCGCCGCAGGCGTCGAAGCACTCGACGACGTCATGCGTCGCACCGGCCGTCCGTGGGGCACAAGCGCGGCCGCGGTCATTGGCGCGGCGGGTGCGATCGGCTCCTGCATGGCAGTTCTGCTGTCGCGCCGCGCGGCACGGGTGCTGCTGATCGGCAATCCCGCGCACGCCCGGGAAACCGGGCGCGCAAGACTGCTTGCCGTCGCGCGGATGATCGTCAAAGGCGCACTTTTCGCGGGCGAAGAAGCCCCGTTCCCGGGCTCCGTCGCGGCGCAGATCAGACACGCGGCGGGGCGCGCCGATGTGACAGCGCGCGTGTCCGATGTCGACGATCTGATCGTCCAACTCGAGGCGAACTGCGCACTCGTGCTCACGGGTGACATCCGGACGCTCCGCGAGGCGGACGTCGCGTTGGCGGCAACCAGCTTTCCCGGCGACGTCATCGATGAAACCCTGCTGCAGCCGGGAACCATCGTGTGTGACATATCGAGGCCGCGTTCCATTCCGGCTTCGATCGTTAAGGCGCGTCCGGATGTACTGGTCATCGACGGCGGCGTTATCGCGTTGCCGGGTTCCCCACGAATCGGTCCGTACGGCATTGCGCCCGGCACTGCGTTCGCATGCATGGCCGAAACGATGCTGCTCGCACTCGAAGGACGCTTCGAGAACGTGAGTATCGGCAACACCCTGGACGTACAGGAGATCGCGCGGCAACAGCAACTCGCGCGCAAGCACGGGTTCACGCTTGCGGGCCTGCAGAGCTTTGGCCGTCCGCTGGCGGAGGCGCACTGGCAACGCTTCATCGATCTCGCCAGCCATCGTACCGTTCAGCTCGCCTGAGCCGCGCAACGACCGTTCCGAATCAAGGAGATTTCCATGACCGCATCGAACCGACCGCTGAAGCTTCTGGTTCCGGCCGCGCCATACGCCAGTTCGAGTCTCGTCGACATCGCGCGCGGCCACGCGCATGACAACCCGGCTGGGCGGCCTTTCACGTACATCGACTATTCGGCCTCGCAGCCCTTCGACATGTCGATTACTTACCGGCAATTCGACCAGCGTGCGAGGCAGATTGCGGCGCTATTGCAAGCCGGGGGCAAACCGGGTGAGCGCGTATTGCTGCTCTATCCGGCGGGGCTCGACTATCTGTGTGCGCTTTTTGGCTGCCTGTATGCGGGCATGATCGGCGTGCCGGCATATCCGCCGCTCAATCCGCGTTTGCGCGACCGTCTTGCCGCCGTCGCGCAGGATTGCGGCGCGCGGGCTGCGTTGACAACCACTGCAACGCTCGATGAACTGCGCGACGAGGCCGGTCCGCTCGCGCGTCTGCGCTGGTTCGCAACGGACACCGATCTCGACGTGACGGGTCTCGAAACCGCATGGCGCGATCCCCGCGCACATCGCGAACAGATCGCCATCCTGCAATACACGTCGGGTTCCACGGGCACGCCGAAAGGCGTCAGGCTTACCCACGGCAATCTGTTGAACAACGTCTACCTGATCGCGCTTCACATGCAGTTCAGGCCCGACGATCACAATCTGAGCTGGCTGCCGCCGTATCACGACATGGGGCTGATTGGCGCACTGCTTGCGCCGTTCTGTGCTGGCGTGCCCGTCACCTTCATGGCGCCGGCTGCTTTTCTGCGCCGGCCTGAGCGATGGCTCGCCGAACTGTCCGGGCGGCGTTGCACGTTGAGCGGCGCGCCCAATTTTGCTTACGAACTGTGTGTCGACAAGATTGCGGCGGAAACGCTCGATTCGCTTTCGCTCGATCTGTCCAGCTGGGAACTCGCGTACAGCGGTGCGGAGCCCGTGCGTGCCGACTCGTTGAACCGTTTCGTCGAGCGCTTCGCGCCGTGGGGATTCCGGCGTCGCGCCTTCTATCCGTGTTATGGCATGGCCGAGACCACGCTCTTCGTGACAGGCAAGCGCAGAGACGAGTCGCCGCGCACGCTGTCGGTCGACAGCGTGGCGTTCGCGAAGGCGGGCCAGGGCGTCGCCTTCGCGAACATCGCGCCCGAAGCAATGACGCGCGAGCTGGTGAGCTGCGGCCAGCCTGCAACCGATCTGGATGTGCGGATCGTCGATCCGGATACCGAAACTGAGCGTGCCGACGGATGCGTCGGCGAGATCTGGGTGGCGGGACCATCGGTGGCAGCGGGATACTGGGAGCACCCTTCCGCCACGGCCGCAGCGTTCGGCGCCCAGATTCGCGACGGCGCGGGCCGCTATCTCAGGACCGGTGATCTTGGCTTCATGCACGAAGGCGAACTGTACGTCAGTGGCCGCCTCAAGGACCTGATCATCATTCGCGGCGTCAACCACTATCCGCACGACATCGAGCGGACGGTCGATCATTGTCACGAGGCCATCCGGCCGGGATGCGGCATCGCGTTCTGCGTCCCGGTGAGCAACGAGGATCACGTTGTATTCGTGCAGGAGATCAACCGGCGCGACGTCGCGCGCGCGGATGAAATCAGCGCCTGCATTCGGGATGCCATTTACCGGCATCACGGCATCCAGCCCTACGCAATCGTTCTGATTGCCAATGCCAGCATTCCCAAGACAACAAGCGGAAAGCTGTCGCGGCGCCCTTGCCGCGAACAGTTTCTCGAAGGTCGCCTTCAGGTCATCGCGCAGTGGACGAACCCGCGTCTCGCCGACATGAGGCCTGTCCATGCCGCGCAGCCTGAAACGCCACTTCCCGCCTGAACCGTTCGTTTCATGGTCCTTTTACAGGAGAGTTTCATGTCCACGCTTTCGTCGGACGTCGCCGCTTTTGTTCCCGCGTTCGATCCGCTTGTTCCACATCCCGCACACGTGCGCGATCCCTATCGCGTCTATCGACAGCTGCGCGAGCACGCACCCATGTACCGCTCGCCGCACGGCGTGTGGGTTGCCAGCGCGCACAGGGAAGTCTCGTACATGCTGAAAGATGCGAACTTCGGCCGCGGCTATTTTTACTTCGAGAACATGGCCGAACGCCTCGGACCGGGCATCCTCGATCAACCGGTTTATGCGTCGGCGCGCAACATGATGGTGATGAAAGATGGCGACGACCATTTGCGCGTACGCAGCGCAGTCGCGCGAAGTTTCTCCCTTAAGCGGGTCGAAGCACTGCGTCCGTTCATGCGCAGCGTGATGAACCGGCTGATCGATGACGCGCTTGGCAAGACATCGTTCGATGTCATGCTGGATCTGGCTTTTCCCCTGCCAAGCGCAGTGATCTGCCATCTGATCGGCATTCCGGAACACGACTGGCCGAAGTTCAGCCAGCGCAGCGCAAATGGTTCGCGTGCGCTCGAACCTGCGCCGCTGAGTCCACTGGAACTATTCGAACAGAACAAGGCGATCAACGAGTCTCATGAATATTTCCAGTGGCTGATTGAATTGCGTCGGCGCGAACCCGGTGACGATCTGACCTCCCAGCTGATTGCGGCGGAAGCAGAGGGCAAGGTCACTCGCGCCGAGACGATCGACAACCTGCGCATGATGTTCGTCGGCGGTCAGGAGACGACCGTGAACACGATCGGCAATGGCCTGCTTGCGCTGTATCAGCACCCCGACCAGTTGCGCGCGCTGAAAAGCGACATGACGTTGTTGCCGGACGCTGTCACCGAGATGGTGCGCTATGACTCCGCAGTGCAGATGACACCGCGCCAGGCACGCGTGGACATCGAGGTCGCGGGCGCTTCGATCAAGGCGGGCGAGACGATCCTCTGCATCGTGGCATCCGCGAATCGGGATTCGAGCGCGTGGCCGGATGCCGACCGCTTCGATATCTCGCGCCGCAACAGCTATCCGCTTTCGTTTGGCGGCGGCCCGCACTACTGCCTTGGCGCGCAGCTCGGCCAGGTGGAAACCGAAGTAGCGCTACAGACGATTTTCGAGCGGCTGCCGGATCTCAGGCCTGAAGTCGACAACCCGCGCTGGCTGCCCGGCACGGTGGTGTTTCGCGGACTGCAGTCGCTTCCTGCTACCGCGTGAGGGAGGCCGTTACATGATCCGCAAATTCATGACAGGTCTCGTCGCCGTGGCGCTGGTTTTTCTGCTGCCCGCCGCGGTGCTTCAACCTGACGCGCTCGTTTCGTCGAAGCTCTGGGCAATGGTCGGCCTCGGGATGCTCGCCTCACTGACGCAGCCTGCCTACAGCCCGCTCGACCGCGATGCGCCCCCCGAAGATCGAGGCACCGCGCGGCAGCTCGTCTGGACGGTGTATCTCACGTCACTGGGTGGCGTTCTCGAATGCCTCGTGTGGCGGTATCCGGCGAGCATGGCGTGGGACGAGCTTGCCATCACCGCTTTCGCGGTTGCGATAGCAGGCGCCTTGCTGCGTGCGTGGGCTGTCGCGGAACTCGGGCGCTTCTTTACGTGGCACGTGCGCGTGCAGACGGGCCAGCAGGTGATCTCGACTGGCCCGTATCGCTTGATGCGGCACCCGAGCTACACGGGCGCGTGGTTCCTTTACACCGGCCTGCTGATCGCCATGCATGCGCCTGTCGCGGCGGCGTTCGCCGGCGTGCTGCTTCTCGCGGCTTTCGTGCGACGCATCCGCTACGAAGAAGGCCTGATGCTGCAGACGTTTGGCGCGCAGTACGTCACTTATTGCGGTCGCGTGAAGCGACTGGTTCCGTTCATCTGGTAACCCAGGAAACTAGACATGTTCACTCTTCATCACTCGCCGTTCTCCGTCGCCTCGCAAAAAGTCCGACTCGCACTTGCCGAAAAGCAGCTTGAATGGAACGACCGCATCGTCGATCTTCTCGGCGGTGAACATCTCAGCGAAACCTTCCGCCGTCTGAACGCGCGGGCGGAGGTGCCGGTACTCGAACACGAGGGGCTCGTATTGACCGAATCGTGGTTCATCTGCGAGTACCTCGACGAAGCGTTTCCGCAAGTCCCGCTGATGCCCGTTGCGCCCGCAGATCGCTACGCGGCGCGGCAGTGGAACCACTGGATTGACCGGGAACTGCATCACGCATCGGGCGTGGTGACATGGGCCGTGCTCGCGCGTCCGCTCCTTATGCAACAGTCGCCGGGGACGGTGAGCGGTCTGCTTCAGGCGATACCGGACGAATCGGTGCGGGCATGGCGTCGCAGCGTGCTGGAGCATGGTCTCGATGCGCCCGAACTGAAGCGTTGCATCGACCGGTATCGCGCATTCTTCGCGCGCATGGAAGCGCAACTCGGCGACGCGCACGCATGGCTCGCGGGCCCGTCCTGCAGTCTCGCCGATCTTGCTGCGTTGCCGTATGTGATGCGCGCGGAACATGTTGGGCTCGGCGGTTTGATGAGCTTTGAAGCGCATCCCAACGTGCGCGCCTGGTACATGCGCATGTTGACAAGACCCTCCATGCAGCCGTCGTTCGTCCGCTATCTCGATCCACAATTGCAGGAGGTCATGACAAGCCTCGTGGTGGCGGCACAGCCGAAGCTCGAACAGCTCATGCGGCAGGCCGGCTGACGGAGGCGCAATGGACCAGCAGAACCTTTTTGAAACGCCCACGACATACCGGTTGCTTCGCCTGGAAAACCTGGCGGCGCTGGCGATCTGCGCTGGACTGTTTGTTGCCCATCTGGCAGAGATCCGCTGGTGGGTATTCGTGCTCCTTTTCGCCTATATCGATGTGATCGGATATCTTCCGGGTGCGTTTGCGCATCGGCGCGCGGGCGGCAGACGCATTCACCGCGTGTTCTACGTGCTGTACAACAGCATGCACAGTGCGGTCTCGGCGCTTCTCGTCGCGGCGTTATGGGCCTGGCTGGTCCGGCCAGAATGGGCGTTGCTCGCGATACCGATTCATCTGTGTGGCGACCGCGCGCTATTCGGCAACTTTCTGAAGCCCTTTGGCGTGAGCTTCGAGCCGGCCGCTCATCCAGCATTCGTGCATTTCAGGACGAGCTACGCGAATGCGTCCGTGACCCGCGAGGGAGGTCCGGATGCAGCTTGACGCGCCTGTGAACGTGCTTGCCGGGAGAATTGCGGATGCATCGGGCGACGCGGTCGGCGTGCTGCGACGTCACGCCGACCACCCGTCTGCGTTGCTTGCAATCAATCAGGATACCTTGAGGTTCCACGATCCCGCTATTGACGGCCTGATCGCGTACCGACCGGCCGGTCGTCATCATCTGGTGATGGCCGCAGGTATCACGGCCGCGCCGGACCAGCGCGCACTGCTGCTCGACCGGTTTCTCGGCTGGGCGCGCCGCGAGCGCCGCAAGGTGGTCGCCGTGCAGATGTTTCGCGATGACGCCGTTTTGTTCGCGAGCCGCGGCTTTCGGGTCAACCAGATCGGCGCATCGTACAGCGTGAGCCTCGATCGCTTCAGGATTTCGGGCACGCCATTCATCAAGCTGCGCAACAAGATCTCGCGGGCGCGCCGAAGTAACGTGAGCGTCCTGGAACTGGGCGTCGACTTGCCTGCGACGTCGCACATCGGAGAGGCAATTGCCGCCATCGACCGTGAGTGGATCAAGGACAAGGGCGCGAAGGAGCTGGCCTTTCTGATCGGCGAAGTAGGCGCGCCCGACCAGCTCGATCGCTCGGTAAAGCGGCTATTCGTCGCGATGCAGAATGGCGAGACGGTGGCATACGTTCTCTATACCGCGAGCTTTGGCCGGCACAGCGGCTGGATGCACGACCTCACGCGGCGCAGGCCTGACACGGCGACGGGCGTGATGGAACTGATCAACATCACCGCCATCGAGCGCTTCAAGGCAGAGGGCGCGGGCATGCTGAACTTTGGCTTCACGCCGCTCACCTCGCTCGCCGATGAGCATGAAATCGCGGACGCGTGCAGCCGCGCGACGGCGTGGACGTTCCGGAAGCTGGCGCGACACGGCAGCTTCATCTATCCCGCCGAAGCGCAACTGCAATACAAGCTCAAATGGGCGCCCGATCTCGTGCAGCCTGAATACATCGCGTTTCAGAACGGCACGGCCGTGAGCAGCCTCTGGCAGTTTCTCCGCCTGACGAGGGCGATCTAGTGGCTTCATTCATGCCGAATCCCGCGCGCCGGACAGACACGCCCTCGACCCTATGGCTTCCGTTTCCACTGGACGAGCCCACATGTGCCGTTGGCGCGGACCTGACCTGCGACGTCGCCATCGTAGGCGGCGGTCTGACCGGGCTTTCCACGGCGCTTCATCTGAAGGCCGTCGAGCCGCGGCTTGATGTCGTGCTGCTCGATGCCGGCCGCATCGGTTATGGCGCGAGCGGTTTGAACTCCGGGCAGTGCGCGCCGCGGATCGGTCCGGCGATCGAGCGTCAGGTGAAATCGCCCGGGCCGGATTTTGCGCACGCGGCATACGCGTATTCGCTCGAAGCGATGGCATTGACGACGAGTCTCGCAAACCGTTGCGAGATCGATTGCGAACTGCACGACGCCGGGCAATGGCAGGTCGCGTTGCGCGACGCCGATGCGCTCACGCTAGAAAAGCGCGCCACCATTTATCGCGCGTTGGGCTTCGACGTGCCGTTGCTCGGCGCGGATGCGCTCCGCGCATCGCTGCCGGACTCGCAGCGAATACGCAACGCGATTGCATTTCCGGCGCGTCTGCTCAATCCCGGTCGTCTTTGCATCGGCCTGAAGCGTGCCGCGCTCGAACGGGGCGTCCGCATTTTTGAGCACACGCGGGTTTCGCGATTCGCGCGCGATACCGGTGCGCTGCATGTTCGCAACAGCATGATCAACGCAACACGCATCGTGTTCGCGACCGATGGCGGCATCGGCAGCATCGACGGACTGGATGCGTTTCGCCGGACCGTTTTGCCCGTCGCGGCATTTGCCGCAGTGACGCGTCCACTGTCTTCCGACGAGCGGCGGGTTATCGGCTGGCACCAGGGCCAGGGTCTCTACGACACGCGCCCCATGTTCAATTTTCTGCGACCGCTCGCTGACGGGCGTCTGCTGATTGGCGGCGGCTATCGCTACGCGCCTGGCGAAAAGGTCGATCTCGACCTGCACGAACGGAGCGCGCCTGATCTGACGGGCCAGTTGCCACTTTTTTTCCCGTCGCTGGGTGCGATGACGGCCGGGTCGGTCTGGCACGGCAGGTTGGGCTGCACGCTAAACGAATGGCCTGTCGTCCGGGCGCTCGATGCCGAACGTCGCTACTGGCATGCCGGCGGGTGGAATGGTCACGGCGTCGCGCTTGCCGTTGCGGCCGGTCGCGACCTCGCCCATGCGATGGCCGGCCAGGTCGCCATGCCGGCCGTTCCATGGACGAGCCCTCGCGCGCCCGGCCTGCCGCTTGCGCTGGCGCGCACGGTTCTTCCGCTGTACCTCGGGTGGCTTCGCCATTCGAGCCAAATCACTATCTGATGGAGGTAACCAGAATGTTCCTAGAGGAATCGCGTGGTGTCCTGGAGCAATACGCGCCGGGTCTTGAAGCCGAACTTGCAGGGCACGGCCTGCTGGCCATGGAATCGAAGGATCCGCAGGAAATCAAGGCGCTGATCCGCAAATATCATCTGCTGCGGCTGTGGGTTCCGGCGTCGCTCGGCGGCGCGATGATTTCGCCGTACGACGGAATCCGCCTGCAGCGCGCCATTGGCGCCCGCGCGCCGTCGATGGCGCTGATGCTGACGATGCATAACTTCACGGTCAGTTTCTGCGGTGCGCTGGCCGACTACGTGCCGTTATGCGCGCGGATGCTGCACGACGTCGCGCACGACAACCTGCTGGTGGCGTCCGCCTTCGCCGAAGGGCGGCGCGGCGCGGGCATTCTGGACTCGACGGTCTACGTGGCGCCGGACGGCGATGGCTTCCGGATCACGGGCAGCAAGAAGCCGTGCACGATGGCGAACAGTATGGACATCATCACGGTCGGCGTTGCCATGCAGGGACCGGACGGTATCAAGCGTACCGGCATGGCGATCCTGCCCGCGAACGCGTCGGGCGTGACGCGGCACCGCTTCTGGAACGTCCCGCTGCTCGCCGCCGCCGACAGCGAGGAACTGCGCTTCGACAACGTGCGCATATCGGCGGACCAGGTGCTGCTCGCATCCGAAGACGACGCGGAAACGGCCAGCATCGTCGCGATGGGGGAAGCGATCGGATTGTGCTGGTTCGAGATCGTCGCTTCGGCGAGCTATCTCGGCGTGGTGAGCGCAATGGCGGACCGCGTCGTAGCGGATCGTCGCGTCGAGGAATCGGAGCGTGTGCTGCTTGCGGGCGAGCTGGAATGCGCCCAGGCTGCGCTGGACGGCGCGATCCACCTGATGCAGACCTGCCAGCCGGACGGTGCATTGCTTGCCCGTGTACTGATGATCCGCTTCGGTGTTCAACGGGCGCTCGAACGATGCGCGATGCTCGCGGCAGAGCTGGCCGGCGGACTCGCCTATATTCGCGACACCGAAATCATGACGCTGCTTGCGGCCAGCCGATGCCTTGCGTTCCACCCGATTGGTCGGAAGGCGGCGCAGCCGATGCTGGCCGCGTGGCTGGAATCAGGCGCCGACGTCGACGGTTCGTCTTCGGCATCCGGTTCAGAGGCATAGGGAGACGTCGCGCGCGGGCGCCGCCGGGCAGGCTGGCGGGCCCCGCCGTCGCGCCGCCATGGAGAAAGTGGAAGAAATGAAATATCTGATCGCCGTACCGCTGATCATCGTCGGCATCATCCACCTGCTGCCGGTTGCTGGCGTATTGGGTGCGCGTAATCTCGGCGGCCTCTACGGTATCGCGCTCGACGAACCCAACCTGACCGTGCTGATGCGCCACCGCGCGGTGCTGTTCGGATTGCTTGGCGTGTTTCTGCTTTACGCCGCGTTCGACGCCGGCTTGCAGCCGCTCGGCTTTATAGCGGCCTTCGTCAGCGTGGGGGCCTTCCTGTATCTGGCGTGTTCGACTGGGCACCTCAACGCACAATTGTGGCGCGTCGTGCTAGTCGACGTCGTCGCAACCATTGCGCTGGTGATCGGCGCGGCTGCACGCTTCTGGCAGGCGCACGCCGCTTGATCGACGTCACCGCAGACCCCGACCGCTTGCCGTCTTGCGGTCGCGGGTCTCCCGGTATGCGCGCGCTCGCTACACCTCGCCGCGCAGTTTCCTTCCCTGCTCGCGAATCTGCTCCAGCGTCGCGCCGGGCGTGCTCGCTTCCTGCGGCAGGCGGATTTCGATCAGCGCGGCGCGCTTCGCCGCCTGCGCCCGTTCGAGCGCCGGCAGGAAATCTTCCGTCCGCTCAACGAGCTCACCGTGCGCGCCAAACGAGCGCGCGAACGCGACGAAATCCGGATTCGTCAGACCGGTGCCGTGCACGCGCTCCGGATAGTTCTTCTCCTGATGCATCCGGATCGTGCCGTACTGGCTGTTATTCACGACGATGAAAATCACGTGAAGGTCGTACTGCATCGCCGTCGCGAGTTCCGGCGCAGCCATCATGAAGCAGCCGTCCCCCGCGAGCGCGATGACCGCGCGATCCCGATACATCGACTTCGCCGCGATCGCCGCCGGCACGCCGTAGCCCATCGCGCCACTTGTCGGCGCGAGTTGCGAGCGGAAATGCCGGTATGAGAAATGACGATGCAGCCACGTGGCGTAGTTGCCGGCGCCGTTCGTGAGAATCGCGTCTTCGGGCAGATGCGCGCGCAGTTGCTGCATGACCTCGCCCATCTGCACGTCACCGGGAATCGTGCGCGGCTTGCGCCAGTCGAGATAGGCCGCGTGCGCCGCTTCGGCTGAACCCGCCCAGCGGAGCGTGGATGACGGCGTCAGTTCCGCGAGCAACGCAGCGAGTTCCGGCATGCCCGAGACGATCGGCAGATCGGCAGCATACACACGGCCGAGTTCTTCCGCGCCTTGATGGATGTGGACGAGTGTCTGCTTCGTCTTCGGAATATCGAGCAACGTGTAGCCGTTTGTCGTCGCTTCGCCGAGGCGTGGGCCGATTGCAAGCAGCAGGTCGGCGTCGCGAATGCGCGCGGCCAGCGCCGGATTGACGCCGAGGCCGACGTCGCCGGCGTAGTTGGGATGCTCGTTGTCGAGCGTGTCCTGATAGCGGAACGCGAGGCCCACCGGCAACTGCCAGGCTTCGATGAAGCGGCGGAAGTCGGTGCACGCCTGCGGCGTCCAGCCGCTGCCGCCCGCGATCACCATCGGCCGCTCTGCGCCTTCCAGCAGCACGCGCAGCTGCTCGATCTGCGCCTTCGATGGCGACGCCGCCACGCGGTGATATTTCGGCGCGCCCGGCACCACGGGGCACGCGTCGCTCAGCACGTCTTCCGGCAGCGACAGCACGACGGGCCCGGGACGCCCCGATGTTGCGATATGAAACGCGTGACTCAGGTATTCGGGAATGCGGCGCGCATCGTCGATCTGTGCGACCCATTTGGCCATCTGGCCGAACATGCGACGATAGTCGATCTCCTGGAAAGCCTCGCGGTCGAGATGCTCGCGCGCGCACTGGCCGATCAGCAGGATCATCGGCGTTGAGTCCTGGAATGCGGTGTGTACGCCAATCGACGCGTGCGTCGCGCCCGGGCCGCGTGTGACGAGCGCGACACCTGGCCGTCCGGTCAATTTGCCGACGGCTTCGGCCATGTTGGCGGCCGCCGCCTCGTGGCGGCACACGATCGTCTGGATGCTGCTGGTCTCGTCGTGGAGCGAATCGAGAATCGCGAGAAAACTCTCGCCCGGCACGCAGAATACGCGCTCGACACCATGCGTCAGCAACGCATCGACAACGAGGCGCGCGCCGGTGGTGGTGGGGCCAGCGGAATCAGTAGCAGCAGAAACGTTCGGCAACGACATTGCGAGAAATCCTCCAGTCAGTTCATTCGGGCCAAAGACCGCCTGCATCTTCAGATGGCGGGGTGGCTGGCCCGAGTCACGGTTGGCGGCCGTGCGCTGCACCGGCACGATGCGCGCGCGGCCTTTATTGAAACGACGTGTATCAGCATTCGACGATATTCACCGCGAGGCCGCCGCGCGACGTTTCCTTGTATTTGGTTTTCATATCGGCGCCGGTCTCGCGCATCGTCTTGATGACGGAATCGAGCGACACATAGTGGCTGCCGTCGCCGCGCAGCGCCATGCGTGCAGCGTTGACCGCTTTCACCGAGGCCATCGCATTCCGTTCGATGCACGGAATCTGCACCATGCCGCCGACCGGGTCGCACGTGAGGCCAAGATTGTGTTCCATGCCGATTTCAGCGGCATTTTCGACCTGAAGCGGCGTGCCGCCCATGACGGCGGCGAGCGCGCCGGCTGCCATCGAGCATGCGACGCCCACTTCGCCCTGGCAACCCACTTCGGCGCCGGAAATCGACGCGTTCAGCTTGTACAGAATACCGATCGCGGCGGCCGTCATCAGGAAATCGATCACGCCCTGTTCGTTCGAGCCGGACATGAAGCGCGTGTAGTAATGCAGCACAGCCGGGATGATGCCCGCAGCACCGTTGGTCGGCGCTGTGACGACGCGCCCGCCCGCGGCGTTTTCCTCGTTGACGGCGATCGCGTACAGGTTGATCCAGTCGATCATCGAAAGCGGATCGCGCAGCGCCAGTTCCGGATTGCCCGACAGCGCCCGATACAGCTGCGGCGCGCGGCGTTTCACCTGGAACGGACCGGGCAATGTGCCGTCCGCATCGGGGTTGCCGATACCGCAACCGCGCGCGACACACGACTGCATCACCGCCCAGATCTTCAGCAGACCAGTGCGCGTTTCTTCTTCGGTATGCCACACGCGCTCGTTTTCCCACATCAGTTGCGCGATCGACTTGCCCGTCGCGGCGCACATTGCGAGAAGCTCGTCGCCGGTGCGAAACGGATGCGGCAACTGTTCGACCGCGCTCAGCACTTTCGTATTGGGCGCGCCGGCCGTCACGACAAAGCCGCCACCGACCGACAGATACGTCGATTCGCGCAGCGTCGTGCCTTCCGCATCGAACGCATGGAGTTTCATGCCGTTCGGATGTTCGGCGAGCGCCTGACGGTAGAACGAGATGTGCTCTTTCAGAACGAACGGAATCGCGTGCTTGCCGAGCAGTTCCAGCGTGCGCGTTTTGCGCACGGCTTCGAGACGTTCCGCGATGGTGTCGGGATTGACCGTGTCGGGGGCGTCGCCGAGCAGGCCGAGCATCACGCCGCGATCGGTGCCGTGACCTTTGCCGGTGGCGCCGAGCGAGCCGTACAGATCGACTTTCACGGAGGCCGTGGCATCAAGCAGCCCGTCGCGCTCGAGACCCTGGGCGAACATCAGCGCCGCGCGCATCGGACCGACCGTATGTGAACTGGAAGGACCGATACCGATCTTGAAAAGGTCGAACACACTGACTGCCATTACTGCTCCCTGCAATTGAAAAAACGTTTAGCGCGCCGCGAGCGGCAGGCACACGGCGAGCCACGCGGGCGGCGTCGGTGCCAGTTGCAGCGCGACCGGCGTGTACCGGCCATCGAGTCGCGCGGCCAGGTGGAACAGTTCGGTCGCATTCTTCGGATCCCACTGACCCGAATAGCCGGGCAGACCGGCCTCGCGACGCTTCGCATCGAACGGTACGTCCGAATGCACAAACTCTTCGTGCGTCTTCGCGCCGGTCGCGTATGGGGTGAGCCAGTCGAGCGCCGTTGCGAGCGATGCGCCGTTCGCCGCCTTTTCCGGCAACCAGTTGCGGTTATGGCGGCGCGCGGCGAGCGCGGCGGTGACGAGCGGTTGCAGGTCGTACGTGACGTAGTGCAGCGCATCGCGCTCCGCGAAATCGACGGTCGAGCCGTCCGGCGCGATGTTGTCGCCAATGTGTTCGACGAAGAGACGCTGCGCCGCGTTGATCATCTTGCGATTGTCGAGCGTGAAGGCCGCCATCGAAACAAGTTTGACGCGATGGCTCTGCCAGTTGTTCCTGAATGAGCCATTGAGCGGACGCGGCTGGGCGTCGATCTGTCCGATGTAGCCGTTCGCGAGCTTCGTGAGGAACGCCATCGCCGCGTTGCGCGTTTTCACGGGCAGCGCGCTGGCGGTCAGGTCGTAGGCGAGGATCAGGCTGTCGAAGCGGGTTTCGTCGATCGGATTGAAGCTCGGCTGGTAGGTTGTCACCCAGGCGTACAGCAGGCGGTCGACGAGCTTCAGATACCGTTCATCGCTGGTGGCGCGCCAGGCGAGCGCGGCGTCGCGCAACAGGTCGAGATCCTTTTCGGCTTCGACGCTCTGGTCGTAGATGCCTTCGTGCGGCAGCGTGCCTTCGGTATGCAGCTTCGCGAGTGCGTGCGGCGGGTCGTTCAGATGCGCCAGCACATTGCTGACGAGTGCCTTGACGCCGGGATCGGCGTTGGTGCGCTCGCTGGTTTGCAGCGCGGGGGCGGCGCAGAAGTTCATCGCCGCCTGGGCCTGCTGCGCGGGTAGGGCGAGTGCGCCGAAGGTGAGGAGCAGCGTGGCCAGCAATGCGCTGGCGGACTGCAATGAAAGTGCTTGCGTTGCTTTTGGCCGGCGTTGCATCAATCGCACCTTTCGCGCCATGCGAAACTCCTTTGGTCAGGCTGATTCGGTGTGTGATGTTAGCCGTTCCCGGGCGCGAACGACAGAACCGCGCGCCGTGAAACGGCGGCGCGCGGTCCCACCTGACGCGGCAAGCGTTACTCGTAATCCGCCATCGGCACGCACGAGCAGAACAGGTTGCGGTCGCCATAGACGTTGTCCGCGCGGCCGACCGGCGGCCAGTATTTCTGCGCGATCAGCGACTTCAGCGGGTACGCGGCTGTCTCACGTGCATACGCGTGCTTCCAGTCATCGGCGACGACGACCCTCGCAGTATGCGGCGCATGCCTCAGCGGATTGTCTTCGCGGTCGGCGCGGCCTTCTTCGACGGCGCGGATTTCCTCGCGGATCGCGATCATCGCCTCGATGAAGCGGTCGAGTTCTTCCTTCGATTCCGATTCGGTCGGCTCGACCATCAGCGTGCCCGGCACCGGGAAGCTCATCGTCGGCGCGTGGAAACCGTAGTCCATCAGGCGCTTGGCGACGTCGTCCACACTGATGCCGCTTGAATCCTTGATCGGCCGCAGATCCAGAATGCATTCGTGCGCGACGAGTCCGCCCGGGCCCGAATAGAGCACCGGGTAATGCGGCGCAAGCCGGTTCGCAACATAGTTCGCGTTCAGGATCGCGACTTCGGTGGCTGCGGTCAGGTTCTTCGCGCCCATCATCGCGATGTACATCCACGAAATCGGCAGGATCGACGCCGAGCCATACGGCGCGGCCGACACGGCGCCGATGCCGCTCGCATCACGCTCGTAGCCCGACGACGCCTGGTTCGGCAGGAATTTCGCCAGATGCGCGCCGACCGCGACCGGGCCGACGCCCGGTCCGCCGCCGCCGTGCGGAATGCAGAACGTCTTGTGCAGGTTCAGGTGCGAGACGTCGCCGCCGAACTGGCCCGGCGCCGTGAGGCCGACCATTGCGTTCATGTTCGCACCGTCCACGTACACCTGACCGCCGTGCGCGTGCACAATTTCGCAGATTTCGCGCACATTGGCTTCGAATACGCCGTGCGTCGACGGATACGTGATCATGATCGCGGCGAGCTTGTCGGCGTGCTGCGCGGCCTTCTTCTTCAGATCGTCGATATCGACGTTGCCTTGCGCGTCGCACGCGACGACGACGACCTGCATGCCGGCCATCTGCGCCGAAGCCGGGTTCGTGCCGTGCGCCGAAGCGGGAATCAGGCAGACGTTGCGATGGCCTTCGCCGCGCGACGCGTGGTACGCGTGGATGATCAGCAGGCCCGCATATTCGCCCTGCGAGCCGGCGTTCGGTTGCAGCGAAACGGCCGCGTAGCCGGTCGCCGCAACCAGCATCTGTTCGAGCTGGTCGATCATTTCGCGGTAGCCGACGGTTTGCTCGGCCGGTGCGAACGGATGGATCTGGCCGAATTCCGGCCACGTGACCGGCAGCATTTCGGACGTCGCGTTCAGCTTCATCGTGCACGAGCCAAGCGGGATCATCGAGCGGTCGAGCGCCAGGTCCTTGTCCGACAGGCTGCGCAGATAGCGCAGCATTTCCGTCTCCGAATGGTGACGGTTGAACACGTGATGCGTGAGATACGCGCTCGTACGTTCCAGCGAAGCCGGGAACGAATCTGCGGCGCCGAGCGCTGCGTCTAGCGCGTCGACCTGCGGCACGTCGTTCACGAACGCCGCCTGCGCGAACGCGGCCAGCAGATCGGCGAGATCGCTGCGCTTCGTGGTTTCGTCGACGGAAATGCCGACGCGCGTTTCGCTCACACGACGCAGGTTGATGCCCTTCGCCGTCGCCGCGTCGTGCAGCGCCTGCGTGCGCGCGCCGGTTTCGAACGTGAGCGTGTCGAAGAACGTTTCGTTGACGAGTTTGTAGCCGAGCTGCTTCGCGCCTTCGGCAAGCAGGGCGGCGATGCGGTTCACGCGCAGCGCGATCGTCTTCAAGCCGTGCGGGCCGTGATAGACGGCGTACATGCTCGCCATGATCGCGAGCAGCGCCTGCGCGGTACACACGTTCGACGTGGCTTTCTCACGGCGGATATGCTGCTCGCGGGTTTGCAGCGCGAGACGCAGCGCCGGATTGCCCTGCGCGTCGACGGTGACGCCGACGAGACGCCCCGGCATCTGGCGCTTGAATTCGTCGCGCACGGCGAGATAGGCCGCGTGCGGGCCACCGAAGCCGACCGGCACGCCAAAGCGCTGCGTGTTGCCGACGGCCACGTCCGCGCCCCATTCGCCCGGCGGCGTCAGGACGGTCAGCGCGAGCAGGTCGGCGGCGACCACCACGTGGCCGCCCGCAGCGTGGATGGCGTCGGCCAGCGCACGGTAATCGCGCACGTCGCCGTTCACGCCGGGGTATTGCAGCAGCACGCCGAACGCGTTGGCGCTGGCGGCGTCGGCAGCCGGGCCGACCTTCACTTCGATGCCGACCGGCTTCGCGCGGGTCTGCACGACTTCGATGGTTTGCGGCAGGACGTCGTCGGCGATGTAGAACACGTTCGACTTCGGTTTGCCGATGCGTTGCAGCAGCGTCATGGCTTCGGCGGCGGCGGTGGCTTCGTCGAGCAGCGACGCGTTCGAAATCGACAGCCCGGTCAGGTCGATCACCATCTGCTGAAAGTTCAGCAGCGCTTCGAGACGGCCCTGCGAAATTTCCGGCTGATACGGCGTGTAAGCCGTGTACCACGCGGGGTTTTCCAGCACGTTGCGCAGGATCACGGCCGGCGTGTGGGCGTTGTAATAACCCTGACCAATGTACGAGCGGAACACCTGGTTCTTGTCCGCGAGCTGGCGCAGTGCGGCGAGCGCTTCGGCTTCGCTCTTCGGCTGGGCGAAGGGGCCGAGCGGCAGCGTTTCGCTGCGACGGATCGTCTTTGGAATCACGGCGTCCATCAGCGCGGCGCGCGATGCGAAGCCGAGGGCTTCGAGCATTGCCTGCTGATCGGCGGAATCCGGGCCGATGTGCCGTTCGGCGAAGGCATCATGCACTTCGAGCGCGACGAGCGAGAGAGGAGTGCGGTTCATCAGACGATCCGGGTGTTCGAGCTTCATGAGGTGTTCCTGGCGGTGCGGCGATCCGGCAATGCGTGCCGGTGCCGCACCTGACGTGTTGAGAAATTACTCGCCGATGGACTTCGAATACGCGTCGGCGTCGATCAGGCGGTCGGTGGCGGCGCCGGCGGCCGGTTTGACCTTGAAGAGCCAGCTGTCGTACGGCGCGCCGTTGACCGAATCGGGTGTGTCGGCAAGTGCCGTGTTCGATTCGACGATCTCGCCCGAAACCGGCGCGTAGATGTCCGAAGCCGCTTTCACGGATTCGATCACCGCGACGGCGTCACCGGCCGTCACCGTGCGGCCGGCTTCCGGCAGTTCGAGAAAAACGATGTCGCCGAGCGCTTCCTGCGCGTGGTCGGTGATGCCGACCGTCAGCGTGCCGTCGGCTTCGGTGCGGACCCATTCGTGCGATTCGGTGTATTTCAGATCGGCCGGGATGCTCATCGGATGCTCCTGTTGCGTATGTTGGCTGTATTGGGCTTGAAGGATGGACGCGCGCGCGGCTCAGGCAGCGAGCACCTTGCCGTTGCGCACGAACGGCAGTTTTACCACGCTTGCGGGTAAGGCTTTGTCACGGATCTGCACATGGACGACGTCGCCCGGCTGCACGCCCTTCGGCACGCGCGCGAAGGCGATCGACTCCTGCATCGTCGGCGAAAACGTGCCGCTCGTGATTTCGCCGTCGCCGTGGGGCGTGACCACCTTCTGGTGCGCGCGCAGCACGCCGCCCGCCTTGCCGTTTTCCTTCTGCAGGATGAGACCGACGAACGCCGAGCGCGCGCCGTCCGCCTCCAGTTTCGCGCGTCCGACGAAGTCGCGCGCATTCACGAGATCGACGGTCCACGCGAGGCCTGCGTCGAGCGGCGAGACGGCGTCGTCCATATCCTGGCCGTACAGGTTCATGCCCGCTTCGAGGCGCAGCGTGTCGCGTGCGCCCAGACCGCACGGACGCACGCCCTGTGCCTGCAATGCCTTCCACAGCGCGTCGACGTGCGTGGCCGGCACGATGATCTCGAAGCCGTCTTCGCCCGTATAGCCGGTGCGCGCGACGGTCAGTTCGCCAAACGGCGTATCCGCGACGCGCGCGGCGTTGAAAGGCTTCAGTGCTTCGGTAGCGGCGCGGGCGGCCGGCACGGTCTGCCAGACCTTTTCGCGCGCGTTCGGGCCCTGAACGGCGACGATCGCGTAATCTCGGCGCGCTTCGATCTTCAGGCCGAAGCCCTGTTCTGCGTTCAGCTTGTTGAACCAGGCGAGGTCTTTGTTGGCGGTTCCGGCGTTCACGACGACGCGGAAGTAATCTTCGCTGAAGTAGTACACGATCAGGTCGTCGATCACGCCGCCTTCGGGGTTCAGCAGGCAGGAATAGAGCGCGCGGCCGGCCGTCTGCAGTTTGGCGACGTTGTTCGCAAGCGCGAAGGCGAAGAATTCGCGGACTTTGGCGCCCGTGAAGTCGACGACGCACATGTGCGAGACGTCGAACATGCCGGCGTCGGTACGCACGGCGTGATGTTCGTCGATCTGCGAGCCGTAGTTGACGGGCATGTCCCAGCCGCCAAAGTCGACCATGCGGGCGTTGAGCGCGCGATGCGTCGCGTGGAGCGGGGTGTGTTTGAGTTCAGTCATGGGGCCTCGGGCGTCTCGCGAATCATGAAAGGCCATGTGACGACAACGCCCGCAGCGCATGGCGGCGGGTGCTTCGATACATGACCCCTCTGTCCTCGATACCTGAGAGATTGCGCTACCGGATCAGTGAGCCTGCCACGGTGAACGCGCGCCCCTTCGGTGGGCAGCCTGCCGGTCGCGCGATGAAAGCGCAACGACGGCTACTGCCGCTCTCCAGAGTGCGAAAAACGCGGGATTGCGATGAGTCTGCAAGCCGGTTCTTCGACGCAGTCGGTCCTTTTGCCTGAGAGTTTGCGGGTGTGCCCCTTCGGCGGCGCGGCCTGCGATATTCAGCGGCCAGCACGCTCTCCCGACGCGTGCGGCGAATGTACGCGAGGCCCCCAGCCTTGTCAAATTGAGACGGCTGGCCCGCGCGGACGCTGCGTCAGCCGGGTTTGCGCACCCAAATGCCGGCTGCGGCTGGCGTCGCCGGAAGGCAGCGCCAGCGCCGCGTTCCGGCTCCCGTCGGCGCGCTCAGCCGATACGCTGGAACGGCAGGCGACGGCCTTCCTGCGCGCTCTCGTTTGCCAGCTCGATGATCGTCATGACGTCGACCGCTTCTTCCGGGCAGACCGGGAACGCGACGCCGTCGTGGATCGCCGCGGCCAGCGACCGGTAGAAGTTCGCGTATTCGCCGTCGCGGGTCGGAAGCGGGCGCTCGACCTCGAGCTCACCGTCCAGCTCGCGCAGCAGGCCGGGCTCGTTGCCGCCGCCGAATTCGACGTCGCCCGGATGCAGGCCGGCTTTCAGCTGGTCTTCCTGGGTGTCGAGGCCACATTTCACATAGCTGCCGCGTGTGCCGTGAATCGCGAAGCGCGGCGGCGCGATGGCCGCGAGCGCCGTGGCGTGCAGCACGACTTCCTTGTCCGGATAGCCGAGTTGCAGGTGAACGTAGTCCGGCGCCGTGCCTTCGTCGCGACGGATGCTGACCGTCGCCATGACCGTCGACGGCAGGCCGAACAGCACGAGCGCCTGGTCGATCAGATGCGGCCCGAGATCGAACAGCAGGCCGCCGCCGCGCGCCGCTTCCTCGCGCCAGCGTTGCTTGACGGCGGGCCGGAAGCGGTCGAAGTGCGATTCATAGTGCGTGATGCGCCCCAGTTCGCCGCTCGCGACCAGATCGCGCACCGTCAGGAAATCGCCGTCCCAGCGACGGTTGTGAAAGGGCGCGAACACGAGCTTCTTCTGGCGCGCGAGTTCGGCGAGCGTGCGGGCGTCGGCGGCGGAAAGCGTGACCGGCTTGTCGACAACGACGTGTTTGCCCGCTTCGAGCACGCGTTTTGCGAGATCGAAGTGCGTGTCGTTCGGCGTCGCGATGACCACGCATTCGATGTCGGGGAGGGCGAGCAGCGCACCGAGGTCCGGGACGATCGCGGCGTCCGGATAGTCGGCGAGCGCCTTGTCGGGCTGGCCTGTGGCGATCGCCGCGACACTCGCGCGGCCGCAGTTCTGGATTACGGGTGCATGGAACGTGGCGCCGGCAAAACCGTAGCCCATCAACCCTGTTTTCAGCGATGAAGACATGCGAACTTCCTGCAAGAGCGGCGCGCGGCGGGGGCGGCGCGCAACGCTGTAATTGTGACACGGTGGCCGGCGGCAGCGTTCTCCCGCGCCGCGTCATTGGGGCTTTCATCCGTGTTAACATCGCGGGTCTCGTGCTGGCGGTCCGGGCCGGAAAAGCGTGCCGTAGCAAGCGCTTACACGCAGCCGGAGCCCCGCCAGGCCGCATGCCTTCCGGGCGAGTGCTTACTCGCCCTCAACCGCACTACCTTCCACTCAACGATGTCCGCAGGCCTGAACTCCGCCCAGAACGAAGCGGTGCGCTATCTCGATGGTCCCTGTCTCGTGCTCGCCGGCGCGGGCAGCGGAAAGACGCGCGTGATCACCCAGAAAATCGCGCACCTGATCGAAGCCAAGGGTTTCGAGCCACGTCACATCGCCGCCGTTACGTTTACCAACAAGGCAGCCGCGGAAATGCGCGAGCGCGTCGGCAAGTTGCTCGAAGGCAAAACGCTGACGACGCCCGGCAAGGAAGGCCGCAAGGTGCCCGTCAACCAGTTGACCGTGTGTACATTCCACTCGCTGGGCGTGCAGATCCTGCGCCAGGAAGCCGAGCACGTCGGGCTGAAGCCGCAGTTTTCGATCATGGATTCCGACGACTGCTTCGGCATGATCCAGGAACAGGTCGGCTCGACGGACAAGGGTTTCATCCGCAAGATCCAGTCGATCATTTCGTTGTGGAAAAACGGCCTGATCATGCCCGAAGAGGCGATGACGCTCGCTTCGAACGAAGACGAGCATCAGGCTGCGATTGTCTACCGTAATTACGTCGCGACGCTGCACGCGTATCAGGCGGTCGATTTCGACGACCTGATCCGCCTGCCCGCCGAACTGTTCGCGAAGAACGAGCAGGTGCGCGACCGCTGGCAGAACAAGCTGCGTTATCTGCTGATCGACGAGTATCAGGATACCAACGCCTGCCAGTACGAGCTGCTCAAGCAGCTGGCCGGCCCGCGCGCCGCCTTCACCGCGGTGGGCGACGACGATCAGGCGATCTACGGCTGGCGCGGCGCCACGCTCGAAAACCTCGCGCAGCTCGGCAAGGATTTTCCGAAGCTGCACGTGATCAAGCTCGAGCAGAATTACCGGTCGACGGTGCGCATCCTGACCGCCGCGAACAACGTGATCGCGAACAATCCGAAGCTCTTCGAAAAGAAGCTGTGGTCGGAGCACGGCATGGGCGACACGATCACCGTCACCGGCTGTAACGACGAAGAGCACGAGGCCGAATCGGTGGTGTTCCGATTGTCGGCGCACAAGTTCGAGCGGCGCGCGCAGTTCCGCGACTACGCGATCCTGTATCGCGGCAACTTCCAGGCGCGCATCTTCGAGCAGGTGCTGCGGCGCGAGCGGATTCCGTATGTGCTGTCGGGTGGCCAGTCGTTTTTCGACAAGGCTGAGATCAAGGACATCTGCGCGTACCTGCGCCTCATCGCCAACGCCGACGACGATCCCGCGTTCATCCGCGCGATCACCACGCCGCGCCGGGGCGTCGGCAATACGACGCTCGAAGCGCTCGGCTCGTTCGCCGGCCAGGCGAAGGTGTCGCTGTTCGAGGCGGTGTATATGGGCGGCATCGAGGCGCGGCTGTCCGCGCGTCAGGTCGAGCCGCTGCGCACTTTCTGCGATTTCATGCAGCGCCTGACCGACCGCGCCGACAGCGATGCAGCGACCACGGTGCTCGACGACCTGATGGACGCGATCCACTACGAGGCGTACCTGTACGACGCGTTCGACGAGCGTCAGGCGCAGTCGAAGTGGCAGAACGTGCTGGAGTTTCTGGAGTGGCTCAAACGCAAGGGCACGAAGCCCGAGCCTGCAGCGGGCACTGAGCAGACCGGCTTCGACAACGCGGATGGCCTCGCCGACACCGGCAAGAATCTGCTGGGCCTGATCCAGACGGTCGCGCTGATGTCGATGCTTGAAGGCAAGGACGAAGACCCGGACGCCGTGCGTCTTTCGACGGTGCACGCGTCGAAAGGGCTCGAGTATCCGCACGTGTTTCTGGTGGGCGTCGAGGAAGGCATCATGCCGCACCGCGGCGGCTCCGATGACGGCCCCGTCGACGAAGGCCGCATCGAGGAAGAACGCCGCCTGATGTATGTTGCGATCACGCGTGCGCAGCGCAGCCTGCATCTGAACTGGTGCAAGAAACGCAAGCGCGCGCGGGAGACGGTGGTGTGCGAGCCATCGCGATTCATCCCCGAAATGGCGCTCGACGAAGGCCCGCCGCCCACGCCGGAAGAAGCGCCCATGTCGCCGAAAGACCGGCTGGCGAGCCTGAAGGCGCTGTTGCAGAAGCCTTGAACGTTGATTTTTACGTGATGCGGGGCGGCTAACGGCCAGCGAGGCAGACGAAAAAAATCCCTGCGACGCGCGATGCGTTCGCAGGGATTTTTGCTTTGCCTGCCTGCCTGCCTGCCTGCCTGCCTGCCGGCTTCGGTTTCGGACCGGTTTACTTCACCGCGCTGACCATGTAATCAACGGCGGCTTTCACGTCGGCGTCGGATGCGTTCGAGCCACCCTTCGGCGGCATTGCGCCCTTGCCGTGCAGCGCGTAGTTGTAGACCGTATCCATCGGCTCCTTCAGACGCGGCGCCCAGGCGTCCTTGTCGCCGTACTTCGGCGCGTTGAGCACGCCAGCCGCGTGGCACGCCTGACATACCTGCGTGTAAAGCGCCTTGCCGGCCTGGGAGGCGTCCGCGCTTTGCGCGGCGCCGGAAGCGGGCGCCGCCTGCGGGACGCTCGCCATGGCGGCCATGGCCGCAGCGGCCTGCGCTGCACCGGCATCTGACGCACCTGCCGCGGCTGCGCCCGAAGCTGCGGCGGCGCCCGATGCGCCTGCGGCCGCGCCGGCAACCGGCACCGGCGGATCGGTGAAATTGGCGCCCGCGTTGTTCGCCATGTAGGCGACGGCGCGGCCGATTTCGTAATCGCTGTAGTCGTCCGGGCTCGTGCCGCCGCGCGCGGGCATCGCGCCCTTGCCGGTCAGCGCCGTGTGCCACAACGTGTCGAAGCCCTGCGCGATGCGCGGCGCCCAGTCGCCGGTATTGGTGAATTTCGGCGCGCCCGCGGTGCCGGCGGCGTGACACGCGGAACAGACGGCTTTGTAGACTTCCTCGCCGGTTTTATAGACGCGCGGCGCATTGGCGTCGCGGATGTCGACCTGGGCTAGCGGGGTGATCCGCTGGTCGACGGCGGCGTCGGTGAGTCCATCGGTGCCGGCGCCGATGCGCGTGCCGTTGTCGACGTAGTAGGCCAGCAGAACGATGATGACAATCGGGACTGCAAATCCGGCGATGATCGCAGCGAACAGCTGTGCGGGGGTTTTGATCGGATTTCCGTGGGGTGCTTCGCTCATGCTTGTCTCGTCTCCGGGGATATTGTGAGCGGTACAGCGTGACGGCTACGACCTGTTCTTTTATTACGAGGACGATTATAGACGCAGAGTTTCGGCGGCGGCGAGCCGGCAGGACGCTCTTCAGTAGGCGTTTACGCGAATCGTCTGATGTGCGGTTGTTTCCGGATGACGCGCGTCGAAGGCCGCTGGACGGGCTTCAGCGGCCGGCGCGGTGGACGGGTCACCCGAAACCGGGTATCCTCTCGGTCTTGCTTTGGCGCTGCCTTCGTTGATTTTGCGGCGCTTTTTGTGAAATGCGCCCGTAGCTCAATGGATAGAGTACTGCCCTCCGAAGGCAGGGGTTGCTGGTTCGATCCCAGCCGGGCGCACCAATAGCCGTATGGCTTTTAGCGGTTTCTCTGCTTCCCCGACATAGCTGGCGGCGAGATAGCTTGCGACTTCCGGCCTGATATTGAGTCGGATGTTCACGAGTCAATCGGGATTTACTTCCCGAAGCCCCAGTTGAATCGCCCCTAGAGTTCGTTCTCCACGCACTAACGTCGTCCAACAGGCTCGATCTGGATAATAAGGGGTAATTTTGCCTCCTTCTCATCGCATCTCGGGGATGTCAACCGCATCAGCATGATACGGATGCTCGTCGGGCCTCTGCTGCCCTCGCATCGTCGACAAACAAGTTCAAAAACAAACTTAGCTCGAGGACTGTCAATCGTGAACTTCCTCGTGAAAAAACTGGCTAGCATTGCGGCCGTATTTTTGAGTTGCTCAGCAAGCGCTTATGCTGATCCTGCAGTCGTTGGTTATTGGCAGATGGACTCCTACTATCAGCCAGCTGGCGGTCATTTCAGCACGCAGATGATTTGCCTGAACGCCGACAATACCTGGTATTCAACGACCCAAGGGCCCTGGAACGGTAACTGGTTCCAAAACGGCAGTGGAGTTCAGATTTATGGCAGCCTCTCGGCAGGCGTTTCGGGCCAGATTGCGACATTCGGCACCGTCCAGTTTATGCAATCGACCACCATGAATGGCGAGTATGTAGAGTGGAGCGTTCCCGGTATGCCGCCCCTTCAGTGGGACCGACACTACACGATCACCATGACGTATCAGGGCTCAGCTTGTCCAGGTCCCGCCTGACGCTGTCAGTCGCGAGACGTGCAGCGCTGCGCCGCACGTCCCGCGTCATTGGCATTGCCCCATCGTTACGATTGAAATAGCCTCAAACCGCATGTGCGCCTCCAAAATGAGAGGGGCGCATTGTTACGTTTCAAGATTCAAACTTTCCTCATTTCTTTCCCCCGCGTTCGCACATAAGGAAGATGCTCGAGCACAGATCCGGATATTGCTGTCCAACCTTGTAACATCCCTCAAGATACTCTTTGGAGATGATGTCTGTTTGCAGCAGTCGATCCCACTGGAAGTTCGCTAGTGCTTTAAAGAAGATCCCCGACCGGTGAACCACCTTCAGCCCAGCGGCAGCGGCGTCGCGTTCAAGGGCGTCCAGTGTGTAGGTGCGTCTATGACCATGCTCTGCCTCAGCGGGTGTTACGGCGGAATTGTGCGAAATCAATCCCATCTTTACCGCAATCTGCCTTGATGGCGCGTTGGCATTTGGGCACACCAGAAAAAACCGGCCGTTCTCGGCCAACCAGTCATCATTGATACGCTTTAACACCCGTACCGGATCATCCAGATGTTCCAGCACGTGGGTTAGCACGATGTTGTCGTAGCGGCGAGGCAGGACCGCTTCCTCAAACGTCGCATTGACGAACTGAACGCGTTTGCCCAGTTTTTGCTGCGCGTCGCGTATTGCCTCATCGGAGGCATCCACACAAGTGATGTCGTGAAAGTGGTCGAGAAAACGCTGGGTAAACTGGCCTTGATAACTTCCAAGTTCCAGAAGGTTCCCCTGACGGAAGAACGGCTCAAATGAGCGGATCATGTATGGGTGCATCACGTCAAAGTCGAAGCTATAGGCATACTTCTCCTTTGCGACGTTGTCCCCGTCTTTCAACTCCTGGTTATAGTCTCTTGGTTCTGACATGATCAATTCCCTTCTTGCTTAAGATTCCAGTACGGCCAAACCAAACCCATGGCGGCCGAACTCATTGCCGTTGTACAGCATGTAAACCTTATCGTCGCAGTCGAACACATGCGGGTAACACTGCATTTGCGAGTCCCACCCTTCGGCGGAGACATCGATGCCCGCCAGGCTGTCGTCGCGCACCCAATTTTCCAGGTCGGTGGACCAGGCATAGCCGATGCGATAGGCGCGGTTGCTGTCTTGCCGAAAACCGTAAGCCTGCCGGTAGCAAAAATACATGTGATAAACGCCATTCAGACAGATTACTGTCGGCAAGGCTTGGCACTCGTCGGCATTCAACCGGTCGCTGACGATCTGCCGCCCGTCGCGTCGCCAGTTGACCCCGTCCTGCGATGTGGCATGGGCGATCTTGTACACGCGATCTGGCGGCTCGGACGCGGTGAACTTTTCCCACTTCGTGCCGAAGATGTACCACATGTGATAGTCGTCGCCGTATCTGGCGACGAATGCATCGCCGACCAGAAATGGCTCTTTCAGCGAGGCAGTCAGCAGTGGCCCGCTACCGTGCCGTGTGAAAGTTTCTCCTTCGTCGTGACTTACCGCGAGGCCGATAGACGCATCCACCGAAACCGAAACCTTGCGATTCCAGCCCGTCGTATACGCCACAATCTGCTTGCCATCTCGCAGCACATTGAACGGAAAAATGCCGTGCTCGTCGAAACAGCCCAGTCCGCCTAGCGCGATCACCGGCTGGGACGACACGCCCAGAAGTCTGCTCATGTCATGCGAATAATCGGCATACGCCACATGACTGAGATATTTGCCCACGTTGTCCCGTTCTCGGGTTGAAAAGTAGACCCGCACCCGGTCGGCCAGAACTAGCGTCTGCGGTGACTGGGCGAACTCCACACAACGGTTGGGAAGCTCGTGCTCGGTTGGGTTGAATATCTTGCCTAGCTTCCTCCACTTCATGCCTGCCCCCACTCTTCCGAAGATTGCAGCAACGCCAGCCCGAACCCGGCGCGCCCCATGCCGTTGCCTTGGTAAAGCATGTACGTCGAATTATCCAGTTCAAAGATATGCGGATAGTTGACCATTTCCGAATCCCATCCTGTTTCAGACAGTCCGATATTCAGCAGATCGTCATTGCGTTGCCAATTGGTCATGTCCGTCGATGAAGCGTAGCCGATGCGGTAGCCGCCCTCACTACTCTTGTAGTTGCGGATGTCACGGTAAGAAAAGAACATGTGGTATCGACCATTACGGTAGGACACATCCGGGCAGGCCTGGCACTCGTGCTCGCCCAGTTTGTCCGCAATCAGGTCGCGGCCGTGTCTGACCCAGTCGATTCCGTTGTCTGAAGTAGCCATGCGAATTTTATATACCGGCTCCGGCTTGCCGTCGGTCATTCGCCATTCCTTGCCGGCCACATACCAGAGCTGCCAATGTCCTTCGAACTTGCGGATGCGCGGGCTGCCAAGCAGGAAGGGCTCGTCCGGACTGTAGGACAGCACCGGTCCATCTCCCAGCCGGTTAAAGGTCTCGCCACCGTCATGGCTGATTGCCACGCCGATAGCAGCGTTGAATGGCACCGATTCGCAGCGAGTCCACCCGGCGTAATACGCGCGAACTTCGGCACCGTCGCGGATCACGGACGCTGGATACGTGCCAAACTCATCAAAAGTGCCGTATTTTCCCAAGTCCAACACTGGGTTCTCGCACACCCGCCGGATGTTGAGCAAGTTGTCGCGATCGACATCTATGAAGGAGATATAGCTGAGGTATTGTCCGTCCGGCGCCGGGGCCGGACGCGAGCAGAAAAACACTCGCACGAAACTATCTTCGATAAGTACAGACGGTGATTGTGCGAATTCATGCATCCAGCTTGCAGTCTTCAAATCCTTGGGATCGAATACTTTGCCAAGCTTCTTCCATCTAAACATAAGAGTCTTGTCCTAGTCGTCGGCCAACCGTCGCAGGTTACGCGCGCCTGTCTTCAGGCTGCCATAGTAGTAGTCGTTGAAACCGGCTGCGTCCATCAAGTCAAAGACCTTCTGCATGTCATATTCAACGCGATGCAGGGTGAAATCCCCTGTCTCGTAGACGGCGAATGCAGCTCGTGGATCGCCGTCCCTGGGCTGACCTACCGAACCGGGATTGCAGTAAATTTTCTCGCCGAACCGCTGAACGGTTTGAATGTGGGTATGTCCGGAGACGAATACGCTGCCTTGCACACGGTCGAAATACTCGGCGGTTGGCTTCAGATACTCGTCAATGGGGTCCCCCCAGCCACCATGCACCAGTCGTATCTCGTCGATACGCATTTGAACTGGAAAACTGCGCAGCCATTCGAGATGGTCATCCTCGATGATGGTGCGTTGATAAGCGAGGCAGTCGTTGACGCTGCGCGAGCGTGGGCAGAAGCCGCCGCCCGCCATGTACCAGTCGTGGTTGCCCATTACGCAGGGAATCTCACGCTCGCGCAGAGTCCGACAGCACTCGTTAATTTGCGAGTAGTAGCCGACGACGTCGCCGGCGCAGTAAATGCGATCTACGTCGAGCCGGTCGATATCCGCCAGCACCGATTTGAGCGCTTCGTAGTTACCGTGAATGTCAGAGATAAACGCCGTCTTCATAGAAAATCTGCTCGTCAGTGTAGCGGACTGCCCGACCGCGCCTGATCGCGGGTTGCGTCGGCTTTCGTTGATCCAGAAAGTAATCCAGGGCCATCGCGCTTTCGTTATAGCCGAATGCGGTTCGGATGGATGTAGAGGAAGAAATTCTCGGGTTAATCTCTAGCAACTTCGGACCGCCTGGGCAACGTCGAAACTGGAAATTGGTCGGCCCCAACGGGCGAAAAAGCTGACACAACTCGGCGATCGCCGGCGAGAATTCCGCCGTGTCCGCCACTTCGGCCTTGTCAGTAAAGCCGTCGGGCGACAGCTTGCGCCGCAGCGTCATGCCGGCAAAATAGCCGCCAAGCCCGTCACAAAACGCAGAGGTGGTGAACTCTTCTTCATCATTGCCCACGATTGGCTGTGCCATCAGGATAGTTCCGACGTCCTCGCGGTACCTAAGGAAAATCTCTTCCGACGTGACCCGTACGATTCCCTTCGATCCAAAACCTCGACGCGGCTTCAGCAAGAACGGTAGACCAAACCTTCGCGCCAGCGTATTGAAGTCCGGCTCCAGAGAGCTTTCAATGGCGCACGCTACGCCGGCCGCCTTCAACTGCTGGTAGAAGCCCCATTTATCCTTGCACAGTTCGATCAGTTCCTGAGCGTTAAGCAATGGCAACGCGCCGGTGGCGCGAATCTCGGATACGTGCTCGACCCAGTGATACATGTCGATTTCGATGGCGGGTATCAGCAGGTCGATGCGGTGCATGCGCAACGTGGCGAGCAGCCAGTCCAGGTATTCCGGTGCGTTGGTGGGTTTGGCCAACTCAAACGCATCGCAAAATGCAGGCGCCACCGAGTCGTTATAGATTGACGTGCCCACCAGGAAGCACGGCTGCCCGACTTGCCGCAGCGAGCGCAATACACCGTAACCGACGATGCCGCTGGCACCGGAAACCAGCACCCTCTTCATGACAGTACCTTTCTTCGCGCCGCTTCCTGTGGCATGCCTCGGGCCATCGAGATCTGCACGAAATGGGTGGTCCGATGACGCTGCTCGGCTTCAGCAGCAAAAATGTCCGTCGGAACGTTCAACTCATCCAACATGAAACGGATGCTATTGCTGTGATTGAATGGTGCGATAGACGCTGCCGCCGTTGCGGCAAGCGACTCAATGACAGGCTTCCGCCCGTGCGCGATCGAAGATTGTTCGCTCAAGATCTTTATCTTCATTCCGGCTTCCACATCATTTGGCCGAAACTTCAGCAAGTATCCCGCAACTCAGTTCGGGATAGTCGATACCAACCGCGCACAGACCATCAATGATCTTCCGGTCCAGTTGCAGATTAAGCAATTGGCGAGTGGTGAAAGGTTTCAGATATATGCCTTCAAGCCGATCGATCTCGCAATCCGCCTTGGTCACTTCGGCGCGCAAGCTCGACACGGTGTAATAGCGCTTGTGACCCAGCAAGTGATCATTTTCGGATAAGGTGGTCACGTCGTCCAATAATCCAGCCAGATGCCCCAGCCTGCGATTCAGTACTTCTGCGTTCGGCACGGCCAGGAACATCTTTCCGCCGGGCGCGAGAAAGGATCGATAGCGGCGCAAGATCTGCAGCGGATCATCCACGTGCTCAAGGATGAATCCCATGACGATCACGTCAAACCGTTCGTCGGTGGAAAACTCCTCGAAATAGGTTTCAATGATCTGCGCCCTGCTGGCCGGGTGTTTCTGACGGAAGTTCTGGATAATCGCGGGTGAGCCCTCCAGCACGACATGCCGTGGGAATTTGCTGGAGAAGATATCGACGGTGTGCCCGTGTCCCAGGCCCAGCTCCAGTAGCGAACTTCTGGCGCCTGCCTGATGCAAAATTCTTTGCGGATACCAGGTCATCAATATCTCGTTATCGAAATCGTACAGGTTGTCGCTTTGATAAGCGGCCACATGCGAATCCAGCGTATTGCTCATTTCATCCTCAAGCGGTAGTGCGTCTCACGTCAGATCAATTCGTAGCTATCTCTTACCTCGGCACGGACACGCTCTGGCGGGTTGAACATCAATACATCCACAATGGAAAGCCAGGGCACAAATGGCGCGTCAAACTGCGCGTATTCAAATGAAGTCGACCGTACGAATTTGAGTTCCATGCCCTGCGCCTGAAAGTCGCTTCTCGTATAAAGTTCGATCCCACCTATTGAGTTGACATAGGTTTTTGCACCCAGCGCCCTACACAGCCCTAGCACTTTGTCCTGCCCCCTCAGTTCGTGATCAATGTCGATTCCGGACGACACGCGGATTTCCGTATCCAGTTCGAGGTGCGCACATACACTGACGATGGAATGATGCAGATAGCGGAACAGATTGACATCGTCGTAACGCACAATCCGTTCAATCAGTGGGAATGTCTGTTCAAAATGCGGAGCATGTCTGTACGAACCGATGATCTGATTCAGTAGCTTGTCGCGTCTGAAATCCCCTGCGAGCTCACGTTCGCAAACGTCCAGCGAGTCCGAGCCGCTTTTCAAAGGCAAAGAAAAGATTGCATCGTGTCCATTCTGCAAAATCCGGTTGCGGTTGATCCAGCCTTTCTTTGTGTATTTGATGTTGTCGTACACAACAAACAGATCCACCGCCGCGATGAGCTGGAAATACCCGATGTAGGGAAGGAAGTATGGCTGCATGATGGCCAGTTTCATCCCCTCCCTCCCGACGCCGCTCGCCGAACCCGTATTCACGTTTTACTGGTCCGCAATGAAGCGAGTGATCTCATCGACCACCGATATTTCCAGGTCGGGGTAGATCGGCAAGCACAGAATTTGTTGTGATGAAGCTGTTGCCACTGGCAGATTCTCCCGATGGGCAGAAGGTAATCCGCGATACATGGGGAAATCCGAAATCAGTGGATAGAAATAGCGACGCGGATGAATGCCCCTATCCTTGAGCTTCTGATAAAGGTCGTCACGGCGGATTGGATAGTCGGCCTGGACCAGAATCGGAAAGTAGGCATAGTTAGCGATTTTCTCTCCTGCGCCCTTCAGACAATGAATGCCCTTTACGCCCTCCAGACGTTCACGGTAGGCAGTGTCAATCCTCTTTCGCCGGGCAAGCGCCTGATCAATGTACTTCAACTGCAGCAACCCCAGGGCCGCGTTGAATTCACTCATTTTTCCGTTAATACCAGGGGCCACTACAGTCACTTCGCCCACGTGACCGAAGTTTTTCAGTTGATCGATGCGTACTTTGGTTTTGGCATCGGGGCAGATGATGGCGCCGCCCTCAAACGTATTGAATACCTTAGTGGCATGAAAGCTGAGCACTGACAAATCACCGTGCCTGAGCACGCTGCCGGAATCGCATTCGACGCCAAAAGCGTGCGCCGCGTCGTAAATGACCTTCAAATTGTAGTTATCGGCGATTTTCTGAATGGCATCGATGTCGCAAGGATGCCCGTAACAATGCACCGGCATGATTGCCGTAGTCTGTGGAGTGATTGCTGCCTCGATCTTCGCAGGATCCAGGTTGAGCGTATCGCGATCGATATCGGCGAAAACGGGCTTGATGCCGTTCCACAACAATGAATGGGAGGTCGCGACGAATGAATAGGGCGTAGTGATGACTTCCCCTGTGATTCGCAAAGCCTGCAAGGCGGTAACCAATGCGAGGGTGCCATTCGTAAACAGGCAGATATGTTCTACGCCGAGATATTCACAAAGCTCCTTTTCCAGCTGTTCGTGGAACGGGCCTCCATTCGTCAGGACCTTGTTGTTCCAGATCTGTTGCAAGTAAGGGGCGAACTCGTCCAGGGGCGGCAAGGTCGGCTTGGTGACGAAAATGTTCTCGTTTCTCATGTATCAATCACTCAATGTTTGCGCTCAAGCCAGCACTTCGTTCATTCCCAGATGCGAAAGTCACTCGCGAATAAACAGTCCCCATACGATGCCTGCTCAAGCTGCTGAGGAAACGGTGCACCATCGGTCACGATTTCCTCGTTTTCAACCTTCTCAACCGAAGAGCGAGCCCGCGCGAGCGGCGGGAGGTGTCGCGAGGCAATGATGATTCGCTCGACTATGCACCTCGGGACGACGCGAAGTAATGTATTGGCGCTCATTTGTTCCTCTCGTCCCGCAAAAAAGTTGTCTGTTCGCACTCCGACGCGCGCGACGCCCCAAAGCGAACTCCGGTTCGACGGATCTCCTGGGGGATGGGCGGCATCGGAGCGGCCGGCGACACACAGGAAAGAGTCAAGGTTTCGGTAAGGGAGGCGATCTGGGTGGATTATGCAACCCGGCCGACCGTGCTGAACTGCGGATATGAGCCCGAAAGCCATGCCTGTTTGCGGGATCGCGAATGAGCCCGGAACCACTCCACAGCTTGCGGCCGCGCCCCGCAGGAATGGGCGCGACCCTGCAAACGTATCGGAGAGGAGCGCCCGCGACCAGGTCGAAAATAGCCCCTAAATCCGCCCCTGTTCCCCTGATTGAAGCGCCGTACTTGAAGCTACGATCCTGCCATCGAAAGACCGCATTGCGCGCCTGGCTGTATCACAACAGGCCACTGGCATGGCGGTGAATGCCGGCTGAAAGCATTGAATACCCAGGCAACGCAAAGGCAGTTCAATTACAGGAAGGATTCGCTTCAATGGCTACCGTCAGTATTCTGATTCCGGCATTCAAGGCCCAGTTTCTCGGCCGAGCGCTGATAAGTGCACAGCAGCAGACGTTCGAAGATGTCGAGATTCTCGTGGGCGATGACACGCCCCATGGCGACCTGGAAGCGCTTGTTCGGCGCGTTGGGGATTCGCGCGTGCAGTATTTCCATCACGGGTTTCAAAACGGTTCGGAAAACGCCCGCCAGTTGTGGCGGCGCGCGAGCGGTAAATACGTTAAATGGCTGTTCGACGATGACGTCTTGATGCCGAACTCGGTCGAAATCCTGATCGCCGCACTGCGTGAAAATCCAGAATCCGCGCTGGCGTTTCATGGCCGCGTGTTTATCGATGGTGATGATCAGGTGACGTTCGTTCCGCCCGCGCTGGTCAACGAAGGTGAGCGCGTGCTTCTCGATCGGGCATTCCTCGCGGAGCACATGGTCGCCAATCAAAATAATTTCGTGGGTGAGCCGAGCAATATCATGCTCAATCGCGAACTTGTCGAACTGGATGAACTGTTCGGTTATCGCGATCTCGACTTGTTGTTCCTCGCCGATGTAGCGATGTGTCTGAACCTCTCCGGGCGTGCACCGATTGTCGCGGTCGGTGGATACGGAAGCGCCTTCAGGCAGCACGCCGGTCAGAATTCCAGCCAGAGCAGCCCGCGCTTCAGCGCCGGGCTCTTCGAGTGGGAAATGATGTTGCGCGGCGAGGCCGCGGATGGTCGCCTGCACGGCGAGGCCCTTGCGGCGGCGAGAGATCGAATGAAAGCGATCTATACAGGCTGGGCAGGTAAACTCCCGGAACTCGGCGCACTGCTGGGCAATCTGGACGAGCTGACACAGCTTCCGTCAAACGAACTGTTTAACTCGGTGCAGTATCAGTCGAACCTGAAGAGCGCGCGCGACGCCGTAATGGAGCGAGTAACAGCACGCAAAAATCCAGCTGATACCCAGGACTTCTGTGTGATCTGCGAGCAACCCGTCGATACATGGTTGGCGCACCCGAACATCAATATGCGCATGGATTTCATGGAGCATACCGAGACGATCGGCTCGATTCTCGACAAGCACAACTGCCCGCATTGCTACTGCAACGACCGTGAGCGCCATGTATGGCTATATATCGCGTACTCCGGAATCCTCGAGGACGCGCCGGGAAAGCGCATCCTCCATATTGCCCCCGAAGTCCGAATCGAACAGCGCATTCGCCGGCTCCAGCCACGAGAGTACATCGCCGGCGACCTGTTTCCGCGTTCCCCGGACCACCGCAAGATCAACGTCGAAGCCCTCGATTTCCCCGACGGCTACTTCGACCTGATCATCTGCAATCACGTACTGGAGCATGTCGACAACCCAGATGTCGCGCTGGCCGAGTTCAGCCGTTGCCTCGCGCCCGGTGGTCACGTCGTGGCGCAGACGCCTTACTCGCCGATCCTCAAGCGCACGTTCGAACTGAACAAGCCGGCCTCGGTTCCGTTCAAGACGTGGTACTTCGGTCAGGACGACCATGTACGCCTCTTCGGCGCTGACATCGTCGATTACTTCCGCGACGCGGGTCTTAACGGCGACCTGTACCCTCATGCGACGGTACTGGGCAACATCGATGCAGATGTGGTGGGTTGCAACGTGCGCGAACCATTCTTCCTGTTCGCCAAGGACGAGGCGCCCGTGTTTGCGTCGTGAAGCGCGATAACAAACCTCGACTCCAGACCCGATCCATTCATGAAGCCCATTCGACTCGTCTGCGCCACCCGGCACTCGCGCGAACAGTTCGCCACGGAGTCAGCCCTTGGGCGCTCGCTGTCGATCTACAGACACACCACGCCGCCCGAATTCCTGCTCTATGAGAAGAATTCGTACGGCCTCTCGACCGTCTACAACGCCGCGATCGACCACGCCAAAGACAACCCCGCGATTCTGGTCTTCATCCACGACGACATTTCGCTCGTCGACTTCTACTGGGTCGAGCGCATTTACGAAGCCGCGGCGAAGTTCGACATCGCCGGCCTCGCGGGCAACACACGCCGCGTTCCATACCAGCCGGCGTGGGCATTCGTCAACGCGCAGTTCCAGTGGGATGAGCGACAGTACTTGAGCGGCGTCGTTGGCCACGGCAAGGGCTTTCCTTGCGAAAACATCAGCGTGTTCGGCCCGTCGGAGCGCGAATGCAAGCTGCTCGACGGACTGATGCTGATCGCCGACAGCGAGCGGCTCCATTCCGCCGGTGTCCGATTTGACGAACAGTTCATGTTCCATTTCTACGACATGGACTTCTGCCGTCAGGCCGAGCTCAAGGGCCTGAAGATGGGCACGTATCCGATCAGCGTCGTTCACGAAAGCGGCGGTGCGTTTGGTACGCCGACGTGGCGTGAGGGCTACCAGCGGTATCTGCAGAAATACCAGAGCTAGACCAGCCGCACGGACGGCGCTCGCCATGCGGGTGCCGTGATCGGGACGTGTCGGGGAATCGGGGAACGAGTTTAAGAACGCGATGGAACAGGCGAACGACGAAGAACAGCGGGCGGGGGGAAACGGTCACCGGGATGCGCAGAACGCGCGCCTTCCGGCGACTGGCCACGCCGATGCACCTTCGACCGTTTCCATCGCCGACACGCTGCAGGCAGCTTTCGCGCACCATCAGGCTGGACGCTTCACCGAGGCCGCCGCTCACTATCAGCAGATTCTTTCCCGCGAGCCTGATCACGCGGACGCCGTGCATTTTGTCGGTCTGCTCATCTGCGACGCGGGCGACATCGCGACCGGAATCGAATGGATCAGGCGGTCAATCGGGCTGTATCCCAACGCTATCTACTACAACAACCTCGGCAATGTGCTGACGCGCCGAGGCGAGCATCATCCGGCGATCGAGGCCTATCGCGAGGCGATCGCACTCCGGTCGGATTACGCGGAAGCGCACAGCAATCTCGGCAACGCGTTGCGCGTGGCGGGCGATCCGGCAGCCGCGATCGACAGCTGCGCTGCCGCGCTCGCACTGGCGCCCGGTTTCGCCGAGGCCTGGAACAATCTCGGGAACGCGTTCAAGGATCACGGCGACGCCGACGCCGCGATGAAGAGCTACGCGAAAGCGCTCAGCCTGCGGCCCGACTACGCCGAAGCACATAACAACCTCGGCAACGTGTACGAAAAGCAGAGCCATCTTGTCGAGGCGACGGCCTGTTATCGCCAGGCGATCGCCCTGAAGCCGAAGGTTGCGACGATGCACAACAACCTCGGCAACGTGCTGCGCGACCAGGGCCTGCTCGACGACGCTGCGATCAGCTTCCGCCAGGCCACCACGCTCGACCCCGATCTGCTCGCCGCGCGCAGCAATCTGCTGCTGCAACTCAACTTCATGCCGCAGGTTTCGCTCGAGGAACAGATCGCCGAAGCACGCCGCTTTGGCGACCATCAGGTCGCCCGCCTGAAGCGGTTGACGCATGAGGTGCCGACCGCGGTCGCATCGAAGCCGCGCCTGAAAATCGGTTTTGTTTCGGGCGATCTGCGAACGCATCCGGTCGGCTTCTTTCTGGAAAACGTCGTCGCGCAGATCGACACCGCGCAGATCGAACTGATCGCGTACGCCACTCAACGCGACGAAGACGCCCTGACCGCGCGTCTCAAGCCGCATTTTGCCGCGTGGCACTCCCTCGCCGGTCTCGACGACGAAACCGCCGCGCACCGGATCCGCGCGGATGGCATCGATATTCTCGTCGACCTGTCGGGCCATACGACGCACAACCGTCTTTCGATGTTCGCGTGGAAGCCGGCACCGGTTCAGGTGAGCTGGCTCGGCTACTTCGCGACAACCGGCGTCGACGCGATCGACTACATCCTCGGCGACCGGCACGTTTTGCCCGACGACGAAGCGTCGCACTTCGTCGAACGACCGTGGCGCATGCCGGACAGCTATGTGTGCTTCACGCCGCCGGCTTTCGACATTCCGCTCGGGCCGCTGCCCGCCTCGACAAAGGGCGCGCTCACGTTCGGCTGCTTCAACCATCTCGTGAAGCTGAACGACGCCGTCGTCGCGCTGTGGTCGCGTGTGTTGCACGCGGTTCCCGGCTCGCGGCTGCATCTGAAGACGAAGCAGCTTGACGACGCTTCGGTGCAGCTGTCGACGTCCGCGCGTTTTGCCGCACATGGCATCGATGTCGCGCGCCTGACGCTCGAAGGGCAGTCGCCGCGCGGCGAGTTGCTCGCGACGTATAACCGCGTCGACATCGCACTCGACCCGTATCCGTATCCCGGCGGCGTGACCACGGTCGAAGCGCTGTGGATGGGCGTGCCGGTGCTCACCCGTCGCGGCGACCGGTTCCTGTCGCACGTTGGCGAAAGCATTCTGAACACAGTCGACCTCGCCGGATGGATCGCCGCCAACGACGACGAATACGTCGCCAGGGCAGTCGCCTTTGCCGCAGACCGCGATCACCTGATGCACCTGAAAGCGGGTTTGCGTCAGCAACTTCTGGCATCGCCCCTGTGCGACGCGCCGCGCTTCGCGCGCAATCTCGAAGGCGCGTTTCGCGGCATGTGGCGCCAGTACGTCGCCGCTTCACAGACACATTCGCACGACGGCGCACGCGTGCCGCGCGCCGTCAATCCCGATCGCAATCAACTTGAGAACGCCCCGAACCACGCGGGACGCATTGCCCCATGAACGACTCCGGTAACCAGGGTCTGTCTGTGTCCGAAAGCGCGCGCGCTTCCGGACATCTCACGCCGACACCGCAGACGCTCGACCTCACATTCGCTGAAGCGCTTGTCCAGGGGCTCGCACACTACGAGGCAAATCGTCTCGTTGAAGCGGAGACGCTCTTTCGCCGCGTGCTCGCGATCGACCCGAACCACACCGATGCGATGCACCTGCTGGGTCTCGTCGCACATCAGGCTGGCCGGTACGCGGAGGCTTCAGAGCTGATCATGTCGGCGATCACGCAGAAGCCGCAGGCGCTGTACTACTTCAATCTCGGCAACGTGATGCAGTCGAACAACCGGCCCGCAGCGGCGGCCGAGTGCTTTCGGCAGGCCATCGCGATGGAGCCGGATCATATCGACGCGCACAACAACCTCGGCAATGCACTACGTCTGCTGAAGAAACACGAGGCAGCTGTGCAGTCGTTCTGCAACGCGATCAACCTGGCCCCGGAACATGCGCAGGCGTACAACAATCTCGCGAACACGCTGATGGAACTCGGCGAACTCGACGCGGCCATCGAAGCGTATCGAAGCGCGATCGCGCTGCGTCCGGATTTCGCCGAACCGCACAGCAACCTGCTGTTCGCGCTGAATTACCTCGCATCCACGACGCCGCAGCAATACCTCGACGAAGCGCGTCGCTTCGCCGCGCAGATCAGCACGCAGGCAAAACCGTGGAAGACCTGGCTGGTCGATGACGCGCCACGCACGGCGCGCCCGCTGCGCGTCGGCATCGTATCAGGCGATCTGAAAAAGCATCCGGTGGGCTATTTCATCGAAAGCGTCGTGGCTGAACTCGATCCGGCGCGAATCGAACTCATCGCGTATCCGACGCGCACGCTCGAAGACGACCTGACCGCGCGCATCAAGCCGCGCTTTAGCGCGTGGACGAGCATCGCCGGCATGAGCGACGAAGCCGCCGCGCAACGCATTCGCGACGATCGCATCGACGTGCTGCTTGATGGCTCCGGTCATACGGTCTACAACCGCCTGCCGCTGTTCGCGTGGAAGCCCGCGCCGGTGCAGGTGAGCTGGCCTGGTTTTTTTGCGAGCACGGGTCTGGACACGATCGATTACGTGCTTGGTGACCGTCACGTGTTGCCAGTGGAAGAAGCACATTTCGTCGAGAAGCTGTGGCGTCTGCCGGACAGCTATCTGTGCTTCACGCCGCCGCACGACGACGTGAAAGTCGGCCCGTTGCCGATGCTCGCGAACGGCGGCGCGGTGACGTTCGGCTGCTTCGGCCAGCTGGCGAAGATTACGGATCACGTCGTCGCGTTATGGTCGCGTCTGCTGCACGCCATGCCGCACGCGAAGCTGTTCCTGAAGGCCGAGCAGCTGGATACCTCGCATGTTCACGAAGCCACATTGGGCCGCTTCGCCGCGCATCGCATCGACGCTTCACGTCTGATTCTCGAAGGCCGCTCGCCGCGCGCGGAGTATCTGGCGGCCTACCACCGCGTCGATATCGCGCTGAGCCCGTTCCCGTATCCCGGCGGCACGACGACTGCCGAAGCCCTGTGGATGGGCGTGCCGGTGCTCTGCCGTCGCGGTAACCGCTTCCTGTCGCATATCTGCGAAAGCTTCCTGCATTCGGCCGGCCTCGACACCTGGATCGCCGCCGACGAAGAAGACTATCTCGCCCGCGCCATCGCGTTTGCCGCCGATAGCGCAAGCCTCGCCACGCTGCGCGCCGGCCTGCGCGAGCAGGTGGTCGCGTCGCCGCTGTGCGATGCGCCGCGCTTTGCACGAAATCTCGAAGCCGCCTTGCATGGCATGTGGGCGCAACACCTTATCGCTGTCATGGAGGTTGCAGAATGAATAACCAGTCCGCCCTGATTACCGGCGGCGCCGGCTTCGTCGGCTCGCATCTGTGCGACCGCCTCGTCGCTTCCGGCTACGACGTCATGTGCGTCGACAATTTCCACACGGGCAGCAAGCAGAACATCCAGCATCTGGTCGGCCGCGTGAACTTCGAGCTGATCCGGCACGACGTATGGCTGCCGCTCTATGTCGAAGCAGACCGCGTGTTCAACATGGCGTGTCCCGCGAGCCCCGTGCATTACCAGAGCGATCCCGTTTCGACCGTGAAGACCGCCGTGCTGGGCGCGATCAACATGCTTGGCCTTGCGAAGCGCTGCGGCGCGCGCATCCTGCAGGCGTCGACGAGCGAAGTCTATGGTGACGCGCAGCAGCATCCGCAGCAGGAAAGCTACTGGGGCAACGTGAACCCGACCGGCCCGCGCGCCTGTTACGACGAAGGCAAGCGGTGCGCCGAAACGCTCTTCTTCGATTACCACCGTCAGCATGGCGTGGATATCCGCGTCGTGCGGATTTTCAACACGTACGGTCCGCGCATGCGTCCGGACGACGGCCGCGTGGTGTCGAACTTCATCATGCAGGCGCTGCGCGGCGACCCGATCACGCTGTACGGGGACGGCAGCCAGACGCGCTCGTTCTGCTATGTCGACGATCTCGTCGAAGGCCTGTTGCGGATGATGGACCAGAACGAGGTGACGGGTCCGATCAACATCGGCAACCCGTCGGAAATCACGATCCGCGATCTCGCGGAAACGGTGTTGCGGCTGACCGGCTCGAAGAGCCGCATCGAGTATCGCCCGCTGCCGCAGGACGATCCCATTCAACGCAGGCCCGACATCACGAAGGCCCGCCAGCACCTCGACTGGCAACCGGGCGTCGGGCTCGAAGACGGTCTGAAAGAAACGATCGCGTACTTCAAACATCTGGTGAAATCATGAGTCTTGATCTTGTGGGGACGACCTGTCCCGTTTGCGCCCACTCGGTCGCGGCGCGCTTCTTTCCGGCTGGCGAACAGACGCTCGCGACGCTCGCGTGGCCCGCATCGGCCGAAGCCGCACGCGCGCTGCCGCGTCACGCGCAGGATTTCGTGCAGTGCCCATCGTGCTCGCATGTGTGGAACCACAAGTTTCACTACGACGCGATTCCGTACGAAAGCAACCCGAACCGCATGTTCAACAGCGGCGGCATCTGGAAGGGCCACCTCGCCGATACGCGCGACGTGCTGCTGAATCATCTGCCGGCCGCGCCGCTCGTCGTCGAAATCGGCTGCGGTGAAGGCCACTTTGTGCGCGGCCTCGCGCAGGCGCGCGAAGCGGGCCGCTTTATCGGCTTCGATCCGAACGCGAGCCCGGAGACGGGCAAGGGCGTCGAGTTTCACGCGCGTCTCTTCGATCCGCTCGTCGACATGAGCGCGTTCACGCCGGATGCGGTTGTGATCCGTCACGTCCTGGAACACCTCACCGAACCGGCGAAGCTGATCGAGCAACTCGCGTGGGGCGCGGCGATGCAGGGCAGCAAGGATTGCTGGCTGTTCGCCGAAGTGCCGTGTATCGACCGCGTCTTCGAAACGAACCGGCTGGCCGATTTCTTCTACGAACACGTCTCGCATTTCACGACGGAATCGTTTCGCACGCTGATGTCGCGCGCGGGCGAGATCGTCGTGCTTGAACACGGTTACGACGGCGAAGTGGTCTACGCGCTCGTGAAGCTCGGCGTGCCGGCGCACGCGCGTGAGCGTGCCGCTGCAGCGACGCGTTTTGCCGCGCGCACCGTCGAGAGCCGCGAGACGATCGCACAGCAGTTGTCAGGCCTCGCTGCTTCGGGCAAGCGCGTCGCGATCTGGGGCGGCACGGGCAAGGCAGCGGCCTTCATCCACCAGTTCGGCGCGGATGCCGCGCGCTTTCCGCTGGTTGTGGATTCGGATCCGCACAAGGCCGGCACGTATGTGCCGGGCACGGGCCAGAAGATCGAATTCCGCGACGTGCTGAAGGCCTCTGGCGTCGACGTCATCGTAATTCCGACGCAGTGGCGCGCGCGCGACATTATTGCGGAAATGTCCCGCGAAGGTATTGCGGCGCAAAGCGTGATGATCGAGCACAACGGCGCGCTGGTAGATTTCGGCGCCGAATCGCATCCGTACTGATTGAACCGGGCGGCGCGTGATGCGTCGCCCTTGCTGACGCACGAGTCCAGATCCATGCAGAACAATTCCCAAGTCCTCGCTAGCGCGCTGGCGCATCATCAGGTTGGTCAGCTGGCCGAAGCGCGGGCGCTGTACGGACAGATTCTGCAGACCGAGCCAGGCAATCCGGACGCGCTGCATTTTCTGGGGCTGCTCGCGTGTCAGCTGGGTCAGCACGATGCAGGTATCGGACTGATGGAGAAGTCGATCGCGGCGCATCCGAACGCGATCTACTACAACAACATCGGCAACATGCTGGGCCAGAAGGACCGGCTCGCGGATGCAATCGAGGCCTATCGACGCGCGGTCGGGCTGAAGCAGGATTATCCCGAGGCGCACAACAACCTCGGCAACGCGCTGCGCGAAGCGAAGCAGCCGGAGGCGGCAATGGCGAGTTGCATGCTTGCCATTGCGCAGCGTCCGGGCTATGCGGAAGCGCACAACAATCTCGGCAACGCGCAGCAGGATATCGGCGAACTGGAAGCAGCCGCGGCGAGCTACAGAGAGGCGATCCGCCTTAACCCGGATTACGCGGAAGCGCACAACAACCTCGGCAACGTTCTGCGTGCACAGGACAAGATGGACGACGCGATCGCCAGTTATCGCGCGGCTGTGGCGCTTAAACCCGATCTGCGGATTGCACACCACAGTCTCGGTCTGCTGCTGAAAGCGCGGGGCGAGCCGGAGGAAGCGATCCGCAGCCTGCGCCACGCGCTCGACCCGAACGACGCCGATGCACACAACAGCATCGGCACCGTGCTGCGCGACATCGGCGATCTGGATGCGGCACTCACGCACTTCGATACTGCGATCGCGCTGCGGCCGGACTTCGCGGAAGCGCATTGCAACCGCGGCAGCGTGCTGCGGCGTCAAAGCCGGTTCGAGGAGTCGGTGGAAAACTGCATCCGCGCGATCGAACTCGCGCCGACACTCGCCGAGGCATACAACAGCCTTGGCATCGCGTACTACGGTCTCGACAGACTCGAAGCCGCGACGCTGAGCCACAAACACGCGATCGAACTCGACCCGAACAACGCGGACGCGTATCACAACCTCGGCGTCGTTCTGCTGAAGCACGACAAGCCGCACGAAGCGCTCGAAAGCTGCCACAAGGCGCTCGAACTCGCCGACGTCTCCGCGCCGATGTACATCAGCCTCGGCGATATCCTGCGCGCACTCGGCGATCTCGACGGCGCGATCGACGCCTACCTGAAGGCGCTGCCGCTCGACCCCGATCCGGTGCAGACGTACAACCGTCTGCTGTTCAGCCTTGCAGGCTCCGCGAAGTTCGATGCCGACGCCTATCTGAAGCATGCGCGCCGCTTCGGCGAATTAATGTCGATGGGCGTGAAGCCGTATGTCCATACGCCCTCGCATGATGGCTCGCGTCTACGCGTGGGCATTGTGTCGGGCGACCTGCGCGCGCACCCGGCGGGCATTTTCCTCGAGAGCGTGTTCCGCTACGTGAACCCCGCGCGCGTGGATCTGGTTGCTTACGCAACGTATACGCTCGAAGACGAAGTCACCGCGCGTCTCAAACCGCACTTCAGCGCGTGGCGTGTGCTCGATGGCCTGAAAACAGAAGAAGCGGCACGGGTGATCCGCGAGGACAGGATCGACGTGCTGGTCGACCTGTCCGGCCATACAGCGTACACAGGCCTGCCGATTTTCGCGTGGAAGCCGGCGCCGGTTCAGGTGAGCTACCTCGGCTTCTTTGCCTCGACGGGCAGCGAGTCGATCGACTACTTCCTCGGCGACCGGTACGTGCTGCCGCCTGGCGAAGAATCACAGTTCGTCGAAAAACCGTGGCGCCTGCCGGACAGCTATCTGTGCTTCACGCCGCCTGTCGACGATGTGAAGGTCGGCCCGCTGCCGATGCTCGCCAACGGCGGCGCGGTGACGTTCGGCTGCTTTGGCAAGCTGATGAAGGTGAGCGATGAGGTCGTCGCGCTGTGGTCGCGTCTGCTGCATGCGGTGCCGGGTTCGCAGCTCTTCCTGAAGTCGCATGGTCTCGACACGAAGGGCGCGCAACTCACCACGCACAGGCGCTTCGCAGCGCATGGCATCGACGCTTCGCGGTTGATTCTTGAAGGCGCATCGCTTCGCCCCGAATATCTCGCGACATACAACCGCGTCGATATCGTGCTGAGTCCATTCCCGTATCCGGGCGGCACGACGACGGCGGAAGCGTTGTGGATGGGCGTGCCGGTGCTGTGCATGAAGGGCGACCGCTTCCTCACGCACATCTGCGAAAGCCTGTTGCAGACCGCAGATCTCGCCGACTGGATCGCCGTCGACGAGGAAGACTATCTCGCCAAAGCCATCGCTTTTGCATCCGATCCGCAGAAGCTGGCGGCGATGCGCGCGGGGCTTCGCGAGCATGTGCTGGCGTCGCCGTTGTGCGACGCGCCGCGCTTTGCGAAGAATCTCGAGGACGCGTTTCACGGTATGTGGGCGCGACATGTCGAAAACACGAAGGAAGTTGCGCCTTATGCCGACTGAGTCAACTTTGCTTGACGGACCTTCACTACTCGAGACGGCCCTGGCGCACCACCGGGTAGGGCAGCTGGGCGAAGCCCGCGTGCTTTACGGACAGATTCTACAATCGGAGCCGGGTCATCCGGATGCACTGCATTTTCTCGGGCTGCTTGCCTGCCAGATGGGCCAGCACGATGCGGGTCTAGCGCTGATCGAGCAGTCGATTGACTCGCACCCGAACGGGATTTACTACAACAACTTCGGTAACATGCTGCGCGAGAAGGGCCGACTTGTCGAGGCGATAGAAGCCTACCGCCGCGCCGTGGCCCTCGACCCAGGCTACCCCGAAGCGCACAACAACCTTGGCAATGCGCTGCGCGAGGCGAACCAGCCTGACGCCGCGATGCGCAGTTGCGCGCAGGCGATCGCGTTGAATCCCGATTACGCCGAGGCCTACAACAACCTCGCCAATGCGCTGCAGGATCTCGGCGATCTCGAAGCAGCTTCGCAGAGCTACAGCAGGGCGATCGAATTACACCCCGATTACGCCGAAGCGCACAACAACCTCGGTAACGTGCTGCGCGCCCAGAACCTGCCCGACGCAGCGATAGCGAGTTACCGCCGGGCGGTTGCACTGAAACCAGGCTTGCGTACGGCGCACTTCAACCTCAGCGTGCTGCTCAACGCGAACGGGCAACAGGACGAGGCGATCCGCAGCCTGCGCACCTCGCTTGATCCCGACGATGCGAACGCGCACAACAACTTCGGCATCCTGCTGCGCGACATTTGTGATTTTGAAAGCGCGCTTACGCATTTCGACAAGGCGCTTGCGCTCAAGCCGGATTTTGCCGAGGCGCACTGCAATCGTGGCAACGCGTTGAGACGGCTGAACCGTTTTGAGGAAGCCGTGCATAGCAGCCTGCGTGCGCTCGAACTCGATCCGGCGCTGGCCGAGGCACATAACGTCCTCGGCAGCGCGTATTTGGGGTTGAGCCAGCATGAGACTGCCGTGTTGCACCTTCGGCGCGCCACTGAACTCGATCCCGCCAATAGCGACGCGCACCACCACCTGGCATGGGCTTACTTCGCACTGGGCGAACCGGGCGAAGCGATGGAGAGTTGTCGCGCGGCGTTGTTGCTGGCACCTGGCGATGCGCGCATGTTCCTCACGCTTGGCGATATCCTGCGTGGTCTTGGCGATCTCGTGGGCGGATCGGCAGCATACCGTCAGGCGCTCGAAATCAACCCGGGTCTTGAGGGCGCGCATCAAGGGCTGATCTTCAGTTCGGCAAGCGCGGCGTGCGAGCCACCTGAGACGTTGGTTCTTGATGCGCGCCGATATGGCGAATACGTCACGGGGCAAGTCCGGCAGTTTCAGCACACAACGCAACGGAACATGGGCCCTTTGCGAATCGGCTTCGTTTCTGGCGATCTGAGGGAGCACCCCGTCGCGGTGTTTCTGGAGAGCGTACTCGCTCAACTGGACCCGGCGCGCGTGGAACTGTTTGCTTATGCGACACACCCGGACGAAGACGCTATGACCGCACGTCTGAAGCCGCAATTTGCGCGCTGGTCCCAGGTGTCCGGTATGACCGACGAGACGATGGCCCACAGGATCTACGACGACGATATCCATATCCTGCTCGATCTCGCCGGCCACACTTCGCACAACCGGCTGGGCGTTTTCGCATGGAAGCCGGCACCTGTGCAGGCGAGCTGGCTCGGCTTCTTCGCAACAACCGGCGTCGAAGCGGTCGACTACATTCTCGGTGACCGTCACGTTCTGCGGCTCGGGGAAGAATCGCACTTCGTCGAAAAGCTGTGGCGCCTGCCGGATAGTTACCTCTGCTTCACGCCACCACAAACGGAAATTGCGGTGGGTCCGCTGCCGATGCTGGCCAATGGTGTCGTGACGTTTGGCTGCCTGAACAATATCGGCAAGATCGGCGATGAGGTTGTCGCCCTGTGGTCGCGCGTGCTGCATGCTGTGCCGGGCTCGCGTCTGCTTCTCAAGGCGTCGCAGCTCGATCAGGCGATTCTGCGCGGTGACGTTATCATGCGTTTCGCGAGACGCGGGATTGATGCGGCGCGTCTGATTCTGGCCGGACGAAGCAGTCGCGATGCGCATCTCAATGCGTTCAATCAAATCGACATCGCGCTCGATCCGTTTCCCTATCCTGGTGGCACAACAAGCGTCGAAGGACTCTGGATGGGCGTGCCGGTACTGACGCGACAGGGAGATCGCTTTCTGTCGCACGTCGGCGAAAGCATCGTGAATACGGCCGGGCTGCCGGACTGGGTCGCCCGCGATAACGACGACTACGTCGAGAAAGCCGTCGCATTCTCGTCCGATCCTGCGCGCCTCGCGTCGTTGCGTGCCGGTTTGCGGCAGCAGCTTGTGGCATCTCCACTTTGCGATGCGCCGCGTTTCGCGCGCAACCTCGAAGATGCATTCGAGGACATGTGGAATGCATTCGCAGCAACCGCGGTGGCAACGTGATGCGTTGCAAGCGGAGGAAGCCGAAAGGTATCCGTTGAACGGAAACGAAAAAAAAGCCGCATCGCTGCGGCTTTCTTAATATGACTTAAAGATCCCACATTTTGTCATGCGGTGTCCGTTGTGTTACCCCGTGTTTATTCTTTGCTGACCTGTGGTGGCTGATACTTTGGCTATTGCGTTACAGCATGCCCGTGCGGTGATACAGGCTGACCGACTCGATGCGTTTCAGCGCCGCGCCATGCTGGGCAGCGAGACGGTCATGGCCGTTGCGGATGTACTCCCTGATCGACGCGTCGATGCGCTGGATGGCGCGGATCGTTTCGAGTGCCTGCGGGGTTTGCGTCGGGCTCAGCGACATCAGGAGCGGAGAACGTTCTTCTGCCAGTGCAGACGCACGCACCCAGTCGTCTTCTGCCACGGCGGTTTCGATTGCCTGGGTCAATCCAAGCGCGCGGTTCAGCGTATCGTCTGTCATTCTTTCCGTCCTGATGATCCGTCTGGCGACTAGCTTTTGTTCATCGTGCCAGTGTTGTTCGCGCCGCCGAACAGCTGCGTGAGGTACGCCGTGTTGTTCTGCGTCTCCGCCATCAGCGTGTTCAACGCCGTGAACTGCGCGTTGTATTGGGCGGTCAGCGTGTTCTGATAGTCCGTCAGCGCCGTTGCCTGATCCGAAAGACTGGAGAGGTCGCTGTTCAACGACGCCGTACGCTGGTCGATCGTGCCGCTCGATTCGACGTACGTGTTCACGAACGTATTGAGCGTCTGGCCGATGCCGTTCGTCGTATTGAAAATACCCTGAATCGCAGGGCTGTTGGCGGTCACAGCTGAAGTGAGGGCAGCCTGGTCGACGGACATCGTGCCGTCCGGCTGCAGGTCGATACCGATCGACGAAAGGCTGAACGTGCTACCGCCCGTTGTCACGCCGCCGCTGATCAGGCTCGCGAGACCGTTGTTGATCGAGTTGAGCATCGAGTCGCCGAGCAGTGTGCCGGCCTGCCCACTCGTAGTGTCGTAGCCGGACAGCCCCGACGCTGTGGTGACGTAGTTGTTGTACGCCGTGACGAAGTTGGTGATCGCGGTCGTGGTTGCGGTCGGATTAGTTGCAACGGTCACAGTCTGCGGCGTGCCAACGGCAGCGGCCGTCAGGTTCAGCGTCACGCCCGTCAGTGCACCCGTAATGGTATTGCTGGCGCTTGTCGCGGCGTTGCCGTCGATGCTGAACGCTGCATCCTGAGCGGCTGTCACCGTCGTGTAGCCGGAAGAATTCAGTTTCGAATTCAGACCGCTGCCCGCCGTCACCGAGACGGTGTTTGCCGCACCCGTCGCCGTCGACTGGATGACCAGATGCTGTCCGTCCGTCGATGTGATGACCGATGCCGACACGCCCGGATTGCTCGACGACGTATTGATCTGGCTTGCGATGTCCGAGAGCGACATGCCCGACGTCACGTTGAGCGACATCGAACCCGTGCTGCCAAGACCGATGGTCAGCGTGCCGCTGCCGATCGTGTCACTGCTGGTGAACGCCTGCGAAGAAAGCTTGTTGGCCGTCGCGATTTGCGTCACGTTGACCGTGTAGTTGCCGGCGGTTGCGCCGGTGGTCGTCGTTGCCGAGATCGCGGTGCTGCTGGTGGTGGCCGAGACGGCCGACAACGTGGAGCCGTCTGCAAGCCCACTCAGCGAGGTCTGCAGTGCTGCCAGCGCCGACTTGATCGAACCGATGGCCGATATTTCCGCGTTATCGAGCGACTGCTTGTTCACAATCGTTGCGTTTTGACCCGCTGTTTTCGCGGTGACGAGTGCAGACACGAGCGAGTCGACATCGAGCGTCGACTTGGTCGAACCGCTGATGATGGACTGTGCCGCCGATGCAAGCAGACTGCTTACGTCGGTTGAAGATGAAGACGCCGTCGTGGTCATGCGGATGCTCCGTTCGTCGATGCGGAAAAAGTCAGATCAAAACTATCGGTTGATACGGCGCGTAGAAACGCGTTGTGGGAGGCATGCCCCCCACTGGTCCAGCCGGTATTCGTTGCGGGAGCCGCGTTCGGCTGCGGCTCCTGCAATGCGGCGTTGTACGGCACGCCGCCCTTCAGTCAGTCTTACTGGAGAAGCTTCAGAACTTGTTGCGGCTGCGAGTTTGCTTGAGCCAGCACCGAGATACCCGCTTGTTGCAGCACTTGAGCCTTCGACAGGTTCGCCGTTTCCGACGCGAAGTCTGCGTCGGTGATCTGCGAACGCGCTGCGCTCATGTTCGTCGCTTGCGTGGTCGTCGTCGTGATGGCGGCTGTCATCGTGTTTTGCGTTGCGCCGAGCGTTGCCTGGAAGGTATTGACGCTTGCCAGTGCCGTATCGATCAGGCCCATCGCCGTCTGTGCCAGCGCTGCCGTCGAGACGCTCAGTGCCGTCACGCCCAGACCCGTTGCATTCCACACCGTTGCGCCGAACGATGCCGTGATTTGCTGACCAGCGAATGCGCCGATCTGGAACGTCACGTTACCTGCGCCCGACAGGACTGCCTTGCCGTTGAACGTCGTTTGAGCTGCAACACGGGTAATTTCCGTGATACGCGCCTGCACTTCCGAGTCCAGGTTAGCGAGTGCCTTCGAATCCAGCGAGCCGTCGCCTGCTTCCACCGCCAGCTGACGGATACGTTGCAGGTTGTCGACCGTCGATTGCAGCGCGCCGTTGGTCGTTTGAACCATCGACACTGCGTTGTTCGCGTTTGCTGCGCCTTGGGTCAGCGCATTGATCGACGCCGTTTGCGACGTTGCAATTGCGTTACCTGCCGCATCATCAGCAGCCGTGTTCACGCGCTTGCCCGACGACAGACGGTTAATGGCCTGCGACAGAGCGCTTTGCGAGCCATTGAGGTTGTTCTGTGCAGTCAGCGACAGAATGTTGGTGTTGATATTCAGCATTTGTTTCCTCGTTTGGAAAACGCCATGTAATTAGGCTGGTTCGGGTTCGGCGTAGCGCGTTTGACGAGTGGCGCTGCCCGCCTTTCCTGGTTGTCGGCGGCACGCGAACAAAACTTTAGGGGCTGGAGATAAAAGAGGGTGGGAACGGGACCTCCGCCTGCTGGCCGAAAGCCCGGAGAGGGGCACCCTGTGCGGATCCGCGAGGCAGCGTATGCTTGTCGGTCCGGACGCATTTCCCCTGGGAGAAGTCATGCAAAAACGCAATATTGGGACGTCGCAGATACAGGTCGCACCACTGGTTTTCGGCGGAAACGTGTTCGGCTGGTCCGCCGACGAAGCCACTTCGTTCTCGATTCTCGACGCCTTCGTCGACGCCGGGCTCGACTTCATCGACACCGCCGACGTCTATTCAGCGTGGGTGCCGGGACACCAGGGCGGCGAGTCGGAAACGATCATTGGCAAGTGGCTGAAGCAGGGCGGGAAGCGCGACAGGATCGTGCTCGCGACCAAGGTGGGCATGCTCGGCGCGCGAAAAGGACTGTCGGGCGGCAACATCCAGGCGGCAGTCGAAGACTCGTTGCGCCGCCTTCAAACCGATTACATCGACGTGTATTTTTCGCATCTCGACGACTCGGACATGCCGCTTGCCGAGACACTCGGCGCCTACCAGCGCCTGATCGAGGCCGGCAAGGTGCGGGTGATCGGCGCGTCCAACTATAGCGGCGCGCGTATCGAAGAGGCGCTTGCGGTCGCGCAGCAGCACGGTTTGCCGAAGTATCAGCTGTTGCAGCCCGAGTACAACCTGTATGATCGCGCTCCGTACGAAACCGGGATCGAGCCCGTTGCGCTTGCGCACCGGCTGGGGGTCGTGACGTATTACAGCCTTGCGAGCGGCTTTCTGTCGGGCAAATACCGCTCGAAGGCGGACCTCGGGAAAAGCAGCGCCCGCGGCAGCCGGGTCGAGAAATACCTGGACGAACGCGGCCTCGGAATCCTGAAAGCGCTCGATGAAGTCGCCGGCGGGCACGACAGCACGCCCGCGACGGTTGCGCTTGCGTGGCTGATCGCGCGTCCGGGCGTGACGGCGCCGATTGCCAGCGCGACCTCGGTCGACCAGCTGAAAAGCCTGGTCGCGGCGGTCCACCTGAGGCTCACGGATGCCGATATCCGCCGGCTGAACGACGCAAGTGCCTGAGCGGATTCGTGAAAGTGGTGGTGGGCACGAGTTTTTCCTGATATCATCGGGAGTGAATTGAGATCTTTGCCTGTTTCGTGGTCGATTTGTGGTTGAACGTCGGCGGTGAACCGGGCATCAGACGCGGCGCTGCATATGCGTCTGCCCGCGTTCTCGCGGTGAACTCCCCACCTCTCTTTTCCGGCCTCCGTGGCCGCTTTGCCTCTCGTTTTCGTCCATGGTTTCGTTTGCCTGTTATTGGCCATGAATCGAAACGACCGGAGTGCCGGCGCGTGAGCGGGTTGCCGCCACGCAATTAACCGTATCAAGCGATTTAGTTAGGAATTACATGACGACGATTCTTCTGAAAGAAAACGAGCCGTTCGAAGTGGCGATCCGCCGCTTTCGTCGCGCAATCGAAAAGAATGGCCTGATCGCCGAGCTGCGTGAGCGCCAATCGTACGAAAAGCCGACGACGGCACGTAAGCGCAAGAAGGCCGCTGCTGTGAAGCGCCTGCACAAGCGCCTGCGCAGCCAGCAACTGCCGAAAAAGCTGCACTAAGCACGCTTTTTAGCACGGCCAGACGGCGGTGTAGTTTCGAAAGAAGCTACACCGCCGTTCTCATTTGGTCGCCCGGAAACGGTAAAGGGCGGTCACGCTCGGGTACGCCGCGGTATCGCGGCAGACGAGAGTGCGGGCGCCCGAGCGCTGAAATGCTTCCCCGATGTGGCGCCGTTCTGGCGTTACGCCGCGGACTTCACGCGTTCGGCAGACAGGCCGAACTGCCGCGCGATCGAGCGCAGACGCTCCTGCCATTCCCACGTACCGAACACGTCGTGTACGTTCTGGAGGCAGCTGAGCAATTCGACGGTCGTGGCGTCGTAGATGTTGATGCGCGCGCGTAGCAGCGCCTTCTTGAGCGCCGCCACGCCGACATCCATGTACAGCGGCACATCGCGCGGATCTTTTCCGATGTAACGGACCGGAATGCCTTCCATCGCCGTCATGTAGTCGCCCGGCTTGATGAAATTGCCAATGGGACAGCCACCGCAGTGACCCCGGTATGCGCCGCCGCCGCGTGGCAGTAGCGCCGCGCGTTTCTGGCCAAACAGGTGGCCGACGGCCTGGTCGAAAATCTCCTGATGAGTCAGGAAGTTCAGGCTTTTCATGGTGCTTCTCCTCTGCGCTGGGCGCAGCGGTCGTTTGTTATTTGAGAACCTGCGGTGTTCCTCACAGCTATAACGGCTGAAATCGGGAAATATGTATTGGATCAAACCCGCAGCGGGCAATTTTGCCGTATTACACAGGCTTTTGCCAGGCCGCGTGCCGTAAGGCTGCCGTTCCAGTACGCCCGACAGGACCAAGGCGAACGGCGCACGCTGACCGCGAGACCTGCCGAGACGCCCCGGCGTCCAGCGTCGGGCTTCCGAGGCAGGCAACCGCCGGCGCGTGAAATGGGAGCCGGCTACCCCGATTTCCGGTTGCGTCCCTTTTTGCCAAGTGCGGCACAAGCTGCCCGGCATGCACAGTTGCGCTCGTGGTCGTTCACCATGCCGACTGCCTGCATGAACGAATAGCAGATCGTGGTGCCGACGAACTTGCAACCCCACCCTTTGAGCGCCTTGCTCAGCGCGTCCGAAATGGCGGTCGAAGCGGGTGCGTCCTTATAGCTTGCCCAGTCGTTCTGGATGGGCGTCTGGTCGACGAATGACCACACGAAATTCGCCAGTGAACCGTGCTCGGCCTGAATCTTCTGGATCGCGCGTGCGTTGGTGACCGCCGATTCGAGCTTGCCCCGATGGCGGACGATGCTGGCGTCGAGCAGCAGTGCGTCAATCTGTTTTGGGGCGAAGCCGGCCACAGTGTCGATATCGAAATCGGCGAATGCACGGCGATACCCCGCCCGCTTGTTGAGAATCGTCGACCACGACAGACCAGCCTGCGCGCCCTCCAGCACCAGGAGCTCAAACAGGTGCCGATCGTCGCGCGAAGGCACGCCCCATTCAGTATCGTGATATTGCGCAAGCGCTTCGGTCGCCGCCCAGTTGCATCGTTGTGTCACTTTCACACTCCTGCATGTATGAGTTGCCCAACTCGTTGAATCCCGCGAGGCAAGAATAGCGGAATGGATACGCGCCGCCACCTGGCCGGATGGCAGATTGCCGGATCGAATTGAACCCGATAGTCTCTGCATCATCCTTTCTATTCGACTGTATTCGATGACTTCAGACCTTTACCTCATCGGTGTCGACGGCGGCGGCTCAGGCACCCGTCTCGTCCTTGGCGACATTCAAGGTGCCGAACTCGCGCAGGCCACCGGCGGGCCATCGGGTCTCGGCCTCGGCGTCGAGCGCGCGTGGCAGTCGATCGAAGCCGCCAGCCGCGATGCATTCACCGCAGCGGGACTCGAGCTGGACTGGTCGCGCTGCATCCTGGGTTGCGGGCTGGCAGGCGTGAATAATCGCGACTGGCTCGCAGCGTTCTATGATCACGCGCCAAAAGTGGCCGGGCTCGCGGTGGAGAGCGACGCCTACACGACGCTCCTCGGTGCGCACGGCGGCGCGCATGGCGTGGTGGTTGCGCTCGGTACGGGCAGCGTAGCCGCAGCGGCCGACGGCGACGGACCATGGCGAATTGCGAGCGGATTCGGCTTCCCGTCGGGCGATGAGGCGAGCGGCGCCTGGCTGGGCATGCGGGCCAGCGTCTATGCCCAGCAGGCGCTCGATGGCCGCGTGCCACACGATAACTTCGCGCAGGCATTGCTCGACCGCATCGGCGCGCAGGACCGCGACAGCCTGATCGTCTGGCTTTGTGCCGCCAATCAGACTGCGTATGCGAGCCTCGCGCCTGTCGTCCTGCAGCATCGTACGCATCCATTTGCCGCCCGGCTGCTTGCCGAAGCCGGAACCGAAATCGCGAAGATGATCGACGCCCTGGATCCGACGGGCACTTTGCCGGTGGCGTTGTGCGGCGGCCTCGGTGAGCCACTGCGGCCTTATGTGCCGGCTTCGTACCATGCGCGTCTGCGCGCGCCACTGGCCGATTCGGCGCACGGCGGGCTGCAGCTTGCAAGAGTCGAGGCGCGCCAGATCAACGCATAAATGGGCGACGGAGCGGGGCTGCGTGCCTGGGGCGTTAAAATACGCCCTTTGAAGCCGCGAGCCCCTCACGACATGTACAAAGTTATCGCCACCGATCTCGACGGAACCCTGCTCAACAGCGACCATCAGGTGGACCCGCTCACCGTCTCGACGGTGCGTGCGCTCGAAGCGCAGGGGCTTCACTTTGTCATCGCGACCGGGCGCCATTATTCCGACGTCGCCGGCATTCGCGACGTGCTGGGTATCAAACCGTATCTGGTCACGTCGAATGGCGCGCGGGTGCATGCACCTGACAACACGTTGATATACGCGCGGGATCTCGCGCCAGATATCGTGCGGCGCCTTGTCGAGCCGGAAATCGCTGGCGAGCATGGCCGTGTGATCGTCAATCTGTTCGCCGATCAGGAATGGCTGATTGACCGCGACTCGCCTGAATTGCTGCGTTATCACCAGGACTCGGGCTTCACGTACGAAGTGATGGACCTGCGCAAGCACTCCGGCAAGGACATCGCAAAGGTGCTGTATATCGGCGATCCGGCAGACCTCGCGCGCGTCTCGGAGAATCTCGAGCGCGAATTCGGCGAAGCGCTGTACGTGACCTATTCGTTGCCCGACTGCCTCGAGGTGATGGCCGCGAACGTATCGAAGGGCACCGCGTTACGGGTCGTGCTGGAGCGTCTGGGCATCGATACGGCACGCTGCGTGGCCTTCGGCGACAACATGAACGATATCGACCTGCTGGAAACGGCAGGCTATCCGTTCATGATGAATAACGCCAACCCGGACCTCATCCGGCGGCTGCCGGACGTGCCACGCATCGGCAATAACTTCGAGGCCGGCGTCGCCCATCATCTGCGCAAGCTGTTCGCGATGGACGACGAACTGACGTCCTGAGCATTGCAAACGCGACGCCAAAGCGGACCACGGCCAAAGGGAAGGTTAAATGGAAAGGCCTCTGCGAAGTCTCCGCAGAGGCCATGCACGACAGGCTGGATGGTTGAATGACCGTCAGCCGTCAGCCGTCAGCCGTCAGCCGTCAGCCGTCAGCCGCCCGTTGATCAGCCGTGCCAGCCGTAGCCGCGATCACCACGCGCGTCCCAGCCGCCACGGCCGCCCCGGTCGTAGTCCCGGTGATCCCAGCGATGCGAGTCGTGCCCTTGATCGCGCCAGCCTCCGCGGTCCCAACCCGGATGGTCATACACGGGCTGAGGTGCCGCGTAGACCGGCGCCGGTCGCACGTACACGGGTGCCGGAACGCCAAGCGAAAGACCGATGCTCAGATCCGTATGCGCTTCGGCAACGCCGCACACGCCAACCGCAAGACCCGCGGCAACCAGCAGATGAGTAACGATGCGCTTCATGTTGTTCTCCTGTCTCGCGACATGTTTGTCGCACAGGTTCAATCTACGCATCGCAGACCCCTCGTGCTGCGACGAGATGTTACGGAGTGAAAGTATCGATTCCGGGTTGCGGCCGTGCGTCCCGTGGCGCCCGATCGTTTGACCTGGGGCCGGCAAAAGCCTGAACATCCCGGCGCCACGGGGCTTTCCGGCTGGCCTTGGCCGGAACCGCATTTTCCTGACAGGTCAGCATATCCGGATATGTCCCCAGCAGGAGTAAGGCGCTCTTACACTTGTGGCATCTATTAATATCCGCCGCAGCCCCGCTCCCTTCTGAAAGCAGAAAACCGGGCGCGAAACGCCCGGTTTCGAACGACTCGAAGTGTGAAATATCGGGCCTCTCCGGCGACCCGATTCAGTTCAACGCTTCCACACTCCGCGTCGCCCCACGTTCCCGGGCGACAACTGGATAAACCAGGCCCGCCACAACCGCACCGAGTACCGGCGCGAGCCAGAACAACCACAACTGGTCGACTGCGCCGCCGCCCACGAACAGCGCGGGCCCCGTCGACCGTGCCGGATTGACCGAGGTGTTCGTCACCGGAATCGAAATCAGATGGATCAGCGTGAGGCACAGGCCAATCGCGAGCGGTGCAAATCCCGCCGGCGCGCGACGGTCGGTTGCCCCGAGAATCACGAAGAGGAAGAAGCCGGTCATCACCACTTCGCAGATGAATGCGGCGAGCATCGAGTAGTGCCCGGGTGAGCGTCCGTCATATCCATTGGTTGCAAAGCCGCTCGCCACCAGATCGAACCCGGGTTTGCCGCATGCGATCAACGAGAGCGCGAACGCCCCCAGTATTGCGCCGGCCACCTGCGCCACGATGTACGGCACGAGGTCGCGGGCCGGGAAGCGGCCGGCAACCGTCAACCCGACGCTGACGGCCGGGTTCAGATGGCACCCGGAGATATGCCCGATCGTGTACGCCATCGTCAGCACAGTGAGGCCGAACGCGAGTGAGACTCCCGCATAGCCAATGCCCAAACCCTGCTCGGGACCCGAGAGACTCGCGGCCAGGACGGCGCTGCCGCACCCTCCCAGCACAAGCCAGAACGTGCCGAACATTTCGGCGGCGACACGTCGCGACAATTGCATTTGCGTATTCCTTTAAAGACGACTGCTATTGCGGCATCGCAAAAATCGCAATGCGCGCTCCAGTCGCGGATTTTAGGCAAACGCACCTGACGACGCTGTCAAGAATTGTCAAATTCGACGAAATGGCGCCGATTATTTCGGGATAAAGATTCGCGCAATTAAACTCCGGTTGTGACTTAATAATTATCAGATGATTTCCGGATATATCCGTCTGCCCCGCATTGCGAATTTCGCTAATTACAGTTAATCTCCGATCGAATGACTGCCGCGATAAGGGAGAGACCAGAATGTCATCACAATACGCAGATCTCAAGGTTCAGATAGCGCGGCTTCAGGCGCAGGCCGAAGAGGCACGTCGCACGGAAGTCGTGAATGTGATTGCGGAGATCCGTCACAAGATTGTCGAATACGGGCTTACCGCGCAGGATCTTGGCTTTGCCGAGGCCGCCCGCCGTGGCCGCCCGCCGAGGAAAGCGCCGTTGCCGCCGCGCTATCAGGACCCTAAAACCGGCAGTACGTGGAGCGGGCGCGGCAAACCGCCAAAATGGATTGCCGGGAAAAACCGTGAGCGGTTTCTGATCGAACAGTAATTCAGCCGCGTAACCGAAAGCTTTTTGAAGGAAATTGTGTGCACTAAACCATTGCGTGATACGGTTGTTTGACACCAATAAAAAAGCCGCCTTTTCAGGCGGCTTTTTGTTGCCCGGGAAATGAATCGTACGATTCACGCGCTACGCAATCGATTCACGCAGACGATTCACCTCGAATTAGCGCGTCAGCAGATCGGTCAGCCCACCGCAACCCGGCGCAGCACCGGGCGGCGCGTGGCTTCCAGAAGCGTCGTATACCCGTCGACGTAGTTCTGCGCCATCGTCTCCGACGTGAAGCGGCGCTCGAACTGCGCGCGGATTTCGGTGCGCGAAAGCGCGTCGATACGCTGGAGCGCGGCAACCGCGCCCTGCACGTCTTCGCAGACGTAGCCGGTCACACCATGATCGATCACTTCGGGCACTGAGCCGCGGTTGAATGCGATCACCGGTGTGCCGCACGCCATCGACTCGATCATCACGAGCCCAAACGGCTCGGACCAGTCGATCGGGAACAGCAGCGCCTTCGCGCCGGAAAGGAACTCGGGCTTCTGGGCCTCGTTGATCTCCCCTACGAATTCCACGTGCGCCTGCGAGAGCAGCGGCTCAATCTCAGTCTTGAAGTACTCCTGGTCGGCTTTGTCCACCTTGGCAGCGATCTTCAGCGGCAGGCCGCTCTGGGCCGCGATCCTGATGGCTGTATCGACGCGCTTCTCCGGACAGATACGGCCGAGAAACGCCAGATATTCGGGCTTCCTGTGCGTCTGCGGCGTCAGCAGCTGTGCCGGCAGACCGTGGTAGATGGTGTTGAGCCAGTTCGCCTGCGGCAGCGGCTGGCGCTGCGAATCGGAAATCGATACGACGGGCACGTCCGAAAACGCGTCGAACACCGGCTGAAGCTCAGGCAGATCGAGGCGGCCGTGCAGCGTCGTGACAAACGGCGTGTCCATCGTCGAGAACAGCGGGAACGGTAGATAGTCGAGGTGAAAATGCAGCACGTCGAACTCATGGGCGACGCGGCGCACCTGTTCCATCATCAGCACGTGGGGCGCCATCGCGTCGCGCACGGTCGGATCGAGGCGCAGCGCACGCGGCCAGCAGGCTTCCAGATTTGCGGAGGTCACCGAATCGCCACTCGCAAAGAGCGTAACGTCATGACCGAGGTTCACGAGCGCCTCTGTGAGATAAGAGACAACGCGCTCGGTGCCGCCGTAAAATTTCGGCGGGACAGCCTCGTAAAGCGGCGCGATTTGTGCGATTCGCATGGGGTTCTCCTTGTTCAGACGGCTTCGTGCGACGTTGCTCGGATAAGCAGGCGAATGCCTGGTCGGACGGACTGCGCGGCGTCTTCTGGTCGCAACGCGAGGATTGCCCGAACTGGATCGGGTTATCCCTTAGAGCCATTATCGGGATTGGGCGCGCTAATTCGAGTTATTTTTCAAACGCTTAATGTTGTTACAGCGCGATACACGGGCTGTTACGGTTTCTCCAGATTGCCCGGAAAGCCCGATAAAACGGAGATGCGATGCTTTCCACGGCCGTGCCGCAAAGCAGCACGGCACCTTGTTCGGGTGCGCGGCACACGGCGCTGCGGGCTTGGGGCAAGGCTGCGAAATGTGGGATACGCCGGTTTTTAATTGTGCCTATAATCCCGGCCACCGCTTCTGGCGCGACATCCGATACGCCAGAAAATCCCCCGCCACATCCCCGAAAAGCGATCGGTTACAGATCGTGTAGGAAAAATTCCTACACGATTAATGGACATTTCCGTCAAAACAACGGGCGGTCTGTCCGATTTCCGAATGGTTGTGCTTTCGACACAATGCTGGCAATGACCATAAACGGGCCGGTCGTGCGTTATAGGCGCGCGCGATTGAGCAAACGTTTCCGCAACGGCCTGACCAGCCAGATCGAACCGGGGGAATCATGACTGCCACTAGCGAAATGCTCAGTGAGATCAGAGAAGTAAACCTGTCCTACCTCCTGCTGGCCCAACGTCTTCTCCGTGAGGACAAACCCATGGGTATGTTCCGTATGGGTATCTCGGACCAGCTCGCTGATGTTCTCGCCAACCTCTCGCTTGCACAGACCGTCAAGCTGGCCGCTTCGAACCAGGTGCTTTGCCGCTTCCGGTTCGACGACCACGCAATTCTTTCGTCCCTCGCTGAAAAAGGCAAACAGGGCGTCGTTGCCCAGGCCCATTCGGCGATCCTGATGGCGAGCCAGCCGACCGAGCAGATCGGTTGAGGCGCACGCTGCAGTCCCTTGCGGTCGGCCATCCGGCCGGCCGGAGCTGGCACGGACGACAGAACGAGGGCGGATGGCAACGAAAAGCGTGATGACGGAAGTCAGGGAAATCACCCTGGCAATCGAACTGATCGAACTTGGGGCACGGTTGCAACTCCTCGAGGCGGAAACCAGCCTCTCGCGCGACCGGCTGATCAGGCTCTACAAGGAACTGAAGGGCGTCTCGCCGCCCAAGGGCATGCTGCCTTTCTCGACAGACTGGTTCATGACCTGGCAGCCGAATATCCATTCGTCACTGTTCTTCAATATTTACCGGTTCATCAACCTGCAGGGTGGGTGCGATCCGATCCAGTCGATCGTGAAAAGCTACCGGCTCTATATGGAACACGTCCAGTTGCAGCAGGACGAGCCCGTGTTGAGTCTCACGCGCGCGTGGACGCTGGTGCGCTTCTTCGACTCCGGCATGCTCCAGATGACGGCCTGCACGCGCTGCGGCGGACATTTTGTCGCGCATGCGCATGATCCGCAGCAGGGTTTCGTCTGCGGACTGTGCCAGCCGCCTTCGCGGGCCGGCAAGACGCGCAAGGCCGCCGAGGCAAAAGCCCGTCCGGCCGACCCTTCGATTCTCGCCGCCTGAGCGGGAACCGCCGCGAGAAAGGCCGGCGCACGCAGGGCCGTCCAGCGCGGCGGCCGGCGCATAAACCGGCGCTTCGCACGGCCGGCTGGCCGAGCCGGCCTGCGGCAAGCTGCATACGACGGCAGCGCGCGGCCTGCGGCGGATGTCCGATCGGCGCGTATCCCCGAGCCCATCTGGTTTACACCGGGTGGGCGGGTCCCTTTTCCCCCAAAGTTTTCTGTCCGCGTGCCGTAAACCAGTTTAACGACGGTCTCCGTCGCTTCTTTGTGAGGGCTCGGCAGTGTTGATTTTCGTGGGAACACTCGTAACGCTGTTGTCCGTCTTCGGCGGCTATGCGCTGGAAGGTGGCCATCTTGGCGCGCTGTTGCAGCCCGTCGAAGTGCTGATGATTGCGGGAGCGGGGCTTGGTGCGTTCATTCTCGGTAACGGGATGAAGACGATCAAGGCCACGGTTCGCGTGATACCGACGCTCTTCAAAGGTGCCAAATACAACAAGGACGTCTACATGGAGCTGATGGCGCTCCTGTACGTGCTGCTCGCGAAAGCGCGCAAGGAAGGCACGCTGACGCTCGAAGCCGATATCGACGATCCGCAGAAAAGCCCGATCTTCACGCAGTACCCGAAGATCCTGGCGGATCACCACATCGTCGAGTTCCTCACCGACTACCTGCGGTTGATGGTGGGCGGCAACATGAACGCCTTCGAAATCGAAAGCCTCATGGACGAGGAAATCGAAACCCACCATCACGAAGGCGAGGCTCCGGCCCACGCGCTGATGAAGGTCGGCGATGCGATGCCGGCGTTCGGGATTGTCGCGGCAGTGATGGGCGTGGTGCACACGATGGCGTCCGCGGACAAGCCGCCCGCGATTCTCGGCGAGATGATCGCCCAGGCGCTGGTCGGCACCTTCCTCGGGATTCTGCTGTCGTACGGGCTCATCGGGCCGCTCGCGAGCGTGGCTGAACAGCGCGTGACCGAGTCGACCAAGATGTTCCAGTGCATCAAGGTGACGATTCTCGCCAGCCTGAACGGCTATGCGCCGGCGATCGCCGTCGAGTTCGGCCGCAAGGTGCTCTTCTCGACCGAACGCCCGTCGTTCACCGAGCTGGAAGAGCACGTGCGCCGCGTCAAGGCGAAATAAGGCGACGGCCGGGGACTGGGAATGAGCAAGGATAAGGACCGCGCAATCGTCGTCAAGCGTTCGGCGCCGAGGAAGTCCGGCCATCACGGCGGCGCCTGGAAGCTGGCATACGCCGACTTCATGACCGCGATGATGGCGTTCTTCCTGTTGATGTGGCTGCTGAGCTCGGCATCGACAACGCAGCTGCGCGGCATTGCCGAGTACTTCAACCAGCCGCTCAAGGTTTCGTTGCTGGGCGGCGATCGCAGTGCCGAAGACTCGAGCATCCTGAAAGGCGGCGGTCGCGACATCTCGACCGACCAGCAGGGCATTACCCGTCAGAGTGACGGTTCGATGGCACGTGCCGAGAAGACCGCCGCCCACAACGACGACGACGCGGCCAATCAAACCCAGGGATCGCTCGAGCGCCGCGAGCAGGTTCGTCTGCATGACCTGCAGGTGAAGCTGATGGCGGCGATCGAGGCCAACCCGGTGCTGCGCCAGTTCAAGCAGCAGATCCGCATCGATTCGACGCTGACGGGCCTGCGCATCGAGATCGTCGATTCGCAGAAGCGGCCGATGTTCGCCACGGCGCGCGACATCGTCGAGCCGTACATGCGCGACATCCTGCGCGAGATCGGCAAGACGCTGAACGACGTGCCGAACCGCATCGTCGTGCAGGGCCACACCGACGCCGTGCAGTATGCCGGCGGCGAGAAGGGCTACAGCAACTGGGAGCTCTCGGCGGACCGCGCGAACGCGTCGCGGCGCGAACTGATCTCCGGTGGCATGGATGAAGCGAAGGTGCTGCGCGTGCTCGGTCTTGCGTCGACGCAGAACCTGAACAAGGCCGACCCGCTCGATCCGGAAAACCGTCGTATCAGCATCATCGTGCTCAACCGCAAGTCGGAAGAAGCGCTGATGCGGGACGACACCACGACGACGACGCTGTCGTCGGATGCAGCGGGCTCGGCGAAGCAGCCGCTGCTCGAAAAGATTTCGCAGCCGGTAACGGTTGCACCCAGAACGGCGCCGGCAGCGGCGACGCAGTAACGAAGGAACAGGCGGTTGTCTGGCCGGCAGAAGCGCCGGGGCGGCGCGGCAGGCCGGACAGCCCACAGTGAGCGCAGTGAGGATTTCATGATCAGGCACATTCTGGCCATCGACGACTCGGCAGCGATGCGGGAGATTCTCTCGGCGACGCTGACGGCGGCCGGCTATCAGGTGACGCTCGCGGCAGACGGCGAGGCAGGGCTGGAGAACGCGCTGGCAATGCCGTTCGACCTCGTGCTGACGGACCAGCACATGCCCGGCCGCACGGGCCTCGATCTGATCGCCGCGCTGCGCGACAACCCGGCGTATCAGGCGACGCCCATTCTTGTGCTGACGACCGAATCCGGCGACGCATTCAAGGCGGCGGCGCGCGATGCGGGCGCGACCGGCTGGATCGAAAAGCCGCTCGACCCCGACATGCTGACGGAGCTGGTCGCGGCGCTCGCCGAACCTGGCGTTGTCTGAGCGGCGACGGACGAAGCGAAACAAGACACAGCCCAGCCCAGACAGGATCTCTCGCGGTGACCCAGGCATGACACTCGACATCACTCAGTTCTACCAGACGTTTTTCGATGAAGCGGACGAACTGCTCGCGCAGATGGAGCAGCTGCTGCTCAATCTCGACATCGGCCATCCCGATCCGGAAGACCTCGCGGCGATTTTCCGCGCGGCGCACTCGATCAAGGGCGGCGCGGCGACCTTCGGCTTTACCGCACTGACCGAAACGACGCACATTCTCGAATCGCTGCTCGACCGCGCACGCAATAACGAACTCGTGCTGCGCAAGGACATGATCGATACGTTCCTCGAAACGAAGGACGTGCTCTCGGGTCAGCTCGCCGATTACCGTGCGAGCACTGAACCGGACGCGACGATCGCGAAGGCGATCCAGGCGCGCCTCGATTTTCTCTACAACGAAAGCCGCGGTATGGCAGCAGCGCCTGCCGCCACAGCCGCGCCCGCACCGGCCGCAGCAACACCCGCTGTGCGGGCGCCGGAGCACGTGGTTGAGCAGGCTGTGCAGGAAGTCGGCGAGAAGGCGGCCGGCGCGACGGCGGCGTCCGCCGCAGCGGGCGCGGGCAATGCGGGCGGACCGCATCTGAAGATTACGCTACGGGGAGTAGGTGAGAAGGACCAGGAACTGCTGACAGAAGAACTCGGCAACCTGGGGCATATCGTCGGACAGGTGAAGACAGGCAGCGATCTGACGCTGTGGCTCGAATCCGATGTGTCGTCCGACGACATCATCGCCGTGTGCTGTTTCGTGATTGACGACAGTCAGATCGAAATCGGCCGTGGCGCAGCGCCGGTGGACGAGTCGCAGGAGGGCGAACCTGGAGCGCCCGAACCTGAAGCCCAGAGCCCGGCGCACGCAGACAGCGTGACGGATGGAGGCGCGGGGGCGCCGACCGCCGCCGCGCCGGCTGCGGCAGTCGACGCGCATCCCGCGGAAGCGGCGAGCGCGTCTGTCGCGCCCGCGGCAGGAGCCGTTGCACCGGCCCCTGCCGCGCAGGGCAGCGCTGCGGCTGGCGGTACGGAAGCCGAGCGCAAGGGCGCCGCCCGCCCGGCGGCCGCCAACGCCGCGGAAGGCAGTTCGATCCGCGTCGGCGTCGAAAAAGTAGACCAGCTGATCAACCTCGTCGGTGAACTGGTGATCACGCAGGCCATGCTGGCAGAAACCACCAGCACCTTCGACCCGGCGTTGCACGACCGCCTCTTCAATGGCATGGCGCAGCTCGAGCGCAACGCGCGCGACCTGCAGGAAGCGGTGATGTCGATCCGCATGATGCCGATGGATTACGTCTTCAGCCGCTTCCCGCGTCTCGTGCGCGATCTCGCGGCGAAACTCGGCAAGGAAGTGGAACTCGTCACCTTCGGTCAGGCGACCGAACTCGACAAGAGCCTCATCGAACGCATCATCGATCCGCTGACCCACCTCGTGCGCAACAGTCTCGATCACGGCATCGAAACGGTGGAAGCGCGTCGCGCGGCGGGCAAGGATTCGACCGGGCAGCTCGTGCTGTCGGCCGCGCATCACGGCGGCAACATCGTGATCGAAGTCAGCGACGACGGCGCCGGCCTGCGTCGCGACAAGATTCTCGCAAAGGCAGCGAAGCAGGGCATGCAGGTCAGCGAAACCATGACCGACGAAGAGGTCTGGAACCTGATTTTCCTGCCGGGCTTCTCGACCGCCGAGCAGGTCACCGACGTCTCGGGCCGCGGTGTCGGTATGGACGTGGTGAAACGGAACATCCAGTCGATGGGCGGTCACGTCGAAATCACATCGCACGCGGGCAAGGGCAGCACGACACGCATCGTGTTGCCGCTCACGCTGGCGATCCTGGACGGCATGTCGGTGAAGGTGGGCAGCGAGATCTTTATTCTGCCGCTCAACTTCGTAATGGAGTCGCTCCAGCCGCAGGCCGAAGATATTTACAGCGTCGCCGCCGGCGAACGCGTGGTGCGCGTGCGTGGCGAATATCTGCCGCTCGTCGCGCTTCACGAAGTGTTCTCGGTGGAAGACGCGAAGGTCGACCCGACGCAGGGCATCGTCACGATCATGCAGACCGAAGGCAGGCGCTTCGCGATGCTGATCGACGAACTGGTCGGCCAGCAGCAGGTTGTGGTGAAGAACCTCGAAACGAATTACCGCAAGGTGCACGGCATTTCTGCCGCAACCATTCTCGGCGACGGCAGTGTCGCGCTGATTGTGGACGTCGCGGCACTGAACCGCGAAAACCGTGCAGCGCACGGCGCCCTGAACACTCTTTCCTAACCTATCAATTAACCCAACCGTTTGGGGGCTTACGTGGCAGACGTCCAATCCATCAATTCGACCGTGAGCGGCGCGAATGGCCGCCGCGATGCAGGACAGGCCGACGCAGGCGGTCAGGAATTCCTGGTCTTCACGCTCGGCGCGGAAGAATACGGCATCGACATCCTGAAGGTTCAGGAGATCCGCGGCTACGACAACGTCACGCGCATCGCGAACGCGCCCGAGTTCATCAAGGGCGTGATCAATCTGCGCGGCATCATCGTGCCGATCGTCGACATGCGTATCAAGTTTCATCTGGGCCGCGTCGAGTACGACCACCAGACCGTCGTGATCATCCTGAACGTCGCGCATCGCGTGGTCGGCATGGTGGTCGACGGTGTGTCGGACGTGCTCACGCTCGCAACCGACCAGATCATGCCCGCACCGGAATTCGGCGCGACGCTGACCACCGAGTATCTGACCGGCCTCGGCACGGTCGACGGCCGCATGCTGATCCTGATGGACATCGAAAAGCTGATGACCAGCCGGGAAATGGCGCTGATCGAGACGCTCGCGAAGTAAGCCGGGCGAGCATACGTACTTAGACAGGCAAAACGGGAGAACAGACGATGCTGGGCAAGTTGTCGATCCGCACCTCGCTGACAGCGGTGGGCGCCCTTCTGGTTGCGCTGACCGTGGTGGTCGGCGCACTCGGGCTGGCGGCGCTGAATCGTGCGAGCCAGTCGCTTGACTCGATCGCCAGTGGCGATCTGGTGGCGATTCACGCGCTCGACGACACGGCGTCGTACATGCTGCGCTCGCGCATTTCGCTGAACCGCTTCGAGGCGCTCACGGCAGCCGGCAACGCGGACGAAGCGAAGAAGGCGTTCGAGCGCGCGCAGGAACTGCTCGGCAAGTCAGGCGAAGCGTGGCAGCTCTATCTCGCGGCGCCGAAGAACAACGTCGATGGGGCGCTGCTGGACGAACTGCTGGCGCGCCACACGGCGGTGATGCGTGATGGCGTCGACCCCGAATTTGCGGCCTTGCGCGCAAACGATCTCGCGGCTTACCACGCAATCGCGGACACGAAAATCAGCCCGATGTTCGTCGCGTACGACAGCGCCTCGGTGCCGGTCGTGAAGGCGCTGCAGCAGAACGCCGTCGACGGCCACGAGGCTTCGCAGGCGAACATCTCGACGATGACGGCGCTCATTATCGGCGTGACGGTGCTCGCGCTCGTCATGGTGGTGCTGATCCGCTTCGCGCTGCGCGGCCTGATCGTGAAGCCGTTGAAGGATGCCGTTGACGCGTTCGAGCGCATCGCCTCGGGCGACCTGACCGAGCGCGTCGAAGTGTTCAGCACGAACGAATTCGGCGATCTGTTCCGCGCAATCCAGCACATGCAGGAGAGCCTCGCGACGATGGTGAAGTCGGTGCACGGCAGCGCCGGCTCGATCGACACCGGCGCGCGCGAGATCGCGATAGGCAACACCGACCTGTCGCAGCGCACCGAGCAGCAGGCGGCTTCGCTGCAGGAAACCGCATCGAGCATGGAGCAGCTGACGGGCACCGTGCGCCAGAACGCCGAGAACGCGCGCCAGGCGAGCCAGCTGGCCGTCAATGCGTCCGACATCGCGACGCGCGGCGGCGACGTGGTGAGCCAGGTCGTGAGCACGATGCAGGACATCGCGACGAGTTCGAACAAGGTCGTCGACATCATCGGCGTGATCGAAGGCATTGCGTTCCAGACCAACATTCTTGCGCTGAACGCCGCGGTCGAAGCGGCGCGTGCGGGCGAACAGGGCCGCGGCTTCGCGGTCGTCGCGGGCGAAGTGCGCAGTCTCGCGCAACGCAGCGCGAGCGCGGCGAAGGAAATCAAGGAACTGATCGGCACGTCCGCCGACAAGGTTCAGAGCGGCTCGGTGCTGGTCGGCCGTGCCGGTACGACGATGGACGAGATCGTGCAGGCCGTGCGCCGCGTGACCGACATCATGGGCGAGATCAGTGCGGCGTCGGAAGAGCAGTCGACCGGCATCGAGCAGGTCAACCGCGCCGTCGTGCAGATGGACGAAGTGACGCAACAGAACGCGGCGCTCGTCGAAGAAGCAGCGGCCGCCGCCGCATCGCTCGAAGAACAGACGCGCCAGTTGCAGACCGTGGTCGGCGGCTGGCGGGTAGCGGGCGGCGTGCAGGAGCAGCAGCGCAGCGTCGCGCGCGCGCAGCGTGCGCGTGCGCCGGTCACGCCGGCGGCGAAGCCCGCAGGGCAGGCCGCACCGGCGACGCCTTCGGCCGCTTCGGCCCAGGCAGCGCACGCAGCACCGGCAGCGCAGGCAGCAAAAGCACCGGCAGCAAAGGCGCCGGCAGCGCCGGCCGCAGCGGCACCGCTCCTGAGGCCCGAGCCTGCGGCACTCCGCTCCGACGCCCCGGTAAAGCAGAAAAAGACATCAGCAGGCACAGGTGAACCGGCAGCGCGCCCGGCTCCGCCGGCGTCCAGCACAGCCGGCCCGGATGCCGACTGGGAAACGTTCTAGGAAATTGGCGGTCAGGCATGATGGCAACGCGCGCAGAGCCGCGGCCCGAAAGGGCCGACGCAGTTCGCTCAGGTGATCAGGGACGTGATTTCGAGTTCACATCGGCGGATTTCGCACGTATTCGCGAACTGATTCACCGCAGCGCGGGGATTTCGCTGTCGGACCACAAGCGGGACATGGCATACAGCCGCCTCGCGCGGCGCCTGCGCGCCCGCGGCCTGGAAACCTTCAAGTCGTATCTTGACCTGCTCGAATCCGCCAACGATCCGGCCGAGTGGGAAGCGTTCACGAACGCGCTCACCACGAACCTGACGGCGTTTTTCCGCGAGGCACACCACTTCCCGATCCTTGCCGAATTCGTGAAGAAGCGCAGCTCGCCGGTATCCGTGTGGTGCTCGGCAGCGTCCACCGGCGAAGAGCCGTATTCGATCGCGATGACGCTGATCGAGGCGCTCGGCGACAGCGCGGCACGCAGCGCGACCGTGCTCGCCACCGACATCGACACGCAGGTGCTCGCCAAAGCCGAAGCCGGCACGTACCAGTTCGACCAGGTCAAGCATCTGTCGCCGGAGCGGTTGAAGCGTTTCTTTTTGCGCGGCACCGGCGCGCACGCCGGCATGGTGAAGGTGCGCCCCGAGGTGCGCGCGATGGTCCGCTTCGCGCAGCTCAACCTGACCGACCGTGACTACGCGTTGCGCTCCCAGTTCGACGCAATCTTTTGCCGCAACGTCATGATCTATTTCGACAAGCCGACGCAGTCACACGTGCTGTCGCGCTTCGAGCCGCTCGTCAAGCCCGGCGGCCTGCTGTTCGCCGGCCACTCCGAAAATTTCACGTACGTGACGCAGGCATTCAGGCTGCGCGGCCAGACCGTCTACGAACTGACGCGCGACGCCAGCGGCACGCGCGGCACGTCCCGCGCCTCATCGGGCATCGGCGCGCCGGCGATGGGTGAGGTCAGCGTATGAGCAGCACTCTGCCGATTGCGAACAATCTCTATTTCGACAATCACTTCAAGCGTCCCGGCGTCAAACTGCTGCCGAACGAGTTCTACACGACGTCCGAAGACATGGTGCTCGTCACCGTGCTCGGTTCGTGCGTGGCGGCGTGCATCCAGGATCGTACGGCGGGCATCGGCGGCATGAATCATTTCATGCTGCCCGACGACGGCGCCGATGTCGTCCAGGCCGCGTCGGATTCGATGCGCTACGGCGCGTACGCGATGGAAGTGCTGATCAACGAACTCATCAAGGCGGGCGGGCGGCGCGAACGCTTCGAAGCCAAGGTGTTCGGCGGCGCGGCCGTGCTCGCCGGCATGACGACGATGAACATCGGCGACCGCAACTCGGAGTTCGTGCGCCGTTATCTCGCGCTCGAAAAAATCCGCATCGTCGCCGAGGACCTGCAGGGCGGCCACCCGCGCAAGGTGGCATTCATGCCGCGCACGGGCCAGGTGATGGTGAAGAAGCTGCGTCTGCAACAGGATCAGGGGGTCGCCGAGCGCGAGCAGGCGCTCGCCCGGCCGACCGCCGAAGCGCGCGCCGAACGGCTCGCGCGGGCACGCGAGCGGGTCGAACTCTTTGCGCCGCCGACTGGCAGGCCGCGCATCGAACTCTTTGGCTCGAATCCGGCAGCAGGTACAGCATCTGCCGCCCAGCGGGCCGCCACGCCGGCGAAGCCGCGTATCGAACTGTCTGGCGCCACGCGCCCGACTATCCAGAACAACGCCAGGACCGTAGAGGAGGCGTGACAGCCGTGCAAAAAATCAAGGTATTGTGTGTCGACGATTCAGCGCTGATCCGCAGCCTGATGACTGAAATCATCAATGGCCAGCCGGACATGACGGTCGTCGCGACCGCGCCGGATCCACTCGTCGCGCGTGAGCTCATCAAGCAGCACAACCCGGATGTGCTGACGCTCGACGTCGAAATGCCGCGCATGGACGGTCTCGACTTCCTCGAGAAGCTGATGCGCCTGCGGCCGATGCCGGTCGTGATGGTGTCGTCGCTGACCGAGCGCGGCTCGGAAATCACGCTGCGCGCGCTCGAACTCGGCGCGGTCGATTTCGTGACGAAGCCGCGCGTCGGCATTCGCGACGGCATGCTCGACTACGCCGAAAAGCTCGCCGACAAGGTGCGTGCCGCGGCCCGCGCCCGCGTGCGCCAGGCCGCGCCCGCGCCGCAACCCGGTGCGCCCGCACACGCGCCGGCCGCCCCCGCGCCGCTCTTCAACAATCCGCTCGTGTCGACCGAAAAGCTGATCATCGTCGGCGCATCGACGGGCGGTACCGAAGCGATCCGCGAAGTGCTCGTACCGTTGCCGCCGGACGCGCCCGCTGTGTTGATCGCGCAACACATGCCGCCGGGATTTACAAAATCTTTTGCGCAACGGCTCAATGGTTTGTGCCGGATTACCGTTAAAGAAGCTGAGCACGGCGAACGCGTGCTGCCAGGGCACGCTTATATCGCGCCGGGCCACGCTCACCTCTTGCTGGCAAGGAGCGGTGCGAACTATATTGCTCACCTGTCCGACGAGCCGCCGGTGAACCGGCACCGTCCGTCGGTCGATGTGCTGTTCCGCTCGGCCGCGCAGCATGCGGGCAAGAACGCGCTCGGCGTGATCCTGACCGGTATGGGACGCGACGGTGCAGCAGGACTGCTGGATATGAAAAAGGCGGGCGCATACACGCTCGCTCAGGATGAGGCGAGTTGTATTGTGTTCGGGATGCCGCGCGAAGCCATTGCAATGGGCGCCGCGGATGAAATTGCATCGCTTTCCGATATGAGCCGGCGCGTGATGGCCCGTCTTGCGTCGATGGGCGACCGCGTACAGCGGGTATGATGCCGGCCGGGAACTGAACGAACAGGCGGACGCTCGCCGCACCTTCGAAGACATGGGAAAAGGGAATTGAAATGGACAAGGGAATGAAAATTCTGGTGGTGGACGACTTTCCGACGATGCGCCGGATCGTTCGCAACCTGCTGAAGGAACTGGGCTATTCGAACGTCGACGAGGCGGAAGATGGCGCGGTCGGGCTGTCGCGTCTGCGTAGCGGCCGCTATGACTTCGTGATCTCCGACTGGAACATGCCGAACCTCGACGGCCTCGCGATGCTGAAGGAAATCCGCGCCGACGCGAACCTGACGCACCTGCCGGTGCTGATGGTGACGGCGGAATCAAAGAAGGAAAACATCATCGCGGCGGCGCAGGCCGGTGCGAGCGGCTACGTGGTCAAGCCGTTCACGGCGGTGACGCTCGACGAGAAGCTCAACAAGATTCTCGAGAAAATGGCGAAGACGGGGAGCTGATTGTGACTGAGCCGACCGACGCGCAAGACGCCGATTCGCGGGACGACGGTAACGATCTCACGACCGACCGGATTCTCGCCCGCATCGGGCAACTGACGCGCAACCTGCGCGATTCGATGCGCGAACTGGGGCTCGACAAGCATGTCGAGCGCGCGGCAGAAGCCGTGCCGGACGCGCGCGACCGTCTGAAGTACGTTGCGACGATGACGGAGCAGGCCGCCGAACGCGTCCTGACCGCCATTGAAATCGCCAAGCCGGTGCAGGAGCAGTTGCAGAAAGACGCTGCCGTGCTGGAGTCGCGCTGGGACGAATGGTACGCCGCGCCCATCGAGCGCGAGGAAGTGCGCGCGCTGATGAGCGACACGCGCCTCTTCCTGAAGAACCTGCCCGATTCGACGACCGCGACGAGCTCGCAACTCCTCGAAATCATGCTCGCCCAGGATTTCCAGGATCTGACGGGTCAGGTCATCAAGAAGATCATGGACGTCGTGTACCTGATCGAGCAGCAACTGCTTGGCGTGCTGGTCGAGAACATCGCGCCGGAACGTCGCGAGCAGTTCGCGGCGACCGCGGCAGCGCTGGTGGCGTCCGAATCGATCTCGCCGACCGGCAGCCCGGAGGGCCTCCTCAACGGGCCGCAGATCAACCCCGAAGGCAAGGCCGACGTCGTGCAGGATCAGGCGCAGGTCGACGATCTGCTCGCGAGCCTCGGGTTTTAACGCAACGGCGTGGCGGCGCGCAGCGTAACGCGTGCCGGTTCGAGGTAGCGCGCGTTGCCGTCACGCGGCGTTTCGTAACGCGCCGTGACCTGAAGCAAGCCTGTCGCCACGGCAGAGATGGCTCTTTGAAATAATCCGCAGGCATACTACGGGCACAGGACGCTGTATGCCCGCATCACCCGGATCGCGGCGCATCGGCGGGCCAGTTCCAGAACTGCCGGTTCGCTGTCGTGCGAACCCGGCGGTCACTGCCAGGGGAGCCCGGGAATGTCGAAATCGAGTCGCCTCGCGCGCGTCGTTACGCTGACGTCGCTCGGATTGTGCTGTGCGTTGACCATGACCGCCCCTGCCGAGGCAGGGCTCGGCGGCAGCCCGATGACACCGCCCGCGGGGGCTTCCACCTCGTCGCGCGTCGTGCAGGGTTCGAGCGCTGTTTCCCGCGCCGCTTCCACTGCTTCTTCTGCTTCACTCTCCCAGTCTGCTCCCGCCAGCTACACCGTTCGCGAGACGACGTTCGGCTCCGGCACCGTCGTGCACGAGTACGTGTCGTCGGCGGGGACGGTGTTCGGCATCGCGTGGCAGGGCCCGCAGATGCCCGATCTCGCCGACCTGCTCGGCAGCTACTTCCCGCAATACGTCGCCGCCGAGCAAGCCGCGCGTGCGGCGCTTGGCCGGCGCGGCGTGAGCGCCGTCACCCAGGACACGCTGGTGGTGCGCTCCGGCGGTCATATGGGCGCGTTCGCGGGCGTCGCATGGCTGCCGCAGGCGCTGCCGGCGGGCGTCAGCGGCCAGGACATCCAGTGATCCCTTGACCACCAGGAGACGAAGCGTGCAAATCACAATGAAGCTCAAGGGATGGATGCAGGTTGCGGCGGTGGTCTTCGTGACCTCGCTCGTGGCGGCATGCGGCGGCGGAGGCGGCGACAACGGCACTAGCAACTCAGATAACAGCGGCATCAACTCGCTGCCGGCTGGCCCGACGCAGCAGCCCATCGCGGCAGGGGCGGCGAACACGGTGGCGATCACCGTGGACAAGGGGCTGAAAAACGTCATCAATATTCCCACCGTGAGCGTGCGCGTCTGCGCGCCGGGCACGGCGAACTGCCAGGTCATCGATCACGTGCAGCTCGATACGGGCTCGTACGGGCTGCGGATCGTGAGCACCGCGCTCAATGGGACGCTGGGGCCGGCGCTGCCGGTCACGACGGTCAACGGCTCGCAGAAGCTGGCTGAGTGCACGAGTTTCGCGGACGGCGTCACGTGGGGCTCCGTGCGTACCGCCGACGTGACGATCGGCCAGAAGCAGGCGACGAACCTGCCGATCCAGATCATCGGCGATATGCCGGCGGCTTCCCAGCCCGCGTCGTGCAGCGGCGTGCCGGAGAACACTGTCGACGACCTGCGCGTGAACGGCATCCTCGGCGTCGGCGTGATGCTGAACGACTGTGGCACGGCCTGTTCGAACCCGTCGCAGGCGCCGACCTCCAGCAACTACTATGGGTGCACCGGTAACGCGTGCACGCGCACGGTTGCCGCAACCAACGTGCAGGTGAGCAACCCCGTGCCGCTATTTTCCGGCGACAACAACGGGCTGATCGTGCAGTTGCCGCCGGTGTCGAATACCGGCGCGGCGTCGGCGCAGGGCACGCTCGTGTTCGGCATCAACACGCAGTCGAACAACGCGCTCGCCGCTTCGCAGACGTTCCTCTCCGACCCGGCGGGCGACCTGACGAGCAGTACGTTCAACGGCAAGCCCGCGACCGCGCTCTTCGATACGGGCTCGAACGGCTACTTTTTCGACGATTCGACGCTGCCCGCCTGCGGCGGCAACCAGCCGGGCTTCTACTGCCCGCCGACCGCGCAGACGCGGCCGTTCACGGTAAAGGGTGTTGGCAGCGCGACCGCGACGGTCAACATGAACGTCGTCAGCGTGGCGACGCTCGTCGCGAGCGGCACCAACTTCGCGTTCAACGACGTAGCCGGCGAAGGCATCCGGACCGGCTGGGTCGATCTCGGGCTGCCGTTTTTCTTCGGCCGGTATGTGTACTACGGCATGGACCTGCGCGCGACCACCGGTCAGGCGCCGTTTATCGCGTTCTGACCGGGCGGCCGGTTCCGCCTCGCGCGTAGCCGCACGGTCCTGGGTCTTGAGGGTCTACTACGCCGCCCGCCTTTGCGACCCCGGAGGGGCGGCCAGTTCATCCCCCGAAATGCCCCCCTTTCCCCGGCTTTATCCGCCGATCATCGCTCGACTTCTGCAGGAATAATCGCTCTCACTGAAAAAGGGCATGGTGCCCCGATCATCTGGAGAGCGCGTTGGCAGAGGATAGCGACCTCGATAAAACCGAATCAGCCACTCCCCGGCGCATTGAGAAGGCGCGGGAGGAGGGGCAGGTTGCGCGTTCCCGGGAGCTTTCGACCTTTGCGCTACTGTCGGCGGGCTTTTTCGGCACGTGGGCGATGTCCGGTTCGATCGGCGGGCACGTCCAGAACATGCTGCGCACCGCCTTGAAGTTCGACCATGCGACCGTCTTCGAAACCCGCAGCATGTTGATCGGCGCGGGCGTCGTGGGCCGCGAAGGCCTTTTCGTGCTGTTTCCGATTCTCGCGCTGACGGGCGCGGCCGCGCTGCTCGCGCCGCTCGCGCTCGGCGGCTGGATGATCTCGACGAAATCCTGGGAGCCGAGGTTCAGCCGGCTCAACCCGATCGCGGGCCTTGGACGCATGTTCTCGATCAATGGTCCGATCCAGCTCGGCATGTCGTTCGCGAAGACGCTGGTGGTCGGCATCATCGGCGCGACGGCGATCTGGAATCGCCGCGAAGAGATTCTCGCGCTCGGCATGCAGCCGATGAATGAAGCGTTTGCCAACGCGGTTCATCTGACCGGCGTGTGCTGTGGCATGACGGTGGCCGGCATGGCGCTTGTCGCCGGGCTCGACGTGCCATACCAGCTCTGGTCGTATCACAAGAAGTTGCGCATGACGAAGGACGAAGTGAAACGCGAACACCGCGAAAACGAAGGCGATCCGCACGTGAAGGGCCGCATCCGCCAGCAGCAGCGCGCGATCGCGCGTCGCCGGATGATGTCGGAAGTGCCGAAGGCGGACGTCGTCGTGACCAACCCGACGCACTTCGCCGTCGCATTGCAGTACACGGACGGCGAGATGCGCGCGCCGAAGGTCATCGCGAAAGGCGTGAACCTCGTGGCGGCACGCATCCGCGAGCTGGCCGTCGAAAACAACGTGCCGTTGCTCGAAGCGCCGCCGCTCGCGCGGGCGCTGTATCACAACGTCGAGCTGAACCGCGAGATTCCGGGCACGCTCTACGGCGCAGTCGCCGAAGTGCTCGCGTGGGTCTACCAGCTCAAACGGTTCAGGGACGAAGGCGGCGAAAAGCCGGTCGCACCCACCGAGTTCGACGTGCCCGCCGAACTCGACAAAGGCGGTGTCGCCGACGAAGAAGCCACACAGGAAGCCGCCGACGCACTCGGCGATGAAAACGAAGGCAAGGGAGCCTCAGCATGAACGCACGGGTAGGGTTCCTTTCACGACGGCCGGACGCACTGAGCGGCACGAATCTGCGGGCGCTGGCAGGGCCGCTGCTGATCGTCATGATCCTCGGCATGATGATCCTGCCGCTGCCGCCGTTCCTGCTGGATCTGCTGTTCACCTTCAACATCGCGCTTTCGGTGATGGTGCTGCTCGTCAGCATGTACACGATGAAGCCGCTCGATTTCGCGGCGTTCCCGAGCGTGCTGCTGTTCTCCACGCTGCTGCGGCTCTCGCTGAACGTGGCGTCCACGCGGGTTGTGCTGCTCGAAGGCCATACCGGCCCGGACGCGGCCGGCCAGGTGATCGAGTCGTTCGGTCACTTCCTCGTGGGCGGCAACTTCGCGGTCGGTATCGTCGTCTTCATTATTTTGATGGTCATCAACTTCATGGTGATCACGAAGGGTGCGGGGCGGATCGCGGAAGTGTCCGCGCGCTTCACGCTCGATGCGATGCCAGGCAAGCAGATGGCGATCGACGCCGACCTGAACGCCGGCCTCATCAACGAAGACCAGGCGCGTAAGCGCCGCTCGGAAATCTCGCAGGAAGCCGAGTTCTACGGTTCGATGGACGGCGCGAGCAAGTTCGTGCGCGGCGATGCGATCGCCGGTCTGCTGATCATGGTGATCAACATCTTCGGCGGGTTGATCGTGGGCGTCGCGCAGCACGGCATGGACTTCGCATCCGCAGGCAAGGTCTACACACTGCTGACGATCGGTGACGGCCTCGTCGCGCAGATTCCATCGCTCGTGATTTCGACAGCAGCCGGTGTGATTGTCTCGCGCGTCGCGACCAACGAAGACATCGGCACGCAGCTGACCGGCCAGCTTTTCACGAATCCGCGCGTACTGATCATCACGGGCGCGATTCTCGTGCTGATGGGCCTGATTCCGGGCATGCCGCACTTCGCGTTTCTGCTGCTCGGCGGCGGCCTCATCCAGCTTGGTCGCACGATGAAGAAGCGTGCGGCGCAAAGCAAGACGGCCGCGGCGCTCGTCAACGTCGCGCCGGCTGCGCTCACGCCGTCGGAATCCACGGAAGCAAGCTGGGACGACGTGACGATGATCGACACGCTCGGTCTGGAAGTCGGTTACCGGCTGATTCCGCTTGTCGACAAGAATTCCGACGGCGAACTGCTCAAGCGGATCAAGAGCATCCGCAAGAAATTCGCGCAGGAAATCGGCTTTCTACCGCCGGTCATCCACATTCGAGACAACCTGGAATTGCGGCCGAACGGCTACCGGATCGCGCTGAAGGGCGTAGAAGTAGGTGTCGGCGAGGCGTATCCGGGCCAGTGGCTCGCGATCAACCCGGGTCAGGTGACGGCCGCGCTGCCGGGCACGCCGACGCAGGATCCGGCCTTCGGTCTGCCGGCCATCTGGATCGATACGAATTTGCGCGAACAGGCGCAGGTGTACGGCTACACGGTGGTCGATTCGAGCACGGTCGTCGCAACGCACCTGAATCACCTCGTGGTGACGCACGCGTCGGAACTGCTCGGCCGTCAGGAAGTGCAGTCGCTCATCGAGCGGATGCAGAAAGACACGCCTTCGCTCGTCGACGATCTGGTGCCGAAAATCCTGCCGCTCACCACACTCCAGAAGGTGCTGCAAAACCTGCTGGAAGAAGGCGTGCCGATCCGCGACCTGCGCACGATTCTGGAGTCGCTCGCCGAACATGCGCCGAAGATCACGGATGCGCACGATCTCACGGCGGCGGTGCGCCTCTCGCTCGGTCGCGCGATTACGCAGCAGTGGTTCCCGGGCAGCGGCGACATGCAGGTAATGGGCCTCGATCCGAATCTCGAACGCGTGCTGTCACAGGCGCTCGCGACCGGTGCGAATCCGGGCCTCGAACCGGGCCTCGCGAACACGCTGCTGACCGAAGTGCAGAAAGCGATGCAGCGCCAGCAGCATCTGGGTCTCGCGCCGGTATTGCTCGTGCAGCACGCGCTGCGCGCGATGCTCGCGCGTTTCCTGCGCCGCAGCCTGCCACAACTGAAGGTGCTGTCCTACGCGGAAGTGCCCGATACGCGGCATGTGCGCGTCGCGAATGTGATCGGCGCCTGAGCGGCACGAACTTCTTCCCGGCTGGATCTTCTGGCCGTCCTGCCGCGCCGCTGGTTTGCAACCAGCGGCCTGCGCGCCCTTCGATTCCCCGTTCCCGTTGTGTTTCGCGCTGATTGCGGCCCGCAATCGCATCTATTCGCACATATTCGCGCGTATGAATCGCGCGCAAACGTGTGCCAGCGCCTGGTGCGACGCGCGCCTAATGCGCGAATTGCCCGCCTTTCCCGGTCTTTATCCACCGATGGGCGCTGGACTTAATTCGCAATAATCAGCCTCAATGGGAAGCGGTATGTTGCCGGTCCGTGACGCTCATCGGGAGTCAAGCTTGAACATTCGTAAATTTGTCGGCGCAACGAGCCGTGACGCGCTGCGTCTCGTTCGTGAAGCACTGGGCTCCGATGCAGTCGTCCTGTCGAATCGCACGATCGAAGACGGCACGGTCGAAATCGTCGCGCTTGCCGACAGTGACCTCGCCGCGATTTCTCCCCCGCAGCAAGCCGCCGAGAGCGTCGGTTCCGGAACGTCGTTCGGCGCTGGCAACAGTGCTAACGGCAGCTTTGGCCCCGGACTGAATGGTGGCGCAGGATTTTCTGGCGCAAACACCGCTTCCGCCTCGAACGGCAACGCGACGATGAGCACGGGTTTTGGCGGCGCGCCGGCACGTTCATCGGCCACGGTGCCCTCGATGGCCGTGAACCCGTACGCGAGCGGCATGCCGGATGTGTTCTCATCGGTGTTCGGCGCAAGTCCGGAAGCCGGCGCAGGCGCCGAGCGCGCCATCGCGACGGTCAGCGAAAACGAATCGAAGGAAGGCAACGCGCTTGCAGGCAACGCGAACGGCGCGACATCCGGTACGCGCGCGACGGATGAGGCGCGCATCGAGATCCGTGCGGAAGCGCGTCTCGAAAGCCGCCTCGACACGCGCGCCGATGGCCGCGCTTCAGGTCGCCCGGAAAGCCGCATCGAAGCCCGTCCGGATATGCCCGCACCGCCGTCCGCCATGACCCCGCTCGCCGCGATCGCCGAGGCGCCGGGCCGTCAACGCACGATGGTCGAAACGAATCCCTGGCTGATCGATCATGCGCGCCGCATCGCTGCAGCGGATGTCGCGCACACCGCGAAGCCGGTCATGACGCCTGCTGCCGCGATGGCGCGCGGTCTGGGTGCGCCGGTGGATGCGTCGTCTTCGATCGACGATCCGGCCACGCCCGAATGGGCGCGCGAAGGGGCAGAAATCGCTGCGCGCCGCGCTGCGCAACGCAATGCGCCGGCCCAGAGCGACGCGAAGGGCGGCGCGAATCCGCTCGCCGGTTTGCCTGCGGGCGCGGCGGCCGCCGTGACCGACGGCATCAAGGCGCGCATGGAGCAGATCGTCAACGAAACGGTGATGCACGAACTCGCGTCGATCCGCGGCATGATGGAAGAGCAGTTCACGGGCCTCCTGTGGGCCGACCGTCAGCGCCGCAACCCGACGCAGGCCGCGCTGACCAAGCATCTCTTCGCAGCCGGTTTCTCGGCGCAACTCGTGAAGATGATGGTCGAGAACCTGCCGGAGGTCGACAGCATGGACGCCGGCATGGAGTGGGTGCACTCGGTGCTCGGTGCAAACCTGCCGGTGATCGAGAACGAAGACGCGCTGATGGAGCGCGGCGGTGTGTTCGCACTGACGGGCCCGACGGGCGTCGGCAAGACAACCACGACGGCGAAGCTCGCGGCGCGCTGCGTGATGCGCTTCGGCGCCAGCAAGGTGGCGCTCCTGACGACCGACAGCTACCGGATCGGTGGCCATGAACAGCTGCGCATTTTCGGCAAGATCCTCGGTGTCTCGGTGCATGCGGTGAAAGACGGCGCGGACCTGCAACTCGCGCTCAACGAACTGCGCAACAAGCACATCGTGCTGATCGACACGATCGGCATGAGCCAGCGCGACCGCTCGGTGTCGGACCAGATCGCCATGCTGTGCGGCACGGGCCAGCCGGTCCAGCGTCTGCTGCTGCTGAACGCAACGAGCCACGGCGACACGCTCAACGAAGTGGTCCAGGCCTACCAGAAGTCGCCGGACAACCAGGCGCTCGCGGGCTGCATCCTGACCAAGCTCGATGAAGCGACGAATCTCGGCAGCGTGCTCGACACGGTGATCCGCTACAAGCTGCCGGTGCACTACGTGTCGACCGGACAGAAGGTGCCGGAAAACCTCTACGTCGCGACGAAGAAATTCCTGATCAAAAGTGCGTTCTGTATTCCGCGCGACGGCTCGCCGTTCGTGCCACAGGACGACGATATCCCAGCGCTGCTCTCGGCACTGTCGGCGCGTGCGACGGCCGACCTGCACGAGGTTCGCTTTGGATAAGTTCGTACTCGATCAGGCGGAAGGTTTGCGTCGTCTGCTCAACCGGTCGGGTTCGCGCGTGGTTGCAGTCACGGGTGGCTCGTCCGGTGCCGGTTGCACGACCACGGTGGTGAATCTCGCGGCTGCGCTCGCGGAACTGGGTCGCGAAGTCCTCGTGATTGATGAACGTTTTGGCAAGAACTCGGTAAACGGCATGCTCGGCGGCGTGCGCGGCGCGGGCAATTTCACGGCGGTCGTGCGCGGCGAGATGGCGCTCGCGGAAGCCGTCGGCCGGCACGCGCTCGGTTTTGGCGTGATCGTCGCTTCGCGCGGCAATCGCGAAGGCTGCACGCCGGAACAACTGGCGCTGCTGCTCGCCGGACCCGCCGATATCGTGCTGATCGACGCGGAGCTTGATCGCGATGGCGCGCTGTCGTCGCTTGCGATGCAGGCCAACGATGTCCTGATCGTCTCACGCATCGACGCGCAGGCGATCACCGATGCGTATGCGTGCATGAAACGCCTGCACTTCGCGCACGCGATTCCGCAGTTTCGTGTGCTGCTGAATCACGTCCAGAGCGCGGCGGACGCGCATGGCGCGTTTGAAAACCTGGCGGGTGTGGCGGGACGGTATCTGACCGTCGCGCTGGAAGAAGCCGGGTGTGTGGCGGCTGACCCGCGCATGGCGCGGGCCGTGGAGTTGTCGCGCTGCGTCGTCGATGCGTTTCCGTCGACACCGGCTGCGCGCGACTACCGGCACGTCGCCGGAGAACTGCAGTACTGGCCGATGCGGCCAGCGATGTCGTCACGGACGCCGGGGCTGGCTTCCGCGACAGTAACAGCGGCGAAGCACGCCGACCAACCGTCTGCGCAGCACGCCTGAGAGGCGGAGCGCGGAGACAAGGGGAGCACGATGTACAACGCTCAGGGAAAGATCTCCCAGGCCGACGTCCTGGCAAAATACGCACCGCTGGTGCGGCGCCTCGGCCTGCAGCTCGTCGCCAAGATGCCGGCGAGCGTCGATCTCGACGACCTGATCCAGGCCGGCATGATCGGCCTGCTGGATGCGGCTAGCCGGTACAAGGAAGATCAGGGCGCGCAGTTCGAAACCTATGCCAGCCAGCGGATTCGCGGCGCGATGCTCGACGAGCTGCGCAGCAACGACTGGTTGCCGCGCAGCCTGCGCCGCACGTCGCGCGAGGTGGAAACGGCCGTGCACAAGGTCGAACAGAATCTGGGCCGCTCGGCGAGCGAGACCGAGATCGCCGATCACCTGAAGATGCCGCTCGACGAATATCAGTCGATGCTGCAGGACCTGCACGGCAGCCAGCTGATCTATTACGAGGATTTCGATCGCTCGGCCGACGATGAGCCGTTCCTCGACCGCTACTGCGTCGATCATTCGGACCCGCTGTCGGCGCTGCTCGACGACAGCCTGCGCTCGGCGCTGGTCGAAGCCATCGACCGTCTGCCGGAACGCGAAAAGCTGCTGATGTCGCTGTACTACGAGCGCGGGCTGAACCTGCGCGAGATCGGCGCGGTGATGGAGGTCAGCGAATCGCGGGTGTGCCAGCTGCACAGCCAGGCGGTCGCGCGACTGCGCACACGGCTGCGCGAAATGGCGTGGGCGGGGGCGGAAGCAGGTTGATATCAGCCGGTTCCACGGCTTTGCCCTTGGCAGGATGTAACGCGGCGCTCCGGGCGCCGCGTTGCGTTTTCAGTCGGAGGTTCTGCACGGCCCGCTGAAGTCCGGCGGGCGGGATGTCGAAGTGGCTCACACTGCGCATCGACCGCAAAGGTCGCGCTCAAACGAAAACCGGCAGCACAAGGCTGCCGGTTAGCGCAAACGCCACGCATCGCGCGTGGCGCAAATCCAGAGATTCAGAAAGCGAGGCGGATGTTGCGGGCTTACAGCCCGTTGCTCGCCGGAATGCGTCCGTCCGCGCCGTAGAACCCGACGCGCTCGGTTCTCACCGCGATGTTGAGTGCTTCGAGCGCGCGCTGGTTGTAGTCCATCCGCGTGCGGATCAGCGAGCCGTTCAGGGTGTTCGAGCGGCGCGCGCGTTCGGCGGCCTGCTGCAGCAGCGACCATTGCGCGGCGAGACGCGCATCGGTGCCGGCGGCGAGTTCCATCCCCTGCCAGCCGGCCGGAAATCCGAGCTCAGCCAGTTGCGCGTCGCGCAATTGTTCCAGTGTGGAGAGTTTGCCGACCAGTTCGGTCTTCTTTTCGACGATAGGCGGGAGCGTTTCAAGCGGCTCAACCGCGGTGAGGGCCTTTTCTTCCAGGGCGAGAACCGAGGCAAAAGCTTCGACGGTCGAATATTCGTCGATGACAGTAGAAAGCAGGGCGTCTTTCATCACAACTCGCTAGACACGCTGGTCCGCGCGTTGCACGCGGACCCAGTTTGACAAACGCCGCCCGGCACGCGGCGCACCATGCACCGGTGCGTCAATCAGTTGCCGGCCGACGGGCTCTTCTTTTGCAACAGGTTGCGCGCCGTTTCCAGCACGCCATCGGCAATCTTGCCGGTGTCGATCTTCAGCGTGCCGTCCTTGATCGCCTGACGGATCGACTCGACGTTCGCCGTATCGATGTCAGCCGAGCCAGAAGTGGCAAGGCCGTGCAGATGGGCTGCGAGCCCCGACAGGCTGACGCTTGCGTCGCCCGACGTGCTGCCTGCGCCCGCCGCAGCTGCTGCACCCGCAGCCGTTGTGCCCGCGCTCGCCGGAGCGGCATCGCCGCCTTGCTGCGCACGCTGCACGGCGTCTTTCAACGCCGGCAGACCTGAATTGGATGTGGAATCGACTTTCACGATTGGCTTCCTGAACGATTTGAATCTAATAACGGCATTCGCAAATCGAAACTTTAGCTCAATCGATCCCGCCCGCTCCCGGTCTTCTTCCTGCCTGTCTGGCGCTTGTTGCGCCCCGGCGTTCCCCCATCCGGCCCCGAAAACTAGAGCTGGATCTCGACGGTTCCGCCGTCCTTCACGATGCCCTGGATCACCTGGCCACCGGCGGTCTTGACCCGCACCGGCTGGCCGGGCGCGGCGTTGTTCATCACACTGCCTTCCGCCGAAATCGCAAAACCCTGACCTTGCGCGACCACCTTCACCGTCTGGCCGATCGTCACCGATGACGCGCTCTTCAGCATGTCCACGCGCAGTGGCAGTCCGGCGGCCACGCGCATCGTGGTGGCCGAGCCGACGGCCTGTGACGGATCGGTCACGATCGCCTGCGGCAGCATCGTCAGATCGCCGTCACGCGCGACGAGGTCGGCGGCGGTGAGCGTCTCGCCGGGATTCATCGCGCGCGAGGCCACGTAGTAGGTGGCGTGCACGGTAATGCGTGCCTGCATGTACATCGTCCACGGACGTTCACCCGCACAGCGCACGCCGACGGTCGTGCGGCCCCAGAGGCGCGTGCCCGTCGGCATGAACGGTTCGAGCGTCGTACAGGCGGCGAGTCCGCGCGGGAACACTTGCGCCACCGTGATCTCGACCTTGCCCGGCAGACCGACGACCTGCTGCTGCAGGAACGCGAGCGCGGCGCGGCGGACGGCTTCGCCGTCCTGCTGGCCGGCGGGAACGGGCGGTGCGGGTTGTACGGGTTGTACGGGTTGTACGGGTTGCGCGGCCTGGACGGGTTGAACCGTCTGCAACGCGGCCGCCTGCACCTTCGGTTGCGAAGTGGGTGCGCTGCGCGCCGCTGCGTAAGCGTTCACGGCGCGCGCGGCGTTGGCGGCGCTGGCGCCGAGCTGGGGCGGCTCGCCGCGTGAGGCGAGCGTATCGAAGCCTGATGCGGCATTGCCCACGGGCGGGTTCACAGTAACGGGCTGTGCCGGCGCAGTGGTGCGCACGACGGGCTGTGAAGGTGCGACGACAACCGGCATCACCGTACGCATGCTGACGCGCATCACGCCCTGGGCGGGCGCAGCGGCGGGTGCTTCACCGGCGCCAGGAATGACGATCGCACCGTCCGCGCGTGCGGCATTGGCGAAGCGGTCGACGTTGTTGCGGTCGTTCGACGAAGCGGGACCTGTCGGCGCCGATGTTGCGCCAAACGGTGCGCGCTGCACGACTGTCGTGGGTGCCGGCGTGTTCAGGCGCTCGGTCATTGCGGCGAGCGCGGCCGGATTCGTCTCGGCGGGGCCCGCAATGGCGATGGGGCCACCGGCGTCTTCCGCGAAAGCGTGCAGGGGCAGCATCGCGCCACTCGCCCCGGCTGCGAGCGCGAGCCATGCCACGAGCGTCCGCGCGGCGCCCGCGCCCGCGCCGGCACGACGCGCGGTGTGCGGGAGAACGGAAGCGGACAGGGACATGGTGTTTCTCCATCGAAATGCACTGGTACGAATCGCATTCTAGAGAGCGCCCCTCTCAGGCAAACGTTGAATAGAGGCCCCCTTCCCCGGTTATTCGTCCGATTGCCGCTTGCGCACGGCCCCTAAGATGCACCACATGCAAAAAGGCCTTCATGGTCGCCATTCTTCGTTCGCTGCGCCTCGTGCGAAGCGCACATCGGCCGATCAGGAAGCCCCGGACCGTCATGGGGAAAGATCAATGCTGGACAAACTCGATGCCGAATTCGCTTTTGGCCGTCAGGCGCTCGATGTGCGCGCCTACCGTCAGGAGCTGCTGTCTTCCAATATCGCCAACGCCGACACGCCCGGCTACAAGGCGCGCGATGTCGACTTCGCGTCGTCGCTGGCGGGTGCGCTGAAGAAGACCGGCGCCGTTCAGGGCGCGTCGAACAGTTCGACGCTCGCCATGACGCAACCCGCCGGCGTGACGAGCGGCATGTCGATGGTCTCGACGGCGCCGGGACACCTGCCGGGCAAGCAGAGCCTGCAGGCAACCGGCGGCCCGACCGACGACTTCGGCACAGTCGCGTACCGCAATCCGACGCAACCGTCGCTCGATGGCAATACCGTCGATCTCGACGCGGAGCGCGTGCACTTCGCCGACAACTCGCTGCACTTCGAGTCGGGCATGACGGTGTTGTCGCAACAGATCAAGACCATGCTCTCGGCGATCACGTCGGGCTCGTAAGCAGGGCACGCAGGAACATCACGCTTTACCGCATCTGATTTGAGCACCGCCAGAAACCACACGCTACGGGATTAATAGCCGGACACCGGCAAGAGAGGTCGAGAAGCCATGCCTTCCCTGATGAATATTTTCAATGTCGCCGGTTCGGCGATGTCCGCGCAGTCGCAGCGGCTCAACGTTACGGCGTCGAACCTGGCGAATGCGGACAGTACGACGGGGCCCGACGGCCAGCCGTACAAGGCCAAGCAGGTCGTGTTCGGCGTCAGCCCGATCGCGGGCGGCGCGCGCACGCGCTCCGGCCAGCAGATCGGCGGCGTCCAGGTGACGGGTGTCGTCGATGACCCGACGCCGATGAAAACGTCGTATGACCCGGGCAATCCGGCCGCGAACGCCGACGGTTACGTCACGTTGCCGAACGTGGACCCGGTGCAGGAAATGGTCAACATGATTTCGGCCTCGCGCTCGTATCAGGCCAACGTTGAAACACTGAATACCGCGAAACAGCTGATGCTGAAAACGCTAACGATCGGAACCTGAGGAGCCTTTCCTTGACCACCAACACCACCATTGGCAACAACGGCGCGACCGTCTCGCAGACGTTGCTCGACACGATGAACGGCACGAGCAGTTCGTCGTCCTCGTCGTCTTCGAGCGCGACGAACGGCACCGACCTGCAGAACACGTTCCTGCAACTGCTCATCGCGCAGATGAAGAACCAGGACCCGACGAACCCGATGGACAGCTCGCAGATGACGTCGCAGCTCGCCCAGATCAACACGGTCACGGGTATCAGCCAGCTGAACACGTCGCTTACGTCGCTCTCGACGCAACTGACGGCCGGCCAGCAGACGCAGGCCGCGAACCTTATCGGTTCGACGGTGCTCGCTCCGGGCAACACGTTCCAGGTTGCGAGCGCCAAGGCGACCGGCTTCGGCGTCACGCTTGCGAACGATGCGTCCGATCTGCAGATCACGATCAAGAACGCGGCGGGCACGATCGTCAACACGCTTGATCTCGGCAAGCAGTCGGCGGGCACGGTGCCGGTGGGCTGGACGCCGGTAGACACAGCAGGCAACCCGCTGCCGGACGGCACCTACACGATCACCGCGAGCGGCACAGTTGGCGGCAAGGCTGCGACGGCAACGACGCTGTCCGCCGGCGTTGTTCAGGGCGTGGTCAAGCAACCGGACGGCACGGCAGGTCTCGTGCTGTCGACGGGCAGCACGGTCGGTTTGACGTCCATCGCCGCTGTCATCTAACTGCATCCAGATACTTCAGATACGGAGAATGTCATGGGTTATCAACAAGGCTTGAGCGGTCTGGCTGGCGCGTCGAGCGACCTCGATGTGATCGGCAACAATATCGCCAACGCGAATACCGTGGGCTTCAAACAGGGTTCGGCGCAGTTCGCCGACATGTACGCCAATTCGGTGGCCACCGCAGTGAACACGCAGATCGGTATCGGTTCGCGCCTCGCTTCGGTGCAGCAACAGTTTTCGCAAGGCACGATCACCACGACGAACCAGGCGCTCGACGTCGCGATCAACGGCAACGGCTTCTTCCAGATGTCGAACAATGGCTCGCTGACGTATTCACGTAACGGCGTGTTCCAGCTCGACAAGAACGGCTTCATCATCAACGCCGATGGCCTGCAACTGATGGGGTATGCCGCGAACGCAAACGGCATCATCAACTCGGCAAACACGGTGCCGCTGAAGGTGCCGACCGCGAACATTCCGCCGACCCAGACGACGACGATCACGGCCGGTCTGAACCTGAACGCGCAGGACAACCTGGTTCTTGGTACGCCGGGCGTGGCGATAACCTCCGCCGGGCTCACAAGCGGTGGCGCGACGATTACCAACGGCGCCGCGGGCACCAACGCCAACCCTTATACGATCACGTTTGGTGCCGGGGGTACTTACACCGTTAGCGACGGGAGTTCGGGCACCTACACCGCCGGAACACCGATCAAACTCGGCAACGGCGAAACGGTGACGCTTAACGGCACCGCTGCGGCCGGGGACACGGTTACCGTATCGCCGACTCCCGTGACGTTCAACCAGAACGACAACACGACCTACAGCTACTCGACTTCGGTGCCCGTGTACGACTCGCTCGGCGGCTCGCAGCAGGTCAACATGTACTTCGTGAAGACGGCCGCCGGTTCGTGGGACGTGTACGCGGGCGTCTCGACCGGTACGGCTTCGAAGATCGGCACAGCGCAGTTCGACAGCTCGGGCAATCTGCAAAGCACCCTGACGCCGGCGCTGCCGGGGCCTCCGGCTGTGCCAGCTGCTCCGACCGCAGTGGCAGGGGCGTTCAACTTCACGATTCCGACCACGGACGGTTCAGCCACGCCTCAAAGCATGACGCTGAACATCAACGGCACGACGCAGTTCGGCAGCAAGGACGGCACGAACGCGCTCGATCAGAACGGTTTCGCGGCAGGCACGCTGACGAACTTCACGATCGGCACGGATGGCACGCTCACGGGTAACTATTCGAACGGTCAGACGGCCGCCCTCGGCCAGATCGTGCTCGCGAACTTCGCGAACCAGAACGGTCTCGTCGATCTCGGCAACAACCAGTACGAAGCAACCGCCGCTTCGGGCGTCGCGCAGATCTCGGTGCCGGGCAGCACGAACCACGGCACGCTGCAGGGCGGCGCGGTGGAAAACTCGAACGTCGATCTGACGAGCGAACTGGTGAACCTGATCACGGCGCAACGCAATTACCAGGCGAACGCGCAGACGATCAAGACCCAGCAGGCCGTCGATAACACGTTGATCAACCTGTAAGCGCAGCACGCACCGACACCATCATGGACCGGCTCATATACACCGCGATGTCGGGCGCCACGCAGGCGCTCGAACAGCAGGCACTGGTCGCGAACAACCTCGCGAACACGTCGACAACGGGTTTTCGCGCGCAGCTCGCGACCTTCCGGGCCGTGCCGATGGCGTTCGGCGACGGCAGCACCATCAACAACGATACGACGCGCACTTTCGTGCTGTCGTCGACGCCGGGCGCGGATTACACGCCCGGCCCGATCCAGCAGACCGGCAACCCGCTCGACGTCGCCATTCAGGGCCCGGGCTGGCTGTCGGTGCTGACGCCCGACGGCAACGAAGCGTATACGCGCGCAGGCAACCTGCACGTCGACCAGAACGGTCAGATCGTGACCGCGAACAACCTGCCGGTGGTCGGCAATGGCGGCCCGCTGTCGGTGCCGCCGGATTCGGAAGTAACGATCGGCAAGGACGGCACGATCTCCGCGCTGACGCCGGGCGATCCGCCGACGTCGATTGCGATCATCGACCAGCTGAAGCTCGTGAACCCGGCGCCGGGCACGATGACGCGCGGCGACGACGGCCTCTTTCGCACCAGCGACGGCAACCCTGCCGACGCCGATCCGAACGTAGTGGTCACGGCAGGCGCGCTGGAAGGCAGCAACGTGAACCCGGTGGCGGCGATGGTCTCGATGATCACCAACGCGCGTCAGTTCCAGATGCAGACGAAGATGATCGAGTCCGCCGACCAGAACGAACAGTCGGCCAACAAGCTGCTCGACTTCAGCTAATACGGACTGCAGGCACGCCTGCACTCAGGAGAAGAAACACTGTGAACCGCTCACTCTATATCGCTGCAACCGGCATGAATGCGCAGCAGGCGCAGATGGACACGATCTCGAACAACCTCGCGAACGTGAGCACCAATGGCTTCAAGGGCTCGCGCGCCGTGTTCGAAGATCTGCTGTACCAGACCACCCGCCAGCCGGGCGCGAACTCCACACAGCAGACCGAACTGCCGTCGGGCCTTCAGGTCGGCACGGGCGTGCAGCAGGTCGCAACCGAGCGTCTCTACACGCAGGGCAACCTGCAGCAGACCGGCAACTCGAAAGACGTCGCGATCAACGGCGCGGGTTTCTTCCAGGTGCTGATGCCGGACGGCTCGAATGCGTACACGCGTGACGGCTCGTTCCAGACGAATGCGCAGGGTCAGCTCGTGACGTCGAGCGGCTATCAGGTCATTCCGGCCATCACGATTCCGCAGAACGCCACGTCGCTCACCATTGGCAGCGATGGTGTGGTGTCGATCACGCAGGCGGGTTCGAGCACGAGCACGCAGATCGGCTCGATGCAGATCGCCACGTTCATCAACCCGACCGGTCTCGACGCGAAGGGTGAAAACCTGTTTGCGGAAACCTCCTCATCGGGCGCGCCGATCGTCTCGCAACCGGGCCTGAACGGCGCGGGCGCGCTCAATCAGGGTTACGTGGAAGCGTCAAACGTGAACGTCGTGCAGGAACTGGTCAACATGATCCAGACCCAGCGCGCGTACGAAATCAACAGCAAGGCCGTGACGACCTCCGACCAGATGCTGCAAACCCTGAGCCAGATGCCGGTCTGACCGGTCGGTAAATGACAGGGTTAACAGAGACGGTAATCACGATGTCGCACTTCACACGTATCCCGGCAATCACGCGCGGCGCGCGCAGAGCCCTGCTGCTCGCGTTCGCCGGCACGTTTGCGGCCGCCCTTGGCGGCTGCGGACTCGTGCCGACGCAGCCGATCATCCAGCAGCCGATGACGGCCGTTCCGCCCCTGCCGCCCGTGCAGCAGACGCCCGGCTCGATTTTCAATCCGGGTTACGCGGGCCGGCCGCTCTTTGAAGACCAGCGGCCGCGCAATGTCGGCGACATCCTGACCATCGTGATCGCAGAAAACATCAACGCGACGAAGTCGTCGGCTGCGAACGCGAGCCGCGACGGCACGACGAAGTTCGGCGTGCCGACAGCCGGCTTTCTCGGCGGCTTTTTCGGCAAGCTGAACATCGACGCAAGCGGCGACAACACGTTCAAGGGTGCGGGCGGCGCGAATGCGTCGAACACGTTCAATGGCACGATCACCGTAACGGTGACGAGCGTGCTGCCGAACGGCAACCTGAACGTGAGCGGCGAAAAGCAGATGCTGATCAACCAGGGTAACGAGTTCGTGCGCTTTTCGGGTGTCGTCAATCCGAACACGATCTCCGGCCTGAACGCCGTGTACTCGACCCAGGTCGCCGACGCCAAGATCGAATACTCCGCGAAGGGCTATATCAACGAGGCCCAGAACATGGGCTGGCTGCAACGCTTCTTCCTTAACCTCGCGCCGTGGTGATCATGAGCTCCGCACTTTTTCGCCGCGCGGGCTCAACGCGCACCTCACGCCTCGGCCACGCCTGCCGTGCGCTCGCGCTCTTCGCGCTGGCGTGCGCGGCGCTGCCGCTCAGCACGCCCGTCGCGCATGCCGAGCGTCTGAAGGACCTCGTGTCGATCCAGGGCGTCCGCGACAACCCGCTGATCGGCTACGGCCTTGTCGTCGGTCTAGACGGCACAGGCGACCAGACGACGCAAACGCCGTTCACGACGCAGACGCTCGCGAACATGCTCGCAAACCTCGGCATCGCGATCAACAACCAGTCGGCGGGCCAGAATACGGGCGGCTCGTCGTCGTTGACCAGCATGCAGTTGAAGAACGTCGCCGCCGTCATGGTGACGGCCACGCTGCCGCCGTTCGCACGCCCCGGCGAAGCGCTCGACGTCACCGTGTCGTCGCTCGGTAACGCGAAAAGCCTGCGCGGCGGCACGCTCCTCCTCACGCCGCTGAAGGGCGCGGACGGTCAGGTGTACGCACTCGCGCAGGGCAACATGGCCGTGGGCGGTGCGGGCGCGAGCGCCAACGGCAGCAAGGTTCAGGTCAACCAGCTTGCGGCGGGCCGCATCACGGGCGGCGCGATCGTCGAACGTGCGGTGCAGACCACGATTTCGCAGTCGGGCACGATGCAGCTCGAACTGAACGACATGGACTACGACACGACGCAGCGCATCACGTCGGCAGTCAACAACGCGTTTGGTTTCGGCACGGCGGTGGCACTCGACGGCCGCACGATCCAGTTGCGTGCGCCGGCCGATCCGGCGCAGCAGGTGTCGTTCATGGCGCAGTTGCAGAACCTCGATGTGAAGCCGGCGCAGGCCGCGGCGAAGGTGATCCTGAACGCGCGCACCGGCTCGATCGTGATGAACCAGATGGTGACGCTGCAGAACTGCGCGGTCGCGCACGGCAATCTTTCGGTGATCGTCAATACGCAGCCGGTGGTGAGCCAGCCGGGCGCATTCTCGAACGGACAGACGGTGGTCGCCCAGCAGTCGCAGATCCAGCTCAAGCAGGACAACGGCGCAATCAAGTATGTGAGCGCAGGCGCGAACCTCGCCGAAGTCGTCAAGGCGCTCAACGCCCTCGGTGCCACGCCCGCGGATCTGATGTCGATCCTGCAGGCCATGAAGGCCGCCGGCTCGTTGCGCGCCGACCTCGAAATCATCTAGGGAACAGCGATGAATTCAGATCCCACCAGCGCAGCAAACGACCTGTCACAGCGGTTTGCGCTCGACGTACAGGGTTTCGACGCACTGCGCGCGCAGGCAAAGAACTCGCCGCAGGAAGCGATGAAGTCGGCGGCGAAGCAGTTCGACGCCGTGTTCACGCAGATGATGCTGAAAAGCATGCGTGACGCGACGCCTTCAGACGGTCCGTTCGATTCGCACGACTCGGCCACGTTCACGTCGATGATGGACCAGCAGCTTTCGCAGCAGTTGTCGAACAAGGGCATCGGCGTGGCAGACGCGATGTTGAAGCAGCTCATGCGCAATTCCGGCATGCAGACAGGCGACGCGAATGCGGGCAACAACGCCGCGCTCAACGCGCTCGCGAAGGCATACGCGAATCCGGCGAACAACGGCGCGCTGCAATCTGGCCGCGGTTATTCGGCAAACAGCGCCCTGACGCCGCCGGTGAAGGGTGACGGCAGCTCGCCGAAAGTCGACGCATTCGTCGACCGGCTCGCCGCACCGGCGCAGGCCGCGAGCGAGGCGACCGGCATTCCGGCGCGCTTCATCATCGGCCAGGCCGCGCTCGAATCGGGCTGGGGCAAGAACGAGATCAAGAAGGTGGACGGCTCGACCAGCCACAACGTCTTCGGCATCAAGGCGACGAAGGACTGGGCCGGCAAGACGGTGTCGACGGTGACGACGGAATACGTAAACGGCAAGCCGCAACGCGTCGTCGAGAAATTCCGCGCGTACGATTCGTACGCCGAGGCGATGACCGATTACGCGAGCATGCTGAAGTCGAATCCGCGTTACGCGCAGGTGCTCAACACCTCGCGCGACGTGAACGGTTTCGCGACCGGCATGCAGCGCGCCGGCTACGCGACGGACCCACATTACGCGAAAAAACTGATCTCGATCATGCAGAAGATGGGTTGAAAAAGGGCGTAGGGCCGAGCGATGGCGCGCGGCTTCCTGGTGCGCAGTGCCAGCGCCTCGGGCCGCCGCGAATTAAACGGTTGCCGGGAAAAATTAGCGGGAGCGCCCTAAACTTTGGGTTCGCGCTGCCGCTAATTAGTTACACCCGATACCGGAAAGGAACGAAAGCATTCCGGTTGAACGCGCGTTGACAGGCGACGGACGACGGCTCGCTTCAAAGGCCGCCCTCCCGCCCGGTAGACCGCCCGCAACAAAGGCATACTGGCAAGAACATGGATACCAACCAGTCGAACGGCGACAAGAATCAGGCGGAAGACCCCGGAAGCGGTAACGATTTCGGCCGCCGCAATCCGCTGGAAATCGGCGTCCAGCTTCGTAACCTCGTCACCCGTGGCGACTTTCTGACCGTGCAGTACAAGGGCGGCCAGCTCGTCACGAAGATCCTCGATGTCGACGTGCGCGCCCGCACGTTCACGTTCGACTGGGGTGGTCTTCCCGAGCAGAACGAGGGTCTGCTGGCCGCGCCGCGCGGCCGCTTTCACGCGTCGCCGGATGGCGTGCGCGTCGAGTTCTCAACCGCCACGCCGCGAGAAACCGAGTTCGAAGGCCGTCCGGCCTTCGTGTCCGAATTCCCCGAAGTGTTGTTCTACGTGCAGCGCCGCGAATATTTCCGCGTCGACGCGCCCGTGCTCAATCCGTACGTCTGCAAAGGCCATCTCGAGGATGGCAGCCCGTTCCGCTTTGAAGTGCACGACCTGTCGCTGGGCGGTGTCGGCATGCGCACGAACGACGAGCGCGTCGCAAAACTGCCGATGGGCGCGGTATTCAACGACTGCGAGCTGGTTCTCGGCGCGCTCGGCACGCTGTACCTCGATCTCGAACTCGTTTCGCATCGCGCGCTGACGCGGCCGAACGGCGCCGCCGGCTATCAACTCGGTTTCCGGTTTGTCACGTTGCCGGGCAACGCCGAAAACACGCTGCAACGGCTTATCACGCAGCTGGAAATGAAGCGCCGCTCGCTGGTGCGCGCCTGAGCCTTGCGGCGCCGGCCTGCGGCATCTGAATCACCCGCGCAGCACCCGCGAAAATCGCTTCGCGCAACGCAATTGGCCCTCAATGTTTTCGCGCGTGGGCCGATATACATGATGTTCAGTCAACTCGGCGGCGCATCAGCGTCGCCTCTCAGGATGACGCATGTCCAGTAACCTTTTCAGCATCGGCCTCAGCGGACTCAACGCAGCCCAATGGGGGCTGACGACGACCGGCCAGAACATCAGCAACCAGGCCACGCCCGGCTATTCGATCGAGCGTCCTGTCTACTCGGAAACGAGCGGACAGTACACCGGTTCCGGATATCTGCCGCAAGGCGTGTCGACCACAACCGTCCAGCGTCAGTGGAGCACGTACCTCGCGACCCAGCTGAACACCGCGCAGACGGGCGCCGGTTCCCTGTCTTCTTACTACAGCATGATTTCGCAGTTGAACAACCTGGTCGGCAGCCCGACCTCGGGTATTTCGACGGCGATCACGAGCTACTTCACCGGTCTGCAGAACGTCGCGAACAACGCGTCCGACAACTCGATGCGCCAGAGCGCGATGAGCAACGCGCAGGGGCTTGCCGACCAGATCACCGCCACCGGCGAACAGTACGACCAGTTGCGCCAGAGCGTAAACACGCAGCTCACCGACACCGTCGCGCAGGTCAACACCTACACCGCGCAGATCGCCGCGCTGAACGCGCAGATCGCCGTGCAAAGCACCTCCGGCCAGCCGCCTAACCAGCTGCTCGACCAGCGCGACCTCGCGGTGTCGAACCTGTCGTCGCTTGTCGGCCTGCAGGTCGTACAGAACGGCAGCGGTTACAACGTGTTCATGACCAACGGCCAGCCGCTCGTGATGAGCGACAAGAGCTTCAATCTGGCGACGCAGACTTCGCCCAGCGATCCGACTGAACTGTCGGTGGCGTTCGCGGGTCTCGCCGGTGCCACTTCGCCGCAGCCGACACAGCTCCTGTCGGACTCTTCGAACATCGGCGGCCAGCTTGGCGGGTTGCTCCAGTTCCGCAGCCAGTCGCTCGATCCGGCCGAAGCCCAGCTTGGCGCGATCGCCACGAGCTTTGCCGCGCAGGTGAACGCGCAGAACGCACTCGGTATCGACCTGTCGGGCAGCAAGGGCGGCGCACTGTTCACGGTTGGCGCGCCGACCGTCTACGCCAACGCGAAGAACACCAGCACGGCAACGCTGAGCGCAACATTCGCGAACGCCGCGCAACCGACGACAAGCGACTACACGCTCTCCTTCGACGGCACGAACTACACGCTGACGGATTCCGCGACGGGCAACGTCGTCGGCACGTCGACGAGCCTTGCATCGCCGATCGGCGGCCTGCAGCTTTCGGTTTCCGGCACGATGAACGCGGGCGACAAGTTCACGATCCAGCCGACACGCGGCGCACTCAACAATTTCGCGCTGACGACTTCCGACGGCTCGGCAATCGCGGCTTCGGCGCCGGTGCTGGCTTCGATCGTGTCGACCAACAGTGGCTCCGGCCAGATCACGCAGGGTTCAGTGTCGGCGGGCTACACGCTGCCGAGCTCGACCACGACGCTCACGTACAACTCAGGCACGGGCCAGCTGACCGGCTTCCCGGTGGGGTCGGTCGTCACGATCGGCGGAACGCCGCCTACGACGGTCACGATCGCCACGGCCGGCACGGGCGTGCCGTACAACCCGGCGACGGGCGCGACGCTGACGATCAACGCCGGCACGGGCGCTCCGCCGGCGGGTGGCTGGATGAACGGCGTGACGGTGACCCTGAGCGGCACGCCTTCGAACAACGACACATTCACGATCGCGGCGAACAGCGGTGGCGGCAAGGACGGCCGTAACGCCCAACTGCTGTCCGCGCTGGTGACGGCGAAGCAACTGAACGGCGGCACGGTGACGTTGACGAACGCGTACGCGAACTACGTCAACAACATCGGTAACCAGACGAACGAAGTCGAGGCGCAGAACACGGCGCAGGCCTCGCTCGTTACGCAGATCACGACCGCCCAGCAATCGGTTTCGGGTGTGAACATCAACGAGGAAGCCGCGAACCTGCTGCAGTACCAGCAGGCGTATCAGGCGAACAGCAAGGTGATCCAGACCGCGGACACGCTGTTCCAGACCATCCTCGGCATCTTTAATTGAGGCGTTGAACGGATATGCGCATTTCTACGACCCAGTATTTCGGCATGAACGTCCAGACGATGGACGATCAGCAAAGCCAGTTGACGCAGTTGTATCAGCAACTGTCGACGGGCGTGAGCCTTTCGACGCCGTCGGACAATCCGGTGGGCGCCGCGCAGGCGGTGCAGCTGAGCATGCAGGGCGCGACGCTGTCGCAGTATTCGAGCAACCAGAACACGGCGCTCTCCTCGTTGCAGGCGGAAGATTCGACGCTCGGCACGGTCAACACCATCCTGACGAACATCAATACGCTGCTCGTGCGTGCCGGCGACGGCTCGCTGAACGACGGCGACCGTAGCGCGCTCGCGACGCAACTGCAGGGCCTGCGTGCCCAACTGCTGTCGCAGGCGAACGCCACGGACGGCTCGGGCAATTATCTGTTTGCCGGTTTCCAGACCACGTCGCAGCCGTTCGGCACGAACGCGGCGGGTGCGGTGCAGTACAACGGCGACGGCGGCGTGCAGAACGTGCAGGTGACGGGTACCCGCCAGATCGCATCCGGCGACAACGGCGCGACGGTGTTCCTCGGCGTTTCGCCGACTGGCACGACCTCGATTCCGGCTGGCAACGCGGCCAACACGGGGTCGGGCACGATCGGCGCGGTGAGCACGACGAACGCATCCGATCCGACCAACGCCGACAAGTACACGATCAACTTCACGAGCCCGACCACGTACACGGTGACGGACCTGACGTTGGGTTCGACCACCGGACCGCAGACGTTCACGTCGGGCACGGCGATCACGCTGGGTGGTCAGAGTGTCGCGATTTCGGGCGCGCCGGCAGCGGGCGATGCGTTCTCGGTGACGCCGGCCACGCAGGCAGGCACGGACGTGTTCGCGAACATCGATGCGGCAGTGGTGGCATTGCAGACGCCGGTGACGGGCGCGGCCGCCACGGCGAACCTGAACAACGCGATGGCGACGGCGATGAGCAAGCTCGCGAACACGTTGAACAACGTGATCACGGTGCAGGCATCGGTGGGTGGACGGGAAAACGAAGTGACGGCGTTGCAGACGGTCACGCAGAGCAATAACCTGCAGACGCAGAGCAACCTGGCGGACCTGACGCAGACGAACCTGACGCAGGTGATCAGCAAATACACGATGACGCAGTTCTCGCTGCAGGCGGCGCAGCAGGGCTTTTCGATGATTCAGAAGATGTCGTTGTTTAACTACATCGGGAATTGATTCGGTGGTTTGCGTAGTGCGGATGTGGGAGCGGCCCGGGTCTGTTAAGACCCGGGCCGCTCCTGTTTTACGAAAGCGCTAACCGATCACAGATAGACCATCGAGAATGTGACGAGACCATCGAGCGGAATGTCCTGGTTCAGCGGCAATGCGCTGCCCTTGTTCACGCCAGCCATGATCGAGAAGTTCTGGCTGAAAACTGTATGAGCGGCGGGTGTCAGGGTGCCCGGGGTGGCCCACGAACGGAATTCCTTCGTCGGCGAGACGGCACTTGCGGTCGATGCCTTGGTCCAGGTCGTCGCGTTGTCGCTCCAGATATTGTCGACTGCGGCGCCGTCGCCGGTCCCTTGACCAGACATCCGTACTACATAGGCGCCGATATTGATGCCGTTCACCGTGCCGAGGCCGTAGCCGTCGACATCGTAATGGTTGCTGTCGATAGAGTGGACGACGCCCGACGCGAGGCTTGATGCGCGATTGTCCAGCAGCTTGATCGCGATGACCGCCGGTGCGTCGCACGTGACGGTGACGCTCGTCGTCTTTGTGCCAATGTTAGTAAAGCTATTTGCATTGATCGTCGAGGCCGGGATCGTGCCGAAGTCGACGACACCGCCGCCAGCGAGCGTGGGCGTGCACGACGTCGGCGCGATCGTACCGATGATTTTCAGGTCAACCGAATCGGCCGCAAAGGCGCCGACCGACGTTGCGGCCAGCAGGGCGGCCAGAAGGGTGTTTTTTGAAATGAGTTTCATCTTTAGGTCTTTGTAGGTTGATCAGCAAAAAGAACGCGACTAATTCAGTTGCGCCGAATTCATGAGTTGAATTCTGGCGATTCGCATCGCGTTGCCGAATAGTGGTTCATTGAAATCGTGGCGACCACATGAACGGTCGTAACTGCACTGGCGAGCAAGCTTATCGATTCTCGTCATTGGCGGACTGTGCCCACGAAACAGGTCGCTTCCTCAATATGTTTCCGGGAATGTGCGACCGGCCAGCCACAGATGCGACACCACGGCAAGCTCCCGCTTGAGTTGCTCAATGCGACCACACAGTCCGCGCAACATGGCTTCCCCAGATCCAGAAAACATCGCTGTTGAACTACACCAGGTGTTGATGCAGGTGTTTTTGTGGTCTGGATGTGAGAGCGGGCCGGAGCTGTGAAGAGCCGGCCCGCTTGCCACGTGTTGCCGGAAAATGCGTTGCCGGCTCACATGCTGCTGCGTATTACAGGTAGACCATCGAGATGGTTGCCAGGCCGTCGAGCGGCACGTCTTGCGATGCCGGCAGCGCGCTGCGCTTGTTGATGCCGATCGTTGCGTTCAGGTTGGTCGTCATCGTCGTGAATGCCTTCGGCACGCCGTTCGAATCCGATGCCGTTGCCAGCTTGTTCGTGTTCAGGTTGCGGTTCGCGTCCGTTGCGACGGCCCAGGTCGTGCCGTTGTCGAGCGAGATCGCGCCGTTGCCTGCGTTGCCGTCAGCGGTCGGATCGCTGAAGCCCAGCGTGTACGAACCGACGTTGGCCGTGCCAACCGTGCCGAGACCGAACGCGTCGGCGTCCGTCAGGCCTGCGACGAGCGTGCTGGCGATACCCGGCACGACGCTGCTTGCGCGGTCGTCGACCACATGCACTGCCACGCGAGCAGGCTGGTCGCAGGTGATCGTCAGTGCGCTCGTGTGCGAGCCGAGGTTCGTGAAGGCATTCGCGGCGATGGTGCCGCCGCTGATCGTGCCCAGATCGATAACGCCGCCACCAGACAATGTCGGCGTGCACGACGCTGGCGTGATCTGACCAATAACCTTCAGGTCGACCGAGTCAGCTGCAAATGCGCTGACCGACGCAGCAGCGAAGAGTGCAGCGAGGAGAGTGTTTTTCGAAACGAGTTTCATGGATATCTCTTGCAAAGTTGGTGAGGAAGAAGAACTCGACTGGTTTTTCGCGCCGTGTCCTTGATCCGAATCTTGATAAATTGCTCTGGATTGTTGAATCGCAATTTCTTTAAATGTGTCGGCTCACGTTGGTGGATGTCGCAAAAGGGTCCACATCGCCTTGCAACGTGAGACGGGCCACGTTGAAAATGCGGTAAGAAGCATAGGAAATTTCGTGTGATTGAGTAATTGGGCTCGATACACGATGCGACCTACGCACACTGAGAGAGGGACTCCGTCAGGAAAGATATCCATCACGCAGTGAGGTCGATCTGTTCAGGGCTCCGACCGCGTTTTCGTGCTATCGCCAGCTGGTTACAGATAGACCAGCGAGAATGTCGCCAGGCCGTCAAGCGGCACGACCTGATTGAGAGCGGGCAGATTAGCGGCCTTGTCAACCACCGCGGTCACGTTGAACATTTGGCTGATGGATTTGTAGGCACCAGGAGTCGGAGATCCCCACGCTTGAATCCGGGAACCGTCCGCTTTCATGGCATAGTGTGTGACGCCGCTGCTGGCGTCCCAAGTAGAGCCACCATCGTTGGAACTCGCATGCGGTGTCGATTTGCCGTCGGCATACCCAACCGTAGCGGAAGATGTCAAAGTATAAGTACCCACCTTCTTTCCGCCCACCATACCCAACCCAAATCCCATGGCGTCACTAAACGTGTAGCCGTCTGAATACTGAGCGGCGCCTGCGACCGCAGAGCCCGTGCGACCGTCGACGGCCTTGACTGCAACCACAGTAGGTTCGTCGCAAGCGAGGTTCAGCGTGACGGTCTTCGTTCCGAGTTTGTTAAGACTGGTCTGGCTAAGCGAAGCTGCGGGAATGTTGCCAAAGTCAACAACGCCACCGCCACTCAGCGTCGGCGTGCAAGATGGCGGCACGATTGTGCCGATGATCTTCAGGTCGACCGAATCAGCAGCGAAGGCGCCAACCGAAGCAGCTGCGAGCACGGCGGCCAGAAGAGTTTGCTTGGAAACGAGTTTCATGATTTACATTCAAAGTGAGTTTTAGGAAACAAGAACCCGGCTAGTCGTGTTGGCGCCGTGTCCTTGAGACGAATTCTGCGATGTCCTTCCGCTTTTCTGAATCGTAGTTTCCTTAAATCGCAGGTTAGGACCTGACGCATGGTTTATGCAGGTTCAGAAGAAACTGGAAATGATCCCGCGGCCAATAATTAGTAAACCTACGATTCACGCCTCGGACTGGTCTGTCCAGAATCCGCGTTCCGCGCGTGCCTTCCGCTTTGAGCAGGCATCAGCGCTCAACCGGAACGGACTCTCATGTTTTCTCTCCCTATCAGGCGCGCGCCCCTCGCGATCGCCGTATCACTCCTCGCTGCCGGTACATCCGCGCATGCATACGTTCTCGTGCCCAGCGGCGCGCGTGTTGTCACCGCCCAGACCACGCCCGACGACTACGAACTTCAGAATGCCGCCTCGCTGGAAGTGCAGCCGGGCGCGACCGTGTACGGCGTGCGCACCGGCTACACAGGCACCGGCGCACAGGTCCTGCTGGACTCGGGCGCGCAAATCTCCACACACGGTTTGCTCGTCAACGGTGGCGCGCTCGACGTAGCCGCGGCATCGGCGCCAGGTGTCCAGACGATCATCCGAAACGACGGCACGGCCAGCGATCTTGGCGATGCGGTACGTCTGAAAAACGGCAGCACGGGCACGCTGCGAGATGTGTTGCTGGAAAGCACCGCTGGCAACAGCTACGCCGGGCTTCAGGCGGAAACGAGTTCGACGGTTTCAGTCAGCGATGGGACCATCCGAAGCGCCGGATGGGGCGTGATCGGCGGGACTGGTGCGCAGATTGACCTGCAACGCGTGACGGTCGAAGCTGGCGCGAATACCGGCGCGTTTATTAGCGCCGGCGCACAGATGACCACGACCGACAGCAGCATCACCGGCCCGAAAGGGGTGGAAGTGCGTCAGCAGAACGCCAGCTTTACCGGCCATAACACTTCGATCACCGGAACAACTGGCGACGGCGTGACGATGGTCGGCGACGCATCGGTTGTGCTCGATAGCGGTTCGTCTGTGCAGGGCGCAAAGAACGGCATCGCCGTAGCACTGATTCCGGGCGCGCCGACTGGCAATAACACGATCAGCCTCACGGACACGTCGGTCACCGGCGCAAATGGCGCCGCGATTCTCGCCTCGTCGGCGAGTCACACGGATATCACCGTTGCGGGATCGAGCGTGTTGAACGGCTCGGACGGAAACCTGTTGCATGTTGGGCCAGGCAGTACCGCGAACTTCAACGTCATCGCCGCGAACCTGAAGGGCAACGTGACCGCTGATGATCGCTTCGGCGCCAACGTCTCGCTCACGAACGGCGCGACGCTTACGGGCAATCTGATTCGCGTCGGCGATGTCGCGGTCAGCAACGGCGCTGCGTGGAATCTGACCCAGAGCAACACGATCGGCAACCTGAGCCTGAATGGCGGCACGGTGGTGCTGGACAATGGAGTCGACAAGACGCTTACCATCGCGGGCAATCTGAGCGGGCAGGGCACGTTCGCAATCCACACGGATCTCGGCGACGTGCACGGCGACCTGATCGACGTGCAAGGCTCGGCGTCCGGTCAACATCAACTGCAGGTGCGCAACACCGGGCGCGAACCCGACGCACCGGGCGGCAAGCTGATGGTCGTCCAGACTGCAGGCGGCCCCGCGACGTTCTCTCTGAAGGGCGACAAGGTCGACGCGGGTGTCTACGAGTATCGTCTCGCGCAGCAGGGCACCGACTGGTATCTGCAGAACACCGCGGTGAATCCCGTGAATCCCGTCGACCCAGTCAACCCGGTTGATCCGTCCGACAACACGCCCGATACGCCGTCGTCGAACACGCCGGACAACAAGCCAGTGATCACGCCATCGGCCGCGACGATTTTGGGTCTCTTCACCGCGCCCGCCACCGTCGCTTATGAACAGATGGATGTTCTGCGCACGCGCATGGGCGAACTTCGTCGCGACGAACAGGGTAGCGGTGCGTGGGCACGCGGTTATGGCTCGAGCTATCGTGTTTCGAGTGCGGCCGGCCAGCCATTCACGCAGGACCAGAGCGGTGTCGCAATCGGTGGGGATCGCAAGTTCGTGGTGTCGGGTGGCAAGGTGCTCGTTGGCGGCAGCTTCGGATACACGAACGCGAACCTGACGTTCGCGCCGGGCGCGGACGGCGTCGTAGAAAGCCAGACACTCGGCGGCTACGTAACGTGGCTGCGCGACGACGGTTACTACGCCGATGCAGTGCTGCAGGCGAGCCGCTTCGCGAATCGCGGCGACGCGACGATGAGCGACGGCGTTCGTACGCATGGCAACAACGTCAACTATGGCTTTGGCAGTTCGCTGGAAGTGGGCCGCCATATTGGCGTGCAGGACAACTGGTTCGTGGAACCGTACGTGCAACTCGCTGGCCTGTTCTCGAGCGGCAGCAGCTTCTCGCTTGATAACGGCATGCAGGCCACCAACGGGCGCAACGCGTCGTTGCAGGCAAAGATCGGCGTCGCCGCGGGCAAGGATTTCAAGCTCAACGAAGGCAGCGTGATCCAGCCTTACGCAAAAGTCGCGTTCATCAACGAGTTCGCGCACAGCAATCCAGCGTACGTGAACGGCATTGAGTTCGCGACGGATCTCGCGGGTCCGCGCGGTGAACTGGCGGTCGGCGTAACTGCGCAGGTCAAGAAGTCATTCCATCTGTTCGCCGAATACAGCTACTCGAAGGGTGACAAGATCGAGAAGCCGTGGGCATTGACGGGCGGAATGCGTTACGTCTGGTAAAGATCCAGCTGCTAAAGAGAAAGGCCGTCGCGAATATTCACGACGGCCTTCTTTTTTAGCGCCCTACCGCGCCGTGAATCGGGAAGCTTGCGTCCTGATCGCCGCATCCAGTGTCTGGCAATCGGGCAGCACGCTACTCACGCAGTCGAGAAACGTCCGGCAGCGCGACGAAAGCACAGGCGGCTGCGGTTCGACAAGCGTAGCAGCGGGATGCCGAAGCGCAGCGTGATCAAGAAGCACATCGGGAATGCTGGTCTCGCCGCGCAGACGAAACAGCATCAGCAGTTCAATCGGCATCGCCTGTTCAACCGGGTGATCGAAATCGAACAACATTTGCCCCGAATCGAGGCGGCAATGTGACAGGTGCCGGTCCGCAAGTTGCTCCGCGAGCGGCGCGAAAACGGAGTCTGGCGTGTTCCACGAATCGATGACCTCGACGAGCAATTCCTCGCCTTTCTGGAACGTGCACGGCACGACCGGTACGTTCAGCCCCTTACCCGCCACGCTGACAATCATCCCTGTAATGCCACCCGGGACCGGACGCCCTGCGTGATCGACGTTGCCGCCAAACCAGCATTCGAGCACGTGCGCGGCAAGGTCGGGCCAGCCAAGTGTTACCAGCATTGCGATCAGCAACGCCATATCGCGGTCATAGATCTGACGACGGCGCGGACCTCTCCAGACGTCTTCGTAAATCGCAAGGGCGTAGGTGCCCGCCAGCGCTTCGAGAACGCCCTTCCTCAAGGCGTTCCAGTCCGGCTCAGTTGTGTCCTCGTTCACGTTCAGATCGATACCGCGCCACTGACGCAAACGTCCCAGCCAGTAAAGCGGTCGCGCAGCGCTTGGCAGCGGAATGGCGGCCGGCGCGCGGAAGAAATCCTTCAATGCGTCGCGATGCATGCCGTCAAGCGCGGACGCTTCGGCGTACGCCGCGTGAAGAATTATTTGACGTTGTTTGTCAGGATCGGATGAAGGTGGATTAAGCAACGTGGGGCCCCGGGCAGATGTGCATTTTGACCGCTGACCATACGGAGTTGCATGTGCTTGCGCCATCGTAGTTTTATGAATTTGCAGTGCGTTGAGCGTGTATCGCGCAACCTCAAAACAGAAAAGCGCTTTTTTAAAGGACTAATTCGAGATTTAAAGATTCTGCGATTCAGAAGACTCCCCGGTTCTTCCAAACTCAATGCATCGAGACACACGTCGTTGCACTCAGGCGGCGACCGAACCCAAGGAGCTTCAATCATGAAATCGATCCACTTCAAACTTCGTAACGTCGTCGTCGCTGCCGCCATGCTCGCGGGCTTTGCGAACGTCGCGATGGCAACCGGCATGGTGCCGGAAACATCGGTGGTTCTCGTCAACGAAGCAGATGGCGAAGCGACCATGAACGTGAAAAACAGCGAGAGCACACCGCAGCTTCTCTACACGTCGGTGACGCACATCGAAGAAGACCAGGAAAACCTGGTTGTGGTTACGCCGCCGGTTGCACGCGTTGAAGGCAGCCAGACGCAGACGGTGCGTTTCGTGTTGCAGAACAAGACGCCGCTGACCGTTGAGCGCCTCGAGCGCGCTGTCTTCGAAGGCATTCCGCCGCGTGATCCGAAAGCAGGCGCCCGCGTGACGATGACCGTCCGCCAGGATCTGCCGCTCGTGATTCACCCGAAGGGTCTCGCAGTCAATCGCGAACCGTGGAAGGAGCTGAAGGTATCGATCACCGGCGACGAGCTGACGATCGAAAACCCGAGCGCCTATGTCGTGCGTCTCGCACAGACGGTGCAGTTGCAGCCGCAACAGAAGAACGTCGAGTTGCCGCGTCCCTACGTGCTGCCGAACGGCGTCGATCAGCACGCCGATTACGGAGTCGCTCTCGTTCAACGCGTCCGCTTCCATGCAGACGCCCGGCTATCGCACGCTGACCGATACGACGCAGGACACGACGCAGAACTGGAACGACAACCACTATCGCGATCAGTACACCGCATCGGCAGCGTGGCTTCATCCGTGGCTGGGTGGCTTTACTGCCGGTTACACGCGCTCGAACCTGTTCAACGGCCAGACATCGCAACGCGTGACCGGCTCGTGGGGTCGCACGTTCAAGTACGCGACGGTCAATCTGAACATCGAGCACGCACTGGGTGGCGGCGCGTCCGGCAGCACGGGTAACTCGATTTACCTGACGGCGACGATTCCGTTCGGCAAGCGCAGCGTGAAGACGTACGTGAACTCGACGGACGGCAATGCACGTGTGGGTGCAACGTATAGCGAAGTAGTCAGCGATGAACTCAACTACACGCTGAACGGCGAACTGCAACCGAATAACGGCGCGGCGTCGAGCAGCGCAACGGCATCGATTACGCCGCACTACACGCAGATGAACGTCGGTGTGTCGCAAAACGGTACGAACTCGACGTCGTACAACGCGGAACTGCGCGGCGGTGTTGTGGCACACAAGCATGGCGTGACGTTCTCGCCGTATCCGGTGAGCGACACGTTCGGTATCGCGAAGACGAGCGATGTGGCGGGCGTCAAGATTTCGACGCCGCAAGGTCCGGTATGGACGGACTTCTGGGGTCAGGCAGTCATCCCGACGGAAGCCGCATATTCGACGAGCCGTATCGAAGTGTCAGGCAAGACGCTGCCGCGCAACGTCGATATCGGTAACGGATTTGCTCAGGTCAACCCGGGTCGCGGCTCGGTGAACTACGTGAACTTCGACATCGTCAAGGTGCGCCGCATTCTGCTGCGCGCCATCGACAAGCGCGGTCAGGTGCTGCCGAAGAACGCGTCCGTGCTCGACAAGGACGACAACTACCTCACCACCGTACTCGACGACGGCAACATCTTCCTGAATGGAAACGAGGGTGAAGAGCTTAAGGTTGTGGATCTGGATGGCAACCGCTGCTCGCTTGAATACAAGCTGGCTGAAAAGCCCGACCTGAAGAGCTACTTTGAAAATGCAGAGGCCGTGTGCCGTTAAGGCCACGCTTTCCTGAAGGAGAAACGTCATGAAACTCAAACTTTATCCTGTGCGCGCGCTGGGCACGATCGTTGCGCAAATCACGGCCGCCGCACTGCTCGCGATGGGCGGCTGTACCGCGGCGCAGGCACAAGGCCCAGGCGAATGCCAGATGACCGTGAACGATAGCTCGGTCGACTACGGTGTATTCACCCGCTATCAGCTTCAGGGCGAAAACCCGCAGGCACCGACGCTGAGTCTCGGCAAGCGTCAGCTAACGCTGAACATGAACTGCCGGATGCCGGTGACGATGGCCGTGGCTTTTCGCAGCGGCGCGAACGGAGCGGACTACAGCTTCGGCAATGGCGGCACGGTCACCGTGCGGATGACGGGCGCGCAGGTCGATGGAAGGCCCGCACTGGTGGGCAGCAGCGCCGGCGCCGGCATGATCCCGGCGAGCCCTGCGGCGATTGCACAGTTTGCGCCGGGTCAGGTGATCGTGCCGATCGTCGACGGACGCCCGGCCAAAGGCACAAGCTTCTCGGCGCAGGTTGAAGTCGATCCGCGGATCCCTGCTGCTAACGCGAGGGTTGCGGGCCGGACCAGTCTCGAAAGCAACGGATCGTTCCAGCTCATCACGCAGTAACAGTCGTACTGTCGATCTTTGCGCCGGCGGCTTGTGTGCGCCGGCGTTTCTGTTTCATCTAAACCCGCGATGCCGTTTCCGGATGCGCTTAACAGGGCAACCGGAGTCGTGCGTCGGATCAACCTCTACATCATGAAAGAAATCCGCCTGATGCAAGTCATGCTCCCCATCGTGGATATCCGTTGCCGCTTCAACCGCGTGCGGCGTGATCCGCTCTCCACAACGCCTCCAGATCCCGCGAGCACGCCATGAAAACAAAGACGGGGGCACTCCTGATCCATGGCCTCGGCGGCACTGAGTACGATCTGGGCGGTCTGAGAAAGACGCTCGGCAAAGCCGGCATCGACGCCCACGCGATCCTGCTGCCAGGCCACGGCGAAACACCGGAGCGTCTTGCAACGATCCGCGCCGAAGACTGGGTGGGCGCGGCGCTCGCACGCTACGAAGAACTCGCCGCGCAGTACGACGAGTTTCACATCATCGGCATGTGCATGGGCGCACTGGTGAGCATCGCGCTATGCGACGCCGTCGCGCATACCAAAGGCCGGCTGGTTTTACTGTCGCCGCCCGTTCATATCGATGGATGGAAGGTGCCCTGGTATGGGGCGATACGCCATCTGTTCTATCGCATTCCCGGGCTCGCGCGCCGGATGAAGGTGCGCGAAGCCGAGCCGTTCGGCATCAAGAATCCGCTGATGCGTGGAATCGTGCGCTCGCGAATGGAGCGCGGCCATAACCTTCACTATCGATGGGTGCCGCTCGCGTCGGTGAGACAGGTCGACCGGCTGCGCCGACGGGTCAAGCGTTGCGCCGGACGGATCACGTGTCCGACGGTCATCGCCCACGCGCGCGCGGATGAACTCACGAGCCTGCGGTCGGCGACGTTCCTCGAAAGCAGGATCGCCGACGCGCGCACCGTCGTGCTGGAAAACAGCTATCACATGATCTGTATCGACAACGACAGTCATCTCGTCGAGCAGACGGTGCTGAAGTTCCTCGGTCTGCCGGCGCAGGCGCCGAGCCGCTTTTCACGCAGGCTGCAGGAGCGCGCCCGAGCGGCGTGATGCCGGAACGCACGCGCGGGCGCGGCGTAAGCGAGTCGGCGCTTCACGCCGCAAAAAAAAGTTGCGTGCGCAACGCACGCGCACGCTATCTGAACTCCGCCGCCACGCGTCCCATCTCCTCGATGCCGCTGTCGAAGAGTCGCGAGAAATACGGAATCATGTTCGGCAGCATCAGCTGCACGAGGAGCAGGCCGACCAGCATCGTCAGCGGCAGGCCGACCTGGAACACGCCGATCTGCGGTGCTGCGCGGTTGAGAATGCCAAGCGCCAGGTTCGCGATCAGGAGCGCCGTCACAACTGGCATCGCCAGCAGCAATCCCGAAGTCAGCACCGTCGAACCATATCCCGCCAGCGCGCGCCAGCCGTTCGCCCCCAGAATGTTCGCCGAAACCGGAATCGACTGGAACGTCGCGATGAGGGCGCTCACCATCTGCAGGTGGCCGTCGAACGCGAGGAACGTCAGCATCGCGATCGTCCACATAAAGCGCGAGAGCACCGCGCTCGAGCCGCTTGCGTGCACGTCGAAGAACGTCGCGAAGCCAAGACCCATGCTAAGCCCGATGATGTCGCCGGTCGCCTCGACCGCCGCGAACACGATCTGCATCACGAAGCCGAGTGCAATCCCGATCAGGAACTGGTTGACGATGATCCACACGCCTTCGGCGGAAAACACGGTAGCCTGCGGCAGCGCGCCGAGCGTCGGCGCAATGATGAGCGTGACAAACGCGGCAAGTCCCACTTTCACCCGTACAGGTACCGACGTGTCGCCCAATGCGGGCGCAGCCGCCACGAGCGCGAGAATCCGCACGAAGGGCCACAGGAACGCAGTAAGCCATGTGTTCAGCTGCGCGTAGGTGACGGAGAACATGACGGGACGTGCAGCAGGAATGCGATCAGCTGGCGAGCGACGGAACGCTCGTGAGCATGTGGCGCATGTAGTCGAGCATCGTCGTGAGCATCCACGGTCCAGCGATGACGAGCGTGATGAGAATCGCGATCAGCTTCGGAATGAACGACAGCGTGGTTTCGTTGATCTGCGTCGCGGCCTGAAACAGGCTCACAAGCAGACCGACGACGAGCGCTACCATCAGCAGCGGCGCGGCCAGGATCATCGAAACGTACATCGCCTGGTGCGCGAGAGTGGTGACGGTTTCTGGCGTCATGGCCGGTCTCCTTCGTGTGCGCCGTTCAGACGAAGCTCTGCGCGAGCGAGCCGAGCAGCAACTGCCAGCCGTCCACGAGCACGAACAGCATCAGCTTGAACGGCAGCGAGATTGTCGCGGGCGAGATCATCATCATCCCCATCGACATCAGCACGCTCGCCACCACCATATCGATGATGAGAAACGGAATGAAGATCGTGAAGCCGATCTGGAACCCGGTTTTCAGCTCGCTCGTGATGAACGACGGCACCAGCAGCGACAGCGGCACGTCTTCCGGGCCTTGCATCGGAGCCGCATGCGAAATGCGGGCGAAAAGCGCGAGATCGCCTTCGCGGGTCTGGCGCAGCATGAACGTCTTGAACGGCAAAACGCCGCGCGAGACGGCCTGATCCATCTGCATCGTGCCGTCGGAGAACGGCTTGTAGCCGTCGGTGTACGCCTTGTCCAGCACCGGCGACATGATGAAGAGCGTAAGGAACAGCGCGAGGCCGACCAGCACCTGGTTGGGCGGCGTCGAGTTCGTGCCGAGCGCCTGGCGCAGCAGCGAAAGCACGATGATGATGCGCGTGAAGCTCGTCATCATCAGCACCATCGCCGGCAGGAACGACAGCATCGTGAGCAGCAGCATCGTCTGCACGCTCAGCGAGTACGTCGTGCCGCCGTTCGGACCGGGGCTCGTGTTGAAGGCGGGCAGGCCCGCCGTCTGCGCGAACGAAAGCGCCGGCAGCGTCAGCAGCAGCGCCGGCAGTGCGAGCGCGGCGGCGCGCTTCAGCACGGTGCGGGTCTTCGTCGGGGCGTGGCGGATCGGCGCGCAGACGTCCTGCGCCTCAGAATGATTGAACTGCATTTACTGTTCTCCGCTGACGCTTCGCTGGAAACGTTTGCCTGCTTCCTGTTTCAGCGCGTCGCGAAAGCGTTGTCCGAAGGAGCCGGGGAGGGCGCCGGGCGCAGCGGGTGCACCCGGTGTTGTGAATCCGGCTTCGGCTGATCCGGCCGGCATGGTGTGCAGCAGCCGGACGTTACCCGGCGCCGTGCCAAGCACGAGCCACGTGTCCCCGATTTCGACGACCGCGACACGCTCCTTGCCGCCGAGCGATGCGCCGCCGATCGTCTTCACGAGGCCGCCGCGTTGCGACGGTTGCAGGCCGAGGCGTCGCGCGAGCCACGCACAGCCGAACACCAGGCCGATCACGACAGCGAGGCCGACAACCGTCTGAAGCACGGCACCGACGCCCAGCGACGGAACCGCTGAACCCGCTCCCACGCTCGATGCGATTTTCGCCGCGTTGTTGACCGCGTTCATGTCGGCGGCGCGAGCCTGCGATGCGTGAAGCGCCGCGCCGGACATCAGCACCACCGAAGCACACGATGTCATGAGCGCGGCGAACCGGGTGCGTGCAGCGAGCGGCAGGCCGCCCGTTGCGATCGCGGCCCGGCGGGTGAGGCGTTTCATCGGTTGAGCTTCCGGATACGCTCGGACGGCGTGATGATGTCCGTGAGACGGATACCGAACTTGTCGTTCACGACGACCACTTCGCCCTGTGCGATCAGGCAGCCGTTGACGAGCACGTCCATCGGTTCGCCGGCGAGGCCGTCGAGTTCCACGACCGAGCCCTGTGCGAGTTGCAGCAGGTTGCGGATCGCGATTTTCGTGCGGCCGAGTTCGACAGTCATCTGGACGGGAATGTCCAGGATCATGTCGATATCGTTACGCGTTGTCGTCGGTTCTACTTTCGACAGCGGCTGGAACACGCCCGCGGCGGCCGGTGCCGGTTCCGGGTTGTTGTTCTGCTCGGCGAGCGCGCTTGCCCAGTCGTCCATTGCAATGTCGTCTTCTTCGGTTGCGATTGCGGCTGCAGCTGCTGCGGCCAGTTCCGGGTCGCCGGCGGGCAGGTCGTTCTCCGGCGTGGGGTTCAGCTCACTCATATCCACCTTCCTTCATCGTGTCGGCTGCGCTGATCATTTTCTGGACCCGCAACGCGTACTGACCATTGAAAATTCCGTAGCCGCATTCCATCACCGGCACGCCATCGACTTTCGCCGTGAGGGTTTCGGGGATGTTGACCGGCAGCACGTCGCCCTTGCGCAGGTTCAGGATCTGCTGGAACGTCACCGGGATGCTGGCGAGGTCTGCCGTCAGTTCCACTTCGGCGCTCTGCACCTGTTGCGAGAGCACGCGTACCCAGCGGCGGTCGATGTCCATCGCTTCGCCCTGGATCGGCGACGACAGCGTGTCGCGGATCGGTTCGATCATCGAGTACGGCATGCAGATGTGCAGCGTGCCGCCCGTCGAGCCGAACTCGATCGAGAACTGCGTGACGATGACGATTTCGTTCGGCGTTGCGACGTTGGCGAACTGCGTGTGCATTTCTGAGCGCACGAATTCGAACTGCAGCGGACGCACGTTCTTCCACGAAGCCGTGTAGTGCTCGAACACGAGGTTCAGCAGCTTGCCGATGATGCGCTGTTCGGTGGCGGTGAAATCGCGGCCTTCGACGCGCGTGTGGAAGCGGCCATCGCCGCCGAACAGGTTATCGACGACGAAGAACACCAGGTTCGGATCGAACACGAACAGCGACGTGCCGCGCAGCGGCTTCACGTGGACGAGGTTCAGGTTCGTCGGGATCGGCAGATTGCGGGTGAATTCGCTGTACTTCTGCACCTTCACCGGACCGACGGAGATTTCCGCCGTGCGACGCATGAAGTTGAAAATGCCGATACGCAGGAGGCGCGCGAAGCGGTCATTGATGATTTCGAGGCCGGGCATCCGGCCGCGAACGATACGTTCCTGCGTGGCGATGTTGTACGGGCGTACGCCGGTACGATCCGCGGAATCGGATTCCGAGTCGGATTCGCCGGTGACGCCCTTGAGGAGGGCATCGACCTCCTCCTGGGACATGAACTCTTCGTGGCCCATCCTGTTCCTCGTGCGTCCCGTGACGGTTATTGTTGGCAGTGACGCGGCACTGCGTTACTGCACGACGAATTCGGTGAACAGCACGCCGGCGACGTGAGCCGGCTGGCCGCCGGTTTCAGTCGGCTGTTCGATCAGCGCTTCGAGTTCTTTTGCGAGCGCGTGTTTTCCGTCGAGGGTTTGCAGTTCTTCCGGGTGCTTGTTCGACAGCGCGAGCAGGACGCGGCTGCGAATTTCCGGCATGTGTTCGTTGAGCTGGTCATGGGTGGCCTGGTCTGCGAGCTTGAGCGTGAGACCGATGCGCAGGAAGTGTTGCTGGCCGTCATCCGACTGCAGGTTGACCGTGAGCGGTTCGAGCGGGAAGAACACCGGAGCGGGCGCCGGGGCCGGGGCGGCCGGCGATGCGGTGGCCGGAGCGCGCTTCGACATGAAGAACCAGGTGCCCGTACCGGCGGCGCCTGCGGCGACCAGTACGATCAGCAGGATCATGAGGATGCGCTTCATCGGTCCGGGAGCGGACGGCGCGATTGCTTGCTGGTTTGCGGTCGTGGTTGCCATGGGGTTTCAGATAGCCTCAATGCTGTAGGTTGGATTTTCGGGTTTCTTCCAGGCTTGCGATGGGTCGAAAAGAAGGGGGAATCGGGGTTAGCTCGTGTATTTGCCCGTTCGGGCTTTTTCTGGTTTTCTCTGTTTTTGTTTTTTTGTTGATCTGGAATTTGTTGGCCTTTCCTTGTTTTGCTTTTGGTCTATTAGCGTCGCCCCTGTGCGGGGCGGCACCTACTTTTCTTTGTCCCCCAAGGGGACTTCCTTCGGGGCGTCTTGCCAAAGAAAAGTAGGCAAAAGAAAGGCGCCTCGATAACTCACCCCTTCCAGGTGTGTCGCCACCGGGGAATGGCAACCCGTGAGATGTCGCCCTCACAGCCCACACAACAATGGTCCGCGCACGAGACCGTCCTTCGCACAGCACCGTCAGTGACAAGGCACTCATTCACCCGGCTCCGCTGCGCGTCGCCGACCGGCAAACCGGTGCGCGGATGCCGGCATGCCAAACCGCGAGAGGTGCGGTTTATGATCCGACCGCGACGCACGAAGTGCGGAGTGGGGTGGATGAGCGCCTTGTCACTGACGGTGCTGTGCGAGGGACGGTCTCGTGCGCGGACCAGACGAGTTTCTGTGCGGTGACGACACCTCATGGGTTGCCATTCCCCGAAAGCGACACACCGGGAAGAGACAAGTTTTCGAAGCGCCTTTCTTTTGCTTACTTTTCTTTGGCAAGACAAAGAAAAGTAAGTGCCGCCCCGCACAGGGGCAACGCCACAAGACCGACACGAATACAAGGAAAGGCCAAAGCAAAGAAACCGCCTCGGCACGAAGAAACCGAAATGCCGCCCCGCACAAGGGGCAACACCAATAGACCGACACGAATACAAGGAAAAGCCAAAAAGCCAGAAAAAAATCAGACAAACGTATCCACAATCCCAACACTGCGCCGAACAGGCAACGAAGCAGAAGCAACAACATCATCCTCACTGCCGGAGGCAAAAGAAGAACCACTACGCCCACCAGAAGAACCAGACCCAGAACCTGAACCAGGCTGCTGCTGCCCCCCAGCCTGGCGGGCAAACCCATCACTCACACTTGCACTGCCAAGCCCGATCCCCCCTTGCTCCATCGCTTCGCGCAATTTGGGAAGCGCGGCCTCCACTGCTTCCCGAACCTGCTGGTGCTGTGAAACAAACAACGCATGTGCATGGTTATCGGCAACCTGCAACACGACCTGAAGCGGTCCCAGATCCTTCGGGTTGAGCGTGAGCTCCGCCGTCTGCTGGTGTGCATTCGACAGAAACACCACCTTCTGCCCCAACGCCTCTTCCCAGTCAGGCGTGCCAACCGGCGGCGCCAGTGCCGCGCCCGCCGCCGCCACAGCAGTCGGATTCGTTGTCTGCACCGAAGCGCTCGAAGCCGCCGCCGTCGCAGCCTGCGTCGCTTCAAGGCTCGCGCTCGCCGCGTCAGCCGTGCTCTTCAGGGCAGCAAGGCTGTCCTGTGCGGTCCCCGCGCTTGCTGCCGCCATTGCGTCCGCCACCCCGCGTGCCACCGATACCTGCGGCGTGGCCGTCGCCACAGCATTCGCGACGGCCTCTTTCGCGCCTTCACCCTTCGTGCCCTTGCCGTCGGCAAACGATGCACCCGCCGCCAGACCCTTACCCATGCCATGGCCGCCGAGACCGGCATCCGTCGCAGAACCCACGCCAGCCGACGATGCGCCCGGTGCGCCCGCCGTCGTGGCCGCTCCCGGAACCGCGCCCTGACCACTGGCCAGCGCGGCAAACGCCGCCTGCAGTCCGTCCTGCACAGACTTGGGATCGAGCGACGCAAGCTTCTTGCCGATCGTCGTCGCGCCCGTCGCGAGCGTGCTCGCAGCAGATGTCGTCGCAGCGACCGCGGCCGTGGCATCGACCGGAAGCACGTCGGCCGCTTTGGCCGCTGCCGTGTCCATCGCGACACTTGCCTGTGCCTGTGCCTGCGCGGCGGCCGCCGCAGCCGCAGCCGCAGCCGCGGCTGCAGCCGCCAGCGCTGCGGCCGTTGCCGGCGTGGTCGGCGCATCGGCGTTTTGTTGCGACTTCGTGTCCGTATCGGTGGTCTTGCCCGTGCCGTTGCCGGCCGTGGTCTGCTGGCCCGCGCCCGTCGAGGCGTCCGCCTTCGTCGCGCCGTCCGTGTCCTCTTTGCCGTCGGTCGCGCTCGCGCTGTTGGCCTTCGAAGTAGGCGTCGAAGCGTCATGCACGCTCGAAGTCGACGAAGACGAAGCCGTCGACGATGCCGAAGAGGACGCAGCCGTCGTCGAGCCAGACGATGACGAAGGTTGCGACGATTGCGACGACGACTTGCTGACCGGCGGCTTTGCCGCGCTGTTCTGCGAGTCGATGCTCTGCTGCAGCGTCTGCGAGAACGGCAGCGTGCTGCCGCCCGACGCGGAGGACGACCCGCCCGATGTCGCGCCGGTGGTCGCGCCAAGCAGCGAATTGAGGAGTGAGAGTGGCGTCATGCGTGATCCCGTATGTTCGTGTCGGTCAGGGCGTGGCGGCGTCAGGCGCCTTCCACGCGCATCCGGAGAATGCGTGCTGCGTGTTCGTCGGCGTCGCGTTGCTCGCGGCGCGCGGTCTTCGTTGCCTCGACGGCTTCGCCGCGCGCCTGCAGCACTTCGAACGAGCCGAGTTTCTGCTTCTGGCGCTGCCAGTCGGGTTTCGCGGCCTCGACACGCGCGGTCGCGGCGGCAAGCAGCCCGCGCTGCTGCTGGATCGCGGTGTCGAGTGTGTCGATGAACGCCTGAAAGTTGCGCATGTTGCCGGCAGGCATGCCCGATTGCGCCGTCGCCGTGAAACGACGGTGATATTCGTCGCGATACTGCACGAGCGAGTCGAGCTGCGCTTCGACGTCGTTGCGCTCGCGCTGCACGCGGCCAAGCCGTTGCGCGGCGGCGTCGACGTCGTCCTGCGCGAGACCAATCAGTGTCTTGATCGGAAAATGTTTCGACATCGACGTTCTCCCTATTCGAACAGCGCATCGAGCATCGCAAGGCTCGGCTCAAAGCCGGCGCTTTCGCGATAACCCTGTTGCAGGAACGCTTCCATGCGCGGATACAGCGCAATGGCCCGGTCGAGGAGCTGGTCGCGCCCGCTCGAATAAGCGCCGACGTTGATCAGATCGCGGTTGCGCTGGTAGCGCGACAGCATCTGCTTGAAAAGACGGGTGCGATCGAGATGCGCGTCATCGATCAGCGCGGTCATCGCGCGGCTGATCGACGCTTCAATATCGATCGCCGGATAGTGACCGGATTCGGCAAGCTGGCGCGAAAGCACGATGTGGCCGTCGAGAATCGCGCGCGCCGAATCGGCGATCGGATCCTGCTGGTCGTCGCCTTCGGTCAGCACTGTATAGAAGGCGGTAATCGAACCGCCGCCTTCCGGGCCGTTGCCGGTGCGCTCGACAAGCGCGGGCAGCTTCGCGAACACCGAAGGCGGGTAGCCCTTGGTCGCCGGCGGCTCGCCAACGGCCAGCGCGATCTCGCGCTGCGCCATCGCGTAACGCGTGAGCGAATCCATCAGCAGCAGCACGTGCTTGCCCTGATCGCGGAAATATTCGGCAAGCGACGTCGCGTACGCGGCGCCCTGCATCCGCAGCAACGGCGACACGTCGGCCGGCGCGGCAACGACGACGGAGCGCGCGCGCCCTTCGTCGCCGAGAATCTGTTCGATGAATTCCTTCACTTCGCGGCCGCGTTCGCCGATCAGGCCGATCACGATCACTTCGGCGCTCGTGTAGCGCGCCATCTGGCCGAGCAGCACCGATTTACCAACGCCCGAACCCGCGAAAAGCCCCATGCGCTGGCCGCGTCCGACGGTCAGCAGCGCATTGATCGCGCGCACGCCGACATCCAGTACCTTGTGAATCGGCTCTCGATGCAGCGGATTGATCGACGGCGCGGACAGCGGCGCGTCGTTCACCGCACCAAGCGGGCCGAGGCTGTCGAGCGGACGGCCCGATGCATCGACCACCCGTCCGAGCAGCTCCCAGCCGACCGGCAGACGCTTCGCGCCCGCCATCGGATCGGCGATCGGCGCGCTTTCGAGCGGATAGACGCGCGCGCCAGGCAAGAGGCCGTGGACTTCGGTCGTCGGCATCAGGAACAGCTTGTCGCCGGCAAAGCCGACCACTTCTGCTTCGGCAAACGCAATCGGGCTGCCCGCGGGCAGCTCGATCATCACTTCGGAACCCACTGACAGGCGCAGGCCGACGGCTTCAAGCACGAGACCGGCCGCGCGCGTCAGACGGCCGCAGGCGCGCAGCGGCCGCGCGATGGCGTTGCGGGCGCGCAGGCCATCGAGCCGGGCGCGCCACGCCTGGAAATGCAGGTTCTCCGCGAGCGCCGGATCCGGCACGAACGCGGGAGCGGACGTGCGCGGCGCGCGGCTCGCCGCGGCTTTGGCGCCAGCGACGGGCGCAACCGCGATAGAAGGCTTTGTTTCGGGCACGCCGAACGACGCCAGCGCGAGCTCACGTTCGAGCTCTGTCAGATCGCTGGATTCGATCTCGGCGAGCGTCGGCTTTACCATGTGCTGACCTTGCCCAGTGCCGCCGCGACACGTTCCCAGCGGGTGCCGATGGCGGCATCCACTTCGCCCGTGCTCGCGTGGGCGCGGCAGCCGCCGCGTTCCACCGACGGATCGGTGCGCACGGTCCAGCCGCGCGCCTGGAGTTCTTCAAGCAGATACGCTTCAACGACCGGCAGATCCGCCGGGCTCACGATCAGGCTCGGCGCGCCGACGAGCGCGGGTTCCGTCGCCAGCACTTCGCGGGCGGCCGCGATCAGCGCGGTCGGGTCGTGCTGCACGTGCTGGCGCACGACCTGCTGCGCGATGTCGAGCGCGAGCGCGACGAGCGTATCGGCGATTTCGCCGCGCGCGCCGCCCAATGCCGCGCTGAACGTGTCGGCGATCGCCGCGAGGCGCGCGGCTTCCGCGTGGGATTCGACGCGGCCCTGTTCGAGGCCCTGTGCGTATCCCTGTTCGTAGCCGGCCTGATAGCCAAGCGCCTGGCCGGCGACGTGGCCGGACGCGACGCCCTGCGCATGCGCTGCGTCGCGCAGGCGTTGCAGTTCGGCTTCGAAGGCGCCGTCGTCGACCGGTTCCGGTTCCGGCACCGGGTCGAACGAGGCCATCTCCCAGCGCTGGTAGGCCGAGAGGCTTTCCTTGCGCATGGAGTCCTGATCAGACATATGCATCTTCCGCCTTGCCGCCGATCACGATCTGGCCGCTTTCCGCCAGGTTGCGCACGATCTGCAGGATGCGGCGCTGCTGCGTCTCGACTTCCGAGACGCGCACCGGACCGCGTGCGTCGAGGTCTTCCGCGAGCAGTTCCGCGGCGCGTTGCGACATGTTCGACAGGAACTTCTGGCGCAGCGCAGGCGGCGCACCCTTGAGCGAGATGATGAGCGCTTCGGACTCGACTTCCTTGAGCAGCAACTGGATCGCGCGGTCTTCGAGGTCGAGCAGGTTTTCGAACACGAACATCTGGTCGACGATCTTCTGCGCGAGCTCCGCGTCGTACAGGCGCACGTTTTCCAGCACGCCTTCCTCGTGGTTGGCCGACATGAAGTTGAGAATTTCCGCCGCCGTGCGGATACCGCCCATCGGGCTGCGCTTCAGGTTGTCGCTGCCTGACAGCAGGCCCGTCAGCACGTCGTCGAGTTCGCGCAACGCGGCCGGCTGGATGCCGTCGAGCGTCGCGATACGCAACAGCACGTCATTGCGCAGCCGTTCCGTGAAGCACGCGACGATTTCCGACGCCTGATCGCGGTCCAGGTGGACGAGGATCGTCGCGATGATCTGCGGATGCTCGTTCTTGATGAGTTCGGCCACAGCGGACGAATCCATCCACTTGAGGCCTTCGATTCCGCTCGTGTCGCTGCCCTGCAGGATCCGGTCGATGATCGCGCCGGCCTTGTCGTCGCCGAGCGCCTTCGTGAGCACCGAGCGGATGTAGTCGCTCGAATCGAGCGACATGCCCGTGTGCTGTTCGGCTTCCTTTGCGAACTCCTGCAGCACCTCTTCGATCTGTTCGCGCGTGATGTTCTTCAGCGAAGCCATCGCGACGCCGATCTTTTGCACCTCGCGCGGCCCGAGGAACTTGAATACCTGCGCAGCCTCTTCCTCGCCAATCGACATCAGCAGGAGGGCGCTCTTCACTACGCCTTCAGCGCTCATCGGATACCCAGCTCTTGACAACAGTTGCTACGATTTTCGGATCCTGGCGCGCGATGTTGCGTGCGTAGTCCAGGTGGCGTTCATATCTGCGTTTGTCGCTTTCGAACGAAACGATGCTGTGCTCCTCGTCCTCTTCGGTGACGGCGGTCTTTTCCGGTGAAGGCAGGCCGTCGAGCAGCACCGGTTCGTCCTGCGAAGTCAGCGCGGCGACGACCGGCGCCGGTGGCGGGAACGCGCGGCGCATCGCCGGGCGCACCATCATGAAGTAGAGCACCAGCGCCACCAGACCGATCCCTGCGTACGTTGCGATCTGCTTTGCGAGCGCGATCATTTCCGGCGTACGCCACCACGGCAGGTTTGCGTTCGGGTCGATTTCCTGCGAGAACGCGCTGTTGACGACGTTCACCGAGTCGCCGCGCTTCGCGTCGTAACCCATCGCGTCCTTCACCAGCTGGTTCACCTGATCGAGCTTGTCGGCGGTGAGCGGCTGCATCGTGACGTGACCCTTCGCGTCGACCGTGCGCAGATAGTTGACCACCACCGCCACCGACAGACGCTTCACACCGCCCATCGCCTGTTCGGTGTGACGCACCGTCTTGTCGAGTTCGTAGTTGGTCGTCGTGTCCTTGTGGTCGCTGATCGGCGTCGTGCTCACGCCGCTGGCGCCGTTCGCGCTCGCGGTGATCGGCGCGGAAGCGGGCTGCGGCGGCTGGTTCGACAGCGCGCCCGGCACGCCCGACGCGCCACCCTGGCTCATCTCCGTCGCGGTGCTCGACTGCTGGCTGCGTACGGCGGCCTGCTCCGGGTTGCCGTTCGGGGCGTACTTCTCGGATGTCTGCTCGTTCTTCGTGAAGTCGACGTCGGCGCTCACCTGCGAATGCGCGTTGCCCGCACCGAACAGCGGCGCGAGGATCGCGTCGATCCGCTGCTGCGTGTTGTGCTCGATCTGCTGGACGTACTTGAGCTGCGTCGCGTCGAGACCGGTTCCGGAGGCGGCCTGCGTGAGCAGGTTGCCGTCCTGGTCGACGATCGTCACGTTGCGCACCGGCATGTCCGGCACCGCCGACGACACCATGTGCGTGATCGCCACGACCTGACCTTCGTCGAGTATGCGGCCCGGGTACAGGTTGACGAGCACCGACGCCGACGGCGCTTCGTGATCGCGCACGAACACGGAAGGCTTCGGAATCGCCAGATGCACCCGCGCCGACTTCACCGACGAGATCGATTCGATCGTTTGCTGAAGCTCGCCTTCGAGGGAGCGCTGGTAGTTGATCTGTTCGGCGAACTGGCTGATGCCGAATTTCTGGTTGTCCATCAGCTCGAAACCCACCGAGCCGGCCTTCGGCAAACCCTGGGAAGCGAGGCGCAGGCGCATTTCGTGAACCTGATCGGCCGGCACGAGGATCGCACCGCCGGTTTCGCTGAACTTGTAGGGGATGTTCGCCGTCTGGAGCGCGTTGATGATCGCGCCGCCGTCGCGGTCGGACAGATTGCTGTAGAGCACCTTGTAGTCCGGCGCCCGCGACCACATGACGAGACCCGCGACGATGGCGATCAGCAGCGCGACAGCGAAGATCAGCGGCGCGCGCGGGTTGCCGCGCATCTGCGAGAGCGAGGTCGGGAACGACAGGCGCTGCGAAAAATTACCGCCGAGGCCGCCACCGAGGTCCGCAGCACCGGCCTGGCCGGCGCCGCCGGCTCCGGCCTGCGCGCCAGCGAGGCCCATGCGGGCGTCGGGGGTGATCAAAGAGTTGGCTGACGAATCCATGCGTCGGGTATCTCCGGGATGCCTTGAGTCCTGCTCCGGCCCGCCGCGTCGGGCTTGACGGGCGCAGGGGCAGACACTTTCACGTTAGGGATTATCCTCACGGGCATGCAACCTGATTGGTCGAATAGAGCCGGGTTTTCCCCCTACTTTCACGTCTGTCGCAAAAGGGCCGCTGCTATGCTTCACTCCAGATCGGCACGCCCTGGCTCGCCGGTTTTCCTTCATCTGGAGAGAACATGACATTGCCCGTGAGCCCGCTTCTGTCGGCGCTACAGCAGATGCAGTCCATGGCTGCTCAGGCAGCCGGCGGCACCGCCCCGGCTGCTTCGGAGTCCGGTGCGGCCACGTCCGGCAACTTCGCCGCCGCGCTGAAGGCTTCGATCGACAAGATCAGCAGCGACCAGCAGACCTCCGTCAGCGAGGCGCATGCCTTTGAAATCGGTGCACCGAACGTTTCGCTGAACGATGTGATGGTCGACATGCAGAAGGCCAATGTGGGCTTCCAGTTCGGCCTGCAGGTCCGCAACAAGCTGGTCGCGGCCTACAACGACATCATGCAGACCCCTGTTTGAGCCTTTGCTTGCTCCCCTGTGGGCTAAAGCTTTACGCGTGTAATCCGATAACCCGGATACACGGATGACGGATCGCGGGCGGTTACGCCTCGCGACAGTCCGCCAGCCAATCGCAATCTGCATCACACAGGAGGAGCGCCGATGTTTTCCCCAGGACACGCTGGAGCCAACGCCTATGCACGCGTCGGCGTCGAGACGGGGGTGATGGGCGCAAGTCCGCACCGCCTGATCGTGATGCTGTACCAGGGCGCGCGGCAGGCGATTGCGCAGGCGCGCATGCATCTGCAGCAGGGCAATGTCCCGGCGCGGGGGGAAGCGATCGGCAAGGCGATCGAGATCATCGGCAGCGGGCTGCAGCAGTCGCTCAATCTGGAAGCCGGTGGCGAAATCGCGGAACGGCTCGACGGGCTGTACGCCTATATGGCGCGGCGGTTACTCGACGCGAACATCAAGCAGAACGAAGCCATGCTCGTCGAAGTCGACGGCTTGCTGGCGACGCTCGAAGAAGCCTGGATCGGGATTGCCCCGGAGATCGCGCGGATGGCGACACAGTCGTCCGCTGAAAGCATGAGATGACATCGAACGCACAATACTTCGCCCGTTATGAGGCGATCGCAGCGATTTCCGACCGGATGTTAGTGGCAGCGCGTGAAGCGCTCTGGAATGACCTCGTGGTGTTGCAGGAAGAATATCGTCGGCTGGTTGACGGGCTGAAGCACGCAGAAGAAGGCGTGAAGCTCGACGATGCAGAGCGCACACGCAAATACGAGCTGATCCGCCGCATCCTCGCCGACGACGCCGCGATCCGCGACCTCGCGAACCCGCGCATGGCGAAACTGTCGGCGCTGTTCGCAGCGACGTGCCCGGCCAGCGTGCTGAAGGAACTTTACCAGGCGCGCTGAGCGCTTTTATCGACCGCACTGTCGTCGGGGCGCATCGCCGCCGGCGACCACGCGCCAGAGGCGCGCGAGAGGAACCGGCATGAACGGAATCGACACGGCTGTGGCTTCGCTGCTGGCAACCCGCGTCGAGAGCCTCCTCTCGATCGGCTCGCGGGCTGACGCCGCCACGTCGCAGACGGGCGCGTCTGCACTGGCCGTCGATACACCGGTTACGCCTGGCGGCACGCTGCCTGCCGCTCCCACTCCACCTCAGCCTTCCGCGCAGACCGCGCTGTCCGCTGTCGCGCTTACGCTCGACGCGATCGCACGCTCGGGCGGCGACGCGACGCCCGCCGTAGTCGGCCAGACGCCGGTGTGGGCCGCCGCGCCCGCCATCGACGTGGCCATCGAAGGCATGCTGTTGCCGCTCTTCGACACGCCCGAACCGGGTGCTGCGGCAGGTCCAGCGGGTGCCACGGCCGGCGGGAATGCCGCGTCGAACGCGGGCGCCAACGCTACGGCGGGCACGACAGCGGCGAGCGTGGTCGCTTCGCCGCTGCCGGTTGTCGCGCTCGCGGCAGCGCTTCAGCGCACGGTGGCCGAAAGCGGTCTGTTCTACGAATCGCATCTGGCGCAGTGGCTCTCGGGGCAACGCACGCCCGCGTCGCTCGCCAGTGAACCGCAGAACCGGCTCGCCGACGCGGCCGCCCAGCTTCCGCTCGACTGGAGCACGGACGCCGACGCGGCCGCGCAGCCGTGGGCGTCTGGCGCAGCCGCGCAGGGCCGCGCGATGCCGGGCGCGAATCCGAATGCGAACGCCTTCGCGGGTGGCAGCGCGGCGGGCGCTCGCGGCGCAGCTGACGCCTCGCAGACGCAGGCGGCCCGTTTTGTCGCGCGCGAAATCGCCGCCGACGATGCATTCCCGACTTCCTCGCAGTCGCTGCGCTCGCTTTTGCATACAGCACCCGCCGACGCCGCTTCCAGCGCGAACGCCGCCAGCACGTCGCAGGAACTGGCCGCATCGATCCATCCCGCGACGATTCCGCTTGTGCGCCAGCAGCTCGATCTGCTCGCAACCGGCCAGTTCCGCTGGACCGGCGAAGCGTGGCCGGGCGCGCGGCTCGACTGGACGATCGAGCAGGACGGCGACGAATGGCAGCGCAGCGGCGGCGGCGCGGACGGCGACGAGCCGTATCCGTGGCGTACGCGGTTAACGCTGTCGCTGCCTTCGCTTGGCACCGTCGACGCCGATCTGACGCTGAACGGCGCGCAGCTGATGGTGCGGGTGCAGGCGAGCCCGAACGGCGCCGCGCGGCTTGCCGCGCAGGGCGAACTGTTCCGTCAGCGCCTCGCCGCGGCCGGCATCAATCTCAGTACGCTGTCGATCCGTGAGATCGGTGGCGCGGCGGTGGGCGGCTCGAACAATGGCGGCGCCAGCGCCGCCCAGGCGACGAGCGCGTACGCGCGCTCGGCCGCGGCAGCCAGCGAGGAAGCCAGCGTGGCGGCCCGTGCAGCGGCGGCCAGTTCAGTAGCGGGTATGGGCTCGGGCTCCGCGCCGCCGGACGCGGGTTACGACTGGGATCTCGCATGAGCCGCAGGAATCGCAAGAGCGCGGCGGCGCTCATCTATGATGCAAACGGCGGCGATGCTTCGCCGCGCGTGATCGCGAAGGGATACGGTCTTGTCGCCGACATGATCGTGCAGCGCGCGAAGGAAGCGGGCCTGTACGTGCACGAGTCGCCCGAAATGGTGTCGCTGCTGATGCAGGTCGATCTCGACACCCGTATCCCGCCGCAGCTGTATCAGGCTGTCGCGGAACTCCTTGCGTGGCTGCACCGGCTCGAAAGCGGCGCCGCCGACGACGCGCCCGGCACCGCCGTCGCGCCGGCCTCGTCTGCGGCATCGCCGTTCACGTCTTCGCGCTAGAAGCGCATCATCAGTTTGATCAGCGCGTTGAAGCGTCGTCCGTAGGGCGGTGCGACCAGTGCGCGCGCGTTCAGCCGGCCCTGCTGTAACACCGGCTTCATCTTCGAGAAGGTCACGAAGCCTTCGTAACCGTGATACGCGCCCATGCCGCTCGCGCCGACGCCGCCGAACGGCAGGCTCTCGCACGCCAGATGCATCAGCGTTTCGTTCACCGCCATCCCGCCCGCGATCGTTTCGTGCGTGACGCGTTCGATCGTCGCGGCGTCGTCGTCGTAGAGATAGAGCGACAACGGCCGCGGACGCGCGTTGATGTACGCGATGGCATCATCGAGCGTGTCGTACGGGACGATGGGCAGCAGCGGCCCGAAAATCTCTTCCTGCATCAGCGCGGACTGATCCGGCGCATTCGTGACCGCTATGAGTGGAAAACGCCGTGACGCAACATCGCCGGGCGTGTCGGTCAGCTCATGCAGTTGTGCGCCGCCGGCCGATGCTTCGTCGGCGAGACGTTGCAGGCGTTCGAAGTGACGCGCCGAGATGATCGACGTGTAGTCGCGGTTACGCGCGAAATCGGGGTAGAGCTTCGCCATCTGCACGCGGGCGCGGGCCACGAACGCCGCTTCGCTGCCACGCGGCACCAGCACGTAGTCAGGCGCGACGCAGGTTTGCCCCGCATTGAGCGTCTTGCCGGTGACAAGGCTGTCGACCGCATAGTCGAAACGCGCGTGCGGGCCGACGATCACGGGCGACTTGCCACCGAGTTCGAGCGTGACGGGCGTGAGGTTATCGGCGGCGGCGCGCATCACGTGACGGCCGACCTGCGTCGACCCGGTGAAGAGCAGATGATCGAAGGGCTGCGCGCTGAACGCGGCGGCGAACGCGGCGTCGCCGTTCACGACGGCGACATGATCGCGCTGGAACGTCTGTGCGACCAGCTGCTCGAAGAGCGCCGAAGTCCGCGGCGTCAGCTCCGACATCTTGATGATCGCGCGGTTGCCGGCGGCGAGCGCGCTGATGAGCGGCCCGGCCGCGAGCAGCACCGGATAGTTCCACGGCGCGATGATGCCGACGACGCCGAGCGGCTGCGGCACGACCTTCACGCGCGCGGGCAGCAGCCACCTGTTCGTGCTGCGTCGTTGCGCTTTCATCCAGCGCTTGCCGTGACGCAGCGCGCCGTCGATCTCACCCTTGACGAGCAGGAATTCCGCAAGCAGCACTTCCTGCTTCGCGCGATTGCCGAAGTCGGCGTTCATCGCTTCGGCGAGCGCGTCGCTGTTGTCGAGTAGCATCGCGCGTAGCGTTTTCAGATGCGTCGCGCGCGTTTCCCACGACGGGTACGGCGCGCGCAGATACGCCTGACGCTGTTCGCGCAGCAGCGCTTCGAGCGCCGCCACGTCGGGCAGGTCGTTTTTCATGGTGTTTCTCCCTCGATTCCTGTGAGGCGGTCCACGTGTGGCCGGCCTTTTTATGTGCGCTCAAACGGGGCGAAGCAGGCCGCCCGTTAAACGGGAAACGCGCGTTCGATGATCGCCGCGTGGTCGACCTGCGCGGGCAACGTGCCGTAGACGCGCCCGCTGTCGCCGCAGCCGTCGGCGAGACGCGTGGCGATGAATGCGTCGGCGATCGCGGCGGGCGCGTGTTGCACGAGCAGCGTTGCCTGCGCGACGAGCACGATCTGCTGCACGATCCGGCGGGCGCTGGCTTCGCGCAGTTCAGGCGCTGCACCCAGCGTCGCAACGAGCCGTTCCAGCGCCGTCCCGAGCGCGGAGTGGCCGTGCTGCTGCGCCGTCGCGCGCCAGGCGGCCAGCAGCGCCTGCGCGGCGTCCGGTTCGCGTTCCATCGCGCGCAGCACGTCGAGGCACATCACGTTGCCCGAACCTTCCCAGATCGAATTGACCGGCGCCTCGCGATAAAAGCGCGCCATCGGGCCTTCTTCGACGTAACCGTTGCCGCCCCAGACTTCCATCGCCTCGCCGGTGAATTCGAGCGCGCGCTTGCAAACCCAGAACTTCGCCGCTGGCGTGACGATGCGTCGCCAGGCGCGTTCTTCCGGCGTGTTGCCGGTGTCCTCGAACGCGCGGGCGAGCCGCATGAACAGCACCGTCGCTGCTTCGGATTCGAGCGCGAGATCGGCGAGCACGTTGCGCATCAGCGGCTGGTCGACGAGATGTTTGCCGAACGCGCTGCGATGCCGTGCATGGTGAACCGCCTGCACGAGCGCCGCGCGCATCAACGCGGCGCTGCCGATCACGCAGTCGAGCCGCGTGTAGTTCGCCATTTCGATGATGGTCGGCACGCCGCGTCCTTCGTCGCCGATCATGACGCCGTACGCGTCGACGAATTCGACCTCGCTGCTCGCGTTCGAGCGGTTGCCGAGCTTGTCTTTCAGACGCTGGACCTGCACGCCGTTTTTGCTGCCGTCCGGCACGAAGCGCGGCACGTAGAAGCACGAGAGGCCCGCGTGGTCGCCGGTGCGCGCGAGCACCAGATGCGCGTCGCACTGGGGCGCGGAAAAAAACCACTTGTGTCCGACGAGCCGGTAAGCGGCGCCGCGGCCTGCGCCGCCCGGTTGCGCGAATGCGCGCGTCTGGTTGCTGCGCACGTCCGAGCCACCCTGTTTCTCGGTCATGCCCATGCCGGTCATCATCGACTTCTTCTGCGCGAGCGGCATGTCGCGCGGATCGTGTTCGCGCGTGTACAGCTTGTCGCGCAACGTTTCGAAGAGCGCCGGTTCGCGCTGCAGCACGGGAATGCTGGCGAACGTCATGGTCAGCGGGCACAGCGAGCCGGATTCGAGCTGCGCGTGCAGGAAGTAGCCGGCGCAGCGCGCGACCATCGCGCCTTTTTGCGGATCGGAGAACGGCAACGCGTGCAGACCTTCGCGACGCAGCAGCGCGAGCAGGCTGTGCCACGACGGATGGAATTCCAGCGCGTCGATGCGTTCGCCGCGCGGCGAAAACGTGAAGAGTTCGGGCGTGTGACGGTTCGCGACTTCAGCGAGCGCGAGCACCTCGGGCGCGGAGAGCGCCGCGCCGTGACGCCGCAGCGCGTCGCGATGCCATGCCGCGCCTTCGCGTTCGACGGCGGCGGTGAGCGCCGCGTCGCTTTCGAAGAAGTTGTAGTCTGCGAGCGGCGGGACCTGATTGGTCACGTCGTGAGTCTTGCCGAAGCCTGGGAGTTCCATCTGTTGTCTCCGATCACCGGATGCATGCCCGGGTCTGTTTCTGGATCTGTGTTCGATCGATGCGCACCGTGGTGCGTTGCGAGAGGCGACGCCTGGTTTGACGCCTTTGAATGCCGCGCGGCGATGTCGTCCGAAGCCGGCGGCAGCTTTTCATCATAGGGGCGCAGGCGGCGTTTCGTTTAGAGGGATCGCTCTGACAGGATCGTGCCGCCCGTCCGGCAGGCTCCCTACAATGCGCGGAAACACACGCAGACAAGTGTGCACGAGACAGGCGCCGCGGGCAACGCGGCCCATCAGGAGGAGCGGATGCAATACGACTACATCATCGTCGGGGCGGGCTCTGGCGGCTGCGCGCTGGCGAGCCGGCTTGCGGACAGTTACCCGGACGCGTCGATCGCACTGATCGAGGCCGGCCCGCATACGGCGCGTAACCTGTTCGTCAACATGCCAGTCGGCGTCGCGGTCCTCGTGCCGCACAGGCTGAAAACCAACTACGGCTACGAAACCACGCCGCAACCAGGCCTCGGCGGACGGCGTGGCTATCAGCCACGCGGGCGCGGCTTCGGCGGATCGAGCGCGATCAACGCGATGGTCTATACGCGCGGCCATCCGCTCGATTACGACGACTGGGCGCGCATGGGTTGCGACGGCTGGTCGTGGCAGGACGTGCTGCCGTATTTCCGGCGCGCCGAAGGCAACGAACGCGGCGCCGACGCGCTGCACGGTGCCGATGGTCCGCTCACCGTTTCCGATCTGCGCTTTCGCAATCCGTTTTCGGAGCGCTTCGTGCGCGCGGCAGTCGAAGCCGGCTTCCGGCCTAACGACGACTTCAACGGTCCCGAACAGGAAGGCGTCGGCTTTTACCAGGTGACGCAGCGCGACGGCCGCCGCTGCAGCGTCGCGCGCGCCTACGTGTACGACCGGCCGCGCGCCAACCTCCATACGATCGCCGATGCCACGGTGTTGCGCGTGACGTTCGACGGCAAGCGGGCGAGCGGCGTTGAAGTAGCGCGCGGCGGTCGGATCGAAGTGCTCGAAGCACGCGCGGAAGTCGTGCTCGCAGCCGGCGCATTCAATTCGCCGCAGCTCCTGATGTGCTCCGGCGTCGGGCCGGCGGCGCATCTTCAGTCAGTCGGCGTGCCGGTCGTGCACGATGCGCCTGACGTCGGTCAGAACCTGATCGATCACGTCGACTTCACAATCAACAAGCGCACGCGTTCGATCGAGCCGACCGGCTTTTCGCTGCGCGGCATCGCGCGGATGGCGCCGCAGTTCGTCGACTTCATGCGGCACGGCCGCGGCATGCTGTCGAGCAACGTCGCCGAGGCGGGCGGCTTTATCAGAAGCCGGCCGACGCTCGACCGTCCGGATCTGCAACTGCACTTCTGCGCGGCGCTCGTCGACGATCACAACCGCCATATGCATTGGGGGCACGGCTATTCGCTGCATGCGTGCGTGCTGCGTCCGCATAGCCGTGGCAGCGTCACGCTGGCGGACAGGGACGCGCGCGTCGCTCCGGTGATCGATCCGCGTTTTCTGAGCGATTCACGCGACCTCGACCTGCTCGTCGAAGGCGCACGCATTTCGCGACGCATTCTCGATGCCCCGTCGCTCGCGATCTTCGGCGGCACGGAGTTGTATACGCATCCTGGCCACGGCGAAGCGGAACTGCGCGCGACCATCATCGAGCACGCCGACACGATCTATCACCCGGTGGGAACCTGCCGGATGGGCGGCGACGCGCGCTCGGTCGTCGATACGCAGTTGCGTGTGCGCGGCGTGACGGGTTTGCGCGTGGTGGATGCCTCGGTGATGCCGGCGCTGATCGGCGGTAACACGAACGCGCCGACGGTGATGATCGGCGAGCGCGCAGCCGGTTTCATCGCGGCGGCGCGCCGTGGCTCGCACATGGCTGCTGCGGCGACCGTCGCGTGACGTCCTATTTCGAAGCTGGCGTGCCGGCGATGCCGGGCGAGGGCGCGTGCATGAAATCGTCGCCGTCCTGGCCGGGCAGATTTTCGCGCGCCACTTCGAGCCAGGCGCGCGCCGCGTGTGACAGATAACCGTTGCGCCGCCAGCCGATCGCCACTTCCCACGGAATCTCCGGCGCCACGACGGGCCGACAGCTGAACTGCGTCGAATCGAGCCGCCGGCAATACGGTTCGGGCAACAGCGCAATGCCGACGCCCGCCAGCACCAGTGCCGCCATGAAATCCCAGTGGCCGCTGCGTCCGACGATCGTCGGCGAGAAACCCGCTTCGCGGCACGCGTTCTGCACGACGTCGTTCAGGGCGAGGCTTTCGCCGTAGAACACGAACGGCTCCGCGGCGAGATCGGCGAGCGCCACCTGCTGGACGTCGTCCCAGCGTGAGCCGCGACGCGTGACGAGCCACAGCAGCTGGCGCGTCATCGGCAGCACGTCGATCATTTCGGGATCGACCGGCAGCAGCACGCCGCCCAGTTCGAGTTCGCCTGAGATCAGCGCCGATTCGATCCCGCGCGAACCCTGTTCGAACAGCTTCAGGTCGATTTTCGGATAGCGTTGCCGGAACGCGGCGATGGCCGCGGTAAAGAGCGAACCGCCCATCGGCGGAATGCCGATGGTCAGCTCGCCGCTGCCGAGCGTGTCGAGATCGTTCAGCTCCGCCTGCAGTTGCGCATGCGCGGCAAGCACATCCTGACCGCGTTGATAGACGATGCGACCGGCGTCCGTCAGCACCATCTGGCGGCCGTCGCGCAACAGAAGCGGCGAGCCGATTTCGTCTTCCAGCGCCTTCACCATCTTGCTGATCGTCGGCTGCGTGACGAACATCTGCTCGGCTGCGACGGTGAAGCTCTGCTGGCGGACGACTTCCACGAAGTAGCGAAGCGCGCGCAATTCCACGTTTGAGTCTCCGGATTCCAGATTGGAATGAAGTGGATGATGTTAAGTCATTATATTTATGAAGTCATGATCCCTATACTGACTTTCATCCAGAAGTCACTCAGGGATTGCCATGACGACGACCACTTTTTCCATGCAAACGCTGCCGGCCGGCGTCCGCCCTGTCGCGCGGTTCGCCCGGATTGCCGTGCAAAGCGCCGCACTGGCCGTCGTATGGTATGTCGCCGATTTCATCGTGCGTCGCCTCGGATTGCCGGTGCCGGGCGGCGTGGTTGGCCTCGTCGCGATGCTGGCGCTGCTGTTCAGCGGCGGCCTGCCGGCGCGCTGGATCAAGTCCGGCGCCGACTGGCTTCTGTCCGACATGCTGCTGTTTTTCATCCCGGCGGCCGTCGCGGCCGTCCAGTATGGCGGCCTCTTCAGGGAAGACGGCTGGCGCCTCGCGCTCGTCGTTGTCGCGGGCACGTTGATGGTGATGGTGGCGGTCGCCTTCGCAGTGGAACAGGCCGCGCGCCTCGAACGGCGTCTCGCGCTGCGCCGCGTGCGGGTGACGCGTCACGCCGCGCGTGCGTGAACCCAGCGTCGCGCGCTCACATCGCTGAAGCCGCGCGGAGCGTCGCGAAAACCATGTCGAAAACGAAGCTGAAGCCATGAACGCCTTCTACGCATCCCTGTTCGCCGACGACGCCGCGCGGCTCATCGCCGCCGGCTGTTTCGTGACGACCGTCGCGCTGTATTTCGCGTCGAAGTATCTGTATGCGCGCTTCAAAAGCCCGTGGCTCACGCCGCTTGTCTCGGTACCCGTCGTGCTGGGCCTGCTCGTGCTGGTCGCGCATATCCCGTATCCGGTCTACTTTCAGGACACGCGCTGGCTGATGTGGCTGCTCGGCCCGGCAACCGTCGCGTTCGCGGTGCCGATCTACGAATACCGCGATCTGTTGAAGCGTCACTGGATCTCGCTCACCGTCGGCGTGACGGTCGGGATCATCGTCGCGGTGGGCGGCTCGCTCGTGCTCGCGAAGCTGCTGCATCTGTCCCCGGAACTGCAGCGCAGCCTGATGACACGCTCGGTGTCCACGCCGTTCGCGCTCGCCGTTTCCGACAGGATCGGCGCGCCGAAAGACCTGACGGCGCTCTTCGTGATCGCGACGGGCGTGTGCGGCATGCTGTTCGGTGAAATCGTGCTGGCGCTCGTGCCGCTGCGCACGCGTCTCGCGCGCGGCGCGCTGTTCGGCGCTGCCGCGCACGGCGTCGGCACCGCAAAGGCGCGCGAACTCGGCAGCGAAGAGGGCGTCGTCGCCAGCCTGACGATGATGATCGCGGGCGTCGTCATGGTGCTGCTCGCGCCGGCGCTCGGGGTTCTGCCTTTCTGAAGGCGTCGCCGTTTCAGCGGCGTATCCGCGTACTTTCACCGCGCACCGCGTTGCCCGTTCAGGGCGCGAGCACGTCGCCCGACTGCGCAAACCGGCAAGAAACGCCCGGAATCAGGCACATTTCGTTGATCCCTAACCCATCCTGATTTGCTACAATCGCCGTTCGTCTCCGAGGAGCGTTGCGACGGGTACCGCGAATCTGCATTCGCGAGCGGCCCGCCAGGCTCGGAGGCTTCAATCGGACGGCTAGAATGCGCCACGCGCTTTTTACCCACCGCATCGAACCGCGCTCACGTCAAATTTCTAGTCAATTTTTAGAAAGGAGGGCGTGATGAACGCCGCAGTTTACGATTCCAAAGACTCAAAAGATTACTTCGTTGCCGACATGTCGCTGGCCGACTGGGGTCGCAAGGAACTCAACATCGCCGAAACGGAAATGCCGGGCCTCGTGCAGACGCGCGAAGAATACAAGGCCACGCAACCGCTGAAGGGCGCGCGCATTGCAGGCTCGCTGCACATGACGATCCAGACCGGCGTGCTGATCGAAACGCTGACGGCGCTGGGCGCCGACGTGCGCTGGGCATCGTGCAACATCTTCTCGACGCAGGATCACGCAGCCGCTGCCATCGCGAAGGCCGGCACGCCGGTGTTCGCGTACAAGGGCGAATCGCTCGACGAATACTGGGAATTCTCGCACCGCATCTTCGAATGGCCGAACGGCGAATTCGCGAACATGATTCTCGACGACGGCGGCGACGCAACGCTGCTGCTGATCCTTGGTTCGAAGGCTGAGAAGGACCGCTCGGTCATCTCGAAGCCGACCAACGAAGAAGAAACCGCGCTGTACAAGTCGATCGCCGCGCATCTGGACGTGGACCCGACGTGGTACTCGAAGCGCCTCGTGCACATCAAGGGCGTCACGGAAGAAACCACGACCGGCGTGCACCGCCTGTACCAGATGGAAAAGGAAGGGCGTCTGCCGTTCCCGGCCATCAACGTGAACGATTCGGTCACGAAGTCAAAGTTCGACAACCTGTATGGCTGCCGCGAGTCGCTCGTCGACGGCATCAAGCGCGCCACCGACGTGATGATTGCGGGCAAGATCGCGGTCGTCGCCGGTTACGGCGATGTGGGCAAGGGCTGCGCGCAATCGCTGCGCGGTCTGGGCGCCACCGTGTGGGTCACGGAAATCGATCCGATCTGCGCACTGCAGGCGGCGATGGAAGGCTACCGCGTCGTGACGATGGAATACGCTGCCGACAAGGCCGACATCTTCGTGACGGCCACCGGCAACTACCACGTGATCGGCCACGACCATATGAAGGCGATGCGCCACAACGCGATCGTCTGCAACATCGGTCACTTCGATTCGGAAATCGACGTTGCGTCGACGCGCCAGTACCAGTGGGACAACATCAAGCCGCAGGTCGACCACATCATTTTCCCGGACGGCAAGCGCGTGATCCTGCTGGCTGAAGGCCGCCTCGTGAATCTGGGATGCGCAACGGGCCACCCGTCGTTCGTGATGTCGAACTCGTTCACGAACCAGACGCTCGCGCAGATCGAACTGTTCGTCGACGGCGCGAAGTACGAAAACAAGGTTTACGTGCTGCCGAAGCATCTCGACGAAAAGGTCGCGCGTCTGCATCTGGCGCGCATCGGCGCGAACCTGACCGTGCTGTCGGACGACCAGGCCGGCTACATCGGTGTCGACAAGAACGGTCCGTTCAAGCCGAACCACTACCGCTATTAAGGCGGTTGCCTTTGCCCGTACGTCTGCATGATCTCCATGTAACGCGCGGGCGAAGGTGCTGATCCTCATGCGGTGATGCAGTTGAATACGGGCAGCGCGGTGCAGTTTCTGCACCGCGCTGTTCCCATGCGCTGCGCTACCCGCGTGATCTCACTCCCGGACTTCACGCCCACAAGGAGCTTTACATGACTGTGCTGCTGACCTGGCTTGTTAATGCGCTTGCCCTGCTGATCATCACGTATCTGGTGCCGTCGATTCACATCCGCAGTTTCGGCACTGCACTGATCGTCGCGCTGGTACTCGGGCTCATCAACGCCGTGTTGCGGCCAGTGCTGATCCTGCTCACGCTGCCTGTCACGATTCTCACGCTCGGGCTCTTCATTCTGGTGGTCAATGCGCTGTGCTTCTGGCTGTGCGCTTCGCTTCTGAAGGGCTTCGAAGTGTCGGGTTTCTGGTCGGCGTTCTTCGGCTCGATCCTGTACAGCATCGTTTCGTGGCTGCTGTCCGCGCTCATTTTCGGCAATCGCAGCTTCGGCTGACGCGTCGCCGCACTGCTCGCGCCCGCAAGGGCGAGGCATGGTGAATCATGAACCCGATCGAACTCTCATTCGAATTCTTCCCGCCTAAAACGCAGGAAGGCGTCGACAAGCTGCGCGCCACGCGCGCAGAACTCGCGCCGCTCAAGCCCAAGTTCGTGTCCTGCACGTTCGGCGCGGGCGGCTCGACGCAGCAAGGCACGCTCGATACCGTGCTCGATATTGCGAAGGACGGCATCGAAGCCGCGCCGCATCTGTCGTGCGTCGGGTCGTCGAAAGAAAGCCTGCGCGCGATACTCAATGAATACCGCTCGCACGGCATCCGTCACATCGTCGCGCTGCGCGGCGACCTGCCTTCGGGCATGGGCTCAGTCGGCGAACTGCGTTACGCGTCGGAGCTGGTCGCGTTCATTCGCGCTGAAACCGGCGACTGGTTCAATATCGAAGTCGCGGCTTACCCGGAATATCACCCGCAGTCGCGCTCGCCCAGCGCCGATCTGGAAAACTTCGCGCGCAAGGTGAAAGCCGGCGCGAACTCCGCGATCACGCAGTATTTCTTCAATGCGGACGCGTACTTCCGTTTTGTCGACGATGCGAGGAAGCTCGGCGTCGATGTGCCGATCGTGCCGGGCATCATGCCGATCACGAACTTCTCGCAGCTGATGCGCTTCTCCGACATGTGCGGCGCCGAAGTGCCGCGTTGGGTTGCACGCCGCCTCGAGAGCTTCGGCGACGATCTCGAATCGATCCGGGCGTTCGGACTCGATGTGGTGACCGGCCTGTGCCAGCGGCTCGTCGACGCGAAAGTGCCGGGCCTGCACTTCTACACACTGAACGGTGCTGTGGCGACCCGAACCATCTGTGAGCGTCTCGGCGCACAATAGCCGGATCGCCGCGGCGCGCATACGTGCACCGCGGCGACCCTGACATGATGCAAACGCGCCTTCGGGTTTAAGATCAACCCCATTGATCCCATCACCCGGATGTCCCTGCGTGTTTCCGCGGTTGGCTGCACAAGCGGGCAGAAATAGAACAATAGCGGACGATATTTCTGAAATATTCCTGTAAGCCACGCGCCGCCCGCCTGCCGCATTGCAGCAACGCACGTCAAGTGTGTTTCCGATCGTGAACGCAGGGAATTTCCTCCGCTTGTTCGGGTTAGCAAAGGTCAGTAATATCGCGCTACGCCGGCGCAAGCCGGTTCCGAACCTGGAGGAAACATGAAGCAAAACAATCTGTTGCGCGTCGCGCGTATGACCACGCTCGTCGCTGCTGCAGCGGCGTCGATGGTGGCGGCCAATGTTGCTGGCGCTGCCGAGATTCCGAACAAGACGCTCGTTTACTGCTCAGAAGGCAGTCCTGCGGGCTTCGACCCGGCCCAGTACACCACGGGCGTCGATTTCACTGCGAACACGTTCACTGTTTACAACCGTCTCGTCGAATTCGAACGGGGCGGCACGAAAGTGGAACCTGGCCTCGCTGAAAAGTGGGATGTTTCGGCTGACGGCAAGACCTACACGTTCCACCTGCGTCATGGCGTGAAGTTCCAGACCACGTCGTACTTCAAGCCGACGCGCGAATTCAACGCGGACGACGTCGTGTTCACGTTCCAGCGCATGCTGGATACGAACCAGCCGTTCCGCAAGGCGTACCCGGTCCAGTTCCCGTACTTCACGGACATGGGCCTCGACAAGCTGATCGACAAGGTCGAAAAGGTCGACCCGTACACCGTCAAGTTCACGCTGAAGGAAGTCAACGCGCCGTTCATCCAGAATCTGGCGATGGAATACGCGTCGATCCTGTCGGGTGAATACGCCGATGCGCTGCTGAAGGACGGCAAGGCCGCCGACATCAACCAGAAGCCGGTTGGCACGGGCCCGTTCATCTTCCGCAGCTATACGAAAGACGCGACGATCCGTTTCGACGGCAATCCGGATTACTGGAAGCCGAACGCGGTCAAGATCTCGAAGCTGATCTTCTCGATCACGCCGGACGCCGGCGTGCGCGTGCAGAAGCTGAAGCGCGACGAATGCCAGGTGATGAGCTACCCGCGTCCGGCCGACATCGCGCCGCTGAAGGCGGAAGCGAACATCGCGATGCCGTCGCAGGCAGGCTTTAACCTCGGCTACCTCGCGTACAACGTGACCCACAAGCCGGTCGACAAGGTCGAAGTGCGTCAGGCACTCGACATGGCGATCAACAAGAAGGCGATCGTCGAATCCGTGTACCAGGGCGCAGGCCAGTCGGCAACGAACCCGATGCCGCCGACGCAATGGTCGTACGACAAGAACCTGAAGTCGCAGACGTACGATACGGAGAAGGCGAAGGCGCTGCTCGCGAAGGCCGGCTACCCGAACGGCTTCGACATCACGCTGTGGGCTATGCCGGTGCAACGTCCGTACAACCCGAACGGCAAGCTGATGGCCGAAATGATCCAGGCTGACTGGGCGAAGATCGGCGTGAAGGCGAAGATCGTCACGTACGAATGGGGTGAGTACATCAAGCGCGCCCACGCAGGCGAAGACGACACGATGCTGATTGGCTGGACCGGCGACAACGGCGATCCAGACAACTGGCTCGGCACGCTGCTCGGTTGCGATGCGGTGAACGGCAACAACTTCTCGAAGTGGTGCGACAAGCCGTTCGACAGCCTGGTGCAGAAGGGTCGCGAAACGTCGGATATCGCGGCACGGACGAAGGCGTACATGGACGCGCAGCAGATTTTCGCGCAGCAGCTGCCGTTCTCGCCGATCGCTCACTCGACGGTGTATCAACCGGTCAGCAAGAAGGTTGAAGACATGCGCATCGAGCCGCTGGGTTATGCCCGCTTCGACGGCGTTAGCGTGAAGTAAGACTGGCGTACCAGGTTTTCCACACGTTCCATAAAAACAGGAAAACTGGTCGAAAATATACCGGCGACCGGGGCCACGAGCCCTCGTCGCCGGTTGCATTTTTTCTGTTCATCAAGCACCAAGCATATAGGGACGAACCATGTTCCGATTCGTTTTGCGCCGCATCGGCATGGTGATACCGACGTTCATCGGCATCACCATTCTGGCGTTTGCGCTGATTCACCTGATCCCCGGCGACCCGATCGAAGTCATGATGGGCGAACGCGGGGTCGATCCAGCGATGCACGCTGCCGCGATGCATCGCCTCGGGCTCGACGAGTCTCTTCCCATGCAGTACGTCCATTACGTTGGGCGCGCATTGCATGGCGACCTCGGCATGTCGATCATCACCAACACGAGCGTGATGGATGAATTCCTCGCGCGCTTTCCGGCCACGGTCGAACTGTCGATCTGCGCGATGTTTTTTGCGCTGATCGTGGGTCTGCCCGCTGGCGTGTTCGCCGCGCTCAGACGCGGCACGGTGGTCGATCACGGCGTGATGGGCACGGCGCTCACGGGTTACTCGATGCCAATCTTCTGGTGGGGGTTGATTCTCATCATGGTGTTCTCGGCCGATCTTCAATGGACGCCGGTTGCCGGCCGCATCGCCGTGGAATACGACATTCCGCGCGTGACGGGTTTCCTCCTGATCGACTCGCTGCTCTCGACTGACGAAGGCGCGTTCCGCTCGGCGGTGAGCCATCTGATCCTGCCTTCGATCGTGCTCGGCACGATTCCGCTGGCGGTGATCGCGCGCATGACGCGCTCGTCGATGCTCGAAGTGCTACGCGAGGACTACATCCGTACCGCCCGCGCGAAGGGTCTGGCGCCGGCGCGGGTGATCGTCGTGCATGCGCTGCGTAACGCGCTGATTCCCGTGGTGACCGTGATTGGTCTGCAGGTCGGCACGTTGCTCGCGGGCGCGGTGCTGACCGAGACGCTGTTCTCGTGGCCGGGCATCGGCAAATGGCTCATCGATGCGATCAGCCGGCGCGACTATCCCGTCGTGCAGGGCGGCATCCTGATGATTGCCACGTTAGTGATCTTCGTGAATCTGATCGTCGATCTGTTGTACGGCGTGCTGAATCCACGCATTCGCCATACGAGGTAATAGAAAAGCTATGGCAGACATCCAAAACACCGTCCCCACGGCGGTCACTCCCCCGAGCGGCCGCGCGCTGGCCGCCCGTGAATTCTGGGCCAACTTCTCGCGCAATCGTGGCGCGGTCGTGGCAGGCATCATCGTGCTGACGCTGATCTTCATCGCGATCTTCGCGCCGTTGATCTCGCCGCACAGCCCGATCGAGCAGTACCGCGACTTCGTGAAGATTCCGCCGGCATGGCTTCAGGGTGGCAACTGGAAGTTCATCCTCGGTACCGACGAAGCCGGTCGCGATATTCTTTCGCGCCTGATGTACGGCGCGCGGCTGTCGTTCTGGATCGGCTTCGTTTCGGTGGTGCTGGCGCTGATTCCGGGCATCGTGCTCGGGCTCGTCGCCGCGTTCTTCGACAAGTGGGCCGATACGCCGATCATGCGCATCATGGACGTGCTGCTCGCGCTGCCGTCGCTGCTGCTGGCTGTGGCGGTGGTCGCGATCATCGGCCCGGGTCTCATCAATACGATGCTTGCGATCGCGATCGTCGCGCTGCCCGGTTATGTGCGTCTGACGCGCGCGTCGGCGCAGGGCGAGTTGCAGAAGGAATACGTGACGGCTTCGCGCGTCGCGGGTGCGGGCACGCTGCGGCTGATGTTCTCGCAGGTGCTGCCGAACTGCACCGCGCCGCTGATCGTGCAGGCGACGCTCGGCTTTTCGTCGGCGATTCTCGATGCCGCCGCGCTCGGTTTTCTCGGCCTCGGCGTGCAACCGCCTTCGGCGGAGTGGGGCGCGATGCTCGCTTCGGCGCGCGACTATATCGACAGCGCCTGGTGGATCGTCACGATGCCGGGCCTTTCCATCCTGATTTCGGTGCTCGCCATCAACCTGCTCGGCGACGGGCTGCGCGATGCGCTCGATCCCAAACTGAAACGGATGGCCTGACATGAGTAATCTTCTAACCATCCGCAACCTCGCGGTGAACTTCAGCGGCGCGCCCGCTGTCGATCGTATCAATCTGGACGTGAAGCCTGGCGAAGTGGTTGGTGTGGTCGGTGAATCCGGTTCGGGCAAAAGCGTGACGATGATGGCGCTGATGGGCCTCATCGACGCGCCAGGCAAGGTCACCGCCGACGAAGTCACGTTCGACGGCAAGGACCTGTTGAAGGCATCGGCGAGCGCACGCCGGAAGATCATCGGCAAGGACATCGCGATGGTCTTTCAGGATGCGCTGACGAGCCTGAACCCGAGCTACACCGTCGGCTACCAGATCAAGGAAGTGCTGAAGCTGCACGAAGGCCTGCGCGGCGACGCGTTGCATAAGCGCGCGCTGGAACTGCTCGACCAGGTCGGCATTCCGGACGCGAAGAACCGCATCACGTCGTTTCCGCACCAGATGTCGGGCGGCATGAACCAGCGCGTGATGATCGCGATGGCGGTGGCGTGCAACCCGAAGCTGCTGATCGCCGACGAGCCGACCACCGCGCTCGACGTCACGATCCAGGCGCAGATCATGGAACTGCTCGTGAAGCTGCAAAAGGAACGCGGCATGGCGCTCGTGCTGATTTCGCACGATCTTGCCGTGGTGTCGGAAGTCGCGCAGCGCGTGGCCGTGATGTACGCCGGCGAGATCATCGAGACCAACAAGGTGCCCGATATTTTCGCCGCGCCGCATCATCCGTACACGGAGGCATTGCTGGCGGCGATTCCCGAGCACAACGTGGGCGCAGTGCGGCTCGCCGCCTTGCCCGGCATGGTGCCGGGCAAGGACGACCGGCCGCGCGGGTGCCTGTTCGCACCGCGCTGCAAGTATGTGGTCGACGATTGCATGAAGGCGCGTCCGGCGCTCGCGCCGCTGCCGTCGCACGGCGAAGCGGCGCAGGTCCGCTGCATCAAGCCGCTGAACCTGACTGGCGACGCCAACATTCACACTCGCGGAGGCGCACGATGAATGCAGTATCCGAAACGCGCCGCGCGGAACCGGCGCGTCCCGCCGGCGACAAGGTGCTGATCGCCGACCAGCTCGCACGTCACTACGCCGTGAAGCGCGGCATGTTCGGCCACGGCACGGTGAAGGCGCTCAACGGCGTCTCGTTTTCGCTGGAACGCGGCCGCACGCTCGCCGTGGTCGGCGAATCCGGCTGCGGCAAGTCGACGCTCGCGCGTCAGCTCACGATGATCGAAGCGCCCACGGCCGGGCGTCTGCTGATCGACGGTGAAGATGTCGCGGGTGCGGATCACACGAAAATCGCGGCATTGCGCCGGCGTGTGCAGATGGTGTTCCAGAACCCGTTTGCCTCGCTGAATCCGCGCAAGACGGTCGAGCAGACGCTCGGCGAACCGCTCGCGATCAACACGCAGCTCACCGCCGCGGAGCGCGCCGAACGCATCGCGCAGATGATGCGCACGGTCGGCCTGCGCCCCGAGCACGCGAAGCGTTATCCGCATATGTTCTCGGGCGGGCAGCGTCAGCGTGTCGCGATTGCGCGCGCGATGATTCTCGATCCGCAGATCGTCGTGGCCGATGAACCCGTTTCCGCGCTCGACGTGTCGATCCAGGCGCAGATCCTGAACCTGTTCATGGATCTCCAGGAAGAGTTCAAGACGAGCTACGTGTTCATCTCGCACAATCTGTCGGTGGTCGAGCACATCGCGGACGACGTGATGGTGATGTACTTCGGCGGCGTCGCCGAACTCGGCGACAAGAAGACGATTTTCAGCCGGCCGCGGCACCCGTACACACGGGCGCTGATGTCGGCGACACCGTCGATCTTCGAAGCCGACCGGCGCATCCAGATCAAGCTGCAGGGCGAAATGCCGTCGCCGCTCAATCCGCCGCCGGGCTGCACGTTCCATCAGCGCTGCCCGTACGCGATCGACCGGTGCCGCGCCGAAGAGCCGAAGCTGCGCGAAGTGGATGGCCGTCAGGTATCGTGTCACCGCGCCGAGGAGGTAGGGGAGGCGGATGCCTGATCCGTTGGCGGCGCGTGGTGCTGCGCGCCGCCTGCGTGAGGGCGGCCTCTGCGCCGCCTTCGCGCTTTGTGCTGCGCTTTTGAGCGTGTGTGCCGCGATCACCTCGCCGGTAGCGTACGCCGCGGGCGCATCGGCGAATACGCCGGTGCAGTCCGGGCGTCCCGTTCCCGTTCCAGCACCGCCCGTTCCCCCTCCGGCGCCGCCGCGCGCCACCCTGCCTGGTTTCAACCCGCCGCCGTCGAGCAATTCCACGAGTGGCGCGGTGCGCGTGCAGCCCGCGCGCATGCCGTTCTATGTCGCGACGCGTGGCACCACGACGATCTACCTGCTCGGCACGCTGCATGTCGGCGACCCCGCCGACTATCCGCCGGATCAACCGTTTCGCAAGCCGATCCTGGCCGCGCTCGCCGCCTCGCCGACGCTCGCGCTCGAACTGTCGCCCGACGATCTGCTCGTATCGCAGGACGACGTCTCGAAGTACGGCGTGTGTTCGCGCGAATGTCTGCCGCGCCTCTTGCCCGATTCGCTGTGGCGCAGGCTCGCGATGCGTCTTCGCAGCAATCCGGCCGCGCTCGAAGAAATCAAGAAGATGCGTCCGTGGCTCGCGGCGCTGCTCGTCGAAACCTACGATTCGCTGAGCGCCGGCCTGCAGACCGAATATGGCACCGAGGCGCAGTTGCAGAACGTCTATCTGAAGACGCGTGGCAAGCTTGTCGGGCTGGAAACGCTGTCGGAGCAGATGCGCGCGTTTACCGGGCTTTCCCTCGCGCAGCAGCGCGAAATGCTGGCGCAGGATCTCGTGCAGACGCCCGAAGAAAACGTCGCCGATGTGCGGACGTTGCACCGGCTCTGGCGCGTCGGCGACGCGGACGCGATCGCCGCGTGGGATACCGCGAAGTCCGAGAAGCTGGCACGCGACCCGCGCCTGTCGGCTTCGATCGACAACAAGATCGTCTACGACCGTAACCGGCGCTTCGTCGCGCGGATGGTGGCGATTGCCGCGCCGAACAAGCCGGTGTTCGTCGCGATCGGCGCGCTGCATCTGGGTGGCCCCAAAGGCGTGCTTGCATTGCTGCGCCAGCGCGGATTTATCGTCGACGCAAACTGAGCGTCAACCGAAGCCCGGGGCGCCTGCCCGCTGCGTCAAACGTGACGCAGCGAACAGGCGCGAATCCGGGCCTTAAAGAAACATCAGGAAGTTCAGCAGGAAGATGTTCAGGACGAGCAGCGTCAACGCGGTCGGCACCTGCACCTTGATCACCGCATTCTTGTCCGGCAGTTCCAGCAGCGCCGCCGGCACCATGTTGAAGTTCGCCGCCATCGGCGTCATCAGCGTGCCGCAGTAGCCGGAGAACATGCCGATCGCCACCATCACAGCCGGATTGCCGTGGAACACGCCGACCAGAATCGGCACGCCCACGCCGCCCGTCATGACCGGGAACGCGGCGAAGCCGTTACCCATCACCATCGTGAAGAGCGCCATGCCGATGCAGTACACGGCCACCGCGACGAGCCGGTAGTCGAGGTTCACGTACGCGATCGTCAGATGCGCGACGGCCTTGCCGACGCCCGCGTCCGAGAACACGAGGCCCAGCATGCCAAGCATCTGCGGCAGGACCGCGGCCCACGAAAGCGCGTCGACGAGGCGGCGCGTTTCTTTCATCGACTGCCCGACGGTGTCGCGCGTCATCACACACGCGACGGCGAGCGCGACCACGCAGCCGATGCCAAAGCCGATCAGCGTGACGTTCTTCAGTTCGACGAGCGGCATGCCGCCGACGACGAAATATTTCGCCGTGAGCGTCACGATCACGGTGACGACGGGAATCGTCAGCGCCGGAATGAAAAGCTTGTTGCCGAGGCGTCGCGCGCTGGCAAGCCGCGTTTCTTCCGACAGCACTTTCGGCTTCGCCGCGGTAACGCCGCCGAAACCCGCGATCAGCGCCATCACGATCACCAGCACGCCGACCACTTCAGGCGGCAACCGGTCGCCGACGAGGAAGATCAGCGCATAGAGGATCCAGAACCCGCCCGCGAGAAAACGGCGCGGATGCTCGCGGTCCGACATGATCATGCCGCCGACCACCAGCAGCACGATGCCGAGCAGCCAGAACAGATAGTTGATGGTGATCATGCGCGGTCTCCCGAAGCCGTCTGCGATTGCGACTGCGACTGCGATTGCGACGCGCCCGCCGGCGCGCTGCCGCGCAGTTCGCGCTCGAGCCTGCGATCGAGCAGCCACAGCCGGAACCCGTGCACGATGAACGCGCAGATCGCAGTCGGAATACCCCACACCGCCACATGCATCGGCTCGACGACGATGCCCGCTTCCTTCAGGAAGGTGACCATCAGCACGATCGCGCCGAACGCGACGAAGATGTCTTCGCCGAAGAAGAGCCCGACGTTGTCTGTCGCCGCCGAATACGCGCGCAGTCGATAGCGGATGGCATCGCTCAGCTTGCCGAAGCGGGTTTCCGTCGCACCTTCGGCCATCGGCGCGAGAAGCGGACGCACCATCTGCGGATGGCCGCCAAGGCCGGTCAGGCCGACGGCGGCGGTCAGCTCGCGCACCAGCAGATAAACGATCAGCAGACGCCCGGCGGTCGCGGCCTTGATGCCGCCGATCCAGATCTGCGCGCGTTCACGCAGGCCGTGGCGCTCGAGCAGCCCGATCACCGCGAGCGGCAGCAGGATGATGAGCGGAATGTTGCGGGTCTTGATGAAACCGGTGCCGATGGCCGCGAGGATTTTCTCGGGCGGAAAGTGCGCGGCGAGCCCCGTGGCGATCGCGGCGGCCGCCACGATCAGCATCGGATTGAAGCGCAACACAAACCCGATGATGATGACGGCCACGCCAATGAGCGGCCATAAACTGACTGATGTCTGCATCTGGATCTCCAAACTGGGTTCGTTGTGTATGAATGAACCCGGATGCCGCGGTTGGCGGCTCATATCGGGCGGCGTGCGGGCGTGCCGTGCGCCGTCCTGCCCTGCGCGGCTCTTCGTGGCCGCGTCGACTGTGTCGTTGTTGCAGGTGTTACGGTGATGCGGGTAGTGCGTTTGCAACGTGTGCTGCGGCTGAGGCGACTGCTGTTTCAACGGTATCTGGCAAACGCCCCGCGAAGGGCGGGGCGTCGTTGTGTTTCGTTTGCTGTCGGTGGGACCGGCGCGCGCAGTGGATCAGACGCGCGTGCTGCCGGCCGCATGAACGTCGATGCCGGCATCCGCGAGCGCCGCGCGGATGCGCCGCGCGAACGCTAGCGCGTGCGGACCGTCGCCGTGCAGGCAGATCGTCTGCGCGTTGAGCGGCACCCACTGGCCGTCGACCGCCTGCACGCGCTGCTCGCGCACCATCGCGAGCGTGCGCTCGAGTACGAGCTCTTCGTCGTCGAGGAGCGCACCCGGTTGCGAGCGCGGCACGAGCGAGCCGTCCGCGCGATAGCCGCGGTCGGCGAACACTTCTTCGATGGCGGTTAGCCCGGCTTCGCGCGCCGCCGTCACGAGCCCGCTGTTCGCGAGCGCGAACACCGCGACCGAAGGATCGAAGTCGTGCACCGCGGACGCGATCGCATCGGCGATCTTCGGGTCGCGCGCGGCCTGGTTGTAGAGCGCGCCGTGCGGCTTCACGTGCGCGATGCGCCCGCCTTCCGCCTCTGCAATCGCCGACAGCGCGCCGAGCTGGTACAGCACGCCCGCGTAGATATCGCCGACGGGCAGATCCATCTCCTTGCGGCCGAAGTTCTCGGGATCGTTGAAGCTCGGATGCGCGCCGATCGCTACACCTTTCTGCACCGCCCAGCGCACGCAGTCACGCATCGCGGTCGCGCCGCCGGCGTGCCAGCCGCACGCGATGTTGGCGGAGCTCACGAGATCGAGTAACGCTTCGTCGGTGCCGCAGCCTTCGCCGAGATCGGCGTTCAGGTCGATTTCCATGTGTTCTCTCCTACTTGGCCTGCAAGGCCGCCAGCGCCGGCTGACGCGCGCAGCGTTCTTCGTGCATGGCGATCGCGGCATCGATCTGCCGCAGATACGTCCGTTCTTCGAGCAGCGCGTAATGCGCTTCTTCGGGTGTCGTGGGCAGAAAGCGGATCGAGCCGTTCAGGCGCACCTGCGCGAGCTTCCACATGTCGGCCTGGATCACGGCGCCGATCTTCGGATAACCGCCCGTCGTCTGCGCGTCGCCCATCAGGATGATCGGCTGGCCGTTCGGCGGCACCTGGATCGTGCCCGGCAAGACCGCGTGCGACAGCAGATCGGCTTTTTGCTGACGTTCGAGCGCCGTGCCTGCGAGGCGGTAGCCCATCCGGTTGCTATTGGGCGTGACGAGCCATTCGTCGTCCCAGAACGCGCTGTGCGCGCTCGCGGTGAAGCTGTCGTATTCCGGCCCGGCCAGCACGCGGATCGGCACCGCCCAGGGCACGTTCGCAGGATGACGCCCGCGCCGCACGGGCTCATTCACCAGCACGAACTTGCACCAGGCGGGCGCCTTCACGCCGAACTCGGGCGCGTCGGGGCTGAACCACGAGCCGGGGCGCGCGGGCGGCACGCCGACGGGCAGCCGGTCGCCGTCGCGGAGCGCCCGTCCACCGAGCCCGCCAAAACCGCCGGCCAGGTCCGTGCTGCGCGAGCCGAGCATCGGCAGTACGTCGATGCCGCCGGCCACCGCGATGTAGCCCCGCATGCCGCGCCTCGCGCCATTGAGCGTGAGTTCCTGGCCGGCCTGCACCGGCAGGCTCCACCACGAATAAACGGGCTTGCCGTCGAGCGTCGCGCCGAATTCCGTGCCGGTGATCGCGACGCGTGTCGCGCGCGGAAAGCGCAGCACCGTCGGGCCGAACGTGATTTCGAGGCCGGCCGCATCGGGCCGGTTACCGACGAGCCGGTTGCCGACTTCGAGCGACAGCCGGTCGAGCGCGCCGCCCATCGCGACGCCGAGATGCCGGTAGCCGTGGCGGCCGAGATCCTGAATGGTGGTCAGAAGACCTGCGCGGACGACGTCGATCATGCGTCGATCCCCGCGATGGTAAAGCGCACGCGATCGCCCGATTGCAGCAATGTGGGCGGCGTCTGCACCGGATCGAAGAGCGCCAGTTCCGTGCGGCCGATCAGTTGCCAGCCGCCTGGCGACGCGGCCGGATAAATCCCGGTTTGCGCGCCGCCGATGCCGACCGTGCCCGCCGGCACTTCGAGCCGCGGCTCGGCGCGCCGCGGCGTGTGCAGCTTTTCGTCGAGGCCGCCCATGTAGGCAAAGCCCGGCTGGAAGCCGAGAAAGAACACGACGTATTCGCCCGCGACGTGTCGCTTCACGACTTCATCCGCCGACAACCCCGTGTGTTTCGCGACGGCGGCCAGATCCGGGCCCGCCTTGCCGCCGTACACCACCGGGATTTCGACTTCGCGGCCCGTGGCGGTTGGGTCCGCCGCGCTGTCCCAGGCGGCGCGCAGCAGGTCGGTGAGGGCGTCGCGATCGGCTTCGAGCGGGTTGATGACGAGCGTCAGATTGTTCATCCCCGGTACGACTTCGAGCACGTGCGGCCACGCGCGCGCGGCTCCGGCTGCTGCCCAGATACGCTGCTGGCAGGCAAGCGTGGCCGGCGGCGCGGATTCGCAGACGAGTGCGTTATCGCCCAACGGATAGATGCGTGGCTGATTCATGAGTGACCTGGTTCGTTCGGGTACCCACCTGCGCGGGCGCCCGGTCCGGATCGGCTGACCCGTTTGCAAAGCGCGTGGCATGGCAAGTAACGTACATTCTCAATAATTTATCTACAATTTATCAATAAGCGTTTGTGCCAGGCTCCCATTTTCAGGTGGGCGTCGTACACTTCCGGCACCTTCCCAACGTGTGTCGAGATTGCCTCATGTCGCGTCATCCCACCAAGATCGTCTCGTCGGAACACCTCGTTTCCGAATCGAGCGCGGAGCTTTCCGAGCTCGAGTACGCGCTGATCATGGCGGGCAACGCGTTCAACCGCTGGATGGTGCGCTGCATGTCGGCGGCGGGCGACAAGGACATGACCGCCATCGAAGTCTCGCTGCTGCACCACGTGAGCCATCGCGAGCGCCGCAAAAAACTGGCCGATATCTGCTTCGTGCTGAACATCGAGGACACGCACGTCGCGACCTATGCGCTGAAGAAGCTCGTAGCTAGAGGGTATGTAAAAAGCGAAAAGACCGGCAAGGAAGTGTTTTTCGAGGCGACGGAGGCCGGCCGTGCGCTGTGCCTGCGCTATCGTGAAGTGCGCGAGAGTTGCCTCATCTCGACGCTGAAGGAAAGCGGTCTGACCAACGAGCAGATCGGCGAGGCCGCGCAGCTGCTGCGCAACGCATCGGGCCTCTACGACACGGCGGCGCGCGCGGCGGCTTCGCTTTGATGCGCCCGACAGCCGGGCAAAATCTCAATCAGCCTGTTCTGGATAGCGCGCGCGCTCCGTGATGACCGCGTCGAGCGGTATGTCGTGCGCCTCGCGCGGGATTGCATCGGTGCGGCAGGCTTCGTACGCGATACCGACCGTTACCGGGCGCATCGCGCCTGGCCACACCGCCAGCGTGCGGTCGTAATAGCCACCGCCGTAACCGAGCCGGAACGCATCCTGGTCGAAACCCACGCAGGGAATCAGCAGCAGGTCAGGGGTCACGTCGCGGCTCGACTCCGGTTCGGGAATGCGGTGATGACCGGTTTTCATGGCCATGTCCGGCGTCCACGCGTGAAACGCGAGCGGCGAATGGAGGCTGTGAATCACTGGCAGGCCGGCCTCGCGTTTCGCATCGGCGGCGAGCCATTCCGCGATGGCTTCGCGCGCGTCGAACTCGCCCGCGAGCGGCCAGTAGAACCCCACGCATGCCGGCGCATAGCGTTCCAGTGTCTGAAGCACATGATGCTTTAGCGCGAGTGCATGCGCGGGCTCGCGAGCCGCGTCGAGACGGGCTTTGAGCAGTGTTGCGCGCAGTTCCTTTTTCGATTTTGCGTGGGGGTTGCGTGCTATGCTTGGCTTCAATTCCCGCTCCAGAAACAACGATGTCCAAACGCCTCTTTCGAGTATATCGCGCGGCCGGTTCTGCGCTGGCTGCCGCGGCACTCGTCGCGTGCGGCACGGCGTCCGCCGTCCGTCCTGTCACCCTCACCCAGCTCACACCGGACGACCAGACTTTCATCCAGCTTCGCGAAGCAGCGCGCAATAACGACGCGCCGCGCGCCGCGCAGCTGGCGAGCATGATTCCCGACTATCCCGCGCCGTCGTATCTCGAGTACTTCACGCTGAAGCCGCAGCTGTTCGACGGATCGGGCCACGCGCGTATCGACGCGCCCGATGCGCCCGTGCTGTCCTTCCTGCAGAAGTACGATGGTCAGGCGATTGCCGACCGCATGCGCAACGACTATCTCGTCGTGCTGGGCGCGCGTCACGACTGGCGCAACTTCGACCTGCAATATGCACGTTTTGTGCTGAACGACGACACGCAGGTGAAGTGCTACGCACTTGAATCGCGCGCGGCGCGCGGCGAAAACGTCGCCGATGCGGCACGCGCGCTGCTCGTCGATCCGAAGCAGTACGGCGACGGCTGCGTCGATCTGATCACGTCGCTCGCGATCAATCAGCAGTTCACGACCGACGACGTGTGGCAGCAGATCCGCGTCGCGTACGAGCAGAACTACACGAACACGGGCGCGAAGCTGGTCGACGCGCTGGGCAACCAGCGTCCCGATCCGGTGCTGTTCGGCCAGGCCGCCAGCACGCCGCCGCTGCTGCTCGCGCGCGGCGTCGGACCCGATACGCAGTCGCATCAGCTGGCGCTGCTCGCGATCACGCGCATGGCGCGCAACGATCCGGCGATGGCGGCTTCGACGTTCGCCTCCGTCGCGCCTTCGCTCACCACGCCCGAGCGCGCGATCGGCTGGGGCACGATCGCTTACCAGGCGGCGGCAAAGCAGATGCCGGCCGCAGTCGACTGGTACCGGCTCTCGGCGAACGCGCCGCTTTCGAACCCCGCCTACGAGTGGCGCACCCGCATGGCGCTTCTTGCCGGCGACTGGACGATGGTGCGCTGGTCGATCGAGCAGATGTCGCCAACGCTGCGCACACAGCCTTCGTGGGTCTACTGGCACGCGCGCGCGGTGAAGCAGAACGGCGACACCGTCACGGCGAACCAGGAATTCGAGTCGATCGCCGCGGGCTATAACTTCTACGGTCAGCTCGCTGCCGAAGAACTCGGCCAGAAGATCACCGTGCCGCCGAAAACCACCGTGAGCGACGCTGAAGTCGAGCAGGCCGGCGCGACGCCCGGCTTCGCGCTCGCACAGCGTTTTTACGCGCTGAACCTGCGTCTTGAAGGCAATCGCGAATGGAACTGGCCGCTGCGCTCGATGACCGACCGCCAGCTCATCGCGACCGCCGAGTTCGCACGTCGCATCGAACTGTACGACCGCGCCGTGAACACCGCCGACCGCACGAAGTCCGAGCACGACTTCTCGCTGCGCTATCTGTCGCCGTTCCGCGATATCGTCGAACGCGATGCACAGTCCACCGGTCTCGACGTCGAATGGGCGTATGGACTGATCCGGCAAGAGTCGCGTTTCATCATGAACGCGCGCTCGGAAGTCGGCGCGAGCGGCCTGATGCAGCTGATGCCCGGCACCGCGCAGCTGGTGGCGAAGAAGATCGGACTTGGCACGATTTCGCGCGCGCAGATGAACGATATCGACACGAATATCCTGCTGGGTACCAACTATCTGTCGATGATCTACAATCAGTTCGACGGGTCCGCCGTGCTGGCTACGGCCGGCTACAACGCCGGTCCAGGACGTCCGCGCGCGTGGAAGCAGAACCTGTCGCACGGCGTTGAAGGCGCGATTTTCGCGGAGACGATCCCGTTCCAGGAAACCCGCGACTACGTGAAGAATGTGCTGTCCAACACGGTCTACTATGCGGCACTGTTCGAAGGCCGTCCGCAATCGCTGAAAGTGCGTCTGGGCTATATCGCACCATAAACGCCAGCGCCATGCCGCCGCGCTTCGCTGCGCGGCGGCCGCCTCACCAGCCGTTGCTGCGGCTTCCACCCAGGGAGTCGAAAATGCGCCATCAAGCCATCGCGATCATCGGCGGTTCCGGATTCATTGGCAGCCATCTCGTCAACGCGCTCGTTGAACTCGGCAAGGACGTGCGCATTGCCACCCGACGCAGGCATCACGCGCGGCATCTCACGCTGTTGCCCATCGACGTGATCGAAGTCGACGTGTTCGACCCCGTGCAACTTGCCAGCTTCCTCGAAAACGCCGACGCGGTGATCAACCTCGTGGGCACGTTGCACGCGAACCGCGCGAACCCGTATGGCGAAGCGTTTGCGAAAGCGCACGTCGAACTGCCCGCAAAAATTGTGGCTGCCTGCGAAGGCAAGGGCGTGCATCGTCTGATCCACGTGAGTGCGATTGGCGCCGACCCGAAAGGGCCGAGCATGTACCTGCGCTCGAAGGGCGACGGCGAGAAAGCCGTGCGCCAGTCGACACTGGCAACCACGGTGTTCCGGCCATCGGTCGTATTCGGCCCCGAGGACGCGTTCCTGAACAAATTCGCGTTCCTGCAACGTGTTTTCCCGATGATTCCGCTTGCGATGCCTGACGCGAAGTTCCAGCCCGTGTTTGTCGGCGATGTTGCGAAGGCGATTGCAAACGTGCTCGATCTCGATGCCGCGACTGGCCGCACGTATGAACTGGGCGGTCCGACCGTCTACACGCTGGAGGCACTGGTGAAATTCTGCGGCGACGTGATCGGGCGCCACGCGCGGATCATCCGTTTGCCGGACGCGCTGGCGCGACTTCAGGCGATGACGTTCGAAATGGCGCCTGGCGAGCCCGTGCTTACGCGCGACAATCTCGATTCGATGAAAGTGGACAGCGTGCTGAGTGGGCCGCTTGCACCCGAACTCGACATCGAGCCGGCGAGCATCGAAACGATCGCGCCGGTGTATCTGACGGGTGCTTCGATGCGTTCGCGTTTCAACACGTTTCGCGCGAGCGCGGGGCGGTGACTTTTACTTTCTCTTATTCATTAGACGCATGAAACTCGTTATCGGTGACAAGAACTATTCCTCGTGGTCGATGCGGCCGTGGCTCGTGCTGAAGCATTTCGGCATTCCTTTCGAGGAGCGCACGATCGAATTGCAGGAGGCGGATTCGACGACGTCGATTCTGGCGCTGTCGCCTTCGGGCAAGGTGCCGTGCCTGATCACCGACGACAACGTGCCCGTATGGGATTCGCTTGCCATCTGCGAGACGCTTGCCGAACAGTTTCCGCAGCACGCGATGTGGCCGCGCGACGCCGCTGCGCGTGCGCAGGCGCGCAGCGTGAGCGCCGAGATGCACTCCGGTTTTGTCGGACTGCGCTCGTCGATGTGGATGAACATCCGCGCTTCGTTTCCGGGCAAGGGCGCGACGCCGGAGGCGCTTGCCGATATCGCGCGCGTCGATGCGTTGTGGTGCGACTGCATCACGAAGCATGGCGGCCCGTTCCTGTTTGGCGACTTCGGCATTGCGGACGCGATGTATGCACCCGTCGTGATGCGCTTCAACACATGGCAGCCCGCGCTCTCGGAAGTTGCGTCCGCTTACGCGCGTCGCGTGACGGAGCAGCCGGCCGTGCGTGCGTGGATCGACGACGCGTTGCGCGAGACGCATCGCGTGCCGCACTACGACGCTTGCGCATGAATATCTACGCAGTGGGCGGCGCGATCCGCGACGCGTTGCTGGGCGTGCCCGTCAAGGACCGCGATTATGTGGTGGTTGGCGCGACGCCTGAGCAGATGGTCGCGCAGGGCTATCGGCCTGTCGGCAAGGATTTCCCGGTCTTCCTGCATCCGCTGACGCACGAGGAATATGCGCTTGCGCGCACCGAGCGCAAGACAGCGGCGGGTTACCACGGCTTTCAGTTTTTCTACGCGCCCGACGTGACGCTCGAAGAGGATCTGGCGCGACGCGATCTGACGATCAACGCGATGGCGCGCGAGGTGCGTCCGGATGGCGAGCTTGCCGGGCCCGTGATCGATCCGTTCAATGGACAGGCTGACGTGAGGAATCGCGTGTTCCGTCATGTCAGCGATGCGTTTCTTGAAGATCCCGTGCGGATCCTGCGCATTGCCCGATTTGCGGCGCGCTTTGCCGATTTCACGGTTGCGCCGGAGACGATGGCGCTGATGCAGAAGATGGTCACGGCGGGTGAGGTGGATGCGCTGGTACCGGAGCGCGTGTGGCAGGAGGTGTCACGCGGACTGATGGAGGCGAAGCCTTCGCGGATGATCGGGCTGTTGCGGGAGTGCGGCGCGCTTGCGCGTGTGTTGCCGGAGATCGATGCGTTGTTTGGCGTGCCGCAGCGCGCCGATTACCACCCTGAGGTCGATACGGGTGTGCACGTGATGATGGTTCTGGATCATGCGGCTGCGCAGGGATATGCGTTGACGGTCCGGTTTGCCGCGTTGACACATGACCTGGGCAAGGCGACGACGCCCGAGGATGTGTTGCCGCGGCATATTGGGCATGAGGGGCGCAGCGTGAATTTGCTGAAGCCGTTGTGCGACCGGTTGCGGGTGCCGAATGAGTGTCGCGATCTGGCGGTGCTGGTGGCACGTGAGCATGGAAATATTCATCGCGTGATGGAGACCGGACCGGCGGGGTTGGTGCGGTTATTCGAGCGATGTGACGCGTTGAGGAAACCTGGGCGTTTTGCCGAGGCGTTGCAGGCATGCGAGGCGGATGCACGCGGACGTCTCGGGTTGGAGGCGAGGGCGTATCCGCAGGCGGAGCGACTGCGCATCGCGCTTGTTGCTGCGCGGGCTGTGGATGGTGGGGCCGTTGCCGGGCGGTTTGCTGATCGGCCTTCTCTTATCAAGGATGCTGTTCAGCAGGAGAGAATTCGGGTTGTTGCAGCGGCGCTTGGAGAGAGTATTTAGGTTTGTTTTTTTTGCCCCTTTGGCGGGGTTTCTTTTTTTTCGTGCCGAAGCTGGGTCTTTGCTTTGGCCTTTCCTTGTTTTCGTGTCGGTCTATTGGCGTTGCCCCTTGTGCGGGGCGGCACTTACTTTTCTTTGTCCCCCAAGGGGACTTCCTTCGGGGCGTCTTCCAAAGAAAAGTAAGCAAAAGAAAGGCGCTTCGAGAACTCACCTTTTCCAGGTGTGTCATCTCTGGGGAATGGCAACCCGTGAGGTGTCGCCCTCGTGCGTGAAGCCATATGGGTCCGCGCACGATCTGATCCCCACACAGCATCGCCCGTGACACAGGGCTAATCCATCCCCACTCCGCACTCCGTGCGTCGCGGTGCGGTCGTTCGGCGCGGCATGTGCTGGGCCGCGGATCATTGCGATCGCAGCGACGGGTCCGGGTACAAAGCCGGTGCGTTGTCGGTGAGTGAGAGCTGCCGGCGGGGTCATGCCGATCGGCGACGCGCGCAGCGCGGAGTCGGGTGGATGACGGCTTTGTCACGGGGGCGGAATGCGCGCGGGCTGGGATCGCGCGGGGACCGATACGGTCTGAAGTGTGGGGGCGACACTTCATGGGTGGCCATTCCCCGAACGGGGCACACCGGGAAGAGACACGTTTTCGAAGCGCCTTTCTTTTGCCTACTTTTCTTTGGAAGACAAAGAAAAGTAGGTGCCGCCCCGCACAGGGGCGACGCTAATAGACCAAAAGCAAAACAAGGAAAGGCCAAAGCAAAAACAGCTTCGGCACGAAAAGAACCGAAATGCCGCCCCGCCAAAGGGGCAAACCCAACCTCAAATCAACCGAACAACCAAAGACAAAACAATACTGAGCAACAAAGTAGACATAAAGGGAAAAGGGTACTCTTTCCCCCCAACCCGGAGGGTGACATCACCGGGCAATCTCCCGATGCCGACCTTCCTGAGCCAGGGCCAGCACCTGGACAAAACAGCGACGGCAACAAAAGTAGTGAGTAGCCAGCGGATCATGACATCGCGCTCAAAGCGAATGTGACCGGTCGCCGCGAGCAAACGCGGCAATCCCTTCATCGATGCCGCGCGAAAACGCGATCACCTTGAAGAGCTCGCCCATCTCGGCCTCAGAAAGTAGCTTCTGAACGGCATTCGCCGCCGGCAGATACCGCTTGATATCCGAAGGATCAAGATCCCCAAGCGCATCGGTAATGCCGGCATTCAACAGAAACCTCGCCTGCGACGTATACCCAAGCAGATCAGCCCCCGTATCGACAGCCGCTTCAGCAACACCCGTAAACTCGACGTGCGCCGTAATGTCCTGCAACCCGGGATACAAAAAAGGATCGCCATGCGCACGATGCCGGTAGTGACACATCAACGTTCCCTGCGCGCGCTGTGCATGGTAGTACTCGTGTCGCGGAAAACCATAGTCAATAAAGAACGCGGCGCCACGCTCGAGCATCGTGCAGATCGTTCGCGTAAAAGCAAACGCAGCCTCGTGCGTTTCGGCGACGTAGTCGCCCTCCACGTCGAGTGAATCCAGAAACGCCATGTCGGCAGTCGTACCAACCGGCCGGTCCTCGAACGTCAAGGCACCATCGCGCCACGTCACGCCGCGCTCCTGCCACTCCTCATCGCCGCGTGCGAAGAGTCGCACCGGCATCGCGTCAAGCACCTCGTTGCCAATCACGACACCCTCGAAGCGCTCCGGCAACGCATCCAGCCAGCGCACCTTCGCAGCCAGCGCGGGCGCGTCGGCTTCGATCGTCGCGCGCTGACGCTCGCGCAGTTCTCCCGACAGATCGACGATCGAATACGTGTCGAATTCGACGCCCTGCGCGGCAAGTTCATTCAGTAATCCCGCAGCGAGCTTGCCCGTGCCGGCGCCAAACTCCATCACCGCACGCGTGCCGCTCGCGGCCAGCGTCTCCGCGATGGGGCGCGCCAGCGTCGCGGCAAATAGCGGCGACAGTTCGGGCGCAGTGACGAAATCGCTGCCATCCTCCGCGCGACGCCCAAATTTCATGGCGCCGCCGCTGTAATAGCCAAGGCCCGGCGCGTATAGCGCGCGCTCCATGTAGCGATCAAACGGCAACCAGCCGCCGTTCGCGTCGAGTTCCGCGCGGATCTGCGCGACCAGCGCCTCCGACTGCGCAAGCGCGGCGGGGCCAGGAGCGGGTAAACTATCGGGTTCGTGAGCTTTCGGATTCATCCGCATATTGTAAATGACCGACTCTTCCAGCACTTCGCACGCCAGCAGCATCCACAGCGCCCCCGCCCGCGTCGTCCTGATCACCGGCGCCGCCCGCCGGATCGGCCGCGCACTCGCCATCGGCTTCGCGTCGAAAGGCTGGGACGTGGCCGTGCATTACGGCGCATCCCGCGAAGAAGCGGATGAAGTGGTCGAGGAAATCGTCGCGCTCGGCCGTCGTGCCGTCGCGCTGCACGCGGATCTCGCCGATGAGACACAGGTCCTGAAGCTCGTGCCGGATTGCGTCGCGGCGCTGGGGCGTCCGGCGTGCGTGATCAACAACGCGTCGCTCTTTGCCGAAGACGCGGCGACCGACATCGGCTACGAGCGTCTGCTACATCTCACGGCAATCAATCTGGCCGCGCCGCTTGTGCTTGCGCGTACGTTGCACGAAGCGACGCCGGACGCCGCACGTAGCGATGAATTGCTGCGCGGTTGCGTCATCAACGTGCTGGATCAGAAGCTGTACAACATGAATCCGGACTATCTTTCATACACGGTGCTGAAGGCCGCGCTGCAAACGGCAACCGTCGCGCTCGCGCAGGCGCTCGCGCCAAAATTGCGTGTGGTCGGGCTCGCACCAGGACTCACGCTGCAATCCGCAGATCAGACGCCACAAGGTTTCGCCGAAGCGCATACGGTCACGCCGCTTGGCCGTGCTTCGCGTCCGGACGATCTGGTGGCGGCCGCGCTGTATCTTGCAGATGCACACGGCGTGACGGGTTCGACGCTCGTCGTCGACGGCGGTCAGCATCTCGTGCCGCTGCCGCGTGACGTCATGTTTTTAACGGGCGCCTGAACGTACGCAAAGGTTCTTCAGGCCCGCTGCGCACAGCGCTCCTTGCGTGTCCGCACGCTTTTATCGACACTGGAACAATCATGTTCGACGCTCTCTCGCATCCCCGGCTCGCCGACTGTCGCAGGCTCTTTCTACGCAACTATGAAGTGCACATCAACATCGGCGTGCATGACTTCGAGAAGCGCGGCGAACAGCGCGTCGTGATCAACGTGGAGCTATACGTGCCGCTCGCCTTGTCGACACCGGTAGCCGACAAGCTGAGCGAAGTCGTCGACTACGACTTCATGCGCTCCACCATCGCGCGTCGCGTCGAACAGGGGCACATCCATCTTCAGGAAACGCTCTGCGACGATCTCGTCAAGACGATGCTCGCCCATCCGCAGGTGTGCGCCGCACGCGTCTCGACTGAAAAACCCGATGTGTATCCGGACTGCGACGCCGTCGGCGTCGAAGTCTTTCGGATCAAGGAAGATTAAGCGTCCGCTGTGTTGCCAGCCGTCGCACCGACGTCAGCTTTAGCGGCAGCGTTGCGCGCGGCAGGGCGCACGAACTCGATGCGGTTCTCGCTCGAATGCGAGAACACGAGCGCCGTCTGCGTGTAGGACGTATCGCCGAAAAGCGACGCCTCGTCGATTTTGGCGAGGCCCGTGGCGAGCGCGCGGAAGTCGAACAGGCTGGTGTCGGCGAGATGCGACGGCACGACATCGGACAGCGCGCGGAACACGTTATCGACGCGGCCCGGCGTGTCGCGCTCCCATTGTGTCAGCATGTCCTTCACTTTCTTGCGCTGCAGATTTTCCTGCGAGCCGCACAGGTCGCACGGAATGATCGGGTATTCCATCGCACGCGCGTAAGTCGCGATATCCGACTCCTTGCAGTACGCAAGCGGACGGATCACGATGTGCGCGCCGTCGTCGGTGGCAAGCTTCGGCGGCATCGCTTTCATCTTTCCCCCGAAGAACAGGTTCAGGAAGAACGTCTCGACGATGTCGTCGCGATGGTGGCCCAGCGCAATCTTGTTGACGCCCAGCTCTTTTGCCGTGCGGTAAATCACACCGCGGCGCAGACGCGAGCACAGCGAACACGTCGTTTTGCCTTCAGGCACCTTTTCCTTGACGATCGAATGCGTGTCCGCTTCGACGATGCGGTACTTCACGCCGATCGACTCGAAATACTGCGGCAGGATTTCGTCGGGAAAGCCAGGATGCTTCTGGTCCAGATTCATCGCGATGATCTCGAAGTCGATCGGCGCGCGCTTTTGCAGCGCGAGCAGAACGGAGAGCATCGTGTACGAGTCTTTGCCGCCGCTCATGCAGCACAGGATCTTGTCGCCGTCTTCGATCATGTTGAAGTCGGCGATCGCTTTGCCGACCTGCGACTGCAACCGGGTTTCGAGACGGAAAAAATTGTTTGAGGCTTTCATGGCAGACACGCGACAGAGTGAAGGTTGTCGCAGCAGCGCATGGACGCTCGGAAAAAGCGCCAAAAAACGGTGCCGGACAGAACCCCGAATGATACATCCAAATACAAATCAAGGACTTGGGCGACGAACGGGGCATCCTCAGGAAAATCGCGCGACTCGGCTTTTCGCGTAGGAAACGGCTCATATCGAACCGGTACCGCGCCATGGTGCCAGGCCGCCAACACCTCCGAATTCGGCAAAGCGAATAGCGGCGAACGCTCGCGGCGGTCCTTTTCGGCGATGATGTCCGCGCACTAGTCAACGCATCGTGGACAGGATGGCCCAGGCTGATATGAACGAAGGTCTTTTGTTGTTTCCCGTCGCGGCGCTGCTCGTCGAGCCGACCGGGCGGCCCCTATGGTTTCGCCGTCCAGTGGATGCGCACGCCGCTGTCATTTCCGAGTTCGACGATGTCACCGAGGTCCTCGTCCGCCTGCCGGAAAGCTGGAACGTCGTACCCGACGCGCGCCTTGAAGGCCTGCACGACGACGAAGACATCGTTGCCGCCGATCCGCGCTTCAACGGCGAACTCAAGGAGCGCGCGTTCGCGGTGATACGCCACACCGATCGCAAGATCTGCGTCTCGCTGCTTCTGATCAACGCAGTGGAAGCGATCCTCCTGCCCAGGCGCACATTCGCACGCGGCAATCTCTTTGACCTTTGCGTGCCCGGCATTGCTTAGGCATGCCACTTTTCTTCAATAGACGCGCCGTATCTGGCTACTGCGTTCATCCTTTCACATGCCTTAAGCCCTAGCTTTCAGTTTGGCGTCGCATTCTGCAGCGTAATCGCAACGTAAGTATTTCCTTGACGGTTTGCCGATTTGGGAACTGCCCTGCAATATTTTCCAAGCTAATTTTCCCCACACGCAAATGCGCTTGATGAAGTCGCTTAGTGAGTGGAGAAGAAATGCGAAGAAAATGGAGACTGGCGTTCGCACTGGCCGGCACTGCAATGATGTCCTTGCATGCTGCAGCCGTCGAAAAGCCGGAGGAACTGACAACTGCAAAGATGCCGGCGTACAGCCCGCATCAGGTCTACGTGATCGACGCGAACTTTCCGTCGATGACGGATGGGCGCGTGTACGTCGTCAATGGCGACGACGGCAAACTGCTCGGTCAGATCGACGGCGGCTTTTCGCCGGGCCTTGCCATCAGCCCCGATCACAAGACGACCTATATCGCGACGACCTACTTCGCACGCGGCTCGCATGGCGCGCGCACTGACGTCGTCGAATCGACGGACAACACCACGCTGCAGATCACCGGCGAAGTCGTGATTCCAGCGAAGCACGGACAGCAGACGCCCACGCCTTACAACACCGCGTTGTCGACCGACGGCAAATGGCTGTACGTCGCGAACATCACGCCGGCCACGTCGGTGACGGTCATCAATCTCGCCGCGCATCGTGTCACCGCGGAAATCGATACCGATGGCTGCGTGCTCGCGTATCCGAGTGGGAACGACCGCTTTACGGCGATGTGCGAAAGCGGCAAGGGCCTGACGATCACGCTAGCTAACGGCAAGGAGAAGAACCGCAAACTCTCCGAAGCATTCATCGACGTCGACAAGGATCCCGCCTTCGTCAACGCCGTGCGCGACCAGAACACGTACTGGTTCACCACGTTCAACGGCAACGTACGCACCGCGAATTTCGCAGGCGCGGCACCCGTGTTCGGGAAGTCGTGGGCGCTCGTTACCGCAGACGAACAGAAGGCGGGCTGGCGTCCCGGCGGTCTCCAGCAAACGGCATTGCACACCGGTACGCAGCGTCTTTTCGTGCTGATGCATCAAGGCGGTGAGGGCTCGCACAAGGAGCCGGCGACGGAGATCTGGGTCTTCGACGTCAAGGCGCAAAAGCGCGTTGCGCGCTGGAAGCTGGCTGACCAGAAGATCGATCCGCTTCTCGCGGTGCAGGTGAGCCAGGATGCGCATCCGCTGCTGTATGGCATCACGACGACCTCCGATGTGGTCATTGCGGACGCAACGACCGGCAAGCTCAAGACCGTGCAAAAGCAGATCGGCGCGACGTCGTCGTTGCTCGTCAATCCGTGAGGCAGATGAAATGACTTTAAGCCTCGCTCTTGACCCCGTTGTATCGACCATCGCGCTTGCCGCGACATCGATTGTCACGCTGATCGGCGCGTTAGCCAAAGCCTTGCGTCTGCACGCGTTCAAGCGCTCGGTGGCCGGCTTTGGCCTCCTGCCGCAAGCGCTCGTCGCGCCAGTTGCCGCCGGCATTCCTGCATTCGAAGTCGTCGCCGTGCTTGCGTTCCTGCTGCCTGCAACGCGCTTCTCCGGCGCTGCCGCGCTCGTCGTGCTGTTCGCTGCATTCGCACTGGCGCTCGCCGTGAACGTCGCGCGTGGACACACCGACATCGATTGCGGCTGTTCCGGATTCGTCACGTCGACGCGCGAGGTCCCGCACGCAATCGGCTGGACGCACGTGGCACGCACGCTCTTTCTCGCATTGCTCGCGGCAAGCGCCTGGATGCCGCAAACCGCGCGCGACATCGTGTGGATCGATTACCTGACGGTACTCGCTGGAACGCTGATCACCGTCGCTGTCTTGCTGACCCTGGATGTGTTGCTGGCCAACCGTCCGAAGTTGAAACACCTGAGGAACTCGTAATGGAAAACGCACTGTTGATTTCGACCGCTCTGCTGTGGATCGCGGTTCTCGCGCTTGGCGCCATCTCGCTGGCACTCGTTCGCCAGGTCGGCATTCTTTACGAACGCCTGATGCCGGTTGGCGCACTGATGATCGACAAGGGCCCGGCCGTCGGCACGGTGGGCCCCGCATTCGAACTCGGCGCGCTGGATGGCCGTCAGGTGAAGGTGGGCGGCGTTTCGCCGAAGGGCCGCAGCACGCTCGTGTTCTTCCTTTCGCCGACGTGCCCGGTCTGCAAGAAGCTCCTGCCGCTGCTGCCTTCGATCCAGTCGCGCGAAACCGCCACCGACATCGTGCTCGCAAGCGACGGCGACACAACCGAACACGCAGCGTTCTACAAGAAGACTGGCCTGCAACAGTTCCCGTACGTGCTTTCCCAGGAACTGGGTCTTGCGTATCAGATCGGCAAGCTGCCTTACGCGCTGCTGCTCGACGAAACAGGCAAGGTGCGCGCAAAGGGCCTCGTGAATTCGCGCGAGCACCTGGAGAGCCTCTTCGAGGCGAAGGAACGTGGCGTGGCATCGCTACAGGAGTTTGTCCACGGCGAGCACCACGATCACGGCGAGCAACACGCCTGAACGCGCCATACAAGACACGAACGACAGGACATCAAGCATGAAATGGTTCGACTCCTTCTTTGAGCTGTCGGCACGCGGCGTCGCGCAGCGCAGCTCGCGACGCGGTGCGATGGCGAAGCTTGGCCGTGTGCTGGTGGGCTCGGCACTCGTGCCGCTGCTGCCGGTGGACCGCACGTTCGCCGCTGGAAACGCGGAGCCTGCCAGCGGCGCGTCGGGCGCCGCCGCCGGCAAAAGCGACGACCCGTATAGCTGCGACTACTGGCGCTACTGCGCGATCGATGGCTGGCTTTGCAGCTGCTGCGGTGGCACAGCGAGCAGCTGCCCGCCGGGCACGACGCCTTCGCCGATCACATGGATCGGCACGTGCCGCAATCCGCACGACGGCAACGATTACATCGTTTCGTACAACGACTGCTGCGGCAAGACTTCGTGCGGCCGCTGCTTCTGCAACCGCAACGAACGCGAGAAGCCGCTTTACAAGCTGTCCCTGAACAACGACATCAACTGGTGCATGGCAAGCGGCAACGCCAATTACCACTGCTCGGTATCGGCACTGCTCGGAGTATCAAAGCAATGAAGTCCTCAATCGCAAGGCGGCGCTGGAGCCGGCTCATGTCTGCGTTGCTCGCGTTGAGCGCGTCGATCGTCTCGGCGCACGCACTCGCACAAAGCGTTCAATACGCGTCGGGCAAAGGCATTTTCGACACGAAATGCGCGGTGTGCCATCAGGCAGGCGGCAAGGGCCAGGATGGTCTCGCGCCTCCGCTGACGCAACTGCCCGGCAGGTACGCAGGCGATGCAGCCGGGCGCCGTCAGCTGGGCCTGACCGTGCTGAACGGCATGTTCGGCGCCATCACGATCAAGGACAAGACGTACAACTTCAAGATGCCGAGTTTTGCTTCCGCCTCGGATGAAGAACTCGCCAGTGTCCTGAACTACGTCGTGTTCGACCTGAACGCAAAGCATGACAAGGCAAAGCCGTTCACCGCAGCAGAGATCAAGACGCTGCGTGCGGCGCCGATGGACGGCGCGCAGGTGCGTGAGAACCGCGCTGCGCTGATCAAAAGCCTCGGTCTATGAATCCGCTGCTGATCGTGTTGCGCGCCGCGTGTGTGTTGGGCGTGGCGCTGTCGCTGCCCGCTCATGCAGAGGACGGAGCCTATGACGCGGTCGCGGCGAAACAGGCATGGACGCTCAACTGCATGGGATGTCATACACCGGACGCGCACGCCATCCGTGGAAAAGTACCGGCGTTGAGCGACTCGTTAGGACATTTCGTTCGACTCAAGGAAGGGCGCGAGTTCGTGATGCGTGTGCCGGGTGCATCGAACTCGGCGCTGACCGATGCTGAACTGGCGAACGTTCTTAACTGGCTTATCGATACGAAGAACGCGAAGAGCCGGCCGGCGGATTTCAAACCTTTTACCGCGCAGGAGATTGCCAGTAACAGGCGGCCTGCGCTAACCGATGTCGCGGTTCACCGCGCGATGCTGGTCGACAGATTGCACGCGACGGGCGACACGGCAGTCGCAAAAGACTACTAGCGGGCGGCTTAAGCCCCATCACGAATTACAGGTACTGGAGATCGAGGCAATGAGAGCGAAGACACGTGTAATGGCAATGTGCTCAACGGCGGTGTTGACCGGCCTGCTAGGCGCGATGGCCGGTTCGGCACTGGCGGACACGACCGGTATGGACAAGGCAGCCAGCGCGGACGGCAAGATTCCCGCGTATGCGGGTCCGCAGGCATCGCCCGTGGACTGGTCGTACGGCAAGGTGCGCGGCGACTTCTGGAAGCACAAGGGTGAAAAGCCGCTGTACTCGATCGATGCCAGCAACGTCGACAAGTATGCCGACCGCCTGACGCCCGGACAGATCCAGCTCGTCAAGCAGAAGAAGGGCTATCGCATGGACGTCTATCAGACGCATCGCGAATGCGGCGCGCCGGACTTCGTGCAGGCCAACATGGAAAAGAACGCCACCCAGGCGAAGCTCGATGCGGCCGGCGAATCGCTCGAAACCGCTGCGCTGCCGGGCATGCCGTTCCCGGCGCCGAAGAACGGTGCCGAGGCAATGTGGGACCACCTTGCGCGCTATCGCGGCGTGGGCATGGAATGGCAGAAGGCGATCACAGGCGCGTCGCCGCGCCCGGGCAGCAGCGAATGGATTCTCGCGGAATCGAAGCAGACGGTGTTCTTTCCGTGGGGCAAGAAGGGTGTCACCACGCCACAGCAGGCGGGCATTCTCTACGGCATCTACTTTGCGTATCAGACGCCGGCGGCCCTGGCGGGGCAGGGTCTTGTTCAACGCGACTTCTTCGACAAATCGAGCGATACGTTCTACTACTTCACGGGTCAGCGCCGCGTGCGCCGCATGCCGTCGTACTCGTATGACGCGCCGCAGATCGGGTTCGAGAACCAGTACACCGTCGATGAACCGTGGCTCTTTAACGGCACGCTCGACCGCTTTAGCTGGAAGCTCGTCGGCAAGAAGGAAATCTATGTGCCGTACAACGACTTCGGCATGTTCAACTTCAAGGCGAAATTCGACGACATCTACAAGGCCGACGGTGTGACGCCGGATGCGCGTCGCTATGAGCTGCATCGTGTGTACGTGGTGGAAGCAACCGTCAAGCCGGGCGTGCGCCACGTCGCGTCGAAGAAGGTCTTCTATATCGACGAAGACAGCGGTATCGCGCTTGCCGGCGAAGACTACGACGCACAGGGCAAGCTCTGGAAGGTCAAGGAGGCGTATCTGATTCCGGTGTACGAACTGCACGGTGCATGCGATATCGAGCCGTTCGTCCAGTACGACCTGAGCAATGGCCGCTACGTGATCGACCAGTCGACGATCGGCACGAACACCGACATCCGCTGGTATGACGACGTCAACGATCCGCGCTTCAAGGACGACTTCTATACGTCTGAAAGCCTCCGCAGCGTAAGCGAACGATAACAATGACCGGGCGCCTCGCGCGCCCGGCAAAACACAACAAGGACAGCAGGGGAAAATGCAATGACGAGACTGGCTTCAAGAAGCGTTCTATCATTAGGTATGCTAATGGCGTCAGCGAGCGCATATGCATACGACTTTTCGCTGTCTGATGGAACGATCAACGGTTCATGGGTCACGAACCTGACGGCGGGCGGCGGTGTCCGTACCAAGAGCCCGAGCTGTTCACTGACGGGCGACCCGAACTCGAACGGTTGTGGTGCGGCAGCGAACGTGAACCAGTGGGGTTTCGGCGACATGGGCGACCTGAACTACCGCAAGGGTCAGGCGTTCTCCACGTACGTCAGCGCCACCAGCGAACTGCTGCTGGCGATGCCGGACAAGGGCCTCAAGTTCCTCGCGCGCGGTACCGCGTTCTACGATTTTCTCGCGCCGGATACGGCACGCACCTCGCTTGCAAGCGACGCCAAGGCGCAGCTCGCGCAAGACGCGTATCTGCTCGATCTCTGGGCGCAAAAGGATTTCCGCCTTGGCGACCAGTCGGCGCACGTGCGACTGGGTAACCAGGTGATCAACTGGGGCGAAAGCGTATTTGCGACGGGCGGTATCAATGCAACCAATTCGGTCGATATCCAGAAGCTGCTGATTCCCGGCTCGCAATTGAAGCAGGCGCTGCTGCCCGCGCCGATGATCAGCTTCGCGTCTGGCATCGCGTCGGGTCTGAGCACCGAGGCTTACTACCAGTTCCAGTGGAACGGTAACCGCTATCCGCCGGTCGGCAGCTACTGGTCGGTGACGAACAACTTTGGCCGCGGCGCGCTGCCCACCACGATCAACAGCAACAACTTCAACGTCGGTGGCGTGGATGCCGGCACGATCGCCGGTCCGAATTCGAAAGATACGAATGCCGTCAACGCGGCAAGCAATGGTCTTGTGAATGGCGTCTACGCGGGACCGCCGTACAACTCGATCGGCGTGCCGATTTCGGTGGCGCTGCCGGACAAGTCGCATCCGCAATTCGGCGTGAAGTTCAACTACAAGCCGAAAGCGGTCGACGTCAATCTCGGCTTCTACTACGAGAACTACACCGACAAGTCACCGGTGCTCTCGACACTCCCCGATGGCACGAACCGCTGGCAGTATCTGCAGAACCGTCAGCTGTTCGGCGTGAGCGCGAACTTCTCGCTGGGTGACTGGGCAATCGGCACGGAACTCTCGTACCGCCCGCACGACGCCGTTTCGCTGTCCAGCTGCTACAACCCGGGTGGTCCACTCGACCTGAACACGAATGGCGTGGCGGGCGTGCAGTGCAACCAGTGGATGGACACGAAGAAGTTCCAGTACGACATCAACGGTCTCTTGAGCCTCACGCAGAGCGAGTACCCGTTCCTCAAGCTGATCAAGGCCGATCAGGCTTTGCTGACCGCGGAACTGACGTGGATCTACTACCCAGGTCTTTCGTCGAATGGGACGATCACGCGTTCGGTGGGCGGCACGAACGTCATGCAGGCGCCGGCAGCGGGCTATTTCCCGTGGCTCAACAACGGCTCAAGCCTTGGTTATCCGATTGCCGAATCGAAGGGCACGTCGAACTCCGTCGGTGCCACGCTCGACTTCAACTGGACGTATGACGGCACGGTAATTCCGGGCTGGCAACTGACGCCGGGGATCACGTACACGCAGGCGCTCTACGGCTATACGCCGACGATGACCGGCAACTATCTGCAGGGCGCGAAGTCGGCGAACTTCTACGTGCTCTTCAACCAGAACCCGACGAAATGGCAGGCAGGTCTTAACTACACGATGTTCTGGGGCGGTCACGAAACCGTCGGGCAGCCATTCGCAGACCGTAACTTTGTCGGCTTCTTTGCGACACGCAATTTCTGATCTTTACATCGCAATACAGGCGCGTGCCTTCAGGCATTTCAGGCACGCGTGTTTATGGCAAGTCGCGGCATAGAAGGGGCGCAACGTGTTGAACCGGCTGGTTGGAAAGCTCGAGACAGTGTTCTTTGGGCATCGTGCGATCACGCTTGGCGTCATCGCTGTCTTTACGGTGGTGATGGCGTTCTTTGCGCTGCAGTTGCGTATGGACGCGGGTTTCGAAAAGCAGATCCCGATCGGGCACGAATACATCAAGACGTTCCGGCAATACCGTGACGTGCTCTTTGGCGCAAACCGCATTACGGTTGTCGTCAAGGCGCGCAAGGGAACGATCTGGTCGCAGGAGGGCTTAAGCCGCCTGTATCAGGTCACGCAGGCCGTGAGCTATCTGCCGAACGTGGACCGTGGCGGCGTGCAGTCGCTGTGGACGCCGAATTCGTTCGTCAACGAAATCACCGAAGACGGCTTTCGCGCCGACCCGCTGATCGACGGCACAATCACGCCGGAAAAACTCACGACGCAGAATATCGAGGCGATCCGGCAGTCGACCTCGGTGGGCGGCTATGTCGGCGTGCTGGTGTCGCGCGACCAGACGAGTGCGATGGTGACGGCCGAACTCAATGAGCGGGATGCGAACGGCAATGCGCTCGACTACGTCGCGTTCAACCGAATTCTTGAGGAGAAGTTGCGCAAGGCGTATGAAGACGGCAACTTCCAGGTGCAGATTATCGGTTTCGCGAAGCAGGTCGGTGACATCGCCGACGGCGCGTCCGGCGTGCTCGTGTTCTGTGCGCTCGCGCTCGTGCTGACGGCAGGCGCCGTGTACTGGTACAGCCAGTCGCTGCGCTTCACGATCCTGCCAATTGCCTGTTCGCTGACGTCGCTCGTATGGCAGTTCGGCACGTTGCGTCTGCTTGGCTTCGGCCTCGATCCGCTTGGCGTGCTGGTGCCGTTCCTCGTGTTCGCTATTGGCGTCTCTCACGGTATCCAGCAGATCAACTACATCGTGCGTGAACTGTCGCACGGCCGTAGTTCGCTCGAAGCCGCACGTCACAGCTTTAGCGGCCTGTTGATTCCTGGAACGCTCGCGCTTGTGACAGCACTCGTGTCGTTCATCACGCTGCTGCTGATTCCGATTCCGATGGTGCGCGAACTGGCGATCACCGCGTCGCTTGGCGTCGGCTACAAGATCGTGACGAATCTGGTGATGCTGCCGGTCGTCGCTTCGTGCCTGCAATTCACGAAATCTTACGCAGATCGTGCGCTCGCCACACGCGAGCGTCGTGCGCGCTGGCTCAGGACGCTTGCACGCGTCGCCGAGCCGCGCAATGCCGTTATCACGCTTGCGATCACGGCTGTGGTGTTTGGCATTGCGGTATGGCAAAGCCGCGACCGCGTCGTCGGAACGTTGCAACCCGGCGCGCCCGAACTGCGTGCGGATTCGCGCTTCAATCAGGATGCGGTTGCGATCGCATCGAGTTACGACGTGGGGCTTGACTGGCTGACGGTCGTATTCGAGGCGTCGAAGTCGTCGGACTGTACGGACCCACGTATTGGTCTCTTTGAAGACGAATTCGTGTCGTCGATGGGACGTGTGCCTGGTGTGATCTCGGTGGGTTCCTACGCGCAGATGTTGCGCACGTATAGCGAAGGCTATAACGAAGGCAGTCCGAAGATGTCCGTGATTCCGATCGATCCGACGAACTACGCCGCGCTGAGCGCCGAAATCAATCGCGTGCACGGCTACATGACCAAAGACTGCGCGATGACGGCGGTGCATCTGTTCCTTGCTGATCACAAGGCATCGACGATCAATCGCGTGATCGATGCCGTCAAGGCGTATCGCGCGGCGCATCGTCTTGACGGCCTGACGATTCGCCTCGCCGCTGGCAACGCAGGCGTGCTGGCCGCGACGAATGATGAAGTCGCAAGCAGCGAACTGCCGATGATGCTCTATGTGTACGCCGCGATCATCGTGCTCGTGCTGCTCGCGTATCGCGACTTCCGCGCAATGATCGCGTGCTGTCTGCCGCTGACCGTGGCCACGTTCATCGGCTACTGGTTCATGAAAGAACTGCAGATCGGCCTCACGGTCGCGACGTTACCGGTGATGGTGCTGGCCGTCGGCATCGGCGTGGACTACGCGTTCTACATCTATAACCGCCTGCAGTTCCATCTGGCGAACGATGTGCCCATCGTCAAGGCGGTCGAGCAGTCGATTCTGGAAGTGGGTGTTGCCACGATCTTCACCGCGATCACGCTGGCTGTCGGCGTCGCGACGTGGAGCTTCTCGGCGCTCAAGTTCCAGGCCGACATGGGCAAGTTGCTGGCGTTCATGTTCATCGTGAATCTGGTGATGGCCATGACCGCGCTGCCGGCGCTCGCCGTGCTGCTCGCGCGACTCTTCCCGCGGCGCAAGGCAGTCAGGCGTTCCAGCTTCTTCAGCCACTAGGACACCATCATGAAAGTACATATGAGCCTGAAGAAGGTCACTCATATTGCACAGGCAGCGTGTCTCGTCGCGACGCTGCAAATGACAGGCAATGCCTGTGCGCAATCACAGCCGCAGGGCGCGTCGGGCGAAACGCAACTGAAGCTGCACGCAGCCGACGTGCGCGCGGACGCGACGCGTTCGATGCTGCTTGGCGCGACGCGTGCGGGTAGCCGCATTGTTGCTGTCGGTGAGCACGGCATCGTGTTGCTGTCCGACGACAACGGCGCGACCTTTCGTCAGGCAAAGCGCGTGCCGGCAAATTCAACGCTGACGTCCGTGACGTTTGTCGACGCACAGCACGGCTGGGCCGCCGGCCACTGGGGCGTCGTGGTGAAAACCGACGACGCCGGCGAAACGTGGACCCTGCAGCGCTCCGATACCACTGTCGATCAGCCTCTTTTCTCGATTGCGTTTCGCGATACGCGACACGGCTGGGCCGTCGGCTTGTGGTCGCTCCTTCTCACGACCGACGACGGCGGCGCGACGTGGACCACCCGCAAGCTCGACGAGAGCGCCGGCATCGGCAAGAGCGGGCTGAACCTGTACTCGGTATTTGCAGGTGCGCAGCAGGACGTCTACATCGCAGCCGAGCAGGGCACGGTGATGAAGTCGACCGATAACGGAGCGACCTGGCAGGCCACGCACACCGGCTACAAAGGCACGTTGTGGAGCGGCACCGTATCGCCAGACAACGTCATTTACGTCGGCGGTTTGCGTGGAAACATGTTCGAAAGCCGCGACGGCGGCACATCGTGGGCTGCATTGAAAACCGGCGTCAGCGGCTCGGTGACGGACCTCGTTGCGACGCCGCAAGGCATCGCAGGCGTCGCGCTGGACGGCTTCGTGATGCTGCTCAAGCCGGGGCAAACCACGTTCACGGTGAACCGGCTCGCCGGGCGTGATGCGCTCACCGCACTCGTTATGACGGGCGAAGGTTCGCCCGTACTGTTCTCTAAAGATGGCGTGATCGCCAGATAACAAGCCAGGAGCTGACATGCAAGTGAAGGAATTGCTCGCGAACATTCGCACGAAGATGTTCGTCGGAGGCCGGTTCGTCGATGCTCATAGTGGCAAGACGTTCGCCGTTTTCAACCCGGCGACCGGCGCGGAAATCGCGCAGGTGCCGGAAGGCGACGCGGAAGATGTCGCCGGCGCGATTGCGAGCGCGCGCACCGCGTTCGAGTCGAATGAATGGCGACGCATGGCGCCCGCTACGCGCGAGCGTCTGCTGCTCAAGCTGGCTGATCTGATCGAGCAGCACGGCGACGAACTGGCCGCGCTCGAAACGCTGAACCAGGGCAAGCAGTTCGGCTTCGCAAAGATGCTCGAAGTAGGCGGCAGCGCGCAATGGCTGCGATATATGGCCGGCTGGGCAACGAAGATCGAAGGCAGCACGCTTGATCTCTCGATCGGCTTTCCGCCTGGCGTTCAATATCAGGGCTCGACGCGACGCGTGCCGGTCGGCGTGGTCGCCGCGATTGTGCCGTGGAATTTTCCGCTGCTGATGGCCGTGTGGAAGATCGCGCCGGCGCTGGCATGTGGCTGCACCGTGGTGCTCAAGCCTGCCGAAGAAACCCCGCTAACCGCAATCCGCCTCGCCGAACTCGCGTTCGAAGCAGGCTTCCCGGCAGGCGTGCTGAACGTCGTCACGGGACAGGGCGAAACGGCGGGCGCGGCGCTCGTGCGTCATCCGGATATCGACAAGGTGACGTTCACGGGTTCGACCGAAGTCGGCCGCATTATCGGCGCGCAGTGCGGGCGCGATATCCGTCGCGTTTCGCTGGAACTGGGCGGCAAGAGCCCGGTGATCGTGCTCGACGACTGCGATCCGCGCAAGGCGATCGAAGGTGCGGCTAACGCGATCTTCTTCAATCACGGCCAGGTGTGCACAGCGGGTTCGCGGCTTTATCTGCCGCGCTCGAAGTTCAGCGAAATTGTTGGCGGCGTGGCGGCGATTGCCGACAGCCTCGTACTCGGTTCGGGCTTCGAGGAAACCACGCAGATGGGTCCGCTCGTATCCGCACGTCATCGCGACAAGGTCGCGGGCATGATCGCCGAAGGCCGTGCGCAAGGGGGGGAGATCGTCGCCGGTGGCCGCGCGTTCGACGGCGAAGGCTTCTTTGTCCGGCCGACCGTCGTGGCGAATGAAAGGCGCAAGCCGCTTTCGCTCGTCAATGAGGAAGTGTTCGGCCCGGTGCTCGTCGCGATGCCTTACGACGATATCGATGAAGCCGTGCACGCCGCGAATACCAGCGAGTACGGACTCGGTGCGAGCGTGTGGACGAACCAGCTCGACAGTGCCTTGCGCCTGACGGATCGCATCGAGGCGGGCACCGTGTGGGTCAACACGCACAACATGCTCGATCCGGCGATGCCGTTCGGCGGCTTCAAGTCGTCGGGCGTCGGCCGCGAACACGGCCGCGCAATCATCGACGCCTACACCGAGACGAAATCGATCTGCTTCGCCTACTAACGCAGTTTTCCTCATCAGGAAAATCATGAACACCACACACCTCGCGGCACCGGATGAAAGCGCATCGTCAGACGATGGCGCACATTCGCGCGGCCGCCTCTGGGTTGCGATTCTGGCCGGCGTAGTCGGGCCGGAAGTCTTCATCGTGCAGCCCGCAGTTGTCCAGGGCTTTGTGCAGTACCTGGGTTTCGACGCGCAAAGCGCGGGCTACGCGGCGTCGATCGAGGTGTGGGGTATCGCGTTCAGCACAATCCTTCTGTCGTTCTTCGCGCGACATCTGAACTGGCGGACCGTCATCGTCGTTTCGATTGCGCTGATGGCGGCCGGCAATGCGGGTTCGGCAATCGTTGCGGATCGCAACGTGTTCCTGCTGCTAAGACTTCTAGTGGGGATTGGCGCCGGTAGCCTGGTGTCGCTTAGCTTCGCGATTGTCGGACTTACGAAGAATCCCGACAGGAACTTCGGCTACATGATCATGTGGGTGCTGATCTACGGCGCGCTCGGCTTGTGGGCCGTGCCGACCGCGTTCGCGATCGGCGGCATGAAGTTGATGCTGTATTTCTTCGCCGTGTTTCCGATGCTCGTGCTGCCGTTCGTGCGGTTTCTGCCGCGCGGCGGCGACAGCGCCGTGACTGCCGATGCAAACGCGGTCGAACTTTCGCTGCCGATGAAATCGATGGCGCTCTCGGCCATGCTGTTTTACTTCATGGCGCAAGGCGCGGTGTGGGCCTATCTCTTTCTGATCGGCACAGCCGACGGCCTGACCGATCAGGAAGTCGCCAACGCGTTGACGATCTCGCAGTTTGCGGGCGTGGCCGGTGCGTGGTTCGCGGGCGCGTTTGGTTCGCGCGTCGGACGTATTCGCGCGCTGACGCTCGGCATTCTCGGCGGATCGCTGTGCCTGCTGCTGCTTGCCGCGCACGCTTCGTACGTCGTGTTCGCGGTGGTCGTGTGCATCTACAACTTCTTCTGGAACATGACGCACCCGACGCTTCTGTCGGCGATGGCAGGTTTCGACCGGCGCGGGCGCATCGTGCTCGGCGCAACCGCGATGCAGATGATCGGCCTTGCAATCGGCCCGGCACTCGCCGCTTCTCTGCTGGGCGACGGTCACTACGCCAACGTCATCTGGATCGGCGTCGCGCTCTTCGTGCTGAGCTGGTTTGCCATCTGCGTGCCGGTCTTCCGCCACGTCGCCATGCTGCGCCGCGCCTGATGCGCCGGCGCGCACCCAACGAAAGGACCTATCTCCATGCTTGACGAAGCACTTCTTCAACGCCGCTTCAACGTGCTCGGAAAACATTCGCCGCTCTTCTATGAGAAGCCGCTGCATCTGGTGCGCGGTGAAGGCGTGTGGCTTTACGACGCCGACGGCAACCGTTATCTCGACGCGTACAACAACGTGCCGCACGTGGGGCATTGCCATCCGCGCGTCCTGGACGCAATTGTCCGTCAGGCGAGCCAGTTGAATACGAGTACGCGCTATCTGCACGAGAACGTCGTGGAATACGGCGAGCGGCTCGTGTCGAAGTTCGACGCGTCGCTTTCGATGGCGATGTTCTGCTGCACCGGCAGTGAAGCGAACGAACTCGCACTGCGCATTGCACGCGAAACGACCGGCAATATGGGCATGATCTGCACGTCGCATTCGTATCATGGCAATACGGCTGCGGTGGTTCAGGTGAGTTCGTTCCTGTCGACGCCTGAACAGCGGGGCCGTTATGTGCGCACGATTCCGGTCATCGATCCCTGGCGCGACCGTGCTGGCCGCGACGACGAAGCGCTCGCAATCGAATACGCGGAACAGATCCAGAAAGCCATCGACGATTTCCACGCCGATGGTGTCGGCGTCGCGGGCCTGCTGCTGTGCACCGGGCTTTCGTGCGAAGGCCTGCCGGATTTTCCGGCCGGCTACATCGCACGCGCGGTCGAGAAAGTGCGACGCGCGGGCGGCGTGTTCATCGCCGATGAGGTGCAGGGCGGGTTTGGCCGCTTCGGCAAGCATTTCTGGGGGCATGAGCGGCTTGGCGTGACACCGGACATCGTCACGATGGGCAAGCCCATGGGCAACGGTCATCCGCTCGCGGGCGTGGTTGCGCGCCGCGAGCTGGTCGAAGACTTCACCGATCGCAATCCGATGTACTTCAATACATTTGCCGGCAATCCGGTGTCGTGCGCGGCGGGCATGGCGGTGCTCGATGTAATCGCGGACGAACAGTTGCAGGAGAACGCGGAGACGGTCGGCAACTACGTGCTGGAGAGTCTGAGAGCGCTCCAACGCCGTCATACGGTGATTGGCGACGTGCGCGGCAGCGGCCTTTTCTTTGCTGTCGAGCTGGTCAGCGATCGCAACAGCAAGGCGCCCGACGGCGCGCTCGCCAAACGCGTCGTGAACGGGATGCGCGAGCGCAACGTGCTGATCAGCCGCATCGGCATTCACGACAACATCCTGAAGATCCGCCCGCCGATGCCGTTCTCGCGGGCGAACGCAGGCCAGCTGATCGAAACGCTCGATCACGTTCTAGCCGCGCTCTGAGGACCGTCCGATGACCACGACACAATCCGCCGCAGCAGAAGACGTCGGCGCGCTGCACGATCTCGCCACACTTGCGCTTGAGCAGTGGCGCCTCGACCCCATCGCCATCGAGCCGCTGAAAATTCGCGAAAACGCGGTATTTCGCGTCGATCTGCGCGATGGCGGGCGCGTCGTGCTGCGTATTCACCGCGCGGGTTATCACGGCGACGACGCGCTTCACGCCGAGTTTCACTGGATGGACGCGCTCGCCGCGTCAGGAATCGAAGTGCCCCGTGTGGTGAATTCGAAGCAGGGGCGACCGTTCGAAAGCGTCAGCAGCGTCGGCGTTCCGGAAGGTCGTCAGATCGACGTGCTCGAATGGGTCGACGGCCAGCAGCTGGGTGCGCTCGAATCCGGCCTCACGGGCGCAAGCGAAGACATCGCGTCGCGCTATCGCACGCTTGGCGGCATCGCCGCACGCATGCACAACCATACGAGCCAGTGGAGTGCGCCCGCAGGCTTCGTGCGTCACAGCTGGTGTGAGGAAGGGTTGGCGGGTGCGCAACCGCTCTGGGGACGCTTCTGGGAACTGGAGCAGCTGAGCGCCGCGCAACGCGCAATGTTCGAGCGCGCACGCGATGCGGTGTGGCAAGACCTGAGCGCATTCGGCAAGACGCGCGAGCAGTTCGGGCTGATTCACGCGGATCTCGTACCGGAAAACGTGCTGGTCGACGGCGAGCGCCTGCGGGTCATCGATTTCGACGACGCCGGGTTCGGCTGGCATCTGTTCGATATCGCGACGTCGCTTTACTTCATCCGCAACGACCCCGGTTTTGACGTCGCGCTCGATGCATTCGTGGAAGGTTACCGCGCGTGCCGTCCGCTCGCAGACGCCGATCTGCGGCGTCTGCCGCTCTTCATGGCTGCGCGCAGCACGACGTATCTGGGCTGGGTGCACAACCGCAAGGAGACGGAAACCGCAAAGGAACTCACACCGTTGCTGATCGATTACGCGTGCAGCGCCGTCGATGAATATCTGACGGGCAGGGCAGCAATGGCACTGGCCTGAGCCGCACGACGAAGGACGGGCGTTGCCCGTCTACTTCATGCGGATGTCGGATGGCATCGTGCCGAAGAGATCGCGATAGTCCTGCGTGAAATGGCCGGAATGGAAGAAACCCCAGCGCTGCGCCGCATCCCGCACCGTCATTTCGTTGCGCCGCGAGTTACGCAGCAATTCACGCACGAAGTTGAGCCGGATGGCGCGCATGTATTCCACGGGCGATTTGCCCGTGACAAGCCGGAAACTGGTTTGCACCGTTCTGCGGCTGATGCGCAGGATCTCGCACAATTGCTGCACCGTCACCGGCTCCTGAGGGCGCGCTGCGATCATGTCGTGCGCACGGGCCACGACGTCGCTGTGCGACATCCACGTGATATCGGCTCTCGCATCGCAGCGTTCGTCCTCGAGCAGCACGTCGATGAGTTCGAGCAGTTCGGCGGCGATGCGTCGCTCGGCAAGCGCCTGGTCCTCGATCGCGGCGAGCGATGCGGCTTCTTCCGTGAAGGTGCGCCACATTTCGACCACGCGTTGACGTGCAGAGGGTGCGAGCGCAACGACCTGCGTGTTCGACGCGAGCCGCCGGTGTACACGCGAGGCAAGGCACGGGTTCTGTTCGAGTTGCTTCAGCTTGACTTCGATGCCGAGAATCTCGACGCCGTCGGGGGAATGCAGCAGAAACTCGCGGTTCGCGCGCGCAAGAATCATCGAATCGGTCGTGACGGCGCGGCCGGAAAACGTCAGCGGCGAGGGCGAGTCGAGCACGATGCCGAGCGCGAGTGCGTCGTCCGGCGTGCAGCCCTGCTGCACAACGCGGCGGTTCACCGATTCATGAAACAGATGGAAGCCGTCGATACTGAGCTGCTGGAGCGTGCTGTGAAACTGCCCGCAATCCATCTGGAAGTAGCGTTGATCCCAGCCTGCAAGAAACGCCGCGTGCTCTCCGACATCCGTAAAAGTGTGATCGTTAATTTGCATGGCGCGAACCACCTGGGGATTGCCGGAGACGAAAAACCTGCGTTGCAGGCTGTAAAAGCATTAACCGACCGCTGGGTCGGCGAATGAGGATGCGAGTATAGGCGACCACCCACGGTGCCGCCAACGCGGGTTGACCCGAGGTTCTGCCCTCCAGTGAGCCGGCTTGCGACACGTGCAGTTCTCCTCGCTCAATGTCTGGACTGTGGAGAAGGCGTCAACGGCTCGTCACATGTCGAGCGTACGGAATACTGGCTGGAAAAAAAATTCACGCGAGTGACAAAAACGCGGCGGTATTCACCAGGCCGGCTAAAGAAATCACCAGGTGCGTCACGCTGGTGGGTTTTGCGCTACAGTTGCGGCCGCGCCGGGCGGGCGGCGTCTTCGATAGTGGGACACGCGTGCTAACATTGACGGCTTCCAACTCGACCCCTCGTCGGCGCCATGAATATTGTCATTTTGGCGGCAGGCACCGGTAAGCGCATGCGTTCCGCGCTGCCCAAGGTACTGCATCCACTGGCCGGCCGGCCGCTTCTGTCCCATGTCATCGATACCGCCCGTACGCTTGATCCGACCCGACTCGTCGTCGTGATCGGTCATGGCGCGGAAGCCGTTCGCAGCGCCGTCGCCGCGCCCGATGTGCAGTTTGCCGTGCAGGAGCAGCAGCTCGGCACCGGGCACGCCGTGCAGCAGGCGCTGCCGCTCCTCGATCCTTCCGTGCCCACGCTCGTGTTGTATGGCGACGTGCCGCTCACGCGCGCCAGCACATTGAAGCGCCTGACCGACCGCGCGGGCCACGGCGGCTACGGCGTGCTCACCGTGACGCTCGAGGATCCCACGGGCTACGGCCGCATCGTGCGCAATGCGAACGGCAAGGTGCTGCGCATCGTCGAACAGAAAGATGCGACGCCCGAACAGCTGAAGATCGCGGAAATCAACACCGGCATCATCGTCACGCCGACGCAGCAGCTCACGCGCTGGCTCGCATCGCTGAAGAACGACAACGCGCAAGGCGAGTATTACCTCACCGATGTGGTCGAACTTGCGATCGAGGGCGGTCTCGATGTTGTGACCGCGCAGCCTGACGAAGAGTGGGAAACGCTGGGCGTCAACAGCAAGCAGCAGCTTGCGGAACTCGAACGCATCCATCAGGGCAACGTGGCCGAAGCTCTGCTCGTGGCGGGTGTCACGCTGGCCGATCCGGCGCGTATCGATGTGCGCGGCACGCTGGAGTGCGGTCGCGACGTGTCCATCGACGTGAATTGCGTGTTCGAAGGTACCGTTACGCTAGGCGACAACGTAACGGTCGCGGCGAACTGCGTGATCCGCAACGCGACGATTGGCGTGGGCACGCGCGTCGACGCATTCACGCATATCGAAGGCGCGGACGTCGGCGCGAACGTCGTGCTGGGTCCGTATGCACGTCTGCGCCCAGGCGCGACGCTGAAGGACGAATCGCACGTCGGCAACTTCGTCGAAGTGAAGAATGCGGTGCTCGGCCATGGCTCGAAAGCGAACCATCTCACGTATATCGGCGACGCCGATATCGGCGCGCGCGTGAACATCGGTGCGGGCACGATCACGTGCAATTACGACGGCGCGAACAAATCCCGCACGATCATCGAAGACGACGTGTTCGTCGGTTCCGATACGCAGCTTGTCGCACCGGTGCGCGTCGGACGCGGCGTGACGATCGCGGCGGGCACGACAGTATGGAAGGACGTCGAGGAGAATCTCCTCGTGCTGAACGAGAAGACGCAGGTCGGCAAGACCGGCTACGTTCGTCCGGTCAAGAAGAAAGGCTGACGGGAAGCGCCGCGCAGGTATGCAGCGCGGTACCCACTCCCTGCAAAGGAACTGATATTTATGTGCGGCATTGTCGGCGCAGTTGCGCAACGTAACATCGTCCCGGTTCTCATCGAAGGACTGCGACGCCTCGAATATCGCGGCTACGATTCCTGCGGCGTGGCCGTGCTTGCTGGCGGCGAGCCGCATCGCGCACGCAGCGTGGCGCGCGTCGCCGATCTCGACGAACAGGTGCGCGAGACGCATCTCGAAGGCGTCACGGGTATCGCGCACACGCGCTGGGCGACGCATGGCGCGCCCGTCACGAACAACGCGCATCCGATCTTTTCGCGCAACGCGCTTGCGCTCGTGCACAACGGGATCATCGAAAACTACGAATCGCTGCGTGAAACGCTGCGCGGCAAGGGCTACGAGTTCGTCTCGCAGACCGACACCGAAGTGATCGCGCATCTGATTCACAGCCTCTATCGCGGCGATCTGTTCGCGGCCGTGCGCGAGGCCGTGCAGCAACTGCACGGCGCGTATGCGATCGCAGTGGAACACAAGGACCAGCCGAACACGGTGGTCGGCGCGCGTCAGGGTTCGCCGCTTGTGGTCGGTCTCGGCGAGGGCGAAAACTTCCTCGCCTCCGACGCGCTCGCGCTGGCGGGCAGCACGGAGCGTTTCATCTTCCTCGAAGAAGGTGATGTGTGTGAGCTCACGCTGGAGCGCGTGCGCGTTGCGGATCGCGACGGCAACGACGTGCAGCGCGAAGTGCGCACCGTTGCGGCGTATGGCGGTGCGGTCGAGCTCGGCCCCTATCGTCACTTCATGCAGAAGGAAATCTTCGAGCAGCCGCGCGCGATCAGCGACACGATTCCGCAGGCCGATTCGTTCGATGCGTCGCTCTTTGGCGACGCGGCGGCCAAAGCGTTCGGCGAGATCGACAATCTGCTGATTCTTGCGTGCGGCACGAGCTACTATTCGGGGCTGACGGCGAAATACTGGCTCGAATCGATCGCGAAGATTCCGACGCAGGTCGAGATCGCAAGCGAATATCGCTATCGCGATTCGGTGCCGAATCCAAAGTCGCTGGTGGTGGTGATCTCGCAGTCAGGCGAGACGGCCGACACGCTCGCCGCGCTCAAACATGCACAGTCGCTGGGCCACAAGCACACGCTTTCGGTGTGCAATGTCGGCACGAGCGCGATGGTGCGCCTCACCGAACTGTCGTTCCTGACGCATGCCGGGCGCGAGATTGGCGTCGCATCGACGAAGGCGTTCACCACGCAGCTCGTCGCGCTGTTCGTGCTGGCCGCGACGCTCGGGAAGCTGCGCGGGCATGTCGATGCTTCGCTTGAGGCGGACTACGTGCGCCAGCTGCGCCATCTGCCGGCGGCGCTCAATAGCGTGCTCGCGCTGGAACCGCAGATCATCGCGTGGTCGGAAGATTTCTCGCGCAAGGAAAACGCGCTGTTCCTGGGGCGTGGCCTGCATTACCCGATCGCGCTGGAAGGCGCGCTGAAGCTCAAGGAAATCTCGTACATCCACGCGGAAGCGTATCCGGCGGGTGAACTCAAGCACGGGCCGCTCGCGCTCGTGACGGAAGCGATGCCCGTCGTGACAGTCGCACCGAACGATGCACTGCTGGAGAAGCTGAAGTCGAACATGCAGGAAGTGCGGGCGCGCGGCGGCGAACTGTATGTGTTCGCCGACTCGGACACGCGGATTGTCAGCGAAGAGGGGCTGCATGTGATCCGCATGCCGGAGCACTACGGCCTGCTGTCGCCGATCCTGCACGTCGTGCCGCTGCAGTTGCTGGCGTATCACACGGCCTGCTCGCGCGGCACGGATGTAGACAAGCCTAGAAATCTCGCTAAATCTGTGACTGTTGAGTGATCGGGTGGGGTGCGGACGCACTCCACTGACCGTCAATCACGCTTTGCAGGACATCCCGATCCTGCAAAGCGCATCTACCACTCCCTCTTAATCCGGACTCACCCGGCACGCGACGGCTTCCGCTTCGCGCGTCTTTTCCTGCGCACCGAAACTGGCCAGCGCGGCAAGTCCGAGCAGCGCGAGGCCGCTGCCGAACAGGAAGTCGGCCTGGATGCCGATATGGTCGACGATCAACCCGCCGGCCAGCGAACCGGTTGCGATCGCCACCTGAATGATGCCGACGAAGAGTGCCGAGCCCGCTTCCGGTGCATCTGGCGTCGCACGTTGAATCCAGACGCTGAAACACAGGGGGAGTGCGCCGAACGCGACGCCCCACGTCATCACGATGGCGGCAACGCCAAACGATGAGTGCGCCAGCAAAGGCAGCGACAGCAGCGCGAACATCAAAAGCGAGATCATCGCGGCTACCGATGTCTTCAGATTGCGACCCACCGTCGATGAAATCGCGAAGTTCGAGAAAAACCCGATAATCCCGAAGCCAAGCAGCAGCCATGTGATGGTTGCCATCGAGAGGTTTGCGTTTCGCAGCAGGAACGGCGTGATGTACGTATAGGACGAAAAGTGCGCACCAAACGCGAGCGCCACCATCAGCATGCTGCGGCGCGGATGCGGCTGGCGCATCAGGCCGACCAGATCCTTCATGCGCAGTGCAGTCGTCGAGGGCAGGGAGGGCACGAGGAAGAACTGCGCAACCAACGCAATTGCGACGAGCACGCCCGTCGCCATGAACGACGCGCGCCATGACGCGAAGCTCGCGATGAAGGTGCCGAGCGGCACGCCGATCACCGTTGCACACGTCACGCCGGTCAGGATCGTCGCCATGGCGCGAGCGGAATCGCGGGGTGCGACGAGGCGTCCGGAGGCCGCTGTTGCGAGCGTCCAGAAGCCGCCGAGCGACGCGCCCAGCAACGCACGCCCCAGCAGCATGACCAGGAAATCCGGTGCGAACGCGGAGATCAGGTTCGACGCAAGCAGCAGGGTTGTCAGCAGCAGGAATACGCGACGGCGGTCCATGGTTCCGGCCACGAGCATGAGCCCGGGCGCGGAAATGGCGGCGATGATGCCGGGCACGGTCACCATGAGGCCCGCGGTTCCAGGCAGCACGCCCAGGTCTTTCGCGACATGCGGCAATAGCCCGACGGGCAGGAACTCGGTTGTCACGAACGCAAACGCGCCGATTGCAACAGCGATCACGGCAAGCCATGAACGCAGCGACGACGCATTACCGTTTTCCGGCGAGGCACTGCCAGCCGGCAGATTTTCTTCCACTAACATGATTTTGTTTGCAGGTTACTAAACAGCGATCTGGATTGGGCCAGCCGCGCTGGCTAATCGCGGCCGAAATACTGGATCTGAAACAGAATGCGGGTGGAAATCGCCCGTATTGGCGGAAGACACCATAGCATCGTATTTAAACGCTCGCAGGCGCCTCAAAATAATCGCACTCGCGGGTAAGGTTATTGGCGCGCCTGGAATCGTATCTAGCGTGCAGACACGTATTTTCAACGTCGTATATGAACGTGGAACTCGCGCGCTAACGACGCTAAAGAATCGCAAGCAGAGGCGGATGTCCGTTGAATTGCCGTGCCGCAACCCTTGGGTATTGAAAGCCAGGCCATCGGCGGGAACAATGCGTTGCGCGACCCTATAATGGGGCGAGATGCCGCCGCACCTGTATGCGGACGCGCGATCAACGTCAACCGCCGCTTTCGTCGCAGCCCGCGATCGGGCAAGGGCCATTCATGAAATTCAGCCGCTGGAGAGAAGGTGCAGGTCCGGAGCGCCGCAAGCTGATCTGGACAAAGCTTCGCGTGCTGCTTGCGGCAATCGGCACGCTGACCGCTGTCGCGGGCATTGCCGTCTCGGTAAACGGCCTGCTCGAATTCAACAAGGTCAAGGTCGCAGTCGGCGTCGCGATTATCGTCGTATCGACGGTTCTTTATATCGCCATGCTCTCCGGTTCCGACTAGCGCCACCTGGCGTTTCATGTCGCCGGCCGCAGTGAGTTGCCCGGCCGCCATGAACTCGAACGCGGACCTGCCAGAAGCACCTGTCAACACGAATGCGGCAATACCTGTTGCAGGCGTCGCCCTGTCCGCGCGAAATGCCGCGGTAAGGGACTCACTCTGTCGTCAAACGATCGATTGACGAATTAAGGATTTCTTCATGCTCCGTCCATGGGCGCAATCGTGATCCGAAGGCACTATTCGATCACGGGGTTCGGCATAACAACACCATTTCGATACTTACGAATCGCGCCGGGGACATCGCCTGTTGGGTTCGCCTTCGTTGGCATCGTGATCGATGCATTGTTCAATATCGGGAGTACGGGAAATGAAAGCACTTCGAATGGTAATGGTCGGAATCGTCGCGCTCGCATGCGCAACCGCATACGCGGACGACTCGACGATGCAGGCGCAAGTTGCGCAACAGGATGCGGCGGCGACTTCAGTCGGCGGCACGAATTCGACGCGTAGCGAGATGGGTTCGCCACAAGGAAAAAGCCGTGACCAGGTCTACCAGGAGCTCGTCCAGGCGCAACACAATGGTCAGATAGCGCGCTTGCAGGAACTCTACAAAGGCGGCAACTGAACGTCAGTGCTCCAATGTGTTCCCGTCATGGTCCGACGCCATCGGGAACACCAGGTTGCCCGCAAGGGTCTGCGTTCAATAACCGATCTCTTGCCCTACATTGCGAAATCGTCCTGTCGAATGATAGCGTTGGAACCCTGGGTTTGTGCGCAATTCGCGGAGGCGCGTGCAAGCGTCGGCGTGACGTCCGCCGCGATTGCCGTGCCGACTTCTTTCTGGATATCGAGTACGCCGCGCGCGACCGGCTCGTATGCGCGACGCCAGATCTGCACCTGATCGGCGCAGCGGATCGACTGCGCCAGTATCCGTAGCCGTTCGCCCTCGCGTGTCAGTGAACCCTCGAGTACGTAGCTGACTGCCAGCTCTCGACCGATTTCACCGACGCTCTTTTCTGTGCGCCGGTAACGCGCTGCCGTCGTTCTCGCGATGACCATCACATGTTCGGGCTGCACCGTGCCAAGCATCGCCGATGTTTCATCCGCGAGTGCGTCACAGAAACTGTCTTGAGCGCCGTCGTCCGTGATGTTGGTGAAGGGCAGCACCAGCACACGAACGGCAGGTGAACGACGGGCGGTGGCTTCTTCGAGAGAAACCGGCGATATGCCGTCGAGGCGATAGCCCTTGCCCTTGACTGTTTTTACATACTGCGGACAGCCGGAATTGTCGCCGAGCGCGATACGGATTTTTCGCACCGCCGTGTTGATGCCGTTCTCAGTGTCGCGGAAGACGTTTCCACCCCACAAGGACCTGACAATCTCTTCACGCCCGATGAGCCTTCCGCCACGGGATGCGAGCAGGATGAGCAAGTCCATCGGCAGACGTTCGAGCCGGATTTCGTGTCCGGCGCGGCGCAGCGCATAGCGATCCACGTCGAGCTCGAAGTCGGCAAATCTGAAAAGCCCGTACATGTTCATGTTTCTCCCGCGCGGCGAGTTTTGCGTCCAGTGAGCCATGCGTCAGCGAGCGGATGCAGGTGCAAACGCATCACGCGTGCTGACGTCTGCGATGCGTGCGCTTTCCTGACCGCGCTGCGCCGCAATTCTGCGAATCCCGCCGACCGCACGCTGGACTTCCGGCTTCGCGGCTGGCGTTGCGTTTTCCGTCGCGTCGACGTAACGGTCGCCCGTACCATACGACTTCGGCATGCGGACGCTACCCGGCAGTACGAGTTCCGGATCGCTGCACATCCGCGCCTGTTTCGCCGTGCCCGGCATGGCCGCCTGTTTGAGCGCAGGATCGCGAAGCGTCACGGGCCGAAGCGGGGCATCGCTGCAACCCCACGCTTCGAGAAGCGACGGCGCCATGCCCGTCTGACACTGGCGGCGCGTTTTCGTAATGCGCTCGCTGACGCCGACATAGGTGTCGTCGTGCAACGCGGCCAGCCGCTGATACGCGCGGGCGGCCGTTTCGATGTTCAGTGCAACGGCGATCCGGTAGTCGTGGCGCGCATCGTTTTCCATGCGTTCGAGCGAACCAGGATGCAGGTCCATCGAGTAGACCTCCGACGATGAAACCGGCAGCCGCAACGCGTCACCGCGATTGACCCATGCTTCCTGGTACCCCGGGCTCTGTTTGATCGCCGTATCCAGTTCCGCGAGCGCCGCTGCGCGGTAGCCGCCGGGCGGTATCGCGTCGTCGCTGCCTTTGCTGAACTTGCCGCCGCCCTGCGCCAGTGCGAGGTACGCGCGGGCCAGCGCGTTGTGCGCGGGCGCGTAGTCGAATTTGCTGTCGACTGCCTTGCCCAGGACCTCGGCGGCCTGTTGATAGCAACCCAGATCGCTCAGCGCAACGCCCCAGTTGTAGTACGCCCACGACCGGGCCCCTTTCCACTTCCAGTCGCGCCTGCCTTCGTCGACGATGCGGCGCGCGTAGCGGATCGTGCCGTCGAACCGGTGATCGTAAGTTTCAATTTTCGACAACGCGAGCAGCGCCCACTCCGCGTTTTTCTCGTGGGCAGATCGGTTTTCCGCACTGCCGCCGGCCGCGAGACTTTCGAACAGTTCGCGCATTGGCCTGAAGTCGCACGCGTACTGTCCGCCGAGGCAACGGTCCTGTTCAACCGCCGTCAGATATTCGGCATGAAGCAGCGGGCTTTGATGTTTCAGGATCGCGATCCCGGCCTGCTTGAGCGCGTTGCTGAGTGCGGCCTCTGTGCTCGGCGTGTCGGGTTTTGGCGTGGCGCGATGCTTCGTGCGCTCGGTGCGTGCCGGGCGCGGTGCGCTTTCCTGCACACCCGGATCGTTCAGCGGGACGATATGACCATCCGGATCGCGCAGCGTGAGGACCAGCGTGAACTTGTCGGGCGTCCCGATCACGCTGCCGTAAACCGATGAATCCCGCTGCAACAGTGACCTCAGGAACTCGATCACGGGACGCACGGAAAGCCCGGTGCCGGGCACGGTGAAATCGGGCAGCTTGAACTCGGTCAGCACCTGTTCGGTGTCCGTCGCGGGCGTGACGCCTTTGGCCTTTTCGCGCAGATCGCTGATCGTGTCGACCAGCATGTGCTGCAGCATCACGTCGGTGTAGCCGCGATCCTTGAACGCGTCGGAGATCTGGATCGGTTCGACGATCGTCATCGGATCGAGCAGGCTGCCCATCCATCTGATCGCGTAAGGGGTGATGAAGTACACGCTCGTCGCGACGATCAGACCGACCGCCACCGTGTACAGGACCCGCGACCAGACAAAGCGGGCGAACGACAGCAGCCAGCTTCCGGGGGGACTTTCAAAGAAGGCCATGATGAATCTCCTCATGCGCCGACTTGAACCTGAAACGGGACCTGCGCGATGCGGAGGTCGTTGGGAAAGGCGCGACACCGTTAAGGCATCGTTCGTGCCAGCGGACGCGAGGCGTTGATGCGTAAGGCGCGAGGAGAAAACGGCGGTCGTGCGAATCCCGGAATGGTCGGAGGATTCACAACGGTTTGATCAGACCAGTTGGTTCGCGCCCACCACCCGTCAATGCGGCTCCCGCCGCACGATGGCGCGCGGCGGGACATACTGGTTAAACGAATCGGGCGTGGGTTATTTAACGGTGAATGTGTAGTGACCCTGCGTGCGGTGGCCGTCGCTCGCGACCGCCACCCACGCGACCGTGTACACACCGGGCGTCACGCTCGCGAGCACCACTTTCATGTGTTTCGGGTCGGTGGTATCGACGGCTGCCTTGCCGTCCGTGACCGCCTTGCCGGCGCTGTCTGTGACGGTGATCGAGCTGAACGCGGGTTCGAGCGCCTCGCTGAATTCGATCGACACCTCGTGCGGTGCGCCGTCGACGGTCGCGCCGGCAGCAGGCGTCTGGAGTTTGGGAAACGCGTGCGCGTGGGCGAACTGCGCGAACGCGAGCGTGAGGGCGGCAAGCGTGCCGCGCGCGAAGAGAGTCGTTTTCATGGATAGATCAGAGGTTTGCCAACGGAGTTCGGAAAGATGTCGTCGAGATAAAGATGGGCTTGCAGCAGTACGCCCGTGTGTCGTCCGGATGCCCGGTTCACGGGAATCTGCGCTTCGACGCCGAGTTGTCCCCAGCTGTTGAGCCAGATGAAGCCGGGATTCACGGTGCCCGTCGTATGACCGGAGCACGGACCTGCGGTACACGTATTCATCGGCAGTTCGACGACTGGAATCAGGTTATTGAACGGCGCCCCCAGCCCGATATTTTTCACCTGCGTCTGCAGGTATGGAATGCTGTACTGGAACGTCAAACCCCAGTCGAGCGAGTTTGGCGCCGCAGCGTTCGTCGTGAGATTGGGCGCGATTTCGCCGGTGATCGCAAGCGGGCGCAGATAGCTGAGACTCGTGGGCAAATCGCCGAAGCCCTTGCCGAAGAACACCGCCGGGGAAATCGTCGAGAACGAATCGCTGACCGCTTTTGCGCCCGTTCCGCCAAAGCTCGCGTTCACGCCCACCGACACCATGAACTCGTGCGGCGCGTTCACGTACGCGAGGTACTTCAGTCCCGCTTCCAGGTTGTCGAAGCCTTTCGCGGTGCCGTCAGGGCCGTACTGGTTGATGTAGCCGCTTCCAATGCTGAACGCCAGATTCGACGTGATCAGCTTGTCCCATTCGAACGAGACGGTGTTGATGTTGACGTTGTCGCCATCATCGTTGGGCGCCTTGATGTGACCGTACTGGAAGTCGACTTCGTCGCCGACGCCCGGATCGTCGACGGCCATGGTCGCAGGAAACACGCGGTCGCCGGCGATGGCGTGCGCGCTGGCCGCCGCGGGGCAAAGTAGCGCGCAGGCAAGCGCGACAGGTACGGCTGAAGGCACGCGCGCCCGCCGGGCGGTGCGTGATACAGGAATGTGCATGAGTTCATCCTCGATGGCGGTTCGTGGCAGCGCCGTCGCTGCGTTCCATGCGAACGCGCGGTGACGCAGCGATGCAATCGATGCATCGCCAGTCGCTTGCTCGAATCAGGATGAAAACGGTGGGGCGCGCGGCTGCGCCGAAGTGAGCGGCGCAATGCGGCGCAAGCTTTCGAAACGCGTGACGCTTCGATGCTGGAACACCCAGACGGTGCCGGCGAAAGCGACCTCGGCGCTGGGCAGCGCGGGCGCATGCGCGAAGAGATTGCAGTAGCCGCACGCCTGCAGATGCGACAGCGTGGTCGGGTGGGAAGCAGGTGATCCGGGAGAACGCGGCGTGGGGGCGGCGGTTGCGTCGGTCGTGCCGTCGGCGGAACAGTAGACGGAGAGCAGCGCGTCCACGCGGCCGTTGCGCTGAAGCGCCTGCGAAACAGTCGGCGCAAGCGTCGCCATCAGGATTGCGAGCAATCCGAGGATACTGCCGATCTTCCGCAGACGACGATGCAGCATGGTTGACCGGAATCGCGCGTGAATGTCGGCGAATTATGCCACTGCGCGCAAGCGCTGGCTGATTTGCCGCGCGGTCATCCGCGCGCGGCGGATGACCACGACGGCCGCGTCAGCGGACCGTCTGACGCGGCATCGTCAAGACGCCTGCCGGATGTCTTCGAGTTTCCAGCCCTTGTCGAACCACGGCGCGAGCGGGCCGTACAGCCGGAAAATCGTGAACCAGCTCTTGCCCGGAATGGTTTGAATCCAGTTGCTTTCCTTGCCCGCCGGCGCTTTCGGTCCGAAAAACAGATCGACGGAGCCGTCCGCGTTTTTCAGGAGACCCTTTTCGCTGGAGAGGCTTGGGAACTGCTGGTCGGTCTGCAGCATCGAGCGCGTCTGCGGGTCGTACAGTACGACCGACCAGAAGTCCTTCACCGGCACGTTGGGCGGAACGTGCAATGTGTAGTTTTTCGCGCCGTCGAACGGTTTGCCTGACGCGTCGTAATTTGCCGCGGCGTACTGTGAGCCGATGCCCGGCATCGCGATCGCCATCGCAGGCGTATCGACGGTCGCGGCGTAGAAGAACATCGTGCGTGCGTCGAAATTGCGTGCGCCGTCGTTCAGCCACTGATAGCTGCCGCCGATGAACGGCGTGGTCCAGTGACGATCCGGATAGATCAGCGCGGCCTTGTCGCGGTTCGCGAAATCGATCGCGCGTGCGGTTGCGTTACCGACCGCGACGGCATCCGTGAGGATCTTCGTCATGCGTTCATCGGGTGCGAACGGTTTGCCTTTCACCATGCCGATCGACGCGAAAAGCCCTGTCATGTCAGGACCGTAGGCACCGGCGGGCTCTTCCTGCACGATCTCGTTCAACTCTTCGTAGAACTTGATCGTGTTCGCGTGCACCGTGTTCATGACCTTGCCGGACATGTCGACGAATGTGGTCGCGGGCGGCGAGCCTGCCTGCGCAAGCGGATACACACGCAGGTGCGCCTTGAGGCTCGCGACACCGGGTTTCGGGTCGCCGTTCTTCATGAACGCGCGGCCGAACAGCAGGTTGCCGAACGTCGGCGACTTCACGATGATGTAGCCGCTCTTTGGCAGCGCGCCGGTATAGCCCGGCGGCACGAACAGGTACTTGCCGCCTTTGCCCTTGTCCGGGCCGGCGTTGCCGAGGTCGGTGACGTAGCGGAACCAGAAGTCGTCGACGACGCCGAGGATGTTTGGCGGCGTTTCGACGACCACTGGCCCGTTCTTCAGATCCATCCAGTTCCAGAAGTAGACCGTTTCGGTATTCGCAGTCAGGAAGAGCGACTTCGAATCCATCAGCGATTCGAAAATGCCGATGGTGCTGCCGGTTGCGCCCGCTTCGCGCAGGGCCGTGCGGATCGCGACGAGCGATGCGCCCGGCACACCGTTCAGGAACACTTCGACGCCGCGCGAGAAGTCGAGATTGTCGTACACTTTCTGCGCCGTTTCGGGCGTCGGAATACCGTCGAAGAATTTGAGCTGACCGATGCGTGTGTCGACGGTGTCGGGCGTCGTGATTTCAGGTGGGATTGGTGTGGCCATCTTCAACGCGGCCGGAGCGGCCTGTGCGGGCACCAGCGCCGACGCGCACATTGCGGCAAGGAAACAGGCAACACTTCGCTTGATCGTCATCTTCTTGTTCACGAAACCTCCACACGGTGAAATTCCGGCAGGCCGGAATGGTAAGGGCAGATGTTGCTGGCACTATTATTACCCGCCCATGCCGGCTACGTGTCCCAAAAAGCCCGGCAAGCGGCGCAGGTCGCGCTTCTCCGCGGTGGCGCCGCGCTTTGTAACGAACGGTTTCCGTATGTTTTCCTTCCCGCGTGACAGGCGCTCTACAATGCATGCCATTCGACGTCGCGTCGCTCCGGTTTCTTTCGACCATGCCTCAAGTCCTTGCCCGAACCACCTTCACCACGCTTGTGCTCGTCGCGCTCGCTTCGCTTGCCGGCTGCTCGACCACGCCGCAGCCCAAATTCCAGCAGGAACTGTTCGATACAGGCGTAAGCCCGTACGCGCGCAACTTCAACGCGAGCACCACGGATACCTGTGAAGCGGCCCGTCGCGCGTTGCTCAGTCAGGGTTACATGACGACCATGACGCGCAGCGACACGATTGACGGCACCAAGAATTTCCAGCCGAGCGGCGATTCGCACGTCGTGGTGGAATTTCACGTCGTCTGCACGCCGGGTGAATCGGCGAGCGACACGAGCATCGCGTATGTGAACGCGGTGCAGAATGGTTTCGCGCTGAAGAAGAGCGATACGTCGGCCAGTGTGGGCCTGAGCGTGCTCGGTTCGCTGTCGCTGCCGATTCGCTCGAACAGCGACGCGATGGTGAAGATTTCGAGTGAGACGATCCCGTCGGGCAAGTTCTACGACCGCTTCTTCGCGCTCGTCGATCATTATCTGCAGACGGTCGTGCGCACGTCGCCGGTAGTGCCGGACACGGTTGTCACCCGCGAAATTGCGCCAGACGCCGCAGTTGATGTGGCCGCGCGGGCAGCCGCGCAGGCCGTGACGCAGACGGCCGCGCAGACAACCGGTGAAGCAGCCGCGCCTGCGCCGGCAAGCGACAGCCTCGCGCCGCTCCTGCAGTCGCTGACGCCTTGATGCGCTGAAGCGGCCAGAGGCTGCGGGACGCGCCGGTCGATCCGGCGCGCTTCTACCAGGCCTGCTTTGCCGCTATTCAGTCGCCGCAGCCGCCTTGCGCGGACGACGTGCCCGCGGTGCAGTTTTGCGAGCGGTTTTCTTTGCTTTCAGCGCGCGTTCTTCACCCTGTGCGGCCTGGGCAATCTGCGCTTCCGGCGCAGGCGATGGCTGATCCGCTGTGTTGTCGCTGGAGGCGGACGTTTCCGCGACATCGACCGCTTTGGCTTTCTTCGATGCCGTCTTCCGGCTTCCGCGCCCCTTGCGTCGCGCGGTGGCTGGCTCTGCCGGCGCTTCTTCATCCGCCGCGAATTCAGTCACTGCCGGCACGTACGGCGCATCTGACGGTTCGTGGACTTCGTGCATGTCCGGCGTGGTGAACAGATCCTGCGCGACGGGCAACTCCAGGCCGGTGGTCGCGGCCACCGCGGGTTCCTGCGCGCCCTTCCTGCGCACACCCCGTTTCGATCTGCTTTCACGCTGCTGCGACTGCTGCTGCGCAGGCTCGCTGCGCACCGTGCCACCATTGCCGCCGCGAAACACGAACGTGCCTGATTTTTCGTCGCGGCCGACTTCGAACAGACCACGCGTCTGCGCTTCTTCGAGCAGATTGCCGAACGCACGAAACCCGTAGTACGACTCGCTGAAATCCGGCTTGCGACGCTTGATCGCGTCCTTCAACGCCGATGCCCATACCTTGCCGCTATCGCCGCGCTCGGTCACGAGCGCATCGAACGTCTGCACGGCGATCTCAATCGCTTCGCTGCGACGCGATTCGAGATCGTCGCGGCGGCGCTTCTCTTCATCGGGCGAGCGTTTCGGCGCCGGCTGCGTTTCCTTCACGCGCTTCGCGGCGGCGCGCTGGCTTTCGCGGGCGAGGTCGTCGTAGAAAATGAATTCGTCGCAATTCGCGATCAGCAGATCGGAAGTCGACTGCTTCACGCCGACGCCGATGACCTGCTTCGCGTTTTCGCGCAGTTTCGAAACCAGCGGCGAGAAGTCCGAGTCGCCGCTGATGATCACGAACGTATTGACGTGCGATTTCGTATAGCAGAGGTCGAGCGCATCGACGACGAGCCGGATGTCAGCCGAGTTCTTGCCTGACTGGCGCACGTGCGGAATCTCGATCAGTTCGAAGTTCGCTTCGTGCATGGCGGCCTTGAAACCCTTGTACCGCTCCCAGTCGCAATACGCTTTCTTGACGACGATGCTGCCCTTTAGCAGCAGACGTTCGAGCACAAGCTTGATGTCGAACTTCTCGAACTTTGCGTCGCGCACGCCAAGCGCGACGTTCTCGAAGTCGCAAAAGAGCGCCATGCTGGGCGTGTCACTGGATGATGTCATGTGGGTGTTCTCCCTTGGTTCGGGCGAGTGCAGGAATAACCCGCAGCATAACGGTCTTTTGCGCGCGCGCCTGGCAGATTGATTCCGGTCGGTGCGCGGACCGGCTTCTCGTTGAGACTGAACCGGGCGTACCGTCGCCGGTTAAATATCGTATTCGCATAAATGAAATAGAATGCGGCCTGTGGTTTCTCCAGCCTCGAAAATCGAGCGCGCCTGGTCATTTCATCAGATGATTCGCGATTAACTCACGGCGGTCCTTGCTGGTTGCAACGGACGCGTCGTTGCGCATCGTCTTGCGCCGAAAATGCCTTGGTTCAAGGGCTCAAATGCGCGCTCGCGCTTTGCTGGCGGCACTCTGATTTCTAAAGTTGAAACCCGGTTTTGCCGATATCCCGATCAAACCTTCAGATGCCAATGTGCCGTTAATCGGCACGGTAACGAAACGGGTGTGCTCACCGGCCGTTCGATTCAGGCGGCCGTTTTTATTTTGCGTTCTGACGGTGAAACAAGGTCCTGCAAAGACTGGCCGTTGCAGAGAAGGAGAAATAGCGTATGCGCGCATCGCGCCTGAAATTGCTGACGGGGCACACCCTCGCCCTCGTATTGTTCGCGAGCCTTGCCGCCTGTGGCGGCGGTGGTGGCGGCGACACTTCGCCGGCAACGAAGAGCGGCGCGCCGGTCGTGGGCCCGAGCGGATCCGTCCAGTCGCTTCTGGCGGCCTGTACGAACTGCGCGGCCGTCGATGCGTCGACGTATGCAGGCAGCGGCACCGGTATCTGGCAGGTCGACAACATCGGTACGTCACCCACCAATGTGCCGTTGTCGATCAGCGGCCTGCGCGGTCAGAACGTGACACTTGTGTTCTCGAACGAAAGCGCGTCGAACCAGACGATGCCGGGTATTGCGCTCACGCAGAGCGTCTCCGTCGCACATTCGATGGTGGGCGCGACCAGTACATCCGCTGCGCAGGGCGAAGACCCGACCGCCGCCGCAATCCGCCAGTTCAACTACAAGGGTTGGGCCGATCTTGCCAGCGCGGCAAGGTCGCAGGCAGTCATGCGCTCGCAGGTCGCCGTGCCGCCGGGCCCGTCTGCGTCGTACAGCCTCTACTCGCAACGCGACTTCTACTATTCCGACCTCACGCTGCGCCACACGACGCTGGAAGAACAGGCGACGACACAGGACGGCACGCTCATCAACCTGTGGGTCGAGAACTCCGAAATTGGCGCGACACAGATGACCTCTGCGCTGGTCCACACGCTCCTCACCCGTTACGCGCAACAGGGCGGCATCTACGACATGGTGACAGGCGTCGGCGGCAAGCTGTACGGACCGAACTCGCAGAGCGCGCTGATCGACGGCACCAGCCAGCCGATCGATCTCGTCGTGCTCAACTTCAATCATGACGGTCAGGCGTTCGGTTCGATCGGCTACTTCTGGGGGTTGAACAACTTCAGGAAAGGCACAGGCCAGAGCGCCTACAGCAACGAATCGATCTCGCTGTATCTGGATTCGGAAACGCTGTACCTGGGTGGCGCCAACGGACTTCAGCAGATGTTGACGACGATGGCGCACGAAAGCACGCACATGCAGAATTTCTACCGACGCTCGGTATTGATGGGTTCGCAGTACGCGTTCGAGCCGTGGCTCGAAGAAATGACGGCGATGATGATGGAGGACTGGACGAGCTTCAACATCGATCCGACGCACGCATTCAACGCGATCCGTAACGTGCGCTTTTACGATTACATGACGTACAACGGTCATGGCAGCTACAACTGCGGGCTGACCAACTGGACGCCGTTCGCCACCGACTGCGAAAGCTATTCGGTTTCGGGGTCGTTCGGCGGCTTCCTGAACCGTCAGCTGGGTCTCGCGTTCTACAAGGCGCTGTTGACAAACAAAGGCCAGACCGACTCGCTCGCGATCCTGAACGACGTGATCAACCAGATTCGTCCGGGGTCGAGCGTGCAGCAGGAACTGCGTCATTTCTCGGCGGCCGCGGAAGGTTTGATCCCCGCGACGACGAGCGTTTCGCAGTATGCATTTCCATCGCGCTCGGAAGGCGGCTTCACGCTGCCGGCGATCGACCCGACCTCGGCGCTCTATCCGCGCGCGCTGCCCGCCGCGTTGCCAGCTGTGCTGATGAGCCTCGGCAGCTTCCCTATCGTGCGTCCCGCAATGACGGGCACCTACACGGAAACCGTACGCGTGCCGCCAGGCACGACGTTGTCGGTGATCATCGACTGACGTCGGGCAAGTGTGCTTGAATCAGGCTGCTTCCCCGGAAGCAGCCTTTCTTTTTTCCAGCTGCGGTTCTGTGGCGATTCGAGGTGCCGGTGATGTCCAGCGTGAAAATCCGTTATGCGATTCCCCCCGCGTGCTCGCGGCTCGTTGCGCTCGCGTTGCCGCTCATGATGAGCGTGGCGTGTGCGAGTGGCGCGGGTGCTGTGAGCGTGGGCGCTCCGGTCGAACTCTCGGGCAAGCTCGTGTTGCGCGGTAACGAGCCGTTCGTGTATCCGGTCGTCTACGACGCACGCGGCGTGTGGGAACTACAGGGTGTACCGAAGGCGCAGGCCTCCGTATTGCAGAACCAGCAGGTGAGTGTGCAAGGCACCGTGACGCGGCTTGATCCAGGCGGCTTCCAGTTACCGGCGGTGCAGGTCAAAACGCTGGTGCCGAAAGGCGCATCGTCAAACTGAGAGCGCATTGCCGCGCAGAAGGCGCGCCAGGCGATGTGCTGCAGCCAGCACCCGTACCGTCTCCTTCAACCCTGTCCGATCGACGACCCTGCAGCCTGCCGCCGGTTTTCCCACGCCGGCATCACCTGACACACGATCAGCCCCGCGAGCATCAGCACGCAGCCGAAGAGCGCGCGTCCGGGCAACGTTTCACCGAGCACCAGCCAGCCCGCGAACGCGGCGAACACGCCTTCCATGCTGAAGATCACGGCGGCGTGCGCGGGGGCGGCGTCTTTCTGCGCGACCACCTGAATGGTGTACGCGACGCCGACCGAAAGGCCGCCACCGTAAAGAATTGTCGGTGCGGCGCGTACGAGATCGGCGAGCGTGAGTGGTTCGAAGGCGAGACCGACTGCGAGACATACGATGCCGCACGTGACGAACTGCACGAGCGCGAGCATGAGCGGATCGTGGCGGCGCGCGAACCGTCCGACGAGCATTACCTGCGCCGCGATCACGAACGCGCCGGCGAGCTGGTACCCGTCGCCATAGAGAATCGTAAAGTGCTCGCTGACGCTCAGAAAATACATGCCGATGGCGGCGAGGAGCGCGCCCAGCCACGTGCCGAGTGCCGTCTCGTGACGCGCGAACACGCCCATCAGCGGCACGATGACGACATAGAGCGAGCTGATAAATCCAGCGTTTGCGACCTTCGTATACTGCAGTCCAATCTGCTGCATCGAAATCGCAACTGCAAGCAGCAGTCCGAGCAATGCACCTGATGCCAGCAGTTCACGCGAAACCGCCTGTGTTGTGGTGACCGGCGCGCCGCCCGGACGCACGTGCCGCAGGTACATCAACAGGCCGAACACGACGGCCGCGCCCAGCAGAAAGCGCAGGCCCGTGAAGAGGAAGGGGCCGATCGCGTCGAGACTGAGCCGCTGTGCGACAAAGGCTGAACCCCAGATCAGGGCGGCGACCAGCATCAGCAGGTTCGCGCGAAGATGTTTGCGACTGTTTGCGTTCACAACAGAAGTGCGTGCGGATTTCGGAGCGCACATGATACGCGTCCGTGCAGAACGGTCCGAAACTGGCTGGATGACGCGGGGTTCATCCGGACAAATGCGGCCTGTCTGGCGATCGAAAAAACACCGTTAGAACCGCGTAAAAACACGTGAAGTCTGGAAGAAAGAAACGTGTCTCCCGGAAAATACATAGTCGCTTTTATGAGATGACAAACTGCCTACGCTAAGTGATACTCCCCGCGGGGAGCCGCCTGGCGACGCCGTTACCGGGTGACGCTTCACCATGTCGTACTTATTCATTCACATTGATCAAGTCGTCCAGGTTTGGGGAAAAAAACATTATGAAGAAGATCATCGCCTCGCTCGTCGCAGCTTCGTTCGCACTCGTGTCGTTCCAGGCTTTTGCTCAGGATGCGTCCGCACCGGCCGCTGCCAGCGCAGCCAAGCCGAAGCACAAGCAACTGAAGACGCACGGCAAGAAGGCTCACGTTTCGGAAGCCGCATCGGCTGCCGGCACGAACGACAAGGGCGCACCGCAGTAAGGTTTTCCCGTTCGCGCAGTCCGGGTCTCGCGACCCGTTCCGCCAGCGAAAAAAAGCCAGGGTTTTGCCCTGGCTTTTTTTTGTGCGTTGGCGCCGGTTGCGGCGTTTGCCGTGACTGAAGCGCGCTGGCGGTGATGCCCGCCGGGAGGCTTATTTCGCGTCGCTGGCGAGGCCGCGTTGCAGCACTTCGGTCAGGACGCCGGTCATGCCTTCGGGGTGCGCCGCCGCGCGTTCCTTCAGTTGCGCGACGAGATCGGCGTTCAGCTTGCACGCGAACGGCACCAGCCCCAGCTCCTGATCGAGCTTGCGTTGCGCGCGACGATCGGGCGCCGCCTGCGTCGCGGTACCGCCAAAGCGCCCAGCCGTCGACCGCTTCAGATCGTTGGCCAGCTTGAGCGCCTTGTTCTTCTCAAGGTCGAATTTTTTCATTGCCATGCCAGATGCCCCTGCGGAATAAGTGAAGGTGAATAATCCCGCATTGTACGCACCGCGCGCGAGGTGCCATCGGCACCGGCCTGAAGGCGACCGTTTTATCGCGGGCTACGTCGGGTTCTCCGCACCGGCGGGCGACATGCCGGCCGTGTCGTCGCGCTCGGCCGCGAGGCTGTCCATCAGCGCGCGCATGCGCTGCCAGTGAGTGCCTTCCCAGAACACGCGCTGACACACGTCGCAGGTGACGAAGTGCATATGCCGCTCCAGTACGCCCGGTGGAGCACGTTCTGCCACGTCCTCTTTCGCGATGCGCCGCAGCGGCGCGTTGCAGGCAAGGCAAAGGCGAAACGGCTGCGCGCTGCCTGCGAGATCGAGCCGGTCGAAAATCTCGCGAAGCTGGATTTTCGGCTTTAGCGCGCGCACATAACAACCGTGCGTGATGGTGCGGCGCTTCAGCAATTCCCGGTCGCGCGTGAGTACGATGCGGTGATCGCTCGCAGCGATGGCTTCGATGTCTTCGTCGGGATAGTGGTTGTCGTACAGCGTGTCGAAGCCTGCCAGACGCAACAGTTGCGCGAGACCGCCCAGATGCGCATCGGCGACAAAACGCATCGTTCGCAGCGGCCGTTCGCGCACACGCAGGAGTGGCTGGATGTCGAACGCTTCGAACTTTGGATAGACGGCGACGCGATCGCCATCGGCGAGCGGATGCTGGAAACCCACCGATTCGCCGTTCACCAGAATCAGTTCGACTTCGGTGTGCGGCACGCCGATCGCCTCGATCATGTGCTTCGCGGTGGCGCCGCGCGCGCACGCGCAACTGAACGAACGCCGCCGCAACGGACGGGCGATGAAGTCGTTCAGCTCCTCATAAAACCGGAATGTCGCCGTGACCATTTCGCCAGTATGGCACTGCGTCGCCGGTCACGCGCGGATGCATGTGTCACGCGGGTGTGGTCTACTTCCGTTTCGTTCGAAGGAGGAGGTCCAGAATGGACATCGGATTTATCGGTCTCGGCGAGATGGGTGCCGTGATGGTTGTCAATATTCTGAAAGCCGGGCATACCGTGCGCGTGTGGAACCGCTCGCCGGAACGCGCGCAGACGCTGGCCGCCGCAGGCGCCCAGATCGTCGCCACGCCGGCAGAAGCCTTTGCGGGCGACGCGGTATTCTCCATGCTCGCCGATGACGCCGCCCTGCGTGACGTCATCGACAGCCAGTTGCTGGAAGACGCGCCGCGCGGCCTGATCCACGTCAATATGTCGACGATTTCCGTCGCGCTCGCCGAATTGCTTGCGCACGCGCATGCGCAGCGCGGCCTGAACTACGTCGCGGCGCCCGTGCTTGGCCGGCCGGACGTCGCCGCGGCGGGCAAGCTGACGATCGTCGCCGCCGGTCCCGCCGAAGCGATCGATCTCGTGCAGCCGGTGTTCGATGCGATCGGCCAGAAGACGTGGCGCATCGGTTCGCTGCCGCAGCAGGCAAACGTGATGAAGCTGGCGGTGAATTTCATGCTGGCCTCGGCCGTGGAAACACTCGGCGAAGCGTCGACGCTCCTCACCGGCCACGGCGTCGCGATGCAGGATTTCCTCGACGTGATCACGAACAGCGTGTTCCCGGGCCCGGTCTATCAGGGCTACGGAAAGATGATCGCCGAGCAGCGCTATGAGCCGGCGCTCTTCAAGGCGCGTCTCGGATTGAAGGACGTGCGGCTTGCGCTGGCAGCCGCCGACACAATTTCCACGGCGCTGCCGATCGCGAGCGTCGTGCGCGACAGCCTGCTCGACGCGGTCGCGCATGGCGAAGGCGAAATGGATTTCGCGGTGCTGGGTCAGGTCTCGGCGCGCCGCGCCGGGCGATGAGATCCGCTTTCGGCCGGCGTTGCGCTGGGCCTGTCCGGATGGCTAACGTCGAGCCGCGGTTGCGCCGCGGTGCGCACGCACGGGCATAATGGCGATCCTTTCAGTTTTTTACCCCGGCGTCGGTTATGAGTCTGCACACCTGGTGGCTGTTTGCCGCCACCGTTTTTGTCATTTCGGCCATTCCCGGTCCGAACATGCTTCTCGTCATGACGCATGGCGCGCGGCACGGACTGCGTCGTTCGGGCGCCACGATGGCAGGTTGCCTGTCGGCGCTGGTGCTGATGCTGTCTGTGTCCGCAGCCGGCCTCGGCGTGTTTCTCGAAGCGTGGCCGGCAATGTTCAACGCGTTGAGGCTGATCGGCGCGACGTATCTCGTCTGGCTCGGTATCAAGGCGTGGCGCGCGCCCGTCGACGAAACCGCAGCCGCGAATGTCGACGGCGATGCGCCCGATGGCAGGGCGGACCGGCCGCGCTCCGCGTGGTCGATGTTTCGCAATGGCTTCCTTGTCGCGAGCAGCAATCCGAAGGCGATCCTGTTTGCAGCCGCGCTGCTGCCGCAGTTCATCGACGCGAGCCGTCCGACGCTGCCTCAGTTTGGCGTGCTCGTTGCGACCTTTGCGGTAATCGAGGTGAGCTGGTATCTCGTCTACGCGGGTTTCGGCACGCGCATCGGCGCGAAGTTGAAGAGCCGCAACGTCGCACGGGCGTTTAACCGGTTGACGGGCGGCGTGTTTGTCGGCTTCGGCGCGATGATGGCGCTGGTGCGGCACTGAGCGGGAGCCGAATGGTTGCAACCTGTCGAAAAACGCCGGGGGATCCCCGGCTTTTTTAACGCCTGCGCATTCCGGAGGACTACTGGTGCGCCCGCCCGCCCGCGGGAGGTGACTTTTTGTGCGGCGCGCAATAAATCCGCCGATCCGCAAAAAAATGAAATTTACGCAAGGTTATGCGGATCAAAGCACATAGACCTTGCTGTTACTGTGGGAATCTCGTTTTCGCGTACCACATAGTGGGCACGAGGCGTGCGTACGACCCTCGTCACTGCTTGCAGTCCGCACACGCCGTGGTACCCGCGATACCGCTATACGTCGATAAAACAGATTCCGTCTGGAGACAGCCATGTGTGGCCGTATCCTGCTTGCCGATCACGATGACGACGCCCTGACCTGTCTTGCCAATCTGCTTGAGGGCATGGGCTACGAGACGGCGTCGACCCGCTCCCGCGACGAACTGTTGCAGGCAGCGCGGGATTTCCAGCCCAATGTGGTGATCGTCGACCATGCAATGCCCGGCATGGACCGGCACGGCGTGACCGCCGTGCTGCGCGCCCGCAATCCTGGCCACACCATGTTGCTCATAGCGCTCACCGGCTGGGGCCGCTCGTCGGACGGGGACGCGCTGATCGCAGCAGGCTACGACGTGCATCTGGTGAAGCCTGTCGGCGTGGACCAGCTTCGCTTCATTCTCTCGATGATCGACGCCTGAGCGGCGCGTTTCGTGTTGCCGGTACGCAACCTTGAGTGATTCCTCTAGCGCGTATGTTGCGTTGCACCAAACGGTTTGCTATAGTTACTCCTGTCTCCTCCATGTCTCCTCTGATATGGATTCAGCCCGCCCCAGTTGGCGGGCTTTTTTTTGGTTCATCGCGTAAAACCGTGGAGCGTTTGGGCGCACCTGGTAATCTGACGCCAATAGGAACGGGCGTTGGAGGGCGAGGTGCTAGATCGCAAAGCGCTGCAGGCGCTGGGGTGCTGGACGGGCTACCGGCTTGAACGAGTGGAATGGCCGCAAGATGGGAGTCAAACGCTGTCGCTGTATCTGAAGCCGGTCAGCAAGGTGATGGTCTGCGAGCAGTGCGGCAGACGCTGCCAGCAGGTTCACGAGACGACAGAGCGTCGAGTACGGGATCTGCCGCTGTTCGAGTACCGGGTCGTACTACATGTGCCGCGCCGACGGGTCTGGTGCGCACACTGCGGCGGTCCCCGGCTGGAACGGCTGGACTGGCTGGGCCGCTATCAACGAGTGACGGAACGGTTTGCAAAGGCCTGCGAGAAGCTGCTGCAGTCAGCCAGTGTGCAGGCGGTGGCGGCGTTCTACGGCTTGAACTGGCATACGGTCAAATCGATCGACAAGGCAGGTTTGCAGGCGCGGGTTGCCGATCCGGACTGGACCCGGGTGCGCTATCTGGCCATGGATGAGTTTGCGCTCCACAAAGGCCATCGTTACGCAACGGTTGTGGTCGAGCCGCTCAGCCGCCAGGTGCCGTGGATTGGCGCAGGCCGCTCGCGCGAGACAGCCCGAGCCTTCTTTGAACAGCTTCCTGCCGACGTAGCCGAAGGCATCCAGGCCGTGGCGATTGACATGACAACGGCCTACGAACTGGAAATCCAGGCGCACTGCCCGCAAGCCGAGATCGTGTATGACCTGTTCCACGTCGTGGCCAAGTATGGGCGCGAGGTAATTGATCGGGTCCGGGTTGATCAGGCCAATCAACTGCGGCATGACCGGCCTGCTCGAAAGGTATTGAAATCAAGCCGCTGGCTGCTACTGCGTAACCGGCAGAACCTACGCCCCGAGCAGTCGATCCATCTGGACGAACTGCTGGAGGCCAACCAGTCGTTGCTGTGCGTCTACCTGTTACGCGACGAACTCAAACAGTTGTGGTTCTACCGGAAACCGGCCTGGGCGCAGAAGGCCTGGGAACAATGGTGCCGACAGGCTCAGCAAAGCGGGATTGCTGCCCTGAAACTGTTCGCTGAGCGGTTGCAGAACTACTGGCATGGCATCCTGGCGCGCTGCCGGCATCCGCTCAACACCAGCATCGTCGAGGGTATCAACAACACGATCAAAGTCATCAAGCGCCGGGCTTACGGCTACCGGGATGAGGAGTATTTCTTCCTCAAGATCCGCGCAGCCTTCCCCGGTAATCCGCGATGAACCTTTTTTTTGCCTGTATAAGTCTCGCGAGCAGTTCTGCCCACGACGCGAGGGATCAGCGTTTAAGGCCAGTTTCCTCGCCAGCGCCAATTGCCAGGTTCATGCACTGGATCGCCGCGCCTGAAGCACCTTTGCCGAGGTTGTCGAGGCGTGCCACGGTGACGAAACGCTCTTCGCTGCCGAACACGAACAGATCGACGCGGTTGGTGTCGTTGTTTGCCTGCACGTCGAAGAAACCGCTGTCCAGGTTGTCGTCGGCGTTGAAGGGCGCGACGTGCACGAACGCTTCACCTGCATAGTATTCGGCGAAGAGCGCCTGCACGTCCTGCGGCGTGGCCTTGCGCGCGAGTTGCGACGGCGAGAAGTACGTCGTCACCGCCAGACCCTTGTAGAAGTTGCCGACGATCGGCGTGAATACCGGCGCCGACTTCAGCCCCGTGTGCGCCGCCATTTCCGGCAGATGCTTGTGCGTGAGACCGAGCGCATACGGGCGCGGGCTCGTGAGTTTCGCGTCGCCGGCGGCTTCGTAATCCGCGATCATTTTCTTGCCACCGCCGCTGTAGCCGGTGATCGAGTAACTGTGCGCCGCGAAGTCCGGTGTGACGAGCCCGCCTTCGACGAGCGGACGCATGGCCAGCACGAACGCGGATGCGTGACAGCCCGGCACGGCGATGCGCTTTGCCGTACGCAGGCGCTCGCGTTGCGCGCGGGCCAGTTCCGGCAGGCCGTAGGCCCAGTCGGCGCTGGTGCGAAACGCGGTGCTTGCGTCGATCAGCACGGTGCGGTCGTTTTCGACGAGCGAAGCCGATTCGCGCGAGGCCACGTCCGGCAGGCACAGGAACGTCACGTCCGAAGCGTTGATGAGACGACGGCGCTCGTCGAGATCCTTGCGCTTTGCTTCCTCGATACGCAGGATTTCGACATCGTCGCGCTGCGACAGGTATTCAAAAATCTTCAGGCCGGTGGTGCCTTCCTGTCCGTCGACAAAAACTTTTGTGCTCATCTCGATCTCACTGGCTTGCGGGTGCTGGAATGCGTGGACGCCATGCGGCGCCGGAACGCCATTTTAAGACCGTATGGCGGCGCGCGTGCGAAAGCGTCGGCGAAAAAAGACGGTGCGCCACGAAAATGACGTTGAAATGACGATGTTCAACGTCAGATGCAAGGCGTTGCAGGCGGATCGCGGGGGAATTGACGGCAGGATGTGGCGAATTGCAGGTGTTATGCCGCTGGACGATCTCACGGCGTCGTCCCCGTAAGACTAGCCCGGGCGGCTCGCGCTCCAGCGCGCCGTGACGGCCGCCACGCGTGCGCCGAACGCCTTTGCCGTGTCGAGATCGCCTTGCGGCGGGGCTTCTTCGGGTGACGCGTCCGCTGGCGACTGCGTCAGCAGCCCCGCATAACCGCCGACGTAGTTCAGGTCGTTGCGCGTCGCCGCCTTCGTGTTCGACGGCAGGATACCCATGCCTGTCCAGATCATGCCGTGCTGCATCGCGAGCGAAATGAAGTACTGGATCGTCGAGAACTTGTCGCCGTTCATCGATGCGGAGTTCGTGAAGCCGGCGGCAATCTTGTCCTTCCAGCTTTGCGTGATCCATGGCTTCGAGCTGGCGTCGGCGAATTTCTTGAAGTCGGCGGACGCGCCGCCCATGTAGGTGGGCGCGCCGAAGATGATGCCGTCGGCGGCGTCGAGTTCAGCCCAGGCCGCTTCATCGAGATCGCCCACGGCGATCAGTTTGGCGTCCGCACCAGCGTCCAGCGTGCCGGCGAGGACGGCTTCGGCGACCTTCTTCGTATGGCCGTAGCCGCTGTGATACACGATGACGATTTTCGACATGAGCGATCTCCGGAGCAGGTTGAGCGAAGCGTGGGCACCCGGCGGCGCGGGTGCCAGTTATCGCATTGCATCATGTCTGCGCGCGACGTGCTGCGCCGGCGGTCCGCCCGCTGCGCGTCAGCGGCCGTACGTCACGACCATTCGAGCCGAGCCGAGCGTCGCGGTGCCGATCTCGTGCTCGAACATCAGCGCGGGCCGCCCCTGCGCCACGCGCAGATTTGCCGTATTGAGCGCGTACACCGTGACCACGTAATGATGCGGCTTGCCGGCGGGCGGACACGGGCCGCCGTAGCCATCGGTATCGAAGTCGTTGCGCGCCTCGACGGCGCCGAGTTTCTGGAGATACCCGGACGCGCTCGCGTTTTCCGGCAGCCCGTCGACGCCCGGTGGAATGCCTGCCACCGCCCAGTGCCACCAGCCGCGCCCGGGCGCGTCGGGATCGACGATGCTGACCGCGAAGCTGCGCGTGCCGGCCGGCGCGTCGTGCCATGACAGTTGCGGCGAACGGTTGCCGCCCTTGCAGTCGTCCTGGTCGAAGACCTGCGCGACGTCGACAGGGCCGCCGGCGTGAAAACTTGTGCTGGAGAGTCCGAACGTCCCCTGCGCGAGCGCGCGCGGACCCTGAGCGGCGACGAGCGCCAGGCTGGATATCGCCAGCGCGAGGGAAGGCAGATGAAAACGGAGCGAAGCAGGCGATACCACGAGGCAACGCGAACGCATGTACCGGTTCTCCTGTCGACCGGAGGTCGCGCTTTAGCGCGTTACTCCGGACCCATGCAAGATGGTTGCTGTCAGGGTCGTGACGCAGACACCGTCACGAGGATTATTGTCCCTATTTTGCGCCGGCGCGTCGATTCCGGTTCATCGAGGTGTGGGTTTGCGGCGATTCGCTTTCCCGGGCGGGTCGGCCCTCAAGGAAATCGGCTATATTCGGATGAATTGTGATGTGGCCAGAACCGCAAGCAAGACTAACAAATCCAGAATACGTTAAATGACAGGCAGACCGTCGTTTAGCTTTCGTCGAGGGCGTGCATGCAGGAGAACATCAGGGTCGTGGTGGCCGACGACCATCCGGTCATTCTGTTCGGTGCCGAGAACGCGTTGCTGAAGTTCGCCGGCATCGAGGTCGTGGCACGAGCAAAGCAGTCCACCGAACTCATCCACATTCTCCAGACCATTCCCTGCGACGTGCTGGTGACCGATCTCGCGATGCCGGGCGGCCAGTACGGCGACGGCCTGCCGCTGATCAGCTACCTGCGTCGCAATTTTCCGAAGCTCGGCATCGTGGTGCTGACGATGCTCGAGAATGCCGCGCTGCTCAAGCGTCTGAGCGATCTCGGTGTCGAATCGGTCGTCAACAAATCCGACGATCTGAGCCACATCGGGCTCGCCGTGCAGCATGTGAGCCGCAAGATGGAATACATGAGCCCTTCCGTGCGCGCGTCGCTTGATACATTGCGCATGAATGCGGGCGGCAAGACGAGCGAAGTGATCCTGTCGCGGCGCGAACTCGAAGTGGTGCGCCTCTTCGTGTCCGGTATGACGATCAAGGAAATCTCCGAGCAACTGAGCCGCAGCATCAAGACCATCAGCACGCAAAAAAATACGGCGATGCGCAAGCTCGGTCTCGAACGTGATTCGGAGCTGTTTCAGTATGCGCAGAGCAACGGCTTGTTGAACCTCTCGTCTTACACGCCGGGCGAGGGCGGCTGAAGCGCGGCGTGTGATCAGGCTCAGCATCTATTGCGCATAAAACCGCCTGGCATTTCGGACAGGCGGTTTTTTTACATCAGCCGGATGACGCTCCGGCCACGCGAAATAGCACTTACTGCGGCGAAGCTGTCGCGCCGCCGTGCGCTGCCGACCACTCGGCCGGCGCGTGCAGGAATTTCTCGACTTCATCGAGCGTCTTCGTTTCGAAGTAGCCCGACTGCTTGGCGACGCGCAACACGTCCCACCACGTGGCAAGCGCGTGCAGATCGACATCGATGTCTTTCAGCACCGATACGCTTTCCTTGAAGATGTTGTAGTGGAACAGCACGAAGCAGTGATTCACCTGCGCGCCAGCCGTGCGCAGCGCGTTGATGAAGTTGATCTTGCTGCGGCTGTCGGTGGTCAGGTCTTCGACCAGCAGTACGCGTTGACCTTCGGTCAGCAGGCCTTCGATCTGCGCGTTACGGCCAAAACCCTTCGGCTTCTTGCGCACGTACTGCATCGGCACCATCAGGCGGTCGGACAGCCATGCCGCGAACGGGATGCCGGCGGTTTCGCCGCCGGCGACGGCGTCGATCTGCTCGTAGCCGACATCGCGCAGGATCGTGGCTTCAGCCATTTCCATCAGGCCGCGGCGCACGCGCGGGTACGAGATCAGCTTGCGGCAGTCGATGTAGACCGGGCTCGCCCAGCCGGACGTGAAAATGTACGGTTTTTCCGCGTTGAAGTGCACGGCCTGCACTTCGAGCAGCATCTTGGCGGTCGTGTCGGAGATCGTCTGGCGATCGAAGCCTGTCATGGGCGGATCCTTGGGTGTCAGCGGGGAGGGCGGGCGCGGAGCCCGGTGGCATAGCAAGCGCGGCGTTTTGCAGCGCAGTGGGCAAGGCGTCAGGGACAGCCCGGCGCCCAATGCAGGCAAAACACGCGACCGGGCAGTTGATCGGCCGGTTTGCTACGCGCGTAGGCCGCTATTTTACCCGATCGGGGCCATTCCGAGGAGCCCCCGGCACGCCGGATTTGCCGCAACCACCGGCCGCGAGGCGCCCGACGGCCCCGAGCGTCGGCTTTTTGGCCAGGTTGTGAGCGCCTGGTCGCGCCTTTACACTCACGCGACTTTCCAGTGCTTTCCAATCGGCGCCATGAACATCGCTCCCTCTCCCTCCGCTTCCCCCGCGCCCGGTGCGCGCGAACGCCGCGGCTATGCCGGCCGCGCGCTGGTTGCATCGGTGCTCGGCTACGCGATGGACGGCTTCGATCTGCTGATTCTCGGCTTCATGCTGCCGGTGATCGCGCTCGATCTTCATCTGTCGTCGGCGCAGGCGGGCTCGCTCGTCACGTGGACGCTGATCGGCGCGGTGGTGGGCGGCATCGTCTTCGGCGTGCTCAGCGACTGGTTCGGCCGCGTGCGCATGCTGACGTGGACGATCCTCATCTTCGCGGTGTTCACCGGCCTGTGCGCGCTGGCGCAAGGCTACGCCGACCTGCTCGCTTATCGCACGATCGCAGGCATCGGCCTCGGCGGCGAGTTTGGCATCGGCATGACGCTCGTCGCCGAAGCGTGGCCGGCTTCGCAGCGCGCGCGTGTCTCGTCGTACGTCGGCCTCGGCTGGCAACTGGGCGTGCTGGCCGCCGCGCTGCTCACGCCGCTTCTGCTGCCGTTGATTGGCTGGCGCGGCATGTTCGCGGTCGGCCTCCTGCCCGCGGTCGTATCGTTTGTCGTGCGCAGGCGCGTCGAGGAGCCGGCGCTGTTCACGCTTCACGCCGAACGCGCGACACGCGGGGCGCGTCGAAGGTTGCCGCTGAAGCTGCTGGTTGCCGACGCTCGCACGCTGCGCGCCAGCATCGGCGTCACGATTCTCTGTTCCGTGCAGAACTTCGGCTACTACGGGCTCATGATCTGGCTACCCAGCTACCTCTCGAAGACGTTCGGCTATTCGCTCACGAAATCGGGTTTGTGGACGGCGGCGACGGTGATCGGCATGGGCGCAGGCATCTGGCTCTTCGGCATGGCGGCGGACCGCTTCGGCCGCAAGCCGGCGTTCCTGTTCTATCAGGCGGGCGCCGTGGTGATGGTGTTCGTGTACGCGCATCTGACGACGCCGATTGCGTTGCTGGTCGGCGGCGCGGTGATGGGCGTGTTCGTGAACGGCATGATCGGCGGTTACGGTGCGCTGATCTCGGAGCTGTATCCGACCGAAGCGCGCGCCACCGCCCAGAACGTGCTCTTCAATATCGGGCGCGCGGTGGGCGGCTTCGGCCCCGTCGTGGTTGGCGCACTGGCGGCGCAATTCTCGTTCGCCGCGGCGCTGGCGCTGCTTGCATCGATCTATCTGCTCGACATTCTCGCGACGGTGTTCCTTATCCCGGAGCGACGCGGCGCGTTGCTCGAATAAGCGGGGTATCGCCCGTGTTTTCGTCCGTGTGACGACCGCCTGTCATGGCGCGCTGCAGCATGAAGTCACCGTCCCGCACATCGGATCTGCCGCCGTAAACCCCACGTGTAATGACGAATGCGGGGTGTACACTGATCGACCCGCCAAACGCTTTGCATCGTCTTGCCCGACGCCCAGGTTCGACGCCACGCCCAACCGGCGTGCCCGAAAACCGTCGCTGTCGATTACCCATCCGACAGGCGCAGGCGCCATTCATGATGCAGCGTGCCGGGCCCATTACTAACGTCTCGCAGGTCAGAAAATGGACGAACAACTTAAGCAAAGCGCTCTCGCGTATCACCAGAATCCGAAACCCGGCAAGATTTCGGTCACGCCGACCAAGCCGCTGTCGAACCAGCTCGATCTTTCGCTCGCGTACTCGCCGGGTGTCGCCGCTGCCTGCATGGCAATCTTCGACGAACCGCTCGATGCGCAGAAGTACACATCGCGCGGCAACCTCGTCGGTGTAATTACAAACGGCACGGCCGTGCTCGGCCTCGGCAACATCGGCCCGCTCGCCGCGAAGCCGGTGATGGAAGGCAAGGGTTGCCTCTTCAAGAAGTTCGCCGGTATCGATGTGTTCGACATCGAGTTGAACGAGTCCGATCCGGACAAACTCGTCGAAGCCATCGCGATGCTCGAACCCACGCTCGGCGGTATCAACCTTGAAGACATCAAGGCGCCGGAGTGCTTCTACATCGAGAAGAAGCTGCGCGAGCGCATGAAGATCCCGGTCTTCCACGACGACCAGCACGGCACGGCGATCATCGCTTCGGCGGCGATCCTGAACGGCCTGAAAGTGGTCGGCAAGAAACTCGACGAAGTGAAGCTGGTGTGTTCGGGTGCCGGCGCGGCGGCCATCGCGTGTCTGGATCTGCTCGTGAACCTCGGCTTGTCGAAGAAGAACATCCTCGTCACCGATTCGAAGGGCGTGATCTACGAAGGCCGCGGCAATCTGGATCCTTCGAAGGAGCGCTACGCGGCGCACACCGAAGCCCGCACGCTCGCCGACGCGATTCGCGGCGCCGATGTGTTCCTCGGTTGTTCGAGCGCGGGCGTGCTGAAGCCGGAAATGGTGACGGAAATGGGCACGCAGCCGCTGATTCTCGCGCTTGCGAACCCGGACCCGGAAATCCGTCCGGAAGACGCGAAGAAGGTTCGCCCGGACTGCATCATCGCAACGGGCCGTTCGGACTATCCGAACCAGGTGAACAACGTGTTGTGCTTCCCGTTCATCTTCCGCGGCGCGCTGGACGTCGGCGCGACCACGATCACCGAGGAAATGAAGCTCGCGTGCGTGCGCGCGATTGCCGAACTGGCCGAGGAAACCGATCAGGGCGACGAAGTCGCGAAAGCGTACGAAGGCCATTCGCTCGAATTCGGCCCTGAGTATCTGATTCCGAAGCCGTTCGATCCGCGTCTCATCATCAAGATCGCGCCGGCCGTCGCGCAGGCGGCGATGGATTCGGGCGTCGCGACCCGTCCGATCAAGGATATGGACGCGTACCGCGAAGAACTCGGCACGACGGTGTATCGCACGGGCATGGTGATGCGACCGGTGTTCGCGGCGGCGAAATCGGCGCCGGCGCGCATCGTGTTCGCCGAAGGTGAAGACGAACGCGTATTGCGCGCCGCGCAGTTCGTGTTGCTGGAGAAGATCGCGAAGCCGATTCTCGTCGGGCGGCCGTCGGTGATCGAGATGCGTCTGAAGAAGATGGGCTCGAAGCTGAAGTGCCACGAAGACGTCGAGATCGTCGACCCGGAAGACGATCCGCGCTATCAGAAGTGCTGGCAGGCGTACCACGAACTCGGCGCGCGCGAAGGCGTGACGCCCGACGTCGCGAAGGCGGCGATGCGCAAGTTCAACACACTGATCGGCGCGATACTCGTGCGCCTCGGCGAAGCGGACGGCATGATCTGCGGGATGATCGGCCAGTACCACATGCACCTGAACTTCATCGAGCAGGTGCTCGGCAAGGCCGAGAACGTGGAGAACTTCGCGGCGATGAACCTGTTGATGCTGCCGGGCCGCAATCTGTTCATCTGCGATACGTACGTGAACGAAACGCCGACGCCGGAGCAGCTTGCCGACATGACGATGCTGGCGGCACGCGAGATCGAAAAGTTCGGCATCACGCCGAAGGTCGCGCTGCTGTCGAACTCGAACTTCGGTAGCGCGCCGTCTTCGTCGTCGGCGCGGATGGCGGCGGCCCGCAAGCTGATCGCACAACGCGCACCGACGCTCGAAATCGACGGTGAAATGCACGGCGACGCGGCGCTTTCGGAAGCCGTGCGCAAGGCGGCGTTCCCGGGCACGACGCTTTCCGGCGAAGCGAACCTGCTGATCATGCCGAACGTGGAAGCGGCGAACATCACGTACAACCTGCTGAAGATGATCGGCGGCGAAGGCGTGACGGTCGGCCCGTTCCTGCTCGGCGCGGAAAAGCCGGTGCATGTCCTGACGCCGGCCGCGACCGTGCGCCGGATCATCAACATGACGGCAGTGGCTTCGGCGAATGCGCGGGTGAAACCGGCGGGTTGATGTTGATTGACTGACGTGACCCGAGGCGCGGTTGAATGCGCTTTGCGGGCGCGGCCGAAAAAAGGCGGTTGTCCGCGAAGGACAACCGCCTTTTGTTTTACTTCACCGCGTTGCTACGGCAGAAGCCTATGCCGCGTGCTGCGCGCTCCCCGATTCCGGCGAGCGCCAGCGGGTCAGCAGATCGTTCCACTTCACGCGCACGCCTTTCAGGTTGTTCTCCTTCACGTGGCCGTAGCCGCGGATGCCGTCCGGCAGGCTCGCCAGTTCGACAGCCAGCGCGCTGTTCTCAGCGGTCAGTCTCGCGCAAAGCTCCTGCACGAGCGCCTCGTATTCGCCGATCAGCTCGCGTTCCGTGCGACGTTCTTCCGTCTTGCCAAACGGATCGAGCGCCGTGCCGCGCAGGAACTTCAGCTTCGCGAGCACGTTCATCGCCGTGAACACCCACGGGCCGTATTTCTTCTTGATCAGGTGTCCCTGCGCGTCCTTCTTGGAGAACGCTGGCGGTGCGAGATACAGATTGAGCTTCCAGTCGCCCTCGAAGCTCGCCTTCAGTTTCTCGACGAATGCCGGGTCGGCGTACAACCGCGCGACTTCGTATTCGTCCTTGTACGCCATCAGCTTGTGCAGGTTCTTCGCGACCGCTTCGGTCAGCGGGAACTGGCCGTCGCCGGTATCGAGCGATGCCTCTTTCGCGCGAACGTCGGCCACGCGCTGGCGATAGCGCATTGCGTACGCGTCGTTCTGGTAGGCCGCGAGGTACGCTGCGCGCTTGTCGATCAGCGTGTCGAGTGCCTTCGGCGTATGCAGCGTGATGATCTTGCCACCTGTCGCCGGTTCGTCGGCAGCGCCCGCGCTCATGCCCGCCTCGCCGCGCGCCTGCGACTTCACGAGCTTGCGCACGCCGGCCAGATCGTGCGCCGCGCGGCGGCCCCATTCGAACGCCGACAGATTCCTTTCGACCTGCACGGCGTTCAGTTCGATCGCACGTTTGAGCGAGGGGTACGTCAGCGGCACCCAGCCGCGCTGCCATGCGTAACCGAGCACGAACGGGTTCGTGTAGATCGCGTCGCCAAGTAGTGCGAGCGCGAAGTGATTTGCATCGACCGCGTCGACGCCTTCATCGCCCGCTGCCGCGCGCACATCGGCTTCCGTGTTCGAGCCCGGGAATCGCCAGTTCGGGTTCTTGATGAACTCGGCCGTTGGCGTTGCCGCGCTGTTCAGCACAACCCGTGTCTGGCCGGCCTGCATGCGCGACATGCATTCGTCGCTGGCTGTGACGATCGCGTCGCAGCCGATCACGAGGCTCGCTTCGCCCATCGCGATGCGCGTGGCATGGATGTCGGCCGGATGGTTTGCGATCTGCACGTGGCTCATCACGGCTCCGCCTTTCTGCGCGAGGCCGGTGACGTCGAGCACCGTAACGCCCTTGTTCTCCAGATGCGCGGCCATGCCGAGCAGCGCGCCGATCGTGACGACGCCCGTGCCGCCGACGCCCGTCACCAGCACGCCATATGGCCTGCCGATGGAAGGGACGTCCGGTTCCGGCACCGGCGGCATTGCATCGCTGCCGACGCCAGAAGCCGCCTTCGGCTTGCGCAGCTGCCCGCCTTCGACCGAAACGAAGCTCGGGCAGAAGCCATTCAGACAGGAGAAGTCCTTGTTGCACGTCGACTGGTTGATCTGGCGCTTCGTGCCGTACTCCGTTTCCAGCGGCTCGACCGACAGACAGTTCGACTTCACCGAGCAGTCGCCGCAGCCTTCGCACACGGCTTCGTTGATCACGACGCGTTTCGCCGGATCGGGATACGTGCCGCGTTTGCGGCGGCGACGCTTTTCCGTCGCGCACGTCTGGTCGTAGATCAGGATCGACGTGCCGCTTACTTCGCGCAGTTCGCGTTGCACCGCGTCGAGCCGGTCGCGATGATGAATCGCGATGCCAGGCGCGAGTTGCTGCTTTGCGTTGTCGTACTTCTCCGGCTCGTCGGTGACGATGACGATTTTCGTCGCGCCTTCGGCGGCAAGCTGATGCGTGATCTGCGGCACGGTCAGCACGCCGTCGACCGGCTGGCCGCCCGTCATCGCGACTGCGTCGTTGTAGAGGATCTTGTACGTGATGTTCGCCTTCGACGCGATCGCCGCGCGAATGGCGAGCAGCCCCGAGTGGAAGTACGTGCCGTCGCCGAGATTGGCGAACACATGTTTGTCGTTCGTGAACGGCGCCTGGCCGACCCACGCGACGCCTTCGCCGCCCATCTGGCTGAACGTGCTGGTACTGCGGTCCATCCACACCGTCATGTAGTGGCAGCCGATGCCGGCCATCGCGCGCGAACCTTCGGGCACGTTCGTCGACGTGTTGTGCGGACAACCCGAACAGAACCACGGCTTGCGTTCCGCCTCGACGCGCGGCTTCGCCAGCGCGCGCTCCTTCGCCTCGATCACGGCGATGCGGGCGGCGATTCGCGCGCGCACGTCGGAGGGCAGGTCGAACTTGTCGAGCCGTGTGGCGATCGCCTTCGCGATGATCGCGGGCGACAGCTCGTAGTGCGCAGGCAGCAGCCAGTTGCCCATCGGCACCGACCATTCGCCGCCGGCGCCGTCCTTTTCGTCGAACTTGCCGTACACACGCGGACGCTGTGCGTCCGGCCAGTTGTAGAGCTCTTCCTTGATCGCGTATTCGAGGATCTGCCGCTTTTCCTCGACCACCAGAATTTCTTCGAGCCCGCGCGCGAACGCATGCGCGCCTTGCGCTTCGAGCGGCCACACGCAGCCAACCTTGTACAGACGGATGCCGATGCGCGAACAGGTTTCGTCGTCGAGACCGAGATCGGTCAGCGCCTGACGCACGTCGAGATACGCCTTGCCGCCCGTCATGATGCCGAAGCGCGCCTGCGGTGATTCGATCTCGATGCGATCCAGCTTGTTGGCGCGCACATAGGCAAGCGCTGCGTACCACTTGTAGTCAAGCAGACGCGCTTCCTGCACGAGCGGCGGATCGGGCCAGCGGATATTCAGGCCGCCATTGGGCATCGTGAAATCGGTCGGCAGCACGATCTGCGTGCGGTGCGGATCGATGTCGACGGAAGCCGACGATTCGACCACGTCGGTCACGCACTTGAGCGCAACCCACAGGCCGGAATAACGGCTCATGGCCCAGCCGTGCAGACCGAAGTCGAGATATTCCTGAACGTTCGACGGAAACAGCACCGGAATGCCGCACGCCTTGAAGATGTGTTCAGACTGATGAGCCAGCGTGGAGGATTTCGCCGCGTGGTCGTCGCCGGCGAGAACGAGAACGCCGCCGTGTTTCGCCGATCCAGCCGAGTTCGCGTGCTTGAAGACGTCGCCGGTACGGTCGACGCCCGGGCCCTTGCCGTACCACATCGAAAACACGCCGTCGTATTTCGCGCTCGGGTACAGGTTGACCTGCTGTGAGCCCCAGACGGCGGTGGCGGCGAGGTCTTCGTTGACGCCTGGCTGGAACACGATCTGGTGCCCGGCGAGATGCTGCTTCGCCTTCCACAACGACAGGTCGAGTCCGCCAAGCGGCGAACCGCGATAACCGGAGATGAAGCCGGCCGTGTTGAGCCCGGCGGCCTTGTCGCGCTCCTGCTGCAGCATCGGCAGACGCACCAGCGCCTGGATGCCGCTCATGTACGCGCGGCCGCGTTCAAGCGTGTATTTGTCGTCGAGCGTGACGGAAGATAGCGCGGCTTCGAGCGAGGCTCGCTGTCCGGCGTCTAGCGGGGCATTCATTATGTGTACTCCTCCACCCAGTTTGGGATCACCAAAACTTCTGCGCTTTCCGCATCTTGTGGATGCATCGGCCAGGGTCGCCATATTGACGGTTTTTTTGTGATGGTAGCACTGGTACAAACCCGCCGCAGTCCGTCCAGATGGCTATGGCAGCGGCTGCGTGCGGCACGAATGTGACGATGATGTGAGCACGTTCGTAACGTTTGATCTCGTGCTGTAACAGGCTGTAAAAGCGGCCCGATTCACTGGAACCGACCGCCCGATACGTGTCTAATAGGCCACCTGTTGAGGTCTGGTAACGCTCTACATACGGTTGAGCTTCGGGACGGACAGGCAGTCAGAAAAAGGAGTACGCATGATTACACGTAACATTCAGACCTTCATGATGGTCTCGGCAGCATTCTTTGCCATGAGCGCGCCGGTTCGCCCGAACAGCGCAAGCACCCTCGCGACCGCAGTCGGCCGCACAGCCCAGGTCGCGTCCGCATCGCGTGACGCGGATCAGCCGCAGGCCTCGCAGGCCAGCCAGGCCGACCGGCGTTCCTGACCGGCCAGATCGCTGCCGGCCCGCGGGCTGGCTGACATTGAACTCGCGCGGTTGTCGCAGGTTGCATCGACAAGGCGGCCGCATCAACAAGGAAGGGCGAGGATCCATCACGGGATCCTTGCCCTTTTTGCATCGTAGCCCTTGAAACCCGTGGTTATGCCTTGTCCTGGACCACACCGCGACGAATCTGATCGAGTTCGATCGATTCGAACAGCGCCTTGAAGTTGCCTTCACCAAAGCCCTGATTTCCCTTGCGCTGAATGATCTCGAAGAAGATCGGCCCGATCTGGTTTTCAGTGAAGATCTGCAGCAACAGGTCGTCCGGTGCGCCGTCGATCAGGATCTTGCGCTTGCGCAGTTCATCGAGTGGTTCGCCGTGGCAGGGCACGCGGCGATCGACCAGTTCGTAATACGTGTCGATCGTGTCGAGTAAGGCGATCTTCGAGGCGCGCAGGCCGTCGACCGTCGCGTAGATGTCACCGGTGCCAAGTGCGATGTGCTGGATGCCTTCGCCGTGATAGGCGTCGAGATATTCCTGGATCTGGCCGGCAATCTCGGAACCTTCCTCGTTGATAGGAATACGGATCTTGCCGCACGGCGACGTCATCGCTTTCGATTTCACGCCCGTCACCTTGCCTTCGATATCGAAGTAACGCACTTCGCGGAAATTGAAGAGCCGCTCGTAGAACTCCGCCCACTCCTGCATGCGGCCGCGATGGACGTTGTGCGTCAGGTGATCGATGTACGTCAGGCCGTGGCCGTTCGGGTTCGGGTTGGCGCCTTCGATCGGGACAAAATCGACGTCATAAATGCTGATGTCGCCGATGCTGTTCGGCTCCGCGCCATTCTTGCCCCGCCAGCGGTCGACGAAATAGATCAGCGAATCGCCGATGCCCTTGATCGCTGGAATGTTCAGTTCCATCGGGCCGGTCTTGTTGTCGAAGCCCCATGCGCCGAGGCCGAGTGCGTGCTGGTAGGCCTTCGCGGCGTCCTGCACGCGAAACGCGATCGCGCAGATCGACGGGCCATGCAGACGCGCAAAGCGCTGGGCGAACGAATCCGGCTCGGCGTTCACGATGAAGTTGATGTCGCCCTGGCGATACAGCGTCACGTCCTTGTGACGATGCCGCGCGATGGCGGTGAAGCCCATCTGCTCGAACAGCTTGCCGAGCGCCTTCGGATCCGGTGCGGTGTATTCGATGAACTCGAAACCGTCCGTTCCGACGGGGTTCTCCCAGGTTGAAACCTGCATGCGTGTCTCCTGAATCGCGGGGAAATGCGTCTTCCCGTGAATGAATGAGAGCCAGTGTATCGGCGGGAAGGCGACGAAAACTTGCGAACTTAATCGTGCGTCGCTACGCTGACGCTATTTACTGCCTCGTCAGGCGAAAAAGGCGGCAGAAGATGGCTGAAATTGAGATGGATGCGATCGACCGGCGAATTCTGGCGATCCTGCAGGAAAACGGCCGGTTATCGAATCAGGAGATCGCGGAGCGCGTGAATCTTTCGCCGAGCCCCTGCTTGCGGCGCATCCGGCGGCTTGAGGAAAGCGGCGTCATTCGCGGTTATGTGGCGCTGCTCGATGCGCAACGCCTCGGTCTGGATCTGCTGGCGTACGTCAACGTGCGGCTGGAAAAGCGCGGCAGCCCGATTGTGGGCGCGCGCGGCGAGAGCTCGGCGACGGTGCGCCCCGGCGCCACGCACCTGGATCTATTCCGCGCGGCAGTGCAGACGTGGCCGGAAGTGGTCGCATGTCACGCGATGGCCGGCGACATGGATTTCCTGCTGCGCGTGCAGGTCGAAGACATGGCGCATTTCTCGAGTTTCGTGCAGGACCAGTTGCTCCACCATCCATCGGTGATCGACGTGAAAACGAGTTTCTCGCTCGAAACGATCAAGGAAACGACAGCGCTGCCTGTACGTTGACCGGGCGCGTGCCTCGACGCGCGATGCGTGAGCCGAATGCAGAAAGGGCGTCCACTTCGGGACGCCCTTTCTCCTTTCCAGATTGATCTGCTGGATTACGCGGCTTCGGCAGCTGGCATGAACGATTCGAAGATCTTCGATGCGTTGCGTGCCTGGCGCTTGAGTGCGTAATCGAAGACGGCGGCCTGTTCCTGTAGCATTTCCGCAATGATGCTCGACTGGTCGGCAGGCTTGAGCGTGAGATACGCGTCGGCTTCGCCGTATGCATATTCGATCTTCATGCCGGACTTCCTGGCGATGTGCATCATGGTCGAATTGCGCGACAGGCAGTGCATGTACAGCATCGTGACGTGCGTGTTGCGGCTGCGGATCGCAGCGCGCTCGAACAGCTTCGTGCCGATGCCTTCGCCGCGTGCGCTCTCAAGCACGGATACGCCGAATTCTGCGGTGCGCTTGTCGCCTTCGGCCGGAAGATAGGCCAGGTGGCCCACGCCGGTGAGCTGCAGCTTTGCGTCAAACACGCCGAAGACCGTGTCACGCTTGAAGTCGATCGTGCGGACGTAGTTCTCAATGACGTGATCCGGGACGATCTGGCCGAAGCGCAGCAGGCGGTCGTCTGCGTCAAGCGCGAGGAAGTGCGCAAGCAGCCGTTCGCGATCAATCACGTTGAGTTCCCGAACCAGAGCCGGTGCGCGTGCAGCGATGGACAGCGGACGAGCGCTTGTGGCGATCGGCTGGTTGGCGCGCGTAGTAGTCTGGGTCATGGCGGTTCTCCTTTTCGTGTGGCGGCATGATGCGCCGCAAAACGAATTCTACCGGAAACGCCAATTCGTCACTAGGGAAAACCCGTACTTGGATTCGAAGAGTCGCTCTATGTTACTCAGTAAAATCCAATAACATATTGATTTTAATCACTTTATTTGTATGACATCGGTCAGCATCCAGAATGCTGCGATGCGCAATTCACTCGCCTGGCCGCAACCCGCGGTCGACTACGGCGACCACCTGTTCCGCGAACTCCGAGTAGCCCATCCGGCCATCCGGCTTGAGCCATGTGAACGTCCAGTTGATCATGCCGAACACCATCATCGTCAGCGCGGTCTGGTTTTCGCGTGTGGCGCGCTCCGGGTAGGCGCGCGTCAACTGCCGCGAAAACGCTGCAACGACGTCACGCTGGCGGTTCAGGATGATCTCGCGCTGGGCGTCGACCAGATATTTCACGTCGTTGAGCAGTGCGACGTGCCGGCTGTGCGACGTCTCGTATTCCGCGAGAAACGCCCGGATCAGTTCGGCGAATGTTTCGCGCTCGCTCAGGCCACGCCGCTGGCTCGCCCCTTCGACTTCCGCGATGATCAGCATCAGCCGTTTGGTGTAGCGGTCGAGCAGATCGAACAGGATGGCTTCCTTGCTCTCGTAGTAGTGATAGAGCCGCGCCTTCGATGTGCCACTTGCCGCGGCAAGATCGGCCATCGAAGTGCTTGGGTAACTCGTCTGCGCGAACTTTCCGGCAGCCAGTTCGAGGATCTGGTCGCGTTGCGTGTCGTGGTCTGGGGCTCTTGTGCGGGCCATGGTCTTGTGTTTGTTATCAGCTTGAAACGGTGGACAGAGTAGCAGGACGCGGTGTCCGTGTGAGACAAAGTTCGAGGCTCGACCAGGCGGTCGCGTCGCCGCGCAGCCCGATGCGACCAGCGGCGACGAGTTCCCGGAAGCGCCACAGCGCGACCCGGTCGCTGACCAGAAAGCCCAGATCAGCCGTCATCAGTTGTGCGGCGATGCGCGCGGCCGGTTGCCAGTCGTCCGTGGCGTGCCCGAGGACGACTGAGTCGAGTTCGCCAAAGGTGCCGTTCGAGAACAGGTTGTCGCGCCAGCGTCGTGTTTCGCCGTTCGACTGCTTCACGTCCTGCCATTCGAGCGCGAGCCGGCTGATACGCAGCACCGAAACCGGCGCTGCGCAGGCAAGCCGCGCTTCGAGCATGTCGGGCGCGAACATGCCGACCGCGGTCGCCTGATCCTTGCGGTGGTGCGCCCACGCGGCAGGATCCGCGAGATCGCGAATCGACAGACGCACTTCGTTGAGCCGCTGCGGAGCATCGCGCAGGTGATAGCAGACACGGCGCAGCATCAGCTGATCGGCCGCACTTTGCGCGTGCCACACCACGACAGCTGAGCGGTCGCTGACAACTGCGGCGAGCGCCGCAGCCTGTTCCCCGAATTCGCGTGCAAAGTCGCGCTCAGACTCACCGTACACGCGCTGCCAGAAGTTCGCGCGTACGTCCGGTTCACCATCGATGCCGCGTAGCGGACCGACGGCGAGGTCGTCTTTCAGCGCGATGACACGCTCGCTCCGGCCGGCCCGGCGCAGGGCATCGCGCAGGGCGTCGGCAGCGACGTCGCCATTCGTAATGTGGATCGTGCTCATCGGCGGGAGTTGGGCAGCTTGAGTTCTCAGCGTACGGACGGCAAAAGGGCCGCTCGCGGGCCGGACTGATTTCCGGTTGCGAGCGGCCCCTAGTGTAAGCGGATCGCGGGAGTGCCGGAAGTTTCCGGCGGCGATGGCCGGCGCCCGGCTCAGCGCTCGTCGTAACTCACGACCACGCGGTCGCTGACGGGATGACACTGGCATGTCAGCACAAAGCCGTCGTCGATTTCGTGCTGCTCCAGCGTGTAGTTCTTCTCCATCTTTACTTCGCCTTCGAGCACCTTCGCGCGGCACGTGCAACAGACGCCGCCCTTGCACGCGTACGGCAGCGCGAGTCCGGCACGCAGGCCGACATCGAGCACGCTCACACCCTGATACGGCAGACGCAACTTGCGCCGTTTGCCGTCCAGCACGATTTCGAGATCGGCGGCGGGCGTGTTCTCCGTGATTTCGACCGGCGGCACGCCCGCTTGCGGCAGCGGCGAGCCAAAACGCTCGACGTGCACGTTCGCCGCCGGCACGCCGGCCGCTTTTAGCGCGGCTTCGGCGGCGTCCATCATCGGGCCCGGGCCGCAGATGAACGCTTCGTCGATCGAACCGGCCGGCAGCAGCGTCTCCAGGAATTCCCCGCACTTTTGCTGGTCGAGCACACCGTTGAACAACTCGACGTCCTGCAGGTCGTCGGACAGCACGTGATACAGGATGAACCGGTTCATGAAGCGGTTCTTCAGGTCTTCGAGCTCTTCGGCGAACATGATCTGGTCGACGCTGCGGTTGCCGTACACCAGCGTGAACGTGCTGCGCGGTTCGATTTCGAGCGTCGTCTTGATGATCGCGAGCACCGGCGTAATGCCCGAGCCACCCGAAAACGCGACGTACTGCTGGCCCTGGTCGGCGTTCAGGTGCGTGAAGAAGCGGCCGTCCGGCGTCATCACGTCGATCGTATGGCCGGGCTGCAGCGTGTCGAATGCGAAGTTCGAGAAGCGGCCGCCGCGCACGCGCTTGATGCCGATGCGCAGTTCGCCGTCGCGATCGTAGTCGGTCACGCCGACGCAGATCGAATACGAGCGACGTGTCTCCTCGCCGTCGATATGGGTTTTCAGCGTAACAAACTGGCCCTGCGTGAAGCGGAACTGCTCGCGCAGCTCGACCGGGACGTCGAAGGCGACCGAGACCGCGTCGGCGGTTTCAGGCCGCACTTCACGGATGCGCAGCGAATGAAATTGCGGAGTAGCCATATCAGTACGGTTTGAAATAGTCGAAGGGTTCGCGGCAGTCGATGCAGCGGTACAGGGCCTTGCAGGCGGTCGAACCGAATTGTGCGAGACGTTCGGTATGCGCGGAGCCGCATCGTGGGCAGGTCGGGGCGGCCATCGGACGGGGCATGAAGCGGACCACTTTCTCCACCGGCGCGCCCGCATCGCTCGTGCAATTGCCGGTCGGTGGCGCGATGCCGTAAGCGCGGAGTTTTTCGCGCGCTTCGACGGTGATCCAGTCGGTGGTCCACGCCGGCGCCAGCACGGTCGCGATCCGGTGCGGCGTGAAACCGGCGGCGTCGAGCGCGAGGCCAACGTCCTCGGCGATCTGCGACATCGCCGGGCAACCCGAGTAGGTCGGCGTGATGACGACTTCAAGCACGCCGTCGGCGGCGCGGCGCACGTCGCGCAGAATGCCGAGCTCACGGATCGACACGACCGGAATCTCCGGATCGGGAACGGCTTCGAGCACGGCCCACGCGTGATCGAGCGTGGTGTCGGGGCGGGCGGCGAGTGTCGCGGTCATCGTCTTGCTCCGTTTGGCTTTATCGGCGGTGGGTTCCGTGGAATTACCAGGTCGCGCCGGGATGCTGGCGCGCGATGCTCTGCATTTCAGCCAGCACGTAGCCCATATGCTCGGAATGCTCGCCGTGCTTGCCCGTCGTGACGTGCTTCGCCGGTTCGGGCAGCGTGAGCGTAGCTTCGTCGAGCGCTTCGCGGACGTCCTCGGACCACGCCGCTTCGAGATCGGCCGTTTTCGGGCCAAGGCCCGCATCGGCGATGACGGTTTCGACGTCGTCCGCGCTGAAGAACTCGCGTGTGTACGGCAGCAGATAGTCGAGCGCGTCCTGCGCGCGGCGATGCGATTCGTCGGTGCCGTCGCCGAAGCGGATCAGCCACTCGCGCGAGTGATGCAAGTGGTAGCGCGTTTCCTTGATCGACTTCGCGGCGATCGCGGCGAGCTGCGCGTCGCTCGACGCGGTGAGCGCGGTCCACAGATGCGCCATCAGCGATGCAAACAGGAAATTGCGCACGATCGTGACGGCGTAGTCGTTGTCGGCATGCGCCGTACCGGCGAGCGGGCCGTAATGCGGCAGCTCGACGAGTGTGTAATTCGCGAATTCCCGTTCCGCGCGGAAGTACGCGTAATCGTCCTCGGTGCGTGTGTTGCCGGTGAGCGTCTTTTCCAGTTCGGCGGCGTGCTGGTACAGAAGGCGTGCCTGGCCGATCAGATCCAGGCTCATGTTCGAGAGCGCGATATCTTCTTCGAGAACCGGACCGTGGCCAGTCCATTCGGCGTTGCGCTGACCGAGAATCAGCGCGCTGTCCGCGAGGCGCAGCACGTACTGGAGATGTTGGGGCGTAGTGGACATGACGGCGCTTACATGTGGTTGACTTCGTCGGGGAGCGTGAAGAACGTCGGATGGCGGTAGATCTTGTCGCCGGCCGGATCGAACAGTTCCGCCTTGTCTTCCGGTGCGGACGCCGTAATTGCCGACGACGGCACCACCCAGATGCTCACGCCTTCCTGGCGGCGCGTGTAGACGTCGCGCGCCATGCGCAGCGCCATCGTGGCGTCGGACGCATGCAGGCTGCCGCAATGCTTGTGGTCGAGGCCCTGCTTGCTGCGCACGAACACTTCCCAGATGGGCCATTCCCTGTTCACTGACTTGTCCATTGTCGATCTCCTGAATCCTTGTTCTTTCGATGCCGCATTTCGCGGCGAGTGCAGTCGCCGCGCTCAGGCCGCGTGTTGCTGGGCGCGCTGACGCTGTTTTTCAGCGTGGGCGAGGGCGGCTTCGCGAACCCAGGCGCCATCGTTGTGTGCTTTCACGCGCGTGGCGAGGCGCTCCTTGTTGCAGGGGCCGTCGCCATTCACGACGCGCCAGAACTCTTCCCAGTCGATCGTGCCGTAGTCGTAGTGCCCGCGCTCTTCGTTCCACTTCAGGTCCGCGTCCGGCAGCGTGACGCCGAGCAGCTTCGCCTGGTCGACCGTGGCGTCAACGAATTTCTGGCGCAGGTCGTCGTTCGAAATGCGCTTGATGCCCCATTTGAACGACTGGCCGCTGTGGATCGAATCCTTGTCGCTCGGGCCGAACATCATCAACACCGGCCACCACCAGCGGTTTACCGCCTGCTGGACGAGTTCGCGCTGCGCTTCGGTGCCCTTCATCATCGAGAGCAGCGCGTCGAAACCCTGCCGCTGATGGAACGACTCTTCCTTGCAGATGCGGATCATCGCGCGGGCATACGGGCCGTACGTGCAACGGCACAGCGGAATCTGGTTCATGATCGCCGCGCCGTCCACCAGCCAGCCGATCACGCCGACGTCCGCCCATGTGGGCGTCGGATAATTGAAAATGCTCGAGTATTTCGCCTTGCCGCTATGCAGTGCGTCGACGAGCTGGTCGCGCGACACACCCATCGTTTCGGCGGCGCTATATAGATAGAGGCCGTGACCACCTTCGTCCTGCACCTTGGCCAGCAGGATCGCCTTGCGCTTTAAGCTCGGCGCGCGGGAAATCCAGTTGCCTTCGGGCAGCATGCCGACGATCTCCGAGTGCGCGTGCTGCGAGATCTGCCGCACGAGCGTCTTGCGGTATGCGTCGGGCATCCAGTCCTGTGCCTCGATCTTGCCGTCGGCTTCCATGACGGCGTCGAAACGGGCTTGCACGGGCGAACTGGCGGCGGCGTCGATCGGCGCGACGTTGCCAGGAATATCGAGGGATTGCGTGTACATGGTCTTAACGCTCTCGTCCGGAGTTGGGCATGATCGGCAGTATAAGCCAACCGACCGGTCGGTTAATGATTTTTTTGAGATTGGGCTGTAGCGTAGGTTTGTTACGCTGTCTGGCGGCCGGCCCGCCGCGTTTTTTTAATCCTGGAACAAAAAAGCACAGATGGCAGAGCGAATCTACCTGCAGCACGTTGAGACACACGAAACAACTGCCGTCGCGACGGGCTTCAGCTGGCCTGCGTGCCTGCTTGGGCCGTTCTGGGCGGTCATGCGCCGGCTATGGCTGATCGCGTTGCTGATGCTTGCCGTAGACATATTGATCACCGTGATCGGATTGGCCGGTGTGACCGCCGACCTGGCCAGCTTCGTTCTGTCGATAGCATTTGCTGCGTACTGCGGCGTGAACGGTAACAAATGGCATCGCGAAGCGCTCGAGCGCAAGGGTTTCGTCGCCCTGTAGCGCGGCAGCGGGAAGCAATAAAAGTCAGTCGCGCACGTCATCCGGGGAAGGCGCCGGGGCCCGGTTCTCGCCACGCGCTGCGGCATAACCTATAAAATTGCGGATTAGCCGCGCTTTCGCGGCTTCCTGCATTCCCGGTTCCCATGCTACGTCTCAGCGAAATCAAACTCCCGCTCGATCACGCCCAAAGCGAACTCGACGACGCCGTACTCGCGCGCCTCGCCGATCTTGGCGTCAAGAAAGACGGACTGGTCCGTTATACGGTGTTCCGTCGCGCCCATGACGCGCGCAAGCGCGCGGATATCAAGCTGACGTATATCGTCGACGTCGAAGTGAAGGACGAAGCGGCGGCCATGAAGCGCCTCGCCGGCCAGCCGCACTGCGGCGTTACGCCAGATATGACGTATCACTTTGTCGCGAAAGCGCCTGCCGGCGGCACCGCGCTGCGCCCGGTCGTCATTGGAATGGGGCCGTGTGGTCTTTTTGCCGGACTGATCCTCGCGCAGATGGGTTTTCGGCCGATCATCCTTGAGCGCGGCAAGGCCGTTCGCGAGCGTACGAAGGACACCTTCGGCCTGTGGCGCAAGAGCGTGCTGAATCCGGAATCCAACGTCCAGTTCGGAGAGGGCGGCGCCGGCACGTTCTCCGATGGCAAGCTTTACAGCCAGATCAAGGATCCGAAGCATTACGGCCGCAAGGTGCTCGACGAGTTCGTCAAGGCGGGCGCGCCGGAGGACATTCTTTATCTGAGCCGGCCGCACATCGGCACGTTCCGCCTCGTCAGCATGGTGGAGAAGATGCGCGCGTCGATTCATGAACTCGGCGGCGAGGTGCGGTTCGAGACGCGCGTCGACGATATCGAGATCGATCAGGGCAAGGTGCGTGCGCTCGTGCTGTCGAATGGCGAGACGCTGCGCTGCGACCATGTTGTGCTGGCCGTCGGGCACAGCGCCCGCGATACGTTCCAGATGCTGCACGATCGCGGCGTGTATATCGAGGCGAAGCCGTTCTCGCTCGGTTTCCGTATCGAGCATCCGCAGGGCATGATCGACCGGAGCCGGTTCGGCAAATTTGCCGGACACAAGGAACTGGGCGCGGCCGATTACAAGGTCGTCCATCACGCAGCCAATGGCCGGGCGGTCTACAGTTTCTGCATGTGTCCCGGCGGCACCGTGGTCGCGGCGACTTCCGAGCCAGGGCGTGTCGTCACGAACGGCATGAGTCAGTACTCGCGCGCGGAGCGCAATGCGAACGCGGGGATCGTCGTCGGCATTACGCCGGAGGACTATCCGGGCGGCCCGCTCGCCGGCATCGCCTTCCAGCGCAAGTGGGAAGAGCGGGCATTCGAACTCGGTGGCAGCAACTATTGTGCGCCGGGGCAGCTCGTCGGCGATTTCATCGCGGGGCGAGCATCGACATCGCTTGGCTCCGTTGTGCCGTCGTACAAGCCGGGCGTGCATCCGACCGATTTAAGTACGGCGCTGCCGGACTACGTCATCGAAGCCATTCGCGAGGCATTGCCGCAGCTCGACAAGAAGATCGCCGGTTTTGCCATGCACGATGCGGTGCTGACGGGCGTGGAGACACGTACGTCGTCGCCGATCCGCGTGCGGCGTAAAGAGGATTATCAGAGCGTCAATATCGAAGGCCTGTATCCGGCGGGTGAGGGCGCGGGTTATGCGGGCGGCATCTATTCGGCCGCCATCGACGGCATCGAAGTCGCCGAAGCGCTGGCGCTGAACATGATGTCGACGCAGGAAGCCTGAGCGCACCGGTTACGTTCGGCGCGCGCTTTACGCCTGGATGTTCTGGCGGATCCGGGATGCCGCCGCACCGCGGGCTTTGTCGGCGGTAATCCGGAACGGTGTCGGGTGCGCCCGATTGGGGTGTCCAGGTCGTTCCTCCTGACCGCCAGGCGGTGAACCGGCAACCCCAGCCGAATCCTGAGCCGTCAACACGTCGCGATCGTGCACAATGGACGTCCTGTTCCATCTGAACGATCAACCGAATGCGCCTTCGTACGCTCGCCGCAGTCTGCGGTGCTGTTCTCGTCTCTCGCTTTCCCGTCTCCACCAACGCGCTCGCCAGCGAAACAGCCGGCAGTTGGACCACCGCCTGGGCGACAGCTCTCCAACCCATACCCCAGCGACCCGACCTGCCCGCGTTATATCGCGCGCCGGATACACACGGGCGCACCGTGCGCCAGATCATTTACCCGACGTTAGCTGGGAATGCCGTCCGGTTGCACATCAGCAACGCGTACGGCTCCACGCCGCTTGTCATCGAGGATCTCCGCATTGCGCGCTCTGCTGGCGGGGCGGCCGCGCAAAGGACCGGGGAGGCGCGCGTGACGTTCGGCGGCAAAACCGCTATAGCGGTGCCGCCAGGCGGCTCGGCGGAAAGCGATCCGGCAGCAATCAATATCGCAAGCGGCGCGCCGTACGTCGTGAGTGCCTTTGTGGGACCGGAACAGCGACTTGTGGCGTGGCATCGGGTGTCGAACCAGGTCAGTTACGTGTCCGTCCCGGGCAACCATGCGGGCGACGCGACCGGCGACGCCTTCCGTCAGCGGTTCACCCAGTTCGCGTGGCTGACGGGCCTGTCTGTCGAGGCGCCTGGCTCCGGCGCGATCGCGGCGATCGGCGACTCCATTACCGACGGCATGCGCTCCAGTCTCAACGAAAACCGTCGCTGGCCCGACGCGCTGGTGCGCCGTTTAGCTCGCGCGGGCGAACATTCCACGGCTGTCGTCAATCTGGGGATCAGCGGTAATCGTCTTTTGAGCGACTCGCCGTGTTACGGGGACGCGCTCGTCAAGCGGTTTGAGCGCGACGTGCTTGAGCGGCCGGGCGTCAAAACCGTCATTCTGCTAATCGGCATTAACGACATCAATTTCGCGGCGATGCCTCCGCGCGCGGGGCTCGATTGCGATTTTCCGCATACGCAGGTGAGCGCCCCGGATCTGACCGGCGGCTACCTGCGGGTAATCGCGGAAGCGCATCGGCGTGGCATCCGGATATTCGGAGCAACGTTGACGCCGGCCTCACTGCCGCCGCAGCGGGAAGCGATTCGCGTCGCGGTGAACCAGTGGATCCGGACGAGCCACGCCTTTGACGGCGTGATCGATTTCGACGCCGCGCTAAAGGATCGGGCCCAGCCCGATCGCCTGCAAAAGGACTATGACAGCGGCGACCACATCCATCCGGGCGATGCGGGCTACGCAGCCATGGCCGACGCAGTGCCGCTCGAAGCAGTCGCGATGGCGGCGCGAAAGTAGCGCGTCAAAAAAGATTTGCGTCATCCCCTTGTCATGCGGACGATGTTCGCCTACTATTCGCCTCCTCGTTTGCGAACGAGCGCCGCTGCGGAAACCAGCGGCCGTAGCGTCAACAAGGTTTTAAGCGAAAGCAAAAAATAGTGTTGACGAAACGAAAAAGATTCTTCATAATCTCGTTTCTCTGCTGCTGATGCAGCGACGCAGAACGAAGCGGTGCCGGGTGGTTGAAGTGAGGCACGGTTTTGGTGGTGAATGCGGACCGATCTTTAAAAATTAACAGCCGATAAGTGTGGGCGCTTGATGGCGGACGCGATGGTGGATCTTTCGGGATCTGCTGATAAGCG
>NZ_CAJQZC010000008.1 GCF_907164555.1 Paraburkholderia saeva
CCGCTGAATGAGAGGGCAGGAGGATACCGGGATGCAACCGGTTTGTGTCAATCTGTATTGTGTTGTGTCAAACTATTTTGTCTCGTGTCGAACTCTATTGTTCGCTCACAGCTCAAGTCGCACGACCTGGTCGATTGACCCGGTCGACCATTTTCCGATCAGAGCGCGCAGCCTATGCTCGTCATCGCGATTACGGTTTTCGTCACGCTCGTGATCGTCATCGTCGTGGCGAATTTCACGAGCGGCGAGAAGAAGGTCGAGCACAACATCAACCGGCTGTATTCGAGCGACGAACCCCAGTTCATCCGCTCGATGAGCCTGCTGCTCGGGCCACCCGTCACGTCGGGCAACCGGTTCGAGGTGCTCGTGAACGGCGACGAGATCTTTCCGTCGATGCTCGGTGGCATCCATTCAGCCAGAGAGACCATCACGTTCGAGACGTTCATCTACTGGTCGGGCGAGATCGGCGAGCAGTTCGCGCGTGCGCTCTCGGACAAGGCACGCGCGGGCATCAAGGTGCACGTGCTGCTCGACTGGATGGGCTCGTCGAAGATGGACCGCGGCTATCTCAAGATGCTGAAGGACGCGGGCGCCGAGGTGATCCAGTATCACAAGCCGCACTGGACCGGCCTTGGCCGCATGAACAACCGCACGCACCGCAAGCTGCTTGTCATCGACGGCCAGGTGGGCTTCACGGGCGGCGTGGGTATCGCCGAAGAATGGACGGGTCACGCGCAGGACCCGAAGCACTGGCGCGATACGCATTTTCGCGTCGAAGGCCCGGCGGTCGGGCACATGCAGGCCGTATTTATGGACAACTGGATCAAGGCGAGCGGCAACGTGCTGCACGGCCCGGCGTATTTCCCGGCGATTCCGGAAGCGGGCGAAGGCGTCGCGCACATGTTCAGCAGTTCGCCGACCAACGGCGCCGACGACATGGAGCTGATGTATCTGATGGCGATCACCGCCGCGACGTCGAGCATTCATCTCGCGAGCGCCTACTTCGTGCCGGACGGGCTCGCGATCAACGCACTCGTCGAGGCGGCGCGACGCGGCGTGAAAATCCAGATCGTGACGCCGGGCAATCACATCGACACACACACGGTGCGCGAAGCCTCACGCGGATGCTGGGGCGACCTCCTGAAAGCCGGCGTCGAAATCTACGAATATCAGCCGACGATGTTTCACTGCAAGCTGCTCGTCGTCGACGAATATCTTGTGTCGGTCGGCTCGACGAACTTCGACAGCCGTTCGTTCAAGCTGAACGACGAAGCGAATCTCAACATCTACGACCGCGATTTCGCCAGGCAGCAGACGGCGATCTTCGACGCTGACATCGCGAAATCGCGGCGCGTCACGCTCGAAGACTGGCAAAGGCGCCCGCTCACTGAAAAGGCGATCGAGAAGCTGTTGCCGCTGATCGACTGGCAGCTTTAACCGCGCTGCCCGTCAAGTTACTTCGCCGCGCCGAAGATATTGATCATGTTGCCTTCGGGGTCGCGGATCATCGTCGAGCGCAGATGCGCTGACAGCGGCTGGTCGGCCCATACGATCTCGACGCCGTGCTGCTGGAGTACTGCGGTTGCGGCCGCCAGGCCGTCCGATTCAAGCACGAGGGCTTTCCAGCCCAGCATGTTCAGGTGCATGGGCGGCGCGGTGCGGTCGGCCGGACGCGCGGTTTCGCCTGCACGCGACACAAGCTCGATGCGCATGCCGCCGGCTTCGATCATCGCGTATTCGGCGCTGACGGTGTCGAACCGGCCGCGTTCGCTTACCACGAAGCCGAGCACGCTTTCGTACCACGCGATCATCGCGTCGAGGTCGTGCACGGCGAGCGCGATGTTATTGAGCCGTAATCCGGCGATCGGCGCGGGCTTCGATTGAATCGTTGACATCTCGGACTCCTTGCGACGAAACCAGCGCTTCGTCGGGTGCTATCGGGTGTATCGGGTGCTAATCGGTGGCAGGCCGCTGGGCGGCCTGCCCTGGGTCAGACGCGTGACCAATGCGCGAAAACGCTCAGGCCGCGATTTCCGCGTTCTGCGGGAACAGCGCGCGACGCGTTTCCTCGTCGAACCCGGCCTTCAGCGTCAGCTTTTCCTTCAGTGCCTGCGCACGGGCCGCAGCCGGGCGCGCCGAGATTTCATCGACCACGCGCTTCACATTCGGATAGTCCGTCAGACCTTTCTCGCCGAGGATGTAGCCCGCGAAGTTCGCCCAGCCCCACAGCGCCATGTCGGCGATTGAATAGTCGTCGCCGGCCAGATATTTCGACTGGGCGAGGCGGTTGTCGAGCACGCGGTAGTGGCGCTCGACTTCCTTCAGGTAGCGGTTGCGCGCGTACGGCAGCGCTTCCGGCGCGTGATGCAGGAAGTGGACGGCCTGACCCGAGAACGGCGACAGGCCGGTCGCGACGAACTGCAGCCACGACAGCATCTGCGCATGTTCCTTCGCGGTCGCAGGCACGAAACGGCCGTGCTTTGCGGCGAGGTAGAACAGGATCGCGTGCGAATCGAACACGACGACGCCATCGTCGTCGATCGCGGGCACTTTCGCGTTCGGGTTGATCTTCAGGAATTCAGGCTGGTGCTGCTCGCCCTTGAAGGTGTCGACTGCGATGAGTTCGAAGGGCGTCTGCAGTTCTTCGAGCAGCAGCGCGGTTTTCATCGGATTCGGCGACGGATGGAAGTAAAACTTCAGCATGATGTTTCCTTGATTGGTGAGAATTGCAAACGCTGGAGACGAGGCTGCCCACAACCGTGCGGCGAACCGCATGGTCGAAGATCGTTGAAGCGGAAACGGCGCGCGCCTCGTGTCGCGCCGCGATAACTGCAATCGCGTCCGGCCGTGCAGACCGGAGCGCGCTCAGGCGATGGGCGGCGCGCCGTCGGAAAGCCTTGCGCGATCGTGCGGCGCGGTGAAGTCCTGCACGGGCCCGAGCGGCACGATGCCGGTCGGATTCACGGAGGGATGGCTTTCGTAGTAATGCCGCTTGATGTGCGCGAAATTCACCGTGCCGGCGACGCCGGGCAACTGGTAAATGTCACGCGTAAAGGCCGACAGGTTCGGATAATCGGCAATCCGGCGCAGGTTACACTTGAAGTGCCCGACATACACGGCATCGAAGCGGATCAGCGTCGTGAAAAGACGGATGTCGGCTTCCGTGACCCGATCGCCCGTCAGAAAGCGGCGCGTGGCGAGTTTCTCTTCGAGCCAGTCGAGCGAATCGAAGAGGGGCACGACTGCTTCTTCATACGCCTGTTGCGTCGTCGCGAAGCCTGACTTGTAGACGCCGTTGTTCACGGTGTCGTACACGCGTGCGTTGATCGCGTCGATTTCTTCGCGCTGCGCGGCAGGATAAAAATCGCCCGCCTTTGCGCCGATGCCGTCGAACGCCGAGTTCAGCATGCGGATGATTTCCGACGACTCGTTGTTGACGATCTTCCCCTGCTTTTTGTCCCACAGGATCGGCACGGTGACGCGGCCCGTATAGCCAGGATCAGCGGCGGTATAGACCTGATGCAGCAGACGCGCATGGTTGACCGTGTCGGGCACGACGCCGGGGCCGTCGGCGAACGTCCAGCCGTTCTCGAGCATCAGCCAGTTCACAACCGACACGCTGATCGTGTCTTCGAGCCCCTTGAGCGCGCGCAGGATCAACGTGCGATGCGCCCACGGGCAGGCGAGGCTCACGTACAGGTGATAGCGGCCCGCTTCGGCCGAAAAACCGCCGACGCCGCTCGGGCCCGCCGAGCCATCAGCCGTAACCCAGTTGCGAAACGCTGCGTCCTTGCGCACGAACCGGCCGCCGGTCGCTTTCGTGTCGTACCACCTGTCCTGCCACTGGCCATTCACGAGAAGTCCCATGTCGCTGCTCCTTGAGCGCGGGCGGCGCGTGCCTCGAAGGCAACTGCGCCGCCGGCATTGATATAAGGCTCGCTGCCCGGTCGCGCCCGCTTATTGCGCCGACGGCATGTTGATGAACTCGACGATAGCCGCAATCGTCTGCTCGGGTGCTTCTTCCATCAGCCAGTGTCCAGAGTTTTTGACGATTACGCCCTGCACATGGGTGTCGACGAGTTGCGCCTGGTTGATTAGGAAGTTGCCGGACGCCTTTTCGCCAGCCAGCACGAGCATGGGCATCGTCAACGGGGTCTGGGCGAACTTCGCGAAGTCGTCGGCGTCCTGCGGGAACGCGTGGAAGTACTCGAACCCGGCAGCCATCCGGCCCGGACGCGCGTAGTTCGCGGCGTAGCGGCGGCGATCGGCTTCGGGTACCGAATGGGACGGATCGGCCGCGAAGTCGTTCCAGAAGTGCTCGAAGTACGTCCGTTCGCGGCCCTTCACCAGCGCGAGCGGCGTCGTGCCGTAGAAGTTGAAGTGCCACTTGTCGCGCAGCAGCCAGACCTTCTGCCAGTCGCCGACGCCCGGCAGGAACGCATCCATCAGCGTGATGCTTTCGACTTCGTCCGGATACTGCGCCGCGTAGGCATAGGCCACCATCAGGCCGATGTCGTGGCCGACGAGCTTCACCTTGCGATAGCCGAGCTGCTGGACCATTGCGTGGATGTCCTGTGCCATCGTTTTCTTGTCGAAGCCGCTTTCCGGAATCGCCGACTGGCCGGCGCCCGGCAGATCCGGCGCGAGCACGACACGGCGGTCGTCGAGCTGGCTGATCAGCGGCAGCCACATGTGGCTCGACTCCGCGTAGCCGTGCAGCAGAACGACCGGCGTTTCGTCGCCTGTGCCTGCGGCGAGGTAGTGCAGCTCGATACCGTTCGCGTTGATCGAACGATCCTGGACGGCGGGCTGCGGGGCGGCGTGCGCGGCCGACAGCAGTGCGCCGGCGGCCAGCAGGACCGCGCCAGTGTGCTTCACGACTTGATTCAACAGGCTCATGACGGTTTCTCCGGTGAGATTGCCAGCGATCCCGATAAGGATCTTCTGGTGACGTGATGCCATGGTGGACTGGCGCACCGGTTTTGCCGTACGATTTTTCCGATGAACTCGTTCGACGGAGTTGAACATGTTGTCTGAAGACGAATTGTCCCTGCTGGAAGCGATACGGGAGAGCGGCAGCCTTTCGCGGGCGGCGGCGCGGCTGGGCAAGGCGCCTTCGACCGTTTCGCACGCGGCACGGCAGCTGGAAACGCGCTTTGACGCGCTGCTCTTCGACCGCCGGCGCTACCGGCTGCAACTCACGCCGGCGGGGCATCTGCTGGCGGAAGAGGCGGCGCGGCTGATGCAGGACGTCTCGCGCATGACGCAGCGCGTGCGCCAGATCGCGAGTGGCTGGGAAGATCGCCTGTGGATCGTTAGCGACGAGATCCTGGAGTTCGAGTTCCTGATGCCGGTCGTGCACGCGTTCGATGAGCTGAACTCCGGCGTGACGCTACGGATGACGGGCGAAGTGCTGTCCGGCACGTGGGAAGCGCTGCGCGACGGGCGTGCCGACCTGATCATCGGCGCGACGAACGAACCGCCCGCCATTCCCGGATTGCGCTGGTTCGAGCTGGGGTCGATGGAGTGGGTGTTCGCTGTGTCGCCGCGCCATCCGCTCGCCGCAGTGGAAGGCCCGCTTCGACGCGAGCGGATCGTCGCGCATCGCGCGGTTGTCGTGGCGGATTCGTCGCGGATGACGAGCGGACGTGCATACGGCCTCGTCGGCGGCCAGCCGGCGCTCGCCGTGCCGAGCATGCGCGCGAAGATCCTCGCGCAGCGGGACGCGCTCGGCGTCGGCTGGTTGCCGCGATATCGCGTGGCATCGCTGCTCAAAAAGGGCGAGCTGGTGGAGAAGGAGACCGCCGATCCGCGTGAGCCCAACGTGCTTTACGTGGCATGGCGCGGCGATCACGAAGGTCGCGCGTTGCAGTGGTGGCTTGAGCAGTTGCGTCAGCCGCGGCTCGCGCAACGTCTCGTGCAGGGGATGGATTTCTACGCGTGAACGGCGGCGGATTGCGCGCTGCGCCTTGCGGTGTGCGGACGCGGAACGACGACGAAACGCCTTACGTCTCGCTCCAGAGCCGCAGCAGGTTGTGATACACGCCGACGAGCGTGCGCTTGGCCGACTCGTCGCCGTTCGTCGCGTTCAGGCGCTGGATCGAGTTGTCCAGGTCGTACAGCAATGCCCGCTTCGTGTCGTCGCGCACGAGGCTCTGTGCCCAGAAGAAGCTCGCCACCCGCGAGCCGCGTGTGACAGGCCGCACCTGATGCAGGCTCGTACCCGGATAGAGAATCGCGTGCCCTGCGGGCAACTTCACTTCCTGCACGCCGAACGTATCCTCGATCAGCAGTTCGCCGCCGTCATATTCGTCCGGTGGCGTGAGAAAAAGCGTGATCGACAGGTCGGTGCGCACGCGCGCGCCGTGTCCCGGAACGAGACGGATGGCGCCATCCACGTGACTGCCGAAGTGCATGCCGCCTTCGTAGCGGTTAAAGAGCGGCGGATACAGCTTGTTCGGTAGCCCCGCGCTGATGAAAACCGGATGCCGCTCCAGCGATGCGACGATGATTTCGCCCATTTCCGCGGCGATCGGCGAGCCTTCCGCGATCTGCTGGTTGCGCTTGACCGGCGCGCCCTGATAGCCCGCCGTCGCGCGGCCGTCGACCCATGAATCCGTGGCGGCTTCGAGCCGTGCGCGCATCGTGGCGGCGTCTGCTGGACTGAGAACGTCGGGGATCGTGACAATCATCGTTTGATACTTCCTGCGTCAAACCGCCCGTTTTCCCCAAAGGGGAAACGGGCGGTGATTCGTGAACCGTCGCCTGACTGATCCAGTGCAGCGATCAGAAGAAGCGATAGTTTAGCGTGGCGAGGAAGGTACGGCCGAGACCCGGTACCGCGCGGCCGCCGTCGGACGGAATCAGCGCGTCGTAGTACTTCTTGTCCGTGAAGTTCAGAAGGTTGAACTGCACGTCGTACTTCTTCGCGTGATAGGCCGCCATCGCATCCCAGCGCGTGTAGCCGCCGACCGACACGTAGTTGTTGTTCGCCGCGTAGCGCGCCGACGTGTACACCGGACCGCCGCCGACCTGCCATTGCGGCGTGATGTCATACGTGGTCCACAACGTCAGCATGTTGCGCGGCGTGTTCGCGGGCGTCTTGCCTGCGGTGCCGTCGAGTGCCTCCAGCACGACCCCGTTCATGTACGTGTAGCCGCCAAACACCTGCCACTTGTTCGTGATGTGGCCGGCAAGTCCGAGCTGATAACCCCGCACGCGGATATCGCCTTCGAGCTGGTAGGCGCCGGTTGCGTCCTGGGTGCGCGCATTCGTCTTTTCGATGTTGAAGAGCGACTGCGTCACGGAAAGACCACCGCCCAGCAGGTCCCACTTCGAGCCGATTTCATACGAGCGGTTCTTTTCCGGCGGCAGGTTCTGCTGGCCGTTCGTGAGCGTCAGCGCTTCGAGCGACGGGTCGAACGACGTGCCGTACGACACGTAGTACGACTGCCAGTCGGTCGGCTGATAAATGACGCCGCCGCGCACGCTGGTGAAGAAGTTGGTCTGCGTGGCGTAGCCCGGCAGATTGATCGAGTTGTTGATCGACGCCTCGTAGCGATCCCAGCGCACGCCGCCCACCACCTTCCAGTGTTCGCCGAGCGAAATCGTGTCGTTCGCGTAGAGGCCGATGCCGTTCGCGCTCGATTCCGCGAGATTGGTGGCCACTTCGTTCACATTCGACGGACGCGTCGTGTAGGTCGGGTCGACCAGCGGCACGACGGCCAGCGTGTTCGACGGCATGCCCGGCGTGGTCGCGGTGAACGACTGGTTGCTGTACGTCTCGTGGCTCAGGTCGACGCCCATGATCACGTCGTGCTTGACGAAGCCGGTAGCGAACTTCGCTTCGAGATCGGTCGTGTTGTACAGCGAGTGGTCGTTGATGTTGCGGTCTTTGCCCTGCAGTTTCACGTACAGCGACGAGAGCGGCAAGGTCGTGTAGTTGCCGTTCGTCAGCGCCGTCGAGGTTGCGAGCGGGCCGGTCAGCACGGCAGCCGGGTTGGTTTCGCGCGCTTCGGTGCTGTAGTGGGCGATCTGCGTCTGGTTGCGCAGCGTCAGGTTTTCATTGAAGCGATGCTGGATGCGCGCGGAGAACTGCTGCACGTCCTGCATCGTGCGGTCGTCGGTAAAGCCGTAGAACGTGCCGCGATTCACGGGCGCCGGATGACCGTTCAGCGACGGCACGCCATAGTCCGCCTGATCGCGATTGTGCTGGATCAGCGCGGACAGCGTGATTTCGGTCGGCGTGCCGATGCCGAACTTCACTTCCGGCGCGACGCCGTAGTCCTTGTTCTTCATCACGTCGCGGCTCGAGCCGAGATCCTGGCCGAACGCGTTGATACGGAATGCGGCGGTATCGCTGATCGGCTGGTTCAGGTCGACGGTCGTGCGATAGCGGTCGTGCGTACCGGCCTGCACGGATACGTCGGCGCGCTGCTTGAGATCCGGCTGCTTGCTGACCTGGTTGATCACGCCGCCCGTCGAGCCGCGTCCGAAATACAGCGACGACGGGCCGTACAGCACGTCGATCGAATCGAGGTTGAACGTGTCGCGATAGTACTGGCCGCGATCGCGGAAGCCGTCGAGATAGATGTCGGTCCGTGCCGTGAAGCCGCGCAGGTTGATGTTGTTGCCGATCTGACCGCCTTCGGCTGCGCCGAGCGTGACGCCCGGCACGTTGCGCAGCGCATCGCTGAACGACGACGCGGCCTGCGATTGCAGCACCGCTTTCGGGACAACAACGACTGCCTGCGGAATATCGCGCAATGCCGTCGGCACCTTTGCGCCGACACTCGATGTTTCGGGCTGGAAGTCGCCACTGGTGTCGGCCTGGCCGGTTACCTTGACGGCCGGCAGCGTGTTGCTGGCGGAGTCGGCGGTTGCGGCAGACTGCGCCGGCTGGGTGGCGGGTGCGGCCGGCTGCGTGGCGGTCTGCGCGTACAGCGGCGTCGCGAATACGGCCAAAATGGCCGCCGCGATCGGAGTCGTCCTGATCATCGTCGTGAATCCCTGTCGTTGTTGCGTTTGTTTTTTTCGGTCTGGCGAGACGCGAACGTCCTGCCGTGGCCCGCTGCGCGTCATTTCGCGCGCGCGATTCAACCCCGCCAGACCGCAGTTCAGGGACCGGCAATGTTGTCAAATGCGAATCGTTATCATTTCACAAATAGTAACGATTCGCAACAAAGCCATGCGCTTTGTAGGTATTTAGTGAGCATGCTTACAACACTATGAATGGGGTTTTCAGGGTGAAGGCGGCGACGATGCCGGATGAAACGCGTCGTAGAGGGTGACGACGAAACCGCCACCGTAAGGCCCGCGACGCGCAGGCAGGCGGGAGCAGACCTATGCGCGCGCCGCGCGCTTGATCGCCTGTGGCGGTTGACCGAAAGCCCGCAGAAATGCCCGGCGCATCCGTTCGGTATCCACGAAGCCGGTTTCGATCGCGACCGTTTCCAGCGAATGACGACCGGCCTCGATCATCGATCGCGCCGCTTCCACGCGCAGGTTTTCGATTGCCTTCGCGGGTGACTGGCGCGTCTCGTCGCGAAACGCGCGGCTGAACTGGCGCGGGCTCAGGTGCGCGACTTCAGCCAGCGTTTCGACGGACAGCCGCTCGCGCAGATGATCTTTCGCCCATGTGAGCGCGGTCTGGATGCGATCGGAGCGCGGCTGCAGATCGAGCATTGCCGAGAACTGCGACTGGCCGCCGGTGCGGCGGTGATAGACCACGAGCTTCCTCGCGATGGCACGCGAAATCTCGGGGCCGAGATCGGCTTCGACGAGCGCCAGACACAGATCGATGCACGCCGTCATGCCCGCCGACGTCCACACGGAACCGTCGACGATGAAGATGCGGTCGTCGTCCACCTGCGTCTTCGGGTAACGGTGTTGCAGTTCGCGCCCGAAAACCCAGTGCGTCGTGGCCCGCCTGCCGTCGAGAATGCCCGCTTCGGCGAGCACGAATGCGCCGGTGCAGATACTGGTCGTGCGACGCGAGGCGGCGAGCGCCCGGTTCAGAAACGCGCGCAGCCCGTCCGACGAAGGCTCGACGAACATCGAGCCGGTCACGACCACAGTGTCGTACGCGGGATCGTCGAACGCCTTCGATTCGACCTTCACGCCCGATGAACTGCGCACGAGGCCACCCTGTTCGGAGATGACCTCGATGTCGTACGCCGGTTCGTCCGCTTCCAGGTTCGCAATTTCGAACACCGACACAGCCACCATGTCGAGAATCTGGAATCCCGGGAATACCACCACGCCGATGCGTTTCATCTCGCCACCTTCCTTTCTGGCCGTCGTTCTCGCGATATTGTTGCGATGTCCGAAAACGAGGTAAATACGTCATTTGAGACAAAACAATACGCGCCTAGACTCTCCTCTGTCAACAACGGAAGCCGCCAGTGAACCCGGCCTCCGAGGCGATTTTTCCTTTTTGATCAACATGAACGGCGCATCGCATCGACGTATGCCAGGCGCTCAACGGAGAGTTTCAAATGGCAACTGCATCGAACAAGGGTACGGCGCTGGTGACGGGCGCATCGTCGGGCATCGGCGCGATTTACGCGGATCGTCTCGCGCGCCGCGGCTACGACCTGATTCTGGTGGCGCGCGATACGCAGCGCCTGGCAAGCCTCGCCGACCGTCTGTCGACCGAGACCGGCCGCACTGTGGAAACGCTCGGTGCCGACCTGACCGTGGCCGCCGACATGCGCCGTATCGAAGCGCGTCTGCGTTCCGACGCGAGCATCACGATGCTGGTCAACAACGCCGGGGTCGGCGCGACGAAACCGCTGATCGATTCCGATCCGGACAGCCTCGAAAGCATGATCCAGCTGAACATCGTCGCGCTGACGCGGCTGACGTCGGCGGTCGTGCCGGGACTGGTCGCGCGCGGCAAGGGCACGGTGATCAACATTTCGTCGATCGTCGCGATTTCGCCGGAACTGCTGAACGGCGTGTACGGCGGCACGAAGTCGTTCGTGTTGAGCCTCACGCAGTCGCTGCATCACGAAATCGGTGCGAAGGGCGTGCGGGTGCAGGCCGTTCTGCCCGGCGCGACCAGCACGGAGTTCTGGGACCGCGCGGGCATGCCGGTTACGGCGCTGCCTGAAGCGTGGGTGATGTCGGCGGCCGATATGGTCGACGCAGCGCTCGCCGGTCTCGACCAGGGTGAACTCGTCACGATTCCGTCGCTGCCGGATGCGGCCGACTGGAAAACGGCCAATGACGCGCGTCTCGCGCTCGGCCCGAACCTGTCGCACAGCCGTCCGGCGGCGCGCTATGGCGTGGGCGCGGCGGTTTAAGAATCCCGCGCAGGTTTAACGAAAAGGCCGGCCCGGCCTTTTCACGTGTGCGCCATCAGATGCGTTGCCAGCCATGCTGGCACGCGCATCTTCAACAGTGACGCGGCCGCCCGTTCACGCATCCACCAGTTCTTCAATCGCCGCGCCGAGAATCTCGTCCGAAAGCGGATCGCCCCGCGCGGCGCGCGCGAGGATCAACGCGCCGATCAGCGTCGACACCTGCACGAGCGCCTGGCGACGTTTCTTTTCCGCGTCGCGCGTGGTGAGTTGCGTTGCCCACATCGCGACCATCTCCTTCAATCCGGCAATGAAACCGCCGCGCACCGGCCCATCCGGCGCTTCGCGCGCGACATCGCCCGCGAGTGCCGCCGTCGCGCAACCGAGACCCGGATTGTCGCGATGCTCGGTGCCCAGGTATTGCGTGACGATCGTCTTGCGCGCCGCCAGGCGGTCGCCATCGCTCGCTGCGATATGCTTTGCCCAGATTTGCCGCATGTGTTCGATTGCGCGCCGGCAGGCGATCGAAGCGAGCTCGTCCTTCGACTCGAAGTGCCCGTAGAAGCCGCCGTGCGTCAACCCGGCGGCCGCCATCAGATCGGCCACGCTGACGCCGTTCAGCCCGCGCTCCCGGAATAGCTGCGCCGATACGGCTTCGATCCGCTCGCGGTTTTTATCCGCCTGTTCTCTCGATACACGAGGCATTGTCACTGCTCCTCAAAAAATCGCTTGACACCATTTTACATGATGATGGTAATCTATAAATAGATTTCAATCGTCATTTATCGGAGTTGTCAAATGGGCATGCTTCAGGACAAGATCGCGCTGGTTGTGGGCGGCACATCGGGTATCGGCGCAGCGGCAGCGGCGCTTTTCGCGGCGGAAGGCGCGGAAGTCGTCGTGGTCGGGCGCCGTCAGGCGGAAGGCGACGCAGTTGTCGCGCAGATCCGCGAGAAGGGCGGCCGTGCGTCGTTCATCGCGGCGGATGTTGCCGACGGCGCGAGCGTCGCGGCAATGACGGAAGAAGTGATGCGCCGCCACGGCCGCATCGACTGCGCGTTCAACAACTTCGGCATCAGTGTGGGCTTCAATCCACTCGCGGAGCAGGACGAGGCGACGTGGGACCGCGTCATCGACATCAACCTGAAGGGCGGCTTTCACGTCCTGAAGACGCAGTTGCCGATCATGGCGCGTCAGGGCAGCGGCTCGATCGTGTTCACGTCGTCGGTGCTGGGCGAAGTGTTCGTTCCGGGTGCCGCGATTTATAGCGCGAGCAAGGGTGGGCTGACTTCGCTGGCCCGCGCCGCCGCGATCGAAATGGCGTCGAAGGGCGTGCGTGTGAACGTCGTGAGCCCGGCCATCACCCGTACGCCGATGACGGCAGGCTCGTTCGTGAAGAACGACAAAGGCGAAAACGAACATCCGTTCACGGCGATGCATCCGCTTGGCCGCGTCGCGGAACCGGAGGAAGTGGCACAGGCTGCGCTCTTCCTGCTGTCAGACCGCGCGTCGTTCATTACCGGGCAGGTGCTGGCCGTCGATGGCGGGTTGACGTCGCAGTAAGCGGTATCGTTTGAATCTCGCTGGCTGGTGCGGCCGTCCGGTCGCGGCAGTTAGCGGGGCACTCCCTTCAGTCGTTCTGCAAAATCCGGCGGCTACAGCGCAGTTCTGGCACGTCGCCCGGCACTTTTGCGCCCATCCCTTTCGCTTGCTAGACTGCCTTCGCACATCGTCCGCGCAACGCATCGCCGGACGCGTCGGCGCATCCCGCGTCGCACGAATTCGCGGAGGTGCCATGATTTACATGTTGCTCATCGTCGAGCCCGTCGGACAGCGCGACGAGCGCACGCTTGAAGAGGCCCACGACGTCTACGGCCAGATGGGGCAATTCGCCGAAGTGCTGAAGTCGCGTGGTGTGCTGCGCGGCGTCGAATCGCTCAGTTCGCAGGAAAAAGGCGCGCGGGTTCAGGTGCGCAACGGCCAGAGCAAGGTCATCGACGGTCCGTTCGCCGAAGCGAAGGAAATGATCGGCGGCTTTTTCCTTGTCGACTGCGAGACGTCGCAGGAAGCCATCACGATCGCCGAAGCGTGCCCGGCGGCGTCGTGGGCCACCGTCGAAGTCCGCAAGGTCGGTCCCTGCTGGGAGTAACCGTGGCCGCACGCGAGGCGGGTGTCGCCGTTCCGCGCTCAGGGAATGCCCTGACGTGAACCGCCTGGTGTCGATCCTGCCCTACGTGGTTCGTCGTGCATGCAGAAGCCGGAAAAAACGACGGCTTTCCCGTCAGCCACCCAGGAGAAACGGCGATGCGATTCATGATCATTGTGAAGGCGACAGCGATATCGGAAGCGGGCGTCATGCCCGATGACGATAGCGTGATGAGCGCCATGGGCACGTACCACGAGGAACTTGCGAAGGCAGGCGTGCTGCTCGACGCGAACGGTTTGCGGCCGTCGTCGAAAGGCTGGCGTATCCGGTACGAAGGTGGGCAACGCAAGGTGATCGATGGACCGTTCGCGGAAACGAAGGAGCTGATCGCCGGCTACACGCTGATCCAGGCGCGCTCGCGCGAAGAAGCGATGGAATGGGCGCGGCGCTTCCCCGCACCGTTTGGCGAAAACGCGGACAGCGAAATCGAGGTGCGTGAGCTTTACGAGCCGGAAGACCTCGAACCGGACGGCATCCTCGGACGCACCCGCAAACCGCAGGCCGCGAGCCAGTAACGGCGCCCGCACCCATCACCCAATCCACCCCAGCAAAGAGACCGATCATGCACAAACAGATCTACGTGAACCTGCCCGTCGAGGACCTGCCGAAGTCGATGGCGTTTTTCAAGGCGCTTGGGCTGACCTTCAATCCGCAGTTCACGAACGATTCGGGCGCCTGCCTCGTCATCAGCGAGCACATCTACGCGATGCTGCTTACGAAGCCGTTCTTCAAGGGCTTCACGGGCAAACCCATCGCCGACGCGAAAGAGACGACCGAATGTCTGCTGTGTCTTTCATGCGAAAGCCGCGCGGAAGTCGATGCGCTCGTCGCGAAGGCCGTGGCGGCGGGCGGCACCGCGCCGCGTGCGCCGACAGACCACGGTTTCATGTACGGCCACGGCTTCGAGGATCTCGACGGCCACATCTGGGAGCTGGTGCACATGGACCCGAACGCCGCCGGCGCGCCCTGAGGCCGGAAGTGACGCTGACCGACACGCATCGGGCCATCGAGGCAGTCTGGCGGATCGAATCCGCCAAGGTCATCGCCCACATCGCGCGCATGGTGCGCGACGTGGGCCGCGCCGAAGAGCTTGCGCAGGACGCGCTCATCGCCGCGCTCGAACACTGGCCCGAGGCGGGCGTGCCGGCGAATCCGGGAGCCTGGCTGATGGCGACTGCGAAAAACCGCGCGCTCGACTGGCTGCGCCAGCAGGCGCTGCACGCACGCAAGCACGAAGAACTCGGGCGCGAGATGGACGCGCTCGAGACGCACATCGTGCCAGATTTCGTCGATGGACTCGACGCCGCGCGCGAAGACGATATCGGCGACGACCTCTTGCGGCTCGTTTTCACGGCGTGCCATCCGGTGCTTTCGACAGAAGCGCGCGTGGCGCTGACGCTGCGTCTGCTCGGTGGCCTCACGACGGAGGAAATCGCGCGCGGCTTCCTCGTGCCCGAACCGACGATCGCGCAGCGGATCGTGCGCGCAAAGCGCACGCTCGCGGCGGCGCATGTGCCGTTCGAAGTGCCGCAGGCCGACGCGCGGGCCGCGCGGCTCGGCTCCGTGCTCGAAGTGATCTACCTGATTTTCAATGAAGGCTATTCGGCGACAGCCGGCGATCACTGGATGCGCCCGGCACTCATCGACGAAGCGCTGCGGCTTGGCCGCGTGCTCGAAGGCCTGACACCCGATGAGAGTGAGGTGCACGGCCTCGTCGCGCTGATGGAGATTCAGGCGTCGCGTACGCATGCGCGCACGGACGCGACGGGCCGCCCGGTGCTGCTGCTCGACCAGGACCGGAGCCGCTGGGACCCGCTCCTGATCCGCCGCGGGCTGGCGGCGCTGGAGCGGGCGTTGTCGCCTGGCGGCGCGCGCGGGCCGTACACATTGCAGGCCGCGCTCGCCGCGTGCCACGCGCGCGCCCGCACGGCGGCTGAAACCGACTGGATGCAGATCGTCGCGCTGTACGACCTGCTCGCGGCGGTGACACCATCACCTGTGGTCGAGCTGAATCGCGCGGTCGCGGTCGGGATGGCATCGGGTCCGCAGGAAGCGCTGCCGCTTGTCGATGCGCTGGCCGAAGAAGGGGCGCTTGCGAACTATCACTGGCTGCCGAGCGTTCGCGGCGATCTGCTTGCGAAGCTGGGCCGCAAGCATGAGGCGCGCGCCGAGTTCGAGCGCGCCGCAGCGATGACACGCAATGCCCGCGAGCGCGAACTGCTGCTTGAACGCGCCGCGCAAATGGACAAACGCAGCTGAGGCGCGTGCCTGGCCGCAGACGTCACCGCCCCAGCGCGCATCTGCCTGACCGTGACATACTCTGGAAGCCCGCTGCCGGAGTTTCTGCCATGACGCACGCTGCCTGCGAACCTGCCCGCACCACCGACTTCGACCTCGTCGCGATCCGTGACGAGCTGGCGAGCCGTGAACCGATCTTCCATCGTACGGAGTGGGGGACGACGCGAGCCGATTTCGACCGGATGCTGGCCGACTGCTTCTGGGAAACCGGCGCGTCCGGCCGGCGCTACAGCCGCGCGTTCGTACTCGACGAACTCGCGCGCCGTTACGCGTCGCCGCCGCTCGACGACGACTGGGAAAGTTGCGATTTCCATTGCCAGCAACTCGGCGCCGATCTCTATCTGCTGACCTATTCGCTGCGTCAGGGCGCGCGTGAAACGCGCCGCTCGACGATCTGGCAGCGCGCCGGATCGGACTGGAAGATCGTGTTCCATCAAGGGACGATTGTTCAGGACGCTTAGCCCGCGAGCCGCGAAGCGCGTGACGTCAGTGGCAAGCAACACGAAAACGCGGGACGTTACCTTGAAAGGGAAAGCGTCGCGTTGAAGCTTCGCATTCTTTACATGGCGTATGCACTCATTTGCGATAAACCGGATTTATCGCCATGAACGACATCCGTATAGTGGCTTTTGCAGGAGCCGGAACGTGTGTCCGGCGCCCCGTAGCGCGCGTGGCCTGTCGGTGCATGTGCTGCCCGACCCGCCAGAAAACGGCCGCGCGCTGATGCTGGGATAATCCAGGCCAGTCAAAGGAGCCGATCATGAAGTCAGCGAGTTTGTCCACACCGCTACTGAAGCAACTCGGTATCAGCGTGCCCGTCATCCAGGCGCCGATGGCGGGCACCAGCACGCCGGCACTGGCCGCGGCGGTGTCGAATGCAGGCGGGCTTGGCTCGCTGGGCGTAGGCGCGACGACGGTCGAAGGCGCGCGCACGATGATTCGCGACACGCGCGCGCTCACCAGCAAGCCGTTCAACATCAACCTCTTCGTACATGCGCCCGCTACCGCCGACGCGGACCGCGAGGCGCGCTGGCTTGCGTATCTGGCGCCGGAATTCGCGCGCTTTGGCGCCGAGCCGCCCGCGACGCTGCGCGAAATCTATACGACGTCGGCCGCCGACGACGCCATGCTGGCGATGCTCGTCGAAGAGCGGCCTGCGGTGGTGAGCTTCCACTTCGGTCTGCCGAAGCCGCACATCGTCAAAGGCCTGCATGACGCGGGCATTGTGCTGCTGGCAAGCGCGACAAGTCTCGACGAAGCGTTGCAGGTCGAACGCGCGGGCATCGATGCGATTGTGGCGCAAGGCATCGAGGCGGGCGGCCATCGCGGCATCTTCGATCCGATGCAACCCGACGAAGGGCTCGGCACACTGGCGCTGGTGCGCGTGCTGGTCAGGAACACGCATCTGCCTGTGATCGCTTCGGGCGGCATCATGGACGGCGCGGGCATCGCAGGCGTGCTCGCACTCGGCGCGCAGGCGGCGCAACTCGGGACGGCGTTTGTCTCATCGCCGGAATCTGCTGCCGATGCGGCGTATCGCGCGGCCCTTGCGAATCCCGCCGTGCGAACCACGCTGATCACGTCGATTTCAGGTCGGCCCGCGCGCGGTATCGACAACCGTCTCGCGGAGCTCGGCCGCGCGCCAGAGCGTCCGCCGTTTCCCGATTACCCGATCGCCTACGACGCCGGCAAGGCGCTCAACGCCGCAGCCAAGGCGAAAGGCAATCACGACTACGCCGCGCAATGGGCAGGCCAGGCCGCGCGTCTTTCACGCGCGATGCCGGCCGCCGAACTCGTGGCGACGCTGATGCGCGAAGTTGAGGAAGCCACCTCGTAGCGGCCTGCCTTCAGACTGACAGCGGGTTGACAGCGCTCAGAACTCGACATCCAGTTCGTCGATTTCCTCGACTTCCTTTTGCGCGTCGGCGATCCATTCCTGCATCTCGGGCAGCGCGAGTATCGCCTGCCCGTACGCGACGATTTCCGGATCCAGCTTGACGTCGTAGGTGACAAAGCGTGTCACGACCGGCGCGTACATCGCGTCGGCGGCTGTCGGCTTTGCGCCGAACAGGAACGGGCCGCCGTACTGCGCAAGACACTCGCGCCAGATCGCGACAATCCGTTCGATGTCCGATTGCGCGCGCGCCCAGACCTTGAAATCGGAAAAGTGCGCTTTCAGGTTCATCGGCAGCGCCGAGCGCAGCGAGCCAAAGCCCGAATGCATCTCGCCGCAGATCGAGCGGCAATGCGCGCGTTCGCGCCGGCCGTCCGGCAACAGACCGGCGTCGGGACGGATCTCGTGCAGATATTCGGCGATTGCAAGCGTGTCCCAGATGCGAATGCCGTCGTGCTCAAGACACGGCACGAGAATCGACGGCGACAGCAGCAGAAGCTCCGCGCGTGCGTTCGGGTCGTCGATCGGCATCACGATTTCTTCGAACGGCAGCCCGCTCAGCTTCACGAGCAACCATCCGCGCAACGACCACGACGAATAGTTCTTGCTGCTGATAGTGAGCGTTGTGCCCGTGGTATTCGCCATACGTATCTCCTTGCCGATGCGCAGTTCTGTCTGCCATGCACGGTATCGTGCGCGGCGCGCACCAGATCACGGCAAAACGTGCGCCCTGCGCGATAGCGCGCAAGTGCCATGCCAATTGCGTGTGCCGTGCAGGTGCCTTCCTGGGCGCGCGTCGACGCCTGGCATACGTATTGCCTGTTTAATTGCTTCACTTCTTCGGGGCATTCGTGCGAAGGGCCATGAATCTGCTGTCCTATCCAACTTATCAGGCCTTCGCCAACATGATGCTGCCGTTCCGGCACGGTGCATCGATCGTCAGCAGTACGCTCGATCTCTGGCCAGAAATGGGCGACACGCCCCAAGGCAAATCGCTGCGGGCCACGTGCGATCTGATCACGCTGTCAGGTCTCACGCACGCGCGGCCACCTTTCGATATCCCGACGATCGAGGTGGACGGCAAAACGGTCGATGTCGTCGAGGAAGTCACCGCCGCAACGCCGTTCTGCTCGCTGCTGCACTTTCGCAAGGATCACGCGCCCACGCTGCCGCAGCCGCGTGTGCTCGTGATTGCGCCGATGTCGGGACACTTTGCGACGCTGCTGCGCGGCACGGTCCACACGATGCTGTCCGAACACGACGTCTACATCACCGACTGGCACAACCCGCGCGATGTGCCGCTTGCGCAGGGCCGCTTCGGCTTCGACGAATTCGTGCAGACGGTGATCGACTTCACCGAAACCATCGGCGAGGGCACGCATCTGCTGGCCGTGTGCCAGCCGACGGTCGCAGCGCTTGCGGCCGTGGCGCTGATGGCCGCCGATAACAACCCGGCGCAGCCGGCCAGCATGACGCTGATGGCCGGTCCGATCGACACCCGGATCAACCCGACGCGCGTGAACGAGCTTGCCAAAAGCAAACCGATCGAATGGTTCGAGGACAACCTGATCAGCGCGGTGCCGTTTGGCTTTGCAGGCGCGAGCCGGCGTGTCTATCCCGGATTCGTGCAGTTGAGCGCGTTCATGTCGATGAATCTTCAACGGCATATGGATTCGTTCGCGACAATGCATTTCGAGCGCGCGAAAGGCGATCCGAAGAAAGCCGACGCTATCCAGGTCTTCTACGAAGAATATTTCGCCACGATGGATCTGACGGCCGATTTCTATCTGGAAACCGTCGATACCGTGTTCCAGAAACACGCGTTGCCGCTGCACACGCTGGAAGTGCGCGGAAGAAAGGTCGACACTTCGGCGATACGCCGCACGGCGCTGATGACGGTCGAAGGCGAAAAGGACGATATCTGCGCGGTGGGCCAGACGCTTGCCGCGCAGGACCTGTGCGACAAGCTGCGTCCGTATCTGAAGACGCATCATGTGCAGACGGGTGTCGGGCACTACGGCGTCTTCAATGGCCGACGCTGGGAGCGGCACATCTATCCGCGCGTACGCAGCATGATTCAGGACAACGAGCCGCGTGCGGTCGTCGTGAGCCCGCGTGCGCAACCGATCCAGCTCGCAGCTTCGTCGCTTGTAAACCCGCCGCCGGGCTCGGCGCCCGCCGCGCCCGCGACGGATGAAGAGGCCACCGTCATCTCGAACGTCGTGCCGCTGCGGCGTAATTCCGCTTCTTCGGGTTAGGCTGCGTATTCGTCGCATCCGGGCGCGGGGCGATTCAAGCCGCGCCCAGGCCTGCAACGCGATCAGGTCACTTCGCTTTTCCAGGGCGTGACGGCGGGGACGGCACACGGTCCTTCCGCATCGATCGACTTGAAATCCGCGGGCGAGACGATTTCCAGGTACTCCATGTCTTCGGAGTAATCGAACAGATAGTGGACGATGCCCGGCGCCTGATGCACGCAATCGCCGGCGGCGACGAGCGTTTCCTTGTCGCCGTACATGAAGCGCGCCCAGCCCTTCAGCATGAGCACGATGTGGAAGTTCGCCTCGTGCCGGTGCCAGCCCGTGCCTTCCTCCGGCGGCATGTTCGCCTTGACCAGCTGCGCGAGCACCTTGCCGCCCGTCGCCTTTGCGATGCCGAGATCACGATACAGAAAGAAGTCGCGCAAGCCCTGGTCTTCCCAGACGGTGTCCTGCGGACGAACATGCGAAAACTCAGTGGCAAGTCCGGTAGTCATAAGCGCGCTCCAGAATGATGAACGGTCCAGGGAAACGACTCGCGGGTCGACTTTCCAAGCATCAAACATTCCAGGTGTCATGGCGTTGCCGCTTTGCACTGCACGTATCCAGACGTCTCTCGCGGCTATCGTCCTGTAACCCCGGTCGCCATGTTGCGCCGCGCGATTGACGCGTCGATCCGCGGCCAGTACGAAGAAATTGATGCGGCCGAAAATCGCGAACGAAGCGGACAACCCGGTGCGTGTTTGCCCAATCGTGTGACCTGGCGCACGGGTCCAGTGCAGGACAAACGGCAAGGTCGCCGCCCGGGAGCGGATATTGCTGACGAACCGGAGCCGGACACATCTGGCGGTGTCCGATTCAGGAGCGGAGGCAACCGATGGCATTTACCGTGACATCCGGATCGCAGATCCGTCGCTGGGTGGTGGGCGGCCTGCTCGCCGCCGGCGCGCTGTTCGCGGCGTTCGAGGTGTGGAGCGCCGACGCCGCGCAGGTCGCAACGGCACAGGCCGCGTCAGGCACACCTGGCGCGGTAACGACACCCGCTGGCGACGACACCTTTCTGCTGACGATTTTCCTCAAACACGACGAGTCGAAACCGCTGCCGAAAATCAACGATCAACTGCGCGCGCAGGGCTTCTTCAAGACGTTTCCGCCGCCGGGCATCGAAGTCGTCTCGTGGTACGTGATGATGGGCGTGGGCCAGGTCGTCACGTTGCGCGTGCCGGCAAGCCGGCTGCGCGAGGTGAACCGGGCGATAGAAAGCACCGCATGGGGCGGCTATCGCACCGAGTTCTACCCGACCTACGATTACAAGGCCACCGCGCAGCAGATGCGCGAAACCGACGGCAAATAGCGCGACGGCTCTAGCGCCAGTTCGCGACGTAGTCGGGAACGTGGTCGTAACTGGCGTCGGGCACTGCAGGCCGCGGCGCGAGTTCGAGCGGCAGGACGCCGGCCCAGACTGGCAGGTTCATGTCTTCCTCGTCGTCTTTCGGGCCGCCGGTGCGGGTCTTGCACGCGAATTCGTCCAGCGCGATCCGCAGCACGGTTGTGGCCGCGAGTTCCTTCGGATTGCCGGGCCGCGCCTCACGTGAGCGTCCACGCGCGATGGTTTCCATGAACGCACGGAGGACCGCGGGCTTCTGCTCGTCGGGCACCCGTTCGCACACGCCGTAGATGATCGCCGAACGATAGTTCATCGAGTGATGGAACGCCGAGCGCGCGAGCACGAGGCCGTCCAGATGCGTGATCGTCACACAGATCTGCATGCCCGACGCCGCCTGTTTGATGAGGCGGCTGCCGTTCGATCCGTGGATATACAGATGGTCGCCTTCGCGCCAGCAGGCGGTCGGAATGCAGTGCGTGCCACGTTCGTCCGTGAACGCGACGTGGCAGACATGCGCCGCGTCGACGATGGCGTTGAGCTGTTCGCGCTCGTAACCGGCGCGTTCGGCAACGCGACGTACGCGGGTGCGCTCGCTCGGAGCGGTGGCCTTCATGTCCATCTGCAGGGTTTCCTTTGTTGTGAGGTCTGCTGGCAGAATAGGGTTTTCGTGGCTCTACGTGTAGACCCACGAGACCATCAGATTCTGGAGCCACGATTCAATGGATTTCGGATTGCTTCTTTCCGCATACGCGCAACAGCAGAACGGCCGCAAGCTGCCGCGCCAGCGGATGCTTTACGAAGCGCTGCGCAGCGCGATCCTCGAAGGCACGATTGCGCAGGGCGCGCGACTTGCCGCAACGCGCGTGCTGGCCGACGAACTCGGCATTGCGCGCAACTCCGTGCTGTACGCCTACGAGCGTCTGGCCGCGGAAGGCTTTATCGAAGCCGGCCGCCACGGTTCGGTGGTCGCGCATTCGGGCTTGCAGAAGCCTTCGTCGAAGCGCCTCGGCGCGCCGCTTCCTGCCACGTTGTCAAAGCGCGTGGCGGGACTCAGGAACGACCGCGATGCGTTGAAGGAGCTCGTGGCGTTTCGCCCCGGATTGCCGGCGCTCGACGAATTTCCGATTGCGCAATGGCGCGCAGCGATGGAGCGCGCGTGGCGCGGTGTCGATGCGTCGGATCTCGGTTATGGCGGCAGCCACGGGCATCCGTGGCTGCGTCGCGCAGTGGCCGATTACCTGAAGGTCTCGCGCGGCGTGCGCTGCGACATCGATCAGGTGTTCATCACCGACGGCACGCAGACGAGCCTCGACGTCGCCGCGCGTGTGCTCGCCGATAGCGGCGACATCGCGTGGATCGAAAACCCCGGGTATAACGGCGCGCGCGCCGCGTTTCAGGCGACCGGCCTGCGTGTCGTGCCGGTTCCCGTCGACGCGCACGGCATCGCGCCGACGCCCGAACACTGGCGGCAGTCGCCGCCCAGGCTGATCTACATCACGCCATCGCACCAGTATCCGCTCGGCAGCGTGCTGAGCCTGGAGCGGCGCGTCGCGCTGATCGACGCGGCGCGCGCACACGGCTCGTGGATCATTGAGGATGACTACGACAGCGAGTTCCGTCACGAAGGGCCGCCACTTTCGGCGGTGCAGGGGCTCGCTGCGGATACGCCGGTGGTGTACGTCGGCACGTTCAGCAAGACGCTCTTTCCTGCGCTTCGGCTCGGCTTCATGGTCGTGCCCGCGCAGCTCGCGAGTGCGATCTCGCTGACGATGGGCGAGATCTCTCGTCGCGGGCGCGTTGCGGACCAGATCGCGCTGGCGGACTTCATCGATAGCGGGATGTACAGCCGGCATCTGCGCCGTATGCGCAGGCTTTATTCGGAACGGCGTGAAGCGCTGCTCGAAGCAATCGACCGTCATTTGCGCGATGTGGTGACGGTGTCGGGCGGCGCGGGCGGTATGCATCTCACGGTACGTCTCGATGCGCCGCTTTCCGATGTCGACGTGGCGAGAGAAGCGCTTGCCAGAAGAATCATCGTGCCGCCGGTGAGCAGCTATTGCCTGCCGGCGCCCGATGAGCACCGTTACAACGGCTTCGTGCTCGGTTATGCGGGCGTGCCCGCCGATAGCACCGACGGGCTGGTCGCACAACTCAGGAACGTGATCGAGACGATGGTGCAGGCACGCGAATCGTAGCGATGTGTGCTATTTGCCTGCGATCCGCGCGTCACGACGAAGGGTGCCTTGTCAGCCGTGTCACGACTTCAGCGGGATCCAGAGTTCGACGCCGCCCATGCCGGTCGTCGGACTGAACTGCTCGCCGTAGCGCTCGAACACGGGCGCATCCGCGACTTCGTGTCCGGACTCCGGCAGCCACTTGTTCCAGATGGTGTTCCAGGTGCGGCGAATGGCCGAAATGTGGTCGCGATGGTCGAAGATCGCGTAACGGTGTTCGCCAATCCGCACGCGCGCGACATGCGCGGGCAGCGCTGAAAAATCCGTGACTTCGACGCCGCACAGATAGTCGAAATTGCCCGCGTCATCGTTGTTTAAACACACGCCGTACGCCACATTGCCAACCTGTCCAGGGATCTTGCCGATCTGCGGGCCGAAGCGTTGCCATTGCGCGGGAATGCCGTCGCTGCGCTCGTAGTGGTAACGCTCGCTCAGGCCTGCTACCAGCAATGGCTTGCCCGTTTCGATGCGCGGCAGCGCGAGGTCTTTGAGAAAGGATTCGTCCATTTTGATGGGCTCCACGAGATCGATGTTGCACACAGTGCCTTGCGCACGGACCGCTTCGGGGGTGACGCCGAACTGGTCGCGAAACGCGCGGGTGAATGCTTCGTGAGAACCGTAGCCCGCTTCGACGGCGACTGTCAGGATATCGGGCGCGCCATCCGCAAGCGCACGGGCCGCATCGGAAAGACGACGGCCGCGCACATAACGCATCACCGTGCGGCCAGTCGCCGCTTCGAACGCTCGCGACAGATGAAAGCGCGAAACACAGCCGCACATCGCGATATCGTCGAGCGTGATATCCCCCGCGTAGTGGCTTTCGATAAACCAGAGCGCTTTTCCGACGGGGTTCATGCCAGCTCTCATATCAGCATGGAACCAGCATAGCCGCGTCGAATGCGGCGCATTTGATCGCGATTGCGCATCGGTTTTCCGGCTATCAGCCGTTGCCGGCGGGCGCCTTGTTGCCGGAACGTTCCGGTGCGCCGTGTGCGCCTTGCGCTCCGCCCTGCGCGGAGGGCACCCGGTCGCGCAGGAACGCTCCACCGAGCAGACCCGCGATCGCCGCGAAGATCGCCCCGCCCACGAACGCCATGTGATACCCCGCATTCAGCGCGACGAGTGCGGGCGCGTCATGCGTGAGCAGCTGCTGCGAGTGCGCGGCGGCAACGCTTGCAAGAATCGCAAGACCGAGTGCGCCGCCCATCATGAACGCCGTGTTGACGATGCCCGAGGCGAGGCCGGAATCTTCCGGCTTCACGTCGCTCATCGCGGCGAGCAACAACGGATTGAACGCGATACCCGCGCCGAAGCCGAGCAGCAGCATGCCCGGCAGCACATCGAGCGCGAAGTGGCCATCGACCGGCGCGCGTGCAAAAAGCGCAAGGCCGCACGCCGCGATCAGAAGACCCACCGCCAGCGGCAGACGCAGGCCGAAGCGCATCACAAGCCGCGCCGAAAGTCCCAGCGAGAAGAACGCCATGATCACGTTCGCGGGCAGGAACGCGAGGCCGACCTGCATCGGCGGATAGCCGAGCACGCGCTGCAGATAGAGCGCGGAGATAAAGAACCACGCGAACATCGCGGCGGCCCACAGCACGCCGACGACGTTAGCCGTCGCGACATTGCGCAGCGCGAAGAGGCCCAGCGGCATCAACGGATGACGCACGCGCGATTCGATCCACAGAAAGAGCGCGAGCAACGCGATGGCGATGGCGAGCAGGCCGAGCGTCGTCAATGACGTCCAGCCGGCCTCGTTGCCGTTGACGATCGCATAGACTGCGAGCATCAACGACGCCGTCACGCTGGCCGCGCCCGCCACGTCGAGCCGGCCGCCTTGCTGCTGGCCGCGTCCGGGCGGAAGCAGCGCGAGGCAGAGCGCATAGACCGCGATGCCGATCGGCAGATTGACGAGAAAAATCCAGTGCCAGCTCAGCACGTTGGTCAGCAGGCCCCCGAGCAATACACCGATGCTGCCGCCGCCCGCGCATACGAAACCATAGACGCCCATTGCTTTCGCGCGCTCGCCGGTTTCCGTGAACAGATTCATGATGAGCGACAGCGATACGGCCGAGACGACAGCGCCGCCCAGACCCTGCACGGCGCGCGCGCAGACAAGCAGCGCCTGGGTTGCCGATACGCCGCACGCGAGCGACGCCACGGTAAAAAGCGCGATACCGGCAAGGAACAGCCGGCGATGCCCGAACAGGTCGCCGAGCCGGCCGCCCAGCAGCAGGAAGCCGCCGAACGTCAGCATGTATGCATTGACGACCCAGACCAGCGAAGTTTCAGAAAAGCCGAGGTCCGCGGCGATCGAAGGCAGCGCGACGTTCACGATTGTCGTGTCGAGGACGATCATCAGCACGCCCATGCATAGCACGATCAGCGCGAGCCAGCGTTTGTTGCCTTCGATGTGGTGCGTCATGCGTACGTTCCCTTTACGTTTGCCGCGCGTGAAATGAAAAGGACCCGACTCTGGTCAGGTGCGAATCGACCCGACTCGAAGTTTAGTACGGGATCTGACGCGTGGCAGTAACAGACGTTTAGCCGGGCAACGCATAGGGGCCGCCGCGCTCCAGCGCGCGCTGATACGCGGGCCGCGCGTGAATGCGCTGCACGAAATCGACGATGTGCCGGAAATCCGCATTGCGTCCGCCTCGTGCGACGGCGGCTTCGAGCGGAAAGCTCATCTGGATATCGGCGGCGCTGAACTCGCTGCCTGCAAACCAGCCGGTGGTGCGCAATTCTTCGTCGATATACGTGAAATGCCGTGCCAGTTGCGGATCGACGAAACTGCTTTGCAGCGTCCCCGCGATTTTCCTTGCGACCGGTTTGGCAAAGAACGGCATCGGTGCGGATGCAATGCGGGACGCGATGAGCTTGAGCAGCAGCGGCGGCATCGCCGAGCCTTCCGCGTAATGCAGCCAGTAGGTGTAACGCAGGTGTTCCGGTGTGCCCACGGGCGGAACCAGACGACCGTTTCCATATTGAGCGGTCAGGTATTCGATGATGGCGCCAGATTCGGCAATGGTGAGGCCGTCGTCGGTAACGACGGGTGACTTGCCGAGCGGATGTACGGCGCGCAGTTCCGGCGGTGCGAGCATCGTCTTTGGGTCGCGCTGGTAGCGCTTGATCTCGTATGGCACGCCAAGTTCTTCAAGCAGCCATAGCACACGCTGCGAGCGTGAGTTGTTCAGGTGATGGACAGTCAGCATGGGCAGGTCGTATGTGTGGCCGCGGAGGTCACATCATAAGGGCGTCCGCTGGAGATGGGGCTCTACTTGCCGCCATCTCGTTGCTGCAATGCAGCGGGCCACCCTGACCCTGCTTAAGCGTCACTGCCCTTCAAATGCTGCAAACGATTCTGTCGTGATGAGCTACATCGCACGCAACGCGAACCGTTTGAGCTTGCCTGTTTCAGTGCGCGGCAAGGCTTCGATGAACGTGATCACGCGCGGGTATTTGTATGGCGCAATCGTATTTTTTACGAACTCCTGGAGTTGTGCGCCCAGTTTGTCGCTGGGCGCAAAGTTGGGGCGCAGCACGACGAACGCCTTGACGATCTGGCCGCGCGTTTCGTCCGGCGCGCCCACCACGCCACATTCCGCCACCGCCTCATGCTGCATCAGCGCGCTCTCGACTTCTGGACCGGAGATGTTGTAGCCCGCGGATACGATCATGTCGTCGGCGCGTGCCTGGTAGAAGATGTAGCCGTCTTCGTCCTGATACACCGAATCGCCGGGCAGGTTCCAGCCGTCCCGCACGAAGTTCAGTTGACGCCTGTCCGCAAGATAGCGGCAACCGGTCGGGCCGCGCACTGCGAGCTTGCCGATCGTGCCGCGCGGTACAGGCTGCATCGCTTCGTCGACAACCTGCACGACGTACCCCGGCACCGCGCGGCCGATTGCGTTGGGGCGCACATTATCCGCCGCCGCGGAAACGAAGATATGGATCAGCTCCGTACCGCCGATGCCGTCGATCATCTCGATGCCGCTCGCGTCGCGCCACAGCGCGCGCGTCGAATCGGGCAACGCCTCGCCAGCGGACACGCATTTGCGCAGGCTCGATACATCGAAGCGCGGCAGCAGCGGCGCCATCTGGCGATAGAACGTGGGCGCGGTGAACATGATCGTCGCGCGAAAGCGCTCGACGGTCTGCAGCAACGTCTCCGGCGTGAGCCGTTCGATCAGCACTGTCGATGCGCCGGCGCGCAGCGGAAAACACAGCATGCCGCCGAGGCCAAATGTGAACGCGAGCGGCGGTGTGCCGCAAAACACGTCGCCGGATGCTGGCTTGAGTATGTGACGTGGAAACAGATCGCACATCGCGAGCACGTCGCGGTGAAAATGCATGCAGCCTTTGGGCGCGCCCGTGGTGCCGCTCGTGAATGCGATCAGGCAGACATCGTCGCTGGCTGTATCGCATGCGGCAAACGTATCCGGTTTATTGACGGCGAGCGTTTCGAGCGACTCCGGCGAATCGTCGTGAAAGACCCGCATTTGCCCGAGGTCCGGACAATGGTATTCATCGCTGCTGTCCGCGCAGCGCTTCAGTTCGTCGAAAAGACGTGCGTCGCATAGTGCCGCGCCGATCTTTGCCTTGTCGATGATCTGCCGGAGTTCCTTTGCGCGCAGCAGCGGCATGGTCGGTACCACGACGAGGCCGGCCTTGAGCGCCGCAAGAAACGCGACCGCCATCTGCAATGTATTCGGGCCGCGCAACAACAGGCGATTGCCGGGCCGCAGGCCCATGTCTTCGACAAGCACGTGAGCGCTGCGATTGACCATCGCCAGCAACTCGCCGTAAGTGGTCGCGTGTGCGCGACCGTCCACTTCAGACCAGATCGCGGGACGGTCCCGATATCCCGCTTCCACGCTGCGATCCAGCAGTTCGGTTGCACAGTTAAAGCGTGCGGGATACGCCCCGTCCGGGTTGTCCAGCAGAAACACCGGCCATTGATCCTGCGGCGGCAGATTGTCGCGCGCGAAGGTATCGACGTGTGCTGACGGTTCCATCAAGGTCTCCCGGAGCGAGTGATGTGTTTAGCGGGCTTCGTGAGGAATCACTGCGGTCGCTTCGATTTCAACCTTTGCTTCGTCTTCGATGAGCGCGACCACCTGAACCGCGCTCATTGCGATGTCGTAGTCGCCGATCAGTTCCCGAAACGCGCCACCGATTTCCTTGAGCGAAGCGAGATACTCGCGCTTGTCGGTGACGTACCACGTCAGGCGCACCAGGTGCTCCGGTTTGCCGTTTGCCTCGCGCAGCACCGCGATGATGTTGCGCAGCGCCTGGATCGCCTGCGCGGCGAATTCCGTGCTCTGGAATTTCGCGGATTCATCCCAGCCGATCTGTCCGGCGATGAAGACCTGCGTGCCGCTCGCGGCGACGCCATTTGCGTAGCCGCGCGGCTTGACCCAACCGGCGGGAAGCAGAGATTTTTTCATGAGCGAAGCTCCTGCGTGGATGGGCAATGCGGGGCGAATGCGGCCAGCGCGGCGGCGATGTCGTCGGGAATATCGATCGACGCGCCCGATTCGAGCGACGTCGTGACCAGCACCTGATGCGCGCGAAAACGCACTTCGTCGCCACAACGGCCGACGATATCGATCCGGATGGAACGCCGGCCTTTGGCCGCGAGCGAAAGCGAGAGCGTGACCGTCTCGCCCATCCTGCTTGGACGCGAAAATTCGCAGTCGAGCTTGACGATGGGCAGGCCGACGCGCCGCGTTTCGATCATGTGCGCGTAGTTGATGGCGAGGCGCTCGGTGAACCAGTCTTCGACGAGCGCGTTCGTCATCACCAGATACTGCGGGAAATAGACAATGCCAGCCGGGTCGCAATGCGCGAAGCGGATGCGCACGGGCAATTCGAATGACGCGCTCATGGCTTCGGTTCTCCGCCTGCGTGTTGCGCAGCGTGCGCCTTGAGCACATCGCGCCCGACAATCAGCTGCTGCACTTCAGTGGCGCCTTCGTAAATCCGCAGCGCGCGAATCTCGCGATACAGCATTTCGACGGCCACGCCGCTTTGCACGCCCATGCCGCCCCACAACTGCACGGCCGCGTCGATCACCTGCTGCGCGCCTTCGCTGGCATGCCATTTCGCCATGGCCGCTTCGCGCGTGACGCTTTCGCCCTGATCGCGCAGCCACGCTGCGCGATAGACAAGCAACGCGCTGCTGTCGATGGTCAAGGCCATCTGTGCGAGCTTTGCCTGCGTCAACTGGAAGTCGCCAAGCGTCTGGCCGAACATTTTGCGCGATGCCGCGCGCTCGAGGCCCGCTTCCATCGCATGACGCGCGAAGCCAAGCGAAGCCGCGGCGACCGACGTGCGAAAGATGTCGAGCGTGCGCATCGCGATCCTGAAGCCTTCGCCAGGCGTGCCGAGCATCTGGCCGCGCGGCACGCGCGCGCCTGTAAAGCGAAGACGTGCAAGCGGATGCGGCGCGATTACGTCGATGCGTTCGGCGATTTCCAGACCCGGCGTATCGGCGTCGACGACAAATGCGCTGATGCCGCGTGCCCCAGGCGCTTCGCCAGTTCGCGCAAAGACAACGTAGAAGTCGGCGATACCGCCGTTGGAAATCCACGTCTTTTCGCCATCCAGTACGTACGCGTCGCCGTCGATGCGCGCCGAAAGGGCCATCGCCGCGACGTCCGATCCTGCTTCGGGTTCGGAGAGCGCGAACGCGGCAATGGCTGCGCCGCTGGCCACGCGAGGCAGATAGCGTTGCTTCTGCTCATGCGTGCCTGCGAGAGAAATCGCGCCGGAGCCAAGGCCTTGCATCGCAAGCGCGAAGTCGGCAAGGCCGGAATGTCTGGCGAGCGTTTCGCGCAGCAGGCACACGGCGCGCGTATCGATCGTGTCGCCATGACCACCGTATGCGACGCCGCCGACGCCGTATTTCAGCCAGCCCGCTTCGCCGAACGCGCGGACAAGGTGGCGACACGTCGCGTCGACGTCATCGTGCTGTTCATCGCGAAGATGTGCGCGGGACCAGGCCTCGATGCCGGCTGCGAGTTCACGGTGCCGGTCTTCGAAGAACGGCCACGCGAGCGCGCTGTGCATATCCGGTTTAGCGAATGCGTTCAACTCAGTCTCCCTCGAACACGGGACGCGACTTCGCGGCAAACGCGCGATACGCACGGTCGAAGTCGCGGGTGCTCATGCAGATCGCCTGCGCCTGCGCTTCGGATTCGATCGCTTCGTCGACGTTCATGCTCCATTCCTGATGCAGCATCTTCTTTGTGATGCCGTGTGCGAACGTGGGACCGGCGACGAGTTCGGCCGCAAGTTTTGCGGCTTCATCGAGGAGTGCAGCGGGTTCGCACAGGCGGTTGTAGAAGCCCCATGCGAGGCCTTCATCGCCGCTCGCCGAACGGCCTGTGAGCAGCAGCTCGGTAGCCCGCCCCTGGCCGATGATGCGCGGCAGGATCGAGCACGCACCCATGTCGCAGCCCGCAAGACCGACCCGCGAAAACAGGAATGCGAGCTTGCTGCGTGCCGTGCCCAGCCGGAGATCGGACGCCATCGCGAGAATCGCGCCTGCGCCTGCACACACGCCGTCGACTGCTGCGATGACCGGTTGCGGACAATGACGGATCGCTTTCACGAGATCGCCTGTCATGCGCGTGAACATCAGCAGTTCCGGCATGGGCAGGTCGATCAATGGACCGATGATCTCGTGCACATCGCCGCCCGAACAGAAGTTTTCGCCCGCGCCGTGAATTACGACAGCCTTCACGTCCGTTGCATACGCCAGTTGGCGAAAGAGGTCGCGCAGCTCCGCGTACGATTCGAACGTCAGCGGGTTCTTGCGCTCGGGGCGGTTCAACGTGACCGTTGCCACACCGGCGCTGACCGTCCATCCGAAATGCCGCGCTTCGTAGTTCGCGAGCGTCACGCGATTGCCCGCGAGGAGCGCATCGGCGTTGTGTTGTGTCATGAACGTCTCCCTTCCATCCTGTCCGTATCAGTTGCCGAGGTTGTCGAGCAAATGCTGCTTGAGCTTGCCGAGACGCCCATGCACCCGCGATTTCTCGTCGAGATCGAGGCCGCCGAACATTTCGACGACCCACTGTTCGTGCGCGATCGCCATCTTGTCGAAGGACCTGCGGCCTTCAGCCGTGAGCTTCACGCTGATCGAACGGCGGTCGTTCGGATCGACATCGCGCACGACCAGGCCTTCTTGTTCCAGTTGATCGGTAATGCCTGTGACATTGCCACCCGTTACCATCATGCGACGCGACAGCTCGGTCATCTTCAGTCCGTCGGGATGACGTTCAAGTTGAGCCATCAGGTCGAAGCGTGGCAACGTCGTGTCGAATTCGGCGCGCAGACGTTTGCGCAATTCCGCCTGCACCAGGTTCGTCGTGGTCAACATGCGCAGCCAGAGGCGCAGCCCCATGTGACTGTCCGCGCCTGTGCTCATCTCAAGATCGACGACGTTCCCGGCCGGCTTGGCGACGCCTTTGCGCGTTGTCTTTGTTTCAGCAACAGCGGTTTTTTTCATTTTTGCGGTGGGGCTCATTCTATTTCTCCGCCTGATACCGAGATCGACTGTCCGTTGATCGCATCGGAGCCGGCGCTGCATAGCCAGAGCACGCTGTTGGCGACTTCTTCCGGTGCCACAAAGCGGCGTTGCGGGTTCTGGCGCAGCAGCGCTTCGCGCGCCTGCTGCTCGCTGCGAGAAGTGGTCGCGGTGATCTGGTCCAGCGATGCGCGCAGCAGTTCTGTTTCCGTATAGCCGGGACACACTGCGTTCACCGTGATGCCTTGCGTCGCGACCTCACGCGCGAGCGACCGTGTGAGTCCGATCACCCCGTGCTTCGCCGCGCAATACGCCGCGACGTACGCATAGCCCGTTTGCCCCGCCGTGCTCGCGACGTTGACGATGCGGCCCGCGTTGCGTTCGAGCATCTCGGGCAACACCGCGCGCGTGCACAGAAAAACGCCGGTGAGGTTCACGTCGAGCATGCGCTGCCAGAGGGCGATGTCGGTGCGCGCGAACGGCGCGGCCTGCGCCTGCCCCGCGTTGTTGATGAGCACGTCGACGGCGCCGAGGCGTGCAGTAGCTTCGGCAAATGCCGCCGTGACCGCGGATTCCTGCGTAACGTCTAGGCTAATAACATTCACTTCGCCTGAACCGCTCAACGCTGCGCGTTGCGCTTCGAGTCTTGCCGTGTCGCGACCCATCAACGTGACGCGTGCGCCCGCGCGCACGAGCGCGGCGGCGGTGACCGCGCCGATACCGCTGCCGCCGCCTGTGACGACCGCGTGCCGTCCTTCAACGCCTGGCCATTTTTGGCTCACGATGTGCCCTCCGCGCGCTCTGCGCGTTCCTGTGGCGAGAGCCGCGCGTTTTCCACGGCCTGAGCGCGCTCACGTTCGAGATTGCGCTCGAGCTGCGATTTCGCGGCGCTGTATTGCTTGGGCCACGCGACATCGAAGTAGCCGATGCGTGCAGCCTCGTTGAGCGTCCACGAAGGATTTGCCAGATGCGGGCGCGCCACCGCGCACAGATCGGCGCGCCCGGCCGCGATGATGCTGTTGACGTGATCCGCTTCCGAGATCGCGCCAACCGCGATCGTGGCGATGCCCGCTTCGTTGCGTATGCGGTCGGCGAACGGCGTCTGAAACATGCGGCCATAGACGGGCTTCTCTTCCTTGCTGACCTGTCCTGACGACACGTCGATCATGTCCGCGCCGGCCGCCTTGAATGCGCGTGCAATCGCGACGGCGTCATCCGGTGTCGTGCCGCCGTCGACCCAGTCATGCGCGGAAATGCGCACCGAAACCGGTTTGTCGGCCGGCCAGACCTTGCGGATCGCAGCGAACACCTGCAGTGGATAGCGCAAACGGTTTTCGAGCGAGCCGCCGTATTCGTCGCGACGATGGTTAGTGAGCGGTGAAAGAAAGCTCGACAGGAAATAGCCGTGCGCGCAATGCAGTTCGAGCCAGTCGAACGATGCTTCTGCTGCCATTTCTGTCGCGCGCACGAACTGCGCTTCGATGGTGCGCAGGTCGTCGTGCGTCGCCTCGCGTGACCACTGGCTTACGCCGCGCAGATACTGCTGCGGTGAGGCGGAAACGAGGGGCCAGTTGTGATCGGGCAGCGGCTGGTCGATGCCTTCCCACGCGACGCGCGTCGATGCCTTGGCGCCCGCATGTCCGAGCTGCAAGCCGATCTTTGCATCCGACTGCGCGTGCACGAAGTCGACAATCCGGCGCCAGGCGTGGAGGTGTTCAGGGGCGTACATGCCGGGACATCCCGGCGTGATACGTGCCTCTGCCGAGACACACGTCATCTCCGTCATGACGAGCGCAGCGCCGCCCATGGCACGCGCGCCGAGATGCATCAGGTGATAGTCGCCCGCGATGCCATCGATCGCCGAATACTGCGCCATCGGCGAAACGACGACGCGATTCTTGAGCGTCACGCCGCGTAATGTAAATGGCGTGAACATGGGCGGGACCGGCCGTTTGCTTTCCTCGCGCGTCATGCCCGCTTCGCTCGCGAGCCAGTCTTCAAACTGCGACACGTAGCGTGCATCGCGTGCGCGAAGGTTTTCGTGAGAGATGCGCTGTGAACGCGTCAGCAGCGAGTACGCGAACTGCTCCGGATCGAATGACGTATAGCGCTCGACGTTCTCGAACCATTCCGTCGAATTGCGCGCAGCGTTCTGGATGCGCAGAACATCGACGCTGCGGACTTCGGTGTAATGTTTGAGCGCATCGCTGAGGCTATCGGGATGCGCGCCGATGCTTCTGGCCAGTTCAATCGCGTCTTCGAGGGCGAGTTTCGTGCCCGAGCCGATTGAAAAGTGCGCGGTATGGGCTGCATCGCCCATGAGGACGACCGGCGTCGTGCCGCCATCGGCACGTGGCTTCCAGTGCACCCATTCCTTGTTGACGACACGCGGAAAGCGGATCCATTGCGACGAGCCGCGCAGATGGCTTGCGTTCGACAGTAGCGGATTGCCGTCGAGATATTTCGCAAAGAGACGCTCGCAGAAGGCGATGCCTTCCTCCTTGCTCATTTCTTCGAGACCCGCTGCGCGCCATACGTGCTCGGGTGTTTCGACGATGAACGTCGACGTGCTGTCGTCGAAACGGTATGCGTGTGCCTGGAACCAGCCCCATTCGGTTTCTTCGAACGCGAACGTGAATGCGTCGAAGAGTTTCTTCGTGCCGAGCCAGACGAAGCGGCAGTTGCGCATGTCGATGTCGGGCTGGTACGTGGCGACGTATTTCTGGCGAATTGCGCTGTTGGCGCCGTCGCAGGCGATGATGAGGTCGGCGTCATAGACGTCGTCGTCGGTCACCTGCGTTTCGAAGACAAGCTTGACGCCGAGTTCCTCGCAGCGCGCCTGCAGGATGTTCAGCAGACGTTTGCGTCCGATGCCGCAAAAGCCGTGGCCCGACGAACGGACCTGTTTGCCGCGAAAGTTGATCTCGATGTCGTCCCAGTGGTTGAACGCGTCGAGGATGCTGTCTGCGCTCGGTGCGTCGGCCGCGCGCAGGTTGCCGAGCGTCTGGTCAGAGAACACGACGCCCCAGCCGAACGTGTCATACGGACGGTTGCGTTCGACAACCGTCACTTCGTGCTGCGGGTTCCGGCCCTTCATCAAGAGCCCGAAATACAGGCCAGCCGGGCCTCCCCCAATACAGACGATGCGCATGCCGTGCTCCAGACGTGGATTCTGAATTTAATTTAGTCCTTGATAATTTAGATGTCAAGTAAATAACTGGATGAGCCCGGATCAGATGGCCACGCCTGATCCTGAAACGACCGCGGAAGTGACAGACCGGAGCGCCGCGGCGTGCCGACGACAGCGTTCGCGGCTTGAAAGGATCATATTGTGATATAAAATGGAATAGAGTCTCCGGACAATGGTTATTGAACTACGACAGGGTACGGCCTGATACGCGAATGCCCGATGTGAATTGCGAATGGCCTTCGTCCGGATCGCACTACGCAAACTGAGTGGCATGTCGCGCGGATACGGGCCATTACATATGCCTGTCCAGTGGCGTGGCACATTACCGCTCGACGCAAGGAGTCGCTATGCTGATCACGTTTCAATCGCCGGCTACGCCCGATGTGGTGATGCTCAGCGATCTTGCCCAGTATTTGCTGGGCCTCGTCGGCAAGCGGCTCGACAAGCGCGGGGTCATCCTCCACGACGAATTGCCTCGCGCCATCAGCCGTCTCGAAGCAGCGATTTCAGACGATGAAAAAGCGGAGATCGCCCTCGAATCGCTTCAGTATTCCCGCGATCGCCGCCAGGAAACCGGCAGCGGACTTTCGCAGCGTGCCTGGCCATTTCTCGACATGATGCGCGAAGCGCGCAAACAGGATGCAGACATCATCTGGGGTTTATAGGCCGGTCTTACATGCGAGCGGATGCTGGCTGGGCGCTGCGTCGCGTATTCGAAGTCGAAGGATGCTGTGATGAAACGTTGGATCGCACGGCGCCTGCTTGCGGCAGTGTTCGCTGCGTGTGGCATCGGCGCCTCGATGTGGGCCGAGGCGCAACCCGGCGCGCTACAGGAACGTGTCGAAGCGAAACCTTGCGGAAACTGGAATGACTGCGGGTTGGGCGAGATGTCGGGAGTGGCGCCACACAACGGAAGGGCTTTGCCTTCTTCTATCGATATTCCAATGACGGTTGTCGGTGTGTACGGACTGACGACGCTCAATACGCTATCGAGTGGACCCTTCATGCTGTTGAAGTGGCCGGATGGCTGCTGTCCGGAGGGCCGGCGGTGGCGACCGGCAGGCACAGGTCAGAACCATGCCGGGGAAGGCCAGCACGTGAATTTCCTGTGGCCCGCACTATAGGCTGGGCGTATTACCCAAACGAAGCCGCGCCAGACGGATGCCGACGGCAAGTCACGGTCCGTGACGCGAGCGGTTCCACCAGTGCCTGCCGGCCATGCGCCGGAGAATCCGCTCGCGACGGCTACCCCGGCCATCCAGTGTGACGACGAATAGAATCACGATCGCCAGCACTGTGCCCGAAACGACGACCTGCACGAGAAAATCGGTGATCATCATCGCCTCCGTCATGGTTGCGCGCTGAGTGAGATGGATTGTGCAGTCAGCCGCACAGGTCGGGTCACTGCGTTTCGTCGTTCAGCGACGGCTCTCCCGGCGCCCTGTTCGGGACTGGCGCCCGGAATGGTCTGCTGGAAAAAGAGCGGACAGTGCAAAGCCGGTCGCGATGAAGCCGAGTAACACGACAAAGAACAGCACCCAGTAAAAATCGATATTCATGGTGATCTCCTTTCACCATAGCTTCTGTCTGAACGTCCACTGCGGCAGACGATCACCGCTCTTGCGCACGGCGTCAGTCGTCTACCTTGAAGAGGACCGCGCACGATACGCGGTCGAGCAACAGCGCGTGATTCTCTCCCGTCCACCAGCGCGCAAACAATCCGTGCGGATGATGCCCAATGATGATCAGATCGATTTTCAACGAATCCGCGAGATGGGAAATCTCATCGACCGCATTTCCGACGGAATAGTGTCCCGTTGCCGTCACGCCCCATGCCCGTAGATGGTCGATACCCTCGCTCAGCGTTTCTCTTGCGGCCTGTTCATCGATTTCGAATTTCATCGACGACAGGACGTCGAAGCCGCTCGACCAGTAACTGCAGTCGAAGATCGACAGAAGATGAGTTTCCGTGTGCAGCTGCTGTGCAAGGCTCGCGCCGCAGCGCAGTGCGAGCCTTCCCTCCGGCGTGGCGTCGTAGCAGAGCAGGATCCGGTTAAATGGAGCCATGATGGAGCCCTTCCAGCTTTCGCGGTCCTGGGCATTCGATCGATCGAATCGGTTCGCTGCGCAACCGCTCAGGTGAACATTGGCACAGCCTCGATCAGAGCGAAACCCAGCAACGCGCCCGCTGCCGCACCGAGAAGCTTGGGGTGCCAGCGCTGTAGTTGCAGCCTGCCGAGCAGATCGCCGATCAGGATGGTGCCGAGCAAGGCAAATGCAATCAACAGATAGCTGATTTCAAAATCGTTGTTGATGACCATGACGCCTCCCTGGAGTTACCTGAGGCTGCTTCACAAAGACTCTGAAAGAATATGCCTGCGAGAACCCGTGACCACATTCGTGGATTCACGCGCTCAAGCGCTTGCCGCGCGCTCCGGCTTGTTTCGGAAACCATTGCGGCTCGCACAACAATTATATATCACGTTGTGATGTATGTAATCAGAGTATTCACGGATCATCAGACGATTGCGTCCAGTCCCGGCGACGCGGCGTTGCGCCGATAGCGTGGGGTGTGGGCAACGCGAACTCAACCTTGCCACCCAAGCCGGGTTTGGCCATGAGGCGTCAATCACTGCGACGGCCTGAATGACGGATATCCGATCCACACTCGACCTTTCGTACAGCGGGTTTAACGAGCGGTAGTCGAGGCGGGATCAGTGTGTGTGACGCGGGTCAGGTGAAACGTCCGGTGCAGTGCAAAGCCAAGGCGTTCATACAACCCGATCGCAGAGCGGTTGTCACTGAACACGTGCAGAAACGGAGTTTCCTCACGGCGCTCAATTTCTCTGCGCACAATGCTGACAAGCCGACCAGCCAGTCCCCGTCCGCGCCAGTCGTCGTCCGCGCCAGTCCGGCTGTCAAACTGGACGATTCACGCATGGTTGTCGCGGCGCATCGCGTGGTGACGGCCGGAGCCATGATGGGTCATCTCGACCTGGCACTCTCGCTGGTGCGCCAGGCGAGTCCGGAACTGGCGACGCGCGTCGCCCGCTTCATGGTGATCGACAGGCGTTTATCGCAGGCCGAATACATCATTCCCGATCATCTCGCCCACGCCGATCCCCTGATCGCGGGATTCGAGCGATGGGACCGGGATAATCTTCCTTCAGGGTTTTCGCTTCAGGAAGCGGCGATCGCGTTGTCAGTCGGCACCCGCACCTTGCAACGTCGAACCGAAGAAGTGCCTGGCAAGTCGCCACTGGCGTTCTTTCAGGACCTGCGAATCGAACGGGCGCAGCACCTTGTTTCGATCGGCCATGACCTCGAGTCGATTGCGAGCGAGGTTGGCTACGCCGACCCGGCAACATTGCGGACCTTGTTGCGTCGGAGGCTCGGCCGGGGGGTGCGGGAACTGCGGGCCGAAATGCGGTAGCGTCGCGACCCGGATTTGCGTTTGATCGCGAGGGGAACTGGAAAATTGCGTTTTCGCCTCGCCAGCTCGGCCAGAAAATGTCAATTGAGATCGCGCTCAACCACGTTTGACGTCAAGGTGGCGGCGCTTGCTGGCATTCCGCCTGGAACCAGCGGTCGACCTGGCGCTGTGCCGCCTGCAGATCTTCCGGGTAGTACGGGTCGAACCACCTTGATGGGTCATAGCCCGCTTTCCTCAGCGCCGCCAGCTCGCTGCGGTTTCGCTCCGCGGTCGGGGGCGCGTTGTTCCTGAGCGCCGCCAGGTCCTGGCATTGCATTGGGCTCAGGTGCGTCGCGCTCTGAGGCGGGCCACCCGCCGCGCAGCCAGCGAGCCATAAAGCCAACGCGGTAAGCATCGGCCACTTCCCCGGCGGTTTCTTCATTTCACGTCTCCCGATATTCAAGCGACACTGTACAGCGGTTGCAACGGGGCGTTCAGGCGTCGGCGCCGCCCGGTGCGGGTTGCATGGCTCGGGCACACCGCCTGGGTCTGTCCCTTCAGCAGAAGCGAGCAGTTGTAAATGTTCAATCTGCTCTACTCTTCAGATACTCGACCAGAAAAGGGGATGTCATGGCAAAGGACGAAATTGTCTGGGGGATCCTGGGCGCCGCAAAGATCAACGACAAGGTGGTTATGCCCATGCATGACGCGCCAAAGTGCAGGGTGAAGGGCATCGCGTCGCGATCTCAGGAGAAGGCTCGGGAAGCCGCGGCCAGATATGGTTTGCCTGTCGCATACGACAGTTACGATGAGCTCCTGGCGGACCCGGAAATCGACGCGGTATATATTCCGTTGCCCAACCACATCCATGTGGAATGGGCGATCAAATCCGTCGAGGCCGGCAAGCATGTCCTGTGTGAGAAGCCGATCGGGCTCGACGCCGAACAGGTTGAACGACTCATCGCAGCGCGCGACAGGAGCGGCCGGTACATTCAGGAAGCGTTCATGGTTCGCACGCATCCGCAATGGTTGAAGGTGCGGACCTTGATTGACGAAGGCACGATTGGCGAATTGCGCGCAGTGACCGGCGGCTTCACCTATAACAACACGAACCCGCACGATATCCGTAACCAGAGCGAACTGGGCGGCGGCGGTCTGCTCGATATTGGTTGTTATCCCATCACGACGTCACGCTTCGTGACCAGGTCTGAGCCAGGGAGAGTGGTCGCCTTGATCGAGCAGGATCCAATATTCGAAGTGGACCGGCTTGGTTCTGTGTTGATGGACTTCGACGGCGTGCAGGCGAGTTTCTTTTATTCGACTCAGACTCATCACTATCAGCGGATGCAGTTTCACGGTACCAGGGGGCGGATCGAAGTCGAGATTCCATTCAATGCGCCAGCCGATCGTCCGACGCGTCTGTTAGTGAGTGAAAGCACCCCCACCGGTGTCGGGACTGACCGCTGGCTGGAACTTCCGGTGTGCGATCAATATGGCATCGCAGCCGCCACGTTCGCGGAGGCAATATTGAGTGGAACGCCGCAGGCGATACCGCTGGAAGATGCGCACGCAAATATGCGGGTGATCGACGCCGTGTTCCGCTCGGCCCGCTCGGGTGCATGGGAGAGAATCCTGGGCAGTTGAAGGGTTACGCCGGGGCAACCTCTGAGCTGTTTGACGTACCGGAAGTGCCAAAGACAACGGATAACGGACGGACATTGACCACAGCGTCGTGACGACATTCGAACGGCAGGTCCATCGTAAAAGAGATGCCGTTCATCTTCCCCGATTCGCGACGGCAGAGAAGGGTCGACACGGGTCTGATGTGGCCGGCACACTCGGCGAGGAAGCGACGTTCGATGCTTCCGTCCAGATCGTCGCCAATCGCGGGGCAGTGTGTTTGCAAATTTGCACAGCGTCCCCACTCCAGTGAATGTTCGCTTTCCCGGCAGCCCATCACTTTCCTCGCGGGTCACGACGCATGCACCGCGCAGCGCCGAACCCCCCGAAAATCGAAATTCATCCTTGCGAATAATGCGCTTAATTATCAGCGACCGATTTCCTAAACTTGGAACCGGCTCCTGGCGACTCGATTCCGCGCTGTCGGCGCGCTGTAAGCCGTCAATGCAGCGCAACACCGGCTTGCCCCAGGAAGTCTTGTCGCGCGTCGTTTGAACTGATTGGGACATCGAGGGCATGGTGGGCCTGAACGAGGTGCCGGTCACCTCGGTAGAGCCTGGCCGATTGTTGATTCTTTCAAGGAATTGACCAGGTGTCTCGTTGCCAGCCCCGAGCGGCGATCTGTGGTTTGCATCACGTGCACCACTGCGAACGGTCGCGCTGAGTTTGATCGCCACGAGCCAGGCGTACAACGATCGCTATGGCGAAATACGAACGGATCGTTTGCGCCGAAATTCCAGTCCAATCATGGAGGAACGGATTATGAACAAGGCAACCAGCACATTAATCGCGGCGGCCGCCGCACTCATGCTGTCGGGCGGCGCTTATGCACAGAGCAACAACACGCTGGCGACCCCGACCACCGTGTCGCCGGCCGCCAATGCAAGCAGCGGCTATGGCACGCCTGGCGCCACCAGCTCGGACAGCGGCATGGCGGCCGGGGCGCCGAACAAGAACCCGAACAACGACTCGACGCCCGGCACCAACGTTCCCGGCAGCCACAACACGTTGGCGACCCCGAGCGTAGTGTCGCCGGCCGCCGGCCAGTAACACTGTTAAGAATGACTGCCGGCCGCGAACAGAGGCAGGTGCAAAGCGAACAAGCGCTTCAATTGCACGGGGGCGCAAGCGCAATTGCGATCCGCGCCCCGGTTTCGCGGCTAGCAGGCGACATTCGAGACCGTCGCGTGGATAGTCGGCAATCGAACGGGTGCCTTCACGCGATCAATGAAGGTACCGCATTCGACGTTTATCCTGAGTTGCCGGCGATTCAATGCTTTGAATCGCCGGTAACTGATAGAGAAGCCGATTGTCGATGGGCGGAGAGCCGGCCTGACGTGCTGGCGCTGATTTGAACGGATGCAGAGGGCGGCGACGGACGTGCCGCTGCTATAAGGAGCGGGTAAATCGCCGTCCGTCTCCGCGATCAATCGTCGCTATGGCCAGCTGGACGAGAACGCGTCGCGACGCAGACTGCGCTGCGTCGCAAACGCCCGTCAACGGCGCTCTTTCCCCTGGCCGGATTCAATTTGCTGCCGCAGCCGTTCTTCGCTTTCCTGAAGCTCGGGTGTGAACGCATCTCCAAAATCTGCGGCCTCGAAAAAGGGGCGGATTTCGATTTCCGAGTCTCCAGGCATCGGGTTCGGGCAGCGGCGTACCCATTCGATCGCTTCTTCCATCGATTGCACTTGCCAGATCCAGTAGCCGGCGATCAGTTCCTTCGTTTCGGCAAACGGACCGTCGATGACGGTTCGGCCCTTGCCAGAAAACTTCACGCGCACGCCCGCCGAGCTCGGTTTCAGTCCGTCGCCGGCGAGCATGATGCCGGCCTTGACCAGTTCTTCGTTGAAGCGGCCCATCGCCTCAATGAGCTCTGTGCCGGGCATTTGACCCGCTTCGGAATCTGCGGTCGCCTTGACCATGACCATCACGCGCATTTGACCTCTCCTGTGAAAAGTGGATCTTCGATTGTGTGCGAAAGGCATTCGGTTGCCTTTAACAGCACGACGAACGAGCGCATGCAAATTCGACAGGCCAATGCGTTTCTGAACGAACACGCGTTTCAGCTTTCCTGATCAACGTGACCGGATTCTGACCCGGTTCCAATTCGACGAAGCGCGTCGAGCACGGCAGCAACCTTCGGCAACTTCGCGCGATCGCGCGCGTAGGCAGCGAAGATTTCCAGATTCGCACGACGATTGGTAAAGACAGATCCATTCGTGTTCCCCCGCGCTCGACATCTCAGTTTCGAACATCCAGTTCACCCCGCACTGAAGACAGCGATATCTGCGCACTTCGAGCGGGCTGCGACCGAGAGGTCTTAGCCAGTCACGCGCGTGAGCGCCCCTCATGCGGTCGGTCCCGAATGGCGATATCAAATGTTGATCAAACCAGGCTCGCTTCCCTTCGTTTGACGAACTAGCGCCGTCCGCCGCCGCGCCCTCCACCGCCGCCACCACCGCCACCACCACCAGCGCCTCCGCGGGCTGCGCCGTTCCCACGGTTGTAGTTCGAGGACTGGGCGCTCGCTTGCCCGCGGTTGGAGTCGCGTTGCGTCGCGGTACCTCCGCCGACGCCCTGGAATGCCGAATCGCGGCCGCCTCCCGGGTAACCGCCGCCGCTTCTGTTGCCGGCTTGTGCGTTTGACGGGCCGGCCCGTGTGGGCGTCTGCGTGCGATTGCTCGCCGCGGCACTTCGATCGGACGTCTGTGCGCGACTATTCGCCGGGGCGGTGCGATTGGATGTCTGTTCGCGATTACCCGCTGAAGCGGTGCGGCCAGATGTCTGCGCACGATTGCTACCTGTGGCACCTCGACTGGATTTGCTGGACCGGTCGTTGGCACCTGCCGTATTCGTTCGGCCTGCGCGGTCGGCGGCCGTCGCGTTGTTCTGGCGACCCGTGCGATTTCCGGCTTGCGCCTGATTGGCGCCGTTCGCACGCCCGGTCGCGCCGCCGGTTTGACCGCGATAGTCGCGTCGCGCGTCGGCGCCCTGCGTCCCCTTCGCGTACTTGTCCCGCGTCGCGTTGTCCCCGTAGGCGACGCCCTGACGATGTCCCGCGTCGTGATTCCACTTGCCGCCTTCGACCTTGCTGCGGTCAAAATTGCGGTCGATGTTTGCGGCCTTGTTCACATCGATGTTGACGTCATTGTTATTCCAGTTGCAATTGCCGAAGATAGCGCCCGCTGCCGCGATGCCGAGCCCCCACGCAAACCCGGTCGCGAGTGCGGCGCCCGGGTAATAGGCCGGATACGGCGGCCAGTACGTCGGCGGGTAAGCGGGCGCACCCCACGCGCCGTAGGCAGTAGTCGGGTTGTAGGAGGGCACGTAGACGACCTCGGGATTGGATGGTTCGATGCGCACGATCGATTGCGGCGCCCCGGCCGCCTGGCCGCTTTGTGCGGGCTGGCCGCCTTGATTCGGGGCGGGCGCTTCGACAGTCACCTTCTGTTGCGCATTCGACGTCAGGTTTCCGGCTTTCTGCGCGCGAACCCTCAGGCGCTGCACAGCGTCAAGCACGTCCTTCTGATTGGCGAGGAACGCGTCGCCGAGCTTCTGCGTCCAGTCGAGCTTGTCGTTCATCGGTTCCAGCACTTGCGGAAACGCCACCAATGACTTGACGCTGATGTCCCACGGCTGGTCCTGCACCGCTTTGACGGCGGCATCGCCCTTCAGGTCCTTGTGCGTTTTCACCCAGCGGGCCGCATGCACGACTTCGAGCGGATAGGTCGACGCCATCAGGATTTGCGATAGCAGCGAGTCGGGATAGAGCGCGATCGGCGCCACCAGCGCCTCGATTTCTTCCGGTGGAAATTGCCGGGCCTGAGGCGCGGGCGCCGAGGCCGGGAGTGGGGCCGATGCTGCGGGCACAACAGAGGCCGCGGCGGGAGCAGAGGCCAGGACGACGGGTGGAGCAGACGCCGGCGCTGAAGCGGGCTGAGTCTGGGCCTGCTGGTCCTGTTGCTTCGATGGGCAGCCCGCTAGCAGGACGACGAGGCCGGTGCTGAAGAGTCGTGTAATCCGTGTCGTCATGGTTACTCCCCGTTCGTTCCGTCCGGCAGCGAAATGTTGGTGTGCTTCAGTCTCACGCCGCCGTATGATCGCGTGGGTGAATCCGCTGACCAGGACACCACGGCGCCCCTGCGTTATGAGCAGATGATGGAACGCTTTCTAGAGTAGTACTCGCCCCAACATTGGTACAGTGAGATGTGGTGTGGTCGAATATCGCCAGACCAGACCGTGCGCACCATTCACGCCATCGGGATGCCGGCGTGAGCGTGACGCTACCCGGAACCGGCGCTTCTGCTATCGGAGGAATGAGACGGATGAAGATGATGCGTCGCGAGATTCTCAGTGCGGCCGCCCTGTGCGCCGCGATCCAGGGTGCAGACGCCAGCCCCATCGACATATCGAACGAATTACCGAATTTCTTCGGAGGCGGTGTCGGGTCGACGACGGAATACGCCGGTGGGAAGGACCGGATAGTCGGTGTCGTGCCGGGCATGCGCTATGTGACGGGTAGCGGACACCTGTTCGAGTGGTACGGGACCTACGCGCAATATAATTTTGGAAGCCTGAGTGGCTTTCAATGGGGCCCGGCTCTGGCGCTGCGGCTTGGTCGTCGCGACGTCGACGATCCCGTGGTCTCGCAGGTTCACAGCGTGGACACGACGCTGGAGGGCGGCGGATTCGTCGGGTACGAATACAGTCACGCAGGCGATATCCCGTATCGCCTGCGTGCAGAGGTCACGGTGGTCACGAACGCAGGCGTGGTCTACTCTGGCGCACGCACTTCGCTGAACACCAGTGCGTGGTTTCCCGTTCACCGGAGGGTGTTCGTAGGAGGCGGCCTGGGCGCGACCTGGGTGAGCGGCGGCTTCAATGAAACCTACTATGGCGTCACCGCAGAAGATGCCGCGAAGAGCGGACTGCCGTTATATACGCCAGGCGGAGGACTGAACCAGGTGACCGGCTGGCTTGCCGCTATCTATCAGATCAACCCGAGCTGGTACGCAGGCGCGATGGTCTACTACCAGCGTCTCAGCGGCGACGCGGCTGACAGCCCCATCGTCACGCAGCGGGGCACACGCAACCAGCTTACCTATGGTGTCGGCATCGCTTATGCCTTTCGTTGATGTTTCTCCGAGGGCACGTTCAGGCCGAATGCAGTAAAGGACCTGCGAGCATCCGGCGACGTGCCGTGACTTTGCCTGCGTCGACACGTCAAGCAATCGAGCAGCGGCATCAGGTTTTTTGTTTCGACGCTTGACCCGGCCCACACTTTTTCACTTCACCGCGCCCAACGCCAGCCCTTTAACCAGGTACCGTTGCAGCCACGCAAACACAACGGAAACCGGCAACGTAGCGCACAACGTCGCGGCCATCACGAGATGCCATTCCACGACATACTTGCCCGCCACCATATCCGTCACCTGCACGGTCAAGGTCTTGTTCTCAGGCGAACGAATGAGCGTATAGACCACCGCAAACTCATTCCACGCATTGATGAACGTGAAGATCGCGGTCACCACAATCGCGGGCACTGCCAGCGGCAGGAACACCTTGAAGACCGCCTTCGTCCGGCTGCAACCCTCAAGCCACGCCGACTCCTCAAGATCGCGCGGCACGGTCTGAAAATACGACGACAGCATCCACACAGCAAACGCAATATTGAACGCCGCGTAGGAAACAATCACGCCGATTTTCGAATCGACCAGATTGCCGTCGCCGTAAGGAATCATCGCGGCAAGCCGGAACAGGCCCACCACCAGCAGAATCGGCGAAAGCATCTGCGTGACGAGCAGGAACTGGCGGTATACGCCGCGCCCCTTGAACGGAAAGCGCGCAAGCGCGTAAGCCGCAGGCAGGCTGACGGCAAGCGCGAGCGCCGTCGAAAGCAGACTGATCACCGTACTGTTGCGCAACGCAACGCCGAAGTTCGCGGCCGTCCACATGTCCGAGAAATTCTGCCACTGCCAGTGCACGGGCAACCAGCGCGCCGGATAAACGAACACTTCGTTAGCGGGCTTGAGCGCGGTGAACAGCATCACCGCAAACGGAAACAGGATCACGATAATCAGCGGCGCAAGCGCGAGCCAGCACCAGAGGGTGCGCTTCATCTTGAGGCTCATGCGGGGTCTCCTGACGACTTCGGCTGGATGCGCAGATACACCATCGAGAAAATAAACAGCATGACCAGCATGATGAGCGACACCGCGGCCGCCTGGCCAGGTCGACCCAACCTGAAGCCCAGTTCGTACAGATACGTCACGAGAATGTGCGTGCCGTTGTCCGGACCGCCCTGCGTCATGACCCAGATGATCGGGAACGAGTTGAACACGTAAATCACGTTAAGCAGGATCGCCATGTTCACGAACGGGCGCAGCAGCGGCAACGTCAGCTTGCGGAACATCTGCCAGGCGCTTGCGCCGTCCATGCGGGCGGCTTCGTAGATATCGCCCGGCACTGAAGACAAACCGCCAAGCAGGATCGTCACCGTAAAGGGAATGGACACAAGAATGCCGACTGCGATCTCCACCGGGAACGCGAGTTCCGGTGTCGCGAGCCAGTGAATCGGGCCCGAAATCAGGCCTAAACGCTGCAGCGTGACGTTGACCATGCCGTAGTCGTCGTTGAACGACCAGCGCCAGACCACGGCCGTCATCGTCAGCGAGACGGACCACGGCAACATCACGATCGTGCGCGCGATGCCACGACCGTAAAAATCCTGATTGAGCACCAGCGCCACCGGCACCGACGCGAGGATCGTGCCGCCTACCACGCACACCGTCCACACGAGCGTGCGGCGCAATGCATCGAGAAACGCGGGGTCAGTAAAGATCGTGTGGAAGTTCTCAAGCCCGGTGAAGTCGCGGATCGCGCCAAAGCGCGACACCTCATGCACGGACTGCCACACGATGTTGAAAATTGGATAGCTGATGATGAAAAGCGCGAGGATCAGACTCGGCGCGATCAGCAACCAGGGCGCCGGAAGGCGCGAAGAAGCGGGACGGCTCATGCGTGCTCGATCAAAAGAGGCGCCGGCCATGATGCAATATCACGCCGGCGCGCCAGAATGGGCCGATCAAGGCTGGGCTTGTAAAACGAAATCAGGCGCTACGTTCAACCAGGCCCGGATAACGGCAAACGGGCCGCATGCAAAGCCTTGAACGCTTCGAACGCGGCCCGCTACATCAATGACCCAGCGCCTTGTTCGCCTGTGTAGCCGCGTCGTTCAACGCGTCAGCCGGCTTGGCCTTGCCGAGGTAAATCGATTGCATCGAGTTGGTCACGGCCTTCGCGGTGTCTTCCCAGCCCGTCACCGTCGGTGCGAACTTCGCCGTCGGAAGCAGTGCCACGAATGCCTTCGTGTCCGGATCGTTGAACACCGGATCCGTCGCTTCAGCCTTCGTCGTCGGCAGGAAACCTTCCGTGCTCGTGAACTCGACGCGCGGCTGCTTCGTGAACAGGAAGTCGAGGAACTTCCACGCGTCCTTCTTCACCTTCGAGTTCTTGAACATCACGATCGAATCGGTGACGGCGTACGTCGCAGCCTTCGTGCCCATCGGGATCGGATCGATACCGTACTTGAGCGTCGGTGCTTCCTTCTTGATCTGCTTGGCAAGGAACGGTGCGGAAATGACCATTGCAACGCGACCCTGCTTGAACAGGTTCTGCACATCTTCACGGCTGTAGCCGGTCACGCCCGGTTGCGTCAGACCTTCGTCGATCATCTGCTTGTACATCGTCGCGGCCTTCACGCCAGCCGGCGAATTGAACGCTGCCTTGCCGTCCTTGCCCAGCACGTCGCCGCCTTCAGTCCACAACGCGTAGTAGTAGTAGACGTCCGTTTCGATTTCCTTGCCTTGCAGACCGAAACCCGCCATGCCCTTGGCCTTCAGCTTCTTCGACGCATCCATCACATCGTTCCACGTCTTCGGGCCGTTCGGATAGCCGACCGAAGCCAGCTGGTCCTTGTTGTAGTACAGCGCGCGTGCGGATGCGGCGATCGGCAGGCCGTACGTCTTGCCGCTGATTTCGCTCGGCGCGAGGAACGGGCCGATGAAGCGCGACTTGAACGAAGCGTCCATGTAGCCATCGAGCGGCTCAGCCACATCGTCCTTCACGAAATCCAGCAGCCAGCGCGTGCCGACAATCGCCAGATCGGCGTTGGCGTTGCCCGAGATGTCCGTTTGCAGCTTTTGTTGCAGCGTGTCCCAGTTCACGTCTTCGATCTTGATCGTGGTGCCGGGATTGGCCTTTTCGAACTCCTTGGCCATTTTCTCGAAGTACGGCGCGGTCGCGTCGCTGTAGTGGGCGACGGTCACACGGACCGTATCGGCCTGGGCCGACATTGCGATACCGGCGACGGTAAGCGCAACGGCCAGCTTGCCGAGCGTAAGTGAAGCACGTGCATGCAACGACATTTTCGTCTCTCCTGGGGTGGTCTGCCGCCGTAGCCGGCCGCTGGGTTTGGATTGTTTGAAAAAATCCTACAGGACGAAAAAATAGTTGTCACGTAGGGTTCGCCATATTTTTTATCCAGGCGTTTTGTGCTTAATATGCTGTAAAGAAGGCGTATTTTGTGCGGTGCGGGAGCGCACCACATGAGAGCGCGAAGTGCAGGAAACCCCGGCCGACGCCATGTTTGTAGGAAATTTACAGGCGCAGGTCAGGCAAAAACAATGAGAAACCGAGGCCTTCGCCAACGATGCGACAGGCACACGGCAGGCACGAATCAGGGCGTAGTTCTACGGCAGTCAACGCGCCGCGCATACAAAACGGCGCGCAAAGGCAACATCGGCGAGGACGGACATGAAGCGCGTGGTCTTGGTGACGGGTGCCTGCGGCGGAATCGGCAGGGTGTTGTGCAAACGCTTTGTGGAACAGGGCGATACGGTGCTGGCGCTCGATATCGAGGCGACGGCGCTTGCCGCGCTGGCCACGGAGCTCGGTGCGGCGCAGGTGACGCCGGTCGCGGTCGACATCGGCGACGCCGCAGCGGTGAACGACGCGGTCGCAAAGGCTGTGGCGGTGCGCGGGCCGGTCGACGTGGTGGTCGCGAACGCGGGCGCGGCCGAAGGCCTGACGCTTGCCAAAACCGATGCCGCCAGCTGGCAGCGCGACGTCCATCTGAATCTGAACGGCACGTATCACACGGTCGAAGCAGTGCGCGCATCGATGATCGAGCGCGAAAGCGGCGTGCTCGTGCTGATCGGCTCGGTGAACGGCATGGCGTCGCTCGGGCATCCGGCGTATAGCGCCGCCAAGGCTGGCCTCATCAGCTACACGAAGGCGCTTGCACTTGAGCTGGGGCGCCATGGCATTCGCGCGAACATCGTCTGTCCGGGCACGGTCAAGACGCAGGCGTGGCAGGCGCGTGTCGACAAGAACCCGCAGGTTTTCGAGGCGCTGAAGAAATGGTATCCGCTGCGCGATTTTGCAACGCCTGACGATATCGCCGATGCCGTGCTGTTTCTCGCGTCGCTGGCGGCGCGCGTGATTACGGGCGTGGCATTGCCGGTGGACGGCGGCCTGATGGCCGGCAACCGCATGATGGCAGAGGAACTGACGCTGGAGCAGTTCTAGGCCAAAGCCCGGTTAAAGGTTGAAGTGGTTTGAACAGTTCGAATGATGAATGTCGCGCGCCACGCGCGGCGCTCTGGATCCTGACGAGGACAGCATGGCAGCAGTGCAACTGAGCGGCATCTTCAAACGCTACGGCGATACACAGGTCGTGCATGGCGTCGACCTTCATATCGACGATGGCGAATTCGTTGTGCTGGTCGGCCCTTCGGGCTGCGGCAAGAGCACGCTGATGCGCATGGTGGCCGGTCTCGAGGAGATCAGCGGTGGCGATCTGATGATCGGCGGCACGCGGGCAAACGCGCTTGCGCCGCAGGAGCGCAACATCTCGATGGTGTTCCAGAGCTACGCGCTTTACCCGCATCTTTCCGTCTACGAGAACATCGCGTTCGGGCCGCGCATCCGCAAGGAGTCGGAGAAGGACTTCAAGCCGCGCATCGAGAAGGCCGCGAAGATGCTGAACCTTGGCAGCTATCTCGACCGTCTGCCGCGCGCACTTTCAGGCGGCCAGCGTCAACGCGTGGCAATGGGCCGCGCGGTCGTGCGCGAGCCTTCGCTGTTTCTGTTCGACGAACCGCTTTCGAACCTCGACGCCAAACTGCGCGTGCAGATGCGCACGGAAATCAAGGCGCTGCATCAGCGTCTGAAGAACACGATCATCTACGTCACGCACGACCAGATCGAAGCAATGACGATGGCCGACCGTATCGTCGTGATGAACGCGGGCCGCATCGAGCAGGTCGGCCGTCCGCTCGAACTTTACGATCGTCCGGCGAATCTTTTTGTGGCGAGCTTCCTCGGCTCGCCTTCGATGAATTTCGCGGAAGGCGAGATCGTGCAGGGCGACCTGGGCTTTGCGCTCGCGCTTTCCGACGGGCACGTGATTCCGCTGCCGGAAGCCGCCAGGGCATACGCCGCGCCCGGCGCGCGCGTGACGCTCGGCATCCGGCCGGAACACATCGAAACGGACACAACGGCGCACACGGGCGTGGCGATGGAGGTGGAAGTCGTCGAGCCGACGGGTGCGGAAACCCATCTGTATGGGCAAATTGGCGGCAGCACATGGTGCGTCACAACGCGTCAGCGCTCGAAGATCGAGCCTGGCCAGCGTATTGCGCTTGGGTTGCCGGCCGGACATCTGCATCTGTTCGACACGGAGAGTGGTGCCAGGCTTGGCTGAATCCGCGTATTGCCGGAGCCGTCGATGCCATGACGGAACGCGGAGTTTTTAACCCAACAGGAACACACGGGTGTCCGCTCCGAACCTGATTCCCCATATCCGTAACGCGCTTGCTTCGCTGCGGCCGGCTGAACGCAAGGTCGCCGACATGGTACTGAGCGACGTCGATTTCGCGATGCGGGCAAGCATCACGGAACTCGCGCAGCGTGCCGACGTTTCGGAGCCTTCGGTCACGCGCTTTTGCCGCGCGATCGGCGCGCACGGACTGCGCGACTTCAAGATGCTGCTCGCGCAGAGCGTTGCGGGTGGATTGCCGTACGCGTCGACGGCCGTCGCGCGCGACGACGATCTGCAAACGCTCTTCGACAAGGTCAGCGAAGCCGCGGTGCAGGGCATCACGCATGCGCGCGACGCGCTGGAACCCTCCGCGGTCGAAGCGGCGATTTCGGCGATAGCAACGGCACGTCGCGTATATTTCTTTGGCGTGGGCTCCGGCTCAGGCCTCGCGGTGCAGGACGCGGCGTTGCGTTTCCTGCGCCTCGATATCGCAGCGAGCGCTTTCACCGACGGGCATCTGCAACGCCTTTACGCGGGCTTGATGGAACCGGGCGACGTCGCTTTCGCGATTTCGCATTCGGGGCGCAGCGTCGAAGTCAACGAAAGCATCCAGATCGCCAAGGAGCGAGGCGCAACGACGATCGGCCTGACGAACGTCGGTTCGCGGCTCGCGTGGCTCGTGGACATTCCCTTGTTGCTACGCGTGCCAAGCGCAATCGATCCGAACACGCCGGGCGTCTCGCGCCTCGTGCATCTATGCATCATGGACGCGCTCGCCATCGGCGTCGCGTTAAGGCTTGGACCGAAGACGCTTGAGAAGATGCGGCACGCCAAAGCAAGGCTGTCTCAGGAAGCTGAGCCTTCTTCCGGCGACACGCCCTGAAGCGTTATTCAACCGCAGCCAGCAGGCTCGCTTTCTTGCGCCGGCTCGCGATCATCCGCACGGCAAGAATGCAGAAGATCACCACCGCGAACGACATCACCGTCGTGGTCGTGCCGAGCGCGTAGATCACCGGCGTCGTCACCGAGGTCGTCAAACCCTGCAATTCCAGCGGCAACGTGTTCGCGTCGCCGATCGCCTGCGACGTACGCGCGATTTCATCCCATGACAGCGTAAAGCCGAACATCCCGACGCCAATAACCGATGCACCGATAATCGGCAGCACGACGTACAGAAAACGCTGCCACGGCGTCGCGCCAAGATCGTGTGCGGCCTCTTCCCAGCTGCTGTTGAAGCGGTTGAACACGGCGAACATCACGAGCAGCCCGAACGGCAACGTCCACGTCAGATGTGCGCCCAGCGCCGACGTGTACAGTCCCATCGATGTCGTATAGCCGTCGGCGAAGTTCTGCCAGCCGGCTGCTGTGGCGAACGCCTTCACGCCCATGTCGAGCAGACGGAACGTGAGGCCGATGCCGAGCGAAACGATGATCGAGGGCATGATCAGGCTTGCGATGCTCATGTAAAACACCGCGCCGTCGCCGCGAAACCGCCGGCGGAACGCGAGACCCGCCATCAGCGAGAACACCACCGTCAGGATCATCGTGACGAGCGCGAGTTTCATCGAGCGGCCGAACGCGCCCCAGATGTCGATCTGTCCGACACCCTGGCTCAACTGATGAAACCAGTGCAGCGAAACGCCGCGCATCGGGAACGTCAGACCGCCTTCCGGGCCCTGAAACGACAGGATGAAAATCGTGATGGTCGGGCCGTAAAGAAACAGCACAAAAAGTGCGAACAGCGCGGCGAGCCAGTAGAAACTCGCGGGACGCCGGTCGCGTCGCAGAATTTTTGGCGCGCTCATTTAAAGCTCCTTGCGGATATCGACGAGACGCGTGAGCGCCCAGATCATCATCAGCACGATGGCGAGCAGCACCATCGCGTTAGCGGCAGCGGCGGGAAACTGCAGATACGACGTCTGCACCTGAATGATCTTGCCGACCGAAGCGATCTGCTGCCCGCCCATCACGCCGACCGTCAGAAAATCGCCCATCACGATGGTCACAACAAAGATCGAACCGATGATCACACCGGTTCTGGAGAGCGGCAGCACCACGCGCCAGACGATTTGCCAGCCGCTCGCACCTGCATCGCGCGCGGCTTCGATCAGCGAGCGGTCAATCCGCATCATCGCGTTGAAAATCGGCACGATCATGAAGAACGTGAACAGATGCACGAACGCTAGCACGACCGCGAAATCGGAATACAGCAGCCATTCAACCGGGCGGTCGACGAGATGCGCGCCAACGAGCGTGTCATTCACGAGCCCGTTGCGGCCGAGCAGCGGCATCCACGAGATCATGCGGATCACGTTCGAGGTCCAGAACGGAATCGTGCAGACAAGGAACAGGATGGTCTGCATGCGCACCGTGCGGATATGAAACGCGAGAAACCATGCAATCGAGAAGCCGAGCACGAGCGTCACGGCCCATACGATCACGCAGAAACGCAGCGTCGACCAGTACGTCTTGAGCGTCACGCACACGTTCGTCAATGAACCGCAACCATCGAAGATCGCCTGATAGTTCTTGAGCGTAAACGCGGGAATGATTTCGTATTCGTTGAAATTCCAGAAGCTCACGACCAGTGTCATCACGAGCGGCACGATGAAAAACAGCAGGAAAGCGAGCGTGAGCGGTGCGGCTTGCCACCACGCGGAGCGTCGCTCCTTGCGGCGTTCGCGCGCGACCGGCGATGCGGCGATAGTGTCGGGAAGCGTGGCCATCGCGTTGTCCTTGAATGACTTGAAAAGCGAAACACGGCGCGACGTGCGCGCCATGTTTCATGCACACACCATCAGGCCGCGATGAACTCGTTCCACTTCTGGACCATGTAGATGTTCTCGTCCATCACCGCGTTCCAGCACGCAATCGCACCCATGCGTGTCTGATAGGAACCGCCGTCGCGCGTCGCGCCCGCCTTTTCGAGCGCCTGTCCGTCCGGCGCCTTGATTTCCTGCGCGGCGGGCTTGCCTTCGATCCAGTAGTCCCACTCGTACGCCTGCATCTTGGGGCGTGCGGTTTCGAGTACGGCGGAGTAGTAGCCCTGACGCATCAGATAGGCACCCGCCCAGCCGTCGAGGAACCAGTTGATGAATTCATACGCGGCGTCGCGCTTGCGGCCCTGCAGCGTGCGCGGCAGGCCAAAGCCCGACGCCCATGCGCGATAGCCTTCCTTCAGCGGCTGGAACGTGCAGGCGACGCCCATCGTGCGCACCTTCGTCACGGCCGGCGACCACATCGACTGGATCACCACTTCGCCCGATGCCATCAGGTTCACGCTTTCGTTGAAGTCGCGCCAGAACGCGCGGAACTGGCCGGCGCGCTTGGCTTCGATCAGCGCGGCGATCGTGCCGTCGATCTCCTGCTTCGTCATGTTGCCCTTGTCGCCGTACTTCATCTTGCCGCTCGCTTCGAGCGCCATGGCGGCGTCCATGATGCCGATCGACGGAATGTTCAGGAGTGCCGCCTTGCCCTTGAATTCCGGATTCAGCAGATCGGCCCAGGTGCTCACCGGACGCTTGATCAGGTCAGGGCGAATGCCGAGCGTGTCGGCGTTGTAGGTGGTCGGGATCAGGGTCATCCATTCGGTGGGCGATGCCGAGAACTGTGTCGAATGCTCGCCGGTCAGGAACATGACTTTCTTCGGCGCGGTGCCCTGGTCGCCGATCTTCTTGCCGCCAATCTCGCCGCGCGTGAGCACCGGCGTGATCTTGTCCGCGTACTTGATCTTCTTCGCGTCGAGACCGACGAGTGTGCCCGATGGAATCAGCTTTTTTAGCGAGAAGTATTCGGTGTCGGCGATATCGAACGAATTCGGCTGCGTGATGATGCGCTTCGTGACGTCATCAGTCGTGAGCGGAATGTATTGAAGCTCGATGCCGGTATCTTCCTTGAATTTCTTCGCGATGTCGGCGCTCTGGTTCACGGCTGTGCCCAGATAGCGCAGCGTGATTTTTTCCTGCGCGTGCACGTAGGGGAAACCGGTAATGCCGGCAACCGCGACCGCGCCCTTCAGGAAGGTGCGGCGTGACAGACCGCCAGGCGCGGCGGCTTCAGGTGCCTGCGCTGCTGTCTCAGGGACGACCGTAGCGGCGGTTTCCACCCTGGCGTCCGTCGTTTTCTTCTCGCTCATGGCAAAGGCTCCTCGTTGCGTTTATGGTGCTTTTAGAGAGATTCGGATCGTTAAAGCGTGCTTCAGGCAGCAAGCGCGTGCGCATGTGCCTCACTCCACCAGACAACGACACGCGCACCCACCTGCATGTGCGCGGGATCGTATTCAGCATCGCCGACGAGCGCGACCAGTTCGCGATCGGTATCGACGGTTGAAAGACTCATGCGCACATGCGTGCCGTGATACTCGGTAGCAGTCACACGACACGGCACGCCGCCAATGCGGCTCATGCCCTCGCGCCCGTCCTGCACGGGCACGGTGCCATGCGGGGCAACGCGCAACTGGTCCGCGCGCACGGTGATCATCTGCTGACCTGCTGGAATGACGTTGTGCGCGCCCAGAAAACGCGCGACGAATTCGGTGCGCGGATGATTGAACACTTCATGCGGTGTGCCGGCCTGTTCGATCTTGCCGCCATTCATCACGACGACGAGATCGGCGAGCGCCAGCGCTTCTTCCTGCGAGTGGGTCACATGAACGAACGTGATGCCAAGATCTTTCTGCCAGCGCTTGAGCTCGGCACGCATCTGCACGCGCAGGAACGGATCAAGCGCGGAGAGTGGTTCGTCGAGCAGCAGGCAGCGCGGCTGGTTCAGCAGCGCCCGCGCGAGCGCGACGCGCTGCTGCTGGCCGCCGGACAGCTGCGCCGGCTTGCGATGCGCGTACGCGCCCATCGAAACGAGTTCCAGCAGCGCCTTCGCACGCTGCTCGCGCTCTTCACGACCGACGCCACGCATGCGCAGGCTGAACGCGACGTTATCGAGTGCCGACAGATGTGGAAACAGCGCGTAGTGCTGAAACACCATCGCTGTGCCGCGCTCGCTCGGTTCGAGCAGTGTGACGTTGCGCTCACCAATCAGCACGTCGCCGTCGTTGACGGTTTCGTGTCCCGCGATCATCCGCAGCGTGGTGGTCTTGCCGCAGCCGGACGGCCCGAGCAGACAGCAATAACTGCCGCCTTCGATGAACAGGTCGAGCTTGTCGACAGCCACGCTGTCGCCGTAATGTTTTGTCACGTGAACGAGTTCGATCTGTGACCGCGCGTGCGGATTCGATGAATACGATGAAGCGGGCGATGAGAGCGGGGCGGGCACGTTAGACCTCTTCTGTGGAATGGGCGCGATGAATCTCGCAGCAGTGGCGTGTGGTCACGGTGATGCGGCCGCGCTTGATGACCCACGCGCGCGGCGGCATGTCGAGGAGGGCATCGGCGATCCATTGCGTGTCGAGCACGACGAGATCGGCGAGACGCCCGGGCGCGATGCCATAGTCGTCGCCGATGCCGATCGAGCGCGCCGCGTTGACGGTGCCCATCGCGAGAATCTGCGCCTGCTGCGAGGGCGTGCCGAACTGCGCGACGTGAGCCAGCAGATTGCCTACGGTGAGTACGTCTGCGTTGCCGAACGGCGTGAACGCGTTGCGCACATTGTTCGACGAATACGCGACGTTGACGCCGCCTTCCGTAAGCGCGTGCAACGGCGTGAGCCCGCGACGCGGGTTTTCTGTGTCGCGGCGGCCGCCCAGATACAGGTCAGTCGCGGGCAGCGTGACGATGTGGATGCGCGCCTCGGCGAGCGCTTCGATTACCGGCGCAAGTTGCGCGGGCGGCAGCGAGCCAAGACTCGTCACGTGTCCCAGCGAAACGCGCCCCTGGTAGCCTGTATCGATCGTTTTGTGCGCGATGTATTGCGTGGCGAAGAAGCGCGCGTCCGTAGTGTCGTCGGCGAAATCGGCGTGCAGGTCGATGTCCACGTCAAAGCGCTGCGCCAGCGCGAACACCGTGTCGATGTGCGCTTCGGTGTCGGCACGATTCACTTCGTTGTACGGGCAACCACCGGCCACGTCGGCGCCGAGACGCAATGCTTCTTCCATCAGTTGCAGCGTGCCCGGTGCCTTGATCAATCCTTCCTGCGGAAACGCGACGATCTGCAGATCGATCAGGTCGCGATACGACTCGCGCAGTTCGAGCATTGTCTCGACGCCGAGCAGGTGCTGGATCGGATCGACGTCCGGATGCGTGCGCATCGCGGTCGTTCCGTTGCGCACGGCCATGTCGAGCACGCGCCGCGCACGCTCCAGCATGTCTTTGCGGTTGCGGCGCGCTTTCAGCTCGCCGGTCACGCGGATCGCCTCTTCGAGGGTGCCTGCCACCGATGGCCGCGCGCGATGCCACATCGCCTTGTCGAGGTGAATGTGCGGCTCGATGAAGCCGGGCACGACTGCGCGGCCCGCGGCGTTGATTTCGTCGCTGGCGGTGCCGTCCCAGTCGGTGGCAAGCGCCGCGATGCGGCCGGCGTCGATCACGATATCGGTGAGGGGCGCATCGTCGTCGATGCGCGCGCGGCGGATCAGCAGGTCGACGTGTCGGGTGGAGAGCGTCATGGCGTCGTCATCCGTAGCCCGGCGCAACGCCTTCGCCGCGCGGATCGGCGCGGCGTACGCGCTGGAGGTTCGTTCGGGTTGTGCATCATGCAAGCCTGAAGGCGGCCCTGGCGCCAGAAATCGGGCGCGCCTCAATTTTTTCCAATGAGATCCCTAAGCCGCGACAAGCTGGGTGACGCATCGGGCGGCTCAAGGAAACGCGACGACAGCGGAGCCTTCGGCACTGTCGGTGAAGCTCGCGAACACGGCTGCACCCTGTTGCCGCAAGCCATGACGCAGCGCGTACAGCACACGTGCTGCGGTCGAACTGAGGTCAGGCTTGTCGGACAGACTGGCCTTGTGCGTGCTCACGGCTTTGCTCCACGCCTCTTCAGGCATGTGATCGAGGACTGCCTTGTTGAGCGCTTCGAGGCGCATGGGAGAGATCCGCTCGTCAGGCGTCCGTCGTGGACGCGATGTGAGCGGCGATGCAAGCTTTGTGCCGGTCGGCTACAGCGCTTGCTGGCGTGGGAGTGGGGCGGGGTGGCAGGCGCGCGGCGTGGTGGAAGGTGCACCATGTTGCTGCATCGCGCGCCAGCGCGGTGCGGTGTAGCGCGGGTTGCGTCGGGGACTTTGACGCACGGCGTTCAGCAGATCCAGGGGCGCAGGCAGCTCAAGCTGGCGGGAGGCCTCAGGCGATCTGCACCGAAGGCACGCTCTTCATGCAGCGCAGCGCGAACATCGACCGGCTGTGGCGAATGCCGGCAATGCGATAGAGCTTCTCGCGCAGGAAGCGTTCATAGCCCGCCGTGCCATCGACGGCGACCTTCACCAGGTAATCGTATTCGCCCGAGACCAGATACGCCTCGAGCACCTCCGGCAGCGTGGCGAGTTCGGCGCCGAAGCGGGCGAGCGCGTCGTCGTCGTGACGGTTGAGCGTGACTTCGAGCAACACGATGTCGGCGAATCCGAGCTTCGCGCTGTCCAGCAGCGCCACGTAGCCGCGAATGTAGCCGTCGGCTTCCAGTTGCCGCGTGCGGTTCCAGCAGGCCGTCGTGGACATGCCGGCGAGTTCCGCCAGCTCCGCGTTCGAGAGCCGGGCGTTCTGTTGCAGTTCGCGCAGGATCTTGCGGTCCTGGCTGTCCAGTGGACGGTTTCGCGTGCTCATGATCGGTCTCCAGAAGATTATTCAGATATCGATCATTCTAACGGAAGGATGTTTTGAATTAACGCCGTCTCAGGTGATAAAAAGGAAGCCTTTACAGCCAGGTGCCGGGTATATTTTCTACATTGCTTTCAAGCCCGGACAGCCGCGCGGGCCACCCCATCCGCGCTGGCAGCCCGCCGTAGCCACCTGCTACGGGATCGGATGTCGCGTCGCCTTACCGTGGGCGGCGCAGGAGCGCGCTTCGACGTTACCGCGTCGGATGTGGCGCCCGGCGGGCACGAAGGCATGTTCTCCCTCTCTTCAGCGTTTCTCCTTTCAGCCCGCGGCGGCCCGCCACGTCCACACGCCTTCGCGCGAACGCCGCAGTTCGACGATCGACAGCGGCGCAATCTCGATCCTTGCGAACGACTCAGCCGGCGCGGCGAGCACATGAACGAGCGCCGCGCGCATCACGACTGCATGCGTGAGCGCGACCACCTGCATACCCGCATCTGCGGACGAGGAAGCAGGCGCGAGCGCATCGAGCCACGAACCCACGCGAGCCAGCACTGACCGGAACGATTCGCCGCCGGGCGGCGCGGCGTCCGGCGAATGTATCCACGCGGCGAGCGCCTCGGGTTCCGTTGCCGCAAGCTCGTGAAGCCGTCGGCCGCGCCATGCGCCCGCATCGGCGTCCGAGAGCGCCGGCGCGATTTCCGCGCTCAATCCGAGCGCCTCGGCCGTTTCGCGCGCGCACGTCGCCGCGCTGCGAAAGACCTGCGCGGCCTGGCCTGCGATCAGCGCACGACCGCGCCAGGCCCGCAGTTCATCGAACGCGCGCGAATCGAGCGGATCGTCCGCGGGGAACGTGCCCACGCGCATCTCCCGTGTCGCCGGGTGGCTGACCAGCTGCAACCGTGTCTGCATGTGCTGTCCCTGTTTTGAGTGCGTCGCGCATGCTTCGCGCTGGCGCGCCGAAGTTTAGCGCGTAGAATAATCAGACTCGAAGCGCGGAAGCCGGTGTGAGCCCGGCGCGGTCGCGCCACTGTAATCGGCCCAGCACGGAGTCGAAAGCCAGACCTGAGCTTCGTGTCATCCCTTATCGAATCGACTGTCGGGGCGCGTAACCCCTGGAGAGATACACCATGACTGACGCCGTTTTCAAGCCGGCCGCTCAACCCGCACCCATTCCCCTGCGCGAGCTGTTGCCGTGGGCCATTTTCGTCGGCCTGCTGCTTCTCGTGGCGCTGTATTTCGTCGGCGCCGAAGAAGGCGCGACGTCGCTGGTTCCTGGCATGATGGTGCACGAGTTCGTCCACGACGGCCGCCATCTGCTCGGCTTCCCCTGCCACTAACGGGGATATACATGGTAGGCAAACTGTTGGTACGCGGCATGCTCGCAGGCATCGCCGCAGGACTTCTCACGTTCGCGTTCGCCCGCGTGGCCGGCGAACCGGCCGTCGATCAGGCGATCTCCTTCGAGGAAAAAGCCGCCGCCGCGCGCGGCGAAGCACCGGAACCGGAACTCGTCAGCCGCGAAACGCAGGCGGGCCTGGGTCTTCTGACTGGCGTCGTCGTGTATGGCGCGTCGTTCGGCGGGCTCTTTGCGCTGACGTTCGCGTACGCCTACGGACGCGTGGGCAAGCTGAGTGCGCGTGCGCTGTCGGCGATGCTCGCGGCGGCTGCGTTCATCGCGCTTGTGATCGTGCCGAATCTCAAGTATCCGGCGAATCCTCCGTCGGTCGGCGATCCGGAGACGATCGGCACGCGCACCGGGCTTTTCTTCCTGATGATCGCGATCTCGCTCGCCGCGCTCGTGTTTTCGCTGAAGGTGCGGCGGCGCGCGGTCGCGCGGTTCGGGCACTGGAATGCGGCGATTGTGGGCGGCCTGGTGTATGTCGTGATCATCGCGGCCGTGCAGCTTTCGATGCCGACGGTCAACGAAGTGCCGCAGGCCTTCCCGGCCGTGCTGCTGTGGCATTTCCGCGTGGCGGCCATCGGCATGCAGCTGATCATCTGGACGACGATCGGCCTGCTGATCGGCTGGCTCGTCGAGCGTGACGAGCGCGCGCAACTGCGTGCGGGCAGAACGGAGCGGTCCGCGTTTCCGTGAAATCGCCTGATGCGGACCCGGGTGTTTCCAGATGGAACGGAACACCCGGGTCCACAACGCATCGGCTTTCTTTACTCATTTCCTCAACCGACCGCGGCTATCCGCGCGCGAGTCGCGCCGAGACTTCCTGCAAGTCGAGATCCTGCTCGAGCATGTTCAGCAGTTCGTCGTGGATCAATCCTTCCCGACGCAACCGCAGCAGTTCGACACGGCCAGCCGCGATCGCCGCCAGCACGACGTCGTAATGCGCGGTGCGCCGGTCGGCGGGGAACGCCGGCTGGTCCTGATATGAATGCGTGAGCTGCGCGCGGTAGCTGTACTGCTCGAAAAGACGCGGGTGAATCACGTTGCCGCTTGCGTCGTGCACGAGCGGATGGATCGCGGCGAGTTGCGCCGCTTCGACGTGCGCCCACGCCTGTGGCTCCGTGAGGTGACGCGGGTTGCGTTCCACGCGTTGCTCGGGATCGAGCCAGCGAATGAGCAGCCCGATCGTCGTGCCCTGCACGAGCACCGTCACGAGGATCACGGCGAACGAGGCAACGAGAATCAGATCGCGCCCCGGCATTTCGTCCGGCAACGACAAGGCGACGGCCAGCGTCACCACGCCGCGCATGCCGGCCCAGCTCTTGATCGTGGCGGCGCGCCAGTCGGTTGCGCGGGCGCCATGTCGCAGGCGTCGGTGTAGCACGCCGTGCACCCAGTCGACGGCAAACACCCACACGAAGCGCGACACCACGACCGTGCCGATGACGGCCGCGACGGCAGGCGCGAGCGTCGACAGCGCGTCGCCGAGGCCGCCGAGCCGCACGATCACGCCGCGCAGCGACAGACCGATCAGGATGAAGACCAGCGCCTCGAGCAGAAAGATCATCACCTGCCAGAACGCCGTGCCGCGAATGCGCGCGTTGGCGGAGAGGATTTCGTGCTGATGCCAGCCGAGCGCCATGCCGCAGGTGACCGTCGCGATGACGCCGGAAACTTCGAGCATTTCGCCGGCGATGTAGCTGATCCAGCCCGCGAGCACCGAGCCTGTGATGACGAGATACAGTTCGCCCGAGTTGTTCAGAAAGCGCAGCAGCCTGACGAACACCCAGCCCGCGGCAAGACCGACCGCGATACCGCCCATCCCAAGAATCGCGAAGCTCGCGATGGCGTGCGGCGCGCTGAACACGCCGGTCAGCGCGGCCGCAACGGCGAAGCGAAACAGCACGAGGCCGGCCGCGTCGTTCAAAAGGCTCTCGCCTTCCAGCAGCACCATCAGACGGCGCGGCAACGCGACCCGCTCAAGCACTGCTTTGGCCGCGACGGCGTCGGGCGGCGACACGATCGCGCCCAGTGCGAAGCAGGCGGCCAGCGGCAGCGCGGGCACGACGAGATGCACGATCAGGCCGACGACGAGCGTCGTGAACGCAACCGCGCCGATCGCGAGCAGCAGGATGCCGACAAGATCGCGCCGGAACTCGTCCCATACGGAGAACCATGCACCGTCCATCAGGAGCGGTGGCAGGAACACGATCAAGACGAGCGCCGGATCGAGATTGACGGGCGGCAGGCCCGGCACGAACGCCATCCCGATGCCTCCGATCAGCAACGCGGCGGCAGGCGGCAGACGCAGTCGTTTAGCAAGAAGTTCGAGCCCGATAATCGCGATGAGCGAAAGCAGGATCAGTTTGAATGCTGCAACAGAAGACATGAGATGACCTGGATGTCGATAGCGAAGTCGTGTGGAAGGCGGCACGGCGTGCCCGCGTATTAAGCCACAGCGCTTCGACAAACAGGGTGCCCGTGTGCTTCGTCGTCACGGTCGAGGTCCGTGGGCGGGGTGGCAAGGGCACGGGCCGACAGAACAGCCGCGCGGTCACTTGATTGAGTCAGACGGCGACGAGGCGCGCGCGGCGTACACGTCGTCAAGTGAGGCCCTGGCGGGCCGTGACCATCGCAAAGATCATCGCCACCGCAGCGCTCACGACTGCGCCGCGGACTCCCGCGTGACGCCCGAACGCGCCGCTGCCGCTGCCGCGGAACGGCGCCGGGCGCCGAGCTTCTTCAGCCAGATCATCAGACCGGTCGCGCTCAGCACGGCCACGGCGACGCCGGTAAAGCTCATCAGAATCCGGCCGCCAATCCCGAGGATGCGACCCGAATGCAGCGGAAATTGTGCCTGCATGAAGATATCGCCGGCTGAGCCCGTGCCCGGAATCGACCCACCTGCCAGCTTGCCGGTGTTGGCGTTGTAGTAGAGCCACGCGTTGCCGAGCCCGGCGTCGCCGTGATCGTGGCCTGGCGCGAAGAAACCCACACCGTACCCGTTGAACGACGGCACGTAATACAGCGCGCCCGGCGGCGACGCGAGACCTTTTTCGCGGCCGGCGGCCTGCGCCATCTGCACGACGCGTTCAGCCGTGAGCGGTGTCTGCCCCGGTGCGCCCTTGCGCATCAGCTCAGGATTTTCGAAGGGCGTCGGCTGGAGTGTCGATACGGTCGAGAGAACCGGCCGCACGACCGGATCGGACAGATTCATCGAAACCGAAGTCAGCGCGACGATCGCGAGTACACCCCAGATCCACACGCCACCCGAGCGATGCAGGTCGAACGTGAGCGCATAGCCGCCGCGTCCGAAGCGAAAAGCAAACGACTTGCGCCACGCCTTCACGCTCGGAAACGACAGCACCAGCGCAATCACGCTGTCGAACAGCCACACGATGCCGACAATCCCCATCAGCCACGTGCCCGTATCGAAACTGCCCATGAACGGCAGATGCAGCGTGTAATGCAGCTTGTAGATGAACGGAATCAGGTTGATCCGCGCGAAGGAGAAGGCGCCCCATTCGCGACGCCCCTGGACGTCGCCCGTCGCCGGATCGATGGCCAGCTGGTTGAAGCCGAGCGCATATGGCTGGCCAGTCTTCGGATCGGTGCGTGGCAGCACCATCATCTGGAGTGTGCGGCCGGGTTCGACGCCTAGCGGCAGGTACGTGACGTCAAAGCGCGGATCGGCGGCCTCGATGCGTCTGGCGATTTCGAGCGAAGGCAGCGCGGGCCCCGCTGTGCGCGCGTAAAAGAACGTCGGGTTCAGCGCCGCGTCGAGTTCGTGATCCCACGCGATTAGCGCGCCCGTCAGGCCGGCGACGAACAGGAACAGCGCCGTCGCGACGCCCATCCAGCGATGCAGGCGAACGAGGAGCGGCCTCATGACGCGCGAAAGGTTGCGCAGGCGCGCGCGGGCTGGGCGGCAGAGGGGTGCGCAACGACAGACACAGGAAATCGGCTCACTTCGTAAATAAGAATTGTTCGCATTTTAATGGCTGGAGGCTTTTGCTGCAAGTTGTCCGTAAGCTGCCGCCGAATCATCTGACAACGACTACACTCCCCTAACCGGACCTTCGTGATGCGCCGTGCTGCCACGAAGCGACGCCTTGTCGACCACCGATACGCCGAAGGGAGGGAACGTGGAATTCGTGAAGACGTTGCTCGAACATCAGCAGTTGATGACGCTCTTTCTCACGGTCGCCATCGGCTACCTGGTCGGCGAGATCAACATCAAGGGTTTTTCGCTGGGGGTGGGCGCGGTGCTCTTCGTCGCGCTGGCGTTTGGCTGGTTCGCGCCGAAATCGGCACCAGCGCCGATCGTCGGGTCGCTTGGTCTCGCGCTCTTTCTCTACGCGGTCGGTGTGCAGTACGGCAAGCAGTTCTTCCTTGGGCTGACGAGCGCCTCGGGGCGCCGGGCAAATATCCTGGCGCTGATCGGCGTGCTGTGCGCGGGCGGCGTGAGCATCGCAATCGGCAAGCTGCTCGACCTGAAAGCAGGCTATGCGCTTGGCCTCTTCGCCGGTTCGGGCACGAGCACGGCTTCGTTGCAGGCGGCCATCGCGACGCTCGGCAACGACGATGCCGCAGTCGGCTATTCGGTCTCGTATCCGTTCGGCGTGGCCGGACCGATCGTGCTGATCTATCTCGGCCTGCTCATCTTTCGGCCAAAGATCGAGACGGTTGCGCCTGCCGGTCTCGACCATCTGGAGATCGCGTTGCGCAACGTCGCGTTCTGCGGCAAGCCGCTCGCCGAAGTGACGGCCGCGCTACCTTCGACCGTGCAGATCGCCGCAGTGCGGACCGCCCATCACAACGCACCCGCGGCGGCCGACAGGATCCTCGCCGAAAACGATGTCCTGCTCGCGGTCAGCGCGAGCCGGGAGGCGCTCGACGAAGCACGCGTGCTGCTCGGCGACGCCGCGCACGGGCGTGTGGTCCGCGACCGGGGCGACCTCGATTATCTGCGCGTGTTCGCGTCGCGTCCGGCGGTGATGGGGCGCACGATTGGCGAACTCGATCCGCCGGGCGAGAAGGCGTCGGTGATCGTGCAGGTGCGTCGCGGCGACGCCGACATCCTGCCGCGTCCCGATCTCATGCTCGAGTACGGCGACCGCATCGGTGTGCTCGCGCATCCGCATGATTTTGCGGCGCTGCGCCGGTACTTCGGCGATTCGATCAAGAGCACGGCGCAGTTCAGCTATATCTCCGTCGGTCTCGGCATGGCGCTCGGTTTTCTGCTGGGCGCAATCCAGCTGCCGATGCCGGGCCTCGGCAAACTGTCGCTCGGGCTTTCCGGCGTGCTGATCGTCGCGCTGATTCTCGGCAAGCTGCGGCACACGCGCGGCATGAACTGGACCGTGCCGATTTCGGCGAACCTTGTGATACGCGACCTTGGGCTGACGCTTTTTCTGGCGCAGGTCGGCATGTCGTCAGGACCGAAGTTCGCCGCGACCGTCACCCAGACCGGTTTGCTGATGCTCGGCCTCGGCGCGCTGGTTCTGCTCGCGCTGGTGCTGCCGGTGCTGCTCATCGGCATGCTGGTGTACCGGATGCCGTACGACGAACTGTCGGGCATCATCGCCGGCGCATGCGGCAATCCGGCGATTCTCGCGTATGCAAACCGGCTTGCGCCAGGCGACAAACCCGACATCGGTTACGCGATGATCTTTCCGGCGATGACGATCGTGAAGATCATCTTCGTGGATATCGCGGCGGGGTTGTGGTGACCGTCTGGCGCAAACCTGCCGCGGACTCCACGTTCGCGATCATTGCAATGAGCCGCGGCGCGACGTCGTCGAGCAGCGCGCGCGCCTGAGGCGTGTGATCCATTACGGCGCAGTTGAAAACGAGCGTTTCCGAGTCGACCGGCGCGGACAGCGGCACGGCGATACCGTATATGTTCTTCTGCATGTCGCCGTGCGAAAAGCACGCACCCAGTTCGGCAAAATCGCGCATCGCCTGATCGAGTTGCGGCCGGTAACGTTGCCACTGATCCGGCACGCCGACGCGTAGCTGGTTCAACGCCACTTCGCGTTCTTCTGGCCCGACGCCCGCGAGCCACGCCCGGCCCATCGCCAGGCGCAGAACCGGATGGACTGCGCCGACATCGGGCCGCGTGTCGGAGCGTTTGTCCGCCGAACAGCTTTCGATGTAGACCATGTTCATCCCGTCGCGCATGCCGAGCGACACCGCGCCGCGTATCTGCAGCGCGAGTTCGCGCATGAACGGCCGCGCGATCTGGCGGATGCGCATGCCGGCCAGCAGCGGATATCCCATCGAAAGCACGCCGCCACCCAGCCGGTATTTGCGCGCCTCGACATCGTGACGCAGATAGCCGAGTTCGGTCAGCGTGTAGGCGAGCCGCGAAACCGTGGCTTTCGATAGCCCCGTGCGTTCGACGAAATCGCGGTTGGCCAGCATCCTTTCGCCGGGAAGAAAGCATCGCAGCATCTCGAGTCCGCGCGCGAGCGTGACGGCAAACTGGCGGTCATCGTCGTCAGGCAGGACGAACATGGCGGTGGCCCTCCGTATCGACGTGATTGACAGAACGTGCGTGCTTCATGATCTGTCCACCGATGTGGCGTCCAGCGCCATGAGTTCGCGTTCGAGCGTCTCGACCATCTGCATCAACTGCGGTGCGATCTCGTCAACGAGTGTGTGGCGGCCCAGTTGAATCTGCGGCACGCCGCAGTTGAAAACGAAGATCTCCGAGTCGATCGGCGTACGCATCGGCACCGCCACGGCGTGAATGTCGTGCTTGATCTCGCCTTCGCTGATCGCGAAGCCGCGCTTTGCGAACGCGCGCAAGGCGGCCTCCAGCGACGCGTGCGAAGTCTGCCATTGGACCGGATCGCGGGCGCGCACGAGTTCGAGCACCGCGTTGCGCTGGGTGGCTGTCGCGCGACCGAGCCATGCACGTCCCATCGCCGATGCCAGCACCGGCAGCGTCGCGCCCGTATCCGGCCGGAACGCGAGCGACTCATGCCGGCGCGATGTTTCGACATACACCATCTGCGTGCGATCGCGCATGCCGAGCGACACCGACCCGCGTGTCGCGTCGGCGAATTCCTTCATCAGCGGTCGCGCCAGTTCGCGGATGCGCATGCCCTGCAGGAAGGGATAACCTACCGACACCGCCGCCGACCCCAGCCGGTATTTGCGCACGCTGTTGTCGTAGCGGAGGAATCCGATCATCGCGAGCGTGTAGGTGAGGCGCGAAACGGTCGCCTTCGACAGGCCGGTCCGCTCGGCGAATTCCTTGTTGCCAAGAACCGGCTCGCCGACCTTGAAGCAGTTCAGCAGTTCGAGACCATGCGCGAGCGTTGTCGCGAACTGCGGGTTACGAGTCAGATGCTGAGTCATGAATGTGGGCAGGAAAACGGGCGTGCAGGGCGCTTTCCTATTCAAGCACAGCGCAGCGCGCGGCGCATCGGTGTTTAACATAGCGAAACCCTAATATCGGCATCTTGTCAGGTTGTTAGGCTTGAACCACACCTTGTTCCTGCTCCGGAGTGGTCTCAATGCCTTTGTCTTCACGCGAACACGCCGCGCTCGACGCGCTCTTCAATCCCGCATCCATCGCCGTGGTCGGCGCGTCGTCGAACCCTGAGAAGATCGGTGGCCTGCCCGTCGAATATCTGCTGAGCCAGCGCTATCCTGGCGCGATCTATCCCGTCAATCCGAAGCAGGACCGCATTCAGGGCCTGCAGGCGTGGCCTTCCCTGCGTGCGGTCGGCGCGCCGATCGATATGGCGATCTGTGCTGTACCCGCGTCCGGCGTCATGTCGGCCGTCGAGGACGCCGTCGCCGCGGGCGTGCGCTCAATCGTGATGTTTTCGTCGGGCTTCGCGGAAACCGGCGACGAAGGCAGGCGCGCACAAAACAACCTGCGCGCGCTCGTCGAGGAAAGCGGTATTCGTCTGCTCGGACCGAACTGCCTTGGCTTCGTGAACAACCATCAGCGCGTCTTCGCGACCTTCACGCCGGCACTGAAAATCGCCGCGCCGCTGCGCGGCAATATCGGTCTTATCAGTCAGAGCGGTGCCTTCGGCATCTTCGCGTTGATGCTGGCGCAGCGGCGCGGTCTCGGCGTCAGCCATTTCGTGTCGACCGGCAACGAGGCCGACATCGAACTCGCCGATGCGCTCGCGTGGCAGGCGCTTGATCCAGCGACCTCCGTCATCCTTTGCTACCTCGAAGGCGCGCGCAATGGCGACAGGCTCTGCGCGGCGCTTGACCTTGCGCGCGCGCAGCGCAAACCGGTGGTGATGTGCAAGGTCGGGCGCACGACGCAGGGCGCGGCCGCAGCCGCGTCGCATACGGCATCGCTCGCGGGCTGCGATGAAATCTACGATGCGGTGCTGCGGCAGTACGGCGTGTACCGCGCGGATGATATTCACGAGCTGTTCGATATCGGCTATGCATGCTCGGTTGCGCCGATGCCCGCTTCGGACGCGCTCGGCATCGTGTCGATTTCGGGCGGCGCGGGCGTGCTGATGGTCGACGAAGCGCACCGGCTCGGTCTTTCAGTGCCCACGTTGCCGCAGGCGGCGCAGCAGGTGATTCTCGAACGCGTGCCGTTCGCGTCGGCCGTCAATCCGGTCGACATCACGGGCCAGGTGCTCAACGACACCGCGCTGCTCGGCGACGCCGTCGACACCATGCTCGCGCACGGCAGCTACGACGCACTGGTGTCGTTTCAGGCGGTCACCGGCATTTCGACGCAGCACCGACCACTCGTCACGGATCTCTGGGCACGCGTGCGCGCCGCGCATCCCGATCTGACGGTCGCGGTCGTATCGATCTTCGACGAAGCGAACCGTGATTTTCTCGAAGCGCAACGTTGCCTCACTTTCGAAGAACCCGCCGCCGCCGTGCGCGCGATCGCGGCCTTGCACCGCTTTCGAAAGCACTTCGATCGCGTGAGCGCGCCGATTGCGTTGCCTGAACCGGTGGTCCTGCAAGGCGAGCGTCTCGACGAAGCCGCCGCGCTGCAGCGCCTTGCCGCAGCGGGCATTCCGGTGGTGCAAAGCCGCGCGGTTTCAACCGCCGGCGAAGCCGCCGAAGCGGCTTTCGCGACGGGCTTTCCGGTCGCGCTGAAAGTGCTGTCGGCGGATATCGCGCACAAGTCCGACGTCGGCGGCGTCGCGCTTCACCTCGCCGACGAGCAAGCAGTGCGCGCGGCATTCGCGCGCGTCACGGAGAACGCCGCGCGTGCGGTGCCCGGCGCGCGGATCGAAGGCGCGCTCGTGGCGCCGATGATCGCGAACGGCGTCGAATGCATTCTCGGCGTGACGCGCGATCCGGTGTTTGGGCCGGTCGTGATGTTCGGCCTCGGCGGGATCCTCGTCGAAGTACTGAAGGACGTGACTTTCCGGCGCGCGCCGTTCGATCTTGCAGAAGCACATCAGATGATCCGCGAGATTCGCGGCTGGCCGGTACTCGGCGGCGTGCGTGGTCAACCCGCCGTCGATGTCGATGCCATCGCCGGCGCGCTTGCTGCGTTGTCGCGCTTCGCCGCGGCAAACGTGGACACGATCGAATCGATCGACATCAATCCGTTTATCGCGCGGCCGCACGGACAACCCGCCTGCGCCGTCGACGCGCTGATCGTCGCGCGCACGGCACGCGCCGACGCCTGACACGAACCACATCGGAATTTCCATGAGCGACAGCCAGACGCCGCTAGAGACACTTCGACTGCGCGTGCGCGCTTTCATCGACGAAGACGTGATTCCGTGCGAAGACAACGCGCTCGCACACGACTTCGCCGCGCAGGACAGGGTGATTTGCAGCCTGCGCGAAAAAGCGCGCGCCGCGGGCGTGCTCGGCCCCGGCATCGCACGCGAACTCGGCGGCCTCGGGCTGTCGTTTCGCGAGCGCGCCGTGATTCTCGAAGAGGCCGGTCGCAGCCTGCTCGGTCCGCATGCGCTGCATGCCGGGCCGCCCGACGAAACCAACATCCTGATGCTGGCGAAGCTGTGTACCGACGCGCAGCGCGAACGCTATTTGAAGCCGCTCGCAGCGGGCACGGCGAGATCGTGTTTCGCGATGACCGAGCCGCCGCCGGGCGCGGGCTCCGATCCATCGATGCTGCTTACGCGTGCCACGCGGCGCGACGGCCGCTGGGTGATCGACGGCCGCAAGTGGTTCATCAGCGGCGCGCTCGGCGCCGACTTCGCGATCGTGATGGCACAGACCGACGGCGGCCCGACGATGTTCATCGTCGATACCGATACGCCGGGTTACCGGATGGTGCGCGTGATCGATGCACTCGATGGCTTCATCAGCTCGCATTGCGAGCTGGACTTCGAGGGCTGCACGGTCGGAGACGACGCGGTGCTCGGCGAGGTTGGCGAAGGCTTCGGCCACGCGCAGTTGCGGCTCGAACCCGCGCGTCTGACGCATTGCATGCGGTTTATCGGCGCAGCGCAACGCGCGCTCGATATCGCGGCGCGCTACGTCGTGGGACGCGACTCGTTCGGCAAGCCACTTGCACAGCATCAGGCGGTGCAGACGCTGATCGCCGATTCGCAGATCGACCTGTATGCCGCGCGCCTGATGACCTGCGACGTCGCGACGCGCATGGACGCGAGACAGTCCGTGAAGCAGGAATCGTCGATGGCGAAGGTCTTTGTCTCAGAGGCCGTCGGGCGGGTGGTCGACCGCGCCGTTCAACTTACTGGCGCGTTCGGTATTTCTGGCGACACCGTGTTGTCCGCGCTCTATCGCGAGGTGCGTCCGTTTCGCATCTTCGACGGCGCATCGGAAGTGCATCGCGCCGCGATCGCGCAGCGCGCGCTCCGGCAGTGTGCGACGACCACGCGTTAGACGCATCGGGGATTGCGGACGGTCGAAATTGTTCGGCCGCGCCGCACTGGTTTTACTCACATAAACACAATCTGAAACTGGAGACTCGTCCATGAAAATCCGGCACCTCGGCTGGCTGCTCGGCACACTCGCATTCAGCGCGCACGCACAGAGCAGCGTTACGCTCTACGGGCTGATCGACATCGGCCTCACATACGTCAACAACTCGCAGACATCGCGAACGGCGTCGGGACCGCACGGCGCGCATCAGTTCGCGATGTCCGACGGGAGCGCCAACGGCGTCGCGGGTAGCCGCTGGGGCTTGCGTGGCGTCGAGGATCTGGGCGGCGGACTTCAGAGCATCTTCGTGCTGGAGAATGGCTACACGCTGAACAACGGCGCGCTCGCCCAGGGCGGCGCGGAGTTCGGCCGTCAGGCGTATGTCGGCTTGCAGGGTGGCTTCGGCACCGTCACGTTCGGCCGGCAATACGACACGTACACCGACTTCGTTCAGCCACTGACGGCGACCGGCCAATGGGCCGGCTACATGGGCGCGCAGCCCGACGACGTCGACAGCCTGTCGAACACCAGCCGGATCAACAACGCGATCAAGTACCGCACGCCCGATTACCGCGGCTTCGCGGCAGCGGGGCTCTACAGCCTCGGCGGCGTCGCCGGAAACGTGACGCAGAACCAGCTCTGGTCGCTCGGCGCGCATTATGGCGTGGGCTCGCTGCTGGTTGCGGCTGGCTATCTGAACGCGCGTGACCCCAACGTGTCGCTGTATGGCACGACGCCGAACAAGGGCACGACGAGCGCCAACAATATCGGTTCGTTCGGTTCGCCGACGACGCCGGAGTCGTATCCGGTCGATGCCGGCTACGCGTCTGCGAAGACGACCCAGATTGCGGGCGCCGCGCTTCAGTACGCGTTCAGCGCAGTCACGCTCGGATTCGTCGTGACGAATGCGCGTTTCGAGGGGCTCGGTTCGTCGTCGGGTCCGAATCCGTTGGGGTACACGGGCACCGCTTCGTTCACGAGCTTCGAGCTGAGCGCACGCTCGTACATCACGCCGGCGTGGCTTGTCGGTAGTGCGATCCACTACACCGACCGCAACTCCGTGAATGGCGATGGCGGCGCGAAATATCTCCAGCTGGATCTCGGCACGATCTATAACCTGTCGAAGCGCACGAGCGTCTATCTGCTGACCGTGCTGCAGCGCGCGAGCGGTCGCGATTCGCTGGGCCAGCCTGCGGTGGCTTCGATCAGCGGCTTCAGCCCGTCCGCGACGGACCACCAGATCGGCGTGCGCCTCGCGTTGCAGCAGCGGTTCTAACGCGTGCATCTGGCATGCTACGGTCGAGGAGGAAACATGTTCCCCATAGCAACCCGATGGCGCGGATGGGTGGTCGTCGTCATGATGTTTCTGTTCATGCTGATCAATTTCGCCGACAAGGCGGTCGTCGGCCTCGCGGCCGTGCCGATGATGCGCGATCTCGGTCTTTCGCCGCAGCAGCTTGGGATTGTCGGCAGCAGCTTTTTTCTGCTGTTTTCGATTTCGGGGGTGCTGTTCGGTTTTGCCGCGAATCGCATCAAGACGAAATGGCTGCTGGCGGTGCTTTCGCTGATCTGGGCCGTCGTGCAGTTTCCGCTGGTGGGTGCGGCGTCATTTCCGTTGCTGATCGCGTGCCGTGTCATTCTCGGTGCGGGCGAAGGGCCTGCTTATCCGCTCGCGATTCACGCGACGTATAAATGGTTCGACAACAGCAAACGCAACCTGCCGTGCGCGATCGTGCTGCAGGGCGCGAATACGGGCATGCTGGTGGCCGGTCCGGTCCTGACTTACCTCATCATTCATTACGACTGGCACAGCGCGTTCCTCGCGCTCGGGCTTGCAGGATGCGCGTGGACTGTTGTATGGCTGCTGCTCGGCGAAGAAGGCACGGTCGACGATCACGCAGCAGCGTCGGCGGTGAACGGCGGTGTGCAACCGCACACGCGTGTGCGCTATCGTGACCTGATGTCAGACCGGACGCTGCTCGGATGCGTGTTGCTCACGTTCGTCGGATACGCAGTGCTTTCGGTGGGCTTCACGTGGTTTCCGGTGTATCTGCGTCTTGCGCTTGGCTATCCCGCAGCGGACGTGGGGTGGCTCTTCTCGTTGATCGTTTGTGCGGGCATTCCGGTGACGCTCGCGATGTCAGCCGTTTCGCAGTGGATGGCGGCGCGCGGTCTCAGCTCGCGTGTCGCGCGCTGTTCGGCACGATCGCGGAGATCGGCGCAGGCGCGAAGGTCGCGTGTCTCGCGGCGACCAGTGTGCTGAGTCAGCTGATTTTCTTCTTCGCGCCACTGATGATCGGTGAAGTCACGCCCGCGTCACAGCGCGCGGCGTGCCTTGGCATCAATGCGTCGCTGGGCACGCTCGCGGGGCTCATTGCACCGGCGTTGATGGGCCACTTTGTCGGCAATGCGGGCGGTGTCGCCGAAGGCTTCCGACACGGATTCACTGTGCTGGGCTGCGTACTGGTGCCGTCCGGCCTGCTGGGTGTATGGCTGATGCATCCGGAGCGATCGGTGCGCCGGTTGCAGAGGCTCTCACCGGCGAGCGCGAGCGATACGCCGATGAACGTGGCAGCAGCGCCATCGCGTGGCGAAGAAGCAGCGTAATGACCGTCTGAGCGGGATGTTGCGTGGGAGGCGGCCTGTCCAGATGGACAGGCCGCTGCGTCTGTCAGCCAGCCGGGTTCTCCTCGACCCGCCGGACAGCCGGAATGACGTAGTCGCGCGTCAGGATTTCCTGGCGCGGATGGTACAGGCGCAGGATCAGATAGAAACGTCCCGAGGGCGCTGGAAGCCAGTTCGAGATGCCTTGTCGCGGTTCTGTGTGCTGGATATGGATGTCGAGCGATTCGTCGGTGCCGTAGCGCAAATCGCGCGAACGGTCGCCGATGGCATAGCGCCGGATCGGGTTGTCCGCGAAGTAGAAGTCGCTGCCGTAGATCGACACGGACCAGAATGCATCGACGGGTGGCAACTGATTCGCCGGGAAATGCAGCACGTACTGCCGGGCGCCGTCGAACTGCTCGCCGCTCGCGTCGAAATCGCCGAGCGCGTAGAGCGCTTCGTCGCTCGCGAGCGCGCCGAGTCCTTTCATTGCCGTGCATGCGCGCGCGAGGTAATCGGTACCGAGGCGGCCGCCCGCGTAGTTGATCGACCACGGCAGCGCGCGACGGCTGCGTGTATGGCCTTCGATGATCTGCGCGCCGGCCTTTACCGCACGCGTAAGGCCTGCGATTCGCGCTTCGCTGCCAGGGCCTGTGTCAAAACGCCGGCCAGGCCCGAGACCGATGCGCGCAAACTGCGCGACAAGGCCAGCATCGACGGCAGGCGGCGGGTTGTCCTGCATCGCGCGCGCGAGATTCTCGAAGAACGCGATGCCGGAGCGGCTCGTCGTCTGATAGTCGATGACCGATTGCGGCAGACGGCTTTTACCGGTTGCCGTCAGCGTGAACTGCGTCTGGAAGGCGCGCGCTTCCTGCATGTCATCGGGGCCATCGATCAGCACCCGCCCCAGCGCCCAGATGAGATTCGTCGGGCAACGGATTTCCTCCGTGCCGTCCGGCAGCGTGCCGGACCAGTCCGGCCCGACCAGCGCGAAGCGCGATGCGTCCGGACCCACGACGCGCGGGCTGAGGTTGCGGAAGTTGTCGCTATAGGCGTCGATCAGCTCCATCACGAAGTAACGGCTCGTTGGCGCGGGCGTCGCCAGCACGACCGGGCCGTCGGCCAGGTTCACCCACGCCATCGAGTACAGCAGGTCGTTGGCGGGGGTGACGACGTCGCGGTCCTCGTGCGTCCACGGCCGTGGACAGTGCGAAAACTGGTTGACGGGCGCGCGTCCGGATTCGCCTGGTGTATCGACAGCCGTCATCAGCGCGCACGTCCTGACGATCTCGACGAGCGGATAGCCGTAAACGTAAGCCTGAACGCCGGCCACATAGGCCCATTCTTCCTGTGCAGTGCTACGGGTCATGCTGGAACGTCCTCCTGGGTGACTGCGTGTCGGCGCGTGCGGTCGGCAACATGCGGCGCCCAGCGCCGTTGCGCCGGCACGGGTTATCGCATAGGGCGTCCGCCCGCGGGATAGTGTCAGCCCAGTATAGGCAGGCATTTCGCCCAAAGTGTTTAACATGGCGAAACCCTGGTTCCGTTATGCCGTGGCCGGCGTAGGCTTGATTCCGTTTCTTTGATCCTGTTTATGGAGCGGTATTCATGTTCCTTTCTACAAGCGCACGCGTCCTGGCGCCCGAACATCCGGCTACACCGCCGGATCCGGCGAATTCCCTCGCGGCGGTTGCCCGCGACGCCGTGGTCTACACGCTGCCGTTATTCGAAATGGCACGTTCGCGCGCGACGACGTGTCCACGGCGCGATGACAGCGGCCAGTTCGCGGGCGAGACTCCGGATTCGACGCTCTGCTGGGTCAACCGTCTGATGCGCGACCGCCAGCTGCTTGGTCCGCAGCACCGCAAGGTCGTGACGCCGAACAACGACACGCTGTACATCAGCGGATGGCTCGACGTCGGTGAGGCGCCACTGCTGATTTCGGTGCCCGATACGGGGGACCGCTACTACGTGCTCGGCCTGCTGGACTTCTATACGAATCCGTTCAGTTCGATCGGCACCCGCACGACGGGCAACGGCGCGGGCAAATTCCTGCTGCATTACCGTGACATGCCGCTGCCCGCCGATATCGATCTGACGGAGATCACGCCGATCGCCTGTCCGACGCGCGACGTGTGGATGATCGGGCGCGTGCTGGTGGAGGGTCCGCAGGATCTGCAGGCGGTGCACGCGTTGCAGGACCGGTTTCTTCTGACAACATTGGACGGCGGCACTGCGGCTCGACGTTTCGACGTCGGCATGGACCGCCGCGAAACCGTGGGCGACGCGCGCCGCTACGCCGAAGTCGTCAACGCCGCGCTGCTGCGCAATCCGCCGCCGGCCACGGAGCGTGCCTACCTCAGCAAGTTTGCTGCTGTGGGTATTGGCATTGGCGATTCATCGAAGCCTGCCGCGCGGGACGACGAAGCGTTCGCCGCGCTGGGCGCAGCGCTCGAACAGGTGATCGCAGAACTGGACGTGCCGCATCCTTCGGCGCTCGGCGGCGGCTGGTTCCTGCCGGTCGAAGTGCGCGATTCGTTTGGCGATGACTACTTTGCCCGCGCCCATGTCTGCTGGAACTACATCGGCGCGCTGGGAATCGAGGAGGCGATGTATTTCTCCGCCGATTGCGACAGCGAAGGACGGCCGCTCGACGGTCGCTACACGTATGAACTGGCGTTTCCGTCCGGCGGTCTGCCGCAGGCGAAGGCATTCTGGTCGCTCACGATGTACGACAAGGCGTCCTGCATGCTGGTGGACAACGTCATCGACCGCTACTCGGTGGGCGACCGCTCGCAGCAGTTACGTTACAGCGGCACCGGACTGACGCTGCGCCTGTCGGCGCAGTCCCCGCAGGACGAGACGCTGCAATGCAACTGGCTGCCCGCACCGGCAGCGCCGTTCTACGTGACATTGCGTGTGTATATCCCGGGCGCAGCGCATCTGGAGCATCGCTATACGTGGCCCCCGATCCGGCGCATCGACTAAAGAGACCCCACCGGGCGCGCTGACCGGTGACCCCGATCAATCTGGCAATCGAGACCAGACCGGCGTTCCCCGCAGGCATCAAGGAGGAGACATGTTGAAAGAATCGAACCGCCGATGGCGCGCATGGGTGGTCGTGGTGCTGGTGTTCCTGTTCATGCTGATCAATTTCGCCGACAAGGCTGTGATTGGCCTCGCAGCCGTCCCGATGATGCATGACCTCGGGCTGACGCCCGGGCAACTGGGACTCGTCGGCAGCAGCTTTTTCGTGCTGTTCTCGATCTCAGGCATCGTCTTTGGTTTTGTTGCGAACCGCGTCAAGACGAAATGGCTGCTGGCGATCCTGTCGGCCGTGTGGGCGCTCGTGCAGTTTCCGTTGGTCGGTGCGGTGTCGTTTCCGTTGCTGATCGCATGTCGCGTCCTGCTCGGCGCGGGCGAAGGGCCGGCTTACGCGCTGGCCATCCATGCCACGTACAAGTGGTTCGACAACAGCCGACGCAGCATCCCGACCGCGATCGTGCAGCAGGGCGCGAACATGGGCATGCTTGTGGCGGGGCCGTGCCTCACCTGGCTGATGATCCACTACGACTGGCACGCCGCGTTTCTCGCGCTCGGCATCGTCGGTGCGATCTGGACGACGCTGTGGCTGGTGTTCGGCGCGGAAGGCACGGTCGATGAACCTTCGGGTCAGGAAGCGGCCGACGCATCGTCGTGTATCGCTTCCGCACGCGCGAGTGCGCAGGTGCCCGCCCGGGTGCCGTACCGCGCGCTGATGTCCGACCCGACGCTCGTCGGCATATTTCTGCTGTCGTTCGCGGGCTTTCTCGTTCTGTCGCTGTGCTTCACCTGGTTTCCCGCTTATCTGCGGCTCGGCCTTGGTTATTCCGCGACCGATGCGGGTTGGCTCTTCTCGCTGATCGTCGGTGCGGCGATTCCGGCTTCTCTGGTGATGTCATGGTTCTCGCAGTATCTGTTCAGCAAAGGCGTGTCGTCGCGCGCGTCGCGCGGCTTTGTGACGAGCGGAGCGATCGCGCTGACGGGGATTGCATTTCTGTTGACGACCACCGATATCAGCGCGCCGTTGAAAATCGTGTGCCTGACATTGGGTGCGGGTTTCGGCCAGCTGATTTTTCTGTTCGGCCCGTTGATGATTGGTGAAGTCACGCCGCCCGCGCAGCGGGGCGCATGGCTCGCGATCAACAACTCGGTCGCAACGCTCGCCGGATTTGTCGCGCCTGCGCTGATGGGGCTTTTTGTCGGCGCTGCGCACAGCCGTGCGCCCGGCTTCGAACACGGGTTTCTGTTTCTCGGCTCGGTGCTTGTCGTGGCCAGCGTCGCCGCGTTCTGGCTGATTCACCCCGAACGCTCGATGCGCCGGTTGTGTGACATTGCTGCGTCGCGCAACAGCCGCGAGTACAGCGACGTCAGCCCGCCCGCATGCATGCCGGACGAAGTGACCGGCGCAGGCTGATCGAAGACGGCTCAGACGACGTGATCGTGATTCCGCATGTGCCGGATCATGGCGATCTTTGCTGCCACGCTGGCGAGGATCGCCAGCGCACCCATGGTGTCGAGCAGGGCTGAAATCATTACACGTCTCCTGTCTCATGCAAGTTGTTGCCGCTTCACATCTCCGATGGCGGGAGAGAGGCGTGATCTGCCGTCCTGCCAAGGATAAAACGGCGTGCCGTGGCGATTATTTCAACGTGGGCGCGTAGGCGCGGACGAAAAACGCCAGCGTGATGCAGACAGTCAGCAGCAGCGTGCCGGAGCGGATCAGGGCGGCTGGCGCGCGGCGGCCGATCTGCGCGCCACCGTAACCGCCCGCGATTGCGGCGAAGAGCATCAGCAGCGTCTCGGGCCAGTGCACGGCGTGCGCGATGATGAAGGTCAGCACGGCCATCGCGTTCGTCGCACTGACGAGCAACGTGCGCGGGGCGTTCAGGCGTTTGATGTCGCTGCTGTCGAGCAACCCCCAGACGGCCAGCATCATGATGCCGACGGCGCCGCCGAAATATCCGCCGTAGACACCGAGCGCGAACTGCACCGCGATGACCATCGACGGCCAGATACGCCAGTGCCGGCGCAGCCTTTCACCCAGCCTGCGTCCAAACGCAAGCGCCAGACTCGCGACGAGAAGCAGCCACGGCAACACGAAGTCGAAGGCTTTCGGCGACGTCCACAACAGCAGCAACGCGCCGATGACGCCGCCCACCAGCGTGATCGCCAGCAACGGGCGCAGCGATACCGTGCCGATCGGGCCGAGTCCGTCGCGATACGCCCACGCACTCGCGATGCCGCCGGGAAAGAGTGCGACCGTGCTCGATGCGTTCGCCTGAACCGGTGGCACACCGGCCAGAATCATCGCGGGGAGGCTGACAAACGAGCCGCCTCCGGCTAGCGCATTCATCGCGCCCGCCAGCAGTCCGGCACCTGTGAGCAAAAATAGCGGGTTCATTCGATGCATCGTAGCGATGGCGTCACGCCTCCGCAATCTGGCTTTTCCAATGCTAGACTTCGCCAAAACCGAAGGGAGGCACGCGTGCGATTCGACCTGACCGATCTGCGTCTTTTTCTCAGCGTGATCGAACATGGCAGCCTGACGCAGGGCGCGCGGGCGATGAATCTCGCGCTCGCGTCCGCGAGCGAGCGCATTTCGGGGATGGAGTCCGCGCTTGGCGCTCCGCTACTCGAGCGCACGCGCCGGGGTGTGAGGACGACCGCAGCCGGCGACGCGCTGGTGCGTCACGCGCGCCTTATCCTCGATCAGGTGCAGCAGATGCGCGGCGAGCTGCACACGTATGCCACGGGCCTGAAAGGGCGCGTTCGCCTGCTGTCGAACACGGCCGCGCTCGCCGCGTTCCTGCCGCAGCAGTTGTGCAGCTTTCTCGCGACCTGGCCCGATCTTTCCGTCGACCTCGAAGAGCGTCCGAGCAGCGAAATCGTGCTCGCGATCGCGGAAGGGCGCGCTGAAGTCGGGATCGTCGCGGATATCGCCGACCTGACGACGCTGCAAACCCATTTGCTCGCGCGCGATCAGCTGGTGGTCGTCGCGAGCACGCGGCATCGCGTCGCCGGGCAGGCGAGCGTGGCGTTCGCGGATATCGTCGGCGAGGCGTTCGTGGGTATGTCGGATGCAGCGCTTGAAACGCATCTGGGCCAGCGTGCGTCGCGCCTCGGGCGACAGATCAACTATCGTCTCAAGTTGCGAAGCGTCGAGAACGTGGGGATGCTGGTCGAAGCGGGGATTGGAATCGCGATTCTTTCTGAGGCGTCGGTGGTCGCGTTGCGGCGGCCTGGCCTTGAGATCCTGCCGCTGTCGGAGCCGTGGGGGTCGCGCCAGCTTCATCTGTGCGCCCGCGATTTCGCGACGTTGACGCCCCACGCAAAATTGCTCGTAGAGCATCTCAAGGTGAGCAACGCATTGCCGGGCACTGCCTCTCCCTAGTCGATGGTTGCATCGCCTTGGTCGTTCAAGTGCGTCTCTTCAGCCGTTCGAGCATCGCGATCGCCGCGGCCGGGTTGTGCGCCTTGAATTCGCTGATCACATAGAGATAGACATCGCGCGGCGTCTTCGATGCGCTCGCCTCGCCGAACATGTCGAGACCTTCTGGCGTGCCGCCGGCGGCCCATGTGCGCGCCCGCGCGGTCCACATATCCAGCGCCTTGCTCGAATAGCCTTTCGACTGCGCTTCGCTCGTGCCCATGATCCGCGCATAGACAAACGGCGCGGTCGGATCTGCTATCTGCGGATATTTTGAGTCACCCGCCATCACGATCGCCACTTCGTATTCGCGTGCAAGGGCGACGAACGCTTCGTTGCAAAAACTCTCGTGCCGCACCTCGACCGCGTGACGGATAGCGCGACCGTCCACGCGCTTTGGCAGCAGCTTGAGAAAGCCTTCGAAGTCGTCGGGATCGAACTGTTTGGTCGTGGCAAATTGCCAGTTGACCGGTCCAAGCTTGTTCTTCAGTTCGAGCACGCCGCTTGCGAAAAACCGTTCGATCGAATCGCCCGCTTCCGACAGCACCCGCCGGTTAGTGGCGAAGCGGGGCGCTTTTAGCGAAAAGACGAAGTCGTCTGGCGTTTCGTCGTGCCACTTCGTGAACGTAGCCGGCTTTTGCGAGCCGTAAAACGTGCCGTTGACCTCGATCGTCGTCAGCTGGCGGCTCGCGTATTCGAGTTCGCGTTTCTGCGCGAGATCTTCAGGGTAGAACACGCCGCGCCATGGTTCGAACGTCCACCCGCCAATGCCGACGCGGATCCGTGCCGTGCTCTCTGCAGCCTTCGGCGTTGTCTTTTTCGCGGGTTTTGCAGCGGCTTTCGCCGTTTCCTTTGCTGCGGGCGTTGTCGCCGTCTTTCGCGTCACCATTGAATCACTCCTTCCTGAGCAACCGGGTCGCTCAAGTGTAGTGAATCCGCCGGGCACGTGCCGGAGTCCAGTTATCTGGCGGCGCGAGGCCGCGTTTGTGAGGATTCGGATCGTCTCGGACGCAACGAAGTGCATGGCGCACACACATGACGCGCATCGCCCCAGCGAAGTGCGCGAGTGCCGACGGGTCGACCCGCCTTGTCACGCAGTAGATAGTGATTCCGTTATACCGGCGATAACAGGTGCAAATATTTCGCGATGAATTGGCTCGTGACCATGACGCTTTCGTTGTGAAAACAACCAGAACTGCCAACAGGCATTTTCAGATCGACGACCGTTACCGGAGAATTCATGAAAACAAAAATGGCTCGCGCGCTCAATCGCACATTGCGCATCTCGACTGCAGTGCTCGCCGTGCTGGGTGCAGGCGTGGCGCCGGGCGCCAGCGCCGCGGCGCCGCAGCCGCTCGGCATTGCGTTCGTCTATCTCGGCAATCCTGGCGATGCGGGCTGGACGTACGCGCACGAGCAGGGCGTCAAGGCAGTCGAGGCGCAGTTCGGCGACAAGGTCAAGGTCACGCGGGTCGAGAACGTACCCGAATCGGCGGATTCGGAACGCGTGTTCCGCGATCTGGCGAACAAGGGCAACAGGATCGTCGTGGGTTCGAGCTTCGGCTTTCAGGATTTCGAACTCAAGGTCGCGAAGGATTTCCCCGACGCCGTGTTCGAACATGCGACGGGCTACAAGAAAGCGGCAAACTTCGGCACGTACGACGTGCGCACGTATCAGAGCGCGTATCTTGCGGGCCTGATCGCGGGCTATACGACGAAAACGAAGACACTGGGCTTCGTCGGCTCCGTGCCGGTGCCGGAAGTGGTCCGCAACATCAATGCGTTTACGCTGGGCGCGCGCTCGGTCAATCCGGACACGAAGGTGAAGGTGCTGTGGATCAACAGCTGGTTCGATCCGGGCAAGGAAAAGCAGGCAGCCGAAACGCTGATCGCGCAGGGCGCGGACGTGCTGATCCAGAACACCGATTCGACCGCGACGATGCAGACCGCCGAACAGAAGAAGGTGCACGCATTCGGCTGGGATTCGGACATGAAGAAGTTCGGCCCGAACGCACAACTGGGTGCGTGCGTGAGCAACTGGGGCGTCTATTACACGCATCTTGTCGAGCAGGTGCAGTCGGGCAAGTGGACGAACGCGCCGGTGTGGTGGGGCCTGAAGGAGAAAGCAATCGATCTGGCTTCCATCAACACGGACGCCGTTTCACCGGCCGCGCAGAAAGCGATGACGCAAAAGCGTGACGACATCATCGCCGGCAGGTTCGATCCGTTTGCAGGCCCGATCAAGGATCAGTCAGGCGCGGTGAAGGTCGCTGCGGGCAAGTCGCTGGCCGACGCGGAACTGCAGCGTCTGAACTGGTTCGTGGAAGGCGTGGACGGTACAGTGCCGAAGTAATCCGCGCGGTCACCCGCAACGGGCAACAAGTATTAAAGGGAGACGTTACGTGAGCCTCACAGTCACATCCGGTTCAACCGGCGAAGTATCGGCGTATCCGCCGCAAGGCCTCACCCCGACGCACGAGCAGATCGTGCGTCATCTGCGGCATTCGAGTGCGATCGCCGAACGCGCGACGCTGATGGGCCATCACCCGTTCGGCGCGATTCTGGTGGGTCCCGACCAGGAAACCGTGTTGATGGAGCAGGGCAACGTCGACACGGTCAATCACGCCGAATCCGTTCTCGCGCGCGTGGCGGCGCTGAATTTCACGCCGGACTATCTATGGAGCTGCACGCTGTACACGTCGGTGGAGCCGTGCTGCATGTGCGCGGGCACGGCTTACTGGGCAAATATCGGACGTGTGGTCTTCGGCATGACGGAAAAGCGTCTGCTGGAAGCAACGGGCAGTCACGCGGAAAATCCGACGATGAGTGTCTCTTCGCGCTACGTCTTCGATCATTGCCAGAAACAGGTGGAACTGATCGGACCCGTCGAGGACGTCGAGGAAGAAGTGATGCGCGTCCAGCAGGCGTTCTGGAAATCGCGCGTTACACCATAGCGGTTTCGCCGGTCAGGCGGTTTTCGCGCCTGCGTACTGGTCAAGGCACGGTCAAAGCAGGCGGTAGTAAAACGTCGTCGCGCAGAACGCGCCGTCCGGCATCAGTGCGTAATTCGGCACGACGCCTGCGCGCTGCCATCCGGCGCGCGCGTAAAGCCGTTCGGCGTCGCCGCCTGTCACCGTATCGAGTACGAGCACGGACTTGCCTTCGTTGCGCGCGACGTGTTCGACGGCGTTTATCAGACGTTGCGCGACGCCGCGGCGTCTTGCGCGGCGATGCACCAGCATCTTCGCTACATCGGCGCGATGCGGCTGGTTATCGGGTTGCGCCGTAATCAGCTGCACGGTGCCGGCGATCGTGCCGTCTTCTTCCTGCGCGACGAGCAGGACGCGTTCCTTGCGCGCGACGCCTTCGGCGACGCCGCGCCAGAACGCAAGCGCCTTCTCACGCGGAAACGGCAGCATGAAGCTGACCGAAGCGCCACCTTCGACGCAATCCACCAGCACGTCCGCAAGCGCGTTCACGCATGCCATGGCCGCATCGGCATCGAGCCGTCGAATCGTGATGGTTTCGCTCATGCGTGCCGCCTCAGGCGTGTCGGGGACAACGTCGCCAGCGCAACGAGATATCGCGCGGGCGCCGACGTCGGATTGCTGAAGAGGGTGGGGCAGTCGAGACGCATCGTCAGGCAGTCGCCGGCTTCGAGATGCCAGTGTTCGTCGCCGACGATCAGATCCATCGCGCCTTCGATGATCCACACCTGCTGATGCGTCTCCGATTCGCGCGCGCTAGTTTCGTACGCGACGCGCTCGCCAGGCGGAAAAATGACCTCGACGAGCTGGATTGGCGAAACCGCGGCAGGCGAGAGGCTGCGCCGCACGTAGCCGGAAACCGGGTCCGTCCAGACGGGCTGATCGGCGGCGCGGGCCATCGGCGACGGTGCGGCGGCAGCCTCGGTGCTTTCCTCGAAGAGCGAAGACAGGTTCACGCCCAGCGCGACGGCCAGCCGGTCGAGCACCGTCGCGGTCGGACTGCTCTCTCCGCGTTCGATCAGTGAAATGTTCGAGCGGCTCACACGGCTGCGTTCAGCGAGCGCGTCGAGTGAAAAGCCGCGCGCGTCGCGCAGTTCGCGGACGCGGCGGGCAATGCGGGAAGTGATGTCCATGTGTTCCAGTTTAACGGATTTATATTCCATCAAACTGGAAAAACATCGCTAAATGCACAAAAAAGGGATGCGGAATGTTCCAATCCGGTCCACAATCGATGGCTGATATACTAAATTCAGTATTTCGTCATGATCTTCGCACCTCGCCGGACGCGTTCCCATCGCGTCACGCGCCGCGTAGGTCCAACGGGAGGCGACGCATCTTGTCAGAACTTCAAACCGAGGTAGCGGCAGTGCCGCTGACGTTGTCGTTGCGGCCGATCGGCGCGAGCGTGAGTCTTCGGGACCGCGCCTACGCGATGCTGCGCCAGGCGATTGCCGATGCGGATATCTATCAGACACGCGAAGACGTGCGTCTCGATGACCGCGTCCTGAGCGAATCGCTGGGTGTCAGTCGCACGCCGGTTCGCGAGGCAATGACCCGGCTCGAACAGGAAGGCTTTCTGCGCACCGTGCCGCGACGCGGTATCTATATAGTGCGCAAGAGCAAACGCGAGATCGTCGAGATGATCCAGATGTGGGCGGCGCTCGAAAGCATGGCGGCGCGACTCGCCACGCTGCGCGCCACCGATGCGGAAATCGCGCGCCTGCGTCACATGTTCGATCACTTCCACGACACGACGCCCACCGATCACATCGCCGACTACTCGGACGCGAACATCACGTTTCATCAGGCCATTGTCGAACTGTCGAAATCGCAGGTCATTCTCGACACGATCAAGAATATTTTTATCCACGTGCGCGCCATTCGCCGGTTGACGATCTCGCAAAGCGATCGTGCATCGCGCTCGATTGTCGATCACCTGCGCATTATCGAAGCACTGGAGCGCCGCGATACCGAACTCGCCGAAAGACTCACGCGGCAGCATTCGCTTGACCTCGCAGCCTTTGTGGAGGCGCATTGCGATTTTCTCGACTGACTGATTGACGCTTAAAAGCCGTCTTTCTCGAAGACGGCTATCGACAAGCCCGGGCCGTGAATGCGACCGGGCTTTTTGGCGTTACTAAATGATTCGTGATCCTGAATTACATAATTCAATGTATAAGCAATAGCGAATGAATACGATAACGAATTTTGATTATTCATGAATATGTAATGTCCTTAGCATGACTCCGTATAAGCCGGCGCAGCACAACTCAATACTGCGCATCAGAACGCACACAGCAGGACGCCGGCATCAATCAGATAGCGGAGACAAGGCACATGGACGGAATGACCCGGCAATCCCCGGCGAACGGCATTTTTGCGAACCGCTGGTGTCAACTGGTGATCGGCATGCTATGCATGGCGCTGGTCGCGAACCTTCAATATGCATGGACACTGTTCGTCGCACCAATGAACGCGCGGCACCACTGGGGCGAGGCATCGATCCAGCTGGCCTTCTCGATTTTCATTCTGACTGAGACGTGGCTCGTGCCGGTCGAAGGATGGCTCGTCGACAAGTTTGGTCCGCGACCGGTCGTCGCTGTCGGCGCGCTGTGCGCAGGCGTCGCATGGGTCATGAATTCATACGCAACGACATTGCCTGAGTTGTACGCGGCTTCCGTGATCGCCGGTCTCGGCGCGGGCGGCGTGTATGGCACGTGCGTGGGCAATGCGCTGAAACTGTTTCCGGACCGTCGCGGGCTTGCGGCAGGTCTGACCGCAGCGGGATTTGGTGCAGGCGCGGCGGTCACCGTGATCCCGATCGCCAACATGATCACGCGCACGGGCTACGAACACACGTTCCTGTTCTTCGGCATTCTGCAGGGCGTGTGCATCTTTGTGCTGGCGCTGCTGCTGCTCAAGCCGGCACCGCGTGCGGCCAGCACGGTGAAGAAAAAGTTCGCCGTGAGCAAGACCGATTACACGTCGAGCCAGATGATCAGGACACCGGTGTTCTGGGTGATCTACGCCTCGTTCGTCGCGGTTGCAGCTGGCGGATTGATGGCCACCGCGCAGATCGGCCCGATCGCGAAAGACTGGGGCCTCGCCAAGCTGCCGATGAGCATGTTCGGCCTGACATTGCCGCTGCTTACGATGACGCTGTCGATCGACAACATCTGCAACGGCTTCACGCGTCCGTTGTGCGGTTTCATCTCCGACAAGATCGGCCGCGAGAACACGATGTTCTTTATCTTCATCGGTGAAGGGCTCGCGCTGCTCGGCATGATGGAGTACGGCACGAATCCATATGCGTTCATGACGTTCGCCGCATTGATCTTCCTGTTCTGGGGCGAGATCTTCTCGATCTTCCCGGCGATCTGCGCGGATACGTTCGGCAGCAAATACGCGGCCGCCAATGCGGGCACGCTGTACACGGCGAAGGGTACCGCATCGCTGATCGTGCCGATTGCTTCGGTTTTGTCGGCAACGGGCGGCTGGAACCTCGTTTTCATCGTGGCCGCTGTGGTGACGATTGCGGCCGGTATTTCCGCGAAGTTCATTCTCGCGCCGATGCGCAAACGCTGGATCGAGTCGAGCGACAGTGCCGCGGTGAATGCCGCCAGCGTGACGCCCAGTTCGAGTTTGAGCCACCACTGACGCGAGCACTCACGGCAATACGCAGCCTGGATCTGCTGGCGGCTGGCAACAGCCGTCAATGAGGCTTGCGCAGTGAAAAAAACTCACCCCGTTGCGCAGGCAGCGGGGTGAGTTTTACACGTTAAGGCAGGAAAGTTTGCCGCGCGAGAGGGCGCGGCATGAGACGGAAGGTAAGGCGTGGAATCAGGCGCCAGCGAGCGCAGGCAGATCCGGTTCGCCCGACCAGTACACGGCAAACGAGAAGCCCTGCGAAGCCGGCTGAGCGGATTGTGCGCCGGCGCTGGCGTCGGTGCGTGTGGGCAATGCATCGGGCGCGATTGCGGTCTTTTTCGCGAGGATGGCTTCGCTCAGGAATGCAGCGCTGTAGGCGTTCAGCAGATGCGGATGATTCGCCTCGATGTACGCGACGATGCGTGCCTGCTCGCCGTCGATGGAAGCGAGCGATTCGAGCGTCTGTGCGTCCCAGCGAAAGCGCAGGCCGAGTTCGGCGAACGCCGTGTTGTATGCGCAGAGCTGGGTGCGGATCGCCTGTTCGCGTTCCGTCTGGTGTCCGTGGAAGTGTGCGTCGCCCATGATGTCTCTCCGGTGATCGATAACGTAGATACAGCGTAGGGCGTCAGAACGATAGATGATAGTTAAAGATTATTTCGTTAATCATAATCTTTGATTTATGGATTGAGGTGGCGGCGATATGAAAATCACGCGAGCATAGCTGCGTATACGTATGTGATATCCAAAATAAAGAATGTGTTGAAGGGCAATTTCGTCCAGTAACGCCGCTTTATCAGCAGCTGGATGAAAGGAAAGCATGCTGGAAAACCCTCACTGGAGACCCGTCGGCTTACGGCGTGAAATCCATGATGGAAATGCCCCATCGGTCCAACGCAGTCGGGTTTGTGGCAAATGCAACATTGACGCAGTGCGGCAAATGAATCGCTGGAAGTGAGCAAATTCAGTGACTCTGTCTACGCTGCAGAGCAGCACGATTTCATGACCGATAAAACGCGCTTGACTAATATTGTGTTTGGAATATTGTATATCACGAGACAACACACACGCCCCGCCAAGGAGGAGACGTCATGGCAGAAGTAGTTGGGACCATTGAACCGCAGACCGCAGCTGCAGAAGTAGCGCAGACAACCGACGGCTTTCACATCGTCATCGATGCCCTGAAGGCAAACGACATCGATACGATTTTCGGTCTGGTCGGCATTCCCATCACCGACCTCGCTCGCCTTGCGCAAGCCGAGGGTATGCGCTTCATCGGCTTTCGCCACGAGCAGCATGCGGGCAATGCGGCGGCCATCGCCGGTTATATGACAAAGAAGCCGGGCATCTGCCTGACGGTGTCGGCGCCGGGCTTCCTGAACGGCCTTACGGCACTCGCAAACGCCACCACGAACTGCTTCCCGATGATTCTCATCAGCGGTTCGAGCGAGCGTGAGATCGTCGACCTGCAGCAAGGCGACTACGAAGAGATGGATCAGCTGAACGCAGCGAAGCCGTACGCGAAGGCCGCATACCGCGTGCTGCACGCCGAAGACATCGGCATCGGTGTAGCGCGCGCGATTCGTGCGGCCGTGTCCGGCCGTCCGGGCGGCGTGTACCTCGATCTGCCGGCCAAGCTGCTCGCCCAGACGATGGACGCCGTGAAGGGCAAGAATTCGCTCATCCGCGTGATCGACGCAGCGCCGCGTCAGCTGCCCGCGCCCGAATCGGTACAGCGCGCGCTCGATCTGCTGAAGGGCGCGAAGCGTCCGCTGATTCTGCTCGGCAAGGGCGCCGCCTACGCACAGGCCGACGCGGAAATCCGCGCGTTCGTCGAAAAGACCGGCATTCCGTATCTGCCGATGTCGATGGCGAAGGGCCTGCTGCCGGATACGCATGAGCAGTCGGCTTCCGCCGCGCGTTCGTTCGTGCTGGCTGAAGCAGACGTCGTCGTGCTGATCGGCGCGCGTCTGAACTGGCTGCTCTCGCACGGCAAGGGCAAGACCTGGGGCAAACCAAAGCAGTTCGTCCAGATCGACATCTCGCCGACGGAAATCGACAGCAACGTGGCGATCGCGGCACCGGTGATCGGCGACATCGGTTCGTGCGTGTCGGCGCTCGTGGCCGGCCTCGATGCCAGCTTCCCGAAGCCCAGCATCGAATGGACCGGCGCGATCACCGAGCGCAAGAGCACGAACCTCGCGAAGATGGCCGCAACGCTCGCGAAGAATCCGTCGCCGATGAATTTCCACAGCGCCCTGCGCGCGATCCGCGACGTGCTGAAGACGCGCCCCGACATCAACGTCGTCAACGAAGGCGCCAATACGCTCGACTACGCCCGCAGCATCATCGACATGTACGAGCCGCGCAAGCGCTTCGACTCGGGCACGTGGGGAATCATGGGCATCGGCATGGGTTTCGCGATTGGCGCTGCGGTGACGAGCGGCAAGCCGGTCGTCGCGATCGAAGGCGACAGCGCGTTCGGCTTCAGCGGCATGGAACTCGAAACCATCTGCCGTTATGACCTGCCGGTCTGCACGATCGTCTTCAACAACAACGGCGTGTATCGCGGCACGGATGTGAACCCGACGGGCGGCAAGGACGTCGCGCCGACGGTGTTCGTGAAGAACGCGCGCTACGACAAGATGATCGAGGCGTTCGGCGGCATCGGACACAACGCCACGACGCCCGAAGAATTGACGAAGGCCTTGCTCGAAGCAATCGCATCAGGCAAGCCGACGCTCATCAACGCAGTGATCGATGAAGCCGCCGGCACCGAAAGCGGTCGCCTGACGAACCTGAATCCGCAAAGCGCGGCAATGAAGAAATAACATCCGTTACGTCCATTAGGAGATACAAGTGAGCAAACCCCTCGATGGCATCAAGATCATTGACTTTACTCACGTACAGGCGGGTCCTGCTTGCACGCAGTTGCTGGCATGGTTCGGCGCCGATGTGATCAAGGTTGAACGCCCGGGTTCCGGCGACGTCACGCGCAGCCAGCTGCGCGATATCCCGGGCGTCGACGCGCTTTACTTCACGATGCTGAACAGCAACAAGCGTTCGCTGACGCTCGACACCAAGAAGCCGGAAGGCAAGGAAGTGCTCGAGAAGCTGATCCGCGAATCGGACGTGCTGGTTGAAAACTTCGGCCCGGGCGCACTCGACCGGATGGGCTTTTCGTGGGAACGCCTGAACGAACTGAACCCGAAGATGATCGTCGCTTCGGTGAAGGGTTTCAGCGACGGCCACCACTACGACGACCTGAAGGTCTATGAAAACGTCGCGCAGTGCGCAGGCGGCGCGGCATCGACGACGGGCTTCTGGGATGGTCCGCCGACCGTCAGCGCCGCGGCGCTCGGCGACAGCAACACCGGCATGCACCTCGCCATCGGCATCCTGACCGCGCTGATCGGCCGCGACAAGACCGGCAAGGGACAGAAGGTTGCAGTCTCGATGCAGGACAGCGTGCTGAACCTGTGCCGCGTGAAACTGCGCGATCAGCAACGCCTGGACCGCGTTGGCTACCTCGAAGAGTATCCGCAATATCCGCACGGCGAATTCAGCGACGTCGTGCCGCGCGGCGGCAACGCCGGCGGTGGCGGCCAGCCGGGCTGGGTGCTGAAGTGCAAGGGCTGGGAAACGGACCCGAACGCGTATATCTACTTCACGGTGCAGGGTCACGCGTGGGAGCCGATCTGCCGCGCACTCGGCCGCCCGGAATGGATCGACGATCCGGCGTACAAGACTGCTGAAGCGCGTCAGCCGCACATCTTCGAAATCTTCAAGGTGATCGAAGAGTGGCTCTCCGACAAGACGAAGTTCGAAGCAGTCGACATCCTGCGCAAGTTCGATATTCCGTGCTCGCCGGTTCTGTCGATGAAGGAGCTTGCGAACGATCCGTCACTGCGCGCCAGCGGCACCATCACCGAAGTGCAGCACAAGCAGCGCGGCAGCTATCTGACGGTGGGCAGCCCGATCAAGTTCTCGGACATGAAGCCTGAAATCACCGGCTCGCCGCTCTTGGGCGAGCACAGCGAAGAAGTCCTCGCAGGTCTCGGCTACAGCCGGAGCCAGATCGAGAATCTGAGAGAATCGAAAGTGATCTGACCGTTTCACAGGATCGCATGTGACGTCCGCAACTTGAAGGAGTGCGGTACGTCGTTGAAACAGCGCCCCCGTGGGCGCTGTTTTCACTATGACACCAGCGACCGCGATCACCGCGGCCGCTATCAACGGAGATCCGCCCGAACCATGCAGGCAGCCATCGATTATCAGCAACTGGTCACGGCGATCGGAGACGCGGTCGTCATTTCAGGCACCGACGGCAATATCACGCTGTGGAATCCCGCCGCCGAGCGCATGTTTGGCTTCACCGAAGCGGAAGCGCTCGGCAAATCGCTCGATGTGATCATCCCCGAGCGGTTGCGCGGACGTCACTGGGAGGGCTATCAAAAGACCATGGAGACGGGCGAGACGCGTTACGGCAACGACGTGCTGCGCGTGCCCGCCGTTCACAAGGATGGCCGTTCGCTGTCGATCGCCTTTACCGTCGCGCTGCTGTATGGACCGGAGAAGACATTGACCGGCATCGTCGCAGTGATTCGCGACGAAACGAGCCGCTTCCAGGAAGAGCGCGGCCTGCGCAAACGTATTGCTGAGCTGGAAGCAAAGGCACAGGCCCAGGCGGGTGCGTAAGGCTCCGGGTTTTAACGGCTGGCTCTTTCAGGAGAGATTCGATGCATGTGGAAACGCTTGGACCCTACCAGTTCGAACTATCGGCGCGGCAGTTCATCCACAACGGCGGGTGGGCCGCGTTCGCCGCAATCAGCACGATCGATGACGGCGCTGACGCGCCGGTCGATGTGCTGCCGCTGCAGCAGGTCGTCGACAACGCGATCTTCGAGAGCGAAGCGGCGGCAATTGCCGCCGCGCATCAGGTCGTGATCGCGCTGTTGAAGCGGCCGTATCCGCCCGCGAAACCCAACCTGACCTGAGCGGCAAGTGCGCGGCACGGGGCGATGGCCGGCCGCCGCGCGGCGACGCAGTCAGCTGGTCGACGCCTCACCCACTGGCCGCAGCTTGATCGTGGGCACCATCATCACGGAGACCACCGCGCCCAGCGTGATCACGAGAATCGACGCGAACGTGAGATGCAGCGAATGATGCAGCACGAGCCGCACGGCGTTGTCGCGCACCACGTCGGCAGCCGAGTCGAGGAGTTGGCGCAACTGGTCTGACGTGACGGCGGCGATGCCCTGCGAATGGCTCAAGCCATAGTTGAGCACCGCGCCGAACATCGCGGCGCCGAGCGTGCTGCCCAGATTGCGTGAGAACAGATTCGACGCCGTTGCGCTGCCGCGCTCCGACGCCGTCACGATTTCCTGGATCAGCATCAGCGAACTGACGCTCACGACGCCCATCCCGAACCCCATCACCAGCGAACCGATGCCTGCGAAAACCGGGGAGCTGTCAGGCGTCAGCGTGGCGAAGAAGACGGCGCCAAGCGGCAGGAACACACTACCGGCGATCAACGTGCGGCGCAGTCCGATGCGATGAAACGTGCGGGCAGCGAGCGTCGCGCCGCTCGGCCAGCCGACCATCATCATCGTCAGCGCGAGACCCGCGATGACCGGCGAGCGGTGCAGCACGCCCTGCACGTACATCGGCAGAAACGTCGTCAGTCCCATCAGCGCCATGCCCGAGAGCACAGTGGCGGCGTTGCACGCGGCGATCGGCCGGTGGCTCCACAGCGCAAACGAAATCATCGGGTCGGCGGCGCGCCGTTCCTGCACGACGAAGAGAAGTCCGCACACGACGGCCGCGGCCAGCTCCAGCGCGCCACGCGCATAGTCCGACGTGCCGAAATCGGTCAGCGCCATCATCAGTGCGGCAATCGCGAGCGTGAAGAGCGCCGCGCCCGCGATATCGATCGAAGGCCTGCCGTGCCGTTCGTGTTCGTGCAGATAGCGCACGAAGCCGATTGCGGACAGGATGCCAATCGGCACGTTGATCCAGAAGATCCATGCCCACGAGAAATCGTGGATGATCAGGCCGCCAAGCATCGGCCCGACGACAGCCGAGATCGCCCACACGCTCGCGAGATAGCCCTGGATCTTGCCGCGTTCACGCGCCGGATACAGGTCGCCGACGATCGTCAGCGAAACAGGCTGCATCGCGCCTGCGCCGACGCCTTGAATCAGGCGAAACGCGATCATCGCCGGCATCGACCATGCGAAGCCGGCCAGCACCGAGCCCGCCAGAAAAATCGCGATGCCGATCAGCATCACGGGCTTGCGTCCGTACAGGTCGGCAAGCTTGCCGAACACGACGGTCATCGCCGTCTGCGCAAGCAGGAACGACGAGAAGACCCAGCTATATAGATGCAGTCCGCCGAGTTCGGTCACGATCTGCGGCATCACGGTCGAGACAATGGTGGCTTCGATCGCGACCATCGCCATCGTGGCCATCACCGCGGCAATCACCAGCGGTCTTACGGTTTTTGTGTGTTCTGACATGGGGCTCGCTTCAGGGGCCGGCTGCAGTGCCGGGGTAATGAAATTCAGGCAATACGTGCGCTGCAAGTTCTTCGATGACATCGCGCGGCGCACGCGGCGATGCCGGAACATTCAGTGTGACGTGATGGGTGCCGGACTCGCGCGCCTCGCGCAGGATCGGCGCGAGCGCGATCTGTTCGCCGAAATCCGCGACGATGTGTCCCTTGCGCGGGAGCGGCAGCGTCAGGCCGATAGAGAGCTGGCGTGCGCGGAAAATGCGATGTTCGATCGACTCGCCATCAGTAGGCGTGTCACCTGTCGGCGGCATCCGGTCCTCAATTTGCATCGTACGCGGGTGGTCTGCGTCGCCGTGACGCAGGCGTCCGATGTTATCACTGGGGGCAAAACGCCGTGCGGCGCGCCAGCAGATGCAGTTTCCGCCAGAACGCGCGGCAGTCGTGCGATGTTTCGACTACCGGCCGCCAGCCGGCGAAGCGTGGACGAGGGCGTTTTTCACCGCGGGCGGCGGCGTGGCCCTGGCTGGTGCGTCCCCATCGATGTGCTGCCGGTGGTTTTTTCGCCATGCGGCAGGCGGCATGCCGAACTCGCGTCTGAACGCGCGGTTGAACGCCGCCTCCGAATCGTAGCCAATCTGTCCCGCGATCGCGGCGAGCGAGGTGTCACCCGCCAGCAATTGCTGCGCTGCAATCTGCAGACGCCAGCGCGCGAGATACTGCATCGGCGGCTGGCCTATCAGGTCGCTGAATCGTTGCGCGAGCGCCGAGCGCGACAGCCCGACCTTGCGCGCGAGATCTTCGACGGTCCATGCGTGTGCCGGTTGCGCGTGCAGCATCGACAGCGCGCGCCCGACAAAGCGGTCGCGCACGCCGGCGAGCCAGCCTTTCTGGTTGTCCGGCAATGCGTCGATGCAGCGCCGCACCGCTTCGACGAACAGCAGTTCGGAGAGCCGCGCGAGAATGATCGAACTGCCCGCACGCGATTCGGCGGCCTCGGCGGCGGCGAATTTGACTGAGGATTCGAGCCACGCGCTCTGTGGATCATTGCGCATGTCGATCTTGAAGATGCGCGGCAACGCCGAAAGAAGCGGGTTGCTCGCCACGTCGTCACAGGCGAGAAAACCGCATACCACCTGCGTGCGCGCACCGCCGCCGCCATGCGAGAGCTTCATCACCTGGCCCGGTGACGCGTTGAACTGATCCGCGAGCAGACTCGCCGATGGCACCGGTTCGAGATCGAGCGCGCTCCCCATCACGTGTGTTTCGCCTTGCGGCACGACGAGCAGCTCGCCAGCATTGAGATGAACGGCCGAATCGGGGACACCGGGCAACTGCGCCCAGCAACTGCCTTCGATGATCAGATGATAGGAAACGATGCGATCGGACGCGGGCAGGTATGACGAACACAGTGTCGAATCCGTGCGGCCAATCAGACTCCATGGCGCGGAAAATTCCGCGTTGAGAAAGACCGCGCCGCTCAGGCGCACGACACGAAGCACATCCGAAACTGCGTCCATGATGGTGTCCGTCAATACATCAATTCCGGCGTCCTGCTCAAGAAATCTGGACGCCTGATCGTTTATCAACACGACCGACGCGCAGATACTAGCATTCACCCCGGCCCGCAACAACGCGCAGCGCGACGAAAGCAGCGGTCGTTCTCATGGGGGCGGGGACCTGTCACCAAGGAGACACTTGATGAGTAATGAAAAGACGTACACAGGTAGCTGTTTTTGCGGTGCCGTCCAGTTCACGGTCACCGGAAAACCGGAAGGCATGGGCTATTGTCATTGTGACTCGTGTCGAAGCTGGTCGGCGGGGCCGGTGAACGCGTTCACGCTCTGGAAACCGGAATCGGTCCACATCACACGCGGCGCGGACAATATCGGCACTTACAACAAAACCGAGAACAGTTTTCGCAAGTGGTGCAAAACGTGCGGCGGCCATATCTTCACCGAGCATCCCGGCATGGGCGTCACGGATGTCTATGCGGCATCCATTCCCGACTTTCCGTACGAAGCCGGCATCCACGTCAACTACCAGGAAACGAAACTGCGGATGAAAGATGGCTTGCCCAAAATGAAGGACTTTCCGAAGGAAATGGGCGGCTCCGGTTTGACCGTCGCGGAATAGCGCGGCCGCGGATTTCGTTTCTTCAGCCTTGCGTGCGGGTTTGCGTGTGATGTTTGGACGTGCCTGCGCGTGCCGGTTTGCGTCTGCTTTAACTGGAGTTCAGCTATGCCTTCAGAAGTCTCTACATCCCCGGTTTCCACGCCTGCACCAACGGTCGATCTTGCCGCGATCAAGACGCGTCAGCAGGTCGCGTGGTCGGCGGGCAACTATGCGGTTGTCGGCACGACGTTGCAGATCGTCGGCGAAAATCTGTGCGAGGCGCTCGATCTGCGTTCCGGCGCGCGCGTGCTCGATGTCGCTGCCGGCAACGGCAATGCAACGCTTGCGGCGGCGCGTCGCTGGGCGGAGGTCACCTCGACCGACTACGTGCCCGCGTTGCTCGAAGCAGGCAAGGCACGCGCGCAGGCCGAGGGTCACACGATCCATTTTCAGGAAGCCGATGCGGAAAACCTGCCATTCGCCGACGCTTCATTCGACGTGGTGATGTCGACGTTCGGCGTGATGTTCACGCCGGACCAGGCGAAAGCCGCCAGCGAACTTGCGCGCGTGTGCAGGCCCGGCGGCAAGATCGGCCTCGCAAACTGGACACCGGAGAGTTTCATCGGTCAGGTGTTCAAGACGATCGGCAAGTACATTCCACCGGCCACGGGTGTGAAATCGCCGGCGCTGTGGGGCACCGCCTCGCGGCTGGAAGAACTGTTCGGCGCGACCGCGCGGAAGATCCATACGACTGAGCGCGCGTTTGTATTTCGCTATCGCTCACCGGAGCACTGGATCGACGTATTCCGCACGTGGTACGGCCCGATCAACAAAGCCTTCGGCGCGCTCGACGCAGAGAAACAGGCAGCGTTCAATCAGGACCTGATGGCGCTGATCGCGAGCAGCAACCGATCCGGTGACGACGGGCTCGTTCTGCCGAGCGAATACCTTGAAGTCGTGATCGAGCGTCAGTGAGCGGATGAAGCAGGCACGCCTGTCACGCGTTTTGCGCGTGACAGGCGGATCACGTCGCGACGTTGACCGCAGAGCCCTTCCGGTCTCAGGCCGCGCGTGCGCGCGAATGCAAAAGGACGGTGCCGATACCGCCCAGTGCGATCACGATCATGCCGAGGCCGGTCCACAGATCGGGTATCTGGCTGAACAGCACCCAGCTGAAAAGTGTCGCAAAAGCGAGCTGCGCGTAACCAAATGGCGTGAGGAGCGCGAGCGGCGCGCGGCGCAACGCCTGAAGCATCAACACGTGCCCGAACGTCGCGAGCGATGCCATCAGCAGCACGAGCAACCAGCTTCCGAAGCGCACGCGTCCCATTTCCGGAAGCATCGTCGCCTGATCGGCCCAGAGCAGAAGCGCAAGCGCGACGGTTGCGACGAGCGCGGTCAGAAAATTCGTGGTGATGGGGTCGCCGCTTTTCGAGAGCTTGCTCGACGCAACCTGAAAGCACGCGAACGTCGTTGCCGCGCCGATCGGAAAAATCACGGTCCAGCTGAACTGCCCGCTACCCGGGCGCACCACCATCAGCATCCCGATGAAACCCAGCACGACCATGGCCCACTTGCTACGCGGCACGTCTTCATTGAGCACGGTCGCGGCAAGTAGCGTGGTGATGAGCGGGGCCATCATCGCAAGCGCGGTTGTGACAGGCAGCGGGAGATAGCGCAGTCCGGCGAACGTGCAGGCTGAATTTGACAGCAGCAGGAATGCGCGCAGCACCTGCAGCTTCAGCGCGCCGGTGTTGAGAAAGTGCACGGCGCCGCGCTGCGTCTGCCAGACGCCGAGCACGACAGCCTGGAAGAAGTAGCGCACCAGCAGCAGCGCCAGAAGCGGCACTGCGGCGCCAATGACCTTGACGGTGGCATCGCTGGCCGCGAACGTGGCGGTCGTCGCGACCATGACAAGGATGCCTGCCTCGGCGGTGACCGGTAGCGAAAAACCGCGCAGGCGGCCCAGAACTTCCATCGGACTCTCTTGTTGTGAAAGCGGATTCTTCGAGTGTTTTTGTTCGAGCCCGATTCGCTCTGTTCGTTACGCCGGGGTCAAATTTCGCACGCAGCGAAACCCCGCATACACATATTGATAGTGCGGCTGGAACCAGTTGCGGAACGTCGCGCGCAGCATGCACGCCGCGGTGCGTGCCGAGCCGCCCTTGAGCACGTAATGCTGCCCGTCGAAAAAGTTCGCCGAATAGCCGAGGTAAAACGGAAACGCGTCGAAGCCCGGTAGCGCATCGAACACCGTCGAGGTCCATTCCCAGCCGTTGCCAAACTGCCCGACGACGCCGAACGCGCTGACGTTGTCCCGATGCGCGTGAACGTCCTGCGGATTCCAGCTACGAAAATCGAAATTGCCCGATCTGGCGTGGGGCGCGCCGTGCGCTGCGCGCTGCCACTGCGCTTCGGTCGGCAGGGCCTTGCCGGCCCAGCGCGCGTACGCGCTCGCTTCGGCGTGGCTCACATAGACCGGCCAGTGTTCGGGCAAAGCGATGTCATCGAACATCGTGCGCAACTTCCACGCACGCTCGCCGTGCCGCGTAGCAAGCGACCAGCCCGCTGGATGTTCGATGTGTTCGGCTTCCTTCCACGCCCAGTCCTTCCCGCTCCACAGCGATGGATCGCGATAGCCGCCCGCTTCGACGAACGCGCGATACGCGCCGTTCGTCACCATGTGGCGGTCGATCTCGAATGCGGGCACGTCGACACGCAATTCGCCAAACTCGTTGTCCCACCCGAAGACGCCCTCTTCGCGATCCATGCCGAGCACGGTTACGCCAGCGGGCACGCTGACCATGCCATCGTCCGGCAGACCCGCCGGGGGTTCTGTGACGGATGACGGCGGCGCAACTTTTTGCTCGAGAGGCAACTGATGCAGCATGTACGCAAGCGTTTCAGCGTGCATCAGCCGGTGCTCGATCGCGACGTGCAAGAGCTGTTCGGCGGAGGCCGTGCGCATGCCTTCGGGCACGAGTTCGAGCGACGCGAGCGCGTGATCGATCTGCGCGCGCGCGCCGGCGGCGTACGCCCCGACTACTTCAAGCGATGGCCAGTCAGTCGGCACGTCAGTTGGAAACCCGCCGTCGACAGGGTCGATGCCGAACGCGAACAACTGGTCGAGTTCAGCACTCAACGCGGGAAGATCGAACAGTCGCCGGTCGAAGAGGTTCCGGTCGAACGCTTCGAGATGGCCAATATAGAACACGATCCGGTGTCGTTCGCGGATCGGACGTTCGTAGAGGAACTCGGGTTTGATGACAGCAAACAACGCGTCAGTGACGCGGCGGGCTTCGATGAGTCGATGGATGAGCGGGTGCTGCAAGGCGGGTTCGCGATTCATTGCACCGGGTCTCCTGCTAGGGGACAGTCTGAAACTGTACCTGCTTGCAGAAGGCATGCCAAGGCGAAATGTATCGCGAACGGGTGACTGGCCTGACGCCCGCCCAATATGGCGCGCGGCCACGCGCCGGGGGAAATGGCCGTTCTGGCCGGGAGCGACGGCGTATCTGCGGCGGTCTATACCTGCCGCAAACCATCGAAATCGACGATGCGGATGAATTTGCCCTGCGTGTCGATCAGGCCACGCTTTTGAAATCTTGACAGCGTGCGGCTCACCGTTTCGAGCGTGATGCCGAGATAGCTGCCCATTTCATCGCGCGTCATGCGCAGGTTGAATTCGTTCGACGAATAGCCGCGCTGTGCGTTGCGCTCCGATATGTCCAGCAGTAGCGCGGCGACGCGTTCGTCGGCGCTCTGCGAGCCGAGCACCATCATCTGCTTTGCCTCGCGCACGATCTGTTCGCCCATCAGTTTGTGCAATCGGTCCTGCATCGTGCCGATTTCGCGGCAAAGACGCTTCAACTCGGGGTACGGCACGATGCACACGGAACTGTCTTCGAGCGCGATCGCACTGCATGCGTGCGCGTCGGTACTGATACCGTCGAGGCCGAGGGGTTCACCCGCGAGCTTCAGCCCGGTCACCTGTTCCCGGCCGAGGCGATGTGCCATCACCGTTTTCAATGCACCCGACCGTACGGCATACAGGTTGTCGAACGGATCGCCCGTGCGAAACAGCACTTCGCCGCGACGCACGGCGCGTGCGTTACAGATGAGCGCTTCAAGTTTCGGCAGGTCTTCGGCACACACGCCCTGCGGCATGCAGAGCTGTCGCATCGCGCAGGTCGAGCAGCGGGCAACGTCGCGGCGCGCACGCGCGGGCGCGGTGGCGCGAACAGGTCGATGCCCGGCGGACGGAGGAAGCGCGATGGGATGGAGCATGATCGAATAGCCCGGAAAGTGATGTTGCCCTGATTGTCCCACCGGCCTCTGGGCGCCCTGAGCGACAAAAGGACGCGCGGCCAGGTGGGACTCGTGTCTTGAAAAGGTCAGGCGGCGCCTGCCTGTTGCGGCGAAGCCTGCGCGTCGCCGGCGGCCGAAGGCACCAGCAGTACCGGCAGCTTCGCCTGGCGCACACAGCGCTCGGCGACACTGCCCAGAATCAGCCGCTGGAAGCCGCGCCGGCCGTGTGTGCCCATGACCAGTAGATCGGCATTGAACGCAGCCGCCGCCGCGAGCACGACCACGGAGACGTCTTCAATCGATGAAGCTTCGTCTGTCGCGACGTCGCCCTGCACGCCGGCTTCGCGCATGGCCTGAAGCAGCGCCGCGTTCAGCTCCTTTCCCTGCTCGATCAGGCTGTTGCGCAGGACCGACGGGTCGTAGCCAGGCGCCTCGAAATACATCGGCGTATTTTCAACGACGTAAAACGCCCGCAGGACTGCACCGTTTGACTTTGCGAGACCGAGCGCAGCGTGGAACGCGCGGCGCGAGGTATCGCTGCCGTCGACCGCAACCAGGATACGTGAGTACATAAAACCTCCGCGGCATGTGGGTCGGCACAGGATGCGCAATGACCCGGAAGAAAGAAGCGATGCGCGCACATGAGATGTCATGCGGGATGTAACCCGATATGCGCTGAATCAAACGTCGGCTTAAATGATCGCCGAAAAGCGGCGAAAGTGCCTTGATGTAAATCAAGTGGTCAGGTCATTTGTCTTGACCGCAAGGAAGGACCCGATCAAGACCTGACATGGCTTTCCGCTGACAAACGGCTTGCCGTCAATCAGAATCTGGCCAGTGATTGGTCCAGTTTGCCTTACAATCGAGACCTATTCAGACAAGCTACGACATCGACGATGAACGAGCGCAAATCCTCAGGTCTGCCTGACAAGATCTACGGCGATATCCTGAACCAGATCCTTGAAGGGGAGTACAAGGAAGGTGAGCGCCTGCCGACCGAGCACGCGTTGGCCGAACGTTTCGAAACGTCGCGCCCCACGGTGCGTGAAGCGCTGGCGAGGCTGCGCGCCGACGGGATCATCGTCACGCGTCACGGTTCGGGAACCACAGTCGCGCGCCGTCCCGATCCGGACGTGCGACGCTTTGCGCCGCTCGAAACGCTCTCCGATATCCGTCGTTGTTACGAGTTCCGCATCGTCACCGAGGCGGGCGCGGCGGCGCTCGCCGCACAGCAGGCCGACAGCGACGATATCGCCGCCATCCAGCACGCGTGGGAGGAGCTCGAGCGCATCATCGAAACACAGGGCATCGGCGCGCGCGACGATTTCACGTTTCATCTGGCCGTCGCGCGGGCGTCGAAGAACCAGTTTTTCATCACCGTGATGTCGTTCATCGAAGAGCAGATCGTGTTCAGCATGAACCTCTCGCGCAACCTGTCGCTGGTGAAGACGCTGGAGCGGCAACGTCTCGTGCAGCGCGAGCATCTGGCCGTGCTGGAAGCGATCCGCAACAAGGACTCCGCAGCGGCCGGTCAGGCCATGCGCGCGCACCTCGAAAACGCGCTCGACCGGATGTTCGGTTCGTAAGCGCGGCGAGGACCGGACCGGCGTCGGACCGAATCCGGCTTGCCGCAGCTTCCATCCGCGGTTCACCTGCTGAACGGTTTCCCCGCAGCCATCCGGCATCAGCACGACATCCGGTCACGCTGCCGCGGCCATCGGGCCAAACAGTGCGGCCCGCGTCTGCGGACTGACCGCGATCTCCAGCGCCACCGCGTTCTCCACGCCGATGCGCAGCGGCGGCCCGAGCCTGCGCAGTTCGATACCGGTTTTGCGCAGCAGCCGTTCGATGGGCGTCGTCGTGACGGTCACGTAGCGCGTGATGCCCATCTGGTCGGCGAAAGTCACGAGTTCGTGGATGGCGTGCATCGTCAGATCGGCGAAGCCAAACGTTTGCTCTTCGCCGCCGGTATCGACGACAAAGCGGCTCAGTTCCCAGATGTGCCGTCCGACCGGCGCCGCGTCGCCATGCAGCAGTTGCGGGAACGTGTCCTTCAGCATGTTCGGCCCCTCCGTTGGCATCAGGCGCCAGCAGCCGCGCACGGCGCCCCCCTTGTCCTGGATGAGCATGTAATGCGGCCCGAGTGCGTCGTAGCCGTCGATCTCCATCCCGGCGATGGTCGGAATATCCCATCCGAGGCGTCCGTGAAACACCCGGGCACGCAGCCGGTACATCTCGTTGATGTGATCGTTGTCAAATTCCTGACGCAGGCCAATCCGGATCGCTGCTTGCATGTCGTTCTCCCTTACGTGTTGGTCAGCCAATACGCATGGAAACTTATGCATTTCGGGTAGAAAAACTACCTACCTACCTGGATAGGTGTGCCCCGTTCGCTGGTCCGTGGAGAATCAATTTATCGATCCCGGCGATAGCCATTCAACCAGGTGGACATCATGGAACTACTCGAAAATTATTGGCAACCGGCACGTCGCGCGAGCACGCCAGAGCGGCTGCAGGAGCCATCGTCACCGGTGGACCGCGTGCTCATCATCGCGTTTCGCAAAAAGAAGAAAGAGAGTCAGCGGCGTTTCTGGGCGCGCTTTGGCGTGACGCAGTCGCGTGGCAGCCGCTTCGAATCCGGCGCGGAAATTCCGGCGCCCGTGGCAATCCTGCTTGGCCTCTACTTCACGAAAACCATCTCGGACAGTGATCTCGGCCGGGCGGAGCGCGCGCTGCACGATCACAAGGTCTCCGACCTTGTCAGGCTGGATCAATAACGCCGAGCTGCGTTGCGATGACCGCGGCCGCACGCCGCGAGTTCACGCCGAACTTCGCACGGATGTTCTTCATGTGAAAGTTCACGACTGCTTCCGAGCAGTTGAGGATGTGTGAAATCTCCCATGTGGACTTGCCGCGCGCAGTCCACTTCAAACATTCGCGTTCACGCGGGGTGAGCTTTGGAATCAGCTCCTGCGTGTGCGCGCTCACGTGACGCTGGCTCGTGTCGATCACCAGATCGCGCAGCAACACGAGATTCGGCAACGCCACGTCGACATGTCGCCAGAACGCATCGGTTGGCATGCTGTCATTGACGAAGCACAACATGCCCGCTTCCTGTCGCGGCCCGTGAACCGGCAACGTCACGCCTGCGCGCAGGCCGTACGCCCGGGCTTCCTCGTACATCGATTGCTGGGGTGCGGTCGTGAAGATCTCAGGCGACCACACCAGCGGCGACGCGCGCGTCGCGCAATGCGAGACGGTGGGATCGATATGCATGAGGCCCTGCTCGTCGTAGGCGCGCCGCCAGGACGTAGGGTACGTGCTGCGCACATATGCGTCCTCCAGGCGGATGCCCGGCCGTGGCAGCATCGCCAGCAGAACCTGATTGAAGCCCCATCCGTCGGCGAGACGGACGATGGCGTCGAACCACGCGGCTTCATCAGTGGCCTCGAGCAGCGGTGACATCTGCTCAATGAAATGTAGTGACACTTACGGCTCCCTGAAATCGCGGCAGGCCAAACCGCTGACAAGAACGACGCGAATTCATGATTCGCGACTCTCTGTTTTCACTAATCTATCACCATTTTTTTATTCCGCTCGCGCATTTGTATGAGTATTCAGCAAATCGACAGCGGCGATTTGAGCGGATTTTTTGCTTTTTGCAGAGCCGCGGCCAGTGGGCCTCCCGGCGGAGCGAGCCTCAGGCGCTATATCGGCAAAAACGCAGCCGACAAATGTCGGCGTTTTGAAACAGCTTTAATCCGGTCCGGATTGATTCAACGCTGAAAAACCCTTCTGATGTAATTGGCAAAAGATTTCAATCTGGGCGTTGAAAGAAATCCGCATTCAAATCGCGTGTGTTGTCATACGAAATTGATGCATGTGAGAGTAATGGCGCGACCGGGGGAACGCGGAGTTTTCCGCAAAATCCTGCGAAAACGTCTCCTTTCATGCTGCATTGCGACGACAACCGGCTGAAATGTGGTGCACCCATGTCGAGATAAATTTGTTTGACAACATTTGCCGGGCGGTGCTAATTTGGCGATCAATCATCGAATTGGTGCGCCTGCCGAGGTCCCATGAACGTCTCCCCGATTTCCGGTCGTGAGTTCGCCGCCAGCGTGATGGCGGTCCCCCCGCTTGCCCGCGGCGCCGACTACTCGCTCGACGCCGCGGAGAACCTGAAGCTCATCCGGCACATCGAGTCCGGCGGCGTGCGCACGCTGCTGTATGGCGGCAACGCGAATCTCTACCACGTCGCGGTCAGCGAATATCGCGATCTGCTCGATCTGCTCGCCGAAAGCGCCGGCCCGGATACGCGCGTGATTCCGGCCATCGGACCCGACTACGGCAAGATGCTCGACCAGGCACGCATCCTCGCGCAGACGCAGTACTGCACCGCGATGGTCCTGCCGCTCACAGGCTTTACAACGTCTGAAGGTGTGGAGGAAGGCCTCGCGCGTATCGCCGATGTGGCGGGCATGCCGCTGACGCTCTATATCAAGAACGAGAACTATGTCGATGTCGACGCGCTCACGCGCCTGCTCGATCGCGGCACGCTGATTGCCGTCAAATACGCGATCGTTCGCGACAACCCGGCTGACGACGTCTATCTGACGCGTCTGCTCGAAAGCGTGCATCCGGCGAAGGTGATCTCCGGGATGGGCGAGCGCCCCGCGCTCGTGCATGTGCGCGATTTCGGCCTCGCGGCCTGGACCACGGGTTCGGGCTGCATCGCGCCGCACGCAGTCATGGCGCTGCTGCGCGCCGCGAAAGAAGACCGCGCGGACGAAGCCGCGCGCATCTACGAAGCGTTCATGCCGCTTGAAACGCTGCGCGACGACATTTCGCTGATCCGCGTGTTGCACGATGCGGTGACGTTCTCGAAGATCGCCAATATGGGCGCGATCCTGCCGCTCCTCAGTTCGACGCCAGTCGAGCATCATGCGAAGATCGCGGCTGCAACCGAAGCGCTCCTTGCGTTCGAGCGTCAGAACGCCGCGTAGCCGGGCCTTGCCCGGCGGCGCTTCCCACTATCTGAATTGCGCTGCGCGGTGAGCGCAGGCGTCGCCCGCAGCGCCCGACTGGAGTTTCAAGATGCAGATCACAGGAGAGATGCTCATCGGCGCATCCGCCGTACGCGGCGCCGAGGGCACGCTGCGCGCGTTCGACCCCGTCCACAACGTGGAGATCGAGCCGCCGTTCGGTGCGGGCAGCGCAGTCGATGTCGACCGGGCGTGTGAACTCGCCGCGCTCGCGTTCGATCCATACCGCAGCGCGCCGCTCGAAACACGCGCGCGCTTTCTCGAGGCGATCGCCAGCAACATCCTCGCGCTGGGCGACGAACTGATCGAGCGCGCGCACATCGAAACGGCGCTGCCGAAAGCGCGTATCGAAGGCGAACGCGGGCGCACCGTCGGTCAGTTGAAGCTGTTCGCCTCGCTCGTGCGCGAAGGCCGCTGGCTGACCGCGACGATCGATTCCGCCATGCCGGAGCGCAAGCCGTTGCCGCGTTCCGATCTGCGTCTGCAGAAAATTCCGGTTGGGCCTGTCGCCGTGTTCGGCGCAAGCAACTTCCCGCTCGCGTTTTCGGTTGCCGGCGGCGATACCGCGTCGGCGCTCGCGGCGGGTTGTCCGGTCGTCGTGAAGGCGCATCCGGCGCATCTGGGTACCTCGGAACTCGTCGGTCGCGCAATCCAGAAGGCGGTCGCTGAAACCGGTCTGCCGGAGGGCGTGTTTTCGCTGGTCGTCGGCGCGGGCAACGCGGTGGGCGAGGCGCTCGTTGCACATCCGGCGATCAAATCGGTTGGCTTCACCGGGTCGCGGCGCGGGGGGCTTGCGCTCGTCGACATCGCGTCGAGGCGTCGCGAGCCGATTCCCGTGTTCGCCGAAATGAGCAGCGTCAATCCGTTCTTCGTGCTGCCCGGCGCACTCGCCAGACGTGGCGCGGCAATCGCTTCGGCGTTCGTGGATTCGGTGACGCTCGGCGTCGGCCAGTTCTGCACGAACCCGGGGCTCGTGATCGTGCTCGAAGGCCCGCATACGCAGGCGTTCATCGACACCGCCGCCCAGGCGCTCGCAAAGAAGGAAGCGCAGACGATGCTCTCGCCGGGTATCGCATCGGCGTACAAGGCCGCGGTCGAACAGCGCGGCGAGACGGGCGGCGTGCAGAGCGTCGCGCAGGGCACGCAGACGGGCGCCGCATGTCCGGCGATGCCCGCGTTGTTCCTGACCGACGCCGTGCAGTTTCTTGCCGCGGCTGAACTCGAAGATGAAATTTTCGGGCCGACTTCGCTGATCGTCACGTGTCGCGATGTCGACGAAATGGTCAGGGTGGCGGGGTACGTCGAAGGCCAGCTCACGGCAACGCTGCAACTCGAACCGGAAGACTACGCACTCGCGCGCAAACTGCTGCCGACGCTCGAACGCAAGGCCGGCCGGATTCTCGCGAACGGATTCCCGACGGGCGTCGAGGTGTCGCACGCAATGGTGCATGGCGGGCCGTTCCCCGCTACGTCGGACGCGCGCGCAACGTCGGTTGGCGCAACCGCGATCGACCGCTTCCTGCGGCCTGTGTGCTATCAGGATCTGCCAGCCGAGCTGCTGCCCGAAGCGCTGCACGATGACAATCCGTTGAAGCTGTGGCGTCTGCTGGACGGCGAACTGGGCAAGCACTGAGCGGCCGTTCTGCATGTGCCGGATCACGCCACGGCATAGCGGCGCGGCGTGATCCTTCGCGAACGCCGTGACACGCCGCGTGCCGTTCGCCATACCGGATACAAACGCACAAGGAGGTTCAATGACAGACAACAGCCGTCGCTACCCCGATTCCGCCATCCGCGTTCTCGACCATCGTTTCAACGCGCTGCGCATTGCATCGGCTTCGGTCGAATGTCTGTATCAGGGCACGCGCTGGTCCGAAGGCCCAGTGTGGTTCGGCGACGGACGCTATCTGCTGTGGAGCGATATTCCGAACAACCGCATCCTGCGCTGGGACGAACAAACCGGTGCCGTGACGCCATTCCGCCAGCCGTCGAACAACGCAAACGGCCACACGCGCGATCGCGAAGGACGGCTCGTGAGCTGCGAGCACCTGACGCGCCGCGTGACGCGCACCGAATACGACGGCACGATCACCGTGCTTGCCGACAACTATCTCGGCAAGCGTCTGAATTCGCCGAACGACCTCGTCGTGAAGTCGGACGGCTCGATCTGGTTCACCGATCCGAGCTTCGGCATCGACAGTTTCTACGAGGGCGAAAAGGCCGAACCCGAATTGCCGCAGTGCGTGTACCGCATCGACGGCCAGACGGGCGAAATCACGCTCATCGCCGACGATATTGAAGGCCCGAACGGTCTCGCGTTTTCGCCCGACGAATCGCTGCTGTATGTGGTCGCGTCGCGCGAGTCGCCGCGCACGATCCGCGTGTTCGACGTCGCCGCCGACGGCCGCACCATCGACAACAACCGTATCCTGATCGACGCAGGCGCCGGCACGCCGGACGGATTTCGTGTCGATATTCACGGCAACCTGTGGTGCGGCTGGGGCATGGGCACCGAAGAGCTCGACGGCGTGCGCGTATTCACGTCGCACGGTGAAGCAATCGGGCATATCGCGTTGCCGGAGCGCTGTGCGAACGTGTGCTTTGGCGGGCGCCATCGCAACCGGCTTTTCATGGCGGCGAGCCACGGGCTCTATTCACTCTACGTGAACACGCAGGGCGTCAAAGGCGGCTAGGCCGCCCGTTCTGTCGCACGAAGTTGCCTGACAAGTATCGGGCTAAACCCGTAGAGCGGCGCGTTCCCACGTACGTCGATATGGCATCGGATCGTTGTCTGTAAAGGGATTGCCGGAGATTGCGCCGCGCGTCGCAGTGTGACCTGTCACGGATCATTTGCTTGACGTCAAATGGTCGCGTTGGCAATGTTCGATAAGGCAAGACCTGTACCGTCGGCAGCGCACCTGAACCGACGGACTTCCATACCAAAGAAGCGAGGAGATGCGATGACTTTATCCGGCAGGTTGTCTGTGAGGATGGCGGCTGTCTGTGTGGCGGTTGGCGCAACGTTCGCGCCGGCGGCGCGCGCGGCGGACCCGGTGACCTTGAACATCGTCGACGTGGCCGGCGATCTTCAGCTGACGCAAAAGGGCTTCGAGGCGTTCAAGGCGAAGTACCCGAACCTCGTTTCGAACATCACGTTCACCAACGCGCCGGCGCCGCAACTGCCGGGCAAGATCAAGGCCATGCAGGCCGCGGGGCGCTCCGATATCGATCTCGTGCTGACCGGCACCGACGCGCTCGCTGCCGGCATCGAACAGAATCTGTGGGAAAAGCTGCTGCCTGATCATTCGGCTGCGTTCCCCGGCGTGCTCGACAACTACGCGCCGGGTCCGCGCAAGATGCAGGATCTCGCGCAGGGCTATGGCCTGGAAGTGGCGTACATGCCGGCCGGTCCGCTCATCGAATACAACCCGGCGAAAGTCAGCGATCCGCCGAAAACGCCTGACCAGTTGCTGCAATGGTGCAAGGCACATCCGAACAAGCTGATCTATGCACGTCCGGCGAACTCCGGTCCGGGCCGCACGTTCCTGATGGGTCTGCCATATGTGCTCGGCGACAAGGATCCGCACGACCCGATCAACGGCTGGGACAAGACGTGGGCGTTCCTCAAGCAGCTGAACGACTGCATTCCGTACTATCCGGGCGGCACGTCGGCGGTGATGAAGGAGCTGGGCGAAGGCACGCGCGACATGACGGTCACCGTGACCGGCTGGGACATCAACCCGCGCGCGCTTGGCATCGTGCCCGCCGAATTCCGCGTGCAGGCCTTCGACAACATGACGTGGGTCAACGACGCGCACTACATGGTGATCCCGAAGGGCGTGCCGAAAGAAAAGATCGACGTGCTCTACAAGCTGATGAATTTCATGCTGGAACCCGCGCAGCAGGCTTTGACCTATGACGACGGCTACTTCTATCCGGGCCCGGCGATCAAGGGCGTGACGGTTGAGCAGGCGCCGGCGCAAAGCCAGGACGTGTTGAAGAAGTTCGGCCGCCCCGAGTACGCGAAGCTGCTCGCGGAGCGTCCGCACGTGCTCCCGTTGCCTGCCGCGGCGATGGTTGCCGCGTTCCAGAAATGGGACCGTGAAGTCGGCGCGCAGAAGACCAAGTAACGCTGTGTCCGGCCTGCACGCCGTGCGTCGCGGTCCGCGACGCACGGCGTGCGGCTGCGTTGTGAAGGCTCGTCTCTATGACTGGCGTGACGGCGCTGTCGCGTTGCGCAGCGCCGTCGCCAGCTTCAGGAAATCGTCATGAAGCATCGCTTTGAGCAGTTACGCCTCGATTCCGTCTGCCGCAGTTTCACGAACGCCGAGGGTCATGCGGTTGCGGCGTTGCAGGGCCTCGACCTGAACATCCAGCGGGGCGAATTCATCGCACTGCTCGGGCCTTCCGGTTGCGGCAAATCCACCGCGCTCAATTGCATCGCCGGACTTCAGCCCCTGACGGCCGGCGGCATCTGGCTCGACGACAAACGCATCGACGTGCTGCCGCCCGAAAAACGCGGCTTCGGCATGGTCTTCCAGAACTACGCGCTCTTTCCGCACATGTCGGTGCTGGAGAACGTCGGCTTTGGTCTGAAGATGCGCGGCGTCGCGAAGAGCGAAGCCGTGCGGCGTTCGCGTGAAGCGCTGCAACTCGTGCAACTGGTGGGCCACGAGCGCAAGCTGCCGGGGCAGCTGTCGGGCGGCCAGCAGCAGCGCGTCGCGATTGCGCGGGCCATCGTGATCGAGCCGCCGCTCATCCTGATGGACGAACCGCTGTCGAATCTCGACACGAAACTGCGCATCGAGATGCGTGCCGAAATTCGCCGCATTCACAGCCAGCTCGAACGCGCGACTATTTACGTCACACACGATCAGGACGAGGCGCTTTCGATGGCGGACCGCATCGTCGTGATGAAGGAAGGCGTCGTGCAGCAGGTGGCTACGCCGAAGGAAGTCTACGGGCGGCCGAAGAACCTGCATGTTGCGCGTTTCATGGGCTATCGCAACGTCGCGGAGTTCACGCTGGAAGGCATGGAGGGCGAAGGCGTCGCGCTGACGGCGAACGGCGTGCGGCTCATCGGCACGCCGCTGGAAGCGTTCAGCAGCAAGCGCGTCGCCGTCGCGTTGCGCCCGGAGGATCTGGAGCGCGCCGCACCCGGCGCGTCGAACGCGTTCGACGCGGATGTGATGACCGTCGAATATGGCGGCCGCGATTCGCTGATCCGCGTGAAGGCGGCGTTCGGCGAACTGTGGGCACGGCTCGTGGGCGAGTTCGTCGAAGGCGAGCGCATCAGTCTGCGTGTGCCGCCCACACGTACGCTCGTGTATGACGGAGAGGCATCGTGAGCAGCACGTTGCCATCGCCTCAATCTGCGCCGCCTGCGCCACCCGATAACCGCGCGTGGCTTGTCACGCCCGCGCTGCTCTTCATTCTCGCGCTCTTCATCTATCCGTTCGCATACGGGCTCGTACTGTCGTTCCAGCCGATGAACGGCGGCAGCATGTGGGCCAACTACGTGACGTTCTTCACGGACACGTCGATGTGGCCGACGATCATCGTCACGCTGAAGCTCGCCGTGCCCGCGACGCTGATCAACGTCGGCGTGTCGGTGCCCGTCGCGTTCGCGTTGCGTCGCGATTCGCGCTACCAGAAGTTCGTTACGACGCTGCTTGTGATTCCCGTCACGCTCGGCACGGTTCTGATCGCCGACGGCATGCTGACGTACTTCGGCCCGAACGGATGGTTTCCGCAAGCGTTGCAGGGGTTGCATCTGTATTCCGACGAAGTGCGGCTTACCCACAACTACTGGGGCGTGCTGATCTCGCTGATCGTGTCGGGCTTTCCGTTTGCGTTTCTGCTGACGCTTTCGTACGTCACCGGTATCGATCCGACGCTCGCCAGTGCCGCCGCCACGCTTGGCGCCGGTTCGTGGCAGCAGTTTCGCCAGATCTATCTGCCTCTGCTCGTGCCCGGCCTTACGATGGCCGCGTGTCTTTCGTTCGTGCAGGCGTTCTCGGTGTTTCCTTCGGCGGTGCTGCTGGGCGCGCCCGCGGGGCCGACGCGCGTGATGTCGATTGCGGCCGCCGAAGCCGCGTTCGAGAACTACGACTACGCGCTCGCTTCGGCGATTGCGATGGTGATGGGCTTCGTGCAACTGGTGATCGTCGCGGCCATGCTGGGCGCACGCCGGTTCTTCTACAGCGGACCGGTGACGGGAGGAAAAGGCTGATGACAACCGACCACCACGCCACGCAACCGTGGCCCGCCGACGGCAGCCGCAAGGGCGGCAACGACGGCGCGCAGCCTTCGCGTTCGGGCAGGCAGCGCGCGAGCCTGCCGGATCGTCTGTGGAAAGCGCTCGTCTGGGGCGCCATGGTGTTCTTCCTGCTGAACGTCGTGCTGCTGATCGCGACAGTCGCGGTCAACTCGATCGCGACGCGCTGGTTCGGCACGCTGCTGCCGCAGGGCTTCACGCTGCACTGGTACGCGCAGGCGTGGCGCGACTTCCAGCTCGCAAACGTGTTGTGGGTGACCGTGGAAGTGGTGGGCGCAGTCGTGCTGCTGTCGGTGCTGCTCGGTGTGCCCGCGGCGTACGCGCTTGCCCGCGTGCAATTTCCGGGCAAGCGGTTTGCGATGTTGATCTTCCTGCTGCCGCTGATGGTGCCGCCCGTGACGTACGGCATTCCGATGGCGACCGTGATGTACAAGGTCGGCCTCGCGGGCACGCTGTCCGGCGTGATTCTCGCGAATCTCGTGCCCGCGTTGCCGTTCGTGATTCTCGTGATGACGCCGTTCATCGAGCAGATCGACCCGAACCTCGAATCGGCGGCGCGCATTTTCGGCGCGAACACGTTCCGTTATTTTCGCTACGTGCTGCTGCCGCTGCTGGTCCCGGGTATGCTCGCAGCAGGGTTGCTCGTGCTGGTGCGTACCATCGGCATGTTCGAGCTGACGTTTTTTACAGCGGGGCCCGCCACGCAGACGCTTGTCGTCGCGTTGTATTACGCTGTGTTCTCGACGGGCGTCCGCGCGCCACAGTCCATCGACGCAATGGCGATGATCTACATGGCCATCACGCTGGTGTGGGTGCTGATCGCGCTGCAGTTCGTGAGCCCGACGCAGATCGTGTCGCGTGTGAAACAGCAGAAGGCGTGATGGACGCGCCTGCACGCGCCGCGCAGTATCCATTCAGGACGTTGCTGGAGAGAGTGTGGTCAAACGAAAGACACCTGAAGAGCTGCGCAGTCACCGCTGGTATGGCGTCAACGACCTGCGGTCGTTCGGCCATCGCTCGCGTACCGCGCAGATGGGCTTCAGCCGCGAGGAGTACGCCGGCAAGCCGGTGATCGCGATCCTCAACACGTGGAGCGAAATGAACGCCTGCCACACGCATTTCAAACAGCGTGTGGAAGAGGTGAAGCGCGGCATCTGGCAGGCCGGCGGCTTTCCGGTCGAGCTGCCGGTGCAGACGCTCTCCGAGCCGTTCCAGAAGCCCACGACGATGCTCTATCGCAACTTCCTCGCGATGGAAGCCGAAGAGACGTTGCGCTCGTATCCCGCCGACGGCGTCGTGCTGATGGGCGGATGCGACAAGACCACACCCGCGCTCCTGATGGGCGCGATCTCGATGGATCTGCCGGCCATCTATCTGCCCGCGGGTCCGATGCTGCGCGGTAACTGGAATGGCGTGACGCTCGGCTCCGGCTCCGACACGTGGAAATACTGGGCCGACCTGCGCGCGGGCAAGATCACCGAAGAAGACTGGCAGGGCGTGGAAGGCGGCATCGCACGCTCGCCGGGCCACTGCATGACGATGGGCACCGCTTCGACGATGACAAGCGCTGCCGAAGCGCTCGGTTTCACGCTGCCGGGTTTCGCGTCGATTCCCGCGCCGGACTCGCGTCACGCGCAGATGTCGGCGAAGACCGGCATGCGGATCGTCGAGATGGTGTGGGAAGACCTGAAACCGTCCGACATCATCACGGCCGGTTCGATCGATAACGCAGTGACGACGTGTCTAGCGCTGTCCGGCTCGACGAACGCGATCGTCCACATGATCGCGGTGGCGCGTCGCGCTGGCATCGAACTCACGCTCGATCGCTATGACGACATCGCGCGTCGTACGCCGGTGCTCGCGAACATCCGCCCGACCGGCACGTACCTGATGGAAGATTTTTTCTATGCGGGCGGCCTGCCGGCGATGCTCCGCGAACTCGGCGACCTGATCGACCGTTCGCAGAAAACCGTCAACGGCCAGACGATTGGCGAAAACATCGCGGAAGCAAAGATCTTCAACGAAGACGTGATCCGCAGTCGCGCGGCGCCGCTGCTGCCGGGCAACGGTCTTGCGGTCCTGCGCGGCAATATCGCGCCCAACGGGGCGGTGATCAAGCCGGGCGCAGCCGATCCGAAGCTGCTCGTGCACACGGGTCGCGCAGTGGTGTTCAGCGACTACAACGACATGGCAGCGCGCATCGATGACGACGCGCTCGATATCGACGAAAACAGCGTGATCGTGCTGCATCACGCCGGGCCGGTCGGCGCACCGGGCATGCCGGAGTGGGGCCAGCTGCCGATTCCGAAGAAGCTCCTGCAAAAAGGCGTGCGCGACATGGTGCGCATTTCCGACGCGCGGATGAGCGGTACAAGCTATGGCGCGTGCGTGCTGCATATCGCGCCGGAGTCGTTCATCGGCGGACCGTTTGCGCTGGTGCGCACGGGCGACCTGATCGAACTCGATGTGCCGCAACGCAGGCTGAACGTGCTCGTACCGGACGATGAACTCGCGCGGCGCAAGGCCGCGTGGGTCCAGCCGGCGCCGCGCTTCGAGCGGGGATACGGCGCGATGCATCAGGTCCACGTGCTGCAGGCCGACAAGGGCTGCGACTTCGACTTCCTGCAACGCGGCGGCGCGCAGGCGAAAGACGAGCCGGAGATACACTGAGCGCGGCTCATGCGCAGACGGCTGTCTCATCCCGCCAGGGGAACACGACAGCCGTCCCGTGAACTACATGACTAAAAACGCGCGACGGAACGCCGCGTGCGTTCATTATCCGACGCGATAAACCCGGCCGGTCTGCGCGCCTTCGACGCTACGCAGATAAGCCTGTGCGGCGCGCTTCGCGCTCACCGGCTCGAAGCCGCGGAAAAACGGCGCATAGCCTTCCATCGATTCTTCAAGCACGGTCGGGCTTACCACGTTGATGCGGATGCCTCGCGGCAGCTCGATCGCCGCGCCGCGCACGAAGCCTTCCAGCGCCAGATTGACCGTAGTTGCGCTCGCGCCGAGACGGATCGGCTCTTCGGCGAGGATGCCGCTCGTCAGCGTGAACGAGCCGCTGTCGTTGACGTATTGATGCGCGCCGAGGACGACGTTGATCTGACCCATCAGCTTGTCACGCAGACCGACCCAGAACTGCTCCACGGTCATTTCAGCGAGCGGGCCGAAGTGCACCTTGCCGATCGTCGTCACGACGGCGTCAACCTTGCCAATCTCGCGAAAGAGCTTCTCGACGCTGGCGGGGTCCGTGCTGTCGACCTGATAGGCGCCGCGCGTCGCGCCGACTTCGATGACCTCGTGGCGCGCCTTCAGTTCTCCGGCGACGGCCTTGCCGAGCGTGCCCGTGGCGCCAATTACGACAACCTTGTTCATTGCTGATACTCCACAAATGAGGAATGGGGAAATCGAGGGAATGGCTAACCCCGATTGTCGTCGCGCATGCGGTTGCGATAAAGAGGTACGAGGCACGAAGTGTCGAAACTGACAGTTCGCAATCGCGTAGCGGCGAAACTGGTCTTGCGGCGTGTGCAGGTCAAACGCGTGTTCAACACAAGACCCCGCGTGCCGCAAGCGACACGCGGGAAAATCAAACAAAGAGACGCGCGAGGCCTACTTGCCGCGCTGTAGTTCGATCACGCGGGCCGGACGCAAATGGTTCAGCGCGTAATGAATGCGACCACGGTGCTGACGGTCTCCAGCCGCACGCGGGTCGTCAAACTGATAGTCGAGGTCATAGGGCTTTTCAGGGGCCGTCATGCCTTTGTCGATCAGCGTGCATCCCGGTTCGAGCGCCAGCAGGAGATGGTTGCCGCCCACGCGGCTGTCGAAGCCCGCGATCTCGCCGAGCATGTCGGGCACGCTGTCGTCGAGCGACGCATTGCTGCAGGTCATTTCGTCCGGACTGATCGCGCCGTGTCCGGCAATTCGTGCCGCTTCGCGATTCTTGCCGTCGGTATCGACGGTGCTGTCGTGCGTGCGATCGTTATGCATCTCCGCACTAAGCGGCCCTCTGGCCGCGGCAGGCAAAGCGTCGCCATGCGGTTTCTTCAAGTCGGTGTTGTCCATCACGCTACCTCCATTCAGGAACAATCGGGTGAAACGTCTTCCCGTTCTCCCAGCAAGACCCGTTCCGGCAGCCGCACTTTCAATACGTATAAGGGCGTCGTCGAGGTCGTTCGCGCGTCCCGTAATTTTTTGCTTTTTTTCCGTAGAACACGCATTTTCTACAGAGTATGATCTTAGTCCGAACGAGATGGCGCGTAACGAAGAACAGCCGCCGGTGGGCTGGCTGGTACAGAACACCGCGCGTCGCTCACATCATCTACGAGGCAGTCAGGGCGGGTGACTTCATGCACTTCGATGCTGCATTCACACATCGCGGGTACTTGCTGAACTGTGCGCCGGCGCGTTCCGGCGACGGCATGTATCAACCCTATGTCGTGATCTCGCGTTCGAGCGACGGCGAACTCGTCGCCAACCGTTTTTTTCCCGTGGATCTCCGCTTTTCCGACGAAGCCTCTGCAATAGCCCACGCGCGCGACTGGGCCGTGCGCTGGATCGATGCGAGCAGCGTGACGATCTGACTGCCGCGCGGCCTGGGCGCCGTCCCGGTGGACGTTGCGCGGGCAGACAAAAAACGCGGTAATCTTGGGGACACTTCACTTCGAACCGCAGCTCCGTGCGGGCGCCGTCCTCATGTCAAACGTGTCTTCCCACAACTGGGGTCTTGAACAGATCGTCGCCGAACTGCGGGCGTCGCGCGAAGAACTGCATCGAACGCGCCACCCGCGCGGCATTCGCGAACTGCCTTCGCGCGAAGGTGTGATCAATATCGTCGCGGGCCTGCGCGCGGCGCTCTTTCCGACGCATTACGGCGCGCCCGACCTGACAGATGAAAGCGTCGACTATTACGTCGGCCACACGCTCGAAAGCACGTTGCGGCTGCTCGCTGAACAGATTCGCCGCGCGTTGCGCTTTCTGCCGGAATACGCAGAGACGCCCGACGCCGAACTGAGCGTGCACGCGTTCGATGTGGCACGCGAATTTGGCAAGCAGTTGCCCGGCATTCGCGCGCTGCTCGTAAGCGATATCCAGGCTGCGTTCGCGGGCGACCCCGCCGCGCAGCACATCACCGAAATCCTGCTGTGCTATCCGGGCGTGGGCGCGATGACGCATCACCGTCTCGCACACGCATTGCACCGGCTCGGCGTGCCGCTCCTCGCGCGCTTCATCAACGAGATCGCACATTCGGCCACCGGCATCGACATTCACCCGGGCGCGTCGATTGGCCCGAGTTTCTTCATCGACCACGGCACGGGTGTGGTGATCGGCGAGACCGCGATCATCGGCGAGCGCGTACGTGTGTACCAGGCCGTGACGCTCGGCGCGAAAAGTTTTGCAGCCGATGCGGACGGTTTGCTCGTGAAGGGCAACGCGCGCCATCCGGTCGTCGAAGACGACGTCGTGATCTACGCAGGCGCGACGATCCTGGGGCGTGTGACGATCGGCAAGGGCTCGGTGATCGGCGGCAACGTGTGGCTCACCCATAGCGTGCCGCCGGGCAGCAGCGTGTCGCAGGGCAAGATCCGCGAAGGCGAGCGCAGCGACGAGGGCAAGCGCTGATGTCGCCGCGTCCGCTCATGCGTGTTTGCGGCCTGCGCCGGCCCGGCAACTGAGCTCCCCATGCAGCGCGGCCGCGTCCAGATGGTTCGCTGTGCAATCGACGGACTCGAAGCGACGGTCGCTGAAACGACGCATGCCTTTCCGCGCCATTCGCACGACGGCTTCGGCATCGGCGTGATCGTGCGCGGCGGGCAGCGTTCGGCGAGCGGCCGCGGGCCGGTCGAAGCGCGCGTCAATGACGTGATCACCTGCAATCCCGGCGAAGTCCATGACGGCAGCCCGCTCGACGAGCGTGGCCGCGCGTGGCGCATGCTTTACTTCGCCCCTTCGCTGATGTTCGAGGCGGCGGCCGAACTCACGCTCACGTTTTTGCGTGACGTCGAGCTTACGCAGCCCGTCACGCACGACCCGGTGTTGAAGAGACGTTTCGAACACCTGTTTGCAGCGGCAGTCGACGATGCGGCGCGCACGTGCGACATGGCGCGCGACGAGGCGCTCGTCGCGCTGCTCGCCCATGTCGGCGCGCACCATACGACGCTCGCGGTACCGCGCCTGCCAGCCGCGCCGATCGCGCGCGCGAAGGTGCGTATCGACGACGATCCTGCGTCCTCGCTGACGCTTGCCGATCTGGCGTCCGAAGCCGGAATGAGCCGCTTCCAGCTGCTGCGTGGTTTCGCGCAGGAACTGGGCTTGCCGCCGCACGCGTACCGGATGCAGCGGCGCGTGGCGCTCGCGCGCCGGCTGATCGCGACCGGCAGCGCGCTTGCCGATGCCGCGGCCGGCGCGGGATTCGCAGATCAGAGCCACATGACGCGCGCGTTCGTGCGCCTGCTCGGCGTTACACCCGCGAGCTACGCGGCGGCGACGCGGCGTACCTGAGCGTCATTCCTCCGGACGGCCGCGATGCCTTTATCGCGCGCTGCAATTTCATTCAAGACCCGCGCCCGCGCGTGACTTACGCTGCGTCCAGATTCCAACGGACAAAGGACACGGCATGAATTCACGCACGACGGGCTATCTCTTTTGCGCGCTGGCGATGATCGGCGTGGGCAGCACCGTGGTGGTCAGCAAGACGATCGCAGCCGGCCTGCCGCCCTTCTGCGCGACGGCATTGCGCTTCGCTATCGCGTTTCCGCTGCTCGTTGCGATCATGCGCGTGCGTCGCGCGAGGTTCCCGCGCCTGAACCGGCGCGACACGATGCTCGTGATCGCGCAGGCGGGCGCCGGCAGCGTCGGCTATACGGTGTTCCTGATCAGCGGCATGAAGCTCGCGTCAGCCGCCGATGCGGGCGTTATCGCGGGTACCTTGCCGGCCGTAACAGCAGCTGTCGCGATGATCGCCTTCGGCGAGCGTCCGCGCGCGGCGCTGATCGGCGCGATCCTGCTCGCGACGGCCGGCGTGCTGGCCTGCACCGTGCGCCTCGACGACCTTGAAGGCGCGAGGAACAGCCGCGCGCTGGTGGGCGATGCGCTCGTACTTGCGGCGGTCTTCTGCGAAGTGCTGTTCATCCTGCTCAACCGCAAGCTGTCGACCCCGGTCCCGGCGTTGCAGCTCTCGGCGCTGATGAGCGGAATCGGTTTTGCGGTGGCCGTCGTGCCGGCGCTGCTTGAAGCGCCCTGGCGCGGGCACGTCGACAGCGCGGCGATTGCCGGCGTCGTCTACTACGCGCTGGTGCCGACGGTCGCCGGCTTCGTGTTCTGGTACGCAGGCGCCGCGCGGATCAGCGGCTCGGAAGCGAGCCTGACGACTGCGCTGGTACCGGTGTCCTCGGTTGCGCTTGCCGCGTGGCTGCTGCACGAGCCCGTGAGCGCCGCGCAACTCGGGGGTGTGGCCTGCGTGCTGGGCGCCGTGCTGCTGGCGAGCATGGATGGCCTGGTACGCGGACGAAGGCGCGCGAGCGCGTGAAAGCACGCGCGCCGCAACCTCAGGTATTCGCCACACTCACCGTCGACGCATTTCCTACGATCGACAGAAACTCGCGCCGTGTCGACGGATCGGTGCGGAACGTGCCGAGCATGCGCGACGTGACCATCGCGACGCCGGCCTTGTGAACGCCGCGCGTCGACATGCACTGATGCGACGCTTCGAGAATCACGCCGACGCCCTTCGGCTGCAGCACTTCGTTGAGCGTATCGGCGATCTGCACGGTCATCTTTTCCTGGATCTGCAGACGTTTGGCAAACGCATCGACGAGGCGCGCGAGCTTCGAGATGCCTACGACGCGATGTTCCGGCAGATAGGCCACATGCGCGCGGCCGATGATCGGCACCATATGATGCTCGCAATAGCTTTCGAAACGGATGTCCTTCAGCACGATCATTTCGTCATAGCCGTCGACTTCGGAAAATGTGCGCGACAGTAGTTCCTTCGGGTCGATGGTGTAGCCGGCGAAAAACTCCTCGTACGAACGCACCACGCGCGACGGCGTGTCGCGCAGGCCTTCGCGCGCCGGATCGTCGCCTGCCCAGCGCAGCAGCACGCGAACCGCTGCTTCCGCTTCTTCGCGCGTGGGACGCATGGACGCCTCGTCAGTTTTCGTTGTTTTAGTCATCCACCGCTCCTGTCAGTTCATGTCTGCCGGTCATTGTTCCATGTTTTGCGAAACCCTGTCACTTGGGCCATTCGTCCATCGCATCGTTGAACAGCTCCGACACAAGGCCGCGTAGCCAGCCCACGCGCGGGTCGTTATGAAACTTGCGATGCCAGTGCTGGCGCAAATCGAAGCGCGGCAGCGCCATCGGCGGCTCGACGATCGTGATCGACGCATGCTCCGTCACGTACGCGAAGCCGATCGCGTGCGGCACTGTCGCGATCAGATCCGTGCGCGCGAGAATGAACGGCAGGCTCATGAAATGCGGCGTTTCCAGCACGGCACGCCGACGAATGCGCTTTTTCTCCAGATACTGTTCGAGCACTTCCTGGCTGCGTCCTTCGGAGCGCACGACCGCATGTCCGCAGGCGATAAACCGCTCGACGGTCAGCGTCTTCGCGAGCGGATGGCCCGTGCGCATCAGACAGATGAAGCGGTGTGTGAAGAGCCGTTGCTGGAAGAAGTTGTTCCCCGACAGGTCCGGGAAAAACCCGACGGCGAGATCGACGTCACCCGATTCGAGTCCACGTTCGACATGCGCCGGCGTGAGCGTCACAGAGCGCAGGTTCGCGTGCGGTGCGCGTTGCGCGAACACCTGCAAAAGGCGCGGCAGGAACACGATCTCGCCCACGTCCGAAAGCGCGATCGAAAACGTGTGCGTCGATGTCGCGGGATCGAAGTCTTCTGAATCGATCAGTCCGCTTTCGATGCGACTGAGCGCGTCGCGTGCGGCCGGTATCAGCATAAGCGCGCGCGGCGTCGGTTCCATGCCGCGCGACGTGCGTACGAAAAGCGGATCGCCGAAGTACTCGCGCAGGCGTCCTAGCGCCGTGCTCACGCGCGGCTGGCTCACGCCCAGACGTTCCGCGGCGCGGCTCACGTTGCGCGTGTCTTCCATCGCAACGAGATAAGGGATCAGGTTCAGATCGAGTTCAGGCATGGCGGCCACGGGCCAGTATCGGTATGACGTATACACCGTAACTTCAAAATCGCCGTGCCGTATATTGGGGAAAGCGCCCACGCCCCGACTGCACGGGCTCCCGGCGCGACGTCCCGGTTCCGCCGGTTCGTTACCTTGCCTTTTGCTACGCAAGGTAGATGATGGAAGGCTCTATCTTGACAAGCCGCCAGCACGCCGACCATAATGCACCGGAACGTTCGCTAAACGAATCGTTGTTCGCATATAGAACAAATTGACAAAACAGCAGTCGCGGGCAGACCAGCACATAGCGGGCATGTGGCGCGTATCGGGAACCCGGTAGCGCGCAGTCAACACGACGCGGAGACGGTGCCATGCAGCTTCCTGAAGCAGCGCGGCGCAAGGCGTCCAACAGGGAACTGGCATGATCAACAAGATTTTCGAATCACTTCAGTCGGCGGTCGCCGACGTCAATGACGGCGCCACGGTCATGATCGGCGGCTTCGGCACGGCGGGCATGCCGTCCGAACTCATCGACGCACTCATCGAACAGGGCGCGCGCGAACTCACGATCGTCAACAACAACGCCGGCAATGGGGACATCGGCCTTGCTGCCCTCCTGAAGGCGAAGCGCGTTCGCAAGATCATCTGCTCGTTCCCGCGCCAGACCGATTCGTATGTGTTCGACGCGCTCTATCGTGCGGGCGAAATCGAACTGGAACTCGTGCCGCAGGGCAACCTCGCGGAACGCATTCGCGCCGCGGGCGCGGGCATCGGCGGTTTCTTCACACCGACGGGCTACGGCACGAAGCTCGCCGAAGGCAAGGAAACGCGCCTGATCGATGGCAGGCATTACGTGCTCGAAGCGCCGCTGCATGCCGATTTCGCGTTGATCAAGGCGCTCAAGGGTGATCGCTGGGGCAATCTGGTGTATCGCAAGACAGCGCGCAACTTTGGTCCGATCATGGCCAGTGCGGCGAAAGTCGCCATCGCGCAGGTATCGGAAGTGGTGCCGCTTGGCGAACTCGATCCGGAAGTGATCGTGACCCCCGGCATCTTCGTGCAACGCGTGATCGCGGTATCGCAAGCCGCCCCGCAAACCGCTGCGGCCTGAGAGGAGACACAACATGAAACGACTGACCCGCGATGAAATGGCAAAGCGCGTTGCCCAGGATATCCCCGAAGGCGCGTATGTGAACCTCGGCATCGGCGTGCCGACGCTCGTGGCCAATCACCTCGACGCGAGCAAGGAAATCTTCCTGCACAGCGAGAACGGCCTGCTCGGCATGGGTCCGGCCCCCGCCAAAGGCGAGGAAGACGACGAACTCATCAACGCAGGCAAGCAGCATGTCACGCTGCTGACGGGCGGCGCGTATTTTCATCACGCCGATTCGTTTGCGATGATGCGCGGCGGCCACCTCGACTTCTGCGTGCTCGGCGCGTTCCAGGTGTCGGCAAAGGGCGATCTCGCGAACTGGCATACCGGCGCCCCCGATGCCATTCCGGCTGTGGGCGGCGCAATGGATCTGGCGATCGGCGCGAAGCAGGTCTACGTCATGATGGAACATCTGACGAAGCAGGGCGAAAGCAAGATCGCCGCCGAATGCACGTATCCGGTCACGGGCGTGAACTGCGTCGACCGCATCTATACCGACCTCGCCGTGATCGACGTGACGCCGGAAGGGCTTGCCGTGCGCGAGATCTTCTCCGATATCGACTTCGACGAGCTGCAGAAGCTGACGGGCATTCCGCTCATCAATGCCACGCAGGCAGCCGCCAGCGCAGCATAAAAACGGCGTGACGGTCGCGCGGCGCCCGGTGACAATGACGCCTCGCGCCGCGCGCTTCGTTTGCGCCGCGGCTTTTCGCGGTTTTTGTTCCTTTCTTCGATTGCTGAAGCCACCATGCTCGAAGCCAGCGCCCGTCTGACGGGCCTCATCTGCGGTACGCAGCCGATGAACGACCTCTGGTCGCCGCGCGCCACGCTACAGCGGATGCTCGACGTCGAAGCGGCGCTTGCGCGCGCGTCGGCGGCGCATCACGTCATTCCGCAGGCGGCTGTGGCCGCGATTGAAGCGGCGTGTCACGCCGATCAGCTCGACGCCGACGCGCTCGCCCGCGACGCCGCGCTCGGCGGCAATCTCGCGATCCCCCTCGTCAAGCAACTGACTGCACGCGTGAAAGCGGCCGATGCCGAAGCGTCGAAATACGTCCACTGGGGCGCGACGAGTCAGGACATCATCGATACCGCGACGGTTCTGCAACTGCGCGATACGCTCGATCTGCTCGACACCATGATGCGTCCCACCTGCGACGCGATCGCCGCGCTCGCGCGCACGCATCGCGCGACGCCAATGATCGGCCGCACGTGGCTGCAACAGGCGCTGCCGATCACACTCGGCCTGAAATTCGCGCAATGGCTCGATGCGTTGCTGCGTCATCAGGAGCGGCTCGATGCGTTGCGTGCGCGCGTGCTTGTGCTGCAGTTTGGCGGCGCCGCAGGCACGCTCGCGAGTCTGCGCGATGCGGCGCCGGCGGTTACCGCGGCACTGGCGAGCGACCTCGGCCTGCACGTGCCCACCTTGCCGTGGCACACGCAACGCGATCGCATCGCGGAAACGGCCTCCGTGTTCGGCATGCTGATCGGCACGCTTGGCAAGATCGCGCGTGATATCTCGCTGCAGATGCAGACCGAACTCGGCGAACTCGGCGAACCGGTTGCCGCCGGAAAAGGCGGCTCATCGACGATGCCGCACAAGCGCAATCCCGTCGGCTGCGCAGCCGTACTGACGGCGGCGGCACGTGCACCGGGGCTCGTCGCAACGGTGCTGGGCGGGATGGTGCAGGAGCACGAACGCGCGCTTGGCGGCTGGCAGGCCGAGTGGGACGCGTTACCTGACCTCGCGCGCCTCGCGGGCGGCGCGCTCGCGAACATCGAGCAGATCACCGCGGGTCTCGACGTCAATATCGAGCGGCTGGCCGCCAATCTCGAAGTCACGCATGGGCTGATTCTCGGCGAAGCCGTCATGCTCGCGCTCGGCGACAAAATCGGCCGGCTCGACGCGCATCACCTTGTCGAGCGCGCTTCGAAAACGGCCGTGCAGTCCGGCAAATCGCTCTTCGACGTGCTTTCCGCGGATTCGAATGTCACGCAGCATCTTCCGGTCGTGCAGCTCAAACGGCTGCTCGACCCCGCACAGTATGTCGGCCAGGCGCACGCGTATGTGGACGCCGCGCTGGCGCTTTACACCGCGCGCACCGGTCGCGCCAACCATCAGGAGTAACGGCGATGCCCTACGCCGCAGTGAACGGCACCGAGCTTCATTATCGTGTGGACGGCGAGCAGAACAGCAACGCCCCATGGATCGTGTTTTCCAATTCGCTCGGCAGCGACCTGTCGATGTGGACGCCGCAGGTTGCCGCGTTCTCAAAGCACTTTCGCGTGCTGCGTTACGACACGCGCGGCCATGGGCACTCGGCTGCGCCGCAAGGTCCGTACACGATCGAACAGTTGACGGGCGACGTGATCGGCCTGATGGACACGCTCAAGATCGACCGCGCGCATTTCTGCGGTCTTTCGATGGGCGGCCTGACGGGCGTCGGTCTGGCGGCACGCCATGCTGACCGGCTGAATCGCGTTGTGTTGTGCAACACGGCGGCGCGCATTGGTTCGCCCGAAGTGTGGGTGCCGCGTGCGGCGCGCGCGCGTGGCGAAGGCATGCTGGCGCTCTCCGATGCCGTGCTGCCGCGCTGGTTCACGGCGGGATTTTTCGAGCGCGAGCCGCTGATGCTCGCGCAGATTCGCGACGTGTTCGTGCATACGGACAACGAAGGCTACGCATCGAACTGCGAAGCGATCGACGCCACCGATCTGCGTCCGGAAGCGCCCGGCATCCGGTTGCCGGTGCTGGTGATCTCCGGCACGCACGATCTTGCCGCGACGCCCGCGCAGGGCCGCGAGCTCGCGGAAGCCATTCCAGGCGCGCGCTATGTCGAACTCGACGCCTCGCACATTTCCAACATCGAGCAGGCCGACGTCTTCACGAAGACCGTGCTCGACTTTCTGGCGGAGTAACGATGACCGATGACGAACGCTACGAAGCGGGCATGGGTGTGCGTCGCGCGGTGCTGGGCGAAGCACACGTCGACCGGTCACTGGCCAGTCGCACCGAGCTGACGACGGAGTTTCAGAACTTCATCACGCGCTACGCGTGGGGCGAGATCTGGACGCGTGAAGGGCTGCCGCGCCACACGCGCAGCCTGCTGACGATCGCGATGATGGTCGCGCTCAACCGCAGCGAAGAACTGGCCCTGCATCTGCGCGCGGCGAAAAACAACGGCGTCACGCGCGACGAGATCAAGGAAGTGCTGATGCAGACCGCGATCTATTGCGGCGTGCCGGCCGCGAATTCCGCGTTCCATCTTGCGGACAGACTGTTCCGCGAAGAAGACGCCGCCGCTGCGGGTGCTTCGGCGGAAAAGCCTTAAAAGCCCGCGTACGCGGCAATTCCCGCGCCACACGCCGGCATCTCCAGCATGTGCCGCGCGCGCATCGCAACATCGCCACGCAAGCGGTCGATCCAGGCGGATCGACCGTTTGCGCCTGCCTGCGCCCTGCCGGCAAGTGCGTTCAAGGCCGAAGACGGCTTGCGCTGATAAAATTCGCCATTGACGTTCCTGTTCAACTGAACGTTCCCGATGCGCTTGAATGGCGCTGAATCGCGAAGCCGTCAAGGGCAACGATGCTTTCCAATCTGCTGGTACAACTCGTCAACGGACTGGCCGACGCGTCGGCGCTCTTTCTCGTCGCGGCGGGACTGTCGCTGATCTTTGGCGTGACGCGGATCGTCAATTTCGCCCACGGCTCGTTCTACATGATCGGCGTATACGTGGCGTACAGCATCGCGAGCCGCTTTGGCGCCACGACGGCCGGCTTCTGGGTGTCGGTCGTGGCGGCTGCACTGGTCGTCGCCGTGCTGGGTGCACTGGTCGAGGTGGTTGTTCTGCGGCGTATCTATCGCGCACCTGAACTGTTCCATCTGCTCGCCACGTTTGCACTTGTGCTGATTTTCCGTGACGCGGCGCTGTGGCTCTGGGGGCCGCAGGACCTGTTCGGTCCGCGCGCGCCGCATCTGGCCGGAGCGATCGATCTGCTCGGCCATACATTACCGACGTACGATATTGCATTGATCGTCATGGGCCCGCTGGTGCTGCTGGCGCTCTGGTATGCGCTGACGCGCACGCGTTGGGGCACGCTCGTGCGGGCGGCCACGCAGGATCGCGAGATGCTCGGCGCACTCGGCATCAATCAGGCATGGCTCTTTACCGGCGTGTTCTTTGTCGGCGCGTTTCTCGCCGGACTGGCGGGTGCCTTGCAGGTGCCGCGCATGTCGGCGAATCTCTCGCTGGATCTGGAGACGATCGGCAATGCGTTCGTTGTCGTCGTGGTCGGCGGCATGGGTTCGATTCCGGGCGCGTTCGTCGCTGCGCTCCTGATCGCGGAGATCAAGGCGCTCTGTATCGGCATCGGTCATGTGTCGATTGGCGGGATCGATCTATCGCTCAGCAAGTTCACGCTCGTGGCCGAATTCGTCGTGATGGCGATTGTGCTGGTGGTGCGTCCGTGGGGTTTGCTGGGTCGCGCCACGACGGCGGTTCGCGGCATGGCCGCCGCTGAAGCGCCGCTGCGGCCCGCAGGCAAACGCTTACGCGCGCTGGCCGTCGTTGCGCTTGTAGTGCTTGCGCTCGCACCGCTTGCCGCAACTGCATTTCCTTATATGCCGGTGCTGCTCGTCGAAATCCTGATTGCCGTGCTGTTCGCGGCAAGCCTGCATTTCATCATGGGGCCCGGCGGCATGCATTCGTTCGGGCATGCGGCATATTTCGGGCTCGGCGCTTATGGTGCCGCACTGTTTCTCAAGGTTCTCGATCTGCCGATGGAGGCCGCCCTGGTGCTCGGTCCGCTGCTTGCCGTGGGCGGCGCGCTCGTGTTCGGGTGGTTCTGCGTGCGGCTCTCGGGCGTTTATCTCGCGATGCTGACGCTGGCTTTTGCACAGATCGTCTGGTCTGTCGTGTTCCAGTGGGATGACGTCACGGGCGGCAGCAACGGCGTGCTGGGATTGTGGCCGTCGAGCTGGCTGTCGTCGCCGGTCGCGTACTACTACTTGACGCTCGTGTGCGCCGCATTGGGCGTCTGGCTGCTGCGCCGGATGCTGTTTTCTCCGCTCGGATACGCGATGCGTGCGTCGCGTGATTCCGTGCTGCGCGCGGAGGCAATTGGCATTGATGTGAAGCGTGTGCAATGGGCCGCATTCGTGATCGCATCGCTCTTCTGCGGGCTTGCCGGATCGCTCTATGCGTTCTCCAAGGGCACGATTTCGCCGGAGGTCATCAGCATCGGCCGCTCTGTCGACGGACTCGTCATGGTGCTGCTCGGCGGTCTCCAGACGCTGACAGGGCCGATCGTCGGCGCGGCTGTATTCACATGGCTCGAGGATACCGTCGCGCGCCAGACCGACTACTGGCAGGCGTTGCTTGGCTTCGCCATCCTGTTGCTCGTAATCGCGTTCCCGCAAGGGATCGCCGGTTTTATCCGCGATCGATTCGACAACGATGATGCTGACGACAGCACGAAGAACAGCGCCGCGGCCACGGAGGGTCTGTGAGCCTCCTGCGCGTCTCGGGCCTGTCGAAATCGTTTGGCGGTCTGATGGCTGTCGACGGTGTGTCGTTCGGTGTCGAAGCAGGGCAACTGGTCGCCCTGATCGGACCGAACGGTGCCGGCAAATCGACGTGCTTCAACATGGTGAACGGGCAGTTGCGGCCTTCTTCCGGCTCGATCGTTTTCGATGGCCATGAACTGGTTGGCAGGCGTCCGCGCGACATCTGGCGGCTGGGCGTCGGGCGCACGTTCCAGATCGCCGCGACCTTCAACTCGATGACGGTGCTCGAAAACGTGCAGATGGCGCTCGTCTCGCGCGAGCGGAAACTGTTTGGGCTGTGGAAAGCGGCGTCGTCGTGGTTTGAGGAAGAAGCGATGGCATTGCTCGATCAGGTCGGCATGGCAGCGGACGCGCATCGCGCATGCGGTGTGCTCGCCTATGGCGACGTCAAGCGCGTCGAGCTGGCGATAGCGCTCGCGAACCGCCCGAGGCTCCTCTTGATGGATGAACCCACCGCCGGCATGGCGCCCGAAGAGCGCAACGACCTGATGGCACTGACGAGACGCCTCGTCACCGAACGCAAGATCGGCGTGCTGTTCACCGAGCACAGCATGGACGTCGTGTTCGCTTACGCAGACAGAATGATCGTCCTTGCGCGCGGCAGGCTGATCGCAGAAGGCAGCGCGGACGCGATCCGTAACAACGCGCGTGTGCAGGAAGTCTATCTGGGCGCAGGCAGGACATTCGAGCAACGCACGCTGCTTGCCGACGCGGATTCAGATGGAGCGCGACAATGAGCGAGCCGATGCTGAAAGTGTCCGGCCTTAACGCGTTCTACGGTCGCGCGCACATTCTGTTCGACATCGATCTTGAAGTCGCACGCGGCGAAGTGGTTGCGCTGATGGGCCGCAACGGCGCGGGCAAATCGACGACGATGAAAGCGATCATGGGCCTTCTGCCGCGCGAGCAGGGCTCGGTGACGTTTCGCGGCGCGGATATCTCGACGTTGCCGCCGTATCGCATCGCGCGGATGGGCATGGGGTTCGTGCCGGAAGACCGACGTGTGTTTTCCGATCTCACGGTGATGGAAAATCTCGATGCCGGCCGCCAGCCGCCGCGCGATGGCGCGCCAGAATGGACCCCCGAGAAACTCTTTCGCCTGTTCCCGAATCTTGGCGAAATGCCCGGCCGCCCAGGCGGCCAGATGAGCGGCGGCGAGCAGCAGATGCTCACCGTTTCCCGCACCCTGATGGGCAATCCCTCGCTCGTGCTGCTCGATGAACCATCGGAAGGTGTCGCGCCGATCATCGTCGAACAGATGGCGAACATGATTCTCGAACTGAAGCGCGAAGGCATGTCGATCCTGTTGTCGGAACAGAATCTCCATTTCGCCGAACTCGTCAGCGACCGTGCGTACGTGCTTGAAAAAGGCCGCATCCGCTTTAGCGGCGCGATCGCTGAACTCGCAAAAGATGAAGCCGCGAGGCGCGCCTGGCTTGGCGTCTGACTGTTACCGCAGCCGGCGCGCGTCGGGTGCGCGCCCGCAAAACCCGGTACGATGCCGGGCTGGCGCGACTGCAGGCGCGCTTCCGCATTGAAAGACGGCCCCGGATTCGCAGCATTCACACCACATACCGATAACGGAGAACAGGCAATGGCCACGCGCGCAGGATGGATCACACGCATGACGGTTTCGTTGACGCTCTCGTTGACCGCGCTCGGTGCGAGCGCGCAGCAGACGATCAGGATCGGCGAAATCAACAGCTACAAGGCGCAACCCGCGTTTCTTGGGCCGTACAAAAACGGCTGGAATCTCGCACTCGACCAGATCAACGCGTCAGGCGGCGTGCTGGGCAAACAGCTCGAAGTCGTCTCGCGTGATGACAACGGCAACCCTGGCGACGCGATCCGCGTTGCACAGGAACTGATCGCGCGCGAGCAGGTACAACTGCTGTTCGGCGGGTTTCTGTCGAATACCGGCCTCGCGCTGACCGACTTCGCGAAGCAGCGCAAGATTTTCTTCCTGGCCGCCGAACCGCTGACCGACAAGATCGTCTGGGCCGACGGCAACAAATACACGTACCGTCTGCGTCCTTCCACGTACATGCAGGTCGCGATGCTCGTGCCGGAAGCCGTGAAGCTCAAGAAGAAGCGCTGGGCGCTGGTCTATCCGAACTACGAATACGGGCAGTCGGCCGTTGCGACGTTCATGAAGCTGATGAAAGCCGCGCAACCCGATGTCGAGTTCGTCACTGAACAGGCCACGCCACTTGGCAACATCGACGCTGGCGCGGTCACGCAGGCACTCGCCGATGCGAAGCCCGATGCGATCTTCAATGCACTGTTCAGCGCAGACCTCGGCAAGTTCGTGCGCGAAGGCAATACGCGGGGTCTCTTCAAGGATCGCAGCGTCGTGTCGCTACTGACGGGCGAACCGGACTATCTCGATCCGCTTGGCGCCGAAGCACCGACGGGCTGGATCGTCACAGGCTACCCGTGGTATTCGATCGATACGCCAGCGAACAAAAAGTTTGTCGATGCCTACGAGGCGAAGTATCACGACTATCCGCGTAACGGATCCGTGGTGGGCTATACGGCGCTGATGTCGATTGCAAACGGACTGAAGAAGGCAGGCTCAACCGATCCTGACAAGCTGGCCGCTGCGTTCAAGGGCCTCGGCGTCGACACGCCGTTCGGGCCGATCACATTTCGCGCCCAGGACAACCAGTCGACGATGGGTGCGTACGTCGGCGTGACGGGCGTGAAGGACGGCAAGGGCGTGATGACGTCGTATCGCTACATCGACGGCGCAAGCGTGCAACCGTCCGATGCGGACGTGAAAAAGCTGCGCCCTGCGGAATAGTCAGGTGCGAATCGGGCACGGCATTACGCGGTGACGATACAGGTCTTCTGCGTAATGCCGGGGATAGCGCTCAACCTTGCGCTATTCCTCGTGATCGTGTTCGGCGACGAAGTGGCGTAGATACGCGAGAACGGCCGCTTCGGCGGCGCGATGATCGGCGCCGTTTTTTGAACCGGCGTTTTCTTCGTCGCCAAAGAGCGCGGACGGAGCGTTGTGAACATCCACTTCCTGGCCTTCGCGATACAGGCGGATTTCGTGAGCCGTTTCGATGTACTCGGCGATCCAGTGGACCCCTTCGATATGCGTGCCAGCACGTATAGCCGGTGGTTTCATGGTTGCGTCTCCGGTATAGATAGTCTGAAGCGCCTTTTTCTTTCGCTTTTTCCTCTGTTTCTCCCTGGCTTCCCTTTAACAATAGGCGCTGCGTCAGGGCCGTGCACTCTTTGTTGAGTCGGCGCGCGGCGGAGCCACGGGCACATGCGTTGCTTCCCCGGAGTGACAATCCTCACCCTGGAGAACTGTCATGCCTGAAAGGAAAACCATCGCGCGCGCGCAAGCGGACAAACGCGCAGGAAAGTCGGCGAGCACCCAGGCCGGCGAATTCGTGAAGGAAGAAGTCGATCGCGTGCGGGAAGGCAGGCACGGCGTCAGATCGGCGAAGCAGGCCATCGCGATCGGCCTCTCGAAAGCGCGTCGTGCGGGCGTTGCACTCAAGGCGCCGAAGAAGGGCTCGACCAGCGAAGCAACGCGCAGGAAGGCGGCTCAGGATAGCGCCGCTGGCAAGCGTCACCCGGGCGCCGCAAAATCCTCCACCGCGGAGTCGAAATCGACGCGTTCCCGTGCCACGACCGCCGCGCTCAAGCGCGAGAGCGGCGAGGGCGCAACGAAGGAGGCGTTGTCGAAACAGGCGAAATCGGCGGCCAGCCGTCGGCCGGCAGCGAGCCGGTCCGCCGCGGCGAAGAAAGCCGCGCAGACCAAAGGCGCGACCGGCCGTTCAGCAGCCGCAAAAAAAGCGGCCCATACAAGGGCCGCCCGTGCGCATCACTAGACGTGTAGCGCGCCTCACGGCGCGCGACACGTCACACGTTACTGCACAGTCGCGAGCACCTCGCGAACGGTGCTGAAAATGCGGTCGATCTGCGCTTCCTCGATGATGAGCGGCGGTGAGAACGCGAGAATATCGCCCGTGAAGCGGATCAGCACGCCCGCTTCGAAGCATTTGACGAATGCCTCATAGGCACGCGCGCCCGGCGCGCCGTCGCGCGTGTCGAGTTCGATGCCGGCGACCATGCCGAGATTGCGAATGTCCTTCACGTGCTTCGCATCGCGCAGCGCGTGCACGGCGCTTTCGAACTTCGGCGCCATCGAGGCGGCGCGGGCGAACAGGTCTTCGCGGCGATACAGATCGAGCGTCGCGATGGCGGCGGCCGTGGCAGCCGGGTGCGCGGAATACGTGTAGCCGTGCGCGAGTTCGATTGCGCCGGGCGCGCCGCTATTCACGATCGTGTCGTGAACCGTGCGGCTTGCCGCGACCGCGCCCATCGGAATCGCTGCGTTGTTGATGGCCTTGGCCATCGTCAGCAGGTCCGGCGTGACGCCGAAGTATTCGCTTGCCGTGGCCTTGCCGAGGCGACCGAAACCCGTGATCACTTCGTCGAAGATCAGCAGGATGCCGTGTTTCGTACAGATGTCGCGCAATTTCTTCAGATAGCCTTGCGGCGGAATCAGCACACCCGTCGAACCCGCGACAGGCTCGACGATCACAGCCGCAATCGTAGACGCATCATGCAGCGTCACGATACGTTCGAGCTCATCGGCGAGATGCGCGCCCCACGCCGGCTGACCCTTCGAAAACGCGTTGTGTTCGAGGTTATGCGTGTGCGGCAGATGATCGACCGCCGGCAGCAACGCGCCCGAAAACGTCTTGCGGTTCGGCGAAATGCCGCCCACCGAGATGCCGCCAAAACCAACGCCGTGATACCCGCGTTCGCGACCGATCAGACGCGTGCGTTGACCTTCGCCGCGCGCGCGGTGATACGCAAGCGCGATTTTCAGCGCGGTATCGACGGATTCCGAACCCGAGTTCGTGAAGAAAATGCGGTCGAGGCCTTCCGGCATCAGCTCAGCCACCTTCGCCGCCGCTTCGAATGCGAGCGGATGGCCCATCTGGAACGTCGGCGCGAAGTCGAGCGTGGAAAGCTGCTTCGTGATCGCAGCGACGATCTCGTCGCGGCTGTGGCCGGCGTTCACGCACCACAGGCCGGCGCAGCCGTCCAGCACCTCGCGACCGTCTGTCGTGCGGTAGTACATGCCCTTGGCCGATTCCAGCAGGCGTGGCGCCGCCTTGAACTGGCGATTGGCGGTAAACGGCATCCAGAAAGACGACAGATCGTCGATGACGGGGCGCGAAGTCATGGGTTTTTCTCCTCGAAGTGGTAGCGAAACTGTAGCGCTCGCGGTTTAATGGCGGCATAGACAGTTGACTCATCTGCGCTGGTAACTGTGCTGGTGATTCAGCGCCAACTGTTGTGGCGCGTGCGTGATCCCTTCGTGGTTCTTAAAAGCGCATTACCTTCTTCGTCATGATCGAACTTCAGCTGGAACGTGACCGTCGCAGTGCGTCGACGCTGGTCGAGCAGGTCGTACACGGCTTTGCGTCAGCGATCGAATCGCAGTCGCTGCGCGCTGGCGCGCTGTTGCCCTCGGTGCGGCAGCTGGCGCAGACACAGGGTCTCAGCACGTTCACCGTGACCGAGGCCTATAACCGTCTTGTTTCGATGGGTCTGGTCGTGGCGCGACGCGGCTCCGGCTACCGGGTCGCGACGCTCGACGCGCCACCGGCGCGCAGGAGCGCGAGCGACTGGCAGCCGCCCAGCCTGACTGCGACGTGGCTGCTCTCGGACGTCTACGCAGATCATTCGGTGCCGATCAAGGCGGGCTGCGGCTGGCTGCCGAACGAATGGGTCAACGGCCCGGGGCTTCAGCACGCGCTGCGGGCGATGAGCCGCGTGCCGCCCGGGCGTCTCGCCGACTACGGTCATCCGTATGGATTCGCGCCGCTGCGCGAGCGCGTCGCGGAACAGCTCGACCGGCGCGGTCTGCCCGTCGATCTTTCGAACGTGCTGCTCACGCAGGGCGCCACGCAGGCGCTCGACCTCATCGTGCGCACGTTGTTGCGTCCGGGCGATACCGTGCTGGTCGAAGATCCCGGCTACTGCAACCTGTTGCAGATCCTCAAACTGGCCGGGCTCAACGTGCATGGCGTGCCGCGCACGCCGGCCGGACTCGATACCGACGCGCTCGAACAGCTTGTCGCCGTGCACCGGCCGAAAGCGATGTTCGTGAACACGACGCTGCAAAATCCGACCGGCACGACGCTCGGCATGGCGTCGGCGTTCCGGTTGTTGCAGATCGCCGAACGGCAACGCATGTGGGTGATCGAAGACGACGTCAGCCGCGAGCTTGCGCCGGCCGGCGCGCCGCTGCTGGCCGCGATGGAAGGACTGCACCGCGTGCTGTACGTGAGCGGTTTTTCGAAGACGGTGACGCCGGGGCTACGCTGCGGATATGTCGTCGCGGAGCGCGACGTGCTGCGCGAACTCGCGCGTACGAAGATGGCGGTGGGGCTGACGTCGTCGGAATCGATCGAGCGGATCGTGGACAAGGTATTGCTCGAAGGTCATCACGCGCGGCACGTCGAAACGGTGAACGAGCGATTGAAAACAGCGCACATACAGATCGAGGAGCGCGTCGACGCGGCCGGCCTCGAACTGTTTCACCGGCCGCGCGCGGGGCTCTTTCTCTGGGCGAAGCTTCCGGTCGAACCGGAGCGGGCCGCCGAAATCGCGACGGCCGCGCTGCGCGACGGCATCTGGCTCGCGCCGGGTTCGTATTTTCGTCCCGACGATGCGCCCACCGCATGGTTCCGCTTCAACGTGCCGTATTCAAACGATGATGCGCTGTGGCGGTTTATCGATGGTATCCGCTAGCGGTTTCGCAGTGTTCAGCCGAGCAGATGCAGCACGATCGGATACATCGAAAGCACGAGCAGCGAAGCCATCACGATGTTGAACGCGCGAAGCCAGCGCGGGTTCGACAGGAAACGGCGCAGGCTGGTGCCGAATGCGGCCCACACGCAGATGCAGGGAAATCCGATCGCGCAAAACACCAACGCCATCATCAGAGCGTTGAAGCCGAAATCCGTGCTCAGATGAATGGTGGTTGCCGCCGTCAGCACCATCATCCATGCCTTCGGGTTGATCCACTGGAACGCGATGGCTTCGTAAAAACGCATCGGCCGGCGCTCGCCCTTACGCGCCTGGATTTCGCCCGACGTGCCGATTTTCCATGCGAGATACAGCAGATACACGACGCTCGCCACTTCGAGCGCGGTGTAAAACATCGGAAAGCGGCGAAACGCCTCGCCAAGCCCGAATCCCACGGAAAGCATCAGGAGCGCGACGCCCGCGCTGATCCCAAGCAGGTGCGGCACCGTGCGGCGAAAGCCGAAGTTGACGCCGGACGCCAGCAGCATCGTGTTGTTCGGACCAGGCGTGATGCTGGTGACGAGCGCGAACATGATGCCGGCGGGCAGGGCGCTGAGCGTCAGCAGGATGTCGAGTGGCATGACGGGCTCCGGATTCGGTGACTGTTGATGCAGTCTATCGGAAGCATCCGGTACAGTACCGGTACAGATCGCGAGATGCTACCCGGTACGGCTTGCAGGTGACTGTTTGCGCCGCCGGATCTCAAGCCCTCAACAACGACTGCTTCTGGATTGCAACCGCAGGTCGCAGCGTTCGTGGCAAATTCGAGGCTGTGCTTCCGACGTTCCGAGGAGAAGGGTATGCGCGGCACTGAGCATCCGGCAGCGCAACGCTTGATCGAGCGGCTGATGTCCTGGTTTTGTTTCACTGTGCTGATGTTTCCAGGTGCGGCGCCGGGGATGGACTTCAGGATTTATCACCAACCGCAACTCGACCTGAAAATGATCATCGGGGAAGGGCGGATTCAGGACGGTGACGCAGAGAAGTTTCTGGCGTTCGCCAAAAGGGCTGACCGTGATGCCGAAGGACGCGTCGTCCTGGTATTGAACAGTCCCGGAGGCAATGTGGAGGCAGCTTTCCGGGTCGTCGATGCAATGGATAAAGTACGCGTCTATACAGCGGTGCCGGACAATGCCAGGTGCGCGTCCGCCTGCGCTTCGATCCTGTTCGCTTCCGGCGAGCGCCGAAGTGTTGCTGGCACCGGGCTGCTCGGTTTTCACAGTTGCTACCGGCGCGATGGGCGAACCTACGCCGGGGACTCGCTTTGCAACGAGATCATCGCGGCAAATGCAATGCAGAGAGGCGTAAGCCACGCAGCCATCAATCGATTCGTCAAGCAATACGGTGCGGGAGACATGGCATGGGTCGGGCGCAACGTCGCCTGTCAATCGCTACAGGGGCTATGCAAGCCAGGGTTGCTGGAAACTCAACCCGGGACGAAGGCTGCATTGATGCATAGTTTTGATTGCAGCAAGCTCATCTCCGTTCAGGCGCAGCTTGTATGCGGGGATGCAGAACTTGCCGAACTCGATAAGACACTCGCGAATGTCTATGGTCAACAGATGAAAGTATCGGCCAGCAAGACGCGATTAAAAGAGGATCAACGCGCGTGGCTGCGCAATTCTCGCAACGCGTGTGGCGATAAAGCCTGTCTGGTACGCAGCTACCGGCTCCGTATCGATGAACTGAAGCGGACGCGGTCGTGATCAGGTCGCAAGCGCCTGAATCGAGCACATCCCCGATGCACGGGAAGCAGGCCGTCTCGCAGGGAAGTTACGTGCGTTGACACGCGCGGCGTATGTCGAGATCCCGAGCACGCGCAGACGAAAGCCGCTGCGACGCACATCGTCTGAATGCAGATAAAAGCACGAGGCACAGTGATTGCTGCCCTCATGGTCAAGCAGGCGGCAATCGTCTGCGCCTGTTTTCCAGTCTGATCAAGGAGGGACGGAACATGAGCAAGGCAATCAACACACTTGTCGCGGCTATCGCGGCACTCACGCTGTCGGGCGGCGTCTATGCGCAGACGGCCGCAGGCTCAAACGGCAGCGGGTCGTCGGGCAGCACGGCCAGCCCGGCGAACCAGGTGAACCCGATGAACGGCGCAACGGGCGGCTACGGCACGCCAGGTGATACCCGTTCAGACAGCGGCATGATCAACAGGGCCCCGAACTCGGGCTTGCCGAGTGGCACGAACAGCAATTCGACATCTGGCACCAGCGCTCCCAGGAGCAACAATACGCTGGCCACACCGAGCGTGGTCTCGCCGGCCGCTGGCCACTAACACCTGCTAAAGAGGCCAGTCGTCATCCGGCATCCGGAGCTGCGCCATGGCCCAGTGGTCGGCTCTTTACGTGGTCGATGAAGGCGCGCAGCTTCGGCATGATTTGCCGGCGGTCTGGATAGTAGAGAAACACGCCGGGTATAACCGGCGCGAACGACTCCAGCACGTGGACCAGTTTGCCCTCTCGCAGGCCTTCGGCGACCATCGGCTCAGGGAGTTGGGCGAGGCCTATCCCTTCGACCGCCGCACCCAGCACGGTGGGAAAATCATGCGCGATGAGCGGGCCCGATACGGCAATCTCGAGTGCGTGCCCGTTGTCGTTGAATGACCATGGCGCGAGCGAACCGTTGGATCGCCGTCGTCGCAGGCATGCGTGCTGACGCAGATCGTCCATGCTCTCCGGCCGGTTACGTTGCGCAAAGTAGGTGGGGCTTCCGACGATGACAAGACGAAGCGGAGGCGTCAATGGCACCGCGACCATGTCGGCGTCGACGAACTGACCGAGCCGGATACCGGCGTCAAACCCTTCCGCCGCGAGATCGACCAGTTCCGCGCTTGCGGCGATCTCCACTTCGACCTCGGGATACGCCTCACAGAATGATGCGATGAGGGGTTCGAGGAGGATTGGCACCACCGCGCGCGGCACTGAGAGACGCAACAGTCCGGCGGGCCGCTGGCCGAGTCCGCGTGCTACCTCACTCGCGGCGACAAGCTCCTCGAAGGCGGGTTTTGCTCGCGAAAGAAAGCGTTCGCCAGCTTCGGTCAGGCCGACACTCCGCGTGGTGCGTATGAAAAGCGCTGCGCCAATGCGCGCTTCGAGTACCCGCACCGCCTGGCTGACGGCGGACGGCGTCACGCCGAGTTCTGCGGCTGCCCGGCGAAAACTGCGATGGTGGGCGATGCTCAGGAACACCTCCACGCCATCGAGCGCGCCCTGCCTGACTGTGAAGTTCTGCTTCATAGCCCGTCAACATTGTGATGAATAGTCGCTCGCGAGAGGCCATGGTACACCTGTGCCTGTAGACGAAGCATCGCCCGATGCCGAGTTGCAAGCCCTGAACAATGGGCCAGGACCGTGGAGGAATTTGCAATGACTGATGTACTCGATGACGTGCGGGATCACTATTGCGCGACGGGACTCACCGGGCGGCTGAAGATCGCGCTCACGGTCCTTGGGCCGGAGGATCAGCGGCTCACACCGCAGCAACTGGCTGCACTCGACCAGTTCCACACCCGCGGCGTTGCTGCCACCGCCGAGCTCGCCAGACTGGCCGGCATCACCGCCGGCATGTCGGTGCTGGACGTCGGCTCGGGCGTGGGCGGGCCGGCCCGTTTTCTGGCTGCAACCTGTGGCTGTCGCGTGACGGGTATCGACCTGAGCGAACCGTTCGTGGAGGCCGCGCGTTATCTCACACAACGCACAGGACAAGGCGAACAGGTGTCGTTTCACACCGCCAGTGCGCTGGACCTTCCCTTCGACGACACAGGGTTTGACGTCGTATTGCTGCAGCATGTGGCGATGAACATCGCCGATCGCGCACGACTCTATCGGGAGATCCGGCGTGTGCTGAAGCCGGGCGGCAAGTTTGTGACGTTCGACGTCGTCGCAAACGGCAGCGAGGTGCACTACCCCGTTCCCTGGGCGCGAACCCCGGCCACGAGCTTTCTCCTGACCGCCGACGCAACACGCGACGCGATCGAAACAGCCGGGTTCAGCGCGCTTGCATGGCAGGACGACACCGAGGCCGCGAAGTCCTGGATCACGCAACTGCGTGAGTCGGGTCCGCCGCCCTCACCGAATCCTGGCGTGGTGATGGGGCCGGACTTCGCACAGCTTTCCGCCAACCTGGGCCGAAATCTCCTGGAAGGCCGACTCGGTATTCTCGCTGCGGTATTCGAGGCCGCGCCCACGAAGGGCCGCATTCACATGGAGAGCCGCTGATGAACACCGCCTCCCTTACTGCCGGTATCGTTCCGCCGCGTCCCGCCTGGCGCAGCCTGCTCTGGATTGTCCCGCTGACGGTCCTGTGGATTGGGTTGATCTACTGGCAGCCGGGTATCCCGGCGAGCGGCGTTCCGGTCATGGTCCACCAGTTGACGGTCCACGTGGTTGTCGCGACCGGTTTGTGGCTCGGCCTCGAAAGCGCCGACCTGACGCCAGGCCAGCGCCTTACAACGTGGCTGGCGTTCGTGATCCCGTACACGCTCTGGTTTGCTGTCGCCTGGAGCGCGGCCGTCAATGGCGTCTTTCGCACGAGCACTTCGCCGTTGCCGTTGTTGCCGCTGGCGATCTTCCTGCCGGTGATGATCGGCGCGCCGCTATTGCTGTTGTCGAAGCGGGTGGGGCAGGTGCTCGATGCGATGCCGGCGACCTGGCTGGTCGCGCTTCAGCTTTATCGGGTATTCGGCGGCTGGGCGCTCGCCGCCTGGATGCATGGAAAGTTGCCCGGCGTGTTCGCGTTGCCTGCGGGAACGGGCGACGTGTTGACCGGACTGTTCGCCGTGCCGGCGGCAATCGCCCTGTCGAGCGGCACTGCTCAAGGGCGGAAGGCGGCGATCGCCTGGAACATCTTCGGTCTCGCGGACCTCGCCGTCGCGATTACCCTGGGGATGATCACCTCTCCTGGCCGGTTCCAGCTGATTGTTCCTGGCGTGCCGAGCATCGGCGCCGGCGCTTATCCCGACGTGCTGACGCCTGCTTTCGTGGTGCCAGGCTCGATCCTGCTGCACGCGCTGTCGCTGCGTCAGCTGATCCGAAGGCGCGCGGGCTGATCACCGTCCTGTCCTTCAATGCGCGTGACAACAGTCGACAGGACTGGCGTGCCGTCGAGCGCCTCAGCCCGGGCGGCTACATCCAGTCACGCAGCCAGCCGAGCCCGTCAGAAGTGTTGCCTGCGGGAACGTATTCACAGCCGACCCAGCCCGCGTATTCGAGGCTGTCGAGCAGGCGAAGGATATAGCCGCAGTTGATTTCGCCCGAGTCGGGCTCATGGCGATCCGGCACACTCGCGATCTGGATATGGCCGATGTCCGGCATCATTTCCCTGAGCTTCACGGTCAGGTCGCCTTCCACGATCTGGCAATGATAAAAATCGAACTGGACCTTGAGGTTGGCTGCACCCACTTCCCGGCAAATCTGCCGCGCGTCGTGTTGGCGGTTCAGGAAATAGCCCGGCATGTCGCGCGTATTGATCGGCTCGATCATGACCGTGACGCCGTGCATCGCTGCCTGTGATGCGCCGTACGCGAGGTTCTTCAGATACACGTCGCGATGCTGGCCGGGATCGGCATCGGGGGCGACGATGCCCGCCATCAGATGAATCTGCTTGCAGCCCAGCGCCTGCGCGTAGTCGAGCGCTGTATCGACGCTGCGCCGGAATTCATCCTCGCGACCGGGGAGCGACGCCAGCCCGCGGTCGCCCTTGGCCAGGTCTCCTGGCGGCCCGTTGAACAGCACCTGCTTGAGGCCGCTCGCGTTCAGTCGCGCAGCGAGTTCGGCCGCTGGATAGTCATAGGGAAAGTGGAATTCGACGCCCTTAAAACCGTCGGTCGCGGCGGCGCGAAAGCGGTCGGGAAACGCGTGCTCGCGATACATCATCGTCAGATTGGCTGCAAAGCGTGGCATGGGCATTCCAGGAAGAAAGGCAGTTGTCCGGGTGCAACGACGATCGGGCGCATTGCGAGTGTAGTCGAGGGGCGACGTGGAGAGATCACGGAGCGGGCGTGGAAATGCTCAGGCTGCCTTCATCGCATCGATTCGGTCCATCGTTCGTTTAACCGGAGAGGGAAGTCAACGCCAGCGCGCCCAGTGCGCCAGCCCGCAGGAATGGAGTCCATGACGCCGATCATAACGGCTCGTGGGCGCGGGTACACCGCGGCGGTAGTCGTTCAGGAGAAGTGGGAGCCAACAGAGAGAGTCGCGCTCAGGTGCGCGAACGGGGAAATCGCCGCCTGTGTCGACAAACAAGGCGAGGCAGCGCCGACGCCTTGTACTGCGCCGGTCGATGCGGGTGTGTCTAACGGTTGTGGCGTGCCTGCACCAGCGTATGGCGCCGGTTTGTCCGACGGGAAGCATATCCGTCAGCGCGGATCGAAACGGTCGCCGGGCGCAGTGCCGCAAGGCGCCTGCCTCGTCGGGCTGGCCGCTCGTCTTCATCGCTGTCTTCTTCGCCGAGATATGCGTAACGGCCGTGGCGCGCGGACTGCTCCACCATGTCGTCAGTAAGAAGTTGGGCGATCAGATACGTCGTCATTGCCCCAAAAGACAACGCAGCGATCAAGGCGACGATAAGGAGTTGCATACGAAATCCTGTTGGTTTTGACCATTGTGGTCGCCGGCGCCTATAGAGTCCAAGACCGGTTTAGAATGACCCCAATAAGTAAAACTTATGAGACGCAAGTGATACTCCGCCACATTCGCTATCTGCTCGCGGTCGCCGAACATCGCAATTTCACGCGTGCGGCTGACAGCCTGCATATCTCGCAGCCCGCGCTGTCGCAGCAGATACGTCAAATAGAGGACGAGATTGGCGGGCAGCTTTTTGACCGCAGCGGCCGCGTCGTTCAGTTGACCGACTTCGGTAGCGCCTACATTGAATATGCGCGCCGCGCGTTACTGGATCTCGAAGCGGGCCAGCGTGCCTTGCACGATGTGCGCGACCTGTCGCGCGGGCATCTGCGGCTCGCGTTCACGCCGACGTTCACCGAATACCTGATTGCGCCCGTCATCGATCGTTTTCATGCGACGTATCCGGGCATTACGATCGAGCTGGCAGAAATGGCACTGGAAGCCATCGAAAGCGGTTTGAGCGATGACCGCATCGACCTGGCAATCGGATTTACCGACATCCGCTCGGACGATATCGAATCCGAAGCGTTGTTTCAGGAGCAGATCACGTTGATCGTGAGCAGCGACCATCCACTCGCACAAAAACGCGCGTCCATTACAAGCAGGAAACTTGCGACATTGCCTCTGGCGCTGCTGAGCGGACAGTTCGTGTCGCGCTTTTTTGTCGACAGCTACTTTGAGTCGCAAGGATTCAAACCCAACGTGGCGATGCAGGCGAATTCGATCAGTGCGTTGCTCAAGATCGTGCGCAAAGGCAGCGTCGCGACACTGCTGCCCAGCGCGCTTCAGTATGAGCATCGCGATCTGAACTACGTGACGATCGAGCCGAAGTTTCCGTCGCGAACCGTCGCGCTGCTGCGGCGCAAAGGCGCGTACCAGACGGCGGCTGCCACTGCATTCTCGGCGACGCTCAGGGTTATGCTGGAGACAGGCATGCTGTCGTCGCTAAACGCCGCCGCGCATTGAATGCATTGAGCGTACGCGGACCAGATAGTGGTTCGACGCTAACAGAACCGTATGCTTCATTGAAATTTGGCTGTAAGTCGCCGTTGCTAAAGTCTTCCAAAGCGCTTCGCCGCCGTGTATCGGGCGCCCCTTGCGGACAGGCAGGAAGGACTGGAGCGACATCATATGAATACGGCTCGTGCATTCTGGCTCATTCTGACGCTGCTTCTAACGAATCCGGTCTGGGCGTACCAATCGAGGATTGTCGCGATACCGAGCGCGGCCATGCACAAATCGTTCGATGCGACGGTCGTGCTGCCTGACGCGTACGGGCATGGCACCGATGCCGACCGCTATCCCGTGGTTTATCTGTTGCATGGATCGGGTGGCGACTACACCGACTGGTCCGCCAACACACAGATTGGCCGGCTCGCAGACCGTTATCATGTGATTCTCGTGATGCCGGATGGCGGTCACGAGAGCTGGTATATCGACAGCCCTGCGGATCCACGCAGCCGCTACGAGACGTATGTGGGAACCGAAGTGGTCGCCTACATTGACGCGCATTTCCGCACGATTGCCACGAGACAGGCGCGCGCGATTACCGGGTTGAGCATGGGTGGCTTCGGCGCGTTGCGCATCGCGCTCGACCGGCCTGACGCGTTTGGCGCGGCGGGCAGTATCAGCGGCGCGGTGGATCCGCGTGCGTGCGAAGACGAGCCTGGTATCAACCGCGTGTTCGGCGACCCCGCTCGTCACGCTGCGTTCTGGAACAGCAAGGCGATTGTCGAAAACGCGCGCATTTTCGAAAGAGCCCATATTGCACTGACGATCGATTGCGGCGTCGACGACTCGCTAGTCGCATCGAACCGTACCTTGCACGAACGGCTCGTTGAACTGGGTGTGCCACACGATTATGCGGAACGTCCGGGCGGCCACACGTGGGAATACTGGGCTAACTCGATCCAGTATCAGGTTCTCTTTTTCGCCACTTCATTTCAGCACGACGCCGCGGAGTCGCCGGCAGCGCATGCTTGACGTTTTCGATGCGTGTGCCTTTTTTCGAATGGCGATGATCTATCCAAGGTCCGCGAAGGTGACTGCTTTTGCTTCGCAGGCGCGGGAAAAGTCCGCGTCGTAGCTTGAGAAAAACACCGTGCGGTGATTTGCGAGCGTCCTGAAGAGATCGACCAGCACGGTACGTGCGGAGGCATCCAGTCCGCCGACGGGCTCGTCTGCGATGACGACCTTGACGTTGCCGAGAGCGGCTGCTGTCAGGAACATCTTCTTGCGCGTCCCAAACGACATCTGTTCGAAGCGCTTGTTGAGATGCGGCGTCAGGCCGAAGCGGTCAGCCAGTTCGAGTATGTCGCCTGTCACCGCTGTCTTGCGTATCGAAGCGACGTCGTCCAGATACGCGCGTCCGGTTTGATCCGGATACGTCATGCAGTCTTCGGGTACATACGCGATAGCGGACTTCGCCTCGCGGGGAAAATCGCGCAGGGAGTGACCACCGATCCACACCTCGCCCCTGTCGGCCTGAATCGTTCCAGCGAGGATGCCCAGCAGCGTCGACTTGCCGCTGCCACTTTCATCGTCCAGTGCGACGCATCCTGAACCGGCGCTGAAATTCAGCCCCTGGAAAAGGATGTGCTCATCGTAGCGTTTGCAAAGGTTTTCGAATCGAAGCATGAGTAGCAAGGTTCAAAAGGGGCGACACCGCGCCGGTTTTTTTGCGTTCGGGCGGAATGCCGGGTGAAGTTCAGCCTGCGAGCGGCGTGAGCCGATTGAGCATGAACTTGACGTGTTGGGGCATTAATAAACTCACTTCATCTGCCTAAACTGACTTCCATGCCATACGACATGGCTAGCAGATGAAACCCAACATTCAAGGAGTCAATCATGTCACGTCTTTCCGCCATCAACCCCGCTGAAGCAACCGGCGCCGCCGCCGACGTATTCGCTGCCATCAAGAAGGCCGTCGGCAAGGTACCGAACGTGTACGCCACGATCGGCACGCACAGCCCCGCAGGTCTTGCCGCAATGCTCGGTGTCGACGGCGTCATCTCGGCCGGCAGCCTCGAAAAGGCCGATGTCGAAACCATCAAGCTCGCTGTCAGCGAAGTCGCGGGGTGTGATTACTGTATCGCCGCGCACACACTGATGGGCAAGTTCGCGGGCCTTTCGCAGGAAGCGATGAAGCAGGTCCGCGCCGGCGACGCAACCGGCGACGCGAAGCGCGACGCATTGGTACGCTTCGTTCGCACGCTGGTGAATACGCGCGGCACCGTGCCGGCTGCTGAACTCGACGCTGTGCGCGATGCCGGCTACAGCGAACGCCAGGTCGTCGAAATCCTGCTGGCCGTTGCGTCGATCACGTTCACGAACCTCGTGAACCGCGTGAACGACACGACGGTCGATTTTCCGGCCGTCGCATAACCGGCGTACGCGGGCTTGAGCCGGCGGCAAGCACTAACGCCGCACGGCGAGTTTCACTGGCATCGAACTGGGCACCATCGTAAAGGCGGAGATTTCCTCGATGGTGTCCGGGTCGACTGCGAGATCGACCGTGAAATTCGCCATTAGCATCGACAGCACGAGCCGCATTTCGACGCCTGCCAGATGCCGTCCGGGACACACACGCGGCCCGGCGCCAAACTGCAGATAGGCGCGCATTTCATGTGCGCCATGCGCGGCATCGCGCTGATGCAGCCACCGGTCCGGATCGAACTTCAGCGGCTCGGCAAAATTGTGTGCGTCGAGCATGGCCGGCCGGTTCAGGAAAAAGAGTTTGCTGCCCGCGGGTAACGCTACGTCCTGCAGACACACGTCTTCCAGTGGCTCGAATGAATTGATCGCGGCCACGGGCCTCAGGCGGCTGGCTTCGGTACATACCGCTTCGAAGAGATCGAGCGACTTCAGCAAGCCGTAATCTGGACAGATGGGCGACGCGCCGAGTACCGCGCGCGCTTCGTCGGCCATGCGCTGTTGCAGCGGCTTGTCGCCGGCGAGGTAGAGGAGCGCCCATGCAATCGAATTGGCGGTCGTGTCTTCTCCCGCGAGCAGAAGCGTGAGCACGTTCGCCGCGACCTGGTCGTCGGTGATGCCGGAATCGGGCTGGTCGCGCATTTTCAGCATTGCTTCGAGCAGGTTCCGCGGTGTGTCGGAAGGCTCGTCGCGCATATGGGTGCGCGCGCGTTCCATCATCTGGCGCACATAGCGATGCACTTCGACGAGCGCCCGGTCGACGCGCCGGTCGCGCGGCAACCGGACGTAATGCCAGTAAGGGAAGGGTGCGTTGATGCGCGTCATCAGCATCGGGAAGATCAGCGCGAGATGTTCCTGAATCACGCCGCGGTCTTTTTCGATCGTATGCGGGTCTTCGCCGAACGCGAGGGCGCTGGTCACGTCCACCGTATAGCGCTTAAGGTCTTCCGTCATTTCGATCACGCTGCCGTGCTCCGCAGCGCGCGCCCAGCGCACGCGCAGGCGTTCAGTGATTGCCGCCAGCGTCGGGTAGAACGCCTTGATGTGCGGAATCGACAGGGCCTGCATGATGAGCCGCCGTTGCGGTTCCCACGCGGCGCCCTCGGCGGAAAAGAGGCCGTTGCAGCCGATTTCTTCCAGCACCGATTCGAGCGTCGAATATCGGCGATAGCGGTGTGGACGCTCGCGCATGATGCTCTGGCAAAGCTCGGTATCGGTCCAGACAGTAACGGGCGTTCCTGCTATCTGGAACCTGTACGGCGTGCCGAACGTTTCGGCCCAGCGCTCCAGGATCAGGTGAAGCTTTTCGGGCACCAGCTGGTGCAGATTGCCAATCAACGGCAGACCTTTCGGGCAAGGCAGATCGGCAACCTGCCGCATGCGGGTCGCATGACTTGTCGCTGCATTCATTGTGTGGCCCTCTCATGGCGGCGCCTGAGTATCGGGCGCGTCACGCCAGATACAGAGAATAGAACATCGGGCCGCAATTGCCGATATGCCGCCGGATCGCCGGCCGCCGGATCGCCAGCCGCCGGATCGCCGGCCGCCGGAACACCGCATGCCTGTGCGCGGCAGAACGTACGCTGGCGCAATGCAGACAGAAAGCGCATGATCCAGGGACGCGGCCCCGACATGTCCCCGTTACCCGTTATCTTGCAGGTACCGGCGGTGTCGAAGTGGCGCGCCATGTCATGTCAAAGGTCGGCCGCCCTGCGTGGGCGGGTTGCTTGAGTGCCCACGCACCGGCTGTATGTTCACACGTCCCGGGAGGGGATCCAGCATGGAAAAATTCGACGCCGCCAATCCGTTTGGCGAATTCACCAAAATGCTTGAGCAGTTCAAGCTGCCCGGCTTCGACGTGCCCGCCATCATGGAAGCGCGCCGCAAGGATGTCGAGGCACTCGTCACGGCCAACCAGACAGCGTTTCAGGGCATGCAGTCGCTTGCGCAGAAGCAGGGCGAAATGCTGCGTACCACGCTGACCGAACTGCAGGCGCTGGCTTCCACGGGCGGCGCTGCTTCGCCGCAGGCGGCTGAGCTTGTGCAGCAGACGCTCCATAAGGCGCTCGCGAACATGCAGCAGCTCGCGCAGGCCGCGTATCAGTCGCAGGCCGAGTCGTATGCGGTCATCCAGAAGCGCGTTGAGGAAAACGTCGAGGAACTCCGGACGTTGATGCAGCAGAAGAAGTAAACGCGCGCATTCGCCTTCGCGCAGGTCACACAGGAAGAGGCCGCGACAGTCCGACTGTCGCGGCCTTTTTCGTCTACGTGGATCGCTTAAGGCGCGTCCTGAGCGGTGTCTGCCGGCGTGTCTGAAGCAGTTGCTGGTTCGCCGCGCGCAGCATCCCTGATCACGGGCGATGCGATCACACGATGCACGAAGCGCAGTTTGTCGATGACGGGCGTCGCGAGCGTAAACGGATAGCCGTCCGCCACGCCCACGCTGCGGTTCAGGCTGTTCAGCACATTCGTCAGCGGAAACCAGCGCTTCATCAGGTTATCGAAGCTCGCGTCCTCGACGGGCGTGGCGTCGGTGAGCGTGGGCTCGTCGGGGCTGTCGGGCAGGAGCGCGAGGCCGTAAGACGCGGCCGTGTCCAGCGCATCGACGATCAGCAGATAGTGCGCCCACGTCTCGGACCAGTCCTCCCACGGATGCATCGTGGCGTATGCGCTGATATACGCGCTGCCCCAGTCTGCGGGCGGCCCGTTCTGATAGTACGCGTCGAGCGCTTCGCCGTAATCGGCGCGCTCGTCGCCGAACAGCGCGCGATACGGTTCGACCCAGCGCGTGCCTTCGATCAGACGGTCGAAGAAGTAATGTCCGCTTTCGTGCCGGAAATGCCCGAGCAGCGTCCGGTACGGCTCGCCCATGGCGCTGCGCACGCGTTCGCGATGGGCGTCGTCGGCTTCGGCGATATTCAGCGTGATGAGCCCGTTGTCGTGCCCCGTCATGACCTGCGCGCCGTCGCCGCCGTCTTCGAGGAACTCGAACGCGAGACCGTGTTCGGGATCGTCTTGCCGCGACTGGACCGCAAGTCCGAGCGACGCCAGCGTATACAGCAGCCGTCTCTTGGCGGTCTCAAGCCGGAACCAGTACAGCCTGTTGTCCGGCGCGCTCAGGTTGGGAATCGTGCGGGTCAGCTGGCAGGCGGCACACAGCGTGTCGGGCGAATCGGCCGGAATCATCCAGTTGCAGACTTTCTCGACTGCGAAGTTGTGACACTGGCGGTATAAGGCGCCTTCGGCGCGCGGATGCAGGCTGCGCCACTCGCCTTCGCCTGCGTCCTCGAAAGCGCTGATTTCGGAGAGCCCGGGCACGTAACCGAGCAACGCGCTGCAGCGTTCACACAGCACGTTCTCAAAGAAGACGAACTGTGAGCACCGGTTGCAATGGAAGGTTTTCATATCTCAACAGCTAAATAGTGGAAGACGGAAGCGGATTGCCGTTACGCCGGGAAGCGTCACTCGACGCAATCTCCGTGCCGCTTGTGTCGCCGAACATTTCTTTCTCACGCATTATGTGCATGATGGGGCATGAGCGCTGCGCCGCTTTGGTGCGTAAAGCGGAATTGCACCGGTCGTATTGTCCGGAACCGTCCGGATCAGCCGTCCCGCCTTGATCGGCGCGACGGGAAGGTCTCACTACAAACGGCATGAAGCTTGCTTTTTGCGGCTGCCATCCTTTGCGCAGGAGTCCGGTGTGTCTATACGTGTCGCGTTGACCCATGTCACACATTACCGTTACGACCGTCCGGTCGCGCTTTCGCCGCAGGTCGTGCGCCTGCGGCCGGCGCCGCACTGCCGGACGCCCATCCTGTCGTATTCAATGCGCGTCGAGCCAGAAGAGCATTTCACGAACTGGCAGCAGGACGCGTTCGCCAACTATCAGGCCCGGCTGGTATTTCCAGAGAAAACGCGCGAGTTCAAGATCACGGTCGATCTCGTCGCGGAAATGGCCGTCTATAACCCGTTCGATTTCTTCCTCGAACCTTCCGCTGAGAAGTTTCCCTTCGAATACGAACCGGGCCTCGCGCTCGAACTGGCGCCGTATCGCGTCAAGCGCGCGCCGACGCCGCGTTTCGCGGAATTCGTTGCGAGCATCGACCGCACGCCGCGCGTGACGGCAGATTTCCTTGTCGAGCTGAACCAGCGTCTGCAGCGCGACATCCGCTATCTGATCCGCATGGAGCCGGGTGTCCAGACGCCGGAAGAAACGCTCGTCAACGCGTCGGGCTCGTGTCGCGATTCCGGCTGGCTGCTGGTGGAGACGCTGCGCCAACTGGGGCTCGCCGCGCGCTTCGTGTCCGGTTACCTGCTGCAGCTCGCGCCGGATACGAAAGCACTCGAAGGGCCGAGCGGCACGGAAGTCGACTTCACCGACCTGCACGCGTGGTGCGAAGTCTTCCTGCCGGGGGCCGGCTGGATCGGGCTCGATCCGACCTCCGGGCTGTTCGCGGGCGAAGGCCATATTCCGGTGGCATGTACGCCAGAGCCGGGAAGCGCCGCGCCGATCTCGGGCGCGGTCGACAAATCGGAAGTCGAGTTCGAGCACACGATGTCGATCCAGCGCGTGCTGGAAACACCCCGCGTCACAAAACCCTATACGGAAGAAGTGTGGTCCGACGTGCTGGAAATGGGCGCGCAGGTCGACCGCCAGCTCGCCGACATGGACGTGCGTCTGACGATGGGTGGCGAGCCGACCTTCGTCGCCGTGCGCGATCTCGACGCCGCCGAATGGAACACCGACGCGCTCGGCCCGACCAAGCGCAGTTACGCGGTCGCGCTGATGGACAAACTGCGCACGCGTTACGGCGCAAACGGCTTTCTGCATATCGGGCAGGGCAAGTGGTATCCGGGCGAACAGTTGCCGCGCTGGGCGATGTCGCTCTACTGGCGGGCGGACGGCGAGCCGTGCTGGCACGATCCGTCGCTCTTCGCGGATGAGCGCGACCCGGGTCGCTACACCGCGGAAGACGCGCAGCGTTTCATCCATCATCTTGCCGGCAAGCTCTCGATCGACACGAAGACGATCCAGCCGGGGTACGAAGACACCTGGTATTACCTGTGGCGAGAGCGCCGTCTGCCTGTCAACGTCGATCCGTTCGAATCGAAACTCGACGACGAACTTGAACGTGTACGTCTACGTCGTGTGTTCGACGAGGGGTTGTCGAGTGTGACCGGCTATGTCATGCCGCTCGCACGCACGAGCCACACGCCGATGAACGGACCGAAGTGGGTAAGCGGTCCGTGGTTCTTCCGCGACCAGCGCATGTATCTGATCCCCGGGGATTCGCCGATGGGCTATCGCCTGCCGCTGGAATCGCTGCCGTGGGTTTCGTCGACCGATTACCCGTGGCAACACACGCACGATCCGTTTGCGCCGCCCGCGCCGCTGCGCCCGGCGGCGCAGTTGCGGATGCAGTACGACGCGAGCGCGACGTTCAGGCCAGTCACACCGGCCGTGGCCGCCGCGTTCGGCGCGGATAGCGGCGTTTCGCAGGGTAGCGGGCCCGCGGCTCAGGGCGACGGCGACTCGGCCGCCTGGGCCCGCGACGCGGAGCGCATGCCGGAGCGTGGAGAATCCGCGAGCTGGATTGCGCGCACGGCACTGTGCGTCGAGGCGCGTGATCCGGCGCGCGCAGCCGGGCCGAAAGTGGAAGCGGAAAAGTTCGGCAGCGGCAAAAAGCTGCTGCACGTTTTCATGCCGCCGCTTACGGCGCTCGACGACTATCTGGACCTGCTCGCCGCAGTCGAGGCCACGGCGGACGAGCTGCAGATGAAGGTGATCATCGAAGGCTATCCGCCGCCGCGCGACGCACGTCTGAAGATGCTGCAGGTGACACCCGATCCGGGCGTGATCGAAGTAAACATCCATCCGGCGTCGAACTGGGATCAGCTGGTCGATCACACCGAATACCTGTATCAGTCCGCGCACGAAACGTGGCTGTCGACCGAGAAATTCATGCTCGACGGCCGTCATACGGGCACCGGCGGTGGCAATCATTTCGTGCTGGGCGGCGCGACGCCCGCTGACAGCCCGTTCCTGCGTCGCCCCGACCTGCTCGCGAGCCTGATCGCGTACTGGCACAACCATCCGTCGCTCTCGTACCTGTTTTCGGGCCTCTTTATCGGGCCGACAAGCCAGGCGCCGCGCGTCGACGAAGCACGCAACGACCAGGTGTACGAGCTGGAACTCGCGTTTCTGGAGCTGCAACGCCAGATCGACCGGCTCGGCGGGCGTGACGGCTGGCAATTGCCTTCGTGGCTCGTCGACCGTGCGCTGCGCAACATCCTGATCGACGTGACCGGCAACACGCACCGCGCCGAGTTCTGCATCGACAAGCTGTATTCGCCCGATGGCCCGACAGGGCGCCTCGGCCTGCTGGAGCTGCGCGGCTTCGAAATGCCGCCGCACGCGCGCATGAGCCTCGTGCAGCAACTGCTGTTGCGCTCGCTCGTCGCGCGCTTCTGGGACAAGCCGTACACGACACGCCTGACGCGCTGGGGCACCGAACTGCACGACCGTTTTCTGCTCGGCACCTTCGTGCAGATGGATTTCGACGACGTGATCGCCGATCTCAATGCGGCTGGCTTCGCCTTCGATACGACGTGGTTCGCGCCGCATTTCGAGTTCCGCTTTCCGCTGGTGGGCGAAATCACGACGAGCGGCATTTCCCTGACGATTCGCAGCGCGCTGGAGCCGTGGCACGTGATGGGCGAAGAAGGGTCGCCTGGCGGCACCGTGCGTTACGTCGATTCGTCGGTGGAACGGATCGAGGTGCGCGCGCTCGGGCTCAACGAAAATCGTCACGTCATTACCGTGAACGGCGTGCCTTTGCCGATGCAGCCGACCGGCCGCGTCAGCGAACAGGTGGCCGGCGTGCGTTATCGCGCGTGGTCGCAGCCGTCGGCGCTGCATCCGACGATCGGCGTCGATGCGCCGCTCACGTTCGACATCGTCGATACGTGGACGGGGCGCTCGATTGGCGGTTGCCAGTATCATGTCGCTCATCCGGGTGGACGCAATTACCAGACGTTCCCGGTGAACGCGTACGAAGCCGAGAGCCGGCGGCGCGCGCGCTTCTTTACGATCGGCCACACGCCAGGGCCGCTTTCGGTCGAAGCGCCGCAGCGCAGCCTGGAATTTCCCTTCACGCTGGATCTACGCTACTGGTGACCTGAAAAACAACACGCGACACGATCTTGGCTTTTCAATCGACTTTTCCCTTCGAGCCGAACGCGGGTCTCGCCGACGCGCTCGCGCTCCTGCGTGCGTTGCCCGTGCGCGACGGACACTGGGACGAGATGCGCGACGCGTCGGGAGCGCTGCGCGAACCGTGGCGCGGGTTTTTCGAGCTGCTGGGCGAGGACGGCGTCGCGGACCTCGATCAGGATGCCGCTTCGGTCGCCCAGCAGATCCGCGACAACGACATCAGCTACAACGTGTACGCCGACAACGGCGAATCGCGTCCGTGGTCGCTGGACCTGCTGCCGTTCCTGATCGCGGAAGACGAATGGGCCGAAATCGAGCGCGGCGTCATGCAGCGCGCGCATTTGCTGAACGCGATCGTGGCGGACGTCTACGGTCAGCAGACGCTGTTGCAGCGCGGCCTGCTGCCGCCCGCGCTGGTGTTCGGTCATCCGGGGTATCTGCGGGCGGTGAAGGATTACGTGCCGCCTGGTGGCCAGTACCTGCAGTCCGTCGCCATCGACCTCGCGCGTGCGCCGAACGGCTGCTGGACCGTGATGGCCCATCGCACTGAGGCGCCGTCCGGCCTCGGCTACGCGCTCGAAAACCGGATGATCGTATCGGGTCTTTTCACCGATCCGTTCCGGGCGATGCGCGTGAGCCGTCTCGCGCCGTCGTTCTCGCAACTCGTCGGCACGCTTGCGCAACTGGCCCGCGCGACGATGAGCGGCGCGCAGGACGAAGCGCCGCATATCGCGCTCCTCACGCCCGGACCGTACAGCGAAACGTACTTCGAGCACACGTTCCTCGCGCGCTATCTCGGCGTGACGCTTGTCGAGGGCAAGGATCTCACGGTGCGCGACGACATGCTGTATCTGAAGACGCTTGCAGGGCTGGAGCGCGTGCACGTCGTGCTGCGCCGTCTCGACGACGCATTCTGCGACCCGGTCGAACTGCGCGCCGATTCGACGATCGGCGTGCCCGGCCTGCTGCAGGTGATGCGTGCGGGCAACGTGGTGGTATCTAACGTGCCGGGCGCGGGTTTCGCAGAATCGCCCGCATTGCACGGCTTCATGGCGGGCATCGCCGAAGCGCTGCTCGGCGAGGAACTCGTGCTGCCCGACGTGCCGACATGGTGGTGTGGCGAAGACGCCGCGCGCGCGAACGCGTTCGCCCAGCAGGATTCGGCGTTCCTCGTGCCGACGTGGCCCGAATCGCAGCGCGACGGCGCGCCCGGCATGGCGCTCGGCGCGCAGCGCCTCGATGCATGGCGCGAGCGCATCGAAACGATGCCGGACGCGTTCACGGTCCAGCAGCCGCTGCCGTATTCGTGCACGCCGCGTTATGAGGAAGGCACGATTGGCAACCGGCCTTCGGTGCTGCGCGTGTTCGCGATCGCCGATTTCAACGGCGGCTGGCATGTGATGCCGGGCGGCTTCACGCGTCTCGCGGCGGAACGGCAAAGCACGGTATCGATGCAGTTCGGCGGCAGCAGCGTCGACACGTGGGTGCTGTCGAGCCAGCCGTTCTCGACGTTTTCGCTGCTGCCTTCGCCGATCAAACCCGGTGACCTCGCGCGCAAACACCGCACGGTATCGAGCCGCGCGGCGGAAAACCTGTTCTGGTCTGGACGCTACGGCGAGCGCGCCGAAAACAACGTGCGTCTGCTGCGTCTGATTCTCGGCTCGCTGGAAAACAGCGACAGCGACGCGATGTTCTCGACGCTCGTCGAACTGGCGCTGCAAAGCGGGCTCGTGCCGCAGGTCGACATGCTCGCGCAGCATTCGCCGCAGACCTTCGAACGCACGCTCGTGGCGAACCTCAACGAACACACGGGCGCGGCCAGCATCGGGCAGAACCTGGCTTCGCAGGCGCGCGCGAGCGGCGAGATTCGCGGCCGCCTTTCGAGCGACCATTGGCGCACGATTGTCGCCGCGCGCAACGGCTTCCGCGACGCATTGACGACGCTGACGCCTTCACCGGCGACGCCCGCATCGGCTTCACTCTTTGGCGGCGCGACTGCGCCACGGCACGACCGCTACGATCGCGTCACGCTGATCAACGCGCTGGAGCATCTGTCGACGCAGCTCTCCGCGATCAGCGGCGCGCAGGGCGACCGGATGACACGCGACGAAGCGTGGCGGCTACTCTTCGTCGGGCGACATATCGAGCGCGTCTCGTCGATGACCGCGTATCTGCGCGTCGTCGCCGAGGGGCGCCAGCTCGCGACGCCCGCCGGCTTCGATCTGCTGCTGCAACTCTTCGACAGCACGCTCACGTACCGCTCGCTCTATCCGGGGCGGTTCGAAGTGCCTGCGCTCCTCGACCTGCTGGTGGTCGAGCCGACCAATCCGCGCGGGCTGTACGGTGTCTATGAACGCCTGTCCCGCAAGCTCGACGAGATCACGGTCGCCGCCGGCAGCTCGCGCCATGCGACGTTTTCTGGCCTGCTGCGCCCAACGGATTCCCTGCCGTCGCTCGAACGCCTGTGTGTTACCGACGCGGACGGCGTCCATACCGAGCTCATCGACGTATGCAATGAACTGAACGCGCTCGTCGCGCTCGCGGCCAATGAAATCAGCGCGCGCTATTTCAGTCACGCCAATACGCTCGCGCTGCGGGTGTCGTCATGACGGCCGCGCATACTGTCCTCTCGGTGTCGCATCGCACAACGTATCGCTATTCGACGTTCGTCGAAACGGCGCAGCATCTGGCGACCATCCGGCCGCTCGCCTGCGAATGGCAGCGCGTGGTGAACCACACCGAACGCATCGAGCCGACGCCTTCGTACATGCACAGCCGCATCGATGCGTTCGGCAACGACGTGCTGTATTTCGCGCTCGATACGCCGCATGAGCGCCTGCAACTCGTGAGTGAAACGACGGTGCAGCTGACGCCGCGCTGGACGTCGCTCGACCCGCAATCGACGCCCGCATGGGACGAGGTTGCCGACGCGCTGCGCTATGCCGCGAGCGGCACATTCAGGCCGGAGGTGGAGTTCTGCTTCGCTTCGCCGAATATTGTGCTGCGCCCGGCGTTGCGCGAATACGCGCTGTGGAGTTTTCCGCCGGGCATGCCAGTCGCAGCGGGCGCGGTCGACCTGATGCATCGCATCCACGCCGACTTCGAATACAAGCCGTCGGCGACGATGTTCGATACGCCGGCCGAACGGGCGTTCGAATTGAAGCGCGGTGTATGCCAGGATTTCGCACAGGTGATGATCGGCTGTCTGCGCTCACTGGGCCTGCCCGCGCGTTACGTCAGCGGATACCTGCGTAACGACCCGCCGCCGGGGCAGCCGCGGCTGATCGGGGCGGACGCGTCGCACGCGTGGGTGTCCGTCTACTGCCCCGGCAGCGGCTGGATCGATCTCGATCCGACCAACGACGTGCTCGCCGACATGGATCACGTGACGCTGGCAACCGGCCGCGACTACAGCGACGTTTCGCTGCTGCGCGGCATGATTCTGGGCGGCGGCGCACATCGCGTCGAAGTGGGCGTGAGCGTGCTCGCGCTTTGAGCGCGCGCTTGCACCACGGCATGTGCCGCTTCACCGTCGAGCTTTTCGTGGACGCACGTTCGCGCGCCCACCTTCATCAAACCGGCGTCTTGCGAAACGCGATCGCGAAGCGGTTCCACGTGTTGATCGTCGCAACGAGCAGCGTGAGGTCGACGATTTCCTCGTCGCTGAAATACGGCCTCACCTGCTCCCAGCTCGCGTCCGGCACATGGGTGTCCGCAACCCGCGTGAGCGATTCGGTCCATTCGAGCGCCGCGCGTTCGCGTGCCGTGAAGAACGGCGTCTCGCGCCACACGACGACGGCTGCGAGCCGCCGGTCGGTTTCGCCTGCCTTGCGCGCATCGGCCGTGTGTGTGTCGACGCAATACGCGCAGCCGTTGATTTGCGATGCACGCAGGCGCACGAGTTCCGTCAGCGACTTTTCCAGCTTCGAGCCGACGAGACGCTCTTCCGCTGCCAGGAGTGCCTTGATCGCGGCCGGGTTGGCTTTATAAAAATCGAGGCGTGCAGTCATGTCCGGGTTCTCCCTGAAAGATGATGCTCCGATGCGGCGCAGCGAGACGGTTTGGCGCTGGCAGCTTCGTTCATCTGCTCCGGCGACGCAGCCGGCAACCTGGCCGGCATCAGCGCGTCGGCCGGTTCCTCGACGAAGCGCGCGAGGATCATCGCGTTGCAGTTGCGTGGCGACGGCCTGCCGCTGCCGGGGCGATAGATCGCGTCGCCCCGACGGATCGCAAGCCCGCTGACCGCGCAGACACCTGAAGACCGCGCGACCGAAGCCCGCCACGTCTGGTCGCCGTAGTGACAGACGGTCGGGTCATACCACGCGATCGTCGCGGTTACTGGGTCGGGGCGCTCGACGATACGGATGCGTGCGCCCGCACCCGGCAATGCGAGCACGCCCACCAGCGCCCGACGCTGCTTGCGGTCACGCCGGTAGTCGGGCTTCGGGAGTGCGCTCGCCGAGTCCGACGACAGCCTGGCCAGCAGGCTGAGGGTTTGCGACCACGGGTCCTGCGTGTAGGACTTGGTATGCATGATGCGTCTCCCGGTCGCGGCGCGAACCTGAAAACAGAGGAAAGGTGGCCATCGAAAAATGGCCCGTCGTGTTCCCAGTTTTGTGATTTGCGGACCACCCGACAAGTTAAGTGTTGTGAATTAACGTGCGTTAAAGGAGGGCGACCCGGCAGAATAAGACCGGTCGGACGCATGTGAGGCATGCAACGCTCACGCGGGGCGCTCCGACGCCCGTGCTGTCGCGACAGCGTCGTGAAGCAGGGGCACACTTGCCGGGAGACGCAGCGCTGATGCGGGCCTGCGCGGGTCCATGGCTGGACAAACAAAAAGATAGGTGATCTCATGAGAGCCTCAAGAGATTCAGGACATCCACCAGTCCGGTACTTCGCTCTGCCCCGTTTTTGTCAGGGGATTCGCTTCGCCGCTGCTGGTTGCCTGCGCGCGGCGCGTGAAGCCTCATCGAGGGTTCGGGCGATGAAGCACACACCTGCATCCCTACCCCGAGAGTCTGGAGCGAGAGATGATGCAAATCGGCCGCGTTGAGATTTCGCTTGATCGGCGCGAGCTTCTCGTCGACGGTAAATCCCAGGTGCTGGGAAGCCGTGCGTTCGACATTCTTGAACTGCTGGTGGCGGCCCATGGCCAGGTCGTGAGCCGCGACGAGATATTCCGCACGGTGTGGCCCAACACGGTTGTCGAGCAGAACAACATCCAGGTGCACATTTCCGCGCTGCGCAAGGCGCTGGGCGAGTCGCGCGACCTCATCGATACGGTGCCTGGTCGGGGCTACCGTCTGCTACGTCCGGATCCTGACGCAACGGAACCCGCCGCGGCGCCTGCTGGACGTCGCCTTGCCATGCCCGCTGCGTTCGAGCGGAACTCATCGTCGCGCCCGTCGCCGCTGTTCGGGCATGAGCAGGCTGTGACCGAAGTCATCGAGGCGCTCGGCACGTCGGCACTTGTTTCGCTCGTCGGGCCGGGTGGCATTGGCAAAACCCAGCTGGCGCTCGAAGCGGCCAGCACGCTGGTGGCGTCGAGCCGTGTCGTCGTGCGCGTGATCTCGCTTGCTTCGCTCGTCGACAGTCGCTTTCTGACGGACGTCGTGGCGTCGTCGCTTGGCGTGAAGCCGCCAGGTGGCGACTGTTCGATTGCGCGTATTGCCGCGATGCTGTCGGACCAGAACCTGCTGATCGTGCTCGACAACTGCGAGCATCTGGTGCGCGATGCGGCTGTGGCGTGCGAGGCGCTGATCCACGCGCGCCCCGGCATCCGCGTCATCGCGACGAGCCGCGAGCCGTTGCGGGTCGCCGACGAGTTCGTGTATTTCGTGCCGACGCTCGCCGTACCGAAACCGGACGACGATGGCAACGCGATCCTCGAAAGCCCCGCCGTGCAGCTCTTTCTCTCCCGTGCGGGCGGCCATCAGTTCAGTGCGTCGCTCGACGACAACACGCTGAGCCTGGTCGGCACGATCTGCCGGCGTCTCGACGGTATTCCACTTGCGCTCGAACTGGCGGCGGCGCGCGCCGCTTCGCTCGGCGTCGCGGTGCTGGCTGCCGAACTGCACGACCGTTTTCGTATTCTCACTGGCGGCTTCCGGACGGCGCCGCTGCGACAGCAGACGCTTAAGGCGACGCTCGACTGGAGCTACCAGCTACTCGGCAGCGTCGAGCAACGGGTGCTGCGCAGGCTGGGCGCGTTTATCGGCGATTTCTCGCTGGACGCCGCAACGGCCGTCGCCGGCGACAGCGCGTTGAGCAGCGACGTGCTGAGGGACGCCGTCACGGGGTTGACTGCGAAGTCGCTGATTCTGACGAGCGCCGACGCGCCGCAAAAGCATTACCACCTGCTCGAAACAACGCGTGTGTATGCCTGCCAGAAGCTCGAGGAATCGGGCGAAGCTGACCTCGTCCTTGCGCAGCACGCGCGCTATTTTCTCGGCGTATTTGACGGGCTGCTGGAGCGGCGTAGCGAATTCGATTCTGCGAGCTGGGTTGAGAGCGTGCAGTTCGCGCTCGATAACGCGCGCTCGGCGCTCGACTGGTGTTTCTCGAGCCGCGGCAGTCTCTCGCTCGGAATCTCTCTGGCCGCAGTCGTGATTCCCGGTCTTTACGACATGTCGTCGATCAACGAATGCCGGCAGCGTTCGAGCCAGGTGCTCGGGCTCATGAACGAACTCAGTCTCACGAACGAAGTGGCCGGCATGCGTCTGCTCGCCGCCTTTGCGGCCAGCCGTTCGCACACGCTGGGCCCGCTTGGCGAGACACACGTCGCGTGGTCCGATGTCCTGACGCTCGCGGTCAAGGCGGGCAATCGCGACTTCGAGGCGCGTGCGCTGATTGGTCTGTGGAATTCCGCGCAGTTCGGCGGCGAGGGCCGGCGGGCGCTTTATTTCGCGCGACGTTTCATGTCAGTCGCGGGGCAGCAGCAGAGTGAAACGCTTTTGGTGCTGGCTAAGCGCGTCGTGGGGGTATCGCTGCATTTCTATGGCAACCAGACGAGCGCCCGCACGTATCTTCAGCAGATGCTGTCGCAGTATGACTACGACAAGCATCAATGGCGCACGATCGGTTTTCGCGTGGATCACCGCATTGCCGCGCAGGCCACGTACGCGCGCGTGCTGTGGCTGCAAGGCCATCTCGAAGACGCAAAGACGGTCGCGGGTAGCGCGCTCGAAGCCGCGCGTGAATCGGGTCATGAACTCGTGCTGTGCTACGTGTTGACGGAAGCGGTGGTGCCGCTGAACCTGTTCCTGAACGAGCGCGAGGAAGCGCAGACGAATCTCGCGGCGTTGCGCGGCATCTGCGCGCGACACGATCTGTCGGTCTGGAGCGCGAGCAGCGGTTGCCTCGAATTGCACTTTGCGTCGCAGACGAACGTATCGACTTCGTTGATCGCGCAGTTCCGCAACGCGATCAACGATCTGCAGGCGCTGGGCTTTGGCTGTCATGTGAGCTTCCACGCTGCGCAGCTTGCGCTCGCGCTTGGCCGTGCCGGATTGCCCGACGAGGCGCGCGAGACGCTTCAGGCCGCGATCGCGCGCTGCGAGAACAAACACGACCTGTGGTATTTCAGCGAGCTGCAGCGTATTCAGGGCGAGTTTCAGCGCATCGCCGGGCAGCCTCAGGAGGCGGGCGCCACGTTCGAAGCCGCGCTTGCCCGCGCACGCGAGCAGGGCGCGAAGGCACTCGAATTGAGGATCGTGGTGAGCCTCGCAAAGCTCTGGCGCGACGAGGGCAAGACGGCGTCCGCGCTGAATCTGCTGGACGTCACGCTCGCGGCGTTCAACGACCTTGCCAGCGCGCGCTTCGACGACTACGCCCACGCGTGTGCGTTGCGCGACGATCTGGCCGCGCATGTCGAAGCGCTGTCCCGCCAGGCGGAAACGCCTGGATTGATGCGCCGGTCCGGCCGGCACTCGATGGTGATGCGGCGTCACCGGCAACCGGCCGGCGTGCACCGTGAAGAGATCCTGCCCTGTGAAGATGGCATCGGCGCGCGCCTTGGCAAGGCGTTCAGTCTCATGAATCCGCCGACGCTGACTGCGTCCACGAGTGGGCGTCACCGGCTCGAAGTCACCGAACTGTGGTGTGACCACACGGACTTCGGTTTTAGCGGCGACATCCCGCCTGAGGACTCGTTCCTGATCGGCCTGCAGCTGCGCGCGGTGCAGTATCACGAGTTGTGGATGGACGGGCGTTCCGTTCCGGTGAAGCCCATCACGCCCGGCACCTCGCATATCTACGACCTGACACAGCGGCCTGTCGCCTATCTGACCGAGCCGTTTCATCCAATGTTCTTCTATATCCCGCGTGCGGCGCTCGTCGAACTGTCGGAAGAACTCGGCGTTCGTTCCATGGGCGACCTGCGGCATCGCGACGGCGAATTCGTTGCCGATCCTGTGATCTACAGCCTCGGGCAAAGCCTGCTCCCGGCGCTGCACGCCGGTCGCGATACCAACCAGCTGTTCGTCGATCATGTACTGCTCGCGCTGCGCACGCACCTTGTACTGAACTACGGCGGCGTGCGCGTCATGAAGGCGGAGGGCAGGGGTGGGCTTGCTCCGTGGCAGGAGCGCGCGGCGAAGGAGTTGATGGATGCGAAGCATGTCGAAGGGGTCGAACTCGCCGTTCTCGCAGACGCGTGCGATCTTTTGCCGACGGACTTTGTTCGGGCGTTCAAAAAGAGCACGGGACTCTCGCCGAACCAGTGGCTCCAGACGCAGCGGGTTCGTCGGGCGATTACGCTCTTGCAGGACGGCCAGCTTTCGCTTGGCGGGGTCGCGATGAAAGCGGGTTTTGCAGACCAGCGGCATTTCACGCGCGCCTTCACACGCAGGGTCGGGGTGAGCCCGGATGCCTACCGGCGCGTGCTCTCGCAACGCACGTAACGTGCAGTCGCGGCAGCACGCGATGAAAAAATTTGACAGTGTGCGTATGCACAGCTATATTCGTGTTTATGAACCGGCCAATCTCCTACGACGAATGCAACTGTTTTGCCCTGCGGCAGGCGGCAAGGCACGTCACGCAGATTTACGAGCGGCATTTGTCCGCTGTGGGTTTGTCGGCGGCGCATTTCACGATTCTTGCCAAGCTCGCGCGCACGCCGAACCTGACCATGATGGATCTGGCGGACGCGATGGTCATGGATCGCACCACGCTCGTTCGCGCAGTGAAGCCTTTGCAGCGCGACGGTCTCATATCCACCGAGCCGGCCGCGCATGACGGCCGTACGTTTCTGTTCAGCCTGACCGACAAGGGCGAGAAAACCTTCGACGAGGCCGCCATTGCCTGGCGCGCCGCGCAGGACGAATTCGAAAGCAGCTTTGGCCGGGGGCGCGCGAAAGCGCTGCGCTCGGAACTGTTCGATATCACGGAATAACGGCGCGCGCGATGTATCAGGCTGCCGTTGTTGCGTCTTAATGTGTGCATACGCACTTGAAAATGGATTCCACGTTATTTCCCACGGAAGACGACTGTTTCGCGATTCGCCAGGCGGCGCGCTACGTCTCGCAACTCTATGACAGGCATCTCGCGAAGGTCGGTCTGACGACGACGCAGTTTTCCATCATGGGCAGGATCCGGCGCGCCCGCCGCGCGACGATGAAGGAGCTGGCCGACCAGATGGTGATGCAGCGCACGACGCTCGTGCGCGCCATCCAGCCGCTGCGTCGCGATGGACTCGTCTTCAGCGAAACGCGCGGACCGGAGCGGCGCGAACTGTCGATCGGCCTGACCGACGCAGGCGAGGCGCGGCTTTTCGTAGCGCGCGATCACTGGTACGCCGCGCAGGAAGAGTTCGAAAAGCGGTTTGGGCCGGAGCGTGCGGAAGCGCTGCGACGCGAACTGTTTGCGATGACCCGGGACTAGATTCGACGCCCGCGTGAAGCGGGCAGCAGCATCGGCCGGCGCACGTTTTCCGCGCCGATTTTTTTCAGGCAACGAAGTGCATACGCACATATCAACATGTCCACTACTTCTTCGACTATCGCACCCGCCAGCGCCGCGGATCGTGCCAATCCCGCCCGACGCATCCCGTGGATGCTGCTTGCGGTCATTGCGGTTCTCGTCGTGCTGGTTGCGGCCGGATCGTACTGGTTCTTCGCCGGGCGCTTTGTCGAAACCACCGACGACGCGTATATCGGCGGCGACGTCACCGTCATGGCGCCGAAGGTGAATGGGTTCGTGACGGACGTGATGGTGAAAGACAACGAACACGTGCATGTGAACCAGGTGCTGATTCGCCTCGACGCACGCGACTACGACGCACGGCTTGCGCAGGCGGATGCCGAAGTGGAAAGTGCGAAAGCTGCGGTCACCGAGTTGCAGGCGAAGAAATCGCTCCAGCTCGCGACGATCAACGAGCAGGGCGCCGAAGTACGGGCGTCGGGCGCAGAGCTGACGCGCAGCGCAGCCGACCAGGCGCGTTACCGCGAACTCGTGAAAGACGACGCCGTGTCGAACCAGGTTGTCGAGCGCGCCGACGCGGACCTGCTCAAGGCGCACGCCGCTGTCGATCGCAGCAATGCCGCGTTTATCGCGGCGCAACGTCAGCTAGTGGTGCTGGACGCGCAGATCGGCGATGCAGAAGCGCGCATCGCGACGGCGCAGGCCGCGCAGCGCGTCGCGGCGCTCAACGTCGAATACACGACGATCCGCTCGCCGATCGACGGCTACGTCGGCAACCGCACCGCGCGCGTCGGCCTGCTTGCCAATACCGGTATTTCGCTACTGACCGTCGTGCCGTCGAGCGGCCTGTGGATCGACGCCAACTTCAAGGAAGACCAGTTGAAGAAGATGCGCGTCGGCGACAGCGTCGACGTCGAACTGGATGCATCGAACGGCGAGATCCACGGCGTCGTCGAAAGCCTTGCGCCGGCAACGGGTGCGACATTCAGCGTGCTGCCCGCGGAAAACGCCACCGGCAACTTCACGAAGATCGTGCAACGCGTGCCGGTGCGTATCCGCCTCGACGTGCCGAAGGAGATGCAGGGCGTGCTTCGCCCAGGCCTCTCGGCAACGGTCAAGGTTCATCTCGCAGCTCACGCGTAAAACCAGAGGCGAGCCGATCATGAACCACCGCCACGCGCACACCGCGCGACCCGCCAACCCCGCCGACCAGCCGATGCGTACGAAAGCTTTCGCGTTCGCGCTGATGTGCCTCGGGTTCTTCATGGCGACGCTCGATATCCAGATCGTCGCTTCCTCGCTCAGGGACATTGGCGGCGGTCTGTCGGCCAGCCAGGACGAACTCTCCTGGGTGCAAACGTCGTATCTGATCGCCGAAATCCTCGTGATTCCCATGTCGGGCTGGCTCACGCGGGTGTTTTCCACGCGTTGGCTTTTCGCAGCATCGGCGCTCGGCTTCACGATCACGAGCATGCTGTGCGGCCTCGCGTGGGACATCAACTCGATGATCCTGTTTCGCGGGCTTCAGGGCGCGCTCGGGGCCGCGATGATTCCGACGGTTTTCACCACGGCATTCGTGCTGTTTCCCGGCAAGCAGCGGCTGGTCGCATCCACGACGATCGGCGCGCTTGCCTCGCTGGCACCGACGATCGGGCCTGTGATCGGCGGCTGGATCACATCGCAGTGGTCGTGGCACTGGCTGTTTTACCTGAACCTCGTGCCGGGCATTCTCGTGACCGTGCTGGTGCCGAAATTCGTGCACATCGACGACGTGGATCTCTCGCTGCTGAAAAAAGGCGACTACCTCGGCATCGCGCTGATGTCGGGCTTTCTGGGCTGCCTCGAATACGTGCTCGAAGAAGGCCCGCGCAAAAACTGGTTTAGTGATCACGTGATCCTGACCTGCGCGTGGATCTGCGGTATCTGCGGGTTCCTGTTCCTCGTTCATGCGTTCACGGCAAAAGAGCCGATCGTCGATCTGCGTGCGCTCGCGGTTCGCAACTTCGGTATCGGCAGCCTGCTGTCGTTCATTACCGGCATCGGCATCTTCTGCGCCGTGTTTCTGACGCCGGTATTTCTCGCCCGCGTGCGCGGTTTCGACTCGTTGCAGATCGGGCTTGCGCTCCTTTCCGTCGGATGTTTCCAGCTGATCGCGCTGGTGGCGTATTCGCTGCTCGCACGTTTTATCGACATGCGCTGGCTGATGGTGTTCGGGCTGGTGTGTTTCGGCGTCGGCCTGTATCTGTACGTGCCGCTCACGAACCAATGGGGCTGGCACGAACTGCTGATTCCACAGGCGCTGCGCGGTATCGGCCAGCAGTTCTGCATTCCGCCGATTGTGACGATGGCGCTCGGCTCGCTGCCGCCGTCGCGGCTCAAATCGGCCAGTGGCCTCTTCAACCTGATGCGTAACCTGGGCGGTGCGATTGGCATTGCCGTTGCCAGCACGATGCTCAACGACCGTCTGAACCTGCATTACGAGCGTCTCGACGAACACGTGACGGCGGGCCGTCCGGTGATCGAAGCGGTGCTCCAGCAACAGGCGGCGCATCTGGCCGCTGTGGGCGGCGACGCGCTCAACGCGGTGAGTGCCGGTCTCGACGTTCTGCACGGCCTGCTGATGCGCGAAGCGCTCGTGCTCACTTTCTCCGACGCGTTCCTCGCGGTAGCACTGTGTTTCGTGGTGGGACTCGCCAGCGTGCTGTTCTCGCGCCCGTTCGGCAACACCGCGCCGCCTCCCGACGCTCACTAAGGTACCTGACATGAAATCGATCATTGCAAAGGCTCTGGCAGGCATCGCCGTGCTGAGTCTCGCCGCCTGCGCCGTGCAGCCCGAAACCCATGCCGATCTGCTGAAAACGGTGCAGACCGTCGCGCCCGATGCGTGGAGCGTCGAGGCACCGCAGGCGTCCGTGAACCCGGACGCGTGGTGGAACAGCTTCGGCGACCCTGTCATGCATGAACTGGTGACGTCCGTGCTCGACGGCAACCTCGACGTGCAGGTTGCGGCGGAACGGGTCAAGCAGGCGCAGTCGATCGCGACGCAGCGTCACGCCGACCTGCTGCCTCAACTCGACGCGGTCGCGGGCGCTTCCGATGCCCGTCAGAACACGCCGCCGCCGCTCGGTTACGTGCGCCAGGCGGGCATCGGCCTCGCGGCAAGCTGGACGCCCGACGTGTTCGGCGGCGAGCATCTTGCGCTCCTCGCGGCGCAGGCGCAGGTGTCGGGCCGCAAGGAAGCGCTGAACGAACTGCGCCTCGCGCTCGCCGCGAATACGGCGGCCGCGTATATCGATTTGCGCTGGGCGCAGTCGCAGATGCAGATCGTCAAGGATAACGAGCAGATCCGCAGCCGCGCGTTGCGTCTGACGCAGGAGCGCCTGCACTACGGTCTGTCAACGCAGCTCGACGTCGCACGTGCACAGAACCAGCTGTCCGATCTTCAGGCGCAGATCCCGCGCGTGCAGTCGACGATCCAGCATCAGCTCAGCCTGATTGCGGTGTATTCGGGCCGCACGCCGGAGAGCGTCGATGGGCTGCTGCTCGCGAACGCACAGGCGATTCCCGTGCCTTCGCAGAGCGTGCCGCAGACGCTGCCTTCGGAGGCGCTCCTGCGTCGCCCGGACGTGCGCACCGCGTATGCGGGCGTCGAGCAGCGCGCGGCGGAAGTCGGCGTATCGGAGGCACAGCGTTATCCGCAGTTCAAGCTGTCGCTTTCGGATGGCCTGCTTGCCGCGTCGTATATCGGGCTGCCGACGCTCACCGACAACCTGTTCAGCGCGGCCCTGAGCGCGACGAGTCCGATTTTCAACGCCGGCCGGATCAACGCGGGCATCGACGAAAGCGAAAGCCGCATGCGCGAATCGCAACTCGGCCTGCGTCAGACGATGCTCGAAGCGCTGAAGGAAATCGAGGATACGCGTAGCGATCTCGTCAGCACGTCGGAGCAGGTTCAGCGGCTTTCCGGCGCGCTCGATGCGTCCAGCCAGGCGCTGCGTCTTTCCAGCGAGCTGTACAAGGGCGGCGCGTCGAGCTTCCTCGATGTGCTCGCTGCGCAGGAAGCGTATCTGCGGGACTCGGAATCGCTGAACCAGGCGAAGCGCGAGCACGCGCTTTCCGCGGTCGCGCTGTACCGCTCGCTCGGCGGCGGATGGGATACGCAGGAATTCGCCGATGTCGCGAGTGCTGGCGCGCCGTCGACTGCGGCTCGCTGAGCAGCGACCGAAGTCAGGTTTCAACCTCAACCAGGAAATCGACCATGAGTACACGTGAAATTGTGATCAGCCATCCGGTGAGAACCCCGATTGGCGCTTTCAACGGTTCGTTGAAGGATGTACCCGCTACGGATCTCGGCGCGGCCGCCGTCCGCGAGACGCTGCGGCGCAGCGGCGTCGATGCGGCGTCGCTGTCGTCGGTGGTCATGGGCAACGTGATCCAGGCAGGCAACCGGATGAACCCGGCCCGCCAGGCTTCGATCGGCGGCGGCGTGCCGGTGGCCGTGCCCGCGCTGACCGTCAATCGCGTCTGCGGCTCGGGCGCGCAGGCGGTCGTCTCCGCGGCTCAGGAAATCGCGCTGGGACTGGGGAACGTCGCGGTCGCGGGCGGCATGGAGAACATGGATCGCGCGCCGTATCTGATGGAAGGCGCTCGCCATGGTTACCGCATGGGGAACGCGCAGATTTACGACAGCATGCTGCGCGACGGCCTCGTCGATGCGTTTTCCAGCGAGCATTCCGGCTGGCATACCGAAGACCTCGTCACGCAGCTTTCGATCACGCGCGATGCGCAGGACCGCTGGGCCGCGCGCTCGCAGCAACGCTTTGTCGCGGCGCAGGAGCGCGGCGCGTTCGAAGCCGAACTCGCGGCCATTGAAGTGAAGGGACGCAAAGGGCCCGTGCTTTTCGCCCGCGACGAGCAGCCGCGCGGCGACACCACGGTCGAGATTCTCGCGAAGCTGCGCCCCGCGTTTCGCCCCGACGGCACGATCACTGCGGGCAACGCGCCCGGCCTGAACAGCGGCGCGGCTGCGATGATCGTCGCGGAACGTGGCTACGCGGAAGCGCAAGGTATCGAACCGTTCGCGCGGCTCGTGGCGTACGGCGTGGCAGCGGTCGAGCCGGGGATGTTCGGCCTCGGCCCCGTGCCCGCCATGCAGATGGCGCTTGAGCGGGCCGGCTGGAAGCTGGGCGATATCGAACGCGTCGAGATCAACGAAGCGTTCGCCGCCGTGCCGATCGCCGTCGCACAAAAACTCGGCCTGCCTGACGACATCATCAACGTGGAAGGCGGCGCGATCGCGCACGGTCACCCGATCGGCGCGACCGGCGCGGTGCTGGCGACGCGGCTCATCCATTCGATGCGTCGGGACGGTTTGCGGCGCGGTATGGTCACGCTGTGCATCGGTGGCGGTCAGGGCATCGCGCTCGCGCTCGAAGCGCTGTAAGCGCTGCTTTAAACGCCGTGGAGCGTGTGCGTCGCGTCCCTGCATCCCACGATACTTTGCTGTATTTTCCGTATGCAAAGGCAGGAAGGCAGGCAGACCGACGGCGCGCACGCGCCACACGACTGATCTCAAGGAGACATGATGCGAATTCTGGTTGTAGGCGCGGGTGCGACGGGCGGCTATTTCGGCGGACGCCTCGCTGCGGCGGGACGCGACGTGACGTTTCTGGTCCGCGCGCAGCGGGCAGAGGAACTGAAGCGCGCGGGGCTCGTCATCCGCAGTCCGCGCGGCGATCTCACGCTGCGCGATGTAAAGACGATCCAGGCTGGCGACACCGCTGAACCGTTCGATCTCATCGTGCTCAGCTGCAAGGCGTATAGCCTCGACGACGCGGTGAAGGCATTCGCACCGTTCGTCGGACCCGATACGGCGATCCTGCCGCTCCTGAACGGCATGGCGCACATCGACACGCTGACGGAGCAATTCGGCACCGCGCGCGTGCTCGGCGGCCAGTGCGTGATCGCCGCGACGCTCAACGCCGCGCGCGAAATCGTGCATCTGAACGATCTGCAGTCGATCACATTTGGCGAACTTGCCGGCGGTTCGACGGAGCGCGCCCGCGCCATCGATGCGACGCTACAGGGTGCAGGTTTCGACGTTGCGTTGAGCGATGCGGTACTTCAGCAGATGTGGGCGAAGTGGGTATTCCTCTCGACGCTCGCGGCCAGCACCTGCCTCTTTCGCGCTTCCATCGGCGAGATTCTGGCGGCACCGGACGGCAAGCGCCTGATTGAAGGCCTGCTTTCCGAAGGGCGCGCGGTGTCGGCGCACAACGGCTACCCGCTGGGCGACGATTTCGTCGCACGGGTGAGCGACACGCTCTTCGCGGCGGGCTCGCCGCTGACCGCCTCGATGCTGCGCGACGTCGAGAACCGCTCGCGCATCGAGGCCGATCACATTCTCGGCGACCTGATCCGCCGGGGCGGCGCCGCGCAGCATGATGACGCGCGCGTGTCGCTGCTGCGTCTTGCGTATAACCATCTGAAGGCTTACGAAGCGCGCCAGGCGCGCGAGGCATAATCGCGCGCAGGCCTATTTCAGGTAGCCAGCCGGATGGATATCCACATCACGATTCAGGGGCGCCAGGATCTGGCGGGGCAGATCTATCGACAGCTGCGTGCGGGCATCGTCGAAGGACGGCTCACGGGCGGCACGCAGTTGCCGTCCACGCGGGATCTCGCCACGCAGCTCGGCGTATCGCGCAAGACGACGCTCGACGTGTTCGAGCGTCTGCTTTCTGAAGGGTTTCTGTCGGCGCGCGCGGGTTCCGGCACGTTTGTGTCCGACGGCCTGCAGCGCCTGCCTGGCGAAAAATCGTCGCACGCGAAAGCCGCCGAAGCGGCGAAGATGCAACCGGCGGCGCGGGCTCGCGAAGTGTGGGACGAACTGGCGGGACCACTGGCGTTGCCGCAGCCGGATGCCCGCGTCACGCTCGACTTTGTCGGCGGTGTGACGGACAAATCGCTGTTTCCCTTCGACGTGTGGCGTACCTGCATCAACCACGCGCTGCGCGTGCAGTCGCGCGGCCGCGGCACCTATCACGACGCCGCCGGCGAACAGGAACTGCGGCTTGCCGTGTCGCGCTATCTGGCGTTCAACCGCGCGGTCGTCAGCAACTGGGACGACGTCATCATCACGCAGGGCGCGCAGCAGGCGCTCGATCTCGTGGCCCGCGTGATGCTGCGTCGCGGCGACACTGTTGCAATCGAAGACCCCGGCTATCCGCCGGCGCGCGCGTGTTTCGTGGCGCTGGACGCGAAGGTCGTGCCGGTCCCCGTCGATGAACAGGGTCTCGTTGTGAGCCGCCTGCCGAAGAACGCGCGCATCGTCTATGTGACGCCCTCGCACCAGTTTCCGCTCGGCATGCCAATGAGTCTGGAGCGCCGGGTCGAACTGCTCGAATGGGCGCAACAGCGCGGCGCTGTCATCATCGAGGACGACTACGACTGCGAATACCGCTTCGAAGGGCGGCCGATGGAGCCGCTCAAAAGCCTCGACCGCGCAGGTCTCGTTGCGTACGTCGGCACGTTTTCGAAGACGATTTTCCCCGAACTGCGCGTGGGCTACGTCGTGCCGCCAGCCTCGCTGCTGGGCCCGTTGCGGCGCGCACGGCAGGTCGGCGACTGGCACGGCTGCACGCTGACGCAGACCGCGCTTGCCACGTTCATGCTCAACGGCGACTTCGCGAAACACCTTCGGCGCATGCATAAACACTATGCGGCACGGCGCGCGATGCTGCTTTCACATCTGCAAAACGGGCTTGCGCCGTGGTTCGAGCCGATCGTGCCGACCGCCGGCATTCACCTCGCCGCGAGGATCAGGCCACCGATTTCGGAGGCCGCGGTCGTGGCGGCAGGACGTTCCGTATCGGTTGGGCTTTACGGACTCGCGCCGTTCCACGTGCGCGAGAAGGCGCAACCCGGCCTGATGTTCGGCTACGGCGGCATCGGCGTCGAACAGATCGACACGGCGCTCACCGCGCTTGCGAAACTGATGCCGAAGCTTTCTGGCTGATCGTCGAAAACTCCTTGATTCAGGTGCCCGTTTGCGTGAGAGCGCATGTAATAGCCTGTCATCGAGTGGCCGGTTTCCGCTTTGGCCTGGTGTTTACGTGACTCTCGAAGGCATGCGCGCCGTGATCCCCAAAATACGTTTTAGCCGCTAAAACAGGCGTCAAAATGTGTTGAGGAGTCAGCGCCACGCAACAAACCTGCGATGTCATGCACAAAAGATTCGCGCGAAACGCTGGAGCGCTTGTAGAATCCGGCGTTGAAGCGTGCGCATACCGCGTGCCCTTCAGTGCATTCACTGACCACAACAGGTAGGAGAAACATGCCGACTTCCGCAAAAAAGGTGGCCAAGAAGGCTGCCACTGTACCGGCCAAAAAGGTTGCAGCGAAGAAAGTGCCTGCGAAGAAAGTAGCAGCTAAGAAGGTCGCCGTGAAGGCGTCCGGCGCAGCGTCGCCGATCAAGGACACCTTCACGAAGGCCTCGCTGGCTGCACACGTCGCAGAACGTGCTGCTGTCGAACCGAAGGCTGCCAAGGCTGTTCTGGCTGCGCTCGAAGATACGATCCTCGGCGCAGTGCACAAGAAGGGCGCTGGCGAATTCACGCTGTCCGGTCTTCTGAAGATTGTTGTTCAGGCTGTCCCGGCGAAGAAGCGCCGCTTCGGCAAGGACCCATTCTCGGGTGAAGAGCGCTGGTTCCCGGCCAAGCCGGCTAGCGTGCGCATCAAGGCCCGCGCGCTGAAGAAGCTGAAAGACGCAGCAGCAGGCTAAGGCGAATTGCGTCGTGACTGGCGCCTTCGGGCGGCGGTCATGGCCAGTCGTCTAACGCATTGCAAAAGAGTCCCCGTGGGCGCCGAGCCCATGGGGATTTTTTTCGTCTGCGTTTTCTGCGCGCTTTCGCTGCGCTTTTTGCGTCGGCGCGACCGGAACGGCCGCGCGTCTGCTTGCCGCCGCACCGTCCGTCCCGCGCTTTTGTCACACAATCGGCATTGATGCCGCCGCGTCAGGATGCACCGCAGTAGCGCACCGGTCGACGCAGCGGTACGATGGGGACGTCGTCCATGCCTGCCAGATGCGCACTTTGGGTGCATCCGCCGCCCGATTTCAGCGTGAAGCGAATGGCATAGCGCTTGCTTGAAACAGTGGGTTGTCGAACACCGAATGCGCAGCGCATTCGCCTTCTATCCGACAAAAAGAGCGGGGCGTGACATGCGATGCTATGACGAGATGCGTCATCACGACGAAGCCGTGCGACCGCACTATGCGCGGTTCGAGCGCTGGCTCGTGCAGCAGGGCGGGGACGCGATTGCCCGCAAGCGTGCCGAAGCAGACCTGCTGTTCCGGCGCGTAGGCATCACTTTCGCGGTTAACGGCGATCTGTCCGGTACCGAGCGGCTGATTCCTTTCGACCTGATTCCGCGCATCATTCCGCGCAGCGAATGGCAGACCCTCGAAGCCGGCCTGCGCCAGCGTGTGCAGGCGCTCAACCTGTTCATTCACGACGTCTATCACGACCGCAACATCGTGCGCGCCGGTATCGTGCCGGCGGCGCAGGTGTATACGAACGCACAGTACCGGCCGGAAATGCAGGGCGTGAAAGTGCCGCTTGGCGTTTACGCCCATATTGCCGGCGTCGATGTGGTGCGCGCGGGTGACGACGGCCAGTTCTTCGTCCTCGAGGACAACCTGCGCGTGCCGTCCGGCGTCTCGTACATGCTGGAAAACCGCAAGATGATGATGCGGCTTTTCCCGGAGCTTTTCGTGCAGAACCGTATCGCGCCGGTCGCGCATTATCCCGACCTGCTGCTCGATACGCTGCGCTCGGTGGCGCCTGAGGGCGTCGACGATCCGGTTGTCGTCGTGCTGACGCCGGGGATGTACAACTCCGCGTACTTCGAGCATACGTTCCTCGCGCAGCAGATGGGCGTCGAGCTGGTCGAGGGCAAGGATCTTTTTGTCGACGACAACTACGTGTTTATGCGCACGACGCAGGGGCCGAAACGCGTCGACGTGATCTACCGCCGCGTCGACGACGACTTCCTCGATCCGCTCGCGTTTCGCAGCGATTCCGCGCTCGGCGTGCCGGGTCTGCTCACGGCGTATCGTGCCGGCCGCGTTGCGCTCGCGAACGCGATGGGCACCGGTATCGCCGACGACAAGTCGATCTATCCGTACGTCCCGGAGATGATCGAGTTTTACCTCGGCGAAAAGCCGATCCTCAATAACGTCCCCACGTTCCAGTGTCGCAAGCCGGACGATCTCGCCTATACGCTCGCGCATCTGCCCGAACTCGTTGTGAAGGAAGTGCACGGCGCGGGCGGCTACGGAATGCTGGTAGGACCGGCTTCGACCGCCGCTGAAATCGAGGACTTCCGCAAGCGTCTGATCGCACGACCGGCGGGCTATATCGCGCAGCCGACGCTCGCGCTTTCAGCGTGTCCGACGTTCGTCGAATCCGGCATTGCGCCGCGCCACATCGATCTGCGGCCGTTCGTGCTGTCCGGCAAGACGACGACGATGGTGGCGGGTGGCCTGACGCGTGTCGCGTTGCAGGAAGGCTCGCTCGTCGTCAATTCGTCGCAGGGTGGCGGGACCAAGGATACGTGGATGGTCGACTGAAATGGGTGGTTGCGGGTCGTTGCATCTGCAACCAGTGAGGACCGCACCGGCAGCGTGTAGCGCCGGTGACAGGTGAGAAACGGAAAATGCCCGGTAACCAGCGCAGGCCTGAAGCCTCAATGCATCGAGGCCATGCGCTCATCGATAACGGAAAGCCGTCATGCTAAGCCGCACTGCCGATCATCTCTTCTGGATGGCCCGTTACATGGAGCGCGCGGAGAACACCGCCCGCATGCTCGACATCAACCTGAAGGCGCTGCTGCTGCCGCAGACGCCGGAACAGGAAGCGCGTACGCAACGTTCCGTGCTGCGTATCTCCGAACTCGAAGGCGCGTTCGCGGAGCGCTACGACGAACCTTCGCGCGAACATGTGCTGCACTTCATGGTGGCCGATTCCACCAATCCTTCGAGCATTTATTCGTGTTTGCAGGCGGCGCGCGAGAACGCCCGCGCCGTGCGCGGCACGTTGACCACGGAATGGTGGGAGACGATCAACGACACGTGGCTCGAGTTCAACGAGCGTGCTTCGTCCGGACAATTGATGGCACATCCGGTGACGCTCTTCGAATGGGTCAAGTTCCGCTCGCATCTGTCGCGCGGGGTGACACTCGGCACCGCGCTACAGGACGACGCGTTTTTCTTCACTCAGTTGGGCACGTTTCTGGAGCGCGCCGACAACACGGCGCGGATTCTCGACGTGCGCTTCGCTGATGTCGAACCGAATTCGCGCGACGCGGCGCGACAGCTTGAAGATTTCTACTACTGGACGTCGATCCTGAGTTCGGTCTCGGCGCTCGAAATCTATCGCAAGGTGTATCGCGACGTCGTGACGCCCGCGCGCGTGGTCGAACTGATGATCCTGAACCAGCAGATGCCGCGGTCGCTGCTCGCCTCGCTCGAAGGCGTGTGCACGAATCTCGCGATGCTGCGCACGTCGGGATCGAACGAATGCGAGCGCTTTGCCGGCAAGCTGCGCGCGGAGCTCGTGTATTCCGACATCCGGCAGATTTTCGAGGCGGGACTGCACGCGTATCTGACGCAGTTCCTTGCCCGCGTGTTCGAACTCGGCGGACTGGTGGCACGCACCTATCTGATGCTGCCGGTTGCCTGACGGAGCCTGATCTATGTACCTCACGATTCGACACGATACCTCGTACCGTTACGAAGCAACGGTCCACTATTCGATCCAGCAACTGCGCCTGACGCCCGCGAGCGGCGGCGGCCAGGTCGTGCGACGCTGGACACTCGACGCGCCAGGCAAGCTCGATTCCACGCTCGACGCCTACGGCAACGTGCTGCACACACTCGTGCTGAACAAGCCGCATAGCGAGATCCGCGTGCGTGTATCGGGCGAAGTGGACACGTTCCCCCTCGTCAATGGCCTGCTGCCCGATGGCGTGGGCCCGATTCCGCTCGAGCACTTCACGTGCTCGACGCCGTTGACCGATTGCGATGCCGCCGTGTGCGAACTCGCGGCTTCGGTGCCTTCGCTCAATACGCCGGCTTCGCTGATCGCGCTGTCGGAGCAGATCATGCAGCGGGTGCAGTTTCAGCCAGGCGTCACCGAGGTCACGAGCACTGCAGCAGAGGCACTCGCGCTCGGCAAGGGCGTCTGTCAGGATCACGCGCATCTGATGCTCGCCTGCTGCCGCGCGCGCGGGGTGCCGGCGCGCTACGTGAGCGGCTATATCGAGCCGGGCGATGTCGAGCATGGCGCGAGTCACGCCTGGGTCGATGTCTGGATCGATGGTGTGGGCTGGACGTCCGTCGATGTCACGCACGCGGCGTTTGCGAGCGAGATCTACTGCCGGCTTGCTGTCGGGCGCGACTACGAAGCGGCGTCGCCCGTACGCGGACGACGGATCGGCGGCCGCGAGGAAAAGCTCAACGTGTCGGTGACGGTCAGCGCACAGACGCCGCAGTAGAAATGCGGGAAATCTGCATCCTGGAGGCGCGGCGGCCTTCATAAAGGCCGCTCTCGCGCCGTAATACCGGAAGACGCGTTAGAGGCGGTGTGCCGGCGCATTACAATAACGGCGTTCCGTCGTTTTCCAGGTTGGCAATCATGACTTACTGCGTGGCGATGTGCGTGGATGAAGGGCTCGTGTTTCTCTCGGACACGCGCACCAACGCGGGCGTCGATCACATCAGCACGGCGCGCAAGATGTCCGTGTTCGAGCAGCCCGGCGAGCGCGTGCTGGTGCTGCTGGGCGCCGGCAATCTCTCGCTGACCCAGGCGGTTCTGCAGACGCTCAGCGAGCCCGTAGAGGCCGGCAAACCGACGCTCTGGACGGCGTCCTCGATGCCCGAGGCGGCGCGCGTGGTCGGCGATGCGGTGCGTCAGGTGTACATGCGCGAGGCGCAGGTGCTGCAGGAATTCGGCGTCGACTTCAATTGCGCGTTCATTCTGGGCGGGCAGATCGCGTCCGCCGAAAACGGCGCGGCTTCGGCGCCGCGTCTTTTCATGATCTACTCGGCCGGCAACTTCATCGAGGCATCGAGCGTCTGTCCGTACTTCCAGATCGGTGAGTCGAAGTACGGCAAGCCGATCATCGACCGCGTGCTGATTCCTTCCACGCCGCTCGACGAGGCCGCCAAGTGCGCGCTGATCTCGATGGATTCGACGCTCCGCTCGAACCTTTCGGTCGGGCTGCCGCTCGATCTGCTGGTCTACGAGAAGGATGCGCTTCGTGTCACACGCTTCGTCTCAGTCGATCAGGACAATGCGTACTATCAGATGATTCACCGTACGTGGGGCGAGCAGTTACGTCAGGTGTTCAGCGCGATTCCCGATCCGGCATGGGAAAACTCGGGTGACGTGCCGCACCGGCAGCGTGGCGGCGCGCCCGTGGTATCGCAGCAGGACGCTGCCGACGTGGTAGCCGGACGCACCGAAGTACGGCCGGCGCAGACGCTTGCGCAGGCCGACGCCCACAGGAAGCAGCGCTAGTTACACAACGCTGCAACGCCGCTGCAATGCAAAAAAGCCGGACCCGGTCCGGCTTTTTTGCATTGGTAACGTGGGCTTTGCCGCTGGCTGCGGGTAAAGCAGACGTAAAAAAACCAGCCGCCGGCTTGCGCCTGCGGCTGGTTCTTATGCAGCTTCTGCTAGAGCTACGTGACAGGTTCGATGCTTAGAACTTGTGACGGATGCCCAGGCTGACGATCGTCTGGTTGTCGCTCGTCGAGCTGAAACCATAGTCAGCCACCGAACCGACTGCCGATTGCAGGTCGCCGGAATCGTTACGCTGATTGCCGTTAGCATGCTGATATGCGCCGACCAGGTAGACGTCCGTGCGCTTCGACAGGTTGTAGTCGCCGCCCAGCGAGATCTGGTGGTACGTCGCGTTCGAGTCGCCCTTGCCGTGCGTGTACGTGTAGCCGAAGCCGAGCAGTGCTGCCGGCGTCAGCTGGTAGTTCACGAAGCCAGCGCCCACGTCGTACTTCTGCGTCGTGCCGAAGCCCGATTGTGCATCAGGCTTGTACTGTGCATTGCTGTAACGGCCGCCGAACGTGAACGGACCTGCCACGTATTGCAGCGCAACCGATGCGATGCCGATCGACTTGGCCGATGCGTAGGCCGAGTTCACGATGCTGTCGAACGTAGCGTCCGACGTGCCGGTCCAGCCCGTGCGTGCAATAGCCGACGACGAGTTGTCCATGCGGATGTAGCCAGCAGCGACAGCGAACGGACCCGTTGCGTACGTTGCTGCACCCGACCACGTCTGACCCGAACCCGTCGAGCCTGCTACGCCGCCCAGAGCGTACATGCCTTCGAACTGGAAACCACCCCAGACCGGCGACGTGTACTTGACAGCGTTGTTCGTACGCGAGCTGTTGTCGTTGTTGTCGACGTCGCCCGTGGTCGTGAACGTGCTGCCCCAGTAGTTGTCAGCCGTCAGCGGCTGAACCAGGTCAACCACCGGATCGTACTGACGACCGATGGTAGCCGTACCCCACGAGTCGCCCGTCAAACCGACGTACGCCTGACGACCGAACATCTTGCCGCCTTGACCCAGGCCGCCGTTGTTCGGGTTAAAGCCGTTTTCCAACTGGAAAATCGCCTTCAGGCCGCCGCCCAGATCTTCCGAGCCTTTCATGCCCCAGCGATTGCCCTGCAGGTTACCTGCAGCCATGTTCCACAGGCTGTGACCGCCAACGTTCGAAACGTACTGGATCGAGTCGTCCAGCACGCCATAAAGAGTTACGCTGCTTTGAGCGTGCGCCACACCCGCGGTGCCAAGCAGTGCCAGCGAGAGGGTCGAAAGTGCAAATCGTTTCATCATTTCTCCACGCAAATGATTGGTTTAGTTGTTGCGGATTGGAGAATAGCGCAGTGTGTCCGAACGTAAGAACTGAAAAAAAATGAGTGTCTCTAAAAAGTGACACAGGGCCAGAAGCCTTGTAAATAAAGCTTGCGAGCCAGTATTGCGGATTTGGCAATATTAAATCGTTGACTGCGCAATATTGTTGTTTCAATAGCAGTGATCGCGCGTAATTGCTCAAAATAGCGGCTCAATCGTTGGTCAAATGTAAATAAGTCGACTAAATGGTTGGCGTGGTATGACCATTTGAAAATTTTGGGGTCGATACAGACGGGGATTTCGGGGTTCGCCAGGAGGAGGCGGTCCGGTGTCAATTGCGCGTCGCCACGCGGCGGCTTGTGGCTCCGCTTAATGTTGTTTGCCGGGACTGACTCCGGCCGGTTTCGTCGGGGTTTCAGTGTCTGGTGTCTCAGGGGCCATCACGTCGTCCCGCGAATGTGGTGAGCGCGAACGCGGCCGCAGCCGCGAGGGCCATCGATCCCCACGGATGCCGCCGGATGTAGCGTTCCGCGTGGACGATCGTCCCGGCCGCCGCATGGGTGGCGCGCGTTTCGGCTCGCGCCATCGAGCGGCCGACGCGCAGCGCCGCCGCAGACGCGGAAGGTCGGGGCTTCGCTGGCGACTCTTCCGGCGCTCCGGCCAGGGCGCGCAGCGTCGCCACGCGCGCATCGGTCGCCGCCACGGATGCATCGTGCTTCGCCGCGCGGCTCGACACGACAGCAGGCATCGTCGAGCTCGCCATCACCGAAGCCAGCATCGCCCGGCTTCCGGGAGGCGGCGTTTCGTCCTGGAACGCCCACGGACCGCGCGGATCATGCAGGCGCCCGCGAGCCGCCGAGAATTCCGCGCCGAGCAGCAGTACGGCCGCCGAGAAGTACAGCCACATCAGCAGGATCGCAAGCGACCCGGCCGCGCCGAACGTATTGGCCATGCCGGCGTGCGCAAGGTAGAGCGCGAACATCTTCTTGCCTGCCGAAAACAGAATGGCCGCGACCAGTCCGCCGACCAGCGCGTCGCGCCACTGCACGGGCGCATCCGGCAGAAACTTGAGCAGCCCGGCGAACGCGACGCCGAGCACGAGCAGACCGACGCCGAGCTGCAGCAGGTTGCCGACCACGAGGTATGGCGAGTCGCCGAGCAGCCAGTTGCCTATAAACGTGATCGCCGCATCGAGCACGAGCGAAACGATCAGCAGAAACGCGACGCCCAGCACGAGCCCGAACGAAATCAGCCGCACGCGCACGAGCGCGATCACGGTGGACGCACGCGGCCCCGTTGCGGGCCACACTATATTGAGCGCGCTGTTGAGCGACGAGAACGTTGCGGACGCGCCGACCGCAAGCAGCACGAACGAGATGATGGCCGCGATGCCGCCCGCGCTGCCGCTGTGATGTGCGTTTTGAACGATGGTTTGAACGGCGGCTGCCGCGTCGTCGCCGAGCACGCCGTGAACCTGGTTAAAGAGCTGGCCGCGCGCCGCGTCCGCACCAAAGAACCAGCCGGCGACGGCGATCACCATGACGAGCGTCGGCGCGAGTGAAAACGCCGCGTAGAACGCGATGCTTGCGGCCATCGCGGCGCAGCGATCTTCCGCGAACTGTTTGAATGCGCCGACCGCCCACGATGCCTGTTTGCGGGCCACGGTCTGCAGCTTGTCGGTGGAAAGCGTATCCATGGTCGTCCTTCGTCGCAGGAACGTTGCCGGTTGCAGCTGCCGCAAGCCCGCGGCTCCCGTATCGGTGTGCAGTGCCGCAATCCCTATGCCCGCCACTATAACAACGCAGTGCGATTGCCTGGCGCTTGCCCGGGATGCATCAATCAGTCGCGTTCTTTTCTTGTCCCGTGTTACCAGGGCTGTGACAGCGCGACAAACCACATATACTTTTGTGTACCCCCACACAAGGCGAGGACGATCATGCTCCAGATGTCCCGGCGCCAGTTCCTGAAGGTGACAGCGACCACGCTGGCCGGATCGAGCCTGGCCCTGATGGGTTTCTCCCCGGACGCCGCCCTCGCTGAAGTCCGGCAGTACAAACTGGCGCGAACCACTGAAACGCGCAATACGTGTCCGTATTGCTCCGTCGGTTGCGGCATCCTGATGTATGGGCTGGGCGATGGCGCGAAAAACGCCGTCTCCAGCATCATCCATATCGAAGGCGATCCCGATCACCCCGTCAATCGCGGCACACTGTGTCCGAAGGGTGCCAGTCTGATCGACTTCATCCACAGCCCGAGCCGCCTCACGCATCCGGAGTATCGGGCTGCGGGGTCCGACACGTGGCAGCGTATTTCGTGGGATGAAGCGTTCGACCGCATTGCGAAGCTGATGAAGGAAGATCGCGACGCGAACTTCATCGAGGCCACGGAAGACGGCAAGAAGGTCAACCGCTGGCTGACCACCGGCATGCTGGCGGCTTCGGCAGGCAGCAACGAAGTGGGGTATCTGACCCACAAGACGGCGCGCAGTCTCGGGATGCTCGCGTTCGACAACCAGGCGCGTGTCTGACACGGTCCGACGGTGGCAGGTCTTGCCCCGACGTTTGGCCGTGGAGCGATGACGAACCATTGGGTCGACATCAAGAACGCGGACGTCATCCTGGTGATGGGCGGCAATGCGGCCGAGGCGCACCCGTGCGGCTTCAAGTGGGTCACCGAGGCAAAGGCGCACCGCAAGGCGCGTCTGATCGTGGTCGATCCGCGTTTCACGCGCACGGCTTCGGTGGCGGACTATTACGCACCGATTCGCACCGGCACGGACATCGTATTCCTCGGCGGGATCATCAATTACCTGCTGACGAACGACAGGATCCAGCACGAGTACGTGAAGAATTACACGGACTTTCCGTTCATCGTACGCGAGGACTTCGCGTTCAATGACGGCATCTATTCCGGTTACAACGCGGAAAAACATGGGTACCCGGACAAGTCGACGTGGGACTACGAACGTGGTGACGATGGCTTCGTGAAGGTCGACCCGACGCTGCAGGATCCGCGCTGCGTCTACAACATGCTCAAGCAGCACTATTCGCGCTATACGCCGGAGATGGTCGAGAAGACCTGCGGCACGCCGAAAGAGAAGTTCCTGAAGGTCTGCGAAATGCTTGCCACGACTGCGGTTCCCGGCCGTGCGGGCACGATTCTCTATGCGCTCGGCTGGACACATCACTCCGTCGGCGCGCAGATGATCCGTACGGGCGCAATGGTGCAACTGCTGCTGGGCAATATCGGTATCGCGGGCGGCGGCATGAATGCGCTGCGTGGGCACTCCAACATCCAGGGTTTGACCGACCTTGGGCTGATGTCGAACCTGCTGCCAGGCTACATGACGTTGCCCAATGAAGGCGAACAGGACTTCGACGCATACATCGCGAAGCGCGCGACGCAGCAATTGCGGCCGAACCAGTTGAGCTACTGGAAGAACTATCGCGCGTTCCACGTGAGCTTCATGAAATCGTGGTGGGGCGACGCGGCGACAGCGGAAAACAACTTCGCCTTCGACTATCTGCCAAAGCTCGACAAGCCGTATGACCTGTTGCAGGCCTTCGAGCTGATGAATCAGGGCAAGATGAATGGCTACATCCTGCAGGGCTTCAATCCGCTTGCTGCTGCGCCGAACAAGGCGAAGAGCTCGGCGGCGCTCGCAAAACTGAAGTGGCTTGTGATCATGGATCCGCTTGCCACCGAAAGTTCCGAGTTCTGGAAGAACCACGGCGAATACAACGATGTGGACGCGTCGAAAATACAGACGGAGGTATTTCGTTTGCCCACCACGTGTTTCGCGGAAGAACGCGGATCGCTCGTGAGTTCGAGCCGCGTGTTGCAGTGGCACTGGCAGGGCGCCGCGGGCCCGGGCGAAGCGAGGAGCGATCTGGAGATTATGTCCGGGCTTTTCCTGCGCATGCGCAAGGCCTACAGGGAGCAGGGCGGCAAGTATCCCGATCCGATTCTGAATCTGACGTGGTCTTACTCCGATCCGGAGAGCCCGACGCCGGAAGAACTCGCGATGGAATACAACGGTCGCGCGCTGGCCGACCAGACCGATCCGAAAGATCCGACGAAGGTGCTCGTCAAGAAGGGCGAACAGTTGTCCGGCTTTGCGCAACTGAAAGACGACGGCACGACCGCGAGCGGCTGCTGGATTTTCTGCGGTGCGTGGACGCAGGCGGGCAACCAGATGGGGCGTCGCGACAACTCGGACCCGACTGGCATTGGTCAGACGTTGAACTGGGCGTGGGCGTGGCCGGCTAACCGGCGCATCCTGTACAACCGCGCTTCGTGTGATCTCAACGGCAAGCCATTCGATCCGACGCGCAAGCTGGTCGGCTGGAACGGCAAGGCGTGGACCGGTGCGGACATTCCTGACTTCAAGGCCGACGAGCCGCCCGAAAACGGCATGGGGCCGTTCATCATGAATCCGGAGGGCGTGGCGCGGTTCTTCGCCCGCGACGGCATGAACGAGGGACCGTTTCCTGAGCATTACGAGCCGTTCGAGAATCCGCTCGGCTACAACCCGCTGCATCCGCAGAATCAACAGGCGACGAGCAATCCTGCCGCGCGCGTGTTCCCTGACGATCGCGCCGCGTTCGGCAAGGCACCTGAATTCCCGCACACGGCAACCACGTATCGTCTGACCGAGCATTTTCACTTCTGGACCAAGCATGCGCGCCTGAACTCGATTGTGCAGCCGCAGCAGTTCGTCGAGATTGGCGAGGACCTCGCTAAAGAAGTGGGCGTGGTGGCGGGCGATCGTGTGAAGGTGTCGTCGAACCGCGGGCATATCGTGGCGGTTGCCGTCGTGACGAAGCGCATCAAGCCGTTGATGATCGACGGCAAGAAAGTGCAGACCGTCGGTATTCCGTTGCATTGGGGTTTCAAGGGGCTGACGAAACCCGGATATCTTGCCAACACGCTGACGCCCGTGGTGGGCGACGGGAATTCACAGACACCTGAATTCAAGTCGTTCCTGGTGAAGGTCGAGAAGGCTTAGGGGGCGCGACATGGCACTGCAATCACTCGATATCAAACGCCAGTCCGCGACCACGGTGCCTTCGCCGTCGGCGCGCGAACCCGTGACCGGCACAGTAGCCAAGCTGATCGATGTGACGAAGTGCATCGGCTGCAAGGCGTGTCAGACAGCGTGCATGGAGTGGAACGACCTGCGTGACGAGGTGGGCGACAACATTGGCGTCTATGACAACCCGCGCGACCTGACCGAGCATTCGTGGACCGTCATGCGGTTCACCGAATACGAGAACCCGGCGGGCAATCTTGAATGGCTGATCCGCAAGGACGGCTGCATGCACTGCGAGGATCCGGGTTGTCTGAAGGCGTGTCCTTCGCCGGGTGCGATTGTGCAGTACACCAATGGGATCGTCGATTTCCATGAGGAGAACTGCATCGGTTGCGGCTATTGCATAACCGGTTGCCCGTTCAACATACCGCGTCTCTCGAAGAAGGACCATCGCGTCTACAAGTGCACGTTGTGTTCGGACCGCGTGGCTGTGGGGCAGGAGCCGGCGTGCGTGAAGACCTGTCCGACTGGCGCGATCGTGTTCGGTACGAAGGAAGACATGAAGCAGCACGCGGCCGAGCGGATTGTCGACCTGAAGGAGCGTGGGTTCGAGCATGCGGGGCTCTACGATCCGGAGGGGGTTGGCGGCACCCATGTGATGTATGTGCTGCATCACGCCGACAGGCCGTCGCTCTATCACGGCTTGCCTGACGATCCGAGGATCAGTCCGATGGTGCGGTTCTGGAAGGGGTTGGCGAAGCCGCTGGCCGTGGCGGGCATTGCGTTGACCGCGCTGGCCGGGTTCTTCCATTACACACGTGTGGGTCCGAACGAGGTGAGCGAAGAGGACGAACTGGCCGCTCAGGACGAAGCACGCCGGATCAGGGAGCACACTGATGAGACACGATGAACCGGGATTGATCGTACGTTACACGGCGAACGAGCGGACGAATCACTGGATTACCGCGATCACGTTTGTATTGCTTGCGCTTTCCGGGCTGGCGATGTTTCATCCTTCGATGTTCTGGATGTCGGCGCTCTTCGGCGGCGGGCAATGGACGCGGATTCTGCATCCGTTTGTGGGTGTTGTGATGTTTGTGTCGTTTCTCATTCTTGCGTTGAGGTTCTGGCATCACAACTATCTTGACCAGAACGACATGCAGTGGCTCAGGCAGATCGACGATGTGCTTGCTAACCGCGAGGATCGCTTGCCCGAGATCGGGCGTTATAACGCTGGGCAGAAGCTTTTGTTTTTCGTCATGGTGGCGTGTCTGGTTTTGCTGCTATGCAGCGGAATTGTTATCTGGAGGCGGTATTTTTCGTTTTACTTTTCAGTTGAGGTGATCCGCTTCGCGGTTGTTGTGCATGCTCTTGCCGCGTTTGTGCTTATCTGTGGGGTTGTTGTTCATATTTATGCTGCGCTTTGGGTTAAGGGTTCCATCGGCGCTATGGTGCGGGGGACTGTTACATATGGGTGGGCGCGGAAGCATCATCCGCGGTGGTTTCGGGAGAGTGTTAAATAGGGTTTTTTGTTTTTTCTGGATTTTGCTTTGGCCTTTCCTTGCTTTGCTTTTGGTCTATTAGCGTTGCCCCTGTGCGGGGCGGCACCTACTTTTCTTTGTCCTTGCCAAAGAAAAGTAGGCAAAAGAAAGGCGCTTCGACAACTCACTTCTTCCAGGTGTGTCATTCCCGGGGAATGGCAACCCATGAAGTGTCGCCATCATCTGTTATACAACATTGGTCCCCGCGCGATTGCATCCCGCGCGCATTCTGCGTTCGTGACAAGGCAGTCATCCACGCCGCTTCGCACTGTGTGCGTCGCGGTTGGGTCGGACCGACCGATGGGGGTGTTATGCCCGGCGGCGACGCGAAGCGGAGCTGGGTGGATGAGTGCTTTGTCATTGACTGTGCTGTGCGAGGGACGCAATCGCGCGGGGACCTATAGCGTGTGAAGCGCGGGGCGACACTTCATGGGTTGCCATTCCCCGGGAATGACACACCTGGAAGAAGTGAGTTGTCGAAGCGCCTTTCTTTTGCCTACTTTTCTTTGGCAAGGACAAAGAAAAGTAGGTGCCGCCCCGCACAGGGGCGACGCTAATAGACCAAAAGCAAAGCAAGGAAAGGCCAAAGCAAAAACCCAGCTTCGGCACGAATACAAGGAAAGACTAAAAAGCAAATCCAGAAATAACGAAAAGAACCAGGAAAAAAGAGAAAACCGTATGCCCGACCGAATCCTGTCCCCGGACGAAATAACCTCCCTGGACCAGACAGCCATTCCCCGCAATCGCCTGCCCGAACGGGCAACAACCTTTGCGGTGAGAGCGGCGCGCCTGCGCAAACTCGCTGACGCAAACCCAATCGCCGGCTACATCGTTCTGATGGCATCACTGGCAGACGCGCAGCAAAAGCTGATAGAAAAGACCACATCCCCGATGCCGTCGGAAGAAAAGATCAAGCAGGCGCAGGAACACTCAATGCCCTTGATCCCGGCGCAGCCGGCCGACCACGAATGGCACACCCTCCTCTACGCTCTGCTGGACAGCATCGAATCCGCCGGCGCCATGACCCCGCCACTGGCCAAAGTCATCGACACGCTTCGCGCAAAATCAAAACCCGACCTCGATGCACAGGCCGACGCCATCCTCTCGTATCGGTATAACGAAATCGAACCCGCAGCCGCGCCGTTCATCATGGCGGCGCTCCAGGTCGTATGGACCGACCTCGCCAGTCGTATCGATGAGCGCGACATCCCTTATATCGACACGCCGGGCGTCTGTCCGGTCTGCGGGTCGCTGCCCGTGGCAAGCATCGTGCGGGTCGGCGGGCAGTATCAGGGCTACCGGTATCTGCAATGCGGTCTGTGCGCCAACGAATGGCACATGGTTCGTGCCAAATGCTCCAACTGCGATTCCACCAAAGGCATTGCGTATCACGGAATCGAAGGCGGTAACGGCGCGCTTAAGGCCGAATCGTGCGACGAATGCCGCACGTATCGAAAGATCGGCTACCAGGAAAAGGACTACGACATCGAACCGCTCGCCGACGATCTCGCCAGTCTGACGCTCGATCTGCTCATGAACGACGCCGGTTATCAACGCAGCGCGCCGAATCCGCTACTATGGCCGGAACTGCCGTCCGGGGCTTAAGCGGAGAACTGCGAGTGAGCGAAGTGTCGGGTATCGGACTGAACGCGCTACTGGCGCGCGTGCCTTCAGTCGAGCGCTTGATGTCGTCGGCGCTCATGCAACCGTCCATCGACGCATACGGCCGTACCCAGGTGCTGGCCGCCGTTCGCGCGACGCTGGACGAGCGCCGCAAACAGATCCAGTCGGAACCGGTGCGCGCGAGCGCCGCTTCGCTCGACGAGGCGGATATCGCCAGCGACGTCGCCCGCATGCTCGCCCAACGCGCGCAAAGCCACGTGCGTGCCGTGTTCAATCTGACCGGCACCGTGCTGCACACGAACCTCGGTCGCGCATTGTTGCCTGACGCCGCCGTGCGCGCCGTCGTCGACGCAATGACGCACCCCGTCAACCTCGAATTCGATCTGGAAGCAGGGAGCCGCGGCGATCGCGACGATCTCATCGACGACCTGATCTGCGAGCTCACGGGCGCCGAAGCTGCCACCATCGTGAACAACAACGCAGCCGCGGTACTGCTCACGCTCGCTGCATTGGCTTCAAGGAAAGAAGTCATCGTATCCCGAGGCGAACTGGTGGAGATCGGCGGCGCGTTCCGGATCCCCGACATCATGAGCCGTGCCGGTGCGCGGCTGCGCGAAGTCGGCACGACCAATCGCACGCATCTGAAGGATTACGAGGAAGCGATCGGCGCGCGCACGGCGATGCTCATGAAAGTGCATTGCAGCAACTACGCAATCAATGGCTTCACCAAAGCGGTCGAACTCGATGCGCTCGCGCCGCTCGCGCGGGCGCATGGCCTGCCGGTCGCAGTCGATCTAGGCAGCGGCACGCTTGTCGATCTCGCGCAATGGGGGCTGCCTCGCGAGCCAACCGTACGCGAGACGATCGCCGCTGGCGCCGACCTTGTCACGTTTAGCGGCGACAAGCTGCTAGGCGGACCGCAGGCGGGGATCATCGCCGGGCGCAAAGACCTGATTGCACGGATCAGGAAGCATCCCCTCAAGCGCGCATTGCGCGTCGGCAAGCTGACGCTTGCGGCGCTAGAGCCCGTGCTGCGCCTTTATCAGGCGCCGGAATTTCTGCGTGAACGTCTGACGACGCTGCGTTTGCTCACACGCCCCGCAACCGAAATACGTGCCGCCGCCGAGCGTGTGATGCCGGCCCTGCAACAGGCACTGGGCGAACGGTATAGCGTATCCATCGAGCCGGTGTTCAGCCAGATCGGTAGCGGCGCGCTGCCGGTCGACCAGTTGCCGGGGTATGGCCTTGTTGTGCGCAGTGTGTCCGGCAAGCGCAGCGGCAGTGCGCTGCTAAAACTGGAAAAGAGCCTGCGCGCACTGCCCAGGCCAGTCATCGGCCGTATTGCGGACGACGCGCTCCGGCTCGATCTGCGTTGTCTCGAAGCCGGGGATGAAGCGCGCTTCATCGCCCAATGTGCGGAGTTGCGCGCGTGATCGTGGGCACCGCAGGTCATATCGATCATGGCAAGACGACGCTCGTGCGCGCGTTGACGGGTGTGGATACTGACCGTCTCAAGGAAGAGAAAGCGCGCGGCATTTCGATCGAACTTGGCTATGCCTATACTCCGCTCGACAATGGCGATGTGCTCGGTCTGATCGACGTGCCGGGACACGAGAAGCTCGTCCACACCATGACTGCCGGCGCTTGTGGTATCGACTTCGCGTTGCTCGTGATTGCAGCGGACGACGGCGTCATGCCACAAACGCGCGAGCATCTGGCGATCCTTCAACTACTCGGCGTCGGGCGCGGCGCGGTCGCGCTCACGAAGATCGATCGTGTTGATGCCGCGAGACTGGCGGAAGTTCGCAGTGAAATCACGGCGTTTCTCGCACCGACTCCGTTGGCCGATGCACCCTTCTTCGAAACCAACGCGACGCGGGCGGACGATCCGGGCGTGGCTGCACTGAATGCCCATCTCCGCTCGACCGCGACCCAGTGGAGTGCGCGTCGTGACGACGGTCTGTTTCGTCTTGCCGTCGACCGTGTGTTTACGCTGGCCGGGCAGGGCACGATTGTCACTGGGACCGTTTTCTCAGGCAAGGTCGCGACGGGTGAAACCATGCTGCTCGCGCCTGCGGGCGTGCCAGTGCGCGTGCGCAGCATCCATGCGCAGAACCGCGCGACGGATCTCGGGCATGCGGGTCAGCGATGTGCGCTGAATCTCGCCGGCATCGACAAGGACGCCATTTCCCGCGGCGACTGGATTGTCGATGCGCGTCTTGCCGCAACATCGGAACGGCTCGACGTCGAACTGACCTTGCTACCGGGGGCAGGCATCACGTTGCAGCATTGGGCGCCGTTGCACGTTCACCTGGGCACGACGCATCAGGTTGCGCACGTCGCGCTACTCGATGGCGACGATCTGGTTGCGGGCAGCCGCGCACGCGTACAACTTGTGTTCGACAGGCCACTCGTCGCGCTGTCGGGCGATCGCTTCGTCGTGCGCAACGCGCAGGCGACGCGTACCGTGGGCGGCGGTCGCGTGCTCGATCCGTTTGGCCCCGGGCGCAAACGTCGTACGCCGGAGCGCCGCGCGTGGCTCGATGCGCTGACGGCATGGCTTGACGAAGCGCGCATCGATGCGATGCTCGCGCAATCGCCACGCGGTATGCAGCGCTCCACGCTCATGCATCTCACGGGCCTGCCATTACACGCGCTGCAATTGCCTGACGACGCAATCGAAATACCGCTTCACGGCAAGACGGCCGACGATGCGTTCATCGTCTTGCGTCGGCATATCGAAGACATGCAGCAGCGGACCCTCGACGCCTTGAGGCGTTTTCATGCGCGCTCGCCCGACGAGCAGGGGCCAGACGCGGCACGTCTGCGACGAATCGCAGCGCCGCTATGGCACGATTCATTGTGGCGCGCGTTGATCGAGACGATGCTGACGGACCATGCGATCGTCCGAAGCGGCCCCTGGCTGCATTTGCCGGACCACGCGGTGACGCTCGATGAATCTGAACAGGCGCTCGCGGTTCTTCTTTTGCCACTGGTTGAGAAAGGACGCTTCGATCCACCATGGGTTCGAGATCTTGCGAGCCAGTTGAGCGAATCCGAGGAACGGATCAGGCAGTTGATGCGAAAACTCGCGCGACAAGGCGACGTGCACCAGGTCGTGCGCGATCTGTTTTATCACCATGGTGTTGTGCGCGAGATGGCAAACATCGTGGGCGAAATTGCCCGATTGCATGAAGGCAAGGTGAATGCCGCAGCGTTTCGCGACGCAACGGGGCTTGGCCGCAAGCGGTCAATCCAGATTCTGGAGTTCTTTGATCGCGTTGGATATACTCGCTTCCACCGCGATGTTCATCTGTTGCGTATCGACAGTCGCCTGCTCGATGGGTTTTAGACGTCGCGTGGTGCGTGGTCAGTTTACCGAAGGAAGGCATTCGCATCCGGTGGTGCGGCTGGGCTTCAAACCCAGTAGGGGGTGTCAGACACTCCCTGGTCGGTTCGACTCCGGCGGCCTTCCGCCACAAGGAGGAATCGACAACGACACGGGACCAGTCCATCCGGTCGGCCTCGCGTAGCTTTGCGAGCAGGACCTCGCGCAGCCGATCCCAGGCGCCGGCGGCTTGCCAGTCGCGCCGACGGCGCCAGCTACTCATGCCGCTGCCGCAGTCCATCTCACGAGGCAGCAGGTTCCAGCGCACGCCCGTCAGCAGGATGCACAGGATGCCCGAGAGTAGCGCACGATCATCGAGCGGCTTGCGCCCTGGATAACGGCTTCGCCTTGGTTTCGCCGGAGGCAGCAACGGTTCGATGAGTGCCCAAAGTTCGTCGTCGAGTTTGGGTTTAGCCATGTCCCTTTCGTCGTCGAAACGACACTCCGCCCACGCATGCGGAGCGACGTCGAACGAGGGGTGCCCGCGTTCACTCGCTAAGCTGACTGGCGGTAAATTGCGCAGCGCTCTGCATGCGTCGAGACTTTCTGACGAGCGCCGTGTACGGCATCGCGCCCGCTGCGGCAGAGAAGAACCAGTTGAACGGGCCGACGAAATCGAACGCCGGTACCAGACTCATGAAATGGCAGACGGAATGAGCGCCCCTGCCGCCGCGAGATTCCATCCGTGGGCGTAGTAATAGCGACCGCCTGCCAAAGCCGAATAGAGATCGTTGGGTCTGATTTCCTGCCGTTTGACGAAGTCATAGTCCGCCACCATGATTCCGTAGAGCGGTCCGGGAACGCCGCCGATCGTGCCGGCAAAGCAGTTGATTGCGGTCGGCGAACTATAGAAATGCCACGGCAGCGTAAAGAGAACGATGCCGCCTCATTTCCTCGAGGTTTCGCAGGCTCAGCGAATAAGCCACGTACCACCGCACGCACATCAGGATTACATCGAGCGGATAGTGCAGTCGCTTCATCACCTTCCCGATGCCAGGTGGCAACGTCTTGCGTGGCGTCTTCGTCGTCTTGGCCATCGCGGTCGCCAGCAATTTCCATTAGCCAAATTTTACCTTGACGCCTTGTTGCGACAGCGTCCCAAATATCTCCCGCTGACTCACGCGGTTGAAATTATGAAGTGCGTACGGATACGGTTCACGACCGACGAACCCAACGAAAAATCGAGAGCGGCCATTCTGCGTATCGGTGCGACGCAGGATGGTATCGTTCGCAACGAACGAATCATGCCGGACGGCAGGAAACGCAACTCTGTGCGTTTCAGCATCACCGATTCAGAGTGGCCCGAGGTGGAAGCGATGTTCGAGCAGAAATTGGCGCATTGGCCGACGTCCAGGATGGTTGGGCCGCGTCATGTTTCGCTCCATCGTCGGCAGCCGCAAGCTCAGAAGCGCATTCGCACTCCGCTTTCCCCGCCCTAAGGCAACAACCCCCGTGCACGCGCCTCAAGAATGGCCTGCGTACGCCGCTTTACCGCCAGCTTCCGAAAAATATTCTTAAGGTGCGATTCCACGGTCAACGTGGAAAGAGACAGGAGGCAGGAAATCTCGCGGTTACTCAACCCTCTGCCGACAAAATCGAGAATCTCAGTTTCCCGCGCGCTCAGGCTGCTTTTCGGCGGGACGGCCGGCTCACTCGACACCGGTGGCACCAGCATCCTGCCTGCGCGGTTGAGCACATCGAGAAGCCGCCTCGCCACGAACGGGTCGATAGGTGTGCCGCCGCACAGCGCGCTGCGGATGTAGAGAGCCAACTCCACATCATCCCGACTTTTGAGCACATAACCTGCCGCGCCCGCGTGCAGCATCGCCAGAATATCGAGTTCATTGCGCTGCTCGGCTATCACGACAACCGGCAGTCCGCGTTGACGATCCTGCAGGCTGCGGATCAGATCGAGCGTGGCGCCATCGGGCAATTCTCCGGCAATCAATGCCAGCACGAACGTATCGTCGATCGGCAGTCCGGCCGTCTCGGCGATGCTGTCCGCGAAGAACAGCGCGTCCCGGTGGGCATAGCCGAGGCTCGCAAAAATGGCGCGCAGCCGGATCTGGGTGAGGGAATCATGTCCAACGATAAGCAGCCGTCGCAAACGCGACTCGATAGGATCTGCAATCATGGATAGCGGGTCTCAGGAGGTGCTGCTGCTTTTATTGGGGTGCTTCGATGCGAAGCGCGTCCCGCAGCAGATTCGACGCCACTATACACAGAAACCCTGCAAAGCAAATACCTGAAAACAGTGAGTTCTACTGTGTGCGCGGCTTTTGCGTGAAAAAAAGGATAGCCAAATACCTGATATCAGGTATTGCCGGGCATTCAGCGTTCCGTTTAAATTCATCACAGTTCCTGACTTGAAAAAAGAGCTGGCAGTAGCGTTTAGAAATCTCTATTGAAAATAGTTTCGGTTTTTCCCTGATGAACCGTCGCCGCTGACCACGGCACCTCGACGGGCAGGGTGAAACCGCGGGGGCGAGTGCAAGCGGTACGCTACCGGCGCTCGACAGTGCGGCCTGTTATCTCCTGACAGCACCGCGAAACCCTTCGGAAGGGTAGCCGCATTACCTGATCGTGCAAATGAGCTGCGAGCGCCATCTACCTGTCCGGTCCATGGCCTGCGCATCCTTTATTTGCCTTTTTTTAATTACGTTTTATGGCGAATTCCATCGTGCCCGAATAGATGAGCGGCGCGCGTGGGGTTCAGCTATTCATCAAACGTTTTTTAGGCGTTTTCCGGAGAGTTTTATGTCGAACAGTCTGCAAAAATGGGTGGGTCGTAACAGGCCGCCGCGCGTTCAGATTACGTACGACGTCGAGGTGGGCGACGCGGTTGAAAAACGCGAGCTGCCGATGGTGGTCGGTCTGCTTGCGGATCTGTCCGGGCAGCCATCTGCGCCGTTGCCGAAGCTGAAAGAGCGCCGCTTCGTCGAGATCGATCGCGATAACTTCGACGAAATCATGGGCAAGATCCGCCCGCGCCTCGACCTCTCGGTGCCGGACACGATGAAGGGCGAAGGCAACCTCAAGATCGAACTGAACTTCGACCAGTTCTCGGATTTTCATCCGGAAAGCCTGGTGCGCCAGGTGCCGCGTCTTGCGAAGCTGCTTGAAGCGCGTCAGCAATTGCGCGATCTGCTCGGCAAGCTGGACGGAAACGATGAGCTGGATTCGATCCTCGAGCGCATCGTCAAGGACGCCGACGAGCTGAAAAAGGTGCAAAGCCAGGCGAACGCCGGCCACGCGCAGCCGCAATCACAGCCGGCACAGCAGCCGCAGCAGTCAGAGCAGGAAGAAGCCGCATCCGAGTGATCCGGCGTATCGCCGCTCCTGCCGCAAACGCAACCGCACACACTTTCCACCAGGGTGATCAGAATGGCAACGAAGCCTGCCGCGAATAGCGCGGCCACCGAATCGACCACGGGTACTGTCGTCACGACGCACAGCGAATTGAGCCTTCTCGAACGTATCGTTGAAGAAGGGAACATGGCGATCGAGCCGTCGCAGCGCGGCTACGCGAAGCAGCTCATCGGCCAGCTCGCCTCGCAGGTGCTCGATGAAGGCATGCGCACGAGCCCCGACAAGAGCCTCGTTGCGACGATCAACGAACGCGTCGCGGAGATCGACCGTCTGCTGTCGGACCAGCTGAACGCAATCATGCACGATCCGGCTTTCCAGACGCTCGAAGCATCGTGGACGGGCCTGCACGACATGGTATATGGCACTGAGACAGGCCAGAACCTGAAGCTGCGCCTGCTCAACGTGACGAAAAAAGAACTGCTGAAGGATCTCGAATCGGCGGTGGATCACGACATGAGCGTGCTCTTCAAGAAGGTCTACGAGGAAGAGTACGGAACGTTCGGTGGCTACCCGTATTCGCTGCTGATCGGCGACTACGCGTTCGGCCGTCACCCGCAGGACATCGCATTGCTCGAACGTATCTCGAAGGTGGCGGCGGCCGCGCATGCGCCGTTCATCGCATCGGCCGCGCCGAGCCTCTTTGACATCAAGTCGTTCACCGAACTGGGCGTGACGCGCGACCTGTCGAAGGTATTCGAAAGCGCCGAGCTGACGACGTGGCGCAGCTTCCGTGAAGCGGAAGATTCGCGCTACGTGTCGCTGGTCCTGCCGTCATACGCGGCGCGCCTGCCGTACGGCGCGAACACGCAGCCGGTCGAAAACTTCAACTTCGAAGAAGACGTCGACGGCACCGATCACGGCAAGTATCTGTGGGCGAACTCCGCGTACCAGCTCGGCCTGCGCATCACGAACTCGTTCGCGATGTATAGCTGGTCGACGGCGATCCGTGGCGTCGAGGGCGGCGGCAAGGTCGACGGCCTCGTCGCGCACACGTACCGCACCGACGAAGGCGACGTCGCGCTGAAGTGCCCGACGGAGGTGACGATCACCGACCGCCGCGAAAAGGAACTGAACGACCTCGGCTTCATCGCGATCGTGAATTCGAAGGGCTCCAACTCGGCGACGTTCTTCGGCAGCCAGACGGCCAACAAGCCGAAGCTCTTCAACAAGGATGCAGCCAACGCGAACGCGCAACTGTCGGCGCGCCTGCCATACGTGCTCGCGGCGTCGCGCTTTGCGCACTACCTGAAGGTGATGATGCGCGACAAGGTGGGCAGCTTCCAGACACGCGGTCAGGTCGAAAACTACCTGAACAACTGGATTGCCGACTACGTGCTGATCAATCCGGCGGCATCGCAAGCCTCCAAGGCGCGCTTTCCGCTGAGCGAAGCACGCGTGGACGTGACCGAAGTGCCGGGCAAGCCGGGTGCGTACCGCGCAACCTGTTTCCTGAAGCCGCACTTCCAGATGGAAGAACTGACGGCTTCGCTTCGGCTCGTCGCCGAACTGCCTGCGGCTGCGGCCTGACGCCCGCCGTTTGCCCCTTATAACCGAAGCACTGAGGTACGGAATTCATGGATACGATCATTCTTGACATCAAGGACGTCAAAGGCAATTCGACTATCAAGGGATACGAGGACAAGATTATCCTGACGAGTTTTGCGCTAGGCATCACGCTGTCGATCGGCGTTGATTCGGCGAATACGGAGCGGACCATGGGCCGCCCGAATTTCTCCGAGTTCAGTTTCTCCAAGTACAGCGACCAGTCGACAACCGCGCTGTATTCGGCGTGCGCGCAAGGCACCAAGCTTGGCGACGCCACATTGCTGATTGGCCGCAACGAAAACGGCGAGTTCATGCTGCAGATGAAGTACGTGATGAAAAACGCGATGATCTCGATGATCAACTCGTCGGGCGGCGGTGAAATGCAGGATGCCTTTTCGATTCATTTCACCGGTGTCACGGCGGAATATACGCAGCAGAACGTGGATTCATCGAAGAAGGGCACCACGTCGTTTGGCTGGGACCTGGCGAAGAACGAAGCGATTTCATCCTGAAGACGGCACGTGTAGCAGGCCGGGCAACGAAAGCGTAGCGGGGAGTTCTGCGTCATGCTGGCAATCATCAACGGTTCACCGATGCCTCTGTTCGAGCGCCTCGTTGCCGGCGACGCTGCGCCTTCGCATGAGCAGTGGCTGGAAGGCGACGCGCTGCGCGAATCCGTTGCCCGCGAACTGGGGCGGCTCCTCGGCACGCGCTCGCGTCTGGCATTCGATGCGTTCGCAACCAGCGAAGGCACGGTGATCGACTATGGCGTGCCCGATTTCTCGGCGCGCTCGCTTCAATCAGGCGGTGATCGCGACGCGATCGCCGCCGCCATCCAGCACGCAATTACGCTGTTCGAGCCGAGGCTCGCGAACGTGACGGTTCGCTTCGCAGGGAACGCCGCGCAGTCAGCGCAGCCCGCCATGTTGGTAAGCGGTGATCTGCGTATGGCGACGGGGCTCGCACGCGTGGCGTTCGAACTCTCGGCGGCGGGCGAGCCATCGGCCGATCTGCACGGGACGGACCATGACTGACACCGCGTCCGACGACATCCTGCATTACTACAAACGCGAACTGTCGTACCTGCGCACGCAGGGCGCGGAGTTCGCGCAGCGTTATCCGAAGGTGGCTTCACGCCTTGCGCTGCATGGCGCCGAATCGCCGGATCCGCACACGGAACGGCTGATCGAGGCAACGGCGTTTCTCGCCGCGCGCGTGCATCGCGATCTGGATCAGACCTTCCCGCAAGTTGCCTCCCTGCTGCTCGACAACGTGTGTCCGTCGCTCGTGCAGCCTGTGCCCGCGATGACCGTCGTGCAGTTCGATCTCGACCCGGCGCAAGGCAAGGTGACAGCGGGCTTTCGGGTGCCGCGGCATACGGGTCTTCAGGCGCGCATGGAAAGCGGCGAAGTCTGCCGGTTTCGCACGGCGTGGGACGCCACGTTGTGGCCCGTCGCGATCACGCGCGCGCGTTTCGCGGACGACACGACGCTGGCCCTCACGCTCGAATGCAAGGACGGCGTGGACTTTTCCGAACTCGAACTGACGACATTGCGCATCCATTTGCATGGCGACTGGATGGTGACGATGCCGCTCTACGAGCTGCTGGTGGTCGGCGTGGACGGTGTATCGGTGAAGCCGCTGGACGCGCCCGCATGCACGCTGCCGGCTTCGGCCTGGCGCGAGGTGGGTTGCGGCGAGGACGACAACGTGCTGCCGCGTCCGCCGAACGCGCAGCCGGCTTACGGTTTGATGCAGGAGTATTTTGCGTTTCCGCGCAAGTTTCACTTCTTCGATCTGACGCTGCCGCGCGGCAGCCTCGGCCGCGCACGCAGCTGCGAAATCATGCTGCATCTGAAGCGTGCGCAGCGCGGCTCCGGCATGCTGAAAGCCAGTCATTTCGCGCTCGGCTGCACGCCGGCCATCAATCTTTTTTTGCAGACGACCGAACCTGTAGTGCTCGATCGCCGCCACTACGAACACCGGCTGGTGGCGGACCAGCGGCGTGAAGCGATGACGGAGATTCACTCGATCAGTTCGGTGACGCTGTCCGATCCTTCCGCCGACCGCGCGTTTATCGTACCGCCGTTTTCCGCCGCTGGCGATGCGGCGTCGGAAGACATGGGCATGTTCTGGTCGGCGCGCCGCGAGCGCAGCATGCGCGCGAACCTGTCGGGCACCGACATGTATCTGAGCCTCGTGGAGACGGGCGACGTGTCCAGCCGCCTGGCCCAGCCGGTGGTCTATGCGCAGGTGCTGTGCACGAACCGGCGACTCGCGGAGCAGGTGCCGGTCGGCGCGCGGATCAGCGTCGAGCATGTGTCGAACACGGCCAACGTTCGGTGCCTATACGAACCGACGGTGCAGCGTACGCCGCCGCTCGACGGCGAGTCGCTTTGGCAGCTCGTGTCGCTTCTGACGCTCAATCACGGCGCGCTCGTCAGCGGCGCGACCGGGCGTGCGCAGGTACAGCAGATGTTGCGCCTCTTCGCTTCGGGCAGCGCCCGCGAACAGGATCAGATCGGCGGCCTGAAGAGCGTTCAGGCGCGCAGTGTCACCGCGTATGTCGGCAGCGACGCGTGGCGTGGTTACTGTCGCGGCACTGAAGTCTCCGTCGAGTTCGACGCGGACGCCTTCGTCGGTGGCTCGCCGCTGCTGATGGGCGCCGTCCTCGCGCGCTTCTTCGCCCTCTATACGACGGTCAATTCCTTTGTGCGGCTGGTGGTGCGCCGTGGAGACGAGACATGGAAGCAATGGGAGCCAATGACGGGCTACCAGTCGCTGCTTTGATCGCCACGCTCATCGCGCGCCCTCACAGCTTCGACCTGTTCCAGGCGATCAGTCTGCTCGAACGCGCGGTGCCGGGCGCGCAGCCGCTCGGCCACGGCAACGGCGCGGGCGAAGCCGTGCGGCTGTCCGGTTTCGTGACGATGGCATTCCAGGGCGCGGACGTCCGTTCGGTGCAGGCGCGAAGCGCAGCGGCGGATGGCGAAGCCGATGCAGAGGCCCGTGCATACACGCTCTCGACGCCGGCCTTCACGCTCGCAGGCGCGAATGGCCCGCTGCCGATCGCCTACACCGAGATGCTGCTGGCGAGTCGCGCCGCGCGCGACCATGCAATGGCGGATCTGCTCGACATTTTCAACCACCGGTTTCTGTCGTTTTTGCATCGCGGCCGCAGAAAGCATGCGCCGGGACTGCACGTCGAGGCGCCCCGAACCAGCGCGTCTTCGATATGTCTCGATGCGCTCAGTAACCTTGGTTTGCGCAGCGGCACCCGCGGCCCGCACGGCGCGCAACTCTGGACGCGCCACGCAGGCGTGCTCGGCGGCGCACCGCGTTCGATGGCGGGGCTGTTGATGATGCTGTCCGAGCGCCTCGGTTTGAAAGCGCGTGGCGTGCAGTTCACCGGCGCCTGGCGCGAGCTGGACGAAGCGGACACGGCGCGCCTCACGGGCCGCGGCATGCACGCACCGACACGCCTTGGCGGCATGCACGCGGTGGGGCGGCGCACGTGGGATCAGGCCGCGGGTATCCAGATCCAGTTCGACGACCTGCCGCTCGCGCGGATTGCAGGCCTGTTGCCCGGCGGTCGCGATCATGAGCTTGCGGCCTGGCTTGTCCACAGCTACGTGCAGCAGGACATCGACGTGCAGATCGTACTGAACGTGAAACGCGACGCGTCCTCGCCGCATGGCGCCGCGGTGGGCGGCGGTAAAGGGACTGCGGCGCGGCTGGGCTGGACTTCCTGGCTTGCGGGCGCGCGCCGGCCCGAGCCCGTGCGATTCGCGCTGCGCGTGGCATCTCCCGCAGCGGCACCGGCCGCGCGTGCCGCCACCCGGCAGACCTCCTGACGTCGAGACCTATGGACATCGATATTCGAACCTTGCTGGGCAGACTTAATCCTGAATGCCGGCGCGCGATGGAGCAGGCCGCACAGCTTTGCGTGCGGCAAACCCATTACAACGTCGACGTCGAGCATCTGCTGCTGCAGTTGCTGGAATCGAATGCGCCGGATCTGCAGGCGATTCTCGCGCATTTCGATGTCGCGAGAGAGGTGCTTGCATCGCAGTTGCAAACGGCGATCGATCAGTTCAAGCGCGGCAACGGTCGCACGCCCGCGCTTTCGCCGAACTTCTCGCAGCTCTTCCAGGAAGCCTGGTTGCTCAGCTCGATGCTGCTCGGCGAACAGCAGGTCCGCTCGGGCACACTGGTGCTCGCGCTGCTCGAAGTCGAGGCGCTGCGTGGCCTGTTGCTGGAGTCGGCCCCTGCATTGCTGAAGATTCCACGCGCGGCGCTGCGCGACGCATTGCCGACGCTGCTCGTCGACACCGCTGAAGCCGGCGCGCGCGAACCGGCCGCGACGTCCGGCACCGCAGCATCGTCACGCGCAGTACCGGCCATGCCGGGCGCGGCGCCTGTGGCGGGTGCACGGAGTTCGGCGCTCGAACAGTACACGGTCGACCTGACGGCGCTGGCGCGCGAAGGCGCGATCGATCCCATCCGTGGGCGAGACAGCGAAATCCGTCAACTGATCGACGTGCTGCTGCGGCGTCGCCAGAACAATCCGATTCTGACCGGCGAGGCGGGCGTCGGCAAAACGGCGGTCGTCGAAGGCTTCGCGCAGCGCGTCGTGAGTGGCGAGGTGCCGCCGGCACTCTTGAATGTGTCGGTGCGTTCGCTCGATCTGGCGTTGCTGCAGGCGGGTGCCGGCGTGAAGGGCGAATTCGAGAACCGGCTGAAATCGGTGATTGCCGAAGTGGCGGCGTCGCCCACCCCCGTGATCCTCTTCATCGACGAGGCGCACCAGCTGATCGGTGCAGGCGGTAGCGAAGGGCAGGGCGACGCGGCGAATCTGCTGAAGCCGGCGCTCGCGCGCGGCGAACTGCGCACGATTGCCGCGACCACGTGGGCCGAATACAAGAAGTACATCGAACGCGATCCGGCGCTCGCGCGGCGCTTCCAGGTCGTGAAGGTCGAAGAGCCTTCGGAAGCGGTCGCCGTCGATATGTTGCGCGGCATGGTGCAAAAGCTCGAACAGCATCACGGTGTCGAGATTCTCGACGACGCGGTGCGTGACGCGGTCAAGCTGTCGCATCGGTACATCAGCGGGCGGCAGTTGCCGGACAAGGCCATCAGCGTGCTCGACACGGCCTGCGCGCGCGTCGCGGTGGCGCAGAACGGCATGCCGGAAGAAATCGAAGCGTTGGAGCGCACGATCGACGGCGCCACGCATCAGTTGCGCATCCTGCGTCACGAAGCGGCGACCGGCATCGAGCGCGCCGATGCGATTGCGGCGACCAGCCGCCAGCTCGACGATGCGCGTACCCGCCATCAGCGTCTGACTGAAAAACTGGTCACCGAGAAACGCGCGGTTGGCGAAATCATCGCGTGGCGCGGCCGGATCGCGCGCTTTCTCGACAACGCGGACAGCATCGGCGAAGACGAGGACGGCGAATCGCTCGGCGCGAATCTCGCGCGGCTGGAAAAAGGCCTCGAAGCCGTGCAGAACGATGAGCCAATGGTGCCGGTGTGCGTGAGTTCGGCGGTGGTTGCCAATGTGATCGCAGGCTGGACCGGCATTCCGGTTGGCCGCATGCTGGCCGATGAACTGCACACGGTGCTGTATCTGCAGGAAAAGCTCGCGGAGCGCGTGGTCGGTCAGGACGAAGCACTCGATGCCATCGCGCGCCGCATTCGCACGTTCCGCGCGGACCTCGACGATCCGGGCAAGCCGGTTGGCGTGTTCCTGCTGGTTGGGCCGAGCGGCGTGGGTAAAACTGAAACCGCCTGCGCGCTCGCCGATCTGCTGTATGGCGGTGAGCGCAACATGATCACCGTGAACATGTCGGAGTTTCAGGAGGCGCACAGCGTCTCGGGGCTGAAGGGAGCGCCGCCCGGGTATGTCGGCTACGGACGCGGCGGCACGTTGACCGAAGCCGTGCGCCGTCGCCCGTATAGCGTCGTGCTGCTCGACGAGATGGAAAAGGCGCATCCCGATGTGCTGGAACTGTTCTTCCAGGTGTTCGACAAGGGCGTGATGGAAGACGGCGAAGGCGTGCCGATCGACTTCCGCAATACGGTGATCCTGCTTACGTCGAATGCGGCGCAGGACGTGATCACCGAGGCGAGCCAGGGCGGACGGCGGCCGCCGCCGGCCGAACTGGTGGAGCGGCTGCGTCCGGCGCTGCTCGCACGTTTCAGTCCGGCTTTTCTTGGCCGTCTGACGCTCGTGCCTTACTACCATCTGGGCGACGCGCAGATCGTCTCGATCGTCGAACTCAAGCTGGCGCGGCTGGCCGAACGCTTCGAGCGCAATCATCATGCACGTCTCACGTGGGACGACGCACTCGCGCAAGCGATCGCGCAGCGCTGCACCGAGGTCGATAGCGGTGCGCGCAATGTCGATCACATTCTGACGCAATCGGTGCTGCCGGAACTGGCACGCCAGATTCTCGAACGCATTTCGATGGAGTCCGCGTTCGGCGGAGTGCATCTCTCGCTCGACGCGTCCGGCAACGTCGGTTTCCACTTCCTGTCGACGGACGAGGTCTGAGCCGATGTATTCCAGCGCCAGCCAGACGGGATGTCTCGCATCGATCAGCACGCCGCTCGGCACGGACGTGCTGCTGCTGGACGGCTTCGCCGGGCGCGAGGCGATCTCCGAGCTGTTCCGCTTCCAGTTGCGCATGCGCTCGTTCGACATGGCGCTCGATGCGTCGGTGCTGGTGGGCAGGAAAGTCACGGTGACGCTGCAGCAACCCACCGGCCCGCAACGCTGGTTCAACGGCATCGTCACGCGTTTCGTGAATGCGGGAGCCGACCTGAAGTACGGCTACTACACGGCGGAAATGGCACCTTCGCTGATGCTGCTGACACTCGGCCGGAACCGGGCGATCTATCAGAATCTGAGCGCGCTCGCGATCATCGAACAGATTCTTGGCGCGTTCAGCATCGCCTATGAGCTTCGGCTGTCGGGTGCGGCCTTCCCGGTGCGCGAATACTGCGTGCAATTCGACGAAAGCCCGTTTTCGTTCATCTCGCGGCTGATGGAGGAAGAAGGGATGTTCTACTTCTTCACCTTCGCCGACGGCGTGCACACGATGGTGCTGGCGGACGCCCCGTCGGCGCATCAAACGGGCGCGGCGGAAAGCGCGACGCTGCATGTCAGCACAGGCGCAATGAGCAATGCCGCGGTGCAAGCCGTCAGCCGCCTCGAACTCGTTCAGGGACTGGGCGCGTCCGCGCAGGTGTTCGCAGACTACGACTATCTGACGGCGCAAACCTCCAGCGCCGCAGCGAACAGCGCGGCGGCGGCCTCCGCGGGCGAGCAGTATGTCTATCCAGGCAAATACGCCGACGCGGCCGACGCAACCCGCAAGGCCGCGATACGTGCGGCCGCGCAATCCGTCGATCAGCAGACGGGCACGGGCAGCAGCGTCTGCTACAGCCTCGCTGCGGGCACGACGTTCACGCTCGCGGGTCATTCCAGCGCCGCGCTGAACGTGATGTACGTCGTGCGTTCCGTGACGCACTCCGCGTCGAATGGTGCATACAGCAACGAATTCGAGGTCTTTCCGCAGACGGTGCCGTTCCGTGCGCCGTTCGTGACGCCGCGGCCGGTGGTGGCCGGCACGCACACGGCGACCGTGGTCGGTTCATCCGGCGAGGAAATCTGGACCGACGCCTACGGCCGCGTGAAGGTGAAGTTTCACTGGGACCGCTCCGCCACGGCCGACCAGAACAGTTCGTGCTGGGTGCGGGTGGTGCAGTCGTCCGCTGGACAGGGCTGGGGGCATCTCTTTCTGCCGCGCGTCGGACACGAGGTCGTGGTGAGCTATGTCGACGGCGATCCGGACCGGCCGCTCGTCACCGGCAGCGTCTACAACCTGCAGTCGACCTTGCCCGTCGCACTGCCCGGCCTGCAGACGCAGAGCGTCATGCGTTCGCGCACGTCGAAGGAAGGCACCGCGGGCAACGAAATGCGGATGGAAGACAAGTCGGGCTCGGAGGAGCTGTATTTCCACGCGCAGAAAGACATGACCGTCGAGATCGAAAACGCGCTTGCGACGACGGTGAAAGCGGGCGCCGAAACCCACGTGCTGCAAAAGGGCGATCGCACGGTCGACGTGCAGGCGGGCAACGAAACGCACAACGTAAAGGGCACGCGCGCGCTCGACGTAACCGGCGACGAAACGCATACGAATCACGCAGCGTTCACGCAGAGCGTGACGGGCAACTATCAGTTGAAGGTGAGCGGCGATCTGGTGATCGATGTCAGCGGATCGGTCACGATCAAGTCGGGCGCGGCGCTGCTGAATCAGGCCGGCACGTCGCTCGACAACAAGGCGGGCACGACGCTCACGAACAAGGCAGGCGCCACGCTGACCAACGACGCGCCTGAGGTCCAGCAGAAAGCCAGTGCGGCGCATACGGTGCAAAGCGGCGGCATCCTCGAGCTGAAAGGCTCGCTCATCAAGCTCAACTAGAACGACGATGAACGCCGCCCCCTCTCTCGCCCATTCCGGGTCACCCGCCAGCGCGATGCGCATCGTCGATGTGCACGACAACGCGGGGCGTCTCGTCACCCGGATGTCGTTTGCCGGCGACGTGCAGCACGGCGAGATGGTGCGCTATGGGACCGACGGCACGGTGTTGATGAACGCCATGTTCGCGCTTGGCGTGCTGTCCGGGCCGTTGCGTGCATTCGATGCGTCCGGTGCGCCGATTCTCGAATCGCACTACGTGGATGGCAAGCTGCACGGCCTCGTCACCCAGTGGCAAAAAGGCGCGATCGCGAGCCGCCAGCACTACGCGCTGGGACAACTGCACGGCGAGAGCCTGACCTACGCGCCAGGCGGCCTCGCTACGTCGCGCGTGAACTATGTGAAGGGCGTGCCCGACGGCGAAGCGCTCTTCATGCACGACGGTGTGGTGGTGCGTCGTGCGCGGTACAGGCTGGGTGTGCTCGAAGGCGAAACGCTCGACTACGCCGAAGACGGCGCGCTGTCGCAGGTTTCGCCCTATCGCGCGGATCTGCTGCATGGAACCGCGCGCCGCTACGCGGCGGATGGCCAGGTGATGCAGGAACGCCGCTATGTGCAGGGCAAGCCGCAGGGCGCGTGGCGCTCTCTCCTCGCTAACAGCGATGTCGCGGACGCACCGCGTCTGACGCAGCGCATCGAGCGCTGGGTGAGGGGGTAGGCCATGGGCATCCAGATTACCGCCGGCAGCGCTCTGCAATGCAGCTTTGGCGCCGCGCCTGGGGTGCTGTCGGTGCTGCCCGTGAATCGCGTGACGGGTCTCGCACCGCTTGCCTGCGTCATGGACCACGCCCCGATCGTGAACGTCGCGCCGTTCGGCATGTGCAACTGCATGGGTAACCCGCAGGTCGCCGCCGCGACGGCCGCCGCGCTGGGCGTCCTCACGCCAATGCCGTGCGTTCCGATGACATCCGCGCCGTGGGCGCCGGGCTCGCCCACGGTATTGATTGGCAGCCAGCCGGCGTTGCAGAACACGTCGAAGCTGATGTGCGCGTGGGGCGGCGTGATCCAGATCGTGATGCCCGCGCAGGTCGACACAATGGTTCCCTAAGGAAAGACACACGATGCAATACGCTTTTTCAATGACCTCGCGCATGGTGACGATTGCCGTTACCTGTGCCGTGCTGTTATGCGCACTCCTCTTCCTGCTGGGCGTCGAGATCGGCGTGCGCTTCGCCGCGCCGGGTGTATCCGCAGAGCCGGCGGTCAATGTTGCCGCTCCAATGGCCACGACGACGGCGGTCGCGCCTGCGCCCGCACAGACCCAGCAGACAGGTACGAGCGACGTCGCGTCGCTTCCCGCTTCTTCTTCGACGAACTGAGACCGGCCGCCCCATGTCGTTTGCGAAATTCATTTCAGCTGTTGCCTCACACTGCCGGCGACGTGTCGCCGCAGTCCTTCGAACGCACGTCGCGATGGCTTGCGCGACAGGCCTGGCGCTCGTCGTCGCGAGCGCCGGCGCGCCCGCGCTCGCCGCGGACGCCGCACCTCCGGCACCTGCCGCGCGCGTCCCTGCGGCCGTACCTGCGCCCGCGGCCGTATCTGCACCCGCGCCGGTCCTGACATCGACGGGCCTCGTGCAGATGCCCGACGGTCGCCTGCTCGCGCCGGCGTTCGCGCGCATCGTCAACCGGGGCGAACTGGTGGTCGCGGTGCTGGGCGTCGACCAGCCGCCGTTCTTCGAACAGCACGACGGAGAGCTCGTCGGCCTTGACATCGACCTCGCGAAGGAACTCGCCCACAAACTCAACGTGAAAGTGCGGTTCAACCGTGACGCGAAGACGTTCGACGGCGTCGTTGGCCTGCTCGCCAAAGGCCAGGCCGACCTCGCGGTCAGCAAACTGTCGCGCACGTTGCCGCGCACCGAAATCATCAGCTTCAGCGAGCCCTATCTGCGGCTCAATCGCGCGCTGCTGCTCAATCGCGTGAAGTTCGCGCAGCTCGCGCATGGCCGCCCCGTACCCGAAGTGATCCGCGCCTACGACGGCACGCTCGGCGTGGTGGAAAAGTCGTCATACGCGGAATACGCATTGAGCAACTTTCCGCACGCGAAACTGATGAGTTACCCGACATGGGAAGCGGTACTCAAGGCGTTGAACGACGGCGACATCACCGCCGCGTTTCGCGACGAGTTCGAGGTCAAACGCGTGCTAAAAAGCGATCCGACCGCGTCGCTGCGCCTGCGCGTGGTGACGCTGAAAGACCTTGAGGACACGCTGGCCGTCGCTGTCAATATCACCGAGCCGGCGCTGCTCGCATTCGTCAACCAGTTCCTTGCGGATCGCGCGAAGCGGCTTGATGTCGCCGCCGTTCTGCAGGCACCCAGTTACTGATCTCGCCAACCGGATCCGGCACATGACACTCAATTCCAGCAAGATCTACGCTCTGGTGCTCAACCCGTGGATCGTGATCGGCAGCCTCGTGCTGGGCGGCGCGGCGGGCCTGCTCTTTCCCGGCGAATCGCAGCGCCTCGTCGTGCTGAGCGATATCTACGTCGATCTGCTGAAGATGACGACGCTGCCGTTCATGATCTCGGCGGTCATCTTCAGTCTGCAGCGGCTGTTTCGTGACGGCGGCGCTTCGCGCCTGCTATTGCGCGTGGTGACGGTGTTCGCGGGCGCATCGGCGATCGTCGCGGTGGTCGGCGCGATTGTGCTGCTGCTGCTCGATCCGGGCGCGAACCTGTCGAGCAGCACGATGCACACGTTCGGCGTGATGGTGGGCGGAGACGCAACCTCCAGCGACACGGTGATGAGCCTGTACGGCACCGACATCCCGCCGAAGTCGCTCAGCTTCACGGATGTCCTGACGAGCCTTGTGCCGACCAACATTTTCGCGGCGCTCGCCAACGGCGACGCACTCAAGGCGCTGGTGTTCGCGCTGCTGTTCGGCCTCGCCGTGGGCCGTGTGCCGGAGCGTATTTCGGTCGGCCTGAGCCAGTCGCTGGAGACGGTCTATCACGCCTGCCAGAAACTGATGCACTGGCTGAGCTATCCGCTGCCGCTGATTCTCTTTTGCATGAGCGCTGCGCAACTCGGCAAGTCGGGCGTCGGGCCGCTGCACGCGATGCTGCAGTTCGTCATCGCCTTCTTCGTGACGGCAGTGCTGCTACTGGTACTGGCGGTCGTCGTGATCTGGAAACGCTCGAACCAGCGGCTGGGCGTGACGCTCGACGCACTGCGCGCGCCGTTCGCGCTCGCGCTGGCCACGCGCAACAGCGCGGCGTGCATGCCGAGCATGATCGAAACGCTCGTCGACGGGCTCGGCTTTGCCCGCTCGCGGGTCGAGTTGCTGGTACCGCTCGCCGTGTCGCTATTGCGCGTCGGACCGATGGTGTACTACGTCTGCGCCACGCTTTTCATCGCCCAGCTCTACGGTCATACGCTTGGCGTGGTCGAGGTTTGCACGGTGCTGCTCGCTTCCGTGCTGGCCGGTTTTGCCTCGGCGGGCATGACCGGCCTCGTGACTGTCTCGCTGATCGGCATGACCTGCGCGTATCTGCAGTTGCCGTTCGAGGCGGCCTTTATTCTTTTCCTCGCGGTCGATCCTGTCTGCGACATGTTGCGCACGTTGATCCTCGTGATCGGCAATGCGGCGGCCGTGTCGATGATCTGCCCGCGGCCCCTGAAGATCTAGGCGCGCGTCATGACAATGATCGGCGTACTTGGGGGGATGGGGCCGCTTGCCACGGTCGACTTCATGGCGAAGGTGATCAGCCTCACCTGCGCCGAAAGCGACCAGCAGCACGTGCCGATGATGGTGGCGAATCTGCCGCAGATTCCGGACCGCTCGCGCTCGATCCTGAACGGCGACGAAGCGCCTCTGCCTTATCTGCTGAAGGGAATCGACCTGCTCAACGGTAACGAGGTGGGCTTGATCGCGATCCCATGCAATTCTTCGCATCACTGGTACGCGCAGATGTGCGCGCGCAGCGCGGCGCCCGTCCTTCACATCGCGCAGACCTGTGTGGACGCCGTGCCGGCTGGTATCTCGCGCGCGGCGGTGCTGGCGACGCGCGGCGCGCTCGCGTCCGGGTTTTATCAGCAGGCGCTCGCTGCGCGCGATATCGAACCTGTCGTACCCGACGATGCGACGCAACTCGGGCTCGACGCCTGTATTCGCGATATCAAGGCAGGGCGGCTTGCCGAAGGTTCGGCCGCGCTCGCGGACGTGCTTGACGCGCTGGCCGGTAGCGGCGTGCAGGCGGCGATCATGGGCTGCACCGAAATTCCGGTGGCCGCGCAGCAACTCGGCGAGACGCGCTTCACGCTGATCGACAGTACGCTCGAACTTGCCCGCGCGACGGTCGCGTATGCGACCGAACGCGGCTGGAACAGGTTCTGATGAACGCGCTCAAAAAACTCTCCAACAGCGCGCCGGGGCTTCTGTTATGCCTCGTCGCCGGTGGCGTGACCGGCGCGGTTTCCGAAGCGCCATCGACGCTCGCGTGGGTCGTCGGGCAGCTTTATCTCGCGGTGGTGAATATGGCGGCGGTGCCGTTGCTGGTCGTCGCCACGTTTTTCGGCTTGCGTCAGGTGCTCGCGTTGCCGCGTCCGGCCGTGCGCGCCGGCACGATCCTCGCGGTCGCCGTGGTGCTGGTCGCGCTGGGCGCGGCGGGCGGCACGATGCTGGGATTGCTCGCCGCGCCGGGTGCGCAACTGTCGCATGAAGCGCGAACCCAGCTTGGCACGCTGGTGCTCGAGAGCACGGGCAGCGGCGGTGAAGTGCCGATGACACTGTTCGCCAGCAGTGCTGCCGAGGCATTGCCGTCACGCATCGGCTTTGCGTTAAGCGACGTCGTGCCGGACAACTTCTACCGCGTGCTCGCGCAAGGCCATACGCTTGGCATCCTGACCGGCACGATCCTCTTCGGCATGGCGTTCGCGGCGCTCTCGCGCGAACAGACGGGCATGCTGACCAACGTGTTCGAGGGCATCTACCGCGCGCTCGAACACGTAATCGAGTACGCGAACCTGCTGATCCCCGTGCTCGCGTTTGGCACGGCTGCGCATCTGACGATGCACACACAGCGTGCGACCGTTTTCGCCATGGGCAGCTTTCTGCTCGACTTCATCGGGCTGGCGCTGGTGCTGTGCGTGGTGGCGATTGCCGTCATGGCCAGGATCGCGCGTCTGCCGTTCCTGCGCGTACTGGCCGACCTGAAGGCGCCGCTGCTCGTGGGACTGACCTCGGGCAGCGCGACCGCGCCGATCCCGCATACGCTCGAGGCGATGAGCGTGCGGCTCGGTTTCTCGCGCGGTGTAGTGGAGCTCGTCGTGCCGCTCGGCTCCGTGTTCGTGCGGGCGGGTTCCGCGCTGTATTTCGCGCTGGCGACCGTATTTGTCGCGAACCTGTACGACCGGCCGATCGGGCCCGCCGACATCGTGCTCATCGCCGTGGGCTCGACCGTCGCCGCGATTCTTTCGTCGGGCCAGAACGGGCTTGGCACGGTCGGCTATGCGGCGATTGTGCTGTCCGCACTGCAATTGCCGGTGGAAGCGGCGGGCGCGCTTTTTATCGCGATCGATCTGATCTGTGACGGCCCGCGCAATGTGCTGAGTCTCGTCTCGACCTGCGCGGTGGTCGCGCTGGTGTCGGCGGGTTTGCCGTCTGAGCGCGTCGCGCCAGTGGATGCAATGTCGCCCGATCCGCACGGCGCCGTGCTGAAGTTTTCGTTTTCACGCGTGCAACTGGCGCTGGCCGTGGGCTGCGCGCTGATGGCCGCGTCGCTCATCGTGTTGATGGGTGTCGGCGTGGGGGCGAGATGAAACGGCTCCCGCTCCCCGGATCCCCATGTTTTAACGCCGCTACGCGGGCCAGTGGATGGAGAGACTTTCTATGAATAGTGCGTACACGTTGCGCAGGACGGCCGCCTGCCTGCTCGTGATGATCGCTGCCTGCGCGCTGGCCGGTTGCGCGGTGCCGTCGTTCCTGAGCTTCAAGGGCGACAAGGTGAAGTGGAAACAGGTGACGCTGATCGCCAGCGACGACGTCAACGGTAACAGCCCCGTCGCGGTCGACGTCGTGCTCGTGACCGACGATGCGCTCGTCGACCGTATCACCGCGTTGCCCGCGTCGAAGTGGTTCGACGGCCGGGCGGACCTCGCTGCATCGTTCCCGAAGGGGCTGCGCTATCAAAGCTGGGAGCTGGTGCCGGGGCAACGTCTCGATGTGTCCGGCGAGACGTTCGACGGCGCGCGGGTGGCGGGCGCCTTCGTCTTCGCCGGTTACCCGCAGGCGGGCGCTCATCGTGTGCGGATCCAGCAGTTCGGCGGCACGCTCGTCGTGCAGCTGGATAGCACAGCCTTTTCCGTCTCGGACACACAGTGAACATGCCGCGATGTGCTTTTTCCGCCGTCCGTTGTGCTTTATACGGCCACATGCGGCTGGCCTCGTGGCGAACGATCCGCGTCGCGTCTCACCCCCCGGGCCTCTCAGGTCCCTCAGGCTTTATCAGGACGATTTCCCATGCATGAAGCGATGAACGTCGTAGATCGTGTCGAGTGGCATGAAGGGCTGCTGCTCGCGCCACAACATTTCCAGTTGATGTCGGCGCGCTTCGATTCGCTCGTCGCATGGCAGACGCTCGCGGCTGCGCCGTTCAGCTGGGGTGTGCGCCGCCTCGTGCTCGACAACGGCCTGCTGCCCACCGGCCTCGTGCGCGTGCTCGAACTCGAAGCCATCATGCCGGACGGCACGGCGGTCGCTTACTCCGCTGAGGCGGATGGCCACGGTTCGCTCGAGCTTTCGCTGGCGCCGCTGGCGGAGCGGATCGCCGAAGGCGCGCTCGATCTGTATCTCGCGCTGCCCGTCGCCGGCACGATGCGCCGCGATGCGCAGGTCAGACGGTTCCGCTCGACGCGCGGCGCGCCCGTCGAGGACGAGGTGTCCGACGCACCGCCCGCCGATATCCCGCGGCAACTGCCGAATCTGACGCTGGTCGCGGGCGAGCGTCCTTCGGCGCTGCATGTGTCGATGTGCATCGGTTCGGTCTACAAGGACAACGAGGTCGTGCGGCTCGGCGAACGTCTACCGCCGCTACTCGAAGTGAGCCGCGACAACCCGTTGTGGACGAGTGTCGCTGCGCTCCTCGGCCAGTTGCGCGGCAAGGCCGCGTTCGTCGCGCGGCAGATGACCATTCCTTCGTCGAAGACCGACGACCGGTTGACCCAGCTGGAGTTGAAAGAGCGGCTGCGTTGTCTCCTGAGCGACCTGCCCTTCGTGGAAGCCGTGCTGCGCACGCCGCATCTGCATCCGTTGACGCTGTATCTCGCGCTGACGTCGCTGCTCGGCTCCTTGAGCATGCTCCGGCCAGGCGGCATGCCGCCCGTGCCGCAGGACTACGACCACGCCGATCCGCAGGCGATCTTCACGCCGCTGCTGCGCGCGCTGCGCGAGTCGGTCTCCGAAGTGAGCGAGAAATATCACGAGCACAAGTTCCTGTTCAGCCACGGCGCATTCGAAATCGGCCTGCAGACGGAATGGACGGGCGAGCGTCTGGTGATCGGTCTGCGCGGCCAGTCCGACCGCGATCTGCTTACGTGGATGGCGGGCGCGGTGATCGGCTCGCAGCCGGTTTATCCGTCGCTGCGCAGCCGGCGTGTGCTGGGCGCATCGCGGCGCGTCGTCGAACACGCGGACGATCTGGGCGTGCGCTCGGGAACCGGCTATCTGCTGTTCGAGATCGAAGCCGATCCTGCATTGATCCACGGTGACGAACTGCTGGTGATCGGTAATCCGAACGAGGGTGCGAATGCGCAGCGGCCACAGGAAATGCTGCTGTTCGTGAAAGGCGGGTCGCCGTCGTTGCCGTCGGCCGCCGGCAACGCGTAGCCACGACGACGCTGGATACACGGGCACCCACAGGTGACAGAACAGGTAACAGGACGCTGATAAAACGCATGGCACGCTACCGACCCGACAGTCAGGACGACGATCTCATCGCTACCCAGTTCCGCGCGTTCATCGGCGAACTGATGAGCGTGCAGACGCGTCTTGCCGAGGCACACGATACCGATCCCGAAGCCGCCGCGCAGGGGGTGCACCGGCATCTGCTGAATCTGCTTGAAATCCAGACGCTGCAGTCGCGCCGCGACAGCACACGCTTCGACATGGAGAACGTCGCGGACGCGCGCTATCTGAAGGCCGTACTCGCCGATGAAATCCTGTTGAACACGCCGTGGGCGGGGCGCTCGCACTGGAGCGCGTATCTACTCGAATCGACGCTCTTTCGCACGAACGTCGCGGGTGACCTCGTGTTCACGCGTATCGAGCAGCTGCTTTCGGATCGCGAGCCGTCACGTCGCAACCTCGCTCGGCTGTATCTGTTCGCGCTGGCGCTCGGTTTTCACGGCCGGTTTCGCGGCGTGGAGACCGACGCGCGCCTGCGCGGCTTTCGCGAGGAGCTGTACGAATTCGTCTACCAGCGCAGGCCGGATCCTGGCGGCCGCGATCGCGTGCTGGTCGACGCCGCCTATTCAAGCACGCTGTCGCACATCGCGCCGCGCAAGCTGCCGACGGTCACACGCTGGACCGTGATCTTCGTCCTCACCGCAGTGTCGCTCCTGGCGATCTCGGAGGTGCTGTGGCTATGGCAATCGTGGCCGGTGCGCGACGCGCTGCGCGCCGACACACTGGTGGGAGGCGCACCGTGATGCGAATCCTTCAGATGAAGCATGCGGGGAGACGTCGATGCTGACGAGCAATCTCTTCCTGTTATCGATCGGCGTGCTGACGCTGGTTGTCTGTGTCGTGCTGGGCGCGGTGCTTTACTTCGCCGCACATGGCGCGCGAACGAAGCCGGAGGGCGAGCGCAAGATCGTGCGTCTGCGCTCGGATTCGCTGCGCACGGCGTTCCGTCAGGCGGTCGAACTGATCGAAGGCAATATCGCGTCGCGCGCGGAGCGCTACAACGTGCCGTGGATCATGGTGCTCAACGAAGGCGACGAACGCCAGCCGCTGCCGATCGCGCAATCCGGTGTGGCGAGCGCGCTGGGTGCCGATGCGTCGAGCGCGGCGTCGACGCAGGGCATCGCGTGGAATTTCTTCGACCGCGGCGTGGTGATCGACATCAAGGCCGCGTGGCTCGGCTCGCCCGACGACGACGGCGACGAAAAGCCGTGGGACGAATTCCTCGGCCTGTGCCGCAGCTATCGTCCGCAACGGCCATTCGACAGCGTCGTCGTGACCGTGCCGGCAGACATGCTGCTGGCCGGCGACACCGATGCGCAGCTCGAACTGGTGCGTCGCGCGAAACTTGCGCACCGCCGGCTGTGGCTCGCGCAAAACCGCTTCGCGGTGCGCTTCGCCGTCTACGTCGTGGTGACCGGTTGCGAGGCGCTGCCTGGATTTGCCGCGTTCGCGCGGGCGCTGCCCGAGTCGATGCGCTCGAGCATGCTGGGCTGGTCTTCGCCGTACGACCTGTCGACGACATATCAGCCTGACTGGATCGACACCGCGATGGCCTGCATGACAGGCGCGGTCTCCGATGCGACCGCTGAGCTGTTCGCGCTCGCGCCGGGCGATCAGGACGCACGCGCGTTTCTGATGCTGCCTTCGCGTATCGAGGGCCTGCGTGCGCAACTGCAACGCTATGTGGAAGAACTGCTGCGCCCGAGCGCATATCACGAGCCGTTCTTCTTCCGCGGTATCTATCTCACGGGCGACAGCAGCGAAATTGCGCAGGACGGCGTCGCGCTGACCGGCGACGCAGCTGGCGCAGGCGAAGGTCTCGATGCAGCCCTCGTGGCCGACGCCGACGGTCGTGGCGCGCTGGACGGGTCGACGCGTGACGCGTTGGTGCTGTACGAGGAGCGTGCGAATCGCGTCGAACCGCTCTTCGGCGCGGGTGGTGAGCGCGGCGACCGTCACGATCGCAACGATCGCAACGAAGCCGGCGACATGCTCAACGAGCTGATGCTCCAGCCGGCGTTTCTGCGCGACCTGTTCGAAAAGAAAATCTTCGCTGAATACGGGCTGACCCGGCCGTCGCGTTCGCAGCATCTGTCACGGCCAGTGGTGCACCGGGCGTTGCGCTGGGGCGGTATCGTGCTGCTCGGCGGCTGGGGTATCGGCCTCGTCGCGGCGAGCTGGCAACTGCACTACCGCAACGTCGAACTGGTGGCGGCGCTTGGCGAACTGCACAGCGTCGGGCAGCAGCGCGCGATGGCCGCGCAGCATACGCAGGATTTGTCGCCCGACTGGTACCGGCGCGAGGCGCTCTCGCTGATCGCGATGAACCAGCGGCTCGCGGCCGAGACCTCGTCGTCGTTCTTCATGCCGGGTTCGTGGAGCCTCTTCGACGATCTCGACCGGCGCGTGCGGGACCGCTTCGAGCAGGCGTTCGGCGATGTCGCGGTCACCGCGATCCAGCGCGAACTGCTTGCGCGCGTGAGCCAGCTGACGGGCGTCGGCCGCGATCCGTCCAGCGGCCAGCTGATTACCGGCGACGACTGCATCGCGCCGGAAGGCATGGACTCAGCCCAGCGACAGCCAGGCAGTCTTTCCGTCGACGACCTGCCCGAGCTGCGGGCGATGCAGCGCTACGTGGGTTCAATCGATCAGCTCGACGCGACCTTACGCGCGTTGCAGCAGCTGCAGCGGCCCGACCCCCGAAATGCCGAAGCGCTCCGGCTTGTGGTGCGCTACACGCTCGGCGCGGAACTGCAGGGCAACGTGTCGGGCAGCCTGCCGTTTTTCTATCGCGATCCCGACGGCGGCCGGAGCTACGCGGGCGACGCTACCACCCTGACCGGCACCGGTCTGGCGGTCCTGCAACAGCCGGTGCGCTGCACGTTCGAGAAGGGCACGCAGCGGCTCGATGACCGGCTCTTCAGGAACAATGCGCTGCTCGTCGCGGAACGCGCGGTGAAGGATCATCTCGGCAATCTGTCGCTCGCCGGTACGGCCGGTGGCGACGCCGGCCAGATGACGGCGGACTACCGTTCGATCGTCGCGGGAATCAACGCGCAGCAGGATCTGCTCGCCGCCGGCAAGGGCGCATGGATGCGGCGCGAACAGTTTTCGCCCGGTCCGGTATACGAGCGCCTGTTCGCGCAGGCCGCGCAAAACCGTCTGATCGGCGCCGAGATCGTCGCGCAGGATCGCGACCGGTCGGGCACCGCGTTCCAGGTGTTCAGAAGCGAACTGGTGCAGCGTTTCGGCGGCCCCGACAGCGGCGTGGTGTGGCTCGACAAGGACGGCCGCTACGCCCTTGCACCGGGGCGCGTTGCACTGCGCGACGGTCTGACGGCGCTCCTGAACCAGCCGTTCATGGCCGCACCGCGTGATCTTGCTTTGCCGGTTTTGCCGGAGGGCGCGGTGATCGTGTGGGACCGCGCGCAACTCGACAAGGCGTTGACGCTTGGCGACACGCGCAAGCGCTTCCTGGCGGAAGGGCTGACCGGCTTGCCCACGGCCGCTCAGCCCGCGATCGGGCAGGCGCTCGATATGCAGTTCGCGCGCCTTGCGACCGACGCCGTCGCTGCTGCGGCGACCGTGACACCCGTGCAGGGCGATCCGGACAGCGCAAGTTTCGACGCAGCGAATGCGCGTCTCGTCAGGATCAAGGCGATGCTGGCCGAGATGGGCGCGAACGCGCGCATCGAAGACCTCGACATGCTGGTCTCGCGCGACGCGCTCGCGCATCTGCGCGCGGTCGACGACGCGCTGACGCAGGCCGAGCTCTACGCAACGCGGCCCGCGGCGACGTCCGACGGCGTGCGGCCCCCGCGTTCGCTGCTGGTTGCCGCCTTTGGTGTGCCCGATGCGGCGGGGCTCGCGCCTTATCTCGCGCAGCAGTCCGCACGTGCGCTGGCGCTCGGGCACGAGGCATCGTTTTATCTGGCCGCGCTCGATGCAACGGATCTTGCGACGCCGCTTGCCCAGCGCTGGCAGGCCATCAATCGCGATCTGGAGCGATACCAGCTGAAAAACCCCAACAGCAGTCTGCTGAATCTCGAGCAGTTCGTGCAGACGGTAGCGGCCGAGCAGGGCGACGGCGGCTGCATGGAGAAGTTCGCCGCACGTCCTTCCGCGAGCGGCGGCGACGACTACTTCGCGCAGCGCCACGCGCAGCTCTACGACAAGCTGCTCGCGACCTGCAGCCGCGGCTACACATTCGACCTGCGCCAGCAATGGGGTGACTTTTCGACGGCATTCAACCGCTCGGTCGCCGGGCGTCAACCGTTCGGCGGCGCGATTCCCGTGCGCGAGGACGGCTCCGCCAGCGCCGACTTCGGCGAACTCGGCGGCGTGCTGAAACGCTACCAGGGCGTATCGGCCACGTTTGTCGCAGCGCGCGGTACGACTGGCGTACGCAGCAACGTGGCCGGGGTGCCGGTGCGTCAGTTCGTCGATAACTTCAACCACGTGCGCACGCTGCTCGCGCCGCTCTATCCGTCGGACGCCGGCGCACCGACCGGCTATGACGTCGGCGTAGAGTTCCGCGCGAGTCGCGACGGCGAGATCGCCGGCAATCAGGTGATCGACTGGACGTTGACGTTCGGCGCCCAGAGCGTGTCGATGCGTGATGCGCCTCATCCATTGCACTGGGACTACGGTATGCCCGTGGTGCTGACGCTGCGCTTCGCGAAGGACTCGCCGCTCGTCGCGCTTAACGATCCGCAGCAGCGCGCGCTGTCGACCGATGGCCGCACGCTGACGTGGCAGTTCAACGATCCGTGGGCGCTGATTACGGCGATTTCGCGCCAGCGTGTGGCGGATTCGAGCTTGCGCGCCGATGCCGCGTCGCAGTTACTGCGGCTTGAATTTCCGCTTGGCGCGGCGAACCCGACCGATGCGCCGTTGCTGCCCAAAGAGTCGCGAGGGCGGGTCTTTCTGCGCGTCACGCTGATGCCCGCCGGTCGCAAGACGCCATTGCCCTGGCCGCGCAGTTTCCCGACACGCGCGCCCGAATGGAGTGCCCTATGAACGCGATCCACACGACAGACCTGGCGCAGACGTTTCCGGTCGATCCCGATGCACTGCTCGCCGCCGTGCCCGGCGAAGATCCGGCCGGCCTCGCGTTGCGCTACGACCCGCTGTATCAGGCGATCCGCAACGCGCGCGAGGAAGACGACCACACGCTGCCGATGGGCGAATGGGAGCGGCCGCTCGTCAAGGCTGACTGGAAGCGCGTCGCTTCCCTGTGCAGCGACGCGTTTCAGCATCGCAGCAAGGACTTTCAGCTCGCTGCGTGGTTGTGCGAAGCGTGGACGCAGCTGCATGGTGTCGACGGTTTTCTCGCGGGCACGCGTCTGATGACGGCGCTGGCAGAGCGCTACTGGGACAGCGCGCATCCGCGAATCGAAGACGGCGATGTGGACCCGCGCTGCGCGCCGTTTGCGTGGACCAACGAAGTATTTCCGCAGGTGCTGTCGTTGCATGTGCCGTTGCTCATGATCGATGCGAACGAGCCCGAGACGATCAGTCTCGATCGCTGGGAGCGCAGCGCGGTCGCGCCCGCAGTGGAGGACGACGAGGGCGCAGCCGTCCTCACCCGTGAGCTGATTCTGAATGCGGCGGCGTTGCGGCCGGCGCGTACGGCGCTGGTTCATATGCACCGGCAGCTGGAGGCGGCGAGCGTGCAGTGGGCCGCGCTCGCCGCATCGGTCGATGCGCGTCTGGGCGACTCGGCCCCGAGTCTCGCGCGGGTGTCGGCGGCGCTCGAGCGCCTGCTGCGTGCGGTGACCGCTTTGCTCGGGCCGCAGGGTGTGCAGGGTATGGAGGCGTCAGGCGAGCCGCCCGCATCGCAGGTTGCCGCCTCCGGCGCGCTCATGCCGTTATCCGCGGCAGATGTCCCGATGGCAGCGCCAGATTCGCGGCTTGCGTGCGCGGAGACGGTCGCCTTTGACGCAACGATCGCGGGCCGCGATCACGCTTATCAGATGCTGGCCAGGATCGCCGACTATCTGGCGCAGCAGGAACCCCATAGCCCGACCCCGTATCTGCTCAAGCGTGCAGTGGTGTGGGGGCGTCTGCCGCTTCCCGAACTGATGCGCGAAGTCGCGCGTGAAGAAGGCGGTGTTAGCCGCTATCTGTCGATGCTTGGACTCGACTAACGGAGATCTGGAACATGCTGAACACTCAATACCAGGCGTTTAAAACCGCGACGGACAAGAGCTATGCGATGTTGAGAGCGCGTGGCAGCAACATCCGGGCGGTGGATACCGCATTGAAAGCGTACTGGAAAGAAATGAACGGGACGGCCAATTCGACCCGCGAAATCGCCCGTCTTAACGATATCGTTATCGCGTGCAAGGACTGGCTGAAGCTAAAGCGGGGCAAGTCGGAGTTCCGCACCACGACCTTCACTCATACAGAAGAAGTGCGAACGCTGTTCATCGCGCGCAGGACTGCGATCGCCAATCTGGGTACCGAGGCGGTGCGCGAACTCTACGCGCGTTTGCAGGCCCTCGGCATCATGACCGCTGACCTGCGCGGCCGGCTCCATTTCGACAAGCACAAGCTGGCCGTACTCGGTTCCGGCGTGCAACTGGGCGCGCGTGCGCCGAACGTCAGACCCCTGCAGCCAATGGGCGCCGATTATCAGAACGAGCGTCTCTCATATCTGACGTCAAACAAAACGCAGGCGATATCCGGCAGCGGCGTGCACGCCACGCATGACTATCTCACCAAGGGTCTCGCGGCTAACCAGGCGATTTCGCTTCCGCGTGACCGCACAAGACGCGATCAGGCGATCGCCGTCGCCGCGAAGGATGTTCACAATCTGACGCTCGACGACTTCCAGATTCTCGACGAAATCGGCCGGCTGAACATGACGTCGGGCGACGTGAACTATCTGAACAAGTCCGAGCGTTTGCAATACATCGCGATGGTCGGACCGGACGGGGCGCTATACGACAGCAACGACCAGAAGATCACGACGCATCAGTTCAAGGTGACGGCGTACGCGATGGATAGTTACGGAACGCTTTTCACCAAGGACGCCGATCCGCTTGGCGATGCGATGTTTTTCAACCACTCGTCCTTCAATGCGGGCAAGGACGTGATTTCCGCGGGCACCCTTGTAATCAGAGACGGCGTGCTGCGCACGATCGACAACAACAGCGGTCACTACAAGCCCACGCGCGACAATCTCCATAACTGTCTCGATGTCCTCGCGAGTGAAGGGCTGAATCTCGCGTGGGCGATTGTCAATCTTTATGTGTGGGTCGACGGCGTCAAGCAGGAGCACCGCTATTACGCCAGCGAATTCCTGAGGAACCCGAATGGCAGGCCGAGCCGGATAACCTGATTCGCTGCGCACGCGTTTCTGGGCCGACCTTTGCCGGGCCATCGAGATGCCTGCAAGGTGTCGGACAGTCTGACCGGGCAATACCCGGTTGGCGTTGCAGCAAACTATGCTGCGGGTCCGCTCACGCTTGCTGGCGGATACTTCCGTTCCGATAATGGAAACGGCGCTCAATCGACAAGAGGAACAGGCAGCGCAACGGGCATCTTCTTTACACCCGTCAATTCGGCGTACTCGAGTGCAGGCAGGTTCAACATTGCGCGAACTGGAGTCGCATTCAATGCGGGTAATGTGACGGTCGGTGGGTACTACAGTTTCTCCGGGTACTTGCCGGACGGCTTCTCGACATTTTCGCAAGCGGAGCGCTATAACAACGGCGAGGTGTTTGTCTTCTGGCAGGCGACGCCTGCGACCTCGTTCGAACTGGGATACGACTACCTGAAGTCGCATGGTGACTCATCGGCAACCTGTCATCAGCTGACGCTTGCGGCCGACTACCTTCCTGGCAAGCGTACCGATCTCTACGCGTCGGCGAGTTACGGTCATGCATCCGGTTCGAACGGAAGTGGGGCGGCACAGGCTGTGATCGCGGATTCGTACGCCGATCCGGGGACATCTCACCAGGAGCTTCTCATAGTCGGAATCCGGCACAGGTTTTGATCCGCGTGATGGATCGGAATGGAGCGTGAGATAGTCCCATATGCGGAAAAGACGGCGAGATGCACGGGTCACCAAGCCGGAAATTGATGCGACGATTCCCGGGTTTGTGGCCGCAATACGAACATCCGCGCCTTGACCCGAACGGGAATCGGTCGCAACCCGGAGGGCAAGCGCGCACAAGGCAGCAAAACCGTCCGCAGGCGCTAGCGGTTCCGGCCATCCCGCGGATGCGAATGGCCACGGACCCTGAAGACACGCGTTGTCGAAGGGGCGAACCGATTGACTTGAACGACTGTAATGGCACGAAGCGTGCGCATAGCTATTCCGGCAGGTTCCGGAGTCTTCCTGCCGATGGGGTTGCGAGGGCGTGCCATGCGCACATGCTCCGGAAAAGCACCCTAAAGAATACTGTCCAACGCCTTTGCGAGCCTGGCGACCGCGCCATCGACGTCATGCAGTTTGTCCAGGCCAAATAGTCCGACGCGGAAGGTCTTGAAGTCCGCAGGCTCGTCGCATTGAAGGGGAACCCCGGGCGCGATCTGCAAGCCCGCATCGGCGAATTTCTTGCCCGATCGTATGCCGTCATCGTCCGTGTAGCTGACCACGACGCCCGGAGCCTGAAAGCCTTCGGCCGCCACGCTTCTGAAACCCTTGGCCTCCAGGAGTGAGCGAACGCGCTTGCCGAGTTCAACCTGCTCCGCTCTCACTTTGTCGAAGCCATATGCCTCGGTTTCCTTCATGACGTCGCGCAGCGTCGCGAGACTGTCCGTGGGCATCGTGGCGTGGTAAGCGAACCCGCCGTTCTCGTAGGCTTCCATGATCTGCAGCCACTTGCGAAGATCGCAGGCGAAACTGGTGCTGGTTGTTGCGTCGATTCTTTCGCGGGCGAGAGGGCTGAGCATGACCAGTGCGCAGCAGGGTGACGCGCTCCATCCCTTTTGCGGCGCGCTGATCAGGACATCGACGCCACTGGCCTGCATATCCACCCAGACCGTACCGGAGGCGATGCAATCCAGTACAAACATGCCGCCAACGTCATGAACAGCGTCGGACACAGCGCGCAAATACGCATCAGGCAGCATCATCCCGGATGCGGTTTCGACATGCGGCGCAAAGACCAGATCCGGCCTGTTTTCCCTGATCGCAGCGACCACTTCTTCGATCGGAGCCGGTGCCCAGGCGGCCTGCCTTCCTTGTTCGACCGGACGCGCCTTCAACACCATCGATTCAGACGGAATGCTGCCCATGTCGAAAATCTGCGACCAGCGGAAGCTGAACCAGCCATTGCGGATGACCAGACACTTCCTGTTCGTCGCGAACTGCCGCGCGACGGCTTCCATGCCGAAGGTCCCGCTGCCCGGGACGACAATCGCCGATTTCGCGTTGTAGACCTTTTTCAGGGTACCGGAAATATCGCGTACGACGCCTTGAAAGAGCTGCGACATATGGTTGATTGATCGGTCGGTGTAAACGACTGAATATTCGAGGAGTCCCTCGCGATCGACATCGGGGAGTAAGCCTGGCACGTTCGCCTCCGGTAATAGACGAATAAAGGAATCGAAAACAGATTCTAACGAAAGCCACCTGCAACGGCATCGGCCGAAATGCCCGTGACCCATCCAGCAGGTTTCGGCATGAATCAGCCGTCGAGCCACGCCGCCCGGGTTGCTCCAGCGGCAACAATCGGCACGATTGTGAACCTTTGCCGCGAAGCGTGGTAACAAAATGAAACTCCCGTCTTTCTTGTGGGAGTGTGCCATGAAGAAGACCGACGAATCCTGTGACGCGTACAACAAAGGCAGGCTGGTCGGCCAGACGCCACTGCGGACAAGTTATTGCTGCCCGTCGACGCACATTCGGGGAGCGTCCGCTCGCAGCCGGGCCTCAGTGGTTCGTCGTCGCGTTGAGATGACCTCGAAGTCTGGTCGCGTCAGGCCATCTTCTGAAAGTCTTGACAAATGTTTCCATGGAAATCATAATGGTTTCCATGGAAATTACATGGAAGGAAATTTTTCGTGGACCCTGCGACTGCGATACAGCCTGCGCCCGTTCTCGAAACGCATCTGGGCTACTGGGTAAGACTCGTTTCCAACCATGTTTCCGGCGCGTTCGCTCGCGAGTTGCAGGAGCAAGGCTTGTCGGTCGCCGAATGGGTCGCACTGAACCAGATCGGGAAAGGGGCTACCGTGACTCCCGCTGGTCTCGCCGACGCAATGGGCATGACTCGCGGCGCCATTTCAAAAGTACTCGACAAATTGCAATCCAAGGGATTGATTTCGCGCGCGACGAGTCAGGAAGACAACCGCGTGCAACTACTCGCGCTGACTCGACAGGGCAAACGGGCGTTGCCCGAACTCACAACCATTGCCGACGGCAACGACGAGTATTTTTTCGGTGCTCTGGATGCGAATGAACGAGCCACGCTTCGAGCGTTACTGAAGAAGCTGGCCAATATCCATCAGATGCACAACATTCCCGTGGACTGAGGCGCGGTACTCGCCACGCGTTCGCGCTGCAGCATTTCCACAATGAGGAGGGTAGCAATGAGCAAGGCGATAGAGAATCTGAAGGCCGCGCAGCAGCGTGCCATGTCCAACCGTCCGAAAGTGGGCGGATTTCCTTACCTGGCTGATACCCTTCGGCGCGCTGGGGTGACGCGCAATGTGTGGTTCCTGCCTGCATGCGAGAGCCTGTACCTGACAGAAGATGGGCCCGTCGTCGTGCAGGGCACGCCACTGGTCTCGGGTGCCGTTGATGTGCCATCGTTCGACGAGCACGCACTCGTGAAGGCGCTGCGGATTGATCAGAGAGGCGAGAGCTCGTTTCCGGAGTTTCTGGCGGCGTCGTGGCGTGCGGGCGTCGTCCGTTACGACGTCGACCTGATGGCGCGCACCGTGACGTACTACGGGTGCCACGATGAAAAATACGTCGAGGAATATCCGGTGCCAGGCGGTCAGTAGCGGCGAAGACTGGAAAAGCTGCGAGGTCCATTGCTGCCGTGGATCGTCGTGCGTGAATGACCGGCCACTGGAGTTCGACATGAGTCTTCTTCTGGCGTTTAGCCCTTTTATCGCGTTCGGTGCGCTCGTGCTAGCCGATATTCTGATGGCTTACGTGCCCGCAGTGCCACATTCGACGGGAGTGATCGCGACGGTCGTGGCACTTGTCGCGGCGATGAAGTTTACGTCGTGGTATCCCGAACAGCGCGCAGCAAGGCAAACATGAAGGGATGAGGCGCAGTTCGGGGGCGGGTCGACCGGATATGAGCGGGATGCGGTGGCAGAAGACGGTCCCCGTACCGGCGCCACTGATCGTGCCATCGCGGTGAGGTCTCCGGGAACACGACGTCCGTCGTCTGTTTTACAGGAGGCTCGCGACGTTTCGGCTCAAGTTATTCTGCAATGCGTTTGAAACTGCCGTAGTAATCGTCCGTGTAGTAGCAGTCGCCCGTCTGCCTGCGCGGTCCACCACACACGATGCGGCGCTGCCCGCGATCCGCCAGACCGGGCGTGCGAACAGTGTATGCGTGGTAATAGCCGCGCGGATGCTCCGGCAGTAATGCCGCGCTGTTGCGGAACAGGACGCCGTCCTCCCCAAAAGGAAAGGGACCACCCGATTTGATCAGGTGCAGTGTTTCGGCTGCTTCCCCCGGCAACTGCGCCCTGGTGACGGTGGCCGGCGCGTTCCGCCCCTGCACGCCTGATGCGGCGGGCGTGTCGCTCGCGGCCTGCCCAGGCTGAGCCGGCGCCTGACTCGCGGATGCGCCCGGTTCCGGAGTGGCGTTTCGCGATCCGTCCTTGTCGCATCCACCGAGGATCGCGCTCAAGGCGAGGATGCAGGATAAAGCCCACGCTCGCTTCATGAAACGATTGTCTCCGGGTTGACTGGCATTCGACGGTCACGGACGATTGAAGAGTATCGCTAATGCCAGAGTGAATCAATGCTCGTCCGGAAACAGGAATTTTTTACCCGGCAACCTGGGCGCGTACTCGCGCTCCATCTGGCAGCGGTTCTTCGATGGCGGCACCCCGCAATCAGATACAAGTCATCCTTCATCTCATACTGCAGACAGAAATGAGATTGCGCGCACCATCTGGGCGTCCCGCTGCTTCCGCGACGCGCTCAGCACCGCCAGCTTTTCGAGCAACGATTTGTTGACCCGGCCGCCGACGTTACGGATTACTGCCGCTTCACCTGGTTTCAGCCCCAGCATCGTCTCCCACAGGCTGTTTCCGATTCAGCGAATCACGGAGCGACCCAGTCGCGAACAAAAAATGTGAAACGCCGGGAAATTTGTCCTATGTTTACAGTCGGTGTTCACTACAGAAGTATGCAGCCCGCCTCTGTGGTCACTCCACTTTGCGAGAAGACAGCATGCGCTCAAATATCTATCAGGACATCGCAGCAGTGTTGCTAACCGCCACCCACTTCTTACGCTTTGCAGTCTCGCCGCAGTGATCGAAACGAGCGGCCGGCTGGAAGTGATCGACAGGCCAGGACATTGCTGATGCAGGGCTGGCAGCTCGTAGTTCCCCGAGTGTTGGAATCCGAAGACAAGGCAGGCGGTGTCTGCTGTACTCAATTAATCGGAGGTGGTGATGTCTGAATCAGACGACGCAGCGAAGACAGGGGCGCGCAGGGCATTTCTGAAAAACGTCGCCGTCGCCGGAGTAGCGACCGGGCTGTCCGGCGTCGTTGGCGAGACGTTCGCGCAAACAGGGGCTGCCCCAGGCTCAACGGGATCCGCGGCCAAGCCCGCGACGCCCGCAACCATTGCGTTGAACAAGCAGTACGCGGACTTCCTTTCTTTCGCGGATGCGCAGGACTTCGAGGACGCAAGACGCGGGCTCGTCGCTACGCTTCCCGAGCCGGTGGTCATCAAGGGGGCCGGTGAATTCCCGGCGTGGGACCTCCAGCAGTTTGCATTCGTGAAAGGCGGCGCGGAAAACAACGCGCCGCCCACCGTCAATCCGAGCCTCTGGCGCAACGCCAAGCTCAACATGAATCATGGGCTCTACACGGTGGTCGACGGTATCTGGCAGGTTCGCGGATATGACCTCTCGGTGATGAGTATCATCCGGGGCAATCGCGGCTATATCGTCGTCGATCCGTTCATCACGACCGAAGTTGCCTCGACGGTGTGGAAGCAACTCGTCATCCCCCATCTCGGCGACAAGCCCATCACCCATGTCATCTATACGCATAGCCACGTCGATCATTATGGTGGCGTGCGCGGGCTCGTCAGCGACGACGACCTGAAATCCGGCAAGGTGCAGATCGTGGCGCCGGTCGGGTTTACGGAAGCCGCCGTCGGCGAGAACATCATCGCCGGCAATGCGATGGGCCGTCGCGCCAGCTATATGTATGGCTCGCTGTTGCCGCGCAGCCCCGTCGGGATTGTCGATGGCGGTCTGGGCAAGACGACGTCAGTCGGCACCATCACACTGGCCGTGCCTACGATGTTCGCCGAGAAGACCGGTCAGAAGTTGTCTCTGGACGGCGTGGACATCGAAGTCCTGATGGCACCGGAATCGGAGGCGCCGTCCGAGTTCATGTTTTACCTGCCGAAATTCAAGGCGTTCTGCGCGGCCGAAGACGCGACCCACACGCTTCACAACCTCTACACGTTGCGAGGTGCAAAGGTTCGTGACGCCTTGCTATGGTCCAAGTATCTTCAGACGGCGCTCGACACGTACGGCGGCGATATGCAGGTCCTCTTCGCCTCCCATTACTGGCCGACATGGGGCAACGATCGCATCAACGCGTTCCTCGGTGCGCAACGCGACATGTATCGCTACCTGCACGACCAGGTGATGCGCATGGCGAACATGGGCCAGACGCCGCTGGAAATCGGTGAGGCCATTCGCCTGCCGGACAGCCTTGCAAAGCACTGGTATTGTCGAAGCTACTACGGCACGGTCTACCACGACGCCGTTGCACAGTACAACCTGCGCCTCGGCTTCTTCGACGGGGTTCCCGCGAACCTGCACCGGTTGCAGCCGACCGACAGCGGCAAACGCTACGTTGAGTACATGGGTGGGGCGGCCGCTGTTCTGCGAAGGGCGCACGACTCCTTTAGCCAGGGCGACTATCGATGGGTCGCGGAAGTCGTCAATCATGTGGTGTTCGCAGATCCACAAAACACCGCAGCCAGACAACTGCTGGCGGACGCTTACGAGCAGCTGGGATACCAGTCGGAGTCTGCACCCTGGCGCAACTTCTACCTGACGGGTGCGATGGAATTGCGCAACGGTGTCAGGAAAGGACAGGCACCAGCGCCACAGAGCCCCGATACCATCCAGGCCATGCCGCTCGACATGTTCCTCGATTACCTTGGCATCCGGCTCAACGCTGACCGCGCAAACGGAAAGACGGCGTCGTTCAATCTCGTTCTGACGGACACGAAAGAGAAGTGCGTTCTGGGTGTCGAGAACAGCGCGTTGCACTACTCGAAGAACAGGACCTCGAATTCGGCGGATGCAACGGTGACCATGACGCGTGCGGACCTGAACAGCATCATGATGGGGCAAACCAATATGCAGAAGCTCGTGATGACGGGCACCGCAAAGATTGATGGCAACAGCCAGAAGCTCGGTGAGTTTGTCTCCTGGCTCGACAACTTTGATTTCTGGTTCAATATCGTCACGCCTTGAGGTGAGAGCATGTGCGCGATCTGCAACTTCAAGATTGAGTTTGGCGTCGGCCATCCGCTCGCGTTGAGTGTCGCGGTAGAGACCCGCAAGGCGATTGAGTCTGGACTCGTGGAGCCTGTCGAGTCCGCGGAGGGTGCGCTTTCAGCGGCCCGGATGCGAATGTCCGCTGTTGAGACATTGAACCTGCTGCAGGCGCGTATCGAAGGCGCTCACGGCGAAGACGCACTTCTGGCACTGCCGGATTTTTACGTGCTCCTCATCGAGAACGATACGTGGGGCTTTTTCCACGCGACCACGAATGGCTTCGATCCGGATGTTGTTCCCGAGATGCCTGATCTGGTGACGACCGATGAAGCAAGGCGCAGCAATATCATCGTCACGTCCGAGGCCGGCCTGCGTGCCTGGCTCGACGGTAAGTTCGATACTGAAGCGGCGTTACGAGACTCGCTCTTCATGATCGATGCGTCCAGGACTTGCGCGGCCTCCCTTACCAAGATGCTCGCGGTTGCAGAGCCGGCCGAAGTCGGCAATTGACTCGCATCGGCAGGGAAGTCGGGGCGGCTTGTCACTCTGGATGAAGCCGCGCCGTTTCGCCCTTGTCAGCCAGGGCAAGGACTGAAGTGCTTTGGGAGCGGACGGTGAGAGCCGACTGGCACGAATGATTCGTTAGGGGTCTCGATCGGGAATCCGGCGTGAGAGCGGAGTTGACATGAAGCAGATGCTCAAGCACGCCAGCTAACCTCGTCCCGCCGCCCGACGCTAGCGCCCTTGAGCAGGTCAATCAGGAAAAATAGTTCAAAGTGCGGGCCTGTCTATTCCACAGATGGACGTGTGGACCCGCGCGGCGGCCACGCGGAGAGCCGGCCGCAGAAAAGTCAGTGTTACTATCCTGAGCCTCAATCAGGCATTCTTGTTGATACCTTCCTCGGACGGCCGTCCGGATTTCTCCCCAGCACCTTCGTTCGAAGGAACCAGCAGTGACCCGATCACACTCGCCGGCGTGTTTCGATACACCCGGAGATGAGCGGCACCAACGTATCGTGGATGCCATTCATGACCATGGCTGGTCGGAACAGGACAATTTTTTCCCACCGGGCTTGACGCTCGCTCTAGGGTTGGAATGTGCAGCGCTTGCGACGGCCGGGATGCTCACCTTTGCGGGAGTCAGCCAGGGCGCGGCGCGCTCGCTCCAGCCCGATGTGCGCGGGGACCAGATTCAATGGCTGGAGGCGGGTCAGTCCGAAGCCTGCGATCAGTATCTTGCGATCATGGAAATGCTGCGCATTGTGTTGAATCGCGGGCTTTTCCTGGGACTCGAAGAATACGAAAGCCACTTCGCGTACTACCCCCCGGGCGCTTCATATCTGCGACACCGCGATCGATTTCGCGATGACGACAGTCGCACAGTGTCCGTCATCGTCTATCTGAACGCGGACTGGCTGCCTGAGGATGGCGGTGCGTTGCGGTTACATCCAGAGGGCTTGAGCATGCGGGACATTTCGCCAGTGGGCAGCCGGATCGCAGTGTTTCTATCCGCCGACATGCTGCATGAAGTATTACCAGCGACGCGCGACCGCATGTCGGTCGCGGGATGGTTCAGACGCCGCCCGTGATCTCAGGATTAGCGGGTTCTTGCCACCTGGATGGAACGATCGCGGGCGGCGCGCCGCACGATGCCGCCTTCGTTACGCAGGCGTCAGAATTTATGCCGGATCCCCACCCGACCCACGAACTGCCTCTCTGTCGATGACGAATCGTCGGCGCCGCCGGTGTACGCCTGATCCAGTGCCGTACCGCTGTGGGCGTTGATCGACCGCTGATAGCTCGTCTGCGCGTAGATATCCGTGCGCTTCGACAGGTTGTAGTCGAGCATCAGCCCGATCGTATGCCACTTCGGCTTCGACGTGCCGCCTGATGCATCGAGCTTCGCCTGCGTAAAATCGTACATCGCGCCAAGCATCGTGGCAGGCGTGATGTACCAGTTTGCGTTGACTTCGTAATTGTCGAACTTGAGCGACGAGACACGCTGTCCATCCGGCACGATCGATCCGCTGATGTACGCATAAGCGGTGGGGTCTCGCAGTTCAGTGTGGCTATACACGAAGCCAATTAACACCTGATCGAGATGGTAGTTCACCCCAGCACCGTATATGCGCTGGCGCGCGGCGATGAAGCCCGCGTCGTTGGTGGTCACCGCGCCGAACGCATTTGCGCCCGGATTCGCGACATTCAGATACGCGGCCGCGACCGTCAGGTTACCGTTCGTATAGCTCGCGCCGACGCTCTGTGCGTTGTTGGTCGAGAACTCGCCTGGATTGTTCGAGAACGCGTAGGTCGCGCCGAACTGGAAGCCCGCGAAATTTGCGCTGTAAAACTGCACCGCGTTGTCCAGCCGGAACGAATTGTCGGTGTTGTCGTTGTCGTACGGATGCTCGAAGAGGTAGCCGCCCCAATTCCCGTTTGCCGTCAGCGGCCCGAGAAATTCGACCAGAGAGTCGTACTGGCGACCAAACGTCAGCGTACCGACATTGGCGCTGGATACGCCCACATACGCCTGGCGACCGAACTCGCGTCCCCCCTCCATCAGCCGGCCGGAATTGACGTCGAAACCATTCTCCAGCTGAAATACCGCCTTTATTCCGCCACCCAGGTCTTCGGAGCCCCTGATCCCCCAGCGGCTGCCTTGTGCATCGCCGCTCGCCATTTCCCAAAGTGAGTGGCCACGGATGTTGCTGGTGTAGTTGAGCCCGTCATCGACCAGGCCGAACAGCGTGACGCTGCCTTGCGCATGTGCAGTCGTTGCCGTCGCGGCGAGCAGGAAGGCTCCCATCAGTGTTGTTTTCAATCTGTGTCTCGTGCCTGTTTATAAGAATTGTTGACGACGCTGCCGCGGGATATCCGGGCGGCTGTTCCGCCGCCGTGTCGGTGCTGCCATCCGTAGCGTGTTCGCGCGTCCCGCTGGCTGCTTACTTCCCCGCCGCATCCGGGCCGAAATACTTCTGTTCGAGACGTGTCAGTGTGCCGTCCTGCCTGATCGTGGCGAGCGCCGCGTCGAGTGCCTGAAGCGTTTTGCTGTCGCCCTTGCGCACGCCGATCACGCTGCTGGCGCCAAGAATGGCGGGGTCTTCAATGCGCGGGCCAGCGACTTCGAAGCGCACGCCTTGTGGCTTGCTGAGAAAACCAAGGCGCGCTGCCGCGCCGACCACGACGGTGCCGTCGAGTCGCCCGTTCACGAGGTCTGCGTAGATGCTGTCCTGGTCCTGATACTCACGCACGATCACGCCGTGCGGTTCCCAGTTGGCCTTCACGAACGCCGTCTGGGTCGAGCCTTGCAGCACGCCGATGCGCTTGCCGGCGAGTGATGCCACATTGGGCATCAGATGGCTGCTGCGCGCCACAACGAGCCGGATATCGGCTGGATACAGCGGCTGCGAGAAGTCCATCACCGCGCGACGCTGTGCGGTCGGCGCCATCGACGCATTGATCGCATCGAACTTGCGCGACTGCAACCCGGCGATCAGGCCGTCGAAGCTGCCTTCCACCCAGACGCACTGCACGTGAGCCGCGGCGCACAACGCGTTGCCGATGTCGATATCGATTCCCGCGAGGCTACCGTCAGGGAGCTTGTACTCATAAGGCGGATAGGTCGGGTCGGTGCCGAAGCGCAGGGTGGCCGCGCTCGCTGTGCTGCCTGTCATTGCCGCAGCCGCCATGGCCACCGCGGAGGCGAGGGTGAGCAATACGCCGCGCGGGCGCAATGAATGGATCATCATCCGGTTTTCCTCAAGTGGGTCGATCAGTCAATGGGTTCGAGTCAGGCGGACAGACGTGCATGCGTCATCGCCACGAAGAAGCGCACGCCCAGCGGCAGCACGTCGTCGTTGAAATCGAATTCGGGGTGATGGCAATAGACGCCGCCCTGGCCGAGCAGCACATAGGCGCCTGGCCGCCGCAACAGAAATTCGGAGAAGTCTTCCGAGCCGTTGAGCGGCGCGAAGTCGCGCAGTACGTTGTCTGCGCCAAACACGCCGGCCGCCACCGTGGCAGCGGCTTCGGCCTGCTCGCGATGATTGACCGTCGCGGGCGAGCTGTTGAGAAAGTCGACGGAGATCGTGCATTCGGTCGCGATCGCCATGCCCTCGCAAATCGTGCGAATGCGTGCCTTTACCAGCGCGCGGACGTTCTCGTCGAAGGTCCGCAGCGTGCCGGTCAGCGCCGCATGGCTCGGAATCACGTTGGGCGCGCTGCCCGCATGGATGCTGCCGATGCTCACTACCGCCATCGCGCCGGGATCGGTCGAGCGGCTCACCACGGTCTGCAGCGCGCAGACGAGTTGCGCCGCGGCCATTACCGGATCGCGGGTCTTTTCCGGCGACGAACCGTGGCCGCCCACACCGCCAATCGAGATCGCGATTTCGTCACACGATGCGAGCATCGCGCCGTCGCGCACACCGAACGTGCCTGGCGGAAAATGCGGCGCATTGTGCATCGCGTAAATTTCGTCATAGCCGAAACGCTCTTCCAGCCCGTCGGCGAGCATTGCATTCGCGCCGCCGCCGGTTTCCTCGGCGGGCTGGAACACCAGCACGACCGTGCCGGTGAAATCCCGATTGCGGCTGAAGTGGCGCGCGGCGCCCAGCAGCATCGCGGTGTGACCGTCATGTCCGCAGCCGTGAAACACACCGTGCCGCATCGATCGATGAAGCGGGCGGCCTTCCTCCTCCATCGGCAGTGCGTCCATGTCCGCGCGCAGGGCAATCGTGCGCCCGGCGCCACGCCGGCCGCGCACGACACCCACCACGCCGGTTCCGCCGATGCCGGTATATGTTTCGATATCCCAGGCGATCAGTCTGGCGGCAACCAGTTCGCTGGTGCGGTGCTCGTCGAACGCGATTTCCGGGTTCGCGTGGATGTCGCGTCTCAGTGCAACCAGTTCATCGATATCGACGTCGATGGTGTTCGTCCCCACTATTGCCTCCTTGTATACTCCGGCCAACCGGCTGGTTCAGAGTCCGCATACTAGGCGAGGGCGTCCACCGGTCAATTTCCAGTTTCTTATACCCATAGCGGATGCTTATGGAACGCGGAAGCATGAAGACGGCCCAATTGCGAATCCTCGTGGCGATCGCGGAGCATGGCACGCTGATGGCCGCAGCGGATGCGCTGTACCTGTCGCAGCCGGCTGTCACGAAGAGCATCAAGGAACTTGAGACACGCCTTGGCGTGCAACTGCTGGTGCGCAGCGGCGCCGGCGTTCGTCTCACGCCGTATGGGGAAGCGTTATTGAAACGCGCACGCACTGTCGTTGCGGAGATCGCGCGCGCGGAGCGCGAACTGGAAGAGATGAAATCGGCGTCCGACCGGACGCTGACGATTGGCGTATCGCTGCTGGCCGCGTCGATCGCGGTGCCGGACGCACTGCGCGCATTCCGCAGCCGCCTGCCCCACGCGCAACTGAATGTGTATGAATGCCTGCCCACCCAGATCATCGACGGGCTGCGTGACGGCTCATTCGATCTGTGCGTGGCGTTCGTTGCAGACAGCGACGTGACAGCCGAGCTTCGCGTGGTTCCGCTGCGGCAGTTCACCCAGTCGCTCGCGGTGCCGCGCGACGATCCACTCACGGGCGAGGAGCGTCTTGCGCGGCTTGTCGACGCGCACTGGCTCTACAACCACACACGCGAGAGCTTGCCGGCGTTCTGGCGTGAGCTCTGCGAAGCTGGGACTGTGCCTGCACCGCAGCGTGTGAGCGTATGCACGTCGCAGCGCCTGTATGGGGAACTCGCGCGCGAGCCTGGCGTGGTCAGCGTATGGCCAGACTTTCTGCTCGATGAACAGATTCAGCGGGGATACATGACGCGGCTCGCGACTGATGCTCACGTGCCGCCACTTACGCTTGGGCTCATGTATCGCAAGGATCTGGTGTTCAGTGCAAGTACGGAGTACTTCGTGGATTGCATGCGCGGCGGGGCACACGTCGACGTCACGTGACGCCTGCCCGGGTGGCGCGTGGCGAAACGTTTGGCGGGCTGACGCGGCGCACGACCGGTGGCTTGCTCGCACCCTGGCGCATTGGTCATCTGGATCCGTCAAGGGATTATGCGGAGAGACGAAATCAAACCGTCGCCGGCAGCATCGGCACGGTGTTGTGCGTTTCCTGTCACGGCTTCGGCGGCATCACCGACGAGTGATGGCTCGTAATCAGCCATTGCGTCCCATCCCAGTGATAAGTGTAGGTGTAACGGGCCTTAACAACCGCGCCCGTTCTCGCGAAGGTGAATGTGTAGAGCCCGGCGTCCACCGCAGAATTGCAGCCCAGTTCAATGTAGCGGAAGTCAATCTTTCCGGACGGGCGATCTTTCAGAAACGAATGAAAGTAGTCCTCCTTGTCCGCGACAGACAGGCGCGGTTTGCTGGACACCGTTGCAAGAAGGATTGACCGCTCCGCATAGTTTGCGACCACCTTGTGCGGATCACCGGTTTGCAGCGACTGATTCCACCGATCAAACAACGCTGCAATCTCTTGATCCGACGTGGCCTTGCAGTTTTCCGTGCGCGACGCTGGCGCATTGTTTGACATGCTTTGGTTCGCGGCGCACCCGGCGAGCAGGGCCGCCAGGACAGCAATGGTAAATAGCTTCATGGCGGCACTTCTCCAGTTGGCGGGAGGAAGGCATAACGCTTCAAGTATGGACCGTCCCGCGTGTGTTAGCCACGTCAGCGTGACGGCTCTTAGCCAGGCTGATGCCACTACCGCTTTTCGAGGACAGAATTGACTTGAACTGCACCGAACCACGCAGACCATCCGCTTTGGAAGCCGCCGCGCACGTCCCCCGGTGTTCTCCGGAAGCGGACGTACCACCGTTGCGCCTAAACTATGCGCATACCGCCAGCCTCCGGAACTCATGCCCGCTCACAAAGCCCCTGACGTCCAGCCGCCCGTTCCGCCTTCAGCACCGGCCAGCGCCGATGCGTTGCAAGACCCGGCCCTCCTGCGTCGCCTGCTGCGCGCCAAAGACCGCATGGACGCCGCCTCTCACGAGGCCTGGCCCGTCGAGCGGCTGGCCCGGATCAGCGGTGTCTCCGAAGCCCATTTCGCGCGCTCCTTCAAGCAGGCCTTCGGCATCCCGCCGCATCGCTATCTGCTGACACGGCGCATCGAACAGGCCACCACGCTGCTGCGCGACACGGCGCTCAGCATCACGGATATCGCGTTCGCCACCGGCTGGGAGAGCCTCGGCACCTTCGGCCGCATCTTTCGCGATATCACCGGCGAAAGCCCCAGTGCGATGCGCCGTGTTGCACGGGCCAACATGCCGGAACTCGACCGCATACCCGCCTGCGTCCTGAAGGCCGCGCAACGCCCCGACCTCACGATCGCAGTTTTGGAGAAGCGCCGCCGCATGGCCAAAGATACATTTGCGCCATCAACCACGGAGGAATCATGAATCAGGGTATCAATGTGGTCGGCCTGTACGTCGACAACCAGGACGAAGCGCTCGCGTTCTACGTCGACAAACTCGGATTCCGTGTTCACACGGATGTGCGCAACGGTTCCTACCGGTGGCTCACGGTCCAGCATCCGGATCAACCTTCATTCCAGCTCGGCCTGTTCACACCCGGGCCGCCCATTCACGACGAGGCCACCGCGCAGACCTTGCGCGCCATGGTCGCGAAGGGGGCCATGCCGCCTCTCGTTCTCTCGGTGGACGACTGTCGCGCCAGTTACGCGCAGATGAAGGCCCTCGGCGTGGAATTTACCCAGGAGCCCGTCGAGCGATTCGGTAGCGTCGACGCCGGTTTCCGCGACCCTGCCGGCAACGGCTGGAAGATGATCCAGTCAGCGCGGAGCGCGACGTAGCGCCAGCATCCGGTGTGCCTCGCCGGTGGAGATTGCTGGCCCGCGCTACCGCCGTTCCCGACGTGCCGTGCCCTGCGACAAGACGTGCTTCTTCAACGTCGCAGCAGTCCTGATGGACAGCAGGGATAACACCCAGATCGTCCATTTGCCCGGCGGCTCCCGTGTGACGTTTCATGGCGCGTTGTACTCCATGCGCTCAAGATGAGCTCATTTTATTGCGGAGCGCCCGATCAGGTTTCCCGCTTTGGCAGGCGAGTTGTCGCCAGGCAGCATGCCGTGCCCGACAGTCGGCGCGAGTCAGGCACCGGACTGAAACAATTTCGCCGATCGTTACACGATCAGGAAACAGCGAGCTGCGGAAGCCGGGAAAAAATACGTAATCAGCACGTTAAGACGTGAATCTGGCGGTCGATGGGATCGCACTTGAAATACAGCCTTGATATCGTATCCTGCCTTGATGCCCTCTCCGCTTTTGCATGGCAGTGTGGACGGCAAAAGAGGCCGCCGACAGGCGCGACGCAGCCCGACAAGATCAAGAAGCGCCGGTGTGACGTATCCGTGACGACCCGCATTTCACGGAAATAGCGTCGCAATGATCAGGAGACGCCGATATGGGCAAGCATCCCTCTCCGGACGCTTCGCAGCAGACCGCTCCACTTGATGCCGAAGAGCTTCGACTGATCGACGCATGGTGGCGCGCATGTAACTACCTCTCGGTCGGCATGATCTATCTGCTCGACAATCCCCTGCTGCGAGAGCCGCTCAAGGCCGGGCACGTGAAGCATCGTCTCCTCGGGCATTGGGGTGCAAGTCCGGCGCTTTCGTTTGTCTGGGCGCATCTGAACCGCGTCATCAAGCGTGATGACGTCAATGTCATCTTCATGGCCGGCCCCGGACACGGTGCACCGGGTGTCCTCGGGCCCGCGTATCTGGAAGGCACGTACTCGGAGGTGTATCCCGACAAGAGCGAAGACGCCGAGGGCTTGCAGAAGTTCTTCAAGCAGTTTTCGTTTCCGGGCCATATCGGCTCGCATGTCACACCGGAAACACCCGGCTCGATACACGAAGGCGGCGAACTGGGTTACAGCCTGTCGCATGCTTATGGCGCGGCGCTCGATAACCCGGATCTCATCGTGGCGTGCGTGATCGGCGATGGCGAGGCGGAAACAGGACCGCTAGCCACGGCATGGCATTCGAACAAGTTCATCAATCCAGCGCGCGACGGGACCGTGCTGCCGATCCTCAACCTGAATGGCTACAAGATCGCCAATCCGACGATCCTTTCCCGCATCAGTCACGAAGAACTGGAAGCGCTTTTCTTGGGTTACGGCTACAAGCCGTATTTCGTCGAAGGGGCAGACCACGCAGAGATGCATCAGAAGATGGCCAGCACGCTCGATGCCATCGTTGCAGAGATCCGCTCGATCCAGAAGAAGGCGCGCGCTGGCGGTCCGGTCGAGCGCCCACGGTGGCCGATGATCGTGCTGCGTACGCCCAAAGGCTGGACCGGGCCGAAGGAGATCAGGGGACACAAGGTTGAAGGATCGTGGCGTTCGCATCAGGTGCCGTTTTCCGACGTGCGCGGCAATCCTGAGAACCTGGAGCTTCTGGAGACCTGGATGCGCAGCTACCGGGCGGAGGAACTGTTCGATGCCGGCGGGCGACTGATTCCCGAGTTGAAAGCCCTTGCGCCGGAAGGGCGACGCCGGATCAGCGCCAATCCGCATGCCAATGGCGGGGTCTTACGCAGAGAGCTGAAACTGCCGGATTTCCGCGCCTATGCGGTAGACGTGTCGCATGCCGGAAGGGTTCTGCGCGAAAACACGCGTCCCCTCGGCGAGTTTCTGCGCGACATCATGCGGGAGAACATGAACACCTTTCGCCTGTTCGGGCCGGACGAGACCGCATCCAACCGTCTCCAGGCAGTCTACGAGGTCAGCAAGAAGGTCTGGATGGGCGACTTCCTGCCCGAGGACGAAGACGGAGGCGAACTTGCGCCAGACGGCCGCGTCATGGAAATGCTCTCCGAGCACACGCTGCTGGGCTGGCTGGAAGGCTATCTGCTTTCCGGGCGACATGGGTTCTTTCATACGTACGAAGCGTTCGCCCACGTCATCGATTCCATGTTCAACCAGCATGCAAAATGGCTGGACATCTGCAAGAATCACGTCCCCTGGCGGGCCGCCGTGTCCTCGCAGAACATCCTCCTTTCATCGACTGTCTGGCGGCAGGATCACAACGGTTTCTCGCATCAGGACCCCGGTTTCATCGACATCGTCACGAACAAGAGTCCGTCTGTCACGCGCGTCTATCTTCCGCCGGATGCCAATACGCTTCTCGTGGTCGCTGACGAATGCCTGCGTTCTACCGATTGCATCAATGTGATCGTCGCGGACAAGCAGAAGCATCTTCAGTTCACCACGATCGACGAAGCCATCGTGCACTGCGCAAAAGGCATGGGTGTCTGGCGACGCGCGAGTAACGACGAGGACGCAGAACCCGACGTTGTCATGGCTTCCTGTGGCGACGTCGCGACACAGGAGGCGCTGGCCGCGACCGCGATCCTGCGCGAGCGGCTGCCTGAACTCAAGCTGCGGTTCGTGAACGTGGTGGATCTCTTCAAGATGCAGCCTGCGAGTGAGCATCCACATGGATCGACTGCACGCGAGTTCGATAGCCTCTTCACCGTCGACAAGCCGGTGATCTTCAATTTTCACGGCTATCCGGCGCTGATCCACAAGCTCGCCTATCGCTTTCGCAACCACGAGAACATTCATGTTCGCGGTTACAGGGAAAAGGGCAACATCAATACGCCGCTTGAGCTCGCGATTCTCAACCAGGTCGACCGCTTCAGCCTTGTGATTGACGTGCTCGACCGCGTGCCACGCTTGCAGGCCCGGACCGCACATCTGCGCGAAGACATGAAGAACGCCATCATCAGCAACCTGAACTATGCTCATACGCACGGCACGGATCGCGCCGAGATCACTGACTGGGTGTGGCCCGAATAGCTTTTTGACGCAATGAACCGAGGGGAAGCAGGGTGGCCTCCATCCCGACGCCAGGTGTGACCCGAAGCGACGAATCCGCGCGCAGCGGGCTCGACGTCGACGCGCTGCGGCGCGGCGTACTCGACAATCTCGTCTGTCTGCAGGCTCGACCGCCAGGCATCGCGACGACGCACGACTGGTACATGGCGCTGGCCTACACCGTGCGTGACCGCATGCTCGCACGCTGGGCCGCGACGATCCTGACCTATGCCGCGAGTGAGCTGAGAGTTGCGTGCTATCTCTCTGCCGAGTTCCTGATCGGCCCGCAACTCGGCAACAATCTCGTCAACCTGGGCATCGAAGCCAATGTGCGCGCAGCCCTGCGCGAGCTTGGCCAGGATCTCGACGAACTGCTCGCGCTCGAAGAAGAGCCGGGCCTGGGTAATGGCGGGCTCGGCAGACTCGCCGCGTGTTACCTGGACTCGCTTGCGACGCTCGAGATTCCTTCCGTGGGCTATGGCATCCGCTATGAGTTCGGCATCTTCGATCAGGAGATCCGCGACGGCTGCCAGGTCGAAGTCACCGACAAATGGCTGCAACAGGGCAATCCGTGGGAGATCGTGCGCCCGAACGTGAATTACTACGTTGGCTTTGGCGGTCATACGGAAAGTGGCAACGATGCGCAAGGCCGCTATAAGGTGCGCTGGATACCGTCGCGCATGGTGAAGGGCGTGGCCTGCGACACGCCGATGCTCGGGTTTCGCGTCAATACCTGCAACACGCTTCGTTTGTGGAAGAGCGAGGCCGTGGAGTCGTTCGATCTGCAGGACTTCAACGCCGGCGACTACTACCAGGCCGTGCAGGAGAAGGTGATTTCCGAAACGCTCTCGAAGGTGCTGTATCCCAACGACGAGCCTGAAGCCGGCAAGCGGCTGCGCCTTGCGCAGCAGTATTTTTTTGTCTCCTGCTCGTTGCAGGACATGATGCGTCTTCTCGATCTGAAGGGCGAACCGGTCACACGTTTTGCCGACATGTTCACGACGCAACTGAACGACACGCATCCCTCCATTGCAGTGGCGGAACTCATGCGTCTGCTGGTGGACGAGCGGATGATCCCCTGGGATGAGGCGTGGGACATTACGTGCCGTACCCTCTCCTATACCAACCATACGCTGCTGCCCGAGGCGCTCGAAACCTGGGGGCTGCCGCTTTTTCGCGGACTGCTGCCGCGCCCGCTCGAGATCATCTACGAGATCAACCGCCGGTTCCTCGACACGCTACGGCAAACGTATCCCGGCGACGAGGCGCGCATCGCACGCATGTCGCTCATCGACGAGAGCGGGGAGAAGAAGGTCCGCATGGCGCATCTGTCGACCGTCGGCAGCCATGCCGTCAACGGCGTGGCGGCGCTGCATTCCACGCTGCTCAGGCAGACGGTGATGCGCGACTTTGCCGAACTGTGGCCCGAGCGGTTCCACAACGTCACCAACGGCGTCACGCCGCGCCGCTTCATGCTGCTCAGCAATCCGGAGCTCGCGAGCCTGCTCGACAGGACGGTGGGCGAGGGCTGGGTCACCGATCTCACGCGGCTGCGAAAACTGGAAGCGTATGCCGACGATGCGGCGTTTCAGGCACAATGGCGTAACGTCAAGCGTTCGAACAAGAAGATCCTGGCGGAGCGAATCCGCCATGTCACGGACATCGTCGTGAATCCCGACGCGCTGTTCGACATTCAGGTGAAGCGCATCCACGAATACAAGCGACAGCATCTGAACGCGCTGTACATCATCACGCTTTATCAGCGTCTGCGGCGCAACCTGGATCCGGGTAACGTGCCGCGCTGCTTTATCTTCGGCGGCAAGGCGGCGCCGGGCTATGCGATGGCGAAGTTGATGATCCGGCTGATTACCGGCATTGCCGAAGTGGTCAACAACGATCCGGCGATGGATGGCAAGCTGAAGGTCGTGTTCTACCCTGACTTCAATGTGAAGAACGCTCACTTCATCTATCCGGCCGCCGACCTGTCCGAGCAGATCTCGACCGCGGGCAAGGAAGCGTCAGGCACAGGCAACATGAAGTTCATGATGAACGGCGCGCTCACGATCGGAACGCTCGATGGCGCGAACGTCGAAATCCGCGAGGAAGCCGGCGACGAAAACTTTTTCCTCTTTGGTCTGACTACCGGACAGGTGGACAGCGTAAAACGCGAAGGTTACCGGCCTGCGAGGCATGCCGAAAGCAATGCGGAGTTACGTGAGACGCTGGACCTGATCGCTGGCGGATATTTTTCACGCGGTGACCCGCAGGTGTTTCGTCCGCTTGTCAATAACCTGCTACAGGTCGATCCGTTCCTCGTGCTCGCCGACTACGCCGACTATGTAGCGTGCCAGGAGCGCGTGAGCGCCGCCTGGCTGGACCCGGTTCGCTGGACGCGCATGTCGATCCTCAATACGGCGCGCTCGGGGAAATTCTCGTCGGACCGCGCGATTGGCGAATACTGTGAGCGAATCTGGAAGATTTCTCCGGTGAGGATCACTCTCGATCAGATCTGACAGTCGAGTCGAAGCCAGTACCGCACAAGTCGCAGCGTGGTGTTTCGAACCATGCCCGATGGCGAACTAGCCAGCAGCCTGTCCCGTTGACTTCCATGGCACCGGGCCGAAGAACATCGCGAGGAGCTTGTCGCGTCCAATCAACCGCGCGAGCTCGGCCATCACGCAGTAGTTGACGATCAGTGTCACCAGCAGGATCTGGACAGCCCAGAAATGCGGCCAGTTGAGGTCAAGGAGCAGCTTGTGGTTGGCTGCAGTCAGCCCGGAGCCCGCTTTCCAGTAGTCGTACAGGTGCTCCAGAAAGCGTACGAGCAGCGCCACGAGTGTGTAAATCGCTGTCTTCCAGCCCGCATTCCATATCAGCGGTTTGTCGGGAAACCGGTTGATGAAAGGCAGCATGTTGGCGAGCAGTACGGATTTGCCGAGAATCAGGGCGGCGACGCTCACGGAGAAGAACGTCGGAAGCGGAATGACGCTGCCGCGTGTAAGCAGGGAGATGACGTTAGCGACGATCTGGAGGATGACGAAGAAGAAGAGCGTCGGCGGCAGAATCTCCGCAACGCCATGCCTGATGGTGCTGGTGAGCTTGCTCATGTTCCTCTCCTGACGGGCTGGCTTCGTCAGAATCCGCTGGAGCCGCCGTATGCCAGTTGCCTGACACGGGAGCCGGAACAACTCCTGCGGACGTGTGGTTCATCTGCCGTTGGGAACAGGCACGGGACAGCATCGCTGCCCGAGTCGCGCGTGGCTGCCTTCAGTCCTCAGACGCCGCCGCGGGCACCCGTACCCAGCCTTCCATCAGGACGCGCGCGCTACGGCTCATGATGGCCTTCGTCACCGTCCATGCGCCGTTGCTCTCGCTCGCCTGCGCGCCGACGCGCAGCGTCCCCGACGGATGACCGAAGCGCACGGCATTGCGCTCGCCGCCGCCAGCGGCAAGATTCACGAGCGTGCCCGGGATTGCCGCCGCAGTGCCGATTGCAACCGCGGCCGTACCCATCATGGCGTGATGCAGCTTGCCCATCGACATCGCACGCACGAGCAGATCGACGTCGCTCGCGTTGACGTGCTTGCCGCTCGAAGCGACATAGCCGGCCGGTTTCGCCACAAAGGCGACTTTGGGCGTGTGCTGCCGGGTTGTGATCTCGTCGAGCGACTTGATGAGGCCCATGCGTAGTGCGCCATGTGCACGGATCGTTTCGAGCTTCGCAAGCGCTGCCGGGTCGCTGTTGATGGCGTCCTGCAGTTCGGTACCTGTGTAGCCGATTGCTTCAGCATTCACGAAGATGGTCGGAATGCCTGCGTTGATCATCGTCGCCTTGAGCGTGCCGACACCCGGCACTTCCAGGTCGTCCACGAGGTTGCCGGTCGGGAACATCGCACCGCCCGCGCCTTCCTCTTCTGCTGCCGGGTCCATGAACTCGAGCTGCACTTCGGCAGCCGGGAAGGTCACGCCGTCGAGTTCGAAATCACCGGTCTCCTGCACCGCTCCCTTCGTCATGGGTACGTGGGCGATGATGGTCTTGCCGATGTTGGCTTGCCAGATCCGCACGACGGCCACACCGTTGTCCGGCACGCGCTCCGGATCGACGAGGCCGCTGCTGATCGCGAACGGCCCGACCGCAGCGGAGAGGTTGCCGCAGTTGCCGCTCCAGTCGACAAAGGCCGCGTCAATGGCGACCTGCCCGAACAGGTAGTCGACGTCGTGACCGGGCTTGCTGCTTTTGCTGACGATAACCGTCTTGCTCGTGCTGGAGGTCGCGGCGCCCATGCCGTCGATCTGTTTGCCATAAGGGTCGGGGCTGCCGATCACGCGCATGAGCAATGCGTCGCGCGCAGCGCCGGGAACCTGTGCCGCCCCGGGCAGATCCTGCAGACGGAAGAACACACCTTTGCTGGTGCCGCCACGCAGATAGGTCGCGGGTATTCTGATTTGAGGCGCGTGTGCCATGGAATGTCATCCTGATAGAACCGGGCGGTACGTCGCCGTACCGCCCGTGATGCGTTAGCGTACTCGTCGCCGGGTCTTCAGGCTGCGGCCTTCGACGATTCGAGGAAGTCCTGTGCAAAGCGCTGCAACACGCCGCCCGCTTCGTAGATCGATACTTCTTCGGCGGTGTCGAGACGGCACGTAACCGGCACTTCGATGCGTTCCCCGTTCCGGCGGTGAATCACAACCGTCAGATCGGCGCGCGGCGTGCGCTCGCCGATGACGTCGAAGGTCTCCGTGCCGTCGATACCCAGCGTCGTACGGTTTGTGCCCGGCTTGAATTCCAGCGGCAGCACGCCCATGCCGATCAGATTCGTGCGGTGAATGCGCTCGAAGCCTTCCGCAACGATCGATTCCACTCCTGCGAGGCGCACACCCTTGGCCGCCCAGTCGCGCGACGAACCCTGGCCGTAGTCCGCACCGGCAATGATGATGAGCGGCTGCTTGCGGTCCATGTACGTCTCGATCGCTTCCCACATGCGCACAACCTTGCCTTCCGGCTCGATACGCGCGAGCGACCCCTTCTTCACCTGACCTTCGACGAGCGCCATTTCATTGATGAGCGTCGGATTCGCGAACGTTGCCCGCTGTGCGGTAAGGTGGTCGCCACGATGGGTCGCGTACGAATTGAAGTCTTCTTCCGGCAGGCCCATTTTCGCGAGGTATTCGCCGGCTGCGCTGTTAGCCAGAATCGCGTTCGACGGCGACAGGTGATCGGTCGTGATGTTGTCGCCGAGGACGGCGAGCGGGCGCATGCCAGTGAGCGTGCGTTCGCCCGCCAGTGCGCCTTCCCAATACGGCGGGCGACGGATATACGTGCTCTCTTCGCGCCAGTCGTACAACGGGCTGATCTGTTCGCCGCTCTGTGCAGTGATGGCAAACATCGGCTCGTAGACCCGGCGGAACTGTTCGGGCTTCACGCTCTGCGCGACGATGGCGTCGATTTCCGCATCGTCAGGCCAGATGTCCTTCAGGTACACCGGCTTGCCGCTGGAATCGGTGCCGAGTACGTCGCGTTCGATGTCGAAACGGATCGTGCCGGCAATCGCATAGGCAACCACGAGCGGCGGCGAAGCGAGGAACGCCTGCTTTGCGTACGGATGGATGCGGCCATCGAAATTGCGGTTGCCCGAAAGGACGGCGGTCGCGTACAGGTCGCGGTCGATAATTTCCTGCTGGATCTTCGGATCCAGCGCGCCCGACATGCCGTTACAGGTCGTGCAGGCAAACGCGACGATGCCAAAACCCAGTTTTTCGAGTTCGGGCAACAGCTTCGCATCTTCGAGATACAGTTCCACCGCCTTCGAGCCCGGCGCAAGCGACGACTTGACCCACGGCTTGCGCGTCAGCCCGCGCGCGTTCGCATTGCGTGCGAGCAGGGCGGCGGCGATCACGTTGCGCGGGTTGCTGGTGTTGGTGCAACTGGTGATCGCGGCGATGATGACGGCACCGTCCGGCATCTGGCCCGGCACTTCTTCCCATTTACCCGCGATGCCGCGTTCGACGAGGTCCGACGTCGGCAGGCGCTTGTGCGGATTGGAGGGGCCGGCCATGTTGCGGACCACGCTCGACAGATCGAAGCGCAGCACGCGCTCGTATTCGGCGTCCTTCAGCGAATCCGCCCACAATCCGGCTGTTTTTGCGTAGGTTTCCACCAGTGCGACCTGAGCGTCTTCGCGGCCCGTCAGACGCAGGTAGTCGATGGTCTGTTCGTCGATAAAGAACATCGCGGCTGTCGCACCGTATTCCGGCGCCATGTTGGAGATCGTCGCGCGATCGCCGAGCGTCAGGGTCGACGCGCCTTCGCCGCGGAACTCCAGATACGCACCCACGACCTTTTCCTTGCGCAGGAACTCGGTCAGGGCGAGCACGACGTCGGTGGCCGTGATACCAGGCTGCGCCTTGCCGGACAGCTCCACGCCGACGATATCGGGCAGACGCATCCACGATGCGCGTCCAAGCATCACGTTCTCGGCCTCGAGGCCGCCCACGCCAATGGCGATCACACCGAGCGCGTCGACGTGCGGCGTGTGGCTGTCGGTGCCTACCAGTGTGTCGGGGTAGGCGATGCCATCCACGGCATGAATAACCGGTGACATCCGCTCCAGATTGATCTGATGCATGATGCCGTTGCCTGGCGGAATCACGTCGACGTTCTTGAACGCCTTCTTGGTCCAGTTGATGAAGTCGAAACGGTCTTCGTTGCGACGGTCTTCAATGGCGCGGTTCTTCGTGAAGGCATCGGGATCGAAGCCGCCGCATTCGACGGCGAGCGAGTGATCGACGATCAACTGGACGGGCACGACCGGGTTCACCTTGGCCGGGTCGCCGCCCTGATCCGCGATGGCGTCGCGCAGGCCCGCGAGGTCGACGAGTGCCGTTTGACCCAGAATGTCATGACACACGACACGTGCCGGAAACCAGGGGAAATCCAGTTCGCGCTTGCGTTCGATGATCTGTTCGAGCGAAGCATTCAGTTTGGCGGGGTCGCAACGGCGCACGAGGTTTTCAGCCAGCACACGCGACGTGTACGGCAGCGTCGCGTAGGCGCCCGGCCTGATTGCCTCCACGGCGGCACGCGTGTCGAAGAAATCAAGCTGGGTGCCGGGTAGAGGTTTTCGGTTCGCAGTGTTCATGATATTGGGGACAAAAACGATAGTGGACAGCGGCGGTTCGCTGCCAGATTCGATGGCGCGTTCCGCTTTGCCTTGGTCAAGCTTCACGTCAGGTGCAGACCTTCGCTTTTCCGGCGTTCCAGGCGTGTCGGCCCGGCGCATGCCGGTGAAAGTTCTTCGAGTCTACCCCCAGGAATGCTATACGAAACGACAGTTACAGATGCCGATCGCGACTCCGCAGTTCAGAAGCCGCGTTTCGACCCGCGTCCAGGATCGGAAACCAGGGCCATCGCCGCTCCGCAAGGAGCGCAATGGCCCTGGGTGATATAAAAAACGGCCTTGGCACGGGGTACCGGAGCCAAGGCCAAGACTACATCGCGGCGCTCTCTTCGCTCACGACGGAGGAGAAACCTCGCTCACTCAGCTACGTTTCGCGAGCGGCACAAACGGAAGATTGTCCGGGCCCGTGTAGTTCGCGCTGGGTCGGATGATCTTGTTGTCGACGCGCTGCTCGATGATGTGCGCGGCCCAGCCTGCGGTTCGCGAGATCACGAACAGCGGCGTGAACATCGCCGTCGGCACACCCATCATGTGATACGACACGGCGCTGAACCAGTCGAGATTCGGGAACATTTTCTTCGCGTCGGCCATCACGGCTTCGAGCCGCTCGGCGATGCTGAAGAGCTTCATGTTTTCCGCTTCTTTCGACAGGTTCTTCGCGACTTCCTTGATGACCTTGTTGCGCGGGTCCGAGATCGTGTACACCGGATGGCCGAAACCGATCACGACTTCCTTGTTGTCGACACGGCGACGAATGTCCGCTTCGGCTTCATCGGGAGACTGGTAGCGCGACTGGATTTCGAACGCAACTTCGTTCGCGCCGCCGTGCTTCGGGCCGCGCAGCGCGCCGATCGCGCCGGTGATGGCCGAATAAAAATCGGAACCCGTGCCTGCTATCACGCGCCCCGTAAAAGTGGAAGCATTGAATTCGTGCTCGGCGTACAGGTTCAGCGAGACGTGCATCGCATCAACCCACGACTTCGACGGCGTGACGCCATGCAGCAGATGCAGGAAGTGACCGCCGATCGAATCGTCGTCGGTTTCCACTTCGATGCGCTTGCCATTGTGCGAGTAGTGATACCAGTAGAGCAGCATCGAACCCAGTGACGCCATCAGCTTGTCGGCGATATCGCGCGCGCCCGGCAGGTTGTGGTCGTCCTTCTCGGGTAGCACGGTGCCGAGCACGGAGACGCCGGTGCGCATCACGTCCATCGGGTGCGCCGAAGCCGGAATCCATTCGAGCGCCGCTTTCACGTTCGCGGGCAGACCGCGCAACGCCTTGAGCTTCGTCTTGTAGGCAGCCAGTTCAGCCTGCGTCGGCAGCTTTTCGTGCACGAGCAGGTGGGCGATTTCTTCGAACTCGCAGGCGCCTGCCAGATCGAGAATGTCGTAGCCACGGTAGTGCAGGTCATTGCCGGTCTTGCCGACCGTGCACAGTGCCGTGTTACCGGCCGTCACGCCCGAAAGCGCGACGGATTTCTTCGGCTTGAAAGCACCGGTTACCGGTGTGCTGTTGTCTGCTTCACTCATGTTGTCTTCTCCAGCTTCAAGGATTATTTCTTCGCGGCGAACAGCGCGTCGAGCTTGTCTTCGTACGCGTGATAGCCAAGGTATTGATAGAGGTCCGCGCGTGTCTGCATCGTCGGCACGGCCGCTTTCTGCGTGCCGTCGCGCATCGTCGTTTCGTAAAAGTTCAGGGCCGCTGCGTTCATCGCGCGATAGGCGCCGCAGCAATAGAGTGCGATGTCGACGTTCGCGTCGCGCAGCTCGCTCGTGGTGAAAAACGGCGTCGAGCCGAATTCAGTCAGGTTCGCGAGGATGGGCACCTTCACGGCTGCCTTGAAGCGACGGTAGTCGTCGAGCGTCTTCATCGCTTCGGGGAAAATCATGTCCGCACCCGCTTCGACGTACGCAACGGCGCGCTCGATGGCGGAGTCGATGCCTTCGGCGGCGGCGGCGTCGGTACGCGCCATGATGACGAACTGGTCATCGGTACGCGCGTCGACTGCTGCCTTGACGCGGTCGACCATTTCCTCGATGGATACGACTTCCTTGCCCGGGCGATGTCCGCAGCGCTTCTGGCCCACCTGGTCTTCCAGGTGGACAGCAGCCACGCCTGCCTTGATGAACGAACGGACCGTGCGACCGATATTGAAGGCGCCGCCCCAGCCGGTGTCGATATCGACGAGCAGCGGCAGGTCGGTTGCATCCGTAATGCGGCGTGCGTCGGTCAGCACGTCGTCCATCGTGCTGATGCCGAGGTCGGGGACGCCCAGCGAGTTGGCGGCGACACCGCCACCCGAAAGATAGACGGCCTTGAAGCCGACGGCCTGCGCCATCTTCGCGGCGTAGGCCGTGATTGCGCCAACGACCTGCAACGGTTGACCTTCTGCGACAGCCGTGCGGAAAGCCGCGCCGGCACTGTGGGGTCGTCTGACTGTGTTCATGCTTGCTCCGATTGAAATCGGACTCTTAGAAGCAAGGTTCGGGCCAGCGCGATAAATTATTTTAAGTCTTTGATTTTTAACAGAGTTGTGTTTTTGGGTGCGTCGCGTCCCATTTCAAATATGAAATGTGCAATTTCGCATTGGAAATTGGCGCCAGATGAAATGATCGACACGTGACGGACTGATCTGTACGGGCCTCGCCGAGCCAGACTGTGCACGTCGGCGTGTTTGCGTCAGGCAATCGCTCAAGGTCGCGGGGTTTTGGCCGTGCGGATAATACTGATCTCGCCGTTCCGTTCAAGAATCGCGCTGTGGACGCGGTCTAAAGCATCCGTGCCGAGCTGCTGTCGAACTGTCTCAAGCACGTCGGTGCGCGTAATGAGCGCGGCCAGCATTTCGCGTTCGTCGAATTTTCCATCGCGGTAGACCTCTCGCTCAACGCCTCCGACGAGCGATTCGAGCGCTCGCGAGCGCACACATGCCCACGCGAGCGCGCGATGTATCACGACGATGACCAGCGACGCCACAAAGGTCGGGAGAGCGGGCGACGCGCCAACAATGGCGCGGCTCAGCGTCGCGCCGAGGAGGATCGCAACGACGTAATCGAACGGAGAGCGTTGTCCGAACGAGCGGCGCCCGGATATGCGGATAAGGACGAGCGCGGCAACGAACGTCGCGGCCGCGCGCATCGCCATCTGGAACGAAGTGAGGTCCTTGCCCTCGCCGAACAGTGCGATGAGCGCTTGCATGTTTGCCTCCTCATGGCCGGTGAATGCGGACCTGCTGAAAAGGGGCGGCTTTACCTTTCTCTGGAACGTGCTTTACCGACGTAACCAGGCAACCCCGCAGCCGCTGCCCCTTTTGCCAGCTTGAGCGCCTGTCGCTTTACCAAAGCAAATTCCTTGTCGGTTCCTGGATACGGCAGATAGGTGCGAAAGAAATCCGCCCACCTGAACTCTTCGAGGGGCACGGTGGTTTTTTCGTAGCCGCCTGCGTCGCGTACGGAGGCCGCGAGGCTTCGATATTCATCGTCGGCGAGATCCCATATGTGGCTGGGCATGTCGGCGAAATTTCTGCGCTGACCTTTCGTGTCGTAAGGCCACGTCCAGCGACGGTTCTCCATCGTCAACCAGAACGCCGGGTACGACAGCGATGACAGATCGGCAACCAGCACGACAGGCACGGTCTTTATCCCTGCATGCCACAAGGCCGTTGCGACGTGATGATGATCAATGGCAAATGGCGAGCCGTGGGGGCCCAGCACGACCGGAACAGGCTTTTCCGCAATCGCCATCTTGAGTTCATGACCCGTCAGCGACTGATAGAAGCGGGTCTTCTGACGTATTTCACGCAGACCGTGCGTCAGCTGGGTGGGACGCAGGCTTTTGATGGTTATGGTTTTCAACGCTCCTCCCTTGTCGAGCGACGCGCCGCCTCCGCAGGATGAGCGCGGCGTTATCCGATGGTGATCACACCCAGCAGCAAGTGTGCCCGCGGCTTTCGTGGCCCGGGCTCACCCGGCCAACGCGACGGGGCGCCAGGGCGGGTATGCAAGTTGCTGCCACCCATGCACTATCGATTCGGGGAAGCGGACATGGAAACGCAGACAGCGGCGCCCTCGCCAACGGATGAACTCGCCACCGTTCCAGACACATCGAGTCCGGCATACGCCACCCGACACCCATTGACGCGGGCGTTCGACCGGTTCGCGAGCCTCGTCACGCGGTGGGCGGGTTCGCCAGCCGCCTTCTGCATGGCTGTGTTCACGATTGCCGCGTGGGTCATCACGGGCCCGATTTTTCACTACTCGGATGGCTGGCAGCTGGTTATCAATACCGGTACGACGATCGTAACGTTCCTGATGGTCTTTCTGATTCAACAGAGTCAGAACAAGGACAGCGTCGCGCTGCATCTCAAACTGAACGAGTTGTTGTCTTCGCACCGCGCCGCGAGCAACCAGCTCATCGGCATTGAGGACGCGTCCGAAGAGGAACTGCGGCGACTGGCTGCAGCGTATCTCAGGCTTTCAACGAAAACGGCGGAGACCGACTGTGCCCCTATGCAGGAAGAACTCAAACAGCGCGACGGGCAGCCAGCACACGCGCAAGAGTGAGGGACTTCCGCCGCGCCTTTCAGGAGGCCCACGTTCCAGACGGTTTGCCGCCACGACAGCAACGCGAATGACTGGCCATGAACAAATCCGCAAAAAACCAGGGCGCGCCTGCAAAGTCTCGAGAAGATTACGAGGTATCCGTGCTCTCCAGGACCATGGGATACGAGCGTTACTTCGGGGTTTTGCGGGTCGTACGCAGGCGTGACCGGCGCGTCATTTTCCCGTTTGATGGCGCACCCGAACTGGGTCCGTTTCAATCCAAGGATGAGGCCATCAACGCTGCCAGAGAATACGGCGAGAAACTGATCGCAGACGATATCTCCACTCCCGAGCCATAGTGAATCGGGCACGCCGTATGCTGCCGTTCATTCGGGCAGTCGCATTTCCATGTGGCTACCTGTTCAGGATTCTTTCATCGACAGGAGAGCATCATGCCGCTAAAGAGAGGAACGTCGAAGGAAACGGTGTCGCGGAATATCAAAACCGAAACAAAGCACGGGAAGCCGCACAAACAGGCTGTAGCGATTGCGCTCAATCAGGCGCGCAAATCGGGTGCGAAAATTCCAAAGAAGAGCGACAAGTAACGGATTGCGCTTCGTGGGCGGAGAGAACGATGAAAGCGCTGAGCCATCATGGCCGATCAAGTGGACACCGCGCGGCAAGCGCCGCATTCACAAGACACCGGCTCAGCGCGAAATCGACGCATGTGAATACTGGCTCGCAAAGGAGCTGCACACCCTGGGGGCGCGCGTCATTGTTTCATTGGGCGCGACTGCGCTAAAAGCGGTGCCCGGTGATTCGCATGTCCGCCTGCAGGATGCGCCTGGCAAAACAATCGAGCACGGCGAGTACCTGGTTGTTGCGACGTGGCATCCGTCTTTTGCCTTGCGCGCACCGGATCCTGACACGCGTCGCGCGGTCTACGCCGCGATTGTCGCGGCGTTCCATACTGCGAACGAACTGCGGCATTCCCGCAAAAAGTCCGGCTGATTCCGCGCGCGGTCTCGTGACCTTTCTCACGCCTCAGCGATGCGGCGCGCCTCCTCGAGCGTAAGCGGCTCGCGCATGGCTTCCGAAAGCCTGCCGGTGGCGTCCCCCCGCTCGCACGCAACGATCGCACGTACCTCGCCATCCTTCACGAGGTACGCGATGAAATTCAACGCATCGAGATCGCCGTCGATTTCGACGCTATCCGGGTCATCGACGTGGCCGAGGTAATCGATGGTTTTTTCGTAGTGCCATGTCCAGAAGTAGGGCACGCCGACGTACTCGCACGGCTCACCCGCAATGTTCATGGCGGCGACCCGCGCGAGTTGCTGTGCGACGCGCCAGTGCTCGATGCGCACATGCGCCTGCGAGCGCGGCAACGGAAAGCGCGCAACATCGCCCGCCGCATAAAGACCCGGCGCGGCCATCATGCCTGCATCGACGGTGACGCTGCGGTCGTCGTTCAGCTGGATGCCCGAGAGAAACGAAGTTGCGGGCGTGACGCCTGTCGCCGCAATGACGACGTCGGCGGGAAGGTGTTCGCCTGTGTCGAACACGACTTCGCGCACTGCACGGTCGCCCCTCAGTGCGCTAACACGTGCGCGAGTATGAAATATCACGCCATTTTCTTCATGCAGACGTTTGATCCTCTCGCCGATGCGCACGCCGAACTGCTTTGCGAACGGGACGTCTGCCGGGCAGATAACGTGTACGTCGATATTTCGCTTGCGCAAACCGCCCGCAACTTCAAGACCGATAAAGCTCGCGCCAGCGATGACGACGCGCTTCGCCGCGCCTTGCGCGCCGGCATCATCGAGCGATGCAAGAATGGCGCGCGCATCGTCGCGATTGCGCAGCAGGTGCACATGTGTCAGGTTCGTTCCAGGAATATCGGGCGGCTTCGGCGTGCCGCCGGTGCACACCAGCGCGGCGTCGTAATCGATTGCTGTGCCGTCGTCGAGTTCTGCGCGCTTCGCATTTGCATCGAGTCGTGCCACACGCGATTCGATGCGCTCGATCTTTTGCGTGGCAAAAAAATCAGGGTCGAGAAGCGGCGGCACGTCGTCTACAGGCATGTCGCCCGCAACGACAAACTTGGAAAGCGACGTACGGTCGTAAGGCTCGCGTGCGTCGCCGCCCGCAAGCACGATCCGTCCTTCGAAACCCGCTTCCCGCAGCGCTGCGCTCGCAGCCGCGCCCGCCGCGCCCGCACCGGCAATCAGCACCGTCCTGCTGGTCGAACCGTTCTTGATTCGTTGCGTGCGTGCGTCTTCTTCTGTTTCGAGCGAGACGAATACGTTTCCATCCCGCACCGTCGCCGCATAGCGCGTAAGCGGCTTGAGCGGTGGCGGTTCGACGATGCTGCCATCGTTCAGGTCGAACGTTCCCTTGTGCCAGGGGCAAACGAGCCGTCCGTTGCAGATCGTTCCTTCTTCGAGCGGCGCACCCGCGTGCGGGCAGTCGGCAGACCATGCGCGCACCGTATCGCCGTCGCGCACCAGCAGAAGCGGGACTTCTTTTCCGTCGTGCCTGACGCATACCCGTGTGCCGCGCCCGGTGGGCAGGTCTTCCACGCGCGCAACCTGATGAATGGCTGGGGACATTGCATTCTCCGGTGACTATGTCAGTGCTCCGCATGAAGCGTGCCTCGTCGAATCCCGGTTGATTCCGCGGCTCCAGGGCGTGTGATTTGAGGGCCGCAATGGACTTTTTTCAAGCTGATGTGTTTTGCCTGCAGGCTGGCTGCTGTGGATGCCGAAACTTTTGAACAGACACGAAAACGCTCTTTACCCCGGTTACCTTTGCCGGCGCCCTGCAGTGCACGACACTGATCTTCGTTCTTGAGAACGGACTCAATATCCAGAACGGAAAGCCGGGACAGGATGGCCGGTTCTTTGGAAGGCAGGCGTACGTGGACTTGAGCGGTGAGCAGTTCGGCACGTTGTCGCCTGGCCGTCAGTACGACTTTCTCACCGACTTCGTCGCGCCACTGACAGGCGTAGCTGGAACACTCGGCGACACGGGCTTTACGCATCCCTTCGTCGCACAATCGCGCCCGGGGAAAAGCTTCGCGGCCCGCCCAATCGCGAAGCGAACGGAATGGGCGGGTCGTGCCGGATGTTCAGCTACGGTCGTATGAGAACTGGATTCCCGCCGTGCCGCCTGTTTCGACAAAGAGATCGATAAAGGCCGGCACCGTTTCGCTGCGCGACCAGTCCCGCTGCAGTTCGCAGAAGAGCTGCGCAACGCTGATCATCTTCCCGCCTGCCTGCTCGATGCGGCGCAGCGCAGCGTCGTGAGCAGCGAGCGATGTCCCACCGACGGCGTCAACCACGACGTACACCTCGTAGCCTTCCTTCAGCGCGTCCAGTGCGGGGAAGGTCAGGCACGCCTCCGTCCACAACGCGGTCATGATCAGCTTCTTGCGGCCGGTCGCCTTCACCGCCGCGCGAAATTCAACGTCCTCCCAGGAGTTGATCGTCGTCCGGTCGTACGACGGAAAGTCGTTCAACACCGCGCGAAGTTGGGGAATCGGCGGTTTGTTCAGGCCGGTCTTCACGTTGACTGTCGAATGCACGATCGGCAGCCCATAGGCCACCGCGGCCTTCGATGCACCCACGATGTTGTTGATCAGCAACTGGCGGTCCATCGATGCAATCGAATTGACCTGAACGGGCTGATAGTCGATGACGATAAAGGCCGCGTTTTGCGGGGTTAAAAGATGATCGCTTGCGGGATCGCGAACCGGGTCGCTAGCCATGTCTGATTCTCCACTTCATGTTGAGTGCGGCGTTGCGAAAGTCCTTGGGTGCTGCTTGAGAGACTTTCGCTAAACGGCTTGTTGCATCCACATCTGTTCGATGCCAGAAGCACGCGTTCGGCTCTACCACCATAGGTGCGTAGACGCATCCGGCGTGAGCCCTATGCATCGAACAGGCGTACAGCAGTCGCATCACCGGTCTCGCGTTCGAGGCTGGCGATGCGTTTTCCGGCTAATGACTTCGACAGGTTCATGCGTCCTGCAACGCACTGGCCGCCGTCATCTTCCCGAAGCGGCCGCTGTTGAAGTCGTCGACCGCCTGACGGATTTCCTCCGTCGTGTTCATGACAAACGGTCCGTATGCGACAACCGGTTCATCAATCGGCTCGCCGCTCAGGAGGAGCACCGTCGCGTCGCCAGTCGCCTCGAGTTGCACCTCTGTCCCTTCGCGTCCCAGCAGCGCCAGTTGCGCCTCGCCGACTGTCTCTTCGTCGTTGATCCGCACCTGCCCGTGCAGGACGACAAGTGCCACTGACCTGCCCGCGGGCAGTGTGAAGCGGGTCACGCGGCCCGTGTTCAGCCGCACGTCCCACACGTCCATCGGGGTGAACGTCGATGCCGGCCCGATGTGCCCTTCGTAATTTCCGGCGATCACCCGTACGCGGCCGGCGTCGTCCGGCAGTGCAACCGTCGGGATTTCACCCGAAAGCACAGTCTGATAGCGCGGGGGCGTCATCTTGTCCTTTGCTGGCAGGTTCACCCACAGTTGCACCATTTCCAGCGTGCCGCCGTTTTTTGCGAATGCGGCGGAATGGAACTCCTCGTGCAGGATGCCGGAGCCGGCCGTCATCCACTGCACATCGCCGGGACCGATGCGGCCGCCTCCGCCGGAAGAATCGCGATGTTCGAGTTCGCCGTCATACACGATCGTCACGGTTTCGAAGCCCCTGTGCGGATGCTGGCCGACGCCGCGTTTCTGCGCGGTCGGCTTGAAGTGCGCGGGTCCCGCGTAGTCGAGCATCAGGAACGGGCTCAGATGCCTTCCCACCGAGTTGTCCGAAAACAGCGTGCGCACCGGAAAGCCGTCGCCGACCCAGTGCGAGCCGGTATTGCTGTACAAGCCGAGAATCCTCTTCATGGTGTCGTTTCCTGATTCCACATTCCTGTTTGCTGCATAAGGCCGGTTCGACCTCGTTTGCATGACAACAAGATAGGCGCCTCACGCGTCATCCGGTAGGGGGCGTGGGTTATCCTCTGAGTCTCATAAATGGAACGCTGGACGCACCCGATGCAGGATCTCAACGATCTCTACTTCTTTGCGCAGGTCGTCGAATATCAGGGGTTTGCGCCGGCCGGGCGGGCGCTCGGCATGCCGAAGTCCACCCTGAGCAGGCGAATTGCCCTGCTCGAGGAACACCTGGGCGTGCGGCTCATTCAGCGTTCGACGCGGCGTTTCACCGTCACCGAAATTGGCCAGAGCTACTACACGCATTGCAAGGCCATGCTGGTCGAGGCGGAAGCGGCGCAACAGGCAATCGAACTCAACCGTTCCGAACCACAGGGCATTGTCCGGCTGACCTGTCCGGTGGCGTTGCTGCACGCGCGCGTGGGCGCCATGCTGGCGGATTTCATGGCGCAAACACCGCGTGTCACGGTGCATCTCGAAGCGACGAATCGCACGGTCGACGTGATCGGCGAGGGTATCGACGTCGCAATACGGGTGCGACCGCCACCCCTGAAGGACAGCGATCTCGTGATGAAGGTGCTGGGCGCGCGCAGCTGATGTCTGGTGGTGAGCCCGGCGTTGCTGGATCAGTACGGCGTGCCTTCCGCGCCGGCCGATCTGGCTGTGCTGCCGAGTCTGGATTTCGGTCCGCCGTATGGAGAGCACGTATGGCAGCTCGAAGGTCCTGCAGGCTCGGCGGCGGTGCGCCACACGCCCCGCTTCATTACCGATGACATGATCGCCCTGAGACAGGCGGCGGTGGCGGGTGCAGGCGTCGTTCAGTTACCGCTGATGATGGTGTGCGACGAACTGGCGAGCGGCGCGCTCGTCAAGGTCATTCCCGCGTGGTTACCTAAAAGCGGCATTATTCACGCGGTATTCCCTTCAAGGCGTGGCCTGCTGCCCTCGGTGCGAAAACTGATCGACTTCCTGGCGGCGCGATTCGCCCAGATCGAAGAGACCTGAGGCCGCCGGGCTGTGGCGATGCAGCGAAACGGCACGGTGACGCACCGTGCGGTTTGCGTGGGCGTGCGCCCGGCGCATTCACCGCTATCCGGCTGTCTGCGTCAGCTGAAACGTCGTTGAATAGCTGAAGCGGCTGGCCGGGTGGATGCCGGTCGTGACCACGATCGCCTTGTCGCGGACGAAGTAAGTCCGGATGATGCGCAGCCCCGCGGACCCGGACTTCACCTGCAACGTCCGCGCCTGTTCCCCTTCGATCAGCCACCCCTGAACTTCCTGCTCGACCCGCGTCATCCTGATGCCGTACTGCTCTTCGACCATCGTGTACACCGGCGTATCGAGCGTCTTTGCAAGCCCCGGAAGCTGGCTGTAGGCCTTGTCGACATAGATGTCGACAAGCGCGATCGGCTCGATTGCAGCGTCGCCCCCGTGACGCACGCCGGCGATATGCAGCCACTTCGCGCCAGGCGAGCCCTGTAGCAACGCAGCGTGGGCCTCGTCGGCCTGGATGGTCTTGCGCGCGGACACCTGAAGCGTCGTGCCTTGCGCATAACGCACGAGATCGCTGAGCGTATCCATCGACTGCACATAGCGCGTCTGCGGGCGGTCCGCAATGACCCGCGTACCGACGCCCGCCTGGCGGCTGATCATCCCGAGATTGCACAGCTTCTGCACCGCCTGGCGAACCGCGTACCGGCTCAGATTCCACGTCTCGCACAGCTCCGCTTCGGTCGGCAACAACGCCCCGACTGGCGGCTTGCCATTGCGGATGTCCTGCATCAGCGCGCGCGCCAGATCGACGTGACGGGGCTGGGTGGTCGCGAAGGCGGCTTCGACGGCGTCGTCCTGGATAGCGGTCATGGCAACGATAGCGGTAAGGGTTGCGGGTGAACGGGCAAACGAAAGACGCAAAAAGCGTCGCTTCAGAGAATCCTAGCACAGCCCGCGGGTTTTCACGAATGTTCGAACATTTGAATGAATCATACAGTCCGGTTCAAGCGTCCGGTCGAAATCAGGCTGGCATGTAGAGGCGGCAGGCGGGATTCATTACACGGCAGGAACACTGGAGATCGAATTGATTGCGTCGAAGAGGATGTTGATGGCGGCGGCCATGGGGTTCTCGTTCAGCGGGGCGCACGCGCAGTCCGTCACGCTGTACGGGCGGGTGGTGGCCGGCCTCGACTATGTCAACCACGTGGCGGCGGCAAACGGGCAGTCGAACGACGCGCTGCGCTTTGGCAGTAACCAGTGGGGTATCAGCATGTGGGGCCTGAAAGGCGACGAGGATCTAGGCGGAGGCCTGCATGCCGTGTTCAACCTCGAAAACATGTTCACGTCCGGCACCGGCGTGTCGGACGGGCTGTTCAACCGGTACGCGGTAGCCGGTCTGTCGGGCAGCAGCTGGGGAACGATTCTCCTCGGCCGCGCGATGAGTCTTACGGATGGCGAAGGCTGGGCGATCGATCCGACGGGGATGCAGGCGATGGGCCTCGAAACGCTCGTCTACGGCCGCAACTGGGGACCGCGGTCGAACGCGATCACGTTCAACTCGGCGAAGTTCGGTGGATTCGCGTTCCGTCTTCAGACGGCGCTCGGCAACGAAGCCGGCAACTTCCGCGCGAATCACCAGTTGAGCGGCAGCGTGAGCTATACGAACGGCGCGCTGGACTTTCGCGCGCTGTACGAGGACCTGCGGGATGCGAACGGGAAACTGTCGAGTCTCTACGGCGCTTCGCGTGAGTATCTGATTGGCGGCAGCTACAAGATCGGCAGCGCGAAATTCTATGCGGGGTATAGCCTGATTGCATCGTCGGGCGAAGACACCGTCGCCGATGCAACCAATCCCACCGCCTCCACGCGCAACCAGATGGAGTGGCTCGGCATCAATTATCAGGTGGATGCCGCGCTGCAGCTGATCGCGGCCGTCTATCACGCGAACGTGAATCATGGCGGCGGCAGCGGCACGTTGGGCGTGATCGGCGCCGACTACTTCCTGTCGAAGCGGACCGGTCTTTACGCAACTGTCGGCAGCATGTTCAACGGCGGCAAGGCGGCATTTCCAGTCGAGGTGAGCGATGCGCCGCCCGAGCGTGGACACAGCCAGCAAGGGACGTATTTCGGCGTCGTTCACTATTTCTGAAACCCCGGTGCCTGCGTTGCAGGCAGGAGAGAACCCGATGAACTTTCGTGGACGCCTGATGCTGCTGGCCGTGGCCGCTGCGACAGTGCCGTGGCCTCGCGCAAACGCGCAGCCGGTCTCGGCGCCCGTCGCGCCGGGCGCGCCAGGCGATGCGCATGCGCTTTCGCGCGCGGACCACATGCTGGCGAAGAGCGTCCAGCGCACGCTGGCAAAGGCGCGCGATCTCGACGCGAGCCGCGTCTTCGTGCGGGCGAAGAGCGGGACGGTCACGCTCGCCGGTTCAGTGCCCTCGGGCGAGCAGATTCCGCGCGTCGTGCAGGTGGTGGAGGGCGTGGCAGGTGTACACGCGGTGGTGAACCGGCTCACCGTGCAGTCGGCCGGGCAGTGAGCCGCCGCACAGCGGGCAGGCTTGCAAACGATCGGCAGTTCTATTTATTTTTTGATGGAGGGGATGATGGTACAGCGCACCTTGATTCGTAACGCGAGCGTGATCAGTGTGGACCTGGCGATCGGTAACGTCGACAACTGCGACGTGCTGATCGAAGACACGAAAATACGCGCGGTCGGGCGTGGACTCGACGCGGGCGGTGCCGAAACCGTCGACGGCACGGGCACGATCGTGATGCCGGGCATGGTCGACACGCACCGGCACATCTGGCAGACGACGCTGCGCAACATCGCGGCGGACTGGACGCTCGACCAGTACTTCGCGGGCGTGCGCGGCCAGCTCGGCGAGCACTTCCGCGCGGAGGACATCTACATCGCCAATCTCGCGGGCGCGTACGAAGCGCTGAACGGCGGTGTGACGACGGTGCTCGACTGGTCGCACAACATGAATACGCCCGGGCACACCGATGCGGCGGTCGAGGCGCTGAAGGCGTCGCGCGGACGTTTCGTCATGTGCTACGGCAACTCGAACGAAGAATGGCTGCCGGTCAGCAATCTGCCGACTTCGCAGGACGTGCGGCGCGTCAAGCTGCAGCACTTCTCGTCGTCGGACGATCTGGTGCAGCTCGGCATGGCATTGCGCGGCCCGCAGTACGCCACCGAGGCCGTCACGCGCGACGACTGGGCGCTCGCACGTGAGCTCGATGCGCTGATTTCGGTTCATGTCGGCGATGGCGCGTGGGGCAAGGGGCGTCCGGTCGCGTGGCTGGCGGAGAACGGACTGCTCGGCGAAGACGTGATCTGTTCGCATTGCAATTCGCTCGCCGACGACGAGTTCCAGTTGATGGCCGACTCGGGATGCTCGGCTTCGATGACGCCCGAAATCGAATTGCAGATGGGGCACGGCTGGCCGGTGACCGGCAGGCTGCTGAAGGTGGGCATGCGCCCGACGCTCGGCATCGACATCGCGACCTGCAACAGCGGCCATCTGTTTCAGGTGATGCGCACGGTGCTGCTCGTCGAACGCGCTTGGGCGCACGACCGCGCGGACCGCGGCGGCTATTCGGTGGAACGCCTGCCGGTCGATACGCAGGACGCGATCGAGTTCGCAACGATCAACGGCGCGAAGGCACTGCGGCTCGACAGCCGGATCGGGTCGCTGACCCCGGGCAAGGACGCCGACATCGTGATGATCCGTGCGGACAACCTCGAAATGGCGCCGCTGAATAACCCGGTCGGCGCGGTGGTCCTCGCGGGGCATCCGGGGCTTGTCGATACCGTGTGGGTGGCCGGGCGCGTGGTCAAGCGCGGCGGCAGGCTGACCGGCATCGACGAGCGCAAGGTGCTTGGCGAGCTGAACCGCTCGCGCGACTACGTGTTGTCGAAAGCGGGTGTGAAGCCGGGCGAGCGCTTCATTCCCGCGCCGTATCAGGCACGCTGAATGTGCCGGGTGGCTTGAACAGTCGATAAGGGGGACAGCGTGGAACCAGCAGGAACGGATTTTCTCGTAGTGGGCGCCGGGAGTGCCGGCGCGGCATTGGCCGCGCGGCTTTCGGCGGATCGCGTGCATCGCGTCGTCCTCGTCGAGGCCGGCGACGACACGCCGCCCGGCGCGACGCCCGCGGACATCGAAGACACGTTTCCGCGTTCCACGCTCAATCCGCACTACTTCTGGCCGGGACTGGAAGCGACTGCGGTGGCCGGAGCGGCACCGCGCCTGTATCCGCAGGCGCGCGTGATGGGCGGAGGTTCTAGCATCATGGGAATGTTCGCATTGCGCGGACTGCCCTCCGATTACGCGCGCTGGACGGCGAACGGGGCACGCGGCTTTGGCTGGGACGAGGTCGCCGCGTGCTTCGAAAAAGTCGAGAACGACCTGGACCGTCCAATGGGCGGCGCACCGCGCGGCGCATGTCCGGTCAGCCGGACGCCGCGCGCGCAATGGCCGGAATTCGTGCGGCGCATGGAGCACGCAGCGGCCGGTCTCGGCTTCCCGTTTGCTGAGGACATCAACACGACGGCCGGCGACGGTTTCTTTGCCATGCCCGCAAGCTGCGATGCCCACGCGCGCTCGTCGAGCGCGCGGTGCTATCTGACCCGCGAAGTGCGCGCGCGGGAGAACCTCACGATCCTGTCAGGTACCTGCGTGACGTCGCTGCGATTCGACGGGCGCCGCGTGACAGGTGTCAATGCGATCCGCACTGGCGAAACGTTCGCGCTCGACGCGCGTGAAGTCGTCCTGAGCGGGGGCGCGATCCATTCACCCGCAATCCTGATGCGTTCGGGCATCGGTGCGGCGGACGATCTTTCGCGGCTCGGCATCCAGCCAGTGGCAGACCTGCGCGGCGTCGGACGCAACCTGCAGAACCATGCGTACCAGTTCTTCGCGCTGACGCTGCCACCCGGGGCCCGTCTCGCGGCGCACGTGCGCCGCTTCGCGGTCGCCGGCCTGCGTGCGTCGTCGGGGCTGCCAGGCTGTCCGGACGGCGACCTGATGCTGTTCATGCTGGGGCGCGTGAGCCCGCGATCGTTCGGCACCGATGTGGCGATGGTCGGCTCTGCGCTATACACGCCGTTCTCCACCGGCGCGGTGACGCTTGCGAGCGCGAGTCCGCACGTCAATCCACGCATCGACTTTCGCATGCTCGACGACCCGCGCGACGCTCCGCGCGTCCTGAAGGCGGCGCGGCTCGCCGAGCGGCTGTTGCGCGATCCGGCGGTGGCAGCGAGCTACAACGAAGCGTTCCTGTTACCCGCAGGTCTGGCGCTCAGCCAGTTCAATCGCGGCGGCATGACCGGCGCACTGATCGCCGCGGGCGCAAAGGCCGCGCTCAATTCGCCCGGACCGGTCCGGCGGCGCGCGTTTGGTCTCGCATTTCCGGACGCGCGGCCGCTCGTCGGGCCGCACGGAAACGCAAACCTCTCCGACGCAGACCTGATGTCGTCGATTGCGCCGATGGGTCATCCCGTGGGTACCTGCGCGATGGGAAGCGAACGCGATCCGCTGGTGGTTGTGGACGACAACTATCGGGTTCATGGCATGGCCGGCCTGCGGGTCGTGGATGCGTCGGTGATGCCGGCGATCCCGAGCGCGAACACCTTCCTGCCGACAGTGATGCTTGCCGAACACGCGGCGGCCCGAATCCTCGGCGTGCCGGTCGACACCGCCTTCGCCGAAGTGCACTGAGCCCTCCGGCTCGGGTTCGGAACCGGAACGCCTGATGGTCCAGGGTATATCCGAATGTTCGAACATTCACATAATTAAGTATTCTTGTCTTTATGGACTGAACGACTGTCGCTACGCGCGGCCCGATCCGTCCATTTCATTCCGGGAGAAAGTCCGTATGTACCCAGTTGATTTCCTTTGGCGCGCGGCGCATCGGCATCCGAACCGGATCGCCGTGGTGAGTCCTTCCGGCGACCTGACGTTCGGCGCGCTCGCGGCGCAGGTGCTGGCACGTGCGGCGGCGCTATCGCGTCTCGATCCGCTGCCGCGCAGCCGCGTCTGCGTCGGCGCCGCGAACAGCGTGGATCACCTCGTGGCGATTCTTGCCATCCTCGCCGCAGGCAAGGTGTGGGTGCCGCTCAACCCGCGCAACGGCGATCCGGAGTTGCGGCGCATCGTCGAGTTTGTTGGGCCGTCGCTGGTGCTCGCCGACGCCGCCATGCTTGAGCGTCTCGCGGGCGTGCCGGCGCCGCTGCGTCCGCTGGACGACCTGACGCGCAACGCCGGCGATACCGGCGCGGTCGCGTTCGGCCCGTATGCCCGTGGTGGCGTGAGCCTCGAGGATGCGCAGGCGATCAAGTTTACGGGTGGCACGACGGGATTTCCGAAGGGCGTGATCCAGCCGCTGCGCGCATGGAACGCAAACATCGCGACGCAGATTCACGAACTCGGTCTCACGCCCGACGATCGCTATCTGGTCGCCGCGCCGCTTACGCACGGAACATCCACGTACATGCTGCCGTTGCTGGGTGCGGGCGGCGCGCTGATTTTTCCGGAGCATACGAAGCCCGCGGGCCTCCTCGATGCCGCCGCTGCGCACGACGCAACGATCTTCTTCGCACCGCCGACGCTGATCCTCGCGCTCGTGGATGAACAGCGCCGTGAGCCGCGAAGGCTCGCCGCCCTGCGCTATCTCGTCTACGGCGGCGCGCCGATGAGGCCCGAGCAGATTCGCGCTGCGCAGGCGGTGTTCGGACCCGTGCTGTGCACGTCGTTCGGTCAGACCGAAGCGCCGCAGATCATCACGTTCCTGCCCCCAGCGGGAATGACGGGCGAACATCTCGCGTCGGTGGGGCGGCCCTCGCTGATGACGCGCGTGGCTATCGTCGGCAAGGACGGCACACCGCTGCCGGTGGGCGCAGAAGGGGAAATCGCCGTGCGCGGCGACCTTGTGATGAGCGGCTACCTGAGCGCCGAAGAGGAGACACGCAAGACGCTCGTCGACGGCTGGCTGCGGACCGGCGATGCAGGCGTGTTTGACGAGCGCGGCTATCTGTTCCTGCGCGACCGGATTCGCGACGTGATCATCACGGGCGGATTCAACGTCTATCCGGGCGACGTCGAGGTGGTGCTCTCGGCACATCCGGCGATCGCCGACTGTTCCGTGGTCGGCGTGCCCGATGAGAAGTGGGGCGAGGCAGTGCATGCGGCAGTGCAACTGCGCCCCGGTATGAGTGTCGATGTCGACGAGCTGATTGGCCTCGTCAAACGGGAACTCGGCTCGGTGAAAGCGCCGAAGCACGTTCATCTGTTCGAGTCGCTGCCGCGCAGCGCGGTTGGCAAGGTGCTCAAGCCCGCGATTCGCGAAGTGATCGTCAACGAGCGGAGCCACTGATGGACGCACCACATCCAAAATCGACGGCCCCGCGCACGTCGCTGTGTCACTACACCACGGGCGCCGTTTACTACGGCGAAGATGATCTGGTGGGCGATCTGCTGGGCCGCGCGAGTTTTGTCGACGTGTTCATGAAGCAGACCTTCGGCAGGATGCCGACTGCCGCCGAGCGCCGTATTGTCGACGCGGTGCTGGTCACGCTGATGGAACACGGCATGACGCCGAGCGTCATCGCCACGCGGATGATCTACGCAAGCTCGCCTGAGAATCTGCAGGCCGGTGTCGCGGCCGGCCTGCTGGCGGTCGCGAGCCGCTTTGTCGGCACGATGGAGCCCGCTGCGGAACTGCTTGAGCGGATCGTCGCGGCAGCCGGAAACGGCGCTGCCGAAGCGCAGCGCATCGCGACGGACTACCGTGCGCGGCGCGAGGCGGTACCCGGTTTCGGCCATCATTTGCACAAGCCGGACGACCCGCGTGCCGTCGCGCTGCTGCAACTGGCCCGCGACGGCGGCACTTTCGGCGCGCGCTGCGTGGCGCTCGAACAGCTTGCCGCCGAAGTGGATGCGGCAGCCGGACGTCACATCACGATCAATGCGACCGGTGCGGTGGCGGCGGTGCTTGGCGACATCGGCATTCCGGCGGCGTTGATGCGCGGCTTTGCGGTGTTGAGCCGTGCGGCTGGCCTGATCGCCCATATCGCGGAGGAACAGCGCGAGCCTTCGGGCCGCTTTATCTGGGACCTGATCGACCGTGCAATGACACCCGAACGACAGGCCAACGAACAGGGCGCCGTCTGACAATGTACACAGACGGGCGGTATGTGACACCGCACGGACGAGTTTCGCCAATGCCACGTCAAGCCGCCCATCACATCAATCAAGGAATGCAAGTCATGCAGTCATTCGTGCACGAAGCCCATGCAACCCGGATTGTATTCGGCGCCGGCAGTCGTCAGTTTTTGCCGCGTGAACTCGACCGGTCGGGGATGCGGCGCGTACTCGTGCTGACCACGCCCGAGCAGGCGCCACTTGGCGAAGAGATCGCCGGGATTCTTGGCGAACGTAGTGCGGGTGTGCTCGCCAGTGCGGTCATGCACGTGCCGGCGTCTGTTGCACGCAGTGCGACAGACGCCGCCCGGCGACTCGGTGCCGATGGCTGCGTCGCGGCCGGCGGCGGTTCGGCGATCGGTCTCGCGAAGGCAATCGCGCTGGAATCCGGTCTGCCGGTCGTCGCGTTGCCGACAACCTACGCCGGCTCCGAAATGACGCCGTTGTACGGCATCACCGAAGACGGCATCAAGAAGACCGGGCGCGACTGGCGCGTGCTGCCTCGTCACGTCATCTACGACGCCGAACTGACGCTCGCGCTGCCCGTAACCCTGAGCATGACGAGCGGCATGAATGCGATCGCGCACGCGGCCGAGGCGCTGTACGCGCAGGACGGCAATCCGGTCTACAGCCTGATGGCCGAGGAGGGCATTCGTGCGCTCGCGCATGCGCTGCCGCGTCTGCGAAATGCGCCCGCCGATCTCGACGCGCGCAGCGACGCGCAATATGGCGCATGGTTGTGCGGCACGGTACTCGGCAACGTCCAGATGGGGCTGCACCACAAGCTGTGCCATACGCTCGGCGGCAGTTTCAATCTGCCTCACGCGGAAGTGCACGCGGTCGTCCTGCCGTATGCTCTCGCATATAACGCGGAGGCGGCGCCGCACGCGATCGCTCGCATTGCACGCGCGCTCGGACGTCCTGACGCAGTCGCCGGGCTTCATGCTCTCGGCCAGTCGCTGGGCGTGCCGCGTTCGCTGCGGGAGCTTGGCATGCCGGCCGACGCGCTCGACCGCGCCGCGGATCTCGCGGCGCAAACACCCTATCCGAATCCGCGACCACTCGAACGCGGAGCGATCCGCGCGCTGCTACAGCGTGCTTATGAAGGCGCAGCGCCCGGTTGAACCGCGCGCGCCCTGATCTGGAACCTGGCCGACCGGCAAACCGATGTATTACGCGATCCCGGTCATGCAACACCTGTGAATTAGAACGCGATGGAGACGCTATGAGAAACATGACTGAAACTGAACTGACGGAAGTGGTGCTTGAACGATACGCGAGCACGCCGGATGCGCGCCTGTGTACCGTCCTGAATTCGCTGATCCGCCATCTGCACGCGTTCGTGCGCGACGTGCGCCTGACCGAGGCCGAATGGATCGCTGGAATCGAGTTTCTGACGAGGACAGGCCAGATCAGCGATAACAAGCGCCAGGAGATGATCCTGCTGTCCGACAACCTCGGCGTTTCCGCGCTTGTCAACATGCTCAGTGCCGGCGTCGAAGAGGGCGCGACGGAATCGACGGTGCTCGGACCGTTTTATGTGCCGGGCTCCCCCGAGCGCCAATGGGGCGAATCGGTGCTGCTGCGTGAGGGCGACGACACGCCACTCGTGATTCACGGCCGGGTGACCGACGCTAACGGAGAGCCGGTGCCCGACGCGACGATCGAAATCTGGCAGACCGACGCGAACGGTATGTACGATATCCAGGACACGTCGCAACCTGAGGACAACCTGCGTGGCTGGTATCGCGCGAGGCCGGACGGCGCATTTCTCATGAAAACCATCCGGCCCACTTCGTATCCGATCCCGACGGACGGCCCGGTCGGCGAGTTGCTGCGCGCAACGGCGCGGCATCCGTTTCGTCCCGCTCACCTGCATGCGATCGTGTCGGCGCCCGGCTTCAGGAAGCTCACCACGCATCTCTTCGACGCCGAAGACACCTATCTCGATTCGGACGTGGTGTTCGCAGTGAAGTCGTCGCTGATCCGCGAGTTCAGGCGCAACGATTCGCCTGACGCGGCGGAGCAGTTTGGTGTTCGCGGACCCTTCTGGGAACTGGCGAACGACTTCGTACTCACCCGGTTGGAATAGCACCATGTTCGTCGCCGTTATCACGAGGGATCATCCTGGCAGCACTGCGCTAAGGGCACAAACGAAGGGGCGCCATGTCGTGCATCTCGATGCTGCCGCCGACGGCTTGCGGGTGCTTCAGACCGGACCGCTGCTCGATGAAACGGGCGCCGAGGTGGGCTCGTTGCTGATACTTGAGGCCGGCTCGATCGACGCTGTACAGGTCTTCATGAAGGCAGATCCCTATACACAGGCTGGACTGACAGCGCAGATGGAGATCCGCGAGTGGGCATGGCGTCGCGGGAACCCGTATCTGGCGGGCAGCGCGAAAGGAAAGCCCACGGCGGGCGCGCAGGAGAGAGGGTAATGAACATTTTATGGCTGGGCTTCGGCAAGATGGGCGAACCGATGGCCGCGCGGGTCGCGGCGGCCGGACACGTCGTGCATGTATTCGATGTCAGCGAGGCGCGTCGCGCTGTCGCGCGCGGTCTGAATCTCGACGTCGTCACTTCGCTTGACGACGCGGTGGCCGATGCGGACGCGATCATCAGTTCGCTCCCCAACGACGCCGTTGCATTGCACATCCTGGCCGGCGAAGAAAGCGCGCTGCGGTACGCGAAACCGGGTGCGCTCCTGATCGAGACCAGCACCATTTCGGTCGCCGCTTCCGCTGCCATCGCGAAGCGTGCTGCCGCGCAGGAGATGGGCTACCTGCGTGCTCCGGTTTCCGGGTCGGTCGCGGCCGCGGCGAACGGCGCGTTGACGACATTCATGTCGGGTCCCGAAGCAGCGGTCGAGCGGGGCCGGCCGATCGTCTCGGCATGGGCCTCGACGATCCGCGTGGTGGGCGACGCGGAGCAGGCCCGCGTGATGAAGCTTGCCGTCAATCTGATGGTGACCACACTCGTCGCGAGTCTGGGCGAGGCGTACGCACTCTGCACGAAGGGCGGCATCGAGCCGAAGGTCGCGCTCGACGCCATCAGCGCGAGCGCCATTGGCTCGCCGCATCTGAAAGTGAAGGCCGATGCGCTCGAGCGACTCGACTTCACGCCTGCCTTCACCGTTGTGCAGATGCGCAAGGACCTGCGGCTGATTACCGACGGCGCCCGCGATCTGACGGTACCGATCCTGCTGGGAACAGCGGTCGAGCAGATCATGGCCGCCGCCGAAGCCTCCGGCCTGGGTGACGAAGACTACCTCGCCTGCGCGAAGGTGATCGCCGGGCTCTCGGGTCTGAAAATCTAGCACGCATTGAAGACCGCCCCGGCGGCGAAGAAGCCGGTCGGTGTGTCCATCCAGGAGCAATAAAATGAACCAATCAGATCAGGCGGTCGAAGCGGTCCGGCAACTCGAAGACGAGCGATATGCGGCAATGCTGGGCAAGGATATTGCCGTGCTCGACCGTCTACTGGACGACAAGCTCGTCTACATGCACTCGACCGGCGTCGCCGACACGAAATCCAGCTATATCGAAGGCCTGCGCACGGGCGTCTGGGACTACCGCAGTATCGATCGCACGGAGATGCGATACCAGGTGGATGGCGATATCGTCCTCGTGTTCGGCAAACTGGCGATCAGCATGATCACGCGTGGCGTGCATAAGGCGTTCGAGAGCCGCGCGCTCGCCGTGTGGGTCCGCAAGCCCGACGGCTGGCATCTGCTTGCCGTGCAGTCCGGCGCGATTCCGGTGGCGGCCTGACGGCCTCCGGGCGCTCCGGTTCGCACAACCGGTTGCGCCTGGGGAGATTTTCTGTTCGACCAGTTCATATCGCCGCGATGCCGGCGCGGTGCGCTCGAACGATTGACGACCGGCCTCCAGCGCATTTCTCCCCACTGACTACAATGATGCTATCGGACAGTGTCCGCAAGGACGCTGCGTTGCGCCACGTTCGTTGCATGCGCATCCTGTGACAAGGCGACCAGACGTTTCAGGAGAACATCGCTTATGGTTATTCAACGCGTCTGTGCCGTATTCGCTGCCGCAGTGCTCAGCGCGGCGACTGCACCGGAATGCCAGGCGCAGTACACCACCGACTGGCTGGCGAACACGTTCGGAACGAGCACCACCTACGTCGGTAACGGCGCTCGTTCCATGTGGGTGGCGCCCGAAGGCGTTATCTATACAGCATCGCTATGGGATGAAAACGAAGGGGGCGTCGCCCTCTACCGGAATGGCCAGAGCGCAGGTTCCATTGGGCTCCACAACGACTTTCAGGGCAGCGCCATTACGGGCAATGCAACGTCGATCTTCGCGGCCCTGCAGTTCAGCAGAACGGATGGCGGTGGACGGGTAGGACGATACAACCGGACCACTCAAACGCGTGACCTCGTTATTCCCGTCAGCGCGGATACGACCGAGGTGCGTGCCGATGTCGTTACCGGACTCGCGACGTCGGGCTCGCTTCTCTATGCAAGCGACTTCCCTGGAAATCGCGTGCGCGTCTTCACCACCGACGGCGTCTGGCAGCGGGATATCAACGTCGCGGGCCCAGGCGCGCTCGCCGTGGACGGCGCCGGCAACATCTGGGTCGCGCAGAAAAACGCGGGCACGATCGCCGAATTCAGTCCCGCGGGCATGCCTTTGAACACGATCCAGATGTCTGCTGCATCCCGGCCGTCCGCGCTGTATTTCGACGCGGCCACTCGACAGCTCATGGCCGGCGACTCGGGGCCTGACATGAACATCAAGATATTCAGGACCGCCGGCAGACCCATTCAGGTTGGCACGTTCGGTATTCGGGGCGGGTATCTCGACTCGACCGCGGGCATCAAAGGTCAGGTCGGCGACAAGCGGTTCACCCGCGTGGCCGGCATCGGCAAGGACTCGGCCGGCAATCTGTATGTGCTCAACAATCCCTGGGGCGGCACCTGGGATCTCGGCCGCAACGGCAACACGGACATTCACGCCTACGACAGCTCGGGCAACCTGCGATGGAAGCTTCAGGCACTGAATTTCGAAGGCAACGGGGCACCGGACCCCGGCACGGACGGCGCGTACTTCTACGGCGGGTTCAACGTCTATACCGGCAGCGCGGGCGGAACGTTCGTGGCGAACACGGTCGATCCGGTCGACTATCCGTCCGATCCACGACTCGACATCAACGACGGTCAGCGCGGCCAGCATTTCGCGCACCTCGCGACCGTCGGGGCCAACCGGATTCTTGTGGCGTCCGGCCAGAACCCCGGGATCTTTTACTTCTTCCATTTCAATGCGGCCAACGGCTACATCGCGATACCGGACGGCTCGCTGCCGGGTGCCGCGTTCAATACGACTGCACCTGTCACCGGCGGATTCTGCCTCGACAGCAACGGGAACATCTGGGCTGGCCTCGACAGGACGAACCACATCTACTACTACCCGCTGACGGGCTTCGATGCCAGCGGCAAGCCATCGTGGGGCGCGCCTGTGACGTACTCCACGCCGAGGTCCATCAGACCCATGACGCGAATCATCTACCTCGCCGGCAGCGACACGATGATCCTCGCGCAAGGCATTGGCGGTAGCACGGACTGGACGTCGATCGGAACGAGGATCGAGGTGTATCACGGCTGGCGCGCAGGCAACCAGAGCTCGCCGAATCCGGTGATCAACATCGCGAGCCCGAATCCCAAGTCGATTACGGCGGCCGGCAACTATCTGTTCGTCGGATACGTGCACACCGTGCCCAACATCGACGCGTTCAATCTCAACACAGGTAGTCTCGCCATCACGTTGACCAATACCAGCGCGGGTAAGGTTGATGTCGGCAATGACGTGGATTCGATGTACGGCCTCCGGTCATATCTGCGATCGACGGGCGAGTACGTGATCACGAAAGATAACTACAACGAATCCAGCATCATCGTTTATCGCTGGACGCCTGGCTGAACCCGCGCCCCGCGCGCGGAACCGGAGCATTTGGGCCGGATTCTGCGTGGGGGTGGCGGCGGACGCCGCCACCCACCCGTATCGGGTAGGGGGCCGCGAAATGACCCGAAGTATGTCGGCGCACTCCTATACTGCTGCCAGTGCGCTCCGTGGCGACGCTATCTGTCGCTTCATGCGCGCACGTTCGTTGGCCTCTTTCGTTTTCTCAGCATGTCCGAATCCGGTGAACCCTCAGTAGTAGAGCGCGTCTCCCCCAGACCCGCCATCGAGCCTGTAACTGGCACGCGGCTGGCTCCGCCACGTGGAGCGCGGCAACTGATGCCGCGCCAAGCACTGTTGGGGCGCCTCCTTGAAGCGCGACGCCAGCGGTGCGTCGTTATTCAGGGGCCGGCGGGCAGCGCCAAGACCAGCACCATGATCGCGCTGCGACAGGCCATGCTGACGCTGGACTTCGACGTGGCCTGGCTATCGCTGGTGCCCGAGGACGACGACCTCACCTCGTTCTTTAGCGGGCTGCTCGCCAGCCTCGCGAGCGTAGATCCGGCAATTGTCCGCGAAGCGGAGTTGCTCGTCGGACGCGGGAGCGACGGCAGGGCTGTCGAGCATTGGGTGATCACGCTTGTGCGCGGCATCGGGCGTCGCAAGCGCGAACTGGTCCTGATGCTCGACGACGTCCACCACATCGGGAATGCCCGGATTCTGGAGGCGCTGCGCTGGCTGCTCGATTACGCACCGCCCCAGCTTCATGTCGTGCTGGCTTCGCGACGCGCATTGCCGGTGTCGCTCGCGCGGCTGCGCGCGCAGGGCCTCGCGACGGAACTCGATCGCGAGGATCTGCGGTTTTCGGCCGAGGAGTCGGAGCGGTTTTTGCGTGAGCAACTCGGCGACGTGGCAAAACGCGACGCGCAGGTCGTGCACGAACTGACCGATGGCTGGGCCGCGGGCCTGCAACTGTTTGCCATCGACCTCAAGACGCGGAAAGACGCAGTCTTCACGCCTGCAACAGTGCGCGATGCCGAGACTTTCGCGCACTACTTCGAACGTGAAGTGCTGGAGCGCCTTGCGCCCGACAATCTGCTCCTGCTCACCCGCGCGGCCCTGTGCGAGCAATTCTGCGCGCCACTGTGCGCACATTTGATGCGGTACACCGGCGCCGATGGCGACGTCGCCGCGCGACTCGGTCGCCTGGAGGGCGACAACCTGTTCATTACGCAGACCGGCGTCGGGCAGGGCAGCGAAACATGGTATCGACTGCATCCGTTGCTGCGCGAGGTTCTTCAACGCAGGATCACGGGTCTGCCAGATGAGCAGCGGCGCGCACTGCACGCAGCGGCCTGGGAATGGCTCAGTGCGCGTGGTTACGTCGACGAAGCCGTGCATCAGGCGGTGCTGGCGGACAACGCACACGCCGCTGCCGACCTCGTGGAAGGGTGCGCGCACGATTTGCTCGCGCGAGGCGAACTTGGCCAGCTTGCGGGCCTGATGCGCCGCCTGCCGCCAGCGCAGGTTGGCGCGCGCTTCGACCTGCGCGTCATCATGGCGTACCTGCAGATGTATGCAGGGGAAACCGACGCGCTCACGCAGAGCATCCAGCAGATCGCATCCCGCAACGAGCGGCCCGACCCGCGTCAGCGGTACGCACTGGCGCTGCTGCGCGGCGGCCTCGCGTTACAGCGAGACGATACGGATTCGGTTGTGGCCCTGTTGCCGGAACTCCAGCGCATTCCCCCAGGCGCTGACGATTTCACGCATGCCGGTCGCAGCAATATCCTCTCGTGGATGTTTATCCTTCGCGGCGAATATGAGCAGGCGCGCAAGGTGCTGGAGGAGGGGGCGCTGCACGGCGGCGCGCCGCGTGGTGTCCTGCTCGGCCGCTGCATGAGCGGCATGACGCACGCTGCCGAAGGGCAGGTGCTGCTCGCCGAGCGCGTCTTTTGCGACGTGCTGGCCGAGGCGGAGAAACAGGGGCCGGCCTATGTCGGCATCGCGTGCATGGCCGCGGCGTTACTTGGCGAGGCACTTTACGAACTGAACGATGTCGATGCCGCATTCCGGCTGCTCGAAGAGCGCATCGATGTGCTGGAGCGCGTATCGATTCCGGACACGGTCCTGCGTGCGCTCGTGGCGCTCGCGAGCGCGCACTGGTTCGCCGGTCGACGGCTTGAGGCATACGACTGCCTCGAACGGCTTGAGGATTACGCAAAGGCACATGGCGTAGACCGTCTCCTCGCGAACGCGCTATGTTTGCGCTCGCGCTGGCTGCTGGACGAAGGAAGTCTCGACGAAGCCGAGACGGCATTGCTGCGATGCGAAGCCCTCGCGGCACGCTATGACGGCGCGGTGCGCAGCACGGCCTGGGAGATCCAGGTGTGCGCAGATCTCGCGCGCATTTGCATGTGTCTGCATCTGAACGACTTTGATGGCGCGATGGCGCGTCTCAAGCCGCTCCGTGCGATATCCGAGGCGGGCGGTCGTTGGTGCCGCGTTGCCCGCCTGCGCATGCAGATGTCGATCGCTGAGAAAGGGCGGCACAACGACAAGGCCGCGCGCGAGCATCTGGTTGAAGCGTTGCGGCTGGGTCACCGGCTGGGACTGATGCGCAGCCTGCTCGACGAACTCGGCGAATGCCGCCAGATTCTCAATGCACTGCCGCTTGAGGAGGGCTTCGATCCCGTACTCGCCTTCCATGCACAGCGGCTGATCGACGCCGGGCAGGCAACGGCGCCCGTTGAATCACAAACGGCTGCGACGCATGTGCCGTTCCTGTCGCTGAGCGAACGCGAAAACGAAGTGCTGGGCCTGCTTGCGCTGGCGCTGCCGAACAAAAAAATTGCGCGCGTGATGGACGTTTCACTCGACACGGTCAAGTGGCACCTGAAGAACATCTACCGGAAACTGGACGTGTCAGGCCGTGACGGCGCCGTCGCAAGAATGCGCGAGGCCGGCGCCGGCAAGCCGCTGCCGCATTCGCAAATGCCGACATCCACTGCCACTCCACAGGGGTAGGCTCGCTCGCACCCACCGCCGCGCACAATCCATTCATTGACGCAGCGGACCGATACACCGGTATGCGTTGCCCGATCAATCAATCGATGAGGAGCGTGCGGTGGAAGTCAAGCGTAATGTCTATCGCGAGGATCACGAGATGCTGCGTGAAACCGCGCGGCGTTTCTTCGAACGCGAGTGTTTGCCGCGTCAGGCAAAGTGGGACGAAGCGGGCTGTGTCGATCGCGAGACGTGGCTGAAAGCCGGCCGCGAAGGTCTGCTGTGTGTGACCGTGCCGGAAGAATACGGTGGTGGCGGCGGCGATTTCGGCCATTCGGCGATCGTCGCGGAAGAGCTGCACCGTGCGGGCGTGTCCGGCTTCAGCTATTCCGTGCACTCCGATATCACCGCACCCTACATCGTGCGGCTCGGCACCGAAGAACAGAAGCGCAACTGGCTGCCGCCCATCTGCCGCGGCGAAAAAATCCTCGCCATCGCGATGACCGAACCCGGTACCGGCTCCGATCTGAAGTCGATCCGCACGACTGCGGTACGTGACGGCGACGACTACGTCATCAACGGCAGCAAGACCTTCATCTCGAACGGCCTGAACTGCGACATGGTGGTAGTGGTCTGCAAGACGGACCCGTCCGCCGGTGCGAAGGGCGTGAGCCTCATCATGGTCGAAACGGATCGTGAAGGCTTTCGCCGTGGTCGCAAGCTCGAGAAAGTGGGCCAGGCTGCGGCCGATACGGCGGAACTTTTCTTCGACAACGTGCGTGTGCCGGCGACCAACCTGATCGGTAACGAGAACGGCGGCTTCATCCACCTGATGGAAGAGCTGCCCCAGGAGCGCCTGATCATCGCGGTGTATTGCGCGGCGAAGCTCGAACGGCAGCTCGAACTGACGCTGCAATACGTCAAGGACCGCCGCGCGTTCAACCAGACCGTGTGGGACTTCCAGAACACAAAGTTCAAGCTCGCCGACGTGAAGGCGCAGGCCGTCGCGGTTCGCACGCTCGTTGACTACTACATTCGCGAGCACATGGAGCGCAGGCTCACGCTGCAGGAAGCGGCCATCGCGAAGCTGTTCGCGACCGAAGCGATGTGGAAGTGCATCGACGAAATGGTGCAGTTGCATGGCGGCTACGGCTACATGCTTGAGTATCCGATTGCCCGCGCGTTCGCCGACATGCGCGTGACGCGCATCTTCGGCGGGACGAGCGAAGTGCTGCGGGATCTCATCTCGCGCAGGCTGTAAGTCTGATTACCTTTTGAGGAAGCATCATGAGCGAGAAAGTACTGGTAGCCGGCGTCGGGATGATCCAGTTCGCCAAACCGGGCGCGAGCCAGAGCTACATCGAAATGGGCGCCGAAGCGACCCGCCGTGCGCTGGCCGATGCCGGCATTGCCTACGACCTGGTGCAGCAGGCATTCGCCGGCTACGTATATGGGGACTCCACGTGCGGACAGACGGCGCTGTACGAAGTGGGCATGACGGGTATTCCGATCGTCAACGTCAACAATAACTGCTCGACGGGATCGACCGCGCTCTATCTCGCGCGCCAGGCGATCGCCACCGGCGATGCCGACTGCGTGCTGGCGCTCGGTTTCGAACAGATGCAGGCAGGCGCATTGAAGTCGCACTGGGACGACCGCCCGGTAACGCGCGCGCGTTTCGTGCCGATCATGCACGGCCTGACCGCCGACCTCGCGCATCTTCCGCAGGCGCTTCGCACTTTTGGCGGCGCGGGTCGTGAACACATGCAGCGTTACGGCACGCGCATGGAGACATTCGCCGCAGTGCGCGCGAAGGCGAGCCGCCACGCGGCGAACAACCCGCTAGCGCTGTTTCGCAAGCAGATGACAACGGAAGACGTCATGAACGACACGGTGCTGATGCCGGGCGTGATGACGCGTCTGATGGCCTGCCCGCCGACGTGCGGCGGCGCTGCTGCAATCCTCGTCTCCGAAAAGTTCGCGAAGAAGCATGGCCTGCGCACGGATGTGCAGATCGTCGCGCAATCCCTCACGACCGATCCGCCTGCCTCGTTCGATCCGCCTTCGATGCTTAATTACGTGGGCACGCACATGACCCGTTCGGCCGCGAACAGCGTCTACGAGAAAGCGGGTATCGGCCCGGAAGATATCGATGTCTGCGAACTGCACGACTGTTTCGCGCACAACGAAGTGATCTGCTACGAGTCGCTTGGTTTTTGTCCTGAGGGCGGCGCCGAGAAGTTCGTCAGCGACGGCGACAACACGTACGGCGGGAAGGTCGTGGTGAATCCGTCGGGCGGCCTGCTTTCCAAGGGACATCCGCTCGGTGCTACGGGTCTTGCACAGTGTTACGAGTTGACACACCAGCTGCGTGGTACCGCCGACCAGCGCCAGGTGCAGGGCGCAAAGCTCGCGCTTCAGCACAACCTTGGCCTCGGTGGCGCGTGCGTCGTCACACTGTATGGCAGGAACTGATTGAAGACCGGCGCGGCGTTGGTGCCGCGCCGCGCGCAAACTTTACGTAGCAACCTGGACAGAGGTTTCGCATGGAGCAGCTTTGCAAGAATCGCGTGGTCGTCGTTACCGGCGCCGGTCGCGGCCTCGGACGCGAATACGCGCTGGAGTTCGCCCGTCATGGCGCGAAAGTGGTCGTCAACGATCTGGGTGGCAAGGGTGATGGTTCAGGCGCGGCGAGCGGCCCGGCGCTCGATGTTGTCGCGGAAATCGAGGCGCTCGGCGGTGAAGCCGTTGCGAACTTCGACGACGTAGCCGACTGGAACGGCGCGAAGAACATGATCGACACCGCGATCTCCGCGTTCGGCGGACTCGACGTGCTGGTCAACAACGCCGGTATCCTGCGCGACCGCACGCTCGCCAACATGAGCGAGGAAGACTGGGACTCGGTGATTCGCGTGCACATGCGCGGCACGTTCGCACCTTCGCGCCACGCCGCCGCGTACTGGCGCGATGAGGCCAAGGCCGGACGTCAGCGCATCGCGCGTCTGATCAACACCAGTTCGTCGTCGGGGCTGTACTGCAACGCGGGCCAGGCCAACTATGGCGCGGCGAAGGCGGGTATCGCGGCGATGTCGGTGATTGCGTCGCGCGAGCTGGAGCGCTACGGCGTCACCGTGAACGCGATCTATCCGACCGCGATGAGCCGCCTGACCGAAGATATCTTTGCGACGCGGCGCGACGAATTCACCGCAGGCGCGCCGGCAGGCTTCGATCCGCTCGATGCCGGCAATGTCGCGCCGCTGGTGGCGTGGCTTGGCAGCACCGAATCCGGCTGTGTCACAGGCCGGGTATTCGGCGTGCGTGGCGGTCGTATCACGGTGGCGGAGGGATGGAATGCTGGTCCGCGCATCGAAAAGGACGGCCGCTGGGACGTAGCTGAACTCGGCGCGCTGATCCCGGGGCTGGTGGAAGAGGCTGCGCCGAATGCGTTGACCTCCGGCGAGCGGCCGGCGACGGTGGCGTAAGCACTTGAAGCTGTCCCGCCTCAGAGGAGTGTGTGCATGAGCGGAACCCCGAAGTATCTCGGCGACCATGCGGAACTGACACCGGACAAACCCGCCGCGATCAACAGCACGAGCGGCGTGGTCCTGACATATCGGGAACTCGATGACCGGTCGAATCGCTTCGCTCAGTGTCTGTACGCAGCGGGGCTGCGGCGCGGCGATCACATCGCGATGGTGCTCGAGAACAACATGCGCTGCTTCGAGGTGTGCTGGGCCGCGCTCCGTTCGGGTCTCGTGATCACGCCGGTCAACCGGTACCTGACCGCTGCGGAAGCGGCGGGCATTATCGAGGACAGCCGTGCGCAGGTCGTGATCAGCTCGCATGCGATGCGCGAGCTTGCGGCGGAACTGACGGAGTTGATGCCGACGTGCCGTCTGCGGCTGATGATAGACGGCACGATTGAGGGCTGGGACAGCTATGAGGCGCTCGTGGAGCGCCATCCCGCGAAGCGCCTCGCCGACGAATGGCTCGGTGCAACGCTGATCTACAGCTCGGGCACAACCGGGCGTCCGAAAGGCATCATCCGCGCACAACCCCAGGGACGGGTGACGGAAGGCTCCGGCTCCGCGCGTCGTCCGCAATTCGAGCGTTATGGTTTTGACGCGCACACCGTGTATCTGTCGCCTGCGCCGCTCTATCACACGGCGCCACTCGGCTACGGAATCGAAACGCAGTTCGGCGGCGGCACCGTGGTCTTCATGGAGAAGTTCGATCCGCTCGAAGCACTGCGCGCAATCGAGCGCTACCAGGTCACGCACAGCCAGTGGGTGCCGACCATGCTGATCCGCATGCTCAGGCTCGAACCCGCCGTGCGTAACGCGTTTGATCTCTCGAGCCACCGGGTGGCGATCCATGCTGCCGCACCGTGCCCGCAGGAGATCAAGCGGCAGATGATCGACTGGTGGGGGCCGATCATCGAAGAGTATTACTCGTCGACCGAAGGCAATGGCGTGACCACGCTCGGTACCGAGGAGTGGCTTGCGCATCCGGGGTCGGTGGGTCGCGCGCTGCTCGGCGTCATCCATATCTGCGACGAAGAGGGCAACGAATTGCCAGTGGGCGAGACCGGGACCGTCTATTTCGAGCGGGACCAGTTGCCGTTCCACTATCACAACGATCCGGACAAGACGCGTGCCGCGCAGCATCCACGCCATCCGACGTGGACGGCGGTCGGCGATATCGGCCGCGTGGACAGCGACGGCTTTCTGTATCTGACCGATCGCAAGGCGTTCATGATCATCTCGGGCGGCGTCAACATCTATCCGCAGGCGATTGAAGACGCGCTTGCCGTGCATCCGGAGGTGCACGATGCGGCCGTGATCGGCGTGCCCGATGCCGAGATGGGCGAACAGGTCAAGGCGATCGTCGAACCGGCGCCAGGCGTCACGCCATCGGACGCGCTTGCGGAACGGCTGCTGGAATACCTGCGCACGCGAGTCGCGCGCTACATGGTGCCGCGCTCGATCGACTTCATCGATGTGATGCCGCGACTGCCGACAGGCAAGCTTTACAAGCAGGCGCTGCGCGAGCGCTACAACGTGCCGGCGACGCGTTCGTCCACGTAGCCGCGAGCGGTTGTACCCGTTGAAAAAAAACTGGAGTGAGACGTGAGCAATCTGCTGGATGCCTTTCACCTGACATCGCTGCCCGCCGAGGCAGAAGCCTTTCGTGCCGAAGTGAAGCATTTCCTCGCTGGAAATCTGCCGGCGGCGCCGGCCGACATTCGCGCCCGATCGTGGATGGGCTTCGACGCGGACTTCAGCCGGCGCCTCGCGGCGCGCGGCTGGATCGGCTTGACGTTGCCGGTCAACTACGGCGGCGCGGGCATGGATGCATTCCGTCGTTTCGTGCTGGTGGAGGAATTGCTGGCTGCAGGCGCGCCGGTGGCCGCACACTGGATCGCCGACCGTCAAAGCGGTCCGCTGATCCTGCGCTACGGCACTGAAGCGCAGAAGGACTTCTACCTGCCGCGAATCTGCGCGGCCACCGCGTTTTTCTGCATCGGCATGAGCGAGCCCGACTCAGGTTCCGACCTCGCGAGCGTGCGAACACGTGCAGTGCGCTGCGATGGCGGCTGGCGTCTGACAGGACGCAAGATCTGGACGACGAACGCGCAGCATTGCCAGTACATGATCGCGCTCGTGCGTTCGTCGGGCGCACCGGAGGACCGGCAAAAGGGCCTCTCGCAGTTCATCGTCGACCTTTCGCTGCCAGGCGTCGAGGTGCGGCCGATCACCGACCTCACCGGTGACGCCCATTTCTCCGAAGTCACCTTCGACGACGTGTTCCTCGCGAACGACACGTTAATCGGCGAAGAGGGCGGCGGCTGGCATCAGGTCACCGCCGAACTTGCCTTCGAACGAAGCGGACCCGAACGGCTTTATTCAAGCGTCGTGCTGCTCGATTGCTGGCGCGACCATCTGCGCCGCCACGGCGCGAGCGATGCGGAAACTGCTTTGCTCGGCAGCTTCGTGACGCAACTGGCCACGTTGCGCTGTCTGTCGATCGCGGTGACCGCGCGGCTCGCGCGCGGCGAGAGCCCGGTCGTCGAGGCGGCGCTCGTCAAGGACATCGGCACGGCGTTCGAGCAGGCGATTCCCGCGCAACTGGAAGCCGTGATCAGCGCAGATCCCGCGCAGGTGTTCGATCCCGAGCTCTATCGCACGGTGGCGTACCTCAGCCAGATTTCGCCGACTTTCTCGTTGCGCGGCGGCACGCGCGAAGTGCTGCGCGGGATGATCGCGCGCGGCCTCGGATTGCGCTAACTCCTCCGGATCAGGAAGAAACCTGCATGTTTACTGAAGCCATCGAAGCCATCCTGCGCGACTATGCGACGCCCGAAGCCATCCGCGCCATCGAGAAAGGCGGCGCCGCGTCGCCGCTGTGGAACGCGCTGGAAGAGGCCGGGTTCCTGGCGTTGCTGACACCGGAAAGTGCCGGCGGCGCGGGACTGTCTCTGCCCGTTGTTGCACCCGTTTTCACCGCGCTTGGACGTTATGCGCTGCCGCTGCCGTTCGCACAGAGTATTGCGGCGCGTGCGCTGTTGCATGACGCCGTGCCAGGCGGCATGACGACGCTCGCCGGCGCCTGCCGTCGCCGTGCTGACGGTGCACTGGAAGCGTCCCACGTGCCGTTTGGCATGCTGTGCGACCACGTGCTGGCGAATGTCGATGGCGAGCTGGTTCTGCTCGACGCAACCCGCGCAGAACGCAAACCCTGTGGCGTACACGGCAGCGCTGCTGGCACGCTCAGCTGGCGTGCTGCCGCTGTGCCGGGCGCGTTTTCGTCGGCCGGAGAGGCAGTGTTGCTGTTCAGCGCGGCGATTCATGCGGCGGCTATCGCCGGCGCAATGGATCGTGTCTTCGGCATGACGCTGCAGTACTGCAACGACCGGTCGCAGTTCGGCAAGTCGATCGGCAAATTCCAGGCTGTGCAGCATCAGTTGAGTGTGATGGCACAGCACGTCGCATCAGCCGCCATGGCGGCCGAACTCGCGTTCTCCGGTGAGGGTGTGGTGCCCGAACGGCTTGCGACGGCAATCGCCAAGGCACGCACCAGCATGGCGGTGCCGCTGGTGGCGTCGACAGCACATGCGTTGCACGGCGCGATCGGCGTGACCGCCGAATACGATCTCCAGCTTTTCACGCGCAGGATGCACGAATGGCGCATGGCGGATGGCTCTGAGGCGTTCTGGAATCGCATGGTGGGTAACGCGCTCCTCACGCAGGAGTACGCCACGATTGCTGACTTCGCACGCACGGCGCCCTATGGAAACGCTGCATGAGCGCGCCGTCGGCAGCAATCCCTTAAAGCAGCAGAACCGGTCCACACAAGCATGAACACATTTCTGAAGTATGAGCAGGACGGGCACATCGTCACGTTGACGATGAACGAACCGGAGCGACGCAATCCGCTCACGGGCAATACGGCAGTCGAGGAGTTCCTGACGGCGATCGCACGGATCGAAGCCGACCGGCAGGTGCGGGCGGTGATCCTGACCGGCGCGGGCAGCGCTTTCTCGTCGGGCGGCAATATCCGTGACATGGAGCGGCACGCATCGGGCAGCATGCCCGGCATGGAAGTACGTCAGGACTATCGACGCGGCATCCAGCAATTGCCGCTGGCGCTGTTCAATCTGGAGGTGCCCGTCATCGCTGCTGTCAACGGCGCGGCGATCGGCGCGGGTCTCGATCTCGCGTGCATGTGCGATATCCGCATTGCGTCTGAGTCGGCAAAATTCGCCGAGAGTTTCGTGAAGCTCGGCATCATTCCTGGCGACGGCGGCGCGTGGCTGCTACCGCGCATCATCGGCATGTCGAGGGCGGCGGAGTTGACCTTCACCGGGCAGATGATCGACGCACAGCAGGCGCTCGCATGGAATCTGGTTTCCCGGATCGTGTCACCCGACGCGTTGCTCGCGACGGCGCAGGACCTTGCGCGCTCGATCGCGGCCAATCCTCCGCACGCCGTACGGCTTGCAAAGCGGCTCCTGCGCGAAGGCATGCACTGCCGCCTGGATACGCTGCTGGAAATGTCGGCGGCTTATCAGACGCTCTCGCATCAGACGGCCGATCATCGCGAAGCCGTCGCCGCGTTCATCGAGAAGCGGCCGCCGTCGTTCAATGGATAAAGCGCGTGCGGGTCGTCCGGTGTGCATGGGCACCGTCACCGCGCGTTCGTTCGGCAGCGCGGCTCCCGTAAAGGCTCACACATAGCGAAGGAGACAAGCATGTATCTGACCCAGGGCCTGCATCGCTCGCTGCAGCAGAACCCGGACCGGGTAGCGATTTCGTTCAGGGGGCGCAAGCGGACCTTTCGCGAATTCGCGGACCGTGTGGCGCGCCTTGCTGCTGCGTTGCGCGGGCTCGGCATGGCCGATGGCGACCGGGTTGGCATGCTTGCGCTCAACTCGGACCGTTACCTCGAATACGCGATGGGTGTCTGGTGGGGCGGCGGCGTGCTGAACCCGGTCAATGTGCGCTGGAGCGCGGCGGAGATCGCGTATTCGATGGACGATTGCGAGACGCGCATCCTGATCGTCGACGACAGTTTCATCGGAGCCGCGCGGGAGGTATGCGCGCTCGCGCGAAATGCGCCGGTCCTGGTCCATGCGGGCGATGCCGCACCGCCGCCGGACATGCTCTCGTTCGATGCGTTGATCGCGTCGTCGCTGCCGATGCGGGATGCCGGCCGCGGTGGAGCGGATCTCGCCTGCATCATGTACACGGGCGGCACGACGGGTTTTCCGAAGGGCGTGATGCAAACGCATCTGAACATGTGGTCGTCGTCGATCATGCGGATTGCCGAGTCGGCGCCCCTGCCCGATACCGCAGTGCTGCACGCAGCGCCGTTCTTCCACGTCGCGGGGCTCGGACGCGCGCTCGTGCAGTTCGTCGCGGGCGAGGCGCATGTGATCATCCCGGCGTTCGACGCGGGCGACGTGTTGAAGGCAATTGGCGAGGAGCGTGTCAGCGAAACGCTGCTTGTGCCGACCATGATCCAGGCGGTGCTCAATCATCCGGACTTCGCCCGTACCGATCTGTCCAGCCTGAAACGTCTCACGTACGGCGCGTCGCCGATTCCCGAATCGCTGCTGGATCGTGTGATCGAATGCCTGCCCGGCGTCGAACTGGCGCATTCGTACGGCATGACCGAGGCGTGTCCCAGTATCTCGGCCAATTCGCCTTCCAGTCACGACGAAGCGGGACGCAGAGGCGGCCGCTACCGCTCGATCGGCCGCGGCCTGCCGGGGCTGATGGTGAAAGTAGTCGATGCCGACGGCCAGGTGGTGCCGCGTGGCACGGTCGGCGAGATCGTCGTGCGCGGGCCGAACGTCATGGCGGGTTACTGGAAGAAGCCAGAGGAAACCGCGCAGACGCTGCGCGACGGCTGGCTCCATACCGGCGACGGCGCATACATGGATGACGAGGGCTATCTCTACATCGTGGACCGCATCAAGGACATGATCGTCAGCGGCGGCGAGAACGTGTATTCCGCGGAGGTGGAGAGCGTGATCGTCCGCCATCCGGCGGTCGCCGCGTGCGCGGTCATCGGCATCCCGCACGAAAAGTGGGGCGAAGCCGTACACGCTGTCATCGTGTGCAAGCCTGGCGCAACGCTGGGTGAGGAGGAGGTCCGCGAACACTGTCGCCAGCACATCGCCGGCTACAAGTGTCCGAAAACCGTCGAGTTCCGCGAGCAACTCCCGCTATCGGCCGCCGGCAAGATCCTGAAGCGCGGAATCCGCGCGCCGTACTGGTCGGGCAGGACACGCGCCGTCAACTGAGCGCTTCGCCACCCGGTCGGGGTGGTCCGGTTTCCCCCGCATTCTGGCTTACTTCCATTCAGGGCAATACCGGTCGAAAGACGGTTGCCGGTGAACAGCGACGGCGAGTACGTGTCGTCAGTAAAAACAGAAAGTGGAGGGACGATGGGTGTATTGAGCGGTATTCGCGTGCTGGAATTCGAGGCCATCGGGCCGGGGCCGTTCGGCGCCATGTTGCTCGCCGACATGGGCGCGGACGTCCTGCGTATCGACCGGCCGCTTCCTCCCCAGGATCTGGGTCCGAAGACGAACGGCAAGCGTGCCGATGTCACGGGCCGCGGCCGTCGCTCGGTCACGCTCGACCTGAAGCAGCCGCAGGCGGTCGAGGCAGCGCTCGATCTGATGTCGCGCGCCGATGTCGTGATCGAAGGTTTCCGTCCGGGTACGATGGAGCGTCTGGGTCTCGGGCCGCAGGCGGCGCTCGCGCGCAATCCGCGTCTCGTGTACGGCCGCATGACGGGCTGGGGCCAGACGGGGCCGCTCGCGGAACGGGCCGGCCACGATCTGAACTACATCGCGTTGTCGGGGGTACTGTCGGGCATCGGCCGTGCCGATGGTCCTCCTGTGCCGCCGCTGAACCTCGTGGGCGACTACGGCGGTGGCGGCATGCTGCTGGCACTCGGCGTGGTGGCCGCGCTCTTCAACGTGCAGCGTGGCGGGGAAGGTCAGGTCGTCGATGCCGCGATGATCGAGGGTGCGGCGCAACTGGGTTCTGTGATCTGGGGGCTGCTCGCCTCGGGCAACTGGCGCGAGGAGCGCGAAAGCAACCTGCTGGACGGCGGCACACCGTGGTACGACAGCTACCGCACGAAGGACGGCAAGTACATGTCGGTCGGCGCGGTTGAATCGCGCTTTTACGCCGAACTGCTGACGAAACTCGGGCTTGCCGATGCGGGCCTGCCGGCCCAGCACGATCGCAACGGCTGGCCGGTGCTGCGCGAGCGCTTTGCGGCGGCATTTCTCACGCGTACGCGCGATGAATGGAGTCTGATATTCGAAGGCGGTGACGCGTGCGTCGCGCCCGTGCTGAGTTTCTCGGAAGCGCCTGCGCATCCGCAGCATCGTGCCCGCGGCAGCTTTGTCGAAGTGGCCGGCGTGGTTCAGCCCGCACCCGCGCCGCGTTTTTCCGCGACGCCTTCGACGATCGCGAAGCCTGCGCCGCAGCGCGGCGAACGTGGTCTTGCCGCTCTGCGCGACTGGGGCTTCGATGAAACCGCCGTCGAGCGCATGCGTGAACACGGTCTGGGTTATCAGCCTGAGGCGTGAGCGGCACCAAAAAAAGTTCAGGAGACAACAGATGAAAGTATTGGTCGCGGTCAAACGCGTGGTGGACTTCAACGTCAAGGTCCGCGTGAAGTCGGACGGCTCGGGCGTCGAGCTGTCGAACGTCAAGATGAGTATCAACCCGTTCGATGAAATCGCGGTCGAGGAAGCCGTGCGCCTGAAGGAAAAAGGCGTGGTGAGCGAAGTGATCGCAGTGTCGTGCGGAACGGGCGCCTGCCAGGAAACCCTGCGCACCGCCATGGCGATCGGCGCGGATCGCGGCATTCTGGTCGAGACGGATGCCGAGCTGCAACCGCTCGCCGTCGCAAAACTGCTGAAGGCGCTCGTCGACAGGGAGCAGCCGCAACTCGTGATTCTCGGCAAGCAGGCTATCGATAACGACTGCAACCAGACCGGTCAGATGCTGGCCGCGCTCGCGGGTTTTGCGCAGGCCACCTTCGCAAGCAGCGTAGAAGTGACGGAAGGATACGCGACCGTCACACGTGAAATCGACGGCGGGCTGGAGACGCTGCGTCTCAAGCTGCCTGCGGTGGTCACAAGCGATCTGCGACTGAACGAGCCGCGCTACGCGACGCTGCCCAACATCATGAAGGCAAAGAAGAAGCCGCTCGACGTCGTCACGCCTGAACAGCTGGACGTCGATGTCGCGCCGCGTCTGAAGACGCTCAGTACAGTCGAGCCGGCGGGACGCAGCGCGGGCGTGAAGGTGCCCGATGTCGCGACGCTGATTGCGAAGCTCAGGAACGAAGCCAAGGTTATCTAAAGGAATCGATATGACTGCAACCAGTCAGATACTCGTCGTGGCTGAACATGACCACGGTTCGATCAGGTCGGCCACGCTGAACACCGTGGCGGCCGCGCTGCAATGCGGCACCGGGGTTCACGTGCTCGTGGCCGGTCATCAGGCCGCCGGCGCCGCCAGCGCCGCCGCGGCGATCCCCGGCGTCGCGCGCGTGCTGCACGTGGACGCGGCGCACCTCGCGGACGGTCTCGCTGAAAACATCGCGGCGCAGGTCGTCGCGCTTGCCGCGGGTTATGGGCACATCCTGTTTCCCGCCACGAGTGCGGGCAAAAACGTGGCGCCGCGCGTCGCGGCGCTGCTCGACGTCGCACAGGTTTCCGAGATCGTACGCGTGGTGAGCCCGGATACATTCGAGCGTCCAATCTACGCGGGCAATGCGCTCGTAACGGTGCAGAGCAGCGACCCGGTGAAAGTGCTGACTGTGCGTGTGACGGGATTCGATGCCGTGCCGGCCGAAGGCGGCGCGGCGCAAATCGACACGGTGGACCCAGTAACGGACAGCGGTCTTTCCACGTTCGTCGAGTGCCTGGTGGCGAAGAGCGACCGGCCGGAACTCGCCGATGCGCAGATTGTGGTGAGCGGCGGCCGCGCACTGGGCAGCAGCGAGAAATTCGCCGAAGTGCTCACGCCGCTCGCCGACAAACTCGGCGCGGCGCTCGGCGCGAGCCGCGCGGCCGTTGACGCGGGATTCGCGCCGAACGACTGGCAGGTCGGTCAGACGGGCAAGATCGTCGCGCCGCAACTGTATGTGGCATGCGGCATCTCGGGCGCGATCCAGCATCTGGCCGGGATGAAGGATTCGAAGGTCATCGTCGCGATCAACAAAGACCCGGAAGCGCCGATTTTCAGCATCGCGGATTACGCGCTGGAAGCTGATCTGTTTGATGCTGTACCGCAACTGGTGAACGCAATCTGACGCGTTTCAGCGCAGGAAATGCGAAAGAAGGGGCCATCGCTGTATTGCGCAGCGATGGCCCCTTCACATTGTTACGACACCAGCGAATACCAGTTCAACCCGTCCTCACGAAGTGCGCATTGAACTTCGCCACGCCCGATCAGATAGTTCAGGCACGCGAGGCTTTCGCCGGTCGCGAGGCTCATCTGCGGCATATCCTCCTCGCCGACCTTGCTTGCAAACAGCGCGCCGAACACGTCGACCACGCGCCGTGGTTCGCCAAGTGCCCGACGCAACCGTTCGAGGCTGCGGTCCTGGCTGCGTCGCAGATGATCGAGGCGGGCATGCAGGCCGTAAAAGCAGTCATTGTGGGCGGGCAGCACCAGCACATCGTCCGGCACCTGTTCCTTCAGTTTCGTGATGGACGCATACCAGTCCGCCATCGGATTGGCGTCCGGTTCGAGCGCATGCACCGATACGTTTGACGAAATCCGCGGTAGAACCTGATCGCCGGATATGAACAGCTTCAGCTCAGGACAATACAGGCATGCGTGCTCAGGCGAATGTCCCGTGCCGATAATCACGCGCCAGATGTGTTCCCCAATCCTGATCTCCTCTCCATCGTGCAAGCGCCGGAAGCTGTCCGGCATCGCGTGAATGTGCTGCCCGAACCGGCCAAAGCGGGCGCGATACAGCCCGATGGAAGCTGCGCTCCAGCCTGCACGGCGGTAGAAGTCCACGCCGTCGTCGGGCGCTTCGCGGCCCGTATCCGAAGCGGCGACCCGGCAATTGAGGTATTCGAGGCGTGTCATCCACAGACGGCAATCGAGCGTACGCGTGAGCCAGCCTGCCATGCCGACATGATCCGGATGCATGTGCGTGACGAAAACGCGTGTGACGGGGCGGCTCAAGTCGGAGCCTGTGCAAAGGCGACGCCACAACGCAGTCGCGGCATCGGTGCGCGCGCCTGTGTCGACGATGGCGTAGCCGTCGCTGTCCGCGATCGTCCATACGTTGATGTGATCGAGCGACCAGGGCAACGGCATGCGAATCCACTGCACACCTGGCGCAACTTCGAGTACTTCTCCAGGGCGAGGCGGCGAATCGAATGGATACGTCACGGCAGAAAGCGTGCTGCCGGACGGCGCGACGCGGGTGTCATCGATCATGGTTTGGCTCCGGAAAACATCGGCCAACGGATGAGACGGGTGGGTGAGCGACGCAATGCAGATGCGCGCTCAATGTGCGGAAACGCGGACGCTGGCATGCATTGAAACGCATGCCAGCGAAGACACCATCCCGGCGGATAACCGGGACTCGAAACTTACTGCAGGTTGCCGGCAACCGCGATGGTCTGGCCGGTGATGTAGTTCGACTCGGGCGAGCAGAAGAGGTAGACGCCGCCGGCTGCTTCTTCAGGTGTGCCGCCGCGTCCGAGCGGGTTGCGCTGCGCGTGCGACTTGAGCGCTTCCGGGTTGACGCCGACGCGGATGTCGCGTCCTTCGATCTTCACGGTCGCGCCGGCATGGGCATCGGCCGTCGTCATGCGCGTGTGAATCAGGCCGAACGCCACGCAGTTGACGTTGACGTTGAAGCGTCCCCATTCGCGCGAGAGTGCACGCGTCATGCCGATCACCCCCGCCTTGGCCGACGAGTAGTTCATCTGCCCGGCGTTACCGTTGAGCGCCGACGTCGACGAGATGTTCACGATCTTGCGGTACACCTCGCGACCGGCTTCCCTGTCGGCGGCGTGGAGCGCCTTCACGTGCGGATACGCGGCACGCAGGATGCGGAATGGCGCGGTCATATGGCAGTCGATGATTGCGTACCACTGCTCGTCGGTCATCTTCTGGATCACGTCGTCCCACGTGTAACCCGCGTTGTTGACGATGATGTCGATGCCCTTGAACGTGTTCATCGCGGTGCCGATGAAACGGTCGGCAAAGTCGGGTGCACCGACGTTGCCCACGCAGGCCACCGCTTCCGTGCCCATCTTCTTCAGCACTTCGACCGTTTCGTGCGCCGGTTCGGCGTCGAGGTCGTTGATCACGAGGCGTGCGCCTTCGCTCGCCAGTTTCTCGGCGATCGCGCGGCCGATGCCGCGACCCGAACCGGTGACGAGCGCCACCTTGCCGTCAAGCTTTCCCATGTTTCCGTCTCCTTGTCTGATGCGAATTACAGGGCGACCACCGCGTCACCCAGGACGCGCGGTTCACCGTATTGATTGGCAGTCTGGATTTCCACTTTCACGCGGCGCTCGCCGTCGGCTTCGAATTTCTCGACGACCCGGCCGCTGCATGTGATCTGGTGTCCAAGATGCGTGATGCCGACAAAGCGCACGCCGAACTGACGCAACTGTCGTTGATCGACCCAGCAGTTCAGCAGCCGCCCGAGGTACGCCATCGAAAGCATGCCGTGAGCGATTACGTCGGGCATGCCGCTGCGGCGCGCGAAATCGAGGTCGATGTGAACCGCGTTGTGATCGCCCGAAGCGCCGGCAAAGAGCGCCAGCGTCGTGCGGTCGATGGGCGCGAGCGTCAGCGGCGGCAGCGTGTCGCCGACCTTGACGTGATCGAAGTTCAATGTGCTCATTCGTGTCTCCTCTCAACCGTTGCGGTGTACGAGCACGCTGCGCAGATCGGCCACATGCTCGCCTTTCTGATTGGTCACGCGTGTTTCGCGCACCACGAAATCGAGTGCGCCACCCTTCTTGTCGTAGATGTCGGCGATGTGGCATTCGAAGAGCAGCACGTCGCCGGCGTAAGCCATCCGGTGATACGTAAACGACTGTTCGCCGTGCAGGATGCGTGCGACCTGAATACCGATCTCGTCGCGCCAGCGCCTGTCCGGCTGCTCCAGTTCCAGTGAAAAGAGGAACGTGGGTGGCAGCGGCAGGTTCGGATGGCCTGCGTCGCGCGCGGCCGATTCGTCGAAGTAGACCGGACTGGTTTCGCCGGTCGCCTTCGCGAAGAACCGCAGGTGGCCCGCTTCGGCCACCGTGCGAAACGCGGGAATGACCTTGCCGATATGTTTCTTGTCGATCATGTCGAGGGCTCCTTCGGAAGGCGTATTACGCTGCCTTGTACACGGTCGTGACGCATGCGCCACCGAGACCCACGTTGTGAGCGAGCGCGACTCTCGCGCCTTCCACCTGGCGTTGATCAGCCGTGCCGCGCATCTGATGGGTCAGCTCGTAGCACTGCGCGAGGCCCGTGGCGCCGAGCGGATGGCCCTTGGACAGCAGGCCGCCCGAAGGGTTGACCACCCACTTGCCACCGTACGTGTTGTCGCCGTCGTTGACGAGCTTTTCCGCCTGGCCTTCGCCGCACAGACCGAGACCTTCGTAGGTCAGCAATTCGTTTTGCGCGAAGCAGTCGTGCAGTTCGATCACATCGATGTCTTCAGGACCGACACCGGCCTGTTCGTACGCGAGTTGTGCACCCGAGCGCGTCATGTCGAAACCCACCACGCGGATCATGTCGCGGCTGTCGTAAGTGCTCGGCTGGTCGGTGGTGAGAGACTGGCCGGCGATCAGCACGTTGGTGCGCAAGCCGCGCTTGCGGGCGAACTCTTCCGAAACGATGAGCGCCGCAGCCGCGCCGCAAGTGGGCGGGCAGGCCATCAGGCGTGTCAATACACCTTCCCAGATCGTCGGCGAGGCCAGCACGTCTTCCGGCGTCACGATGTTGCGGAATACGGCGAGCGGATTGCGCGCGGCGTGCTGGCTCGCCTTGGCGCGAATCTTCGCGAAGGTTTCGAGCCGGGTGCCGTACTTCTCCATATGTGCGCGTCCTGCGCCGCTGAACTGGCGGATGGCAGGCGGCAGATCAGTGCGATCGACAAGTTCGTCGACCAGATTCAGCGCGCGTTCGAGCGCGGGCTTGCGGTCACTCCACTTTGAAGACAGCGCGCCCGGCTGCATGAACTCGAAGCCCACCGCGAGTGCGCAGTCGACCGCGCCGCTTTGTACAGCCTGACGCGCGAGAAACAGCGCCGACGAGCCCGTCGCGCAGTTGTTGTTCACGTTGATGACGGGAATGCCGGTCATGCCGACGTGGTACAGCGCCTTCTGACCACAGGTCGAGTCGCCGTACACGTACCCTGCATAGGCCTGCTGCACATCTGCGTAGTCGAGGCCGGCATCGGCCAGCGCCTGACGTACTGCACCGGCGCCCATTACGTCGTAGGTGTCGCTGGTGCCGGGTTTCCTGAACGGAATCATGCCGACGCCGGCGACGAACACGTTACGGGTCATATCATTGCTCCTTGGTATGGGATGTTCGGATTAAAGCTTGCGGGAGATGAGGTCGCGCATGACCTCGCTCGTGCCGCCGTAGATACGGTTCACGCGTGCATCGGCGAAAGCCCGGGCCACCGGATACTCCAGCATGTAGCCGTAGCCGCCGTGAAGTTGCACCATGTCGTCGAGCGCCTTGCCGAGCGATTCGGTGGCGAACAGCTTGGCGATCGCCGCTTCTTCCAGGGTAAGACGCCGGCGCACGTGCTCGGCGAGGTAGTGATCGACCAGCACGCGCACTGCAGTTGCCTGCGCCTTGATGTCGGCCAGCTTGAACTTCGTGTTCTGGAAGTCCCACACGGTCTGGTTGAACGCGCGGCGGTCCTTCACGTAGTTGATCGTGTGTTCGAGACAGGCTTCGAGTTTTGCCGCTGCGCCGATCGCGATCGAGAGCCGCTCCTGCGGAAGCTCGCCCATCAGATACGCAAAGCCCTTTCCTTCTTCACCGAGGCGATTGCTGACCGGCACACGCACGTTGTCGAAGAACAGCTCGGCCGTATCCTGCGAATGCATGCCGACCTTGTCGAGCTTGCGGCCGCGGCGGAATCCCTCGCTGGTCGCTTCGACGACAATCAGGCTTACGCCTTTGGAGCCCGCGCTGGGGTCGGTCTTGCAGACGAGGATGATCAGGTCGGCGTTCAGGCCGTTGCTGATGAACGTCTTGCTGCCGTTGATGACGTATTCGTCGCCGTCGCGAATGGCGGTGGTGCGAATCGCCTTCAGATCGCTACCCGTGCCGGGCTCCGTCATGCCGATCGCGAGAATCGCTTCGCCGGTACACGTCTTCGGCAGCCATTGCTGCTTCTGCTCTTCGTTGCCGATGCGCGCGATATACGGCGCGATGATGTCGGAGTGCACGCCAAAGCCGAGACCACTCAGACCCGCGCGGTTCACTTCCTCGTTGAGGATCGCCGCGTGGCCGAAGTCGCCGCCGCCGCCGCCGTATTCCGTCGGCAGCGTGAGACACAGGAGACCTTCGCGACCCGCCTTGAGCCAGGTCTCACGGTCGACGCGCCCCGCCTTGTCCCACTCGGCCTGTTTCGGAGCGCACTCGCGCTCAAGGAAGCGACGCACCGTGGTGCGCAGCATTTCATGATCGTCACGAAAAACGGTGCGGGTAATTTGCATCACTAAATTCCTGATGGTGAGTGCGACGTAAGTCCGTTGATGACGTTATCGCGTGCAGGCGATATGCGCTGCGGGTTCGGTGTGGTAAAGCTGCTCGATCAGATGCGCACGGCGCATGCGGGTCACGGCCTGGTTCACGTAGCCTTTCTCGGCGATCTCGTTGGCGTCGATGGAAGGCGGTTCTGCCATCAGCATCAGGCGTTCGATTGTCCGGCTGGCGCCACCGTTCTTCTGGCTGGCAAGACGTTCACGCAGCGCGGTGGCGACGACCGGATGTTCGACAAGCGCAGCCACATCGAGTTGAGCGAGTTCCGGCGCGAGACGCCGGCAGGCGGCCACGTTCGGCCATGCCAGCGCAGCGAGAAATTCGTGGTCATGGCCACAGATCACCGCATCGGAGATGAGCGGCGCACACAGGTCGAGCAGGCCGAGCCGCACGGCGCCGGTGCGCACCCAGGTGCCGTTCGTCAGCTTGAAGTCCTCGACCACGCGACCGGCGAAGAGCAGACCTTCGCCGGCATCGTCGGGATTCGCGAGGCGCACGGCGTCGCCCAGCCGGAAATAACCTTCTTCGTCGAAAGCAGCGGCGGTGAGCGCATGATCGCCGATGTAGCCGGCAAACACGTTCGCGCCGCGCATGCGGATTTCGTAGCGGCCATCACCGCCTTCGAGCGGCAGGAGCTTCACTTCGGAACCTGGCACCGGGCCGCCGATATTGCCGAGATCCGGGGCAGGCCATCCGCAGTAGGTGCCCATGCCGCTTGTCTCGGTACACGCGAGGCCTGTCGAGAAGACGATGCGTTTGCCGATCGTCTCGACCGCCACGCGCTGGATGCGATGCCACACGTCTGTCGGCAGGCTGGCGCCGCCGTAGCCGAAGTACTCGACATTGGCGAAGAGGCTGCGGGCCAGCACGGGGTCGCGTTCGAGCTCACCCGCCAGCACGGCCCACGCCGAAGGCACGCTCGTGAAGATCGTCGGCGAGACTTCGCGCAGGTTGCGCACTGTGCGCTCGATCAGGCCCGGCAGCGGCCGGCCGTCGTCGATATGGTGGGTTGCGCCAAACTGGATCGAACGCCCGATGTTCAGGACGCCGCCCAGGCCGTGGTGCCATGGCAGCCAGTCGAGAAATACCGGCTGGGTTTCACCCAGCCAGCCGAGATTGTCGGCATAGTAGGCGGCGACCGCCTTGAAGTTGCTGTAGGTGAGCGGCACGCCTTTCGGCGTACCCGTCGAGCCGGACGTGAACAGGACGCGGACGGTATCGTCCTCGCGAATGGCCGCGTGTGCCGCAGCAACCGCTTCGACGCGCGCTGGCGTCATCTCGCCGGCCAGCAGGTCGGTCCATGCGCGTTGTGCGCCTTCGCCGATGCGTACGGCGATGACCGGCACTGCGAGTTCGGGGAGCGCGAGCGCGCGTTCTAACTGCTTCGCGTCCTGCACGAACACAGCGCCGGGCGGCACGAGTTCAAGCACGCCCTTCAGACGGGCGAAGCTCTTGCTGAGCGTCGAATAGGCCGGCGATACCGGTGCCGCGGGAATGCCGACGTACTCGGCCGCCAGCAGCAGCACCGCCTGTTCGATCGAATTGCCCGACAGCAGCACGAGCGGGCGCTCCCCGCCGAGCCCCATTTCCAGCAGGCCGGACGCGACCGTCTGCACCTGGCGCCAGAGATCGCTCCAGCTGATCGAGCGCCACGCGCCGTTTTCATCGCGTTCGCGGAAGGCCGGCGTGTCGCCGCGGCGTTCGGCCCACCCGGGTATGAAATCCGCAAAGCTGGTCTGCGCGATATCGGGGGGCGCACTGGCGCAGCTGAGCATCAGCGTGCCATCGGCGCGGCGTTCGACGCGCGGACGCCGTTCCGGAAAGCGTACGGGACGGTAAGGGGCTGCCGTGTATTCACTAGCCATGAGCGTAGTCATTACGCCTGTCTCCTGAGCTTCAGTGCGCGCCATGGCACGCACCAGCGTTTGTTTTGTGAGGTGCGCATGCCATCGACGGCTACGTGCGACCCCTTGAGTTACAGGATAGTGGCTGTGAGACGGGAGTGGACCACCCAAGGTGGGTAGCGAGGCGGGTCGGGACGACGGGCGGCGCGGCGGGGTGGGGTGGCCACGCGGCGACGTGGGCGCGTCAGCCGGCTTCGTCGCCGCCGGCGGCCGGCGAGCCCAGTTCGAGGTCGCGAACACGGGCGACCGCCTCGTCGCGGCTCGTCACGCCAAGCTTGCCGTAGATGTTCTTCAAGTGCCACTTGACGGTTTCCGGCGAAATGCCGAGCGTGCGGGCGATTTTCTTGTTCGGCAATGCCTGCGCAAGCAGGCCCACCACCCGTGTTTCGCGCTCGCTGAGCATCTCGGCGCCAGCGGGCGGCGCACTCCGGGCACCGGATTGTGCCGCGGGCTGCGCGACACTGGCGGCTGTGGCTTTCTGCGCGGCCTGAAGCCGGTTCACATAGAAGGACAGAACCGGATCATGCGCTTCGCCCTGCGCGACGTCGGCAATGAGGTCCAGCGCGCCGGGGGCGGCGTCGAGCAGGCTGCGCACGAGACCCAGCCGGTGACCCCGGCGCAGCGCGGCGAGCACCGCCTGACGCGCGGCGTCGGCCCGGCCGCGCCGCGCATCGACCACAGCGGCCTGCATCTGGAAATGCGCGACATGCCGCTGCCAGCCGCGCGCCTCGCAGAACGGAACCAGTGCCTGAAGCCGGCTCGCCGCGCCGTCGAAATCCTCGTGGGCGATGCACCAGTTGATGTGCGAGCGTTCGGCCATCGCGTGGATTTCCGCGACGGTTCCGGACGACGTCGCAGCCGCGCGCCCGGCGATCATGTCGAGACGTGCAAGGCCGGCTTCCGCTGCGTCGAACTGGCCGCCCTGCAGATGTCGGTGAATCTGCTCGGCGACGCTATGGGCGACGAGCCGGGACAACCCATACTGGGACGCATATTCTTCGAGACGTTCGAGCCAGGCAAATGCATCGAGGTGATGCCCGGTCGCCCAGTGGACCGCCGACAGCACGGTCAGCACGCGCAGAACGGAGTCGGGAATGGACACCCGTTCGAGCACATCGACGCGGTCTTCCAGCAGCTTGCGGGCCGCTTCCAGATCGTTGAACTCGTAGAGCACTTCGCCAAGCAGCGCCGCCGCAAAACACGCGGCTTCGGCGGCGGCGCTGCCGCGCTGGTCGGCGTCGAACAGCACGTCGCGGCTGATGCGCTCGACCTGGATGAACTTGCCCTCCAGCGCGTAGCTGAACCCCGCGATGCAGCGGCCATTCAGCGCGCCCGCTGACGTGCCAAGGAGCGGCGCGCCGTCGACGAAGAGTGGCGGCGCCTCGCTCTGAACGCGCCGTGCCTCTTCGTACTCGCCACGGCGCATGTAGATCCACGACAGCAGGTTGTTACGGCCGCCCACGGCGAGACTGTCGGCGTGCACCGGAATTTGCTGAAGTTGCGGCAGCACCGACATCGCGTCGTGCGTGTCGTCGCGCTGGACGGCGAGCGCCGCCTTCAGCAGGATCAGGCGGTAGCGCGAATGCGCGTCGCCTTCGGGAATATCGTCGTGAAGGCGCGCGATGTCCGCCGCGCAGGCCTCGAATTCGCGTGCGTATAGTTGCAGATGGACCATCCATAGCCGCAGGCCGATCCGCGCCTGCACTTCGGCAAGCGGCAAGAGGCGTATCAGCACGACCAGCTTGCGCAGCTCGCCCCTGATCTGCATCGTCCGCGCGACGCTCAACACGAGGTCGGCGGCCGCTGCCGGTTCGCCGGCGAGTAACGCGTGCCGTACGGCATCGTCGGGCTGCTCGTGATCGCGGAACCAGATCCACGCGGCCAGATGCACTTCGCGTTGATGCAGCTCGCTGCGCGCGCGAAAGCGTTCGAGCAGCGTCTCGCGAAAGAGCGGATTCAGCCGGTACCACGACTCGCTGCCCGAACTCTCGATGGGCGCGATGAACAAGTTGTCGCTTTCGAGTCGCGTCAGCAGCGCACGGACTTCGGCAGGCGACTGTTCGTCGCCCGTCAATGCGACGCACAACGGCGCGCATACGCGCGTGCAGCCTGCCATCCGGATCAGCAGTTCCACTTCGGACGGCGCGAGGCGCGACAACACTTGGCGCTCGAAATACTCCGCGAATCCGCGGGCATCCAGAAGCTGCGCGTGATTGGGCGGATCGACTGCCGCGACGTCTGTTCCGCCCTGTTTTTTCCGCTTCAGGCGCATCGCAAAGAGCTGCAGACCTGCGACCCAGCCGTCGGTCAGTTCATGCATATGCCGTGCGTCGCGCGGGCTGATCTGGCCCAGCTGCGCCTTGAGGAACGCTTCGGACTCTGCGGCGCTGAAGCGCAGGTCGCGCATGTCCAGTTCCAGCACGAGACCCTGGTCACGCGGGCGGCCGAGCGAAAGCGGCACCGTGCCGCGCGAGACGAACACGAGATGAAGGTTGGCCGGCGCGTAGTCGAGCAGCCACTGCAATGCTTCGTGGTGACGCGGGCTTGTTATGTGATGCAGGTCGTCCAGCACCAGGACGACATCGTTCGGATGGGCGGCAATGCCGCGGACAAGCGCGATGATCGTGCGCTCGACCGTTTCGTCGTCCATGCCGCGACCGCCCAGCAACGCCGCTTCATGGGACATCGCGGGGTCGACCTGGGCGAGGCTTGCAACAAGATAGTCGAGAAAGTGCGTGAGTTCGTTGTCTTCGGGCACGAGCGTGAGCCACGCGATATCGAAGCCGAGTGACAGCAGTGCCTCGCGCCATACGATCAAGAGGCTTGTCTTGCCGCAGCCCGCCGGACCCTGAAGCACGATGCAACGGTTGCGCCGCGCGTCAAGGAGCTGCGTCAGAAGACGTTCACGCGCGACGATGCGAGCGCTGCTGCGCGGCGGAGTCAATCGGGGATCGCTACGGGATTCGGCGGCGGCGCCGGGGGAGCGGCGTGGGTCCGCGGGAGGGAAATTCTGCGGCATCGTGACCTGCGCCTTGCGCGCTCCGGCTTTGCGCCATGTCGGCGTGGGCCAAAGGACGAAATGATAATCGGCACATTGTAGCGCAGCGCAGCTGACGTTTTCACATGCGGCAGGGTGGTGTCTTCCCGGATTTATCGCTCTTCTTGCAGGTGACGCGCATCCAAAGTGGGTGCTTCGCGTTGCTGCATCTGTCGTCTGCGCTGCGTCGCGAATTGCACGACCTCGCCGCCTGCGCGCCAGGCGTAACACGTGTCGGCCATCGGATGCACCCGGTCCGCTTCTTTTCCGTCAACGGATTCGCCTGGGTCGGAAGGCGTCTTGCGCAGGCTCATCAGCGTCTGGATGGCTGTCGTGGCGATCGGCCCGAGCAGTTCGGTCAGATGTGTGCAGCCTTTCGGACCGGTCAGCCGGCTCTTGACCTCTTTCATGAAGCCCGCGCCGATGCTCAAGCCTTCAAGATTCCTGTACGCATCGTTGATTTCCGTGCAGAAGCGGCTGGGCGACGCGTTGGTATGCGCCTCGATATGACGGATCACCAGCTTCGAGTCGATAGTGACGACGATACGCATGTCGTGAAGCGGTGCGCCGGCGGGGACCGTCTTGAAGAGCAGATCGGCATCGCTGCTTTTCGTGTCCCGCATGCTGCCTTCAATATCGAACAGGCCGTCGCTTCGTTCGTAACCCACGCATTCGATACGGCGGGTGTGAAGAGACCGCCGTGTTGAAGCACTCGATGAAGTGACAGACATAGATATCTCGCTCATGAAAAAGCAGCCGCTCGGCCGGTGGAAGTCGAATTACGTTCAGACGACGTAGTGCGATGCCGCGTCTGTTCGTTCTTGAGTGACCGATATCAGTCAGCCTATCGATATGGCGACCACGTGCCGCCCCCCGTGCCGGGGGGCGGACGATGTGTAGTGCTCTCCTTTTATCCCTTGGGGTATTCCCGTCCCCCCTCTGTTTGGGTAGGTTTTCTGCGCGAACGTCCCTGCAATATGAGCCCGCAAAGGCCGGCCAGACTTTGACGGACCGTCATCCCGGCGCACATCTGTATGAGTTTGCTAGACCCGCGTCCGTCGGACGCGGTAAACATAAAAGGGAGACACGCATGCGTTTTATGAGTCAGGGCATCTGCGGAGCCACGTTGATTCTTGCCGCCGGGGGAGCGGCGGCCCAGTCGAGTGTGACGTTGTATGGAGTAGCCGACACGTTCGTGCAGTATCTGGATAACGGCGGAAATCATTCGTATTCCGTACGAAGCGGCGGTTCGACCGGTTCTCTGTTCGGTCTCAAGGGAAACGAAGATCTCGGTAATGGACTGAAGGCGGTATTCGACGTCGAAAACGGCTACAACATCAACAATGGCGCATTCTTTGCCGACAGCACCGCGATGTTCTACCGGCAGTCGTGGGTCGGCCTGAAGCACGACACGTATGGCTCGTTGACCTTTGGTCGTCAATATCAGCCGAGCTTCTGGGCCGTCTACTTCACCGACCCGTTCCGCGGCAACGAAGTGATGTCGCCGCTTGCTGCCGCCGACCTGGCCGGCGCCACTGACCGTTCCACGCTCGCGACGCAGTACGTGTCGGGACGAACCAGCAATTCGATCGTCTACACGTCGCCCGACCTGAGGGGCGCGCATTTCTACGCGATGTATGCGCTGCCGGCTACAGTGACGCAACCGGTGCCGGTCCGCTCGGGCGCGATGCTCGATCTCGCAGCGAACTATTCGGGTTACGGCTTCTACGCGGGCGTTGGTTACCAGTACCAGCACGGCTCGCAGGAGACCGCGCCGCTGGTGCCCACGGCGCCGACGCTGTTGACGACCTTCGATCTGATGGCGACGGAGCACTTTACGGGTGCACTGGCCTACAGGCTCGGCATCGTGAACTTCCAGTTCAACTATTCGTATAACCGTCCGAAGGACGCGCCCGCAGGCGCGCTCGTTACGATCACGCCAACGGTGCGGATCCCGGTTTCCGCGCTGGTGCACTCGTACAGCATCATGGAACTGGGTGCGACGATCCAGGCGACCGCAGCGGACGTCATCGAGGTCGCCGGTGTTGAGCGCAATGTGCGTGGCGTGCACGACAACACGCCGGGTATCGAGGTGGGCGTCGATCACAGCCTGTCGAAGCGCACGAGTCTTTACATGCGCGCGGGTTACCTGAAGAACAACGGCACGGCGAACATGAGCTGGCCCGGTGTGCCGGGTGTCGCGGCCGGTTCGAAGCAGGTCATGGCGGCGCTCGGCATGACGCATCGCTTCTGACGGATCGCGTTACGGGAAGACGTCGCCACGCGACGTCTCCCATCAGCGCTACTGAAGCCGCTTCCGGTCGGCTCGAGAACAACAAAAGGAAAACTTCGATGAATCAAAACAGGGTAATCAGGCTGGCAGCTGGAGCGGTAATCGTTCTCGCATCGCTTGGCGCACACGCACAGGGTAGCGATGCAGCTGGTGCGTCAGGCCGACCGTCTGCATCGGATGCGAAAGCCGTCAAGGCCGCGGACCGTGCGCTCCAGAAGAGTGTGGTGCGTGCGCTGGGCAAGACTAAAGGGCTCAGGGCCACGACGATCACCGTGCGCGCGCGCAACGGCGTAGTGACACTGGAAGGCACGGTGCCGGAACAGTCGCAGGTAGGTCTCGCGACCCAGGCGGCCGAAGGTGTCGAGGGCGTGACCTCTGTGACGAATGCGCTGACGTTGTCTACGTTATAGGCGGCGTCCCGCGCGTCCCTGCTGTTACATCAGGGCCTGCTCATCGTTGATGAGCAGGCCCGTTTCACGACATCTCAACCCGCATCGTTGATGAGCAGGCCCGTTTCACGACATCTCAACCCGCATCGTTGATGAGCAGGCCCGTTTCACGACATCTCAACCCGTGACCGACTTGCACTCGAGAAACTCGGCAAGCCCTTCGCGACCGTACTCGCGCCCGTTACCCGACGTCCTGTAGCCGCCAAACGGCACGGTGATGTCCAGCATCGCGCCGTTGATACGCACCGAGCCGACGCGCAGTCGTGCTGCCACGCGGCGCGCACGTTCCGGATCGCTGCTCGCGATATAGCCGGCGAGACCATATTCCGTATCGTTGGCAATCGCGATCCCGTGTTCCTCGCCGTCGTACGGGATCATCACAAGCACGGGGCCGAAGATCTCGTCGCGCGCAATCTTCATGTCGTTGCGGACATCTGCGAAAACGGTGGGACGCGCATAAAAGCCCTGTGCGATACCTTCCGGCTTGCCGGGGCCCCCGGCTACGACCCGTGCGCCTTCCTCGATACCGGCGCGAATCATCGCCTGCACCTTTTCGTATTGCGCGCGGTTTGAGATCGGGCCCATTCGGGTGGCCGGATCCCGAGGGTCACCTATGGTGATGCTATTGGCGACTGCAGCAGCAATCGCAGTGGCTTCGTCGTACCGCTCGCGCGGCACGAGCATGCGGGTGGGCGCGACGCACGTCTGGCCGGAATTGGCCATACACTGCGCGACGCCGCTCGTCACCGCAGCCTTGAGGTCGGCGTCGTCGAGAATCAGCAGGGGCGACTTGCCACCGAGTTCCTGTGCTACACGCTTCACCGTGGGCGCGGCACTCATCGCCACTTCCACTCCAGCACGTGTCGACCCGGTGATCGACACCATGTCCACATCGGGATGCGACGACAGCCGTGCGCCGACGCTACGTCCTTCCCCGAAGATCATGTTGAAGACGCCAGGCGGCGTACCCGCTTCGTGCATGATCTCCGCGAAGATGACAGCGTCGAGCGGTGCGATTTCCGATGGCTTGAGCACGACTGTGCAACCCGCTGCCAGCGCGGGCGCGACCTTGGCGACGATCTGGTTCAACGGCCAGTTCCAGGGCGTGATCAGTGCCGCGACGCCGATCGCTTCGCGCCGCACGTAGCTCTTGCCGTGCTGCGTCTCGAACTCGAAGTGGCGCAGCGTTTCCAGCGAGGCTTCAAGGTGCGCGAGTCCAATGGCAGCCTGCAGGTTTTTGCACAGCGTAATGGGGGCGCCGATTTCGATGCAGACCGCTTCTGCGATGTCGTCGAGTCGTGCGCGGTAGCGTTCGATGATCCGCTCGAGCAGCGCGATCCGCGTTTCGCGGCTCGATTCCGACCAGGAGGCAAACGCAGCGCGTGCTGCCGCGATCGCGCGATCGGCGTCTTCGGCGGTGCCCAGCGTCAGCCGTCCGGTGAGCGCTTCGGTGGCCGGATTGACAATGTCCATCTGCGTGCTGCCGGCAGACGGCCCGACCCACTCGCCGCCGATGTAGAAGATGTTCAACGTTTTCATTTCGGTTCCAGGGGTTCTTTGGGTCCAGTCGGACTCAGGCGGCGACCGGGTGATCGCCGATCACCGTTGCGCGCATCATGTGACGTGGGGCCGGGAAGTAATCCTGCACTGCGTAATGCTGGCACGAGCGGTTATCCCAGAAGGCGATCGTGTTCGGCTGCCATTTGAGGCGCACCTGATATTCCGGCGCCTGGGCCTGGCGGAACAGATACTGCAGGAGGTCCATTTCCGCGAGCTTGTAGTCGAAGCCGACGCGATATTCCTTCATGGTCACGCGACCGTAGTTCGACAGGTGCGTGGTAAACGCCTCGTTGACGTAGAGGATTTTCTCACCTGTTTCAGGGTGGATTCGCACAACCGGATGCTCGACGGGCGGGAACTTCTCGCGCATTGAAGCGTGCTGGTCTTCGGGGATCGAAATGCCGAACAGCGGAAGGAAATCATGGGCTGCCTTGAGGTTCGCGATTCGCGCCTTCACGTCCTCGGGGAGATTTTCGTAAGCCGCAACCATGTTGATCCAGATGGTGTCGCCGCCCACGTCCGGGCATTGCACGCATCGCAGCATGGAGCCCATCGAAGGAACCTCACGCCACGATACGTCGGAGTGGTAGAGGTTCTCGCGGCCGCGCTTCGTATCGTTGCGCCCGAGTATCACGAGTTCCGGATGATCGGGATGATGCGGAAACGCAGGGTGAATTTCCAGCTCGCCGAAGCGTTTTGCGACGGCAACGTGCTGTGCCGGACTGATATCCTGGTCGCGAAAGAACAGCACCTTGTACTTCAACAGCGCGCGGCGCAACGCAGCGTAAGTCGCGTCGTCGAGCGGATCGCGTAGATCGACGCCTTGAATCTCCGCGCCGATCGTCGGCGTATAGCGTTCGACGGCGAATGGCCACGCGTCCGAACCGGCGCGAACCGCCTTCGCTTCAGGGGCGATCTCTGTTGCTTGCATGCATGTCTCCATTGATGTGGGCCCGCAGGTACCGTCGTGCGTCAGGCGCGCGGCGCTGCGGACGTTTCAGGCAGTTGAGGCCGGGTTCACGTCTGCGCGTCGTGCGCGTACGCCGGTCGCAGGTTCAATTCGCTGGCGGGCGTTTGACGGTGGGCGGCCCGAATCAGGTCGGCGGCTTTTTCACCGATCATGATTGCCGGTGCGTTCGTGTTTCCGCCGATCAGCGTCGGCATGATCGACGCGTCGGCCACACGCAGGCCTTCGATTCCGCGTACCCTCAGTTGCGGATCGACTACGGCCATTTCGTCGATGCCCATCTGGCACGTGCCGACCGGGTGATAGACGCTGTCGGCGTGACTGCGGACGAACGCGCGGATCGCGTCCTCGTTCGAATCGTCCGGTCCGAAATCATCCGTCAGCAGTTCCTTGCCGCCCGCTTCGGCCAGCGCCTGCTGCGCGAAGATCCGGCGCACGATGCGCACGCCCGCCACCAGCGTGTCGAGGTCCGCTTCGGCGGACAGAAAGCGCGGATCGATCGACGGCGCATCGCGCATGTCCGCGCTGCGCAGACGCACGTGACCGCGACTCTCGGGACGCAGGACGTACGCGTGACACGAGTAGCCGTGTCCGAGTTCGCTGCGTTTGGCCATGTTGCTGTTGCCTAGCAGGGCGAGAACAAAGACAAGCTGGATGTCCGGGATGGCGAGCGAGGGGCGGCTCTTTACGAACGCGCCTGCCTCCGCGAAGTTCGACGCGACCATGCCGCTGCGGTTACGCCGGTAGCGCCACATCTCGGACGCGAGCCGCAGAAAGCCACGCGACGAATAGCCGAAGAGGTCGGTGGATTTGACCTGCTTGTTGACGATCACGTCGAGATGGTCCTGCAGGTTCTCACCGACCCCGGGCAGATGCTGTATGACATCGATCCCGTGACTACGCAGATGTTCGGCCGGCCCGACACCCGACGCCATCAGCAGTTGTGGCGAGTTGAATGCCCCACAACTGATGACGACTTCGCGCCGTGCCTGCAACGTCTGCACGACGCCTGCACGCACGATGCTCACGCCGCGCGCCCGTTTGTCCTCGATGACAACGCGCAGCGCCTGCGCATCCGTGAGGACGTGAAGGTTCGGGCGGCCGCCGTTCAGGCCCGGATCTTTTGCGTTGCCGCCGTGCAGATAAGCGCGCGCCGCGTTCCAGCGCTCGCCGTTGTATTGCGTGACCTGATAGAGGCCTGCGCCTTCCTGTTCTTCGCCGTTGAAGTCGGCGTTCAACGGGAAACCGGCCTGCTGCGCGGCCTGCACGAAACGATGGGAAAACGGATTCGGCGTGCGCAGATCGCTGACGTGCAGCGGACCATCGCCGCCGTGCCACGGATTTTCATTGCTTCCTGCGTGGCGCTGATTGCATTCGCTGCGGCGGAAATAGGGCAGTACGTCGTCGAAACCCCAGCCGGTGCAGCCGAGGCGCGCCCATTCGTCGTAGTCGTTGCGATGTCCACGGATATAGACCATGCCGTTGATCGAGGAGCTGCCGCCCAGGCCGCGTCCGCGCGGCTGGAAGGATGGACGTCCGTGCAGGCCGGACTGGCTCTCCGTGTGGTAAGCGAAGTTGCGCGGGCCGGGCTTTCGCACGGTGCCGGCAAGACCGATTGGCATCCATACGGTCATGTGATGATCGTGTGGTCCCACTTCCAGCAGCGCGACCGTGACGGACAGATCTTCGGCCAGTCTGGCGGCGACAGCGCATCCGGCAGAGCCCGCGCCGACGACGATGTAGTCGTACTCTGCCGCGATCGTTGTGCTATGAGCGTTCTTGCCACGTCTCGTCATGGAGTCTCTCTACGTGATTTGAGGTTTGCGCGCGCATGGCGCCGGTTGTGCAGTCACTGCCCGATTCGCCGGGCACCCGTTACGCCGGGGCCTGGGTACCGAAATGGTTGAGGGTCTTGTGCGAGCGGTCAGGATGAAGCCAGAGCAGGGCGGCGAGAGAGGCTGCGATCAGCAGTGCGGCACTCACCGTGAAGCCGAGTTCATAGGCATGGCTGCTGTCGCCGCCGTAGGTCTGTAACAGACGACCCATCACGATTGGCGCGAAGGCGGCCCCAAGGCTTGCGAGCGCCGTGTGGATCGCGACGAGCGATCCGCGCTGGCTGTCCGGGACCATTTCGGCGAGCAACGCGGGCGCGAGCGTGAAGCTCAACGTCGGCAGCGCGCCCGCCATGGCGAGCAGCGCGACTTTCTGCAGCGGCAGCCAGTGAAGCAGCATGAGCGCGACGTACAGCAGGCCACCCGTCACCGCCGACAGACAGATCAGATGAACGCGCGCCCTGCGTGTCGACACGCCGTGGGCGAGCATGCGTTGCGACAGCCAGCTCAGTCCGACATTCACCGGCGTCGCGGTCGCAACCACCACGGCGAAGCACCGGCCGGCTTCGACGCCGGTGAATCCGAGCCCCTTTTCGAAGTAGGTGGGTATCCAGGTCAGGCTCAGACCCAGCGTCCAGTAGGCCGTGAACCCCAACGCGAAGACGGAGAGTACCGAACGGTCGGTGAGGATCCGGCGATACGGCAGCCGTTTCGTCGGTGTCTGCCCGAGCGGCGCGGCTTGCTGCTTACCGAGCGTTCCTTCGCGACCGAAGCACGCCCACAGCACGCTCCACATCACGCCGATCGCGCCGAGCAGCATGAAGTTCGTGCGCCATCCCCACTGTCTCGTGACGACAGGGATCAGCAGACCCGCCAGCAACATGCCGAAGGCGGCGCCCTGGTTGATGATCGCGACCGGCAGATTGCGTTTCCGGTTAGGGAACCACTTGTACAGCGCGTGCACGGAGACCGGAAAGGCCGGGCCTTCGGCAGCGCCGAGAATCACGCGGCAGACCAGCAGCCCCAGTGCGCTTGTCGCCATCGCCTGCGGCAACTGAAGCGCGGCCCAGCTCAAGCCCATCGCAAGCAGGAGCCAGCGGGTGGGGAAGCGATTCGAAAGAAATCCCACGAGCACGGTCGAGATTGAAAACAGCCAGAAGAAGCTGCCGGCGACAAGGCCGAATTTCTCCGGCGAGAGATGCAGCTCGGCCGTGAGCGGTACCGCGACGAGACCTAACACGATCTTGTCCAGGAAATTGATGAGGGCGAGCCCCGTCAGCAGGAGGGTCATCGTCCATGCGGACCTGGCCTGGAAATCGGGGGAAGCGGTCATCGGTTGTCTCCTGTCGACCAGATGCTTGCGGTCGACCAGAGCGGGTGCAAGGCACTGACTCTGGTCCCCTACAAGTGAGTTGCGGTAGTCCTTATCCAGGCGTGCTTTACTGCCCGTCCCGGCAATCCGGCTTTATGGCGTCACGGTACGAGGTCCGGGCGGGTGCGAAACCACCCGGAACAGGTAGTCCAGGGAAAACCTTGTTCTGTCAGGGTGCAGATCGTCCGGCGCTTCAGGTCGCCGGTGTCGCGCGCGACGGGGGCTCCACTCCACCGGGGTAGTGGCGCCGGTGGGGCGTTGAATTACTGTGGCGTCCGGAAACGTCGAGCGGGATTGCCAGCGCGAAGGCGAGGCCGCCTGCTGCCGAGCGTCGCGATTTGAGGCTGTGCCAGCCCGATTGAAAGGAGAGGCCGTGAATACCCGTGAAACCTCGTTGCGCCGTCTGGTGGAAAAATGGTTCGGACCTGATTCGGCGATGCGGGCTCGCGTGACGATGTTCAGTCACTCCCCCGCGAACCGGTGGCGTTATGTGTGCGTCGCGGCCGGGCGGGCGTCCGGTGAGCTCTCGATCTTTTTCTTCCGCCATGAAGATGGTTCCTGGTCCGTATTTCCGCCGGAGATCAGGCGGGCGACGATGAGCGTCCCACGCATGCCTGTTTTATCCGGCACGCCAGGCCCTGTCGCATCGACAGCCTGAAGGCGAGCTGGGTTTTAGTGGCTTCCACGGGTGATACGTTAAGGCCGATTCGCCCGCTCCCGGCGTTCTCTTGTTTTGCAAATCAAGAAGTATTGGAGACCCACGCAGTGTCAATTCCGACCATCCTTGAAGACGATATCGTGAACCCGCGCGAATCAATGGAATACGACGTGGTAATTGTCGGCGGTGGCCCCGCCGGGCTGTCCGCGGCGATCCGTCTGAAGCAGCGTGCCCAGGAGACCGGCGTCGAGCTGGG
>NZ_CAJQZC010000009.1 GCF_907164555.1 Paraburkholderia saeva
CCGCTGAATGAGAGGGCAGGAGGATACCGGGATGCAACCGGTTTGTGTCAATCTGTATTGTGTTGTGTCAAACTATTTTGTCTCGTGTCGAACTCTATTGTTCGCTCACAGTATTTTCAGTGAACGCCGACCCGGCGCTGACCAGCGTCGTCGTATCGTCGACCTGCTTCATCACCGTCAGCGCGCTGCCGAACGCTATCGTCTGGTCACGCAACGTCATCGGCCCATAGTCCAGCGCGTAGTGGCCCCACGTCGGCTGCTTCGGGTTTTCCATCAGGCGGATCACCTTGCTCACCGTACCGTCGTTGCGGCGGTTCAGGAACGTCATTTCGAACGGACCTTCCACGAACGAATGCGTGCTGTTCAGCCAGCGGCCCGTCACGGTGAACGACTGGAACGGCAGCGGCTGCGACCCTTCGGCGCCAATCTGCCCGCGCAACGCAGCGGGCAGCATGTGTTCGTCGAGCGCTTCGTCGAGGTACGGATACGGACGTGCCAGCACGCCGTTCGTGATGCCGCCGAACTGCAGGCGGTCGTGCATCGTCACGATCAACCAGGTGGCCCGCGTGCGATCCGGCTCCTGCATGCTCCCGACCATTTCCGCCATGCCGGCCATCAGCTCGCAGCCCGTCGGATTCCTGGCAGCCCCGGTGACGGCTCCGGTCCCGGTCGCGTTCCAGCCGTGCCGCGCGAACATCTCCCCGCCGGCCTTTTCGATGGCGTTTTCCGTCGCGAGGAGTTCGGTCGTCGTGTAGGTTTCCATCTGGCTGGCAGGACGCCGGCCCTTCACCGCCGTGTCCAGCATTTCGCCCACCTGCTCGACGCCCGCCGGCGGCAGCGCCGCGACGAGTGCACCGAAGCCGGCAGCCCCGCCGCTCATCAACTGGCCGCACGACGCAGGCGGCGCCAGTGCGGCAAGCGCGCCGAAATGCTGCAGCACTGCGAGACGCGCGGCCGGCGACAGATTCAACTTGCCGAAGTCGAGACGGCGCGAGCTGGCGAGGCCGTTTTCGCCGATCACCGCCTTCCAGTCGGGATCGTCCCTGACCTTTGCAACCCACTTGATGAACACCTTGCCGCTTTCGCTGTCAGGATCGAGACCGGTCTTGATCGCGAGCGTGCGCAACGGATCGGATGCGACCCGCGGTTGTGTGGGCGCGGTGCTTTGCCCCGGCGGCGGAAATGACGCGTTCTGGCCGGGTTCCGGTGCGAACGCGAACGCGACCGGCGAAGTGACCAGCGAAACAGTGAACGCGAACTTTACACAGTGCTTGCGAAAAAACATGAGCTGATATCAGGGATTGAGTCATACCCGATATCGGCAGATTTTCAGCGTTTCTTGAGTTCGCCGCGCGCGCTGCGCCCGCGAACTCAGGCATCAGACACGCCCGGTGATTTCTCCGTTCGCGACCTGCGCGTTCTTCCGGTACCACACGAAATAGATCACCGATAACGCCACGATAAACGGCACACCGCATATCAGCGTCATCTTGAACTCGCGCGTGGCGTACGTGGTCAGTAGCGAGCCGATCATCAACGCGGCACCCAGCAGCGACGTCACAGGGAAACCCCACATGCGAAACGTCAGCGGCGTATTGCGATGACGCGCACGGAAGAACAGATGCGTGATGAAAATCATCAGCCAGGTGAACATTGCGCCGAACATCGACACCGACATCATCAGCACGAACGACGCATCCGGATAGATCACGTTCAGCACCGTCGCGAGCGCGATTCCGATCGTCGACAGCAGCAGCGCCGCGACCGGCACGCCGCGCGCGTTCAGTTCGCCGAAGCGGCGCGGCGCGTAGCCGGCACGCGAGAGGCTGAACATCATGCGCGTCGTAATGTACAGCTGGCTGTTCATCGCCGACAGCGCCGCGACCAGAATCACGAAGTTGATCACGCCCGCCGCGCCCGGCACGTGGGTCGCGGCCATCACCTTCACGAACGGGCTTTCGTCGGTGCCGGCCGCGTTCCACGGCACGATCGCGAGCATCAGCGCGAGCGTCAGCAGGTAGAAGAACACGAGCCGGAACATCGTCGCGCGAAATGCGCGCGTGATCGCCTTTTGCGGGTCACGTGCCTCGCCCGCGGCCACCGCGATCATTTCGATGCTCAGATAGCTGAAGATCGACACGATCACGGCGACCCACATGCCCCACACACCCTTCGGAAAAAAGCCGCCGTGCGACGTGTAGTTGGCAAAGCCGATACCCGAATCCGCTGGCGCGCCGAACACCACATACGCGCCCAGCAGAATAAAGCCGATGATCGCGACGATCTTCAGCATCGAGAAAACATACTCGACCGCGCCGAACACCTTCACGCTGACCGAATTGATCGCGATGAGGGCAGCAGAAAATCCGACGATCCAGTACCACCCCGGCACCGCCGGAAACCAGTATTTCATGTACACGGCAATCGCCGTGACCTCGGTGCCGACCGCGAACACGATCGAAGCCCAGTACGCGTAGCGCACGAGAAAACCGGCGAGCGGGCTGATGTAATGCTCGGCGTACGCGCCGAACGAACCCGAGGTCGGATGCGCGACCGTCATTTCGACGAGACAGCCCATCAGCAGCAGCGCGATCAGCGCGCCGATCGCGTAGCTCACCAGCACGCTCGGGCCCGCGAAGCCGATGGCAAATCCGCTGCCCAGAAAGAGGCCCGTTCCAATCGCGCCGCCGATGGCGATCATCGAAAGCTGCCCGGTCGATAAACCGCGGTGCAGTCCCTTTTCGCGCTCGACAATCGAGTCGAAGCCGCGCTGCTGTTGTGTCATCTCTGTCTCCTCAAGGTTGCGAGGCGTTCCTCGGAACGCTTCGCCGGCGATGTGTCGTTTTGTGGCCGGATGGATATGGCAAACGCGTATGCGTTACGTCACCGACTTGCGGGAGCGGAATTCCGCGGTGTCCCATGCGCGCGTCGCGATGATGTCTTTCAGCTGCGCGAGCGTGTCCCAGATGTCGACATAACGCACATAAAGCGGCGCGAAGCCGAAGCGCAGGATGTCCGGTGCGCGGAAGTCGCCAATCACGTTGCGGGCGATCAGCGCCTGCATGATCGCGTAGCCTTCCGCGTGCGCGAGCGACACCTGGCTGCCGCGCTCTGCCGCATCGCGCGGCGAAGCGAGCGTGCAGCCGAGCCCTTCGAGTTCCTGATCCGTCAGGTCGATGAAGAGGTTGCCGAGCGCGACGCTCTTTTCGCGCAGCACGTCGAGATCGACGCCTTCAAACGCTTCGAGCGCGCTTTCCAGTGCGATCACGCCGAGCTGCGGCGCGGTGCCGGTCAACATGCGGTCGATGCCCGGATGCGGCGCATAGTCGTGCGTGAAATCGAACGGCTTCGAATGCCCGTGCCAGCCTGTCAATGGCTGCCGCACGGCTTCGATATGACGGCTCGCGACGAACACGAACGCCGGCGCACCCGGGCCGCCGTTCAGATACTTGTAGCCGCAACCGACGGCGAAGTCCGCGTCGCAATGATTCAGGTTCACCGGCATCGCCCCAGCCGAGTGACACAGATCCCACACGATCAGCGCGCCTGCCTCGTGCGCCTGGCGCGTTACCGCTTCCATGTCGTAGCGCTTGCCCGTCTTGTAGTTCACGTGCGTGAGCGAAACGATCGCGACGCTGTCGTCGATGGCCGCGACGATGTCATCGGGGTCCACGCAGCGCAGTTCGCAGCCGGTCATCTCCGCGACGCTCGATGCGATATACACGTCAGTCGGGAAGTTCGTGCGCTCCGCCAGGATCACGCCGCGGCCGGGGCGCATGCGCGTGGCGGCGACCAGCACCTTGAAGAGATTCACCGACGTCGAATCGGCGACGATCACCTCGTCCTGCGCCGCGCCGATCAGCGTTGCGATCCTGTTGCCGGTGCGTTGCGGCGCCGGATACCAGTCGGCGTCGTTCCACGAGCGAATCAGGCCATGCGCCCATTCGTCTTTCAGCGCGCGTTCGATGCGCGAAGGCACGTTCGCAGGCATCGCGCCAAGCGAATTGCCGTCGAGGTAGATCGTATCTGCCGGCAGGGCGAAGCGTGTGCGGCAGTGGGCTAACGGATCGGCCGCGTCGAGCGCGGCGCAATGTTCGCGGGTGATCATCTGACTCATTTCCTGTATTCAATGCAATTGCAAAAGACAAACCACGGGCTGCGTCATCAAAACAACGCGGCATACTATTGGGGACATTCCCCTAACGGCTGAAGTCGGGCAGATCGAAGAAGCGCTGTGAATTCGCGCCGAGAATCTTTGCTTTCGCGGTGTCATCCAGATCCGGATGGTTCGCGACGAGATCGCCGATGCGCTGCTCGCCGAGCGGAAACGGATAGTCGGAACCGAGCAGCACGCGATCCTCGCCCATCGTATCGACCAGCAGCTTGAGCGCGCGCGGATCGAACACCGCGCTGTCCACATGAAAGCGGTCGAGATACGACACGGGCGCATGTGGACAGTCTTCGCGCACGATGTCGCGCTGTTCCCACGCGTTCTGCACGCGGCCCAGCAGAAACGCGAAACTGCCGCCGCCATGCGCGAAACAGAGTTTGAGCGATTTCGGAATCCGCTCGAACGCGCCCGAAAGAATCAGCGACACCATGCTCAACTGCGTCTCGGCCGGCATCGCGACAAGCCACGGCAGCATCCATTTCTTCATGCGGCCGTCGGTCATCATGTCCCACGGATGCACGAGCACGGGAATGCCGTCGTTCGCACAATGCGTGAGAAACGTGACGAGGTGTTCGTCGTCGAGATCGCGCGGTCCCAGGTGATTGCCGATCTGCACGCCGTGATGGCCCGACTGGTGCGCGCGCGTCGCTTCGCGGCAGGCAAGGTCGATATCCTGCAACGGCACCTGCGCGAGCGCCTTGAGCCGTTGCGGCGCGTACGCGCACAGCTCGAGCGCGTAGTCGTTCATGCGCGCGGCCCACGCGTGCGCGGCGGCAGCGTCGTAGCGATAGCCGAACATCACGGGCGTCGCGCACGTCAGCTGGATATCGACACCCAGCGCGTCCATTTCCTCAATGCGCGCCGCCGGGTCCCACAGCGCGCGATAGACCGGGCGAAACGTTTTGTCGCCGGTCATGATCATGCCGTGCTCGCCGTCCGCGTCGATCTTCAGCCACGGCGCGTGATCGGCGTCGAGGCGCGCGGCTTCTTCCCGCGTGACTCGCGGAAAGAAGTGGGAATGCATGTCGATTCGAAGTGTCATCGTGAGTGTGCTTGTTTCTGTTTCCTTAAACGCGCGCTGGCACGTCACTATCGTGCGGTTATCGCGTTGCCTTGCCCGGATGCACGTGGCCGCAGTGCATGCAGCGGCGTTTGTCTTCGGACGCGTAGAACGCGTTGAAGAGCGGCGGCAGATCGTTGACGATGCTCTTCAACTGCACCTCGACGCGATAGACGAGATGCCCGCACGCATCGCAATACCACTCGAAACCGTCGACTACACCTTCGGGCCGCTGGCGTTCGATCACAAGACACACGCTGCCCGCTTCCGGCCGCTGCGGCGAATGACGCACGTGCGGCGGCAGCAGGAACACGTCGCCTTCTTTCAGATCGACGCGCTCTTTCTTGCCATCGATCCACAGATCGAGCCACGCATTGCCGCGCAACTGATAGAAGAACTCTTCGAGCGGATCGTCGTGATAATCGCTGCGATGGTTCGGGCCGCCCACCACGGTGACGATGAAGTCGCTGTCCTGCCACACCTGCTGGTTGCCGACGGGCGGCTTCAGAAGATGCGCGTGTTCATCGATCCAGCGCTGGAAGTTGAACGGTTTGCCGTACGTGAGCATGTCTGTCTCTCTACTTTTTTGATCGCTGCGATGCCTGCTGTCGTTACTTTCGCGGCGCGTACGCAATCGCCTTCATCTCGATCAGCAGATGCGGATGCGGCAACTGATGCACCGCGACCGTCGTGCGCGTCGGGCCGGTTTCGTCGAAGTACTCGCCGTAGACCTCGTTATAGCCGCCGAAGTCGTTCATGCTGACGAGGAACGACGAAATCTCGACGAGGTTCGCGAGATCGGCCCCTTCGCTGCGAAGAATATCGCGAATGTTCTCGATCACCACGCGTGTCTGCTCGCGAATGTCGAGCGTCACGGTGCCGAGTTCATCGGCGCACGCGCCGGCAATGGTGTTGTCCGGCCGACGCGAGCTGGTGCCCGAGACGAACAGGAAATCGCCCGCCCGGGTCACATGCGGAAACCGTCCGCGCGGTTTGGCCTTGCCGGGCACGAGCCGGCCTTGAACGAGTGCTTCTGTCATGATGCCCGCCATGTAGTGAATTCAGTGCTGCCAAGCCCGCCGATCGCGCAATGCACATGCGCGCCGGGCGGCAATGCGTGGGCCGCGGTCGCCGCGCCCGCCATGATCAGCGAGCCTGCGGGCAACACGAGGCCGCTCTGCGAAATGAGCCGCGACGCCTGCACAACCGAGCGCAGCGGATCCCCGAGAATGGCGGCGGTCGACCCGGCCTGCACGACGCGGCCATCGAAGCGCATCGTGACACCCGCGTTGCGCAAGCCGTCGAAATTCCGCTTCCACGGGCCGATGACGAGACCGGCGGAAGAGCAGTTGTCCGCGACCACATCTTCCAGCGTGAACCGGAAGTCGCGATAGCGCGAATCGATGATTTCCATCGCCGGCGCAACAGCCTCGAGGTAACGCGACGCTTCGAGCGCGGTCAGCGGCCGGTCCATCTCGCGCGAGGTCAAATAGCACACCTCCGGTTCCACACGCGGGTGAATAAAGCGATCGAGCGCGACGCGGCCGCCGTCTTCCTCGAGCATCGTATCGGTGAGCCAGCCCCAGATCAGGCTGTCGACGCCCATCTGGATCATCTTCGCGCGGCTCGTGAAACCGAGCTTCACGCCAATCATGCTTTCGCCGCGATGGATGCGGCGCTCGATCGACGCGCGCTGGATTTCGTATGCGTCCTCAAGCGTGAACGATTCCGACGTGGTCAATTGCGCAACCGGTTCCGCAAGACGCGCGGCATCGTCGATACGCGTTGCGATAGCATCGAGGTCGATCATGCGGCCTCCTGCTGCACGGCTTTCGCCTTGAGCATATCGAGCGCGACGTCGACGATCATGTCTTCCTGGCCACCCACCATGCGACGCCGGCCGAGTTCGACCATGATGTCGAACGCGGAAAGACCGTACTTCGCGGCGGCGGCTTCCGTGTGCCGCAGGAAACTCGAATAGACGCCTGCGTAGCCGATTGCCAGCGTTTCGCGATCCACGCGCACCGGGCGTTCCTGCAGCGGCCGCACGATATCTTCTGCTGCGTCGATCAGCTTCTTCACGTCGCAGCCGTGATTGAGCTTCATGCGATCGACGGCCGCAATGAACACTTCGAGCGGCGCGTTGCCCGCACCCGCGCCCATGCCGGTCAGTGACGCATCGATCCGGTCGCAGCCGTGTTCCAGCGCAACGATCGAATTCGCGACGCCAAGCGACAGATTGTGATGCGCGTGCATGCCGGTCTTCGTCGCCGGATCGAGCACGGCTTTCATCGCATCGAAGCGTTCGGCCACGTCGCGCAGGTTCAGCGCGCCGCCCGAGTCGACCACATACACGCATTGCGCGCCGTAGCTTTCCATGAGCTTCGCCTGAACGGCGAGCGCGTCGGGCGTCGACATATGCGACATCATCAGAAAGCCGACCGTGTCCATACCGAGGCTGCGCGCGTATTCGATGTGCTGCCTTGAAATGTCCGCTTCGGTGCAATGCGTCGCGATGCGCACAATGCGCGCGCCGGCGTCATACGCGGCGCGCAGATCGTGTACGGTGCCGATGCCGGGAATCAGTAACGTCGCGACCTGCGCGCGCTTCACGACGCCGGCTACCGCTTCGATCCATTCGAGATCGGTGTGCGCGCCAAACCCGTAGTTGAAGCTCGAACCCGCAAGACCGTCGCCATGCGCGACCTCGATGCTGTCGACGCCTGCTTCGTCGAGCGCCTTCGCAATCGACATAACGTGATCCAGCGAATACTGATGACGGATCGCGTGCATGCCATCGCGCAGCGTCACGTCGGAGATATAGATTTTTTTCGTGCTATCGATCATTGCAGTTTCCTGTCACGCTGCGACGCGGCTGGCCGCGATCTGTTCGGCCGCAGCGAGCGCCGCCGAGGTCATGATGTCGAGATTGCCCGCGTACGACGGAAGATAGTGCGCCGCGCCTTCCACTTCCAGAAACACGCTGACCTTGATGCCCGCGCGGCGCTCGTTCGCGTGCAGCGCCAGCGGATCCGTCGCGGTGTAGCGGTCGAACTGCACCGCCTGCTTCAGCCGGTAGCCCGGCACGTAGCTCGCCACCGCGGCGACCATCGCGTGAACCGAGCGTTCGATCGCCTCGGTATCCGCGTCTTCGTCGGTCAGGCAATAGACGGTGTCGCGCATCATCAGCGGCGGCTCAGCCGGGTTCATCACGATGATCGCCTTGCCGCGCGCCGCGCCGCCCACCGTTTCGATGGCTTTCGACGTGGTTTCCGTGAACTCGTCGATGTTGGCGCGCGTGCCGGGTCCAGCGGAGCGGCTCGCAATCGACGCCACGATCTCCGCGTAGCGTACCGGCGCGACGCGCGATACGGCGTGCACGACGGGAATCGTCGCCTGGCCGCCGCACGTGACCATGTTGAGATTCGGCGCGTCGAGATGGGCGAAGAGATTCACCACCGGCACGACGAACGGGCCGATCGCGGCGGGCGTCAGGTCGATCACCTGCACGCCATGTTCGCGCAGCACGGCTGCGTGTCGGTGATGCGCGCCCGCCGACGTCGCATCGAACGCGATGCGGATATCGCGGAACTCCGGCAGCTTCACGAGGCCATCGATGCCTTCGGCCGTGGTGCGCACGCCAAGCCGGTCGGCGCGCGCGAGGCCGTCGGAGGTCGCGTCGATGCCGACCATCGCGCCCATTTTCAGATGCTTCGCGTTACGCATGACCTTGATCATCAGGTCGGTGCCGATATTGCCCGAGCCGATGATGGCGACGGACGTCTTTGCATTTGCGTTGTCGTTTACGTTGACAGGTTCGTTACGGTTCACGATGCGGATTCCGGATTAAAGGCGAATGAGGCGCTCACCGAACCGAGGCCTTCGATATGGGCGGTAAAGACGTCGCCCGCCGTGACGCCGACCATCGGTCCGAGCGCGCCCGTCAGCACGATGTCGCCGGCCTTGAGCGGTGCGCCAACGCGCGTCATCGTATTGGCGAGCCACAGCGCGGCGAGAAGCGGATTGCCGAGACACGCCGCACCGACACCCACGCTGACCTGGTCGCCACGTCGCTCCATCACCATGCCGCAGCCCATCACGTCGAACGCGTCGAGCTTCACCGGACGGTTGCCGAGCACGAAGAGACCGCTCGACGCGTTGTCGGCCACCGTATCGGTCAGGCGGATGTCCCAGTTCGCGATGCGGCTGCCGACGATCTCGATGGCCGGCAACGCATACGCGGTTGCATCGATCAGGTCCGCGATCGTGTGGCGTGCGTGCGGCAGATCGCGTTCGAGCACGAGCGCGATTTCCGCCTCTACCTTCGGCTGCTGCGTGCACGACAGCGCGATTTCCTCGCCGTCGGCGAGCGCCATGTCGTCGAACAACATGCCGAAATCCGGCTGATCGACGCCGAGTTGGGTCTGCACCGCCTTCGACGTCAGGCCGATCTTGCGCCCCACGAGACGCCGCCCCGCTGCGATCTGGCGTTCCGTGTTGATGCGCTGGACCGCGTAGGCCGCCGCGAGTGCGTCGCCGCCAAGATCCGCGATTGCGCTGCGCACCGGCGCGCACGGCGTGGCGGTTTGCTGCGCATGCCACAGCGCATCGGCGATAGTCTGTGCCGCTTTCAGGTCGATTGCGCTCATCCGATCCTCACGCATACGTTGGTCAGTTCCGAATAGAAATCGAGCGAATGTCGCCCGCCCTCGCGGCCGATGCCCGAGAGCTTCGTGCCGCCGAACGGGGTGCGCAGGTCGCGCACGAACCAGGCGTTCACCCACACGATGCCGGTTTCGATCTGGCGCGCGACGCGATGGCCGCGGGCGAGCTGCGTCGTCCAGACGCTCGCCGCGAGACCGTACGCGCTGTCGTTCACGCGGCCGATCACTTCGTCTTCGCTGTCGAACGGTGCGATATGGCACACCGGTCCGAAGATTTCTTCTTTCACGCAGCGTGCGGTGTCGGGCAGGCCGGTCCAGATCGTCGGCAGCACGAACGCGCCGTGATCGCGATGGTCGCCGAATTGCGGCACCTTGCCGCCGGTGACGACCGTCGCGCCCTCTTCCACCGCGAGCCGGAAATACGACAGCACCTTCTCGCGATGACCACGCGAAATCAGCGGACCCATCGTCGTGGAAGGATCGTCGGGCGCCCCAACCTGCAGTGCTTCAGCCTGCGTTTTCAGCGCCGCTACAAAGCGCTCGAAGATCGGGCGCTCGACATACACGCGCTCACTGCACAGGCACACCTGACCTGCATTCGTGAAGCTCGACTTGAGGACGCCCGCGACGGCCGCGTCAAAATCCGCGTCGGCGAATACGACCGCCGCATTCTTGCCGCCCAGTTCGAACGAGATGTCTTTCACGCCGTCGGCAACGGTTTTCATGATCGCGCTGCCGGTGCGCGATTCGCCGGTGAACGTGATCGCGTCGATGCCGGGATGACGGGTCAGGAATTCGCCCGCCGCGTTCGCCCCGTGACCGTGAACCAGGTTGAATACGCCGCGCGGCAGGCCGATCTCGTGCATGACTTCGGCAAGGAGCGTCGCGGAACCGGGCGTTTCCTCGGAAGGCTTCGCGACGACGCAGTTGCCCATCGCGAGCGCCGGTGCGACCTTCCACGTAAACAGCAGCAGCGGCAGGTTCCACGGCGAAATGATGCCGACAACGCCCAGCGGCTTGCGCGTCACATAGTTGATGAGCTCGCTGCCGTCGGCCGCATGCGTTTCGAAGAATTCGCTGTGCGCGGTGCGGACCAGATCCGCGAACGTGCGAACGTTCGCGATACCGCGTGCGATGTCGAGCGTGCGGGCCTGCGTGACAGGACGGCCGGTATCGGCCACTTCGGCGGCAACGAAGTCGTCGAAACGCGCTTCGATGCCGTTCGCGATGCGCTGCAGCCAGTCGGCGCGCTGCGCCGGTGTCGTGCTGCGCCAGCCGGCTTCCTGCGCGGCGCGTGCCGCACGCACGGCGCGATCGATCGCGACTTCATCGGCCTCGCAGACCTGCGCGATTTCAGTGCCGTCAACGGGGCTCAGATTCGGGAACGTCGTTGCACCTGCAACGAATTCGCCATCGATGTAATGGCGTAACAGCCGTGGAGCGCGCGAAGCGGCAGCCGGTTCGAAAGTCACAACGTCTCCTGCATGAATAAGGTGTTTGCAGGAGTCTATGGGAGCCGCGCGCTGAACAACAATCAAACATCCGGCGTTCAATATGCCAAACCGGAATACCAGACGAAAGCGCGCCCCGCCTCGGGTTCAGGCGCGCTACCGCTCCGACGCGCGTGCGTTCAGACCGCCGCGGCCGCGCCGGGCCGCGCGAGTTCGACCGCCTCTTTCAGGCATTCGATGAACGCCTGGCACGCGGTGCTCTGCTCCTTGTTCGAGCGCACCGAGAAACCGACCGTGCCGAACGCACCGGTCTCCGGCAGGTCGACGATGCGCAGCAAGCCCGCGTCGGCGAACTGCTGGGCGGCGACACGCGGCATCAGTGCGATACGCGGCGTCTCCAGCAGGAGGCCGATGTTCGTCAGGATCGACAGCGATTCGACGATGTCCGTGGGTAGCGCGAGTCCGGCCGCGCGGAACAGATGCTCCGCCGAAAGACGGGCCGGCGAATCGGGCGTGGGCAAAATCCACGGCGAGTCGACGAGCTCGGCGAGGCTCGCGACGGGCGCCGCCTGAAGACCATAGCCCTTGCCGACCACCACGCACAGCGACTCTTCGAAAAGCGCCTCGTGCGTGAGAGGGAACGCGCTCGCAATCGGCAGTTCGCGTTCCGGCAGACGGCCCACCACGATGTCGAGGTCGCCCGTCGCGAGCGCGGGAAAGAGATGCGCGGTCGTGCCTTCGCGCACGGTGACGAGCACGTTGGGCGTGCGCGCCTTCAGCATCGCGATGGCCGCGGGCAACAGCCGCGCCGATGCGGAAATGAGCGTGCCGACAATCACGTGTCCACTGGTGCCGAGCCGGAAATCGTTCAGCTCGTCGGTCATGTAGCGCAGTTCGGCCATCAGCGATTTCACGCGCCGCCCGAGCAGCAGACCGAGATCCGTCGGCACGACGCCGCGGTTCGAACGCGCGAAAAGCGCGCCGTCGAAACACGATTCGAGTTCGTGGATGACCTTCGTGACGGCCGGCTGCGTCAGGCGCATTTCGTTCGCGGCCCGCACAACGGAACGTGTTTCGAGCACACGTTCGAAGATCATCAGCTGGTTCAGTTTCAGCCTGCGAATCAGCGAAATCTCGCTAAGCGGATTGTTTTGCATGGCAACTTCGAAAACGGAAAAGGCCGCTACGGGCGATGCGCGATGTTATCAGCACCACAACGCCAACCGTTACGTTTGAATGCTCGACACGCCGGATGTGCGCACCGGATCGCTTCACGCACGCCCTTTCGCCAGCGCCGCACTTTCGATCACGCAACCGGCAAGGCGCTCGGCCGCAGGCTGCGAATCGCGACGCGCGCGGCGCACGAGTCCCACCTCGCGAAAGAACGTGTCGTCGCCCAATGGCAGCACGGTCACGCCTTCGGGCCACGCGCCGAGTCCGGCAGCCTCAGGCAGGAGCGCGACGCCCATGCCACGCGCAACGAGTTCGACGATCGCCTGCAGTTCATCGCACTCGATCGCATCGCGCACTTCGATCCGCGTGCGCCGCAGGAAACGCTCGACCTGCCGCCCGCCGAACGATCGGCGGTCGTAGCGGATAAACGGTTCGGCGCCGATCACGTCGCGCCAGTGCCTGCGTGCATGCGCTTTCGGCGCAAGCAGCACGAACGGCTCGGTCACGAGCGGATGCCACTTCAATTCGGACGACAGCGCAAACGGCGGCCGGATGATCACCGCGCTATCGAGTTCATCGGAATCGACCTGCGCGAGCAGGTTCAACGAGACGCCCGGCACAACGCGGATGCGCCACGCGGGAAAGTCATGCCGGAACAACGCGAGCGCCTCCGGCAACAGCGAGACCTGCGCGGAAGCGATTGCGCCGATGTTCAACAGCCCGCTCTGCCCGGCGATGTCGCCCTGCTCGCCCAGGCGCGCGTACATCGAAAGCAGGTCGTGTGCAAGCGCGAGCGTGCGCTTGCCGGCGGCGTTCAACGTGGCTGAACGTCCAGTCCGGTCAAAGAGCGCAAATCCCAGGTGTTCTTCGAGCCGCTGGATCTGCGCGCTCACCGCCGATTGTGTGAGCCCCATGTGCTCGCCCGCGCCCGCGAATGTGCCGTGCTGCGCCACTGCGACAAGGGTCTGGAGTTCCCGGATCATCGCGACTCATCAATTTATATGGATGTCAGACCAAGAATATATCGTTTTTCAACGATTATTTGAATGAATAAACTGGGTTGCATCCGGCGTGCGGACATCGCGCGCGATATCCCTTCCCGAACCTGGAGCCATTGCCGTGAGCGTCACCGAATTCGCCATGCCACCGTTTCACCTCGCCTTCCCCGTTCACAGCCTTGCGGCCGCGCGGGCGTTTTATGGCGAGTTGCTGGGTTGTCCCGAGGGCCGCGCGTCCGACGAATGGGTCGACTTCAATTTCTATGGCCACCAGATCGTCGCGCATCTGGCGCCGCAGGAAACCGGCCATCGTTCGACGAGCGCCGTCGACGGCCATGCCGTGCCGGTACGTCACTTCGGTGTGGTGCTGTCAGTGCCGCAATGGGAAGTGCTCGCGGACAAGCTGAAACGCGCGGGAACGAAGTTCATCATCGAGCCGCACATCCGCTTCAAGGGCGAACCTGGCGAACAGGCGACGATGTTTTTCCTCGACCCGTCGGGCAACGCGGTCGAAATCAAGGCATTTGCCGATATGGCGTCGCTGTTCGCGAAGTAACCAGGTGGACGGCGCCGGCGTGGCGGTCAGGTGTGAAAACCGGCCGGCGCGCCGGCGCTCAGCGATGTTGCGTCGCGACGCGCAGCCCGAGCGAAATGAAGATCGTGCCGATGATCTTGCCCTGCCAGCGGCTCAACCATGACAGACGTTTCACGAACCGGCCGAGCGGCCGGATGGTGAGCACGATCGCCGTCGTATAGGCCGCGCTCAGACCCACGAAAATCAACCCGAGCACGGTGAACTGCACGAACGTCGAACCGTGCTCCGGATGAACGAACTGCGGCAGAAACGCGAGGAAGAAGAGCGCGGTCTTCGGGTTCAGCACTTCGGCGGGAATCGCCTGAAAAAACGCGCGCGACGGCGTGACGGCGGCCATTTTCGACGGCGACGCTTCAGGCAGCGTCGGATCCGACGGCTTTTCCATCAAGGCGCGCACACCGAGATACACGAGGTATGCGGCGCCCACGAGCTTGACGACATTGAACGCGAGCGCCGACGTCATCAGCAGCGCGGACAGTCCAACCGAAGCGCACAGCGTATGAATGAAGTCGCCGCTTGCGATGCCAAGCCCGGTCAGAATGCCCGTCTTGCGGCCGCCCTGCACGGTGCGCGTCAATACCAGCAGCACGGCCGGCCCGGGAATCAGGAAAAGACCCAGCACCACCGCTACGAACGTGCTGAGGGTCGTCAGATCGAACATGATGTCTCCTTGCTGGATGGCGTTTCATGCGCGCCGGCGCGTGAAGGCCGCGCGCAACCGCGCTCAATATACCCGGACTGCGCGACGCATGCTGAACGTCATCGCGAATCGTGCGGGCTCAATCCATCGCCGCGTGCGCAATCGCGCCGGGCACCACTTTCGCCGGACGGATCAGCAGGATCAGCGGCAGGACGAGCAGCGTTGCAACGAACATCAGCTTGAAGTCGTTCAGATACGCGATCATGGAGGCCTGCTGGTTGATCGCCTGATCGAGGACCGCCATGTTGAGGCTCGCGCCGTCCTGCAGCATCGGCCGGATCGCAGGGTTGAACACCGTGACGTTGGCCGCGAGTCCCGCATGCGCGATCTGCGTGTTGCGCGTGACAAGCGTCTGCACGATCGAAATGCCGATACTGCTGCCGATATTGCGGGCAAGGCTGTAGGTGGCGGTTCCATCGGCGCGCAGGCCGGGCGTGAGCGTGGAAAACGTGAGCGCGCTCAGCGGCACGAACACGAGACCCAGGCCAAAGCCCTGAATCACGCCCGGCCAGACGATGTCCGACGCTGACAACACGATCGTGTACTGCATCATCTGCCACAACGCGAACGCCGAAATCAGGAAGCCGGCAAGCAGAAGCACGCGCGCATCCACGCGTTTCAGCAGCCTTCCGGCAAACAGCATCGCGACCATCGTGCCGGCACCGCTCGGCGCGGTGACGAGCCCCGTCGTCGCGACGGGATAGTTCATCAGGTTCTGCAGCATCGGCGGCAGCAATGCGCGCGTCGCATACATCACCGCGCCGATCACGAAGATGAAACACGTGCCCGTGGCGAAGTTTCGATCCTTCAGCAACTCATAGCGGAAGAACGACTTCGCGCCCGCAGTTGCGGTGTGCACGAGAAAGAATGCGAAAGCGAGGACGGAGAGGAGCGCCTCGATACGGATTTCCAGCGAGCCGAACCAGTCGAGCTGCTCCCCACGATCGAGCATCGCCTGCAACGCGCCGATCGCAAGGCTCAAGGTCGCGAAGCCGAAGGCGTCGAATTTCGCATCGTGTTTTGCGGGGCGCGAAGGCAGGAACGTCAGAACGCCGAAGAGCGCGAACGCGCCGATCGGCACGTTAATGAAGAACACCCAGCGCCAGTTGTAGCTGTCGGTAAGCCAGCCGCCGAGCGTCGGGCCGAGAATCGGGCCCACCATCACGCCCATGCCCCACACCGCCATCGCCTGACCCTGCTTCTCGCGCGGATTGATGTCGAGCAGGATCGACTGCGACAGCGGCACAAGCGAAGCGCCAAAAATGCCCTGCAACAGGCGCGATGCCACGATCTGCGTCAGCGTTTCAGACAGCCCGCATAACGCCGAAGCGACCGTGAAGCCGCCGATTGCGAACGCGAGCAGCCGCTTCACGCTCAGTCGATCCGACAGCCAGCCCGTCAGCGGCGTGGCAATCGCTGCCGCGACGATGTACGACGTCAACACCCACGTGATTTCGTCCTGCGACGCGGAGAGCGTGCCCTGCATATGCGGCAGCGCGACGTTCGCGATCGTGCTGTCGAGCGTCTGGATGAGCGTCGCAAGCATGATCGAGACGGTGATCATGGGCCGGTTGAGCGATGCAGCAGCGCTGTCCGGGCGTGTATCAGATGACATGAAGGGCGTTCACGAGAAGCGTCGCAAGATAATAAGCATGCTTATTATATAGACTGGTTCCTGCAGCGCAATCGGTATAGTCGATAGCGCGGCGCCCTGCTTTCAATGCACAAGCTTTCGTATAATCGGCCGATGAAAACCCCATTTGAACAGCGCTTCGGCTTTCTGGTGTCGGACGTCGGACGCCTGTGCGGCAAGCGTTTCGACGATCTCGCCAAATCGTCGCTCGATCTCACGCGCGCGCAATGCCGCGCGCTCGCCTACCTGTCGCATTACGGCGACGTCAACCAGGCGCGCCTCGCCGATCTGCTCGAAGTGGCGCCGATTTCAGCGGGCCGGCTGCTCGACCGCATGGCCGAAGGCGGCTGGATCGAGCGCTCGATGAATCCACAGGACCGTCGCGAACGACAGATCCGTATGACCGAGAAAGCCGAACAGACGCTCGGCAAGGCGCGCATCGTCGGCGATGAAGTTGCGGCCGAGGCGCTCAACGGCTTTAGCGAAGAAGAGACGCAGCAACTGATTTCACTGCTGCAACGGGTGCGCAATAACCTGAGTACGCTCGTCGACAGTTAGCAGACAACGCAGAGAAGGCCGGCGGCTGGCTTCAAGCCAGCACGGTGGCGGAGATCGTATTGCGGCCCGCGGCTTTCGCGGTGTAGAGCGCCTCGTCGGCGGCCTTGATCACGTGATCGACGGTGTCGGTCTTCTCGCCCTGCCACGTCGCGACGCCGATACTCACCGTGAGACGGCCCTGCTGGCTCGTCGCGTGTTCGATACCGAGCGCCGCCACTTTCATGCGGATCGTTTCTGCCACGCCCACCGCGCCGGGTCCGGCTGTATCCGGCAGCACGATCACGAACTCCTCGCCGCCGTAGCGCGCCGCGTTGTCGCCGGGGCGCCGGATATTGGCCGAGATGCAGCGCGCGACCGCCGCGAGCGCATCGTCGCCGGCCTGGTGACCGTAGGCATCGTTGTACGCCTTGAAGTGGTCGACATCGACAAAGAGGATCGACAGCGATTCCTTCGAGCGCCGCGCGCGTTGCCACTCGCGGGCGAGCAGATCGTCGAGCGCGCGGCGGTTGTTCAGGCCGGTCAGGCTGTCGGTGCGCGAGAGCATCGTGAGCATCAGTTCGGCCTGCGCCCGTCTTGCCAGCGAGCGCGCCAGCAGCACGGACAACCCGATGAACGTCAGGCTGAAAACCAGCATCAGGATCGCGATGCGCGCGGCCCGCTCTTCCCACGCCCGATAGATATCGATCTCGGCCGGCGCGACTTCCATGATCAGCGGCAGGCCCGTCAGGCGTTTGTAGGTATAGACGCGACGGATGCCGTCAATCGACGCCTTCTCGGTGAACTGCCCTTCCGGCTGCGACAGCATCCGCTCGAACGGCCCCGTGCCGTTCAGATTGCGTCCGATGATCTTCGCGTCGTAAGGCGCGCGCATGATCAGCTCGCCGTTCGCATGAATGAGCGCCATCGTGCCGTGCGGGCCGAGTTGCAGGCCCGACAGCAGCTGGCGGAAATATTCGAGCCGCACTGCGCCGAGCACGACGCCGCCAAACGTTCCATCCGGATTGTTGATGCGGCGGCTCAACGCGATACTCGGATCGCCCGAGCGCAGCCGCGACGCGAACGGCGGACTCAGATAAAGGCCGACGTGGGGATTGTCGCGATGGACAGTGAAATAGCTGCGATCGGCAAAGTTGCCGTGGCGCGGAATCGCCGAGCCTGAATCGATGATGACGTTGCCCGCGCTGTCGAGCACGAGCATCGAGCCGAGGTATTTTGCGGTGGCGGCACGATCGAACAGCACCTCATTGCGCAGTTGCTGGGGCAGCGACATGACATCGGGCTGACGCACGTTGTCCACGACTTCCTGTAACGAGAGATCGTAAAGCTCGACACTGCGCGTGATGTCGCGCTCGATGATGAGGAGCGTGTTGCGTGAGGATTCGGTGGCGTGCGCGAGCGCATCCTGACGGCCTTCGTATAGCAGCACGGCACAGATGGCGAGCATGCCAAGAGCGGTCATCACGCCGCCTGCGATCACCATCCACGGCGAACCGGTAAGCGTCTGCAGACGATGGAATAAATGACTGATCCGCATCAGGCGCGATTCGCGTTCTTATGAAGATTCAAGGCGTGATTTGCAAAACATCTCCGGTAACGAGAATAACAGATGCACCTTTCGGCATCGACCGGTTTCAGTGTCCGTTGAGTACAGGAGAGCGGGCGGGAAATGCGCGAGACCTGCAGGCAACGGAAATTCGCGCGGCCTGCCGAAGATGAAACCTGGTGTTGACGGGCCGCCTCGAACTCAACTATCGTAGTCACCATGAACCCGTCCCTGTTCGCCCTCATTGCCGCGACCACCACGACGACCACGCTTTCTGGCGGGTCGTCCGGAGTTCGCGCGCTGTAGGCAGACATACCACGCAAAATTCCCAGGCCCCGCCGGTAACGGACGGGGCCTTTTACGTTAACAGCGCTCCGTTTGCGGCATTTATCGAAACGGAGAACGCAGTGAACGATATCGATCATCGACAGCTCGGCAGCAGGCTCGACCTCTTTCACCAGCAGGAGGAAGGCCCGGGCATGGTCTTCTGGCATCCGCGCGGATGGGCGCTCTATCGCGTCGTCGAAGACTACATTCGACACCGGATGCGACAGGCCGGCTTCCGCGAAATCAGGACGCCGCAACTCCTCGCACGCTCGCTGTGGGAGCAGAGCGGACACTGGGACAAGTTTCAGGCAAACATGTATTCGCTCGGCGACAGGGAAGCGCATCGCGCGTATTGCCTGAAGCCGATGAGCTGTCCGTGTCACGTGCAGGTTTTCAGTCAGCGCGTGCGCTCCTGGCGCGAACTGCCGCTGCGCTACAGCGAGTTCGGCGCGTGTCATCGTGACGAGCCTTCAGGCTCGCTCGAAGGCCTGAAGCGTACGCGCGCCTTTACGCAGGACGACGCGCACGTCTTCTGCGCGGAAGATCAGATCGAAGTAGAAGTGGCCCGCTTCTGCGACCTGCTGCGCGTGGTGTACGCGGATCTCGGCTTCGCGAGCTTCGAGGTCCAGCTCGCCACGCGCCCCGTGCTGCGCGCCGGCAGCGACGCGGTATGGGATCGTGCGGAAGCATCGCTCGCCGCCGCGGCGCAGTCGGCGGGTCTGACGTTCGAAGTGCGGCCTGGCGAAGGTGCGTTTTATGGTCCGAAGCTGGAGTTTCACCTGACGGACAGCCGCGCGCGAAGCTGGCAATGTGGCACGATCCAGCTGGACTTCGTGCTGCCCGAACGACTTGACGCGACGTTCGTGAACGCCGATAACGAACACGTGCGCCCGGTCATGATTCATCATGCCGTGCTCGGCAGCATGGAGCGTTTCATCGCGATGCTGCTCGAACACGACGACGGCTGGCTACCCGCGTGGCTCGCGCCCGATCAGGTTGCGCTCGCAACGGTATCGGATGCAAGCCGCGCTTACGGCCGGCGCATCATGAACCTGTTCGACGATGCGGGCCTGCGCGCGGTATTCGATGACCGGCCGGAACGGCTGGAGCGCAAGGTCGTCGATGCGCGTGAGCAGCGCATTCCGCTCTTCGTGACGGTCGGTCCGCGCGACGAAGCGGCAGAAACGCTGTCGGTGCGGTTGCGCGACGGCACGCGGCATACGTGGCCGATGATCGAAGGCGTCGGGCGTCTGCGCGAAATCGCGCAGACGCCATTCAGGGTGCGCGGCGATCGATAGCGATCGCCCCGGTGCACCGTTTATGGAGAGCCGGATGAAAGGCATGAGCACCCTGCTTCAGATCGTCCGCGAGGCCGTGTTCGCGCTTGGGCGCGAACTCGTCGCGTGGAAGCCCTCCAGCGCACGCGCGCTGTTCGGACTCGAAGCAATGCTTTCCGTGGCGCTTGCCGTCGTGTTCGCCAATGCCCTCCACCTGTCGAACACGTGGTGGGCCGCGATCAGCGGCTTCGCGGTCATGCAGACCCGCTTTAGCGGTTCGATCCAGCGCGCGATACATCGCATCCTTGGCACCGTGCTCGGCGCGCTGCTTGCCACGCTGCTCGGTCCGATGATCGGCGACCGTCCATGGCTCTTCGTGCCGGTGCTCGGCCTGATGGGCGCCGGGGCGATCTACTTCGCAAACGCCTCGAAAGTGTCGTATGCGTGGATACTCGGCGGCATCACCGCGCTGATGACGATGTACGAGGCGCACATACTCATTACGTTCAAGGCGACCGCAGGGTTCGCGACGTTGCGGGTCGCGGAGGTTGTCGCTGGCACGCTCGCGTGTGTGATCGTGGCGAGTGCGTTTCATTTCGCACCGCAGTGGCACGCGCGCGTCTTTCCGGCGGGCGAGACCTCTGGCGACGCGCCACCGGACGTCACGCCGCCCTCGCCCCCGCCCGCTATCGAGCCTTCGGCTGCTTCGCTGCGTCCGGTGCGCGCGCTGCTTGCCGTTCAATGTGGCATTGCGATCGTGATCCTGGCGTCGCTCACCTATCTGCTGAAGCTGCCAGGGTTCGCGCAGGCCATGGTCACCTGCGTTGCCGTGCTGCTGTTGCCGGCCAGTGCGCTGGCGCATCTCGTCGAGCGGCCGGTGGTGGTCAGAATGGTTCATCGGGTGACGGGCTGCCTGATCGCAGGCGTGCTCGCCATCGTCCTGCTGCCGCTCACGCAGGGTAATGCGTGGCTGTGCATGCTGGCGCTCTCCATCGGCGTGTGGCTCGGATGTCACGTGCAGACAGGCAACGAAGGCGCAAGCTACGTCGGCCGCCAGTTCACGATCGCATTCCTCATGGTCTTCGTGCAGGACCATCAATGGTCGGCGAACCCGGTGCCCGCGCTGATGCGGCTTTCCGGCATCCTGACCGGCATCGTCGTGCTCGCGTTCGTCATCCTTGCAACGAGCCGGTGGCGTGCCGCCACGCAGGTTCCCATGGACGCAGCCGGCTGATTCGCCACGCGCCGTTTGTTGCGCCTCGACCGAGGCATTACTATCTGACAGCGGCGTGATCCCGCGCCCGTTCGTCGAACATGACCTGGGCGCGAGGCATGCCGTCACGCGCTACCTCACGATTGAAGCGGCTTCCGGAGGACTGCAATGGTTCGACTTGTGATGATCCTGCTCGGTGTCGACTATCTGCGCGCGCGCTGGCGGCCATTGATGACGGTGGGCTGGATCAGCGTGATCGTCGGCATCGGCATCTTCATCGATGCGCTCGACAACGCGCTCTATTTCCCGATCACGCCATTTGCGCTGCTGCTCCTCGCGGAAGGTCTCGCGACGCTTGCCGTCGCGTGGACAGGGATGGGCGGCCAGCGCACGCTGCGCTACGTGAAAGGCGCGGCGTTCAGCACGGCCGCGCTCCTGATTCTCGCCGGACATCACCACGGCAACTTCATTCTCTCGCTGATTTTCGGCACGCTCTTTCTCGCTGACGGCCTGCTGCAGATCGTCTCCGCGAAGGTCGTGCGCTTTCGCACGTGGCGCCTCGCGATGGCGGGCGGCATCGTCGAAATCGCGCTCGCGATCTTTTTCTACCAGCCGTTTCCCACCTGGTATGTGGGCACCGTGCCGTACTGTCTCGGGCTCGGGTTGATGTTCGGCGGCTGGAACATGATCCTGCTCGCCGCGCGCGTGCGGCGGCTCGCCGCGAACCCGGCCGTGGAACGCGAGGCCGCCGCGCAGGTGGCGAGCGCAACGCCGCGCGCGCGGCAAAGACACGGCAACGTCGAATGGGACGGCCCGCCCGCGGCCGACGAACCCGCGCTGACGGTTCACGTGTGGACGCCGGTCGGTTCGTCGAAATCGGAAGCGCGGCGCCAGCTGATCGTCGACCGTTATATTGCCGCCGTCGATCGCAACGGCGTGATCTCGACGGGTCACGCCGCGCTCGAATCGCCGGAAGGCATCTATATCAGCCTGTATCCGGGCGTGGAGATCGACCGTTCGCCCGACGACTTCACGCGCTTGCTGCGCGCCACGCCGGAGAACGACGTGCCCGGCGTGTTTCAGCCCGACTACGCGACGGAATCGAAGGCGTGGTGTCCATCGACGGTTCAGGTGCGTATCCGCAACTACGATCCCGAGCGGCTGCGCCGGTTCTGGGAAGCGTACCGCCAGGACGCCACCTACAACCTGACGCACCGGAACTGCTCGAGTACGGTTTCGCGCGCGCTGGAGGCCGCTATCGAAGGCGCATCGGCGCGGGTCTGGCAGCGCATGGGCGGCTGGCGGCCGTTCGTGCGGGTGCTGACCACACCTGAACTCTGGGTCGCCGCGCAGATCCGCAAGCGCGCCACGACGATGGCGTGGACGCCCGGTCTTACGCTCGACTACGCCCGCGCGCTCAGCATGCTGGCCGATCCGCGTCCTTCCGGCTGGGTCAAGATGGCGAGGCTTGCGCTCAAGCGAATGTATCGATCGCGGCAACGCTGGCGCGAGGAAGAAAAGGCCGCCGCGGAAGGACGCAATCCCGAACCGGCAGACACGGCCGGCAACGAGGTTTAAGGCCGACGCACGCCGGAGGCTAAAGAATTACCCAGGCGTAACCCTCCAGCGTCGCAACGCGCATGCACTCCATCCCGCGAAAGCGCGAGACGCAGCGCGCAGGCGGGGGCAAAACGCTGGCCTCGTCCCGCCCGACAGCGCATACTCAAACGACGCACTGACCGCACCGACCGTTCTGCCGGCGCCGGTGTTCCGGCCGCGCTGGCGCAACGCCATCGGGCACGCGGATTGCTAAAGCACTTTCCCTGAAGCTGAAGCCGCCTTCGCTCGGCAAGGCGCACTGTCACCCGGAACCTTGACACATGAAACTCCCGTTGCCACCGCACGGAAGGCCCAATCGCGTGTACCCGCCGCACACGCCGACACTCCATGGACTCGCGTCGGTGGTCACCGGGGTCGTGGTGGTCTGCGGGCTGTACTTCGGGCGCGCCGTTCTGATTCCGATCATCCTGTCGGTGCTGCTGAGCTTCCTGCTCGCGCCGCTCGTCACGACACTGCGGCGCCTGCATATGGGCCAGTTGCCGTCGATCTTCATCGCGGTGTTCTTCGCGCTCGCCGTGCTGCTCGGCACGGGCGCGCTGATCGGCGCGCAGATCGTCCAGCTCGCCGCCGACCTGCCACAGTACCAGGCAGCCATCGAGCGCAAGATCGAAACGGTGCAGGAGAAGACCGTCGGTCGCGCCGATGTCCTGCTGAGCCGCGCCGCCAGTACGCTGCAACGGGTCGCGCCTTCGCGGCCCGCGCCGCGCGTCACCGGCCGCCCGGCACGCGGTACGCCCGCCGTGCCGATGCCGGTCGAGGTTCACGAGCCGGTGCCGACGCCACTCGAACTTGCGCAGCGCGCGTTCTCCCCCGCCATCGCGCCGATCGAGACAACGTTCATCGTGCTCGTCGTCACGATCTTCATCCTGCTGCAGCGTGAAGATCTGCGCGACCGCCTGATCAGCCTGTTCGGATCGAGCGACCTGCATCGCACCACCACCGCGATCGACGATGCCGCCGTGCGCCTCTCCCGTTACTTCGTCGCGCAACTCGGGCTGAATGTCGGCGTGGGCGCGGTCCTGGCACTCGGGCTTGCGCTGCTCGGCGTACCGGGCGCGCTGCTCTTCGGCGTGATTGCCGCGCTGCTTCGCTTCGTGCCGTATATCGGGATCTGGATTGCGGCCGTCATGGCCGTGTGTCTGGCCGCCGCCATCCAGCCGCAATGGACAATGGCCGTGTGGACGCTGGTGCTCTTCATCGTCGTCGATGTGGTGGCCGGGCAGGTCGTCGAGCCGCTGCTGTATGGCCATCGATCGGGGTTATCGCCGCTTGCGGTGATCGTCTCGGCGATTTTCTGGAGCTGGCTCTGGGGGCCCGTCGGTCTCGTGCTCTCGACACCGCTCACGCTGTGCGTCGTCACGCTCGGCCGCTACGCCGACCGCCTCAACTTCCTGACGGTGCTGCTGGGCGACCAGCCCGCGCTGACGCCCGCGCAGAATTTCTATCAGCGGCTGCTCGCGAACGATCTGCATGAGGCGATCGTGCAGGCCGAGCGGCTGCTGGGCGAAATGTCGATCGTCGACTACTACGATCAGGTCGTGCTCGAAGGCTTGCGTCTCGCGCGCAACGATGCGTTGCGCGGTGTGCTGCACACCGAGCAGCTTGCGCGGATCAACGAGGCGCTCGTCGACATCGTCGAAAACCTCGAAGCCGTGGAAGGCACGGCCGATGCACTCGCGCTGCCAGCACCGGTTCCGGTCACATCGGCAGACGCCAGCTACGCGTCCACACGTGAAGCGTCCACAACAACGACCGAACCGGTGCTATGCGTATCCGGACGCGGTGCCTTCGACGAAGTCGCCACGGCGATTGCCGTGCAGTTGCTGACGCGCTACCGGATCGCGTGCGTCGCGACGACGTACGAACACTTCCGTCGTGGCGATGTGGCATCGGTCGACGTGAATCGCGTACCGGTGATGTGTGTGATTTCGCTGGATACCGCCGAGTCGCCGCCGTATCTGCGCAATCTCGTGCGGCGTGTGCGCGCGCAGGAAACGCCCACGCGGCTCATTCTTGGCTTTGGCGCGCCGGCCGGCGAGGAGTCCGAGGTGTCCGCCACTTCAGCCACGCTGCCTCCGGACACGCTCGGCATCACGACGTTTCGTGGACTGATCGAAGAATCCCGCGTCGCCGCGAGCGCGAGGGAAGAAGGAGAGATGACGGACCGGCCGGGTGAGGAACCCGGTTTCGCCCCAGCCGGGAGCTAGATCCGTCAGACCCGCATTATGCGGGCGGCCCTGGATGGCGTCATTACGCGTTCGCGCAAGAAACCATTGCTGAATCCGTGGTGCGCGTCTGGCCAGCCATGGGTCGAAACCTGCGATCCGTTACCATGACGCCTGCGCCGTCACGTGCGGCGCATTCCTTTTCTTCGCAGAACGCCTCGCCTTGCCGACTTACACGCTTCCCGCCGCCCTCACCGCCGAACTCGAGATCCGCAAGAGCCGCTTTATCGCGTATGCGATTCCCGTCGAGGATCGCGATGCGGCGATGGCGGCGTTGCGCCGTCTGCGCGACGAACATCCAGGCGCGACGCACGTGTGCTGGGCGCTGCTCGCGGGCGGCCAGTCCGGCATGTCGGACGACGGCGAGCCTTCGGGCACCGCAGGCCGACCGATCCTTGAAGTGCTGCGGCATCACGATCTCGACGGCGTGCTGGCCGCGGTGGTCCGCTATTACGGCGGCGTCAAACTCGGCGCGGGCGGCCTCGTGCGCGCCTACACCGATGCGATCGCGACTGCACTTCAGGATGCGCCGCGCGTCGAGCGCATTGCGCAGGCGTCGCTGACTGTCGAAGTCGGCTACGCGGACGAAGCGCGCGTGCGACGCTGGATCGAGCAGGAAAATCATGCGCTCGCGGAAAGCGCGTACGGCATGGCCGTGGTGCTGACGATCCGCATGCCCGCGACCGTGGTCGACGCAGCACGCGAAGCGCTGCGGGACATGACACAGGGCCGCGCGATCTTTCCCGAAACGGCTGACTGACGTCCGGCGTATCGCGCGCGCGCCTGGCCAGCGAGCCTAGCGGTCGTCGTCGTGAATCGAAGAAGCATGCCGGCACAGCGCGCGCACTTCGATCTGCATGAACGGAAAGAGCGGCAACTGGCTCAGCACGTCGTGCAGATGCGCCGGGCTCTCGACATCGAAAATACTGATGTTCGCGTACTGGCCGGCGATACGCCACAGGTGCCGCCACACGCCTTCGCGCTGCAGCCGTTGCGACATGGCCTTTTCGTCCGCCTTCAGACGCTCGGCGCGCTCCGCGTCCATGTCGTGCGGAAAACAGACCTTCATTTCTACGTGAAACAGCATGCGGGACTCCTTGATGGAAAAGACCCGGAGGGCAACGCGCCGCGCTCCGGGCCAGGCAACGTCCTGATATGACGGCCGGAATCAGGCTTCGGCGCGAATGCGCTCGACTTCTGCGGACGGCAGGTTCGCACGGTCCTTCAGCAGCGTGAAGTCGAAGTCGATCAGCGAGAAGTTGCCTTCCACGCCATACGGCTTGCCTTCGGCACCTTCGGCTTTCTTCACTGCGGGCACGAGGCCGTCGCGCGTGGCGAACGCGAAGTCATCCCACAGGTACGGATCGCCATCGATATTGATCTGCGTCGTGAGCTTGCGATGCCCCGGCGCCGACACGAAAAAGTGAATGTGTGCCGGACGATGTCCGTGGCGGCCGAGCTGATCGAGCAGCTGTTGCGTCTTGCCCTGCGGCGGCACGCTGTAGCCGACCGGCACCACGCTGCGGAAGCTGTAGTTGCCGTTGGCATCGGCGCGAATCGAGCGGCGCAGGTTGAACGCGGGTTGCGACTTGTCGAAGTACGAGTAGTTACCCAGGTGGTTCGCGTGCCACACCTCGACGAGCGCGCCGGCGAGCGGCTTGCCGTCTTCGCCCGTCACACGGCCGCGCATCACGAGCGTGCCGCCCGGCTCGTTGCCGTTGTCCAGACGCGCATGGCCTTCGGACAGCGGGGCACCCGCCACGTACAGCGGACCTTCGATGGTGCGTGGCGTGCCGCCTTCGATGCCGGCCTTCGCTTCGGCTTCGTCGAGACGCACGTCGAGGAAATGCTCGAAGCCGAGGCCCGCCGCCAGCAGACCGAGCTCACCGCTCTGTCCTGCTTCGGCGAGATAGTTGAGCGCGGTCCAGAATTCGTCGGGCGTCACGTCGAGGTCTTCGATCGTGTAGAACAGATCCTGCACGATGCGGTTCACGATCGTCTTCGTACGCGGGTTGCCTTCGCTCGTGGCGCTCGCGTTGATCTTGCCGAGCAGAGCGTCGATGGCTTGCCTGTTCATGGGGTATCTCCTTCGTTTGATATAGGGGGTGGCTATCGTTTGAGCCGGTCTTTCAGTCATGCATGCACCCGTTTCCAGCAACGGTCGGGCGCGTGTCTTTCGTCGGGCGCTTTTCCGTTACCGCCGGTCGCGCCTCAGGTGCTCGATCCTGTCCCAGTCGAGCGCGATGCCAAGCCCTGCGCCTTGCGGCAGATGCAGTGCGAAGTTTTCATAGCGCAGCGGTTCGGTGAGGATTTCCTCGGTCAGCAGCAGCGGTCCGAAAAGCTCGGTGCCCCACTTCAGGTCGCTGAACGTGCTGAAAAGTTGCGCCGACGCGATCGTGCCGACCGCGCCTTCGAGCATCGTGCCGCCGTACAGATCGATGTTCGCAGCCAGTGCAATCGCCGCGACGCTCGCCGCGCCGGTCAGCCCGCCCGACTGCGCGATCTTCACCGCGAAGACGTCGGCGGCACGCGCACTCGCAATCGCGAACGCGTCGGCGGGACCGTGGAGCACTTCGTCTGCCATGATCGGCACACGGGCGAGCCGGGTCAAACGCCTGAGGCCAGCGCGGTTCTCCGCGGCGATCGGCTGCTCGATCAGACTAATGCCCGCATCGGCGAAGCGCGACGACGCCCAGATCGCTTCGGATTCGGTCCATGCCTGGTTCACGTCGACGCGCACTTCGCCGCGTCCGTCCAGCGCCTTCTTGATCGCGACCACGTGCGCGACGTCGTCCGCCACGGCGCGCGAGCCGATTTTCAGCTTGAACACGCGATGCCGGCGGGCTTCCAGCACGCGTTCGGCCTCGTCGATATCGCGGTTCGTGTCGCCGCTCGCGAGCGTCCACGCCACTTCGACGGAATCGCGCACGCGGCCGCCGAACAGCTCGGAGAGCGGCACGCCAAGACGTTGCGCCTGCGCGTCGAACAGCGCCGTTTCAACCGCCGACTTCGCGAAACGGTTGCCCTGGAACAGCTCGCGCAGCTTCGCCATCGCCGCGCCGGGGCGCGTCGCATCCATACCTTTCAGTAATGGTGCGAAATAGGTGTCGATGTTCGTCTTGATGCTTTCCGGGCTTTCCTCGCCATACGCGAGGCCGCCGATCGTCGTGCCTTCGCCGGTGCCGGAGATGCCGTCGGCACACCGGATGCGCACCAGTACGAGCGTCTGGCAATTCATGGTGGCGACCGACAGACGGTGCGGACGAATGGTCGGCACATCGACGAGGATCGTCTCCACGGCTTCGATTTTTACGGGTGTTGCTATCATGCTTTCCCTCCTGACAGATCACATGTTAGAAACAAACCCACGAAGCAGTCCAACACCCATTCCGACTACTTCCATACTCTGAAGGTATGCATGGAACTGCGCCAACTTCGCTATTTCGTCGCGGTCGCCGAGGAAATGAACATCACGCGTGCCGCCGACCGCCTGCACATGACGCAGCCGCCGCTTTCGCGCCAGATCCAGCAGATCGAGGAAGACGTCGGCCTGCCGCTCTTCGAGCGCGGTTCACGGCCGTTAAGGCTGACGGAAGCGGGCCGCATCTTCTATACGCAGGCCAAACGCCTGATCGACGAAGCCGACGAACTGGCGCCGCTCACCCGGCGCCTCGCCCAGCTGGCGGAGCGCGTCGTGATCGGCTTCGTGCCGTCCACACTGTATGGTGCGCTGCCCGCCGTGATCCGCGCGTTTCGCGAAGCGGCGCCGCAGATCGAGCTTTCCCTGATCGAAATGTTCACGCTCGAGCAGCTGGGCGCGCTCAAGGGCGGCCGGATCGACGTCGGTTTCGGACGCCTGCGTTTCGACGATGCGCAACTCGCACGCGAAGTGCTCGTCGAGGAACGCATGATTGCTGCACTGCCGCAGGATCATCCGCTCGCAAACGGCGATGAACCGCTGACCCTGGCGGCGATTGCCCGCGAAACGCTGATCGTCTACCCGAGCCATCCGCGCCCGAGTTACGCGGACCAGCAGCTTTCCGCGCTGCGCGATCACGCACTGGAGCCCAAAGCCGTGCACGAAGTCCGCGAACTGCAGACTGCGCTCGGGCTCGTCGCCGCGCAGGTAGGCGTGTGTCTCGTACCGGAGAGCGTCGAGGGGCTGCGCGCGCACGGCGTGGTGTACCGGGAGATTCCGGACGCCCGTATTGCATCGCCGATCATCATGAGCCGGCGTCTGCAGGACGAATCGCCGACCACGGCGCTCCTGTGCCAGCTCGCCCGCGATCTGTTCCGCCCTGCCTGATACGCCCACCCCGACGCCCATCCACCGCCCGCTCCCCACCCGCCCTACGCGCCGGAACACGCGTGCAGGAACCGGGAGCCTGCTTTAAGGGGGCATAACTGACACGGTTCCGTCATCAGCCTGACACACGCACCCTGCAGGATCGAAAGTCCCGCCAACCGATCCTATTCAGGGCAAGGCCATGCCAGAACTCTCCTATCCGCAACCGGAAGTAGCAGCTGGACGAGGCCGGAGCGCGAGCCTCATCGTCTTCCTGCTCGTCATTGCCGCCGGCGCGTTTTATGTCGTCACGCATCTGGTCGACGATCTGCAGCCGCTTCGCCCCAATGCATTCCTGCCGTATTTCCTGCTCGGCATCGCGTTGCTGATCGCACTTGGCTTTGAGTTCGTCAACGGCTTTCACGACACGGCCAACGCCGTCGCAACCGTCATCTATACGCATTCGCTGACGCCGAACCTTGCCGTCGTCTGGTCGGGCACCTGGAATTTCCTCGGCGTGCTCACGTCGAGCGGCGCAGTCGCGTTCGGCATCCTGCAACTGCTGCCGGTCGAGCTGATCCTGCAGGTTGGCAGCAGTGCCGGCTTCGCGATGGTGTTCGCGCTGCTGATTGCCGCGATCATCTGGAATCTGGGCACGTGGTATTTCGGGCTGCCGTCATCGAGCTCGCATACGCTGATCGGCTCGATCATCGGCGTCGGTCTGATGAACCAGCTGATCCACGGCGCGTCGGGCACGAGCGGCGTGGACTGGAACCAGGCGCTCGGCGTCGGCAAGTCGCTGCTCTTCTCGCCGCTGATCGGGTTCCTGGCCGCGGCCCTGCTGCTGCGCGTGCTGAAAGCCGTTGTGCGCGTTCCCGCGCTCTACGCTGAGCCGAAGGGCAAGAAGCCGCCGCCGTTCTGGATTCGCAGCCTGCTGATCCTCACGTGCACGGGCGTTTCGTTTGCGCACGGTTCCAACGACGGCCAGAAAGGCATGGGCCTCATCATGCTGATCCTGATCGGCACGGTGCCCGCCTCGTTCGCGCTGAACAAGGCCGTGACTGCGTCCGAAACGCAGACGTACCTCGCGGTCTCGCAACAGGCTTCGGCCACGTTCGCGAAGTACACGAACGGCGCGCCGCCCTCGGCGAATCCGCGCGCAGACGTCGAAGCCTACGTGCAGACGCGCCACCTCACGCCCGCGACGCTGCCCGCGTTACAGCAGCTGATCGGGCAGATCGGCCAGCAGGTCGGATCGTCGGGTGCGATGGCCAATGTGCCGACCGACCTGGTCGACAACGTGCGCAACAACATGTACGTCGCGTCCGAAGCAATCCGTCTGATGGAGAAAGCGAAGCAGCCCGCGTTCGCGCCCGACGACCTCAAGGCCATCGACAACTTCAAGGCGCAGACGGACCACGCCACCAAGTTCATTCCGACGTGGGTGAAGGTGGCCGTCGCCATCGCGCTGGGGCTGGGCACGATGGTCGGCTGGAAGCGTATCGTCGTGACCGTCGGCGAGAAAATCGGCAAGCAGCATCTGACGTACGGCCAAGGCGCTTCGGCGGAACTGGTCGCGATGCTGACGATCGGCGCCGCCGACGTCTACGGCCTGCCGGTTTCGACGACGCACGTACTCTCGTCGGGCGTCGCCGGAACGATGGCCGCGAACGGCTCGGGCCTGCAATGGAACACCGTGCGCAGCCTCGTGATGGCATGGGTGCTGACGCTGCCGGTTTCGATCGCGCTCGCGGGCGGGCTGTACTGGGCGTTCCGCCACGTGTTCTAAAGCAGCCACGCAGCGTGCAGATGTGAAAACGGCGAGCAGTTCACTGCACGCCGTTTTTTATTGCCCCCGCGAGGACCGGATCAGTAGATTTCCGGCACGATCATCGAAGCCGGCACCGGCTGACGGATGTATTCCGTGTTGTACACGCGGTCAGGCAGCGCGACCGGCGGATGGTCGATCTCGTGATACGGCACCTGGCTTAGCAAATGGTGAATGCAGTTCAGACGCGCGCGCTTCTTGTCGACCGCCTGCACAACCCACCACGGCGCTTCGGGAATATGCGAGCGATGCAGCATCACTTCTTTCGCCTGCGTATAGGCTTCCCAGCGGCGGCGGCTTTCCAGATCCATCGGGCTCAGTTTCCACTGCTTGAGCGGATCGAGAATGCGGTTCTGGAAGCGGATTTCCTGTTCTTCATCGGTGATCGAGAACCAGTATTTGACGATCTGGATGCCGCTTCTCGCGAGCATCTTTTCGAATTCCGGCACGGAGCGGAAGAACTCTTCGTACTCTGCATCCGAGCAGAAATTCATCACACGTTCGACGCCCGCGCGGTTGTACCAGCTGCGGTCGAACAGCACCATTTCGCCGCCCGCCGGCAGATGCTGCGTGTAGCGCTGGAAATACCATTGCGTGCGTTCACGGTTGTTCGGCGCAGGCAGCGCAGCCACGCGGCACACGCGCGGATTCAGGCGTTGCGTGATGCGCTTGATCGCGCCGCCCTTGCCCGCCGCATCGCGGCCCTCGAAGATCACGACGAGCCGGTGTCCCGTGTGCACGATCCAGTCCTGCAGCTTGACGAGCTCGCCCTGCAGACGGAACAGCTCGCGGAAATAGTGCTTGCGCGCTTCGCGGGCTTCGGCCGTGAGACCGTCCGCACCGTCGATGATGCGGTCGTCCACTTCCATTTCGAGTTCCTCGTCGTATGCATCGATGAGGTCTTCTTCGAAACGGCGCTGGCGTTCGGCGAACGCTGCGGCGTCGAGGGCCAGGTCATGTTCTTTCATCGTCTTTCTCCAGTGCGACGGAAACGGGCTGCCCGCACGATGCGGCAGCGTCGACGATCCGATTATCGAAGCGCGAAGTGTCAATCTTGTTACCTGGGCGTGGCTGTCACAACCGGCGACGGGCCGGGCGAGGCCGTCGGCGGAGTCGCCCGGGCAGGCAAAAAGGCATAGAAAGACATCATATGACGACTGGGCCGGTACGGTTCGCGTCAGTCAAAAAGCGCGTAACGGACGCGCGGAGGACGGCACGTTACGCCTCTTTGGCGCCGGGAAGCGGCCGGGCAAAGCTCAGCTCGTGCCCATCCGGGTCGACGATATGGAAGTAGCGCTCGCCCCACGGCGCATCCGATGGCGCGAACTCCGGGGTCAATCCGGCGGCCTGCGCCTTGCGATACATGCCGTCGACATCGGATACATAGATGATCACGCGCCCCCACCAGCTGATCGGGCCCCGCGTGTCGGCGATCACGTTGAGGAACGACGAACCCAGCGCGAATGATGTAAACGCCTCGTCGGGGCCGCCGTAGCGGCGCGGAAAACCCAGCGCTTCGTAGAACGCCACCGCGCGGGCCATGTCATGCGTCGCAAGCGTGATCGCGCTCAGCGATTCGACGGCGGGCTCGTTCATGGTGTCGTGCTCCTTTCGCGCGGGTTGTACTGCCTCGCGGCCGTTCCGATCGCGAGGCGCGTCGATGAAACGGTAGCGGCGGCAAGGCGGATGTCAGGGAAGTGTCTCACAGCGCCTCCGCTTCGCGCGTATCCGCGTCGACGCCGCGACACTTGAAAAACAACTGCGCGACCCCGCATCTGCGGATCCAAATATCTGGAGCTTCATCATGGGAAGCCGTCCCCGTTTCATCGATGATCTGTCGCAAGGCGCGCCCGCCGAACCCGCCGCGCCTCACCCGCTCGCCACCGACGACGCGCTGCTCGACGCCTACTCCCGCACCGTGATCGGCGCGCTCGAACGGGTGCAGCAGGCGGTCGCGTTCATTTCCGTCGAACGACGCCTGCCTGGCGACACCCGCGGGCCAGGCGGCCGCGGCGCGCGCGGCGGCACGGGTTCGGGCTTTCTCTTCACGCCCGACGGCTATCTGCTGACCAACAGCCACGTCGTGCACGGCGCCACGCATATCGGCGTAACGCTCGCCGATGGCAGCCGTTTCGACGCCGATCTCGTCGGCGACGACCCGGACAGCGATCTTGCCGTGCTGCGGATCGGCTCGCCCGAACCGTTGCCGCACGTCGAGCTGGGCGAATCAGGCAAGCTGCGCGTCGGGCAGATCGCGATTGCGGTCGGCAATCCGCTCGGCCTCGCGCAGACGGTCACGACCGGCGTGGTGTCCGCGCTCGGCCGCTCGTTGCGCGCGAACTCGGGACGCATGATCTACGACGTGATCCAGACCGATGCCGCGCTGAATCCCGGCAACTCGGGCGGGCCGCTGATCAATTCCGCGGGACAGGTGATCGGCGTGAACACGGCGATCATCCCCGGCGCGCAGGCGATCTGTTTCGCGACGGCCATCGATACGGCGAAGTGGGTGATCATGCAGCTCTTCGCCTACGGGCGCGTGCGGCGCGCCTACATTGGCGTGGCCGGCACGACGACGCCAATGTCGCGACGCGTGCAGCGGTATTTCGGGTTGTCGGCGGAAAGCGGCGTGCGCGTGATGGAAGTGGTCAAGGGCAGCCCCGCCGCCACGGCAGGGGTGCGAACCGACGACACGATCGTGGGCATCGATGGCGTCGAGGTGGATAGCGTCGACGGATTGCAGCGGGTGCTCGACGCTTCGCGGATCGATCGTGTGGTTTCGGTGAGCGTTTTGCGTGGGACGCGAAAGCTCGAATTGGACCTGACGCCGGTTGAGCAGGCCAGTTAGCCGCGTGGTTGCCGATTCGTTGCCTATACTGGGGAGATCGATCTGCTGCTGAGGAGAGCGACTTGGCCAGTGACTACCAGGTGAAAGTTGCGCGAGATATCGCTGGATATGATGATTTCGGTGTGCCGAGGGTCAGGCGTGGACCCGCGCGGGTGGTGGTTGTTGCGGCGCAGCGTGAATTGGTGTTTGGCGATCGTGAAGCGCTCGAGAGGTTTGTTTTTGCCTGCCGGCAGGCTGGGATTGAGGCGTTTTCTTCTTCTTCCTCTGCTTCCTCCTCTGCTTCTTTGTCTTCTCAGGATGATGCCCATGCCGATGCCTGGTGTCGGTTTTTTGAGCGGATTTTGAAGTTGTAGTGTTTTATTTCTGGTTCGCTTTTGTTGTTGGCCTTTCCTTGTATTCATGTCGGTCTATTGGCGTCGCCCCTGTGCGGGGCGGCACCTACTTTTCTTTGTCCTTGCCAAAGAAAAGTAGGCAAAAGAAAGGCGCTTCGATAACTCATCTTTTCCCGGTGCGTCATCGCCGGGGAATGGCCAACCATGAAGTGTCACCCTCGCACTTCACCCCGCGTTGGTCCGCGCACGATCTGATCTCTCGCACAGTTTTTGCCCGTGGCACAGCAGTCATTCATCCGGCTTCGCACTTCGTGCGCGCCCGTGAGGTTTCGGTGTTTCTTTTGCCTGGTCTGGATTGCTAAGTACCCTGGGTGTACAGATCGTGCCGCCTCGCCACCATGAAAAACGGGCATCGAATTTTCGATGCCCGTTTTCACTTCCTTCCCACAAATCTGTTACTGGATCACCCGCGAGATCCCGCGCCCGCGCGGATCGGATACCGCCTCCGGTGTATCCCCATTGATCTTGATCGCCTGGATGTCGCCGCTGAAATCCTGCCCCTTCAGCACGTATCCCTTCGCCTCGATCTCCTTCGCGAGATCACCCTCAATCGGCTTGTACGGCTCCCAGAAAATCGTGTTCGGCGGCAACAGCTGATGGTGGAAGCGCATCGCGCCCACGGCGTCCGGCAACGGCATGTTGAAGTCGTACACGTTGTTGATCACCTGGAAAATCGACGTGAAAATGCGCGAGCCACCCGGCGTGCCAATCACCAGCGATACCTTGCCATCCTTCGTCAGGATCGTCGGTGACATCGACGACAACGGTCGCTTCTTCGGCTCAATCGAATTCGCGTCGCTCCCCACCACGCCAAACATGTTCGGCACGCCAGGCTTCGAAGCAAAATCGTCCATCTCGTCGTTCAGCACGATTCCGGTACCTTCCGCCACCACGCCCGAGCCAAAGTAACCATTGATGGTGTACGTGTTCGACACGGCATTGCCCCACTTGTCGACCACCGAGAAATGCGTCGTCTCCGCCTTCTCCGGCATCGACGTGCCAAGCCCCGGCTGCACGCTCTTCGTGTCAGACGGCGTCGTCGGATTCACCTCGGAAGCGCGCTTCGCAATGTACGCGTCATCGGTCAACTGCTCGATCGGCACCTTGTAGAAGTCAGGGTCGCCCAGGTATTGCGCACGATCCGCAAATACACGCTTCTCGATCTCGGCAATCAGATGTACGTATTGCGCTGAATTTAACGTCACGCCCTTGAAGTCGGACGCGAGATCCGCCTTCATCTTCAACAGCTGCACGAGGCCAATGCCGCCCGAACTCGGCGGCGGTGCTGTGATCACGTGATAGCCGTTCCAGTCGGCTTCGATCGGCTTGCGCCACACGGCACGGTAATCCTGCAGATCACGCTTCGTGATCGCGCCATGGCCGCGCATCGATGCCGCAATCAGGTCCGCCGTCTTGCCGTTGTAGAAGTCCTTGGGGCCATCATGCGCAATCCGCGTCAGCACTGCGGCGAGATCAGGCTGCTTGAAGTTGACGCCCTGCTTCAGGTTGCCAAAATATGTATCGAAGTTCGTCTTGCCGGCGAAATCCTTCGAAGCGGCTTCGCGGCGCTTGTCGAGCTGCTCGTCGACTTCGAAGCCGTCGGTAGCGTACTTGATCGCAGGGGCAAGGACCTGCTTCCACTTGAGCCGCCCAAAGCGGTGCTGCGCTTCCCACATGCCCGCCACCGTGCCCGGCACGCCCACGGCGTAGTAGCCGAACAGGCTCTTGCCCTTGATCACGTTACCCTGATCATCGAGGTACATGTTGCGGGTCGCCGCAAGCGGCGCACGCTCGCGATAGTCGATGAAATACGGCTTGCCGTTCACGTACAGCGACATGAACCCGCCGCCACCGATGTTGCCCGCTTCCGGATACGTCACGGCAAGCGTGAAGGCAATCGCGACGGCGGCGTCGACGGCATTGCCGCCTTCCTTGAAAATCTGCTCCGCAGCATCGGCGCTGTACTTGTCCGCAACCGCAATCGCGGATGCACTCAGTACGGGCTGCTGCGCCCTGACGACGCCCTTCGCAACGGCTGGCGTGGTCTCGAGAAACGCGGTCGAGGTAGTCACCAGCGCGACCAGCGCAAACCCCGTTGCCGACGACTTCACAGTGTTGAACAGCTTCATTGCGTGTCCCCCATATCAACTCCTCATGCAGCGATGAAAAAGTCTGTTCTGGGCTTATATCACGCGAGTCCGGGGTTTGCGAAGCGCCCCAAAGCGCATGGGCGATGGTGCGGCACGCAAAAGTCGTCTGGGGAAGGCAGATATATCAATGCGCCCGCGCAATCACGCAGGGTTCACCCCGCAAGGAACGACGTGCGATCGTGCTGGCATCGTCGATCAAAGTGGATTGCATTCGCTGCAATTACGCCGCGAACGGGCGTTCGATGACACGATGCGAATGAGCGCGCGCAGCGCAACACCCCGCGCCGGCAGCCCGTGATGTTGCGTGCGTTACGTGCTGCCTCGCCCGCCGCGTGCGATTTCGTCGCCACTCCCGGCAGGCATTCGCGCCGTGACGGGAATCGACGCAAACGAGAACAGACCGACGAAGAGAAACGCCGGCCAGAAATCGGTCCAGACGATCGTCGCGTGGCCCTGCAGATCGTGTGAAATCTGCAGCACGAGGCCGGCGATTGTCACGCCAAGCCCAAGCGAAATCTGCTGGATCACGCTCGCCACACTCGTCGCGCGGCCGATGTCGCGGCTCGGAATGTCGGCGTACGCGAGCGAATTCAGGCTCGTGAACTGCAACGACGGAAACACGCCGCCCACCAGCACAACGCACCAGATCAGCCAGTGCGGCGTGCCCGGCACGAAGAGCCCGTAAATGGCGATCACAAGGCCCGAGATTGCCGCGTTGACCATCAGCACGTGGCGAAAGCCGAAGCGCGCCAGCACGCCCGATGCAAACGTCTTCATGAAGATCGAGCCGAACGCGGACGCGCACGTAATCGCGCCCGCAGCGAACGCAGTCATCCCGAGGCCTTCCTGCAACGCAAGCGGCAACAGAAACGGCACCGCGCCCAGCCCGATCCGGAACAGCGACCCACCCACCACGCTCGCGTGAAAACTCGGAATCCGCAAGAACCGCAGGTCGAGTACGGGCAATTCGACGCGTCGCGCATAAAACCAGTAGAAGAGGAGCAGCAACGCGCCCACCACGCACATGAGGGTCGACGTGGTGCCCGACACCAGTTCGCCGCCGACGAGCGACAGGCCAAGCATCAGAAGCGACGCACCGCCGGCCGAGAGCACAAAACCTGTCCAGTCGAGGCGCCCGGGATGTTCCTCACGCACGTTCGCGATATGCCGGTTCGCCAGCCAGATACCGAAGATGCCGATCGGGATATTGATAAAGAAGATCAGCCGCCAGTGCAGATACGTCGTGATGAAGCCGCCGAGCGGCGGCCCGACCACCGGCCCGAGCAGCGCGGGCACAGTCAGATAGTTGACCGCGCGGATGAAGTCCGACTTCGGCACCGAACGGAAGATGATGATCCGCCCGACCGGCACCATCATCGCACCGCCGATGCCCTGCACGAAGCGCGCGACGACGAACATCGGCAGTGAGGTCGAAGCGGCGCTGATCAGCGAGCCGACGATGAAAATGCCGATCGCCGTGCGAAACACCGTGCGCGAACCGAAGCGGTCGGCCACCCAGCCGCAGATTGGAATGAACACGCCGAGACCAATCACGTACGCGGTGATCGCGAGCTTGAGGGTAATGGGATCGTGACCGAGGTCGCGCGCGAGGGCGGGAAGCGATGTCACGATGACCGTGGCATCGACGTTCTCCATGAACATCGCACACGCGACGATCAGGGGAACGATGAACGTGCCTAGAGCAAGAGGCATTGGCAGGTAGACGATCGGCGTGGAAGCCGCAGACGTAAAGCCGCGATTATCGCATCGCTCGCTTGCGCAATGCTGTCAATCGCGCACCTGAACCCGGTTGCACAGGCTGACGAGCCTCGCAGAGCCCGGGTTTGCGCGTCGCTGCCGCCATGGCCATCGCCAGCAAAATGGCGCAGGCGGCAGACGCACGGCACGGAGCGCAACCATGCGCCCTGTGCCCTTCGACGATCAGGACGTGGTCTGACGCGCCAGGCTGATGAACGGACGCAGTTGCGTGAGGATCTCGCTCGCTGCACGCGCAACGTCGTTCGGGAAGTCGATCTCGATCCACGGCGCGCCCGTCACGTCGGCTGTGTCGAACACATGGCTGCGCTCGAGCAGCAGGTCACGCACCGCTTCTTCATGCGGCATGTTCGCGCGGCCGCTGTCGATGTAACCCGCGACGATGTCCGCGAAGCGGCGCGCGGTTTCCTCGCGGAAGCGGAAGAAGCCGACCGATTCGCCGATCGTGTCGTATTGCAGGCCAACGGCCAGCTGCTTGCGCAGCTCGACCGGCACGCCGCCTTGCAGACACAGCTTGACGGGCTCGTCGCCCGTTTCGAAGTCGCGGTCGATCAGCAGACGGTTGACGGTTTCGCCCGCCACCAGCGCGCTCAGGATGCGCTCGTCGTACAGCACGTCGGCATCCATCACGAGGACGTCGCCGCCGCGCGTGATCGCATCGGCGACGGTATGCACGGTCAGCACGCTGCCGAGGTCGAAGCGCGGATTCAGCACGATCTCGACCTTATGCGGCCAGTTGATGCGCTTCAACTCTGCCTCGACGAGTTCCGGCTGGAAGCCGAGCGCGAGCACAACATCATGAACGCCGGCGGCGTCGAGCATCTGCAGATGACGCTCGAGTAGCGTTACGCCGTCGAATTGCAACAGGCACTTCGGAAACTGATCGCCAGCAGGTTGCTGGAGACGCAGGCCAAGACCTGCAGCAAGGATGATCGCGCGCATGGGCGGCCCTTTCTAAAAGACGGTTAGTCGGCGACAGGCACGCGCGTCGCACGACGGCGTTGCCATTTTCGTTCGCTGAAATGCAGATACAACAGGCCCGGCAAACCGAGCAGGAGTTCGCGTGCGCGTTTGGTGAGCGAGAGCGCCAGCGCCGCATCGGGCGGCAGACCGACGAGCGGCGCGAGCAGGAGGTAGCCGCCCTCCTGCACACCGAGCGAGCCGGGAATCGCAAACGCCGCACCACGGATCGCCTGACCAATACTCTCAAGAAGCATTGCATCGACCCAGTCGACCGGATGGCCAAGGAAGCGCAACGCGAGCCACACTTCGACCGTGCCCACCAGCCAGCCGACGAAGCTCAGCACAAAGCTCGCAGCCGCACGCCCGCGCTCCTGATAAAGCGAATGGACGGCGGCATCGATCGAATCGGCGCTGTCGGTGAGCGCCGACCAGTCGCGCTTGCCGAACACCTTCGATACGGTGCGCAGAAGACGGCCGAACAGCCCACGCCGTTGCGCGAAATAGAACATCACGACCATGCCGCCGAGCACGCCCGTGCCGATGAACGTCGCGGTGCGCAGTTCGCGCAGCGGACCGTGCGTGGCATACGCACTGAACATCAGGAGGCCGACGACCGCGAAGACGATCTGCGCGAGTGCCTGCAACGTCGTGCTCACGGTGACGGCCGCCGCGGCATCGCGCATGCGCATGCCGCGTTGCGAGAGCTGGCGCACCATCACGACGGGGCCGCCGATCTGGCCAGCCGGCAACAGGCTGTTCACCGATTCGCCGATCCAGCGCGCAAACACGGCGTCGCGATGCGTCACGAGATCCTGACGCGGCTTGAAGAGGACGGAGATGGCGCCGGCGTCGAGCACGAGCGGCAATACATGGAACGCAGCAACGAGCGCGAGACCCCAGCCCGCCGCGAGCAGCGTCGAGGCGACCGAGCCGAAGCCCTGCCATGCGAGCAACGCGACGAACAGCGCAGTGCCGATCGTCAGCAGGATCATGGCAGCGCGCGTCACGCGGCGTCTCCGTTCTTCTTCATCAGTTGCCTGAAGACCTGACGGAAACCGAAGTACGCGATCGCGTCCTTCATGTTCGAAATGACGCGCTTCCACGGCCGCATGTTCGGATCGGTGACGTATTCGAACGTCAGCGAGACGCGCATTTCGTTTTCGCCCATCGGCGAGATGCGGTGACGCAGCTTGTCGCCGTCGAAGAACACGAGGCCGCCCGGCGGGATCTGCACGGAACCGGGTTCGTCTGGTTTGCTGTCGTCGCGGGTGTGCAGTTCGTAGTCGAGACGGCACGTCGATTCGTCGATCACCCCGAGCAGCAGCGTGTAACGACGGCCGTCGTAGTACGACGTGTCGTAATGCCAGCCGATATGGTCGCCGGAGCGCGTGTAGTAATAGAGCGCGTACGCGTGCGGATCGTCGGCGGGCGACACCATCAGCTTGTCGCCGGACAGCTGCTCGAGCCAGCCGATCAGTTCCTCCGACCGGTACAGCTCGGCGATGAACGGCGCAAGGCGATCGATCGTATGGCGGCTCACGCTGCCACCCTGCTTGTGACCCGGCAGATAGTTGCGGTTGACCTCACCGAGCAGCCCGCGGGCGCTCGCGACGAGTTGCGCCGTCACTTCCGGCGCGAGGAAATCGTCGAGATACAGAAACGCGCCCTGATCGGCGAAGTCCTTGCGCAGGCGCGCGTTGTCGAAACCGTGCGTACGGTTCGCGACGGCGTGATCGGCGTCAGGGATCGCGCGCTGCGCGCCCTTCGCCTGTGTATCGTCCAACGTGACGGAATCCATCACGTCGTTTCCAGCATTCGAATTCATCTGCTAACCCATAACCCGGCCGGTTTGCGCTGCGGGCTCTACCCGGCGCGACACGCGGCGGTAATCAATCATCACCCACACGGCAAAGAGCGGCGCACCGATCGATGCGGCGATGATGAACAACGATATGCCGGACGTCAGCGTGACGAGCGGCAACAGATACAGCACATCTTCGGTCTCGAAGCCGCCAGCGGACGCCTGCTTCGTGCCGGCCTTGCCCGCCATTTCCTCGATCCGCATGCGCAGGAAGAAAATCACGGCCACCGACACACCCGCAATGCCGCCCAGCCACGCCGGCGGAACGATCAGGCCGTGGCCGTGGCCCCCGGCCGCGTTCATGCCGATGCCCATGCCGAGGAACAGCATGACCGTCACGAGCGCGTCGCTCGCGAGGTCGTAAAAATGACCGATCCGGCTCGTCTTGCCGCTGATGCGGGCAAGTTCGCCGTCGGTGTGATCGACGAAATTCGACAGCACGATCAGAAACGCACCCACGTTCGATGCGGCAAATCCCCCACGAGCGAGGCACAGTGCGCCTGCAACGCCAATCAGGAGGCGCAGCGTGGTGAGATGATTGGGGGTGACGCGGGTATCGATGAGAGGCGTGACAAGCCGGCGTGCGAGCCGCGCGTCCCATGTGCGAGGCGCGGGAACGTTCGGGCGGATGGGGGGTCGTCGATTCATAACCCGGAAATATATACGGGATCAGAATTCCTTGCTCTCTACGTCACTGTTTCGTTGCGCAAAATCGTCGATTCGGCGTAGTCCTGGGAGCGCGTTTTCGAGATTCCTGGTAGAGTGCGGTACCTGTTGCGCCACCATGGTTCTCATGGCCGTTGCGCAACCTCCGCCGCGAATCTCGCCGGCGGATTGCGAACGCACCATCCGGATACTCATGAAACGTTTCATCCCCGCCTTTTTTACCGTTTTTGCCCTTTTGCTCGCTGCGGTACCTACGATTTCACACGCGTCCGACCTCGACGCGGCGCTCGCCTGCAACACCACCGCCCACAGTTTTTTCGCCGATCTCGCTGGCCAGCAACTGATCGATCCGAAGCCCATGCGCGTCGAGAGCAACTCGATCAACGCGTTCTGGCCCTCACGCGGCGCGAAACTCACGGCGTTCGGCTTTCCTGTGTTCGCGATAGTCGGCTTTGAAAAAGACGACCCGATGTTCCGCAACGGCGACGGCGAGCCGCTCGCAAAGTCAGCGTACGGCGTCGTCGTGTTCGGCAGCGACACGAAAGTGCAGGCGGTCGTCGACGGCCTGGGCGGCACGGCGATCGTGCACCACGCCGGGCCGCATCTGACTGCCATTTTCTGCAAGCGCAGCTAGAACGCGCCGCGCCCGCGCCAGGCTGCATTCAGCCCGGCCGGCGGAAATCGTTCTCGACCCACGTTGCCGCACTCGCCTTCGTCAGCTTGAAGTTCGGTGCGACCTTGACCTGCGCGAGCTGCTCGCCGTACGGATCGAGCGCCGTGAGCAACGCGTAGGGATCGTCTTCCGAAGGCACGATGTCGAGCGTGATTTCCAGTTCGTCATCGCCGGATGCCGATGCGACGTTCACGCTCTTGTGAAGCAGCGCATGCAGCTGCTGCTCGTGGCGCCGCAATACCTCCGATGCCGTTTTCACCAGCGTGTTGAACGCCGAGGTATCGAGCGGCTTCGGGTTCTTCTTGTCGCGGCCCATCGTCCACGGGCCAACGAGCGCGGGTTCGGGCTCGCCGTCCTTGATCATCTGCACCGCCCAGCCGTCATCGTCCTCGTTCTTGATGACGCGCGCCGTCCAGCCGCCGTCGCGCCACAGACGCGGGTCCTGCTGAACCTCGGGCACGGCGGTTTCGTCTTCGGCGGTGGGGTCGGATGAGGGAAGCGAATTTTCGGGCATGACAGTTTTACTCACGTTCGGGGACATTCCAGCAGACAAGCGCCGGATTTTACCCGCATCGCGGCCCGCGAAGTCCTCACCCGGCCAGACGGACAAGACGTCCGCGAAATACCCGGCGTGGCGGAACAGTGAATTGCGTATATCGCATTAATTAATTTATATTACTGGCGATTTTAAAATTAACGCGACCTTGAAATCTCGTTAAAAGCAGGAAGACAAATCCCGCGCACAGAAGAACTGCCAGTTAGAAAACGCTGTCGCCCGATGGCGAATCATCAGGATGCGCAACAATATATTGCAAGAAAAATATCTGAACTTTCTTGTCGGATTAATAATGCACCCGTAGACAGTGCCGGCCGCACATCCCGGTCCGTGGCGGCTCCGCAACGAATAATCACCTGAAATACGGCGCATTTTTATATTCCATCGCAAAAATCCTTTTGTATATCGGTAGTTACGGCGATTTATTTCGTCATTACCATTTTCGAAAATCATTATTGCGTCGATCGGGACAAAAATCTGTCAACAGACGAATACACTTCGCTGCGAATCGCCAACAGACCGGCTCTATCAGCATGGAACTGGACGCGATTCCCCATGCACTGTCCCGGAGTTAAAAAGCATGAAAAAAACCCTCATCGTTGCGGGTATTCTCGGCGCGTTCGCCGCCTCGGCAGAAGCGCAAAGCAGCGTCACGCTGTACGGCACACTCGACGCCGGCCTCATCTACACGAACAACCAGGCGGGTCACAGCAACTGGCAGCAAGGCAGCGGCTCGGTCTCGAACACGTACTTCGGCCTGCGCGGCAGCGAAGACCTGGGTGCCGGTCTGCATGCCATCTTCACCCTCGAAAGCGGCTTTAATCTGAACAACGGCGCGTTTTCCGAGAACAACACGATGTTCAATCGCCAGGCCTACGTGGGCCTGAAGAGCGATCAATACGGCGCGCTGACGCTCGGCCGCCAGTACGATTCCGTGGTCGACTACCTTGCGCCGCTGTCGGCTGCGGGCTCGGGCTACGGCAACAACCTGGCGGGTCACCCGTTCGACAACGACAACCTCGACAACTCGTTCTCCGTCAAGAACGCGGTCAAGTACACGAGCGCGAACTACGCCGGTCTGCAGTTCGGCGGCCTGTACGGCTTCAGCAACGCCGCCGGCCAGTTCGCGAACAACCGCGCGTACAGCGTCGGTGCATCGTATGCGAACGGCCCGCTGAGCGTCGCGGCTGCGTACCTGCAACTGAACAATGCGGGCAGCAACAACACGGGCGGCGCAGTATCGAGCGGCGACGGTAGCGCGAATCTCGCTGCCGAACTGCAACGCACCTATGGCGTGGGCGCGAACTACGCGTTCGGCCCGGCAACGGTCGGCCTCCTGTGGACGCACACGCAGCTCGACAACCTGCAAAGCGCGAACGTCGGCGGCACGTTCATCGGCGGTCTCGCCGGCACGAACCTGCATATGGACAACTACGAAGTGAACGGCAAGTACTCGTTCACGCCGGCGTTGAGCCTCGCGGCTGCCTACACGTTCACGAACGGCAAGGTGTCGGGTTCGAACGGCTCGGGGGACCCGAAGTGGCATACGGTGTCGCTGCAGGGCGACTATGCGCTGAGCAAGCGGACCGACGTCTACCTCGAAGGCGTGTACCAGCACGCATCGGGCGAACTCGGCAACTTCGGCGCCAACGTGGCCTCGATCAATACGCTGACGCCGTCGTCGACGGCGAACCAGACGGCGGTAGCAGTCGGCCTGCGTCACCGCTTCTGATGCTGCATGCGGACCGGGCGTTGAGCCTCGTCCGGCGAAACGCGCGCGTGCTCCCGCCACGCGCGCGTTTTTTATGGGCGCGTTTTGTACGCACGCGTTTTCGTGTGAGCGGCGTCGTGCACGCGTTCTAGTCAGCGCGCGGGGCGGCAGATGGGTCGATTCATTCGATAACGGCGCGTATACTTTGTGATAGCCGCCTTCCTGTTCTGCGTCCCATTGCGTTGCATCGCGCGCGGTGCGTGCGTCCGAAGAACGACGGCCTTCGTCGCGGAGTGTTGTGAATTTCCACTGCACGTATCGCGCTCCGCCCGCGCCCCATGTTCCCGCGCATTAACGGGGACGCCGACGACTGGACTCATGAAAAGACTTCTTTTGCTGCTTCCTGTTGCTGTTCTCGCCGCGTGCGGCTCGTCCGGCAGCACGCCAAAGACGAGCTCCGCCGACCCGATGTTGTACGTCTCGTCGCAACGTTCAACCGTCGATATCGCAAGCTGCCTCGTGAGCCGTCTTTCGCGTGTCGAGACGTCCCGCGTCAACGGCTCGACGGAACTGACGGTGGGTTCCAGTTCGCACAGTTCGTATTTCGTCACGCTGACGCCGTCAGCCCACGGCTCGGTGATCAAGGTGCTGCGCCCCGACGACTCGCCGGAAGATCCGCCAGAACCGGAGTTGCGTTTCGATATCGCGCGCTGCGCGGTCTGATACCGCGCGTCACTCTTTCGACGCGATGCGCGTTTCGATACACGCGCGTTCAAATGAGCGCGTGAACGCTTCCGTTTGGCGCGCGCATCTGCGAACATGGCCGCCCTTCTTTCTCACGCGGCGCGGATAACGATGGCATCAAGCAAGGCACATCATGCGACCGGCTGGGCTGCCGGCCTCATCGCCGCGGCGCTCGTCGCGCACGCGCATGCAAGCGGTCCGTATCATCTGTGGACGCTCTTCGCGTTCATCGGCGGCGTGGCGGGCGGCACCGCGCCGGACTGGCTCGAAGTGGCATGGTGGTCGCGCTCGCGACGTCTCTGGATCACACATCGCACGGTGACACACTGGGGCATCGGCTGGCTCGCGCTGCTCGCGTGGTCGTATCACCTGCTCGGTCATCGCACGTTCGCAGCGCCGCTATTCGGCTTCGCGTGCGGCGGACTGATGCATCTGCTCGCGGACTGGCCCAATCCGCTCGGCGTGCCATGGATCGCCGGACGCCATTCGCTCAACTGGTGGAACAGCGGACGTTGCGATCTGCTGGTTGTCGGCGCGGCGTGGGTGGCGGCGTGGTTCGTCGCCGGACACGTATGGTGGCACGGCGGTCATGCGATGGCGATGTTGCCGCATTTGCGGCTGGGGTAGCGGCGAGGTTATCCCCACATTTTGTTCGCAGGTCTGTGTAGAAATTTCATTGCGGTGCAGCGTGTGAAAATACGTATTATCCGTCATGAAATCAATGGCTTATCAGTCTCGTCACAGCGGACGCGATCCGCTACAATCGTCTCAGGTCCACCCGTTTACGGGGAACGCCGTGGGGGAACAAACCAGTCAGTCCATCACCGAAGTCACGCTGTCGCGCCTCGGTGCCGCCGATGACAACCGCACGCTGCGCGACGGCTCGGGCCTGTCAGGCAAGGTGCATGTCACGCGCGACGGCACGGTGTCGGTCCACTTCCGCTACCGCTTCGACGGCCAGTCCCGTGAAGCGACGCTCGGCGCGTGGCCGCGCGACAGCCTGGACGCCATCCGCGAGCGCTTCGAGGAAACCACGTTGCGTGTCTCGCGCGGCACCGATCCGGCAGGCCAGAAAAAAGCGGTCGCCGCGAAGCTCAGGCTGGAACAGGCCAGCATCGAGCAGCAGCGCGAGCAGCGGCTGACGATGCAGGCCATGTACGATGCGTGGCACCCCGAGGCGCTTGCCGATTACACACCCAAATCGCGCCGGGGCATCGAGCGCATGTTCGAACTGCATTTCCTGCCCTCGACTGCCAGCATCTGTGTAACCGATATCAGCGACCTGCATGTGCGTAATGCGCTGAAAACGCTGGTCGCGGCGGGAAAGTCCGCGACTGCGGTCAACCTGCGCACCTGGCTGGCCACCCTGTTCGCGTGGGGGCAGCGGCGCAAACCCTGGCGCGGGCTGATCGAGGTCAACCCCGTCGATTCCGTCAACCTCGACCGGCTGCTGCCTCCCGACTTCATGGGCTACTGCGACCGCGCGCTATCCGAAGACGAAGTTTGCGAACTGCGCGGGCGCTTCCAGGCCATCCGCACCGCCTTCGATTTCTGCACCGGCTCCCGGCGGGGTCTGGCGACACCGTTGCCACGCGAACATGAGCTGGCGGTCTGGCTGATGCTGTCAACCCTGGTGCGGATCAACGAAATCTGCGCAGCCCCGTGGACGAACGTCAAGTTCGCGCAGGCAACCTGGTTTATTCCTGCAGAAAGGGCCAAGGGCCGACGCGCGCTGACGATTCACCTGTCCAGCTTTTCAGTACGCCTGCTGCGTGAGCTGCACGCACTCACCGGACACACGCCGTGGCTGCTGCCTGGAGGCAAGAACCGGCCGGTCGCAACTTCCGTGATACAGAACGCCATCGGTTATCGCCAGAGCATCGACCGCAACTGGGGGCGAAAGACCCTCATATCCGAAGTCAGCGGCCGCTCGCTGGTCCTGCCGGGCGGTCCGTGGAGCGCGCATGATCTGCGCCGCACCGGAGCGACGTTCATGCTCGCATGCGGCGTCGCGGATGATGTGGTCGAGCGCTGCCTGAATCATGCAGTCACTACCAAGGCACGGATGAAACGGCTCAACCCGGCGCTGCTGCGGACCTATCATCAATACACCTACGAACCTGAAATGCGTGACGCGTGGCACCGGCTTGGACAGTATCTTGAACAGCTTGACACACCGGCCGCCCCGCGCATCGCAGGCGCTGATACGGTTGCCGTCAACGATGCCCCGCAAGCGGGACTGCTCGACGCGGCGTGACTATAGTGCGTACCACCGGCAACGGTGGTCCAGCAATACGGGAACGCGACATCCGTGGCTCACTACGATATCGAGGTGCAGCAGTCGAAGCGCATCAGTATCCATGTCATCAAGTTCCCGCTGAACATCAACCATATGCTCAGGATGCAGCAGTATCGCTGCTGGCAACGCATCCTCGTGGTCCATCATGAAGCGCTCAATACCATTCTCGATGAAGGCCACCGGACCACAACTGAATAACCCGATCATGTAAATCAACCCTGTGATTTTTACGGACCGCCTGCACGAGTGCAATGTAGATGCAGGCGCTCGGCGTGATGCCCATCGTGATCGAGCGGTGCCTGAATCATGTGTCGTCGCTCGACCAGTCGGAGAAGCAGCTCAACCGCCAGCTCATGCGGCACTATCATCAGTGCCGCTATGAGCGGGAAATGCGCGCCGCCTGGCAGGAACTCGGGGCATTCCTGGAAAAAACCTGCAGGGGCGAGATACCGCAACTGCCGAACCCCGAGTACGAAGTCGAGCCTGAACAATTCGGAGAGCCTCGCACGGCGGAGCTTTGAGGCCGAAATGGTGTTGTGAGATTTGCAGGAACCTGGCACATTACCGCAAGATTCCTGCATTTTTCGACGAGGTGCAGATGGGTCCGAAGACGCCTGTGCCGGAGGGAGATTTCTTCCGGCAACCGCTGCGCGAACAGATCAACCTGAAGCATCCGCTGGTACGCCTGACTGACCTGATCAACTGGGAGCGGCTGGGCGCATTGATGAGCGGGAGCTTCGTGTCGGGCAAAGGTCGACCAGCGAGCTCGCCGCGGCTGATTGCGGGGCTGCTGTATTTGCAGCACGCGTTCGATCTGTCCGACGAAGAGGTCGTCTGGCAATGGGTTGAAAACCCGTACTGGCAGGTCTTTACGGGCGAGACGTACCTGCAGACGGAGCCGCCGATCGACCCGTCGAGCCTGACGCGCTGGAGGAAGCGTCTGGGCGAAGCCGCCGTTAAAGAGTTGCTGGCCGAGACGATCGAGGCGGCAAAACGTGCCGGCGTGATCAAGGCCACGAGCGTGAAGCGGGTGATCGTCGACACGACGGTGATGGAAAAAGCGATCGCCCATCCAACCGATTCACGCCTGCTCGAGCGGTGTCGCGAACATCTGGTGAAGGCGGCCGCGCGGCACGGCCTGAAGCTGCGGCAGAACTACAACCGCGAGGCGCCGCGTCTGGGGCTGCAGATTGGCCGCTACGCTCATGCGAAGCAGTACAAACGCATGAGGAAAGCACTGCGCACGCTGCGTTCACGCGTTGGACGGGTGATCCCCCAAGGGGACTTCCTTCGGGGCGTGCGCGATGTGGAGCGACAGGTCGCTCAGGTGACAGACCCAGGCCGTGCGGCATTAATGGACCTGATTGGCCGCACGAAGCGCATCCTGGCGCAGAAGCCGAAAGACAAGAACAAGCTTTATGCGCTACACGCGCCTGAAGTCGAGTGTCTAGCCAAAGGCAAAGCCCGCATACCCTACGAATTCGGTGTGAAAGTGTCGACCACGACGACTCACAAGGAAGGATTGATAGTTGGTATGCGCTCGATGCCAGGCAATCCGTACGACGGTCATACGCTGGCTGAAGCGCTGGAGCAGGCGGCAATCCTGTGCGACGCCACGCCGGAAGTGGCCATCGTCGACCGTGGCTACAAGGGTGTCACGCTCGACGGCGTGAAGATCTACCACCCGGGGTTGCGCCGGGGTATCACACGCGGACTACGCGCAATGATCCGACGGCGCAGCGCGATCGAGCCAGCCATCGGTCACATGAAGACAGACGGAAAACTTGATCGCAACTGGCTCAAAGGTGCGCTCGGCGACGCGATGCACGCGGTACTGTGCGGTGCCGGCCACAACCTGCGGATGATCCTGAGGAAGCTGCGGCTTTTTTGCGTCTTCGTTCTGGCTGCTTTGCTCAACCGCTGCATTGCCGCCGACGTGATGGTATGACGTCCGCGGCCCGGGAAATGAATTGTTCAGGGTCGACTACGTACGGGCTTCGGCCAACGCCCGAGGACGCGCCTGCTCTGCCCGAAGCGGCGTGAATGGCCATCAAAACGTCAGACTGACGCGATGACCTCATCCGCCTGAACGAAGTGCCATTGCCTGAACTCCGGGTCATAAAGCGCGAACTGGTCAAAACCAGGTTTTGCGCGAGCCGTTTCCATCGTCGGCGCGTCCCGCCACGCCTGATGCGCCAGCACCCGCAGATCGCGTTCACTCCAGTCCGAGAAGGTATTCGCTGTTTCCTTCCACGCAAACAGCCCCACCTGCTCATGGATTTCGTCAACCAGACGCAGCAACCCGCCCGGCAGTTCGCGCACGGTATCCCCCGACTCCAGTTCGGGCGAGGAGCACAGCACAGCCTCCGGCATGCCATCCGGGCGGATCAGCAGCTTGCCGGAACTCGCCCGCCACGCGACATGAACGCGGACGATTACAGACCGGTAGCCTGGCCCCTTCCCGCTTCCGGCCGCAACGCACTGAGCGGCTGAATTGAGATCGATTGTCCCGGCTCGACAACGCCTGCGGGATTGCGTGAGATATCAAGCAGCGCGTCGAACGGCGACGGATAGCAGCGCACAGCCACCCGCGACGATGCCCGCCGAGGCAGGCGTACTCATCAGCAGTCCCGGCTTCTTCAGGCCGTCGAAATCCTCCTTCATCTGCTGCTGTGCGTCGGTATCGGCAGGCTCGGCCTTGGCGCTGCTGGCGGATGCGGCCAGCGCCTTCGCGGTCGCCAGCGCGTTTTCGAGCTGGGCAATGGTCTCCTGCATGTCGAGCTGGTGCCCCGTCGCGCCGGGGCGGTCATAGGTCGTGACCATCACGCCCTTGCCCGCGCGCAGCGCGCCCCAGCCCGAAGTCCTCTGCTCGTAGCCTTCGCCTCGGTATTCGAGCTTGCTGTTGACCAGGTAACCGAGATTCAGTTGCGACTTGCCCGAATGCTCCGTGCTGAGCTTGATGCCTTCCTGGCCCGCCCAGTCCTCCATGCGCAGCTTGTTGTTCTTCTGCGTGCGGATCACGTTGCGCGAGAGCCAGCGACGGTCGTTCGTCACCAGGTCGCGTGCCTGGCTGTGGTGATGGAAGGCCGTGATTTCCGGCTTGTCGGGATCGCCGTCCCGGAAGGAAATCACGGCCTCGTCATTGTCCAGCGCGACAAAGTGCATGCCGGTCTGCAGCTTGCCCGCAAACGGCTTCGCCAGACGCAGCGGCACGCTCTCGCCGCCATTGGGCCAGGTGCCGAAGTCGGCATCCAGACGGACGATGTAATAGCCGACGGAATTCAGGAATCCATAGGTATATTTGTCCGGGCTACAGATGCGGCCGGAGAGCGTGCCGGAAATGCGAGCCCAATTTTCCGGTTCGAGCTGGAGCCGGAAACGCCGGTCGGCGGGAATCGCCTTGAAGCTGTTTGAATAGGAGGCATCGCGTGCACCGCTGTGCGTGATCTCCACAATCACCTGGCCTTTCGGCGCATCGGGCAGGACAATATCCGTTTCCAGCACGCGCGCACATTGCAACGCGAGGACATTGCTCTCGCCCTCGTACATGACCTGTCGCGCAATCGCGGCTTCGTGCCGGAGTTGCGCCTCCCATTTCGCGCCCGCCTGGTCGAGGTGATGCGTACCGTAGATGTAGGGCTGGCCGTAGGTTGTCTCGTCCTGCGGTGCGATATTGGCCTCGTCCCTGAATCGCTCCCACGCCTGCTCGGGGTTGTAATCCGCGACCGTGAACGACTGCGGCACCGTCTCCATGTGGGTCTTCAGTGTGGTTACCGCCTCCACGCCACCCGCTTCGAGACCCGCGACCTCACGGTACGGCACGATCCGTTGCGGATCATCATAGAGATAGTGGTCGATATCATCACCGAACACGACCTGGTCGCCGTACTCCGTCTCAAGGATATAGCAGTAGATACCCGATTTTTGCATCAGCATCTGGACATAGGCCATGTCCGTCATCTGGTACTGGTAGCGCCACAAATGGACCGGATACTGGCGGCGCAGCCGGAACAACATCTGGTGTTCCCGGATGCCGTGTCTGCGCAGGATCGTCTGGATGATCTGCGGTGTCGTGAGGTGCTGATAGGGCTGACTGTTCGTGACGGCCTGGAGCCGTCCGAAATGCGATTTCAGGACGACCCGGTGTCTCGTGAAATCCTTCGTCGTCTGGACTATCGAGAAACGTTCGATGTACCCTGATAACTTCTTTGGTGCGCCATCCTCCGGCACGATGGAAAACGTGGCATCGCGGTTCAGGTAGTCGCCGCGCGCAAGCTGCTGAGGGTGGGTCAGCTCTATGCACACCTCGGTGGCTGCTCCCATCTTTTCGGTTGCCGTGAACGACACGACCGAGAGCGCCGCCGCACTGTCGGTGCCGGGCACATCTAGAAAATACGCCTGGCGTCCCGTGACGCCCTGCCGTAAGATCAAACTCTGCCACTCCCTGCTCCCTGAAAAAGAACCAGCGACGCAGCGTCAGCTGCCAAACCCGTTAATTGATCATTTAGAAACCATCAGGTTAACGGAACTAATATGAGATAGGCGTGTTTTGACAATGCTTGACGAAAATCCAATGCACTTGATTCATGACGCATCAATACGGCTTCTATGGACACCGTCGGACAAGTGACTTGTCTTTTCCCGCCGTCTCCCGGCAAGAATCGCGACAGCCAGAACGGCACAGATCAGCACAACGCAACCCAGCGCCACGCAGAGATAAAGTACTGACGGATCGTCCATAGGAGTCCTCTATTTTTTAGATAAAAAAAATCCGTCCGGCTGGACAGCTCCTAGTGAACGCTGAGTGATGTCATGAATAGCCACGGATGGCCCATGCTGTCCTCACCGGGTCCGGCAGACCGACGCAATGCACTGACTGCCGCCAGCGAACCGATGTGCGTGCTCACCTCAGCCTCGCATTCTTCGCTGAATATCTGGAGCGTGGCCGCGAGCAGGGCGCGATCCCTCTCCCGCCCTTCATTCAGTGTCAATGCGTGTGCCATTTGAGTAACGCGAGCAAGAACCTCAGCCTGACGACGCGCAAACTCCGCACTCTTTTCAAGCAGGACATGCAGTGCAGATTTTCATGCGCAAGCTGGAGACTGGTTTCGGCGAGTTCAGCGAAGGTGGTGGAGATTTCTTTCTTGTTCACGGCGTCCTGTTCCTGCCGGTATATTCGAAACGCGTTCCCTGAAATCGCATCGACGACCACACGTAGCGGTGCGTATTCGTGGTCGCCCAGAAACGATAGATGCCGAGTGTGAGAACAGTTAGTACAAAATTCCTGATGAAGATGCCGTACAACGCGCCTGTACTTCCGTCATAGGTCAACAACGGGTTCCTGCCCGTAACCAGATTCATTTTAATCCCCCCGAAGTTCATTGGATTTTTTTGGCAATGCGACCAGGACGCTCACATCACTTGCCTGCGCACAACGTTTTTGCAGCTCCTGCGATCCCGCCTGTTTCCCTTTCGTGCACCCAGCGCAACCGTCACCTAAGGTATCGAAAACGTCTTCACGAGCGTCAGCTCTCCTGCCTTGCGCATCGGTACGCGGACCGTTTCGCTCTTTTCGTCTGGCGTGTTCTCATTGGAGATGATCGTGATCTGCGCGACGGTCATGTCGCCCGCATGATCGCCACTGCCGTAATAATTCACGTACACGAGCCAGGTGCCGGGCGGCGGCGCCGCGGATGAATAAATCTCGGGCCCGTAACCGGTGGTCACATCGACGTCGAGCGCGCCGCCGTTCGGCGCGACACGGTCGCCGTAAAACGTGTGCGCGCCATCCGGTGAAACGACGTGCAGATCAAGGTCGGTTCCATCCGTGTCCCACGCCAGCACGATGCGCAGCCGGGGACGCGTTTTGCCGGTGTACGCGTCGTAGAACTGGACACGCTTGCTGGTTCCGTCGGCGGCGCGCATCTCCACGCTATTGCTGCCGCCGGCAAACGCATAGGGCCGCGAAAAACTGCCGTCCTCCTCGACGCGTTGCGGTAACGGCGTTCCGTTCACCACCATCGTCGCCACCGAGGTCCCGTTCTTCGACTGTGTCTTCGGCGCGTTCCTGATGTGGCCGGCGATCATGGCGTTCACCGACTGCCCTTCGGGCGTCGCCACCGACACCGCCGGATAGTGGACGTCCTGCGTATAACGCGCGCTGTCGCCGCTGGTGTTGCGCCAGCCATTCGTGGGCGCGATGAAGTCGATGCCGGTTGCGCAGGCGACGTTGGCACACAGGAGGAAAACGGCCGTGGCGGCCGGATGTGTCGTCGTGTGTTTCATGGTCGCGCTCGTATCCCGGGTTAGAGTCGTTCGCTCTTGATGAGCATCAGATCGCCAATCTTGCGCAACGGCACCGTCATTGTTTCGCGCTTCTCGTCCGGCGTGTTCTCGTTGAAGACCAGGGTAAGTTGCGCCGTAATGACTTCGCGCTCGTGCGCATTCGAGTCGAAGTTGTAACCAGTCGCATCGAAGTTGCCCCAGTAGTTCAGAAAGAACAGCCACGTGCCGTGCCCCGGTGCCGCGGATGAAAATATACCCGGACCGGCGCCATCGACGGAATCGACGTCAAAACCGCTGCCATCCTCAAAGGCAGGATTCGCCCAGAATGCGTGCAGCCCTTCGGGCGTAATGACGTGCAGGTCGACTTGCGCCTTCGGATCGTTCCACGTCACGATCGCGCGCAGCTTCGCCGCCGGCCGGTTGCGATCCGCCTCGAAGAACTGCATGCGCTGACGATGCCGCCCGTCGGGCGACACAATCTCAATGCTGTTAGAGCCGGGACCGAATGCCCACGGACGCGCGAACGCACCTTCGTCGTCGGTATAAAGCGGCGTGGCATTGCCGTTGACAACCAGCGTCGGCGGCTTGCGGTCCGCTTTGTTGATCTGCTTGAGCCGCCCTTCGATCAGCGTGCGAAAACGTTGCGCACCACGATCGACGGGCGGCCGGGGATAGGCCGCGACAAAACGCTCGCCTTCGTTTGTCAGTCCGCTATGGCGCCATCCATTGAATGCGCCTGTCATGTCGGCAAGTGCATCGTCGCGATTCGCGGCATAGGCGGGTGCGTACGCCGCGCCGGCAACGACCGCGACGATCGCGATAAAAAGGACCGTTTTACGGCACATCCCGCGCCACCTGTGTGTGTACTGTTTCATTGACTCATGCCGTCAGAGCGGATCAGGGCCCGCGCGGTGCGTTCGATGAACGCCTCGTCCTGTCCGCGCGGATGATGCTGAAATGCAAGGTGTACGTACTCGTGCGCGAGCGCGATGCGATCGTCCTCTGTCTTCAACTGGTGGATGTAAAGCCGGTTACGCTGAGCATCAGCGTACGGGCGGCCCTCACGAACGGCGCACACCGCGGGCAGATCCGGCGTCTCATAACCCGCCTCGGTATCGAGGCGTTGCGCCCATACTTTCGCGTTGCGATCGAGCCAGGCACCCGCGCCGGCAACCGTCTGGCAATCCTCCGACAGCGGGCTCAGAAACGATGTCAGCGTTGCCTGAGGCCAGGTCTTCGCAAGAATCGCGTCAAACGTGAGGCCGCGCTGTGCAGCCGCTTTCGCATCGAGCCAGCTCATCTGTCCGGGCGCAACCCTGTCGTGATGGTACTGAACCGCTACGCCCGTCAGCACGAGTCCATCGGTCAGATCGGACGCACGCCGCGCCGCTGGCCGCGCGGCGTGCGACAGCACACGCTGCGTGCGGCTGCTGTCGTCGATGCGAAAACACCCGCGATCGCGCCGCGCCTGTTGCACGAGATACGTACGCGCGGCGACTGCGAGCGCCCGCGCCGCTTCCGGCTCGTCCGCGTCACCTTCCCGCTCGACCACGCGCGCGACGTAGTCGTTCAGCCCCAAACGCCCGACGATATGCGGCACGCCACCCGCGTCGTTGTCGAGCATCAGTTCGTCGCGGCTCTCGATTCGCAACCAGTTGCCGTTCGCGAACCCGACGCGATACGCGCCGTCCAGCGGTCCTGGCCGCGCGATCTTCGAGGTCCCCTTCCGGTCAGCCGAAGCGTCGAGTACCTCGCGAACCGGATACCGTGCGAAAAAATCGACCACCACGCACGCACCGTCATCCGGCACATCGACCTGCGACAGCAATGGCCCCACCGCCGGCGCCGCCGCGGCCAGCACGCGCGCGCTGCCGCCCGCGCCGCCCAGCCACACCGGCGTTCCATCCGCGAGCCAGCCTGCCGCGCCGCCGATCGATGCGCCGGCGCGCGCGGGATCGGGCATCGTCCACGTTTTCGCGCGCAGCATGCTGCCGTACAGCGAGACGGTGCCTTCGCCACGGCCGCTTGTCAGCACCGATACGAGCGTGTTCGCCGTATCCACGCGGGCACGCGCCTGCATCGACTGCAACGCGGCGAGCAGATCGACGACGCTCACCCGCTGCCCGGGTTTCATCGAATGCAGGTCGCGCAACCACGCGGGCGCCTGCGCCGCGCTCCAGTATTGCCGCCAGCCGGCCGGATCGAGATGCAGGCGCGCAGGCGCGAAATACGGACCGCACGATTGCACGAGCGCATGTTCGCGGTCGACGCTCCCACCCGTCATGCAGCAATAGACTTCTTCGGGATCGCCCCCGGTACAGGTGTAGTCCGGCGACGCAATGCCCCGGTCGACGAGGTAGCCATAGACGAACAGTTTCCACACGCTGCCTAGCGGGGTTTCAACCGCCGGCGGCAACGGCTCCGCGGACCGGGCGGACAGCGGCATTGCAGATGCCTCGTGCGCATCGAACTGCCACCATTCGGCCCGACCATCGTGCAACCACGCAAAGCGCAGCAGACCCGCTGATGGCGATGGCGATGGCGAGGGCACAGCGGCGAGCGATGCCATCGCACCAGCCGCCAACCCGGCCAGCACGATCAGGGAGATTGCGCGCAGCATCCGCATCATCGCCATTTCGCTCACTCGATCCGCAGCGTGACCAGCCTGTCGCTCCTGCCGCCTTCAAAGGCTTTCGCGTCAGGCTGATACATCCGGAAGAAACGGGCCGGCGGCACGACGAACGTGCCCGGCAGCGCAAAACGCACGAGTTGCCGCAGCGTCACCGGGCGATCGAGTAACGGCACCGGCTGGTGGTACGCCATTTCGCCCATTTCAAAAGTCGCCGCACGCTGGAACGGCTGCGGCCCGCTGCCACCCTCGCCCGGACCGGGCAGACCGTCGATGCTCATACCCCAGCTGGTCGGCTCCACGGAGCCGCCCGGCGGCAACGGCACGTCGAGCAGACCATAATGGAATGCACCATCTTTCTTCGGCGTGAGCCGGACTTCGTCGACGTAGAGCGCGTTGCTGTCGATGGAATCGCCCGGCCTGACAGCTTTCGCCGAGAACGTGGAGCGGCCCGGCTCCTCCGGTTTGTCCTTGTGGCCGGCTGCGGCGACGGAGACGAGCCGGTACAGCGTGCGTTCGATCGTGATGGGCAGGCGGCTGGAATCGGCCACATGACTTCGGAAAGAAACCAGCGCGGTGACGTCGGGCCTGACCGCACTGACATCGAGTGCGGCGGGCGACGCGGCGCCGGTCCAGTTCCACACCGCAGCGCCGGTCGGCGTAACGGACTTCGTCCAGCCCTGACCCTGCACCGACGGCAACGACGCGTCGACGACGTCGCCGTCCAGCGATCTGCGCAGCCACAGCAACGTCAACGCGCGATCGAGCGTCGGATAGCCGGCGCTGCTTTTTTCAAGCAGAACCTGCAGGTCGCCCGGAGCGGCAGCACCCGCTCCACCCGTCATGACGAGCAGGCTTTGCACGACCGGCGCCGGGTCGGCGGCAAGCGAATCGTGTGCGGCGCCGGCCAGCGCGTCGAATCCATCGGGCATGGTGGCGTTCGCGCTGCGCGCCATCGACGCGGTCAGCAGAACTGCGATCGCTCTGCCGCGGGCCGTATCCGCCTGCGCGAAGACGACACTGTCGGACGCACCGAACGTATCGGCGTGGGTATCGACCGGCTTCGCGCCCTCGAGTGCCAGTTGAGCGGCCACGCCAGAGAGCGGTGTGGCGATGGGCAGCCCCATCTGCTGCATGAACCAGAGCGCGAGCGCGCGGTGCAGCAGCGGCTCCTTGCTGGCCGCATCGCGGTAGACGTCCATCGCGTGCTGCCAGTTGCCGGCGGGCAGCGAAATGCCGAGGCTGCGACTGGCCAGCCAGTCGGCGTAATACGCGTACGCGGTAATCAGTGCACTGCCGCGCGCGGTGTCGCCCCACCAGCCAAACGTACCGCCGACGCCCGCGAGCATCGCCAGACGCTGGCGCTGGTTGCGCAGCAGCGCATCGATGCCTTGCGTCGAACGGGTCGCGTCGCCACGACTGAGCGCGTCGCGCGCCAGCGTCAGCGGAATCAGCCGGCTCGACGTCTGTTCGGCGCAGCCGTACGGATACGCGATCAGATCGTCGGCGATGCGCCCGAACTGGCTCGCTGCGCTGCCCATCAGACGCACGCTGATGTCCTGCGCATCGGGCGCCAGCGTGAGCGGTTTTTGCGCGGCGTCCAGCGAAACTGCCGTCTCGTGGAGATCGAGCCAGCCGGCCGCATCGAGCGCGAGTGTCGTCTGCAGGCGATCAACATCCTTGCCCGCCTGTCGCAGGCTCGCGTTCACCACGCCGGGCTTCAACGCGCCGCCCGGTAGCTTCAGATAGTTCGCGCCCGGCTTCAGGGTCACCTTCTGGTTGACCGACAGACCGCCGCCTTCGACGATCCACCCTGCGTCCACATCGGCCGTTGTCTGGTTGAACGCGAGCATGTCGATGACGGGCTGGTCGTTCGCGCGGAAATGCGCCGGCCCGCTCCATTTCAGATACAGCGCCTTGTCCGAACGAACGTATGCAGTGCGCTGGCCGACCATGCCGTCGCCGTTGACCGCGCGGACGGTAATCCGCCAGCGCGCGAGCGCGTCCGGCATCCGGAACGTCATGCGGGCGTGGCCGTCCGCGTCCGCGTGCAGGCTGCCCTCCCACGCCGCGGTGTCCATGTCGTCGCGGCGTGGCCGCTCCAGAACCTTCACGCCGCGTTCGTTGTACTGGCCGCGCTGCGGACCGCCTGGCGCGCCGCGCAACGCGGACATCGCCAGATCGTACGTGATGAACGACAGGCTCGACGACGTCCGTACGTTGTTGCGGCGCGGGTGATAGAAGAAGTCGACGATGTCCGGCGCGATCTCCGGCTGCAGCACATAGACCATTTCATCGACGACACTCACGGTCAGGTTCGACGTCACCGGTTTGCCGTTCAGCGCGCTCGTGAGATCGAGCGTGACGAGCTCGCCGGGTCCGTACACCGGCTTGTCGCTTTTCACGCCGATATCGATCGACGGTCTCGCCACCACGACGCCCGCGTTCTGGAACACGTATTCGCCGGCGTGAACGTAGAGTACTGAGAACGTCATGTTCGGCGCGAAGTCTTCGCCGACCTTGATGCGCGCCTTCCATTGCGCAGGCGCGACACGTTGCAGGGTGACCCAGTCAGCGCCCGAAGACAGCAGCGCGCGGCGCTCGACGTTGTCGCGTTCGAGCGTCAGTAACGCATCGTCGACCGCCATCGGGAATGTGATCAATGCCTCGGCCGTGTCGCCCACGCGATAGCGCTCGCGGTCGAACACAATCTCGACGCTGCCAGGCACGGCCTTCACGCCGTCGCCCGCGACCCAGTGGCTGGTCGCGGCGAGCAGATTGCCGGTGTCGTCCCTGACGGACAGCATGTAGGAACCCGGCGCGTCGAACCGGACGGGAAACGCAAGCGTGCCGCCCGCCTTCGCGCCCGTGAGCGTGCCGCCAGCACGCGTCTGCGATTCGAGGCGCACCCATTCCCACGTGGCTGGCGCGCGGGCACCGGATACCGCTGAGGCAAGCGCCTGCAGGTTGAAGCTGACCGCTTCCTTCGGCTGCGAGAACGACTTCGGCGAAGACAATTTATACGGCGTCGCGCCGCGCGCGACCAGCACTTCGCGTGTCACCCGCACGCGGTACGCAGCGCCGTCCTGCGCGAACACCGTCAGCGCATAGCGACTCGGCTCCTTCGCGGCGGGCAGCGTCAGCGTTGCGTTGCCATTGCTGTCGGTCGTGAGCTCCTGCTGCTCCAGCTTGACTGGAAAGAGCCCCGCATAACGCAGCTCGCCGTCGACGATCGTCACACGCTGCGCACGCAACGTGACCGACACCCTGGCGTCGCGCACCGGCTTGCCGTCCGGATAGCGCAACGAAATGCTTCCTTTCGGCGCATCGCCGGTTGCGTAATCAGCCTTGTCCATCGTCAGGTTGACGTCGAAATGCGGCTTCACGTATTCGGCGACGCGAAACGCGCTGCCATACACATCGCCGTTATAGGTGAACCGGAGCGTATAGCCGCCGCCCGTCGCCTCCGATGGAATATTGAAATCAGCCTGTGCGCCGGTATCCGACGAGAAGTGCACCTTGCTCGTTGCGATCGGCGCGCCGTTCGGATCGAGCACGTCGAGGTTGATATCCGCGTCGGCGGCGGGCGTCGAGGTGGTCGCGCTCTGGAACGTCCGGCCGATGAATTTCACGTGTACCAGGTCGCCCGGCCGGTACAGCGGACGGTCGGTGACCGCGTAAATCTTCGTGTTGTAGATTTCGCTGTCGTAGTAAAAATTCTCCGACACGAACACGCCGCCCGCCGGATCGGTCCCGAGCACGTAGCTTCGCTCCGGGCTCACGTGCTGCAACATCAGCGTGCCGTCGCTGCCCGTCGTTCCGCTTTGCAGGACGCCCACCCCGTCGGTCCAGCTCACGGCCGTGCCCGGCACGGGTTTGCCGTTGTCGCGCCGCGCCGTCCACACGAGAAGACTGCCGGACGCGGCCTTCACCACCGCGACGGTATCGGACACGAACAGCACCGTATGCGCGCGATAGTTGCCGATGATCGCCTCGACGAGATACAGGCCCGGCGGCAGCTTGCCGACCGGAATCATCACATTGCCAGCCGATGCCTCGATAAAGTTACTGCTGCTGCCCGCGAGGTCGACGCCCTTCGGCGGCTCGATATTCTTTGCGTCCCAGACCGGATAGCGGAAACGCGCGACCACGTCGTATCCCTTCAGCGGCGCAAACCGCGACGTCGGCTCGAAGTGCGTCGGCTTTCCCGCCTGGTCGCCGAGCCTGAACCGGGGTTGGGCCACGGTCACCTTGCTGCGCGTGGCGAACGACAGCACACGCTGCCATGCGCGCCGCGCCTCGGTGTACCAGCGATCCCACAGATACGCGAGCGTGTTGGCGAGCCCTTCGCCCTGGTAGTTCGGCGCGATATTCAGACGATGGAGATTCTTCTGCGCCTTCAGGAATTCGAGCGGCCGCGGCACGCGATAGACCACGACGTCCGCGCCGCCGTACGCTTCGAGCTCCGACTTGAACTCGCGACCCGGCGCTTCGAGGCGCACCTGCGCGACCTGATCCGCGCTGAAGCTCTTGTCCGACAGCAGAAAGAACGGCTGGCCGTTCACCACCTGGGTGTCGTATCCGCTCGGCGTGGCAGACGCGAGCGTCGGGTTGTCGGGTGAATTCTGCCCGTCGTCGCCGGCACTGGCAGCAGCCGGGTCTTGCGCGGCTTCAGCGGCCATCGCGGGCGACGCGGCCAGCGACACACACAGCGCCAGCATCGATACCAACGCCAGCACCACCGCGCCTGCGCGACGTCGCGCGCCGGCTGCCTGTTCACCGGAAGCAACGTTCAGGAATAGACGGATCACGGCGTGAGAAACGCAATGCGAAAAACACCGACGAAATTCGGATTGCCGTCGAACGGCTGCCAGCGGGAGTCTTTCCATTGCATGAGGTCGGAAACGGCGACGGCCCGCAGACCGGTATCGGTCGGCGTGACGGAGCCTGTGTGATAAGCGATATAGCGGTCGAGCCAGATCATCAGGTGCTGGTCGTCGCCCTGGTCGAAGAAGAGCAGATCGCCGGGCAGCGCCTGATTCACGTCCTTCGCGACAAAACGGCTGTTGCGTTGGACCAGCGCAATCGCGGAGGCATACGGACCCACGCTGCCATCGATGTGCGCCCAGCGATTCGCGAGCGAACGCTGCGACGGCGTGAGCTGGAGTTCCGGCGGCACACGGCTCACGTCGGCGATACCGCTCATGCCGTTGGCGCGCAACCACTTCGCGTCGTGCGGCTTGAGCGCTTCGCCGGCCGCGAAGCGCACAAGCCCTGCGCAGTCGCGTTGCGTCCAGCGCGGCGTCGGGCCAATGCGCATCTGCTGATCGACGATGCGGACAAACCACGCTCGAAACGCGGCCGACTGCTCAGGCGAGAGCGCATCGGGATCGGGCATCACGGTCGTGCCCGACAACGCGTACGCGCTCGATGCAGCAAGCGGCACGACCAGCGGTGCAACCAGCGCCGCAGCCATGCGCGCCAGCCACGCGCGACGATGCGCACTGGCGACGCCCGTGATGTCGCTGGGGTGCATATCAGTCGCTCCCGGCGCCGGGCGGGTCCGGCGGCGTTTGCGCCGCGGCATCTCCTTCCGGGCTCGCAGTAGCCACGCCCGCGCGATCGAAGTGCCATTCGACAGGCACCCACGACACCGACGACGGCAAATCCGCCGGCAAACTCAGCGAAAGCGGCGGATAGTGCGCGAGCGCGCGCAGCTTCGGCGTCAGGTGCGTGCGGGCCGCATTGCGAAAGATCGGTTCCTGATCGGCGGGCAGCGCCGCGCCGGCTTCGCGCTCGATCAGCGCAGCGGCCGTAGCGGGCGTCAGCGTGACGATCGTGCGCGCGAGGCGCTGCGGCGCAAGCGTATCCGCGAGCGCGGGATAGCGCTTGTCGAGCACCGCGAGCGTGTCGTCGACGAGACGCGCGTCGGGCGAAAACACCACGTAGCCGTGCGCGAGCGCGAGCGTCACCGGGAAGTAGCGTTGCGCGGCAAGCTGTGCGCCGAACGGCGCCTTCGCGGCGACCGCCGTGCCCGAGCGGGCACTGACGGGCCGCTGCCAGACAGTGACCCCAGCGCCCTGCTCCTGCGTGGTTACCGGCAGACGACGGTATCCCGCTTGCTTGCCCGCCTTCACCTCATACGCGCCGATCACCTCGCCGAAGGCGCCGGCGAGAGCCGTCTTCAGCGCAGGATCGGCCGGCCTATCCGGCGACTTCAGGCGAGCGATGAAAACCGGCGCGACCAGCGTCGACTTCGCGTACCAGCACACCGCGGCCGGACCCGCGAGACGATCGCTGATTTGCGCCGCCGCTTGCGGACCGCCGGTGATGACATTGCCCAGCAGGCCCGCGACGTCTTTCCAGTCGACCGGCAGGCTCGCACACGCCGCCGGACTGGCCGGCAACGCGCGCCAGAGCCCGGCGCCGTTCCATTGCTGCGGCAGCCGCGCGGGATCGATCAGCGCCGACGTCTGCCAGCTCGCAGCCGCGCCCCCGGTCGACGAAAAATCGAACCGCAGTGCCACGATGCCGGAGAAAAACGCCTGATAGCCGAACGACAGATAATTCGCCGACACGGCCACACGGTGCCCCTTCAATGCGGCGGGCGACGCTTCGAGCCGGAATGCAGAGGCCGCATCGTCATGGCCGGACAGCAAGGTCGTCACAAGCTCAGCGCGTTCGCCGACCGGCGCATTGTCGGCGTCGAGCAGCACGCCTGGCGCCGACAGCACGACGAGGCGATCGTTCTTCGCCGCGAACAGCACGGTGCGGCCAACGGCGAGCCTCAGCGCGTAGACGGGCACCTCGCCCGACAGCTTCGCAACCTGGCTCAACTGCGTGTCGCTCGCGGCCACCGCGCCGAGCCCCTGCAACAGCTTCGCGAGTCCGTTGCGATGCATCGACATGATCCAGTAACCTGGACGGCCGTCCGGCGAGCGCCAGAGCAACACATGCGCGGGCTCGTCGAAGACGCGCCGGATGAGTTCTTCGCGCAGATCGAGTTGATGCTCGAATGCAAGCCGCCGGAGCGCGCCTTCCGCGGAAAGCCGGCTACTGTCCGATTCGTAATAGTCGACGAAGTCCTGCGTCAGCACGTCGTGCAGCAGCGGTACGCGCAGGATGTCGCGCGGCAGGCGCGACAACGCCTCGCTATCGATAATGACGTCGGGATGGTAAATGTCGAGAACAACTTCGGCCGTTTGCACTGCATGCCGTTTGCCGAAATGCCGCAGACCTGCCTGAATGACGACAGCCGCGATAATCAGGGCACCGGCTGCAATAAGGGCGATTTTCCTGCGCGACGTCTTCATCGGATTTGAATGCTTATTGTTGTCGCCCGACACTGCGTTCGGGAAAGCCGCGGACCGACACCCATATCAGCATCGAATCGTTGAATGCCAAACGTCACGCTGAAAACGATTGCCTGCTGACGCCCCCAGCGTTGTTGCGAATTGCGCCAGCGCGGCCTTTGCAGTCCTGCACGCGCCGCTGCGCCGGGCATCCAGCCTGCCTGTACAGGCCGCCGATCGAGGCGATCATAACCGATATTTTTTGGCGAAAACCGCGCCGGTCCGAAATTTGACACGGCTTAACAATTGCCTGATTCAAACGGGAAAATACCGGGATATTTCAGAACCGGGATACCCGAAGCGACCTGAGTGGCGACGTTGTCCGACCGCTTATATGCAACTCGAATAAAACCGTGCAACAGAAACCGGAATGGAGAATCCCGGCAACGAAGCGGATGCCTCGCGCAACGCAGTTATTTCTGTTTCTATTCTTCGCATCGGGTTTTCGTCCGGCCTCAGACCACATTCTTCTCAACAATCGGCCGGTTCTCCAGCACACGCGCAAAACCCAGCGACGACAGATCGAGCGTCGTATAACGCCCGTGCAGGATCAGCTCGCTGATGCCGCGCCCGGTCGCCGGCCCCTGCTGCAAACCGTGCCCGCTGAAACCGTTCGCGAAGATGCAATTATCGACATCGGGGTGATGCCCGATGATCGCGTTCTGGTCGAACACGTTGTACTCGTAATAGCCCGACCAGCTATTTTGCACACGCAGCGCCTCGAACTGCGGCACGCGATGCGCGAGCGCCGGCCAGATCACGTCGTCGAAGAGCGCGTGATCCACTTCGTCGAGCGGCAGATCGTCGGGATCGTTATCCGCCGAAGGCGACGTGCCGCAGATGAACGATCTGCCTTCCGGACGGAAATAAACGCCCGAAGGATCGATCAGCAGCGGACAGTGCGCCAGCTGCGCGGGCGAACTCACATTGAAGATGCTGCGGCGGCGCGCGAAAACGGGAATGTCGATGCCGACCATCGCCGCGACCGTGCGCGACCACGCGCCCGCCGCATCCACGACAACATCGCACGGATACGATTCGCCGTTCGACGCGATCACTTCGGTCACGCGTCTTCCCGTACGACGCATCGCGCTCACTTCGGCGGCCACGTAACGCGCGCCCAGCGCCTGCGCTTTCTTGCGCAGCGCCTGCACGAGGCCGTAGCCGTCGAACCAGCCTTCGCCCGATTCGCCGTATGCACCAGCGGCGAGGTCATCGGTATTCAACCAGGGAAAGCGTGTTTGCAGCGCCTCACGATCGAGCAGGCTGATGTTCGCGCCGAGGCGCTGCTGCAACGCATGATTCTCGCGCAGCGTGCCGAGGCCAGCGGGCGTCGCGAGAAACAGATAGCCGCCTTCGTGCAGATCGATCGAAGGCTTCGCGCCGTCGATCTCGAGCCGCTCACCGATAGAGCGCAGGAATTCGATGCCGTAGAGCGACATCTGGATCGAAAGCGGTGTGGAAAACTGCTGACGGATCGACGCCGCCGATAACGCCGACGACGATCGCGCGTAAGTCGGATCCCGCTCGATCACCGTGACGCTCACGCTCGGGTCAGACGCACGCAGAAAATAAGCAATCGAACTGCCAATGACGCCACCACCCACGACCACGACTCTCGAATCCACGTCTCACTCCGTGATGAAGCTGCGTGCCGGGCGCGCTGCGGCGCCCGGGCGGACGGCCTGAATGGCTAGCCGATGTTGAAGTCGATACCCTGCGCGAGCGGCAGCGCCGACGAGTAGTTCACCGTGTTCGTCGCGCGGCGCATATACGCCTTCCACGCGTCCGAGCCGGATTCGCGCCCGCCGCCGGTTTCCTTCTCGCCGCCAAACGCGCCGCCGATTTCCGCGCCGCTCGGCCCGATGTTGACGTTCGCGATACCGCAGTCGCTGCCCGCGCCGGAGACGAAACGCTCCGCTTCGCGCAGATCAGTAGTAAATACGCACGATGACAAACCATGCGCCGCCGCGTTGTTCGCTTCGACCGCTTCGGCGAAATCCGTGTAACGCAGCACGTACAGGATCGGCGCGAACGTTTCCTTCAGCACGACCGGCGTCTGCTTCGGCATTTCGACGAGCGCCGGGCGCACGTAGTAGCCGTTCTCGAAACCCTTCACTTCGACGCGCTCGCCGCCCGTGATCTTGCCACCTTCGCTCGTCGCCTGCTGCAGCGCTTCCTGCATGCGCGCAAACGACTGTCTGTCGATGAGCGGACCCATCAGCGTGCCCTTTTCGAGCGGATTGCCGATCGGCACCTTTGCGTAAAGCTGCTTGAGGCGCTCGACGGTCCGGTCATACACGCTCTCATGCACGAAGAGGCGCCGCAGCGACGTGCAGCGCTGCCCCGCCGTGCCGACCGCCGAGAACAGGATGCCGCGCAGCGCCAGTTCCTGATCGGCCGTCTGCGTGACGATGCCCGCGTTGTTGCCGCCGAGTTCCAGCAGCGAGCGGCCAAAACGCTTCGCAACTTCGACACCCACCGTGCGGCCCATTTCCGTGCTGCCCGTGGCGCTCACCACCGAAGCCCGCGGATCGGCCACGAGTTTCGCGCCGACTTCGCGTCCGCCATTGATCACGGCCGTGAGCCCGGCCGGCGCATCGCCGAATTCCTTCAGTGCTTCAGCCAGGATATGGTTGACCGCGAGCGCGGTGAGCGGCGTTTTCTCGGAAGGCTTCCAGATCACCGCGTTGCCGCAGACGAGCGCGAGTGCCGCATTCCAGGACCAGACCGCCGCCGGAAAGTTGAACGCCGAGATCACGACGCAGGTGCCCATCGGATGCCACGATTCCGCCATCCGGTGACCGGGGCGCTCCGATGCGATTGTCAGGCCGTACAGCTGGCGCGACAGGCCAACCGCGAAATCGCAGATGTCGATCATTTCCTGCACTTCGCCAAGCCCTTCCTGGAGGATCTTGCCGGTCTCCAGCGTGATGATGCTGCCGAGCGCCTGCTTCTTTTCGCGCAGCCGGTTGCCAAGGAGGCGCACGAGTTCGCCGCGACGCGGCGCCGGTACCTCGCGCCACGCGGCGAACGCCAGCTTCGCGCTGGCAAGCGCCGTGTCGACTTCAGCGGTGGTGTTGCTGGCCACGCGCCCGATCAGATCGCCGGTGATCGGCGAGTGCACGGCGATATCACCGGCTTCAGCCAGATGGGCAATGCCGAGATCGGCGAGGATGGTCGAAGCGTTCATGGCATGAATCCTTTAATTTCCAATACGAAAAAAAAGTAAGTTCGGAAACTATACACGGGGGGTTTTGGGCCGACAACCCCGGATCCGCCCGGGCATGCGGACATTTACGAGGTGTCGGGCCGAGAAGCAAGCCGGTCTGCGCCCGCGCCCATCCAGCACTGAAGTGCGCGCAGGCCGCCTCCAACTTGCGAAAACCGCTGGAGTTTCTTATCGGAAATTCCGTTTCAGGCGAATCGCAGGAAGACCTGAATCGCAATTGCGGCAATATTTTCTGATTTCTCTTAAAACATTGTCTCCAGAACCGATAACCAGGTGTAAACCATCACCGGATACATACATTTCTTCCGATGAATTGCTTAAAAGCGCTTAATCCATTTAACAGATCAGTATTTTTTTCTGATTACAGTTTCAGCAATTCATGAATACCTCTGGTTTAAGTCAACAATTCGCTTTCAGGATGCGTACAAACCCGAGTCATCGCGAGGCGCGAGGCGGCGGACAGGAGGGATAACTGGGTCTTTTTACGCCCTTTCGCGGAAGACCCTTTGCTAATCTATACGAGTAGCAAAAAATAAGTGTCATGGTTAGACTGCGCGGAATAGACCGCAATTGTGAAGTGCAACTGGCTCCAATAATTTCGCAAATCGGTAATTCGTGCGGATTTACATTTGCCTGATCAAACGATTTCGTCTGGAAACCCATGGCCCCAATTATTGATTACCTGCTGGATCGACAGGTTTCCCCTCAATGGCGCGGCGTGCTCGGTGCACTGGCTGCCGAATTCGAGACGCAGATTGGCCGCGATGACCTCCGGCAGCTGATGTACCGGGTGGGTTGCCGCTTTGCGGACGCGCACCCGCTGCCGCAATGCGGATCAACTGCCGATCTGGCGGACGCATTGAACGCGTGCTGGGATGAAACGGAATGGGGATTTGTCGAGCTTTCAGACGAATCGAATTACCTGCGCATCATCCATTTCTGCGCGCCCTTGCAGGCGTTCGGCACAGGCGCGCTGGCATGGACGCCCGCATTCTTGCAGGGCGTCTACCAGACATGGCTAAGCGCGCTTGGCGCCGAAGGGCTCGCCGTCGAACAGGCGAGCGACTTTAGCGCAGACGCAGTCATTGAATTCCGCCTGGGCCGCCATCCGGTTTAACGCAGTCAGGATGCGCCTTCCAGCAAACCATGAAAAAAATGCCGCACAGAACGGCACACAACAACGGGGCCGCCAGCGAGACAGCAACGAAATCAGGGACCACGCCACTATGACTTTATCGCGCGACATTCAAACGTTATTCGACCATTTCGGCGGGAATGCTGAGGACTATCAGGAGATCGGTCGGGAAAACGAAGCCCGCACGGCGCGCACGCGTTGGCCGCTTCTCGTCACGCTCGATCTGACGCAGCCGGAGATTCCGGCCGTGGCGCAGCGGCGCGAGCGCGCGCACACGGGCAATCTGTCCTCCACGGATGGCGAGCCGGGCGACGCTGCTTCGACCGCGGTTCCGCGTAGCCGTCCACTCTTTGCACGCGCGCATCGCCGTAACATTCCGCCCGTCGCAAATGTCGCGCTACCCGTCGCACCGACGGGCGCCCCGCGCTTTTCCGCTGCGCCTGACGCCACGCCCGAAGAGCAGGCGCCCCCGGGCGCCGCGGGCATGGCGTCTGCAGCGGGCGCGCCGGCTACGCTTCCTACGCATGCGCCGACGCCCTCGTCTGCTGCGATTCCACCCGCGCAGGCTCGCGCACGGCTGGCCACACCGGGCGCGAGCGCGCACGCCGCATCTTCGTTCGGCAGTTTCACACCCACCGCGCCTGCTGCTGCGCGTCCGATGATGCCGGCTGCCGCGGCCGCCCCGTCGATCCTCGGCAGGCTGTTCCAGCCGGCGGCGCCGCAGGCACGGCCGCAACCTGCATCACACGCTCCCTACGCGCCCCCCGTGCCCGCCGCGCCGTTGCAATCGATGTTCGACAGGCTGCGCGGCACGCCTTCGCACGCTGTCTTCGGCACGGCCGCGGCGCCCGCCGCGGCTGAGCGCAACGCACCGCGATCGCCTGCATCCCCGTCCGCGCCTGCCAGCAACGCCTGGCTCACCCGAGGTCCGCGCCGCCCATGAAAGTCATTGCCGTGGTGTCCGCCAAGGGCGGCGTCGGCAAAACGACGCTCGCGGCCAATCTCGCTTCCGTGCTCGCCGCACGCGGACGGCGCGTGATCGCGATCGACCTCGATCCGCAGAACGCGTTGCGCCTGCATTTCGGCGTCGCGCTCGACAGCATCGAGGGTCTCTCGCGCGCCACATTGAGCGGCGACTCGTGGCAGACCGTCATGATGGATGGCGCGGACGGCGTCACGGTGCTGCCGTATGGCGCCGTCGTCGAAGAAGACCGGCGCCGCTTCGAGGCGCATCTCGATCACGAACCGTCGTGGTTCGCGCAGACGCTCGCGTCGCTCGGCTTCGATCCGTCCGACATCATAATCATCGACACGCCGCCGGGATCGTCGACGTACACACGCAGCGCGCTGACGGCGGCCACGTTCGCGCTGAACGTCGTGCTCGCCGACGCCGCCTCGTATGCTGCGATTCCACAAATGGAGCGCATGCTCGCTGCGTATGCATCGCCACGCCCGGACTTCGCCGGCGAAGGCTATGTGGTGAACCAGGTGGACCAGTCGCGGCAACTGAGCAAGGATGTGCTGAAGGTGCTGCGCCAGTTGCTCGGCGCGAAACTCTTCTCAGGCGTGATCCATCAGGACGAAGGCGTCAGCGAATCGCTTGCCTGCGACACGACGGTCATTCACTACGACCCGCTCAGCCAGGCCGCCGCCGATCTGCGCGCATGCGGCGACTGGCTGCTGGCGTCGATCGATGCAGTAGGCATTTCGCCCAGGAGCGTTGCATGAGCACCGCATCTTCAGGCAACGACGCGCCGGCGAATCCCACTTCGCGGCTCGAGCGCTTCGCCGATTCGTGGATCTGGGGCGTGCGCCCGCTCAGCTTTCTGCTGACGTTGTTTGCGCTGGCCGCGCTCTGCTTCGTGTTCACCGTGCCGCTCGCGTTCACGCAGCAACTGGTGTTCGCAACGTGCTGCTTTGTCTGCGCGCTGCTCTTCCGGCGTCTCGAAGGCCAGTATGCAACGCTCGTGATGATCATGCTGTCGATCGCCGCGTCGGGCCGGTACATGTACTGGCGGCTCACGGCAACCACCTATTGGGAACATCCGCTCGACGCGATCTGGGGTCTGCTGCTCGTCGCAGCCGAGCTGTATTCGACGGTCGTGCTGCTGCTTGGCTACTTCCAGACGGCGTGGCCGCTAAAACGCAAGCCCATGCCCCTGCCCGCCTCGCGCGACGCGTGGCCCACCGTCGACGTGTTCATCCCGACGTATAACGAGCCGCTCTCCGTCGTCAAACCGACGATCTTCGCCGCGCTCGCGCTCGACTACCCGCACGACAAGCTGTCGATCCACGTGCTCGACGACGGCCGCCGCCCGGAATTCCGGGCGTTCTGCGAAGAAGTCGGCGTGAACTGGACGATCCGCACGCACAACCGTCACGCGAAAGCCGGCAACATCAATGAAGCGCTGAAGATCACGAACGGCGAATATCTGGCGATTTTCGACTGCGATCACATTCCGACGCGCTCGTTCCTCCAGATCGGCCTCGGCTGGTTCCTGCGCGACAAGCTGCTGTCGATGCTGCAGACGCCGCACCACTTTTTCTCCGCCGATCCGTTCGAGCGCAATCTCGGCACGTTCCGCAAGGTGCCGAACGAAGGCGAACTGTTCTACGGCCTCGTGCAGGACGGCAACGACCTGTGGAACGCGACGTTCTTCTGCGGCTCGTGCGCGCTGCTGCGCCGCTCGATGGTCGAGGAGATCGGCGGCATCGCGGTCGAGACCGTCACCGAGGACGCGCACACGGCGCTGAAACTGCACCGGCTCGGCTACACGACCGCCTATCTCGCGATCCCGCAGGCCGCCGGGCTCGCGACCGAAAGCCTCTCCGGCCACATCGGCCAGCGCATCCGCTGGGCGCGCGGCATGACGCAAATCTTCCGGATCGACAATCCGCTCACCGGCCGAGGCCTGAAGATCGGCCAGCGGCTGTGCTATCTGAACGCGATGATGCACTTCTTCTACGGCATCCCGCGGCTCGTGTTTCTGACAGCGCCGCTGTCGTATCTGTTTTTCGGCGCACACGTGATCGAAGCGGCCGCGAGCACGATCGCGATCTTCGCGCTGCCGCACATGATGCACGCGAGCATCACGAACTCGCGCATGCAGCGCGCCTTTCGCCATTCGTTCTGGGCCGAGGTGTACGAATCGGTGCTGGCGTCGTACATCACCGCGCCGACACTGCTCGCGCTGATCAACCCGAAGCTCGGCAAGTTCAACGTCACGGCCAAGGGCGGCAATATCTCCGACGACTACTTCGACTGGTCGATCTCGCGTCCTTACCTGATCCTGCTGATGCTGAACCTGCTCGGCTTCGTGGTCGGCATCGTGCATATCTGGCTGAACTGGGGCGTGCGCAGCGAAGTGCAGACCACCCTCCTGAACCTGGCATGGACCGGCTACAACATGCTGATTCTCGGCGCGAGCGTCGCGGCTGCGAGCGAGCGCCGCCAGATCCGCACGGTGCACCGCGTCGCGATGAAGATGCCGGTCATGCTCAGGTTCGCCACCGGCCGCACGCTTGCCTGCGAAACGATCGACTACTCGGAAGGCGGCGTCGGCGTGATCCTGCCGGCTGCCATCGAAGTGCCGATGCATGAGCGCGTCACGGTCTCGCTCTTTCGCGGCGACGAGGAATACGCGTTCCCCGCGACCGTGGGTTTCACGGCGCCCGGACGCGTGGGCCTGCGCTTTTCGGCGCTAAGCCGCGAGCAGGAATTCGAGTTCGTCAAAACGACGTTCGCGCGCGCCGACGCGTGGACCGGCTGGGCCGAAGGACGTCAGGCCGATACGCCGCTGCGCGGCCTGTCGCACGTGCTGCTGGTCGGCACGCGCGGCATCGCAGGGCTCTTCGAGCATCTGTACAACGACCTTCGATCCTGGATGGGAAGCCGCCCAGCCGACGTCAAGAAGTTAAAAACCAAAGACTGACTTATATGGGCAAAGGGATGGATAAAGGACGCCTTGACGACACGCAAGGCGCGTGCGGCACGACTTCGCGCGCGACGCATCCGCACTCACGCTGCCTCGTGCGGCCACTCGCGCTATGGCTCGCGTTTCAGACCCTCGCGGCGCCCCTGGCGTCGCTGGCGCTGGCGACACCTGCCCTCGCGGCATCGGATGCCGTCGTGGTCGCCCGTCCGGCAAGCGCCGTGAGCATCGCGGCGCCCACGGGCGCCTCGCAGAGCGCCGCGGGCAATCTGGTTGCCACAGGCGTGGGCGCCGTGCCCGCGCCCGGCCCCGCCGCTCCGTACAACCCGCAGACGATCGCGCAGCCCGCGCTGGCGATGCCCGCGCCCGCGCTTGCCGCATCGACGGTCAAGGCGCTCGGCATGCGCACGCCGACCACGGCCGAACCCGGCACGCTCGTGCCGGGCGGCCGCCGTCAGACGCTGTCGTTCGCCGATCTGGGCGCGCTCGATCCGCTGCAGTTGCGCGGCACCGAAGGGCAGAACGGCGTGCCGTTCTCCGTGCGCAGCGACGAAGTCGTGACCGGCGCGATCCTGCATCTGATCTACAGCTATTCGCCTTCGCTCTTGCCGAACATCTCGCAGCTGAAGGTGCTGGTGAACGGCGAAGTTGCCGCGACGCTGCCCGTGCCGCGCGAGCAGGCCGGTATGCTCGTAACGCGCGATGTGTCGATCGATCCGCGCTTCATCACCGAGTTCAATCATCTGAACGTGCAGCTGATCGGTCACTACACGCAGTCGTGCGAAGACCCGTCGAACTCCGCGTTGTGGGCGACCGTCAGCAACGCCAGTTCGCTCGACATGACGTATGCGTCGCTCGCGGGCAAGCCCGACCTCGGCGCGCTACCCGTGCCGTTCTTCGACCGTCGCGACGTGCGGCGACTCGAACTGCCGTTCGTGTTCGCGCAGAAGCCGGGCGCCGATACGCTCGAAGCGGCCGGAATCGTCGCGTCGTGGTTCGGCTCGCTCGCGGGCTATCGCGGCGCGCTCTTTCCGGCGCAGGTCGACAACGTGCCGCTGTCGGGCAACGTGGTCGTCTTCGCGACCCCCGACCAGCATCCGGCGGGCGTCAACGTGCCGGCCGTGTCGGGGCCGACGATCGCCGTGGTCGATCGCGAGGCACCGGCGCGCGGCAAGCTGCTGCTCGTGCTCGGGCGCAACGAGGCCGAACTGAAGACCGCCGCGAAGGCGCTCGGCATCGGCCAGAACGCGTTGAGCGGCCCGAGTGCGACGATCACGCAGCTCACCGAACTCGGCCCGCGCAAGCCGTACGACGCGCCGAACTGGCTGCCCGCCACGCGCGCCGTGCGTTTCGGCGAGCTGGCCGAAGCACGCGACCTGACTGTGTCGGGCTACGGCGCGGACGCCGTGCGCATCAACCTGCGCGTGCCGCCCGACCTCTTCATGTGGCACAGCAAAGGCGTGCCGATCGACCTGCGTTACCGCTACACCGTGCGCCCGACGCCAGACCGCTCGTCGCTGAACATCAGCGTGAACGACGGCTTCGTGCAGTCGCTGCGTATTCCGGCGGTGAGTTCGTCGATGTTCGATCTGGGCCGCTATTTTGGCCGCGTGCTGCCGGACAAGACCGCCGACGCGCGCCATGAAATCTATGTGCCGCCGCTCCTCCTCACGCCGCGCGCGCAGCTGCGCATGCACTTCTACTACGACGTGCCGAACACGGGCGAATGTCAGGGACGTCTGCTCGAAAACGTGGTCGGCTCGATCGATCCGAATTCGACGATCGACGTGTCGTCGTTCCCGCACTACATGGCGCTGCCTGACCTCGCGGCGTTCGCGAACAGCGGCTTCCCGTTCACGCGCATGGCGGACCTGTCGGAAACCGCCGTGATCCTGCCGAACGATCCGGGTTCGAGCGACTACAGCCTGTTCCTGCTCGAAATGGGCCGCATGGGCGCGTCGACGGGTTATCCGGTGACGGGCGTGACCGTCGCGCTGCCCGATCAGGTGGACCGCTTCGCGAACAAGGACCTGTTGATTCTCGGTGCGCCCGGGCGCCAGCCGCTCCTGCAACGGTGGGCGAAGTCGATGCCGTTTTCCAGCGACGGCGACGCCCGCACGTTCGAACTCTCCGACGTCGTGTTCAAGCTGGAAGACTGGTGGCATGGCGCACAGGGCGTCGAGCGCGCGCCGGCACGGGCCGATCTCACGCTCGTCAGCTCGAACGGCGATGCGCTCGTAACGGGCTTCGAATCGCCGCTCGGCAAGTCGCGCAGTGCAGTCGCGCTGATCAGCGCAGCCGGCCAGTCGGATGCGGACCTCACGTCGGCGCTGCTCGACAACGACGTCCTGCCGGAGATCCAGGGTGCGATGGCCGTGATTCACGGCCGCACGGTCACGGTGACGTCGAACGGCAATGCCTACTACATCGGCCAGCTGTCGCCGTTCGAGTACCTGCGCTGGGCGCTCTCGTCGCATCCGTTGCTGCTGGCGCTGGGCGGGCTCTTCGCCGCGCTCATCTTTGCCGCACTGCTTTACCGGACGTTGCGTGCCATCGCGACGCGCCGTCTGAGGGACTGACATGCAGGCGAGACTCAAACCGACGCCTGCCGCGCTCGTGTTCGGCGTCGCGGCGCTGGTCAGCGGCGCGACCTCCGCGGCCGCTGCGACAGCAACGCCTGCGCCGTCTGCTTCGCCAACGCAGACGCAGACGGGCGCGTGCGACTGGCCGTCATATCGCACGTTCGTCGCGCGCTTCGTGCAGGCCGACGGACGCGTGATCGACTTTTCGACGCCCACGCAGCAGACGACGTCCGAAGGACAGTCGTACGCGATGTTCTTCGCGCTCGTCGCGAACGACCGCGCAACGTTCGACCGCCTGCTCGGCTGGACACGCACGAACCTGGCGGCAAACCAGTTCGACCCGGCGAACGTGCGGCTGCCGTCGTGGCAATGGGGCAAAAAACCGGACGGCACGTTCGGCGTGCTCGATCCGAATTCCGCGTCCGACTCCGACCTGTGGATCGCGTACGACCTGCTGCAGGCAGGACGTCTGTGGAAAGAACTGGCGTACACGAAGCTCGGCGAGGCGCTCGCCGCGCAGATCGCGCGCACGGAAGTGAGCGACCTCGCGGGTCTCGGGCCCATGCTGCTGCCGGGCCCGAAGGGGTTCAAAAATGGCGCCGTCACGCGCCTGAATCCCAGCTATCTGCCGTTGCCGGTGCTGCGCGGTCTCGCGCACGACGCGCCCGGCGGCCCGTGGAACAGACTTGCCGACAATGCGCTGAAGCTGGTGAAGACCACTTCGCCGCGCGGCTTCGCGCCAGACTGGGCGGCATGGCGCGCGGGCCAGTTCGTCGTCGATCCGAAAAACGGCGATATCGGCAGTTATGACGCGATCCGCGTGTATCTGTGGGCGGGCCTCGCCGCTTCCGCCGATCCGCTCGCGAAGCCCTGGCTCGCCGCGCTCGACGGCATGCGCGAGCGCGTCGCGCAGACAGGCATTCCGCCGGAGAAGGTTGCCGCCACGACGGGCGTCGGCACCGGCGAAGGGCCGCTGTCCTACTGGGCCGCGCTGGCGCCCTATTTCCGCGCGCTTGGCGACGAGCGCGGCCTCGGTCTTGCTCGCACGCATCTCGCGGCGCTTGACGCGACAGGTCAGGGACGTGACCCTGTGTATTACGACCGCGTGCTCGGCCTCTTCGGCACCGGATCCATCGACGGCCGCTATCGTTTCGACGAAGCCGGCCGTCTCGTGCCAAGCTGGAGAAACGCATGCGACTGAGCACGCTCGCACTGGCACTGAGTCTCGCCACCCTGGGCGCCGCCACGTGCGCCCCTTCGGCGTTCGCGCAGGCAGCCGGCGGCGATCCCCTGAACGTGCTGATCGATCAGGGCAAATACTGGCAGGCGCATCATCGCGGCGACCTTGCCGAGCAGGCCTGGCTCAAGGTGCTGCGCATCGACGCGAAGCAGCCGGACGCGCTCTTCGGCATGGGCATGGTGCTCGCCGACCGCAAGGACGGCGCGGGCGCGCAGCAATATCTCGCGCGGCTGCGCCAGGTCGCGCCCGACTATCCGAACATCGACGAACTCGGCCGCCGGCTCGGCGAAACAAGCGTGCGCGACCAGACGGTCAACGACGCGCGGCGTCTCGCGCAGACCGGGCAAAGCGCATCGGCGGTACAGGAATATCAGCGCGCGCTGAATGGCAAGCCCGCCACGCCCGCGCTGCAACTCGAGTACTACCAGGCACTGGCTGCCACGCCGCAGGGCTGGGACGAGGCGCGACGCGGTCTCGAACAGCTCACACGCGACAATCCCGACGACCCGCACTACGCGCTCGCCTATGCACAGCATCTGACGTATCGCGACGTCACGCGTCGCGATGGCATTGCACGTCTCACGCGCCTTGTGAGCGACAGCACAGTCGGCGCCGCGGCGATCAAGAGCTGGCGTCAGGCGTTGCTGTGGCTCGACGCACGCCCGTCCGACGCGCCCCTTTACGAAGCGTATCTACAGGGCGCGGGCGGGGCCGACGCCACCGTGAAGGCGCGCTTCGACAGCATGGTCGAGCAGGACAAGGCCGCGCGCGGCCGTGCGCAGGAAAACGCCGCCGTGGATGCACGCGGGCGCACCATTGCCGACGGCTTCGCGGCGCTCGATCGCGGCGACCTGGTGAGCGCGCAGGCAAAGTTTTCGTCCGTGCTCGCGACGAATCCGAACGACGGCGATGCGCTGGGCGGCATGGGCATCGTCGCGCTGAAACAGGAACGCTTCCCCGAGGCACGCAACTACCTCGAACGCGCGTCGCGCGCGGGCAGCCCGGCGCGCTGGAAAGATGCGCTCACGAGCGCCACGTACTGGACCTACACGAGCGAAGCGATCGGCGCGCGCAGCAATGGCGAAATCGCGAAGGCGAAGTCGCTGTTCGAACGCGCCATCGCGCTGAATCCGTCGGACGTCACCGCGCAGGTGCTGCTCGGCGAGACCTTGCTGACGAACGGTGACCCACGCGGCGCGGAACAGGCGTACCGGATGGCGCTGCGTCGCCAGGCCGACAACCCGGACGCGATTCGCGGGCTGGTCGGCGCACTCGCGGCGCAGGGCCGCGGCGACGAAGCGCTCGCGTTCGCGAACGAACTGAACACCGAGCAGCAGGCGAAGGCCGGCGGCATCAACCGTCTGCGCGGCGAGGCGCAGGCCGCGCAGGCGCGCGCCGCCGAAGCGCGCGGCGATCTGGGCGCGGCGCGCAGTCTCTTCGAAGATGCGTTGCTGAACAATCCCGACGACCCGTGGCTGCGTCTGGACCTCGCGCGCATTTATGTGCGTCAGGGCGCGGTCGCGAACGCACGCAGCATGATGGACGGGTTGCTCGCCGCGCATCCCGACATGGTCGACGCGCTCTATGCGAGCGCATTGCTTTCGGCGGAAACGCAGGACTGGTCGGCGGGTCTGCAACAGCTCGACCGCATTCCGGTCGCCAAACGTACCGACGCGATGACCTCGCTGCAGCATCGGTTGTGGGTGCATCAGCAGGCTGATCTCGCGACACGCATGGCGCGCAATGGACAGACGCAGCAGGCGTACGCGACGTTGCGCGCCGCCGAACCCGTCGCGGGGGGCAACCCCGAACTGGCCGGCGTGCTGGCTTCGGCGTATCTCGAAGCCGGCGATCAGAACCGCGCGCTGTCGCTCGTGCGCAGCGCGATGGCTTCCGCGCCTGGCGACACAGGCTTGCTGCTGCAATACGCGGGCATCCTGCTCGCGACCCAGCAGGACGTCGAACTCGGCAACGTGATGCGCCGCCTTTCGTCGATGCAGCTGACGCCGGAGCAGCGCACCGACTTCGAGAAGATCAATCTCGCGATCGTCATCCGGCAGGCGGACAGCGTGCGTCAGCGCGGCGACCTTGCGAGCGCGTACGACGTGATCGCGCCATGGCTTGCCGCGATGCCGGACAATCCCGATCTGCAGGCCGCGCTCGGGCGCCTGTATTCGTCAGCCGGCGACGACCGCAATGCGCTCGCGAGCTATCGCGTTGCGCTAACGCGGCGCCCGGACGACCTGAACCTGCAGCTCGCGGCGGTCGCGGCGGCGACGGGTGCGAAGAGTTTTCGCTACGCCGAACAGATCATGAACCAGGCGCTCCAGGCTGCGCCCGACGATCCCCGTGTGCTCGCCGCAGCGGGCCGGATGTATCGCGCGGAAGGCAAGCTTTCGCTCGCTTCGACCTATCTGCAACGCTCGCTGGTCGCGGCCAATACGCCCGTCGGCGGCACGGGTGCGCGCAGTGCTTCCGGCCAGCAGGGCAACGTCCCGCGCGGCTGGGAAGTCGCGATGCGCAGGATTGGCGCGACGCCGCTGCCCGGCACAAATCCGTTCGAAGGCAAGACGGCAATCGACCAGCCGTCCGCCATGACGGTGCCCGCTTCCACGCCGCCCGCGCAGTCGCGCGGACTCTTCGTCGGCTGGATCGCCGCGCCCCAGGCCGCCGCGCCCGGTTATGCGCAGCCGTCCGCCGCGCAACCTTCCTGGCCGCAGCCAACCACATCGACGCAAACCGTGCCGACCTATCCGCCGCCCCCGCAACCCGCGCCCTATGTGGCGCCCTACGTCGCGCCCGGCGCACCGAACGTCGCACCCGGCGTCCCTCATTCGAGCGCTTACCCAGACAGCTACGGGCAGGACATGACCGGCACGAGCCAGTCGGGCGGCCCCGGCGCTGCGCCGTTGCAGCCGTATCCGGGACAGGGCGGCGTGCAGCAGCCGTCCTACGCACCTGCGGCACCGTATCCGCAGCAGCAACAGCCGTATCCGGCACCGGACACGTATGTGAGCACGCCGTGGCCGATGTCGCCTGCCGCGCGCGAAGCACAGGCCAACGCAGGCTCGATGCCGCTGCCGAACGGCGCTTATGGCCCGGCGCCGACGACGGGTTCGAAACGCGCGTCGTCCAGCAAGAAGCAGACAGCCACGCGCAATGCCACCGCGAACCGCAACGCAACGAACGCAGGACAGGCCTACCCGCAGCCGCCATATCCGCCCCAGCCGGTGTACGGGCAGCCGGCCTATCCGCAGCAGCAGCCGGTGTACGGTCAGCCGTATCCGCAGCAACCTGCGTATGGACAGCAGCCTTATCAGCAACAGCCGGTGTACGGACAGCAGCCCTACCAGCCCTACCCGCCGCAGCAGGCGTACGCACAGCAACCGTATATTCCGCAGCCGCCGGCCGGCTACGCCCAGCCGTACTATCCGCCGCAACCGGGCGCGCAGGGCAACAACGCCCCGATGACGCCCGCACGCATCGCGAGCGCGCAGACACTGGGCGTCGCCGAAGAGCTCGCGCAGGTCAACCGGGAGCAGTCGAGCACGCTCTCGGGCGGTCTCACGTTCCGCAATCGCGAAGGCGAGGACGGCCTGTCGAATCTCACGGATATCGAAGCGCCGATCCAGGGGCGCATCAAGGCGGGCAACGGTCACGTCGTCGTCACGGCGACACCGGTGACGCTCGACGCCGGCACAGCCGCAGGCGATCTGCCGACGCTCGCGCGGTTCGGCTCGGGGCTCTCGTCGCCCGCGCTGGCGTTTCCGGACAACGTCAAGAACCTGTCGAACAACTACGGCTCGCAGCACGCGAGTGGCGTGGGCCTCAGCGTCGGTTACGAAAGCCGCAGCATCGAGGCCGATGTCGGCGTAACGCCGATTGGCTTCCAGGAGACGAATATCGTCGGCGGCGCGAAGTACAACGGCGGCATCACCGACAAGGTGTCGTACTCGCTCGCCGTCGCTCGCCGCGCGGTGACCGACAGTCTGCTGTCGTACGCCGGTGCGCGCGACTCGGGTGCGAATCTCGAATGGGGCGGCGTCACGGCGAGCGGAATTCGCGGCGACCTCGGATGGGACGACGGCACGAGCGGTATCTATCTGAATGCCGCGTTCCAGTACTACGAGGGCGATCACGTAGCAAAGAACTACGCTGGCAAGGGCGGCGGCGGCGTCTATACGCGCGTGTACAAGGATGACGACCAGGTGTTCACCGTCGGCGTGAATACGACGCTCATGCACTACGACAAGAACCAGTCGTTCTACACGTATGGCCAGGGCGGCTACTTCAGTCCGCAGCAGTATGTGATCCTGAACCTGCCGGTCGAATACATGGGCCGCAACGGCCAGTTCACCTATGACCTGAAGGGCTCGATCGGCGTGCAGCATTACCGCCAGAACGCGACGGACTACTTCCCGCTCGATCCGGGTATGCAGAACCAGGCCGCTTCGAACATGAACGGCGTCACCACGGCGACGCTCGACAAGAATGCGGTCTACCCCGGCCAGAGCAAAACCGGTGTGTCATACGCGCTGAACGCGACGGGGGAATATCAGCTCGCGCCGCAGGTCGCATTCGGCGCGACGGCCTCGTTCGGCAACGCGTACCAGTACCGCGAGTGGATCGCAGCGGTCTATGTGCGCTACAGCTTCACGCGGCAGGCAGGGCTTCAGCCGTTCCCACCGAGCGCGTTCACGTCGCCGTATCTGTCGTTGTCGAACTGATCGGGTGAGTTTCGTTGCGATCCCGGTGCGCGTGTAGCACCTGGATGGCTGCGTCAGGAGAGATCGTGGAGGTCCTTTTCGCGTGGCGGTCCGACCTCGAAGTCCGCAAAGTCGACCACCAGCCCCGCGCGTTCCGGCGTGCAGCACATCGGTCCGACGAAATAGCTTTGCGCGACGGGAAACGGCGCAAGCCTCATTAGCGGCCACATCTTGCCATCGGTCGAGAACTGCAGCTTGAGCACGCCTTTCGATACCGTTGCGCGCAGCCAGAATTCGCCCGCCGTAGTGAGGCCCGACCCGACGGCCCAGTCCGACTGACCGGCCGTCAGCACGCTGCTCAGGCGTAGCGCGCCATCGGTGAATTCGACGCCCGCCTTCACCCAGTTCGCTTCATCGACACGCACCATCAGACCGGCCTGGTCGTACAGCGATTCGAAGCCGCCGCGAATATGCACCTGCGCCGTGAAATCGCCAGCGGTGCGTGTGCCGAAACAATGCCCTGAATCGCGCACGAAGCCGTAGTGCGTCCTGCGCCAGAAATCGGTACTGGCGTCTGTGGTGACGCGCAGCAGGTCGTCTTTCAGAACCCACGTCGCGGGCTCGTTCAGCCATTCGCATTGTTCGAACACAGTGTGTCTCCTGTCGACCGGAATTAGCGTTTTAGCCGTCGGTCGGAGTTCGCGCTTCAGCGCGCTACGCCGAGCCCATGCAGAGCACTTACTCGGGTCCCATGCAAGTTGTTGTTCTGAGTGGGTACCGTTCCACACGACGTTTCGCACGAAAGCGCCTAATGCGCAGCCCGCAATGCCTCGTCGGCGACGGCGAGCCGCGAGGCCATCACCTTCACCACGAACCGATGGAACTGCTGCGCCGCCAGCGGATCGTTTTCTTCGAGCGCGCGCAGCGCCGCATGCGAAAGCCGCCGCACGCGCGCGGGACCGTCGGCACACACATCCGCACTGCGCGCCCTCTGCGTATATACCGCCATCTCGCCGACGATCGTCCCAGGGCCGAACGAACGCAGACGGATCGTGCGGCCATCGACAAGCGGCAATGATACGGTCACACGCCCGCGCTCAACGAGATACATCGCATCGCCCGCTTCACCTCGACGAAAGAGCGGTTGCCCTGCTTCGAGCTCCTGCACTTCGAGACACGCCAGCAACGCAGCGAGCGCCTCTGGCGAAAAATGCGGCGCGAGCGTCGCTTCGAAACATTCATCGCCAGGCGCAGCCGGGTTCGCATACGGCGCGAGCAGCCTGCCTTCGATCCACTCAAGACCCGAATCGAGCGTCGCAAACTCGTGAATCCGCAGATTGAGCGTGCCAGTCCTGGCGAGCAGATCGCGCGAGCGCGCGGGCAACGCAGTCAGCACGAGATCCGCGTCGTTCGTCGCGCACATCTGCCGCAACTTCACGAAGCTGATCGAAACCGATGCATCCATGCCGTTCGTCGCCGCAAAATCGAGCACGACAAAACGGACCGGCGCCGCACCGCGCGCCGCCAGCCGTTCACGCATGCGCTGCAGGATCGAGTTCGCGGTACCGAAGAACAGGAACCCCTGCAGGCACGCGCCGCACACCTGCGGCCCGAGTTCGTGCAGCCGCTGCATCTCCTCGATGCTGCGTTCGACGTTCGACGTGCGCGTGCCCGCATCGAACTCCATGCGCACGCAACTGACGCGCCCATACAGCAGCGCGAACATCACGCACGCCGCGATGACGCCGACCACGACGCCCGCCACCACACCATAGAACACAACGACGCCAAGAATGACAGGCACGAGCAGATACTCATGCCAGTTCAACCGGCCATACGCGGTAAAGAGCCACTGGATCAGCAACCGCAGGCCCATGAAAAACTGCAGGCCCACAAGAACGGGCACAGGAAAGAGCGCACGAGGTCAGGCGAGACGGCCAGCACGACAAGACACGCCAGCGAGGCGAACACGCCCGCCATGCGGCTCGTCGCACCGGCACGCATGTTGAGCACCGAGCGGTTGAACGATTGATAGCCGACCATGCCGCCCAGCATCCCGCTGGCAATATTCGCAATGCCCGCCGCGCGCATCTCGCGATTCAGGTCGACTTCTTCGCCCGTTTCCGCGCCAAGTGCGGTCGAGTTCATCAGGATCGTGATCGCGGACACCGAGGTCACGACGAGCGTCTCCGGCAAATGCGAGACGATGGCCGACCAGTCGATCGCGCCCTGCACCACTGAAGCCCGCAGATGCAGTTCAGGCAACTGCATCGCGTGCATCGGCACATGCGGCAGCAGCAGGCCCATGTGCCGCGCGTCTTCGATCGAGAGGCCCGAGATGTTCAGCAGGAAATAGAACAGCGCGATGCCGCACGCGAGCGTCAGCGGTAAAACGGCCGCATGATTCCACACGCGCGACAGCACGGTGAGCAACACGCCGATGATCACCGCGGGCACCCATGCGAGCCAGTGCAGATGCGCGAGCGCGGCGAGCAACGTGTGCCACTGTGGCGCTTCGCCGGTCATCACGCGAAACGCGCCGGCCAGCAGCAGATAACCCGTGCCCGCCAGAAAACCGCCCACCACCGGATACGGCAGGAACTGCAGCGAGCGGCTGCGCTTCGAAGAACCGATGGCGAAGAGGATGATGCCCGTCACGATCGAACAGAGCGCGATGGCGATGAGGACCGTCAGCAAAATGGTGCGCGGCGAGCCGCCATTGGCGCGCACGCTGCTCGCCACACCGGCCGCGACGCCGACGAGAAACGCCGTCGCGTTGCTGTCCGGGCCGCCGATGTTCGCGCGCATCGAACTGGTGAGCGCGATCACGAGCGCCGTGACCACGCAGCTGACGAGCGCCGTCGGCACGCCGAGTTCGGCGTAGCGCGCGAGATCGGCACTGAAGATCATCGTGCCGAGACTCATTGCGTAGCAGAGCATCACCAGCGTCGACACCGCGCCGGCCGTCAGGTCGCCGATCAGGGCGACGGCACGCGGCCGGGCGCGTGCATCGGTGGCGGAAGTTGTCGGACCTGGCTTCACGGGCGCTCTCCCGATGACTGCGGGTCAACTCCTGGCCGCACGAGTATCCGCCGCTGCGCCGCAACGTGTCAATTTCCCCGCATCCGGTGCCCGCTTAAAAGTGCGCGACGTACACTAGCCGTGGCGCTCATTCATGTGACTGCCCGCACCCGAACCCGTTTTAAGGTCGGCGGCTCTGCTGCAAAACCCGCTTCAGGCGACGGCGATGGATATCGATCAGTGGCTCGATACGTTAGGGCTTGGGCAATACGCGGACACGTTCGCCGCGAACGACGTCGACGTGGCCATGCTTGCCCAGCTCACCGATGCCGATCTCAAGGAACTCGGCGTGCTCTCGCTGGGCCATCGAAAGCGCATGCTGGCGGCCATTGCCGGCAACACCGTCGCGCCGCCCGCGCCGGCCGCCGAAGCGGCTGCATCTGCTGGATCCGCCGCCGCATCCACCATTTCACCCGCCGCGACCGCCGCCACGCCTTCAGGCGAACGCCGGCAGGTGACGATTCTCTTCGCCGATCTCTGCGGTTTTACGGCGCTTTCACAGACACTCGACCCCGAAGAACTTCGCGACCTGACGGGACGCTACACGGCGCTCGTCGATGGCATCGTGCTCGGCTATGGCGGCACGATCGACAAGCACATCGGCGACGCCGTGATGGCGATCTTCGGCGCGCCGCGGGCGCATGACACCGATCCGTTGCGCGCGGCCCGCGCCGCGCTCGACATTCACGAAGCGCTGGCGGGCTTGAGCGAAACCGCCACGCGCCCGCTGAAGGCGCATGTGGGCATCGCCAGCGGCGAAGTCGTCGCCGGCACGCTCGGGCGGGCCGACGCGCAGGACTACACGGTGCTCGGCGATTCAGTGAATCTGGCGGCCCGTCTCGTCGCGGCCGCGGGTCCTGGCGAGACGCTGCTTTCCGACAGCGTGCACCGTGCGCTGGGCGGTTGCGTGTGCGCCGATGCCGTCGCCGAAATGCGCTTCAAGGGCATCGATACGCCGGTTCGCGTCTGGCGCCTGCAGGGCATCTCGGCCGAAGCCGTCGCCGCGAGCCGCAGTCAATTCGTCGGACGTAAGGCGGAACTGGAGCAGTTTCGCGGCATCGCACGTGCCTGCCTCGAGCAGCGTGCCGGACAGGTCGTCTATGTGCGCGGCGAAGCCGGCATCGGCAAAACACGGCTCGTCGATGAAATGCGCCGCTTCGGCGCGACGCTGGGCTTCGGCATCCATCGCGGGCTCGTGCTCGACTTCGGCGTGGGCAAAGGGCAAGGACCATTGCGCGCAATCGTCAGCAGTCTGCTCGGCCTCACGCCCGCATCCAGCCTGAACGACCGCACGGAAGTGGTCGCGCACGCGGTGGCTTCGGGTGTCATCGAGCCCGCGCAGCTCGTGTTTCTTCACGACATGCTCGACGTGCCGCAGGCGGGCGAATGGCGCACGCTGTACGACGCAATGGACAGCGCCGCGCGCATTCGCGGCCAGCGCGGCGTCGTGGCGACGTTGACCGCGCACGCGTGCCGGCGCGAGCCGACGATGATCGTCGTCGAAGACCTGCACTGGGCCGATCCGCAGATGCCCGGCTTTTTGTCCGCCTTCGCAACCGCCGTTGCCGATGGACCGGGGCTGCTCGTCATGACGTCGCGCGCCGAAGGCGATCCGCTCGATGCCGCGTGGCGCGCGAGCTGTCGCGGCACGCCGCTCGCCACGATCGATCTCGGACCGCTGCGCAGCGACGAGGCGTTGAGCCTCGCGGGCTCCTTCATCGATGCGACACAGCGCATTGCGCTTGCCTGCGTCGATCGCGCGGGTGGCAACCCGCTCTTTCTCGAACAGCTGCTGCGTCACGCCGAAGAAGGCAGCGGCGAGGCCGTGCCGGCGACGATCCAGAGTCTCGTGCTCGCGCGTATGGACCGCCTCGCGCCGCTCGACCGTCAGGCGTTCCAGGCCGCCGCCGTGATCGGCCAGCGCTTCGATCTCGCGCTGCTGCGCAGCCTCATCGATACCCCTGATTACGAGTGCCATGGTCTCGTCGCGAATGCACTCGTGCTACCCGAAGGCGACGATTATCTCTTTGCACATGCGCTGATCCAGGAAGCCGCGTATTCGACGTCGTTGCGCGCTCGCCGGCGCGAGCTGCATCAGCGCGCCGCCGAATGGTTCGCCGCCAGCGATCCGATCCTGCATGCGCAGCACCTCGACCGTGCCGGCGACGATCGCGCACCCCACGCGCTCCTTGAAGCCGCCACGGCGCAGCGCGCCGCGTATCTCACCGATTCCGCGCTGCGTCTCGTCGAACGCGCGCTCGCCATCGTGGAGCGGGACAGCGACCGTCACGCGCTGATCTGCCTGAAGGGTGAACTTCAGCGCGACCTCGGCGACATCGCGGGATCGATCGCGACGTATCGAAAGGCGCTTTCGATGGCGCCGGACGAAGCGAGGTTGTGCGAATCGCAGCTCGGACTCGCGGAAGGCCTGCGGGTCAGCGAAGGCCTCAGCGAAGCGCTCTCACTGATCGATGCCGCCCAGCACATCGCGGAGCGCCTCGATCTCGTCGCCGAGCTTGCACGGCTGCATCATCTGCGCGGCAACATCTTTTTTCCGCTTGGCCGGATCGACGAATGTCGCACCGGCCACGAACAGGGGCTCGTGTATGCGCGCCGTTCGGGTTCCGCGGAAGCGGAGGCGCGCTCGCTCGGTGGCCTGGCCGACGCGGCGTATGCGCAGGGCCGCATGCGCACGGCGTTCGATCACTTCAGCCGCTGCGTCGCCCTTGCGCGCGAACACGGCTTCGGAAGGATCGAAGTCGCAAACCGCTCGATGGTCGGATTCAGCCGGGTCTATCTGAACGAGGCGCGCCTCGCACTCGAAGACGGCGCCGCTGCCGCGCGCGTGGCGGCGCTCGTCGGACAGCCACGCGCCGAATTGCTCGGTGAGACGATGGGTGTGTTCGCAAGCCACGAACTGGACGACACGGCGGCGATGCGGGTCCATCTCGAACGCGCGATGCAGCTTTCGCGCCAGTTGGGCGCGCGGCGCTTCGTGGCGCAGACGCTGGAAATGGAGGCCCGCCTCGCGCTCGACGAAGGCAATCGCAGCGAAGCCATTGCAGTGCTGCACGAGGCACTTGCCATCTCGCGCGAGGTCGGCGCGCAGTTCTCGGGACCGAAGATCCTGGGCGCCCTCGCCTGCGCAGCGCAGGACGATGCGGAGCGCGCGCAATGCCTCGCCGAAGGCGCGGATCTGCTCCGACGCGGCGCGGTGGGCCATAACCATCTATGGTTCTATCGCGATGCCATCGACGCGATGCTATCCGCGGGCGACGCTTCGGGCGCACTGCAGTACGTCACGGCAATCGAACACTACACACATGCCGAGCCGCTTCCGTGGGCCAATCTTTTCGCCGCACGCGGACGCGTTTTGGCGCGCGTGATGCTGGGGCACCAGGACGACACCACGCGCCGCGAACTCGAACGGGTTCGCGACGCGCTCGCCGAAGCGGGATACCGGCGCTACCGGCCGGCCGTGGAGGCTGCCCTCGCCGGCTATGGCGACATCGATGCAACCGATGCCGCCCGCCCGTAGCGGCGCGAACTAGCGCTCGTTCTCGGGAAAATCCGCGCCCACGGTCGTTGCTTCCCACGCATCGAAGTCCTTCTTCAGCAGATCGATCTTGCCGCGCGCGAGATCGAGCGCCACGCGGCCGAGCAGCAGTCGCAGCGGCGGCTGGTCGGACAGCGCGGCATCGATGATTGCCTGCGCGGCACGCACCGGATCGCCCGCCTGGTTGCCACTGCGAGCCTCGGTCTGCTTGCGGCGCTCACCGGCCGTCGCGTCGTAATCGGCAATACGTGTGGCCGATTGCTTGATCGACGGCCCCGCCCAGTTCGTGCGGAAAGGGCCAGGTTCGACGATCAGCACGTCGATGCCAAGCGGCCTCACTTCCAGCGCGAGCGATTCGGAAATGCCCTCCACCGCGTATTTCGTGCCGTGGTAGTAGCCCGTCGCGGCAAAACTCGCGATGCCGCCAATCGACGACACGTTCACGACCAGACCGCTGCGCTGCTTGCGCATCTGCGGCAGTACAGCCTTCGTCATGTCGACGAGACCGAATACGTTGGTCTCGAACATCGCGCGCACGGCGTCGTCCTCGCCTTCCTCGATGGCGGCGAGATAGCCGTAGCCCGCGTTGTTCACGAGCACGTCGATGCGGCCGAACTGCAGCTTTGCCTGCGCGACGACCTCATCGATCTGTCCGCGCTTCGTCACATCGAGCGGGAGCACCAGCGCGCGCCCTGCGTGTCCTTCGGCGATGTCCTGTACCTTCGATACGTCGCGCGCCGTGACGACGGCCCGCCAGCCGCGTTCCAGCACGAGTTTTGCCAGTTCACGTCCAAAACCGGTCGAACAGCCTGTAATGAGCCATACGGGATCGTCTCGATTCATCATGTGAGAACTCCAGTGGGTGTGGGGGGACAAACAGGAAAGGGAGAACGCGAGGGGTCAGGCGCGCACCGTGCTAGTACTACGGTAACAAAAATCCGGACTTCGCGACGGAGTCCATCACGGGAGGAACCATGCGAAAGCCGATTGTCAGCAGCCTGTGCGCAGGCGCGGCCGCCCTGCTGATATTGCCCGCGGCATCTTCTGGACAGTCTGCCGGGGCGTTCACGAACAGTCCGGTGAACCTGTATGCCGGGCCGTCGCAGGAATATCCGGTCGTCGCGCAGTTACAGGGCAACGTGCCCGTGCAGGTGATGGGCTGCGTGAGCGGCTATTCGTGGTGCGATGTCGAGGTGTCGAACCTGCGGGGCTGGGTCTACGGCGCCTATCTCAGTTACCCGTATCAGGGCAGCAGTGTGCCCGTCATGACGTATGGGCCGACCATCGGCTTTCCGATTGTGACGTTCGCGATCGGCACGTACTGGGGCCGCTACTACCGCAACCGTCCGTGGTACCACGATGAGCCGCGCTGGGAGCACAGGCCGCCGCCCTCGGCGTCGCCTCATGGGCGCCCGCCTGGGCCGCCGCCTCCGCACGGGGGACCGCCGCCCGGCCATGAAGGCCGGCCGCCTGCGTCGCCGCCAGCGCACGGTGGACCGCCTCCTGGTCATGGTGGACCGCCGCCGTCGCATGGGGGACCGCCGCCCGAACCGGTGAACAATGCCCGCCAGCCGCCCGGGCAACAGCCGGTGCACGGTGGGCCGCCACCCGGCCCGGTGAACAACGCCCGCCAGCCACCTGGACAGCAACCGGCACAGGGCGGAGGCCGGCCAGCAGGCCCGCCTCCTGGTCAAGGTGGCGGTGGACATCCCGCCGGACCACCGCCCTCGCACGGCGGCGGAGGTGGCGGCGGCGGTGGCGGTCATTCCGGACCGCCGTCCAGCGGCGGCGGTAACGGTGGTAACGGCGGCAATGGCCCGCCGCCTCAGCACTGAGAGCGCGAAGCAACGCGCCGCTCCCGCACCGTTCGCGGGAGCGTGTGGCACGTACCTCGCTCAATCTGGATCCGGCATGCCTGGAAAGAGACTCGATCCGTCTTTCTCTTCGACGTCGGAAAGGTTGTATTCGGCGCGAACCGCCTTGAGTACCGTTTCGATATCGCGCTCGTAGCCGATCGCGCCGCCGAAATGCTTCATGGTCCAGTTGCAGCCCGACGCATCGGGCTCGATCTTCTGCGGACGCGGCACGCGGATCTTCACGCCGTCTTCGACGATTTCATGAATGCGGTGAAGGCGCCGGCTCACTTCCGCCTGCAGGCGCGACGCATTGAGCAACTTGCGTAGCACGACATTCTCCTTCTGGTTTCACTGTGCAATACAACAGCGGTGTGTTGTTCAACTCAGTATTCGTTCAGTGGCGGAAGCGGCCGCTTTTCCAGCCGCTTTTTACGCGTCTTTTTTGTTACCCGGCGCAGCGCCGCCTCCGTCTCGTTCCATTGCAGCGAAGCGCCCGCACGGCCTGCATAGTAAGCCCTGACCGCCTCGATCAGGCGGCGGACTGGCGGATCCTGCGTGGCATCGATGGCATCGATGGCATCGACGCGCGCGGGGTGGGCGAAATCCGGGCTTCGATCCATCCATCGATAAAGCAGCGGAATGGTTTCCTTCAGCGACCCGCCACGTGCCGCACGACGCAACGCGCGCCACGCGGGCGCATCGCCCTGCGCGTAACGAGTGCGCGTCGCCGCCAGCGAAGCGCTCAGGCGCCGGAACAACGCGCGCACCCGTGGCCAGGCCCACACAAGTGCCAGCACCACAGCCAGCACGAGCGCCGCAACGGTAATCTGCGTCCGGTCGATCACAACGATGCGGTGCGCAGCGCCCTTTTCGATTGCGTCGACGGGAATATCGAAGAGCGGCTTTTCCTTCACCGCGACCGCCGAGAAGCTCACGGCAGGCAGGACGATCGTCTCCTTCTTCTGCGTCGCGGTGTTCCACCATTCGATCGACACGGACGGGAGCGTGTAGTGTCCGCTGCGATTGACAACATAAGTCATCGTGTCGGTACGCTCGCCAGCGACGAGCCCCACGCGATCCTGCATGATGTTCTTCGTCGCCTGAGGCTTCGGATACGGTTTGAGTCCCGCCACAGGCGCGAACGCGACCGGTGGAATCAGCATCGATTCGGTGGCTTGCGCGTGTTGCGTGATCGTGCGCGTAATCGCGTCGCCCACTTTCACCCGCGACGACGATGGCTCGACTGTCTGCGTCGCGATCAGCTTCGGCGTCGGGAAAAACACGCGCATGCCTTCGGCGCCTGCGGGCACGGTCGCGACGAGTTTCAGCGCTGGCGTCGTGAGTTTCGATGTGCCCGTCGTGCCCGTCATCCCGCCCGGAAAGACCTCGATGGTCACAGGCGGAATGTCGAACGTTTTCGCTGTTTGCGGCGCGATCCGGTACGCACGGCTCACGCCGAACCAGCTCACGCCGTCGATCACTTCGTGCAGGTTGACCGCCTGCTCGTCCGGCAGGCTGACAATCGCGCCGGGCACGGTGAAGAGCGGCCACGTCGGCGCTTCGGTGAACCACGTCGTCGTCAGCAGATCGACGACGAGCTTGACCTGCGTGCCCGCCACCACCGTTCCGGCCGGTTCGAGGTGCGCGCGCGCCATTAATTGCGGCGGCGTGTCGGCGCGCGCGTAACCTGTGGCTAGCAACGCGAACATCGCGCACGTCGCGGCCAGCAGCAGGCGGAAAGTTCGCAGCGGTCTCATTGCGCACCCGTATTGTCGATGCCCGATTCCTGCTCGAAGCGTTGACGCAAAAACACCGCCGGCGACGTGTTGAGGCTTCGCATCCACACATCTTCCGAAGGCGTGGCGATCAGCGTGCTTTGCGCGAGCTTGCCCTTCTTCTTCTTGATCTTGACGTCGTCCGACTCTTCGTCTTCCTCGTCCTTTTGCGGTTCCTGTTTTGGCGCTGCGAGCAGTTTGCGCATCAGGTCGCGATTGTCGCCGGCTTCGCGAAACACGGGCTGCATCGCAAGCGTACGCTCATAGGCCTTGAGCGCACCCGCGTAATCGTCGAGATGCGCGAGTGTGTTGCCGATGTAGAAATACGCCTGTGCCGTTTTCAGGCGCGAGAACGATTGCAGCGCGGCGGCATAGTCGCCATCGAGATATTGCGCGCGGCCTTTCCACATCGGATCGTCGAAGTGTGCGGCCGCTGCCTTGTAATCGCCGTGCCCGAAATACCAGCGGCCCTGCTGGTCGTGCGTCGCGAAGAGGTCGATCCAGTGCCACGCGGCCGCACCTGAAGCCGCGTGGGCTTCGCGCGGTGTCGAACCGAACGCAAGCGCAAGCAGCACGACGGGCAGCCACTTCACCGTCCAGCCGCGCCGGAACGCCAGCAGCGCAAGCGCCAGAAGCGGAATCACGAGCCAGTAGCCCGTTTCCTTCCAGCGCGCAATCCGCTTCGATTCATCCGCTTCAGCGAGCGCAGCCTGCGCGCGACGCATCACCCACGCGACGTCGTCATCGTCAGCTCGCATGCTGGCAAGCGGCACGCCCGCTTCGTGCGCGACCTTGCGGATGCCGTCCGCGTCGAACGTGCCCATCAGCGGCAGCCCTTCTTCATCCATTTCGACGCGGCCGTCGGCGCCGCGAATCGCGCCGCCGTTTTCAGTGCCTACCGCGAGCCACAGCAGTTGATGCTGCGTATTTTTCGCTTTCTGCACGAATGCGTCGGTCTGCTTTTCATCGAAGCCGTCGCTCATGAACACGATCGTGCCCGTGGCGGGATCTTTTGCGAGCAGACGCTCCGCGATGTCGAGACCCGCGGTCGCGTTCTTCCCGTCACGCGGCATCACCGAAGGCGAGAGCGCGGGGAGGTACAGTTCCAGCATCGCGGGATCTTCGGTGGGCGGCACGACCAGATGTGCGGTGTCGGCGAACACCACGAGACCCGTGCGCGCGCCCTTGCGCGCATTCGCGAGATCGAGCACCTTCTGCTTCGCACGCTCAAGACGCGTCGGCGCCACATCGGTCGCGTCCATCGAACGCGCCACTTCGAGCACGATGACAAGCGGCGCCTTGTCCTGATCGAACGGCGGACGTTCCTCTTCCCATGTCGGTCCCGCCACAGCAATTGCGGCAATGGCGATGAAGAGCGCAAGCGTGTGCACCGGCTGGATCCGCCGGCGGCTCGCGTCGCTGACGATCAGGTGTTCCAGCAGGTGCGGCGCGATGATGTTGCGCCAGCGCGAGCGCACGTTGTTGCGACGGAACCAGAGTACGGGCAGCAATACGGCGGGCACGAGCAGCCACAGAAAGAGCGGACGCAGGAAATGGAACGCAGTGAGATCAATTGCCATGACTCGCCTCGCCCATCTTCACGCGCGCAGGGGCCGGTTCCTGACGCGGCGCGCGCATCATCGCGAGCACGAGCGCGAGACAGTGATACAGCGTGTAGACGAGAAGCGCGAGCGCCAGCGGAATCCAGTAGTAATCGCGCTGTGGCCGATAGATTTCGCGCTTGACCTTTTCCGGCGTGATGCGGTCGAGCGTCGTATAGACGTCGGCCAGTTCCTGCTGGTTGCCCAACGCGCGAAACGCGCGGCCGCCCGTGACGTCGGCTATTTTCTGCAGCGCGTCGAGATCGACCTTGTCTTCGCCGGTTGCGTTGGGGTCGCCAATGCCTATCGTGTGCACGACGAGTTTGTGATCCTTTGCGATTTCAGCGGCACGTTCGGGCGGAATCGCGCTGCTTGTGTCGTTGCCGTCGGTCAGCAGGATCAGCACCTTTTCCTGCGCGGCCGATTTGTCCATCAGCTTGACTGTCAGGCCGATCGCATCGCCGATTGCCGTGCGCTGCCCTGCCATGCCGATCTGCATCTGGTTCAGCAGGATCAATACGCTGTCGTGGTCGAGCGTCAACGGCGCCTGCGGATACGCCGCCTGTCCGAACACGACGAGCCCAATGCGGTCGCCCTTACGCTTCGCGACGAAATCCGCCACCACGCGTTTCACCGCCGTGAGCCGGTCCATGCGCTCACCCGTAGCGGTATTGACAAAATCGCGTGTGCTCATCGACCCCGACAGATCGATGCCGAGCATCAGATCGCGCGCAGGTTCCTCGTGCGTGACAGGCGCTTCGACATAGACGGGTTTTGCCGCTGCGGTGACAAGAAGCACCCATAGCAGCGGCATCATCAGACGCTGCAGCCAGTTACGACGCAGACGGACGCCACCGGGCGCAGGGGTTTCGCCGGCCGCTTCGGCCATTTCGTGGAAGAACGGCATGCGCACGGCGGAGGCCGTCGTGCGCCACGCAGGCACCAGCCACCACACCAGGAGCGGCACGGGCAGCAACAGAAACGCCCACGGAAAATCAAATTTCCACATGATGATTGCGGATCCAGTCGCGGGCGTGTCCGACGAGCGCTTCGGCATCGTGTTGTGAAACGGCACCAAGCTCGCTGGGTGGCGCGTAGCTCAGGAACGACAGCAATGCGCCGCTTCGGGTGTCGAACTGCCCACGTGTACGCGCGAGAAACGCTAGCCATGCGTCACCTGTCAGCGACGCGACGCGCTCGCGCGGCGCGGCAGCGAGCGCCGTGCGCTTGATGAGCGGCGCAATGGCAGCGAGCGCGGCGTCGCGACGCGACGCGTCGTTCAGGCGCGCGGCGATCGCGTCGAGTTCAGCAAGCGCGATCTTCCGGTAGCGCTCTCTCTGGTGACGACGCCATGCGATCCAGCCAATCCACATTGCGATTGCCAGCATCGCGAGCGCAACGGCCAGCCAGCCCGGTGTTTGCGGCGCCCACGAAACGGGCGCGGGCAACGGCAGTTCTTTTAGCGGCTGAAGTGCGAGCGATGTGTTCGCGGGCGTCAGCGGACTAGCGGAAGCAGCAACGCTCATATGCCGCTCCCCGTCGACGGCCTTGCGCGCTGGCCGAAGAGACGCCGCACCTGCTCGACCGTGGGCTCGTCCGTCGAAAGCGCCATGAGCGGCACGCCGCTCGAACGCAGCAGTTCCGCGACTTCAGCCGTGCGTCCGCTAAAGAGGCTCGTGAGCGGCGCGCGCACGCGCTCGTTCTGGATGCGCAGTTCCACCTGCAACTGCCCTTCGCTCACCACCAGCGCGCGATGCTCGGGCATGCGCTGCCACAGCGGATCGAACACCATCGCCGCGATCACGTCGTTGTGCCGGGCGAGTTGCCGCAGCAGCTGGCGCGTCCGGTCGCCCGCGCCGGCAAAATCGCTCATGATGCAGACCAGATAGTCGTGCCCGGCGAGCTGCAGCACGCCTTCGAGCGCGTCGTCGAGCTGGCTGTAACGGGTCCGCGCCGTGCTGTCCGCGTGCAGCGCGGAATTCATGCGGGCGATCGTGCCAAAGAGCGTTTTGATGCGCGCGCGGCTGCGCAACGGCCGCACGGGCACAACGGCGCTGTCGTTGAAAATCACGCCGCCGACGCGATCGCCCGCGGCAAATCCCATCCACACGGCGAGCGCCGCCGCTTCCGCTGCGACCACCGATTTGAACGCGCGCGTCGAGCCGAAAAACATGCTCATGCGCTGATCGACGACGACGAGCAGCGGCCGGTCGCGCTCTTCGGTGTACGCGCGGATCTGCGGCTTGCCCGTGCGCAGCGAGACTTTCCAGTCGATGTGACGGATATCGTCGCCGGGCAGATAGCCGCGGATCTCTTCGAAATTCAGCCCGCGTCCGCGCAGACGCGACGCGTGATTGCCCGACAGAATGCTCGACACCGGCGCAGGCGCGACGAAGCTCAGGCCGCGCGCGCGAAACTCCAGCTTCGCGAGATGCGCGGCGTCAACGTACACACTGCCGATTGCCGGTCCGGACTGCGTTGCCACGGCCTTCCCCTTGTTAGTGTGTCGACTTCGTCAGGCGTATCACACAGGCTCACGCGGGCACGGCGACCTTTTCGACCAGCCGGTCGATCACCGTGTCGGCGTCGATGTTTTCCGCGTTCGCGTCGTACGACAGGATCAGCCGGTGACGCAACACCGGATGCACGACCGCACGCACGTCGTCGGGCGTCACGAACGTGCGGTCTTCCAGCCATGCGTGCACGCGGCTCGCGCGGTCGAGTGCAATCGCCCCGCGCGGGCTCGCGCCGATGTCGATCCATTTGCCGATGCCGGGGTCGAGCGTGCCCGCGTGCCGGGTGGCGTTCACGAGCGACACGATATATTCGTCGATGGCGGGCGCCACCGTAATCTGGCCGACAGCCCGCCGCGCGGAAAATATAATCTCCTGCGAAAGCGTATCCACGACGGCTTTCACATCGCTGCTTTCGCGGCGTAATAACTGCAGCATTTCCCGTTCACTTTCTGGAGACGGGTACGTAATCAATACCTTGAAAAGAAAACGGTCCATTTGCGCTTCCGGTAATGGATAGGTGCCTTCCTGTTCGATCGGATTCTGCGTCGCCATTACCAGAAAAAGGTCAGGCATCGTGTGTGTCTTTCCAGCCACGGATATCTGGCGCTCTTCCATCGCTTCGAGCAGGGCCGACTGTACTTTGGCCGGCGCGCGGTTGATTTCGTCGGCGAGAATCAGATTGCCGAAAATCGGTCCCGGCTGAAACGTGAGGGTTCGCTCAGTGCCGGACTGCAAAAGCGTTTCACCGCCCGTAATGTCGGACGGCAACAGGTCGGGCGTGAACTGGATGCGCCGCATCACCGCCGCAAGCCGCGCCGCGATGGCCTTCACGGTGCGCGTCTTGGCAAGTCCGGGCAGGCTTTCGAGCAGCACATGGCCGTCCGCGAGCAGCGCGATCAGAATCTGCCTGACCACCGCTTCCTGTCCGACCACCGCTTCGTTGACGCCCGCCTCGAAGCGCAGAATAGTTTCACGCATGGTTGTCTATTCCCCTGATTATTGCATTTTAAATAGCGCGAGGTCGTACCACTAAAAGCCTGATGCCAGTGACGTTAAAGTAGCTGGAGCAATTCGTCAAAGCACTCGTGCATTAAAAAAAGCGTGAAATGTCATCGGAAAATTGTTAGCCTGTTTCCGGCAATAGCTATCAAACACGAAATCCAGCTGTCAATTCGCATTGAATTGAAACGCGAATTCAGGGATTTCAACCGCTTCACATGCACGTGTCATTTCGTATTCATGCGTGCATCGTTCTGAAACAGGCAGACAGTTCAGGGTAGCCAGCGGTCGAAGCGGCACCCATGCGTTGACGAATCTGTTTCGCCGGGTACGGCTCGCGGGCCGCTGCCCCGGCGAAGCGCCGAAGGTTTAAGCGGGTGCGGGTGCAACGCGAGGCAACAGATGCCCTGCGGCACGCTCACCGGCGTACGGGACCAGAGCCATGAGCGGAAGAAAGCGGTTAGCGGCAGGCGCGGGCGGCACGGCGAGCCTCCACCCCAGTGTATCCCCTCCATCGCAACGTCCTTCCGGCGCGAGCCCTTCGCCGGGTTTGACGCGATTGCGCAAGCTGATCCTGTGGGGCGCGGCGCTCGTGCTACTGCCGGCGGCCGTCGGTGCGGGCATCGTGTGGAAACTGTCGTCGCACGCGCAGCCGCATCCACAGGTCGTATACGGCGACGGTACGAACGGGCCCGCCGGCATGGCGCTCATTCCCGGCGGCCAGTTCCTGATGGGCAGCGATTACAAGATGGCGCAGGCCAACGAACGCCCTGCGCACAGCGTGCGCGTCCATGCGTTCTGGATGGATCGCCATCACGTCACGAACGCCGAATTCCGCAAGTTCGTCGAAGCGACGCATTACGTCACGACCGCCGAAAGAAAGCCCGACTGGGAGACGCTCAAGCCCCAGTTGCCGCCTGATACGCCGCGTCCGCCGGACAGCGCGCTGGTGGCGGGCGCAATGGTGTTTGTGGGCACGAACCAGCCGGTGCCGCTCGAAGACTATTCGCGCTGGTGGCGTTACGTGCCGGGCGCGAACTGGCGTCACCCGACGGGACCGGACAGCACGATCGAAGGCAAGGACGATCACCCTGTCGTGCAGGTCTCCTACGAAGACGCCGAGGCATACGCCAAGTGGGCCGGCAAGCGCCTGCCGACCGAAGCCGAATGGGAATTCGCCGCGCGCGGCGGGCTCGAACAGGCAACCTATGCATGGGGCAACCAGTTCTCGCCGGAGGGCAAGCAGATGGCGAACGTCTGGCAGGGCCAGCAGCCGCAGGCATTCCCCGTCGTCAACCCGAAAGCCGGTGGCGCGCTTGGCACAAGCCCGGTGGGCAGCTTTCCGGCGAACGGCTACGGCCTTTCTGACATGACCGGCAACGCATGGCAATGGGTCGCCGACTGGTATCGCGCGGACCAGTTCCGTCGCGAAGCATCGACGGGTGGCGTGATCGACAATCCGCAAGGCCCGACCGATTCGTGGGACCCGGCAGACCCCGGCGTGCCCGTGAACGCGCCCAAACGCGTCACGCGCGGCGGCTCGTTCCTCTGCAACGAAGCGTACTGCCTCAGCTATCGCCCGAGCGCACGGCGCGGCACGGACCCTTACAACAGCATGTCGCATCTCGGCTTCCGGCTCGTGATGGACGAAGACAAATGGACCGAGTTGCACAAGCGGCAACAGGTAGCCGGCCAGGCCGCGACACCGGGAGGTTAGGCGCCTCTCCCCTGGCAGTAGATCGCATTCGCGTTTCGGATACACAACATCAACGGGAGTCCGGATGCAGTTGCCTTTTCGTCGGAGCGGAACGTGTCGTGCGTGGAGCGTAGCGGGCGTTGCGCTGCTGGTCTTTGCACTCGCAGGTTGCGCGGGTCAGGGCGCCTCGACAGGCGCGGCGGCGCCAGGTGCCGCGAGCGCGGCGAATGCCGCCACGGCGTTGCCTTCGTGGCGCGACGGCGTGGCAAAACAGAACATCGTGAAGTTCGTCAACGACGTCACGCGTGAAGGCTCGCCCACGTACGTCGCACCGGCCGACCGCATCGCCGTTTTCGATAATGACGGCACGTTGTGGAGCGAACAGCCGGTCTACTTCCAGTTCGTGTTCCTGCTCGATCAGGTGAAGGCCGCCGCGCCCAGCCATCCGGAGTGGAAGAACAATCCCGCGTACAAGGCGCTTGTCGCGAAAGATTACGGCGCGCTCGCCAGCCAGCAAAAGGCGCTGATGCAACTGGTCGGCGTGGCGAACAGCGGCATGACCGTCGACGAATACGACGAGACCATCCGCAAGTGGCTCGCCACGGCGCAGCATCCGAAGTTCAGGCGTCCCTATACCGAACTCGTCTATCAGCCGCAGCTGGAACTCCTTGCGTATCTGCGCGCGAACGGCTTCAAGACGTTCATCGTCTCGGGCGGCACGATCGAATTCATGCGGCCATGGGCAGAAAAGGTGTACGGCATTCCGCCCGAGCAGGTGATCGGCTCCAGCCAGCTCGTGCAGTTCGAAATGCGTGACGGCAAGCCCGTGCTCGTGCGCAGGCCGAAACTCGATTTTGTCGATGACGGTCCGGGCAAACCGGTCGGCATCTACCGCGACATCGGGCGCAAGCCGATTCTCGCGTTCGGCAATTCCGATGGCGACCTGCAGATGCTGCAGTACACGGCATCGGGCGCGGGTCCGCATCTCGCGCTCCTCGTGCATCACGATGACGCGGTACGAGAATTCGCCTACGACCGTCAGTCGAAGGTCGGCAAGCTCGACAAGGCGTGGCATGAAGCCGTCACCGATGGCTGGACGGTCGTCAGCATGAAAGACGACTGGGCAACGATTTATCCGGCACCGAAGCAGTAGGCCATGCGTGTGCGGGTTGAAAAGCGGTGGGTATCAGGCTGTTCGCAGACATCGCGATCAAGGAGAAAGCGCTTACCAGGCGCACCGTTTGAGCTGTTGTAACTCCATTGGAGCAACACAATGAAACTGTTCTCTGGAAAGGGGCGATACGCGATCGGGGCGTCGTTGTTCGCACTCGCCGTCGCCTTCGCGGTTATCGAGCCCCACGTTTCTGAAGCCCAGACCCAGACGCAGGGCACCGCCAAACCGGCACAGCCTGCGCCGAAACCCGCGCCCGCGGCTCAGAAAACCTCAAAGCCGAATATTCTCGTGATCTTCGGCGATGACATCGGGCAGTCGAACATCAGTGCCTATACGCATGGCCTGATGGGTTACAGGACACCGAACATCGACCGCATCGCGAACGAAGGCATGATGTTCACGGATTACTACGCCGAGAACAGTTGCACAGCGGGACGCTCATCGTTCATCACGGGGCAGACGCCGCTGCGCACCGGCCTGTCGAAGGTCGGCTTGCCGGGTGCGCCGGTCGGCCTGCAAAAAGGCGACATCACGATTGCCCAGGCGCTCAAGCCGCTCGGCTACGCGACCGGCCAGTTCGGCAAGAATCACCTTGGCGACAAGAACGAGTACCTGCCGACCAACCACGGCTTCGATGAGTTCTACGGCAACCTGTATCACCTGAACGCCGAGGAAGAACCGGAGCGTCCATACTGGCCGAAGGACAAGAACGACCCGTATGTGAAGAACTTCTCGCCGCGCGGCGTGATTCACGCCACAGCCGACGGCAAGATCGACGATACAGGCCCGTTGAATACCAAGCGGATGGAAACCATCGACGATGAAACCGGGCAGCACGCCGCCGATTTCATCCGCAAGCAGGTGAATTCGAACACGCCGTTCTTCGTCTGGATGAACTTCACGCGCATGCACATCTACACGCACGTGCGCCCTGAGTTCCGCGGCAAGAGCGGCATGCCCGGCAACGAATACGCGGACGGCATGTGGGAACACGACCAGGACGTCGGCAAGCTGCTCAAGCTGCTGGACGACCTGAAGATCACGCAGAACACGATCGTCGTCTACACCACGGACAACGGGCCGAACATGTTCACGTGGCCGGACGCCGCGATGACACCGTTCCGCAGCGAAAAGGATTCCAACTGGGAAGGCGCGTTCCGCGTGCCGGCTATGGTGCGCTGGCCAGGTCACGTCAAGCCGGGTGAAGTTTCCAACCAGATGATTTCCGGGCTCGACTGGTTCCCGACGCTCGTGGCCGCCGCGGGCGATGCAGGCGTCAAGGACCGGCTCCTGAAGGGATGGGCACCCAAGGCGGGCAGTACGTCGTTCAAGGTCCACCTGGATGGCTATAACCAGTTACCGTTCATCACCGGACAGACGACGAAGGATCCACGCAACGAGTTCTACTACTTCAACGACGATGGTGAACTCGTCGCCATGCGCTTCGATCAGGACGGCAACGCGTGGAAGGCCGTGTTCTGCGAGCAGCGCGCAAAGGGCAACCTGAATATCTGGCAGGATCCATTCGTGTGTCTGCGATTGCCGAAGATCTTCAACCTGCGCATGGATCCGTACGAACGTGCCGACGTCACGTCCGACCAGTACAACGACTGGCTCACGAAGAATGCCTATCTGACGGCGATTGCATCGATGAAGGCAACGGCTTTCCTGCAGACGTTCGTCACGTATCCACCAAGCCAGCGTCCTGCCAGCTTTAGCGTGGATCAGGTGCGTCGCCAGGTCGATAAAAAGATCGACGAGTCGTTCAGGAAACGCGGACTCGAATAAAGTAAAGTAGCTGTGTCCGCTGCGCCCACCGGCCTTCAGGCGGTGGGCGCCGTCGTTTTCAGCATCACCCTTTTCGAGGTGGATTCCCGCTTGCCGACCGACAAACCGATGACCTCCTCGCTGGCCGGCCGCGCCAAAACCCCACGTCGAGAACGGCGCGAACAGGAACGCGCGCAACGACGTGCCACGCCCGGTTCGAACGACACGCAGGCGCCGTCCGGGCAATCTTTCACGCCGACGCTGCCCGTCGCATGGCCCGCGCTGCTGCTCTTCATCTCGGGTGCTGCCGCGCTCATCTATCAGGTGTTGTGGATCAAGCAACTGTCGCTTGTGGTTGGCGTCGAAGTGCAGGCCGTGACGACCGGCGTCAGTGCATTTTTCGCGGGGCTGGCGCTCGGCGGCTGGCTGTTCGGGCGGATCGCCGACCGCAGCACGCGTCCGCTTCGCCTCTATGCGCTGCTGGAAGCCGGCACGCTGTCCGTCGCCGTGACCAGCACGTTCGCGCTTGCGCACGCAGCGGCACCGTTCGCGATTCTGCAGAACCACGCCGGTCTGGTTGCGTGGGCCATTCCGTTTGCGCTCGTGGGCGTGCCCGCCGTGTTGATGGGTGGAACGCTGCCTGTGTTGATGCGCTCGCTTGCGCCGCGCGAGGGCGACGTCGGCCGTGCGGGCGGGCGGCTGTATTCGGCCAATACGCTGGGTGCGATCGTGGGCACGCTCGCCACGCCGTTCGTGCTCATTCCTTCGCTTGGCGTGCACGGCAGCGCGTGGGCCGCCGCCGTGCTGAACGGCATCGCGGGCGCCGGCGCGATTGTGCTCGCGCGTCGCAGGCACGCGGCCGTACCCGCTGTTTTGCCTTCGTCCGAACATAAAGACGCGCGCGGAAACATTGCGCAGCTACGTGGTTCGCGGCTCGCGCTTGCGCTGTATGCGGTGGCGGGCGGCATTGCGCTTGGCTACGAAGTGGTCTGGTCGCAGACCATCGTGCAGTTCATCAGCACGCGCAGTTTTGCGTTCGCAATCGTCCTCGCCACCTACCTGTGCGGTCTCGTACTGGGGAGCGCCATCGGTTCGCGTTACGTCGATCGCGCGCGCGATCCGTGGGGCGTCTTCGCGATCCTGATCGCCTCGGCGGGCGTAATCGCGGTGCTTGAAATTGCGGGCCTCGGCGGATGGCTGCTGCAAGGGCAGTCGATGGTGGCAGGTGTGGTGCTCGAATCGACCGGTAGCCTGCTCGCCGCCATGTGCGCGCGTTTTGCACTCGCGGGCGTGAGCATCGTTTTCATCCCGACGCTGCTGCTCGGCGCCGCGTTTCCGTTCGCGCTGCGCCTCGGCGTGAACGCGCGGCGCCTGGGTCGCGATGTCGGCGCTGTGGTCGCACTGAATACGGCGGGCGGCATCGCCGGCACCGTGATTGCAGGCTTCGTACTCGTGCCGGTGCTCGGTCTCGTGCGCGCGCTGGCAGCGCTCGCGATTGCCGCCGCGCTCGTGGGCGTCGTCGCAGCATGGCGTGGCTCGCGCGGCATACCGGGCGCAACGCACGTCACGCGCTGGAGTATGGTGGTGCTTACCCTCGTCGCGATCGCAACGGGTGTGCTCACGCCAACGGACCGCCTCGCATCGCTGCTCACTGCGGCGCGCGGCGGCACGCTTTCGCTCTACGAAGAAAGCGAGGGCGGCACGGTTGCCGTCGTCGAACAGTCAGCCGGCGAGCATACGTTCCGGCGTCTCTACATTCAGGGTGTGTCGAATTCCGGCGACGCGATGACGTCGCTGCGCTACATGCGTCTGCAGGCGCTGTTGCCGCTCATCATCCATCGCGATACACCGCACTCCGCGATGGTGATCGGCCTTGGAACCGGCATCACCGGGGGCGCCCTCCTCGCCTGGCCCGGTCTCGATCAGCGCGTCGTCGCGGAACTGCTTCCCGCTGTCAAACGCGCGGTGCCGCAGTTCAAGGGCAACTACAACCTGAGCACCGACCCGCGCATCGACATCCGCCTGCGCGACGGGCGCCGCGAGCTGCTGCGCAGCACGCAGCACTATGACCTGATTACGCTGGAACCGCCGCCGCCTTCGGCGGCTGGCGTCGTCAACCTGTACTCGACGAACTTCTACAGGCTCGCGGCATCGCGTCTTCAGGCCGGTGGCATCGTCGCGCAATGGCTGCCGTTGCCGACGCAAAATGAAGACGATACGCGCGCACTCATCAAGAGCTTCGTGCAGGTGTTTCCCTACGCGTCGCTCTGGACAACCGAACTGCACGAGATGATGCTCGTCGGTTCGATGCAGCCGATGGAACTCGACGCGACGCGCATTCAAGACCGCTTCAACCAGCCGCCGGTGGCCGCAGCGCTGCGCGAAGTCGGCATCAACTCGCCGGCGGCGTTGCTCAGCACATGGATCACGGATCGCGCAGGCCTCGAGTATTACGCGGCCGATGCGAAGCCTGTGACCGACAACCACCCGCGCATCGAGTACGCCACGTGGGTACGCCGCGACGATTTTCCGCAGACACTCACGCATCTGCTCGCGCTGCGCACCGAGCCGCCCTTGCGCAACGCCAGTGACGCCCTGCGCACGGCCATGCAACTCGAAAGCGGCACGCTGCAGATGTTCTACGGCGCGGGCCTCGATGCGATACGTGGCGACCGCGACGCGTGGCAACGCGATATCAGCAACGTCATGCATGCGGACCCGGACAATCCTTATTACCGCTGGTTCACCGGCGGCCCCGGCTGACAGACGAAAACGTTTCGACACACATGCGGCGGCACTACTACGATAGAGTACGCACCGCACGGCTCGCGCGACAGGCGCAGCGCAGCACTAACCTGTTCTGGAGGGTAGCTTGAACCAACGCGATCCGATCGATATTGCCCGCATCCTGCTTGTGATCGTCATTCTGGTTGCACTGACGGTCGGCAGTATCTACGTACTGAGTCCGTTCATTCCGGGCCTGATCTGGGCGACGACGATCGTGGTCGCCACGTGGCCGCTGATGCTCGCCATCCAGCGACGCTGCGGTAACCGGCGGTGGATCGCCACGCTCGTAATGCTGCTGTGTCTGCTCTTCGTCATCGTGCTGCCCTTGTACCAGGCGATCTCCACGCTTGCGTTGCATGCCAGCGAAATCATGGGGGCCATCAAGAGCCTGCCGAATTACGCATTGCCGCCGCCGCCCGACTGGATCCGCGAGATTCCGCTCGTCGGCGCACGCATCGGCACGGAATGGCAGGGACTTTCGGATGCGGGCCCGGGCGGCCTGCTGGCCAAGATTGAACCGTATGTGAGCATCGGCGCGCGCTGGATGTTCGGGCATGCCGCTGTGGTCGGCGTGTTCGTGATTCACATGTTCATCACGATCATCATTTCCGGCATTCTCTACATGAATGGCGAAGAGGCAGCGGCATTCATGGTGCGCTTTGCGAACCGTGTCGCCGCGCAACGCGGCGAAGGCGCAATCAAGCTCGCGGGCCTCGCGGTTCGCGCCGTGGCGCTCGGCATCGTGGTCACGGCGGTTACGCAGTCCGCGCTGGGTGGTATCGGTTTATGGGTGGCAGGCGTGCCCGGCGCGGGGATCCTGACCGCCCTCATGCTGATGCTGTGTCTTGCGCAGATCGGGCCGCTTCTGCCGCTGCTCGGTTCCGTCGCGTGGCTCTTTTTCCACGCGTCGCATCTGGTCGCGATCCTGCTGCTCATCTGGTCGATCATGATCGCGATGCTCGACAATGTGCTGCGCCCCATGCTGATCAAGCGCGGCGTCAACCTTTCGATGCTGCTGATTCTCTCGGGCGTGCTGGGCGGGATGTTCGCGTTCGGCATCGTCGGCCTCTTCATGGGGCCGGTGATTCTCGCCGTCACGTCGACGCTGCTGAATGCGTGGATCAACGAAAAGCCGGTGCCGCCCGGCGTTCAGGGCGTCGACGATCCGGCTCACGTCAAAGGGGAAATCTAGCGCGCGGACGGGACGGGCGCCACGCCTGTCGCGTTCGAACGGCCTTACGCGTAGCGCAGGTGTTCGTCCTTGAGCTCGGGCGAAGCAGCGATCGCCGCTTCGAGTTTTCTGCTGAGTGTGTCGGCATGGCGGATACCGGGCAGACGACGCATCGGGCGCCTTCCGTCGCCGGTGTCGAGCACGATCGAACCGGTACCGAACGCGCGCTGCCAGCGCGGATACACCACCGACACAGTGCGGATACGCGCGAGTTCGAGACTCGACGTACGCCGGCTGAAAATGCCCTGCGTCCACGTAATCCGCTCGGTATCGATGACAATTTCTGTCGACGCTGTCTTCAGAAACGGCATCGCAACGCCGATCATGATCGCGGCGGCCTGAACCAGCACGAGCGGCCACTGAAAGGGAAAATCGCCTGCCGTCACCAGATCGATCACGCCCACCAGCGCCATGACAACGCCGCCCTTCAGAAAGGCCGGGATATTGATGACCTGTGAAGGCGTGCCGCTGTAAATCACCTGCCTCGCCATCGCGTGTGTCCTGTTCGATGCCCGCTATTGATCAACTGCCGTAGTTTTCTGTCGAGAACGGCAACTCGCCCTGAACCGGTAGCGGTGCGACAGGCTCGCTGCCTGCGGGCGACAACGCCGATACGCGTACGCCAAGCAGACGCAATCTTCGATCGAGCGGTACACGCTTCAGACATTCTGTTGCAGCGCGGCGAATTTCGGTTGCGTCCGCCGTCGGATGCGCAATGGTCAGATCGCGCGTGACGGTCTTGAAGTCGTCGTAACGCAGCTTGATGCCCACGGTTCTTCCAGTATAGCCTTTGCGCCGCAGGTCGTCCGCGACCCGCACGCACAGCCCGGTAAACGCCTCGGAAAGCGTGGCCCGGTCGCGCCGCGGGTGCAGGTCGCGCTCGAACGTCGTTTCGCGGCTCATCGAGCGCGGCTCGGAACTCACCACCACCTGCCGCGTATCGATGCCCTGCGCGATGTCGGCAAGCCACGCGGAATAGCTCCGGCCGAAGTGCGACTGTAGCAATTCGGGCGCAGCCGCCGCCAGATCGCCAACCGTCGCGATACCGATCGCCGCGAGTTTTTCGCTCGCTTTCGGGCCAATGCCGTTCACCTTGCGCGCCGGCAACGGCCAGATGCGCTTTGGCACGTCGTCCATGGTCAGCAGCGTGAGGCCGTCCGGCTTGTCGAGTTCGGAACCGATCTTCGCCAGCAGTTTGTTCGGCGCAATGCAGATCGAACACGTGAGGCCGGTCGCCTCACGAACCGCCGCCTTGATGCGCGTACCGATATCGGCCGGCTCACCCGGCACGTCGGTAAGATCGATATAGATTTCGTCGATGCCGCGGTCTTCGATCTGCGATGTAAACGTTGCCACTGCCGCCTTGAAGAGGCGCGAATAGTGACGGTAGGAATCGAAATCGGTGGGCAGCAGGATTGCGTCGGGCGCCAGCTGTGCCGCCTTCATCATCCCCATCGCGGAAAAGACGCCCAGCGCGCGGGCTTCGTACGTCGACGTCGTCACGACGCCACGGCCCGCGTAGTCACGCAATTTCCGAAAGCGCCGGGTGCCGTCTTCGAGCGTCTCGGGCACGGCATTGCGGCCCCCACCGATCACCACCGCCTGGCCGCGCAGCTCGGGATAGCGCAATAACTCGACGGACGCGTAAAACGCGTCCATGTCCAGATGCGCGATGCGGCGCGTGTCGGGCATGGCAGGCGTAGCGGAAACGGAATTCATCGTCCGGACATCGTACCTGAAGCGGCTAGCGCAGGCGCCCCGTCACGTCGGCAATCCGGTCAAGCAGCGACTGCAGCGAAACGGGTTTGGCCAGATGTCCGTTATAGCCCGCGCGGATCGCGCGCGCGATGTCCTGCTGGCGCGTGAAGCCGGTCATCGCAAGTGCCGGCACGCACCTGCGCACCACCAGACCGCGCAGGTTCTGGCACGCCTGTAGTGATTCGACTGCGTCGTCGGCGAGCAGAATCCGCATGCCTTGCAACAGCGTCGATCCCACCTCACGGTTCCCCGGTGTCTGGGGACGGCGCATCGGGCGTCGGCGTCGGCGAAGAAGCGGGCTCGGCGGCGCCAAATCCACCGGTTTCCTGCGGCGCGCTCGCAACGACCGGCGGCAGAAGCGGCGGCAGCGCTCGCGGCGTGGAAGCCACCGAAGAGGCAGGCGCCGAAGCCGCTGCTGCAGCCGAAGACGCCGCCAACGGCGTTGTGACCGCCGGACGCGGACGCGGCGTGTGACGCGTACCGGCCGCCACTTCAGGTTTCGGCTTCGTGGCGAAAAGCTGTCCAGCCCATTCGCGCGCCTTCGCCAACCACACGGAGAACGTGCCCGGCTCTTCCTTCGGGAAACGCGCCTGCGGATCGATCACACGCGAGCGCAACGCGCGCTGGTAAAAATCGCCCACAACCGGCAACGCACTGTGCGCGCCCTGCCCCCAGTAATCGCTGCGCAGCGTCACGCGGCTGTCGTTGAAACCGACCCACGCGCCCGCGACGAGTTGCGGATGCATCAGGATGAACCAGCCGTCGGCGTTGTCCTGCGTCGTGCCGGTCTTGCCCGCGACATCGCCACGAATGCCGAAGCGCGAACGGATCGTCGAACCGGTGCCGCGATTGACGACGTCGCGCATCACGTCGAGCAGTGTCTGGTCCGCGTCGACCGATAACGCCTGGCTACCGGTAACCGGCGCGAAATCGGCCAGCACCTCGCCGTTACGGTCCTCGATGCGCGTCACCATCACCGGCTCGATGTAAGCGCCGCGATTCGCGATCGTCGCGTAAGCGGAGACCATTTCCTTCAGCGTGACAGGGCTCGTGCCGAGGCCAAGCGACGGTACTACATCGAGCCGGCTGTCGCGCACGCCCATCGCACGCGCAAGACGCGCGACCTTCGAAGGCCCGACCTCCTGCATCAGTTGCGCGGTGATCCGGTTGCGCGAATACGTGAGCGCATCGCGCAGCGTCATCGGGCGGCCGGTGGGCGCTTCGTCGTCGGAAGGTTTCCAGACCTCGCCGCCCGCGAGCGGGATTTCGACGGGCTGGTCGATGAACGTGTCGTCGGGTGTCGCGCCGTTTTCGAATGCGGCGCCGTATACAAACGGCTTGAACGTCGAGCCCGGCTGGCGACGCGCCTGCTGGACGTGATCGAACGGGTCCTGCCCGAAATCGCGGCTGCCGACCCACGCGCGGATCTGCCCGTTGCGCGGATCGATCGCAAGAAAATCGGCCTGCACGCGCGTCTTGCTGTCGCACAGCGCCTGCATGAAATGGCGATCGGACGCGAGGCGCCTGAGCGCGTCCTCATCGCTCAGTCCCGAATCTCGCGCGGCATGGTAGTCGGGCGTTTCGCGCACGAACGTCTGCATCAGGTCGTGCCCGTTGCTGCATCCGGCGCGCGCGCCCCATGCCGAATTCGCGATGCCCTGCAGCGAATTGCCCTGCAGCATGACGGCCTGGGTCGCCATGGTCTGAAGCCGCGAATCGATCGTCGTGCGCACGACCAGACCGTCGGAGTAGACGTTGTAGTCGTTGCGGTCGGCCCATGAAATCAGCCATTTGCGCAGCTGCTGCGCGAAGTGCGGCGCGGGGCCGGGCGGTTCGATCTGGCGTTCGAAATCGACGCGCAGCGGACGTTTGATGAGCGACGCATACGACGCCTGCGAAAGACGTCCGTACTTCACCATTTGCGCCAGCACGATATTGCGCCGCTGCAGCGCGCGATCCGGATTGATCACCGGGTTGTAGTAGCTGTTGCCCTTCAGCATGCCGGCGAGCGTCGCGCTTTGCAGCACGTCGAGATCGTCGGCGGATTTGTCGAAGTAGGTGCGCGCCGCCATCTCGATGCCGTACGCGTTGTAGAGAAACGGCACCGTGTTCAGGTACGTTTCGAGAATTTCGGGCTTGGTATAGACCGCTTCGATCTTGAACGCGGTGATCGCTTCCTTCAGCTTGCGCGTGAGCGTGGGCGCGCGGCCCACTTCGTCGGGATACAGGTTGCGTGCGAGCTGCTGCGTGATGGTCGAGCCGCCCTGGCGGTCGCCCGAGAACGTATGCAGCGCCGCCGACGCGGTGCGCCGCCAGTCGAGGCCGTGATGTTCATAGAAGCGATGGTCTTCGGTTGCGATCAGCGCGTCGACCACATGCGGCGAGATATCGGCGAGCTTGACCCATTCGCGGTTGCTCGGCTTAAACTCGGCGAGCAGTTTGCCGTCGGCGGAAAAGACGCGCGCCGGCTGCTCGACCTTCGCCTTGCGGATGTCGCCAATGCCCGGCGTGAACGGAATCAGCACCAGCACATACAGCAGCATGAGCGCCGGAAACGCGGCGAGCGTAAGCGCGACGCCGCGAAGCGTCGGATGACGCATGCGTTGCAGCCGGTCTGCTACAACCGGCTTGATCCGGGCGATTTGAGCCTGGCAATAGTCACGAACAAATGACGTGTTTTTGCGGTCCACGCGGGCCTGCCATCAGCTTGAAAAGGCTGAATCGTACCAAAAGCCGTGGGACGTCAAGGCTTAAGGCCAGAAATCGCGTGGAACAAAAGCCCTTACCACGGGTTTGCTAATGCGTTGACCCTCGCGGGTCGGCATAGGTATCGCCGACCATCAGGCGCACGATCTCTTCGCCATTCGTGCCCGCCACGAGCCGCTCGCCCGCCACTTCGCCACGACGCAGCACGACGATACGATCGGCAATCGCGAAGATATCGTGCAGGTTGTGCGAGATCAGAATGACGGCGACGCCCTCTGCCTTCAGCGCGGCGATCAGCTCCATGACCTTGCGCTGTTCGGGAACGCCGAGCGCGGCCGTGGGCTCGTCCATGATCAGCAGATGCGCGTTCCAGTAGATCGCACGGCCAATCGCAATCGCCTGACGCTGGCCGCCCGACAGCATCTTCACGGGACCGCCCAGCTTGCGCTCGGGAATCACGATGTCGAGCCGCTCCAGCACTTCGCGCGCGACCTGCGCCATGCGTTCGCGGTCGATCACCTGGATGCCGAACTGCCGGCGCACCGGTTCGCGCCCGAGAAAGATGTTGCTGCCGACATCGAGATTGTCGGCGAGCGCGAGGTCCTGGTAAATCGTTTCGATGCCCTGCGCGCGTGCGTCCTGCGGATCGCGCAACTGCATCGGCGTGCCGTTGAACAGCAGCTGGCCGGCGTCGGCATGATAGACGCCCGAAATCACCTTGATGAGCGTAGATTTGCCCGCGCCGTTATCTCCGGCAAGCGCGAGCACTTCGCCCGGCATCACATGCAGCGAGACGCGCCTGAGCGCCTCGACGCCGCCAAAGCGGATCGAAATGTCGCGTGCTTCGAGTATCGGGGTGCTCATTGCGCACCTCCAAGCCGTTCCTTGTACTGGTCGATCAGCACCGACATGATGATCACAATGCCCACCACGATGAACTGCCAGAACGCGTTGACGTCGATAAACACCAGCCCGAATTCGATCACCGCGATGATCAGCGCGCCAATCAGCGTGCCGATCACATTGCCCGTGCCGCCAAAGAGACTCGCGCCGCCAATGACCACTGCCGCGATCGAATCGAGCAGCATCGGTTCGCCGGCGTTCGCGGCGCCCGCGGCAAAGCGCGACGTATAGACGATGCCGCCAATCGCAGCAAACGCCGCGGCGATCAGGTAGATCACGAACAGATGTCGCCGCACGTTGATACCCGCGCGAACCGCCGACTGTGGATTGCCGCCGATGGCGTACGTGTACTGTCCAAAGCGGGTTTTTGAAAGCACGAAGTGCATGATGAGCAGCAGGATGGCGGTCAGCACGACGGGCGTCCAGCCATGACCGAACCACGCGAGACCGGGATTGTTCACCGGCACCGTCATGCCGCTGCCCGCCGCGAGAAACCCCACGCCGCGCGCGACGCCATACATGCCGAGCGTGCCGATAAATGCCGGCACGCCAAGCCGCGCGATCAGCACGCCGTTGACGAGCCCCGGCACGAGACACACGAGAATCGTCGCCGGAATCGAAAGCAGCACGATCCACGGTGCGTTGCCGCCGGGAATCGTGAACTGTGCGACGCATACGGCTGCAAGCCCCATCACGAAGCCCACCGAAAGATCGATGCCCGCCGTGATGATGACGAACGTCTGCCCGATGGCAAGCAGGAGCGGCGCGCTGGCCGCGAGCCCGATCGATTGCAGGTTGTACGCGTTGAATATGAACGAGCGATGATCCGAAATCTGCGCCCAGACTTCGAAGAACACCAGCAGCGCGCACAGGAAGAGCCAGGGCCAGATTCTGCTGATAAGCGCGAGCCGGTCGAGACGTGAGTTTTCCATGAATTGTCCGGTGGTCCGGGATGGCGGGAGCGGCGCCCGTGCGCGCGTTCGCACGCACGGGGCGTATGGCCTGATTCGCAGGCGTTCTGCGGGTCCGGCCCGTTCAGCTAGTTCGAATAGATGTACTGCTTCATTTCCGGCTTGTCGACGTTGTTCTTGTCCAGCACGATAAAGCCCGTGCTCTTCATGGTCGGCACCTTCTTGCCGCGGATCACGTCGGCGGCGAACTTCACGCCGTAGTAGCCGATTTCATCCGGACGCTGCGCAATCGCGATATCGACGAGGCCGCTGCGGATCTGTTCGTCGATGCCCGGCACGGCATCGAACACGACGACCTTCACGACGCCCTGCTTGCCCGCCGCCTTCACGCCCTGCGCCGCGCCGCTGCCCGAGAACGTGTTGGCGCCGAACACACCAGCAAGATCGGGGTTGCGTGCGAGCACGGCGGCCACGTGCGATGCAGCCTTGTTCGCGTCGTCCTCGTTGTATTGCGTTTGCAGCACCTTGATGTTCGGGTGCTTCTTCATTTCATCCGCGAAGCCTTCGGCGCGCGCATCGGTACTCGAGATGCCAGGCTTGTTGTTCTCGCAGTACACGGTGCCCTTGTCGCCGATCGCTTTCGCGAGCGCGCGTGCGGCGACGCGTCCGCCTTCGAGATTGTCGGAAGCGATATAGGAGAGCGGGAAATCCGCGTCGCCCTTGCCCGTCTGGTAATGGCCATCGCCGATGTAGGTATCGACGGTGATCACCTTGATGCCAGCATCAGCGGCTTCTTTCAACGGTCCGATCAGCTGCTGCTTGTCGACGGGCGAAACCAGCAGGACGTCCGGGTGTCTCGCGATATACGCCTTCAGAATGGGCACCTGCTCCGTGGTGTTCCATGCCTTGGGCACCTGGAACAGCAACTCGACGTGCTCTTCCTTCGCGGCACGCTCAGCGCCGCGGTGCATCGTGAAATAGAAAGGATCGGTGACGCCAGGCAAGAGCGCGACGACCGGATGCGCTGCGTCCGCGTGCGCGAGACCGGCGAATGAACAGCCAGCAACGGTTGAAAGGGCAACCAGATAGCGGGATACGATGTGCTTCATACCTGTCTTCCTCCTGTTGAGTCCGACTGACGGTGCCTGGCCATCCTCATCTTCCCAAGGCTTCTAACGCCGGGCAGTGGGCCAGTATACCCACGCACGCCTCAAGCGGCCCTGGTGTTTTCCTGCATCGAATCCGCATGAATGCATCCGTCTGGACGTGACGCTGCGGAGCGACAACTTCCGTTGTCACGCTGTAGCGTTCAAATCGTGGGACGCGCCGAAACGGCCTAGAAGATGAAGCCCGTATTCACGAACTTCGACTGATGGTCGTTCACGATTGCGTCGAGCAACGCCTTGCTGTCCTCGGTCTGCTTTGCGGCGACCATCGAGCGGATCGAGAACGCGCGCAACGCGTCGGTTACGGAAAGCGTGCCTTCCGCCGAATCCTTGCGGCCGGCAAACGGGAATACGTCGGGCCCGCGCTGGCACTGACAGTTCAGATTCACGCGGCACACCTGGTTCACGAGCGGATCGACCAGTTCGCCAATCTGCGCCGGATCCGAACCGAAGATGCTGACCTGCTGGCCGTGATCGGACGTGATCACATATTCCAGTGCGGTTTCGATGTCGCTAAACGTCGTCACCGGGATGAGCGGGCCGAACTGCTCCTCGCGATAGAGCTTCATCCCTTCTTTCACCGGATAAACGACCGCCGGATAGAACAGCGTCTGGCAGAACGTGCCGCCCGCATCGTTGACGACGTGCGCGCCCAACGCCCTGGCATCGTCGATGGCGTCTGTCATATACGCGGTTCTGTGCAGGCCCGGCAGCGGTGTGATGTTCACGCCCGTTTCCCATGGCATGCCGACCTTCAGCTTGCCTAGCGCTTCGGTAAAGCGTGCAAGGAATGCGTCGACAATCGATTCGTGCACGATCAGCATCTTGAGCGCGGTGCAACGCTGACCGTTGAACGACAACGCGCCTAGCAGACATTCTTTGACCGTCAGATCGAGATCGGCGTCGGGCAGGATGATCGCCGCGTTCTTGGCGTCAAGACCCAGGATCGCGCGCAGACGGTGCGATTTCGGATGTTGCTTCTTGAGATGGTCGGCGACCTTGCTTGAACCGATCAGCGCGAGCACGTTGATCTTGCCGGTCGCCAGCATGTGCGGCACGACCACGGCGCCTGGTGCATAGATCGTGTTGATCACGCCTTTAGGGAAGGCGTCACGGAAGGCCTCAAGCAGTGGATAGAACAGCAACGTGCCATATTGGGGCGGCTTGAAGACCACCGTGTTGCCCATCAGCAGCGCCGGAATCAGGGTGGCGAACGTCTCGTTCAGCGGATAGTTGTAAGGACCCATGCACAGCACGACGCCAAGCGGCGTGCGGCGGATCTGGCCAATCGTGCCTTCGGCGATGATGAAGCGCGAATTGCTGTTGTCCTGCTCCTTGAGCGCCTCGATGGTAGCCGCCATGTATTCGACGGTGCGGTCGAATTCCTTTCGTGAATCGGCAAGGCTCTTGCCAATTTCCCACATGATGAGGTTAACAATCAGCTGACGCTGCGCCACCATGCGTTTGATGAAATCCTGCATGCACGCAATGCGCTGCGCGACGGCCATCGTCGGCCATTCGCCGCGGCCCGAATCGTAAGCCTTGACCGCCGCATCCAGCGCGGCTTCGCTTTCGGTGTCGCCCATCACCGGGTAGCTGCCGATCTCGACCTGCTGCACGGAGCCGTCCGGCTGCTGCACGCAAATCGGCGACAGCACGGTCTTGCACGCGCCGTCCCAATTGACGAACTCGCCGTCGACGAGCGAAATGCGTTGATGGATCGGCGACGCGAGGCGAAACTCCTCCGGAATGTCAGCGGCCGCAGGGAAGCGTTGCTTCAGCGTTTCGAAATCGATCGTGGACATGGTTTTCCCTTCGGGTCGTTCGCGTGAACGGCCATTATCACGTCAAAGATCGATCACCTGCATCCTCGAAGGACGGGAAAGCGCATCGCCTTACTGGCAGGCTGTCACATACCTGACATCGCAGCGGCCCTGTCGCTCGCGATCGCAATGTCGGCGACCGGCACCGATAGCAGTTGCTGGTCATGCAGCATCAGGATCGCGGCGAAACGGTCTGCCGTCTCCCGTTCAAGAAACCATTCGCCGGCCTGCTGGCCGCGTGCAAACGCAGCGCTCGCGCCGTTCATCGCGCTCAGGAATTCCGCCGAAGGATATTCGCCGTACCCCGCTTCCACGAGGACGTACGTCAGCATCAGGATCTGTGTGACGTACGAGAGGTGATGGTGCGAACCGTGTCCGGCGTCGAGCACCGCGAGAGAAAGGTGATAGCGCAGCGAAAGCGCGTCGGCGGCCTGCCGTGGCAGCATCATCACGCCCGCGCGCGCGTGGAGCGCCCGCACGACCGGAGCAGCGTGATGAATGGAACGGCTCACCGACATACGTTGTGACCCCTGGATTGCATAGTCCGGATAACGACAGCCATGTCGCAATCTTAAGCAGCGTCATCGGCTGCAATAACGGCATAACGCGATCCGGTGACGATACTGTGACTAATCAGGGAACATGATCGTGCGCGGGCGTCAGGCAATATCGGTTTCCGATGGGAAAAGAAGGGGCCTTTCCGGGGCAGGAGCGTCAAACCCTGAGCCGGGCCCGCGCCGCTCACGCAATGTTATGATCGGAAACACATTGCGCCTGAGCGCGCGCTTTTCGCATCGTTAAATGGATACCCACACCCTCAAGCCGGTCGAATCGCCCACGTCCGATCTCGGACGGCGCGTGCGCGCGGCACGCCTCGCGCACGACCTGACGCTGGAGAACGCCAGCCGCCTGTGCGGCGTTTCACGCTCGACCCTCTCCAAAGTCGAAAACGGCCTGATGTCGCCGACGTTCGACGTGCTGCAGAAAATCGTAAACGGCCTGAAGATCGATCTGGGCGAACTGTTCGGCTCGACACCGAAAGTCAGCGCAAGCGGGCGGCGCGCGCTCACGCGCAAGGATGCGGGGCAACGTCACGCGTATCGCGGCTATCAGATGGAACTGCTCGCCACCGATCTCGCGCACAAGGCAATGCTGCCCTTCCGCATTCGCATCTCAGCGCACACGCTCGACGCGTTCGACGACTGGGGTCGTCACGAAGGCGAAGAGTTTCTGTATGTCATCAGCGGCAGCGTGTGCCTCTATTCCGAGCTGTACGCACCGACGCATCTGAACGCCGGCGACAGTCTTTACTTCGACAGCCGCACAGGGCACGCAGCGGTGTCCACCAGCGAGGAAGACGCCGAAGTGCTCTGGATGGCGACGGGCTCGGACGTCCCGCAGCCCCCCATCGAATCGGCGGCAAAGAAATAGGACCGTTTAGCGCGCTTCGGCGAGCGCCTTGAGATTGCCTTCGCCGAAACCGTGATGACCGCGCCGCTGGACGATTTCAAAGAAGATCTCGCCGGGGTTCCGCTTCACAAACGTCTGGAAGAAAAGCAGCGGCACACCATCGGCGCCAATCTCGCCGTCCACAAGAATGCGGCCGCGCCGCAGCCGCTCGACATCGAGTCCGTGGCCAGGCAGCCGCGCGTCGATCTGCTCGTAGTAGCGCGGCGGCGGTTCGACAAACGACAGGCCATTCGCGATCAGCGCGTCGACGCAGCCGAAAATATCCTCCGTCGCGAGCGCGATGTGCTGCACGCCTTCGCCCGGATGATCGGGCAGATAGTCGTGCATCAGGTTCGTGCGCGGCGTGCCTTCCTCGTAAAGCGGAATGCGGATCGCGCCGCACGGCGACACCATCACACGCGAATCCGCCGACACATGCCAGTTCGCGTGCAACTCGTGAATCTCGCGGAAATTCAGCAGCCCACGATAGAAGTCGAGCCATTCCTGCATACGGCCCGCGCCGACTGTCTGCGTCAGATGATCGACGGCGATGAGCCCGTTTCCCGCGTGGCTCAGATCGGCTCGCGCGGTGTCGATGTCCACCGGACGAAAGTCGATGTCGTAGATCGAGATGTCGCCGAGGCCGCCCTGCTGGCCACCGCGTCCGCGCCAGCGGTCGATGAAATAGATGTGTGAATCGCCGATGCCCTGAATGGCGGGTATCCACAACTCGTTTCTGCCGACGTTCTCGCCTTCAAATTCCCACGCCCCAAACTCGATCGCGCGATCGAACGCCTGCTGCGCGTTCGCCACGCGAATGCCGATCGCGCACACGCCCGTGCCGTATTCCTCTGCATAGCGCGAGGCGAACGAATCCGGCTCGGCGTTCAGCAGGAAATTCATCTCGCCCTGCCGGAACAACGTGACGTCCTTGCTGACGTGCCGCGCAATCGCCTTGAAGCCGAGCTGCGTGAACGTGCGGCCAAGCGCCAGCGGATCGCGCGCGGCGAACTCCACGAACTCGAGGCCCGCTGTGCCGAGCGGATTGTGTTCGACGTCGGCGATGGCACTGAGGGCAGCGGTCGGACTGGGCAGATCGCTGGGCATGACTCTCTCCTTGACTGTTGCGGTAACGCCTGACTCCCGTGCGCGCCGGTAACCCATCACACCCGGCGCCTTTTGAACCGTGTTTGTACACCGTCCGCGTGATCTCCCGCAACCCGCATTTTGTACCGGACGGTTCACACTCGTCCAGACTGGCGACCGCCGTGCTGCAATGGCGACCGACAGCAACCCGTAGCAATCAGCGCGCCGGGCCGCGGTGTTTGCGCGCCCGCGGCTTCCCGGCGACGGGCGCGATGCGCTGCCGCGTGACGGCGCGCACGGCGTCGATCAGGGCGCGCGCAACGGGCGAAGGCTGCGTATCGGTGCGCAGGATCAGCCCGACGGGCTCTTCCGTTCCCGCGAACGGTAGCGCAAGGCGCACCAGCTCACCGCGCGACAGATCGTATTCGACCGCGCTGACGGGCACGAACCAGACCGCGTCGTTCTCGAGCGTCAACGCGCGTCCGACCGATACCGAGAGCATCTCCACAAACGATTTTAGCGGCGGCACGCCCCACGCCGCGAGCAGGCTTTCCGCCGACTGGCGGATCAGCGTGCCGTACTGCGGCAACACAACCGGAAAGCCATCGAGAAGCGCAGCGGGCGGCGCTGTGCGCGTCGCGAGCGGATGCCCGGCCCGCACGACCGCAACCAGCGGCTCACGATAGAGTTGCTCGAAGCTCAGCCCGACCATTCGCTCCGGATCGGCGAGGCGCCCGATCGCGCACTCGATCGCACCCGCCTTCAGCCTCGCGAGCAATTCCGTGTTCGAAGCCGTCATGAGCCGCACCACGACCTGCGGCCATTGCGTTGCGAAAAGCTTCAGGACCGGCGGCACGAGCGCGTTTGCGACGGTCGGAAGAATGCCAACGTCGAGGGTGGCGGGCGCCGCGCCTGCCTCCCGCGCCAGCAGATCGACGCCCTGGCGCAGCGCGCTTACGCAGGCGCTCGCATGGGGCATGAAAAGCTGCCCTTCGCGCGTGGGCACGGCGCCATGCCGGCCGCGCTCGAAAAGCCGCACGCCAAGGATCGACTCCAGCTCGGCAACCGTCTTCGAGACGGCCGGCTGCGTAATCGACAGGCTCTCCGCGGCCTTCTGCACGCCGCCAAACTGCGCGACGGCAAGAAAGCACTGCAAATGACGGAATTTGACGCGGCTGTCCGCGAGACTGCGTTGCATAACGTCAGGTTATACGAAACTCAAGAAAACGTCATTTTGCATAACCGCTCAGGTTCGATAAAGTCGCGTCATCCCCAGCCATCAAATCAACATCAGGAGACACCCGATGGACGATTCCCTCCTTCTGGCGCCGCGCGACTTCGCGTCCCACCCGGCGTACGTTTACCCCGGTTATGGATCTTCCGTGAAGCGCGGGCCGACCCGTCCGCTGATTCCGTTAAAGGAACGGCTTCGCGACCAGCATGTGCCTGTCTATGGCGCCGAAGACCTGGGCGCGCTCGACAACGACCTCACCCGCAATGCAGCAAAAAACGGTGCGCCGGTAGGCGAGCGCATCATCGTAACGGGCCGCGTGCTCGACGAAGGCGGCCGCCCGGTGCGCAATACGCTCGTCGAAGTGTGGCAGGCGAACGCCGCAGGCCGCTATGTGCACAAGACCGATCAGCACGACGCGCCGCTCGACCCGAACTTCCTTGGCGCAGGGCGCTGCCTGACGGACAACGACGGCCGCTATCGCTTCATGACGATCAAGCCGGGCGCGTATCCGTGGGGCAACCATCCGAACGCGTGGCGTCCGAATCACATTCACTTCTCGCTCTTTGGCGACCACTTCGGTTCGCGTCTCGTCACGCAGATGTATTTCCCCGGCGACCCGCTGCTTGCGTTCGACCCGATCTTCCAGGGCACGCCGGAGCAGGCGCGCGAGCGGCTGATTTCGCGCTTCTCGCTGGATGTGACTGAAGAGGGCTTTGCGCTTGGCTACGAGTTCGACATCGTGCTGCGCGGCCGCAACGAAACACCGATGGAGCGTTGATCATGACTCTCAAACAGACGCCTTCACAAACAGTCGGCCCGTACTTCGCTTACGGACTGTGCCCCGAGCAATACAACTTCGATCTGAAGAGCCTTTTCACGACAGTGCTCGTCGACCACGAAACGCCCGGCGAACACATCACGATCGTGGGCCAGGTATTCGACGGCGACGGCAAGGTGATCGGCGACGCGATGGTGGAAATGTCGCAACTGGATGCGGCCGGCAACTACCCGAAGTCGCACGCCGATATCGGGCGCACGGGCTTTCGGGGCTTTGCACGCGTGGGTACAGGAACGGACCCCGAAAAGCGTTTTATCGTGCAGACGGTGAAGCCGGCCGCGGCGGCCGGCGATGACGCGCCGCACGTGAACGTGATCGTGCTGATGCGCGGCATGCTGCTGCACACGTTCACGCGCCTCTACTTCGAGGACGAAGCGGAAGCAAACAGCAAGGACACAGTGCTGGCGTCCGTCCCGGCTGAGCGCCGGCATACGTTGATCGCACGGCGGGAAACCGGTGCGGGAAACGCCGTGTACCGTTTCGACATCCACATGCAGGGCGAGAACGAGACGGTTTTCTTCGACCTGTAACGCATGTAGCGGCGAGGGACCAGCAAGAACAGACCGCAAGCGTCTTCACGAAAGTTTCACACTCGCACTTCAGAATGCCCGTGCGAAAACTTCGCGAAACTCCAACGTAACCTTTTGCCCGCCGCGAGCGGGCATTTTTTTTGGGTCTTCGCGGCGCGAGGCAAAGGGGAAAACCTAGCTCTGGTAATCCACCGCGCCCTGATCGACGAGCCTCAACGCCGCCTGCCAGGCAAGTTCGGCGATGCCGTCGGAATCATCGCGTTGAAACTGGTCGGCGGTGAGCCGGCAAACCGCTTCGGACGGAAAACTCAGTTCCGCGCCGCCAGCAAGCGCCTGGACCTGAATCTGACATGCGCGTTCGAGGAAATGAATTTCCTGGAACGCCAGCGCGGCGGACCGTCCGCCCACCAGCAATCCATGATTTCTCAGGATCATCGCGTTGCACGAACCGAGATCGGCCACGAGTCTTTCGCGCTCGCCCAGATCCAGCGCGATGCCTTCATAGTCGTGATACGCGAGACAGCCGTAAAACTTGAGCGCGTGCTGGCTGATCGGCAACAAGCCCTGCTTTTGGGCAGATACAGCCGAACCCGCCGCGGTGTGTGTATGAATCACGAAATGCAGATCGGGCCGCGCGGCATGCACGGCGGAGTGAATCGTGAAACCAGCGGCGTTCACGCGATATGACGCGGGATCGCGCGCGGCGCTCTCCGCATCGACGACGCGGCCCGCGCTATCGATTTTCACGAGATCGGATGCGCGCATTTCGTCGAACAGCACGCCGTAGCGGTTAATCAAAAAGTGATGCCCTGGGCCCGGTACACGCGCGGTGATATGCGTGTCGATAAGGTCCGTCATCCGGAAATGGGCAATCAGGCGATAAAGCGCTGCAAGCTCGCAGCGGGTAGCCCATTCTTCAGCACTGAAAGCGTGCGAAGGCGCGACCGTTGCCATTTTGTGTCTCCGATAATCGCGCAATGACGGCGCGTTTAAATCAGCACCGGAAATGATCGATATTCTGTCCGGCGTGAATGGCACGTGTCAGCCATTCCGGCCTGTCGCCTTCACCGTCCCAGGTATTTCCGTACGCATCCCGATACATCGGCGCCTTTAATGCGGCTGCGTCGGCTTCAATGGCCGCTGCGAGGTCCGTCATTGTGATGCCGTACTCTTCCATGCGGCGGCGTATCCACACGATCAATCGATCGCGCGCTTCTCCGTCGGCGTCGAACATCCGCTGTTCCTCCCGCTCCATCATGATGCACCGCTCCCCTTGCGGGAAAGGCGTGCGCTGAATAGACAAAGGCCCCGCAATTGCCAGCGAAGCCTTTTATTGGTGTTGACGCGGCCCCGGTGAATGAGATTCACGCGGCATTTCCGGCGAAACCGGGTTCCGGAATTTCCGGAAATGAGAGTGGGCCAGTCAGCGTGTCAGAAAAAAATCCGGTCGGCATTGCGGGACCGGATGACCCACTGTTGCCAATTGTAAAGCAACGCGCGGCGCGCCGCCCTTTTTACGCCATTATTGTTCTGGCGCGCGCCGCGCAATGAGCTTTCGTTCGACATAACCGCGAATCGCGCGCGCCATCTGCGGATACCGATAGCCCGGCACTGCGAACAGCACGAGCGCACCGAGCGCCAGCAGGCCGCAAAACACAAACGTGCCGCGATAACCGAACGTTCCGACGAGCACGCCCGACAAAACACCCGACAAAATCGACCCGAGCCGCGCCGCATTGAAGAACAGCGCGGTCGCCTTGCCGGGCGATGCCGGCATCAGATCCTGCACGTAGGTCATGCCGAGGCACGACGTGACGGCGACCACAAACGCGTTCAGGAGCTGCATCGGGATCAGCACGTCCACGTTGCCCGCAAGCGCCATCGCGACGAAATACACCGCGTGCACGGCCGCGCATGCGGCGAGCCAGGTCGGCTTGTGCAACGTGGACGAGCGTGCGCCGAGCGCGAGCATCATCGGGATTTCGCTCAACGCGCCGAGCCCGAGCATGATCGACACGTCGAGCCGCGATCCATTCAACCCGTGCACGATGTAAAGCGGCAGCACGATCATCGTCGCGTTCGCGGCAAGCCCGATCAGCGTCAGTGCGACGACCGCGCGCCAGATGTCGTTTGCCGAGGCCGCGGCAATACCGGCTTCGTGGGCGTCGTCGCCAGGCGCTTTCAGCGGCGGCACGGTGATCGACGAAGCAGGCTCAGAGGCCGTATCTGCGACCGTATGATCGCCGAGGTGCCCGGACGGCTCTTTCGTGCGCGAGACGATTGCGGCACACGCCGCGAAGCTCGCGGCGGCGAAGAGGAAGAGCCCGTAGAAGCCGGTCCCCGCGAGCACGAGCGCGCCCACGGCCGGCCCGAACACCCACGCGGCCGACAGGATCGTGCGTAACGAGGCGCTCGCGAACGCGCGCCCGGCGTCGTCGGCGACGGGCAGCGCGGCGCGGCTGAACGAGAACACCAGCGAAATCGCCGAGCTGCCCGCGCCGATAAAAAGAACGCCCACCACCAGCAGCAGCCGGTAGTCGCGCACAACGCACAGACACAGGTAACCGAGCGTCGCCGCGCCGAGCGAGGCGAGCAGGAGCGGCCGGTGACGCCCGCTTGCATCGCTCCAGCGGCCCGCGAGCGTGCTCGCCAGCACGCCGCTTGCCGCGATCAGCGTCATGAACAAGCCGAGGCGAAACGGCGTCATGCCTGCACGTTCGATACCGAAGAGCGAAAGATACGGGGCGGTAAACGACATCGCCACGCCGAGCATCAAGGTTGCGCCCGCAAGCGGCTTGAAGCCGGGGATGCGCAACAGATCGAAAAAACGTGAGTTCTTCAGCACGGAGCGAGAGTCAGGTGAAGGCACGACAGGGAGCCCGGCATGGGCAGAACGCAGGCTGCGACCGGCTGGAACGCCGCGCCGGCATGATCGCGTTCAATGACGAAGCATTATCGGGTGTAGCGGTCCGATCGGTAAACCCGAAGTCAACGTTCCCAACATTCGTACGTGCGCGAGCCATTCATGTCGCATGGAAGTCGCGGGGCCTGCGCGGTTGAACACAGGCATCGGGCAGGTGGTTCATAATCCCGTGGAACATTGCAGGCACCCGGATTGCGGCCGACTGGCACAGATTCTGCGGCGACGCCTGGATCATCGAACTTCAACCGGACTCACGATCATGCCAACATCATCTGTCAGCCGCCGCGCTGCGTTCCGACGCAGCGTGAATGAACGCCGGGGCCTTCTGGTACCCGGCGCGTTCAATGCGATGAGCGCACGCATCATCGAGGACGCCGGTTTCGAGGCGCTCTATCTCACGGGCGCAGGCGTTACGAACATGTCGCTCGGCCTGCCCGATCTGGGCTTTGTCGGCCTGAACGAAATCGCCGAACACACCGCGCGGGTGCGCGATGCTGTGGAATTGCCGCTGATCGTCGATGCCGATACCGGTTTCGGCAATGCGCTGAACGTGCGGCACACCGTGCGCACACTGGAGCGCAGCGGTGCCGACGCGATCCAGTTCGAAGACCAGGTAACGCCGAAGAAATGCGGCCACTTCTCCGGCAAGGAAGTGATCGCTGCGGGCGAGATGACCGGCAAGATCCGCGCCGCCGTCGACGCGCGCGAGGACGGCAACCTGCAGATCATCGCCCGCACGGACGCGGCCGCCGTGGAAGGCATCGAAGCGGCGATCGAGCGCGGTCACCGTTTTATCGAAGCCGGCGCGGATATTCTCTTTATCGAAGCCACCGAATCGCTCGCGGACATCGAGCGCCTGCCGGGCCTCTTCGCAAACACGCCGCAGCTCATCAACATCGTGATCGGCGGCAAGACACCGGTGCAGTCGCGCGACGTGCTCGCGAAGCTCGGCTACGGCATCGTGCTGTATGCGAACGCCGCACTTCAGGGTGCCGTGCTCGGCATGCAGCGGGCGCTCGGCACGCTCAAGGAAAACGGCCGCCTGGACGAAGACCCTGCGCTTGTCGTGCCGTTCGGCGAGCGCCAGCGGCTCGTCAACAAACCGCTCTACGACCAGCTCGACAAACAGTACGCCGCCGACGGCAAATAAAAACACGCTGCACGACATGACGACCCACACGACCCCACCCGCCTCACCGGTACCGCACATCGGCCTGTTGCCTTACATCGTTGCGGCGACCTTCTTCATGGAGTACCTCGACACGACAGTGATCGCCACGGCGCTGCCGCAGATGGCGCACTCGTTCGGCGTCGGGCCGAACAGCCTGAGTCTTGGCATGACGGCCTACATGCTCGCGCTCGCGATCTTCATTCCGGCGAGCGGCTGGGTCGCGGACCGGTGCGGGTCCCGTACCGTGTTCTTCAGTGCGATTGTCGTGTTCACGCTGGCTTCGGTGCTGTGCGGCATCTCGCAAAACGAGGTGCAGTTCACCGCGGCACGCGTGTTACAGGGCATGGGCGGCGCGATGATGGTGCCGGTCGGCCGGCTGATCGTCGTGCGCAGTACCGACAAAAGCCGCCTCATGCAGGCGATCTCGACGATCACATGGCCCGCGATCGCCGCGCCCGTGGTCGGGCCGCCGATCGGCGGCTTCATCACAACTTATGCGTCGTGGCGCTGGATCTTTCTGCTCAACGTGCCGGTCGGGCTTGCCGTGCTGGTTGCCGTCGTCGCGCTCGTGCCGAATCTGCGTGGCGGCGAACGACGGCCGCTGGATGTCGTCGGTCTCATGCTGAGCGGCGCGTCGCTGACCGCAATCCTGTTCGGCGCCGAACTCGCGAGCCAGCCCGACAGCAATGCGTGGCACGCTGCGGGTCTCGTCGTCGCGGGATTCGTGCTGGGATGGATCGCGTTCCGGCACGCGCGCAATCATCCGCATCCGCTCATCGACGTCTCGACGCTCAAGATTCCGACGTTTTCCGTGACGATCGTGACAGGTTCGCTCACGCGGATCGGCATCGGCGCGGTGCCGTATCTGATGCCGCTGCTGTTCCAGATCGGCTTCGGGCTTTCCGCGTTCAAATCGGGCTTGCTGCTGCTCGCGAGCGCGCTTGGCAATCTCGGCATGAAAGCGCTGACCACGCGCATCCTGCGACGCTTCGGCTTTCGCTATGTGTCGATTGTCGATGTTGCGATGGCGGGTCTTTTCATCATCCTGATCGGTCTGCTAACGCCCGCGACGCCGCTTGCGCTGGTGTTGTTTGTCGTGATCGTCTATGGCGTCGGGCGTTCAATGCAGTTTTCGCTGCTCGCGACGCTCGCCTACGCCGACGTCCCGCAGCCGCAGATGAATGCCGCGAGCACGCTGTGGAGCGCAGCCGCGCAGATGACCATCGGTCTTGGCATTGCGTTTGGAGCGGTGTCGCTGCGTCTCGGTGCACTGCTCAATGGCGAAGAAAGCGGGCGCGCATTTACGCTCGACGACTTCCGCCTCGCGTTCCTGTTCGCCGGTATCGTGACGCTCCTTTCCGTGATCGGCTATATGCGCATGGCACACGACGCGGGTCACAGCGTCGGCGGCGGTGCGCGCCGGCAAGGCGCGTCATGAAGGTGTGATGTGCAGGAAAAGCGGGACCTTTACCCGCTTTTCCTGCCTCACCGCGTTACAGCGACTGCACCTGAACCGCTGCACCCGGCTTGCCGCCCACCGAAGGCGCAATCACCAGATAACGGCGGCGGTCGCTGGTCGTTGCGCCGTTCGTCGTCACCACCTGACGGATCTGTCCGATCGCGTTGACGATCGCCGAACCCGCCGGGTTCGTCATGAACGACGCGAGGGGCTCGATGGTGCCGCTGCCATCCGGCGCGTCGGCCAGCCCGAGAACATACGGCTGCTTCGGCTGCAACCCGGTTGCCGACGCCTGCAATACCTGCAGCAGACCCTGATCGAAGAGCGCAACACTGGTCGGCGCCGTGGCACCGGCAGTCGTGCCTGCGCCTGATGTGCCCACCGACACGAGTGTCAGATGCCCGGCCTGCCCCGCTACGCCCAGCGGTTGCGTGTTCTGCGTGCCGTCGCCTTCGGGGACCGCGTTCGGCACATAGGCAATGGCCTGCGGCGCCTGTCCGACCGGCACCGTCGCGACGACCTTGTTGGTGCGCGTATCGATCGCCGTCAGCGCATCGGCGTTTTCGAGGCCCACATAAATGCGGCTGCCGTCACCCGAAGGCCACACGCCGTGCGGCAGATTCCCAACCGGAATCGTTGCAACCTGCGAATAGTCGTCGGTGCGGAATACCTTCACCACGTTCAGGCCGCCGACCGTCACGTACGCAAACGTGCCTTTCGCATTGTGCGCAAAGTTCACGTGATTCGTGATCGGACCGGTATCGATCGTCTTCAGCAGCGCGAACGGCGGACGCGCATCGAATACCTGCGTCCTGCCCACATCCTTGAGCGTGAACCAGACCTGCTTGCCATCCGGCGTCGCGGCGATGTTCGGGCAGAACGGGCTCGCCTGCTGCACCTTGCCGACGATCTGATGACCGGCCACCGAGATCACATCGACTTCGGGATTGAACGACGAACACACGTAGCCGTATTTGCCATCCGGCGAGAAGATCTGCATGCCTGGGCCTGCGGGCACGATGATGCGGGTCTTTTCCTCATACGTGTTCGCATCGAGCACCGACACGTAGTTTTCGCCGCGCACGGTCACCCAGACTTCGCTGCCATCCGGCGTGAAAAACGCTTCATGCGGCGAGCGGCCGACATACGTCGTGTGCTTCACGGCATTCGTCTGCGTGTCGATGAACGTCACCGAGTTTGAACCGATCGACACCACGGCGAGCGTGCGATGGTCCGGCGAAAAACCCATGCCATGCACCAGCACCTGGCCTTTATAGAGCGGACTGAAATTGCCCGGCGACGGATCGCCCAGACGAATCACGCCAATCAGTTTGTTGTCGACCGGGTCGGTCACCGAAACCGTATTCGAGAACTGCTCGGCCGCGTAGACGCGGTCGTGATGACTGACAGGCACGTCGGCGTCGGCGAGCGCGCCGGGCGCCTGGCCGGCCCATGCGAACTGCGCAGTGGCCACCGCGGCGGCGGTCAACATCGTGGAGAGGAAGGACACAGGTTTCATCACGGTTCCGTTGGCGTGGTCATGGAAGGGTTCATCGATGTGGCGCCATGCATGTTGCCCATCGAGCTCATGCTGTGGTCTGACATCGGATGCGCGGATGGCGCAGAGGAATGCGGCGCGCCCTGCTGGTCGGGTGCAGGCAGGGAAGGCGGCAGCGGCTGGTTTAGCGCGACACGCATCGCGACAATCTCCTGCTGCTGCTCGACCACGATTTCCTGTGCGATGCGGCGCAACTGCTCGTTGTGCCCGTGGCGCAGTTCGGCCTGCGCCATGTCGATCGCGCCCTGATGGTGCGGGATCATCATCGCGACGAAATCCTCGTCGACGTTGCCGGTCGGTTTGATCGACATGTCGTTCATCATTTTCGTCATCGCGTCGTCGTTCTCGGCAATGAACGACGACTCGTCCGTGTGAATCGTGGGGGTAGGTCCGGCATCGCCGGCGAACGCGGGCGATATCATCAGCCCATTGCAGAACGCCAGCGCGATCGCCGCACGTACGCAGTAAGGTAAGCGGGACTGCATGAGAGATGTCTCCTCTGCGGCAAGACGTGTTTGTTATCTGCGCGAACACGCGCATGCAGGTGTTATTCCACGCCTTTTGCGCTTTATTTGCGCATTCGTCGTTCAGCGCGATTCGCGATAGCATGGCGACCAGCGCGGCGACAACAGGGAATAAACGAATGGCGTTCGATGAACGGGTGCTGAACGGAATGGGCGTGTTGACAGCGATCGTCGACACCGGCAGTTTTGCCGCGGCGGCCGAGACGCTCGATATGTCGCAGTCCGGCGTCAGTCGTTCCATTGCACGGCTCGAAGCGCGGCTCGGCATTCGCCTCTTCGATCGCACGACGCGTTCCGTCACGCTCACCGACGAAGGCCGGCGCTTCTACGAGCAGATCATGCCGCTGCTGTCGGGTCTCGAAGAAGCCGCGGCATCGGCGACGCTTGGCGCGACTGCCGTGCGCGGACGGTTGCGTATCAACGTCGATCCGTTCTTCTCGCGACTCTTTCTTGGGCCACGTCTTGGCGCGTTCATGGAACGCTATCCGGATCTGTACGTTGAACTCGTGACACGCGATCAGCTCGGCGACATGGTGGCAGACGGTTTCGATCTCGCGATACGTTTCGGCGAACCGCGTGCGTCGACACTGGTTGCACGCAAGCTGCTCGACACGCGTATCGTCACGGTCGCCTCGCCCACCTACATCAAGCGGCACGGACGACCGCTCGCACCCACGGATCTCGAACGCGAACCGCACGTCTGCATCAAGTTTCGCGAACCGAAGACCGAGCGGCCGTTTCCGTGGGAGTTTCATCGCGGCAAGAAGAAGGTCGTCATCGAAGCACGCGGGCGCCTCACGATGAACGATGGCGGCACGTTACACAGTGTGTGTCTGGCAGGTTATGGCATTGCGCAGATTTTCGCGCTGGGTGCGGAGCAGCTGATCGCGAGCGGCAAACTCGTCGACCTCTTTCCCGACTGGGCCGACGAATCGTATCCGCTCTATGCGATTTATCCTTCGCGCCAGCATGCCCCCGCCAAAGTGCGGGCGTTCTTCGATTTCATCGCCTCGCTGACGGACAGCCCTTTCGACACACCTGCGATGTAGTCCCGACAGGATTGGCAGCGCGTGCCCCGGATCAGTTCGTACCCTGCGTGGCCGAAACACCCGAAGGCGCTGTGCCGTTCGCGGTTAACTGCGCGTACACATCGTGCGAAAGCTCAAGCAGCGCCTTGCGATCGATGCCGCCCGACACCGCGTAGCCGAAATCGCCGTCGATCCAGTAGAACACGTTCACCGGGCCATCCTGGTAGAGCTTGAACGCGGTCGTATCCGAACTGACCTTGCGGTGCGAAATGCACAGCGTGATGCGTTCGCCCTTCGCATCGTGATACATGAATTGCGCAACGGGACCATCGACGCCCGGCAGCAACCGTCCGCCCATCAGTTCGAAACCGGTCCGTGTGAGAACCGGCGGACGTACGTTCGTGCCCATCCGGTTCGACACCCACGTCACCAGTTCCTGTTCACGGTCGACGCCCACTTCCACCGGCCGCATCACTTCCGGCGTGTACAGCACGTGCGCAATCGCCGATTGTCGCGCGAACGATTCCGGTCCCTCGACGCTGACACGACGTTCGATCGCATTGCCCGCACCGTCAGTCACAATGGTGACAGCCTGACGGCCCATGTTCGTGCCCACGCCGATACCGACGCCAAGCATCAGCGCAGCGGCCATGCCAGCGAACTGCGGCCAGTTCAGTGCGTCGTGCCAGCGCCGCTTCACGGAGGGAAGCAGGCGCGCGGGCACCGGTTCGCTGAGCACACGGTCATAGCGCTCATGAAACATGTTGTTCAGCGAAAAATAGTCGCTCACGCGTGCGGCCAGTTCGTCGTTCGCTTCGAGCAGACGGTCGATTTCCTCGCGGCGATGGGCGGCCAGCGATCCGTCGACATAGGCGTGCAGTTCTTCTTCGCTGATCTGATGTTGATCGTTCATCGCACCACCTTCAGTTTCGCACCCGGCTGTTTGCCGGACATCAGCGCGCGCAACCGCTCGCGTCCCCGCGAAAGGCGCGACATCACCGTGCCGATCGGCACGCCAAGCGCCAGCGCCACGTCGGCATAGCTCATTTCTTCGAGACCGACCAGCAGCACGACCTCCCGTTGATCGTCAGGGAGGCGCTGCAGCGCGAAGTCGAGATCGCGCACTTCCAGCGACTGCGACGGGTTCGCCGCCACCGCGAATTCGCTTTCCGGTACTCCGTCGTCGACCGATACATGCACCGCGCGGGAGCCCGCCTTGCGGACCTGATTGATGAACACGTTGTGCATGATCGTGAAGAGCCATGCGCGCAGGTCCGAGTCCGGCCGGAACTGCCCTGCGTTGCGCAGCGCGCGCTCGAGCGTGTCCTGCACCAGGTCGTCGGCCAGCTCGCGATTGTTGATCAGCGCGCGCGCGTATCGACGCAGCCGCGGCACCTGATCCATCAAACCATCACGGACGCTCATCGCGCTTCCCTCTTCCTTTCAGTTCCGGTGCTGCCGGCTCGAACGCAGGATCCATATGATACAAACCGCCCAGTGAGCGCTTTATTCCGCGCGCGTTGCATTTTTTCTTCCGGCCCATGCACTTGCTATCGCGGGGCCAGCAGATCGGCTGCGCGCATCAGGCCGTGCGTCGTGGCGCCGCCGGCAAGCACATAGCGGGTATGCCCCGCACTCCATTCCAGCACGCGACTTCCACCCACCCGGCGCGCCTGCCACTGCGGTTGCGCAGCCGCCGTCATATCGCGCACCGAAAGCAGTACCGCCCGCTCGCCCGCTGCATTGCTATAGACATAACCCCGCGCCTCCGCAAACGCGCCTACCGGTAGCGACGAGACGGCAATCGCCCGGAAGCCGACGCTGGAAAGATCGGGGGCGTCGGCCAGTAATGGCGCATCGTTTCGCCCGTCGACGGGCGTATGCGCGGCGTTTGCCTGTTCGAGCGCCATGATCGCGCCCGCCTCCAGCGCCGCGGCGGGCACGCGCATCGCGTACAGCACGGCGGTTACCGCGACGCCAGCCAGAAGCAGGATGATCGTGATGCTGCGGGCGTGCTGCCGCAACCACCCCCCGAGCGTTGCCCGATACAGCGCGAATGTGGCGTGCCGCGAACGACCGCCCTCGTCAGCGTGCTGAAAGGTGGAATGCATGCGCAGATTGAGTTTGCCGTAAAAGGCCACGCGGCGCGCTTCGTCGGGACGCTCCTCCAGATAGCGCTGGATCTGCGCGGCACGATCTGGCGCCAGCAGGCCATCGACGAACGCCTGAATATCGGCTTCGGTAACAACGGCATCGGAGGGGGGCTGGATGGGGCGCATACGGATATGAAATGGAGCATCAGGTCTTCAAGGCACGAACACGTATGTGCACTGTTTTATTCCATTCGTTGCCGGCTTTATTTTTCGACGTTCGACGCGCTGAAAACCAGCGCGGCCAGAGAGTGTTAACCACCGTTCCAGCCGGTTTATTTCCATTCAGTTCGACATCCTCTGCAGATATCCATTTTTTTCGTTCATACGTGTTTTCCCGTGTTTTTGCGGGAATTTTTGAAGGCACGCCTTTGTTATCCCGAGTGCGTACCGCGCAACTCACTCAGGAGCCGAACATGAAAAAGCTTGTCATGGTGTCTTTCTCGCTGGCCCTCCTCGCATCGTCGAGCGCATTTGCCGAAGGCAAGACGCGCGCCGAGGTCTACCAGGAACTGATCGAGGCACAACAGAACGGACTCGCTTACGTCACCGATGCGTCGTATCCGGATGTCAGTCCGGCCTTCACCGGAACCGTCGCGTGGATGAAGGCCCAGCGTCTCGCGAAACAGGAACAAGCCGCGGATATGGCGAGCGGCGCCAGCGCGGCGCCTCGTGTGCAGTGATCGCCACGGGCTACCGGCCAGGACGTTAACTGCAAGGTAGGGGGGCCAGACCGGAATGCGATCTGCTCACCATGTAGATAAAACGAGGATTAAAAAACAGGACGGGTATGAACCCACCGCGTGGCATTTCGCCATGAAACGCGGCGTTGCGCGGCAGGGTGGCGCGGGTTTTCGCGCCATCTGCCCTCTTCTGCCTGCGGCTAGCCCTTGCCGCCGGGCGACTGGCGCAGGTTATCGCGCACACGCTTCGCGACGAGGACGGGCAGAAAGTCGCGAATCCGCGCGCCGTTGTCGTACTCTGCCCACGTGTCGGCGAACATCTTCGACACGGTTTCAGGCGGCGTGCGGGTCTCTTCGGCGATTGCGTTGACAACTTCCTCGACGTTGGGTTGGGCCATGATGGTGCTCGCTCCAGAACAGGGACGGAAGGATGGGAAAGACTGGCAGAAGGATCATTACAGGACGCAACGGTAAATGTTGCAAATTGAATTCATCAATCAACCGGTGGGTTGGCTTTTTGTGTTCCGTCTGGTGAGATGACGCTTACGGATGCGCAAGGTGACACCTTGAACGCCATCAGGAGCCCAGGTTCCGATCCGCCGATGACGCGCCGCAACACGCGTTTTCGATAGTAACCCTTCCCGACGCTACGCGTCTGCCCGTGCGGCGAGTACGTCCTTCGCCGCGAGCGCAGCGTTGATCGCGCGCGGAAAGCCGGCGTACACGGCGATCTGCGTGACCACTTCGACGAGCTGTTCGCGTGTTCCGCCCACGTTGAGCAGGCCATGCATATGGACCTTCAACTGCGGCGTGGCCGAACCCATTGCCGCCAGCGCCGCCACGCTCGCGAGTTCGCGCGACAGCAGATCGAGACCCGGTCGCGTGTAGATGTCGCCGAATCCGAACTCGATGATGAACCGCCCCAGATCCGGTGCGATCTCGCGCAGCGAATCGATCACATGTTCGCCCGCCGCGCCATCGATTTTCCGGAGGCTCGCAAGACCGTCGTCGTAACGCGCGGTGCCTTGCGCAACCCGGCTCGTGTTCGCCACGATGCCCTTTTCGCTGAACACCGCCTTCGCTGCGAACACGCCGTTGAGCGCCGCAGGGAAACCCGCGTACACGGCGAGATGCATCATCAGCTCGACGACTTCCTCGGGCGACGCGCCCACGTTCAGTGCGCCCGCGATATGGAACTTCAGTTGCGGCTCCGCGCCGCCCATCGATGCGAGCGCCGCAACCGTCACGAGCTGGCGCTGACGCAAATCGAGGCCCGGCCGCGAATAGACCTCGCCGTACGCAAAGCTGATCGTGAGGCCCGCGAGATCGGGCGCGATGCCTCCGAGCGATTCGACAATCGAAGGATGCTGCGCGCCTTCGATCATCGCAAGATAGTGGAGACCGATAGCATGAGCGGAAAGTGCGTGGTTCATGGTGTCCTCAGGGCGATGGACCGTGCGTGATTGCCGGTCCGCTGAACACACGATATCGGCCTCGTTTGCGTGGCGCCAATTCATTCGGTGTGATACCTTTTACGTATCAGAACAGGTAAGGAACGTGAACGATGCAGGCACGCGTCGAGCTGTGGCAGCTGCAATACTTTGTCGCCGTCGCGGAAGAGCTGAGTTTTCGCCGTGCGGCCGAGCGTCTCTCGATCACGCAGCCGCCGCTCACGCGGCAGATCCAGGCGCTGGAGGAAACCGTCGGAGCGCGGCTTTTCGAGCGCGACCGCAGCGGCGTGGTGCTGACGGCAACAGGCACGCATCTGCTGAAGGAAGCACGCAAGCTGCTGGGCGACGCCGACGCGATGCTTGCCCGCGTGCGGCAGCGCGCGGAGCAACGTCTTGAACTCAGGCTGGGCATCACGACCGTGCTCGATCCCGCGCTCTTCACATGGCTCGAAGGCGCACTGAAGGCTCGCGATCCCGCGCTGCAACTGACGCAAAAACGCCAGTACTCGAAACAGTCGGTGGCGGACCTTCGGCGAGGCGCGCTGGACGCGGCGCTGATCGGCCTGCCCTCTGAGGTCGCGGATCTGAAGGTGCAGCGTCTCTTCGTCGACCCGCTCGTGGCGGCGTTACCGCGCGGGCACGAGCTCGCCCGAAAAAAACGCATCTCGCTTCTCGACCTTTCCGCCGATACGCTGTTCTGGCCGCAACGGCGCGCCAATCCGGCCTGGTTCGATCACTATGAGAAGCTGTTCAGGGCATGGCAGTTCGATCCGCCGCGCGCGGCGGAACCCGCCGATCATCATGTAATGCTCGGGTTGATCGCGGCGGGCGAAGGCGTCGCGCTGATTCCGGCGTCGCTCAAGTCGATGTCGCGCGAGGGTGTCGTGTATTGCGAGCTGAAAGAGCACGCGGATCTGCGCGTGGACGTCGCGCTTGCGACGCTGCCAGACGCCGCGAACCCGGCGTTGTCGTTACTGATGACCGTGCTGCGCACCCGTTACGGTCAGGCAAAGTTGACTTCGCAACGACGCTGATTTCAAAGCACGAGTCGCGTCGCGAGGAAATCGAGGAACGCACGCGTTCGTCCCGACATCGCCGCGCTCTGATAGAACACCGCGCTCACCGGTTGACGCGCATCGACGAGCACGTCGTCGAGTATCGTCTGCAGCCTGCCCTCGCGTACGTCCGCGCCGGTCATGAACTCGGCCAGACACGCAATGCCGCCGCCCGCGATGGCCAGTTGCCGGATCGTCTCGCCGCTGGATGCCTCGATGGCCGGCTCGATCTTGAAGACGTTACGGCTGGCGTCCCGCAACGGCCAGTCGTTCAGGCTTTCCGGCGCGGTAAAGCCGATCAGCCTGTGACCCATCAGTTCCTGAACGGTGCGCGGCTCGCCGGATTGCGCGAGATACGCCGGGCTCGCCAGCACACGCAAACGGCTGCTGCCGAGTGAACGTGCGTGCAGCGTCGAATCCTGCAACGCGCCAATGCGAATCGCGATGTCCACGCGCTGTTCGAGCAGATCGACGATCCGCTCGTTACTGCTTAATTCAAGGGATATTTCCGGATATAGCGTAGCGAACTCCACCACGTGCGGCACCACGCAATGAAGCATGAAGGGCGACGCAGCGTCTACACGCAGGCGGCCAGCGGGACGCTCGCGCTTTCGCACGATCAGCTCTTCGGCGTCTTCCATTGCGGCAAGAATCGCACGTGCGCGCGCGAGGAACAGCTCGCCCTCGTCGGTGAGCTGAAGGCGACGTGTGGTGCGATGGACCAGCGTCGCATCGAGCTTCTTTTCCAGACGCGTCAGCGCGCGGCTCACGCCGGAGACGGTCTGCTGCAATGTCTCCGCAGCCGCGGTAATCGAGCCGGCGTCGATCACCGAGACAAACGCCAGCAGTTCTTCCGTGGTGGTTTTCATTGTCGATGCGCGGCGCGCGACAGTCGTTTCATTGATGCGCCACTGGAAAGCCGGCGCTGCAATGGCAGACTATAAATGAATCCAGCCGGATTCAGGATGTCGTCGATGCGGGGTCGCGAAATGGAAAGCACCTGCATTCTCACAACGCGCGATAAGAATCGCAGCAATGCTTCGTTGCCGCGCAAAGCGCTCCTCGTTTAACGTGGACATTTGCGCGCGCCGCCCGCGCGCGCGCTTCGTTCTGGAGAACGCATGTCCACTATCGAGTCTGTCACACGTCCTTCCGTTTTGCGGGCCACGCTCCCTACGTCTCCGCATCGCGCCGCGGCGTCCGAAGTCACCCATGTCGCCCTTTCGGCAGGCGACGACGCGCTGATCGAGCGCTTTGCGCCCGTGTTCGACCGTATTGCGGCAGGCGCCGTGGAACGTGAGCAACGTCGCGATCTGGCTTATGCGCCCGTCGAATGGTTGCGCGAGGCCGGCTTCACCCGCCTTCGCGTGCCACGCGACTATGGCGGCGACGGCATCAGCCTTGCATCGTTCTTCAAGCTCATCACGCGTCTTGGCGAAGCCGATTCGAATCTGCCGCAGATCCTGCGCGTGCACGGCGGCTTCATCGAGTCGCAGATCGAAAGCAGCGAAGAAGCGTTTCGCGATCACTGGTTCAGGCAGATCGTGCACGGGAAGATCATCGGCGGCGCCGTTTCGGAGCGCACGGGCGTGACGAACAACAGCGTGCGCGTGAGCCGCGCCGAAGACGGCTGGCATCTCGACGGCGAAAAGTACTACACCACCGGATCGCTTTACGCCGACTGGATCGACGTTGCCGCACACGACGGACACAGCGACGTGCGCGTGCTTGTGAAAGCGGATGCGCCAGGTCTGGAGCGCATCGACGACTGGGATGGTTTCGGTCAGCGGCTCACCGGCAGCGGCACGACGCGCTTCACGCGCGTGCGGGTTGCCGATGAGCATGTGTACCGGCGCTTCAATGCATCCGAGCCTCGCCGCAATACACTTCTTACCGCGTACTACCAGACGCTGCACATTGCGAATCTCGCGGGCATTACACGTGCGGTGCTCCGCGATGCGGTGGCGTTCACGCAGGGACGTACGCGCACGTTCGGCATTCCCGGCGAATCCAGCCCGCGGGACAATCCGCTCGTGCATCGCGTTGTGGGCCGGCTTGCGAGCCTTGCGTATTCGACCGACAGCATCACGTCCGCGCTGGCCCGTACCTTCGATGACGTAACGTCCGCCCGCGCCGAAGGTCGTGCGACGGAAGACACTTATATCCAGTTCGACATCGAGGTGTTTCAGGCACAGCAGATCGTGATCGAGCAGACACTGCAGGCAGCCACGCTGCTGTTCGAAGTGGGTGGCGCATCCGCCACCAGCGAAGCACGCCGCTTCGACCGGCACTGGCGCAACGCACGTGTGCTCGCGTCGCATAATCCGGCGATCATTCGCGAAGCCACCATCGGCAATTTTTATCTGAACGGCACACCGAACAACGAACGCTTTGGCGTCGCACGTGAGCCTGGTTAAAGCTGCGACTCGAAATGCGCTGGCCCGCGTCTGGCGGGCCAGCGTGTGGTGTGATTTCATGAGATGGCAGCATTGCCACCTGAATCCGCTTACTTCGCAGTGGGTGTCCAGATGCGGATATCCGTCGCCCTCAACGCATTCGGAATCAGGCCCGCCGCACGATACGTATCCGCGATCCGTTGCTGCTCGCCCAGCTGGTCACGCCTGACGGGCACGATCTCATAGCTGCGGCGACTGTTCGCCAGTTCGACCGTCGGCGTGGGAATGTTGCCCCACAGCGGCCCGAGAATCTGCGCCGCTTCCTGCGGATGCGCCTTCACCCACCTGCCCGTTTCGCCAAGTTCGTCGAATACGGCGCGCAGAACGTCCGGGTGCTTTTCGGCAAACGACGTCGTCGCGGTATAGAACCGGTTGTACTGTGCAACGCCGTCTGAGCCGTCGGCCACGACACGTGCGTGCGTTTCCCGCTGTTGTGCGGCAAGGAACGGGTCCCAGATCACCCACGCATCGATATTGCCGCCGCGATAGGCGGCGAGCCCATCGGGTGCTTCGAGGTAACGCACCTGAACGTCGTTGATCGTCAGCCCCGCTTTGGCGAGCACGGAAAGCAGCAGGAAATTGCAGCCAGTGCCTTTCGCCACGCCTACACGCTTGCCCTTCAGGTCTGCTGCCGTACGGATCGGCGAGTCAGGCGGCACGATAATCGCCTGCGCTGTGGGTGCCGACGTTTCTTCCGCGTAATACGTCAGCGGCGCGTTCGCGGCCTGCGTGAACAACGCGAACGCGTCTGCAACATCCGCATGAATATCGACGCTGCCCGCATTCAGCGATTGCAACAGCCCTGCGGAAAACTCGTGCCAGCTGACGTCATAGCCCAATGCGTTGAGTTTCTTTTCCAGCGCGCCCGTGCGCTTGAGCAGAATGAAAAGCGTCGATGAGCGCTGGTAACTGATCGACACCGTTTCATTGGCATGCGCAACGCCTGCGCAGAGCACGCCGCAAATAACGGACAGCGATACGATCAGTCCTGGCAAACCGGGAAAAACACCACGAAAAAAACGCATTGAACAGGACCTTTGACGAACGAAGAGTCCCTGACTATAGAAAGAATAGTGCGCAACCCAAATACGGATTTCATCGATCGATATGGAGACAAATTAGATCGCGTTCCGACGCTTTTCGATGATCGGTGAGGCATGATTCCCCGTCTAAAGGAACACGATTTCGTGGAGGTTTTCGCTTCATGCCGATATCCCCTGTCCGCTTCGGCGTCTGGGCACTCGTTCACGGCAGCCGTGCCGCGCTTCAGGATCCAGACGAGCCTTATGACGCATCCTGGGCGCGCAACAAGGCGCTCGTGCTCGAAGCGGAGCGCCTTGGTTACGACTCAGTGCTCGTCGCGCAACATACGGCCAATCCGCACAATCCGGAACTCGACCAGCTCGAAGCATGGACTGCCTCGGCTGCATTCGCCGCGCTCACGGAGCGGATCGAGATCATCGCGGCCATCAAGCCGTATCTGTATCACCCCGTCGTGCTCGCGAAGATGGCGCAGCAGATCGAGCACATCAGTGGCGGGCGCTTTGCGATCAATCTCGTCAACGCGTGGAACCGCCCGGAGCTGGAACGCGCCGGCATCGGGTTTGCGGAACACGACGCGCGCTACGCCTATGGCCGCGAATGGATCACGGTGGTCGATTCCTTGCTGCGCGGCGAACGCACGCGCTTTAACGGCGAGCACTTTCATATCGACGACTATCTACTGCGCCCCGCCGATCCATTTCGCAGCCGCCCGCGTATCTATGTCGGCGGCGAATCGGAGCCTGCGCGCGAACTGGTCGCGGACAAGGGCGACGTGTGGTTTATCAACGGGCAGCCACTGGAAGATGTCGAGCGCCTGATCGCCGATGTGGCCGCACGCGCGCGGCCACCGGCGCATTCGCCATTGCGCTTTGGTCTGTCGGCATTCGTCATTGCGCGCGAATCAGACGCTGAAGCCGAGCGGCATCTTGGGCATCTGTTCGAACTTGCCGCTAAAGACACGCCGCTGCGTGAGCAGCAAAAGGCCAATACCGATCCCCAGGCGGTCATGTTCCGCACGTTCGCGCAGACACCGCGGGTCGGCTCGAACGGTGGCACGGCGGCGGGACTCGTCGGCAGCTACGATACGGTCGCGCGCCGTATCGCGGCGTTTCATCGCGCTGGAATCGAGCTCTTCATGCTGCAGTTCCAGCCGTTCGAAACGGATATGCAGCGCTTTGCGGAACAGGTCGCGCCGCGGGTTCGCGCACTCATTGCGTGACGGCTAAACGAGGGCCTGAGAAAGCGCAGTTGCCTATTATCCCGGCAAAGCGGCAACCAGGCCCCCAACGCCCGCCTCACGGGCCGTTCCCGCCGGCCATACCTCAAAGGCATGGCCACGAGCCTGGAAAGTCTTTTTCACGGCACCAATAGCCGGCTAGATTACACATCAAGGCAGCGGCACGAGACGAAACACAGCGCCGCCTCCCACCGGCTCCCGGGCGCTTTAGCGCGACCGCCAGCGCGATTTTCCATGCGGCCTTATGCTCACGGAAACGCGCTCTCCGGGCACGCGGCAGGCCGCCCGCGGGCGGGTGCCGCGAGCGGGCGCTGAACACCAGCCGTCCTTAACGCAAACCCCTGATTGATCCACCTTACGAGGTCGACATGTCGAACACCACGCAGCAGCCCGCACGCACCGTGAAAATACCGGGCCCCGATCATCCGATCACGATTGAGCCGAATGCCACGCGCGTCGTCGTTTCCATCGCGGGGCGCACGCTCGCCGATACGCGTCGCGCGCTGAAACTGCGCGAGGCCAGCTATCCGGCCGTGCTGTATATCCCGCGAGAAGACGTGGACATGACGCTGCTCGAACGCACCGATCACGCGACGTACTGCCCGTACAAAGGCGAATGCGCGTACTACTCAATCCCGCTTGGCGGCGAGCGCTCGGTGAACTCGGTATGGACGTACGAAAGCCCGTACGATGCCGTCGCGCAGATCAGGGATCACGTCGCGTTCTATCCGGACCGCGTCGATGCAATCGAGGAACGCGATCCGGCCGCGTAAGCGTCCCGACGTTTGCGCTTCAAAGGCGCGCCGCAATCGCCTTGCCGACTTCCGTCGTATTCGCGCGGCCGCCCAGGTCCCCCGTGTGGGGACCTTCCTTGAGCACCGCTTCGATGGCGCCCAGCATCGCGTCGTGCGCGTCATGCTCGACGCCCTCGCCCTTGCCAAGGAAATCGAGCATCATCGCCGCGGACCAGATCATCGCCACCGGGTTCGCGATGTTCTTGCCGGCAATGTCCGGCGCGGAACCGTGCACTGGCTCGAACAGCGAAGGAAACACGCGATCGGGATTCAGATTGCCCGACGGCGCAATGCCAATCGTCCCGGTGCACGCCGGGCCGAGGTCCGACAGGATGTCGCCGAACAGGTTGGTCGCCACCACCACGTCAAAACGATCCGGGTTCAGCACGAAGCGTGCGCACAGGATATCGATGTGCTGCCTGTCCCATTTGACGTCCGGATAAAGCGCGGCCACTTCTGCGGCGCGTGCATCCCACCACGGCATGCTGATCGAGATGCCGTTGCTTTTGGTCGCCACCGTGATCGTTTTCTTGCGGCGCTGCGCAAGATCGAACGCGAATTTCAGCACGCGCTCGGAGCCCTTGCGCGTGAAGATCGACTGCTGCATCACGAGTTCGCGCTCGGTGCCTTCGAACATCGTACCGCCCACCGACGAATATTCGCCTTCCGTGTTCTCGCGCACGATCATGAAATCGATATCGCCTGCCTTGCGCCCGGCAAGCGGTGAAGGCACACCGTCGAACAGTCGCGCGGGGCGCAGGTTGATGTACTGGTCGAACTCGCGGCGAAATTTCAGCAGCGATCCCCACAGCGAGATGTGATCGGGCACGGCATCGGGCCACCCGACCGCCCCGAACAGGATTGCGTCGGCATCCGCGAGTTGCGCTTTCCAGTCGTCGGGCATCATCTTGCCGTGCTGCGCGTAGTAATCGCAGCTCGCCCATTCGATGTGCCGGCAATCGAACGCAATGTCGAAACGCCGGCTGACCGCATCGAGCGCGCGTAACGCTTCCGGCATCACTTCCTTGCCGATGCCATCTCCTGGAATCACAGCGATGCGGTATGCAGTGCGGGGCATGCGAGTCTCCTTTATGTAGCAATTGCGATCGCGATTGTGGGTGCGACGACCATTCTATTGCGAATGGTTTCCCGCGGTGTTCGCGTAGCGCCCTCCACCCTTGTCGTTGAAATCCGCGCGGTGATGTCTCGTCTTTCAAATGGTTGACGCTGACTTACGGCAGTGAACTTTCATTGACGGCAGCAGCGCCGATTGAGCAGGCATCCGCCACACCACGCGGAGGCCGGGTCACGGATTGCCTTTTTGCATCCCTCAATCCTCTCCGAGTGGAGGTCGCGATGGTCAGCAGATCGAGTTCCGGCAAGGGCGCGGCAAAGCCCGCTGCCCGCAAAACCGGTGTCAAGGCAAAGGCGCCGGACGATCCGGTCGTCCAGGTCCGGCTGATCGGCACGGACGTGGCCGCATTTAAACAGTTTATCGAGACGACACCGCTCAATTTCGCATGTGCAGGCCCGCGCGTGAACGCCGAAGGCATCGCTACCGCGCACGTCCTGATGAAACGCAGCGTCGCGGACGAAGCCGCGAAACGCGGCATCGTCAAGGTCGAAATCACGGCCGAACTTTCAGCGAACAGGGCCGGACAGGCAGCCCAGATCGGCAAGGGCAACCGGTTCGCGGACCCCAACGTGCTGCCCACCGGCCGCGGCGTTTTGCTGAGGAAGCCATCATGACCTACCTCAACGTGGTCGAGGTCGAGTCAGCCATCTCCAACCTCGCAAACGCCTACCCCAGCCTGACGAGCCTCCTCACGCTGCCCCATCCGTCGATTGAAGGCCGTACCTGCCGCGCGTTGCGCATCTCGAACGGCGGTTTCGGCACGCGCGATGCCGTCATGATGATCGGCGGCGTGCACGCGCGCGAGTGGGGAAGCTGCGACATCCTCGTCAACTTCGCAACCGACCTGCTTTCCGCGTACACGAATAACGCCGGCCTGCAATATGGCGGCAAATCGTTCGATGCGCCGACGGTGCAGGACATGGTCAACGCGCTGGAATTCGTGGTCTTCCCGCAGGTGAATCCGGACGGTCGCCTGTACAGCATGACGCACGACGTCAACGACCCGAACGGCTGGCGCAAGAACCGCAACCCGGCTTCGAACAACGGCGACCCTGACAGCATTGGCGTCGACATCAACCGCAACTACGAATTTCTCTGGGACTTCGCGACGAAAATGGCGCCGTCGGCGCCCGGTGCGTCGGCCGATCCGGAAAACGAGACGTTCCATGGCGCCGCGGCATTTTCCGAGCCAGAGACCCGCAACGTCCAGTGGCTCGTCGATGCGGTGCCGCGCACGCGCTGGTTCATCGATGTCCACAGTTTCTCCGAACTGATTCTCTACAACTGGGGCGACGACCAGAACCAGACGACCGACCCGTCGCGCAACTTCCGCAACACGGCGTGGGACGGCAAGCGCGGCATCGGCAACGACGTCTACGCGGAGTACATCCCGAGCGACGACCAGGCCGTCGCAGCGGCGCTCGCGAACCGGATGCAGGCGGCCATCACCGCCGTGCGCGGCAGGAACTACACGGCCGAGCCGTCGTTCGGCCTCTACCCGACTTCGGGCGCAAGCGACGACTACGTGTACGCGCGTCACTGGGAAAATCCGGCGAAATCGAAGATTTATGGCTTCGTGATCGAATGGGGCACGACGTTCCATCCGGACTGGAGCGAAATGGCGTTGATCGTCGACGACATCACCGCCGCGCTCATCGATTTCTGCAGTGCGGCGCCGTGCGCGGGCGGCATGATTGCCGTCGGCCCGCTGACAAACCAGCTTTCGTTCGTCGATGTTCCCGCCGGCACCGGCACCGCCCGCGCGATCGTCTTCTCGGCACAGAGTTGCCAGCCGCTCACGTTGCAGGTTACGGCCGGGCCGGCGCTCACGTCAGGCCCGGGCACGCTCGGCCTGCCGCTTGGCGGCATCGTGTCGTTGCCCGCCGCGTCTTCCGCTGCGGCCCGCCAGGCGCTCATCTGGGTCAGCTATACCGCCGGTGCGGCGAACACCAGCGCGGCCGGCAGCGTGACGGTGTCGTGCCCGCAAACCGGCGCGCAGTGGGTCATTCCGATTACGGCGAACGCGATCGTCAAGCCGACCGTCGCTTCCATGCTCGTACTCGACCGCTCGGGCAGCATGGACAGCCCGTCCGGGATCCCGGGCAAGCGGCGCATCGATGTGCTGCACGACGCCGCGCCGACGTTCGTCGAACTGCTGGGCGATATGGATGGCATCGGCGTCGTCGCGTTCGACCAGAACGCTTCGCTGCAAATGGCGCCGGTGCAGGCCGGTCCGCTCGGTTTCGTCAACGGCCGTGTGCTGGCGAAGAGCGCGATCGCGGCGCACGTGACGAATCCCGCGGGCAGCACGTCGATCGGCAACGGCGTCGAGCTGGCGCACGACACGCTGGCCGGTACATCCGGCTTCGATAAAAAAGCGGTCGTCGTATTCACGGACGGCGAAGAGAACACCGCGAAATTCATCGCCGACATTGCGTCGAAGATCGACGACCGGGTCTACGCAATCGGCCTTGGCACGGTCGGCGAACTGAACCCGGTTGCGCTGTCGCAACTGGTCGACAACACCGGTGGATATCTGATGCTCACCGGCGCGCTGGACGCGTCCGGCCAGTTCCGCGTCGCGAAGTACTACCTGCAGATACTGAGCGGCGTCGTGAACAGCCAGATCGTCGTCGATCCCGATGGTTACATCGCGCCAGGCCAGGTGGTGCGTATTCCGTTCAACCTGACCGAAGCCGATACGTCCGCCGATGTCATCCTGCTTTCGCCGTGGCGCAAATACATCGACTTCAAGGTCGAGACGCCGGCTGGCGATCTGATCGACGCCTCCGTTGCGGCGGCGCTCGTCGACTCGGCGTTCGTGCCTGGCGCGAGCCTGGACGCGTACCGTGTGTCGCTGCCCGCGATCTGGCCGACGCACGCCGCGCACGCCGGACAGTGGTACGCGCATCTGCAGATCGGCGATTCGCGTACCGGCCCGTCGATTGCCAGTTCATATCGCGAGGCCGATGCCGGTCGCAGCCAGCTCGTCGCACATGGCGTGCCGTTCAGCGTGTCGGTGCAGGCGCAGTCTTCGCTGGCGATGTCGGCAAGCGCCACGGCGCAGCGCGCTGTTCCCGCCACGACGATCGACCATCGGGTGCAGTTGAGGCAACTCGATATTCCGCTCGATACGCCGTGTTCGGTGAGCGTCGAGGCGACCGACCCGAACGGCGTGACCAGCACAGCCGCGCTGATTGCGACGGGCACCGGCACGTTCGCCACAGCCACCGATGCGCCCGTCGCGGGTGTCTATGCGTTCCATTACGTGGCGCGCGGCACGAGCTTCGCGGGTGTTGCGTTCACACGGGAGCAGGTGCGCACGGTCGGCGTGTGGGCGGGCGGCGACGCGCCGCCGCCGCGCTCGGGGCCACGCGGCGACGACGGCTGCTGCACGAACGTCGTGGCCTGTCTGCTGGAAGAGCGCGGCGTGCAGGCGCTGCTGAAGCGCTACGGAATCGATGCGGCTTCGATTGTGCGTTGCCTTGAGAAACACGGCGGCAAATCCTGAGGTATTCCGCCTTGAAAAGCCGGCATCGCCTGAATGTACGGGACGATGCCGGCAATTTCTTTCACAGATACCACCACGCCCGGGCACGCATCGCTGTCAGAGGTTGCTGCCTGCAAGCTCGGGGAGCGGAAACGTCCCGCCTGGAAGACCGTCGTACGCCCGCTCGACAAGCACAATATCGCGCGCCTGACTGCTCGCATGGATACCGCGCAATTGGGGCACCGGCAGTTCGATCGCGTGGCACGCCGGATAGTCGCGCACGCGCAGCGCGGGTTCGATCGTCGTAAAGAATGCGATGGTGGGGACGTCGAAGCCCGCTGCGGCGTGCACGGCCGCTGTATCGCCGCTCATCACGCAGCGCGCGCCGCGGATCAGCGCAAGAAAGTGCGCCGTGTCCGTGGACGCGGGTTGCACGTCGATATAACGCGCGTGCTTGACGGGCCCGAATCCGAGTACCGGCAGATCGTATCGCTGCACGAGTCGTTCGACGAGATCCGCGCGCACGCGTTGGGGAATGCTGCGCACCGCCGTACTCGCTGATGCGCAGAACAGGACGTACGGCTGGTTCTGCCACGCGGGCGGCAGCGGCGGCAGCGGTACGCCGGCACAAGCCAGCGGTTCGCTTTCTGGCTGGACGTCACGCTCGATGCCTCGACGCCCAGCGCGCCCAGAAAGAAATCGATCATCGGGAGCGCAGCGAAGTCCGGCCAGAAAAGATGATTGCCGATATCGATGACGGTCGCGCCAACCGGAAAATCGCGCGGCGAAAACGGCAGCGCGATGCGCGCCGACACGAGATGTCCCGCTAGCGCATAGAGTTCCTCGACGTATCGAGGCGCGCGGCCCGGGCGGTAGAGCGTGAACTTCACGTCGGGGAACGTGTGCTTCAGGGCCGAAATCGCCGTGAGCCCGATGATCGAATCGCCGAGCGTGACGCCCATGCCGTTGACGATGTGAACATCAGGCTTCGTGCGGTAGTCGATCCTGAACGCCTTTAAACCCGCATTGAAAATGCCGGGCTGATGCGCGGCTGCCCGGTAGCCCGCGATACTGCTGTCGCCCTCTTCCAGATCGTACGAAGCCACGAGGCGTCCGTCCGGGGACAGGAGCGACCCGGGAAATGTCAACGCTTCGGCGGGGCTCAGTCGTTTCACGCAAGCACTTCCGTTTGAAGACGCTGGACGAACCAATTGATCAGCCACGTCGCAGGCGGGCATCGAAGTGCCCGCGCGTGATTGATTACGCGGCTTTCGCTCAGCCTGGCAGCAGACCGCGCTTGCGCAACATCGGCGTGGCCTGCGGATCACGTCCGCGAAACGCGCGGAATGCAGCGCGCTGTTCGCGGCTGTCGCCCGCGCTGTAGACGTAGCGCTGCAGCTTCTCGGCAAGAGCCGGATCGAACGCGTTACCGGATTCCTCGAACGCTTCAAATGCCTCGGCTTCGAGCACCTCCGCCCACATGTAGACGTAGTAGCCCGCCGCGTAGTAAGACCCGCCAAAGATGTGACCAAAGTGCGGCAGACGATGACGCATGCCGACTTCGCGCGGTACGCCGAGACGTGCGTATTCCTGCGCCTCGAAGCGCGCGATGTCGATCGATGCCGGATCGTCATGCAGATGCAGCGCGAGATCGATCAATGTCGACGCCGTATACGCCACCGTCGAAAAGCCCTGATTGAACGTCTGCGATGCGCGAATGCGTTCGATCAGCGCGGCCGGAACCGGCTCGCCCGTCGTCACGTGGCGCGCGTGTTTTGCCAGCACTTCCGGCACCGTCGCCCAGTTCTCCATCAGTTGCGACGGCAGTTCCACGTAATCCTGCGGAACATGTGTACCGGACAGACGCCTGTAGCTGACATTCGACAGCAACCCATGCAGACCGTGGCCGAACTCGTGAAAGAGCGTGCGCACGTCGTCAAAACTCAGCAACGTAGGACCGTCGCCGCCATTGGCAAAATTATTGTTATTGATGACGATGGGAATGGCGTCGCCGCCGTTACGCTTCTGCGTGCGGAAAACGTGCATCCACGCACCGCCCTGCTTGTTCGGACGCGCGTAGTTGTCGCCGAGGAAGACACCGACTGTTTTTCCGTCGCGCCGCACTTCCCACAGACGCACATCCGGGTGGTACAGCGACACGCCATGCTGCTCGACAAACTCAATGCCGAAGAGGCGGCCCGCGCAATCGAACATCGCGCCGAGCATTGCGTCGAGGCTGAAGTACGGTTTGACTTCGGCGTCGTCCAGCGCGAAGCGTTCCACGCGGACTTTCTCGGCCAGGTAATACCAGTCCCACGGCTCTACAGCGGTGGGCAGATCCAGCGCCTTGGCCTGCGCCACCAGTGCCGCGCGCTCCCGTTCCGCGCTTGCCTTCGCGGGCTCCCACACCTGATCCAGCAGGTCATACACCGCGGAAGCGTTGCCGGCCATGCGGTCGGCCAGCGCGTAATCGGCGTAGCTGTTGTAGCCGAGTAAACGCGCCTGCTCCTGGCGCAGTACGAGAATTTCGCGCGCGAGCGGACGGTTGTCGCGCTCCGGCGTTTCGCCACGACAGGTCCACGCGCGCCACGCGGTTTCGCGCAGATCGCGCCGCGTGGACCAGGTCAGAAACGGCACCACCAGCGAGCGCGACAGCGTGACGATGTGACCGTCCACACCACGCTCGACGGCCGCGCTGTGGGTCGCCTGACGCAGAAAATCGGGGAGCCCGGCAAGATCGGCTTCGGTTGTGAGCGACAACTGGTAGCTCGATTCATCGGCCAGCACGTTCTGCGAGAATTGCGTATGCAGATTCGCGAGCCGTTGCGCGGTTGCTGCGAAGCGTGCACGCGCATCGCCTTCCAGCTTCGCGCCGGTGCGCACGAAGTCTGTGTGGATGCGTTGCAGGAGGCGGCGCTCCTCTTCGTTCAGATCGAGCGAATCCGCCTTGCGGAACACCGTGTCGAGCCGCGCGAAAAAGCCGGCGTGCATCGAGACGCGGCTGTCGTGAGCCGCCAGCAACGGCGCCATCTCGCGCTCGACCGCCTGCAGTTCGGGCGATGTCGCGGAGCCACACAGGTTTTCGAACGTCAGGCGGACGCGGTCCAGCTTCGCGCCGGCGGCGTCGAATGCGGCCACCGTGTTGGCGAATCCGGGCGCATCGTCGCTCGCGACGAGTGCGTCGATTTCCGCCAGATGCTGTGCAAAGAGCGTGTTGAAGGCGGGGACGAAGTGTTCAGGTTTGATCTGCTCGAAGGGTGGCAACTGCCAGGGCGTGTGCCAGTCCTCCAACAGCGGGTTGCTGTGTCCGGTCATGTCGATCCGCCTTGTGGGCGTGAGCGTGGGAGAGCAAACATGATAAGACAGGATACGAAGACCGGTATGGCCAGCGACTAACGGCGCTGAGTGTCGGCTGTCGGCCTTCGGCGGCGCCAGCAACGGCGCCGTACGTGTTTTCTACGCGCGCCGGTCGAGATACGCATCCACCAGTTCGACGAGCCGCTCCCGCCCAAAGCTCCCGTCATGCCCCGCATGAACGACCTGCACAGGCAGTTCGCGCAGGCGCTTCATCGTGCGCACGTAGGTCGGGATGTCGGCGCCGCTGATCTCGTCGAGGAGCGGGCCGTCATAGAGCGCGTCGCCGGAAAAGAGCGTGCCCGTCGCCGCTTCCCACAGGCCGATGCTGCCCGGTGAATGGCCCGGCAGGTGCAGCACCTCGAAATGCCGGTTGCCCAGATCGACGACGTTGCCCTCGTTGACAATTTCCGTGACCGTCGCGGCGCGCACGCGATAATCGGACATCGCGTAATCAGCCTCAGGCAGCGCGGTAATCAGGTCGCCGTCGAACGGATAGCCCCAGTCGCGATAGCGGCATATGGCCTCTTCGCCGAGTTCAGAGGCGAGCAGCGTGTTGCGCCCACCCGGCGCGCGGAGGTTGTCCGCTTCCAGTTCGTGGACCAGCGTGTGCTCGAACTCGTGATGGCCGCCGATGTGATCCGAATGCGTATGCGTCGCGACCGCCGTCACGTTCTTCTGCAGCAGGTGTCGCGCGGCGTCACGCAGGCTGGCGATGCCCATGCCGGTGTCGATCATCAGATCGCGGTCGCGGCCGCGCACGTGCCAGATATTGCAACGCATCAGCGGAACGACATGCGGCTCCCACAGGAGCGTGATGTCTTCGCTGATGCGTCTGATTTCGAACCACCGGTCGGCGATCGGCAAGAGAGTCATGCGACGGGCTCCACAGGAATAAGCCGCTACTGTGACACACCCTGCGCGTCCGCGATCAGCCTGCGCGATTTGCGTTCAATAGTATGGGTACGGTGCGTACATGACGGGCGGCGCAACGTAGCGCGGCGGCGGCGCCATGTACACCGGTTGCGGCGCGTAATACTGCTGCGGCTGCGCAATCGTGTTGCCCTTCGACGTCATGCACTGCGCGTAGGCCGCGTCGTAACGCCCCTGCAGACTGGCCGCTGAATACTGCGCGCCGTTCGCGCCTGCCGCGCCGCCGACCAGCAACCCGCTGCCGGCGCCGATCGCAGCACCGGCGCCCGGATTGCCCGCCGCCGCGCCCAGCAGCGCGCCCACGGCCGCGCCGCCGAGTGTGCCGATTGCGGCGCTATTTACGCCGCTCGCTGTTGCGCTTTGCGACGCGCCAGCGGCGTCGCTGGCGTGGAACGCGTAGTCGCGGCACGCGTAATCATCCTGCTGGAACTGGTTGAGCGGCTCGCCGCTACGCGGCAGTGCGACGATGCTCGGGCCGCTCGGCGGCACGACGGCGCAGCCGCCGAGCGCCAGTGCGACGAGCATGGCAGGTAGTGCGATGCGAATCATTTTCGGGCTGTGACTCATGGTGGCGCGGAGGGAATGACATCAGAGTCATTACGTTAGGCCAATCGTCCCGTTTTGTGGTTACGAGATCGTTACTGAAAGTTTTTTTGCTTACATTTGGACGTTCCCGCCCGCCCCGCGACAAGGGATCCCGATGCAGGGTGTGGCGCCTGCCGGCTGCGGCTATCCGGCGAGGCGCCTGCTGGCATTACTTGCCGATGCTGATCAGTTCGACTTCGAACGTCAGATCGCTGTTCGGTGGAATCGCGCCGACACCGCGTTCGCCATAGGCAGTCGCTGCGGGGCACGTGAGCTTCGCCTTTTCGCCGACCTTCATCTTTTGCACGCCTTCCGTCCAGCACGGAATCACGCGGTTCAGCGGGAAGCTGGCCGGGCCGCCGTGTTTGGACGACGCGTCGAACTCGGTGCCATTCGCGAGCGTGCCGCGATAGTTGACCGTCACGACGTCGGTGGCCTTGGGCTGCGCGCCATTGCCTGCCGTCAGGTGTTCGACGATCACGCCTGAAGGAAGCTTTTCCGTGGTGGCTGCCATGGCGGGTGCTGCGGTGAATGCCGTCGAAACGAGAACGGCGGCTGCGAGTGTGCCAACGATAGATTTCAAATGAACCTCCAGTTAAGTGCGTCGCTATTGTAAAAGACGCCGCTCCGAAATTCTGTGAGCGGATGTTGCAGCCGCCGATTTGATCGCGGCCGTGCCCGGCGCGCGCCTGCACACGAAATCCGGCGGACAGTGTAGTGGATAGCGCAACACCGCTATGAAAAAACGCTGAACACGTTGTGCGGGCCGCAGAAAACGCGTCGAGCGCATGATGCGCCCGCCGGCGTCGCCCGCTATGCGTATTGAACGCCCAGGGTATCGCCGCGTTTGCCGCGAGCGAAGTGGCCGCTGGCGGCAAAAAGCTGACGTGGAAGACGCACGGCGATTCGCTGGACACCACCGTGATCCGAACCGGCCGGCTATCTCCGGAAGACCGCAGGATCACGCTGACAATCTCGCCGGATCTCGTGTGGACGGCATCCGATGGCAGCCGTGTCGAAACGAGCCTTGTCAGCAGCTACACCGCGCCTGAAGACATGGGCGCTGCCTGGCAGTTGTACAAGGTGACCCGCAGCAGCGGCGACGGCATTCTGGCCGGCGCCGCATACATCCAGCGTGTGATGACGGACGGCGGACTGCCTCCCGCAGGCGCGCCCAGGTCAGCGGGCGCGACTGTACGTACGGCGTTCACCGCACAGTACGTTCTGTCTGGAAAGGAGCGGCCTTGAGGACGGAGTCAATCCGACGCGCAGAGATCAGGCGTGACCGACGCCGGGGCAGTCAAGCCATCGCCAGATGCGATCGTCGTGCTCGCCCAGCAGCACACGCGAAAAAGATGCGCCACAGGCAACGCAGCGATAGTGCTCCACCGCAGTCTCACCGCATAACGCGCCCACGCCGAGCAGGGCAAGCCCCTGACGCCATCCCGTCGCGGACGGAGAGCCACTGAGGTCCAGACAGTCGTCACAAGGGGACATTGCGCGGCTCCTTCTGCTCTGCCCTTCCGCATTGCAGTCCAGCCGTTCAATGTCCGGCCAGGTACTTTGAAAACAAGGAAGGATTGCGTGGACATCCGCCCGCTCTGAAACGTGATTCGTCTGCTGTTTAAAGCGGTTTTTATCCGCGCTTTAAAGCAGCAATCCACGTTCGCCGAAGCAGCGATCTATTGGGATACTTTAGGCGCAAGCATGCTGCGACGCAACAGTCATGAGGCCCGATGTCGCTTTCACGGTAAAAGAAAAAACGCGGGAACCCTGCGTTCAGACGGGTTCCCGCGTTATTCATGCAGTGCGCCAGAACGTCAGCGCCTGATCGTCGGATCAATTCATCCGGCAGCTTGCAGAAGCGCCCTCAGGCAGCCTTTGCGTCCGAAAGGGTTTGCTCGCGCAGCCGCATGTAGTCGACCTTGTCGACCGGTGTAGCGCTGCGTTCGCCCAGATCGTTGAGATGAATACGGTACGTTTCACGCACGCTGTACGCAGCGATCGCCGAGATGACCGTGATACCCAGTGTGATCGAGCCAATCATCATCGGAACGTTGGTCGATCCCGGCGGCGCGACGGTTGCAAACAGGGCCGGCAGCAGCGCGGTAATCGTGGTGCCGACGTTCTGCGCAATCGCCATCGCGGAAACGCGCGAGCGCGTCGGGAAGAGTTCCGGATAAAAGCTCGGGAAAATCGCGTTGTAGCCCTGGTAGACCACGCCCCACATCAGCAGCGACATTACGATCGCGAGCGGCACACTCTGAATGCTGATGGCGTACAGGTAGCCGAACGAAAGCAGCCCTGAACCGAGCGCGCCACCGATGATGAGCGGCCGGCGGCCGATCTTGTCCGAGAGATTGCCAACGAACGGAATCACGAGCACGGCGACGATGTTGCCGAGCACCGGGATCCACAGATAAACGCTCTTGTGAAAGCCGATCCCGTACGACGGCTGCACGGCATAGGCCGCACCGAAAATCGTCGTGACAACCGGAATGACGTTCATCAGCGCGCAGCACACCACGACAAGCATTTCCTTCCAGTTGAACTTGAAGGCCTCGACGATCGGTGAGCGCGGCGCAGCACCTTCCGTGGCGAAGGCGGGTGTTTCCCTGACCTCGCGACGGATGATGTAGCCCGCAACCAGCACCACGGCACTCAGCAGGAACGGAATGCGCCAGCCCCATGCGTTGAACGCGTCTTCGGGCATGTAGTGCGCAAGCGGCAGGAACACGGCGGCCGCCAGAATCTGGCCGGCCTGCACGCCCTGCAGCGTAAAGCTCGCGTAATAACCGCGTCGCCCGAACGGAGCGTGTTCAAGAATCATCGAGCTTGCACCCGAAATCTCGCCAGCCACCGCAAAGCCCTGGATCAGACGCAGGATGACGAGCAGCACCGGCGCGAGCATGCCGACCTGATGGTAAGTCGGCAGCAGGCCGACAGCCATCGTCGAAAAGCCCATCATGAACATGCAGACCAGCAGCACGTTCTTGCGGCCCTTCGTGTCGCCCCAGTGCCCAAGGACGAACGCACCGATGGGACGCGCGACGTAACCGACGCCATAGGTCGCGAGCGAAGCAACGATCGCGATCTTCGGATTGCCTGAAGGAAAGAACAGCTGCGGGAAAATCAGCGAAGCCGCAGTCGCATAGATGAAGAAGTCGTAGTATTCGAGCGCAGAGCCAATCCAGCCGCTCACGGTCGCCTTTCGTGTCTGATGTGCGCCTTGCGGCTCGTGTTCGGTCAGGCTGCCAGCCATTTCAGTCTCCCATATTGATATGTAACTACGGTGGTTCCGCACTGCAGCGTCAGCTAAAGCCATCGAGGCTGGCTGAACGCTTCCGGGTCCGGTCAGTTGAAAACAGATCATCAGCGAAATGATCCGACCCCGGTCGCACTTCATACACCGCAATGCCGTGCGCCGCAAGTCTGGGTGCGCAAGCTTCAAGGGCGTCCAGATCGCGACCATCGACATCAGCGCATGTCGGGAAATTACCCGTTCACTCCCCACACCACAACGGCGTCCAGCATAAAATGGGCGCTATTCGCGCACGCCGCGCGAACTTCGCCCGTAATTCGGGTTTCCACGGAGCGGCACGGTGAACGATAAAGATCGAATTGCAGGCGCGACGAAGGCCCTGGCGGTCATTGAGGCGTTCGACGAAGACCATCCCCGCATGAATCCGGCGGCCGTCGCGGCGCTGACCGGCCTGACCCGTACCGCAGCCCGCCGCTATCTGCTGACGCTCGCCGAAGCGGGTTACGCTGAGACTGACGGAAGGCTCTTCTGGCTCGCACCCCGTGTGCTGCGCCTCGGCACGGCGTATTTTTCGTCGGCCCGTCTGCCGCGTATCGCGCAGCCCTTCCTGCAGCGCATCACCGCCGCCGTGCAGGAAAGCGCGCTGCTGGCGGTGCTCGACGGCGACGATGTCGTCTACGTGGCGCGCAACGGCGCGAGCCGGGTCACGACAGTCGGCTTTGTGCTCGGCTCGCGTGCGGCCCCGCCGCTTTCATCGGCGGGCATGATCGTGCTTGCCTACCAGCCGCCCGAGCGCGTGACGGATTTCCTCGAACGATACGAACCCAAGGTGTTCACGCCGCACACGATCGTCGACAAGTCGCGGCTGCGGGCCCAGATCGACCAGGTGCTTCAGAATGGCTACGCGATGTCGGAAGAACAGCTCGAAGTGGGCATGCGCGGCGTCGCCGTGCCGCTGCGCAACCACAACGGCGTCGTGATCGGCGCAATCAGCGTCAGCATGCAAACGGGCAAGGAGACAGGCAGCGAGGCGCTCGCACGCGTGCTGCCCGTGTTGCAGGAAACCGCGGCCCTGTTGCGCGCCGTGGTGTAACGGCGCGGCACCGGAAATCGCTAAAGCGCCGCGTCCATGCCGATCACCTCGACGGCCTTGCGCTCATAACCGCCCGTCGCCAGCAGCAGGCTGCGCGTGTAGTCGTTGTCCACCTGCTGCGCGCGGATCGCTTCGATACCCAGTTCCTCGACGATCTCGCCGTTGCGCATCACCGCCACGCGCGAGCAGAGAAAGCCGATCACCGCAAGGTTGTGGCTCACGAGGATCATCGTGAGATTGCGTTCACGGTGCAGCCGCCGCAGCAGGTTGAGAATTTCGGCCTGAACCGATACATCGAGTGCGGACGTCGGTTCGTCGAGCAGCAGCACGCGCGGCTCGACGATCAGCGCCCGCGCAATCGCCACACGCTGCCGCTGGCCGCCCGAAAGCTGATGCGGATAGCGAAACCGGAACGCCGCGCCGAGCCCCACTTCCTGCAAGGCAGCGACGATGCGTTCGTCCTGCCGGTCGATGCCGTTGATCGCGAGCGGCTCGCGCAACGTCTGGTCGACGGTAAAACGCGGATGGAGCGACCCATACGGATCCTGGAACACCATCTGCACGTCGCGACGAAACGCGCGACCCGCCCTTTCACCGGGTACGTGAGAACCGGTCTTCATCGTGCCGGCGGCAGCGGCTACAAGACCCGTGAGCGCGCGCAGAATCGTCGACTTGCCGGAACCCGATTCGCCGACGATGCCGAACACTTCGCCCTCGCCCACATGGAAGGTCGCGTCGCGCACCGCGTCGAAGTGCCCGGTCTTCGTCCTGAAACGCACTGTAAGCGCGCTGACATCGATCATTCGAACACTCCCTGCGATTCCTTGAGCCACGCCGGATCGCGCTTTAACACGGTCAGCTCTTCCGGCGGATTCACGAGCGGCGGATTCGCCGCGAGCAGCCCGCGCGTATAGGGATGCTGCGCATGCGCGAGATCGCGCGCCGCGCAGGTTTCCACCACGCGCCCCGCGTACATCACCACGACGCGGTCGCAGAACGACATCACGAGCGGCAGGTCGTGACTGATGAACAGCAGCCCCGTGTCGTGCTTTTCGATCATCTCGTCGAGAATGCCGAGCACCTGCATCGAGACGAGCACATCGAGCGCGCTGGTCGGCTCGTCGGCAACGAGAAGACGCGGCCCGGACGACACCATCATCGCGATCATCACGCGCTGGCCCATGCCGCCCGACAGCTCGTGCGGGTACGCATCGGCGACACGTTCGGGCGCACGGATGTGCACCGCTTCGAGCGCGGCGACGATCTTGCCGCGCATCTCGCGACGCGAGACTTTCGGGCCATGCAGCGCGAACGCCTCAGCCATCTGCTGCGCGACGGTCATCACCGGATTCAGCGAATATTTCGGGTCCTGCAGGATCATGCCCATCTGCCGGCCGCACAGCTTGCGGCGCTTCGCGGCGGACATCGCGAGCAGATCCTCGCCGTCGAACTTCAGCGTCTTCGCCGTGCAGTGCGCCGCAGGCGGCAAAAGGCCGAGCAGCGCGCGCCCCGTCAGCGATTTGCCGGAACCCGATTCGCCGACGATGCCAAGCCGCTCGCCGCGTCGCACCGACAGGGACAGGCCGCGGACGGCATCGACGGGCGTGCCGTCGTGGCCACGAAAGGCGATACGCAGATCGTCGATTTCGCACAGGTGCTGCGTGGTTTCTGATTGCATGTCAGCCTCCGTGGCGCGGATCGAAGACGTCGCGCAGGCCATCGCCGAGCAGGTTGAACGCGAGACTCACGAGCAGGATCGCGAAGCCGGGAATCGTCGCGACCCACCACGAATCGAGCAGCACGTTGCGGCCCGATGCGACCATGAAGCCCCACTCCGGCGCGGGCGGTTGCGCGCCGAGGCCGAGGAAGCCGAGACCGGCGACAGTCAGGATGATGCCGGCCATGTCGAGCGTCGCACGCACGATCACCGACGACGAGCACAGCGGCACGATATACCGTAGCAGGATGCGCAGCTTCGAAGCGCCTTGCAGACGCGCGACGTGGATGAAATCGGCCTCGACGAGCCGCAGCGTCTCGGCACGCGAAAGTCGCGCGTACGCGGGCCACGCCGTGATTGAAATTGCGATGACTGCGTTGATGACACCCGGCCCAAGCGCCGCGGCGAACGCCAGCGCGAGCACGATCTTCGGAAACGCGAGCGCGACATCGGTGACCCGCATCAGCACGTTATCGACCCAGCCGCCAAAGAAGCCGGCCGTGGTGCCGATCATGAGGCCCACCGGCACGACGATGACTACCACGAGCATTGCAATCGAAAGCGTGAGACGTGAGCCGTAAATCAGGCGCGAAAGAATGTCGCGACCAAGCTGGTCCGTGCCGAACCAGTGCGACGCGGAGCCCGGTGGCATGAGCCGGTCCGACAGCACCTGCTGCAATGGATCATGCGGCGCGATCAGCGGGCCGATTGCCGCGATGATGATCAATACCGCCAGAATCACGAAGCCGAACACAGACAGCGGATTGCTCGCAAAACGCTGCCAGCGCCGATATGCGAGACCGAGGGCGGCCTGTTTGCGCGACGCAGGCGTATCGGTCAGCAGCCAGCTTTTCCAGTTTTGCGGTGCAGCGTTCATCGATAGTTCCGGGTTTTGCGTAGCGTGATCGGAAGACGACTGCATCAAATGTATCTCCGGGTCATCAGCGGGCGCGCGGATCGAACACACGATAAAGCGCGTCGGTCAGCAGGTTGAGCGCGATGAACGTCACGCCGATCACAAGCGTACTGCCCAGCACGGCGTTCATGTCGGCATTCAGCAGCGCGCCTGTCAGATAGGAACCGATGCCAGGCCACGCAAACACGATCTCGGTGAGCACCGACCCTTCCAGCAGAAAACTGTACGAGAGTGCAATCACGGTCAGAAGCGGCACCGCGATATTGCCGAACGCGTGACGCCAGATCACGCGTCGCTCGGGCAAGCCCTTCGCGCGCGCGGTCGTGATGTATTCCTGGCTCAGCTGTTCGAGCATGAACGAGCGCGTCATGCGGCTTAGATACGCGACCGAGTAATAGCCGAGAATGGCAGCCGGCAGCGCGATGTGCGAGAACGCGTTGAAGAACACGTCCCATTCGCCCGCGATGATCGAATCGACCAGCAGGCTGCCGGTGTGTGTATCGACCATTCCATCGAACACCGGATCGATACGCCCTGGCCCCGAGACCCAGTGCAGCTTCGCGTAGAAGAGCAGCAGCCCCATCAGGCCGAGCCAGAACACCGGCACCGAACTGCCCACGAGCCCCACGAAGCGCGCGACGTGATCGATCCACCGGTTATGACGCACCGCCGCTATCACGCCAAGCGGCACACCGATGATCACGCCGAGTATCGTCGAGAGCGTCGCGAGTTCGAGCGTCGCGGGAAACACGCGCTGGATGTCTTCGATGACGGGATGCGCGGTCAGCAGCGACATGCCGAAGTTGCCGTGCAGCACATCGCGTGCGTAGATCATGAACTGCACGAAGAGCGGCCGGTCGAGACCCAGCTGGAGACGCGCGGCCGCATAAGCGGCCGCCGACGCGCGATCGCCGAGAATCGCCAGCACCGGATCGATCGGCACCTTGCGGCCGATCACGAACGTAACGGCAAGCAGGCCCGTGAACGTGATCACGAGCGTCACGATCCAGCGCAAGAGGCGCAGCGTCCAGCGGATGCCAGAGCTTCGCGCGGAAAGCGCGCGCACGCGCCCGGGCGTGGTGACAGGCGTCGACATGATGGATTCCCGGTGTCGGCCAAAACGATCCGGCGAAGCCTCAACGGCTTCGCCTTCATTCGCTTTCGCCCGATACGTTACTGCTTCTTCAGGTCGCGATACGACACGAGGTCATTGATCGGACCCACCTCAAGACCCGTCACGCCCGGGCGCGCCGCCACCTGCGAAACCTGCTGGAACATGATCACGAACGGCGAACGGGCCAGCATCTGCTTTTGCATCGTCTGGTACAACTCCGCGCGCTTTGTCGTCGACGATTCGGCGAGCGCGGCATTCGTCTCTTTCGTCAGATCGGGAATGTCCCACGAATTACGCCACGCGAGCATCTTGTAGCTCGATTTGTCTGAGTTGTCCGGGTTCCACGCGAAGCCCTGCGCGTTGCTGTGCGGATCGATGTAATCCGCCGCCCATTCGCCGATGTAGATGTCATGCGAGCGCGAGCGGTATTTCGCCAGCGTCTGCTTGTTGTCGCCCGGAATGATCTGAACCTTGATGCCGCCCTGCGCCAGATTCGCCTGCACCGCTTCGGCGATTTCGCTGTACGGGTAGCCGTTGCGCACATCCATCGTCACGGAGAATCCATTGGGAAGGCCGGCCTTGGCAAGCAGCGCCTTCGCCTTCGCGACGTCCTGCTGATACGGATTCGTATTGAGTGCGCCAAGGAAGCCTTCGGGCAGGAACGTCTCGTGCACCTTGTACGTCGTTTTGGCCACATTGGTCTGGATGCCCTTGTAGTCGATCAGCCATTTCATCGCTTCCTGGACTTCCGGCTTCGCGAGATTCGGATTCTTGACGTTCAGGCCGAGGTACAGCAGCGTCGCCTGCGGCACGGCGCTCGTATGCGCCTTGCCCGATTTTGTCAGCGCGACGAGATCGTCCGGACTCAGGTTGCGCGCAACGTCGACGTCGCCGTTTTCAAGCAGCAGACGCTGGCTCGATGCTTCCGGCACGTGACGCAGCACGACGCGCTTCATGGCGAGCGGCACACGGTAGCCATCGAAACGCTGCAGCACGATGCTGTCGTTCGCGGTCCACTTCACGAGCTTGTACGCGCCGGAGCCTGCTTCGTTGGTACGCAGCCAGTCGTTGCCAAAGTCATTGCCCTTCTGATGCTGCATCAGCAACTGCTTGTCGACGACTGACGCCGGCCACGCGCCGAGCACGTTCAGTATGAACGTGGGCGCATATTTCTGGTCGGTCGTGACGCTCACGGTGGAGTCGTCGATTTTCTTTACGTTGGTGAGCGCGTTGTCCTTTGTAAGGCCGATACCTTGCAGCACGGCCGCCGCGCCCTTGTCGAGCAGGACCGTGCGCTGGATCGACCATGCGACGTCATCGGCACTCAACGGATTGCCCGAGTGGAATTTCAGGCCCGGCCGGATCTTGAACGTGAACGTCAGGCCATCAGGGCTGACGGTCCACGACTGCGCGACGTCGCCATTGAATTTCGACGGGTCTTTCAGATCGACTCGCACGAGCCTGTCGTAGGTATTCGCCACGTATTCTTCGGGCACGAGTTCGTAGACTTCGCCCGGATCGAGCGTGGTGAATTCGTCGAGGAACGTGGCCATCACGAACATGTCTTTCGGCGTCGCGGCGGCTGCGGGACCCGCGGCCGTGAACGACACCGCAAGAACCGAAGCCACTGCCGCCGCTGCCAGCGCATTGCGCAAAACCAGTTTCATACCCGCTCCATAAGAAGTGTTGTAGAGCCTTGCAGGGAACTGCGGATGCTGGAAACCGGCCCGCGCTACATGAGACGCAACGGGCCGCTCTCACTGTTGTCGATAAGGCGCAGCGAACGGGAACCGGGCAACTCGTAATGCCACCATTCGCTCTTGATATGGGTGAAGCCCGCCGCATGCATCACGCCGAGCAGCAGCAGCCGGTTGCGCTGCACGTGCTCGGGCAGGCCGGGATGAAAGTGTTCCGATTCAATGGTCATCGCGTCGAAGCCGGTGCCCATGTCGATTTCGTTGCCGTTCGCGTCGAGCAGCGTCAGGTCGATCGCCGTGCCGCGACTGTGATTAGAACCGAGACCAAGGTCGGCGATGTAGTTCGGATCGGGCAGGAAGTCCCACAGCACCTGCTGTGCCTGGGGCGGACGGTACGCGTCAAAAATCCGCAGCTTCATGCCGACCGTCTTCGCGATTGCCACGGCCTTGTGCAAGGCCGCCTCGGCGGGCGTGAGCAGCAGGCAATGCGCGGCCTTGTAGATCGGCTTGCCCGTGAGGTTGCGGTCCGTGGCATAGACGAGGTCGATATCGACATCGTGCGTTTCGGGCGTAATGTGGATCAGTCGGTGGGCTTCTGTCATGGGGTGCGCGCGGTTGGCGTAAGCGTGCCGAAGTGGGCTAGAGATCAAATTGATCGAGTTCGCGCTGCAATTCACGATTGCGCGCGACGCGTTCGTCGATGGCCGGGCCAAGCCGCTCGACGACCGACGTGATCAACAGGTTGAACAGGCAGGTCAACGGTGCAAGCGAATCCCAGAACTGGCCGACGTCGGTCTTGACCTGCAGCAGGTCGCACGGGAAGTCGCGCGCCCACGGGCAGTACAGGTCGGTGACGAGCGCAAACGGCAGCCCGCGCTGCGTCGCCGCCTCGCAGTAGCTGCGCGCGATGCGCGAGTAAGCACGGATATCGGTGACGACAAGATAGGGCGAAGCAAAACCGGAGTTAAGCGAATCGACGTACGAACCCGACATACCGTCCGAATAGAACACGCGCGGGCGGATGTATTCGAGGTAGCTCGAAAATGCGTTGCTGATGCCGCGGGTCGACTGGATGCCGAGGATGTACACCGCATCGGCGGTCGCCAGGCGTTCGGCGACGTGCGCGAAGGCAGGCGTCCGGGCAAGCTGGTAGACGTACTGGACGGCGTCGAGCTCGAGATCGAGCGAGCGCCCAAGCGTGCTGCCAGCGCCCACGCTCTCGCCCGTCGCTACGCCGTCGAACCGGGCCATGGGCTCCTGCGGATCGGCATGCCGCGGCTCGCGCGTTTGAGTTTGAGTTTGAGCCGCTAACCGGCGATATTCCTCCAGCCGGTCGGTGATCATCCACGGACGCTCCTGCACGCCACGCAGTTCGCGCTTGAGGTCATCCAGGTTGCGATAGCCAACGCTGCGCAGGAAGCGCCCCACGGAAATCCCGCTCGTGCAGGTTTGCTGCGCGATCTGGTCGGCGGTTTCGAGCCCCAGCCGCTCGAGGTTCGCCAGCATGTAGCTCGCGATACGTTTCGCGGTCGGGGTCAGCCCGGCGTAACGCGATTCGACAGTCTGTGCAAACGCGGTCGGCATCGTGGCTGGCGGCATTGGTTAGATATCTGTCATTCTTTTCTCGATTGACATCTATCTGACAAAACCAATAAAGTCAGCGCCAGCTTAAAAAATCTATCAAAAGAGACCGGTTAATAGGCGCACGGGCGCCTGCTGACCCTGCCTACTGTATGGGGATTCAGACAAACAGGCCACCAGGGCCCGCCCCGGATGCGACGAGACTCAGCTCAAATTCAGGAGACACTTAGTTATATGTCGTCGTATAACTATATGACGAACTGAAATATTTGCCGCATATTCAAGCTTCCTGCCTTACGGAGCGCGGCATTGCCCTGTTCTGCCCGCTTCTCGCGGACGAAAAAGGAACCAGGCGAAAACCGCCGCTCAGGCCGCGCGCTCGCGCCATACGGGTAATTACCCGGTGTACATCCTGTATCTCATATAGATAGACTCACGCAGTCATAGGACAACATACAAATCCACCCAGCTTTTGCCCTGTGCAAGGCCGGATGGCCGAGTGACCGGAGACCACGCCATCTCCAGCGCCACATTTCCCATGGCGGCTGGTCGAGAAACGAGAGCCGGGATACGGGCCAGGACCGTATCGCAGCTTTTGCAATCGATCGATGGTTTATTTTCAGAGGAAATATCGCGATGAAAAACAACTTTAACCTTTCCCGTGTTTCGTTGATGGTGGCGGCGTCGGTGCTGGCCTTGAGCACCGGTGCAGCACAGGCGCGCGTCTTCCGCGTGGCCGATGTGCACAGCGACACCTACCCGACCAACATGGCCGTGAAGTACATGGGTGAGCAGATCTCGAAGGGGACCGACGGCAAGGATTCGGTCAAGGTCTTCGGCAACAGCTCGCTCGGCTCTGAAAACGACACCATCGACCAGGTCCGTATCGGCGCGCTCGACATGACGCGCGCGAACGGCGCAGCGTTCAACGAAATCGTGCCGGAATCGATGATTCCGTCGCTGCCGTTCCTGTTCCGTGACATCGACCATTTCCGCAAGGTCATGTACGGCCCGGAAGGCCAGAAGATTCTCGACGCCTTCAAGGCGAAGGGCATGATCGCGCTGACCTTCTATGAAAGCGGCGCACGTTCGATCTACACGAAGAAGGCGATCCATTCGCCGGCTGACATGAAGGGCCTCAAGGTCCGCGTGCAGCCGTCCGACCTGATGGTCGACGAAATCCGCGCAATGGGCGGCACGCCGACGCCGATGCCGTTCGCCGAGGTCTACACGGGCCTGAAGACGGGTCTCGTCGACGCAGCGGAAAACAACCTGCCGTCCTACGACGAAACGAAGCACTTCGAAGTCGCGCCCGTGTTCTCGGAAACCCAGCATGCGATGACGCCGGAAGTGCTGGTGTTCTCGAAGAAGGTGTGGGACACGCTGACGCCGCAGGAACAGGAAGTCATCAAGAAGGCTGCAGCTGACTCGGTGCCTTACTACCAGAAGCTGTGGACGGCACGTGAAGCCGATGCTGCGAAAACCGTGACGAAGGGCGGCGCCACGATCGTCGCTTCGTCGCAGATCGATCGCGCTGCGTTCGTGAAGGCGATGCAACCGGTCTGGACCAAGTACGAAAAGACGCCGGCGATGAAGCAGATCGTCGACGAAATCCAGGCGGTCAAGTAAGTCTCACCCGCAGGTGATGGCGGAATGTCCGGCAGTGTGTCTTGCCGGACGTTCCGCCACAAGCATTTTCCCGCCGGCCGCCAGCGGCCGCGCGGGGAAGTCTGAATGGGCAGGATTAGTCCGTTGTATGGAAGGATGGAATAAATGACCTTCATGAAACGCCCGAACGATTTTATTGCCCGGGTGCTGGCTATCGTGGCGTCGATCAGCCTTGCCGTGTTGACCGTGCTGGTCTTTTACGGCGTGGTGATGCGTTATGTCTTTAACGATGCACCCGATTTCGTCGAGCCGATCGCCCTGCTGCTGGTGATCGTCATCGCCATGTTCGGGGCCTCGCTCAAGGTTCGCGAAAGCGGGCATATCGGGCTTGATTCGCTTGTCAAGAAGCTGTCGCCCAAAGGGCAGATCGCCGCCGAGGCCTTCCAGCATCTTTGCCTGATTGCGCTTTCCGTCGCGATTTTCTCTGGCTGCCTGCAAATGGCGGAAACGACGATGGAAGACCGGATTCCAATTCTCGGCCTGCCCGAAGCAATCCGCTACTTCATTCCCGTCGCTGCCAGCGTCTGCATTATTCTTTTCTCGCTCGAACATCTGCTGAAGCTGTTCGCGCGGGAACACAACTAGAGCAATCATGGAACTTGCCATTCTGTTTGTCAGTTTTATCGTGTTCCTCGTTCTCGGGGTTCCGGTCTCGTTTGCGTTGGGGCTCTCGTGCGTCCTGACGTACCTGTTTGAAGGCCTGCCCGCGGCAACCGCGATGCAGTCGATGATCTCGGGCATGAACGCGTTCTCGTTCCTCGCGGTCCCCTTCTTCATCTTCTCCGGCGAACTGATGCTGCACGGCGGTATCGCCGACCGCATCCTGAAGTTCGCGCAGGCCGCCGTCGGGCACTTCCGCGGTGGTCTCGGCATGGCCAACGTCGTCGCCTGTACGCTGTTCGGCGGCGTGTCGGGTTCGCCGACAGCCGATACGTCGGCAATGGGCGGCGTCGTGATTCCGCTGATGAAGCGCGAAGGCTATAGCGCGGCGTATGCGGTCAACGTGACGACACACTCGTCGCTCGCCGGCGCGCTGATGCCGACGTCGACGAACATGATCATCTATGCGTTCGCTGCACAGGGGATCACGGGCACGTTGAACGGACAGACGCTGAGCGGCGTTTCGATCGGCGACCTGCTGTTCTCCGGGCTGCTGCCGGTGCTGTGGGTGATGGGTTTCGTGCTGATCGCAGCCTACTGGCAAGCGGTTCGTTTCGGCTACCCGCGCCGTGCTGACGGTTCGACCGGCGTGCAGAAGTTTCCCGGCTGGTTCGCGGTGGGCAGGACGTTCCTTGGCGCAGTGCCGGGCCTGATGGTGATCGCAATCATCCTCGTGTGCGTGGCAAAAGGCATTGCAACGGCGACAGAAGCCGCGGCGATTGCGGTGGCCTATTCGCTCGTGCTGACACTCCTCGTCTATCGCACGATGACGATGAAGAAACTGTTCGTGGCGCTCTCCCGCGCAACCAAGACGACTGGTGTGGTGCTGCTGCTGATCGCCGTGTCGAACATGCTGCGCTTCCAGATGGCTTATCTGGAGATTCCGGACGCGATTGAACGTCTGCTCGAGCACGCAACGACGATTCCGTGGCTGATGCTGCTGTACATCAACATTCTCCAGGTCTTCCTCGGTACGTTCGTCGACATGGCTGCCCACATCCTGATCACGACGCCGCTGTTCCTGCCGATGGCGATGCATGCCGGCGTGGGTCCCGTGCAGTTCGGCATCATGATTCTCCTGAACTGCGCACTCGGCCTGGTTCACCCGCCGATCGGCTCGGTGCAGTTCATTGGCTGCGCGATCGGTAACGTCTCGATCGGCGAAACGACGAAAATCGCGTGGCCGTACTATCTGGCCATCTTCAGCGCAATTAACGTGGTCACCTACATGCCGTTCTTCTCGACGTGGTTGCCAAGCGTGATTAACGGACACCCGGTGTATTGAGGTCCAAGGGTTTTATCAGGCAGATACGAACAGCCCCGCACATGCGGGGCTGTTTTCTTTTGCGCCCCGCGTTCGTGACGCTGGCCGCTTTCCTGCCTGACGAAAGACCTGCGTGCGGCTCAAGTTACTTCTCCACCACGCCAAGCAGCGCCTGCTTTCCTCCCACGTATTGGTAGAGCGAAATCACGCCGTGCCGCAGATCGCCCTTCGGATCGAACTGCGTCTGGCCGAGCACGCCCTGATGGTCGGTCGCGGGCATTGCCGCGAGAATCTTTGCCGGCTCGGTGGACTGCGCGCGCTTCATCGCATCGACGACGATACCTACCGCGTCATACGCGAACGGCGAATTGAGCACCGGCGCGAAGCCAAAGCGCTTCTTGTAGCGCTCGACGAACGCGGGACCGTCCGCCATTTTCAGCAACGGCGCGCCGGCAATCGAGCAGACGACGTTGTCTGCCGCATCGCCTGCGAGTTTCGCGAGATCGTCAGCGCATAGTCCGTCGCCGGCCAGCACCTTGACCGTGATGCCCAGCTGTTTTGCCTGTTTTGCGAACGGGCCGCCCGTGCCGTCGAGTCCACCGTACATGATCGCATCCGGTTTTTCGCCCTTGATTTTCGTGAGAATCGCGCGGAAGTCGACCGCCTTGTCCGTGCTTGCGTCATGCGAAAGTACCGTGATGCCATCGAGCTTCGCCTGCTTTTCGAACTCGACGGCGAGACCCTGCCCGTATGCAGTCGAATCGTCGACGATTGCGATCGTTTTGACCTTCAGCGTTTTCGCGGCGTAGTCGGCAAGCGTCGGTCCCTGCTGTGCATCGGTGGCGACGACGCGATAAGCGGTCCGGAAGCCCTGTTGCGTGTAGGCCGGATTCGTCGCGGACGGCGACACCTGGACGATGCCTGCGTCGTTGTAGATCTTTGAGGCTGGAATGGTAGATCCGGACTGCATGTGGCCGATCACCGCGACAACCTTGTCGTCGACCAGTTTCTGCGCGACCTGGGTCGCCTGACGCGGGTCACCCGCATCGTCCTGTGCGTCGAAGACGAGCGTCACCTTGTGTCCGGCGATTACGAGACCCGCCTGGTTGATTTCCTCGATCGCGAGCCGCGCGCCGTTCTCGGTGTCCTTGCCGAGATAGGAGGCAGGCCCCGTGACGGGCGCGGCCTCGCCGATCTTCACCCTCTCGTCCGCATGGGCCACACCGGCTGCAACGACCGCCCACGCCCCCAGAATGCCGACGGCCGTCACGCCGCGACCCAACGCTGTGAATTTGCTCATGCTTCACCCGAAAAAGAAGTGTGGTTAGCTGGGCGGACGGTGCGCCAGTCTGCGCAGCGCCGTCCGCACCTCGCAGTGCGATGTCGTTCGATTGCGGGTTCCAATTTATGCAGCCAGAAACGCGGGGCATTGCATCGATCTGCCGCAAAATAGAAGAATTGCGACAATACTGCCGGGCGATGATCCGTCGCGCGTCGCCGTATAATTCCGACGATTCATCCATGAGGTTGCGCATGCCGGCCGCCGAAGAATCCACCCGCGTAACCCCCGCTGCTCAGGCACTCGTCGAGCAGCTGGATGCGCTGCCACGAACGACGCAGGCGCTGCCGAGTCGCTCCGGCGCGGAGCTGAGCGTCGGCATTCTGTTGTGGCCGCGCTTTCCCATGCTGTCGCTCGCCGGGCTGTGCGATGCGTTACGTCACGCAGCGGATCGCGGCGACCAGAGCCGGCAATTACGTTGCCTGTGGACGATTGTCGGCGCCAAAGGTGAGTCGGTCGAAGCGAGTTGCGGCATTCCCGTCCAGATTCAGTCGGTGTTTCCAGACGTGACGCAGTTCGACTATCTCGTCGTTATCGGCGGCCTGCTGCCCCATCTCGATCAGGTCGACCGGCGCTACTGGGACTATCTGCATGAAGCGGCCGATGCGGGCATTCCGCTCGTCGGCATGTGCACAGGCAGCTTCGTGCTGGCGCGCGCAGGCTTGATGGAAAGCCGCGTGGCCTGCGTGCACAGTTTCCATCTCGACGACTACCGGCGCATGTTTCCCGCACTGCGCGTCGTCACGCACGCCGATTATCTGATCGACGGGAACCGCATCACGTGCGCTGGCGGCATCTCTGTCGTGGAACTGGCGGCGCGTCTGATCAGCCTTCATTGCGGACCGGACCGCGCATCGAAGGTGATTCATCAGATGACAGTCAGCCGCCAGGGCGGATCGTCATTTATCGAGCGACGTGCGGCGCTCGGCTATCTGTCCGTCGAGGACACCACCGTGCGGCACGCGGTTCTGCTGATGGAAGAGAATCTGGAGGCGCCGTTGAACATCGTCGTCATCGCGAAGATGATCGGCACCAGCGTGCGCAATCTCGAACGCGCTTTCATGAGCGAGATGAACACGTCGCCTAACGAGTTCTACCGGCGAATGCGCCTGCGCTACGCGCGCTGGATGCTCGTGAACACGTCGCGCAGGATCACCGACATCGCCTATGAATGCGGCTTCGCCGATTCGGCGCATTTCATCCGCGTGTTTCGCGAGGCCTATGGCGTGACGCCTGGCAAGCTACGTGGATCGCGCAGCGCGGCCGCTGCATGAGACGTCCGCATCGGCAACACCGCGGGCCATGACGTTCGCCTCACAATGATATCTGTCGCGTTTCTTCTGTTTTCCGGCAGATCGGTGCAATGCCTGCCCATTGCGACCGCTCTACAGTTCAGGCGACGGGACGATGCGGCATGCAGCGCGCGCCCGATACATCTCACAGACCCGGAGTCGAGTTTAGCCGTATGCGGATATTGATCGTGGGCGCGGGCGTTATCGGTCTCGCGAGTGCTTATTACCTGGAAAAAGCGGGCCACGACGTGACCGTCGTGGACCGGCATCCGGGCGTTGCCGGCGAGACCAGCTCCGGCAATGGCGGCCAGCTGTCGTACAGCTATGTCGCGCCGCTTGCCGGTCCTGGCGTGGTGTCGAAGCTGCCCCGATGGCTAACGCGACGCGACTCTCCTGTGCGCTTTCGTCCAAGGCTGAACATCGAGCAGTGGCGCTGGTGTTTCGAGTTTCTGGCAGCGTGTACGCGTGAGCGCAGCGAACTCACAACGCGCAACCTGCTGTCGCTGTCGTTCCTCAGCCGCACGCTGATGCATGAGCTGATCGCAACCGAACCGTCGCTCAATTTCGATTTCACGCAGTCGGGCAAGCTCGTCCTGCACCGTGACGCAGGCGCAATGCAGGACGCGATCAAGCTGCTTGAATTCCAGCGGACGCTCGGTTGTGAACAGCACGCGCTAGGCGCCGATGCATGCGTCGAACTCGAACCGGCGCTCGCCACTACGCGTCCCTTGCTCGCGGGCGGGATCCATACACCAGGCGAAGACACCGCCGACTGTCAGCGCTTCTGCGAATGCCTTGAGACCATGCTGCGCGCACGCGGCGTGCGCTTCCTGATGAATACGTCCATCGATGATCTTAAAGTCGACGCATGCGGCAATGTCGGCGCCTGGTGCAATGGCGCGCAGCTGGACGCGGATCACATCGTCATTGCTTCAGGTGCGGGCGCGACGCGGCTCCTGAAGCCGCCAGGCATTCGCGTGCCGGTGTATCCGCTCAAAGGCTACAGCCTGACGTTCGATCTGCAACCGGAAACCGCTTCGCCCCACATCAGCATCACCGATTTCAGCCGCAAGGTCGTCTATGCGCGCTTAGGCGAGCGCTTGCGTGTCGCGGGAATCGCCGACATCGACGGCTATTCGCTGGAACCGGATGCAACGCGTCTAGCGACGCTGCGCAGCGAAACGGCCGCGGTGTTCCCCGAAGTCGCCCGATTGCCGATAGCCCAGGCATGGACCGGCCTGCGCCCGGCAACACCGCGGGGCACGCCCATCATCGGACCCACGCGTTATCGCAACCTGTGGCTCAACATCGGTCATGGCGCGCTCGGCTTCACGCTCGCGACAGGCTCCGCCGCGCTTCTGACGGAATGGCTTGCGGGCAGAGACGGTCACAATTTGCGCGACACGTTTGCCCTTTCGCATTGATGGCGCGAGGCGCGTCCTTCATGGCGTTACCCATTCATCGCAACATCAAAGACCTCGCATGACAGCAAAGGCCAACATCGCGGTGATCGGCACGGGCGGCACGATTGCCGGTCAGGGCGAAGCCGCCGTCAACACGTCTGCCTACGCGTGCTCGGTGCTCGGCATCGACGCAATCCTCGATACGATTCCGCAGGCCCGTGCGCTGGCAAATCTGCGCGCGGAACAGTTGCTGCAAATCGGCTCCGAGAATTTCGACAACACGCACCTGCTCGCAATCGGCAGGCGTCTCTCGTCTCTGCTTGCGCAGGATGACGTCGACGGCGCCGTGGTCACGCACGGCACCGATACGATCGAGGAAACCGCGTACTTCCTTCATCTCACGCTGAAGAGCGCCAAGCCCGTCGTGGTGGTCGGTTCGATGCGGCCGCCCTCCGCGTTGAGTTCGGACGCCGCGCTGAATCTGTACGATGCGATCGCGGTCGCCGCGCACCCGTCGTCGCGTGGTTTAGGCACACTGGTTGTCGCCAACGACGAAATCCACACCGCACGCGATGTCGTGAAGAGCAACAGCTTCAAGCTGGAAGCCTTCCGCTCGCCGTACGGCATGCTGGGCTACGTAATCGAGGGGCAGCCGCGCTATTACCGCAGCCCGGCCCGCGCTCACACGCTCGCGACGCCGTGGTCGATCGACACGCTTTCCACGTTGCCCAAGGTCGACATCGTCTATGCGTATGGCGCACTCGATCGCGGTGCCGTCGAAGCGATTGCAGCGGGCGCGCAAGGGCTGATCTACGCGGGGACGGGTAACGGCAACATCGCGGGTCATCTGCTTGAACCGTTGCGGGACGCTGCCAGACGTGGCGTTCGCGTGGTGCGCGCGACGCGCACCGGCAACGGCATCGTGCTGCGCAACGGCGCGCAGCCGGACGACGAGTACGGCTGGCTCACCGTCGACGACCAGATTCCGCCCAAGGCACGCATTCTTCTGGCGCTCGCTTTGACGCAGTCCAGCGACGCGCGGGTATTGCAGGCGATCTTTGAACGCTATTGAAGCGCCTTGAGATAATCGACAAACGCGCGCAACGGTGCAGGCAGATGTCGCCCGCCGGGATAGTAAAGAAATGGGCCCGAAAAGCGCTGCCACCAGGGCTCAAGGACAGGCTCGAGTTCGCCGCTGTCGAGATGCGGGCGCAGCATGTCCTCGAAAAGATGAATGATGCCCACGCCCGCCAGCGCAGTTCTGAGGACAAGCTCAACAGCTGCAGCGGGCCTCACCACAAGCGGTCCTGGCGGATCCAGTTGAAACACCTCGCTGTCACGCTCGAAGTTCCAGGTCGCCAGCGCACCCCCGGCGAACTGGGCGCGCAGACACGCATGCCCTAGCAGATCGCGTGGATGCGTGGGCCTGCCAGGCGCGTCGAGATAGTCCGGCGTCGCAGCAGTAGCGAAACGCTGCACACGGGGCCCGACTGGAATCGCGATCATGTCCTGTTCGAGACGTTCATCGTAACGAATGCCCGCGTCGCAACCGATCGAAAGCACATCGACAAAGCCATCCTCGACGACCACTTCCACGCGGATGTCGGGATACGCTTTCAGGAATGGTGCGATCACGCCGGGCAGTACGCTGCTCGCAGCGCTCGAAGGCACATTGAGTTTGAGCGTGCCCGTGGGTTTGTCGCGGAAGCCGTTGAGGACATCGAGCGCGGCTTCCATCTCGCTGAAGAGCGGCGTCAGCTTTTCAATGAGGCGCAGACCCGCTTCGGTCGGCGCGACGCTGCGCGTGGTGCGGTTAAGCAGACGCAGACCCAGCTTCGCCTCCAGACGCCGCACCGCGACACTAAGGCTTGAAGCGGACACACCGCTGATCCGGGCGGCGTCGCGAAAACCGCCTGAGCGCGCGACCGAGACGAATGCAGCGAGATCGTTCAGTTCCATGGCGATTGTGCAATTTTTTGAACAACCCGTGCACGTTAAACCTGTTTATTTAACAGCGCAATCGCGTTCATACTGGCGCTCCACCTTCCCAAAGGAGCACGTCATGTCAAAGGTCACCCCCGAAGCTACGTATTCTCTCGCCGCTCATACGGTGCGTCGTATGGGCTACGGTGCGATGCAACTTGCCGGCCCCGGCGTATTCGGTCCGCCGAAGGATCGCAACGAGGCGATCGCTGTTCTTCGGGAGGCCGTGGCGTCGGGCGTCAACCACATCGATACGAGCGACTTCTATGGGCCGCACGTCACCAACCAGATCATCCGGGAAGCACTCCATCCTTACCCGGACAACCTCGTGATCGTCACCAAGCTCGGCGCCGTGCGCGGCGAAGACGCCTCGTGGCTGCCGTCGATGGAACCACAGGACCTTGAGCGCGGCGTGCATGACAACCTGCGCAACCTGGGGCTCGACGCGATCGAAGTCGTCAACCTGCGCATCATGGGCAAGGTCCACGCCCCCTCTGAAGGCACGATCGCGCGGCAAGTCGAGGCACTCGCCGAACTTCAGCGCAAGGGGCTCGTGCGCCATATTGGTCTCAGCAATGCGACCTCGACCCAGGTTGCCGAAGCGCAGGGGATCGTAGACATCGTCTGCGTACAGAACCAGTACAACCTGGTTCAGCGGGAAGACGACGCGCTTGTCGATGAACTCGCTGCCAAAGGTATCCCTTACGTTCCGTTCTTTCCGCTAGGCGGATTTACGCCGCTTCAATCTTCGGTGCTGTCTGGCGTCGCCGAACGGCTCGGCGCTACGCCGATGCAGGTGGCGCTTGCGTGGCTGCTGCATCGCTCGCCTAACATCCTGCTGATTCCCGGTACGTCGTCGCGCGGGCACCTGCGCGAAAACATGCAGGCCGCTCAGTTGAATCTTTCCGATACGGTGCTTGCAGAGCTCGAGGCGATCGGGCGCGCTGCTTAAGGAATTGATTGGGGAAGGTGTTTCGTGCCGGGCGAATGCAATGTCATTCGCCCGGTGCACTTCATTGTCGTGCGGCTATTTCCCCAAACGCAGCACGCGCTCGCGCAGCCAGTTCGCGGGCAGGATTTCGCTTTACGCTGTCTGCCAGCTCACTGTATGCAATTGCGCGATGATGGCTGCATCGTTTGCTGATGGATCGCGCAGCAGGATTTGTTGGTCTGCCATGGAGATTTTCCAGCCGGATAATTGCGCAAGTTTAGCAATCCGGTTGATTCAGGCCGCCATACGCGGCTGCGGAATCTCGACATGCCCCGTTTCCAGCAAGAGGGCAATTGCCATGAATCAGATCGACCTCTCCACCGTTTACCGCGGCTACATTGCCTGCCTGAACAGGCAGGACTGGCCGGCGCTTGCGCAGTTCGTTCATGACGACGTGCATTACAACGGTCGGCAGACCGGCTTGTCGGGTTATCGCGCGATGCTGGAGCGGGACTTCAAGGAAATTCCAGACCTTCATTTCGACATCGAACTGCTTGTTTCCGATTCGCATCATGTAGCGAGCCGGCTGGCGTTCGCCTGCTCGCCAAAGGGAACGTTCCTTGGGCTTGCAGTGAACGGGAAGCGCGTTTCGTTTGCAGAGAACGTCTTTTACCGGTTTCGCAGCGACAGGATCGAGCAGGTATGGTCCGTCATCGACAAGGCGGCTATCGAAGCTCAGCTATAACGCAACAGCTTTTTTGCGCCTGTTGCGTAGCGCAAGCGTCACGCGATGCGGGATAGTATTGCGCCAGCGCCAACATTTCCGCCCGGAGCAGGCTCAAGTTTCCGCCAGACGAGCCGTTAATCCCGACACGGAAAACTTTGACACGGGGCCTGGAAGAAGAGCATGACATGCACGCCCTGCCACGCCATGAAACCAGCCATCACAATGCTTGTCTCGACCCTCATCCTTGGCGGATGCGCTTCTGCAGTCAGCGATCGTGTATCGACGAACTACACAGCGGTGGGCGCCGCGGCCGAAGCGCGCGGCGACTGGGACAAAGCGCGTCAGGCTTTTGCCCGCGCGACGCTGAATGCAGATCAGGCGGACCTGCCGCCCGCGCGCAAGGCCGTTGCGCACTATGAGTACGGGCGCACGTTAGGCGTCACCTGTTTCTTCGACGAGTCGGAACGCGAACTTAACGTCGCTTATCAGCTGGACAAACAGGCGGGCCAACCTCTCTTTCTGTCACTCGTTGAACTGGCACGCCTGAATCTCGACCAGCAGAAGTTCGCGCAATCCGCCGGCTATTTTGAACGCGCGTTGCCGTATCTGGACAAAGCGGGCGCGGCGACCCGGGCACCGACGGCGTACGCCGATATTCTCGATGAGTACGCGCGCGCCCTCTCCGGTGCGGGGCGCTCCGCCGAAGCGAAAGCGCTGGCGGATCGCGCAACGGCGCTTCGAAACGGCACGCCTGGCAAACATTCGATTACCGACCGCACGCCTTACGGCAAATTCTGCGCGAAATCATGATCTGCAGCGCGTGCGGGACGCGCCCCTTACTTGACGCCCACTATCATCGAATCGGGCCCGACAAGTGGTTCGACACGTACCGCTGAAAAGCCGGTCTCTCTCATCCATGCGCAGCATTGCGCACCGGTGTAGTCGAATCCGCCGGGCGTCTCGATCAGCATGTTCAGGCTCATTAAAAGACCAAATGTGTTCTTGCGGCGCTCGTCGTCGATGATTGCGTCGTACACCACAAGACAGCCGCCTGGCGGCAGCGCTGCGTAGCACTTGCCCAGCAGTTCCATCTTCTGCGGCAACGCCCAGTCATGCAGGATGTGACCCATCACGAGGACGTCGGCGATGGGGCACGGGTCTTTAAAGAAATCGCCGGGATAGAAACGCAGCCGGTCTTCAAGGCCCTGTGCCGCAATATATTCGTTAAACACAGGGCCAACGGCCGGCAGATCGAAACCGCCGCCGCTGAGATGCGGATGGGCGAGCGCGATCTGCACGGGCAACGCGCCTTGAGCGGCGCCAAGATCGACGAACGTGCGGTAGTCGCTCCATGGAAACTTTTGCGCCATCGCGCGTGCAGCGCCGAGACTGACGCCGCTCATCGCATGCAGGAAGCCGCGCAGCGACGCTTCGTCGCGATAGATGGCATCGAACAGGTTGCCGCCCTGCTTCACTTCATTTTGCGGCAGACCCGTGCGCAACGCTTCGGTCAGCGCGCCCCAGAAGGGGTAAAGGCGCGCATTCGCCATTTCAAGCAGGCCGCCCACATAGCTCGGCTTGGCCTTGTCGAGGAAGAGATCGACGTCGGGCGTATTGCTGTACATCGCGGCCTCGCGTTCGAGCAGTTGCAACGCGACCAGCGTATCGAGAAAATCGAGCGCCGAACGCGGATGCAGGCCCAATGATTCCGTCAGCGCGGCGGCGTCACGCGGCCCGCTGGCGAGTTGCGTGAACACGCCCAGTTCCACAGCGGACAACAACGTCTTCGATGCCCAGAAAGCCATGCCCAGTTGTAGCAGCCGGTCAGGCGTCGGTCCCGACGGCGGTGCGCCCTGCGAAATGCCATCGGAAGGTTGGGTGGAAGCTGAACCGTGCACGCTGTCCATAACGCATCCTCTGCTTAAGTGCGACGAATCCGACGATCTCCGTAGGCTCGTCGAAAGCCAGAGGCTAACTGTAGGTTGCGGACCCGGTGCCTTCAAGGCACTTTTCGAAGTCTTGTGTTCGGCGCCGCACAGAAAAGCGTCGCTGCTTTGTTGGCGGTGTTCAGCAGACTGGCGAGCAAATGCACGCGTGAGGCGGATCTGCGCTCAGGACTGATCTGGAAGGAACATCCCGGCGATGCCTGTTGCTTTACGAGAAAACGTTAAAGCCCGACATCAGCACTTGACAGGCAGATAAAATCTGACATCGCACTTAGCAGAATCCTGTCGCCGGGGTTTTATGCTCGTTAGTACAGGCGCACCGACTACGGCACGATCACCACGGCATTTTTTCGCAGCCCCCGTATCGGGACGCTTAAAAAGCGTATTGATTCGACCGTCTGTTTCGTGTCTCTATCTTCGATTAACGCTACGTCAGGAATTCTGTGAAAAAAGCTGTACGGCGGCGCATTCCGTCAAGCAGCGATGTCGTATTGAGCGCACACTCCGTTTCGGGTTGAACGATCGATAAACCCACGCGTTTTCTTTTGTAAATCGCACTCAACACCCATCACTCTTTCTGCTGTCTCAAGCCGCCTGATGCATCTGGACAGGCGCGCAATCAAAAGCACCGGTCAACAGGCCAACGCGGGTCAATACAAAAAAGTACAAGGGGAGACGATCGCGAGACAGCGTCGCAACTGACGCCATTTGCACGCTCAGGGAAAGCGTGCCGGTTTTTCTCGTGAAACCCCGAGTCCTTTGGCCAGCATTGGCCACCCGGCAATGTTTATTGAACATCGTCACGCAACCGTGCGCGGGCTCCGGATTCTCGTTCACCGGCGCTTATGGGGCGTGACATCGACACGATGCCACAATAAAAGCTCGACGCGGGTTGGATGTCCCGGCTGACGAAGCGCGAATTACAAATTCTCGCTTTGATTGCCCAAGGCAAAAACTCCTATCAGATTGCGGGAGAACTTGAAATCACCGCCTTTACTGTGAGAAAACACCGAAGCAATATCACCAGAAAATTCAATTTGCATACCACTGCCCAACTCGTTTCCTTCTCCATCAACTATTCCAGTCCCCAGATAGCAATCCCCTCTGACATCGACATCACCCAACCCGATTCTCTAAGCAAGCGCGAAAAGCAGATTCTCCACACGCTATCGCTGGGTTTGACCGGCAAAGAGATCGCGAGAAATCTCGGCATCAGTCCGAGAACCGTCGGCAAGCACATCGAAAATATCAAGCTCAAGACCCAGGCACAATCGCTCGCCGCCCTGATGAAGCTGTCAGTTGATATCGCCCGCAAAGACAACGAACAGGCGTAATTCAACAGTGAGCCCTCGCACGCGGATTCCCTTGGTGCGTCCCGGTGGCAACGAAGTAACGGCTGACGACATCGACGAAAGTGAAACAATCGGACGAATTGAGTCGGAAAAAAATTCATTCGTCGTACGTATTCTGAGTAATATCGGCCGGCCTTTGCACAGACAACACTGGTTACAGCGGCAAACGTTTGACGTCGCTCTCCCCGAATGAACACCACGTGCGAGGTAACGAGACCATGAACTGGAATCGCTTGTTCACTGACCTGATCCGCAACGGCAGGCCTGCTTACTGGGGCAACTGGACGCTCTCTCCAAAACTCAAACCGGGTGCCGTAGGCATCATCGCGCCTGACAGCGGGGAATTCACGCTTGTCAGGGAGGAAACGCCCGGACAGGTCATCGGCACCCGCGATGTTCCAAACCAGTGGAAGCTCTCATCGGCCAACGTACACCGCACCGAGGCCAAGGTCGAGCTTGACGGGTCAGGCACCGATCCCGATACGGGCACGAAGGTCACTGCGGGCGTCGAAGTGAAGTGGGAATTCTCGGTGATGGGTTCGATGGCTTCGGAATTCGGTATCGCGTCCGAAGCCTACATCAGCGATCTGACCGTGCTCACCAGGCCTGAAACCTTGAAGTGGCTGGCTGAACAGGCGGAATCCGTAAGCATGGGCTCCGGGGGAAGCATTGCGCAGGGCTTTGGCGTCGTTACCAGCGCGATCTACGCGCATAGCGGCCTGAACGTCGGATCACAGGACAACAGTTCCTCGTTTTCGATGACGGGTTCGGCGAGTGCCGTCCATGAGATGCTCGGCGGCGCGAACGGCAAAGGCTCTTTTCTTTCGGTCAACCAGAACAAGAGTGTCGATCAGCACATGTGGCCGTACAAGGCGGAGGCGCTTGCAGCATCGCCGATTCCAATCGCCTACACCGTTGCATCGTTTGACGGAAAGCTGCTGATTCCGAACTGGATCACCCGCCTTGGCGCCTTTGAGATTCTGTTCAGCAACAAGCCTGGGTGCACCTACGTCACGCACATCCAGCTCAGCTACGACACCCCGCAGGGCCGTCGCAACGACGAGTTCTCGCTAACCGGTGGCATTTCAAAAACAGCGGGAAACATCCCTCTGAGCGCGACGAACATCCATGTCGACGTGAAGTTCCAGGGTGTGGTGAACAGCGACCACTACACGTTCAACTGGCCGAGCCCGCTTGGTCAGTGGCTGACAGGGCGTCGCGAGATCGAGATGACAGGTGTCTGGCCCGGCCAGACCCATGCCGCCGAGCACTAGTTCGAAGAGACACTTCCGCAGGTTAACCCGTGATGTCGGGTGGATGTGGACTTTCGCGCCGGTGTCCGCCCGACATGAGCCAGGCCTCGGTTACACCGGGCCGTTCAAACCAGGAGCAGGATCATGAAGATTACGCCTCCAGACCGGAGCACTGTGCATCAGCCCGCAAGCAACGGAACGGTCGATGCTGCAGTCCTGATAAGCGGCATCAAGCAGAGCGTCGCGCTAGCTCAGAAAATGCAACGACCGGATGACCTCGTCAATACATTTACCGGCAATTTTCAGCAGCTCGCAAAGTGCGAAATGGGAACCCCAGCGTTCCTTCTCACAGTCGCGAGCCTGCCAGGTTGCTTTTTGCTGCTGAGTACGGCGCTTAGCAGTCGCGGAGGAGGAGCCGTAACGGCCTTTATGAATGGGGCAGGCTGGCCGCAGATGACAATATGGCTCGGACAGCATGCTCCGCTCGTCAGCATACCGAACGTCCAGGCCCTTCTCCTCCAATGGGACCAGGCGTTGGGTAGCGCGGCTAATGCACGAAATCTGGCCGGGCAGCTCATTCAGGCATTGCTGTTGCCTGTCCTTGAAGCGCTGTAGCACATCACGCGATCTCCTGCGATGGTGGCCATCGTCCCTCCCGTTGCAATCCAGACGAACCGGATCGATCTGCACCCCATCGCCGCAGCCGACGTACGTGCACTTGCAACGCTCATGTGTGAGCCCGCAGTACTGGTGTGGATGCCGGCGATGGGGGTGTCTCTTTCCATCGATGCTGCCGTGACGATGTTTGAGACGTCAGTATCGAACGCCGAATCGCACGGCGCTTTCGATCTTGTCGCTGTCAGACGGAACGACAGTGCCCTCATGGGACAGGTGACCATTCCGTCTCCCGGCGGCAAGCTCGAGTTCTGGCTCGGCCTTCCCTTCTGGGGATACGGATACGCCACCGAGATGGTGAACGCGGCATTGCAACTGCTTGCCGCCCACGACGCAGCAGATCTGCTGACAGCCCGGGTCCATCGGGACAATCTCGCCTCACGCAAGGTTCTCGAAAAAACGGGCTTCAGATTGACAGGCGAAGCGTGGTGCAGGTTTGATAGCTATAAGAACCCGTTACCGATACTCGACTATAGTCTTTGAGACTCCTAATGCGCATGTGCTACGTTGGTTAAAGCGCGCCGCCCAGATGAAGAACAACAAAGAACGTCGCGGCGACAGCAATGATGATCAACGCGTTGATTCTCGTGGTCATGACGATTACCGTTGCAACGATGGCGGTAACCCAGGCGAACCAGCCGCCGTCGAGCCCCTTGATCAGCACGTAGACGCCCGCAAGAATCAGCCCCGCTGCAACCGGACGAAGCCCAGATTGCAACGCGTTCTGCCAGCGCGCTCCGCGATGCTTCGTCCAGAGATGCGCGACGCCGTACATCAGGAATGCCGTCGGACCAAACAGCGCGAGCGTCGCGATGACTGCACCCGGCAGTCCGCCGACCTGCCAGCCGATCAGGGTCGCGAGGAGTGAGCCTGGTCCTGGAGCAAGCCTTGCGATGGCAAAGTCGCTGACGAACTGCGCGTGCGTCATCCAGTGATGCACGTCCACGACCTGCCGCTGGATGTCCGCAATGATGGCCTGACCACCACCAACGGTCACTATCGACAACGGCGCAAAAACAGAGACAAGGGCAATGAGTGTTCTGGACAATTGATTGCTCACGCAAGGTTAAAGCCGTGCTTACGCATCTTTGGACAAGCGGACATATTCAAGGCCGACACTCATCGTCCCTGCGATCAGTACAGTCCAGACAAGTGGCAGTGCGAAGATCGCGACCGCAGCGAACGTCGCGACAAAGATCAAGATCGGAAAGATACGTCGCGGCAACCGGCGTACTGCCGTTATCGCCATCGAAAGGGACAGGCCGATGGCGCCGGCCGCGGCACCTGCCAGCGCGAAACGTGTCAGCGAAAAACCCTCCATCGCCGAGAAGAACACGCCGAGGATGACGATCGATACCGCCGGTGGGAAGATGATTCCGCAGAAACCGGCTACCGCGCCTCGCCAGCCGAGCAGACGGTGTCCGATCCAGATCGCGAGGTTCTTGACGTTGACGCCGGGCAGCGCCTGCGACAACGCGAGTCCGTCAAGAAACTCTTCCTCCGTGAGCCATTGCCGGTCCTGCACAAATTCACGCAGAAACCATCCGCTCAAACCACCGCCGAAACTTGTGAGCCCAATTCGCGAAAAGATGAGAAATAGTTCGAGTGTCGTCGGCTTTGGGCCCGGGTGCGGCGCCAGAGCGCTCCTTGCTTCGCTAGCTGGAGTTCGCTCGTGTGGCTCTTGTTTACGTGCATTCCTGGTCAAGGCAATTCCTCCGGCATGCAGCGGTCGCGCTCAGGAAGCCGCCGTGCTGATCGCGGAAGTATCCCATAGTGAATGGAGGCAATGCAGTGAACGCCGGGGATACGGCTCGATATCGCGCCGCACTCCCGGGCTGCAGAATTTCATGCAATTACAAACGCTAACAGAGCGCTTTCGATGGCTGACGCCGGCCCTACGAATGGTTCCGCGCAAGGAACTGCGTACAACGACACACGCGCTAGTGGCTCGCTCCCAGATAGGCTGCCTTCACCGAGGGATCGTTGCGCAACTGCACCGCCGGTCCGTGCGTCGCGATTCTGCCGTTCTCCAGCACGTAGCCGTAATCGGCGACATTCAACGCGGCCGCTGCGAACTGCTCGACGAGCAGCATCGTCACGCCCTGCTCCTTGAGCCGCTCGATGATCCTGAAGACTTCGTCGACGAGAATCGGCGCCAGTCCCATCGAAGGTTCATCGAGCAACACCAGATCCGGATTGAGCATGATCGCGCGCGCCATCGCAAGCATCTGCTGTTCGCCGCCCGACAGCGTGCCGGCGAGTTGGTTGCGCCGTTCCTTTAGTCGGGGAAACAGCTCGATCGCACGTTCGAGATCGGCGTTCACGTCGCCGCGCGGGCGCGCCCACGTCAGGCGTGGAAACGCGCCGAGAACGAGATTGTCCGTCACCGACATCGTCGCGAACACGCGCCGCCCTTCCGGCGAATGCGCGAGGCCAAGGCGCGCGATGCGATGCGAGTCGAGCGAATCGATGCGTCTGGCGTCCGCGCCCTGGCCCATCGTGATCTCGCCCGCGCTCGGGCGGATCATGCCGGAGATCGCGCGCATCGTCGTCGTTTTGCCGGCACCGTTCGAGCCGATCAGCGTGACAACCGACGCCTTGGGTACGTCCATCGAAATACCGTGCAGCACTTTCACCTTGCCGTAGCCGGCGTGCAGATTGCGTATCGAGAGCATGATGCTGTCCCCGTTCCTGTTCTGGTTTGCGCGGGTATCCATCAGGCAGCGACGCCGCCGAGATACGCTTCGATCACCTTGTCGTTCGACTGGATTTCCGCCGGCCTGCCCTCTGCAATCTTCTGGCCGAAATCGAGTACCGAAACGGTGTCGCACACGCTCATCACCACATCCATGTGATGTTCGATGAGCACGATCGTGATGCCATGGTCGCGCACCTTGCGGATAATCGTGACGAGTTCCTTGATGTCAGGTGCGGTGAGGCCAGCCGCCGGTTCGTCGAGCAGCAGCACTTGCGGATCGAGCGCAAGTGCGCGTGCAATTTCGAGCAGACGCTGCTTGCCATATGGAAGGTTGCGCGCTTCCTCGGCGACGACGTTCTCCAGCCCGACAAAACGCAACATGCCGAAAGCGCGGTCACGTGCTGCACGTTCTTCGCGACGGTAACGCCCCGTCATCAGACCCACGTCGGCGAAATTCGATTTGAACGTGTGGTGCAATCCGACAAGCACGTTCTCAAGCGCCGTCATTTCGCCAAAGAGCTGCACGTTCTGGAACGTGCGCGCAATGCCCGACAGCGCAATCGACGCGGACGTCCGCCCTGCAATCGATTCGCCGCGATACGCGATTTCGCCGGCGGTCGGCACGTAGATGCCGGTCAGCACGTTCATCATCGTGCTCTTGCCCGAGCCGTTCGGGCCGATCAGCCCGTGAATCGTGCCGCGTTGCACGGTCATGTTGACGTTGTTCAGCGCCTTCAGACCGCTGAACTGCATCAGCACACCGCGCAGATCCAGAATGACTTCCGCGCCTTTGGAGTGCACGTCGAGAATGGCGTCAGCCGAAATCTCCGCTGGTTTCTCCATATCGACCGTAACCGTGCGTACGCGGCCGTGCATGACGAACTTGCGGACGAAACCGACCACGCCGTCCTGAAGGTAGTACACGACGAGCAGGATCATCAGGCCAAAAATTGTCAGGCGCCAGTCCGTGAGTGCGTCGATCCAGTACGAGAACACCGCGAGTCCCGCCGTGCCCGCAACCGGAATCGCAACGCGGTGCGGCGTGCTGGACTTGCGTACCAGCGTGAATGCGGCGCCGGTCACCACGACGGCCGCGAGTATCGTGGCCACTGTGCGAAACATCACGATATCGTCGAGCAGCTTTGGCAGCATCACGATGATCGTCGAACCGATGATCGCGCCGGTGCGCGTCTTGCGTCCACCCATGATGATCGCGAGCAGGAACAGGATCGTCAGCTCGAAGTTATACGTGTTCGGCGAAATGTACTGTTCGGAGTACGAGTACAGACACCCGGCCAGGCCTGCAAACCCCGCACTGATCACGAACGCGTACACCTTGTAGCGATAGACGGACACGCCCATGCAATCGGACGCAATCGGGCTGTCGCGCAGCGCTTCGAACGCGCGACCCAGATGCGACTTCAGCACGCGATGCACGACCACGAGCGACAGCACCAGCAGCGCGGCGACCAGCCAGTAATACTGGACCTCGTTGAGTACATGACCGCCGAACACCGGCTTCGTGATCTTGATACCCATCGGGCCGCTCGTCAGGAAATCCATTTCGTTGATGAGGATCTGGATGATCGTGCCGAACGCAAGCGTCACCATCGCGAGATACGGCCCCGACACGCGCAACGCCGGCAGCGCGAGAATCGCACCGAAACCGGCCGTCACGGCAATCGCGAGCGGCGCCGTCACGTAGAACGGCATGCCGAGCTTGATGAACAGCACGCCCGCCGTGTACGCACCGACACCGAAAAGCCCCGCATGGCCAAGCGACACCTGCCCCGTATAGCCGACAACGATATCGAGACCAAACAGCAGGATCGCGTAGATCATGATGGTCTCGACAAGATGGATGTAATACGGATTTCCCGACAGCACGGGAAACACCGCGAGTGCGATCAGCCCGATGGCCGACGCAAGCAGTTTCATGTTCTTCACGGCGGACCTCAAACTTTTTTGATCGCGGTTTTACCGAAGAGACCTGCCGGCTTCAGCGCAAGCACGATCAGCAACAGGACGAGTCCCGGTACATCCTTGTAGCCTGTGGAGATATAAAAGCCCGTGGTGGTTTCGGCGATGCCGAGAATCACGCCGCCGACAATGATGCCCATGCCGCTCGACAGGCCGCCGATGATCGCCACGGCGAACGCTTTAAGGCCTAACACCGCGCCCATCGTCGCGCCGGTGAGCGTCAACGGCGCAATCAGCACGCCCGCGAACGCGGCCGTCAATGACGACAGCGCGTACGAGAACGTGATCACGAGGCCCGTGTTGATACCCATCAGCGCGGCGGCATCGCGGTCGTTAGCGGTCGCGACAACGGCCTTGCCGAAGATCGTCTTGCGGTTGAAAAATTCGACCGCGAGCATCATGACCAGCGCGCCGCCCACTACCAGCAGTTCCATCGGGAGCACGTTCGCGCCGAACACTTTCAGCGGCGCTTCGGGCAGCGGCGAAGGAAAGCGCAGGTCGTCGCGACCCCAGACGTTTTCGGCCACGTTCTTGAAGATGATGCCAAGCGCGATCGTCGACATGATCCAGCCGAACTCCGACTTGATCCGGATAGCAGGCCGCACGCCAATACGTTCGACGAATGCGCCCTGCAGCAGGCCGAACACGCAGACGAGCGGAATCATCAGCCAGTAATTGACGCCGAGCGTGACGAGCGTGAGGCCGACGAGCGCGCCGAGCATCAGCGCATCGCCCTGGCCGAAATTCAGCGTGCCAGAAGTGGCGAAGGTAAGTTGATAGCCGAACGCGATCACGGCGTAGATCATGCCGAGCGCGATACCGCTATAGACAAGCTGAAGCAGAATGGCCATGAATTAAATCGCCCGAAAACGTAGTGCATTGAATCCAGTGGATTCAGGAAGGACAGCGCAACGACAAGGCAAAGCCGCGCCGGCCGTGAGGCGGGCGCGGCTTGCGGTCAAGGTCTGAAGATCAGTTGGCGCTTGCCTGCTTCGCGCGCAACTGGCTGCCGCCCTTCCTGTCGTTGTCGTACGCGTAGACGACGCGGCCACCCTTCACTTCGCCGACCACCGGCACGTTCGGGCTCACGGCTTCGTGATCGTCGTGCGTGAACGGCTTGTCGTACACCATCACGACGCCTTCCACTTTCGCGTTCAGGTTCTCGAGCGCGGCGCGCACCTTCGGGCCATCCGTCGAGCCTGCCTGCGTGATCGCAGCGGCCAGCAGATAGACCGAGTCGTAGCCCTGGGCGGCCGACACCGGCGAATCGATGCGGTTGTTCTTCGGCTTGAACTCCTTCAGGTATGCGTCGATGAACGCCTTGCGCTTCGGCGTGTTCGGTTCCTGAATGAAGGTTTGCGGCATGCGGGCGCCTTCGCCGTTCGAGCCGGCGTTGTCGATGTAGTTCGCCATCGAAAGCGTCCAGCTTCCGATCAGCGGCACCTTCCATCCGAGCTTCGCCATGCCGTTCGCGATCTGCGCGAGTTCCGGCCCGATGCCGTATGTCAGCACCGCTTCAGCGCCTGCTTCTTTTGCCTTCAGCAACTGGGCCGTCATGTCGACGTCCTTGATGTTGAATTTCTCGACCGCGACAGGCTTCACACCTTTAGCGGCAAGCGCTTTTTCAAGGTCTTCACGGCCGAGCTGGCCATAGTTCGTGGAATCGGCCAGGATCGCGACCTTTTTGAAGCCGCGCTTCGTTACCGCTTCCTCGACGATCATCGGCGCCTGGATGCGGTCGGCGGCTGAGTTGCGGAACACGTAATTGTCGGGTTGATCGGTGAACTGCTTCGTCACGACGCTGCCTGTCGCGACGTTATTGAAGACGGGGATCTTCGCTTCCTGGAAGAAGCGCTGCGACGCGAGCGCGACGCCGGTGTTGATGTACCCCACCACCGCGACGACTTTTTCCTTGTTGATCAACTCCTGCGCGATCTGCACGCCGCGTTCGTTCTTCGCTTCGTCGTCGCGTTCAACCAGTTCGATCTGGCGACCGAGCACGCCGCCCGCCTTGTTGATTTCAGCTGTCGCGAGACGCACGCCATCGCGCATGCTCACGCCCATCGAAGACGACCCGCCGGTGAACGGTCCGTCGACGCCAATCTTGATCGGATCGGCCGCGTAACTACCGGTTGTCACCACACACAGCGCGAGTGCTGCCGCAACGCTTTTCAGGCGAAGTCCCATGATCGTCTCCGTAGCTTCTTTCTTTGAATGACCGACGCCCGTCGATGACGGACGCCGCCCCGATGCCTCTTGCAAGGTCATCCGGTGTCGGGCACCGGACATTATTTTCGGTGACCTAGTATAGAAATCGTAAGGTACCTGTCACATGCGGAGTTACCCGTAATAAACACTCAAGCCGATTGAAGACGTTCGTTTCGATGCACAGGAAAGGTGCGCGCGCAACGATTGGGGCCGGATGAAATCGACGCTCGCATGCTGACAGAGTCCGCAACGACGGATCGACGATAATGGCTGCGACGAAGCACTCAACGATATCGTCGGCACCGTGGAATAACACCCTGTGCCGTTTGGACCATCACCATGCCAATCAACTATTTGCGCGGCTTCGCAAGCCGCGAGCGAACCGAGACGACCAACCGCCGCCTGGGGCGCTGGCTCGCATTCGTCGCCGGTGCGGCGAACGCGGGCGGCTTTCTTGCGGTCGGCCAGTACACCTCGCATATGTCGGGCATCGTGTCTTCGATGGCCGACAATCTCGCGCTTGGCGAAATCGGGCTCGTGACGGCAGGCCTCGCTTCGCTGCTTGCGTTTTTATCCGGCGCCGCAACCTCGGCGATCCTGATCAACTGGGGGCGCCGCCGCGATGCGCACAGTCTGTACGCGACGCCATTGATGCTGGAGGCCGTCCTGCTGATGTGTTTCGGCCTCGTGGGCGCCAGGCTCGACAGCCATCATCTGTTGTCCGTCACGGCCACTGTCGCCGGTTTGTGTTTCGTGATGGGCTTGCAGAACGCGATCATCACAAAGGTCTCACGGGCGGAAATACGCACGACCCACGTCACGGGACTGGTCACCGACATCGGCATCGAACTGGGCAAGATGGCGTACTGGAACGCCCCTGGATCGGTTGCATTCCCCGTGCGCTCGGACCGGCAAAAGCTCTTGCTGCTCTCGTCGCTGCTCGGCATGTTCCTCGTCGGGGGTCTCATCGGCGCGCTCGGATTCAAGCACCTCGGATTCGTCTCCACGCTGCCGCTCGCGTTTATCCTCCTCACGCTGGCGGTTGTGCCGGTGCTGGACGACATCCTCGGCAGGGTGCCACCCCACAACCGTTAGGCCGCGCGGGGCGTACCTGCATGCGAACTGGCGATGCAGCAAGGCACGAATGCAACTGGCACATCAAACCTTTTTGGATTTCCCTGCTTTCACCTGGATATTGGCGGGTGCACTCTTCTTCGCGTTCTTCTTCAATTTGCTCAAGTTGAATTCGATAGCGGCGCGGACCAGCGCTTTTAACGCACGATCGTCAACCTTGTCGCCCTCGAAGAAATCGATCGCCCGCCTCGCGTTGCCTGCAAGGCCTGCGTTAAAGAGCCGGTCAGGGTCCGGGATGTGCGCCCCATGGGCAAAGGTCAGCTTCACCTTCCCTTTGTGGGCGTTAGCGACCGCGATCATTCCGTCGCGAGACCATACCGGGCTGCCCATCCACTTCCACTCCTCGATGATCTCCCTGTCGGCTCCAAGCATGCTCTTGCGAATGCTGGCAAACGTCTTGCCACGCCAGTCCGTGAGTCCTGCGATTAGTTCGTCGATTTTTTCCGCTGGATTCATTTGATCTCCATGCATCGAATTTAATTCGCGCTTCAGGTAATCACAATAATCATGGAGTGACTGCGTTGTCAAACCGGACGCAGATAGCAATATGACAAGGTCAGCATAATAATTGCGCTCGTGATACAGCACGGCGATACTACGATCACGATTGAACAGCCTGGGCGCTTGACCGTTGTCGCCTGTCAAAACCTTCCATATCGGTAAATGAGGCATACATGCTGAGAAAATCGAAGTTAGTCGCGCGTGTCATTTTCTTTTTCTCGACAATAACCATATGGGGCACGGCCATCGAGGCCCGGGCTCAAGTCACCGATGCACACGGCTGGGCCGGTACGGGATCGATTTCCTCGCGCTATGGAAATCTTGATTTCGTGGGCGGCTACCCCACGGCGGACACGGGCCGAAAGCTGGACGCGTTACTGGTCGTGAATCGCGCAATCGAAGCGTATCTGACCCAAATGCCGACCGTGTCGTGGTATCGGGTCTGGAAAGGCGTTGCAGAAGCAGGCACGGCAACGCCGAATCAGATGGTTGTGTGGGAGAGCCTGATGAACGCGCAGACGTTACTTCTGACCGGCAACACCGAAACGGTGTACGCCATGAGCGCACTTGATCTGAAACGCAATGGCCCGACCGTCATCGAAGCACCACCCATGTTGCTCGGCGGCGTATCGGATCTGAGGCAAAGCGAACTCGCCGGCATTGGCCCGACGGGGGCCGACAAAGGCCGGGGCGGCAAATTTCTCTTTCTGCCGCCGGGCTACACAGGCACGGTCCCTGAAGGATATATTGTCGCCCGATCACCCACCTGGAAGGCGGTGTTCGGCGTACGCGGCTTTCTCGTGGACGGCAAGCCTGACAAGGCTGTCGCATTGATGAAATCGACGAAGATCTATCCGCTGGCGCAAGCTTCGAAGCCACCGAAAATGACGTTTGTCGATGGCTCTACTTCACCTGTCGATACGGTTTTCGACGACAACTTTCAGTATTTCAGCGATCTCGCCGACATTGTCACCTCTGAGCCCGCTGACATCGTCTCTTCGACCGACCGCTTCACGCTCGCCAGCATTGGCATCGCGAACGGGACGCCTTTCTCTCCCGACGCGAACCGCAAGGCACTTCTCGACGAAGCCGCGCGTCTCGGTGGCGCCATCGCGCGTGAAAATACCTTCGCGTCAAACGATCCCGCGCGCCTCGTCTATTCAGATCGTCGCTGGGAATACCTGTTTATCGGCGGCAGTGCGACCTGGGATTCGCAAGGCTATCTGAATATCGACCGGCGTGCGGGATTTGCCTATGCCGCGATCGGCATGTCGCCCGCCATGGTGGACAAGGTAGTCGGCAAGGGATCGCAGTATGTCTGGACGCCCCGGGATGCTAACGGCGCGTGGCTCGACGGAGCGAGGAACTACCGCCTTCACCTGCCTCCCGGCATTCCGGTCAGCAATTTCTGGTCTGTCGTGGTCTACGATCCGCAAAGTCGTTCACTGCTGCAAAACGGCGAAAAATTCCCGAGTGTCAGCCAGTACACGCATCCCGTGACCAACGCCGATGGATCGGTCGACATCTATTTCGGACCAGCCGTGCCGGGGGAACAACGCGCGAACTGGATCAGAACAGTGCCAGGCAAAGGATGGTTTCCGATCATCCGGTTCTATGGTCCCTCGCAGTCCTTCTTCGACAAGACATGGAAACCCGACGATATCGTCCCTACGTCATGAGTATTCGCTGACGGGAAGGAATGAAGCGCTATGGTGTCATCGGGTACTGGAGAGTGTGTTCACCGTCGAAATGTCTTCCTGTCACCCGGATTTTCGATTGTGTTTCATTCCCCCTTTGCGCGGCCGTGGCTGAGGCGACCGCCGTTCGCGGCCGCCGCCTGATCCAGAATCCTTGTCCGGCTTCGATAGCGGTAACGTTTCTGGCGCAGCAGGTTCATCGCTGGCGTCGGCATGCAACGCGCCGTCATCCGCTTCTTTCATGATCCATTGACTGAACGCGCGCATCGCAGGTGTCGCCGGTTTCGCCTTTTGCCAGGTAAGCCAATAGCTGCCCGCGTGCACGTCGATATCGAACGGACGCTCGAGGCGCCCCATCGTCAGATCCCGTTCGAACATCGAGGCAGGGGCAAGCGCGACGCCTGCGCCTTGTATCGCGGCCTCCACCATCAGTCGCGATGAATCGAACACGGGGCCGCGCACGGGACGCGGCGCAAGTCCGGCTGCGTCGAACCAGTTCGCCCAGTCGTCGGCGCGATAGGAACGCAGGAGCTTCTCGCTGGCGAGATCGGCGGGCGCGCGCAGACGCTGCGCGATCTCCGGCGCGCAGAGCACCGACAGCGGCGCGTCGAACAGCTTCAACGCACGCGAGCCCGGCCACGTGCCGTCACCGAAACGGATCGCGAAGTCGAGGCCTTCACCAGCCAGATCGACGAGATTGTTGTTCGTCATCGTGCGTAGTTCGATGAACGGATGCGCATCATGAAACGACTTCAGACGCGGCATCAGCCATCCCACGGCAAACGTCCCGACCGCGCCGACGGTGAGCACCTCGTGAAAGTGCCCGCCTTCGAACTGCCGCAACACGGCTTCAATGCGATCGAACGCGTCGCTGAGCACGGGGCGCAGCGCGAGCCCCTCATCCGTGATCGCCAGCCCGCGCGGCAGGCGCTTGAAAAGCTTCGCGCCGAGCCGTTCCTCGAGCATCCTGACCTGCTGGCTGACGGCCGCCTGCGTGACGTTCAACTCCAGCGCAGCGCGCGTGAAACTCAGATGCCGGGCGGAGGATTCGAAGGCGCGCAGCGCGTTGAGAGGCAGATACGGTCGCATGATCGATTCATAAGAATTTCTGGGGCATCAATCAATTTATCATCGTTTGTCACCGGTCTGCGAAAACGCGATAGTGGCGGCTCTTCAAGGAGGCGCAATGGTTACGCGGCAGCGATTCACAATCGGGGGTGCGGACAATGGGTTAGCTCGTCTTGCGGGTCGGGCACCCGGTACGCTGGCAGTCAGGAGAATGATCCTGCTCGCTGCGCTTTGCGTCACAGCAGGTGCAAGCCACGCGGAAAGCGTGGAACGCGATCGCATCGGGCACGCAGTCGACGAGGCGATACGCCCGATGATGGCAAAGGACGACATTCCCGGCGTAGCGGTCGGCATCATCGTCGATGGCAGGCCTGCAGTGTTCAACTTCGGCGTGGCGTCGATCCAGACGCACAAGCCCGTGACCGGCGAGACGCTCTTCGAACTCGGCTCGGTGACCAAAACCTTCACGGCCACGCTGACTTCATGGGCGCAGGTGAACGACCAGTTGTCGCTCTCCGACAGCGTCGGCAAGTACCTGCCGTCGCTGCGTGGCAGCCCGTTCGGAAACGTAAGTCTGCTCAACCTCGGCACGCATACGCCGGGTGGACTTCCCTTGCAGGTGCCCGACGACATTCAGAACGATGCGCAGCTGATACGTTACTTCAAGGCATGGCGTCCGGCGTATGCGCCGGGCACCTGGCGTACCTACGCGAATCCGGGCATCGGTACGCTGGGCGTGATCGCGGCAAAAAGCATGAATCAGGATTTCACTTCGCTAATCGAGCAGCGCCTTTTTCCGGCGCTCGGCCTGAAGAACAGCTTCATCGACATTCCGCCCGACCGTGCAGCCGATTATGCGCAGGGCTATACGCGGGACGGCAAGCCCATTCGCATGGCGGGAGGGGTGCTGGCGCCTGAAGCGTATGGCGTCAAATCGACAGCCGCCGACATGCTGCGCTTCGTCGAAGCCAACATGAAGCTGATCAAGGTCGATTCCCAGTTGCAGCGCGCAATCACGGATACCCACACCGGCTACTTCACCGCAGGGCCGATGACGCAGGACCTGATATGGGAGCAGTATCCGTATCCCGTTGCATTGAAGTCGCTACTGGAGGGCAACGGGCCGGCGATGTCACTCGACGCGACGCCTGTGACGGCGATTGTGCCGCCGCTGCCGCCAATGAACGATGTCTGGATCAACAAAACAGGTTCGACCAACGGGTTCGGTGCGTATGTGGCGTTCGTGCCGGCGAAGCGATTGGGCATCGTCATTCTGGCCAACCGGAATTTCCCCATCGAAGACCGCGTCGCCGCTGCACACGGGATTCTCACGTCGCTCGACGACATCAGACAGTGAAAGCTGAGGTTCTCATGAACGCGTTTCGTCGTGCTCTATTCGTTCTGGTCGCCGTCGCATGCGCACCTTTCGCACGTGCCGCCGATTCGACGCCCGAGGTGAAAGAGACTGTCGTGCTGCAAAGAGTGGCCGTACCGCAAACGGACCGCGAGATGGGAATGGGCATCGCCGAATTTCCGCCCAACGCGACGAAACCGCGTCACAAGGCGACGGGCCCGGAGGTGTGCTATGTACTCGAGGGCGAGGTATCCGTGCAGATTGCCGGACAGCAGACCACAGTATTTCGCGCTGGCGAGACGTTCACTCTGCCCGCCAACGTTGTGCACGTCACGACGGCGGGTCCGGCGGGCGCGAAAATCCTCGCAGCGTGGGTTCATATACCGGGCAAGCCGTTCAACGTGCCTTCAGGCGGTGAATGAGCCATTCGTTCCGCGCGACTCGACAGGCACGTGAAGACTCGCCGGTTGGGGCTGAGATTCCCCGGCCACACGGACCGACTTAAGCTCTGATTTCGTTCACCGCCTTCCACGTCGATCTTTGCTGTCGTGTCGGGCATGGCGATCCTCAAGCGCCGTTCCCCCGAGGCCAGCACACTTTTTCAGTGTGCGAAGCCCGAGGGAACCACGGCAGTTCCGAATCGTGCGAAGTCCCTCGTCAGATCACCGCATCCCGCCACTCGCGGCAACGTGCTCGCCTGTCATCCAGCGTGCGTCATCAGATGCGAGAAACACTGCGATCGACGCAATGTCATCCGGCTGGCCCAGTCGCCCGAGAGGCGTCTGGGTGAGCGCCCATGCATCGAGGTCGGAACCAATGATCCCGGCGCTGTGGGTGCCCTCGGTTATCACCACGCCGGGGTTGATTGAATTTACCCGGATTTTCCTCGGCCCGAGTTCGCGCGCGAGCACACCGGTGATCGCATCGACTGCGCCTTTCGTGCCGCTATAAACGGCACTTGCCGGCGGCGTAATCGTCGTGACGACCGAACTCACATTGACGATACTCGCCCCCTCGCCCAGGTGACGCACAGCGGCCTTCGTGGTGAGCAGCACACCGAGTACATTGGTGTTGAACTGTTTGTGGAAATGCTCTTCCGTGACATCTTCGATCTGTGAGAATTCATAGATTCCGGAATTGTTGACGAGGATGTCGAGGCGGCCGTACGTTTCGATGGCCGCGTTGACGATGCCTTGCGCGTCTGCCTCTTTTGATACATCGCCACCCACGGCGATCGCCTTGCCGTTGGCTGCGGTAATTGTCGCAACGACCGAATCGGCGCCTGCCTTGCTGCTGGCATAGTTGACAACCACTGATGCGCCCTCGGCCGCAAGCGCCACTGCTATTGCGGCCCCGATACCCTTGGATGCGCCCGTAACGACGGCTACCTTACCTGCAAGCTTACTCATGATCTTTGCCTTGGAGAGATGTTGTGCTGTGAGAGCTGATCGACAGTTGATCGAACCATCTGTCAGCGACCACGCAAATCTAGACGTCTGAGCGCTTGCGATAAAGGCGCTGAGAACGAATTGACTGGATGGATTTCCCGAACAATCGAAGGGCGACCGCGACGCGACGCTTGGGTCGCGCTACCAGGAGGGGTTGTGGTTGTTCGATGCCTTGCGCGACATATTTCTGGATATGCCGGCACTTCCCGATTCGAATCGAAGCGCGACGTTGTTGAACCGACCGTCGTGCACCTTGTCTTGAGTAACTTCGCCCCGATAGTGGCATCGAGTGTCGAAGACCAACTAGACCTTCCACGGTGCGACGGCCGTGGGCAATGAACCGCGGCTGGACAATAAGGACGCGCAATACCTTTAGACGCAAAGCGTTTGCGGCAAGCACTGCACGCCGTGCTCAAGTGCCGGAAGCGTTCGTGCAGTCGCAGGTGCTGCGGGGAGGAGTCGGTTATCTGGGCGGCGGGAGCGAAGGATCGAGCTTCGCCGATTCCCTGACGAGTTGGTCGGTCATTGCGGCCGCGACCGGGTTCGAGCCCGTGCCTGGTTTCGAGCTACGCTGGTCCAGGGCGGCGCGGGTGGCGGACGTATCCGGTGGCGGGAGCGAAGGATCGAGCTTCGCCGATTCCCTGACCAGTTCGTCCGTTTCCGGTGTCGCGCCCTGAGTCGTGATCGCGCGACGGTCGAGCCCCTCTTGTCCACGGTGGGCGGGCTGCGCCGAAACCACCTTCGGCGTACCCGCCTCGTGCACGTTCACCGTCGCGACTGCCGTCGATGGAGCCTGCTTCAGTTGTGCGGGCGGTTTCGGTTGCACGGCGACCTGTGCGGCGAGTGGACTGGCTGCAGACGCGGCCGCCGGGGGCGCAGGGACGCCTGCCAGCGCGGAAGCCGGAGCGGGAACCGCGGGCTGGTGTGCGAGGGCAGCGTCGCCCGGGATTACCGCGGATGGCCCCGAATGGTCGATACTGCCTTCCGTCACGTGATCGCTGATGCGCGAATCGACAACGGGAGGGCGCGCGGAGTCATCGATGGCTGTGACTTCTGCCGTTGCGCGGCGGTCGTCCTGAAGGAGCATCAGGTACGTGGTCCCTGCTGCGCAGAGCAGCAGCCCTCCGACAATCATCGAAATCTTTCGGGTATTCATCATACTTGCCGACGGATCGTTCAAACCTCATGAACCACCCATGATAAACGACCGGCCACTGCTTTTATCAGACGAATACGGGTTGGTCCAATGATGGCGGGCGACACACCATCCGCAGCAGAAGAGTCCGCGCTAGCGGCCAGGGTTCAGGCAGCAAGCGGCGGTCGCATGTCTTCAAAGACGCCCGGATGGGTGAGCGCAAGGCGCCCTCTACCTGCTCGCCGATGCCACCTCGAGGCGCTTGCGCTGCAGGAACCGGCGCACGGCCGGATCGCGCTCGAGTCCGATCGCGAGCTCGTACGCGCCGAGCGCTTCAGCCGTCGCGCCGGTGCGCGCGAGCAGGTCGGCGCGCGCGGCCCAGTACGGCTGGTAGTCGGCGAGCCGTGGATCGGTGGCATACGGTTCCAGCGTGTCGAGCGCCGCCTGCGGGCCATCCCGTTCCGCCACCGCGAGCGCGCGGTTAACCGCGACCACCGGCGAGGCCGCAATCGCGAGCAGCGCATCGTAGAGCTGCACGACTTCGTCCCAGTTGGGACGACGCGTCTGGCAGCGGTGCACATGTGCCGACTGCAGCGCGGCTTCGAGCTGAAAGCGTCCGATTGCGTTGAAAGTGTTCGCGCGCCGTAGCAGTGCGTCGGCTGCCTCAAGCATCGGCGCGTTCCATTTCGCCGGGTCCTGAGCCGACAGCGGCACATAGTCGCCGGCCGCATCGCGCCGCGCATCGCAACGCGCCTGCGCATACAGCATCAACGCGAAGAGGCCAAGCGTCTCTGGTTCCCCGGGCAGCAGTTCGACGAGCAGTTGAGCAAGAAACAGCGCCTCGCCGGTGAGATCGCGTCGTCCGGTATCGCAGCCGACCGGGTCAGTCCACCCTTCCGCATACACCGCATAGACCGCTTCGAGCACCGCAGCGAGCCGGTCGCGCAGTTCCTCCCGCTCGGGCACGCTGAACGGAATGCCCGCTTCGCGGATCTTGTTCTTCGCCCGCACGAGTCGCTTGCCCATCGCAGCGGGCGACATCAGGAACGCCGAAGCAATCGTCTTCGCCTCGAGCCCCAGCACCACCTGCAGCATCAGCGGCGTACGAATCGCAGCCTCGAGCGCAGGGTGCGTGCACGCGAACAGCAGTGCAAGCCGCCGGTCGGGCAACGCGCCCGCTTCGGTTCCGTCGATCTCGTCGGCAAGGATCGTGAGCTGGTTGACCACTTCGTCGCCGGCTCGGCGATGACGCGCGCTGTCGATCGCCCGGCGGCGCGCGACCGTCATCAGCCACGCTTCGGGATTCGCCGGGGAGCCACGCTCGGGCCAGTCGGCGAGCGCGGCCGCAAACGCGTCGGCGAGCGCGTCCTCGGCGGCCGCGACATCGCGCGTGCGCATCGCCAGCAGCGCGACGAGCTTGCCGTAGCTGCGACGGGCAACCGCCTCGGCAATCGCACGCGCGGCGCCGCCGGCGTCACGGCCGCAACCGGACGAACTCATGCAGCAGATGGCGCGTCGTACGGGGCAGTCCAGACCGGACGCACTTCCATGAGTCCGTGCGCCGCGCCGGGACAACGCGATGCCCACGCGATCGCCGCGTCCAGGTTGGGCACGTCGATCAGGTAGTAGCCGGCGAGCTGCTCCTTCGAATCGGAATACGGTCCATCAAGTACCTGCGGCTTGCCGTCGACGAGCCGCACCGTGGTCGCCGTATTCGTGTTCTGCAGCCGGTTGGCACCCACCAGAACCTCCGCTTTTTTCAACGATTCGGTGTACGCGTGATACGCGGCGACACCTTGCTGCCGCTCGCTGTCGGTCATCTGGTTCCAGCCGTTTTCCTGGGAATAAATCATCAGCAGGTATTGCATGTGAGCCTCCGTCATGGGGTTGAGGCGGGGAAATGACATCGAGCCGCCATCACAATGACGCGCGGCCAGCATGCTAACGGACAGGCTGCCTCGAAAAAATCGCGAACGAAGCGCCGGACGATTTTTTTAAGCGATCGCCTGGTCAAGGAATCCGGGTTCCCCCCAATCATCGGGCAACCCATCCGGGGTTCCGTCGATCCGATCGCTGTGAACGCAAAGTGTGCACCGGAACCCGGCTACCTGGCCAGCACAGGCATCTGGAGGGAGGCGCAGGTGCCACCGGTGTGAATGACATGGGGCGCCGCTGCTGGCGGGGACATACTCGCGTATCCCCGGCATCAGCGCGCCCAGAAGACTTCGCCAGCCAGTACGTTGACCGGGTGCACACATGACGGCACTGCATCGACGGTGTGCGCGGTAGAATCAACCCTCTCTCTTCATCGCGTAGCCCTTATGACGCCACGCATTGAATCCGGATCCGCCGATCCGGCAGATCATCAGCAGGGTATCGAAAGCGCCGCCGCGGCGCGAGGTGGGAACGTGCCAATTCCGGCTATCGTTCCAGCGCAATCCGCTCTGCTGGTCATGCATTATCAGACCGACGTCCTGAAGTTATTTCCGTCAGTCGCGCCCACTTTGCTCGCCAGCACGCGCAAGCTGTGCGACGCAGCGCGCGCCAGAAGCATTGAAGTCTATTTCGCGCAGATCCGCTTTAGTCCGGGCTATCCGGAGGTGAGTCCGTTGAACAAAAACGGACAGGGCATCAAACAACTGGGGCTTTTCGTCAACGACAGGATCTCGCCAGCGCTGGGCCAGCAGGCCGGTGAACCACTCATCATCGCGCATCGCGCCAGCGTGTTCTTTGGTACCGATCTGGAGGCACGACTTGCCGCGAAGGGTATCGATACGCTGCTTATGGCAGGTATAGCCTCGACCGGTGTCGTGCTGTCATCGATTGCCTATGCGAGCGATGCGGATTTCCGCTTATTCACGGTCAAGGATTGCTGCTACGACCCGGATCAGGTCGTGCACGATCATCTCTTTTCAACCGCGTTCGATTCACGGACGACAGTGCTCTCGCTCGCTGATGCCTTGTTGTTGCTGGCCTGACCGTGCCTGGCTGCGGCTCGACGCTTCACTCAAAAAACAGCAGCGCCCGCAGTTCGATGCTACGGCGCGGCGGTGCATCCGCGGGTGAAGAGGGATCATCGAATGCCGTATGCGCGGTCAGCCGCGCGACGTCGTCCCCTGCCGAATCGTAAATCTTCAATAGCAGCACTTCTTCCGGCGTCATCTGCGGAAAGTAGTACCAGCGGTGTCGCGGATTGAACACGAAGGCATAGGTTTCGCCGACCTTGTCGGGATAGATGAGATCCGACGGCACGAGATCGTTAAGTGCGATGCTACGCGCGTCACACAACGCAAGCGGTGACGATTCGACCGTCGACCCGACCGGACGCCACAGGTTGACGATCGCCACCCTGCCCTTGAGCAGTGCTTCGGCCTCATCCGGCGGCAGGTGGTCGCGCACGCGTCGCGGACCGGACACGAACGTCTGGTCGTTATGAATGTACTTGACGGGCTCACGGACGCCCTTAGCCCGCGTCGCCTCGCCGTCCCGTAGCGTGTGATCGAAAATGACGACACGCTTCGCGCCCGTCGAGCGCCTGAGCAGCGCCTCCGATTCCGGGTAATACACGTGCTCGATCGCGTCCGGGTCGGAGAAGTCGCGCAGTTCACTCGTGTGGCGTCGCAACTCGAAACCGTTCCGGTCAAGCGACAGTCCGCCCGGGGGCGGCGAAACGCGCGCATTGGTGACGCTCACACGGTGCATCCGGTACGTGCCGCTGCGCAGCGGCACGCCGGCAGGCGGCTCGTATGCGTATGTGGCGGGCTTTTCTCCCGTCGCGACAAGATAGTTCAGATCCGCCTCGACGGCGGCGGCCTGCTCAATGACGATATCGCTCATTACCTGCGCTCCCGATATGCGCGTCCAGATCAGTCCGGCGATATTTCACCGATGACATGAAACATATCGAACGTGTAGCCCATGTTGAAATAGCCGGCGCGCGCGTAGACAGCAATCCGTTCGAGCCGTTCGGCATTCTCCAGTGGCGTACGTTCTGCCTGCGCGCCCTTTTGCCGGTTGCGTGCTGCCTGGAACGGACGGAATAGCGCTTGACCGTAACGCAATGCGAAGTTCATCGACATGCTGTGCCCTCCTGCGCCTGGCGATATCGATGGAATCTAGTCAGTGGCAGGGCATTGCACAAACAAGCATTTGTGCAATGCATTTGCGAGGCGCCGCCGGTCCACCCATCGAAGCGCCGGTGAATAAGCTAAGAACAAAATATTGGTTGGTGCCGGGCAGGAATTCGCTAACGTGAGAGGCTCGCATAACGATTCGCGCGCGCGTGATCACGTCTGGAACGCCATGCAGCACACTGCCGACAAGCTAGCCGACTGGCTGCTCTCCAGCCTCGAACTGAAGAGCACGATTTTTCACGTCGGCCAGTATTGCGGTACATGGCAGGCGTCCACGGCCGGCCGTCAGCTGGCGAGCTTTCACGTCGTGCTCCATGGCGAGTGCTGGCTGCACCTGCCCGCCAGCGCGGAGCGCGAAGCACACAGTCTGCGCCTGTCTACTGGCGACGCCGTGTTCCTGCTGCGCGACATGCCGCATTGCCTTTCGCCCGATCCACACCCGCCCGCGCGCGGCCACGAGAGCGAGCGTTTCGGCAGCATGTCGCCGCTGGTTTCCCCGGCAGGTACGTCGGCGCTGGCCGTCGGCGGCGTCGGGATCGCATGCGGATTCTTCGAGTTCAACTCGGCGCTCGACGACATGCTGCTCAGCCTGCTGCCCGATCACATCGTCGCGCGCCGCGACAATCCGTCGCTCGACGGAGCGCGCGCCGTGTTCGAGCTGGTTCGTGCCGAAGCGCTGCGCAATGGACAGTTGCCTTCGCCGGTCATCTCGCGTCTCACCGACCTGCTGTTTGTCTACGCACTGCGAGCGCTCCGTACCGACGACGAAATCGATCCGTGTTTCTGGTCGCTGATGCGCTGCGCGGAATTCGCGCCACTGGTGACCGCGATCATCGAATCGCCCGGCGAACGCTGGACCACCGACACGATGGCGACGTTCGCCCACATGTCGCGGGCCCGCTTTTGCAAGCACTTCGTCGAGATTTCCGGGCAACCGCCCGCGCAATTCGTCACGCTGATCCGGATGAAGCTGGCTGCGGCAATGCTCAGGAGCGGCGCACGCACGCCCGACGCCGCGGAGCGCGTCGGCTATCAGTCGGAGTCCGCGTTCTCCCAGGCATTCAAGCGCGTGACGGGGGTTCAGCCCGGTGCATGGCGGCGCGCCTCGATCGCCCACGATGCCGTCGATATGCAGGCCGCCGCCGAAACAACAAGCGCTGCCGCACTGCACTGATCGCGACACGCGCACGCGTGTCGTCATCGTTATCGTTATCGTCATTCTCATCGCGAGACAGATTCGCAGAAACCGCAGACAACGGCGCATTGTGGACGCCCCCTGCGGCTACCACAATCAAGGCCTGTCCATGAGGAACCGACATGAGCCGTCTACCACTGCAAACAATCGAAAGCGCGCCTGAAGCGAGCCGTCCCTACCTCGAACGCGCGCAGGCGGCCAATGGCTTCCTGCCGAACCTCGTCGCTTCGCTGGCGAATGCACCGACGGCACTCGAAACGTATCTGACCGTCGCGGAAATCAACGGCCGCAGCGGTCTTACACTCGCCGAACGCGAAACAGTGCAGATCACCGCAGCCGGCATACACGGCTGCGGATTCTGCGTCGCGGGCCATACCGCTGTGGCGTTGAAGAAAGCACAACTCGATGCGCAACTGGTCGAGGCGATCCGTGAGCAACAACCGCTGCCCGATGCGCGCCTCGACGCCGTGGCGATCTTCACGCGGGCGGTGATCGCCACGCGCGGCGCGGTGCCCGACGCCGCGCTCGCCGCATTCCGCGCGGCGGGATTCAGCGACGCCAACGCACTCGAAGTGGTGCTCGGCGTGAGTCTCGCGACGTTGTGCAACTTCGCCAACAATCTCGCGCAAAACGAACTCAATCCGCAACTGGCCGCGTATCGCTGGGAAGCGAACGCGCACGTCGCATGAGCGCCGTGCCGCTCGTCGCCATTGCGCCTGAACCGGCGGCATGGCTCGACACCCACGCCGAGGCGCTCGACGCGCAGCAGGAGCTTGCGCGCGAGATCCTGCCGCAACTAGCGGGCGCCGGTCTTTTTCGTATCGGGGTGCCGGCGAATCAGGGCGGCCTGGACGGCACCACAGTCGATGCGATCGAAGCGATCGCGAGCGTGGCCGGTCACTCGCTGACGGCGGCGTTCGTGTTCTGGGGTCAGCGCACGTTCATCGAATACCTGCTGCACAGTCCGAACGAAGCATTGCGTGAACGCTGGTTGCCTGCGTTGCTGCGCGGCGATCTGGCGGGCGCGACGGGGCTGTCGAACGCGATGAAATATCTGTCCGCGATCGAGCCGCTGCAGATGCATGCAACGCGCCGCTCCGGTGATAGTTCAAGCGCTGGCTGGACGCTCAACGGCAAGCTGCCGTGGATCACCAACCTGCGCCGTGAGGGTTTCCTTGCGGCCGCTGCGTTCGATCATATCGAGGGCGGACCGCCTTCGATCTTTGCGATTCCGCATGATGCAGTGGGCGTGGCGCGCAGCGACGATCTCGATCTCGTCGCGCTGCGCTCCAGCAACACCGCTGCGCTCGCGCTCGACGGCGCCGTGCTCGACGCAAGCTGGCAGATCACAGCCGACGCGCCCGCCTTCCTCGCGCGGGTACGCCCGGCGTTCCTCGGTCTTCAATGCGGACTGTCGACGGGTCTTGCGCGCCGCGCGCTGGCCGCCATCGAAGCGGCCAGCCCCGCCGCCCGCGCCGCCGTCGAGGACGAAGTCCGCCCGCTTGCACGCGAACTCGACAGCCTGACCCGGCGACTGCTCGACGGCGTTCAGCACGGCACCTTTCTGTCGACACCCGCTGCGCTCTTCGAAGTGCGGATAGGCCTCGCTGCCGTCGTCGACCAGGCGGTACGTCTCGAAGTCGTGACGGCCGGTGGGCGCGGCTATCTGCGCGACCAGGGCGGCACCGCGCGGCGCACGCGCGAAGCCGCGTTTGTGCCGATCGTCACGCCGAGCATCGTGCAGCTGAAAAACCAGCTGGCACAGCATCGGCAGACCAAAGCCGCATGAACGACACAGCCAGCACAAACGCACCGCGCGTGAACGTACGGCAAGTCGGACTCGGCTACGCCGGGCGTCGCGTGCTGGACGGCGTCGATCTCGACGTGCGCGCGGGCGAACTCGTCTCCGTACTGGGTCCGAGCGGCTGCGGGAAATCGACGTTGCTGCGCATTGTCGCCGGCTTGCAGCATCCGGAATCCGGGCAGGTTGTCGTCGATGGCACGGCACTGCGCGGCCCGCGGCCCGACGTCGCACTGGCGTTTCAGGATCCGTGTCTGCTGCCGTGGCTGTCCGTCGAAAAGAACGTGGCGTTCGGGCTCGGCTTTTCACGTCAGCCGGATGTGTCGCGCAGCGCGCGGCGCGAGCGTGTGACGACCGCATTGAATCAGGTCGGGCTTGCGCACGCCCGTCACTACGTGCCGCGCCAGTTGTCGGGCGGCATGGCGCAGCGCGCAGCGCTCGCGCGGTGCCTCGCCCGCAAACCGCGCACGCTGCTGCTGGACGAGCCGTTCGGCGCACTCGATGAAGTCACGCGCGCCGAAATGCAGCAACTCCTGGTGAGCGTGGTTCGCGAGACCGGTGCCGCAACCCTCCTCGTCACGCACGATATCGACGAAGCGCTGCTCGTTTCCAGCCGCATTGTCGTGCTCGGCAATCGGGGCAGGCCAATCCTGCAACTGACAGTCGATGTCCCGTCGCCACGCGACATGCACCTCGACGCGCTCGGCGCGTTACGCATCCAGATTCTTCAGGCGCTGCACGATTCGATGTCGCGCGTGGCGCTTACCTCTTCCACCTAGAAGGCAGACACGCATGTGCCAGCTTCCGATGTCCCGCCGCGAGTGGCTCAAGCTCGCCTCCATGTTCACCGTGGCCGGCGCTGCCCCGTTGCTCGGCGCGCTCAACGCGCGGGCCGCCACGGACCCGGATGCACCCGTGCGCATCGGCTATCTGCCGATCACGGATGCCGCTCCGTTGCTGGTCGCCCATAACAACGGCTATTTCGAAGCGGCGGGCCTCGCCGTCGAAAAGCCGACGCTCCTTCGCAGTTGGGCGCAGCTCGTGGAGGCCTTCCTGTCCGGTCAGGTCAACGTCGTGCATCTGCTCGCACCGATGACGATCTGGGCGCGCTACGGCGGTCAGGCTCAAGCGAAAATAGTCGCGTGGAATCACGTCAATGGCTCGGCGCTGACCGTGTCGCCGGACATCGACAAGGTTGGCGACCTGGCTGGAAAAACCGTCGCCGTACCGTTCTGGTACTCGATCCACAATGTGGTCGTTCAGGACCTGTTGCGCGCGCAGGGGCTCGCGCCGGTCGTGAAGAAAGACGGCGAGCTCAAGCCAGACGAGGTGCGGCTCGTCGTGATGGCGCCTTCGGACATGCCGCCCGCGCTCGCGTCGAAGCAGATCGCCGGGTTCATTGTCGCCGAACCGTTCAACGCAGCGGCCGAGCAGCTGAAGGTGGGTAAAGTGCTGCGCTTTACCGGCGATGTCTGGAAGAACCACGCGTGCTGCGTCGTGTTCATGCACGAGCGCGATCTGACCGAACGCGCTGCGTGGTCGCAGAAGGTCGTTGATGCGATCGTCAAGGCACAGTTGTGGACGCGTACTCACCCGCAGGATGCCGCCCAGCTGCTGTCGAAGAGCGGCCAGAACCACTACACGCCGCACGCCGCTGCCGTATTGAGCGACGTGCTTGCGCCTGCGCCTGCCGATCAGGGCCGTTATCTGGCCGACCGCGCGATCATCCATGCGGACTGGCACGCAAAACGCATCGATTTCCAGCCCTATCCCTATCCGGCCTACACCGAAGAACTCGTGCAGCGTCTGAAGACGACGCAACTGGAAGGCAACACGCAGTTCCTGCGTCAGCTCGATCCGGCGTTTGTCGCGCGCGACCTGGTGGATGACCGCTTCGTGAAAAACAGCATCAAGGCGGTTGGCGGCATGCAGGCATTTGGCTTGCCGGACGGGTTTTCGCGCACGGAGACGATCGTTGTCTAGTCTGGCCACGCGCCCCGTCGACGCTCATACCGCCCGTTCGGTCCCGCGTACGGGCGGCACCGCTTCGGGCTGGCTGGGGCGCGCCGCGCTCGGGCTCGGCGGACTCGTGGCTATCGTCGCGATCTGGTGGCTGGCAACGGCGCTTTTCGCCGGACCGGGGACCCTCGCCGCGCAGTTTTCACCGGCCCGGGCGGCGGCAGCGCTGCCGTCGCTCATCACCGAAGACCGGCTTGCCGTTCACATCGTCACCAGCTTGCGGCGGATCGCCATCGGGCTGCTGTGGGCGCTGCTGACGGGTGTGCCGCTCGGCTTTCTGATCGGCCGCATGAAGGCGCTCGATACGGCCCTGTCGCCCACACTTCAGTTTCTGCGCATGATCTCGCCGTTATCGTGGATGCCGATCGCCGTGATGTCGCTCGGCATCGGCGATCGCGCCGTGTATTTTCTGCTGGCTTTCGCCGCCGTGTGGCCGCTGATGATGAGCACCGCCGCCGGCGTCGCGCAGATCGACAGGCGCTGGTTGCAGCTCGGCGAAAGCCTCGCCGCGACCCGCGCCGAAATGCTCTGGCATATCTATGTTCCCGGCATTGCCGCCCATGTGCTGACCGGCGTGCGGCTCGCCATCGGCATTCTCTGGATTGTCCTCGTGCCAGCGGAAATGCTCGGCGTGAGTTCGGGCCTCGGCTATCTGATCCTCGATACGCGTGACCGGCTCGCCTATTCGGAACTGACCGCAGTTGTACTGGTGATCGGTGCGCTCGGCTTTCTTCTCGACTTCGCGGCGCGCCTTGCTTACCGGCGTTTCGGTCTCAATCAGGTCGAGCAGGAACGGTAGTGTGACTGGCTGATGCAGGCGTCAGCGCGACGCTGGCGCGCCAAGGCGCTAACGCGCTAGCGCATTCACGCGCACGCCACCTGACGGCGTTGCGCGCGCCGCGCGAACTCGCCCCTCGCCAGAGAGCAGGACGGCTCGTGCTGCACGCGCCGGGTGGCGGCCGCAGCGTTTGTTTTCATACGTCACGCCGTGAAAAAAAGCGGTTTTCAGGCCGCGGTAACCCCAGGTTCTCGCGCAGAGTCGTACCTTCATACTCGCGCCGGAACAGGCCTCGTTTCTGCAACTCGGGAATGACCTTGTCGACGAAGTCGTCCAGACCGCCCGGCAGCCACGGAAACATCACGTTGAATCCGTCCGAGCCCTCTTCTACCAGCCATTGCTCCATCTGATCGGCAATCGTCTGCGCAGTGCCAACCATTTCAAGTCCCGAATATCCGCCCATACGCTGCGCGAGCTGACGGACCGTCAGCCCGTCACGCCGCGCCCATTCGACCACACGTTGCCGCGCAGTGCGGCTCGCATTGGTCTCGGGGATCCCGGGCAACGGACCGTCGGGATCGAGACCGGACACGTCGTGCCCCAATGCAATCGACAACGAAGCGATACCGCTCTCGTAATGGACGAACGTATCGAGCCGCTCCCGGATTTCGCGCGCCTGATCCAGCGTATCGCCGACTACCACGAACGCTGCCGGCAAAATCTTCATGTGATCGCGTGAACGCCCAAGCTTCTCCATCCGGCCTTTAACGTCCGCATAGAAGCGCTTGCCGTCGGCGAGCAGGGTCTGCGCCGTGAAAACCACTTCAGCGGTTTCGGCGGCGATCTGACGCCCCGCTTCCGACGATCCCGCCTGCACGATGACCGGCCATCCCTGAATGGGCCGCGCGATATTCAACGGACCGCGCACCGAGAAGTTCTCGCTGCGATAGTTGAGCACATGCATCTTCTCCGGATCGAAGAAGATGCCGCTTTCGGTATCGCGGATAAAAGCGTCGTCGGCCCAGCTGTCCCACAGGCCCGTGACCACATCGAAAAACTCGCGGCCGCGCCGATACCGTTCGTCGTGTTCGACATGCTCGTCGAGACCGAAATTGAGTGCGGCGTCGGGATTCGAGGTCGTCACGAGATTCCATCCCGCCCGGCCGCCGCTGATATGGTCGAGTGAGGCAAACCGCCGTGCGACGTGATAAGGCGCGTCGAAGGTCGTGGACGCGGTTGCGATCAGGCCGAGCCTCTCAGTGACGGCAGCCAGCGCGGGCAGCAGCGTCAGCGGTTCGAACGACGTGACCGTGTGGCTGTGCCTGAGCGCGTCGAGCGGCATATTGAGCACCGCCAGATGGTCGGCCATGAAGAACGCGTCGAAACGGCCACGCTCGAGCGTCTGCGCAAAGCGTTTCAGATGCGTGAAATTGAAATTGGCATCGGGGTAGGCGCCGGGATAGCGCCATGCACCGGTGTGAATGGTGGTCGGACGCATGAACGCGCCGAGGCGAAGCTGACGTGGCATGTTGCGGCTCCATCGCTAACAGGTCGAGCCAGTTTAATCGTGCTTCGCCGACGTTGCTTGTTGTCGCTCCGCTCCCAGCGTGCTGAACCGTCAGGCGTCCATCGTCATCGAGGCAACGGGGTCCGGTACGCATCGCGCCGTTGACGATGGTCGACCCGTCGCGACCGGTCGAGGTTGCAGTAATTGATGTCCGTTTGTGGGAGCGATGTTGACATGGCCATCCTCATTCCCGTAAAGCGGCTGGGTTGGTTGCGTAACGGTCAGCAGCTTTATCGCGCGGCTTCGAGCGCCGCCGGTTGTTGCCACGCCATCGCTACCATGTTATAAAACCGCGTCGGAAAAGGCAGACTTGGTTTGGTAAGCCCAAGTCCTTTCGGTAACGAAAGCTCTGGTCTTTGGCCTCGCGCACGAGATCCCCGCGACGAATATTTGGCGCTGTTCAGGCGTCCAAACGTTCGTCCGTGTGGCTCCCGAATGAGGAACGCTCCGGTCGGACATCGACAAGGAGCAGTTCATGCACGAGCATCATCAAGATATTTACGACGTCGTCATTGCTGGAGCCGGTCCCGTCGGCCTGTTTCTCGCCTGCGAGCTGCGCCTGTCTGGCCTCTCGGTCCTGGTGCTCGAGCAAGCCGAAGACCCACACTCTCCCCTGAAGCGCCTTCCGTTTGGAATGCGCGGCCTTTCGGTGCCCACACTTGAAGCCTTTTACCGTCGTGGGTTGCTGGACGAAGTCGTCGCGGCGCAGCGTGCGAGCGATGCCGCAGGCAAGACTGCTACCACCCCGCACTGGATGCGACAGCCGCGCCGGCCTGCCGGCCACTTCGCAGGCATTCAGTTCTACCACGATGACATCGAAAGCTCGAAGTGGCCGTTTCGTCTGCCAGGTCCAGCCGACACCCCCATGGCAGTTGCACTTGAGACACTCGAAACCGTGCTGGCGCGCCGAGCCTGCGCGATGGGAGCCGAGATCCGGCGTGGCTTCGGGGTCGGCGAATTTCAGGCATCAGACGAAGGCGTGACCGTTCACGCTGGCGCGGACACTTTTCGTGCACGCTGGCTCGTCGGCTGCGATGGGGGCCGCAGTGCAATTCGCAAGGCAGGCGCCTTTGATTTCGTTGGCACCGATCCCGAATTCACGGGCTATTCGGTCGAAGTCGAGATGGCCGACCCGGCGGCGCTCCGCCCCGGCCGGCACTACACGCCCACTGGCATGTACACCTATGCGCGGCCCGGCACGATCGCGATGGCTGATTTCGACGGCGGCGCCTTTCACCGGATCCGGCCGATCACGCTGGAGCATGTGCAGACGGTCTTGCGCCGCGTGTCTGGCACAAATATCACCCTGACAAGACTTGAGCTCGCTACCACCTGGACGGATCGAGCCTTTCAGGCGACAACGTATAGAAAAGGACGCGTGCTGCTCGCGGGCGATGCCGCACACATCCACTCTCCCCTGGGCGGTCAGGGGCTCAATCTTGGTCTGGGAGACGCGATGAATCTGGGTTGGAAGCTGGCATCCACGATTCGTGGCGACGCACCGGCCAATCTGCTCGACAGCTATCACCGGGAACGGCATCCGGTGGGAGCGGGCGTTCTCGACTGGTCGCGCGCGCAGGTGGCACTCATGCGGCCTACCCAAAGCACGCGCGCGCTTGCAGCCATCATCCGTGATCTCATCGAGACCCGCGATGGCGCGACATACTTTGCTGGGCGCGTATGGGGGGTTTCGCTCTGCTACGACCTTGGCGGCAGTCATCCTCTGGCAGGCCGCAGCGCTCCTGATTTCGAACTGGTCGACGGAACGAAGGTCGGCAGTCTTCTGCGCGAAGGAAAAGGCCTGCTCCTGGAGTTCGACCCGACCGCATCGCTTCAGGCGCTGGCGAGCCGTTGGCGAGAGCAGGTCATCTATGTGGCAGGCGAGGTCAAGGAGCGGCTGGAATTGCGCGCTGTACTGCTGCGTCCTGACGGGGTCATCGCGTGGGCGAGTGAAGCCGCCCCTCGCTATGAGGAGATTGCCGGGGCCTTGGCGCGATGGTTCGGTAAACCCAGGAATGCGGGTGGATGAGGGACCGTTTCCCGTGGCACGTAAAGCGGTGATCTGCGGCAGGCGACGCGGAGCGCCCAGCCATCGCTACGAGGAGCAGACGCGTGACGCGCGTAATCAGACTGGCGTTGCTCCAGTGCCGCTATCCTTGTGCGTATTCCAGATGCCTGCAGCACGGATTGCCCGCGCGGCCTGTTAGCGTCCCGGGCTCGCTCGCCTGGTGGCGGGCAAGCCTCAACCGCGGAGCGCCACAGTGGCCACAACGAGAGCCGAGAAGATCAGCGCTGGGGCGAGATGCCGGAACGGCTCCCGGTTTCGCAGCAACGTGAAGAGCACGGCGACCAGAATGGCACCGGCCAGCGTCAGGCCCAGGACTCTGGTTTGTTGTCCAAAGAGAAGTGCCGCACTCAACAGTTCAAGCGCGCCACAGAGCAAATGAAACCATGCCGGGTAACCCCAGCGCGCGAAGTCGCGCTTCACCGTGCCGCGTCCTGTGAGATTGACCACCCCGGCAACCGCGAACAGAACCGCTACGATCATCGCGAGAATCGATTCGAAAGATGCACTGGCCCACACCATGATCATGCTCCGCTGATCTGCTGAAAGTGCTTTTGTGCGGAGAGGTCCGCAATCAGGCCGGGGCCATGGGGCTGCCACGCAAGAACGCGCCGGGCATGCTGGCCGCTTACGCTCTGGTCGAGCGCCAGGGCGTCGGCGAACGGTCCGAGCGATTTGCGAGCATCGTCGAGCGGCCAGGGTTCGACGCGACCGGCGCCGACCGACGCCCGGATCGCTTCACCCATTTCGGCTACCGCAACGGCGTCTTCCGCGACCACGTTGAAGATCTGTCCCGCGACTCGAACGTCCCCGCTTGTCGCCCCTTCTACCGCGCTCAGGTAGGCCGCAGCGAGGTCATCGACGTGAACGGCAGGCCAGTGGTTGCGACCATCGCCGACGACCCTCACACTGCCGGTCTGACGGGCCATGCCGGCAAGCATGCCGAAGACGCCGCCGCCGTAGCCGTGCACCATCGCCGGCCTGAGGATCACTGCAGCAATCGAGCGGCGTGCTGCCAGCGTCAGCACCTGTTGCTCCACTGCGGGCCGCCAGGCGATGAGCGGTGTCGGGTTCAGCGCCGATGCTTCGGTCGCGGGCTCCCCCTCCGTATTGCCGTAGACCCAGGTGCCCGACGTGTAGACAAACGCCGTGCCTGGACGCAAATGCGAAAGCATCGCTACAGCCGCGGCCTCATCAGCCGCGGCGGCGGAAGCATCGTTGGTCGACGCGGCGTGCACGACGCCATCAGCGGCACCGGCAGTCGCAGCGAAAGACTGTGGCTCACGCAGGTCGCCGGAATGCAGTGTCACACCGAGACGCGCCAGCGCGCTGGCGGCCGCCGAGCTGTCCTCGCGCACCAGCGCCGTCACCTGATGACCGAGGCTGATCGCCTTGCGCGCGACCGCTTGCCCGATGAAGCCAGTACCACCTGTAATGAACAGTTTCAAAGCGTTCTCCAAGATTGGCTGCGAAGTTGAATAGCCACACAAACGAGACTAATCGGTCTCGTTTTGACAATCTAAACGAGACTGCCCAGTCTTGTCAACTATTCGACGATCTGTTATTTATCTCGCATGGACACTTTCTCTTTCCCGGGCCTGAGCCCGCTGCAATGCCGCAAGCGGTCTGCAATCCTCGACGGCGCGAAAACCATCTTCCTGCGCGAGGGTTTTGGTCAGGCAACGATGGACGATGTCGCCGCGGCCGCCGGCGTCGGCAAACAGACGGTCTACCGCCATTTCAAGTCGAAGGAGGCGCTCTTCGTTGGTCTGGTGAGCGCGATGTGCGCGCAAGTGGGCGCGGTGCTTGCGAGCGCTCAGGGCGAGCAATCGGGTGGCGCACCCGAAGTCGAGTTGCGCGAGCTGGGATGGTCGCTCGCACGAAGCCTTATTACGCTGGATAATTTGCGGCTTTACCGCGCCATCGTTGCTGAGGCCGAGCGTCTTCCGGAACTCGGCCAGGTGTTCTACGAAAATGGTGCAAAGGTCGTGCGCGCCTTCGCCGCAACAATTCTGCGAAAGCGATTCGACGAATCGACTGCTGCATTGCGGGCAGCCACATTCGTTCAGTTGGTGCTAGGCGACGCGTATCTGGAACTGTCAATTGGCTACACGGTGCCTGATGTTGAAGCGCGCTTTGCGCTGCAGATTGACGAGGCGGTAGCGGCTGCACTTCGCTAAGGAGCGCCGCACAGTATGCCGAGCCGCTGCATGCGGAGCGCAAGAGCGTGTAGCGCGGGAAGGAAGACACCGCGTGCGCGAACGTCCAAAGCCGGGTTGCGATCCGGACATTCGCTTCGCGATGCCCGTCGCAACGAAGTGTTCCGTCGACAATTCTCCGCCTTCGCGGTCGTTGAGAAGTACGATGCCTTACCTGATAGCCGCTTTGATTGCACGGGCCGCCTCGTCCAGAGCGCTAGCCGTTGCAAGCGACTCGCGTGGAATGGCTTTTCCTGCTGCGGCGCTCGTCGGGCGCGCGGCCTGATCGGGATATGATGAAAACTTGACGATCGTGAGCCCGACTTTGGGATTCACGAGAATCGACTGGCCAAATCGCCCGCCGGCCGCAAATGACCGGTCACCGTCGTTCACCTGGTACCAGTAGTCGTGATAGGAATAGCCGGGCCGTCCTGCGGCGTCACTCCGACGTTGCCGTGAATCTGCACGGCCTTGTCCGCGATTTCGAAGCAGCGTTCCGACACGAACAGCTTGCAGGCTGCCGCCTTCATGCGCAGATCGGCGCCCGCATCGGCAAGCGCGGCCGTCTGCGCGATCATGCTTTCGCACGCCCACAGCGCCGCGGCCATATCGGCAAGCATGTGCTGGATCGCCTGAAACCGCGCGATCGGGCCGCCGAACTGCCGCCGTGTGCGGGCGTAATCGAGCGACGCTTCATAGGCTGAGGTCGCAAGGCCGAGCATCGTCGGACAATGCAACAGCCGGTTGACGTTGATGCGCGACATGCCAAGCCTGAAGCCGTTGCCCTCGCCGCCGAATACGTTCGCACGCGGCACGCACATCGGCAAAGCGGATATCCGCATCGATGTGCTGTCCCGACATCGGCACATATTGTTGCTCCACCGTCACGCCAGGCAGATCGAGATCAAGGAGCACCGCGGTGATGGCAGGCGGCGTGGTCGTTGTGTCTGTCACGCACATGACGATCGCGAAATCGGCGAACGGCGCGCCGCTGATGTAATGCTTGACGCCATTGATCACCAGTTCGTCACCGGCTACAACCGCCGTGGTGGAAATGCTCTGCGCATCCGAACCGGAGTGCGGTTCGGTTAGCGCGAAGCAGGTCGACTTCTCGCCACGAAACGTCCGTGTTCGTCAACGACGAGGACTTCGGTCTCGCCCGTGGGACGGCCGCACGACGCGAGCCGCTCCGGGCGATGGAGAATCGCGTCGGCATGATCGGCGATGGAAAGACGTGTGACGCCCGAGGTCGACTCGCTCGCACCGTAACCTTGCGACAGCACCGGACCGATACGCGTCCACGCTTCCTGAATACGCGCCGGCGCCATTGGCGCCGCACCGTAGCCGAGCATCTTCAGGCTCGTCAAATCGGCCGCGTCCAGTGCGGGATCGTTGAGCAGCATATTGATCATCGCGGGCACCATGAACACGTGCGTGATCCGCAGCCGCTCGATTTCCCGCAGAAAATGCGCGGGCTCGAAGGAGTCGAACAGGACGAGCGTGGCGCCCGAATACAGGTACGGCTGCATCAACATGCCGGATGCGTGCGTGACCGGACCGATCAGGGCGAGCCGGTCGCCGGGTTTCGCCGGACGATCCATGCCCAGCAGAATCTTGCGTAGCGACGCGAGGCGGTTGCCGTAGGTCTGGATGGCGGCCTTGATCCTGCCGGTCGAGCCGGAGGAGAAATGCAGCACGGCGAGATCGTCGGACGACAACACGACATCGGGCAAATGCGGGCTGGCGCGCGAGATCAGTGTTTCGCAATCGATGTATCCGTACGCGGGAACGCCGAGTGAAATGAACGACTCGACCGAACCGAACCCAGGCGACGCACGATCATAAGCCGTGAATCCTTCGCCTGCGATCATGACGCGCGGCGCGCAATTCTCGACGACGTCAGCGGCTTCGTGCGCCGTGAAGCGCGGATTCAGCGCCGCCTTGACAAGCCCTGTCTTGTATAGCGCACATTCGATTTCCACCAGCTCCGTGCAGTTGCGGGCTTGAACCGCAACCCGGTCTCCTTTTGCGAGCCCAAGGCCGAGTAGTGCATTTGCCAGCAAGGTCGAGCGCTCGTCGAGCTGACGGTACGTCAACTCGCGGTTGCGATGAATCACCGCAACGGTGTCGCCCCAATAGCGCGCGGCGCGGCGCAGAAAGCAAGCAAAGCCCAATCGGTGTCTCCTTTAACAGTGCTGACGTTAGTCTGTAAGATGCATGTCATCACCGCAATGCGGCATTGGCCATAAATCCATAACCAACAGGAATGACCATGGAGACGCGGGATCTGGATTACCTGCTTGCGGTCGACGAGCACGGCGGCATCGGCAAGGCCGCGGAGGCGCTGGGCATGAGCCAGCCGGCGCTCACGAAAGCCATTCAGCGTGTCGAGGCGCAGACCGGGCTCGCGTTGTTCCAGCGCACCGCCCATGGCGTCGCGCCCACTCAGGCGGGTTCGCTATTCCTCGCGCGGGCACGGCGGATTGCACTGGAATACGAGGACGCGCTGAAGGAAATGCGCGCGCTCCGCAGCGGCGAACAGGGCGTGCTGAGTCTCGGCTATTCGCCGACGGTGCCGCGGCGCTCGTTCTGGGCGCATGTCGCCAGTTGCTGAAGGAACGACCTGCTGCACGCCTGCGACTGCGGCGTCGGCTGGCGCGCGATCTTGTCGATTTACTCGTTGAGGGCGAACTCGACCTGATCGTGGCGCCCGAGCCGCCCCCGGATGCGAACGGACTGTCATTCGTCGAACTCTTTCGCGACAGCCTGTCCGTGCTCGCTGATGAGTCGCATCCGCTGCACCGGAAGCGCAATCTGCGGCTGGCCGACCTGGCGGATCAGGAATGGCTGCTACCGGGGCCGACCATCCCCCTTCGTCAGCAAGTGGACTCGGTCTTCGCGAGGCAAGGACTCGCCGCGCCAAAGCTGCGTGTCGAAACAGACTTCGGCAGCACCTCGCTGCTGCATCTGCTCCGCGGAACCGCGATGCTCTGCGTTGCGGGCACTGAATCGTTCGATACGCTCGAAGGACTGCGCGCGCTCAACCTCGACACGAACGAACTCGACTTGCGCAGGCACATCGGCGTGGTGTTTCGGAAGGAGGCGTATCTTTCTCCGCTTGCACAGCGCGCGATGGCGCTGTTGCAGGAATGGACCAACTGAGCAATGCTGACATTGGATATCTGTTGACGCCCCTCTTGTGTCCTGACTTTACGCTGGTAACCACCGACCGTCCCTTCGACCAGGTATGGAGCAAAACATGGCCTATCGCAACTATCACAAGCGCAAGATTGCCGATCGCGATCTGCACCCGGAAACGCAGATGATGTCGTACGGCTACGATCCATTTCTGTCCGAAGGGTCGGTGAAGCCGCCTGTCTTTCTCACGTCGACATTTGCGTTCCGCACCGCCGAGGACGGCGCCGAATTCTTCGATATGGTTTCAGGCCGCAAACCTCTACCGGAAGGGGAAAGCGCGGGCCTCGTGTATAGCCGCTTCAATCACCCGAACCTCGAAATCGTCGAAGACCGTCTCGCGCTGCTCGACGGTTCTGAATCCGCGGTTGTGACGTCGAGCGGCATGTCCGCCATCGCTGCGATCCTGCTTGCGTTCCTGCGGCCCGGCGATTGTGTGGTGCAGTCAGTGCCGCTCTACGGAGGCACCGAGACGCTGATTTCAAAGTTCCTGCCAGAATGGGGAGTCAGCTCACAGGTGATCGATAATGGTCTATCGGTAGAGGCCATTCGCGCCGCACTCGAAGCAGCAGCGCAAAAGGGCCACGTACGAATGTGCTACATCGAAACGCCGGCGAACCCGACGAATGCACTGTTCGATCTTGAAGGATTGCATCGGGAAATCGATGCTTTCGAGAAGCGTCACGGCTATCGTCCGCTCTCGGTGTGCGATAACACGTTGCTTGGCCCGCTGTTCCAGAAACCTGCCAGACAGGGAATCGACCTGAGTGTGTATTCGCTGACGAAATACATTGGCGGCCATAGCGATCTGGTCGCAGGCGGTGTCACGGGCAACCGCAGCCTGATCACGAAAATACGGGCAATCCGCAGCACACTGGGTTCGCAACTCGATCCGCATTCGTCCTGGATGATTACGCGCTCAATGGAAACGCTTGTGCTGCGCATGGAGCAGGCCGCACGGAGCGGCAGCGCTGTAGCACGATGGCTTTCGATCAACCCCTTTAAGCCCGTCAAGGTACTCCATTCGGAACTCATCGACGACCCTGCCTATCAGGCTGTCTATCAGCGGCAATGCAGCGGGCCTGGCTCGACATTCGCTTTCATCCTCGACGGCGGTCGCGAACAGGCGTTTCGCTTCATCAATGGCCTGACGCTCTTCAAGTCTGCGGTAAGCCTTGGCGGCACGGAGTCACTGATCTGTCATCCCGCCTCGACGACGCATTCGGGCGTCCCCGCGGAAGCGCGCGCTGCGGCAGGCGTGTCCGAAGGTTTGATTCGCGTATCCGTTGGCCTGGAGCATCCTGACGACCTGATCGCTGATCTGTCGAACGCGCTTGAACGCTGCTAACGCAATCGGGATGCGTGACGACGTAACGCGTCGTTGCGCCATGGCAGACAAAACGGTCGCTGCGACATAAGCCGCTGAAGATGCAAAACATCCCCAGGAAAGGGATCCGGTGAATCAAATGCGGGCCTGAAGGCCGGTTCCGAACGCTGGATGCGGATCAGCATTCTTGCGACAAGTTTTCTATTATGAATCGGTAAGCCATGAAAACGCTGCCTGCCGGCTGGCGCACTGCCTCCGTTGCCGCGGCGCGGTAAGCGCGACACGTTTCGCGCTGCATGGCTCTGGCGCCACGACGAGGCGCAACCCGTTTGCAGAGATCGGGCACAAGACTGCGGAAATCGCAGTGTCGAACCGCGTTCCCTTTTGCTGCGGCTTTGCCGGCCGGATTCGCCTGAACCAGCCTGGGTGCCCGCGGCGAAGCACGTCGCCCATCCGCCATGCCCAGCAAGGGAGTCGAGATGTCTCACGAACTCTACATCCAGGTACTTAGCGCGATGTTCCTGTTCTGGAACGGGGCGCGCATCCTCACCTACCTCCCCACCATCGGCAAACTCCTCGCGAGGGAAGCGGACATACGTAGCCACAGTCTGCTGAGCTGGGGAAGCTGGACGCTCAGCAATGGCACTTTCGCGCTCATGCTCCTCGAAATGAGCCGGGGGATTCCGAACGGCATGTTCTGGATGAACCTCGCCAACACGCTGATGTGCGTCATCGTTTCGCTCATCATTCTTTTCCGACGGTTCCCCCGGTTGCACACAGGCGTGAGCAAAGTCTGGGGAAAGATCAGACGAATTGAACCGGCGCCTCGCGCTGTCTCCGGACAGTCAGCGTCGCTGAATCTGGATGCGGGTAGCCCAGTTGGCGCCCATCCTGCGGATAATCAGGCGCCAGTCTCAACTCATACGTGGTTCGGACGTCCTGCGGCCTGGATTGCAGCGGCAGGCGTCCTGGCCTTCGGGGCCGTGGGTGCTGTCACGTTTGATGTCCGGCCCGACCATGGTCAGAGCGGCTTCGTCCAGTCGCAGGCGAGCACAGAACAGTTGCCGGGAATAATCGAACCGACGTCGCCCACGCAACAGGTGTCTTTGCCTGCTCCGGCCACGCCTGCAATTGCAGCACCGCCCGTTCGCGAGATCGCGAGCGCTCGTACCGATCTCACGCCACCTGTAGCGTCCGCTTCGTCAGAACGCCGCGCGGCGCCTTCCCGGGGTTCTGCTGCACCGCGACCGTCCACAAGAGCGCGGCAAGCCAGGGCAACTGCCGTCGCGTCCCAGGATCACGGGAACTGGGCGACGCACTTTTTAGCGAGCGTGAAACAGACGCTCGGCATCACCCCATCGGCGCCGCCAAAGCGGCCAACACCCTCCTCGCGCCGTGGCGTCGCCTCGTCGTCGGGTTCTGCTCGCGGAAGTGCGGTTGCGCGTGCTGAGATCGTCCGGCATGCGCCTTCCGTTTCGAACGATCATGGCACTCCGTCATCGCGGAATTCCGCCCCACCGCAACTGCCAGCAGCGCGGTCTGGTCATGCAGACGATTTCGTCACGCAGGATCGTCCGCATTCGTCGCAGAGCGCCGTGTATGCCGCGCCGCCCACGGTCGTCTTCGGAGCGATGCCCGTCGCGTACGCACAGGCCCCTGTTGCCTACGGCTACGGATATGCCGGCGACTACAGGGAAAGCCGGCAATGGCACGACAACGGCGGGCACAAGGGCTATAAACATCCCCAGCAGGACGAGAACGACGATTAACGCAGGCCGTGCCAACGAGGTTGCGCTGTATCGCGGTCGAACGCTGATCATGACGCCGCCTGCGGCAACGATCGGCGCCATCAGGCCACGCAACACAACTCCGGGCGCACGGTAATCATGTACTCAGCAATCTGGTTACCCATCGTCACGCCGTTTCGCGGCGGCAGAATTGACATCGACGCGTTGCAGAACATGCGGGCCGAGCCTGCCAGCACAACGGGTTAGCTTTCAATGATGGCGTTCGGCCTGCGACGACCTCCACCCACTTCATATGCATGCGCTCAATCGATACGGGGCGCCCGCCAGACTAAAGCCCCTTCAGGAAGGCAACCAGCAAGTCGCTCACTTCGGCTGGGCGCTCGCGCTGAATCCAGTGCCCCGCTCCATCGAGAATATGGCATCCGCGTAGCCCTGGTAGCACATGAGCCAGATTTTCGATGCGGGCTTTCGAGCCTGGAAACTTGAGGACGTCGTCTTTCGCGCCGGCGACGAATAACGAAGGTTGCCGGATCACGCATCCGCGCCACGCCGACATGAGTTCCGATGAACGTCTAAAATTTCGGTACCAGTTCAGGCCGCCTCTAAAGCCCGTGCGCCTGAATTCGTTCGCCATGTAAGTGATTTCTTCGCTGCTCAACCAGCCTGGCAGTGTGCCAGGATCCACTGTGCTGTCGAGAAAACCCGCGCCAGGCGCCATTATTCCCGCCACCACGCGACCGGGTCCATCGCCCGACATACTGAAGGTGACGCGCCGAATGGTCGCTTCGGGATCAGCCTCGAACTCACTCTCGGCTACGCCGGGTGTCTGGAAATATTGCATGTAGAACGTGTGCACACCTTGTCGTTCCAGCATACGCAGCAGGTCTTCCTGTGCCGGCGGATGAAACGGCACACTCATGCCGGCAACAGCACGAAACAGATCGGGTCGCAACATCGCCGCGTTCCAGGCCACCGGTGCACCCCAGTCGTGTCCGACGATGACCGCCTCGCTCTCGCCGAGAACATCGACGAGCCCCACCATGTCGCCGACGAGATGCAGCATCGTGTACGACTGCACATCGGGTGGCGCATCGGTGCCGCCATAGCCGCGCATATCGGGCGCGACAGCCCGGAAACCAGCGGCGGACAGCGCCGCCAGCTGGTGTCGCCACGAATACCATGACTCCGGAAAGCCATGGCATAGCAGCACGAGCGGGCCGCTGCCCTGGGTGGCCACACGCATGCGCAATGCGCCTACCTGCAATGTCTCAAGTTGAAGTTCGTGCAAGGTCCGCTCCATGATGTTCAGGTCAGGGTGGCAAGCAACGCTGGCAGCTTCGCAGCGGCCGCCGCAGCCTTGGCTCCGGTCTCCTGCAACAAGGCGATTTTGGCGGTGTCGTCCGGCCGCATGCCACGCATCATCGCGTTGATACTGTTCAACCGGCAAGTCGAAAGCCATGCGTTCAAACCCTCGTCCTGCCGCCAGCTGGTCATGTTGGCAAGCGTCACGGCCCACATGCGTAGCCAGTCAACCGGACGCTCGGGGCTGGGCACGAGGCGACACAGCGCGTTCTTCGCGGCCTCATCGGCGATGTGGCTCTCGACCCATGCAATCAGCGCGGCACTGAACACAGGTTGGCACCAGCGCACCATCAGCAGATTGATCTCATCGCCATCGAACACGGGCAGCGCCGGCGGCATCTGTATTGCGCTGGCGGAGCAGTCGACGTAGAGCGTGTCCGGTTCGGCGGGCAGCGAGCCTCGATCCAGCGTGATCTGCGCGGGCTGCACCGAACGCAGGTGTCCAAGGCGCACAACATCTTCGATGCGCCGCAGTTGCGCCAGCTCCGCCTGCGAAATGATCGCGCACCGATACGTGCCCGGCTCGACCGTTTTGTCGATGCGCAGGAGCACACCGCGCTGTTCCAGCCTCGCAAACAGATCGGCAATTGACGTTGCCTCGATGATGGCCTCGAACTGATCGATAGTGCTTACCATCGAGCGCTCGAAATTCTCCGCGCCGGGTTGCGTGTTGGCGCGATCGATCAGCCATGCGTCGCGCGGCATGATCCAGCGGATACGCGATGGAGGCACCCCGTTTTGCAACAACCAGAGGCACGCATCCATTCCGGTCTTGCCAGAGCCTACTACCGTATAGCGAAGATACGGCCGCTGAATGTCGGGCAACCCGTTCAGCGGTATGCAGTCCACGCCCTGCGCAACCGCGTAGCGGGGACGATGCGTCGAAGGCACGGCTGTCCGCGCGTGGGTGGCGTTCACGCGTTTTCTGCGCGCGACGACCTGCTGTTCTTCGCCATTCAGCAATGATTTGAAGTGATGCGCGCCGCCGTCGCCCGCGCTGTATTCGCTCATCGGAAACCATTGAACACGACCCGAAGGCAGGAAGCGCTGCCGCATCACCTGGTCGAAGTGGCTCAGTACTTCTGCGCCGGTGGCGAGCTCGTACATGCCCTGATTCAGGCCGGTCGTGTCTTTGGTCCACGTGCTCAGTTCGCGCGAATTCACACCGTAAAACGCCGAGGGCTGATGCAGTCCGACGAACGAATAAGCATCGTTCCAGTGACCGCCGGGACGATGATGTCGGTCGACCATTACAACGTGAGCATCGGACTCGCTGAGCAACGTGTCGACGAAGGCCATCGCAGTCGCGCCGGCGCCGATGACAAGGTAGTCGGTTTCGAGTAGTTTCGTATTCATGGTCCCTCGCCAGCAATCCGTTTTACAACGTCGACGCGTTGCGGGTGAATCACGTCGACAACGTATGTAAACGCTCCAGCGGATCAGAAGATATTGATGGTGTCGGTACCCGTCCCGCGAGGAAGTCGCTACACCGGTGCACGGAAACGAGCAGGTGCGTCGCTCTCAAGCATAGTCAACGCCCGTCGCATTGCAACGCTCCCTCTCTCGTCGCCATCACTATTCGCACGCGATTAATTTGCATGCTATTGACATTCACGATCCCTTTCTTCAATATGCATCGCATAAGATCTAATAGCGTGCAATCTTAAAACTCAAACACCCTCCCAAATCAAGGAATCTTTACCGCGTGATCTGATCAGGCGGCTGCTTCTCACCCGGATCTTCCTGATGGTTCCGGCCCGGCTTGACCGCGCCGGAGCCCGTCTGCTACGAAATCCGGTCCGGCGGTAGCACCAGCGCCCCGCACCCGGTATCGGCGACGAATGTTGCAAGCAACCTTGCTCCCTGCGTCGGATCGGGATTCTCCGCAAAAAGATGGAGTGCCTGCGGCGGCTCGAACCATGTCTGACCGCTCACGTACTCGATGGGCAATCCGCCCTCCAGTTGAGAGCGGATTCTCCCTTCCAGCACGACCGCCGTCACCGAACCTGGATGCCGATGCGCGGGCGTGAAGCCTAGCGGCGGAAAGTCGACGATCGCGGTTGTCACCGACTTGCCCGGCATGTCGGGCATCACCTCACACGAAAGAATCCGGACCGTCGAAGCGGGCCGGCTGGCGGCGCCGGCTTCGGGCCATGCGCCGGACAGCAGCGGAACGCCGTTGCTACCGCAGATGCCTGCAAACCAGTCTGACCGGGGCACTGCTGCGCTGAGCATCAGCACGGACGTGACCATCGCGACAAACATCGCGGGCCTGCCCGACAAGACCGGAAGGCAACCAGCCAGCGATGGAGCACGCGGATTCATACGCGCGTCTCGAGACGCATGTCCGCCGACCAGTCAAGCTCACGTTTGGCCTTCTCACTGGTGACCTCGGCGCCATCCTGCGCGATGTTATAGACCCCTGCCTTGCCCCGTTGAAGCGCAAGCAACGCCGCATACGCAGCGGCTTCGACATGCAGCGGGCTTGTGCCGGCAGGCGCGTCGGCGCCTGTGCCGGGCCCGTAAATCTGCCCATATCTAAGCACCGTGCCAGTCAGCGGTGCGGTTTCGAGCACGTGTCGCTCCAGCGCCGCGACACCCCGCACGCTTGTACCGCGCGGACCTTGCGCGTCGATATCGAGCGGACAATTTTCGTCATAAGGCGTCGCGGCCGGCCGGTACGCCCACGCGATGCTTTGCGCAATCATCCGCTCGCTGCCGGCTGAAATGGCAGCCGCAACCAGGTTTCGTGTGCCCTCGTCGCGTATCCGCGCGTTGGCTGTCACGGCCTGCGCCATACGAGCCGGGTCGAGTCCGAATGGCAGGTCAGTCAATTGATGAATCACACTATGCGGCTCGATACGAAGCAGTGCGGCGCGTAGCGCGACCGCATCGAACACGTCCACGACAACCGGCGTGACACCGGCATCTTCGAGCTGTTTCGCCCGCTCCGCGCGTCGCGTACTGCCGAACACCGTGTAGCCCGCGGCAATCAGCAGCGGCACAAGCGCGGCGCCAATCGCGCCAGCCGCCCCGGCCACAAAAACCTTGTGTGTCATTTCGCTTCTCCCGTCTGCGATTACGAATGTCTGCAACATCGGCCGCCCGTTCAACGAAGAGCAGGATAAGACTGTTAATGGTCATGAAAAAGGTCCATTATCGCGATATTGACTAGACCAATATGAAGGACCGAATGCGCCGCGCCGAACAGATCGAGCTTGCACTGGCCCCACGGCCGAACGGGATGTCGCTGCAGCGCTGGCTCTATGACGAACTGCGCGCGGCGATCCTGGCAGGCCGGCTTTCGCGCGGTGCACGGCTGCCGTCGTCGCGCGATCTCGCCGCGCGTTTTGGTCTCTCGCGCGGAACGGTGCTCGGCGTGTTTTCGCAACTCGCGGCCGAAGGGTATTTGACGGGCGCAGTGGGACGCGGCAGCTTCGTCGCACCCGAACTTCCAGACCGACGTCTCGACGTAAGTGATCGCCCGTCGACCAAGAAGCGCGATGGACGGTCCCTTGCGCAGGGCGGCAAGGAAGACACCGAAGACAGTGCGCAGTCGCACGGCATTGCACTTTCGACTCGCGGACGTCTTCTTGCGCGCACCGCTTTTGACGTGAGCGGTCGTCCGGGTCCCGCACGGGCTTTTCGCACCAGCCAGCCTGACCTCGATGCGTTTCCGTTCGAACTCTGGACCCGGCTCGCGGCAAAACGCACGCGTCGCGCCCGGCGGGATCTGCTCGGCGACGGTGAGGCGCAAGGCTATCGGCCGCTGCGTGAGGCGATCGCGGGATATGTGGGCATGTCGCGCGGTATCACGTGCACGGCGGATAGCGTCGTGGTGTTGAACACCGTCCAGCAGGCGATCGATCTGGGCGCGCGCCTGCTGCTCGATCCAGGCGACGCCGCGTGGATCGAGGATCCGGGTTATCCGGGCGCGCGCTTCGCACTCGAAGCGGCGGGTGCCCGGGTTATCGGTGTGCCTGTCGACGCGGGCGGTATGAGTGTGGAATGGGCGCGGCAGCACGCCCCTGAGGCGCGTCTCGCCTACGTCACAGCCGGGCGGCAGACGCCACTTGGGCCGCCGCTCGCGCTCGAACGACGCCTGGCGTTACTCGAATGGGCGCGGGATCGGGGCGCCATCGTTATTGAAGACGACTACGACAGCGAATACCGCTTCGAGGGCAATCCACTGGCCGCGATGAAGAGTCTCGACCACGACGGACACGTGATCTACTGCGGCACGTTCAGCAAAGTGCTGTTTCCTGCATTGCGGACCGCGTATGCAATTTTGCCCGACCGGTTAATCGATCCCTTCGTGGCGGCGTTGTCGTTGACGGCGCGGCATGTTCCGCTGGATCAGCAGTCAGTGCTGCATGAGTTCATCGCGGACGGTCATTTTGGCCGGCACATCCGGCGCATGCGCATGCTGTACGGCGAGCGCGCCGAAGCGTTGAAGATCGCCGCCGACCGGTATCTTTCCGGACGGCTACACGTTCCTCGAATCATCGCGGGACTCGATGCACCGGCTTTCCTGCCACCCGGCATCGACGACGCCGACATGGCGCGCCGCGCGGCGCGCCACGGCGTCGAGACGCGGCCGCTCTCGTTATACGCAATCGACCGTCCGGCACCACCGGGGCTGGTGCTGGGTTTTGCGTCTATTGACAGCGACGCGATCGAGTCGGGCGCGATCGCGCTTGCGCGCGCGCTGGAGGGGCTTCGGCACAGGCCATAAGCGGACTCGCTGAACTCCGGTTTCACGCTGGACCGTTTGCGCACCTTGACCGGCCCTTCGCACGACCGCGCCCTCAAGGTCCTGGTGCCTTGCCCGTGCGGTCGTTTTCGTCTTCACGCCCCTGCGCGTCTCTGGCTTGTGTTTTGATCGGGTCGTCGCCGCGGAGCAACGCGGGTGCAAAGAAACAGCCCATGACTGCCGACAGAATAATGAAAATGGAGGCCGCATCAACCAGCAGTCCGAGACGCACGAAAATAAAGAAGCAGAACAGGACGTTCAGCAGATGCAGGGAAACGCCCAGAACGGCGGAACCCTTGGGCACGGCCCGCAGGAATACCGCAAGCCGCGACTGGGTGCGCGGCACATACCAGATGATCAGCAGCCCGAACGCCATGATGAAGGCGCTTTCCGCCCATTTCAGCCACGTGGGGCGGCGCAGGAAACGACCCTCGAAAATCGTCTCGATCACCTGCGCCTGAATTTCGATGCCTGGCACCAGTTCACCCAGCGGGGTCGTGCGCATGTCGGTTGTGCCGGTGCCGGTCAGGCCAACCAGCACCAGTTTGTCCCGGATCCGTTGCGGATCGACTGTTCCCTTCAGAATGTCGCGTGCCGAGACGTAGCGGCTCAGCGTCGACCGGATGGACGCGAAATGCAGCCAGATGTCGCCGCCGGGCTGCGTAGGCACCTGCACATCCGCGACACCGACTGCCTGCACACCCGATCCGTCCGCAAAGACGTCGATCGCCGATGAGCCTGTTGCAAGGCGGAGCATTTCCATCGGCAGACCCGGAACCACCTTGTCGCGCAGTCCCATGATGAGCGGAATATGCCGGACCACACCCTGCTCGAGTGTGACGCTCAGCATCGCCTGCCCGTGCGCTGCCTCCTGCAATTCCGGCAGACTGGCGAGCACATAGTCGTACCGTCGCAAACTGTCGAGTGGGTCGGTGCCGTGCACGAGAACCGGTGCGCTTCGCAGGTCGGTGCTGGCGGTGTCGGTGGCATGATCGAGCGCCGCTGCACCCAGTATGGTCGGCGCCGCGCGCAAGGATCTGGCGAGGATGGCTTCGTGACTGGGAAGCGCCCGCAACGCGGCGGCGAGCGCCGCCGCCGTTTCCGGCAGATTGGCGGCCACCTTGTCGGGCGAAGTCTGATCCGGCTCCGGCATGTAAATGTCGAGACCAATAGCCAGCGGTTTGAGCGCCGCAACGGCATCGATCAGGCCCGCGAGCCGGTTTCGCGGCCAGGGCCATTGGCCGACCGTCGCCAGCGTCTCCTCGTCAATCTCGACAATGGTCACAGGCTGGGCCGTCGGAATCCGCGGGAAGTGACGTTGATACTGGTCGAACAGAAGTTGGCGGGCCGTTCTGAAGGAGTCAGGGACCGCCTCGTCAAGCGCGCCCACGAAAGCCGGACGACCCATGTTGCTGGGCCACTCGCTCGACAGATTGAGCAGGCTCAGGCTGAACAACACCACAAGCGCCATCGGACGCCCCTGAGCCGCCTTCAGCAGATTCCTGATCCGGACAAGCCAGGGGTCGAAATAGCGTTTCATCAAAGGAAAGGCCATTCAGCGTCGATGACGGACTCGGGTCACTGGATTGTGATGACTACGCGTCGATTCATGTGATTGGGAACGCCATCTGCCGTGGGGACCAGCGGCTCGCGCTTGCCCCGGCCAGCAGTCTCTATCTGTCGGGCAGGAATGCCTTGCTTGATCAGGAACGCTGCAACTGTCTCGGCCCGCCGCATCGACAGTCTGTCGTCGAACTCCTGAGAGCCCGCCAGATCAGTATGACCGACCACGACGACCTGAGGCGCCGGCCAGGTCGCCAGGACGGTTTTCAGCTTTTTGACCGTGGCGGATGACTCCGGAGCCAGTTCGGTGGCGGAATCAAACAGAAAAAAAAATCGTGAACGTCATGGGGCGCGGAGGCCGTGCCGCGAGTAGCTCGCCATATCGTGCCTGCACAGTGGACTGGCTGCCCACCGTTTTTTCGATCGCGCCGCCCTTCGTGACGTCGGCCTCAGCGTAGGCCTTGTCTATCGTTTGCTCGCCGGTGGCGCTATGGACAATGACCTTTCCGACTTTGCCCTCCGGATCAGGCAACAGGATGATTCTGTCCGGGGGCGTGCTGCAGCCGGCGAGGAAAACGAGCGCGGCGAATGCCGCCCCAGATGCCAGCCCGTGACGTCGGATCGCAGCCTTCAACGTGCACGCTCCCCGGTATCGCCGACTTCGATGATAAATTCCGTGCCCCGCACGCCCAGCGTGGTGGTCGGTGTGCTGAAACGTACGGCATCGGGGTTTGCCTTCGCCAGCTTCCCGGAAATCACGGCTAGCGAACCGCGTTTGATGGTGGCGTCGAGCACACCGTCGTGGGTCGTGCTGTTGAACGCGAACCGGTTGAGGTCGAGGACGGTATTCGCGCCAGCCGAAAGTTGCGTGCTGTCGCGCAACGTGATGCCGACGGAGGATTCCGGGCCGGTCACGATGCGATCGCTGCCGTAAACCTCGCCGCCGATGGCCGCGCCCGAACTACTTCCTGCGCGCTCGATTTGAACCTTGCCTTTGACGGTCTTGACGACGCCTGCCGCATCGTCGGCAAGTGCATCCGCGACGCCCACGCACCCACACCCGCAGGCAAGAACCAGCGCATATTTGAAGGCCTGAAGACGCATCGGTGGCACCTGATTGCGTAAGCGCTGCTATCTGCGGGTCACCGCGGCTCCCCACTGTCGGCTTCGCGTTGTGAGCGATCATTCACCGACTGCCCGTAGAGCCCAGGCTTGTGAAGGACGTGCAGCCACACTGCTTGTTGAAGCCCGATGGTGACGTCTGCGCGCGATCGGACAGAGTACCGCACTGATCCCGATGACTCTGTGCGCTTCCGCGCATATCGCTATCGGGCGCTTCGCTGGCGGTCGGGGGTGCTGCGGTGTCCGTGGTATGGAGGATTGTCATCGTTCTGTCTTCGGACCCGCGAATCATGCAGCTTCTGCAGCTCCGAACGGCGCCAGTCCGCCGGCGTCATGCCCATGTGCCGAGTGAAGGCGCATCTGCATGCAGCCACCGATTTGTAGCCGACGGTCTCCTCCACTACTTCGGTCGATACGCCAGGGCTTTTTCAGTTCGTTGGCGACCAACGCGATGCGGACTTTTGCCATGGCGGCCGAGGTGTATCCCGGAAGATGCCTGCTTCAGCAGCGTGGGCAGGCGCAAAGGTTCTTCGAGAAGCCAGAGCACACGTTGCCAGCGCGAATTTTCAAGGTGATGGGCGACGATATTCACAAGCGCGCCTGGTAACCCGATTGTGGGTTTTCCCCTGCTTGTGCGAACAGCCTTGTTAGATGCGAAATATTACCTATCGTTGATTCAGGATCTGCGCGTCGGACGAGGAGAGGAAAACATGAAGGCACGTAACGTCGTGAAACTGCTCGTCGTCCTGGGATGCGTCACGCTGACGTCGAACGTCTACGCGCAAGCGAGCAATGCCATGCCGATGGCGTCAAGTCCGACGGCAAGTTCAGGCAAGGCGACGCCAGCGGACAAGCACCTGGTTCGCGATGTACGCAAGGCGTTATCGAAAGCGCCTGGCTTTGACGTGTCTAACGTATACGTCAAGGCGCGCGGAGGTGTGGTGACGCTATCCGGCAGCGTGCCGGACGGTCCCCAGATCGAGCAGGCCACCGAAGTCGCGAAGGGCGTGCCGGGTGTCACTTCGGTGAGTAACCATCTGACGCTCTATACGAAAGGATATTAACGCTTCAAGGCCGCGCCGGGACGTATCCGCCTTTAAGGGGCCTCGAAACGCTCCCATTTGAATGATTCGCTCAAGACATCCACAACCAGGCCATCAACCGGAATTGAGTCGACGGAGCCGCACCACGCGGCAGGATATGCCTGCTGCTGCTTGCCCGCGGCATACAGGGCCGCCCAGACCTCGTGGGTTATCTGTGCTTTTCGCCGCAGAATTTCGCCGACGTCAAGGCGCTTAACATCGCATCCGTAGCGCACAAGTCCGCCGCTCGCCGCGTAAGTTTCTCGCATCGTCAGGCGGCGCACTGGCTGCCCGGCCACATGGCACGCGTCGCCAGCGGTTTGCTCCCAGTGCTGATTTCGCGAAAACCACAGCACCGGCATGCCGGTCGATTCGATGTCGATGCCAATGCCGCCCGGGATGAGCATCCCGCTTGCGCTGATGTGCTGATATTTTCGTGCCGTAGTGTAGTGCCATGCCAACATCGATTGCTCCGATCAGCTTTGCCAGCTATTGCCATTGTTTGCTTCCTGTCTGTATCTCGATGGGTGCGCGATGTGTCACGCAACCTGAGCGCCCGAGTTCACCCGTTCACTCACACCGAAGCAACGCGAAATCAGCAGCGTATGCGAACCCGCATCAAGCGGCACGCGCACCCGTCCATCACCCCATTCGACACTCGCACCGTCGAGCACTGCGCGTGTCCCACCGGACTCTTCAGCGGATTCAACGCGAATCTCATACCGGGTCGACTGTATCGTCACGGTTGCATCAAAACCCGGCCACGTGTCCGGGATACAGGGGTCGATCACAAGAAAATCGCCCTCGCGACAAATTCCAAGAATGCCCTCCATACCCGCCCGGTACATCCATCCAGCGGATCCCGTGTACCAGGTCCAGCCACCGCGCCCAACATGCGGCGCCACGGAATAGACATCGGCGGCTACGACATAGGGTTCGACCTTGTAGCGGTCGACTTCCATCGGTGTGCGCGCATGATTGACCGGATTGACCAGTGAAAACAGCGAGGCGGCCTTGTTGCCATCGCGCATTTTTGTCAGCGCAAGAATTGCCCACATCGCCGCGTGGCTATACTGCCCGCCGTTTTCACGCAGTCCCGGCGGATAGCCCTTGATGTAGCCGGGATCGTGCGACGTTTTATCGAACGGCGGCGTGAAAAGCAAAGCAAGTCTGTCGTCCCGACGGATAAGGTGCTTTTCCAGCGATGCCATCGCCAACGCCGCACGCACGGGATCTGCCGCGCCCGACAGCACAGCCCACGACTGTGCGATCGAATCGATCCGACACTCGTCACTGTCTTTCGAGCCAAGCCACGTGCCGTCGTCAAACGTCGCGCGGCGATACCATTCGCCGTCCCATGCCTCGCGCTCCAGCGCCTCGCGAACCGAGGCCGCATGAGCACGCCAGCGCGCAGCGCGCGCAACGGAAACCGCATCGCGCGATGCAGCGAGGGGGGTGAACAATTCGATCGTCCGCAAAAGCAGCCAGCCCAGCCAGACGCTTTCTCCCTTGCCTTGTGCGCCGACGCGGTTCATGCCGTCGTTCCAGTCACCCGCGCCGATCAGAGGCAAGCCATGCTCGCCGGTCAGTTCAATGCATTGATCGAGGCCGCGCGCGCAATGTTCGAACAGCGACGCTGATTCATCTGCGATGATCGGCTGGAAGAACGCATCGTGCTCGCCGGGTTGCAGTGGCGGTCCATCGAGGAACGGCACGATCTCGTCGAGAATCGCGACGTCGCCCGCGCAGCCGATGTACGTCGCCGTCGCGAATGCGAGCCACACGCGGTCATCGGAAATCCGCGTGCGCACGCCTTGCCCCGATTGGGGCAACCACCAGTGCTGGAAATCGCCTTCGACGAACTGCCGCGCCGCGGTGCGTAGCAAATGCCGCCGTGTCTCGTCCGGCTGGGCATGCGTCAACGCCATGCTGTCCTGCAGCTGATCACGGAACCCATACGCGCCGCTCGCCTGATAGAACGCCGAGCGCGCCCAGACGCGGCACGCGAGCGTCTGATACAGCAGCCAGCCGTTTAGCATCAGATCCATCGCGCGGTCGGGGGTCTTCACCTGGACGGTACCGAGTATGTTCTGCCACTGGCTCGTCACTTCAGCGAGGACAGCGTCGAGATCTGCCTTGCGATAGCGCTCGATCAATGCCCGCGCCTCTTCGACGCCAACGCATTGCCCGACGAACCACACCACTTCGACAACCTCGTCCACGCCCAGCTCAATGACACGCTGCAACGCGGCACAGGGGTCCAGACCCGCGCCGGTTGCGCCGGAGAGCCGCGCGTTGCCGTTCAGCGCGGCGGGTGCCGCAGCCCGGCCGTTGCGCCCGAGAAATTCAGTGCGATCGGCCGTCCACGCGGTCTGCTGGCCGCCCAGGTCGGCGAACGCGACGCGCCCCGCGAACCCCATGCTCCACGGATTGCGCGCCAGCATCGCGCCGGTTGCAGTGTCCATTTCTGTCACGATGAAGGGTCCCGATGCGCCGCGCGATGTGCCAAGCACCCATTCCACCCACGTCGTCACGGACAGACGGCGCGGCCTGCCGGACAGATTGCGCAACGTCAGCCTGGAAATCTTCACAGGGTCGGCGGGCGGTACGTACTGCAGCAAGTCGAGCGCGATGCCGTTCGCCTCGTGTTCGAAGCGGCTGTAGCCATGCCCGTGGCGCGCGACGTACGTCCCGCCATCCTGAACCGGCAGTGCGGTGGCACCCCACACATCGCCAGTCACTTCGTCACGCACATAGATGGCTTCGCCGGCTGGGTCTTCGACCGGATCATTCGACCATGGCGTGAGTTGATTCTCGCGGCTGTTTTCGGCCCACGTGTAGCCGCTGCCTTCCGCCGCGACCTGAAAGCCGAAACCGGGGTTCGCGATCACGTTGATCCACGGCGCGGGCGTCGTCGCGCCCGCAGCGAGAACGGTCACGTATTCCCGGCCGTCTTTGTCGAAACCGCCCAGACCGTTGAAGAACTCAAGCCTCGACGGCAGCGAAGAATGCGCGCGCGGCAGATAAGGCACCGCGGGCCATGGCGACGACATGGGCGGCCTCTGCAGGCGCAGCGCCGAGGGCTGGTCCGGCGCCTGCGGCAAGCGCGCGAGCTGTTCGGCGATTGAACCGCGACGCGCGATCAACGCGACACGCGCGACCGATTGCAGCAATGCACGGGCCTCCACGCTCATCAAATCGGCGCGCAGCGTAAAGACCGCCCCTTGCGCGAGTTCTTCGCCGAAATGCGGCCGCGCCTGGCTGCTGCGCACAGCTGTTTCGATCGCGCCCTGCAATTCCTGCATGTACGACGAAGCCCGCTCGTTGATGATGACGAGATCGACGGGGAGCCGCTTCATTCGCCAGTATTCGTGGGCCCTCAATAACTGCCTGACCTGCGCGATGTCCTCGACGTCGTCGATACGCAGCAGCACAATCGGCAGGTCGCCGGAGATCGCGTGCGGCCAGAGTCCCGACTGCGGACCCGCCCCGCGAACGATCGTGTCCGACGGCGCCCTGAAACGTGCATCGGCGTATATGACCGGCGCGGCCAGACGCTGAAAATCCGCCGCCTCTTCGGCTTCGACATCGAGATGACGCAACTGCACCTGAGCCTGCGTCCACGCTAGCGTTTTGGCGCGATCGAACGCGTTGCGGTCATGGTGCTTGTCGACCAGATCGAGCAACAGCGCCCGCGACTCGGCCACCACTGTCCAGAACGTCACGCGTGCGACCTTGCCCGGCGGAACCAGCACGCGATACCTGAGCGCAAAGACCGGATCGAGTACGGTGCCGACGGTGTTGGTCAGCGGCTGACCGTCGAAGATCGCTGCCGCCGTGCCGGCGTTGCGCCCGCGGCCCAGAAAGCGCGCGCGATCCGATTCGTATTGCGGATCGGCGACGATCTCGCCATCGACCACCGCGAAATGCGCAGCCCACGCCTGTTTTTCGTCGTGCGAACGCGGACGGCGCGTGGCCACCAGCGCGCCGAATTCCGCGAGGTGCGCGGTCTCGACAAACATCCGCGAGAAGGCCGGATGTGCGTTGTCGGCAGCGGGCGTCGCGAGCACGATTTCGGCATAGGAAGTCAGTTCGATCTCGCGCGCACGGCGGCCGCTGTTCGCCAACGACACGCGGCGCACTTCGCCGTCCGCTTCACCGGAAACCAGTACGTCCATCGTCGTTGTCAACGCGCCGTCGCGGCGGATGAATTCCGCATGGTCCTCGCCGAACACAACCTCTTCGTAGCCGGCTTCGCTACCGGCCGGCTGTGCGCCTGCTGACCACACCTGGCCGCTCTGCATATCGCGCAGGAAGATGAAGGAGCCCCAGTCGTCGCGGGTTGCGTCTTCGCGCCAGCGGGTCACGGCCAGGTCGCGCCAACGGCTGTAGCCGGCACCGGTCGCTGTCAGCATGACCGCGTAGCGTCCATTCGACAGCAGGTGTGTCACCGGCGCAGCGCCCGCCACAGCCGACGCAGCGAGGCGGCGTACCGTCGGCGGCACAATGCCGGCGACGGTTGCTGACGTGTTCACTTCTTCGGCCCGGGGATGCGCAACAGCCACGTTGCGCGGCATACGTTCCTGCAGCAGCAGTTCGCTCGCCTGGATCATGGGTTCGCGATGGAAACGTGCTCGCATCTGCGCGTCGAGCAACGTGTTCGCGATCGACACGATCGTCATGCCCTGGTGATGCGCCATGAAATTGCGCACGATCGCAACATCCTCGTTGTCAGGTAGCCGCGAGCGGGTGAAATCGAGTGCTTCGTAGAAGCCGTAGCGACCCAGCGCGCCCAGTGCGGCGAGTTGTGCGTAGTTCTCTCGCGCGGCTTGTGGGTCGACCATCGCGGCTAGCCCCGTCGCATACGGCGCGATCACGCGGTTCTCCGAAAGCCCCCGTTTGAGGCCAAGACCGGGGACGCCGAAATTCGAATACTGGTAGGTAAATTCGATATCGCGCGCGTTGTACGCCGACTCCGAAATGCCCCACGGAATGCCGAGCGAACGTCCATACGCGGCTTGCCGCTCCACCACCAGACGGCTCGTCTGTTCGAGCAGGCTGCCGACCGGTGCACGCATCACCAGCGACGGCATCAGGTATTCGAACATCGACCCCGACCACGAGATCAGTGCCGAGCCGTTACCGACCGGCGTTGCAGCGCGACCGAGGCGGAACCAGTGGCGCGTCGTCACGTCGCCTTTCGCGATGGCGAACAGGCTCGCGAGGCGCGCTTCCGACGCCAGCAGGTCGTAACAGTTCAGGTCGAGGCTGTTGTCGGATTGCGAATAGCCGATCGATAGCAGCTTGCGTTCCGGATCGAGCAGGAACGCGAAGTCCATGTCGAGCGCCATCGCCCGCGAGGTATCGGCGAGCGCTTTCAGTCGCGCCCGCAGAAGGTCCGGTGCCACGGCGCGTTGTTGCCGGTCGCGGGCATGTTCGACCACACTTTTGCTCAATGCGTCAATCCAGAACATGAGGTCTGCGGAACTGGCGTCGCCGCCGGCGGGCACGAGTTCACGCGTTGCCTTTGCGGCCTTTTCCGCCAGCCGCATGAGCGACGGCGACAGCGCTTCAAGCGTCTGCGGGCCGTGCAACTGCTTGCTGATCTCTTCGAGGATCGCAACCAGTTGCCTGCCGCGCTCACCGCCTGCAGCGGGCAGCGCGTCGATGGCTTCACGCGCGAGTTGCAGGTTATCCATTAACCCGGACCGCGCGGCCGACGCGAGCAATTCATGCGGCCACTCTTCGCACGCGTTAGCAAGGACGATCAGATGACCGGCCAGATTGCCGCTATCGACCGACGAAACATACGCCGGCGCCAGCACCTGGAGATCGAGCGTTCCGTACCAGTTGTAGAAATGCCCCTTGAAACGCGCGAGCTTGCGCATCGAAGCGAACGCCGCTTCGAGCCGTTCGACAGTTTCCGTCGTCCCCGCCCAGCCGAAATCCCGCGCGGCAACCGCCGACAGCAGATAAAGGCCAAGGTTGGTTGGCGAGGTGCGGTGTGCGACGACGGGCTTCGGATCTTCCTGGAAGTTGTCGGGCGGCAGCATATTCTCTGCCGGCGTAACGAAGGTCTCGAAGAAACGCCACGTACGTCGCGCAATGAGGCGAAGGCTGCGCGCGTCCGCGTCCGCCATCGCGAAACGCCGCGCGACGGTCGGCGACCGGCTCGACCACAGCGCGAGCGCCGGCGCGGCGAGCCATAACAGCGCAAACGGCAGCGCGAGCGGCCAGTGCGACGGCGCAAACGCAATCGCACCAGCCGGCAGCGCGAGACCGAGCGCGACACCGCCTGACATCTGCCGATAAAAGCCGCGCAGATCGAGACGGGGGCTGCCCTTCGACTGCGCAGCGGTCGTCCATTCGAGCAGCCGGCGATGCGTCACGAAGAGCCGTATCAGCGTCCGGGCGATTGCATCGCCCATGCGCCACGCGTGGTCAGCGAGGAACGCGGCCGACAGGAATGTTTGCAACGCCGCGAGCCGCACATCGGCGGCCAGCACGTCCAGATGATTGCGTAGATGGATGCCGCTGCGGCGCGGCAGGATCGCGAACAGCGCAGGCAGGAAAGCGGGAATCGCGAGCGCACTGAGGACCAGCAACGCGCCGGCAATCCCGGCGCGGATCGGCATCAGCAGACACAGGCCGAGCGCGGCGACCATGAAGGGCGCCAGCAGCGAGCGGCGCAAATTGTCGAGCATCTTGAAGCGGCCGATCGACGGCATCGCGTGCCGGTCCCGGCCGCGATAGCCGACGATCCACGGCAGCAATTGCCAGTCGCCACGCGTCCAGCGATGCTGCCGCTTGCCAATCACGTCGTAACGCGACGGCACTTCCTCGACCACCTCGATATCCGACGCCAGTCCGGCGCGCGCAAAAATCCCTTCGAACAGATCGTGACTGAGCAGCGCGTTCTCTGGCACGCGTCCACGCAAAGCCGCTTCAAATGCATCGACGTCGTAAATGCCCTTGCCGGTGTACGACCCTTCGCCGAACAGGTCCTGATAGACATCGGACACTGCCGCCGCGTACGGGTCCATTCCGCCTGGGCCGGAGAAGACGCGCTGATGCAGCGACCCTTCCTGCCCGACAGGCAGCGACGGCGTGACACGCGGCTGCAGGATCGCGTAGCCGTTGACGACGCGTTGATCGGCGTCGCTGAATGTCGGCCGGTTCAGCGGATGCGCCATCTTGCCGATCAGCCGCAGCGCAGCGTCGCGCGGCAGACGCGTATCGGCGTCGAGTGTGATGACGTAGCGCACGTCGGGCGGCACCTGCGGTGCACGGCCGGCGATCGACACAAAGGTCGTATCCGTCGCACCGCGCAGCAGGCGGTTGAGTTCGTGCAGCTTGCCGCGTTTGCGTTCCCAGCCCATCCATTTGTTTTCGCTCGCGTTGAACACACGGCGGCGGTGTAGCAGCAGGAAACGGTTGCCGCCGGGGCCCGGCTCGTAACGGTGGTTCAGTGTTTCGATGGCGGCGGCGGCCACGGCGAGCAGATGCGCGTCGCCTGCCAGCACTTCCTGATCCGCATCGAGACCGTCCGCCAGCAACGCGAAGGACAGGTCGCCGCCGGCTCCCGCGAGGTGATGTACCTCAAGACGTTCGACCTGCTCGCGCAGATCGGCTTCGCTCGTCAGGAGCGTCGGCACGGCAACCAGCGTGCGCAATGACGACGGCACGCCCGCGACCAGTTCGAGAGCCGGCAACGTGATCGCGCCGAAACTCCATGTCACGGCGCGATTGATGAGCGCGGTCGCGATCTCGGTAACGGGCAAAAATCCGCATACGGCAAACAGCGCGAGTACTCCGGCGTCGAGGCCGCGTGGCGCGAGTGTCCATAATGCCCACAACGCAAACGCCAGTAATGTCGCAGCGAGCGCCATGATCGTGCCGACGTAGCCGCCAATGCCGAGGCTGACATTGAACCGCGTGATCCGCAAACGCACCGGCGCGCGGAATCCGATCACCTGCTCCAGTGCTCGCCGCCCTTCGGCGATCAGGTGGTAGCCGGGGTCGCCTGCGCGTTCAGCATGCGCGCCATCGCCGGCCTCAAGCACCGCCGCCTGCGCCGATTCCAGCGCGAGCCCGGCGACTTCAAGTTCGGTGAAGGACGAGCCGCGCGCCAGTTGCTCGATCGCGCTTCGATACAGATTGCGCGTCGAAAAATCCATCGTGGCAAAGCGGCTGTCTGCACGCAACCGGGCGTCGACAAGACTCACGCTCTCGAACAGTTCCGTCCAGTCGATATCGGAAATCAGTCGCATGCTGGTGATCACATTGCGCACGGTGACATTCGACGCGCCCTGTCGCTGCTGCGCGTGTTGCACGACTTCATCGACGGATGCGCCCTGAAGCTTGAGCCGCTCTTCCAGCCAGCCGAGAGCCGGCGTGGTGCGCGGATCCTGGTCACGCAGCCGCTTTACGAGCTGTGCGGCGAACAGCTCCGACAACAGGCCTGAGGAGCGTGTGGAAATGTCCGCTTCAAGCGCCGAACGGGCGCTGCCCGATTCCAGCAGACGGTCGGTGAGCGCATCGGCGTCGGCGCGTGCGCTGCGGCCTGCGGTAATCTGGTCAGTCAGACGTCGCAGGTTCTCGATCAGCACGATGCGCAACGTGATCGCCACGGCCCACAATTCGCCGATTGTCAGCGGCTGAACCCGTTGATACGCGCTGATGAAACGCCTCAGGATCTGCGGATCGAAGTGACTGTCGGTATGCGCAACGAACGCCCACGCGAGACCAAATACCCGCGGATAACCGGCGAACGGGCCCGCGGCAAGCTTGGGCAACTGACGGTAGTAGCCGGCTGGCAAGTCTTCGCGAATCTCGCGGATCTGCTCCTCGACGAGGTGATAGTTGTCGAGCAGCCATTCCGCGGCGGGCACCACGCCCCGGCCGTTCTCCAGTTCTCCGGCGCTCGCGCGGTAGGCCGCGAGCAGGACTGCGGCGTTATCGTTCAGCCTCGTGTGCAGCGATAAAACGGCAGGCGGTGTCTTCGTGACCGGTTGCGCGGCAGCGAGGCTCTCCGCGTGTTGCTCAAGCCGCTCGACGCCGAACAGTTCCTCGCGCACCGGCGCGATGTCAGTCCACGGCGGCGACGTCGAGCGATGTCTCGCGACATATCGAAGGATCGTTTTCACAGGCGTATTTCCTTCGAAGTCGGTAATGCCGGTGGGACGGACCGGTCGCTGTGGCGCGTCATGCCAGCGGTGCGCACACGGTTCGAAATCGTTGTTTCGCCGGACGGTTCATCGAGTTGGCACATGATCGGATCTCCCTTCGGGGCGGCCGGACAACGCGTGTCGCGTGCGTCCAGGCCTCCGGCTTGTGGCTTGATTCCGCGGTTGCGGGTCGACGCGCAAGGAACCGTCAGGACGGAAAGGCGGGCGTACCGACTTCTGCGAATAAGGTCCGCGATGACGCGACGCGGCCTCTGGCGCGGCCGCGGATTGCCGGCGCATCGAAAATTCCGTCGGAACGAGGCGGGTAACGGGAATGCGTCAGTACGCCCGCATGCGCAAACCGCTAACTGCCGTTTAGCGGCGTACCAGAGCGTGGAACGAGCATCGCTCAGACCGATGCAGCAGCGAATGAGAGACGGGGAACGCCCGCGCAGCCCTGCAGGCGCAGTTCCCGGCAGAACACCCAGAAAGGGTGGAGCAGAAAGGGCACGGATCCGTGCCCCGGGTGCTTGCTATTTCTTCCTGGCCGGCCCGGTGGCGGCGGCCGTCTTCGGCGCAACCGCCGAGGACACGCCTGCCGCAGGAGAGACTACCTTTTTGGGTTGTTTGGGCTTTTTAGCCTCGCGATTGCCGCGCATCGTGCTCTTCGCCAACATGTTTCTCCAGAATTGACGGTCGCGAAAGCGACAGCCATGTGGCGCAGTTTGGGCGCATCTGGTCACGCTGTCGCGATTTTTCTTTTAGATGCCGGTTGCGCACCGTCCGGGAAACCCACCCGAAGGGGTTGCAACGGGCGCGCAAACGCCCGATTCGAACCTGGCGGCAAGGCAAAAAGCGCGACCTTGCATGTGCGGGTCGCGGGATGTGCATGGTTTGCAGTGGTACCTTACTGGTGCATCACCCAATACCGGACACCGGGAAACGAACAGATATGATCTGCGCGTCTTCTTCGATTGTCGGTCGCAGAGCCGCCGTTCGCTACTCCGTTTGAAAACCGGGTGATCGTCCATTCCTGGCCGGCCCCCGTCCGATGCTAAGGGCGGATGTAGCACGTTGGCAACCCTGGCCATCCGTCAGAAATCGATTGCGAACCGGACGTTCGAGAGGCCCTGGTTTACGCTCTATCCTGGATGATCGAACAACGCCTCAAGCCGCTTCGCCAGGTTGGCCGGTCTTCAATGGGCCGGCCACTTTGTAGGCGCAGAGGTTGACGCCGGACGGCGTTGCTTTTGTGTTGACGAGTTCGAATGAGCACGGTGGGGTTCCCTCCGCAAAGAGGCGCTTCCCGGTACCCAACAGGACTGGATAGACGATCAGCAGGATTTCATCCGCCAGTCCCTGTTCGAGCAGCGTCGACGTCAACGTGGAGCTCCCCCACAGAATCAGGCCAGGGCCTGCCTGCGACTTGATTCGGCGAATGCCCTCGACAAGGTCCGGTCCAAGCCACTCGCACGGGCCCCATTCAAGACTTTCCGGACGGTGTGTCGCAACATATTTGGTCGCCGCATTCAAGCCGTCTGCCATCGCGCTGCCCGGTGCCTTGGGCCAGAAGGCCGACCACATGTCGTAGGTGCGACGGCCGAGCAGGAGATCGAAGTGCCCCCCGTGCCCGGCCATGAGCGCATCCCGGCCAGCGGAGGTGCGATAAGGCACGGTCCAGTCAGCGTACGGAAAATCGTCTTCTCCGGAGGCCTGGATCACACCGTCCAGTGAGATGTGCTCCATGATCTTGAGATTTCTCATTGCTTCTCCCGAATTGTAGTCACGCCCATCATGAAGCCGCCCCGGCCTTTTGTCCGCCCCACTCCAGCCGGTACATCTTCCTCAGCGCTCAACGATACCAGGGAACGGACGACGATCCAGGCGACGCCAGCAACGTCCGTTATTGGCCCGATCGCTGGCTCATACAAAGTGCATCGACTGCCGGGACCCTGACGGCCGCGACCGACACCACGCGCCCCCGATCGGTCCGTCGATCAAGGGGACTTCAACTGCAGCTTCCAAAGTACAACGGCCGTTCGTCGATTCGCGTACGCAGGCCGTGTTCTGCCACACCTGCCGGTCACGCCCGCACGATGACCGACGATCTGCAATGACCGCTTTCGAGCGAACCGAACAGGCGCGATCGGCCGCCGACAAGCCGTCAGATAACACCTGCCTCTTTTCCGGAGACGAGGCGCACGGCCAGAAAGTCAATCAGTGTGCGTACGCGACGCGGCACTGAACGGCCCCCGGGCCATACCAGATGAACAGGTACGGGTTCGGGCTCGAACGAGTCGAGCACCGTCACCACCTGACCCGCGTCGAGAAGTTTCTGCACCTGAAAGATCGGTGCTCGACCTATGCCTGCTCCGGCCGCGGCCGCGGCATTGCAGGCTGGCGCGCTCGTCGACCGGAAGCGCCCTGCGACCTCGACCGCGCCTCCTGTGTGGTTGAACGTCCACGTCTCGCGCAGGGCGTGCTGGCGCAGGATACAGTCGTGAAGGGCAAGCTCGGACGGATGAATTGGGTAGCCGTGCGAGGCGAAATACGCCGACGTGCCAAAGACAACGCGCCGTAAAGTGCCCACCTGCTTCGCGCGCAGGTTCGAGTCCGGCAGACGACCAAGGCGGACCGCGAGATCGATGTTGGCTGTGGTGAGTTCAAGATGCTGCTCGGCGAGCACGAGTTCTACCCTGACGTTTTCGTGAATCGCCAAAAACTGCGCAACAAGCGGCGAAACGAATTCAGCGCCGAATGCCGTCGGCGCGCCGACGCGAATACTGCCGCGCAGCTGGGTTGCGTGGTCGACGAGTTCATCACGTGCTGCGTCGATTTCGCCAAGTGCGGGTCGAATCCGTGTGGCGAATTTCAGGCACGCCGCAGTAGGCTGCACACGGCGCGTGGTTCGGTGGAACAAGGTCGCGTTCAAATCACGCTCGAGCGCTGCAATGGCGCGGCTCACCGACTGCAACGTTCGGCCCAGCGATCGCGCAGCGGCTGTCAAACTTCCTTCGTCAAGAATAGCCAACAGTACTTCATATTCGTCCGTGTTCATGACGGTCATTCTCTCGCTTCGTGGAAGAATGTCTGACGGCTCGCGCACCTATGCGTGGTTGGGTCGCCGCCGTACATTCTAGTCATGTTGACATCCGATTGGTTCCGAAGGAGGCGACTAATGACTCAACGAAACGAGAATGAAATGCCCATGAGCTACAGCAACCGGTTCAACCTTGCCGATGCACGCCGGGTCGTGGCTGCGGCAGAAGAGGAGGCAACACGTCACGGTTGGCCTATGGTGATCGCGGTTGTGGACAGCGGCGGACACCTGGTGCTTCAGCAACGACTTGATGGAGCGCAACTCGGCAGTATCCACGTTGCGAGACAGAAGGCCGAAACAGCCGTGTTGTTCCGACGTCCCACGCGCGTTTTCGAAGACGCAATCGCGCAAGGCGGACTCCACCTGCGCCTGCTCGGTATGAATAACCTCGTGCCACTGGATGGAGGGATTCCACTGATTCGCGACGGTGCAGTGGTCGGCGCGATAGGCGTGTCGGGCATGCGTTCCGACCAGGACGCGCTGGTCGCCCAGGCCGGCGCTGACAAGCTCATCGCAGCGGAGCCATAAGGAAGGCACCGGTCCAGGGTCCAGTCGCGACAAGACAGCGTAAAGCTGTGAATTTAGTCAAGGCGGAGCGGGTCGTAATTGCCTGTTCACGAACTCCGGAACCCAGCGACAGGCAACAGCGGGTCCGCAAACCGCGGGTTTGACTGGCGACTCTGGCAACAGGCGGTTTACGTCGGTGTCGCCGAAGCCGCGAAGCTGCTGCAGCCACGGGCCGGCCGACTCAGCAGATTGAAGCTGCCAGCAGCAACTCGCGACACGCCGCGATCTTACGTGCCCCGTCGTCAATCATTGCAGCGAAGCGCTCGCCTTCGAATTCTTCGAGCACCTGTTCGCCCGCTGCATTCAGCGCGGTGAGCTCGTAGCTCACCCATACTTCGGTGCTCGCCTCGTCGAGTGCGACACAACGCACCTCGACGAGACTGGTGCGTGAGGCCGGCGTGCAGCGCAAATAACGCGATCGGTGTGCCTCGCGGTCGAAGTCGGCCAGAGTCCAGATGGTCAGCTCATCACACTGACCGGTGGTGAAGACCATACCGGATTCCGTGCGGCCGTCGCGCGGATAGACATAGGTTGGCTTCCAGCCGTCAACCCACAGTTCCTCGCCGGCCGGCGTGAAGAACATGAAGTTGGTCGACCGGGGCGTCGACCGTGATCCGACGGCTGGCGCGCAGTCGGTGCGCCATCAGTGAAACCTCCGCTGGTCATATGATGAGGTGGCCTAGCTGCCATAGCCCAAGCCCAGCCAACAGCGCGGCTGAGCACAGGTTCACAGCGCGTTTCCAACGTTCGTCGAAACGGTCGCGCAACTGGCTCACACCCGTAGACAGGATCAACCACCACAGCGCCGAGCCCACCAGTACGCCGACCACCATCACCCAGGGCGACGCCGAAGGCGCGCGGCCTGCCAGCGCACCGAACACAGCCATGAACGACAGGATGGTCGTCGGGTTCGAGATCGTCAGCACGAAGGTGCCGACCACGTAGCGCAGCAGCGTGCTGGTCGGCGGGGAAGCATCCACGCGGCGCACCGCCGGCTTTGTGGCAATGCGCCAGGCCATGCATAGCAGGAAACCGCCACCGAACAGGCCCAGCCACAGCCTCAGGCCCAGCAACCAGCCGATCAGTCCGCTGACGCCAAACGCGCCGATGGCGCCGTACACTGCGTCGGCGAATGCCGCCCCCAGTCCAGTGGCTAGTCCCGCAGGGCGGCCATGGTCCAGCGTGCGCTGGATGGCCAGCAATCCAATCTGCCCGACAGGCGCGGCGATAGACAGCCCGATCAGCAGCGATTGGCCGAACAGGACGGGTACGGGTGATGGCAAGATGGATTCCATGTCGAGAATTATCTAACGGCATCGACCGCTTGCACATAATGAAACAGCAGGCGAAAATCGATTTGATCTTCGATTTTTCAGCTAAAAGCCCATCATGACCGAAGCACTGCAACTCGACGCCAGAGCCTGGGCGCTGCTGATGGCGCTGCAGGAGGATGGCCGCGCGCCGCTGAAGACCTTGGCCCTTGCCGCCGGGTTGTCGGTACCTGCCACGGTGGAACGGCTCAAGCGCCTGAAGGACTCCGGTGTGGTGCGCTCTGTGGGCGCCGAACTGGATCCGGCGCAGGCCGGCTACCCCCTGCGCGCCATTGTCGGCATCACCGTGCAGCAGCCCGGCAAGAAAGCCTTCCTCGACAAGCTGCGCCGCGCGTCCGAGGTGCTGGAATGCCATCACGTGGCCGGCGCGGATTCCTACATCGTGACCGTCGTGTCCCCCAGCCTTGAACAACTGGAGCGTTTTCTCGCGTCCATCAACAGCTATGGCGAGACGCGCACCTCGATCGTCTTCTCCACCCCCATTCCGCGTCGTGGCCTGGTGGCGCCGGGCTTGTCACGCTGAGCCTCCACCTGTTCCTCAACAGCGTTGCCTGGCGTCATCGATCAGCGTGACGCCAACCTTGAGAGGCCCTCATCGGAAGGCTGCATGACGCGAATGGTCAACCAGCACTGCGGACCGGGTCGCTGAGTTGCAGCGCTCCTGGTAGCAGATAAGGTACCCCGAGGTTGCACGTCACAAACCGCAGCGTCTGGCCGGCTTGAGCAGTCCGCCGCCTCGCGGTGGACGCCACGCGACCCCGAAGCGACCTTCGCTGATCCCAAGAGCGGTAGCGGTCATTCAACATGCCCGTTGATAAACGAGCGGATGCGACGAGCGCCTTCTTCGGGAGTGCAAGTCGATGTATCCAGGCGCATCGAGTAGGGCCTTGAGTAAGCCGCGTGCCCAAATTGGGCCCGGGCCATTCCTTCGCCACGATCCGGCCTGCCGCGTTCGCGCTCTTCCAGAACATCCAGGGGGCACGAAACGCCGACAACATAGGTGCAACGAGGAGCAAGCGCAGCAATACACGCGTCCAGGGTAGCTGTATCCCGAAGCACAAGATCCAGCACTATCTCGAAGTGACTCGCTGCCACCCGCGTCAGAGTGGACTGCAGGTTGAGGTGATGAAGCCTCAGTGCTTGATTCGACTCTTCATCCGAACGCATGTCGCGTCTACGCGACATTTCAACAAATGCATCCAGCGATATGTGGAAAACCGGAATCTTCGAACTGTTCTGAAGCGCCCGAGCCAAGCTGCTTTTTCCTGCGCTGGTAGGTCCATGCAATACGATCGCAGTCGGTCCCATTTTTCTCGCCGGCCTCCTTACTCTGTCGATACGCCTTGGAGCGGCATCGCCAGTCCTTTTCGTCCAGCGTCAGCGCCAATGCGGGCCGGGGCACCGGGCGCACTGGTAAACCACTATCGCGCGCGGATTGGTATGCTAGTAACAATCCATTCTGTCAGGTGGCGCGGTCTTCGCGCATGCCCTTCGTTTCGCTTTGAAGGACGCCTTTGAAGAGGCTGTCCGGCTGATTGGGCGGGTCCGGTCCAGTTCCGCCGCAGCATTCCGCAAGATTCCCTGTATCTCGCACACCGTGCCGCTAATCCACGGCGAGCCGTGTGCCGACAGTCGGTAAGTTCAATCCAATAAAACGGAGACAACATGCTTTCAGGAATCCAGGTGCTTCGAGCGGCGGCGACCGCGACATTGGCGCTGTGCACAAGCACAGCTTTTGCGCAGGCATCGATCGTCTCCGGCCCACCCAGCGATCCGACGTGCATGGTTCCCTGGAAGAGCGACACGAAGTTCGTCAAGTATCCGAAGAAGAACGGGCCCTACCGGATCGCGCTGGTGAACGGCTATATCGCCAACACCTGGCGCATCCAGATGATCAAGACGGCCAAGGCCTATACGGCGCAACCCGCCGTCGCTGCCAAACTCAAGGAATTCAAGGTCGTCTCGACCGGCGAGGACGTGCCGGCGCAAATCTCGGCCGTCAACAATTTTATCGATGCCGGTTACGACGCGATCGTCGTTGACGCGCAGAATCCCGCCTCGTTCGGACCCGCGATCCGCCGCGCGAAAAAGGCCGGCGTCGTGCTGATCGCGTTCGACAATACGCTCGACAGCGAAGACGCAATCAACGTCGACGTCGACCAGTACGGGCTTGGCGTGCTGTGGGCCAAGTGGCTCGCGAGCCATCTGTCGAACGGAGGCAAGGTGCTCGAGGTCCGCGGCGTGGCGGGCACGTCGGTCGACACTGACCGGCACAACGGTTTCCAGAATGCACTGAACGCGACCGGCAAGAAGTGGAACGTCGTCCAGGTCTATGGCAAATGGGACGACGGAGTCGCGCAGAAGGCCACCGCCGACGCGATCGCCGTGCAGGGCCATTTCGATGGAATCTCGGCGCAGGGCGGCGACACGGGCGTCGTGCGCGCAATGCTCGATGCGAAGCATCCTTTCGTGCCGTTCGGCGGCGAAACGGAGAACGGCTTCCGCAAGTTCTGTGCGCAGTATGGGAGCCAGGGCCTGAAGTGCACGTCGGCTGGCAGCGGTCCCGCGCAGGTGGCCGTGGCGATCAAAACGGCGCTCGCTGCGCTGGACGGCCAGACAATCCCGGTCGCGATCAAGCTGCCGCTCGACGTCACCGACGATTCGCAGCTGAAGGCCGGCGTCAACTATTTCCCTAACGAGTCCGACAACTTCTTCGTCGGCAACTCGTTTCCGACTTGCGGCATTAATTTCTCCGCGCAGGAAATCATGAAGCAGAGCCAGGGCAACCAGTAACCGGGCTGGCCTGTGACGTGATGGCAACCATCTTGCATGGGATCGGAGTCAGTGCTTTGCCCTAACTCCGGTCGACAGGAGACGAAGCATGCGGCAGGACGGGCAGCAGCCGTTCTTTCAGATGTCTGGCGTGTCGAAAAGTTACGGCGGCGCCGTCGCGCTGGATCGCGCGGACCTCGCGGTGCGCGGGGGATGTATCCATGCGATCCTCGGCGAGAACGGCGCGGGCAAGTCCACGCTGCTGAAGGTCATGTCCGGCGTCGTGCAGCCGGACGAGGGAACGATGCACCTCGATGGTCGTCAGGTCGCGTTCGCGTCGCCTGCCGAGGCGAACGCGGCCGGCATCGTCTGCGTGTATCAGGAGCTGTCGCTGATCCCTGACCTGAGTGTGGCGGACAACATCTTCGCGTCGAACCCGCCACGACGCTTCGGCATGATCGACCGCCGGACCCAACGCCGCCACGCCGAAGCCGCGCTCGCCCGCGCGGGTGCGGCCGACATCAATCCGCTTGCGAAAGTCCGCGACCTGCCGCTGTCGCGCCAGCAGATGGTCGAGCTCGCAAAGGGGCTTGCGCACGCGCCGCGCATCCTGATCCTCGACGAGGCCACGTCGGCGCTGACCGCAGCCGACGTGGCGCGTGTCATCGAGGTGCTCAAGCGTCTGCGCGAAGAAGGGCTCGCACTGCTCTTCATCTCACACCGGATGCACGAGGTGAAGGCGCTCGCGGACGAATGCACGGTCTACCGGAACGGTCGTCATGTGATGAGCTTCGAGGCAGGCACGCGCTCCGACAATGAGGTTGTCGAGATGATGATTGGCCGGACGTACCAGCACGCATTTCCCGACAAACCCGCGGACGAGCCCGGGCGCCGCCTCGCAGCCGAACCGGTTCTCGCCTGTCGCGATCTCGCGTGGAACGACACCCTGCAGGGCGTCAGCTTTTCGTTGCAGCCCGGTGAAATCCTCGGGCTGGGGGGCCTCGACGGGCAAGGCCAGCGCGAACTGCTGCTCGCCCTGTTCGGCGTGCTACGCGGTTGCGCGGGGAAGATCGAGATCGACGGCAAGGCCGTATCGATCACGAGCCCCGTGGTCGCGCGCGCCAACCGGATCGGTATGGCGCTGATTCCGGAAGACCGCAAGACCGAAGGCCTGATGCTGCCGATGTCGGTGCGCGAGAACCTGTCGTTTGCCGCCCTCGATCGCATGTCCACCGCGGGCGTGATCGATCGCGACCGCCAGCAGTCACTGGTCGACCGGATGATGGAGCTGCTCGCGATCAAGTCGTTCAGCGTCGACGCGGCCGTGGGCTCGCTGTCGGGCGGCAACCAGCAGAAGGTGGTCATCGCGAAGTGGCTGATCCGGCAACCGAGAATCCTGCTCCTCAGCGACCCGACGCGCGGCATCGACGTCGGCACCAAGCAGGAGATCTATCAGCTGCTAAGGCGGCTCGCCGACGAAGGCGCCGCGATCGTTTTCTATTCCACCGACTATGACGAGCTGATCGGCTGCTGCGACCGCGTGCTCGTGCTATACGAAGGCCGGATCAAGAAGGAACTTGTCGGGTCGGAGATCACCGAGCAAAACCTGATTGCAAGTGCACTGGATCTGCCCGTCGGACAGATTTCGCCTTCCACGGGAGTCGCGCCATGAGCGGGCTGCGTTACTGGTATGCGGAAAATCGCGGGGCGACGTTCGCGTTCGGCCTGTTCGTGCTGATGTTCGCGATCTACCTCGTCAACTATCCGTCGTCGTTGTCGGCGAACGTGTTTCAGACGGCAGCGAACAAGGCGGTACTGCTCGCGCTGGTGTCGATGGGCCAGGCGCTCGTCGTGCTGACGGCCGGCATCGACCTGTCGATCGGCATGACGCTCGTGCTGACGAACTGCGTTGGATCGTGGATCGTCACGGGCGACGCGCTGCACAGCGCGCTCGGCATCGCCGGCGTGCTCGCGGCCGGCGCGCTGTGCGGCGCGCTCAACGGCATCATCATCATTTACGGCCGTCTGCAGCCGATCGTGACGACGATCGCGACGGGCGCCGTCTATTACGGACTGGCGCTGCTTTTACGCCCGGTTCCCGGCGGGTCGATCAACGAGGATCTCGCCGACGCACTGACCGGCAAGGTCGCCGGCGGCGTGCCGGCGAGCCTGCTGATTCTGCTCGCGACTGTGGTGATCGTCTGGATCCCTTTCAAACGTTCCGCGGTCGGGCGCGCGGCGTACGCGACGGGCTCGTCCGAATCCGCGGCCTTCCTGTCCGGCATGCCGATCCTGCGCGCGAAGTTCGCGAGCTATACGCTGGCGGGTCTGCTCGCCGCGATTGGCGGCCTCTTTCTGACGTTCTTCACGGACACGGGAGAAGCGAGCCTTGGCAGTGCCAACTCATATACGCTGTTTTCGATCGCCGCCGTGGTCATCGGCGGCGTGTCGCTGCTCGGCGGCAGGGGCAGCGCGATCGGCGCCATCTTCGGCGCATTCGCCTTCCGCTCTATCGGCGATCTGCTGTTCGTGTTCAACGTCGATGCGCTGTGGCAGCCGCTGTTCCAGGGTGTGATTCTTCTGCTTGCTGTCGCGATCGGCGCGTGCGGGCTGTTCCGGGTACGCAACCGTCTGGAGTGGTTCCAGTGAGCGGCGTCGCCGCAACCAGCTGGACCGCGTTCGTGTCGAGGCTCGCACGCAAAATCGACCGGCCGATCCTTATCGCGTTCGCGTGTATCGTCGCGCTGCTGCTCGTCGGCGGCATGTTTTCGCGGAACTTCATGTCGCCCGAATACATCCTCCTGCAGCTGAAGGTCGGCGCCTTCCTTGGCATCATCGCGACCGGCCTGATGATGGTCATTCTGCTCGGCCACATCGACCTGTCGCTGCCGTGGACGATCACGGTCGGCGCAATGATGGCGTGCGCCGCCGCGGGGCACGGCGAACTCGGGAGCATCCTCGCGATTCCAGTCGGGATCGGCTGCGGTGTGCTGATCGGCATCGTCAACGGCATCCTCGTCGCGCTCCTGCGCATTCCATCGATGATCGCGACGCTCGCGACCAATGCGGTCGCGCAGGGCATCATGATCGTCTACACGGGCGGATCGTCGCCCCAGGATTCCGCGCCACACGTGATGCGATGGCTTGCGGCAGGGTGGCTCGTACCGGGCGTGCCGAATGCTGTCGCGCTGTGGGTGTTGACCGGCGGTGCCACGATGTTCCTGCTGTCGCGCACGACCTTCGGCCGCACGCTGTACGCGATCGGCAACACCGAGCGCGCGGCATATCTTTCCGGCATCGATACGCGCCGCGTCACCGTAATCGCGTTCGCCGTGTGCGGTGCGTTCGCGGCGTTCGGCGGCGTGCTGCTCGCGGGTTACGCGTCGAAGGCGGCACAGTCGATGGGCGATGCCTATCTGTTGCCGGCGATCGCAGCGGTCGTGCTCGGTGGCACGTCGATTCTGGGCGGGCGGGGTTCGTACCTCGGCACCGTGGCTGGCGCGATCCTCATCACGCTGCTGCAGTCGATCCTCTCGGTCGCGCAGATGCCCGAGGCGGGGCGCCAGATCATCTACGGCGTGGTGATCGCGGCGATGTTGCTGCTGTATGGGCGCAGCAAGCGGGAGGCGTAGCGTTGCGAACTTCGCAGGCGACCCGGAGCGGTCCCTCAGCGCGCTTCGAAGCGGTCACTTATGCCTCGACGACATGCATCACGCCACCCGGATCCGGATAGCTTCATGCCGCGCTCAGGCTGAGCAGCCAACGTTCGATCGCTGCTCCCGAACACTCGCGGCTTCTCCAGCCAATATGACCGTCCGGCCTGACGATCCAGACTTCACCGCCCTTCGCACGGTACGTCGCGGCAAAGTCGCCTGCTGCGTCCTTCAATACAGTCATGAGTTCGGACACAGGCACTTCGCACTGCGCAGGCGTGATCAGGACGGCCGATGCGGCGCCGGGTAACGAAGCTGCAAGTGTGCGGCAACCGTCGATGAAGGCGTCATATTGCTGCCCCGCCGCATCGACATAGCCGATGAGGATATGTCGTCCCGCGCCGACGTAGTCGTGCAGTCGCCTTGCATGCCCTACGAAACGTTGTGCCAGACCCCGCGCGTCAGGCAGCCGGTCACCGGGTGCGGGCGACTCAGGATCCGCGTCGGGACACAGGTCGGCAACTATCGGGCTCCCACGATAGGTGACCAGCAACTGGGTCTCGCGCATCGCCGGATTTGCTGCCTGGCGCGCGAGGACTGCATTGAGTGCCGCGCTCGTCGATTTGACGACATCGATGCCCACTGGACGCCGCTCTGCCAGATAGCTGTCGAGCAATGCGGGACCCGTCAGACCCTTCGCGACATGCGCCAGCTTCCACGCGAGGTTGTGCGCGTCCTGCAGTCCAGTGTTCATGCCCTGTCCCCCGACGGGCGGATGAATGTGCGCAGCGTCGCCGGCAATGAACACCCGGCCTCCCCCGTAGGCGGAGGCGATACGGTGGCTTACCCGGTAAACCGACGACCATCGCATCGACGTTAGCCGTGTGCCTTCGGGTAGATACGGCAGCATAAGGCTGCACGTCGTTTCAAAGTCGGGAGCGCCAGTGCTCGCGAGCGAAGCGACACGTTCATCGGGCACGATCATCGAGAGCCGATAGCGCTGCGCAGAGCCTCGAATGGGCACGGCCACGAGGCTGGCTTTCGCACGCGCTGCATCCGTCCACTCGAATCGATACATGGGCCCGCGCGGATACGGCCAGTCCACGTCAACATCAGCGAGCGCAAAGGTCTGCGGATATTGCTCGCCTTCGAAGGTCATTCCCAGGCCTGACCGGACCTTGCTATGTGCGCCGTCGCACCCGACCAGCCATTTGCAACAAACGGCAAGCGTCTCGCCCTGCGGTCCAGTCAGATGGGCCTCGACTGCGTTGCCGTTGTCGATGAATTTGTCCAGCGTACATCCATAATTCACCTGACCGCCATGTTCTGTGTACGCCGCTTCAAGCAGCCGTTCTGTCTCGAACTGCGCAATTGAAAGGGACCCGTAGGGCAAGCCCTCTTCTGGAACCCGCATGCTTCGCGCGGGCACCATCGCTCCATCGACCCACGTTTCGACGCCGGTGAGCCATACGCCCGCCTCGATTGCACGATCGAGGATGCCTAGATCGTCGAAAATCTCAAGCGTGCGGGGCGTCACACCGAGCGCCTTGCAGAAAAATCCTCTTCCTGCCATCTTGTCGATCACCTTTACCGCGACGCGGTCGCGTCGCAATTCGGCACCGAGCAGCAAGCCGACTGGGCCGGCGCCGACGACGAGTACGTCCACGTTTTCCATGTTTTGCTCCTCGCAGGCTGTTTGCCCGGCTGTTATGGAGGCATACGGTTCGAAGTGCTGCGAGTTCGTATAACAGTGTATGAATGTGGGGTGTGATTCAGAACAGGAATATTCGTCGCGCGCTTCAATTAAAGCGCAGGCAGGCATGCTTGAACAGATTGTATAGAACTGGACTCAGTTGGCCATTCCCGGATGCGAGCAAAGGCACTGCACGGGCAACGCTTCTGGCGTCGACAGAGAATTATTCGTGGATACGTCTCAATGAATTTTGAGTACCATCCTTAGTGGTCGCGAATGAGCCCGCATCCGATGTGTCACCGCGCGGAACTAAAGAGAGTCGAGCCATGCCCCGTGTTTCCGTAAAACGCGCATATGACGATCCCGAACCGGAAGATGGTTATCGGGTTCTGGTTGACCGTGTGTGGCCGCGCGGACGCAGTCGGGAAAGTCTTCAGCTTGATTCGCAGGCCCCGCAACTCGCCCCAAGTGTCACCTTGAGGAAGTGGTTTTCACACGACCCCAACCGTTGGACGGAATTCCATGAGCGCTATGAACGCGAGTTGCAGGCAGAATCGATGCAGGTCCAGATGAAGGAACTGCTGGCAGCGGCACATGGACGTCACATCACGCTTGTCTATGGCGCCAAAGACCTTGTTCACAATCACGCAGTTATCTTGCGGGACGCGTTACTGCGCGTATCAAGATTGTCCGAGACCAGATCATAGTGGTGTGCTTGCGCGTACGATCCTGAAGTCTTCCCTTTTGAATCGCTCGACACGCGACGAAGGATAGCACTGAGCACCCCTTGCGAGCGCAGGGTCGCGGGATGCGCATTGTTTGCAGTTGCACCTTGCGGTCGCGTCACCCAATGCGGGAAGCTGAGAAACGAACAGACAGGATCTGCGCGTCGTTTCACACGTCGTTGCCGTCAGTAGTTGCACTGTCACCTTCGATTCGCCCCAACGACAGCTGCACAGGAAACACGTGCGCTATTCACCCAGCGGCAACAGGGCCGAAAGCAGGCGACGTAACTCCATACGTTCCGCTCGCGTCAATCTTGCCGTGAGAATGCGCTCGACTTCCTCGACACGCGGACGCAACGTCGCAAGTTGTTTCTTGCCGGCGGGAGTCAGGAACAACACGTAGCTACGTTTGTCGACGGCATCGTCCGAGCGCTCGATCAATTCATTGCGAACCATGCGTGCGACGAGATCGGCGATGGTCGAACGGTCCACGTCGAGTTCATCGCCGAGTTGTCGTTGATTTATGCCGGGCGTTTTCTGCAGGATTTCGAGCGCCGCGTACTGGACGCTCGTTATCTCGGTGGAGACTTCGCTGAGCCATACCGCTACGTGGCGCTGCTGGGCGCGGCGTACCAGGCTGCCCGTGAATTTCGAAAGCGCTTCGGGATAGTCGTGTTTGGTTGGCAATTTCCAGGCGCTCAGCGTTGGGGTTTCGTTCGGAAAATGGGCCGCAAAAATGAGAGCACCCGCAACGCTTTCACCAATCCATCGGGACAGGGCTTTGGCCTTTTGACATCTTCACACCCGATGATCAGGTCGGTTTGGGCAAGCAGGCCAGCGCATTCGAGTATCGATTCAATTCTCCTGCGATACTTGTTAGACACGATCGCGATGGCGACACCGTATTCTCGCAGGCACGAGAAAAGCCCGGGAACCTGTTCGTACACCGTTGTCATTGCCACCCTCACCTCCTCTGCCCGTGCCACGAAGCGTTTTGCAAACTCATCCGCGACGGTTTGGCTATCGACCTTGACCAGTGCAGCAAACATTTCGCGTAGCGGAAGGCCGATGGTCCGCACAATCCCGCTTTCCTCCACGTCTTCGATCTGCATGCACCGTAGCGCATGCTGCGTACACTCGATGACACCTCGCGACGAATCCACCAGGGTCAGGTCGAAATCGAATATGGCGAGGTCCGTCTTCACGAAATGGAGGGGCAGTTAGAATGACAAAGCGCTAGCTGGCGTTCAGGTCCTGCTGGTCGGCAAGCGAACGGAGCACGGACTCCGCGGAAAGCAGGCCGCTCGCGAGCGCAGGTCCGGCGCCGTATCCCGGCCATGTCGTCTGGCCTGCCAGAAATAGTCCCTCGATGCCGGACCGATATCGGAAATGCTCGAATGTCGTCGCGGGTGATAGCCCATACAACGCGCCGTTGTAGAGGTGCTTTTGTTCGGCAAAGGTCCGCGGACTCAAGATTCTCTTAACCTGGATATCGAGTTCGCAATGCTGTCGCACGGCGGATATAGCGCGCTCTGCGAGGTCATTGGCCGCTCGATCGTCCCATGCATTGACGGGCCGTGCGGGATCAACGGACACGAACATCTCCAGTACGCTGCCGTTTTCCGGCGCGAGTTCGGGAAGGACGGTCGTCGGTACGGTATACATGAACCAGCGGATCGCACCCGGCTGCGGAACCAGCATTTCATGCTGCCGGGGCATCAGCGGTATATGGTTGACGGCGAAAGCATCCCGGGTCAGGCGGTTAGCCAGACCCAGCTGGACGCCAAGGGCGCTGTGAGAAATCGATGCGCTGCCGACACGCTTCATGATCGACGGCGGCACTTCGTCCGGCGCAATCAGATGCCTGAACGTCTGCATCGCACCCGGTGTTGCGACCACGATCGCACTCTCTATGGGTTCACCGTCTCGCACCAGGACGCCTGTCGTGCTACCGGACTTCACCTGTATTCGCTCAACCCGCGTATTTAACCGTAGCTCACCACCGAGGTTCAGGTACGCATCGCGCAGGATATGCGCAATTGCACCCATACCGCCCACCGGCAAATAAAATCCTTCATCGAGCATCGCAACCAGACCGATGATCTGGGCGGCCGGTGTTTTTTCCACAGGTATACCTGTGTAAAGAGTGACGGCAGCAGCAGCCGCACGGACTTCCTCATCGCTAAAAGACCGGATCAACTCGTGCGCCAATGTGCCTTTCAGACGGGGCAGGTAGCGCCAGCTCTTCGTCAGCACTTTCGATACCGAGAACGGATTGAGCATCAGATCGTCCGCAAAGAGCCGCAACACCGGCCGCCATCGCTCGATGCATCGCGTAAGCGCGTTCCTTGCCGTCGCTGTACGAAGCTCACCTCGCTCGCCTTCCACCCGGCACTCCGCGCCCAACGCGCCCGCGCCGGCAATGACCAACAGGCCGTCGTTCCAACTTCCTGTCATCCTGACCACTTCAGCCATGACGAGGGGCCCCGTCACCGACCAGGGCTTCACACGCGCCAAGATCAAGATCGCAAGCATCGACATCGATCAGGACCTGAGGCGGATTGATGCGGCTGCCTCCCAGTTGCAGGACAGCGGGCATCTGGCCGTCGATGCGATGACTGCCTATGATGCACAAACAGGTCCCGCTGCGGCTTCCAGACTGGCCAACTGTGGGCTGTGGTGGTTCGAAGACGTCTGCGATCCACTGGATTTCGAAACGCAGGCAAAAATCGCCGCAGCCTACTGTGGATCCATTGCCGCCGGTGAAGCCCTGTTTTCGCATGCAGAGGCAAAACTGCTTAACCTGTACGGTGGAATACAAAAGGACAAGGACATCCTTGTGTTCGATCCGGTCCACTGCTATGGACTGCCAGGCTATCTGCGTATCGTTGAGCATCTCACATCGGAAGGTTGGCCGCGCCAGGCTCTCTGGCCGCATGGCGGTCATCTCTTCTCTTTGCATGTGGTTGCGGCGCTTGGTCTGGGAGGCGCTGAAGTCACGCCTTTTGCGTTTCGCCCCTTTCGCGGGCTGCCCGACCACAAAGGCGTCACTGCGGGATATGCCGACCTGCCGCAAGCACCCGGCATAAGCTTTGAGATGCACACCGAGGCACGGCAGTTATTCCGGACCGCGTTCAGCCTTCATTGATATCCCGATCCAAACGGAGCTCGGTGTGTTGGCCGAGCCTGCCCACTGACGACCGTCTGAAAACGAAACGACGCTTCAAGTCTCCGGGTTCAACCGGTGCGTGCATCACACGGATGCACTCATGACGGTTCAGTCGAGGTCGGACTCATCGAGCCGACCCCGAACCCGACGCTTAACCAGGTCCTGCTGACCGCGCGGCGTCGAAGGCGCCCCTCTCCTGCGATGCGGGGTTCAGATAATCCGGGGCACCCGTCTGGCCCAGGACTTTTTACCAGCGCTGGTGAACCTGAGGCGCGATATGGCGCTCATAGACTTCACGGACGTGTTGCATTGCCTCGTCCGACAGTGGCGCGAGGCTCGCCGCCGAGACGTTTGACGCCGCCTGGGCCGCATTTTTACTGCCCGGGATGATGACGGAGACGGCGTCTTCCATGAGAATCCAGCGAAGGGCCAGCTGCGCCATGGAGGCGTTCACCGGTACAAGAGCGCGCAGTTCGTCGACCGCTTTCAGCGCGATGTCATAAGGCACCCCGGAGAACGTCTCGCCGACGTCGAACGCCTCGCCGTGACGATTGAAGGCCCGATGGTCGTCTGACGGGAAAACCGAATCCGCGGACATCTTGCCCGTGAGCATCCCGCTCGCCAGCGGCACTCGCGCAATGACCGCGATGTTTTTCTTTTGCGCCTGCCTGAAGAACAGATCGGCAGGACGTTGACGGAACATGTTGTAGATAATCTGCACCGAAACCACATTCGGATACTCGATCGCTTTCAGCGCTTCCTCGACCTTTTCGACCGACACACCGTAGAAGCGGATCTTGCCGGCAGCGACAAAATCGTCCATCGCCTCGAACACCTCAGGATGGTAATAAACGTCAGTCGGCGGGCAATGCAATTGCACCAGGTCGAGCGTATCGACGCCCAGGTTCGCAAGGCTCCGGTCGATGAATCCTGCGAGTTCGCGCCGGTTCGTATAGCCACTCGTCACATGCGGGTCGAGTCGGCGCCCGAGCTTGGTGGCCACGACGGGACGCTCGCCGCCTCGTTCCCGCAACACGTCCCGGATGATCCGTTCCGACCGGCCGTCGCCGTAGACGTCAGCCGTGTCAATGAAAGTAACGCCGTTATCGAGCGCGGCGTTTAGCGCGGCTCTGGCATCGTCCTCGGCGACACTGCCCCACGAGCCGCCGATTGCCCATGCCCCAAAACCGATTTCCGACACGTTCCAGCCGGTGCGACCCAATTTTCTCTTCGGAAGCGTCATTTAAGTACCCGTCCTGTGTTTTGCGAAGTCACGTCGTTAGCGCTTCAAGCAGCCGCTCTGCGGCAGTGCCGGCAGCCCTGTATTCATAGTGTAACAAGCGGGCGGCGGCTGTAGACGTCGAGATGTCCCGAAAGGAAAAGGCCAGCTAACAGCAGAGGTCCCTGCCAAGAAAGGCAGCGACCGGCCGTGTCAGCGCGATGCCACGCAATTCCTCCGGTGTTGCCAGATGCGCGGCGACAATCTCACGATTATCAAGCCGCAACTCGGGTACGCAATCGAGGTGCAGTTCAAAGAAATGCACCCGGTCTCTTCGCCCGTCCCAATTGCCGCAGACGCTGCCCGCGGGGCGTAATGCGTGCGACGACAGACCAATTTCTTCCTCCATTTCGCGCTGCGCCGCTGCATCAGGCGTCTCACCGGGCCGGACACTCCCGCCCGGGAAATTCCATTCAGCCCGGTACGACGACTTCACCAGCAACAGCGCCTGCCCGACATAGATTGCGACTAGCGCGCCCTCATGGTGAGGCCGTCGAAGGTGCCACCAGGCGCGAGCGAGAGGGAATCCGAGGCGAAGCACCATGCGCCAGACAAAGTCGACAAGCGTAGGCGGTCGCGCTCGCTCAAGGCTCGGCATGAGGTTTCTCCTTTGCTTTCGTGTCAGGGGATCGTTCGGGTCGTCGCTTTAGCTTTCAGAACCTCGCACCGTCGGCTGGTTTCGAAGGAAGCGTCCACCCGTCGACCCCATCGGGACGGCTGGCACCGGTGCCGACATTATCCTGAACTTCGAGGCCCAGATTTGCGAAAGCCAGAATCCTGCACACTGAGCAAAGCAGATGAACAGGTGGCGCGCATTCGTCGTCGACGCGTCGCCGCCTTTCGTCACATGCCTTCGACGAGAGCGGCGCGATACCGTGCGCCCTTGAACCGGTGCTGCGCGACCTCCTGATACGCCGGGCTGTCGTACCGCGCGCGCGCGGCCGCCGTTGACGGAAATTCCACGATCACCACGCCCTCTGGAGCGTCGCCCTCCGACGATCCCACGCGTGCGTCCAGGTGGCAAATCTCTCATCCGCAAGAAGCACAATCAAGCGGACAGTTTTGCCACCCCCGCCTGTTTTGACGATACCCGGATGAGCGGACATCGTCAGTCTGAAAAATCCTGGGGAAATCCATCCACGACGTGACGAGGAATCGTGGCGGAGCAAACTGGAGGTCGCATGCGCGATTCGATGCTCATCGAGAGCGCAAGTACGTGTAAATTTGGAACCTGGGGTCTGCAACCCGCCACGACCTCTTCGAATCGGTCGTCGTCGAAGTCGGTCCTACAGTCATCCAGGAGCCGGTATGAGCGCGAAGCACAGCAAAAAAGTACATCTTGAGGCCGCGGCGTCACATCACGAGCAGGCAGCGCGATATCACCGCGGGGCTGCGCGGCATTTCGAGGCCGGTCAGGACTATGCCCACGCCGCGCATCAGGCGATGATGGCCCACGGCCACGGCTTGCAGGCGATCGATGAGGCACACGACGCCGGCGCGCACAGTACAGGTACGCCACCGCCTGCGCCTGCATCGAGCGGCGCAGGCGCGAGCGGCGAACTCGCTGCAAAACTTCATGCAACGGCAGCAGAGCTTCACGACCAGGCGGCGCAACACATGCGCCACGCTGCAAAGCTCTTCGAGCAGGACCGTAGCGCAGCGGCTCACGACGCGCAGCTGGCACTCTCGCTTGCACTGCGCGCTTTATCGCATGGCAACGAAGCAGCCAGACTGTTTGTCAAGCTCGCTTCCGCCGAAGGCTCGTGAGGCATGTTGCAGGAATTCGAACCCGCCAGGTCGTGGCAGGCCGCGTGCTGACCGTAACGATCCGCACGCGGTTCAGATAGGTAAATCCAGCGCGCCGCCAGGCGCTATACCTTTCGATCCAGTAAATCTGTCGCAACGGATCTCGCATGCGCGACGGCCTCGTGCGCGTCGAGGAACACACCAAGTTGTTCCCAACGCTCTTCGACAGCGTAGGTCCCCTTCATACCGAGTGCCCTCTGGACGCGCAATTGCGCCGCATACCTGCCGTCCTCCAGTGGCCGCGCAGTTGCAATGACCTTGTGCGGGAGATCGGATCTCTCCGGCTGAACCAGCTGAACGGGGCCACCCGCTTCGCCGATATCGTTCAACTCGTTCCTCACCTTGCAATCCGGACAGTAGAAACACCACCCTTTGTCCTCGCGAATGGATCTGACCTGCCCGCGGGCCAGCACGGCGCGGCATTCAACGTTTTCGCAGATGAACGGCATAGCAGTCTCCGGAGTTGTTTGCGGGAAATCCTAGCATGACCGTCGACGCTCAACCATCCGCATTGTTGCCGTGTCAGCTCAACATGCCAGATGTCTTGGCGAGTGCGGCGCGTCATCAAGGCGGTCGGCGGCATGCGCGTGTTCTGTCGCGCTACCGCCTGCCGGGACAATCCTCAAACATGGGTCGGTGCGATCGCGGCACGCGGCCGCAGCGTCGCCATGATGAGGTACATGACGCCGCCGATCAGCACGCCAAAGAACCACCCATAGGTATTCCACCAGACCGGCAGCAGGTTCGTGAAGTTGGGCAGGAAGGTCGAAAACACGCTGCCGACAGCCGCCGAGACCAGCGCGTTGACGTTCCAGCCGCCTTCGTAGCGGTACTCCCCATACTCCTGGTAGAGCGCCGCGACGTTGATGTTGCCCTTCGCCACCAGGTAATAGTCCACCAGAATGATCCCCAGCAGCGGGCCCATCGTGGCGCCGATGGCGTTGACGAAGTGCGCGGCGTTGCCTTCCCAGGGCGCGAACGGATAGAGCACCAGCGCAATCGCCGCGGCGATATAGCCGCCTCGCCTGAAGCTGATTTGCTTCGGGAACGCATTGGAAATGTCGAACGCCGCCGAGACGAAATTGGCGACCACATTGATACCGAGCGTGGCGACTGCGAAGGTCAGCGCCGCGATGAGTGCCAGCAGCCAGCTGTCGAACCTGGCCGATATCTGCTCGGGGTGGAGCAGCACTTCACCGTACACCTTGAAGGCGGCTATCGTGGTGATGCCCGCGACCAGCGAGAACGCAATCAGGTTGACCGGCAGGCCCCAAAGATTTCCTTTCTTCACCGCGGCGCGGTTTTTTGCGTAGCGCGAGAAGTCGCAAAAATTCAGGTATAGCGCCGCGAAATAGGTGATCCAGGTCGCGCCCACCGCCATCAGCGCCCAGAACGAACCTGGCTCGCCGCTGACGCCCGCGTCGCGGGTCTTCTCGAGGAGCACGTTCATCGGAATGCCATGGCTGAACGAGAAGCCGCCGGCCTTGACGCACAGGCCGATCGCGAGGATCAGCATCGCGATCCACACCGCCGGCCCGGCCCAGTCCTGGAATCTGCGCACGGTCTCCATGCCTTTCTGGATGATGAGCAGTTGCAACGCCCAGATGACCACGTAGCAGATCACCTCCAGCCCTGAATGGCCGAGCACCTGCGTGCCCTTGTGGAACGCCATCAGGCTGTCGCTGCGGATCAGCAGCGCGACTAACGCACCCGATGCGGCTGCCGTCTGCGCGCCGTACCAGAAGCAGGCCACCACGGCGCGCACAAGCGCTGCGAGGTTTGCGCCCCACACGCCAAAGGAGGCACGCGCCAGCACCGGATAGGGAACCCCAGTTTTCTCGCCGGCGTAACCGATCAGGTTCATAAGCGCGAAGATCACCAGCGAGCCGAGCCCGATCGCCAGTACGAAGTTGACAAAGCTGCCACAGAGCAGAAACAGGCTGGCGGCAAGGTAATAGCCCCAGAGACTGTGCACGTCCGAGGTCCAGACGTTGAAGATGCTGAAGGCACCCCAGTTGCGTACCCTGGCGGGCGCGAGATCATCGTTGTAGAGGCCAGGGGAAGGGTTGCGGATTTCCATTCGTCATCTCCTTGGGTTCATGGAACTGAGGAAACACCGCCGGGCATTCCTCTGTGGAAATGCTCGCGTCTGAAACCAGCCGGCATGCAAGAACTGTATGTGCTTTGCCGCATCCCTTCGAATGGGTTAACCCCTGGTCGAGGTGGGTGATGCGCTGGTCAGGCGCTCATTCGCGGGCTGGATGGGTGATATCAGATTGCGACACGTCGGAATGCTGCTTTGCAGCGCAAAGCGTCTGCGTGCCGTCGATATCGAGTTTTCGTGGGGGCGGTACGGTTTTGGCAGGTGCGATTCAGGTCGTTGCGCCGACAACGATTGTTTATAAGGTCCAACGGTCATTGGATCATTTGAACGACGAACGCCGCTGCCGAATTCGACGTCTGTCACAAAGGCTGGCGCGACATGCATGGCTATTTTCTGGCGGCATCCGGACATCCGGAATTTTGCTGGCCGTCGCATCCCATGGGCGAAGCGTTCTTCTCACGATCCCCCAACCAGAACATAACTGTCGTTACCCTGACTGAATAGCGTACCCAGTCGCCCGACGATCTGACTGATCGTCGGGCTGATTCCCTTCTCCGCTCATTCACCGAAGCTCAATGATTGCCACCGCCACTCGCATCGTCCAGTTGCCGCAGCACCGCATCCAGGTTAAACGATGCAGGTTTCTGGCGCGGAGGAAACGCCTTGAAATTCTCGATCTGCGATGCCACAACCGCTTGCATCCCGTACAGCAGATAAGCATGGGATATCATCCAGTCGTAGTATGTGTTCGAGTTCTCATCGGCACGTTCGAAGGGGTCCCTTCGAAGGTTGAACATTTTCGGAATGCGAAGGTGCACGAATGGCTCTGCCCAGCACGCCAGTTGTTTGGCGCGCTGCTCCATCAATACCATCTTCCAGTCACGCACACGGATTGCCATCACGTCTCCGTCGTCGCTGATATAGAAAAACGACTCGCGCGGGCTTTCTTTCACTTCTCCAGTGAGATACGGAAGCATGTTGAAACCGTCCAGATGAACCTTGTACGTTTTCTCGCCAACCTTGTGTCCCTTAAGAAGTTTTTCCTTGATGTCCGGCTCGCCGGCCGCCGCGAGGAGAGTCGTCATCCAGTCCTGGTGTGTAACGATCCCGTTTAGAACCGTACCAGCAGGGATTTTCCCGGGCCATCTAACGAACGCCGGAACCCGCCAGCCACCTTCCCAGTTGGTATTCTTTTCAGCCCGGAACGGGGTGATGCCTGCGTCCGGCCAACTATTGAAGTGAGGTCCGTTATCTGTCGAATACATGACGATCGTATCGTCGGCGATCCCCAGATCTTCCAGCTTCGCCAGCATCCTGCCGATGTTCTCGTCGTGCGCGACCATCACGTCGTTATATTCACCCTGGCCGCTCTTGCCCTTATGCTTCTCCGCGCAGTGGGTCCGGAAATGCATGGCCGTCGTGTTGTACCAGACAAAGAACGGCTTGCCATCCTTATGAGCCTTGTCGATGAATTTGCAGGCAAGTTCGGTCGTTTCTTCATCGACCGTCTCCATGCGCTTTTTGGTCAGCGCACCGGTATCCTCGATCCTCTGGCCACCCTTGCCGTCTGAGTGGCAGTGGAGCACACCCCGTGGACCAAAACGTTTTCTGAAAGCAGGATCCTTTGGATAGTCGGGATCCTCAGGCTCCTCTTCCGCGTTCAGGTGATACAGGTTGCCAAAGAACTCGTCAAACCCATGCATGGTCGGCAGAAATTCATCCTTGTCGCCCAGATGGTTTTTGCCAAACTGCCCCGTGACATAACCAAGCGGCTTGAGCATCTCCGCGATTGTGGGGTCTTCTGCCGACAGGCCAACATCAGCCCCCGGCATTCCGACCTTGGTCAGTCCCGTGCGGACCGGATTTTGACCGGTAATGAATGCTGCGCGTCCGGCCGTACAACTCTGCTGGGCGTAGTAGTCTGTAAACGCCACGCCCTCATTGGCAATGCGATCGATATTAGGCGTGCGATAACCCATCTGCCCACGACTGTTGAAACTGATGTTCCACCATCCAATATCATCGCCCCAAAGAATCAGGATATTCGGTTGCTTTGTCGCCATGATTGCTTCCACTCCTTTCAGATAAGGCCCGGTCAGCTTTGCGCAAGCCGGGCGAAGAGGCTGCATGAGTCACCGAACTGAGCTGGCACGACGCGCCGGTCCCTGCTCTGCGAGAATGTCACCGACACGGACGTCTTCAGGCACATCTCCCCTGTCATGAGGCTCGCAGTTCCTCATTGCTTGCCGGATCGAACGAACGATGCGGTGCGTTTTTGCCGTGGCAGAATCTGAATTTTCTGCCGCTACCACACGGACAGGGCGCATACGGGCCACGCCGTTTATCTTCGATTGCGGTCATCGCCATCACATCGGACGGAGGCCGGCCTTCGTGAAGCAGTCTGGCCATTGTCTCCATCGCGTGTCGCGAGCGCGTAAAGAACAACTCAAGACCGGAGCAAAGATAATTCTGCCCGGCCTCGCCGTCCCGTGAGAGCGCGAAGCGGTCCTTCGGACATCCGCCATTGCACAGCGCCCTCACTTCGCAATTCCTGCACTGGGCCGTAAGCGAGTCACGCTTGTCCAGTCCGAACTTGCGCTGTTCGGCGGACGCCATGAGCTTCAGCATGTGCGTTTCGTGAATGTTGCCCAGCCGGTATCCTGGTTCTACAAAGTGGTCGCATGAATACAGATCGCCGTTGTACTCAAGAGCGGGGCCGAGCCCGCAGGTGGGCGCATGGATGCACAACAGGTGACGACCAAAGAAGGCTTCCAGTGTCACGTCGAACAGTTGCACGAAGACGCGTCCCACGTCATGGCGCACCCACTCTTCGAAGATGTCCATGAGGAAAAGACCATACTGCTCTGCGCCGACTGAACGTTCGGTGACCAGATTGCCGGTCTGTGTATACAGCACGCGCTTGTGGCCCGGCTGTTCGCTCCACCCCTGGTTCGCGATCTGAATCGTCTGTTCAGTTGCGCGCTCGATGATCGGGATGAACTGGATCCACTTCGCGCCGAGTTCATCGCGAAAGAAGCTGTAAACCGACCGACCATGGTGCTGGTTGGCGGAGTTGACCGTGCACAGGATATTGAAGTCGACGCCATGCTCGCGCAGCTGGTTCCACCCGCGCATGACCAGGTCAAAGGTGCCCTGCGCACGTCGATCGACGCGAAACGTGTCGTGAAGTTCACGCGGACCATCGACACTCAGGCCGACGAGAAAATCGTACTGCTTGAAGAACTCGCACCACTCGTCGTCGAGGAGAATGCCGTTGGTCTGAAAAGTGTGTTTCACAACCTGTCCAGGCTTGCGGTACTTTTCGACGAGTTCGACCGCCCGCCTGAAGAATTCGACCTTCATGAGCGTGGGCTCGCCGCCCTGCCACGCTACGGTGACCTCCGGGGTGCGATGCGACTCCAGCAGCTGGCGAATGTACGTCTCCAGCGTCGCCTGGGACATCCTGTGCTTTTCGTTCGGATACAGCGCCTCTTTCGACAGGAAGAAGCAATATTTGCAGTCGATATTGCAGGTCGATCCGCTTGGTTTGGCCAGCAAATGGAAGCAGGGCGGCGCATTCGGATCGTCAATGCCCAATGTTGAAGTTCGAGACAGCGACATGGCCTCCATTACCCGCCCCCTTTTATTGTGAGAGTGCCAAAAGCTGCCCGACGCCCGCCACCAGGCGCCTCAACATGCCAGCAGGTCCGCATCCGGAAGAAGCAAACCGCGGACGCGGACGTGATTGGTATTTAAGTAAGCCTGCGTCGGGAAAGCAAACGGAATTTGGAGATTGCCGGTTTGAGCGCTTTGCGCGAGCGCGCCCCTCTGGCTCGCGGTGCTACTCGTCGCTCGGGTCAAAGTGGGCAAAATCCTGAATTCGCGCGGCGGCGCCCCTTATGCTTAAGGAGGCAGGCACATAAATTTCCTGGGCCGCCATCGAGTACGGTTCTGTCCAACTGGACGCCCTGCCCAGAACGCGAAGACGATTTCGTCGGACACGCGCTCCCGCTAACTCATTGCGTGCGCACACCCCCTGCCCTCGGATATGCAGATTCTCGCAATCGCGCGACTCATGAACTAGATTAACGTTAGCGCTTATGGCGCCCCGATTTCCATTTGCGGCCGTGCCCGGAATCTCACTTGTGAAGTCCGGCCCTGACAAACCAATCCGGAGACTGTGTGATTAACGCGGAACCGCGTTCGGCGAACCAACTGGCGGAGGAGCGGACCGACCTCGCGACAAGGCGAACGCTAATGGCGGCCGACCGTACCCTGATGGCGTGGATACGTACCGCGCTTTCGATGATCAGCTTCGGCTTTACGATCTACAAGGTGCTCGAGGGTTTTGCAGAAGCGGGCGTTCACCTGGCTCATCCACATACGCCTCGAAGCGTCGGCCTTTTCCTTACGGGGATGGGCACGGTTTCGATGGTCATGGGAACGGTGGAGTTCTGGCGAACCCTCGTCGGGCTGCGTGGATCTCAACCGGTCAGCGTCTGGAGGCCTGCCTTTTTTATTGCATTGGTCATGGCCTTGTCGGGGTGTTTTGTGTTTCTAAGCATCGTCATCCGATTACTCTGAGCCTGCGCGAAACGTGGCGCAGAGCGATGGCTCTGCCGGCCGGGATCGTAGATTCATGCGCCGTGCATGACCAGATCGCACCGGGGTCGCATGGTCGCTATACCTGTTCGAAGGCCCGAGTGTCGTGACTGAAACCCTGCTGATCCTGCTGAAGGTTTCCATCGCCGTCGTTATCGCTTGCATCGGCGCGGGAACTTCGCCTTCCGAGCTGACCTGGCTGTGGCGGCGGCCCGGGCTGTTAATACGCTCCCTGACAGCGATGTATCTGCTGGTTCCGCTGGTCGCATTCGGCCTGGTGCTGGTCATGCCCATCGGACGAGGCGTCAAGGCGGCCATGCTGGTGCTGGCAGTGTCTGCGGGAGCGCCGCTCCTCCCGAGGCGCCTCAAGAAACTGAACAGCCAGCAATACATCTTCAGCCTGCTGATCACGTCCTCGCTCGTCGCAATCGTCGCAGTGCCTGTCTGGGTGACACTGCTCAGCATCTATTTTGACGTCACCGTCGAGCTATCTCTCGGCACTGTCGTGTCAGACATTGCTAAAACCATCCTGTTGCCTGTCGTGTTCGGCATGGGGCTTCGAGCGATTTTCCCGGCGCGGGTAGAACGGTTATCGGACCGGGTGCTGGCGATTGCCGGGGGCGTGCTGGCAGTATCCAGCATCGCCCTGCTGATTCTCCACTGGGAGCTCCTGGCGGGTCTTCTCGACTGGCGAGGCGTGCTCGCGCTTCTGGGGCTGATGATTTTCGCGCTGCTCATTGGTCAGCTGTTTGGCGGACCCAATCCGGATGACCGGACGGCGCTCGCCATCGTCTGCGCAACCCGGCACGTCGGCATTGCGCTCATTGTCGCCACGGAGTTTGCCGGTGTAAGAACGGCCGTACTTATCGTCGCGTATTTCGTCACCATGTTCGCGGTTTCGAGCCTCTATCTGGTCTGGCGACGACGTTAGCCCGCTGCAGCTTTGTTCGCCTCCCGGGCGAACAAACACCGGTGGATGTTATCGCTGGCCCGCGCTACACGAATCTCAAAGCCAGGCTTCCCTTCTCTCCCTGCGCCGTGTTTCCGGACGGCATCCCGTGAAGTCGCCGCCACGCTTCCGACGCACTCAGTCGTCCGTCAGAAAGTTCGGGTGCCGCGTGCGGATCTGATCGACCTGGTTCAGCGTACCCGAGAGATGCTTGCGCAGCGCCGCCTGCGCGGCGTCGGCATCGCCCCTCTCGATTGCATCGACGATCTCCGTGTGATCGCGCACCACGGCCATCGTCTTGCCCTCCACCGGCAGGTGCAGGCGACGCAGACGGTCGATATGGCCGCTCCGTCTGCGCACCAGATCCCAGAGTTGCGGCACGCCCGCCGCCTCGTACATCTGGCGATGAAAAGTCTGGTCGAGCAGCGCGAACTGCTCGTAGTTCTTCAGTTCGCGCACTGCCATCTGCCCGGCAATCGTGGCGCGCAACTGGCCGACAAGCGCGGCATCGTGCTGCTCCGCAAGCGTGCGCACGACTTCCAGTTCAACCGAGCGCCGCAGGAAGTGCGCCTGCAACGCCGAAGTCACGTTGATCTGGCTGACGACCGTGGCGTGCTGCGGAAAGATGTCGACGAGACCCTCCTCGCCGAGCTTCATCAGCGCGTCGCGCACCGGCGTCTGGCTCAGACCGTACTGAGTCGCCAGATCGGCGCGGGAGAGCACCGTGCCGGGCGCGAGTTCGAGGGAGAGGATCATGTCGCGCAGCCGTTCGAACACTTGTGGCGCGGCATGGCGGGACCGGTCGAGCCGGGTCAGTGTCGACGGGAAAGCGTTGGTTTTCATGTGAGAAACGAAGCGTGAGCGCAGGCGGAAACGGCTGTTCCGCCGCTGAGATATTAATACTATAGCCGACGCCCACCCCCTTCCGGCGCGTGTGCCGCCCGTGCGGGCCTGGGTATTTACCCGACTAACACACTAATACATTAGTGCTTTACCATACGTTCATCCACTCGAAACCTTCCATTTCTGGACTGTCACCATGACTCGCGACATCACCGTCACCCAGGTGCGGATTACGCCCATTGCCTTCCGCGACGGCCCCCTGCTCAACGCTGCCGGCATCCATGAACCGTGGGCGTTGCGCGCCATCGTCGAACTGGAGACGAGCGATGGCCGCGTGGGTATCTCCGAGACCTACGGCGACGAACCGATGCTGCGCGTGCTCGAGCAGGCCAGGGCGCTGGTGATCGGCCTGTCGCCGTTCGACCTGAACCGGATGGAAGAACGCGTGCGCGCGTCGATCAAGGCGAGCCCCGGCGCGGTCGAATTCGAACTCGCGCCCGGTTCGCACTCGGCCAAGAACGCGCCGAAAGTCATCAGTACGCTCGAAGTCGCGATGCTCGACCTGCAGGGGCAAATCGTCGGCGCGCCGATCGTCGATCTGCTCGGCGGCAAGGTGCGCGACGCGGTGCCCTACAGCGCCTATCTGTTCTTCAAGTACGCCGGGCACATCGACAGGCCCTATGCGCCCGACGCCTGGGGCGAAGGCCTGAGCGCGGAGCAGATCGTCGAACAGGCACGTCGCATGATCGACCTGTACGGCTTTCAGAGCATCAAGCTCAAGGGCGGCGTGTTCGAGCCGGCACACGAGATCGCGTGCATGCGCGCGCTGCACCAGGCCTTCCCCGGCATGCCGCTACGCCTCGATCCGAACGCCAACTGGTCGCTCGAAACGAGCATCGCGGCTGCACCCGAACTCGACGAGCTGCTTGAATACTACGAAGACCCCTGTCCGGGACTCGAAGGCATGGCGGAACTGGCGAAGCACACTCGCCTGCCCCTCGCGACCAACATGGTGATCACGACCATGGAAGATTTCCGTCGCGGCGCCGCGATGGGTTCGGTCAAGGTGTTGCTGTCGGATCATCACTACTGGGGCGGCCTGCGCGCGACCCAGACACTCGCGCGCATGTGCAGACTGTGGGATCTCGGCATGTCGATGCACTCCAACTCGCACCTCGGCATCAGCCTGATGGCGATGACGCATGTCGCGGCGAGCATCCCCAACCTGACCTACGCCTGCGACACACACTACCCGTGGCAGGAAGAAGAAGTCATCAAGGGTGGCCGCGTGAGCTTCGACAACGGCGCGGTACGCGTACCCACCACGCCTGGCCTCGGCGTCGAGCTCGACCGCGAGCAGCTGGCCGTGCTGCATGCCCAGTATCTGTCGTGCGGCGTGCGCAATCGCGACGACCTGAAGCAGATGCAGAAGTACGAGCCCGGTTTTACCGGCAAGAACCCACGCTTCTGATCCGGACAGACGTACGGCGCGCGATGCGCATTGCCACCTGGCAACCCGTTTCCCGGGACCCGGGTAACGCCCTACGGGGCCGGAGCAAGCGCTAAACCGCGAACTCCGGCCGACAGCCAAAGCGCACATTCAGGGCGACACAGGAGACACCCCCATGAGCAGATCGACCCCGGCCGCGTCCGGAGCGGACCGGACCGACGCGCTGGCAGGCGCCGTGCGCAAGATCAACTGGCATGTGCTGCCGCTCTTCGTTGCGATGTTCATCGTCAACTATATCGACCGTGTGAACATCGGCTTTGTCCGTCAGAATCTGAGCGCCGATCTGGGCATCGGCGCCGCGGCCTATGGGCTCGGCGCGGGTCTGTTTTTCATCAGCTATGCGGTCTTCGAAGTGCCGTCGAACATGCTGCTGCAGCGCTTCGGCGCAAAGGCATGGCTCACACGCATCATGTTGACGTGGGGCCTGGCTGCGGTCGGCATGGCGTTCGTTCGGGGCGAGATGTCGTTCTATGCGATGCGGCTGCTGCTCGGCGCGGCCGAGGCCGGTTTCTTTCCGGGCGTCATCTTCTATTTCACACAATGGCTGCCGCGCGACGAGCGGGGCAAGGCGATGGCGATCTTTCTCAGCGGCTCGGCGCTCGCCTCGATCCTCTCCGGCCCGATCTCCGGTGCGCTGATGCTGATCAGCGGCTGGGGCCTGCACGGCTGGCAGTGGATGTTCGTGATCGAAGGCATGGCCTCGGTGGTGCTGGCCGGCTTCATCTGGTTCTGGCTCGACTCGAAGCCGCGCGACGCCAGATGGCTCTCCCGTGCGGAGCAGGACGCGATCGTTGCCTCGATAGAAGAAGAGCAGCGCCAGCGCGACGCGGTGCATGCGATCAAGCCGTCGATCTGGACGCTGCTGCGCGACCCGCAGATCCTGATTTTCTGCGTGATCTACTTCTCGGTTTCGCTGACGATCTACGGCGCGACGTTCTGGCTGCCCAGCATCATCCGCAAGATGGGCCATTTCAACGATTTCCAGGTCGGGCTCTTCAATTCGATTCCATGGCTGATCTCGATCGTGGCCATGTACTGCTTCGCGATGCTCGCGGCGCGCTTCAGGTTTCAGCAGGCGTGGGTTGCGTGCGTGCTGCTGATCGCCGCACTCGGCATGTATGCCGCCGGCAAGGGCAGTCCGATGTTTTCGTTCGTCGCGATCTGCTTTGCGGCGATCGGTTTCAAGGCCGCGTCGGCGTTGTTCTGGCCGATTCCACAGGGTTACCTGGATGCGCGGATTTCCGCGGCGGTGCTGGCGCTGATCAATTCGATCGGCAATCTCGGCGGCTTCGTCGCGCCGGCGGCCTTCGGCCTGCTCGAGCAGAAGACCGGCTCGATCGAAGGCGGGCTCACCGGGCTCGCCCTGATGTCGGTGGTGGCAGCCGGCGTCGTTTTCTTTTCCCGGATGAAGCCGCGCGAGGGGCGATCCGCCCTCGCGCTGTAGGCGGTACGCGGACCAGCCTGCCTGGCATTTTCGCCCCGTTCGCGGAAGACCGGCCGCGCCTGATGGCCGGTAATCACGTCGCCTGCCCGGCTCCGGTATTCGCCCTTTTGAAACGCATCGCTACACCCATTACAAACTTTGCGGAGACACGATGAAAATGATCGAAGCCCGTTCCGTCGCCAGTGCAACGGCCGTCGGACGATACAGATGGACCATCTGCGCACTCATGTTCTTTGCGACGACGATCAACTACATGGATCGCCAGATGCTGGGGTTGCTCGCGCCGCTGCTGCAAAAAGACATTGGCTGGAACCAGGTCCAGTACGCGCAGACCGTGATGGTCTTCACCGTAGCCTATGCAGTCGGTCTCGCGACATTTGGTCGAATCGCAGACCGGATCAGCACCAAGGTGGTCTACGGCAGTGCCATGGCGATGTGGAGCCTCGCCGCGATGCTGCACGCGCTGGCGGCGAGCGTCCCCGGTTTCGCGGCCGTGCGCGGTTTGCTCGGGTTCGGCGAGGCGGCCAATTTCCCTGTCGCCATCCGCACCACGGCCATATGGTTTCCGAAGAAGGAGCGTGCGTTGGCCACGGGTCTGTGGAACATGGGCGCGACCATCGGCGGGATCGTTGCACCTGCATTCGTACCAGTCGCCGCTGTCATGTGGGGCTGGCGTGCGACGTTCGTGGTCGGAGGCGCGGCCGGCTTCGTGTGGCTGGCGGTATGGCTGCTCGTGTACCGTCCTCCCGCGGAGCATGCGTCGGTATCGAAGGACGAGCTGGATTACATCAATTCGGACCGCGACGAAAACGTCGAGCAATCCGTGAGCTGGCTTTCCGTGCTGAAGTACCGCGAAACGTGGGCGTTCATTTTTGGCAAACTGCTGACCGATCCGGTGTGGTGGTTCTATCTGTTCTGGCTGCCTAAATGGCTCAATGAGTCGAGGCACATCGACATCGGCAATCTGGGTCTGCCGTTGATCGTCATCTACACGATGGCATCTGTCGGCAGTGTGGCTGGAGGCTGGCTGTCGTCACGGCTGATGCAGCGTTCCAGCAAACCCAATGTCGCGCGCAAGATCGCGATGGGTGTCTGCGCGCTGTGCGTACTGCCGATTGCGACACTTTCGTATTTTCAGAGCCTCTGGTACGCAGTTTTCGCTGTCGGTCTTGCCGCGGCGGCTCACCAGGGCTGGTCGGCGAACCTCGTCACGACCGTCGGCGACGTGTTTCCGCGCCGGATGGTGGGCACAGTGGTCGGCATCGGCGGCGTGGCAGGGATGATCGGCTCGTTCCTCTACTCGGGCGTCATCGGCGAGACGTTGCAGCGCACAGGTCAGTACTGGGTGCTCTTTGCTGTGGGTGCATCGGCTTATCTGGTCGCGCTCGGCATCATTCATCTGCTGATGCCACGCATGACGCCCGTGAATCTGCGCGAGCAACCGGCAACTCACGGCTGACGTTCCTCCTGAAGGAACAGGCGCTGGCGAACGGGTCGCGCAGCCTCAAAATCAGCATGGGGCTTCGCGGCCCGGCGGCGCCACGCTGGCCGGCGGCAAGCTTCGAACGCGCCGCCCGCGAATCGTTAGAATGATGCCGATGAGCCATCCCCTCAACCGCATCAGACGCCAGCCATGCTGACCTCCTTTTTCTGGAGCGGCGAGGCCATTCGCAGTCGACACGTGAGCGATATCGTGCTGTCGGGCATCGTCGACGTGCCCGAGCCTCCTCTACGTCTGCTCGCGGACTGGCAAAGAGAGATCGCGTCACATCTTGTTCTGGAGCCTGGCGACGTCGAAGTCATGCCTTTGGCGCGAACGCTCATGCGCTGGCCGGACTACACGCGTTGCGTGCAGACGATGTCCGACTGGACGAGCGCACGTGGACTGCCCGAAGTGCTCGCCTCGAGCGACGTCGCCCTCATGGCCTGCCGCGGCGCGAGATACCACCATGACGGCCGGCAATATGGCAGTGCGGTTTTCTGCAATCTGTTCCTGAGCGAGGACCGGGGTCTCGATCTGCACTTTCCCGCGTCAGGCCATCGCATTCCCCTCACGCGGGGAACCGCTGTGATATTCGATACGGGCCAGCCGCATGGCGTAATCCAGCGCGACAGCAGCGGTTTTAATGCCGCCCACTTCCCGCCGGACGAGGATCGCGTCCAGATATTCCTGACGTGGGAGCTTCCGGTCGAAAATACCCATGTGGGTCACGCGCTCAGGATTTCATTCGACGTCGCTCCTTCGACCGCTTCGCAACTGAATGAAGAGCAGGTCTGGCTAAACGGCGAGCCGGTCACGGTGTGCCCCGATTCCGGTCGCTGGTGCCCGATTGACTGATCGGAGCGACCGCAACGCGGTGTTGCCCTCACACCGCGCACATGCCCGGCGCGCACCGCTACACACGTATCACCGGCTGGCGCCGACGACTGCTTGTATCATGGCGGACTGGCGCCGAACCGAAAGCCCGCGCGGACGGCCTGTGCAGATCCCGCGCCGCCCGCTGCCGCCACGCGGCGCCCACGTATCCATTCACGATGATCCAGAGGAAGACCGCCATGACGGCCGCAACGCAATTCGATCAGGTTTCCGTTATCAAACGCGCCAACGTCTATTTCGACGGCAAGTGTGTCTCGCATACCGTTCTCTTCGCTGACGGCACACGCAAGACGCTGGGTGTGATTCTGCCCGGCGCGCTCAACTTCGGCACCGACGCGCCCGAACTCATGGAAGTGCAGGCTGGCCAGTGCCGCATCCGCCTCGAAGGCAGCGACGAGTGGAAAACGTATGGCGCAGGCGAGTCATTTTCGGTGCCCGGCAAGAGCCGCTTCGATATCGACGTGATCGAAACGCTCGACTACGTCTGCAGCTATCTGTAAAGACGGTCGGGCGCGAGGCGCCCGATAACGGCTGCGAGTAGCTACGTCCTCGCTACGAGGAGTTCTTCCGCATTGTCTGGCGGCCGCAGGCCGTCTGTCCTGTCCGCGAAGTAACGGCGCGCAAGATCGGACGCCGGAACATGCCGTGCTTCCCTGAAGCCCGCTTCGCGGGCCATCGTCACAACCTCCGGCGGAGTGAAGTAGCTGATAAACGGCGTGCCGCTTGCCCGCGCGCCCTTCTCCGCCATCTCAAGTCCGGGACGTACCTCGGGATTCGCCTGATCCAGCGGAAGCAGGAACGTCATGGCGAACGTCGATCCGTGCGCGAAGCCCGCGACCTGGCGCAGCGTCGCCGCATTCGCGTCCTTCGTGAGATACATGCTGACGCCCGTGGAGACCACGACGGCCGGCTTGCTGTCGTCGAAGCCCGCTGCCACCAGTTGATCCCGCCAGCGCTCCCCTGCCTCGAAATCGACCGGGACAAAACGCAGCCACTCCGGAATGCCGAAGCCAAGTTCGACCAGCCGGCTGCGCTTCCACGCCTGAGGCCCAGGCGGGTCGACCTCGAATACCGTGAGGCGCGAAGCGATCTCCGGCTTGCGCTGCGCGAAGCTGTCGAGGCCCGCACCGAGAATCACATACTGGCTCACCCCCTGGCCGGCCTGCTCCACGACCAGGTCTTCGATGAACCGTGCACGCGCCACGATCGACGCGCGAAAGGGCCGCGTGAATTGCGGATCCATGTCGCCACGCAGACGCCAGTCCTCGTCAGGGGCAAGCAGCCGGAGGCCGATATCGTCTTCCAGAACATGCGGCGGCGGGTCGGCCTCCACATGCAGCGCGCGCCACAAGGCGACGCGCGCCGCCGTGCTGTCGGGCACTTCATTTCGCTTGTCGTTCATGCCTTTCAATCCTGTCCGTTTGTCTTCGAATGCTGTTGACGAGGCGAATACTGTGCCACGTCACGCACGATCGCGCGACGGCGATTCTGAGGTCCGCGGCTCATGCGGCCAGTCTGGAATGTCCAGAACCTGGCCGCCTTACATGACGTAGCGGGCTTCAGCAGGTTGGCATCGTCGCTGCAGCTTTTGCCCCGAGGTTCCCGATCCGGTTCGCGCTGTCAGCATCTCAGGCGTTCGGTAGCACCGTGGACGCTTCACGCCCTCTCCAGCGACAGCTTTTCCTGACCGAGCGATTCCAGAAAGTCACGTGCGTCGAACGCTTCGCCGGCGGTCAGTACGCCTGCCCTGTCAACGCGTCCACCGACAACACGCGCGAGCCCTTCGACCACCAGCGGCGCGCTGATCGCGTAGATGTCCTGCCCGCTTGCCGACAGGCGGCGTGTTTCGCCGCCCGAACGCACGACCACGTCCACCACGAAGCTTTGCGACGAGCGTCCGCTTTCATCGACGGCGACCGGTGGCGACGAGTCCGGGTTCACCAGGTCCTTGACGGCCACAGCGGTCATGTACGAGCGTATCTCGGGCGTCTTCAGATGACGCGCGATCGTCACCGTGTCGGCCATCGTGAACTCTCCAATGACCGGCTGCGTGCCGAGCGGCGCCGGGAACGTCCACTCGCCCGTCGGCGCTGCTTCCGTGCGAAACGCCAGTTCCCCTTTCGCAAAGACAATGCGACGCCCGTCCCTACGCTGCCTCGACACCTGACCGGCGGCCCTCGTGCCAGCCGTTGGCTTCCAGCTGCTGAGCCCGTATGCAATGCTGATCTCATCCGCATGCTCCCAGCCGCCCATCGCCGCCGTAGCGAGAAGATCGCCGAGGCCGCCGAAGAACGCCATCGCCGGGACGATCACGATGCCCGCCTCGCGCGCCCGGTCGGCGTAGTGCTCGAACGTATCCAGATTGGCCTCGATCTCCGCGGCGACGTCCAGATACGGAATCCGCGCACGCAACGCGGCTTCGATCACCGGGGCCGATGTGCTCGCGAAGGGCCCCGCGCAATTGATGACCGCAACCGCACCCGTCAGCGCACGATCGAGCGACGCCGGGTCGTCTACCGAAGCAGGCCGGATGTCCGCTTCCGGCTGATCGGCTCCGACGGCATTCAGCCTGCTGGCATCGCGTCCGGAAAGGATGGGCTTCCAGCCACGCGCGAGCAGTTCCGACACCACGAAGCGGCCGGTGTGACCATATGCGCCGAAGACGGCGACGGTTCGGTTTGACGTCATTGCAGAACTCCAGTTGTCAGGGTGGTTCTTCAAACGGCGGACAGAAAAACAGGCGAAACCATAACGATACAGATCTGTATCGTTTAAAAGAGAGTAGAGTACAGATCTGTAGCGTGTCAAGCGCAATCCTGGTACAGTGCCCAGAGCATGGAAAATCTGCGTTTCCCAAAAAGAGAACCTCTCATGAGCAAAGCCACAGTCGCCACAGCAAAAGAAGCCGTCAACGCCGGTTCGCCCAGCGTCCGGGACCGCGTACTCGATACGGCGGCCGAGCTGTTCTATCAGGAAGGCGTGAGGGCCGTCGGCGTCGATCTGGTCGTCGAACGTTCGGGGGTTGCGAAGACGAGCCTCTATCGACACTTCGCGACCAAGGATGAACTCGTGGCCGCCGTGCTCGAACGCGATGACGTGAACTACTGGGATGCGTGGGACAGGATCGCGAAGCGCCACAAGAATGCGCCGGGAGATGAACTCAAGGCTCACCTGCAATGGATCGCCCGCGACATCGCAACGCCGAAATATCGCGGCTGCCCGTTTCTCAACGTGGCGACCGAGTTTCCGGCACCGGACCATCCTGCACGGGTGGTGTCCGTGAGGCACAAGGTGGAATTGCGCCGCCGTCTCAGCGCACTCGTGAAGCAGATCGGCATTGCCAGGCCCGATAGTCTGGCGAGCCAGATCGCGCTGCTTGTCGACGGTGCCTACGTATACGGGCAACTCACCAGAGAGGCCGCGCAGCCGCTCGTGCCGGCGGCGCTCGCGCTGATCTCGGCTGCGGAAAACGCGGGCTGATCAGTCGCGATCGGGCGCACCCAGCGGAAAGTACGTGCGGTACGGCCGTGCTTCATCCACCGCCCGGGCAAACGACGGTCGTTTCAGAAGACGTTGACGGTAGGCCGTGACATTGGGATGGGCATCGCCGATGGGATGCGTCCAGTCCGCATAGAAGAGGAACGGCGCGGCACCGCAATCGGCAAGACTGAAGTGCTCGCCCGCCGCCCATTCACGTTGCGACATCACCCTGTCGAGCCAGGCATACGCCGTGTCGAGCATGGTCTGCGCTTCACGCACGCCATAGGGATCACGGGCATCCTCGGGGCGAAGCGCGTTGGCCACGATTCTCTGCTGGGGCGTCGAGATGTAATTGTCGAAGAAGCGGTCCATCGTTCGCACTTCGAGTGCGGCGCGCGGGTCCTCGGGAATCAGGCGCACCGGGCCGGGTGCGTACAGGCCCAGATATTCGACGATGCAACTGGCTTCGATGATCGTGCGTTCGCCGTCCACGAGCACCGGAAAGCGCTTCATGGGCCAAAGTTCGGACAGTTCACGAAACGCCGGACTATCCGGGCCCGCGAGTATTTGCGGTTCGAACGGCACGGCATTTTCGTACAGTGCGATGAGTGCCTTCTGGCAGTAGGACGAAAACGGGTGATAGTAGAGTTTCAGCGCCATGAAGCGTCTCCCGGAATTGAGAAATGCGGCCGCGTTGAGCGGCCCACTACTCCACGACGAATCAAACTACCAGAAATCGACACGTTGCCAAACATCAGGTTTGCGTCAACATGCCAAACCGGCGCCGTTGGGGCGCCGGTCAGGTCAAACCCGTCCGCTTACGCGATCTTGAAGCGTGCCGCCTCTTCCGAACCCGACGTCGCATTCCCGGCGCTATACGAGTGAGCGCCGACGCCCGCGAGCCGGCCGCCGTCCACGATCAGATATTCGTCGCGGATTGGCTGCTTCGCGAACCAGCATTCGAGAATCTCGCGCGTGCCGGCCGCGTAGCGTGCCTGCGCGGACAGCGTCGTGCCCGAGATATGCGGCGTCATGCCGTTGTGCGGCATCGTGCGCCACGGATGATCCTGCGGCGCGGGTTGCGGGAACCACACATCACCGGCATACCCGGCCAGCTGGCCGGATTCGAGCGCGCGCGCGATTGCATCGCGATCCACGATCTTGCCACGCGCCGTGTTCACGATATACGCACCGCGTTTCATCTTGCCGATCATCTTTTCGCCGAAGAGGCCTTCGGTTTCGGGATGCAGCGGACAGTTGATCGTGACGACATCGCAGACACGCGCCATTGATTCGGCGTCCGGATGCCACGTCGCGCCGAGTTCGCGCTCGACATCGAGCGGCAGACGATGACGGTCTGTGTAATGCAGCTTGACGTCGAACGGCTTCAGCCGCCGCAGCACCGCGGCACCGATCCGCCCTGCTGCAACCGTGCCTACGTGCATGCCTTCAAGGTCATACGCACGCTCGACGCAATCAGCGATGTTCCAGCCACCTTTACGCACCCATTCGTGCGACGGCAGATAGTTGCGCACGAGCCCAAGAATCATCATCACGACGTGTTCGGCCACGCTGATGCTGTTGCAGAACGTCACCTCGGCCACGGTAATGCCGCGTTCCATCGCGGCCTGCAAATCGACGTGATCCGATCCGATGCCGGCCGTCAATGCAAGCTTGAGTTTCGGCGCCTTTGCGATGCGTTCAGCCGTCAGATAGGCCGGCCAGAACGGCTGTGAAATAACGACCTCGGCATCGGCAAGCTCGCGCTCGAACGCCGAATCGGGGCCGTCCTTGTCCGAGGTCACAACCAGCGTGTGCCCCTGCGATTCCAGGAATCTGCGTAGACCCAGCTCGCCCGATACGCTGCCCAGCAGCTCACCCGGCTTGAAATCGATTGCTTTCGGTGTCGGCGCACTCTGGCCGTCGTGATAACGCGTGATCTGGGGCACGTCGTCGCGTGCGTACTGCTTCGGCATTCCGGTGACGGGATCGTCATACAGCACACATAGAACCTTGGCCATGTTGTCTCTCTCCATTCGGGACGGGCGCAATGTCATGTCGGCGCCCGGTCGACGCATCGTCACCGCGGTTGCGCGACGATGTGATGGAGTCTGTCCCGCCTCAACAGGCCGGTCCAATCGTTTGGACAGATTGGCTGATAAGGGTCCGTTATCAACCGGCGTCGCCAGTCGCGCGTGCACGTCGCCTGATGGACGTCACGTCAGCAACCGCAGGTTCGAAGGCGCCCGGTAACAGCGCATCGAATTCAGCCTGCAGATCGAGACGCTCCGCCGAACGCCACATCGCCGAAACCAGCGGCGGCAACGCCTCGCGATTGCGCGTGACAAGGCCTATCTCACGTGTCAGTTCAGGTTCGAGCAGCGAATGACCGACGTCGTTTCCGGCTGGGAGCACGCCCAGGAGGCTGTGCGGAAAAATACTGAACAGCCCTGCGTGCAGCACATGCGCGTACAACGCGAGAAGCGAGTCCGTCTCGACCACGACAGTGGGTTGAACGTTTTCGCGCCGGAACGCGGCGTTGACGGCCTGCCGGTTCTGCATGGTGGCCGGCAGCAGACCCAGCGGCACCGTGCCCAGCGTGTCCCACCGTCGCGTGCTGCCGGTAGATTCGGCGCGTGCGTGCGGCGGCGAAAGCAGGATGTAGCGCTCGCGATAGAGCGGCATCACGCTGAAGCCTGCCTGCACGCGTGAATCGAGGTATGTAAGGCCGATATCGAGCTCGAGGTCATCCAGTTGCCGATGGATCGCATCGGAACTCAGCGAATGCACTTCGTAGCGAATGTGCGGATGCTGCTGCATGCAGGCGGCGAAAATTCGCGATGTCACCGGCATTACCGTGGGAATCGCGCCGACGCGCAGCGTGCCAACCAGCCGCGCCTGCGCTGCCGATGCGTCCTGCCGCATGTTCTGCAATGTTGCGAGCGTCTGACGCGCCCAGCCAAGCACGCGCTCGCCGTCCTCGGTAAAGCCGACGAAGCGCCGTCCGCGATTGACGATCGTCACGCCCAGTTCCGATTCGAGCGTGCGGATAGCTGTCGAAAGCGCCGGCTGCGACACGTGACACGCATCCGCCGCGCGCGCGAAATGCTTCTCTTTCGCCAACGTCACGAGATATTCGAGTTGACGGATAAACATGAGCGTTACGCGAGCAGAGCTTGGTAGAACGCACCGTAAAGCGCCTTTCCGCCCGCGCGCGACGACCGCCAATGATGCTCGACCTCGACGAACACGGTCTTTGCGGCATCGGCACCTCGCTTGTTCGCTGCTTCCATCCGTGCGCTCCGGCTGTATCTCGTGGAATATAGCGGCGGGTCACGGGTTGTCCCTGCCGCGCCGAACTTTCGTTTGTGTCAGAAAGGCGACAATTCCTTTCAATACCGTTTACGGATATATAACGCATCGTTATATTCCAAAGGATACAACGAAAACAGGACGCGTCACCCTGCTCAAAGACGCGCGGCGCAATCACCCTGGAAAAAGGAAAAATGAAGAAGACTCTTATCGCCACAGCAGTCCTCGGGAGCGTCACGCTCACCGCCCATGCGCAAAGCAGCGTGACGCTGTATGGCCTGATCGATGCCGGTATCAGCTACGTGAACAACGCCCGTTCCGGCACGAGCCATGACAGCCTCGTCAAATACGACGACGGCGTGGCATCCGGCAGCCGTTGGGGCCTGCGTGGCAGCGAAGATCTCGGCGGTGGCCTCAAGGCGCTCTTCGTGCTCGAAAGCGGCTTTAACAGCGGTAACGGCACACTCGGCCAGGGCGGTGCGTTGTTTGGCCGCCAGGCGTTCGTCGGACTTTCGCGGGACGGCATGGGTTCATTGACGTTCGGTCGCCAGTACTCGTTTTCGACCGACTACCTCGGCGGCAACTATTCGACCGGTAGCCAGACCGTCGCCGGCAACTACGCTTATCACATCAACGACGTAGACCAGCTGACCTCCAGCCGGATCAACAACGCGGTCAAGTTCAGCAGCGCGAACTTTGCGGGACTGACGTTCGGTGCGTTGTATGGTTTCTCGAATTCGACGTCGTTTGCCGGCGCGCCGGCAACCGGTACGCCCGCCGCGCCGGTCGCGGGTTCGTCGCGTGCGTACAGCTTCGGCGTCAATTACGCGAACGGTCCGTTCGGCATCGGCGCCGCGTACACGGATATCCGCTATCCGAGCCAGGCCGTTCCGCCGTTCTCGACAACCCTTGCGAACGTCTCCACCGGCACCGTGCGCGACCTGCGTACGTACGGTGCCGGTGGCCGCTATGTGATCGGCGCAGCGACGTTGTGGGCGCTGTACACGAATACCCGTTTCGAAACGCTGACGGGCGCAGCCACAACATTCGCAGCCTACGAGGCGGGCGCCAGGTATGCGTTTACGCCGGCATTGACGGCCGGCGCGGGCTATACGTACATGCACCTGAGCAACGCGAATACGGGACACTGGAATCAGGGCGATCTGAGCATCGACTACGCGTTGAGCAAGCGCACGGACGTATACGCGCTGGGCATTTACCAGATCGCTTCGGGGCACAACGGTACGCAGGATCTGCAGGCCCAGATCGGTTCGAGCACGAGTTTCTTTGGCCCGTCGGGCGCGGGTGCTGACGATCAGCTGGCATTCCGCGTGGGGATTCGCCACCGCTTCTGATCGGCGCATCACCCACTGAGGCGGCACGCCCGGCTCGGCTCCGGGCGGCTGCTCACAATTGCATGTCTCAATCTGCCGGCGTGACCGGTCGGCCATCAAGGCCGACCGGTTGTCGCCCCGGCAAATCCTGAAGCATGTCCATGAACGCGCGGACCTTCGCGCTCAAGAGACGCCGCGAGTTGTAGAGCGCCCAGATTTCCACCGGCGCACCCACGCTTCCCCAGCACGCGAGCCGTCCGGTCGACACGTCCTGCTCGACCAGCAACTTCGGCAGCAACGCCGCGCCGACGCCCTCCAGTACCGCATCGCGGGCCATCAACAGCGACGAGAAGCGCAGCACCGGCAACGGCTTGAGCGTCCTGATGCGTCCATCGTCCGTGCGCATGTCCCATCGCGTTCCCGTCGGCATCGTGGTCCGCACGACGGCCGGGACGGCCAGCTCCGCTTCGTCGTGTTCCAATGCCGGGGGCACTGCCAGCGTGGGCGATGCCACCACAAGACGCTCGTCTTCGAGGATGCGCCTTCCCATCAATCGCTCGTCGTGCGCGGGATCGATACGGATCACGAGGTCATAGCCTTCATCGACCGGATCGATCAAGCGGTCGTCTGCAACAACCTCAAGTTCGACGTGCGGGTAGGCAAGCGCGAAGCGCGCCGCGATCGGGCCCAACAGCGCGTGCGAGAAAACCACTGGCGCACTGATTCGCAATCGCCCCCGCGGAACAGGCGCGCGCGAAGCAACGACCTCGCCCGCCTCCTGAATCTCCGCCATGAGCCCGCGGGTGCGCTCATGGAGGACGACACCCTCTTCTGTCAAACGCAGCCTGCGTGAGCCTCGCTCAATCAGTCTTACCCCAAGGCTTTCCTCGAGTTCTGCAACACGTCGCGACAACGTGGCCTTCGGGCGGTCGAGGGCCCGGCTGGCCGGCCCGAAACCGCCATGCAGCGCCACTGCGTTGAAATCGCCCAGCGAGACCAGATCCATGGTCGTTCCATTTATGAGACGAGGCGTATGAATCCTGCCACTTTCGGGCGAAGAACGGAACGAATATTGTTCGATTCACGGGCTAACGCAGCCCATCCCCCTCATGGAGATCGTCATGGCAATTCTCGTAACAGGCAGCACGGGCGTGATCGGCAAGCAGGTTCTTGCGCATCTGGACGGCAGCGATGCCGAAGTGCGGGCGCTGACGCGTTCACCGGAGAAAGCTCAATTCGCCACTGGCGTCACCGCCGTCAAGGGCGATCTTTCCGACGTCGACCTGATGCGGCAGGCAATGAAGGGCATCAGCACAGTGTTCCTGCTGGCGCCCAATACCGCTGACGAACTGACCCAGGCGCTGCAGGCGCTGAGCGTTGCGCGGGACGCCGGCGTGAAAGGCATCGTGTATCTGTCGGTGTTCAAGGGCGCTGATTACGTCGACGTGCCGCACTTCACCAGCAAATACACGGCCGAACGGATGATCGAACGCCTCGATCTGCCAGTGACCGTGCTGCGCCCCGCGTATTTCATCCAGAACGACGTGAGACAGAAGGATCCGCTGCTCACGCACGGCGTGTACGGCATGCCGATCGGCACCAAAGGCATCTCGATGGTCGACGTCCGTGATATCGGCGATGCGGCCGCTCGCGAACTTCTGCGCCGTGAGCATGCCGCCGGTCCGTTGCCGCGAGAAACGTATGAGCTTGTCGGACCTGACGTAATCGATGCGGATACGGTCATCTCTATCTGGTCCGAGGTGCTGGGGCAGCCGGTCCGCTACGGCGGCGACGATCTCGATGTCCTTGAACAGCGTCTCAAGTCAGTCGCCCCTGGCTGGCTTGCGTACGACATGCGCCTCATGTTGAGCCGATACCAGCAGGACGGTGCGGCCGCATCGAAAGCGGAAGTCGGGCGTCTGGCGACGCTGCTCGGCAGGCAACCCAGGTCCTACCAGGACTTTGCAGTCGCGATGGCCGCGGCGTGGACAAAGTCCTGAGCTGCCATGCCGCGCGGTGCCGTGCCAGGCGCGGCGTATTCGCTAGTTCGCCGTTCCCGAATACGCCGCTTTTAGTGTGGCGATATCGAGCTTGACCATTTTCATCATGGCGTCGGTCGCGCGTCTGGCCTTTGCCCGGTCGGGGTCGCCCATCATATCGATGAGAACGCTTGGGCAGATCTGCCACGAAACGCCGAAGCGGTCTTTCAGCCAGCCGCATGCCTCCGGCGAGCCGCCTTCGAGCAGGGCACTCCAGTAACGGTCGATTTCTGCCTGATCCTCGCAGTTGACCATGAAGGAAACCGCATGGTTGAACGGATCATGGTTCCCTGCGCTCATGGCGTAGAACGTCTGCCCAAAGAGCACAAACTCGACGAGCTTCACGGACTCCGGCGGCCCGCTCGGCGATTCGCTCGGCAGTGAATTGACCCGGACGACCCGCGAGTCGGGAAAGATGGCGGTATAAAACGCAGCGGCCTCCTCGGCTTCCCGTGCGTACCAGAGAAAAGGCGTGATCTTCTGTATCGCCATGGCAAATCTCCTGTCATATCGAACAAAGGCGCCGCAAGCGGCGTGCCGTCATTGAGACAACGAACCAGGGGCGCAAGATTCGACACGTCGGGAAAAAATGTTTCCGGCTTTCAGGAGGCCGGTTCGTATCGGCCGGCGCCACACTGACGCTTCATTCAGACGCTGTCCGACGCCACGGGGAGCGCCTCGGTCTTCCAGCGCAGCATGCCGCCGGCGAGGTTTGCGACCTTGCCAAAACCTGCCTTCGTCAGCAAGACGCTTGCCTGCGCCGAACGCACGCCCGAGCGGCACACCGCCACCACTGGCCGCTCGCGGTCCAGCTCATCCAGTCGGTTCATCAGTTGCGACAGGGGTATCAGGCGCGCACCCGGCAGATGACCCAGCCGGTCGATGAATTCCGGCGCTTCGCGCACATCCACGATTTGTAACGCGCCCGCATGCTCCAGCAGCGTCATGGGCTCGATCTCCCACACTCCGCTAAAGCGCAGCGTCAGCGGCGCCCATGCCGGCGTCTCTGCCGGCAATGCATCCTGATCCGGCTGTCCGCAGCGCAGGTTGGCGGGAACCGCCAAGGCCATCAGTTTGGGATGCGGCAGGTTCAGGTTGTTCATGTGCCCGGTGAAGTCGCCGAGGTCCACGTCTCCGCCAAGGCGCGGGTTGAAGCGCCGCTCTTCGAGCACACTGGTGACAGTGATGCCGCGATAGTCGTGGGCCGGATAAAGCAGGCAATCGTCGGGCAGCGTGAGGATCTGCTCGCGCACGGACGCAAACAACTGCTGCGGACTCCCCTGCTGGAAATCAGTGCGCCCACATCCGCGAATCAGCAGACTGTCGCCGGTGAAGGCCATGCGCTCATTGTCCAGAACATAGGTCAGGCAGCCGTTCGTATGGCCGGGTGTCGCGCGCACGGTCACGTAGCGGCTTCCGAAGTCGATGCGGTCGCCATGGCACAGCGGCTGATTCACGCCCGTGGCGCCGGCCGCCTCGGCGAGCGCGATACGACTGCCACAGCGCTGGTTCAAACGCCACGCGCCCGTGACATGGTCGGCATGGACGTGGGTGTCGAGCGTAGCCCGCAACCGCAGGCCCAGTTCCTCCAGCAGCGCCAGATCACGCGGCACCTGCTCGTAAACCGGATCGATGAGAAGCGCCTCGCCGCGCTCACCGTCACCCAGCAGGTAGGTATAGGTGGAGGAACTGGCGTCGAACAGCTGGCGAAAGATCATCATTACGCTGTCTGAAGAAAGAGGGGGCGCGGCGTTCCAGTGTGAACCCACCGCGCCGTGGATCAACCGGGTTGCTTTGTCGTGCGCAGGTACGGCTTGATGGTCTTGAAGCCGGGGAAGGACTGCGCCGCTTCTTCGTTGCTGACCGCTGGCGTGATGATCACATCCTCGCCCTGCTTCCAGTTCACCGGCGTGGCCACCTTGTGCTTCGCGGTCAGCTGCATCGAATCGAGTACGCGCAGGATTTCGTCGAAGTTGCGGCCGGTGGTCATCGGGTAGGTCAGCATTAGCTTGATACGCTTGTCCGGGCCGACGATAAAGACCGACCGCACGGTCGCGTTGTTGGCAGGCGTGCGTCCTTCGCTCGTATCGCCTTCGTCTGCCGGCAGCATGTTGTAAAGCTTCGCGACGGCCAGATCGGTATCGCCAATCATCGGATATTTGACGGTGGCGCCCTGCGTCTCTTCGATGTCGGCAACCCATTTGTCATGGTTCTCGACCGAATCGACGGAAAGGCCAATCAGTTTGGCGTTGCGACGGGTGAACTCGGGCTCGATTCTGGCCATATAACCGAGCTCAGTGGTACAGACGGGTGTGAAATCCTTGGGATGTGAGAACAGAATGGCCCACTGGTCGCCAATCCACGCATGAAAATCAATGGTTCCCTGCGTGGTGCGGGCCGTAAAGTTGGGGGCGACGTCATTGATGCGGAGTGACATGTCGATTTCCTGTGAAGTGGTTTGCGAAACGGGAGACCTTATACACCTGCCCGCATAGTATCCCTCACAGCAGCCCTGATAGCGACAGTGCGATTCCCGGAAGCTCGTGCGCAGCGGATGCGCGCGAGTGTCTGCGACCGGTTGCAGCAGGCCGCTGATCCACGCGCAACGCCGCCATGACGTCCTTGAGATTTTTGCCGGCGACGGATACGTCGCGACACAAAAACGCGCCGTCACATACGCACGACATCGATGATCGCGTCGGCGAATGCTTTCGGCGCTTCCTGCGGCAGGTTGTGTCCGATACCGCCGCCGATGTTCCGGTGCGCGTACTTGCCCGTGAACTTCTTTGCGTACGCAGCCGGATCGGGATGCGGAGCAGCGTTCGCATCGCCTTCCATCGTGATGGTCGGAACGGAAATGGCCGGTCCCGTTGCCAGACGCTTTTCGAGCTCGTCGTACTGAGGCTCGCCCTTCACGAGCCCCAGACGCCAGCGATAGTTGTGAATCACCACCGCAACGTGATCGGGGTTGTTGAACGACGCGGCCGACCGCTCGTACGTCGCATCGTCGAAGTTCCATTTCGGCGATGCCGTATGCCAGATCAGCTTGTTGAAGTCGTGGCGGTTCGCCTCATAACCCGCATAGCCGCGCTCCGTGGCGAAATAGAACTGGTACCACCACGCGAGTTCGGCCTTCGGCGGCAGCGGCGCCCTGTTGGCCTCCTGACTGCCGATCAGATAGCCGCTCACCGACACCATCGCCTTGCAGCGTTCCGGCCAGAGCGCGGCCATGATGTTCACGGTACGTGCGCCCCAGTCGAAGCCGCCGAGTATCGCCTTGTCGATCTTCAATGCGTCCATCAACGCGATGATGTCGACCGCAACCACAGCCTGCTGGCCGTTGCGAGGCGTATCGGCGGACAGGAAGCGCGTCGTGCCGTAGCCGCGCAGATACGGCACGATGACCCGGTAGCCGGCGGCCGCGAGCAATGGTGTGACTTCCGCGAAGCTGTAGATATCGTAGGGCCAGCCGTGCAGCAGGATGACGACCGGTCCGTTCTGCGGACCTGCTTCGGCATAGCCCATGCTGAGCGCGCCAATGTTGACCTGCCGGATGATGTCGAACGACGTGACACGCGGTGCCGCATTCGTGCTGTTCGTCTGCGCGTGGGCAATGCCGCTGAGTCCCAGCTCCAGCAAACTGATACCGGCTACGGTCGTCCCCAGCAGACGACGGCGTCGCATATTGATCGGGTCCGGCATGGTTGATTCTCCTTGATGATTCGGCAATCCGGGGTTCGGGTTAAGCGGATGCCGTGTTGAAGGAACTGAACGTTGGACCCATTGGCCGCACGCGCATGTCCGGGTCGAGGCGCTTCCACGGAAGATCAGCAGGATCGGCGGCCATTGGCCCCGGCGCTTTCGCTACGAGAATCGCCTCGGCAATGGCCTCGAAATCTGCACGAAAATGAACTGAGCTCTTGTTGACGAGGATCTTCATCCGTTCGGGCTCGATGCCCGCCACGCGGAACAGGTTCCGGTCGAAAACCTGCATCTTCACGGAGCTCACTGCAATCCTCACGCCTTCGATACGCAAACAGGCAACCGGTCCCAACTCGCCCTGCATTCCGTTGAGCATCGGTCCATCGAAACGGAACGACCCGTCAGACAGATGCTCGACTTCGAATTCAGCTTCCAGCGGCGAGTCGCCCTGCGCGCCAGAACGACCGCCCAACGCCACCGAAATTCGCGCGCCCACACCGGCGCGATGCGCCTCCGCTGCGGCCTCCGCATCCCAGATCACGCCCACGGCCGCGTCGGTCGCGCCATTGCGCAACAGCGCCCGCACCATGCCCATGGTGTTCGAGTCGCCGCCTACGCCTGGGTTGTCCTGCGTATCGGCGATGATGACGGGCCTGGTTGACGTTCTGCTCATCCGGATCGCTTCGATTGCGGCTTCGTCGGGCGTCAGGAACGGCACATCCCAGCGCGACTCTTCGCTCATCATTTTCGAAAACAGCGCATCCACCGCGTGTTCGGCGTCATCCTTGCTGAATGCGTACGCCCAGATCGTCGGACCGCACTCCGGGAAATCAGCCGCCGGAAAACCTGGGGCAAACGACAGGGACATGACAGGCGATTTTTCCAGATTCTCAAGCAACGTGTACATTCCGCGCGCAGGCTCCACCAGGGTGCACATGCCGTTCACCGGAACAAGAAACGGCACGCGACGCACCGCACACTGCAGCGCGCGACCTTCCAGCACCAGTTGATCGAGAATGCGCGCGGCGCGTTCGCCGGTTTCGGCCATATCGACGTGCGGATAGGTCCGGTACGCGACGAGCGCGCTGGCATGCGCGAACATCCGCGTGGTGACGTTCGCGTGCAGATCGAGGGACACGACAACCGGCATGCGATCGCCGACGATCCGGCGCACGCGTTCGAGCAGCTCGCCCTCTCCGTCGTCGTGCTGCCCGGTCACCATCGCGCCGTGCAGATCGAGATAGATCGCGTCGAACCCGCCCTCCTCGACGGCGGCGATGATCTCGCCGCCGATCCGCTCGAACGCATCCGTCGTCACGTGTGCCGACGCACTGGCGCCGGCCCAGATCACTGGCGTCAGTTCGTGGCCGCCTGCTTCGGCAACCTTGATGAACCCGCCGATCGGAACGTTCACGTCGCGAAGCGCAAGCACATCGGCGCCGCGCACCATCGGCGGAAAGCCCTCGCCCTGAACGAAACTCGTATAGGACGCTCTGGTCGGCGCGAAGGTATTGGTTTCATGCTGGAAACCGGCGATCAGGATTTTCATGCGCTTCACCTTTTGCTCAAATGACATGTGCCTGTGCGGACACAATCGTCCGGATGCCAGCGCTTTAACTGGCGACAGAATTTCTTACGCGTGATGAGCGGGCTGCGTCCGGCTCTTCCTCGGCGTCAGCTTGCCCGACAGGATCAGAACGGCCGCGACCGCTGCAATAGAGGCCATGACGAAGAGACCGGCATGCATGCTTCCCGTCCATGCCTTCGTCCAGCCGACCATGGCCGGGCCCCAGAATCCGCCGGACAGGCCGACGGTGTTGATGAGCGCAATACCGCCAGCCGCTGCCGTTCCTTCGACAAGCTCGGAAGGAATCGCCCAGAACACCGTATAGGCCATCCACAGAAAAGCGGTTCCAAACGTCAGCGCCACCAGCGTCAGCGTGAGATTTCCATCTGCGAAGATCGTGGCGATCAGGCTGATCGCGGCGCCCAGTGCCGGTATCGCGCAGTGATAGCGCCGTTCGCCCACGCGGTCGGAGCGCCGCGCGGCGAGGTACATGCAGATCGCGGCCGCGACGTAGGGAATCGCGGTGTACCAGCCGAGGCGGATCGTATCGGTGACGCCCTGTTCCTTGAGCAGCGTCGGCAACCAGAAGCTGATCGCGTAGATCGGAAAAATGATGCTGAAGTACGCGAGCGCAAGCACGTAGACCGTCGGGCTTTTCAGCACGGCCTTGAACGAATCCGCGCGGTGCTGGCCCGGCGTGGTCGCGTGCTGCAACAGGCGTTTTTCGTCATCGTTCAGCCAGCGTGCGTCCTCAGGTCGATCGGAGAGCACGCGCAGCGTCAGGAGGCCCAACGCGATGCAGGGCAGGCCTTCCACCAGAAACATCCATTGCCAGCCGGCAAGGCCGCCGACCCCAGAAAGGCTCGTCATGAGCCACGCAGACAGCGGGCCGCCGACAATCCCGCCGAGCGGTCCCGCCACGAACACGAGCGCGATGGCGCGCGCCATGCGGGCGGGGCCGTACCAGCACGACAGGTAATAGATCATCCCCGGCGCAAAACCCGCCTCGAACACGCCGAGCAGGAAGCGCATGGCGTAGAAGGCCGGCACGTTGCGCACGAACAGCATGCAGGCCGACGTAATGCCCCACAGCACGAGAATGCGGCTGAATGTCCGGCGCGCGCCGACCCTCGGCAACATGAGATTGCTGGGTATTTCGAACAGGACATAGCCGATGAAGAAGATACCGGCGCCCACGCCATACGCCGCATCGGAGAACCCCAGATCAGTCTGCATCTGGAGTTTGGCGAACCCGACGTTCACGCGGTCCAGATACGCAAACATGTAGCAGGTGACGAGAAACGGCAGGAGCCGCCAGTTGAGCTTGCTGTAAAGCGCTGCGGCCCCATCGCGCGTGGTCGATGGGTAGATTGCTGACATGTGTGTCTCCCGGTTTTCTTCCCAGACCCCGGTCGTGGGGGTTGAATTCATGGTGGCAGGGCAAAAGAACACTAGCAAGAGCAACTAAGTTCACATATCGTTGCTCCACGGGCAACACTGGTTCATTCGGGAGCGAGGAAATGCGGGAGATCAACCAGCAGCGTCTGCGATATTTTCACGAGGTGCTTACGCACGGCACGATTCGCGGCGCGGCTGAACACCTCAATACCTCGCCCTCCGTCATCACGCGGCAGGTCAGGCTGCTCGAAGACGAACTGGGTGCCGTGCTGTTCGAACGCCAGGCGCGCGGGGTCAAACCGACGGAGGCCGCTATTCATCTGCTCGAGTTCTGGCAGGGCTACCGCTCGCAGCAGGAAAAACTCGAAGACCAGTTGCACGCGTTACGCGGGCTTCAGACGGGGCATATCCAGCTGGCGATCAGCGAGGGGTTTGTCGATACACTCGTCGATGACGTGATCGCGCCGTTCTGCGCGCGCTACCCGCGCCTGGAAATCAGCATGACGATGCTCGCGGTCGACGCAATACTGGACGAGGTCGCGGAAAGCCGGGCTCACATCGGGCTTGCCTACAATCCGCCGCCCCATCCGCGCATCGAATATCGCGCGAGCTCTGCACAACCGGTCGTGCTGTTGCTGAGAAAGGATCATCCGCTCGTCAAAAGGAAAGGACCGGCCAGCGTCGACGATCTGCGTACGTACCCGCTGGCCGTGATGCCTTCGACATTCGGCATCGGACATGTCGTGAAGATGCTGGAGTTGAGTGAGAACATCACGATCCGCCCGACAATCACGACAAACTCGCTCAGCGCCTTGAAGCGCTTTGTGACAGCGGAAAATTTCGTGACGCTCATCGGCGAATTTGCTGCCAGTCGTGAGCTTGCGAGCGGCGAGCTCACGACTGTTCCGATTACACATCCGCTGTGCGAAAGTGCGCAGGCGAGAGCATTGGTAAAAACCGGCAGGCCGCTCGCCGCCGGTCCGCTCGAACTGCTCCGGTGGATTCAGGAACGCATGCCGATGTTTGCCGCGGGCAGGACGCAGGAGCCGCGCAAGCGGAAGACGGCATCACACCGCAGAGGATGACCGCAACAGCCGTAGCGGTCTGTCGAAGACGATCTGCGCAGGTTTGAGTCTGCGCCACTCAACTTGCGGAATGACTCACGGAGGACACGCTCAGATCCAGCGTTGCCGCCACACTCAGGAACGTCTGGACGATGCCGCGTTTGCGTTGACTGTGGAGGCACACCACGGAATCGATATTGCAGGCACACAGCTCCACAAGCGGAACGGCAACCGTGCGTGGGCTGTCAGGCACCTCGCGTTCGAGTACAAAACCGATGCCGAGACCTTGTCGGACCGCTTCCACAACAGCTTCACGGCTACCCAGTTCCATCGCGGTGGAAAGTGAGCGTTGCGCACGCTGCAACGCTTCATCGATGAGCCGCTGCGTGTTGGAACCGAACTCCCGGCGGATGACGGGATGTCCATCGAGATCGGCGAGCGAAAGGCTTTCATACGTCGCAAGGGGATGATCGCCGGGCACGAGCACGCGCATATCCTGCCGGGCAACGGGAATGGCCATGACGCGGGCATCGCTTGCGGCATTGCCGATCACCGCCGCGTCCACCCGGTAACCGAGAAGATCGTCCCACACCTCGCGCTGGCTGCCCAACGCGACGGAAATATCGATACCCGGATACTCCTTCCTGAACGCGGCAACCACCTGTAACGCCACATGAGGTCCGTCCGCGGCAAGTTTGAGACTGCCGCGACTGAACGCGGTGGCGAGACTCACCAGATCCTCGATCTGCTCTTCGGTCGAGAACATCTGTCGCGTCAGCTCGAAGAGGGGCCTGGCCGCGTCGGTCAGGTGCACACCGTCGCTCGTTCGCACGAACAAGGCCTGCCTGCACGATTCCTCGAGGTTGCGCACCTGCGTGGTGATGGCGGGCTGGGTCAGACCCAGAAGGCTTGCCGCCTTCGAAAAACTGCCCTCTCGTGCGACGGCGTCGAACGCGCGCAGCTGGAAGTAACGCATCCGGACTCCCCTGTGCATCTATAAATTTGAATGTCAAAAAATTATAGTCGTATTAATTTGACTGCGACACTTACCGACTCTACGCTTGTCGCTATTCTCAAGACCACGCGAGCCCAGGAGCATGCGATGACACAGGAACAGAGGGCGTCGGACAACGGAACGCAGATCGCTTCGGGCGACGTGCCAGCGCGGGCGTCGCGCGTGTTTCCAGGCGGCATTTCGAACGGCGAGTTCGGGCTGCCTCACGACGCGCTCATGAGCATTCGCGCCGGCCGCGGAAGTCGCCTGTGGGACACCGAAGGTCGCGAACTGATCGACTTCTCGATGGGTTGGGGTTCGTGCCTCGTCGGCCACGCCTGCCCCGAAGTGGTCGAAGCGGTTCGCGAGCAGGCCGGCAAAGGGTCGAACTTCGCCTATCTGAACGAGGCGGTGCTGGAACTGGCCGAGGAAATCTGCCGGATCAGTCCTGCCGCAGAGCAGCTTCGATTCTGCGCATCGGGCACCGAAGCCACGATGTATTGCCAGCAGGTGGCGCGGGCATTCACCGGCCGGCCGAAGATTCTGAAATTCGAAGGCGCGTATCACGGCGCCAACGCAGCCGGTGTCACCAGTCTGTTCTCGCAGAAGAACCTCGCGTTTCCCACACCGGAACGTACCAGCGCAGGCCTGCCTTCGGTTGAACGCGAACTGCTGGTGGCGCCCTACAACGATCTCGATACGACCCGGTCGATCATCCGCGAGAACCGCCATGAACTGGCGGCGGTGATCATGGAACCGCTGCAACGCTGCACGCCGCCCGAGCCCGGGTTTCTGGAGGGCGTGAGAAATGCCTGCAACGAAGCCGGGATCCTGCTGATTTTCGATGAAGTCGTGACCGGGTTCCGGCTCGCGTATGGCGGTGCGCAGGCTTACTACGGCGTCGTGCCCGACCTCGTCGCGTATGGCAAGGCGCTCGGCGGCGGCTATCCGATCGGCGCCTTTGGCGGACGTCGCGACATCATGGACCTCGTCAACGAGCGCCACATCGGCACGGACAGTTACGTATGGATGGCCTCGACGCTCGGCGGAAATCCGGTGTCCGCATCGGCCGCGAACGCGGCGCTCTCGGTGCTTCGCAAGCCACATACGTACGAGCGGTTGCATCAGCTCGGCGCGTGGTTTCGCGATGAGCTACGTCAGTTGCTGATCACGCACGATCTCACAGGACAGGTCATCGGTGATGGTCCGCTCGCACAGATCGTGTTCACGGATCGCAAGGTCAACGACTATCGTTCGACGGCCTCGGGCGACAAGGCGATGGCGAAACGCATGATGTTTGGCCTGTTCAAGCGTGGGGTCTTCCTGAACCCGATGGGCACCAAGCTCTATCTCTCGATTGCTCACGACGAAGCGATCTGCGGCGACTTTTGCGACCGGCTCGATCAGGTTCTCAAGGAAATTCGCTAAGCGTGGTTAGCCAGCCAGCTGGAGTATCGCAGCAAGAAACGGGGGGTTCCTGACGGCTTGAATCGATAGTGTTCAGACAGGGAGAGGCGATCGTGCTTCCCTTCTTTAAACACAGCCAATGAGGAACCCACCATGTCAAAGGAAGATGACAACAAGGCCATCGTCGGTCGCTGGTTCACGAGTTTCTGGGGCAAAACCTGCAACCTCGATATCGTCGACGAACTCGCTGCGCCCGACATGCTTCTGCGCTACTCGCTTCACGAGCCGCGCCGTGGCCGCGAGGACATCAGGGCTTTCATGAGCGGCTTTCGTGAAGCATTCCCGGATCTCAACTTCTGGGGCGCCGCCGACCTGATCGCCGAAGGAGACTATGTCGTCGGCCGCTGGGAAGGTGGCGGCACGCATACAGGCCCCGCATTCGCCGACTTTCTTGCCGGCGCGCTGCCCGCTGCGACTGGCCGCAAGATGCACTTCGCCGGCACGACAGTCCTCAAGCTCAAGGACGGCAAGATTGTTGAAGAAGTCGGCCTCGACGACGGCGTGACCGCCCTGCAGCAGCTCGGGCTCATCAAGGTAGCGTAAGAGGACACGCGGTGCGACCAGCATCTTCCGGCGGCGCCGCGTTCCCCGTCAGGAACGGAATCTGGCGCCACTCCAGTCCGACTCGCGTGCGAGCGTGACAAAAGCCGCCAGATAGTCGATTGCATCGTCCGACTCGCGGGTGCCCAGAAATATCTGCTTGGAAATGCCCTTCTTGCCGAGCCGCAACGGCACGAGGGGCATCCAGTCTGCGTACTCTTCAGCCAGCCAGCGCGGCAACGCGGCGACGCCGCGACCGCTCGCCACCATCTGCAACATGATGTCGGTGGTCTCGATCACCTTGTGTTTCTTCGGCACGACGTTAGCCGGCGTCAGGAACTGGTTATAGATATCCAGCCGGTCCGTCTCGACGGGATACGTGATCAATACTTCCGTACTGAGCTGCCCGGGCGTGACATACGGCACGTCCGCCAGCGCGTGGTCTTCGGCGACAACGAGCACCTGTTCGTAGTCGAACACGGGCTGAAAGCGCAGTCCTGGCTTCTTCAACGGATCAGGTGTGACGAGCACATCAATGTCATAGCCAAACAGCGCGCCAATGCCGCCGAACTGGAAGCGCTGCTTCACATCGACGTCAACGTCAGGCCAGCTCGCCAGATACGGCGATACGACCTTGAGCAGCCACTGGTAGCACGGGTGACACTCCATGCCGATCCGCAGCGTGCCGCGCTCTCCCTGCGCGTACTGCTTCATGCGCTCTTCAGCCTGCTCGAACTGAGGTAACAGACGGTTCGCGAGACCCAGCAGATACTGACCCGCCTGCGTGAGGCGCATCGATCGCCCTTCGCGTGCCCACACCAGCGTGCCCAGTTGCTGCTCCAGCTTCTTGACGGTGTGGCTCAACGCCGACTGCGTGAGATGCAGCACGTCGGCCGCGGCCGTCAGCGAGCCCTGACGCTCCACTTCTCTGACGACCATTAAATGGCTCCGCTCCAGCATCTCGACTCCATGAAAAATATTAATCGATGTATGAAATTAATCCATTTTTATTCATACATCAAAAATTCTATCATCGCTCTCAGTTAATTACCTGAACGGCGTAACGATATGGTCACCACACATAATCTGGGCTTTCCGCGCATCGGCGCGAAACGTGAACTGAAGTTCGCACTTGAAACGTACTGGAAAGGTCAATCGACACGCGACGAACTGAAGGCGACGGGCAAGGCGCTCCGCGCGCGCCATTGGGAACATCAGGCGAAGCTCGATTTCGCGCCGGTCGGCGATTTTGCGTTTTACGACCAGGTGCTCGACATGAGCTTCACACTGGGCAATCTTCCTGAGCGCGTGCGCGGTTTCCATGGCGACAGGCTCGACAATTATTTCCGCGTGGCGCGCGGCCGTTCAGCCCACGGCGCGCAAGAGCACAGCGCGTGCTGCGGCGGCGTGGCCGCCGGCGAAATGACGAAGTGGTTCGATACGAACTATCACTACATCGTTCCGGAGTTCGATGCGTCAACGAATTTCTCGCTCGACCCTTCGCGCCTCATCGAGCAGCTCGCCGAGGCGCGCGTGCTCGGCGTGAAGGCGAGGCCCGTCATCATCGGACCGGTAACCTACCTGTGGCTCGGCAAGGCGAAGGATGACTCCGACAGGCTCGCCCTGTTGCCGCGCCTTCTTCCCGTGTATGCAGCACTGCTCGACTACTTCACGGCGCAAGGCGTCGAGTGGGTGCAGATCGACGAGCCGGCACTCGTGACCGAACTCGAGCCGGCGTGGCGCGAAGCGTTTGTCACGGCATACGACGCGCTGTCGGCCCGCCGCGTGCGGGTGCTTCTTGCAACCTACTTCGGTCCGTTGAAGGACAACCTTCAGCTCGCGTGCCAGCTCCCCGTCGACGGCCTCCATATCGATGCGGTCAATGCACGCGACGAAGTTGCCCTGGTCGCGGCGCAACTGCCCGATTCGACGGTGCTGTCTGTTGGCGCAATCAATGGCCGCAATATCTGGAAGACCGACCTGAACGCGGCGCTGGAGTGGCTCGAACCGCTCTATCGCTCGCTGGGCGACCGGCTGTGGATCGCGCCGTCGTGCTCGCTGCTGCATACGCCTGTCGATCTCGACAGCGAACAGAAGCTCGACGCCGAAATCAAGTCGTGGCTTGCCTTCGCGCTGCAAAAGCTCGATGAACTCAGCGTGCTGGCCGGCGCGCTGAACAATGGCCGCGCATCGGTTGCCGATGCGCTTGAGGCCAACGCAGCCGCAATTGAAAACCGTCGTGCCTCGCCGCGCGTCCATAATCCGGCGGTCAAGGCGGCGATTGCTCGCATCGACGCCGCGCTCGGCAAGCGCGCAAGCGCGTATCCGCTGCGCGCCGAAAAACAGGCAGCGATTCTCAACCTGCCGCCCTTCCCGACGACCACCATCGGCTCGTTCCCGCAGACCGGCGAAATCCGCCACGCACGCAGCCAGTTCAAGGCGGGCGCGCTGGATCACACGGGCTACAAGGCGGCGATGGAGCGCGAGATCACCCGCGCCGTGAAGGAACAGGAAGCGCTCGGCCTCGACGTGCTCGTGCATGGCGAAGCGGAACGTAACGACATGGTCGAGTACTTCGGCGAGCAACTGGATGGCTATGCGTTCAGCCAGTTCGGCTGGGTGCAGTCGTACGGTTCGCGCTGCGTGAAGCCGCCGATCCTGTTCGGCGACATCAGCCGTCCGAAGGCGATAACCGTCGAGTGGACCCAATACGCGCAGTCGCAGACGACCAGACCGATGAAGGGCATGCTGACCGGACCGGTCACGATCCTGAACTGGTCGTTCGTGCGCGACGACCAGCCCCGCTCCGTGTCGTGCTACCAGCTGGCGCTGGCCATCCGCGAAGAAGTGCTCGACCTCGAAAAGGCCGGCGTACGTGTCATCCAGATCGACGAAGCCGCGCTTCGCGAAGGACTGCCCCTGCGCAAGTCGCACTGGAACGAATACCTGCAATGGGCGGTGGAATCGTTCCGTATCACCGCCAACGGCGTGAAGGACGAAACGCAGATTCACACGCACATGTGCTATTCCGAGTTCAACGACATCATCGCTTCGATTGCGGATATGGATGCGGACGTCATCACGATCGAAACGTCGCGCTCGGACATGGAACTGCTCGATGCGTTCGATCACTTCAACTACCCGAACGAAATCGGTCCCGGCGTGTACGACATCCATTCGCCGAACATTCCCGGCGAGGATCATATCGTCCAGTTGATGAAGAAGGCAGCGGAGCGCATTCCTGCGGAACGTCTGTGGGTCAATCCGGATTGCGGCCTGAAGACACGTGCATGGGAAGAAGTGATTCCGGCGCTCAGGAACATGGTCGCCGCCGCGAAAACCTTGCGTCAGGGAGCGTAGGGGCGATTGCCGTTCAATACGAACGGCACGACACCGGAACCGGGCTCGATCTTCCGGTTGCTCGTGCGACCGCCTGCACGGCTCGCGACGCAGGACGTCCAGGGTTTGCGCGATTCGACCAGCGCATCCGGCTGCAATGCTACGGGTCATTCGAGCGAGCACGAGCGCACATCCTTGTATCTATTTGTGGCGAGCCGGTGACGGATAGATAACGCGACGCGAACGGGCTTCGCCGCTGTCGCCGTCGATGCGCGCGACCTGCCGCCAACCTGCTGCGTCGCACAAAATTTGACGCCTGAGGCCGTAAGGGCTTACCCGAATGCAATAAAGTATCGGTGAGCGGCTGTATTTTCAGTGGTGATCTCTCCTCGACAGGGCTAACTTTCATCCCGTGGCGGCGTGCGGTGTGGCATACGCGAACCGCCCGGAAAACAAGGTTGGTTGGGAGGAAGACAGATGCACACCATTCGGGCAACGACCGGGCAAACGAACGCCCGTCGCGCCAAAATAGCACAGCCCGATCTGGAACTGGTCGCCGTGCCGCGCGATGAATCGTTCAAGGTGTGGTCGCATGGCTATCCATATCGCACGGTGCGCTGGCATTTCCATCCCGAGTACGAAATCCAGCTCATTACGTCGACGACCGGAAAATACTTCGTCGGCGACTACATCGGTAATTTCGCACCCGGCAATCTCGTGATGACCGGGCCGAATCTGCCGCACAACTGGGTCAGCCATGTGCCGCAAGGCGAGCGTGTCGATGAACGCGGCCTGATCCTGCAGTTCGATGCCGGATTTGTCGCGCGCGCCATCGCGGTGTTTCCGGAGATCAAGCGTGTGCAATCGCTGCTCGACGTAGCCGCCTGCGGCCTGCTGTTCACACCAGCAACAGGGGCCGCCGCAGAACCGGTCATGCGCGAATTGCTGGGCGCGCAAGGCGTGCGGCGCATCACGCTGTTTCTGGCGTTACTCGATCTCCTCGTGCAAAGCGCGGAACCGATCAAGCTCGCAAGCGCTGCCCACCACGTGGACCCGGCGCGCCATGCAGAAACACGGATCAACGATGTGCTGACCTACATCGGCAGAAACCTGTCGCAAGCGTTGCGCGAAGTGGAGCTGGCCGAACTCACCGGACAAAGTGTCAGCGCCTTCTCGCGGTACTTCCGGCGGCAGACCGGCGCGACCTTCGTACAGTATGTAAACCGGCTTCGCATCAATCTCGCGTGCCAGTTGCTGATGTCGGGCGAACTGAATATCACGGATATCTGCTACCAGGTCGGCTTCAACAACCTCTCGAATTTCAACCGCCAGTTCCTGCTGCAAAAGGACATGTCGCCTTCGCGATGGCGCGCGTATCAACAGCTCAATGCGGCGAGCGCGAGCGAATCGCCTGACGACGCGCCAGCTTTGGCATCGTTCGGCTAGCGCGGAGTTTTAGCCATGTCGATCATCGCGTCTGACACCATTCGAACCGATGTATTTCGCACTACCCAGCATGTGAAGTCGAACACAAAGCCTCACCCGCAGTTCAATCACGGCAGCACCTGGGCCGGAATTTACTAAAAACGGAGACATTCGATGACCAGCCTTTCGAACCAATTGATCCGCGCCAGCGCGCTCGGCGTGAGCCTCGGCTTCGGCCTGTTAAGCGGCACGGCGGCACTGGCGGCGCCCAGCGGCACGGTTGCCTTCCTGATGCCCGACCAGGCGTCCACGCGCTACGAACAACACGACTTCCCCGGTTTCAAGGCGGAGATGAGCAAGCTGTGCCCCGACTGCAAGGTGCTCTACCAGAACGCCAATGCCGACGTCGCCACGCAACAGCAGCAGTTCAATTCGGTGATCGCGCAGGGCGCGAAGGTGATCGTGCTCGACCCGGTGGACTCGACGGCGGCGGCGTCGCTGGTTCACATGGCGCAGAGCCAGGGCATCAAGGTGATCGCGTATGACCGTCCCGTGCCTTCGACGCCAGCGGACTACTACGTGTCGTTCGACAACGAAGGCATCGGCAAGGCCATCGCGCAGTCGCTCGTCCAGCATCTGAAGGAAACGAACGTGCCGACCACGAAGGGCGGCGTGCTCGAAGTCAACGGTTCGCCCACTGACGCAGCTGCGGGCCTCATCAAGAAGGGCATCCATGCCGGGCTGCAGGGCAGCGGCTACAAGACGCTCGCCGAGTACGACACGCCGGACTGGGCGCCGCCGAAGGCCCAGCAATGGGTCAGCGGGCAGATCACGCGCTTCGGGCCGCAGATCGTCGGTGTTGTGGCCGCCAACGACGGCACGGGCGGCGGCGCCGTCGCGGCCTTCAAGGCAGCAGGCGTCAACCCGGTCCCGCCTGTCACCGGCAATGACGCGACGACCGCAGGGCTTCAACTCATCATCGCCGGCGACGAGTACAACACGATCCTGAAGCCGAGCGAAATCGTCGCGGCCGCGGCGGCAAAGGTGGCGGTCGGCTTCCTGTCGGGCCAGGCGCCGAAGGGCCAAACGACCCTCTTCAACACGCCGTCCCAGCTGTTCAAGCCTGCTGTGATCACGTCGAAGAACCTCAAGGCCGAGGTGGTCGACAAAGGCTTTGCGAGCGCGAAGGACCTGTGCACCGACCGCTATGCCGAAGGGTGCAAAAAGCTGGGCATCACGAACTGATCCGGCGCATATCCGCTACAGGCCCCGGACGGGGCCCGGCGCGTGCCGGGTCCCTTTACTCATCATGAGGTATCCGTCAAATGACTGACAACTCCACAACACGGTCCGCGCCCGGCGAGCAGGTGCTGAGCCTGCGCGGCGTCTCGAAGAACTTCGGAGCGGTCTCGGCCCTGACGGACATCGAGCTTGACGTGCATGCCGGCGAAGTCGTCGCGCTCGTGGGCGACAACGGTGCCGGCAAATCGACGCTGGTGAAGGTGCTCGCCGGCGTGCATCAACCCACCACCGGCACGATCACGTTCGGCGGCAACCCGGTCACGCTGCCCAATCCGGCGGCGGCGCTCGACCTCGGCATCGCCACGGTGTTCCAGGACCTCGCGCTGTGCGAAAACCTCGATGTCGTCGCGAACATCTACCTCGGGCGCGAACTGAATCCGCTGCGCCTCGACGAGGTCGCGATGGAAGTGAAGGCCTGGACGTTGCTGAACGAACTGTCGGCGCGTATCCCGAGCGTGCGCGACGTGGTTGCGTCGCTGTCGGGCGGACAGCGCCAGACCGTGGCCATCGCGCGCTCGCTGCTGCTCGACCCGAAGCTGATCATGCTCGACGAACCGACCGCCGCGCTCGGCGTGGCCCAGACCGCCGAAGTGCTGAACCTGATCGAGCGGGTGCGCGACCGCGGCCACGCGGTGATCATGATCAGCCACAACATGGAGGACGTGCGCGCCGTCGCCGACCGGATCGTCGTGCTGCGGCTCGGCCGCAACAACGGCGTCTTCTATCCCGACTCGTCGAATGAAGAGCTGGTGGCCGCGATCACAGGCGCCACCGAGAACGCCGTGTCGCGCCGCGCCGTCCGGCGCCAGGCCGGACAGGACGCCTGACCAAAGGAACGATCATGAGTAAAGAAATGCAGGGCGCCCCGCAGCCCGAACCGCAAGGTGGCCCGAAACCGTCGACGCTGCTCGATCGAAGCGACGTCCGCGTGAAGCACGCGAGCGGCGTGAGCGGCACCGTGTCCGCGTTCGTCGAGCGGGTGCGCTCGGGCGATCTCGGATCGCTGCCGGTCATCGCGGGCCTCGTCATCATCTGGACCGTGTTCACGAGCCTGAACCCGGTATTCCTCTCGGCCAACAACCTGGTGAACCTGTTGTTCGACTGCTCGACGGTCGGCGTGATTTCGCTTGGCATCGTCTGCGTACTGATGGTCGGACAGATCGACCTCTCGGTGGGCTCGATGAGCGGCTTCGCCTCGGCACTCGTCGGCATGCTGTGGGTCAATCACGGCTGGCCGGTGCTGCTCGCCATCGTCGCTGCCGTTGTGGTGGGCGCGGTAGTCGGCGCGATCTACGCACTGCTGCTCAACCGGCTCGGCATGCCGAGCTTCGTCGCGACGCTGGCCGGCCTGCTTGCAATTCTCGGAATGCAGCTTTACGTGCTCGGCGCGACCGGATCGATCAACCTGCCCTACGGTTCGACGATGGTGAACCTCGGACAACTCATCATCATCCCTGCCGTCGTTTCGTACCTCATCGCGCTGGTACCGGGTGTCGTCATGCTGGTGATCGGGTTGCGCACGCGCGAGCGGCGCCGTGCGTCCAATCTCTCGGCGCCGTCTGTCGGCAGCCTGCTCTCGCGTGCTGTTGCAATCACCGTGCTGCTCGAGGGCGTGGTTGCGTACCTCAACCAGGGGCGCGGCGTTCCGCTGATGTTCGGCGTGTTCCTCGGCCTCGCGGTCGCGATGGACTACGCGCTCAAGAGAACGCGGTGGGGCCGCTCGATGAACGCAGTCGGCGGCAATCACGAAGCTGCGCGGCGGGCTGGTATCAACGTCGGCGCCATCTACACCAGCGCGTTCGTGCTGTGCGCGAGCCTCGCCGCGCTCGGCGGCGTGCTGACCGCGGCGCGGCTTGCTTCGGCCAGCCAGCAGGCCGGCACCGGCGACGTGAACCTGAACGCCATCGCGGCGGCTGTCATCGGCGGCACGAGCCTTTTTGGCGGACGCGGCAGCGCGTATTCGGCGGTACTCGGCATCATCGTGATCCAGTCGATTGCGAGCGGGCTGACGCTCCTGAACCTGTCGTCGTCGCTGCGCTTCATGATCACGGGCGCGGTACTCGCGATTGCGGTGATCGTCGATTCGCTCGCCCGGCAGTCTCGCGTCTCGCATGGCCGCGCCTGATTCCAGCAACACAGCAACCACGTTACGTGGGACCGGAGAACATTAAATGTCTGAATCGTTGAAGGGAAAAATTGCCGCCATCACAGGCGCCGCATCAGGTATCGGCCTCGCGTGCGCGCGTGCGCTGATCGCGGAAGGTGTGAAGGTCGTTCTGATCGATCGTGCGGAGGACAGGCTCAAGGCACTCTGCGCCGAACTGGGTCCGAACGCGCTGCCGCTCGTCGTCGACCTGCTGAAGCCCGCGGAAGTGTCCGCGATGCTGCCGGAGATTCTTGCCCTCGCCGGTGGCCTCGATATCTTCCACGCGAATGCCGGCGCCTATGTGGGCGGCGAAGTGGTGGACGGCAATCCGGACGAGTGGGACCGCGTGCTGAATCTGAACGTGAGTGCCGCGTTCCGCTCGGTGCACGCCGTGCTGCCGCACCTGGTTGCGCAGAAGTCGGGCGACATCGTCTTCACCAGTTCGATCGCGGGCATGGTGCCGGTTGTATGGGAACCGGTCTACACGGCGTCCAAATTCGCGGTGCAGGCGTTCGTGCATACGACGCGCCGACAGCTCTCCAAACACGGCGTGCGCGTGGGCGCGGTGTTGCCGGGTCCGGTCGTCACCGCGCTGCTCGACGACTGGCCGAAAGCGAAGATGGAAGAAGCGCTCGCCTCGGGCAGCCTGATGCAGCCGGTGGAGGTGGCCGATTCGGTGGTATTCATGCTGACGCGGCCGCGTAACGTGACCGTTCGCGATATCGTCATTCTTCCGAACAGCGTCGATCTTTGACGCGCGACCTGTAACCGACAACGGACAGACAGCGAGTTATGAACCCAGAAAATCCAGCCTCCGGCGCGACCGGCAGCACGCGTTATGTCATCGGCGTCGACGTCGGCACGGGCAGCGCCCGCGCCGGCATTTTCGATGTGACCGGGCACATGCTGGCTTCGGCGAAGCGTGACATCACGCTGTTCCATGCAAGCGGCTCCATCGTCGAGCAGTCGAGCGGCGAGATCTGGACGGCCGTCTGCGATTCCGTGAAGGATGCGCTTTCGCAGTCTGCGGTGTCGCCGGATCAGGTCGCGGGCATCGGGTTCGACGCTACCTGCTCGCTCGTTGTGCTGGGCACCGGCGGGAAGCCATTGCCCGTCGGTCCTTCCGAAAAGGCGGAGCGCGACATCATCGTGTGGATGGATCACCGCGCGGTCGACCAGGCAGAGCGCATCAACGCAACGGGTCACGCGGTGCTGAAGTTTGTCGGCGGCAGGATCTCGCCGGAAATGGAGACGCCGAAGCTGCTGTGGCTCCTCGAAAACCGGCCGGCCGTGTTCGAGGCGGCATGGCAGTTCTTCGATCTGACCGACTTCCTGACCTGGCGCGCGACCGGCGATCTGTCCAGATCGACCTGCACGGTGACCTGCAAATGGACCTATCTCGCGCACGAACGACGCTGGGACGAAAGTTACTTCCGCACCGTAGGCCTCGGCGTGCTGGCCGATGAAGGCTTCGCGCGCATCGGCCAGCGCGTCGTGGATGGAGGCACGCCGCTCGGAAGCGGACTGACGGCACAGGCCGCCGCCGAGCTTGGCCTGAACGCCGGCACCCCCGTTGCCACGGGCGTAATCGATGCCCATGCGGGCGGGATTGGCACGGTCGGCGCCGATGGCGAACCCGAAGCGTGCCTCGGTTACGTCTTCGGTACTTCGTCATGCACGATGACGACGACGCGCGATCCCGTCTTCGTGCCGGGCGTGTGGGGGCCGTATTTTTCGGCGATGGTGCCCGACGCGTGGCTCAACGAGGGCGGGCAGTCGGTGGCCGGCGCAGCCATCGAGCGGCTGCTGGCGATGCACCCCGCTGCCGCGGATGCGCAACGCCAGGCAGCACAGGCGGGCCAGTCGCTGCCGGTCATGCTTGCGGATCTTGCCGCACAGGCGGCGCGGACGGCGCACGGTTCGTCCGAAGCTGTGCTGCTGGCAAACGGCCTGCACGTCGTACCGGAGTTTCTGGGAAACCGCGCGCCGTTCGCCGATCCGCACGCGAGAGCGGTCATCGCAGGTCTCACCATGGAAGACGATCTGGACAGTCTGGTCGCGCTTTACATTGCCGGCATCTGCAGTATCGGCTACGGCCTGCGCCAGATCATCGAAGCGCAGGCAAAGGCCGGCGCACCGATCAAACGCATCGTGATCAGCGGCGGCGCCGGCCGACTCGATCTCGTGCGGCAACTGCTTGCAGACGCAACCGGTAAGCCGCTGCTCGCGACGCAGGCGGAAGATCCAGTGCTCCTCGGCTCCGCGATGCTGGGCGGCGTGGCGGGCGGCCAGTTCGAAAACTTGCGCTCGGCAATGGCAAAGATGTCGCACATCAGCAATGCCTACGAGCCGGCCGCAGGCGACATTGCGGCACTGCACGACGATCGCTATCGCGCTTTCACGAAGTTGCAGGACGTGGCGAGAGAAATCCGCCAGTAACCGCGGCGATGGAAGTGCCTGCGAAAGCGGGCACTTCCCTGCCCGCCTGCCGGATCACATGTTCGGATAGTTCGGCCCACCGCCGCCTTCCGGCGTGACCCAGACGATGTTCTGCGTCGGGTCCTTGATGTCGCACGTCTTGCAATGCACGCAGTTCTG
>NZ_CAJQZC010000010.1 GCF_907164555.1 Paraburkholderia saeva
TTTTCTAAAACACCTCCGCGGTGTTGTTGTTTGTGGCGGGGGGGGGGGGGGGGGGGGGGGGGTTCCCCCCCCCCCCGCGCCGCAGTCGTTTACGTCCGTTGCTGCACGTACCCGGGTCGCGCTACGCTAGTGGAGGGAAAAATCGTCGTTGCTGTCGGGAAGCAGCGCGAGCAGATGGCGCCACGCGCGCCATGCGCTCACGCCCGTGATGGCGAGCGCGAACGCAATCAGCCCTTGTTTCGTGACGCGCTGTTTCGCGTTTTTGATTCCGTCTCTCTTTGCCGGAGAGGCTCGGGTTGCAAGCAGGGCGTTTATCCGGTTGCAGGCGTGCATCGCGTGCCTCCTCGATTGCGTGACGGTTCACTGGGCGTGCGGCGCGGCGTGTCTGACGAGCGGCGCGAGCACGTCCGCGAGCGCAGTCGTGCCGAAGCGGTGCGCGGTGACACCCGCTTCGAAATCGATGTGCCCGGCGTTTTGCGCATCGTAAAGATCCATGATGAGCTGCGCATGCTTCCCGCTTAGACCGGCCCGGGTGAGCACCGCGGACCATTGATCGCGTGGCACTTCCCGCGCCACGATTTCACGCCCGGTTTCCTGTTGCAGTACGCGGGCGACGTCTGCTGGAGAAATGCGTGTCGTTGATTCGATGCTCACGATACGCGTCGCGCCAACGGGCGGACCTTCCTGCAACAACGCCGCGGACAGCGCGCCGACATCCTGCGCGGCGACGGCCGGGAAGCGCCTTGTCACCGGATGATGCAGGCTCGGCAGCACGCCGGTGGCGAGCGCGACAGGTATCACGCGGCGCCAGTTGTGCATGTGTTCTGCAGAGCGAAGGAGCGTCAGACGCGGCAGGCTCACGCAGAACTGCTGTTCCAGATAATGGAAGAGGCCGGTGATGCCGGTATTCATGTCGAGCTCGGCGCCGTAATCGGATATTGCCAGTACATGGGGTGGCGGGTTGGCGCGCAGCGCCTGCACGGCGACATCGATCATGGTGCGCATCGCGTATTCAGGGTCTGCGTGACCGGATGGCACCGGGCAGATCATCTGGACGGCCTGGGCGCCTTCAATGGCTTTCGCGACCGACGTCAGGTCCGCGAGGTCGGCGAACGCGATCTCGCAGCCAAGGGCCGTAAATTCTTTTGCCTGGTCCGCGCGCCTGACAACAGCGCGCACGGGAAGACCCGCTTCGCGAAGCCGTATCGCAGTGAGACGGCCTGCATGTCCTGTTGCTCCGAAAATGACAAACACGTGGCGCTCCTCGTCGGTGATGTGATGGCGTGGGACTCATCATCGGCGAGCGGTCCGATCAGGATGCACAAACATGGATGAGTTTGAGCAGATATGGATGATTATTTTCGACGAATTGTACGGCAATGAGCGCCAGCAGAATCTTCCGGATGGCATCACAATGGGCGCTCGGAAGCCTCTAGCAGAAGGAATCGTCATGAACGCTGTGCGCCCTTTGCATACGCCACCGGCCAGAAGAACCGTCAGCCTGCGTTCGAGTGAACTGCTCGGCTGGCAAGGGTTTGGCGCGGAAATGGTGGGTATCGCGGCGGGGCCGCACCGCATTCCGGGCACGCCGTATCACCGCATCGGCGTGCATGTCGGCGCGCCAGTGAGAGCGCGCTGCCGGTGCGAGGGCCGGCGCGTGTCGCGCATCCAGGCGCATGGCGATATGGACGTCATCCCGGCAGGGCTCGATGGCGAATGGACGGACGAAGGCGATTGCACGATTCTGCGCATCTGGATCGACGAAGCCTTCGCGCGCACGACGATGGAACAACTCGGCGCGAACCCTTCACGCACTACGTTACGGCCGCAGTTCCAGTTGCGCGACCCGCGACTGCAGCATCTCTCGTGGGCGTTGCGAGCGGAACTCGAAGCGGAAGAAACATCGGATGCGCTGTACGCGGAGAGCCTGTGCACGGCACTGATCGTCAGGCTGATGGCGGGCGTGCCGGAGCGGGACGACCGTCGACGCACGCTGGCGCCGCATATGGCGACACGGATCATCGACTATGTCGAGGCGAACCTGGACCAGCGGCTTACGCTAACAGACCTCGCTGCCGTCGCGGGCCTGAGCGTGCCCCACTTCAAGGCGCTGTTCAGGGAGACGCTTGGCGTGCCCGTGCATCAGTATGTGATCCTGCGCAGGGTCGAGCGGGCAAGGGCGTTGCTGCTGGAAGGGCGCCTGAGCGTCACGCAGATCGCGCTGGAGACAGGCTTTTCGCATCAGAGCCACATGGCGCACTGGGTCAACCGGCTCCTGGGCGCAGCACCGCGCGACATCGCGAGATCGGGGCGGCGCGGGTAAGATCGCGGCCGCCGCGCCCTGCACAATGCCCGGTCAGGCCTTGATCCTTAGCGACTTCGGATCGTAGGGCGCCTTGAGATGCGGCGTTGCCGGCAGCACGTCGCCGGCAACGTCGACTGCGAACTGGCCGCCTGTCAGGAACGCCTCATCGACACTACCCGCAGCGTTCGACACATAGCCCATCGCCACCGGGCATCCGAACGTGTGCCCAAAGGCGGCCGACGAGACGAATCCCACCACTACGCCGTCGCGCAGGATCGCTTCGCCGCCCCAGAGCATGCGGTCACTGGCGCCGTCGACGGTGAGCACGATCATGCGTCGGTGCAACGGCTCGGCCTTCAGCTTCAGCAACGCGTCGCGCCCGCGAAACGGGATGCCGCTCGCCAGCTTGCAGGCAAATCCGAGCCCCGCTTCGAACGGATTCGAGTCGGGCGTCAGTTCACGTCCCCACGCGCGATAACCTTTTTCGATCCGCAGCGAATCGATCGCGTAGTAGCCCGCGTTCACGAGCCCGAATTCCTTGCCCGCGGCATGCAGCGTCTCGTATACGCCGACGGCAAACTCGACGGGCACATACAGTTCCCATCCCAGCTCGCCGACATACGTCAGCCGCGTGGCGCGCACCGTCGCATAGCCGATATCGACTTCACGACTTTGCCCGAACGCGAACGCTTCGTTACTGAAGTCCGCTCTGGAGACGCGCTGCAAAAGCGCACGAGAATGCGGCCCCATCACCGCAAGCACGGTGTACTGGCCGGTGACGTCGACGAGCGTGCAATGGCTGTCGCGCGGAATGAGCTTCTCGATCGCGTCGAAATCGCGCGTGGTCTGTGCGGAACCGGTGACGATCAGATACTGGTCATCGGCAAGCCGCGTGAGCGTGAAATCCGATTCGTACGTACCGCGCTCGTTGAGCATGCCGGTATAGACCGTGGTGCCGGGCGGCACCGCGACATCGTTGGCGACGATGCCTTGCAGCACCGCTTCGGCGTCGCGCCCCTTCACCAGGAATTTGGAGAACGACGTCATGTCGAAGAGCGCCACGGCCTCGCGACACGCGCGATGTTCCGCGCCGCTCCACGCGTGCCAGTTCTGCTGGCCGAACGCATAGTCGATATGCGCTTCCGCGGGCGAGGGCGCAAAGAAATTCGCGCGCTCCCAGCCCATCTTGCTGCCGAAACACGCGCCGTTTTCCTTGAGCAGCGCGTACAGCGGCGAGCGGCGAAACGGTCGCGCGCTGTCGAGTTCACGATTCGGCCAGGGCATCGCATAGTGCAGCCCGAGCGTTTCCTTGACGCGATCGTGCAGCCACGTATCGTTGCCGTTAAAGCGCGCGAAGCGGCGAATATCGACGGGCCACAGGTCCATCGTCGGTTCACCGGCGACGATCCATTCCGCGAGCGCCATCCCCGCGCCACCGGCCGAAGCGATTCCCATCGAATTGAACCCGGCGCCAACGAAAAAGCGTTTCAGTTCAGGCGCCTCGCCCAGGATGAAGTTGTTGTCGGGCGTGAACGATTCCGGGCCGTTGTAGAACTGCTTCACTTGTGCGGTTTCGAGCGCGGGCACGCGTTGCAGCGCGTTTTCCATCAGGATCTGGAACTGGTCCCAGTCGTCGGGCAGCAACTGGAACTCGAAGTTTTCAGGAATGCCGTTCATGCCCCACGGTTTGGCGTCCGGTTCGAAGCCGCCCATGACGAGACCGCCGACTTCTTCCTTGAAATAGATGAAGCCGTCCGGGTCGCGCATGACCGGCAGATCCGGATGCACACCCGCGATGCGTTCGGTGACGATGTAGTAATGCTCGGCCGAATGCAGCGGAACCGTCACGCCGCACAGACGCCCGAGTGCCTTGGCCCACTGGCCCGCGCAATTGACGATGACTTCGGCTTCGATCGTGCCGGCCTCGCCGTCCTTGTTTTGCCACGCGAGGCCGCACGCTTCGCGGCCGCCCGAAGCGGCGGGCCGCGTGTGGATCGCGGTCACGCGCGTGTTTTCGACAATGCGCGCGCCGCCGGTTCGCGCGCCGCGTGCGAGCGCCTGGGTGAGATCGGTCGGATTCGCCTTGCCGTCGCCGGGTAGCCAGACCGCGCCGAGCAGGTCGTCGGTGCGCATCACCGGCCACAGTTCGCCGGCTTCCTTCGGGCCAATCACGTCGCAGGCCACGCCATACGCGCGGGCAACCGCGGCTGTGCGCTTCAGCTGCGTCATGCGCTCGGCCGTGCGAGCGACCGACAACGATCCACACTGCTTCCAGCCGGTTCCCAGCCCCGTTTCCGCTTCGAGTTGCGCGTAAAGCGCGGTCGAATAGCGGATCAGCTTCGTCATGCTTTCCTGCGCGCGCAACTGGCCGACAAGGCCCGCCGCATGCCACGTCGTGCCGCACGACAGCTGCCCTTGCTCGATCAGCACGACGTCAGTCCAGCCGAGTTTGGTCAGATGATATGCGACCGAGCAGCCCACGATGCCGCCGCCGACGATCACCACCCGCGCATGCTGGGGAAGAGGGACTGTCATGGTTGAATTCCGTGAATGTGTGTGGGAATGTGTGGATATTAGTTGAAGTATAGGGCAGAAAAGTGACTATGAACACGGAATCTTCTCGGTTTACGACGCGGTATCGTGCGGAATCAGGCCTGTGGTTACGTTGATTTATGTGGATATTGGAGGAGTTTGTCTTCCAGCCGGCCAGTGCTTTTGCTAGACTGCGGTCTCCGAGACCCGACGGCATGCCCATGTTCCCGACCCAGCGCCAGGCTGAAATCATGCGCGTCGTGCGCGCGCAGCAGACCTGCACGATTACCGCGCTGGCGCAGCTTTTCGACGTCTCCGACGAAACCATCCGCCGCACCATCAAACCGATGATCAGCGACGGGCTGCTGGTCAAGGTTCACGGCGGCATCATGCTGCCCGACCACATCGACGAGCCGCCGTTCCAGCGCCGCATGCTGGAGAGCCGCGAGGGCAAGCAGGTCATCGCCGCGCGCATCGTTGAAATGATCGAGGACGGCGATTCGCTGATTCTCGACAGCGGCACCACCTGCGTTCACATTGCGCAGGCCTTGTGCGCGCGCTCACGGCTCACGGTCGTCACGAATTCCGCGGAAATCGCGCGCACGCTCGCGCCTCGCAACGAGAATCGCGTTTTCATGACGGGTGGGGAATTGCGTCCGGATGATTCGTCCGCGTTCGGTGAGAACGTCCTGACGTTCATGCGTCAGTTCCATGTGCGTTACGCGATCGTCTCTGTGACGGCGATCGACGATCACGGGCATTTCATGGATTCGCTGCCGTGGGACGCGGCGTTCGCACAGGCTGCGTTCGCTCAGGCGGAGCAGCGCGTTGTGGCGGCCGACCACGCGAAATTCGGCCACAGTGCGCTAGTGCGGGCGTTCAGCCCGGAAGAAGTCGATCTGCTGGTGACCGATCAGGCGGTGCCACCCGAACCCGCCAAAGCATTGACGTCGGCCGGGTTGAAGGTGATGGTGGGCGCGTCGCGCAGAAGCCAGGAGTCAGCGACACCCGCGTGAGTCTCAAGCGCCTTTAACGGCGCTAACGTCGGCGTTCACACCGTCGCCAGACGCATTGTCCTCAGGCCAGAAATTTTCGAACACGCACGCTTCGAGCGGCATCCGCGATGCCCAGCGTTCGGTTTCGAGCATCGGCTGATCGTAAAACGCCTCGACGTGGCCCAGACACAGAATGCCGACTGGCCGCGCGCCGGCTGGCATATGGAGCAGCGAACGCACTTCCTCGACGTCGAAGATCGAAACCCATCCCATGCCGAGGCCTTCCGCGCGTGCCGCGAGCCACATGTTCTGGATCGCGCACGCAACCGAAGCGAGGTCCATTTCCGGCAGCGTGCGGCGGCCGAAGATGTGCTTTTCGCGATCGTCCATGAGCGCCATCACCAGCAGTTCGCCGCACTCGAGCATGCCTTCCACTTTCAGCTTCATGAACTCGTCGCGACGCTTGCCGAGCGCATCGGCGGTGTTGATCCTCTCGCGTTCGACGGCAGCGTGCAGGGCCGTGCGAAGTGACGCATCGGTAATGCGGGCAATGCGCCACGGCTGCATGAAGCCGACGCTCGGCGCGTGATGGGCTGCATCCAGCAAACGCTTCAAAACGACGGGATCGACCGGATCGCTGACGAAGTGCCGCATGTCGCGCCGCTCGTGAATGGCGCGGTAGACGGCCGCGCGGTCCGGATCGCTAAAACGCTTCGCCATGAAAGAGTGCTGCCGTAAAAGCGGGGTTGGAGGGCCAGTAACTGTGCATGTAAGTCGCGACGATGTTGCCCTCACGGAACACTGCTTCGCCTGGTGCCGCCGATTGTGCGCCCACAGAGGTTGTCAGCGGCGTCATCGTCGTCTCCATGCGCGAGTAGTGAAACGTGTGACCGTGCATCGCGCCGCGCGTACCGTTGATCTGCTGCATGCCAAGCGAGGCGAGGCGGGACTGCATCGTCGCATTGCCGGGCAGCAGGCCGAGCATCGGTGTGCGCGTGCCGCTCACGTCGGTGAGCGTATCCAGCAGATACAGCATGCCGCCGCATTCGGCAATCAGTGTTTTGCCGGCACGGGCATGCGCGCGGATCGTTGCTGCGCTCACGGTATTGCCCGAAAGCGTCTGCGCGTGCAGTTCCGGATAGCCGCCGGGCAGCCAGAGCGCGTTGGCGTCGTGCGGTGCGGGCGCGTCGGCCAGCGGTGAAAAATACGCGACGCTCGCGCCGAGCGCTTCAAGAAGCGCGACGTTCGCTGGATAAATAAAGGAAAACGCCGCGTCGCGCGCAATGGCGATCCGCATGCCGTCGAGCAGACGCGGCTGCGTTTCGCGCGACACTGCGCCAAAATCGACCGGCGCTGGCAGCTCGGCGAGCGGCGTGCCTGCCAGCGCATCGGCTGCGCGATCGATGCGCGCGTCGAGGTCGGCAATTTCGTCGGCCTGGTGAAGCCCCAGATGGCGGTCGGGCAATTCGATGTCGTTCGCGCTCGCGATGTGTCCCATCCAGCGCAAGCCCTCGGGCAATGCGTCTTCCAGCATTTGCGCGTGCCGCGCCGAACCGACGCGGTTTGCGAACACGCCCTGAAACGGCACCCCTTGCCGGAAATGCGCAAGGCCGAACGCGATTGCGCCGAACGTCTGCGCCATCGCTTTGGCCGAGATCACGCCAACCACGGGCACGTTGAAGGTTGTCGCGAGATCGGCGCTGGAGGGTGTGCCATCGAACAGACCCATCACGCCTTCGATCAGGATCAGGTCGGCGTTTTCCGCCGCTTCGGCCAGCAACGCGCGGCACGCGCGTTCGCCGACCATCCACAGATCGAGCGACTGCACGGGCGCGCCGCTCGCGCGCGCGAGAATCATCGGGTCGAGAAAATCGGGCCCCGTCTTGAAGACGCGTACGCGTCGCCCCATTCGTGCGTGATGGCGCGCGAGACCGGCTGTAATCGTGGTCTTGCCCTGACCCGAGGCCGGCGCGCTAATGAAGAGAGCGGGGCACGCAGACATCGATCAGAATTCCACGCCGCGTTGCGCCTTCACGCCCTGCTCGCGATACGGATGCTTGACGATCCGCATTTCAGTGACGAGGTCCGCCACTTCGATCAGCGCATCCGGTGCATGACGGCCGGTCACGACCACGTGCACCATCTCTGGACGCGCGGTCAGCACATCGAGCACTTCGTCGAGCGGAAGATATTCATACTTCAGAACGGTATTCAGCTCGTCGAGAATCACCATCTGATAGTCACCGCTTTCTATCATGCGGCGCGCCTCGTCCCAGCCTTTGCGCGCAGTCGCGATGTCCTTGTCGCGGTCCTGCGTGTTCCACGTGTAGCCGTCGCCCATTGTGATGAACTCGCAATGTGCCTGCGCGCCCAGAAAGTCGCGCTCGGACGTATGAAGCGCACCCTTGATGAACTGCACCACGCCGAGTTTCATGCCGTGTCCGAGCACGCGTACGGCCATGCCGAACGCGGCGGTGGTCTTGCCCTTGCCGGTGCCCGTGTTGACGATCAACAGGCCTTTCTCGACCGTGGCCGAAGCCTGTTTCTTTTCGTGGCCCTCGCGACGGCGTTGCGTCATGCGCTGATGCGATTCGGGATCTGTCTTCATGGCGTGTCCTGTTGGCTGGAGGCGGTCGGTTTGCGGAGGAGTCAGGGAGCGCTCGCAATGGCGACGGTCACGCCATCGAGCACGGTTTTGGGAACGATCAGCATGGCACCCGGCAGCGCGAGCAACGCACAGGGCTCGCATATGCCGTCGACGCCAAGTAGCGCGCGCACGGTGCCTGATGGCGTCGGCATCTCGCCGAGCGCGTCGATCTGTCCGGCCGTGAAGGTGCGCAACGGCAGCGCGTATTGGTCGCAGAATCCGGCGATGCCGGGCTCGCGTGCTTTCGATTCGAGGGTTGCGACGGCGACGACATCGTCGAGCGAACGGCCCGCCAGCGCGAGTGCCGCGCGTACCGCGGATTCGATCTGCGGCCCAGATGCGTTGCGTCTGCAACCGATGCCGACAGTCAGGGTTTTCATACTGTATCGCCGCCAGCAATGGGCGTTTCGCCGAGCGTCGCGACGCCGCCGATCACAACGATCGCCGGGGAGCCGAGTCCAGCCGCCGCGACACCTGATGCGAGCGTATCGAGCGTCGCGCGGACGTGCCGCTGCTCAGGACGCGTCGCGGATTCGATCGCGGCGCATGGCGTATCGCCAGGCATACCGGCGGCCAGAAGCGCCGTGGCGATTTCGCTTAACCGGCGCATGCCCATATAAATAATGAGCGTCATGCGCGTCGCCACGAGCGCGTGCCAATCCGGCTCACTGCTGCCTGCGCCGTGTCCCGTGACGAACACCACGCCCTGCGCGTGATCGCGGTGCGTAACGGGAATGCCAATCGTGGCCGGCGCGGCGATGCCTGCCGTGATGCCGTTGATGATTTCGACGCGAATGCCAGCGGCCGCGAGCGCCTGCTGTTCCTCGCCGCCACGGCCGAACACGAACGGATCGCCGCCTTTGAGTCGCGCGACGCTGCGCCCGGCGCGCAAATGGGCGAGCATCGCATTGACGATGCCTGCCTGCGAGGTGGACGGTTGCCCGCCGCGTTTGCCGACGTAGACGATCTGCGCGTCCTTGCGCGCGAACTGCAGCACATCGGGATTCACGAGGTCGTCGACGAGCACGACGTCGGCTTCGCCGAGCGCACGTGTCGCCTTGAGCGTCATGAGTTCGACGTCGCCGGGGCCGGCGCCGATCAACCAGGCGCGGCTCATCGCGTGCAGCACGGCGCAGGCCGCGCGATGCAGTCGGGGAGGGAAAGCGGAGAAGTCGTCGTCATGACGGCTTCAGGGAATAGATGAATCATGCGTTGCCACACGTCAGGCGCCTCATTCCGTCCCCCGCGGCTCGGGCGTTCGGCGATCGCAACGGTCGCCCCTTGCGTCTGGCCGGTATCCGGGCTGACGACCGCATGCCGTTCGCCTTCCCACCTGCACAACACAGGCAGTGGCATTGAATGGCATGTGCGGATGATTGATCCGCGGGTCGCGTACCGTTGCGGGGACAGCACAGGCTGAGCGCGTTACCTTGCTTCCTGTTTCCCGTTTAACTGCACATGCGAATGCACGTGCGGGCACCAAACGCGCGCATACGATATCACAGGCGCGCGCTGAAAACCCTTGCAAAAGCCACCCGAGCGCACGCCCGTGCGCAAGGGTCCTTTCCTTGACGTTACCACCGCCGAAGCCTACACTCGCACGCACTCTGGTGCTCGCGCGCACGCTCCGTGCGCGCAGTTAAACGGGAAACAGGGAGCCCTTCCTGCACGGATCGGGCCAACCTGTGCTGCCCCCGCAACGGTACGCGACTTGCGGATCAATCATCCGCACATGCCATTCAACGCCACTGCCTGTGTTGTGCAGGTGGGAAGGCGAACGGCATGCAGTCGTCAGCCCGGATACCGGCCCGAGAAAAACAGGAAAGCGCCGCGGGGATGCGGCGTGTCGTCCACGCTTTCATCGATTGTCCGACTAATCCGGGCAAGCCGTTTTTCGTCCCCATCTACTTCAACATTCCACCACCTGGAGTCAGGATGCAGACGCGCAAGATTCCCGTCACGATCGTTACGGGCTTCCTCGGCAGCGGCAAAACCACGCTGCTGCGGCACATTCTTCAACACGCGGGCGGGCTTCGCGTCGCGGTGATCGTCAACGAATTCGGCGAACTCGGTATCGACGGCGAAATCCTCAAGGGCTGCGGCATCGGCTGCGACGAAGACGACAACGAAGCCGAAGGTCAATTGTATGAACTCGCTAACGGTTGCCTGTGCTGCACCGTGCAGGAAGAGTTTTTTCCGGTGATGGAGAAGCTCGTCGAGCGACGCGAGCAGATCGATCACGTGCTGATCGAGACGTCCGGCCTTGCGTTGCCGAAGCCGCTGGTTCAGGCGTTCAACTGGCCGCAGATCAAGAACAGCTTTACGGTCGATGCGGTCGTCACCGTGGTCGACGGTCCTGCCGCGGCAAGCGGCCAGTTCGCGGAAAATCCGCTTGCCGTCGAGGCGCAGCGCAAGGCCGATCCGAATCTCGATCACGAATCGCCGCTGCATGAACTGTTCGAAGACCAGTTGTCGGCAGCGGATCTGGTGATCCTCAACAAGACCGACCTGCTCGACGATTCGAAGCAGAATGAAGTCGAAGCATTGATCCGCGAAGAAATCCCGTCGCAGGTGAAGGTGGTGCGCGCGCACATGGGGCAGCTCGATCTTCATGCGCTGCTGGGTCTTCAATCGGCGTCAGAAGACGCTATTCATTTGCGTCATGATCACCACGGTTCCGCTGACGATGCCGATCATCACCATGACGAGTTCGATTCGGTTGTGATTGAGGCCCAGGTAACGTCGCGTGAAGCGACCATCGCCGCACTGCAGAGCCTTGTCGAAAACCACACGATCTATCGTGTGAAAGGTTTCGCTGCGTTGCCGGACGCAGCGATGCGTCTCGTGATTCAGGGCGTGGGCCGGCGCTTTGACAGCTATTTCGACCGGCGGTGGCAGGCGGAAGAATCGCGCAGAAGCCGCTTCGTGCTGATTGGCGAAGACCTCGACCAGAAAGCGTTACAACAGGCGTTCGACGTCGCGCTCAACGCCGTGCCGCACGGCGCCGCGCAACAGGCGTAACACGACATGCATTTGCTGCGCACCACGCCCGGTGGCTTCGTCGACGATACGGCGGGCGTCATCCGGATCGATCAACGTCCGGCGGACATCGTGGTGCTCAGCTCGGCCGACACCACGCTGTCGCTGCTCGCGAGCGTGTTTCCGCGGCTGGGCGCGGGTTTTCCCAGCCTGCGCCTCGCGAACGTGACGTTTCTCAGACAACCGGCGTCGGTCGATTTCTACATCGAGGATGTGCTGCAGCACGCGAAGGTGGTCGTCGTCGATCATCTGGGTGGCGAGGCATACTGGCCTTACGGCATCGAGCAGGTGGTCGCGCTCGCCGAACGCAGGCAGCAGGTGCTGGCGATGTTTTCCGGCGACCTGCAGGAAGACCCGAATCTGCTCGCACGCAGCACGGCCGATGCCGCGCTATGTCATCAGCTATGGCGCTATCTTCGCGAGGGCGGTCCGCAGAACGCGGAGCGCTTTCTGCGCTGCATCGCGCATCGTGCGCTGGGCTGGGGCGATGAGCCTGCGCTGCCGCAACCGCTTCCTGCTGCATCGCTTTACCATCCGTCGCGCGATGTTCCGACAGTCGAAGACTGGCAGGCGCGCTGGCATGCCGACGCGCCTGTCGTCGCGATTCTTTTTTATCGTGCGCATTTGCAGGCCGCCAACACCGCCGTATTCGATGCATTGATCGACGCGCTCCATGCACAGGGTCTCAATCCGTTGCCGCTCGCGATCACGTCGCTGAAAGACGACGTCAGCCGCGACATGGTGCAGCAACTGTGCGCGCGACACGACGTGGCGCTGGTACTCAACACCACGGCGTTTGCCGCCTCGGCGATTGACGACCCTGAGCCGCTCGCGCTTGCGGGCGACGCGCCCGTCATGCAGGTGATCCTGAGCGGCGGCAATCGCGACGCCTGGGTGAAGGACAACCAGGGGCTCAATTCGCGCGATATCGCCATGCATATCGCGCTGCCCGAAGTGGACGGTCGCATCATTACGCGCGCAATCAGCTTCAAGGGGCTTGCGTACCGATGTCCGCACACCGAAGTGGACGTCGTGCGTTATCAGCCCGATCAGGAGCGCGTCACGTTTCTCGCCGAGCTGAGCCGTCGCTGGTGCAGGCTGCGGCGCATCGACAACGCCGACAAGAAGCTCGCGTTGATTCTCGCGAACTATCCGGTGAGCGAAGGGCGAATCGGCAATGGCGTGGGACTCGATACGCCTGCGTCCGTCGTCGGCATTCTTTCGATGCTGCGTGAAGAGGACTATCACGTCGACGATGTCCCCGCCGATGGCGACGCGCTCATGCAAAGACTGACCGAAGGCGTGACGAACGACCCGGTGGTGCGTGACCTGCGTCCGGCGCTTCAAAGCCTGGCACTCGACGACTATCTGACGTATTTCGAGCAGTTGCCAGCCGAAGTGCGCGATGCATTGAACGCGCGTTGGGGCACGCCTGAGCAAGACCCGACGCTGCGTCGCGGCCGCTTCATGATTGCGGGCTGGCGTTGCGCGCATGTGTTCATCGGCATCCAGCCGGCGCGTTCGCGCGAAGGCGGCGATTACGCGAGCTATCACGACGCCGATCTCGTGCCGCCGCACGCGTATCTCGCGTTCTATTTCTGGCTGCGTCACCGCTTCGGTATCGACGCGGTCGTGCATGTCGGCAAGCATGGCAACCTCGAATGGCTGCCGGGCAAGAGCGTCGCGCTAAGCGACACCTGCTGGCCTGATCTTATTCTCGGACCAATGCCACACCTGTATCCGTTTATCGTCAACGATCCGGGCGAAGGCAGTCAGGCGAAGCGGCGCACGCAGGCTGTCATCATCGATCACCTGATGCCGCCGCTCACGCGCGCCGAAAACTACGGCCCGTTGCAGGACCTCGAACGTCAGGTCGACGAATACTATGAAGCGTTGATGGTCGATCCGCGTCGCTCGAAGCTGCTGCGCCGGACCATTCTCGAAACGATCATCACGCATCGCCTGCACGAGGAACTGAGCCTCGGCCTGCCCGACGGCCAGGAGGCGGAGGACGCGCTGCTCACGCGCGCCGATGCGTACCTCTGCGAGTTGAAGGAAGCGCAGATTCGCGACGGGCTTCATACGTTCGGGCACTCGCCGCAAGGCGTGCAGCGACGCGATACGCTGCTTGCCCTCGGACGCTTTCCCATAGGTGACGGGCAGGGCGCGAAAGCCGGATTGATCGATGCACTTGCGCGCGATCTGCAGATGGGTCATCTGTTCGATCCGCTGACAGCGGACTGGTCGGCGACATGGGAGGGCGCGCGTCCCGAGATTCTTCAGAAGGTCAGCGACGCGCCGTGGCGGCATAACGGCGATACGCGGGAGCGGCTCGAACTGCTGGCGTTGGCATTGCTCAACGATATAGCGGGTGAAACTGCGTCGATGTATCAATCCGGCACGCTACCGCAGGCGGAGCAGGTCATCGCGCGTCTGCGCCACGACATCCTGCCGCGGCTCGACGCCTGTGGACCGCAGGAAATGCTGCAGCTGGGACGTGGACTCGAAGGCCGGTTCGTGCCCCCGGGGCCGAGCGGTTCGCCTTCGCGTGGTCGTCCCGACGTGCTGCCGACCGGGCGCAATTTTTATTCGGTCGACACACGGGCGGTGCCAACGCAGTCGGCATGGTCGCTGGGTCTCAAATCGGCGCAGCAGCTCATCGAGCGCCACGTGCAGGAACATGGCGATTTTCCGCGCGCGATCGGGCTGTCGGTGTGGGGCACGGCGACGATGCGCACCGGTGGCGACGACATCGCGCAGGCCATGGCGTTGCTCGGTGTTCGACCCAGGTGGGCGCCAGGCAGCCATCGCGTGACCGACTTCGAGATCATGCCGATCGAGGCGTTCGATCGCCCGCGTATCGATGTGACCTTGCGCGTATCGGGCTTCTTTCGCGATGCGTTTGCGAACGTGATGCATCTGTTCGACGCGGCCGTGCAGGCAGTCGCCGAACTCGACGAACCCGAAGACATGAATCCCGTTCGCGCCCGCGTGCTGCGCGAAAAAGCGGCGTTGATGGCGCGCGGCATGGACGCGACCGAAGCGCGCCGACGGGCAGGGTGGCGCGTGTTCAGCGCGAAGCCGGGTTCGTATGGCGCAGGCCTGCAGGAGATGATCGACACACGTCAATGGCAGACCGATGCGGACCTGTCCGCCGCGTATCAGGCATGGGGCGGCTATGCGTACGCGCAGAAAGAGGCGGGCGAGGACGCGCGCGAAATGTTCGGTACGCGTCTCGCGGCGCTGGATGTCGTGCTTCAGAATCAGGACAACCGCGAACACGACGTACTCGACTCGAACGACTATTACCAGTTTCAGGGTGGCATGGTGGCGGCCGTGCGGTATCTCGCCGGCACGCAGCCGTCCATCTATCACGCCGACCACAGCAATCCGGCTGCACCGCGTATCCGCACGCTGCATGAGGAAATCGCGCGGGTAATCCGCTCACGTGTGGTGAATCCGAAATGGCTGGATGGCGTGAAGCGCCACGGTTACAAGGGTGCCGCGGAAATCGCCGCCACCGTCGATTATCTTTATGGTTTCGATGCGACGGCGCGTGTGATTTCGGATCATCAGTACGCGCTTGTCGCGGACGCCTATCTGAACGACAGCGCGACGCACGATTTTCTCGCGAAGCACAATCCGCATGCATTGCATGGCATCTGCGAGCGTCTGCTCGAAGCGGTGCGACGTGGCCTGTGGCAAAACCCTGGCGACTATCGCGCGCAGATCGAGCAGCATCTGCTGGCAAGCGAACAGCATCTCGAAGGAACACGAACATGAACGTATCGACGGATACGCCTCGCGGCGACGCGTCGTCCACCGCACGCACTTCGTTTCCGTTTGCGGCGCTGGTCGGACAGGCGTCGTTGCAGCAGGCGCTGCTGCTTGCGGCAATCGATCCGGGGCTTGGCGGCGTGCTGGTGAGCGGCCCGCGCGGCACCGCGAAGTCGACCGCCGCACGGGCCCTCGCCGAGTTGCTGCCTGAGGGAGAGCTTGTCACGTTGCCGCTGGGTGCAAGCGAAGAACGGCTGATCGGTACGCTGGATATCGAAACGGCGCTTCGCGACGGTGCCGTGAAATTCTCGCCGGGCCTGCTCGCAAAGGCACATCGCGGGGTACTGTACGTCGACGAGGTCAACCTGTTGCCGGATTCGCTCGTGGATGCATTGCTCGATGCAGCGGCGAGCGGCATGAACACGGTCGAACGCGATGGCGTCTCGCATAGTCACGCAGCGAGCTTCGTGCTGATCGGCACAATGAACCCGCAGGAAGGCGAGTTGCGTCCGCAACTTGTCGACCGCTTCGGTTTGATGGTTGAGCTGGAAAACTGCTTCGATCCGAATGTGCGGCAAGCGATCGTCAAGGCGCGTCTCGCGTTCGACGCTGATCCGCGCGCGTTCCGGGCAAGCTACGCGACGCAACAGGCGGCGTATGTGCAGCGTATTCACGCTGCACGTGAACGGCTGCCTCAACTCGCATTCGACGATGCGCTTCACGAGCATGTCAGCCGTGTGTGTATCGATGCCGCCGTCGACGGATTGAGGGCCGATCTCGTCATGCTGCGCGCGGCGCGCGCGCTGGCAGCGCTCGAAGGCGCTGCAGCGATCACGGTCGGGCATGTCGATCACGTGGCGGAAGCAGTGCTGCGGCACCGTCGCCTGAATCGCGAGACGGATACGCACGCGCGGCACGCTTCACCACCGCCTGCGCAGCAGGAAACGCGCGATTCAACCGAGGCGCCTGACGCGAAGACAAAACCCGGCAGCGAAGGCGATTGGGGACAGTTGCCGCCAGAGGTAGCGGGTACAATACACGTCAAGGGCGTCATTCCGTTACCCGCAAAAAAACGCTGAGCCATCGATCAGGCGCCGTCGCTGGACCGGTCAGCGGCGTTCGATGGCCACATACGGCAGGCGCTGGCACGCGGGGCTCGAAACCCGGCAGACGTATCGACTGGAGCTCGACGCTTGCGGCCAAACGCCATGAACCGTTCACCCGCGCGCACATCCGCTTCAGGCGCGAAGCGTCGCAGGGCGGCGTGCTGCACTGCTTCGTGCTCGACTGTTCTGGTTCGATGATGGCGGGTCAGCAACTGGCGCTGGCAAAGGGCTTGCTGGTCGCGATGTTCGATCGGGCGTCCACCGCGCGCGCGGAAACCGCGCTGGTGTGTTTTGGCGGAGCGCGTGCCGATGTACGGTTCGGGCCCGCCGTGCCGCGCTGGTGGAATGAGCGCTGGCTGCAGCCTGTTGGTGGCGGAGGGGGGACGCCGCTCGCGCTCGGTGTATCGCGGGCAGCGCACGTCCTGGAGCGCGCCGCGCGCAGCAAGCCGCTCCAGCAGCGCTGGCTGTGGCTGCTTTCGGATGGACGCAGCAGCGATCTGCCCGTGCGCCCGGTGTTCGCTGACCGGATCGTGTGTGTCGATTTCGAACGAGGCGATGTCCGGCTCGGCCGTTGCGAACAGATTGCGCAAGCCTGGGATGCGCTGTGTTGCACGCCGGAAGATCTGATCGCGTCGTGACTGTGGCACGGCGCGATCAGCTTCGCGCTTACGCTCGCGTCATGCTGTTCCAGATGTACACGTCGTCCTGACGGTCGAACACGAACGCTTTCAACGCGGTCTGCATCGACGGTTCCAGCACGTCAAACTCGAGGCCGTGCGCGATCAGTTCCTTGTGCGCTTCGTCGGCTTGCACGTTGCGGATCACGGCGCGCGTTTCGATCAACGTTTCGATCTCGCCCGATGTAACCCAGAACGACAGACGCAGCCGCTCACCGATGCGTCCCAATGCAGTCGTTGTTGCAAGCGAAAGACCCAGCGCACTGATGCCGTCCGCGACGCCCACGCCGATCCAGGCTTCGTTTGCCTCGGTGCCGTAGCGAACGGCAACGCGTGCACGCACGCGTATCGAGCGCCGTTCGCGCAGCCGGCGAATCGCGCCCGGTTTCGACAGCACGACGTAGTTGAACGGATTGCTGCACAGCGCCTCGACCGTGCACGTAAAACGATAGACCGCCTGGCTCGCGATCGCGACGAGGTCGAGATTCTCGTTGACTTCAATCGGTGCCGCCTTGCCGTTTGCGACAGGCGGTGTGATGAACAGCACCTGGTTCGGAGCGAAGCCGATCACACGGGCGGGATGCATCGGCCGGCCCATGCCGATCTGCGAACGCACGCCAAGCAGGGCGCCGATAGGCAGATGCATTTCCGCGAGCGACGCGGGCGGCGGCGCTTCGGTCTCCGGGTGCGGGATCGCCGCGCCTGCGGCCTTCGAATCTCTGCGGTGGGGCTTGAAATGCTCGAAGAGAAAACGGCGTTCGTCATCGTTGAGAATCGATGCGCCGCGCTCGCGCAGCACGGCGCCATCCTTGTCGACGACATGCCACGGCAGCGGCGTGCCTAAAATGACATCATCGGGTTTGAGTGCCAGGTCCGATGCAACGACGGGTTCTTCGGCGAGTTCATTTGACGACATAGAGCGACCACCTCATTTCAGGTTCTTAACGGTCGTATACGGCCCGGCAAAATAAAACTTTAATTGAAGACTTAAAAAACCCCATTATTGCGGGCAGAGAACAGATCGATTTATCTGTTGTGAATCAGTTAATGATGCCGTTCGGCAAAACCCTTAAAGCGGGCGATACCAGCGCGGCGTATAAACCCATTCCACTTTGCCATCCACCGAAAACGCACGCGTAAGCGATGAACCGATAATCACCATGGTCCGCATATCGACCATATCGCTGCGAAGCTCGCCCAGCGACGTATGACGCACCGCACCGCCCGGTCTGCCGACATCTCTGCCCAGTACCACGGTCGTCTCCGGCGCGCGGAATTCGCGGACGATATCGAGTGCCCTGTCGAGTTGCCACGGGCGCGCGCGTGAAACCGGATTATAGAAAGCCATCACGAGATCGGCGCTTGCGGCGTGCCTCAGGCGATTTTCAATGACGTCCCACGGTTTCAGATTATCGGAGAGCGACAGCATGCAAAAATCGTGACCCAGCGGCGCACCGGCCTGCGCGGCGGTCGCCATGGCTGCCGATACGCCAGGCAGGATTTCGAGTTCGACGCTCGCCCACCGTGCGTTGCCTGATTCGTGCAGCGCTTCCAGCACGGCGGCAGCCATCGCAAATACACCGGGGTCACCGGACGACACCATGACAACCGAAGCGCCCCCCGCAGCCAGTTCGAACGCGTGACGCGCGCGCTGCATCTCTTCGCGGTTGTCGGTGCCATGCACGCGCTGGTCCGCGCGGAACGGGCCCGCCATTGTCACGTAGGTTTCGTAGCCGAGCACATCGGTGGCGGCATCGAGCGCCTCGCGCGCGGCGGGCACCAGCAGGCGCGCATCGCCTGGGCCGAGGCCAATGACGCAGAGCCGCCCGCGCGCCTGTCCGACAGAAGACGGATCGACCGGCGCACGTGCAAGCGCCAGAGCAACCGGTGTGTCTCCAGCAAGGATCTCATGCGGCACGCGCATCGCCGTGGAAATGAGCGCATGCGGTTTCCGTGCTTCGCTGGCGGTCGCGGGCGTCGCGACAAAACGGAGCGCGACACCCAGCGTTGCGGCCGCTTCGGTCAGCGCAGCCTCACCGGCACGTTCGACAGGCGCGAGCAGCGCAGCCAGCGCGAGCGTGGCAATTCCATTTGCGCTCAACGCGCCCTGCACGTGCCCCGCGATGTCCTCGTCAAGGTCGCCAATCGCCGCGACGACGCTGCGCGGATGAATCAGCAGCTCATCCGTGCTGCCGTTCCATGCCTGTGGCGTGACGCGTATCGCGAGTCGTGCGTCGGCTGAACGCGGCAACTGCGCATTGTCGAGCCAGGGTGCTTCGCCTTCGATGCGCGTGCTTTCGCCTGCGAGCAGATCGGACACGAAGCGCTTGCCCTGGGCAAGACTCGAGAGTGCATAACCGTCTGGCGGATTCAGCACGCACGTGCCAAAACGCAACTCGCCGCTCGTCGTAATGGCGGGCGTGACATCGAGTGCATCGGCGATTTCGCGGGCCATGCGGTTCACGCCCGCGAGTCCGCCGAGCAGCGGAACGACCGCGCTGCCATCTTCGGCCACGGCCAGCACGGGCGGCTCCGTGCCCTTGTCAGCCAGCAGCGGCGCGAGGCAGCGAATCACGATGCCCGCGGCGCACAGCGCAACGAGTGGCGTGCCGCGCCTGTACAGGTCGCGCAGATGGGCGTTGAGTTCGGTATACGCGACATCCGCATCGACACGTCCCGAAAGCCCGTGGACCTGTGCGCCCGGATAGCGCGCCTGGATGCGCCGCGCGGTGTCGAGTGCGCCCGCACCGAGAATCACGATGGCAGGCGCGATTGCATTCATCCGCGCCATTTTTCACCCGGTACGACGAGCAGCGAGAAATAGGGCGACGCCATTGGATCGACTTCGGCAAGCGGCACGATCCGCTGGTTCGTCATCGTGGCACGCTCGACGTAAAGCGCGCGCTGTTCAAGGCCCAGTTCGCACAGCACGCGCCGCACCTTGTCGAAATTGCGGCCGAGTTTCATCACGACGGCGGCGTCCGCGTCCGCGAGGCGTCGTTTCAGTTCGTGCTCGGAGAGCACGCCCGACAGCACGGAGAGCGTCTGGTTGCGATAGACGAGCGGCACGCCGAGTGTCGCCGTGCCGCCCAGCATCGAGCAGACGCCAGGCACGACTTCGGCTTCGAAGCGGGACGCCAGCCGGTCGTGCAGATACATGTACGAGCCATAGAAAAACGGATCGCCCTCGCAGATCACGGCGACGTCGCGGCCCGCATCGAGATGCCCGGCGATGATTTCGGCCGCGGTGTCGTAGAAGTCGGCGATCACGGTTTCATACGAAAGCGGGGGCGCCAGCGTTTCGGTCGTCACCGGGTAGACGAGCGGCAGGCGCTCCTGCGCTTCGTCCAGATGCGTTTCGATGATGCCGAACGCGTTGCCCTTTTTGCCTTTCGCCACGAAGTACGCGACGACGGGCGCGGCCTTGAGCAGACGTACCGCCTTTAGCGTGATCAGCTCAGGGTCGCCGGGTCCGACGCCGAGCCCAAAAAGACGTCCACGCACCGTCATTTACTCTTCCTCCGAAGCGAGCGCGTTGACGGCTGCGGCGGCCATGGCGCTACCGCCGCGCCGACCGGCGACGATCACGAACGGTACGCCGCGGCTGTTCTCCGCGAGCATCGCCTTCGACTCCATCGCGCCGACGAAACCCACTGGAAAACCGAGGATCAATGCGGGCTTTGGCGCCCCGGCATCGAGCATTTCGAGCAGATAGAAGAGGGCCGTCGGCGCGTTGCCGATCACGACAACGCTGCCTTCGATGTGCGGTCGCCACAATTCGAGCGCGGCGGCCGAGCGCGTGTTGTGCAACGTGAGCGCCATCGGCGCGACGCCTGGATCGCCCAGCGTGCAGATGACGGGGTTGTCGGCGGGCAGACGCGCACGCGTGATGCCTTCGGCGACCATGCGCGCGTCGCAGAGTATCGGTGCGCCGCGCAGCAGCGCCGCGCGTCCGGCGGCGCCGGCGCCCGCGGAAAACTGCAGATCGTCGACGACGTCGACCATGCCGCACGCGTGAATCACGCGCACGGCCAGCTTTTCGAGGTCGGCGGGAATGTGTCGCAGATCGGCCTCGGCGCGGATCGTGGCGAAAGACCTGCGGTAGATCTCGCGACCGTCGCGAATGTAGTCAAGCATCAGGTGAACTCCGGGTCAGGCGTTCGAGCATATCGGCGGCCTGATCGATCGTCAGATTGCGCGCGACAGGTGCGCCAAAACCTGGCGTGCCGTCGCGTCGATAAAGGTCATAGCGGGCGGGCGCTACGGCAAGCAGCGTCCAGGGCACGCAATGCGCCGCCGCGCACGAGCGCTGGCAACCGCTGAAATGAACATCCACACCGGTAGGCAAACGGCGCGCGAGAAGGAGGGCGTCGGCTTTCGTGTCGGCCATACCTTTTGCGCAGCCTTGGGAACCGGTGCAGGCGATGACGTGTGCAAGGGGATTTGCGCTGTCAGTGACGAGTCCAATCGACTCAAGTCGTTTTAGTGCCTGCGGTGCGTTGCCAGTGGGGATGTCTGGAACGATGACGCCTTGCCATGGCGTCATGCGAAGTATCGAGCTACCTGTGTCGATGGCAAGCTGGGCAAGCGCTTCCAGTGTGGTGGCGTCGAGACGGCCAAACGCCGGGTGCCCGCCAATGTATGAGCGATCTTCGCTGTTTTGTGGATGCAACCCGAGTCGAAGTGACGCCTGCGCCGGCGAACGGCGCCAACTGTCAAAACGGAGGTTGCTCGCCAGAGTGAAATTGACTCGCGCCTGCGCCCGTTCCATGAAGGCTTTGAGGCCGTGAAGGGCAAGCACATCGCGCATGCGCGAATCGTCTGGTGCTGCGAGATCGAGGAACGCGTGCAGCAGCGCGGCGACGAGCGCGGGCAGCTGCTCCGGCAGAACACTCCCGATGATTCCAGGTTGCGATGCAGGTGAAAGCGGTGGACATCCCGCGAGACCAAAGGCAAACCGCACATCGTCGCGATCCCGCACTGCAGCAAGCCAGATATCGTGTGGGTGATCGAGCATGGCAACGCGCTCGCCGCCGTCGAGCATCAATGCGAATTTGGGGGAAAGCGCCGTGAATCGCGGTTCGCTCTGCAACAGCGAAAGAATTTGCGAGGCAAGCGAGGTGACGTCGAAAATCGCATGCGGATCGCGACCTGCAAGCGGGCTCACCATCAGGTTGCGAATATCGTCGCGTGCGACCGGATCTGTTTCGCGACCGTCGGGTAGGGATTGCGGCCCTATCCCGGCATCCAGCAGCCGGGTGATCAGCACCTCTTCCTCGCCGATGCGCACGCCGCGCAGTTGCAGGTTCGCGCGGTTCGTCACTTCGATGACGCCGGACGCGTAACGCGTTGCTACATCCGCGATAGCAAACGCCTGATCCGCACGCAGTTCGCCGCAGGGCAGCTTGATCCTGCAGAGGCCGCCGTCGCGCGCCTGCACGATGCGCCACAGCCCCGGGCAGGCCGAAGGGCGAAGCGAAGCAACGGGAGCGAAGGCAGACGTAACGTGGTTCAAGGGGTCACCGGGTTGTGCGCCGCGCGACGGCCCGAGCACCTCGTCATGGAGGAAATGCTGCGGCATCGGTACACCCCGCCCGATGTTGGCTGGCACGAACTGGTCTCGCTGGCAGGTCTCCTGGCTCGCAGGTCGTGGTCCGCGCCGGCCTTCCCGGTCGAACCAGTGGCACAGGTGAAGCGTGAACTCGCTGCGTACAGTTGCGGGGGCAGCCACAGTGGGTCTGTGTTCCCTCTTAGGCCCCGAGGGGCACCGGCGAGGCTGTATTATGCCTTTTTTCGAACAGCGCAAGTACGCTGCGGCCTTACCTGGCGCGCCGCAAACTTGCCAGGAAAGAGGAAACACGAATGGGGATGGGCGCATGCCGGCATGGCTGACCGTGGTGGGAATGGGCGACGACGGTTTTGCCGGTCTCGGAAGACCGGCACGCCGCGCGCTGCTGGACGCATCGGTGGTCTTTGGCGGGGAGCGCCATCTCGCGATGCTGCCGCCGCGCCTGCGTGCGCGCCGGGAACCGTGGCCGCGTCCATTCGACGTGGCACCGGTGCTTGCGCATCGCGGCAATCACGCTTCGGTCTGCGTGCTGGCGAGCGGCGATCCGATGCTGTTCGGCGTCGGCGCAACGCTCGCCCGTCAGCTAACCGCCGACGAAATGCGCGTGCTGCCCGCGCCTTCATCGCTTTCGCTTGCCGCAGCGCGGCTTGGCTGGCCGTTGCAGGATGTCGCGACGCTATCGCTTGTCGGAAGGCCGCTGGCCGCGCTCAACGGTTGTCTGCATCGCGGTTCGCGGATTTTTGTACTGTGCAGCGATGGCTGCACGCCAGGCGCAATTGCCGCGCTGCTAAACGAACGTGGCTTCGGTCCGAGCCGGATGATCGTGCTTGAACATCTTGGCGGCGCGTCTGAGCGCCGGATCGATGTGCGCGCCGATGCGTGGAATCAGGATGAAGTCGCCGCGCTCAATCTGGTCGCAATCGAATGCCGTGCAGGCGAGAGAGCCCTGGCGTTGCCGCTCACGCCCGGGCTCGCCGACGAAGTCTGGCAGCACGACGGCCAGTTGACGAAGCGCGACGTGCGCGCCATCACGCTCGCGCGGCTTGCACCTGAACCCGGCGAATTGCTCTGGGACGTGGGTGCGGGTTGCGGGTCGATCGGCATCGAATGGATGCGCGCGCATCCATCCTGTCGCGCGATCGCCATCGAGGCACATGCTGGGCGTCAGCGTTTCATCGAGCACAACCGTGATGCGCTCGGCGCGCCGGGATTGCAGATCGTGGCGGGCAACGCGCCTGACGCGCTTGAAGGACTGGCCACGCCCGATGCGATTTTTATCGGTGGCGGGGTGACCGCGCCAGGCGTGCTCGACACCTGCTGGGCGCAATTACGCAGCGGCGGCAGGCTCGTCGCAAACGCCGTCACTGTGCAGAGCGAAGCGGCGCTCATTGCGTGGCGCGAGCAGCATGGCGGCACGCTGACGCGCGTGAGCGTCGCGCAGGCACAGCCGCTCGGCGGCTTCGACACCTGGCGCCAGGCGCTGCCGATCACGCTACTCGAAAGCCGCAAACCGTAATGCGCGACGAAACACCTGAACAACCCGCGCCGCTGCGTAGCGGCTACACGACCGGCAGTTGCGCGACGGCGACTTCGCTTGCCGCGGCGCGTCTGCTGCTCGCGGGTATAGCGGGCGACGTCGCGGAAATCGTATTGCCGAAGGGGCAGCATGTGCCGATGCCGCTCGTGTTTTGCCGTCTGACGGACGATGGCGGCGCGGAAGCCGGCACGATCAAGGACGCCGGCGACGATCCCGATGTGACGCATGGCGCAGTGGTGTTCGCGCGCGTCCGGTTGAGTGCGCAACCCGGCGTGCGCTTCTTTGCGGGCCCGGGCGTGGGCACCGTCACGCGTGCCGGGCTGACGCTTGCAGTCGGCGAACCGGCGATCAATCCCGTCCCGCGCCAGATGATGACGCAGCATCTCACCGATCTCGCTGCGGAACAGGGCTATGCGGGCGGTTTTGACGTGACGGTTGGCGTCGAAGGCGGTGAAGCGTTGGCACTCAAGACGATGAACCCGCGGCTGGGTATCGTCGGCGGTTTGTCGATTCTGGGGACGACCGGTATCGTCCGGCCGTTTTCGTGTTCCGCGTATATCGCGTCGATTCATCAGGGCATCGACGTGGCCCGCGCGAACGGCTATCGACATATCGCCGCGTGCACAGGCAACGCGAGCGAAGACGCAATGCGCGCGCACTACGGCCTGCCGGACATCGCGCTGATCGAGATGGGCGATTTCGTGGGTGCGGTGTTCAAGCATTTACGCCGCGCGCCGGTTGACCGTCTAAGCGTGTGCGGCGGATTCGGCAAGCTGAGCAAACTCGCCGCGGGCCATCTCGATCTGCACAGCCGCAATTCGAGCATCGACCTCGAGCAACTTGCCAGTTGGGCCGCGGAGCATGGCGCCGATGTCAGTCTGCTTCAGGCGATACGTGCGTCGAATACCAGCCAGCAGGCACTCGCAATTGCGCGCGATCGCGGCGTGCCGCTTGGCGATATCGTCTGCGCCCACGCGTTGCGCGTCGCCCGCGATATCGTGCCGGTGGAAGTGACGGTCGAGATGTTTGCGATCGACCGGCAGGGGCATATCGTGGGCGTCGCGCAATGACGCGCGTCCTGCTTCTGGGCGGAACGGGCGACGCGATGCAGATTGCGCGGCAATTGGGCCCGCACGATGTCTATAGTCTCGCCGGGCTCGGCAAGGTGCCGGCAGACCTTGCGTGCGCGGTGCGCGTCGGCGGCTTTGGGGGCGCTGAAGGGCTCGCGCGCTATGTGCGTGACGAGAAAATCGGGCTGCTGGTCGATGCCACGCACCCTTACGCGGTGCAGATCAGCGCGAACGCGGCGACGGCGAGCCGCGCAGCTGGCGTGCCGTGCTGGGCCATGCGCCGCGCACCGTGGCAGCCCCAGGCTGGCGACGACTGGCGCATGGTCGATGGCTGGGCCGGCATCGTGGAAGCGTTGACGCCGTTTTCGCGGCCGCTCTTTACGCTTGGGCGCGAACCACTTGCGCATTTGCACGAGATTCCGATGCACCAGTTCTGGATCGTGCGATGCCTCGACGCGCAACCCGGTACTGACCGCTCACGGGTGATGGACGCACGCGGGCCGTTTAGCGTCGAGGGTGAACGCGCGCTCTTTGGCGAACACCGGATCGACGTGGTGATCAGCAAGAACAGCGGCGGCAAGGCGACAGAGGCGAAACTCGATGTAGCGCGCGAGCTTGGCTTGCCGGTTGTCATGGTGCGTCGTCCGGTGCCCGGCCGTGTCGATCGCGAATTCGACTCGCCTGTGCAACTGCTGGCCGCGCTAAAAGAACTGCTTTAGCGAAAGACGCATCAGCGTCTTTCGTGCAAATGAAATGGGGAGTCGTAGATGACCGTATTCTTTATTGGCGCCGGGCCGGGCGATCCTGAACTCATCACCGTGAAGGGACAAAAGCTCGTGCATCGCTGCCCGGTGATCCTGTATGCGGGTTCGCTGGTTCCCCCGGCGGTGCTCGCCGGCAACGTTGCTGAACGCGTCGTGAATACGGCGGACCTGAATCTCGACGAAATCATCGCGCTGCTCGCAGAAGCACACGCAAAAGGACAGGACGTCGCCCGCGTGCACTCCGGCGATCCTTCGCTCTTTGGCGCGATCGGTGAACAGATCCGCCGGTTACGCGCGCTGGATATTCCCTTTGAGATCGTGCCTGGCGTGACGGCGACGGCTGCGTGCGCGGCGACGCTTGGCGTCGAGCTTACGTTGCCCGATGTATCGCAGACGCTGATCCTGACGCGCTATGCGCGCAAGACCAGCATGCCGGAAGGCGAGGCGCTCGGCGATCTCGCGCGACATCGGGCGACGATGGCGATACACCTTGGCGTGCGGCATCTCGCGAGCATCGTCGATGAACTGGTGCCGCACTACGGCGCGGATTGTCCGGTAGCGGTTGTTTATCGGGCGAGCTGGCCCGATGAGGAACGCGTTGTCGGCACGCTGGGTGATATCTGCGGGAAAGTGCAGGGCACGCAGATCGAGCGGACCGCGCTGATTCTTGTCGGGCGCGTGCTGGATGCAGAGGGGTTCAGCGATTCGTCGCTTTACGCGAAGGCAGCGCGGCCGGTCGAATGATCGCGCCTGCGGCTTCCTTGTCAGAACAGGAAGCCGCAGTCAGCCGGTGACGCGCCGTTAATGCTGACGCGCGTGCGACGGTTCAGTCGAAGCATGCGGTTGTGTCATCGCGCTCACGATCGCAAAGACGATCACGTTCACGGCCAGCGCGAGGAAGCCGATATTGACGTCCTTCAGGCTGTCGGGCAGGTACGGGAATAACTGCGCAACGCTCAGATGCAGGGTCGTTGTGAGTGCAACCACGAAGACGCCCGCCAGAATCCCGCAAAACGCGCCCTGTTTCGTCGCGCGGTTGCGCTTTGCAAGACTGCACAGCAGCGCGGGGAACAGCTGCGTGACGAAGCTGTAACCCATCAGCAGCAGCGCAACGATTGTATCGCCGCCATGCAGCGTAAAGCCGACTGCGACGAGCGCAACCGCCGGCACGAGCAGGCGCGCCAGCTTGCCGACCTTTGCATCGGAAGCGTTTCGCTGCAGTGCACCACGATAGACGTCGTTGGCGAGCAGCGTCGATGCGCTTGTGAGGATCATCGAGCCCGGCACGAGCGCCGTCAGGACACCGGCCGCGCCAATCACGCCGACAAACCACGGGTCGAAGGTCTGGATCGACAGGCGGAACAGCGACAGGTCGATATCGCCGCCCTTGAGGCCCGGCACTTTCAGCACGGCGGCAAAGCCAACAAAGAACACGAACAGCAGGATCAGCTGGTAGAGCGGCAGAACCATGGCGTTACGCCGGAAGATCCGCTCGTCGCGCGCGGTATAGATCGAGCCGAACGTGTGCGGCCACATGAAAAAGCCGAGCGCCGTCAGGAGAACAGTGGACTGGAACCACGTCACGCTCGACCCTTTGGCCGGGAAGGTCAGGAACCCGGGCCGCGCGGCATCGATCGTGTGGAACATCTCACTCAGTCCGCCGTAATGATGAATCGGCAGATAGATGCCGAGAAACAGCACGATCGCGAGAATCAGCACGTCTTTCACGACCGAGTTCCATGCCGAGCCGCGAACGCCCGACACCATCACATAAGCCGTCACGACCACGGCGCCAATCCAGATCGCCGCCGTCGACGAAATTGCGCCATACGATGCGGTCGCGACAATGATGCCCAGTCCCTTCAGCTGAAGCACCAGATACGGAATCAACGCTGCAACGCCGACCAGCGCCACGAGCACGCCAAGCGCCGGGCTGTCGTATTTGCGGGCAAAGAAGTGCGACTGCGAAACGAGGCGTTGCGCTTTGGCATAGCGCCAGATGGGCGGCAAAAGCCAGTACGACAGGATGTACGCGAGCGTGCCGTAGGCAAGGATGTAATAGACGGGCGCACCTTTGCCGTACGCAAAACCGCTGCCGCCAAGGAACGTGAACGTCGTATAGATTTCGCCCGCCATGAGCAGGAACACGAATGCGGTGCCGAAGCTGCGGCCGCCTACGGTCCATTGCTCGAGGTTCATGTCGTGCCCGCGGCGCGCGCGCACGCCCAGATACAGCGCGACAAGCGTGACGGCCGCAATCAGGATCAGTGCGCTGCTCATGAATGCACCTCCGCGGTATCGTCAGTGACCTCGCGGTTGACCGGATCGAAGCGATAAATGATTCCCATGATCACGGCACCGGCGACGACCCAGAATACAATCCACGCAAGCACGAACGGCATGCCTAGCACGAGCGGCTCGACGCGGTTGACGAAGGGAATTCCAAGCAGGATACCGATGAACGGCAGGGCGGCCAGCAGGCGAAACAGCATAGGACAGCTCCTCAACGCGGTAGATACGTCTGGTGGATTCTGTATGTTGTCGCAGGGACTGTATGCCTGGTCTGTCCTCGCCGTAAAGGCCTTCAAAAAAACTGAAGGGCAGTTGTAAGAACCGGGCGTCGCGGAGTACTCTTCAGGCAGCACACCGCATGCGGCCATTCCTGCCTGTGCTCCGGTATCATCGTTTGAAGAGACGCCGTTACACTGTCATGCCCGCCTGCAGGTATGACCTGATTCTGGTTGCGGCCATTCACATAACAATACGCTGCCCAACGTTGGCGATGCGGACGTTGGGTTAGCCCTTCGATGCGAAGCGCACCCATGGTAGAGAGCCTGATCTCGGACATCCTGTTTGGCTTTACCGGATTGATCAGCATCATCAATCCGATCGGCGTCGCATTTGTGTTTCTGGACCGCACTGAATCGCTCACTAACGAAGAGCGCGCGGTGCTCGCCAAGAAGGTCGCCATCAATGCCAGCATCGTTCTTCTCGTCGCGTTTTTTCTCGGCACGCCGGTGCTTCATTTTTTCGGCATCTCTATCCAGGCTTTGCGCATAGGCGGCGGCCTCGCGGTGGCCGTCAGCGGCTGGCAGATGCTTAACGCGCCGGACGTGCGGCCCGGTGCTGCAGCGGTGCGCAATGTGGATGGCGACAATGCCATGTCGAAGGCGTTCTTTCCGCTGACGATGCCGCTCACCACGGGTCCCGGCTCGCTTGCCACGGCGATTGCGCTGACGGCGAACCGCACCCACAAGCTCACTGATTTTGTTTTGTCCGCGGTTGCTTCGATTGCGATCACGGCCCTGATCGGCATCGCGATCTACCTGACGTATAGCCGCGCCACGCTCTTTGCCCGCTACCTGGGCATTGACGGAACCAAGGTTGCGATGCGCGTTTCTTCGTTTCTGCTGCTGTGCATCGGCGTGCAGATCATATTGACGGGTCTCGGCGAATTCCTGACTCCGATAGCCCAGCTGCGCGTAGCGCCGTAGGCATTGCAGATGCCCTGAGCGTGTCGATGCGCAGTATCACAGGAGGTGGATCATGTGCCGCTGGCTTGCCTATACGGGTAACCCCATCCAGCTCGAGACGGTGCTGTTTCGCGCCGAGCATTCGCTGATCGACCAGAGCCTGCATTCACGCATGGGGCATACGACCACCAACGGCGACGGTTTTGGCGTCGGCTGGTACGGCACGCCGACCGACATTCCGTTTCGCTATCGATGCGTGCAGCCCGCGTGGAGCGACCGCAACCTGCGAGAGGCGGCGCGCGCGGTCAGAGCGCCGCTCTTCGTTGCGCACATCCGCGCGGCCACCGATACGCCCGCGCAGGAAACCAACTGTCATCCGTTTCGCTATGGGCGCTGGCTCTTCATGCACAACGGACTGATCCGCAATTATCCGAGTGTCAGGCGCGACCTGATGATGGCGATCGATCCCGATCTCTTTGCTTCAGTGGAAGGGTCGACCGATTCGGAGGTGATGTTCTATCTGGCGCTCACGTTCGGGCTGGAACTGGCGCCCGTTACGGCACTTGAGCGGATGGTGGCGGTCGTGGAGGAGGCAGGGCGACGGCATGGCGTCGAGCATCCGTTGAACATGACCGTGTGCGCGACCGATGGCGAGCAGATCGTGGCCGTTCGTTACTCGAGCGAGAGACAGTCGCGCTCGCTCTTTCACAGTACGTCATTTCGCCATCTGCGGGAGTTGTATCCCGAAGACGACCGCATCAAGATGGCCGGCGACGATGCGTATCTTGTTCTGTCGGAGCCGCTCGTCGATCTGCCCGGCGTGTGGCAGGAAATCCCCGAGAGTGTGGCCGTCGTGACGAAAGGCCCCAGCGTCGAGAAGTTTGCGTTCACGCCGGCGCTGCCCTGACGGCGGCGCGGCTTACACCGCGCGACGGATTTCGGCCACGCCGAACGCGGCAAGCGCGAGACCTGCCATGCGGTCGATCAGCTGGCGCATCCGCGTGCCGAGCGCGTGGCGCGCGCCCGAAACTGCTGTGACGAGAAAACACCACCATGCAATCGATCCACAGAACACGCCGGAAACAGTTGTCAGCGCAACGCTTGTCGAAAACGGTCCACGTGGCGCAAGTGTCGCGAAGAGCGCGGCGAACATGATGATCGTCTGCGGGTTGGTCAGGGTGAGGAGCAGCGAACTTGCGTAGGCGCGCGCGGCGCCGGCAGAGGGCGCTTCGGTTGAACTGGCGTTTTCCGCAGCGGGTTTCTGCATCAACGTGCGTACGCCGATGTAGAGCAGGAAGAGCCCGGCGACGAAATGCAGCGGCCGGTCATACGCGAGCATGAACTGCGAAATGCTGACCATGCCCAATGCGGCGACGAGACCATACAGTGCATCGCCGCTCGCGATCCCGAAGCCGATCGCAAGGCCGGCGCGCGGCCCTTCAGTCAACGTGCGACGGATGCACAACATGCCCATCGGACCAACGGGCGCTGCGACCGCGAGCCCGACGCCCGCCGCAGTGAGAAAGAGACCTGCACCCGCCATGAATGCTCCAGAACCAGAATTTTTGTTTGTCTTGTGATGAGGCGGCTGCGCTACATGCGCCTGAACCCGTTCAGACCCGCAGCCTGTCGACCGTTATATATAGCACACCGCCTCGACGCGATAGCCGTCCGGATCGATGGCGAACGCTGCATAGTAATTCGCGCTGTACTGCGGACGCAGCCCTGGCGGCCCGTTATCCGTCCCGCCCGCGGCGAGCGCAGCGCGATGGAAAGCGTCGATCGATGCGCGATCGTCAGCCTTGAAGCAGAGATGCAGACCCGATTCCGGATCCGGCTGCACGGGGTGTGGCGCGAGGACCAGCCACAGGACGGGCTCGTCGCGTCCGTAAGCGACGGCGTCCTCGACATCGCGCAGACGTGCGTAGCCGAGCGCGCCCATTACCGCATCGTAGAACGTGCGGGTTCTATCCAGATTGGCGATTCCAACCGAAAGATGATCGATCACGATGTTTTCTCCATTCACGAGAGACCAGCGCTAGCGACAGGCGTCGCCGGATCAAGGCAACATTAATACAGTAGCCTGAAGGTGCAAAGCGGTTGCGTATGAAATGGATTAATCTGCAACTGTTAAACGCTATTTAAAACGGGAATCGCGTCAAATAATGGAAACGCAAGAACGCTTTGAAGACGGCATGCTCGACGTCGGTGATGGACATACGATCTATTGGCGCACCCAGGGGAACGCACAGGCACCCGCCATCGTGATCCTGCACGGCGGACCCGGCGGCGCGATGAATCCGCAGTGGGCCGATCTGCTCGACGCGCAGAAGTGGCGCATCGTTCTCTTCGATCAACGCGGCTGCGGCAGGTCGACGCCGTTTGGCGAGTTGCGAAACAACGGCCTTGCAGATCTCGTCGGCGACATCGAAGCGTTGCGCGAGCATCTGGGCATCGCGCAATGGGCGGTATTTGGCGGATCGTGGGGCACGACGCTCGGGCTCGCGTACGGTGCGGCGCATCCATCGCGCTGCCTGGGCTTTCTGCTGCGCGGCATCTACCTCGCGCGCAGCGAAGATACCGACTGGTTCCTGTGGGGCGTCCGGCGCGTCTATCCCGACGTGCACGCGCGTTTTCTCGACGCAATCGAACAGGCCGCTGGCCGCAGGCCTGCAAGTGCACGCGAGGTGCTCGAATTCAGTGGCGCGCCGCTTTCGCGTTTCGATGCGACCAGTACCGCGCTTGCGCGCGCGTGGCGTGACTATGAGTCGACGTTATCGCGCGTGAATCACGAAAAACAGGAGGACGAGAGCGACGCACGCACGGAAGAAGAATCGTCGCGCGCGGCGATCGCGATGGCGCTGCTCGAGCGCCACTATATGGCCGACGAACTGCCGCCGCCTGCGCTGCTTCCCGCCGTGCCGCGCTTTGCGCACCTGCCGTGCCAGATCGTGCATGGCCGCTTCGACATGGTGTGTCCCGCCGATCAGGCCCAGGCCCTGGCCGACGCGTGGCCGGGCGCGACGTTTCAGATCGTCGATGCAGCCGGCCACTGGACGTTCGATCCCGGCGTTGCAACGGTCTTGCGGGAGGCGGGTAAGCGGCTGCGCATCGAAATGGACGGCGCAAAGCCAGCCGCTTAAGCAGTTAAGCAGTGAGGATTGCGCAGTTGGCCGCTCAAGCCGCCTGGGTGGCCGCGACCTTGCGGTCCGTGATTTCGGCTGCCTTGTCCGTCAAGTTAGACGCGTTCGACGCGCGAAGCATGCGCATCTGTCCGGGTTCCGGTCGCAGGCCGACCGCGTTCATCAACCGGTAGAGCGTGGCGCGCGAGACACCCAGTTCTTCGGCCGCCCCGGACAGGTTGTAGCCGTGTCTGCGCAGTGCCTGCTGGACAGCGGCGCGTTCCGCTTCCGCGCGAATCTCCGACAGGGTGCGCCGCGCATTTTCCGGATCGACGGGCAGGCCCAGATCCGCCGCCGTGATGAAACGGCCTTCCGCCATCACCACGGCGCGTCGGACGCAGTTGAACAGTTCGCGTACGTTGCCCGGCCATGTATAGCTGCACATTGCCGTGATCGCGTCCGATGTGAAGCCGCGCAGCTTGCGCGAATTGTCGCGGCGGAACATGTCGAGGGCGTAGCTGGCGAGCAGCTTGACGTCTTCGCCGCGCTCGCAAAGCGGCGGCTCGCTGAGTTTCAGCACACACAAACGATGGTACAGGTCGGCGCGGAACCGGCCCGCTTCCACAGCGGCTTCCAGATTCACGTGGGTGGCGGAAATCACGCGCACGTCGACCTTGATCGAGCCCGTGCCGCCGAGACGTTCAATCGTGCCTTCCTGCAGGAAGCGCAGCAGAACGGCCTGGCATTCGATCGGCATGTCGCCGATTTCGTCCAGAAAGAGCGTGCCCCCGTGGGCTGCTTCGATGCGGCCGATCTTGCGTTGCGCCGCGCCGGTAAACGCGCCGCGCTCATGGCCGAACAGTTCGGACTGGAGGAGGGTTGGCGGCACGGCCGCGCAATTGATCGCGACGTATTCGCTCTCCGCGCGGGTCGACCGTTCGTGAATGGCACGTGCGGTCAGTTCCTTGCCGGTTCCCGAGGCGCCCGCGATGAAGACCGGCGCATCGTTCTGCGCGCATTTGTCGATGCCTCTATAAAGCTGCAGCATCGCATCGCACTGGCCGATCATTTCATGGCGCCCGAGCGTCAGCTGCTGCGGCATGGCCGCGCGCGAGCGCAGCGACGACAACCCGTGAGCGTGACCCAGCGCGAACGTCAGGCGCTCGTCGACGCAGGGCATCGTGACAAAGTCGAAACAGTAGTCGAGGATGAACCGGCGCAGCGATTCGTCGTCCGTCTGGCCCGGCCAGACCGCCGCAATCCAGGTTGTATGCGTACGCTCCAGACAGGATTCGAGCGCACGCAGATGCTGGGAGGTGCAGTCTCTCGGCACTTCCACGAGGCCAACCGAGATCTCGGAGCAATCGAGAATATGCTCGGCTTCGGCAACGGAAGTTGTATAGGCAACGTGCCATCCTGCCTCTTCAAGGAAGCGGACAATGCGTTCGTCGCCTGAAGGTAAAACGCACAGCGCAACGCGCGATGCGACGTCTGACGTGCAGATCGTATCCATGATGCCCCCGGTCCTGGATTCGAGCGCCCCGGGTAACGGCTTCCGGTTTGGCGCTTGAATCACATCGAAATTGCTTTAAGACTGCTGGTCTACAGTCGGCAGATTCCGATTTCACAGTTTGATCGACGTGTTCGCGCAGCGTGGTGACGCGGCGCGCAGTTTATTTGTTCAGACAAATAGGCGTGCGATGTGAGCACGCTGAAACTGGATGGCGCAGCGAAACGTGCGCCTGTGCGGACGGTTAAACGTCATCTTGATACCCCCGTAATACGCTGGCCTGCTCTTCTACTGGCTTTTTTATGCGCTCTATGTTTGGCGCATGACAGTGAACATAGATCAAACAATCTTGAATTGCCATAGAAATAAATGCCCCTCAAGTATTTTTCGGGGCAATTGGGTGGTGGCGATGTGGTTTTTAAGCGTCACTAACTGATTCGATTTGTGCCTTCAGGAAAGGCCTAATTTGAAAAATCATGGCTAACCCTGACCGTATGAATCAGCACGTGCGTCCGGAAACTTCAGTGTCGCCCATGGTCGCGTTGCAACACTGCTACATGTGGCGCGGGTGAGATGGAATCCCGTGCGGGGGCGTGGTGCTCATGGTGGGTTGCGCCGTTGCCTTCCGGATGGGCTGACGTGGCGCAGAGCGAGTCTGCATGCGGCTCGTAGCGTGGCGCCGAAGGTAGGTCGGAATGATTCGGCGAGCGCTTGATCGTCGAATCATATAAGCCGGATCGGGCACGTCCATGTTTCGAAATTGAATGCGTGGTTCATTCGAACCTCCGTGTCGATCTCAACTTTGCGACAGCTTTTTCAAGCCTGGCGGGCGAGGAAGCATTTGCCTGCGGCGCGCGTTCGACACTGTTCAAACTGGCTGGAGAGCCGCGCCAGTCCTTGCTATGAGTCTGCCCCGCTCGATCCTGTTTAGACGGTGATGTGTCGCCTTCGACGCTCGCGTGAACCCGAAACCATGTAACGGACTCGCAACGATGCCGTGTTTGCCTGCCCTTCAAAACGCGCCGGATTTTGGCCATCTCCAGGATACATAAGGCTTTGCGAGTGCATGGCACACCCGTTGCGTATAGACCTGCAAACGGATTCGCCGCGACCGCAAGGAGGAGACCCGATCTTGCGAACGCGACAGGGAACTTTAGCATCGCAAGCGGCAGGACGCCTCGAGTTGATGCAGAAGAGCGGCAAAGCCAGATCGCAATGACACGATGAGCAATGCGAACGAATGGAGTTCACTTCATACGTCAGTTGCAAGCGATGTCGAAGCGGCGAGGTTAGGCCAGCGTTTCGCCCATACCGGGCGTTTTGATTCCGCACCTTCCCTTGAAGGATGTGGACCGTCGAGTAGTCGACTTTTCTCTTACGGGGGTTAGCATGAAGAGCACGATCCAACAATTTCTGCGTGATGAAGAAGGTGCAGCGGCTATTGAATATGGCCTGCTGGCAGGGTTGATCTCGGTGATGATTATTGCCGGGGCGACTGCTATGGGCACGAGTCTCAGCAATATCTTCAATACCCTTAAAACGGCCTTGAACACGGTCGACACCAACTCCGGCAAGGCGGCGCAGTAACGCGTGACGATTTGCCTGCTCTGCTTCTCAGCGTATTTGAGGGGCAGGGCGGCAAACCGTCCGACGATCTAACGCGCACCGTTCCAAACACGGAGTATTCGATGAACGAAGTTGCCTTTCCGATTGGGCCGTGTGTTCTCGCACTCGTGATCACGGCTGCCGTTTGGGACTGGAATACGAGGCGGATTCCAAACTGGTTGGTGGCGATCGCTTTGATCGTATCTCTGCCGATGCAGTGGACTGTCCACGGACTGGCGGAGGGTACGCATACATGGCTCTTCGGTTGCCTCGTCGGTGGTCTGTTCTTCCTGCCAGGTTACGCCATACGCGCAGTCGGCGCTGGTGACGTGAAACTGATGGCGGCGGTTGGAGCGTTCTGTGGCGCGGTGGTAGCCGTATATGCAGGATTAATCGCATGCGTATTAGGTGCAATCTGGGCACTGGCAACCCTTCTGAAACGGCGGCGCATGAAGGAAGGCCTGTCGAACACGCTCTCGATGATCGTCGTATTACCTGGCGGCATCAAAGCAGCAACGCAACACGGAAAAAACCTTCGCGAGCATTCAGTGGGCAGATTGCCGTATGGCGTAGTGATCGCAATCAGCACGATAGGCGTACTGCTGACCACCGCCTGACCTGCGGAAGTCAAAGCGCAGTAGAGAGAACATGCAGTAAAGCAGCCGGACCGGATTGAAACACCGCGTCTCCGCAGAGAGGCGCAGGTTAGCTGAGGGGCCACATCCACAAAATGGGTGGGTTAAGCCCGACAGAAAGAAATGAGCCTTCATGAATGCAGGCCATAAACGGGGAAGCACGATGAATAAAGCGCTGGACTGGGGCGATATTGCGTCCCGTGAGATCTCTGTGCGTCGTGAACACGCCGACGCCGCGGTATCCGCGTCGAGCAGCGTAGCCGAAACCCGTCGCGCGCCACATTCAGTCGAGCAGACCGGGCTTGACCTGCATTTCCTGGCGGAACTGACGGCCAAAGCCGCCGCCGTCGAAGGCAAGATCAATCTTGCACATCTGGTGGAGCGCCTCAAGCTGCCCATCCCCGTGCTCAACGAAGTCACCGGCTTCATGATTCGCGAACGCGTGCTCGAAGTCACGCATCGCGGCGCCGCAGACTTCGACGTCCAGTATCAGTTGACTGAAGAAGGCCGCGTCCGCGCAATCGGCTATCTCGCCAAATGCGCCTACGTCGGCCCGGCACCGGTATCGCTCGAAGCTTATACCCGGGTAATTGCGAGCCAGTCGGTCAACCTCGTACGCATCTCGCGTTCGTTTGCCCTTGCCGCGCTGGCAGACATCAAGCTCAGCGACGCGATGATCGACGACGTCGGCGGCGCGATGAATTCAGGCCGTCCGATTCTGCTCTATGGCCCGGCTGGCGGCGGCAAAACATACATCGCGGAATGCCTCGCAAAACTACTGCCCGGACACATCGATGTGCCGTACGCGTTACTGATCGATCGCTCGATTGTCCAGATTTTCGATCCGTTGATTCATCAGCCGGTTGAAATGGAAGAGAACAGTCTCATCAGTGCACTACCGGATCGTCGCTGGCAGCGTTGCCGCCGACCGGTCGTGATGGCAGGGGGCGAGCTCACGCTCGACATGCTGGAGTTGCGCTACGACGCCGGCACAGGTTTTTATCAGGCGCCGGGCCATATGAAAGCGAACAACGGTCTCTATATCGTCGACGACCTCGGACGTCAGCGCGTCGCGCCGCAGGATCTGCTCAACCGCTGGATCATCCCGCTCGGCCGTGGCAGCGAAACACTCACACTGCAGAATGGCGCGCGCTTCTCGTTGCCGTTCGATGTACGGCTCGCATTTTCCAGCAACCTCACGCCCGAGCAACTTGGCGACGAAGCGTTCCTGCGCCGTCTGGGCTGCAAGTTGTACGTCGGCCCGCTCGACCAGCACGAATATCGCGAACTCTACGACAGTCAGTGCGCGCAACTCGGTGTGCAGTCAGACGAAGACGCATTCGATTACCTGTTGCACAACCTCCATCTGCCGGGACGCCGTCCGCTGCTTGCCTGCTATCCGCGCGATCTGCTTGGCCTCGTGGTGGCCCATGCCAGTTATCGGGAAGAAGCGCCGGTCGCAACGCCTGAAACGTTGCATCGCGCATGGAACAACTATTTCGCAAGTTCAGGTGGTCACGAAAGCATCGCATCAAAGTCTGTTCACACAAATGAAGTCGTGCGCAGACTGGTCACCGCCTGAAGAACGTAGCTCACCCAGGGGCTGCCACCGGCGGCCAGTAGCAGGAGAATGAAATGAAGAACTCGCGCGCTGTATTCATGCTGTTGATCGCCACGGCGGCGGGGCTGGCGGCAGTGGTGTTCGGCTCACGATGGATGGTGTCGCAGACGACCAGCACCAACGCACACGTCGTTGTCGCTTCGTCGGATATCAATCTTGGGCAGCGCGTAACACCGGATCTCCTGAAGGTTGTGGACTGGCCTTCGACCAGTGTGCCGCCGGGTTCGTTCTCCGATCCGCAAAAGCTGGATGGACGCGTACTGAAAGAAAGCGCGCTGCGCGGCGAGCCTGTGCTTGCATCCAAGCTCTCGCCAGTCGGCACGCTCGGTGGCCTGTCTGCTGTGATCAACGAAGGCAAGCGTGCGATCACAGTGCGTGTAAATGACGTGATCGGTGTTGCGGGCTTCGCATTGCCGGGCAACTACGTCGACATTATCGTCAACACGCAGAAAGATCCCAACGCAACGCGAGACCAGCACATTTCAAAGATCGTACTCGAAAAGATCCTCGTGCTGGCGGTTGCGCAAGAGGTCGGGCGTGACGAAACCAGGCCGAAGGTAGTCGACGCCGTCACGCTTGAAGTAACACCGGATCAGGCCGAGACAATCGACCTTGCACGCAGTATCGGCACGCTTTCGCTGGTGCTTCGCAACCAGGTCGATCCGCAGGCGACGACCACCGCCGGCGCGACGCGAAACACGCTACTCAACACACCGGTCGTCATTGCGGCGGCATCGGAACCTGAAGCTCCGCGTGTCATCCGACGGGTTGCCGCCCATGCGCCCAGCAATTGCGTGCGGGTGATAACCGGCAGCGAGAAGGGCCAGGAATGTTTCTGACCGGCATCGCCGGCAGGCAGTAGCCACATCATAAGTTGTTCACATATAGCAGCACCTGACGGGGGAAGGACCATGAACGCGAAAACAAGGTGTCCGGCGCAAGCGCCGCATCGACGCGCGGAGAAACGGAAGGCGAGCGGGTCACGCTTCGTGCTGACCACGATGCTGAGCGCCATCGGCCTGTTCCTTTGGGTGCTGCCGTCCGCTGAGGCAGAAAGCACACGCGAAGCGGCGAGTGCCGTCGGCACCGTCCAGCCTGCGATGCAGGCACCCGGCCAGGCGGCGGCACTGGCCGCTCCGTTCACGGTCGCGGCCAACGGGCCGATCCGTCTCACCATCGGTGGCGCCGACGACTCGCAGGCGAATGCTGCTGCCGCGAAAAACACGAAGGGACCGAACTGTAGCGGGCCGGTTGGCGAACACAGCACCGTTGTCGTGCCACTCGGTAAATCGACAATGGTCAATCTTCGCGAGCCGGTCAGGGAGCGTACGGTAGGCAACCCGCAGGTGGTGCAGGCGATGCTTGTTTCGCCGCAGACACTCTATCTGCTCGGCTCCGACATCGGCACGACCAATATGATCGTGCAGGGCAAGAGTGGCTCGTGCAGCGTGATCGATGTGGTTGTCGGTACGGATCCGGCCGGGCTGCAGCAGACGCTCGCATCGTTGATGCCTGAGGAGACCGGCGTCCAGATCAAGGCTGCGGGTGACGCGCTTGTGCTGACCGGCGTCGTAACGGACGGCGCCAAAGCTCAGCGCATCGTTGAGCTTGCCCGCGCCTATACGCAGCGCCCGAGCGCAGCGCTGCCACTTCCGGGCGCAAAGGGTGGCGCCGGTGCGGCACCCGCCGGCGGCGACAAGTCCGAACGCATCATCAACATGCTTCAGATCGCTGCTCCGCAACAGGTGATGCTCGAAGTGAAGGTCGCCGAAGTGTCGAAGACACTGATCGACCAGCTCGGCGCACAGGCGAATCTTCAGGGCAGCATCGGCAGCTGGTCGTTTGGCCTGCTCGCGAATTTTCTGTCGGGCGGCATGGGCGCGATAGCGGGCATGAAGTCGAATAACCTGCCGCTTAGCCTCGCGATCGACGCTCAAAAGACGGATCAACTCGTCAAGGTTCTCGCTGAGCCGAACCTGATGGCGATCAGCGGTCAGGAAGCGAGTTTCCTCGCCGGCGGAAAGGTGTTCATTCCGGTTCCGCAAAGCAACGGAACGGGCGGTACGACGATCACGCTGCAGGAAGAGCAGTTCGGCGTCGGCCTGACCTTCACGCCGACCGTGCTCGAAGGTGGTCGCATCAACCTTAAGGTTGCACCGGAAGTGTCCGAGCTGTCGCCGACCGGCGTCGCTGTGACGGCGGGCGGGACGAGCAGCACGGCGATCCTGCCGCTCATCACGACGCGCCGCGCGTCGACCACGTTGCAGGTATATGACGGACAGAGCTTTGCGATCGGCGGACTGCTGAAGAACAACGTGACCGGCACGATCAAAGGCTTGCCGGGCGTAGGCGAGTTGCCCGTACTCGGCGCGCTGTTCCGCAGCACGAATTACCAGCAGGACAAAACGGAACTGGTGTTCGTCGTAACGCCGCGTCTTGCCAAACCGCTGCCGCGTGAGTATCCGCTGCCGACTGACGGCTTCGCGAACGTCAACGAAGCGCATCTTTATGCGACCGGCAACATGGAAGGACGAAAGCCTGCTGCCCCGGCCGCGCCTGCTTCGGGGACGCCTGCTGTGAACGGTGCAAACGGTGCGAATGGCTCGAATGGCGCCAACCCGGCCGCTACAACGGGTGCTGTCGTTGTAGTGCCGCCAGTGACGGGTGCTGCGGCGGTGCCGCCCGTGGCGCCGACCTCCAGTCAGATGCCGGCCCCCGACGCGGCATCGCCGGCGAATCTCGTATCGCCAGGCGGCAAGCCCATCGCGCTCGAAGATCCGCGCGTGAATGTAGTTCAGACAGCCCAGATCAGCGTGACGCCGCTCCCGTCTCCGGCTGCGAAGGTGCCGGACGGACCACCGCCTGCAGCGATATCCAGCGCGGGACCGCTTGAACCGGGGCCTGCCACTTACACGGCTTCTCCAACGGCTCCCGCCCTGGCTTCCAGTGCACTTGATCCGCCGGACACGTCAATTGCCAGAACAGCTCCGGTAGCAACACAGATCAGCACGACGCAGTGACGAGAGTCCGCCTTGCAGACTTATTGGAGAAGAACATGAACACGATCCAGGCCTCCATTCGCCTTGCGCTTTGCGTCGGTGCCTGCGCGACACTCGGCGGTTGTCTTAGTTCGACGCCGGCGTGGGACGAGCATTTTGGCGAATCCGTCTCGCAGATCCGGACGATGCAGATACTTAACCCGATGGCGTCGGCCAACGACGATCCGGTCGCCGGAATTGACGGACGCGCGGCGATAGCGGCGCAGACGAACTACGTCAAATCCTTCACCGCGCCGACGCCGCCCACCAACGTATTCACGATTGGCGTCGGCACAGGTAGCAGCAACTAGTTTTCGAAGCAGGTTCGCTTAGCAGTGGAGATACACATGATCGACATCCTTTTGATTTCGTCCAGCGACGAGCACGAGCGCGAAGTGAAAGCGCTGCTTGCCGCAAGCGACGTCCGGCACCGGCTGCATTCCGAGCGCGGCGCGGCGAAGCAGTTACCGCGCTACGCCGAGCGAATCAAAAAGACCGATCTGTTGATCGTCGCCGACACGTCGCTCGTAGTGGGCGATCTGGCAGCGATCGAGGAAGCAATCGGCCATGCTTCGAATCTGACCTGCATGCTGGTGGCGTCGGCCCTCAAGACCGACATGTTGATGGCCGCGATGCGCGCCGGCGTGCGACATGTGCTGTCGTGGCCGATAGACGCAAACGAGTTTGCACAGGAACTCCAGCACGTCGCAGGAAAAAAGACTTCCAGCGCGCGGCGGGAAGGCCGTGTGATCTCATTCGCTTCCGGCAGAGGCGGCGCTGGAACGACGCTGATCGCAACGAACCTCGCTTACGCATTCGCTGCCGCACGCGACAAGCGCGTGTTGCTCGTCGATCTGGACCAGCAGTTCGGCGACGCGAGTCTGCTCATGACGGAAAAGACGCCAGCCTCGACGATCGCGGACCTGTTTGCCCAGATCGAACGGCTCGACGCAGCGTTTTTTGATGCGTGCGTTTCGCACGTGCACGCCAACCTCGACGTCCTGGCAGGAGCGGGCGACCCGGTGAAGGCAACCGAGATGCGTGCGTCTCATCTCGAACGTCTGCTGGCACTCGTTCGGGACCAGTACGACGTGGTGATCTTCGACCTCGGACAGACGATTAATCCGCTCGCACTTCATGCGCTGGACCAGAGCGAGTCAATTTGCGTGGTCGCCCAGCAAACCATTCCGCAGCTGCACGCGGGACGGCGGTTGCTCGACATACTGGGTGCGCTCGGTTATTCGGCCAGCAAGATGCATCTGCTCGTGAACCAGTACGAGAAGGGTGCGCAGGTGGACCTTGCAGCCATCGAGGAAGCACTTGGCGTCAAACCTGCCCATCTGTTGCCACGGGACGAAAAGAGCGCTCTGCAGGCGGTTAATCAGGGCGTGCCGCTTCTTACCATCGCGAAAGGGTCTTCGCTGACCAAAAGTCTTGGCGTTCTTGCTGCTTTTCTTTGGCCGGAAGCGGCGGCCCCTTCGAAGAGCATGTTCGGCCGCCTGCTGGCACCGAAGCAGCGCGCGGTGCAGCAACTCAAACCCAGTCATTGAGCGATAACCGGAGAGCAGCATGTCATTGCGCGAACAACTTTTGATGCAGAGCGATCTGGCAGTGGCAGAAGCGCCGGCCTCAAGCGCGGCTTCTTCCCCGGGCGATGCGAAAGCGGCGCGCCAGGCGTATCAGCAGCTCAAAATGAACATCCACCAGACGATCATCGAACGGGTGGAACTCGACAAGCTGCAACGGCTCACGCCCGATCAGGTGAAACGCGAACTGGCACAACTCGTCGAGCGCATCGTCGACGAAGACAAGGTGCCGATGAACGAGTTCGAGCGCAAGCGTCTCGTGCAGGACGTGCAGGATGAAATGCTGGGCCTCGGCCCGCTCGAACCGCTGCTAAACGATCCGACCGTGTCGGACATTCTGGTGAATACGTCGCAACACGTGTATGTGGAGCGACGCGGAAAGCTCGAACACACGGACATTACGTTCTACGACGACGCGCATTTAATGAAAGTCATCGAGCGCATTGTGTCCCGTGTTGGCCGGCGCATCGATGAATCGACGCCAATGGTCGACGCACGTCTGCCTGATGGCTCGCGGGTCAACGCGATTATTCCGCCATCGGCTATTGATGGGCCACTCGTTTCGATCCGGCGTTTCTCGGTGCATCCGCTTACCGTCAATGACATGCTGAACAACCAGAGCTTTACGCCTGCGATGGCGCAACTGCTCGAAGCATTGATCAAATCGAAGCTGAACGTCCTGATTTCGGGCGGTACGGGCAGCGGGAAGACGACATTGCTGAACCTGCTGTCGGGCTTCATTCCGGCCGACGAACGTATTGTCACGATCGAAGACGCCGCCGAACTTCAGTTGCGCCAGCAGCACGTCCTACGACTTGAAACGCGGCCGCCGAATATCGAAGGCAAGGGCGAAATCTCGCAGCGTGCGCTGGTGCGTAACGCATTGCGGATGCGCCCGGATCGGGTCGTGCTCGGCGAAGTGCGCGGCGGTGAAGCGCTCGACATGCTGCACGCAATGAACACAGGCCACGAAGGATCAATGGCGACGCTCCACGCGAACACACCGCGCGATGCGATCACACGCCTCGAAAACATGGTGTCGATGGCCGGACTCACGATGCCTGTGAAGGCGATGCGTCAGCAGATTGCTTCGGCGATTTCCGTTGTGGTGCAAGCCTCGCGCCTGACTGATGGCCGACGCAAGCTGATGAGCATTCAGGAAATCACCGGCATGGAAGGGGACGTCATCAACATGCAGGAGATCTTCACGTTCAAGCGAACGGGTGTCGACGACGACGGCCGTATCAAGGGCTATTTCTGCGCAACGGGCGTACGGCCGAAGTTTTGCGACCGGTTGACCGCTTTCGGGATCACGTTGCCGGACAACATGTTCGACCCAGCTCGCCGCTTCGAAGTGTGAGTTCGCGCGAAACGTATTGAGGAGTGAGGCATGGATACGTCGTTTATGGGTTTCGTCGTGCTGCTGTTCATCGCGACGGTGCTGATGATCGAAGGGCTGTACATCTTCTGGCACAACCGGCACGGCGCTTCGGTCAAGCGGATGAAGCAACGGGTGCGCGCGGCGGCGCCAGGCGGAAAGTCGGGCGACGATCAACTGTCGATTCTCAAGACCCGTACGCTGAGCGACTCGCCTTTGCTGCTGCAACTGCTTACGCTGATGCCGCGGGTCCAGATGTTCGACAGGTTGTTGCTGCAGTCCGGGCTGACCTGGTCCGTCGGGCGACTCTTTGGGTATATGGGTGGCTGTGCGGTGGCGGGCCTGGTGATCGGCTTCGTGTTGCATCAGCCTCTCTTGATTGCTCTGGTGTTTGGCGGAGCCGCCGCCTTCCTGCCGCTTTTCATCGTGCGCAGCAAGCGAAGCAAGCGTATCGAGATTCTGGAGCGTCAGCTTCCCGAGGCTGCCGATCTGATCAGTCGTGCGTTGCGCGCCGGTCACTCGTTTCCTAGCGCACTCGGTATGGTTGGGGATGAAATGCCGCGTCCACTGGGCGGCGAATTCAAGCTTGCTTTTGATGAGATTAATTACGGCGTCGCGATGAGCGTCGCGCTGCAAAACATGGTGCATCGCGTGCCTGTTCCAGATCTGCGCTACTTCGTGATTGCGGTGCTGATCCAGCGCGAAGCGGGTGGCAATCTTGCGGAAATTCTTGGCAACATCAGTTCGATCATTCGCGAGCGACTGAAACTGATGGGGAAGGTCAAGGTGCTGTCGGCGGAAGGCCGCCTTTCCGCCTGGATTCTGTGCCTGCTGCCGTTCGTTCTGGCCGGCGTGATCATGTTGATTACCCCCGGGTTGATGCGTGTTTTCTGGACCGATCCGACCGGTATGAAGATGGCAGGCGTGGCGATGGTTTTCATGCTGTTCGGGATCTTGTGGAGTCGCAAGATCGTGCGAATTCACGTATGAAAACGACCATCCAGAAACGATTTAACGGGGGCGGGGAAACCCGGAAGCCATGACAATCCAGCAGATTGCGATGCTCGCGCTGATGTTTCTGATCGTATTCGGCGCGGCGCTCATCGGGATGAACCTGTTAAGGCCCGACCCTCTCAAGCAACGTATCGGTCAAATTGGCACAGTCGCCGGGGTCGGTGGCAATGCCGGTACCGAGCCGGACGAGGCGACGAAGTGGGTCGAGAAGATCGCCAAGGCATCTTCCCGCGTTGCGAAGTACTCGTTGCCGGGTGAGGACTGGAATCGTTCCTTACTGCGCGTACGCTTTCTGAACGCCGGGCTTCGAAGTGAATCCGCGCCGGCGATCTATTTTGCGTCGAAAACTGTCCTCGCGCTTGCGTTTCCTTTGGTCGCCATGCTGGCGCTTGGCGCAAGCATGCATGACTCGCCTCGTATCTATTTGCTGTTGATCCTGCTCTGCACCTCCGCGTTCGGCTTTTACCTTCCGAACGGCGTGCTTGCCCGGCTTATCGATCGTCGTCAGCGTGCGCTTTTCGAGGACCTTCCCGATGCTGTTGACCTCATGACTGTGTGCGTGGAAGCAGGGCTCGGATTCGACGCGGCACTGGGGCGGGTCACCGACGAAATCGGCATGAAGAGCCAGGCGCTCAGTGATGAACTCGAACTCGTGCTGCTGGAATTGCGCGCCGGCGCGGGACGGGATAAGGCGCTTCGCAATCTGTCGCTTAGAACCGGTGTGGAGGACATCGAGACTCTTGCGGCGATGCTGATCCAGGCCGACAGGTTCGGGACGAGCGTGGGTGATTCGCTGCGCGTTTATACCGACAATCTGCGGACCAAGCGACGTCTTCGCGCGGAAGAGAAGGCGGCCAAAATCGCATTGAAGCTGTTGTTTCCGCTGATCTTCTTTATTTTTCCGACGCTCATCATCGTGCTGATCGGCCCGGCGATTCTTCAAGCCGCGCGCGTGCTTATGCCGGCGATGAAGCATATTGGCTGACGGCGCGCGGTGCGCATGGAGCGGCGACATGAGAGCACGCGTTTTTGGCAGATCACGACGGCAGCAGCGAGGAGCGACCGCGGTCGAGTTTGCACTGATCGCGCCAGTCCTGTTCTTCCTTATGTTCGTCGCCATTGATCTTGGGCTGCTGCTCTGGGTCAATCTGACGATGCAATATGCGGTGCGCGAGGGCGCGCGATATGCGGTCACGGGGCAGTCCGGCCTCGACCCGGCAGCCAGTGGTCAACAGCGCTATCTGGCAATTATCCAGGAGATAAAGAACAGTTCGATGGGCTTGTACAACATGGTCGACCCGAGCTATACGGTCACGATCAACGGTACACCCCAAAGCTATAACACGCCGACCGGTTATAACTCCGGCATGTTCGGAAACGCGGGCGACATCATTGTGTTGCAGCTGAACTGCTCGTGGCCGCTGCTGACACCGCTGGTTCGTCCGTTCTTTGCGGGTGGTAGCTACGCGTTTACGGTCGCCGCGACGATGCGCAACGAGGGCTTCTGATATGAATCGCAGAGCATTCAAAATGAGCCGCCAGAAACAGCGCGGCGTTGCGGCAATCGAGATGGCCATGCTGCTGCCAATGCTCATTGCGATTGCCCTTCCGGTGTACGACTTCGCGCGAAACATTCAGGCGCAGATGATCCTGACCAACGTCAGCCGGGAGGGAGCGAACCTCGCCTCGCGTGCACTGACCACGTTTCCGGTGCAGACCATCATGTCGTCGCTTACGCAGACGACGCCGCCGCTTAACATGAACGCGAACGGCATGATCTACATCACCATGATTGTCGGCAATAACGACTGTGACGCAAACGGGAACAACTGCACCGGCGTGGTCGCCGCACAGTACCGCTGGACCGGCGGTAACTATTATCCGGCGAGCAAGCTCTGGAACTGCGGATCAGGCGGGACGAGCTGGGCCACCGACGGGACGGGGAGTTGTACCAATGTCCCGTCCGTGTCGACAAGTTCTCCGGTAGTGAGCACGCTGCAGGGGCAACTGTGGGACGGGCAGGTTGTGTATGTCGTCGAAGCGTTTTACAGGCAGCCGCCCCTCATCGGAGCGCTGAATCTTGGGTTCGGCATCAACACACCCGCGCTTTCACCTGATCTGTATGCCATGACAGCTTTTTGACGGTACGCAACGGGGACTCACGTGATCAAAACATCCAAAAAGCGCCAGCAAGGCGCAGTCAGCCTGATCATGGTGTTCGCACTGGTCGCCCTCCTTGGCGTACTCGGTCTCGCTATTGATTCCGGGTTCGGCTATCTGATGCGTACAAGGCTCGATGCCGCTGCCGACGGCGCCGCACTCGCGGCCGGCCACGCAGTCACGCGGGGTAACAATCAGGCAGAGCAGACCACGAATGCGCAGCAGGCTGCAGCGGCATTTTTTACGGCTAACTATCCCGGTAATTTTCTGGGTTCCACTGCGTCGATGGACACACCGTCGATCACCTTTGCATCCGGAACCGTGACGATCAACGTTCAGGCGCAGGCTCAGGTACCCGTCAGCTTTATGCGGTTGTTTGGATTCGACGTATTGAAAGTCTCGACGCATTCGGAGACTGTACGACGGGATCTCGACATGGCATTTATTGTCGACGTGACACAGTCGATGACCACAACAGCGGGTCAACCCGCGGCTGTCCGGGCAAACGCGATTTCATTTCTGAATAATTTCGATATCTCGAATGACCGCGTCGCGCTCATGCATTTCGCGTACGGAACCGTCGTGGATGTGCCATACAAGGCTGACAGTTCACGTGGATTCGATCGTGCCGGCATGACGAACGCGATCAACAATTTCGCTTTTTCGGGTAGCACGAATTCGCCCGAGGCCTTCTGGCAGGCGCGCAACCAGATGAACAACCTGCTCAATCCGTCCAGTTTGCGGGTGATCGTTTTCTTCTCCGACGGCGCGCCGAACAGCTTCTCTTCACAATTTCAGAACAACGTTGCCGGATGCGATGGCGCGGTAGGAACGGTTGCCAGCGGGGATGGGTCGAGCGGCACGCCGACAGGCCTTTATCGCGCAGACCAGATCAGTCAGAAGACGACGAGTTGCTACGTGAGCGATGTTTCAAAAAACTTTATCAAACAGCTTCCGGCGTTTTACAACGCACATGACCCAAACGACCAGACCTACGCGATCATCACCAACAGCCCCCGGGTCGTCACGAAAACACCTACGTACAAGAATATCAACCGCGCGTCGCGCAATCTGCTTGAGGCGATGGCGGAGAATGCCCGCGCGAACAAGATATTTGTATTCACACTGGGTCTCGGGTTGCAATTGACGCAACCGGCAGGTCCGGACAACGAACTGGGTCAGGACGTGCTGAAGTGCATGGCGAACACGTCCGACGCTCCGGCTCGTTGCTACAACGCTCAACAGCCGGTGGGCGTCTATTGCCACGCTGCGACGGCGGCTGATTTGAAGCCCTGCTACGCACAGCTGGCTTCGGCGATTCTGCGTATTGCGCAATGAGGCGGGCGGTTGAGCGCGGAGGAAAAGGCGGGGCGTTGACGCGCGCTGCAGTTACCCCTCCGCACGCTCCATCGCCCCCTCATACCGCCCAAAACACGCCTCACTATTCAACCGCGCGCGCTTGAGCAACGCCTTCTGCGCACCCGCAACATTAGCAGCGAGCCCCTTCCACGCCTGAAGCGGCGGTTCCTGCAACGCGCGCCCATAGGAAAAGCTCAGATTCCATGGCAAAGGCCCGAGCCGGTTCATCGCATCGAGATTCGCGGTCGCCTGCTCAGGCGTCTGCCCACCCGACAGGAACACAACGCCGGGCACAGCCGCCGGCACAGTCCGCTTAAGCACGCGCACAGTCTGAAACGCAACCTCGTCAACAGAAGCCTGCGCATCTTTAGCCGCTTTAGAACCCGCAATCACCATACTCGGCTTGAGCAGCATATGCTCAAGCACAACCGCATGCCGGTGCAGCGCGTGAAAGACCTCATGCAGTACAGCCTCGCTCACTTCAAAAGAGCGCGCAATCGAATGGTCGCCGTCCATCAGCACTTCGGGTTCCACGATCGGCACGATACCCGCTTCCTGACAGATCGCCGCGTAAGAGGCGAGGGCATCGGCATTCGCTTCAATAGCGAGCCGGCCAGGCAGCGTTGGTGAGATGTTGTACACCGCGCGCCATTTGGCAAAGTGCGCACCTTGCTTCCTGTATCCGGCCAGACGTTGCGCCAGCCCGTCTAATCCTTGCGTGATTTCATCGCCTGGCGCATGCGCGAGTGGAATCTTGCCAAGATCGACCTTGATGCCAGGCACAATGCCCTGCGAGGCTGCCAGATCGGGCAGTAGCGTGCCCTTGCTTGAGCGTTGCCCCAGCGTTTCTTCATACAGGATCACGCCGCTGATGTATTCGCCAAGACCGGACGTCGACAGCAGCAGGTCACGCCACGCACGCCGGTATTCCTCGTTGGACTCGATGCCGATGCTCTTGAAGCGCTTCGCGATTGTCGGTCCGCTTTCGTCGGCGGCCAGCAATCCCTTGCCAGGTTGAACCATTGCATCGACGGTGCTCTGAAGCTCGCTTGCAGTGTTCATCGCGTATCCCTCCGTGACGTCGGTATGGACAGACTCACGCGCCAGCATACTCCCGGCGCGTATCGTGCGGCACCTGAAGCGCCATCCGTTACTCGCCGATCAGATGCAACACGATATCGCGCGGCGGCGCCTCGCGACGGTGTTCGAACAGATACAGACCCTGCCATGTCCCAAGTACCATCCGTCCGCGCTCGACCGGCACGCAGAGTTGCACCTGCGTAAGGGTGGTCCGCAGATGCGCAGGCATGTCGTCAGGACCTTCGGCATCGTGTTCGTAGCGGCTCGCGTCCTCGGGCGCAAGCGTGGCGAAATATCGTTCGATGTCGCGCCGCACCGAAGCGTCCGCGTTCTCCTGAATCAGAAGCGAAGCTGAGGTATGCCGGCAAAAGATCGTCAAGAGGCCCGTCTGAATCCGCCCGTCGTTGACAAAGCCCCGCACCTGCGACGTGAATTCCACGAGCCCGCGTGCGGGCGCCTCAACGGTAATGTGCTGGATTGTCTGTCGCATCGTTATCTCCTGCCATCGAAAACGAACAGATCGGAATGATCCGGCCTCGGAAACGCAGCCGTCAGATGTCCCTGGTCGAGTATGGCGTGGCCCGTAATGGTTGCATCGGCGGCCGGGCAGGGCGTGGGCCCAAACGAGATCGATACGTCGTACGCGTTCACGCCTGAATTCGGCTTGACTGTGCCGCGGAACACGCAACCTCCGGGCGTGGTGCCAGCAAGAAAACCGTCCTTCGTCACGGACACGCGCGAGGTCGTGCCGCCTGCGAGCGAGCCCGCGTGTCCGACGTAAAGACCGGCAATCGCATTGAGCGACGCAGTCTGCGCCGGCATCGTATCGGCGGTTGCGGTAAAGGCAGCTTGCGCGCGCCCGTTGCCGTTGCTTCCGTCGATTACACCCTGAATCGAAGGCGCGTGCGAGAAGTCGATGGCTACCGCGACCGGTGACGCATTGCCGGATTCAAGGCTGTAGTTTCGCGCATCGCTGCTTGTGTACTGGCCGTTGGCTGTCTGGTGGCCGGCAAACGCAACGATCACGCCGCCAGGCGCCTTCTGGCCAGGTGTGGGCGTGCCATAGAAGAGCCATGCGGTGCCGTCGTACAGCGCGAGCAACGTCACGTTCTGGTGCGATGCCAGCGCGCCCTTGTACACGCCGGCGGAGGAAGACAGGATGCTGGTGGCCTGGCTCGCAGGGGGAATCGGGCCGCTACCCGCGCAGGCAGCGAGCAGCGTACACAGTGTGACGCCAGAGAGAATCGCTTTCATCCGTGATGGTTTCCCGTAAGGAAGGTGCGGTCATGGCTGCATCAGGCGACATGGTAATTGAATTGGACCGCCTGTTTATCCCGGCAAAACCGGCAAAAAATACAGTCATTTTCAGGCGCTCGGTAGAACTGCCTTCTCAGGCAAAACGCCAGGGTCCACATGGCGTGCATCCTTCCCGCGAACGTCCGACTCCATGCGAAAATCCGGCAACGTCCATGGCAACGATGCGGAGCATCGCTAACGATCGTGTGCGGGAAACGTTGCGCAGTCACTGATCAGACGAGAAACCGGGTAGCCATGTCGAGGAGCGTGCGTTGATGAAGCCGGACAACTCAATGAAGGGCGTGGGACCCCTCGATGTCACGCCAGGCTTTCTCGTGGGCGGCGGGGAAATGGGTGCCCTTATCCGCGGATACGACTGGGCGAGTACGCCGATGGGGCCGCCCGAAACCTGGCCGCAGGGTCTGAAAATCGGCATCCGCGTCATGCTGACGTCGCGGCAGCCGATCTGGATCGGCTGGGGTTCCGAGCTGATTTACTTCTACAACGACCCGTACAAGTCGATCATCGGCGGCAAGCATCCGGTGGCGCTCGGCCAGCCGACGGAGATTGTCTGGCACGAGATCTGGAGCGAGATCAGCCCGCTTCTGGATACGGCGCTTAAAGGCGAAGAAGGCACGTTCGTCGAACAGAAGCTCCTGATCATGGAGCGCAACGGCTTTCCCGAAGAGACCTATTACACGTTCTCGTACAGTCCGCTGCCGGATGGCGATGGCGGTACGGGCGGCATCATCTGTGCGAACAGCGACGACACCGCGCGCGTGCTCGGCGAACGCCAACTGGCGTTGCTGCGCGAACTCGCGGCCTCGACGGCCGATGCGCGCACGTGGCAGGAAACCTGTGCGTTGAGCGCTGCCGCGTTGCAGCTCAACGCGCGGGACATCCCTTTCGCGATGCTGTATTCCTCAGAGCCGGGCAGCGATCATGTGGCGCTCGTGGGCACGAGCGGCATCGCGGCAGATCATCCGGCCGCGCCTTCGGTCATGTATCACGACGATCGGGACAGCAGCGCGGTCTGGCCGTTCGCCGACGTGCTGCGTACGCAGAAGCCGAAGCTCGTCACGGATCTGGCGCAGCGCTTCGATACTGCGCTGCCGACGGGCGCGTGGAGCATGCCGCCCACGCAGGCCGTGATCCTGCCGATCCAGGCCGGCGGCGAAGCGGGGCGCGCGAGCATGCTGATCGTGGCGCTCAACCCCTGTCGCCTGTTCGATGACAGCTATCGCGCGTTCCTGAATCTCGTTGCCGGTCAGATCGGCGCGGCCATCGGCTACGCGCAGGCGTATGACGCGGAGCGGCGTCGTGCCGAAGCGCTGTCGGAAATCGACCGGGCCAAGACCACGTTCTTTTCGAACATCAGTCACGAGTTCCGCACACCGCTGACGCTGATGCTCGGCCCGCTCGAAGAACTGCTCGCCAGGCCGCAGCCTGGCGGCGACGAAGACCGTCAACTCGTCGAAATGACGCATCGCAATGGCTTGCGGCTCCTGAAGCTTGTCAACGCGCTGCTCGATTTCTCGCGCATCGAGGCCGGCCGCATTCAACTCGATGCGGTGCCTACCGACCTCTCCGCGTTCACGGCCGAACTTGCGTCGCTTTTCCGGTCGGCAATCGAAACGGCGGGTCTACGCCTCGTCATCGATTGCCCGTCGCTGCCGGTGCTGGTGCAGATCGACCGGGAGATGTGGGAAAAAGTCGTGATGAATCTGCTCTCGAACGCGTTCAAGTTTACGTTCGAAGGCGAGATCGTTGTTGCAGTGCGTCGAACCGACGACGGTGGCGTGGAAGTCAGCGTCGCCGATTCGGGCGTTGGCGTGCCGCAGGGCGAAATTCCGCGTCTTTTCGAGCGCTTTCATCGCGTGGCCGGCGCGCCGGGGCGCTCGGTCGAGGGAAGCGGCATCGGCCTCGCGATGGTCCAGGAACTCGTGAAGCTGCATGGCGGCACGGTCCGCGTCGAGAGCGAGCCCAATGCGGGATCGCGCTTTGTGGTTGCATTGCCCGCGGATCTGGTGCGTCCCATGCCGCCGGAACAGACAGGCGCGGGTACGGGCCGCGCGGAAGCGAGCCCGCGCGCGCACGCTTACGTCGATACGGCGATGCGCTGGGAGCCGGAAACAGAAGGCTTTTCCGCCGATGACATGACCGTGCCCGCGCGGGCGATGACTGGCACAACGAATCTACCGCGCGAGGGCGAGAACGCCGCACGTCTGCTGGTTGTCGACGATAACGCCGATCTGCGCGATTACATGCGCCGCATCCTGGGCGTAGCAGGACACGATGTCAGCGTGGCTGTCGACGGTCTGCATGCGCTCGAAGCGGTGCGCGCGACGCGCTTCGATCTGGTGCTTACGGACGTCATGATGCCGGGCCTCGATGGCTACGGCCTGCTGCGTGAACTGCGCGCCGACCCCGGGTTACGCGAAACGCCGGTCTTGCTGCTTTCGGCGCGGGCGGGTGAAGAAGCACGTGTCGACGGTCTCGAACTGGGCGCCGACGATTACCTGATCAAGCCTTTTTCCGCGCGCGAACTGCTGGCGCGCGTTGCGAGCAATCTGCAACTCGCGCGGCTGCGCCGCGAAACAGAACACCAGCTGCGCGAAGATTCGCGCCTGCTCGAAACGCTCAATCGGGTGGGCACCGTGGTCGCTGCGGAACTCGACCTGAACCGCGCGGTGCAGGTCGTCACCGACGCCGCCACTGAGCTCACTGGCGCAGCCTTCGGTTCGTTCTTCTATAACGTGGTCGATGAGGCGGGCGGCCGTTATACGCTGTACACGCTTTCTGGCGTACCGAGAGACGCGTTCGCGAAGTTTCCGATGCCGCGCAACACGGCGGTCTTCGCGCCGACGTTTAACGGCGAAGGCATCGTGCGTGTCGACGACATCACGAAAGATCCGCGTTATGGCAAGAGTGGGCCGCATTACGGCATGCCGAAGGGCCACCTTGCCGTGCGCAGCTATCTTGCCGCGCCCGTGGTGTCGCGCACGGGCGAGGTGGTCGGCGGCCTGTTCTTCGGGCATCCCGAGCCCGGCGTGTTCACCGCGCGGGCCGAACGCATCGTGGCAGGCATCGCAACGCAGGCTGCAGCCGCGATCGACAACGCACGCCTCTATCAGGCTGCACAGACGGAAATCGCCGAACGGGCAAAAGCGCAGAGCGCGCTGCACGATCTCAACGAAACGCTGGAGCGCCGCGTGATCGAGACCGTCGCCGACCGCGACCGTCTATGGGCACTGAGCGAGGATCTGCTGGTGGTCGCGGGTTTCGACGGCTCGCTGCAACGCGTGAGTCCGTCATGGACGCGCATGCTCGGCCATGATCCGTACTGGCTGACGTCGCGCTCGTATTTCGGGCTGATCCATCCGGACGATGTGGACAGGGTCAACGCCCATCTCGCGGAACTGCGCAAAACGTCGGCGCCGGTGCGTTTCGAAAACCGTCTGCGACGCATCGACAATACATGGCGCTGGGTCGCCTGGACGTTCGCGCTCGACCCCGATACGCAGCGGCTGCACGGCGTTGGCCGCGACGTGACGACCGACCGGGAGACCGCCGAGGCGTTGCGACATGCCGAAGAAGCGCTGCGCATGGCGCAGAAGATGGAGGCGATCGGCAAGCTGACAGGCGGCGTCGCGCACGACTTCAACAATCTGCTGCAGGTGATCGGCGGCAACCTGCAACTGCTTGCGAAAGATGTCGCTGGCAATGACAAGCCGGAACAGCGTGTGCGCAATGCGCTCGCGGGCGTAGCGCGTGGCGCGAATCTGGCGTCGCAGCTGCTCGCATTCGGCAGACGTCAGCCGCTGGCGCCCAAGGTCGTCAACCTGGGGCGCTTTATTCGTGGCCTCGATGATATGTTGCGGCGCGCACTGGGCGATGGCGTAGAAATCGAAACGATCGTCACGGGTGGCTTGTGGAATACGCTCGTCGATCCGTTCCAGGTCGAGAATGCGCTGCTCAATCTGGCGATCAATGCACGCGACGCGATGAACGGCCACGGCCGTCTGACAATCGAGGCCGGCAACGCAGCGCTGGACGATGCGTATGCGAGGCGCAACGCGGACGTCACGCCTGGACAATATGTCATGGTGGCGGTGACAGATACCGGCTCGGGGATGTCGGCGGAAGTGCGCGAACATGTGTTCGAACCTTTTTTTACGACCAAACCGGAAGGACAGGGTACGGGCCTGGGTCTGAGCATGGTGTACGGTTTCGTCAAGCAGTCCGGCGGCCACGTGAAGATCTATAGCGAAGAGGGGCACGGCACGACGATCCGTCTTTATCTGCCGCGCGTGCGGCAGGAGGAGGATCTCGAAACCACGATCGATCCAGCACCTGCGAAGGGTGGCAGGGAAACGATTCTTGTCGTGGAAGATGACGAGGACGTGCGCACGACAGTCGTGGAGATGCTTTCCGATCTCGGCTATCGCGTGCTCAAGGCGCGCGACGCGCAGAGCGCGCTCGCGATCATCGAGAGCGGCGTGCCGATCGACCTGCTGTTTACAGACGTCGTCATGCCGGGTCCGCTGCGCAGCCCCGAACTCGCACGCAAGGCGCGTGAGCGGCTGCCGTCGATTGCCGTGCTCTTCACGTCCGGCTACACCGACAACGCGATCGTTCACGCCGGACGCCTTGACGAAGGCATCGAGCTTTTGAGCAAGCCCTACACGCATGAAGCGCTTGCCCGCAAGGTACGCCACGTGTTGCGCCTTGGAGAGCACGTCGTGGCGGATTTCGCGTTGCAACCGTCCGGGGCGGATCTGGCGAAAGGCGCCGGCGAGCTGGCCCGCGACGAAACGTTCGACACGTTGACCCGTTTGCGCGTGCTGTTCGTGGAAGACGACGAACTGGTTCGCGAGAGCACGGCCGAGTTGCTCAGGACGCTGGATGTGGATGTGGTCGAAGCTGGAAGCGAAGCCGTAGCGCAGCACGTTCTCGCAAAGCAGAAGGTGGACGTATTGCTAACCGACGTCGGTCTTGGCGCCGCTTCGGGTATCGAGCTCGCGATCGAGGCACGCCGTGCATGGCCGCATCTGCGCGTGATCTTTCTGAGCGGCTATGACGTTGCGCTGACGCCGGAACAGCGCGATGCGCTGCCGCGCGCCATTCATCTGCGAAAGCCGTATGAGATGAGCGACCTTGTCGATGCGCTAAGGGCCGAGCCAGAATAGACGTCGCAGCCCGACGGGCGTGGAAAAGCGACGCCGTCAGCCGGGTTGAGCACGCACGAGGTCACGATGCGTCAGGTGAAGACGCAGGTCGAACTCGATTTGATGGTAGCCTGGCTGCATGAATTCGCAGAGACGGTAAAACGCCTTGTTGTGGTCGCTTTCCTTCAGATGTGCAAGTTCGTGCACAACGATCATGCGCAGGAATTCGGGCGCGGTGTCCCTGAAGAGGGACGCAATGCGAATTTCCTTCTTCGACTTCAGCTTGCTGCCCTGCACGCGTGAGATCGTCGAATGCAGGCCGAGCGCGTGCCGCAGGACGTCAAGTTTGCTGTCGTAGATGACCTTGTCGATCTGCGGGCCGCTGCGGATGAATTCGCGCTTCAGGTCGGCGCAATAATCGTAGAGCGCGCGGTCGGTCTGTACGGCATGCCGGTTCGGGTAGCGCTCTTCGAGGTAGGCGCCGAGCTGCTGTTCGGCGATCAGCCGTCGCACCTTGTCCTGGAGCGCCGTCGGATAGGCGTTCAGGTATTTCAGATTCTGCATGATGGGGTGGACGTTTCGGCGGAGTGTTCCCCGTATTGTACCGGTCGCGCCCGTGCTCACACGTTGAAGAGATCGTTGCGCGCCGCACGCATGATCGACGCAATTGCCGGATGGCTGATCCGGCGTTCAATCGAAATCGCGAAGAATTCCTCGACGATCGTGTCGATCTGACCAATTGCCATCAACTTGTGCTCCTGGTTCAACTGCGCGGAAAGTACGGTCGGCGCGAACATGACGCCTTGCCCTTCGCGCGCGAACGCCACGGTGAGCGCGCCGTCGTCGAACTCGCCTGCGATGCGTTGCGTCACGGAACGCGCCTTGAGCCAGTGGTCCAGTTTGCGCCTTACAGCGGAATCGATGCCGGGCAGCAGCATTGGCAGCGTGTCGAGTACCGCTGGAAATGCCTTCACGGCCCCTGCAACGAGCGACTTCGACGCGAAGCAGCTGATCGTCGAGCGGCCGAGCGGATGATTGAACGCCTTCACGTTGACGTCCGGCGGGATGGGAGCATCGGCAATCACGAGGTCGAGCCGATGCACGGCAAGTTGCGCGAGGAGAGCATGCAGCTTGCCTTCGTGACAGATCAGCCTGAACGCGTCCGACTGTTTGAGCGCGGGCTCGAGCAGCCGGTAAGCGACTGCCTTGGGCACCGAATCGGCGACGCCCACGCGCAGGTGTGTCTGCGCCGCGCCCCGGTCGAGCTTGACGGCGCTTTCGAGTTCGGCGCCAAGCGAGAATATTTCATCCGCGTAGTCGAGCACGAGGCGGCCGGCGTCGGTCAGTTCGAGATTGCGTCCGCTTTTTCTGAAAAGGCGCTTGCCGAGCGATGTTTCAAGCAGCTTGATCTGCCCGCTCAACGTCTGCGGCGTGATGTGCAATTGCGCACCCGCGCGGCCAGGACCGCCAGCGTGCGCCGCTACCCAGAAATAATGCAGATGCTTGAAGTTCATACTTCACCATGCAAGCTCGACCGGATCGTAAGATTTTATCGAAGGATTGGTGTAGAAAATACGATTTTTCCTGATCGTCGAAATTCGCTAGATTAGAGGCTGACGAAACGCCAATGACTTACCAAGCGAGGAAAGTGAAATGAAATGTCCCGTATGCCAGACACCCGATCTGTTGATGACCGACCGCCAGGGCATTGAAATCGACTATTGCGGCACCTGTCGCGGCGTATGGCTGGATCGCGGCGAACTCGACAAGCTGATTGAACGGGCCTCGGAAGCGCCCGTCGTAGCGCAAGTCACCGCGCGCAACGAGCGGCGCGACGACGATCGCCGCGATGGTCCGGGCATGCAGTGGGGCCGCGGCACGCAAGCCGACGACGGCTATCGCGACCGCCGCTACCCGCATAAAAAGAAAAAATCGCTTTTTGGCGAGATTTTCGACTTTGACTGAGCGTGCCCGAACGGTGCAGGCGACCGTCCAGGACGGACGATCGTCATTGCATGCCCGCAGGCGCGCCGCATGAGGGTCGGAATGAAGCAGGTGCAAACAAACGCAAATCTGGGACATACTAGCGGCGGCGCCGGCTATCCATAACCGATTCTCTTACTCGGCTCACGCATGGACTACCTGATTGCTCTGGCAGGCGACCCCGCCGTATGGGCGGCGCTCGCGACACTCGTCGTGATGGAAGTCGTTCTTGGCATCGACAACCTCATCTTCATCTCGATCCTGAGCAACAAGCTGCCGGAGGCCCAACGCGCCCGGACGCAGCGGCTCGGCATCGGCCTTGCGCTCGTGATGCGCCTTGGCCTGCTTGGCACTGTCGCGCTGATCGTCCGGCTGACCAATCCGCTGTTCGAGGCGTTCGGCCACGGCTTCTCCTGGCGCGATCTGATCCTGATCGGCGGCGGCCTGTTTCTCGTGTGGAAGGCCACCACCGAAATCCATCATCACATCACGCACGCCACGGAAACGGACGCGGCCGACAGCCGCAGCACGACGCTGACGCCGCTTTCGGCGATCGGCCAGATACTCGTCCTCGATCTCGTGTTTTCGATCGACAGTATCGTGACCGCCGTCGGGATGACCGAACATATCCCGATCATGTTCGTCGCCGTGATCGCCGCCGTTGCCGTGATGCTGTTCGCCGCCGGTCCGCTGTCACGCTTTATTGACCGCAATCCAACCATCGTGATGCTCGCGCTTGGATTCCTGCTGGTGATCGGCATGACGCTGATCGCGGAGGGTTTTGGTTCACACGTGCCCAAGGGATACATCTATGCAGCGATGGCATTCTCGGCACTGGTTGAAGGCTTGAACATGCTGTCGCGCCGCGCAAAGTCGAAGCGGCACGTCAGCTAGCATTCTGTTCTACAGGGAAGCCGGCAGGCTGCCGGCTGCAACAGCGACGATGGGCTGACAAACGACGCACCGTGGCGCGCAACCCGATGAACCGGTTCACGTTTCTCGCGGTTTCAATCTTCCTTTCCAGCGCGGCAACCCTGGTGCCGGTTGGGCTGTGCGTCTATATCGCACAGCAGGACGCGCATCGCCGCGAGGAAGCTGCGCTGAAGACGTTTGCTGACAATGCCATCATCCGTGCCGAAATCGTCACGAAGCAGGCAGAACAGGCCGTCGCCGAAATGGAGCGCTTGCCGCAGGAGCGATGTTCACCGCTGCATCTGGAGCAACTCCGGCGAATCGCATTCACGTGGCGCTACGTGCAGGACGCCGGCGTCTATCGCGATGGAATGAATCTGTGCTCGGCTTTGCTTGGCGCAGCAGAAGACAGACGGCTACGTCTGCCTGCACCTGCATGGCTCACGAGAAACGGGTTTCTCGTATGGTTCGATCTCGACAATCCATTTGGCGCGGCACGCAAGTCGATGCTGATTGGCCGCAACGGTAACTATGTTTCGGTGGATCCGGGGTCATACGTCGATGTGGTCGATCGGGACGCACGGTTGCTCGCGGCGGTAGACACGCGAACCGGTAATGTGTTTTCCGCGACGCAAGGTGTGGATCGTCAGCTCATGATGACGGCCTGGCAGCGCGGGGGCCGTATGGACGATCCGGTCCATGCGTTCGTCATCAAGAAATCAGACGACCTGCCGTTCGCAATCATCGTCGAGGCGCGGCGGTCCAGCTCGTTTGCAAACTGGAAGGCGTTGCTCACTGTGTGGCTGCTGGTGGGGCTTGCACTCGGCCTTGTGCTCGGCTCGCTTGTTTTGCGCGTCATGTCGAGGCGAAATTCGATGGGTTGGCAACTGCGGCGGGCGCTCCGTCGCCGGGAATTCTCCGTTCAGTACCAGCCGATCGTGTCACTTGCCGACGGGCGCTGCGTGGGCGCGGAAGCGCTCGTGCGCTGGGTTCAGGATGGCCGTCCGGTGCCGCCCGACGTGTTCATTCCGCTCGCCGAAGAGCAAGGCCTCATCCAGGCGATCACCGATCAGGTGCTCGAGCGCGTGATTGCCGAGATGAGCGACCGGCTACGGCAAGACCCACGGCGCTATGTATCGATCAACGTCAGCGCCGAAGACCTGAAAACGCTGCGTTTTCTGAATGTGCTGACCGCAAGACTAGCCGGAACCGGCATTGCGAATGCGCAGATCCGGATCGAGGCAACCGAGCGCGGCTTTCTCGATGTCGATGCAACCCGTCGCGTCATCCAGGCGTTCCGCGATGCGGGTCATCCTGTCTGTATCGACGATTTCGGCACCGGTTATTCAAGCCTCTCTTACCTGCAAAGTTTCAGGTTCGACGTGCTCAAGATCGACAAGTCGTTTGTCGATACGGTCGGACAGGACGCGGCGTCGAGTAGCGTCGCACCGCACATCATCGCGATGGCGCACGCGCTCGGCGTCCAGATCGTCGCTGAAGGCATCGAGCATGCGGATCAGGCGCAGTTTCTGCGCGAGCACGGTACACAGTTCGGACAGGGCTGGCTGTTTGCGAGGCCGATGCCGGCGGCGGAATTCCTGCGCTACCTGGACCGGGAGAGCGTGCCCGAACATGGAGTCGAAATTCAGTGAAGCCGTTGCTACACGGCATTATTTCATTGTGATGGCGCGTGAAGCGCAACGTTTGCCTATACGTGAAGGGACGCCGCAGCGCGATCGAGTTCGACCAGCAACTCAGCGCGTATCTGCGCGAGCGCGACGTCCCGCCGGTCACGTGGTCGGGTCCCTGCCACGACGATTTCGCGTGCGATACGCCCCGCGCCTGCCTGGCCCGAGGCCGTCATCAGCAGCACGCGATCGGACAGATAAAGCGCCTCGTCGAGATCGTGCGTCACGAGGAGCGCCGCGGTGCCATGCGCCAGGGTAATCGACAGCAGCAGATCCTGAAGGCGGTTGCGTGTTATTGCGTCCACGGCGCTAAAAGGCTCATCCAGTAGCAGCAGATCGGGACGCGTAAAAAGCCCGCGGGCGATCGCGACGCGCTGCGCCATGCCACCCGAAAGCTGCTTCGGCAACGTCGAACCATTGGCGGCAAGACCGACTTCTGCAAGGAGTTCGCCTGCGCGTGGATCGCTTCCACGCCTCGGACCCGCGGAAAACGCAACGTTGTCAGCGACGGTCAGCCACGGCAACAGACGCGGTTCCTGAAAGATCACGCCGATGTCCGACGACGGTCCACGTTGTGTCGCACCGTCAAGCAGCACTTCGCCGTCAAAATCGCGATCGAGCCCGGCCAGCACGCGCAACAGCGTGCTCTTGCCGCATCCGCTTGGGCCCACGAGGGTGACGATCTCACCGCGCGCAATCGTCAGCGACACGCGTTCCAGAATCCGGCGTTCACCGTAATGCTTGCCGATCGCGCGGACGTCGAGTAGAGGCGCTAAAGAGGCGCTCATGGCGCTGCCCTCGAAACGCGCGGCGTTGAATCCGACCGGGTATCGCGCCATGACAGCACATGGGCTTCGATTGTCTTGAGCATGCTGTCGCTGAGCTTTCCCAGCAATGCGAGCAGGAGGATCGAACCGAACACGATATCGGGGCGGCCGGTTTCGCGCCCATCGCTTAGCAGATAGCCGAGGCCACGCGTGGCTGCGATCAGTTCAGCGGCGACCATGAACATCCATGCGAGGCTCAGGCCGGTGCGCAATCCCGTGAATATCTGCGGGAGCGACGCGGGTAACAGGACGCGCGTGAAGAGCGCACGCCGGCTCAGGCGGTTGACCTCGCCAAGCTCGACGAGTTTTCTGTCGACGCCGCGAATGCCTGCCACGACGCTCAGATGCACTGGAAAGAACGCGCCGATTGCGACGAGCGTGATCTTCGGCGATTCGTCGATGCCCATCCACAGCAACAGGACCGGCACCCACGCAAGTGAAGGAATGGCGCGCAATGCCTGGAAAGAGGGGTCGAGCAACGCATCAAGCCTTCGACTCAAGCCCATCGCCGCGCCGAGCAGCAACGCGAGCGCCGCTCCCAGACTGAAGCCCGCTAATACGCGCAGGCTGCTCGCGCCGATATGTCGCCCGAGGCGTGCCCCGCCCAGATTCCATAGCGACTCGACAATCGAACTGGGCGCCGGAACGAGGTGCTCTGGAACGACGTGTATGCGTACAAGCGTTTCAATCAGTGCGAGAAACGCGACCGGAAGCAGGAGGCCGGCAACGTGCCAGCCTCCAGGCCGATTCGACAAGCGCGGCCACGCGCCACGATTCGGGGCGCCGCGACGGGGTTCTCGAATCGTGAGCGTGTGATCAGCAGGCATGTTGATTCCGTGCGACATGTGCGCGCCATTCACGCATCAAGACGGGTTCAGAGACAGACATCAGCGTCGTTCATTTGCTGCTGTTGGCAGCGATGACCGGCTGGGCCGGCTTCACGTCAATCAGCGCCTCGATTACCTGATTCAGGTCCGTACCCGGCTTCACGAGCTGCTCCTGTGTGAGGATCGGCGCGGCGGCCTTGAGCGCGACCAGTTGCTGCGACCCCGGTTGCGGATGGCTGAAGTCATTGCGGCTCAGTTGCAGTTTCGCGACCGGCAGCGAGACTTTCGATTCCTCGGCGATGATCTGGGCGGTTTCATCCGGATGGGCCGCAATCCACAGACGCGCCTTCTCGTACACCTTCAGCACGTGCGCGAGCGTGTCGGGGTGCGCGGCGATGAAGTCCTCGCGGGCGTTCAGGAAACCCCAAGTATTGAAGTCGACGTTGCGATACAGCAGACGTGCCCCGTCATTCACTTCGGCTGCTGCCATGTGCGGGTCGAGTCCGGCCCACGCATCGACCTGACCATTGGCAAGTGCAGTGCGGCCATCGGGATGCTGCAGGTTCACAATCTGGACGTCGTCACGCGAGAGCCCTGCCGTGTGCAGCGCGCGCAGCGTGAAAAGAAACGGGTCGGTGCCGTTCGTCGCGGCGATTTTCTTGCCCTTGAGCTGCGCCAGCGTCGTGATCGGCGAGTCCTTGCGAACGACGAGCGCCGTCCATTCCGGACGCGAAAAGATATAGACAGCACGAATCGGATTGCCATTGGCCTTTGCAAGCACAGCCGCGAGGCCGGCCGTCGAACCGACGTCGATCGCACCGCTGTTCAGGTATTCAAGCGCGCGATTGCTGCCAAGACTCAAAACCCATTTGACCTGCGTGTGATCGGGCGCGAGTGCTTCCTCGAGCCAGCCGTTGCGTTTGATCACAAGGCTTTCCGGCGAGTAATACGCGTAATCGAGCTTTAGTTCCGCGAGTGGCGCCGCGTGAACTGAAACCGGCATGAACGCGGGCGCGACGGTGGCCATTAGCGCAATGAATCCCGTTGCGCGTCTGTTCGAACGTTGAAAAAAGCGATGCAGCGTTCCCCGGGCAAATGTCATTGGTCAATCCTTTCGCTGATCTTATGTGGTCGACCAATGTAGCGCTGCGTAGCGTCGCCGCGAACCAACAAAAACTCACAACCAAAGCAGTTCGGGCTATTTAGGGCGCTTGCCAGACAGTCACCTCGTTGCAACCTTTGAAAGTAGTCGTGTAATGCGTCGCTGCGAAATGATTTTTTACCAGAAGCATTCCGTGCAGGACGTGAGCTGTGTGTGATGGTTCGTGGACTTTGTGAATCGCGCGCCGTGCGATATCCATCGGCGAAATGCTTTGTTGATACACGGGAACGCGCCTGCTTTCATGTCTGGACACCGATTCGAACCCACACCCGTTACTCCAGGAGGAACGCAATGAGCACCGTGCTTGAAAATCCGGTTTCGCAGTCAGGCAACGCCCATCAGGACATCCGCGTGCGACGTTACAAGCCGCTGATTGGTGCGGTGATCGAGAACGTCGATCTGTCGCGGCCGCTGAGCGACGATAATCGCAGCACGCTCAATCGGGCGCTTGTGGATCACGGTGTCATCTTCATTCGCGAACAGACATTGACGCCCGAGCAGCACGTCGGACTCGCCCGCATCTTCGGCAATCCGATCCGCAAGAACATCTATCTGCCTGCCGTCGCGGGATTCCCCGAAATCGAGGTCATCGCGCACAGCGACAAGACGCAGTCAGGCGGGACCGACAACTGGCACGTGGATGTGTCGTGGCAACTTCAACCGCCAAAGGCAACCGTGCTGCACGCGCAGGAGATTCCGGAAGGCGGCGGTGGCGACACGATCTGGACGTCGTCCGCTGGCGTCTACGATTTGCTGGACCCGGATCTCGCGCGCTACTTCGAGAAGCTGCGCGCGGTGAACACATTTCTCGCATCGCCCAAAAAACAGGCGCTTTCCGATCTGCTAAGCGGCTACGAATTGCCCCCGGGTACCGCCGAGGAGACCCTCGAAGAGAAAACCGCGCGCGTACGCGATGCACAGCAAAAGTACCCGCCGATCGAGGTGCCCGTCATCAAGACGCACCCTGAAAACGGACGCAAGCTGGTATTCGTCAACGAAGGCCACACGAGTCATCTGCTCGGCGTTTCGAAGACGGCCAGCCAGAGCCTGCTCAACTATCTGTATGACCTGATCAAGACACCCGAAGTCCAGGCGCGCTTCGAATGGAAGCAGGGCGATGTGGCGATCTGGGACAACCGCCAGGTGCAGCACTATGCGGCCCGCGATTATGGCTCGGCACGGCGTCGCATTCATCGCGTGACGCTCGAGCACGACGGCGCGTTCTAGTCGCACGTATCAGGCAAAGCCGGTCGTGGCGTGCGCCCTGCAGCCGCGCCGGCTAGTCCATGGCAGGGAATCAGACCTACAGGCAATCATGAAAGCAAACCTGCGTCAAAGATGGCGCAATTCAACCCGACTGCTGGCGGCAGGCTTTCTTTTGATGGCCGGGCAACTGGCTTTTTCGCAGACACCGGAGAAAACCGAACTGCGCTATCAGGGCTGGGCAAGCAAGGTCCTGTACCCCGAACTCGCGGAAGATCTTGGTTATCTCGCGCCAATCAGGCTCAAGTGGGTGGGCAATACGACGAGCGGTCCGCAGGACATTCAGGCTGCCGTGACCGGCGACGTCGATTATGGCGGCGCGTTCAATGGCTCGATCGTGAAGCTCGCGGCGGCCCATGCGCCCATCAAGGCGGTCCTGTCCTACGTGGGCGCCGACAAAGACACCAACGGTGGCCTTTTTGTGCTTCAAGGCAGCCCGATCAAGACTGCGCGTGATCTGGTGGGACACAAGGTAGGCGTCAATACGCCAGGCGCATACGAGCAGTATCTCGTCACCGCCTGGCTTGAGAAGTCGGGCGTTTCGAAAGACGATATCCAGAAGATCACCTTTGTCGCGGCGCCGCCCGTCAATCTCGCGCAGCTTCTCAAGCAGAAGCAGCTGGACGCGATTTTCCTTGAGGACATCATCAAGGACAAACTGCTGGCCGAGGGAGGCGCGACGCTGCTGACAACCGACTACCAGTTACTCGGCAGCTTTGGTTACGCGAGTTATATCTTCACGGATCGCTTCATCCAGCAGAACCCGAATACCGTGCGCAGGTTTGTCGAGGGTACGGCACGCGCGATCGAATGGGCGCAGAAGACGCCACGCGCCGAAGTGGTGGCCCGACTGGAGAAGATAGTCCAGGCGCGCAACCGCAACGAGGACAAGACGATTGTGCGTTACTGGAAATCGGCCGGTGTCGGCGGCAAGGGCGGGGTGCTAAGTTCCAGTGATTTCTCGACCTATGTCGACTGGTACGTGAGCAATGGCGTGCTCAAACCCGGGCAGGTCAAGGCGGATGATATCTACACCAACCAGTTCAATCCGTTTAGCCAGGCGTTAGGCAGCCGTCAGTCGGGCTCGTAAGCCCAGGCTTCAACGCAACGATATTTCCTGGGGAGAAGCGCATATGGGCGCCACCATCAGCGTACGTAACATCGCCAAAGGGTTCCATCTGAACCGGCGCGGGCACTTCGTCGTATTGCAGGATGTGTCGTTCGATGTCGCCGCCGGTGAATTTCTCGCGCTGGTCGGCCCAAGCGGCTGCGGCAAGACCACGCTGCTCGATCTCATCGGCGGACTGACGAGGCCGGATTCCGGCGCCATCCTGGTGGACGGCAATCCGATTGCGGGTCCGGGTCTCGATCGCGGCATTGTCTTTCAGCAATACGCGTTGTTTCCGTGGAAAACCGCGCAGGGCAATGTCGAATTCGGACTTGCGGCGAGCGGCGTGCCGAAAGCCGGGCGCGCGGAACGTGCACGTTACTGGCTCGACCTCGTCGGACTTTCGGGCTTCGAGGACCGCTATCCTCACGAGCTGTCAGGCGGTATGAAGCAGCGCGTGGCCATCGCCCGGTCGCTCTCGTACGACCCCGACATACTGTTGATGGACGAGCCGTTTGCCGCACTCGACGCGCAGACACGCGAGACGCTGCAGGACGAACTGCTGCGGATCTGGCAGCGGACCGGCAAAACGATCGTGTTCATCACGCATGCGATCGAGGAAGCGGTGTATCTCGGTCAGCGCGTGCTTGTGATGGCCGCGGCACCCGGCCGTGTCACGCATTCGCTCGACGTGCATCTGGATCACGACGACCCCGCTGAAGATATTCGCGCGACGCCGGAATTCGTCGCACTCAGGCATCAGATATGGCAACTCATCCACCATCGCGCCGACACGCCCCCGCTTCACGTGGCACGTGCGGCGTGATGATCAACAGACGACATTTCCTTTCGCCATGAGCACACTTACGACGCTAAACGTCCCATCGCACTCCATCGCAACGTTTCTTGCCGCGACGCTGCCGCGCATTGTTCGCAACAGCATTGCGATTGTCGTATTCGTTGCGCTGTGGGAAGCGCTGCCGCGTCTTGGCTGGGTGGACGCGACTTTCCTGCCGCCGTTTTCGGTCGTCGTGCGCGCGTTGATCGACATGCTGGCGTCCGGCGAACTGACTTCGCACCTGCTGGCGAGCGGGGGAAGGGCGCTGGCGGGCTTCGTCATCGCGATTGCGATCGGCGTGCCGCTCGGCCTCGTGACGGGCTGGTATCGTTCGCTTGCGGACGTTCTCAATCCGCTGCTGGAAGTCTTCCGCAACACGGCCCCGCTCGCGATCCTGCCCGTATTCGTTCTGGTGCTCGGCATGGGTGAAACGTCGAAAATCTCGATGGTGGTCTATTCATGCGTCTGGCCGGTGCTGCTCAATACGGTCAGCGGGGTACGTAACGTCGATCCGCTGCTGATTCGTTCCGCACGATCGATGGGACTGTCGCCATTCGCGCTCTTTTACAAGGTGGTGTTGCCCGCTTCGATACCGACGGTATTCACCGGCATACGCGTGGCCGGTGCGTATTCGATTCTGGTGCTGATCGCCGCAGAAATGGTCGGCGCGAAGGCAGGGCTCGGCTATCTCGTCAATTACTCGCAGTTCACGTTTGAGATTCCGAAGATGTACGCCGGGATCATCACGCTATCCCTCCTTGGGCTCGCGTTCAACCAGGCCATCCTGATCGCGGAGCGGCGTCTGACCTCATGGAAAGGGTGAGGATCCGGTCCCGGTCCCGGTCCGTGTCACGCTAAGCCCCTCTCGCATGGCGGACCCGGGAAGCGCGGGCTCCGCGCCATGCATAGCCGGCCGCCTGCGCCGGCTTTATGCATGGGTCGCGAATACGCGAACGCCTCTGCAGCTAGCGTAAACGAGTAGTCCCGGCGGGTTCCTGTTTTCGGCGGCACGCGCTACACTTGGCGTGAAACGAACGATCGTTCGTAAACTGCCGCAGCCCCTGATCGCGTTCATCTGCGTGCCGCGGCCCATCCACGCATGGGCTGCGGAGTTGACGATACACCGTCAGCGTGCCGATGATTCCCCGCCCGGAGACATCCACCTTGAGCCTGCTTCTATCCCGCCGCGACATCGAATTCATCCTGTACGAATGGCTCGACGCGACGGCACTGGCGCGCGCGCCGCGTTATGCCGCCCACGGTCGCGATACGTTCGATGCCGTGCTCGATACCTGCGAACGGATGGCAACCGATCTGTTCGCGAGCCACTACGCCAAAGGCGATCGACAGGAGCCGCATTTCGATGGCGAGAAGGTCATGCTGATTCCGGACGTTGCCACGGCATTGAAAGCCTTCGCGGACGCGGGCCTGATCGCCGCAGGCCAGGACGAAGCGCTTGGCGGCATGCAGCTGCCGAAGCTCATCGAACTTGCCGGGTTCGCGTATTTCCAGGCGGCCAATATCGCTACGGCTGCGTATCCGTTCCTGACTATCGGCAATGCGAACCTGCTGCTTGCGCATGGCAGCGAAGCGCAGATCGATGCATTCGTGCGCCCTGAGATGGAAGGCCGTGCGTTCGGCACGATGTGCCTGTCGGAGCCGCAGGCGGGGTCGTCGCTATCCGATATCGCCACGCGCGCCGATTACGAAGGCGAGTCGCCGCTCGGCGCACAGTACCGGCTCACCGGCAACAAGATGTGGATCTCAGGCGGCGATCACGAACTGACCGAGAACATCGTGCATCTGGTGCTCGCGAAAATTCCCGATGCGGAAGGCCGGCTCGTGCCGGGCACGCGCGGCATTTCGCTTTTCATCGTGCCGAAGTATCTGGTAGACGTTGACGGCACGCCGGGCGAGCGCAACGACGTTGTGCTTGCCGGCCTGAATCACAAGATGGGATATCGCGGCACCACGAACTGCCTGATGAATTTTGGCGAGGGCACGCGCTTCCGCCCGCTGGGGCGTCCAGGCGCCGTCGGCTATCGGGTAGGCGAGGCGGGCCACGGGCTTGCGTACATGTTCCACATGATGAACGAAGCGCGTATCGGCGTCGGCCTCGGCGCGGTCGCGCTGGGTTACACCGGCTATCTGCAGGCGCTCGATTACGCGCGCAACCGCCCGCAGGGACGCCCCATTGGTCTGCATGGCAAGGACACCGCTTCGCCGCAGGTGCGCATCGCGGAACATGCCGACGTCAAACGCATGCTGCTTGCGCAAAAGTCGTATGTGGAAGGCGGCCTTGCGTTGAACCTGTATTGCGCGAGACTCGTCGACGAAGAGCGTACGGGCGCCACACCAGATGAACGGGAAGCGGCCGCGCTGCTGCTCGGCATCCTGACGCCGATCGCGAAAAGCTGGCCGTCGCAATGGTGTCTTGCGGCCAACGATCTCGCGATCCAGGTGCACGGCGGCTACGGCTACACGCGCGACTACAAGGTCGAACAGCTGTATCGCGATAACCGGCTCAACCCGATTCACGAAGGCACGCACGGTATTCAGGCGCTCGATCTGCTGGGCCGCAAGGTAACGCTCGACGAAGGCGCGGCGCTGCACGCGCTCGTCGCCACGATCGGGCGCACGATAACCCGCGCGAACGATTGCCCCGATCCTGAGTGGAAACGTGCGGGCGAAACGCTCAACCAGAAGTGGTCGCGTATCGTTTCGGCGACGCAACGCCTGTGGTCGGCGGGCGATCCGCGGCTGACGCTGGCCAATGCGAGTGTCTATCTGGAGGCGTTCGGTCATGCCGTCCTCGCGTGGATCTGGCTCGATCAGGCGCTCGTCGCGCACGGAAAGGAAGGCGATTTCTACGACGGCAAGCGCGCTGCAGCCCGCTATTTCCTGCGTTGGGAGTTGCCGAAGATAGACGTGCAACTCGATCTGCTGGAAAGCCTCGACACCACGACGCTCGATATGAAGGACGCGTGGTTCTGAAGCGCAGGTCCGTCACGCACCAACACCTGAAAATATCAAACGGAGAGAGACATGAGTTTCATCGAACGGCTGTTCGACCTGAGTGGCAAGACCGCGCTCGTGACGGGCGGCTCGCGCGGGCTCGGATTGCAGATCGCTCACGCCCTGGGCGGCGCCGGCGCGCGCGTGATGATTTCCGCGCGCAAGATCGACGAACTGCGCGACGCGCAGGCGCAACTGAAGGAACACGGCATCGAGGTCGAATATGCCGTGGCCGACACGGCCCGCGACGACCAGATCGCAAATCTCGCAGACGAAGCGCTCGGGCGTCTTGGCCGCGTCGACATTCTGGTGAACAACGCGGGCGCGACGTGGGGCGCGAAAGCGGAAGATTATCCCGTCGAAGCGTGGGACAAGGTTTTCAACCTGAACATTCGCGGGCTTTTCCTGCTGACGCAGCGCATCGGCAAGCGCTCGATGATTCCGAACGGCGGCGGACGGGTGATCAATGTGGCATCGATTGCCGGTCTGCGCGGCAATCCGCCCGGCGCGATGACCACGATCGCCTACAACAGCAGCAAGGGCGCCGTGGTCAACTTCACGCGCGCGCTGGCGGGCGAGTGGGGACCGTACGGCATCACCGTCAACGCGATCGCGCCAGGCTTCTTTCCGTCGAAGATGTCGCAAGGCCTGCTGGACACGATGGGCGCCGACACCATGGCCGCGCAGGCGCCGCTGCGGCGTCTCGGCACCGACACGGATCTGCATGGTACGGCGCTGCTCTTTGCATCCGACGCAGGCAGGCATATCACCGGGCAGATTCTGGCGGTCGATGGCGGCGTGAGCGCGGTGTGAACGCCCTGCGGGCAGACAGAACCGCTAGCCCGCCCGCCGTGCCTGTTATTACAGGCGGACCGTACGGTTTCGAGCGGGTGAACGTTGCGAGTCGGCAATGCGACCCCTGGCTCATTGCTGAACTGGACCGGGCGCGTGATCCGGATGGGCCGCGAAATGCCAGAGATCAATTGAGGCTCGGCGGGGCGGTTTATCTGCTCAAGCGTAGCGATGGACAGGTTCGTTTCGGGGCGAGCGGTTCGGGCGTGCCGGCTTCTACACAAAGGTGAAGGTGCTGAACGTTGACTTCACCGCACGCGCCTCGCTAAACCCCGACGAAGCGATGCGATCGACCTCAGTCGCCGTGCGCGTGTACCAGCTGAATGACCGCAAACGCTTCGACGAGGCGTCCTACGACGATCTGCTGAAAAACGACAAGACGTGTCGTGCAGAAGAAAACACTGCCGGCGAACAAGCCATTGAAGCTCGAACTGGTCAACCGGGAACTGGTCGCGTCGGATGCCGTGGCAAAATAGCGCGGCTTCTAACTCTCGGGACATGAGCCTTTGCAACCGATCCGCAACCGCGCAAGCACATCGCCATCGTCTGCATCGGCCGTCGACTACGGGCTGTGGGCCTTGACCTTCAGCTACGTCCTGAGCCAGTTCTTCCGCAGCTATATCGCGGTCATTTCGACGCAACTGATCGACAGTTTCCATTTTTCCCCGCAGATGTTCGGCTGGTTCGCCGGCGCGTTCTTTCTCGTGTTTTCGCTCGCGCAGTTGCCGATCGGTCTTCTGTTCGACCGCTTTGGCGTTCGTCTGCCGACGGCCACACTCATGGCGGTCGGCACGGTCTCCGCCGTTGTGCTGTCGATCACATCGAATGCGACGCTCGCGATCATCGCGCAGGCCGGCCTGGGGATTGGCTGCGCGCCAATCTTCATGGGTCTGCTGAACCATGTGTTGCGCACGGGTCACGGCCATCGCAACGTCCGCGCGATCACGACCGCGAGCGCCATCGGTATGGCGGGCGCGCTGCTCGCGGCGTACCCATTGAGCCGCGCAACGGCCAGCTTCGGCTGGCGTCCCGTGATGGCCGCGGCGGCGTTCGCGATGCTGTGCGCGACGCTCGCCGTGCTGTACTTCGTACGCAGCGGCGAACGCGTTGCGGCAGCACGCAAAACCGGCAGGACGAAAGAGACGGCGGCGCACGCGAAAGGTTCGACTCGCTTCTGGACGCTCATGCCGGCGTGTCTCGCACTTTCGGTCGGCAGCACGTTCCGCACGTCATGGGGCGGGCCGTATCTCGCGGACGTGTTCGGCTTCGACGTGATCGCGCGCGGCAACGCGATGACGATAACGAGCATCGTCGCCATCGCGGCTTCGTTCTGCGTGCCGGTGGCGGTGCGTTACTGGGCGCCGAAAACGATCTCTTCGGCGTGGCTGGTGGCGGGGCTCGCCGCGGCGCTGCTGCTCGCGCTCAACCCCGGCGGGAGTGCCGTGCTGAGTGTCGCGCTGATCTGCGTGCTGTTCTCGGTCGGCTCGATTCATCCGCTCGTGATGTCGCAGGCGCGCGCAATCATTCCGCCGCACCGGCTCGGATTGAGCCTCGGCTTGCTCAACAGCATGGTGTTTCTCGGCATCGCGCTGACGAGCAACTGCTTCGGCTGGATCACCGCCGATGCGCGCGCAGCAGGGCTGTCGAATCCGGCGCTGTACGGCCGGCTCTTTCTGTTCACCGCTATCCCGCTGGCGCTCGGCACGGTGATCTATCGCTTCAGCCCGGCCGCGCCCAGACAGCGGGACGACGCATAGCGCGGCGTTCACCCGCGTTCATCGTCAGGCTAGTTGCTCTTCGTATCTTTCGATGCCACCAGTACGGGTGCTGTCGCAGTCTGCGCCAGTTCTTCGCTCGACCAGCCGCCGCCAAGCGCATGCACGAGCTGCACGTTCGCACTCAACTGCCGCGTCTGGATATCGAGCACGCCGCGCTGCGAATCGAGCGCGGCGGTCTGCGCCTGCACGACGTCGAGATAGCCGACCGCGCCATGACGATAGCGTTCCAGCGCGAGATCGACCGAGCGCTCTGCGGCATCGGCCGCGTCGCGTTGCTGGTCGAGCGCCGTGCCGAGGTCGGACAGCAGCGACAGGTTGTCCTCGATCTGCTGGAACGCGGACAGGACCACGCCGCGATAGCGCGCGCCGGCTTCGTCGGTGGCGGCCTTCGCGGCGTCGAGCTGGCCGCGCCTGAAGCCGCCGTCGAACACGTATTGCACGATCTGCGGCCCAAGCGCCCAGAAGAGGTTGGGCGCGGCGATCAAACCGGCATACGCCGAACTCTGCAACCCGCCCTGCAGGCTCAGCACAATCGAAGGAAAATACGCGGCCCGCGCGACGCCGATCTTCGCGTTCGCTTCGGCAACGCGCCGCTCGGCGGCGGCAATATCCGGCCTTCGCTGCAGCAGCGTGGACGGCACGCCCGCCGGAATCACCGGCAACGGAATCGCCGCGGTCGCTTGCGGCAACGTGAACTCCGAAGCCGATGTGCCCACCAGCACGGCGATCGCATGCTCGACGAGCGCACGTTGCGCGAGATTCTGCGACAGCTGCGATTTCGCCGACGAGAGCTGCGTGCGCGCCCGCGCCACGTCGAGACCGGAGACGATGCCGCCGCCATGCAGCGTCTGCGTGAGTTGCAGCGCCTTTGCAAATGCGACGACCGTTTCGCTCAGCAACTGCGTCTGCTGGTCGAGCCCGCGCAGGCGAATGTAGTTGTCTGCAAGCTGCACCTGCAGGCTCAACTGCACCGAGGCGAGGTCGGCCTGCGTCGCGAGCGCTTCGTCCTTGCCTGCGACCACCGAATCGCGCACACGTCCCCACAGATCAAGGTCGTAATCGATCTCGCCGCCGAGCGTGACGGAGTTGTAGTAGTCCGGGCCGCCGGCGCGCAGCGGCCGCGTTGCCGACTGACGATCCCGTTGCGGCACGAAGCTCGCGCTGGCCTTCGGAAACAGCCCGGACGACACCTGCTCGACGAACGCCTGCGCCTGCGCGTAGTGCGCGTACGCGGCCTTCAGATCCGTGTTGTTCGCGAGGAGACGCGTTTCGAGATCGTCAAGCTGCGGATCGCCATAGATCTTCCACCAGCCGTCGCGTGGCAACCGGTCGGCGGGCTGCGCGCTTACCCACGGCCCGAGCGTCCTGTACTGCGCGGCGACGGGCGTTTGCGGCACCTGATAGTCCGGCGCGAGCGAGCAGCCGGCGAGTGTGGCGAGGGCGGCGGATGCGGCCAGCGCTGCAATCGCGCCCGCGCGCGAGAGCAGCGGCGAACGTTCGGCCCTAGCCATGCGACGCCACCTTCGTGTCCGGTGCCGCGTTGCCCGGGGCGGTTTCCGTTCCGCCGTTCGATGCGACGCGCACGGTGTCGCCGTCCACGAGGCCGTCGGGCGGCGTGTCGATCACGCGATCCGTCGCGGCGAGGCCCGAACCGATCTCAACCGAATCGCCGAAGTCGCGATTGATCGTCACCTTTCTGAACGTGACCCGGTCATTCGCGCCGAGCGTCGCGACCTGCAGTCCGCGATTGTCGAAGACCAGCGCACTCGACGGCACGCGCAGCGCGTTCGCCGCAACAGGCAGGTCGAATTTCAGGCTGGCGAAGCCGCCCGGCAGCAACCGGCCCTGCTGGTTATCGACCAGAAGCTGCACCAGCGTCGTGCCCGAATTCGAATTCACCGAGTTCGCGGCCGCCACGACGCGCGCCGTGAAATGCTGTCCAGGATATTCCGGCACGGTGAGCGTCGCGGTCGTGCCGTCGCGCACGACAGGCGCGTAGCTCTGCGGCACCTGGACGTAGACGCGCAACTGTTTCACGTCGGAGATGACGAACAGCTCCTGCCCGACGCCGCCGCTGCCCGCGTTGATCAGCGCGCCGACATCGGTATCGCGCGCGGTCACGACGCCATCGAAAGGCGCGACGATCCGCTCGAAGCCTTTGGTCGCCGTCAGCCGGTCGACGTTGGCCTGCGCCGCGGCGACGAGTGCCTTTTTCGCGGCGTAATCGCCCGTGCGTTCGTCGACTTCCTGCTGCGCGACCGAGTCCGTGCCGAGCATCGCCTGCCAGCGCTTCGCGGTCGTGCCGGCCAGCGCGGCGTTCGCCTGCGCGGTGGCAAGGTCCGCCTTCGCCTGGATCAGTTGCTGGTCGAGTTCGGGCGTTTCGATCTCCGCGAGCAGTTGGCCCGCCTTGACCGGCGTGCCGATATCGGCATTCCACGACTTCAGATAGCCGCTCACCCGCGCGAAGATCGGCGCGCGCGAATACGCTTCGAGCCGCGACGGCAGATCGAGCGAGCCGCCGCTCGCGGCCTGCATCGGCTGGATCAGGTTGACGGTCGGCACGGCCTGATCGTTGGTCCAGGTGCGCAGGTTGCGGGCGTCGACGGCGCGTAGCGTGATGCCGGCCGCGACCACCACGACCGCGAGCGCGATGCCCACGATGCCGGCCAGCACGAGCCGGCGTCGGGGCGGCGTTTGAGGGATGACAGGTTCAGACGACATGGACAGGACCTCCCGAAACGTGCGCCGGGGTAGCCGCGCGCCCGGGGCGCGCGTGAATGATGTAGAAAATCACGGGGACGAGAAAGAGCGACGCCGCCGTGGCAAAAACGAGCCCGCCGATCACGGCGCGGCCGAGCGGCGCGTTCTGTTCGCCGCCTTCGCCCAGCGCGAGCGCCATGGGCGCCATGCCGATGATCATCGAAAGCGCGGTCATCAGCACCGGGCGAAAGCGTGTAAAACCCGCCTCCATCGCGGCCTTGAACGGGTCGCCATGCTCGGCGAGCCGCTCGCGGCAGAAGCTCACGACCAGAATCGAGTTCGCGGTCGCCACGCCCATGCACATGATCGCACCGGTCAGCGCGGGCACGGATAGCGTGGTGTGCGTCGCGAACAGCATCCAGACGATGCCGGCAAGCGCAGCCGGCAGGGCGGTGACGATCACGAACGGATCGGCCCACGACTGGAAATTCACCACGATCAGCAGATAGATCAGCACGACCGCGCCGAGCAGCCCGAACAGCATGCCGGCGAACGCGCTGTTCATCGTCTGCACCTGACCCAGCAGCGCGACCGTCGAGCCCTTGGGGAGCGCCTTCGCGTTGTCCTGCACGATCTTCTGGATGTCGGCGGCGACGGCGCCGAGGTCGCGGTCCTGCGTCGTCGCGAAAATTTCCACCATCGACTGGATGTTGTACTGGCTCACCACGGCGTTACTGCTGGTGCGCTGGAACGTCGCGAGGCCGCCGAGGATCTGCGCGTTGCCTTGCAGACCCGCCGTGATCGGCAGATTCTGCAGCGCGGCGAGCGAATCGAGGCTGTACTGCGGCGTCTGCATCACGATGGGATACGACACGCCGTTCGCGTTGTTCAGCCAGTAGGTCGGCGCAACCTGGCTCGAACCCGCGAGGTTCACCACCATGCTGTTGGTCACGTCGCGCTCGGTGATGCCGAGCAGTTGCGCGCGCGTCCGGTCGACGTTGACATTGAACGTCGGATTGCCCTGCGACTGCTGGATGCGCGCATCGACGACGCCCGGCACGCGGCGAATCTCGCGCAGCACGCGGTCCGCATACGCAAAGTTGCCCGCAAGGTTGTTGCCGCGAACCTGCAGGTCGACCGGCGCGGGCGAGCCGAAGTTCAGGATCTGGCTGATGATGTCGGCGGGCGGAAACGAGAACGTCACGCCTGGAAACTCGCGTGGCAACCGTTCGCGCATCATGCGTACGTAGTCGGCCGTCGGACGATGGTCTTCGGTGAGTGCGATCTGGATGTCGCCGTCCTGCGAGCCCACCGTGCCGGTGTTGTTGTACGCCGTGTTGATACCGCTGACGGGCAGGCCGATGTTGTCGACTACCGTGCCGAGTTCCGAGGGCGGAATGATGCGGCGCACAGCGCCTTCGACATCCGCGAAGATCTGCGCGGTTTTTTCGACACGCACGCCGACGGGTGCGCGCACATGCATCAGGATCTGTCCGGCGTCCACCGAGGGAAAGAAGTTGCGGCCAAGGAACGGCACCAGTGCAAACGACAGCACCACAAAGCCGAGGAAGCAGACGATGAACGGCCGGCGGTGATTGAGCGCGAGTTCGAGCAGACCACGATAGCCGCTGCGAAACTTTTCGAAACGCGCTTCGAAGTCCTTCTGGAAGCGTCCGAGCGGGCCGGGGCGCTTCTGCTCGTGATGACCTTCTTCGAGGTTGTGCGGCTTCAGCAGGTATTTCGCCATCGTCGGCACGAGTGTGCGTGACAGGATGAACGACGAGATCATCGCGAAGATCACCGCTTCGGCCATCGGCACGAACAGGAAGCGCGCGACACCGTTCAGGAAGAACATCGGCACGAACACGATGCAGATACAGAGGAGCGACACGAACGCGGGCGTGACGATCTGAGCGGCGCCGTCGAGAATCGCGTCCTCGACCTGTTTGCCGTGTTCGAGGTGCCAGTTGATGTTTTCGATCGTGACGGTGGCGTCGTCGACGAGAATCCCGACCGCGAGCGCCAGACCGCCCAGTGTCATGATGTTCATCGTCTCGCCGAGCGCCGAGAGCGTGATGATCGAGCCGAGAATCGCGAGCGGAATCGACGTGGCGATGATGATCGTCGAGCGCCAGCTGCCGAGAAAGAGCAGGATCATCAGGCTTGTCAGCGCGGCGGCGATCACGCCTTCGCGCGCCACGCCGCTGATCGCCGCGCGTACGAACAGCGACTGGTCGCCGATCGCGTCGACCTGCAGGTTGTCGGGTAGCGCTGCCTTCGCGTTGGCCAGGTTCTGCTTGATGCCGGAAATGATGCCGAGCGTCGACGCCGAGCCGTTTTTCAGCACCGACATCAGCACCGACCGGTGGCCGTTCACGTGCACGATGTTCGTCTGCGGCGGGCTGCCGTCACGCACATGCGCGATGTCGCGGATATAGATCGTGGTGCCGTTCACGGCTTTCACGGGCAGATCGCCCAGTGCCTGGATCGCGGTTGGCGCGTTGTTCAGCTGCAGCGTGTATTCGTGATCGCCGATCTTCTCGGTGCCGACCGGCGTGATCAGGTTCTGTCCGGCGAGCGCGTTCGCGACGTCCTGCGCGGACAGTCCGCGCGCCTGCAGTGCGGCGGGGTCGATGTCGATCTGCACCTGGCGCGTCTTGCCGCCGAACGGATACGGAATCGCCGCGCCCGCCACGGTGACGAGCGCCGGGCGCAACTGGTTGAGCCCGAGGTCGGCGAGGTTCTGTTCCGTCAGACCTTTGCCCGAAAGTGCGAGCTGGATGATCGGCACCGTCGACGCGTTGTAGTTGAGGATCAGCGGCGGCGTTGCACCGGGCGGCAACTGCTTCAGCTGCGTCTGCGCCACGGCGGTGACCTGCGCGTTCGCGGTACTGATATTGACGTTCGGCTGGAAGAAAATCTTGATGATCCCAAAGCCGTTCAGCGACACCGCTTCGATATGTTCGACATCATTGACGGTGGTCGTCACCGAACGTTCGAACTGCGACGTAATCCGTCCGGCCATCTGGTCCGGCGGCAGCCCTGTGTACTGCCACACGACGCTGATCACCGGAATGCGGATGTCCGGAAAGATGTCGGTTGGCGTCTTCATTGCGGACAGTGGCCCGACGATCAGGATAAAGATCGCCAGGACCACAAAGGTGTATGGCCGCCGCAGGGCAATACGTACCAGGCCGAGCATGAGTATTCCAGAGAGTGGGAGTGGAGCGGGGAGGCGTTCCGTCTGTTGCTTTCTATCGCCTTACGGCCGGTGCATCACCGGAAGGCGTTATTCATCAGAAGCCATCCATGTAGGTAAACCCTTCGCAATCAATGGCGAAATGTACACAAAGGAAAAAAAATCTGCAGCGCGTGAACCTGTGCAAACAGGGTGTCTCACGCACCGTATTGATGGCTGCCGGATAGCGAAAAATCATGCCGGGCCATATGAATCAATGGCCCGAAGAGGAAACCAGCGCGCAGGCAAACGGCGAACGCAAGGCATGCGTCGCTTAAGACTTTTTTATTACCGATTATTTTTGCGGCATCGCCGGGAGTTGGGCGATGCCGCCAGGCCGCACGACGCCCGGACGCGCGATCGACGTGAGATGACGCTCAGGGCTTCGGGAGCGATTGCGCGAGGCTGATGAGGTTCTGCGGCGCGACGCGGATGATGCCGTTGCGCGGGCTGTCGATGTCGGCGATCAGCATGAACGACAGCGAGACGACGAGTGGCATGACGAGCAGAAACCGGGCTTTGGCCGTCCCGGTGCGCGATCCGTAACCGACCAGCAGATTGCAGAACACTCCGATTGAGATCAGTAGCGCCCACGCGGCAAACGGCACGCGGTTCCACCAGGCAGCCTGCGTGTACCCCTGGGTGTTGATCACGTCATTCATGCCGGCAACCGCGAGCGCAGAAAGCGGGTTCGGCTGGGTCGCGGCGCCGCTGCGTACGACCGTCCACATATCCGTCTGAAGCTGGCTCGTGGTCGCGCCGATCTGCGCGAGCTCTTCTGAATCGCGGGTCCGATAGTACTGAACCCGCTGGTCGAGATACTTCAGCAGGAGGGTGCGGGTTGCCGCGGCTTCGGAGGCGGGCAGCAGGTCGGCACGCAGGAACTCGGTGCCAATCGCGTTCGCTTCTTCTTCCTCGTAGTTCTTGCGCTGGTCGTAACGACCGACCGCCATCGAAAGGCTGAAGCCGATCACGAGCGCAAGCAGCGTGAGCGTCGCCGACTGCACGATGCTGAAGTCCTCGCGAAACAGGTCATCGAGCGGCTTTTTGCCGCGTAGCACAGTGGCGCCCAACCATGCTGCGAGCGACATGATCACCAACGTGACCAGGAAGAAGATGATTGGGTGAGTGACAAGCAATTCCATGTACGGTTTCCCCTGAGCGCTGACCAGTTTTCGCCGGCCGCCGTTCGTGTCTGTTCTGCTCACTGCACGGCAACCGCGCCTGCGCAGTGTACCGGAGGCCTGTTCCGCCGGAAACGTGGATCGCCCCCTGGATTGACGGCGATGCGGGTGACCCGGGGTGCGGCCTACAGCTGCGATTCGATCGGCAATAGCCCGAGGAACCAGATGCCGACGCGCTTCATCGCGGAGACGTCGGGTTCATCGAGTTCCTTCACCGTGCCGTCGGCCGCCGTATCGATCCATACGATCCGCTTCTTGCCGTTCGCGTCGTCGCGCTCTTCGAGCCGCCACGCGATTTCGTTGAGTTTGGGTTCGAGTCCGTCCACCACTTCGGCGGCGATCGCGTCGCACTCGCAGTAGACACCGATTTCCGTGTTGAGCGTGATCGACCGCGGATCGAGATTCATCGAGCCGATGAAGAGGCTCTTCCTGTCGAATACGTAGGTCTTGGCGTGCAGCGACGCCTTCGACGATCCCATGATCAGTTTCTTTTTCTCTTTTTCTTTCGGATCCTCGCTGGCGACGGGTTTCAGCTCGTACAGGTGCGCGCCCACGTCCAGCAGTTCCTTGCGGTAGCGCTGGTATCCGGCGTGGACGGCGGCCACGTCGGTGGCCGCGAGCGAGTTGGTCAGGATCGTCACGCGCACGCCGCGCGAGGTCAGCGATCGAACGTACTGGACGCCTTTCTTGCCGGGCACGAAGTACGGCGAGACGATCAGCATCTCCTTGTCCGGCGTGATGCTGAGGGCGTGGAACTGCGTCAGCAGATGGCCTTCGGCATCGTCTGGCGAGTGGCTGATCTTGGCGGGGTCGTCGTAGAGCAGCGTCGCCTTGCCCCATGAATACGTCACGCCGTTTGCCGCGGCGAGATCGGCCAGACGCTGCCTCGCCCGGATCGCGTACGGCGAATCTTCCCGTGCGGCGACGGAGGCGGCCAGTTTCGCCCGGAAATTCGCGAGCGCGTCAGGCGCAGCGGGATGGCCCGTCAGCGATTCGATTGGATAGGCCGCTTCTGAATTCCAGAACTGGTCGAACGCCGTGGAAACCTTGTGGACGAGCGGGCCGAACGTCAGTACATCGAGGTCGCCAAACGACACGTCGTTCGATGCGCCGAAGTATTCGTCGCCGATATTGCGTCCGCCAAGAATCGCCGCCTGGTTGTCCGCGATGATCGACTTGTTGTGCATGCGCCGGTTTATGCGGCTGAACTCAAGCAGCGAGCCGATTTTCTTGAACGTTCGGCTGGCGACGGGATTGAAGAGCCTGACCTGCACGTTCGGGTGCGAGGCGATGGCGAGGAGGACTTCGTCGTCCGCGCCGGTGCCGAGGTCGTCCAGCAGCACGCGTACCCGCACGCCACGGTCGGCCGCCTTGAGGACGGCGTCGGCGAGTGCCTCGCCCGTCTGGTCGTTGTGCCAGATGTAGTACTGCAGGTCGAGCGTGCGATCGGCCTTTTCGGTGAGCACGACGCGGGCAAGCAGCGCATCGACGCCGGTCGACAGCAGGTGAAACGCGCTTTCGTCCGGATGCGCCTGCGCCTGCGGCACCAGCACGCTGCCGAGACGCGTGGTGTTCGTGTCCTCCAGCGCGTGCGTCTCGATGCGGCTCGACTGCGGCGGCAAGCCCGCACAGGCCGTAAGCAGCGCGACAAGCAAAACCACGAGAGTGGCGCGAAACGTCGTCATCGTTGCATCCTCACTCGGGCCGGCAGCGTTCGGGCATCGTTGTATTTACCAGTGTTTTACAGCGTGCCGGGGCAAGAGACAATCCGTGGTGACAGCGAATGCTCAAAACCCGCTTTCCCGGACGAGGGCTGCGACCAGGTGCGTGCCGCCTTCGACGAGAAGACTGCGCCGGTTGCCGTCGATCTGCAACTGGCCGCGGGTTTCCCACAGGTTCGGCGGTGCGGCGTCGAGCTGCACGAGTACATGAAACACAGGTGGATTCGGCGTGAGCGTATCGCGATCGGCGGCGACGGTCACGGGGCCCTTGTAGCGCGAGGCGAGCATCGGATGGGTGAGCTGCCGCGCGCGCGTCGTATCGATTGCGACGACGTGACCCGTGATCGGCGCGGCCTGTCCGGCGGGATAGAAATGGGCCTCGTCGCCGGCGGCAAGGCGCGGCACGTCGTCCTGCCGGACGTAGGCGTCCACCTGCCAGCGGCTGGGGTCGACCAGCACGCCAACCGGCTCCTTCGGACTGATCCACTGGCCGGCGCGCCATTCCGGATTGACGTCCATCCACCTGCCGGCAAACGGGGCATGCAGGATCAGGCGGGCGATTTCCGAGCGTGCCGCGGCGGCTTCCTCGTACTGCACGCGCAGGCGCTCCCGCGTCGCCGCCTGCTGTTCGAGGCCGCCGGCATCCGCAATCAGACCCGCCAGTCTTGCCTCGTAACCGCGGATGCCGGCCTCGCTGCCCTGCATGTGCGAGGTGATGTCCGGCTCTTCCATGACCATCAGCGTGTCGTCGGCCTGCACCTGACCGACTGGGTGAATGTTCTGGATGCGCGCGGGAAACGGCACGAACACGCGCAACTGACGCTCGGTACGCGCGACGCCTTCGGCGTGAATCTGGGTGCGCCACGGTATCGCCACGAGCAGCAGAAACGCGGCCGCGAACGCCATCAGCATCAGCCTCCGGTTCGGCCGGATGCGGTGACGGTTTGTCCACCAGTAGTTCAGCTCGCGCGTGACGGGCATCAGGATGAACCAGGTGACCTCGACGACGAAGAGGAACGCGCCGAGCAGCTTGAAGAAGAAGAGATACACCGTGACGGCGATGCCGAGGAACAGCACGAGCCGGTAGAGCCACGTCACGAATTCGAACGCGATGAGCATGCGCCGGTGCGACGCGCGAAAGGGTTCCGGCCACGGTTCGTCGAAACCGAGCAGCGTGCGGCGGATGCCAACGCGCGCGAGGGCGGAAGCGCGCTGATGCAGGTTCGGGAAATCGAGCAGATCCGACAGGATGAAATAGCCATCGAAACGCATGAACGGGCTCGCATTCAGCCCGAGCGACAGCACCCAGCTGGTCGTCGCGAGATAGAGCAGCGCATTGCGCAACGCGCCAGGATCGGCGAGCGACCATCCCAGCGTCGCGAGGCCGGCGAGCGACAGTTCGCAAAGAATGCCGGCCGAAGCGATGGCGAGGCGCTGACGCGAACTGCGCAATTTCCAGCTTTCGCCGGTATCGGTGTAGAGCATGGGCCACAGCACGACAAACGCGATGCCCATATGCGCGACGCGCAGGCCGAGCCGCGTGGCGACGAGCGCATGCGCGAGTTCGTGCAGTGTCTTGGCGACGACAAGCGCAATGGCGAAACTGATCAGGCCTTCGGTCGAAAACGATTCCACGACCGCCGACGAAAACGTATCCCATTGCTGCAACACGAGCACGATGCCCAGCACGCTCAACAGCACGACGACGATGGGTGTCGCCGGCGTGAACAGCCATTTCAGCCGCCGGGTGAGACGCGTGAGAAACCGCTGCGGACGCAGCAACGGAATGCGAAAGAACAGGTAGTGATGCAGCCACCAGCGCCACGTCAGCCAGCCGTCGCTGCGATCGCGCTGCTGCAGGCGGGCAAGCGATTCGGGCGTGGGCTTGAGCAGGTCATGCCGTTCCAGGAAGCGCCGGAGGTCCAGAACCTGGCTGATATCGGGACGCAACGCGGTCTGTTCCGTGATCTCCTGGCAAATCTGCGCGGGCGATTTGTCCCAGCGGATCAGGCATTCGAACTCGAGCCATCCGATGCGATAGAAGCGGTTGATCACCGTGTCCTGAATCATCCATGAAGGCTCGCCGTCCTTGCCGCTGGCCGATTCGCCGAGGCGCAGATCCTCGCGCAGCGCAGGCGAGGGCAGGTCGGGGTCGAGTGTCATCACAGCCCCGTCCATGCCCTGACGGTCGCAACCGGGCGGCGCAGGAGGTAGTAGGCGAGGCTTACCTGCTTGCCATACAGCTTCGCGGTACCGTGCAGACCGAGTCGCGCCTGGTCGTGCGCGCCGTCGATGCTCGCCAGCAGGCGGTACGCGACGATGCCGTCCTCGCTCGCTTTCGCCTGGTAGCTGGTTTCGAGAATGCGGCCGTGGAGCGGCGCCAGCGGATAGGCCGTCAGATACAGCGTCACCTCGGCGCCGGGCTCGAGCGCGATCGCATCGGCTACGGCGAGCTGGATCAGCATCGCCGGCTTCGCCGGGTCGGCGAGTTGCAGGATCCGTTCGCCCGTTACAACGGGCTTGCCGATCCAGTCGTTCGGGTCGCTAAATACGGCGACGCCCGCTTCGGGCGCGAACACCTGGGTGCGCTTCAACTGTGCGGTGACAGCCGCAAGTTCCGCCCGCCGCTGTTCGGCCACGCTGCCCAGCACCGCAAGCTCGTTTTTGCTCTGCGGGTTGTCGAAGGCGCGCTGGCTGGCCGCCATCAGTTCCGCGTCCGCGACTGCGACCTGCTTGCTCAGCACTTCGACGCGGCTTTTCAGGGACGTCTCGTTCAGTGTGAAAAGCAGCGTGCCTTCGCTGACGGGCTGGTTCGGGCGCACCGCGATGGTGTCGATCACGCCGTCGATGGGCGAGCTGATGATGCGGGCGTCGCTCGATACGATTTCGGCCGGCGCGAGCACCGTCTGGCGCACGGGCACGAGCAGAAGCAACACTGCGGCGGCGAGCGCACCCACTGTCTGCCGGCGGCCCGGCTTCCAGCGCAACGGGTGGCGTCGGCGCAGGAGCGCGCCCCAGCAGTAGCCCCACGTCTGCACGACGCCACGCAAGGTGGGCGCAATGGCTTCTGCCGGCCGCTCGTCGAGCAGGACCAGCAGGATGCCGAGCCGCTTGCCGCCGGGATCGTGAACGGGCACGCACCACACGCCCGCCGGCCACCATTCGCTCCATCCGTCGGCGATATCCGGCGGTGGCTCGACGGCATCGCGCGCGAGCCATTGCGGCTCGACACCGGTGATCTGCGACGCGGTCCAGCGGCTCGCACGCTGCAACCACACGAGATACGGCGAATCTTCGGTGGGTTTGGCGAGACCCGAGACGGTGAGCAGTTCAAGGCGTTTGCCGTGTTCCGCGAACACAAGCGCCTGCCGGAAATTCAGCATCGAGTGAAGGTCATTGGCCATCGTGAACGCGAGCGCGTTTACCGAATCGGCCGCGAGCGCGCGATCGCGCAGCGCATCCAGATACAGCAGTAACTGCGGATGAGGAAGGGATTCGTTCATTGAGCCGCCGGAAAACGCGCGACCCCACTCATGCCAGCAACCAGTTCGGGATGTTCGCCATCGAGCTCCGCTTCCAGTTCGACGGTCTGCGCGACGGCGTCCACGCGCGCGTTCACCGCACTGACATGGGCAGGATAGGTTTTTCCCGTTTCGTGAATCGTGATGTCGAGACGCGCACCCTGTTTGAGCTTGACCAGCAGCGCCGAGGGCACGTTGAGCCTGACTTTCAGCGCGCCATCGCCGACGAGATCCACCATCGGCGTGCCTGCGCTGAGCGTCTGATACGGTTTGACGTAGACCTTGGCGATACGGCCGCTGAATGGCGCGATCACGCGGCAGTAGCCAAGCTGCGCGTTGGCGAGCGCAAGGGCGCCCTGGGCCTTGTCGACCTCGGTCGCCGAAAGCGCGACTTCGATGTCGCCCGCCGCCTTCAGGTCGCGCAGGCTCTGCTTGGCCGTCAGGTTCTGCTTCGCCATGTTCAGTTCCGCGCGCGCGACGTTGGCGCGCGCCTGCACTTCTGCACAGTTCATTTGCGCGAGTACTGCATTTTTCGCGACCTGCTTGCCGAGCGTCGCGCGCAGATCGGTGATGGTGCCGTTCATCTGGCTCGACAGCGTGGTTTCGAGGTTGGGCGCAAGCAGCACGCGGATTGCGTTGGGGTCGTCGAACGCGTCGCCCGTGGCGGCTGGCTTTGCGGCGTGACCAGCGACGGCAGAAGTCATCAATGCGGCCGCCAGCAATAGATGGACAGACTTATTGCACGACGGGCGCATTGCCACCTCCGGTAGCGGCAGGCGCGGCAGGTGCCGGTTGAGCGGATTGCGCGGATTGCGCGGATTGACCGGTCTGGGCGGGCGCCTGCTGACCGACGGGCTCCGTCGTATCGGGCATTGGCGGGGGGCTCGTATCCGGTTCCAGTTGCTGCTGCCTCGTCACGGTCTTCTCGATTTCCTGCGCGAGCGTCTTGACGTCGTCTTTCGCGATGGCTTCCGGCATCACATCGAAGCCGATCGAGTTATAGAGTCGCCCCCATGCGGCCTGCGCGTCGGAGTACGCGGCTTCGCGCTCGTAGCGCGAGAGCAGGTAACGCCCCTCCGCACGGATCACTTCCAGCTCGGAGCCGAAGTTCGTGGTGTGCGCGGCGTTCGCGTAGTCGAGCAGGTTGCGGTCCACGCGCAGGCTTTCGTCGGCGAAATCGACTTCCTGAAGTGCGAGCTGGTAACGCAGCGAACCCACGCGGACCTGCGTCAGGATCGCCATCGAAAGCGCCAGGCGGCGCAGGTCGTCGGTTTTCGTCTGCGAATCCTGCTGCGCGTTCAGGGACGGCAGCTGCAGCAGCCTGAACAGGTTCATCGACACGCGCACGCCAACGGCCGACCACATGTTGTTGTACAGAAAGTCGTTCGAATCGTAGTTCGTGTTCAGGTCGATGCCGATGTTCGGCCACAGTTGCATTTTCGCGATCTTGATGTCGTTCAGGTTGACGCGCTTGCGATACCACTCTTCCATGATTTCAGGCCGGTGCTCCAACGCCAGCTGTTCGAGTTGCGGCTCGGGCGTCACGACTTTCGGCAGGGCGCCCTGCTCGGTGTCCGCGAGCACGAGCGGCGTGCCGGGGGGCAGCGACATCAGCGCGGACAACTCGGCCTGGGCGAATTCGAGGTCCTGCCGCCGGATCGTCAGAAGCGAGATCGCATCGAGCAGGGCGCGCTGGTAAGCGAGGATTTCCTGTTTGGGCAGCAGGCCGCGGTTTTCCGCTGCCTGCGCGGCGCGCAACGCGATCCACGTGCGCGAGAGCAGCTGGTCGACCTCCGGTTTGAGCCGCTGCGCGGCGAGCGCGCGCCAGTAGGAATTGCGCACGTCCTGCAGGACGTTCTGCGCGACCTTGCGACGGCGTTCTTCGGCCATCAGGATCTGGTCGGCTTTCTGCTGCGTGCGGTAGTACGCGACGCCAAAGTCGAGCAGGTTCCAGCTCATGTTGAGCGCCGCCACTTCGTGATAGCGCTGCTCGGAGGTCGACGGACGCAAGCTGACCTGACGGTCTTCGATGCCGACCGACGTGCCGCCCGAATCGTTGCTGCGATCGGAATAGCCCGCCGACGCAACGAGCTGCGGCAGCAGGTCATTGGTCGACACGTCGCGCAGATTGGCGGCGAGCGCGCTCTCCATCAGCTTCAACCGGTAGTCGAGGTTGTACTTCAGCGCGCGTGCCGCGGCTTCATAAAAGGTAATCGGCCCGGTTACCGGTTCCTGGTCGCTGTACATGGCGCCCTGATCGTTGACGACCCGCTGGCGAACTTCCTCTTTGGTGGCCGGCTGGGGCTGAAGCGAAGCACAGCCCGTCAACATCAACATCGTGCAGGCGATTGTTGTATTCAGGACCCGCGCCTGGTCTTTTTGCATAACCTGTCCTCGTCCGAAAACTAGCGTTCGACGGAAGCTTCTGATTTCTGGCGTGCTGGTGGTAGCTTCTGTGCGGCCTCACGTAACTGGTTGCCGAAACTTTGCGATATCGGGGCGGCTGGCTTCTCGACGAGCGGCCGCAATCCGCCCGTCAGGTTTTCCGGCAGCGGGGCGAACACGGACGGATCGGAGAGCAGCCCGTCCGCGCTCAGATCGACCCGGCCCTGGCGTCCGAAGATCCACGCCTGGTCGAACGCGCTTTGCTGCTGGCTCTGGCGCACGGCCTGTCCAATGAACTGGCCGGGCACGAGGCCGAGGCCGCGGCCGACGTACCGCTCGATCGCGAGCCGCTCGAGCGGCCAGTCGATCTCGCTGCCATCGGCTTCGCGAAGCGCGACCTGCTGCCGGATGGCATCGCCCTCGACTTCCTCCGTAACGTAGGTGACCGGTCTGAGCGTCGAGGGTGGCTCTGGCGGCACGGACAACGGCAGTCCGAAGCCGTAGTTCGGGCCGATGCCGGTCGGCGGAATGTAGGGCGTCGAGATGTCGAGGCTGATCAGGAGTTCCGCCTGATCGGTGGCGCCGGCGAGGTCGCTGATCGTGTATGTGAACGGATCCTTCAGCACCTGGCCGAGGCCCGCGGCCGCGAGCACCTCGGGATTGCTGAGGTCGATCGCGTACGTGTACGTGCCGTCGGCGTTCAGGGTGAGCGTGCCGTAGCGGCCTGCCAGCGCGTGACCGGGCGTGCCCGCCGTACCGGTGCCGGCTTCGTCGCCGGTGCGCACGCCAGTCACGGTCAGATGATCGTTGGCGTCCACGTCGCTGTCGTTCTTCAGTACGTTGCCGCTGGCCTGCGGCGTGGGAACCTGGTCGCTTGCGACGTTGCTGTCGTCGGTCGCGACGGGGGCATCGTTCGTGCCATGGATCGTCACCGTCAGCGTGGCCTGCGCCTCGGCGCCTGCCGTATCGCGGATGCGGTACGTGAACACCTCGGTCAACGTTTCGCCGCTGGTGCGCAATGCCTGCACGGCGGCGTTCGTGTTGTCGACGACGTAGTCGTAGTTGCCGTCTGCGTTCAGCGTCAGGTGACCATAACGCCCCGCGAGGTCGCTGCCTGCGGCGGCCGACTGGCCGGTCTCGTTCGCTACGTCCACCACCTGTTTGGTCTCGCCATTCGCCACGCTGTCGACGTCGGTGTCGTTGGTCAGCACGTTGCCGGTTGCGTCCTGACCGGGCGTCGCGTTGTTGACGCCGCCGGCTTCGATCGCGACACTCGCGTCGTTGTTCGCGACCGGCGTGTCGTTCTGGCCTTCGATCGTGATGCGCAGTTCGGCCGGTGTGGATGCGTTAAGGTCGTCAGCGACGGTGTACGTGAACACATCCTGCAACGTCTGACCGCTCGTGCGCAGCGCCTGCACGGCGGCAAGACTGTTGTCGACGACATACGTCCACGTGCCGTCCGCGTTCAGCGTGAGCGTGCCGTACTCACCTTGCAACGCGCTGCCGACGGTACCGGCCGTGCCACCCGTGCTCGCCGTGTCGCCGGTGCGGATTCCGCTGACGTGTATCGCATCGCCTTCCGGGTCCGAGTCGTTGGTCAGCACGTTGCCGGACGGGTTGACGCCCGGCGTGCCGTTATTGATGCCGCCTGCCTCGACAGCGGTGCCCGTGGTATCGACGACGACAGGCGCGTCGTTCACGCCGCGCACGACGACCGTCAGCGTAGCTTCTGCCGACAGGTTGCCCTCGTCGGTGACCCGGTATGTGAAGACGTCGGTGACGAACTGTAGCGGCCCCAGTCCGATCAGTGTCGGGTTCGACGCATCGACGACGTACAGGTAAGTGCCGTTCGCACCGATCAGCAGGTCGCCGTATTGCCCGTGCAGCACGAGCGCATCGCGTTCGCTGGTACTGTCGAGCGGGATCGCGCTGAGGGAGGTGCCAGCGGTGACCGTGCCAACAGTCGCGCCCGTTCCGGTGAACTGGTCGACGCCATCGACATCGGTATCGTTGTTCAGTACGTTGCCTGTGGCGTCGGCCGGGCCGCCGTTGCCGTTTCTCGCCGCAGCGATCGCAAAATCGTTCCGGGCGACCGGTGCATCCCACGCGCCCTGGATGACGACGGTCAGCTGGGCGGTATCGGTGGCGCCGGCTGCGTCGTGCATCTGATACGTGAAGGCCTCGCTGAGGCTTTGGCCCGGAATCAGTGCCTGGACTGCCGCGAGGCTGTTGTCGACCACGTAGGTGTAACTGCCGTCGGGGTTGATCGTGAGCGTGCCGTAGATGCCCGCGACCGTCGTCGCACCGGTCACGGCCGTCAGCGTGCCGCCAGCCGCTTCGGCGCCGGTGCGCACGCCGTCGACGGTTTTCGTGTCGCCAGCGTCCACGTCGGTATCGTTGGTCAGGACGTTGCCGGTGGGATTGATGCCAGGCGTGCCGTTATCCGTGCCGCCGGCTTCCATGCCATTTGCCAGGTCGTTCTGCGCAACCGGCGTGTCGTTCTGGCCGGAGATCACGATGTCCAGTTCGGCCTGCGCCGTTGCACCATGCGTGTCCGTCACGGTGTACGTGAAGTGTTCGACCAGCTGGTCGGAGGAGAGCCGCAACGCCTCGACAGTCGGATTGCTGTTGTCGACGATGTACGAATACGTGCCGTCGGCATTGAGCGTCAGGCTGCCATACAGCCCGGCGAGCGCCTGGCCCATCGAGCCGGCTGTGCCCGTACCGGTCGTCTCGCCCGTGCGGATGCCCGAGACCGTGAGCGCGTCGCCGTCCGGATCGGAATCGTTCGTGAGGACATTGCCCGTCGGGTTCACGCCAGCGGTTCCATTGCCAGAGCCGCCGGCTTCCTGCGCCTGCGCGGTGTCGTTTTGCGGCGTGGGCGGATCGTTCACGCCCACGACTGTGATGACCAGTTGCGCCTGATCGGTCAGGCCGCTCGTATCGACGATCTCGTAGGTGAACGTTTCGGTCAAAGTGGCGCCGGGCGCGAGCGCGCGGACCGCCGCGTTATTGCTGTCGACATCGTAGACATAGGAGCCGTCGGCGCCGATGTGCAGCGTGCCGTAGCTCCCCGTCACCGCCGTGCCGCTCGCCGAGGTCGAGCCCGCGGCGACGGTGCTCAGCGCGCCTCCTGCAGTCTCGAGCCCGCTGCGCACGCCGTCGACTTTCAAGAGCGTGTCGGGCTGGTCGGTGTGGTCGACATCCGTGTCGATGCCGTTGCCGCCCGGCTGGTCGACGGTGCCGGGGCGGCTCGCCGTGGTGATCACGTTGCCCGTCGGATTCACCGGATTCACACCGAGCGCTGCGTCGCCCGCCGTCGCGGTCGCCGCATCGTCGCTCGCGACCGGGTTGTCGTTCGCGCCGCTGATATTGATCGTCAGCTGTGCGAGGTCCGTCAGGCCGCCCGCGTCGGTGACCTGATACGTGAAGGTGTCGACGAGCGGGGCGTCGGAAGGCACGCGTTGCTGGACCGCCGGATTGCTGTTGTCGACCACGTAACGATACGTGCCGTCCGCACCGATCGTCAGCGTGCCGTACGTGCCGGCGATGGTTGTTCCAGAAGCGCTGGTCGTGCCTGCGGTGACCGGCGACAGCGGACTGTTCACATCCGCCTCGGCTTCGTTGATGATGCCGGTGACCTGTTTCGTTTCGCCATTCGCGACGCTGTCGACGTCGGTGTCGTTCGTCAGCACGTTGCCGATTGCATCGCTGCCAGGCGTGCCGTTCAGGACGCCGCCCGCTTCCGTCGCGGCGCCCGTGTCGTCGACGCCGACCGGTGTGTCGTTCGCGCCGTGAATCGTGACCGTCAGCGTGGCCGACGAACGCGCGTTGGACTGGTCGAAAATCACGTAGGTGAACTGCTCGGTCAACGTCTGGCCATTCAGGCGCAGTGCCTGCACAGCGGCGTTGCTGTTATCGACCGTGTACTGGTAGCCGCCGTCGGCGCCGATGGTGAGCGTGCCGTACAGTCCCGCGAGCGTGGAATCACCCAGGCCCGCGAGCACGACCGCCTGACCCGCCTGGTTCGACGCTGAAACGATCCGCAGCGAATCGCCGTTCGTCGCGATGTCGACGTCGGTGTCGTTGTTCAGCACGTTGCCGGTCGGATCGACGCCCGGCTGGTTGTTGGCGTTGCCGCCGGCTTCAGTGGCGTCGGCCGTGTCGTTCACCGCGACGGGCGCATCGTTCACCGGAATGACGTTGATCGCCAGCGTGTTGACGGCGATAAGCGCGTCGGTTGCTTCGCCCGGAATGCCGTCGCCGTCGTGATCGCCGAAATTGCCGAGGTCGTTCGTGCTGATAGTGAGCGCATCGGGGCCGTTGAAGTTCGCGTTGCCGAGATACTGCAGGTTCGCGAGTGCGGCGTTCAGTTGCGTGATGTCGCCCGTCAGCACGAGCGTGGCCGTGTTCGCGCCGGTTTCGGTCACGCCGGCCGGCAGGCTGGAGAGCGACAGCGTGCCGTGACCTACGGCAAGCGTGACCTGAAGATCGCGGGTGCCGGCGTCGGGGTCGCTGACGGTGATGCCGGCAAGGCTGAACGTCGTATCTTCATCGCCCGAGGGCGGCGTGGCCGGCAACTGGTTCGCCGGCGGATCGTTCTGCTGGACATAGCCGGCATCGGCGTTGGCCGTGCCGCCGTCCGCGAGCGTGAGGTCGATCGTGCCCAGTGGCGTCGCTGCGTCGGTATCGATACGCACCGCGAGCGTGCCGACCGGCTGCGGATAGCTGATCGTGCCGGTGGGCGTCTGGATCTGGTAGATGCCGACCGGCAGCACGCCAAAGTGATATTGACCGTTCGCGTCGGTCGTCGTGGTGTAGACCACGTTGTCAGCCGTCGTGCCGAGGTTGCCGTCGAGGCCGGCCCACGCCAGCGTGACGGTCTGGCCCGCGAGCCCCGGGCCATCGGGCGTCGTGGAGCCTGTCGCGGAATCGGTGTCGTCCCAGAGCGTGCCGCTGATTACGCCGAGACCCGCAGCCGCCTGCCGCACATAGGTGTTCGGGCCGACGCCGCTGCCCGTGCGCTCGCCGTCGGTCGAGCCGGGCGTGCCGACGCTTGATCCGCCCCACGTCGTGAAGCTGTCGGGCAGGCTCGTCCACGTCACGGTCGCGGCGGTGGCGGCGATCGCCGTCTGGTTGGGCGCCTCGGCGGAATAGAAGACGGAGACCTGGTCGTTCGGATTGAGCTGCGCGAACGTCAGATGCAGGCCGTTCGTCATGTCGAGCGTGACGCCGATGCCGGCAAGCTGCGCGCTCGTATAGGAGGTGCCGTTCAGCACGAGGTGATCGAAGGTGTAGTTCGACGCAGTCGGGAAGCTGTCCGTCAGCGACACATCGTAGGCGGCGGATCCGCCGCTCTGCACAAAGCTGATATCGACGTCGGCCGTGCCGAGGCCCGCGGTTGCACTGGTCGGATTGAAGTTGTAGACCTGTTTCACCATGCCGGTGATGGAGGGCTCGAGCACGTCCTCGTGGATCGTCGTTGACGTGGCAAGCTGTGTGGTGCCTGAAAAGTCGGCGGCCATCGCGCTGGGCGCTGCGCCGGCGACATTCGACGCCGTGTTGAGCACGCGCGCGTTGAACTCGATCGAGACGCCTTCGAGATCTGGATCGTTGTCCGGGTTGACGATGTTTCCGAAGTGGAACGTGATGACCTCGTTGCCATTCGCATCGGTCGTCACCGTGATATCCGCCGGATTGAGGACACCTGTCGGTGCGGCGCCGGAGAGGTCCGGCGTGATGAACTGCGCCTGCGGGCTGTCCTGATTGCCCGTTACGTTGAGTGTGCCGCCAAGAATGAGGTTGGTGATATCCGTCGTGATGCCGCCGTTTGAAACGAAGACGATGCGGGTGGTTCCGTCGTTGGTGAAGTCGAGCCCGTTCTGCAGCGTGACCTGCACCGTGTAGTCGGCGGTCGTGCCTTCAATCAGGCGCGCGACGACACGATAACGGACCACTTCGCCGACGGCGACGCCCTCATCGGTCGCATTCGTCGGCGACGGCGCAGCCGTTTCCGGCAGGCCACCCACGCGCGAGATCCCGAGTTCCTGCCCGGTCGGCACCGTCAGCGTCGAGCTGGTCTCGTAATCGTTGAGCACGCCGCTGTTGAGCGCGCCATCCACGCCGGTCCGCTCGCCCGCCGGGTCGGCCGTGCCGCCTGTCGTGCCATTCAGGCTCGTCCACTGGACGCTTGCCGTGTTGTCGAACGACTGCTCGCTCGCCGCCTGCGCGAGCACGACGCCCGACACGCGCAAGGTAATGCTGCCGCCTTTGGCGATGTCGATGTTCGCCCCCGACGCCGTTCGCAGCTGACCGTTCACCAGTTCGAAGTCCACGCCGCCGTTGTTGGTGGCGCCCCCCTGATAGGTCACGCCGAGAAGCGTCAGGTTGCTGAGTTCCGCCGGCAGCGAATCGAGAAAACTGATGTCGAATGCATTGAAATCGGTGGCCGCGTTGCCATTGCTGATCGTGATGTCGTATTCGACCGTATCGCCTTCATCGACGCCGATGCCGGGGTCGGCCGCGGTGGTCTGGGTGACCGTCAGCGTGGGTTCGCGGATCACGACAGTCGGCGCGGAATTGCCTTCCGCGACGGTCCGGTCGACGGCGGTCGTGCCGTTCGGCGTATCGCCGTCCGGATCGCTGAATACGAGCTGCCCGGGGTTCGACAGCGTCACGCCCGCCTGATTGCTGGCGACGTTGTCCGCCACCAGTTGCACGCGGATCACGAAGGTGTTGTTGCCGGTAATGTTGTCCGCCGTGACGTTTGCGACCGTGAAGGTCCAGCGTGCGCCGGCGCCGTCGGTGCCCAGCGTGCCGGAGAGTGCGCTCAGGCTGCCGACCGTCACCGTGCCGTTGAAATCCGCGCCGAGCGCGGCGCTGCCGGCCGCCGTCGTGATGACCTGATAGCCAAGGCCGCCGTTGAAGCTCGTGTCCAGACGCATCCCGGGCGGAATCAGGTCGTCGATGCGCAGGTTCTGCGTGCTGCCTTCCGGCAGTGTGACGACGATGTCGTACTGCATGCTTTCGCCGATCACCAGATCGCTGCCTGTCGTATGGCTCGCGCTGGAGTCGCCGTTATCGAGCGTGCCGCCCGCGTAATCGACGGCGATCGATGGCGAGGAAACCTGTTCGTCTGCGGTGTCGGTCAGGTCGGTCGGAGTGAAATCGGTGCCGTTGTCGACGCTCGCATAGTTGCTGAGCGTAGCGGTGGCCTGCAGCGTGCTGGCAGCGGAGATGCCCGCATTGACGGTCACGTCATACGTGATCACGACAATGTTCGAGCCATTCGTATCGGCCGTCGTTCCGCTGCGGCCCGGCAGCAGGCTCGCGACGTTGCCTGCGTCGAGGAACGTGACCGTGCTGCCGCTCACGCTGTAATCGACGCCTTCCACGAGTTGCGTGCCGTCGCCGCGATAGATCTTCAGGTTGGCCGCATCGAGACTGCCGCCGACGAACTGCAGGCCGGCCGGCAACGTGACACTGGTCGATACGTCGAATGCGCCGCCGCCCCCGGTGTTTTCGATCGCGGTGGCAAGCCGCAGCGTGTCGCCTGCGTCGACGCCTGTGATGTCGCCATTGACCGAATTGAGGTCGGTCACGCTGCCCGTGAACGGCGCACCCGCGCTACCCGGCGCGCTCCATGTGCCTGTGGTGCCGGTAATCGTGCCCTCGCTCGCGGATACCACGCCCTGTTTGATCGCCAGCGTCGGCTCGGCGACGGAGACGATCACCGCGACGTCCGACGAGACGAGCGGGGTATGGGCAATCGTCGTGACCTGGCTCGACTGCGCGAGCACGTCGAGCGAGCGCTGGTCGGCATAGGGCTGGTCGCCCACACGCAGTGTGAACGTCACCTGGATCGTGCTGCCGCTCGTCGCACTGGTCGCGAAACTGCCGAAGTTGAAAATGAGCGAATTGCCCGTGCCGTCCGTGACGCTGACGACCTGGCCCGCGTTCGTATTGCCCGGGCCGAGCGCCCACTGGTCGACGCCCGTCCCCTGCGTCCACGTGACGCCGGAAACGTTCAGGAGCGGCAACGGCAGATACGCCGACAGCGCGAGCTGCTCGTAGTCGCCGGTGACGAGGTTGTAGGTCAGGCTGAACGTGACCACGTCGCCCGGATTCAGCTCGCCACTTGCAGGCGGCGCAGCGCCGTTGACGGAGACGATTTCGATGTCGACGTTACTGGTTGGCACAGTGCTCGTTGTCGACGACTGGTCGGTGACTGAATCGCCTGTCAGGTTGAACGCGTCGACCAGCAGCGTGCCCGTAATCGTCGCATTGTTGCCGAACGAGTCGCCCTCGTTGATTTCGCTCTGCGTGTAAGACGTCGCGTAGCTCTGGTCGACGAGTGCGCTGTACTGGATGCTCGCGGTGGTGGCGCCCTGCAGCACGGTGTCGACCGAAAGGTCGCCGTTGAGCCCGCCCGTATTCTTCAGCGCGGCCGCCCGGATCGATGCGCCGATGTCGAACGTGAGCGTCGTGGTGCCGTCCGCATTGACCGTGGCCGTGCTGATGAGCGCGATGGTGTGCGTGACGCCCGCTTCGGTGTACGTGAAGGTCGGTGTGCCGGTCAGGGTCTGGCCATCGCCCAGCTGGTCGGTGACGACGAGCTGGCCCGCACCCAGCGCCGTCTGGCCCATGGCGAAGTAATCGGAGATCGCGATGTTCAGCGTGTAGCCCAGCGTGTCGCCCGGCGTGACACCCGCTGTGCCGGTGTCGTTGACGTCCGAAACCTGCTTTTGCAGCGTGACCGATTTCGCGACGAAGGTCGTACCGGTTCCGTCGCCCGTGCCGGAAAACTCGATCGTGGTTTGCGGCGGCGTGAGATCGCGCGGATCGAGCGGCACCCATTCGCCACTCCCGCCAGCGGTGCCGAAGGTAATCGTGACGGGCGCGCCGGACACCGGATCGAGCACGGGCTGGCCCTCTGCGTCGACTTCCGGCACATAGAAGCTGACCACAGTGGTTTCCGGTGCGCTGAGCGTGGCGAATTCGACGGTATACGAGCGGATGAATATCGTGTCGCTCGCGATGGCCCCGGCGATCAGGGCCGGTGCGGTGATGACGCTGCCGTCCTGCAATGTCAGCGACGTGATCGTGCCGCCGGCGCCCGGCGTGATCGCTGTGACCTGAACGTTCTCCGGGATGGCCTGGGTGATGACGACATTCGTCAGCGTCTGTCCCGGCGCCGGCGAGGCGGTCACGGTCTCCGTATGAACATAGTTCGGGCCGCTGACCGTTTCGCCTTCTGTCATGTTGACCGACTGGTCGAGCGTGAGGACCGTCGGATGCACGACGAAATCGTGCAGCGACGCCTCGATCAGCACCGGGTCGGTCGTCGGGTTGTCTAAACCGTCGTTGCCGAACTGGAAGCCGCCGCGTGCCTGGATCGTGAGATCCGGGCTGCCGTTGGAAAACGCCGTGTCGGCCAGATCGCTGAGCGTGGCGGTGACCTGTACTGTGATCGCGGGCTGGTTCTGCGTGACGCTGCCAAACGGCAACTCCAGCACCACCAGCTGATCGCCGGGACGCAGCCCGTAGGTCGCGGCGTTGATGACGAGCGGATTGCCGTTCGCGTCCTTCGCGAGCGGATGGACCGCATTGCCGTTTGCATCGAACGTCACGACGAACGACGTGACGGCGTGCCCGAGATAGCTGGCGGAGACAAACGACACGCCGTCGTTGCCGTCCTTGCCGGTAGCGGGCATCAGGAGGTCGATGTACGGCCCGTAGCCCACCTGGCTCGACGTATTCGAGAACGACACGTCAAACGTGACCTGATCGCCGAGCAGTACGTTGTCGCCCGTCGCCGAGATCGTGGTGGTCGGGCTCGCGTCGGCGAGCAGCCGGTCGTAGTGGGTGAGCGCGGCTTCGCTCAGGGCGATCGGCTTGTCGAGCGCGCCACTCGTGACTTCGAGCGTCCAGTCGCCGCCTGCGGCGGCGCTCCCCGTCGCGTTGCTCGATGCGCCGACGGTCGCGCCTGTCAGCGTGGCCAGTTCCTGCACGAGCGCCTTGCCCGCATCGCCGGCGCCGACGTCGCATCCATATAGTTCGATGTCGGCGCCCGCGTTCAGGCCGCTGCGCCAGGCGCCGAGCGCGTCGGCCATCTGCGCGAGACTCGTCTGGGTGAAGGTCTGGTTACCGAGCGTGAACTGGCCGGACGCACCGTGCGAAAAGATCTGGATCGAATCGACCTTGCCCATCGAGGCGAGCGCAGCGCTGATCGCGGAGACCGCGTCCTGGCCCGGATCGATCACCAGCACGCGCGTATTCGAGGGTAATTGCGTCAGCAGTTCGCTGCCGTTGTCGATACGGCTGTCCAGCACAACGAGATTCTGGCCGGCCGGCGCGTGACCGGCTGGGGCCGTGGTAGCTGCTGGCGGAGGTGTATCGGCGGGAGACGAGGCTGCAGGCCGCGCCGCCGACGCAGGCGCCGCCGACTTTGCCTCGATGACAGGCACGGGAGTGGCCGTGGTCGTGCGCGCGTCGTTGGTTGGATGATCGGCCGTGCTGACCGCGTGGGCTGGATCGCTGTGATGTTGCTGGTCGGCCGCTGCGGCCGCCGCCCCATCGAAGAGAATGCGGGGTTCGAGGGCAAGCGCGTGGCTTCGCGGCCGAAAGCATGCAAAAAAATCCGGTGACGCAGGCATTTTGGACATTTTCTACCAACCCTGGGAAATTCCAGACCCGATAAAAGACCCATTCGTTTCGCCAGTCTCTCACGCATGATTTCCGCAATTACTTCATATCAATTAAACGACATGATTGCGCGGCCGGCGTCTCTTTCAATTTGCTGCCAGAACATCAGTTAAATCGGAGTATAGCGGCGAGAATCACGACTTTACGAGCCTTGACGTGCATATTTGTTAACTGTTTTCACGCGATTCGCATGACTGAGCGTTTCATCGTCAGAATTTACCGATTCGACGGAGGCGGTAAAAATTTCGTCCGCCTTGATTCGGGGCGCAATTAACCTCCTGATTTTATGAAGCATCGAGGTTGTGTAAAGCCGGCTTTCATTAAAAAAGCCAGCGGGATTAGAAACAATAATTGAAATAATCGGGCGCATTGTGCTGACCCATGCCCGGCTTTACTTTCTGCATGACATTCAGACTTATATGCTTTCGGTGCGCTTCAGGCTCGCCCGCTATTAACTGGACCGTTTCCGATAGCGGCCGGCGCTGGCGGCGCGGTCGATGTGTCTCGCGCCGGATTGTCTTGCGCCGCGAGAGGGCGAGTTCAGCTTGCCGCCAGCCGCGCCTTCTGTTTCTCGATGCCGTTCAGGATCGAATCCGCGAGACCGGACGGAAAGTCCGCCGGCAACACGTCGGCGACCGCGTGGATGACGTCTGGTGTCAGTGCGATCAATTCAGCAACGACGTCTTGTGCGATGTCTTCGCCCAGATCGACCTGTCGCGCCTGTGCGATCCAGTGACGACGCTGGATCCTGTCCACCAGATAGTGGTTGCCGTTGCCGCGAACCGCCATCGCGAGCTTCGCGCGTTGCGGCGCGATCTGGTTCTTCCTGCGCCCCACGATGGGATGCGCGGAAAGCACGTCGTAGAGCGGCGTCGCGCGGTAGTGTCCGCCCGGCAAATGGAAGATGCTGAAATTCTTCGCGTGGCCGTCGGTCGCGGCGAGCAGCCAGAAAACCAGTTGCGCCTTGAAGAAATTCCGGCGATCGCGCGCGGCTTCCTGCGAGCCGAGGAGCGTTTCCATGATCGCGGGAATGCCCGGGCCGCCGTCCGCCTGATACTTGAGAATGGACGGCGTGCCCGTGGCCTGGCACATGTCCTCCTGGGGGAGACGGACGATCCAGGATGCGTCGCCGGCAAGCCGCCGGTCGAAGCGTTCCACGACGAGCGCTTTCTGATCGTCAAAACGGGCGATCTCGCAGGCGGCGACCGGTAACCCGTACGCCGCCACGATTTTCGAGCAGAGCCATTCGTTTTCGATGGACGTCCGCATGTCGGCCTGCATATTGCCGACCCGCCCGAGCGCCAGCTTGAATATGTGCGTGGTGGGCGTACTGCCGGCCGGCAGCAGCCATTGCCCGGCGTGCCGCAGCAGCGCGGTTTTCTCCTGCGCACCCGCGATCGAAAGGCGCAGATCGCCGCCGTGATCGAACTGGCCGAGCGGCGCCGCAGCGGTGGCGTTGCGCAGCAACCGGGCGATGTCCGACGCGGCGAGCGGCTCGCCCGCGATGTCGTAGAGGTCGGCGGGGGCTTCATCGGGCGCGAGCAACTGGATGGCGCCCACGCAGTCCCGACCCAGCGCGGCCAGCAGGTCGAACGCGCCGGTGCTGCCCGTTCGATGGCGTTGCGCGAGGCGCCGCCGGATGGCGTCACTGTCCGGCAGCAGGTTGTCGAAGTACGCGCTGACCACCTCGCCGCGCCAGGGCTGGTTGCCCGGCGTAAACGGCAATGACAGCGAAAGCGGACGGCCCTGTTCGTGGGCAATCCATTCGTCGAAATAGGCGAGACGCTCCTGTCCGCCGGCTCTTTCCCAGTAGCCCGCGGGAATGCCGTTCATCCAGATGTTGAGCCTCTGCGTGTGCGAGCGGCGGCCCATGGCTACCAGTTCTCCTTTTTCCTGGCTGCAGTGATCGCGGGCAGGGGAGCCCTGGCGCGCTGAACCTTCGCGGTTTGCGCGGAGGTTTTGCGCGCGACGGTTTTACGCCCCGCCTTCTGGATGGCAGTGGGCGTCAGGCGTCCACTGTCGGCGCTGTCAGTCTGCGCACGTGACGATGCCCGTGACGGACGCGGCGCCGCTGTCTGGATCAGGCACATTTCGACATCGAGCATGCGCATGACCTTAAAAAGCCTTTCGACGCTGGCGAGGGCCGGATTCGCTTCCAGCTGTGCATAGCTTTGCTGGGTGATGCCCAGGCGGCCGGCCATTGCCGCCTGCGTGAGGCCGGCAGCCTTGCGAAAACCCCGAAGAATGGGGCGAAGCTGGGTGAGTGTCTTGATGGGATAGTCCATACGAACCTCCACGGTATTCGTACAGTATGCAGGCTGTAAAAACAATAAACAAGCTACAGGCTGTAATCGTTTTATACAGTCTGTGAGCTGTAAAAATACTTTACAGTCTATGGGCTGTTAAACGCGATTTTCGCCAGAGATGAACCGGAGCAGAGGCGTGCGGGGCGGAGGTACGGCAAACATCACCATGAACCGGCGGAAGGCGGAATTCACGAACGCCTTGACAGACGAACTCAGACGTCTATAGTTTTCCATATGGTGAAGTGTCCAGTCAGTCAGCTCGATCGTACTTTTGCAGCCCTCGTGGACCCCACACGGCGGGCCATACTGGCACGCCTCGAGCTGGAACCCGGGTTGTCGATTTCGGAGATTGCCCGTCCGCTACCGCTCAAGCTGCCGGCTGTGATGAAGCATCTCGACGTGCTGAGTGACGCGGGTCTGGTGGCACGCACCAAGCGGGGCAGAACCGTCTCGGTGGAACTGGTCGCGGCGCCAATGGAAGAGGCGATGGCCTGGCTCAGGCGTTACGAGCGGTTCTGGTCGGCGAGTCTCGACCGGCTCGCCGGTTTCGTCGAGAACCCGGACGACTGACGAGGGCGCGCCGGGCTCTCACGCTCACCGGTACATCAAGGCTGTGCATGCGGCGTTGCCGCCATGCACGTTGTGATCTTCAAGACAGATGCAATCAATGCTGAGGTCGCCAATGAAGCTCTACTACGCTGAAACGCTGACGCCGCGCAAGGCATGTGCAGTTGCCAGATATCTGGACCTGCCGATGGACTACGTCCACCTCGACCTGAAGAAAGGCGAGCACACCACGCCCGACTATCGCGCGATCAATCCGAACTGCAAGGTGCCGTGTCTTGTCGACGGTGACAGGACCATCTGGGAGGCGGACGCCATCATGTGCCATCTCGCGCAGCGCGCGGGCTCGAGCCTGTGGCCAGGTGACACCCGGCAAACCGAGGTCTTGCGCTGGCTAAGCTGGAACAGCCATCATCTCTACCGCCACGCCGGCACGCTCTATTTTGAGTTTCTCATCAAGCCGAACTTCGGCATGGGCGAGCCGGATCCGGCCACGGTCGCGCAGGAGCAGGACGCGTTTCGCCGTTTTGCGGGCGTGCTCGACCGGCATCTGGAGGGGCGGCAGTGGCTCGTGGGCGACGATCTCACGATCGCTGATTTTTCGGTCGCGGTCTCACTGCCGTATGCGAAGGCAGCGGCCATACCACTCGAAGAGTTTCCGCAGGTCCAGCGCTGGCACGATCAACTCGGTACGCTCGACGCCTGGCGCAATCCGTTTCCGGCACGCGCCATGGCAAACGCCTGAGCGAATGCGCTGCAGACGCCGAGGACGCGCACGATGGCCGTGTCGATCTGCACGTCTCAAGGCGTTCGCGGACGAACGCCCTTGATATCGGCGACCGGGGGCGCGTTTGCGGCCTGCGCGGCCTTGAGATCGTAGCCCAGCGCCGCGGCAATCCGGGCGAGCTTGTCGGGATTGCGCTGGGCGTGAATCTGCACAATGCGCTCGCCGTCGGTTTCGAGTGTCTGAGCCGACTCGAGGGTGCCATCGATAAACCGCAGCAGCCCCCATTGACCGTTGAGCATGGCCACTTCATATCGCACTGCGTTGGGGTAGCGAAGGCGTGTCGCGAAATACAGTTGCGCGATACGCTGCCCGCCGACCATCGGCACGCCGAAACTCGGCACCTTGCCGCCGCCGTCGCCGACCAGTTGCGCATCGTCGGCGAGCATCGCCTTGAGTGCGGCGAATTCGCCACGTACCGCCGCATCGGCAAATCCGCGCAGCAGCCGCAACTGTGTTTCGCGCGTAACGGTGTGACGCGGCCGCTCGTCGCGCACCTGCGCCTTCGCGCGATGCACAATCTGCCGGCACGCGGCTTCGGACTTGCCCAGCACTTCGGCGACTTCGTCGTATCCCGCATCGAACACTTCGCGCAGCAGGTAGGCCGCGCGCGCCTCCGGAGCGAGGCGCTCCAGCAACGTGAGGAAGGCCACCGAAACATTGTCGGCATGCTCAAGTATCTCTTCTGGCGAGCCGGGCGATTCTTCGAGAAGCGGCTCGGGCAGCCACGTGCCGACATAGTGTTCGCGCTGAACCTTCGCCGTACGCAGCCGGTCGATTGCAAGCCGCGTCGTCACGGAGACGAGCCAGGCCTCGGCGTTGTCCACGCGGTCCTGCCCGGTTTCGTGCCAGCGGATCCAGGCATCCTGGACAACTTCCTCGGCTTCGGCCGAAGAGCCCAGCATGCGGTAAGCGATGCCGTGAAGACGGCGGCGGAGACGGTTGAAGGTGTCGGTTGCGTCATTCATGGTGATTCCACGCGTTTGATAGCGCCGTGTGGTGACAATGACTACACGGCCGGCGGCCTGCCGGATTCGCGCCCCTGAGCGGAGCGGGCGGAAAGCCGCGTCGCCGCGGGCAACGGCAAACCTTTGTGTTCGGGAAAGACCATTGTAATGACGTGCTTCGCAGCGCGGGAACTGCGATCTGTTTCCGGCGGACGTTCTAGACTGGCCTGCGGCACGCGGGCTCAACTTCGCCACGTCGCTCCGTTGCCGATGCTTCTGCGGCCTGCGAAGCCTGTGAGATCATGCCAGGTCAACCCACGCCGCGCCACGACATGTCATCTCCCACGACCGTTTCCACCCGTTCGCTTCCGCTAGGCGCCATCGGCAGCATACTTGCTTCGATGTTCTGCTTCGCCGTGGTCGATGCGCTCGCAAAGACGGTTGCGTTGCAGTATCCCGCTAACGAAGTGACGTTTTTCCGCATGCTCTTCGGGCTGGTTCCCGCAGTCGCGATCTGCTGCATCGGACGCCTCTCGTGGTCCGAACGACTCGCGAATCTCGACGTCAAGGGACAGACGGTGCGAGCGCTGACGCTACTGGGTGCGTCGGGCTTTTTCTTTGCCGGATTGCCCTACGTTCCGCTCGGCGAGGCCGTGGCACTCGCGTATTCGGAGACGCTGATCGTCATCCTGCTCGCGCCGCTGATCCTTCACGAGCGCATGACGCGCCGCGGCGTCGCGGCTGCGATCGCAGGCTTTTGCGGGGTGCTGCTGGTGGCGCGGCCAACTGGCGGCCAGTCGAGCTGGCTCGGACCGACGCTGCTTCTGATGAGCGCATTTTTTGGCGCACTGTCGATCATTCAGATCAAGCGCATCCGCTCCACCGACGATCCTGAGACCATGGTGCTCTTTTTCACACTGCTGGGCACGCTCGTAACCGGATGCACGCTCTTCTTCAGCTGGCGAAGCGTATCGCTGGAAGCGCTCCTGACCATGGCCGTTCTCGGCACCTTCGCGACAGCCGGGCAACTCCTGATGACCATGGCGTTCCGCCAGGCGGATGCCGGCAAACTCGCGCCCTATAACTACACCAGCATCGTGTGGGCCGCCGTGTTCGGATACGTCATATGGGATGAGACGATGCAACTGCTGTCGCTCGTGGGAATCGCGTTGATCGTGGGTAGCGCGATTGCTGTCGCGGTCCGCAGAAAAGACCTGGAGGGTCCGCTCGCGTGACGTCGCCGGGCCGCGTCGGAAGGCGCCAGGATCGGGCGCATAATCCTGCTTGATCGCGTGCGCCGGGCACCCCGGCGTACCGACGACAACAATTCCAACCCGAAGGAGTATGACGATGACTCTGGGCGGCAAGGCGGCAGGTGAGGCAATCGACATCGGTCAACTTCGCATTCAGTACCTGATCGATGGAACCGCGACAGGCGGCATGGGCCTGTTCGAATTGACCGTGCCACCGGGCTCGCAGGTTCCGCCGCCTCACAGTCATACCCGCAATGAAGAATGTGCCTATATCCTCGAAGGCACGCTGCGCTATTCGGTCGATGGCGTCGTTCGCGATCTGACGGCTGGCGAATGCATGTTCACGCCACGCGGATCGGTCCATCACTTCAGCAATCCGCACGACGTCACGGCGCGCGCACTGATCGCCTTGTCACCTGACATCGGCGCCCAGTATTTCCGCGATGTCAGGTCGGTCGTCACGGCCGGCGGGCCGCCCGATCGTCAGAAACTTGCCGAAGTCATGTCGGGGTATGGGCTGATTCCGGCGGCGCCGCGCGAAGGTTAGGGCGCGTCCTGTGCGACAAACAACTGTCACCGGAAATCCGGCGGGGTAAAGTCAGGTTTCAGGCCGCTAAAGCCGTCGCTTTGGCCGCAGCGGCGATCCCTTTTTTAATTGGGGGCGCGTTCATGGGCACGTTTCCAGACTCCACATATCGACATCGCGGCGCAGCCGCCGGGATGGCAGCGACGCTGCTGGTGGCGGGCGTCGCCCACGGAAGGCCGCCCTGTCCGGCGTACGTGACAACGCCTTCAGGCAGCGTATTCAACGTGGCCGCGCTGGTCGCGGACAACGGTTCGCCGGAAGCGGGGCTCGCCAGGGTGCGTTCGGCGCGCGCGAAAATCGAGGCGGGCGGCGGGTGCCGCATATTCCGCGACGTGCCGGCATGCGAGGAAACCGTCGAACTCGCGAAGCTGACGGAAGCCGCGCTGGAACAATGCGCGGCGCCCATTTCGCGCAACGGGCCGCTCTGGCCTGGCGGCCCGGAACGCTCAGAAGCTGAAACCCAGGCCAGAACCGGTTCGCGCTGAATCCACGCGCGTTCGAAACCATCGGTCCGTTATCAGCCCTCTTCGGCGGCTACCTGTGCGGGCGCGGTTGTGTCGCGATAGCCGAGCCGTAACGAGATCGCAAGCCCCGAGCGTTGCAGGAGAGCGACGTAGTGTGACTTCGTGTCGGCGCCGCAGCGCATCGTCGGAAATGAGATCGACAGGCCGGCGATCACGCGCCCGAACCGGTCGAACACCGGCACCGCGAGACATCGAAGACCTTCTTCCTGCTCTTCGTTATCTTCGCCGTAGCCCTGCTCGCGGACGTGCGGCAGGATGCCCAGAACCGCTTCGGCGGAGGAGAGCGTTTTCGGCGTCGACTTGCGGAATTCCACGTGCGAGAGCACTTCGCGGGCGTCGGCGGGGTCCATCCACGCGAGTAGTACCTTGCCGATCGCGGTGCTGTGCAGCGGATTGCGACGACCGATACGCGACTGCATCCGCAGACCATAGTCGGCATCGATCTTGTGGATGTAGATGATGCTGTCTTCGTCGAACGCACCGAGGTGGACGGCTTCGCGCGTGGCCTGTGCGATGCGGCGCATCTCGACGTCGGCCTCGCGCACGAGATCGACGCTCTCGAGCGCCTTTGCGCCGAGTTCGAAAAGACGGATCGTCAGCCGGTAACGCTCGGTCTCGACTTCCTGCGTCACGTAACCGAGCGCCTTCAATGTCTGCATCACGCGATGCACTGTCGTCTTGGACATGCCGAGCCGCTGCGACAGTTCGCTGATGCCGGTCTGTCCGCTGTCGCCGACGGCGGCCAGAATCGCGAATACCCTGCCGATCGACGAGGCCGATTCGCCCCGCTCGAGGCCCGCGGCGTCGCCACAATCAGCGAGGTCAGCGTCCTGCTTCTGTGCGGCGGCGGGTTCTCTTCGCTGTTTGTTCATAGCTGTCATATCCGTCTGTCCATCGTGTCCTGTCGATGCCACGCGGGCCGTCCGCGGGCGACTAGCGCGCGAGCCAGCCTCCGTCCACCGCGAGCGTATGGCCGTGTACGTAGTCCGACGCCGTCGAGGCGAGGAACACCACCGGCCCCGCGAGATCGTCCGGCGTTCCCCAGCGGGCGGCCGGAATGCGCGCGAGAATCTCGTCGTTGCGCTGGACGTCGCCACGCAGCGCGGCCGTGTTCGCCGTTGCCATGTAGCCGGGCGCGATCGCGTTCACGTTGATGCCGTGCGGCGCCCACTCGTTTGCGAGTAGCCGCGTGAGACCCAGCACGCCACTTTTCGACGCCGTGTAGGACGCGACGCGAATGCCGCCCTGAAACGACAGCATCGACGCAACGTTGATGATCTTGCCGCCGCGCTGCTGCTTCACGAACTGCCGGGCCACAGCCTGCGAGAGAAAGAATACGCTTTTCAGATTCACGTCCATCACCGCGTCCCAGTCGTCTTCGGTGAAGGCGAGCGCGTCTTCGCGGCGGATGATACCCGCATTGTTCACGAGCACATCGATGCGCCCGAACGTTTCGACTGCGGCACGCACGATGTCGTCGATCGGCGCGGTGGAGGCAAGATCCGCACGCACATCGGCGAAACGCCGTCCGGTTGCTTCGACGCGACCGGGTGTGTCGCCGGCATCCGCGCGGCTCACGCCGACGATGTCGCAGCCGGCCGCTGCCAGCGCGACGGCCATGCCCGCGCCAAGGCCCGTGTTGCTGCCGGTGACGATAGCGACCTTGCCGCCCAGATCAAAGGTATTCACTGCGTAAGCCCCTGTCATCTCTGAGATATTTCAAACAGCCCTTGAACGGTGCCGTCGTTCAACGCAGATCGCCGACGGCGATGTGATCCATATCGCCGAACACCTGGTTTTCGCCGACCATGCCCCAGATAAACGTGTAGGCCTTCGTGCCGACGCCCGAATGAATGGACCAGCTCGGCGAAATTACGGCCTGTTCGTTGTGCACGAGAATGTGGCGCGTCTCGTCTGGCTCGCCCATCATGTGGAAGACGGCCGCATCGTCGGCGACGTTGAAATAGAAATACACCTCCATGCGGCGCTCGTGCGTGTGGCACGGCATCGTATTCCAGAGGTTGCCGGGTTCGAGCTTCGTCATGCCCATCGAAAGCTGGCAGGTGGGCAGCACTTCGGGGACGATGAACTTGTAGATCGTGCGGCGATTGCTCGTGGCCGGATCGCCGAGCGTCTGTGGCGATGCCTGTGCAAGTGAAATCGTGCGGGTCGGATACGAGACGTGCGCCGGTGCGCAGTTCAGGTAAAACTTCGCGGGGCGTGTCGCATCTTCGCTGCCGAACGCGACCGCCTGCGTGCCTTTGCCGATGTAGATCGCCTCTTCGTTGCGAACGGGGTAACGCGTGCCGTCCACGTCGACCCAGCCATCACCGCCAATGTTGATCGCGCCGAGCTCGCGACGCTCCAGCAGATAACTGACGCCAATCGCCTTGCCCAGCGAGCCGGGGACTTCGACCGCGCGCGTCGCGGGCAGCACACCGCCCACGATGATGCGATCGATATGGCTGTAGGTGAGCTTCAGCGCGTCGCGTTCGAACACCGGGTCGATGAGAAATTCTTTGCGCAAACCTGCCGTATCCAGTGTCTTCGCGTACGCGCTGTTGATGCTCTGTCTGACTTCCATTGTTCGTCTCCTGTCGAGTCGGCGCTTTCGCTGTCGACCAGCGTTCGCGCTTTGGCGTGTTGCTCCGGTCCCATGCAAGATGGCGCTGCCGGGCACGGCGCAAACCCACTGCGCCGGAATGGTCGGAACTGTAGCGCAGATTTCCGTTTTCGGAACATCGGTCCAAAAATAATGCGTCGCCGGATCAAGACTGGCAAGGCGCTCAGCCGGTCCGAGGGTAAACGATTACCTGAATTACTCATGGAAACGGAACGACGTTCCTTTCGCGATGCTATATTGCGCCGAAAGGGAGCAGCCCGTCACATGAACGGGACATCACCCCGGGTCACCGACCCGACAACGGGACGCAAAGTCCATGGAGGAGGCATGAATATCAAGAAGGCCGTCGACTGCGTACCTGGCGGGCTGATGCTGGTGCCGCTGCTGCTGGGCGCCTGTGTACACACATTCGCGCCGGGCGCCGGGAAGTACTTCGGGTCCTTCACGAATGGACTGATCACCGGCACCGTGCCGATTCTCGCGGTGTGGTTCTTCTGCATGGGCGCGACGATCAACCTGCGGGCAACCGGCACGGTCCTGCGCAAGTCCGGCACGCTGCTCGCGACGAAAATGCTGGTGGCATGGATCGCGACGATCGTCGCTTCGCACTTCATTCCGGTGGGTGGCGTGAAGGCGGGGCTCTTCGCCGGCCTGTCCGTGCTCGCGATCACAACATCGATGGACATGACGAACGGCGGTCTCTACGCCGCCGTGATGCAGCAATACGGCACGCGCGAAGAAGCGGGCGCGTTCGTGCTGATGTCGGTCGAATCGGGGCCGCTCATCAGCATGCTGATCCTTGGCGCGACTGGCGTTGCGTTCTTCGAGCCGCGCCTCTTCGCGGGTGCGGTGCTGCCGTTCCTCGTCGGCTTCGTGCTCGGCAATCTCGACAGCGATCTGCGCGATCTGTTTGGCCGCTGCGTGCATCCGCTGATTCCGTTCTTCGGCTTTGCGCTTGGCAACGGCATCGACCTGAACGTGATCATGACGAGCGGATTGCCGGGTGTCGTGCTGGGTCTTGGCGTGATCGTGGTGACGGGTATTCCGCTTATCCTCGCTGACCGCTGGATTGCGGGCGGCAACGGGGCGGCGGGACTCGCGGCGTCATCGACGGCGGGAGCGGCGGTGGCGAATCCGGCGATCATCGGCGAGATGATTCCGCGCTTCAAGCCGCTGGTGCCGGCCGCAACGGCGATGGTCGCAACAGCCTGCCTCGTGACCGCGATTCTCGTACCGATTCTCACGGCGCTGTGGGTGCGCAGGCATCACGCACGTGATGCACTGCGCGAGGAGATCGCGGACGCTACGGCACAACCGTTGAACGAACGCGACGTACACGTGTGATGTGAGAAGTCTCCGCCCGTGACAGATAGCACACCCGCTGTGTGTGATTGCATCACACAGCGGGCGTGTTTGCGTTCTGGAACTTGTGGCGCAGCGCGACGCGCACAGCCACCTGATTGCCCGTCGACGACGGCGCCTGCATGCCAGGAATAAACGCCTTGTCCAGAATCGAGTTCGTCGAATCGCCGGCGACCTTCTGATATTCGCCCTGCACGTAGACGTCCGTGCGCTTCGTGAAGTTGTAGTCCGCCATCAGGCCGAACGAATGGATCTTCGGGTTGACGCTGCCGGACGACGCATCGTAATTCTCCATCGTGTACACGTACTGCGCGCCGACATAGAACGCCGGCGTGAACTGGTATTTGCCGTTCACTTCGAAGTTCTGGTACTTGAGCGTATTGAGCGCGACGCCCGGCGCGGCGAGCGGAATGCCGATGTAGCCGTTACCCGTCGGGTTTTTGTAGTTCGAGTTCGTGTAGTCGATGCCTTCATCGAGCACGCCGTATAGCGTCACGCTGTTCTGCGCCCACGCGGGCGATGCCGCACCCAGCGAGGCGATGGCTGTCTCTGACCCGGTGCGGTGACCCGGCGCCATTTTACGTGTTCGGCACAACGTGAATGCACCAGCCTGTCGACGCGCCGGCAGGCCCGCCGGGACCTTGAGCCGAACCAGCATGAAAATGAGCCGATCGGGCATGGGTCCAGAAAACCCGTTCCGTAGAATAGGCTGCTAACGATAGTGGACGCCTTCAGGGCGTCTGTTCTTCACCCCGCGGTGCATCCCGCACTGCCGACCCGCCACCGAAGCCGCCTCCGGACGGCTTCACGCAGGAGCATCACATGAGCGCCGATTCCAGTTACCCAACGACCGTATCTACGTATCTTCGTCCGATCGACCGCGATGGCCTGATGGCATTCGCCGAGAAGGGGCGCAACAACCCGAACGCACGCGGCAGGAACAACGTGCATACGGTTATGCAGGGCCAGTATCGCTCGCTCAGCTATGTGGGCAAACACGCGCTTGTCGTGGTCGACGAACCCCTGCATCTGTTCGGCGAAGATACTGCGCCTGCGCCCGGCGAAATCGCGTTGTCCGGCCTCGGCGGCTGTCTCGCTGTCGGGATTACGGCGGTGGCTACGTTGAAGAAGGTGAGCCTGTCGAAGCTCGAGGTGTTTCTCGAAGCCGATATCGGCAACCCGGCCGCATGGGGCGCGGGTGGCGCCGAGATGGAACCCGCGCAGATGGGCTTCCAGAACATTCGCGTGAAGATTGCGATCGAAGGCGACGCAAGCCGCGAAGAACTTGCAGAGATCGTCCGTCAGGCGAACTTCTATTCTCCGGTGGCGAACACGATGCGCAACCCGGTTCCGATGAGCGTCGAACTCGCGGACTGATCGTTTGACGTTCGCCCGCACGGACGCACGTTCTGCGATGTGGGGCACGCGTCTCCAGTGAAGGCAGTCACCTGAAAATTACAACGGGAGCAGATGATGATTTCCAGCCGCAACGAAGTGACGCAGATGATCGTTTCCGCGAAAGTCGCGAAGGGTCTCAAGTGGAGCGATATCGCCACGCGAATTGGCGCGAGCAAGGAATGGACGACGGCCGCATGTCTCGGCCAGATGACGTTCACGAAGCAGCAGGCAGAAGTGGCCGGCGAAATTTTCGGGCTTTCGGATGAAGCGGTTGCGTGGCTGCAGATCGTGCCGTACAAGGGATCGCTCGCCACTGCGGTGCCGACCGATCCGCTGATCTACCGCTGGTATGAAATCGTCAATGTGTACGGCACCACGATCAAGGAACTGATACACGAAGAATTCGGCGACGGCATCATGAGCGCGATCGATTTTTCGATGGATATCCAGCGTGAAGCCGATCCGAAGGGTGACCGCGTGAAGGTCCTGCTGTCGGGCAAATTCCTGCCTTACAAGACTTATTGATCGACACGACTACCCGGTCAGTTCCGAAATCTCGATGAGGTTCAGATCGGGGTCACGCACGTACACGGAGCGGATTTTCTGCGTTGCGCCGGTGCGTTCGACGGGACCTCCAAGGATCAGTGTCAGTTCGCCAGCATTTCAATCACGCTGACGACGAGTGCAAAGACACTGATGCAACCACCCAAAGTGACTGCGCCTTGCATAAAAGGTGACATACGACGCTCCGTTGAAGAAAAGGATCGCCGTATTAAATCTCAAATGAAAGGAAAAAGAAAGGTTCCGTGACCCGAGGAGGGTTTTCACTAACGAATTCACGCCGTAGCACGCGTCTCCCGGCCGGCTGCATTTAACCGGAGCGCTCGTGAGCACGCGGAGGCAACGGACAGTAGAATCGTCTTGAGCCACCCCTCTGGTGGTCTCAGAACAATGCATCGCCCGGCAGTCGACCCGTACCAGGGATACCGGCATGAAAATCCGGCGCGTTCCGTCGTGACATGGACGCGCCTTTTCGGCCGCAAGGAGATCTCATGAAGGTGCTCGCTGTTCATCCCAGTGGCCTGATGTACACCCGCGTGTTTCTGCGTCTCGAACCGCTCGGCCTGGAAACGGTCGCAGCCGTGATCCGCGAGGCCGGCTACGACATACGGCTGATCGACCTGCAGGTCGAATCGCATCGCGATCTGGACAGGCTGATGCGCACCTGGCGCCCCGACGTGGTCTGTTTCTCCGGCAACTACCTCGCCAACATTCCCGAAATCATCGATCTGTCGAAGTCGATCAAGGCGCAATGGCCGGAATGCTTCGTGTTCGTCGGCGGGCATAGCGCGTCGTTCACGGCCGCCGACATGCTGAAGCACGCCGACGGCGCGATCGATTGTGTGCTGAAGGGCGAGGGCGAAGCAAAGGTTGTCGAACTGCTCGAGGCCGTCGCGCGCCGTGGCGAACTGTTGCAGATACCGGGCGTTGTCACGCGCAACGGCGAAGGTCCGCCGCCGGGTTTCATTGATAGCCTCGATCAGGTTCGCCCCGCACGCGATCTGTTGCGGCACCGGCGGAAGTACTTCATCGGCGTGCTGGACCCGTGCGCGTCGATCGAATTTGCGCGTGGCTGCCCCTGGGACTGCACGTTCTGCAGCGCATGGACCTTCTACGGACGCAGCTATCGTTCGCGCAGCCCCGAAGTGGTTGCCGACGAGCTGGCATCGATCCGCGAGCCGGGCGTGTTTATCGTCGACGACGTCGCGTTCGTGCATGCCGATCACGGCATGGCGATTGGACGCGAGATCGAACGCAGGGGCATCCGCAAGAAGTATTACCTTGAAACGCGCGGCGACGTGCTGTTGCGCAACAAGGAAGTCTTCGAGTACTGGCGGACGCTGGGTCTGCAATACATGTTCATCGGCATGGAGGCGATCGATGCCGAAGGGCTCAAGGCATTTCGCAAGCGTATCGATCTTGGCAAGAACTTCGAAGCGCTGGCGTTCGCGCGCTCGCTCGGCATCACTGTCGCCATCAATCTGATCGCCGATCCCGACTGGGATCGCGACCGTTTCGAAGCCATCAGGCAGTGGTGTCTGGAGATTCCCGAGATCGTCAACATCAGCGTGAACACACCGTATCCGGGCACGGAAATCTGGCTGCGTGAACAACGTCAACTGACGAGCCTCGACTACCGGCTCTACGATATCCAGCACGCGGTGCTGCCAACAAAACTACCGTTGCCCGAGTTCTATACGGAACTGGTCCGCACGCAGCAGGTGTTGAACCGCAAGCATCTGGGCTGGACCGCGCTGCGCGGCGCAGTCAGCGAGGCGACACATCTGCTGATGCACGGTCAAACGAATTTCGTGCGGATGTTGTGGCGTTTCAATTCGGTGTTCAATCCCGCCCTGCAACTGAACGACCACGCGCGCGAAGTGCGTTACTTCATGACGCCGCCCGAAGCGAAATCCGGGCAAGCCGACGCGAAGGTGTTGTACGTGCATCGCCCGGCCGGCCGCAAGGGCCGCAAGATCGACGACGCGACGGAGCGGTTCGTGGATCAGACGCGCGAGGGTGGGGCCGTGTAGTCGCTGCTGCTGCGGAAACGACCCGGCCGCCCTGGATCCGGGCAAAAGTATTTCGACGAACACCGTTGAAACGGTTCCGCGCCGCTCGGGCATACATGCTTTTGTGATGGCGGCAGTTTCGCTGTCGACGCGGACGTCCGCAGCGTGTTTTGCCATCGTGGCGTCCACGTCGGGCCGGGAATCGACGGCATGCGATCCGCGACATTGAGCCGACGCACCCCACTCGGGCCTGACCGCCAAGGTCTTCCAGTCGATTCCGCAGGTGCCACCCTTTCCCTTAAAAACAAGGGAAAACCCTGATATGGGCGACTTTGTGTATCGATTTAGTATATCGATACACAAAACAACCACACCCGCGCCCGCAGGCGCCACTGGAGACACAGCATGGCTTCGATTTCCCGGCGGAAGTTCTTACAGGTCACCTCTGCAGCGTCGCTTGCGGCGGTCGCATCGCTTCCTGCGGTGTCTCGCGCGTCACAGTCGCCCGTCACATTGCGCTTCTCCGCGTCGATGCCGGCCGATCCGAACGCGTCGCACTACGTGTGGTACCAGCACTTTGCAGCGAACCTCAAAGCCAGCGTGGGCGACCGGATTCGCATCGACTTCTTTCCCAACAGCCAGCTCGGCAAGGAAAGCGACGTCGTGCAGCAGGTGAAGATCGGTTCGACCGACATGATGGTCGCGGGCGCTTCTATCTGGGCGACGGTCGCGCCCGAAATCGGCATGCTCGATCTCGGCTATCTGTTCGACAGCTTCGCGCACGCTGCAAAGGTGCTGGATGGCCGCGTCGGCACGACCCTGAACACGATGCTGGAGAGCCGCTCCGGCTGCCGCATCATGACGTGGGCATCGCAGTTCGGCGCGCGCAATGTGTTCACGAAGAAGCCGGTCGAGTCGCTCGCGCAATTGAAGGGCGTCAAGCTCAGGGTGCTGCCGACACCCGCATTCATCGAAACCTTCAAGGCAATGGGCGCCGTCCCCACGCCGATTCCGTTCGGCGAACTGTACATGGCAGTGCAGACCGGTGTAGTCGAAGGGCTGGAGCACGATCCGGCGACGGTGCTGTCGAGCAAGCTCGATGAAGTCGTCAAGTCGTGCTGGCAGACCCAGCACGTCTTCAGCCCGCTCGCGATCGTGATGGGCAAGCGCGCGATGGACAAGATCCCCGCCGATCTGCGGCCCGCGTTTCTGAAGGCCATCAACGACGCAACTGTTCAGCAGCGCGCGATCGCTGATGCGAAAGTGATCGAGTCGGAACAGCAGCTCAAGCACCACGGCATGACCTTCTATCCGATGGCACCCGCGGAGCGCGACACGGTGCGCCGCGAGCTTCAGGCGAGCCTCTATCAGAGCTTCGCGAAACAGTATCCGGCGACTGCGCCCCTGTTCGCCGACGTCGCCGCCGCGAGGGCCTGAGCGATGAGTGCGTTCTCCGCTTCGCCTGCGCCGCACACGGGCGCGGCCCCGGCGATCGGCCGTGACACGCCGTGGGGGCGCGGACTCGAGCGCCTCGTGCAATGGACCGAATATCTGTCCGCCGCCGTACTGGCCGCCGACGTGGCCGTCGTGTTCATTTCGGTGATCTATCGCTATTTCCTGCACGATCCGGTCGACTGGGCCGAGGAAGTCGCGAGTGCGCTGATGGTCGTGCTGGTGTTCTTCGGCGCAGCGACGGTGCTCGCGCGCAGTCAGCACGTCGGCATCGATCTGTTTCGCAGCCTGTTGCCCGCGCGCTGGCAAGCCGCGATGGTTCATGCCGGTCACTGGATCATCGCCGGGGTGTCGCTGAGCCTGTGCGTGTCGTCGTGTCTGCTGCTCGTCGACTCATATGGCCAGACCACGCCAAGCGGTCTGCCGGGCTGGATCAATGTATATCCGCTCGTGATCGGCAGTCTGTTCATGACGGTGTTCGCGTTCGTGAACGCGGTAAGCGGTTCGTTGCGTATCGTGCTGGGAAGCCTCGCGGGTTGCGCGGTCATTGCGCTTGCCGTCGTCGCGTGGAATGCACTTGTGCCGGATAGCCCGGTCAGCCCCGGCCTTCTGCTCGCCGTCGGGTTCTTCGGCGGACTCCTGCTTGGCATCCCGATCGGCTTCGTGCTCGCGTTTTCTGCGCTGCTGTTTTTTCTCGCTGAGCCGAGCCTGCCGATGCTCGTCTATTCGCAGCAGGTGATGGCAGGCACAGATCACTTTGTGCTGCTCGCGGTGCCGTTCTTCGTGCTGGCTGGTCTGCTGATGGAATCGAACGGCATGTCGTCGCGACTGATCGAATTGTTGCTGCGCATATTCGGACGGGTGCGCGGCGGACTGGGTCTGATTACGATTACCGCGACCGCGTTCTTTTCGGGCGTATCCGGCTCGAAGCTCGCCGACATCGCGGCCGTGGGCGGTGTCGTGATGCCTGCCGTACGCCAGACCGGAGAGGACCCGAACGAGGCGGCGGCGCTGCTCGCGGCGAGCGCCGTGATGGCGGAAACCATCCCGCCCTGCGTGAACATGATCATCATGGGCTTCGTCGCGAACATCTCGATTGCCGGGCTGTTCCTCGCCGGGATCGTCCCGGCGGCGGTGCTTGCCGTGTCGCTCGGCGTCGTAACGGTGGCGTTCGGCCGCCGTATCGATCCGAGCCGCGCCTTCAGCCAGCGCCGGCGGCTGCTGCCGCTGCTCGGCGGCGCGCTGGTCGCGTTGATCATGATCGGCATGATCGGCAAAGGCGTGACCTCCGGCGTCGCGACGTCCACCGAGGTATCCGCGTTCGCCGTGGTCTACGCGCTCGTCGCCGGCTGGCTCGCGTTCCGCGAACTGACGCTGCGCTCGGTCGCGCGTCTGTTCGTGCGCGCGGCGTCGATGGCGGGCGGCATTCTGTTCATCGTGGCGGCGGCGTCGAGCGTGTCATTCGCATTGACCATCGAACAGATTCCGAATCTGTTGTCGGGCGTGATGGTCTCGTTCGGCAGCCACTATGGAGCGACCATGTTCCTGCTGCTGTCGGTTCTGATCATGATCGTGTTTGGCGCCGTGCTTGAAGGCGCGCCGGCGTTGATCATCTTCGGCCCGCTCCTGACGCCGATCGCGCAGCAGCTCGGCATCAACCCGCTACACTTCGGAACAGTGACCGTGGTGGCAATGGGCCTTGGCCTCTTTGCGCCGCCAGTCGGGCTGGGGCTCTTCGCGACCTGCGCAATCACCGGCACGCAGGTCTCGCAGGTCGCGCGGCCGATGCTGAAGTATCTGCTGGTGCTCGGCATCACGCTGGTCCTGCTGGTGCTGGTTCCTGGCTTCTCATTGTGGTTGCCGTCGCGGCTAGGCATGTAGCCGCTTTACCGAGGATTTCGTGAGTACGATACAGGACGTCGCCCGGCACGCTGCCGTCTCGGTGAGCACAGTGTCGAATGTGCTGAATGGACGCACCGACAAGATGCGTCAGGAAACCCTCGCGCGCGTCGAAGCCGCCATCGTCGCGCTGCAGTTCCGGCCCAATACGCTCGCACGCCAGCTCAAGACTGGCCAGACGCCGCTGCTCGGGCTGCTGGTGCCGTCCATCGCCAACCCGATGTACGGCTACATCGCCCGCGAAGTGGAAACCTTCGCGCAGGAGCAGTACGGCTACCGGGTTCTGATCGGCAACACCTATCGCGACCAGGAGAAGGAAGCCTCGTTTTTCGAGGACCTGCTCGCGCACGGCGTGCGGCGCGTGATCGTGATTTCGTCGCTTGCCGACGAGCGGCACCTTGAGCGGGCGGTGCAGCGCGGCATGGTTGTCGTCAGCTACGACCGGCGCGCGACGCCAGGCGAAACGTCCGAAGTCGATCACGTCGCGCCGGACAACTTCGAAGCTGCGCGGATCGCCACGCGTCACCTGATCGCGCACGGCCACACACGTCTCGCCTTTGCGACGGTGGCCGGCATGACGATGAGCCGCAGCAACAAGATCCGCGGCTTCCATGCTGCCGCCAGCGAAGCCGGGTTGCGCGAACACGCGTGCGTCGTCGAGGGAGGCCCGCTCAACGAATACGGCGATTCGGTCATAGGCGAAGTGGGCCGCGACCTTGCGCGGCAAATGGTCAAGGCTGAAGCGCGGCCGACCGGTATCGTCGCCGTCAACGATCTGATGGCGCTGGGTTTGATGGCCGGCCTGCGTGAAATGGGCCTGAGCGTGCCGCGCGACATGTCGCTCGTCGGAATGGATGGCCTCTTTCTGTCGGCGATCTCCAACCCGGCGCTGACCACCGTGCAATTGCCCGTCACCGAAATGGCGCGCGCGATGGTAGACCGTGCGATGACCCGCCAGTCCGAGTCTGGGAAGGATGTCGGAGAACGCGTCTTTACCCCCACCGTGCTCATCGAGCGCGAATCCGTCGGCCCGCCGCCCGCTATTGCTCAGGCGGCCGGAACAGGGTCACGTAAGGCAAATACATGAATACGGTTTTCATCAGTCATCCCCAGAACATGTTGGACCGCTACTTCGGCGACAACGCGATTGCGGCGCTGCGCGCGTTTTCCGATGTCAGATTCAATCCGGAGCATCGCGAGCTCGATACCGGCGAGCTGATCGCCGCGGCCGACGGCTGCGATGCCATCATCGCCTACCGGCAAACCCCGGCGCCCGGCGCGCTGTTTGGTGCGCTGCCTGATCTCGCCGCATTCGTTCGCTGCGCGGTCGATATCAGCACGATCGATGTGGAAGCGGCGAGCGCGCACGGCGTGCTGGTGACGCGCGCGAGCGCCGGCTTCGTGCCGGCGGTGTCGGAATGGGTGATCGCGGTGATGCTCGATCTCGCGCGAGGGACGAGCGCGTATGTGGCGGCCTACCATCGCAGCGAACCGCGTGCGCCCGCGATGGGGCGCGAGCTGCGCGGCGCCACACTTGGCGTGATCGGCTATGGCCAGATCTCGCGCTATCTGTGCGACCTGGCGTGCGCATTCGGCATGCGCGTGCTCGTCGCCGACCCGTATGCGACCATCGATCAGACAGCCGTGCAGCACGTTGCGCTGGAGGCGCTGCTGAAGGAATCCGACTATGTCGTCTGTCTTGCGCCATCCACGCCCGAGACTGCGAACCTGATGAACGCGCGAACCTTCGCTTCGATGAAAGCAGGGGCGTGTTTCATCAATGCGGCACGCGGCGAACTCGTCGACGACGCCGCGTTGCTCGCCGCGCTGGAGTCGGGGCATCTTGCGGGCTGCGCGCTGGATGTGGGCCGTGAAGCCGATCAGATGCCGTCACGGATCCTCGCGCGTCATCCGAACGTGCTGGCGACACCGCATGTGGGCGGTCTCACACCTGACGCCACGCAACACCAGGCGATGGAGACGGTCGCGCAGGTTCAGGCGCTATTTCGCGGGCACATGCCTGTCGGCGCAGTGAATGCAAGCCATGCCACGCGGCTGCGGAAGTTCGGACACGACGCTGCTTCGTTCGTGCCGCTCAAGGACTGATCGCTGATGGAGTCCACTTCCGCGCCGCGCTACGCCGGCGCATGTGACTGTCACATCCACGTCTACGAGGACGGCTATCCGCTTGCGCCGGGTGCGACGTTCAGGCCGGCGCCGGCGCCTGTGTCAGCGTACCGCGAGGTGCAGCGGGCGTTGGGGCTGACGCATGTGGTCGTCGTGCAACCGACGGGCTACGGGTTCGACAACCGCTGCATGCTGTCCGCGCTGGAGCAGTTTGGCAGCGCGGCACGCGGCGTCGCGATGGTGCCGCCGGACAGTGCCGATGACCAGCTTGCCCGCCTTCACAATGCCGGTGTGCGCGGCATGCGTTACATGATGCTGGCCGGCGGATTGTCGACGTGGAGCGGCCTTGAAGCTGACGCCGCGCGTATCGCACCGCTTGGCTGGAACATCGATCTGCAACTCGATGGACGCGACCTTCCGCGTCACGAGTCCACGTTGATGCGTCTGCCCGGCAAACTCGTCATCGACCATACCGGCAAGTTTCTGGAGCCGGTACAGCCTGACAGTGAGGCTTTCCAGTCCTTGTGTCGCGTGCTGGATCGCGGGCATTGCTGGGTGAAACTGTCGGCGCCTTATGAAACCTCACGGGCTGGAGCGCCCGGTTACGACGATGTCGCATTGCTTGCGCGGACGCTTGCCGCGCGATATCCGGAACGCTGCCTGTGGGGCACTAACTGGCCGCATCCGAATGCACAGCCGCGTCCTGTCGATGCAGTGCTGCTGGACTGGCTCACACGCTGCGCAGGTAGCGAGAGCACCACGCGAAAAATACTCGTCGACAATCCGCGTGAACTCTACGGTTTCCGGTCCGAAGTCGGCGCCGATGAGGATGCGTGCGGCATCAACGCTCGCTAGTCGTCGTCCGCCGCACGGCGATGTGGTGGGTGGTGACCAGATAAGCCCACTCGCCGGATTGCGGGCAGTCACCGGGCGAAAAACCATCGAGAAAGCGGCCGGGATAATGGAGGCAGACCCGCTCGGACGCGCCGTGGTCGCAGGGCTGCTCGAACAGCTGGGAATCCGGTTGCAGGTCCATCGCGGATGACCATCGAACCGTCGACCGGTCGGTTGTGGAAACATCGTCGCGAGGCGTAAGCTGGAGGCGATGCAACAGCCGCCGCAACCGCGCCCGTACGACGTCTTCGCAGCTTTCCGGCCACAACATGGTTGTGATGACGTCCCGCCCGACTGGGCCATTCGCTTCGGCAAGATAGACCGGCAGGGCAGGTTCTTGCGCAAGCGCAGCGGGCACGGCCGGCCGTCCGATGGATCTCCGGAAATCCAGGCGTCCGCACGCTGAACCGAGCCATCGTGACGGGGCCCTCAATGGCGGCGTCCACGGGACGCTCAGGGGTCGTGGCGATCCCGCCATTGAGGACAGACGATCGTCGCCAGACCCATTGCGATGGATTGAGCTGGAGGATTGCCATGAAGCACCTGGGTGAGCATGCGATCGTGATCGGTGCCAGCATGGGTGGGCTGCTGGCTGCGCGTGCACTATCGGATTTCTATACCACCGTCACCGTGCTCGAACGCGATGCGTTTCCGGCAGCAGACACTCCGCGCAAGGGCGTCCCACAGGGTCACCATATTCATGGGCTTCTTTCGCGCGGCAGCGCGGTACTCGAGGAATTCTTCCCGGGATATAACCGCGACGTTGTCGCGCAAAGCGGCGGATTGCTCGGCGATGCCGCCAACGATGTGACGTGGATAGGTCGCAACGTCAAGCTCGCCAACGGCACGAGCGACCTGATCGGCCTGCTTGCGAGTCGTCCCGTGCTCGAAGGGCATCTGCGCCGACGGCTCCTGGCGTTGCCAAACGTGCACGCCGTAGAGCATTGCAATGTGCGAGGTCTTGCCAGCAACCCGGCGCGCACACGCGTGACCGGTGTGCGCACCCGTGTCGAGAGCAAGCTGGAAGAGACCGTCAACGCCGATCTTGTCGTTGACGCAACCGGGCGTGGCTCGTCCAGCGCGGCGTGGCTTGAAGAACTCGGCTACCAGCCTCCCGCCAGCGAGAAGGTCGAAATCGGCATTGGCTACATGACCCGTACCTATCGACGTCGGCCGACTGATCTGAATGGCAGGCTCGGCATAGTTATCGCCGGTAGTGCGCCGAACTGGCGGAACGGTGCCCTGCTCGCGCAGGAGGGCGACAGCTGGATCGTCAGCACCGGCGGCTTCCTTGGCGACGATGCGCCCGACAACGATCCAGGCTTTCTCGCGTATCTGGCGACGCTGCCGACCATGGAGATTCACGACGTCGTCGCAGGAGCGGAGCCGTTGACCGGCTACAGGCGCTACCGCTACGCCTCCAACCTGCGCCGGCGGTACGAGAAGCTTGCCCGCTTCCCCGCGAACTACCTGGTTTTCGGCGACGCCATCTGCAGCTTCAATCCGGTCTATGGGCAGGGCATGACAGTCGCGGCGCAGGAGGCGCTGACACTGCAGGAGTGCCTGCGCGCGGGTTCGAACGATCTTGCGCGGCGATTCTTCCGGGCGAGCGCGAAGATCGTCGACATTCCATGGGACATCGCGGTTGGCAACGACCTTCGCCATCCGCAGGTAAAGGGCGCGCGCCCGTTGATGCTGCGTTTCATCAACTGGTACATCGGCAGGCTTCATGTTGCCGCGACGCGGGACAGCACGCTGGCGGTTGCCTTTCTGAAGGTTGTAAACCTGACGATTCCGCCGCCGTCGCTGCTCAGCCCTGCGATCGCCTGGCGGGTCTGGCGGGTCTGGCGGGGCAACCGGAGGTCTGCGCTAGCGGCTTCCTCGCCCGCAATCGAAGGCACCCGCCCTACGATGTGAAAATTGAGCTGACCTCGTCTGGGAAAGCCCCGGCCGCAGGGCTGCGACCACTCGGGGCTGCGAATGCCGCCTCGATTGCCTCGAAAGGCGTGCGACATGATCGGTGTATTCGTTACGTTTCGTTATGGAGACAATTTCGATGAACGGGCCGTGCGGAAGATCGCCGAGACCGCGCGTGGAAAGTTTGAGGTCATGCCGGGACTACGCTCGAAAGCGTTCACGTTCAATTCCGGAAAGCGTGAGGCCACGAACTTCTACGTCTGGGAGTCAGAGGACGCCGCCAAAGCGTTCTTCATCGATGAGCTTCTCGATCGGGTAACCGGTCTCTACGGAGTACGCCCTGACGTCGAGTTCGTGCAGATTGCCGCGCTGGTGGAAAACGCACCGCAGTCCCACCGTCCGCGTGTTTCACCGTCAGCACGCCGGACAGGTGCGTCACCGTGCCCACGGCCTGCGCGTATGCGCCGCGGCCGCAGGCCAGGACGACCAGCAGAAACAGGAATTGCCGCGCGGGCTGTAACATGGCGCGGCCATACGACTGGCTTGTGTTAATGACTCGTTTCATTGTCGGGATGTCAGCTGCAATAAAGTTTGGTCGTGGATTTTGTGCCGCTTTTTTCCGGGGTTGTTTTCGTATCGGCGCCCCCGAACGTGTCCGGCTCACCGCCAACCGTCATCGGCTCCGTCGGCGATGAACTACTGGCGCCGGATGGCGCTGCGACCGGCGTGACAGTCGCGGCAACGGCGGGTGTCGACGTTACAGCCTGAACGACGGCATTCGATACTGGCGTCACGGCGAGCGTCACCAGAGACGCCACCGTCCGGCGGCGAGGGCGCCACTGGAGCCGCAGGGCTCGCAGGATTGACAGGCATCACAGCCGGCGGCACCACAGGCACCGGAATGACCGTGCCATGGGCATCAGAAATGCTGACGCCAGCCGCGTACGTGATGACACCGTTGACGGCGGTGAGTGTGACGAGGCCCGGTGCCGATGTTGCGACGTCTGCATTGACCGATATGTTGTTGCCGGCGAGCGAGTTAATGTTCCCCCCGGCGGACGCAAGCACGCCGTTGAGCGTGAGATTGGCGGCCGAGCCCGCGCTGCTGGCAACCGGCAGATCGATGCCGCCTGTCGCATTGACACCAGCGGCGCCGACGGTCATCGCGCCAATGTTGTTGATGCTGACGTTGCCTCCCACGTTGGAGATGCCGTCCATGCGCCGACCTTCGACCCATGATGGGACTGGCAGATCTGCTCAACAATTCGATGAGCGAGTCAGTCTGATAGACTCAAAAGCCGTGCCGAGCATATCCATAAACCGGGGAGAGAGCCCGATGCTGCGTACATACCAGGGTGGTTGCCATTGCCAGCGGGTGAGATTTGAAGCCCGGATTGATTTCGACCACGGCACATTCAAATGCAATTGCAGTCTGTGTAGCAAGCTGCGACTCTGGCACGTCCAGCTTCGTCCGGAAGCGTTTCGCCTCCTTTCGGATGAAACGACACTGACGGAGTATCAAGGTAAAAACCCGGTCGCCCATCACCCGTTTTGCAAACGGTGCGGTGTTCACGTATTCGATCGCGTGGATACGCCAAACGGAACAGGGTACCCGTATATCAATGTGAACATCATGTGCCTCGAGGACCTTGACCTCAACGAAGCGCTGAATGCGCCGGTTACCTGTCGGAATGGCCTGGAGAACGATTGGGACAATCCGCCCCCGGAAAGCCGACATCTTTGATTTTACTGGTCAGGTGCCCGTCTTCCGGCGCGTGATGCGGTGTTCCGAACAGCAGGCTGCCACAACGAGGGCAAAACAGCGCGTGTCGGCGTCGCGCCGCTGCGTTGAATGGCGTTCCGATTCCTGACGTTAGAGTCCTTCAGTAAGCCAGTCATGAAGAATAATTCAAAGGGTGGGCTTGTCTATTCCACGGATGGCGGGCGGATGTGTCCCGAATGCGGGCAGACGATTGCGGCATGTATCTGCAAGACGGCTGCCAGGACATTGCCAGCAGGTAGCGGCGCGGTGCGAGTGACGCGTGAGACAAAGGGCCGGGGCGGAAAAAGCGTGACGATCGTTAAAGGGCTCGCCCTCGATCCTCTTGCCCTGACCGTGTTAGGCAAGGAGCTGCGTAAGACCTGTGGTTCGGGTGGAACGGTCAAGGATGGCGTGATTGAAGTGCAAGGTGATCATTGCGAGCGGGTCATCGAAGTGCTCAAAAAGTATGGCCACAACGCGAAGAGGGCCGGGGGCTAATCGATTCAATGCGCGTCGGGGTGATGCGTTCAATGCACCGCGTGCGGCCATGCGCGAAAATGACGTGATGGTCGATGATGGCCCGACAATTTTTCTCATTCTCTTCCAGGCCCTGTTATGACCCGCTCCCGCACTAGCACCATCAAAAGCTGGCACGCACATGTTTACTTCAACGCCGACAGCCGCGACGCGGCGTTGGCATTCCGGCAGGCCGTCGAGCAGGATCTCGGCGCGATCATCCAGCTTGGGCGCTTCCATGAACGGCCCGTCGGGCCTCATCCGCAGTGGTCATATCAGATCGCCTTCGAACCTGCCCACTTCGCCGCGATCGTATCGTGGCTCGTACTGAATCACGGCATGCTCGACATTTTCGTGCATCCTGATACCGGTGATGCGCTGGGCGATCATCGCGATGCGGCGATGTGGATCGGCAAGTCGTATCCGTTGAATCTCGACGCGCTCAGCAACTGACATCCCGTCGGCGACACTGCCCGGGACCACTTGCTGCGGGTTGACTCCGCACCTGTAACCGGTCCACCTGCTGGATGGATAACGGGGTATCCCTGCCGATGCCCGATCGCGCCCGGCGTTCCCCTTCAATGTGACGAGCCTGATGGCTTCAGGACCTTTCGCGTCGGATTATCTGGTCCGGACAAACTGCATGCCGTCGAAGGCGCGGTTGCCAGGCTCGCAAAGGCGTTGGACAGTATTCTTCAGGCCGCTTTTCCGGAGCATGTACAGCATGTACGCATGGCAGGCCCTCGCAACCCCATCGACAGGAAGACCCCCGAACCTGCCGGAATAGCGATGCGCACGCGTCGGCCTTTGCTGACGTTGACGTAACGACGCCTGTGAGGCGACTGCATGCAGGCCGCTTTCCGGTCATTCACGCTGCAGCAACGGCGAATGTCAGGGTAAGGGTTGAGCTTTTCCTCCCTGGATACCGTCTGAATTCCGGTTGGCTGGAGCCGCGCGATCTACGCGAACCCGACCATGTATGTATCTCAATCGTTGAACTGTACGCGTTTAGCCACTTCGCCGTAAGCCGCCGATCAAAAACATTCAGTACGCGAAAGCGGCAGCTTCGGGGCGGTATGGCTCAGCGGGTACAACGTGGCTTCTGCTCGATCCAGCGAGACTGATAGCTTGAATTTCGACAATGGCCGACGGCCCGACTAGCGTGATTGTCAAGTCAATAATCTGCGCCGGTGTGGATTAACCGTTCGAGTGTCCATGCGAGCGTTCTGGCGGACGGCCGTAGATGGTCGGGAGCCGCGGTTTCCGATACCAGCCAAAATTCAACAATGAGTGTGCCGCTCCATTCAGTGAAGGGCGGCTTTGTATCTACAGTGCGCAGGCAGTAGTCGACAGTATGTGAAACCGGTCGTAGTTCCTTGAATGCTGATGGATGGGTGCAGCATTTGACGGACGCGCACGCACGCACTCAGTCATTCAGGCAGCGCCGGCCAGGCGCTCACGCACAATTGCAAAGGCCCGTTCAGCAGCAGGGACGAGGGTTCGCCCTTTAAGGCGGACAATCCCTAGCGTCAGTTCCATGTCAGGCTGCGGGGTGACGTTAAGCAGCTCCGCCTTTCCAGTTTGTACGGTCGTGCGCATCCCAAAATCGGTCGACGTGACGATCGCGTCGCACAACGAAACAAGGTCATGTATGGCAGGAAGATCGCTGGCGATCACAGCAAAGTGATCTGCGAACGGCGCGGCGAGACCGTAAAGCTCCATGAAGCGGCGCGCGAGGGAGTCCTCGAGATATCCCGTCGCAATCAGTGGAAACTGCATCAGTTCCTTTATTGTGACCGCCGGGAGCTTCGACAGCGGGTGACCGATGCGCCCATACCAGCCGAAACGACACCGATAGACTGGTTCTACGGCTATGTCAGGATGACAAGCGACAACCCTGATGTCTCCGATAAAGAAGTCGAGTTTTTCTTCCAGCAATAACTGCATCAGCCGGTCGGACGTGTCAATTACAGAGCGCAGCTTTACCTGCGGGGAAGTCTTGAGCAGCTGAACCATGATCGGTTTCAGGAGCGGACCTGCAAGCGATGACCCCATCCCAAACGTCAGCGTCCCCGCGCCGCCTGCGCGCATGAGCTCCATAGCCCGCATACCTTCCTTCTCTTCGAAGACAACCCGCCGCGCGCGTTCCGCGAACGCGTAGGCGTAGGCAGTGGGTTGCAGCCGGCGATCAGTCCGGTCAAACAGCGGTACACCAAGCGATTCTTCGAGCGCCCGGACGCTCCGGGATAGCGCCGGCTGACTCAGATGGACGCTCGCCGCAGCGGCGCTCAGCGAACCTTCACTTAACAGGGCCAGAAAATGTTGAAATTGGCGGGTGTTCACGGGGCGGCTATCAGTTGCAATAAATGCAATATATACCAAATAAATATGCAATTTACACAATTAAGTGGGATGCCTAGACTCGCTCGACAATTTCAGGATTTCCAGCAGACATGAACCACCCGAACCCTCGTCGACCCGTCGTTGCAATTGTGGCTGATCGCTTCGAACGTCAGAAGCACGCGACGCATGCAGTTCTTGAGGGATACGTGCATGCACTCGCGCAGGTTGCGAAAGTGCTTCCAATAATCGTCCCGGCCCATGCCGAAGGGGTTGACGCGGAAACACTCATCTCTTCGATCGACGGCTTTCTGCTGACCGGCAGCCCTTCGAATGTCGCCGCTGAGCGCTACGATGCGCCGCCGCTACCTGTGTCCACGGTTATTGATCCGGCGCGCGATGCGGTCTCGTTGCAACTGCTCCCACTGATTCTTGAGGCTGGCTTGCCATTTCTCGGAATCTGCCGCGGTTTTCAGGAGCTCAATGTCGCGTTCGGTGGCAGCCTTGAGCGAGCCGTCCATGATCAGCCAGGGCGCCTTGACCACCGGGAGGGAGACCACGAACGGCCGGTAGAGCGCTGGTACGACGACCGCCACGCGATCGGGATCATTCCGGGAGGGCGTCTCGCGAAGTTGAGCGCTCAGGCAACTGTGATGGTCAACTCTCTGCACCATCAGGGTGTCGACAGGTTGGGTGAAGGATTGCGCGTCGAGGCAAAAGCGCCCGATGGCCTGATTGAAGCCATCTCGGTTGAGTCGGCAACGCAGTTCACGCTGGGCGTGCAGTGGCACCCCGAAATGCGGGTTGGTGACAGCCCGCTTGCGCACGCGATCTTTACCGCGTTTGGCGACGCCTGCCGGACCCGGCAAGAAGAACGCCTGCAATCTCACCATTCAAACTGAATAGTTATACTGATCGTGGCACAACCTGAAATCAACAAGCTGTTCAGCAACAGCTATGCCGAAGCCCGGGAGAAATTTCTCGACGTGGCATCCCGACGCGGGCTCGCCGTCGATTCGTACACACTGCCGCTGAGCGGGGCCGACGGCGAGACCCTGGCGACCGATGTCGTTCTTGACGGACCGGTCGGAGCGTCAAACCTGCTGCTCGTTATCAGCGGATGCCATGGCGTTGAAGGCTACTGCGGATCCGCAATCCAGACAGGCCTTCTCGAGCTTGCTCTGGATCCGGCCGCCAGATTTGAAGCCGAAAATACCGCCGTGCTTCATGTACACGCCATCAATCCGTATGGCTTCTCCCATACGCGCCGTGTTACGCAGGAAAACGTCGACCTGAATCGCAACTTTGTTGACTTCTCAACCGGGCTTCCGGAAAACGGTGGCTATGCGGAAATCCATGATCTGCTTCTGCCGCCCGAGTGGCCGCCGCGAAAAGAAAATGAGGCGCATCTGAACGAGTTTCGTGAACGCGTCGGTGCACGGGGCTTCCAGCGCGCTGTTTCGCTGGGCCAGTATGCGTTCAGTGACGGACTGCACTTCGGCGGACTGGCGCCGACGTGGAGCAACGAGACGTTCCGGAAAATTCTGCGGAAATATGCCACTACATGCCGGCAAATCGGATCGATCGACATCCACACCGGTCTCGGCCCGTACGGGGTGGGCGAGCGCATTTTCGCGGCGCCTGACAACCCGGCTACGTTGGCCCGCTCGCGCCGATGGTGGGGCGACAACCTCACCTCGGTTTCTGCCGGGACGTCCGCAAGTATTCCGCTGACCGGTCCCATCCAGGCATCGCTCTCGCAAGAGTGCCCACAGGCATTACAGACGAATGTGTGTCTTGAGTTTGGCACCTACCCCATGGAGGAAGTCATTCTCGCCATGCGGGCTGAGCACTGGTTGCACCGCTACGGCTGCGCAGACGAGTCCCGGCGGAACGCCGTCAAGGCCGCACTCAAGCGCGCCTTCTACCCGCAATCCGACGACTGGAAACTGGCGGTCTGGGTACAGGGACGTGAAGTCTGTCTGCAGTCGCTCAACGGTCTGCAAAGAGTCGTTGGCGAGTAAGCCTGGCATACGAGCCTGTTCAGGTGCTGCAAAGCATCCCGGAAATCACAAGAGGAGACACACGACATGACCACTTCCAGCACGTTTGAAGCTGGTCGGCAAGATAGCAGCGGCGTGCGTCAGACACGCCCTGCGATCAGCCGCGTAGCGGTAGCAGGGGCGGTAGCAGGTAACGCGCTCGAGTTCTACGATTTTGTCATCTACGCGTTCTTTGCCGTCTATATCGGCCGGACCTTCTTCCCAGTTGGCGGAGAGTTTGGCAGCCTGCTGGCGTCGATGGCAACCTTTGGCGTCGGCTTCGTTATCCGTCCGCTGGGAGCAGTCCTGATCGGCAGATTCGCCGACAGAGTCGGGCGCAAGCCGGCGATGATCCTCACCGTCGTGCTGATCACGGTCGGCACCCTGGGTCTTGCCGTGACACCAGGTTATTTGGCTATCGGCACGACGGCGCCGATCATTGTGGTGATCTGTCGGTTGGTCCAGGGGTTCGCCCTTGGTGGAGAGGTCGGGCCCTCGACAGCGTTTCTCATCGAAGCTGCACCTGCGCACCGCCGGGGTCTTTACGCGAGCTGGCAACTCGCGAGTCAGGGTATCGCGGTCACCGTCGCTGGCTTGACCGGCGTGGCGGTTTCGCTGTCGCTCACCACGTCACAACTCGCCAGCTGGGGATGGAGGCTTCCATTCCTGTTCAGTCTCCTGCTGGTTCCGGTCGCAACCTATATCCGCCGAAATATCCCTGAAACGCTTGAACACGAACAGGGAGAGATCACGACACAACGTGAAACGAGCCGACTCTCAGGGAACCTTCGCTTCGTCGTGCTTGGCACGCTGGTCCTGTTGGCCGGTGCGGTCTCCTCGCAGGTCGGCAACTACATGACGACCTATGCGATTCAGGTCCTCAAGCTGTCACCGACGCTTGCTCAAATGAGCGTTCTGGTTGGCGGGGCGTTGACGTTTGTGTTTGGTCTGGCTGGAGGTGTTCTTTGTGACGCACGAGGGCGGAAGTTCGCGATGGTCACGCCGCGCATCGCCCTGGCCGTTCTGATCGTACCGATGTTCTGTTGGATCAACGCGGCGCCGGGGGCCATGAGCCTCCTCATCACGACGGCCGTGCTGGCATCGCTCACAGCGGCCAGCGCTGCCGGAGGCCTGGTTGCCATTCCTGAATTGATGCCGGCAGCCTTTCGTAGCACAGGCATCGCTATTACCTATGGTGTGGGAACTGCAATCTTTGGCGGCACGACCCCGTTTGCCGTTACCTGGATCATCTCCGTTACCCATAGTGCACTGGCTCCCGCTTACTACGTTGTGGCAACCAGCGTAATCAGCCTCGTCGCGACAGCGTGGCTGCCTGAAACGCGCAACCGGCTTATCGGTGAGTGACCAGCAGGGGTGCATTGAGATCCAGGGTTATTGAGAAGTATCCAGGCGGGGCCAACACCCGCCAGGGAGCACTGTTTTTTAAATCAACAAACGTTGTCAGGAAAATAAATGAAGAGACACCACATTGCTGCAATGCTGATGCTCCAGTCGATCGGCAGCGGCGCATTTGCCCAGTCTTCGATAACGATTTACGGCAGTGTTGACAACGGCATTACCTACGTCAACAACGTAGGCGGAAAGTCGGTAGTCAAGATGCAGGATGGCATCAACAAATCCAACGCGCTCGGTTTCACCGGCACCGAAGATCTTGGCGGAGGCTTGCATTCGATCTTCAAGCTCGAGAACGGCTTCTCTCTGAATAGCGGAGCGCTTGGTCAAGGGCTGATGTTCGGCAAGCAGGCGTATGTCGGGCTCGGGAAATCCGGCGTGGGTGATGTCTACCTCGGCCGCCAGTACGACTACACGCTGCAGCTTGAACGGTATATGCAGCCATTCCTGAACTGCGGGATTATGGTCTTCGAGAACGGTGACCTGGATCGCGCGTCTGGCGAGCGTCTGAACAACGCAGTGCAATTCAACAGTGCAAATTTTGGTGGATTCACCTTCGGTGCCATGTATGCGTTTGGGCAGAACGCCGGCACTTCGTCCACCAATATCGGGCGCGCGTACAGCGGGAACGTCCAGTACGGCTATGGACCGTTTTCGGCTGCTTTGGTGGTGACCGACATCAACAAGGTTGCGGTATTGGCGGGAGCAACTGGGGCGCCGACTCTGCTCGGCCAGCGGTTGACCCCCTCGACTGTACTTCTGGTGGACAATCAGCGCATCCTGGGTGCGGCGGGTATGTACACGTTTGGCAGCTGGCGCGCGTCGGCGATCTACACCAATACCAGGCTCCAGTTGAATGGCAACTCGGCCACCGACCAGGTGGTACACGTCGGCGGCGACTACCGTCCGCAGCCTGATGTCGATCTCGCGGCCAAGGTGTCCTACGACAAGCTTGACGGTTCACACTGGTATTCCGTTGCGGCGAGCGCGGATTATCTGCTGTCAAAACAAACCGATATCTATCTTGAGCTCGTGGGCCAGAAGGCGGGTGGAGCGTCCGGGACGGTCGCGTCGATCGCGGTGATGGGTCCTTCGTCGACCGACTCCCAGTTCGTATCCCGGGTTGGCCTTCGGCACTTCTTCTGATTTCACGTGACTCCGACGCGACGTCGCCCGACGCAACAATTGGCAAGAACGCTTCGAATACCTGATGGAAATTGAATCGCTGTTGTTTCCGGTTGCTGCGATTCTTGTCGAACCGGCGGCGGAACCCGAGTGGTTTTGCCGGCCCGATCACGCACAGGCCGCTGTCATATGCGAATACGGCGACGTGCGGGACATACTGCTGAAGCTACCGGAATGCTGGACGATCGTTTCAGGAGCCCGAGTGCTTGGGCTACATGATGACGTCGATATTACGGAAGCAGACCCGCGCTTCAATGGCACGCTCGGGGAGACGGGGTTCGCTGTGGTTCGGCATGATCCTGCCGCTCTTTTTGTCATGCTCATGACGATAGGTGCTGCGGAAGCCGTGTTACTGCCGAAACGGCCATTCCTTGACCGCCATTCGTTCAATATGTGCATTCCCGGCATGCCCGACCTTCGTCGCGACACCTGAAAAATGCAGCAATATTCGCCAGACAAGCCCTCGACAGAAAGCTGCCGCACGACTGCGCATGCAACATCAGATTGTGCGGCCAGCGCTGACCGCACTCGAGTTCAGTCTGCTCCGAAATCTCAAGCGCGTCATCGACTTCAATGCCAGGGTACCTGATGGTGCTTTCAATCTTGCGATGTCCTGTTGGCCACCCCTGACCGTTTCTATTCGGGTCTGTTGCGCGTTTTTTGGAGTCTATTGTGCAGGGACAAGTAACCGCTTTGAAGCGTGCTGACGAAAACACTTGAATTCTTGAACGTACAGTCATAATATACGCAGGATGAACAAGCCTGCCATCTCCCGTAAACCCTCTGTCTCGCCGGGTCGCGGTCGCCCGCGCGAGTTCGACGAACAAACGGTACTGACCCGCGCCAGTGAGGTTTTCTGGAGTCACGGTTATCACGCCACATCGGTGGACGATCTTTGCAAGGCGACCGGCGTGCTGCGCGGTAGCCTGTACGGCGTGTTTGGCGACAAGCACGGGCTGATGCTGGCCGCGCTCGACCACTACGCGGACGGCTCGATTGCACGGCTCGCCGAACGTCTGAATGCGAACGTGCCGCCCGAAGAAGCGCTGCGAGACGCGCTGATGCACCACGTGCGCGCCGCGTCGGCGCTGAATGCGCAACGCGCCTGTTTCATCACCAACGCCACGCTCGAAATGTCTGCCGACGACATCGCATTGCGCGAGCGTATCGAATGCATCCAGCGCCGCACGATCACGCTGCTGTCGGCGGCGGTTATTCGTGGACAGGCAAGCGGCGCGTTCGACACCACGCTCGATGAGAAATCCGTCGGCGAATTCCTGTTATGCATCACACAAGGGCTGCGCGTGCTCGGCAAAACGCCGCGCGACGAAGCACAGCTCACTTCCATCGTCGATCTCGCCCTGCGCGCGCTCGTCTGATTTTTTTTCGTTAATTTTTGAACGAATGGTCATGAATAATCAATCCATGGAGCCTGCTGTATCGGGCGCGGTGACACCTCGCGCTATGGGCGACACGCCGCGCGCGCGTCCGGCGGCTCAACCGCAGCGGTTCGAGCGACCAGGGTACGCGCTGACCGTGCTCTTCATCGGCGCGTTCCTCGCGCCGCTCGATTACTTCATCGTCAATCTTGCGCTGCCGTCGATCCATACCGGCCTGCATGCCACCGACGCCCAGCTGCAGCTGATCGTCTCCGCCTATGCGTCGGCCTATGCGGTGTTGCTGATCACGGGCGGGCGCCTCGGCGATCTGTTTGGCCGCAAGCGCATGTTCATGGGCGGCATGGCGGCGTTCGTACTCGCATCGGCGCTGTGCGGCTTTGCGACTTCCGGGCACATGCTCGTGCTCTCGCGCATTGTGCAGGGCATCGCCGCAGCGGTCATGGCACCACAGGTACTCGCGACGATCCGCGCAGTCGTCCCGCCGCACCAGCAAACCAGAGTGATGAGTTTCTACGGCTTCGTATTCGGGCTTTCGTCGATCGTCGGGCAACTGGGCGGCGGCGCGCTCATCACGTATCACCCGTTCGGTCTCGACTGGCGCAGCATTTTCCTGCTTAACATTCCCGTCGGCATCCTGGCGTTTCTCGGCACGTGGCGCTTTGTGCCGGAGAGTCATCCGGCCGAAAGCACGGGCGTCGACCTGAAGGGCGTGGGGCTGCTGTCGCTGCTGCTGATGCTGGTCATCTATCCGATGACGCATGGCCGCGAAGCCGGATGGCCCGCGTGGACCTTCGTGATGTTCGCGCTCAGCGTGCCAGTATTCGCGCTCTTTATCGCCGTCGAGCGCCGCATCGAGCGCGCGGGCGGTCATCCGCTTGTCGATCTGAAGCTGTTCCGTAATCCGGCCTTCGCGACCGGTCTGGTGCTCGCGTTCCTGTTTTACTGCGAAAGCGCGTTCTTCCTGACGTACGGTATTTATCTGCAGACCGGTCTGCACTGGTCGCCGTTTGCCTCCGGTATCGCGATCATGCCGTTCGCGAGCGGCTTTATCGTTGGCCCGTTCATGTCGCCGGCCATCGTGCGGCGCATCGGCAGCCATGTGCTGACGCTAGGCTTTGCGATGCTGGCGACGGGCTTTTCGGTGACGACGTGGGCGGCTGGCCAGAGCGCGATTCCGGAGCCGGTTTTCTATCTTGGCCTCATCTGCGCGGGGATAGGACAGGGGCTCGTCCTGCCTTCGCTGATGCGCATCGTGCTTGCCGAGGTCGTGCCGGAAAAGGCGGGGCTCGCCTCGGGCATCGTTTCGTCGACGCTGCAGATCGGCGCGGCATTCGGCACCGCTGCAATCAGTGGTGTGTTCTTCGGCGTACTCGGACATGAGACCACGCCTGCTGCCTGGTCGCACGCGTTTCAGGTCTGTATTGGCATTATCACTGTGCTGCTGTTCGTCTGCATTGCCTTGAGCATGCTGCTGGTCCGGCATCAGCGAGTCGCGGCGCGGAATGCGCGATCGGGACCCACCCTGATTGCGACGAAGCCCGATTAAGGTTCAAACGACGGGTTGTCATACGGATGACAAAATCGTCAAGGTTATTTACTGCGGTGCGAAAACGATTTCCAGATTCCACGCGAATATTTTATAGCCGATGAAAATCCATCCCTGCATCGCACGTTCACGGATGATTAAAATCAAATCCGCTTCGGGTGATAATGGAAATTTTATTAATCATAAACGCGTGGCCCGGAAATTGTTGCGCGACCCTGCTGCAACTTTCCGTGCCTTTCACGTAAATAGTACCCCTCACGGGAGGGCGGTGAGCCCCGGACAGTAAGGGTTTTGCGGCAGCGCGTCACTGGCTGGCATGTTACGGTCAGCCTGCGCCGCGGTATGTTTCAATCAGTTCCTGAAAGTAATAAACCGTGTTTGTTGAAAAAGCACTTGCCTCAATAAAATTCGGTTGTTAATCTTGGCAGGCATTTTAAATCTAACGTCAATCCGGTGATCGGGATTCGAGGGTCAGGATTGAAGGCAATGCCTGGTTTTGTGAACGACAGTGCTTAAATCGCGGTTTGCATTCAATAGCCAGGTTCTGCATGGGTTGAGCAGTCTGAATCTGCTTCAGTTGCGTCCTGTGTTTTATGCCAGTTCATCTCTTTGCGTAATTCTTCGCATCGCTCGCGCATCATTGGTTGTATCGCCGAAAAGCCTGATTTGACGTCTTGGACCAGACTGTCGTTCCTGTTGCTGAATGAACGGAGCCCGCCGGTGGGTGGCGTCCCGTCGCACACAGCGTCAGGTGGCCCGCTTCCGGTTCACGCATCGCGGCACCGACAGCTGGACGTAATCGATCTATTCGTACCGGGGATACCTATGTTGACTGCTACCCTCGACTCTGCTGATACGCCGCAGCCCGTCACGTACCACGTGGGCGATGTGGTGACACTGAAATCGGGTGGCCCGCGCATGACCGTGACCCACGTGGGTCCTGTCGCGCTGGCAGAAGGGGACTGGCTCGTCTGTCAGTGGTTCGACGAGCAGGGGGAGCTACGCCAGGACATGTTCGCACTTGACCGCGTGCGACCCGAGCCGCGCTCGATCTCTGCCGGTTCCGTGCAGATGCAGCAGCGCTTCGTGCGTCTGGGTTACGGGCGCTGATTTCGGGTCGCCGCTGGCGATCCACGCATTTGTGATGGTCTCCATCGCCTCACGCCGTGGCGCCTGTTCGCGTCGCACGGGCCGAGGCGATCCGGAAGCGGCCGCATCCACGCGGCCGCACAACTCACTGCCTGCTTCGCGCGTTTTAACGCATCGCTTCCCTGCGTCTTCATGCGCCTAGCGGCGCGCCTCGGTTGCCATTTTCACGGCGAGCCCGGTGAGCACCGTGCCCATCAGCCAGCGCTGCACGACGATCCAGGCCGGACGTTGCGCGAGAAACACCGCAATCGATCCCGCCATGACCGCAACCATCGCATTGACGCTGAGGCTCATCATGATCTGCACCGAGCCGAGCGTCAGCGATTGCGCGAGTACGCTGCCGTGCTCGGGATCGATGAACTGCGGCAGCAGCGACAGATACAGCACGGCGATTTTCGGGTTCAGCAGATTCGTGACGAAGCCCATGGCGAAGAGCTTGCGCGGGCCGTCGGCGGGAAGGTCGCGCACCTGGAACGGCGAGCGGCCGCCCGGTTTGACGGCTTGCCATGCGAGCCACAACAGGTAGATTGCGCCGCCAAAGCGCAACGCGTCATACGCGAATGGCACGGCGAGCAGCAGCGCGGTAATGCCGAGCGCTGCGGACAGCATGTAAAACACGAATCCCAGCGCGACGCCGCCGAGCGAAATCAGGCCGGCCGTGCGGCCCTGGCAGATGGAGCGCGAGATCAGGTAGAGCATGTTCGGGCCGGGCGTGAGCGCCATCCCGAGCGAGACGAGTCCGAAGGTCAGCAGACTGGAAAGATGCGGCATTGCATGGCTCCGTGAAAAGTTATCGATAGCGGAGTGATCCACAAACAATCAGGCAATGCCCAGGCGCGCGGCCAGACATGAGCGTACATCACGATGAAAATAGCGCTCACGGTCCGCGTTTCCCGATGGTGTCTCCATCTTTCAGCGCCAGTCGCGCGGACCAGCGCATTATTTCACGAGTGCACGGATTGCGTGAGAAGCCGCGCACAGCGCGGCCCCCCACGAGGTCAGCGCCGCAGCGGCCTGAAGAACCGGCGGATCTCCCCGGCGAGCAGCGCGGGCTGCTCCATCGCTGCGAAGTGCCCGCCGCGTGGCATGTCGGCCCATTGCTTGAGATCGAACACGCGTTCGATCCACGATTGCGGCGGCCGGCTGATTTCCTTTGGAAAGCGCGCGAATCCCAGCGGCGGCTGCACCCGTTCTCCGTGCGCGAAGCGCAGCGGCTTCAGGCGCATCTCCCAGTAAAAGCGCATCGACGACGCGATCGTCTGCGTGTACCAGTAGAGCGACAGGTTCGTCAGCAATTCGTCTTTCGAGAACACGCTTTCGATATCGCCGTTGCAGTCGCTCCATGCGCGGAATTTTTCGACGATCCACGCGGCGAGCCCCGCCGGCGAATCGTTCAGCGAAGTGGCAAGCGTCTGCGGCTTCGTGCTGTGCACGTGCGCGTAGCCGCCTTCGAGCGCCGTCCACATGGCCCTCGCGTCGAGGAACGTCTGTTCGCGCGGCGTGACGGGCGGATCGTCGGCGCTCAGGGGCGGCTCGTATGAGCCCGGCAGGTAATTCAGATGGATGCCGTCGACGTGCTGCGGATGGCGCAACGCGAGCGAAATCGAAACCGCCGCGCCGAGATCGCCGCCCTGGGCGCCGAACCGTTCATAGCCGAGGCCGTGCATCAGTTCGGCCCACACGTCCGCCGTCGCGAATGCCGAGGTGCCCGGTTTGACCGGATGCTCCGAAAAACCGAAGCCGGGCAGCGAGGGCACGACGACATCGAACGCGTCGGCCGGGTCGGCGCCCACCGACGCCGGATCGCACAGATGCGGCAGCAGTTCCATGAACTCGATGAACGACCCCGGCCAGCCGTGCGTGATGACAAGCGGGTAGGGCCTCGGCCCGACACCTCGCCGGTGCACATAATGAATATTGAGGCCGCCCACCTTCGCGATGAACTGCGGCTCCCGGTTCAGCCGCTGCTCGGCGATACGCCAGTCGTAGCCCGTCGCCCAGTAGTGCGCGAGTTCGCGCACATACGCCGGATCGGCGCCGAGCGCCCACGGCGAGCCGTCGTAGTGATCGGGCCAGCGCGTGTGCTGCAGCCGCGCGCTGAGCGCGAGGACCTGCGTCTCGGGGATCGCAATGAGGAACGGTGTCGCCTCCATCCAGCTTCTCCCATGCAAAAACAGTCCTCGTGCGTGTCGCGCGCTATTTCGTGGACTGGTCGCGCGTCGCGGTGCGCGACGCGCGGATCCGTACGCGCTCGACGAGCTGTTTCGAGAACCCGCGCATCGTCACGTTACGCCGTTTCTCGATCACTTCGCCCGCGACGTTGACGGGCGGATTCGGCTGCAGCGACCAGTAGAGCGCAAGCGCCCAGCCGAACCCCGTCCATCCGAGCACGGCATTGAAGAGCGCGATGACGAGTACGTCACGGCGCTTGCGACGGTCCGCGAGGATCGCCGGCAGAAAGTAGACGACGAGCGCGATCGCGGCCCCGATGGCCTGCGCAAGCAGGCTCACTTCCATGAAATGGCTCCCGGATGCGTGGCGTGTAAGGCAATTGTCGCGCGAACGTCGCAATCGTGCACTGTTTCTGTAGAGCCGCCTGCAGGCGGTACGGAACGTTTCACGATCGTCGTACGAGGACTATCATTGGCGTTTTGCACGCACGGACCGCCATCATGATTTCTGACGACACCACTCAACACGCTCAACAGGTCGATCACGAAGCGCTGCGGGAATTCGTCGAGCGCAAATGGAACGATGAAATCGTGCCCGCCTTGACGGACTACATCGCGGTGCCGGCCAAGAGCCCGGCCTTCGACCCGGACTGGGTCAGAAACGGTTATATCGAGCGCGTGGTGACCGACGCCGCACAGTGGGCCGAGCAGCAGCCGGTGCGCGGTCTCAAGCTCGAAATCGTGCGACTGCCGGGCCGCACGCCGGTGATTTTCTTCGAAACCGCGGCGACCCGCTCGGGCAGCGCCGAAACCATCGTGCTGTACGGCCACCTCGACAAACAGCCTGAATTCGCGGGCTGGCGCAACGACCTCGGCCCGTGGACGCCGAAACTCGAAGACGGCAAGCTGTACGGCCGCGGCGGCGCCGACGACGGCTATGCGATCTACGCCAGCCTGACCGCGCTCGCCGCGCTTGACGCGCAGGGCGTCGAACGCCCGCGTTGCGTCGGCATCATCGAAACCTGCGAGGAATCGGGCAGCTACGATCTGCTGCCGTATGTCGACGCACTGCGTGAGCGTCTCGGCAAGGTGGGCCTCGTCGTCTGTCTCGATTCGGGCGCGGGCAATTACGACCAGCTGTGGCTGACCACGTCGCTGCGCGGTCTCGTCGCGGGCGACCTGGAAGTGCAGGTGCTCGACGAAGGCATTCATTCGGGCGGCTATGGCGGCATCACGCCGTCGAGCTTCCGTATCATGCGCCAGCTGTTCGAGCGGCTCGAAGACGCGTCGACCGGCAACCTGCTGCCGAAGGGTTTTCATTGCGCGATTCCGGCTGAGCGGCTGCGCGAAGCAGAAGCCACCGCACAGATACTCGGCGACGACGTATGGAAGAAAATTCCGTGGGCTTGCGGCCAGGATGGCCGTCAGGTGCTGCCCACGACGACCGATCCGCAGGAAGCGCTGCTGAATTCGACGTGGCGGCCGTCGCTGTCGGTAACGGGCGCGGAGGGCCTGCCTTCGCTCGCGGATGCGGGCAACGTGTTGCGGCCGCGCACGGCGTTCAAGCTGTCGCTGCGATTGCCGCCGCTCGTCGACGCCGCGAAGGCCGTCGCTGACCTGAAGGCGCTGCTCGAATTCGATCCGCCATACAACGCGAAGGTCACATTCAAGCCGGACCTGGGCGCGGCGACAGGCTGGAGCGCGCCCGACCTCGCGCCGTGGCTCGCGTCGGCACTCAACGGCGCATCGCAGCAGCATTACGGCGCGGACTGCGCGTATATCGGGCAGGGCGGCACGATCCCGCTGATGAACGTGTTGAAGGAAGGGTTCCCGCAGTCGCAGTTCATGGTGTGCGGCGTGCTCGGTCCGAAATCCAACGCGCACGGGCCGAACGAATTTCTGCACGTGCCATACGCGAAGAAGCTGACGGCGACCGTCGCCGAAGTGATCGCGGCTGCACCCTGATTCCGCACCAGCACCCTTTCCGGCCACACACGACGCTCAAAAGATGACCGAACCGCACAGCAAGAAACAGCCGGTGCCGCTGCGCATCGAAGCCGCTCAATTGCATGCGTTCGTGTGCGCGATCTGGGAGCAGGCGGGCAGTGCGCCGCGTGAAGCGGCGCTCGTTGCCGATCACCTCGTCGGGGCCAGTCTGACGGGACACGATTCGCACGGCGTCGGCATGATTCCGCGTTACGTGGCGTCAATGCGCGACAACGAGCTCAAGCTGAACCTGCATGCAGAGGTCGTGCGCGACGCAGGCGCCGTTCTTACCATCGAAGGTAACAAGGGCTTCGGTCAGGTCGTTGCGTTCGAGGCCATGGAACTCGGCATCGCGCGCGCGAAAAAGCTCGGCGTCTGCGCGGTCGGGCTGCGCGGCGCGCATCACATCGGACGTATCGGCCACTGGGCCGAGCAGTGCGCCGCGGCCGGCCTCGTATCGTTTCACTTCGTGAACGTGGCGGGCGATCCGCTCGTCGCACCTTTCGGCGGCACGGACCGGCGCATCGGCACGAATCCATTTTGCGCCGCGTTCCCGCGTACGGGCAGGCCGCCGCTCGTACTCGACTTCGCAACCAGTGCGATCGCATACGGCAAGGCGCGCGTGGCGTTCAACCAGGGCAAGGCGACACCGCCCGGCTCGCTGATCGATCACGAAGGCCGCGCGAGCGTCGATCCTCGCGTGATGATGGAAGCGCCGTTCGGATCACTGACGCCCATGGGCGGCCACAAGGGTTTCGGCCTTGCCGCAATGTGCGAGATATTCGGCGGCGCGCTTTCAGGCGGGTTCACCACGCACGCCGACACGCTCGGCACGACGAATGCAATCGTGAATTGCATGTTGTCGGTGATCCTCGACCCCAACGCGTTCGACGCACCGAATGCCGAGGCAGAAGCCGACGCGTTCCTCGAATGGGTGAAAGCATCGCCGCTCGCGGCGGGCACCGGCCAGATTTTCGCGCCCGGCGAGCCGGAACGCGCCACACGCGCCGAGCGGAGCGCAGCGGGCGTGCCGGTCGACCCGGCGACGTGGCAACAGATTCTCGATGCCGCGCGCGACGCCGGCATGCCGGCGTCCGACGTCGACACGTGGGCGCGGAAGCTCCACTGAACCTGGCAACGGCCGCTCCCCGTTTTCGATGACATCGCAACCAGCCGGACGCCGCCCAGTGGGTGGCCTGCGTCTCCGGCATTCCCGTCTATTTCCGCCTATCTGTAAAGCGCATTGTCCGCAATAAGGATAAACGCGCTTTTCGCTTCTTGATTCCGCAATTCGCCACATATTGTCGAAAAGCGAATTTTTTACCTATGCAAATTGAATAGCCCTATTCGGGTTCTTCATCAATCAATTCACCGAATTCTTTCAATCAGCTTTATATCGTTGCGTGTCTGGAGGTTTTCTTCCAGTGGCCCGCGCGTGTCGCCGCAGCGCCGCGCCAGGCACGAAACCGGGCGTCGGAGGGGGGCTCGGGCGCATATGCACGCGATTTTTCAATTGGCAATCAGGAAATCCATATAGGGATTTACCATCTTCTGTTAGGACCCGCTCCCCACGGAATTCAGGTCTGTTTTAGGCTCCCATTGCTTTACCTGTATTTAAAAAACCTGATGAGGACCAAAAATGAATCTCCGTAACCACCACGCCTGCCGCCCCTTCCTCGAAGCCGGCAATCTGTCGCAAATTTCCGCCTACTACGAAGAAGGCCGTAACGTCATGTGGATGATGTTGCGCGCGCAACCACGTCCGTGCTTTAACATCGAACTGGTCCACGACATCCTGAGCCTCGCGCGTTCCGCGCGCGAATCAAAGCTGCCGATCGACTTCTGGGTGACCGGTTCGCTGATCCCGTCGATGTTCAATGTCGGCGGCGATCTCGACTTTTTCGCCGATGCGATCCGCAGCGGCAAGCGCGAGGAACTGATGGCCTATGCGCGCTCATGTGTCGATTGCGTGCACGCGGCGGCGCGCGGCTTCGACACCGGCGCGATTTCGATTGCGATGGTGGAGGGTACGGCGCTGGGCGGCGGCTTCGAGGCGGCGCTTGCGCACCATTTCCTGCTCGCCCAGAGCGATGCGCGCATGGGTTTCCCCGAAATCGCGTTCAACCTGTTTCCGGGCATGGGCGGTTATTCGCTCGTCGCGCGCAAGGCGGGCATGCGCCTCGCGGAGGAACTGATCGGCGTCGGCGAATCGCATACGGCGGAATGGCATTCGGCGCGCGGGCTCGTCGACCAGCTGTTCGAACCGGGCGACGCGTATCTCGCCACGCGCACCTTCATCGACACGATGCGACCGAAGCTGAACGGCATTCGCGCGATGATGCGGGCGCGTCAGCGCGTGCTGCAGCTCTCGCGCGCCGAACTGATGGAAATCACGGAGGATTGGGTCGAAGCGGCGTTCACGATCGAGGAGAAGGATCTCGCGTTCATGGAGCGTCTCGTCATGCTGCAGAACCGCCGCACGTCGAATCTGCGCGCAACCCCGACGCCGAGCGCGAACGTTGCGTAACGGCCGTTCCGTCCACGATGAGTACACCCAGCGCCCGGATCGACACGGCCAATAACAACAGAAAACGGTAACTGGTAATGGCAGTAGCAGTAGCAGTAAGCGCGACAGCAGGCTCTCAGGCGATGAGTCTGATTTTCTGTCTGTCGCGCAACCACGATTCGAATTCCGCGGCGGGCATCGGCCGGCCATAACGGAACCCCTGCACGTATTCGACGCCGAGTCCTTTCATGAAGACTTCTTCGGCTTCGGTCTCGATCCCTTCGGCGACCACCTTCAGCTCCAGTTCCTGAGCCACGGCCACCATCGAGCGCACCAGCGCCTGCGCCTTCTTGTCCGCATTGATCGAGCGCACGAAACTGCGGTCGAGCTTGATCACGTCGAGCGGAATCCGGCCCAGCTGCGACAGCGATGAATAGCCTGTGCCGAAATCGTCGAGATGTACCTGCGCGCCGAGGTTGCGGAATTGCGTGATCAGGTCGATCGCGGCGGCTTCGTCTTCGATCAGGCAGCTTTCCGTCAACTCCAGATCGACAAGACAGGCATCGAGATTCGCGTGCTCCAGCGCTTCGCCGAAGTGCCGAACCACGGCAGTATCCACCAGTTGCCGCGCCGATACGTTGATCGCGACGCGCAGATCGAGTCCCTGCGCCTTCCACGCGGCGGCCTGCATCGCCGCGGTCTGCATGACCCAGCGGCCGAGCGGCCCGATCAGGCCCGATTCTTCGGCGTACCGGATGAATTCGTTCGGCTGGATCTGGCCGCGCTCCGGCGAGTTCCAGCGCACCAGCGCCTCGACGCCCTTGACGGTGCCTGTCGCGAGTTCGATCTTCGGCTGATAGAAGAGGGTGAGCTGGCCTTCGTCGAGGCCGCGCCGCAGGTTCGTATCGAGCCACATGTACTCCGCGACCTTGCGGTCCATCTCCGGAGAAAACACGCGGCAGGTGCGCTTGCCTTCGTCTTTCGCGACGTACATCGCGGTGTCGGCGGAGCGGATGACCGATTCGAGGCTGTCGCCGTGCTCCGGGCACAGCGCGATGCCGATCGAGCAGCCCGTGTACACCTCGACGAGCCCGAGGCTGAACGGCGTGCGCAGGCGTTCGAGAATGCGCTCAGCGGTTTCTTCCAGTGCGGTGCGGCTCGCGTCGACCGAGAGCACGATGAATTCGTCGCCGCCGAGCCGCGCGAGCGTGTCGCGGGCATCGAGGCAGCCGCGGATCGCCGACGACACGTCCTGGATCAGCCGGTCGCCGAACACATGGCCGTAGTGGTCGTTGACCTTCTTGAAGTTGTCGAGATCGAGAAAGAGAATGCCGACCGATTCGCCTTCCTTCGACGATTCGATCGCCTCGCGGATCTGGTCCTGGATGGCATTGCGGTTCGGCAGACCGGTGAGCGAATCAGTGTTGGCCAGCTCCGACAGGCGCGCCTGGGCGCGACGTTCTTCGGTGATATCGGTGCCCGAGCAGATCAGGAACTGCTCGTCGACACCGCTGCCGCTCTTCACGAACTTGTTGCGGAACACGAACAGACGGTCGCCGTGCACCGTCTTGACGAGTCGCTCGACCTCGTACGACACGCCTCGGTTGAAAAAGCCGCTGATGTTGAAACTCGACTTCGCGCCATCTTCGGAAGACATGAAGAGCGCCCAGACGTTTTTACCGATCACGTCCTCTTCTTTCATGCCGGACAGTTCTTCGGCAAGACGGTTGAAGCGCTGGATGCGGCCGGCCTGGTCGAGAATCACGACAAGCGAATTGACTTCCGAGACGACCTGTTCGGCAAACGACAGACCGTGCACCAGATCGCGGGCGACGGATTCGGTATCGGAATAGGCCGAAGCCGTGCCGGCCCACGATGCGCTGTTCAGCTTCTTGCCAACGAGATGCAGACGCAGCGGTTCGCCAAACAGCTGGATATCGAGAATCAGGTTCGAGGTAATGCCGGTCAGGCGGCGGATCTGCGCGGCCTGCGAGAGGGTGAGTGCAATGGCGACGTCGGCGGGCCCGGAACCGGTTTCCGCGGTCAACTCCAGCGCATTGCTGTCCTTCGACAGGCGCCAGCATGGGCTGGTCGTGCCGAAGTGCGCAAAAAGCACCAGATGGTGTTGGTCGTCCTGCATTGAGTCCCCCGGACAGGCTCCGCCGTCCGGCTCGCTATGGACGCTGGCGAGCGGTCGGGCAGAATTCGGTCTTCCGTCGAAGATTGGCTTCATTGTATCCAGTTGGACGAATGACGGGATTCGTAACAGGTTAACGACGCGCGAATCCCATTTCTTTAACAGATTTGCGGGTTGAAAGCCACGCGTAGCGCTGGGAGCGCGCTGTGTGCCGCACTGGAAGCGCCTCAGGCAGCGTGCGATGCTACCCGCGCTGTATCAGCGCAATTCGCATGCGATCGCGTGTTTGGGCGTCGAAATCGGCGAGATAGCCGAACGAACCCGCGATGAGCGTCGCCACCGGCACCCCGTCGCGATAGAGCAGGCGGTTGCCGCTCACGGCAGGCACCTTGTCGCCTGGCAACAACGTGCCGGCGAGATTCAGCGGGTCCGTCCCGGATACGCTGATAAAAGCACCATCGTTCGCATGACGACGTATTTCACGCAGCATGGGAATCGCTTCGGGTAGCGCGAACTGCTCGCCGGCAAGGCCGTTGACGAAGCGGCCGCCGCGCACGAGGCCACGTGCTTCGAGCTTTTGCAGCGTGCGCAGCAGTTCGCGCCACGGCGGCAGCCAGTCGGCTTCGCGCTCGAGCAGACGCCAGAACACGACGCCGTAGCGGCGCAGCAGCGTCATCGCGATATGTTCGAGCACGTCGGGATCGGTGGGCGGCGTGCGGCCTGGCGTGGTAGAAACCGCTGCAACGGGCTGCTCGGGTTGCTGCGGGCGTCGTCGCACCAGCGCCCAGCGCCCCGCGTCGTCCATGCCTCCGATCAGCGCACCTGCGCCACGCGGACGGCGGCTGCCATAGTAGGCGTTGCGCTTCGCAACCGGTTTGAGCAGCGCGCGCAAACCCGCAAAGCTGTCGGAGTTCACGAGACCGGCGGCCACCAGTTCGCCGAGCGCGTTCTCCAGTTCGATCTTCAGGCCGTGAACGTCGCTCAACAGCTCGTCGAAGAACATCGCACCGTGTTCCTTCAGCGCGTCGTACACGTGTTGTGCGCGTGCCGACAACGCGGGCGGCATCGACGTATCGACGAGCGTGCTCCAGACATTCACGTTCCGGCGCGGCAACAACACGACCGGCGTACTGCGTACCGGACCGCTGGCGACCTTCGTGCGTTCGGTCAGGCGCGTCCACACCACCTTGCCGGAACGGCACAGTTCGTCGAGCGCGGTGATCGAATAGTCCTTGAGACGTGCGGGCAGGATGTCTTCTTCCCACGCGCCCGCGGCAGCCTGAAAGCCCTCGAGCTGGTCGATGATCGCCGCCAGCGCATCGCGTCCTTCGCCACGCGTTTCAGGCGCCATGTGTTGCCACGCGAACAGAAAGCGCATGAAATCGTGCCGTTCCACCGGTTCGATTTCGCGACGCAGCCGTCTCACCGTATAGCGGTTGATGCGTGCGAGCAGATGCCGTTCGCACCATTCTTCTTCGCTTGCGTCGGGCGTGAAGCGGCCGCGCATCACGTAGCCTTCGGCTTCGAGTTGCACCAGCGCCTGCGCCACGCGCGATGCTGGTAGCGCGAGCGGGCTCGCGATCCGCGTGACGGGCAGCGGTCCGGAACCCGTCATGCGTGCGCGGACGACGTCGGTGATCGCATCGTCTTCTGACCACGTTCCGGTGTAGCCGCGCGGAGCCTTGAGCACCGGTTGAAGCGGTGCGTCGGGGTAGATCGCACGCAGACACGTGAGGCGTTCGGTGGGCCACCATAGCGCGTCGCCCTGGCCGGACTGCATGCGCGTTGCGCGTCCGCCCGCGGCGAGCGTATCGAGCCAGGCAGACCAGCCTTCGTTACGCTGCGCTTCCGCTTCGCTGATGCAGGCGAGACCCGTCAGCGCCTCGTGCATTTCATCGGCGTTGCGTGCCTCGGGCCACGCTTCGCGCCGCACGCTTTCGATCGCCTCGGGATCGAGCGCGCCGAGATCGTCGGCGGATGCCGGGTCGCTATAACGGCGGTTCATCACAGCCTGCGTGCGGCGCTCCTCGATGGGCGCGTCGTCGAGATAGGCGTAGGGCTTTGCCGTCAGAATTTCGGCGGCGAGCGGCGAGGGCGCCGGCAGATCACGTGTAACGAGCGTCAGCGTGCCTGCCTCGATACGTCGCAACAGCGCGAGCCAGCCGTCGCTGTCCATCGCTTCGTGCAGACAGTCGTCGATGGTCTGCTCGACGAGCGGATGCGACGGCACGTCACGTTCGCCGACGATGTTTTCAAGGCACGCCGCCTGATCCGGAAACACCGCAGCGAGCAGATCGTCGCTGCGCATGCGCTGGATTTGCGGCGCCGTCTTGCGGCCACCGCTGTAGCGCGGCAGCGCGAGCGCGGTCGTCGCGTTCCAGCGCCAGCGCACGCCGAAGAGCGGCGCATCGAGCACCGCCTGGATCAGCAGATGCCCGGCGGTATTCGAATGCAGATAGCGCCACACTTCATCGAGTACGAAGCTGTGGCTGCCTGTCAGAGAAAGAATGATCGCGTCTTCCGTCGCGGCGGCCTGCAATTCGAAATTGAACGTGCGGCAAAAACGCTTGCGTAGCGCGAGACCCCACGCGCGATTCAGACGGCTGCCAAACGGCGCATGAATGACGAGCTGCGTGCCGCCCGATTCGTCGAAGAAGCGCTCCATCACGAGGGTGTCCTGCGTCGGCAGTACGCGTAACGCCGAGCGTGCCCGTGCGAGATATTCGACGATCTGCCGCGCGGCAGATTCATCGATACCGATGTGTTCAATCAGCCAGCCGATGGCGTGATCGATCTGCGGCGCGAGCGTTTTCGCTTCGGGCTCCGCGAGCGCGATGCCATCACCCGCGGGCACACGGGCGGCGCGAGCAACGTCTGACGGTTCGGGCGCCGACGCCAGCAGGCGGTCGATCTCGCTGCGCAACCGCGCGACGCCCAGCGACAGTTCGTCGCTACGCCCCGGCGCTTCGCCAAGCCAGAACGGAATGTTCGGCGACTGTCCGTGCGCGTCTTCCACGCGCACGCGGCCCGTTTCGACGCGCAGGATGCGGTACGACGTATTGCCGAGCTGGAATACGTCGCCCGCGAGACTCTCGACCGCAAAGTCTTCGTTGATCGTGCCGATGTTGACGCCCTGCGGTTCGAGAATCACGGCGTAGTCCGCGTTCTCGGGAATCGTGCCGCCCGACGTGACCGCGACGAGCTTGCTGCCGCGCCGGCCGCGCAGCATGCCGTTCACCGCATCGCGATGAAGGTACGCGCCACGCGCGCCGTGACGCGTGGTGTAGCCTTCCGCGAGCATGCGCAACACGGCGTCGAACTGTTCGCGCGCCAGCTCCGCGTACGGCGCGGCGCGACGAAAGAGTTCGAAGAGCGCGTCCTCACTCCATTCCTGGCTTGCCACTTCCGCGGTGATCTGCTGCGCGAGCACATCGAGCGGCGCGCGCGGAATCGTGAGCGCATCGAGTTCGCCGCGTCGCACGCAGTCGAGGAGTGCCGTGCATTCGATCAGATCGTCGCGCGAAACCGGAAAGAGCCGCCCTTTGGGCATGCCGCCCACCTGGTGCCCCGAACGTCCCACGCGTTGCAGAAGCGGCGCGATGCCGCGCGGCGAACCCATCTGGCACACGAGATCGACGTCGCCGATATCGATGCCGAGTTCGAGCGAAGCGGTGGCGATCAACACGCGCAGATCGCCGCGCTTCAGACGCTGCTCCGCGTCGAACCGGTGTTCCTTCGCCATGCTGCCGTGATGCGCGGCCACCGCTTCCTTGCCGAGCCGTTCGCTTAGATGCCGCGACGCGCGTTCCGCCATGCGCCGCGTATTGACGAAGACGAGCGTCGTGCGATGCAGTGCGACGAGTTCCGCGAGGCGGTCATAGACGCGCTCCCACACTTCGTTCGGCATCACCGCTTCGAGCGGCACGGGTGGCAACTCCAGCGCGAGATCGCGCGCGCGGACGTGACCGACATCGATGATCGCGCAATCGACGGGCGCGGGGTCATCGATTGCCGCGCCGCCGGTCAGAAAGCGCGCGACGGCCGCAATCGGCTTTTGCGTCGCAGAAAGACCGATGCGCGGCAGACGTCGTCCGCACAACGCATCGAGCCGTTCGAGGCTGAGCGCGAGATGACTGCCCCGTTTTCCGCCTGCAATTGCATGAATTTCGTCGACGATGACCGTGCGCACCGTCGACAGCATGCGGCGGCCCGAATCGGAGCCGAGCAGCACGTAGAGCGATTCAGGCGTCGTGACGAGAATGTGCGGCGCGCGTTTGCGCAAGGCGGTGCGTTCCTGCTGCGTGGTGTCGCCGGTTCGCACGGCGGTGCGGATATCGAGCGCAGGCAGGCCGAGCGCAGCCAGTTCGTTTGCGATGCCTTCGAGCGGCATCTGCAGGTTGATCCGGATATCGTTCGACAACGCCTTTAACGGCGATACATAGACGACGAGCGTTTCGTCAGGCAGCTCGCCATCGTTTGCGATGCCTTCCCTGACAAGATCGTCGATGGCCGACAGAAACGCAGTCAGCGTCTTGCCCGAACCGGTCGGCGCGGCAACGAGCGTCGAGCGGCCGCTACGGATCTGCGGCCAGGCGGCCGCCTGGGCGTCGGTGGGCGCGGGAAATGTCTTGAGAAACCAGCCGGCGACTGCCGGATGAAATCCGGCCAGCGCACCCGCTGCGGCAGAGGCGGGAGTCATGGAGCCGTAGGTGGGGGCGCGACGTGCCATTTCCAGAGGGCGGCGGGCACCGTCCGTTTCAGTGGTCGAACGGAAAGTCTGGCAGGTTTTCGCGACCCGTGCCAGCGCCGCGAAAACAGGGTGCGGGTGCGGGTCGCGGCCGGCAGCGACGGGTTACAGCACGGCGAGCCAGCCGCCGTCGACGTGGATGATCTGCCCGTTCACGTAGCTCGACGCAGCCGACGAAAGATACACCGCCGTGCCGACGAGTTCGTCCGGTTTGCCCCAGCGGCCCGAAGGGTTGCTGCTTTTGACCCATGCGTCGAATTCCGCGTTTTCGACCAGCGGCGCATTCATGTCGGTGAGGATGTAGCCCGGACCGATCGCGTTCGCCTGAATGTCGAACGCGGCCCATTCGGCGCTCATCGCACGCGTGAGCATCCTGATACCGCCTTTCGCGGCGGTATAGGCGCCGACCGTGGCGCGCGCGCCTTCGCTCGTCAGGGAGCCGATGTTGATGATCTTGCCGCCGCTACGCCGCGCGATCATGCGCTGCGCCGCCTCTTTCGCGACGATGAACGCGCTTGTGAGATTCGTGTCGATCACGCGCTGCCAGTCAGACAGTTCAAGTTCGACGAGCGGCTTGCGAAACTGGATGCCTGCGTTGTTGATCAGGATATCGACGTGAACGTTGTCGCGATCCCATTGCGCGAACGCTTCGCCTACCGCGCGTTCGTCGGTCACATCGAAGGCGCGACCGCGTACGCGCAGGCCGTTTGCCGCGAGCTTCGCGACGGCGGCATTCACCGTATCCTCGCGTGTCCCGTTCAGGATGACTTCGGCGCCGGCTGTCGCGAGCCCTTCGGCAAGCGCAAAACCAATGCCACGGACCGAGCCTGTCACAAGCGCCGTGCGTCCGGTCAGATCAAATAAACGCGACATGGAGTCAAATCCAGAGAAAAGTTGTGTTGAGCATGAGGCATGACTGCCAGGCGTTTCTGCCAGGTGTGACTGCGGGGCCTTACTGAAAATCCAGAATGACCTTGACGGCTTTTTCCGGATCGCTTGCAATGTTGAACGCGAGCGTTGCATCGCGCCAGGAGAACGCGTCGGAGATTAGCGGCTTGACGTCGACGAGACCCTTGCTCAGCAATTCGACCGCCATCGCGAATTCTTCGTGAAAGCGGAACGCGCCGCGCAATTCCAGCTCTTTCGCGACGATGACGTTCATGGGCAGCGAGACGTCGCCCCCAAGGCCGACCTGCACGACTACGCAGCGTGGACGCAGCGCATCGATCACGCCGCGCAGCGCCGCCGCGCTGCCGCTCGCCTCGAACAGTACGTCGAACGTGCCTTTTTCCGCGCCAAAACGCGTCATTGCACCGGGCAGGCTGGCGAGACTGATCACTTCATCGGCGCCGAGACGCCGCGCTGCCTCGAGTCGCAGCGCACTGGCGTCGACCGCGACGATATGGGCCGCGCCCGCGCGCCGCGCGGCCGCCACGATCAGCGCGCCGATCGGGCCGCACCCGGTCACGAGCACCTGCTTGCCAAGTAACGGCCCCGCACGCCGCACGGCGTGCAGCGCAACCGAAAACGGCTCGGCGAGGGCGATCTCGCCCGAACTCAACGAACCTGAAACGACATGCGCCTGGGCACAATCGATCACGATCTCCTGGCGAAACGCGCCCTGCACATGCGGCGTGCGCATCGCGCTACCGTAAAAGCGCATGTCGAGACAGTGATTCTGCAAACCCTGCTGGCAATAACGGCAGCGGCTGCACGGCCGGCTTGGGCTGATCGCGACCCGCGTGCCCACCGGTATGTCGTTTTCCGCGCCCGCGCCGACGCCGGTCACGATGCCGCACACTTCATGGCCGAGCACCATCGGCTCGCTGATGCGTACCGTGCCGAATCCGCCGTGATTGAAGTAATGCAGATCCGATCCGCAGATTCCACCGGCCAGCACGCGGACCGTCAACTGGTCGGCCTCCCGCGAGGGCGTTTCGACTTCTTCGATCCGGAGGTCTTTGGGGGCATGAATGACGAGCGCTTGCATGGCTTATGCCTGTTTGTTGAACAGTTGCGGAAGGTGTCCGGTGTGCTGCGACGCAGATGCAATGTGGCCAGGTGCCGGATCGATTGCGCGTGCGGGCATGCCGGAGGAGGCGGGCAGCGCGGCTTCCCGCGGGAGCACGAAAGCGTGCGCCATGCCGGCCAGCGCAAGACTGTGGCGGGCACCCGCCTCGAGCCACCCGGCACCCTGCTCCACCGCGAGCGAAAGCGATGCGTTAAAGCACGCCCCGGCTTCGCTTCGAGCGCCCGCATCCTGCAGTATTTCGCCTTGAATCCGCTTCAGTTCCGCGTAGTACCAGACGTCGTGGAGCTTCTCCGATCGTACCAAAGCGGCCGCGATGGCGTCGAGCGCTTCGCGCGTATGGCCGAAATGGTTCAGGAGCAGCGCGACCTGTCCTTCGAACACGCTCGCATGACGCACGAAACCGAGTCCGATCATCTCGCGCACGGCGGTACGAAACGGTGCGATGCAGCGTATCGAATCGGCGTTGAGTGCGGCGAACCATGCTTCATGGCAGCGCCCGCACGCATGCCAGACGGAGAACTGCAGCCGCGATGTGATCTGCAAAAGCAGTTTCAGGTTGCGATGCGCTTCGTCGGTGTGACCGGAGAACATGTTCAGCGGCAAGACGGCTTCCACCAGCACGTGGCATGTCAGCAATTCGTCGTTTGCCGCGAGCGCGGAATCGAGCGCGTGTTTCGCCATCTCGCGTGCCTGAACCGCGTGACCCTGCATCCAGAGCACGCGTGCAAGCGTCGCCTGCGCCGCGACGCCGAAGTCGTTACGCCCGCCAGGCTGTTCCCAGCGATGCACTCTGGCGTCATACGAGGCGAGCATCTTCTCGAGCGCCTTGCGGGCCTGCGCCTGCGCGCCCGAATAGTGAAGCGCAACACCGAGCGTGCGTTGTGCGAGCAGGCGCTGGGTGAGTTGCAGGTCGCGTTCCGCGATCGCGACGAAGCGGCGCGCGAAGTACAGCGCGTGTTTGACTTCACCGGCTAGTTGCGCGGAATTCCACAGGCCGCACAGCGCGCGCGCTTCGAAGTTGCGATCGCCGCGGCGGATCGCGATCGTGAGGACGTCGAGCCACGCGGCACGCGTTTCGCCAAGCGGGCCCGATATGTATGCACGGCTTGCGGCGAAGGCCGTGCCTAGCCGCATGCGCGGTTCGGCATGCGATTCGAGCGTTCTGCTCGACAGCGAGAGAAAACGTCGTGCGCGTTCCTCGCATTCACGCACGAGCAACAGGTCATAAAACGACGGCACGACGCTCGCTGCGAGCGCGATGCCGGTGGCGAGCCGGCCACGGCCAGCAGCAGTCCAGTCGAGCGCGGAACGTACGTTGCCGATCTCGCACTCAAGTTCCTGCAGCCATTCACTGGACGTTTTCGCAAGCGATGCGAGATCGCGTTCGAAGTAGTCGAGGAACACCTGCGCATGACGGTCGAGTATCGCTACGGTTTCGTCCCACTCGGCGAGCTTTTTGAGCGCGTACGCACGTGTCGTCGCGAGCAGGAAGAAGCGCGGATTCGATACGTCGGCCGTTTTCGACAGCAGCGACTTCGAGACGAGCCCACTGATCGCTTCGGCGAGTTGATGCCGCTCGTAGCGGCCGTCGGCGACCACGGCGAGCCCTGCAGCGAGCGAAAAGCTGCCGGAAAACGCGCCGAGACGACGCAACACGATCTTTTCGATTTCGGTGAGAAGCTGGTAGCTCCAGTCGAGCGTCGCCTCGAGTGTCTGGTGGCGCAGCGGCGTGCCGCGACGAACGCCCGTCAGCATGTCGAGGCGGTCGGTCAGTTCACGGTCGACAACCTGTAGACCGAGCGAGGCGATACGCGCGGCGACCATTTCGAGCGCGAGCGGAATGCCGTCGAGCCGGCGGCACAGGTCCGCGATCAACGCGATGCTCACGTCGTCGAGCGGATTGCGCGAGCCGAGCGACTCCACCCGCGCGAGGATCAGTTGCACGGCAGGGCTTTCGAGAATCGTGTCGTTGCCGTCGGCAGGTTTGGGCACCGCGAGCGAAGGCACGTAATACACCCGCTCGTTGGCGATATCGAGCGGCGCGCGGCTCGTCGCGATGATGCGCATTTGCGGACACAGGTCGACGAGCTGGTGACACAGGTGCGCGGCCTCTTCGATGACGTGCTCGCAGTTGTCGAGCACAATGATGATGCGCTGCTCGGCAAGCGTTGCGCCAAGGCGCACGAACGGACAGTCGCCCGCGAAGCGCTGGACGCCGAGCGCCGAAGCGACGGCATCCAGCACCGCGCTCGCATCCGTGATCGACGCGAGCGAAATGAAGCGCGCGGCGACGCTGGACTCTTCTGCGAGCGCGCGCGCGACTTCGACGCCAAGGCGTGTCTTGCCGACGCCGCCCGGGCCCACGAGCGTGACGAGCGGCGAATGCAGGAACATGCCGAGCACCTCGTTGACGGCGGCGGCGCGACCGTAAATGGGCGTATCCGGGCCGCTCCAGGGCGACTCGACGGGCGAAGCGCTGGGTCGCGCGGGGCTGGCCGGCGTGCTGGCCGCTTCGCCACAGTGCAGGAGACGGTAGCCGCGGCCGGGCACCGTGGCGATGAGCTTGCCGTCCGCGCCCATTGCCTTGCGCAGCGCGCAGACATGGACGCGGATATTGGAGTCGTCGACGACCGTCCTGGGCCATACGACGCGCAGGATCTCGGCCGTCGGAACGACGTTGCCGCGCGATGAAACCAGCAGTTCGAGGATGTCGAAAGCGCGGCTCCCCAGCAGCACGGGGACGCCGTTCACCCGGATTTCCCTGCTTGCGAGGACGACTTCGACGTTGCCAACCATCATGGTGTTCTCCGTGCCTCCAGAAACGGGAGGGCGACTGATCACAGTGTTATTCAGTCCCGTGACGCTCTTTTCCCCGTTGCTTATGGATCAGGACAGAGCCCGGGCGGGATTTCGTTTTACGCGTGTTATTCCGGTTGACACAAAAGATGCGCGTCACTTTTCGCCGCAACGCAAAAAACGACGTAATAGCGGGGTGCGAGAAGCATCGTCAGAGGGCGAGCCGACGGATAAAAAATGAAATGCAATGAAACGCCTGTGTCCGTTTTAATCATTCTGTCATGCAGATACGGGCCTTAAAACGGATGCGTGGCGCGAAACGGCTAGCTGAAACAGCACAGGAAATGCGTACGACCTGTAATTGGCATTCTGCCGTACAGCAGGGGGGTGGCGATTCGCACTGTATTAAGGACGTAAACGCGATGTGTCGCCAATAGTTTTTGATGATTTTATAATCAGGGCTCGTTATCACGTAGGTCAATTACCGGGATTTTTAAAAGAAAACGTGGAATTCAAACATCTTCGGGCATTTTCAGCACTTGCTGAAGAGCTGCATTTTGGCCGCGCGGCGGCCCGGCTGCATATCGTGCAGCCCGCCCTGAGCGCCCAGATTCGCGCGCTCGAGGAGCATCTCGGCGCCCAGCTTTTTGAGCGCGACCGCCACAAGGTCTCACTGACCGACGCAGGCGAGCTGTTCCTGCCCGAAGCGCTGGCGACGCTTCATCAGGCCGCGCACGCCGAGCAGATCGTGAGGCAGTCGAGCGCGGGCGAGATCGGCGTGTTGCGGGTTGCGTTCGTTTCGTCTGTGCTGCCCGAACTGCTGCCCACGATCCTGCGCACGATGAGCGCGCGCTTTCCACGTATCGAGTTCGAACTGAAGGACATGTCGTCGCCGGATCAGATGAATGCGCTCATTTCGCATTCGATCGATTTCGGCCTCATCCGTGTGCCCATTCCGTATCCAGGCGTGCATGCGCGGCTGCTTTTCGAGGAGTCGCTGGTGGTTGCGCTGCCTGCGGGGCATGCGCTCCGCACGCGGGCCAGTGTGCTCGCCGACCATCTGGTCGGCGAACCGGTGTTCGTGCTCGCGCGCAAGTTCGCGCCGGGGCTTTACGACCAGGTGCTCGCGTCGATCCACCGGAAGAAAGTGTCGCTGGAAATCGCACGCGAAATGGGCGAGTTCACTACCATGCTTTCGCTGGTTGCGGCGGGGCAGGGTATCGGCATCCTGCCGGAAAAAGCGGCCTATGCGTTGCCGCCCGGCGTCGTCACGCGGCCATTACGCGTGCAGACGGCGGGCGCGGGCATTGGCGTCGCGTGGACGAGGCTCGAAAGCGCGAAGAAACGTGCGTTCGCCGCGATCCTAGATGAGCTCTATCCGTCGCTTGCTGCGCCGGCTCGCAGGAGTCCAGCAGTGGTCGCCGCGTAATGCGGCACCGCAGGCGCGCGGTACCGGACGCGCCGACTCAGGCAGCCCGTTTCTGCGTCAGGGTCGGGTCATACGCAATGACGGCGCGCGGCGACCGGGTGCCGCGCATTTCCTGACCATCGGCTTTCAGCGCCCGCGGCGTCATGAAGACTTTCGACGCGTGCAGTATCCTCGTACGGTTGATTTCGTCACTCACTCATGGAGCGTTGAGATGCGATATAACCAGATGGGCCGTACCGGCGTGTTCGTTTCCGAGTTGTGCCTCGGCACGATGACGTTTGGCGGCGGCGGGGGCATATGGAAGCAGATTGGCGACCTGCAGCAGGGCGATGCCGAGCGTCTCGTCGGCCGCGCGCTCGATGCCGGCATCAACTTCATCGATACCGCCGACGTCTATTCGGAAGGCGTCTCCGAGCAGATCACCGGGCAGGCGCTGAAGAACCTCAAGGTCCCGCGCGACAGCGTCGTGGTCGCGACAAAGGTGTTCGGGCAAACCGGTGAGTTTCCGAATGCGCGGGGCGCGTCGCGCTATCACATCATCGACGGCGTGAAGGCGAGCCTGAAGCGTCTGCAACTCGATCACGTCGACCTCTATCAGATCCATGGTTTCGATCCGGCTACACCCATCGAGGAAACCGTGCGCGCGCTCGATACGCTCGTGCAGCATGGGCACGTGCGTTACGTCGGCGTATCGAACTGGGCGGCATGGCAGATCGTGAAGGCGCTTGGGATTTCCGAACGACTCGGGCTCGCGCGCTTCGAAACGCTGCAGGCGTATTACACACTGGCCGGCCGCGATCTCGAACGCGAACTGGTTCCGATGCTGCAAAGCGAAGGGCTGGGGCTCATGGTGTGGAGTCCGCTCGCCGGTGGCCTGCTGAGCGGCAAGTACGGACGCGACAAAGCGGGCGAAGCAGGCAGCCGGCGTACGACGTTCGATTTTCCGCCGGTCAATCGCGATCGCGCGTTCGACTGCATCGACGTGATGCACGGCATCGCGCAAGCGCAGGGTGTTTCGGTTGCGCAGATCGCGCTCGCGTGGCTGCTGCATCAGCGTGCGGTCACAACGGTGATTGTCGGCGCGAAAAAGGTCGAGCAGCTCGACGACAACATCGCGGCGACGCAGGTCACGCTATCCGCGGATGAACTGTCGAAGCTCGGCGAAGTGAGCGCGTTGCCGTCGGAATACCCGGGCTGGATGCTCGCGCGTCAAGGCGAGCAGCGTCGGGAGCAGTTGACGCAGTCGGGCACAGCGGTGCGGGCGAAGTAAAAAGCCGTGTGCGTTGCCGCACCGCCTGTGGCTACCCGTTGGGTCGCCGCAGCCGGCGATACCAGTCCATCAACGGCGTGGCCGACATGCCATGCACGACGACCGATGCCGTCACGACAGCCAGCGCGAACGGTATGAGCGGCTCCACATCGTTCGCGCGGCCTTCTTCCAGCGCCAGCGTCAGGTAATAGAACGAGCCGATGCCGCGAATGCCGAACCAGCTCATCAGCCTTCGCTGCGGATGGGATGCCGTGGAGCCGAGCAGCGAGACCTCGACCGCCAGCGGCCGCACGACGATGAAAAGCGCCGCGATCAGCGCCGCGCTCTGCCACGTAAAGAGCGGCCCGTGCAGCGTGGCGAGGATGTTGCCGATGATCAGCATCATCGCGAGTTCGGCGATACGTTCCAGCTCGATTGTGAAGCCGAGCACGGATTCCGCCATGAATGCATGGGCTTTCTGCGGATCGGACGCTGTTGCGGTGACGTCGTCCGCCACGACGGTGCCGATGGTTTCGCGCGCCGACTGTTCGCCGCTCGCGCGATGCTCGACGCGGCGCATCGCGACCCCCGCTGCAAATACCGCGAGAAAACCGAACGTCTGTGCAAGCTGTGCGATGCCGTACGACAGTTCGATCAGCCCGAGCGCGAAAAACGCTTCGAGGCCGAGCGCCTGCGCATGGCGCGTCCTGAGCCAGGCGACGCCGTGAGTCGTCGCCCAGCCCAGCGCGCCGCCAATCGCGATGGCGCCAAAGATGCCCCACAACGTGATGCCGACGAACGTCCGCGTGAAGACGTCGGCGAAATTCGCGCTGTGATCGGCGCATAACGCAAGGCCCAGCAGCGCGAATGGCAGCGCGATGCCATCGTTGAGGCCGCCTTCGCCCGAAAGCGAAAAGCGCATGAGATCGACATCGGCCGAATCCTGGACCTGTACTTCGTGGGCGAGAACCGGATCGGTCGGCGCGAGTATCGCGGCGAGCAGCAACGCCGGTCCCCAGGCGAGTTGCAGCGCGTAGACGCCAAAGACGGTCAGGAGCGGTACGGTCACCAGCATTGCGACAAAGCCGAGCCGCAACGGTATCGCCCACAGTGCGTCGGAAAGCGGAACGCGCAGACGCAGGCCGATCGCGAACAATGAAACCAGCAACGCGACTTCCGTGATGATCCGCAGCACGCCGGCATTGGCGATCACGTTCAGATGCAGCAGGCCGATTCCGTGCGGTCCGAGCCCGAAACCGATCGCGAGATAGAACATCGCGGCGCTGCACGGCAGCCGCTTGAACGTGGTCGCAGCGAGGCCCATGAAGGCGAACACACCGCCGACGACGAGAAACCAGATCGTTTCGTGCATGAGGTATCCGGTGAGGCAGCCTGATGACGCTGCCGTGCGGTTTCGCCTGCTGCTGGCCTGCCCGTAGATGCTTTTCGCGCGCGACGCAAATCAGGGCGCGCGGCCGAATGCCTCGCGTAGTTTGCGCTTTGCCGTTTGCAGCGTCGCGCGACGCGATTTCGGCAGATTACGCCCCGCGCGATTGATATAGAAGTTAAGCATCGACATGGCCGACTGGAACGGCGTGCCTTTGCGGCGTTTGCTGCGCGTCGACGAGCGCTTTAGCGAATCGGCAATCGCCTGCGCGCTACCGGTCCTGAAGATATCGTGTTCGATATCCATTGCGTCGCTCGTTTCCATGACGTGATGCGACCAGCGCTTGCCGGTTTTTCCATCGCCTCCGGATCTGCCGGACGCGCCCTGCTTTGCGCGATGCGCGGCATGCGCCTGCGCGTGGCGTTGCCTCGGCGGTCTGCCCGAGCGGCCGCGCTTCGCCGGATGTCCCTTCTTTCTCGTGGCCATGGGATCCCTCGTATGCACGCAATGTGACGGCTTTGCTCGCGCGACGCGGGCGATACATCCGTACGTCATGGATGCCTGCGTCGCGCATGAAGCCTTGTTCTTCAAACAGCCGGAACATGGCTGACGCCTAGAGCTTCACGCCGCCTGCCTCCGGTGCGCCTGACGACGCGGGTGAAATATCGCCGACGCCGACATCGTCGCGCAGACCGAGATCGCCGCCGACGCCACGTTCGTCACCCCAGTACGGCGCGCGGCCGTAGTACTGGTGAACGCTCGTGGCCCACGTGCGGTCGGCCATCGCGGGCCAGTGGTCCTTGTCGAAGCCGGGCGCGTTCCTGATCTCATCGGACGTAAGGCCCACCACGAAGCATTTGCGGTCCGTATCGAGCGTCAGCGCGTTCCATGGAATCGCCAGCAGCTTGTCGCCGATGCCAAGAAAGCCGCCGCTTGAGAGTACCGCGTAGGCAACGCGTCCGCCCTGAACGTCGAGCATGATGTCCTTGATCTTGCCGACGTCGTCTCCATCGGCACTGAGCACCGTGTTGCCGTCGAGCGTATCGGCGGCCATGACGTCCGGGCCCGGGCCGTCCGCGGTTTCGCGTCCACCGCCGACGATGCGTGCGCCGTCTCCGGTGCGGGGTTGATTGAGCGTATTCATGATGCGTCTCCCTGAAAAGCAAAGGCTGGGTCGCGAGGAAAAACCTCGATCGAACGGCGCGGTGGCCGCGTCGATCTTCAGCAATCGATGTACCTGTGGTGCGTCGTTCAGTGGGCATTTCCCGCATGCTTCTGAGAGGGATGAGCTTTTAATCGCGCCCCGAGGCATCGCAACAATTGCATTGCCAAGCGCACAACTTGCAAGTGCTGCACGGGGTGCATTGCCGCAAGGCGTCTCCACAGGCTTGACTTGCCGGGCACACCTTTTGCGACGCTCCTTGCTGAGCCCCGCGTGACCTGATCACGGCGGAAATGCGGCGCGCGGCGCTGCTGCAGCGATACAGGGAGAGAACTCATGGCGAACACGCTTCAGGGATGCAAGGTCGCGGTACTCGCGGTCGATGGCTTCGAGCAGGCAGAACTTGTCGAGCCGAAACGCGCGTTGACCGATGCGGGCGCAACCGTGCACGTCATTTCAACGAAGAGCGGCACGATTCAGGGCTTCAGGCACGTCGACAAGGGCGATACCGTGAACGTGGACGCGACCTTTGACAAGGCAAAACCCGATGACTACGACGCAGTGGTATTACCCGGCGGCGTCGTCAACGGCGATGCGATCCGGTTGTTGCCGCAGGCGCAGGCGTTCCTGAAGGCCGTCGATTCCGCCCGAAAGCCGATCGCGGTGATCTGCCACGGCACGTGGTTGCCGGTATCGGCGGGCATCCTGAAGGGGCGTACGGTCACGAGCTGGCCGAGCCTGCAGGACGATATCCGCAATGCGGGAGGCACGTGGGTCGATCAGGAAGTGGTACAGGACGGCAACCTCATTTCGAGCCGCAAGCCGGACGATCTGCCGGCTTTCAACAAGACGCTGATTGCGCAGTTGAGCCGGCGCAAGGCAGCGTGAGGCAGGGACCGGAACAGGAGAAACCGCATGACATTCCAGCATTCAACGCGCGCAGTCATCGTGGCGGCCGCTCTTGCGATTGCGGCGCCCGGCGTCGCCTGTGCGCAGATGGCCCCTGAGACGAGACTCTCGACGGCCGATCAGCAGTTCATGCAGGACGCCGCGCAGGCAGGCGCGACGGAAATCGCGGCGAGCAAACTGGCGCTGAAGAACTCCAACGACGCGCAAGTGAGGAAATTCGCGTCGCAGATGATCGCCGATCACACGAAACTCGCGCGGAACCTCGATGTCATCGCTGAGAAGAAAGGCCTGAAATCGCCGCCTTCCGCGGATTCAGCAGTCACAGGAAAGTTGCAGGGGCTCAAGGGCGCCGATTTCGACAAGGCCTATATCGCCGACGTGGCGGTGGGCGGTCATCAGAAGGCGGTCGAACTGTTCCAGAAGGAAAGCGAAAGCGGCGGCGATGCGCAACTGAAGGCGGCGGCTACGAAGGCATTGCCGGTGATCCAGCACCATCTCGCGATGGCGCAGCAACTGGCTGACGCGAAGAAGAGCACATCATGAGTGCGATTCTGTCGAGAGCCGCCTGGGAGGATGCGAACATGACCATCACTTTTCCCGATGAGGCGCCGGTATTCGACGGCGCGAACCTCACGGTGCGCTTCACCGCGGCCGTCGACGGGCAACCCGTTATCTGCATCATCACGGCGGAAGCACTTGAAGACCATTTTGGCGCAGACTCGCCTCTGGAAGACACGCTTTTGAAGGCATTCCAGCACGGACGTGCCCGGATCCGTTCCGTGTGCGCCGAGGCGCTCGATCAGAACGACGGCGAAAGCGTCGTGCTGCACAGCGGGCTCTTCCGGGTCGAAGGAATGGAGCCGGATCGCGGATTAAAGGCATAACATTGTAGTAAGCCGGCGACGGCAACTGCGCACACCATCTGAAAGGATGAAAGGAGGCGTCATGTCACTGATAGTCGCAGGACGTTTTACGACTTTTCCGGCCGCCGAGGCTGCCGCGCACCGTCTCTTCGCGAACGGCTTCGTCGAAGAAGACGTCACGCTGTTTTTCGTGAATCCGCGCGGGCAGCACGCGCGCTATCCCCTCGGCGGCGATGAGGATGTCGATCCCGGCGCGCGCGATACACCGAAGGGCGCTGGCAAGGGCGTGACGATAGGGGCGGTAGCCGGTGCGATTGTCGGCGCCGGGCTCTTCGCGGTGTTTCATGCGCCGCTGCTTGTTTCCGCGATCGCGGCGGGGGTGGGCGCGTATATCGGTTCACTCGTCGGGGCGATGTCGCATACGCATGAAGCCAGCCGGCATGGCCACTGGTCGCATCACGAAGAGCGCGATTCCGGCGTATTGCTGGCGGTCCATGTTTCGCCGGATACGCAAATGGAGGCCGCGCGCGTATTGCGCGAATGTGGCGGCAGCACGATAGAGCGCGCAACGGGTCGCTGGCAGCAGGGCCGTTGGGCCGACTTCGATCCGACCCGGCCGCCGACACCCATCAGCGAGTTGAACGAAGGTCGCGCATAAGGGCGAAGCGGATCGCTGGATGCTTCAATGGTTAGACAGACGGCCCGGTTCTCCGGGCCGTTTGCGTTGACGACGAATCTCCTTCGGGTATCGCGCCGTCTAAACCCAAAGCGCCGACGCGCGATGCGATTGCGGAACGGTCCCTTCCACGCGATGCTCGTGCTGCTTCAGGCCGCATCCTGCCGGCGCGACGCCTTGTTGCTGGATCGTCGCGCACCGCGTTGCCTGCGTTGTGGATTGCGGCGTGGTATCGAGGGTATTCAGCCGAAGTTCCATCACAGCCGCTGAACTCACCAGTGCGACCAGCACCAGACACCCAGTCCGTCTGATTTTCATGTTTTTCTCCCTGACCTGTCGATCCTGTCTGCCCTTGTCTTGACTGGCTGATGTTCCGTCGTCAACACAGCACGCAACACCGCACCCGCTTCATTCAGCAAACACCGTGCCATTCGACCCAGGCGCATGAAAATCGCAGAAAAATGCGCTGGTTATGCGGGTTTTATCGTCGCGACGATTTATGGCGGCCGCTCGATCGTCAGCGCGTTGAGGCAACTTTTACGTAGCCGCAGGGCGTTCTGCACGCGTCGTGACGCGGGCACGCCACGTGCGTCTTCCTGACTGACCGCGGAGAGATCGCGGCAACCGTTTTCAACCGGACTTAAGGAGCGTTACATGGCTACGAACGTTGTTTCCGAACTGAATGATCTGGTCGAGACTTCGAAGGATGGCGAGAAGGGCTTTCGCAAGGCAGCAGAAGACGCTCACGATTCGCAGCTGAAATCGCTTTTCGTCAGTCGCGCCGATGATTGCGCACGCGGCGCACGCGAACTTCAGGACACGGTTCAGCAGCTCGGCGGCAAGCCGGATACCGGCGGCTCGATGACGGGCGCGCTGCATCGCGGCTGGGTCGATCTGAAGTCGGCGGTGAGCAATCGTAGCGACCATGAAATCCTCGCCGAATGCGAAAAGGGCGAGGACGTCGCGAAGAAGCGTTACCACGACGCACTTGAAAAAGACCTGCCGGCCGATGTCCGCGCGATCGTGGAACGTCAGTATCAGGGCGTATTGCAAAACCACGATCGCATTCGCGACCTGCGCGACCAGTATGCGGCGCGTGCGCGCTAGCCGGGGCGTCACTCTGTAATAACGGGGGGAAAGAGAGTCGGGCGGCGGGATCATTCCTGCCGCCCGATTCCGTTTGCGGCACGCGTGGCGTTAAAACAGCCCGCGCTGCAAAAACAAAAAGCCGTTCGCATTGCACGAACGGCTTTCATCGGTCAGGCCTCGACACCGGCCGGGGCCTGACGCAGATGCAGCGTTTATTCTGCAGCAACCTTCAGGTGGTTCTTGATGCCCTTCACGCCATTGACCTGATTCACGACATCTTCAGCAGCAGTCTTGTCTGCCGCCGACGGCACGGTCCCCGTCAGCCAGACGACGCTCTTTTCCGTCTTCACGTGGATATGGGTCGACTTGACGTTCTTGTTAGCAAGCAGATCGGCCTTGACCTTGGTGGTGATGGTCGTGTCATCGACGTGAGCTCCCATCGATTCCGACACGCCAGCCGGTGCCGATGCGGTCGACTGTGCGTTCGCGTTAAGGGCAAATGCGATACATGCAACGCTGCCTGCGGCTTTGAGGAACTGGATCGTTTTCATGGACTTCTCCTTTCGGGTTGTTGAAGAGTGCTGCGGTCTTGTTGCCTGTGCGGTCGATCGCGGCAGTCGCCGTTGATGACACGCTTGGGGGAGGGTGGCCGCATGACGGTTCCGTCAGCCCCGTGGTCGACATCGAATGCACTGTGTCTGCATTCGTCCACATCCGGGAAGCGCAAGCCGCGTGCCACGCCGGCGCCGTGACGCGGTCCGTCATGCTCACGGCCCGGCTAGCAGGGCCGGGCAGATGAAGTAGATCGCACAGGAGGCGTTTTGAAACGGAGTCGTCCGCAGGCCCGGTTTTTTCCGGGCGCTTGTAAAAATGTCGCGCGGGGGCGCCCCGCCACGCTTGGGAAACACCGGATATAAGTATCAAATTGCTGTAAAAACAGCGCCTTGCGAAACCTGGTATGGCGATTGCTCTATTCAGACAAACGACAGTTGCCCGAAAGCAATGTGCTTCGGGTTGTCTGAACCAGAGTCTTTAACAGGGATCGCACTACCATGCCGCCTTCAATCGAGCTACGCACACGACAATCGCTTGCACTGACCCCGCGTCTGCAGCAATCGGTGCGCCTGTTGCAGCTGTCTTCGCTCGAGTTCCAGCAGGAGTTGCGCACGGCACTCGATACGAATCCGTTCCTTGAATACGACGCGTCGCAAACCGAGGACGCCGCGCTTTCAGCGGAAAACACGGGCGAAGCCACCGAAGCGATCAATGCGCCGATGTCCGCGGGCGCGGAAGTGGTTGCCGAAGCACCTGTATCGCGGGACAGCGTCGACGCCTCGTCACAGGACGAACCGGCAGGCGACTACGGCAACGACTACGCGAGCGACTACGGCGGGGATTCATTCGATCGCGGATCGTCGCGTCACAACGGAGATAGCGAAGGCAGTGATCCCGCGGAGTGGGCGCGCTCGCAGCCTTCGTTGCACGAACAGCTGCACGACGCACTGCGCCTGTATCCGCTGAACGCGCGCGATCGCGAAGTCGCGCGTCTGATCATCGAATCGCTCGACGATGACGGCTATCTGCGTCAGGATCTCGCCGATCTCGCGGACGTATTCGATGTCGAACCGGCACTGAGCGGACACGAACTGCTCGTCGCGCTGCGACTCGTGCAGTCGCTCGACCGGCCGGGCCTCGGCGCGCGCTCGCTGTCCGAATGTCTGAAGCTGCAGCTCGACTGCATGGATAGCGATACGCCGGGCCGCGATGTTGCGATCCAGGTGGTCGAGCATCATCTCGAGCGCCTCGCGCGACGTGAGCAGGCGGAACTGCAAAAGCAGATCGGATGCAGTGCGGACGAACTGCGGATTGCATGCGCGCTTGTGCGCAAGCTCAATCCGAAACCGGGTCACTACTACGGTAGCGCGGAAGACAATTACGTCGTGCCCGATGTGATTGTGCGTCAGGTTCGCAACAAGTGGGTCGTGACGATCAATCCTGCCGTGATGCCGCGCGCGCGGATTCATCGCAAGTATGCGGAGCTCTTTGCGCAATCGGCTGGCGCGAGCCGCTCGCCGCTTGCGCAGCAGCTGCAGGAGGCGCGCTGGCTGATCCGCAACGCGCAGCAGCGTTTCGACACGATCCAGCGTGTGGCCGAATGTATCGTGGCCCATCAACGCGCGTTCTTCCAGTACGGCGAGATTGCGTTGAAGCCGCTTGTGCTGCGCGACGTGGCGGACGAACTCGGCCTGCACGAATCGACGATCTCCCGCGCGACGGGCAACAAGTACATGGCCACGCCGCGCGGCATTTTCGAGTTCAAGCACTTCTTCCCGCGCGAACTCGGCACAGAAAGCGGGGGGACCTGTTCGGCGGCGGCGGTGCGCGCGCTGCTCAAGGAAATGATCGCCGCGGAAAATACCCGGGATCCGCTTTCGGACGTCACGCTCGCAAGAATGCTGGCCGACCAGGGCGTGCTCGTCGCGCGCCGCACCGTGGCGAAATACCGGCATCTGATGAAGGTGCCGCCCGCAGAACTGCGTCGCCAGATTTAAGCGGCCCTCGCGGCTTGCCCATGAAAAAGGTCTCCTCGCGAGACCTTTTTCATGGGCAGGGCGGCCCGTCGGACGGTGGATACGTGCGGGCCGCGACCGGCGTCTCATGGTTTAACCTGGCCTCGCGCTTTCTGTGCGCCACCGACTGTATTAAACCGACCATTCTGCGTTATGCTGCGCACGCCTGCCGCACTGTGCAGGCGATGCCGCGGCTCATCCAGTATGTGGGCCGCGTCCGTTGAAGTCACTGGAGCCTCAGGGATGGCACTCATCGGAGTTCTCGGCGGGATGGGCCCGCTTGCGACTGTCGATTTCATGGAAAAGGTCGTGCGTCTCACGCGCGCCGACTGCGATCAGGCGCATCTGCCGATGCTGGTCGCCAACCTGCCTTACATCCCCGACCGTTCGCTCGCGATTCTCGATGGCGGCGAAGATCCGCTGCCCGCGATGCTCTCGGGCATCGATCTGCTCAACCGCAATGAAGTCGGCGTGATCGCGATTCCGTGCAATTCCGCCCATCACTGGTATGCGCAACTGCAGGCGCGTAGCGCCGCCCCGATCCTGCATATCGGCGAAGCCTGCGTCAACGCGATTCCCGACCTCCGGCAGCGCGTCGCCATACTGGGCACAAGCGGCATGATCGCCTCCGGCTTCTATCAGGAAGCGCTCGCCTCGCGCGGAATCATGCCGGTCGTCCCGGACGAAATCACGCAGGCGCGACTTGACGCGAGCGTCAGGGCAGCAAAGGCGAATGACGTGGACGAATCCACAGTCCAGCTTTCGGCCGCACTTGCGATCCTGATTGCACAGGGCGTGCGTGCAGCCGTGATGGCCTGCACCGAAATTCCGCTCGCCGCACGCAATCTCTCCGCGCCGCCGGTCACACTGATCGACAGCACGCTCGAACTCGCGCGCGCCACCGTTGCGTTTGCCGTTGCACGCGGCTGGAATGCGCCCCAGCAGGTTGCGCTGGATCGCATTTGAGCGGCATGCAGTAAGCGTCGCCTGCGCATGAGGCCCGTTTCGACGTGCTTCGTCACCACACCGCGAATACCGGTTGTCGCGCCCACTTCCAGCGGACGCGCCTCGGTCGCGCGAGCTGCATTGTCAACGTCACGTCGGCGTCCGGCTGGGCGCCGGTCGTTGCGTGTGCATCGATATCGCCCGTCACCCAGATGCGCTCGCCTCGCAGCAGACGTAATGTCTCGCCCGGTTTGAGCCAGTAGTCCCATTTGTCGCCGGCACGTGTCACCCACAGTCGTGCGCCTGCCGACGACACGACTGTGTCATGGCGAATCTTCAACGCCACCGTCTCGCCCGCCGCGACTGCAAACTGAATCACATAGCGGCGTTGCTCCTGCGAATCCTCTGCGTCACGCGGTAAAGCGCGGGGTTGCTGACTGCTCCTGTCCATTATCGTCTCCGTCTGAATGCCGGCACAACGGGGACGTATATAAAGAAAAAGGCCCCGTCGTTTCCGGCGGGGCCTTGGGGAATCTGCGTGTATCGATGAATCTAGCGCACGCGTCCTGACCAAAACCCGCCGATGATGGCGTGAATTGGGTGATTAATCGCGTTCGCGATAGACAGGAGCTTGAGCATGTCGCTGAGTGTCTTAGGACGCGGATATCTTGTCAAGAAATTATTGTGACGACACGACGCATGCGTTGGATGCCCTTCATTGACCCTCATGGCCGTTCAAGGCCGTGCCGCAACTTCATCCAGATGCAGCAGCAGGTCGTGCGGATCCTCATAGACACGCAGCGCGCCCGAACGCTCCAGTTCGTCGAGCCCGTAGCCGCCCGACAGAAGGCCCACGCCAAGCGCGCGGCAGCGACGCGCGGCGAGCATGTCCCAGATGCTGTCGCCGACCACGACGGACTGTTCAACCGGCACGCCAAGGCGCGCGGCCGCAGCAATGAAAAGATCAGGGTCGGGCTTCGCATACTTCACGTCGTCGCGCGTGACGACCACTTCCTTTGACGGATCGACGCCCAGCGCTTCGAGATTGACCGCCGCAGTTTCCATGCGGCCGCTCGTGGCGATGGCCCAGCGTGTGCCGGTCTGCGTCAGTGTTGCAAGCAGTTCGCGCGCGCCTGGCAGCGGACAGACCTGCGCGCGCAGCCGCTTGTAGGCTTCCGCATGCGTACGGCGCAGGCGGTCGACGCGTTCCTGGCTGATATCGCCACCCGTTTCACGCAGCAACTGGTTCGTGAAGAGGCCACCGCTCATGCCGATCTTTCGATGAATGCGCCACACCGACAGTTCGATGCCTTCCGCGTCGAGTGCTTCTTTCCATGCAAGGACATGTTGATACACGCTGTCGACGAGTGTGCCGTCGAGGTCGAACAGGAAGGCCGTTTCCATTCGCATGGGGCGTCTCCGGGGCAGGTGGGAAATACATCGAACGATGTGCACACGCAGCACGTCGCTTGAAGCGCGATCCAGTATCGAACGGATTGTGCGGCACGGCAAGGTGTCAATGGCCCTGAAACGTGCCCGTGGAAGTTTTGCCCCGGGCGCGTAAAACCGACGCGCCGGGGCCAGAAAAATACCTGCCGTTGCGCTGTTTTTCCCTCTGTGTAAATCCCGGAACCCCTTATGCATCAGCGTACCCTGCAGAAGGGCACACTTTTTGCTGACTGTTTGCTACGGGCTTCATCCACAAAGCTGGAGAAGCAACTTCAAAACAGTAATAAGGGAGGAGAGATCATGCCTTACATCCTTGGCTGGTTCCTCGGTGTACCGCTCATCGTTCTGGTTTTGCTCTACCTGGTTTTCCATTAAGCACTTTTCGTTGTTTTCCTTGATCGCACTTAAGGCAATGACGGCCCTGGCAGCAGGTTCAGGATTTTCAGCCAGCTGCAGGCTCACCCTGATGCAATCGCGGGCGGTCCACCTTTAACTGAGGCGTGCCGCTCGCCTTCATCTACAAGTAGTGAGGCAACCATGACTACTCTTGTGACGCATGACAGGCTTCCGCGCATCTCATGGGGCGCTGTCTTCGCGGGCGTGATCCTTTCGCTGGTCGTTCTTCTCGTGTTGGGAATCCTGGGCGCGGCGATCGGTGCATCGGCACTTGCCCCGCTGCAGTATCAGGACCCGGCCAGGGGATTCGCTTTCGGCACGGGCATCTGGGCCGTTTTCATGACCGTCGCAGCGGTGCTGACCGGCGCCTATTTCGCGGGACGCTGCGCGCCTGCGCTCGGCTGGCTGCACGGCATTCTTGCGTGGGCAGTCGTGGTGCTGCTTACCGGCTACTTCGCGACCGCGCTGGTCGGCAACACGGTCAACTTCATCGGCAACGTGGCAGCGACGACGGCTGAGGCCACCTCGGATAACGGGCAAATCGGCAAGACCGCAAACTCGCTGATCAATTCCGCGAAGCAGACGTTGCAGCAGCACGGCATCAACGTGCCAGGTGAAAACGCGCAAGCGGCTGCGCCCTCGGATACGCAGATGCGCGAGTCCGCCGACTCGGCATCCAGGCAGGTCGCCCGTACGACATGGTGGGCATTCGCGCTGCTTGTGCTCGGCGCGATCATCGCGACCGCTGCGGCGCAACTCGGTTTCCGTCATCAACCGGTAGTCGAAACGGGCGAGCGCGAGCATGCCGATTCAGTGCCGGTGACAACGACGACCTACACCGAACGCACGACGACGACCGGCGTGCGCCGACCTGTCTGATGGAGGGCGAAACAGGGAAGAACCGGAGAATGACCTGACGGTGAAAGGGTTGCGGCCCCGGGGCATGCCCGGGCACATCGCAGTGCATTGACGTGGTGTGCCATGGAAGCTCCGCTTGCGGCAAACGTGCCGCGCTTGACGATACCGTCACGCGCGGCAGTTTTGCGCGTACGCGTCGCGCAGCGTATCGGTACGAAACGTGGACACGTACCCATCAAAAGGCTTCACGCAAGGGCGCTGGTGCATTTCCAACGCAGTACCGCTGTGCTATTGTCGGCGGCAGTGAAGCACGACATTCAGGCTGGACCTGCAGCGGGCGAAGATGCTCATGCATGGACCATACAAGGAATAAAGGATTGCCTCATGAACACCATCGGCGGCGCGCGACTGGCTGGTATTTTTTCCGACAATCAGGCCAGGTTGCTGTCGGAGTGGATGAGTCAACACTATGCGTCGGTAGCGCGCCGTGGGCTCGTGGACGAAGCGCAGTTGCGCAACCAGTTTTCCCAGTTCGTTGCGCTTGTTGCTCCGGCTTTTGCCGCGTCGACATCCACTGACATCCAGCAGCCCGCGTGGGCCGAAGTACGAAGTTTCCTCGCCGACTTTTCCGCCCAGCGTGCACGTCAGGGCTTCACGCCCGCGGAGACCGCGCGCTTCGTTTTCTCGCTGAAACAGCCGCTTTTCTCGGTGCTGCGCGAGAATCTCGTGAGCGAGTCCGCTGCGCTCGCCGATCTCACGTGGCAGATCAGCGCCCTCTTCGATGAACTCGGCCTCTATACGACCGAGGTGTTCCAGGCGAGCCGCGAGCAGGTCATCGCGCGGCAGCAGCAGGAGCTGCTCGAACTCTCTACGCCCGTCGTGCAACTGTGGGAAGGCATCGTCGCGCTGCCGCTCATCGGCACGCTCGACTCGGCACGAACGCAGGTCGTGATGGAGAGCCTGCTGCAGAAAATCGTGGAGACGGGCGCGGCGATCGCGATCATCGATATTACCGGTGTGCCTACCGTCGATACCCTGGTTGCACAGCATCTGCTACGCACCGTTGCCGCTGCGCGGCTGATGGGCGCTGACTGCATCATCAGCGGCATTCGTCCGCAGATTGCTCAGACCATCGTGCATCTCGGCGTGAACCTCTCCAATGTGATCACCAAGGCCACGCTCGCCGACGCGTTCGTGATCGCGCTGAAACGTTCGGGCAAGTCGGTCACGACGCCCATGGACCTTGCCGCCGAACCGTCGAACGGGACGGCCGGCATGCCGTCCTTCCGGTAGCCGCGATGGAACGCATTCCGATCCTGCGCATGGGTAGCAACCTGATCGTGACGATTCAGGTGGACATGCATGACCGCCTCGCGATGACGTTGCAGGACGATCTGACCAACCGCATCGTCAAGGATCGCGCAAAGGGCGTGCTGATCGATATCTCCGGACTCGACGTGGTCGACTCGTTCATCGGCCGGATGATCAGCAACACCGCGGCGATGGCGAGCGTGCTCGACGCGCGCACGGTTGTGGTTGGCATGCAGCCGGCCGTCGCCATTACGCTGGTCGAACTCGGGCTCACGCTGACTGGCGTGCGTACGGCGTTGAACGTGGAAAAAGGCATGGCGCTTCTCGCAGACGGGGAGTGGTCATGACGATCGGGAGCGATATGCGCCCCCCGCAGCGTAGTGCTTCATGAATTACGCCGACACGGGTGGACTGAGTGGCGAATCCGCGCGCGACGCTACCGCGCCCGCACAGATTCTGCCGATCACAAACGATGAGCAGATCGTGCGGCTGCGTCAGTACGTGCGTGAACGGGCCGTCGAGCAGGGTTTGTCGCTTGTCGACCAGACGAAGCTCGTGACGGCGGCGAGCGAACTCGCACGCAATACGCTGCTTTATGGCGGGGGCGGCGAAGCGCAATGCTACGTGCTTGAGCGCAACGGCCGCCGTGGCGTGCGGCTTGCGTTCGTCGATGGGGGGCCTGGCATAGCCGACGTGCCCCGCGCGATGACCGACGGCTTTACATCGGGCAGCGGTCTCGGTCTCGGGCTGGGCGGTGCGAAGCGGTTGTGCGATGAATTCAGCATCCATTCCACGCCCGGCGTGGGAACGACGGTGACGATTACAAAATGGAAGCCCTAGTGAACGACGGCACGACGGCACAGCAGCAGTTTCTGGTCATCGATACCAGCCAGGTGGCTCACGCGCGACGCAGCGTGGGTGATCTGGCGCGCGGGCTCGGATTTTCCGAAACGGCGGCCGGGCGTGTCGCGATTGTCGTCACAGAATGTGCAACGAACATTCTCAAGCATGCCGGCCACGGCGAGCTGCTGGTGCGGCGCATCGCGTTCGCTCAACCGCATCCGGCGCACGTCCGTGTTGGCATCGAGCTTCTTGCGCTGGACAAGGGCCCGGGCGTCCGCGATCTGCAGGCGTGTTTCGAGGATGGCTATACGACGGCAGGCAGTGCAGGCAGCGGCATGGGGGCGATCCAGCGGCAGTCCGATGAGTTCGATATCTGGAGCCAGCCCGGTCACGGCATGGCGCTGCGCGCCGTGATATGGGGCGATGACGGCCGGCTTGCACAGCCGCGTGGCCCGTTCGAATTCGGCGTGGTGAATCTGCCCGTAGCGGACGAAACGCTGTGCGGCGACGCGTGGGGCGTGGAGTCGAATGAGGACGGCGTGACGATCATGGTGGCCGACGGGCTCGGCCACGGTCCGCTGGCGAATACGGCGTCGGTCGCAGCGGTGCATGCGCTGAGCGGCAACGCGCGATTGCCAGTCGTCGAGATCATGGATCGCGCACACGAGGCACTGCGGTCTACGCGCGGCGCGGCAATCGGCATCGCGCGCTTCGATGGCGCGAACGGCAAGCTGCAATTCGCGGGCGTCGGCAACATCTCGGCGGTCGTGATACAGAACGACGGCACACGGCGCCAGATGATGTCGCACAACGGCATCGTCGGTCACAACATGCGTCGCGCGCAGGAAGTCGATGCGCCGTGGTCCCCGCATTCGCAGCTCGTCATGCACTCGGACGGACTGCTGACACGCTGGGATACCGGTCACTATCCGGGGCTCGCGCTTCGCCATCCTTCGCTGATTGCGGGCGTGCTGTATCGCGACTGCTCGCGTGGCCGCGATGACGTCACGGTTCTGGTGGCGCGTTCACGCGCGCAGGCGGGGGTCGCATGACGCTGCCGGTCCTCACGCTCGTTGTCAGTACCGAACAGGATCTGGTCGCAGTGCGCCGCCGTGCGCACGAGATCAGCTCGGCGCTCGGATTCGGCCAGCAGGACCGCGCGCGTATTGCCACAGCCGTGCTCGAGATAGCCCGCAATGCGCTCGCGTTTGCAAATGGCGGCCGCGTATCGTTCGAGGTCGAAGGCAGCGTGCCGCCGCAACTGCTGACGGTGCGTATCGCCGACGCCGGGCCCGGCATGCCGGACCCGGCGAGCATGCCAGCGGGCGGTCTCGTTGCCGCGCAACGCCTGATGGATCAGTGCCTGATCGACTCGGCGCCCGGCGCCGGCACCACGGTGATTCTCAAGAAGGCGATGCCGGAGCGCGCGCCCGTTGTTACGGCGGACACGATCGAGAGCCTCACGGCGCGACTGGACGCATTCGAGGGCAAGTACACGTACGAAGAATTGCAGCGGCAAAACCGCGAACTGCTCGCTGCCCTGACCGATCTGCACGAGCGTCAGGACGAGCTTACCCGGCTCACGCGTGAACTCGAGGATACGAACCGCGGCGTCGTCGCGCTCTATGCGGAACTCGACGAACGGGCTGATCATCTGCGTCGCGCGGACAACATGAAGTCGCGCTTCCTGTCGAACATGAGCCACGAGTTTCGTACGCCGCTTTCGTCGATCCGCGCGCTGTCGAAACTGCTGCTCGACCGCATCGACGGCGAACTGACAACCGAGCAGGAAAAGCAGGTGCGTTATATCCGCAAGGCGGCAGACGATCTCTCCGAAATCGTCAACGACCTGCTCGATCTCGCGAAGATCGAGTCCGGAAAGATCGAGATTCGTGCGGCGGAATTTGAAATCGATTCGCTCTTTTCGGCGTTGCGCGGCATGATGCGGCCGCTTCTTGCCGATGCGCCGGTCGAACTGATCTTCGAGCCGTGCCCTGATTCTCCACCGATCTACAACGACGAGGCGAAGGTCGCGCAGATCCTGCGCAACTTCGTTTCGAACGCGCTGAAATTCACGGAAAAGGGCGAAGTACGTGTGAGTGCCGCATATCACGCCGATACCGGGATGGTCACGTTCTGCGTGGCCGATACGGGCATCGGCATCGCATCGGAACATCTTCAGCTCATTTTCGAGGAGTTCGGTCAGGTGGAGAACCGCCTGCAGAACGCAGTGAAAGGCACCGGTCTCGGTTTGCCGCTATGCGCAAAACTGTGTGCGCTGCTGGGCGGCTCGCTCAGCGTCGATAGCACCGAAGGGCGTGGCTCGGTCTTTTCGGCCACGCTGCCCATCTACTTTGGCCAGGCGACGGACAGCGCCGTGGAACGCGAAACGTTGACGATCGAAGCGGGCAAGCGTCCGATCCTTGTCATCGAAGACGAACCCGAAGTACGTCTGCTGTACGAGAGCTGGTTGCGCAACACCGACTACCAGGCCGTCTCCGTGAAGAACCTGCGCGAAGCGGACCAGATGATGAAGCTCATTACGCCGAACGCGATCGTGCTCGATCTGCTGCTGGGAGAAGACGACACATGGCGCTGGCTGATGGAGCTGAAAGCCGGGGAATACGGCCAGCGTATTCCGATCATTGTCGCGACGGCGGTCAACGAAAGCAACAAGGGCAAGGCGCTGGGCGCCGATGCCTATCTTTTGAAGCCGATTACACGCAGTGACCTGATGTCGTCCATCGACCGCCTTGTCGACCCGCAGGAGGAGGACGTATGAACGATCCACGTTCAAGCCTCATCCTCAACGTCGATGATAACGAAGGCGCACGTTACGCGAAAACGCGCATCCTGCAGCGCGCGGGCTTCACGGTGCTCGAAGCCGCGACGGGTCACGAAGCGCTTTACAAGGTGCGCAACGAGTCGCCTGAGCTCGTGTTGCTCGATGTGAAACTGCCGGACATCAACGGCCTCGAAGTGTGCCGGCGCATCAAGACCGACCCGGAAACAGCATCGACGCTCGTGCTGCAGACATCGGCCGCGGCTGTGCATAGCATCGACAAGGTGCGCGCGCTCGATGGCGGCGCCGACAGCTACCTGACCGAACCGATCGAGCCGCCCGAACTGATCGCGAACGTGCGCGCGCTGCTGCGCGTCAGGCACGCGGAGAACGCGCTGCGCGAAAGCGAGGAACGTTTCCGCCAGATGGCGGAAAACATCGAGGATGTCTTCTGGATGCTCGACCCGATGACCGACGAACTGCTCTATGTCAGCCCGTCGTATCACCGCCTGTGGGGCCGCGACGCGGTGACGCCGAAAGCAGGCGCGAAGCACTGGTCCGACGACGTGCATCCGGGCGACGAAGCGCGCATTGCCGCAGCGTACCGGGCGCTACTCACTGAAGGCAAGTTCGAGGAGGAGTACCGCATCGTGCGTCCCGATGGCAACGTGCGCTGGGTGAGCGAACGGGGTTTTCCGGTGCGCGACGCGCATGGCCGCATCTATCGTCTTGCGGGCATTGCCAGCGATATTTCGGAGCGCAAGCGCAACGAACTGCTGCTGCGCGATGCGGACCAGCGCAAGGACCAGTTCCTCGCAATGCTCGCGCACGAACTGCGCAATCCGCTTGCGCCGATCCGTAACGCAATCGAATTGATGCAGGCCGACCGCCTGCCTTCTGCGGAGACCTTCGACAGCGCGCGCGCCATCATCTCGCGTCAGGTGAAACATCTGAGCCGGCTTGTCGACGATCTGCTCGACGTGTCGCGTATCACGCAGGGCAAGATCACGCTCAGGCGCGAACCTGTCGAGATGACAGCGGCGGTCGCCGCGGCGCTTGAGACATTGCAGCCCGCCATCGTAAAGAAGCAGCACGACATTTCGGTTCATCTGCCGGACGAACCACTCTATGTATCCGGCGATGCAGTACGTATTTCGCAGGTGATCGCCAATCTCCTGTCGAATGCGTGCAAGTACACGCCGGAACATGGCGAGCTGTCCATCACCGTGACGCATGTGGGCGCGAACGTGAAGATTGCCGTCAGGGACAACGGCATCGGCATTCTGCCGGACATGCTCTCGCGCGCGTTCGAACTGTTCGTGCAATCGGAAAGTTCGCTGGAGCGATCCGAAGGCGGGCTGGGCATCGGCTTGCCGCTCGCACGAACGCTGGTCGACCTGCACGGCGGCACCATCGAGGCGTTTTCGTCAGGGCTCGGGCAGGGCAGCGAATTCGTCGTAACATTGCCACTGCTGCCTGCCGATCAGGTGCCCGTGGCGTCCGCGCCTGTCGATACCGGCGAGGCGCCGCATGCGCGCCGTCTTTTGCTGGTCGATGACAGCGTCGATGCAGCGGAGGCGTTGTCGCTGCTGCTCGGCACGCTTGGCCACGACGTGCGTACCGCAAACGATCCGTGGACTGCACTCGAACTCGCGGATGCGTTCAACCCGCAGGTGATCATTCTCGATATCGGCTTGCCCGGCATGGACGGCTTCGAGCTTGCCCGCATGATGCGCGGCAAGCCCGGCACGGCGGCTGCACTGCTGATTGCGTTGACGGGTTACGGCCAGGAGCGTGACCGCCAGCTCTCGCGCGAGGCCGGCTTCGATCATCACTTCGTGAAGCCGGTGTCGTTCACCGAGATCCAGGCAGTTATCGAACGCGCGGCGGCCAGCTAGCGTCTGGCGGGTGTGCCGCATTTGCGCCTCATACGATGATTGAAAGCGCGATCGCGATCCAGACGGCCGTCATGCCCGCCACGAACATCTTGCGCGCGACGCGTATTTTCACGTCGCTGGTGTCGGGTTCCACCGGGCTGGTTGCCATCCACGGAACGAGCCCGAGGCACGCGAAACCCGCGAGCGCGAAGCCGACCACGAAGACGTGCGAGACTGCCCAGCGGGAGCTTTCGTGGACACCCCAGTAGCCGAGAAACACAATGCCGATGGAGAACACGGTCGAGGCCGCTGAACTGAGCGCCACGACCGATCCGGTTGGGCTTGGCATGCGCTACCTCCTTTCGTCGGGTCACCTGCGTCCAGCGATTCTACGTCACACGCGTCGGCCCGCATCACACCGTTTTCAGCATGCCGCCGTCGACGAAATACGTCGCGCCGACGCTGTAGCTCGCGCGTTCGGAGCACAAAAACACGATGAAATCGGCGAGCTCCGCTGGCGTTGCGAAGCGGCCAATGGGAGCGTGCTCGTCGGCGACCTGCTGCAAATGCGCCTGCCAGTCTTCGCCCGAAGGCTGCGTGAGTGCCTTCGCGGTCTTGATCCAGTCCGGTGTCAGCACGAGCCCCGGGTTGATCGTGTTGACGCGGATGTTGTCTTTCACGAGTTCGTTCGCGAGGTTCTTCGAGAACATCATCAATGCGGCTTTCGTCACGTTGTAGATCGGCTCATAGCCGAGCGGCTGCACCGCACAGATCGACGCGTTGTGCAGGATCGCGCCGCCGCCGCGTGCTTTCATCGAAGGCACGAGACCGCGTGCGAGCCGCACGGCCGCCATGACATGGAGGTCCCAGTACGACTGCCATTTGTCGTCGGGCGCGTTCATGATCGTTTCGTTGCTGCCGGTACCGGCATTGTTAAAGAGGATGTCGGCGCCACCGAACGTCTCGACTGCGGCATCGACGAGGCGTGTGACGCCTTCGGCGGTCGCGACGTCGCACGCCACGCCGATGGCCTCTACACCGTGGCTCGCCGTAATCTGCGCGACGGCGGCATCGAGCCGGTCCTGCTGACGCGCGGCCAGCACGAGGTTCACGCCTTCAGCCGCAAATCCTTCCGCCACCGCGAGCCCGATACCGACGCTCGCGCCCGTCAGAACCGCTACCTTGCCGCGCAGATTCAGATCCATGAAGTGTCTCCTGTAGAAGAGGGCCGCTGTTGCGATTCTGCGCGCATTCGGTACAAAACGGTCCGGCCATGAAAAACGGGCTGCATGGATGTAATCCATGCAGCCCGCTGCGTTACGCAAGGGTCGCTACGCCCGTCACGCGGGCACTGTTTGCGCCGCCGCCTCCCGCGCCCACACGCGATGTTGTCCCGCAACTTCGATGAACTGTTTGATGACATCGGCGAGCTGGCCGTCCTCACCGGTTGTGACGCCTGCTTCTTCATCGGGCAGGTGTGCAGCCTTCAATACCTCGCGGGCGCTGCCCGTTGCGCCGATTGCCTTCAGGTGCCGGTACGCTTCGAGCACGAAGTGACGCGCGTCGCCGTTTTTCGACAGCGTCTGGGCGCTGTCCTTGCCCGGCACGACAAACACTGCGTCGAACATGATCGACGGCATGCCGGCAAGTGTGGCGTCGGGCACGACGTCGCCGATTGCGGCGAGCGATGGCGCGACCACCATCGCCATCGCGCCTTCCTTGCCGAATGCGTCGCGCAGTTTCCCGAGCGCCGCCACGTCGGCGCCAGGTGCCGCGAGCAGCGCGATCTTGCGCGTCCTGATGCCAGGCTTCACGCGATTCACGAGGCTGAGCGCGGGCGATTTCGCCGGCGTTGGCTTGCCGCGCTTGCTGCCCGGTTTCGGCTTCGGCAGCCCGAGTGCTTCGGCGACGCCTGCTGCGAGCGCCGCGTCGATGTTCGCGATGATGTCGTTCACTACGCGCGCGCGAATTTCCGGTTTCTTCACCTTGCCGAGTTCGAACGTAAAGGCTGCCGCGATATGACCTTGTTCGGCATCGGACATGCTGTTGTAAAACAGCGTGGCCTGCGAGAAATGATCGGCGAACGATTCGCTGCGCACGCGGATCTTCGTGCCTTCGACGCGTTCCTGATAGCTCTCGAAGCCGCCTTCGGCAGGCGGCGTTTCCTTCGGCCAGCCGCCGCTCACCGAATTCGGTTCATATGACGCCTGGCCCACGTGAATCGTCTGCCGGTGCATCGCGTCGCGCTGGTTGTTATGAAACGGGCACACAGGCCGGTTGATCGGGATCTCGTGGAAATTCGGGCCGCCCAGACGGCTGATCTGGGTATCGGTGTACGAGAAGAGCCGGCCCTGCAAAAGCGGATCGTTTGTGAAGTCGATTCCCGGTACGATGTGCCCTGGGTGAAACGCAACCTGCTCGGTCTCGGCGAAGAAGTTGTCCGGATTGCGGTTGAGCGTCATCTTGCCGATGATCTGCACGGGCACGAGTTCTTCGGGAATGAGTTTCGTCGGATCGAGCAGATCGAAGTCGAACGCGTGTTCATCTTTTTCATCGATCACCTGCACACCGAGTTCGAACTCGGGAAAGTCGCCGCGCTCGATGGCTTCCCACAGATCGCGCCGGTGATAGTCGGGGTCCTTGCCGGCGATTTTCTGCGCTTCGTCCCATAGCAGCGAGTACGAGCCCAGCACCGGCCGCCAGTGAAACTTCACGAAACACCCTTTGTCTTCAGCGTTGACGAAGCGGAACGTGTGCACGCCGAAGCCTTCCATGGTGCGCAGGCTCTTCGGAATCGCGCGGTCGGACATGGCCCATGTGACCATGTGCGCGGTTTCCGGCACGAGCGAGACGAAGTCCCAGAACGTATCGTGCGCGGTGCCGCCTGTCGGCATTTCATCGGGCGCTTCGGGCTTGACCGCATGCACGAAATCCGGAAACTTGATCGCGTCCTGAATGAAGAACACCGGCATGTTGTTGCCGACGAGATCGTAGTTGCCTTCCTGCGTGTAGAACTTCACCGCGAAGCCACGCACGTCGCGCACAGTGTCGGCCGAACCGCGCGGTCCCTGCACGGTGGAAAACCGCACGTAGACCGGCGTCTGCACGGCCGGGTCCTGAAGAAACGCGGCCTTCGTGATTTTCGCCTGCGATTCATACACCTGAAAAAAGCCGTGTGCAGCCGAGCCCCGGGCGTGGACGATCCGCTCGGGAATGCGCTCGTGATCGAAGTGTGTGATCTTTTCACGCATGATGAAATCTTCCAGCAGGGAAGGGCCACGCGGACCCGCGCTGAGCGTGTTCTGGTTGTCGGCGATCTTCACACCCTGGTTCGTGCGTAGCGCCTCGCCGTCCGGCTTCGCGCGAAAGCGGTCGAGGTCGGCCATTTTGGCGTCGTCGCCAGATGGGTTTTTCCTGCCGGACTGGCCGCTGGCCGCACGGCCGTTACCTTGCTTCGTTGCCATGGAAACGCTCCTGTTTCTTCAAATTGAGGCGGTGGTTGCCCCTGGCAGGTCGCAAGGCATGTTCCCGTAACGCCGGCGGATGGCACGTCGGCTGGGCAACGCGGGCTGTGGCCGTTCGGTGCGCCGGCGGTCAAGGCGGGTGGGAGGGGCCGCTGTTGCATCGGCCCATCAGATTCTTATGTAACGTTTGCGCGTAAGCCTGTATGAATGTACAGTGTTGCGACCATATAGCCGGCACCGCCTTTGTCAGGGCGCGGCCGGGCCCGCTGGAGACCTTTCTTGCGCACATTCATCTTGCCGGTAGCGTTGTTGGGCATCGCGTCGAGCGCGTATGCCGGGGAGCGGTACGTCGAGGTCTGGAATCCGCCGGAAGCGCAGTCTGCGCCCGCCAAACCCGGCGCGCAGAAAAAGACCAGCCACCGGCCGGCTGCCCGAAAGCCGTCCGCAACCATCGCGAAGAAAGTGACCGATCCGGCCGCGAACAGTGCGAACGCGAATGCCGTCGCCGCTGCGCCGCACGTGAAGGTGCGCCCAATCGATCCGAATACGGATATTCCCCGCAAGATCGGGCCAGACGGGCACGTACTGCGCGTCTGATTGTCACTTCCACTGTTACGTCCGTTTCGACCGCACGCGGCGCGTGAGTCGCACAGATAATTTAACGCAATGCGTCCGTACGGGCGGCCTGTGGGCCGCCCGTTTTCGTTATGCACGGTCAAAATGCGGCGGGGTCGCGCGCCCGCATTCCGCGAGGCACGCAGATTGCTGAATTCTGACGACCCCTTTCGTCAAAATCTGGGACCCCGATGAAACCCGCCCAACCCACGGCAAATACCGACATCGAGCGGGCCCGCGTCGCTGGCGTGCTGGCAACAGAGGCGTTTCTGCGACGGCCCGCCCGAGCCGCCGACCATCTTGCCGAAAACGACGTCCTGCTCGCGCTCGTGCGGGCCTTGACCGGCTCGCCGGACGCCTTGCTGCAATCGTTCGCCAGCTCGGCGCTTGCGCTTTGCAAGGCGGGCAGCGCCGGTATCAGCCTTCTCGAAGGCGCGTCGGCAAGCGATGCCGTGTTCCGCTGGATTGCCGTAGCCGGTCTGTGCGAAGGCCTTGCTGGCACGTCTACGGAACGCGATGAATGTCCGTGCGGCATGACGCTCGCGCTCGGCACGCCGCAGCTTTTCGAGCGTCCGCAGGACTTTTTTGCCTGCCTGCAGGATACGCAACCGGAAGTCGTTGAAGGATTGGTCGTGCCGATTCCTGCTGCTGAAGGTCCGCATGGCGCGATCTGGGTGATCTCTCACGATCCGGCACACATGTTCGATCCTGAAGACGCGCGACTGCTCACGCATATCGCGACGCTCGCGGGCGCGGCGCTGACGCATCTGAATGCACGCCGTCGTGCCAGCGAGGAAGCCGCGGTGGCCGAGGCAGCGCGTGCACAGCTGGAAGAATCGGAGGTGCGTCGTGAAGAATTCATCGCGATGCTGGGACACGAATTGCGCAACCCGATGTCGCCGATCGAGAGTGCGATTGGCGCGTCGAAGCATCTGTGCGCAAGTAACGACGAAGCGCTTGGCGTGCTGAACGTCGCGCAACGGCAGATGCGTCACCTGCGCACGCTCGTCGACGATCTCCTCGACGCGGCGCGGCTCAAGCATGGCAAGGTCGCGATCAGGCGCAGCAATACGTCGCTCAATGAAATTGTGTTCGATGCAGTGACAGCCGTGAATCATCACGTCGAGGCGCGCAAGCATGTGCTGACGCTGCATGGTATCGACGACCCGGTTTATGTCCGCGCGGACCATGTGCGGCTGAGCCAGGTGCTCGGCAATCTGCTTTCGAACGCGGCGAAGTACACGCCCGCCGGCGGCCATATCGAACTGAACGTGGCGTCGTTACCCGAGGAGCCTCTTACGACGGGCGCTTCGGGAAAGGACAATTACGGCGTCGTCGTGATCACGATAACGGACGATGGCGTCGGCATCGATCCTGGAATGCTGCCGCACGTATTCGATCTTTTTGCACAGTCGCCATCGAGCAATGCGCGGGCGGAAGGCGGACTTGGCATAGGCCTCGCGGTGGCGAAGCGGATGGTTGAACTCCATGCCGGCACGATCGCGATCGGCAGCACACGCGGCGGGAGCGGCACAACCGTCACGCTGCACCTGCCGATACTCGATCGAAAACGCTCGACGCTCGAGCCTTCGCGCCGTGATGTAACGCCGATGCCGGCGCCCGCGCGTCTGCTCCTCGTCGACGATAACCGCGACGCGCTCGAGGCCCTGAAAACCCTGCTGGAAGTGCAAGGTCACAAAGTGGTCGCAGTCGACAACGGCAGGGACGCCGTCGAGCTCATCCGTTCATGGCTGCCGGAAGTGGCGGTGGTCGACGTTGGCATGCCGGGGATGGACGGCTTCGAAGTCGCGCGCGCGATCCGCTCCCATGTCGAGCTTTCCAGCGTCATGATCGTCGCCTTGACCGGCTACGCGTCAGAGTCGGACAAGTCGCGCGCACTTGCCGCGGGCTTCCACTATCACCTGACGAAGCCGCTCTCGATAGACAAGCTCAATTACCTTCTGTCGCATCGAAGCGGCGGCATGATTCAGGGGCTCGTGTAGTTTTCTTTTTCGTTCTCAGGCTGCATTGACGCACATCGGTGCACGCCTCAGGGCGCAAATCGGGCGGGCATGCCGTTTGCCCTTATGTGTCGGCGCCGTTGCGATATTGCTGTCCGGACAGACAGGCGCGTTGTCCCGCGACGCCTTTCACTGGAGAGCGAAATGTCTGACATGCCTTTAGCGCGCGCCGCGAACGACACACATCACATGGAGAACGTGTACGGTGGCGAGCGACCGGCAATGACGCTTGCTTCGCTTGAGCATTTCCTTGCCGATGTACGTTTTGACGCGAACGCTGTAACCGACCTTGGCAACGTGTTGAGCGCGATAACGCTCCGCGGACTCGACCGTCTGCCGCTACCGGGGCAAGGCGCGACGCTGATGCGCTGGCGGATGCTGGCCGCGGTCGCGGCCCGCGATCTCGGGCTCGTCAAACTCTACGAAGGACACACCGACGCACTCGCGATACTCGCCGAACTGCGCGGCCCGGTGGCGCCTCGCCGCAGCAGATGGGGCACGTGGGCTGCAGAGCCGCCGGACGCGAGAGTCGTGGCGACTGCGTCGGGCACCGGCATGCTGCGTTTGCACGGCACCAAGGCGTGGTGTTCCGGCGCGCAGGTCGTGAGCCACGCACTCGTCACGGCGTGGCAAGACGATGCGCCCGTGCTTGCCGCCGTCGATCTGCAACAGCCTTCAATCTCGATCTCGGCCGATAACTGGCGGGCAGTGGGCATGCACGCCACCGCGAGCGGCGACGTGTGCTTTGAAGGCGCAAGCGCGACGCAGGTTGGCGGCGCACACGACTACGTGACGCGTCCGGGTTTCTGGCAGGGCGGAGCGGGCATTGCCGCGTGCTGGTATGGCGCCGCGTGCGGTATTGCCAACGTGCTGCGCGAAGCAGTGATCCGGCGCGCCGATCCTTATGCGCTCGCGCATCTTGGCGCGGTCGATGTCGCGCTTGCAGGTGCCGCTGCGGTGTTGCGTGAAACGGCAACCTTTATCGACGCGCATCCCGAGGGCAATGCGATGCATGTCGCGCTACGCGCACGCCTCGCCGTCGAGAATGCCGCTTGCGTGGTGATGACGCATGCCGGTCGTGCGCTCGGTGCGGGCCCGCTGTGTCGCGATGCGCGTTTGGCCCGGTTGATGGCGGACCTGCCTGTGTTTCTGCGCCAGAGTCATGCCGAGCGCGATCTCGCCGCGCTCGGCAAGACCTGCATCGACGATCCCGGCCCTGCGTGGCTGCTTTAAACGGTTCCCGCGCGGAACATCGGACGGACAGCATGGCCTCGCCCGCAACCTGCTTCGATGCGCTGTACGCCATCAGCGACGACCCATGGGGCCTGCGCGCGCGCTGGTACGAGCGCCGCAAACGAGAGCTCACGATGGCAGCGCTACCGCGCGAACGTTACCGGTGTGCATTTGAACCGGGCTGCTCGAACGGCGAACTGAGCGCATTGCTCGCGACACGATGCGATGCGGTTTTCGCGCTTGACCTGAACGGGAGAGCCGTGCAGCTTGCGCGTGCACGTCTTGCCGGCATGCCGGCCGTGCACGTCGAACAGGGCAGCGTGCCGCACGCATGGCCCGGGCGCGAGTTCGATCTGATCGTTCTCAGCGAGATCGCGTATTACTTCGATGAAGCCGAACTCGAAACGCTTGCGCAGAAAATTCGCGCGACCTTGTCGGCCGACGGCACGTTGATCGCCTGTCACTGGCGACATCGTTATGACGAGGCGATGCAATCCGCAGAAGCGGTGCATGCGTCGCTGCATACGCTCTGCGCGTTGCCGCGCATCGCCCGCCATGAGGAGTCCGATCTGCTGCTGGACGTATGGACGAGACACGGCGCGTCGGTCGCACAGGAGGAGGGCATCGCATGATCGGCGTTGTCATTCCTGCGCACAATGAAGAGGCACTTCTTGCAGCGTGTCTTTCGGCTGTCAGGGAGGCGGCCGTGCATCCCGGACTCGCAGGCGAGCCTGTTCAGATCGTTGTCGTGCTCGACGGTTGTACCGACTTTTCGGGCGCGATTTCGCACGGCTTCGGCGTCGATACGCTCACGTTGAATGCGCGCAATGTCGGCATCGCGCGCGCGGCGGGTGCATCCCATCTGCTCGATGCCGGGGCGCGATGGCTCGCCTTTACCGATGCCGACAGTTGCGTGTCCGCTGCATGGCTTGTCGCGCAATTGTCTCTGGGCGCCGACGCGGTGTGCGGATCGATCAGCGTCGACGACTGGTCCACGCATCCGCCGTGCGTGCGCGAGTATTTTCGCAACCACTATATGGATGCAGAGGGCCATCGCCACGTGCACGGTGCGAACCTGGGCGTCTCCGCAGAAGCGTATGTCCGCGCAGGCGGTTTTCCTCCGCTTGAATGCCGCGAAGACGTGGCGCTCGTCGATCTGCTGATCGCAACGGGCGCACGCATTGCGTGGAGCGCCCAGCCGCGTGTGGTCACAAGCGCGCGGATCGAAGCGCGCGCACGGGGCGGATTCGGCGATACGCTCGCGCAGTGGGCGACGGGCTGAACCCGGGTGGTTGAAGCGCTTTTCATCGCGTTGTCATACGTAGCGATGTTTCGCGCGTCAGGTGAAGGGTTTTCCCTGAAATACTTTTTTCGAAAGATTCGCTGTGCTGTCCTGCGCTGTAAATACACCGCGCTGCCTTGTCTGGCAGCGCTTGCGTCGCGCTTCGCCGATTTCAGGTCATGCCTGAAGGCGTTGCGCGCATCGGGTTCTCCCGAGGCCAATCAATGTTCACCCCGGTTGTATTCATTCTTTTGACGTCTTAGGCTGGTTTGAACACGGCTCCTTACCCGGCAAGGCGACGGGAATATTCAACGAATCAAACCGGTAAGCATGTAACGCAGGCAGGTGTGTATCTTGCGGTCGCAGCGTCGGTGCTTTTTTACGCAGGTGGAAACCAGGTTACGTGGAACCAGAGGAGCGCCAACTCTGGTCGACCGCAAGAACCTGCATGGGACCAGAGTTGGCGCATGGGGCCGGAGTACGCGCTAAAGCGCCAACTCCGGCCGACACGCTAACTCTGGTCGACCGCAAGAACCTGCATGGGACCAGAGTAAGCGCTAAAGCGCTAACTCTGGTCGACAGGAGAATGGAATGGTCAGCGCGGGCGAAAGCGATGGAGACGATGTGGTGTTGTGGCGATCGTTCACGCGAGCGATGGCCGATCATCGGCGCGTGCTTGTCGTGGATGACTATCACGACGCCGCGGATGCACTGCAAATGCTGCTCGACGCCGATGGTTTCGAGTGTCGCGCGGTTCACGACCCGCTCGACGTCTGCACCATTGCCGGTGAATGGCAGCCGTTCGCGGTGGTGCTGGATATCGCAATGCCTGGGCTCGACGGTCTCGAACTGGCACGCAGGCTGCGCGCTGACCCGCAGACCTCGCACATGCTGCTGATTGCATGTACCGCGTTTGCATCGACCGAGGACAAGGCGCGTGCCCGCGCTGCGGGATTCGACGCACATTGTGCAAAGCCATTGACGCCCGAGCGCATCATTCGCGTTCTTGAAACAGCGGCATCCAGCGTTTCACCTGACTGACAGTCTGCCTGGCGCCTGGCGCTGCAGGGAATATTTGCGGTCGCGTTGTAATTTCCCCAGGCAATTTCTTCATGCGCCGCCCCAGCCTGTCTGCCTGCACCGCAGTGACGCGCCAGGGCGGATCGCCGGCGCGCCCCTCGCGTGGCATAACGGTGCAGGAAGGCACACACCTTGCTGCGATTTCCATGTCCTTTAGTCCCTCAGGAAGCAGAAGGCCAGCCGGGCGCTGCGATGCGGCCGGTCACCCGACACTGTCGTTCCACAACGGAATCAGGAGAAATGACATGAATCCGACCCTGCGAAAAGTTCTGGTTGCTATGTCCCTTGTCGCGCTGGCTGCGGGTCCAGCCGGCTGCAAACGTGCCGACACCAGCAGCGATTCCGGCGCGACCGGCATGAGCAATTCCGCCAGCACGCCAGCAGCCGCCGGCGCCATGGCCGCATCAGGCGCGAGCCAGTAACGCTCTGCCCGCGGAGAAGGTCATGGAATCGATCACCAGGGTCCATTACGAGACCAACGTCTGCGGCGGCGACTTCGGGAATGTCGTCGAATGTTTTGACCGCTGGAAACACGAGCCTCTTGTGTTTCGCGCGGGCCAGAACATGTTCGAAGGCAAGGAAGAAGTGCGCCGCGTTTCGGAGCGGGTATTCAGCAATGGCGAGCTGGCGCAAAGCACGCTCGTGGACATGTGCGATCCAGACGCGCCCTATGCACTCGCCGCCGAAATCCACGACGGCGAGCGCGACATGTGGCTCGTCATGGCCGCTTACGAAGATTAGCCGCACCTGCGCTGTCCCCTGGCGCTCTGGCGGACACGCTGGCGCCATGTGCGATCTTCCCCCAGCTCGCCCCTGCGGCAGCGGGTGCAACCGGTAATCCGGTCTGCCCGTTCGGGTGGCCTGAAGAGGCAAGCCCGGCTTCAGGCTCGAACTGTGCCCACGGCCCACCCGGGATTACCCCGACCACGGAGGCATCCTGCCGCGCGGGGTGTATCCTGTGCTGCGGCAATAACACATACTCCACGCGCCATGATTCCGTCTGATACGCCGCTATCTTCCAGCCTCACTGCGTCCGGTGCGTCGCCAGGCACGCACGCCGACGCGCCGGCCGTCCAGGACGCGAGTTTCCGCGCGCTGGTACAGGGCATCGAAGACTACGCGATCTTCCTGCTGGACCCGACGGGCCATGTGATCACCTGGAACATCGGCGCGGAGCACATCAAGGGCTACAAGCCGGAAGAGATCATCGGCAGCCATTTCTCAACCTTCTACACAGAAGAAGCCGTGGCGCGCGGCTGGCCTCAGCACGAACTGGCAGAGGCCACGATTTACGGCCGTTTCGAAGACGAAGGCTGGCGCGTGCGCAAGGACGGTACGCAGTTCTGGGCGAATGTCGTCATCACGGCGCTACGCGACGCCCATGGCGAATTGAGCGGCTTTGCGAAGATTACCCGCGATCTGACGGTCCACCGCAACCAGATCGAGGCACTGCGGCAGAGCGAAGAACGCTTCCGGCTGCTCGTGGAAAGCGTCAAGGACTACGCGATCTTCATGCTCGACCCCGACGGCCGCGTCGTCAGCTGGAACACGGGCGCGCGCAACCTCAAAGGCTATACGCGCGACGAGATCATCGGCCAGCACTTCTCCGTGTTCTATCCGGCGGAAGACATCGCCGCGGGCAACCCCGAGCGCGCACTGGCGACCGCGCGACTGACGGGACACGTCGAGGATGAAGGCTGGCGCGTAAGGCAGGACGGCACGATGTTCTGGGCAAACGTCATGATCACGGCTGTCTATGACGAATCGCGCTCGCTGCGCGGCTTCGCGAAGGTGACACGCGACATGAGCGAGCAGCGGCATCGCGAAGAACTCGAAGTGTCGAGCGAACGCATGCGGCGCTTTCTCGCGATTCTTGCGCACGAACTGCGCAATCCACTCGCACCGTTACGCAACGCAGTCGGCGTGATGCGGCTCGAAACCGGGTTGAGTCCTTCACTCGAACAGACCCGTGACGTGATCGACCGCCAGGTCACGCACGTCACGCGCCTTGTCGACGATCTGCTCGACGTGGGTCGTATCACATCAGGCAAGGTCGAACTCCGGCTCGAAGACATCGAGGTCGGCGAGCTCATGGCGCGCGCAATCGAGGTGTCGAAGCCGTTCACCGAATCGCGTAACCAGATCGTCCGGATCGTGGCGTGGGATGAACCAGTGCATGTGACGGCCGACCCGACACGGCTCGTCCAGGTGCTGCAAAACCTGCTGCACAACGCGTCGAAATTTTCGCCTGAAGCGAGCACGATCTCGATCAGCGCACGCGCCGTGGACGGCCACGCGTTGCTGCAGGTCCGCGACTCAGGTCGCGGCATCAGTGAGGATCTGCTCGATGCGGTTTTCGATCTGTTCGTGCAGGAACAACAGTGGCCATTGCCGGCGCAGGGCGGCCTCGGCATCGGGCTCACGCTGTGCCGCTCGCTCGTCGAACTGCACGGCGGCACCATCAGCGCCGCCAGCGACGGCGCGGGCAAAGGTACGACCTTGAGCGTTCGCCTGCCGCTCGCAACCGCACGCGCCACCCCTGTATCGCCTGAAACAGTGGACGTCGCGCGGGAGCCCGCTGCAGCGCCGCTGCGCGTGCTGATCGTGGATGACAACCGCGATTCCGCGGACAGCCTCGGCACACTGCTCGAACTGATGGGTCACGACGTACGCGTCGCGTACGACGGTCCCCATGCGCTCGAAATTGCGCGCGACTTTACGGCCCAGGCCGCGCTGATCGATCTGGCGATGCCGAAAATGGACGGCTATGCGGTGATGGCCGCGTTGCGTGCACTGCCAGGATTCGACACGACGCTGTACGCGGCGATGACCGGCTTCGGCCACGCGAGCGATTTTGCCCAGACTCGCGCAGCTGGCTTCGAAGCGCATCTGGTGAAACCCGTCGAACTCGCGAAATTCGAAACCCTCCTGTTGCGCGCGCAGAACCGGTAAGCGTGGCGCGGCGACGCGTTTTTCAAACTCAACCTGGAAACTGAAAAAAAATGCCGGCTCCAGAACGGAAGCCGGCAAAAGAGCGACAGGAGAGGGGTAAAAATCAGGCCCGCAATGCAGTCACGGTTGCGACCTTCGAGGCAACGGCCAGGACAGATTCCTCGCGCCGCACAGCCCCTTCGAAATGAATCTTCAGATGATCGAGCCACGTGCGCACTTTCGCGTCGAGAAATTGCCGCGACGCGAAGAGCGCGTACAGCGTGAGCGGCTGCAAACGGTAGGGAGGCAATACGCGTACGAGCCGGCCCGCACTGATCGCTTCGACTGCCACGTGGAGCGGCAGCGCGCCAATACCCATGCCGAGTTCGAGCGCCGAAGCCGCTGATTCAAGCGTGTTCACACAGAACGCCGGCTTGATCGTCACCGTCACGGAGGCGTCGTTGCCGTCGAAGAGCACGAGATCGACCGACTCAGCGAACGCCGGGCCGAAGCTCACGAACGGATGGGCTTCGAGATCGAACGGTGTCTCGACGGTGGTGTCGCGTCGCAGGTAACCCGGTGCCGCGCACAGCACGCTATACGTCTCGCGAAGATTCACGCCAATGAACGACGAGTCACGCAATGCGGGCATCGCGACGATCGCCGTGTCGAACCCGTCTTCGAGCAGGTCCGTGGTCTCGTCGGAGAGCGACAGGGCAACGTGAACGTGCGGGTACTGCTGCCGGTATTGTCCGATGGCAGGCACGAGGTAGTGCCGGCCGATCGCGGGCGACGCGTGCACGTGCAGCCGCCCGACTGGCTGAAGATGAACCGCACGCGCTTCGGCTTCGGCTTCGTCGATCGAAGCCAGGATCGCGCGGCAGCGGCCCAGATAGCGCTTGCCCGCCTGGGTGAGCGCGATCTGGCGCGTCGTGCGATGCAGGAGACGCGTTTCCAGATGCTGCTCCAGCTCGGTGATGAGCCGTGAAGCAACACCGATACTCATTGTCAGTGAACGCGCGGCGGACGTGAAGCTCAGGTCTTCCGCGACGCGCACGAACAGTCGCATGTTCCGGTACAGGTCCATTGGGGGTCGCCAGGGAAAACGTGCGGGAGCAGAAGTGCCCCCGCACGGCTACTGCCTGCTACTACTCGCAATAATTCGCGAACGCGGGATAAAGACGTATTTCTTCGCGTGTCATGCGCTGGCGGAGCTGGGAAATGGTGCGTCCCAGATGCCGTGCGTAGTCGAGTCCGGATCCGCCGTTTGCATAGGCGTCGAAGAATCCGTTCACGTCGGCGGTGATGTGTCGCATCTCCGTCGAATACATCGCGCCGAGTTCGCGCGTCTCCTCATGTCGCTGCATGACGGGGTACAGCTGTGTGTCTTCCCGTTTGAGGTGCGCCTGTACGAGGGCACGGGCCTGAACCAGTTTCTTTTTGCCTTCTTCGCTGGAAATGCCGAGTTTCTGGCATTCGTCCAGCAGTTTGAAGATCGCTTCGTGATCGTGCCGCAGCGTGTCGGTGAAAGACATGTCTCGTTACCCGTTGTGATTGGACAGGGCTTATTCGAGTGCGGAAGCCGGGCCGAAGAATTCATATCGGCTCTGGTTTTCGGGCACGCCCAGTTCCTTCAGGTGCTTCTTGATCGCCTTCATGAAGCCGATCGGTCCGAGGAAATACGCATCGATGTCGCGCGTTTCCGGCAGCCATTCGTTCAGACGCGCCTGATCGAGCAGCCCGTATGCGTGCGCTTCGGCGTCGCCCTCGCGTTGATGCTCGTAGCAGTAGTACGCGTTCAGCTGCGGATGACGCCCGGCGAGCGCGTCGATCCAGTCGCGGAACGCATGCACGCCGCCGTGACGCGCCGAGTGAATGAAGTGCACCGGACGGTCCGTCTCGAGGGCGGCTTCGAGCATGGCGAGCGTCGGCGTAATGCCCACGCCGCCGCTGATCAGCACAAGCGGCTTCTCGCTGTGTTCGAGCTTGAATTCGCCGGAAGGCGCGTACAGTTCGATCGTGTCGCCTTCATGGACGTAGTCATGCAGATGGTTCGACACGCGGCCGCCCGGCTCGCGCTTCACGCTGATGCGGTATTCGTGCGTGCTCGATGCAGCGGACAGCGAATAGTTGCGGCGCATTTCTTCGCCGTCGATGAACACCTGCATGCCGATGTACTGGCCCGGATGGAACTCGAGCAGATCGCCGCCGTCGACGGGGCTGAAGTGGAACGACGTGATTTCTTCGCTTTCGCGCACCTTGCGCACAATGCGGAACGTGCGCGCACCGCGCCAGCCGCCGCGCGCGTTTTCTTTCTCGGTGTAAATGTTTTCTTCAAGACCGATCAGCAGATCGGCCAGTTGCTGATAGGCTGCTCCCCATGCTTCGATCACAGCGTCGGTTGCGATCTCCGGTCCGAGCACTTCGCGAATTGCGCGCAGCAGGCAGCCGCCAACGATCGGATAATGTTCAGGCAGGATCTGCAGCGCGACGTGCTTGTTGATGATCGTCGCGACGAGGCCGCCCAGTTGTTCCAGTTCGTCGATGTGGCGCGCGTACATCAGCACGCCGTTGGCAAGCGCGCGCGGCTGTGCGCCGCTGGCCTGGTGAGCCTGATTGAAAAGCGGGCGCACCGACGGGTATTCGCTCAGCATCATGTTGTAGAAATGCGTGGTCAGCGCTTCGCCGCCGCTTTCGAGAAGCGGGACGGTTGCCTTGACGATGGCGCGATGTTCGGATGAAAGCATCTGTAGATTCCTTATCGTTGCGGTTGGAAGAGGGAATCGCCTTGCTGGCGGTCTCCGTCGTTCTGGCTTTTATATACACGTTTCATGCCAGCTGGAAATTCCTTTAGAATCAAGTGCCTTTGAATTGGTGTAGTTGATATGACCCGAGTCGAAAAGACTGCCAACGTAGTCACTCTGACTATTCATGCGGTTCTGGACGCGCTGATTCCACTGGTCGAGGACCTGTCGCGCGAGTTGCCGCCCACCGAGCGTTTCCGGCGGCTGCTCGACACCTTGCGCACGCTTTTTCCGGGTGACGCCGCCGCGCTGCTGCGGCTAGAAGGCGACACACTCGTGCCGCTTGCGATCAACGGCTTGAGCAGCGACACGCTCGGCCGGCGCTTTCGTGTGAGCGACCATCCGCGCTTCGCGCAACTGCTTTCGCAGCGCGAACCGACCCGCTTCGCCGCCGATTCCGGCCTGCCCGATCCGTACGACGGTCTCGTGCAGGGCGTCGAGGGCGATCTCGAGGTGCACGACTGCCTCGGCTGCCCGCTCTATATCGACGGCCGCCTGTGGGGCCTGCTGACGCTCGACGCGCTCGACCCGTCCCAGTTCGACGCGCTCGACCTGCCTTCGCTGCAGGCGTTCCTGAGTCTCGCAGCCGCTACCGTGAGCGTGGTCGACCGGATCGACACGCTCGCGCGCAATTCGGAGGAAGAGCACGCGCGTGCCGAGGCGTACCGACTGGCGAGCAGCACGATGCGTCGCGAGATGATCGGCAGCAGCGCACCGCATAAGCGCCTGATCGACGAAATCTCCGTGGTTGCCAGCAGCGATCTGACCGTGCTGATTACGGGCGAGACGGGCGTCGGCAAGGAACTCGTCGCCAATGCGATTCACGGGCTGTCGACGCGCGCCGGCAAACCGATGATCAGCCTGAACTGCGCGGCACTGCCCGATACGCTCGTCGAAAGCGAACTGTTCGGTCACGTGCGCGGCGCGTTTTCGGGCGCCTCGGCGGACCGGCGCGGCAAATTCGAACTCGCGGATGGCGGCACGCTCTTTCTCGACGAAGTGGGCGAACTGCCGCTCGGCGTGCAGGCGAAGCTGCTGCGCGTGCTGCAGAACGGGCAGATCCAGCGCATCGGGTCGGACAGCGAACATAGCGTCGACGTGCGACTGATCGCCGCGACCAACCGCGATCTCGCCGAGGAAGTGCGCGAAGGCCGCTTTCGCGCTGACTTCTATCACCGCTTGAGCGTGTATCCGCTGTGGGCGCCGCCGCTGCGCGAACGCGGCCGTGACGTGCTGCTGATCGCCGGCTTTTTTCTCGAGGAGAACCGCTCACGGCTCGGCCTCTTGAGCCTGCGGCTTTCGAACGAGGCGCAGGCGGCGCTGCTTGCATACACGTGGCCAGGCAACGTGCGCGAACTGGAGCATCTGATCGGGCGCAGCGCGCTAAAAGCGCTGGTGCGCCACGGACAGCGTCCGCGCATTCTCACGATCACGCAGGACGATCTGGCGCTGTCCGATGCGCGTCATGCGTTGTCTGCGCAGACGGGCGCAGCAAACGGCAGCGCAGACGCGCCCGTGGACTTCCGCTCGGCGGTGGAGCACTACGAACGCACGCTCATCGGCGAAGCGCTCGCGCGTAACGATCGCAACTGGGCATCGGCTGCGCGCGAGCTTGGCATGGATCGCGCTAACCTGAACAGGCTCGCAAAGCGTCTCGGTTTGAAGTGAGGCGTGCATGGGTGTGGATGCGAGCGCGGCGTCGCGCCGAGGCACTTGCGGCGGGCAGGCGTTGGCAGTCGCAAGCGCCTTGAGCGTTGCAGATTTCATCGCGCAGGCGGGATCGCGTCGTCAGTCGGCCGCTTCGCGAGGGGTGACGGATTCGCCCCATCCTGCCACCTTCGCGATCGTGCGTACGACCAGATAGCCAATAAACAGATTCGCGCCGGCGAATACCGGCAGCGCGAGGATCTGCGCGGCGGCCACGCCCGCCAGCGCGAGTTTCACGCAGGTGACCGTCGCCGAGGCGACGCCGAACGAATACGACCACCACATGTACGAAAACGTATGCCGTCCCAGCCACGGGCCGAGGCGCATGCCGATCAGGATCTGAAAGAGTCCGTATCCCAGCAGCATGATGAGCCACGGCTGTGTCGAGCCGGGGGCAATCGCGAGGATCGCCGCGGAACACACCACGGGCGGCGCGAACTGGATGCCGAGCAGCGGACGCTGCGCATCGGGCAGCGATGTGCCGTGCCACAGACGGCGGATCACGAGCGGCTCCGTCGCCAGCCAGAAGAACACGCCAGCGCCGATAAAGAGCCACGCCCAGTCGGCATGGCCCAGCACACCGAGCGCACCGGCCGACGTGAAATTGCCCGCAACGGTGGGCAGATAGAGCGTGGGCGCGACGTCTTCGGGCTCACGGCCGCCTTGCCACAACTCGCCGGTATGCCAGACGGAAAACAGCAGATGCCAGGCGATACCGGCCGCTGCGAGCGCCCATGCAAGCGGACGCGACCACGGCAGCACCGCCTGCACGATCAGGAGCGTCGAGATGCCGGGCAATGCGGGCGTGCCACCCGCCACAGGATGCCGGAATTCCCCGATCACACGCGCTGGATGGCGCACCGCGTTCACCACATACCCAATCAGCAGCGCAAGCCATACGGCGGTTGCACTGAGCAGCACCGTTTCACCGATGACAGCGGGCATGTGCCACAGCTTCACCGACACGCGCCATGACTGCCCGACCCCCGAGAGGCCGAGCACGACACTGAAGAGCGACGCAGGCAACGGTAAGGACGCGGGTGCAGGTTTCATCGAAGCGATGTTATCGGGGACGTGCAAAACCTGCAGACTCAGGCCGGCGTTTTGCGGAATGCGATCGCAAAGCGGTTCCACGTATTGATCGCATTGATGAGGAGCGTCAGGTCGACGATTTCCTCGTCGCTGAAGTGCGGGCGGACCGCTTCCCACACGGCATCGGGCACGTGATCCTGCGACACCAGCGTGAGCGCTTCGGTCCATTCGAGCGCGGCGCGTTCGCGGTCCGTGAAGAACGGCGTTTCACGCCATACGACGACCGTCGCGAGACGGCGTTCCGTCTCGCCGCCCTTGCGTGCGTCGGCGACGTGCATGTCGACGCAGAACGCGCAGCCGTTGATCTGGGACGCACGCAGACGGACCAGTTCAGCCAGCGATTTTTCGATGCCCGATTTGCCGATACGCTCTTCGAGGGCGAGGACAGCCTTGATGGCGTCCGGATTGGCGGAGTAGAAGTCGAGACGTGAAGACATGACAGTTTTCCTCAAGATTGATGTGCGCGAAGCGGCACGGCAGGATCAAGATTAGGCGAAGAGGTGGTTCCTGAAAATGACCGGTTTTTTATTTTTTCAGGTAACCAGTTGGCTGGCATGCTGCCGCGCACAAAGGCGCGGGGAAAACGCTAACGGTCACGCCGGTGCAATAGGCCAATTGCCGTACCACAATCAAAAGCGCACAGCTTGCAGGCGACCATTATTGTTGTTTTCCGCGACGCAATCTTTTCCAGTTTCAGGAAAATATGCGAGATTGTTCACGCGAAAATCGATATGTATTTGAATACGCACGTCCGAAAGCGATATGGTAATTTCGGCTGCGATTCCCTATAACTCATACAGCCGTACTGCAGCCTTAGAATGCGCCGGACCCTGATGATTGCCACGGGCAATGCATCAACCGGTGACAAGAAATTTGCGCATGGCGGTATCAAGAGCTTCGCCGCGTTGCCGGCTGCCGTTTGCGCGACAGACCAATGCATCAGCAACCTGAGAGGGTCGAGGTGGTTAAACGGCGGACACTCATTGCGATCGCGCTTCTTGCGTGTTCGAGCCTGACGGCGTTTGCCGCGGACCCGGCTTCCGGTCAGGCGCCCGATACGATGCATGCCCGGGTGCTCGCCTGCGCGGCCTGTCATGGCCAGCGCGGCGAGGGCACCGATAACGACTACTTCCCGCGTCTGTCCGGCAAGCCCGCCGGGTATCTGTACAACCAGCTGCTCGCGTTCCGTGATGGCCGGCGCAAATATCCGCCGATGAACTATCTGCTCGCGTATCTCCCCGACGCCTACCTGCAAAAGATCGCCGACTACTTCGCCGCGGAACGCCCGCCGTTTCCGCCACCTGCCGCGCCAACGGTGGATCAGGCCACGCTCGCGCTCGGGCAGACGCTGGTCACGCGGGGCGACGCAGCGCGTCAGATTCCGGCCTGCGTGGCGTGTCATGGCGGCGCGCTGACGGGCATGGAACCGGCCATACCGGGCCTGCTCGGGCTGCACGCGGACTACCTGAGCGCGCAGCTTGGCGCATGGCGTTACGGCACGCGCGGCACGGCCGCGCCCGATTGCATGAAGGTCGTCGCGACCCACCTGACCGAGCGGGATATCACCGCGGTCGCCGCATGGCTCGCGTCGCAGAAAGCACCCGCCGATCCGTCTCCGGTCGCGGCCGGTTCGCTCAAGATGCCGCTTGCATGCGGCAGCGTCCCTCACTAACCGGAGAACCGAATTGCACGCTCTCCGATACGTCAGAACGCTCAAGCATTTCACGCGCAACGTGGCGTGCGCCGTCGCACTGGCTTCTATGCCCGTGGGCGTCGTCCACGCGCAGAATGCCGCACCGAAAGACAAAGCCAGCGTTATTGCGCGCGGCGAATACCTCGCGCGCGCAAGCGACTGCATCGCCTGTCACACGATGCCGGCCGGCAAGCTCTTTGCCGGTACGCGGCCGATGGATACGCCGTTCGGCACGCTCTACACGCCGAACATCACGCCGGATAAGTCAACGGGCATCGGCGCATGGAGCGCCGACGACTTCTACCGGATGCTGCACGAAGGCAAGTCGAAGGACGGCACGATCCTTTATCCCGCGATGCCGTACGCGTCGTACACGCGCATGACGCGCGAGGATTCGGACGCGATGTATGCGTATCTGATGTCGGTGCCGGCCGTGCATCAGCCGAACCGGCCGCACACGCTGCGCTTCCCGTTCAACAAGCGCGAACTGCTGCTCGGCTGGCGCACGCTGTATTTCCGTCAGGGCGAATACAAGGCCGATCCGACGCAGTCCGTCGAATGGAACCGTGGTGCGTATCTCGTCGAAGGTCCGGGCCATTGCGCGATGTGTCATACGGCGATCAATGCGCTGGGTGGCAGCTCGGCATCGAAGGCCTTCGAAGGCGGCCTGATCCCGATGCAGAACTGGTACGCACCGTCGCTCACGTCGAACAGGGAAGCCGGGCTTGGCGACTGGAGCATCGAGGAAATCTCCGATCTGCTGCAAACGGGCGTGTCGAAGCGCGGCGCGGTGTACGGTCCGATGGCGGAGGTCGTCTACGACAGCCTGCAATACCTGTCGGATGAAGACATCCGCGCGATGGCCGTCTATTTGAAGAGCCTGCCGGCACGCAGCGGCCAGAGCGCGGGCACGCCGACGGCAGCGGTCACCGAAGAGAAGAACCGTCTCTATCCGCTCGGCAAGAAGATTTACGACGCGCAGTGCGCGGTGTGTCATGGCGTCGACGGCAAGGGCAAGGTGCCGCATTTCCCGCCGCTTGCGCAGAACCAGTCGATCCTGATGACCTCGGCCGTGAACCCGGTTCGCATGGTGCTCAACGGCGGCTATCCGCCGGGCACGACGAAGAATCCGTCGCCGTACGGCATGCCGCCATTCGCGCACACGCTCTCGGATGAAGAAGTGGCGGCGGTCGTCACGTATATCCGCACGGCGTGGGGCAACAACGGCACGCCGATCAGCGGCAAGGAAGCGAACGAGCTGCGCACCGCGCCGCTGTATTGAGCGCATCGTCACAGTATTTTGAGCATATAGAGGCAAGCATGAGCGATTCCCCTTCCGGCCACGCGCACAGCGCCGAGGACAAGGCCGTCGACGAGATCGTCGGCCGCGGCCCGAGTGGCGCGATTGCACTCGCGGGCATTGCCACGGCCATCGTCATCGGGCTGTGGTTTGCGTTCTATTTCATCGTGTTCCTGCCTCGCGGCGTGATCCAGTGAGGCTCCTTGCATGGCAATGACTCCCGCACCCCACGGTTCATCATCGGAAGAAGTCGCCGCGCGCGTCGAGCGGCGCTGGGCGATGCTCGTTCTCGGCATCGTCACGGTGCTGGTCGCGATGGTGGTCTACACCGGCCTGCACTGGGCCATGATGCCGCCTTCGCGCGTCGAGACGGTCGATCCGCTTTCGTTGCACGTCTCCGGCGAATTCATCGAGAGCAATCTCGGCACCGCGACCGAAGGCGATGGCTCGGTCACCGTGCGTATCGTCGCGCAGCAGTACTCGTTCACGCCGCAATGTCTCGTGATTCCGGCGAACACGCCCGTCACGTTCCGCGCCACCAGCGCGGATGTCGTGCACGGTTTCCTGATCACCCACACCAACATCAACTCGATGCTCGAACCCGGCTACGTCTCGACCTTCAGGACGACATTCGATCAACCCGGCGACCATCTGATGCCGTGCCATGAATTCTGCGGCGTCGGCCATCAGGGCATGTGGGCGCATGTCAAGGTCGTGGACAAGGCAACGTTCGCGCAGATGGCAGCCGGTTCGCGGAGGGTCAGCTGTGTTCCATAGCAAACGGGTCGTTCTCGCGCATTTCTGGCTGGCGTTCGCCGCATTCGGTCTTGCGCTGCTGCTGGGCGCGTGGCAGATGTACGTGCGCAGCCCGCTGCATCCGTGGCTGCAGAATCCGGAGCATTATTACCGGTCGGTCACGGCGCACGGCTCGGCGATGGGCTACGTGTTCCCGACGCTGATCGCAATGGGCTTCGGCTACGCGGTCTCCGAGCTCGCGCTCAAGCGTCCGCTCGTCGGCCTGCGCTGGGCATGGGCCGGTTTCTGGCTGGTGCTGGTGGGCGCCGTCACGGCGATGGTCCCGGTCGCGATGGGTCTCGCTTCGGTGCTGTACACGTTCTATCCGCCGATGATCGGCAACGCGTTCTACTACATCGGCGTCGTGCTCGTCGTGGTCGGCTCGTGGATCTGGGTCGCGCTGATGGGCATCAACATGCGCGTGTGGAAACGCGAGAACCCGGGCAAGCCCGTGCCGCTCGCGATGTTCGCGACCGTGGCGGGCGCTTACCTGTGGGGCTGGACGGCGGTCGGCGCCGCGCTCGAACTGCTGTTCCAGATCCTGCCCGTGGCGCTCGGCTTCACCAATACGATCGACGCAGGTCTCGCACGCGTGTTCTTCTCGTGGACGCTGCACGCGATCGTCTATTTCTGGCTGATGCCGGCGTATATCGCGTATTACACGATCATTCCGCGGGCGATCGGTGGGCGTCTCTACAGCGACTCGATGGCGCGTATCTCGTTCATCCTGTTCCTCGTGGTATCGATGCCGATCGGTATTCACCATCTGTTCGCCGATCCGCAGGTGGGCTCGGGCTTCAAGTTCCTGCACTCGGTGTTCACGGCGCTCGTGGCCGTGCCGACGCTGCTCACGGTCTTCACGATCAGCGCCTCGGTTGAAATCGCGGCGCGGCTGCGTGGCGGGAAGGGCGCGCTCGGCTGGCTGAAGGCGCTGCCGTGGGAGAACCCGATGATGCTGGCGGTGGCGTTCTCGTTCGTGATGCTCGGCTTTGGCGGCGCGGGCGGCATCATCAACATGAGTTACCAGATGGACTCGACGGTCCACAACACGCAGTGGATCACCGGTCACTTCCATCTGATTTTCGCGGGCGCGATCGTCATCATGTATTTCGTGATCGCCTACGACCTGTGGCCGCAACTCACGGGCCGCGCGGTGACGAGCCTGAAGCTGATGCGCCTGCAACTATGGCTGTGGTTCATCGGCATGATCGTGCTGACGTTCCCGTGGCACTACGTCGGCATTCTCGGCATGCCGCGCCGTATGGCGTTCTACGACTACACGAACCCGGAAATCGCCGCGCAGGCGATCTGGGTGACGATGTCGGCGATCGGCGGGTTCATTCTCGTGATCTCGGCCATCCTGTTCTTCGTGATCCTGTACCAGACGCAACGCGGGCCGCGTGTCACGCCCCCGGAATACCGCTTCAGCACCGCCGTGCATGAGCCGGTGAGGCTGCCCGTCGCGCTGAACAGCTTCGGCCTGTGGGTCGCGTTGATGGTCGTGTTGACGGTGACGAACTACGGCTATCCGATCGGGCAGTTGCTGTCGCAACCGCAGACATCCGTGCCGGCCGTGCCGATTGGAGGCTCGCGATGAATAACACGGGTCATGAACGCCTGTTCTCGCTGAGCAATCCGTGGTTCAGGACGAGCGTCGGCGCGACGATTGTGCTCGTCGTGTGCGGCGTGCTGATCGGGTTCGTGTGGCTGCCGTCCGCGCAGAAGGACGCGCCGTTTCAGGGCATCTGGAACGCGATCTGCAGCGCGGCGGGTGTGCCGCAGAAATGGCTTGCGGGCGGTGAACCGGTCGAGTCGAAAGTCCGTACCAGTACCGCCGAAATCACACCGCAACTGCTTGCGCATTCGAGCGCGGCTTCGATTGGTCGCGGCGCGACGCTCGCGATGCGTTGCACGATGTGCCACGGCGAGCGCGGCATGAGCGAAGCGAACTCGCCGAACCTCGCGGGACAATACGCCGTTGTGATCTACAAGCAACTGCTCGACTTCCAGTCCGGCGCGAGGACCAACGCCGTGATGTCGCCGATGATCCGCACGCTGAGCGATCAGGAGATGCGCGATCTGGCGGCGTACTACGCATCGTTGCCGCGGCCGATGCTGGCGGGCACGAAGCCGAATCCGCCGATGCCGGAGATCGTCGCGCACGGCTCGCCGATGCGTAACATCGTGTCGTGCACGGCGTGTCATGGCGATATCGATAACAAGGCAGGGACGCCGTGGCTCGAAGGCATGCCGGCGGCTTACGTGAGGATGCAGTTGCAGGCGTTCGCGACGGGCGCGCGTCACAACGACATCAACGAACAGATGCGCAACGTCGCGCGCCAGATGACGCAGGAAGAAATGGACGCGGCGGCAGCGTATTACGCCGGGGCAAGCCCGGTGCATTGAACGGAAGCTTTGTCGCGTGTGACGTCAGGCACGCCTTCCAGCGCGAACACAACAGTGCCCGCAAGGTCGGCGACCAGCACGACCCGTCCGATTCCCGGTTTCATCACGCGTCTTTCCGGGCTTGCGGGGAGTTCGCCGGCTGCGTATTTCCCGCCGGTCTGGCGTCCGGCGGTGCCTCTGCAGTGCCGGGTTCGCGTTCCGCTACGCTCTCCGTCTGAACGAGCAGGCTACGGTTCGGATTCGCGATCTGGATGCCACGCGCCTGGAACATCGCGGCGATGCGCCGGTTGAATTCGCGCTGGACTGGCCAGCGCGACTTGTCACGGCACTGCATCTGGCCGGCAAGCGTGATTGCCGCGCCATCGACTGAATCGACGCCCCAGAAACTGAAGTCGGACAGGATGCCGTCCTTGAACGCATCGTCGTTGCGCATGGAGGCGCCGATTTCATTGAGCGTTTCGATTGCGCGATCGACGTCCTCTCCGTACGCGATGCTCACGCGTACCGACGCATTGCCGAGCCCGCGATTCGTATTGTTGACCATCGACACCGAACTGAACGGCACCGTATAGAGCGAGCCGTCGCCGCCGCGCAGACGCACCGTCCGGATCGACAGATACTCGACCGTGCCGGACACACCGGCGAGCGTGACCCAGTCGCCCACCTGCATTGCGTTTTCCATCAGCAGGAAGATGCCGGTGATGAAATCCTGTACGAGCTTCTGCGAGCCAAAGCCAAGCGCGACGCCGAAAATACTCGCGCTCGCGAGTAGCGGCGCCGTGTTGACGCCGAGCTCGCTCAGTCCCGTCAGCACGACGACGAGCGCGATCACGACGGAGAGCGCGGAGCGCAGCATCGGCAGCAACGTACGCAGGCGTGCCGCGCGAACGAGGTCGCCGCCGGTCGTCCACTGGTCGAGCCGCCGCTCGATGGCGACGTTCACGCCTTCCCACACAACGAGCGCGACAAACGCCGCAATCGAGATCGTCACGAGCGCCGAGGCGAGGCGATGTCCGATCGTGCCGCGCGTGAAAAACTGCGAGACGTTGAAACCCCACAGCTGCAGCAGCACGAGCGCGGTGACGACGACCAGCACCGTAGACACCGTGCGCTTTGCGAGCGGGTAATAGCGTGATGCATGCCGATGCGGGATCGACGCCTGCGCGTCTTCGTCGATGTTGAACGCACGGCCGAGCGCGCCGATGATCACGATCGCGACGACGCGGGCGGCGACGACCACGGCAAGCGACAAGCCGCCGAGATGCACCAGCGCCTGATACCCGTTGTGCACGTCGAGCGCCCACACGAACCACAGCGCCATCACGACGGCCGCCGCGACATAAGCCCAGATGTCGGCGAACCAGTCGCCGGCAATCTCCATCGACGGTATGTGTGCGAGGCGCGTGCGAATCCGGGTCGCCACGGGCTGGCGGCATTGCAGGATCAGGATCGACAGCATCACGTGTGCAATGAGCGTCACGACCTTGATCAGCGCGAGATGGGCGTCTTCGTTCATGCCGAGCTGTGCGGCGAGTTCGGCAAGACCCACGCCGATGCCGACCACGCTCGCAATCGCGATCACCCAGCGGTGCACGAGCGTGGCCCAGCGGTCGCCGATGCGCCACAGACGCAGCGCGGGCGCGTCGGGCTGAAGGAAAAAGCCGCTGATGATCACCGCGCCACGACAGGACACATAGAGGTCGATCAGCGCATCGAGCGCGCGGGCGCCGGGCGTGTTGTCGTCGGTGAGAACGGACATCAGCACGGTCGCGACGATCACGAACACGATGAGCGGCAGCACCTTGAATATCGCATGGAGCAGGGCGCCCGGCAGGCGGCGCAGCAACGCCCAGTGATGTGCCGCATTGCGCGCCCGGCGGCTCGCGGCGGCGAGCGTGGAGATGCCTGCGACCGGCGTCGCGGGTGGCGTGAGCGTGCCTTCCTCCAGTTGCTGCTGATGTTCCTCGTCCTGTTCCCGTTTTTCCTGTTCTGCCGCGCTGATGCGTTTCGACTGACGGGCGACGGCCGCTTCACGCGGACGACGCAACAGGCGGCGCGTCAGCCATTCGAACGCGAGCGCGGGCACCAGCGCCATGTACAACGTCAGGATGACGTGGCCGAGCAGCGCGCGGGCGCCTGGGTTCACGAGTGCGTTGTGCCACCACGCACGCACCGACGACACATCGAGCAGCGCCGCCACCGAATGCCGCAGCGAAGCGCCGCCGTGCGCGAGCCAGCGCGCGCCCTGGCGCGCGAGTTGCGAAGCGAGCCCATTGCTCTGGAACGCCGCGGGCACACCGCTCGCGGCGGCAGCGCCAGAGGCGGCCGCCGAAGCCGAAGCAGGCGCCGATGCGGGTACCGCGGAGAGCGCGCCAGCCGCGGCCACGGCGCGCAGTGTGTCCTCGATCTGGCCACGCCGTTTTGGATCGTTCAGCACGTCGAGCGCCTGACGCGCCTCGTCGGGCGTGAGCCGCAGCGGCGTGGCGCCGCTCGCTGCCGCAGCCGGCGCCGCGGACGGTGGCGCTGCAGCGAACGCAGAGAGCGCAAACGTGAAGAGCAGAAAGGCGAGAAGGATTGTGCGCATGGTGGTCCGGTGGACGTTTAAGACAGCGGCAGTCACGGATGCAACCTGTGGGCCCGTGGATCACCGCCAGTCAAACCGACAGCGGCGCGCGTGCACAAGTTCCGCGCCGATACCGCGCGATGCCGGCTCACGCGGCTTTGGGCTGCCGCGTCAGTTCGGCCCGCAGAAAGCGCGCGAATTCAAGTGTGGTCGCATCGCCGCCGTGTGCGGGCAGATGAAGATTGATCGCGAACCTGGGCAGTGGGGGCAATGCGGCGTCGGCGCCGAGAATCTCGAGATCGGCGGGCACCGTCGAAGCAAGCCACGCCGTAATGGCCAGATCGGTGCGCACGGTGGCGGTCGTCGCCTCGATGTTGCCGTTCTCGAACACGGTTCGCCATTCGACGCCCTGATCGCGCAACGCGTCGAGCACGACGGGGCGAAACGCGCAGGTATCGGTGACCATCGAAACGGGCAACGGCCGCTTCGTACGCGCGACGCCGCCGCGCGCGCCCACCCACACGAGCGGCTCGACCCGCAGACACTCGCCGCTCGCCACGCCCACGGGCGCTTCGACGATCGCGAGGTCGACGGCGCCATCGGCAAGCGCATCCACGAGTTCGGGGGACGAGCCGCACACGAGCGATATCTCGACCTGCGGCCACGCTTCAGTGTAGGCCTTGAACACGGGGGCCAGTGTGCTGCCGACGAGGTCGTACGGCACACCAAGCCGTACGCGTCCCTGCAGCGCGCTCGCGGTCATCTCGCGCCAGATTTCGTCGTTCATGCCGAGTAGCCGCCGGGCCTTGCCGAGCATGCGCTCGCCAGCCGGCGTCAGGCGCAGGCCGCGTCGCTCGCGCTCGAAGAGTGGCACGCCGAGTGCTTCTTCGAGACGGCGAATCTGCTGGCTTACCGCGCCCTGCGTCAGATGCAGGCTGTTCGCCGCAACCGTCATGCTGGCGCTGTCCGCCGCCGCGACGAAGGTGCGCACGAGCGTGATATCGAGGTTTCGGGTCATTCAGCCATTATATTTGCTAATGCTGTGCATCCGTAAACATGGCTTCACTAATACAGATGGCGGCCCTACAGTCTGGCTCATTCCGATCCATACTGGTTGCATCGCCATGATCCTGGCCGGTTCCGTCGTGCCCCTGCTGCTGGTCGCGGCCGTCGCCACTGTCACGCCGCGTGGCTCGCCGCGCTGCTGGGTTCCGCGTTCGGTATCGCGGCGCTGGCTTCGCTTTCTTTGTGGTGTGCCGCCGGCAGGGTGCTCGCGCGGCGACTGAAAACGCCGCGGCAGTGGCGCGTGCTCAACGTAATGTTGGGTGTGCTGCTGGCCGCTTCGATAGTTCCAATGTGGAGAGAATGATGCGTGCGTTTGCTGAAACGGTTGATCTTGCAACGGCCTTCGATGCGATTCATGAACACTGGTCGCCACAGGTCGTCGCGCAGGTCAACGACCAGTATGTGAAGGTTGTGAAGGTGCAGGGCGAGTTCACGTGGCACAGTCATGCTGGCGAGGACGAACTCTTTTACGTCGTGCGCGGCAACCTCGACATCGAGTACGAAAATGGTCGCACGGTGAGCCTCGCGCCGGGCTCGCTGCACGTCGTGCCGCGTGGTGTGCTGCACAAGCCCGTCGCGCGTGAAGAATGCTGGATCGTGCTCATCGAGACGGTCAGCACGAAACACACCGGCGACGTCGAATCGCCGCTCACGAAGACGCTCGCGCAGCAGCTTGGCGAGCCGTGATCTGCCCTGAAGCTCGCGCTATCCCTCGACGAACCAGCGCATCAATGCAGTAACCGCCATCGCCAGGCTCACGATCGCGACGGCGCCAAACGCAATCCCGAACAGGTGCGCAATCAGCGCCTCGCGTTCGTCGAGGCGGTGATACGTTTCCCGAAGCGCACCCTTCGCGCAGCAGTTGTCGCTCAACCCGCGGCCTCCTCGCGTGGCTGTTGCACGTAGCGGTTTTGCGGGCGCGGCAGCCCCAGATTGTCGCGCAACGTAGTGCCTTCGTATTCAGTGCGAAAGAGGCCGCGTCGCTGCAATTCCGGCACCACGAGTTCGGCGAAATCAGACAGGCCGCCCGGCAGCCACGGCGACATGATGTTGAAGCCGTCCGCGCCTTCTTCCTCGAACCATTGTTGCAACTGGTCCGCGATACTTTCGGGTGTGCCGATGACCTGCTGGTGTCCGCGTGCGCCTGCAATGCGCAGATACAGATCCCGGATCGTCAGGTTCTCGCGCCGGGCGAGGTCGAACAGCAGGCGTTGCCGGCTCTTGCCGCCGTTGGTCTCCGGCAGGTCCGGCAACGGACCATCGACGGGCCAGGCCGACAGGTCCACGCCGCCCGACATGTTCGACAGCAGCGAGAGACCGACAGTCGGATGGATCAGATCCTGTAGCGCGTCGAACTTGCGGCGTGCTTCGTCCTGCGTGCGGCCAACGACGGGGAAGATGCCGGGCATGATCTTCAGATGGTCGGGGTGCCGGCCGTATTTCGGCAGCCGGCTCTTGATGTCGCGATAGAACGTCTGCGCTTCTTCGAGCGTCTGATGTGCGACGAAGATCACTTCGGCGGTTTGCGCCGCGAGTTCCCGGCCCGCGTCCGATGCGCCAGCCTGCACGACGACCGGCCAGCCCTGCGGCGAACGTGCGACGTTCAGCGGGCCGCGGACCTGAAAATGCCTGCCGCGATGGTTCAGCACGTGCAGTTTGTCGGGATCGAAATAGACGCCGCTTGCCTTGTCGCGCAGGAACGCGTCGTCTTCCCAGCTATCCCAGAGGCCCGCAACGACATCGTAGAACTCGCGGGCCCGTTCATAGCGCACCGCATGGTCAGGATGTTTCTCGAAGTTGAAGTTGAGCGCTTCCGATTCCGTGCTCGACGTGACGAGATTCCAGCCCGAGCGTCCGCCGCTCAGGTGGTCGAGCGATGCGAACTTGCGTGCCAGGTTGTACGGTTCGTTGAACGTCGTGGAGACGGTCGCGACGAGACCGATGTTTTTGGTCACGACCGACAGCGCCGAGAGCAGCGTCAACGGTTCGAAATGATCGGCGCGTGCGGTGCGTGAAAGCGATGCGAGGTTCGTGTCGCGCACGCTGACGCTGTCGGCGAAGAAGATCGTGTCGAACTTCGCGCGTTCGGCGATCTGCGCCACTTCGGCGTAATGCGCGAAGTCGAGTCCTCCGCCTGCGTGTGCGTCCGGGTGTCGCCAGGCCGCGATGTGATGACCTGTTTCCATCAGGAACGCGCCGAGTTTGATCTGCCGTTTGTTATTGCTCATGGTGTACTCCGTGCCTTGTGTCGACGGACGGCTGCACGCGTTACTGTGCGACAGGCTTGCGCCCGGTGGCGAACGTCATGCGCCGTTTCAGCGCGATGCCGCGGGGGCCGCGTTTCGCTTCGAGCGCCTCGCCGAGCCGTTTGCGCACGCGTGCGGTATCGGATTCGTCCAGCGCGGAAAGGAAGTTGCCGAACGAACTGGCGCGGCTAAAGGCGATCACGTCGTCGACCGTGTCGAACGCGTCGTCGAATTCGCGGATTTCGTTGTACGTCACGTTGAATCCGGCCGCGGCGAGCAGCAGCGCCGCGCGCTCCTGCGTGAGTTGATGGGGCGCGCCGACACGCGCCGCCTGCCAGCGCGGCTCGCGCGCCAGCAACGCACGTAGCACGACATGCAGATCGTGAGGCGCTTCCTGCGACATCGTCGTGAAGCCGACGCGACCGCCCGGCTTCAGCACGCGAAACGCGTGAGCCAGCGCGGCGAGTTGATCGGGCACCCAGTGAATGACGCTGTTGAGATAGACGACGTCGTAGTGCGCATCCGGCACGTCGTGCAGCGCTTCAGCCCGGCCGATGCGCGCATCGAAGCGCCCTCGCGCGCGCTTTTGCGCGAGTTCGACGCGCAGCGCCAGCGGATCGATGCCCAGCACTTCGCCTTCCGGGCCGGTACGTTCGGCAGCGGCTTCTGTCAGGAGGCCGGTGCCGCAGCCGATGTCGAGCACCTTCTCGCCCCGCTGCACCGCGAGCACATCGAGGAGTTCGAGGCCGTGATGAAACTGGCGCGTACCGAGCCGGTCGTATTGTTCCGCGAGCGTGACGGAATCGAGTTCAAGGCTGAGCGGTGTCGACATAGCGGGTCCATGTGATGACGATTGCACATGGTAGAGGCCGCCTGAGCGCAACTGAAATGAGAAATCCTGCTATCGATCTGACGCCGGCGCGCATTCGTCGCTATAGCGTCGAATGCGTGTGAATCGCGCCAGCGTCGCGATTGAATGCGTTCCGTCGTTAGGCGCTAACGGGTACCGCAGGAATGCAGAACGTCCCGTCCACGACTTCGGTAAACGTGCGTTCTTCGCGCAGGATGAAGCGCTTCGTCTGCGCCATGCGGAAGTTCGCGACGGATTCGGGATCGGTTTTCAGGCGCGTCCGGTAGGCTTCGTAAGCGGCGAGGCTTTCGAAGGCAATCAGTCCCCACGCGATATCGTTGGTCCCTTCATGCGGAAGGAAGTAGCCGATGAGATGGCCGCCGCAACGCGGAATAATGCGGCCCCATTGCCCGGCGTATTCCTTGAATGCGTCGCGCTGGAACGGGTCGATCTGATAGCGGATGAAGCAGGTCAGTGCCATGCGATGCGCTCCTGTGGGATCGTCCGGACGACGTCCGGTGCGTCTTCACAGTATGCGCAGCATGCGGGCGACGACGTTTCAGGCTGAGCCGAAACGTCGTGGCGAGGGCGGGGATCTCAGTTGCTGGTCGCGGCAGGGTCCGTTGCGGGGGCCTGCCCGGAATCGTGCGCGGTACACGGTGCGTCTGTGACCGCGCCCGCGATTGCATTGCCGGGCGCGGCGTTCAGCAGGAACGGCGTCATGTCGAAATTGAGGAAGCCGAGAATCAGACGCACCATCTGGTCTTCGAACGCAACGCTGCGCAGCAGGTCAGGCCGCTCCAGCGCAGTCGCGAGTATCACGCCGGAAATCGCGCGAAACAGCACAAAGCGCGCTTCGTCGGTGGCGATGCGCTCGCCCAGGTACGGGTTCTCCTTGCGCAGCGAGCTGGAGATCATCGCGAAGTATTCGCGCATGCCGATGCCCAGCTCGGACTGCGGCGGAGCATCGGCCCATTCGGCGCGCAGCACGCCATAGAGACGCGGCCGCTCGCCGATGAACTCGCCGATCACACGGATCATCCGTCGCGCGTTGATACCCGTGCCGTAATGCGCGGGTTTTTCGAGCGTAGCGGCCATCATCCGCGTGAGGCGCGCCAGCTCGCGCTGCGCGAGCGCTTCGATGAGACCTTCCTTGTTGGGGAAATACTGATAGACCGCGCCGATGCTGAAGCCCGCCGTATCGGCAACGCGCTGCGTGGTCAACCCGGCCTTGCCGTGGCTTTCCAGCGTGCGAGCGACGGCTTCGAGAATCGCGTCGAGCGCGAAGGTCGAGCGGGCCTGCTTGGGTTGCCTGCGTACAGGTGGCGTGTCAGGCGGATTGGACTGGTCTCGAATCTTGGCACCTCGTTGATGCTGTCTGATGAATACGCAATGGCGCGTGCCTGACATGGGTCGTATTTATTATCACTTGCCCTTATGTGCATGCATAGGAAAGCGGAACGATTATCCCATCAAAAATGAACTGAATGGTGAATCTGGCGCGCCATGTCCGGTATTACAACGGGTCTGGCCGCCAACACGGTGATGCTTACGCGCCCGCATCGGAGCGTCCCGGACGGGCACGGATCAGCGCCGCCGAGCATGCCGCCCCCGCGAATGCGCAGAGCGCCGACACCAGCGCGACGGCGCGCAACGCGTCGTCGATGGCGTCGTCGTGCGCGTCGGCGAGCGCCGTGTGCGGCGGAATGCGAACCGTATTGATGGCCGCGGACGCGTCGGCTTCCGGTTCGAGCAGCTGACCGCCCTGATGGATGTCGGCCGGAATGTTGAGCGCCTTCAGGCGCACCGCGAGCGCGGCGTTGTGAGACCCCACGAACACAATGCCGAGCACGGCGATGGCGAAGAGCCCGGCCACTCGCGCCACGGCGTTATTGATGCCGGAAGCGACGCCTGTACGTTCTTTCGATACCGCGCCCATCACCGTGGTGGTCAGGGGCGCGACGGTCACGGTCATGCCGAGTCCGATCACGACCAGCGCCGGAAAGAAGCCGCTCCAGTAACTGCCCCGCACGAACGGCAGGCTGAGCATCGCAAAGCCAAGGCCCGCGATGACGGGCCCGACCGTCAGCAGCAGGCGCGGACCGAAGCGGTCGGCGAGGCCGCCGGTGACGCGCGACAGCACACCAATAATGACGGGCACCGGGAGGATCGCCGCGCCGGCTTCGGTGGCGGTGAAAGCGTGAGCGCGTATCAATGTGAACGGCAAATAGAAAAAGATGCCGCTCATGCCGAAATACAGCAGCAACGTCACGACGTTCGCGCCGGTGAAATCGCGCGAGTGGAACACGTCGAGCGGCATCATCGGATTGCGGCTCCTCATTTCGATCACGACGAACGCGATCAGCAGAACGACGCCCGCGCTCATCGCTCCCAGCACCGAAGCGCTGGACAACCCGCGCGACGACGCCACGGTCAAGCCCCACGTCAGCGCGCCGAGACCGGCTGCGGCGGTGAGGGCGCCGGCCCAGTCGAGTTTGCGCGGCGCATCGGCGCTGCGGCTGTCGGGTACGGCGATGAGGGCGAGCGCCACGGTCAGACACGCAAGCGGCACGTTGAGGAAAAAAATCGCGCGCCACGAAAACGCATCGACGAGCCAGCCGCCCGCCACCGGGCCGGCGGCCGATGTGATCGCGCCCACGCCCGCCCACGTGCCGATCGCACGGCCACGTTCATGGTCGTCGAACACGGCGCCGATGATCGAGAGACTGCCGGGTACGAGGAGCGCCGCGCCGATGCCCTGCACGGCGCGTGCGGCGATCAGCGTGCCGGGCCCGGGTGCGAGGCCGCAGGCAATCGAGGCCAGCATGAAAAGCACGATGCCGGCGATAAAGACGGTGCGCCGGCCGAGCCGGTCGCCCATCGACCCGCCGACCAGCACGAGCGAACCGAGAAACAGCAGATACGCGTTGACGACCCATTGAATCGCCGCGACGCTCGCGCCGAGTTCGCTCTGGATCGACGCCAGCGCGACGTTGACCACCGAGCCGTCGATAAACGCCATGCTGGAGCCGAGTATCGCCGCGGCAAGCGCAAGGCGCTTGCCGCGGCATGGGCGGTCGACGATCGAAGGCTGCGAGCGGATGACGAGTTCATCGCAGGGGCTCGCCTGTGCGGCAACCACATGCACGGCGCTGTCGGGCCCGGCGGGACGCTCGTGAGCAGCCAAAAACGACTCCTGTGCGGTCGATCGATGCTCCAGCATAGCAACCCGGACCCCCAGGCGACAGACGATCCTTGCCGATTCGGGTCAAAATGCGGCTTTCAGCGATCCGCCAACCCGGTATGGCCCTGACAAATCTCCTGAGAAAGCTGGACCTCACGACGCTGCAGCTCTTTCTGGCCGTGTATGAGGAGCGCACGCTCACGCGGGCGGCCGAACGCGAAGCCATCGCGGTGTCGGCCGCGAGCAAGCGTCTGCTCGAACTTGAACATGCGGTGGGTTCGGCGCTCTTCGTGAGAAAGGCGCGCGGCATGGAGCTGACCGCAGCTGGCGAGACGTTGCTGCATCATGCGCGCCGCGTGCTGCGCGACATCGAGAACATTGGGCTTGAGCTCGCCGAGCACGCGAGCGGCGTGATCGGCTACGTACGGATGATGGCGAACCTTTCGGCGATCGTCGAATTCCTGCCCGAAGATCTGCGCGCGTTTCTTGCGGGTAACGAACGCGTGCGCATCGAACTCGAAGAGCGGCCTAGCGGCGGTGTGATCGGCGGCGTGGCCGACAGTCTTGTCGATCTCGGCATCTGCTCGGGCGACGCCGATACGCGGGGCCTGCACGCCACGCACTACCGTCACGACCGTCTCGTGATCGTGATGCGCGACGATCATCCGCTCGCCACGCGCGAAAGCGTGACGTTTGCCGATACGCTCGACAGCGACCACGTCGGCCTGCATGCCGCGAGTTCGATCAACATGCGCACGCATCTCGCCGCGCGCCAGGCGGGCAAACCGTTGCGGCTGCGCATTCACGTGCCCGGATTCGACGCGGTGTGCCGCATGGTGCAGGCGGGCATGGGCGTCGGTGTATTGCCGCTCGACGTGTACAACGCGATCGGCCGCTCGCTTGGGCTTACCGCCGTGACGCTCGATGAAGCATGGGCCGCGCGCAGCCTGCTGATCGTCGTGCGCGATCCTGACACGCTTTCACCCGTGAGCCGTCTGCTGTTCGATCACCTGAGCACGGTCGAAGCGCGCACCGGCGGGGCGCCGGCCGCCTGAACCAGATCGCCCACACGCACTCCGGCAGGCGAGCGTTCGCGTTTGGCGAACGCTCGTTGCCGGAATGCGGTTGGACGGCGCCGCTGCGTCGCCCATAAGCTGTCTCCCATACGAAACACAGTCGGGAGACAGCATCATGAGTGGACCTCTGAAGGGTATCCGGGTCATCGAGATCGGCACCCTGATCGCCGCGCCGTTCGCCGCCAGGATGCTGGCCGAATTCGGTGCCGAAGTCATCAAGATCGAAGCGCCGAACGACGGCGATCCGCTGCGCAAATGGCGCAAGCTCCATGAAGGCACGTCGCTCTGGTGGTATCTGCAGTCGCGCAACAAGAAGTCGATCTGCGTGAACCTGAAGTCCGCCGAAGGTGTCGACGTCGTCAAACGGCTCGCCACAGACGCCGATATCGTCATCGAAAACCTGCGCCCCGGCGCGCTCGAACGGCTTGGCCTCGGCTGGGACGTGCTGCACGGCATCAACCCCAAACTCACGATGGTGCGCATCTCCGGCTACGGCCAGTCCGGCCCGTATCGTGACCGGCCGGGCTTTGGTGCGATCGGCGAGGCAATGGGCGGCATTCGCTACACGACGGGCGACGTCGACGGCGCACCGGCACGCGTCGGCGTGAGTCTCGGCGATTCGCTCGCTTCGCTGCATGGCGTGATCGGCGCGCTGATGTCGGTGCTGCGCGTAAAGACGGGGCAGGGCGACGGCCAGGTGGTCGACGTCTCGCTCGTGGAGAGCGTGTTCAACCTGATGGAAAGCCTCGTGCCCGAATACGATCTGCTCGGCCACGTGCGCGAACGCAGCGGCGGTGCGCTGCCGGGCATCGCGCCATCGAACACGTATCGCAGCGAGGATGGCGGCTTCGTCGTGATCGCCGGCAACAGCGATCCGATTTTCCGGCGCCTGATGCAGGTGATCGACCGCGACGATCTCGCCGACGACCCGGCGCTCACGCACAACGACGGCCGTGTCGCGCAGAGCGCGATGCTCGACGCGGCGATCAGCGCATGGACCTCTCGTCATTCGACGAGCGACATTCTCGCGGCGCTCGAAACTGCACAGGTGCCCTCCGGCCGCATCTATTCGATTGCCGATATCGTCGCGGACCCGCATTACGCAGCGCGCGAGATGCTGCTGCAGACGAGCCTGCCGGACGGCACGCCGGTCAGGATGCCGGGCATCGTGCCGAAGCTGTCCGACACGCCAGGCGCGGTGAACTGGCAGGGCCCAACGCTCGGCGAACACACGGACCCGGTGCTCGCGGATCTGGGTTTCAGCCCGCTTGAAATCGAACAGCTGCGCAACACGGGAGCCGTGCAATGAACGCCACATTCAACGTATTGCAGGACGCCTTGATCGTGCAGGAAGTCGCGCCGCGCGACGGGCTGCAGATCGAACCGACGTGGGTTGACACCGTCGACAAGATCGCGCTGATCGACCAGCTTTCGGGCGCAGGATTTTCCCGTATCGAAGCGGGCTCGTTCGTGTCGCCCAAAGCGATTCCCGCATTGCGCGACGGCGACGCGGTGTTTCATGGCATCAGGCGCAATCGCGATGTGATCTACGTTGCGCTGGTGCCGAACGTGAAGGGTGCGGAGCGCGCGGTCGCCGCACTTGCCGACGAACTGAACCTCGTGATGTCCGCAAGCCAGACGCACAACCGGGCGAACATGCGCATGAGCTGCGAGCAGTCGCTCGTCGGCTTCGGCGATATCGTGAGCCTCGTCAGGGGTTCGCATGTGTCACTGAACGGCACGGTGGCGACCGCGTTCGGCTGTCCGTTCGAAGGCGCGATCGACGAAGACCGCGTGATGGCGATCGTCGATACGTATCTCGAACTCGGGCTGCAGGGCATCACGCTTGCGGACACGACTGGCATGGCCAATCCGCGTCAGGTGGCACGCATCGTTGGGCGCGCGCTCGAACGTCTCGGACCCGACGCGTTGACGCTGCACTTTCACAACACGCGCGGCCTCGGTCTCGCGAACGTGCTGGCCGCGTATGAAGCCGGCGCACGCCGCTTCGACGCGGCGCTTGGCGGTCTGGGCGGCTGTCCATTTGCGCCGGGCGCGTCGGGCAACATCTGTACGGAAGACCTCGTCAACCTGTGTGACGAGATGGGCATTCCGACGGGCATCGATCTCGTGAAGCTGCTGGAACTGTCGCGTGCGTTGCCCGCGCTGCTCGGTCACGAAGTGCCGGGCCAACTCGCGAAAGCCGGCCGCAACTGCGACGTGCATCCCGTGCCGGACTACGTTCGCAGCATCGTCTAACGCAATCCCCACTTTTCCATCTACAAACGACCGGACCGCGCACGCGTAAGTCCGGCACAACAGCCACGTTGTACAGGAGACAGACATGAGCGATCTGGGCGCATCAGGCAATCCGTTGAACTACGAAGCCGGGCAGATCCCGGAAACCGGGCAGGGAACGAACGCGATCATCCGCAAGGTCGCCTTGCGGCTGATGCCGTTGATCATGATCTGCTACCTGTTTGCGTTTTTTGACCGGATCAACATCAGCTTCGCGAAGTTCCAGTTGCAGCACGATCTTGGCTTCACCGACACCGCGTATGGTCTCGGTGCGAGTCTCTTCGTGATCGGCTACGTGCTCTTCGAAGTGCCGGGCAACATGTTGCTGTACAAGGTCGGCGCGCGGCGCTGGATCGCGCGCATCATGATTTCGTGGGGACTCGCGACAGCGGCGATGGTGTTCGTCCACACCGAGTGGCAGTTCTACGGGCTGCGTTTTCTCATCGGTGCGATGGAAGCGGGCTTCGCGCCTGGCGTGCTGTATTACCTGACACTGTGGTTTCCGGCGAGCTATCGCGGACGCATCACGTCGCTGCTGTTTCTCGCGTCGGCGTTTTCGGGGCTGGTCGGCGCGCCGCTATCAGGGCTCGTGCTTGCGCACCTGAGCGGCACGTGGGGCATGCCCGGCTGGCACTGGCTGTTTCTGCTGGGGGGCCTGCCATGCGTGCTGCTGGGCGTGCTCGTGCTCAAGGTGCTGAAGGATCGTATCGAAGACGCGCCCTGGCTCTCCAGCGCCGAAAAGCAGTACCTCGCTGCGCGTATCGCGCAGCAGCAACCGCGCCACCCGGGCGGTCATTCGCTCGGTAGCGCGCTCAGAACGCCGGGTTTCCTGATGCTGGGGTTGGTCTATTTCCTGATTCAGGTCGCGTCGTATGGGCTGAACTTCTGGGGGCCGCATCTGATCCATGCCGCCGGTACGCAGAATCCGACGGTCATCGGGTTGCTGACTGCTGTGCCGTACGTGTGCGGCGCGATCTGCATGGTCGTCGTCGGGCGGATGTCGGATGCGACGGGCGAGCGGCGCAAGTTTGTCTGCGGTTTGATGGTGATGGCCGCGCTCGGGTTTTTCGCTGCCGGATACTTCGACAAACAGACGACCTGGCTGATCGTTGCGCTCGGCGTGATGGGCGCAGGCGTGGTGGCGTCGATTCCCGCATTCTGGGCGCTTCCGCCGAAGCTGCTGACAGGCGCCGGCGCGGCCGGCGGCATCGCGCTCATCAACACGCTCGGGCAACTCGGCGGCATCGTGAGCCCCGTGATGGTGGGGCGCATCAAGGACCTGACCGGCAGCACGACACCGGCCCTGTATGTGATCGGTGCAATGAGCCTCGTATGCGCGCTAATCCTGCTTTATGGCGTGCCTGCTACGCTGCGCAGCAAGGATCATCCGGCATCACGGTAGGGCTCTATGGCTGACCGGCCTGCATATAGCCAGTCAGCCATTGCGCACCGCATCCATGCAAACCTTGTGACCTAGGCCGGTGCGCGCAGGTGGGCAGCATTCGCGCCGCGATGCGCGGGTTTCGATGTTGCGCCGGTGGCCTGCATGTCGTGCCAGCCATCACCTGCATCGGCATGGCCGGTGCGAAAACGCACGATGACTGCCTGCAGTTGCCGCGCCTGTTCCTCGAGCGACTGCGCGGCCGCTGCGGCTTCCTCGACGAGCGCTGCATTTTGCTGCGTCATCGTATCCATCTGCGCGACGGCGGTGTTGACCTGCTCGACGCCCATGCTCTGCTGCGCCGCTGCCGCCGCGATTTCCTGCACGACGGACGTAACCCGCGCAATCGCCGTGCGCGTCTCCTGGATCGTCTCACCGGTGCGTTCGACAAGCGCGGCACCTGTGCCCACCTTGCCGACTGCGCTCTGGATCAGCGAGCGGATTTCCTTGGCCGCCGTCGCGCTGCGCTGCGCAAGCGTGCGCACTTCCCCCGCCACCACCGCGAAGCCGCGTCCTTCTTCCCCCGCACGCGCGGCTTCGACCGCGGCATTGAGCGCGAGAATGTTCGTCTGGAACGCGATGCTCTCGATCACACCGACGATATCTTCCATCTTGCGCGATTCTTCCGAGATGTCGCGCATCGCGGTGACAACCTCCATCACCATCGTCTCGCCGCGCCCGGCGATCTGCACCGCGCCGCTCGCGAGCTGGCTCGCCGTGCCTGCATGGTCGGCGGTCTGGCGCAGCATCGAGGTGATTTCCTCCATGCTCGACGCCGTTTCTTCGAGCGATGCGGCCTGGTTCTCGGTGCGCGCGGATAGATCCGCATTGCCCATGGCGATTTCGCGCGAGGCGGTCGCAACCTGGTCGGCGGAATCGCGAATCTGGCTGATCGTGCGCGCGAGCGCATCGCGCATGCTGCGCATCGCGAGCATCAGGCTCGCGGTGTCGTCGCTGCGGGTCTGGATGTCGACGGTCAGATCGCCTGCCGCGATCAGGTCGGCGACGTGCGCGGCGCCCGCCGGATCGCCGCCGATCGTGCGCTGGATGCTGCGATTCGTAAACGCGACGAAAGTCGAGAGCAGTATCGCCAGCACGACGAACACGCCAGCCGCAAACCACAGGGAGCGGACGAGCGCGGCGTCGATATCGTCGACGTAGGCACCCGTCGCGATGATCCAGTCCCACGGCGCGTAGCGCACCACGTAACCGATCTTGTCGACCGCTGCCCCGTCTTTCGCATTCGGACGTGTGAACACATAATCGACAAAGCCGCCTTCGGGCTGCTGCGCGACCGTCGCGAACGTCACATAGTGGTGACGGCCGTCGGCATCGGCGGTGTTGCGCAGGTCCTTGCCGTTGGTGGCCGGCTTGATCGGATGCATCACCATGCGCGGGCCCGAATCGATCACGAGGTAGTAGCCGTCTTCGCCGTAACGCACGTCACGCAGGCGATCGAGTGCCTGTTTGCGTGCTTCTTCCTCGGTGAGCTTGCCGCTTTTCGCGAGCGCGGCGTACTCGGTGACAATGCTCAGACCAATATGCGCGACGTTGACGAGATCGTTCTTGCGCTCCTCGATGCGGGTCTGCCGCGACTGCCAGGCGGCGGCCACCGAGACGAGAAGCAGTGCGACCAGACTGACGACGAGGGGTAACCAGAGTTTCTTGCGGAAGCTGAGTGTGTGCATTGCGGCAACCTCGTGTGCCTTTTGGGACGACGGACTGAAGAACCCTGCCTCCCCACGTTATCGGCATAAAACCGCATGAAATGTGTGGATGGAAACCCTGGGGTGGATCGCGTCGTGCGGTGCCGCTCGCCCGAACCCTCGTACTTTTTGTATGATACGGAGCGATCGCAAAATCCCCTCGCGATGGCTTGAAAAACGCGGTAAATCGCCCGATTTTCGGGTCGAAATTTCCGATTGAAACCGCCAGCCCGGACGAAGACAGAAAAAATGACCGCTCACGCTGCCGTCGACCAGAACAGTTTTCGCCGCATCATCCGCCGCAACATCGCGTTGCCCCTTGGCATGGGTCTGCTGACCGCTGCCGTGTTCGTCTCGTTGATCGTGTATCTGGTTTCGGTGATGAGCTGGGTCGAGCACTCCGAGCGTGTGATTGGCGACGCCAACGAGATGCTGCGGCTTGCCGTCGATCGCGAAAGCGGCATGCGCGGCTTCCTGATCACCGGCGACGAAACGTTTCTCGCGCCCTATGAACTCGGCCGGCCGCGTTTTGAGTCGCAGATCGCTTCGCTGGAAGGGCTGGTCGCGGATAACCCGCCGCAGGTCGAGCGCCTCAAACGCATTCAGGCGATCCAGGCACGCTGGGAACAATACGCGGACGCCACCATCGATCTGCGCCGCCGGCATCAGGACTACACCAGCGTCGTGGCGAGCGGCCGCGGCAAGATCGAGTTCGACGAAACGCGTCGCCAGTTCGGCCTTTTTCTCGATATCGAAGAGCGGCTTCGGCAGGAGCGCTCTGCCGCAGCGCGCAATCTGACGCTGTGGGTGGTCGGCGGATTCCTCGTTTTCAGCCTGCTGGTAAGCGCGCTCCTCGCGTGGCTCGGGCGGCGCGAGCTGCTCAATCTGTCGGGTACCTATGATGGTGCGCTGCAGCGTCAGGCCGAACAGACGGAAGTGTTGCAGCATCAGGTGTGGCTGCGTTCGGGCCAGCGTCTGCTCGCCGAAAAGGTGATCGGCCAGGTGAGCCCGGCGGCGGTCGGCAGCGCGATGCTCGATTTTCTCGCGGCGTATCTCGGCGCTTCGATTGGGGCGCTGTATATCCGCGACAGGCGCGACGCCGTGTTGCGTCGGGTCGCGACGTACGGTTTCAGCCGTGAAAGCGAGCAGGGCGCGCTCGCGTTTCAGGACGCCGAAAGCCTCGTGGGTCAGGCGGCCGCTTCGCGTCGCGTGATCCAGTTGCAGGACGTGCCCGATCACTACGTCAAGGTGGTGTCGGGCCTCGGCATGAGCCCGCCGAAGCATCTCGTGATGTCGCCGATCGAGAACGACGGACAGGTGAACGGTGTCGTCGAACTCGGTTTCATGCGTGCGCTTACGCCGCGCGACCTCGAATTTCTCGAACTGATCGCGGGCGGCATGGGCGACTTCATCGAGGCGGCGCTGTATCGCGAGCGCCTGCAGGATGCGCTCGCGGAAACGCAACAACTCAACGAAGAACTGCAGGTGCAGCAGGAAGAGCTGCGCGTATCGAACGAAGGGCTCGAGGAACGCGGCCGTGCGCTGATGGAATCGCAGTCGCGTCTCGAAGCGCAGCAGGCGGAGCTCGAGCAGACCAACGTGCAGCTCGAAGAGTACGCACAGCGGCTGGAACGCCAGAAATCGGACCTGTTACGCGCGCAGGAGGAACTCGAAACCAACGCGGCGCGCCTCGAACAGTCGAGCCGCTACAAGTCCGAGTTTCTCGCGAACATGTCGCACGAACTGCGTACGCCGCTGAACAGTTCGCTGATTCTCGCGAAGCTGCTGCAGCAGAACCGCGCGGGCAATCTGAGCGAGGAGCAGGTGCGCTACGCGGAAACGATCCACGCGTCGAACAGCGACCTGCTTGCGCTCATCAACGACATCCTCGATCTTTCGAAGGTCGAGGCGGGCCAGGTCCAGGTCGCGCTCGAACCCGTTTCGATCGACGCCACGCTGCAATCGTTGCGCGAAACATTCGATCCCGTGGCGGCGGGCAAGCATCTGAAACTGACGTTCGACCGCACGCCGGGCGTGCCCGACACGATCACAAGCGACAACCAGCGCGTCGTGCAGGTCCTGCGCAACCTGCTGTCGAACGCGCTGAAGTTCACCGCAGACGGCGAAGTGTCATTGACCGTTTCGCCCACGGACGACGACGCGCTGCGTTTCGACGTGCGCGATTCAGGCATCGGCATCGCCGCCGACAAGCTTCAGATGATCTTCGAGGCGTTCCAGCAGGCCGACGGTTCGACCAGCCGCCAATACGGCGGCAGCGGGCTTGGACTCTCGATTTCGCGCGAATTCGCGCGGCTTCTGGGCGGACGCATCAGCGTGGTGAGCGAACCGGGCAAGGGCAGCGTGTTCACGCTGTGGCTGCCGGTCGATGCATCGGTTGGCGCTGCGCCCGACGCTGCAGAGGCTTCCGGGCAAGGTGCACAGAACATGTCGGCGCCGGCGCCGGTCGCGGCCCAGCGGCTTGCAGCAGGGTCCACATCGGCCGGTAGCGCCCGCGAGCAGGAAAGCAGCGCGCAGGAAGGTGCCAGCGCCATTCCCGACGACCGTGACAACCGCACACGCGGCAACCGTACGATTCTCGCGATCGAGGACGATGTCGCGTTCGCCGGGATCCTGCGTGACCTCACGCACGAACTCGATTTCGATTTCCTGCACGCCACGAGCGCGAGCGCGGGCCTCGCACTCGTGAAAGACATGCGTCCGGCGGCGGTGCTGCTCGACGTCGGTTTGCCGGACCGTTCCGGCCTGACCGTGCTCGAGTGGCTGAAGAACGATCCGCTGACGCGTCACATCCCGATTCATATCGTCTCCGCCACGGATCACGCGGACAAGGCGCTGCATCTCGGGGCAATCGGCTACACGCTCAAGCCGACCGCGCGCAGCACGCTCGAAGCGGCGATCCGCCGTCTCGAAGCGCGCCTGCAGCAGCGGGTCAAACGCGTGCTCGTGATCGAGGACGACGCCGCGATGCGCGAAAGCATCCGCGCGCTGCTGCTCGGCGACAGCACCGAGATCGTCGCGGTCGCGACGCTCGCCGGGGCATTCGAACAGCTGGAGAAGGGCGCGTTCGACTGCGTCGTGACCGACCTCGCGTTACCCGATGGCACGGGCTACGATCTGCTTGAGCGCCTCGCCGCCGACCCGGCGCATCTGTCGCTACCCGTGATCGTCTACACAGGCCGGATGCTCTCCGACGACGAAGAACAGCGCCTGCGCCGCTATTCGAAGTCGATCATCATCAAGGGTGCGAAGTCGCCGGAACGGCTGCTCGACGAAGTCACGCTGTTCCTGCATAGCGTCGAATCGTCGCTTGCGCCGGAACAGCAGCGCATGCTGCGCACGGTGCGTCAGCGCGACAATGCCTTCGAAGGCCGCACGATCCTGCTCGCCGAAGACGACGTGCGCAATATTTTCGCGCTGTCGCACGTGCTCGAACCGCTCGGCGCGAAATTGCAGATCGCGCGCAACGGTCGCGAAGCGCTCGACGCGCTCGAAAACGGACCGACCGTCGACCTCGTGCTGATGGACATCATGATGCCGGAGATGGACGGACTGACCGCGATGGCCGAAATCCGCCGCAATCCGCGCTTTGCGCAGTTGCCGGTGATTGCGCTGACCGCGAAGGCAATGGCGAACGATCGCGTGCGCTGTCTCGAAGCAGGCGCTGACGACTACATCTCGAAGCCGATCGACGTGGATAAACTGGTATCACTGTGCCGCGTGTGGTTGCGGCAGCGCTAGACGAAAAGGACATGCGTCACACCATGATCGAACCCGCCGACGATGCAGAGCCGCAGCGCATGAGCGATTTCGACATCGAACTCAAGCTGCTGCTGGAAGCGGTCTATCTGAAGTATCAGCACGATTTCCGGCACTACGCGATGTCGTCGCTGCGGCGTCGTCTTTCGCAGGCGCTGGAGGAATTCGGCCTCGTGACGCTTTCGCAGTTGCAGGACCGCATTATTCAGGACCCGGACGATTTCTCGCGCCTCTTCCAGTACCTGACGGTTCAGGTGAGCGAGATGTTTCGCGATCCGTCGTATTTCCTCGCGTTGCGCGAGCATGTGCTGCCGTTGCTGAAGACCTATCCTTCGATCAAGGTCTGGGTAGCCGGATGCAGCACGGGCGAAGAACTATGGTCGCTCAAGATTCTGTTCGAGGAAGAAGGGCTTGCCGAGCGCACACTGTTCTACGCGACCGACATCAGTCCGGATGCCCTTGCGCGCGCCGAAGCGGGCATCTATGCGCTCGAGCGCATCGCGGGCTTCACGCAGAATTACATCGCGTCCGGCGGGCGCCGCTCGTTGTCGGACTATTACCATGCGGCTTACGGCGGCGCGCGGTTTTCCGGTTCGCTGAAAGAGCGTGTCGTGTTCGCCGACCACAGTCTTGCTACCGATGAGGTCTTTCTCGAAGCGCATCTCGTGTCGTGCCGCAACGTGCTGATCTATTTCGACCGCCCGCTGCAGAACCGCGCGCTCGGTCTGTTCGAATCGGCGCTGGTGCGGCGCGGTTTCCTCGGGCTCGGCAGCAAGGAAAGCCTGCGGTTTTCGAGCCGTCACGAGGCGTTCGACGATTTCCGTGCGCGCGAGCGCATCTATCAGAAGCGCTAGCATGGTTGCGAACCGACTATTGTCGAAGCGGCGACTGGAGCAAACGGAGGCGCACAAGGCGCCGGCCCGCACGTTCGATGTCGTCGTGATTGGCGCCTCGGCGGGCGGCATCGAGGCGCTGAACGTGCTGCTGCCCGCGCTGCCCGCGCGTTTCGCGGCTGCGGTGCTGGTGGTGACGCATCTGCCGCCCGCAACGCCCAGCTATCTGTTGCAGGCGCTCACCGGGCGCTGCGCGCTGCCGGTGATCGAACCCGACGCGGGCGAGCGTATCGCGCCGGGCCAGGTGTATGTCGCGCCGCCGGGCTATCACACGCTGGTGGAGGACGACGGCACGGTGGCGCTCTCGGTCGGGGCGGCCGTGCGGTTTTCGCGTCCTTCGATCGATGTGCTGATGGAATCGGCAGCATGGGTTTATCGTGAGCGCATGCTGGCGATCCTGCTGTCGGGCGCCAACGACGACGGTACGCGCGGTTTCGCCGCCGTGCGCGCCGCCGGCGGCGAAACGTGGGCGCAGTCGCCGGAAACGGCGACCTCGCCGGAAATGCCGCAAGCCGCCATCCAGAGCGGCGCGGTGAACGAAGTACTGGATCCCAACACGATGGCCGGGCGGCTCGCCGCCTGGCCGCAACTGCCACCCCAATGATGATGCCATGGCGCAATCACCGGTAAATATCCTGATCGTCGACGACATCGTCCACAACATCACGGCGCTCGAAGCGCTGCTGGCGCGCCCGGGCGTGGCGCTGCTGGTGGCGGCCTCCGGCACGGCCGCGCTCGACCTGCTGCTCAAACACGAGGTCGCGCTCGCCATTCTCGACGTCAACATGCCTGGCATGAACGGCTTCGAACTGGCTTCGCTGATGCGCGGCAGCCCGCGCACGTCGCACGTGCCGATCATTTTCCTGACCGCAACGGCACAGGACGCCTCGCGCACGTTCCAGGGCTATGAAGCGGGCGCGGTCGACTTTCTCTACAAGCCGTTCGATCCGCGCATCCTGCAATCGAAGGTCGATATCTTCGTGCAGCTGGAGCAGCAGAAGCGGCAGCTTGCAGCGCAGCTCGACACCACGCGCCAGATGCTCGAAGCGAATGAAATGCTGATGGCGGTGCTCAGTCACGACCTGCGCACGCCGCTCTCGGCGGTGCTGACGTCGGCCGAATTCCTGACGCACACGTCGACCGATAACGGCATCACGACCGTTGCAAACCGTATCCGCAACAGTTCGATGCGCATGGCGCGCATGGTCGACCAGCTGCTGAATCTCGCGCGCCTGCAGGGCGGTCGCTTACAGCTGCAGCCGGCCACGGTCGAACTGTCCGCATTGTGCAGAACCGTGCTCGACGAATTCGCTACGCGCGGCAACGGTGAGCGTATCGCGTTCTCTCATCGCGGCAATTCATCCGGTAACTGGGACGCGGATCTCATGTGTCAGGCGATGTCGAATCTCGTCAGCAACGCGCTGCATCACGGCAGGAAGGACGGCACGATCACGGTCGAAGTGGATGGCGATGCGGAAGATCGCGTGCTGCTGCGTGTCGCCAATGCGGGTTTGATTCCGCCGGACGTGATGCCGACGCTCTTCAAGGCGTTCAGCGCGAGCAGCATCGCAGGGCGGCAACGCGAAGGGCTTGGCCTTGGGTTGCATATCGTGCAGCAGATCGTACAGATGCACGGCGGCGCGGTGACGGTGCAGTCCGACGAAACAAACGGCACCACCTTCACGCTCGACCTGCCGCGTGCCGACAACGGGCGACGCGCGGAATTCGTGCGGACCTAGCGCCGCCGCTGCATCACGAGCCGGCCGTCATGGCCGGCCCTTCTGCAGTTTCACACCGGGATCACAGCTGGCTCATGCCGCCATCGATCACGATTTCCGTGCCGACGATGAACCCGGATTCGCTCGACGCGAGATGCAGAACCGTCGCGGCGATTTCCTCTGACTTGCCGAAGCGGCCGAGCGGCACCTGGCTCTTGATCTGCTCCGCCGTGCTGGCGAGCGTTTGCGCGTCGAAACCGAGCTTGCCGTAAAGCGGCGTCTCGATCGGGCCCGGGCTGACCACGTTCACCCGTACGCCGCGCGGCAGCAGTTCCGCCGAAAGCGTCTTCGCGAGCGAAATGAGCGCAGCCTTGCTGGCCGCATACACCGACGATGCGGGCATGCCGATGTGCGCGTTGATCGAACCGTTCAGGACGATCGAAGCGCCGTTGTTCAGATACGGCGTAAGCGCCTGAATCTGGAAGAAGGGGCCTTTGACGTTGACGTCGAACGTCTGGTCCCACATCGACTCGGCGACATCTGAAAGCGGTGCGAAGCGGGCAATCCCGGCGTTGATGAACACTGCATCGAGCGTGATGTTTTCGGACTTGATGCGCGCCGCGAGTTCCTGTGCGGCGGCAACCGAACCTGCGTCGTTGCGGATTGCAATTGCGCCTGCGCCGAGCGTTGCCTGCGCGGCTTCGAGCGAGGCCGCATCGCGACCAGTGATGACGACGCGCGCGCCTTCGACTGCGAACGCCTGCGCAGTGACGAGGCCCATGCCGCTGTTGCCGCCGGTGACGAGTACGGTCTTGCCAGTGAATCGGGTCATGATGTTTTCCTTGAAGGAGGAGGGTGTGAAGACATTGTGGTCTCCGGCACCGGGTTTGCCATGCGACGGTTCTGACGCAAACGTTCGATTTTTTCGAACGGGTTTGGGTGCTGCCATCCTGAGCCAGCTTCCGGCCATCAAACCATACAGAGAAAAAACTTTACATTACGAATAACTTTCATCTATAACGAGGAGACATGACGCGGACCGCCTTGTCTCGCTTCATGCCTCGGCCCGCCAGCCATGCTCGCGGGCTTTTTTTTGCCTGTCTGCCCGGAAGGCCCCGCCTGCTTTCAATTTGCTGTCTTGCAGCATACGACCTGGTGAAAACCCCGTCATTTCTTTCGCTTGACTTACTTGATATATCACATACTGTGTATGCTAGATCGCTCGCAGGAAGTACAGGGACGGGCGACTTCGGCGAAACCGTTCGGGTCACCGTATGGCCCGCAAACACAACGCAGGTATTCAGGAGACAGTCATGGGAGTGAATCACCAGGAAAGGACGTCGCGGCTGGCGTCACCGTGGGTGCAACTCGTATTCGGTGTGATCTGCATGGCGATGATCGCCAACATGCAGTACGGCTGGACCCTGTTCGTGAACCCGATCAACGAGAAATATCAGTGGGGACGGGCGGCCATTCAGGTCGCGTTCACGATTTTCGTGGTGACGGAAACCTGGCTCGTGCCAGTGGAGGGCTATCTCGTCGACAAGTACGGTCCCCGTCCGGTGGTGGTCGGCGGTGGCCTCCTGTGCGCGGTGGCGTGGGCGTTGAACTCGGTGGCGTCGTCGTTGCCGCTCCTGTATCTCGCGGCGGCGATCGGCGGTGTGGGCGCGGGCGCAGTGTATGGCACATGCGTGGGCAACGCGCTCAAGTGGTTTCCGAACCGCCGCGGGCTCGCCGCCGGGATTACCGCAGCCGGCTTCGGCGCGGGGTCGGCGGCCACGGTTGTGCCGATTGCGCACATGATCAAGTCGAGCGGCTACGAGCAGACGTTTCTGTGGTTCGGCCTGGGCCAGGGGCTCGTGGTGTTCCTGCTGGGTCTCGCACTCTTCGCGCCGCCGGCAAGCCTGCTCGAATCGGCGAAAAGCACGCTCAAGCGCGTCGTCTACAACGCAAGCCCGCGTCAGGTGATCAGCTCGCCGATCTTCTGGGTCATGTATCTGATGTTCGTGATGATGGCCGCGGGCGGCCTGATGGCCACCGCGCAGCTCGGCCCGATTGCGAAAGACTTCGGCCTGCAGGACACGCCCGTCTCGCTCCTGGGGCTGACGTTACCCGCGCTCACGTTCGCGCTGACCATCGACCGCGTGCTGAACGGCCTGACGCGCCCGTTCTTCGGCTGGATATCCGACCGGATCGGCCGCGAGAACACGATGTTCATCGCCTTCGCGACGGAGGCGGTCGGCATTCTGCTGCTGTCGAAGTATGGACATAGCCCAGTCGCGTTCGTTGTGCTGACCGGCATCGTGTTTTTCGCGTGGGGCGAGATCTACAGCCTCTTCCCGGCGACCTGCGGCGACACCTATGGCCCGAAGTTCGCGGCAACCAACGCCGGCCTGCTGTACACCGCGAAAGGCACGGCCGCGTTGCTCGTGCCGTTCAGCAGCGTGATCACGGCGGCGACCGGTAGCTGGCACGCCGTGTTCATGCTGGCCTCGGGCATGGCCGCGCTGTCGGCGCTTCTCGCGCTCTTCGTGCTGAAGCCGATGCGCAGCGCGCATCGCCAGCGGCATGCGAATCCGTCAGTCGATCTGCCTTACGGCGGGGGCACGATGGTGAACGACTGACGTCGATCCTCGAGATCGAACGGACAGACGCACGGGTGGTCAAAAAAAATCCTGGGCGGTGTCGATTTGCGGATCGGCCGCCCGTCGTGGAGAAGGAGGCACGGCGTTCACGGCCTCCTCACACCAACTCATGGAAGGAGCCGCCACTATGACCACCCCCGTCAAACCCGTTCCGGAGGGGATGCATTCGATTACCCCGCATCTGATCTGTGCGGGCGCAATTGAGGCCATCGAGTTCTACAAGAAAGCGTTCAATGCCGTCGAACTGGTTCGGCTGCCCGGGCCGGACGGCAAGCTGATGCACGCGACCCTGCGGATTGGCGACGCGGCGATCATGCTCGTCGACGAAGCACCGGACTATCACATGGTCGGGCCGAAAACGCTGAAAGGCACGCCGGTGACGATCCACCTGTACGTCGAGGATACCGACGCCGTCATGCAGCAGGCTGCGGCAGCCGGCGCGACGGTCACGATGCCCGCGGCCGACATGTTCTGGGGCGACCGCTACGGTCAGTTGCAGGACCCGTTCGGACACCGCTGGTCAGTCGCGACGCATCAGCGCGACGTCACGCCTGAAGAAATGAAAGAAGCAATGAGCAAGATGGCAAGCGGCCAGGGCTGCTAGGCACGCGTCGTGGGCCGGGGCGGCCGCTGGATGCGGCGCTCGCCCGGCGGCCTGCTATTGCTCCACGGTGCGCCTGCCTGGCGCGAGCGAGGAGCGCATCAGGTTTTCCAGCGACATCGGCCGCGCAAGATGATAGCCCTGCACCTGCGATGCGCCGATGCCGCGCAGTACCGCGAGCGTCGCTTCGTCTTCGACGCCTTCCGCGACCACTCCGAGTTCCAGGGATTCGGCCATCCGCACGATGGCGCGGACGATCGCGCGGCTGCGCGCGCTCGACGTGAGTTCGAGCACGAACGACTTGTCGATTTTCAGGCCGCTGAAATGGTATTGATGCACATAGCTCAGCGACGAAAACCCCGTGCCGAAGTCGTCCAGCACCACCGACATGCCATTTTTCGCGAGTCTTTGCATCGTCGTGCGCGCGAGTTCCGGCTCGGCGATCAGCGCGCTTTCCGTCAGCTCCAGCGAGATGCGCGAGGGGTGCACATCGTGGCGGCGTAACAGTTCGAGCACCTCGTCGGCGAATTCCGGGCGCGTGATGCTGTAGCTCGACAGGTTCACATGCACGGGCGGCCAGTCCGCGTGATCGGCCTCGGCGAGGATTGCCGCGACGCGCGTGAGCATGTACATGTCGAGGCGTCCGAGCAGCTTCAGCCCTTCGACGGCCGGCAGGAAGCGCCCCGGCGCCCAGACGTCGCCGCCCGGCTGACGCCAGCGCACCAGCGCTTCGAGCGCGACGAGTTGACCCGTCTTCACATCGACGATGGGCTGGAAATACGGCAGCAGTTCGTCGTCGCGATTGAGCGCCTGGCGCAGCGCGCCTTCCGTTTCGATCTGATCGGACAGCTCGCGGCGCAGCTCCTGGTTAAACACCGCGAAGCTGTCGCGGCCGCGATTCTTCACGCGATACATCGCTGTATCGGCGTCGCGCAGCAGATCGGCCGGCGCCGAATGGAAATGGCTGTCCGCATCCACGATGCCGACGCTGCAGGTCGAAAACACCACGTGTTCGCCGATGTTGAACGGTTCGTCGAAAGCGGCGAGGATCCTTTCGGCCATCGCGAGCACCACCTGCAGCGGCGCGCCCGGCACCATCACGGCGAATTCGTCACCGCCGAGGCGCGCGAGCAGGTCGTCGTGGCGCATGCAGCCGCGCAGCCGTCCAGCGACCTGAACCAGCAGTTCGTCCCCGAAATGGTGACCGAGGCTGTCGTTGACGACCTTGAAGCGGTCGAGGTCGATAAACAGCACCGATAGCGCTGCGCCTTCCGTGCAGTGCGCATGCCATGCGCTTTCGAGCCGCTGACGCAGATGCGCGCGGTTCGGCAGGCCGGTCAGCGCGTCGTGAAAGTTTTCGTGCAAAAGCCGCGCATTGGCGTCGTCGAGTTCGCGCGTGCGCTCGTGCACGCGCGCCTCCAGTTCGAGATTCGCGGCCTGCTGCGCGGCCGCCGCACGGCGGCGCGCGAGCGCGGTGTCGATGTGGCGCGACACGAATGTCAGCACTTCCTGATCGTGCGCGTCGTAACGCACGCGCGTCGTATAGCTTTGCACGACGAGTACGCCGCACACCATGTCGCGATCGAAAAGCGGGATGCCGAGCCACGATTGCAGCCGGATGTCTTCGTTCTGGACTTCGCCGCGCTCGACGAGCCGGATCGCTTCGTCGCGGTCGATCAGGCACGGCGCGGCCCGACGGATCAGATATTCGGTGAAGCCGCGTTTGCCGCTACGGGGCGCGGGCCGCTCGCGCACTTTCTCGTCGACGTAATACGGGAACACGACTTCGCCAGTAAACGAATCGTAGAGTGCGACGTAGAAGTTGTGCGCGTACAGCAGGCCGCCGACGATCTCGTGCAGGCTGCGGAAGAATTCGCCGATTTCGACGGACTGGCTCGACAGTTCGGTGATCTCGAAGAGCGCTGCCTGCAGATGTTCCGCGCGCTTGCGCTCGGCGATTTCGAGCCGCAGTGTGTCGTTCAGCTTCGAGAGTTCGGCGGTGCGCAGCGCGACCTGCTGTTCGAGATCGACGCGATGCAGGATACGGTCGAGCGCCATCGCCACGTGGCGCGCCACAACCAGAAAGAGCGCCCGGTCTTCGGCGGTGTAGATGCGCGAAACGTCGTAGACCTGCATCGCCACCATGCCGATCACCTGGTCCGACGCGTTCTTGAGCGGCGCGCCCATCCAGAATTCGGGGCGCTGGCCGACGCAGCGGAAGTGGCCGGCGGCCTCGGCGGCGGCAATACCATCACCGCCGATCAGCAGCGGCTGGCCGGTCGTGATGACGTAACCCGTCAGAGAAAGCCGTTCGGGATCGACGCGGTCCATGTGGCCGGGATCGACGGCGTCCGTGTCGATCACGTCGACGTAGTACGGATACGTCACCATGCTCGTCGCCGGGTCATACAGCGCGAGGTAGAAGTTTTCGGCGTCGATCAGCGCGCCGAGGCGCGTGTGAACCGCATGCAGGAACGCCGCGCGGTCGCTGATCGAACTGGAGAGATAGGTGATGTCGTACAGCACGCGCTGCACGTTCTGTGCGCGTGCGAGCGCCTCGGCCTGCGCTTCTCCGGCGATATGGCGGGCGAATTCCACGAATGCGGGGTCATCGGCGTGTTCGGCCCCCGTCAGCAGCCAGCCGAGCACGCCTTCGCCGCGGCCGGTCGGGCGGGCATGCCAGCCCAGCGTCGCACAGGTCTGCGGAAGGTCGTCCTCGCCGATAAAGCGCGGCCATGCCTGCGGCGTGCCTCCCGCACAGGCAAGATGCAGCTGCTCGCCCGCGCGGTACCAGGCCCACGAACGGGTAATGCCGTTTTCCTGCGCCACGCGGAGCAGACTGTCCCCCGACGGCTGCCGCTGGCTGGATGACGGCGACATGTTCCCCATGACTCAGCCCCTCGTCTTCCCGAATATTTTCCTCGTCATCCTGCTATATCGACCACGGCGAGGGGGAACTTGAGGAGAAACTGTCAGCGCGACGAAAGGGGCATCTGGCGCCACGCGTCGGGTGTCATGCCCGCCTTGTGGCTGAACGCCCGGACGAATTCTTCCTCATCGACGAAGCCAGCCATGAGCGCGATTTCAGCGATGCTGAGTTTCGTCTCCAGCATCAGCGCGATCGCCCGGTGCATGCGCCGCTGCTGGAGCCATCGGTGCGGCGAAAGTCCGGTGCTTCGGGTAAACGCCCGCACGAACGTGGTCGCATCCAGATTGCACACCTGCGAGACCTGGGCGAGCGTCGTGCCGCCGACGGCATGCGCGTCCATCAGTTCTTTCGCCGCGCGTTCCTGCCACGGCGCGAGGCCGCAAGCGGCGAGCGGCCTGACCTTGCGCGTGCCGCCGTACGTCATGACGAGGTGGCTGCGCAGCGCGAGCAGCACGTGATCGACGAACAGCTGGTGGAAATGGCGCTCCGCGTGCAGCACCGGCATCAGCGAAAGGCCGAGCGCGCGAATCACCGGATCGTCGATGAAGGCGCCCGGCGTGTTGCGCAGGTCGGAGGTATCACCGAGACCCAGTTCGCGGCCCTGTTCGGCGAGCGCCGCGCGCGGCAGATAGAAGAAGAGCGGATGCGAAGGCTCCGGCACATAGGCGACTGGATTGCGCGCCAGATCGTAGAAATGTGTCGTGCCGGCGACGAAGGGGCGCGCATCGACGGCGCGTCCGTCCACCCACAGCTCATGGTAGTGGACGCCTCGCAGCTGCAGGCCGATCAGGAACGCATCTTCCGGCGGGATCGGCGCGGTGAAGCCGTGCGGCCGCTGATCGAACTGCAGTTCGGTGACCGCCATCCGGTGATCGTCGCGCGCGGTGTGGGCGACGAGCGTCGGCGGATCGTCGAGACTGAAGGCTTTCCCCAGACGGCCACCAAACGCGCCGCGTTGCGGCTGGCGGATCTCTTCGTTTTTTCCCATCGCTGCCCCTCGTCGATGATTGGGGTGCGTGGTGCTGGCGAGGCGGTGTTGTCCAGTCCACCCGGCGTAATTTATCTGACGGTGCGCGAAGCCCGCAACGAAGGGGCTGCACGGGTTTGGCGGACGGGTGCGGGCGACGCGGCGGGCGCGACGGGCACGTTGATGGCGGCAGCCGCGCCGCGTGGGCGGCAGCCGCCAGAAGACGTCAGGGCGCAGCGCTCAATCCCAGATGTTCCGGAACGCGACGGCGGCGATCACCGGCACGGTCACGACAAGCGGGATGGCGAACACAGGCACTTCGTTGAGGATCAGATAGGCGAGCCCCGCGGCCAGCACCGCGAGCCCGACCAGCACGGTGAGGAAATTCAGCATCGCTTTGGAAGGCTGCTTTCTGGGTGGCCTTTCGCTCGTCGAACCGGTTTTCATGGCTCCCTCCATGTTACGCGCGGGTGCGGGTGGCGCCTGTTGTGAACCGGGCGGATTCTGTTTTTCTGGAGCACTCATGGCGCGTCAATTCCGCCTGGTCATCGATAAATTGTACGCTCTGGACTTTTCATGTGTAGCGCATTCTGCGCTGCATGACGCGTGAAACGCGCAAAAGTGCGCATCAGGAAGCCGTTTGCAGGGCGCCTGCAAGCTTGCATTCAGAATCGGCGTGGACGGGTGGCCGAGGTGGCCGATGTATGCGGCCGCCGGTGGTTGATGGCGAGAAAAATGCCCATCAGCGTGAGGAATGCGAGCACCAGCAGCGTCGCGTTGAAAAGCACCTGCTGGTAGCCGAGTTCGGCGACGTTGATGAAGTAGTACGGATAGAAATCGGTCGTGCTGCCGCGCCATAACGTGACGAACAGGTACGAGAGCGGAATAGACGAGCCAGAGCAGGCATTGCCGCAAACGCAGGTGAAAGCGCGGCACGAACAGCACCCAGTAGAGCGCCGCGAGCAACGGCACGATCGTATGCAGCGTTTCGTTCAGGAGCGCGCGATAACCGGAAGGCGTCCAGAGAAAGCGCAGCAGCAGGTTATAGGCGAGGCCGACGAACACGACATAGACGACGATCGCCGTCACGACGGGCGGTTTGCGGAAAAACCGGAGAGGCGCCGGGCGCGCGCGCGTCGCCACGCAGGAAAAACAGATCGCGCAGATGAGCACGGTCAGATTCGTCAGATAGCTGCTCATCCGCTCGAGGCCATCGATCACCCCATAGCCGCGCGCCAGCATTCTGCCGATCGTGACGTCGGTCTGCGCGGCGAACGCGAGCCACGCAACGAGCGCGATCGCCGCCGCCATCGCGAGCGACCCTGCGCCCGGCGTGTGCAGCGGCAATTCAAGCTCGTGCTGCGGCCCGGGAGAAGGAGCATGGGACATACGGCGATTTTATATGCCCCGGCGCCTGCCTGCCTGGCGAGGTGTGGTCACGTCGCCTCGCGCCTTTTAATGCGGCACGCGGGTCGAGTCCGCCGGGCTAGCGCCCGTAGCGCAGCACAATGCTCGTGGCGGCCAGCACGTGGTCCTTCATCGCGGCGAGGAGCGCGTCGCGCGTGAGGCCGGCGGGCAGCGCGTCGGGCGCCAGCTCGAGCGCCCAGACCTGCGCGACGTAGTGATGCGGAATCTCGCCCATCGGCGGGCACGGACCGTAGTAGCCCGTGTGTCCCGTCCGGTTCGTGCCGCCGACGCCGGCCGCAGGCGGCGTGCCTTCAGCGAGCGATGTGGTCGATGCCGGCAGGCCGTACATCAGCCAGTGCACGACACCGAGGCCTTTCGCGCCGTCGGGATCGAACAGGCCGATTGCAAAACTCTTCGTGCCTGCGGGCGCGTTGCGCCATTGCAGTGCCGGCGAGACGTTCTTGCCGCCGCAGTTCTGCGCGTCGGCGGCGTGGCTCGAATCGAGCGTCGCGCCGTCCATCATGCCGGGCGACGACACTTCGAACGCATCCGCCCAGACACCCGCTGCAGGGAGCGCGATCGCGGCACAGAGCGTGCTCGCCCGCAGCACGCGCCGGAGAATAGTCGAAGGCTCATTTCGGTTCATGGCTGCGGTCCTGAATGGAAGAGGCGTGGCGTGTGATCTTTCACGCGATGCAAACGGTAAACGAGCAAACATTATTCCCCGTCGCAAGGATTTCGTAACGCAGGGCGCCCCAACGCGCGCGCCGCTTAACGGTTATTCTTTTTCCTTCGCCACGTCCGGCGCCCCGTACCCTTCGCTTAAGGAGAGCAACGTCATGCAATATTGCAAATTCGGCCGCACGGGTCTGACTGTTTCGCGTCTGTGTCTTGGCACGATGACGTTCGGCTTGCAGACCGAAGAAGATGTCTCGCGCAGCATTCTGGATACGGCGAGCGAAGCGGGCGTCAATTTCATCGATACCGCCGACGTCTATCCACTGGGCGGTGGCGAACATCTGGCGGGCCGTACGGAAGAAATCGTCGGCCGCTGGCTCAAGGGGCGGCGCGACCGCTACATTCTCGCGACCAAGGCGGTGGGCAAGGTGGGACCGTCGTCGTGGGATCAGGGCTCCTCGCGCAAGCATCTGCTGGACGCGATCGATGCGTCGCTGCGCCGCCTCGGCACCGATTACGTCGACCTGTACCAGTTGCATTCCGACGACGCCGAAACGCCGCTCGACGAAACGCTTGAGGCGCTCGACATCATCGTGCGTTCGGGCAAGGCGCGTTATGTGGGCGTGTCGAATTTTCTCGCGTACCGGCTTGCACGGGCGCTGGGTCGCGCCGACGTGCTGCGCGTCGCGCGCTTCGTGTCGGTTCAGCCGCGCTACAACCTGCTGTTCCGGCAGATCGAGCGTGAACTGCTGCCCCTTGCCGGCGAAGAAAATCTCGCGGTGATTCCGTACAACCCGCTCGCGGGTGGTCTGCTGACGGGCAAGCACCGGCACGATGCGCCGCCTGCGGCAGGGCGCTTTACGAACACGGTGGGCAAGGCGGGCGCAATGTATCAGGAGCGTTACTGGCACAAACGCGAATTCGAAACCATCGATACGCTGCGCGAAATCGCAGGGCCTACGGGCGAATCGCTGACGAAGACATCGGTGGCCTGGGTGCTCGCGAATCCGCGCATCACGTCGGCGATTATCGGCGCGAGCCGGCCCGAACAACTCACGGACACGCTTGCCGCCACCGATCTCACGCTCGATGCAACGCTCAAGGCGAAGCTCGACGATGCGACCGTTGAGTACCGTTGGGGGGATGCCGCGCGCTGAGCGTTTGCGCGGTTATCGGCGTGTTGCGCGGCGGCGTTCTGGTGGACGCGCCGTGCGGCGCCGAAATGCGCCCAAAACGCCTTCAAAGGGCGTTCAGAACGCCACCAGCGCGAAGTCCTGCTTGCCGACGTCGCAGAGCGGGCAGCGCCAGTCGTCGGGAATATCGGCCCAGCGCGTGCCGGGCGCGATGCCGTCGTCGGGTGCGCCTGCGGCTTCGTCGTAGATCCAGCCGCAGATCACGCAGACCCATTGTTTGAATTCATCGGCCGATGACGCTTCGGGCGGCGCTTGCGTCGCCGCACGCGCAATCTCGGGCGTTTCATCGAGGCTCACGACGAGCGGCGCGGCCGTTCCCGCAACGCTTGCCGCAAGTTGCGTCTGAAGCGCGTGCAGCAACTGCTGCGCTTCCTCGGCCGTCAGGTCGATCCAGTACGGGTCACCCGCGCCGTCGTTGAGCCGGCCGGGCGAGAACTGGATCTCGACTGCTACGCCTTTTTTGTACATGAGCGAAGCCGCGCGCCTACTGGATCAGCGAATTGGCGAGCAGGGAACCGACGATGCCGATGGCCGCCACGATGCCGAGAATCTGCATGAGCGTGAGGGATTTGCGGGAAGGGGAAGCGTTCGGGGAAGTAGAGGAAGACACGTGCAGTTTCTTTTGAAGGACGAAAGCCCGACATTATCGACGATTTTGGCCGCCCGATTCCCAACTGGCTGTAGATGATGTCGTTCCTTGTTGTCGCAGGCGGCGATTACGGCGAACTGGCAACCCTGTGCGCAACAGGGGCCAGCCGCGCGTTGCACGGCCTTACCGGGCGTGGTGTCTTGGTTGCCCGCGGCAGGCCGCTTCTGTATGTTGGGTCCATCGGCGCGTGATCCCGGCGCCCGGCTACAGGAGTCCAGAATGAGTGTCGAAGTGAACGGAGCGGCAAGCGGCCCGCTCTGTACCGACGTGCTGATCGTCGGCGCGGGGCCGGTCGGCCTGTTTGCAGCGTTCGAAGCGGGCGTTATCGGTCTGTCGTGTCACATCGTCGACGTGCTGCCGCGCGTCGGCGGCCAGTGCGTCGAGCTGTACCCCGACAAGCCGATTTACGACATCCCGGCGATTCCTTCGTGCACGGCGCGCGACCTGGTGGACCGCCTGATGGAACAGATCCGCCCGTTCGACGTACCGATCCACCTCGACGAGCGCGTCGAAACCGTCGAACAGCGCGACGACGGACGCTGGACTGTCACGACGCATCGCGGACGCGTCTTCGATGTCGCCGCGATCCTGCTCGCGGCCGGCAACGGCGCGTTCGTGCCACAGCGCATTCCACTCGACGAAGCCGCGCCGCTCGAAGGGCGTCACGTGCACTACAGCGTGCCGGATATCGCGAAGTTTGCCGGCCGCAACGTGGTCGTCGCCGGCGGCGGCGATTCGGCGCTCGACTGGGCGCTGGCGTTGCGCGGCGTCGCGCGGCGCGTCACGCTGGTTCACCGGCGCAACGGTTTTAGCGCGGCCGTCTCCAGCGTCGAGCAGATGAAACGGGCTGTCGAGGCCGGCGAGATGGACTTCATGGTCGGTGCGATCGGCGCGCTGAACGCACCGGGCGGCACGCTCGAATCGGTCGAACTCAAGCAGATCGGCGGCACGGCGCAACTCGAGGCCGAACACGTCATCGCGCTGTACGGACTCGTCGCCGATCTGGGGCCGATCGCGAACTGGGGTATCGCGGGCGTCGCGGGAAAGCTGACCGTCGACACGTCGAACTACGAAACGTCGCGCCCCGGCATCTTTGCCGTCGGCGACGTCGCGAACTATCCGAACAAGCAGAAGCTCATCCTGTCGGGCTTTCACGAGGCCTCGCTCGCGCTGCGCAAGGCCTACACGTACGCGTATCCGGACAAAAAGCGCGTCCACGTCCATTCAAGCTACGACACGAAACTCGCCGAAAAAGTCGCCGCGACCGCCGTGTAACCGAAGCGCGGCAACGGCCGATCTCCGGTGTTACAATTTTATTTTGACAGTATCTGATTTTGCAGATATTGTGATTCTAACAACGGAGGTCAACGCGATGGATCACTACACGAAAGAGGGCTTTATGTTGACCCATAGCATCGGCTTTGCGATCAACAAGGCGCGCAACGTGCTCGTGACCGAGATGGACGCCGCGTTGAAGGAACTCGACATCACGAGCCAGCAAATGGGCATCCTGCTGTCAATGAAGCGCGGCATCGCCACCACGCCGTTCGAATTGTCGAAGTTGCTTGGCATCGACACGGGCCTGATGACGCGAATGCTCGACAAGCTGGAAGCGAAGCAGTTTCTGGAACGTTCGCGCAGTCTCGAAGACCGTCGTGTCGTCAATCTGGCGCTCACGAAGACGGGCGAGGAGATCGCCGCGCGGATTCCCGAAATCGCGCCCGTCGTGCTGAACAATCGCCTGAAAACCTTCTCGAAGGCCGAGTTCAAGGAAATGCAGCGTCTGTTGCTGAAATTTATCGCCGACTGAACAGCATTTTTTTTGCCCTAATATCTGACAGGTCAGAATATGAAATCACAGTTAAATCACGGCGTCGCCACGACGCGGGTCGCGAAGGTCGGCGTGAGCGTGATTTTCGCCGCGGTGCTGTCGGCATGCGCGAACTACGCGGGCATCCACAGCAACAAGGAAATGGCGCAGCCGCAAACCTTCGCGACGCAGCAGAGCCTGCCGGCCGAAGCGGGACACTGGCCCTCCGCCGGTTGGGCCGACCAGTTCGGCGATGCGCAACTGAAGGCGCTGATTGAGGAAGCGCTGAAGGGCAGCCCGACGCTCGAACAGGCGCGTGCCCGCGTCGCGGCGGCTTCGGCCTACAGCGAAACGGCGAAGGCGAACACGCTGCCGCAGGTGGGCGCGTCGTATTCGTACACGCGCCAGCTGTATTCGGGCACGGCGCTCGTGCCGCCGCCGGTGGGCGGTTCCTGGCAGTCGGAGAACAAGGGTCTCCTGAACGCTTCGTACGAACTGGACCTGTGGGGCAAGAACCGCGAAGCGCTGAAAGCGTCGACCTCCGAAGTGCAGGCAAGCGTCGCCGATGCCGAAGTCGTGCGCCTGACGCTGACCTCGTCGATTGCGCGCTCGTACAACCAGCTGGCGCGCCTGTATGTGCTGCGCGACATCGCCCAGCAGGAAATCGACCAGCGCACGCAGATCGACCGCATCACGGCCGGCCGGATCGCGACGGGCCTCGACACGGAAGTCGAACGCAAGACGGCGCTGGCGAATCTGGCGACGAGCCGCGCGGCGCTCACCGCGCTCGACGGCAGCATCGTCACGACGCGCTACCAGATCGCCGCACTGCTCGGCGCGGGGCCGGATCGTGGACTCGCGATCGCACGCCCGGTGCTCGGTGTCGGCGACGACGTGAACCTGCCGGACAACCTGCCGGCCGACCTCGTGAGCCGGCGCCCGGATCTGACGGCAGCCCGCTGGCGCGTCGACGCGATCACGCACGAAGTGAAGTCGGCGAAGGCCGAGTTCTATCCGGACATCAATCTTTCCGCCGCGATCGGCCTCGATGCGTTTGGCTTCGGCCGCTTCCTGACGGCTGCAAGCAGCACCATGTCCGCTGGCCCGGCGATCCATCTGCCGATCTTCGACGGCGGCCAGTTGCGCGCGCAGTTGAAGGGCCGCTATGCCGACTTCGACTACGCCGTCGCCACGTATAACCAGACGCTCGTCACCGCGCTCTCGGAAGTCGCGACGCAACTCGCCGAAGTCCGCTCGACCGACGCACAGCTTGTCGATGCGCAGGTCGCCCAGGACAACGCGCGCCGCGCCGGGCAGCTTGCGCTCACGCAGTACAAGGCCGGCCTCACGAACCAGCTGACGGTGCTCAACGCTGACATGAACGCGCTCGCCGCCGATCAGGCTGTGGCGAACCTGAAGCTGAACCGCCGCGACCAGCAGATCGTGCTGGCCGTCGCCCTCGGCGGCGGCTACACCGACACGTCATCCGGTGCAGCAAGCGCCGCGAACAGTGGAATGAATAGCGCCACATCGGTAGCACAGGCCAACCCCGTCGTCGCCGCGCATTAACGGCCGCCGCACGACACGTTCACGAAACCAGTCAGGAGATACAACATGAGTGACACGACTACGACCAGCCGCGCGGCGGCGCAAGCGCAACCGAAAGAGGCCAGCATCGCAGCCCCGGGCAAGCGCAAGCTGATGCTCTTGCTGCTTGCCGCAGCGATCGTGGTATCGGGCGCGGGGTGGGGCGCGTATTACTACACGGTGGGGCGCTTCCATGAATCGACGGACGACGCTTACGTCAGCGGCAACCTCGTGCAGCTCACGCCGCAGGTCAGCGGCACGGTGGACGCGGTCAATGCCGACGACACCCAGATCGTGAAGCAGGGCGACCCGGTCGTCACGCTCGACAACGCGGACGCGAAAGTCGCGCTGGCCAACGCGGAAGCCGTGCTCGGCCAGACCGTGCGTCAGGTGAGCGGCCTTTACGTCAACAACGACTTCTATGCCGCAACGGTCGCGCAGCGCGCCAGCGATCTCGCCCGCGCCGAAGACGACCTGAAGCGCCGTCAGGCAGTCGCCAGCACGGGCGCAGTATCCGGTGAAGACATCGCCCACGCGCGCGACGCCGTGAACGCCGCGCAGTCCGCGCTCGACGCCGCCCGCCAGCAGGCCGAAGCGAATCACGCGCTGACCGACCGGACCTCGATCGAGCAGCATCCGAACGTGCAGGCCGCCGCTTCGAAGGTGCGCGACGCGTACCTCAGCTACGCACGCAACACGCTGCCGGCGCCCGTCACGGGTTACGTCGCGCGCCGCTCGGTGCAGGTCGGCCAGCGCGTGGGTCCGGGCACACCGCTGATGGCAATCGTGCCGCTCAACGGCGTGTGGGTCGATGCGAACTTCAAGGAAGTGCAACTGAAGCACATGCGTATCGGCCAGCCGGTCACGCTGACTGCCGACGCTTACGGTTCGGCGGTGAAGTATCACGGCCGTGTAGTGGGTTTCTCGGCCGGCACGGGCGCCGCGTTCGCCGTACTGCCCGCGCAGAACGCGACCGGCAACTGGATCAAGGTCGTGCAACGTCTGCCGGCGCGTATCCAGCTCGATCAGGCCGAGCTGACCGCGCATCCGCTTCGCATTGGTCTCTCGATGGACGTCGAAGTCGACACGCATGACGAAACCGGCACGCAGCTCGGCGCCGCGCAGAACACGTCATACCGCACGGATGTGTTCGCTGAATACGGCGCGCAAGCCGACGCGGAAATCGCCCGGATCATCGCGCAGAACATGCCGGAAGGGCACGTGGGCGCTGCTGCTGTCCTCTTGTCTGCGTCGAAGCGCAAGGCCGGCTAATCTCGGCTACCCGTTTTTTTGATCCAAATATCTGACAAGTCAGAAGAAAGCCTGCGCTTCTGACTGACAGGCTTCAAGACTGGTGACGACATGAATCCCTCGACGAATTCCGCCGCGCTTCCGCCGCTGACCGGTGGCAAGCTCGTTCTCGCGACGCTTGCCGTGGCGCTGGCCACTTTCATGAACGTGCTCGACTCATCGATCGCGAACGTGGCGATTCCGACGATCTCCGGCAACCTCGGCGTTTCCATCGACGAAGGCACATGGGTGATCACGCTTTTCGCCGCCGCCAATGCGATTGCGATTCCGCTGACCGGCTGGCTCACGCAGCGCGTCGGGCAGATCAAGCTGTTCGTGTGGGCGATCCTGCTCTTCGTGCTGTCGTCGTGGCTGTGCGGCATTGCGCCGACACTGCCGATCCTGCTCGGCGCGCGGATTCTGCAGGGCGCGGTGGCGGGTCCGCTGATTCCGCTTTCGCAGGCGATCCTGCTCGGTTCGTATCCGAAGGAAAAGAGCTCGCACGCGCTCGCGTTGTGGGCGATGACGGCGACCGTCGGCCCGATCGCAGGCCCCGCGCTCGGCGGCTGGATCACGGACAGCTACTCGTGGTCATGGATTTTCTACATCAACATTCCGGTGGGCATTTTCGCGGCCGGCGTGACATGGTTCATCTACCGCACCCGCGAAACGCCGACGCGCAAGCTGCCCATAGACAAGGTCGGGCTGCTTTCGCTGATCGCATGGGTGGCTTCGCTGCAGATCATGCTCGACAAGGGCAAGGACCTCGACTGGTTCCACTCGCCGGTGATCATCGCGTTGACCGTGTTCGCCGCGATCAGCTTCACGTTCTTCGTGATCTGGGAGCTGACGGAGAAGAATCCGATTGTCGATATCAAGCTCTTCAAGGGACGCAACTTCCTTGGCGGGACGGTGGCGATCTCGGTGGCGTATGCGGTGTTCTTCTCGAACCTTGTGATCCTGCCGCAATGGATGCAGGGTTATCTGAACTACCGCTCAGTCGATGCGGGTCTTGTCACGGCGCCGCTCGGCATCTTCGCGGTGATTCTCGCGCCGGTGATGGCGAAGATCATGCCGAAGTCCGATGCGCGGGTACTGGCGACACTCGCGTTTCTCGGCTTTGCAGCGGTGTTCTTCATGCGCTCGCATTACACGACGGATGTCGACACGTTCACGCTCGTGCTGCCGACGCTGTTGCAGGGCATTCCGACCGCGCTCTTCTTCGTGCCGCTCACTGCGATCATTCTTTCAGGTCTGCCGCAGGACAGGATTCCGGCCGCAGCGGGCCTGTCGAATTTCGTTCGCGTGTTCGCGGGTGCTGTGGGAACGTCGCTGGTGGCAACGGGCTGGAACAACCGCACGATCCTGCATCACGCACAGCTTGCCGAACAGACGAGCGTGAACAATCCGGTCTTCACGGGTTCGATCAATTCGCTGCAAGGCGCCCTGGGTGGCAGCACCGATCAGGCGATGGCGTTCTTCGAACGTTCGCTCAACGCGCAGGCGGCGATGCTCGGCTTGAACGATATCTTCTGGCTGTCCGCGGTGATCTTCATCATCATCGTGCCGCTCATCTGGGTGACGAAGCCCAGCAAGGCTGGCGGCGCGGCAGCGGCGGGCGCGGGCGGTCACTGAAACAACGCCGCATCGGCTTCAGATGGTTAAAAGCCACCGGCCTCACGAAGAGGGCGGTGGCTTTTTTGCATTTGAACCTGCGGATAACGCCTCTTGCATTACGCGTTCAGTGGAGCGCCACAGCCTCGCCGACCCGTGAAGGCGGATTGTTCAGCGCGACGAGGAACGTGCTGAAGTTATGCGACCACGGGTTGTAGCCAGCGAGATCCTGCGTCAACGTTTGCAGCAGCTCGGGCGCGACATCCCGGTCGAACTCGTCCTGCTGCGCGAGCTTGATGCGCGCCACCAGTTCTTCATCGACGATCACCACGAGGTCGCGTGGATAGCCGGCAGGATGAGGCCGGTTCGCCATACGGGTGTGACGGATACAGAATTCGCGTTCTGCAAGGCGCGTGATGGAGCTTTGTGGAACGAGTGTCGAGAGAAGGCCACACATGCGACTGGCAAAGTCATCCATTTTTATGATCCTTTGGTCCGGTAGACGGGTTCTGGTAAATCGCCGAATCAGCCGCGACGGCCTGACGCTGGATGCGCGGGGCACGCATTGAACGTTACGTCATACCATATCGTTTCGGTAGCGTGTTTAGAGCAGGATTCGTGCCATTTTTAGCATGGGCGCGTAAATCGTGTTGTGCGCCATGATGGGCGTGGCCTGGCAGGACCGAGGCCCGTTGGCTTCGCAATCGGCTGCGCGTGGGTCGTGCAAAAAATTCACGGAACGAGAGCAGGTTTTACGTTGTGTTACGCATCTTGCAGCCTCGTTTCCGGGGCCGGAAGGTCTGCGGACGACGAGTACGAAAGACGAAAAGGGTCAGGTGTGTGAGCGATTGAAATCGCGACTGGGTACTGCGTCCATAGTCGAAGTGCGGTGCGCAGCGTACATCGAACATCGTTGCGCCCGCAACGTACCGGACGCGGTGGCGGTACGTGCGGGCAGATGTGAAGTGAGGCGAAGTGACGACGCGGTTATATCTGGCCCATCACGACGAGCACCACGACGATGATCACCACGATGCCCAGTGTGCCGGTAGGCGCATATCCCCATGAACGGCTGTGGGGCCACGCCGGAAGCGCGCCGATAAGAAGAAGTATCAGCACGATCAGCAGAATGGTTCCTAACATACGACCTCCAGTCGATGAGGGGTATCGCCCGCGACGGCACACACGACCACTGTGCCGGGCGAGCCACCCCGGTGCATGTATCGAGCAATCCACATACCCATGAGCCGCCGCGAAACACATTGTTGCTAGTTCGCCGGAATCGTTACGATCGGCGCCTTGCTGCTGGTGTCGGCCTCGGCAAGCGCCATCAGGTTCTGCACGACGGTGAAGGCGTATTTCGAATCGAAGTCGTCGCGCGCGACCCAGTACGTCGCTGCGCCATATGGGATCGCGATGTACGCATCTTCTGGCGGCTTTTCGCCGGAGTGAATGATGATCGTCGGTCGCGTTTCGCCGCCGATCAACCCGACGGTCGGTTTCGTCGAGCCGTCGGTGATCTGTGCGGCGGGCACCTGAACCTGTGCGCCGAGATCGGTCAGGATGCCGAGCACCGAGCGCGTCACCATTGGAATGCGATCGCCCGTCCCGGCGGACTGTCCGTACACGACTTCGTACGTGCCTGTTTTCGCGGAGAGATGCAGTAACTGGCGCACACGCAGCAGATCGGCGCTCGTGCTTGCCGACTTGCCGCTCGTCGTCGCGCCGATCACGAGGAACACGCGATCCGCGCCGTGATCGTGACGCGATTCGACGTTCAGTTCACCCGCAAGCTGCAATCGCCGCAACGCCTGGATCAACACGAAAAACCCCGGCGCGCCCGCACTGTTCTCGCCGCCGAGTGCCGAGCCGTTCTGCAGACCGCCAATCGACTGCGCCGTGATGCGCAACAGCAGATCGACCGGAATGCCGCCCTCGGCAAGCGGCAATACGAGCGTCGGCGCAAGCGGTCGTATGTACGCCGAGGCATAGGCTTCGCCGGTGGTCGGTGTGAACGTGAACGTCGGGTGATTCGAATACGACACCGAGCCGTTCGCGAGTGCGTAGTTGGGCTGGCTGCCGGATCCCGCATTCACCGTCGCGCCCGCGGACGCATCGAAGTTATAGGCCGCGATGATCTGACTGACCGTCAGAAACGAGGGCGAATCGGCGTAACGCAAGCCGACGATCGCGGCGAGTATTTCGCGCTTTTGCGCGTCGCCGAGCGCGCGGGCGTAATCGACCTGATCGGCCTTGAGATGCGTCGGGCCGATCTGGGCGCAGGCAGTGAGAAGAGGCGCGATACAGGCGAAGACAAGCACACGGGCGAGTTGGGTCATCGTTTGAACGAAGTAGTGGCGGGGGTTTGTGGATGAACCAGGCGTGCGTCCTGCAAATACCGTTCCCCTACGCGCGACAGGTCGGATCGACCTGTGTAGTCGCCAATGTCGCAAAGGGCAGCCGTGCGCGCGCCTTACGTCTTGCAATCGTTGCACCCGGCGATGTAGATATTTCCGTGCACGCTGAAAAGTGATGCGCGCCGGTTATTGCACCGCGCGAGCGGCTCCGATATCCCGAGGACCGCCTCGAACTTTCAGTCGAATGCGAACAACGGCACAGCGCTTGCTGAACGGACGATGTGGTGTGCGTGTATCCGGCGATGACGTCCGGTACGCATCGAACCATTTAAAGGCGTCTGGTTCAGGGAGAACGCAATGAAGATCCGAAACGTAGTAATTGCATCGCTGCTGTGCACGGCATCCGCACTCGCCATCGCGCAGGGCAACGGCGGCGGCACAGGCGGAGGCGCGACCGGCCAGCCTGCGGCGGATGGCGGCAACAACAACCCGGCTGCGGTCGCGCAGGGTTCAAGCGGCAGCGTGGCGCCGATGAAGCACACGTCGAAGAAGCAGCACAGCACCAAAACGAAAAAGCCCATGAGCGACAGCACCATGCCGGCTGCGAATGCGAGCAGCGCCACCCAGGGCCAGTAGGACCGTTCGCGCTCGAAAAAGACGGCGGCGCTCAACGCGCCGCCGTTTTGCATCACGCGGTTTTCAACCGCTTACTGACCGTTCTGCATCGAGCCTGGTGCCGGCTGCGTGTAGGTGCCGCTCGGGTTCGTACGGTACGTCGGCGACGTGCCGTTCGCGCGGTTATTCATCGTCGATCCCGGCGTGGCGCCCGTACCGGTGCCGACACCGCCGCCCGTGCCCGTTTGTCCCGGAGGGCCATAGCCGTCTGTGTTGCCGTTCGCGCGGTTCATGGAGGTGCCCGAGTTGAAGCTCGGTGTGGCCACGCCGCCTGCGCCGCCGGTATTCCCGCCGCCCGCACCGACGCCTGCGCCCGCGCCGCCCGCACCGGCTCCTGCGCCGCCTGCACCGCCGGCCGCCTGGGCATACACGCCGCCCGACAGCGCCATGACTACTGCTGAAGCAAGAAGCTTCTTCGTGATCGTGTTCATTGTTCGGTCCTCTCTGGATGGGTTTTGATTCACGGACAGGTCTCGTCCGCCTGCATGAGTAACGTCGCAAGCGGTGTGCCGCGCGAGCCGTCCGCATCGCTCCGGAATGCGCGATGCAAAAGGCAGGAATGGTATTTGCACCATGGCGCGTACCGCGATGGATGTGCGATCCGGCATTCAGACCGGACGATCTGCGGGCCGCCAGCGTCGCGGCTGGACAGATCACAGCTTCGTTTCGTCAACGGCTCGACGGACGCGCTCGCGGGTGGCAGGCAAGCCACGGCAACGGAAAAAATGGCAGCGGGCGGCGCAGCAGCAGCGTGGAGACAGTTGCTCTCGCACCGGCCCGCAAACAAAAACGCAGATTCCCCCCAGAACGGGGACCGGAGGCTTCATGTTGAATGGCAGCGCGTTACGCGATGACCGGATGTGCCGCGCACTGAAACTGGCAGCGATGCTGTCGACGGTGATATCGACCACGATGCCGCTCGCCGCGCAGGCGCAGACACCATCGCCGCTTGCCGAATGGCAGTACTCGGTGGGGATTCCGCTGGAAAAGCTCTACAACCAGCCGACACCCGACTGGCAGGCGCGCCTCGGTCTCGGCGTGACCGTGCACCCGCGCTATGACGGCGCCGCGAACTATCACGCCATGGTTGGCCCGACGATCGACGTGCGCTACCGCGACCTGTTCTTCCTGTCGACTGGCGAAGGGCTCGGCGTGAATCTCGTGAGCACGACGCACTGGCGCGCGGGCCTCGCCATCACGTATGACCTCGGCCGCCGCGCGCAGGACAACTCCGGCCATCTCGACGGCATGGGCAACATCAACCCCGCGCCCGAGGCCAAACTCTTCGCGGAATACGCCGTGTCGAAGGACTTTCCGCTCGTGATTCGCGCGGATGTCCGGCGTAACCTCGGCGGTTCAGATGGCTGGATTGGCGACCTGGGCGCCTATATGCCGTTGCCCGGCAGCTCGGAGACGTTCTACTGGTTCGCGGGCCCGAACCTCGTCTTTGCCGATTCGCGCTATATGCAGACGTGGTACGGCGTCAGCAGCCTGCAGTCGGCGCGCTCCGGCTATCCGCAATACAACGCGAGCGCGGGGCTCAAATCGGTGGGCTTCGGTGTCAGCGCAATCTGGTTTTTCCAGAAGCACTGGTTCGTGACGGGCGACGCCGGTTTGCAGCAACTGGTGGGCGACGCCGCTCGCAGCCCGGTTACGCGCAAGGCCACCAACGCCGTGTTCGATTTTTCGTTCAACTACCAGTTCTGAGTGAGTTCTGCGTGCCGCCACGCGTGATCGCGGCGTCTTGCGATCGCGCGGCGGCATTGCCCGCTTCGGCGCGGCGTCGTCGCTTTTTCCCGAATTGCACTACACTCTCCGACTTTTGGCGTGCGACGTTACGCGCGCCCGCGCGGGCTTTCGCCCTGATTTCCCGTATCAAACCGCGATCTTCGAACCGACCGTTTCATGACACCCGAGCCCCCGACCCAGCCGCCCGTCGACACAACAATCAGTCTGGCACGCCATGCCAGTTTTCAGCGGTTCTGGGGCGCGCGGGTCCTGTCGTCGATCTCATTTCAGATGCTTGCAGTCGCGATCGGCTGGCACATCTACGCCATCACGCACAGCGCGTTCGCGCTCGGGCTCGTCGGGCTCGCGCAGTTTCTGCCGATGTTCGCGCTGACGCTCGTCGTCGGTCACGTTGCCGACCGTTATGACCGGCGACGTATCGCTGCAATCTGCCAGGCGCTCGAAGCCCTCGCCGCCGCCGTGTTCCTGATCGGCACGCTCGGCGGCTGGTTGTCGGCGCCCGTGATCTATGTGCTCGCGGCGCTCGTCGGGGCGACGCGTGCGTTCGAATCTCCGTCGGTTTCGTCATTGCTGCCCTCGGTCGTGCCGCGCTCCGAATTGCCGCGCGCGACCGCGTGGTCCACTTCGGCAGGCCAGGCCGCGCAGATTCTCGGGCCCGCGGTCGGCGGTCTGCTGTACGGCGTGGGGCCGACCGCGGTGTATCTGGCGAGCGCCATCGCGTTCATCGCCGCCGCGACGCTGGTCTGGTCGATTCCACTCCAGACGAAGCCGGCCGCGCGCGCGCCGGTCACCCTCAAATCGGTGTTTTCGGGTATCGCGTTCATTCGCAGTCAGCCGGTGATTCTTGGCGCGCTTTCCCTCGATCTGTTCGCGGTACTGTTCGGCGGCGCGACGGCGCTGCTGCCGATCTTCGCGCGCGACGTGCTGCAGACGGGCCCGCTGGGGCTGGGCCTGCTGCGCTCGGCGCCGGCCGTGGGCGCGCTCGCCGGCACGATCTGGCTTGCACATTTCCCGCTGCGCAACCGTCCGGGCGCCGCGATGTTCGGCGGTGTCATCGTGTTCGGTGCGGCGACGATCGTATTCGGTCTGTCGCACTCGTTTGTGCTTTCGCTGGTGTCGCTTGCGGTGCTCGGCGCATCGGATGTGATCAGCGTGGTGGTGCGGCTTTCGCTCGTGCAGCTGCGCACGCCCAATGAGATGCTCGGTCGGGTCAGTGCAGTCAACGCGCTCTTTATCGGCACGTCGAACCAGCTGGGTGAATTCGAATCCGGCGTGACGGCGGGGTGGTGGGGCGCGGTGCCGGCCGTTCTGGTGGGCGGTGTCGCGACGATTGCCGTCGCGCTGCTCTGGATGCGGCTGTTCCCGGCGCTGGCGCAGACTGAAACGCTTGAGGAGCCGAAAGGCGCGCGGGCGACGTGATGCAAGGAGACAGGCTGGCGGCTGAATTTTGTTTTGTTGCGCTGCGACAAAGGGAGGATATAATAAGGGTAATTACCTAGGTATTTACCCATCCTTTCTGGGGCCCGTCATGAGCAACGCCACTACCGCAACCGCCACCGTCGGTACCAGCTGGTTCGCACGCCTGCGCGCACTGGCCGTCGAAGCCCTGAACCTGCACCTGCAAACTTGCGCGATCATCGCTGAATCGCATCGCCGTCCGCTGTAATCGGTGGGGAAGACAGAGGCGCCGCGTCTGCGCCGCGCGCTCTGTCCGATCGTCGTTTCCCTGAATCCGGCAGCGAGATCAGCTGTAACTCGCGTTTTGCCGGCGCGCTACGGTTTCGTAGCGTGGTCCGTCCGTTTCTGTTCAAGCCATAACGCCGGTCGCCCGGGTCGATCAGGCCGTTCTTTCGTTTTTCCCCGTTTGATCGAGCAGTGTCGATAAGCCCTCGCTGATTTCAGCGACGTTTTGCGGCCGTACGACCCGCGCAACCTCTATGCCGTCACGCAGAAAAACCAGCGTCGGCCAGAGCTTGACCCTGAATGAGCGACCGAGCGCACGCCCGGGGCCGTCCTCGATTTTCAGATGACGTACTTCGCCATGCGGCTCCAGCGCCTGCCCGATAGACGACTGCGCGCCCTGGCAGTAGCCGCACCAGTCGGTGCCAAACTCGAGGACGGCGGCGCCGCTCAAAGCGTCGACCTCAGCGCGGGTTGGGGCGGTCGGTGAGTAGGCGGTGGGTTTTGCCATTGTTGCTCCAGGGAGAGTGGGGTTCTGCGTCAGGAACAATCTATCGCAAATCGCCGCGCACTTCAGGCGTCGTGAACCCGGTTCGCACATGACGACGCCTGCGAGGCGCGCGACGCCGCTTCAGCGCGCTTCGCGATTTATCGCGGCGCAGCGGGAAGCCGCCGATCATGAAGTGCCGAGGCGATCAGCCATGCTTGCGCGCCTGCGACTTCGGCGGCACGCAGATCGTCGGCATCACGCATACCGCCCGCGCCGACAATCTGCCGCTCACCCGCACGACTTCGCACATCGGCGATTGCCGCGAGGTCGGGGCCTTCGAACGAACCCACGCGCTCCAGCGACATCACGATGACGCGCGAGGGCCACCCCGATGCATCGTGCCAGTGCGACGGGTCGCCCAGCGGCGTGTCATGCCGTCGGTCGAGCGAGAGAATCGCGTCGCGAGGAATCGTGTTTTCGTTCGCGCGTGCCGGGTGCATCGACGATCCATCGTTTGCGCCGCGCAATGATTCGCTGCCGAAAACGGGCGTTACGTTCGCGCCCGCGGCGTGAAACGGTTCGATCAGCGTGCTCGCAGCATCGCGATCCGCGAAACCGGCATCGAGCCACAGTTCGATGGCGGGCATCGCCTGCATGAGACGCATCAACGCAAGTCGCTGCGGCGTCCCCCGCATGATCCCGTCGAGATCCGCCACATAAAGCACCGTTGAATTCGCGTAGTGGAGCAGGGCGCGCGCGACATCGACGGGATCGCTGCCTTCACAGAGCTGCGAGTCGACCGGCCGATAACGGCTGCGCTCGCCGCGCACCGCATGGACGGCTATGCCGCCGAGCAGATCGAGTACCGGAATGATCTTCATCGTGCGCGCGGCCGGCCGCCCTCCTGACGCAACGTTTCCACGACGAGACCCCTGAACCATCGATGTCCCGCATCGTTGTGATGGCGCGCATGCCAGAACTGCTGCACCGTGAGGTCCGGCAGGTCGACCGGCAGTGGAAATACATCGACATCGGCGAGACGCGCGAAGAGTTGCGCGAGTTCGTCCGGCACTGCCGCGATGAAATCCGACGTCGCGACGAGACTCGGCACGGCGAGCAGCAACGGCACCTCGACGCCCACCTTCAGACGCGCGCCGTGCCGCCGCAATTCCTTTTCCAGCAGCTGGTTCGTAAGCGCCAGTGTGCCCGCGACCACGTGTTTTCTCGCGACGAACTCATCGAGCGTCATGCGGACTTTCCTGCGCGTCGCGCCGCCCTTGATGATGCCAACCAGCGAGCGGTGAAAAAGCGGTTGCTGGTGAAGATTCTCCCCGACCTTGCCCAGATACCCGATCGCGAGATCGAGTTCGCCGTCCTGAAGCGCGCCCGCGAGTTCCGTCGACGGAAACTGGATCGGCTTGAGCGATGCCAGTGGCGCACGCTCGCGCAGCGCGGCAAGCAGTTGCGGAAGGATCACGATCACGCCCATGTCGCTCAGGCACACGGAAAACGTGCGCGTCGTGGTCGCGGCATCGAACGATTTTGCGCTCCAGATTTCCTGCTGCACGAGCGCCAGCACGTTGGCGACACCTTCGACGAGACGCTCTCCAACGGGCGTCGGCGCCATCACCGGACCCGCGCGGACGAAAAGATCGTCCTGAAACAGCGTCCGTAGTTTCCCCAGTGCATGACTGACAGCGGGTTGCGTCAGACCGAGACGGTCGGCAGCGCGAGAGACGCTCCGCTCATCGTTGAGCGCCTGCAGGACATACAGAAAGTTCAGATCGGGCGGCTGCATTTATGCACCAGATTCATTATGGATATGAAAGTCATTGTATAGATTTATACGCGTCCAGCGGTTAACTTCGCAACCACGGTTGAAAAAGAACGGTTCAGGAGACAGCAGTGGTGGATTGCGACGTAATCATCGTGGGCGGTGGCCCGGTGGGATTGTTTCTCGCGGCGGAGTTGGGCCAGCGTGGCATCAGCGTGGAAGTGTTCGATGCGAAGGCCGGTACGAGCACTCACCCGGCGGCGAACGCGAACAGCGCCCGCACGATGGAACATTTTCGCCGTATCGGCATTGCTTCGACGGTGCGCGCACTCGGGTTGCCCGCCGGTTACGCGACGGATGTCGCGTACTTCACGTCGATCGCGGGCCACGAACTCGCGCGGCTGCATCAACCGGCTTCGCAGGATGCCGTCGAATGGGCAAAGGCCCATGCGTTCACGTGGGCCACGCCCGAGCCGCCGCATCGCTGCTCGCAGTTGTACGTCGAACCCGTTCTGCTCGAAGCGGCCCGCAGCCATACGCAGTGTCACGTGCATTTCAGCGCCCGTGTGGTTGCCTTCTCGCAAGGCGAAGAATCGGTCAGCGCGACGGTCGAACTCGACGCGACGGCGGATCGCCCGGCGCAGACGCGCACCGTGACCGCGCGCTATCTGATCGGCTGTGACGGCCCGCGCAGCTTCGTGCGCAAATCGCTTGGCCTGCGTTACGCGGGCGTCTCTGGCGAGAAGCGCGACTTCATGGGCGGACAGATGGACGCCGTCTACTTCTTTGCGCCCGATATCTATCGCGTGAGCCCGCATCCGCCGGCATGGCAATACTGGACGTTCAGCGCGAAACAGCGGGCGCTCATCATCGCGGTGGACGGCAAGGGTCATTTCATCATGAACGTGCAGACGCGCGAAGATGAATTGAACGACGACGACAGCGTCCGGCGTCGCATCGCCGAAGCCATCGGCGCCGACATTCCGTTCGAACTGAAGAGCAGTTCGACGTGGACCGCGGGCTTCACGCTTGTCGCCGACCGCTTCTCCGCAGGACGTGTATTTCTTGCAGGCGACGCGGCCCATCTGTTCACACCCACGGGCGGCCTTGGCTACAACACCGGCATCGAAGACGCCGCGAATCTCGCGTGGAAGCTCGAAGCGATGGTGAAGGGTCTCGCAGGACCCGCGCTGGGCGCGAGCTATGAAGCCGAGCGCAAGCCTGCCGCGTTGCGCAACACCGCGTTTGCGCGGGGTTTCGCTGACGGCATCGGTCACGTGCAGGTGCCACCCGAAGCGCACATGTCAGGCCCGGCGGGCGATGCTGCACGTGAGGCCGTCGGCAACTATCTGGCGTTTCACGCGACGGCCGAATTCGTGATTCCGGGTGTGCACCTCGGCACGCGTTACGAGCAGTCGCCACTCATCGAAACGGAAGCCGGGCCCGCCGTCCCCGACAGCGCGAACCTGTACGTGCCGTGCGCGCGGGCGGGTCATCGTGCGCCGCACGCGTGGCTCGAAGAGGGGCGCTCGCTTTACGACCGGTTCGGCCCGGGTTTCACGCTGCTGTGCACGGGGCGTGAAGGCATCAACACGCGCGACGACGCGGTGTTGCATCGCGCGGCCTCGGTGCTGCCGCAACTCGCGATTCAGCATGTCGACGAACCGGCGGTCGCGGCGCTATACGGCGCGGCGTTCGTGCTGATCCGTCCAGACCAGCACGTCGCCTGGCGCGGCGATGCACTGGGCGACGAATTCGAGGCCGCCGCGCGACGCGCAATGGGGCATGCGACTGCGGACGTCGTTTCGACTTCGGAACCCGTGTGTCCTGCATCGACGTGAGCGCAGTTTTGCATTGATACATCGACCTGAACGACATCGAGGCCGGCAACGGCTCTACAGAACAAAACCAAACCAGTTTCGCAACGAAGCGAACCATCCTCAGGAGACAGGACATGCACGCGCAAGCCTTTACGCCGGAAGCGGCCACGGACGAGAGAAAGACCTCGCCGCTGCAGATACTCACGTTGATCATCTGCTTTTTTGTTGTCGCTGCCGACGGCTTCGACGTCGCGTCGGTCGGCTACGTCGCGCCGTTGCTGAAAAAGGCGTGGACGCTCAGTCCGGCACAACTCGGTCCGATCTTCGGCGCAGGTCTTTTTGGTCTCACGGTCGGCAGCTTTCTGTTCGGGCCGCTCGCCGACCGTATCGGCCGCAAGCGTGTCATCACGATCTCGCTGATGCTGTTTGGTTTCGGCAGTCTTGCGTGTGCCTATGCGCCTTCGCCGCTCTGGCTGATCGTGCTTCGCTTTGCCACCGGCGCCGGTCTCGGCGGCGCGATGCCGAATGCGATCACGCTCTCGTCCGAATTCAGCCCGGCACGCAGCCGCGCACTCATGGTCACGCTGATGTTCTGTGGCTTCACGCTCGGGCTGGCGTTCGGCGGGGCCGTGGCGGCGCTGCTGATTCCGGGCTTCGGCTGGCAGGGCGTGTTCATTTTCGGCGGTGTGTTTCCCCTTGTGCTGACGCCCATCGTCTGGATCTGGATGCCGGAATCGCTGCGCTTCATGGCGGGTAAGCCGCGCTATGAACGCGAAACGCGTCAGGTGCTAAAGCGCCTGACCGGCGACGAAAACACGCCGATCGAACAGGTGATTCCGGAAGACGCGAAGGCGAACGCCGTGCAGGAGACCGCGGTCGGCACGCTGTTCAGCCGACGCTATCGCACCGGCACGCTGCTGTTGTGGCTGGCGTTCTTCTGCACCTTGTGGGTGTACTACCAGATCACCAGCTGGCTGCCGACCGTCATTACCGGCGCCGGTATCGATCCGTCGCACGCGGCGCGCGTCGGCGCCATGCTGCCGCTCGGCGGCACGATCGGTTCGCTCATCAACGCACGTCTGATGGACCGGATGAATCCGTTCTTCGTGCTGGCTGGCTCGTACGCAATCGCCGCCGTGTCGATCGCCCTGATCGGCTTCTCGATCAATGAGCCCATGTGGGTCTATGTGGCCTGTTTCATGGCGGGGCTCGGCCTTTCGGGTGCGCAGACGGGCGCCAACGTGCTGGTGGCCGGCTTCTATACGACAGCGGCGCGCGCAACGGGCGTGAGCTGGGCGCTGGGCGTCGGTCGGATCGGCTCGATCATCGGATCGATGACGGGCGGCGTCCTGCTTGTCGCGTTCCACACAGTCGATGTCGCCTTTGTCGCGTTCGCCGCACCGGTCGTGATCGCAGGCATTGCGATGCTGGTGAACGGCTGGGTCTATCGCGGTCGCAGCACGACGCAGGCGTGAACCACACAGTTTCGTTTCATGGCGACCGAGGGTCGCCGTTATCAGGAGAGTGACATGCGGTACGTGAGTTTTGAAAAGGACGGCAAGGCGCTATTGGGCGTGCGTGAGAACGGTGCAATCCGGACGCTCGATGAAACCACGCTCGAAGAACTGCTGGCGCGCGGCGTGGATCTGCGCACATGGGCGAGCCGGCAGGAGGGCGGTCGCATCGAATCAGAAGAAAGCCTGACGTTCTTGCCGCCGCTGCGCCGTCCGCCCAAGATCCTGTGCGTCGGCCTGAATTTCAGCGACCACTCGAAGGAAAGCAATTTCGAACAGCCCGATTACCCGACGATGTTCCTGCGTCTGCATACGAGCCTCGTCGCGCATAACGCGCCCATTGTTCGCCCGCGTGTCTCGGACAGCCTCGATTACGAAGGCGAGATCGCGGTCGTGCTCGGCAAGGGCGGCCGTCATATCCGCAAGGAAGATGCGCTCTCGCACGTGGCGGGCTACGCGCTCTTTAACGACGCATCGGTGCGCGAGTACCAGTTCATGACGCCGCAATGGACGATGGGCAAGAACTTCGACGGCACGGGCGCGTTCGGTCCGGACTTCGTGACCGCGGACGAACTGCCGCCGGGCGCAAAGGGCCTGCGGCTCGAGACGCGCCTGAACGGTGAAGTCGTGCAGTCCGCGTCCACGGACGACATGGTGTTCGACGTCGAAACGCTGATCGTGATGTTGAGCGAAGCCGTCACGCTGGAAGCGGGCGACGTCATCGTGTCGGGCACGCCTTCAGGGGTGGGCTGGGCGCGCAATCCGAAGCTGCTGATGCGTCATGGCGACGTGTGCGAAGTGTCGGTGGAAGGACTCGGTACGTTGCGTAACAAGATCGTCGACGAAGTCGCCGGCTAAGGCGATTCGCATCGGATCAGGACGGCCGCAGGCAGCCTGCATTGGACCGGAGCAAGGCGCTGAAGCGTCGACTCGGGTCAAGAGGAGACACCATGTCCGCAAATCGCGATTCGCAGATAACCGCCGTACATTCGATCGATCATTTCGCGCTGAACGTGCCTTCGCTCGGCGACGCCGAACGGTTTTACAGCACGTTCGGGCTCGACGTCACACGCACTTCGACAGGGCTCGACGTGCGCGCGGCGGACGGTCATCGCTGGGCACGTATCTTTTCTGCCAGCCACAAGTCGCTCGCACATCTGACGTTCAACTGCTTTGAAGGCGACCTCGCCGCGATCGTGCGCCAGGTCGAAGCCGCTGGCGTCACCACGGATTTTTCAGTTCGCGCTCCGGATGACGCAATCGATAGCGAAGGTTTCTGGTTCAACGATCCTGATGGGAACCTGATTCAGGTTCGCGTCGGACCCAAGACTTCGCCGGATGCCAAGGCGCCGCTCGGACACCGTAATGCGCCCGCGGACGCGCGCGGTTCGTGCGTGCGCTCCGACATCGCACAGGTGCGTCCGCGCCGCATGTCGCACGTGCTGCTTTTCACACCGGACGTGCTGCGCGCGCTTGCGTTCTACAGGGAGGCTCTGGGCCTGCGCCTGTCGGACCGTTCGGCCGACATCATCGCGTTCACGCATGCACCGCACGGCAGCGATCACCATCTTGTCGCATTCGCGAAGAGTTCCGCCAAAGGCTGGCATCACGTCGCGTGGGACGTCGCGAGCATCGACGAAGTGGGCAACGGCGCATCGCAGATGGCAGCGGCCGGCTTCACGGAAGGCTGGGGCACAGGCCGGCACGTGCTGGGCTCGAACTACTTCCATTACGTGCGCGATCCGTGGGGCTCGTTCTCCGAGTACTCCGCGGATATCGACTATGTGTCAGCCGGTGCTGAGTGGCCCGCAGGCGACTTCGCACCAGAAGACTCGCTGTATCAGTGGGGCCCGGACGTGCCGCCTTATTTCATACACAACACAGAGGCATGACGACGACTCACGCCGTATCAAGCGCAAAACCACACTAAACCACGCTCAGGACTGGAGACATGAAATACAAAACCATTGCGGCCGCGGCCGCGCTCGCCGTCAGCGGCACCGCCTTCGCGCAAAGCAGCGTCACGCTGTATGGCGTGCTCGATACCGGGATCGAACTCGTCACGCACGCCAATGCGGCAGGCGACGCCCTCATCCGCATGCCGGGCATCACCGGCTCGATGCCGTCGCGCTGGGGGCTGCGTGGCAAGGAGGACCTGGGTGGCGGGCTTGCAGCTGTCTTCACGCTGGAAAACGGCTTCAATACGCGCGCCGGAGACGTGAACCAGGGCGGGCGTCTGTTTGGCCGCCAGGCGTGGGTCGGGCTGTCGAACCAATACGGCGCGCTGACGTTTGGCCGCCAGTACACGATGTCGTTCTGGGCCATCACCGATGCCGACGCGCTCGGACCGGACATCTACGGCGGCGTGGGATCCATCGATGCCTACATCCCGAACGCGCGCAGCGACAACACAGTCGCATACAAGGGCACCTTCGGCGGCTTCACGGCGGGTGCGACCTATTCGTTCGGGCGCGATTCGGCCGGCACCGGCAACTCGCCTGGCCAGGGCACATGCGCCGGGTCGATTCCCGGTAACGCGCAGGCGTGCCAGCAGTGGTCGGCGATGCTGCGCTATGACGGTGCATCGTTCGGCGTTGCGGCGGCGTACGACGAGCAGCACGGCGGCCCGGGTGCCGCAGCGAATTTCTTCAACGGCGTTGCGCCGATTCCGCTGACGAACAGCGGCGACAAGGACAGCCGTACCCAGCTGAACGGTTACTTCAAGGTTGGGTCGTTCAAGATCGGCGGCGGGTGGCTGGGACGCTTTGTCGATACTTCGTCGCCTGCGGTGCCCGATGTGCATTCGAACATCTACTACCTGACGGGCACCTATTACGTGACACCGTACGCGATCCTCGATGGTGGCGTGTATCGCACGATCGACAGCCAGCAGGACACGCGCGGGACGCTTGCGGCGCTGCGGGGAACGTATCTGCTGTCGAAGCAGACGAGCGTCTATCTGCAGAGCGGTTATCTCTTCAACAGCGCGAAGGCGCGTTACACGCTGAGCCAGGGCGGCCCGGGCACGACACCGGCCGCGGGCATCGGTCAGCTCGGCGTGATGGCGGGCATCAGGCATATGTTCTGACGTGAATGCGGCACAGTTCGTGTCGCGTCGGTCTCCTGCGTTTTTTGTAGCACGATACGGGCGGGCTCCTGGCTGGGGCGCCGCCCGTTTTGTCCTGCGGCGCTGCTGCATGTGCTGCAACACGTTCTGTTTCGTCCGGAAACGCCCGGTTTGCATTTCCATGCTTCGCCCACCATACTGGTTTTGTCTAACGATCTTCCGGGCGACGTTCGATGAATCAGGACGACAATCACGCAGGAAAAGCAGATCGCCGCGAGCATTCCCATGCTCGCGATCATGCCCATTCGCACGACCATGAAGGGAGCGCGCTGCCTGAGATGGATTTGCGCGTGCGCGCGCTGGAATCGTTGCTGGTAGAAAAAGGCTATGTCGATCCGGCGGCGCTCGATGTCTTCATCGAAACCTACGAACACGCGGTCGGCCCACGCAACGGCGCGCACGTGGTTGCAAAGGCGTGGTCCGACCCGGCATACCTTCGGTGGCTGCTCGAGGACGCCACGGCCGCGATTGCATCGCTGGGTTACACCGGCCGGCAGGGCGAGCACATGGTCGCGCTGGAAAACACGCCGACGGTTCACAACATGGTGGTCTGCACGTTGTGCTCGTGTTACCCCTGGACGGTGCTCGGTTTGCCGCCCGTCTGGTACAAGTCGGCGCCGTACCGTTCGCGCGCCGTGATCGATCCGCGCGGCGTCCTGAAGGAGTTCGGTTTCGAACTGCCTGCCGAAGTGGAATTCCGCGTCTGGGATTCGACCGCCGAGGTCCGCTACCTGGTGCTGCCGATGCGCCCGGCCGGCACCGAGGCCTTAAGCGAAGAGGAACTCGCAGAACTCGTCACGCGCGATTCGATGATCGGCACCGGTTTGCCGCATGCATACCCACCACAACGGGAGGCGCCATGAACGGCGCGCAGGATCTTGGCGGCATGCAGGCGTTCGGTCCGGTGCAGCCGGAAGCCGAAGACGCTCCGCTTTTTCACGCCGCGTGGGAGCGCCGGGTCTTCGCGATCACGCTTGCAATGGGCGCGACCGGCAAGTGGAACATCGACACGTCACGTGCCGCGCGTGAGAGCCTGCCGCCCGCGCAGTACCTTGCCAGCAGCTACTACGAGATCTGGTTCGAAGGGCTCAGGAAACTGCTGCACGGTAGCGGCCTTGCGAGTGCCGGGGAACTCGAATCGGGAACGCTTCAGATCTCTGCAGCGCCGGTTCCGCGCGTATTGACGGCAGATCAGGTCAAGGCGGCGTTGCTGCGTGGAAGTCCGGTCAATCGGCCGGTGACGCATGACGCGCGCTTCCAGGTGGGCGACGCAGTGCGTACCTGCAAGATGAATCCTTCGACACATACGCGGCTGCCGCGTTACTGCCGCGACAAACGCGGCACGATTGTCGCGCTGCGCGGCGTGCACGTATTTCCCGATACGAACGCGTCTGGGCGCGGTGAGAATCCGGAATGGCTCTATACCGTACGCTTCGACGCTGCGGAATTGTGGGGAGCGGATACGACGGCTTCCTCCGTCTGCGTCGACTGCTGGGAGCCTTATCTCGACATCGACGCCAACGATGCAAACCGACATGCAACCCACTGAAATGGATCTGCACGACTTGCGGGCGGCGCTCCCGGGTTTGCCTTGCACCGAAGATGGGCCCGTATTCAATGCGCCCTGGCAAGCCCAGGCATTTGCAATGACCCTGGCCTTGCACGCCCGGGGCGCGTTCACCTGGAAGGAATGGGCGCATACGTTGCATGAGGCGATGTGCGACGCGCAGTCTGCCGGTGACCCGGATCATGGCGACACGTATTACGTGCACTGGCTGACCGCGCTCGAACGCATCGCCACGGCCAAAGGTCTGGTATCGGCGGGCGGCCTGCTACAGCGTCGCAACGAATGGGATGCGGCCGCGCGTCGTACACCGCATGGTCGGCCAATTGAATTGTGATTGGGGCACGCATGCATGTGCGGTGTGATGGTTGCCTGCGATCGTATCTGCAGCGCCATGCGCAGTCCGCAAGGAGTTAAACGATGGAAAGCGAGTCACCCGACAGCACGGCCGGCCCGGTGCACCAGGGTCCAACATCGGACGGCGCTGGCACCGGCTGGGTCGATCAGCGCGACGCCGCCGCTGCAATCGCAACGCTTGTCGCAAAGATCGGTGAGCAGCAGGCGACGATCGCGGCCAGTGACAAAACCCATCTCGACGGACGCATCGACCGTGGTCAGCATCAAAAGCAGCTTCTCGGTGCGTTCGGCACGCTCCGTCTTTTCGACACCATTCCCGATGTGCTGAGGCAAGGACCGTTTGCGTTGCCCGACAGTGCAGCCGCGCCGGTCGCATATCGTGTGGCTTGCCGGATTTCCAATGGCCAGCCCTGTCCGTTCTCTGACCGCGCGCCCGATGTGCGCGGCGTCGCGCTCAAGTTTTTCACAACCCAGGGCGTCGAAACCGATCTGCTGATGACCAACGAAGGTGGCCGTTCGCACGCGAGAAACGCAGTGCAGTTCATGGATTTCGCCGACGTCATCGTCGCGCAGATCGCGAAGGGCGCAACCGGTGCGCTTGAGCAGCTGTCGCGGGATGTGCTCGATGGAAAACTCGGGCTGGTCGAGTCCGCGCGCATTCTCGGGATCCTCGCCAAAGAGACCACGCTTCATACCGTCAACAGTCTTGCGACGGAGCAATACTGGGGCTCGGTCGTCCGGCTCGGCGATGTCGCGTTCAAATACACGTTGCAGCCTCACGACGCGACCGCGCAGGGAACGCAGGCGGACCGCGAAAGCGACAACTATCTGCGCGAGGATATTGTTAGCCGCCTGCACGACGGTCCTGTCAGATGGCAACTTTGCGTTGCGCTGTTCGTCGATGAAACCACGACCCCGGTACAGGATGCGTCAGTTGCATGGATGGGTCCGCTGGTTCCGGTCGGCGAACTGGAGATTGTTGCGCCGCCTTCCGCCGGCGACGAAGCCGTCATCAACCAGATGGCGTTCAATCCTGCACATGGTTTCGAGCCGCTCGGCATCACGCATGCAAGAGGCGATGTCTATGCGGCGAGCGCCGCGAACCGCAAGGACCGTGGCGTCCTGTCGAGCGATGAAGCGCGTAGGTTTCTTCAGGCGCGCTGTGACAACACACTGGAGCGTGATGAATGACCGAGGTTGAAATGCAGCTTCGTCTGCTGGCGGCTTGCGCGATTGCGCAGGAGGCGGGTTATCTCGTGCGTCGAAGATTTCTTGAGCGCGATGACGTATTGAAACTGAAGTTCAAGGGACCCCAGGACTATCTGACTGAAACCGATGCCGAAGTCGAAAAGCTGATCGCATTGCGGCTTTCACAGGCCTTTCCCGATGATGGCTTCTTTGGGGAGGAGGGCGGCGGTGCCTTTAGCGAAAGCGTGTGGATTGTCGACCCAATCGACGGCACCGCTGATTTCGCGCGTGGCATTGCGTACTTTTGCGTTTCGATTGCGTTTGTGCATCAGGGGCGCACGCAGATCGGTGTGCTGTATGACCCGATGGCCGACGAACTGTTCGCCGCACGCCGTGGTTCTGGCGCGACGTTGAACGGGCGCGCGATCAAGGTGAGCGCCATCGATGACCCGCGTCAGTCGGTCGTCGAACTGGGCTGGTCGCCCCGGGCGCCGTTCCCGGATTATCTCAAGGTCGCGACCCGTCTTAACGACCTCGGTGCCGGTGTCAAGCGATGCGGCTCGGGCGCGCTCGGTCTGGCGTATGTGGCGGCGGGGCGTCAGGACGCCTATTGCGAGCTGCACATCAATGCGTGGGATGCAGCGGCCGCCGTTCTCCTCATCGAGGAAGCCGGCGGCTGGACCAACGATTTCCTCACAGCGGCGTGCCTGCAGCACGGCAATCGCGTGATCGGCTGCACGCCGAAACTGCGCGATGTGCTGGAGGAGGCGATGCGGGTGTGAGGTGCGGGAGCGGGCCGCTTTGGCCTGTAGTCCCAAACAGTCATACAGAAAACGGGCGCGGACGGCTAACGTCTTGCGCCCGTTTTTTTCGCCGGCAACACCCCTTGGGGTAAACACATATTTGCGTATAACAAAACATTTATACAATAACTAAAAATTAACCAATGGCAATGTTGTTTGCCATCGGCTAACCGGCATGACTGTAACTGGAGACGCGATGCAGACGAACTATCAGACCCGGCGCTTTGCCTATGCGCGCGCCGCGGATCACGACGCGGCTACGCCAGCGCTCTATCCGGTGGTCGTCATTGGCGCGGGTCCGGTCGGCCTCACCGCGGCGATCGATCTTGCCCGGCAGGGCGTACGCACAGTGCTCGTCGATAACGACGACACGCTGTCCAGCGGTTCGCGCGCGATCTGTTTTGCGAAGCGCACGCTTGAGGTGTTCGACCGTCTGGGGTGCGGCGAGAGGATGATCGAGAAGGGCGTCAGCTGGAACGTCGGCAAGGTGTTTCTGCAGGACGATCTCGTCTACACGTTCAACCTGTTGCCGGAAACCGGCCACGCGCGCCCGGCGTTCATCAATCTCCAGCAGTATTACGTCGAAGGGTATCTGGCCGAACGCGCGATGCAGATGGACAATTTGCAGATGCGCTGGAAAAGCACGGTCACAGGCCTCACCCATCACGACGGCTACGTCGAATTGCAGGTGGAAACACCGGACGGCGTCTATCCGCTGCGTGCGCAATACGTCATCGCGGCCGACGGCTCGCGCAGCGCGGTGCGCCGTTGCATGGGACTCGACAGCCACGGCCGCACGTTCAAGGACCGCTTTCTGATCGCCGACGTGAAAATGAAGGCGTCGTTCCCAAGCGAGCGCTGGTTCTGGTTCGATCCGCCGTTTCACCGCAACCAGTCGGTGTTGTTGCATCGTCAGCCGGACAACGTGTGGCGCATCGATTTCCAGCTTGGCTGGGACGCTGATCCCGTCGCAGAAAAACAGCCGGAGCGCGTGATTCCGCGCGTGAAGGCGCTGCTTGGCGACGATGCCGAATTCGAACTGGAATGGGTGAGCGTCTACACGTTTTCGTGTCAGCGCATGGACAGCTTCCGCCACGGTCGCGTGCTGTTCGCGGGCGATTCCGCACATGGCGTCTCGCCGTTCGGCGCACGCGGCGCGAATAGCGGCGTGCAGGATGCCGACAACCTCGCGTGGAAACTGCGGCTTGTCGTGAACGGCGATGCACCGCCCGCGCTGCTCGACACGTACGCGTCCGAGCGTGAATATGCCGCCGACGAAAACATCCTCAACTCGACGCGCGCCACCGATTTCATCACGCCGAAGAGCGCGATATCGCGCATGTTCCGCGACGCGACGTTAAAGCTTGCGAAAGACTGCCCGTTCGCGCGACGCGTCGCGAACAGCGGAAGGCTTTCGCTACCCACAGTGCTGCGTCATTCGCCGCTGAACACACCTGACGAAACCGCTGACGCGTTTGCCTGTGCGATGGTGCCGGGTGCGGTATGCACGGATGCGCCCGTGAAGATAGCGGGCGAGGATGCGTGGTTCCTGCAACAGACGGGCGATGCCGTATTCACCGGAATCTATTTCTGCGGCGCAACAGACGATGTCGCTGCATGTGTAACGCGGCTCGTTCCGTTGACGAAACTGTCGCTACCCATGCGGGCATTGATCGTGGTCCCGCGCGGCACGCAGCTGAACGGCGCAGACCACGCGATACCGCCGGGCATCAACATCGTGGAAGACGTCGAAGGCATCGTCAACACGCGCTTCGACGCACGCGCGGACACGTTCTATCTGCTACGTCCCGATCAGCATGTGTGCGCGCGCTGGCGTGCATTCGATGCAGCCTCGGTGAAGACCGCGCTCGATCGCGCGACGTGTAACACCTGAAGGATCCCGATCATGAACCGGCTGAACACTGAACTGAATCTCGCGGACCCGGATGCGTTCTACAAGAAACTGATCGACACGCACAACGGCCTGACCGAAGAAGAAAGTCACATGCTGAACGCGAAGCTCGTCCTGCTGCTCGCGAACCATATTGGCGATGCGGACGTACTGGGCGAAGCGCTCGCGATCGCGCGTGCCGGCGTCAGCGGCGCAGGCTAACGACGCCTCACGTCGCGCCCATCCATCCAAACCGCCACGACAAACGCCGGGTTGCCGCGAGCAGTTGCAGGGCAGTCTCACCCTGCTTGCCGCGCCCGAAATCCCCCGACGAACCGATCAGTGCGATCACAAGACAAATACTCCCCGTGTGATCGAACACCGGCGCCGCGAGCGTCCCGATGCCGGGCACTGGCGCATCGAAGGCGTCGTCGATGCCGGCCTCACGTATTTGTGCGAGGCGCGAACGGTAAGCCGCACGCAATGTCACGCTGCCTTTCTTCGAAGGCGCGAGCACTTCAGCCGGATCGGCGCCCGCTAGACGAATGTTTTCCTGCGGGAGCAAACCGGCGAGCACATCCCCGGAAACATGCGCGGCGAAGACGCGCCCGATCGCCGTATTCACGAGCGACATCACCGTGCCGACGCGCAGGCTCACGTGATGCGGCTGCGACGATTCCTCCAGTCGGATCACGGTTGGCCCGAGCGGCCCCAGCGTGGCGGCCGCGACGCTCATTCCTGAGCCAGCAGCAAGCGTGGCGATTTCCGGTTCGGCTTCGCGGATCGGCGAGAGACGTTGTAGCGCGATCAGCCCCAGTTCAAGCCCAAGCGGCCCGGGGCTGAAGAGGCCCGCATCGTCGCGACTGAGCAACCCGATCTTGAGCAGACTGACGAGGTGAGGGAAAGCCTTCGCTGCGGGCATGCCCGCGTCGGCGGCCAGATCGCGCAGCGAGAGGGGCCGGTCTGCCGCGACGAGCGCGAGCAGCAGCTCGCCGGTGTTGTCGAGTGCGCTGATGCCGCGCTGCGCTCTCGCATCGCCGGATAGTGAAGAATGAAGCGGAAGGGAGCCGTCTGGGGTCATGAGGCGATCGCCGGGATGGATTCAGTCGCGGTTGATGAGGGCTTCGGTTACATGCTGCGATGCGTCTCGCAACGCGTGCGCTACGGCACCGTCCCAGTCGACGTCGATCGAGCCCGACGGACCGATCACCGTCAGCGCGAGCTGCATGCGGCGCTCTGCATCGAAAACCGGCACGCTCAGGCTGCTGATGCCAGGGCTCGGCGCATCGACACCGCGCTCCATGCCGCGCGCACGAATTTCGTCGAGACGTTTGCGCAGTGGCGCATCGAATGCGGGCACGTGCATAGCCTTTGTATCGTGCGCGATGTTCATTCGATCAGCGGTACGTGTCTGGCTTTGCCACATCGCGGCGACCTGCGAGGGTGCGAAGAACGCGCAGAACACACGCCCCGTCGACGTCGCTTCGAGCGACATCACGGTGCCGACGTGAAGATTGACGTGCAGCGAAAATCCGCCGCGTTCGTAACGCACGATCGTCGGCCCCTGCGTGCCCGCGACGCACACCGCGACGCTGTAGCCGACGGCTTCAGCGAGCGCAGCCGCCTGCGGCACGGCCACGTGAAAGGCCGGCTGCTGCCCGATATGCAAAAGCCCCAGCCGCAGTGCAAGCGGGCCTGGTTCGTAACTGCCGGTTACTGCATCGCGCTTGACGAGACCGAGCCGCGTCAGGCTCACGAGATAGGTGAAGGCCTGTGCCGCCGAAAGCTGCGCCGCGCCCGCCAGTTCGCTCAGGCCAAGCGGCCCGCGATGACGCGCAAGCGCATCGAGCAGACGGCCGCCCACTTCGACGCTCTGGATGCCACGCTGCTTCTTTGCCGCGGACGTGTCGTCGGAAGGGCTTTCGATATCTCCGGTCTTTGAAGGCCTGGTCAATTTGAATGTCTCGTGCTGGAACGACAGCATGGTATCCGATCCCGTCGGGCAAACCGCGTGATCGTCGTTTACCCGAAATTAGCGTTTAGCAAATATATTTGCCATTGACAAATTATCACATTCGGCCGACCATGGCTTCATCCCCTTACCAGGCGGCAATGGAGACACACATGACAAAGGCATTCGCATCGCAGGCAGATCTCGAAGAAAAGAAGATCACGTTCACGCAGCTATCCGACAACGCCTGGGCGTACACGGCTGAAGGCGACCCGAATTCCGGCGTGATCATCGGTGACGACGGCGTGCTGATCGTCGACACCACGGCCACGCCGGCGATGGCGCAGGACCTCATCGCAAGGATCCGCAGCGTGACCGACAAGCCGATCAAATACGTCGTGCTGTCGCATTACCACGCGGTGCGCGTGCTCGGCGCATCGGCGTATTTCGCGGAAGGCGCGCAGCAGATCATCGCGAGCCGCGGCACGTACGAGATGATCGTCGAGCGCGGTGAGCAGGATATGAAGTCGGAAATCGAGCGGTTTCCGCGCCTCTTCGCAGGCGTTGAGACGGTGCCGGGCCTCACATGGCCCACGCTCGTCTTTGAAAAGGAAATCACGCTGTGGCTCGGCAAGCTGGAAGTGAAGATCGCGCATCTGGGCTCGGGTCATACGAAGGGCGACACGGTCGTGTGGCTGCCGTCGCAGAAGGTGCTGTTCTCCGGCGACCTCGTCGAATACGACGCGGCGTGCTATTGCGGCGACGCTCAACTCGAGCAGTGGCCCGCCACGCTCGAAGCGTTGCGCGGGCTTGGCGCCGAAAAGCTCGTCCCGGGTCGCGGCCCGGCGCTGCTTTCGCCGGCCGATGTCGATAAAGGTATCGACTACACGAAGGATTTCGTGACCACGCTTCTGAAGGCCGGTCGCGAAGCGTACGCGCAGAAGCTCGACCTGAAGGGCGCGATGGCGCTCACGCGCAAATCGATGGACCCGAAGTTCGGGCACGTGTTCATCTACGAACACTGCCTGCCGTTCGACGTCTCGCGTGCATTCGACGAAGCGGGCGGCGTCACGCATCCGCGTATCTGGACCGCGCAGCGCGACAAGGAAATGTGGTCCGCGCTGCAGGACTGATTCCACAGCATCTTTTTCGCGAAAGGCGCGCCGCGCCTTTCACTTTCCTCGAAGACAACGAAGGCGCATAGACGTCTGGACTCAACGCGTCCAAAGAAAGCGACGTGTGATACGCGGAGCGAGACATGCCAGACACCCTCATGGCCGGCACACCGGCATACGTTGCCGACGCTGCCGAAACGGCCGACGAACACGCGATGTTTCGCAAGGTCGCGTGGCGCATCATTCCTTTTTTGTTCCTCTGCTACGTCGTGTCGTTTCTCGACCGCATCAACATCGGCTTCGCGCAGTTGCAGATGAAGCACGATCTCGGTTTCAGCGATGCGATGTACGGCCTTGGCGCCGCGGTGTTCTATGTCGGCTACGTGCTGTGCGAAGTGCCGAGCAATATCCTGCTTGCCCGGTTCGGGGCACGCCGTACGTTTACGCGGATCATGCTGCTGTGGGGGCTCGCCTCGGTCTGCATGATGTTCGTATCGAAGCCCGCGCATTTCTATCTGTTGCGCTTCATGCTCGGCGTATTCGAAGCCGGCTTCTTTCCGGGCATCGTGCTGTATCTGACGTACTGGTTTCCGGTGAACCGGCGCGCGGCGGTGATGTCGGTCTTCTTTGCAGGTGTCGCGGTGGCCGGCGTGCTGGGCGGTCTGTTCTCGGGCTGGATCATGCGTGACATGAGCGGCGTGCTGGGGCTCTTCGGCTGGCAGTGGATGTTCGCGATCGAGGGCGCGCCTGCGGTGATCCTGGCGTTTGTCGCGTTGTTCTTGCTCGTCGACAGGCCGCATGACGCGACGTGGCTCAGCGCATCGGAAAAAGACCGGCTCGTCGCGCTGTGCGCGCAGGGTCACGTTTCAGGCACGGCGCACGACGGGCGATCGTTTCTCGACGCATTGAGGAACCCGCGCGTCTATCTCTTCGCGTTTATCTATTTCTCGCTGACGTGCGCATCGCTCACGCTCAATTTCTGGATGCCGCTGATGATCCGCGACTTCGGGATCAAGGATGTAGTGTCCGTCAGTCTCTTTACGGTCGTGCCGAATGCGATTGGTGCCGTTGGACTCATTCTGATCGCGCGGCGCTCGGACCGCACGGGCGAGCGACGCAGGCACTTTGCGTTCTGCACAATCGGCGGGGGTATGGCACTCGCTGCGCTGACGCTGCATCTGGGCAGCTTTCCCGTGATGCTCGCGATCCTTTCGCTTGCGTGTGTGCTGATCTTCGCGGCGCTGCCGATCTTCTGGTCGGTGCCGCCAGGCTATCTGCCAGGCAAGGCCGCCGCTTCCGGCATCGCGTTTATCAGCAGCATCGGGATCACGAGCGGTATCGTCAGCCCTTGGGTCATCGGGCAGATTCGCACCAGTACGGGCAGCATGGATAACGCCGTCTATCTGCTTGCCGGGCTGCTTGTGCTGAGTGGCGTGGCGCTGATGGCGGGCGTCAAGGCGGATTTCGCAGGAAGCCGTTAAGCCTGGCCTTGGGGCGTCTTTAATGTAACCCGCAGCGCGTTGTATCGCTGGCGTGAAGGACAGATGCACCTGTCCTTCACGCGTGGACTTCAGTCCGTATGCTCAGCCGACATCCATCCGTTTGCCACGCTCGCTGCCGCAAGCTGTTTAGCGATCGAATCGGCGAGTTTTTTCGCGTCGCCGGCAACGCTGTCGCCTTTCATCTCGGACGCGCCATGCAGCGAGCCGCCCGTCGCCGCAGCGGTTGCGACGTGGCCCGCAGCCGCGCCCACGCCCGCTGTTTCCGCGACGCCGGGCATGTGGCCGCTATTTGCATCGGCAGAGAAGCTTTGCAGCGGCATCGGCGAGCCATTGGCGGGCTTGTAGAGGATCTGGACCGACGCGCCCACTTCGCTCTTGCCGGCGCCAAGCCCGATCAGGATGCGACGGCGACGGCTGCCTTCGTCGATCGTCTGGAAGTTGCCCTCGACGATCAGCGCGTTCTGGTTCGCCGGTGCAGGGCCGTCCACGCGCACTGCGTTGAGTCCCATCGATTGCAGCTCGCGCACGATTTCGTTAGCGACCTGTACGCGTGTATCGACGGCTGTCTGATCCTGCTTTTGTGCAGACGATTCGCCGCTCATTGCAATCTTCAGCTTCTGCCCCATCCCGCTGTCCATTTTCACTTCGCCGGGTGTGGCATCGAACGCATACACGTAGATCACGTCGGCGCGAGCGAGTGGTGCGGCGCTGGCTTGCGTTGCATTCGTGGCAGCCGAGGCAGCGCCTGTCAGCAGCAGCGATCCCGCCACAAGTGCCGTGCCGGCCAGAAGCTTTGCGTTGCGAACGAGGGCGTTGAAAGAGGTTTGCATGTCGCATCCTGTCATCGGCACCGGTGTGCCGTCAATTGCCGGGGAGGTCGCCGACAATCGTTCGATCCACAGGATCGCAAACTATCGGAGATCACGTCTGCGTGGAGGCGTTCTGTCTGTGAGAGAGCTGTGCCGCAACCCGCAGACGGAGTATGAAAGGAACCGGTAGCGCACGCCATTCACGAATTATGTCGTTTGATGTCGCGGCGATCTTCGGCGCGCGCACACGCCACGCACGGCCCGCACGGGTATTTTTATGAAGAATGCCGGTTCAGCGGCAATGTGACGAGCGCCTCGAGACCGCCGCCCTCGCGCGCGCGAAATGTGAGCGAGCCGCCATGCAGGCGCGCGATGCGTTCGACGATCGCGAGGCCGAGGCCTGTGCCGCCCGAATGACCGCGGGCGTTCGTGCCGCGGCTGAAGGGCGCCTTGAGCTTCTCCAGTTCTGCGGCGGCAATGCCGCTGCCGCGATCGCATACGGCGACGCATGCGGCGTCGCCTTCGGTCCACGTGCGTATAAAAAGACCCGTCTGTCCGTAGACGATCGCGTTCTGCATCAGGTTCATGAGGAGCCGCATCAGGCTGACAGGTCGGTACGAAAACACGGGGATGTCTGCGAACGACAGTTCGAATTCATGCCCAAGCCCCGCAAAATCCGCGGCGAGTTGACCGATGAGCGCGTTGAGGTCGCCCGGCACCGGCACTTCGCGTTCGCCGCTGCCGGCGTAGTCCATGAACTGCTGGAGAATCGTGTCGATGTGGTCGAGGTAACTTTCCGCCGATGCAACGAACGTGTCGTCGGCGCCGCGCGGAATCGCCATCGCCATCGCGAGACGCAGCTTGGTGAGCGGGGTGCGGATGTCGTGCGATACACCTGCGAGCATCAGCGCGCGGGTCGCCTCGGCCTGCTGCAACGCCTGGGTCATCTGGTTGAACGCGGTGCTGACCTGGGCGATTTCCGTGGGGCCGTCGGTGGGCAGCGCGACGGGCGCTTCGCCTGCGCTGACGTGCCGCGCGGCGCGCGCCAGATCCTTCAGCGGCCGGTTGATGTGCAGCTGGATCAGGTAACCCGTCAGCGCAGCCAGCAGCGCGAGGCCCACGGAAAGTGCGAGCGTCGTGGTGATGCCGCTTGCCTGTGCGTCCTCGGTCATCGGCAGCGCGATCCAGCAGGGCTCACCGGCGACGTGGACGCGAATCCAGAGTCGCTCGCCGTCACCGGTCTGCCAGCGCACCAGGGTCTCCGGCGGCAGATGGCTTTGCAGCGCGCGGACGAAAACATCGCGCTGCCAGGTGCGGAAAAACCGCACAGCGTTGCGCGGCGGCTCAACGTCGAGATCGTCGGGCGCCCGCGTCTGGCCACCGAGGCGCGCGGCAGCCGCACGTCCTTCGGCGGGCGGCATGATGGCAAGCACGCTGTCGAGTGTCTTCACGTAATCGGAGAAGATGAGCGCGGCGCGATCAATACGCGGGCGCTGCACGTAATGCAGCAGGACGGTGAACGAGCACGCCTGGGTCAGCGCGACGAGCACCACCAGCAGCGCAATATTGCGCGCGAGCAGCGAACGCGGCAGAAACCAGGTGCGCGATGGCGCGGTCACGACTCGATGCCCGCAACGAGCATATAGCCCACACCCCACACGGTTTTGATGAAGCGCGGCTTCGACGGATCGTCTTCAATGATCTGGCGAAGCCGGAGGATCTGCACGTCGATGCTGCGATCGAGCGCGTCGTGGTCACGCCCACGTGCCCGCGCGAGCAGGTTTTCGCGGCTCACCGGCCGGTTCGGCGACGACCCCAGCGCGTGCAGCAGCAACATCTGCGCGGAGTGCACCTCGACGGGCTCGCCGCGATGCCGCAAGGTCTGCGTGGCGACATCGAACTGGTATTCGCCGAAGCGCAGTGTCTGCGAGGTCACAGTCGGCACGCCGGCCGCCATCTTCTGGCGGCGCAGCAGCGCACGGATGCGCGCGACGAGTTCATCGGGAAGAAACGGTTTGGCGAGGTAGTCGTCGGCGCCGGTTTCGAGGCCGACCACCCGATCGACTGGATCGCCCTTCGCGGTCAGCATGAGGATGGGCAGGGTCTGTCCTTCGGCGCGCAGGCGCCGGCACACCGTCAGCCCGTCTTCCGGCTCCATCATCAGGTCCAGCACGAGCAGGTCATACGGCTCGCGCTGCAGATAGCGGTCGAGCTGCTTGCCGTCGGCGACGACGCGCACGTAGAACCCGTGACCGGTCAGGAACCGTTGCAGCATGTTGCGCAATTCGGCTTCGTCGTCCAGCACGATAATCCGGTTCACCTGATCCATGATGCGTCTCCGGCGCGCGTAGGCATTCAGCGTGCCATTGCGCGTTGCTTCATCAGGTCCTCGATCTGCGGCAGCGTGACATAACCGACGTGCTGCGTATCGATTTCATCGAAGTGCTTCGCGACCATCGGCATGCCGGCAGCCGCCTGTTCCCGCGTCAGCTTGCCGTCGCGGGTGACGTTCGCACTGGCAAAGCGCGACTGCAATTGCTGCACTGCACGCTCACTGCGCGAGGTGTCGCCCGGCGGCAATGCGCCCTGAGCCGAAGCCGCTGCAGAAACAATACACAAGACAAGAACCGCGATCATCTTTTTCATCATCTACTCCGTGGTTTAGCCGACGCTCGTCGCCGGCAGGGTGAATGCATTGATCTGACGTTTGCCGTTACGCCCAGTGCGGCGGCACCCAGACGCGGCTGACCCAGTGGCCCGGCACCATCACCGCGGCATGCGGCGCGGGTGCGACGTAGACAGGGCGGGGCGCGACATACAACGTGCGGGCTTGCGGTGCGACGAACACAACACGCGACGGGGGCGGCGCGACGTAGACGACCTTCGGCGGCGGCGCAACGTAGACGGTTTTCGGCGCAGGCGGCGCAACGTAGACAACCGGGGGCGCGGGCGGCGGAACGTACACGGCCGGCGGAGGCGCGACTACAACGGGTGCCGGTGCGACTACGACCGGTGCTGTCCCCACGGCGACCGTGGCGCCCACCGTGGTGACCGTGCTGCCGGTGGTCACCGTGCCGCCGTGCACAACGGTTGTGCCGCTGCCTGTCGTCACCACGCCTGGGGCCACGCGAGTTGCGGTGCCGGCGTGCGTGACGGTTCCGCCATCGGCGCCTGTCACGGTGCCGGAACGTGCGCAGGTGGAGCCGGCGCAGTTCGTCGACGCCGAGTGGCTGGTGGTGTTGCCGTTCGCGGCGGTCACCGTGCCCGAGGACGAATACTGTCCCGGCGCGTTGCGCGTCACGCTGCCTGAAGTCGTGGCGCTGTGGCCGTCGGAGCCGCTGAGGCTGCCGGTGTGGTCACACCTGCCGCCTGCACAGCTCGTGTCGCCCGAGTGCTGGACCTGACGTCCGTTCGGACCGGTGGCCGTGCCCGAATTGGAGAACTGGCCGGGTGAGGTGCGGGTCACCGTGCCGCTGTTGGTGGCGATGCCGCCGTACGGATTCGCGACACCGCCAGCGTGCGTGCAGCTGCCGCCGGAGCATGAGCCGTAATGCGCGCCGTTGTAGGTGCCGTGCGGCGTGTACGCAGTGCCATGCCCAGACCACCCTGCGAAGGCAGGCGTACTCACGGCGACAAGCAGCGAAGCGGTGGCAGCGACGAGGTAACGGAGTTTCATCAGATGTCCTTCGAGGTTCGGTTCAGTCACGCACTGCGGCGTGGCAACGGGACGAACTATAGAAGGAGCGCGCGAAATAATCGCGCTGCAAAAGATGTCGCGGTGTTACACCATCGCCGGATTCCGCCAGCGGCCGCCGCGCGGCGCCAGCTGGGCGTTCCGTCCGGAATTCCGTGACATCTGGCGACACAGTTTGCGCATGGTTTTAAACCGGGCGGCCCACTACATTAGCTTCACCCGACGCGATAGCGGCCTTTTCCCGCAGACGACGCGTCCCACTTGAACCCGTTATCTGCCCATCATGTTGACCACCGGAAAAATCGCGCTTTGTGTCACGTTGTTCGTCGTTCTCGTCTCGCTGATCGAGGCGTGCGTGCTCACCCGCAAACAGCGCGGCAGCGCCACACCCTTCGACTGGTATGAAGTCTGGATTTCGCTGGCGGATCTGGTCGGACGCAAGCTGCTCGCGCTGCTGCCGCTTTCGCTCGCAACGCCGGTCTTCGCGCTCGCCTGGGATCACCGGATCTTTACCGTCACGCTGGATAGCGCGCTGATGGTGTTCCTGCTCTTCATCGGCCAGGAGTTCTGCTACTACTGGTATCACCGCGCGTCGCACCGCATGCGCTTTTTCTGGGCGACGCATGCAGTTCACCATTCGCCGAACCAGTTGACGCTTTCGTCGGCTTACCGGCTAGGCCTGACCGGCAAGCTGACGGGCTCGGCGATATTTTTCACGCCGCTCGTGTTGCTCGGCGTGCGCCCGGAGGTCGTGCTTGCGACGCTGACGTTCAATCTGCTCTATCAGTTCTGGCTGCATAACACGTGGACGCCGAAACTCGGCTGGCTCGAATACGTGTTCAACACGCCTTCCGCGCATCGCGTGCACCACGCGTCGAACGTCGATTATCTCGATGCGAACTACGGCGGCGTGCTCGTGATTTTCGACCGCCTGTTCGGCACCTACGTCGAGGAACGCGACGACGAGCCGTGCCGCTACGGCCTTGTGACACCGACGCGCTCGCACAATCCGCTTGTCGTCGAATTCGAGCACTGGGTCAGCCTCGCGCGCGATATCGCATCGGCGGGCAGCGTGTGGACTGCAATCGGTTACGTCGTCCTGCCGCCGGGCTGGCGCGCAGACGGTTCTGGCGAAACGACAGAACAGTTGCGTCAGCAGAACCTGGCGGGACGTCGTGCGATGCCGGTCAGTACCGAGGGACGGTAAAGACGAGTGCCGTGAACGGATGCGACTCAATGCAGTGGCGGAACGGTTCCGCCGCGTTAGCGATCGAGTTCATAGAGGCGGTGTTCCGGCAACGTCGCGACCAGCCGCCAGCCGGGCAGCTCTGCGGAAAGGCGCATGTGCGGATCGAAAACCGCGAGATAGATGGCCGGAAACCGGCTCTGGATCTGCGGAAAGCGCTGCAGAAAAGCGGCGGCCCACGTGCGTAGCGCGTGGTCGTCCACCTGAGCGCCTTCATTGTTGATCTGCCCTTCGACCTGGAACGTCCGCAGCGCGACATTCTCAGGGCGATAAAGCACCGGTTGCTGCCCTGCCTTCAGATACAGGTCGGGCACAAGCACGCCGTCAAGCGTTGCAAGCGCGACGACCTTGTCGAGATAGGGATTCCAGCGATGCGGATCTTTCAACGGTAACGGATAGCCGGCATCCTGTTTGAACTGCATCAGCACGGCGCCTGGCTTGAGGGATGCGAATGCCTGGCGATACGCCTCCATCACCGGTTTCGCCGCCTGCCAGTCGTGCGCCACGGTGCCGACACGAAACAGGAACACGAAAATCAACGCCACTGCACCGATGCGCTGAAGCTTTGGATCGACGATGCGCACGTCGAGCAGCGCGGTCAAAAGAAACGCGAAAGCCAGCGCGCAGCGCTCGACAATGCCGTACGCGGAAAACGCGGTAAACGGCGCGAGGATGAGCACCACTGGCAGCGCGACGACGGTGAGCCTGCATTCGGGCCTGCAGGTCCACCAGTGCCTGGCTGTACCGATGACGCCGGCAACGCATAGACTCACGAGGATCACGATGTCCGCCGCGCGCTCGCCGATGGTGAATGCGGCGACGCCCAGGCGGATTCGCCAGGCCATCTGCAGAAACCCGAAGTCGATCGCTTCAGTGAGTGCGCGGGTACTGCTGTGCCATAAGAGCAGCGCCGGCAGCACGAACGGAATCGCACATGCGGCAGCGTGTCCACACAACGAACGAACGCGCAGGTCACGCGACTGAATCAGGCAGCCCAGTTCCCATGTGCATGCAATGAGCGCAAAAACGGCGAGCGGAAACAGATGGCACACGTAAATCACACATGCACTGACTACTGAAACCAGAATGCGCGCGAGGATATGGCGGCGCAGCGCGACATGCGCGGCAAGCGCCCAGAAGCAAAGCCCGAGGCCCGACAGATTGTTGGCGTATCCGCGAATCAGGATCCAGTTATAGAGCAGCAGAAAACTCATCAGCGGCAAGATCGACCACCGGCCATTTACCGCGCGGCCGAGCATCAGGCAGCCTGAACTCAGCAATGCAAGCGAGGCGAGTACGAAGAGACGCGCCGCCTGTTCGACAGTCATCCACTTCACGAGCAACGGTCCTGCGAGATCCATCGCGAGGTCGGGCACCATGTCCCAGTGCACGACAAAGTTGCTCGCGTATCGGTCCGGATGCGCAAGGATGTCGATCCTGACGATGTTATAGAAATGCTGTCCGAGCGGCGGCACCGGCAGGATCAGAAATGGCAGCGAGGCCAGCACGGTACCGATGATCCAGAGGGACCACAGTTGCAGCGGCGTGACACGCGATTTCGCGCGTCCCTTCGCAGCCGTGGACGTGGCAAAGGGCGGATCGGTGAGGGTGCCGGATCGGGACATGTGATGAGCGCGTTGAAGACGTTTTCAACCGTTCACGGATACGCGTTGCGACACCGCTCAACGGGATGGTCGCGGCATACCCGTCAGGAGCGGCAGGGATTCGTGTGCGTGCTGGCGTGCGAGCGAGAAGCGTCGCGCCACGCAACGTCAGGCAAGGGTCCGGTTTGGGGGCGCTTTGCCAACGCAAATGCCGTGGCGACGCATGCGCATGATGCCCGGCGCAGACGTGCCGGTATGTGCGCCAGCGCACTGCACGTTCGGGGGCATTGATCGCATGGCACGCAATCGTGCGCATGCACCGAAATCGGGACAACAGCCTTCGCGTGAAATGCAAATGAAGCATTGGCACAACCCTGCAAATATGGCGAGGCAAGATAGCGTTCTCGCGCTGTCGTCGGCGTTTTTTGACGGACAGCTTTCAGATCGTTCGGGCGCTTTTGACATGAGGTCGTCAGCATGACCACATCCATCACGCTGGTTCTGTTCGACATGGAAGGCGTACTGTCCCACTACGACCGCGAGGCACGCGTCGACCATCTCGCGGCCACGTCGGGGCAGTCACCCGACGCGGTGCGTCACGCGATCTGGGGCTCCGGTCTCGAAGCGCGCGCCGACGCCGGCCTGATCGGCGACGACGAATATCTCGATGCCCTCGGTGATCTGCTGGGTTGCCGCATCAGCCGGCACGACTGGCTCGCAGCCCGCCACGCATCGATCACGCCGAACCACGACGTGATCGCGCTTGCGGCAAGCGTGGCGAGACGTCACGACATCGCCGTGCTGACCAACAACTGCCGTCTGGTGACCGATCATATCGGCTATCTGAATCCGCCCGTTGCGCAACTGTTCGGCACACGCGTGTATGCATCCGCATCGTATGGCGCGGCCAAGCCTGCCGCGCGGGCCTATACGGGCTGCCTCGAAGCATTGGGCGTTCTGCCTGCGCAAACGCTCTTTATCGACGACACGGACGCCAACGTAAATGGCGCAATCGCTGCCGGTCTTCACGGATACAGATTCGTCAGCGCGGACGCGTTAAGCGAAGAGCTTGAACGCCGTCAATTGATGTAGCGATCCGCGCGCCGGTTCGCACGGGCTGCTCCTCATCACGCGGTTTTGCGAACGTTCACGCACAGCGTGCGCGTATCGCCTGATCGTGTCGTCTGACGATTGCCCGACTCGAACGCAACACTTCTGGTTCTGTGCAAAAATCGCGGCCGGCCTGGTGGGCTGCGCGCGTGAGCGGCACGATCTGCCAGAAGAATCAAGGCGATAAGGAGTAGACAGGTGATCCAGCGTATCTCGGGCTTTTTCACACAGGTGGTGCACAGATTTCTGCCTGACCCACTGATTTTTGCCATTTTCCTGACGATTGGCACATTTCTTCTGGCCTTTGGATTGACGCCGAAGGCACCGGCAGAACTAGTGACGATGTGGGGCGCGGGCTTCTGGAACCTGCTCGCGTTTTCGATGCAGATGGCGATGATTCTCGTGACAGGGCATGCACTCGCGAGTTCGGGGCCCGTCAAGCGCCTGCTGGTTGCGCTGGCGAGTTCGGCACGCACGCCGGGGCAGGGCGTCATGCTCGTGGCGTTCGTCGGCGCGGTGGCGTGCGCGATCAACTGGGGCTTCGGCCTCGTACTGGGCGCGATGCTTTCGCGTGAAGTCGCACGTCGCGTGAAGGGCACGGACTACCGTCTGCTGGTGGCGTCCGCTTACATGGGGTTCCTGACGTGGCACGGCGGCCTCTCCGGATCGGTGCCGCTCGTGGCCGCGACAAAAGGCAACCCGATGGAGAAGACGATCGGGCTCATTCCTGTTTCGCACACGATTTTTACGGGCTACAACGCGTTCATCACGTTTGGCCTCATCATCCTGCTGCCGATTCTGGCGAGGCTCATGATGCCGAAGCCGGAAGACGTCGTGTCGGTCGATCCAGCCCTGCTCGAAGAGCCGCCGACGGTCGAACGCATTCTGCCCGCGAACGCGACGCTGGCGGAGCGCCTGGAAGAAAGCCGTCTTCTTGCGATCTTCGTCGCGCTGCTGTGCGCGGCGTTCCTGATCGTGCGGACCGTGCAGAAGGGGTTCGTCCTCGACATCGATACCGTGAACCTCGTATTCCTCGCGGCCGGCATGGTGCTTCACAAGACACCGATGGCCTATGCACGCGCAGTGGGCGTCGCGGCGCGAGGCGCGTCGGGCATCATGATCCAGTTCCCGTTCTATGCGGGCATTCAGGCGCTCATGGACCATTCGGGGCTTGCCGGTGTCATCACGAAGTGGTTCGTCGATATCGCCAACGTGCATACGTTTCCGCTGCTCGCGTTTCTTAGCTCGGCCGTCATCAATTTCGCGGTGCCTAGCGGCGGCGGACACTGGGTCGTGCAAGGGCCGTTCGTGATGCCGGCTGCGCAGGCACTGGGCGCGGACCTGGGTAAATCCGCCATGGCCATTGCCTATGGCGAGGCATGGACGAACATGGCGCAACCATTCTGGGCACTGCCGGCGCTGGCTATTGCAGGCCTTGGCGTGCGCGACATCATGGGTTATTGCGTCACCGCGCTGCTGTTCTCAGGCATCGTGTTCGTAGCCGGGATGTATCTGTTCTGACTGCAAACGCCGGAAGGCGCGCGTCATCGCAGACCACGCGCCTTCCGTCTCACCCAGGCTTCACATCAACTGCAGGCAGGCTTCGCTTTCTTGCACGCATCGGAGAGTTGCGGCGGCGGGTCCTTCTTGAACACCGTCTTGTACGCTTCGAGCACCGTCGCCTGCGTGACCGGCAACGACTGCACGCCGATCCACGCGGGCGGCGTCTGACCGATCAGCGCTTTCATCAGTTGACGAGTCCGATCGTCGCGGCTGCCTTCGTCACATGGTAGCTGCTTGATAGCACGATGATGGGGCGCGGGCTGTACGCGATGGGCGGCAGTCTCGCGATCGCTGGACGGCTCGGAACTCAACGTGATTGCCGCGGTGATTCTGGGCGGCGCGCGCATTACCCTTGTTTTGCGTGCGCTACTACGCAACGAGGCAGCGCGAACGTCGTCTCGCGCGCGAAAGCGGCACGGGAGACGCTCAGGAAACCTTGCCTTGCAGACCAGGGTGTTGAGCGAACAGCGCAGTGATCCACTCGATGAAGACCTTGAGTTTCTGCGTCTGATGCCGGTTCGGCACATAGAGAATGGAAACGGGCCGCGGGATCGCCTTGAAGGGTTGCAGTACTTCCTTGAGGTGACCGTCGCGCAGATATGGTTCGATCATGTACCGGCCGGTTTTGCCGAGTCCAAGCCCGGCGAGTACGCAGGCCATATAGGCGTCAGCGTCGTTGACGGAGACGGGTCCACGCATCGCCACGCTGGTTGTTTCGCCGTCCACGAAGAACTCCCACATCTGCGAGCGGCCGGTCGCTTTCGAGACGTAGTTGATGCCAACGTGTCGATCCAGATCCGCGATCGTGGTGGGCGTGCCGTATCGCGCGAGATATTCGGGCGTGCCGCACACGCACGTCGTAATGCTGCCGACGCGTTTCGCGACGAGCCCGGAATCGCTCAATACGCCCACGCGCAGGACGCAGTCGACGCCTTCGCCGACTACGTCGACCTGGCGGTCGGTGAGGCCAAGCTCGACGTGGATGTCCGGATACAGCGCGACGAAGTCCGGCAACGCGGGAATCAGCAGATGCCGCGCGAGCGCGCTCGGCAGGTTGACCTTCAGACGCCCCTTCGGCGCAACCTTGGCCTGCGAGAGCGACGCTTCCATGTCGTCGATTTCGCTGATCACGGCGACGCATCGTTGATAGTAGGCGTGACCGTCCTCCGTGAGCGAGACCTTGCGCGTCGTGCGGTTAAGCAGCTTGCAGCCGAGGTGATGTTCAAGCGTCTGGAGGAGCTTCGAGACCGTCGGCATGCTCATTCCCGACGAATCCGCCGCGCGCGTGAGGCTCCCCGCCTCGACGATGCGGACGAACACTCTCATTGCCTGAAGCGTATCCATGGCGCGAAATCCTGTCGGTCGTAGCGGATGTTTTGACGTGTCGTACTTTAACGCTTCCCGGGGCGCCGGGCGACACAGCGGCAAAGCCCCCCTTATAACGCCAGGTCGTGCAACCGGCGCATCGCGTCGCGCAGCCAGTCCGTGATCGCCCAGCTGTCTTCCGCAGGCGCGGCGACTTCGTGTTCGATGCCGCGCAGCGCCTCCTGCTGACCCGCCAGATGACTGCACATCAACCGGCCGATTTCGGGCCGCTTCTGGAGCACCGGTGTGAGATCGACCTTGTCGAGCCGGTAGAGCACCGCGGCGGTTCGCGCGGTGAGCTTCGCGCTGACGGGCAGGCCGGCCAGCACGCTCGCTTCGCCGATCGCGTCGCCTGGGCCCAGGCGATGCGTCGGCAGTCTGCCGGATTCGGACGCAGGTTCGACGGCGATCACGCCGGACTCGACGATCAGCAGAAAATCGGTCTGTGCATCGGCATTCACGATCACCTGGCCCGACTCGTATTCATGACGCGACATGCGGGCGGAAAGCGCCGCAAGTTCGTCGCCTTCCAGCGTATTGAAGAGTTGCACCTGCATGAGCAGCCTCTGCCGGGGATCCACGGCAGCGTGTGGCACCGCCGGCACACCGAGTGGCCGCAACTCGACCCCGGCGGCGTAGAGATGCCGGTGACAGAGGTCGTACAGTTCGTTGGTTGCGGCGTTTTTCTTGTCCCGATCGTCGACGTAGGCCATCACCTCGTAATGCATGGAGTTCACCGAAGCGGACTTGACGACCGCAGACGGTTCGGGCGTGCCGAGCACGATGCTCGCGTTGGCAAGCGCGCGGTTCAGCGCGGCAAGCACGATCGAGGGGCGTTCTTCCGGTGACACTTCGAGCGTGATCGCCACGCCGTGCAGCGCCGAAGGCCGGCTGTTGTTGACGATCTTCGCCTTCGCCGCGACGTTGTTCGGCACGATCACAATGTTGCCCCGCGACGTGAGCAGATGCGTGGCGCGCCAGTTCATTTCGGTGACACGTCCTTCCACATCGTCGATGTTGACCCAGTCGCCGAGGTGATACGGCTCGGTCGTGTTGAGCACGATGCCCGCGAAGACGTCGCTCAACGTGCTCTGGATCGCGAGACCGACCACGATCGCCAGCGCGCCAGACGTGGCTGCGAGGCCGCCGACAGGAATGTCGAGTACGAATGCGAGCGAAGCCACCGTTGCCGCAAGAAACACGATGGCGCCGAAAACGTCCTGAAACAGCCGGTCGCGATGCCAGGTTCGCGTGGCGAAGAGCGCGTCCAGTGTCATCGTGAGGAGCCGCGCACCGTTCAGCCACCAGATCATTTCGAGGAACTGCGCGGCAATACGGCGGGGAAGCGAGTCGGCAATCGCAGGCGGCGTCAGCGGGCTCAGACCGGAGCCGAACAGCACAAGGCTCAAAAGTCCGAAGATCACCAGCCGCACGACAAGCCTGATGGGAGCGCGTCGTGGAAATGCCGCGCGCCAGAGCACGACGTCGATCGCGATGAGCACCAGGCCCAGGATGAGCGGATCTTTCACGTGAAGTGTCCCCTTGCCGGAATGAAAGGAAGTCTCATCGAAAACGGGGCCGAGTTCCACTCATTTGTCGGCGATCCCGCAAGAATCGGCCGGAACGCACCGGACGGTTGCTGCAAAAGAACAATCAGGCCCGGGCGTCAGGCGTTTTGTCCGCGTTCAACCTTACGCTTCGGTCCAGCGATGCGCGCCTTCGCGGATATCCCCGGCCACGACGGGACGAGGCCTGCGCGGCAGTGGACGCCTGGCTGGTAAAGCGCAGCAAATGCCATCCCGGCGTAGTATTTGACGGGCGTATGCAGAACGCCACGGCACGGTGAAAGTACGTCGCGCGCGGGGCACCCAGCTTCAGGTACATCGCGGCACATCGGTCCGTCTCGCGCGGCGTAGGTGGCCGGTCGATATTCTTCATCGGGTTTCGTGCCAGTCCGGGTTCCGTTTTCGCTTCCCGGCCGGCGCTCTTGTCGAGGAGCAGCACATGGCTACCCAGACGGTCGCGGATTATCTGGCACGGACGCTCGCAGGCGCGGGCGTCGAGCGTATCTGGGGCGTCACGGGCGACAGCCTGAACGGTCTCGCATACAGCCTCGATCAGGTCGGCACGATCCGCTGGATGCATACGCGTCACGAGGAAGTCGCCGCGTTCGCTGCCGGCGCCGACGCCGCGGCGACAGGGCGTCTTGCCGTGTGTGCGGGCAGTTGCGGCCCGGGCAACCTGCATCTGATCAACGGGCTCTTCGACTGTCATCGCAACCAGCAGCCGGTGCTCGCAATTGCCGCGCATATTCCGTCGACCGAAATCGGTCTTGGCTACTTCCAGGAAACGCATCCGCAGGATCTGTTCCGGGAGTGCAGTCACTTCGTGGAACTGGTATCGAACGCTTCGCAGTTTCCGCGCGTGCTCGAACGTGCAATGCGCGCGGCGACCGGGGAACGCGGCGTCGCGGTGATCGTGCTGCCGGGCGACGTTGCGCTCAGTGAATGTCGCGTGCCCGTGCCCGCATGGAACCTGGCCGGGCCGTCGTCCATTCTGCCGCCGGAAGCCGACATGGACCGGCTTGCGTCGATGCTGAACGGCTGCGAGGCCGTGACAATCATGTGCGGCAGCGGCGTGGCGGGCGCGCACGCCGAAGTCGTGGCGCTTGCCGAAACGCTCGGTGCACCGATTGTTCACGCGCTGCGCGGCAAGCAGTTCATCGAATACGACAACCCGTTCGATGTCGGCATGACCGGGTTGATCGGATTCAGCTCGGGCTATCACGCGATGATCTCGTGCGACACGTTGCTTCTGCTCGGCTGCGATTTTCCGTACCGCCCGTTCTATCCGCCCGAAGCGAAGGTGGTACAGATCGACCGCAAAGGCTCGCAACTGGGGCGTCGCACGCCGCTTGCGCTCGGGCTTGTCGGCACCGTGAAAGAAACGGTCGCGGCGCTCCTGCCGAAGCTGCAGCGAAAAACAGATCGCACGTTTATCGACAAGGCACGCAAGCACTATCTGTCGGCGCGCAGGGGGCTCGATGAACTTGCCACGCCGTCGGGGCCCGGCCGGCCGATTCATCCGCAGTATCTGACGCGAATGATCGACGAGCTCGCCAGCGACGACGCCATCTTTACCGCCGACGTCGGCACGCCGACGCTATGGGCCGCGCGCTACCTGACGATGAACGGCAGGCGGCAACTGCATGGCTCGTTCAATCACGGATCGATGGCGAACGCGATGCCACAGGCGCTCGGCGCCCAGGCCGCCCATCCGGAGCGCATGGTGGTTTCGCTTTCGGGCGATGGCGGGCTGTCGATGCTGCTCGGCGACCTGCTGTCCGCGCGTCAGCTCGATCTGCCGATCAAGGTCGTGGTGTTCAACAACAGCCTGCTCGGTTTCGTATCGATGGAACTGAAAGCGGGCGGCTACCTCGATACGAACGTGGATCTGGGCAAGACAGACTTCGCGGCGATTGCAAACGGCGCCGGCATTTTCAGTGTGCGGGTGACGGAATCGGAGGCACTTGAAAGCGCGCTGAAAGAAGCGTTCGCACATCCGGGGCCAGCGCTCGTGGACGTGGTCACGTCGAAGCACGAACTGGCGATGCCACCGAGCATCGAACTCGCGCAGGCAAAGGGCTTCAGCCTCTACATGCTGCGTGCCGTACTGAGCGGACGCGGCGACGAGATCGTCGAACTCGCGAAAACGAACCTGCGGTAAGCGAAAAGCGCGAGGGCACGCAATGTGCAACACGTGTCGCTATTTGCGCGTGCGGCGCGGCGATACGGTGGTCCATTGCTCCTCGAGATTCATCGTGCGGACCCGCTCGACCAGGAAGTCGATAAACACGCAAATCTTCGCGGGCTGATAGCGACGGCTCTGGTAAGCAAGATTGACGGTGAGCGGGGGGAGCTGCCACTCTTCGAGAACGGGAATCAGGCGGCCGGCAACGATGTCGCCGTAGAGGATGTAAAGCGGCTGGATCACGATGCCCAGACCCGCGCGTCCCGCCGCAACAATCACCTGGCCTTCGTTCGAATCGAGCGCACCCGTGATGGCGACGTCGCATTGCTGTTTGCCCTTGCGCAGGTGCAGGACATAAGGATCGACGGCGTTCCACCCCGGGACCATCCCGCGTCCTGACGGCGTGCCCTGAAGGCCGCGGAACGCTCAGCGTATCTCGGGCTTGACGCGGGCCCTGCGGCTCAGCATGATGTATGTGGTCACGCACATACACACAGGCAGGCTGTGAAATCATCGCTACCAGCGGCGGGCAGGGCACGACAGCGAGACCGGCAGGCCACGGAAGAAGAACTCATTACGGCCGCGGCGGTGGCCTTCGCGGAGCGGGGTTTCGAAAAGGCCACGACGCGCGGCATCGCCGAAGCAGCGGGTTGCTCGGAAGGTCTGATCCAGCGCTATTTCAACGGCAAGGAAGGGCTTCTGCTGGCTGTATTGAAGCGCCAGGACGCACCGCGGCGCGACCAGTTCTTCGAGCGCCCGCTCTGTGCATCGCTCGCGCAGGAAGCGCGGGAGATGATCGAACACGGCATGGCCGCCGTTGCCGAGCGCGCTGAAACGATCCGCATCGTGTTCTCGCGTGTCCTGCTGGACCGGGCGTTTCAGGCCGATTTCCAGCGCATCTCCACACGTCAGGAAGTCCGCCGGAGCCTCCGGGAGCGCCTTGCGCGCTACGTCGAAGCAGGCATGATCGATCCGGCACTCGATCTCGACATGGCGACCGAACTGCTGCTGGGCTTCGTCTTCCAGCTGGCGTTCATGCATCGCGAACTTCATCAGACTCAACCTGCCGACATCGAGCGGATGGCGGATGGCTTTGCGGCGCTCTTTGCCCGCGGCGTTGCATCCGTGCCTTCAGCCAGAAAGGGCGCAAAAAAACATGAATGAACCCACGCACGGCGAACACGAAGCCGAACCTCCGCACAACGGCGCCCGCGGCGGTGAACCACGGCCGCGTCGCAGGCGGCATTGGGTGCTGATCGGCGCGGCAATCGTGTTCGCGCTCATCCTGATCCTGATCGTGGTGCGCAAGCCGAAAACCGGCAACGAGGAAGCGCAGGCGCCCCAGGCCGTCACGATCCGCACCGCAGCCGCGCACACCGGCGATCTGGGCGTGTATGTCGAGGCGCTCGGCACCGTGACGCCCGTCGCGACAGTGAACGTCTACAGCCAGGTGAACGGCACGGTCGATGCCGTTCATTACACGGAAGGCCAGATGGTCCGGCGCGGCGACCCGCTGATCGACATCGACCCGCGTGCCTACGAGGCACAACTGCAGCAGGCCGAAGGCACGTTACAGCACGACCGCGCCGTGCTCGACCAGGCCGTGATGGATCTTGCCCGCTACAAGGAAGCGGCGGACCAGCAGGCAATTGCGCGTCAGCAATACGAAGACCAGCGGCTCACCGTCGAACAGTATCGCGGCACCGTGAAGAACGACGAAGGCCAGGTTCAGTACGCGAAGGTCCAGCTGGGCTACTGCCACATTACGTCGCCGATTTCGGGGCGTATCGGGCTGCGTCTGGTCGATCCTGGCAACGTGGTGTTCTCGGGCAGCTCGACTTCGATTGCCGTCATCACGCAGCTGCAGCCCATCACCGTCGTGTTCAACGTCGCGGAAGACAACCTCGCGCAGGTTCACGATGAAATCACCCAGCGCGCGTCGCTGCCTGTCGATATTTTCGACCGCTCGCAGCAGACGAAAATCGCCAGCGGCAAGCTGCTGACGCTCGACAACCAGGTCGATACGTCGACGGGAACAGTGCGCTTTCGCGGGGAATTCGACAACGCACAGCTGACGCTCTATCCGAACCAGTTCGTCAATGCGCGACTGCTGGTGAAGACCTTGAAGAGCGTCGTGCTCGTACCGACGGCAGCGCTTCAGCATAACGGCACGCAGGCATTCGTCTACGTGCTCGCGGGCAATACCGTGAAGATGCGCCACGTCACGGAGCTCGCAACAGAGAACGATGCGTCCGCTGTCAGCGGCATCGACGCGGGCACGGTCGTTGCGGTCTCCAGCTTCGACAAACTCCAGGACGGGGCGCGGATCACGGTCCAGAACGCGGCGCCGCCGGGTTCGAAAACGTCGGCGGTGAACGGGCCGGGCAATGGCGCCGCGAGTGATGCGGGCGGCGCGAGTGGCACGAACGGCGCAGGCATGAAGGCCGGCCAGACGTCATGAATCCGTCGCGGCTTTTTATCGTCCGGCCAGTAGCGACCGCGCTCCTGATGATCGCGATTCTGGTCATCGGCCTCGCTGCGCTGCCGGGGCTGCCGGTTTCCGCGCTGCCGGAAGCCGACTATCCGACGATCCAGGTCAAGACGTTCTATCCGGGCGCGAGTCCGGACGTGATGTCGTCCGCGGTGACGGCACCGCTCGAGCGCCAGTTCGGCCAGGTCGCGGGCCTCACGCAGATGACGTCGACCAGTTCCGACGGCAGTTCGGTGATCGTGCTGCAGTTTGCGCTGGCATTGAACATCGATGTCGCCGAGCAGGAAGTGCAGGCCGCCATCAACGCGGCCACCAGCTACCTGCCAACCGATCTGCCCGCGCCACCCATCTACAGCAAATCGAATCCCGCTGACGCACCGGTCATCACGCTCGCACTGACGTCGAATGCGATGCCGCTGTCGGCCATCGAAGACCTCGTCGATACGCGGCTTGCGCCGAAGATTTCGCAGCTGAGCGGCGTCGGTCTCGTGACGATCAGCGGCGGACACAAGCCGGCTGTACGAATCCAGGCGAACCCGGTTGCGCTCGCTTCGTACGGCCTGAACCTCGAAGACCTGAGATCGGCGCTGACGACCGCCTCGGTCAACATGGCAAAGGGCACGTTCGACGGCCCCGCACAGGCATTCCAGATCAACGCGAACGACCAGCTGCTTTCGGCGAAAGGCTTTCGCGAAATCGTCGTCGCATATAAAAACGGCGCTCCGGTGATGTTGACGGATGTCGCGAAGATCACGGACGGCATCGAGAATGCGAAGCTCGCCGCCTGGAAAAACGAAACCCCCGCGATTCTCGTCAATATCCAGCGGCAACCTGGCGCGAACACGATCGCGGTCGTCAACGAAATCCAGCAGTTGCTGCCGAAGCTGAAAGCCACCCTGCCCGCGGCCGTGGAAGTTACCGTGCTGACCGACCGCACCACGACGATCCGTGCTTCGGTCAAGAACGTGCAGTTCGAACTGATGCTCACGATCGCGCTCGTCGTGATGGTGATGTTCCTGTTCCTGCGCAGCTTCGCGGCGACGATCATTCCGACGGTCGCCGTGCCGCTCTCGCTGATCGGCACGCTCGCCGTCATGCATGCGCTCGGCTACAGCATCAACAATCTCACGATGATGGCGTTCACGATCGCGACGGGCTTCGTCGTCGACGACGCCATCGTGATGATCGAGAACATCTCGCGTTTTCTCGAAGAGGGCATGAAACCGATGGACGCCGCGCTGGAAGGCGCGCGTCAGATCGGCTTCACGATCGTTTCGTTGACGATTTCGCTGATCGCGGTGCTGATTCCGCTGCTGTTCATGGGCGATGTCGTCGGTCGGCTGTTCCGTGAGTTCGCGGTCACGTTGAGTGTGACGGTGCTTATTTCAGGCATCGTTTCGCTGACGCTCACGCCGATGATGAGTTCACGTCTGCTGCGCCATACGCCAGAAGCCGAGCAGAACCGCTTTTACCGCTGGACGCAGGCGCGCTTCGACCGCGTGATCGCGGCGTACGGACGCAGCCTGCGCTGGGTGCTCGATCATTCGACGGCCACGCTGCTGGTCGTGCTCGCGACGCTGGTGCTCACGGTCTTCCAGTACATCGAGATTCCGAAGGGCTTTTTTCCGCCGCAGGATACCGGCATCATCCAGGCGATTTCGCAGGCGCCGGAGTCGATTTCCTTTGCCGCGATGTCGCGCAGGCAGCAGCAGCTGGCGAGCGAAATCCTCAAGGACCCTGCCGTGGCGAGCCTGTCGTCGTTTATCGGCCAGGACGGCATCAACACGACGCTCAATAGCGGCCGCATCCAGATCAACCTGAAGCCGATCGCCGAGCGCGGCCTGACGGCGAGTGAAGTGATCGACCGTCTGCGCGATCGCCTGCGCGACGTGCCCGGCGTGCAGCTTTATCTTCAGCCGGTGCAGGACCTGACCGTCGACGACCGCGTGAGCCGCACGCAATATCAGTACACGCTCGAAGACCCCGATACGCAGGAGCTGAACCTGTGGACCGACAGGCTCGTCACAAAGCTGCGGACGTTGCCGGAACTCGTCGACGTCACGACCGACCAGCAGAACAATGGCATCAGCACCGATCTGACGATCGACCGGCCGACCGCTTCGCGTCTGAACATCACGCCGGACCAGATCGACTCCACGCTGTATGACGCGTTCGGCCAGCGTCAGGTGAGCACGCTCTATACGCAGTCGAACCAGTATCACGTGATCCTCGAAGCGCTGCCGGAGTTCCAGCGCAATCCGGCGCAGTTGAACCGCATCTACATTCAGGGCAGCACGAATTCCGGCACGACGGCTGCGGCGCAGAGCACGTCGGGCCGTACCTCGCTGAGTTCGAGCGGCACGCTGTCGAATCTCGTCGTGTCGTCCGGCCAGAGCCTCGCGGCAACCACACCCACGACCGTGCTTGCGTCCCGCGCGTCCGGCGGTTCAGGGTCCGGCTCAGGTTCGGGTGAGGGTTCGTCATCGTCCGGGTCGAATACGGGATCGAACGGGGCGGGGAATGCGGGCAGCACGTCGGGTAACGCGACAACGCAATCGGCGCCGGTGCCGCTCAGCGCAATCAGCCGCTTCACGACGCGCTCCGCGCCTTTGACGATCACGCATCAGGGGCAGTTTCCGGTGGTCACGATCTCGTTCAACGTAGCGCCGGGCGCGTCGCTCGGGCAGGCGGTCACCGCCATCCAGCGCGCCCAGGCCGATCTGCAGATGCCCGCAAGCGTGCAGCCGGATTTCCAGGGCACGGCGGCCGCGTATGAAGATATTGGCTCGAACGAAGCGCTACTGATTCTCGCGGCCCTCGTCGCCGTCTATATCGTGCTGGGCATCCTGTACGAGAGTTTCATTCACCCGGTCACGATTCTTTCGACGCTGCCTTCCGCCGGCGTCGGGGCGCTGCTGGCGCTCAGGCTCTTCCACGAAGACCTCGGCATCATCGCGGTAATCGGCATCATCCTGCTGATCGGTATCGTCAAGAAAAACGGCATCATGCTCGTCGATTTCGCGCTGGAGGCAGAGCGCACGCGCGGGCTGAGCCCGGTCGAAGCCGTGTTCGAGGCGGCGCAGCTTCGTCTGCGGCCGATCCTGATGACGACACTTTGCGCGCTGTTCGCCGGCCTGCCGCTTGCATTCGGTACGGGTATCGGTGCGGAACTGCGCCGGCCGCTCGGCATTTCGATGGTAGGCGGCCTGCTACTGAGCCAGGTGCTGACGCTGTATACGACGCCTGTCGTCTACGTTTTCTTCGACGGACTCGCGAAGCGTTTCCGTCCACGCGGTGCCGGGCCGCGCGGTCCACGGACGGCTGAAGAAACATGATCAACATCGCGTCACCGTTCATCAGGCGGCCCGTCGCGACGACGCTGATGGCGATGGCGATCGTGATCGCCGGCGCGATCGCGTTCAAACAGTTGCCGGTCGCCTCGCTGCCGCAGGTGGATTTCGCGACGATCACCGTCGCCGCAACGTTGCCGGGGGCGAATCCGGAAGTGATGGCGTCGTCCATCGCGACGCCGCTCGAACGCCAGTTCGGTCACATCGCCGGTGTCACGCAGATGACGTCGTCCAGCACGCTCGGCGTGACTTCCGTCACGCTGCAGTTCGATCTGAGCCGCGACGTCGACGGTGCTGCACGGGACGTGGAAGCCGCCATCAACGCTGCACGCACCGATCTGCCCGCGAACCTGCCTTCGAATCCGACTTACCGGAAAATCAACTCTGCGATCGCGCCGATGATGGTGCTGAGCCTGAGCTCGGATTCCGCCGACCGTGGCAGGCTGTACGACCTCGCGTCCTCGGTGATTTCGCAGAAAATCGCGCAACTGCAGGGCGTCGGACAGGTTCAGGTGGTGGGCAGCTCGTTGCCCGCCGTGCGCGTCGATCTGAATCCGACGCAGCTCAACAGCTATGGCATCGGCGCGCAGAACGTCGCGAAGGCGCTGTCGGTGCAGAATTCGAACCGCCCGAAAGGCGGCTTCAGCGATGAGATGACGACGTCGGTCATTACCGCCAACGACCAGATTTCCCGGGCGCAGGATTACGCGCCGCTAGTGGTGGGTTCGAGCAACGGCAAGGTCGTGCGCCTGCGCGACGTCGCGCATGTCTACGATTCCGTGCAGACGCTGCGCTCGGCGGGCTACGTCAACGGCAAGCCGTCGGTCATCATGCTCGTCTTCAGGCTGCCGAACGCGAACGTGATCGATACGGTGGATCGCATCAAGCAGGCCTTGCCGGCGATCCGCGCGTCGGTCCCCGCAAGCGATCACCTGCAACTCACGCTCGATACGACCACGACGATCCGTTCATCCGTCAACGACGTCGAACGCACACTCATGCTGTCGATCGTTCTCGTGATTGGCGTCGTGTTCGTGTTTTTACGCAGCCCGAATGCGACGCTGATTCCGGGCGTTGCTGTGGCGATTTCGTTGATCGGCACGTTCGCCGTGATGTATCTGCTGGGCTTTACGCTCGATAACCTGTCGTTGATGGCGCTCACCGTCTCGACCGGTTTCGTGGTCGACGACGCGATCGTGGTGATGGAGAACATCACGCGTCTTATCGAGCGCGGCGTGCCGACCATGCGTGCCGCGTTCCAGGGCACTCAGGAAGTCGCGTTCACGGTGATCGCGATGAGTCTTTCGCTGATCGCGGTCTTTGTGCCGATCCTGTTCATGGGCGGCGTGCCGGGGCGTCTCTTTCACGAATTCGCGTTCACCCTGGCGACTTCCGTTGCGATTTCGATGGTGATCTCGCTGACCGTGACGCCCACGATGTGCGCATACCTGCTCAAGCCCGCGAACGACACGGAGCATGGCAGGCTCTACCGCTGGAGCGAACGCGGCTTCGACTACATTCTGGCCGCGTACCGGACCACGCTCGGCTGGGCGATCCACCATCCGCGCACGGTGATTTTCAGCCTCGTGCTGACGCTGGTGCTTAACGTCGTGCTGGCGGGTATCGTACAGAAAGGGCTTTTCCCGCAGCAGGATACGGGCACGATATTCGGCGGTTTCCAGGGTGCGCAGGACGCTTCGTTCCAGGCGATGAACCGCTCGCTGATGAGTATCCAGAACGTCATCCGTCAAGACCCTGCGGTTGAGAACGCGGCCGGATTTGCGGGCGGGCAGGGCGGCCCCGGCGGCGGCGCAAGCAACGCCGGGTTCGTGTTCGTCACGCTCAAGCCGCGCAATGAACGCGATGCGACCGCGACGGAAGTGCTCGACCGCCTGCGTCCGAAGCTCGACGCCATTGCGGGCGCGTCGACGTTTCTGCAGGCCGCGCAGGATATCGGGGTGGGTGGGCGGCAGAGCAACGCGCAGTATCAATACCAGTTATCCGCCGATACTGTCGATGCGTTGAGCCAGTGGGCGCCCGTGCTGTATCACGCGATGCAGAAAATGCCGCAGATCAAGGACGTCACGACGGACCAGCAGAACAATGGCCTGCAGGCACTGATCCATTACGACCGGACGACGGCCGCACGATTCGGTATTACGCCAAAACTGATCGACAACGCGCTTTACTATGAATTCGGCGAGTCGCAGGTCTCGACCATCTACACGTCTCTCAACCAGTATTACGTCGTGATGCAGGCGAACCCCGCGCTGCTGCAGTCGCCGTCCACGTTGCAATCGACGTACGTTCACGCGACAGGGAAGGGTGCAGTGCCGCTCGGGGCGTTCTCCAGCATGCGGGTGTCGACTTCGCCGCTCGCAGTCAATCATTCATCGTTTTTTCCTTCGGTCACGATTGCGTTCAATCTCGCGCCGAACGTGTCGCTCGGCGAGGCCACCGCACTCATCACGCAGATGCAGCGACGCCTCGGCACGCCCGCGAACATCACGGCCCAGTTCGCCGGCACCGCGCAGGCGTTCCAGAGTTCGCTTGCGAGTGAACCGTTTCTGATTCTCGGCGCGTTGCTCGCGATCTATATCGTGCTTGGCGTGCTGTACGAAAGCCTGATTCATCCGGTCACGATTCTCACGACGCTGCCGTCCGCCAGCGTGGGCGCGATGATCGCGCTGATCCTGTTTCACAGCGAACTGGACGTGATTTCGCTGATCGGCATTTTTCTGCTGATCGGCATCGTCAAGAAGAACGCGATTCTGATGATCGATTTCGCGTTGCAGGCCGAACGTGTCGAAGGCAAGAGCACCGAAGACGCCATTTTCGAAGCCTGCATGCTGCGTTTCAGACCTATTCTGATGACAACGGTTGCGGCGGCGCTAGGCGCACTGCCGCTCGCAATCGGTCATGGCACAGGTTCGGAATTGAGACGACCGCTGGGTATCGCGATTGTCGGCGGGCTGATTTTCAGCCAGATACTCACGCTCTATACGACGCCTGTGATCTACCTGTATTTCGACCGCATGCGTCAGCGTTTCAACCGACGCCGCCAAGCCCGCGCGGGCCGCAATTCGCCTGCGCAAACCTGATCTGATCTGCCGGAAAAGCCATGCAGAAGTTCGCTCGAATTGTCACTCCATCACGGCGCGCCCTGGCGTGCGCCGGGCTTTTCGCCGCGCTGGCGATGGAAACGGGATGCACAGTTGGACCGGCGTACGTCCGTCCCTCAGTCGCGACGCCTGCGTCGTTCAAGGAAGCGGGCCCCGCAGGCGTCGCCCAGGTTTCGCCGGACGGCACGACCTGGACGCCGGCGAATCCGCAGGATGCGGCACAACGCGGCGCGTGGTGGAAGATCTATCAGGAACCGGAACTGGACGAACTGGAGGATCGCCTGAACCTGTCGAACCAGAATATCGCGCAGGCGTACCAGAATTTCATGGCGGCGCGCGCGCAGGTGAATCAGGCGCGCGCCAGCTACGCGCCGACGGCCACACTGCAGCCGGCGTATACGCGTTCCGGTTCATCGTTTACCTCGCCAGGCATACCAGCCAGCGGCATGCGTTTCACGAGCAATGATTTCAACTTTCCGCTGGCGATAACCTGGGAGCCAGACCTGTGGGGGCGCATCGGAAACACGGTGCGCGAATTCGCGAATGCGGCGCAGGTGAGCGCGGCCGATCTGGCCAACAAGCGGCTGAGCGAGCAGGCCAACCTCGCCCAGTACTATTTCGAACTGCGCGGGCAGGACGAACTCATCGCGCTGAACGAGCAGACGATCGAGGCGTATCGCACGAGTCTGGCCTTGACCGAAGTGCGCGGGCGCACGGGCATCGACAGCGGACAGTCGGTGGCTCAGGCGCAACTGAATCTGAAAACGGCGGAGGCTTCGGCGACGAATCTGCGGCTCGCCCGTGCACAGTATGAGCATGCGATTGCGTTACTGATCGGCGAGCCGGCTTCGACGTTCTCGCTGCCCGCGCGACCGCTCACGACTGCGGCGCCGACGATTCCGGCAGGCATCCCGTCGACGCTGCTCCAGCGCCGACCCGACATCGCCGCGGCGGAGCGCTCGATGTCGCAGGCGAACGCGTTGATCGGCGTCGAGACAGCGGCGTTTTATCCGACGGTGAGCTTTTCACTGTCGGCGGGTTTCCAGAGCTCGCTGCTGCAGAACTGGTTTACGTGGCCCGCGCGGTTTTTCTCGCTCGGGCCGACGGTTTCGCAGACGCTCTTCGACGGTGGTCTGCGTACGGCGACGGTCGCGCAATACAGGGCGCAGTACGAGGGGACCGTGGCGGCTTACCGCCAGACGGTGCTGGCGGCGTTCCAGCAGACCGAGGATTACCTCGCGGCGCAGCGCATTCTGGCCACGCAACTGGAACAGCAGAAGGCTGTGGTGGCTGCTGCCCAGCGTTATTACGATCTCGCGGCGACGCGGTATCGTACGGGTGTGGATACGTACCTGAACGTGTTCGTTGCGCAGACGGCACTGCTTTCCGATCAGCAGACGATGATCACGTTGCGCGTGCAGCAGATGACAAACAGCGCGCAGTTGATCGAGGCGCTGGGCGGCGGGTGGGATGTATCGCAGCTTCCGGCGGAGAAGGATGTTACTTCGGCGGAACGGATGTAGGGATTCGATGAGAAGCAGAATAAAGAGACTATCGACTCTCGCGGTGTCGACGCGCGCTTAGAACCGCAACCCGACGCCGGCCTGAATCACATCGGTATCGCGGTCGTATCGCGTGACGATGCGGTTCCACGTCACCCGCGTCAACCAGTGCTGGCTTAAGCGGTAACTCGCCGATACCGAGGCAAGCCAGGAGATGCGCCCGTCTCCGGTCCGGTTTTCCGGAAGGTCGTCGTTTTGCGTGATGGAGACGTACGGACCGATGCCGGCGCCCAATGTGAGACGGTCATCGAAAAAGGCGCGGGTGGCCCAGATCTGCGCGGCGGCGCCATCCCGGCGCGATTGGTCGTGGCCGCCTTCATGAATCCAGGAAGCGGTGACATCGACGTACCGCCATACGCCACGCCTGTATTCAACGCTCTCGGCGAGCGCAGACTCCGAGTCGTTGCTGTTCAGGATCGTTGCGCCGAGCATCAACGTAACTTCGTTGTTCGTGACGTTCGACGTGCGTGGGATGGGCCACGGTCGCGGGCCGGGTTCGTTGTTCGCTTGCAGCGCATACCCCACACCGAACATAAGCGCCGTCGTATCGCGGCCGCCGAACACCTGCGCGTGGTTGACCTGCATCTGGGCAATCCAGCGGCGGTCGAAGTACCAGGCCGCGCGCGCGCTCCAGATGATGCCCCAACCGTGCGTGTTCGAATATTCTGCGCCAGCGTCAGCCGCCGTCGTGTCGAAGTAGTAGTACGGCCCGGCACCAGCCGACAGCTCGAACCGGTCTTCCACGAGGGGCAGGCGTCCCCAGACCTGCGCGACCGGGCCATCCCGATGATGGTTGGGTATGTGGCCTTCATTCAGCCATGAAAAACTCCACGCCGCGTAGCGCCCGAGACCCTCGCGATAACCGGCTTCCCATGAATAGGAGTTCGCGCTGTCGCTGACAAGCGGGCCGGCAAGGAAGGAGAACTCCTGTGCGCACGCGGCCGTCGAAAAAAAGAGGCACGTACCGACGAGCAGCGGTACCGACAGGGAGGCGCATTTCGAAAGATTCTTGTTCACGCGTGGTATCAGTTCTTCGAGTTAACGTCTTTTGCGATTCGTCGCCCACGGTATCCAAGATTAAATGAAAGCGCGTCCTCGCGTCGACCCTTTCTTTTATACTGCATCGGCAGCCAAACCATCCCGAACGCGTACGCCGTGCTTCCCGCCGCAACAGGTGCCCGCGGCCGGACATTTCGCTTACCAATAAAGCCTGCATCTCATCATATGTTTGAAGGGATCTAGAAATGCTTTTCACGTGTATGTCATCGTAGAGTCTTAGCCTCCCTGTCGACAAGGAAAGTTCAATTCTGGAGCGGTAACAATGAAAAAGATGCGCCGGGGTCGGCTGCGCCGCTCGGCAGCGTTGCACTTTCTGGATGTGGTGGCACGCGCAAACGCAGACATCGACAACGACTGACGGCATTCAATCTGAAGCGGCCGCCTGTCTGGCGGCCGCGTTTTCAGGTGCGCGCCCGTTGCCGTGAGCGGGAAACGTCCGTTCAGAATCCACGCCGGACCGAGAGATTCGCGCCCATCGTGTGAGAGTGGTTAAGGCTGACACGTGCTGTCGCTGAAAAATTCCATTGATCGAGGATAAGCGTCAGTCTTCGCTGCGGATGCGCCACATTCGCGGAACCATATTCCGGCAACTGGACAATCTGGATCAATGGTCCGGCTGAATGCACTACGTCGAGATAATTCATCACGCGCTGCTGGGAAGGGCGGTCAGGATCAGACGATGCGGCCGTGTGATCATATCGATGATCGTAAGGGATCGGCGCAAGGTAGTACTGGTCAATCTGGGCGCGGAACGGATTATCTTGCGTCGACGAGTATTCCATTTCGTACCGGTGAATGTACGACTGTGGATCCGGGATGGCCGAAAGCACCTCCATATGGGGAGACGCGATATTTGCAACCGTTTCTACACCCCATGATTCGCCGACAGGACCATCCGCAAATGCGGATGCGCCTGGCACGAGAATCAACGCACCGATGACGCCTTCCCACACGCACAGGCACGTCATGAACATGCCTCCAATAATTGAACGCAAACGTCACATTACTGGCTGCCCTCGTCAATTGGGCTGTTCCTGCAGGCTCGATCACATGAATTCATTGTAGTACGCCGGGCGCGCCTGGCTACCTCGATCTTGCGGTCTTCAGAACGTTTCAATGGTGAACGCCGGTTCACGCTCTATGGTCTCGCGGACGGATAGCAGGACAGGATCGCAGCGGATGTCGAGCACTGCGAAGCAAGGCGGTGTTTCGCCTTCAGTGACCCGGCGGTGGAACCGCGCCGAGCTGCACCATCAAGCCGAGGGTATCCATGATGATGCAGCTCTCCTTGATTCTGCCCGCCTGAAAGCGGTCGATGACCATACCCCAGACACGCACCGGACGCCCCGTGGCGGGTACGCCGAGAAACTCGCCATGATGCGTGCCCGTCCATTCGAAGCGGGTCAGCACGCGGTCTGCGTCAGCAAGTTGCTCCTCAATGCGCCAGTGCATATCCGGGAACGCGGCACGCATGCCCCGCAGAACATCCTTGAGGCCTTCGAGACCGGGGCCCTGACCGGGAAACGGAACCCGTTCGACCATGTCTTCCCAGAAGAACCTGCCGGTTTCCTCAATGCGCCCCTGGTTCAGGACTTCCTCAGTGAATCCACGAACGATATGACTGATCTCCTGCATGGGATGGCCTCCGGTCAGCGGGTTGTACGCACATGCCGCCGGTCATGAATGGCCGGGCAGCAAAACATGGTGCGCTAGTACGGAGGATTCACGACGACGTATTGCGAGCCCTGGGGCTGGTACCAGGTGCTCCCGCATTGCTGGTAGACCATTCCGCCGTAGTTGACCGGGACACAGTTTGCCGGCACGGATCTCGTCATCGAGCCGATGACGGCAGACGTTACTGCAACCGTCGCGCCCACTGCGGCCGCAGTCGCGACAGGATGGTAATCGTTATCCCAACCGCCGTGTCCTTCGACATTCACGTTCACATTCCTTTGGGCGTTCACGTTGTTGACACTGGTGCTTCGGACGTTGTTCGTGCGTACGTCGGCCCTGCTGTTGTTCACCTGGGTGTTCCTCGCGCCGTTGTGGCTGGCCGCCTGCGCCCGGGCGCCTCCACCGCCGCCGCCGCCGCCCGCCGCGTGCTGGCGAGCGCCACCGCCACCGCCCCCTGCACGACCTTGCGCGCCCGCTTCGGGCACTAGCGCGAAGCTGGCCAGGATGAACACAGCCAGTGGCGTCAAAAGCAATCTTCCGAATGCGTTTTTCATGCTGGGTCTCCCTTACTTGGCCTTCACCGGCACGATCTCGATCTTCGTAGAACCTTTGGGCGGTGCAAACGTGAAAACCGAATCAGGCATGGCCGGTTTCAAATCCCATTGCAGCAGGGAGACCGATTGTGGACGGGCGTCATCGCTCCGGTTGGTGATGACGATCTTGCGCGGCAGCGGCTTGTCGCCCGCAGAGATCCAGATCTGCCAGTCGATATCGCCCTGACGGAAAGCGTAATGATCACAAAGATCGTTTCCGATAAAGTCCTGGCCGGCATTCATCGCGGACTCGATCTTGTCGAGGGGCGCAGCATCGGTGCCCCACAGAAAGAGATCCGCCAGCGGCAGTTCCAGCCCGTACTTCGCGCGCAAACTCTCGATCAGGCTGGCGATCGTGCCGGTATATTCGACCGATGAGTAATATTTCTGCGCCGGCTGATAGAGGGTAACGGTCTTGCCGTTGTAGAAGAGTTCGCGCGTGGAGCGTGGACTGCGCATCAAGACCTGCAGTTTGTCTGGGCGAGCGACGTTCATCTCTGCCATTGCGGTGTGCTGGAGTTTCTGGCCGTCGGTCAGCACCCGCTCGGCGCTCAGTTCGTTCGAAACGCGAAAGCGCTTCAATGTCTGCAAATAGGTGCCCATGGTCTTGAGCGCCTGTATCGATCCCTGATCGACAGCGCTCGCCGCAGGCTGTGCCGTATTCGCCGGCTGGGTCTGTGCGTAACCAGACGGTGCAGCGATCGATATGGCGAGCAGGCCAAGAACAAGAATCTTCCGGGGCATGTCTGGCTCCTGTTATTAAGCACTATTGCAGCGATGCGGACGGCTCGGCGCCGGCTTGACATCGCCGTGGTTGTGGCCGCCTCTTCGTTATAGACCATCCAGACATTGGCGTTACGCCTCACGCTCAGCTAATTTGCAAGCACGCCGGATAGTCCGTCGAGCCGGTCCGTGCCTGCACATGACTGGCACAGGTGCGGCCGCGGGCGCTGCCAGAATCTCGATCGGCCCCGTCATTTTCGTGTGCGCCGGTTCATCCGTGAACAGCGGCGTGTTCATCCACGAGTCGCGCGAAGCAGCCAGTAGCGCGGTTAATGAATGCTTCCAATACATCGAAACTCCGAATGCGCGCCGGCAGGGGCGAGTGCGCCCGTCGCGGTACGGCTGACAGCGGAACCCTGCCAGGACGGTATCCGTCGGGCTGCCCTGGATTCGTCGCATCCGCTGGCGGAATCATCGGCCCATGCGACGGTCGTAGCGGCCCGAGATGCGTTGAAGCAATGTTGGATCGCGTGCATCGCTCGAGTCGAACCGCACCTGTACGCTGCCGTCGGACTGCTGACGCACGGTGGCCGTCACGGTGGTGCTATTGAGTTTGCCAACGACGGTGCCGCTCCCCGGGTCCTGGACGGTAATGGCCAGCCCTTCATCGCTCATGGCGCCCGCCGCGGCGGAGTACGAGCGGTCGAAGCTGGCTGGCGTCATCACCACGGTGGGAGCAGGGTAGTACGTGCATGCGGATAGCGCGACGAAGGCGCTGCAGGCAGCGGCAAGCAGAATCCGCATCACGGTGACTCCTTCACCCATCCGGGGCCGGGATCGAACGACTTCATCGCCGCCGCCTTCTTTGCCCCGTCGGGGCCAAGGTCGTTCGAATAGACCTGTCCCGCAT
>NZ_CAJQZC010000011.1 GCF_907164555.1 Paraburkholderia saeva
CCACCCGCAAAGCCTTGCCACAACTGGCTTCCCGCTTCCCCGCGCCTTCTTCTGAAAGCGCGAAAGAACGAGATTCTAGCCACCTCATCCGCGCCTTGCAAGCGTTATTTTGATAAGCCTGCTTAGCGGTGCTTGAATACGGGTTTGCGCTTCTCCACGAACGCAGCCATCCCTTCCTTTTGATCCTCGGTTGCAAACAACGAATGGAACAGGCGGCGCTCGAAATGCACGCCTTCTGCCAGCGTTGTTTCATACGCGCGATTCACCGATTCCTTCACCATCATCACTGCGGGCAACGGGAACTCGGAAATGACGGCCGCGGCAGCCACCGCTTCGTCAAGCAATGAGGCCGCGGGAATGACGCGCGACACGAGGCCCGCACGCTCCGCTTCGACAGCATCCATGAAGCGCGCCGTCAGGCACATATCCATTGCTTTCGCTTTAGATACGGCACGGGGCAGGCGTTGTGTACCTCCGGCGCCGGGCATGACACCGAGCTTGATCTCCGGCTGACCGAACTTTGCGGTATCGGCGGCGAAGATGATGTCGCACATCATCGCCAGTTCGCAGCCGCCACCCAGCGCGAAGCCCGCAACCGCGGCAATGACCGGTTTGCGGATCGAGCGAACGGCCTCCCAGTTACGAGTGATGTAGTCGCCTTTGTAGACGTCCATATAGGTGTACGTGGCCATCATCCCGATATCGGCGCCCGCAGCAAACGCCTTTTCGCTGCCCGTCACTACGATTGCGCCAATCGCATCGTCGGCGTCGAACGCCTTGAGCGCCGCTCCAAGCTCGTCCATTAATGCGTCGTTCAGGGCGTTCAGCGCCTTCGGACGATTCAATGTCACCAGCCCAACCCGCCCGCGCGTCTCCACCAGAATGTTTTCGTAAGCCATGAATCCTCCTTGTTTTGAATGAAAAGCAAAAACGCTTCTCGGGACCATCTCAATAATGCTAACATTCCCCAACCAACCGGTCGGTCAATTATTCGACAACCGCCTCCTCTAACGTTCAGCATCCCTTCCGCCATGACATATCCCCTATTCACGAAGCACGAAGACACGCTGCAGAAGGCTCTCGCCGCCATTGAGACACGCGGATACTGGAGCCCCTTCACTGAAATGCCCAGTCCGAAAGTGTACGGGGAAACAGCGAACACGGATGGAGAGGCGGCGTTCAAGTCACACCTGAACAGGACGTTCGAACTTGACCAGCCGGCCACCACGGAGACAGTCGGCGCCGAAGTATCGCCATTCGGATTCCCGCTTGGCATCCGTTACCCCAAGGCCGACGTCAACGCCCTCATTGCGGCGTCGACCCGCGCGCAGCGCGACTGGCGTGCAGCCGGTCCGAAGGCCTGGGTCGGCGTGAGCCTCGAAATCCTGTCGCGAGTCAATCGCGCCAGCTTCGAGATCGGTTACGCCGTGATGCATACAACTGGCCAGGCCTTCATGATGGCCTTTCAGGCAGGCGGCCCACATGCGCAGGATCGCGCACTCGAAGCCGTTGTGTACGCCTGGGACCAGTTGCGCCGCATTCCGGCTGACGCGCACTGGGAGAAGCCCCAAGGCAAGAATCCGCCGCTGGCGATGCGCAAGCGCTATACCGTTGTGCCGCGCGGCACGGGCCTCGTGCTCGGTTGCTGCACTTTCCCCACGTGGAACGGCTACCCCGGCCTCTTCGCCGACCTCGCCACGGGCAACACAGTCATCGTCAAGCCGCACCCGGGTGCAATCCTGCCGCTCGCGATTACCGTTCGCATCGCACGCGAGGTGCTGCGCGAAGCGGGTTTTGACCCGAATGTAGCGACCCTCCTTGCGACCGATCCGAACGACGGCGCGCTCGTACAGGATCTCGCCCAACGCCCGGAAATCAGGCTGATCGACTTCACCGGCAGTTCGCAAAATGGCACATGGCTGGAGCGAAATGCCCATCAGGCGCAGGTGTTCACAGAAAAGGCCGGGGTCAACCAGATCGTTATCGATTCCGTCGACGACATCAAGTCCGCCGCCCGCAATATTGCCTTTTCGCTTGCGTTGTATTCCGGCCAGATGTGCACGGCACCGCAGAACATCTACGTTCCACGCGACGGCATCCGGACGTCCGAAGGCCCGCTGAGCTTCGACGCAGTCGCCGGGGCGATCGCCGGCGCAGTGCAAAAGCTCGTGGCCGATCCGGCGCGGGCCGTCGAGTTGCTTGGCGCAATCCAGAACGAAGGCGTCACGCAGCGTATCGACGAAGCCCGCACGCTTGGACGCGTACTCGCCGAGAGCCAGACGCTCGAGCATCCAGCCTTTGCTGGCGCGCGCGTCCGCACGCCGCTGCTGCTGCAACTCGATGCCGCCACCGATGGCGCGCAGTTCACCCGCGAATGGTTCGGTCCGATTTCGTTCGTCATTGCGACTGACTCGACCGCTCAATCGCTCGAGCTTGCAGGAGAGATCGCAGCCGGACATGGCGCGCTCACGCTCTCGGTTTACAGCATTGACGACGCTGTGCTCGAAGCGGCTCACGAAGCATCGATCCGCGGTGGCGTGGCGCTTTCGATCAACCTGACGGGTGGCGTGTTCGTGAACCAGTCCGCAGCGTTCTCCGATTTTCACGGCACGGGCGCCAACCCTGCAGCGAACGCGGCCCTCGCAGACGCCGCTTTTGTCGCAAACCGTTTCCGTGTGATTCAGAGCCGGGTTCATGTTGAACCGAAGGCGGTTCCGGCGTAAGCCGGCCAGACGGCATATGCCATCCGGCCGACTGGAGTCGGAACCGACGTCCCCATAACATGAGTTGACGGTGCGGCCTGCAACACCGGCCGCCATTCACTGGAATCGAACATGACCGACGCCTTTATCTGCGACGCAATTCGCACCCCGTTTGGCCGCTACGGTGGCGCCCTGAAAGACGTCCGCGCTGACGATCTCGGCGCCGTGCCCATCAAGGCACTGATGGAACGCAATCCGGACGTCGACTGGCGCGCGCTCGACGACGTCATCTACGGCTGCGCCAATCAGGCAGGCGAAGACAACCGCAACGTCGCACGCATGTCGGCGCTGCTCGCCGGCCTGCCAATCGACGTACCCGGCGCGACGCTGAACCGGCTTTGCGGATCCGGCATGGACGCCGTCGGCTCCGCCGCCCGCGCGATCAAGGCGGGCGAGGCGCATCTGATGATTGCGGGCGGCGTAGAAAGCATGACCCGCGCGCCGTTTGTCATGGGCAAAGCCACAAGCGCGTTCGCGCGTCAGGCGGAGATTCACGATACGACGATCGGCTGGCGCTTCGTCAATACGTTGATGAAGCGCGACTTCGGCGTCGATTCGATGCCGGAAACGGCGGAGAACGTGGCGGTCGAATTCGGCATCAGCCGCGCGGATCAGGATGCATTTGCGCTGCGCAGCCAGCAAAAGGCCGCACGCGCGCAGCGCGACGGCACGCTGGCGCAGGAAATCGTCGCGGTCGAAATTGCCCAGAAAAAAGGTGACGCCATTCGCGTGAGCGTCGATGAGCATCCGCGTGAGACATCGCTTGAATCATTGGCCAGGCTCAAGGGCGTCGTGCGCACCGACGGCACTGTCACCGCTGGCAACGCTTCGGGCGTGAACGACGGCGCGTGCGCGCTTCTGCTGGCAAATCATGAAGCATCTGAGAAGTACGGGCTGCGCCGGCGCGCACGTGTCGTCGGCATGGCAACAGCAGGTGTGGAACCACGCATCATGGGCATCGGGCCCGCCCCCGCAACCTTGAAACTGCTGAAGCAGACGGGCATGTCGCTCGACCAGTTCGACGTCATCGAACTGAATGAAGCGTTCGCGTCGCAGGGCCTCGCTGTGCTTCGCGCACTCGGTCTGCAGGACGACGACCCGCGCGTCAACCCGAACGGTGGAGCAATCGCGCTTGGGCACCCGCTCGGCGCATCGGGCGCGCGCCTCATCACAACTGCGCTCCATCAACTGGAACGTACGAACGGGCGGTTCGCCCTGTGCACAATGTGCATCGGCGTGGGTCAGGGTATTGCGCTCGCGATCGAGTGCATCTGAACACCTCGGCGTTTGCATTTGCAGTTGCAGGTCGTGGAGACAAACAGGAGACAACCAATGTCCTATGAAACGATCCGTGTCGAGATTGATGCACCGTCCCGCGTCGCCAAAGTGACGCTGAACCGCCCGGACAAGCTCAACAGCTTCACACGGGTGATGCATAAGGAACTCAGTGCAGCACTCGACGAAGTCGAGGCCGCGGGCACGCGGGCGCTGGTACTGACAGGATCAGGCCGCGGGTTCTGTGCAGGACAGGACCTCGCCGATCTCGATTTCACGCCAGGTGCGATGACAGACCTCGGTGGTCTGATCGACGAACACTTCAACCCGCTGATTCGCCGGCTTCAGGCGTTGCCGATGCCGGTCATCGCGGCCGTCAACGGCACCGCCGCTGGTGCCGGGGCCAACCTCGCACTTGCCTGCGACCTTGTCATTGCAGCCCGCTCGGCCAGTTTCATTCAGGCGTTTGTGAAAATCGGCCTCGTTCCTGATTCAGGCGGAACGTGGTTCCTTCCGCAGCGCGTCGGTATGGCGCGCGCGCTTGGGCTCGCCATGACCGGCGACAGGCTTCCCGCCGAAAAGGCCGAAAGCTGGGGCCTTATCTGGCAGACCGTCAACGATGCCGATCTGCAGGAAACCGCAGCGAAGCTGGCCACGCAACTGGCGCAGCAACCCACGCGCGCCATCGCCGCCATCAAGCGCGCCATGCGCGAAGGCGTTACGCAGATGCTCGACGCACAGCTCGATCTCGAGCGCGATCTGCAGCGTGATCTGGGTGCATCGCACGACTACGAGGAAGGCGTGCGCGCCTTCATGGAAAAACGCACACCGCGCTTCGAGGGCCGTTGATATGTCCACCCACCCGCAACACGACGCCACGATGTCACCGGACCAGCTCGCCCGCGCCACCGCTCAGGCGATGTACGAAGCGGATGCCTGCAGTCGCGCGCTAGGCCTCGAGCTTCTGGAGGTGCGCCCGGGATACGCAAGCATGCGAATGCAGGTCCGCCCTGACTTTCTGAACGGGCATCAGATCTGCCACGGCGGCCTGATCTTCACCCTGGCCGATTCGACTTTCGCCTTCGCGTGTAACTCGTACAACATCAACACGGTGGCGTCGGGCTGTTCGATCGAGTTCCTGCGCCCGGTTCCTGGCGGCGAAGAGCTGACCGCCGAAGCCGTCGAGCAGACATTGAGCGGACGCAACGGTATCTACGACATCCGGATAACGAATCGCGCCGGAGAAACTGTCGCGATGTTCCGGGGCAAATCGGCGCAGATTCGCGGCACGGTTATTCCTGTTGCCGACTAACTGAGGCGCCAGGCCGAACACCCGCCGCAGCCTGGCGCTTCGTGGTTCGTTATCCGCAGCACATCTATTCTGAAAAGCAGCAAAGGAGACATTCGCATGACGACCAATCTACCGCTCGACCCGATCGAAACGGCGAGCCGCGACGAACTCGCCGCCCTCCAGTTCGAACGACTGAAATGGTCGCTCACGCATGCATACGAAAACTCGCCCGTGTACCGGCGCAAGTTCGATGAAGCAGGCGTCCATCCGTCTGAGGTGAAAACGCTGGCGGATCTGGCACGCTTCCCGTTCACCACGAAGAAGGATCTGCGCGACAGCTATCCCTTCGGCATGTTTGCCGTGCCGCAGGAGCAGATATCGCGAATTCACGCGTCGTCGGGCACGACTGGCAAGCCGACTGTCGTCGGCTACACCGCGCGTGACATCGACACCTGGGCAAACCTTGTCGCCCGTTCGATCCGTGCGGCCGGCGCCCGACGCGGCGACAAGGTGCACGTCAGCTACGGGTACGGTCTCTTCACCGGCGGACTCGGCGCGCACTACGGCGCCGAACGCGCCGGCCTCACGGTGATTCCATTCGGCGGCGGTCAGACTGAAAAACAGGTCCAGCTGATCCAGGACTTCCGTCCGGACATCATCATGGTGACGCCGAGCTACATGCTGTCGATCGCGGATGAACTCGAGCGGCAAGGCGTCGATCCGGCGAACTGCTCGTTACGCATCGGCATCTTCGGCGCGGAACCGTGGACGAACGATATGCGCCTCGCAATCGAGCAGCGCATGGGGATCGACGCCGTCGATATTTACGGCCTCTCCGAGGTCATGGGGCCAGGCGTCGCATCGGAGTGCGCGGAAACGAAAGACGGCCCGACGATCTGGGAAGATCATTTCTACCCCGAAATCATCGATCCGGACACAGGCGAAGTGTTGCCGGAAGGCGAATTCGGAGAGCTTGTCTTCACATCCCTGACGAAAGAAGCGCTGCCAATCATCCGCTATCGCACGCGCGACCTGACGCGTCTGCTGCCGGGCACCGCACGCACGATGCGGCGTATGGAGAAGATTACCGGCCGCTCGGACGACATGATGATCGTGCGCGGCGTCAACGTCTTCCCGACGCAGATCGAGGAGCTGCTCCTGAAACAGCACGCACTCGCGCCGCACTATCAGATCATCCTCACGAAGGAAGGTCCGCTTGATGTGCTGACGCTGAACGTCGAACCATGTCCGGAAACCGCGCCGGATACAAGTGCGCTCCATACCGCGAAACAGGCGCTCGCCTACGACATCAAGGCGTTGATCGGCGTGAGTGCAGTGGTGAACGTACTGGCGGTAAACGGTATCGAACGCTCGGTCGGCAAGGCCCGACGCGTCATCGACAAACGGTTTTCCGGGCGCTGAGCACCCTGACTAAAAGCTGTGCCGGGGTCGCCAGCGCAAGTCTTATCGACTCGTCCCGTGGCAAATATGTAGAAGCGATCCGCGGCGCCACGCCGCGGATCGAGATGCAAACATGCTGCGCGGCCTCGCGCCCGGTCAGGCGCACGAGTGTCACGCAACACCCGTCCACCCGATCACGAATTAGGCAACAGCAGCCACATGCGACCAGCCTGCTTCATCTTGCCGGCGAGGTCCCCGGCGTCGTCGCCGAGACCCCAGAAATAGTCTGCGCGCACACCGCCCTTGATCGCCGAGCCGGTGTCCTGTGCAAACACCAGACGATTCATCGGCGAATTGGTCAGTGGGCGCGTCGTTTGCAAAAACACGGGTGTTCCGAGCGGAATCGAAGCCGGATCGACAGCAATCGAACGCTCCGGCGTGAGCGGTACGCCCAGCGCGCCAATCGGGCCATCGGCGCCAGCCTGCGACGCCGGATCGCTTGCGGGCATTTCGCGGAAGAACACAAAGCGCGGATTCGTATCAAGCAACGCGTCGACCTTCGTCGGATTAGAACGCGCCCAGCCCTTGATACCCTGCATCGTCGCCTGCGCTGGCGTAATCTCGCCGCGATCCAGCAACGAGCGACCAATCGACTTGTACGGCTGGTTATTCGTGCCACCAAATCCGACGCGCATCACGCTGCCATCTTCCATCACGATTCGCCCCGACCCCTGCACCTGGAGGAAGAACGCTTCGATTGGATCGTCGACCCACACGAGCTCGTTGCCTGTCAGCACGCCCGAGCGCTCAAGCTGCGCGCGTGCCGGCAGCGCGGCGCCAGCGCGGTAGCCCGCCGGCCAGCGATACAGCGCTGTCTGATAGACGCCATGCCTCACCCGCGAACCGCGCAACAGTGGCTCGTAATAGCCGGTCACGAGACCATCGAGCGTGCCGTCGGTATTGGCGAACTGGAACGGCGTGAAATACGTTTCGAAGAACGTGCGCGCACTGGCGACATCGAGATCGTCGAGTTGCATTGCCGCGGCGCAGGCCCGCTGCCAGTTCGGCTGACGCGCGAGCCGCGCGCAGTTCTGCCGGAGCGCCGCGGCTGCACCGATCAGCGAATCGTCCTGCCAACCCGGCACCTGCTGCCATGCGACGGGCGTGAGCCGCGTCGAGGCAATCTGACCCGGAATGATCGCGGCGCCCGTCGGCGGCGAGAGAGGTCTCACCGAGGCACCGCCACCGCACGCAGCCAGCATCGCCGCTACCGCCACCGCGCTGACCCAGCCTGCGGCCGTGCGGACAATACGCATACAATGTTCGTTCTTGATGGAAACCGCCATGTCTGATCTGTTCGACGAATACCCGATGCTGATATTTGCGCTGGAGTCGCTTCTGGCGCTGTTCCTGCTGATTTTCATCGTTGTCTGGACGTCATCCGGCAAGAAGAAGCACGCCCGAAACGCACAACGTGTACAAAAGGCAGCGGGCGATTCCAGCGACAACCAGCAGTCGCAGCCGTAGCAAGCCCTGCGGCTGGAGGCCGGGCCGCCGGCCGGTTCAATGCAGCGTGCGCGGCATGCGCAACATGAACTCGGGCACGGCCGCCTCGAAGCGTTCGCCGTCTTCCGCGACGCAGAAATATTCCCCGCGCATCGTGCCGACGGGCGTTGCGATCAACGCCCAGCTCGTATATTCGAACTGCTCGCCCGGTTTGAGGAGCGGCTGGTGGCCGACCACGCCGAGACCTTTCACCTCCTGCACATGATCTTCGCTGTCGGTGATGACCCAGTGGCGTGCGATCAGCTGAGCCGGCACCTGCCCGCTGTTGCGGATGGTCAGCGTGTACGCGAACGCATACTTGCGACGCTCGGGGTCCGATTCTTCGGGCAGATACGCGACCTGCGCCGATACGCTGAATTCGTACTGGCTCATCCTGGTTCCGGTGTGAAGACGACCTGCGGGAAGCCCACGCGCCAATGGTTTGCGGCCTGTCGGCGGGAAGCGGCTCTGGTTTCGCATTCTGCTTGATGCAGCGAGCGCCCGCAACCAACTATCCCGTCCGGACAGGCGTTTCCCGGCGTGCAAACCGGTAAAATAGCAATTTTCCGGCTGCCACTCCCCACGTCATGACGCAATTCAAAATCGCACCCAGCATCCTGTCCGCCGATTTCTCGCGGCTTGGCGAAGAAGTTCGCAACGTCGTCGCCGCTGGCGCCGACTGGATTCACTTCGACGTGATGGACAATCACTATGTGCCGAACCTGACCATCGGGCCGCTCGTGTGCGAGGCAATCCGCCCGCACGTCCAGGTGCCGATCGACGTGCATCTGATGGTGCGTCCGGTTGACCGCATCGTGCCGGACTTCGCAAAAGCCGGCGCCAACGTGATCAGCTTTCACCCGGAAGGCTCGGACCACATTGACCGCACGCTGTCATTGATCCGCGATCACGGCTGCAAGGCGGGCCTCGTGTTCAATCCGGCCACGTCGCTCAGTTACCTCGATCACGTGATGGACAGGGTCGATCTCGTGTTGATCATGTCGGTGAATCCGGGTTTCGGCGGCCAGTCGTTTATTCCCGAAGCGCTGAACAAGCTGCGCGAGGCGCGCGCCCGTATCGACGCGTACACGGAAAAAACCGGCCGCGAAATCCATCTCGAAGTGGACGGCGGCGTGAAGATCGACAATATTGCGGAAATCGCAGCGGCCGGCGCGGATACGTTCGTCGCGGGTTCGGCCATCTTCGGCAAACCCGACTACAAGACCGTCATCGACCAGATGCGTGCGGCGCTTGTCCAGGTCGAGCATCCGTCGCGCAGCAAATGAGTTTTCACGTATGAAGGGCGCGTGGTTCACGTGCGTGCTTCATGCCCGTCTGCCACGCATTTCCAGCGAGTTCCGAACATGACTGTGACGCCCTCCTTTCCCGCACCGGTTTTCAGCGGCCCCCGCATCGAGGCTGCGATCATCGATCTCGACGGCACGATGATCGATACGGCTGACGATTTCACGGCCGGATTGAACGGCATGCTCGCGCAGCTCGACGCGGCGGAAACGTCGCGCGAGGAAGTGGTCGAATACGTCGGCAAAGGTTCGGAACACCTGATTCGCAGCGTGCTCGCGCCGCGTTTCGAGGCCGGGCACGCGCAGGATCGCTTCGACGAGGCGCTCGCGATCTATCAGGAAGAGTACTCACGGATTAACGGCACGCACACGCGCCTCTATCCCGATGTCGAAGCGGGCCTGAAGGCGATGCGCGACGCCGGCCTCAAGCTCGCGTGCGTGACGAACAAGCCGCGTCGTTTTGCGGTGCAACTGCTCACGCAATACGGGCTGATCGGCTATTTCAGCGTCGTGATAGGCGGTGACACGCTCGCGAAAAAGAAGCCCGATCCGCTGCCAATGATCACCGCGTGCGCCGAAATGCAGGTCGCACCGCAGGCAGCGGTGGCAATCGGCGACTCGGAAAACGATGCGATGGCCGGCCGCGCCGCCGGTCTCGCCACGTTGACCGTGCCGTACGGCTACAACCATGGTCAGTCTGTACAAACAATAAAATCGGATGGTATAGTTGCTTCGCTGCTCGAGGCCGCCAAGGCCATCGCAGCGCACCAATCACCGACTTTATAAGTCCATCATCTTCATGTTTCTGAATAAAAAACGGAGTCTGAGCAGCATCGACCGGGGAGCCTGGCCCTGGCGTCGCTGGTCGCGCTAACCTCGCCTGAGGTACGCTGAAGCCTGGCTTCGGCAACCGTTTTTTACTTCGCTGCGCTTCTCGCGCGCTTCCCGAGTCTTACGCTGGCAACCGTTGCATCGCTTCATCTGGCCTTCGTGTATCCATCGCGGTACCGTTGCGTCATGTGAGCTTGCACGCGTTCCCGGGACAGCACGCACCGGTCGGCCTCTCCCTGTAAGACACAGAAAGCCTGGCCGGCAAGCGCAACGCCCCCGTCTTATCCGAAGCACACCTACGCTGTGCCGGACGCACGAACAGGATCGGAACATGACCGAACTCGAATTTCAGTCCCTCGCGAACGAGGGCTTCAATCGCATCCCGATGATCGCCGAGGCGCTCGCCGACCTCGAAACCCCGCTTTCGCTGTATCTGAAGCTCGCGCAGTCGGAGCGCAACGGCGCCAACTCGTTCCTGCTCGAATCGGTGGTGGGCGGCGAGCGGTTCGGCCGCTATTCGTTCATCGGCCTGCCGGCGCGCACACTCCTGCGCACGCGCAACAGCGTGTCCGAAGTGGTGAAAGACGGCAAGGTCGTGGAGACGCACGAAGGCGATCCGCTCGCGTTCATCCAGCAGTTTCAGGCACGTTTCAAGGTGGCCCAACGCCCTGGTCTGCCGCGGTTTAGCGGCGGTCTGGCCGGCTATTTTGGCTATGACGCGGTGCGCTACATCGAGAAAAAGCTCGCGAACACCGCGCCGCCCGACGATCTCGGCCTGCCTGACATCCAGTTGCTGCTCACCGAAGAAGTCGCGGTCATCGACAACCTCGCCGGCAAGCTGTATCTCGTGGTCTACGCCGATCCGGCCGTGCCGGAGGCGTACACGAAAGCGAAGCAGCGTCTGCGCGAACTGCGCCAGCGTCTGCGCACGACCGTTCAGCCGCCGGTCACGTCGGCAAGTGTGCGCACCGAGATTTTCCGCGAGTTCGCGAAAGATGATTACCTTGCCGCCGTACGCAAGGCGAAAGAATATGTCGCGGCCGGCGAACTGATGCAGGTTCAGGTCGGCCAGCGTCTGACGAAACCGTATCGCGACAATCCGCTTTCGCTGTATCGCGCGCTGCGCTCGCTGAATCCCTCGCCGTATATGTATTACTACAACTTCGGCGAATTCCATGTAGTCGGCGCTTCGCCGGAAATCCTGGTGCGCCAGGAAAAGCGCGGCGAAGACCGCATCGTGACGATTCGTCCGCTCGCGGGCACGCGTCCGCGTGGCAACACGCCCGAGCGCGACGCCGAACTCGCCACGGAACTGCTGAACGACCCGAAGGAAATCGCCGAACACGTCATGCTGATCGACCTCGCGCGTAACGACGTCGGCCGTATCGCGCAAATCGGTTCGGTGGTGGTGACCGACAAAATGGTCATCGAAAAGTACTCGCACGTGCAGCACATCGTGAGCTCGGTCGAAGGCAAGCTCAAACCCGGTGTCACGAATTTCGACGTGCTGCGCGCGACGTTCCCGGCGGGCACGCTTTCGGGCGCGCCGAAGGTCCGCGCGATGGAACTGATCGACGAACTCGAACCTGTGAAGCGCGGGCTTTACGGCGGCGCCGTCGGCTATCTGTCGTTCACGGGCGAAATGGATCTGGCGATCACGATCCGCACTGGCGTGATTCACAGCGGCAATCTGCACGTTCAGGCGGCCGCGGGCATCGTCGCGGATTCGGTGCCGGAATCCGAATGGCAAGAGACCGAAAACAAGGCGCGCGCCGTGCTGCGTGCTGCAGAGCAGGTGCAGGACGGCCTCGATAGCGACTTCTGACCGGAGACAGACCATGCTGCTGATGATCGACAACTACGATTCGTTCACCTATAACCTGGTCCAGTACTTCGGCGAACTCGGCGAAGACGTACGGACTTACCGTAACGACGAAATCACCCTCGACGAAATCGCGAAGCTCAACCCCGAGCGCATCTGCCTTTCGCCCGGGCCGAGCAATCCGCAACACGCCGGCATCACGCTCGACGTGCTGCGCAAGTTTTCCGGCGAGATTCCGATTCTCGGCGTGTGCCTCGGCCACCAGGCGATCGGCGAGGCATTCGGCGGGCGCGTCGTGCGCGCTCAGACGATCATGCATGGCAAGGTGAGCGAGATCGAAACCGACTGCAAAGGCGTGTTCGCCGACCTGCCGAAGCATTTCACCGTCACGCGCTACCATTCGCTCGCGATCGAGCGCGAATCGCTGCCGGATTGCCTCGAAGTGTCCGCGTGGACCGACGACGGTGAAATCATGGGCGTGCGCCACAAGACGCTCAAGGTCGAAGGCGTGCAGTTCCACCCCGAATCGATCCTGTCGGAACACGGCCACGCGCTGCTCGAAAACTTCGTGAAACAGTCGAAGCTGGCTGACACCGCGCATCGCAACGCCTGAACGAGCGAGAAAAGAACATGTCCATCACTCCGCAGGAAGCGTTGCAGCGCACGATCGAGCATCGCGAGATTTTCCACGACGAGATGCTGCATCTGATGCGCCTCATCATGCGCGGCGAGCTTTCGCCCGTGATGTCGGCGGCCATCATCACGGGGCTGCGCGTCAAAAAAGAGACCATCGGTGAAATCGCGGCCGCCGCAACCGTGATGCGCGAGTTCGCCCGGCACGTCGAAGTGGCGGACAACTCGAACTTCGTCGATATCGTGGGCACGGGCGGCGACGGCTCGCACACGTTCAACATTTCCACCGCGACGATGTTCGTCACGGCCGGCGCCGGCGCGAAAGTCGCGAAACACGGTAACCGCGGCGTGTCGAGCAAATCGGGCAGCGCGGACGTGCTCGAAGCGCTTGGCGTCAACATCGACCTGCAACCGGAACAGGTTGCCGCATCGATCGCGGAAACCGGCATGGGTTTCATGTTCGCGCCGAACCATCATCCGGCGATGAAGAACATCGCGCCCGTGCGCCGCGAACTCGGCGTGCGGACGATTTTCAACATTCTCGGGCCGCTGACGAACCCGGCCGGCGCGCCGAACCAGCTGATGGGCGTGTTCCATCAGGATCTGGTCGGCATCCAGGTGCGGGTGATGCAACGGCTCGGCGCGAAGCACGTGCTGGTCGTGTACGGCATGGACGGCATGGACGAAGTGTCGCTTGGCGCCGCGACCACGGTCGGCGAACTGCGCGATGGTCAGGTTCACGAATACGAGATTCATCCGGAAGACTTCGGCATGCAGATGGTGTCGAACCGGACGCTCAAGGTGAACGACGCCGGCGAATCGAAAGTCATGCTGCTCGAAGCACTCGACAACAAACAGGGCGTCGCCCGCGAAATCGTCGTGCTGAACGCGGGCACGGCGCTGTATTCGGCAAATGTGGTGGCATCGATCGCGGACGGCATCCAGCTCGCGCGCGAAACCATCGCGAGCGGCCGTGCACGGGCAAAGGTCGACGAACTGATCCGCTTCACACAGCAATTCAAGAAATAACTTCTGTATCGAGATACCCATGAGCGACATTCTGGAACGCATCATCGCGGTCAAGCGCGAAGAAATCCGCGCTGCGCAAATGAGCGCGCCGCTTGAAGAATTGCGGCTCGAGGCGTCGGCGCGCGACCGGCGCGACTTCGTCGGCGCGTTGCGCGCGAAGCACGCAGCCGGCCTCGCGGCAGTCATCGCCGAAGTGAAAAAGGCCAGTCCGTCGAAAGGCGTATTGCGCGAACACTTCGTGCCGGCCGATATCGCGCGCTCTTACGAGAGCCACGGCGCGGCGTGCCTTTCGGTGCTGACGGACGTGCAGTTCTTCCAGGGCAGCGCGGCATATCTTGAAGAAGCGCGCGCTGCCTGCGCGCTGCCGGTGCTGCGCAAGGATTTCATCATCGATCCGTACCAGATCGTCGAGGCACGCGCGATGGGCGCGGACGCGATCCTGCTGATTGCCGCGGCGCTCGAAACATCGCAGATGCAGGATCTCGAAGCGTTCGCGCATTCACTGGGGCTGGCGGTGCTCGTCGAAGTGCACGACAGCAACGAACTGATGGAAGCGCTCACGCTCAAGACACCGCTGATCGGTATCAACAACCGCAATCTGCGCACCTTCGAAACGTCGATCGAGACGACGATCGGCATGCTCGAATCGATTCCGGACGACCGTATCGTCGTGACCGAATCGGGCATTCTGTCGCGCGTCGACGTCGAGCGGCTGCGCGCGATGGACGTGCACACATTCCTCGTCGGCGAGGCATTCATGCGCGCGGAGCAGCCGGGCGCGGAACTCGCGCGGATGTTTTTCTGAGCGCAGAAAGCGGATCGAAGCGGGCGTGTACGTCGGAGCACCTTCCAGGCCGCCGGGCCGGATCGAATGAGGCACAGCGTGGGCATCGAAAGTGAAATCAAGCTGGCGCTTCCGGCCGGACAGGTCGACGCAGCGACCGCGTTTTTCGTCGCACGCACGGGCGACGCCGGGCGCGACGTCGCGCTCGATAACATCTATTTAGACACGCCCGAACTAACGCTGGCGCGCTCGAAAAGCGCGCTGCGGCTTCGACACACGCCCGACGGCTGGCTGCAGACGTTCAAGACCGCCGGTTCCGCGAAGGGCGGCCTGCACAGCCGTCATGAATGGGAAATGCCCGTCGCGGGCAACGCGCTGGAAATCGATGCGCTGCTGCGCGCATGCGAAGTGCCCGAAATCGCAGAGGCGTTGCGTGAGGCCGCAACAGACCTCATCGAGCTGTTTCGTACGAACTTTACGCGCACGATATGGCACGTGCATCACGAAGGCGCCGACATCGAAGCGGCAATCGATCAGGGCGAAGTGATTGCGGAAGTGAACGGCGAAACGCGTCGCGCGCCGGTTTCCGAAATCGAGCTCGAACTGAAGAGCGGCGAGGAAGCCGCGCTTCACACGCTGGCTCAGGCGTTGTCGGCGAACATTCCGGGGCTCGCGCCGGATGACGTCAGCAAGGCGCAGCGCGGCTACACACTGCGCGAGCAGTAACCAGCCCGGGCTATCGCCCCGCGAAGCGACACGCGGCAAACGCCACCTTGAGCTACACGTCGTTTGCTGCGACACTTCCCCGCCATGACCTCCGCCACCCGCTCCCGCTCTTCTTCGTCGCAGGCTCCGCTTTTCGGCGATGCGCCCGCTTCGCAACCTGCACCGTCCACGCAGCCGGCACCGGCCGCCGCCGCGCTCGAAGCCCAGTTCGACGCATTGCCGCCGGCGTGGCGTCAGCATCTGAAGCCGTTCACCGAAAGTGACGCCTACGTGCTGTTGTGTGCGTTCGTCGACGCTGAGCGCGCGGCCGGCAAAACCGTGTATCCGGCCGACGTGTTTCGCGCGCTGCGCCTGACGAGCCCCGACGACGTCAAGGTCGTGATTCTCGGGCAGGACCCGTATCACGGGGAAGATCGCGGCACGCCGCAGGCACACGGACTCGCGTTTTCGGTGCCGCCGGCCGTGCGTCCGCCGCCGTCGCTACGCAACATCTTCAAGGAAATCGCCGCGAATTTTGGCTATGAACCGCCGCGCCACGGCTGCCTCGACACGTGGGCGCGACAGGGTGTCCTGCTGCTGAACACAGTACTGACGGTGGAGCGCGACTCGGCCGCGAGCCACGCAAAGCGCGGCTGGGAAAAATGCACCGACACGCTGATTCATGAACTCGCGATGCGTCACGAGGGGCTCGTCTTCATGCTGTGGGGCGCGCATGCGCAGGCAAAGCGTGCGTTGCTCGGCGGCCGTTCGCACTACGTGCTCGAAGCGCCCCATCCTTCACCGCTTTCGGCGCACCGCGGCTTTCTCGGTTGCCGCCATTTCGCGCTGGCTAACGAATACCTCGAACAGCACGGCCGGCCGCCGATCGACTGGCGCCTGCCCGACGAAGCGGCCACGCTGGCCTGACTGCACACACTAACGTGCCCGCCGCCTCAATTCGCGCGCAGAAACACAGCCATCCACCCGCTTCAGACGCAAAAAAGCCACGAGGTCGAAAACCCGTGGCTTTTTTATTCCAGCAAGACCAGACATCAGTCTCGCACGGAAGTTGAATCCTTACGCTGCGGCGATCGCTTCGCGCGCGCCAGCGAGTGCTGCGTTCGCGACGTCCGGACCCATGTTCAGGCCTTCAGCGTAGATAAAGTTCACATCGGTCATGCCGAGGAAGCCGAGGAACGTCTTCAGGAACGGCGTCTGGCTGTCGCCCGGCGTGCCAACGTACTTGCCGCCACGTGCCGAAACGACGTGCACCTTCTTGCCGGTCACAAGGCCTTCCGCACCGTTCGCGCCGTACTTGAACGTGATGCCGGCGCGTGCGATGAAGTCGAAGTACGTCTTCAGTTGCGACGACACGCCGAAGTTGTACAGCGGAGCCGCGATAACAACGACGTCAGCAGCCTGCAGTTCGGCGATCAGCGCTTCGCTGCGCGCGGCGATAGCGCTCTGTTCCGGCGTACGTTGCTCGGCCGGCGTAAAGAACGCGCCGAGGATCGCGTCGTCCAGGTGGGGCAGCGGTTCAGCCTGCAGGTTACGGACGACGACTTGCGCGCCCGGGTTCGACTGTTGCAGCTTTGCGGTCAGTTCGTTAGCAAGCAGCGTCGAGTTCGCGCCTTGCGAGCGGGCTGCCGAGTTGATTTGCAGAATCGTGGTCATGGTTGACTCCAGTTGGGGCGCGCAGTGTTGCGCGAGTGCAGCCATTGTGTTTTTTTACCCGCCCGGGAAAAAGTACCTTGCGGGCGACGGATTGTTGCATGGGTAGAACAATCCGCCGTCGTCAAGCCGGAATTTCGTCACTTTCAGGACGCCTGCGGCGCGCCGCTGGCCAGGAGCGCGTTACTTCCCGAGCCAGCGCTCGCGCCAGTTCCGCGCCGCAACGCGCTTGTCCGTGACCGTAAGCGAATAGCGCGCGACGTCCGGCGCATCCAGCTTCACCTGCGTGCTTCGCAGTTCGTCGCGGCGGAACGCGTGCACTTCGACCTTCGCGCCGGGCAGATAACGCGCCAGCAGCGCGTCGAGATTCGAGCCCGTGACGCGCAGGCCGTCGATCGCGATCAGCACGTCGCCGGCCGAAAGACCTGCCTTCTGCGCCGCGCTGCCTTCGTGCACCGCGGCGAGCGTGCAGTCCGCGCCGCCGCGCACGCGCACGCCGAGCGACGGCTTGCCGTTCTTGTCCGGCTCAGGCGCGATGCTCACGCCGAACGGCGCGAGCATCGCCTCGAGCGGCAGGTCGCGCGTGCCGTACGCGGCCTGATCGATGAGACGCGCGACGTTGACGCCGGTCGCCTCGGCGAAAAGCGCCTCGATTTCCGTCTCCGGCACGCCGACCGGCTTGCCGCGGTAGAAATCGCGACCGAAGCGTTGCCACAGCAGGCGCATCACATCGTCGAGCGATTTGCGGTTGCTGGTCTGCGCGCGGATCTCCAGATCGAGGCACAGCGCGACGAGCGAACCTTTCGTGTAATAACTGACGATCGCGTTCGGCGCGTTTTCGTCCTGCCGGTAGTATTTCACCCACGTGTCGAACGAACTTTCGGCGACCGACTGTTTCAGACGCCCGCTGCCGCGCAGCACCCCGCCCACCACCCTGCCGACGAGCCCGAAATATTCGTCCGGCGTGATGAGGCCGGTGCGCACCAGAATCAGGTCATCGTAATAGGACGTGAAGCCCTCGAAAAGCCACAGCAGCGACGTATGGTTCTCGCGCGTCAGATCGTACGGCGCGAACGCGGCCGGCTTGATGCGCTTCACGTTCCAGGTGTGGAAATACTCGTGGCTGCACAGGCCAAGGTACGTCCGGTAGCCTTCGGACGTTTCCGGGCGGCCCGTCACCGGCAGATCGGTGCGGTTGCAGATCAGCGCCGTCGAGGCGCGATGCTCCAGACCACCGTAACCGTCGGTGACCACCTGCGTCATGAACACGTAGCGATCGACCGGCGCCTTCTTCGACTTCGGCTCGAAAAGCGCGATCTGCGCTTCGCAGATCCGCTTCAGGTCGGCGGCAAGGCGCGCCATATCGACGGAGACAGCGCGCCCTGCGATCACGATGTCGTGCGGCACGCCGTGCGCGTCGAACGTGGAAAGCGCGAATTCGCCGAGCGTGACGGGATGGTCGATCAGCTCGTCGTAGTTCTGCGCGCGATACTCGCCGAACCCGTAGCGCTTCGTGCCGCGCGCCTCGGGCAACGCCGTCGCCACGCGCCATTTGCGATACGACTCGCCCGCCGGCTTCTGGATGTCGACCACGCACGGCGCCGCTTCATGGCCAAGCGGCGACAGAAACACGCTCGTGCCGTTGAAAAAGCCTGTTGTATCGTCCAGATGCGCGGCGCGCACCGACATGTCCCACGCATACACCTCGTAGCGCAGCGTCAACTCGCCGTCGACGGGTGCAGCCCGCCACGTCTGCTTGTCGATTTTCTCGACTCGCACCTTGCGTCCCGCCTCGCTGGACGCGCGCAGCGTCACGATATTGCGGGCGAACTCGCGGACCATGTAGCTGCCCGGAATCCAGACCGGCAGCATGAAGGACTGCCCGGCCGGATCGGGATCGGCAACAGTCACAGTCACTTCGAACAGATGGGCGGCGGGTTGCTTCGGGACGATGGTGTAGCGGATCGGCTTCATCGGCGGGACATCCAGACAGTGAACGGAGCGTTAAAACGGCAGGAGGCGCACCATGCGCCTCCTGTTCGACACGTGAAGTGCAATCAATGAACGGCGGACAATTCCTTGTCGAGCCGGTCCGCCGGCACGGCGCCCGGCAGGCGGCGGCCGTCGGCGAGGAACACCGTCGGCGTGCCGTTGACGTTCATCTGCTGGCCAAGCGCGAGGTTCCTGTCGATCGCCGTGGTGTCGCAACCTGTGGCGGCGGTCGGCGCCTGGTGGTCGAGCATCCACGATTCCCACGCCTTCGCGCGATCGGTCGAGCACCAGATCGACTTCGACTTCACCGTCGAATCCGGCGAAAGCACCGGATACAGGAATGTGTACACCGTCACGTTATCGATCGACTTGAGCGTCGTTTCGAGCTGCTTGCAATACGGACAGTTCGGATCGGAGAACACGGCGATCTTGCGCGCGCCGTTACCCTTCACGACCTTCACCGCATTGCCGAACGGCAGGCTCGCGAAATCGATCTTGTTGGTTTCGGCGAGACGCGCTTCCGTGACGTTCGTGCGCGTTTTCGCCTCGACGATGTCGCCGAGCACGAGATAGTCGCCATTGGCATCGCTGTAGAGAATCTGCGAGCCGAGGTTCACTTCGTAAAGGCCGGCAATCGGCGATTTCGAGACGCTCTTGATGGTGGCGTCGCCAAGCCGCGGCTGCAGCGTGGCCTTGAGCTTGTCGGTGGTCTGGTCGGCCTGCGCGGAGCAGCCGAGTGCGGCGGCGGCGACAGCCAGAGCCAGCGTCGCGATGCGGATACGTTTTTGCATGTTCAATTCCTGAGTCGGTTGCACGCGGGCGTGGCGTGCCATTCAAATGTAGGGTGCGGACCGTAAGCGATAGCGCCTTTACCCGAGCGCGGCGGAAACAAGCCAGCGCTTGAGCAGCGGCTGCGCGCCGACGAACGCCATGCCGGTATTGCGCACGGCCCGGGCCACGGTGCCCGGCACGGAAAAGAGTTTCTGCAGGCCATCGGTTGCGATCATCAGCGCGCTGATGTCTTCGCGGCGCGCCCGCTCGTAGCGACGCAGCAGCACGGTGTCGCCGAGATCGCGGAACGCTTCCTTCTTCGCAATGACATCGGCGAGCGCGTCGACGTCACGCAGCCCGAGATTCATACCCTGACCTGCGAGCGGGTGGATCAGATGTGCGGCGTCGCCCACCAGCGCCACGCGCGGCGCGATCAACCGGTCGACCGTTTGCAGCGCGAGCGGAAAGCCCTGCGCCGGCGTCACGCACTCGAGCGGGCCGAGCAGGCTTTGCGTCACGCGCTCAACCTCGGCCGCGAGCTGCGCGGGCGCGAGTTCCAGCAGTTCACGCGCGTGCTCCGTCTGCGCCGACCAGACAAGCGACACGTGTCCGTCAGGCAACGGCAGCAGCGCGATAATCTCGCCTTCCCTGAACCATTGATACGCCGTGTCGCCGTGCGGCCGGCCTGCCTTGAAGTTCGCGACGACGCCCGTCTGTTTATAGTCGCGGCGATCGACCTTCGAGCCGATCTGCGCGCGCACCCACGAGTGCGCGCCATCCGCGCCGACGACGAGATCGGCTTCCAGCACGCTGCCGTTCGCAAGCCCGATGGACGCGGCGTCGGGTTTCACCTCGAGCCCCTGGGCGCGCGAATCGATCCACGTCAGGTTCGGCTGGAAGCGCAGCGCGGCGTCAAGCGCGCGCTCGATCAGCGACGATTCGGCGATCCAGGCCAGTTGCGACACCGAGGCCTGGAACGCGGAGAAATGGAGCTCGGCCGCCGCATCGCCAAAAACGCGCATGTCGTAGACGGGCGCGAGCCGCGCGAGGTCGAGCGCCTGCCAGACGCGCAGACGTTCAAGCAGGGTTTGCGAACTCGCGGAAAGCGCATAGACACGCGCATCGAAGGCTGCGCCGGCGGGAAGCGACGCGCAGGTCTGCGCGAGCAGCGCGACGCGTCTGCCGCCTTGCGTCAGCGCGAGCGCGGCGGTCTTGCCGACAAGCCCGCCACCGATCACGGCAACGTCGAAGGTCTGATGGTGAACAGTCATCCGCTCATTATAGCTGCGGGTGTTCACGGGGACGGATGCGGCACGCACGGCATTTGCCTTGCGTCCTGGGCGCGCATCGCCCGTTCCGTTCCAGCGGCGGATTCGCGCGCGGGCGCTCGAGAAGCGGCACGCGCGGCGGCAGCCGCGCTGACAAGGGTTACAATTGCGGTTTTCGGCGACAGCCGTCACCGGCACAAGACGTCCCGCTTACGCCGTATTGTCCGGCGCCGTCCCGTCCGTGGACGCCCGCCGGCATGCGAAGCCGCTACTGGCTGACCTTCCGCCTGACGGCTGCGCCTGTAATGCACATCATCACCTGCTTTTTAGAGAACCTTCATGAGCCTCCAATGCGGCATCGTCGGCCTGCCTAACGTCGGCAAGTCCACCCTGTTCAATGCGCTGACCAAGGCGGGCATCGCCGCCGAAAACTACCCGTTCTGCACAATCGAGCCGAACGTCGGCATCGTCGAAGTGCCGGATGCGCGTCTGCAGGCGCTGGCTGATATCGTCAAGCCGGAGCGCATCCTGCCGGCGGTGGTGGAATTCGTCGACATCGCGGGCCTCGTGGCCGGCGCGAGCAAGGGCGAAGGACTCGGCAACCAGTTTCTCGCGAATATCCGCGAAACCGACGCGATTACGCACGTCGTGCGCTGCTTCGAAGACGAAAACGTGATCCACGTCGCGGGCAAGGTCGATCCGCTGTCGGACATCGAAGTCATCAACACGGAACTCGCGCTCGCCGATCTCGCGACTGTCGAGAAATCGCTGACGCGTTACTCGAAGGCCGCGAAGTCCGGTAACGACAAGGAAGCGGCAAAACTCGTCGCGGTGCTCGAAAAGGTCCGCGCGCAGCTCGACCAGGCGAAACCGGTACGTGCGCTGGATCTGTCGGAAGAAGAAAACGCGCTGCTCAAACCGTTCTGCCTCATCACCGCGAAGCCGACGATGTACGTCGCGAACGTGAAAGACGACGGCTTCGAGAACAACCCGTACCTCGACGCAGTGAAGAAGTTCGCCGATGCCGAAGGCGCGCCGGTCGTCGCCGTGTGCGCCGCGATCGAAGCGGAAATCGCCGATCTCGACGAAGAAGACAAGGAAGTGTTTCTTGCCGACATGGGCATGGACGAGCCGGGCCTCGACCGCGTGATCCGCGCCGGCTTCAAGCTGCTCGGCCTGCAGACGTATTTCACCGCGGGCGTGAAGGAAGTGCGTGCGTGGACGATCCATATCGGCGACACGGCACCGCAGGCGGCCGGCGTGATCCACACCGATTTCGAGCGCGGTTTCATTCGTGCGCAGACGATCGGCTTTAACGACTTCGTGACCTACAAGGGCGAACAGGGCGCGAAGGAAGCCGGCAAGATGCGCGCCGAAGGCAAGGAATATGTGGTTCATGACGGCGATGTCATGAACTTCCTGTTCAACGTCTGAGGGCTGCGCGGCGCGTTCGCCGCATCCGTGCCAAACCCCGTTTGTCCCTGTGACAGCGGGGTTTTTTCATGCCGCAGCAAACGGCACATCGATGCTCATGAAGGGTAATTGCCGAAGTCATCGACAAAATAAAACCTGACAGGGGACCGCCCGAACCACCATTTTCGGCCGCATAAGAACATGGCCGATGCGGTCCATCTGGATGTCAAATTCCGTTGCGTCAGCAACCGCCCCTTCTGTCGGGGCGCTTCAATTTCGCGGTTGCCGGTGTTAAATTGCCCGTTCCGCCGACCTTACACGCTGAAGGATTACCACCGCGTGACTGTCATCGAACATAACTAGAATCGCGCAACCTCAGTTTGCGCATGATCCGGTCAAGGAGACAATCGATGAGTTGCAAGCCCCTGTTCCGTTCGCTTTCCATTGCCGCGGCACTGGCGTTCGGCGTCAGCACCACGGCCCATGCCGCGACGGAGATCCAGTTCTGGCACGCGATGGAAGCCGCACTGGGCGAACGCCTGAACGACATTGCGAACGACTTCAACGCATCGCAAAGCGACTACAAGATCGTGCCGGTATTCAAGGGCACCTACGACCAGACGCTTGCAGCGGGCATCGCGGCCTACCGCAGCGGCAACGCGCCCGCGATCCTGCAGGTCTACGAAGTGGGCACGGCGACCATGATGCAGGCAAAGAAAGCCGTGATCCCGGTCTCGGACGTGTTCAAGCAGGCGGGCGTGCCACTCGACGAAAAGGCGTTCGTTCCCACCATCGCCAGCTACTACAGCGACTCGAAGAGCGGCCAGCTCATTTCGATGCCGTTCAACAGCTCGACGCCGGTGCTGTACTACAACAAGGACGCGTTCAAGAAGGCCGGCCTCGATCCGAACAAGCCGCCGAAAACCTGGGACGAACTGCAACAGGATGCACAGAAGCTGAAGGCATCGGGCATGTCGTGCGGTTATTCGTCGGGCTGGCAGAGCTGGATCCAGCTCGAAAACTACAGCGCGTGGCATGGCGCACCGTTCGCATCGAAGAACAACGGCTTCGACGGCACCGACGCCCAGCTCGAATTCAACAAGCCGCTGCAGATCGCGCACATCCAGTTCCTGCAGAACATGGCGAAGGAAGGCACCTTCACCTATGTCGGCCGCAAGGACGAACCGGTATCGAAGTTCTATAGCGGCGACTGCGGAATCATCACGAACTCGTCGGGGTCGCTGGCCACGATCAAGAAGTTCGCGAAGTTCAACTTCGGTACCGGCATGATGCCGTACGACGCAAGCGTGAAAGGCGCGCCGCAGAACGCGATCATCGGCGGTGCGAGCCTGTGGGTGCTGGCAGGCAAGGATCCGGCCGTCTACAAGGGCGTGGCGAAATTCCTCGCCTATCTGAGCTCACCGCCCGTCGCGGCCAAATGGCATCAGGACACGGGTTACCTGCCAGTCACCACCGCGGCCTATCAGCTGACGCAGCAACAGGGCTTCTACGAGAAGAACCCCGGCAGCGATACCGCGATCAAACAGATGCTCAACAAGCCGCCCCTGCCGTTCACCAAGGGGCTGCGTCTTGGCAACATGCCGCAGATCCGCACGGTCGTCGACGAGGAACTCGAGCAGGTCTGGACGCAGAAGAAGTCGCCGAAAGAGGCGCTCGACTCCGCGGTATCGCGCGGCGACGAGTTGCTGCGCCGCTTCGAGAAGGCCGGCAGCTAGGCGGCCGGCTGGTTCCTGCGGGCGCCCGTTAAAAAAACAGGCGCCCGCGTGCATCACCCACGGGAAACATCGATGGAAAAGCGATCCCGCTTCGGCGCAGGCGTGTTGCCCTATCTGCTGGTTGCGCCGCAACTCGCGATCACGCTGCTGTTCTTTCTGTGGCCGGCCGGCGAGGCGTTGTGGCAGTCCACGCAAAGTCAGGACGCGTTCGGTACGTCGAGCGAGTTCGTTGGCCTCGCCAATTTCAAGCAGCTCTTCGCCGATCCGCTCTATCTGTCGTCGTTCAACACGACGCTGATTTTCTGCTCGCTCGTCACGGTCGGCGGCCTCGTGGTTTCGCTCGTGCTCGCCGCCTGCGCCGACCGCGTGACGCGCGGGGCAAAGACGTATCAGACGCTGCTGATCTGGCCGTACGCAGTCGCGCCCGCGATCGCCGGCGTGCTGTGGTCGTTCCTCTTCAATCCGAGTATCGGGCTCGTGACCTATGCGCTCGCGAAGAGCGGCATCGTGTGGAATCACGCGCTCAACCCAGGGCAGGCGATGTTCCTCGTCGTGCTCGCTTCCGTCTGGAAACAGGTCAGCTATAACTTCCTGTTCTTCTATGCCGGCCTGCAGGCGATTCCGCGTTCGCTGATCGAAGCGGCCGCGATCGACGGCGCCGGCCCCGTGCGCCGCTTCTTCGGCATCGCGCTGCCACTGCTGTCGCCGGTGAGTTTCTTTCTGCTCGTCGTCAACATCGTCTACGCGTTCTTCGATACGTTGCCCGTGATCGACGCGGCTACCGGCGGCGGCCCCGCGCAATCGACCCGGACACTGATCTACAAGATTTTCGCCGAAGGCTTCCAGGGGCTCGATATCGGCAGCTCGGGCGCGCAGTCCGTGGTGCTGATGGTGATCGTCGTCGCGCTGACTGTCGTGCAGTTCCGTTTCATCGAGCGGAGGGTCCAGTACTCATGATCGAGAACCGACGCGGGTTCGACCTCTTTTGCCACGCGGTACTGATCGCGGGCGTCGTGCTGGTCGTATTTCCGGTGTACATCGCGTTCTGTGCCGCAACGATGAACGAGCATGAAGTGTTCAGCGTGCCGCTTTCGCTCCTGCCCAGCACGCATCTGTTCGAAAACATCGCGAACGTCTGGACGCACGGCAGCGGCAACGCCGCGAGTCCGTTCGGGCGGATGCTGATGAACAGCCTCGTGATGGCGCTCGTCATTTCGATCGGCAAGATCGCCGTGTCGATGATCTCCGCGTACGCGATCGTGTTCTTCCGCTTTCCGTTCAGGAACCTCGCGTTCTGGCTGATCTTCGTCACGCTGATGCTGCCGGTCGAAGTGCGTATTTTTCCGACCGTGCAGGTCGTGTCGTCGATGCATCTGAGCAATACCTACGCCGGCTTGACGCTGCCGCTGATCGCCTCGGCCACCGCGACCTTCCTGTTCCGCCAGTTTTTCATGACGCTGCCGGACGAACTGATGGAAGCGGCGCGCATCGATGGCGCGGGACCGTTGCGCTTTTTCTGGGACGTGGTCATCCCGCTGTCGAAGACCAACATGGCCGCGCTTTTCGTGATCACGTTCATCTACGGCTGGAACCAGTATCTGTGGCCGATCCTGATCACGAGCCAGCAATCGCTGACCACGGCGGTGGTCGGCATCAAGAGCATGATCGCGTCCGGCGATACGGCGACGGAGTGGCATCTGGTGATGACCGCGACGCTGCTTGCCATGCTGCCGCCGCTCGCCGTCGTGCTGACGATGCAGCGCTGGTTCGTGCGCGGCCTCGTGGATGCCGAAAAATAAGCCGACCGGGACAGGTTAAGTACCGAACACCATACAAGACAATTCAACGCGATGGCGCGCGACGCGTGACGCTTGACGCGACGCCCGCGAATGCACGGAAAGGCAAAACGAATGGCTGCGCTGACCCTGAAGGGCGTGAAAAAGACGTACGACGGCAAACAGATGGTGCTGCACGGCATCGATGTCGATGTCGCCGATGGCGAGTTCGTCGTGATGGTGGGGCCCTCCGGCTGCGGCAAGTCGACCTTGCTGCGGATGGTGGCCGGGCTCGAAGGCATCTCCGAAGGCACGATCTCGATCGCGGACAAGGTCGTCAACACGCTGGAACCGAAGGATCGCAACATTGCGATGGTGTTCCAGAATTACGCGCTCTATCCGCATATGAGCGTCGCGCAGAACATGGGCTACGCGCTGAAAATCGCCGGCGAGGATCGCGCGACGATCGACCGGCGCGTCGACGCCGCCGCGAAGATTCTCGAGCTCGAACCGTTGCTCGCCCGCAAGCCGCGTGAACTGTCCGGCGGGCAGCGACAGCGCGTCGCGATGGGCCGCGCGATCGTGCGCGAGCCTGCCGTGTTCCTGTTCGACGAACCGCTATCGAATCTCGATGCGCGGCTGCGCGTGCAGATGCGTCTGGAAATCCAGCGCCTGCATGCGCGTCTTGCAACCACGAGCCTGTACGTCACGCACGACCAGATCGAAGCGATGACGCTCGCGCAGCGGGTGATCGTGATGAACAAGGGCCACGCGGAGCAGATCGGTGCGCCAACCGAGGTCTACGAGCGGCCCGCGACGGTATTCGTCGCGAGTTTCATCGGCTCGCCGGGGATGAATCTGCTGGACGGCGGCGTGTCCGGCGATGGCGCGTTCTTCGAAGTCGCGGGCAACGGGCCAAGGCTGCCGCTCGCAGGCGTGCCGTGTATCGGCCGCGAGGTGGCGGCCGGACGCGAGTGGACGCTGGGCATCCGGCCCGAGCACATGACGCCGGGGCTGACCGACGCCGCGCCCGCGACCCTCACCGTCGATTCCTGCGAGTTGCTGGGCGCAGATAACCTTGCGCACGGCCGATGGGGCAATCGCGATGTGGCGGTGCGGCTGCCGCATGCGCATCGCCCGGCGCGCGGTGAAGCGCTGCAGGTGGCGCTGCCCGGCCAGCACCTCCATTTCTTCGATCCGTCGACGGGCAGGCGCGCTAACTGACGGCACCGATCCATAACAGTGCGGTGTTGTGTCATGTAGCGGCGCGATACATCGAAAAATAACAAACGGTTCTGACCATGACCCCCGGCATTGCTCTGCCTCACCTGCGGCGTAAGACGGCATTCATCGGCGCCCTTGCCGCGAGCCTGCTGCTGGCAGTCATGCCCGCGTGGGCTTACGTGGCGCCCGCTTCCACGCCTGACGAGGCCAGTCTCAGCAACCACAACACGTATCAGAACCGCGACGGCGAGACCGTTCACGCGCCGGCCCGCTCGCTGTCGGGCAAGATTCCCGAAGGCGCCACCGCGCGCTGCCGCGACGGCTCCTGGAGCTTCAGCCGGCATCGTAGCGGAACGTGTTCGCGTCATGGTGGCGTCGCTGAGTGGCTATAGTGCGACTTCGCTGAGCTCGCGTCACCCTGGCCGGATGGCATAGCGACGGCCCGCGACGGTGCTTTCGCCCTGGAGGGCGAAGTACAATGCCAGTTCTCCCTGCGCGCCGGTCGCCGGCGCCGTCCGGGAAACGCATACCCATTCACCCACGCCCGCCCGCCCTTTTCAGTGCGGCCCGCGGCGTCAACGCCTGGTTTTCAAGCAAATGGCCCAATACGTCTTCACCATGAACCGGGTCGGCAAGATCGTGCCGCCCAAGCGCCAGATCCTGAAGGACATCTCGTTGTCTTTCTTTCCCGGTGCAAAAATCGGTCTGCTCGGCCTGAACGGCTCGGGCAAATCGACATTGATCCGCATCATGGCCGGTGTCGACAAGGACATCGAAGGCGAAGCCACGCCGATGCCGAATCTGAACATCGGCTATCTGCCGCAGGAGCCGCAGCTCGACCCGCAGAAAACCGTGCGGGAAGCGGTCGAGGAAGGCCTGGGCGATGTTTTCAATGCGCAGAAGAAGCTCGATGAAATCTACGCCGCGTACGCCGAGCCGGACGCCGACTTCGACGCGCTCGCCGCCGAACAGGCGAAGTACGAAGCGATTCTCGCCACGGCCGACGGCGGCAGCCCCGAGCAGCAGATCGACATCGCGGCCGACGCGCTGCGCCTGCCGCCGTGGGACGCGAAAATCGAGCATCTGTCGGGCGGCGAAAAGCGTCGCGTCGCGCTGTGCAAGCTGCTGCTCGAAAAGCCCGACATGCTGCTGCTCGACGAACCGACCAACCACCTGGACGCGGAATCGGTCGACTGGCTCGAACAGTTCCTCACGCGCTTCCCGGGCACAGTGGTTGCTGTAACCCACGACAGATACTTCCTGGATAACGCCGCCGAGTGGATTCTCGAACTTGACCGCGGTCATGGCATTCCGTGGAAGGGCAACTACAGCAGCTGGCTCGACCAGAAGGAAGAGCGGCTGAAGCAGGAAGAAGCAACGGAATCGGCGCGTCAGAAAGCGATCAAGAAGGAACTGGAGTGGGTGCGCCAGAACCCGAAGGGACGCCAGGCAAAATCGAAGGCACGTATTGCGCGATTCGAGGAACTGAGCAGCCAGGATTACCAGAAGCGCAACGAAACATCGGAAATTTTCATCCCCGTTGGCGACCGTCTCGGCAACGAGGTGATCGAGTTCAAGAACGTATCGAAGGCATACGGCGACCGTCTGCTGATCGACGATCTGAGCTTCAAGATTCCGGCGGGCGCGATCGTCGGCATCATCGGGCCGAACGGCGCGGGCAAGTCGACGCTGTTTCGCATGTTGACCGGCAAGGAGCAGCCGGATTCGGGCGAAATCGTGCAGGGCCCGACCGTGAAGCTCGCGTATGTGGATCAGAGCCGCGATGCGCTGGATGGCTCGAAAACCGTTTTCGAAGAGATTTCCGGCGGTGCGGATGTACTGACCGTGGGTAAATATGAAACGCCGTCGCGCGCGTACATCGGGCGCTTCAACTTCAAGGGCGGCGACCAGCAGAAGAACGTCGGCAACCTGTCGGGCGGTGAGCGCGGCCGGCTGCATCTGGCAAAAACGCTGATCGCGGGCGGCAACGTACTGCTGCTCGACGAACCGTCGAACGACCTCGACGTCGAAACGCTGCGCGCGCTTGAAGACGCGTTGCTGGAGTTCGCGGGCTCGGTGCTGGTGATCTCGCACGATCGCTGGTTCCTTGACCGTATCGCGACGCATATTCTGGCGTTCGAAGGCGAATCGCAGGTGACGTTCTTCAACGGCAACTATCAGGAATACGAGGCGGACAAGCGTAACCGTCTCGGCGAAGAAGCTGCACGGCCGAAGCGCCTCCGCTACAAGCCGATCACGCGATAGGTTTCGCGGGCACGGCGCAGCGGATCGGCTCCGGTCGAAGTCGATGCGTGCGCACCAGCCGGTGGAGGTGCGGGCGGGCCGGGCCCGGCCTCGCTCGCCTCTACCGCGAGACGCCCATCGATCCACACAACAAGGTGCATCGTCCGGTTGCGCGCACGGCGCGGCAACGAGGAGGCAGGCATGCCGATGTCGAAAGGCAGTCGCGTGGCCGTCGCACTGACGGGCCTGGTGGCGATGCTGCTTGTCATGGTCGTGGCTGGTGTTCTGTTCATCCAGCACGAAGTGAAGGAACGCGTCATCGCCGCCCTCGGTCCACTCGGGAGTGCCGACACGATCGATGTTGGCCTCAAAACCATCCGCCTCACCAACGTGCGTCTACGCGCCCCCGCCAACTGGCCCGCCGCCGATCCGTTTCGCGCCGACACGGTTACGCTGGAACCCGACGTTCGCGAACTGATCCAGCGGCGGATTCACGTGCGCAATGTCGAGGTCACCGGATTCAACATGACCGTGCTGCGCACGAAGGATGGCACCGTCCAGTTGCTGCCGAATCTCCGGCAGACACTGAACGAGACCGCGAACACCGGTGCGAGCGATGCCAGTGCCAGCGAAGCAGCACCGCTGCCGCGGGAAAAAATTGTCGATCACGTCGAATTCCAGCGCGGCACGTTCGTGTTTTACGATCTGACGGTCAGCAATCCCGCCTACCAGGTCGCCATTACGGATGCGAGCGCGACAATCGATCACATCCATCTGCCGGATCTGAACGAACCGACGGCGCTCGCTGTCAACGGCTCGATCAAGGGGCCGTCGCATACCGGCACCGTTTCATTTGGCGGCTGGATAAAAATCGCGAGCAAGGATTCGCAGACCACCACCACGATGCGCGGCGTTGACGTCAGGACGCTCGATCCTTATCTGCTCAGGAAAGCCGGCGCGAAGGCGCAGGTGACGGGCGGCACGCTAGACCTGAAAGTGGATTCGACCGTGCGCAATTACCACCTCCACGCGCCTGGCGTCGTGACGGTACACCATCTGCAACTCGCCGATACCGGCAACCCCGTCGACACGTTCCTTTCAATCCCGACCAAAGCAGCCGTCGCCGCACTCAAGAAACATGGCGACGACATCACGCTGCATTTCGTGCTCGAAGGCAATCTGCGAGACCCAAAGTTCTCGCTTAACGAAAGTCTGCTGACGAAAATGAGCAACGGCTTTGCGGAGGCGCTCGGCGTGAGCGTCGCCGGAGTCGCAAAAGGCGCGGGCGAAACGGTTAAAGGGATCGGCAACGCGCTCCTGAACCTGATCGGCAAGGAACCCGCGGATGCGCAGCATCCGTCGCGATCGTCACCGTAACGGCATGACTTGCAGGATGCGCGGCACACCGCTGCGCATCATTGCGCCTTGATCAGACGGGCAAGCCCAGTTCGCGCAGCTTCGCTTCAGTGTGCGCTGCGTCGGTGTGATGCACGCCATGCCAGCCAAGCGAGGTCGCGGCCTCGGCGTTCTTCAGGTTGTCGTCGATAAAGACGAGTTCCGCTGGCTGGATGCCTGGCAGATGGGACTCGATGCGCGTCATCATCTCCGCGAAAATCGCCGGGTCGGGCTTCACGAGTTTCACGCGCCCCGAGACGACGATGTCCCGAAAGCGCCGTAAAACAGGGAAGTTCTCCCATGCATACGGAAACGTCTCAGCCGACCAGTTCGTCAGCCCGAAAAGCGGCACGTTGGCCGCTTCGAGTTTTTCCATCGTCGCGATGCCGTCTTCGAGCACGCCGCGAATCATCTCGTGCCAGCGCTCGTAGAACGCGCGAATCAGTGTCTCGTGTTCCGGAAACTTCGCGACCCGTTCAGCCGTGCCTTCTTCGATCGTCTGGCCGCCGTCCTGCTGGATGACCCAGTCCATCGCGCAGACGTGCGTGAGAAACCAGCGGCGCTCCGCTTCGTCGGGAATCAGCGTGCGGTAGAGGTACTGCGGGCTCCAGTCGATCAGTACGCCACCGAAATCGAAAACGACTGCCTTTATCGCCATGCATACTCCCATGCCAGTGGTCCGGAAAGCGGGCGAGCTGCAACGCAGCCGCCCGCGCAGGCTGTGTGACGTGTTGCGAAGCGCCGTGCGTCAGATCGCCTGCGTGCGCGTTTCGAGCCACGCCTTCGCGTCGCCCGAGACATGCGGCGAAACGCGCGCACGCACCATCTCGTGATACGCGTTGAGCCACGAGCGCTCGTCATCCCGCAATAGCGCGAGATCGACGCAGCGGGTATCGATCGGGCACAACGTCAGCGTTTCGAACTTCAGGAAATCGCCAAACACGGTCTTTTCCGCCTCGCGGTTCAGCACGAGGTTTTCGATCCGGATGCCCCACTTGCCCGGACGGTAAATGCCCGGCTCGATCGACGTGATCATGCCCTCTTCCATCGCCGTCCACGCTTCGGCCGGCGCGTAGTGCGAGATCACCTGCGGGCCTTCGTGCACGTTCAGGAAGTAGCCCACACCGTGCCCCGTGCCATGACCGTAGTCCGCGCCGGCTTCCCAGATCGGCGCGCGGGCGATCGCGTCGAGCATCGGCGAGCGGATACCGCGCGGAAACTGCGCGCGAGAGAGCGCCATCGTGCCTTTCAGCACGGTCGTGAAATCGCGGCGATGCTCGGCGTTGATCGTGCCGATCGGCACGACACGCGTGATGTCCGTCGTGCCGCTCAGGTACTGGCCGCCCGAATCGATCAGCAACAGGCCGTTGCCCTCGATTGTTGCGTGCGAAGCCTGCGTGGCGCGGTAATGCGGCATCGCGCCGTTCGCGTTGAAACCGGCGATCGTGCCGAAGCTCAGCGTGACAAAGCCCGGACGACGCGCGCGCGCCGCGGTCAGACGTTCGTCGATGGTGAGCTCGGTGATCGTTTCGCGACCGAGCGCGCCCTCGAACCACGCGAAGAATTCAGCGAGCGCCGCGCCGTCCTGCTCCATCGTTGCACGCACATGCTCCGCTTCGGCGGGTGTCTTGCGCGACTTCAGGAACGTCGAAGGATTCACGGCTTCGACAATTTTCACGTTCGACGGCACCGCCTGCAACAGGCCGAAAGTAATACGCCGCGGGTCGATCAGCAGCGTCGAACCGGACGGCAGCGCGGCGAGCGCATCGGCTGCTCCTGCGTATGGCTTCACCTGGATGCCGTCGCGCGCCAGCGCATCGGCGAGCGCCTGCGGCACCTTGCCGTCGGCAACAAACAGCGACGCGCCGTCGAGTCCGATCAGCGCATGCGCGACGAACACGGGGTTGTAGCTCACATCCGCGCCCCGCAGGTTCAGGAGCCACGCGAGGTCGTCGAGCGTCGAGATGAAGTGCCACTGCGCGCCTTTTTGCTGCATCTCGCGGCGGATCTGGTCGAGCTTGTCGGCGCGCGTGACGCTCGCGTGCGGTGCCGCGTGCTCGTAGACGGCTTCGACCGGCAGTGTCGGGCGCTGCGGCCAGATCGTGTCGAACAGATCGACGTCGGTTCGCAACGCAACACCGCGCGCCGTCAACGCATCGTTCAACGCGCGCGCCACGGCCACGCCGAGCACGGCGCCGTCGACGCCCACCGCCGCGCCGCCTGTCACGTTCTGCGCGAGCCAGTCGATGTGCGGCGCGGTCTGCTGGCCGCCCATCATCTTCATCAACCGCACGCCGGTGCCGGCGAGTTGTGCCTCGGCCTGCACCCAGTAGCGGCTGTCGACCCAGAGGCCGGCGAAATCTTCGGTGACGACCAGCGTGCCGACCGAGCCGGTGAAACCGGAGAGCCACTCGCGCCCCTGCCAGCGGCCTGGCAGATATTCGGAAAGGTGAGGATCGGCGGACGGCACCAGGTAAGCAGCGAGGTTTTCGCGCTTCATGGCGCCGCGCAGCACGGCAATGCGTTCGGGAATGGACGAAGTTTCGGGAAGTCGGGCGTTCATTGTTTCACCTGCGGGGAATTCATCTTATCGACGGGATAAAAGGCCGACCGTCACGGCGACGGCGATCAGCGCGACGGAGGTACAGGCCAGCCATTCGAGCGTATCACCATCATGGAAGAGACCGGTGACGTTGCCAGCCATCGCGGCGACAACCGCCCCGACGATGCCGGCAACCAGCGCCACCACGATACGCCCGCGGCCCGCGCGTCGCAGCGGATGCAGCCATCCGCCGACCAGCCCCACCACCGCGCCCAGTATTGCGATACCAGCCCAACCCATCAGCGACGGACCTCGAATGATTTAAGACCGCTCTTATAGGGTCGAAGCGTTTGCACAGCTAGCATTTTTGTCTCGTTAACTAACAGGTCAGCACGGCGCCGTGCGCGTAGCGGTTGAGTTTAGGGGCCGGGGTAGCACAAGGCAAGCCGCGGGCCTCGCCTGCGCATATGCCTGGCCGGAATCGCGACCGCATCCCCGACCTCCGGTCGTCCGGGCAGCGGAATGCGCCAGATATGCTGAACGTGCCCCTTATGCGTATTGCGCTCGTCGAGCCCGACCGAAGTCAGGCCAATCTGATTGGTCGCCTGCTGCTTGCCGGCGGCCACGCCTGCGAGCACTTCCCAGCCAGCACGCCCTTTCTGGCGAGCGCCGCCAGCCAGACCTTCGACCTGCTTCTGGCGGACGTCTGGTCTGGCGACCTCGCCGCCGAGGACGTCATCCCGCTTGCCCGCAAGGTGCTGCCCGGCCTGCCCGTCATGGTGCTGATCACCGCGCCCCGCGAAAGCGAAATCGTCTCGATCCTGCACGCCGGTGCCGACGACTGCCTGACCAAGCCCGTGCGCGGACCGGAAATGCTGGCACGCGTCGACGCGCTGCTGCGGCGCGCGGGCGTGCGCCGGCCACGCAACCGGCTGCGCAGCGTTTTCGGCGACTATGCTTTCGACACGGCGCACGATGTCGTCACGTTCCGCGGCCAGCGCGTGGAACTGACGCCAAAGGAGTTCCGGTTCGCCCTGCTGCTGTTCACGAACCTGTCGCGGCCGGTCTCGCGCGCGCACATTCTGGAGGCGGTCTGGACACGCAGCCGCGACGTAAGGTCGCGCACCCTCGACACCCACGCGTCGCGGCTGCGCTCGAAACTCCAGTTGCGCCCCGAACTCGGCTACGCGCTCACGCCCCTTTATGGCTACGGTTACCAGCTTGACCGCGTCGTGTCCTGACCCTGCGCCGGGGCTTCATCCCGGGTATCAGGCACGGTCAATGAAAGATCCCTGGAAACGCTATAATATTGGGCTACACCATAGCGCCGCCCACGCCGCCTACAACAGCGCCCCATGCAGCTTCTAACGATCGGAATCAACCACCACACCGCGCCTGTCGCCTTGCGCGAACGCGTGGCGTTTCCGCTCGAACAGATCAAGCCGGCGCTCGCGACGTTCAAGGACATCTGGCTCGGCCCCGCCGCCCGCCAGGCGCCGGAAGCCGCCATTCTGTCCACCTGCAACCGCACCGAACTCTACTGCGCCACCGACGATCACGCCGCGCGCGAAGCCGCCATCCAGTGGCTCTCGCGCTATCACAACCTGCCGGCTGGTGAACTGGCCCCACATGTGTACGCGCTGCCGCAGTCCGAAGCCGTGCGCCACGCGTTTCGGGTCGCCTCGGGGCTCGACTCGATGGTGCTCGGCGAAACGCAGATCGTCGGCCAGATGAAGGATGCGGTGCGCACGGCGTCCGAAGCCGGCGCGCTCGGCACCTATCTGAACCAGCTGTTCCAGCGCACGTTCGCCGTCGCGAAGGAAGTGCGCAGCACGACGGAAATTGGCGCGCAATCCGTTTCGATGGCCGCGGCGGCCGTGCGGCTGGCGCAGCGCATCTTCGACAAGGTCTCGAACCAGCGCGTGCTGTTTATCGGCGCGGGCGAAATGATCGAGTTGTGCGCAACCCATTTTGCCGCGCAGCAGCCGCGTGAACTCGTGGTCGCCAACCGCACCGCCGAGCGCGGCTCGCGGCTCGCCGAACGCTTCAACGGCCGGGCGATTCCGCTCGCAGATCTCCCCGCGCGCATGCACGAATTCGACATCATCGTGTCGTGCACGGCGTCCACGCTGCCGATCATCGGCCTGGGCGCCATGGAGCGCGCAGTGAAGGCGCGCCGTCACCGCCCGATTTTCATGGTCGACCTGGCCGTGCCGCGCGACATCGAACCCGAAGTCGGCAAGCTCGAAGATGTGTTCCTGTACACCGTCGACGACCTCGGCGCGATCGTCCGCGAAGGCAATGCATCGCGTCAGGCAGCCGTCGCGCAGGCCGAAGCGATCATCGAGACGCGCGTGCAGAACTTCATGCAGTGGCTCGACGCGCGCAGCATCGTGCCGGTCATCCGTCACATGCACACGCAGGCTGACTCGCTGCGTCGCGCCGAACTCGAACGCGCACACAAGATGCTCGCGCGTGGCGAGGATCCGGCCGCCGTCCTCGAAGCACTTTCGCAGGCGCTGACGAACAAGCTGATCCACGGCCCGACGCACGCGCTCAATCGCGCCAGCAGCGAAAACCGCGACAAGCTCATCGAACTGATGAGCGGCTTCTATCACCACGGCGGCGCCTCCGGCCCCGTCGAGCCGTCAGACCCGTCCGACTCTTCGGACCGTTAGCGACGCTGTCGTCGCAGGCGGCACGTCCGCCGCATGCCGGTCATGCCTCGCGCCCGGCATCCGCGAATTTCCCGAATTTTCCATTAGCAGTCGTCCTTTCCGGAGCCCGCTCCGACCCGTCCGATGAAAACGAGCATGCAAAGCAAGCTCGACCAGCTCACCACCCGGCTGGCCGAACTGAACGACCTGTTGAGCCGCGAAGACATCACCGCGAATCTCGACCAGTACCGCAAGCTGACGCGCGAACACGCGGAACTCGGGCCGGTCGTCGAGCAATACGCGCTATGGCGCCAGGCGCTCACCGACGAAGCCACCGCGCAGGGGCTGCTGTCCGACGCGTCGATGCGCGACTTCGCCGAAGAGGAAATCCGCGCCGCCCGCGAGCAGAAAGCGAAGCTCGAAAGCGAACTGCAGACCATGCTGCTGCCCAAAGACCCGAACGACAGCCGCAACATCTTCGTCGAAATCCGTGCGGGTACGGGCGGCGACGAATCGGCGCTGTTCGCGGGCGATCTGCTGCGCATGTATCTGCGCTACGCGGAGCGCAACCGGTGGCAGGTCGAGATGATGTCCGCGAGCGAGTCGGACCTCGGTGGCTACAAGGAGGTGATCGTACGGATCGCCGGCGAAGCGGCATATTCGAAGCTGAAGTTCGAATCCGGCGGCCATCGCGTGCAGCGCGTGCCGGCTACCGAAACGCAGGGCCGTATCCATACGTCGGCATGCACGGTCGCGGTCATGCCGGAAGCGGACGAGATCGCTGAAGTGCAGATCAATCCGGCGGACCTGCGGATCGACACGTTCCGCGCGTCCGGCGCGGGCGGCCAGCACATCAACAAGACCGATTCGGCCGTACGGGTGACCCATCTGCCGACCGGCATCGTCGTCGAATGTCAGGACGACCGCTCGCAGCACAAGAACAAGGATCGCGCGCTCAAGGTGCTCGCCGCGCGCATCATGGACAGGCAGTCGCAGGAACAGCACGCGAAGGAAGCCGCCACGCGCAAGAGCCTGATCGGATCGGGCGACCGGTCGGAGCGGATTCGCACGTACAACTTCCCGCAGGGGCGTCTCACCGATCACCGGATCAACCTGACGCTCTACCGCCTCGACGCGATCATGGACGGCGATCTCACTGAACTCATCGCGGCGCTGGTGAGCGAACACCAGGCGGAACTGCTCGCCTCGCTCGGCGACGCCGACTGACGCACGCCCACGCCGCCGCCATGCAAAATGCCGATACCGCTGCCGCCCTGCTACGCGCTTCCACGCTACCCGTGCTCGAAGCGCGGATCCTGCTCGGGCATGTGCTGGGCTGGCGCCGGACGGAACTGATCACCCGCAGCGACGAACCGCTCGGCGCAGCGTTGATCGAGCGTTATCGGGCGCTGGAGGCACGGCGCCTTGCGGGCGAACCCGTTGCGCAACTCGTCGGCGCGCGCGAATTTTTCGGGCTCGAATTCGACGTCACGCCGCATGTGCTGATTCCGCGGCCCGAAACCGAGTTGCTGGTCGAAACCGCGCTCGAAGCGCTCGAGGGCCTGAAGAAGCCGCGTGTGCTCGACCTCGGCACCGGCACAGGCGCGATTGCCGTCGCGATTGCTTCGGCGCGACCTGACGCGCAGGTCTGGGCGGTCGACCGCTCATCCGAGGCGCTCGCCGTCGCCGTTCGAAACGCCGGCAAGCTGCTTGACGCAGCGCGCCCTGGCGGCGCACCGGTATTTTGGGAAGGCGACTGGTACGATGCGCTGAATGCGAGCGAGGCGCTTCACTTCGACGTCATCGTGAGCAACCCGCCCTATATCGCTAGCGGCGATCCCCATCTGTCACAGGGCGATCTGCGTTTCGAACCGCGCGGCGCGCTCACCGACGAAGCCGACGGCCTCTCCGCCATCCGCGCGATCGTATCTGGCGCGCCCGCATGGCTTGCGCCTCGTGGCGTGCTGTGGATGGAGCACGGCTACGATCAGGCGCAGGCCGTGCGCACATTGCTCGAAGACCGCAGCTTCGGTGAAGTCCGCTCTGCGTGCGATCTCGCGGGCATCGAACGCATCAGCGGCGGGCGGCGTGCGGCGACCTGAACCGCCTTCCCTGATACACGAATCGCCCGTACGAACCGCAAGGCGACGCCCAGCCTGCGCCATCGAATTCCGCTATCATCTGGGTCTATCCCGCAATTTACGGAACCGCAAGGTCAGTCATGGATACGCAACAACGCATCAAGCAAATCGTCGACGAAAACAACGTCGTGCTCTTCATGAAGGGCAACGCGCAGTTCCCGATGTGCGGCTTCTCGGGCCGCGCCATCCAGATCCTGAAGGCGTGCAACGTCGGTGAATTCAAGACGGTCAACGTCCTCGACGACGAAGGCATCCGTCAGGGCATCAAGGAATTCTCGAACTGGCCGACCATTCCGCAGCTTTACGTGAAGGGTGAGTTTGTCGGCGGCTCGGACATCATGATGGAGATGTACCAGTCCGGCGAACTGCAGCAACTGTTCGCGGCTGCGTAATCCTGCTCGCGTGGCGCACGCCATGGAAACCCAGGCTGCGCCCGCCCCGGCCACGCGCCGGCTGATCGTCGCCATTACCGGCGCGACCGGTGCCGTCTACGGCATCCGGCTGCTCGAAACGCTGCGCCGTCTGGGCGGCGTCGAGAGTCATCTACTGATCTCAAGTGCCGGCTGGCTGAACGTCCAGCACGAACTCCAGTTAAGCAGGGAAGACGTGCATCCGCTCGCGGATGTCGTCCATTCGGTGCGCGATGTCGGCGCGAGCATCGCGTCCGGCTCGTTCGCCACGGACGGCATGATCATCGCGCCCTGCTCGATGAAAACGCTCGCGAGCATTGCACACGGTTTTGCCGATAACCTCATCACCCGCGCCGCCGACGTCACGCTCAAGGAGCGCCGCCGGCTCGTGCTGATGGTGCGCGAAACGCCGTTCAACCTTGCGCATCTGCGCAACATGACGGCCGTCACCGAAATGGGCGGCGTGATCTTCCCGCCGCTGCCGGCGTTCTACAACCAGCCGGCGTCGATCGACGAAATGGTCGACCAGACCGTCGCGCGCGTGCTGGATCTGTTCGCGCTCGGTCCCGCACTCGCGCCTGCATGGCCAGGACTGCGCGGAACGCACGACTGAGCGACGGGTCGCGCGTGGCGCGTTCGCTTCCGCGATTACCTACATCCGCGAGACAATCAAATCCGTTTCGCCCTGTTTATCAAACGGCAGTGCGCCTCTATAGTGGTAGCAACGAAACCTTCTGGCCGCTGACCACGCGGCTTCGCTGCCATGACCCGCTTACCCACGCTGTACCTGTCGCACGGTGCACCTACGCTGCCGATCGATCCGACGCTGCCGTCGGCGGAATTCGCGTCGCTTTCGACCCAGCTGCCGCGTCCGCGGGCTGTTCTGATGCTGTCCGCTCACTGGGGTACGGCGCAACCGGTCGCAAGCACGTCGGACGCGCCGGAAACCATCCACGATTTCTACGGCTTCCCACGTCAGCTGTATGAGATCCAGTATCCGGCGCCCGGCGCGCCGGATGTCGCCCGTCAGGTGGCGGCGCTGCTGGGAGAACACGGCATTGCAACGGCGACGCAGCCGCACGGGCTCGATCACGGCGCCTGGGTGCCGATGCTGCTGCTGTTCCCGGAAGCTGACGTGCCCGTCGCCCAGCTGTCGATCCAGCCGCGCATGGACCCGGCGCATCACTTCCGCGTAGGCCGTGCGCTGCGGGCATTGAAGGACGAAGGCGTGATGGTGATCGGCTCCGGCCAGATCACCCACAATCTGCGCGCGGCCGATTTCTCGGCGCGTCCGGAAGACGCGGATCCGCGTGTGACCGAGTTCACCGACTGGTTCGAATCCAAGCTCGCCGCCCGCGACATCGACGCGCTGCTCGATTATCGCGCGCAGGCGCCGCACGGCGTGCTGATGCATCCGACCGACGAGCACCTGCTGCCGGTCTTCTCGGCGCTCGGCGCCGCCGACGACGACTTCACGCTGTCGATCCAGTCGCTCGGCACGTATCAGCGCTCGCTCGCGATGACGAACTACGTGTTCGGCAACGCCTGATCCGTCGCCTTCCAGCCGGAAAAGAAAAGCCCGCCTGAGGTCACCCAGGCGGGCTTTATCGTTGCGTCGGCGCCCCGCACATTCCGCGCGGGGCACCCGTCCAGCTGAAGAGAGCAACCGCGTTACGCGCCGATGCCTTCCAGAATCTCGTCGTGCGATTCGCGCTCGTCGAGGTATTCGGTGCGGTAACCGGTGTGCACGCCCCAGTAGTAGAACACGAGCGAAAACGCGATCACGACGACCATGTCCCAGCCGTACGGCAGAATGCCGCGGCCGCCGAACTGCTTGCTGCCGATCAGCGAAAGCAGCGCCATGATCGGCAGATACGCGACGAGCCACCACGCGGCTTTCAGGTCACGTCCCCAGCCGCCGAAGCCCGACTTCGACTGGAAGTAAAAATAGACCGGCAGCGCGACGATCATCAGCAGAATGATTTCGCCTGTCAGCGGCCACCTCGCCCAGTACAGGATCAGCGACGCACACACGAACGCGAACGGCGCGATTACCGACATCCCGGGAATGTGGAGCGGACGCTCGAGGTCCGTTGCCGCGCGGCGCAGCGACATCAGGCTGATCGGGCCCGTCAGGTACGAAATCACCGTGGCGACCGAGATCACGGCCGCGAGCGAACTCCAGCCCCGGAAGAAGAACAGGAAGATGAACGAGACCAGCAGGTTGAACCACATCGCCTGACGCGGCACACCATAGAGCGGGTGCACGTTGCCGAAGATCTTCGGCATCGTGTTGTTGCGCTCCATCGCGTAGATCATGCGCGTCGTCGTGGCCATGTAGGTCGTCCCGGTGCCGCTCGGGCTCACGAACGCATCCACATACAGCAGGAATGCGAGCCAGTTCAGGTTCAGCGCAAGCGCCAGTTCCGCGAACGGCGACGCGAAGTTAAAGTGGCTCCAGCCTTTCATGACGTCAGACGGGTTTACCGCGCCGATGTACGCGATCTGCAGCAGCACGTAAATGACGAGCGCCAGCAGGATCGAGCCGATCACCGCGAACGGCACGCTCTTCGCGGGGTTGCGCGCTTCGCCCGCAAGGTTGATCGGGCTCTGGAAACCGTTGAATGCGAACACGATGCCGCTCGTCGCGACCGCAGTCAGCACGGCTGACCAGCCGTACGGCGCGAACGAACCAGCGTCGCCGAAGTTTTCCTTGTGGAAGCCGGTCAGCATCAAGCCGAGGATCGTCGCGCCCGGAATGATGAACTTGAAGACCGTAATCGCCGAGTTTGCCTGCGCGAAGAGCTTCACGCCCCAGTAGTTCAGCAGGAAATACACGATCACCAGCGCCGCCGAGAGCAGTAAGCCGGGTGTCGTCAGCGAGCCGTTCACAAAGAGCGCGTGCGCCCAGTCGTATGGCCAGGTGCTCATGTACTGGATCGACGCTTCGGCTTCGATGGGGATCACCGAAACGATCGCGATCCAGTTTGCCCACGCGCTGATAAAGCCGACCAGCGCGCCGTGCGAGTAGCGGGCGTAACGCACCATGCCGCCTGATTCGGGGAACATCGCACCCAGTTCCGCATACGTCAGCGCGATGGCGAGAATGACGATGGCGCCAATCACCCATGCACATATTGCCGCCGGTCCTGCAATTTTTGCCGCCTTCCATGCGCCAAACAACCAGCCCGACCCGATGATGGATCCGAGGCCTGTCAGTAGCAGCGCAACCGGCCCGATGTTCCTCTGAATAGAACTTTTCACGTCTTCTCCTGTTTCGAAAGCATGTGAAGCGCTGTATGGCGAGGCAAACAGCTGAAAATATACGCTTCATTACCCGCACAGGCCGGCTGACAGTCAGACGAAAGGTGCAACCTCTGCACGGGCGCGTAGTTTAGCGGTTGCACCCGGTTAGTGCACCTTTACGCGCTATGACCCCAAAACTGCCACCGCAAACAGGATGTTCAGAGAGCAACAAGCGGACCATTCCGAAAAAACCTGCGAAGAATGGGGGAATTGGGTTGACCTTCGTAAGAAATCGCCGTATAACGTTCGGGCAGGATTTCAAGCGGCGAGTGAAGGTCTTTCGTAGTTCGCCCATCAACGGTACTCCGGTTGGTCCCATTGCCCCTTCCTTGATTTTCATGCACACCCGGGCTTCGGCCTTATTCACCATCTTTAGGAACAAGTAATATGGAAACCGGTACCGTCAAGTGGTTCAATGACGCAAAGGGCTTTGGCTTCATCACGCCGGACGGCGGTGGCGAAGATCTGTTCGCGCATTTCTCGGAAATCCGCGCAGAAGGCTTCAAGTCGCTGCAAGAAAACCAAAAGGTCACGTTTGAAGTCAAGACGGGCCCGAAGGGCAAGCAAGCTGCTAACATCAAGCCGGTGTAAGCAGTACGCTTCCTTCTGGACGCAAAAAAGCCCCGCCTCGGCGGGGTTTTTTTATGCCTGCGTTTTCATGCGCAAACGGCGTTAATCGCGTAATACCGATTATCCGAAAATGCGTCGTGCATGAATCCCGAGACCGGTCGCCACGCTGGCGAGTCGATCGCCGAATACGGCTTCGGCGCCCGGAAAGGCCGCAGCCAGCGCGTTCGACAAAAACGCGAGGCCCGTTGAGCCACCCGTGAAGTACACGGCCGTCACGTCGCGCGGTGCAATGCCCGCAGCCTGCACGGTGTCGCGCGCGGCCTGAACGATGCGGTGCATGTCGTCGTTTCCGGCTGCAACGAGTTGCGCTTCGTCGAATGCGAGACGCAGATCGTCTTCTACCTCATCCAGATCGATCACAGTTTCGCCGCCTGCGGCCACGCCGATCTTTGCTTCTTCGGCGTGCGCGGCCAGCGCGTGCCCCAGACGGCGCTCGACGACGCGCATCAGCCGGTCGTGTTGACGTGTCTCGATATAAAGGTGCCGCATCAGACTGAGTTCGCTCACGCGCTTCGGCGAATAGACCGTGTTGATCAGATGCCACGTCGCGAGATCGAAGTAGACGCGGTTCGGCAGTTCGCGGCCTTCCGGATCGAGCGACTGGTAGCCGAGTTCGCGCAGGATGGTCGCAAGTTCGACGCGCCGGTCGAAGTCGGTGCCGGCAACGTGCACGCCGTGATGCGCGAGTACGTCGTCCTTGCGCTCGATGCGATGCATTCGGTCCGGCCCCACCCGCACGAGCGAAAAGTCCGACGTACCACCGCCGATGTCAGCCACCAGCACCAGTCCTTCCGCAGTCAGATGCGACTCGTAGTCGAACGCGGCCGCAATCGGCTCATACTGGAAATGGATGTCGCGCAGACCCACCGAGCGCGCCGCCGCTTCCAGCTGTTGCTGCGCGAGCTGATCGGCGCGCGGATCGTCGTCGACGAAAAACACGGGGCGGCCCAGCACAGCGCGCTCGATCGATGCGCCCGCGACCTTTTCGGCCTTGCGTTTCAGGTGATCGAGAAAAATACCGATCACGTCGGTGTAGCGGATGGCGGAGCCGTCGCCGAGATCCGTGGTCGTATCGGCAAGCGCGGAGCCCAGAATGCTCTTCATCGAGCGCATCAACCGGCCGTCGAAGCCGTCGATATAGGCTTCGAGCGCTGCGCGGCCGAATTCGCGGGTGTTCTCGTCGGTGTTGAAGAAGACGGCGGTCGGCAGCGTCGTGTAGTCGCCCTCGACGGGAGCCAGGCGCGGCGTCGCACCGTCAGGCAGCGCAACAGCCGAGTTCGAGGTGCCGAAGTCAATCGCGCAGTAGGTCATGGCAGGAATCGCTCACGGTTGGCGCGGACGGAAAGACGGAAATGGACGGGCTTTGTAACACGAAGCGCCCTCAGTATCAACCGGCGCAGCGCGACTTTGCACGGAATGGAATTTGCTGCCGCAATGTCCCAACTCATGCAGGTTAAGCAGGATATGTCGTCAATTTTCGGGAGATCTTGAGGGATGACCGGGCCATCGTCCGCTTCGACACACGAACGGGCCGCCTCGCCGGGCAGCCCGCCGCTGCATGATGACGCGCCTCGCGCCCCCGACGCCCACGCCGGACGGCCGGCGGTCATCGAAACCGATCTGCCGTCGCGGCTCGACCGGCTGCCGTGGGGCCGCTTCCATACGCTGATCGTCTTCGCGCTGGGTGTCACGTGGCTGCTGGATGGTCTCGAAGTGACGCTGGCCGGCGCCGTGGCGAGCGCGCTGAAAACCAGCCCGACGCTACATTTTTCCAACGCCGACGTGGGGCTGACCGGCAGCGCGTATATCGCGGGCGCCGTGCTCGGCGCGCTCGGTTTCGGCTGGCTCACCGACCGGCTCGGGCGCCGGAAGCTCTTCTTCATCACGCTTGCACTCTATCTGGCCGCCACGGCTGCGACGGCGCTCTCCTGGAATCTGGCGAGTTTCATTGTGTTCCGGTTTCTGACCGGCGCGGGGATTGGTGGCGAATACACGGCGATCAATTCGACGATCCAGGAATTCACGCCCGCGCGCGTGCGCGGCTGGACCGATCTCGGCATCAACGGCACGTTCTGGGTCGGCGCCGCGCTCGGCGCGACGGGCTCGCTGGTGTTGCTCGACAACAGCCTGCTGCCCGCCGACTGGGGCTGGCGCGCGTGTTTCTTCATTGGCGCCGCGCTGGCGCTCGTGATCCTGCCGATGCGCGCGTGGATCCCCGAGAGCCCACGCTGGCTGCTGACGCACGGCGAACACGACGAAGCGCGGACCATCGTCGAAGGCATCGAAGCGCGTTTTCGACGTGAGGGGCATACCTTACCGGAGGATGGTCTTCAGCGCCTGCGTCTGCGTTCGCGCGAGCGCACGACGTTACGCGAGGTCTTCCACACGCTCTTTGCGCTGCACCGACGGCGCGCGCTGGTCGGAATGTCCTTGATGACCGCGCAGGCGTTCTGCTACAACGCGATCTTCTTCACCTACGCGCTGGTGCTGACCGACTTCTACGGCGTGCCGGGCGATCACATCGGCTGGTATCTGCTGCCGTTCGCCCTCGGCAATTTTCTCGGACCGTTGCTGCTGGGACGCCTCTTCGATGTAATCGGCCGCCGCCGGATGATTGCGTCGACCTATGCGATATCGGGCGTACTGCTCGCGGTGAGCGGGTATCTTTTCGAGCAGCAGTGGCTCAACGTGACGGAGCAGACGATCGTCTGGATGGTGATCTTCTTCTTTGCATCGGCGGCGGCGAGTTCGGCCTATCTGACCGTCAGCGAATCGTTTCCGCTCGAAATCCGCGCGCTTGCGATCGCGGTGTTCTATGCGTTTGGTACGGCCCTCGGCGGCGTCGCCGGGCCGGCGTTTTTCGGGCGCCTGATCGATACGCATGAGCGTGCGCAGGTATTCACCGGGTATCTGGTCGGCGCGGCGCTGATGGTGGCCGCTGCCGTAATCGCAGCGATATGGGGCATCGATGCGGAAAGAAAATCGCTGGAAACCGTCGCGTCGCCGCTTTCGGCGCTCGATGTGGACCGCTGAGGCCGACTGCAACAACGGCAACTCCGAAAATCAAAACGCGCGGTCATCAAGGCCGCGCGTTTTCGCTGGTAAAGCGTAGCCGAACGCTTACGCCGATATCAGAACGCCTTCTTCCACGCGCCGCCATAAGCGATCTCGCCCAGCGGCTGACGCTGCCGTACCGACTTGTCCCGCTCGCGCAACACCGGGTCGAGCTTGTCGACATCGCCGTAGTGGCCGAGCGAGATCATCGCGATCACGTCGACATCGGCGGGAATCGCAAACGCGCTACGAAACGCGGGGACATCAAAGCCGCTCATCTGGTGTGCAGCGAGACCCAGCGCGTGAGCCTGCAAAACGAGTGCCATTGCTGCCGCGCCCGCATCGTACGCTGCACAGCGGTTGATTTCGCCTTTGCTCGTCAGCTTCTGTGTCGTGACTGCGATCAGTACCGGCGCTGGACCGTTCCATCCCTGGTTGAACGGCACCAGTGTCGCAAAGGCACGCTTGAACGCGACTTCGTCCGTGGTGCGGTCGAACACGATGAAGCGCCACGGCTGCGCGTTATATGACGAAGGCGCCCAGCGCGCCGCTTCGAGCATCGTATGCAACTGGTCGCGGCTCAACGGTTCGCTCGAATACGCGCGCGGGCTCCAGCGGCCAGCAAGAAGTTCGTGGATGGGGACAGTTGTTGGAGCGGGTTTTGTAATCATGCGCTTCTCTCAGTCGTGATCCAGTCGACGGGCAAACGCCCGGGGCCACATAGCATAACCGGCCTTTGTGCCGCGCGCCGCTTGCACTCGCGCATAAGACAGATTGCGTTACCCAGAAAAAACCGGAGCGACATAATCGTCGCTCCGGTTTTTTCGTGTGATGTCCGCTGCGTGGCCGTCGAAGTGCTGAATCGGCCTTACATCATTTAACGCAGTGATGACCGCCTGGAAAGCGTCAAGCCGCCTGCGCGGCAACCGGCCGCTCGCCGCGATTGATTCGCAGCACGATGACGGAGGCCACGAGACACAATCCGCCCGAAATCATCGACGCCACGGTGTAAGTGCCGAGGCTTGCGCGCAGCATGCCGGCGCCAAGCGCCGCGAACGCCGCGCCGAGCTGGTGACCGGCCACGACCCAGCCGAACACGACCGGTGCCGCTTCTTTGCCGTAGACGTCGGTCGCAAGACGCACGGTCGGCGGCACGGTGGCAATCCAGTCGAGGCCGTAGAACACGGCGAAAAGCGGCAGCCCGAAGAAGTCGATGCCAAACGCATGCGGCAGATACATCAGCGACAGCCCGCGCAACCCGTAGTACCAGAACAACAGCACGCGGCTATTGAAGCGATCCGACAACCATCCGGAGAGCGTCGTGCCGAACAGATCGAAGATACCCATCGCGGCGAGCAGCGATGCACCCTGCACTTCGGTCATGCCGTAGTCGCCGCACATCGCGATCAGATGGGTGCCGACGTAACCATTCGTACTCGCGCCGCAGATAAAGAAGCTGAAGAAGAGCAGCCAGAAGTCGCGCGTCTTGCTGGCCATTGCCAGCGTGCCGAACGCGATCGCCAGCGGATTCTGCTTCGTCATGTTCGAGGTGACCGGCGCGTCGTGCGGCTCGCCGTACGGGCGAAGCGCCATGTCGGCGGGACGCTCAGGAAGCAGAAATGCGACGAGCGGCAGCACGATGGCTGCGGCAGCCGCCACCGTGAGCACAACCGGCTGCCAGCCGTGATGTTGCGCGATCGCGGCGAGAAGCGGCAGGAACACGAGCTGGCCGGTCGCCGAACTCGCGGTCAGGATGCCCATCACGAGACCACGATGCGTCGTGAACCAGCGCGTCACCACGGTCGCCGACAGCGACAGCGCCGCCACACCCGTCGAGCCGCCGACCATCACGCCCCAGATCAACACCATTTGCCACGGATGCGTCATCAGCGACGAAAGCGCGACGCCGCCCGCCATCGTCGCAAGCGCGACGAGAAGCGTGGGCCGGACGCCGAACCGTTGCATCGCCGCGGCCGCGAATGGGCCCATCAAGCCGTATAGCGCGATATTCACCGAAATCGCGAGGGAGATCGTCGCGCGGCTCCAGCCGAACTGATGTTCGAGCGGCACCATCATCACGCTCGGTGTCGCCCGCGTGCCAGCAGCCGCAAGCAGCACCAGAAAAACCACCGCCACGGTCAGCCATCCATAGTGGAAGCGCCCCCCAATCAGTCTCGCAGCCCAGTTCATCGGTTTTCTTCTCCAGCCGGGGCGCGGCGCCCGTTTTTGCCGCCCGCGCAAATTGTTACGGTTTCAGTAAAGGACTTGTGACAGATCAGTCACAATGTGTTGCGATCTTAGTTACTGGTCGGTAACATGTCAAGCGTAAGCAACGGGAGGTAGTACGCCATGTCACAGCGCGAAACGGAAAAACGCACGGCGAATCGTCGTGCGCGCACCCAGACGGCGGGCCCCGACGCGCAGGCGCATCTGCTGCGCGCGGCGGATGAACTGTTCTATCGCGACGGCGTGCGGGCTGTGGGTGTCGATACGGTTGTGGAGCGCGCGGGCGTCAACAAGATGAGCCTCTACCGGCAGTTCTCGTCGAAAGACGATCTCGTGCTGGCGTATCTCGACCGCAAGGACGAACAGTTTTTCAGTTACGTCGAAAAGAGCTTCGCGAAGCATCCGGGCGAGCCGGCAAGGCAGCTGCAGCAGTACTTCGACGATCTGGTCGTGCGAGCCTCGGTGGATGACTATCGCGGCTGCCCGTTCGTGAACATCGCCGTCGAGTTTCCCGACGTGACGCATCCTGCGCGCCAGTTCGTCATCGACAACAAGGCGAGGCTGATGGCACGACTCCTTTCGCTCGCAACGGAAGCAGGTGCGGACGATCCCGAAGCGCTCGCCAACGCGCTCGGACTCGTGATCGAAGGTGTCTATGCGGCGAGCCAGACGTATGGCCCGGGCTGTGGGCCCGTGCGCGCCGCGCCGAACGTGGCGGCACAGCTGATCGCCGCGGCCTGCAAAGGCGCGGCCGGCTGAAGGCCGCCCGCACAGATCCGCAGGAGATCGATCCAGCGCCGCAACGCCCGCGCGAACACTGCCGGCGACGCCGTTAAAATACGGCTTTCCACGTTGCCCTTCCGCCATGCCGCTGTCTGCCGAAACCCGCGAATCGATTCTTTCCGCCACCCGTCACTGGCTGACGCGGGCGGTCATCGGGCTGAACCTGTGTCCGTTCGCAAAGAGCGTGCATGTGAAAGGCCAGATCCGCTACACAATCAGCGAAGCCACGAACATGGAAGGTGTGCTCGTCGATCTGGAAGCCGAACTGCAGACGCTGGCGGACACCGATCCCGCCGACATCGACACCACGCTTCTGATCATTCCGGACGCGCTCGGCGATTTCCTCGAATACAACGACTGCCTGTTTTTCGCGGACCGGATGTTGAAGCAGATGCGTCTCGAAGGCGAATTGCAGATCGCGAGCTTTCATCCGCAGTATCAGTTCGAAGGCGCCGGGCCGGACGATATCGAAAACTACACGAATCGCGCGCCGTATCCCGTTCTGCACCTTCTGCGCGAAGCGAGCATCGAGCGGGCCGTCGATGCGCTTCCCGACGCGGCCGATATCTACGAACGCAATCAGGAAACGATGCAGCGGTTGGGCCTTGAGGGCTGGCGCAAATGGATGAGCGAGCCGGCCAAAGACTGACGTCCGGAATGCCGGAGCGCATCACCCGAGCGTGAACGCATGCACCCGACGCGCCTGCTCACGGTACACGCCACGCAGATCAAACCACTTCCGGCACAAAGAACCGCTCACGCAGCTCACCGAGCCCGAGCGTCTCCATGACTTCATTGAGCCGTTCCGCCGGCCGGCGGCGCGGCAGATCCTTATAGTGGGCAATGATGAGTTCGTTCTTCATCGAATGTTCCCAGCCGACGAGTTCCGTCACGCTCACCTGATAGCCATGCGCTTCGAGTTGCAGGCAGCGCAGCACGTTCGTGATCTGGCTGCCGAACTCGCGCGTATGCAGTGGATGGCGCCAGATTTCCGTCAGCGCATGCCCGAGCGAGCGGCTCTTGTTGCTGCGCAGCACGCCCGCCACTTCCGCCTGACAGCACGGCACCACGACGATGTACTTTGCCTTTTTCTCCAGCGCGAAGCGGATTGCATCGTCGGTGGCGGTGTTGCAGGCGTGCAGCGCCGTGACGATGTCGATTGCGGCCGGCAGACGCTCCGACGTGATCGACTCCGCCACCGACAGATTCACGAACGACATCCCGCCGAAACCTAGCCGCGCCGCCAGTTCTTCCGATTTCGTGACGAGGTCTTCGCGCGTCTCGATGCCGTAGATGTGCGATGCGTCCTGTTGTTCCTTGAAAAACAGGTCGTACAGGATAAAACCCAGATAGGACTTCCCCGCGCCGTGATCGACGAGCGTAAGGCTGCCCTGCGAATCCTTCAGATCTTTCAGGAGCGGCTCGATGAACTGGAACAGGTGATAGACCTGCTTCAGCTTGCGCCGGCTGTCCTGATTCATCGTGCCGTCGCGCGTGAGGATGTGCAGCTCCTTCAGCAACTCGATCGACTGATTCGGACGGATTTCGTGAGTTTTCGCCGCTTTCGGCGGCTTTGCGGAACTGGCGGATCGGGTAGACATCGAATTTGTGCAGCGCCAACTGCACCGCGAACGTGCGACAGATGACGGAAGGATTGAAAAGATACTGCCAGTTTACCGAAAAGCGCAGACAGGAACCGGGTGCGTCCGCGCGAAGAGCGAGAAAACCGCCGCAGACACATCGTGCGCCGGGAACGCTTCATGCCGAATGTGACGTATCGCGCGCGTAGAACGCGGCGACGCGCCCACGGTCGGCATTTCCGCTTCGCCCTGACGGGGAGCGGCACAAATCATCAACACAAGCAGCTGCTCTGAGCGGAACAGCTAGCGGGTGGGAGGTCGGTACCGGAATCCCGGGCCGGACGTTACGTAACCTGCAGCGCGCCGTGACCGGACAAGAAGCACGCTCAGACGAAAATGAGGCTGCAATGGACGCGATACCGAACGGAAACGCGGAGCAGAAGTTCCAGGAGATGATGACGAAACTCCTGACCACGCCCGCGTGGACAGAGAAACAGCAGATCGAACTCGAAATGGCGCGCGACATCTCGGTGGAGATGCTGCGAATTGCCGAGTTGATGCGTGATGGCGCCGTCGACATGGAAACCTGTCTGACGCTGCTCAAATACGCAAAGGTACTCGACTTCGTCATGACGACGCTGGCTTCGCGGCGTGACATCAAACCCCAGACACTCCGCGTGATCTTCAAGCTCGCCGGCCTGAAGGTCGATGAGGAGTACCCGGGTTGACGGAACTGACCGTTTCGATCTGCCCCTGAAGGCGGCGCGCGGCGGGCTGCCTTCAGCCTCAGGTTTTCATCGTCGTACGCGCGTCATCAGACGCGCGTACGACGCTTTCAGATGTCGCTGGACTGCCGCATGCGCCTGCACGGGATCGCGTGCTTCGAGCGCTTCCAGAATGGCGCGGTGTTCATCGAGCGCGGCCGCCCACGTATCTTCCCCTTCAAAATGCACCCGCAGCTTCGACGACAACGGGCTGTGCCGTTCGTCGAACAGCTCGGCGATCGTCTTCACCAGCACGTCGTTATCCGACATCTGCGCGATGCACAGGTGAAATTGCCGGTCGGCTGCGAGCGGAATCTGGCCGGCGGCGACTTCCGACGCCATCCGCTCGTACAGGGCGCGCAGCGTCCGGAGCGCCTTCGGTTTCGCGAACGGCGCGACGCTCGCCGCGATTGCGCCTTCGATCAGCGAGCGGGCGTCCATGATTTCGCGCGGGCTTTCGCCGAGTGCGCCCGAATCGGATGTGAGCGCGGCCGCTGTAACGGAGGCCGGGCGCGAACTGACATACACGCCCGACCCCATGCGGATTTCCACACGCCCTTCCAGCTCCAGCGCAACGAGCGCCTCGCGCACCGACGGACGCGACACGCCCAGCGTCTGCGCCAGTTCGCGCTCGGACGGCAGGCGTCCGTTCGGCGCAAATCCCTGCTGGCCGATCAGGTCGCGCAGCTTGTCAGCGATCTGGAGATACAGACGACGCGTTTCGAGGGGTTTGACTGACAAGCGTGGCTCCGGGCGGCTAGACGGTTCGATGGCGGCAAAGCGTGGATTGTAACCAGCGAGACGACGGGCGATCTGGCGCTTCGCCATCCCGTGTATGCGCAGATCAAACTGGCTTGACCAGATTAGCAACACACTTCTATGATCGGCAACTGGTCAGGCCGAAATAACGTCCCGCTGGTATCCGGTACTGCTCGGTCCCACGATCAAAAAGTCCAGCTGGCGATGAGCCCCGCCCGGACACAACGCGCTCCGTCCCCCGCATAGACGAAACAACAGAGGTTTCCCATGTCGAGCCCAACGCTTGCAACCCCCGGCAGCGCCACCGCGCACGCCGTGATCCGCCTGCATCCAAACGACGACGTCGTGATTGCGACACGTCAGCTCGTCTCAGGCACACGGATCGACGCCGAAGATCTCGTCGTCTCGGGGCTGATTCCGCCGGGCCACAAGATCGCGACGCGCGCGATCACGAAGGGCGAACCGGTCAAACGCTACAACCAGATCATCGGCGTCGCGCGGGAGAACATCGCGCGCGGTCAGCACGTGCACGTGCAGAATCTCGGCATGGCGGATTTCTCGCGTGATCACGCGTTTGGCGTCGACCAGCATCCCACGGCATATACAGGCGAGCCGGCGCACTTCATGGGCATTCGCCGCGACGACGGCCGCGTCGCGACGCGCAACTACATTGGCGTCTTGACGAGCGTGAACTGCTCGGCGACGGTTGCACGCGCGATCGCCGATCATTTCCGGCGCGACGTGCATCCGGAGGCGCTCGCGGATTTTCCGAACGTCGACGGTGTGATCGCGCTCACCCACGGTCTCGGCTGCGGCATCGACATGCAGGGCGAAGGCATCCGCATCCTGCGCCGCACGCTCGCGGGTTATGCGATGCATCCGAACTTCGCGTCGGTGCTGTTCGTCGGCCTTGGCTGCGAGACAAACCAGATCGGCGGCGTGCTTGAAGCCGGCGGACTGCGCGACGACAAGCCGCGTCTGCGCAGCTTCACGATCCAGGACAGCGGCGGCACGCGCAAGACGATCGAGCACGGTATCGCGATGGTCCGCGAGATGCTGGTCGACGCGAACCGCGCGACGCGCGAACCACTGCCTGCGTCGCACATCGTCGTCGGCCTGCAATGCGGCGGCTCGGACGGCTATTCCGGCATTTCGGCGAACCCGGTGCTCGGCGCGGCTGTCGACCGTCTGGTGCAAAACGGCGGCACGGCGATCCTGTCGGAAACGCCGGAAGTTTATGGCGCCGAGCATCTGCTCACGCGGCGCGCGGTGAGCCGCGAAGTCGGCGAGAAGCTGCTCGCGCGCATCGCCTGGTGGCAGGACTATTGCGAGCGCAACGGCGCGGCGCTCGACAACAATCCGTCGGCGGGCAACAAGGTCGGCGGCCTCACGACGATCCTCGAAAAATCGCTCGGCGCGGTTGCGAAAGGCGGCACGACGAATCTCGTCGAAGTGTACGAATACGCGCAGCCAGTCACGGCGAAAGGCTTCGTGTTCATGGATTCACCGGGTTATGACCCGATGTCGGCGACGGGCCAGGTGGCGTCGGGCGCGAACCTGATCTGCTTCACGACCGGGCGCGGTTCCGCGTACGGCTGCGCGCCGTCGCCATCGCTAAAGCTCGCGACGAACACGCCGCTGTGGGAGCGTCAGGAAGACGACATGGACATCAACTGCGGCGGCGTGATCGACGGCACGGCGAGCATCAACGAACTCGGCGAAGCGGTGTTTCGCATGATGCTCGACTGCGCGTCGGGCAAACCGTCGAAGAGCGAACTGCACGGATATGGCCAGAACGAGTTCGTGCCCTGGCAGGTGGGCGTCGTGACCTGAAACCGTCTGGCAGGCGCGACGCGCCGCTGCCCGCGCGTTTGCTCCGCTTCGCCGTGGGTGTGAAAATGGCGCACCTCGCGTCCTCGCACGCTTCTCTCTCTTCTTCGCCCCCGCTGCATGTCCCCTTCGCACGATTCTGTTTCTGTCGCCGTCATCGGCGGCGGCCCGGCCGGTTTGATGGCCGCCGAGGCGCTCGTCCGGCGCGGCGTGCGCGTCGACGTGTATGACGCGATGCCTTCCGTCGGCCGCAAGTTCCTGATGGCCGGCAAAGGCGGTATGAACATCACGCACGCCGAGCCGCTCACACCGTTTCTCGGCCGCTATGGCGCGCGCCGCGAGCAGATCGCGCCGCTTCTCGGCGCGTTCGGCCCCGACGCGCTGCGCGCGTGGCTGACGGAACTGGGCGTTTCGACGTTCGTCGGCAGCTCCGGACGTGTGTTCCCGACCGACATGAAGGCGGCGCCCATGCTGCGCGCGTGGCTGCACCGGCTGAAAGAAACCGGCGTGCGGTTCCACATGCGCCACAAATGGACAGGCTGGGACAGCGACGCACAGTCGCCCGGCACGCCGAAGCACGTGCTGCGCTTCACGACGACCGGCGACGACGGCGAGCATCACGTAACAGCCGATGCGGTCGTCTTCGCGCTCGGAGGAGGCAGCTGGCCGCGGCTTGGATCGGACGCTGCGTGGGTGCCGCTGATGCAGGCACGCGGCGTTTCGATCGCGCCGCTGCTCCCGTCGAACTGCGGCTTCGACGCCGACTGGAGCGTGTATTTCCGTGAACGTTTCGCCGGCCAGCCGGTGAAACCCGTCGCCATTTCCGCTATCGATATAGACAAAAAAGTCCATTATCGAAAAGGTGAGTTCATTTCGACAGAAACCGGGATCGAGGGCAGCCTGGTGTACGCGCTTTCGTCGGTGATCCGGGATCGTCTGCTGGCGGATGGCGAGGTCGTCATTCACCTCGATCTCGCGCCCGCACACTCCGCCGAACGCGTCGCGGACGAGGTCACGCGGCCGCGCGGATCGCGCTCGATGTCGACGCATCTGCATGGCCGGCTCGGCATTTCGGGCGTCAAGGCGGGTTTGCTGCGGGAGTGTCTGTCGAAGGAAGCGTTCGCCGATACACACATTCTTGCGCACGCGATCAAGGCGCTGCCGCTGCGCCTGACACGCGCGCGGCCCATCGACGAAGCGATCAGCAGTGCGGGCGGCATTCCGTTCGAGGCGCTCGATGCGCACCTGATGCTGCAGCAGATTCCGGGCGCGTTCTGCGCCGGCGAAATGCTCGACTGGGAAGCCCCGACGGGCGGCTACCTGCTCACGGCCTGCTTTGCGAGCGGCCTCGTCGCCGGGCAAGGCGCGGCAGATTATGTCCGGGCACCGGCATCAACGCCGGAGTAAGAACCCGACGCCGCAACACTCGACATCAGCGCGCCTGCAGACGCCACAACGACGTGACCTCTTTCGCGCGTGCCGCGTGCAGCGGATCGTTCGCGTCGGTCGACTTCGGATGTCGCGGCTTGATGTCTTCGCGTCCAACGAGCTTGAGCCCCGCCTGATCGATCGCCGCGAGCAGGCTTTCGCGCGTGCGCAGACCCAGATGTTCGGCGAAATCGGACAGGATCAGCCAGCCTTCGCCGCCTGGTGAAAGATGCGCGGCGAGCCCGTTCAGGAAACCGAGCAGCATGCGGCTGTCCGGATCAAACACCGCGTATTCGATCGGCGATGCGGGCCGCGCCGGCACCCACGGCGGATTGCAGATCACGAGCGGCGCACGGCCTTCGGGAAAGAGATCGGCCTGCACCACCTTGACCTGGGCGTCGTAGCCCATGCGCTTCAGGTTTTCGGTGGCGCATGCGAGCGCACGCGGATCCGAATCGGTCGCGACGATCTTCTTCACGCCGCGCTTTGCCAGCACTGCGGCCAGCACGCCGGTCCCGGTGCCGATATCGAACGCCTTTTCAAGCGTCGGCAACGGCGTGCGCGCCACCAGATCGACATACTCGCCGCGCACCGGCGAGAACACGCCGTAATGCGGGTGGATGCGATCCGCGAGCACGGGAATCTCGACGCCCTTCTTGCGCCATTCGTGCGCACCGATCAGGCCGAGCAGTTCACGCAGCGAAACCACCGAAGCCTCGCCGGTCACGGCACCATACGTCTCGGCGCACGCCTCGCGCACTTCCGGCGCGCGGCGCAGCGGGATCGTGTAATCGCCTTCCAGCGGGATCAGCACCATGCCGAGCACGCGCGCGCGTTGCGACTGCGCCTGACGGTGAAAGTTGAACGCCTCTTTCAGCGAGGTTGCCGCCTTGCGCGGATTGCGCTCGACCCGCCGCGTCATCGCCTGCAACAGCTGACGCGCGTTCTGAAAGTCGCCGCGATACAGCAGCGCCGTGCCTTCACACGCGAGGCGGTAGGCGGCATCGGCGGTGAGCCGGTCGTCGGCGATGGTCACGCGCTTTGGCGGCGGCACGGCCGCCTCGGAACGCCAGAGGACGACGCGCGGGCCGTCGTCTTCGGGAAGGGTGATCGTGGCGGAAGTGGTCATGGATAAGCGAGGAAGAAACGGGGCGGCCGCAATACGGTCTGCGCCGGCAGCGGTATGGCCGCTCACAGCTTTGGCGCGATAGTACCGCTCACCTCGACGCGCGTCTTGCTGTATTTCCGCCCGCGACGGATTCCGCACGGCGCGTCGCGCGTCTATTTCCGCTGATGTGCATGAGCGCGCGTCATCACCCGCCTGGGTCGCGCGCGGGCAGCAGCGTCGCGGCGTGCGTCGAATGCGTCTGCATGGCGATGTCCTGCGCCGTCAGTCCGCGATTGTCGCGCAGCGCCGGATTCGCGCCACGGGCGAGCAACAGCTGGATGGTGTCCGCGCGATCGTAGCCCGCAGCCCACATCAATGCCGTGAGGTCGTTCTTGTACAGACGGTTGACGTCGACGCCCGCATCGAGCAGCAGCTGCACTGCCGCCGTTGCGCCCTGACCAGCGGCATATTCCATCGCGGTTTTGCCGATGCGGTCGGTGGCCGTCGTGTCCGCCTTGTGTTCCAGCAGCAGCTTCACGATCGCGTCGGAGCCGCCATACGCAGCGGCCATCAGCGGCGTGATGCCGGAGACGTCGGCCTGGTTCACATTTGCGCCGTGATCGATCAACGTGCGCGCCATGCTGAGCGAGCCTTTCTTGCAGGCCGTAATTAACGCGGTATCGCCGATGCGGTTGCGCGAATCCGTCGACGCCCCGGCGGCAAGCGCAGCGTTCACGCCGGCTTCGTCGCCGCTTCGCGCTGCGTTCAGCAATTGCTGGTTGATCCCCACGTCGTCATCGGCGACGCCCGGCGCAGGCGCGCCGCCGAGCGCGACCGCGATCACCGCGGCACCCACCGCTGTCCACGCACGCTGCGTTCTTTTCATCGTCGTGTCTCCCCTCGAAGCGCTGTATCGATTGTGTGGCGACCGTTATTCGCATCCGCACGGGCGTTACTGCAGGTTCGCGATGTACGCCGCCAGATTCATGATGTCGTCGTCGGTCAGGCCTTTCGTGACGCTCGTCATGTTGCCGGCGTCGTTCGTGCGCCGGCGTTCGCGGAAGTCCTGCAACTGTTTGACGATGTACGCATACTGCTGCCCGGCGACACGCGGAATCTCGTTCTGCCCGGTGAAGCCGCCCAGATGACACATCGTGCACAGCACCTCGGCCGCCTTGCGACGCCCCGCTTCGACGCGCACCGGGTCAGCCTTGTAGGGCATCGCCGCGGGCTTCTGCGCGGCAAAATAGTCGGCGAGATCGAGCATGTCCTCGCGCGACAGGTTCGCCGCCATCGGCGACATGCGCGGGTCCGAGCGGCGGTCCTCCTTGAAGTCGCGCAGTTCGAGATAGATATAGCGCGCGCTTTGCCCCGCGAGAATCGGGTAATCCGAACTCGTCGAATTACCCATCGGCCCATGACACGCCGCGCAAACCTGCGCCTTCGCCTGGCCGGCTTCGGCGTCGGCATGCGCGACGCCCGGCAGCGCGCTTCCGAGGCCGGCGCACACCATCGACGCGGCGGCCCACGCGCGCCAGGGAAGGCGGCGTGGGCGGATCACTGCGATAGCGATCACCATGCGCGTCACTGCAACGCGAACACGATGACGGAATTACCCCGCTTGAAGTCGAGTTGCGTATTGCCGCCCGCCGCGACGGCCACGTACTGCTTGCCGTGCACGGTGCCCTGGTGGCGCTCGTTACTGATGCGGTAACTGGCGAACCGATGAGCCTGCATCGGACGTGGATCTGCGCCGATGGTCGCAAAGCCGACATTGACCCGCAGCGTCTGCTACTGGGCGGGCATCGCAAACAAGGTGGCGTGATCCGTATGTGGCCGGACGAAAGCGTTACGACCGGCCTGGGCATCGCCGAAGGCATCGAGACGGCGTTGTCTCTCGCGTGGGCCTATGCACCGGTGTGGGCGTGCATTGACGCTGGAAACCTGAAGGCGTTGCCAGTCCTGCCGGGAATCGAGAGCCTCGTTATTGGCGCGGACAACGACCCCGCTGGAATTGACGGCGCTCACGCGTGTGCTCAACGGTGGGCCGCCGATGGCGTCGAAGTGCACATGACAAAGCAGACAGAAAACGACCTTAACGACGTGCTCAAGGAGGTCGCATGAATGCGCCTGCCGAGATCATGCGTGATGTGCTCGCAAACGCCGAGCGAATCGTGAAGCCTGAGGTTCCGCGCGATGGTGTCCTCTTGGTCAATGGCTCTGAACTGAAACCTGTGCCTGTACGCTGGCTGTGGGATGGCTGGCTCGCAATGGGAAAGGTGCACATCCTGGCCGGCGCCCCTGGGCAAGGCAAGACCACTATTGCCATAGCCTTCGCTGCAACCGTAACGAGCAGCGGGCGCTGGCCCGATGGCTCGCGATGCGCGCGGGGGAACGTGTTGATTTGGTCCGGCGAGGATGACCCCGCCGACACATTGTTACCGCGGTTGCTGGCATCTGGCGGCGACCCGAGCCGGGTTTATTTCGTGACCGGTGCGCGCGTCAATGGCGAGGTCGATTCGTTCGACCCGAGCCGCGACATGCTGGCGTTGCAGGAGCAGGCCGAGCGCATCGGGAACGTACGGTTAATCATCGTTGACCCGATTGTGTCCGCCGTCACTGGCGACTCACACAAGAACACGGAGACCCGTCGGGCGCTGCAACCGCTCGTTGATCTCGCCGCAAGTATGAACGCGGCGTTGGTCGGTATCACTCATTTCAGTAAAGGCGGGCAAGGCGGCGAAACGCTGGTGAGATCGTCATGGATGGCGCTCTCGTCGACGTCGAGGCGACGCACGCGAAGATGGCGCGATACCGAAGAGGCGGGTCACCGTTGACGGGAAAGCGCGTGAGCGGGGTGCTGCTTGGCGCCGCCGCGCCGGAAGAGAAAGTGATCCTGCCCGATGAATCACCCGAGCAGGCAGCGGAGCGGATTATTGTCGCGCTCGGGCCGAACATGGACTTCGAGGAGGCGCGCCGGGTGAAGGAGAACTATCTCGCCCTGAAAGCCCAGCTGGAGTACGACCGGGACTCCGGCCAGGTTGTTTTGGTCGAGGACGTCACGAGGGCTGTCGGAGCGGAGTATGCGAAGGTGCGCACCCGGCTTCTGGCAATCCCCTCCAACCTGGCGCCACACCTAACCAGGCTTAACTCGGCCAACGAGATGTGCGACGCAGTAGAGAAAGCAATCGTTGCGGCGCTGGAAGAACTGACAGTCGCTGCGAGCGAGCACTAGACCGAATAGCCCCGGCCGGAGGTGGGCAGAAACACCGGCACTTGCCGACGAAACGTAAGCGGAGACCTCTCCCGTGCTCATACGGGCTCAACCGCGACGGGCGGCAATCAGATAACCGAACAGATGGGGCACGATAGAAACTAAAAAGCCGGCGAATCTGCCGCCGCTCGTGCCGCGCTTCGAAACGTAAATACCCGATTTGCGGGTATTAAGATGAATCGCACACTTTTCGGAACAACCATACTTTGCGCACAGGACGCTTAATGTGCTGTCCCGGCGTTATCCCAGCCAACGCCGCAACTGATCAATGCGAACGCCATACGAGTGGCGCAGGCAATTGAGATCACCGGCACAGTCTCGACGTACAGCGTGCCAATCGTTCTGATCCGATTCCAACTTCGCCGGATTGGCGGTGCGTTTCGCCGCCGCAGCATATTCTGCCGCCATCTCGACGTCCACGGCTGCTAGTCCCGCATCGCCGCAGATTGCTGCGAGCGATATTCCCGGTCGCCGTGGTCACCGGCTAGCGATGCCGTTTAAGTCAGCTACCGGTTAGCGGACGAATTGTGGTCATAGGGCTGTATAGCCGCGTTACACCGACATGCACAATGTCGTGTAACGGCCCCAATGTTCGAATATCGGTAGATACCGATACGGCTAGAAAGCCACTCGGGGCGCCTACGATGCCCCCACGGGCGCCCCTTGCAACTGTCCGCTATCACCCCCTCAACTCTTCGCCGGTTACTCGGGAGCGAATTGCGCGACTCCTTGTACCAAGAAGCTGATCGTGAGCAGAAGCAACCCGGTACGTTGAAGCAATTGTCTCCGATCGTTGCCCTTCTTCACCTCCGCCAGCAATGCCACACTCATATACGCTCCAGGTGCCACCAGGCCGAACGTCCCCCGGTACATCAGGGCAGTTCCGAGGCAACCAGCTACTGCGCTGGCGATATTCAAGGCTTTGGTGAGATTCATAGGCTGGGGTGTCTCGGGCTGGCCGGGCTACTTGCACTGCGGCGTGACTGTTGGCTTAGGCTTTGGCTTCGGTGCTGGCGGCGTTGGAACTGCACAGCACCTAATGCAGCAGCATCTGGGTGCAATCGTCTCCTTCATCAGCGCAGTGTTTTGCTGGACGATTGCGATCACCTCGCTCGCACCGTTTTGCGCTAATGCCTTGCTGAGATCGGTGTTTTGTTGAACGAGGGACAAGATATGCGATTTTGCGAAATCTAATACAGCAATACGCTCACTCGACAATCGGTCGCCCTCGCCCCTTTGCCTGTCCCGCTCGTGATCCCACGCATTCATTGCGACGTAGCACACGAGCAGCGCCAACAAGACTGGAAGTATCAACGTGCCTTGAATCAACCCTCGAATATAGTTTAAGCGACTGTCTGGTTTTGCGTCGCCAGCGCTCGAGGACCCACCGCGCGCGCCGGCGCCGACGAAGTTCGCTCGCGCTGATTCAAAGCCGGATGCATTCGCAATGATCGAGCCCTCCGGAAGCATAAACGTTTCTTGAAATCCGGAAGCGACATACGTTTCCGTCAGAGCTATAAAGAGATCGAAATTTTTATCAAGTAGCTGGGCAAGGTCGTTGACCCCGGTGGCGGTAATGGAAAGGAGCGCGCTCCCGTAGTCGACGACGCGAACTTTGAATGCGTACTCAGCTTCCGCGTCCAGTGCTGCAGTGGTGTTGTATTCGGAGATTCGGCGACGGCGCGAACTAAAACTGCGCGTCAGCCGACTTGGCAACGCAGTTTCAATGATGGATTCACCTTGGTCAGGAGTAATCCCAGAAACGCTTCTTGCGACTCTTTCGACTTGCGCCCAGAATCGCGTGCGCCGATCCACTTCGCCCCGGCGCCCGAACGGTACCGAAATTGTATCGTCATCATTTCTTGGCCTGACAGTCACGCGCACATAGAACGTGCATGAGTTTGGTCGTTCATCTTCCTGCGCATCGCCGACCATGTCTGCTCCCGTTTTCGGTTTCAGACGACCACCGTAATAGGGCTGAGAGTAGCGCTCTGTGCAGTGGCAAACGCTTGAATGTAAGAACTCTTTCTGAGAACGGAGGAAAAGAGCCACCCAGCATTCAAGAGACGGAGCCGGTGATTACGCTTCCGATCCACGATCTTGAAATTTATACCGTACCTTGCATATAACTAAAAAATGGGGCGCCATTAATATTACAAATTCGTAAGACGAAACGTCGCCGTGAACAATTCCGTGGCCGGACCGGACTAAAGGAGAAGAAATGAGCGCCGTCACGCTATACGCCTGGGCCGTTCCGGCATACTTTCAAGGGTCGGTCGTCGATCATACGTGGGTAACCACGTACGACAGTCGTGTTAAGGTATTTTCCAAGATTGCGGACGTGCTCGCCGCGGGTGAGCACTACTGGTACAGCTGGGGTAGCTTTCATGCACAGGGTGGAACGCCCACCATACCTGATGGTTTTCTGGCGCTCGGGCCAGCGAATCTGCCCTATGCTTGTTGTCTATGTAAGCCCGACGTCGACTCGAACCTGGACCGTGCCGCGAGGGGAACGATTTTTAACTATGGTCGCGATGGCGTATGTCACCAGTTGGCGAACCAGATTTTATGGGCGACAGGCCAAAGTGGCATGAGTCCTGCGACAGTTCGGCGGGCGCGGGGCTATTGGTTGAGCAATGCGCTGTTCGGAACGTATGGTAAACAGCACGCAGCTTGGGCCAGCAGGAAGCTTCAGTGCGCAAGCTCAAGCGGGAGTATCACGATGAACACAGGACATGCGGACCCAGATGTAGATGACTTTCAAGAGCATCTCGAAACCACCTTGAAAGGCAGGGGCGCGGACGGCAAGATTAAATCGTTGATGGACCATCGGCGCGCCTTCATGGTGCAGGTCGAGCGGATGCAATATGCCGCGCCCGCCGGCGACGCGCCATCTGCCTCCGAACTCAACCGGCTATATTCATCTTTTCTCCATGACGCTGCGAGCATTCTTGGAGAAAAAGACTTCGAACTCGTTTTCGGCGAACCCCCGCAAGGTGAGATGAACGTAGTCAACCCTTCGATATACGAAGCAAGCGTTCAACGCCCCCAAGAGCAGTAGTGCATCGCGTGCGTTATGCGGCGGACGCACTTTGCGCCGTATAACGCCATCGAACAGCGCTGGCCCGGCAACCATCTCAATTACCCGCCATCAATCCGCCAACGTTAAGCAGTTGGCAATTTCGTTGATTGTTCGCGCTCGTTAAGGGCAGGCAGTTCTACCGCTTCCAAAATGACGTCGCCCGCCTCCATTATGAGCTTCCAATTCTCACGGACAGTTGCCGCAGTTGACTCCTCACGATCCGGAACATTCACCAACGACCTGTGGCTGGCGGCGGCGAAATATGCGCGATTAAAGGCCTCTCGGACCTGCGGCTCCAGATATAGCGCGTTATGTTCCCACCATGTTTGGCACTCGACAATAACTTCTCCGACGCGCTCACTATGTGCGAAGGCCATCAGGCCACGCCATAGGGTGAATGCCTCCTGATGAGCTTGCAGGCGCTTATCTATAGCCGCTACACGAAGTTGCTGGCGCGACTTCAGTTGTTCGAGCAAGAGGCCGTTTTGATGTGTCAGATTCGCGAGCGAGACTGCGTTCTCAGTCTTAATTGACTCAACCGTCCGAGTAAGCCGATCGATGTCTTCGGCTGTCGCGCGGTTCTTGCCCTTTTCCTGCCAGTAGGCAACGCCGTACCCGCCGGCGACGATCAGTAGTGTGATGATCGGCGAAGCGAGCGATAGCCAATCTGTGCGATGGAAGGAACTCATGCGCTGCGCGGCTTCTTTTTCTTTTCCCGCGTATCCAGTACCTGGCCGACCTTTTCTGCGAATAGGTCTAGGGTGTACTCGTCGATCGGTGGCGCCTTTTCTGCCTTCTGACCGCCGAAGCTCTCTTCCAAACGTGCAACCACCTCCGCGGTCATAGATCGCTTGTTTTTCTCCGCCGCCTTATCGATCCGGTCTTTCAGATCAGCGGGGATACGCAAATTAACTTGGGGTTCGTCTCGGGCCATGCGTACATCATCGCATAGCACGGTGCTTGCAATCAATAGAGCACGGTGCTACATTGAATGTGTGCATCGCGATCAACGTCGATCAACCGAGGGAACCACCATGAACCGAATTGATGCCGTGAAACCCGTTTCATTCCCCGCAGCAGGCGTCGAGGCTGCACGCCGCTGGCTGCTCTGTCCGAGCGCGAGCATGGCCGACTACCGCGACAGCGTCCTGGCCGATTTGCTGAATGCATGCGATAAGGCGCAGCACGTCGCAGAGCACACGCGTGAGTTCCGCGACGGCTTTGCCGCGCGTATCGCGCAAGAGATTGCAATCCGGTCGACCGACGTCCACTGTCGGGCTCGGAAGGTTCCGCAGAGCTCCAGCCGATCGACTCGTCTGTGTTCGCCCCATTCAGCAGCGGGATGCGGGAAAGTCCCAAATACCTCAATTCACCAAGGCGATCGCGTCCGGAGCATATGGCTTCGCCGCATGGGAACCGCGGTCAAGATCTATTCAGACGGTTCTGCTGCTGTCTGTTGGGACGATGGCGACCCGCAGCCAGAAGGCCTTGCACACGGAAGGATGCCGCGACGCCTGCTCGAACTGATCGAGCCGCTGGCCCCCGCGCGGCAGGCGCAGTTGGCGGCAGTCAGCTGAGGCGTAGCGTAGGAACCGCGCCGGTCTTCGGCGCGCGTCTTAGCCTGATAGGAGAAATACCATGGACAAGAAATATGATGCGATTGCAGAGGACAAGAAAGAAGACGCACGGCGGGCGCCCCGCCAACTCACTGCACTGCTGCTCAATTTCAGCGGTGATCCGTCGATGCTTGAGGACCATCTCGATGGGCGAAGGGAGGCAATGTACATTTTGCTGTCGGACCTCAGCATCAAAGTTGAAGCTGCACTTGTGGAGGCCCTAAATGACTGAAACCCTGAACAGCGAATTGCGAGCGGCCGAGTCCACGACTGCCGTTGGACTGGCGATGCGCGCACAGCAAGAGTTGGCGGCCGCAATGGTTGCTCTGCAGCACGCTGGGGCATTGTTTGCTGCCATCGAAGAAGCTGCCGGCCCAGATGCGAACTTTAGCCAGGCGTTTTTGCTCGCACAGATCGGCGTTGAAACAACTGGCTATCAGATGGAGCGCGCTGAATCGGGAAGCGACTTCTTCAGGAGGGAGACGGGTCATGGCCGGTAACCAGTACGAATACGCTATCGGTCAGGCTAGCAGCGACCTGCACAACGCATCTTTGCTTTTTCTGAACCTCAGCACGCTCATGGGGTGTGCGTCCGACCTACTTGAGAAGGAAAATCAGAACGACATCCACAAAGCACAGGCGCTCATTCAGATCGCGCAGGAACTGGCCGGCGTGAAGTCAGAATTTATCTCGGCAACAGTGGATCACCTGAAGGAGGTTCGTCATGCATAAGGCTCCAGTTATAAGACTCATTCCGCGGTCAGATCGCAGTGGTCCGACACCGGTTTCCTCGTCGATTACCGTGACGCTCCACGACAACGGTCTCATCGATCACGAAATAGACATCGATCCGAAGCATGTCGAGCAGCTCACTGACGTTCTTCTTGTGCTGATGCGAAAAATGCGGAAGCTTTCGGCGACTGAGCCGGTCGCGGAGCAGCGAAAGGCCGATGCTGCAACCTACATCGAATATGTGCTGAGCAGCTCCGCCGCATTCGTCGAGGAGGCGCGTCATGTTTAATCTCGACCACCAAGATCGCGCAGATGCGATCGTTCAGAAGTTGAGCGCGATGCTTACGGTGACATGTGGTGAATGTGGTGAGTCTTTTCGGATGATGGCCGACCGCATTCAAGATAACTACATGTGGGCATGCGCTGACATGGCGCGCGAGCTGCAGCATTTGATATTGGACACAAGTGCAGCGCAACAAGCGACCCCGGAGAACGACCATGCATAACGATGCCAAACATTTCACAGAACACGAAACGTCGGTTGTGGGCGGAGAGCGGCCTAGCGAAACTCACGATGCAGGTGGCCTTATCCAATTCCTTTGGAATCAGACGGATGCAAGTAAATCGACTGACAAAGAACTGGAATGGCTCTCTTACACATGCGACCAGACCGAGTTGATGGCTTTAAATCTACGCAAAACGCTTTCCGGGGTCGCTTCGTTGCTAGCTTGGGAGATCGACAGCAAGGGAATGAAGAGCGGGGCCTTTCAACCACACGATTTACCCGAACTCCTGTATGGCGCTGCCGACATGTTGAAGGTCATTGAGGAAATGACTCACATTGGTATAGATGCGAACTTTGAACTCAGGGAGCGATACAGGAAGCGCGCCGAACAGAATGGAGGCGAACGGTGAACGATAGCGTGAAGATCGGTCGTCGCGCTTGCGACGCTGCAATGGAAGCTGCCGACAAGATGGAAAGTCTGTTTTCTGCGATTGAACGTCTAGCCGACGACGACGCAGATAAAGCGACCATGTCCGGCCTTGCAGGCATCGGCAGGGCTATTGCAACGGAGTTGTCCACGCGCATGGATAACGACGAAACCGCCCTAATGCGTTTGGATCGATCGCCGGGAGAAGCGCCCGGCACTAGCTAGAGGAAATCACCGTGCAAGAAGAACAATTTCTCATCCGCGATCGTGCATACGGTGTATGGCATCGACCGCGATCGATTAATCGTTTCCTCGGTCGTCGTACTGCACAGTCGCTCACGATGGCCGATCTGGACAGCGTGCTGTTCGTCGAATATGGCTACTCCGGCAAGTTGCCGTTAGCGCTCGTCGAAGTCGCACAGGACATCGGCCAGGAGAAACCAACCGGCGTGATTCGCGAACTTGCGAAGATGGCAAACCTGCCGGCGTACGTCTCGCTATACACGCCCGCTGCACGAGCCAATCCAGCAAGCCCTGCGTGGCACGACATCGAGCACTTCAGGGTGAAGCGGGTTTGGCCAAAGCCCGAGCCAAGTTGGCGCACCTTGTCACCCGGCGAATGGGCTAACGCTCTCGTACAGATCCGTGACTGGCAATTGCGGCGCTTCTCGTCGATGCCAGCCGCAAACGATGGAGCCTATTAACTTCCGCTCGAAGAGATCGCAAGATATTCTGCGGCATCTGCGGCCTCTTTTGTCCGTCCGACGATATATCTCGCCCGATCGCGCAGACTGGCGAAGTCAAGGTTGTCGTCACCTATCGCCTGGGGCTCACCGAACTGCCCAATAAAATGTCTGCGCAACGTTCTCGCATTGGCGCGAAGATCAAATATCATGCCGAGACGAAGTGCATTTGTCTCATCCCCCTCCACGGCGCGCAGGCGGGCCATGAGGTCTTCAAGCGCGAGCCCATCGAGTCGGTAGTACTGGTTACCGCGCCCTCCGGACTGCTTCCCCATCTGCTCAAGCATAAACAGATAATCATGCGCTAGCGCGTTTATACGTCGAGCGATCGCAGCGTTTCGCTCTGCGTCTTGGACTCGCTTGACGGCGGCTTCATTGTGCCTTTGACGCGCCGGAATGATGAAGGCTGCGGCGATTGCCAATCCCGCGCCAATAGCTTGAATCCAGGCAGCGGTACCTTGATGAATATCGACCCAATCGATGAAGCCCATCAGGACAACTCGCCGGGATCACCGCCCAGCGCCCGCAGCAGGTCCTCCAGATAGTCTTCCTCTACCGCTTGCCATTCAAGCGACCCGTATGAGCAGTCTTCTGGGTTCTTTTTGCCCTGCGCCTTTCGGACGACTCGCACCATATTTTCGAGCGCCTGCGCCTCGTCATACCGAGGATGTTCAGGGCCGAGCGGGATGTCTTTTTCGTTTTCCATGCTTCAGATGTCGGCCGCCCGCTCGCGAACTTTAACGGCTGGTCAATTGCTCTGAAGGGGCTTCCGCTCGCTCGCCATTTTCAGTGGCCGTGTCCGCCTCCTCCGTGTCCACCGTGTCCACCGCGTTCTCCACCGCCTCCTTCCCAATGGCTGCCTCCGTGGCCGTAGCCATGGCCATAACCACCGTGGTAGTAGCCACCGCGGCCGTGGTAATACGGACTACCGTATCCGCCGCCGCCCGCCCACACGTTGATACTTCCATAGCCATACGCAGGTACATAGCCAGGGCCATAAGCGTATCCCGGGTCGGCGTACCCATACCCCGCGGGATATGCGACGCATCCAGACAGCGCGGCGAATATTCCGGTTATTAACGCGAGTCGGATCATGATGTGCTCCTATTCTCATTGGAATAGGTTCACGTGATCGAAGTTCGTAAGGATTTGTGACCGCAGTTTACGCGGCCCTCACGATTCTCCGCACTTGCGCTGAAGAAGACGTGCCACGCAGACATCATGAATACCGCGAACAACGAATGATCGATAGCATGACGGCTTTCTACGAGGTGCAGCCTGACTAATGCTGCCCTGCATTCAACAACATCCAGATTTGGCGCGCCGATGGACTAGTCAGAGGCGCCCGACTCGACGGCTCTGAGCGCACTAATAGCCTCATCGTTGAGATTGTTTGCGATTTGCCGCCACCGATCGCTGTTTTGTTCGAGTTGCACATCCAAGCGCTTGCTTTCTGCATTCCATCTAGGACCTTGCCGGTCGTGTTGCCGCACAAGTTCCCGAACTTCAGTCAACAAGGCGCGCATGCCAAACAAAATGGCAAGCCGATGTTTGTTGAATTCGTTTTGCTCTACGGCAACGACACGCTGACTGAGATCGGAGAAGGGTTCTACTTCTGCACCAACGCCGCCCTTGTTCCAATTTTCCGGGGCGCGCGCAATGCTGTTGTGTATGAGTATCGCCGTGTCTGCCGCCAGCGTTCTAACCTGTTCCGCCTGTTGCCGCGAACGGGCAGCCCGTTCGTCTGCGAGTCGCTTCTCGGTTGCACGTCGCTCTCTCAGGGGCACCCATACAGCAATACCGATTGCCGCGAGGGACCCTAATGCCTGGACCCAAGAAGCGGCAGAGGCGCTATCGGTCGGGGGATATTTGACAAACCAACCAACCGCAATTCCTGCAAAAAAACCTGCAGCAAAAAGCGTAGCCCCAGTGAGGCGCCCCATGTGTAATCTCCCGATTTTGTTTTATTGGGCGATGGTGCGTCGCTCGACGGCCGCGCGCATGACGAATTTCCGGAGATGGAATGAGCCGTGCTTCACTACTCCTGAAAGGCATTCGCTTCGTCGCGAATTTTCTTCGCCGCTTCCGCCAGGCGCGCCTCCCATTTCGTCCAGGGAGCACCGTACTCTTGGTTGCCGGGACCATCGATGCCTCGGTCGCGGGACGCCTCGTGGCAAGCAGCGGCAAGTTCGCTCCTCGCGCGGATCAATTGCTGAGCAGCCTTGAATGTCGGAATGGTATGGATCGGCAGGCTAACCAGTGCGTCCATCGCTTCTGTCAGGTCGCTCCGATGTTTTTTGCGATCGGCATCTCGCTCGACGCGCGCGACGTCGTTTCTAGCATCGGATATGTCGGCGACGACTCTGTACGCCCTTCCCACGAACGCAGTCGCAATGTTCAGCACCCGGCGCGCCTCGGTACGTTCCTTTTCTGCTGCACGGCGCCTTTCCAAGCGGTGCTGCAAGAAGACAACTCCAAAGGCCCCAATGACCGCAGCAGTGGAGGCGACGGCTTGCGCGAACGACAACCAATCTTGGTGATTCCAGCTCATGCGTGAACTTCCGATCTTATTTCTGGCGCGATGGTACGTGCACCGCTTGACGGCCGCAAGACGCCGAAGCTGGGGCGCCGCTCGTTATCGCGGGTGACGTGCACCGGGCTGTTCAATTGGCATGAGCCACCCATGGACTTCAACGTCGAGTGCGGGCGTCACGCCGGGAAAAGAAAACCTCCAGGAGACGGGGGGAAATCAGAATCGGCTGCGGCTGGACCGTTCGCGGCGCCAGCGATTGAACTTGCTGGTGACGAGATAGGCTACGAACGCAAGCCCAAACGCCAGAAGGCCGACGAGTAATCCAATCGGATGGCATCGACGGTCGCAATGGTAGCCACTTCCGCGCGCGAAGACATCGAGGCCATACAGAAGAACGCAAATACCCCAGAGGCTGCGAAGGGCAACCATCCACCCGCGCCTTCTCATCATTGCCAGCCGGCGGTTTGTCTTCACGTACATGCGAAGATGAGTTCGGCCTCCTGTGGCGTCCAGCCGCGAACACCATGCGTTTGCATGTCGACCTGATGCATCTGCTTGCCGTGCTGCCGGCAGTATTCGTCAGCCTGCTTCAGGCTAGAAGCCGTGATTTCGCCCCACGACGTCATACCGCCGCGAACCTGAGTGGTGACCGTGTAATGTCCGTCGCCGGCTGGCGTAATGTCCGATACCGTCGTGCACCCGGCGAGCGTCGCCAACACTAACAGTGTCATTGTCTTTCTCATTCTTCCCCCGATTTGGCCTTGTTCGTTTTTCCCGGCTTGCTCTGGCGTCTGCGCTGTGCAGCTTAGACGTCCGAAACCCGGGATGCAGGGGCGATATTTTGACACCTTTCACTACGATTTCGCCTACTGATTCTCCCTCAGCCGCACCCGTTTCTTCGGGCGTTACATTTTGCGAAAACGTGTGCTCTCCGCAAGGGAAGCGCGACCTCCTAACGATTTTCCTCTGATTGCCGATATATGAGATGGCTGCGAAAGACCTCTCTTTCGCTCCAATTTCCCTCTGCAAAACCACCACCCATGCCGAAGACCACGAAAAAGCTTAAGCAAATCTATAGGTTTCTCGAAAAAAACCACTCATGGAATGAAGCATTCCAACTCGCCGAATACAAGAAGGCTCTCACGTCTTGTTTGACCGCAGAACAGCGATTGATAGCCCTGATGCATATGGTCGTGCACTCACAGTCGTCCCCGCCGCTCACTCTGCTTGCTCCATTTTGGGAGCATATGCATCGTGCGCCTTGGCAAGAGCGGCGACCAACCCTGCTTGAACTGACAACGTATATCGAGAGCCTGAGCCCCCGTCGCTCTGCGAGTGTCGGCCCTTGGGATCGTCTGTTTCGTTCGTTGGAGAGCGTGAAAGGATGGGGGCCGAAAACGGCCGCCCTCTTCGTGAAATGCGTGGTGAAGTTGCACCGCTCTGATCTTTCCGATCTTTACTTTCTTCAGGATCCACAAACGGCCTGCGCGATCGAAAGCAACGACCGGTTGTACCTTCCTGTCGACAAGGTGATCCTTAAGATTTTCGATTCAATCAACGTCACCGACCTCGGAGACAAACTGCATCCGATAAACGACTCCCTACACGCCGCAGGCTACGGTGTCGAAGAAACACTGGTGTGGGACGACCTATGGTTCTGGGGCTTCTTCACGCAGAACTCAAGCGCGGCAGGGAGAGTCTTCGGCTGGAACGCTGGTCGCTTCTGGGGACAGCTATCTTCGCCGAAATCCGACATCGTCACGATTCAGAAAAAGTGTCAGCAGTTCCTGGGAATGCTTCAAGAATGAAAGTCTAAGTGGAAGGCGAAGCTCGGCCGAATCCGGTTACACAGCGGTTACACGGAAGCCAGAAACGAAAAGGGGTTACAAGCGAAAACGCTGTAACCCCTTGATATTACTGGTGCCCCCTGTCTGATTCGAACAGACCACCTCATGATTACAAGTCAAGTGCTCTACCAAATGAGCTAAGGGGGCATCGGACGGCGATTTTACTTCATTTCACGACCTTGAGGTGACCTCTTCCGCCACCTTTTGATCCGTCGTCGTCTGGTTTCGGTGAATCGACCGCGTCGTCGGACTTTTGCGCCGCAGCAGCGTCCTGCAAACCGGCCGGAACCGCCGCCGGCGCACCGCCGCCGATCGTCACAGGTGCATCGACTGCCGATCCCGCGTCATCTTCTTCGCTGGAATCCGCCGCTTCGCCACCCGGGGAATCGACCGGGAACGCCATGCCCTGCCCGTTCTCGCGCGCATAGATCGCAAGGACGTTCGCGACCGGCACTTCGATCCGGTGCGACTTCCCCGAAAAACGCGCGTTGAACTCGACGAGTTCATTGCCCATCTGCAGCTGGCTCGTGGCCTCGAAACTGATGTTCAGCACGATTTCGTTGTCGCGCACGAACTGGCGCGGCACGCGTGTCTGGTTATCTACCCGTACAGCGATGTGCGGCGTGTAGCCGTTATCCGTGCACCATTCGTACAACGCGCGCAGCAGGTAAGGCTTCGTGGAAATCTCTTGCATCAACATTCCTCGTACCGGATGAAAGACGCCGCGCAATCAGCACGACACCACGACGCTTTCACCCTGGAGCCAGACTCAACGACGCATCACCTTTTCCGAAGGCGTCAGCGCTTCGATATAGGCCGGACGGCTGAAAATGCGTTCGGCGTACTTCATCAGCGGTGCGGCGTTCTTCGACAGTTCGATGCCATAGTGATCCAGACGCCACAGCAGCGGCGCGATCGCCACATCGAGCATCGAGAACTCCTCGCCGAGCATGTACTTGTTCTTCAGGAAGATCGGCGCGAGTTGCGTCAAACGGTCACGAATCGCGATACGCGCCTTTTCGTGATTCTTCTCGGCGGCCTTGCCCTTTTCGTTTTCCAGCGTGCCGACATGCACGAACAGCTCCTTCTCGAAGTTGAGCAGGAACAGACGCGCGCGCGCACGTTGCACCGGATCAGCCGGCATCAGCTGCGGGTGCGGGAAGCGTTCGTCGATGTACTCGTTGATGATGTTCGATTCGTACAGAATCAGGTCCCGTTCGACGAGGATCGGCACCTGACCATACGGATTCATCACCGCGATGTCTTCCGGCTTGTTGAACAGGTCGACGTCGCGAATCTCGAAGTCCATGCCCTTTTCGAACAACACCAGCCGGCAGCGCTGGGAGAAGGGACAAGTCGTGCCAGAGTACAGAACCATCATGTTTACATTTCCTCAAAAAGCTGAAGGGCCAGCGCGGAAAAACCGCCTCGCGGTTTTTCCTTGCGCCGGCCCCACGCCGGTCAGGGCGTGATTATTTGATATCTTTCCAGTACGCGGCGTTCAATCGCCAGGCGAAAAAGCTCAGGATGCCGAGGAACATCAGCACCCATACGCCGAGGCGCTTGCGCGTCTGCTGCGCGGGTTCGGACATCCACGACAGGTACGACACGAGGTCGGCAACAGCAGAATCATAATCTACTGGAGACATCGTTCCCGGCGTGACCTGCTGGTAGCCGACAAACTTGCGGATCTTTTCGCCCGTCCTTTCGTCAGTGTCGTCCTCGAACTTCGCGGTTCGCTGGCCCTGAAGCTGCCACAACACGTGCGGCATGCTCACGTTGTCATACACCATATTGTTCCAGCCTGTCGGCCGTGTGTCATCGCGGTAAAAACTGCGCAGGTACGTATACAGCCAGTCCTTGTTGCGCGCCCGCGCTTCCACCGACAGATCCGGCGGCTGCGCCCCAAACCACGCCTTCGCGTCGTCAGGCCGCATCGCCACAGACATCGTGTTACCGACCTTGTCGGTCGTGAACAACAGGTTCTTCTCGATTTCCTTCTGCGAAATGCCCAGATCCTGCAGGCGGTTGTATCGCATCAGGTTCGCACTATGGCAATTCAGGCAATAGTTTACAAACAATTGCGCGCCATGCTGCAGGGAGGCGAAATTGTCCGCGTTATCGGGCGCGCGGTCGAGCGGGAAATTCTCGTCCGCGTGCGCCGGACTCACCATCAGCGCGAAAGCCATGGTCGAAGCGGCGCCGAAGAGCGCGAGCGTCGAAAGCAGTTTTTTCATTGTGGGTTCTCCTGGCGCGCGTTAGTGAGGCTTGAACCGGACCCGTTCGGGCGGTTGTTTGAACCGTCCGAGCCGTGTCCAGAACGGCATGCCGAGGAAGAACGCAAAGTAAACCAGTGCACAGATCTGCGCGATCAGCGTCGACGCAGGCGACGGCGGCTTCGTCCCGAGGAATCCCAGCGTCAGGAACGCCAGCACGAAGATCCCGTAGAACACCTTGTGGAAGAACGGCCGGTAGCGGATCGACTTCACCGGCGACTGGTCGAGCCACGGCAGGAAGAACAGCGACACCACCGCCGTTCCCATCACGACGACACCCCAGAACTTCGATTCGGTGAACGCCATCGCCAGAATCACCAGCACGGCGAGCACCGGCAGGCCGAGCTTCCACTTGCCGCGCGCACGCACCAGCGCAAGCAGGCCCAGCAACGCGATCACGACCATCAGGACGATCTTGAACGGATCGGTCGTGGCACGCAGCATCGCGTAGAACGCGGTGAAGTACCAGACCGGCGCAATTTCGGGCGGCGTCTGCAGCGGGTTCGCCGGGACGAAGTTATTCGCCTCGAGGAAGTACCCGCCCATTTCCGGCGCGAAAAAGATGATCGCGGCGAAGATTAACAGAAACACGGCGACGCCCAGAAAATCGTGGACCGAGTAATACGGATGAAACGGGATGCCGTCGAGCGGGACGCCGTTCGCGTCCTTTTTCGCCTTGATCTCGATGCCGTCCGGGTTGTTCGAGCCCACTTCGTGCAGCGCCACGAGGTGAGCGACCACGAGCCCGAGCAGCACGAGCGGAATCGCGATCACGTGAAACGCGAAGAAGCGGTTCAGCGTGACGTCGGACACCACGTAGTCGCCGCGAATCCACAGCGAGAGATCCGGCCCGATAAACGGAATCGCCGAAAACAGGTTGACGATCACCTGCGCGCCCCAGAACGACATCTGGCCCCACGGCAGCAGGTAGCCGAAAAAGGCCTCGGCCATCAGGCACAGGAAAATCGCGCAGCCGAAGATCCACACCAGTTCGCGCGGCTTGCGGTACGAGCCGTACAGCAGCCCGCGAAACATGTGCAGATACACGACGACGAAGAACATCGACGCGCCCGTCGAGTGCATATAGCGGATCAGCCAGCCCCACGGCACCTCGCGCATGATGTACTCGACCGAAGCGAACGCGAGCGTTGCGTCGGGCTTGTAGTTCATCGTGAGGAAAATGCCGGTGACGATCTGGTTCACCAGCACGAGCAGCGCGAGCGAGCCGAAGAAGTACCAGAAGTTGAAGTTCTTCGGTGCGTAGTACTCGGAGACGTGCTGCTTCCACGTCGAGGTCATCGGAAAACGGCGGTCGATCCAGCCGACCAGCCCGGTCGTCTCTACTTCTTTTTCGATCGCCATTTTTACGCTTCTCCTTTCTCGTCCTTACCGATCAGGAGCGTGTTGCCCGTGAACATATAAGGCGGAATGTCGAGGTTCTGCGGAGCCGGTTTGTTCTTGAAGACGCGGCCGGCCATGTCATAGGTCGAGCCGTGGCACGGGCACAGGAAGCCGCCTGGCCAGTCGTCGGGAAGATTGGGCTGCGCGCCCTCCTGGAAGCGCGGCGTCGGCGTGCAGCCCAGATGGGTGCACACGGCAACGGCGACGAAGATGTTCTTGCGATCGGCGCGGGAGCGGTATTCGTTTTTGCAGTAATCCGGCTCCGGCATCGTGAAGGGTTTTTTGCTGTCCGGATCAGCGACTTCCTGATCCGCTTTCTTGACGTCGGCGAGCATCTTGTCGGTGCGGTTGATGATCCATACCGGTTTGCCACGCCATGCCACGGTCATCATGTCGCCGGGCTTCAGGTTGCTGATATCGACTTCGACCGGGGCGCCTGCTGCCTTGGCCTTTTCAGATGGTGCAAACGAACTAACAAAGGGCACTACAGTGGCAACTCCTCCTACACCACCTGCTACGGTCGTCGCAATCAGCCAGGTACGACGGCTGCCGTCGACGCGTTCATCTTCCTTGTCTCGCATCACACGCCCCACTTCTGAGTTGGATTTTTCCGTCAAGCCAGTTCTACCGCCGCTAGTTTGCTCGAATGGAGTCGGCATTTACAAGGGCCGAATACCAAAAAGCGTGCGAAGTCTTTGATAAATCAGGGTATTCCCGCACGAATCGCAAACATTTTTATGCGGTTTCTTAAGCGTTCCCTCCGTTATCCAGCCTTTTTGTTCACTAATTAGCCAAAAATCAGACCGGATTATGGATATCGATAAAGAGATGTTCGAGATCGAACGTCTCCGACAGATGCGCGCCGATGGCCTGGACGCCGAAGCGCTCAGTGGCGTGATGGCCCGCGGCGAGGAACGCGACGCCACTCTCGGCGGCCGCGTGGGTGGTCGATTCCGAGATCTCGCCGGTGAGGAAGACGTCCGCGCCGGCCTCGATCGCGGCGTCGAAGTAGCTTTGCGCGGCGCCCGTGCACCACGCGACGCGGCGCAATTCGCGGTCCGGGTCACCCAGCACGAGCGGCGTGCGGCCCAGCGTCTGCTCGACCTGCGCGGTGAAGTGCGCGAGCGTGACTGGCGTCGGCAGCGTGCTCAGCCAGCCGAGGTTCGAGTCGCCGAAACGGGCTTCGTCGGGGATCCAGCCCATTTTTGCGCCCAACTGCGCGTTATTGCCGAAATCCGGGTGATCGTCGAGCGGCAGATGGTAGGCGAACAGGTTCAGGTCGTTCTGGATCAGCAGCTTGATGCGGCCGTGTTTGCGACCGGTAATCTGTGGCGCTTCATTGCGCCAGAAGTAGCCGTGATGGACGAAAACGGCATCCGCGCCCCACTCGATTGCCGCCTCCAGAAAGGCCGCCGAGGCGGTCACACCGGTCGCGATCTTTTTTACGCGGCGGCGCCCTTCAACCTGTAGGCCATTAGGGCAATAGTCCTTGAACCTCGCGGTTTGCAGAAGATTGTTCAAGTACAATTCCAGTTCGATCCGATCCATATAAACCTCTAATATCTTCAGATGCTTAGACGCTTTTGGCTGTTCTTCGCCCAGGCGGTGACGGTACTGCTGGCGCTGATGTTCATCATTGCGACACTCAAGCCGCAATGGCTGCAGCGCCAGGGACAGTTCGGCAAGCAGCTCGCCGAACCGATCGTCGCCCTGCGTGAAGTGGCGCCAGGCATCGGCGGGGGCAGCGGCCCCGCGCAGGCTTCGTACGCCGATGCGGCGCACAAGGCCATGCCGGCGGTCGTCAACGTGTTCTCCAGCAAGGACGGCTCGCTTCCCCCCGACCCGCGCGCGAAAGATCCACTCTTTCGCTACTTCTTCGGCGACAGGAACAACAACCGCAAGCAGCAGGAACAACCCGCGGCCAATCTTGGCTCGGGTGTCATCGTGAGTTCGGAAGGTTACATTCTAACGAACCAGCACGTCGTGGACGGCGCGGATCAGATTGAAATTGCGCTCGCCGACGGCCGCACGACGAACGCCAAGGTGATCGGCGTCGATCCGGAGACGGATCTGGCCGTGCTGAAGGTCAACATGACCAACCTGCCGACGATCACGCTCGGCCGCATGGACCAGACGCGTGTGGGCGACGTGGTGCTCGCGATCGGCAACCCGTTCGGCGTTGGCCAGACGGTCACAATGGGCATCGTCAGCGCGCTTGGGCGCAATCACCTCGGTATCAACACGTTCGAAAACTTCATCCAGACCGATGCCGCGATCAACCCGGGTAACTCGGGCGGCGCGCTGGTCGATGTGAACGGCAACCTGCTGGGCATCAATACAGCCATTTATTCGCGCTCGGGCGGCTCGCTCGGCATTGGCTTCGCGATTCCGGTTTCGACGGCGCGCAGCGTGCTGGAAAGCATCATCACGACGGGTTCGGTGACGCGCGGCTGGATCGGCGTCGAACCGCAGGACGTCACGCCGGAAATTGCGGAATCGTTCGGGTTGCAGCAAAAATCGGGCGCGATCGTCGCGGGCGTGCTGCAGGGCGGCCCCGCCGACAAGGCCGGCATCAAGCCAGGCGACATCCTGCAAAGCGTGAACGGCGAGGACATCACGGACACCACGCGCCTTCTGAACGTCATCGCGCAGATCAAGCCGGGGACGAACGCGAAGGTCCATCTCGTGCGCAAGAACAGGGAGCTGGATGTCGACGTGATGATCGGCAAGCGCCCCCCTCCACCAAAGCAGCCCGCCGAAGAAGGCGACGATCAGGGCGACGATGGCGGTTGAGCGGCGATAAACGGCCATGACCCTCGCGGCCGTTCAATTCAGACCGACCAAAGCAAAAGGGCAACCGCTAGTTGCCCTTTTGCTTTTCAGCCAACGCCGCGCTGGCGCCCTGGACCAACTGGATCAGCTCGTCGGCGAGCCTTCCTCTTCCTTCGCGACCGTCTGCTTGCCGACGATCAACCGCGCCGCGATGATCCCGGCTTCGTACAGGACGATCAGCGGAATCGCGAGGATCAGCTGCGAAAACACGTCTGGCGGCGTCACGACCGCCGAAACCACAAACGCGCCGACGATCACATACGGACGGATTTCCTTCAGCTTCTTGATCGACAGAATGCCCATCCGCACGAGCAGCACCACGACAATCGGCACCTCGAACGTCACGCCGAACGCGATAAACATCGTCAGCACGAAGCTCAGGTAGTTGTCGATGTCCGTGGTCATTTCGGCGCCGAGCGGCGCGTTGTAGTGCGCCATCACGCGGAAAATCGTCGGAAACACGACGAAGTACGCAAACGCCATCCCGCACAGAAAGAGCGCATAGCTGCTGCCGACGAGCGGCATCACCAGCTTCTTCTCGTGCTGATACAGCCCCGGCGCGACGAACGCCCAGATCTGGTACAGCACGACCGGCAGCGCGATCACCAGCGCGACGAGCATCGTCACCTTCATCGGCACGAAGAACGAGCCGGTGACGTCGGTGACGATCATCTTGCCGTCCTTCGGCAGGTTCTGCATCAGCGGACGCGCGAGCAGCCGGAAGATATCCGGCGCCCAGTAGACCAGCCCGAGAAAGACGACGATGACCGAGATGCCCGCCCGGATGATGCGATCGCGTAATTCGACGAGATGCGAGATGAAGGTTTCTTCAGGGGCTTCGCCCTGGTTTTGCTGGGGGTCGCTCACGCCGGCCCTCTGTTGAAGTGTTTCGCTGGGAACATCAGAAGAAGCGGGTCGGACGACGCAGGCTCACCGGCGTGTGCCGCGCGACGCGCGCCGCGCCCGACTGCACGCGTGTGCGGCGCAAGGTGGCGCGCTTGTACCACGTCGGCGCCGCCGACTGCTTGACGCGCCAGTTCTTGCGTTTCGGGCTGGAAGTGATCGTGCTGCGCCACGAGCTGTTACCGGCGGAAGCCGCGTCGTACTCCGACGCGCCGCCGGCGATGCTCGGCGACACCGACGTGCCGGCGTTCCACGCGTCGTTCAGTTCGGATTCGTGCTTGCGCAGATTGTCGTGAATGGTGGTCTCGACGTTGCTGGCAGCCGATTCGAACTCCGTCTTCATGCGACGCAGTTCGTCCAGTTCGATCTCGCGCGTGACTTCGGACTTCACGTCATTGATGTAACGCTGCGCGCGCCCGAACAGCGCGCCCGCCGTGCGTGCGACACGCGGCAGGCGTTCCGGCCCGAGCACGACCAGTGCGACGACGCCGATCAGCGCCATCTTGGTTAGACCGAGGTCCAGCATGGGATGAGCTTTCCGTCAGTGCGGGGCTGCCGCGTTTTTAGCGGGAGTCGCCGGAATGCGGCGCTTTTTCCTTGGCGTCGACATCGACGGTGCCCGTACGCGGCAGTTCGCGTGCCTGCGCATCGGCGGGCGTTTCGGCTTCCTTCATGCCTTCCTTGAAACCCTTCACCGCGCCGCCCAGATCGGTACCAATGTTGCGCAGTTTCTTCGTGCCAAACACCAGCGCCACAATCAGCAACACGATCAGCCAGTGCCAAATACTCAACGAACCCATGAAAACTCTCCTTAACCCCGTCGCCGCTTCTGTACGCTCATCCGCGGCGAACACCGTCTGCCTTACGGCATGATTCGAAGCGCTCGCGCCCCATGTCTACGATACCGCCGAAAACCGCTGGCAGCACGCTGCGCCTCATTATGAATGGATCAACACGTCCGCGTTATTACATTCCGGCATGTTGAGCACCACTTTAGCCCGCCCGCCATTGTGCGCGGCCAAAATCCCGCCGCGAAGCGCGATTGTGGCCTGGCGGCGCGTTCACCCCATGCGTTGCCAGGGGCGCGGCCCAGCCAGAATGTGCGCATGCAGGTGATACACCTCCTGTCCGCCGCCGGGGCCGGTATTGATCACCGTGCGAAAACCGGTTTCGCCGCCGGTGTACGCGACCCCCAGCTTGTCGGCAAGCCGCGCGACCAGAACAAGCATTCTACCAAGCAGGGCCGAGTCGTCCTCCGTGCAGTTCGACAACGTATCGATGTGCTTGCGGGGAATGACGAGCACATGCGTTTCGGCCGCCGGACGGATGTCGCGAAACGCGACGAATTCGTCGTCCTCATACACTTTGGTCGAGGGAATATCGCCAGCGGCGATCTTGCAGAAGAGGCAACTAGAAGTGTCGTGGCTCATGGTCTCTATGAAACGCTGACGCGGGTGGCCTTAAGGACGGATACGGTCAGAACCACGCGCGCGGATTCGTCAATGGCTTGCTGTCGTACAGATACAGCCAGCCTTTGATAATACGGTACAACATCCAGATGGCGACAGCCCACAGGATCGGCACGCCGATCAGCACGATGAAAAGCGCCACGCCGATCACATGACCGAGCACGCCCCACCAGAAAGTGCGAATCTGCCAGTCGAAGTGAGCTTCGAAGGGCGTGCCGGCCACGTCGGACCGTTTCACATAGTTGATGATGATCGCGATCAGCGCGGTGAGCCCGCCGGTCAGCCAGTAGATTGCGTAGAGGCCGTACAGGATATGCGTGAGTGTACGGAGGCTCCGCTGGCGATCGATTTCGGTTGCTCTCTGGTAAGACGGAGGCGGATATCCGCCCTGCGACTGTTCCATCTCTGCGTCTCCTTCTCAGTCCAACTGGCCAGCGCCGGCACATGCCGGCCGCGTGCTGCGGGTCTGACTACGATCCCTGGCTGCGGATCCTGCCGTCCTAGTCGCCGTTCTGCTCGCGCTCGCGGCTTTTCCGCAGTGCTTTTTCCTCGATACCCGAGGTGCCTTCGCGACGCTCGAGTTCAGCGAGCACATCCGCCGGGCTCAGATCGAAATGCGACAGCATCACGAGACAATGAAACCACAGATCGGCCACTTCGCCGACGAGCGCCTTCGGCGCGCCGCCGTGCCGTGTGTCCTTGGCGGCGAGCACGACCTCGGTCGCTTCCTCGCCGATTTTCTTCAGCACCGCGTCATCGCCCTTGTCGAACAGGCGCGAGACGTACGACGTGTCCGGGTCGCCGCCCTTGCGGCTGTCGATGATGGCAGCGAGGCGCAGCAGCGTATCGGTCGTCGTGGGGGATTGCGTGGATTGCGTCATTTGTAGATGTGTTCGGGATCTTTCAGCACCGGTTCGACGGCAACCCACTCGCCCTCGTCAGCCGAGCCTTCGAATTTCTGGAAAAAGCACGAATGGCGGCCGGTGTGGCACGCGATGCCCGACACCTGCTCGACCTTCAGCAGCACGACGTCTTCGTCGCAGTCGAGCCGCACTTCGTGCACGTTCTGGACGTGCCCTGACTCCTCACCCTTGAACCACAGACGCTGGCGCGAGCGCGAGAAATACACGGCGCGGCCCAGTTCGATGGTTTTGGCGAGCGCCTCGCGGTTCATCCACGCGAACATCAGCACGTCGTTCGTCGTGGCTTCCTGGGCGATGACCGGCACGAGGCCGTTCGCGTCCCATTTGACTTTATCCAGCCAGTTTTCTGCGGACGCGTTCACGTCAACCTCACCGAAATGCCCTGATCGGCCATGAAGCGCTTGGCTTCGCCGACAGTATGTTCGCCATAATGGAAGATGCTGGCGGCCAGCACGGCGTCCGCATGGCCATCCGTGATGCCGTCGGCCAGATGCTGCAGCGAACCGACGCCGCCCGAAGCGATCACCGAAACCGGCACCGCGTCCGATACCGCGCGCGTGAGCGCCAGGTCGAAGCCGCTTTTCGTGCCGTCGCGGTCCATGCTGGTCAGCAGGATCTCGCCCGCGCCGAGTTCGGCCATCTTGCGCGCCCATTCAATCGCGTCGAGCCCGGTGGCCTTGCGTCCGCCGTGTGTGAACACTTCCCAGCGCGGCGCCTCGCCTTCCAGTGAGACGCGCTTCGCGTCGATCGCGACGACGATGCACTGCGAGCCGTATTTGTCCGTCGCGTCGCGCACGAGCTGCGGGTTCGCGACCGCCGACGAGTTCATGCTGATCTTGTCCGCGCCCGCGTTAAGGAGCCGCCGCACATCTTCGACCGCGCGCACGCCGCCGCCGACCGTCAGCGGGATGAACACCTGCGACGCAACCGCCTCGATGATCGGCAGGATCAGGTCGCGCTGGTCGGAGGTCGCGGTGATGTCGAGGAAGGTGAGTTCGTCGGCGCCCTGATCGTCGTAGCGACGCGCGATTTCGACGGGATCGCCCGCATCGCGCAGTTCGACGAAGTTGACGCCTTTGACCACGCGTCCAGCCGTGACGTCGAGACAGGGGATGATGCGTTTAGCTAGAGCCATGATCGTGCAAATTCTTGCCAGTGCCGCTGATGAAGCCGCTCGCCCCGAGCGGCTGGGTGCCCCGTTGCCGGATCTCGCGGCGGCATATTCGGCCTCCGCACCGGCAGCGGCGCACGGAAGACGCGCCGCGTTTCAGGCATCGTCGGATTCGCGCAGCCGGTCCGCGAGCGTCTGCGCGGCCGCGAAATCGAGGTCGCCAGAATAGATCGCGCGCCCGCAGATCACCCCTTCGATACCCTCGTCTTCGACTTCGCACAGCGATTCGATATCGGTGAGGTTCGACAGACCACCGCTCGCGATCACCGGAATCTTTACCGCACGCGCGAGGCGCACCGTCGCTTCGATGTTGATGCCCTGAAGCATGCCGTCGCGGCCGATGTCGGTGTAAATGATCGATTCGCAGCCGTAATCTTCGAACTTGCGGCCCAGATCCACGACTTCGTGGCCGGTCAGCTTGCTCCAGCCGTCGGTGGCGACCTTGCCGTCTTTCGCGTCCAGCCCGACGATGATGTGGCCGCCGAACGCTGTACAGGCGTCCTGCAGAAAGCCCGGGTTCTTCACCGCCGCCGTGCCGATGATGACGTACGACAGACCATCGTCGAGATAGCGTTCGATCGTGTTCAGGTCGCGGATACCGCCGCCCAGCTGGACGGGAATCTCGCCGCCGACTTCCTCGATGATCGCGCGGATCGCGTCTTCGTTTCGCGGCTTGCCGGCGAACGCGCCGTTCAGATCGACGAGATGCAGGCGCCGTGCGCCGCGGTCGACCCAATGTCGGGCCATCGCCGCCGGCTCCTCGGAGAAAATCGTCGCCTGGTCCATATCGCCTTGTTTGAGGCGTACACACTGACCGTCTTTCAGGTCGATGGCCGGAATCAGCAGCATAGCAATCGGGTGTTGTCTGGGAAGAAGTGGAATGTCGGCGCGGGCCCGCGGACAGGAAGCCCGCACCAGCGCCGTCTCGCTAGTTTAGTACAAGTCTTTCGGCACCCTTGCTGGCATTGAGCGGGGTGCCCGCGATGCCGTGACGTCCGCGGCGGGTAAGGCGCCATGGACGGCCGGGAAGCCAGAGCACGTTCACGGGCTCCAGTGCACGAAGTTGCGATACACGCGCAGGCCCGTGTCGGCACTCTTTTCCGGGTGAAACTGGGTCGCGAAAATGTTGTCCCGCGCCACCGCCGACGTAAAAGGCACACCGTACACGGTTTCGCCCGACGTATGTGCAGCATCGTCCGGCACCACGTAATAGCTGTGCACGAAGTAGAAGAAGCTGTTGTCCGGCACGCCGTCCCACAGCGGATGCGGCTGCGCCTGACGTACGCGGTTCCAGCCCATCTGCGGCACCTTGAAGCGCGAGCCGTCGTCCTGCAGCTGGCCGTCCAGCTCGAAGCGCACGACCTTGCCCGGCATCAGCCCAAGCCCGCGCGTGTCGCCCTCGGCGCTCCAGTCGAACAGCATCTGTTCGCCGACGCACACGCCCATCAGCGGCTTCGAGCGCGACGCCTCGATCACGGCTTCCTGCAAGCCGGATTCGCCGAGCGAGCGCATGCAGTCACGCATCGCGCCCTGGCCTGGCAGCACGACGCGGTCGGCCGAACGGATTGCTTCCGGCCGTTCGACGATCGCGACGTCCGCTTCGGGCGCGGCTTTCTTCAGCGCCTGCGCCACTGAGCGCAGGTTGCCCATGCCGTAATCCACAATTGCAATTGAAGTCTTCATCTCAAGTTCGGCAGTAATGCCTTTAATCCGTCGACGATGAATTCCACCGCCAGTGCCGACAACATCAAACCCATCAGCCGCGTGCCGATATTGATACCCGTGCGACCCACCCAGCGGGCGATCGGTTCAGCCAGCCGCAGCGAAAAGAAACAGATCGCCGCGAGCACCGCGCCGATAGCCACAAGACTAACCCGGTCGTACCAGTGATGTGAACTGGCCGAATAGACGATGACCGTGCTGATCGCACCGGGCCCCGTCAGCAGGGGAATCGCCAGCGGCACGACCGCGATGTTGTCCTTCAGCTCGGCTTCGTGGCGTTCTTCCGGCGTCGAGCGGCTGTTGCCGATCTGCGCGTTCAGCATGTTGATCGCCATCAGCAGCATGATGATGCCGCCGCCCACTTCGAGCGAACCCACCGAAATGCCGAAGAAGCTGATGATCTGCTGGCCGAGCATCGTCGTCACGCCGATCACGCAGAACACCGAAACCGATGCGATACGAATTGTGCGGCGCCGCTCGGCGTCCGACTGTTGCGACGTGAGGCTCAGAAAGAACGGGATGGCGCCGACCGGATTGATCAGCGCCAGCAGCGAAATAAACGACTTGATGATATCCATCGCTAGCCGGCGCGCATGAGAGCGCCGCCGGTCCGGTGTGTCTTTACAGACTTCCCTTGGTCGACGGAATCTGCCCCGCCGCGCGTTCGTCCATCTCGACGGCCATTCGCAGCGCCCGGCCGAAAGCCTTGAACACGGTTTCCATCTGGTGATGGGCGTTCAGGCCGCGGAGGTTGTCGATATGAAGCGTCACGCCTGCGTGGTTCACGAAGCCGCGGAAGAATTCGATGGAAAGATCGACATCGAACGTGCCGATGCGCGCACGCGTGAACGGCACGTGGAATTCGAGACCCGGACGACCGGAAAAGTCGATCACGACGCGCGACAGCGCTTCGTCGAGCGGCACATACGCATGGCCGTAACGGCGAATGCCCTTGCGGTCGCCGATGGCCTTCGCGACGGCCTGGCCGAGCGTGATGCCGGTGTCTTCGACCGTGTGATGGTCGTCGATATGCAGGTCGCCATGCGCCTCGATGTCGAGATCGAACAACCCATGCCGCGCGATCTGGTCGAGCATGTGGTCGAGAAACGGGACGCCGGTGGCGAGCTTCTGCACGCCGGTGCCGTCCAGATTGATCTTCACACGGATCTGCGTTTCGCTGGTGTTGCGAACGACTTCCGCCTGGCGCATGGGAATTCCTTGAATCGAGCTAGAAAAATGGATGCTGAAAATGCGTGCGCTGGACGCTGGCGGTCAATGCAGCACGAGCTTCAATGCGGCGAGCAACTGCGCGTTTTCTTCGGCCGATCCGACCGTCAAACGCACACAATTGGCCAGCAATGGGTGCATTTTACTCACGTTTTTGATCAATACCCGCGCCGTCAGCAGCGTCTCGAACAGGATTGACGCGTCCGGGACACGCACCAGCAGGAAATTGCCGGCGCTCGGGAACACCTCGGCGCCCGGCAGCGCGGCTACGGCTTCGGCCAGTTTCGTGCGCTGCGCGCGCAGTTCGGCGGCCTGTGAATCGAGCACGTCGATGTGGTCCAGCAGAAAGCTCGCGGCCGCCTGCGTCAGCACATTCACGTTGTACGGCGGGCGCACCTTGTCGATTTCGTTCAGCCACGTGGAGCGGCCGGCCAGATAACCGAGCCGGATACCGGCGAGGCCGAGCTTCGACACCGTCCGCATGACGACGACGTTGTCGAACTGGTCGGCGCGCGGCAGCCAGCTTTGCTGCGCGAACGGCTGATACGCCTCGTCGATCACCACGAGGCTTTTGTTCGCCGCCGCGATGATGCGCTCCATGTCGGCGTCGTCGTAGAGCGTCCCGGTCGGGTTGTTCGGGTAGGCCAGATAGACGATGGCCGGCTGATGTTCGGCGATTGCGGCAATCATCGCGTCGGCATCGAGCGTCATATCGGGTTTCAGCGGCACGCCCACGAACTCAAGATGTGCCAGCTTCGCCGACATCTGGTACATGACGAATCCCGGCACCGGCGCGAGCACTTTCGCGCCCGGCTTCGCGCACGCCATCGAGATCATGCTGATGATCTCGTCCGAGCCATTGCCGAGCAGCACGTCGCACGCAGCGGGCGCGCCCATCGCGCGCTTGATCTTTTCGATCAGCGCTTCCGGACGCGGCGCCGGGTAACGGTTCAGCGCGACGCCAGCCAGGTGTTCACCGAGGTGCGCGGCCAGCACGGGCGGCAGCGAAAACGGGTTTTCCATCGCGTCCAGCTTGATGAAGCCGGTGGCGTCGGGCACGGGATAGCTCGTCATCGCGAGCACGTCGCGGCGAATGATGTCTTGTGGTGTCGTCATGGTGGGGTGGGCTGGCGCACGGCGCGCCAGCCGTACACGGGCGGCATGCGCCGCCCTGGTTGGCCAGTATTCTTCTTGTGGTACCCGCGTGGGTTGCGTTGCTACGCGGTGGTGCGCTCAGCCGTTATGTCTCATCCGGTACTCGGCACTACGCGCATGGGCTGGAAGGCCCTCGCCGTATGCCAGTTCCGCCGCGATCTCGCCCAAGGTCTGCGCGCCTTCCGCACTGACCTCGATCACGCTCGACCGCTTGAAGAAATCATAGACGCCGAGCGGCGACGAGAACCGTGCGGTACGAGACGTAGGGAGCACGTGATTCGGCCCCGCGCAGTAGTCGCCGAGGCTTTCGCTCGTGTAGCGGCCAAGGAAGATCGCGCCAGCGTGACGGATCAGCTTGCCCCATTGATGCGGCTCGAGCGCGGAGATTTCCAGATGCTCCGGTGCAATGTCGTTCGCGATCGCGCAGGCTTCGGCCATGTCGCGCACCTTGATCAGCGCGCCGCGGCCTTCGAGCGATGCGCGGATCACGTCCTGACGCGGCATGGTGGGCAGCAGTTCGTCGATCGCTTCCTTCACGCGCGCGATGAACGCGTCGTCCGGACACAGCAGGATCGACTGTGCGAGTTCGTCGTGTTCGGCCTGCGAGAACAGGTCCATTGCGACCCAGCGCGGGTCGGTGGTGCCGTCGCACAGCACGAGGATTTCCGACGGGCCGGCGATCATGTCGATGCCGACCGTGCCGAACACGCGACGCTTCGCCGAAGCGACATAGGCGTTGCCCGGGCCGCAGATCTTGTCGACGGGCGGCACGGTTTGCGTGCCGTACGCCAGCGCGGCCACGGCCTGCGCGCCGCCGATCGTAAACACACGATCGACGCCACCCAAAAGCGCTGCCGCCAGCACGAGCGGGTTCTTCACGCCGTCCGGCGTAGGCACGACCATGACGATCTCGCGCACGCCGGCGACGCGCGCCGGAATCGCGTTCATCAGCACCGACGACGGATACGCCGCCTTGCCGCCCGGCACATAGATGCCCGCGCGGTCGAGCGGCGTGACCTTCTGTCCTAGCACGGTGCCGTCGGCTTCCGTGTACTGCCAGCTATGACTGCCGCATTCGATTTTCTGCTTCTCGTGATACCCGCGCACCCGTGCGGCGGCCGCTTCGAGCGCCGCGCGGCGCTTCGGCTCCAGACCTTCGAGTGCGGCTTCAAGTTCCGACATCGGCAGTTCCAGCGCGGCGACGCTCTTCGCGTCGAGCCGGTCGAAGCGGTTCGTGTAGTCGAGCACGGCGGCATCGCCGCGCGACTTCACGTCGGCCAGAATCTGCGCGACCGAGCGCTCGATCACTTCGTCCTCGCTCGCCTCGAACGCGAGCACCGCGTGCAGCGCCTTGCGAAAATCGGCGGCGCTGGAATCGAGTTTGCGAATCTTGATAGACATACGGGTATCCGTTTCGGTAAAGCGCGTGTACTGCTCGTGCGGGTTCTTCAGATGCTGCGCGGTGTTGCTCGTTAAGTCATGTGTTGCGTGATGCGATATATCGTCTGCGGTTGAACGCCTGCGTCACGCGGCCGCGTGATGACTGCGCGACGCGCGTTCGAACGCATCGAGAATCGGACGTAGTGCCGCGCGCTTGAGCTTCAGCGCCGCCTGATTCACGACCAGGCGCGACGAGATCTGCATGATCTCCTCGACTTCAACCAGGTTGTTCGCGCGCAGCGTGCCGCCCGAACTCACCAGATCGACGATCGCATCGGCGAGACCGACGAGCGGCGCCAGTTCCATCGATCCATACAGCTTGATCAGGTCGACGTGCACGCCCTTCGCTGCAAAATGCTCGCGCGCCGTTTCGACGTACTTCGTGGCCACGCGCAGACGCGCGCCCTGGCGCACGGCGCTCGCGTAATCGAAGCCGCCCTTCACCGCCACCGACATCCGGCAACGCGCGATATCCAGATCGATCGGCTGGTACAGGCCGCTGCCGCCGTGTTCGAGCAGCACGTCCTTGCCGGCCACGCCGAAATCGGCGGCGCCGTATTCGACGTACGTCGGCACGTCGGTGGCGCGCACGATGATGACGCGCACGTTCGGATCGTTCGTCGGCAGGATCAGCTTGCGGGACGTTTCAGGATCTTCGGTGACCTCGATGCCGGCCGCGGCAAGCAACGGCACGGTTTCTTCGAAGATACGCCCTTTCGACAGCGCGAGCGTCAGCGGCGCGTTCACCGCCGGCGACGAAGACGTCTGGGGCACGGAACTCATGCCTGGCTCCCGTGGATACGGCTCACCTTCGCGCCGACGGCCGTCAGCTTGGTTTCCATCCGGTCGTAGCCGCGATCCAGGTGATAGATGCGGTCGATCAGCGTTTCGCCATCGGCGCACAGGCCCGCGATCACGAGACTCGCCGACGCGCGCAGATCGGTCGCCATCACCTTCGCGCCCGACAGCTGGTCGACCCCGTTCACGAGCGCCGTGTTGCCGTCGATCGTGATGTTCGCGCCGAGACGGTTCAGTTCCTGCACGTGCATGAAGCGGTTCTCGAAGATCGTTTCGACAACCTGCGACGTGCCGTTCGCAATCGTGTTGAGCGCCATGAACTGCGCCTGCATGTCGGTCGGGAACGCCGGATACTCCGACGTGCGCACGCCCACGGCATTTGGACGCTGGCTCATCTTCACGCGCATCCAGTCGTCGCCTTCCTCGATCGTGACGCCGGCTTCGCGCAGCTTTTCCGTCACGGCTTCGAGAATCAGCGGACGCACGTGGCGCAGCACCACATCGCCGCCCGCCGCCGCGACCGCGCACAGGAACGTGCCCGCCTCGATACGATCCGGAATGACCGTGTGCTTCGCGCCGTGCAGCTTCTCGACGCCCTGGATGACCAGACGATCCGTGCCGATGCCTTCGATCTGCGCGCCCATCGCGACGAGCAGTTGCGCCAGATCGCCCACTTCCGGCTCGCGCGCCGCGTTCTCGATCACTGTTTCGCCTTCGGCGAGCACGGCGGCCATCAGCAGGTTTTCCGTGCCGGTGACGGTGATCATGTCCGTGACGATGCGCGCGCCCTTCAGACGCTTCGCGCGCGCTTCGATAAAGCCGTGTTCGATGTTGATCTCGGCGCCCATCGCCTGCAGGCCCTTGATGTGCTGGTCGACCGGACGCGCGCCGATGGCGCAGCCGCCCGGCAGCGACACCTTTGCTTCGCCGAAACGCGCGAGGAGCGGCCCGAGCACGAGAATCGACGCACGCATCGTCTTCACGAGTTCATACGGCGCGACGAGGTTATTCACATTCGATGCGTCGAGCGCGACACGGCCGCCGCTTTCTTCGGTGCGCATGCCCATCTGGCGCAACAGCTTCAGCATCGTGCGCACGTCCTGCAGGTCGGGCACGTTGTCGAGATGAACCGGATCGGCGCTCAGCAAGCCTGCGCACAGGATCGGCAATGCCGCGTTCTTTGCACCGGAGACAACGATCTCACCCGCGAGCCGCTGGCCCCCAACGATAACGAGTTTGTCCATGCCTGTCTGTTCCTGATCTGCCCGGACCTGTGCCGGAGCTGCCTGGTTGATGATGGCGGCGCCGCTACCGGCGCCGCGTGTTTCTTGAGTAATTCGCACTGACTTTCCAGATTACGCGTTTTGCCATTCGGCGGGCGTCAGCGTCTTCATGCTGAGCGCGTGAATTTCCTGTTTCATGCGGTCGCCGAGCGCCGCATAAACGAGTTGATGGCGCTGGATCAAACGCTTGCCTTCGAAGCTCGGCGATACGATCGTCGCAAAGAAATGCTGACCGTCGCCTTCGACTTCGAGATGCTCGCATGCGAGCCCATTGGCGATGTAGTTCTTGACCTGTTCGGGAGTCGGCAACATGGAATGCTCCTCGTCAGTGGCGCAGCTTGTAGCCGGTTGCGAGCATGCGCAACGCCAGCACAGCCAGCACCACAAAGAAACCGCTGACAATCGCGAGGCTCACGAGCGGATTGATATCCGACATCCCGAAGAAACCGTAGCGAAAGCCGTCGATCATGTAGAAAAAAGGATTCAGCCGCGATACTTCGCGCCATACCGGCGGCAGCGTGTGCGTCGAGTAGAACACGCCCGAGAGGAACGTGAGCGGCGTGATCAGGAAGTTCTGGAACGTCGCGAGCTGGTCGAACTTCTCGGCCCAGATACCGGCGATCAGGCCAAGCGTCGCGAGAATCGCCGCGCCGAGCAGCGCAAACGCGACGATGTAGAACGGCGCCACGAAGCTGACCGGAATGAAGCACACGGTCACGACAAACACGCCGAAGCCGACCGCGAGGCCACGCACGAGCGCCGCCAGCACGTAGGCGCCGAACATCTCGCCATGCGAGAGCGGCGGCAGCAGCACGAACACGAGATTGCCGGTGATCTTCGACTGGATCAGCGAGGAAGAGCTGTTCGCGAACGCGTTCTGCAGCACACTCATCATCACGAGACCGGGAATCAGAAAGCTCGTGTAGCCGACGCCCGGATACACCTGAACGTGATCGCGCAGCGCGTGGCCGAAGATCGTCAGATACAGCAGCGCGGTCACGACCGGCGCGAGCACGGTTTGAAACGCGACCTTCCAGAACCGCAGGATTTCCTTGTAGAACAGCGTACTGAATCCGCTATAGCCGCTCATGCCAGCCCCTCGATCACTTCCGGACCGTTCATCACCTGAACAAATACGTCTTCGAGATCCGCCTTGCGGACCTCGATTTCTTCGAATGTGCAGCCTGCCGCGCGGCACTGCGCGAGAATCTTCTCGACGTCGTCATAGCTCGCGAGGCGCAGCAGATGCTGGCGACCGTGCACGTTGCCCGGATCGACTTCGAGCGGCCACAGGTCGGCCGGCAACGCGCCTGTAGCAAATCGCACGTAAAGCTGCAGGCCGGCGAAGCGCTGCAGCAGCGTGCTCGTGCGTTCGAGCGCGACGACTTCACCGCGACGCAGCATCGCGATGCGATCGCACAGCGATTCGGCTTCTTCCAGATAGTGCGTGGTCAGCACGATCGTGTGGCCTTCGCGATTCAGACGCGAGATGAACTTCCACAGTGTCTGGCGCAGTTCGACGTCGACCCCGGCGGTCGGCTCGTCGAGCACGATCACGGGCGGACGGTGCACGAGCGCCTGCGCAACGAGGACGCGCCGCTTCATGCCGCCCGACAGCGCACGCATGTTGGCGTCGGCTTTTTCGGTGAGGTCGAGGTTGGCCATCACTTCGTCGATCCACGCGTCGTTATTGCGCAGGCCGTAGTAGCCGGACTGGATGCGCAGCGTCTCGCGCACGGTGAAGAACGGATCGAACACGAGTTCCTGCGGCACGACGCCGAGCGCGCGGCGCGCTTCGCGGAAATCGTCGACCACGTCATGGCCGCGCACCGCGATGTTGCCTTCGTCGGCACGCGCGAGGCCCGCGAGGATGCTGATAAGCGTTGTCTTGCCCGCGCCGTTCGGACCGAGCAGTCCGAAAAACTCACCTTCTTCGACTGTGAAATTGACGCCCTTGAGCGCCTGCAGATCCTTGTAGCGTTTCTTGACGTTACGAATTTCTATGGCTGGCATGACTGTGCGCCGCTTTGGCAACGGCGCCGTATGGGTGCTAGGGATGCGGGGAAATGCGGGAATTGGGGCCGGTTGCAAGCCCCAAAAAACGTTTGATTATAGGGCAAAGTGTGACCGGCCAACCTGGCCCCGCAGAAGCGGGGGCGACGCGTTGAGCGTCAATGTCGCGCGGACAGGAGGGTATCGACGCCGTACGCTTGCGCGAGACTGGCGAGACCAGCCGGCAGATTGATGATGTCGAGCGAGGTACCACGGGCGCTCGCCGCACGCTGCCATGCGAGCAGCACGGCAAGCGCGGATGAGTCGAACTGGGCGAGCGGCGCGCAGTCGACGCTGGTCGCGCCGCCTGCGATGCGGGCGAGACCCGCCGCGAGCGCGGCTTTCGCGCTGGCGTGGGTCAGCGTCGTGCCGGTTTCGAAGCGGCTCGCCGAAAGGCCCGCCGTCGGGCCCGTAGCAGCAGCGCTCGCCGAGCGGTTCACGACGTCGCTCACGACGCCTTGCCCGCGGCCAGTTGCTGGTTACGCTGCGTGAGGAACTGGATCAGTCCGTCCACGCCCTTCTGCTGGATCTGCTCGTTGAACTGCTGCTGGTACGCCTGGATCAGCCACGCGCCAAGCACATTGATGTCATAGACACGCCAGCCCTGCGGCGTCTTGTAGAGACGATAGTCGAGTTCGATCGGCTGGCCGTTGTTCATCACCACCGAGCGCACCACGACGTCGGTATCGTCAGGATTGGCGCGGAACGGCTTGTACTGGATCTGCTGGTCCTTCACCTGGGCCAGCGCACCCGAATACGTGCGGATCAGCAGCATCTTGAACTGCTCGACGATCTGCGTTTGCTGCTCGGGCGTCGCCGTGCGCCAGTTGCGGCCCATCGCAAGTTGCGTCGTGCGGCGGAAATCCGTGTATGGCAGGATTTTTTCGTTGACGAGCTTCGTGATGTGGCCGATGTCGCCGGCCTGGATCGACTTGTCGCTGCGCACGGCGTCCATCACCTGGTCGGTGGCGGTCTTGATCATGCCGTCGGGCGAGCTGGTATCGACAGTTTGCGCAAACCCGCCCGTACTGAACGAAAAGAATGCAGCAAACAACGGAATCAGAAAGAATTTTTTCATTTCAAGCCCTGCGTTAAAAATTACGGCAACCTTTTGAGCTGACGATAGCACGCGAGTTCATCCGCAATCCATCGTGAAACTGCGAGAGTCGTTTCCAGGTGTTACGGAGCCCGACTCCCACAACACAACAACTCAGCGCAGCCGGAACGACGGGAAATTCAGCTTTGGCGGCACGATCTGCCCAGCCGGCACCTGGGTTTCCGGACCACCCGGGCCCTGATTTTCGCCTTCCGCGCCCGATGCGGGCACGGAAGGCGCTGCGCTCGGCGCAAGGCCATTGAGCGCCGCGCCGCCGGAAGCAGCCGGCACACCCGAAGGCGTCGCGCCGCTCGCCGGCGCGGGCGTGGCCGCAGCACCGGCTGCCGGCCCCGTCGCGCTACCTTCATCGACATCCTCGTACTTCGGCAACGGCGCACTGTCGCCATAATCCGGCACACCGGCACCCGCCGCCGCGGACGAGTCATCCGAAATCAGATAGCGGCGACGTTGCAGGTACGCGTTACGCACGAACGAATACTTGTCGAGCGCGGCGCCCTCGAGCACGTCGCTCGCGCCGAGCAGATTGGCGCGCGTGCTGACAATGTTCAGACCGTACAGCGCCCAGCTCAGGCCATCCGGATGAATGTACGAGAGCGGATTCACATAATAGTTACCCACCGAGCCGACCGCATCGCGCACCGTGCTCGGGCCAAACAGCGGCAGCACCAGATACGGACCCGGCGGCACGCCGTAATGCCCCATCGTAAGCCCGAGATCCTGATTGTGCTTCGGCAGCTTCGCGAGCGTCGCCACGTCGAACAGGCCGCCCACGCCGAAGGTCGTGTTGATCACGATCCGCATGATGTCCTCGACACCATCCGTGATCTTCAGCTGCAGCAGGTTGTTCGCTGCGGTGTACACATCGCCGATATTCGAGAAGAAGTTGGTGATGCTGTCACGCAGCGGCTGCGGCGTGATGTACACATAGCCCTGCGCAACCGGTTTCAGCGCGTACTGGTCGACCTTGTCGTTGAATGTGAAGATCGTCCGGTTGAAGCCTTCCAGCGGGTCTTCCTTTGTGGGCGTCTGGACGGTTGCACATCCCGTCAGCGTCGCCGCCGTCAGCGCAAGCGTGAGCGTGCGAGCGCGCATGGTCTTCATTTTTATTCTCCTTATTGGCCTGCCGCGCCGGAGGCGGGCGATGCCGGCACCGGTGACGCAACAGCCGGGGCGGCCGGCATCGCCGGTGACGGCGCCGCAGCCGCGCCGGCGGACGAGCCCGCCTTCGACGCGCCGGAGTCCGCCGCCTTGCTATACAGGAACTGTCCGATCAGGTTTTCCAGCACGATCGCCGACTGCGTCATCGCGATCGTGTCGCCGGCCTTCAGCATTTCGCTGTCGCCGCCCGGCTCCAGCCCGATGTACTGCTCGCCGAGCAGGCCCGACGTCAGGATCTTGGCGGAGGTGTCTTTCGGAAACGGGTATTGACGGTCGATATCGATCGTAACGACAGCCTGATAGGCGTTGCTGTCAAAACCGATCGACTCGACACGGCCGACGGTCACGCCCGCGCTCTTCACCGGCGCACGCGGCTTCAATCCGCCGATGTTGTCGAACTTGAGCTTGACCGGGTAAGTCGCCTGAAACGAAAACGAGCTCATGTTGCCAGCCTTCAGCGCGAGGAACAGCAACGCCACGAAACCCAGCACCACGAACAGGCCAACCCAGAAGTCGAGAGCAGTTTTTTTCATCGTCATCCCAAAGAGAATCCGCCGCCGCGCGACGCGTCCGCGCGGCACGCCGAATGCGCGCCGCCCCGCGGATGCATCCCGTGCGGTCTTAGCTGAACATCAGTGCAGTCAGCAGGAAATCGAGGCCGAGAACGGCGAGCGACCCGTACACGACAGTTTTTGTCGTCGCGCGGGAAACGCCTTCCGGCGTGGGCTGTGCTTCAAAGCCCTGGAACAGCGCGATGAACGTCACCGCGAAACCGAACACGATACTCTTGATCACGCCATTACCGACATCACGCCACGCATCCACGCCAGCCTGCATCTGCGACCAGAACGCCCCGGCATCGACGCCGATCATCAGCACACCCACCACATAGCCGCCGATCACGCCGACCGCGCTGAAAATCGCGGCCAGCACCGGCATTGCGATGATCCCGGCCCACAGGCGCGGCGCAATGACGACCTTGAGCGGATCGACCGCCATCATTTCCATCGCGGTCAGCTGCTCGCCCGCTTTCATGAGCCCGATCTCCGCGGTCAGCGACGTGCCCGCGCGCCCGGCGAACAGCAATGCGCTCACCACCGGCCCGAGTTCACGCACGAGCGAAAGCGCGACGAGGAGCCCCAGCGCCTGCTCGGAGCCGTAACGGTTCAGCGTGTAATAGCCCTGCAATCCCAGCACGAAGCCGACGAAGAGCCCCGACACACCGATGATCACCAGCGAATAATTGCCGACGAAGTGAATCTGCTTCGTGACCAGCCGCGGACGGCGCAACAGCGGGAAAAATTCGAGTACGAGACGCAGGAACATGCGCGTCGCGTAACCGGCGGTGCCAAGCCCTGCGATTACCGAGCGCCCAATCGCACTGATCATGGCTGACCTCCGCCGATGCCGAAGTCCGCCGCAAGGGGCGTTGTGCTCGGGTAGTGAAATTTGAACGGGCCATCGGGCGCGCCGTCGATGAACTGGCGCACGGTCGGATCGGTCGACGCGCGCAGCTCCGCAGGTGTGCCTTCGGCATGCACGCCGCCGTTGGCGAGGAAATAGACGTAGTCGGCGATCGCGAACGATTCGGGCACATCGTGCGTGACGAGAATCGACGTGGCGCCGAGCGCGTTGTTCAACGCGCGGATCAGGTTCGCCGTGATGCCGAGCGAGATCGGATCGAGTCCGGCGAACGGCTCGTCGTACATCATCAGTTGCGGATCGAGCGCGATGGCGCGGGCCAGCGCGACGCGACGCGCCATGCCGCCCGAAATCTCCGAAGGCGCGAGGTCACGCGCGCCGCGCAGACCGACGGCGTTGAGCTTCATCAGCACGAGGTCGCGGACCAGTTCTTCGGGCAGATCGGTGTGTTCGCGCAACGCGAAGGCGACGTTCTCGAACACCGACATGTCGGTGAAGAGCGCGCCGAACTGAAACAGCATGCCCATCTTGCGGCGCAGGGCGTACAGGCCGTCGCGCGACTGCGCGCCGATGTCCTGCCCCTGGAACAGCACCTGGCCGCGCGTCGCACGCACGAGGCCGCCGATCAGACGCAGCACCGTGGTCTTGCCGCACCCCGAGCCGCCCATGACTGCAACCACCTGGCCGCGCTGAAAGCGCAGGTTCAGGCCGGACAGGACGAGCCGGTCGCCATAACCGAAGTCGACGTCGCGAAGCTCGAGGAGGGTCTCGGAAGAGGAAGGCACGAAGCTGACAGTCCTTTTACGGGGATACAGAAGGCCGGATTATAGGGCCATCGTGAAAAAGCTGCCGTGACGTGCCCTGTCCCCGATAAGGGTATCCCCCAATTATTGCAGAAAGGCGTGTTGCAGCGCAGAAACAGCCGCAGCCGGGTCCGTGGCGTCCGTGACGGCGCGCACCACCGCGGCGCTGCCCACGCCCGTCGCCACCACGTCAGGCAGCACCTGGCCGTCGATGCCGCCAATCGCCACCAGCGGCACGACGCCATCCAGCAGCTGCACGTAGCGCGCGAGACGCGCGAGTCCTTGCGGCGCGGTCGGCAATGTTTTGGTCGTGGTCGCGAATACCGCGCCGAACGCGAGATAGCTCGGACGGAAATGCAGCGCAACCAGCATCTCGTAGTAGCCGTGCGTCGACAGGCCGACGCGGATGCCCGCAGCGTTCAGTTTTTGAAGGTCGGCAGTGTGGAGGTCTTCCTGACCGAGGTGGACACCGTAAGCGCCCGCGTCGAGCGCGGCCTGCCAGTGATCGTTGATGAATACCTGCGCATCGTGTTCGCGTCCCGCCGCGACGCTGCGCGCGATGTCGCCCGCGAGGCCGGCGTCAGCGGCCTTGTGGCGCAGCTGGACGGTCTTCACGCCGAACCCCAGCACGCGTTCGACCCACTTCGCGTCCGGCAGCACGGCATACAGGCCGAGCCGGTCCGGACAGCGCGGGAATGGCTGCGCCGGCGCCGGCGGCAGACCCGGCACGCGCGGAAAACGCGACAGTTCGACGGGCCACGCATCGGCGCTTGCCGTTTCGTCGCCGTCGCGCCAGGCCATCGCGAGCACCAGCGCGTTGTGCGGCTCGAATCCGCAATCGAGGAACGCGGCGAGCGCGGCGATCCAGTCGTCGGAAAGATGGCCTTCGAGCCGGTAACGCTCGCCGCAAAGGTGCAGCGTGGCCGCGTTGTCGGAGGCTTCGATCACGCCCGCGCCCTGCACCAGCCATTTCGCGACATGTTCGCCGTGATGCTGGAGATCGGCGACGATGATGAGGTCGCCGCCGTTCGGCGCGTCCGGCGCGGTCAGGCAGAGGCGCCACGGCGCGTGCGTGGGCGGCCAGTCGCCCAGACGGGCGCGGATGCGCTCGGCCGCTTCGGTGAGCTCATCGGCTGGCGGCCAGAAGAGGTCCCGTCCCGACAGCGGCAGCGCCTGCGTCATGCGGCGCTCCCGTCCTGATGCCAGAACGGCATGCCGACGACCGGCGTGCTCGCGTGCGCCGTCTCGCGCTCGGCCATCGGGCCCGCGACGTACGCGCTGCGCCCTGCTTCGACGCCGAGCGCGAACGCGCGCGCCATCGCTTCGGGATGCGTCGCCTGCGAAACCGCCGTATTGAGCAGCACGCCGTCGAAGCCCCACTCCATCACCTGGCACGCGTGCGACGGCACGCCGAGCCCGGCATCGACGATCAGCGGCACATCGGGCAGCCGCTCACGCAGCACGCGCAGGCCGTACGGATTTACGACGCCCTTGCCAGTGCCGATCGGCGCGCCCCACGGCATCAACGCTTCGCAGCCGGCGTCGAGCAGTCGACGGCCGATCACGAGATCTTCCGTGCAGTACGGCAGCACCTTGAAGCCGTCCTTGATCAGCTGCGCGGCGGCTTCAATCAGACCGACCGGGTCCGGCTGCAGCGTGTAGTCGTCGCCGATCAGTTCGAGCTTGATCCAGTCGGTTTCGAAGATTTCGCGCGCCATGTGCGCCGTCGTGACCGCCTCGCTGACCGTCTGGCAGCCTGCAGTGTTGGGCAGGAGCGGCACGCCGTGGCGCTTTAGCAGGTCGAAGAAACCGGTTTGGCCGCCGCCTTCATTCATCTGCCGGCGCAGCGCGACGGTCACCATGCCGGGCCTTGCGGCGTCGATCGAATCCGACAGCGACTGCAGCGACGGATAGCGCGACGTGCCGAGCAGCACGCGGCTCGCGAAAGCCTGACCGTAGAGCGTGAGTGCGTCGGCGGGTGCGGGAGCGAGGGAAAGCGAAGTCATGTTGAAGTCCTTGCGTCTGACGGATTGCGCGTGCGTCGGGCGTGTTTCTGGGGGCGCCATGGAGGCTGACCGCCGGGTCGCCCGTTCAGCCGCCTGCTACCGGTTGCACGATGTCAAGCCGGTCGCCCGGCTGCAATGCGCGGGCCGCATGCTGCGTGCGCGCGACGAAATCGCCGTTCAGCGCCACCGCGAAGGGCGGGCGCGCGCCGAAGGCAGACAGCGCGTCGGCAACCGTCGCGCCTTCGGGCAGCGAGAGCGGCTTCTGGTTGATATGTATATCCATGAGTTCAGCTTCAGTCAGTGGCAGCGTGGCGTCGTTCACACCAGCGCCTGCCGGGTATCCAGGTGAAAAAGCTCGGTCCAGCGCGCGTCGCGACGCCAGTCCTCGAAAGCATCGGTATCGGCAATGCGCCCGTCGAGCAGCGCACCGGCGAAGCGCACGGCTTCGTCCGCGACTTCGGGCGCGATCATATAGCCGTGCCGGTACAGGCCGTTCACGCGCAGCATGCTGGCGCCGTCCCACAGGAGCGCCGGGCGGTGATCCGGCAACGTCGGCCGGCATTGGGAATTCAGCTCCAGAATGCGCGCCTCGCCGAACCCCGGATGCACCGAAAATGCCGCGCTCAACAACTCCAGCGCCGAGCGCACGGTCACGGGCGACATGTCCTCGCCTTCGATTTCCGTCGCGCCGATGACGTACAGATCGTTCTCTTTCGGCGCGATGTAAAGCGGGTAACGCGGATGCAGCAATCGAACAGGACGCGCAAGCGCGATGCCCGGCGCGTGAACCCGCGCCACTTCGCCGCGAATGCCGCGCAGCGTCGGCAATGCGGGCTTCGCGCCCAGCCCGCGGCAATCGATCGTCACGCGCGCGGGCGGCAGCGCGTGGTCGTCGACAGGGGTATTCCAGTGCGTTTCGACACCACGTTCAACGAGCCCGGCGGCGAGCGCCGTCAGCACCTGACGGTTGTCGAGCTGGCCTTCGTGCGGTAACAGCCAGCCCTGTGTGAAGCGGCCGGCCAGCGCAGGTTCGGCTTCGCCCACCTGGGCGCCCGACAGCTTCACGAAACCGCCTTCGACGAGCTCCGCAGGCGCGTTCGCCCGCACACGACGCTCGAAGAGCGGCGCTTCGTTACGATCGGAGTGATGCCAGACGACGAGCGTGCCGTTGCGCTGGAAAAACACCGGCTCGGGCAATTCGGACAGCAGGCGCGGCCACGCAGCAAGCGATGCTTCGCCGAGGCGGGTAATCAGCAACTCGGCGCTGGCAGCTTCGGCGAGCGGCGCGAGCATCGCGGCCGCCACCCACGCAGCAGCGCCGGTGCCCGCCGCGTCGCCGCGCTCGTACAGCGCCACGCGATGTCCGGCGCCGGCCAGCCGCCACGCGACGAGGCGTCCGCACAGACCACCGCCGATCACGGCGAAGTCGGGTTCCCGGGCGCGCGCCTTCATTGCCTCGCTCCCGGCGCGCGGCCAGTCATCAAGGCACGAATGAAGCTGAACACGAAACTAATAACTGAAGAATGAGCGGTCATCGAATCCTTTCCGTACGGCAAAAAGCGCACGTACCCAAGGACGAAACCGGCGGGCGAGCCGGCCGGGCGTCACGCACATCCAGTGACGGATGGCGCCCGGCGGGGAGTGGAAGAATTGACAACTTCCGGAAACTTCCCGCGCCGGTATTACCCGGATCGGGTGCGAAGGGTCTCTCTCAGCCTCGCCACAACTCCATGGAAGCCCATGCAGCCCGCACGCGAAGCACCCCTGTTTCGTCAAAAGTCATTAGACCATAAAAGCCGCGGCACCCGCAAACCAGCCGGACGCCCGCAATGGCGGCAAATCCGCAGCAAATCAATACGGTCACGGGCACCGGTCTGGCACAATGGCGCGTCAACGGGGATGCGCGGTGCGTCACCACAGGTCCTGCCTGCAGGGCTTCTGTCAGCCAGCCGCGCCTTCGATCATTTAAGTTCAGGTTAAGCCAGGGTCGGGACAATCCGGCCCCAGAGCGAACGTGCGCGCCTTTCGTCACCGGACGTGCCCGTGCGTAGCGCCATTCCGTTTTAAAGGACGCTTATGACTGAAAAACCGACAGGCTCCGCGGATACCGATATCACCGCGTGGGGGCTCATCAAGCCATACTGGGTGTCCGAGGACCGATGGCGCGCGCGAGGCCTGCTCGCACTCGTGATCGCGATGAACATGACAATGGTTGCGGCCAACGTCTGGTTCAACAGCTGGCAGCGCATCTTCTTCGACGCCATCCAGCAATACAACTACCCCGTCTTCAAGTCGTCGCTGCTGCAGTTCACCGTCATCGCCATGGCGCTGATCCTGCTCGGTTCGTATCGCACGTACTTCCGGCAGATGCTCGAGTTCCGCTGGCGGCAGTGGCTCACCACGAAATATCTGCACGACTGGCTCGGCGACCGCGCGTATTACCGGATCGAGCGCGACCGCCTTGCGGACAACCCCGACCAGCGGGTTTCCGTCGACCTTCAGGCGCTGGCGAGCGCGACGCTGAACCTGTCGCTCGGCCTGCTCTCGACGACCGTCACGCTCTTCTCGTTCATCGTCATCCTGTGGAATCTGTCCGGCGCGCTGGCGTTCCACCTGTTCGGCACCGAGTTCAGTATTCCAGGCTATATGGTCTGGGCCGCGCTGGTCTACGCGGCGATCGGTTCGTACGTCACCCATAAGGTCAACCATCCGCTGGTATCGATCAACTATCAGCAACAGCGCGTGGAAGCAGACTTCCGTTTCTCGCTGATCCGCATCCGTGAAAACGCCGACCAGATTGCCCTCTATCAGGGCGAGCCCGCCGAAGAACAGGCGCTCAAAGGCGTGTTCGGACACATCCGCGACAACTGGCGCCTGATCATGCGCTTCACGCGACGCTTCAACATCGTCGTGATCAGCTATTCGCAGCTGGCGATCGTGTTCCCGTATATCGCCGCCGCGCCGAAGTACTTCTCGAAGAGCATCACGTTCGGCATGTACCAGCAGGTGACGGGCGCGTTCGGCACCGTCAGCGATTCGTTCTCGTGGTTCATCAACAATTACGATTCGCTCGCCGAATGGCGCGCTACCGTGAACCGTCTGCGGGAATTCCATCGCGTGATGGGCGACCAGCATCTGCGCGAATCGGTATCCGGCGGCACTTATCACGGCGGCATTAACGTGCGCATGACCGACACGCGCACGCTCACGATCGACGACCTGCGACTGCAGCATCCGGATGGCACGCCGCTGTCAAACATCGGCTCGTTCGACATCGCACCGAAGTCGCGGTGGCTCGTGCGGGGTCCGTCGGGTTCGGGCAAGAGCACGTTGATGCGTTCGCTCGCCGGCCTCTGGCCGTTCGGCGAAGGCACGATCGACGCCCCCGCCGGCGCGAAGCTGATGTTCGTGCCGCAGCGCGCCTATTTGCCGATCGGCACGTTGAAGGCAGCGCTTGCCTATCCGTCCGACGAGTCCGTGTTCACCGACGAGGCCTGTCGCGAAGTGCTCACGGCGTGCAATCTGCCGGAACTGGCCGACCGTCTCGCGGAAGACGCGCATTGGGAACGCACGCTGTCGCCGGGTGAACAGCAGCGACTTGCGGCCGCGCGCGTGCTGCTGCAAAAACCGGACTACCTGTTCCTCGACGAAGCCACGAGCGCGCTCGACCCGGACAACGAAACGCTGATCTACACCGTGCTCAACGAGCGCCTGCCGGACACAGCGATTGTCAGCGTCGCGCACCGCAAGTCGCTCGAGGCGTTCCACACGCAGACGATCCTCGTCGAGCGCGCGCTGGAGCGGGCCGCGGCGTGAGCACCGCATCGTTCGACCGTGTCGTGCTGATCACCGGTGCCGGGTCCGGCATCGGCGCCGCGCTCGCTCGACGCATCGCCGCGCCACGCGTTGCGTTGATGCTGCATGCGCGTGGTGCGGATGCAGCGTCGCGCGCACGGCTGGACGCGGTCGCCGCCGACTGCACGTCGAACGGTGCGAACTGCGCGACCGTGTATGGCGATCTCATCGAACGCGGTGCCGCGGAACATGCGGTGCACCAGACGCTCGCAACGTTCGGCGCGCTCGATCAACTCGTCGCAAACGCGGGCCACGCACAACGGCAGACGCTCGGCTCGCTCGATGCCGACGCGCTCGCCGCGGCGTTCGCCGCAATGCCCGGCGCGTTCGCTGCGCTCGTCAAACGCGCAACGTCTGCGCTCGAGACGTCGAACCATGGACGCGTCGTTGCCGTGAGTTCGTTCGTCGCGCATCGCTATCGCGCGGACGCGCCGTTCGCCGCGACGGCGGCGGCGAAGGCCGCCGTCGAATCGCTGGCGAGAACGGCAGCAGCCGAACTCGCGCCGCATGGCGTGACCGTCAATTGCGTCGCGCCCGGGTTCACCCGCAAGGAGCGCGGGCCGAGCGCCGACAACGCATCCGCATGGACCCGCGCCACCGAAGCGACACCGCTGGGCCACGTCGCTGAACCCGCGGATATCGCGGCGCTGATCGCGTTTCTGCTGTCGGACGAGGCCAGGCATATCACCGGCCAGGTGATTCACGTCGACGGCGGACTGACGCTTGGCTAGCAACCGCCGCCGCGGCCTCGCCCTGTTGCAATGACCGGTTTGCCCTTCCTGTTGCACCCACAACCTTATTGATCTCCGCTGGTTCGACGCCCGGACGCGCCGTAAAATACGGCCGATCCGCGGTTCGCCCGACGAACTGCGCCCGACAGCACAGCAACCATCTTGCATGGCACCAGAGTCAGCGCTCTGCATGGGACCGGCATAACGCGCCAATGCGGAACGCCGTTCGACAGCTGATGCGCGAACGCTGATCGACAGAGGAGACACAATGCGGTCATTCGACTGGTTCACGGAACTGACGACGCGCGAGCGCCGCACGCTGTACGCCGGCTTCGGCGGTTACGCGGTCGATGCGTTCGATTTCATGATCTACTCGTTCCTGATCCCAACCTTGATCGCGACGTGGGGCATGTCGAAAAGCGAGGCCGGCATGATCGCCACAAGCTCGCTGATTTCCTCGGCGATTGGCGGCTGGCTCGCGGGCATTCTGGCGGACCGTTACGGACGCGTACGCGTGCTGCAATGGACGATCGCCACGTTCGCGGTGTTCACCTGTCTGTCCGGCTTCACGAACTCGTTCTGGCAACTGCTCACCACGCGCACGCTGCAGGGCATCGGCTTTGGCGGCGAATGGTCCGTGGTGACGATCATGATGGCAGAGACGATCCGCTCGCCGCAGCACCGCGCGAAAGCGGTGGGCACCGTGCAGAGCAGCTGGTCGTTCGGCTGGGGCGCTGCGGCAATTCTTTACTGGGCGTTCTTCGCGCTCCTGCCGGAACAGTACGCGTGGCGCGCATGCTTCTGGATCGGGCTGCTGCCGGCGCTGTGGATCTTCTACATCCGCCGCAACGTGAGCGATCCGGACATCTACATCGCGACACGCCGCGCGCGCGACAGCGGCTTCGATACGTCGCATTTCCTGCAGATCTTTTCCGGCCCGCTGCTCAGGACGACGCTGCTCGGCAGCGCGCTGTGCACCGGCATGCTCGGCGGCTACTACGCGATCACGACCTGGCTGCCGACATATCTCAAGACCGTGCGCCATCTCTCGGTGTTCAACACGAGCGGCTATCTGATCGTGCTGATCGTCGGGTCGTTCACCGGGTACATCGTCGGCGCGATTCTCTGCGACAGGATCGGGAGACGCGCGTCGTTTGTGCTGTTCGCTGTCGGCTCGTTCGCGCTCGGCATGGTCTACACGATGCTGCCCATCACCGACACGATGATGCTCGCGCTTGGTTTCCCGCTCGGCATCGTCGTGCAGGGGATTTTTGCGGGCGTCGGCGCCTATCTGTCGGAGCTATACCCGAACGCGATTCGCGGCTCGGGCCAGGGCTTCTGCTATAACCTCGGGCGCGGTCTCGGCTCGTTCTTCCCGATCCTCGTCGGCACGCTTTCGCAGACGATGACACTCGTCAAGGCGATGGGCATCGTCGCCGGTGCGGGCTATCTGCTGGTGATCGTTGCCGCGATCTGTCTGCCGGAGACGAAGGGCAAGTCGCTTGCGACGCCCGCGCCGACTTCGACTGCATCCTGAATTCCGTACTACCGAAATGAAAACGATTGTTCTGGGCGGCGGCGTGATTGGCGTCGCCACTGCGTTTCATCTGCGCGAGCAGGGCTGCGACGTCACGGTCATTGAACGCGAACCGGATGTCGCGCTCGCCACCAGTTTCGGCAATGCCGGCGTGATCGCGCCGGGCTACGTGACGCCGTGGGCCGCGCCCGGCATGCCGGCGAAAATCCTCAAATACCTGTTCAAGACCAACTCGCCGCTGATCTTCCGTCCCACGCTCGATCCTGCGCAGTGGCGCTGGATCGCACGTTGGCTGCATGAATGCGACCTCGCGCGCTTCCGGGTGAACAAACAGCGGATGCAGCGCGTCGCGTACTACAGCCGCGCGTGCCTGCACGAATTCGGCGCGCGCTATCCGTTCGACTACGGTCAGAGTCACGGTTACCTGCAACTCTTTCGCAGCGAGTACGACGTCGAACTCGCGCAGCCGGCGCTGGCCGTGCTGCGCGATGCGGGTATCGTGCATCGCGAGGTCAGCGCGCAGGAATGCGTGCAGATCGAACCTGGGCTGCAATGGGCGCGACAGGCACCGCTATCCGGCCTTTACCTGCCCGCCGACGAAGCCGGCGATTGCGCCCGCTTCACCCGCGAACTGCGCGCCATCTGCGAAAAGAACGGCGTGATGTTCCGTTTCGACACGCATGTGAGGGCGCTCGACGTGCAGGGGGGCGCCGTCACCGGCGTGCAGGTGACGGGCGAACGCGGCGCCGAGGTGCTCGCAGCGGATGCCGTCGTGGTTGCGCTCGGTGTGGAAAGCGCGGAACTGCTCGCGCCGCTCGGCGTAAAAATTCCGCTCTATCCGGTGAAAGGCTATTCGGCGACGCTGCCCGTCACCGACGAACAGAAGGCGCCGCGTGCCGCATTGATGGACGAATCGCTGAAGACGGCCATCACGTGCTTCGGCCCTAACCTGCGCGTGGCGGGCACGGCGGAACTCGGCAACCGTCAGACGACGTTGCGCGAACAGGCGTTGCAGACGCTGATGAAAGTGCTCGACGACTGGTTTCCGCATGCGGCGAATCCGTCTTCGGCGCAATTCTGGGTCGGTCACCGCCCGATGACGCCCGATGGCGCGCCGCTCCTCGGGCCGAGCGGAATCGATCGCCTGTGGGTGAACGTTGGCCACGGATCGACAGGGTGGGCGATGTCGATGGGATCCGGCCGCGTGGCCGCCGATCTCGTGACCGGCCGCACGCCGGAGATCGATCTCGATGGCCTGACGCTAGCGCGATACCGGCGTTAGCCGTCAGCTGGCCTGTTTTGCCCGACGCGGCGGTTGCGGGTTATGCCAGTGGGACGCTGGCGAGTGCGCTGTACCGCGCGCCGTGTCGCGCGAGCGTGCTGGAGTACAGCACCAGCGATTCAAAACGCGCGGCGACTTCCGGCGCCGCCATGCGGACGTCGCCGACTGGCGCGGCGTCGCGACCAAATCTTGCCAGGGTGATGTGCGGACGGAACGCGCGGGCGTCGACCGGCAAACCCAGTTCCAGCATCAACGAACGGATGCGCCAGTCCAGCGCGACAAATTCATCCGACATCGCGAGTGTCGCCACAGTCAGTCGTGGCCGGTTCGCGTTCGGCCAATGCTCGACGCGCTCGATCCTGGCGGGTGACATCGGCACGGCGCGAGCCGCCAGTTCGTGGCCAAGCGCCTCACCGTGCGCGGCCGGCAGTGCACCGATGAACGTCACCGTCAGATGCAGCTGTTCATACGGCACGCGCCGCGCCGTGGGGGCGACCGGCACCGCCGCGAGCGCGTCGCGCGTCGCGGCATCGGGCGCAAGGGCGATGAAGCAGCGTTGCCAGCCGTCGGTCATGACGTGATCCGGTGTCGATTATTCAGCGTTGTTGCGGGCAGACGGGTCAGGTGCATTTTCCGCTTTAACCCGCGCCGCCGCAGGAAGACCGACGTTAAAAAACCGGGTCGCCCTTCCGGGCGCCCGGTTTTCCGTTACCGCTTTGTCGTCTCCACCTCTTCCTGCATCAATGCTGCGTCGACGCGATGCCGCAGCATACCAGCCGCGTCGGCGTGGAAAAAAATTACCGCGGCAGTTCCGTATGGCCCATCAGGAACGCGTCGACCGAACGTGCGCACTGACGGCCTTCGCGGATCGCCCAGACGACGAGCGACTGGCCACGACGCATATCGCCCGCCGTGAATACCTTGTCCACCGACGTGTAATAGGCCTTGTCGCCTTCAGTCGAAGCACGCACGTTGCCACGCGCATCCTTGTCGACGCCGAACGCTTCGAGCACCGGCGAAACCGGCTGCGTGAAGCCCATCGCGAGCAGCACGAGGTCGGCCTTCATTTCGAACTCGGAACCCGGCACTTCCTGCATCTTGCCGTCCTTCCATTCGACGCGCGCCGCGACCAGCTTCTCGACCTTGCCGTTCTTGCCTTCGAGACGTTTGGTGGCCACCGCCCAGTCGCGCTCGCAGCCTTCGTCATGCGAAGACGACGTGCGCAGCTTGACCGGCCAGTACGGCCACACGAGCGGCTTGTTCTCTTCTTCCGGCGGTTGCGGCAGCAGTTCAAACTGCGTGACGCTCTTCGCGCCATGACGGTTCGACGTGCCGACGCAGTCTGAGCCCGTATCGCCGCCACCGATCACGACCACATGCTTGCCCTTCGCGAGCAGCTGGTCGGGAACCTTGTCGCCGGCGTTGACCTTGTTCTGCTGCGGCAGGAATTCCATCGCGTAATGGATGCCTTCGAGCTCGCGGCCCGGCACCGGCAGATCACGCGGCGTTTCCGAGCCGCCCGCGATCACGACCGCGTCAAACTGCTCTTTCAGTTCGTCCGGCGTGATGGTTTCTTTTGCCGTGTTGCCGATCCAGGCCGGCAGCGAATCTTTTTTGCCGACGAACACGTTCGCGCGGAACGTCACGCCTTCGGCTTCCATCTGGCGCATGCGGCGGTCGATCAGCCACTTTTCCAGCTTGAAGTCGGGAATCCCGTAACGCAGCAGACCGCCGATACGGTCGTTCTTTTCGAACACGGTGACATCGTGCCCCGCGCGCGCGAGTTGCTGCGCGACAGCCAGACCCGCGGGGCCGGAACCGACAACCGCGACCTTCTTGCCCGTCTTGTGCTTCGGCGGCTGCGGTGCGACCCAGCCTTCCGTCCACGCCTTGTCGATGATCGCGTGTTCGATCGACTTGATGCCAACCGGATCGTCGTTGATGCCGAGCGTGCACGCCGCTTCGCACGGCGCCGGGCAGATGCGGCCCGTGAATTCCGGGAAGTTGTTCGTCGAGTGCAGGACTTCGATCGCGTTCTTCCAGTCCTGATGGAACACCAGGTCGTTGAAGTCCGGGATGATGTTGTTCACCGGGCAGCCGTTGTTGCAGAACGGAATGCCGCAGTCCATGCAACGTGCGCCCTGGATTTTGGCTTCATCGTCGGTCAATGCCGCGACGAACTCCTTGTAGTGCTTCACACGCGTGAGCGGAGCTTCGTACGCCTCATGGCGGCGTTCGAACTCGAGAAAACCGGTTGCCTTGCCCATATGGTTCTCTTCTCTATCTTTATCAGGTGGGGTGATCCGCGCCCGCCGCTTCAAAGCGGCGGACGCCTGTTGCTGCTTTCGCAGTGCTGCTGGCCGTAACGCGAAGACTTTAAGCGGCGAGTACTTCCTTCGCTGCCTTCTTCGCGCCCATTTCGCCCAGCGCGCGCTTGTATTCCGTCGGGAATACCTTCACGAACTGGCGTCGCGCGGCGTCCCAGTTTTCGAGCAGCGCCTTTGCACGCGGCGAGCCCGTGAACTGGAAGTGGCGCTCGATGAGACCCTTCAGCAATGCTTCGTCGGTCTGGCTCGTGTGCCACAGTGCGCGGTCGACAGTGCGTTCCTGTTCGGCCTGTTGCAGCACCGGTTCGAGCGCGACCATCGATTTGTTGCACTTGCCGGCGAACGTGTTGTCCGGATCGAACACGTACGCGATACCGCCCGACATGCCGGCCGCGAAGTTACGGCCCGTTTCGCCGAGCACGACCACCGTGCCGCCCGTCATGTATTCGCAGCCATGGTCGCCCGTGCCTTCGACAACTGCCGTCGCGCCCGAGTTACGCACGCAGAAGCGCTCGCCTGCGACACCGCGGAAAAACGATTCGCCCTCGATCGCGCCGTACATCACCGTGTTGCCGCAGATGATGTTTTCCTCCGACTTGCCGCGGAAATCGTTCGTCGGACGGATGATGATGCGGCCACCCGACAGACCCTTGCCGACGTAGTCGTTGCCGTCGCCGACGAGGTCGAGCGTGATGCCCCGGGCGAGGAACGCGCCGAAGCTCTGGCCAGCCGTGCCTTTCAGCTGGATGTGGATCGTGTCGTCAGGCAGACCGTCGTGGCCGTACTTCTTCGCGATCGTGCCGGACAGCATCGCACCGACCGTACGGTTCACGTTGCGCACCGGCTGGATGAACGAGACGTGCTCGCCTTTCTCGATTGCCGCCTTCGCCTTCTCGATCAGCACGTGATCGAGGGCGCGGTCGAGACCGTGGTCCTGAACGTCGACATGCTTGCGCGCGACTTCCGCCGCAACCTGCGGCTGGTAGAACACGCGCGAGAAGTCGAGACCCTTCGCCTTCCAGTGCTCGACGCCCTTCTTCATGTCGAGCAGTTCGGCGTGACCGATCAGGTCGTCGAACTTGCGGATGCCCAGTTGCGCCATGATTTCGCGCGCTTCTTCAGCAACGAAGAAGAAAAAGTTGACGACGTGTTCCGGCTGGCCCTTGAACTTCGCGCGCAGCACCGGATCCTGCGTCGCAACGCCGACCGGGCACGTGTTCAGGTGACACTTGCGCATCATGATGCAGCCTTCGACGACGAGCGGCGCCGTCGCAAAGCCGAATTCATCTGCGCCGAGCAGCGCGCCGATCACGACGTCGCGGCCGGTCTTCATCTGGCCGTCAGCCTGCACGCGGATACGGCCGCGCAGCTGGTTCAGCACGAGCGTCTGCTGCGTTTCGGCGAGACCGAGTTCCCACGGCGTGCCGGCGTGCTTGATCGACGACAGCGGCGAAGCGCCCGTGCCGCCATCGTGGCCCGCGATCACGACGTGATCGGCCTTCGCCTTCGCGACACCCGCGGCAACCGTACCGACGCCCGATTCCGACACCAGCTTCACCGAGATGCTGGCTGCCGAATTCGCGTTCTTCAGATCGTGGATCAGCTGCGCCAGATCTTCGATCGAGTAGATGTCATGGTGCGGCGGCGGCGAAATCAGGCCGACGCCCGGCACCGAGTAACGCAGCTTGCCGATGTACTCGGACACCTTGTGACCCGGCAACTGGCCGCCTTCGCCCGGCTTCGCGCCCTGCGCCATCTTGATCTGGATCTGGTCGGCCGAGGCGAGGTATTCCGCCGTCACGCCGAAGCGGCCGGACGCCACCTGCTTGATCTTCGAGCGCAGCGAATCACCATCCTTCAACGGGATGTCGACGATCACTTCATCGCCGATCACCGACTTCATCGTGTCGCCGTTCTTGATCGGAATGCCGCGCAGTTCGTTGCGGTAACGGTTCACGTCCTCGCCGCCTTCGCCCGTGTTCGACTTGCCGCCGATGCGGTTCATCGCGACTGCCAGTGTGGCGTGCGCTTCCGTCGAAATCGAGCCGAGCGACATCGCGCCAGTCGCAAAGCGCTTGACGATGTCCTTCGCGGATTCGACTTCGTCGAGCGGAATCGCTTTGGTCGGGTCGAACTTGAATTCGAACAGGCCGCGGAACGTCATATGACGCTTCGTCTGATCGTTGATCAGATGCGCGTATTCCTTGTACGTCTGGTACGAGTTGCTGCGCGCCGAGTGTTGCAGCTTGGCGATCGCATCCGGCGTCCACATGTGCTCTTCGCCGCGCACGCGATACGCGTATTCGCCGCCTGCGTCGAGCATCGTCGCCAGCACCGGGCTGTCGCCGAATGCTTCGCGATGCAGGCGAATCGCTTCTTCCGCGACTTCGAAGAGGCCGATGCCGCCAACCTTCGACGACGTACCGCGGAAATACTTCAGCACGAGATCTTCAGCCAGACCGACGGCTTCGAAAATCTGCGCGCCGGTGTAGGACATGTACGTCGAAATGCCCATCTTCGACATGACCTTCATCAGGCCCTTGCCGACCGCCTTCGTGAAGTTGTAGACGGCCTTGTCCGCCGACAGGTCGCCCTTCATGCCAGCGGCAAGCTGCGAGAGCGTTTCCATTGCGAGGTACGGGTGCACGGCTTCCGCGCCGTAGCCCGCGAGCAACGCGAAGTGATGCGTTTCACGCGCCGAACCTGTTTCGACGACGAGACCCGTGCTCGTGCGCAGACCTTGTTGCACGAGGTGCGTGTGGATCGCCGACGTAGCGAGCAGCGCCGGAATCGCGACGTTGTCGCGGTCGGTGCGGCGGTCGGACACGATCAGCATGTTGTAGCCGGACTTGACCGCATCCACGGCTTCCGCGCACAGCGACGCGAGACGCGCCTCGATGCCTTCCTTGCCCCAGGCTACCGGATAGCAGATATTCAGTTCATACGAACTGAACTTGCCGCCCGTGTACTGATCGATCGCGCGGATCTTCGCGATATCACGGAAGTCGAGCACCGGCTGCGACACTTCGAGACGCATCGGCGGGTTGATGTTGTTCGTGTCGAGCAGGTTCGGCTTCGGACCGACGAACGACACCAGCGACATCACCATGTTCTCGCGGATCGGGTCGATCGGCGGGTTCGTGACCTGCGCGAACAGCTGCTTGAAGTAGTGATAGAGCGTCTTGTTCTTGTTGGACATGACGGCGAGCGGCGAGTCGTTGCCCATCGAGCCGACGGCTTCTTCACCGGCCTGCGCCATCGGCGCCATCAGGAACTTGAGGTCTTCCTGCGTGTAGCCGAACGCCTGCTGACGATCCAGCAGCGCCGCCGCTTCGCGGCGTTCCGTGACGACGTCTTCCGCCTTCGGCTCGATCTCGTCGAGCTTGATGCGCACCGCATCGATCCAGCTCTTGTACGGCTTTGCGTTCGCGAGGTTGTCCTTCAGTTCCTTGTCGTCGATGATGCGGCCGTGTTCCATGTCGATCAGGAACATCTTGCCCGGCTGCAGACGCCACTTCTTGACGATCTTCGACTCGGGAATCGGCAGCGTGCCCGCTTCCGACGCCATGATGACGAGATCGTCGTCGGTGACGATATAGCGCGCCGGACGCAGACCGTTACGGTCGAGCGTCGCGCCGATCTGACGACCGTCGGTGAAGGCGATGGCGGCAGGGCCGTCCCACGGCTCCATCATCGCGGCGTGATATTCGTAGAACGCGCGGCGGTTGTCGTCCATCAGCGTGTGCTGCTCCCACGCTTCCGGAATCATCATCATCATCGCGTGGACGAGCGGGTAGCCAGCCATCACGAGCAGCTCGAGACAGTTGTCGAACGACGCCGTGTCGGACTGACCCGGATAGATCAGCGGCCACAGCTTCGGCAGGTCGTCGCCAAGCACGTGCGACGCGATCGCGCCGGTACGGGCGTTCAGCCAGTTGACGTTGCCCTTCACCGTGTTGATTTCGCCGTTGTGGGCGATCATGCGGTACGGGTGAGCCAGTTCCCACGCCGGGAACGTGTTCGTCGAGAAGCGCTGGTGCACGAGCGCGAGCGCCGACACGGTGCGGTCATCCTGCAGGTCGCGGTAGTACACGCCGACCTGGCCCGCCAGCAACAGACCCTTGTAGACGACCGTGCGCGCCGACATCGACGGCACGAAGTACTCCTTGCCGTGCTTCAGCTTGAGCGCCTGGATGCGGTGGCTCGCGGTCTTGCGGATCACGTACAGCTTCCGCTCGAGCGCATCGGTCACCATGATGTCCTTGCCGCGACCGATGAAGATCTGGCGGATCAGCGGCTCGCTCGCCTTCACGGTGGGCGAAATCGGCATCGTGTGGTCGACCGGCACGTCGCGCCAGCCGAGCACGACCTGGCCTTCTGCCTTCACCGTACGTTCGAGTTCCTGTTCGCACGCGAGACGCGATGCATGTTCCTTCGGCAGGAAGATCATGCCGACGCCGTACTCACCTTCCGGCGGCAGCGTCACGCCCTGTTTCGCCATTTCCTCGCGGTAGAAGCCGTCCGGCACCTGAATCAGGATGCCCGCGCCGTCGCCCATCAGCGGATCGGCGCCGACGGCGCCCCGGTGGTCGAGGTTTTCGAGGATCTTCAGGCCTTGCTGAACGATTTCATGACTTTTCTTGCCCTTGATATGGGCGACGAAGCCGACGCCACAGGCGTCATGCTCGTTTTGCGGGTCGTAGAGCCCTTGCTCGGCGGGAACCGAAGACGTCGGTTGCAGGTGGTCGTTCATGGGGACACCGTCTGTAGGGGGCCGATCGGCCGTTGAACCATTTTTCTGTTGCCTGCGGCGGGCGCGCCAGCCGCACGGCGGGTCGATTTTCCAGAGTGGTGCACGCTCGGAATTCGCCGGAAATCGAAATATACGCGACGAATCAACGGAATAGCAAATAAAACCCTGTGGTACGACCCCTATTATCAGATTGGTGCATTGCGTCGTTTTTTTATTGGTGCCATATCAAAAAGGTGCAAAAGAAAACGGCATGCGAAGATGCCGTCGGTTTTGCAGACTATTGATCTGAAAGGCTTATTGCGTCTGCGGCGTTTCGCGAACCTTCCGCGGACGACCGCGCGGCAGCGGCGACACGCGGCGGTTCGCTGCACGCGCCGCCCACTCTCGATAGGTCTCGCTGCCGAGTACCCAGCCCTTCAATGTGGCTTGCTGAAGCTGGTTTGTTTCGCGTTCGTCGAGCGGTTGTTCGCAGAGTTCGCGATACGTGCGTTGCCGTTCGAACGGCGTATTGCCGAGCGACCAGTACAGCGGGTGATCGGTGATGAGGCTGTCGAGCGTGAGGCCGATGTGATGACGGTAACTCGACCAGCGATAGTCCTCCGGCGCGCTCACGAGCTGCATGCGCACCGGGCACATTTCCACGACGCGACTTGCGAGCAGAAAGTACCGCTCGCCTTCGATCACGGTCGCGCGATAGCGGCCTTCCCATAGCGTGCCGCGTCGCGCGTAACGACGGTTGAAATGCGCCACGTAGCGACGGCCGACAGCCTGCATTGCCTTCGGCAGACTCGACTCTTCGGAGGGCGTGACAAGCAGTTGCACCGCGCCTGGCATCAGCACGTACGCGTGTATCGCCAGGCGATGGTCGCGCGATGCTGCCTTGAGGCAATCGATGAAGAGCTCGTAGTCCTGGTCGTCGACAAATGCGGGCTGCTGGTCGAGTCCGCGCAGGATCACGTGCTGCGGCTGGTCGGGGACATAAAGACGTGCTAGCCGTGCCATGCTGGATTATCCATTAGACGCGTTGGTGATTACCCGAGGGGTCCGTGAAGCCATGCGACGCAGGGTCCGATGCCGCCTGGCTTCGCCAGAAACCGCGCGGAGCTTAGGGAGAAGCCTCTAACGGCCGCGTATGGTTTGTTTGAAACGTTGTGGTCATAATGAGCGGGCTTTTTCAGGAGGAGCACAGATGAAATTAAAACAAGCCATTACGGGGATGGCTGCGCTGGCTTGCATCACGACAGCACATGCACAATCGGCCGGCACTTTTTACGTTACAACGGGCTGGTTTCACATCGCCCCTCAGGACAGCAGTCATCCGCTTAAGGAAACAAGCGTCGGCGGTTCACCCGTCAACATCGAAATTCCAAACACAGGCGCCAGTCTGAGCGACGCCGACACTGCAGGCTTCACCGCTGGATACTTCGTCACCGACCATATCGCGACTGAACTCGTGATGGGCATTCCGCCCACGTTCGACCTCAACGGCACGGGTCAGTTTGCAGCGTTCGGCAAGCTCGGCGAAGCGAAACAGTGGAGCCCGACGCTGCTCTTCAAGTACTACTTCCGCGAGCCCCAGGCGCAGTTCCGTCCGTATCTCGGAATCGGTGTGACCCGTACGTGGTTCACCGACGAACACATCACGAACAGCCAGTTCGAACAGGGCGTGCTGCATGGTCCGACATCGGTAACTACGGATAGTTCGTGGGCACCCGTGTTCAATGCCGGCTTTACCTTCGCGTTTGACCAGCACTGGTTTGCAGGCGTCTCGGTCTCGTACCTGCCGCTCAGCACCACTGCCAAGCTCAATACCCAGGCGACGACGCCGATCGGCAAGCTCACGGTTGCTTCGGAAACGAAGATCAAGCTGAACCCGATCGTCACGTACATCAATGTCGGCTACCGCTTCTAGGCTAAGCGTAGTCGAGATTTGGGGGCTTGAACAAGAAACGCCGTCATGATTTATTCATGACGGCGTTTTGTCTTTGTTGGCTGACTGTTTGCGGGGCGTCTGGCAAGGTTTGTAATTTTGACCTGCGACGTGCAATGTAGCCGGCCTCGCGGGCGCGGCAAAAGGCTGCAATCGTCTGCTGGAACGGGTTGCCGGGTTGGGCACTGAAGTTGCGTGAGAGCGTGTTTCCCGCACGATGACGCGGGATTTCTGCCTATCCATCATCGACGGAGCCACCATGGACGCACTACCGAATACGCGAGACGCCATTGGAGATTCGCTGAACTCGACAGGTCGCCGGGCGCGCCGCATCGCACGCCACGGTCGTCACGCTGCTGAAGACATTGGCACCGAATTGCGCTCACTGCTTTCGGAACTCGAGGAAACGCTGGCCGACGGCACGTCGGCGGATGCTGCCGCGTTGCGTGCCCAGATGCGCAAGCGTCTTGACGCAGCACGGGCACGGCTCGACGGCACCCGGCTCGCCGTACGCGAACGCGCTGAAGTCGCAATGGCCGACGCCGACGAATATGTGCACGACAATCCCTGGAAGACCATCGCCATTGTCGGCGGCATTGCACTCATCGCGGGGGCGTTGCTTGGGCGCAGCAATATGCGTTAGAGCTGGCGCTAGAGGATTGCGCCAGGGAGGCCGCGGCGCGCACTTTCAGCGCGCCGCCGGCTTGCGCTAGTTGTCGTCGATCACGAACAGGCGCCGATATTCCTTCAACGCGTACCGATCGGTCATACCCGCGATGTAATGCGCGATCAGCCGGGGCTGCGTCGCGTCCTGCTTCGCTTGATAGGCCGGCGGTAGCAGACGCGGATCTTCGGTGAACGCATCGAAGAGGCCCGCCACGACCCGGCGCGCCTTGTTCGCCATCCGCATCACGCGATAGTGGCGATACAGATTCCTGAACAGGAAGCGCTTGAGCGATGCGGCCTGCGCAGCGACGTGTTCGCTATGCGCGACGAGCGGCGGTGCGCTACGCACGTCGTCGAGCGAACGCGGTGCATGTTCGGCGAGATTGCGCGTGGTGGTGTCGATCAGATCGACAATCAGTGTATTGATGATGCGCCGGACAGTTTCGTGGACGAGCCGTCGCCCGTCGATATCCGGATACTCGTGGTGCGCCGCTTCGTAGTGCGTTTGCCAAAGCTCGACTTCGGAGAGCTGCGCGATTGTCAGGAGACCGGAGCGCAGGCCATCGTCGACATCGTGATTGTTGTAGGCGATTTCGTCGGCGACGTTTGCGATCTGCGCTTCGAGCGACGGCTGACGCCCTTCGAGAAAACGCTCGCCGAGCGCGCCGAGCTTGCGCGCGTTTTCACGCGAGCAGTGCTTCAGGATGCCTTCGCGGGTTTCAAAGCAGAGGTTGAGCCCGTCGAAGCCGCCATAGTGTTCTTCAAGATCGTCGACGACGGCGAGGCTTTGCAGATTGTGTTCAAAGCCGCCATGCTCGCGCATGCATTCGTTGAGCGCATCCTGACCCGCGTGACCAAACGGCGTATGTCCGAGATCGTGAGCGAGCGAAATCGCTTCGACGAGATCCTCGTTCACACGCAGATTGCGGGCGACCGAGCGCGCGATCTGCGCGACTTCGAGACTGTGCGTGAGGCGCGTGCGAAACAGGTCTCCTTCGTGATTCACAAAAACCTGCGTCTTGTACTCCAGGCGCCGAAATGCCGTGGAATGGACGATCCGGTCGCGATCGCGCTGGAATTCGGTGCGTGCGCTGGGCGGCGGTTCCGGATAGCGACGCCCGCGTGACTGGGCCGAATGCGCCGCATAGGGCGCGAGATGATGTTCGAGTGCAGCAGGTGAAGGAAGCGGCGCCACGCCCGGAGCCTGGCTACCGCGTGGATCGGTCGACATGTCGCTGCGCGTTTCGCTCACCGGTCTCTCCAGCTCATGGACGACGCCGACGCAGGCACGTGCGGTCTGCGCTCAGACCGCCGCCGCGAGGGTTGCGCGAACGACGTCGTCAGGTGCCTCGCTGATGAGCGTGTCGCCGAAACGCTTCAACAGGATGAATTTGATTGCGCCGGCCTGGGCTTTCTTGTCGACCTTCATGAGGTCAATGTAGCGCGCATCGCCGAGTGTGGGTGCGCGGGTGGGCAGATGCGCAGCCACGATGACGTCGACCAGACGCCTGCGCGCCCCTTCGTCGAGATGGCCGAGCCGCACCGACAGGTCCGCCGCCATCACCATCCCGCAACCAACCGCTTCACCGTGCAGCCACTCGCCATACCCGAGACCCGCCTCGATTGCGTGCCCGAACGTGTGCCCGAAATTGAGAATCGCGCGCAGCCCGCCTTCTCGCTCGTCAGCCGCGACCACCGATGCCTTGATCTCGCACGAGCGCTTGACGGCCTCGGCGAGCGCCTGCGGTTCGCAACGGTTGAGTGCCTCGATGTTTGCTTCGATCCAGTCGAAGAAAGCGGCGTCGGCGATGGCGCCCGTCTTGATGACTTCGGCGACGCCGGCCGCGAGTTCACGCGCCGGAAGCGTACGCAACGCGCCGATGTCCGCGATCACCGCCTGCGGCTGGTAGAACGCGCCGATCATGTTCTTGCCGAGCGGATGATTGATGCCCGTCTTGCCGCCCACCGACGAATCGACCTGCGACAGCAGCGTTGTCGGCACCTGGATGAACGGCACGCCGCGCATGTAGCATGCGGCAGCAAAACCGGTCATGTCGCCGATCACGCCGCCACCGAGCGCGACAAGCGTGGTCTTGCGATCGGCGCGGGCGGTCAGGAGCGCGTCGAAGATCAGGTTGAGCGTTTCCCAGTTCTTGTGCGCCTCCCCATCCGGCAGGACGACCGTCGAAACCTGCTTGCCAAGCGGCGCCAGCGCGCGGCGCAGCGTGTCGCCGTACAGCGGATCGATGGTGGAATTGGTGACGATCGTGACGGACGCGCCCGCGATATGCGGTGCAAAAAGCGCGGTCTGGCCGATCAGATCGGCACCGATATGGATGGGATAGGCGCGGTCGCCCAGTTCGACGTTGACGGTAATCATGCTTGACATTATGACGCAGGATGTCTGGCGACGCCGGCCATCTCGAGCTGCATCAGCACCATGTTGACGAGCCCGTTGACCGACGGGCGGCCAGTTTCGATGACGAAATCGGCGCATTCGCGGTAAAGGGGATCGCGCACTGAATACAGCGCTTCGAGCCGACCCTTTGGATCTTCGGTTTGCAGGAGCGGGCGGTTCTTGTCGCGGCGGGTGCGCAGCCAGAGGTCGTGCGGATTGGCTCGCAGATAAACGACGAGGCCCCGGCTGCTCAACACTTCCCGGTTTTCGGGACGCAGCACCGCGCCGCCGCCCGTTGCGAGCACAATTTTGTCGCGGCCGGTCAGATCGGCGATGGTGTGCGCTTCCCGGTCGCGGAAACCCGCCTCACCTTCGAGTTCGAAGATGGTGGCGATGCGCGCGCCCGTGCGCGCCTCGATTTCGTGGTCGGAATCGAAGAAGGGGCGGTCCAGCCGGCGCGCCACCGCCCGGCCCACGGTGGTTTTACCCGCCCCCATGAGCCCTACAAAAAATACATTGGCGTTTGCGTCCCGCGGTTGCAACGGTGTCCTCTGGCTAATCCGGTATGGTTCGTGCCGCAGCTTAAAGGCAAAGCGACTGCCTTGTCGAGCCTGCGGCCGGACGCTGCGGCAGACCGTCAATTCGTCTGCACAACGCGCGGCGTGATGAAAACGACCAGTTCGCTGCGCTGGTCGCGGTGCGCCGTATGCCGAAAAAGCGCGCCTAAAAGCGGTATTTTGCCCAGGAGCGGCACCCGCGTCACATCGTTACGGTCGTCGGACGCGTAAATGCCGCCAATCGACACGGTCCCGCCGTCTTCCACCTCGACCCGTGTCTGCACGTGTTTGGTGTTGATCGCCGGCCCCGCGTCGGTTTGCTCGCCGACGCTGTCTTTCGCCACATCCAGGTCCAGAATCACCCGGCCGTCGGGCGTAATCTGCGGTTCGACCTCCAGTTTGAGCGTCGCGCGGCGAAACTGCACGCCGGATACGCCCTGCCCGACTTTCGCCTGATACGGCAGCTCCGTACCCTGCTCGACAACTGCTTTCATGCGGTCGGCTGTCACGACGCGCGGACTCGACACGATCTGGCCGTGCCCTTCCGCCTCCAGCGCGCTCAACTCGATGTTCAGGAGCCGCGTGGCGTGAGCCGCAAATAACGTCAGTCCGGCCGTCGCCGCATCGAACCCCGCAATCGGGCGCGCCGACAGGTCGTAGACGGCACCTTCCTTGCCGCCGCTCAATCCGCGCGACGTGCCGTCCGTGTTCGTGGCACTCATCGAGAGCCGTACGCCCAGATTGCGCGAAAACCCCTGTTCGCCTTCGATGATGCGCGCCTCGATCAGCACCTGCCGCGTCGGCCGGTCGAGCGACGCAAGCAGATCGGCTATCTGCGCGAGGCGCCCCGCGATATCGGTGACGAACAGCAAATTGGTGCGCGGATCGGCCATCACGGAGCCGCGTTTGGACAGCACGCGCTGCGCACCCGAGGCACTCAGCAGTTTCCGGATGTCTTCGGCATGGGCATAGTGCAGCTCGAACATGCGGCTCGCGAGCGGCTCAAGATCGGCGGCCCTCGCGTGGGCTTCGAACCGCTGCTTCTCGCGCGCGGCGAGGTCCGCGACGGGTGCGACCCAGATGACGTTGCCGCGCCGCTCCATCGCAAGGCCGTTGACGTCGAGCAGCGTATCGAATGCGGCGCGCCAGGGCACCTTGTCGAGCCGCAGCGATACGAAACCGCGCACCCGCTCGCTGGCGACGATGTTGAGACCTGTGAACCGCGCGAACGCGTCGAGCACGGCGCCAAGCTCTGCATGCTGGAAGTTGAGCGTGATCGGGCGAGCGGCCTCTTCCGTGTCGCCAGTTTCTGCGGAGGGCGGCTGGCTCATCCGCTGCGGCGATGCCAGCGGGACTGGCGGCCCTTCCAGCGCCGGTTGAGTGCTCGTATCAGTGCTACCGGCCGATTTCAGTGGCTGGCTTCCGGAAGTCGCGGCCTCCTCAGATTGCTCGCCTTTCAAATCGTCGTCTGGCACATAGGCAGTTTTCGAATCATCTCGCGCGCTGGCAGACAATGGGCTTTCCGACCCGATACCCTCGTCGAACAGGCTCGACGCACCTGCGTTCACGCTCCCAGGCAACGGCGGCAAGCCGTAGGGCGCAAGCGCGTCGTCCATCGGCATGGATTCGGGCAGCGGCGGCAACGACGCATGCGCCAACGTCGCTGCTAAGCCCAGACAAAGATAGAGACACAGGCGACGCAGCATCCCGGTCATGACGTCACCTCCGCGAACGTCAAAGTGCGCGTCTGGCCGTTTCGTGAGAGACCGACGCCTGGCGCCTCGATGCGCGTCACCCGCTCGACACCCAGGTGGTCGCCGACCGCGACTGCTGTAACGCCGCCCGCCGTTTCGACCAGCGCGAGACCGCGAAACGAATTGCGCAACATGCCAACCAGACGCAACGACGGATCTTCCGTCATTAACGGTCGGTTCACGGGTGAAAAGGGATCGAAGAAAAGGTAGTCGTCCGCCTCTTCGTCTGCTTCAGTGCCCGACTTCCCCGCATCCTGCGCAGACACCGGACGCAAAGCCGGAAACGATTCGAGCGTCGCGTTGATCATGAGCGTGTCGGCTTGCCGCTTGATCGTCACGTCACCCGGCACGACAAGTGTCGGGAGGCCGGACAGGCCACGCAAAAATCCCAGCCACTCGGCGAAATCGGCGCGCGCCGTGAGACGCAGCGGTCGCGTTGCTGTAATTCCGGCGCCGGCCAGGGGTTGCGGCTCCAGCGTCAGCAGTTCGACGCCGTGCCTGCCGGCTAGCTGCGATACCGCACGCAGATCATCCGCGGACGTCCAGCTTGTTGCATCGCGCAGTGCCGACGCATTCGCGCCGGCAAGGCGTAATGCAGGCAATTGAGTCGTCGCGTGCCGCGCGCTGGCCAGATTGTGTTGCGCGTGCTCAAGGAGCGACTGTTTCAACTGTGCACCGCCCAGATCAATGCGTTGCCACGCATAAGCGCCAGCGAGAAAGACGGCGAGCGCAACAAGAAAAGCGACAGTGAATCGACGACGCCCACTCCACGCTTCGGGCGGAAGACGCGCCTGAGCGAGCAATGTCGCGACGAAACCACCACTGTCCGTACTGGCGAGGCCACCAGCGATCGCACTGTTCATCTCTCACCTCCCGTTTTGTTTGTCTGCACGTTCGCGGATGAAGTCCCACTCTTCGTGTCTCGCAGCCCTCCGGCCCAGCGCACGTGCGCGCCGAATTCCACCGCGTCACGCGTAGCTTGTGACGTGATCTGGCCGTTTCCCGGCAACGTTCGATGTAGTTCTTTCATCTCAACGTCCTCCGCGCCCGGCACCGTCGTCAGTCGTTTCAGCCACGCAGCCGGCGCGACGTGATTGACCGCCATCGCGCGAAATTCGGTTTCGTGCGGACGATGTCGAATTTCCTGCATGACGACACCGTCGCTATCGGGCGTGTCGTCTTCGCCCAGCACCGCCATCAGATCAAGCAGATGCGTGAGCGACGCAGACGAAATCACTGCTTGCGCGTCACGCGCTTCGCGTTCCCGCGCATCGTGAAGAAGCGCTGCATGCTCGGCGAGCGGAGCTGCAAGCTGCGCGAGCGAGCGCTCCACAGAAGCACGTTGCGCGTCGAACCGCATGCCCTCGTACGCGTACCAGCCGGCCAGCATCAGCGCGACAACGGCACCGGCGACTGCCGCACCGGACCATTCAAGCGCGCAGCGTCGTCGCGCAAGACGTCTGTCGCGCTCGCGATACGGCAAAAGGTTGAAGCCGCCCGGTTTCACGCGTCGCGCCGCTGCTTTGCGCGGCGAGAAGATCTGGAGAAGTCGCACGCGAATCACTCCATGAGCCCACGCAACGCGAGACCCGATGCAACGACAAATGCGGGCTCTTTCAGCAGATCTTCACGAAGATGAGAACCACCCTCGGCGAGCGGCACGCATTCGAACTGAAGCACCATGCAACCGAGCACATCGCCCAGATCAGCGACCGTAAAACCAATGCTCTGAAGCAGGGCGAGTTGCCCGCCAAGGACCGCACATCTCGCACCTTCGCCGACGAGTTCGCGGAGTGCTTCGACGAGATCGGCATGTTCAAGCGCCGGAAAGCGCGTTTCCGCGACGACCGATTCGTCGACGATGCGCCAGCCATAGATGCCTTCGTCGCCGACCCAGATCGCGACGTAAGCGTCGGATTCGCCGACTTCGAGCGTTGCCACGTGACGCAGCGCCCGCAACGCAGCGTGCGGTTCGCCGTCGATTGTGGTGAGTGTGATGCCCGCGGCCGCGGCGCATTCCATGCGCGCTTCGAGGCGCGCTCTGGTCGTTGCCGCGATGGTTACGCAGCCGCTGCGCTGCGGCGAGTCATCGGCGAACCAGTCGACCGCGAGCGCGTGCCGTTCAATGCCCGCGACGCGTTCCGCTTCGGCCATGACGGCCGGCTCGAGTGCGGCAAGCGCGGGATCGCCCGCCAGCGACCGACGGGGTGCGGCGAGATTCGCCATGGGCACCGAGATTGTCATCGTGGCCGATGCGGGCAACGCCATCGCACACCGGAACAGATGCGTGCTGATATCCCGGGGCAGTTGTGCAAAGAGTGCGCGCAACGCGGTAGCCACCGACGCGCGATTGACGATCTCCGCGCCTGCCAGCGCCCCCGCGAACAACGGTTCAACGGCGATGAACTCGAGCCGCACGGGACGGCCGTTTCCCGCACGCTGGCTCAACACGACGAGCCTGATTTCCTGCTGGCCGATATCGATGCCCGCCGCAAAACGGCGCATCACCGGCATCCACGAATTTCTGAGCGCCATGACGCCTCCCTTCAGAACCGCGCGCCGAACCATTCGGACGCAACGACAGGAGGCATTCTGCTCAGCGGCCACCTCGCGCGACACTCGGCCGGATGGCTAACGTGGCCTCGCGCACGCCCCGCGCGCGGGCAAAACGGCTACAGTTAGATCATCCCCTGCGCGGCGCGCCGTCCGGGCGTAAGCACGCCGAAAGCTTCCGGTCCGGGCAGCTATAATCGCGGGACTGTTTTCTGGTATTCATATGCAATCTCCCTCGCCTACGTCCCCGCCGCCCGTCCCGCCGAAGCGCAAGCGCCCGCTCTGGCTCACGATCATCTTCGGCTTCGTGGGTCTCATCATTGCGGGCATCGTGAGCGCCGGGCTCGTGCTGGGCTATGCGCTCGTCGTCGCCACACCGAACCTGCCTTCGCTCGAAGCGTTGACCGATTACCGGCCCAAGGTGCCGTTGCGCATCTACACGGCGGATCACGTGCTGATCGGTGAGTTCGGTGAGGAACGGCGCGACATCGTGCACATTCAGGATGTGCCGGACAGCCTGAAGAAAGCAGTGCTCGCCATTGAAGACGCGCGCTTTTACGACCATGGCGGCGTCGACCTCGCGGGCATCGCGCGGGCGGGCTTCGTCGCGCTGTCGAACGGCCATGCCACGCAGGGCGCAAGCACGATCACGATGCAGGTCGCGCGCAACTTCTTTCTGTCGAGCGAGAAAACCTACACGCGCAAGATCTACGAGATGCTGCTCGCCTACAAGATCGAGTCGAAACTCACGAAAGATCAGATTCTCGAGGTGTACATGAATCAGATCTATCTCGGTCAGCGCGCATATGGTTTCGCGAGCGCGGCGCGCGTGTACTTCGGCAAGGACCTGAAAGACCTGTCGCTCGCCGAATCGGCCATGCTTGCGGGACTGCCGAAAGCGCCGTCCGCGTACAACCCGGTCGTCAATCCGAAGCGTGCCAAGGTGCGTCAGGAATACATCCTCACACGCATGCTGGAACTGCACTACATCACGCAGGAACAGTACGACGCCGCGGCAAAACAGCCGCTCATCGTAAAGGGCGCCGGCAAGGAGTTCAGCGTGCACGCCGAGTACGTCGCGGAAATGGTGCGGCAGATGATGTACGCGCAGTATCGTGAAGAAGCCTACACGCGCGGCTTCAATGTGGTGACCACGATCGATTCGGCCGATCAGGACGTCGCGTATCGCGCACTTCGTAGAGGCCTGATGGACTACGAACGGCGTCACGGCTATCGCGGGCCTGAAGCGTTCATCGAGTTGCCGTCGGACGCCAGCGAACGCGAACAGGCCATCGACGACGCGCTGCTCGAGCATCCGGACAACGGCGAAATCATCGCTGCCGTCGTTACGTCGGCGAATCCAAAGCAGGTGCAGGCCACGTTCATCGATGGCAACTCGATCACGATCCAGGGCGACAACCTGCGCTTCGCTTCGTTCGCCCTTGGCTCGCGCGCGCAGCCGAACCAGCGCGTGCGGCCCGGTGCAATCATCCGCGTCGTCCGGAACGAAGATGACAGCTGGTCGATCACGCAGTTGCCGCAGGTCGAAGGCGCGTTCGTGTCGGTCATTCCGCAGGACGGCGCGATCCGCGCACTGGTCGGCGGCTTCGATTTCAACAAGAACAAGTTCAATCACGTCACGCAGGCGTGGCGTCAGCCGGGGTCGAGCTTCAAGCCGTTCATCTATTCGGCTTCGCTCGAAAAGGGTCTTGGGCCGGCAACGATCATCAACGATGCCCCGCTCTTCTTCAGCGCCGCCGAAACCGGTGGCCAGGCGTGGGAACCGAAGAACTACGGCGGCGGATTCGATGGACCGATGACCATGCGCACCGCGCTGCAAAAGTCGAAGAACCTCGTGTCGATCCGCATCCTGAACCACATCGGCACGAAGTACGCGCAGCAGTACATCACGCGGTTTGGTTTCGACGCGGACCGTCACCCGGCCTATCTGCCGATGGCGCTCGGTGCCGGGCTCGTGACGCCATTGCAGATGGCCGCTGGCTATTCGGTGTTTGCAAACGGCGGCTACCGGATCAATCCTTATCTGATCGCCGAAGTGACCGATCAACGCGGCGCAGTCGTCGCACATGCACAACCGCTCGTCGCGGGACAAAGTGCGCCGCACGCCATCGAACCGCGCAACGCCTATGTGATGAACAGCCTGCTGTTGAGCGTCGCACAGCACGGCACCGGAGCGAAGACAAACGTCCTCAAGCGCACGGATCTCGCCGGCAAGACGGGCACCACGAACGATTCGCGCGACGCGTGGTTCGCCGGCTACCAGCACACGCTGACCGCAATCGCATGGATCGGCTACGACAACCCGCGCAGCCTCGGTGACAAGGAAACGGGCGGTGGCCTTGCGTTGCCGGTATGGGTCGACTATATGGGCCGCGCGCTAAAGGGCGTGCCGGAGTACAAGCTGCCGATGCCGGATGACGTGGTGTCGATCGGCGACGAACTGTACTTCGACGAGTTCACGCCCGGACACGGTTTTATTTCAACCGTGGGCGTCAGTCAGGCAACGCTCGACGAAGCAAGTGGCGCATCGCCCGCGGCTCCCGAACAGGTGGGTGAACAGGAAAAGAAGGACATCATGAACCTGTTCAAGGGACATTGACGCTCGCGCTCGCGCCTTGAATAAGTCCGGCTCATTCAAGGCTGCCGGCGGCATGCTCCTCTGGAAGCCGCCGGCACCACACGGTGCGGCGGCTTTTCCATTCTGAACGTCCAGCAGGGCACGATGTCCCTCGACTCAAGCTTGAGCATCACGCCGGGGGCTCAGGGCTGGAACGTCACCGTCTCGCCGGCCTGCTGCGTCGCGTATTCCGATAGCGCGGAGAAAAACTCGGTGCCATTGCGTGTGTCGCGCCACGCGTTATCGGTGAAGCGGAAATGAAATCCGCCCGCTTTCGCGGCGATCCAGATCTCGCGCATCGGCGGCTGAAGATTCACGATGATCTTCGTCTTGTTCTCGAATTCGAGCGTCAAAACATTGCCGCTTCGTTCGAATTCGATATCGGCGTCGGTGTCGTCGACGGCGCGCTCCACAGCGGCCAGAACGGCCTCGGCGCGGGTCAGGTATTCACTGTCGGACATGCTAAACTCCAGCGATTAATCATTCAGGGACGGTCATGCGAGTCGCATTCAGGATGAGCGCGGCGGCGCCCCGCGCGATTGTAGCGGCTTTAGCCATTTTCGCAGGCGCAGTGCTCGGTGGATGCGGTCAACGTGGCGCGCTCTACCTGCCTACAGTACCGCCATTGCCGGCAAAACCCAACGAGCAGACGCAACCGCCTTCACCCGACGAAGTCCGCCCCACGGCAGAAACCGCGTCGGGCGACATGTCGACGTCGAAGGGGGGCGTCGGCACTGTACCCGACACGTCGGGCGATCCGCTTTCGCTGTCACCGGATAGCGAACTTCGCACGACACCCAGTGCGGGCTCATCGCCTGCAACAGCGCGTCCGGCTTCCGGCGCCACTTCCGATCAATAAGACCCTCGCATGACTTCATCTGCATTTGCCTACGTCGACGGCGTACTTCACGCCGAGGGCGTCTCTGTCGTTTCACTCGCGGAGCAGTTCGGCACGCCGCTCTACGTCTATTCCCGCGCCGCACTCACCGAAGCGTGGAACGCGTATGCCAGCGCATGCACCGGCCGCCGCGCGAAGGTTCACGTCGCGGTGAAAGCGAACAGCAACCTCGCGGTGCTCAACGTGTTCGCGCGCCTGGGGGCGGGTTTCGACATCGTGTCCGGCGGCGAACTCGCCCGCGTACTCGCGGCGGGAGGCAAGGCGGAAAACGTCGTGTTTTCGGGCGTCGGCAAAAGTGCAGCCGAAATGCGCGAAGCGCTCGCGGCCGGCGTGAAATGCTTCAACGTCGAATCGATTCCCGAACTCGACCGCCTCAACGACGTGGCTGGATCCATGGGCAAGAAGGCGCCCGTATCGCTGCGCGTGAACCCGGATGTCGATGCGAAAACGCACCCGTACATTTCCACCGGTCTCAAGTCGAACAAGTTTGGCGTCGCGTTCGATGATGCACGCGCCACGTACCGCGCCGCCGCTGCGATGCCGAACCTCGACGTGATCGGCATCGACTGCCACATCGGCTCGCAGATTACCGAAGTCGCGCCGTATCTCGACGCCATCGACAAGCTCCTCGAACTTGTCGACCAGATCGAAGCCGATGGCATGACGATCCGTCACGTCGATGTAGGCGGCGGACTCGGCATCACCTACGACGACGAAACGCCCCCGGACATCAGCGGCTTCGTGCGTACATTGCTCGATCGCATCGAAGCGCGCGGTCATGGTCATCGTGAAGTGTATTTCGAGCCGGGCCGCTCGCTCGTCGGGAATGCGGGCGTGCTGCTCACGCGCGTCGAATTCCTGAAGCCCGGCGAAGAAAAGAATTTCGCGATCGTCGACGCGGCGATGAACGATCTGGCGCGCCCGGCGATGTACGAAGCGTTCCACCGGATCGAAGCAGCCGTGAAGCGTGACGGCCAGCCCGCGCACGTGTACGACGTCGTCGGCCCGATCTGCGAAAGCGGCGACTGGCTCGGTCGTGACCGGCAGCTTGCCGTGGAACCGGGTGATCTGCTCGTGATCCATTCGGCAGGCGCCTACGGATTTGCGATGAGCTCGAACTACAACACGCGTCCGCGCGCGGCCGAAGTGATGGTCGACGGCGACAAAGTGCACATCGCGCGCGCCCGCGAAGAAGTGAAAGACCTCTTTGCTGGCGAGTCGCTGCTGCCGGACTGATTGCGTCTGGGCATCGGGCTGTCGCCCATAGAAAAATCGATGCCTGACGGGCATCGATTTTTTTTCGTTCACGCCGTTTAGCGTTATCGCGAGGTTTCGCGTTTTGTGAGCCGCTCCCGCAGCCACACGAGCAGACGCCAGCCCAGCAGCGCAATCACGATCGCGCCGTAAATCTTCGGCAGCAAGAGGTCGTGCTTGCCGGCCTTCATCCACCAGAAATGCAGGATCGCGAGCGCAGCGATTGCGTAGATCGCGCGATGCAACGTCTGCCACCGACGTCCGAGCTTGCGCACCATCGCTTTTGGCGAAGTGACCGCGAGCGGAATCAGCAGCACGAACGCCGCAAAACCAACGGTGATGAACGGCCGCTTGCCGATGTCCTTCAGGATTTCGGCGATGTCGAACCACTTGTCGAACCAGATGTAGGTCGTGAAATGCAACGCGGCGTAGAAGAACGCATAGAGGCCAAGCATCCGCCGAAAGCGCAGCACCGCGTTGATGCCTGTCAGCCGGCGCAGCGGTGTCACAGCCAGCGTGATGCACAGAAGCACGAGCGTCCACAGACCCGTCGAACGCGTGATGAACTCGATCGGATTCGCGCCGAGCCGGTCCGTCAGCCCGAAGAACACGATCCGTGCGAGCGGATACCACGCCGCGACAAAGACAGCGACCTTCGCGGGCACGATCCAGCGGTTGCCCGTAGCAGCGGTCGGCCTGCGCGTCGCCGCGCCCGAAGCGGCAGACGAAGCCGAACCCGAAGCGCGACCGCGTCGTACGGTGGAGTCTGAAACAGACTGTGTATCGGAAGCCATGTTGTCGATGCTCAGAAGTTCTTCTTGAGGTCCATGCCCTGATACAGCGATGCAACCTGGTCGCCGTATCCGTTGAACATCAGCGTCTTGCGCTTCGGCTGGAAGAAACCGTCTTCACCGATGCGCCGCTCGGTCGCCTGGCTCCAGCGCGGATGATCGACGTTCGGGTTCACGTTCGAATAGAAACCGTATTCCGTCGGCGCGTACGTATTCCAGCTGGTCTTCGGCTGTTTGTCGACGAAACGGATTTTCACCAGCGACTTCGCGCTCTTGAAACCATACTTCCACGGCACGATGACGCGCACCGGTGCGCCGTTCTGGTTCGGCAGCACTTCGCCGTAGACGCCCATTGTGAGCAGCGTCAGCGGATTCATCGCTTCGTCCATGCGCAATCCTTCGGAATACGGCCAGTCGAGGATCGGCGTGGACAACCCCGGCATCTGCGAAGGATCAGCCAGCGACACAAACTCGACGTATTTCGCATTGCCCGTGGGCTGCGCGCGCTTGATCAGCTCGGCGAGCGGCACGCCGATCCACGGAATCACCATCGACCAGCCCTCGACGCAACGCAGCCGGTACACGCGCTCTTCGAGCGGCGCGAGCTTCAGCAACTCGTCGATATCGTAGACCTTCGCGTTCTTGACCTCGCCTTCCACGCTCACGTGCCACGGGCGCGGCCGCAACGTGCCCGCGTTGTGCGCAGGATCGCTCTTGTCGGTGCCGAATTCGTAGAAGTTGTTGTACGTCGTGATGTCCTTGAACGGCGTGACCTTGTCGGCGGCGACGAACTTTGCGTTCGTCGTGGCCTTCAGCTTCTGTGCACGGCTGTCGGGCGCGGCAAACGCGGCCAGCGCCTCACCATTGACGCCAATCAGGCTGCCCAGCGCCGCGGCGCCTGCCGCCTGCAATATGCGCCGCCGGTTCTCGAAAATCGGGCGCGGCGTGATCTCGCTGCGCGGGATGTCGTCACCGTTGAGCTGAATCGTGTCGCCTCGTTTGATCCACATGTCCTGCTCCTCAATGGCCACACAGGCCAAGTTCCTCATCGTTCGTCCGACGCTGCCTGCCAATGCCCTATCCAGACAAACAGGCTGGATTCGCGAAAATTCCGCGCCGCCATAAAAAAACCGCCGGTGCAGAGCATCCGGCGGTTATTCAGTCGGGCGAAACCCGAAAATCTTACAGCTTTCCGTAGCTGTGCAGCCCGGAGAGGAACATGTTCACGCCGAGGAACGCGAACGTCGTAACCAGCAGGCCGGTCAGCGCCCACCAGGCGGCGATATGGCCGCGCAGGCCCTTCATCAGGCGCATGTGCAGCCACGCCGCGTAGTTCAGCCAGACGATCAGCGCCCACGTTTCCTTCGGGTCCCAGCTCCAGTAGCCGCCCCACGCTTCCGCGGCCCACAGCGCGCCCAGAATCGTCGCGATCGTGAAGAACGCGAAGCCGACGGCGATCGACTTGTACATGACGTCGTCGAGCACATCGAGCGCCGGCAGACGATCGGCCAGCACGCCGCGCTCCTTCATCAGATACGCGACGCCCACCATCGCCGACAGCGCGAAACTGCCGTAACCGATGAAGTTCGCCGGCACGTGAATCTTCATCCACCAGCTTTGCAGCGCGGGGACGAGCGGTTGAATCTGCTGCGCATCACGCGCGATCGAATACCACATCAGGAAACCGACCGCCGCGCTGATCACGAGCAGCACGAACGCGCCGAGTGCGCGCGTGTTGTAGTGCTTTTCGTAATACAGATAGAAAAGCGCGGTGATCAGGCTGAACAGCACGAACACTTCGTACAGGTTCGAGATTGGAATATGGCCGACGTCCGCACCGATCAGATACGACTCATACCAGCGCACCATCAGGCCGACGAAGCCCATCAGCACCGCAGCCCACGTCATCTTCGAGCCAATTGCGGCACCCGTTGGCGAACGCGTCAGCAGGCCGATCCAGTAGAACACCGTGGCAAGCACGAAAAGCGCGCTCATCCACAGAATGGCGGACTGGCTCGACAGGAAATACTTGAGGAAGAACGCGCTATCGGCGCGCGCAAGATCGCCGTGATAGAGCTGGATCGAAAACAGCGACAGCACCGCGATTCCCGCGATCAAGAGCCGCGCCGGCTTCCAGCGCCAGCCGAGCACGACAAACACCGGCACCGCGCACACCAGCACCAGTTTGTCGTAGTAATTCATGAACGGGTAATAGCGCGACAGCGCGAAACCCGCGCCCGCGACCATCGCGAGTGCGAACAGCCAGTCGGTGACGCCGAGGCGCTTCAGGAACGGACGTTCGTCGAACAATGCCGCGTGCGACGCCTGCTCGGCGGGCGCATTCTTGCGCGAAGGGGAGGAGGAAACCTGAGACAAGTCCATGATCTTACCGGGTCGAATCCTGTGAGCCTGCCGACGGGTGCGCGCCGGAAGGGCCGGCGGCGTCGGATGCATCGGTGGGTTTGACGCCCAGCGCGGCGCCGACTGAGTCGCGCGTCTGGGCAAATTCTTTCTCGAAATCGAGGGTCTTGCGGGCGCTCGACATCGCCATCACGACGTTCACGCCGTGCTCAGTATCTTTGAGCCAGAACCACAGGCGTCGTTCACGGACGTAGAACATCGAGAAGATGCCCAATACGAGGAGCAGGCTGCCAAGATACACGACTTTTTTGCCCGGCGCGCGCGTGAGCTGGAATACCGAAGCCTGGATCTGTTTGAACGAGTCAAGCTGCAGGTAGACCGGCGATCCGTACAGAAAGCTGTCCGAAAGCGCATTGATCGCGCTCTGGACGAAGCGGCTGCTGTCCGTGTCGGCCTTGAGGTCGGCCTCGCCGGCCCGTTCCCGGGCAAGTTGCCACACGTCCCACATCGAGCCTTCCAGCATGCGCAGAAGCAGGCCTGCGGCCTTTTCCTGCTCGCCCTTCGGCACGGAGTGATCGATAAAGCCGGCGATCGCCTGGAAGCCGCCCGCCACCTGACCGTTGGGCGCCTTGCTGCCCGCATCGTCCGCGCCAGCAAAGAGGGTCAGGACGCGCGATGCGCTTTCCTCCAGATGCTGCTGCAGTTCCTGATTCGAGCCGGGCACTGAGCGCTGCGCGAAACGATGCGCAGCTTCGGCGCGGATTGCCGGATTTTCGAGCGCCGCACGCAGGTTCATCCACTCCTTGACCGAGCCCCCGGCATCGGCGGGAATGCGCAGATAGCGGAACGGATCGTCGGGATTCAGACGCATGCCGGCGAGGAACATGCGTTCGCCGTTCACATCGACGGGCAGCATGTAGTTGTTGTACTCGCGCGCCTGGCCGTCCTTGCCACGCACCTTGTACTGAACCGACGGGCCGACGTTGTGCAGATCGACCGGCTTCGACGTCTTCGCGCCGGAACCGAGACGCTCGTCGAACGCTTCCTTGAGCGAGCGGTGAGCCGCGACGCCGCGCGCGTCATTCGCACCGTTGGCGTTCGACGTGTTCTCGACGTTGATCGCGCGGAAATCGGTAAATTCGACGGTCTCGCCGTCCGCGCCAGGAATCGCTGCCGTGAGCGGCGCCGTGCCGCCAATCGGACCGCCGAACGGCACGGTCTTCACGGTGTCGCCGGTCATCGGAAACGCGGTCATCTGCATCTGCGAACCACCGTCCTGAAAGCTCGACTGGTAAATCGATACGCCATCGTATTCAAACGGCTTGTTCACCTCGACGCGCGCCGGCACGCGGACGCCCGTCTTGTGGTCGATCACGACGATGTCGCTCGCGAAGAGCTTCGGCATGCCGGTCGAGTAGTAATCGACGATGAACTTGTTCAACTCGATCGAGAACGGCAGGTCCTGGATGAGCGAGCCGTCCTGCTGGTTCAGGATCGCCGTCGACACGTGCTGGCCTTCCGGCACCCACGCATAACCGCGGAACGTCGGATTCGTCTGCGACAGGCGATGCTCTTCGGGAATGTCGTTGATGACCGTATTGCTACGGATCGGCGTCTTGTCGAAGAGCCACATCTGCAGCTTGATCGGCAGATTGCTGTCGAGCAGGCCGCCAATACAGATCACGACAATCGCGATGTGCGCGGAGATGTAGCCGAGCTTTGTCATCGCGCCGCGCTTGGCGGCGATCAGCGTCGCGCCTTCGGTCTCGCGCACGACGAATTTATAGCCGAGCTTGCCGGACAGTTTCGCGAGCAGCGCAGTGGTCTGGGCCCGCGTGCCGTGCACGGCGAACTCACCCTTGTGATGGAACGCGCGCAGGCTGCCTTCACGAACCTTGTCCTTCCAGCTCTTCATGTCGGCGATCATCTTCGGCGCATTGCGGATCACGCAAAGCGAGACCGACACAACGAGGAACCCGAGGATCAGCATGAACCACCACGCGCTGTACACGTTGTACAGGCTCAGCGAACGGAAGATATCTGCCCAGAACGGGCCGAACTGGTTGACGTAATTGGGATACGGATCGTCCTGCGTGAGCACCGTTCCGATGATGCTCGCGATCGACAGGATCACGAGCAGTGCGATCGCAAAGCGCATCGAACTCAGCAACTCGACCGCACGACGCATCGCGCGTTGACCCGACTTCAACTCCAGACCCGACGTGGTAACGCTCATTCATACTCCGACTGAACAGCAAAAAAGGGTGAAGGGCTATCGTCACGCGACGACGCCCCCACCCTTTTCTTGTTTTTCACCGGCCTCGGCGGGCCGGTTGTACCTGCAAGCGGACCGCTTAATGCAGACCCGCGATGTAATCCGCTACTGCCTTGATCTCGCTATCCGACAAACGGTTCGCGATGGTGTGCATCGCCTCGTTGTTGTTGCGTGCACCCGGCCCCTGCGTGAACGCGGTCAACTGCGTCACCGTGTAATCTGCCCACTGCCCCGACAGTCGCGGATACTGCGACGGAATGCCCTGGCCCGTCGGACCGTGGCAGCTCGCGCAAGCCGGAATGCCCTTGTCGGCAATTCCTCCGCGATAGATCTTCTGCCCGAGCGGCACCGTGTTCTTGTTATGCGCGTAGCCGGGCTTCGGCACCTGCGTAGCGAAATACGCGGCTACGTTGATCATGTCCTGATCGGATAGCGCGGCGGCCATGCCCGCCATGATCGCATTGTTACGCGCCGGCTGTTTTGCACCCGCCTGCGTCTTGAAATCCATGAGCTGCTTGACGAGATACTCGGGATGTTGACCCGCGAGCTTCGGATACGCGCCGCCGGCACTGTTACCGTCTGCCCCGTGGCACGAAGCGCAAACCTGCGCTGCGATTGCCTGCCCCCGATTCACGTCCGGCTTTGCCGGATCTGCTGCTCTCGCCTCGACTACCAAACCTGAAAGACCTGCCGCAACTTGAAGCACCATCAGAGACTTGAACAGTCGATTCATTCGCACACCCTGTTTCGTCTTGTGGGAATTAGAGGTTTTGCAAAATACGACGGTGATGCTTTTACTGCGATTCCTTACTGTCGAGGCCAGTGCCCACGGCCACCTTGCGGTGACACTGGAAGGCACGCTCCTTGCCTCGCCGGTCTTCAGTAAACCGCCGTATTGTACAATAACTCGCTAATCGCGAAGACGCCAGTCGGGCTTGTCCCGTCCCCACTCCGGGCTACCGGGCGTCTCACATCCTGGTTCCCTCATGTCCTTCCTGCTCCACCAAGCCCGTTTTTTCACGACAGTGAACCACCTGCGTGATCTGCCGGCCACGTCTCAACCCGAAGTCGCCTTTGCCGGGCGCTCCAATGCCGGGAAGTCGACCGCCATCAACCTGCTGTGCAACCAGAAGCGGCTGGCCTTCGCCAGCAAGACACCCGGGCGCACGCAGCACATCAACTACTTCTCCGTCGGCCCCGCTGACGAGCCGGTCGCGCATCTTGTCGACCTGCCGGGCTATGGCTACGCAGAAGTGCCGGGAGCCGCGAAAGCCCACTGGGAAGCGCTACTGTCGTCCTACCTGCAGTCGCGAGCGCAGTTGCGCGGCATGATCCTGATGATGGATTCGCGTCGTCCGCTGACTGAACTGGACCGCCGGATGATCGAGTGGTTTGCGCCGACCGGCAAGCCGATCCACACGCTCCTCACGAAGTGCGACAAATTGACGCGCCAGGAAAGCGTCAACGCCTTGCGTTCCACGCAGAAAGGTCTCGCCGAGTACAGCGCTTCTGGCTATCAGGGTGAATTGACCGTCCAGCTCTTTTCGGCATTGAAGCGCGTCGGGCTCGACGAGGCACACGCACTCCTCGAAAGCTGGCTGATTCCCGCCGCGAACGAAGGCGAAGCCCCGGCGGCTTAAGCCTCGCGGTACTGGCTGAGCGTGTTTTCCGGCCGCCCATAAAAAAACCCGCCGCTAGAGACGGCGGGTCAAACAGCCTAATCGAAAAACGACAGGCACCCGCTCAGGGAGGAGAAGCGGGGAGGTCAGCGCATGGCGCCTTGCTCGATCGGTATGATATACCATTGTCTCAAAAAGGTTTGGCAAGGCGGCGGGCAGGCTTTATTCGACATTCTCCACGCACGATACTGACATGAGCTTTTATCCGCACCACCGTCCGCGCCGCATGCGCCGTGACGACTTTTCGCGCCGCCTGATGCGCGAACACATTCTTACCACCAACGATCTGATCTACCCCGTTTTCGTCGTCGAAGGCACGAACGTGCGGCAGCCCGTCGCGTCGATGCCGGGCGTCGAGCGTGTTTCGGTTGATCTGCTGATGGGCGTTGCCGAGCAGTGCGTTGCGCTCGGCGTGCCCGTGATCTCGCTCTTTCCGGCGATCGAGCCCTCGTTAAAGACGCCCGACGGGCGCGAAGCCACGAATGCGGCAGGCTTGATTCCGCGCGCAATCCGCGAGCTGAAGAAGCGCTTTCCCGAACTGGGCGTACTGGCCGATGTCGCGCTCGATCCGTACACGAGCCACGGGCAGGACGGCGTACTCGACGAAGCGGGTTACGTGATTAACGACGAAACGGTCGAAATCCTGCTCGAGCAGGCGCGCGCGCAGGCTGAGGCCGGCGTCGATATCGTCGCGCCGTCGGACATGATGGACGGCCGTATCGGCGCGATCCGCGAAATGCTCGAGAGCGAGGATTACATCCACACGCGGATCATGGCGTACGCGGCCAAATTCGCTTCGGCGTTCTACGGCCCATTCCGCGATGCCGTCGGTTCCGCGACGAATCTGGGCAAGAGCAACAAGATGCAGTATCAGATGGACCCGGCTAATTCTGACGAAGCGCTGCGCGAAGTGCGGATGGACATCGAAGAAGGCGCGGACATGGTGATGGTGAAGCCGGGGATGCCATATCTCGACATCGTGCGTCGCGTGAAAGACGAGTTCCGCTTTCCGACGTACGTGTATCAGGTAAGCGGCGAGTACGCGATGCTCAAGTCGGCGGCGCAAAACGGCTGGCTCGACCACGACAAGGCGATGATGGAATCGCTGCTGGCGTTCAAGCGCGCCGGCGCGGATGGCGTGCTGACGTACTTCGCGCTCGATGCGGCGCGCATCCTGAAGTCGCAGAAATAAGCGACGCGGCTCACTCTGATTGTGTAGCTTTCAGGTGACAAAAGCGCTTCGCGACTGCGAAGCGCTTTTTTTCGACCGCGATGACGCGTGCCTGCGGTTACGGATGTGATTGCAGCTGTGCCTTGCCGAAGGACCCGCCCGCGTTCGAGCGGCTTGTTACGACTTCGCCGCCGCGGCGCGATCCAGACTGCGAAGAAACACGTCCGCCGATTCATAGCCGACCACTCGCAGCACCTCGTTCCCGCCATGATCGAAAAAGATGATCCCAGGTGGCCCGAATAACTTGAAGCGTTTGAGCAGCGTCTGATCGTCGGGATTGTTGGCCGTCACGTCGGCGCGCAGCAGATTGAGTTGCTGCAACCTGGCGTGCACACGCGGGTCGCTGAACGTAAACTTTTCCATCTCCTTGCAGCTGACACACCAGTCGGCGTAAAAGTCGAGCATGGCCGGCTGGGCGGCCGTTTTGACAGCCTGATCGAGTTGCCCTGACGAACGTACCGGTGCAAACGTCAGCTGTCCCGCAGGCGCGCCCGCTGTCGGTGCCCCGCCGCGCGCAGCGAGTACCGCGAGCGGACGCAGCGGATCCGACGATCCGGCTGCAAGACCCACCAGCAGAACAGCGGCCCAGATCGTCAGTGCCGCACCCACGCCACGCCCAAGCCGACGCCACACCGAATGACCGCCCGCAGCCGGGGTGAACAGCCCGAGCGCAGCTGCGGCGATCAACAGCCACAGCGCTCCCAGCAGCATCTGCACACTGGCGCCGAGTGCCGGCCACACTATCCACAAAGCGGCCGCCAGCAACACGACCCCGAAAAATACCTTCACGCCGTCCATCCACGCGCCCGCGCGCGGCAGAAGTGTTCCGGCGCCAAAACCGATGATCAGCAACGGCACGCCAAGGCCGATTCCCATCGAAAATAGCGCGGCGCCGCCCAGCAGCGCGTTGCCCGTGTGCGCAATGAACGCGAGAACGGCGAAGAGCGGCGCCGTCATGCATGCGCCCACCACCAGCGCCGACAGCGCGCCCATGCCCGCCACGGCGGCAAATTTTCCGCCAGAGGGGCCTTGCGAAACGCGAGCAGCGCCGTCCTGCCAGCGCTGAGGCAGCGCGATATCGAAGCCAGCGATCAGCGTCAGAGCGAACACGGTCAGCAGGACGCCAAACACGCCGAGTACCCACGGGTTCTGGAGCCACGCGCCGAGGCTCTGCCCGACCAGCGCCGCCGCGATGCCAAGCGCGGTATAGACGAGCGCCATACCGACCACATACGCCAGCGACAGCGAGAATCCGCGCACCCGCGTGACCCGCGCGCCCTCGCCAATGATGATCGCCGAGAGAATCGGAATCATCGGATACGAACACGGCAACAGGCTCAACACGACGCCCGCGACAAAATACAGACCGACAATCGCGAAGAATCCGCCACCCTGAAGCAGCGACGCTGCATAGTCAGCGCTGGTTGCACGCTCGTACCACGACGTTTCGCCGCCCTGAGCTTGTCGTGACGACTGGGAAGCTTCCGGCGCAGGCGCGACGAGCGCCGCCGCACCACCGGCGCCAGCCCCCTGCAGCGCCGCACCCTGCACGTGATAGACGCGCTCCATCGGCGGATAGCAGATGCCAGCGTCCGCACACCCCTGGGACGTCACGGCGATGTCGAACCCGCTTGCCGCCGACTTCACCGGAACGCGGATCGTCAACTCGCCTCGATACGTTTCGACGTTTTTCTGGAAGGTCTCGTCGAATTTGACATGGGCCGCCGGAAAAACGGCGTCGCCAAGACTGACCGTACCGTTGCGGGTCGCGAACGCAAAGCGCTCGCGGTACATGTAATAACCATCGGCGATCCTGTAATGTACGTCGACCTCGCCGGGCTGCTCCGTTGCGCTGAATTTGAAGGCAACATCGGGATCGAGGAAATCGTCGGCCGCTGCAGCGGACCGCCCAAATGCCATAACAAGCAACAGAAGCAACGACATGGCGACGGCGCGCAGTGGACCACGCGCGAGTCGGTTGGAACAGTTAAACATGTAGTGTGCGTTGAGTTTCAGCGTTGACCCACTGCCCGTAAGCCACCGATGCAGTGGCCTGCCACGACAGGATTTCGGGGATGTCGTACGGATGGTGAGTTTGAATGTACTGCTCGAGCTCCAGTGCCCGTGCGACGCTCGTCTTGAAGAGCAACTGGATTTCGTCGCCCGATTCGATCGAGTTCTGCCAGTGGTAGCTTGAATGCACGGCGCCAAGTTGCGTAACGCATGCGGCGAGACGCGCGTGCAGCGCGCCCGACGCCAGTTTTTCCGCCGATTCCGTGTCAGGCGCGGTCGTCAGCATCAAGGTCACGATTGCGCTCACAGCGTGCTCCAGCAAACAGGTATCCCGATCACGCTATCGTATCATCGCGGCCCATAACCTCGCTGGCGGTACCCTGCGCGTCGTTCAGCCGCAGAAAGCAAAAAAGCCAGGCGTTTGCCTGGCTTTTTTGCTAATGCTGGGAGCTTATTCCGCTTCCTGGATGTCGTCTGCTTCTACGATTTCCGGGCGGTCCATCAGTTGGACCAGCGCCATCGGAGCGTTATCGCCGACGCGGAAGCCGAACTTCAGGATGCTCGTGTAGCCACCCGGACGGTTCGCGTAGCGCGGGCCGAGGACTTCGAACAGCTTCGTGACCGAGTCACGATCGCGCAGGCGGTTGAACGCCAGACGACGATTTGCCAGCGACGGCTTCTTGCCGAGCGTGATCAGCGGCTCGACGACTTTACGGAGTTCCTTCGCCTTCGGCAGCGTCGTCTTGATGACTTCGTGCTCGATCAGCGAGTTGGACATGTTACGGAGCATTGCCAGACGGTGGCTGCTCGTGCGGTTCAGTTTCCGCAGACCATGACGGTGACGCATGTTAATTCCTTTGATTCAGAGTTTTGATCCAGCTCTTCTATCGCGCTTCGTGCTGCCTGAAGACAGCCGAGCACACGGGCCGGTAGTAAAAAAGACAAGACGCGGATTTTAAAGGAAAATCCGCGTCTTTGCCAGTCGCGGTACAACTGCGATTCTTTCTCGTCTTACTTGTCGAGACCAGCCGGCGGCCAGTTTTCGAGCTTCATGCCGAGCGTCAGGCCACGCGAAGCGAGTACTTCCTTGATCTCGTTCAGCGACTTGCGGCCCAGATTCGGCGTCTTCAGCAGCTCGTTTTCCGTGCGCTGGATCAGGTCGCCGATGTAGTAAATGTTCTCGGCCTTCAGGCAGTTCGCGGAACGAACCGTGAGTTCGAGGTCATCCACCGGACGCAGCAGGATCGGATCGATCTGCGGCGCACGCGACGGCGCTTCAGCCGTTGCCTCGGTGCCTTCCAGAGCCGCGAACACCGACAGCTGATCGACCAGAATACGCGCCGATTGACGGATCGCTTCTTCAGGCGAAATCACACCGTTGGTTTCGATGTTCATGACGAGCTTGTCGAGGTCGGTACGCTGTTCGACACGCGCGCTTTCAACGGCGTAGCTCACGCGGCGAACCGGCGAGAACGACGCGTCGAGCACGATACGGCCGATGATCTTGGCCGACTCTTCGCCATAACGACGCACATTGCCCGGCACATAGCCACGGCCCTTCTCGACCTTGATCTGAACGTCGAGCTTGCCACCCTTCGACAGATGCGCAATCACGTGATCCGGGTTGATCACTTCGCAGTCGTGCGCGAGTTCGATGTCGCCAGCAGTGACAACGCCTTCGCCTTCCTTGCGCAGCGTAACGGTGACTTCGTCACGGTTGTGCAGCTTGAATACGACGCCCTTCAGGTTCAACAACAGGTTGACTACGTCCTCTTGCACACCGTCAAGCGTTGAGTATTCGTGCACGACGCCTGCGATCGTCACTTCGGTCGGCGCGTAGCCCACCATCGACGACAGCAGTACACGCCGAAGCGCATTACCCAAGGTGTGGCCGTAACCGCGTTCAAACGGTTCCATGACCACTTTCGCATGGCTGTCGCCAAGCGATTCAACTGCGATGATCTTGGGCTTCAACAAACTGGTTTGCATAGGTTTTCCTTTTCAATACCCTCGGCTCGTTACACCGATAAGGCTGACCGGTAACAACCTGAAAATAAACAGCCGGGACGCCCCCTTGCGTAACGCAATCAGGGTGCCCCGGCCGTCAATCCGATTACCGCGAATACAATTCGACGATCAGGCTTTCGTTGATATCGCCAGCGATGTCGCTGCGTTCCGGCTTCTGCTTGAACGTGCCTTCGAATTTCTTCGAGTCGACAGCAACCCAGCTCGGCAGACCGCCTTGCTCGGCCAGCGACAGCGCTTCGAGAATACGAGCCTGCTTCTTGGCCTGTTCGCGAACCGCCACCACATCGCCTGCCTTCACTTGCAGCGACGGGATGTTGGTCACAACGCCGTTCACCGTGATTGCCTTGTGGCCGACCAGTTGACGTGCTTCAGCGCGCGTCGAGCCGAAGCCCATGCGATACACGACGTTGTCGAGACGCGACTCGAGCAGTTGCAGCAGGTTTTCACCCGTATTGCCCTTGAGACGGTCAGCTTCAGCGAAGTAACGGCGGAACTGGCGTTCGAGGACGCCGTAGATGCGCTTTACTTTTTGCTTTTCGCGCAGCTGCGTGCCGTAATCGGACGTACGTGCACCCGACGTGCGGCCATGTTGGCCCGGCTTGCTGTCAAGCTTGCACTTGTCAGCGAGCGAACGACGTGCGCTCTTCAGGAAGAGGTCAGTGCCTTCACGGCGGGAGAGCTTGGCCTTGGGGCCGATATAACGTGCCACGTTGATTCCTTCTCTGATTGATCACGTGAATCTGGATTCACGCTAGTCCGAACCCTTTGGGTCGAACGGTGGGCTTAGTCAATTCAATAACGCAAGCAGCCCGTCGGCGCACGAGGCGTCAACGAGCGCTAGCAAAACGGCGTCTTAGATACGACGACGCTTCGGCGGACGGCAGCCGTTGTGCGGGACCGGCGTCACGTCGGAGATCGCGGTGATCTTGATACCAAGACCATGCAGCGCGCGCACCGCGGACTCACGGCCAGGACCGGGGCCCTTGATCCGCACTTCGAGGTTCTTTACGCCGTATTCCATCGCCACGCGACCAGCCGACTCAGCTGCAACCTGAGCTGCAAACGGCGTCGACTTACGCGAGCCCTTGAAACCCTGGCCACCCGACGTCGCCCAGGCAAGCGCGTTGCCTTGACGATCGGTGATCGTGATGATGGTATTGTTGAACGACGCGTGAACGTGAACCACGCCCTCGGCGACGTTCTTCTTGACCTTCTTGCGAACGCGTTGCGCCGCGGAGTTGTTCGAAGCCTTAGCCATTACGTTTTCCTGTAACTGTCAGTTCCGCTTACTTCTTCAGCGATTGCGCTGCACGACGCGGACCCTTGCGCGTACGGGCATTCGTACGCGTGCGCTGGCCACGCAGGGGCAAGCCCTTGCGGTGACGCACGCCACGGTAGCAGCCGAGATCCATCAGGCGCTTGATGTTCATCGTCGTTTCACGGCGAAGATCGCCTTCAACGATGAACTTGCCGACTTCTTCACGCAGCTTTTCGAGGTCTGCGTCGTTCAGGTCCTTGACCTTCTTCGAAAATGCCACACCAGCAGCGACGCAAATGTCGCGCGAGCGCGTGCGGCCGATACCGTAAATTGCCGTGAGGCCGATTTCAGTATGCTGGTGATTCGGGATGTTAACCCCTGCGATACGAGCCATTGTTTTTCCTCAAACAAAAAGCGCAAGCAAAAGCGCGGCGTTCAGCCTTGACGCTGTTTGTGGCGCGGATCAGAGCTGCAAATCACGCGCACAACGCCCTTGCGCTTGATGATCTTGCAATTGCGGCAAATGCGCTTAACCGATGCCATCACTTTCATGATATTACCCTTTTTTCAAATCACTTCGCCCGGAACACGATCCGCGCACGCGACAGATCGTAAGGCGTCAATTCAACCGTCACCTTGTCGCCCGGCAGGATTCGGATGTAGTGCATCCGCATCTTGCCGGATATGTGTCCCAATACGACATGGCCGTTTTCCAGCTTTACCCTGAAGGTAGCGTTAGGCAGGTTTTCGATAACCTCACCCTGCATCTGGATTACATCGTCTTTGGCCATAAGTCCTTTCAACGCATCGGGACGCCGCCGCCTTTGAAATTGGCTTTCTTCAGCAGCGATTCATACTGTTGCGACATAACGTACGACTGCACCTGCGCCATGAAGTCCATTGTGACGACGACAATGATCAGCAGCGACGTTCCACCGAAATAAAACGGCACATTCCAGCGCAGTACCAGAAACTCAGGCAGCAGACAGACGAACACAATGTAGATCGCACCGGCCAGCGTCAAACGCGTGAGGATGCGGTCGATATATCGAGCCGTCTGATCGCCCGGACGGATACCCGGAACGAAAGCGCCGCTTTTCTTCAGGTTGTCGGCCGTTTCCCTGCTGTTGAACACCAATGCGGTGTAAAAGAAGCAGAAGAACACGATCGCCAACGCGTACAACAACACGTACACCGGTTGACCCGGTTTGAGCGCCTCAGCCACGTTATGCAGCGTGTCGCCAAACCAGCTGGTACGCGACCCCGAACTGAACCAGTTCAGGATGGTTGCCGGGAAGAGAATGATCGACGACGCGAAGATCGGCGGAATCACACCCGACATGTTCAGCTTCAGCGGCAAATGCGAAGACTGGCCGCCGTAAATCTTGTTGCCCACCTGCCGCTTCGCGTAGTTCACAAGAATCTTGCGCTGGCCGCGTTCGATGAACACCACCAGATACGTCACAGCAGCAATCAGCGCGACGACGATAATCGCCGACACCGGGCCCATCGAGCCGGTTTGCACCAGCGAGAACAGACCACCGATTGCATTCGGGAAACCCGCTGCAATACCGCCGAAAATGATGATCGAGATGCCGTTACCCAGTCCGCGCTCCGTGATCTGCTCACCCAGCCACATCAGGAACATCGTACCGGTCACCAGCGTCACAACCGTCGTGAGGCGGAACACCATACCCGGATCGATGACGAGTGCCGGCTGATTTTCAAGCGCTACGGCAATGCCGAACGCCTGGAAAGTAGCAAGCAGTACGGTAAAGACCCGCGTGTACTGCGTAATTTTCCGCTGCCCCGCCTGTCCCTCTTTCTTCAACGCTTCGAGTTGCGGCGAAACAATCGCCAGCAACTGCATGATGATCGACGCCGAAATGTACGGCATGATCCCCAGCGCGAAAATCGTGAACCGCGAGAGTGCGCCACCCGAGAACATGTTAAACATGCCAAGGATGCCGCCCGACTGGCTCTGAAACAGCTTTGCCAGTTGGTCCGGGTCGATACCCGGCACCGGAATGTGCGCGCCGATACGGTAGACGATCAGCGCCAGCAGCAAAAATACTGCTCGCCGACGCAGATCGCCAAACTTCGCCGCGCTTCGACCGGGCTTTGCGAGACTCGGGCTGTTAGCCAAGTACCTTCTCCGATGCAAATGCTAGTGACGGCAATCGACTTGCACGTTACTCGGCAAAAGAGCCACCTGCTGCTTCGATAGCAGCACGTGCACCCTTCGTCGCACCCAGACCCTTCACAACGATCTTGCGCTTCAGCTCGCCCGTCGCGATGATCTTGGCGCTCTTGATCAGCTCGCCGACCAGGCCGGCTTGCTTCAGAGCCAGCAGATCGATTTCGTCGACCGGCAGCTTTTCCAGATCCGAGAGACGCACTTCACCAACGAATTCCTTCGTCAGCGAGGTGAAGCCACGCTTCGGCAGGCGACGTTGCAGAGGCATTTGACCGCCTTCGAAGCCAACCTTGTGAAAGCCGCCCGAACGCGACTTCTGACCCTTGTGACCGCGACCTGCGGTCTTGCCGAGTCCAGAGCCGATACCACGACCGACGCGACGCTTTGCGTGCTTCGAGCCTTCTGCCGGCTTCAGGTTATTCAATTCCATTATCAACTCCTTGAGTCCTGGTCAGCCGCTTAGCTGATGACCTTAACGAGGTACGAAACCTTGTTGATCATGCCGCGCACAGCCGGCGTGTCCTGCAGCTCGCTAACCGAGTTGAGTCGGCGCAGGCCCAGACCACGTACCGTTGCACGGTGCGTTTCGCGGGTCCCGATCAGGCTCTTGACGAGCTGAACCTTGACAGTTTTTTCAGACATGGTGACCACCTGGCTTAGCCCAAAATATCTTCGACGGACTTACCACGCTTCGCCGCGATATCGCCCGGGGTGGACTGCTTGCGCAGGCCGTCGAGCGTCGCACGGACGAGGTTGTAAGGGTTCGTCGAACCGTGGCTCTTGGCCACCACATTTTGCACGCCCATCACGTCGAACACTGCGCGCATCGGGCCGCCAGCGATCACGCCCGTACCATCCTTCGCCGGAGCGAGGAGGACTGCGGATGCGCCGTGCTTACCGTGCACTTCGTGCTGCAACGTACCATTCTTGAGCGGCACCTTGAACATGTTGCGGCGAGCCTGTTCCATTGCCTTTTGAACAGCAACCGGAACTTCCTTCGCTTTGCCCTTGCCCATGCCGATGCGGCCATCGCCGTCGCCAACAACGGTGAGTGCGGCGAAGCCGAGAATACGGCCACCCTTCACCACCTTGGTCACGCGGTTGACCGAAATCATCTTTTCACGAAGGCCGTCGTCGCGTTCGTCAGCCTGAACTTTCGCTTGCATCTTTGCCATGACGAATTCTTCCCTTAGAACTTGAGTCCGGCTTCGCGCGCCGCATCAGCCAGCGCTTTCACGCGGCCGTGGTAACGGAAACCCGAACGGTCGAAGGCGACGGATTCGATGCCGGCAGCCTTAGCCTTTTCTGCAATGCGCTTGCCGATCAGCGTAGCAGCGGCGACGTTGCCACCTTTGCCGGACTGGTCAGCCAGTTGCGCACGCACTTCGGCTTCGAGCGTCGACGCGCTGGCGAGCACCTTGGTGCCGCACGGCGAGAACACTTGTGCATAGATGTGCGTGTTCGTGCGATGCACGGCGAGACGCGCGACCTGCAGCTCAGCGATCTTGATACGCGTCTGACGAGCGCGGCGCAGGCGAGATTGAGTCTTATCCATGATTGCGCACCCTTACTTCTTCTTCGTTTCTTTGAGGATCACAACCTCGTTGGCGTAACGCACACCCTTGCCCTTGTAGGGCTCCGGCGGACGATAGCCGCGCACTTCTGCAGCGACCTGGCCAACTTGTTGTTTGTTGATCCCCTTGATCACGATTTCGGTTTGCGACGGGGTTTCAGCCTTCACGCCTTCCGGCATCTGGTGCACCACCGGGTGCGAGAAACCCAGCGACAGATTCAGCTTGTCGCCTTGCGCCTGTGCGCGGTAACCGACGCCAACCAGCGTCAGCTTGCGCTCGAAACCCTTCGTCACGCCGTTCACCATGTTCGCAACCAGTGCGCGCATCGTGCCCGACATCGCATTCGCTTCACGGCTTTCGTCAACCGGCTCGAACTTCAGCGTGCCGTTGTCGTTCACCACTTTCACGAGGCGATTTGCAGCTTGCGTAATCGTGCCCAGCGGACCCTTGACGGTAATACGTTCGTCGCTCAGGGCCACTTCTGCGCCTTGCAGCGCGATCGGGCTTTTACCTACTCGAGACATGTTTCCTCTCCTTTCGGCCTTAAGCGACGTAGCAGATGACTTCGCCGCCAACGCCCGTAGCGCGCGCCTTGCGGTCCGTCATCACGCCCTTCGGCGTCGACACGATTGCCACGCCAAGGCCATTCATGACCGTCGGGATGTCGTTACGACCGCGATATACACGCAGACCAGGCTTCGAAACGCGTTCAAGGCGCTCGATAACCGGACGGCCCGCGTAGTACTTCAACGCGATGTTCAATTCAGATTTCGCACCTTCAGCCTTCACTGCAAAATCATCGATATAACCTTCGTCCTTCAGGACCTGCGCAATCGCAACCTTCACTTTTGACGAGGGCATTGTCACCGAAACTTTCTCAACCATCTGCGCATTGCGGATGCGAGTCAGCATATCGGCGATAGGATCACTCATGCTCATTTACGTTTCTCCTATTACCAGCTCGCCTTGGTCAGGCCAGGGATCTCGCCGCGGAACGCGATTTCGCGAATCTTGTTACGCGCCAGCCCGAATTTACGGAACGTACCGCGCGGACGACCAGTGATCGCGCAACGGTTGCGCTTACGGGTCGGGTTAGAGTTGCGCGGCAGTTGCTGCAGTTCCAGACGGGCTGCATAACGCTCTTCATCCGACTTGCTTTGGTCGTCGATGACTGCCTTCAGCTCAGCGCGCTTGGGAGCGAACTTGGCTGCGAGGCGTGCACGCTTCTTTTCACGTTCGATCAGTGCCAGTTTAGCCACGGTAACCTCAGTTTCTGAACGGGAACTTGAAGCTGGCGAGCAGAGCCTTTGCTTCGTCGTCGGTCTTCGCAGTCGTCGTGATGCTGATGTTCAGCCCACGCAGCGCGTCGATTTTGTCGTAGTCGATTTCGGGGAAAATGATCTGCTCTTTCACACCGATGTTGTAGTTGCCGCGACCATCGAACGCACGACCCGACACGCCACGGAAGTCACGCACACGGGGGAGCGCGACCGTCACGAAACGGTCCAGAAATTCGTACATTGCCTGACCACGCAACGTGACCATTGCACCGATCGGATAGCCCTGGCGGATCTTGAAGCCAGCGATTGCCTTGCGTGCCTTCGTGATCACCGGCTTCTGGCCAGCAATCTTCGTCAGGTCGCCAATGGCGTTCTCGATGACTTTCTTGTCCGCAATCGCTTCACCCACACCCATGTTCAGGGTGATCTTGGTGATGCGCGGCACTTCCATCACGGATTTGTAACCGAACTTCTCGACGAGGCCGGGTACAACCTTCTCTTTGTAAAATTCTTGCAAACGAGCCATTTTTTACTCCGCAGCGTCAGGCGCTCAGCTCAGCACCGGTCGTCTTGAGGAAACGGACCTTCTTGTCTCCATCGACCTTGATGCCTACACGGGACGCCTTGCCATTCGCGTCGACCAATGCGACGTTCGAAATTTGCAGCGGCATCGTCTTGGCTTCCACGCCGCCCGTCGTACCCTTCATCGGGTTCGGCTTGACGTGCTTCTTGACGAGGTTGATACCCTCGACAATCACTTTGCCTTCGTCAACGGACAGCACGACGCCGCGCTTGCCTTTATCTTTGCCGGTGATGACGATAACTTCGTCACCTTTGCGAATCTTGTTCATCGCGACTCCTTACAGCACTTCAGGTGCCAGCGAAACGATCTTCATGAATCGTTCGCTGCGCAACTCGCGCGTGACAGGCCCGAAAATACGGGTGCCAATGGGCTCGAGCTTGGCATTCAACAGCACAGCTGCGTTGCCGTCGAACTTGATCAGCGAGCCGTCTTGACGACGCACGCCCTTGGCGGTGCGAACCACCACGGCGTTATAAATTTCGCCTTTCTTCACGCGCCCGCGCGGCGTTGCTTCTTTGACGGTCACCTTGATGATGTCGCCAATGCTGGCATAACGACGCTTCGAGCCGCCGAGCACCTTGATGCACATGACTTCACGCGCACCTGTGTTGTCGGCCACTTCAAGCCGAGTTTCGGTCTGGATCATGGTTTATCTTTCCCAACTTAATCCGGTCGCACCACCATGGCGCACCCGGTCAGTCTTGGTCCCGTCAGCCAATCGGCTGCTTGGGTTAGAACAGCAGCGACGGCAAACGAAACCCGCCATCGCAATCCGGTGAATCATTCGGAACAGACTGGCGCCCGTACCGCTTCCCCCACCAACTTCGCCCGCGACGGGGCTCCCATAAAAGAGGGAAGACCGAGATTATAACAAATAATCTCGGTCTTGCAAGCGAAACTTACTGCGATTTCAACTACTTCTACAACTTGCGGCGTCAGATGACGCGAGCAGCCTCAATCAGGCGAGCCACGGTCCAAGCCTTCGTCTTCGAAATCGGACGGGTCTCCTGGATTTCAACGAGGTCACCCTCGTTGTACGTGTTCGCGTCGTCGTGTGCGTGGTACTTCTTCGAGCGCACGACGTACTTGCCATAGATCGGGTGCTTCACGCGGTGCTCGACCAGCACGGTGACCGTCTTGTCCATCTTGTTGCTGACGACCTTGCCGACCAGCGTCCGCTTGAGCGAGGTTTTTACGCTATCGTTCATTTCTGGTTCGCCTTCTCAGTCAGGACGGTCCGCACACGAGCGATATCGCGACGAACTTTCTTCAGCTGGCTCGTGTTCGTGAGCTGCTGGGTCGCGAGTTGCATGCGCAGGCCGAATTGCGCCTTCAACAGGTCCGACAGCTCCTTGTTGAGCGCGGCCTGATCTTTCTGGTGAAGTTCGGAAGCCTTCATCATCTACTCCTTAGGCGCCGAGCTGACGAACGATAACGGTCGTCTTGAGCGGCAGCTTCGCTGCAGCCAGACGGAACGCTTCGCGTGCCAACTCTTCGGTTACGCCGTCCATTTCGTACAGCATCTTGCCCGGCTGAATCTCCGCGACGTAGTACTCAGGGTTACCTTTACCGTTACCCATACGTACTTCCGCCGGCTTGTGCGAGATCGGCTTGTCCGGGAAGATACGGATCCAGATGCGGCCACCACGCTTGATGTGACGCGTCATTGCACGACGCGCCGCTTCAATCTGGCGCGCGGTCAAACGACCACGACCGATAGCCTTCAGACCGAACTCACCGAACGACACCGCGTTGCCGCGGGTTGCGATACCGGTGTTACGACCTTTCTGCTCTTTGCGATACTTTCTGCGTTTCGGTTGCAGCATCGTTATTCTCCAGTCTTCCCGTCGCCGCCGGCACCGCCAGCACGACGAGGAGCGCCACGGCGTGCACCTGCCGGGCCACCACCTTCACCATCGCGACGCGGACGGCGATCGCCACCCGGACGTGCGTTACGGCGCGGGCGCTTTTCTTCGGCGACTTCTTCAACCACCGGAGCATCGTTACGACCAAGCGTGTCGCCCTTGTAGACCCACACCTTGACGCCAATGATGCCGTACGTGGTCTTCGCTTCCGACGTTGCGTAGTCGATGTCAGCGCGCAGCGTATGAAGGGGCACGCGACCTTCGCGATACCATTCCGTACGGGCGATTTCGATACCATTCAGGCGGCCAGCGCTCATGATCTTGATGCCCTGGGCACCCAGACGCATGGCGTTTTGCATCGCACGCTTCATCGCGCGGCGGAACATGATCCGGCGCTCGAGCTGTTGCGTAATCGAATCCGCGATCAGTTGCGCATCGGTTTCCGGCTTGCGGATTTCTTCGATGTTGACGTGGACCGGAACGCCCATGCGGCGTTGCAGTTCCGACTTCAGCAGTTCGATATCCTCGCCCTTCTTGCCGATGACCACACCCGGACGCGAGCTATAAATCGTGATGCGCGCGTTTTTCGCCGGACGCTCGATAACGACGCGACCAACCGAAGCGTTCTTCAGCTTCTTCTTCAGGTATTCACGAACACCGATGTCTTCCTGCAACATCGCCGCGAAATTGGTGTTGTTCGCGTACCAACGCGACGCCCAATTACGGCTGACGGCCAAACGGAAGCCAGTCGGATGAATTTTTTGTCCCATCGTATGACCCCTTAATTCCCGACCGTCACAGTGATGTGACAGGATTGCTTCTCGATGCGATTACCGCGGCCTTTAGCGCGCGCAGTAAAACGCTTGAGAGAGGCGGCCTTGTCGATGTAGATGCTCGTAATCTTGAGCTCATCGATATCGGCGCCTTCGTTGTGCTCCGCATTCGCGATCGCCGACAGCACGACCTTTTTCACGATTCCCGCAGCCTTCTTCGGCGAGAACGTCAGAACGTTCAGCGCCTTGTCGACCGGCAAACCGCGGATCTGGTCAGCCACAAGGCGCGTTTTCTGCGCCGAGATGCGGGCACCGCGATGAATTGCTTTCACTTCCATCTTGATACCCCTTATTTCTTGGCCTTCTTGTCGGCCGCGTGACCCTTAAACGTCCGGGTCAGTGCGAACTCGCCAAGCTTGTGGCCGACCATGTTTTCCGAGATGTACACCGGAACGTGTTGACGGCCGTTGTGCACGGCAATCGTCAGACCGATGAAATCCGGAAGAATCGTCGAACGACGCGACCAGGTTTTGATCGGCTTCTTGTCACGCGCAGCAGCTGCCGACTCGACTTTCTTCAGCAAATGGGCGTCGCAGAACGGACCTTTTTTTACAGAACGTGCCATTGCTTACTCCTTAGCGCTTGTGACGGCGCTGGACGATCATGCTCGTCGTGCGCTTGTTGCTGCGGGTACGATAACCCTTCGTCGGCGTGCCCCACGGGCTCACCGGATCGCGACCTGCAGCCGTCTTGCCTTCACCACCACCGTGCGGGTGATCGACCGGGTTCATTGCAACGCCACGCACCGTCGGGCGGATACCGCGCCAGCGGTTCGCGCCAGCCTTACCGATTTGACGGAGGCTGTGCTCTTCATTGCCAACTTCACCAATCGTCGCGCGGCATTCAACGTGAACGCGGCGGATTTCACCTGAGCGCAGGCGGACCTGTGCGTAGATGCCTTCACGAGCCAGCAGCATCGCCGATGTACCAGCCGAACGCGCCATTTGCGCGCCCTTGCCCGGCAGCATTTCGATGCAGTGAATCGTCGTACCAACCGGAATGTTACGGATCGGCAGCGTGTTACCGGCGCGGATCGGAGCTTCCGAACCCGACATCAGTTGCTGGCCAACCGTCACACCCTTCGGCGCGATGATGTATTTGCGCTCGCCGTCTGCGTACAGAACCAGCGCGATGTTTGCGCTACGGTTCGGATCGTACTCAAGACGTTCGACCTTCGCCGGAATACCGTCCTTATTGCGACGGAAATCGACGATACGATATTGTTGCTTGTGACCACCGCCCTTATGGCGCGTGGTGATGTGGCCGTTGTTGTTACGGCCGGCGGTCACGCTCTGCGAATCGAGCAGCGGTGCGTACGGCTTGCCCTTATGCAGATCCTTGTTGACCACCTTGACCATCGCGCGGCGGCCCGGCGAAGTCGGCTTAACTTTAACGATTGCCATGATTACTTGGCCTCCGCTTCAAAGTTGATTTCCTGACCCGGCTTCAGGCAGACGTACGCCTTCTTCACGTCCTTGCGCTTGCCCATGAAGCGACCAAAGCGCTTTGCCTTGCCCTTCGCGACCAGCACGTTGACGGAATCGACTTCCACCTTGAACAGCAGCTCGACAGCAGCCTTGACTTCCTGCTTCGTAGCATCCGGCGCAACTTCGAACACAACCTGCTCGTTCTTGTCGGCCACCAGCGTCGCCTTTTCGGAGATCACCGGCGCGAGCAGAACCTGCATCAAACGATGATCGTTCTTGCGAATCTCGCTCATGACAGCAACTCCTCGATCTGGGCGACCGCAGCCTTCGTGATCAGGATCTTCTTGAAGTAGATCAGCGAGAGCGGGTCGGCGTAACGCGGCTCGACAACTGCCACGTGGGCGAGGTTGCGCGACGCGAGGTACAGGTTTTCGTCAACCGTGTCGGTAATCACCAGCACGGAGTCGAGACCCATCGCCTTGAATTTTTCGGCCAGCAGCTTCGTCTTCGGCGCTTCGAGCGTCAGCTCGTCAACCACCGAGATGCGGCCTTCGCGGGCCAGCTGCGAGAAGATCGAGCAGAGACCTGCGCGATGCATCTTCTTGTTAACCTTGTGCGAAAAGTTTTCTTCCGGCGAATTCGGGAAGATACGGCCACCGCCGCGCCACAACGGGCTCGACGACATACCGGCACGAGCGCGGCCCGTACCCTTCTGGCGCCACGGCTTCTTGGTCGTGTGCTTGACCTGCTCACGATCCTTCTGCGCGCGGTTGCCGCTACGGGCATTCGCCTGGTAGGCCACCACGACCTGGTGAATCAGGGCTTCGTTGTAGTCACGGCCGAACACGACGTCCGACGCGCTAACAGCTGCGCCTTCCTGACCATTGGCATTCAGGAGCTTAAGTTCCATTATTTCGCTCCTTTCACGGCGCGCGTCTTCACAGCCGGCGTCACGAATACCTTGCCGCCCTTCGCACCCGGAACGGCGCCCTTGACCAGCAACAGCTTGCGGTCAGCGTCGATACGAGCGATTTCGAGGTTCTGCACGGTTACAGTGTCGTCACCCATGTGACCGGTCATGCGCTTACCCGGGAAAACACGACCCGGATCCTGCGCCATACCGATCGAACCCGGCACGTTGTGCGAGCGCGAGTTACCGTGCGATGCACGGCCAGATGCGAAGTTGTAACGCTTGATGGTACCGGCGTAGCCCTTACCAATCGACACGCCTTGCACGTCGACTTTCTGGCCCACTTCGAAGAGGTCGGGACCGACCACGGTGCCGTTCGACAGCTCGGCAGCCTTGGTGGCATCGATCTTGAATTCTTTGAGGACTTCACCGGCTTCGACGCCTGCTTTGGCAAGGTGACCTGCCAGCGGCTTCGTTACACGCGATGCACGGCGGGTACCGAATGCAACCTGAACGGCGGTGTAGCCGTCGGTTTCAACAGTCTTGATCTGCGTCACGCGGTTGTCGGACACGTCCAGCACGGTTACGGGAATTGAATCCCCGTCAGCCGTGAAGATACGGGTCATGCCAACCTTGCGACCTACGAGTCCAAGGCTCATCGTTTTCTCCATTCCCGACTGCGATTGGTCGGGGCTAATTTACAAAATGCCGGTGTTTTTCGAATTGAACCGCACCGGCTTTTTTGCGCAAATGCGCGAAAAGCCTTGCATTATAGCGAGGCTTTTCGTTTTCTGCAAGCAATCAATGACTTAGCATCGTCCGACGTACCGGACGCCGCCCGAAAGCCTTATTGCAGCTTGATCTCAACGTCCACGCCAGCCGGCAGGTCGAGCTTCATCAGCGCGTCAACCGTCTTGTCCGTCGGATCGACGATGTCCATCAGGCGCTGGTGCGTACGGATTTCGAGCTGATCACGCGATGTCTTGTTGACGTGCGGCGAACGCAGGATGTCGAAACGCTGGATGCGGGTCGGCAGCGGCACCGGACCACGAACGATGGCGCCAGTCCGCTTGGCCGTATCGACGATTTCAGCTGCCGATTGATCGATCAGACGATAGTCGAAGGCCTTCAGGCGAATGCGGATTTTCTGGTTCTGCATGACGATTCCTTAAAAAGAGCGAGGCAGCTTTGCGCCGCCAGACAATAAAAGAGCGTAGAGCCGGACACCCACCGCGGGCGGGCGCCCGGCTCCGGGCACCACATCTACTACGACTGCAAACCCTCGATTTTACTCGAGGATCTTTGCAACGACACCGGCGCCGACGGTACGGCCACCTTCACGGATGGCGAAGCGCAGGCCTTCTTCCATCGCGATCGGGTTGATCAGCTTCACCGTGATCGACACGTTGTCGCCCGGCATGACCATTTCCTTGTCCTTCGGCAGCTCGATCGAGCCCGTCACGTCCGTCGTACGGAAGTAGAACTGCGGACGGTAGTTGTTGAAGAACGGCGTATGACGGCCGCCTTCGTCCTTGCTCAGCACGTACACTTCAGCCGTGAAATGCGTGTGCGGGTTGATCGAACCCGGCTTGGCCAGCACCTGGCCACGCTCCACGTCTTCACGCTTCGTGCCGCGCAGCAGGATGCCCACGTTGTCGCCTGCCTGACCCTGGTCGAGCAGCTTGCGGAACATTTCCACGCCCGTGCACGTCGTCTTCACCGTCGGCTTGATACCGACGATTTCGATTTCTTCGCCGACCTTCACGACGCCGCGCTCAACGCGACCCGTCACCACCGTGCCGCGACCCGAGATCGAGAACACGTCTTCCACCGGCATCAGGAACGCGCCATCCACCGCGCGCTCCGGCGTCGGGATGTACGTGTCCAGCGCGTCGGCCAGGTTCATGATCGCCACTTCGCCCAGCTCGCCCGTGTCGCCTTCCAGCGCCAGCTTGGCCGAACCCTTGATGATCGGCGTGTCGTCGCCCGGGAAGTCGTACTTCGACAGAAGCTCGCGCACTTCCATTTCGACCAGCTCCAGCAGCTCGGCGTCGTCCACCATGTCGCACTTGTTCAGGAACACGATGATGTACGGAACGCCAACCTGACGCGCCAGCAGGATGTGCTCACGCGTTTGCGGCATCGGGCCGTCAGCGGCCGAGCACACCAGGATCGCGCCGTCCATCTGCGCTGCGCCCGTGATCATGTTCTTCACATAGTCAGCGTGGCCCGGGCAGTCGACGTGTGCGTAGTGGCGGTTCGCCGTTTCGTACTCAACGTGCGCCGTGTTGATCGTGATACCACGCGCCTTTTCTTCCGGCGCCGCATCGATCTGGTCGTATGCCTTCGCTTCGCCGCCAAACTTCTTGGTCAGCACCGTCGTGATCGCTGCCGTCAGCGTGGTCTTGCCGTGGTCAACGTGACCGATCGTGCCGACGTTCACGTGCGGCTTGGTCCGTTCGAATTTACCTTTAGCCATGTTTCTCTTCTTTCAAAAAAGTTGATCGTTGAATGACTTGCCGCGCGATTACTTCGACTTCGCGTTGATGATCGCTTCCGACACGTTGCGCGGTGCTTCGGCGTAGTGCTTGAACTCCATCGTATACGTTGCACGACCCTGGGTCAGCGAACGCAGCGACGTCGAGTAGCCGAACATTTCCGACAGCGGCACTTCGGCGCGAACGATCTTGCCGCCGCCAACCATGTCATCCATGCCCTGAACAATGCCACGACGACCCGACAGGTCACCCATCACGTTGCCCATGTAGTCTTCCGGCGTTTCGACTTCGACGGCCATCATCGGTTCGAGGATGACCGGCTGGGCCTTGCGCATTGCTTCCTTGAACGCCATCGAACCGGCCATGCGGAATGCGTTTTCGTTCGAGTCAACGTCGTGGTACGAACCGAACGTCAGGTGAACCTTCACGTCAACGACCGGGAAGCCTGCCAGCACGCCGGCCTTCAGCGTTTCCTGGATACCCTTGTCGACTGCCGGGATGTATTCACGCGGAATCACGCCACCCTTGATTTCGTCCAGGAACTCGTAACCCTTGCCCTGCTCATTCGGCTCAAGCGTAATGACCGCGTGACCGTACTGGCCGCGACCACCCGACTGCTTGACGAACTTGCCGTCAACGTCTTCCGCCTTGCCGCGGATCGTTTCACGATACGCAACCTGCGGCTTGCCAACCGTTGCTTCGACGCCGAACTCACGCTTCATCCGGTCGACCAGAATTTCCAGGTGGAGCTCGCCCATGCCCGAAATAATGGTTTGACCCGATTCTTCGTCTGTTTGAACGCGGAACGACGGATCTTCCTGAGCCAGGCGGTTCAGCGCCAGACCCATCTTTTCCTGGTCCGGCTTCGTCTTCGGCTCAACAGCCTGCGAAATCACCGGCTCCGGGAAAATCATGCGTTCGAGCACGATCGGGTGTGCCGGATCGCACAGCGTGTCGCCCGTCGTCGCGTCTTTCAGGCCAACTGCAGCGGCGATATCGCCCGCGTGCACTTCCTTGATTTCTTCGCGCTGGTTTGCGTGCATCAGCAGAATACGACCGAGACGTTCCTTCTTGTCCTTGGTCGCGTTCAGCAGCGTGTCGCCCGACTTCGTCGTGCCCGAGTACACACGGAAGAAGATCAGCTGGCCGACAAACGGGTCGGTCATGATCTTGAACGCGAGCGACGAGAACTTCTCGTCGTCAGCTGCGCGACGCTCAGCCTTTTCACCGTTTTCGAGTTCGCCCGTAACCGGCGGAATATCGATCGGCGACGGCAGGAAGTCGAGCACGGCGTCCAGCATCCGTTGCACGCCCTTGTTCTTGAACGCGGTACCGCACAGCATCGGCTGGATTTCGCAGGCGATCGTACGGTCGCGAAGACCCTTGATGATTTCGTCTTCGGTCAGTTCACCCGACTCGAGGTACTTGTTCATCATTTCTTCGTTCGATTCGGCCGCTGCTTCGACCATCTTCTCGCGCCATTCATTGCACGTGTCGACGAGCTCTGCCGGGATTTCTTCGTACGAGAACTTCGTGCCCTGGGACGCTTCGTCCCAAATGATCGCTTTCATCTTCAGCAGATCGACCACGCCCGTGAACGTTTCTTCAGCGCCGATAGGCACCACGACCGGAACCGGGTTTGCCTTCAGACGCAGCTTGAGCTGGTCGTAGACCTTGAAGAAGTTCGCGCCGGTACGGTCCATCTTGTTGATGAACGCGAGACGGGGAACCTTGTACTTGTTAGCCTGACGCCACACCGTTTCCGACTGGGGCTGCACGCCACCCACAGCGCAGTAAACCATGCATGCGCCGTCGAGCACGCGCATCGAGCGCTCAACTTCAATCGTGAAGTCAACGTGACCCGGGGTGTCGATGATGTTGATACGGTGCTCGGCGCGATCGCCTGCCATGCCTTTCCAGAAGGCGGTCGTAGCAGCCGACGTAATCGTGATGCCGCGTTCCTGCTCCTGCTCCATCCAGTCCATGGTTGCTGCGCCGTCGTGCACTTCACCAATCTTGTGGTTCACGCCGGTGTAGAACAGGATGCGCTCGGTCGTCGTCGTTTTGCCGGCGTCGATGTGAGCGCTAATACCGATGTTGCGGTAGCGCTCGATAGGTGTCTTGCGAGCCACTTTGATCCTCTATTGGGATAACGCGATGCGAGAAAATACCCATCGCGCTGTAACACAAACGGGCGAGGCGCTTTGTAAGCGCACCCGCCCGGAATTTCTTTCCGCTTTTCCTGCTAACCCGGGGTCGGGAAGCTTAGAAACGGAAATGCGAGAACGCCTTGTTGGCTTCTGCCATCCGGTGAACTTCGTCGCGCTTCTTCATCGCGCCGCCACGGCCTTCTGCCGCTTCGGAAAGTTCACCTGCCAGACGCAGGGCCATCGACTTCTCGCTGCGCTTCTTCGCAGCCTCACGCAGCCAACGCATCGCCAATGCCATACGACGCGACGGACGCACTTCGACCGGAACCTGATAGTTCGCACCACCAACGCGACGGCTCTTCACTTCGACCACCGGCTTCACGTTGTTGAGCGCTACCGTGAACACTTCCAGCGGGTCCTTGCCACCCTTGGTCTGGATCTGTTCAAAAGCGCCGTACACGATGCGCTCAGCAACCGACTTCTTGCCGGACAGCATCAGCACGTTCATGAACTTGGCTACATCTACGTTACCGAACTTCGGATCCGGCAACACTTCCCGCTTGGGGACTTCGCGACGACGCGGCATGTTTCTTCCTTTACTTTTTCAGTTGGAGCTCTGCTGAGCCCCGCGGCCACCAACTAACCCGATTCATCTCTAACGACTTACCAGCCTGGTCGGGTGACCACTTACTCGACAGCACCGGCGAATCCGGCACCACCGCTATTACCGCCTTTTAAGGCGACCTGAAACTACTCGACCGGCTACTTACTTGCCAGCCTTGGCACGCTTCGCACCGTACTTCGAGCGAGCCTGCTTGCGATCCTTGACGCCCTGGGTATCCAGCGAGCCGCGAACCATGTGGTAACGCACACCCGGCAAGTCCTTCACACGACCGCCGCGAATCAGCACGACCGAGTGTTCCTGCAGGTTGTGGCCTTCACCACCGATGTACGAAATAACTTCGAAGCCGTTCGTCAGGCGCACCTTGGCGACCTTACGAAGTGCCGAGTTCGGCTTCTTCGGCGTCGTGGTGTACACACGGGTGCACACGCCGCGACGCTGGGGGCAGTCCTGCAAGGCCGGGCTCTTGCTCTTCACAGTTTCCGAAGCGCGGCCTTTGCGAACCAGTTGATTGATGGTTGGCATTGTTTATTCCTGAAATTGAACAAAATCGACGCAATCATTTCCGGGCAAAGCAGAAACGATTGCGAATCGAACTCCGAAACCCTGATGCCATGGCGCAGATTGACTCCGCGTGCAGGCATTCCAAGAACCGGAACCTAGCATAATATTCCGAAAATGCTAAGGGAGTCAACAGCTTGCGAAGTCCCGCGCCCGCGCCGGCGACGCAAAGCGTCAGTCCGCAGCGACGACTTCGAGCAGTTCTTCGCCAAAACGGTCGAGCTTGCGTACGCCCATGCCCGGAATATGACGAAGATCCTCGATCGTGTCCGGGCTGCTGCGGGCAATTTCCGCGAGCGTCGCATCGTGGAAGATGACGTAGGCGGGCACGCCATCGCTCTTTGCCGTTTCCGTACGCCACGTGCGCAGTCGCTCCCAGCGGGCACGCTCTCGCGGCCCCATGCCGAGGGTCGGATCGGCGCGCTCGCTGGTGCGTCCCGACGACTGACGCGTACGCGTCGGTTTCACGTAGCGGCGCAACGTGACCTGCTGCTCGCCCTTCAGCACTGCCTTGCTTGCTTCGGTGAGGACAAGCGATCCATAGCCCTGATGGTCCACGGTCAGGAACCCAAAGGCGACGAGTTGCCGGAAAATCGCCCGCCACTCGGGCTCCGATAGCGCCGCACCAATCCCGAACGTACTCAGCTTTTCGTGGCCGCGCTGCAGGATCTTTTCACTGCGGTTACCGCGCAGGATGTCGATCAGATGACCCGCTCCGAAATGAAAACCGCTCGCGCGTTGCGCCCGGAACACGCACGAAAGCGCCATTTGCGCCTCGCGCGTCGCATCCCATGATGCCGGCGGTTCGATACAGGTATCGCAGTTGCCACACGGCTGACTGGATTCGCCGAAGTAGGCGAGCAGCCGCACGCGGCGGCAGGACGCCGTCTCGCAAAGCCCCAGCAACGCATCGAGCTTGCCGGTCTGCACCCGTTTGTGGGCCTCGTCCGCGTCGGATTCATCGATCATCTTGCGTTGCTGCACGACGTCGCCAAGGCCGTACGCCATCCACGCATTCGCGGGCATGCCATCGCGACCCGCGCGGCCCGTTTCCTGGTAATAGCCTTCGACGCTTTTCGGCAGATCCATGTGTGCGACAAAACGCACGTCCGGCTTATCGATACCCATGCCGAATGCGATCGTCGCGCACATCACGATTCCTTCTTCGCGCTGGAACATCTCCTGATGCTTTTGCCGTATCTCGAATTCCATCCCTGCGTGATACGGCAGCGCCCGCACGCCCTGCCCCTTGAGCCATTCGGCAGTTTCCTCGACCTTCCGACGCGACAGGCAATACACGACGCCGGCGTCCGTCGTGCCGTCCGCTCGCGAATGCTCGGCACGGATGAAATCGAGCAATTGCGCGCGCGCGTTGTCCTTTTCGGCAATGCGATAACGGATATTCGGCCGGTCAAAACTGGACACGAAGATGCGGGCGTCGTCGAGGGCGAGGTTGTGGACGATTTCATCGCGGGTGATCGCATCGGCGGTTGCCGTCAGGGCAATGCGCGGCACCGTCGGGAAGCGCTCGTGCAACACCGACAACTGGATATATTCTGGCCGGAAATCGTGACCCCATTGCGATACGCAATGCGCTTCGTCAATCGCGAAAAGGCCGATGCGTGAGCGCTCGAGCAATTCGAGAAAACGAGGTGTCATCAGGCGTTCCGGCGCGACGTAGAGCAGATCGATCTCGCCGTCGCGCAGCGCGCGCTCGGTCGCAGCCGCCTCGGCGCCGGACAGCGTGGAGTTCAGATACGCGGCGCGAACGCCGACCTCCTTCAGCGCGGCAACCTGATCCTGCATCAGTGCGATCAGGGGCGACACGACGATGCCGGCGCCAAAACCTGCCTCGCGCCTGACGAGCGAAGGAATCTGGTAACACAACGACTTGCCGCCGCCCGTTGGCATCAACACCAGGGAATCGCCCCCCGCAGCGACGTGTTCGACGATCTCGCCCTGCTGCCCGCGAAAAGCGGGATAACCAAAAACTTCGTTGAGAATTTCGAGCGAACGGGACATTTAACAGGGCAGATTAATAGGGCGGAGACAGAGACAGAAACAGGAAGAAAATCAGCGCGATGGCGTGCACACGAATTTTACCAACGCATTCGGGTTACGCCCGATCGATGTTGCAACGTTAGCCATCCGGCCGGCCCAAAAGCCCTGAATACACGCGAAAAAAAAGCCGCCCAGTCGAAACTGGACGGCTTTGCAGGCTGACAGCCCAGGCGGCTTGCGCCGCGCTGAACTTATTCGCCTGAGTGCTGCTGTTCGGCTGCCGGGGTTTCCGGCGTACCGAATTCGAACGACTCTTCCGCTGCGATCTGGTCGAAACGCTCGCGGTCGGACAGTTCCTTGCTCTTGCGTGCCTTGTGGAACGCGAGACCGGTACCCGCCGGAATCAGACGGCCGACAATCACGTTTTCCTTCAGCCCGCGCAGATCGTCGCGCTTGCCCATGATCGCCGCTTCGGTCAGCACGCGAGTCGTTTCCTGGAACGACGCCGCAGAGATGAACGAATCGGTCGACAGCGACGCCTTCGTGATACCGAGCAGCACGTTTTCGTACGTTGCCGGACGCTTGTCTTCCGCGATCATCCGGTCGTTCTCGTCGAGCATGTCCGACCGCTCAACCTGTTCGCCCGGGATGAAACGCGTATCGCCGTTGTCCGAAATCTGCACACGGCGCAGCATCTGACGAACAATCACTTCAATGTGCTTGTCGTTGATCTTCACGCCCTGCAGACGGTACACGTCCTGCACTTCGTCCACGATGTAACGCGACAGCGCCTCGATACCCTGCAGACGCAGGATGTCGTGCGGATCCGCCGGCCCGTCGACGATCATTTCGCCCTTGTTGACGACCTGACCATCGTGCACCAGAACCTGCTTTTCCTTCGCGATCAGGAACTCGTGCTGGTTGCCCTCGAGGTCCGTGATAACGAGACGTTGCTTGCCCTTCGTGTCCTTGCCGAACGACGTCGTGCCCGTGACTTCCGCCAGAATGCCGGCGTCCTTCGGCGAGCGCGCTTCGAACAGTTCGGCCACACGCGGCAGACCACCGGTAATGTCACGCGTCTTCTGCGATTCAACCGGGATCCGTGCGAGCACTTCACCGACCTGCACCTGCTGACCGTCCTTCACGGTGATCAGAGCGCCGACCTGGAAGCCGATCTGCACCGAGTGTTCGGTGTTCGGGATCTTGACTTCCTCGCCGCTCGCATCGAGCAGTTTCACCTGCGGACGCACGCTCTTCGAAGCCTGCGAGCCACGACGCTTCACGTCGATCACGACCAGGGTCGAAAGACCGGTCACGTCATCGATCTGCTTCGCGACCGTCACGCCTTCCTCGACGTTTTCGAACTTCACCGTACCGCCCCACTCGGTGATGATCGGACGCGTCAGCGGATCCCACGTGGCCAGCTGCGTGCCTGCCTTGATCTGCGCGCCGTCGAGCTGCAACAGCGTGGCGCCGTACGGCACCTTGTGACGTTCACGCTCACGACCGTGGTCGTCAGTGATCATTGCTTCGCCCGAACGCGAGATGACGATCTGCTCGCCCTTCGCGTTGGTGACGTAACGCATCGTCGCCGTGAAACGCACCGTACCGTTCGACTTCGCTTCAACCGACGAAGCCACCGCCGCACGCGATGCCGCACCACCAATGTGGAACGTACGCATGGTCAGCTGCGTGCCCGGCTCACCGATCGATTGAGCAGCGATCACGCCGACTGCTTCACCGACGTTCACCGACGAGCCACGACCCAGGTCGCGACCGTAGCAGGCTGCGCACAGGCCGTAACGCGTTTCGCAGGTCAGCGGCGTGCGCACGCGCACTTCATCGATGCCGAGGCGTTCGATTTCTTCCACCGAGTCTTCGTCGAGCAGCGTGCCCGATTCGTACAGCGTTTCCTGCGTTTCCGGATTGACGACGTCCGCCACCGCAACGCGACCGAGAATACGATCACGCAGCGCTTCGACGACTTCACCGCCTTCAACCAGCGCCTTCATGGCGACGCCGTTCGACGTACCGCAATCGTCCTCGACCACGACCAGATCCTGCGTCACGTCGACGAGACGACGCGTCAGGTAACCCGAGTTAGCCGTCTTCAGTGCCGTATCAGCCAGACCCTTACGTGCACCGTGGGTCGAGATGAAGTACTGCAACACGTTCAGGCCTTCACGGAAGTTCGCCGTAATCGGCGTCTCGATGATCGAGCCGTCCGGCTTCGCCATCAGGCCACGCATACCGGCCAGCTGACGAATCTGCACTGCGGAGCCGCGAGCGCCCGAATCGGCCATCATGTAGATCGAGTTGAACGATTCCTGGCGCGTTTCCTTGCCGTCGCGATCCGTGACCGGTTCCGTCGACAGCTGCTCCATCATCGCCTTGCCGACCGCTTCCGACGTTGCCGACCAGATGTCGACCACGTTGTTGTAGCGTTCCTGCGCGGTGACGAGACCCGACATGTACTGACGGTCGTATTCCTTCACCTTCTTTGCGGCGTCGCCGACGATGGTTTCCTTCTGCGGCGGCACGAGCATGTCGTCGACGCAGATCGAGATACCAGCACGCGTTGCCAGACGGAAACCCGACTGCATCAACTGGTCGGCGAAAATCACCGTTTCGCGCAGACCGCACTTGCGGAATGCCGTGTTGATGAGGCGCGAGATTTCCTTCTTCTTCAGCGGCTTGTTCAGCACCGAGAACGGCAGTCCCGGCGGAAGGATTTCCGACAGGATCGAACGGCCGACGGTCGTCGCATACAGCGTGATCTTCGGCACGAACTTCGGTGCGCCTTCCGACGTGTCTTCGTTGTGGACCATTTCCGTGATCCGCACGTTGACGCGCGAGGCCAGCTCGACTTCCTTGTTCTCGTACGCACGCAGCGCTTCCGACACGCCCGTGAATGTCAGGCCTTCGCCCTTGCCGTTCACCGCTTCACGCGTCGCGTAATACAGGCCGAGCACGATATCCTGCGACGGCACGATGGACGGATCGCCGTTGGCCGGGAACAGGACGTTGTTCGACGCCAGCATCAGCGTGCGCGCTTCCATCTGCGCTTCGAGCGACAGCGGAACGTGAACAGCCATCTGGTCACCGTCAAAGTCGGCGTTGAACGCCGCGCAGACGAGCGGGTGCAGCTGGATCGCCTTACCTTCGATCAGCACCGGCTCGAAAGCCTGAATGCCCAGACGGTGAAGCGTCGGCGCACGGTTCAGCATGACCGGATGTTCGCGAATGACCTCTTCGAGAATGTCCCACACCACCGGCGTCTGGTTCTCGACTTCCTTCTTCGCAGCCTTGATGGTGGTAGCGACACCCATCACTTCCAGCTTGTTGAAGATGAACGGCTTGAACAGTTCGAGCGCCATCAGCTTCGGCAGACCGCACTGATGCAGCTTGAGCGTCGGGCCGACCACGATGACCGAACGGCCCGAGTAGTCGACGCGCTTACCCAAAAGGTTCTGACGGAAACGACCGCCCTTACCCTTGATCATGTCGGCGAGCGACTTCAGCGGACGCTTGTTCGCACCCGTCATGGCCTTGCCACGACGACCGTTGTCGAGCAGCGAATCGACGGCTTCCTGCAGCATCCGCTTTTCGTTGCGGACGATGATTTCAGGCGCCTTCAGTTCGAGCAGACGCTTCAACCGGTTGTTACGGTTGATGACGCGACGATACAGGTCGTTCAGGTCCGACGTCGCGAAACGGCCGCCATCCAGCGGCACCAGCGGACGCAGTTCCGGCGGCAGCACCGGCAGCACTTCGAGCACCATCCAGTCAGGCTTGATGCCCGAACGCTGGAATGCCTCGAGCACTTTCAGGCGCTTCGCGTACTTCTTGATCTTCGCTTCCGAACCCGTGTTCTTGAGTTCGGTACGGAGCATTTCGACCTGTTCGTCGATGTTGATCGCGCGCAGCAGCTCGCGAACGCCTTCCGCGCCCATTTCGGCACGGAATTCGTCACCGTACTCTTCGACCTTGTTGTAGTAATCCTCTTCCGTCATGATCTGCCGCGCTTTCAGCGGCGTCATGCCCGGATCGATCACCACGTATGCTTCGAAGTACAGCACGCGTTCGATGTCGCGCAGCGTCATGTCGAGCACCATGCCCAGACGCGACGGCAGCGACTTCAGGAACCAGATGTGCGCAACCGGCGAGGCCAGTTCGATGTGGCCCATCCGTTCGCGACGCACCTTCGCCAGCGTGACTTCAACGCCGCACTTCTCGCAGATCACGCCGCGGTGCTTCAGGCGCTTGTACTTGCCGCACAGGCATTCGTAGTCCTTGATCGGCCCGAAAATCTTCGCGCAGAACAGACCATCGCGTTCCGGCTTGAACGTCCGGTAGTTGATGGTTTCCGGCTTCTTCACTTCACCGAACGACCACGAACGGATCTTGTCTGGCGAGGCCAGACCGATCTTGATCGCGTCAAAAACTTCTTCTTGTTGGACTTGCTTGAATAGATCGAGCAGAGCTTTCATTGCCTTCTCTCCGTAGTCCGATTAGTTGCGGTCGAGGTCGATGTCGATACCCAGCGAGCGGATTTCCTTCACGAGCACGTTGAAGGATTCCGGCATGCCAGCATCGATCACGTGATCGCCCTTGACCAGGTTCTCGTACACCTTGGTCCGGCCTGTCACGTCATCCGACTTCACCGTCAGCATTTCCTGCAGCACGTACGATGCGCCGTACGCTTCGAGCGCCCACACTTCCATTTCACCGAAACGCTGGCCACCGAACTGCGCCTTACCACCCAGCGGCTGCTGCGTGACGAGCGAGTACGGACCGGTCGAACGTGCGTGCATCTTGTCGTCGACCAGATGGTGCAGTTTCAGGTAGTGCATGTAGCCCACCGTCACCGTACGTTCGAACATTTCGCCCGTGCGGCCGTCGTACAGACGAACCTGATTCTTCGACGGCGTCATGCCGAGGTTCTTCGCGATGTCGTCCGGGAAGGCCAGATCCAGCGCGCGCGACATTTCTTCTTCCGTCGCACCGTCGAACACCGGGGTGGCAAACGGAACGCCTTCGCGCAGGTTCTTCGCCAGTTCGACGATTTCGTCGTCCGTGAAGGTATCCAGCTCTTCAGCGCGGCCCGACTCGTTGTAGATCTTGGTCAGGAATTCGCGCAGTTCAGCGATCTTCGCCTGACGCTGCAGCATTTCGCCGATACGCCAGCCGAGACCCTTCGCGGCCCAACCCAGATGCACTTCGAGAACCTGACCCACGTTCATCCGCGACGGCACGCCGAGCGGATTCAGCACGACGTCAGCCGGACGGCCATCGGCCATGTACGGCATGTCTTCGATCGGAACGATCTTCGACACGACACCCTTGTTACCGTGACGGCCGGCCATCTTGTCGCCAGGCTGCAGGCGGCGCTTGACTGCCAGATACACCTTGACCATCTTCAGCACGCCCGGCGGCAGTTCGTCGCCTTGCGTGAGCTTCTTGCGCTTTTCTTCGAAAGCGAGATCGAACTGGTGACGCTTCTGTTCGATCGAGTCCTTGATGGCTTCGAGCTGTGCCGCTGCTTCTTCGTCCGCGAGGCGGATGTCGAACCAGTGGTAGTGGTCGAGATCTTCCAGGTAAGCCTGTTCGATCTTCGTACCCTTCGCGAGCTTCTTCGGACCACCGTTCGCGACCTTGCCGGTCAGCATCCGTGCGAGACGCTGGAACGCGTCGCCTTCCACGATACGCAGCTGGTCGTTCAGGTCGAGGCGATAACGCTTCAGTTCATCGTCGATGATCTGTTGCGCACGCTTGTCGCGCTGGATGCCTTCACGCGTGAACACTTGAACGTCGATGACCGTGCCGCTCATGCCCGACGGCACGCGCAGCGACGTGTCCTTCACGTCCGAAGCCTTCTCACCGAAGATCGCGCGCAGCAGCTTTTCTTCCGGCGTCAGCTGGGTTTCGCCCTTCGGCGTGACCTTGCCAACCAGCACGTCGCCTGCTTCGACTTCTGCGCCGATGTAGACGATGCCCGACTCATCGAGACGGCCGAGTTGCACTTCAGCCAGGTTCGAGATGTCGCGCGTGATTTCTTCCGGTCCGAGCTTCGTGTCGCGAGCGACGACGTTCAGTTCTTCGATGTGGATCGACGTGTAACGGTCGTCCGCAACCACCTTCTCCGAGATCAGGATCGAGTCTTCGAAGTTGTAGCCGTTCCACGGCATGAACGCGACCAGCATGTTCTGGCCAAGCGCCAGTTCGCCGAGGTCGGTCGATGCACCGTCAGCCAGCACGTCGCCACGCGACACGATATCGCCGACCTTCACGATCGGGCGCTGGTTGATGTTCGTGTTCTGGTTCGAACGCGTGTACTTGATCAGGTTGTAGATGTCCACGCCGACGTCGCCAGCAACGGCTTCGTCGTCGTTCACGCGGATCACCATGCGGCCTGCGTCGACGTAATCCACCACGCCACCGCGGAACGCCTGAACCGTCGTACCCGAGTCGACTGCCACCGTGCGTTCGATACCTGTACCGACCACGGCCTTTTCAGGACGCAGACACGGCACAGCCTGACGCTGCATGTTCGAACCCATCAATGCGCGGTTCGCGTCATCGTGCTCAAGGAACGGAATCAGCGAAGCCGCCACCGACACGATCTGCGACGGCGCCACGTCCATGTACTGGATGCGGTCCGGCGTGACCATCAGCGTTTCGCCTGCTTCACGCGACGAAACCAGTTCGTCGGTCAGCGTGCCGTCTTCAGCAACCGCAGCGTTCGCCTGCGCGATAACGTAACGGCCCTCTTCGATCGCCGACAGGTAATCGATCTGATCCGTCACCTTGCTGTCCACGACCTTGCGATACGGCGTCTCGAGGAAGCCGTATTCGTTCAGGTGCGCATACAGTGCGAGCGAGTTGATCAGGCCGATGTTCGGACCTTCCGGCGTTTCAATCGGGCACACGCGGCCATAGTGGGTCGGGTGCACGTCGCGGACTTCAAAGCCAGCTCGCTCGCGCGTCAAACCGCCCGGGCCAAGAGCCGATACACGGCGCTTGTGGGTGATTTCCGACAGCGGGTTGGTCTGGTCCATGAACTGCGACAGCTGCGACGAACCGAAAAACTCGCGAATCGCCGACGAAATCGGCTTCGAGTTGATCAGGTCGTGCGGCATCAGGTTTTCGCTTTCAGCCTGACCCAGACGTTCCTTCACCGCACGCTCGACACGCACGAGACCTGCGCGGAACTGGTTTTCCGCCAGTTCGCCGACGCAACGCACGCGACGATTGCCAAGGTGATCGATGTCGTCGACTTCGCCCTTGCCGTTACGCAGCTCGACGAGAATCTTGATCGTCGCGAGGATGTCGTCGTCCTGCAGCGTCATCGGCCCGATGATTTCATCGCGGCCAACGCGGCGATTGAACTTCATACGACCCACCTTCGAGAGGTCGTACGCGTCTTCGCTGTAGAACAGACGGTTGAACAGCGCCTCGACTGCTTCTTCAGTCGGCGGTTCGCCCGGACGCATCATGCGATAGATCGCGATGCGTGCAGCCATGCGGTCGGCGGTTTCGTCGATACGCAGCGTCGACGAGATGTACGGACCTTGATCCAGATCGTTCGTGTAGAGCGTCTGGATGTCCTTCACCTTCGATTCGCGCAGCTTTTCCAGCACGGTCTCGGTGATTTCGTCGTTCGCGTTCGCGATGACTTCACCGGTTTCGCCGTCGACGACATTCTTCGCCAGCGTGCGGCCGAGCAGATAGTCTTCTGGAACCGAGATGAATTTTGTCTTCGCGTTTTCGAGGTCGCGAATGTGCTTCGCGTTGATCCGCTTGTCCTTCTGGACGATCACGTTCCCATCACGATCCGTGATGTCGAAACGCGCGACTTCACCACGCAGACGCTCCGGCACGAATTCCATCTGCGCGCCTTCCGGCATCAGCGTGAAATTGTCGAACACGAAGAAGTTCGCGAGGATCTGTTCCGGCGTGAGGCCGATGGCCTTCAGCAGAATCGTGACCGGCATCTTGCGGCGACGGTCGACGCGGAAGTACAGCACGTCCTTCGGATCGAACTCGAAGTCGAGCCACGAACCGCGGTAAGGAATGATACGTGCCGAAAACAGGAGCTTGCCCGAGCTGTGCGTCTTGCCCTTGTCGTGTTCGAAGAACACGCCCGGCGAACGGTGCAGCTGCGAAACGATCACACGCTCCGTGCCGTTGATGACGAACGAACCGGTCGGCGTCATGAGCGGAATTTCGCCCATGTAAACTTCCTGTTCCTTCACTTCCTTGACGACCGGCTTGCTCGGCGATTCCTTGTCGAGCAGCACCAGACGCACTTTCGCGCGCAGGGCCGAGCAGTACGTCAAACCGCGCTGCTGACATTCCTTGATGTTGAATGCCGGCGGCGACAGCATGTAGCTGACGAACTCTAGACGAGCGAAACCGTTATGGGAAACAATAGGGAAAACCGACGTAAACGCGGCTTGCAAACCTTCCGGTTTGCGTTGCGTCGACGACGTGTCAGCTTGCAGAAACGTGCTGAATGATTCAAGCTGGGTAGCCAGCAGGAAAGGAACCTGGTGAACGATGGGGCGCTTCGCAAAACTCTTGCGAATACGCTTCTTCTCGGTGAAGGAATATTGCATACGATCTCCGAATCACGGCGGGCATTGTTGTCGAGGCAGGATACCTTGATGAGACAACCCGAGTGTTCACCGACTGAGACCCGATGGCCGTCCGATGATGGCTTGAACGAGCCTGAAAGCTTGGTGGTTGGCCGCTACCAACCGCTGGCTGACGGCAGCGGATGCCTGTGTTGCCCGCTACCCGACCAAACTTGCCTTCTGCAGTCGCTTCAGAAGACAAAGAAAAACGCCAGTCAACGCTACCGAAGGGCGATTTTCTTTGGCTTCTGGGGCCGCATTCTTGCCGAAAACCATCGGCACGAACTTTGTCCCCAAAAAGCACAAAAAGGCCGGCGGTGGAAAACCGCCAGCCTTCGCACAGCGCGCTGAAACTTACTTGATTTCAGCCTTCGCGCCGGCTTCTTCCAGCTTCTTCTTGGCTTCTTCAGCAGCAGCCTTCGGTACCGATTCCTTAACAGGCTTCGGTGCACCGTCGACCAGGTCCTTCGCTTCCTTCAGGCCGAGACCCGTCAGTTCACGAACAGCCTTAATGACCGAAACCTTGTTCGCGCCGACTTCCGTCAGGTTGACCGTGAATTCGGTTTGCTCTTCAGCAACGGCTGCAGCGCCGCCGCCTGCCGGGCCTGCCACTGCAACAGCAGCTGCCGACACGCCAAACTTCTCTTCGAACGCCTTGACCAGTTCGTTCAGTTCCAGAACCGACATCGAGCTTACGGCTTCGAGGATGTCATCTTTTGCGATTGCCATTTGAAATACTCCTAAATTGAATTCGGATACAGCCAGCGATCAGTTACGCCCAACTGAAATGCGTTAAGCCGCTTCGCCTTGTTTCTTTTCAGCCAGCGCGGCCAGAGCGCGCGCGAAGCCGGAAACAGGTGCTTGCATAACGTAGAGCAGCTTGGAGAGCAGTTCTTCGCGGCTCGGAATGTTGGCAAGCGCTTGCACGCCAGCCTTGTCCATCACGTTGCCGTCAAAAGAACCAGCCTTGATGATCAACTTGTCATTGCCCTTCGCGAAGTCATTGACGACCTTCGCAGCAGCAATCGCATCTTCCGAGATGCCGTAGATCAACGGGCCAGTCATCTGCTCTGCCAGCGGAGCGAACGGGGTACCTTCGACAGCGCGACGCGCCAGCGTGTTCTTCAACACGCGCAGGTACACCTGTTGCTCACGCGCTTTCGCGCGCAGCTTGGTCAGATCGCCAACCGCAATCCCACGATACTCAGCCAGAACGACGGTCTGGGCTTTCGCGACTTGCGCGGAAACCTCAGCGACGACGGCCTGCTTACTTTCTTTGTTGAGTGGCACGGTTAGCCTCCAGATTCGATACACGTGGCGGTTGCCTTGTGTATCGCGTTCAACAACGGCGTCCGACGTGTCAGGAGTATTTCAGCCAGTTGGGTGCTCGCAGCGTTGCGAACGACAACCGGCATCACCACTACAAAACTATTTCGGGTTCGCCATCTGCGTTGGCTTTGCATTAAGGGAACGCTCGCCTGCCGCGATCCCGCCAACGGTCTTTGATAACCGGCCGTTCGATGCAGACTGCCATCTCACGACCGCCCAAAGCCCATAAACCCGCTGCGGCTTGCGCCACAGCGGAAGAATTCTTTACTGCGCCGCGATTGTTGCCTGATCGACGCGGACACCCACGCCCATCGTGCTCGACAACGCAACTTTACGCAGGTACACGCCCTTGCTCGTGGCCGGCTTGGCCTTCTGCAGCGCATCGACCAGCGCGTTCAGGTTGCTGCGCAGAGCCGTCGGTTCAAACGAAGCGCGACCGATCGTTGCGTGGATGATACCGGCCTTGTCGACGCGGAACTGGACTTGACCAGCCTTCGCGTTCTTGACGGCTGTCGCCACGTCCGGCGTAACCGTGCCGACCTTCGGGTTCGGCATCAGGCCACGCGGCCCGAGAATCTGACCGAGCGTACCAACAACGCGCATCGTGTCCGGGGAAGCGATCACGATATCGAAGTTCAGGTTACCGGCCTTGACCTGTTCTGCCAGGTCTTCCATACCGACGATTTCCGCGCCGGCCGCACGAGCCTGCTCAGCCTTCTCGCCTTGTGCGAACACAGCAACGCGAACCGACTTACCGGTACCGGCGGGCAGAACGACCGAGCCGCGAACGACTTGATCCGACTTCTTCGCATCGATACCGAGTTGCACAGCGACGTCGATCGACTCATCGAACTTCGCGCTTGCGCATTCCTTCACGAGCGACAGGGCTTCGTCGATCGCGTACAGCTTCTGGCGATCAACCTTGGCTGCAAATGATTGCAGACGCTTCGAAAGCTTGGCCATTTACACGCCCTCCACGGTGATGCCCATCGAGCGGGCGCTACCAGCGATCGTACGGACCGCTGCGTCAAGATCAGCTGCCGTAAGGTCAGGCATCTTGGTCTTGGCGATGTCTTCAGCTTGAGCACGCGTGATCTTGCCGACCTTGTCGGTGTGCGGCTTGGCCGAACCCTTGTCGATCTTCGCTGCCTTCTTGATCAGAACCGTAGCCGGCGGCGTCTTCAGAACGAACGTGAAGCTCTTGTCGGCGAATGCGGTGATCACGACCGGAATCGGCAGACCCGGTTCCATCGCTTGAGTCTGCGCGTTAAACGCCTTGCAGAACTCCATGATATTCAGGCCGCGCTGGCCCAGTGCCGGACCGACCGGCGGCGACGGGTTGGCTTTACCTGCAGGAATCTGCAGCTTGATAAAGCCGATGATTTTCTTTGCCATTTTGAAAACCTCATTGGAACGCGCGAGCGTTCAGGTGAGTAGTAGCGCGCTTTCGCCGTGAATCAGGCTACTGACGCTCCTCAACGGTCATTACGCGGACCGTAAGCGCGAAATACGAGCCGCGTCGAATGATGCGCCTCGCAGAAATCTGAATTAAAGCTTTTCGACCTGGCCGAATTCGAGTTCGACCGGCGTTGCCCGCCCGAAGATCGTGACGGACACACGGACGCGCGACTTTTCGTAGTTCACTTCTTCGACGCTGCCGTTGAAATCCGTGAACGGGCCATCCTTCACACGGACCATCTCGCCGACTTCGAACAGGGTCTTCGGACGCGGTTTTTCCACGCCCTCCTGCATCTGCGACATGATCTTTTCGACTTCGCGCGGAGAAATCGGACTCGGACGGTTACGCGCACCGCCCACGAAACCGGTTACCTTCGCCGTGTTCTTTACGAGGTGCCATGTTTCGTCGGTCATTTCCATCTCGACGAGCACGTAGCCCGGAAAGAAACGACGTTCAGTAACCGACTTGTGGCCACCCTTCACTTCCACGACTTCTTCAGTCGGGACGAGGATTTGACCAAACTTGTCTTGCATGCCGGCGCGGTCGATGCGCTCCTGAAGCGCACGTTGCACGCTCTTCTCCATGCCGGAGTAGGCGTGCACGACGTACCAACGTTTACCACTCGGGGATGCCGGCGTATCGCTCATATCATTTCCAACCCAGAATCACCGAGAAAATCGCCCATTCAATGGATTTGTCGCTAATCCAGAGAAACAGCGCCATAACCAGCACAAAGCCGAAGACCACGAGAGTCGTCTGCGTCGCCTCTTTGCGAGTCGGCCAGACAACCTTGCGCACTTCCTTGTACGAGTCCTTGGCGAAGGCAATGAAACCCTTACCGGGGGCAGAGACAAGACCGACTGCGACACCAGCGATAGCGCCAACAGCAAGGGCCGCTCCGCGGATGTACCATTCCTGGCCGCCAAGCCAGAAGAACCCCACGAACCCGGCCAAGACCAGCAATACGCCAGCGATCAACATCAGCTTGTCGCCAGAAGTATTTACAGTTTCGACGGAAGGATTCGCCATAACACCTTAATGTGCGCCACACGCGACGCAAGAATTTGGCAGGGGCAGAGGGAATCGAACCCCCAACCTTCGGTTTTGGAGACCGACGCTCTGCCAGTTGAGCTATACCCCTAAACCATTTTGGGGTTGACGGCATCGCCAACCCCGAAAACATCAAGACCTACGAGAAGTAACTGGCTTACTCGAGGATCTTTGCAACGACACCGGCGCCGACGGTACGGCCACCTTCACGGATGGCGAAGCGCAGGCCTTCTTCCATCGCGATCGGGTTGATCAGCTTCACCGTGATCGACACGTTGTCGCCCGGCATGACCATTTCCTTGTCCTTCGGCAGCTCGATCGAGCCCGTCACGTCCGTCGTACGGAAGTAGAACTGCGGACGGTAGTTGTTGAAGAACGGCGTATGACGGCCGCCTTCGTCCTTGCTCAGCACGTACACTTCAGCCGTGAAGTGCGTGTGCGGGTTGATCGAACCCGGCTTGGCCAGCACCTGGCCACGCTCCACGTCTTCACGCTTCGTGCCGCGCAGCAGGATGCCCACGTTGTCGCCTGCCTGACCCTGGTCGAGCAGCTTGCGGAACATTTCCACGCCCGTGCAGGTCGTCTTCACCGTCGGCTTGATACCGACGATTTCGATTTCTTCGCCGACCTTCACGACGCCGCGCTCAACGCGACCCGTCACCACCGTGCCGCGACCCGAGATCGAGAACACGTCTTCCACCGGCATCAGGAACGCGCCATCCACCGCGCGCTCCGGCGTCGGGATGTACGTGTCCAGCGCGTCGGCCAGGTTCATGATCGCCACTTCGCCCAGCTCGCCCGTGTCGCCTTCCAGCGCCAGCTTGGCCGAACCCTTGATGATCGGCGTGTCGTCGCCCGGGAAGTCGTACTTCGACAGAAGCTCGCGCACTTCCATTTCGACCAGTTCCAGCAGCTCGGCGTCGTCCACCATGTCGCACTTGTTCAGGAACACGATGATGTACGGAACGCCAACCTGACGCGCCAGCAGGATGTGCTCACGCGTTTGCGGCATCGGGCCGTCAGCGGCCGAGCACACCAGGATCGCGCCGTCCATCTGCGCTGCGCCCGTGATCATGTTCTTCACATAGTCAGCGTGGCCCGGGCAGTCGACGTGTGCGTAGTGGCGGTTCGCCGTTTCGTACTCAACGTGCGCCGTGTTGATCGTGATACCACGCGCCTTTTCTTCCGGCGCCGCATCGATCTGGTCGTATGCCTTCGCTTCGCCGCCAAACTTCTTGGTCAGCACCGTCGTGATCGCTGCCGTCAGCGTGGTCTTGCCGTGGTCAACGTGACCGATCGTGCCGACGTTCACGTGCGGCTTGGTCCGCTCAAACTTGCCTTTGGCCATTTTCGACTCCTAAGAGGATTTTTCCGTACGTTGCGCCGGGCGCAAACAATCACCGATTACAGCTGGTGCCCATGGGCAGGATCGAACTGCCGACCTCTCCCTTACCAAGGGAGTGCTCTACCACTGAGCCACATGGGCGCTACTTCTTGACGCTGGAGCGGGTGAAGGGAATCGAACCCTCGTCGTAAGCTTGGAAGGCTTCTGCTCTACCATTGAGCTACACCCGCACGGGCCCATCGATTCCCAACTGCTTCAACTTGCATTCTGGTGGAGGAGGTTGGATTCGAACCAACGTAGGCGTAAGCCAACAGATTTACAGTCTGCCCCCTTTAGCCACTCGGGCACCCCTCCGCAGAGAACTGATGATTATGGGGGAACAACATCCTATTGTCAAGCGCCGCTTGACTGTTCCAAACCCACGAGCTCTCACTTATAAGTGATCGCCGTAAACGCCGAAACCCCACTTTTGGGGTGGGGTTTCGGATGCTGCTGGGGAGCCTGACGATTACCTACTTTCACACGGGCAATCCGCACTATCATCGGCGTGGAGTC
>NZ_CAJQZC010000012.1 GCF_907164555.1 Paraburkholderia saeva
TTTGCCTGGTAGCGGTAGCAGGTCTCACTTACGCCAAACGCCTCACAGGCCGCCCGTACGCTCATCGCCCGCTCCTTGACTGCGCGGATGGCCATCTCGCGTCGACGAGATCTGGCATACGCAAGGCTCGGGGAAGAGTCTGACGATGGTGTTCCTGGTGCGCAAGATGCGCGCCGAGACGCGCGCCTTCCCGTTCGATCTGCAGTGCCCAGCCGGTTTCGCGCGAGAACCATTCGCGCAGGACATCTGCTTGCCGGCGAACTGCGGAGAAGTCCTCGTGACCAGGACTCATGAGCGGATTCATCAGAAGGGCGCGCACGGCGCTTCGAAATTCTTCGCGCTGGTAGCGGTGCTGTTGTTGCTCGATGTCCTGGCTGTCGAGGTCTGCCATGCCTGACTGCGTCATTGGACTGTCTCCTCGACCCGCGAGATCGTGATCACGTGGTCGCGGCCCGCGAAGACGCCGCGGGGCGTCTCGATAACCGCACGGCTGTCGGCTGCGAGCGGCTGCAAGTGGATGTGGAGCAGTCCGTCGCCGGTCATTCGCTCGACGGCTGTATCCGGGTGAGGCTGGTCGGTCAACGCTTCGCCGAGCAGGTTCAGGAACAAGTCGAAAGCGTGTACGTCGAGCGTGCCGAGGTCGGACAAGCGGATTGGCGCGCCGGTGGCAAGCCGTTCGCGCGCGGCGTCTACCTGTCGCGATTCCTCTGCGAGCTGCGCGGCAAGCAGTGCGCGCGCCCGCGTGCGATCTACGACGCGCGGCAGGGGGCCGCGCGGCGCCGCTTCGCCGTATTCACGTAGCCGCGGATGGATTTGCAGCGGCGGCGCGTCGGCCCAGCGGGTGCTCGCTGGCAGGGCGGCATCGGCCGCTGGGTTGAGCGAGAAGTGCCGCGCCGGATTCAGAGCGAACGCGGCCCGGGCGAGCCGGTGTGCGGCGGAGTCATCGGCGCAGGCGTCGAACCAGTAGGCGAGGGTGCGAAAGTCTGCCGAACGGTCGCTGCGGCCGCTACGCCGCTCGTTGAGCGCGGCAATCGCGTTCAGCAACTGCGGGATGGCCGAGCGCGCCCGTGCCCTCAGCAGTTCCGCCTGCGGAGGTTCGTGACCGTTGCTGAGAAACCAGCCTCGCAAGCCCTTCCAGCGTTCCCGCCATGCCTGCCAGCTCCGGCTGCGCGAGTCGCCGGCGTCATGTTGTGCATCGCCAGGGGCCGCATCTCGTGCTTCACGCTCGGCGACGAGCCACAGCATGGAGTCGATGCGGGGGCTCAGCGCCAGGATCAACCGCGCGATGGTGTCGGAGCGTCGCACGAGATCGCTCATGAATCGTTCCAGATAATCGATCAGCCGGGTTTTATAAGCCGCGATTGCGCGCGCCTCGGCCTGCTGGAGTTCGATGCTGCGCGCGACACCGGCCATGAAGGCCTGCGCATTGTCGGTGAGACCTTCGAACACACGTACCAGATCACGGAGGTTCTCATGGACCTTGGCCGCATCCGGTTCTGCCTGGTTGCAGAGCACCTCCAAAGCCTTCAGGCGGCTGGCGATGTCCTCGAGCGCAACGGTCTGAAGTTCCGCCCGGCGCTTCAGCGTCCTCGCGAAGACAGCCAGTGCGGACTCGACTGCCTCGCCGCCCTGCGAAAGCCGGTACAGGAAGCGGGCCCGGTAGAAGTCGCTCAAGCTCGATACGCGTGCGGTATCCGGCTGCGATTCGAGATTGCCCCACGCGGCAAGCTGGGTCAGCGCCGTGGTCACGTCCTCGAGACGCGGTGCCGTGTCGGACCAGGCTGCCTCGGCGAGGACTTCGTCTGGCCGCAGTTGCAGGCGATACTGCCGTTTGGCTGCGGCGAATACGTCCATGATGCAACGGTAGAACGCTGCCTTGTCGGCGCTCACATGCCGGAAGAGGTCGGCGGTATCGATTGATGCGGGCATCGGCGTTTCGGCTCCCGGTTGCCTGTTGTCATGGGCTTATCAGTGCGCCATCAGTCTTGTCTGCTGGCGGCCTGCCGTCCTTGCGTGGAGGCGCCCAGGTTGCCGCTTGCCCCGTGCCCGATTCGCTGGATTCCGGGCGCGGAGTGGGCGTTTCGTGTTTCGCTTTCGTCTCAGAGACTCGCCGTTTCTTGTGAAGGACTTCTCCATGAGCAACGCTGAAAAAGATGCATCAACGTGCTTCTCGAATTTGCCACCACCCTGACCTGTCGCGACGACACGGGCACTCCCGCGCATTTGACTCCTGGTGACCCTCGTTCCAGTTCAAACACGTCTTCGTAGAAGATCATGTCAGTTGACCGAATGCTGCTGATCAAGCACGTGCCCGAACAGGATTGAACGTCTCGACGCCAGGAAAGTCTCTTTCATTCTCGGTCACTACGACGCAATGGTTGGCCTCGGCGATGGCCGCGATGATAGTGTCGAGTGCGCTCCCTGGCTGTCCTCTGGTCTTTGCATCGGCCATCAGGCGAGCCCAAATAAGACTGGCGCTTTCGTCGAAGGAAAGTACGCGCCCGGAGAACAGTGATTGAGGACCTTCAGGCCCGAAAAACCAGGCGTCGAGTTGATCACGCCGTTTGCCCGCCGGCTTCTCCAGCAAGCGCCGACGAATCTCTGCGACCGTAAGGGAGGCGATGAAAAGGTCTTCGTCGTTCTGTTGTGCCATCCACATCAGCAATGACCCGGATGGGGTTGGTTTGGTGACGTTGCTGATGATGTTGGTGTCGAGCAGGTAGCGCATCAGATCTCTACGTGACGTCCTTCATCGCGTGAACGAACCAGCTCAATATCGGTTTCTACCAGCGGAGAACGCCGCAGAGCCGCCAGGATTCCGCCTTTTGCGGGTGGGCTACCAGAGATGGTTTGGCTTACTACAACACGCAGTTGTGAGGCTTGAGGGCTATCTTCTGCCAGGCGGCGGGCCAACGAGCGGATGAGATCGCGATCAGCATCGCGGCCCAGCACTTCAAAGCGTGCAAGGCCACGCTCGCTGAGGCGAGTGCGATAATTCTGAATAGCGCGATTTTGCGATGTACCCATGATGCCCTCCGGATATATCCAGTAATATAACCGGGAATCAGGATTGGAGCAAGGGCCGCTGCCGCCGGGCTACTGCTAGATATTTGCTCTGAGGCTCGGGCCTTGATCGTCTCTACAGCCGATGACTTCAGGCGGTCAGGATCGCCATCGTCCCGCCGTCCACACAGGCTCCAGCCTCGGATTGACGATCGAGCGGGAGCAATTCAGACTGCTCTGCAGTCGTCTGAAGACATCGAGATTCTCCTGCTTTTCCCCACAAAATCAAGGGTCTATTGCGTGGTGCGGTCTAGATGCAACTGACAACAGCCGGGTGCTGCCGACGGCGTGTTTGACGGTATAACATCTAAATGACTCGCCCCCGGGCGTCGAAGCGCGGGCGAGCCGGCAACGCATGTACGAGCGAACGCAGACGATGCCGGGCGCTCGTACCTGGCGCCGGTCGTCAAGGCCGCGAATGATCGCAAAGCGGTCGAGTTCGTTCGGACGTACAGGGCGACACCGATTCGTCATTTTTTGCCTCTATTCCTGAAACTCCAGCCCATCCCAACGCTTCAACCGCGCGATGTCGCGAAGCGGCGGCGCGCCGAAGTGCCGGCTATATTCACGGCTGAACTGCGAAGGGCTGTCGTAGCCGACCCGGGTCGCCACCGATCCGACATCTCCGCTATGCCGGAGCAGCAATCTGCGCGCTTCGTGTAGCCGCAACTGTTTCTGATATTGCAGCGGAGTCAGTGTCGTGACGTTCTTGAAGTGATGATGGAGCGACGACACGCTCATGTTCACCGCCTGTGCCAGCGTTTCCACCCGCAAAAGCTCGGTGTAGTGATTCTGGATCCACTCGATTGCCCGCGCGATCCGGTACGTCTGACTCCCGTTCACCGCGACCTGCCGCAACCGTTTTCCCTGCTCGCTCGTCATTAGCCGGTAGAGCAGTTCCTTTTCAATGAGCGGCGCGAGCACGGGAACGTCACCCGGAGTATCGAGCAATCGCACGAGGCGCAATACCGTATCGAAAACCGATGCCGACAACGGGGCCACGGCGATGCCTTCGCCTGCCGACGCGGCATCCGGTTCAGGCAGGCGCAGTTGCGTCGCCAGTTCGACGATCCGCTGCGGATCGAGCGTGAATTTCACGCACAGATAAGGCGCCTCGGGCGACGCCCGCGTTACCTGCGACATCACCGGCAGATCGACGGATGTCACGAGGCAATGCAGATGATCGTAGAGGTACGCCTGCCCCGCGACCATGACCCGCTTGGCGCCCTGCGCTGCGAACACGAATGCGGAACTCGTCACGCCGCAGCCGAGATCCACCGGCTGCGAGTAGCGATAGAACGTGAGCGACGGGATCGCCGTCTGATGGGTGCCGTCCGTCGGCGCGAAGCGGCTGATGAGCGCGGCGAGTTCCCGGCGCGCGGTTTCGCGTGTCGCCAAAGGATCGGGCCGGGAGGAATGCGGGTTCATGCGCAGGGAACTCCGTGAACGGAATCGAGCATACCCGACCGCCGCCGGGCAAGCACGGCTGGGCGGCTGGATTTGCAGGATTGTTCAATAAATTTGCAGGATTGTGTAAGCGCAACGGCCGGTGGTCGGGTCACACTGCCGCGTACACCCGGCACCACGTCCGGGCTTTCCCCACGGAGAGGTTCCATGTCTACAACGTTTGTCCTCAACGGCAAGAACGTTACGCTCGATGCCGATCCCACCACGCCGCTCCTTTGGGCGATCCGCGAGGACGCAGGCCTGCACGGCACGAAGTTCGGCTGCGGCATGGCGCAATGTGGCGCCTGCACGGTTCATCTGGAAGGCGAGGCCACCCGCTCGTGCGTGCTGCCGCTCGCGGCTATTGCGGGCAAGCGCATCACGACCATCGAAGGCATCGAAAGCCGGCCCGCAAAAGCTGTTCAGGCCGCATGGGTCAAGCTGCAGGTGCCGCAGTGCGGATACTGTCAGTCTGGGCAGATCATGTCCGCGACGGCCTTGCTCGAACACAACGCCACACCTACTGACGCCGACATCGACGCCGCGATGAACGGCAACATCTGCCGCTGTGCGACCTACACACGTATTCGCGCGGCCATCCACGAAGCCGCTGCCACCCTGAAGGCCTGACCATGACGACCGATCTCAATGTCACGGATCCGGTACGCCCATCGCGCCGGACCTTTCTGAAAGCAACCGGCGCCTTCGCGGCAGTCGGTCTCACCATTGGCTTCGAATGGGCGGGCACGGGCCGTCGTGCGCTGGCCGCCACGATGCCCGAGGCGACCTTCGCACCCAATGCGTTCCTGCGCGTCGCGCCGGACAACAGCGTCACGGTCATCGCGAAGCACGTCGAGATGGGCCAGGGCGCGTACACCGGCATCGCGACGATCGTCGCGGAAGAGCTGGATGCGAACTGGCAGGACGTGCGTGTCGAAAGCGCGCCGGCCGATGCGAAGCGCTACGCGAATCTCGCGTTCGGCACGATCCAGGGCACGGGTGGCAGTTCGGCGATGGCCAACTCGTGGATGCAATTGCGCGAAGCCGGCGCGAAAGCGCGCGCGATGCTGGTCTCCGCCGCCGCCGCGCAGTGGCAGGTGCCTGCGTCCGAACTGACGACGCTCGACGGCAGCGTTCATCACGCAGCCACCAACCGGACCGCGACCTACGGATCGCTTGCATCGGCGGCGGCGCGCTTGCCGCTGCCGGACACGGTCACGCTCAAGTCGCCGAAGGATTTTCGCTTGATTGGCCATCAGTTGCCGCGTGTCGATGTGCCGCCAAAAACCAACGGCACCGCGCAGTTCACGCTCGACGTGACGTTCCCCGGCATGCTGGTCGCGCTGCTGCAGCGTCCGCCGCTCTTCGGCGCGACGGTCAGGTCGTTCGATGCGTCGGCCGCGAAAGCGGTGCCCGGCGTCGTCTCGGTCGTGCAGGTGCCGGGTGGCGTCGCAGTGGTCGCGAAGGGTTTCTGGGCGGCGAAACAGGGCCGTGACGCGCTGAAGGTCGAATGGGACGATTCGAAGGCCGAAAAGCGCAGCTCGGACGCGATCATGGCCGAGTACCGGCAGCTTGCCGGGCGGCCCGGCGCGTCCGCCCGCAAGGAAGGCGACGCGGCACAGGCGCTCGCCGGCGCGGCGAAGAAAATCTCGGCCTCCTACACGTTTCCCTATCTCGCTCACGCACCGATGGAGCCGCTCGACGCCGTCGTCAAGCTCACTCCCAATAGTTGCGAGATCTGGGCCGGCGACCAGTTTCAGACTGTCGATCAGGGCAACGCCGCGCGTACGGCCGGACTCGATCCGCAGCAGGTGAAGATTCATACCCTGTATGCGGGCGGCAGCTTCGGTCGGCGCGCGAACACGCAGTCGGACTATATCGTCGAGGCGGTGTCGATCGCGAAGGCGCTGGGCGCGAACGGCACGCCGGTCAAGTTGCAGTGGACCCGCGAAGACGACATCCACGGCGGCCTCTACCGGCCGATGTACTTCCACAAGCTCGACGCGGGGCTGAGTGCCGACGGCAAGCTGGTCGGCTGGCGGCATCGCATCGTCGGTCAGTCGATTCTGGCCGGCACGCCGTTCGCCAGCGTGATGGTGAAGAACGGGATCGACGGGACCTCCGTCGAGGGTGCGGCTAACGTGGCCTACGCGATTCCGAACGTATCGGTCGAACTGACGACCACGCAGACGGGCGTTCCCGTGTTGTGGTGGCGGGTGGTCGGCAGTTCACACACGGCATTCGCGGTCGAGGCGTTCATCGACGAAGTCGCGCATGCCGCGGGCAAGGACCCGTTCGTCTTCCGCCGCGATCTGCTCGCGCACGAACCGCGCATGCGGGCTGTGCTCGAACTTGCTGCGGAGAAAGCGGGCTGGGAGCCGGGCAAACCGTTGCCGAAAGGCCGTGGGCGCGGCATCGCGGTGGCCGAGGCGTTCAAGACGTTCGTCGCGCAGGTCGCGGAAGTCTCCGTCGACAAGGACGGCAACGTGAAAGTGGAACGCGTCGTCTGCGCGGTGGATTGCGGCACGCCGATCAATCCCGACGTCATCGCCGCACAGATGGAAGGCGGCATTGGTTTCGGTCTCGGGGCGGCGTTGCACAGCGCGATCACACTGAAGGACGGCAAGGTCGAGCAGAACAACTTCGACGGCTACCAGGTACTGCGGATCGCCGGGATGCCCAAAGTGGAGGTGCATATCGTGCAGTCGGGCGAAGCGCCGACGGGTGTCGGCGAACCGGGCGTCGCGCCGGTCGGGCCGGCGGTGGCGAATGCGATCTTCGCGGCCACCGGAAGGCGGATTCAATCACTGCCATTCCCCACCGCTTCGGAAAAGACCACCTGATGGCTGTCCGAAGACGACCCGCCATGTCGTCATGAACTGCGCGTCCTGCGAGCCTGCCGCGCGGGATGCGCGGCACTTTCCTGGGCACGTCGCCGCGATCATTGATGGCGGCAGGGCCTGGGTGTGACGAGGTAGCGTATGCGGCTATGTCAGTCCGGGTACTCGCATGGTCATTGTGTACCGCGCTCGCACGCATCAGGTTATCCGCCTCGGGTTGCATCGCACGTAGTGACGCCGCGCGTAATGCTGGTCTTCGGCTGTGGTCCGACGCGCAATACAAGGGCACCGGCGGCCCGGATTTACACGCGATTAGCGTATCGGTGTGCCATCGGTCTTATCCGCTCGCGCCAGCCGTCCTCGCGCGCAGACGGCCAGGTTGCCGCTTGCCCCATGCGCGATTCGCGGGGTCCCCGGCGCGGACTGGGCGTTTCGTGTTTCGCTCCCGTCTCAGATTCCGGCCTGAGGAGTGGCGCGAAGCACGCTTCGCTCGCACGTTCGAACGCGATGTCCCGTCAGTCTGACGCGACGTGCACCGCGAAGCCGGTTCGATCAGGTGACACGTCCGCTCGAAGCGTGAGCTCGGGGATATCGTACGCGCCGGCATTTTGCGGACGAAATGGGATCGGCGCGGTCTGCGACAGCTTGTCGAGGCGTTCTCCAAGCGATTCGCAGATCGTCGAAAACGACGCTTCATCGATGCGGCTCGTCCGGTAAATCACGAATGGCGGCAGGACATCGAAACCGGGGTAATACAGAATGCCGTGCTGGATCGGAAACAGGATGTCGTCCATCGGACCGTTAATGCCGCGCGGGCCGTAATGGGACGCCCATCCGCCAGCAGTCACGATCAACATGGCTCGCTTGCCGGCCAGCGTGCCTTCCCCATAGCGATCGCCCCAACGCGCATCCGAGTGTTCTCCGACACCGTACGCGAAGCCGTACGCATAGACGCGCTCGACCCAGCCCTTCAGGATCGCCGGCATCGAAAACCACCACAGCGGGAACTGCAGGATCAACGTGTCCGCCCAGCGCAGCTTGTCCTGCTCGAGCGCGATGTCTCTCGTCTGAAGCCCGTTTTCGAACGCATGCTTCGAATCGAGCGAGGGGTTGAAGGGCGTATCGACGGACCTCTTCGTGCTGTCATCGGCGTCGAGCGGCGCCTTCCATTTCATCGCGTACAGGTCTGAAACCTCGACGATGTGACCGGCATCTTCAAGACGCCTGACCGCGAAATTCCTGAGTGAACCGTTGAGCGACCGGGGCTCTGGATGGGCATAGACGAGAAGAACGTTCATGGCTGCACCTACGTTGCTGAAAGACAGCAGGATCGGTCTTCGCCAGGTATATTGGAAATGAATTTCTGATATCACAGGTATTGCAATGACTAATCTCAGGCGGCTTGATCTAAACCTGCTCGTCACGCTTGACGTGTTGCTGGCAGAACACAACGTGACCCGCGCAGCGCAACGCCTGAACTTTTCGCAGCCGTCGGTCAGCGTCCATCTCGCGAGACTGCGCGATATCTTCGGAGACCCGCTGCTGCTGCCCGGGCCAAGAGGGATGCGGCCCACCGCGCGGGCCAACGAACTGCGCGAGCCTTTGCGGCAGGCGCTCGATGCGCTCGAACGCGCCGTTGCGCCGGCCCGTCCTTTCGATCCGGCCGAAGCCAGCCACGTGTGGCGCATCGCCGCTACGGACTACAGCGAATCCACGGTTGTGCTGCCGGCGATGCCGGGGCTACGCGCAGCGGCGCCGAACGCCCGGCTTGCTGTCGTCGAGCTTGCGCCGTCACGCATTGCGCGACAGGCGGAGCAGGGAGAGATCGATCTTGCGTTTCACACCAGCGCGGACGCCCCGGACGGCTTGCGTCGTCGAGCGCTATTTACAGAAAGGTATGTGCTGGCTGCACGCGAAGGCCATCCGCGCCTGAAGCGCCGGCCCACGCTTGCGGAATTCTGCGAGCTCGATCATGTGATCGTGTCGCCGGATGGCGGGGGTTTTCGCGGCATCACGGATGAAACGCTCGCGGAAGCGGGATTGGCGCGGCGGGTCGTGCTTTCCGTTCCGCACTTCCTGTTTGTGATGTCGGTACTGGCGAGTACGGACCTTGTGGCGATGCTGCCGTCACGCCTCGTTAGTGGCCACAGCGCGTTGCAGGTGATCGAGCCACCCGTCGATGTGGCGGGTTACGAGATGGCAATGCTCTGGCATGAGCGCTCGCACCGTGATCCTGCGCACCAATGGTTACGCGAACGTATTGCCGCTTCGGTTTGATCCTTGCACGGCGTCGCGCTTCGCAGTGAGGGCGAGGATGGATCTGACGGGAAAACCGGATTAATCCGTCAGACGAATGCCGAACAGCGTGGCCTGCGACTGGCGGATGCGTTGTGCTTCGCGATGGCGCGCTGCGTACGAGTAGTCCGAATCGAGGGGCAGATGATGCGACGCAAAAAGATCGCTAACCTTTTGAAAGAGTGCGAAAAGATAGCTCATGGCAGTTCCTTGGTGAATGCTGGGTAGAGGGTTTTCCCTTAGACGTAATAATAGGGTTTTCCCTTATAAAAAGCCAGCGGAAAGTCACCGCGCCGGTGTGGTCGTGCGTCGCAGGCTTCCGGGGTGAACGGTAGGGATACCGTTGGTGTTGCGCCGAGCGGGTCAATCTGCACACAAACCAGAAGGCGTAAGCGATTTTGAAACGGTCTGTCTGGAAAGCGCGCCAGCAGCAACAAATAGTCGGGCAGGGCGCATCTCTCGCAGATGCGCACATCGTGCGCCAACCAGCGACGTTCCGTGAGCGGATCGACGGCGCGTTTTCAGGATGTCCGCGGTGGCCACGCAAATAATCGGGGAATCTGTCAGATCGGCGCCGGACCTTACTTCCGGCACCCTGATAGAATGCCAGAGCCTCAACGTGCTGGATTGCTGATGAGATTGCTTGATGCACTGGTCGAACAACGTATTGCCGCCGCCGCCGCGCGTGGCGAGTTCGACGATTTACCCGGCGCCGGCCATCCGCTGGCGCTCGATGACGACGCCCTCGTTCCCGAGGAAGTACGCGTCGCAAACCGGATCCTGAAGAACGCGGGCTTTGCGCCGCCAGCTGTCGAACAGCTGCGGGCGTTGCGCGAGCTTCAGAACGAGCTGACCGCCGTCAGCGACAGCGCCACGCGTGGCCGCCTTCAGGCAAAAATGCTCGCGCTCGACATGGCGCTCGAGTCTCTGCGTGGCGGCCCGATGGTCGTGCCGCACGAATATTGCCGGCGAATCGCTGAACGGCTGTCGGAGCGCGCCCTGGCCGACGAGGCGGCGACGTCGTGAGCGAGCCTGTCGCGGATTCCGCTTCGAACGCGCGCGACCGCCATTTCATGTTGCTTGCCCAGGCTGCCGCCGAGCAGGCACGTGCGGTCGGTGAAGTGCCCGTCGGTGCGGTGCTCGTGCGGGGCGACGAAGTCATCGCGACAGGCTTCAATCACCCGATCGGCGGACACGATCCTTCCGCGCATGCCGAAATGGCCGCACTGCGCGCGGCGGCCGGGGCGCTCCAGAACTACCGTTTGCCTGGCTGCGAACTGTTCGTCACGCTGGAACCCTGCCTGATGTGCGCGGGTGCCATCATGCATGCACGCATTGCACGCGTCGTGTTCGGCGCGCGCGACCCGAAAACGGGTGCCTGCGGCAGCGTCGTCGATGCATTCGCGAATCGGCAGCTCAATCATCACACGACCGTCGTCGGCGGCGTGCTCGAGGATGCATGCGGCGCGGCGCTCAAGGCATTCTTCGCGGACCGGCGGCGCGCAAGCCGTGAAGCCCGTCTGGCCCGTTTGGCAGGCGCGACCGAAGACGCGTCTTTGGGCGACAGTGCATCCACGCCGGCCGAAACGCGTTAATCTGTACCGTCCCCATCACAGCGTTTGCCATTCACCTATGACCGTGCATCGCACCTTCGAATTGATCGCGCCCTCGGGCTATCCACATGATCCGGCTGTCATTCACCGCGCGCTCGGCCGGCTCCGCCAGCAGGGGCATCAGGTCGAGGGCGTGCGCGCAACGGAGCGTCGCTTTCAGCGGTTCGCGGGCACGGACGGCGAGCGTGCCGCGGAAATCAACCATCTGGCGGATCCGTCGCGCAAGCTGCCTGACATCGTGCTGGCCGTGCGCGGCGGGTACGGCGCGGTGCGCATCCTGCATGGCCTCGATTACGAAGGTCTGCAGCGGCGCCTGACGGATCAGCCCGTTGCATTCGTCGGGCATAGCGATTTCACGGCGATCCAGATGGCGTTGCTGGCGCGCGCCGGTCTGACGACCTTTGGCGGCCCGATGCTGATGAGCGATTTCGGCGCAGAGAAAGTCAGCAACTTCACGATGCAGCATTTCTGGGAAACGCTGTCGAAGCCGTCCTTCACGGTGACGAGCCGGGTTCCGCAGGTTCAGTCCGTCGACGTCAACGGCACGCTGTGGGGCGGCAATCTGGCCGTGCTGACATCGCTTGTCGGCACACCGTATATGCCGCCCGTCGAGGACGGCATTCTCTTTGTCGAAGACGTCAACGAACAGCCGTTCCGGATCGAACGGATGATCTACCAGTTGCATCTGGCGGGCATACTCGCGCGCCAGCGCGCCCTCGTGCTGGGCGATTTCTCCGGCGGCAGGCCGTTCGATTACGACAATGGCTACGACCTTAACGCGATGGTCGAGCAGATCCGTTCGGTGATCGGTATTCCGGTGATTACAGGCCTCCAGTTTGGTCACATCGAGGACATGCTGACGCTGCCCGTCGGTGCGGACGCGCAACTCAAGGCGGACGGGCAGGGCTTTACGCTGACTGTCTCCGGATATCCGCATCTAGCCTGAAACCGATCGAGCCGCGAGGAGAGAGCGGGCGTTGCCCGCTTTATTTTCATTTGAAAATCGCAACTAACAGTCAAATATTTAGGCGTCACCCCCTACATTCGCGCTCAACTAGATGGAAAGGTTTGTTGACAAAAAGTTAGCCAGAAACTGCCCGTCCGTTTCACCGTAAAATCGCGAAGGACGCCTTGTTACAGCGCATTTCCCCGCTTCGCGCCACTCCACATCCGTTATCCGATCCAGGGATTGTCGCTAATCCGGTATGAAAATTGTTGACAATTTTAATGTCTATCCTAAGATGACCAACATACCGAGACACACATCATGTCCGAAAACACTTTCGCTCCTTCCGCAGGCATGAAACCCGAAGTGATCGCCGAGCGCATTCGCGCCGCGATCCTCGAACATCGGCTTTCGCCGGGTGCCAAGCTGACCGAGGCGCAACTCTGCGAAGTGTTCGGCGTGAAGCGCGGACCGATCCGTCAGGCGCTTGCGTTGCTCGCGACCGACCACCTGGTCGATCTCGAACCGAATCGCGGTGCGTTCGTCGCAAGCCCGTCGTTGCAGGAAGTCCACGAGGTGTTCGAGATGCGCCGCATCATCGAACTCGCGGTGGTTGAAAAGATTTGCGCCGGGCACGGAATGCGCCGGCTGAAAGGCATCAGCGGCATGATCGGCCGCGAACGCAAGGCGTTCGAAACGCGTGATTTTCCCGCGTGGATCCGTCTGTCCGGCGAGTTCCATACGGAGCTCGCATCTCTGACAGGCAACACGGTGTTGTGTAACTGCCTGAACGGGCTGGTCGCACGTTCAACGCTGATCTCGGCACTGTACGAATCGCTGGGTCGTAGCCCCTGTTCGTTCGAAGATCACGAAGCGATTCTCGCCGCGCTCGACGCCGGCAATGCAGAGGAAGCCGCGGCGTTGATGTCGCGTCATCTGCAAAGCGTGGAACTGAAGATGCTCGATCGCCCGGCAAACGGCGCGGCGGATCTTCACGAAATATTTGGCGTCCGCGCAGGCAAGCGCGTGTAAGCCACTGCATGACAACGGCGCGCCCACAGCGGCCGCGCTGCACTGAACGTGAACTGAAGTGAATCGAATGAATGCACGGTGATCGTACTGCGCGTGCGCGCAGCGGGCATCGTGCTATCGAAGACGTTTGGATACGGGTCCGCGGCCCGGTTCAAACCATCAATACAGGTACGTAAGTACGGAGACAACCGCGGCGCCCGCAGGCATACGCAACCAGCCGTCACGAAAGACGGCGCGCGGTGCAGGCGGACGAGAATGCCCCCACGATCAGTGTTCGACGATCTCATTTCCAGGAGGAGTCATGGCTCAGTTCAGTGCAGCACCGGGTAACCCCGCCATTCCCGCATTCGAAGAGGGCGCCAGCGAAGGCGATGCGTCCATGCCCGCAGGCTACAGCGAACGTCTGTACAACGAAGATCTTGCGCCGCTCAAGCATCAGACGTGGAGCGCGTACAACATCTTCGCGTTCTGGATGTCGGACGTGCATAGCGTCGGCGGTTATGTGTTCGCGGGCAGTCTCTTCGCGCTCGGTCTGACAAGCTGGCAGGTGCTGATTGCGCTGCTCGTCGGTATCACGTTCGTCAACCTGCTGTGCAACCTGATCGCAAAGCCCAGCCAGCAGAACGGCGTGCCGTATCCGGTCGCGTGTCGCGCGACGTTCGGCGTGCTCGGCGCGAACGTGCCGGCTGTGATTCGCGGGCTGATCGCGGTGGCGTGGTACGGCATCCAGACGTATCTCGCATCGAGCGCGCTCGTGATCGTCGTGCTCAAGTTCTTCCCGCAGATGCTGCCTTATGCCGACGTGCACCATCACGGCTTCATGGGCCTGTCGACGGTGGGATGGGCCGGCTTCATGCTGCTGTGGGTACTCCAGGCGCTCGTGTTCTGGCACGGAATGGAAATGATCAAGAAGTTCATCGACTTCGCCGGCCCGGCCGTGTACGTCGTGATGTTCATTCTGGCCGGCTACATGGTCTGGCGCGCGGGCTGGCAGAACATCGGCATCAACCTCGGCGGCGTGAAGTATCACGGCATGGAAGTCGTGCCGGTGATGATCACGGCGATCTCGCTGGTCGTGTCGTACTTCTCCGGACCGATGCTGAACTTTGGCGACTTCTCGCGCTACGGCAAGAGCTTTCGCAGCGTGAAGCGCGGCAACTTCTGGGGCCTGCCGGTCAACTTCCTCGCGTTTTCGCTGGTGACGGTGATCACGACGGCCGCAACGCTTCCGGTGTTTGGCCAACTGATTACCGATCCGGTCGAAACGGTGGGCCGCATCGACTATCCGATGGCAGTCGTGCTGGGCGCGCTGACTTTCACCATTGCGACAATCGGCATCAACATCGTGGCGAATTTCGTCTCGCCGGCGTTCGACTTTTCGAACGTGGCGCCGCGTCTCATCAGCTGGCGCGCGGGTGGCATGCTGGCGGCAGTGGCGTCGATTTTCATCACGCCGTGGAACCTGTTTAACAACCCCGCCGTGATTCACTACACGCTCGATGTACTGGGCAGCTTTATTGGTCCGTTGTATGGTGTGCTGATCGTCGACTTCTACCTCGTGAAGCGTCAGAAGATCAAACTGCACGACCTGTACTCGATGTCGGAAAAAGGTGCGTACTGGTATCGCAATGGCGTGAACTACACGGCGGTCCTGGCCCTGTTGCCGGCTGCAGCGATTGCGGTTGCCTGCGTGCTTGTCCCTGGCATGAACGGCATGGCGAATTTCTCGTGGTTCATTGGCGCGCTGCTTGGCGCCGGGTTCTATCGCGCGCTCGTGCGCAAGTAAGTGACGTTGCAGCAAGGAGTCGACATGCGTATCAAGCTCATCAATCCCAACACGACGCAACGGATGACGGACGCGATGGGCCGCTGTGCCCGCGACGTCGTCGCGCCCGGCACCGAGCTCGTGGCGGTCAGCCCGACGATGGGGCCGCCGTCCATCGAAGGCTATTACGACGAGGCGCTGGCCACGCCGGGCCTCCTTGCCGAGATCGCGGCGGGCGAGCGCGAAGGCTTCGATGGTTACGTGATCGCGTGCTTCGGCGATCCAGGCTTGTATGCGGCACGCGAACTGGCGCGCGGACCGGTGATCGGCATCGCCGAAGCCGCGATGCATGCGGCGAGCGTGCTGGCCCCGGGCTTCTCGGTCGTCACGACGCTGTCGCGCACCTGCGGCATGGCGTGGCATCTTGCTGAGCGCTATGGAATGAAGCGCTTTTGCCGTAACGTGCGTGCGACTGACGTCGCCGTGCTCGAACTCGATCGCCCGGGCTCGGCGGCGCGTCGCATCATCCTCGACGAATGCCGCCGGGCGCTCGACGAAGACGGCTCGGACGCGATCGTGCTCGGTTGCGCGGGCATGGCCGAGCTGTGCGCGGAAATCGAGGATGCGCTGGGTGCGCCCGTCGTCGAGGGTGTCACGGCGGCGGTCAAATGGGTCGAGGCGCTTGTGTCGTTGCGGCTGGGTACAGCCAAGCGTGGCGACTACGCGCGCCCGCTGGCAAAGCGCTACGACGGCGAATTCGCGCGTTTCAGCCCGACGGAGGATGCCGCTGGTGCGACGAGCGCAACCGTTGCAGCGAAGATAGGGGTAAACGCGAGCGCTTCGTCGACCGAAGCCCCGTCCATCGCGCCGACGCACATACACTCCGTCTGACCCGCACTATCTGCCCGGATGTATGGGCGCATCCGGGTGTTTTCGATACACTGACTTCGTCCTGACGGCAGGGCAGCGATGCGGTTTTCGCCGTTTCACGCCTGTCGTCCCCGCGAATTCCAGTCGCAATGTCACTACCCGGTTTTCGTCAAATCATGTCATTCGATTCGAACTACCCACGCGATCTGATCGGCTATGGCCGCCATCCCGTGCAGGCGAACTGGCCCGGTCGCGCTCGCGTTGCCGTGCAGTTCGTGCTTAATTACGAGGAAGGCGGCGAGAACTGCGTGCTGCATGGCGATCCGGGCTCGGAGCAGTTCCTGTCGGAAATCGTCGGCGCGGCTGCGTTTCCGTCGCGGCACATGAGCATGGAGTCGATCTACGAATATGGCTCGCGTGCCGGTGTGTGGCGCATCTTGCGCGAATTCGAAAAACGCCAGCTGCCGCTCACTGTTTTTGGCGTGGGCATGGCGATCGAACGTCATCCGGAACTCGCGCGCGCATTCGTTGAACTCGGTCATGAGATCGCGTGCCACGGGTATCGCTGGATTCACTATCAGGACGTGTCGCCGGAGAAAGAGGCGGAACACATGCGTCTTGGCATGGAGTCGATCGAGCGCGTCACGGGCGAGCGTCCGCTTGGCTGGTACACCGGCCGCGACAGTCCGAACACCCATCGTCTCGTCGCGGAATATGGCGGTTTTCTGTACGACTCCGACTATTACGGCGATGACCTGCCGTTCTGGATGGACGTAGAAGTGTCGGGTGGCGAAACGAAACCGCAACTGATCGTGCCGTACACGCTCGACACCAACGACATGCGTTTCGCCAGCCCGCAGGGCTTCAACACCGCTGATCACTTTTTCACGTATCTGCGCGACGCGTTCGACGTGCTCTACGAAGAGGGCGACGAAGCACCGAAGATGCTCTCGATCGGCATGCATTGCCGGCTGCTGGGTCGTCCGGGCCGCTTCCGCGCGCTGCAGCGTTTTCTCGATCACATCGAGCAGCACGATCGCGTCTGGGTGGCGCGGCGCGTCGATATCGCGCGCCACTGGCGCGAACATCATCCTTATCAGCAATCCAACCACGGGGCCGCGGCATGAAGGCCATGCAATATACCCTCGACCAGCTCAATCACATTTCGACCGATGCGTTCGTCGCGGCGTTGTCGGGCATTTTCGAACACTCGCCGTGGGTTGCGGAAGTCGCAGCATTGCAGCGGCCGTACGCCGACATCGACGCACTGCATCGCACGATGTCGCAAGCGGTCGAAGCGGCCGGCGAGGCGAAACAGCTGGCGCTCATCAACGCTCACCCGGAGCTCGCCGGCAAGGCCGCGGTACGCGGCGAACTGACCGCCGAGTCGACGCGCGAGCAGAGCGGCGCCGGACTTTCGCAGTGCACGCAGGAAGAGTTCGACAAGCTGTTGCGCCTGAATCAGGCCTATCGCGAGAAGTTCGGCTTTCCGTTCATTCTCGCGGTGCGCGGCTACGACCGCCACGGCATCATCGCGAACTTCGAGGCGCGCGTGAATAACAGCCGTGCTGACGAACTGCGCGCAAGCCTCGACCAGATCTATCGCATCGCACGCTTCAGACTCGACGACCTGATCGACGCCTGATCGACGCACATGCGCGTGAGGCGCGGCGCGCGGGTCGAACGAAGCCGAAGCGCGGCGGTTTTTGCACTAACAGACACAAAGGAAGACAACGATGGCACTCCCGATTCTCGATCCTAACGCCCCCGACTTCACGCGCCGCTATGTGAACCTGGCGGACCCGCGTCTGGGCGCACAGGCGCTCGAAACCAGCGACGATTTCTTCGCGCCGAAAGAACGCATGCTGAATCCCGAGCCGGCCGTCTTCATTCCGGGTAAATACGACGATCACGGCAAGTGGATGGACGGCTGGGAAACGCGTCGCAAGCGCGTCAGCGGTTACGACTGGTGCATCGTGAAGCTCGCGCGCCCCGGCGTGATCAAGGGCCTCGATATCGACACGAGCCACTTCACCGGCAACTTTCCGCCGGCGGCTTCAATTGAAGCTGCGCGTGTGGTCGACGGCGCGCCGAGCCAGTCCACGCAGTGGACCGAAATCGTTCCTTCGATGACGCTGCAGGGCAACAGTCACCACTATGTCGACGTCAGCGATGCAAACGCGTTCACGCACCTGCGCGTGAATATCTATCCGGACGGCGGCATCGCACGTCTGCGGGTGTACGGCCAGCCGCAGGTCGACTGGGCGGGCGCGAGCCGCACCGAACAGTTCGATCTGGCCGCGATGGAAAACGGCGCGTATCTCGTGGCCGCGAACAACCAGCACTTCGGCGCTGCGTCGACGATCCTGATGCCGGGCCGCGGCGTGAACATGGGCGACGGCTGGGAAACGCGCCGTCGTCGCGAGCCGGGTAACGACTGGGCAATCGTGGCGCTGGCACAACCGGGCGTCATCAAGAAGATCGAAGTCGATACGGCCCACTTCAAGGGCAACTTCCCGGATCGCTGCTCGATTCAGGCAGCTTACGTGACGGGCGGCACGGACAGCTCGCTCGTGACGCAGGCGATGTTCTGGCCGCTTCTGCTGGGCGAACAGAAGCTGCAGATGGACAAGCAGCATTACTTCGAAAGCGAGCTTGCGGCGCTCGGTCCCGTTACACACGTGCGCTTTAACATCATTCCGGACGGTGGTGTGTCGCGTCTGCGTCTGTGGGGCACGCTCGCATCATGAAAACGCTCGCCATCGAACCGTTGACGCGCGAAGCGTTCGCCCCGTTCGGCGACGTGATCGAACTCGAAGGCGCGAAGCAGATTCCAATCAACCTCGGCACGACGATCCGCTTTCACGATCTGGCGAAAGTCGACGTGACGGATGAGGGCGGCCGCACGCTCGTCAACCTGTTTCGCGGACAACCGCGCGTGCTGCCGTTCGAGGTGAAAATGCTCGAGCGGCATCCGCTGGGAAGCCAGGCGTTCGTGCCGCTGAACGACAAACCGTACCTGGTGGTCGTGGCGCCGGCAGGCGAGCTGGATCCTTCGGGAATTCGTGCGTTTGTCACAAGTGGCTGGCAGGGTGTGAACTACGCGAAAGGCGTCTGGCACCATCCGCTGATCGCGCTTGGCGAGGTGAGCGATTTTGTTGTCGTCGATCGTGGTGGCGACGGGCTGAATCTCAACGAGCAGGATCTGGTCGAGTCGCTCTGGCTCACTGAAGATGCGTTGAGCGCAGTGTCGGTTTAACCGCGAAGGCGATTCGATGCAAAAAGCCCACGGCGTTGTCGTGGGCGTTTTGTTTTGTGTCAGACCAGGCCTAAATTCCACCGCGTTTTCCCAGCAGCGGCGAGGGGCCGACGACTTTTCGCGCGGGCTCGGCCGGCTCGGGGTCAGAAAATCCGGCGGCTTCTATCGCGGGCGTCAGCCCCTTGAAGAGCACGCTCTTTTTTGGGCTGCGCAACGATTCCATGCCTTCGTTCCACGCGTGCAGCATCTGCTTTGCCACGCTGCGCCATTGCGGCTCGTTGCTGGCCGCTGCGATCACCTCGTGTCCCACGGATACCGCGGAGTCGCAGAGCGCTTCGACCATCGCCGCATAGACGCGCGGTGCGATACCGGCGCGGGTGTTGAAGAAACGCTCGAGCGTCTTTCCTGCCGCCCATGTCTTGCGGCCATCGACGGGCAGCCCCGGCGGGTTCGCCGCGAAGCGCGGATAGGCCTGGGTCGTCACGATGTCGTACGCGGGCGTGAACGCGACATCGTCAACCGATGTGTAGAAGAGCGCCACGTTCTTCGTATGGCAATCGGCGTTGCGGACAACGTAGTTCGTCAGCAGGTGCCACGCAAGCTGTTCCAGTTGCGATCGCAAGCTGTCCCGTTGAAGCAGATAGGCTTTTGCCGCATTGACCATTTTTTCGGTCGTCGAGTTGTATTTTTCGTGCGGCGGCAGACCGAGCAGGCCGCACATGTCCTCGACGCCGTACACCGGCAGTCCCGCTTCGTTCACGTCGAAGCGTTCGACGACGAGCGCGCGGCCATCGTCCGACATCTGTGTGCGCGCAACGGGCGCAACGCCGAGCTGTTCGAGCACGCGCATCGAGTAGTACTCGTTGAAGCCGAGAAACGGGGTGTTCCCGTCCGAGCCCTTGACGATATACCGGCTGGTTTTGATCGTCGATTTGCCGAGCGGCAGCGGCGGCGTTGCGCGACTGGCGGCGTTGCTTTCTGGCGCGATGAACTTCGGCACGGCGCCGGAAATGGCCGCGCGCGCATACTGGCGGACCAGCCGGGCGAAGTGATCGCCGGTGTTGTCGCCGTGAAGAATCTGCTTGACGTCGAGTGCCTGCAGTTCCGTACCGGGCGCCACGCCTTCCGGCGTCACCGTGACGCGGCCAATGCCCATCGCGCCCACCACGGCAAGGAGCGACAGGTCGGTGCCATCGAGCAATGGGCCGAACTGCTCGCGGATCAATCCGAGCAGATAGCCTTCGGGGAGATTCTGGCGAAAGAACGGATGCAGATCGCGCGGCCAGCGCCACGCTTCTTCGCGCACCGGCATCGCGAGACTGATGAAATCCGTGGGGGCGACGTCGCGCTCGTACCTGAGGACGTAATCGTCACTCTCGCGGAAGAGTGACGCGACTTTCCGGCCCTGCACATGAACATCGAGCCTCATTGCGCCGGCCCGTTCGATGCACGCTGCTCGGCGAGGATGTCATCGAGCGTGCGGCCGTGCCCGTGTGCGACGACTTTCAGGTCGTAGCCGGCAGCCTCAAGCAGACGAACCAGGACCGACACGCTCATGTCGCCTTTCGCCAGCGTTTCCATGCGGGCGACGGTCGTACGCGCGACGCCGGCGCGGCGAGCCAGTTCGTTCTGTGACAGGGCGGTTTCGCGACGGACATCCTTGAGCATGTCCGAAACGTCGGCGAGTGTCGTCATGTGTAGCCCCTGGGCATCAATAATCGGTTTATGCCGCTTATTGTAGTCCATTAGACACAATGGCCGGTCGACAATTTGTAGCCTAAGGGCTACATAAATGGCCAAAAATGCCAAAACTGTAGCCTATGGGCTACATAACATAAGCCCCGTCTGCCGGGACTCAAACGAAAGCGGGCCTTTGCAACGCAAAGACCCGTTCTGATGCCGTACAGCACGGACGCTGGACGCGCGACGTCCAGCGCTGCCAGAGGGCGCGTGTTACTTCACCGCTCCGCCCTGGAACCATGCGGCGATTTTCTGCCGCTCGTCGTCGGTCATGTGGGTGACATTGCCAAGCGGCATCGCTTTCAGTGTCACTGCCTGCTGATAGATGCGCTGCGCGTTCTGCGAGATTTCGTCGGGCGTATCGAACAGCACGCCGGCTGGCGCGCTGCCCATCATCGTCGGATGTGCGGAGTGGCAGGCGACGCAGCGTTGCTGCAACACCGGCTGGATATCTGCGACCTTGATGACAGGCGCATTCGCAGCCTGTGCCTGCGCGACGACCGGCTTCGGCATCGTCCAGGCCAGCGCGACGAACATCAGCGCAATCCCGACGAGCGGCAGATACCACAGCACTTGACCGCGGTGGCGCATCACGAAGAACTGACGGATCAGCGCACCGGCCAGCATGATCACGACGAGCACGGCCCAGTTGTACGGATGCGTGTACGTCATCGCGTAGTGGTTCGACAGCATCGCGAACACCACGGGCAATGTCACATACGTGTTGTGCACCGAGCGCTGCTTGCCGCGCTTGCCATAGATCGGGTTCGGCACTTCGCCCTTGAGCATCGCGTCGACCATCTTGCGCTGGCCCGGGATGATGACGAAGAACACGTTCGCCGACATGATCGTCGCGAGCATTGCGCCCATGATCAGATACGCGGCGCGCCCAGCGAAGATATGGCAGGCAAGCCATGCCGCGATCAGCACATAGACGCCGACGCAGATGCCGAGCACACGGTCCTTGTTGCCGAGCAGACGGCACAGCGAGTCATAGACGATCCATCCGGCCATCAGGAAACCCAGCGCCGAAAAGATCGCGACGACGGGGCCCATGTCGAGCACGTTCTTGTCGATGAGGTAGGTGTTCGGCGCGAACAGGTACAGCACGGTGAAAAGGCCGAAGCCCGAGAGCCACGTCGTGTACGACGGCCACTTCGACCAGTGAAGGTCTTCGGGCATTTCCGGTGGCGCGACCGTGTACTTCTGCATGTTGTAGAAACCGCCGCCATGCACATGCCACAACTCGCCGAACACGCCGCGACGACGCTGGTTCGGGTCCGTCGGCGGTTTCAGGCTGTTGTCGAGTGCGACGAAGTAAAACGATTCGCCGATCCAGGCGATCGCGGCAATAACGTGAAACCAGCGAATCGCGAGATTCAGCCAGTCGGTGATAAAACCTTCCATGAAACGCCTCCACTTCTCATTCGTTGGCGCGTAGCGCCTTGCTCTCTGGTTCGACGGCGTTTTGCAGGTGCGTCTCCTGGCATCTGCAAAACGCGGCGGTATTGCGGGGTGTTGCTATCCGACCGGGGTGTTTCGATCTGCACGGCGCGGGAATGTGGATTTCGTCAAAACTGACGGATCATCTCCACTGACCGCTTGTCCTTGCAGGCATCGAGACAGTCGCTGCCGAACAAGTTGCCACTTCAGCTGCCGCGATACGTGCTCCATGACCACGGCGACACCAGTAGCGGCACGTGCCAGTGCGCGCCTGCATCGGCGACACCGAAACGCAACACGACGCGATCGACAAAGCGCGGTTCGGGCGCTTTCGTACCGGTCGAGGCAAAGTAATCGCCTGCATGGAACACGAGTTCGTATTCGCCGGTGACGAGTGCGTCGCCTTCGAGCAGCGGCGCGTCGCAACGGCCGTCGTGATTGGTGGTGGTGGTTTTGATCGCGCGGCGCGTGTCGCCGGAGAGCGCGAAGAGTTCGATCTTGATGCCCGCGCCGGGACGGCCGTTCGCGGTGTCGAGCACGTGGGTAGTGAGCTTGCCCATTCGCAGTTTTCCTTGTGTAAATTGCGAGTTTCAGCGGCGGCCCGATCCAGAATACGTTGCGGCGGATCGAGGCTCCACGTCAGTGGCTACATACCCGTCGGCGAATTGAAGCGAGCGCCGTGGCAGCCATTGTAAAAAGGATGTCGCATCCGCGCGTGCCCGATAGGAAAGATAATACCTGGCGCATACACACACCTGTCTAACGGCCGCCGGATGCGGGTTTCCCCGTACACATCGAAGCCAGAACCGATGCTACCGACGCCAAAAAAGGACCGGTATATCGGGTTTGTGAAGACAAGTATGGCGACTGCGCGAATTGCCAGCGCAATTTTGGCCCCTGAAGGTTACGACCATGCGCAGCGTGCTGCGCGTCCCGAAGACGGCGCAGTATGCTGGGTAACCGGGCCAACGGCGTTCGAAGGGACGCGGCGGCGCCGGAGCGTGCTCGCCGCATCGCGTTCGGACGGTATCAACCTCGCGGGACCGGGAGACACGAATGACGATGCAAACACAGACACAGACTCAAAAGCGCGGCCGGACGATGTTCGTGAAGCACGCCGACGTACTGGTCACCATGGATGCCACGCGGCGCGAAATACGCGACGGTGGTCTCTATATCGAAGACAACCGGATCGTCGCGGTGGGTCCGACGAACGAGTTGCCACAGAGCGCCGACGACGTGCTCGACATGCGCGGGCATCTCGTGATTCCGGGACTTGTCAACACGCATCACCACATGTATCAGAGCCTGACGCGGGCGATTCCGGCCGCGCAGGATGCGGAGCTTTTCGGCTGGCTGACGAATCTGTACAAGGTGTGGGCGAACCTCACGCCGGAGATGATCGAAATCTCGACGCTGACCGCGATGGCCGAACTGCTGCTCTCGGGCTGCACGACATCGAGTGACCATCTGTACATCTATCCGAACGGTAGCCGGCTCGACGACAGCATCGTGGCCGCGCAGCGCATCGGCATGCGGTTTCATGCGAGCCGCGGCAGCATGAGCGTCGGTCAGAAGGATGGCGGACTGCCGCCGGATTCGGTCGTCGAAAAAGAAGCGGATATCCTGAAGGACACACAGCGCCTCATCGAGACGTATCACGATGACGGTCGCTACGCGATGTTGCGGATGGTCGTCGCGCCGTGTTCGCCGTTTTCGGTGAGCCGCGATCTGATGCGCGAGTCGGCGACGCTTGCACGGCAGTACGGCGTATCGCTGCACACGCATCTGGCGGAGAACGTCAACGATATCGCGTACAGCCGCGAAAAGTTCGGCATGACGCCTGCGCAGTATGCAGAAGACCTCGGCTGGGTCGGACATGACGTGTGGCATGCACACTGCGTTCAGCTCGACGACGAAGGCATTGCGCTCTTCGCGCGGACAGGAACCGGTGTCGCGCATTGTCCGTGTTCGAACATGCGACTTGCGTCCGGTATCGCGCCCGTGAAAAAGATGCGGCTCGCGGGCGTGCCGGTGGGTCTGGGCGTCGATGGTTCCGCGTCGAACGATGGCGCGCAGATGGTCGCCGAGGTACGTCAGGCGTTGCTGCTTCAACGCGTAGGCTTCGGTCCCGATGCAATGACCGCGCGCGAAGCGCTCGAAATCGCGACGCTGGGTGGCGCGAAAGTGCTCAATCGCGACGATATCGGCGCGCTGGCGCCGGGCATGGCTGCGGATTTTGTCGCGTTCGATCTGCGCCAGCCGCTCTTTGCAGGCGCGCTGCACGACCCGGTTGCCGCGCTTGTGTTCTGTGCGCCGTCACAGGTTGCGTACAGCGTGATCGGCGGGAAAGTCGTGGTGAAGGACGGTGTCCTGACGACGGTCGAACTGGGCTCCGTGATCGAGCAGCACAACCGTCTGGCGAAGCGTCTGTATGAGGCCGCGGCCTGAGCCGCGTCGCGCGAAAGAGAACGTGGAAACCGGCCGCGCGTCCCGCGCGCCGGTACAAACACGAAAGATGGCGCTTAAGGCTTGTCGATCAGTGTGCGGGTCGCCTCGGCGACGAGGCTTCTGAGCCAGCGCACTTCGTCGGAGTAATGGCAGCGCTCGTGCCACAGCTGGTAGTACTGCATCGGCGGAAAATCGAGTGGTGCGGGTACGACGGTGAGCGGCAGGAATTTCGCGTAATGATCGGCAAAGAGACGTGTCGTCGTGAAGATCAGGTCGGACTTGATCAGCACATACGGCGCGAGATTGAAGTAGGGCAGCGTGACGACCACATGACGTTTCAGCCGTTCACGTGCGAGGTGAACGTCGATGGCGCCGCGCTGACCGACCGAATACGGCGTGGGCGCGAGGTGCGGCGCGTTCAGGTACTGGTCGAGCGTCAGGCCGCCGCGTTTGGCGAACGGATGCGTGTTGCTCATCAGGCACACGATCTGGTCGACGAAGAGGTTCGACAGATGCAGTTGTTCAGGCGGTTCCGGCCAGTTGCCGACGACGATATCGAGCTTGCCGTCTTCGAGCGCGAGTTCGTAGTCGAAGGACGGGCCGAGCGAATGAAACTCGAGCGTCGCGTTAGGCGCCGCCTGACGGAAACGTTCGACGACCGTCGGCACGAACAGCACGTTGAGGTAGTCCGGGCAACCGATGCGGTAGCAACGAATGGACGTGGCAGGATCGAAGTTGTGCTGCTGGAACTTGATCCGCTCGATTTCGCGCAGTGCATTCTGCACGGGTTCGAGCAGACGCAGCCCATACTCGGTCGGCACCATGCCCGACTTGCCACGCACCAGCAGCGGGTCGCCCGTGATATCGCGCAGGCGGCGCAACGCCGCGCTGATGGCGGGCTGTGACTGGTTGAGCTTGACCGCCGCGCGGGTCACGCTGCGTTCCATCAACAGCGTGTGCAAGACGCGTAGTAAGTAAGTATCGATCGCCTCGCGTTGCTGACTCATGACTTCTCCGGGGGTTATATGTTCTGGCTGATCGAGTGGGCGCTGGGGTATATGCGTTTTAGTATGGACAGAAAGCGCCGTCAAGGGTGGCTTACCCGCAACACCTTGGTGCGACGCGGGTTTGCGGGAATTTTGATGGCTCGACGGGTTGTGTCGAATTAGGTATTGTCACCCGGCTGCAACGCCGCCCAGCGTGCTTCGCATGGTTTTGGGCAGTCGTCCTGCAGATGGCAGTCACTGCGTACTACGGAATTACATGGTCGACATTTCTACCTCTGGCGGCGACGCCGCCGCACGGCCCGCAGGCACATCGACGGCTAAGGCCGGGGTGGCGCCGCGTCTCGCGCTGTCGGGCATCAGCAAGCAATATCCGGCCGTGCGTGCCAACGACGATGTGACGCTCATCGTCGAGCCTGGCGAAATTCACGCCGTCCTCGGCGAGAACGGCGCGGGCAAGAGCACGCTGATGAAGATCATCTACGGCTCGGTGCGTCCCGACGCAGGCGAGATCCGCTGGGAAGGGCAGGCCGTCGAGATCGCGAGCCCGGCCGCCGCGCGCAAGCTCGGCATCGGCATGGTGTTCCAGCACTTCTCGCTGTTCGAAACACTGACCGTCGGCGAAAACATCGCGCTCGCGCTCGATGAGCCATTCGACCTCAAGACACTGTCGCGACGCATCCGCGAGGTGTCGGCTGATTACGGCCTCGACATCGACCCACAGCGACATGTGCACAGCCTCACAGTCGGCGAGCGGCAACGCGTCGAGATCGTGCGTTGCCTGCTGCAGAACCCGCGTCTCCTGATCATGGACGAGCCTACGTCGGTGCTCACGCCGCAGGCCGTGCGCAAGCTCTTCGCGACGTTAAAGCGCCTCGCATCCGAAGGCTGCAGCATTCTGTACATCAGCCACAAGCTCGATGAGATCCAGGAACTCTGCGACACCGCGACGGTGATGCGCGGCGGTCGCGTGACCGGTCACGTGAAGCCACGCGAGGAAACGCATGCGTCGCTCGCGCAGCTGATGGTCGGGCATTCGCTGCCGGACTACGAGCGTCGCGCGCATACGCCGGGCAACGTACTGCTCGACGTGAAGCATCTCTCGGTGGCAAGCGAAGATCCGTTCGGCACCTCGCTCGACGACGTGTCGTTCTCGGTTCACGCAGGCGAAGTGTTCGGCATTGCAGGTGTCTCGGGCAACGGGCAAGCCGAACTGCTGGCGGCTCTGTCGGGCGAGCAGCGAGGCAACCGCGCCGATGCGATCACGATCTGCGGCAAGGCAGCGGGCAGGCTCGGCGCGGGCGGCCGCCGTTCGCTCGGCTTTGCGTTCGTGCCTGAGGAGCGCCTCGGGCGCGGCGCGGTGCCGGCCATGTCGCTAGCCGACAACGCGCTGTTGACCGCGCATCGTCAGAAGATGGTGAACGCCGGCTGGATCAAGACGAAGGCAATGCGCGCATTTGCGGACCGCTGCATCGCATCGTTCGACGTGCGCTGCGGGGGCGCCGACGCGCTCGCGCAGAGCCTGTCGGGGGGCAACCTGCAGAAGTACATCGTCGGGCGGGAGATACTCCAGGCGCCGAAGGTGCTCGTGGTCGCGCAACCCACGTGGGGCGTCGATGTCGGCGCGGCTGCGTTCATCCGTCAGCAGCTGCTCGATCTGTCGGCGAGCGGCGTTGCGATCCTCGTGATCTCCGAGGAACTCGAAGAGCTGTTCGACATCTGCGACCGCATCGCCGTGCTGGCGCGTGGACGTCTGTCGCCGGTTCGTGCGACGGGCGAAACAAATGCGGAAGAAATCGGCCGCTGGATGGCAGGCCTCTTCGGCGAGCGCCAGGGCGGCAGCGAAGGCACGCCACCGCCGCCGTCCGGAGAGCCGGCGCACGCCTGACCGCCCGGCCGCACGCCTGAGACCAAACACATAACAACACGCTAACTACGGCTACCCATGATTTTTCCGTACCGACTCGAAGCGCGCACGACGCCCTCCCGCACGATGCGGCTTGCCGTGCCGCTGATCGCCGCGCTGCTTACGCTCGCGATCGGCTTCCTCATTTTCAGCCTTGTCGGCCGTGATCCGCTGCAGGCGATGCACGCGTTCTTCATCGAACCGCTGTCGAGCGTCAACGGCTGGTCAGAGCTGTTGCTGAAAGCCTCGCCGCTGTGCCTGATCGGCCTCGGGCTCGCGATCGGGTATCGCGCGAACGTCTGGAACATCGGCGCCGAAGGGCAGATGATTCTGGGCGGCATCGGCGCGAGCGGCGTCGCGATCTACTTCGACCAGGCGACGGGCTGGTGGATCCTGTTCCTGATGATGATCGCCGGCATGCTGGCCGGCATGGCGTGGGCGGCGATTCCCGCGCTCCTGAAAAGCCGCTTCAACACGAACGAAATCCTGACGAGCCTGATGCTCACCTACGTCGCGACGCAGTTGCTGATCTGGCTTGTCAGTGGCCCGTGGCGCGATCCGCAGGGTATGAACTTTCCGCTCTCGGAGATGTTCAGCGGCGACGCGCTCTATCCGACGTTCGCCGGCGACTGGCACTGGAAAGTTCTGCGCGGCACGCGTCTGAACGCGTCGGTCATTGTGACGCTCATCGCAATTCCGCTGGTATGGGTGTTCATGAGAAAGAGCTTCGCGGGTTACCGGATGAACGTCGGCGGTCTCGCGCCGCTCGCCGCGCGCTATGCCGGCTTCTCCGAAAAGAAGGCGATCTGGACGTCGCTCCTGATCAGCGGCGCGCTCGCGGGTCTCGCCGGTATGGGTGAGATCGCGGGCCCGATCGGCCAGTTGCAGGCGACGTGGTCGCCGGGCTACGGCTTCACCGCGATCATCGTCGTGTTCGTCGGGCGACTGCATCCGGTCGGCATCGTGCTCGCGAGCCTGCTGATGGCGCTCCTGTATCTCGGCGGCGAAGCGGTGCAGACCTCGATGCAGTTGCCGCAGGCACTCTCCGGCGTGTTCCAGGGGTTGCTGCTGTTCTGCCTGCTGGGCGCCGACCTGTTCGTGAACTACCGCGTGCGCCGCCACACCGTGGCTTCCCATACCCATTAAGACCCACTGATTTCCCGACAAGCCACATGGATATCCAGCAAGCCAGCGCGCTGACCTCGAGCGCCGTCGCCGCCGCCATTCCGCTGATGTTCGCGGGCGCGGGCGAACTCGTCACCGAGAAATCGGGCGTCCTCAACCTCGGCGTCGAAGGCATGATGCTGATGGGTGCCGTCACCGGCTACGCGGTGACGGCTGTCACCGGCAGCCCGTGGCTCGGCGTCGTGGCGGCAATCGGCGCGGGTCTCGCGATGTCGCTGCTGTTCGCGTTCCTCACGCTGACGATGCTCGCCAACCAGGTCGCCACCGGCCTTTCGCTGACGATCTTCGGCATCGGCCTGTCGGCGTATGTCGGCAAGCCGTACACGTCGGCCGCCGTGCGCGCGACGATCGATACCTGGACGATTCCTGGCCTCTCGAAGATTCCCGTCATCGGTCCCGCGTTTTTCAGCCTGACGCCGCTGGATTACCTCGCGTTCGCGATGTTCGCCGTGATCGGCTGGTTCCTGTATCGCACGCGCGCCGGGCTCGTGCTGCGCTCGGTCGGCGAATCGCCCGCCGTCGCGCATTCGGTTGGCTTTCCGGTGATTGGCGTGCGCTACGGCGCGACGCTGTTCGGCGGCGGCATGGCGGGTCTGGCGGGCGGCTACTACTCGATCGTCAACCTGCATCTGTGGCAGGAGCAGCTGACGTCCGGCCGCGGCTGGATTGCCCTCGCGCTGGTGGTGTTCGCGACGTGGCGTCCGGGGCGGCTGCTGATCGGCGCGCTGCTGTTCGGTGCGGTGACGGGCCTGCAGTTTTACGCGCAGGCGATCGGTGTGCCGGTACCGACGCAATTCCTCGCGATGACGCCGTATATCGCGACCGTCGTCGTACTGGTGCTGATTTCGCGCAATCCGAACACGATCCGGCTGAACGCGCCGGCATCGCTTGGCAAACCGTTTTTCGCCGCGGGCTGACCGCGCGGCGCGTGCGCGTGTTCGTGCGCGTGTTCGTGCATTTCACAGAATCTTTTTGAACGTTCCAATCACACGACAGGAGAAACCACAATGAGAAGAAAAATGCTGACCGCGCTCGCACTGGCAGCCGCCACGCTGGGCCTTGGGGGCACGTTGACGCAGACCGCCCGCGCGGCCGATGCGCCGGGCGTCGCGTTCGTCTACCTCGGCAATCCGGGCGATGCGGGCTGGACGTTCGCACACGATCAGGGTTCGAAGGAAGCCGAGGCGAAATTCGGCAACAAGATCAAGATCACGCGCGTTGAAAACGTGCCGGAATCGGCCGACTCGGAACGCGTGTTCCGCGATCTGGCGAACAAGGGCAACAAGATCATCATCGGTTCGAGCTTCGGCTTCCAGGACTTCGAACTGAAAGTCGCGAAGGACTTCCCGGACACGGTGTTCCTGCACGCGACCGGCTACAAGAAGGCCGCGAACTTCGGCACGTATGACGTGCGGATGTACCAGGGCGCGTATCTCGCGGGCGTCGTCGCGGGCTACGTGACGAAGACGAACACGCTGGGCTTCGTGGCATCGGTGCCGATTCCGGAAGTGGTGCGCAACATCAATGCATACACGCTCGGCGCGCGTTCGGTGAACCCGAAGATCCACACGAAGGTCATCTGGATTAACAGCTGGTTCGATCCGGGCAAGGAAAAGCAGGCGGCTGAAACGCTGATCGGGCAGGGCGCCGATGTGCTGCTGCAGAACACCGATTCGAGCGCGACGCTTGCAACCGCTTCGGAAAAGCACGTGCACGCGTTCGGCTGGGATTCGGACATGAAGAAGTTCGGTCCTGAAGCTCACCTGGGTTCGGTGGTCGCGCACTGGGGCGTGTACTACAACGCCGCGATCCAGCAGGTGCTGGACGGCAAGTGGAAGAACGATCCTGTGTGGTGGGGCATCCCGCAAAAGGCCGTCAATCTCGAGGACCTGAATACGGGCGCGATTCCGGCTAACGCGCAGAAGGATGTCGAAGCAAAGCGCACCGAACTCGCGGGCGGCAAGTGGGACGTGTTCACCGGCCCGATCAAGGACCAGTCGGGCAGCGTGAAGGTGCCGGCCGGCAAGACGCTGACGGATCCGGAACTGCAACGCCTCAACTGGTATGTGGAAGGCGTAGACGGCTCGCTGCCGAAGTAACGTATCGCATCAGCCCGCGGCATGCGAAGCCATGCGCGGGCCGGTCATGTTCGACCAGGCGGCGAGCTTCCAGCGTCGTCGCTTTCAGGGGCTGTGGCCGACCGGACACAGCCCTTTTTTGTTGCGCGCGCGCACGATCGCACGCACCAAACGCGAGTGACCGTGAGCGACCGTGCCTCTTTGCCTGAGCGTCTAGTCGTCGATGCGCAGGCCGACCTTGAGCGTCACCTGCCAGTGGACCACCTTGTTGTCTTCGATTTGTCCGCGTGTCTCCGTGACCTGGAACCAGTGCAGGTTGCGCAGCGTCTTTGCCGCTTTTTCGATTGCCGTGCGTATGGCGTCATCGCTCGATTTCGTCGACGATCCGGTCAGCTCGATCTGCTTGTAGACGTGGTCTTTCATGAGCCCTCCTTGGGTTGAAGAAAGTATAGGCAATGACGCGGCCGTCAACGGGCCGCCCGCTGCATTCAGGTCCGCATGGAGCGTGCCCGGCGCGGCGTCGCCGGTGTCACCAGTGACGGCCGGGCGGTATCATGGCCAGCAACTCAACACCCGATGAAGAAGGACAGCAACGTGGAAACCGGATTCTGTGGCCCCGGACTGATGGGCGCGCCGATGATCAGGCATTTGCTGCGTGCCGGCCATGCCGTGCATGTCTGGAACCGCACCCGCGCGAAATCCGAGGCCTTGCAGGCTGATGGCGCGACGCTCGCCGATACGCCGCGCGAACTCGCCGCGCGCGCCGAAGTCGTTGTGCTGTGCGTCGCCGACGCCGCGGCCGTCGAAGCAGTGGTTTTCGGCGAGCACGGCGTGCTGGGCCCGGATGCGCACGCCCATGGCCAGACGCGCCCAAAAGGGAAACTGCGCTGGATCGTCGATCATTCGAGCATTCCGCCGGCGGTGACCCGAAGCCTTGCCGCGCGCGCCGCGGCGGCCGGCGTGGGCTGGATCGACGCGCCAGTGTCGGGCGGCACGACGGGTGCGGTCGCCGGCACGCTGGCCGTGATGGCGGGCGGTGAGGCGGCTGACGTCGAAGCGGTCACGCCGCTCATCAAGGCGTACGCGTCGCGCGTCACGCACATGGGCGCAGCCGGCGCCGGCCAGACGACGAAACTGTGCAACCAGGCGATCGTCACGTCGACCGTCGCGGCCATCGCCGAAGCGGTCACGCTTGCGCAGCGCAGTGGCATCGACGCTGCGCGCCTGACCGAAGCGCTCGCCGGTGGCTGGGCCGATTCCGTGCTGCTGCAGACGTTCGTGCCCCGCATGACACAAACGGGCTTCGCGCCGCTGGGGGCGTTGAGCACTTTCCAGAAAGACGTCGAGACGGTCGCCGCCACGGCTGCCGACACTGGCACGCCGATGCCGGTCGCGGGCACGGTTCAGCAACTGTTGCGACTGGCAGTTGCCGCGGGTCTCGCGGATGCCGATTTCACGGCATTTATCGACGTATTGCAGCCAGAGCGCCACCAGGCGCTGCGCGACGCTAACGGGACCGCGCGCGGAACAAAACGGGCCGGATCGTAACGGCGACGACGCACGCGCCGGGCAGGGCGTCCTGTTCCAATAACCTGCTAAAATATCGGGTTTTTCGCAGTCAACATATTCAAAGGACGCGCCGTGCTGTCTACCGCCAACATCACCATGCAATTCGGGCCGAAGCCCCTCTTCGAGAACATCTCGGTCAAATTCGGGGAAGGCAACCGCTATGGCCTGATCGGAGCGAACGGTTGCGGCAAGTCGACGTTCATGAAGATCCTCGGCGGCGACCTCGAAGCGAGCTCGGGCAATGTGATGCTCGAACCGAACGTGCGCCTCGGTAAATTGCGCCAGGACCAGTTCGCGTACGAAGACGTGCGCGTGCTCGACGTCGTCATGATGGGCCACACGGAAATGTGGGCCGCGATGACCGAGCGCGACGCGATCTACGCGAACCCGGACGCCACCGACGACGACTACATGCACGCCGCCGAACTCGAAGCGAAATTCGCCGAGTACGACGGCTACACGGCCGAGGCGCGCGCGGGCGAACTGCTGCTTGGCATCGGCATCGCGATCGCCGACCACAACGGTCCCATGAGCAACGTCGCGCCGGGCTGGAAACTGCGCGTGCTGCTCGCGCAGGCGCTGTTCTCGAAGCCGGACGTACTGCTGCTCGACGAACCGACCAACAACCTGGACATCAACTCGATCCGCTGGCTGGAAGACGTGCTCAACCAGTACAACTCGACGATGATCATCATCTCGCACGATCGACACTTCCTGAACCAGGTCTGCACGCACATGGCCGACATGGATTACGGCACGCTGAAGGTCTATCCGGGCAATTACGACGACTACATGCTCGCGAGCACGCAGGCGCGCGAGCGTCAGCAGGCCGCGAACGCAAAGGCGAAAGAACGCGTCGCCGACCTGCAGGACTTCGTGCGCCGCTTCTCGGCGAACAAGTCGAAGGCGCGTCAGGCCACGAGCCGCGCGAAGCAGATCGAGAAGATCAAGATCGAGGAATTCAAGCCGTCGTCGCGCCAGAACCCGTTTATCCGCTTCGAGTACGAGAAGAAGCTGCATAACATCGCGGTGGTGGCGGACACGATTACCAAGAAGTACGACCGCACGATCTTCCAGAACTTCAATCTGAGCGTGCAGCCGGGCGAGCGTATCGCGATCATCGGCGAGAACGGCGCGGGCAAGACCACGCTGCTGCGTTCGCTGCGCGGCAATATCGAACTCGATCACGGCACGGTAAAGTGGGCGGAAAACGCGAACATCGGTTACATGCCGCAGGACACGTACGAAGAGTTCCCGGACGACATCACGCTGATGGACTGGATCGACAACTATCGCCAGGAAGGCGACGATGAACAGTCGGTGCGCGGCACGCTCGGTCGCCTGCTCTTCAACGCCGACGACATCCGCAAGTCCGTGAAGGTGCTCTCGGGTGGCGAAAAAGGCCGCATGATCTGGGGCAAACTGATGCTCGGCCGCCACAACGTGCTGCTGATGGACGAGCCGACGAACCACATGGACATGGAATCGATCGAATCGCTGCAGATCGCGCTGGAGAAGTACGAAGGCACGCTGATTTTCGTTTCGCACGACCGTGAGTTCGTGAGCGGCCTCGCGAACCGGATCGTCGAAGTGCGTACCGATGGCACGCTGAACGACTTCGGTGGCAATTACGAAGACTTCCTGCTGAGCCAGGGCGTGCAGTAACGCCTGATTGCGTTGACGCTTTAACGCAGGTTCGAGGGGCAGAAAGCCCGCTTCATTCGAAGCGGGCTTTTTTCATGGCGCGTGCAGGTGTGGGTGGGGTGAGGCGCGCTTCATCGCCGCTGATCTGAATCAGGAAAGCACTGACCAATACAGGCGCCCGCTGCGTTTGTTTGATCTCGCGCAATGCGATGTCTGGCCCATTCGCGACTATGAGCGTTTCATGTCGACGAAGCGGGCCTCTCATGTTTCCAGCGCATTCTTTTCCCCCACTTGTGATTCGCGGCCGTTCGCTCTTGCCGGTCGTGCAGGGTGGGATGGGTGTCGGCATCTCGGCGCACCGGCTCGCCGGCAGCGTCGCGCGTGAAGGCGCGATGGGTACGATCGCGAGCATCGACCTGCGGCACCATCACGCGGATCTCGTTGAGGCCTGCCGCGCGCATCCCGATCGCGAGACGCTCGAACGCGCGAACCTCACGGCGCTCGCCCGCGAAATCACGGCCGCAAGAGCGTTATCCGAGGGGCGCGGCATGATCGCGGTCAACGTAATGAAAGCGGTGAACGCCCACGCCGACTACGTACGCGTAGCGTGCGAAAACGGCGCCGACGCAATTGTCATGGGCGCGGGCCTGCCGCTCGACCTGCCCGACATGACGCAGGCGTTCGACATCGCACTTGTTCCCATCCTGTCGGACAGTCGTGGCGCGGCGCTCGTGCTGAAGAAGTGGATGAAGAAGGGGCGTTTGCCGGACGCCATCGTGATCGAGCATCCCGCACACGCAGGTGGCCATCTTGGCGTCACGAACCTCGCGGACATTCACGATGGCCGCTTCGAGTTCGCACGCGTACTCGATGAGATGCAGGCGGTTTTTTCGTCGCTCGGCCTCGGCCGTGACGACGTGCCGTTGATTGTCGCGGGCGGCATCAACAGTCACGACGCAGTGCGCGCGTGCCTGGCGGCAGGCGCGAGCGGCGTGCAGATCGGTACGCCGTTTGCCGTCACCGAAGAGGGCGACGCGCATCCGCAATTCAAACGCGTGCTGGCCGACGCGTCACCGGAAGATATCGTCGAGTTCATCAGCGTGACCGGGCTGCCGGCCCGCGCCGTCCGCACCCCATGGCTCTCGCGCTATCTGCGCCACGAGGCGCGCATCCGCTCGAAGATCGGCGCGCTCAAACACGCGTGTCCGGCCGCGCTCGAATGCCTGAGTGCATGCGGGCTGCGCGATGGCATCGAGAAGTTCGGCCACTTCTGCATCGACACGCGTCTTGCGGCTGCGCTGCGCGGCGATGTCGCGAATGGCCTGTTCTTCCGCGGTCGCGAAGCGCTGCCGTTCGGCAACGCGATCCGCAGCGTACGCGACCTGCTTGAACTGCTGCTGACAGGCACGGCGCGACCGGCTGTCGCACGTCACGGCGCGTTTTCGCTTCGTTGACAGCGGTCAACGCGACCGGTCGTAAGCCCCTGGAAAATGTAGGGGCTTTACGACAACGGGGAAAGAAAACATGAACAGATGGATCAACGGGGCAGGCGCGGCGGCATGCGCGCTATGCATGTGCGTCGCTGCAAACCAGGCCGTGGCGGCAGACGAGGCATTTCAGACGACGTCCGGGGCGGCGTCCACGGGCGGCATTCATGCAGGTGACGTACTCGTGCGTCTGCGCGCCATCAGTATCCTGCCGCAGGTCAGCACGAGCAGCACATTGTCGGCGCTCAACGTCGGTGTCAACAACGCCACGGTGCCGGAACTCGACTTCACGTACATGATCCGCGACAACATCGGCGTCGAGCTGATTCTGGGCACGTCACGGCATCAACTGACGTCGAATCTGGGCGGACTGGGCGGGGTGAACGTGTTGCCGCCAACGCTCCTGCTGCAGTATCACTTCAACCATCAGGGAACGGTGCGGCCTTATGTCGGCGCGGGTCTCAACTACACGTTGTTCTACAACAATGGTCTGAGTGCGGGCGGCCAGCCCGTCTCGATCAGCAATCACAGTTTTGGGCCGGCATTGCAGGCGGGCGTCGACGTGCAGGTCGCGAAGAATCTCTTCGTCAACGCGGACATCAAGAAGATCTGGATGCACACCGATGCATCGCTGGGCGGTACTTCGCTTGGCACGCTGCATATCGACCCGCTGGTGGTCGGTATCGGCGTCGGGATGAAGTTTTAACCGGTGCGTCTGTTCGCGGGCGGGCCTGTTGCCGCGTTTCAGGTGGCGTAGCGCGCGTCAGCGTCAAAGCGGCGTTTCAGAGATGGTCGTTCTGGAAACGCATCGCGGTGCCTTCGCGTTTGATGCGTTCCCAGATTGCGAGTTTTTCGTCGTCGCTCAGGAACACCCAGTTCGATACTTCGCCGGCGGTGCGGCCGCAGCCCTTGCAGACTTCATCGAAAAGCGTCGAGCACACGCCGATGCAGGGGCTGTCAGGAAGGTCGTGGAGATTTGAAGCCATGAAAACGCCCGGGCGAAGGATGGGTGAACGGAAACCGTCCGACATGTTAACCGATCCGGCGAATTCCCGACCCGGCCGATGCGCTGCCTCGATCGACCGGAGCGGACGCGCCGGCGGCCGCGAGTGCGCCTTGCGCGTGCGCACGGCTGTCTCGCCGTGCGCACGCCGCCTCGCCTTTCATCGCGCGATGCTGTAGCCGATGCGCGCGATCCAGTGCTGGCGATTGTTGTAGTCGAGAATGTCTTCGCCGTAGCCGTTGAAGTAGCCCACCCACACGTACCCGCCCCACGCGCTGCCGAGCAGTTTCGACAGCGGGTAAGTCAGCTGCGAATCGATGCTGCCGTACCAGTGCTTCGTGCCTTTGCGCAGCGTGGTGGCGAGCTGCCAGCCGTCGGGGCTGCCGTATTTCACAAGCAGATCGACGTACCCGCGATAGTCGGCAATATCTTCGTTGCCGGTCTTGCTGAGGTAGTAGTAGATCTTCGGCGATACCGTCAGGTGGTTGCCGTCGAGGTTGCCGAATTCCCACGTCGGGCGCACGAACACGATGTTGATTGCGCGCGAATCGTCGCCGCTCTTGCCGTTCGATTCGTGTCCGATACCGCCTGAAAATCCCATACGCGTGAACCACGAACTGCGCCAGCCGGTATCGGCGACGTAGTAGAACAGCTGCGGCATGTAGCTCGTATCGCGGAACGGCCGCGAATCGGCGGTCAGGTCCCACAGCACGGTCTGCGTGTAGGCGAAATACAGGTTGTCGAAAAACGCCTTCGAGCGCAGGTCGTCGGGCATCAGGATGCGGTACTTGAAGCTCAGCTGGAAGCGCGCCGACGCATCGCCGTTCTTGCCGACGCCGAAATACATTGGCTCGAAATAAGAGAGTCGCGCGAGCGCGCTGCGGCCCGTGGTGGCAAGCGAATCGAGCGGTGCATTGATCGCATCTTCGGGCGTGTTGACAGCGGCGGCCGCCGCCGCGACCTGGGCGGGCGTCGTAGCTTGCGCTTCGCTGCGTTCGGCGGCAGCAATCGCTTCCTGATCTTTGCCACGATTGATGGTGACGAGCGCCGGCGAAGCGTCGAACCCAACCGGATCGATCCGCACCACGCCGCGCGCCGATGCCGGCCACGGCGCGGAAAACGTCACCTTGCGATACTGGCCCGGCTGCAGCTTCAACGTGTCGGGTACACCTTGTTCGCGTGCGAGGTCGAGTGGCTGCGGCGCGAGGTCGCCATTCGTCAGCGTGACGCGAATGCCTGGCGGCACCGTGATCGTGAGTGGCGTGGTGTCGTCGTTGGAATAGAGCAGCGTGATGCGCAACGGCTCGCGCACCGCCGCCTCGCGCGGCAGTTGCAGCATCGCGATGCTCGCATGCGCCTGGCCGGCGACAAAGAGCAGCAACAGACACACCGTACTGCGAGCGATGCGCCCCAGACCGGCGCGTATGAACCGGCGCGGGTGAGGAAGCGGCTGCGTACCGCGGGCAAACGCGGTGTGGCAGAGAGAAGCGGGACAGGCAGGCAAGGCATCGAAGCGCATGGGCGGTCGTCCTGATGAAAGGCCGGATAAGGAACCTTGATACGGGGCATGGGACACGGACACACGACATAGACACACCACGTCGTTTCTCAGACGCGTCAGGCAAAGTGTGTCCGTATTGTAAGAGATTGCTTAATAAACGGTAAGGATGCGACCAGGTCCTGCAGGCGAGGCGGCGCACGGCGTTTCGGTGCGCGTCGGACCGGCTCAATCCGGCGACATGAGTTGCCACAGCAGCGCGCCGTTGAGCGTCAGGATCGCCGCCGCCGAGAGCCACGCCAGGGCGAGCGGCAGGCCACGCACGCGCCACCCGCCCATGACCGCGCTGGACGACGCGAACCGGATCAGTGGCACGACCGCGAGCGGCAGCTGCAGGCTGAGCACGACCTGGCTTGCAACGAGCAACTGGTTCGAGCCGTGCTGGCCGAACATCGAAACGGCGACGAGCGCCGGACCCATTGCCAGCGAGCGCGTCAGGAGCGCGCGTTGCCAGCGTGGCAGGCGCAGCGCAAGGAAGCCTTCCATGACCGCCTGCCCGGCGAGCGTGCCCGTCACGGTTGCGCTCAGGCCGCACGCGAGGAGCGCCGCCGCGAACAGGATGGCGGCCCAGTGCGAGCCGACGATCGGCGCGATCAGACGATGCGCATCGGCAAGGTCCGTGATCTCACGGTGGCCGCTGGCATGAAATACCGCCGCAGCGAGGATCAGCAGCGCCGCATTGATGACGAACGCAAACGACAGCGAGCCGAAGGTGTCGTAATTGACGCCGCGTAACGTGTTCGCGATCGCCGCGTCGTCGCGCGCGGGAATGAGATTTTTGACGAGCGCCGAATGCAGATAGAGGTTGTGGGGCATCACCGTCGCGCCGAGGATGCCAGCGGCAAGCCAAACCATGCCGGCATTGCGCAGCAGCGCAGCGCCCGGCGCGACGCCTGCGAGCGCCGCATGCCAGTCGGGCCGCGCGAGCGCCAGTTCGACGACGAAGCACAGTCCTGTGAATACGATCAGTGTGACGACGCCCGCCTCGAGCGTGCGTCGCCCGCGTCGCTGGAGCGCGAGTATCGCAAGCGTGCCCACTGCGGAGAGCAGCACGCCGACTGTCAGCGACACGCCGAGCAGCAGTTGCAGCGCGACGGCGCTGCCCACCACTTCCGCTACGTCGCAGGCAATGATGGCGACCTCGCTCGTGAGCCACAGCAGGTACGTCACGCGTCGGCTGAAGCGCTCGCGGCACAGTTGCGCGAGGTCGCGTCCGGTGACCACGCCGAGGCGCGACGAAACCCATTGCAGCAGCATCGCCATCAGGCTCGACATCAGCACGACGGACAGCAACTGGTAGCCGAAGCCTGCGCCGCCTGCCAGCGCTGTGGCCCAGTTGCCGGGATCCATATAGCCGACCGCGATCAGCGCGCCGGGTCCGACGAACGACGACCAGTGCGCAGGCCGGGGAGGGCCGCCGCCGGTGTCTGTGGACGGGCGGCGTCGGCGGTGTCGCAGGGCGAATGGGTTCGTGTTCATCGCGATCATCGGCAAATCAGCGGAAGGGCCGCACGCAAACAACGAGCGGAGGGACCCGCAAGCGGCACATGAGGCGCATAAGGCACAGGTGAAGAACCGGTCAAAGGGCAAATGGAGCGCAAACGCCGTGCCCAAAGCCATTCCACAGTGCGCGGCAAGTCGTTCAGCATCGCAACCGGATACATCGCGCGAATCGAATCCGGCCGCCTCACAGCAGCCGTCGGTAAGCAGTGTCCTTTCCTGTCAATCGCCTTGCGTTACGGATGGGTTTCGCTGTCAATCCGTCAGCCGTCATATCCGGAAACAGGCGTCCTTCGTCAAAACATAGGCGATCAGGTTTTTTTCGGGTGGACACGCGCCGATAACCCGATAAAATTGCGCCCAATTTTGCAAAGCTGGCATCACCCCCACGAGGGCCGGGCCCGCTGCGGGGCAGCGACCGGCTGTACCCTTTGCGCGACAGCACGCCGTTTTTTTTGGAGCGTGCACTATTTAGTGGTAGTTTTCGGGTTTTTCAGGGGAGCCGCGCGCGATGCGTTGCGGTGTGAGCGGGGCGAGGGCCGGGGAGAGCCGGTCAGGATCGGAGAACGGGATGAACAAACAGGTAATGAGCCGGCTGGCGGCGCTTGTGCTGTGCGCGGCGCCGTGGGTTGCGGCCGCAGCGAAAGATACGCAGTTGAACGTGTACAACTGGTCGGATTACATTGCCAAGGATACGATCCCGAACTTCACGAAGCAGACCGGCATCAAGGTCAAGTACGACAACTACGACAGCGACGACACGCTTCAGGCCAAGCTCCTCACGGGCAATTCGGGCTATGACATCGTCGTGCCGACCAGCAACTATGCTGGCAAGCAGATCGCAGCGGGCATCTTCGCGCCGCTCGACAAATCGAAGATTCCCAATCTCAAGTATCTCGACCCGTCGTTGATGACGCTCGTCGCGGGCGCCGACCCGGGCAACAAGTACGTGGTGCCCTGGGCCTACGGTACGACCGGCCTTGGCTACAACGTCACGAAGGCCCAGCAGATTCTCGGCAAGTCCGTGCCGCTCGACAACTGGGACGTGCTCTTCAAGCCGGAAAACATTTCGAAGCTGAAAGCGTGCGGCGTCTCGGTGCTCGACGCGCCTGACCAGATGTTCGCCGCCGCGCTGCATTACATCGGAAAGGATCCGATGAGCACGAACCCGGACGACTACCGCGCCGCGCTCGCGATGATGAAGAAGATCCGTCCGTACATCACGCAGTTCAACTCGTCGGGCTATATCAACGACCTCGTAGGCGGCGACGTATGCTTCGCGTATGGCTGGTCGGGCGACGTCGTGATTGCGAAGCATCGCGCGGCCGAAGCGAAGAAGCCGTACAAGGTCGAGTACTACATTCCCAAGGGCGGTGCACCGGTCTGGTTCGACGTGATGGCGATTCCGAAGGACGCGAAGAACAAGGAAGCCGCCCTCGAGTGGATCAACTACATCGAGACGCCGCAGGTCCACGCGGCGATTACGAACGAGGTCTACTATCCGAGCGCGAACACCGAGGCACGCAAGTATGTGGCGAAGGACGTCGCGAACGATCCGGCCGTGTATCCGCCGGCTGAGGTCATCCAGACGCTGTTCCTGCTGAAGCCGTTGCCGCCGGAAATCCAGCGTCTGCAGACGCGGCTGTGGACCGAGTTCAAGTCCGGCCGCTGATGCCAGACAGTCACACGCGATAGTGCAACATCATGAAGCCCCCGGTGTCCACCGGGGGCTTTGTTCGTCAAACGCAGGAGCGAAGCAGCAGATCATGAGTGACCAGTCAGGCGCGCTGGCAGGGGCCGGCACGCTGCCCCCAGGCAACTCCCCCGTCGCAGGCGACGCGGCGGAAAATTTCGTGCAGATCGTAGACGTCGTCAAGAAGTTCGGCGAAACCGTCGCAGTCAAGGGCGTGAATCTGAGCGTCGGGAAGGGCGAGCTGTTTGCGTTGCTCGGCAGTTCCGGCTGCGGAAAATCGACGCTCCTGCGCATGCTGGCCGGCCTCGAAACCGTGACCTCGGGCAGGATCCTGATCGACGGCGAAGACCTCGCGCAGATGCCGCCGTATCGCCGGCCGGTGAACATGATGTTCCAGTCGTATGCGCTTTTCCCGCACATGACGGTCGAGTCGAACGTCGCATTTGGACTGAAGCAGGAGGGCGTGCCGAAGGCCGAACTGCGCGAGCGCGTGCAGACCGCGCTCGAACTCGTGCAGATGGGGCGCTTCGCGAAGCGCAAGCCGCATCAGCTGTCGGGTGGCCAGCAGCAGCGCGTTGCGCTGGCGCGCAGCCTCGTCAAGCGGCCGAAACTGCTGCTGCTCGACGAACCGATGTCGGCGCTCGACAAACAGATCCGTCAGCGCACGCAGATCGAACTCGTCAACATTCTGGATACTGTCGGCGTGACCTGCATCATGGTGACGCACGATCAGGAAGAAGCGATGACGATGGCGGGGCGTCTCGCCGTGATGAGCGAAGGCGAGATCGTACAGCTCGGCACGCCGCATGAGGTCTACGAATATCCGAACAGCCGCTTCTCGGCAGAATTCATTGGCTCGACGAACCTGTTCGACGGGAACGTCGTCGAGGACGAGCCGGATCACGTGTTCATCGAAACGCCGGACCTGCCGTGCCGTCTGTACGTGAACCACGGCATCACCGGCCCGCTCGGCATGCCGGTGACGATTTCCGTTCGGCCCGAGCGCATTGCGCTCACGCGCAAGCCGCCTGAAGGCGCCTACAACTGGGGCAAGGGCGTCATCACGAACATTGCCTACATGGGCGGCTACTCGCTGTATCACGTCAAACTCGATGGCGGCAAGACCGTGATCGCGAACATATCGAGCCTCGCGCTCTCCGAGATCGAGACGCCGACGTGGGGCGATGAAATTTATGTGCGCTGGAGCGCGTCTGCCGGTGTGGTGTTGACGTCATGAAACGGTCGATGAGTTCGTTTGCGTCGTGGCCGGTGCGGCGCTTTGGCCTGACCGGGCGCAGCGCGGTCGTGGCCGGGCCGTTCGTCTGGCTGCTGCTGTTTTTCCTCGTGCCGTTCCTGCTGGTGGTGAAGATCAGCTTTGCCGATCTTCAGATGGGCATCCCACCGTATACGGAACTGACCTCGATGAAGGACGGGGTGCTGCACATCGCACTCGACCTGTCTCACTATGCGTTTCTGGTCACCGACAGCCTGTATTTCGCAACGTACGTGAATTCGGTTGTGGTGGCGGCGATTTCGACGCTCCTGTGCCTGCTGCTGGGTTATCCGATGGCGTATTACATTGCGCGTTCGAATCCTGCGACGCGCAATATCCTGATGATGGCCGTGATGTTGCCGTTCTGGACGTCGTTTCTGATTCGTGTGTACGCGTGGATCGGGATTCTGAAGAACAATGGGCTGCTCAATCATTTTCTGATGTCGATGGGTGTGATTCACGCGCCGATCGAGCTTTATCACACGAACACGGCTGTTTATATCGGCATGGTGTATTCGTATCTGCCGTTCCTCGTGATGCCGCTTTACGCGCACCTCGTGAAGATGGATCTGACGCTGCTCGAGGCCGCATACGACCTTGGCGCGAAGCCCTGGAAGGCGTTCGTGCAGATTACACTGCCGCTCTCGAAGAACGGCATTATTGCGGGTTGCCTGCTGGTGTTCATTCCGGCGGTGGGCGAGTACGTGATTCCGGAGCTGCTGGGTGGCGCCAATACATTGATGATCGGTCGCGTGATGTGGAATGAGTTCTTCGACAATGCCGACTGGCCGATGGCGTCCGCGGTGACGTGTGCGATGGTTGTGCTGCTGCTGGTGCCGATGGCGCTCTTTCAGTATGCGCAGGCGAAGGAGCTGGAGGACAGGCGCTGATGAAGCCGAACCGTTTTTTGCAGATCGTGGCGCTTGGGATTGGCTTCCTGTTTCTGTACGTGCCGATCGTGAGCCTCGTCGTGTATTCGTTCAACGAATCGCAGCTGGTGACTGTCTGGACGAAGTTTTCGGTGCGCTGGTATCAGGCGCTGCTTGAGGATGACGAACTGATCGCGGCCGCGTGGCTTTCCTTGCGGATTGCGTTGCTGACGGCGTTTGCGTCTGTCTTTATTGGCACGTGGGCGGGATTTGTGCTGGCGCGGATGGGACGGTTTCGCGGTTTCACGCTTTATACCGGGATGATCAATGCGCCGCTCGTGATTCCCGAGGTTATCCAGGGGATTTCGCTGCTGCTGCTTTTCATCGAAATGGGGAAGTGGCTTGGATGGCCGGCCGGACGCGGGATTTTCACGATCTGGATTGGGCATGTGATGCTGTGCATTTCGTATGTCGCGATTATTGTGCAGTCGCGGGTGAGGGATCTGAACCCGTCGCTTGAAGAGGCTGCGCTGGATCTGGGGGCTACGCCGTTCAGGGTGTTCTTTGCGATTACGTTGCCGTTGATTTCTCAAGCGCTGGTTGCAGGGTGGTTGTTGTCGTTTACGCTTTCCATCGATGATCTTGTGTTGTCGGCGTTTTTGTCTGGACCTGGGTCTACTACGCTGCCGCTGGTTGTTTTTTCCCGTGTCAGGCTTGGGTTGAATCCTGAGATGAATGCGCTTGCTACGCTCTTTATTTCCGTTGTCACGGTTGGGGTTGTTGTGGCTAACCGGTTTATGCAGAATGCTGAGAAGAGGCGGCTTGCTTTGGCAATGTAGTTTGGGGTTTTTCGTGCCGAAGCTGTTTCTTTGCTTTTGGCCTTTCCTTGAAGTCATGTCGGTCTATTAGCGTCGCCCCGCACAGGGGCAACACTAATAGACCGACGCGAATACAAGGAAAGGCCAAAAGCAAAGAAACAGCTTCGGCACGAAAAACCCAAAATGCCGCCCCGCATAAGGGGCAACACCAATAGACCGATATGCCGACAAGGAAAGGCCAAAGAAATCCAGAAAAAACAACCTAAACCCGATACCCAATCCTCACCCCACCCCAATGCCGCCCGGCGACAACAACGGGCGCCGACGCATCCTTCATCAAAACGAACGCCCCGCCTCCCATATCGCGCCGATATGTCTGCAAAAGAAACCGTTTCGTATTCGTGCCAGCGGCCAACCCCGTCCTGTCGTTGAACATCCGCCGGTTCCGGCAATTCGCCGCATTCCACACAGGATCTTCCCCCTGCGGCTGCGAAAACTTCAGGTTATGCGTCGGCAAATAACCCCGCGCATCGACAGCGGCGCAAAACGCGACCCGCTCATCAAGCTTCAGCAACGGCTCCTGAATCGCAGGCAACACGCGATCGGTGAACGCGGTAAACCGCGTCATGAACTGCGGAGGGTTCGTCCCGGGAACAGGAACATAAGTTGTATCGAACAGATCCGCCAGCGTAATGTCACCGCGCGCAAGCGCCGCCTCGAACTGCTTGCTCACCTTCGCCGCAGCATCCTCGACGGCCCGGATAAATCGCGTGTCGGCCGTCTCCACGCCCGTCGCCGCCGTCAGTTCGATCAGCGTCTCCGATACGCCCAGCAGATTCCCCAGCCGATCCTTCGCCTGCACGAAGTTCTCGCTCGAATCCTCTACGTCGCTCGCCATCTCGACGACCTGGGCTTCCAGTCCGTGGCACTGAGTCTCGATCTCGCCCGTCAACGCCGCAATCTGGTTCGCTTCGGCATTCAACTGCGTGATCGCTTCGCCCGTGGAATGCACAACGTCGCCAATCATGCGCGTGCCTTCGCGTACCCGATGCGCACGCGCAGTGTTCACCGATCCCTCCGAAATCAGCTGCTCGGTTTGCTGGGTCAACTGCGCAAGCGTCGTTTCGATCTGGCCGGTGGCCTGCGCGGTCTTCGCAGACAGGTTCTTCACCTCGGCAGCAACCACCGCGAAACTCTTGCCGGAATCGCCGGCACGCGCCGCTTCGATCGCGGCATTCAGCGCAAGCAGATGCGTCTGACGCGCAATCAGCGAGATTTCCTCGGAGACGCGACTCACGTGCGCGAGCGCAGCGCGCAGCGCGCCAATCTGGCTCTCGATAACGGTCACGCCCTCAACGAGTCCATGGATGTCCGCCAGCGACGCCTCCAGCGTCTGCCGCGATTCCTGCACGCCAGTCGCGGCATCGGCGGTGACGGTGCGCATCTCGCGCGCCGCTGCGGCGATGCGTTCGTTGCCCTGCATCGTCAACGCAGCGGATTCGCGTAGTGCACGGCACACCTGCGCTTGACGCTGGACGCGCGCGGCGACCTCGTCGACGTGTCCCGACACGTCGCAGATCTCGATGCCCAGTTTGCCCGCCTGCGTCGCAATATCGCCGACTACCGAGTTCGATCGGCCCTTCCGGCGAAAGTTGAAACCCGTCATGTGTGTCTCCTGTCGACCAGAGTTAGCGCTTTAGCTGTCGGACGGAGTTCGCGCTTCAGCGCGCTACTCCGGCCCCATGCAAAGCACTTACTCTGGTCCCATGCAAATCATTGCGGTCGATCAGAGTTAGCGCTTTAGCTGTCGGTCGGAGTTCGCGCTTTAGCGCGCTACTCCGAGCTCCAAGCAGAGCACCTGTCCTGGTCCCATGCAAGATGATTACTGTTGCCGCGCGGTGAACCGTCGAATCACCATGCCACCGAATCTGCCCGCACGGATGCCGTTTTTTCTTCCCTGCGTTTACGGCATGCTTTCGGGTGACTTGATACGGACTATCCCCTGGTCGATATCATGGAGCCTTCGGCACCATTCCCGTTCACGCTGTAGTCTTCGCCGGTACCTGACTTTTCTGGCCGCCACTTCATGTTCGAGGTTTTATTCAGTATTGCAGGCTGGGAGCAACTCGCGCAGCTCTGGGCGCTGATTGTGCTGGTCTGCAAGTTCCTCTGGAGCCTTCTGCTGCTGCTCGGCGGTCGTTGAGCGTTTCATGTCGGGCAATCATGCGTGTTCCCCAGGCAAGCCGGGCGTCGCGCCACATCATTCAAAGGATGTATCGATGAATCTGGACTCCACCCGCCGCTTCACGAACCGCGTTGCCGACTACGTCAAGTACCGTCCCGGCTATCCGCGCGAACTGGTCACGTTCCTGCACGACGTCTGCGGCGTCGTGAAGGGTGCGCAGGTCGCGGACATTGGCGCTGGAACAGGCATCTCCGCAAAGCTCTTTCTCGACGCGGGGCATCCCGTCATCGCCGTCGAACCGAACGATGGGATGCGCAATGCGGCCGATGCGTGGCTCTCGGGTATCGAGGGTTTCAGCAGCAAGGCGGGCACGGCCGAAGCCACGACACTCGATGCCGCCAGCGTCGATCTCGTGATCGCCGCGCAGGCGGTGCACTGGTTCGTTCCGGTGACGACCCGCCGCGAATTCGCGCGCATCCTGCGGCCGGGCGGCCTCGCGGCGCTCTTCTGGAACAGCCGCCTGCTCACCGGCACGGCGTTTCTCACCGGCTTCGAGGCCTTGCTCCAGCGCCATGGCGTCGACTACACGGAAGTGTCGGAACGCTATGGCGACGACGCCTCCATGGCCGCCTGGTTCGACAACGGATTCGCGCACAAGGCAACATTTCCAAACGCGCAGCAGCTGGATTTCGAGGCACTGAAAGGGCGATTGATGTCGTCGTCGTTTGCGCCCAAAGCGGGGCATCCGAATCACGAGCCGATGCTCGTCGCGTTGCGCGAACTGTTCGACCGCACCGCCGAAAACGGCACGGTCGAATTCGCTTACGAAACGCGTCTGTACGTCGGCGGCATATCGCGAATCTAGCGGCCCACCGACGACGCCGGAAACGCCTGCGGGTCAGCCAGCATGAGACTGCACGTCAGGCTTGACGAAGAAGAAACGAAACAGGCACAGAAATGCACGGGAATGCCAGGCAAAAAAACAGGCTCCCAAAAGGAGCCTGTTCTCGTTCACCGTTGTGTGCCTGCAGGGATGCTCAGGTATCGCTCCAGCCGCCGCCGGAATCGTCATTGCTGCCCGTGTCGATACCGCCCCCGCCACCGCCGTCGCTCCAGTCGTTCGAGCCCTGACCGAAATCGACGTCGCCGGCACGCCGGCGCGCTTCATCAGGGTCGACCAGCACGTCACGTTCAATGATGCGATCGCGGCCTCCGGAATTCAGCACCTGGCCAAGCAGCACACCGGTCAGCAGGCCACCCATGCCGCCGCCAAATCCGCCGCCTTGCTGGACGATGACGGGCGGCTGTTGTTGTGGCACGGGTTGCTGCGGATAGGGGTAGGGCGCCTGTTGACGACCGAAGCGTTCGTCGGCTTCGCGCGCGTACGCCGAGTCGCCGCTACCGAGCGGCGCCGGGCCATACGCCGCCGCGCCGGACGCATTCGGATCGGGACGTCCGTCGGCGCGTGCTCTCAGGCTTTCGACCTGACGTTCGAGATCGTCGAGCTGATACGGCGGCACCGGGTTCGGGCTGCCCGACAATGTTTCGACGAGTTGCCGCAACTGCGCTTCGAGTCCTTCCACTTCTTTTTCCAGTGCCTCGTGTCCTGGCACCGTCGAGATTTTCACGTCGAGCTTCAGCGAACGCACCGCGTTCAGCAATTCAGTCGCGCGCTTCAGCTGCACGCGGCGATCGTCGTCGGCGCGAGTATCGTCTTTCGAGCGCGCGCGCTTCAGCGTCCAGCGCAGCACGAATGCAATCACGACAACGACGAATGCAAGGCCGATCCACAAGCCCATCGAAGGCCCATGACGTTCCGGCACGACGGGCTGCATTGTGGCTGACTGTTGCATCTGCGCGGCCGGTGCGGCCTGCTGTGCGAGAGGCGTGGACGAGCGGTTCGCCTGGATGGCGCCCGCGCGTGCCGCGTCACTGCGGATGCGCGCTTCCGTTTGCGCGAAGCGCGACGGGTCAGTGAAGCGGACCTGTGGATCGAGCGTCTTCGCCTGCTGGATCTGCGCGAGCGCATCGGCGTAACGGCCTTCGCGGTCGAGCACCTGCGCGTACAGATAATGCGCGCGTGCATTGTTCGGATGAGCCTGCAGCACCTGCGTGAGGCCGGCATCGGCCTGCTGCCAGTTACCCTGCTGCATCGCGGTTTCGATCTGCGTGGCGGTGGGCAGCGCGAACGCCGCGCCTGACACCAGCATCAACGACATGAACGCCGCTGCGAAAAATCTTTTCATGATACGGACCGGGCGACTTCACGCCCGTCTCCCTGGCAAGCGATATCAGATGCGACGCCGCGCATCGCGAAGGGTTCGACCAGCAGGACTACGATCATGGTGATCGAACCGGACTGACCTGCGCGGCACCGCACCGTTCCGGCCGCTTACTGCTGCGCCGGTGTGTTCAACTGCTTCTTCAGCGCTTCGAGACGGTCTTCAACGGAAGGGCCGCGATTCAGTTCCGCGAGCTTGTCGTCGAGCGCCTTGCCGCTTTTCACGTCGGCGGAATTCAGGCGTGCGTCGGAGCGCGCGTTCGACAGCGCGACCTTGTCTTCGAGCTTCTGGAAATCTTCCGACAGGTTCTTGCCGCCAATGCCGCCGAGCGCCGTTGCGGCGACATCTTTAGCCTGCGCGATCTGCTGCTTCGCCTGCAGGATGTTCGACCGCGCGTTCAGGTCGTTACGACGCTGGCGCATCTCGTCGATCTGTTGCTTCAACTGATCGACCGAAGGTTCGAGCGTCGACAGTTCGGAAGCGAGCGCGTTGCGTTCGGCTTCGGCGGTTGCCTGCGCGCCGAGTGCTTCGCGGGCGAGCGCTTCGTCGCCAGCCTGCAGCGCGCGCTTTGCGCCGTCTTCGTATTTCTTTGCCTTGTCGGCGGCGACGTCGCGCTTGCTTTGCTGCGTTGCGACCTGTGCCTGGATTTCGATCAGCGAGTTCTCCGCTTTCGCGATGCTGTCGTCGAGTTCGCGCACGATCTGGCGCGAATCGCGCGAAGGATCCTGCACGGAATCAGCCGCGTCGTTCAGGAGACCTTTGAGCGTGCGCGAGACGGTGTCAAATAGCGACATGAATACCTCCGTAGATTGAATTCGGCGCTGGAAAATCCGGGCGCATTTAACCGACAGCTTACGCCGCTGCGCGCTTCATTGCGCAGGCGGCCGGTCCCCACATCGGGCCGTTTCCGCGAATTGCAATGGCTGCGTTTTTCGATCGCGCCATTGCCGCGGATTCACTGTCATGGAAAGTGCGCGGGTGGGTCCAGTCGCTCGCGGATATTACACCACGGCATGTCTTAAAACGGACTTAAAGACCTGTTTCACAAAGGTTTCAAATCGCCATTGTTACCGCAGATTGATACCCCTGTTTCCGTGGTGTGCGAAAAGACGATTTCGGAAGGGATCCGGATGAGTTCGGGCCACAGCCGGCGGCCCGATGCAGGCAGGTTTCTTTCAGCGCGACGCGGGTTGCCTCATGCAAAGCGGCCATCCGTGGCGGGGTCGCCGTGCGGATCGCTGTCGGCGTCGGGCTCATGGTCGATCCTTGGGCGTGGGCGCCGCACAACGGTTGCGTCAGCCGGATGCGCCGCGAGCGAGGCCGCTTTCGCTGCCGCCACGCGCGCCACGGCTTCCGCTGCGTTGCGCATTTCCTCTTCGGTAGCGGTTGCGGGATCGAATGGGGGGGAATCTGCAGGCAGATCGTCGGCGAACGTGCCCGCTGCCTCGAAAGGCATCGGCTCGACGCGGGATGGCCCGTGAGCGTGATCCGGTTGTGTCGCGGTGTGAGGCAGCGCGGCAGGAGCAGGCTGCACGCGCACGAGTCCCGCTGGTAGCGGCGCGGGCTCCGCTGGATGTGTGTGCCGCGTACCGCGTGCGGCCTTGCGCAGCGCTTCGTTGAGCGCGTCCGGCTCGCGTGGCGCCCGTAGCCGGTCGACAATGCTGGCCGCCTTCACCTGTTCGCTCGTCGCGCCGAAGCTTAATACGGCGCGCCGCATCAGTTCGCTGACGCTGATGCCGAGCCCCTCGGCAGTTGAGGTAATCGCGCGTTTCTGCGCCGGCGTGACAAATACGACAATGCGTTCGCTAGGCTTGTTCATGGTCGGCTCGCGTGCGTTTTACGCGTTTGTGCGTCTTGCGGCGGGTTATGGCGGGCGGTCACCCGAAAACCGGGGCAACAGGACCATCATAAGGCGACTCGTGCGGATGCGAAACGGGCATCGTACGAACTCTGCACACCCGTACAACAGCGGCGTCCTGTCAGGCAGAAGGGCACAAAACCGGGCGCCGTGTGAAAAGGCCGTGACTTCAATGAGTTGTAGCCTTTCCAGCGTTATTGTCCACAGACCTTTGCACATTTTGTGTGGATAACCCCGCGTTCTCCGACAAAAGGCCTTCATCGCCTTGCGGGGCACCATCCGCAGGGAATTCTTACAAAAAAATCGGCTGGACCGCCGTCCGATTTCTTTAAAATGCGCTGTCAAGTTGCGCCGGCCGTTGTCTGCCGTGCGCTGTGCGGCCGTCGGGGGTGTTGGGTCGCATGGGGGCGTTGGCGGTTTCCCGTTCTTTTTCCGGGCGATGCGGCGCTTTTTCGACAGCTTGCGAACCCGTCGGTTTGGCCTGCGCGACGCGCGGCCTGCCACGACCATGATCCGTGCGCGCGCGACGCGTGCGCAGAAGGCGTGCAGTCCGGGCGCTAACCATACAAGTCATGCCAATTATCAAACGACCGCCTTCAAACTATCCGGCCAACGACCGGAATCCTGACCGCCGCGAGCCCGGCTCCCATGCAGATCGCTACGACGCCCGTGACGACGAATCGCGCGGGCGTTCGATCGGCGCAACAATTGCCATCTGGTTTGCCGGCCTGATCGCCACTGTCGCGGTCGTGGGTGCGCTGATTGTCGGCTATGCGCTCGTCGTGATGGGGCCGCAACTGCCGTCGCTCGATGCGCTCACCGATTACCGGCCGAAGGTGCCATTGCGCGTCTATACGGCCGACCACGTGCTGATCGGCGAATTCGGCGAAGAGCGGCGCAGCATCGTGCGTTTCGCAGACATCCCCGACCAGATGAAAAAAGCCGTGCTCGCGATCGAGGACTACCGCTTCTACGAACATGGTGGCGTCGACTTCGTCGGCATCCTGCGTGCGGGTCTGACGGACCTGATGCACGGCGGCAGCTCGCAGGGCGCGAGCACGATCACGATGCAGGTCGCGCGCAACTTCTTCCTGTCGAGCGAGAAGACCTACACCCGCAAGATCTACGAAATGATGCTTGCGTACAAGATCGAACGTGCACTGACGAAGGACCAGATCCTGGAGGTGTACATGAACCAGATTTATCTGGGCGAGCGCGCTTACGGCTTCGCGGCCGCTGCGCGCGTGTACTTCGGCAAGGACCTGAAAGACGTCACGCTTGCCGAAGCGGCCATGCTCGCGGGCCTGCCGAAAGCGCCTTCCGCGTACAACCCGGTGGTGAATCCGAAGCGCGCGAAGATCCGTCAGGAATACATCCTGAAGCGCATGCTCGATCTGAACTACATCACGCAGGCGCAGTACGACGAGGCCGTGAAGGAAGAGATTCACGCGAAGGTGTCGGGCAACGAATACAGCGTGCATGCTGAGTACGTCGCGGAAATGGTGCGTCAGATGATGTACGCCCAGTATCGCGACGAAACCTACACGCGTGGGCTGAACGTTACGACGACCATCGATTCCGCCGATCAGGACGCGGCGTATCAGGCCGTGCGCAAAGGCGTGATGGATTACGAACGGCGTCACGGCTATCGCGGCCCGGAAGCGTTCATCGAGCTGCCGCCGGATCGCGACGACCGCGACCAGGCTATCGACGACGCGCTCGCCGATCATCCCGACAACGGCGAAATCGTCGCCGCTGTCGTGACCGCTGCGTCGCCGAAGGAAGTGAAGGCGCAGTTCGTCGACGGCACCCTGGCGACGGTCAGCGGCGACGGGCTGAAGTTCGCCGCGGCGGCGCTCAGTCCGAAGGCCGCGCAGGCGCAACGCATCCGGCCGGGCTCGATCGTGCGCCTCGTTGCGGATGCGAAGGGCAACTGGCAGATCACGCAGTTGCCGCAGGTCGAAGGCGCGCTCGTCGCGTTGACGCCGCAGGACGGCGCGATCCGCTCGCTCGTCGGCGGTTTCGACTTCAACAAGAACAAGTTCAACCACGTGACGCAGGCGTGGCGTCAGCCGGGTTCGAGCTTCAAGCCGTTCATCTATTCGGCTTCGCTCGAAAAGGGCCTCGGACCGGCGACGATCATCAACGATGCGCCGCTGTCGTTCCCGCCCACGACGCCCGGCGGCGACGCGTGGGAACCGAAGGACGACGACCAGCCGGACGGCCCGATGCCGATGCGTCTCGCGCTGGAGAAGTCGAAGAACCTGGTGTCGATCCGCATCCTGTCGTTCATCGGCACGAAGTACGCGCAGGATTTCGTGACGCAGCGCTTCGGCTTCGATGTCGACAAGACGCCGCCGTATCTGCCGATGGCGCTCGGCGCGGGTCTCGTCACGCCGTTGCAGTCGGCGGGCGCGTATTCGGTGTTCGCGAATGGCGGCTACCGGATCAATCCGTATCTGATCGCGGAAGTCACCGACGCGCGCGGCCAGGCGATTTCGCGCGCGCAGCCGCTGACCGCCGGGCGCGACGCGCCGCGCACGATCGAGCCGCGTAACGCGTACATCATGAACAGCCTGCTGCACTCGGTCGCCACCGCGGGCACGGGCGCGGGCACGAACGTGCTGCATCGTTCGGACCTGCAGGGTAAGACCGGCACGACGAACGACGCGAAAGACGGCTGGTTCGCGGGCTACCAGAAGTCGCTCGTGGCGGTGGCGTGGATGGGTTACGACCAGCCGAAGACGCTCGGCAGCCGCGAGTTCGGCGCGCAGCTCGCGTTGCCGATCTGGGTCGAGTACATGCAGCGCGCGCTGCGCGGCGTGCCGCAGGAAGAGCCGTCGATGCCCGACACGGTCACGCAGGTCGATGGAGAACTGTTTTATACGGACATGATGCCGGGCAACGGCTTTGTCGCAAGTATTGGCATGGACGCTGCCAATCCGCTCGCGGGTGGTACGAACGCGGTGGGTGGGGTGGGGCCCGCAGGCCTGACGCCGCCGGATGTTTCGTCGACCGAAAAGAAGCAGATCATCGATCTGTTCGAATCGAACAAGCCGTGATGGCTGCCTGCAAAACACGCTGAAATGCGTTGCACCGGACACCTGGGAATGCAGGGCCCGGTGCACGATACACACTGTAATATGCTCGGGTAAGTAACGATTGCCTCTTCCGTGAGCACTGCAGGATAATATTTACCGCCTGGAGCGCTGCGCCCCCACCCGGATCAAGGCGCATGCGTGCCCGGCTGCCCAGACGGTCAGCGCCCGGTTTCCGGTGTTTCCGGTTCCGGCACGAGGCGACCGCCACTCACGTCTCATTTACCGGGCCCTCCTTTGAAGAACCGCATTCTCCTCTGTCTTGCTACAGGACTGCTCCGCGTGCTCGCGTTCCTGCCGTATGGCATCGTCGCGCGTTTCGGGGTCGGACTCGGCTCGCTGCTGTATCGTATTCCCAGTTCGCGTCGCCGGGTTGTGCACACGAATCTGCGGCTGTGCTTCCCCGATATGAGTGAGGTTGAACGCGAGCGCCTTGCACGCGCGCACTTTCGTCATGTGATCCGCAGTTTCGTCGAGCGCGGCACGCAATGGTTCGGCAATGCGAAATCGCTGGAGCGGCTCGTCGAAGTGGAAAGTGCGATCGATCTCTCACAGACGCACACGCAGCCAACGATCTTCGTGGGTTTTCATTTTGTCGGTATCGAAGCGGGCTGCATGATGTACTCGACGCGCCATCCGGTTGCGTCGCTGTACACGCCGATGTCGAACGCGATGTTCGACGCGATGGCGTTGCGTCAGCGTGGCCGTTTCGGCACGGAAATGATTCCGCGCAGCAACAGCGTGCGTCACGCGTTGCGCGTGCTGCGTGCGGGCAAGCCGGTGATGCTCGCCGCCGACATGGATTTTGGCCTGCGCGATTCGGTCTTCGTGCCGTTCTTTGGCGTCGAAGCCTGCACGCTGACGTCGGTCTCGCGACTCGCGAAGGCGGGCAATGCGCGCGTGGTGCCGTTCGTAACCGAAGTGCTGCCGGACTATCGTGGTTACCGGCTGAAGATATTCGAAGCGCTGAGCGATTTTCCGTCCGAAGACGCGGCGGTCGATGCGCGTCGTATCACCGCGTTTCTGGAGACGCAGGTACGGCGGATTCCTGACCAGTACTACTGGGTCCACAAGCGGTTTAAACACCGCCCTGAGGGTGAGCCCGCTGTCTACTGAAGCACCGGCACGATTTCGTTGCAGCGCCTGAAAGTGTTCTGCGATCAGCAGGTTAGGGGTGCTGTCAGAACGTTATCAACAGGCCTTTCAACAAAGTCTGTGGATAAGCGGAGCAGGCGTTCTCCGCACAGCGCGCGCACTGCATGTTGCCCGAAGCTGATACGCGATCACCAAATAGATTCTGATCAACGACTTACCGCGTTCGCCCCTGGCTTATCAACAGCCCTGTCAACAGAAACTGGGGATAACCTGCGTTTTGACCGGTGCATCGCGAACGGGCAAACCAGGGGCGCGATGCATTTCTCGCCGCACCGCAAATTCACTGCGTGCTCAACGTGTTATGCCGTCTGTCAGAACGTTCTCCACAGGCTCATCAACATAATCTGGGGATAACCGTGACGCGTCTTCAGTTCTTCGCGACGCTCCCGCCGGCACCTTGCATGTCCTGCACCGGATTCCCCATCGCCTGAAAAAGCGCAGCGGTATCGCTCAACCGCGCGCCCGTATAACGAATCTCGTCGAGCTGTGCGTTGCGGTACTGCTGCTCGCTGGAGCGCGTCGAGGTCACCGGCACGGCGCCCAGCCGGTAACGCGCCGACGTCTCGTCAAAAATGCCGCGCGCCGAACGCGCCGCGAAATTCGCCGCATCGAGCGCCTGCGCGTCGTGCTCGAGCGCAGCGAGCGTATCGGCGACGTTCTGGAACGCGGCGAGCACGGTCTGCTTGTACTGCGCGGTCGCGGCCTCGTAGGAATCGATCGCTGCGCGGCGCTGCGCGAGCAATGCGCCGCCATGGAAGATCGGTTGTGACAGCGATGCGCCAATGCTCCAGAGTGCGCCCGCACCCGAGAGCGCCACCGGCCAGCTAAACCCGCCCTGGCCCATCGACGCGGTGAGCGACAGGCTCGGGAACAACTGCGCAGTGGCCACACCGACATCGGCAGCAGCGGCCTTCAACGTGGCATCTGCGGCCTGAATATCCGGGCGCGACTTCAGCAGATCGGACGGCACCGAAACCGGTACCTGCTCGGGCACGCGAATGCGCGCGAGGTCGAGATCGGCCGGGGCGGCATCGGGCGTGCGGCCGAGCAGCACGGCGAGCGCGTGGCGCGTCGTCGTCCATTGCTGGCGCAGGCCAGGCAGGCTGGCCGAGAGCGAAGCCGCGCTTTGCTGGGCACTGAGCGCGTCGCTGTGCGAAACGGCGCCGAGATCGTAGCGGCGCACCGTATCGCGCGCCTGCTCGTTGGCGAGCGTCACAAGCCGCTCCGTCGCCTCGATCTGCGCGTGCAGCGTGGCGGATGCAATTGCCGCGGACACGATATTGGCCGCCAGCGCGCGGCGTGCCGCGTCGAACTGATACGCCTGCACGTCGACGCGTGCGGCGAGCGCCGCGTTTTCGAGCCGCGCGGCACCGAAAATATCGAACGTGTAGTGCGCCTGCAACTGACCGACGAACACGTTATACAGAAATGTGTTCGGGCCGGCTTCGGGAATCCCCAGCGCGCGTTCACGCGTCGCCTGGCCGCCCGCGTCGATCGACGGCAGCAGCGAGCTGCCAACCTGCGCGCGCAGCTGCTCGCGCGCGGCGGCAAGACTGCGGTCCGTGGCGGCGAGCGTCGGGCTGTTGCGCAGACCTTCGTCGACGAGCGCGTTCAGATCGTCCGACTGAAACTGCTTCCACCACTCGGGCACAGCCTTCGCGCCGACCACGAACTGCTGCGTGACGCCTTGCGCCGGCACCGTCTGCGTCGGCTGCGCTTCGGCGCCGTAATGCGCGGGCGAAGGCATTGCGGGCGGCTCGCCGTTCGGGCCAAACGAGCAGGCTGCGAGCGCGAACAGGGTGAGCGCGCCGGCCGTCGTCCGCGTGATACCGCGCGTGAAAATAACATGGGCCATGATCAGACTCCGGTTTGCGCCGGCGAGGGCGGTGTCGGCTCGTGCCGCTCCTTGCGCACCCTGAACCACATTGCATAAAGCGCCGGCAGATAGAACAGCGTGAGCACGGTGGCGCTCGTGATGCCGCCCATCAGCGCAGTAGCCATTGGCCCGAAGAAGTTCGAACGCAACAGCGGAATCAGCGCGAGCACGGCGGCTGCGGCGGTCAACGTGATCGGCCGGAAACGTCGGACGGTTGCGCCGACGATCGCGTCGAAGCGGTTTTGTCCGGTGGCGATATCCTGCTCGATCTGGTCGACGAGGATCACCGAGTTGCGCATGATGATGCCGAACATCGCGATCACGCCGAGCATCGCGACGAAGCCGAATGGCTTGCCGAACAGCAGCAGCGTTGCGACCACGCCAATCAGGCCGAGGGGTGCCGTCAGTACGACCATCAGCACGCGCGAGAGGCTTTGCAACTGGATCATCAGCAGCGTGAGCACGGCGATCACCATGATCGGCATCTGCGCATTGATTGACGTCTGGCCCTTGCCGCTTTCCTCAACTGAACCGCCGACCTCGATGCGATAACCCACCGGCAACGTCGCCCGGATCTGCGAGAGCGACTTGTCGACGCTATGGGTTACGTCGATGCCCTGCGCGCCGGGCGCGACATCGGATTGCACGGTGATCGTCGGTTGCCGGTCGCGTTCCCAGATCACGCCGTATTCGAGATCCGTGCGCAGATGCCCCAGCGTGCCGAGCGGTACAGCACCGTTCGGCGTCGGCATGGCGAGCGTCAGCAGGTTCGCCGGATCGACGCGTTCGCTTTTCGGTGCACGCAGGTCGACGCTGATCAGCTTGTCGCGCTCGCGGTACTGCGTGACGGTGTAGCCAGAGAGCGTCATCGCGAGGAAGCCCGAAATGTCCTCCGACGTGACGCCGAGTTCGCGCGCCTTCTTCTGGTCGACTTCGAAGCGCACCGAACGCTCGGCTGGTTCGTCCCAGTCGAACTGGACGTTACTCGTGCGACGATCGGCCCGCATCGTCGCGGCCACGCGCTCGGCGATCGAGCGCACGGTTGCGATGTCGTCGCCGCTCACGCGGAATTGCACCGGATAGCCGACGGGCGGACCGTTTTCAAGCCGCGACAGGCGCGTACGGATTGCGGGGAATTCGTTGCGCAGTTTCGGTTCCAGCCAGCGTGCGAGCTTCTCGCGGTCTTCCACCGATTTCGCCGTGATCACGAACTGTGCGAAATTCGGCTGCTGCAACTGCTGGTCGAGCGGCAGATAGAAACGCGGTGCGCCTGTACCGACGAAGTCGACCGTATGATCGATTTCCGGCCGTCCTTCCAGCGCTTTTTCGAGGCGTTGAGCCTGACGCAGCGTTGCCTCGAACGAAGCGCCCTCGGGCAGACGCACGTCGACAAGCAGTTCCGGCCGGTCCGAGCTCGGGAAGAACTGCTGCGGCACGAACATGAAGGCGGCGATCGAAACAATGAAGAGCGCCATCGTCACGAACAGCACCACGAAGCGTCGTTCGACACACCAGCCGATCCAGCCGCGCAGACGACGATAGAAACGCGTGTCGTAGATGTCGTGTTCGTGATCGTGCGCTTCGTGCGCCTGCCGTTTGCGTTCGGGTAACAGGTGATAGCCCAGCATCGGAATCAGTACGACAGCCGCGAGCCACGACGCAATCAGCGCGATTGCCGATACTTCGAAAATCGAGCGTGTGTATTCGCCGGTGCTCGATTTGGCGAGCGCGATCGGCAGAAAACCGGAGACGGTGACGAGCGTGCCCGTCAACATGGGAAACGCCGTGCTCGTATACGCGAAGGCAGCGGCCCGCGTGCGGCTCCATCCCTGTTCGAGTTTGACCGCCATCATCTCGACGGCGATGATCGCATCGTCGACGAGGAGGCCCAGTGCGAGCACGAGCGTGCCGAGCGATACCTTGTGCAGACCGATATCGAAGAGATACATGCAGAGCGCGGTGACGGCGAGCACGACCGGAATCGAGATCACGACCACCATGCCAGTACGCACGCCGAGTGAGATCAGGCTCACGACCAGCACGATCGCGATGGCCTCGGCGACGGCTTCGAGAAAATCGTCGACCGAGTGTTCGACCGCGTGCGGCATGCTCGACACTTCGACGAGCTTCAGTCCTGCCGGCAGATGCGCGCGCAGCACGGCGGCTTTTTCGTCGAGCGCCTTGCCGAGACGGATGACGTCGCCGCCTGGCTGCATCGTCACGCCGATACCCAGCACGGGCTTCTCGCCAAAACGCATTTGCGTCGCGACCGGGTCGTCGTAGCCACGTTTGATCGTGGCGATATCGCCGAGGCGGAACGAGCGGTTGTTGATTCGGATCAGCGTGTCGGCGAGTGCGTTCACGTCTTTGAACTGGCCGCTCGGACGCACGAAGATGCGATCGTCGGCAGTGGTCAGCGTGCCCGCCGGCGACACGGCGTTCTGCGAATTGATCGCCTGGGCGAGTTGCTGCGGCGAGACGCCGAGCCGCGTGAGTTGCGTGTTCGCGATCTCGATGTAGATGTGCTGGTCGGGGTCGCCAAAATAATCGACCTTGCCGACGCCTGGCACACGCAGCAGCACGGTGCGCAATTCGTCCGCGTAGTCGTGCAGTTGCGCGGCGGAAAAGCCGTCGCCTTCGAGCGTGTAGATGTTCGTGTAGACGTCGCCGAACTCGTCGTTGAAGTACGGCCCCTGAATGCCTTGCGGCAGCGTCGCGGCGATGTCGCCGACCTTCTTGCGCACCTGGTACCAGGTTTCCGGCACGTCTTTCACCGGCGCCGAATCTTTCATCGAGAAGAACATCAGCGATTCGCCCGGGCGCGAGTAGCTGCGCACGAAATCGATTGCCGGCGTTTCCTGCAGCTTGCGGCCGATGCGGTCAGTGACCTGCTCCTGCACCTGGCGCGCAGTCGCGCCGGGCCAGAACGTGCGGATCACCATCACGCGGAACGTGAACGGCGGATCTTCCGACTGCGCGAGCCGCGTGTACGCGAGAATGCCGAACGCGGTCGCCATCGCGATCAGGAACACGACGAGCGCCTGATGCCGCAATGCCCACGCGGACAGGTTGAAGCGTCCTTCCTCGTGACGATGGTCTTCCGGCTGCGGCGCGTCGTGCTGCGCTTCTTCGTGCGAATTCGGCGCGGTCATGACGCGAAGTCCTCTGGATGCAGCGGCGCGATCACGCGGACCTGCTCGCCGGCCGTCACGGTATGAACGCCTTGCAGCACGACGCGGTCGCCGTCGTTCAAACCCTGCGAAATCGCGACGGTGCGTTCGTTGTAGAGCGAGACCTGCACGCGGCGCAGTTCGAGCCTGTCATTGCCGGCGTGGACGATCCAGAGCGCGGGCGCATTGCCGTCGTGGAAGAGCGCGGTAGCGGGCACGACGAACGAACTCGCCGCACTCGCTGCCGCCACGGGCTGCGTGAGTGCGATGTCGGCAGTCATGCCGAGGCGCACGTCGGGACCTGGGTTTTCCAGCGTGAGCTTCGCGCGATACGTGCGGCTCTGCGCATCGGCGGCCGGCGACAGTTCGCGCACGCGCGCCGAAAACGTTCGGCCCGGGAGCGCGGACAACGTGACCTTCGCGGCCTGGCCGACTGCGAGCGAGGCGAGCGCGCCTTCCGGCACATCGCAGACGACGTCCACGTCGCCCGTCCAGGCGAGGTTATAGACGGCCTGACCCGCCGACACGTTCTGGCCCGTGTCGGCCTGTTCCGCCGTGATGACGCCCGCGTGATCGGCCGCAAGCGTCGCGTACTTCAGCTGGTCCTGCGCGAGCGCGGTCTGCTGCTCGGCCTGATCACGCTGCGCGATCGCCGAGGTGTACGCATCTTCGGTCTGTTCGAGCTGCGCCTGCGAGATGAGATTCTCGCGCGCCTGGGCGCGGTCGCGGTCGACCTGCTGTTTGGCGTAGACCGCACGCGACTTCGCGGCTTCGAGCTGCGCCTGCGCGCTGGCAGCATTTTTCTGCGCATCGGCCGGATCGAGGCGGGCGACAACCTCACCGCTCTTCACGGTATCGCCGAGCCGCACGCGCCGCTCGATGATCTTGCCTGCGATACGAAACGACAGCGGCGTGGCGTAACGCGCCTGAACTTCGCCAGGCAGCGAGGCGGAAACAGGATGACCGTCCGGATGAACCACCTGCGCGACCACGGGGCGCGGTGCGGGTGCGGCTGTTTCGTTGCGGTGACAGGCGGAGAGCGCCGCCGCGGCGCTCAATACGGAGACGAGGGCAGCTGCGCGCAACGGCGCGAAGCCTGCGCGCCGGTGGGACTGCCTGCGCGGCAAAGCCGGCGCGATATAACCAGGACGATTCACGATTACCCCAGGACTGACGTGGCGAACAGGGACGGCGAACAGCGTGCGACAGACGGCGGAGAGGACCGACGGGCGCGGATCTGCAAGGTGAGGCGGGACGCTTGCGTCCGATTACGAGATGGATTCTAATACATACCTGTATCTGAATGCAAAGATGAATCCATTCATTCTGAATGCTAGACTTCGCGGATGAAACGAAAACGCCTCACACGCGAGCAGAGCAAGGACCAGACGCGCGAGCGTCTGCTTGACGCTGCGCTCGCCATGTTCATGAAGAAGGGATTTGTCGCGACGAGCGTCGAAGACGTCGCCGAGGCGGCGGGGTACACGCGTGGCGCGTTCTATTCGAACTTTCGCAGCAAGCCCGAGGTGTTCCTTGAACTGCTGCGGCGCGATCACGAGTTGATGCAGGCGGATCTGCAGAGCATCTTCGAAGGGGAGTCGACGCGCGAGGGCATGGAAAAGCGGGTGCTGACGTTCTATCGCCGGCTGCCGTTCGACAACAAGTGCTTTCTGCTGTGGGTGGAAGCGAAGCTGCTGTCGGCGCGCGACGCGCGCTTTCGTACGAATTTCAACGAGTTCATGCGCGAAAAGCGCGAACAGATGGCGGCCTACATCCAGGAGTTTTCGGTGCGGGCCGGCACGCCGCTATCGTTGCCGCCCGAAACGCTGACGCTCGGTCTCTTCGGGCTTTGCGACGGCGTGCAGTCGTTTTACACGGCCGATCCGCAGCACGTCACCGAGAGTATGGTCGACACGGTGCTTTCGGAGTTTTTCTCGCGGGTCGTATTCGGCAGGAACGCGGACGAGGTAATCTGACTTTGCTGCCGCCGCCAGACGGCCGCTAACGGCTCAGGTCCCAAGCCCTGGTCCGTAGTTGCTGCCGATCAGTTTCGTCACCGCATTGATATCGGCGTAGTCCTGCTCGGGCAGGCCGTCGAGCATCGAAAGCACTTCGTTGCTCGCGCCCGCATCGCGCGCGGCGTCGACGAGCGCGTCCTTGTTCACGGGCCAGGAAATGGTCTGCAGGATGTCGGTAATCTGCATATCGATCGATTCGTCGGGAATAGGGGTGCCGGTCATGCGCGGAAATCCTTGTTATGGCTACATGCATCCGACGCGCGGGGCTGCGCATCAACCGTCACCCTGCAACGCGCGCATTGCGCGCGCCTGCAGGTGGGCACGCCCTCTCACACGCGCTCAGGTCTGAAGATGCTCGTTCTTCGCGACATAATCGCGATCGGGATGTTTCGACTTCGGCAGCGCGATGAACTCCCAGCGCTGGGTGGTGCTGTCTTTCGTCGCAGCCACATCCGGGGCGGCCGGTGCGACAGGCGCGGCTTCGGCCTGAAGCGTCGCCGTTGCGGGATCGTCCGGGCCAAGCGCGCCCGCGGTCGGTCCTTCGTATGCGGTATGGACCGGTGCGGCAAAACACGACGCCGACAGCGTCACCATGGTCAACAGCGTCGAGATTTTCATCGCCCGAGCTCCTTTGCTCTTGCAGCACGGAGGCTGCAGCAAGCGCTGTGCCATTGCGGCAACCCGCAGCCTGACACCCGCCTGGCGCGGACCGTGAAGACGGGGCGCCTTTCACCATCTTAGGACGCAATTCGTCCCCACGTCGCGGCAAAAACGACAAAAACGCCCAAAACCGAGGGTGAGTTTTGCAATCTTCGCAAACGCCCGAGGTTCAGTCACGAACGGGCGTGCGCAAAACGTGTTGCGGCGCGAAAATGTCGCGCCGCGGGTGTGGGTGATAGAGCAGTTGCGGCGCGGCGGCCGGCAATGCGCTAGCGCAGCACATCGAACTGCGTCCACGGCCAGGACGGCCGGTCACGCATATATCCGTTCAGCCAGTTCCATTGTGGATGGCGCTGCATGAACGCCTGCGCATCGAACGGCCGGCCGCACGGATGACCCCAGCGCGCCCAGAACGCCATGTCGCGCGCCATTTCGCTGTCGACGACCTTGCCGTCGTTCGCGCCCCACGGGTTGAACGGACCGTGATCCGAGCCGCCGAAGCGCTGGTCGTCGAGCTCCAGATGGCCGCATATGGTTCGCGAGCAGGGATTGTCGCTCCGGTCGAGATAGACGTCGTGGTGATCGGCGATCATGGCCTTGGCGACATCGATGTCGATCTTGCCGTGATGCTGTTCAGCCAGCTGCATGAAGCGCAGGCGACGCGCACCGTTCTTGCGCACGTCGGTGTAATCCTCGCCTTCGCCGACGCACTCCTGGTTGCGGATCTTCAGATCGGTCGCGGTGTTGTAGCCGCTGTAGAAGCCGTTCTTCGTGCTTTCGAAGCCGGAAAAGTGCAAGCCGAGTTCATAGCGCGCGATCTCGCCCGTCTTGACGTCGCCAAGCAGCCAGCTGTTCGCGTAGCCGCCGTTATTCGCGACGGCGAACATCTCGCACCATTCGCCGATGCTGTTCGCGTACTGCGTCGCGCGACGCGAGCGGTAGAACTCGGGCGCGCCAGCGGCGTTGTAGCCGGCGAAACTGGAGATCGTCGTTTCGGTCACCATCAGGCCTGCCGACGTGACCCAGAAGTCCGTCAGGCTCGAAATACAGCCCGGCAGGCCCTGCATCAGGATCCGGTGCCCGGCGTCGGGAACAATGTCGAACACGACGTTGAAGGCGTCGCCCGCAGCGTAGCGGTCCCACGAGTTGTGCGCCATCACGATGCGGCCGTCGCGCGTGGCGTTGCCGGTGGCGATGAACGCGCTGCAATGATGGCCGCGTCGCCCGCGCCAGGGCTTCAGGCCAAGGCGCGGCTGCTGCTGCGCCACGTGCGCCGGCCACCAGCTTTGCAGCAGGTCCATGTAGCCGTTCCACGCAAGGACGTCGGAGAACGGCAGCTTCGCGCCGTCGGCGATGCCCTGGATTTCGTCGGCGAATTCGGTGTCGAGGCGCGGCGCGAACTGCGCCACGGCGGCGTTGACGAACGTATCGAAGTCTTCGCCGGTGTCCCACTTCGCGAGGTAGCGGGCTGTGCTGATTGCATGGCGAATCTCGGCCGCGAGGAGCTGGCCGTGCTGCTCGCCGCGGTCGTACGGTTCGCCTTCGATATGCAGGAAAATCCAGCCGGCTTGATCGCGGCGGACAGCATCGCCTGACGGGTCGCTCATCTTCGCTCCGGGTCGAAAAGGCGCTCACGTTTAGCCGCGCGTGGTGCGCCCGATCGATCCAGGACGATCGAAAACCGGCGCGTCGCGCGGCACGTCTCCATACTTGAAATATGCCACGCTTTGCGCCCGGATGTGCGAGACGCCCGCGCGTTTTCTTCACAGGCAGGCGATGGGTAACGGACGATCCAGCAGGCGCGCCGCCAGCGCCGCGAAGCGGCGTGTCAGCGCGCGGGATTCATCCGGAAATACGCGTCGAGCAGCGACGTCTTGTACACGACCCCCGCGAGCGTCGGGCACGCGGCGCTTTCGACCACGGGCAACCGCTCGCCCTGAAATGCCATGAAATGCTGCAGCGCGACGCCAAGCGGCATGTCGGGCGTCAGCACGTCGAAATGTGGCTGCAGGTAGTGCGCGGCGGTGCGCGCCGAGGTGTCGTGTTTGTCGAGCAGGTCGGACGTAATGTCCTTCAGTGCGACGACGCCGAGGAAGCACTCCGCGTCGTCGGTCACGTACAGATATTTCACCGGATATTCAAGGAACACGCGCGTCATGTCCTGCACGGTCGCGGTGGGCTTCACGATGGTTTCGGCCGGTTTGATCAGCTCACGCATCTGCGTCGCGCGCAGTCGCATGCGCTCCTGTTCGTCGCGGTTGCGCACGAGCGTGATCTCGTACATCGACGTCTTGCCGATCGCTCGCGATACGAAGTACGCCACCACGCACGAGAGCATCAGCGGCAGCACGACCTGATAGGAGAGCGTCATCTCGAAGATCATCAGGATCGCCATCAGCGGCGCCTGTGTTGCGCCCGCGAGGAACGCGCCCATGCCCACCATCGCGTACGCGAACGGCGCCGACGTGCCGTGCGGCCACAGCGCATGCATCCCCTGGCCGAACAGCGAGCCGAGCACCGCGCCCACGAAAAGTGTCGGCGTGAACACGCCGCCGACCGCGCCCGAGCCGACCGTCGCCGCCGTCGCCACGAGCTTGAACACGAGCACGAAGACAAGCGCGGTCCAGGTCCACGGCGAATGCAGAACCGAGTTCACGACGCTGTAGCCGTTGCCCCATACTTCGGGCGACCACACGGACAGAATGCCGACCACCAGCCCGCCGAGCGCGAGCGTGACGGGCAACGGCAACGGCAGACGCCTGAACATCGTCTTCGATACGTCGAGGAGCCGAAGGAACTGCGGCGCGGCCGCGCCACACAGCAGACCGAGCGCAACGAAAAGCAGCACCTCGACGCCCGTCACCGGAGGGAACACCGGCATTTCGTACGGCGGCTTGTAGCCGGCGAATTCGCGCATCGTGATGTTCGCGACGACGGAGGCGACCACCACCGGCCCGAAGCTTTCCATCGCGATCGAGCCGAGCACGATCTCGGTCACAAAAAACGCGCCGGCGATCGGCGCGTTGTAGGCGGAGGTAATACCCGCCGCCGCTCCGCACGCGACCAGCAGGCGCAGACGCGGCGGATCGAAATGCACCCAGCGGCCGATCAGCGACGCGCAGAGCGCCGCGAGCTGCACCATCGGACCTTCGCGTCCGATTGACCCGCCGCTCGCGATGGTGAAGAGCGACGACACGCTGCGCCACAGGCTCAGGCGTACGGGCACGACACCGTCGCCGATCGCGACGGCTTCCATGTAGTCGGTATGAGCCTTCCTGTCGGCGCCGCGCCGCGCGACGAGCAGGAAGAAGCCGGCGATCAGGCCGCCGGCCGCGGGCAGCCAGATCCGTACGGTCCATGGCAGACGCTGCGCCATTTCGACGATGCCGCCATCATTGCCCGAAATCGCGCGTTGAAGCAGGGCGATGCCTTCACGAAAGGCGACCGTCGCAAACGCGCCGGCGACGCCGACGATCACCGACCACACCAGCATCGTGTGGGCGTCGGACAGGCGAAACAGTGTCTGTGCGCGTGTGCGCAGCTTCAGCAGAAATGAAAGCACAGAGGAAACGGGCAGAAGTCAGGGTTGGGAGGCGCGTGCCGGGAGGGCGTCGCGGGTTGTGTCGGCATGGCTGTGTTCACCGCACGGCCTTGTCGAGTTCGGGGTAGTGCCGGAAGATGCAGGCCTCGTTGTGCGCGATGCGCCGGTCCGACTCAAGATACGCGGCGAGCTTCGGCCGCGCGATGACTGCGTCGTGCAACGCCGCGAGACGCGGATAGTGCTCGCCGAAATGCTTCATCGCAAGCGGAAACGCGTAATAGAGGCCGTCGATCAACTGGAACATCGACAGATCGACATACGTCAACGCGGTGCCGACGAGATACGCATCGCCATCGGGATTCTGCTTCAGCACCCGCTCGAAATACTTCATGTACTTCGGAATGCGGTTGTCGATAAAGTCGTGCGCCCGCACTTTGGCCGCGTCTTTCTGGTCTTCATAGTAGAGGCCGCCTGCGAGCGGATGATGCGTGTCGTGCGCCTCGGTGACCATGTCGGCGATCGTGAGCTGAAGGCCGTTCACGACGTAGCGCAGCGCTTCGTCCTTCGGCGCGAGGCCCAGTTTCGGGCCGAGATACATCAGGATGTTGGCTGTCTGCGCGACAACGAGATCGCCATCTTTCAGGAAGGGCGGTGCAAACGGCGGATGCGGCTCGCTTCTGCTTTTCAGCACGTCCATCATCGCACCGGTGCCGAAGCCGTCCCTGTCCGGCGCGCGGGCCACTTCGATGTAGTCGGCGCCGGCTTCTTCGAGTGCGAGGCGCACGAATTCGCCGCGGCCTTGCAGGCCGTCCCAGTAAAAGAGTTCATAAGCCATCGATCGATCCTCGCCCGGGTTGAGAGTTCGACTGCGCGAGCACAAAGTATGCCGCGCCGGCCTGCCGCGTTGTGTGAACAGCGGACAAAATACTGTCAAAGCATACGTCAATGGCGTTGCGCGGCAGGGGGCGTCTGCACGCCCGCAGAAACGCAAAAAGCCCCGCACGAGGCGGGGCTACCGGTCTGGCCGGCGAGGCGGGGTGTATCAGCCGATAAAGCGTTCGACGGCCCATGTGATTCCCAGTCCGCCGCCAATCAGCCAGACGTACAGGATCAGTCCGGTTGCGAGGGCACGCGGGCCTGCCTGCTTGACCGCCGAGATACGGGTTTCGATGCCGAGGGCCGTCATGGCCATCGTCAACGCGAAGGTATCGAGCGTGTTCAGCGTATGCGTCGCGGCTTGCGGCAGCACGTTCAGCGAATTGATGACCACGAAGGCGAGGAATCCGACTGCAAACCACGGAATCGCAAGCTTGCGCGGTTTCGTGCCTTCGGCAGCGGCGCCACGCACCGACCGGTTGAGCCACATGCCAAGCAGGAGCAGAACCGGAACCAGCAGCATCACGCGGGTCATCTTGACGATCGTCGCAATATGGGTCGCTTCCGGGCTCACGTTGCTCGCCGCCCCGACCACCTGTGCAACTTCGTGAATCGTGCCGCCGAAGAAGAGGCCGACGCCCTGCGTATCGAGCGGCAGCCAGCCTGCGTGAAACAGGACCGGATAGAGGAACATCGAGAGCGTGCCGAACAGCACCACACTGCCGACGGCCATCGCGCTTTGATGCGGCTTCGACTGCAACGTGGATTCGAATGCAAGGACGGCGGCGGCACCGCAGATCGCGCTGCCGGCGGCGGTCAGCATGGCGGTGTCGCGGTCGAGCTTCATCAGCTTCATGCCGACCCACGTACCGATGGCGAGCGTGCTCACGACGATCAGCACCGATTCCACCAGACCCGGCAGGCCGACCTGGGCAATTTCCTGCAGACTCACGCGCAGACCGAAGAACGCCACCGCGATGCGCAACAGCTTGCGTGCCGAAAAGTTGATGCCTGCCGCCCAGCTTTCAGGCATGCCGTCACGCAGCGCGTTGCCGTAAATCGCGCCTGCGACGATGCCGATGATGAGCGGACTCATCCCGAGGCCGGCGATGAACGGCAGCGACGAAATGCTCGTGACTGCCGCAGCGAACAGCGCGACAAACAGGATGCCGTTGAGCTGGCCACGCGTGGAGGGCGCCTTGGGGGCTAGTGTTGAAGCGGAGACGGAGGCCGTTGTCATGATATTTGCCCTGAGAATCGGGTTCGATGCGATGACCCAATCCTAATTTAGATATATCGATATGAAAAATCGTCATTTGTGACGTAATATATCGACTAAATTGATATTTCATCGCCATGACCCCAGACCAACTGATAACGTTCGCTGTCGTCGCCGAACACCGGAACATCAGCCGGGCTGCGCTCGCGCTGCATCTTTCGCAGCCGGCGGTGTCCGGCCAGCTGCGGCTGTTGCAGGAGGAATTCGGCGAGGCGCTTTACCAGCGTGACGGGCGCGGCGTGCGCCTCACGCCCGCCGGAGAGCAACTGGCGAGCTATGCAGCCCGGCTGCGCGACACCTGGCAGCAGGCGCATGCCTATCGGGACGCATTGCGCGGCATGGAGCGCGGCACACTGCGCATCGGCGCCAGCACGACGCCGGCGAGCTATCTGCTGCCCTATCTGATCGCCGCGTTTCACCGGCGCTATCCGGAAGTCACGCTCCATACGGCCGACGGCAATACCTCGGACATCGTCGGCTCGCTCGCGTCGGTCGATATCGCCATGGTGGAAGGGCCGGTCGGCTCCGATCTGCCGCCCGATACGGCGGTCCATCCCTGGCGTGAAGACGAGATCGTCGCGATCATGCCGCGCACGCATCCGCTCGCGACAGCCCGTGACGGTCTCCCGCCATCCGGACAGCAGGTGACGCTCGCCGAGCTCGGCGAGCACGCGCTCGTACTGCGCGAAACGGGCTCGGGCGTGCGGCAGATGGTCGAGCGCGCGTTCGCACGCGCCGCGGTGCCGATGCGCGTCGCGCTGGAGATCGCGGGCGTGGAGGGCGTCAAGGAAGCCGTGCGGGCAGGCATGGGCGTCGGCTTCGTCTCCGCGATGTCGATGCGCCACGACAATAATGTGCTGCGGCTCTTTTCCCTCACGCCCGAGCCGCTCACGCGCCATTTCTCCATCCTGATCCCGCATGCGAGCGCGCCATCGCGGGTTGCGGAGCGTTTCCTGGCGCTGTGCCTGTCTTCAGTCGATTGACCCTTCGTGCACGCTTCGGAACCGGTTCCAGGGGATTTCCACTATGGCGTGAGGCAAACGCGAAGCGCAGTATTCTTCCAATGAAGCGCGCCTGCGCTTTTTTCAGATTCGGTTTTGGAACCGGTTCCATCCGTCAGGAACTGCGGAAAATAGAGGTCAATCGACATGCCCGACATCGTGATCGTAGCGAGTTCATTTGGCGCCGACGCCATCCGGCGTGACGGCCATCAGGCGTGGCTCAGTTCGGCTGCAACGGCCGGCGCGTCTGCCTTCGAAGTGCGGCGCGAACTGTTCGATTCCGACGAAGACACCGCGCCGGACATGCTCAACGATCTCGGCGAAGCGATCGGCGAACTCGGCATGTGGTCGGTGTATTCGACACCCGAGGCCCTGTACACCGCCGAAGGCACGCTCGACCTGGGTGCGCTGCGCCTCGCGCTCTCCGAAGGCGAGGCGCTCGGCGCGCGCTTCGTGAAGCTGCAACTCGGCGGGTTCGCGCATGAGGCGGGCGCCGCCGCGATCGCCTCATGTTTGCGCGACGCGAAAGCGCGTCTCGTCGTCGAAAACGGGCAGTTGAGGGAAGGCGGCCAGCTCGTGCAGTTTGTCCGCCTGTTCGAGGCGCTCGAGCGCGAAGGCTATCCGGACGTGCTCGGCATGACGTTCGATATCGGCAACTGGCAGTGGCCTGGCGAAGCGCCGCTCGAAGCTGCGCGGCAGCTCGCGTCGCACGTCGAATACATCCATTGCAAGGCAGTGACGGGCGAGGGCGCAAGGCGCTTCGCGGTCGCGCCCGCTGCTGACGATCCCGTCTGCGCAGCCGTTCTGCCGCTTTTGCCGCGCCACGTGCCGCGCGGTATCGAATTCCCGTTCGACACCGGCCGCCTCCAGGCCGACGCTTCGCGCTATGTCGCGTGGCTCGCGGCGGCGTAGCCGCATCGCGAAACACCGCCATTCACAAGGCCGTGCCGGCGCGTCCTCGCGCGCTTCGGCCAGAACATGCAGCACTGCAAGGATCATCCGATGAAAGCAGCCCTCGATGTGATTACCTACGGCGAAGCGATGGCGATGTTCGTCGCCGCCGAAACCGGCGCACTGTCCGACGTGTCCAGCTTCACGCGGCGAATCGCGGGCGCCGACCTGAACGTCGCGATCGGCCTGTCGCGCCTTGGCTTCAAGGTGGGCTGGATAAGCCGGGTCGGCGACGATTCGTTCGGCCAGTACGTCCGCGACACGCTGGCAAGGGAAGGCATCGACGCAGGCTGCGTCACGACCGACGCGCGCTACCCGACCGGTTTCCAGCTCAAGTCGAAAAACGACGACGGCAGCGATCCGACCGTCGAATATTTCCGCAAGGGTTCGGCGGCAAGCCATCTCTCGGTTGAGGATTACGTGGCGGATTACGTGCTTCAGGCACGCCACCTGCATCTCACGGGTGTCGCACCCGCGCTGTCGGCTTCGTCGTGCAAACTGGCCTTTCATCTCGCGACGGAAATGCGCACAGCCGGCAAGACGATTTCGTTCGATCCGAACCTGCGCCCGACGCTATGGCCCTCGCGCGAGACCATGATCACGACGCTGAACACGCTCGCCGCGCACGCCGACTGGGTACTGCCCGGCATCGGCGAAGGCGAGATCCTGACCGGCTATACGAAGCCCGAAGACATTGCGCGCTTCTATCTTGATCAGGGCGCGCGCGGCGTGATCATCAAGCTCGGCGCGAAAGGCGCGTACCTGCGCACCGCGGACGAGGCAGGCGTGATCGCGTCGCAGCCGGTGGCCAGGGTCGTCGACACCGTGGGCGCGGGCGATGGCTTTGCGGTCGGCGTGATCAGCGCGCTGCTGGAAGGCCGGACGATGCCGGAGGCCGTCGCGCGCGGCAACCGTATCGGCGGTCTCGCGATCCAGGTGCCCGGCGATTCGGAAGGATTGCCGACGCGCGTCGAACTCGACGCGCTCGAAAGCGGACGCATGCAGGCAGCTACAACGGAATCAGAACGCAGGGTGTCAAAGACGCTGCACTAACCGTGCATGAAAGCGCGACACGCCTATCCATTGCATCAGGAATCCAGGAGACATTCATGGCCACCTCATCGCTTGCGATCCGCCGCTGGTGGACGATCATGCCGATCGTCTTCATCACGTACAGCCTCGCGTACCTCGACCGTGCGAACTTCGGTTTCGCGTCCGCGGCCGGCATCAACCAGGATCTTGGCATCAGCAAGGGCCTGTCCTCGCTGATCGGCGCGCTCTTCTTTCTCGGCTACTTCTTCTTCCAGATTCCGGGTGCGATCTACGCCGAACGGCGCAGCGTCAAGAAACTCGTGTTCTGGAGCCTGATCCTGTGGGGCGGTTGCGCCGCGCTCACGGGCATGGTCAGCAACATCCCGACGCTGATGGTGATCCGTTTCGCGCTCGGTATCGTCGAAGCGGCCGTGATGCCTGCGATGCTCATCTTCATCAGCAACTGGTTCAGCAAGCGCGAACGCTCGCGCGCCAACACGTTCCTGATTCTCGGCAATCCGGTGACGGTGCTGTGGATGTCGGTCGTGTCGGGCTATCTCGTGCATTCGTTCGGCTGGCGTCACATGTTCATCGCCGAAGGCGTGCCCGCCATCGTCTGGGCGGTGATCTGGTGGTTCATCGTGCAGGACAGGCCGGCGCAGGTGTCGTGGCTGACGGCGCAGGAAAAGAAGGACCTCGACGACACGCTGCGCGCCGAGCAGGCCGCGATCAAACCGGTGCGCAACTACAGCGAGGCGTTTCGCACACCGGCTGTGATCAAGCTGTGCGCACAGTATTTCTGCTGGAGCATCGGCGTCTATGGTTTCGTGCTGTGGCTGCCGTCGATCCTGAAGAACGGCTCGACGCTCGGCATGGTCGAGACGGGCTGGTTGTCCGCGCTGCCGTATCTCGCCGCGACGATCGCGATGCTCGCGGCCTCGTGGGCTTCGGATAAACTCAATACCCGCAAGGTGTTCGTGTGGCCGTTCCTGCTGATCGGCGCGGTGGCGTTCGCGGCTTCCTATGCGCTCGGTTCGACGCACTTCTGGATGTCGTACGCGCTGCTCGTGATTGCGGGCGCTGCGATGTACGCGCCGTACGGCCCGTTCTTCGCGATCGTGCCGGAACTCCTGCCGAAGAACGTCGCGGGGGGTGCGATGGCGCTGATCAACAGCATGGGCGCGCTCGGTTCGTTCGTCGGCTCGTATGTGGTCGGCTATCTGAACGGCGCGACCGGAACGCCAGCGGCGTCGTATGCGTTCATGAGCGTGGCGCTCGTCGCCGCTGTGATCCTGACGCTTGCCGTCAAACCGCAACCCGCGCAACCCGCGCAACCCGCGCAACCCGCGCAACCCGCGCAACCCGCGCGCAAACTTGCTACACCCCTGCCAGGAAAATGAGTCGATGAAGAAAAAGATCGTCGCGTACAAGCCGGTGCCTGCCGATGTCATGGCGTATCTGCGTGAACACGCAGACGTGGTCGAAGCCGACGCCGCGCAGCACGACGCGTTCGTCGCCGCGCTGAAAGACGCCGATGGCGCGATCGGCGCGAGCGTGAAGATCACGCCTGCGATGCTCGAAGGCGCAACCCGCCTGAAAGCGCTGGCAACGATTTCGGTCGGCTTCGACAACTTCGACGTCGCGGATCTGACGCGCCGCGGCATCGTGCTCGCGAATACGCCTGACGTGCTGACCGAATCGACGGCCGATACGGTGTTCTCGCTGATTCTGGCAACGGCACGTCGCGTCGTTGAACTGGCCGGATACGTCAAGGCCGGCGAGTGGAAGCGCAGCATTGGCGCCGAACACTTCGGCGTCGATGTTCAGGGCAAGACACTCGGCATCGTCGGACTGGGCCGTATTGGCGGCGCCGTCGCGCGCCGCGCCGCGCTCGGCTTCAACATGCGCGTGCTGTACACGAACCGCAGCGCGAACGACCACGCGGAACGGGCGTATGGCGCGAAACGCGTCGAACTCGCCGAACTGCTGGCGCAGTCCGACTTCGTCTGCCTGCAGGTGCCGCTCACAAAGGAAACGCATCACCTGATCGGCGCGGCTGAACTCAAGGCGATGAAGAAGAGTGCGATTCTCATCAACGCGTCGCGCGGCCAGACTGTCGACGAAGCCGCGCTCATCGAAGCATTGAAGGGCGGCACGATTCATGGCGCCGGTCTCGACGTGTTCGAACAGGAGCCGGTCGCAGCGGATTCGCCGCTGCTGTCGATGAAGAACGTGGTTGCGCTCCCGCACATCGGGTCGGCCACGCACGAGACGCGTCATGCGATGGCGCGCTGCGCGGCAGAAAACCTCGTCGCGGCGCTTGACGGTACGTTGCGCACGAACATCGTCAACCGGGACGTGCTGGGCACATGAGCACGCCTGTTCGCACGGCGGCACCACGCCGCGCCACGATCAACGACGTCGCGCGCGAAGCCGGCACCGGCAAGACCAGCATTTCGCGCTACCTGAACGGCGAAATGAACGTGCTGTCGCCGGATTTGCGCGCGCGCATCGAAGCCGCAATCGTACGCCTCCACTATCAGCCGAACCAGATGGCGCGTGGCCTCAAGCGCGGGCGCAACCGGTTGATCGGCATGCTGGTCGCCGACCTGACGAATCCCTATACGGTCGAGGTCCTGCAGGGCGTCGAAGCCGCGTGCCATGCGCTCGGTTATATGCCGATGATCTGTCACGCGGCGAACGAAGTCGAAATGGAGCGCCGCTTCCTCGCACTGCTGACGACGTATCGCGTGGAAGGCGTGATCGTCAACGCGCTCGGCGTGGGAGAGGACATGCTGCGGCCGCTCGGGAACGGGGGCATTCCCGTCGTGCTGGTGGACCGGAGCGTCAGCGGCCTCGAAGCCGACATGGTCGGTCTCGACAACACGGCGGCCGCGCAGGTCGGCACACGCCATCTGCTCGAACGCGGTTTCGACGAAATCTGCTTCGTCGTGCAGCCGTTCGACAACGTCAGTTCGCGCCGTCAGCGCCAGGCGGCGTTCGGCGATGTGATGCGCGACGTGAGTGGCGCACACGGTCTGACGGTCGTGCTCGATCTCAACGATGAAGCGAGCGTCGGGCGCGCGCTCGCCGCGCTTGACCATACCGTCGATGCCGCTGCCGCGGCCGGACGGCGTATTGCGTGGTTCGCGGCGAACGCACCGGTGGCGCTGCGGGTCGCGCTGCACCTGAAGGCACGCTACGGTGCGCACTGGCAGGAGCGGGTCGCGCTGCTTTCCTTCGACGATCCGGACTGGGCCGAACTGGCCGGCATCTCGACGATCCGTCAGCCGACCTGTGACATCGGCTACCGCGCCGTCGAGTTCCTGAGCCAGCGTATCGATGGTGCTACCGAGGCCGCGCGCGACTGCCTGCTGGCGGGCGAACTGATCGTGCGCGCGTCAACCGGGCGCTGATCGGCGATCATCGATTCCCAGCGGTTGCGCGGCCGACGCCTGAGGCGCCCCCCGTGACAATCGCTACCTTGTCCTGCAAATCACGTGTGGAAACGCCCGCTGCCCGCGACGTTGAAAGCGGGCGGCGGGCTTTTCCGCGAACGCGCACGCCCTCCTCAAAATCGGTACAGCGAGTACCCGCGACGATGTCGTGCCGCGAATTCTGACCGCTGACACAAGGCCCGCTCGCTGCGCAGAAACTGCCGACACATTCTTCCGAAGATTCTCGAATCAGTTCCTTCTTCTTGCCGTTCACGCCCTGCCACATCGAGGTCGTGCCGATGCTTCTTTAGAAATCAGAATTTATTGGTTCGCCTTCTGTTTGCGCTCTTTCATAGTGTGTCCTGATGGCTATAGACGGTCGCCGGACGACTGGCCAGACACCTTCGCACTACAACAGTGCGGCTTTTTGGCAAGGAGATGACATGACGGTTGAACTCGAAGAACGGCCCACGCACGCGTTGCTCGAAGCGGCGCGATCGGCTGCGGCGGAGACGGGACTCAGTTACGCGGGCGGGATCGCGCCCCGCGACGCGTGGGCGCTGGTGTCGGCGGGCGAGGCGTTGCTGGTCGATGTGCGCACGGCGGAAGAGCGCAAATTTGTCGGATATGTACCGGACAGCCTGCATGTCGCCTGGGCGACGGGCACGAGCCTCACCCGCAATCCGCGTTTCGTTCGCGAACTGGAGGCGAAGACCGGCAAGGACGCAGTGGTGCTGCTGCTGTGCCGCAGCGGCAATCGTTCCGCACTCGCCGCCGAAGCTGCGGCAAAAGCGGGCTTCGGCCAGGTGTTCAACGTTCTCGAAGGTTTCGAAGGCGAACTGGACGCGGCGCAACGCCGTGGCGCCACCAATGGCTGGCGCTTCCACGGCCTGCCGTGGGTGCAGGACTGACGCATCTCCCTTTATCTGCGAACACTATCTGACCGGGGGCCGTTGTGGCTGTTTTCGATATCGACGACATCGTTCAGGCGCTGCAGACGGCTCGCCAGCAATGGCGTGAAGTGCAAAAACGCTCGCTCGAGCCGGGCGGCCGCGAGTTGCCGGCGCGCGAGGCGCTCTCGGACATTGTCAATACGCTGAAAGGCGTGCTGTTTCCCATGCGGCTCGGGCCACCCGACCTGCGGCAGGAAAGCGAGAACTTCTACGTCGGGCACGCGCTGGATTCCGCCTTGCATGGGCTACTGGCGCAGGCGCGGCTCGAACTGCACTACCGCGCGCGCCACGATCCGCCGTCTGAAAGCGACATCGAGGAAAAGGCGGGCATCGCGGTCAGGGCTTTCGCGGCGCAGCTGCCCAGAATTCGCGCATTGCTCGATAGCGACGTGCTTGCGGCGTTTCATGGCGATCCGGCGGCGGGGAGCGTCGACGAAGTGCTGCTGTGCTATCCAGGCGTGCTCGCGATGATCCATCACCGTTTCGCGCATGAACTCTACCGGCTTGGGTTGCCGCTGCTTGCGAGAATCGTCGCCGAACAGGCCCACGCCGAAACCGGCATCGATATCCATCCGGGTGCGCAGATTGGCGCGAGCTTCTTCATCGATCACGGCACGGGCGTGGTGATCGGCGAGACGTCGGTCATCGGCGAGCGGGTGCGTGTCTATCAGGCGGTGACGCTCGGCGCGAAGCGCTTTCCACGCGACGCTCAGGGTCATCTGGAGAAGGGGCTGGCGCGGCATCCGGTTGTCGAGGACGACGTCGTCATCTACGCGGGCGCGACCATTCTTGGGCGTGTAACGCTCGGCCGTGGCGCGGTGATCGGCGGAAACGTGTGGCTCACGCAGGATGTCGCGCCAGGTTCTCATGTAACGCAGGCCGTATCACGCAATGAAGCGACGCACAGTGGCCGGGCGATCAATATCCCGCATGCCGCCAGCTCCGCCGCGCCTGTTGAAGCGGTGCGCTCACCGGCTGAGGCAGGCGTCGCGCGATGACCATGATCGTACGGGATCTGGGCTTGTCGCTCAGGCGTCTGCGCGAAGCACGCGGCTGGTCGCAGGAACAGCTGGCCGGACACGCGGGTCTGAATCGCTCGTACGTCGGTGAGGTTGAGCGGGGTCGGGCGATTGCTTCGATCGTCACCGTCGAAAAGCTCGCCGCCGCGCTCGATGTCAGCGTCGCGGATTTACTGTGTCCCCTGTCCGCCAGGTCGCACACAACGGTTGCCTTTGCGGTGGCGCATTCATCCGGTGAGGGCGGCGCCTGACGAAGCCGCTCGCCGCAACCAGGAACGCGACCGTGGCACGAAGCGGTCTTCTGCGCGTATTCCCGCTACATGAACGCTACCGAAAATCGAAGTGGCGCACGCCACCTTTCATTCCGCTTCGCATCGAGATTTACCGTCTATAGCATGTTGAGTGCCCGCACCTGTGTCTCGATAATCGATTTTGCTCGAAAGCTTTCCAGCATTTCTTCTATAGACCTCCGGAGCTTCCAATGACAGCAACAGTGGGCGGCCTGACGGCGCTCGGCGATACCGCAGCACGGCAACTAGCCAATGCCACCAAAACCGTTCCGCAGCTCTCGACGATCACGCCGCGCTGGCTCACGCATCTGCTGCAGTGGCTGCCTGTCGAAGCAGGTATCTATCGTCTGAATCAGGTGAAGAATCCCGAGTCCGTCATCGCGGCGTGCACCGCGCGCGAAGACGAAAGCCAGTTGCCGCGTACGTTCGTGCCTTATGAAGAAGAGCCGCGCGAATACTTCCTGAATGCGGTCAGCACCGTACTCGACGTGCACACGCGCATTTCGGACCTGTACAGCAGCCCGCATGACCAGATCAAGGAGCAGCTGCGCCTGACGATCGAGACGATCAAGGAGTTGCAGGAAAGCCAGCTGATCAATAACCCGGATTACGGCCTGCTTGCCAATGTCGCTGAAGAGCAGCGCGTCTTTCCGCTGACCGGTGCGCCGACGCCGGACGATCTCGACGAACTGCTGACCAAAGTGTGGAAAGAGCCGGCGTTCTTCCTGACGCACCCGCTTGCGATCGCCGCATTTGGCCGCGAATGCACACGCCGCGGTGTGCCTCCGCCCACTACCAGCCTGTTCGGTTCGCAGTTCCTGACCTGGCGCGGCATTCCGCTGATTCCGTCAGACAAGGTGCCGGTCGCGGATGGCAAGACCAAGATCCTGTTGCTGCGTGTCGGTGACAAACGTCAGGGCGTGGTCGGTCTGTTCCAGCCGGGCGTCGCGGGCGAACAGGGCCCCGGTCTCTCTGTCCGTTTCATGGGGATCAACAATCATGCGATCGCTTCGTACCTGATCTCGCTGTACTGCTCGCTTGCGGTGCATTCGCCGGACGCACTGGCGGTCCTCGATGACGTGGAGATCGGCAAGTACCATGACTATCCAGATACCTACAAGTAATCCAATGGACACCGCACTGCCGCACGACGTGCCGTCGGGGACGCCGGCTGGACTGCCTGATCCGTCGACGCTGGCGCAGCTTGCCAATGCGTTTTTCAAGGCATTGCCAGGCGGTGAAGCGCCTTTGACAACGCCAGCCAGCGTGCCGGATGCGGGGGGCGTGCTTCCGTACGCGGCGCCCGTTTTGGCGGAAGCGGGCAATCCCGCACCGGCCGGTTCGCCGTTCGCGGGTCCGGGTGGTACCGGAACTGGCATTCCGGGCGCGGCATTGCCACAAGGTCACGTGCCCGGCGGTAATCTGCTGCCGGCGGCACCGACGCATGTGCTCTCGCTCGGCAACCGTGCGCCATCGCTCGTTCCGCACGCCGTTGCACCGAACGGCGTGCCTGACACCGTCACGACCGTCGCGCCCGCGCTCGATCCGCGTTTTGGCGGCGCGGCGCTCGGTGTGTCCGAAGGCCTCGGCGCGCAGCGTCCGCCGGCAGGCGGGGCGCCTTTGCCGACGTCGTCGCCGTATTATTTTCTCGGTGAATCGGGCCTGCCGGGCGCTGCCAGCGGCGGCGCTCCGGACATTGTCGTGCCGCACTGGAACGACGTGAGCGCGCAATCGTTCGGCTTGCCAGGCGTTGATCAACCGCTTTCCGCGCAGGCCTTTCCCTATGACGCGTCCGTCGGTGCCGTACCGGGTGCGGGTGCGCCGGGCCATACGGCTTCGCGGTATTTCGTCGACGACGCGGCCGCCGCTCACGCGGCGCCGGGGCGCGGTGATGCGGTGCCACGCGTGGGCGGTTCCGCCCATCCGCCATTCGACGTTCATGCGATTCGCCGCGACTTCCCGATCCTGCAGGAGCGCGTGAACGGCCGGCAACTGGTGTGGTTCGACAACGCTGCCACGACGCATAAGCCGCAGTCGGTGATTGATCGCCTTGCGTACTTTTATGCGCACGAGAACTCCAACATCCACCGGGCAGCGCACGCGCTTGCTGGACGCGCCACCGACGCGTACGAAGCCGCACGCAGCACAGTGCAGCGTTTCATCGGCGCGTCGTCGCCCGACGAAATCATCTTCGTGCGCGGCACCACCGAAGCCATCAACCTGATTGCGAAAACGTGGGGTGTGAAGCACGTGGGTGAGGGCGATGAAATCATCGTGTCGCACCTGGAACATCACGCGAACATCGTGCCGTGGCAACAGCTTGCCGCGCAAACCGGCGCGAAGCTGCGTGTGATTCCGGTCGACGACAGCGGTCAGGTGTTGCTCGACGAATACCGCCGCCTGCTGAACGACCGCACGAAGATCGTGTCGGTGACGCAGGTGTCGAATGCACTTGGCACGGTGGTGCCCGTCAGGGAAATCGTCGAGCTGGCGCATCGTGTGGGTGCAAAGGCGCTCGTGGACGGCGCACAGTCGGTGTCGCATATGCGCGTAGACGTGCAGGCTATCGATGCGGATTTTTTCGTGTTTTCCGGCCACAAGGTGTTCGGCCCGACCGGCATCGGCGTGGTGTACGGCAAGCGCGAAATTCTCGAAGACATGCCGCCGTGGCAGGGCGGCGGCAACATGATCTCCGATGTGACCTTCGAGCGCACCGTGTTCCAGCCACCACCGGGCCGCTTCGAGGCAGGCACGGGCAACATTGCCGACGCCGTGGGTCTCGGTGCCGCGCTCGACTATGTGACGCGGGTGGGCATTGAAAACATCGCGCGCTACGAGCACGACCTGCTTGCCTATGCGACAAGCGTGTTGCAGCCCGTACCCGGCGTGCGGCTGATCGGCACGGCGCGTGACAAGGCGAGCGTGCTGTCGTTCGTGTTGAAAGGCTACGAAACGGAAGAGGTGGGCAGTGCGCTGAACGAAGAAGGCATCGCCGTACGATCGGGCCATCATTGCGCACAGCCGATTTTGCGGCGCTTCGGCCTCGAGGCAACCGTGCGGCCGTCGCTCGCGTTCTACAACACGTGCGATGAAGTCGATGCACTGGTATCGGTCGTGCGCCGGCTTTCGGCGCGTCGTTAAGTCGTCAGGTCGTTGAACAAGACCCTTTCCGCGCAACATTCGCTACACGCTCAATATGGTGCCGCCGTGAGGCTCGGCAATCGATTCGCGCGCTGCACGAGTCGATTGCCGACCCTCGATTCGCGGGCGCGTGTTCTCGCGCCCGCACACCTGCTTTTATAGATATCAGAAAATCTTCGTTTGTCGTCTCTAACGGCTTGTTTAGACTCGTTTCGTCTTGTCATAACAAGTTGCGATGACCCACCCTCTTGCCACTGTATTGCCGTTGTCGGCGGCGCCGCTCTACGCCCGGGTGAAGGAGGCGCTGCGCGCACGCATCCTCGACGGAACCTACGCACCGCACGACCAGATGCCGTCGGAGCACGAGTTGTGCGCAATGTTCGAGGTCAGCCGGATTACGGTCAGGCAGGCGCTCGGCGACCTTCAGAAAGAAGGTTTGCTGTTCAGGATCCATGGCAAGGGGACGTTTGTTTCCAGACCCAAGGCGTTCCAGAACGTGACATCGCTGCAGGGCTTCGCAGAGGCGATGTCGTCCATGGGGTACGAAATCGTCAACCGGCTGCGGCGCTTTCGGGTCGTCAATGCGGATCGCCACGTGGCCAGCCGCCTGAACCTGCCGGAAGGCGCGAAGGTCGTGGAGATCCACCGGATACGGCTCCTGAACCGCGCGCCGGTCTCACTGGAGATCACCTACGTCCCCGAGGCGCTCGAAAAGCGCCTCGCGAACGCCGACCTCGTGACGCGCGACATCTTCCTGATCCTCGAAAACGACTGCGGACTTTCGCTCGGCCATGCGGATGTGTCGATCGACGCCATCCTTGCCGACGACGAAATCGGCGCCGCGCTGCAGGTCGAGGAGGGGAGCCCCGTACTGCGGATCGAACGCCTGACCCACAGCGCGGACGGCGCGCCCATCGACTATGAATATCTTTATTTTCGCGGCGATGCATTCCAGTACCGGCTGCGCATCGATCGTGAGAAGAAACGCAGGAATGCGAGGAAAGCGTGATGAACACACATGTTCTGGAATACGACGTCGTGGTGGTCGGCGGTGGAACGGCTGGGCCGATGGCGGCAGTCAAGGCAAAGGAGCGCGATCCCTCGCTTAAGGTGCTGCTGCTGGAGAAGGCCAACGTCAAGCGTAGCGGCGCGATATCGATGGGAATGGACGGGCTGAACAACGCGATCATTCCTGGCCACGCGACACCCGAGCAATACACGAGGGAGATCACCATTGCGAACGATGGCATTGTCGACCAGTCGGCGGTGTACGCGTACGCGCGACATAGCTTCAGGACAATCGAGGAACTGGATCGCTGGGGCGTGAAGTTCGAAAAGGACAGCACGGGTGATTACGCTGTCAGGAAGGTGCACCACATGGGCTCATATGTGCTGCCCATGCCTGAGGGCCACAGCATCAAGAAGGTGCTCTACCGGCAGCTCAAGCGCGCACGTGTCGCCATCACCAACAGGATCGTCGCGACGCGGCTCCTGACCGATGCGACCGGCCGCGTCTGCGGCGTACTCGGCTTCGACTGCCGCACCGCGGACTTTTACATTGTGCGCGCCAAGGCCGTGATATTGAGTTGCGGTGCCGCCGGCCGGCTGGGGCTTCCAGCCTCGGGCTATCTGATGGGCACGTATGAGAATCCGACCAATGCCGGCGACGGGTATGCGATGGCCTACCACGCCGGCGCGGCGCTCGCGAACCTCGAATGTTTCCAGATCAATCCGTTGATCAAGGACTACAACGGCCCGGCGTGCGCCTACGTGACGGGTCCGTTGGGCGGCTTCACGGCGAACGGCAAGGGCGAGCGCTTCATCGAATGCGATTACTGGAGCGGCCAGATGATGTGGGAGTTCTATCAGGAACTGCAAAGCGGAAACGGACCTGTGTTCCTGAAGCTCGATCACCTCGCCGAGGAAACGATCAAAACGATCGAGGACATCCTTCATACCAACGAGCGCCCGAGCCGCGGGCGCTTCCATGCCGGGCGCGGCACCGATTACCGGCAGCAGATGGTCGAGATGCACATTTCGGAGATCGGTTTTTGCAGCGGCCACAGCGCATCGGGCGTGTATGTCGACGAGCATGCTCAAACGACAGTACCGGGTCTGTACGCTGCGGGTGACATGGCGGCGGTGCCCCACAACTACATGCTCGGCGCTTTCACCTACGGCTGGTTCGCCGGATGGAACGCGGCCGAAGATGTTGCGGGGCGCGCGTTTTCGCCGCTCGATGACGAACAGATTGCCGCCGAGCGGCAGCGCATCTACGCACCGCTCGAGCGCGAAACCGGACTCGCGCCCGCCCAGGTCGAATACAAGTTGCGACGCATGGTGAATGACTATCTGCAGCCGCCCAAGGTCACTCGCAAAATGGAAATCGGGCTGCAGCGCTTCGAGGAAATCAGCGCCGATATTGGCGAGATCAAGGCGGACAACCCGCATGAGCTGATGCGCGCCGCGGAGGTGCGGGCCATCCGGGATTGCGCGGAAATGGCCGCGCGCGCATCGCTCTTCCGGACCGAAAGCCGCTGGGGGCTCTATCACCATCGGGTCGACTATCCGCTGCGCAACGACGACGAGTGGTTCTGCCACACGCATCTGTTCAAGGACGCGTCCGGCAGGATGAAGAGCGCGAAGCGCGCCGTCGAAGCTTATGTGGTGCCGCCCGGCGATGGCGAAAGTCAGGCTTACCAGAAACTGCGTATTGGCGGCCGGGCGCCTGAACCTGTGCTCGCGCCGGAATCTGTCTGAACGGAGCCATCATGTCCTATACGCCTCACGAGATTTTTCAGCGCAGCACGGCACCTGTCACCGTCGACGAGGACAAATGCATTGCCGACAAGGGCTGCACGGTGTGCGTCGACGTCTGTCCGCTGGACCTGCTGGCGATCGACCTGACCAAAGGCAAGGCCTACATGAAGTTCGACGAATGCTGGTACTGCATGCCGTGCGAACAGGACTGCCCGACCGGAGCGGTCAGAGTCGAGATTCCTTACCTGCTGCGCTAACGCGGCGTTCCACAGTCACTCATACAGGGTTGTGTGATGAAAACTCTCAAATGGATGCGAGCTTTCGCGGTTCCCGTTTTCCTTGTTGCATCGATGGGCGCCGCACGCGCAGAGACGGTCCGCGTCGCGATCGGCACGCAGGATACGACGATCAATTGCGCAACCGGCGGCCTGATGATCCGCGAATTGCATCTGCTCGACAAATACCTGCCGCATGACGGCAAGTACAAGGACGTCCAGTACGACATCCAGTGGAAGGACTTCACGTCGGGCGCCCCGCTCACCAACGAGATGGTGGCCGGCAGGCTCGATTTCGGGGCGATGGCCGATTTTCCCGGCACGCTCAACGCAGCGGCGTTCAAAAAGGCGGGCAAGAAGAGCGAGTTCATTACCGTACTCTCGGGTAGTACCGAAGGCAGCGGCAACGGCATTGTCGTGCCGGTCGGCTCGCCCGTTCACTCGCTCGCGGACCTCAAGGGCAAGACGATCTCGGTGCCGTTCGCATCGACCTCGCATGCCATGCTGCTGCGCGCGATCAAGGCGCAGGGTTGGGATCCGGAAACCGACGTCAACATCATCACGCAGGCGCCGGAAGTGGCCGGCAGCGCGCTCAAGGCGCACAAGATCGACGCGCATGCCGATTTCGTGCCGTTCGCCGATCTTTTCCCGTACCGGGGTTTCGCGCAAAAAATCTACGACGGTTCGCAAACGCATGCGCCGACGTTCCATGGTGCGCTCGTCAACGTCGACTACGCGAAGCAGTATCCGGAGATCGTGGTCGCGTATCTGCGGGCAACCATCGAGGCGAATCGCCTGATGGCGCAGGACCCTGAAAAATACAGCCTGCTGATCGAGAAGGTGACCGGCATCGAGGCGACCGTAGATTATCTGTACCACGGGCCCCTCGGCCTGCAGACGCGCGACCTGACCTGGAAGCCGGAATACCGTCAGGCCGTGGCGAGTGCGATCGATACGCTCAAGCTGCTGAAAAAGACCGATGTCGAACTCGACGCCAACTCGATCATCGACGACCACTTCATCCGCGAGGCGTTCAAGGAATCAGGCCTCGACTACGCCGCCGCGCTCGCCAGCTACGCGAAGCAGCCGCTCGTGGCCAACGACGCGCAGACGGGCAAGCCAATCACCCGCTTTTACGACGTCGCCCAGATATGGGTGGAAGGCGAGAGCAAAGTACGCAGCTACGCGCAGCCGCAGGAGGCATTCGGCGCGCTGGAAAGTCTGACGAAGCAGGGCAGGCAGGTGCGTGCGGTGTTCGCCCAGGACCACGGGACCGGGTTGAAGCTTCTTGCCGGTCAGGCATGGTATGTCCGCTCCGCGAACGGGCAGATCGCGGCTTTCCTGCTGCGGACGAGCGCGGACACCTACGCGAAGCAGGTCAGCGGAAACGTCGTCGATTACGCGTCTGCGCGCGCCGACGTGGCCCAGGCCCTGGCTGCGCGTTAAAGCGGTCCCGGCCCGGCATCGCAACCCTGCGAGGAATTCAGGCATGGCAACTTCTCTTGCACCTACCGAAAGCGGCAGCATGTCGTCGGCCTCCAGCCGGCCCTCGTCTGGCATCCCTGCCGGACGATGGATCTGGCGTTGTGTTTCGCTGCTGGCCTGTGTGGGCCTGTGGCAGATCGCGGCGCAGTACAAGGTGTCGCTCGGCTTCGTGACGATGGCGAACGTGCCCGCACCCACCGATGTCGCACCGGCGTTCTGGCATCTGCTGCATTCGCCGAAACTGCCGATGCATCTCTTCTCCAGCATCGTTCGCGTGCTGGCCGGATTCTGCGCGGCCGCGGCAGTGGGTATTGGCTTCGGCCTCGCGATCGGGCGCTACCGCGCGTTCGAGGACACGGTCCTGCCATCGCTTGAAGTGCTGCGCCCGATTCCGGCCGTCGCGTGGATTCCGCTGTCGATCCTGATGTTCCCGTCTTCCGAGATGAGCATGATGTTCATCACGTTCGTCGGCGCGCTGTTTCCGATCCTGCTGAACACGATTCATGGCGTCGAAGGCGTCGACCCGCGTCTCGTCGCGACGGCTCGCAGTCTTGGCACGCGTCGCATGTCGCTCTTCAGGGAGGTGATTCTGCCTGGCGCTGCGCCCGCCATTGTGACCGGCCTGTCGATCGGTATGGGCACCGCCTGGTTCTGCCTGATCACTGCCGAGATGATTGCAGGGCAGTACGGAATCGGCTACTTCACATGGGAGTCTTACACGTTGCAGAACTACGCGAATATCGTCGTCGGCATGCTGCTGATCGGTGCGCTCGGCATGGGTAGCAGCGTGCTCGTCAAGCGTCTGGGGCTGACGCTGATGCCGTGGTACCGGCTGGGCGAGGTTCGCCGATGAGCGCCGTGCCGATCCCCGACGCGGCCGCCGGGCGCGTCGATGTACGTGCCGTCAGCATCGACGTGGGGCCGCAGAACGAGCGCTTCACCGCGCTGGAACGCCTCGACTTCACCATCGAGCCGGGCGAGTTCGTCTGGGTGCTGGGTCCTTCCGGCTGTGGCAAGTCCACCTTGCTCGGAGCGATAGCGGGGCACGTGCCGCTCTCGCGCGGCGAGATCGCCGTCGACGGCGAACCGGTCGAGGGTCCCCACCGCAACCGCGGTCTCGTGTTCCAGCAACACACGCTGTTTCCGTGGAAGCGCGTGATCGACAACGTCGCGTTCGGACTCAAGATGAACGGGCTCGGCCTCGCTGTGCGGCATCGTGAGGCACGCGATCTGCTGGCGCTTGTCGGATTGCAGGGTTTCGAATCGCGCTATCCGGCGCAACTGTCGGGCGGGATGCAGCAGCGCGTCGAGATCGCGCGGGCGTTGATCAACCGGCCGCACGTTCTGCTGATGGACGAGCCGTTCGGCGCACTCGACGCACAGACCCGCCGGATGATGCAGAGCCTGCTCCTCGATGTATGGACGCGCATGCGTACCACGGTGCTCTTCGTGACGCACGATATCGACGAAGCGCTGTTTCTCGCGGATCGCATCCTTGTGCTGTCGCACCGACCTGCACGCATCGTCGCCGATATCACGGTGCCGCTCGCGCGGCCACGCGATGACGAAAGCACGGTCGCAGCGGAGTTCATCGACATCAAGCGCCGCTGTCTGGCGCTGCTGCGCGATACCGCCTGACCGGCAATTCACACTGTTTTTTGCTTCAATCCATAGCGACCCAATGACTGATTTTTCTCCGCTGACATTCGACCCCGATACGCTGGATCCCGAGGCTGCGGCCGTGTTGCCGCGCCTGTCCAGCGACGATCCTGTGGTGCGCCGCATTGCGCTCTTCGAACTCGCGGATCTCGAAGATGAAACCCTGCTGCCGCCGATCGTCGCCGCGTTGCGGCACGACGATTCGGCCGAGGTCCGTCGCGAGGCTGCACGCGTGCTTGCGGCATGGGAGCGCGAGGAGGTCGCCGAGGCGCTCTGTGGCGCGCTGCTCGATCTAGACGAAGCGGTGCGACTCGCCGCGGCCCAGAGTCTTTCGGAACTCAAGGACGCGACGTCCGGGCCGGTGCTATTGCGCTGGGTCGCGCACACAGAGCCGTTCGTGCAGACGGCGGTCCTGCGCGCGCTGCGCGCGCTGCGTCTCGCCGATGCCTTCGATCCAGCTCTGCGCGCACTCTCGCATCCGCTCGCGGCGGTGCGTCTCGAGGCGGTCGGCGTGCTGGGATGGCTCAAGGACCAGCGGGCGCTGACGCAACTCGCGGCGGTGGCTGCGGGCGATGTCGATCCCGACGTGCGCCGGTCAGCAATAGGCTCGCTGGGACTGTGCCCGGCGCCCACGACGACGATTGTCGATGCGCTGCTCAGTGCGTTGCGCGACGACGCCTGGCAAGTGCGTGAAGAAGCCGCCACGACGCTGGGCAAACTGCGCGCGCTTCAGTCCCGCGAGGCACTCGTCGCGTCGCTCGACGATCCTTACTGGCAGGTCCGGCTGAAGTCCGCGCGTGCGCTGGGCCGGTTGCGCGACCCGGCCTCGGGACCGGCGCTCGCTGTGCTGCTGTCACATGCCATCAGCAATCTGCGTAAGGAGGCGGCGCTCGCGCTCAGCGAACTTGGCGACCGTGACGTATTGCCCGCCCTTATGCGTGTGCGGGACGACGCCGACCCGGAAGTACGCAAGGCAGTCCGCATCGCGCTGCAACAGATTGGAGATCGCCCGGCATGAGGGTGCCCGTACGCGTCGAGCTTGATTCCCGAGCCCGTACCATGACGTTGTACTGGCCCGATGCGGTGACACAGTGCCTCAGTCACGTTGCCTTGCGCCGCGCCTGTCCATGTGCGGCCTGCCGGCGTGTGCGGATCGGCGGTAACAAGGTGAGCGCGCGCGAGGACGTTGCCATCGTGAACATCCGGTCGATGGCGTATGGCGTGCAGCTCGTTTTCAGCGACGGGCACGAGCAGGGTATTTTTCCCTGGCCATTTCTCGAAGCGCTGGATGTCGTTTCGCCATGAACGGTGCGCCGTGAAGGAGGACTGCCAGGGCCAGCCCCTCGAGTCATAGCGATCCGGGCGCTGTTTCAGCGCCCGGCGATTCGCGGCAATGCCCTTTCACGCTTTCCCGCGCCACGGCACGAGACGCCGTTCGAGCGCCCGCATGCAGAGATCGAAGGTCCATGCAATCAGGCCGATCAGCACGATTCCCATCACGACGACATCGGTGCGCAGAAAGCTGGACGCGTTGAGCACCATCTGACCGAGACCGGCCGTCGCCGCCACCATCTCGGCCGCAACCAGTGTGGTCCAGCCGAAGCCGACAGCGATCCGCAAACCTGTCAGAATTTCCGGCAGCGCCGCTGGCAGCACCACATGCCGGACAACCTGAGCAAAACTGGCGCCGAGCGAATACGCTGCGTTGACCTGCTCGGCCGTCGCGCTGCGGACGCCGGCGCGCGCGGCCATCGCAATGGGCGCGAAGCAGGCGAGGTAGATGACGATCAGTTTCGCGGTTTCGTCTATGCCGAACCAGATGACGACGAGCGGCAAATAGGCAAGCGGCGGTAACGGTCGATAGAACTCAAGTGGTGGATCGAGCAGTCCGCGTGCAATCCGGCTGACGCCCATCAGGATGCCGGCGGGGACCGCTGTCAGGCTCGCGAGTGCGAATGCGCCGAACACGCGGATGGCGCTCCACATCAGGTGCTCGGAGAGCGGCAGGCCGCCCTGGATGCGGCCGTTCCATGCATCGATAAAGGCGGACCACACGGCCTGTGGCGAAGGCAGAAACAGCGGCGGAACCCAGCGAAACCAGGTTGCTGCCCACCAGAGTGTCGCGATGACGACGACAGAAGCGACACTCAGCGCAACGGTCGGGCCTTCTCCCGGCAGTCCACGGCGAGGCCTCCGACGTCTGGCCGTATGCGCCGCAGCGGCGTGAGTGGACGGTAACGATTCGATCGAACTCATGATGCGATCGCCTCGCGCGCTGCATGCGGTTCGCCGTGCAGATGTCGCACGAGCCGCTCGCGCCACGCGATGAATTCGGGCGACGACTTCACCGCGCGCGCATCGCGCGAAGCGAGAAACTGGCGCGCGAACGGCAATTCGTGACTGTCGGCGATCCGCCCCGGACCGGGCGTCATCAGGACGAGTCGCGTCGCGAGAAACAATGCCTCTTCGACGCTATGCGTGATGAAGAAAATAGTCTTGCGGGTGCGGCCCCAGACATCGAGAACGAGCTCCTGCATCGTTTCGCGGGTGAGCGCATCCAGCGCGCCCATAGGCTCGTCCATCAGCAGGACCTGAGGGTCGCTGGCAAGCGCGCGGGCGATGCCGACGCGCTGCTGCATGCCGCCGGAAAGCGCGTACACGCGCGCATCGGCGTGTTTGTCGAGGCCGACGAGCGCCAGCATTTCGCGCGCTATTTCGCGCCGGCGAGTGCGTTCGACGCCCTGAAAACGCAGTCCGAGCGCGACGTTGTCGAGGACGTCGAGCCACGGCATCAGCGCGTATTTCTGGAAGACCACGCCACGTTCAGCGCCAGGCCCGGCGATCGGTTCGCCGTTCAGCCGCGCGACACCCGTCGTTGGATCGATGAAACCGGCGAGACAGTTCAGCAGCGTTGTCTTGCCGCATCCCGACGCGCCAAGCGCGACGACGAACTCGCCGCTCTCTATGTGCAGATCGACCCCTTCGAGCGCGGCCATCGACGCGCCCTCGTAGGTCACGCCGAGGCCGCGGATCTCCAGTGTGCTCATTTCGCCGCTTGCTGCACGAAGCGCGGATCGACACCCGCCGAGTAGTCAGGCAGCACGTTTTGAATCGTGCCCTGCGACTTGAGGAACGCGGCCGTCGCTGCCAGGGACTTCGCCGCGCCACTCTGCGCTCCACCGCCGAGCCAGGTGGGCGATGCCTGTTCCGCAAGCGTTGGGAACGCGTAGAGCGCGAGACTCGCGGGGACATCGGCGGCGTTCGCGCCCGATTCCTTTGCTACGCCTTCCACTTCTTTCGACCCTGCCACCCACGCGGATTTGTGATCGCGATATTGCGCATCCGTGTCCGCGAGCACCTTGACGAGACCGACGAGAAACGCGTCATTGTCTTTCGCGAACCTGCGACTTACCGCGAAACCATCGAAGGTTGCCTTGCCCGATTCTTTCGCCACCTCGCCTGACGTGATCAGCACCTTGCCGTTCTTCTTCACTTTCGCGAGGACCGGATCCCAGATGTAGGTCGCGTCGATGTCGCCGCGCTCCCACGCCGCGGCCACTTCGGGCGGTCGCAGGTTGAGCACCTTCACGGTCGACGGGTCGACGCCTGCATCCTGCAGTGCGACGAGCGCGTGGAAGTGCGACGTCGAAACAAACGGCAGGCCGATCTTTTTGCCCTTGAGGTCGGTGATCTTCGTGACGCCCGAGCCGTCGCGGGCAACCAGCGCTTCCGCGTCGTTGATGTTATCGAGCACCCAGAAGAGCGAGATGTCTACGCCTTGCGACAGCCCCGCCGCGATTGGGCTGGAGCCTGCTTCGCCGAGCTGGATCGAACCGGACGCCAGTGCGCGGACCACGTCGGCGCCGCTGCCAAGCTTGCGGTAGGTCACCTTGTAGCCCGTCGCTTTTTCGACTGCGCCGCTCACCTGCGCGTATCGCCAGGGTACGACCATGTCCTGATAGCCGATCACGACCTCGCGCGACTCAGCGTGCGCGACACCCGCCGCCATCGCGAAGAAGGCGATGCCCGCAGCCGTCACTCGCAGCGAAGAGAACAATGTTTTCATGGATGACCCCGGTCCTTTCGATATGGTTAAGCGACCGACTATAAGCAATCCATCAGCCCGATGGTTCGAACCATTCATGCATTGCAAATAACGCAGCGGCGACGTTGCTTTGCATGTGATATTGGAAGCGGGAGGGTCGCGTCTGGCGCGCCACTCGCCAGGCGTGCCATTGCGTGCGCATCGCCGACAGCGATTCTTCTTCTATCGATATGCGAAAAAATTGAAACGGCCGCGATGCGGACTTCGCCAGTTTCATCGTTCGTCACACGAAGGGCGCGGGCACGGGTTCTATCCGGGCAGGAGGAACAGCGCATCGATGGCGGGAGCGCCTTTATTCCAGTGCTCACTTAGTACCCGACAATTTCTTGGTTCGTTGAGGCACGGTCCGTTGCTACATTGGCGCTCGCCATGCACCGCTTGAGTGCCAGCGCTATCGAACCCTGGAAGACCATCCAATGAAAATCAAATATCTCGTGCCGGCAGCCATGGGGCTGCTGTTGATCGTGTCGGGCGCGGCCCACGCCGACCGGCTGGACGACATCAGGAAGGCCGGCGTATTACGCGTGGCGACCTTCGACAGCAATGCGCCGTTCGGCTTTGTCGATCCGAAGACCAACCAGATTGTCGGCCTCGACGTCGATTACGCGAAGGCTGTGGCCGACAGGCTTGGTGTCAAGCTCGAAATCCAGCCGACCAACCCGGCGAACCGCATCGCGTTCCTGACGTCGAAGAAAGTCGATCTCGTGTTTGCCAACTTCACGATCACGGACGAACGCAAGAAGGAAGTCGATTTCAGCACGCCTTACTTCGCCTCCGGTACGCAGTTCATTGCGAAAAAGGGCGTACTGAAGACGCCTGCGCAGTTGAACAGCTTGCGGATCGGCGCGGACAAGGGCACCACCAACGAGCAACAGGTGCGCGCGCAGTTCCCACAAGCCACGATCGTCGCGTATGACGATACGCCGTTCGCCTTTGCGGCCTTGCGCACGGGTAACGTGCAGGCCATCACGCAGGACGGCCCGAAGCTCGTGGCGCTGCTTGCCAACGTGCCCGATCGCGAAAAATACGAGATCCCTGCATTCACCATTTCTAACGACTATGAGGGCGTCGGCGTGCCTAAAGGCGAGCCGCGTTTGCTCAGTTTCGTCAACGACACGCTGAAAGGCCTCGAGACAGACGGCACGGCGGCAAACATCTACGACCAGTGGTTTGGCCCGAAGAGCCGTGCGCCGTTGCCAAGGCTGTTCAAGATTGGCGATCCGCAAAAGGGCTGAGCGTCCGGCCGCTCTTTCCCGCTTTGCATGCCGTCCGGCTGAGCCGCGTTACAGTGGCCAGCCGGACCTGTCTTTTTGCTCGACTGCTCCCTGAAACTGCATGGTTCCGATGAACGGATGGCTGGCGCCGAAATACCTGGGCTGGCTCTGGCAAGGTTTTGGCATGACGCTGGGGCTTTCAGTCCTGGTGATGATCTCGGCGACGGCTTGCGGCTTTGTGCTGGCGCTCGCCCGCAGCTCGCGCGCGGCGCCGCTTCGACAGGCCGCAGCCTTTTACGTGCTGGTGTTCCGCAATTCACCGCTGATCGTGCAGCTCCTGTTCTGGTATTTCGGCGTGGCGACGCTACTGCCCGAAACCGCGATGAACTGGTTGAATGCGCCGCATCGGGTGGACTTCGGCCTCGTGTCGGTCGGCTGGCCGTCGTTTGAGTTTGTCGCCGGGTGGTTCGGGCTGACCTGCTATACCACCGCCTTCATCGGGGAGGAATTTCGCGCGGGGCTCTCCGGGGTTCCCGCCGGACAACACCAGGCGGCGTCGGCGCTGGGTTTGACGCCATTGGGCGCGTTCGTTCATGTGATCCTGCCGCAGGCGGTACGCATCGCGACGCCTCCGCTCTTCGGACAGTACATGAACGTCGTGAAGAATTCGTCGTTGACGATGGCGATCGGGCTGGCCGAACTGTCGTATGTGTCGCGTCAGATCGACACCGAAACATTCAAGACCTTCCAGTCCTTCGGTGCCGCGACGGTCCTCTACATTCTCACGATCGCCGTGATCGAAACCGGACTCGTGCTGACTCGCCGCACCAGCGCCTCTACAGGAAGAAGATAGACGTGGACCTTTCGCCGCTGCTGTCGAACATGCCGTACCTGCTGGTCGGCACCTTCCCGCATGGGCCGCTGGGCGGTGTCGCATTGACGGCGGTGATGGCCGTCATTTCAGCATCGCTATCGGCGCTGCTGGGGCTCGCAGGCGGCGTTGCGCTTGCGCTCACGCGCAACGCTGTACACATCGTCCTGCTTGCGGTGATCGGTTTTTTCCGCGCGATTCCTGTCCTGATGCTCATCTTCTGGGCATTCTTTCTGCTGCCGGTCCTGCTGCACGTCGACGTACCTGGCCTTGCCACCGTGATCTGCGCACTGGCGCTGATCGGCGGAGCTTATCTGTCGCATTCGGTGCATGCGGGTATCGTGGCCGTGGGTGAAGGACAGTTGCAGGCCGCGCTGTCACTCGGACTTACGCGCACCCAGGCGCTGCGCCATGTGGTGTTGCCGCAAGCCGTCCGGATCATGGCGCCGTCATTCATCAACCAGTGGGTATCGCTCGTCAAGGATACGTCACTTGCCTATATCGTTGGTGTGCCGGAATTTGCATTCCTTGCCAATCAGGTGAACAGCCGTCTGATGGTGTATCCGGTGCAGATATTTCTGTTTGCCGGTTTCGTCTATCTGGTTCTTTGTACGTCGCTCGACGCGTTTGCAACCTGGCTGCTCACTGGACGTTCCCGTCGACACGCTAACCGGGCAACGACGTCGATGCACGAGGGGGACCGCGCCATCACGGTCAGTTCGACGGAACAATATGGGCTGCCGGTTCGCGGAGACAGGCCGACGTAAACATGCCGCGCACATGCCCATCGCTAAAGATCGGTTGCATGCCATGTGCGTCTGGAGGCAGGTCAGGAGCCCTGGCTTTTCGCGGCATGAGCGGCCCTCGGGTAAACAGTGCCCCGATGCAAGCGAGTTTTCAGCCGACTTCTGGCACGCCAATCAAGGCCGCAATTTCAGAATTTGATACCCGTGCTCGCAAAGAACCCGCACGTATTGATGCTCAAGGAGCGCGCGACTCCAGAATCTTGAGACCCCGCGGTGGGGCGGGGTCTGTGATGTCGTCTGGAAGCGCTTATCAGACGTTGACCGGGAGGTCTTTTCGCGTTGTCGCGGGCTCCGCGCCCGTCAAACTGGACGTGCTGGTAACCACGAGCTCCGTCACAGCTTCAGCAGTCGCTGCCGAGAGCGTCCACCCTAAATGCCCGTGACCGGTGTTGTAGAAAATGTTGCGTCGACGACCGGCGCCAACCTTGGGCAACATGCCCGGGAGCATGGGGCGCAGGCCCGCCCACGGAATGACGCGCGCCGTCGACATATCCGGGAAATGCTTACGCGTCCAGTTGACGAGGGGCTGGATTCGATCTGAGCGGATGTCGCGGTTCATACCGTTTAGCTCCGCCGTTCCCGCCACGCGGAAGCGATCAGCGCCAAGACGACTGGTGACAATCTTGGCGTTGTCGTCAAGCAGACTGACCCAGGGCGCGGCTTGCTGGCTTCCTGTATCGTCCAGACAGACCGTGATCGAATAACCTTTCACCGGATAGACGTTCACGTGGTCTCCCAGGTACGCGGCGAGAGCACGGCTTCCGACACCCGCACATATCACCAGCCGGTCGAAGTTATCCGTATCCGTATGACCTTCACGCATGAACGCAATTTCAAGTTCCCCATCCGCGGCCTCGGAGATGGACTGCACGGTCGTGTCGTAGCGGAATTCGACACCCAGACGCACACAGGCCTCCGCAAGACCGCGGGTGAACTTGTGAATGTCGCCGGTCGAATCCGACTCGGTGAAAAAGCCGCCGTGGAAGTGCCCCTGAAGCGCAGGCTCAAGGGCGTGGATTTCGTCAGGCGTCACAGGGCGCCGATCAAGGCCGCCTTCACGTAGCAATGCATTGACCTTCGTCGCCGTCTCGAACTCCTTACGGGTGGCATAAAAATGCAGAATGCCACGTCGCTCAAGGTCGAAATCGATCTGTTCCCGCTCAGCAATCGAGAACAGATGCTGGCGTGCAGCGATGGCGAGTCGCACTGTTTCGATCGTGTTGCTGCGGTAGTTCGGAATCTGGCGCAGGAACTCACCGATCCAGCTGTACTTGTGCCAATCCGGCCGCGGATTCATGAGGAGCGGGGCGTTGCGGCTAAACATCCAGCGCAGGCCTTTCAACACGGTGGCGCGGCTATTCCAGACCTCAGCGTTACTGGCGGAGAGTTGTCCGCCGTTGGCAAATGAAGTTTCCATTGCCGCATAGCGATGACGTTCGAGAACGGTGACGCGGTAACCGCGACGGGCGAGGGCGTAAGCAGTCGTGACGCCGGTAATGCCGGCGCCAATGATGGCGATGTGGGACATGACATGGTCCAGTGTTCGTTGAGCATTGCCGGCCGATGCTGGCCGGGACGAATGCCCCATCTGTCCATGTACCTGAGAGTTTCGCCAATACCGGTGACGGCAGTAGCTCCCCTTCGGTGGGCGCGCATGCGCCGCTCTCCAGATGTTCTCGCTGCACGGTCCTTTTGCCTGAGAGTTTCCGGGGCGGTTGCTCCGTCGGCGTCGTCGCGGATGGACGATCTCTCCCGTGCTTCGTTGTAGAACAGCGCAAGGCTACCCTTTCAAGGATACGACGGCAAGTATTTTCAAATTGAAGAAGTCAACGTCCCGCTCGCGTGCGTGACACGCACAATCACGCTCTGGTGACCTCCAGAAATCGCTTCGGACAATCCCGATATGTATATCGGACTATTAGCATTTTTCTGTCGAAACTGTTTGCCTAGACTCCCTCCAGATGCACCGCTGGCCCGTCAAAACGGACAACGGCACAGCAGAGAAGCGGGCGCCCTGTGCACCTCGCATATTTGAATCAGCAACAGGACGAAGGCAATCATGTCTGAAAACAGCTACGAAACTGGCCGGCTCAACTTGCCGTTTGTTGGAATCTGCACGTTCGCGAAGTCTCCGCTGTGTCTTGACTGGGACAAGCTCGACGCGGACGTCGCGGTAATGGGCGCGCCCTTCGACTGCGGTACGCAGTGGCGAGCGGGCGCACGGTTTGGTCCGCGTTCGATTCGGGATGCGTCGACGCTGTTCTCCTTCGGACACGGCGGTGCGTACGATTTCGAGGACGACGTCGTTTACCTGCCCAGCGACGAAGTGCGCATTGTCGATATCGGTGATGCGGACATGGTGCATACCAACACGGAGAAGAGTCACGCCAACATCGAATACGGCGTGCGCAAGATCCTGGCGGCAGGCGCGTTGCCGGTAGTGATGGGAGGCGATCACTCGATCAACATTCCGTGTATCAATGCGTTCGAAGGTCAGGAGCCGTTTCATATCGTCCATATCGACGCCCACCTCGATTTCGTCGACGAGCGCCATGGCGTGCGTCATGGCCACGGAAATCCGCTGCGGCGTGCAGCGGAAAAAAGCGTGGTATCGGGCATGACGCAAATCGGTATCCGCAACGTGTCGTCTACCGCGCGCGAAGGGTATGCACAGGCGCGTGAGATGGGCTCGGACATAATCTCGGTGCGCGACCTTCGGCGTCTCGGCATCCAGGGTGTACTCGACCGCATTCCGAAGGGGGTGCGCTATTACCTGACCATCGATATCGATGGCTTTGATCCGTCGATTGCGCCCGGCACGGGCACGCCCAGCCACGGCGGCCTGCTGTATTACGAAGGACTCGAACTGTTCGCTGGCCTTGCGGAACAGGGTGACGTGATCGGCATCGACCTCGTGGAAGTCGCACCCGACTATGACCATTCGGGTTCAACTTCGATCCTGGCTGCGCAATTGCTGCTGAACACGATTGGCCGCGTGATGCATCAACGCAAAGTCAAACGACACCTTTCCCGTTAATTGTCTGGCGCTTCGCGCGGCGCGGCTGACGTCCTGGCCCCCAGTCGCATCGGGTGGCAAAAGGCCTTCACGACCCGGGCCACTTCGGCACTGCGCCGCCGTGGGCCGCATTAAATGTGTCACCGTCAGAACCTCGAAACATCGGGCCGACGCGCCGTTGAACACCGGGTCAGGTGCGCCGGTCTTCTGGTCGACGGACCCGGCCGCGACCATGCTGCCCGGACCGCGTACTTCGGCGAGTTGCGGCAACCTTGCCTGAATGCTGGCAAGTCGCTCCTTCAGTTGCGTGCCAAGGTTGATCGCACGCGCCGGGAGATCTTCTTCCGCGATTACGTCGAGAACCGCGCATGCTGCGGCAATTGCGAGCGGGTTACCCGCATAGGTGCCGCCGAGACCGCCCGGTTGCGCAGCGTCCATCAGGTCGGCGCGCCCGACTACGCCTGACAGTGGCATGCCGCCCGCGAGACTCTTCGCGATCGTCATCAGGTCAGCTTCGACGTCGTAGTGCTGCATCGCGAACAGCTCGCCCGTACGCGCAAAGCCAGTCTGGATTTCGTCGGCAATCAGCAGGATGCCGTACTGGTCGCAAAGGGCACGCAGCCCGCGCACGAATTCCGTGGGTGCCATGTAGAACCCGCGCTCGCCTTGCACCGGCTCGAAGATGAAGGCGGCGACACGCAGCGGATCGATGTCGACTTTAAAGCGCTGGCGCAATACCGTCCAACGCATCTTCAACGCTGATGCCGTGCAATTCACACGGATATGGCGCGTGACAGGTCTCGCCCGGGAACGGCCCAAAGCCGATCTTGTACGGAGCGACCTTGCCGGTCAGCGCCATGCCCATCATTGTGCGGCCGTGGAATCCACTGTTGAAGGCGATAACACCCGAACGGCCGGTCGCTGCGCGGGCGCTCTTGATCGCGTTTTCAACGGCTTCGGCACCCGTCGTAAAGACCGCGGTTTTCTTCGGCCGCGAGCCGGGTGCGAAGCGATTGATCTTCTCTGCGAGTTCGACGTATGACGCATACGGGACGATCTGGTACGCGGAATGGATAAAGCCCTCGTCGAGCTGTTTGCGGATTGCCGCCACGATCTTCGGATGGCGGTGACCTGCATTGTTGACGGCGATCCCGCTTGCGAAGTCGATGAAGCGGCGCCCTTCGCATTGACAGATTGATATGCATCAACGCTCGCCATGTAGCGTTCGTGCTCGGCCCCGTGTCTGATTCGGATCAGCCGGCGCGGAGGCGCGGCGGCCTCGCTTCGCCTCAGTCAACTCGGACGGTCGCCGTGCCGACGCCGCCGACGCTCCGCGCTCGACGAGAAAATCGCGAAACAGCGCGGCAACCTGCGGAAGGCGCTTATCGGACGTATGCATCACATACCAGTCTTTTTCGACCGGATTGCCGGACAACGGAAGCAGTGCCAAAAGTCCTGCCTGGAACTCGAGCGCGCAAGCGTGCAATGACAGGAAGGCGATGCCTAGACCGGCTTCCACCATTTGCTTGATTGCTTCGTTGCTCGATAGCTCCGAGCCGATATGAAGCGTGCGGCCGTCATTCTTGAAGAGACTTTCGACGGTGGCGCGAGTGCCAGCGCCACGCTCCCGCACCAGTAGATTTGCCGACTCGAGGTCCTTAAGTGAAAGTCGCCTGTGCTGCATCAGCGGGTGCGACGGAGAAGCAACGAACGCCATCGGGTGCTTTGCGAAGGCCGTGGCAACTGTTCGTAACTCTCGCGGGGGACTTCCCATTACAGCCAGATCGATCTCGTGCGTCGCAAGCATCCGGATGATGTCATCCCGATTGCCGACCTTGAAGGTCACCTTCACGTGTGGTCGCTGCTCAGTGAATTGAACGAGCAGTGGCGGAATAAGGTATTCGGCGGTTGTGATTGCTCCGATCCGCAGGGTGCCCCCGAGCTCGCCCCGCAGCGCGGCGACTTCGTCTACTCCTTCATTCCACAGGTCGAGAATCTCCAACGCGTATCGCGCAAGAAGATCGCCCGCGGCGGTGAGCTGGACACCACGCCCGACCCGCTGCACGAGTGGTGCACCTGCGGCTTCTTCCAGCAATCGAATCTGAAGGGAAATCGCCGGCTGGGTGAGGTGCAGTTCCTCCGCCGCGCGAGAGATGCTGCCCAGCTTGGAGACCATGTCCAGCGCTTTCAGCTGACGAAACGTTGCAGTCTTTAACATTAGTGAAAGCTTATATATCAAGTAAAAACATTAAATTGTATCGTCCTTGTCGCGACTATATCGTTCGGCCATGACGTCGGCAACCAACTCGTCGCGACGCATTCTCACTGAGGTAAGAAGGTTATGACTATTGAAGCCATCGTAATGAGGCTGGACGCGGCCCTGGAGCGATTCGAAGCGGCTCCCGTTTCGAAGGAATCGGTGGACCAACGGAGCGCGATTGCGCGTTTGCTGCATTCTGCCGAGGTCGAGGGATACCGTCTGGGTCTTGTCACCGCCTTGCCTGCGGAGCGACTCCACGCGGTTCTCGAGGAACAGTTTGGAGCGGCGTGCCTGGACTATTTTTCTGCGGTGGTGTCTGGAGATCAGCCGTTTTCCAACGGGACGAGGCTGCACCCGTACGACGTGGCCCTCCGCACTCTCGGTGTTCCGTGTGAGTGTGCCGTTGCCTGCGCCAGTAGTGAACCTGAACGGAGCGAGGCAGAGCGCTTCGGCATACCGACCTGCGTCCATCTGGAGGATATGTCTTATACAGTCACCGCCAGCCGACCGACCCGCAGACTTGCCTGGTTCGCGCGAGATTCGAAGGCGGCTCTCGCAACAATGAACGCACGTTGTGGAGCGTAGTCGGCGAGACGCACCACCCGGCCACAGGAAACCCGATCATGAAAATTGACAACCACAACCGCCCGTCCAGCCAGGCAGCACCGCATCGCATTGTGATCGTCGGCGGCGGTGCAGGCGGTCTGGAACTTGCCACGCGGCTCGGAAACACCGTCGGTAGGGACGGGCTTGCCAGGATCATTCTGGTGGACCGCTCGCCAACCCATTTCTGGAAACCACTGCTGCATGAGGCCGCCTCCGGACAAATCGATCCGGCCAGTCATCAGATCGAATACGCAGCTCAGGCTAAGTGGAACAACTTCCATTTTGAGCAGGGTGAGTTGGAGCAAGTTGACCGGGCGCAACGCCTTGTCATGGTCGGGGCGACCGCCGACGTGGACGGGCACGAAGTGGTTCCTCGCCGTGTCCTGCATTTTGACCGTCTGGTGCTCTCGCTCGGAAGCGTGACCAACTTTTTCGGTGTTCCCGGAGCCGAACAGCACGCGTTGAGTCTGGAGAACGTCGTCCAGGCCGAACAGTTCAGGCGAAAGCTACTTGGCGCTTGTGTGCGGGCGAACCATGTACGCGTGTCTCGCGGGCGGCAAGGCGACGCGACCGTCAGCATCAACGTCATTGGCGCAGGTGCCACTGGGGTGGAGCTTGCAGCAGCGCTGCGCAGTACTGTACGGCTTTTGAGCGACTATCGGCTGCACGCGCTGGATCCTGTGCGAGACATCCGTATCCGGTTGATAGAAAGCGGCCCTCGTGTGCTTCCGGCTCTTTCTGAGCGGATGTCCGCGCGGGCACAGGAGCATCTTGCGCGATTGCAGGTTGATGTCCTTACGGGTACTCGCGTGGCCGAAGTTCAGGCGAACGCCATTGTGACGGGGGCGGGAGAGCAATTACCTGGCGACATTACGATTTGGGCCGCGGGCGTGGCTGGACCGCCTGTGCTCAAGGCGCTGGACGGACTGGCATTGAACGGACTGGGCCAGGTGATGGTGAGTGCCACGCTGCAGACGCAGACCGATCCCAATGTCTTCGCGATGGGCGATTGTGCTGCGTGCCCCGCGTCGTCAAACGGCGGATTTCTACCCCCGCGGGCGCAGGTTGCTCATCAACAGGCCGTGTTCCTGAGTAACGCCCTGATGCAGGACATCCGTGGTCGTCCGATTCCTGCGTTCACATACCGGGACTTGGGTACGCTACTGTCGTTTGGCCGGAATGGTGCAGTCGGCCATCTTGCCAGCGGTGTTATGTCTCGAACGGTCTTCGTCGAGGGCTGGGCCGCGAGCGTGATGTATAAGATGCTGTACCGGAAGCATCTACTGGTTCTCACCGGCTTTACCCGGATGGCGCTTGATACTGCGAGTCACTGGTTGCGAAGCCGTATCAGTCCCGCCATCAAGCTCCATTAGCTTGCGACGCTGAACAAAAGCAGATTGGTTCGCCCTGGACACCGACACACGCTGTCGCGCGCGTCGGTGTCGCTTTGCGGTCTACGTACTTGTTTGCCCGTGCGCCGCGTCAGTCAACGAACCACACACGTTCGCCTCGTCTACTCCGCCCGTGAGTATCCATTCGAATCTCCCGGCAGTTGCATGCCGTGTCGCTCGCCGCGATGGTCGACGGCTCCAGTGCTTCTGCGCACCCGGACGATGCGCCGAGGGTCGATCGATAGTGACGAGGGCCCAACGGCCTCGTGCGATTCGAACGGCAATCACGGTGACGCCTTTGTCGGGGCAAGCCGGTGAGAATTTTGCCTCCCATGAGTCAGGCTATTGAGGGGGACATGGATTTTCTGATAACCACTACGAGGACCCCGGACGTGACACTTTTACTTGCGAAGCGGTGATACTTCTATTTTGGTCTACAGTCGCGCGACAAGCTGAAAGTCCAGACGTCTCACGTAATGCCCGGGACCGGAAAAGTGGGGTACGTGAGGCATCTTGCCGTCGTCCCTGTCACGCTCACCGGGCGGTAGCGCTTCGCAATCTCACGCCGTGTGCGCCGTCTGCTGGGCCAGACGGTAGCTTTCCATCAAGTCCGTCATGAATACCTGGAGGATAGTGGGGGGCACCGTGGCGCGCTTCGTGATCGCGCAAAATGGCGACTGCGAGCCGAACTGTGCCGGGCATATCTGATGCATTTCGCCGCGCGCGAGCCATCGGGCAGCATAGTGAATTGGCAAAAACCCGATGTACGCGCCCGACAGAATGAGAATGGCCTGCGCTTCGATGTTGTCTACGGTCGCTGCTGCCTTGCTGACACTGAGCATTCGCAGGTCGTGCTGCTGAAGATAGCCGCGCGCGACAACCCGGCTCGAGGCAATCGCCTGTTCCAGCGCCGCGTCGTCGGGCGACATGCCTGCGAGCGCATGACTGCTCCCGCAATAAAGGCCGTCCGGTTCGCAATAGAGATCGGTGTAGGTGAGCCCGGGTACGTGTAGCGGAAAATGCCCGACTGCAATGTGCAGACGACCATCGAGCACACGTTCCTCCAGCTCGGCGGGCGTGCCGACGTAGACATCCAGATGCACGTCATGCCCCCTCGATACGAAAGCCTGCAGTGCCTGCGGCAGAGGTGACGCCGAGTCGGTCACGGTGTTGTCGATGATGCCGAGGTATAGCCTGCCTGAGACGTACTTTTTGAGTGCATCGGTATCCACACAGAAGTTCTCTACCGCCAGTTGCAGCCGCTGCGCCGCCTCGTAAGTCGCCACGCCGTGTTCGGTGAGACGGAACCCGCTGCGCCCGCGCTCGCAAAGCTTGAGCCCCAGGCGCGTTTCGAGCGTCGTCATCTGTTCGCTGATGGTCGACTGACTGACGTTCAGGGTCGCCTGGGCGGCGGAAAACCCCCCACACCGCACCACCGTCATGAAAACCCTTAGCAGCTTGAGGTCCACGTCCTGCAACTGGATCACCGTCGTCGCTCCCTTTGCGCCTTTTGCTTCGATATTTCCGATATGAACATCTGATCCACGTGATTTTTGCCCGTGGCCGTGTCGTCCATAGTCTCTCAAAACGCCGCGCCGCCACAAGCCGCGTTTATATCGATGGTCAGGTTCAGGCGCATCCATAAGCACGAAACCGGCCCAACAGAGGCCGCGTACCAGTTAATCCGTAACACAGGAGACAATGATGGATAAAGTTGTACAAAATTACCTGGAGAAGTTCGGCATCCGGGAAGAGACGCAACGCTTTCTGACCAGGCCGCAGAGGATGTTTATTGGGGGTACCTGGGTTCCGCAAGGCGACCGGGAGTCCCTCGCGGTGCTCGAACCGTCCACCGCGGGTGTCATCACGCACATTCCCCTCGGCACGACCGCCGATCTGGATCGCGCGGTCGAAGCGGCCCGCAGGCAGTTCGACGGTGGACCGTGGCGAAGGCTCAAACCCCTTGAGCGCGAACGGCTGCTCCATCGCCTTGCCGATCTGATCGAAGCGAACGCAACGGAGCTGGCCGAGATCGAATCGATCGACGTAGGCAAATCCGTTGCCAATGCGCGTGACGTCGACGTGCAAGGCACGATCGACACCTTTCGTTATTTTGCCGGTTGGGCGTCGAAGCTCCACGGCCGCACGGTCGAGCCCTCTCTGCCTGGCGATTACGTTGCCTACACCCGCAAAGAACCGATTGGCGTCGTCGGCGTGATCGTGCCGTGGAACTTCCCGCTGCAAACCATGGCGTGGAAGGTAGCGGCCGCGCTTGCCACCGGCTGCACGACCGTCATCAAGCCGGCTGAACTTACATCGCTGTCTACGCTGCGCTTCGCCGAGCTGGTGCATGAGGCCGGGATCCCCGACGGCGTCGTCAACGTCATCACGGGGCGAGGGCGCGAAATTGGCGCGGCGATGGCTGCCCACCCTGGTATCGACAAGATCACGTTCACGGGTTCCACCGAAGTGGGCCGCACTGTCGGGCATACGGCCGTAGACGGCATCAAACGCGTCACACTCGAACTGGGCGGCAAATCGCCGGTGCTGGTGCTGGAGGACGCCGACATCGAAGCGGCCGCGCAAGCCGTAGCGAATGGCATCTTTTTCAATTCCGGACAGGTGTGCGATGCGGGTGCGCGGGTCTACATCCAGCGCGGCATTCACGACAGGTTCATTGGCGCGCTGATCGAACATACGCGCACGATGAAGATCGCGCCCGGCCTCGATCGGGACTGCTTTATCAGTCCGCTCGTTTCCGCGCTCCAGAAGGATCGCGTCGAATCCTATATTGAAGCCGGACGGCGCGAAGGCGCGGAAGTCGTGCATGGCGGTCATGCGCTGGATCGGCAAGGCTACTTCGTCGAGCCGACCATCTTTGCGCATTGCCGCAGCGAAATGAAAATAGTCCGCGAAGAAATCTTCGGTCCGGTACTGGTGACCACACCCTTTGACGATTTAAACGATGCGTTGTCGCTGGCAAATGACTCGCCATATGGTCTCGCCGCTGCGATCTACTCCAACGACCTGAACCGTGTGCACAGGCTGATTCCACAACTGCGCGCCGGCACGGTCTACGTCAATGCGCACAGCACCATCGACCCGTCGATGCCATTTGGTGGATTCAAGGAATCCGGCTTCGGCAAAGACCTCGGCCCCGAACAACTCGATCATCTGATGGAGAGCAAAGCGGTCTGGATCACGCTGCACTGAGCCGTCAATCCGCCGGTGGCGCCCGAAACGAACGTGAGCCAGGGGCTACGTGACGGGCCGGTGCTGCAGCTGGCGCACATGACCGCTCTATCTTCATTCCATCAACCTCTCATTCCAGTCAGGGGTACATGATGCAAGTAGCAGACGAAACAGTAAAAGACACCGTAACCGGGGTTGAACACGGCGCCATTGAAGGCCATTCGATTGACTTTATTCCGGATAACGAACGAACAGACAGGTTGTCCAGGCAAGGACCCTTCTGGTTTCTGGGTAATTTCACTTTCTTTACCATGACCATTGGCTTTGTGGGTCCCAGCATTGGACTGAGCGCGCTGTGGACCACGATTGCCGGCACGCTGGGCATCATGTTCGGTACCCTGTTCATGGCCTTTCATGGATCGCAAGGTCCTCATCTGGGTTTGCCGCAGATGATTCAGTCGAGAGCGCAGTTCGGCTATCGCGGGGTCATCGTCGTTCTGCTGGCAACGCTATTCGTGTTTGCGGGATTCAACATCGTCAACCTCGTGCTGATGATGCAGGGCCTCAAAGCACTGTTCAACTGGGACCCCGTCAAGGTGGCGCTGGCGGTGACCTTGCCGGCTTCCATTCTGGCGATTCTCGGCCACGACTGGATGCACCGGAGTTTCAAATGGGCGCTGTATCTGTCGCTGCCTCTTTACGGACTCGTCACGGTGGCTGTGCTGATGCATTGGGTGCATGACGTGCCGCTTGCCGCGGTGGCCCCGGGCGCGACGCCGACGCCACCGTTGGGCTTCGGCTGGATAGCTTTCATTGCGCAATTCGCGGCCGCCGCCAGCTACAACATCGCCTACGCACCCTATGTATCCGACTACTCGCGTTACCTGCCGAAAAATACGCCAGCCGGCAAACTGATTGCGGCGGTGTTCCTCGGCGCATCGCTGTCAGGCGCGTGGATGATCGCGATTGGCGGCTGGCTCGCGGACCATCTGCATGCGACCGATGTACTGGTCGCGCTGAATCAGGTGGGCAGCGACCTCGCACCGGGGATGGGAAGCGTTGTGGTCGGCGTCACGATTCTGGCTTTTCTGCCGGTCATCGCGATGAACATCTATAGCGCAAAACTGACGACTATCACGGCAGTCGATTCGTTCCGCAAAGTCAAGACGACTCCCCGGACCCGCATTCTGGCGATTCTCTTTGTGGTGGTCCTTCAGCTCGGCGTGGCCCTCAGCATTTATACGTCGGGTAAGGGACTTTCCGTCCTGAACATTTACCTGGTGGTGATGCTGTATTTTCTGGTGCCCTGGACCGCGGTCAATCTGACGGACTACTTTTTCGTTCGCAAGGGTCGCTATGCCATTCCGCACTTCTTCCTGCCTGACAACAACCTCTACGGAAAGTGGGGCGCGCGCGGTCTGATTGCGTACGTGATCGGTTTCGTTTCGATGATTCCGTTCTTCTGCGTGCTCGACGGCACCAACGAGGTGTATATCGGGCCGCTTTCCCGTGCGATGGGCGGCGTCGATCTGGCGTGGCTGGTCGGTTTGTTCGTCTCGGGCCTGGCTTACTACGCATTGTCGCGCTCACTCGATCTGAAGCACGAAGCGTCCGTCATTGCTTCCATCGAGAAGACCTCACCGCAATACACCACCGGCGACAAAGGTCGCTACTGAACCACAGACGACCCCGTCAAGATCTACGAAGCAGGCAAATATCATGGCTACCGAGCAATTCGATTACATCATAGTGGGCGCTGGATCGGCCGGGTGTGTACTGGCCAACCGGCTTACCGAGGACCCGGCGGTCCGCGTTCTGGTGCTGGAATTCGGCGGCAGCGATCGCAGCGTCATCATTCAGATGCCGAGCGCGTTTTCAATGCCCATGAATACGTCGAAGTACAACTGGCGCTATCAGACGGCTCCCGAAGCGCATCTGAATGGCCGCCAGTTGCATTGCCCGCGCGGCAAGGTGCTGGGTGGATCGTCCTCGATCAACGGTCTTGTCTATATTCGCGGCCACGCGTGCGACTTCGATGAATGGGAGGAGCTGGGCGCTCGCGGCTGGGGCTATCGCAACTGCCTGCCGTATTTCCGGCGCGCGGAAAGTTACAAGTTTGGCGGCGATGCATATCGGGGCGCAGAAGGTCCGCTGAGCACCAACAACGGCAACAACATGGCAAATCCGCTGTACGGCGCCTGGATCGAGGCGGGGGCGGAGGCCGGATACATCAAGACGGAAGACTGCAACGGTCATATGCAGGAAGGCTTTGGCGCAATGCATATGACGGTCAAGGATGGCGTGCGCTGGTCCACCGCCAACGCCTACTTGCGCCCGGCGATGAAGCGGCCCAATCTGACTGTGGTGACGAATGCGATGACGCGCCGCGTGATTCTCGAAGGTAAGCGCGCCGTTGGAGTCGAGTACGATCAGGGCGGAAGCACGCACGTCGCGCGATGCCGCGCCGAAGTATTGATCGCCTCCGGCCCGATTGGTTCGCCTCATCTGCTGCAACGCTCCGGAATCGGGCCCGGCGAGGTACTCCGCAAGGCGGGGATCGAGGTCAGGCATCATTTACCCGGCGTGGGCGAGAACCTGCAGGATCATGCGGAAATCTATATTCAGTACGCCTGCAAGGAGCCCGTTACACTCAATGCGAAAATGGACCCGTTCAGCAAGTTCATGATCGGGCTGCGATGGCTGTTGTTCAAGGATGGTCTGGGGGCCAGCAACCATTTTGAGGCCGGTGGATTCATCCGCTCCGAAGCGGGGTTGCGCTGGCCTGACATTCAATTCCATTTCCTGCCCGCCGCCATGCGCTACGACGGCGACAAGCCGTTCAAGGGACACGGTTTCATGGTACTGACCGGACCGAACAAACCGAAGAGCCGCGGTTACGTGCGGTCGGTATCGGCCGATCCTTATACGCATCCGGAAATCCGCTTCAACTATCTGGACCGGGAAGAGGACCGCGAGGGCTTCCGACGCTGCGTGCGGTTGACGAGAGAAATCATCGGTCAGCCTGCAATGGACCGCTTTCGCGATGCCGAACTCGCTCCCGGGGCGCACGTGCAAACGGACGAGCAAATCGACGCATTTGTCCGGGCAAACCTGGAAAGCACCATGCATCCGTGTGGTTCGTGCCGCATGGGGGAAGATGACATGGCGGTGGTCGATTCCGCGTTGCGGGTGCGTGGCATGGAGGGTTTGCGAGTGATCGACTCGTCCGTATTCCCGACCGAACCCAATGGCAATCTGAACGCGCCGACGATCATGCTCGCAGAACGTGCGTCCGACCTGCTCCGCGCGGTTCCCATGCTGCCCGCGTCAGACGCGGATGTGGGTCTGGCCGAAGGGTGGGAGACGCGGCAACGTACGCATACGCCGAAGCGAAAGCTGTCTGTCGAGTAGATTGATTGTCGGCGCTGGGAGCGGAGGGGGCTTTCCCCGCGCCGGGTCGGGTAGATGCCAGCCCGTTGTGACCGACGCGCGTCAGGCGCTACGCGCCCGGCGCGCCGTCGCATGTAAGACGGACTTCGGTCATTCGTATTGCTTCGCGGAAACGACGGCCCCGGGTCGACACGGGACGCACGTGATCGCCGCAACCTGAGGTTGCAGTGATATCAGTTAAGATCACGCGGTCTGCGGCGCGTAGTGTGCGCGCCGGTTGCTGCAAGGAAGCTCATGGTCGTAGCACCGCTCACCCTCACGTGTCTTGCGCTCGCGACGCTCTTCGTCGCTGCTTTGCCCATCCTGCTGTATCGCCGTTACCGCACGCCGCTTGCGCTCGACCGCCGTGACGCGATCGCGGGCATCGCCGCATTCGCATTCTTCGCGATGGTGGTCGAGCGCGCGCTGAACGCATTCGTGCTGCAGCAGAACGAGGCCACGGCGACGCTGCTGGCGAACCCGGTGTCGTTCGTGATCTACGGCGCGTTCGCTGCCGGCATCTGCGAGGAAACCGGGCGCTTCATCGCGATGCGTCTCCTGCTCAAACGTGCGTTGAAGAACGGCTCGCCATCCGCCCGCACGAATGGCACCGCGCTCTCGTACGGGATCGGTCACGGCGGCGCTGAAGCGTGGCTCGTCGGCGTGCTGGTGCAGATTCAGTGGATCGTGTTCGCCATCTTCGAAAACCGCGGCGAACTCGCTCTGCATCTGTCGAACGTGCCGGCCGAATCGATGATGCGCATCCATCTGGTTCTCGCGGGCCTGTCGCCCGCGACGGCCGGCATTTTCGCGGTCGAACGCGTGGCGGCGCTCGTGTTCCAGATTGCGTTGTCGGTACTGATGTGGCGCGGCGTGCGGGCAGGGTGGAAGTGGATTCTGCCGCTCGCGATCGTCGCGCACGCGGCGGTCGATCTGCCGGCGGCGCTGTTCCAGGCGCGTCTGTTGCCGCTCGTTGCGGTCGATGGCATCTACGTGGTCGTGGCGCTCGGCGTGGCGGCCATGCTGGTCAAGCTGTTCCGTCGCCCGTCGCGCCCTGTTCAATCAACTGAAACCTCCAGCCAATAACGATGACGATGGAAGCGAGGCAATACGACTGCGCGAGCCCCGATTTCGAGCAACTGGCGCGTGTCATCAGCGACCTGTTCCCCGAGCAGACCCAGTTCGTCGAGCGTCCCGCCGACGACGGCACGCCGGTCCTGACTGTTCTCTGGGTCGCGATGCGCTTCGGTTCGACGGCGCGGCGCATCACAATGAGCGTCGTGATCACGCCGGCCGCACTCGCGCGCTTTCGGGCGACGCCGGCGCGCCTGCGCGACCGCAGCTTCGCGGTGTTGCGAGCGTATGTGGAAGCGACGCTCGGCTCGCTCGAGGAAATGTACGCGAACGGCGAGGCCGTGCCGCGTGAGGTCACCGTCGATCTCGGCGACGAGTTCGCGTAGTCCGGCTGCGTTGCCGGGCGCGAGCGTTGCCGCCAGGTTCAATCCGCCCGGCGGTACACCTTCGCGAAGCGGGCGGCCTGAACGACGCCGTAGTCGCCCGGCGCATATTGCATGATCCAGTCGCCAGCGGTGCCGTGCAGCACGTCGCCGCCCGCCGCCGAGCGTGCCATCGAGAACGGCGCATCCATCTGTTTCGCCAGCACGACGGCTGGCCGGTTCCGATACGGTCCGGCTTGGCCGTGCGCATGCGCCGCGTCGGCGGGCAGGTACTTCGCATCGAAGCGCTCCCGCGAGACCACCCAGCGGTCGCCCGTCGAACCGGTAATGAGCGCATCGCCCCGGGTGTAGCGGTTCGGGCCTTCGAGGCTCATCAACTCGCCGTCGCCCGGCGCAAATTCGACGCTGACGGTCTCGTCCTTGACGTAGCGTTGCGCAGCCGGATCGGTGCGCAGGTCGATATTCTTCAGTTCGATCATGAATTCGGGTGGTAGTGCGTGAGTTCAGGCAGGTCGGGACGCGCGGGTTGCGCGACATGCTCACGCGGCGCGCCAGGCGGGCTCCAGGGTCGCAAGGGTAGCGCGAAAACTGCCCGCGTGCACCCTGCGGCTTCGGGCATGCCGCGTTTATCGCACGCCAGAAACAACAACGCCCGCGATAAAACCGCGGGCGTTACTGATGCTTTCGAGGCCAGTCTGACGGCGAACCGCCAGACCCGGAACCTTACGGCTTGACGGTTTCGTCTGCCGGGGCGGCCTTCTTCTTGCCCTTGCCGCCGTGATGTCCCTCAGCGCGCGACGGATGACGGAACGTCGTGTCAGCCAGCTTCTTCTGGTCCGGCGAAAGGCTCGTGTAAAGCGGCTCGAACGCGTCGAGCAGCTTCTTCGTGCCGTCCGCGTGCGCGGTGGCGATTGCCGAATACTGCTTCATGTCGTCGAGTGCGGAGCGGTCCGGATTCGCCATGCGTTGCTCATAGAGGCCAGACATCGTTTCGCCGTTGGTACGCATGACGTCGGCGAATGTCTTCCACTGCGGTTCCTGCTGCGGCGTGATTTTCAGCTGCGTGTGCAGATACGTGATGCGCTGCTCCACACGCTGTTCATAACGCGCCGCGCCCGAGGCCGGCGCCGGCGCAGCGGCGGATGCCGGTGCCGCGGTTTGCGCAAATGCGCCGCTCATCGCCAGCGTGGAGGCGAGAATAACGAGAGTTTTTTTCATCGAGACTCCTGATGTCTGTTCGTGTCGGGCGGAAGCGCTGTGTGTCGAAGGGTTGACCTGCCGCCAGCTTCGCAGGTTCATGCGCGCTTCACCGTGGGCGCTATTAGTATCACGATATCCGTGACATCAGGCCGCTTTGCCACAACTCCTTACAACCGAAACGAACAGGAAATAGCAGGTGGACAAATTCGTCAGCATGGAGATCTTCGTGGCGGTCGTCGAGGCGGGGAGCCTGACGGCCGCGGCTGAGCGCTTCGACATTTCGTCGGCGATGGTCGGCAAGCACATCCGTGCGCTGGAAACGCGGCTCGCCACGCGGCTCCTCACGCGCACCACGCGCCGCCAGAGCCTGACCGAGATCGGCCGTCAATACTACGAACAGTGCCGGCGGATTCTCGCGGAAGTGCGGGCGGCGGAATCGCTCGCCGAGGCAATGGTGGCCACACCGCGCGGCGTGCTGAAGGTCACTGCGCCGCTGACCTACGGCGTCGAAGTGTTCTCGCCCGCGATGACCGACTATCTCGGCGCGTGGCCCGAAGTCAGTCTCGAACTCGATCTGTCGAACCGGATTGTCGATCTCGTCGACGAGGGTTTCGATGCGGCGATCCGCATCGGCGAACTGCCGGATTCGGGTTTTGTCGCGCGGCCGCTCAAGCCTTACCGGATGCGGGCGTGCGCTTCGCCGGACTATCTCGCACGCATGGGCACGCCGCGCACGCCGGCCGATCTCGAACGCCATGAATGCCTCGGTTTTCTGCACTGGGGGCGGGAAGGGCAATGGCGGCTCGACGGCGAAACCGCGTGCGCGAACTCACTGCGCGCAGGACGCTTTCGCGCGAACAACGGCCAGGCGCTGAAGGTCGCGGCGTTGCGCGGCTTTGGTCTCGTGATGCAACCCGAGGCGCTGCTCGCAAGAGAGATCGATAGCGGACAGCTCGTGCCGGTACTCGACGACTATCTGCCCGACGGCGCGCCCGTGCATCTGATTTACGCACGCGACCAGCGCGCCACGCCGAAGCTGACGACGTTCATCGACTTCGTCGTCGAGCGGTTCGGGGCGTGAGTTCGACGTGCGTCTGGCGTGAACACCGTGCATGACATTGCACGACGGCAGGCGATAATCCACGCATGGCGTCGTGCCTGCCGGCACCGACGCATTCCTTCAACGTGACCGCCCCCATCGATGAGACCACCGCGCCTCGACCAGCTCGACGACCTTGACCGAAACCTCGTCGCCCTTTTGCAGGAGAACGCCCGCGAAAGCGTGGCGAATCTCGCGCGCCAGCTCGGCGTCGCGCGTACGACCGTGATCGCGCGGATCGCGCGGCTCGAAAAAACGAACGTGATCGCAGGCTACAGCGTGAGACTCGGGCAGGACGTGCTCGATGCAAGCATCTACGCTTACGTCGGCATCATCATCGCGCCGAGGTACGGGCAGGACGTGCAGAAGCGGCTCGGACGCATGCCCGAAGTCCAGCTGCTGTGCGCGGTGAGCGGCGAATTCGATTACGTCGCGTGGCTGCGGGCCGATTCGCCCGACCGGCTCAACGATCTGCTTGACCAGATCGGCGGCCTCGAAGGCGTCGAGCGCACCACGACGTCGATCATCCTCGCGCGCAAGATCGATCGCGGCATGGGGGGCAGCTAACGCTGCGTGCCGGCCGTCTCCAGGTGGTTTTTACACCGTTTTAACGTGTTTTCGTCGAATCGAATTATTTTTTCGTCATTTAGACGAAACCGTCCGTCATAACGCAGCATTTTGCATCTGTTTTTCGTACTGGCCTCTCCATAAACTGTGTCGCAACGGTTCGGCGCATGGCGTGCTGCTTCAGTTGCAGCGCCCCTTTGCAGCCTTCGGCCGAAAGCGGAATTCACACACAGAACAAGGAGAAGCGCATGAAAGTTGCCATCGTTGGCGCAGGGCTTATCGGTCACACCATTGCTCACATGCTGCGTGAAACCGGCGACTACGAAGTCGTCGCGTTCGATCGCGAGCAGCAGGCGCTCGACAAGCTCGCCGAGCAGGGCATCCCGACCCGCCGCGTCGATTCCGGCGATGCCGCCGCACTGCGCGCCGCCGTGCAGGGCTTCGATGCGCTCGTCAACGCGCTGCCGTACTACCTCGCCGTGAACGTCGCGGCTGCGGCGAAGGGGGCGGGCGTCCATTATTTCGACCTGACCGAAGACGTGCGCGCCACGCACGCGATCCGCGCGATCGCCGACGACTCCGATCACGCGTTCATGCCGCAATGCGGCCTCGCGCCGGGCTTCATCGGCATCGCGGCGCACGAACTGGCCAACCGCTTCACGGAAATCCGCGACGTCAAGATGCGCGTCGGCGCGCTGCCCGAGTTCCCGACCAACGCGCTCAAGTACAACCTGACGTGGAGCGTCGACGGCCTGATCAACGAGTATTGCCAGCCGTGCGAGGCGATCCGCGACAGCCGCACGCAATGGGTCCAGCCGCTCGAAGGTCTCGAGCATTTCTCGCTCGACGGCACCGAATACGAAGCGTTCAACACATCGGGCGGCCTCGGCACGCTGTGCGAAACGCTGTCGGGCCGCGTCGAAACGCTCGACTACAAGTCGGTGCGTTATCCGGGCCACCGCGACCTGATGCAGTTCCTGCTCGAAGATCTGCGCCTCGCAACCGACCGCGACACGCTCAAGACGATCATGCGCCGTTCGGTGCCGGCAACGGCGCAGGACGTCGTGCTGATCTTCATCACCGTAACGGGCACGCGCGACGGCCAGCTGGTGCAGGAGGTCTTCACGCGCAAGATCTTCGCGAAGACCGTATGCGGCGTGCCGATGAGCGCGATCGAGATCACGACTGCGGGTGCGATGTGCGCGGTGCTCGATCTGTTCCGCGAGCAGAAGCTGCCGCAAAAGGGCTTTATCCGCCAGGAGCAGGTGTCGCTGCGCGACTTTCTCGGCAACCGGTTCGGGCAACTCTACGAAGGTCAGGCGCTGCACGAATCGACGGCGACCGTGTAGGCGGTTCAGGCGGTTCACGCCATGCCGCGTGCCGGCCGCTGACGCAGTTCAGACCGGCACGGGCGGCAGGATCACATCCGGCTCGCCAGCCGAAGGCGCGCCGACGATGCGCGCGAGCAGCGCGTCGTAATCGGCGCGCTGCGGCGCCGTGTTGTCGAACATCAGCAGTTCTTTCGACAGGTCCGCATTCGGGACGAAACGGCGTTGCCGGTATTCGTCCCAGTGCGCGAGCTTGTACGCGTCGTTCGGGTTGTTGCGCGCGAGGATGCGCTGGTGCGCCGTCTCTTCCGATGTATAGACCCATACGACGCGAATCTGGACATTGTTCGTCACACCCAGCCACGCACGGTCGAACAGACGCCGGTCGCGAATTTCGCGCGTCAGCGGCCCGATCACGAGCGCGCTGATTCCCTGTTCCAGATTTTCACAAGCGGTATCGATGAGCCCCCGGTACTCGGGGTCGCGCAGATGCTGCAGAAAGAGCGGACTGTCGCGGTCGTTCGGATCGCCGGTCAGCGCGCCGATCGCGGCTGCGCTATAGCCACCGTAAAGCGTGTCCTTGTCGAGCAGGCAGAAGGCGACGCCTGTGGCCTGCGCCAGCGGCCGGATCAGGCGTTTCGCGAGCGTCGTCTTGCCGGTGCCCGCGTGGCCGCAGAAAAAAACCAGATGCGTCACAGGCGCGGATCCAGGCCGGTCGCGTCCTTGCTGCCGCCACTGCTGCTGTCGCTGTCACGCGCGAACGTGCCGTTCGCCTCCAGCCACATCACGTTGATGATCCCAAAGCCCAACGCAACGCCGATGCCGAGAATCCAGGTGAAATACCACATCGCAGTCTCCTGTCGATCCGGGTTGACACTTTAGCTGTCGACCGGCGTTCATGTGTCGGCGGGAGTGGGCGCTTTAGCGCTTGCTCCAGCCCGACAGCGCGTTACTCCGGTCCAATGCAAAGCACTTACCCGGGTCCCATGCAAATTGGTGCGGTCGGTGCAGGGCTGCCTTACACGACGCTCGCGCCGCGTCGGCAGGCATGCAGCGATCATGACCAGAAAGCCGGGGCCGCGCAAGGGGCCAGACGCGGCCGCTCCCGCCCCCCGGGGTTGCGCGGCTTGCCTGCCTGCAGCACAGGCCCCGCAGGTATCATGGACGTCGATCGGACGGCGCACAACAGGCGCTACACTCATGGCAGCTTGCAATTAGCAGACCGCGAAACGAAGACAAGGGGGGACCGACATGCCGTTGCGTTTGCCGGTTGCAGGGAAATTTGCCGCGGGCGCGGCGCTCGTGGTGTGCTTCGCCGCCCTGACAGGCTGCGCGTCGGAGCCTGCCGGACCCGTGCCATACAAGGACGTGCCGGTCGCCCGCATCGTCAAGCCTGGCTACACGGAACCAGAAGCCGGCAAGATCGCGGTCGACGTCCGGCGCGAGCGTTCGGGCGACGTCGTGATCCGCTTTCGCGATGCGCTCGTGTATGTCGACGGCGAGCAGGTCACCGACCTGATGAATGGCGAGCGGGTGATCTTCTATCTCAGCCCCGGCATGCACCGGATTGCCGTGTCGACGCAATTCGATCCCGTCATCGAGATGCAGTTCATGGTCACCGGACACTACACGAATCATGCGAGTGTCACGTTCAACGCGGAACACCGCATCGAGCTGCACCGTGTGCCGAAGTGAGCCCGCGAGCCGATAACCGGCGTGAGGAAATTTCGATGCCCATTCCGCACGAAGAATCCGTAACATGATGGCCGCTCCCTTCACCGTACCCGGACACGCTGCGCGCCCATGCGGCCGCGGCCTGTCCGCCGCTGTTATCAAGGTAACGACACGATGCTGATCAACTGCGCTGCATACCAGGACGGCCGCAAACTGGCCGACATCGAGATCGACGACATCAGCGTTTATGTGGCCAAGCCCGAATGCTTCGTCTGGGTTGCGTTGAAAGACCCGGGGCCTGGCGAACTCGACGTGATGAAGCACGAGTTCGGCCTGCACGAACTGGCGGTCGAGGACGTCCGCAACGGCCATCAGCGCCCGAAAATCGAGGAATACGGCGACTCGCTGTTCGCGGTGATGCACACGATCGAAATGGACGACGAAGGTGAACTGCTGATCGGCGAAGTGGACGTGTTCGTCGGTCCGAACTACGTGCTCTCGGTGCGTAACCGGACCCAGCACGGCTTTCAGGAAGTGCGCGCGCGCTGCGAACGCGAACCGAAGCTGCTCAAGGAAGGTTCGGCCTTCGTGCTCTACGCGCTCGCCGACAACATCGTCGATCGCTACTTTCCGATTCTCGAAAGCATCGGCGCCGAAATCGAAGAGATCGAAGACCGTATTTTCGGCAAGCACAGTCTCGCCGCATCGCGCGCGATCATCGAGGACCTGTATGCGCTAAAGCGCCGCCTTGTGCAGCTCGAACATCACATCGCGCCGTTGCTCGAAGGCATCGGGCAGCTGACGGGCGGGCGTATTCCGGCAATCTGTCAGGGCATGCAGGCGTATTTCCGCGACGTCTACGATCACCTCGACCGGATCGTGCGCACCATCGAAGGCCGTCGCGACATCATCGTCACCGCCGTACAGGTCAATCTCGGCATGATCTCGCTCGCCGAGAACGAGGTGACCAAGCGCCTCGGCTCGTTTGCCGCGCTGTTCGCGGTGCCCACCATGATCGCCGGGATCTACGGGATGAATTTCCAGCAGATTCCCGAGCTGCACTGGCAATACGGGTATCCAGTGTGTATCGCGGTGATGGCGATACTCGACGGATTCCTGTACTGGCGGTTCAAGAAAGCCAACTGGCTGTGAGCGCGGGCGGCTCGCTGTACCGGCAGCGCAGTACCCGAACGCACTGCGATGTCGGCGTCAGCGCCGGGTGAGGGCGAGCCGCACGCCGAGACCGATGAAGCCGGCGCCGATCACCCGGTCGATCCAGCGGCGCACGAGCGGTTGCGAGCGCACCGCGCGCGCGGCCCGCGCGGCGAGCCATGCGACGACGCAGTCGTTGACAAGCCCCAGCGTGACGAACACCGCGCCCAGCACGAGAAAAGCGGCGGTCTTGTGCGCGCTGTCGCTGGCGACAAACTGCGGGAAGAACGCAATATAGAAGAGCAGCACTTTCGGATTCGACGCATTCGTCACGAAGCCGCGAAAGAGCAACGTACGGCGCGACAGCCGGGGCGCAACCTGCGCGCCGTCGCTGTCAGCAGCAGCGGCGCCCGGCCACAGCATGCGCAGACCGAGCCACATCAGGTAAGCCGCGCCGAGCCACTTGATTGCATTGAACGCGCCGGGCGAAGCGGCAATGAGCGCGGTGAGCCCCACCGCGCACGCGACGGTATGCGCGCAGCCGCCGAGCGACACACCCAGCGCCGAAAGGATTCCGGCACGCCGGCCCTGCGCGATGCTCTGGCCTGCCACGTACGCGATGTCCGGACCGGGCGTCAGGTTGAGCGCGGTGACGGCAACAAGGAACAGTGGAAACTGGATGATTCCGAACATGACGCAATCCGTCCCGATCGGCGAAGAGGGAGCGTTGATCATAACGAAATCGTCCCGCTCCTGCAGGCGCCCCCGAAGGCGCGCAGCATCACCGCGTTCTCCCCGCTTGCAGCGCGCGCAATAAAAGGCCAGCATAAGCGGCCCGCCGGCGTGGAAACGTGCGCCGGAGGAGAAGCACCCTGACGCCGGACCGAGCGAGAGACCTTGCCAGAACGTAGCCACGCGGCACACCACACAGGCCACGCAGCGTTGTCCCTGCCGCACGAGCCGTATAACAACGTGTGCGCTGCAGCACTGCCTGCCGTTGACATATCCGACAGGCTGCGTCGAGAATAGGCCCCGCAAACGTTTGCGCACAATCAAAAATACGGCTCGCACGGAGCCAACAACTGGAGATACGCATGAACCACCGCATTCGTCGCCGCGTCCTGGCGGCCACTGTCGTGCTCACCGCTGCTGCCGTTCTGCCCATGTCGAGCGCTTATGCGCAGGCCGCCCACAAGCCGAAGGTCGCGCTTGTCATGAAGTCCCTCGCCAACGAGTTCTTCCTCACCATGGAAACCGGCGCGAAGGACTACCAGAAACACAATCCCAACAACTTCGACCTGATCACGAACGGGATCAAGGACGAAACCGATACCGCGAACCAGATCCGCATCGTCGAGCAGATGATCGTGTCGAAGGTCGACGCAATCGTCCTGGCACCGGCTGATTCGAAGGCGCTCGTGCCGGTCGTGAAGAAAGCCGTCGATGCCGGCATCATCGTCGTGAACATCGACAACCGGCTCGATCCGGACGTGCTGAAGTCGAAGGATCTCAACGTGCCGTTCGTCGGCCCGGATAACCGCAAGGGCGCGCAGAAGGTCGGCGACTATCTGGCGAAGAAGCTGAAGTCGGGCGATGAAGTCGCGATCCTCGAAGGCGTATCGACGACCACCAACGCGCAGCAACGTACCGCGGGCTTCAAGGACGCGATGCAGACAGTCGGCGCGAAGGTCGTGTCCGTGCAGTCGGGCGAATGGGAAATCGACAAGGGCAATGCGGTCGCATCAGCCATGCTGAGCGAGCATCCGAACGTCAAGGCGCTGCTGGCCGGCAACGACAACATGGCGATTGGCGCCGTGTCGGCGGTGCGTGCGGCGGGCAAGCAGGGCAAGGTCTACGTGGTTGGCTATGACAACATCAACGCGATCAGGCCGATGCTGAAGGACGGCCGCGTGCTCGCCACCGCCGACCAGTACGCCGCCAAGCAGGCCGTGTTCGGTATCGATACCGCGTTGAAGGCGCTCAACGAGCACAAGAAGCAGTCGGAGCTGTCGGGCGTGGTTGAAACGCCGGTCGACCTCGTCACGAAGTAACCCGCAGCAGGCGGCGACGGCATCTGTCCCGCAGAACCGTGAGCCGGTGCCGCTCCCGCGCGCGCCGGTTCGCTGCTTTTCAACGGGCGCTCAAGAAAGACGCGCTGCCGCCGTTATTGCACAGATAGACGTCATGGCGGCAGCCTCCGGCACCACACGTACCCATGCATGCCGGAATGGGCACGGTATGGTTAGATCACGCGAACGGGGTTGCGCCCGAGGCATGCGCCAAACCCGGCCCGGGGCAGCCTGCACGGCCGGAAGACCGGCCACCATGACACAGGCAGTCGGCCACGGGCTGGCTCGCGGCAGGGATTGCGCGAAAGCCCGTGTGGACGCTGCAAGAACAGGAATGCGATGGATCTGACTGCTCAGGAAGCACAGCCGGCCATTTTATCCGTCACCGGCATCGGCAAGACGTATGTCGAACCGGTGCTCGCCGACGTCGACCTCGACCTGCATGCAGGCGAGGTGCTGGCGCTCACGGGTGAAAACGGTGCGGGCAAGAGCACGCTGTCAAAGATCATCGGCGGACTGGTCGATCCGACGACCGGTACGATGCGCCTCGGCGGCAGCGCGTATGCGCCCGCCAGCCGCAGCGCGGCGGAAGCGCTCGGCGTGCGGATGGTCATGCAGGAGCTGAACCTGCTGCCGACACTGTCGGTGGCGGAAAACCTGTTTCTGAACCGCCTGCCGCAAAGCGGGCCGTTGCGGCTCGGCTGGATCGACCGCCGCAAGCTGCGCGAAGACGCGCGCGAAGCCATGGCGCAGGTCGGGCTCGACGCGATCGATCCGGACACGCTCGTCGGCGAACTCGGCATCGGGCATCAGCAGATGGTCGAGATCGCGCGCAACCTGATCGGCGACTGCCGGGTGCTGATTCTCGACGAGCCGACCGCGATGCTGACCTCGCGGGAAGTCGACCTGCTGTTCGAGCAGATCGGCCGGCTGAAAGCGCGCGGCGTCGCGTTGGTCTATATCTCGCACCGGCTCGAGGAACTGGCGCGCGTCGCGGAACAGATCGCGATCCTGCGCGACGGCAGGCTGGTGCATGCGGACCGGATGGCGAACCTGACGAGCGATCAGATCGTCACGTTGATGGTGGGCCGCGAGATCGGCGAGCGCATCGACCTGGGCGTGCGCAATATTGGCGCGCCGCTGCTGAAGGTCGAAGGCATGGGCCGCGGCGACGTCGTGCGCGACGTGTCGTTCGAAGTATGCGCCGGCGAGATTTTCGGTGTGAGCGGGCTGATCGGCGCCGGCCGCACGGAACTGATGCGGCTGATTTACGGCGCGGACGTCAAGGATCGTGGCACGGTATCGCTCGCGCCAACGCCTGGCGCGGCGCCGGTGCCGGTGCAGATCGCGACGCCGACCGACGCCGTGCGCGAGGGCATCGCGCTCATCACCGAGGACCGCAAGGGCGAAGGCCTGCTGCTGCCGCTGCCGATCGCGGCCAACGTGTCGCTCGGCAATATCGGCGCCGTCGCGCGTCACGGCGTGGTCGACGCGAGACGCGAGAACGCGCTCGCGATGAAGCAGATCCAGGCGATGCGGATTCGCAGCGCCGGACCCGCGCAGCCGGTGGGCGAACTGTCGGGCGGGAACCAGCAGAAGGTCGTGATCGGCCGGTGGCTGGCGCGCGACTGCAGGGTGCTGCTGTTCGACGAACCGACGCGCGGCATCGATGTCGGCGCGAAGTTCGATATCTACGGCCTGATGGGGGCGCTCACGCGCGAGGGCCGGGCGCTCGTCGTGGTGTCGAGCGACCTGCGCGAGCTGATGCTGATCTGCGACCGGATCGGTGTGATGTCGGCGGGACGGATGACAGGGATTTTCAGCCGGGATGACTGGTCGCAGGACGCGCTGCTCGCGGCGGCGTTCGCCGGTTACCGGAGTCGCGAGGCGCTGCTCCATGCGCCCGTAACGAACGAAGCAGGGAGTACGTGATGACGAACCTGACGAACCAGCCGGACGCCGCGCCGCCGGACGATCCGTCGGCGCCGGTGCCGGCCGGCAAGCCTGCCGGGACGCGTCCTGGCTTTTCAAATTACCTGGGTCTCGCCGGCGCGCTGCTGGCGATGATCGCGTTGTTCTCGGTGCTGAGCGCGCATTTCCTGACCTACGACACGTTTGTCACGATCGCCAACCAGATTCCCGACCTCGTCGTGATGTCGGTCGGCATGACGTTCGTGCTGATCATCGCCGGCATCGATCTGTCGGTGGGCTCGGTGCTGGCGCTCGGCGCGTCGGTCGTGAGCGTCGCCGCGCTGAAATGGGGCTGGGGCGCGTTTCCCGCCGCGCTGATCGGTCTCGCGGCCGCCGCGCTGACGGGCGCGGTCACCGGGGCGGTCACGGTCGGCTGGCGGATTCCGTCGTTTATCGTGTCGCTGGGCGTGCTGGAAGCGGCGCGCGGCCTCGCGTACCAGATGACGAATTCGCGTACCGCCTACATCGGCGACGCCTTCGACTTTCTGTCGAACCCGATCGCCGTCGGCATCTCGCCGGCGTTCCTGATCGCGGTGGCGGTGATGATCGTCGCCCAGTTCGTCCTGACGCGTACCGTGTTCGGCCGCTATCTGGTCGGCATCGGCACCAATGAGGAAGCCGTGCGGCTCGCGGGCGTCAATCCGCGGCCCTACAAGGTCATCGTGTTCGCGTTGATGGGCGCGCTGTCGGGGCTGGCGGCGCTGTTCCAGATTTCGCGGCTCGAAGCGGCCGATCCGAACGCGGGCGTCGGGCTTGAACTGCAGGTGATCGCGGCCGTGGTGATTGGCGGCACGAGCCTGATGGGCGGGCGCGGCTCCGTGATCAGCACGTTTTTTGGCGTGTTGATCATCTCGGTGCTGGCAGCGGGTCTCGCGCAGATCGGCGCGAACGAGCCGACCAAGCGCATCATCACCGGGGCGGTGATCGTGGTCGCAGTCGTGCTCGATACGTATCGCAGCCGGCGCAAGCGCAAGGCATAACGAAGATTGCAGTCGGGGTCGTTGCAATAGCAGTAGCGGCAATCGCAGTAGAAGTGGAAGCAAAATGAAACTGGGCCAGTCATTGATTGAAAAAGCCGGCGGCGCATGCGTGAACGCATTGCGTGACAGACCAGCTAGCAACAAGAACGAGCAGGAGAGAATCGGGTTATGGCGACGATCAAGGATGTGGCGGCCGTGGCCGGCGTATCGTTTACGACGGTATCGCATGTCGTCAACAATTCGCGGCCGGTGTCAGCCGACGTGCGCGCGAAGGTCGAGCGCGCGATCAGCCAGCTTCACTATGTGCCGTCAGCGGTTGCGCGCTCGCTAAAGGCGCGCGCCACGGCGACCATCGGTCTCGTGGTGCCGAACAGCACGAATCCGTATTTCGCGGAGCTTGCGCGCGGAATCGAGGACGGTTGCGCGCGCAACGGCTACTGCGTGTTCTTCTGCAATTCCGACGACGACCCCGCGAAGCAGCGCAATTACCTGCGCGTCCTGCAGGAAAAGCGGATCGACGGGCTGATCATCGCGTCGGCCGGCGACGACGCCGTGCTCGCGCAGAGTCTTGCCGATGCGCGTGAGCCGCTCGTCGTCGTCGATCGCAACATCGAAGGCCTCAATGCCGATCTGGTTCAGATCGACCACGAGAAGGGCGCCTACCTGGCGACGCGGCATCTGCTCGAACTCGGGCATGCGCGTGTCGGTTGCATTACAGGTCCCGTCGATACGGCGGTGAGCGCCATGCGCGTGCACGGTTTCATCCGCGCAATGACCGAGCGCGGCATTGAAATTCCGTCGGGCGCGATCGTCGAAAGCGATTTTTCGGGGATGGGCGGCCATCGCGCAGCGAGCCAGCTGTTCAATACGGTGCAGCCGAGCGCGATTTTCGCGGGCAACGACATGATGGGCATCGGCGCGCTGCGCGCCGCGGCCGAGCGCGGCATCAGCGTGCCGCGCGACTGCTCGATCATCGGTTTCGACGATATCGAGCTGGGGCGTTTCACGTATCCGGCGCTGTCGACGGTCGGACAATCGGTGCGCGCGCTCGGCGATATGGCCGCGCAGACGCTCCTCGAACGCATCACGGGCCCGAGCGACGCGCCCACCCGCCGGCGCGTCGTCGCGCCGCGGCTGATCATCCGCGAGTCGACTTCGGCGTTCATGGGTGCATCGCGCCGTCACGCCGCGACCGGCTGCCACGCGGGCAACGTCCAGGTACACGGGCTGTCTCACGGTTCTGGGCACGACTGAAGGAGAAGGATGTGGCAATAGAAGGGACGCGCGGCAAGGTTGCCGTGATGGGCAGCCTGAACATGGATCTCGTCGCGCGCGCACCGCGTCTGCCGCGCCCCGGCGAAACACTCGCCGGACACGCCTTCGCGCAGGTCGCGGGCGGCAAGGGCGGCAATCAGGCCGTCGCCGCGGCGCGGCTCGGCGCGCAGGTGGCGATGATCGGCTGTGTCGGCGCCGACGCGAACGGCGCGCAGCTGCGCGCCGGCCTCGAAGCCGAAGGCATCGACTGCGCGGCGCTCGAAACCAGCGATTCCACATCCACCGGCGTCGCGCTCATCATCGTCGACGACGGCAGCCAGAACGCGATCGTGATCGTGGCCGGCAGCAACGGCGAAGTCACGCCCGCCAGCATCGCGCGTCACGAAGCGGCGCTCGCGGCGGCGGACGTCGTCGTATGCCAGCTGGAAACGCCTCCGGAGACGGTCAAGGCGGCGCTCGCGACAGCGCGGCGCATGGGCAAGACCGTCATCCTGAATCCGGCGCCGGCGGTCGGTCCGCTGCCGTCCGACTGGCTTCCGCTCATCGATTACCTGATTCCGAACGAACTCGAAGCTGCGACCCTGACCGGCCTGCCGGTCGGCACGCCCGAGGAAGCCGCCGTGGCCGCGGCGGCATTGCGCAAGGCCGGCGCGCGCAACGTGCTGGTGACACTGGGTGCGCAGGGCGTGCACGTCGCGCTGGAAAGCGGTGAATCCGCCCATTACGCCGCACCGAAGGTGAAAGCCGTCGACACGACGGCGGCCGGGGACACGTTTATCGGCGGCCTCGCAGCACAGCTCGCCGCCAGTGCACCGGTCGATGAGGCGATCCGCTTCGCCCAGCAGGCAGCGGCGCTTTCGGTTACGCGCGAAGGCGCCCAGCCTTCGATTCCGCATCGCGCGGAAGTGACGGCCTGACCCCATAATCAGGCCGCAGGTAATCCGGCGCATTAATCCTGGTATTTATCCTTGTATCCACGGACGGCATTTTTAAATGCCGTTCAGTTAATCGACGGTTAATCCATTGATTAATCGGGTGATTAACCAGTCAAAATCCAGCTGATGGGTATTTGTAATTTATCCCTGGGTACGCGGCTGTATTAATCAGACAATATAAAAACTTCAAGTCCTGATCAGGGGTGCCGTAAACAGGTTTAGAGCGCCGGTTCTACGCCGGAGCAAACGTGTGCGCGGCGACATTCGGCTTCTGCGCATGCCGGTTTTCATCCGATGGAATACGGGAAGAAGCATGTTGAACAAGGGCATCACGATCAAAACGCGCATCGGTCTGACGATGGCGTTCCTCGCCGCACTGTTGATTGCAATTGGCGGGCTCGGTCTCTTTGGAATGAACGAGGCGAACGATGCATATCGGGGCACTTTCACCAATGAAATGCCAAGTGCCGAGAGTATCGTCGCCGCCGAACTTTACGTCGCACGGGAGCGTCTCGCGCTCGACCGCTCCGCATTCCAGATCGGCACGCCGGACGCGGTCGCAACACTCGAACGCGCCCGTCTGATGCGCTCGAAATCGGAAGCGGCATGGAAGCGGTACATGGACCTGCCGCGCGAGCCCGAAGAGGATCGCCTGACGCAGGACGTTGTCGCGAAGCGCGCAGCCGTCTATCAGATTGCGGACGCGTTCGCGGCAACCGTGACGGCTGGCGACCAGGGCAAGGTGCTCGAACTGGCCAGGCAGCTACAGGCAGCGCATAGCGACCTGTCGACGGCGGACGAGGCGCTCAGCAAGTACCAGTTCGAACAGGCAAAGGACGGCTACGAAACCGCGCAATCGAACTACGCGACATTTCGCATCGTGACAGCGGTCGCAATCGTCGCCGGACTGCTGGCCGCGTTCTTTTCGTACATTACGCTGCGCGGCGCGATTGCCCGGCCGCTCAACGAAGCCATCGAGCACTTCGACGCGATCGCCACGGGCGATCTGCGTCGCCCGGTTGTGGTGCGTTCGCGGGACGAGATGGGGCAGTTGCTCGAAGGCGTCGGCCGGATGCAGCGCAGCCTGATTGAAACCGTGCGCTCGGTGCGCTCGGGCAGCGAATCGATTGCCACTGCGACGCGCCAGATCGCGGCTGGCAACATCGACCTGTCCTCGCGTACCGAAGAGCAGGCTTCGGCGCTGCAGGAAACCGCGTCGAGCATGGAAGAGCTGACCGGCACCGTGAAGCAGAACGCCGACAACGCCCGCCAGGCGAGCGCGCTGGCTGCCAACGCGTCGGAGATTGCGAACAAGGGTAGTGCAGTGGTTGGGCAGGTCGTCGGCACGATGGGCGACATCAACCAGAGTTCGGCGAAAATCGCGGACATCATCTCGATCATCGAAGGGATTGCGTTCCAGACCAACATTCTTGCGCTGAACGCGGCGGTCGAAGCGGCGCGTGCCGGCGAGGAAGGCCGCGGGTTCGCCGTCGTGGCAGGCGAAGTGCGCAGCCTCGCGCAACGCTCGTCGGCAGCGGCGAAGGAAATCAAGGAACTGATCGACACGTCCGTGGAGCGCGTGCAGTCGGGCTCGGCGCTCGTCGACGAAGCCGGCCGCACGATGACCGAGATCATCGGTGCAGTGCAGCGCGTGACCGACATCATGGGCGAAATCGCCGCCGCCTCGGAAGAGCAGAGCAGCGGCATCGACCAGGTCGCACGCGCCGTGACGCAGATGGACGAAGTGACGCAGCAGAACGCGGCGCTCGTCGAGGAAGCGGCTGCTGCAGCGCAATCGCTGGAAGACCAGGCGGGCAAGCTGCGCACGGCCGTCTCTGTGTTTCATCTGGACGATGGTCCGGCTGACCCGACAACGGCGCCGGCACGCCGGCCGGTCGCGGCAACCGCGCCGACGCCAGCCCGCAAGGCTGCGCCGGTGGCCGCCGTACGGCCTGCAAGCGTCGCGCCAGAGAAGAGTGCCGCATTCGCAGCACCCGCCCCAACGCCGCGCGCGCCCGCGATGGCAGCGGCAGGCAGCGACAAGGACTGGGAAACCTTCTGACGAACGCGGCGCCGCTGCCACATGGTGCTACATGGGGTGCTACGGCGGCGCAACAAACGGATCCCGTCGAGAGACCGTGGTGGCTGGCGTATGTCGGCCACCACGGTCTTTTTTCGTCTTCAGAATAATGTCCTGACGCGGGATCGACGCGGTTCCGGTACATTGTCGGGCGCGAAGGTTGCTCGCGCGGCATGACATGGAAGGGTGGGCCCGTCGCGGGCGTCATGCCGCTTCGAAGCAGTGAACACGTCGACAACCATAATCAGGCACGAAAGCTGGAAGGGATCCGACATGACGCAATACGACCTCGTTACACGTCTCGTGGAAGCGCGCCAGCAGCATCGCGCGATCGATGGACTGTCGCCCGACAGCCTGCCTCCCGATGCGGCCAGCGCCTATGCGATCCAGCAGGCTGTCATCAGCGGACTGGGCACCACCACGGGCGGCTGGAAAATCGGCGCGAAGAGCCCCGGCGGGGCGGCCTCAGGCGCGCCGATTCCTGCAACGTGCATGATCGCGTCGCCCGCCAGCGTGGCGCACAGCGGGTTCTTTCACGTGCTGCTGGAGCTGGAGGTTGCGTTCTGCTTTGCCGAGCCAGTCGAGCCACGCAACGTGGCCTGGGCGCGCGACGAGGTGCTCGCGCGCGTGGGCGTCATGCTGCCCGCCATCGAGATCGTCGACAGCCGCTTTGCCGACTGGCCCGAGGTCGCGCCGCTCGCGCAGCTGGCCGACGCGCAGAACAACGGGGCGCTCATTACAGGGTCGCCGGTGCCCTACGCGGGGTTTGCGCGCACGTTCGACTTCGTTTCCCCAAAACTGGAACTGACCATCAACGGCAGGTCGCTCGTGCCCGAGTCGACTGGCAATCCGGCAGGGGACCCGCGCGAACTGCTCGTCTGGTTCGTTAACCATTGCGCCGCTATGGGTATCGCAATCGATCCTGAATGGACCATCACCACCGGCACGTACCTCGGTGCCCACCGCATCGAAGAGCCGGGTACCGTGCATGGACGCATTCACGGTCTCGGCGAAGTGGATATCGTCCTTACATAAGGTCGCCTGAATGTGACACGAGGGTGCATCGGACGCACCCCGGATATCCCTGTCGCGCGACACGGCGCAATGCGTACCCGATTACGCGCTGTTACACACTCCCTCATGCAAAAAGTAACAGGCACTGCATCCAGTTGCAGCGTGTGCCTGTACCTGCCGTAAACCCGTTTGTGTGCACCAGTTGCCCCGATCGCGCGTTGTGGGAGAGAAGCCGCATCGGCAGCATGGATGGGGCGGGCACAGATGCAATGCAGCGCGGATGAACGTGGTCGTGCCCACATGCGTCGCGCACGTAATGTGCGCGCGCAGACATCAGAACGAACGTGTGTTTGCGATTGTCTGATTGACGAACGTTTATGCTGTATCAGCAGCGGTTGCGTCGGCACCTGTGTCGCTTCCGATGCTGCGATGGGACTGCACGGCACCCTCTGTGTGGCGGAAGATTGTAGGTGACCCGAAATTGCTTTTCCAGGGGACGAATGTAACGACGCGGTTGCGGGACGATTTTCGCAACGTAGTTCGTGAAAAAAAATTTAAAAGGGTTTAGGATGAATTCGAGCGATGTTGTTTCCGATTAGCGCGCCGCGCACGACATCGGTCTAGACTTCGGCGAGGAGGTAGCATGGATATCTACGGCAGTTTCGCGACCCGCTTCGAGAAAACCCGGGAGGATGAACTCTCGCTCGAGGAGTATCTCGCGCTCTGCAAAGACAATCCCGCCGCGTACGCCACTGCCGGCGAACGCATGTTGACGGCAATCGGGGAACCCGAACAGATCGACACCCGCAACGATCCGCGCACGTCGCGCATCTTCGCGAACAAGGTGATCAAGGTATACCCCGCGTTCCGTGAGTTCTACGGAATGGAAGAAGTGATCGAGCAGGTGGTCGCATATTTCCGGCACTCGGCTCAAGGGCTCGAAGAAAAGAAGCAGATTCTCTATCTGCTCGGGCCGGTGGGCGGCGGCAAGTCGTCGATTGCGGAACGTCTGAAGCAACTGGCCGAACGCGTGCCGTTCTATGCGATCAAGGGGTCGCCTGTGAACGAATCGCCGCTCGGGCTTTTCGATTACGACGAGGACGGTCCGATCCTCGAAGAACAGTACGGGATTCCACGCCGCTACCTCAAAACCATTCTCAGTCCGTGGGCGGTCAAACGCCTTCACGAATACAACGGCGACATCCGCAAGTTCCGCGTTGTACGTCGCTTCCCGTCGATTCTCCGGCAGATCGGTATTGCCAAGACCGAACCGGGCGACGAAAACAATCAGGACATTTCCTCGCTCGTCGGCAAGGTCGACATTCGCAAACTCGAACAGTACGCACAGGACGACGCCGACGCATACAGCTATTCCGGCGGCCTGTGTCTTGCGAATCAGGGCCTGCTCGAATTCGTCGAAATGTTCAAGGCGCCGATCAAGGTGCTGCACCCGCTGCTGACTGCAACGCAGGAAGGCAACTTCAAGGGCACGGAAGGCTTTGGCGCGATTCCATTCGACGGCATCATCCTCGCTCACTCGAACGAGTCCGAATGGAAGGCGTTCCGCAACAACCGCAACAACGAAGCACTGCTCGATCGTATCTTCGTCGTGAAGGTGCCGTACTGCCTGCGCTACGGCGAAGAAATGAAGATCTACGAGAAGCTCATTCGTAACTCTTCGCTGGCGAACGCGGTATGTGCACCGGGCACGTTGAAGATGATGTCGCAGTTCTCGGTGCTGACGCGTCTGCACGAACCGGAAAACTCCAGCCTCTTTTCGAAGATGCAGGTGTATGACGGCGAGAATCTGAAGGACACCGATCCGAAAGCGAAATCGTTCCAGGAGTATCGCGATTTCGCCGGTGTCGATGAAGGCATGACGGGCGTGTCGACCCGCTTCGCGTTCAAGATTCTTTCGCGCGTGTTCAACTTCGATTCGACGGAAGTCGCGGCGAATCCGGTGCATCTGATGTATGTGCTCGAACAGCAGATCGAGCGCGAGCAGTTCCCGCCGGAAACCGAGCAGAAGTATCTGTCGTTCGTGAAGGACGTGCTGGCCTCGCGTTACGCGGAATTCATCGGCAAGGAAATCCAGACCGCCTATCTGGAGTCGTATTCCGAGTACGGGCAGAACATCTTCGATCGCTACGTGACGTACGCGGACTTCTGGATTCAGGATCAGGAGTTCCGCGATCACGACACCGGCGAGAGCTTCGACCGCGCGGCGCTCAATGCCGAACTGGAGAAGATCGAAAAGCCCGCGGGTATCAGCAACCCGAAGGACTTCCGCAACGAGATCGTCAATTTCGTGCTGCGCGCACGGGCTGCGAATGCCGGGAAGAATCCGGCATGGATCAGCTACGAGAAACTGCGCGTCGTGATCGAAAAGAAGATGTTCTCGAACACGGAAGAACTTTTGCCGGTCATCTCGTTCAATGCGAAAGGGTCGGCGGAGGAACAGCGCAAGCACGAAGATTTCGTCAACCGGATGGTCGCGAAGGGATACACGCCGAAGCAGGTGCGGCTCCTGTGCGACTGGTATCTGCGTGTGCGCAAGTCGTCATGACACACGAGGCGTACCGCCCGCGTCGGGCAACGGCGCGGGCACCTTGCGAGGCGCAAGCCGCATGGACATGAAGTTGCATGCGCAACTTGCGTCTCGCGCTCCAGAAATTCGAGCGGGAGACCGGGTGTGCTTCATCAAATCATCGACCGCAGGCTGGCAGGCAAGAACAAGAGCATTGCAAACCGCGAACGTTTTCTGCGTCGCGTAAAGAACTATATTCGTCGCGCCGTATCGGAAGCGGTGCGCGACCGCAGCATCAAGGACATCCAGAACACGCAGAGCATCACGATTCCGCGCAAGGACATCGCGGAGCCTTCGTTCCGGCACGGCCCGGGCGGCAAGCGTGAAATGGTGCATCCCGGCAACAGCGACTACATTCGCGGCGACAAGATCCCGCGCCCTGGTGGCGGAGGCGGTGGCGGCGGCGGAAACAGCGCGAGCAACGAAGGCGAAGGGCAGGACGACTTCGTATTCGAGTTGAGCCGCGAAGAATTCATGCAGTACTTCTTCGACGATCTCGAACTGCCGCGTCTCGTGAAGACGCATCTGCTTGCCGTGCCGACATGGAAGAGCATCCGCGCAGGGTGGGCGGCTGAAGGCACGCCGAACAACATCGACGTCGTGCGTTCGCTGCGCAGCGCGCTTGGCCGACGCATCGCACTCGGCGCGCCCCTCGTCAACGAACTGCATGAACTCGAAAAGCAGCTCGAGGAAATGAAGGCCGATCCGGCCGACCGTCGCGACGAGATCAAGGCGCTTGAAGAGGAAATCCATCATCTGCGCGGCCGCATCTGGCGCATTCCGTTCATCGATCCCTTCGACCTGCGTTACGTGAACCGCGTGAAGCAGCCTGAGCCGTCGAGCCAGGCGGTCATGTTCTGTCTGATGGATGTCTCGGGCTCGATGGACGAGCAGCGCAAGGATCTCGCCAAGCGCTTTTTTATCCTGTTGTATCTGTTCCTCAAGCGCAACTACGAGCGCATTGAAGTGGTGTTCATTCGTCACCACACCCGCGCCGAGGAAGTCGACGAGGACACGTTTTTCCATTCGACGGAGAGCGGCGGCACAGTGGTATCGAGCGCGCTCGAACTGATGACGAAGGTGATGGAGGACCGGTATTCGCCGAGTGAATGGAATATTTACGGCGCTCAGGCATCGGACGGCGACAATTGGACTGACGATTCGCCGAAGTGCCGCAAGATGCTTGCAGATGACATTCTGACGAAGGTGCGCTATTTTGCGTATATTCAGGTCACGCCTGAAGAGCAGAATCTGTGGCTCGAATACGCGCAGCTTGCGCTGACTGCGCCGCAGATGGCCATGAAGAAGGTGGAAACGGCAGCGGATATTTACCCGGTTTTCCGGGAACTGTTCGAAAAGCAGGTGGCGTCCTCATGACTACACGCCATCTGCACAACGAAGCGCGCGGCTACCAGCCAGAGCGCGGCAAGGGCGCGAAAGAGACGGATTCCGGTAGCGCCGGACCGGCCGGGGCAGCAGCAGCACCTGGGCAAACCGCGGTGCCCGTGGACGGGCAAAGGGAAGTCCGTATGAATGTGTCCGATAGACGGCCTCTGCCGTGCCCGTCCGACTGGACCTTCGAACTCATCGAAGAATACGATACGCACATCTCCCATGTTGCAGAGCAGTATGGGCTCGACACGTATCCGATCCAGCTCGAACTCATCAGTTCCGAACAGATGATGGACGCGTATGCGTCTGTCGGCATGCCGGTGAATTACCGGCACTGGTCGTTCGGCAAACACTATCTGTCGACAGAAAAGAGCTACCGTCGCGGGCAGATGGGGCTCGCGTACGAAATCGTCATCAATTCGAATCCGTGCATCGCGTATCTGATGGAAGAAAACACGATGACGATGCAGGCGCTTGTCATCGCGCATGCGGCGTACGGACACAACTCGTTTTTCAAGGGCAACTATCTGTTCAAGCTCTGGACGGATGCCCACGCGATCATCGATTACCTCGTGTATGCGAAGAACTACATCGCGGAATGTGAGGAACGCTTCGGACTTGACCGGGTGGAAGAACTGCTCGATTCGTGCCATGCGTTGATGAACTATGGCGTGGACCGTTACAAGCGTCCGCAGAAGCTTTCGCTGGCGAAGGAATCGGCGGCACGTCGCGAGCGCGAGGCGTACCTGCAGTCTCAGGTGAATGAACTGTGGCGCACGTTACCTTCGAAGAAGGAAGCGTTGCCTGAGGAAATTGAGGGTCGCTATCCGCCTGAGCCGCAGGAAAACCTGCTGTATTTTGCGGAAAAGAATTCGCCGTTGCTGGAGCCCTGGGAACGGGAAGTGATCCGGATCGTGCGCAAGGTGGGGCAGTATTTCTATCCGCAGCGACAGACGCAGGTCATGAACGAAGGGTGGGCGACGTTCTGGCATTACACGTTGCTCAACACGCTGTATAACCAGGGCAAGCTGGAAGACGGCTTCATGATGGAGTTTCTCCATTCACATAGCAACGTTGTATACCAGCCGCCGGTGACGAAGCCGTATTACAGCGGCATCAATCCGTATGCACTGGGTTTTTCGATGATGAGCGATATCCGGCGCATCTGCGAAGCGCCTACGGATGAAGACCGGCAATGGTTCCCTGAGCTGGCTGGCAGCCCGTGGCTGGAAGCGTTGCATTACGCGATGCGCAACTTCAAGGACGAGAGTTTTGTTGCGCAGTATCTGTCGCCGCATCTGATTCGTGAAATGCGGCTTTTTTCGGTGCTGGATGATGACATGCGGGACGCGCTGGAGGTTTCTGCGATTCACGACGAGAGCGGATATCAGTACGTGAGGCAGGCGCTGTCACGGCAGTACGACATGCATCATCGTGAGCCGAATATTCAGGTGTGGTCGGTGAATACGCGTGGCGACCGGAGTTTGACGCTTCGGCATTTCATGAGTGACAACCGGCATCTTTCTGGTGATAGCGAGGAGGTGCTCAAGCATATGGCTCGCCTCTGGCAGTTTGATGTTTTTCTCGAGAGCGTTGATGAGAATGGGACTGTGAGGAAGCGGTATGAATGTCGGTATGTGGCGCCCTTGATCAGGGTTTGATTTTTTTGTTGTTCTGTCTGGATTTTTTGTTTTTGGCCTTTCCTTGAAGTCATGTCGGTCTATTGGTGTTGCCCCTTTTGCGGGGCGGCATTTTGGGTTTTTCGTGCCGAAGCTGGGTTTCTGCTTTGGCCTTTCCTTGTATTCGTGTCGGTCTATTTGTGTCGCCCCTGTGCGGGGCGGCACTTACTTTTCTTTGTCCCCCAAGGGGACTTCCTTCGGGGCGTCTTCCAAAGAAAAGTAAGCAAAAGAAAGGCGCTTCGAGAACTCGGTTTTTCTCGGTGTGTCATTAGTGGGGAATGGCAACCCGCGAAGTGTCGCCCCCACACTTCATGGGACATAGGTCCCCGCGCGATTCCAGCCCGCGCGCATTCCACTCCCGTGACAAAGCCGTCATCCACCCGACTCCGCGCTACGCGCGTCGTCGACCGGCATAACCTTTCTTCGCCTCTGGTTCACGCCAATCGCTTCACCCATCGCAGCCCGAATCCGGTGGCGCTGAGCGGCCGCACCGCGACGAACGGAGTGCGGAGTGGGATGAATGAGCGCTGTGTCACGGGCGGTGCTGTGCGGGAGATCAGATCGCGCGCGGACCCATGCGGCTTCACGCGCGGGGGCGACACCTCACGGGTTGCCATTCCCCAGAGATGACACACCTGGAAGAGGTGAGCTATCGAAGCGCCTTTCTTTTGCCTACTTTTCTTTGGAAGACGCCCCGAAGGAAGTCCCCTTGGGGGACAAAGAAAAGTAGGTGCCGCCCCGCACAGGGGCAACGCTAATAGACCGACACGAATACAAGGAAAGGCCAAAAGCAAAGAAACAGCTTCGGCACGAAAAAACCCAAAATGCCGCCCCGCAAAAGGGGCAACACCAATAGACGGACATGACGTCAAGGAAAGGCCCAAGGAGAAACCAAAAAACCCGCAAACCCAAACCTTACATCCGGTAAAATCCCGCCCACGAGACAGACAACAAAAAAACCAGTACCAGAAAAAACCAGCGAGCACGAAAAGGAAAACCAGACCCGATGACCGACCACACCATCCTCCAGCCTCACGACACCCGTCGCCGGATCTTCGCCATCGTCGGCGCGTCGTCTGGCAATCTCGTCGAATGGTTCGACTTCTACGTGTACTCGTTCTGCGCGCTTTACTTCGCTCCAGCATTCTTTCCCAGCGGCAATACAACAACGCAACTGCTCAACACCGCAGGTGTCTTCGCCGCAGGCTTCCTGATGCGGCCGATCGGCGGCTGGTTCTTCGGTCGCCTCGCCGACAAGAAAGGCCGCCGCACTGCAATGATGGTTTCCGTGTTCATGATGTGCGGCGGCTCGCTCGTCATCGCCGTACTGCCCACCTACGCGCAGATCGGCGCGCTCGCACCCGCACTCCTGCTCGTCGCGCGACTCTTCCAGGGGCTGTCGGTCGGCGGCGAGTACGGCACGAGTGCAACCTACATGAGTGAAGTCGCCCTCAAGGGTCGCCGTGGTTTTTTCGCGTCGTTCCAGTACGTCACGTTGATCGGCGGGCAGCTCTGTGCGCTCCTCGTACTCGTGATCCTGCAGCAGACACTCTCCACCGAGGAACTGAAGGCGTGGGGCTGGCGTATTCCGTTCGTCGTCGGCGCAATGGCTGCGCTCGTCGCGCTCTATCTGCGTAAATCGCTCGATGAAACTACTACCGCCGAAACGCGTCGCCGCAAGGAAGCAGGCACGCTGCGCGGGCTCTGGGCGCACAAGGCCGCGTTTGCAACGGTGCTCGGTTTCACGGCCGGCGGCTCCCTGATTTTCTACACGTTCACGACTTACATGCAGAAGTACCTCGTCAACACGGCCGGCATGCATGCGAAAACAGCCAGCAACGTGATGACGGCCGCGCTCTTCGTCTACATGGTCATACAGCCGCTCTTCGGCGCACTGTCGGACCGCATCGGCCGCCGCACGTCGATGATCCTGTTCGGTCTTTTCGCCACCATCGGTACCGTGCCGCTGCTCCATACCCTGAAGGACATCACGAACCCGTACGCAGCGTTCGGGCTGATCGTGGTGGCGCTCGCGATCGTGAGCTTCTACACTTCGATCAGCGGTCTGATCAAGGCCGAAATGTTCCCGCCTGAAGTGCGCGCGCTCGGTGTCGGGCTTTCGTATGCGCTCGCCAACGCGATTTTCGGCGGCTCGGCGGAATACGTCGCGCTGTGGCTCAAGCAGGCCGGCAACGAACCCCTGTTCTACTGGTACGTCACGGCGCTTTGCGCGATCGCAGGCCTCGTGTCGTTCCGCATGCGCGACCCGGGCAAGGAAGGGTACCTGCGTAACGAACCGTAAGCAGCACGCGCTTCGCAACGCGTCAGAACGGCGGCTCCGGTGTTTCCGGTGCCGCCGTTTTTTATTGGGCGCCACGACAGGTGTTTCCAGGCCAGCATGGCGCTATCCACTCCAGCAGATAAACGTATCGGATTTACTTCGTTGCCGGCGACGGGCTGCATCCGTAGATTGACGGGTTGAAAGAGCGTCTTGCGACGCTCGCCATCCGACTATCCGATGAAGAGTTTCGCGTGACACCAGCTATCTCCGCCCATGTGCCCGCTTACGGGACCGTTGACCGGTCCGGCATCGAAGCCAATCTCCCGCCAACCGGAGCCGCGCCATCGCAGCGCATCGAAATCCGCGCGTTCGATGCGCCCGCTGGCGCCGAGGTAATCGGTCTCGACCTGAATCTGCCGCTCAGTGCGGACGATTTTGCACGTATTCATCGCGCGCATCTCGATCATCACGTACTGGTGTTCCGGGATCAGCGCATCACGCCCGATCAGCACATCGCGTTCAGCCGCCGCTTCGGGCCGCTGCAGATTCACGTGTTGCACCAGTTTCAGCTGGCCGGTTATCCGGAAGTGCTCGTGGTGTCCAATATCGTCGAAGACGGCAAGCCAGTCGGACTCGGCGACGCGGGCCATTTCTGGCATTCCGACCTGTCGTACAAGGAGAGACCCAGTCTCGGCTCGCTGCTGCACGCGCAGGAATTGCCGGCCGAAGGGGGCGATACGCTCTTCGCCAACATGCATCTCGCGTGGGACACGTTGCCCGCGTATCTGCGCAACGCGGTCGAAGGGCGGCTCGCGCAACACACCTATCTCGCGAAATACGCGGAACTGCAGCGGCGCAGCCCGTGGCGTCCGGATCTTTCGGCCGAGCAGATCGCGCAGGTGAAGCCCGTTCTGCAGCCCGTCGTGCGCACGCATCCCGAAACAGGCCGCAAGGCGCTTTTTGTCAGCGAGCACTTTACGACGCACATCGAAGGCCTGCCCGACGACGAGAGCCGCGACCTGCTCGATGCACTCTTTGCGCACAGCGTGCGGCCCGAACATCTCTACCGGCACGTCTGGGCAGAACACGATCTGGTGTTCTGGGACAACCGCTCGCTGATGCATCTCGCTGCCGGCACCCCCGACCATCTGCGTCGCAAGATGTATCGCACAACCATCGAAGGCGACGCGCCGTTCTGACGGCCCCACGCGCGCGCTGACGCGCTGATCCACGCACACTGAGGCCTCTCCATGCATCCGATTGAACCGGCCGCGCCACGGCCGTTTAAACACGCACGATTCGCACGCCGGTTCGTCACGGCATTCGTGACGCTCGCGGTTTCCGTCGCCGGCTTTGGCGTGGCCGCTCCGGCGCATGCGGAAGGTCAGATCCGTATCGCTGAACAGTTCGGCATCGTCTATCTGCTGTTGAATGTCGCACGCGACCAGCAGTTGATCGAAAAAGAAGGGCACAAGGCCGGCATCGATATTAAGGTCGACTGGCTGCAGCTTTCCGGCGGCTCGGCGGTCAACGACGCGCTGCTGTCCGGTTCGGTCGATATTGCAGGCGCTGGAGTTGGTCCGTTGCTGACGATCTGGGACCGTACGCGTGGCCGCCAGAACGTGAAGGGCGTCGCTTCGCTTGGCAATTTCCCGTATTACCTGATATCGAACAATCCGAACGTGAAGACCATCGCTGACTTCACGGAGAAGGATCGCATCGCGTTGCCAGCAGTATCGGTCTCCGTGCAATCGCGGCTGTTGCAGTACGCCGCTGCGCAGCGCTGGGGCGAGAAAGACTTCAACCGGCTCGACAAACTGACACAGGCCGTGCCGCATCCGGATGCGACCGCGGCGATCATCGCGGGTGGCACGGAAATCACCGGGCACTTCGGCAACCCGCCGTTCCAGGAGCAGGAGCTGGCAGGCAATCCGAAGGCGCATATCGTACTCAATTCGTACGACGTGCTGGGTGGCCCGAGTTCGGCCACGGTGCTCTATGCGACGGAAAAATTTCGCAACGACAATCCGAAGACGTATCGCGCTTTCGTCGATGCGCTCGCCGACGCCGCGCGATATGTGAGCGCAAATCCCGAGGCGGCCGCCGACGCCTATATCCGCGTGAATCATTCGAAGATCGACCGCGTGCTGCTGCTATCGGTCATTCGCAATCCGCAGGTGCAGTTCAGGATCGCGCCGCAAAACACGCTTGCGCTCGCGCAGTTCATGTACCGCATCGGCGCGACGCGAAACGAGCCAAAATCGTGGAAGGACTATTTCTTCGACGATCCTGCCACGGCCGGCGGAAGCTAGGTCCTCACGTGTCGACGGACGTCGACGCAGCAAAATCGCCGCTTATGCGTCAGGCTGTATTGGATATGCGCAATCATTGGTTGGTCGGCGCAGGCGTGAACCGTATCGTCGTGTTTTGCACTGACGGTGCCCGGGCGTGAACATCACGATGACTGAATCATTCAATGCAGCCTTTGCGCAAGGAGCCGCGTGATGGTGGCCAATCCTTCCATCCTTTTTCCGGACGCGGCCGCTCAGGCAGGGGCCGTATCGCAGGCGCAGCATAGCGAGCGGCTGCTCGCCGTCGATAGCGTCAACCTCGAATACCGCACCCGCGAGCGCATCGTGCGCGCGACGCATAACGTCAGTTTCGACGTCTACGGCGGCGATCGGTTTGTGCTTCTCGGGCCTTCCGGCTGCGGTAAATCGACGTTGCTCAAGGCTGTCGCGGGGTTCATCGCACCGCATTCAGGGACGATCTCACTCGATGGTGAACCGGTGCGCGGGCCGGGCGCGGATCGCATCGTCGTGTTTCAGGAATTCGACCAGCTGCCGCCGTGGAAAACGGTACAGCAAAACGTGATGTTTCCGCTACGCACCGCAAAAAAGCTCGGACGCGCAGAAGCGAAAGAGCGTGCACTGCACTATCTGGAGAAGGTGGGCCTGGCTGCGTTCGCCGACGCCTACCCGCATACGCTATCCGGCGGCATGAAACAGCGTGTCGCGATTGCGCGTGCGCTTGCGATGGAGCCGCGCGTGCTGCTGATGGACGAACCATTCGCCGCGCTCGATGCACTCACTCGACGCAAGATGCAGGAAGAACTGTTGCGTCTGTGGGAAGAGACGCACTTTACGCTGCTCTTCGTCACGCATTCGATCGAGGAGGCACTCGTGGTCGGCAACCGGATCCTGTTGCTTTCGCCGCATCCGGGGCGTGTTCGCGCCGAACTCAACAGTCATCAATACTCGCACGACAGCTTCGGGCGCATCGATTTTCAGCGCAGCGTAGCGCATATTCACCGCCTGCTATTCGGAGAAACGGAGGCAGCCCAATGAGTACGCCCACTTCCAGCACAACCTGGTTGCCGCCCGTACGGCCTGAATACGAGCGCTCGCCGGAGATGCCCGGCGATGTCGTCGCTGATGCGCCGTTGCCCGTGGCGCGGCGGCTGATGGCGCAGTCGTGGTTGCGCAAGACGCTGATCGCGCTGGCGCTGCTCGCGGTGTGGGAAATCGCGGCGCGTGTTCTGGATAACGATCTGCTGCTGCCGGGGTTCGGTGCAACGTTGAGTGCGTTCGCTCAGGGCATCCTGTCGGGAGAGTTGTTGCAGAAGACAGCGGTGTCGCTGTCGGTGCTGCTGCGTGGCTATCTGCTGGGCGTGCTGTTCGCGTTCCTGCTGACGTCGCTGGCGGTGTCGACGCGTATCGGGCGCGATATGCTTTCGATGCTTACCGCCATGTTCAACCCGTTACCGTCGATCGCACTGCTGCCGCTCGCGCTCCTGTGGTTCGGCCTTGGCACGGGCAGCCTGCTGTTCGTCCTCGTGCACGCAGTACTGTGGCCGCTCGCGCTCAATACGTGGTCAGGCTTTCAGGCCGTTCCCGAAACGCTGCGCATGACCGGGCGCAACTACGGGCTGGGCGGATTGCGTCACGTGACGCTGATTCTCGTGCCTGCGGCGTTGCCGTCGATTCTTGCAGGCTTACGTGTGGGCTGGGCCTTTGCGTGGCGCACGCTGATCGCCGCGGAACTTGTATTCGGTGCGAGCAGTGGTAACGGCGGCCTTGGCTGGTACATCTTCCAGAACCGCAACGAGCTTTATACCGACCGCGTGTTCGCAGGGCTCGCCGCAGTGATTGTGGTGGGTCTCCTCGTAGAGCATCTTGTATTCGACACGCTGGAACGCGTGACGGTGCGTCGTTGGGGTGTGCAGCGCTGATCCTTGCTGGCGTGGCACGTTGACCGCCGCCGCGCCAGCAAATCCAGGATGCCGGCGGCGGGCTATCGCGGCTTGAGCGTCAGCATCGAACGCGAAATCATCATGAGGTGATAGTAAAGCCGCATGCTGAAGCCGTAGTTATAGGCAAAGAGATTCTTTGCGGCGATCCGCAGTCCCTTGATGGGATCGTGGTTGCGCGAATAGACCGATACGACGATCGGCACGATACGCCGCAATGCGAGCTTGCGAGCCGGTTCGAGCGGCCGATCGAGGCGCAGCTTTTCGATGAACGCATACGCCGAAACCGAAGCCGCGCTGGTCGACCTTTTGGTCGTCATCGAAATGGAGACGTCGGTCTTGCGATAGAACGACACGTATTCGTTGAGGTAGTACACCTGCTTCGCAGCAAGGCAGAGTTCGACGCCGAATACGTAGTCGCAGCACATGCCGTACTGCTCCTTGTAGCTGATACGACGCACGAGATCGGCATTCGCCATCCAGCCATTGTTCGGGAACATCTGGATGAGGCCGGTCCGCCCCGGCGGCTGCTGCAACCCTTCAGCACTTTTCGTACGGTAAAAGTCGGCGTTTAGCCGGTCGCTCGCTTCGCGATCGACATGGCCAGCCTGATCGACTTCGTACTGGTTCGCGAACGCGACGTCGAGATCCGGATGACGCTGCCAGAGCGAAACCAGTCGTTCGACGCCATCGACGGCAAGATAATCGTCGTCATGAATCAGCAGGATCCTGCCGCCGCTTGCGCGATTGAAGAGGCTCGACACATTGCGCGCCTGGCCGAGCGAAGGCGTATTCCTCACATAACGGATACGCGGTTCGTGCTGATAGCGCGTCGCAATCATCCTTTGCGTGCGGTCGTCTTTTGAATCGTCGCCGATCAGAATCTCGATGTTCGTGTGCGTTTGCGCGAGGCACGACTCAATACATTCGACAATGAGATCCGGCCGGTTGCAGGTCGGCAGACAAATGGAGACCTTCGTTTGCGTCGTCATCTGGTTCGCCCTGGTTCGTGAGCCTGTGTTCGTGAAGGGTCAATACAGCCGCTCCCATGACGAACTGCTCGCCATGCGATACCAGGGTAGCCCAAAAAAAGTCGAAAAAAATCTTCAATAAATCGGCCAAAAAGCGCGGATTCGCCGCGCTCGCCCCGCCCGCGGGCAGTTGCGGCATATTGCTGGCTGACGTATCAGATGGTCGGGTGTGCCCGAAGCTGCGCCGCACACAGTGCGACGACCGTAGCGCTGGCGGAAGACGAAAGCTACGCATCGGCGTCGATCCCAGCGACAAAATGCTGGCTTCCGGCACGCACGCGAGCAGCGTCGCGAAGGGCGTTCTGTAAACGCTGACCGATCTGCTTGGAGAGCCGGTCCGGTCAGGTCCAGCTTGACTGGAAGCGAACGGCTACATGACGTAATAGCATCAATCAAATGACATTCATGCGCTGGTTGAAACGGAGACTCGCGACCAGAATGCTTTCCTGTGCGGCGCAGGCCGCAACTCACTGGAGAGAACGATGTTCGCGATTACCGGAATCACAGGGCAAGTTGGAGGGGCGGTAGCACGACAACTGCTCGCGCGGCAGCACGACGTTCGCGCGGTCGTGCGCGACGCGAAGAAGAGTGCCACGTGGGCCGAAGCAGGATGCGAAGTGGCACTTGCAGCAATGGACGAGGCGCAGGCTTTGGCGCGTGCATTCGCTGGGACGGAAGGCGTATTCATTCTGTTGCCGCCGAATTTCGATCCGTCGCCGGGCTTTCCAGAATCACGCCGGATGATCGCGACGTTGCGCGACGCGCTGGAAGCCGCGCAGCCGCGAAAAGTGGTGTGTCTGTCGACGATCGGCGCTCAGGCAACACAGCCAAACCTGTTGCAGCAACTGCAGATCATGGAACAGGAACTCGGCACGCTCTCGATGCCGGTGGCGCTTTTGCGCGCGGCATGGTTCATCGAAAACGCGGCGTGGGACGTCGAACCCGTCAGCACCACCGGCATCATGCCGAGCTTTCTGCAGCCGCTGGAACGCGCCGTGCCGATGGTCGCAACTGCCGACATAGGCCGCGTCGCGGCGCAATTGCTGAGCGAAACATGGACAGGGTGTCGTGTCGTTGAACTCGAAGGTCCGCGTCGCCTGAGCCCAAACGATCTTGCCGCTGCGTTTGGCCGTCTGTTGGGCCGCGACGTGCGGGCACAAACCGTACCGCGCGATACGTGGGAGTCGCTGTTCCGCGCGCAGGGCGTGCAGTATCCGGTACCACGCATACAGATGCTCGATGGCTTCAACGAAGGCTGGATCCGATTCGAGGCGACAGAAGCCGAAACGATGAAGGGCAACGTGCCGGTCGAAACGGTGTTGCGCGGTCTGATCGAACGCGTGGATTGAAACCGGCGCGGCTGTTTCCCTGAACGAAGGAAGCACGCGGATGCATTCGCGTGCCGCCCTCATCAACACGTTCTAGTGCTTGTGGTGCGGGCGCTTTTCGGTGGAGGCGTGCTTTTCAGCGTCGCGATCCTTTGGCGCAATTTTCGTCGTACCACCAATTGACGGCGGGTCGCTGGCGGGAAACGTGTCTTCGACGGCCTTGTCGATATGTTTCTCGGACTTGTTGCCATGCGGATGTTTTTCACGAGCCTGGTTAGACATGGTGCGTCTCCTTCCGGGTTACGGTTGTGGCGGTAGTCCCTCATACGGTAGCAAGAAGCGGGCTCGCTCCTGCAACGCGCGGCGGGCCGTACCTGCATGTCCAGCCACATGAGTTGGCGGACGTGCTTTCGGCGCTGTTTTTACATGGTCGTGTAGCAACCGGATCGTGCAATATGATGCGTAAAACCCGGCAGGCGCAATCGGGCAGGGCAACGTGATCGCAGGAGAAATCCCGTGCATTCAGCGCAATACCGCTTCTCGACGACATGGCGAATCGAGGCACCGTTGCCCGCGGTCTGGGCAGCGATTCGCGATGTGGCGCACTGGCCGCGCTGGTGGAAGAACGTCGAACGCGTCGTTGAGATTGCGCCCGGCACAGGCGAGGGCATCGGCGCCGTTCATCGCTACTGGTGGAAAGGCGTGCTGCCGTACCGGATCGTGTTCGACATGCACGTGACGTTCATGGATCCGCTGGTCGCACTCGAAGGCGAAGCAACAGGCGACGTGCTCGGCACCGGCCGGTGGCAGTTTTCAAACGACGGCGCCGCGACGATCGTACGATACGACTGGCAGGTCCATACGAGCCGGCCATGGATGAATCTGCTCGCACCCATCGCACGTCCGTTTTTTCGCTGGAATCACGATGCAGTGATGCGCGAAGGAGGTGAAGCGCTTGCACGTCTTTTGAACGCACGGCTACTCGGTATCGAGCACGCATGAAGCGTCCCGCTTGAGCACGATTCCGCGAAGACGCCGAAGACCGCAAGAACAGACGTCCAGATTGACCGGTGCGGCTTAAGCGAACGGGGTCATACCATTCGCGCACGTTCCGGACGCCGGAGGCGTGTATTCACCATCACGTGTAACCCTTTGTGGTGGCCGCTGAGCGCGAACCCTGCAAAACGTTACTGAATAAACCTTGCTTCAAACGTATATACAGCGTACTGTGGGGGTCGAAGTTCAAGAACGTCGATTGCTGATCATCAATGTGTCGCCTCTTTAGCGGTATTCGTTGTCCTCTCACTCCTTGATTCTTCTCAGTCGCTCCGTACTGGAGCGGATTACTTATTTTTTTCGCAAGGTGGGATATGGAAACCGGTACCGTCAAGTGGTTCAACGACAGCAAAGGCTTTGGCTTCATTACGCCGGACGCAGGTGGTGAAGATCTTTTCGCGCACTTCTCGGAAGTGAAGGGCGATGGCTTCAAGACGCTGGCTGAAAACCAGAAGGTCAGCTACGAAACGAAGCGCGGCCCCAAGGGCATGCAAGCTGCGAACATCACGCCGCTCTAAGTCGCTGTTTCAGGTCTGTTAAGGCCTGAACGAACTCGCAGTAGTGTGCCCGTCAGGGCGCATGGCTGAACGGGTAAAACGTCAACCCTCAAGGTTGGCGTTTGCTGCCGCTCCTTACCGGGCGGCAGTTTCATTTGCGCGACCGCTTCGTGCGTTTCCGTTCGCTTCGTTTGATTGATAGACTGATGTCCCGAGGCACATAACAAGACCCGGACACAGGAGACTTCAACGATGAAAATAGCCTTCAAGGACTTCGAGCGGCAGGTCGTGCAACGCCACCTCATCAAGGGGCACGTGTACGAAAACGCGGCAGCGCTGGTTGAACGCGCGAACGCATGGATTGCCGAAGAAGGTGCCGACGTCCTGAACGTCGAAAGCCTGTCGACGTTCGGCACTGGCGACGACACGAGCGTCAGTCACTGGTATTCGGGCATCCGGATCTGGTATCGCACGCCCTGAGGCATCCTTCACGTCAGACTACAACGTCGGCGCCCCGGCAAATCACACATGCGAGGGGCGCATTGCAACAAGCCACTCAAGCATGCCATTCATGCCGTGTTTGTCGCGCGCACCTTGAATTCCGATAACGTGCTTCGTACGCGCGTCACCTGCTCCTCGAGCGACTGGGCGGCGGCGGCCGCCTGTTCGACGAGCGCGGCATTCTGTTGCGTAACCTGATCCATCTGCGTAACGGCCGCCGCGACCTGTTCGATGCCCCGGCTCTGTTGCTCCGATGCACCGGCGATTTCCGCCACAATTGCCGAAACCTGTCCGATCGCAGTCTTGACCTGCTCCATCGTCGATCCGACATGTGCGGCCTGCGACGATCCTTCGCGAACCATGCCGACCGATGAACCGATCAACGCCTTGATTTCCTTCGCCGCCGTAGAAGAGCGTTGCGCGAGATTGCGGACCTCGCTTGCGACAACCGCGAAGCCGCGCCCGTGATCGCCGGCTCTCGCGGCTTCCACTGCCGCATTGAGCGCAAGAATGTTCGTCTGAAACGCGATGCCTTCAATGAGACCGGTGATCTCTGAGATCTTGGTCGACCCCTGATTGATCTGTTCGATGGTGTGCATCATCGCCCGGACCGCTTCGTGGCCGATGTCGGCCATGCTGGACGCGCGGCTCGCGAGGCCATTGGCCTGATGCGCGTTGTCAGTGTTGTGCCTGACCGTCTCCGTGAGTTGCACCATGCTCGCGGCAGTTTCCTCAAGCGAAGCGGCCTGTTCCTCGGTGCGGGCCGACAGATCCATGTTGCCTGCTGCGATCTGCTGGGTGGCGGTGCTCACCGAATCGGTCGCCGCCTGGACGGTCAGCACGGTTTCCTCGACGCGGTTCATGAAGCGGTCGAACCAGACGGCGCCGCGCCCAAATTCATCCATGCGCCGCGCGGCTGAACGCCTGGAAAGATCCAGCGTTTGCGACAGGTATTGAAACGAACGGGTTTGCCTGCCAAGACCATCGACGACGATTCCCTGCAGATGCACGAAGCCGAACGCGAGTATTGCAACTGTCACGAATGTAGCGACCGGCAACAGCCAGAGCAGGGCGCTTGCAGACAGACCGGCAAACGAATGCGATTCACGCAGCGCGGCTGTCGCGACGCCGCCGATGACCAGTGCGAGTAAAGCGGGAACGCCAAGGGCCACCGCCAGGCGGAATTTGATGGTTGGAACGAACGTGTACATCTGATCTCCGATGGGCTGCGTTCTCTGGGGCTACCGTCGTGCTGGTTGCCTTCGAACGAAACCTGTATGGCTGTTCTGCGTGTGGCTGTAGGGCAATGTCATGCACGCCGAAGCGCAAACGGCTTCGAACGGGCATGACGATTCAAGGCGCGATCAGAACGTGAAGCCGAGGCTGCCGTTGCTTCTGAAGCTGTTCAGGAACTGGAAGCGTGCCGTCGACACTTCGGGCTGCGTCTGAACCGGTGTCGCGAGTCCCATCACCTGACCGCCAGCGCCCGTGTACGCGGGCCAGTTCGGCAGACCGTTGCCGTTCGGATTGCCGGTCTTCGCGAAGTTGGTCCAGTAAGACGACATCGCATCCGCGACGGAAACGTCCGTCGCATCAGGCGAGCCGTGGCCATTTGCCACGAAATTCTGGAAGACGTAAGGCACTTCCGACACGTGTATGGGCAGCGGGTTGTAGGCGGACGTCTGGCTGAAGTAGTAGGAATAGACCGGCGACCTGCCTGTCTTCAGTTGCATATTGGCCATCTCCCAGGTTTGCGATGCGATGATCAGATCGCCCGCGAGTGTGACCTCGGACTGCTGTGCCGCAGCGTCGGTGCTTGCCGGGTAGAACTGCAGGAAGGTATTGATGTTCGCCGCGCCAAATGCCGAAGTGGCCGCGGTGACGAAATGATCTTTGGTGTCGGCAGGAATACCTGCCGTTGCCGCAAAAATCGTACCCTCGTTTGCATTTTGTCCTTCGAGCAGCGGGACATCGTTCTGCTGGCCGGCGGCGAATCGCGAGTAAGGATCCGCCGTAAGCACATAACCGTCGATGCTCGGGTTAAAGGCCGGTTCCGTCGGGTCGGTCATCAGTTGCGAAGCGGGTAGCGCGCGAAGATCGGCGAGTGTTCTGGCGCCCATGGTCGCGCCAAGTTGCGCGCCGATCTGCGACACCGCCGCGTGTGATCGCATCACACCTTTTGGTGTTTCCCAGAAGGCGCCGCTTTCCGCGATGGCCTTGTTGAAGGTACCTGCGGCGAGTGGCGACGTCAGAAGCATCCCGACCGCGTGCGCGCCGGCCGATTCGCCGAACACAGTGATGTTGTTCGGGTCGCCACCGAATGCCGCGATGTTTGCTTTCACCCAGTGCAGTGCGGCGATCTGGTCAAGCAGGCCATACATTCCCGACGACTTTCCACCCGATTCGACGTCGAGATCCTGGCGCGCAAGAAAGCCGAACACGCCGAGCCGATAGTTGATCGAGACGACGACCACGCCCTTCTTCGCGAGATTGCCGCCTTCCCAGCGTGGATCGCCCGAGGTGCCGAACTGGAAGCCGCCACCGTGCAGCCACACCATCACAGGACGTTTTTCGGCAGTCGATTTCGCGCCAGTCCAGACGTTGAGGAACAGACAGTCTTCGCTTGCCTTGCTGTTGTCGACTGGCCCGAATGCAGTGCCTTGCCAGCATGTGTTCCCGTATTGCGTTGCCGCCTTGCTGCCGGTCCATTTCACGGCCGGTTGAGGAGCCTGCCAGCGCAACGCACCAACGGGCGCGGCTGCGTAGGGGATGCCCTTGAAGCTGATGATGCCGGACGCGTCCGCCGGGTTGCCGGTGACAAGTCCGCTGTCGACCTGGGCCTGACTGTTTGCAAGCACAACGGATTGCGTGGGCGCGCCATCGGAGCCGCCACAGGCCGTGAGTGTCGCAGTCACGCATGCAAGCATCGTTGCGCGCAGTAGCGCCTTTCCATGAATCACGTGTTTGTCTCCTTCGCTTTTTATGATGTTGATCTGAATCCCCAAACCTCCCTCCTGAGACTTACGTCGAAGGAGGCCTCGCGCATGTGAATCAATATTGGTTAACCGATTTTTTTCGCCAAAATACATCGGATGCCGAACTAATATTCAACCGGCTGGTTCTGGCTGATCGTTTATGGCGTGCGCGATTTCAGGCGTGATGCGAAGGTAGCTGCGTCTGGCCCATAAATCCATACAATCGAATTCATACCGGGTATGAAACTGGCGCATAGGGCTGAGGCGGTGGGTTGAGGAAGACCGCCAGGCGGCCTCCGCGTTGAGGGCTGACGTGCGTGATGTCACGATGCGTTTCAAGTGCATCGGGGCAGGCACGGCAGAAAGGTCAGGGAAAATCCGTATCACGCTGACCACGATCTGCCGCGCTGCAGTCGCAGGAAAGCGTCAAACTCAAAATCGGGAGTCGAGGCAACCCGAAAATGCGATGCGGCATACGCGCCACGATCGGGAAACGGATCTCAAGCGCGCCCGCGCTGTCGTTGATATCATCTCGCTCGCTGCGGCACAGGCGTCAGCCTGTCGTAATCACTTGATCAAAAAGAAAAGCCGGAACAACAATGCGTTTGCGGAAAATTGAGTTTGCGTTTCTGGCAGTAGCGGTTATGTCGGTGGTGGGATTCGGGGGCTGGCTACAAAGGGAAATGGACCGTGCGGCGCGGGCGCGCAGTCAGCGCGTCGTGAGCGACGTGGAGGATTCGCGCAATAACTGCAGCGATGCGGTCAACCGTCGCTCGGGGCAGCAGGACACGATGTGGTGCGGCACGGTCGGGCGCGATCTGACGAATCTGACGCGTCAGGTCGCCCAGCTGCAACCGCGGACAACTGATCCGGCTTTGAGGCCCGTCAGCACGCCCTGACACGGTACTGCGCCGGCGCGCCGGTGCGCAAGGCGTTATGCTACCGGTTTCGCCCGAACGAGGACCCCTCTCATGAAACAGACAGCTGGTTCAATGATTACCTTTCGTCGCCCTGACGGCAAGGACGTGCAGGGTTACCTTGCAAAGCCGCAGAAGCTCGAAGGCGCACCTGCCATCGTCGTGATCCAGGAATGGTGGGGCGTGAACGACCAGATTCGCGGCGTGGCAGACCGGCTCGCGGAGAGCGGATACGTGGCGCTGGTGCCCGACCTGTACCGTGGCAAGGCGACGGTGGAGGAGGAGGAAGCAAACCACCTGATGAGCGGGCTCGATTTTGGCGATGCGGCTTCAGAGGATATCCGTGGCGCTGTCCAGTATCTGAAGACGCATTCCGAGCGGGTCGGCATCACTGGCTACTGCATGGGTGGCGCGCTGACCCTGCTCGCGCTCAGCCAGATTCCGGAGTTGGCGGCTGGCGTGGTCTGGTATGGCTTCCCGCCGATCGAGTATATTGACGCCAGCAAGATCAAGGTGCCGGTGATGGGTCACTGGGCTACGCAGGACGCGTTCTTTGCAATCGAAACGGTCGATGTGCTGGAGAAGAAGCTGCTCGACGCGAACGTCGCGGTCGAGTTTCACCGCTACCAGGCGCACCATGCGTTCGCGAACGAAACCGCTGTCGGGCCGGGCCGGATATCGCGAACCCAGTTCGATGCGGTGTGGTCACAGCTCGCGTGGGACAGGACGCTGACGTTCCTCGGCCGCACGATGTGGAACAGGCAGTAATACCCTTAAGGCATGTGCCAGCTTCGCAGGCCGCGCTTTAGATCGGGCCCGTTCCCTCGATGCGAGGAGAGCGGGCCCAACAGTCACACCGTGTCTACACAGTCACCACGATCTTGCCAAACTGGCCGTTCGTTTCCAGATAGCGGTGCACATCCACCATCTGATCGAAGCTGAACGTACGATCGATGACAGGTTTGAGCGCGCCCGCTTCAAGCCCCTTCAGAACGAATTCCACCGCAGCGCTGCGACGTGCCGCATCGCCGCTTGTCAGCCAGATGTTGTGCGCCTTCACCGTGATGACCTTCGCAATCATGTCCAGCACAGGCAACGGCGTGATGCCTTCGTCGAGTGCGCCGTAAATGTACGCGATTCCTCCAAACGATAGCGCCGAAATCAGCTTTGCAAAATTCGCACCGCCGACCGGATCGAACGCCACGCGCGCGCCTTTGCCCTCTGTGATGCGCGCGACTTCCTGCACGAGATCGACTTCATCGGTGGCGATCACGTGTGCGGCGCCTGCGTCCAGCAACGCGCGGCGCTTGACGGAGGTCCGTGTCAGCGCAACAGGTATCGCGCCGGCGTAACGGGCGAGCTGTATCGCCGCCAGCCCTACGCTGCTTGACGCAGCCGGAATGAGCACGACGTCACCCGTGGTCACTTTCGCGTCTTCGATCAGCGCGCCGTACGCCGTCACGAACATCATCCATACCGAAGCGGCTTCGGCGAACGACAGCGATTCCGGATGTTTCACCACTGCGTAATCCGGCGCAATGATCACTTCGCCGTAAGTGAAGTACTGGTTCATCGAAAACGACGGAATTACGTTGACCTTGTCGCCGATTGCCAGACCTTTGACATCCGCACCCAGTGCGTCGACGATGCCGGCCGCCTCGTAACCCAGGCTCGCCGGGAACCTGACCGGTTCGATATAGAGGTCAGTGCGCCACATCGACTCGGCGCGGTTGATGCCGATTGCCTTGACCTTGATGCGAACTTCGTTCGGGCCTGGCGCGGCGACTTCGTTCTCGACGAACTCGAGGACTTCCGGGCCGCCGGCTTTTGCAAATCTGATCGTGCGTGACATAAGAACCTCTTGAAGTGGATGGTTGAGACCGGATTTCGTTCGGCTTACACAGCCTCAGTGGTTTCGATGGCATCGGCGGTTTCGTTCGCCTGATAAGACGGGAAATCCGAATAGTGCTTTTCGTCGCCGCCCCAGAACGCCGCGCGGACATAAGGCGTCAGCGGCAGCTTGTGCTTGAGACGATACGGCAAATCAGGATTCGACGAGAAGTGACGACCAAACGCGACGAGATCGGCATCGCCCGATGCGACAATCGCTTCGGCACTCTCGCCGTCAAAGCCGCCGGCCGCGATGATCGGACCCGAAAAGTGTGCGCGCAGATAGCGCGTTGCGACGGGCGGATGATCGTCGTGAAGCGTATCGTCGCCCTTGATGCGCGGCTCGATCACATGCAGATAGGCGATCCCGTATTCGTCGAGCACGCGCGCAACATGGCTGAAGGTCGCTTCGGGATTGCTGTCGCTGATGCCGCCCCATTCGCCGGATGGCGAGATGCGTACGCCCACGCGATCGGCGCCCCACACGGAAATGAGTGCTTCGACCGATTCGCGCAGGAAGCGCACGCGGTTTTCAATCGGGCCGCCGTAAGCGTCCGTCCGCCTGTTCGTGCCGTCCTGGATGAACTGATCGACGAGGTAGCCGTTGGCACCGTGCAGCTCCACACCGTCAAAGCCTGCGTCGAGCGCGCGTTGAGCCGCAACGCGGAATTCTTCGACGATGCCGGGGATCTCCTCGATGTCGAGGGCACGGTGCGGCGAGGCTGGCACAAAACCGTCCTTCGTCAACGCGACGCCTTCGAACGGGACGACCGAGGGTGCAACCGGGTCGACGCCGCCCGTCATTTCGACGTGGCTTTGACGACCGCCGTGGATGAGCTGCATGAATACGCGGCCCCCCTTTGCGTGAACAGCGTTCGCAATGGCCCGCCAGCCTTCCATCTGCCCATCGTGATAGAAGCTGGCCGCACCGAGATAGGAGCGCGCGGGAACCGAAATGCTGACGCCTTCGACGATTTCAAGGCCGCCTTCCGATGCGCGCTGGCCATAGAAGTCGGCCATCATCGGGCTGGGAATGTCGCCCGGCTGGATGGTACGCAGGCGCGTCATCGGCGCCAGCACGACACGATGCGAGAGGGGATATGCGCCGACCTTTATTGATGTGAAGAGCTGAGCCATGATCTTTCCTTAATCAGTTAGCGTGAAACTGATTCTTTAAATAAAATATGGATGTCTAAATAATGTGAATTTCTATTCGCTGAAAAATCCACATCCTCTGATTCAATTCAAAGCCTGGAACCGCCGTCGACGCTCAACGTATCGCCCGTCACCCAGCGTGCGGCGTCGGAGGCGAGAAAGACGACTGCGCTGGCGATATCATCAGGCTGTGCGACGCGCTTAAGTGCCTGCATGCCCAGCGCAGCTTCGCGGCCAGCCTCCGTTTTCGTGAAGCTCGACATCTCGGTATCGACCACGCCCGGCGCGACGGCATTGACGCGAATGCCACGCGCACCAAGCGCGGTGGCGAAATGGCGGACGAGCGTGTCGACTGCGCCCTTGGTGGCGGCGTAGGCGGGCAGCGTACCCAGCGAAGCGCGGGCTGCCAGGGACGAGAGCATCACCACGCTGCTGCCCGTGCACATAACCGGCAACAGTTGCTGTACGAGAAAGAAGGGCGCACGCACGTTCACGGCAAAGAGATTGTCGAAATCTTCTACGGTCGTCTCTTCGATACTCGCCGCTTTCGAAATGCCGGCGTTCGCCACGAGGATGTCGAGACGATGCCCGACCACGGCGCGCACCCGTTGTGCGAGCGTATGCGCACCGTCCGCGGCGCGCAGATCGGCTGCGATTTTCTGGGCATTGCCGCCCGCCGCGCGAATCTCGGCGACCACCGCTTCTGCCGCCTTTTCTCCACTGCTGTAGTGAACGAGCACCTGCGCCCCAACCTTCGCGAGCGCGAGTGCGCTGGCGCGGCCGATGCCACGCGATGCGCCCGTGACGAGGGCGGTTTTTCCGGTGAGATTGATCATGACAAGACTCCTGAGTAGGGTTTTGTAAGGGTGGCGTATTCATCACCCGGTTCCCGCAATATAGGTACGAAGCATGGCGTGCAGTTTCGATTGGACCGGGATTCTCTTCGGTGGCCTTTCTCTACGTCGCTGCCTGAGACGTAATCTAGTGGGAGCTTGCGGAAAACAAAAAGACTTTGTAGGCTGGCTGGTATGCCTGCAAGGCATGGCCAAACGGAAGAGAGACCATGGAGCTTCGACATCTGCGGTACTTTATGGCCGTCGCCGAGACGGGGAGCCTGACGGTCGCAGCCGAGCGACGGCTTCATACTTCGCAACCCTCGCTCAGCCGCCAGATCCGCGATCTGGAAGACGAAGTGGGTGCTGAACTGTTCAGCCGCAGCGCGCGCGGGGTTGACCTGACGGAGGCCGGCAAGGCGTTTCTCGATCACGCGCGACTCGCGCTCACGCAGGTCGACGCCGCGATCGAAGCCGCACGCCGCGCGGCGCGACCCGCGCGGCAGGTGTTCGCGCTCGGCTTTCTGACCGGGCAGGAAATGACGTGGCTGCCGCGTGCCATGCAGGTGCTGCGCGACGAGCTGCCGAACATCGACGTCACGGTATCCAGCCACTATTCACCGGACCTCGCCGATGCGCTCGCGCGCGGCAAACTCGATCTGGCGTTTCTGCGTGCGGAACCGGGGTTCGATCTCGACTATCGCGTAGTCAACCGCGAAAAGCTGCTCGCGCTCATGCCAAGCGATCATCCGCTAACCGCTAAAGCCGCCATCAGCCCGCAGGATTTCGTGGGCGAGCCCTTCATCATGGCGTCGAACAAGGCCAGGGTGCTGCACGGGGTGATCGAAACGTATCTGCAGAAAAACGGCGTGGAAGTCACATCGGAACACGGCGTCGACAATCTCGCGATGGCCATGTCGCTTGTCGCTTCCACCCGGGGCCTCGCGTTGATGCCTGAGTACGCGAACAATCTGCTGCCGTGGTCAGTCGTCAGCCGGCCACTTGAAGGGGACGCACCCACGGTCGATCTGGTGATTGGCTATAGCAGGGCCAATACATCCGCTGTGCTGAAACTCTTTCTCTCTCGCGCCGAAGAGTTGATCACTCCGTAAGCGATGCAATGTCGACTATAAATATGCGCTAAAGTGGACGTTCCCATCTCAGGCTTTACGTTCCGGACAAGGCGCACGGCATGACGCTTTCGGCGAAAAAGACATCTACCCCAAGATTCTGGCGCGACGACGCGCTCCCGTTCGTCGAGGCGCGCGCGATACAGGATGGCCGCAAGATCTGCTACGCGAAGCATGCGCATGAAACGTTCTCGATAGGCGCCGTCAGGGGTGGGCAGAGCACCATGCACAACGGAACATTGCGCGCGCAGGTCGGCGCAGGCGCGGTCGTTGTGTTCAATCCACAAGAGGTGCACGCCTGCAATCCGGTCGACGATCAGCCATGGTCGTATGTCATGCTGTACGTCGATGTTTCGTGGCTCGCCACCCTTCAACATGATCTGGGCTTAAGTCGCAACGTCGATTTCCACGCGTTCTCAACCGGACTCACCACACAACCGGATTTGTATGCAGGGCTGAATCGCCTCTATGCCGTGCTGGCAGACGAATTGGGCGATTCGCTACAAAAGCACAGCGCCGCAATCACGTTCTTTTCGGACGTGCAGTCCGCCCTCGCGCCCATGCCGACATCGTCGGACAACACCAATCACAGACTCGTGCGCGCAGCAGAGTACATCCGGGACAACTACACGCGCTCGTTGAAGCTCGACGAAATCTGCGCAGCGGCCGATCTCTCCGCGTCATATCTGATCCGGGCATTCAAGCAGCGCTACGGCATGACACCGCACGCGTACCTGACGAACTGCCGCATCGAATACAGCCGCGCGCAGCTCAGACGCGGCAAGGCAATCGTCGACGTCGCGATCGAAGCGGGTTTTGCCGATCAGGCCCATTTGCAGCGAGCCTTTCGCCAGTCCGTCGCGGCCACGCCAGGACAGTACCGCGGCGCGGCGTGAAGTGGACGCGCGTTGCCGTTTGAGCCTTACGTCTTACGCCTCGAGCAGATAAAGCGCGCTGACTGCGAGCAATAACGCCATTACGCGATTGAAGCGGCGCACGCGCGCCGGCACGCTCAGATAGTGACGCAAAAACGTGCCCGCAAGCGCCCAGCAGGCAATCGAGCCGTAGCAGATGAGGAAGTAGACTCCCGCAAACTGCCACATGTGTTGCGCGTTGCCGTCGGCGGCATAGGCGCCCATGCCCGCGAGCGAAGCGAGCCATGCCTTCGGATTAAGCCATTGCATGGCCGCGCCCGACATCATCGAAGGACCTTTCGCGACTTTTTCGGCGCCGGGTTGCCCATCGTCGGTCGCAAGTCTGTACGCCATGTAAAGCAGGAATGCGACGCCAGTGTACTGAATGCCTTTTGTCAGTTGCGGCCATTCGCTCAACAATGCGTGCAACCCCATTCCAGTCAGCAGGAGCAGAAGCGTGAAGCCGACCGTCGCGCCGGTGACGTGCCGCATGCTGGCGACGAGCCCGTACCGGGCGCCTGCGCCTAGCGCGACCACATTAACCGGCCCAGGTGAAATGGACGAAGCAAGCGCAAAGGCCATCATGGAAAGCAGGGTGTTCATTCGGCACGCTCGTAGCGACTGGAAGTCTCGATGCGTAAAGTTTGCCGGTGTGAGGTGCGTGTGTATTGAAGAAAATTGCCCTGTGTCGCTCCGGTTGACGTCGAACTCATTCCGGACCTGCTTGACCCGTGCGCATCGGAACAGGTAATCTGTGAAGGTTACCTTCATATATGGCGATGGAGCCGGAGATGGCCAGTCGAACGGAAGAGCCGCGTGGTGACGCCGCCGACATTGCGCTCGCGTTGTCGCTGGCGGGCGAACTGCGGGTCCTCAGCGGCAAGCTGAAGCGAAGAATGCGCGAAGAGGCGAACCTCGGCGATCTTACGTTCTCCCAGACGCGCGTGCTGACGCTGCTCGAACTCGAAGGGCCTGCAACCGTTACAGCGCTCGCGCGTGCGGAAGGCGTGCGCCCACAGTCGATGGGTGAGACCGTTGCCTCGCTGAAGGCGGCGGGGCTGATTTGCGGCGAACCCGATCCGGTTGACGGCCGGCAAACGGTTCTGTCGCTCACTGCTGCGTGCAGAAAAGCGATCAGGGCAGGCCGCGCGGCGCGCGAGGACTGGCTGTTCCGTGCGATTCGCGCGAAGCTCGCGCCGGCCGAGCAAAAGAAGCTTGCCGCAGGCGTTGAACTGCTCAAGCGTCTCCTCGATGCGTGATCGTATCGGGCGTGCGTTATTGCCCGAAATGCCGCTGGCGCTCATGCGCCAGGTCTGCAAGCAATGAAAGGAGCGCCTGAAGATGGACTGGATTCATGTTGTGTCGTGGTTCTTTGGCGGTGCGTTCCTGACCAACGCCGTTCCGCATTTTGTAAGTGGCGTAATGGGACGTCCGTTCCAGACGCCCTTTGCGAGGCCACGTGGTGAAGGGCGTTCGTCTTCCACCGTGAACGTCTTGTGGGGCGGCTTCAACTTCGCAGTGGCATGGTTGCTGTTATGCCGTGCCGGTAGCGACGAACTGTTTTCCACGGCTTACGTTGTTTCGACGGGTCTGGGGCTGCTGGTGATGGGCCTGATGCTGGCTCGCTGGTTCGGACGGTTTAATGGCGGCAATACGCCGCTTGAGCAGGGAGCGGGCAGGTGAGCGGCACGTTCCGTTCGCTGCGCGGATACAACTATCGGGTGTGGGCGGGCGGGGCGATTGTCTCCAACGTTGGGACGTGGATGCAGCGCACGGCGCAGGACTGGCTGGTCCTGACGCAGTTGACGCATCACAACGCGACGGCGGTTGGTATTGTGATGTCGTTGCAGTTCGGTCCGCAGATGCTCCTCTTGCCGTTGACGGGCTATGCGGCCGATCATCTCGACCGGCGCAAGCTCCTGTTCGTCACGCAGGGAGCGATGGGCACACTCGCGCTCGGCCTGGGGATATTGACCGTCACTGGACTCGTACAGTTGTGGCAGGTGTACGTGTTTGCGTTTCTGCTCGGCTGTGTCACCGCGTTCGATTCGCCGGCGCGCCAGACATTCGTGTCGGAACTGGTTGGCGAGACCGATCTGTCTAACGCCGTGGCGCTCAATTCGACTTCATTCAACGCCGCGCGAATGATAGGCCCCGCCGTGGCGGGTGTCCTGATCGCGGCAGTGGGCACGGGATGGGTCTTTCTTGTCAATGCGGCATCGTTCGTGGCTGTGCTTGGATCGCTTCGACTGCTACGTCTCGACGAGCTTTATCGAAAAAGCAGTGCAGTGCGCAAGCGGGGCAGTCTCGCTGACGGCTTTCGTTATGTCTGGACACGACCCGACCTCAAGGCGGTATTGCTGATGCTTTTTCTGATCGGCACGTTCGGGCTCAATTTTCCGATTTTCATCTCGACGATGTCGGTCACTGCGTTTCGCGCGGGCGCTGGCGAATACGGATTGCTGACGTCCATCATGGCGATCGGGTCGGTGACGGGCGCGCTGCTTTCCGCACGTCGTGCGCGGCCGCACATCATGTTATTGCTGGCGGCTTCGGCCGTTTTCGGTCTGGGCTGCGCGCTGGCGGCGGCGATGCCGAACTACTGGCTGTTTGGCGCGGTGCTCGTGATGCTCGGCATTTCGGCGCAGACGGTCACGACATCGACGAACAGCTACGTGCAACTGGCAACCGAGCCCGAGATGCGCGGACGGGTCGTCGCGATTCTGCTGGCCATCGCGCTGGGCGGCACGCCACTCGGTGCGCCGGTCGTGGGCTGGGTCGCAGACCGCTTTGGGCCGCGCTGGGCGCTTCTGGTCGGCGCGGCTGCGGGGTTTGCAGCGGCGGTCGTCGCGATCCGGTTTTTGATGAAGCGGGGTGACCTGCGTGTGGTGAGAGAGGGCGCGCGGATTCGCATCAGTTTCGCGCGACGCGGCGATGGGGATACCGTTGCATCTACACAGTCGCCGTGAGATTTGCGTCGGCCCGTCCCCGGCCACCCTTATAATCCGGCATGACTCCATTCATCTCCAGTTCAGCAAGCTTGCCGCCGGGAGCACCGGCTACGCGATTCACCGGTTTGCTGGTCGCGCATACCTCAGCGCAACATTCACCGTCCACGCGTGTGGAATGCACGTTCCACGCGCTCCCGCCGGCGGTCGAATGAAAATACCCAAACGACTTGCACCGCTTCTCGAAGAAGGACTCATCGACGAAGTCATCGGCCAGTTGATGAGCGGCAAGGAGGCCACAGTCTACGTCGTGCGCAGTGGCGAAACGACACGTTGCGCAAAGGTCTACAAGGACGCGAAGCAGCGCAGTTTTCGGCAAGCCGCGTCGTATCGGGACGGCCGCAAGGTCAAGAACAGCCGGCAGGCGCGGGCAATGGAGAAGGGTACGCGTTACGGCCGTCAGATGCAGGAAGCGTCATGGCAGAACGCCGAAGTCGACGCGCTGTTCCGGCTTGCCGGCGCAGGCGTGCGCGTGCCGCAACCGTATATCTGTACCGACGGTGTGTTGCTGATGGAACTGGTGATCGATGCAGAGGGTGACGTCGCGCCACGACTCAACGACGTCGATCTGACCGAAGCCCGCGCCCTCGAACTGCACGCGCTGCTGCTGAATCAGGTTGTCCGCATGCTCTGTGCAGGGGTGATTCACGGCGACCTGTCGGAATACAACATTCTGCTGGCAGCGGATGGGCCTGTGATCATCGATCTGCCCCAGGCCGTCGACGCAGCCGGTAACAACGAAGCCGCCGCGATGCTCAAGCGGGACGTCGACAATCTGGCCGCGTACTTCGGACGATTTGCACCGCAACTACTCACCGCGAGTTACGGCACGGAAATCTGGACGCTTTTCGAAGCGGGGCGGCTGCATGTCGATGTCGAATTGACCGGGCGCATCGAAGTCGACACGCGACCTGTGGATCTCGATGGCGTGCTGCAGGAACTCGAAGAGACACGTCTCGAGGAAGAGGCACGAGCGCGGCGACAGCAGGAACTGTCCGCAGGCCGGTAACCGTGCCCGATGTCTCCCGAAGATCGCCCGTCAAGTGATGGTGTTCGAGGCATGTCTCCGTTCGGCCGATTCTGTTGCAAAACTCGAAGGCCGGACGAGGCCTGCCACGCCTGCGATATCTGGGGCACGCGCCTCGCACCTGGCGTCGTTCAACCTGCGAGCCGATAAACATCAAACGTTGGTCCAACTGCTTGCCAGTGTTTGACATAATATAAATTATCGAGCTTTTTTTTGTCAGAGCTTTTTAGTAATGTCTGGTTCTGGCTCATTAGAAATGTCCGGTTCCCGGCTCCGGGCCGGCGGCTGTGGCGCATGCTGCGGCATCACAGCCAGCCCGGAGCCC
>NZ_CAJQZC010000013.1 GCF_907164555.1 Paraburkholderia saeva
GACTCGCAGTCGCCCGCGAAACCCTTGCCTCTGGCTAACACTTCCCCTTGCCGGGTGTGTAGAGGACTTTCACCTCCCAGTGAGTGCGCCCTGCCGGGCGCACAAAAAAAATGGCCGCAGGAAACCTGCGGCCATTTACCCCCATGTGTGCGGCTTTGAGTCCGCTACGTTTTTCTCGTGTTGTTCTTGTTTTTGTTTTGCTGAGCTTCTTTTTATCCCCGAACTACCTTCGTCCCCGAACTACGCTTTCCCCGACTTACTGGCCCCACGCGCTTCCAACCCCGTATTTGTTCTTATCGTTTGGTCACACTTAGTTACGTTTGGTTACAGTCTATTCATTCCTCAGTCGGACGCCATTGTCGTTTTCTCTCTTAGGGTTTTCCCTTAAAAACAGGGATGGTCCTGCAGGCTTTCGATGTTGCCCGCACCGGCCAGAATCACAGGTGCGAGGGCCACGCCGAAGCCACACCTGCGTGCCGATCGTCGTAAGAATCAAATGGCTTGCTGCTTTCGGGTCGCGGTGCGACATTCATGAAGCCCGGCACCCGCAGGTCTGTCCGCTTCTGACTGCGCGTCGCAACCCCGACATTCCGCGGAGCACCTCATGACTCCCGGCATCACTGCCTTTGATCCAGACAGGCAACTGCTGCCCTTTCGCGAATCGCTCATGGCCATGCTCGGCGTGGCCTTCGTAGCGATGCTGGTGGCGCTCGACCAGACCATCGTCGGCACCGCGCTGCCGCGTATCGTCGCGGACCTGAAGGGCTTCGATCTCTATGCGTGGGTCGCAACGTCGTACATGCTGGCCTCCGTGATCACCATTCCGATTTTCGGGCGGCTCGGCGATCTCTTCGGACGAAAGCCGTTTCTGGTCGCGGCGATTCTCGTGTTCACGGTCGCGTCGATTTTGTGCGGCGTCGCGACGAGCATGCTGTTCCTCGTGATCGCGCGCGGGCTGCAGGGCATCGGCGGCGGCATTCTGATCGGCACGATGTTCGCCACCGTCGCCGATCTCTTTCCCGATGCAAAACTGCGGCTTCGCTGGCTGGTGTTCGTTTCGACCGCATTTGGCCTCGCCAACATCGTCGGACCGACGCTCGGCGGCATGCTGACGCAATACGGCGGCTGGCGGCTGGTGTTTTTCGTCAATGTGCCGATCGGCGTCATCTCGCTGCTATTCGTGTGGCGCTTTTTGCCGCATCTGCGCCACGCGCGTCAGAGCGGACCGGTGCGTCTCGACTGGCTGGGCGCCGCGGTGCTCGCGGTGACGTTCGGCGCGCTGCAGCTCCTGATCGAACTGTTTCCGCGCGAAGGCGTATCGCGCGCGACGATGGTGCTCGGCGCGGTGACCGCCGGCTGCGCCATCACGCTCTGGTTCTGGGAAAAGCGCATGGGCGATCCGATCGTGCCGGTCGACATGCTGCTCGACCGCAAGCTCGCCGCGCTCTTCGCGATGTCGGTGCTCGGCGGTTTCGCGCTGTTTTCGCTCGTGTTTTACGTGCCGCTGCTGTTTCAGGGCGGATACGCGATGTCGCCTCACGATTCCGGGATGCTGATCACGCCGCTTCTGCTTGGAACGACCGTCGGCAGTGTGCTGAACAATCGCATCGTCACGCGCGTGCGGCGCGCGAATGCGATCATGTACGTGGGGTTTGCGTTATTCGCGCTGGGCTGTCTCGTGCTCGTCGCGCTAAACGGCACGGAGCCGCACATCGTCTGGATGTCGTGCATGGGCGTGAGCGGCCTCGGTCTCGGTTTCGTCGCGGCGAACCTGACGATCTTTTCGCAGCAGATCGTCGAGCGCGATCATATCGGCGCGGCCACTGCGCTGCTGCAGTCGTTGCGCACGTTTGGCGGCATGCTGGGCACGGTGATGACTGGCGCGCTGCTCAGCCATCTGTACACGATGGGCGTGCATCGCTCGCTGGACGCATATCAGGCGACACAGTGGTTCAAATCGTTCGCGAGCCCCGAACTGCTGGTGGATCGCGACGAGCAGGCCGCGCTGATCAACCGTCTGATCAGTGCCGGGCATTCCGGCGATGCGATGATGCATTCCGCGCGCGATGCGCTGGTCTCTTCGATCCACGTCGGCCTTGCGCTTGCGACCCTCGCCGCACTGATCGGTCTGTGTCTCGCGTGGTTCGTGCCGCCCGTGCATGTGGGCAACGAGGCGCCCGCTATGCGCAAGCCTGGATAGGTGACCCGTGTTCGCGTGCGGCGACGCGCTTCGCGGCAAAGGTGTTTTCGAAAATCAGAAAAAGGGGTATGAATGACTGGACATGAAATCCTCCATCCGTTAAGGCCTTTTCTAAAAAATTACGTCTGGGAGCACGGACATATCGGCACGCGTTTTCTCGACTGCGCCGATGGCGGCGTGAAGTTCGACGAAGGCAAGAAGTCCCGCTTTGCCGCGGAAAAATATCTGTACGTGCCGCTTGGCAAGGATGCCGCGGACGACCCCACCGCCGGGGGCCCGGCGATCCACGAAGCCGGCCTTGCCCGCTTTCTGCGCGCCGCGCAGATGGGCAAGCCGGAGGAAGCCGGCTCGGTGGCGGAAGTGCAGCGCGCCGTGCACGACTGCGTGGAACTCGGCGTGTTCAGCGCCTACCAGCGCGAGGCGCTTGCCGCCCACGCCCGCTACTCCGAAGAAGCGATGTTCGACGACGAGATCCGCGCGGCAGTCGTCGGCGATATTCGGCGGCTGTACGTGCAGATGCGCGAGCAGCTGTCGCTTTACGACTACACCGTGCTTTACAGTCTGCCGTCGCCGCTCATGTTCAGCGACGCGCCGTTCATCGACTGGCGCGTGCGGATCACGCCTGCGCTGCCGTTCGTGTCGTTGCCGCTCGGGCCGTATGCACTGCTCGTCGGCGGGTCATCGGGACGAACCAGCAAAGCCGCGCCCGTGGTCTGGAAAGCCGCGAGCGCGCTCGGGCCGCTCAAGGACCACAACCGTCATCAGGTAGAGCGCGCGCAGCGCTGGATCGTTGCGACCATCGACGATCAGCTCGTCGCCGTGCAGCCGCGCTTCGCACCGCCTGCTGCAACACCGGAAACGCCTGCAACGCGTGACACAGCGGCGGGGTCGGCATGAGCGGCAATCTGCTGATCACCGATGTGCGACTTGCGAATGGGCAACAGGTCGACATTTCGATTGCCGGCTCACGCATCGAGGCAATCGGGCCCGACCTGAAGCGCGAACCCGGCACGACGGAAGAACATGGCGCAGGCGCACTCGTGCTGCCGGGTTTCGTCGAAGGTCACACGCATCTCGACAAGACCATGTGGGGCATGCCGTGGTATCGCAATGCAGTCGGCCCGAAGCTCACCGACCGCATCGAGAACGAGCGTCGCTGGCGTGCGACGAGCGGCCATGATGCGGGCGCGCAGTCGCTCGCGCTCGCGCGCGCGTTTCTGCATGTGGGCACCACGCGGATTCGCACACACGTCGATGTCGACACAGACGCGGGCCTGCGTCATCTCGAAGGCGTGCTCGCCACGCGCGAAATGCTGAAAGGCGTGATGGACCTGCAGGTCGTCGCCTTCCCGCAGTCGGGCCTGCTCAAGCGCGAAGGCACTGCGGCATTGCTCGATCGCGCGCTGGCCGAAGGTGCCGACGTGCTCGGCGCGCTCGACCCCGCTTCGATCGACGGCGATCCGGTCGCTTCGCTCGATACGACCTTCGCAATTGCGTCGCGGCACCGGAAACCCATCGATATTCATCTGCACGAGCCCGGCGAAACCGGCGCGCGCACGATGTCGCTGCTGCTCGATCGCGTCGAAGCACTCGACATGCAGGGGCAGGTTGTCATCAGCCATGCGTTCTGTCTTGGCGAGTTGCCGGAGCAGGCGCGTGATGCGCTGCTGGAGCGCCTCGCCCGTCTGCGCGTCGCGCTTTTGACGACGGCGCCGCCTTCCGTGCCGGTTCCGCCGCTCAAGGCGTGCGTCGCGGCCGGCGTCACGATCTTCGCGGGCAACGACGGCATCCGCGACGCATGGACGCCGTACGGTTCGCCCGACATGCTGGAACGCGCGATGTTCGTCGGCATGCGCTACGACCTGCGCCGCGACGACGCGCTCGAACTCGCTTTCGATACGGTCAGCGGCGCAGCCGCGCGCGGCTGCGGTTTCGCGGACTACGGCCTTACCGTCGGCGCACGCGCCGATCTCGTGTTGCTCGACGCCGAGACGGTCGCACATGCGGTAGCCGCGCGACCGCCGAGAAAATGCGTCATCTCCCACGGGCGGATCGTCGCCCGGAACGGCGCGGGCGTCGCACAGTAACTGCCGTCTTCAGCGCTCACGTCTCTTCACGCCGGCCTGTCACGCGCTATGTGCGATACCGCACACAGCGCGATAACAAAATATTCGGGCCGCATTCGTTATACCAACACTGGAGACGGCTAAAGACCGCGCACTGCGAGAAGCCGCAAGGAGACCCTCATGACGATGCCGCAGAGCTTTCGCAACCCGTTTGTTTCGCTGTACCAGTCTGTCGTCGATCAGGTCGCGCGTACGACCGCCGGTCTGGCGACCGGCCTCGCCACGCGACCGGGGCTGGAAAACGGGCTCGTGCATGCGGCGGAACAGGTGGCGGCACTCAAGGCAAAGGGTGCTGCGGTGCTGCCCGACGCGCCGCCCGACGGCATCGCGCAGGACGTATGGAAGTGCGCGAAACTCGGTTTTGCCCTCATGGAAGCGCGGGCGCATGGCGATACGGCCTCGGCGGAAAGCATCGAGGACGTCATGCGCTACAACGTCTGCGACCCGAACTGGGCGGGCACGATTGCCAACTATGTGCAGTACTTCGGACCTGATGGCAGCCGCGCAAAAATCCCGTACATCCGGCCCGCTACAGTCGGCCCCGTCACCGTGCCGCTGAAGGCCGGAGCCAGGGTCGCGCTGATCGCCGACTGGGGAACGGGCACCGACATCGCCGTGAATCTGCTGAAGGAAGTGGCGTTGCAGAATCCGGACGTCGTGATTCATCTTGGCGACATTTACTACTCCGGCACGGCGCACGAGTGCGACGTGAACTTCAGACGGATCATCGACGCCGTGCTCGAGCGCGACACAAAAGATCTGCCGGTCTACACGCTCTCGGGCAATCACGACATGTATTCCGGCGGCGCCGGTTATTACGGTCTCATCGCTTCGCTGAACAATCACCCGTGGTTGCAGCCCGCCAGCTTCTTCTGTCTGCGTAATGACGACTGGCAGTTCATCGCGATGGATACGGGCCTGCACGATTACATCCCCGTCATCGGCGACGAAATCCTGACGTACATCGAACCCGACGAGGAAGCCTGGATCATCGACCGCCTGAGCGAGTTCGACGGCAAGACGATCCTGCTGTCGCACCACCAGCTCTTTTCGGCGTTTTCGCAGATCGGTCCGCGCGGCACGAACGGCACGTTTACGGCGTACAACCCGAAGCTCGTCGCGAGCTATCAGCGGTTCGCAAAGGCCGCGAAGCAGCCGATTGCCGCGTGGTTCTGGGGCCACGAGCACAATCTGTCCGTCTACGATCCGTTTCAGGGGCTGCAACGCGGGCGCTGCATCGGCCACGGCGCGGTGCCTGTTTTCGTCGACGACACATCGCCGTTTGCGCCGATGCCCGGCGTCGTCAATCCGCCGAAAGTGGCGGATGTGCAACTGGGCGTCGAGGGCCGCACGTACATGCACGGTTTCACGATTGTTCGACTCGGCGCGGGGAGCGCCGCAACCGCCGAATACTACGAGGACAACAACGGCACCCAGCCGATGTTCACCGAAGACCTCTAGCCGGCAAAAACGCCGCTCAGTAGTAATGCAATGCCTTCGCTGCCTGATGTATGGCACGGCGGATGCGCGGATACGTACCGCACCGGCAGACAATGCCGCACAGCGCCACGTTGATCGCGTCATCCAGCCTGTCCGGCTTGATCTTCGGCTTCACATCCTTGAGCAACGCACAGGCCGCCATGAACTGCGCACTCTGACAGTACCCGCATTGCGAGACGTCGATGTCGAGCCACGCGGCCCTGAGCGCCTTCGCTTCCGCGCCCTCCACGCCTTCGATCGTGGTGATCTTCTCGCCGTGTAATGCGTTGAGTTTCGTCTGGCAGGCGAGGCCCGCCTTGTCGTCCAGATGAATCGTGCAGCCGCCGCAGACGCCCACCCCACAGCCGAACTTCGTGCCGGTCAGGTGCAGCTCGCAGCGCAGCACCCAGAGGAGCGGTGTCTCGGGATCGGAGGCGACGGTGACCGTCTTGTTGTTCACGGTGAGGGAGGACATATTCTCTTCGTCGCAGTGTTGGCAGGGTTGGCCGGGCAGGGCGTTTTCAGGCGCACGTCGGCAGGCTCGAGCGGCAGCGAATAGTGGCGCTCGCCGGTCAGCGCGAAGAGCGCATTCGCGACCGCCGGCGCAACCGGCGGCACGCCCGGCTCGCCGACGCCTTGCGGATGCGCCTCGCTCGGCATGATGTGAACCTCGATCGCTGGGCAGGTCGACATTCGCATGACCGGAAAATCCAGGAAATTGGTCTGCATCACCTGGCCGTCACACAGCGTGATTTCGTTCTGCAACGCGCTCGAAAGACCGAAGATGATCCCGCCTTCCATCTGCTGCGCGATCAGGTTTGGATTCACGGCCGTGCCACAGTCGATGACACAGACAACCCGATGCACGCGCACGCTTTTGTCAGGATCGAGCGACACCTCGGCGACCTGCGCGACGATGCTGCCAAACGCCTGATGCATTGCGATGCCGCGCGCGCAGCGCACGCCCTTCGGGCCCGCCACCGGTTTGCCCCAGTCCGAAGCTGCAGCGGCGCGACGCAATACAGCCAGATGCTTCGGATGCTGCGTCAGCAGGCTCGCGCGAAACTCGACCGGGTCCTTGCCCGCGAGCGCCGCGACTTCGTCCATGAAGCATTCGGTGAAAAACGCCTGATGCGAATGCCCGACCGAGCGCCAGAATCCAACCGGCACCGGCAATTCGACGAACGCATGCGCAACGCGCATGTTCGGACATTCGTAGGGCTGGTCGAACGCGCCTTCGGACGTCGTCTTGTCGTAGGGAAGATGCAGATCGGGCAGGCCGAATGTGCGCGTGAGCACCTGCGGCACGATCGCCTGACCCGCCGACGTGTTGCGCCACGCCACGAGCTTGCCGTCGGCATCGATGCCGGCCTCGAAGCGCGACAGGCACGCTGGCCGGTAGAAGTCGTGCTGCGTGTCCTGCTGGCGTGACCAGAGCGTCTGGACCGGCCGGCCGCCGGCTTCCTTTGCGATGGCCGCGGCCTGCGCGATAAAGTCCAGTTCCAGGCGCCGTCCGAACGCGCCGCCAAGCAGCTGCATTTGAATGTCGACGTTGTCTTCGCTGATGCCGAGCACTTTGGCGACGTGTTTGCGCGCGAGCGTCGGCATCTGCGTGGCGGCCCAGACGGTGGCCTTGCCGTCCTTGAACTGCACCGTGCAGTTGACCGGCTCGACCGGCGCGTGCGCGAGGTACGGCGCGCGATATTCAGCGCTGATTTTCCGGTGCGCCGTTTGCAATGCCGCATCGACGTTGCCCACGGTATAGAACGCGTGGCCGCTGTCCTTGTTGAGCGTCTCGACGAGGCGCGCGTCGATGTCCGCACTCGACAGTTTCGCGGCAGCGCCCGTGTGCCACGCCGGCTTGAGATAGTCGCCCACGGCGGTGAGCGCGCCATACATGTCCCGCGCGATCACGGCGACGCCGCCCGTGCCGCCGTTGAACGGCGGCACGATGAACGTCTTGATGACGCCGAGCTTCGCGGGTATCTGCGAAGCGTCGTAATGCGCGACCGTGCCGCCCAGCGTCGGGCACATGTTCACGCTGGCGTACAGCAGGCCTTCGGGCAGCGCATCGATACCAAAGCGCGCACTGCCGTCGATCTTCGATGGTGCCTCGATACGCCGCAGCGGCTTGCCGATAATCCTGAACTGCGCCGGCACCTTGAGATCGACCTTGCGCGGTATGGGCTGCTGCGCCGCGAGTGCCGTCAGTTCGCCGAAGCTCGCCGTGCGGCCCGAAGGATGCGTCACCTTGCCGGCCGCGACGCTGCAATCCGCCGCGCGCACGTCCCACTTCGCGGCGGCCGCGCCCACCAGCATCGCGCGCGCGGACGCGCCGGCTTCGCGCATCGGCGTCCACAGATCGTTGAGGCTCGACGAACCGCCCGTCGTATTCACGCCGAAATCGCGCGTGAACTTGCGCACCATCCAGATCGCGAAGCGCTTGCTCTCGCTTTCGTCGTCTGGACGAAACCAGAGATCGTCGACGATGCTCTGCTGGTCGTTATAGATTTTCTCGATTGGCGCGTTTTCGACTTTCACCTGCGACCAGTCGGCGTCGAGTTCGTCGGCGAGCATCATCGCGAGGCCGGTGTGCACGCCCTGCCCCATCTCCGACTTGCACATCATGATCGTCACCGTGCTGTCGGCCGCGATCTTGACCCAGCCGTTCAACGCGACCTGCGTGCCTGTCACCGGCAACGGCCTTGACGTCGTCAGACGCTGCGCCGGCGGCATCGCGCTCCAGCCGACGAGCAGGACGCCCGCCGCACCGGCCCCTCCGAGCAGGAAAGTTCTTCGCTTCATCATGCGGCGCCCCGGGTGGAGTCCACGATAAAGGAGCGTCCCGATACGCGCGGGCGCCGTTTGTTCTGAACACTTATAAAACGTTCGAGCAGCGACTGAAATGCTTCATCTTAGTCTGTCCACGCGCAGTTTCCAGGGCAGCGCGGCACGGTAATTGCGATCTGTGCAGACGTAATCTGCCGCGTTCCTGCTGGCCTGATGATTGCTCGCACACGGCTGCACAAGCCTCCACGGGATGCGGGAACATTCCGGCCGCAAGAGCGTTACGAAGTAAGCGCAACAGGGAAACCGCGGAAAAAGCGCGCAAACCAAAGGAAACGATGGAAAATTTTCTCGACCGTATCTTGCACCTGCAGCCTTCGCTGATCGTCACGCTCACGCATGACGCGCTGCACCTTGTGATCGCCGCACTGATCATCGCGGCCGGCTGGTGGATTTCCAACCGCATCGGCGCGCTCTTCGCGAAGGCGCTGGCGCGCACCCATGCGGACCCGACGCTTGCGCCAATGCTGGCCTCGATGGGCGCCTGGGCCGTGCGGGTCGTGGCGTTTGTCGCGGCGCTGAGCGAAGTCGGCATTGCGACGGCGAGCGTACTCGCGGTGCTCGGCGCGGCGGGTCTCGCGATTGGCCTTGCGTTGCAAGGCACGCTGCAGAACATCGCCGCCGGCATGATGCTGCTGATGCTGCGGCCGTTCCGTACCGGCGACATCATCGAAGGCAGCGGCGCGACGGCAGGCATCGTGCGCGAGGTGGGACTCTTCACGACGCACATCGAACGCAGCGACGGCAATGCTGTCTTCGTGCCGAACAGCCAGATCTGGAGCAATCCCGTCATCAACTACAGCAGCGGCGGAACGCAGCGCATCGAAGTGGAAATCGGCCTTGCGCAGCGCAACGATGTCGATTCCGCCATTGGCGAGCTTCAGAAGATGGTCGCAAGCGAACCCCGTGTGTTGAGCAACGCGACGCTTGCGCCGGCCGTGACGGTTGCGAGTTATACCCCCGCCGGTGGTGCGCGCCTGCGCATCGCCGCGTGGGTGCGCAGGCCGGACGCGCCGCTCGCCGGCGAAGATCTGCGCAAACACGCACGCATCACGCTCGAACAGGCGGGTTGCCCAGTCGCTGCGTAGCGATCTGTTGTGTTTGGTTCACTTCTGCCGAGCCTCAGCGGAGAGTCGCACGAGCGCACACCGGTCATTCACAACGGCCGTCCGCTGCCGACATCGCGCTTGTGGGACATGGCGTTCGGCAACGGCGTTATCCGGCTCTGGAACAGCGAAGATTCCACTGCCGCAGCGCGCGGTTCTCGCGATCGAAGCCCAGAATGCTGATCGACGCCGTATCGAGCACCAGATGCGCGCCGAGCGCAGCCGAATCGCCCATCCAGCAGCCGCCCAGCACGCGCAGAAAATGCGCATGCGAGAAGAGCGCGATGCGCCCCTGCATCGTCAGGAGACGCCCGATCAATCCGCGGGCGCGTGCTTCGATCTGCGCGAGGCTTTCGCCTTCGGGAATGGACGAATCCCAGACTGACCAGCCGGGCACGCTCGCACGGATCTCCGGCGTCGTACGGCCTTCGTAGATGCCGTAGTCCCATTCGTGCAGATCCGGCTCGGCTTCAGCGTGCTCGCCGAGGCCCGCCGCGTGACACGTTTCCATTGCGCGTGACATGGGGCTCGTCAACACGTGGTCGAACGGCTGTGTCGCGAGAAACGGAGCAATCAGGCGCGCCTGCTGGCGTCCGCGTTCAGTCAGCGGAATGTCGGTGCGGCCGGTGTGCTGGCCGGACAGACTCCACGCGGTTTCGCCGTGCCGGATGAGCCAGATTTCGAGGTGTCCTTCGTCTCGCGGGGGCGTGGCGGTTGCAGTGTTCATGAGCGGGCTCTTTGGACGGAATGAAGTCGTCGGCGCGACAACACGACGCAACGCGATGCATCGAATGACGCCGCAGGTTGACCGATTCTAAAGCGACTGGGCGAAGCGCGCCGCCGACGGGGCATATGTCGTGCGCCTTACACCGCAACCCGGCCCGCCTGCCCTGTAGCGTGCGCCATGCATTGATCGCATGCTATGTTTCCGGTGATCCAGCGCCGCCCGGCCGCCCGCCCTGAAGGACACACACCCGCAGATGGAGCACGCCTACTTCCAGTTGCTGCATTTTCTGACTGCGAATCCATCATGGGCGCTGGCGGTCGTGGTACTTGCCGCATTCTTCGAAGCAATCGCCGTCATCGGCACGTTCGTGCCGGGCAGCACCGCGATGTTCATCGCCGGTGCGCTGGTCGGCACGGGCACGCTCAACCTCGGCTGGGTGATGGTCTGCGCGATTCTCGGCGCCATCGCCGGCGACGCCGCCAGCTACTGGTTCGGCGCCCGTCACAAGACGACGATCATGCGTCTGTGGCCGTTCAGCTCGCACCCCGGCATCCTGATCGCCGGCAAGAAATATTTCCAGAAGCACGGCGCGAAGAGTGTCATCTTCGCGCGCTTCATTGCGCCAATACGGGCCATCGTGCCGGTTGTCGCCGGCATGATGGGCATGTCGCAGCTACGCTTTTTCGCGTTCAACATCCTGTCGGCACTGCTCTGGGCGCCCGCGCATATTCTGCCTGGCGTCGTGTTCGGCGCTTCGATGGAACTCGCGGGCGCGGTTTCGTTCCGGCTCGTGATCGTCGTGGCGATCTTCGTGGCGATCGGCTGGATGACGTTCAAGCTGATCGGCGTGATCGTCTCGCACGCCAGGAACTGGACCGATGCGTCGCGCCAGCGCCTGCTCTACTGGGCGAAGCACAACCCGCGCGCCACCGGACGCATTGTGCTGCGCGCGCTGAATCCGGACAATCCGGCCACCGGCCTGATCATCGGCATTTCCATTCTGCTGCTGGTCGCGGGCGCGGTGTTCGTCTTCACGCTCAACGATGTCGCGCGCGGGAATCCGCTGGTCCAGATGGATATGTCCGTGTACCGCTTCCTGCGTTCCTTCCATGCTTCGCTGTACGACCGCGCGATCTTCCTGCTCTCCACGCTTGGCAGCGCCCTCACGCTGTCGATGCTCGCGCTTGCCGTCGTTATCTGGATGACGTTCGAGCGGCGCTGGCGTACGGTCCTGTACTGGCTGATCGCCGTCGCGTTCTCGCAGATACTGATTCTCGCGATCCAGATTGCGGCACTCGGTCTGACGACGGCGTCCGTCACGTCCAGCGTGCGCGCGTTTCCGAGCAACCACGTGGCGGGCGCCGTGGTTATCTACGGCTTTCTCGCGTTTCTGCTCGCGCGCCGCGTCGGCCTGCTCTCGCGGATTCTCGTCACGACGGCCACTGCGGCCATCGTTGCCGCCGTCGCGCTGTCGGGCCTGTATTCGGGACTCTTCTCGTTTTCGGCCGCGCTCGGCGGCGCCGCGCTCGCCGCGATCTGGGTGTTTCTCGTGGCGCTGACCGCCGTCTGGCGACATCCTTCCAACCCGACACCCCGGCCGTTCATGCCGCTCGTGTTTCTTGTGCTGATCGCCCTTGCCGTCGCGGCGCAGGTGGACGCGACCCGGCGCAACGAATGGATGGCTGCCGCGAAGCCGGTGCCGGCCATCGTCGTGACGCCCGGTCAGTGGACCGACCGCGTCTGGCGCACGTTCTCCTGCTACCGCGCCGACATGGAAGGCGACCGCCGCGAGCCGATCACGGTGCAATGGACGGCCACCGCCGATCAGGTCCGCACGCAGTTGCTGAGCCGTGGCTGGGAGATCGGCACGCCACTTTCCGCGCGCAGCGTGCTATCGCTGGTTTCGCCCGATGTGACCGCAGCCGACCTGCCCGCGCTACCCAGGCTGAATAACGGCGAGCCGTCGACGCTCGTCTTCATCCGCCCGGATGCGACGGGCGACCAGCGCGACGTCCTGCGTTTCTGGCCGACGGCCTACGCAGTCGAACATCAGCGCGGCGGTGCGCCGACGCCGATCTGGCTCGGCTCGGTGATTCACGAACGCTTACGACGCCCGACCTGGCCGTTCAACGTGCTTCGCCCGGACCTGCGCGTCCAGCCGATGATTCTCGACGAGAGCAGGACCTCGTCATGGCACGACCTGCAGATTGCGAAAAGCACCGGATGTCAGGGCGTGCAGGTCACGCTGATCGCTTCAAGGGCGGGATGACCGCATGGCCGGCCGCAAGCGCGCCGGCCGATCACACGGCACAATAAGCAGATGTAACGAACGGGCCGGTGCGCGTTCATCACAGGAGCGAGCAGGTGATCGAGTTTCCCGCAGCGGCAATTGCGACATGGGGCGCGGTGGTGGTGTTCGGCAACGTGCTGCTGACACGCCTCGGTGCCCCGCTGCCCGCGATTCCGGTGCTCGTCTTTGCCGGCTCCGCGATTGGCAACGGGACGCTCTCATTCACACACATCCTGTTCGCCGCCGTGGCCGCCGCGATGCTCGGCGACTGCGTCTGGTTCGCCGCAGGCCGGCGCTTCGGACACCGCCTCATCGACAGTCTGGCGCGTTTCTCACTCACAGTCGCAACCAGCGTGCGACACACGCGCACGCTCTTCGGGCGCTTCGGCTTGCCGATCGTCGCGGTCTGCAAATTCGTGCCGGGTCTCGCGCTCGTCACGCCGCCGCTGATGGGCACCACGTCCGTCGGGATTTCCGCCTATTTTGCGTGGGACGCCGCGGGCACACTCGCGTGGGCCGCGTTCTGGCTGCTGGGCGGGGCGGTGTTCGAACAGGAGCTGTCGAGGTTCATGGCCGTCGTCCGGTCGCACGGCGCGACGATCTTCGATGTGATCGCCGCCGCTGCTGTCCTTTACATCGCGTATCGCTACTGGCAGCGTCTGAATTTTCGCCGGCGCATCGCGCATATGCAGGTTTCGCCCGAACAGCTCGACGCGATGATGCGCTCCTCTTCGCCGCCCGTCATTGTCGACGCGCGGCCGGAGTCGGTCCGCGACGAAGACCCGTGGCTCATTCCCGGCGCCATGCTGCTCGATCTGCAATCCGCCGAGCCGCTGCGCTCGAAGGTGCTCAAGCGCGACATCGTGGTGTACTGCTTCTGCGAAAACAGTTCGTCGTCGCGGAAAATGTGCGAGCACCTGCACAAGGAAGGCTTTTCGCACACGCGCACGCTGACGGGTGGCCTCGACGCGTGGCGGCAATCCGGCTATGCCGTCAGGCCAATGCCGCCTCGTATTGAGACGTTTCCTGCAGCGCTTGTTGGGACGTAGCGTCCCCACAGGCCGTCAGCAGGACCGGAATCGACTTCGACGTCGGCGTACCCGCGCCATCGGCCACCGATGACAGCGGCACGAGCGGATTCGTCTCCGGGTAGTACGCGCCCAGACACCCACGCGGAATATCGTATTCGACCAGCAGGAAACTGTCCGCGCGACGCTCGATGCCGTCGTCCCATACGCTCGTGATGTCGACCCGCTCGCCGGCCTTGAAACCGAGCATCGCGATGTCGTCGCGGTTCGCGAACAGCACACGGCGCTGGCCGTAGACGCCGCGATAGCGGTCGTCGAGGCCGTAGATCGTCGTGTTGTATTGATCGTGCGAGCGCGTGGTCATCAGCGTCATCAGGCGTTCGCCGTAGAGCGCCCGCGCGCGGTGAATCGGCGTATCGAATGAAATCGCGTGCACGATGAACTGCGCCTTGCGGCTCGGCGTGTTCCAGATACGGTCGCGCGATGCGACGCCCAGATGAAAACCGCCCGGCTGCTTCAGGCGCTCGTTGTAATCCGTAAAGCCTTCGATCACCTTCGCGATGCCGTCGCGGATCAACGCGTAATCGTCCGCGTGTGCGAGCCAGTCGACCTTCGCGCTGCCGAGCGTCGCGTGCGCCATGCGCGCGACGATCGCGATTTCCGACAGCAGATTCTCCGAAGCCGGCTTGTTCATGCCGTAGGAGATGTGGACCATGCTCATCGAATCCTCGACGCTCACGCCCTGCGCCACGCCCTTCTGCAGATCGATTTCGGTGCGGCCAAGCGTCGGCAGGATCAGCGCGTCGTGGCCGTGCACGAGATGACTGCGGTTCAGCTTCGTCGTGATGTGCACCGTCAGCGCGCACGCGCGCATGGCCTCCCAGGTGCGCGGCGTATCGGGCGTCGCAATCGAGAAGTTGCCGCCAAGGCCGATGAACACCTTCACCTTGCCGTCGAGCATCGCCTGAATCGTGTTCACGACATCGAGGCCGTGTTCGCGCGGCGGTTCGAAGTCGTACACTTCGCCGAGGCGGCCGAGGAATTCCTGCGTCGGCTGCTCCTCGATGCCGACGGTGCGGTCGCCCTGCACATTCGAGTGTCCGCGCACCGGGCAGAGACCCGCGCCGCGCCGTCCGATATTGCCGCGCATCATCATGAGGTTCGACAGGATCTGCACCGTCGGCACGGAGTTCTTGTGCTGCGTGAGGCCCATGCCCCACGTCGAGATCACTGCGCGGCCCTTCACGTAGATATCGGCGAGCTTCAGCACCTCTTCGAACGGCACACCCGATTCGGCGACAATCGCATCCCAGCTTTCCGCGCGCAGATCGTCGGCGAACGAATCGAAGCCCACCGTGTGCTCCGCGATGAAACCGACATCCAGTACGCGTTCCAGGTTCGACGCGATGGCTTCGTCATCGAGTTCGATCACGCGCTTCGCCACGCCCTTGATCAGCGCGAAATCACCGCCGACCTTCGGGCGGATAAACACCGAGCTGATTTTCGTGCTGCCCATCGTGATCATTTCGACCGGATGCTGCGGGCTCGCGAAACGCTCGAGGCCGCGCTCCTTCAGCGGATTGATCGACACGATGGTCGCGCCGCGCTTCGCGCATTCGCGCAGTTCGCCCAGCATGCGCGGATGGTTCGTCGCCGGATTCTGGCCGAAGAGCAGCAATGTGTCGGCGTGTTCGAAGTCGTCCAGCGTGACTGTGCCCTTGCCGACGCCGACGGTATGCGGCAGGCCGCGGCTCGTCGCTTCGTGGCACATGTTCGAGCAGTCGGGGAAGTTGTTCGTGCCGTACATGCGCACGAAGAGCTGGTACAGAAACGCCGCTTCATTGCTCGCGCGGCCCGACGTGTAGAACGCGGCGCGGTCCGGATCGTCGAGCTGCTTCAGATGGCGCGCGATCAGTTCGAACGCGTCGTCCCACGAGATCGGCACGTAGCGGTCGCGGGTGGCATCGTAGACAAGCGGATCGGTCAGGCGGCCATGCTGCTCGAGCTCGAAATCGGACTGCGTCATCAGATCGGCGACTGTGAACTGCTCGAAAAGCGCAGGCGTGGCGCGCTTGCTGGTGGCTTCGGCGGCCACGGCTTTCACGCCGTTTTCACAGAATTCAAACGTCGACGCGTGTTCGCGGTCCGGCCACGCACAGCCCGGGCAATCGAAGCCATTCGGCTGGTTCTGCGCGAGCAGCGTGCGGTAGTTGCCGCCCGCGACCTTCTCCTTGAGCAGGTTCAGCGCCACATATTTGAGCGCGCCCCAGCCCGCTGCGGGGTGCGTGTAGGGCTCGATACGAGCTTCGGGTTTCTTCATGACCGTGTCGTCGGGTAGACGCATAAGCAGGCGGATGTGCCGATGGAGTGAAGCGTACTGTGTTCCAAAACGAACGCGGCGCACAGAAAATGTGAAATCCAGGGAGTACAGTTAGAAGAGTCGGGCTACACTGATGGCATTCCCTGTCCGGACCTTCTTCGCCGTGAAGCTCTACGAGAAACTCGCCGACGAAATCGAGACCGCCATTCGCAATGGCGTTTTCGCTGCGGGCGAGCGCATTCCGTCGGTGCGGCAGGCAAGCGAACGCCAGGGCGTGAGCATCAAGACGGTGCTGCACGCGTATGCGCTGCTCGAAGGGCGCGGCGTGGTCGAAACGCGGCCGCAGTCCGGCTATTTCGTGCGCGAGCTGGTCCGCACGCATGCTGCGCGAGCCAGCTCGCCACAGGCGCCCGCTGTCGCTTCCGAGGTCGACGTGAGCCGGCTCGTGCTGTCGACGCTTCGCAGCATCCGTGCGAACGACGCGATGCCGCTCGGCTCGCCGTATCCCGACCCATCGCTCTTCCCGTGGCGCAGGATCAACCAGTACGCGAACGCGATTGCGCGACGGCACGCGAGCTGGAACCTGATGGACGACCTGCCGCCCGGCAATCCCGAACTGATCCGCCAGATCGCACGGCGTTACGCCGAAAACGGCGTGCCGGTCGACCCGCAGGAAATCGTCATCACCATGGGCGCAACCGAGGCGATCAACCTCAGTCTGCAGGCGGTCGCGAAACCGGGCGACACCGTCGCCGTCGAATCGCCGACGTATTACGCGATGCTGCACGCGATCGAACGGCTCGGCATGCGCGCGATCGAAGTGCCGACGCATCCCGTCGAAGGCATCGATCTCGAAGCGCTGGCGCAGATCATCGCGCGCGAGAAGATCGCGGCGTGCATGGTCATGCCGAACTTCCAGAATCCATTGGGCTTCCAGATGCCCGACGCCCGCAAGCGGCAACTGGTCGAACTGCTGGCCGCGCACGACATTCCGGCCATCGAAAACGATGTGTATCAGGAGCTGTACTACGGCGAGGCGCGGCCTTCGACGCTGAAGAACTTCGATACGCGAGGGCTCGTTCTGCATTGCGCGTCGTTCTCGAAGAGTCTGACGGCTTCGTACCGGATCGGCTGGGCGATGCCCGGGCGCTATCGTGCACAGGTCGAGAAACTCAAGTTCCTGAATACGCTGACGACGCCTTCCGTGCCGCAGGTCGCCGTCGCCGACTATCTGCGTCAGGATGGCTACGACAGGCATCTGCGGCACGTGCGCCGGGTTTACCGGCAGCAGGCGCGCCTGATGACCGCCGCCGTGCAGCGGTTTTTTCCCGAAGGCACGCGCACGTCGGCGCCGCAGGGCGGTTACGTGTTGTGGGTGGAACTGCCGGAGCGCGTCGATTCAATGCGGCTCTATCAGGCGGCACTCGCACGCGGTATTACGATCGGGCCCGGTTACATGTTTTCGACGCGCAACGAGTTTCACCATTTCATCCGGCTGAACTACAGCTACGCATGGACGCCCGCAACGGAAACTGCGCTGAGGACGCTAGGGGAACTCGTTGCGCAGATGGCTTGAGAACACACTACAAGCACTGAACGGAGACGCACATGAACGATGAGATCGATCCCGCGCTGATCGCCGTGCTCGCGCAGCTCTGGCGCGCCACGCAGGAAACACCGGAGCGCGCGTGGTCGCTGGCGAAGCTCTCCAAACAGGCGGGCCTGCCGATGAGTGGCTTGCGCCGTCAGTTGACGGCGCTCGTCGATGGCGGCTTTGTCGATACGACGTTCGACGAGGCAGGCACCGGCACCGCACGTTTGACCGATGCCGGACGTGCGTTGTGTGCGGCGCTCTTCGATGAGGGGCGAGCATCAGGGCAGCAATACCATTGAAGTGACTGAAGGCATCCCACGATCCCGCAACGGGCCGCCCTCATACGCCCTTCAACCGCTCCAGACTGCTACCGCCCCCACCGCAATCCCGGCGTATGCACGGCACTATCCCAATGCCGCATCATTTCCGCGTCGAGCACGCAGAGCGTGATCGACGCGCCGGCCATTTCCAGCGATGTCGTCAGCGAACCGACCTGCGCGCGCGCAATACGCAAGTCATGTTGCTGCAACCACGCGCGCGTGGAGTTAAAGAGCAGGTACAGCTCGCCAAGCGGCGTGCCACCGAGTCCGTTGATGAGCACCAGTAACTGCGCATCCGACGCGGGCTTAAGGTCGTCGACGATAGCCGTCAGCAACTCGGCGGCGATCGCATCGGCCGGTTCGAATTTCGCGCGACGTCGGCCCGGCTCGCCGTGAATGCCTACGCCGACCTCGATCTCGTCGTCACCGATCTTGAACGTCAGCGTGCCCGCAGCCGGCACCGTGCAGCTCGTGAACGCGACGCCCATCGACGCGGTCCGCTTGTTGATCCGGTCACCGAACGTCTTGCACTCTTCGAGATTCGCGCCGCTTTCCGCCAGGCTGCCCACCAGTTTCTCGACGATCACTGCGCCCGCCACGCCGCGACGCCCTGTCGTATAGCTTGAATTTTCGACGGCGACGTCGTCGTTGATCAGCACCATCGCGTTCGCCACGTCCGACATCTCCGATGCCATTTCGAAGTTCATCAGATCGCCCGAATAGTTCTTCACGATGAACAGCACGCCCGCGCCAGTATCGACGGCCTTTGCCGCGGCCATCATCTGGTCGGGCGTCGGCGACGTGAAGATCTGTCCGGGGCACGCCGCATCGAGCATGCCGTAACCGACGAAGCCAGAATGCAACGGCTCGTGCCCCGAGCCGCCGCCTGAGATCAACGCGACCTTGCCGGGCTTCAGTTCCTTGCGTCGCACGAAGAGCGGTTCCTGATTCAGTACAACGAGATCGGCATGCACTGTGGCGAACCCCACCAGACTCTCGGCAAGGAAATCGTCGACGTGGTTGATAAATTTCTTCATGGTCTCCGCTCCTTTCGTTAGCCGTTTTGCGCGAGCCGCGCGCAGACCGCCGTGATCATCAACTGGCTGGAACGCGCACCCGGATCGATGTGGCCGCGTGAACGCTCACCGAGAAACGACGCGCGGCCTTTAGTGGCGAGCATGTCGCGCGTCGCGAGCATGTTTTCTTCCGCGACCTTCGGCAACGCCTCAAGCACGGCGGCTTTTGGCTCGCCCGCCACTGCAAGTTCGTCGAAACGCGCGGCGACTGGAATCAGCACGTCCATCATCGTCTTGCTGCCAACTCCTGTCTTGCCGCGCTGCCCGACCGCCTCGACGCCCGCGGCATAAATGTGCGCGAAGCCGGCGACATCCATTGCGTTACCCGCCGATGCTTTCGCCATGCCGTTAAGCAGCGAGAAAAACAGCGGGCCCGACGAGCCGCCAACCGTAGACAGCACCTTCGATGCAGCCAGGTCCAGCGCCGCGCCGAAATCTTCCGCTTCGATATCGGCGCGTACGGCGAGCAGTGCCTCCATGCCGCGCAGGAGATTGAAAATATGATCGCCGTCGCCGATCTGCTGGTCGAGCAGCGCGATTTCGTCGGTGTGTTCCTTAAGCGATGCATATGCGGCGTCGATGCACGCCATGACCGTTTTGCCGTTCATGTCGGAATCCTCCTGCCGTCGGCCCGGAAATAGAGAAGGCTGCGCGGCGGCATCGAGACGCCGACCGACTGCCCTGGAGTGAAGTTGCGTTCGGCAACGGTCGTCGCGACAACGGCCGTTCCTTCACGATCGAGGATCAGCAGATGGCGCAACGGCGAATACTCGAGCACCCTGAGGTTGAGGGCGTCGCCCGTCGGCTGCGATTGCGCGTCATGCAGCACGATGTCCTCCGGCCGGATCGCGACGGTCGCGGTGCCTGCCGGCATACCCGCCGGATCGAACAGCGCGGGTGGCAGCAAATTGATAGGCGGTGATCCGAGACGCTGCGCGGCGCCAAGCGAAACAGGGTTGCCATAGACTTCGCGCGGCGTGCCCAGTTGCACAAGCCGGCCGTGTTCGAGTATGCCGATGCGGTCGGCGAGCGTCGTCGCTTCAACCTGGTCGTGCGTCACGTAGATGATCGTCGCGCCGATCGTGCGGTGCAGCCGCTTGAGTTCGATGCGCAGTTCCTCGCGCAGCTTGGCGTCGAGCGACGACAGCGGTTCGTCCATCAGGAACACCTTCGGCTGCCGCACGAGCGCCCGCCCTATCGCGACGCGCTGCATCTCGCCGCCCGACAGATGCGTCGCCATGTTGTCGAGCTTCGATTCCATATGCAGCATTTCGGCGACGGCCTGAACGCGTGCGCGGATTTCGGATTCGCTGCTGCGCCTTCTGGGTGAGCGAAGCGGAAACGCAAGATTGCCGAATACCGTCAGATGCGGATAGAGCGAGTATTGCTGGAAGATAAACGCGACGTCGCGATCCGACGGATGAACGTGCGTCGCGATTTCGCCATCGATCAGCACGTCGCCGCCATCGGGCTTTTCGAGGCCCGCGATCAGCCGCAGCGTAGTCGTCTTGCCCGCGCCGCTCGGGCCGAGCAGGACGACGAACTCACCGTCCTTGACGTCGATGGAAAGATCGTCCACCGCGACGATGTCGCCAAAGCGTTTCGATACGTTGCGCAACTGGATTTCAGCCATGGCTGTCTCCGTTAGCGGGAATCGTGCGCGCCGCACCTGGCAGCAGGCGCGTCGTAGCGGCGTCGTACAGCAGCGTGCGATCCTTGTGAAACGAGAGGCCCACGGCCGTGCCGGCCGGCAGCCCGTCGTCCTTGCCGGCCCGCACGCGTACGATGCCAAGCGCCGTCTCGACCACCAGCACCTGATGCGAACCGAGATATTCGTCGGCGATCACGTTGCCGCGCAGCGGGCCGTGATCGTCGATAAATATGTGCTCGGGACGAATACCCAGCAACACGCTCGCCGCGTCGGCGTCGCAACGCGGTACCGAAACCGGCGCGCCTTGCAGCAGAACCTGCTCGCTTCCCGCTGTCACGCCGCCATCGACGCGCAGAAAATTCATCGGCGGGCTGCCGATGAAATTGCCGACGAACACCGTCGTGGGAAAGTGATAGATCTCGTGCGGCGATCCGGCCTGCAACACTTCGCCCTTGTTCATCACGACGATGTCGTCCGCCATCGCCATCGCTTCGCTCTGGTCGTGCGTAACATACACAGTCGTCGCGCCCAGCGCGTTGTGAAGCTTGCGCAACTCCAGACACATCAGCTCGCGGAAATCGGCGTCGAGCGTGCCAAGCGGTTCATCCATCAGAAAGGCTTTCGGCTGCCGTACGATCGCGCGGCCCAGCGCCACGCGCTGACGGTCGCCGCCAGAGAGGCCACCGGTCTTGCGGTCGAGAATGTTTTCAATGCGCAGCATGTGCGCGGCGGCATCGACGCGCCGCACGATTTCCTGGCGCGACACATGTTCGTTCTTGAGCGGGAACGCGATGTTGTTGCGAACCGTCATGTGCGGATACAGCGCGAACATCTGGAACACGAAGGCGATGTCGCGTTGCCGCGCGCGCAGCGCGGTCACGTCTTCGCCATCGATGAGTATCTGGCCCGACGTCGGCAGCTCGAGGCCGGCGATCATGCGCAGCGTGGTGGTCTTGCCGCAGCCCGAAGGGCCGAGCAGCACGACAAAACGACCCGCCGTGATCGTCAGACTGGTGTCGCGCACCGCGGTGAAATCACCGAAGCGTTTGTGCAGGTTGGCGAGAACGATCGTGGACATGATCAATCGGGAAAATGACTGGTGACGACGAACGCAAGCGCCCCCACCAGAATGACGGGAAACGACCAGGTGTAAAGCGCGAGCGAAAAAGGCTGGACCAGCATGGCCGTGCCCAGCCCGATCACAACGGTCGATGCCCCTTCGCTATAATTGCGCCGCAGGAAGCGTCGGCGCGGCGTCGTATGGGTCGTCTGATTCATTTGCGCACCGCTCCGAAAGTGATACCGCGCAGCAGATGCTTGCGCAGCACGACGGTGAAGAAGAGGATCGGCAGCACGAACAGCGTCGTCGCGGCTGCTACCGCCGGCCAGTCCTGGCCGCCCTCGCCGATGATGAACGGGATGAACGGCGGCATCGTCTGCGCATCGCCGCTCGTGAGCAGCGACGCAAACGCATATTCATTCCACGCGAAGATCAGACAGAAGATCGCCGTCGCGGCGATCCCGGTAATTGCCTGCGGCAGCACGACCTTCACGAACGCCTGCAGGCGCGTATAGCCGTCGACAAGCGCCGCTTCTTCATACTCGCGCGGAATCTCGTCCATGAAGCCCTTAAGCAGCCACACCGCCAGCGACACGTTCACCGCCGTGTACAGCACGATCATGCCGACGTAGCTGTCGCTCAAGCCCAGCGCGCGATACATCAGGTAGATCGGAATGGCGACGGCTATCGGCGGCATCATCCGCGTCGAGAGAATGAAGAAGAGCAGATCGTCGGCGAGCGGCACCTTGAAGCGCGAGAACGCGTAAGCCGCCAGCGTGCCGAGAAACACCGCGAGAAACGTCGAGCCAAAGCCGATCACGAGCGAGTTCATGAAGCGCGGCAAAACCTTCGAAGGCCCGGCGATCACCATGTTGCGCTTGCGCACATCGCGCTCGTACCACGTCTGTGCCGGCGGCAGGCTCGCAATGAACTCCGGCGTCTGGCGCGAGCGGATCGTGAAGAGATTCACGTAGCCTTCCATCGAAGGATGGAATACGACGACAGGCGGATAGGCGATCGCATCTTCCTGCGTCTTGAAGCTGGTCAGGAAAATCCAGACCATCGGCAGCGTGGCGATCAACGCATACGCAATCACGATCGTGGCGGCCACGCGCTTGCCGCGCGGCGTCGCGGCCACGACCGAATGTTGGGAGGTGGTCGGTCTCATCGCTGTTTCACCCGGTTGAGCGCCTTCACGTAGATGTTCGCCGCGCCGAACACCGTGACGAACAGGATGATCGCAAGCGCCGACGAGTACCCCGTCTGCCACTTTTCGAACGCCGCGCGCTTGAGCGTAATCGACACGGTTTCCGTCACGGAGCCGGGTCCACCCGACGTCAGCAGATTCACCATGTCGAACATCTTGAAGTTCTCGATGCCGCGAAACAGCACGGCAAGCATCAGGAACGGCAGCGTCATCGGCAGCGTGATTGACCAGAACTGGCGCCACGGCGTGGCGCGATCCACTTCCGCGGCTTCGTAGATGTAGTCGGGAATCGAACGCAGACCGGCGAGGCAGATCAGCATCACGTAGGGCGTCCACATCCACGTGTCGACCATGACGATCGTCCACGGAGCAAGCGGCACGTCGCCGATCATCTGGAACGAGGCCGGCGCGATACCTGTAAAGAAACTGACGATGTCGTTAAAGAGGCCCGTTTGCGGTTGCAGCAGGAACGTCCAGAAGTTACCCACCACGGCCGGCGACAGCATCATCGGCAGCAGGATCAGCGTGGTCCAGAAACTGTGGCCCCGAAACTGCCGGTTGATCAGGAGCGCAAGACCGAATCCAAGCAGCACTTCAAGACCGACCGACCAGAAGATGAAGCGCGCTGTGACCTGCATGGCGTACCAGATGTCTTCGTCGGTCAGAATGTCGATGTAGTTGTCGATGCCGACGAAGCGCGCGGGCACACTCGGCATGTTCGACTTGAAGTTCGTGAACGACAGCCGCAGCGCCCAGATCAGCGGAAAGATGTTGATCGCGAGCAGCAGCAGAATGGTCGGAAGAATGAAGAGCCATGCGATCGTGCGATCCGACAGCCCGCGCAGGCGCGCGCTCATGCGCGTCTGCGCGGCCGTTTCAATGCCGTGCGGCGGAAAAGGCTTGTTTGCCAACATGCCTGCCTCCTTTAAGCGAACCCGCACGCGTATCCTGCACACGCGATGCGGGTCCAGTCTTCATACACCTGATGCGCGTTGATGCGCGTTGATGCACCTTGATGCGCGCTTACTTGCCAGCATCCTTGAAAACCTTGTTCCAGTCTTTCACGAGCAGATCGAGCGCATCCTTTGCGCTGCCCTTGTCGGCCACCACGTAGTCATGCACGCGCTTTTGCATGTCGAGCAGCAGTTCGGCATACGTGGGCTCGGCCCAGAAGTCCTTCACGATCGCCATCGACTTCAGGAACGCAGGGGCGAACGGCTGGCTCTTGGGGAAATCCGGCGCATCGACCACTGACTTCGCCGCCGAATAGCCGCCCAGTTGCCACCATTTCTTCTGCACGTCACCCTGGGCAAACCATTTGATGTATTCGAGTGCGTCGTCCTTGTGATCCGAGTACGACACCACCGAAATACCCTGACCGCCAAGCTGCGTGAACTGCTTCATCTCCTTCGGGTTCACGAAGAAGCCGATCTTGTCGCCGCCCACATTCGGATCCTTGTAAAGACCCGGGAAAAACGCAAACCAGTTCATCTGCATCGCGACCTGGCCGGACTTGAATGCGTCGAGGCCTTCCTGCATGTAGGCGTTCGTCATGCCGGGCGCCGTGCAACACTTGTAAAGCGCCTTGTAGAACTCAAGGCCTTTAACCGCACCGGGCGAGTTGACGAAACCATCCAGCTGATACGGCTTCTTCGGGTTTTCATATTCGAAGCCGAAGTTGTAGAGCATGTTCGTCACGCCCATCGTGATGCCTTCGGAACCGCGTTCGGTAAAGATGTACGCGCCGTATACCGTCTTGCCATCGATCTTGCGGCCCTGGAAGAACTCGGCGGTCTGCTTGAGTTCATCCATGGTTGTCGGCGGTTCAAGTTCGCGTTTGTATTTCTGCTTGAACTCGGCGCGCAGTTCGGGGCGCGCAAACCAGTCCTTGCGATACGTCCAGCCGACCGCATCGGCCATTGCCGGCAACGCCCAGTAATTCGGCGTGTTCTTTGGCCACTCCGCATAGCCGACCACGGTAGCCGGCACGAAGTCGTCCATCGAGATCTTGTTCTTCGCGAAGAAGTCGTTGAGCTTGACGTAGTGACCGTTCACCGCCGCGCCGCCAATCCACTGACTGTCGCCGATAATCAGGTCGCACAGCTTGCCGTGTGAATTGAGTTCGTTGATGAAGCGATCCGCGTAACTCGTCCACGGCACAAACTCGAACTTCATCTTGATGCCCGTTTTGGCGGTGAAATCCTTCGACAGTTCGACGAGTGCGTTGGCCGGGTCCCAGGCCGCCCAACACAGCGTCAACTGCTTGCCCTGCGCGTGCGCGCCGCCTGCCATGCTGAGCCCCAGCGATAGCACGGCCGCAGCCATTACCCTTGCTGACGTAAGACGAAACATGAGTCTTCTCCTTGTGTTCTTCCGGTCTCCAACCTGTCAGGCAGCGCCCATGCGCCGGGCGCCGTGTTTCGGCTCTTGCGGATCTGACGAACGGTCCGCGTGTCGCGAGCATCAGGCATGCGCATTCTCACGAAGATAAATTCGGGTTTCCGGCGTCGGAATGGCAAGCGCGCCCCGCACGTCGTTCAGAAAATTGATGGCCGCAAGCCCGGCCCAATGCACGATGCCGCGCACGTCCTGATCGAGGATCACGTCGATCGCACGCCCGGATAGCTGCGCGCGGGTTTCGGCCGTGCATTCGTGACCGACCACAATGAGACGGGCCTTGTCGCCGGATTCCATCAGCGAGGAAGCAATGCCTGAAATGCCGCCGCCCGTCGCATACACGCCGACCAGATCCGGATGACGCGCGAGCAGCCCTTGTACGGCAAGTCCTGCACCATCGTCGTCTTCGGCAAAGTCCGGTTCGGCGACCCAGCGCAGGTTGCGAAAATCCTCTTCGAGTACCTGGGAAAAGCCGGTGCGACGCTCAAGCTGATCGTGCAGGCGCGACGATGCCGAGAGCACCGCAACCGTGCCGATGCGTGCGCCAAGAAAGCGTCCCATCAGCAATCCGGCCGTGCGCCCCGCGATGCGGTTATCGACACCGACATAGGCCGCGCGACGGCTCGACGGCAAATCGGAGAACACCGTGACGACAGGCACACCCGCTTCGTTCATCTCTTCGATCAGCCGTTCGACCCACGGATAGTCGAGCGGCACGAGTACCAGCGCGTCGTAGTCGACGGCCTGTTCGGCGAACGTCGCGGTGTCACGCTGGCTGGAAAAGTCGCATCGATAGAAAGAAGGCGTGATGCGATGTTCGCGAAAGAAGCTCGCCGACAGCGCGATGTCGCGCTCGACGTGATCGAGAAAGCGGGAGTTGACCTGCGGCAGCACGAAGGCCACGCGAAATGAATTCGGCTTTGCTGGCCGCCCGCGACTTGCGCGTTCGTCGCGAAGGTTCGCGAGCGCGATATGCACGCGTTCAGCCGTTTCCGGACGCACCGCCTGGTCGTCGCGCAGCACACGGTCGACCGTGGCCACGCTCACGCCGGCGCGACGCGCAATCATCATACGTGTAGCCGGCATGTGTCTCCTCCGTTGCCGCGCTGTGCATCTTTTGCCGATGCCGCTTTACATCAAGTTAGTTTTTTCCGGCACAAATGCAAGTTTTTTCGCGTCATTAAATGCATCATTTTTGATGGCTTAAATGGAGCAAGCGTTGAAAAGCAATCTTTCGCTGCGCTGCAGGACCGGACGGCCGTGAGCGCGCGTTTCCCTTTACAGCTCTATCGGAGACCTAAGAAAGATATGTGAAATGCAGCGAATTGCTGCGCCACGTCATGGCTTCCATGACGGCGCCCTGACGGATGCGGTCGCCCGCGTTTCGCGATCGGGGAAAATGTCTGAAGATACTTCGCACGACGTCGATACCCGTCACACGCGCATCGATGCCGTCACGCAAACGAGCAATGCAGACGTCTACGGCTTTGTTGTCTCCGGGCCGCCGCCGGACGCCGCGGCCCGCGTGTTCTTGATCCGGAATCGCAAACGGTTGCAATCGCCCTTCGCGCGCTCGGCGTAGGCCTGCGGATTGGTGGTGCGCAGCGTCTGATACTGCAGAAGCGAACGTTCCTGCTGGGTCCAGCCGTAATTCCACTGATAGTCGAAGTCGTTCGCCTCGGGCGTCGAAGCGCGCAGCTTCGCCTTGTAGTGCGCAACCTGATCGGCGGTGAAGCCGCACACTGCACTTCCGAAATGTGCAGCCCGGCCCGCTGACTGGATGGCCTCGTCGGCGCTGTGCAGTTGGCCCCAGGCGCCTGCCGACCATCCCGCAGCAGCAAGCAGCATGGCAGCGGTTACTCGTTGCGGATGCATCATCACGCCTCCGTTCGATATGAAGTCCAGCATACCGCGAAACCACCTCGGCCTGAATGCGTGACATCAACGGCGGCCCGCTTCATGGCTCCCCCCGCCGCCATTTTTATCTCTTTAATGCGGCTCAGGGAAATCACCTGGCAAAAACGACGCGGTAAACCGGTACGATCGTACCAGTACGACCGTACCAAAACCATTTCGCCTCCCACGTGACCCAAAACCCGTCTAGCACCCGAGCCTCAACCGAACCGAGCCCGAAAACGCGGCTCATTGAGGAGGCCATCGCGCTCTTCGCGCAACACGGCATCGAAGGCGTCTCGTTCCGCACGCTGAACAAGGCGGCCGGCGTGTCGAGCCAGAACGCCGTGTATCACTACTTCGGTGACATGTGGGGTCTCGTCGAGGCGGCGATCAAGGTCGCGGTCAAACAGTATCTCGACGGCGTCAGCGCGATTCTCGATGAAGCCGAGGCCGCGCACGCGGCAGCCAATACCGGCGATGCACCGCTGCCGCTTTCGACCGTCGTCGAAGCGCTGGTGCGCCCGATCGTGCGCATTTCGGCCACGCCTTCGGGCATGGCGAGCCTGCAGTTCCTGACTCGCATGATTGGCGGCTCCGGTGCGCGCGGCAAGGAAGTCATCGCACGCGAATGGCGCGAAGTCGCGGTGCGGGTCAACGAACTGGTCTATCGCGCGGTGCCCGCGAACGGCCGCGAAGCCGCGGGCGCCAAGGCGCTTTTCGCATTCAATACCGCGCTCAACGTGGTCACCGATATCGGACTCGAAGCTTACTGGCCGCTAGAGACGACCAGCGTAAGCCGGCTCGACCGCTATCTGCTCGACTATATCGAGGGCGGCATTCGCTTCAGCTCGAAGCAACCTTCAGGCGACAACACCTGATTACATAAAACAGGGAGACGTACAGGCCATGAAATCATCCACAAAGATTGGGTCATCCATTCAATCAGTTGTACTTGGCATTTCGATGCTGCTGAGTACCTCGCTGCTGTCGGCATGCGGCGGCGACATTCACCAGGAAACACCCGACACCCCCGCGAGTTTTGCCGTTTCGCATGCAATGTCGACGTGCTTCTGGCAAGGCCCGTATGGCACGTCGCCTGCCGACACCAATATTGCCTACCCGGATTCCGGTGCGACTTACTGGTCAGCCGTGTTCAAGGTGCCGACCGGCACGCGCGTATTCCTCAAGGGGCAGTTTCCCTATTCGCGCTACATCTCGTACAACAGTTACCGCACCGACAACTCGCCCGCCTCTGCGCTGACCGACTATCAGATCACACCGGACGCGGGCTCGACCAATCCATTCGTCGATGGCGCGATCCGCTACGCGCCGGCTCGCAACTATGCGGTCGAAGTCGTGCCGACAGCGCAAGCGGGCGCAGCCGCCCCGAACACGCTTTACGCCGATAGCGACTTTGGCCAGACGATCACGATCTGGTATCGCGTCTACGCTGCGGACAAGGGCGCGGACACCACGGGCGGCGTCGGCCTGCCCGATCTTCAGGTGCAGCAACCGGACGGCACGATCCTGACGGGCGCGCAGGCATGCAACGTTCTCTCGCCCGCGCAGACAACGCTGCCGGGCCCGGTACTGCCTCCCGCGACGTACAGCGCACTGCGCGACCAGCCCGGCAAGCCGGCGGGATTTCCGGGCGTGAATCCGGCAGTGTGGATGGCGCAATACAACTCGCAATACGGTCTGGGCTGCATGTTCCTCGGCAAATGCGGTGGCACGCCGGTGCGTCAGGTCGCGTACTTCGCGAACCTCGATAACGCGTACGTCACGGCGCTGATCAGCCGCGCGTACGGTCCGGTCGTCGTGCTGCACGGTCGCATTCCAGTCACGCCGAAGACGTTCAACAACGTCGCCAGAATGACGTCCGGCCAGATCCGTTACTGGTCGATGTGTACCAACGAGTTCTATACGCAGAAGGGCACGTCGTGCCTCTACGACGAGCAGGTACCGACGGATGCGAACGGCAATTACACGATCGTCGTCAGCCGGGATGCGGATCGCCCCGTCAATGCGACGACGGCATGCGGCCGTGGCTTCCTGACGTGGTCGGATGCGGGCGACGGCGCCGGCCACACCGACGACGGTCTGCTGATCATGCGCAATATGCTGCCCGCAGCGGATTTCACGAACGCGATCCAGAACACGAAAACGCCGGGCGACGAAAGCGCCGTCATCGGGCCGTATCTGCCGGACGTCAGCTACACGACCAAGGCAGCGTTCGAGGCGCAGGGTTGCAAGTGAGCGTAAGCGCATAGACCTTGCGCTCGCACGAAGCGAAGGCAAACGTCCGGCCGCCGGGTTCAACGAGTCCACACTCCGCGAACCCGGCGGCCGCTCGCTTCCAGTTTTCGTCTTTCAGGAAACGGCGTCGCCGTGGATGTCGAACTGCTCGCTGAGCGTCGCATGCAGTGTGTCTGCCCGCTGCTGGAGGTCGGGCGTCCAGCCGGACGTCGTGCCGCAGCGTTGCTCCAGTTCGCGGCAGTCCTTCGCGAGCACCTGTTCCTGCACCACGAGGAACGCGCCCGCGCTGCTGTGCGCCCACTGCCGCAACATCGCGACATCCTGCCTTTCGATGATGCCTGCGAGCTTCGGCAGATCAGTCGCGAGATGGTCCTTCAGGATCGTCATGTAGCGCGATTTTTCCTCGGCGGCCATGGAGTAGGAGGCGGATGTGTCATCGCCGTGCGGCGCGGGTGTCGCAACTTGCGTCTCCGTCTGCGTGGGCAGCAGCTCCGGCAACGGCTTCGTCGGACTCGCCGCTACGATCGCGCCGCTGCGCACGAGTCCGAGCAACGCCATTTCCAGCTCCTTCAACGAAGCCGGCTTTGCAACGTATGCCGCGAAGCCGCGCTCCCGCCAGTCTTCGGCCTGTTCGTTGCTCGTCACCGCGCTGAACGCGAGCACGGGCACATCCGGATGCGAGACGTGCAATCTGGCCAGCAGTTCGTGCCCATCCATCACGGGCATGTGGATGTCGGTCAGCACGGCGTCGACTTCCGTGTTCTGGAGTGCGGCGAGCGCCTGCCGTCCGTCGCCGACGATGATCGGCTGGCAGCCAAGCGTATCGAGTTGCTCCGCGATCAGTGCCTGGTTGAGCGGGTTGTCTTCAGCGACGAGGATAACGAGGCCGTGCAACGCCGCATCCGGCGCTTCGACTTCGGCGGGACGCTCGGGCGCCGCCTCGACCTCGCCCGACGATTCGCTCAACGCACGCTCGATGGTGGCAAGCACCGACCGGTGATTGAAGGCGTTCACTTCAAACACGCCCTCGGCGTGACGCACCGCGCGATGGTGTCCCGTGCGCGTCATCCATACCACCGGCACGCTGCGCACGGCACGAAGTGCATCGATCGTGGCGCGGTCGTACTCGCCGGTCACGATCATGAAGCCCGGCGTGTAGGCGCGCAGAAACGCTTCGGCCGCGGGCTGCGTCAGCACGATGTTCGTCAGCCAGCCGGCGCGTAGCAGCCAGGTCTCCAGATACTTGCCGCTATCGCGTTCCTGACACACGACGAGCGTCGTGCCGCGCTGCACGGGCGCGGGCGGCTGGGCCTCCGGCGCATCGTGCAACGAAGTCAGCGGAATCATCACGGTAAACGCAGAACCGACGCCCGGCACGCTCTCAACCGTGATATGGCCGCCCATCAGCTCGCACAGGCGCGCACAGATCGACAGGCCGAGTCCGGTGCCGCCAAAACGGCTCGACGTCGTCGCTTCCGCCTGAACGAACGGGCTGAAGATCCGCGACACCAGCACCGCGTCCATGCCGATGCCCGAATCGCACACGCGGCAAACAAGGATGTCGCGTTCCTGCACGTCGACCTGCATCTCGGCGCTGAACGTGATCTTTCCGCACGCCGTGAACTTGAACGCGTTGTTCAGCAGGTTATTGACGACCTGCGCGATGCGCGTGCGGTCGCCGCGCAGCACCTTGTCGAGCGTCGCGGACAGATGCACGTAAAAGCGCACAGGCCGGTCCTGCGCCATCGGCGCATAGGAAAGCGCGAGACTCTCCATATCGTCGATCGGCCTGAACGTCTCCGCGACGAGCTTCATCTCGCCTGCATCGATCTTCGAAAAATCGAGGATGTCGTTGACGATGCGACGCAGGCCGTCGGCCGCCATGCCCAGCGCCCGCAGCCGCTGTTCATGCGGCCGCACGCCCGGGCTGCGCGACAGCAGTTCGAGATTGCCGAGCAGCGCGTTGAGCGGCGTGCGGATCTCGTGACTCATCGATGCAAAGAAGTTCGAGCGCGCGCGCATCGTCGCTTCGGACGCCTGCTGCGCGGCACGAAGCTGCTGCTCGAGCGTCTGCTGCTCGGTGACATCGATGACTGCGCAGAACAGCACGTCTTCGCCGTCGTAACGTGCGGGCGCGTAGGTGATCTGCAGGAATTGCGGCGGCGGACCGCCGGCCTCGGACGGCTTCGCATGCACGATGAAACCGGCGATCTTCGCAAACGCGGAAGCCGACACCTCGTGCCCGCCCTGCTCCCGGAACGCCGTCACGATGTGCGCCGGCAGGCTCGCCTCGCTTCCCAGATGGAGCAGCGCGGCGGCCAGCTGGTTGAAGGTCAGCAGCGAATAGTCGCGTCGCCGGACAATGCACAGCCCAACCGGCGTCGCGCTGACAAGGATATGGTTGATCGTCTCGCTTTCGAGCGCGCGCTCCGTTTCAGTCTGGGAGCGGCGAAGCAGACGCAGGCCCCAGAAGCGGGCTGTCAGCGTGACGCCTGCGATCAGCACGAGTGCGAGCCCGGCAATCACCGTCAGCTGCTCGCTGAGCGCACCGAGCAAACCCGCGTACGAGATGAAATAAACCAGCGAGCCGAAGCCGGGTTGCGTCGGCTCGACGAGCAGCGCGCCTTCGCGCGAATAGACGAAGCGTCCGGGCGTAGCGCCGTTTGCAAGGTCGAGCAGACGGCTGGACTGCTCCGACGTGACAGCCGGCGACGCAGCCACGAAGTGCCTCGCGTCGTTCAGCAGAATGAGCGTGCCCGGGTCGTCCGGACGCGTGAGGCCCCCGAGGAAAGTTCCGACAGGCACGCTTGCGGCGACGAGCGTCGTGGGCGCGTCGTTTTCGTAGACGGCCGTGACCGCCGTCACCACGACGATGTTCTGCACCGGGTCGACGTACGGGCCGATCCAGACGCGCTCACCCGGCGCCGGCGTACCGCGCCCTGTCTTCGACCGGAGTTCGCGCGTCAGCACCTCGCGCAGCTGCGGCGCCAGCTTGACGTCCAGTGCGGATGGCCTGCCGGGCCCCAATGCATCGAGCGCGGGAAGAATCACGCCGTAGCTGTCGGCGAGCCCAAGCAGATATGCGCGGTGATTGAGTTCGAATGCGAGCTGCGTGGCAAGCGTCGAGTCCGCGGATTCGTACAGACGGGCGAGCCGTTCGTCGAGCGCGCTGCCCCACGCGTCGCGCGTGGCCGGCGGCACCAGCACATCGAAGTGCGCGTCCGGCAGTTTGCCGAAGCCGCTCACGATGCCCGTCTCGCGCAACTGGTCGGCGACGCCGGCGGGCAACGGACGCGGCGCCACGATCGCGTCGTAGTAGCGGACGGTCAACTCGGTGCGATGCAGAAACGAGCCTTCGCGGTTAACCAGTGCAGAGACCTCGGTCGCGTACTGCACGACGCGCGCGCGCCGGTAGTCGAGATACCGCGCGGCGGCCAGCATGCTCACCAGCGCCACCGAAACGATCACGATCACCAGCAGCGTGACGATCGTCGCAAAATAGAGATAGCGTTGACGCCGCGCGCTCCGGGCGAGTGCCGCGAACGATTCGGCGAGCGAGTCCTGCGTGAGGTCGAGAATTTTCTGCATGACGCAGCCGTCAGATCAGTCCGTTCTCGTAGGCATAGCGGATGAGATCGGTGTTCGTCTGCAAGCCAAGCTTCTGCATCGCCATCGTCTTCTGGCTTGACACTGTGCTGACCGAACGCCCCAGCTTCGTCGCGATTTCCGACAGCAGGGAGCCTTGCGCATAGAGCCGCACGACTTCGAGTTCGCGTGGCGTCAGATCGGTTGCGGGCGCGGCGTTGACCGAGGCCGAATCGAGTAGCGCGCGGATGGAAGGCGAGTAGAAGTGACCATCGCTGACAGTCACGTGGATGCACGCGCGGACGGTTTCGTCGAGCTGGTCTTCCTTGCTGACGAAGGCGCGCGCACCAAGCTTCATCGCGCGCATCACGACACCTGGATTGGTCTGCGCGCTGACCACGACGATTCGCGTATCGGGATAAAGACGTGACAGGCGCTTGAGCAGATTGAAGCCGTCGATCGATGCATCGCCGTGTCCCATGCTGAAGTCAGTCACGACGACGTCGGCCGGATTCTGCGCCAGCGCCTGCACCAGCTGGCTGCCGTTCGTGCACTCGCACACGACTTCGAATCCTGGCGCCCTTCTCAGGCAGTCCCGCAAGGCGACGACAATCAATGGATGATCGTCGGCGAGCGCGACGCGAATAGGCTTGACTGACATGCCGTTGTTCCTTAGGACGACGGAGGGGAATGTGCTGGCTATTCTCGGAGGCAGTTTAGCCTTTTTGCTAACCTTAGGATATGTCTGATTCACAAATCTGGAATTGGCGTAATTCTTTAGACTGCCGTTCAACGAATATCCGGTTTTGCTGGAATATGAAACGGGTGAACGGGACGTTAAGAGATGTAATGGTGGTCCCTCGCTGCAGCGGTCCGCATGGCATCGAACTCGCGAAAGCGTCCTGCTGTGAACAAGCCTGGCGGCCTCTGACGCCCGGACGGTTGTCGGACTACATTAATCAGGATTGCCCGACACAATATGTGCCGTGCATTCTCAATGGCACTCCTGGCAAGCGGTATCGTATTTCCCTTAAAGTGGCATTCCGGTTTTCAGATATTTCGCATATAACGCGGCAGGTGTTCCGCCTTATACGGCGGGCGTCCCGTTATCGGACGCAGCGAATCTGGATTGACCGGCGTGTCGAACTGTCGCAACGCGCGTTGCAACGGTTTGCCATCTGGCGATGCGCCGGGGAATCGATACAGACGTTGAAGCGAAAGCAGAATTGATCTGATAGATCGGCGTTACTACCATCTCGACAGCACGCGGAGAACGGCTCACGATGGACCTGTCAGCGCCCAATAGTGTGGGCCGGCTGATCCAGGTAACAACGGCGTTTTAGCGGCCCGCCCAGGAATGGACGGGCTATTTTTTTGGCCGTTTTGCGGCCGATATACAGCCGATATGCGGCCGGTTCTGTCCGGGTATCTTGCGCGGTCGTGGCTCAGACGCCGAACAGGTTCATCTGCCGGGCCGATGTGATCGCCGGCCGTTCGAGTGCGAGCAGTCCCTGCTTGCGTTCAAGGCCGCCGGCATATCCGGTCAGGTCGCCCGCCGCCGAGAGCACGCGATGACACGGCACGATGATCGCCACCGGGTTGCGCCCGCTGGCCGCACCGACGGCGCGCGCGCTGTTGCCATCGAGCCCGAGCCGGTCGGCGAGGCCGCCGTAGCTCTCGACCTGCCCATAGGGAATCTTCACGAGTTCGCGCCACACGCGCAGCTGGAACGCCGTGCCCGACGGCTTCACGGCGACCGTGAACACCTTGCGTTCGCCCGCGAAGTATTCGGCAAGCTCATCTTCTGTCTGGCGCAGGACGCGCGCGGTCCCGCCATCGCGATTGTCAATGTGCTCTTCGGGATAGTGCTTCTGGCCGACAAAATAGAGACCAGTAAGCGCGTCGCCTTCCGCGCGCAGCAGGATGTCGCCGAGCGGGCTCGCAATGAGAGTGCACTGTTTCATGGCGCTCCTGGTTCTCCGCTTCTGGTTCTTTCGTGGCCCGCGTGTCTCTCACGGTTCTGGCAGCGGTTCCAGTTCCCATCGAAGGCAGCTTTCGGCCGTTGCCAGTTCCCACTCTAGCGCATCGCTTCATCGTGCATCGCGCCCCTGCTTCGATTTGAGCGACACCCGCTCGCACACCCTCGCGACACGGCGATGACACCCGCACAAATGACCGGAAAGCGCGTGCACCGTGGCTGGGCATGCAAAAAGCTCGCCAGCCCGACGGACACTCGCGTTACACTCATCTGGAACCGCGGCGCCAGGCTGCATGCGGTCCTCCGGGCAGTGAGGCCCACGGCAGAGGGTGCCGCGGGGATGGCCGCCCGGCAGACGAAGTCTGCAGCCAGCCCGTACAATGAACCGCTCAACTACGGAACGAGGACAATGTCGATGCGCATCACCGGCTCTTCCGGGGCAATGACCCTGCTCACCGAATACGACGACGCAACGGCGCGCGAACTCCGCTCGCTGCGCCTCGAATCGACTGAAGACGGCAAAGGCATTCTTCTGATCGAGGTCGATGAACGCAAGCCGGGAATCCACCGCGAAGTGCGTTATGAGATCACGCCCGCGGAACTGATCGCAGCGATTCGCGCTCACGGCGCGGAACTGCCCGGCGAGCAGCACAACCGCTAATTCACCCTGAACCGCCCGCACAGCGGGTTTCATTCCGGCGGCAGCAGGCTTCGCGCCATGTCGTACGCGCGCGCCGCCGATCCACGAAGGCAGACAATGGAATACGATCCGCAGAATGCGTTCGCCCGGATCCTGCGGGGCGAGTTGCCCGGCATCCGCGTGTACGAAGACGAACTGACGCTTGCGATCATGGATATCATGCCGCAGGCCGATGGCCACGTGCTCATCCTCTGCAAGGAGCCGGCCGCCGAGATTTTCGAACTGTCGGAAGAAGGCGCGGCCGCCTGCATGCGCACCACCCAGCGGGTCGCGAAAGCCGTCAAGGCGGCCCTGAACCCGCCCGGCGTGCTGATCGCCCAGTTCAACGGGCGTGCGGCCGGCCAAACCGTGCCGCACGTGCATTTCCACGTCATTCCGCGTCGCGAGGGCGAAACGCTGAAGCCGCACGGCGCAGTACCCGCCGACGCCGGGAAACTACGCGAGCTCGCCGCGCTGATCGTGGCGGCCATGCCCGAAGGCGCTGTCCGACCTTTTTAAAGCGCGATACGCCCCCATCTGGCGGGGATGGCCAGGATGGGAACACGGCGGCCGTCTCTACCGCCGCCAGCGGGCCGGGTGCGTCAAGCGCCCGGCCCGCTGCGCTTCTCCGGCCTGCTGGCGGCCGGCGCGATTCTGAATTTCTTTTGTTTTCAAGTCACATTTGTGCCCGCTTGCACGTCTCAAAAATGCGTCCATAATCTTTGAGTCACCTTCATTTCTGGCCATAAGGCCGCGGATGTAAGCCGATGCTACATGACCTCGTCGAACAGTACGGGCCGTTGCTGGTGTTTGCCAATGTGCTCGCCGCATCGCTCGGGCTGCCCCTGCCCGCGATGCCGTCTCTCGTACTTTTTGGGGCAATGGCTGCGTTGCATCCGGGTTCCATCGGCGGACAACTCCTGCCGGTTCTGGTGCTGTCGATCTTCGCGACGCTGATTGGCGACAGCGCGTGGTTCCTCGCCGGCCGCGTCTACGGCGGCAATACGCTGAAAACACTCTGCAAGCTGTCGCTGTCGCGCGATACCTGCGTGAAGAAGACCGAGCGCTTTTTCGGGCGCTGGGGCGTGCGCGTGCTGGCCGTGGCCAAGTTCGTGCCGGGCCTGTCGATCGTCTCGGTGCCGATGGCCGGCGCGATGGGCGTGCCGTATCGCACGTTCCTGACTTACGACGGCATCGGCGCAGCGCTGTGGTCGGGCGTCGGGCTTATCGTCGGCGCGCTGTTCGCGCCGCAGATCGACATGCTGTTTGCCGGCGCGAGCCGCCTCGGGCGCATGACGGCGGTGGTTGTGGTCGCGCTGTTGCTGCTGTATGGCACGTATCGCTGGATCCGCCGGCGTCAGCTGATCAACAAGCTCGCCACCGCGCGCATGGATGTCGAGGAACTCGACGCGCTGATCACCAAAAATCAGACGCCCGTGCTTTTCGACATCCGCTCGCATGAAAAGCGCAGGCTCGATCCGTTCGTGATTCCCGGCTCGCAGTACGCCGACGAGCGTCAGCTCGCGGAAATCATCGCGAAGTATCCGCACGACCAGAAGGTGGTGATTTACTGCTCGTGCCCGAACGAGATTTCGGCGGCATGGATGGCGAAGCAGATGACCGAGGCCGGTTTCTCCGACGTCGTGCCGCTGCGCGGCGGACTCGACGCCTGGCGCGAAGCCGGTCGCGAGCTGGAGCCGCTGCCTGGCGAGCCCCGCAGCCACGTCGACGCCGACATCGCACCGAACGCGGCGTAACGCGCGGCCACGCAACGCTGCGTTACGGGCGACGCGAATGGCTGCAGCCGGCCCGGCGCATCCGCGCCGTCACCGGCGCCATGAAACACAGAAAAGAGGAAGGAGCCGTCTGATGGCAGCGACTCAGGACAATGCAGGTCAGGAAATCGTAGCGGATGCACCGTTTTCGAATCTGAGCACCCGGCGTCACCAGATGTTTCCGGAACTCACCGACGCGGAAATCGACCGTCTGCGAAAATTTGGCGAAGTCACGCACCGGGAAGCCGGCGAATATCTGTTCCTCACCGGCCAGACCGGCCCGGGCATGTTCGTGATCCTGTGCGGTGGCGTGCGCATCACCCGGCGTGACGGACTCGGCCGCGAGCATCTGATCGCCGAGCACGGCCGCGGCCAGTTCATGGCCGAGGTCGGCCAGCTGTCCGGCAAGCCCGCGCTGGTCGACGGGCTGACGACGCGTCCCGTCGATGTGCTGCTGATTCCGCCCGCGCGCCTGCGCGCGCTGATCATCGCCGAGGCGGAGCTGGGCGAGCGCATCATGCGGGCGCTGATTCTGCGCCGCGTCGCGCTGATCGAAAACGGCTCCGGCGGCCCGGTGCTGATCGGCAAGCGCAACGACCGCCGTCTTCTCGCGCTGGAAAGCTTCCTGTCGCGCAACGGTCATCCGCATTCGGTGATCGATGAGAGCGACGAAGATGCGCTGCGGCTCATCGAACAGTTCGCCGCGCGTCCCGAAGACCTGCCGCTCGTGATCTGCCCGGACGGCACCGTGCTCCATCATCCGAGCGATCCCGAACTGGCGACGGCGCTGGGCATGCTGCCGGATCTCGACGCCTCGCACGTCTACGATGTCGCGGTTGTCGGCGCCGGTCCGGCCGGGCTCGCGACCGCGGTATATGCCGCGTCCGAAGGACTTTCGGTGATCGTGCTCGACAGTCGCGCGCCCGGCGGCCAGGCCGGCGCCAGTTCGCGCATCGAAAACTACCTCGGTTTTCCGACAGGCATTTCCGGGCAGGCGCTGGCCGGCCGCGCGTTCGTGCAGGCGCAGAAATTCGGCGCGCACGTCGCGATTCCCGTGAAGGTGCGAGCGCTCCATTGCGACGAGCAACCGCACCGGCTGGATCTCGTGTGCGGCGGCAGTATCCTGTCGCGCACGGTGGTGATCGCGACGGGCGCGGTGTACCGCCGCCCGCAGCTCGAAGGGCTCGAACGCTTCGAAGGGCGCGGCGCGTACTACTGGGCTTCGCCTGTCGAGGCAAAACTCTGCAAGCATGAAGAAATCGTGCTGGTGGGCGGCGGCAACTCGGCCGGACAGGGCATCGTCTATCTGGCATCTCACGCAAAGCATGTGCACGTGCTGATCCGCAAGAGCGGTTTCGAGTCGACGATGTCGCGCTACCTGATCGATCGCATTCGCTCGTTGCCGAACGTGACCGTGCATCCGCACGCCGAAATCGGCCGGCTCGACGCCGACGAAAGCGGGCTCGCTTCCGTCGTCCTGAAGTCGCCGCTGCCGGACGGCACCGACCACTTCGATACGCGTCACCTGTTCCTTTTTACGGGCGCCGATCCAAACACCGAATGGCTGCGCAGCTGCAGCGTCGAAACCGACGCGAAGGGCTTCGTGCTGACAGGCGTCAATGCAGGATCGGGTTGCGATCTGTCGACGACGGTCGAAGGCATCTACGCCATCGGCGACGCCCGCGCGGGGTCGACGAAGCGCGTGGCGGCGGCCGTCGGCGAAGGTGCGGCGGTGGTCGCGCAGATTCACCAGCTGCTCGCCGAACGGGCCGGTGAAGCGATCGCGCTGGGCGCCTGAGCGCAGCGCGCGCGCCGCGTCTTGAAGACCGTTCCGTTATCGGCTGCCCGCACGCTGCATCTGGCCGCTCAGGGTCTCCTCACGCCGCCGCGCCGCAAGGCGACGAAGGCGGATGTGCTCCCGGCCATCCGCCGCATGGCGCAACTCCAGATTGACACGATTCACGTGGTGGCGCGCAGCCCGTATCTCGTCCTCTTCAGCCGCATCGGCGCGTACGAGCAGGCGTGGCTCGACGCGCATCTCGCGGAGCGCAATCTCTTCGAGTTCTGGTCGCACGAGGCGTGCTTCGTGCCGATCGAAGATTACGGCCTGCTGCGCCACCGGATGCTCGATCCGGTCGGCATGGGCTGGAAATACGCCGCCGACTGGCACAACCAGTACCGCGCCGACATCGATAACCTGCTCGATCACATTCGCCAGAACGGCCCGGTGCGCGCCGCGGATTTTGCGCGCGAGGGCGGCAAGGGGAACGGCTGGTGGGACTGGAAGCCCGAGAAGCGTCATCTCGAAGTGCTGTTCTCGACCGGCCAGCTGATGGTGTCGTCGCGCCACAATTTTCATCGCGTCTACGACCTTACCGAGCGCGTGCTGCCCGGCTGGGACGACGCGCGCGACCTGCAACCGGTCGAAGCAGTCGAACGTGAATTGCTGCTGCGCAGTTGTCGCGCGCTCGGCATCGCGCGCGCGGACTGGGTCGCGGATTATTACCGGATGCCGCGCCGCCCGTACGTCGACGCGCTGAGAGCGCTCGCCGATGAAGGCGAACTGATCCCGGTGCGGGTAGATGGCTGGAAACAGGACACGTTCGTGCATCGCGAGTTCGAGCCGCTGATCGACGACGCGATCAGCGGTGCGCTCGCTTCAACGGTGACCACGGTGCTCTCGCCGTTCGATCCGGTCGTGTGGGATCGCAGGCGCGCGACGGCGCTCTTCGATTTCGACTACGCGATCGAGTGCTACACGCCCGCTGCAAAGCGCAAATACGGCTACTTCGTGCTACCGCTGCTAAGCCGCGGCAAGCTCGTGGGCCGCGTGGATGCGAAGGCCCATCGCACGGAAGGTGTGTTCGAGCTCAAATCGTTTCATCTGGAACCAGGCGTGCGCCTGAGCGGGCGGCTGACCGACGACCTGCGCCGTGCGCTGCAGCGTTGCGCGGACTGGCACGGCACGCCGGCGTTGCGCTTTACGTCGGCGCCGAAAGACGTGCTGGCCGCGTTCGGCGCGGAACCGCGCAAACGCGAAGTCAGTGAAACGCCGCCCACGCCAGCGACAACGAAAACACGCCGAGCACAATCGACGCGCCGCGCTGCACTTTCGACGGATTGACCCACGCAAGCCTGCCGTTGCCAAGCGCCGCGCCGAACGCGATCCACGTGAGCGCCGCCGGCACGAGCAGGCAGACGAAAATCGACATCGCCAGCAGCCAGGCTTCGCCGTTGGCAAATGCCGCGGCCGGAAAGATCGTGCCCGCGAACAGCAGCCCCTTCGGGTTGAGCAGGGTCGCGACGAAGAGCGTGCGCAAACCGGTCGCCGCCTGCGTCGAAGCAGACAAGGCCACAGCCGCCTTCCACATGTTCACGGCGAGATAAGCGATGTAGAGGCCGCTGGCGATGCGCAGCACCGAAGGCAGCCACGGCCACGCGTGCGCGGCCTGCGCGAGAAAATGTCCCCACAGCGAAATCGACACGATGTAGCCCGCGAGTTCAGCGCCCACGAGCGGCAGCGAGCGGCGCAGGCCCTGCCGCAAGCCGGCTGCGGCGAGCAGCGTGTTCGTCGGTCCGGGCGTGATGAGCACTACGGCGATACCGAGGGCGAGCAGTAAGGCTTCGGAAACTGAAAGCATGACAGGTGAGGACTGGCGGATATCGTGCGACTTTTTAACACAGAACGCGGGGCGTCCAAAACCATCCGTAACGATCGGTGGCGCAATGCCGGGAAGATGCCGGAAACAAAAACGGCTGGCATCGCGCCAGCCGTGTGCACACGGAAGCAGCGCCGGTCCGCATGACCGGCGCGAGCGGTACGCGCCCTAGCGTTCGAGCCTCGCGCGTAGTTCGCGGGCGGTTTCGAGCAGACCTTCATAACCGGAGCGTGCGTGCTCCGGCAGGTCCGGATCGCCGACGAACGCGCCCAGCGTTTCGATCAGGCTGTACAGAATGCCCTTCGCCGCGCCCGCTGCAATGCCGCCCGTCGACACCAGATGATCGACGTGGCTCACCGCCGCATCGAGGTGTTCCAGATCCGGCCGCTCACCCGTTTCCTGCTTGTCCGATACTTCGCGCGTCATGATGGTCAATCGCTCCTGTTGAAGGACCCGTGATACATCTTTCACGTTGTTATATACCGATCGCGCGCAGTCGTCCATCGGGCGGGGCCTGAACGTCTGCCAGACGTTGCCGGGCGTATCGACCCGGTAGAAACCATTGCCGTTCGTGTCGCGCGACATCCATTCATCGTACGCTGGCTGGCCTGCCGGCCACACACCGGGCATTGGGTTCTGCGCGAATTCGTCGGGCATCTTTCTTCGACGCGTACCGACGCATGCGTTCGCCATTCAAAACATCGTATTCGAATTCGCGGACTGCTCGGGCACCGGCTGGATCACGTCCCAGTGCTCGGTGATCCTGCCGCCTGTCACGCGATAGATGTTGACGATCGCGCGGCCTCGATCGGACGGATTCAGCGTCGAATGAATATGCACGTAGACGAGGTCGCCATCGACGGCGGAACGGACGATCTCGGAGCGCGCCGCAGGATTGCGCTCGAACACTTTCGTGAAGACATCGACGAGCGCCTTGCGCCCGTCGGGCACGGTCGGGTTGTGCTGCACGTAATTTTCCGCGACGTATCGGTCCGCAGCGCTCAGGTCGTGCTGGTTGAAGAACTGCTCCTGAAACGCCAGCACGATGCGGCGGTTCTGTTCCTGCTGCTTCATGGCGACAGCGGCGGCAGCGGCTGCTGGCGGCTGCGTCTGCGCGCGTGACGGCGCGGGCATCGTCAGCCAGAACGACACGGCGAGCGCCGCCGCGCAGGAGGTCAACCGGTTCGATGTCATCGTTTCAGTCTCCGCAAGAGGGTCATGATGGTTGCGTCTGCACACAAATCGTGCAAACAGGCAGAACGCCATGCAAGCCGCGCTTCATCTTCGTGCATGAACGCGCGGTAAACCCCGGCTGCGTGGGGTTTGCCGGCATGGCACGTTTATCGCTTATCCCTAAGCAAGGGAGCCGGCGCACCATCCGGTTGAGTACGTAGTCACAATTTGCAATGGACGACTAGGGTTCCGGTCTGCGTGGCTTCAGCGCCTGCAGATGCTGGTCCGAGAGTGGTCGACCTCAGGCGAGGTTACACGGCGGGATAAAAGCCCGGGAGAGAACGCGATGATTCGCGCCGCTCCTGCCGTCGATAAACTGTCCTGCGAGGTCAACCCCATGCGCAAGCTTCGTCTTTTCGCCTCTGCTGTCACCGCTCTCTCCATTCTCGCCTCCACCCCGGCATTCGCCGCCGGAAAAACCGACTTCAAGGTCTGCTGGACCATCTACGCGGGCTGGATGCCGTGGGGCGAAGCCAAAACCCAGGGCATCGTCACGAAGTGGGCCAAGAAGTACGGCATCAACATCGATGTCGTTCAGCTCAACGATTACATCGAATCGATCAACCAGTACACCGCAGGCAAGTTCGACGGCTGCGGCATGACCAATATGGACGCCCTGACGATTCCCGCCGCGGGCGGCGTCGATTCCACCGCGCTTATCGTCGGCGACTATTCGAACGGCAACGACGGCGTGCTCATCAAGGGCAAGGGCAAGAAGATCACCGACCTCAAGGGTCAGTCGATCAACCTCGTCGAACTCTCCGTGTCGCACTATCTGCTCGCCCGCGCGCTTGAATCCGCCGGCATGAGCGAGCGCGACGTCAAGACCGTCAACACGTCCGACGCCGACATCTCCGCTGCATTCGCAACGCCGACCGTCAAACAGGCCGTCACGTGGAACCCGATGCTCGCCGACCTGAAGGCGCAACCGGACGTCACCGAAGTTTTCGATTCGACGAAGATTCCGGGCGAGATCATGGACATGATGGTCGTCAACACGAAGACGCTGGCGGATAACCCGGCGCTCGGCAAGGCGCTCACCGGCGCATGGTTCGAGATGCTCGCGCTGATGAAGGCGAACAACGCGAGCAGCACGGCCGCGCTGACCTCGATGGCGAAAGCTTCGGGCACTGACCTCGCCGGCTACAAGGGTCAACTGGCCACGACCGCGCTCTTCTACACACCGAAGGATGCGCTTGCGTTCGCCACCAGCCCGAGCCTGCCGCAAACCATGACGCGCGTCGCGAAGTTCTCGTTCGACCACGGCCTGCTCGGTCAGGGCGCGCCGAACCCGGACGCCGTCGGCATGGCGTTCGACAAGGGGGTCATCGTCGGCAGCAAGAGCAACGTGAAGCTGCGCTTCGACCCGACGTACGTCCGCATGGCCGCGGACGGCAAGCTCTAAACCTGTCATCCACTTCGAAAGACGGCGCACCATGCGACTCATCAACCGACACCCGGGCCGAAGCGGCGCGCTCATGCTGCTGCTCATGCCGTTCATCGTGCTGGTCGCGGTGTACTTCACGGGTTCGTCACTGCGGCTCGCGGCGAACCCTGAAGACAAGCTGCTGCCGAGCGCCACGCAGATGTCCGACGCCATCAAGCAGTTCGCCTTTACCGAAGACAAGCGCACGGGCGAACACCTGCTGTGGGCCGACACGGCCTCCAGCCTTCGACGCCTTGGCATCGGTCTTTTGGTGAGCGCCGTGATCGCGCTGGTGGCGGGCATCCTGACGGGCAGCATTCCGCTCGTCACAGCCACGCTGTCGCCGTTCATCACGGTGATATCGATGATCCCGCCGCTCGCGGTGCTACCGATTCTTTTCATCGTGTTCGGACTCGACGAACTGTCGAAGGTCGTGCTGATCGTGATCGGCATCACGCCGATGATGATCCGCGATCTTCAGCAGCGCGCCCGCGAAATTCCGAACGAGCTGTGGGTGAAGGCGCAAACGCTCGGCGCGACAAGCTGGACGTTGATGCTGCGCGTGATCGTGCCGCAACTGTTGCCGCGTCTGCTGGTCGCGCTGAGGCTTTCGCTGTGCTCCGCGTGGCTCTTTTTGATCGCGGCTGAAGCGATTGCTTCGACGGATGGCCTCGGTTATCGCATCTTCCTCGTGCGCCGCTATCTCGCGATGGACGTGATCCTGCCTTACGTCATGTGGATCACGTTGCTCGCGTGGCTGATGGATGAAGCGCTGCGCCGTCTGACGAAGGCTGCGTTCCCGTGGTACGGCGGAGGTTCACGATGATCGAAGTCCGTAACGTCTGGAAAGAATACGGCGATCAGGTCGTGCTGGAGCGCCTGAACCTGAAGATCGAGCAGGGCGAATTCTGCTCGATGGTCGGTGCTTCGGGATGCGGCAAGTCTACGTTCCTGCGTCTGCTGCTCGGCCAGGAACGCGCGACGCGCGGCGAAATCCTGCTCGACGGCGAACCGCTGCCGGGCGAGCCTGACGCGCATCGGGGCGTCGTGTTCCAGCGCTATTCCGTGTTCGATCATCTGAGCGTGATGCGCAACGTGCTGCTCGGACTTGAACTGCCGCACGCGAAGTTCACTGGGCGTCTGTTCGGTGCGCACCGCCGCGCGGCACAGGATGAAGCCGTTTCGATGCTGGAGCGCGTGGGTCTTGCCGCCGCGCTCGACAAATATCCGCATCAGCTTTCCGGCGGCATGCAGCAGCGTCTTGCGATTGCCCAGGCGCTTGTCATGAAGCCGCGCGTCCTGCTGCTCGACGAACCGTTCGGCGCACTCGATCCGGGCATCCGCAAGGACATGCAGGACCTGCTGCTGAAGCTCTGGCGCGAAACGGGCCTCACGATTTTCATGGTGACGCACGACCTGAAGGAAGGCTTCGCGCTCGGCAGCCGCGTGCTGGTGTTCGACAAGGTGCGCGTCGATCCGCAGGCACCCGGCGCATACGGCGCGCGCATCACCTACAACATTCCGCTTGAACGCAATGCCGATTCCGCGTCCGCGATCCACCTGGCGAAGGCTGCCGTGGAAGGCGCCGCACGCGTCGACGTGCTTGCGGCCTGAGAACAAGGACAACACGAACATGGATTTCCTGCTCGAAGAAAATGTACCCGGCGGCGGCCATACCTCGCTGATCGTGAAACGCGGACAACTGCTGCGCATCACCGATCTGCGCGGTGGCGCCAACGTCAGCGTGATGATGGTCAACGCCGCCGAGAAAAGCGAGCGCCTGAACCTGCCTGACACGCTCAAATGCCAGCACACGGCGAAGCTCACGAAAGGCCATTGCCTCTACTCCGACATGGGCCGCGTGCTTGCCGCGATCGTCGCGGATACGTGCGGCTGGCACGACACCCTCGTGGGCATTTCGAACGCCGAAGAAGTGCACGAAAAGTACGGCATGGGCCGTTATCAGGAACTGCGTAACGCGTTCTTTCGCAACGGCACCGACAACCTGCTCGTCGAACTCGGCAAATGGGGCCTTGGCCTTTCCGATCTGCTGATGACGCTGAACCTTTTTAGCCGCGTCGACGTCACCGATGCGGGCGCGTTGAGCTTCGTGCCCGGCAACTCGAAGGCCGGCGACTACGTCGAGCTGTACGCACCGATGAATACGCTCGTCGTGCTCACCGCCATCCAGCATCCGCTCGATCCGAACCCCGAATACGCACCGAAGCCGGTCAGGCTCACGCTCGCCGGCTCCGATGCCCAGGTCGCCGAAATCTGCCGCACGTCGTGCGACGAAAACGGTCGCGGCTTCATCAACACTGAACGCTTCTTCCTCTGACCGGAGCACGCCAGATGACGACAACGCTCACTGAAAGCACAAAAAATCCCGCCGAAGCCGTCTACCGCGAAACGCTCGCAGCCGGCGAGCCGTGGCTGAAAGAAGTGAAGGCAGGTCAGACGCTGCGCATTCACGATCTGGAAGGCAACCAGGCCGTCGATACGCTGTTCTACAGCCTCGCCGATCCGCGCGAACGCTACGACGCGCAACGCACGCTGCGCCGCCAGCAAAGCCTGTATCTGACAACCGGCACCGTGCTGTATTCGAACCTCGGCAATCCGATGCTGACGATCGTCGCGGATACATGCGGACGCCACGACACGCTCGGCGGCGCCTGCGCGCAGGAAAGCAACACCGTGCGCTACGCGCTCGAAAAGCGCTACATGCATAGCTGCCGCGACAACTACCTGCGTGCGTGCGCGCATGACGGCCGTCTGTCGAAGCGCGACATCAACGCGAACGTCAACTTCTTCATGAACGTGCCGGTCACGGCAAGCGGCGGTCTCACGTTCGAAGACGGCATTTCGGCGCCGGGCAAGTACGTCGAGATGCGCGCGGAAATGGACGTGATCGTACTGATCTCGAACTGTCCGCAACTGAACAACCCGTGCAATGCGTACAACCCGACGCCCGCGGAGCTCCTGATATGGAACTGACCACCTTGCGCGACTGGCTCTACGCGATGATGAAAGCGCGCGCGGAACGTCTTTTTCCGATGCAGCGCACTTCGCTGAAGCGTTGAGCAACACGTAAAACGCAGCACCGCTGACATGCCGTGGACGACCACGGCGTGCATGCCCACGGTGGCGGGACGACCCGCCCATGCCTGACACGTCCTCTCATGTTCGAGAAAGTTCTGATCGCCAATCGCGGCGCAATCGCCTGCCGCATCCTGCGCACACTGCGCGAACTCGAAGTGGCGGGCGTCGCCGTCTATAGCGAAGCCGATCGCGCGAGCCGTCACGTCATCGAAGCAACCGTCGCCCACGGGCTCGGAGAAGGCGCGGCCGGCGCCACGTATCTGGACATCGGCAAGATCCTCGCGATCGCGCGCGCCGAAGGCGTGCAGGCGATCCATCCGGGCTACGGCTTCCTGTCGGAAAACGCCGCATTCGCCGAAGCATGCGAAGCCGCCGGCATCGCGTTCATCGGACCGACACCCGAGCAGCTGCGCGCGTTCGGCCTCAAACACACGGCCCGCGCGATTGCAGGCGAACAGGGTGTGCCGATGCTCGAAGGCACGGGCCTCCTCGACGATATCGACGCGGCGCTGGGCGCGGCGGAACGCATCGGCTATCCGGTGATGCTGAAGAGCACGGCGGGCGGCGGCGGCATCGGCATGCGCGTGTGCCGCTCGGCGGACGAGCTGACCGCGCAGTTCGAAGTGGTGAAGCGGCTCGGCCAGAACAACTTCAGCGATGCGGGCGTGTTCCTCGAAAAGTACATCGAGCGTGCGCGTCACCTCGAAGTGCAGGTATTCGGCGACGGCAACGGTCACGCGATCGCGCTCGGCGTGCGCGACTGCTCCGTGCAGCGGCGCAACCAGAAAGTGCTCGAAGAAACGCCCGCGCCGAATCTGCCCGAAGGCATGGCCGAAGCGCTGTGCGACGCGGCGATCAAGCTCGCGCGCGCAGTCAGCTACCGCTCGGCGGGCACCGTCGAGTTCGTCTACGACAGCCTCGCGCAGCGTTTCTATTTCCTCGAAGTGAACACGCGCCTTCAGGTCGAGCATGGCGTAACCGAGCAGGTGTGGGGCGTCGATCTCGTGCGCTGGATGATCGAGCTGGCCGCCGGCACGCTCGCGCCGCTCGACATGCTCGCGCGCGATCTGCGACCGTCGGGTCACGCGATCCAGGCGCGTCTTTACGCGGAAGACCCAGGCCGCGACTTCAAGCCGAGCCCGGGCCTTCTGACCGACGTCGCGTTTCCCGCAGCCGATGGACGCGCGTTGCGTATCGATACGTGGATCGAAGCGGGCTGCGAAGTGCCGCCGTATTTCGATCCGATGCTCGCGAAGCTGATCGCCTGGTCGCCAACGCGCGATGCAGCCCGTCACACGCTGGGTGAAGCTTTACGTACAACGCGCCTCTACGGCGTCGAAACGAATCGCGACTATCTGCGGCAGATTCTCGACGACACGCCGTTCGCGAGCGGCGAACCGTGGACGCGCTGCCTCGAAGGCCTGCGCTACCACGCCGCCACGTTCGAGATATTGAGCGGCGGCACACAGACGACCGTGCAGGACTATCCGGGCCGCCAGGGCTACTGGGCGGTCGGCATTCCGCCGTCCGGTCCGATGGACGACCGCGCGCTGCGCCTCGGCAACCGTCTGCTCGGCAACGAAGCCGACGCTGCCGCGCTCGAAATCACGATGAGCGGACCCACGCTGCGCTTCAACACGGACGCCGTCGTCGCCATCACCGGCGCGACGCTGCCCGTCACGATCGACGACATCGCACAGCCGATGAACACGTCGCTCTTCATCGCCGCCGGCACGACGCTCACGCTCGGCACGATTCGTGGGGCCGGCGCGCGCGCGTATCTGTGCGTGCGCGGCGGGCTCGACGTCGCGCAGTATCTCGGCAGCCGCAGCACGTTCACGCTCGGCCAGTTCGGCGGACACGGCGGCCGCGCGCTGCGTGCCGGCGACGTGCTGCATCTTCAGCCGCTTGCCGATCAACGCGCGGGCGCCACGTTGCCTTCAACGCTCACGCCGCCGCTCGAAGCCGTACGCGTGCTGCGCGTGATCTACGGCCCGCACGGTGCGCCCGAATACTTCAGCGCGCCGTACATCGAGCGTTTTCTCGCGACCGAGTGGGAGATTCACTTCAACTCGAGCCGCACGGGCGTACGCCTGATCGGCCCGAAGCCGGAATGGACGCGTCAGGACGGCGGCGAAGCGGGCCTGCATCCGTCGAACATCCACGACAATCCGTACGCGGTTGGTGCAATCGATTTCACCGGCGACATGCCCGTGATTCTCGGGCCGGATGGCCCGAGCCTTGGCGGCTTCGTGTGCCCGGTCACGATTGTCGAAGCCGACCTCTGGCAGATCGGCCAGCTCAAGGCGGGCGACAGGGTCCGCTTCGTTCCCGTCGATATCGCCACGGCACGCGCCGCCGCGACTGCACGTGCTGAAGAAACCAGGACGCTGGAAGCGCTGGCGAATGCAACACCGCTTACGCTTGCCGATACCAGCGAAGCCCCTGTGTTGAATTCACCGGTCGTCCTCGATATCGGGGCGGAGCGCGAGCGTCTCGTTGCGCGCCTTTCCGGCGATACGCATCTGCTGCTCGAAATCGGGCCGGCGGAACTCGATCTCGTACTCCGGTTTCGCGGCCACGCGTTGATGCAGCAGCTTGAAGCGCTCGATCTGGACGGCGTGATCGACCTGACGCCGGGCATCCGCTCGCTGCAGATTCACTATCAGCCGGAACGCCTGCCGCTCGCGACGCTGCTCGACACCGTCGAGCGCACCTGGCAACGCGTGCTGCTGCAGCAGGATCTGCGCGTGCCTTCGCGCGTCGTGCATCTGCCGCTTTCGTGGGACGACCCCGCGTGCCAGCTCGCCATCGACAAATACATGACGACCGTGCGCAAGGACGCGCCGTGGTGTCCGAGCAATCTGGAGTTCATCCGGCGCATCAACGATCTCGATTCGATCGATGCGGTGAAGCGCATCGTGTTCGATGCAAGCTATCTCGTGATGGGTCTCGGCGACGTGTATCTCGGCGCGCCGGTCGCGACGCCGCTCGATCCGCGTCACCGGCTTGTCACGACCAAGTACAACCCGGCGCGCACGTGGACGGCGGAGAATTCCGTCGGCATCGGCGGCGCCTATCTGTGCGTGTACGGCATGGAAGGGCCTGGCGGTTACCAGTTCGTCGGCCGCACGTTGCAGATGTGGAACCGCTTTCGCAAGACAGCGGATTTCGCCGGGCGTCCGTATCTGCTGCGCTTTTTCGACCAGATCCGTTTCTACGAAGTCCCGGCAGATGAGCTGCTGCAGATCCGCGCCGACTTCCCGCTCGGCCGATATCCACTGAAGATCGAAGAGACCGAACTGTCGCTCGCGGACTATCAGGGCTTCCTCGAGCGCGAGGCCAGCGAGATCGATACGTTCCGCGCGCGTCAGCAGGCTGCGTTCCAGGCAGAGCGCCAGCGCTGGCACGAAGCCGGCAGCGCGGAAGAAACGCTGGAGCCGCCCGTCGCCGACGAAGCCGGTACGACGGCGCTCGACGACGGCCAGATCGCCGTCGACAGCGAGATCGCGGGCAACCTGTGGCAGGTCCACGTGAATCCGGGCCAGACGGTTGCGGCCGGCGATGTGCTGCTGGTTATTGAATCGATGAAAATGGAAATCTCGGTGACCGCGCCGTGCGCGGGTGTCATCGACGAGGTGTACGTTGCACCCGGTTCGCCGGTGCGCGCCGGGCAGCGCGTCGTGGTCATTGGCCGTGCATGAGCGTCGAATCCCGCGACAGATCCACAATGACAGACACGAACCCACACTCAGGAGCCGGCATGCCTTCCTTCGATATGCGACTGCCGACGTTGCGCGCGGCGTACCGCGCCGGAGAGACCACGCCGCGCCAGTTGATTGGCGAGTTGCGCGAGCGCGCCGCCACGTTGAACGCGGAATTCCATCTCTTCATTCATCTGCTGGACGAAGCGGAACTCGAACCGTATTTCGCCACGCTCGAAGCCGCCGACGCCAGCACGTTGCCGCTCTACGGCATCCCGTTCGCGATCAAGGACAACATCGATCTCGCGGGCATCCCGACGACCGCCGCATGCCCCGCGTTCGCGTACACGCCGGCCGCTTCCGCGAAGCTCGTCGAGCAGCTGATCGCGCTCGGTGCGGTGCCGCTCGGCAAGACCAATCTCGACCAGTTCGCGACGGGTCTGAACGGCACGCGCTCGCCGTACGGCAAGTGCCGCAACAGCGTGCTCGCTGACTACCCGTCGGGCGGATCGAGCTCGGGATCGTCGCTTGCGGTGGCGCTGGGCGTCGCGAGTTTCGCACTCGGCACCGACACAGCCGGTTCCGGGCGCGTGCCCGCGGCGCTGAACAACCTCGTCGGCCTGAAAGGCACGAAGGGGCTGCTTTCGACAGCGGGCGTCGTGCCCGCGTGCCGCACGCTCGACTGCGTGACGTTCCTCACCGCGACCGCGCGCGAAGCAAGCGAGCTACTCGCGCTGACGGCGCAGGAAGATCCCGCCGATGCCTACAGCCGTGCCAATCCGCAATGGAACGACGGCGCCGCGTTCGGCAGGATCGCGCGCTTTCGCTTTGGCGTGCCGCGCGATCCGGAATTTGCCGGCTGCGACGAAAGCCCCGCGCTTTTCGCGTTCGCACGCTCGACGCTCGAAGCGATGGGCGGCGAAGCCGTCGAGATCGACTTCGCGCCGTTCGTCGAAGCCGCGAAGCTGCTGTATGAAGGACCGTGGGTGGCCGAGCGCTACAGCGTCGCGGGCGAACTCGTCGAGACGCAACCGGACGCCGTGCTGCCGGTGATTCGCGACGTGCTTGCGAGGGCACCCGGCACCACGGCCGTCGATGCGTTCCGTGCGCAATACCGCCTGCAGGCGCTCAAGAAAACCTGCGACGCGGTGCTCGAAACCGTCGACTTCGTGCTGACCCCATCGTTCCCGCGCCCGGTGACGCTGGCCGAACTGGAACGCGATCCGATCGGCGCGAATTCGCTGCTCGGTTACTACACGAACTTCATGAACCTGCTCGACTACGCGGCCGTCGCCGCGCCCGTCGGCTTCATGAAAAACGGCCTGCCGTGGGGCATCACGCTCTTTGGCCGCGCGTTCACCGACCAGTATCTGCTGAGCGTCGCCGATGACCTGCAACGCACGTTGAAGCTGCCGCTGGCAGGCGGCGTTTCGTGCGACCTCGATGCGCCCGCGGGTGTGGCGCGCCACGACCGCACGCGCGTGGTGGTGTGCGGCGCGCATCTGGACGGCCTGCCGCTTAACCCGCAGCTAAAGCGCCGCGGCGCACGCCTTGTCGAAGCAACGACGAGCGCACCGCATTACCGTCTGTACGCGCTGGCTGGCGGCAGCGTTGCACGGCCGGGCATGGTGCGTGTCGACAAGGAGGGCGCCGCCATCGCCGTCGAGGTCTGGGACATCCCAAGCGCCGAACTGGGTTCCTTCCTGACGGGCATCGCGGCCCCGCTCGGCCTCGGCAAGGTGCAACTCGCGGACGGACGCTGGGAGACCGGTTTCATCTGCGAGTCGCAAGGTCTCGACGATGCAATCGACATCACGCATACCGGCGGATGGCGCGCGTGGCTTGCCGAACGCGAGAAGGACGTGCATCCGGCTGCAAGCGTCTAGTTTTCGTTTCGACGATGACAAGGTGAACCCCGTCGGCCGGCGCGGCTCACCGGCCGCCGGCTCCCGTATGTTCTCACCTGTCTCGATGAAACAGATGCGCTGACGCTCCCGAACCTTCTCACCGTCCGCCCGCATCGGGCACACGTTGCACGTCTACCAGACGCTCCAGATGGCCGGCTACCGGGTACGATGTCTCTTTCGTCGCTACGGGAGCCCGCGAGCTTGCGCCCTACCGAGTCCTCGGCACTCGACCTGCCACTACCGTCGCGGAACTTTGCGGCGACGCGCCGCATCCTCCTTGTCGTCCTCGCGGCGGCCGTACTGATTCCGCTGGTCTGTCTGATCGGCTACGGCTACTACGATTATCAGCGCCGCACCGTCGATGCCAACGATGTGACCGATCGCCTTGCGCGCGTGGCCCAGGAACATGCGCTCAAGGTGCTGGACCTGAACAACGAAATGGCGACGCGCATTGTCGATCTGCTCGGCGACAGCAGCGACGCCGAAATCCGCGCGCAGGAAGCGCCGATCCACCGGCGGCTCAGCGCCATTGGTGGCGACTTCCCGCAGATTGCGGCGATCTCCCTCTTCGGCAAGAACGGCGACGTGCTGACGTCGAGCCGTTATTACCCCGTGCCGAAGGCATCGGTTGCCGATCGCGATGACTTCCTTTCCGCGCGGGCAATCCGGCCCGAGCCGTATTTCTCGTTGCCGCTGCGCGGCGTGATCGGTCAGGCGGACGTATTCGTAACAAACCTGGGGCGCACGTCGCTGAAGGACGGCAGTTTTCTCGGCGTCGTTTCGATTGCGTTGCAGCGAAAGTACTTCGCCGATTTCTACCGCGAACTGGTCAGCGAGAACCCCGCTGTGACGATCGGCCTGTATCGCCGCGACGGCGGCATCCTGCTGCGCTTTCCCGCAGGCCGGCCAGGCGCGATGCCCGTCGCGAATACGCCGTTCACGAACGCGTTGCACGATGGCGTGCTGTTCGGCCGTCTCCGCATGACATCGACCGTGGACAACGTCGAACGTCTGCTCGCGTTTCGTCGCGTCGGCAACTATCCGCTTTACGTCGTGGCCGGCTACGCCACTGACGCGATCTTCGACGCGTGGTGGCGTCATTACCTGCTGATTGCGGCGATTACCGCGGTGCCCTGCTTCGCGGTGTGCGTGCTCGTGCTGTTCTCGCTGCGCCAGCTGCGCGCCGAGCAGGTCGCATGGGAGCACTGGCAGGCGGAAGTGGCGATGCGTCTTTCCGCCGAGGCATCGAGCCGGCAGATGCGCCGGATGGGTGCGCTTGGCAACCTCGTCGCGAACGTCGCACACGACTTCAACAATCTGCTGATGGTTGTCTCGACCAACATGGGGCTTGCGCGTCGCAAGGGCTTCAACAACGTCGAGAAGGAAGTGACGGCCGTCGAGCGCGCGACGCTCGGCGCGCAGTCGCTTGCGCGGCGCCTGCTGAGCGTCGCGCGCAAGCAGCCGCTCAAGCAGGAAGCCATCGACTTCGCCACCTGGCTACCGGCCGCGACGCATCTGATCCAGACTGCCGTCGGCGACAAGGTGCGGGTCAGCGTGCAGGTCGTGCCGGATCTCTGGCACGGGTTCGCCGACGCGACCGAACTCGAGTTCGCGATCATCAACGTCGCGGTGAACGCGCGCGATGCGATGCCGCTGGGTGGGCGCTTCGTGATCCGCGGGCAGAACGTCCGTCTGACCGCGAGCGACACGAGTCTGCCCGACGGTGAATACGTGCTGGTCTCGCTGACGGACGACGGCGAGGGTATGCCGGAAAGCGTGCTGAAGCGCGCGTTCGAGCCGCTCTTCACGACGAAGGTGAGCGGCGCGGGGACAGGCCTCGGTCTCGCACAGGTGCTGGCCGCGTGCGAACAGGCTGGCGGCACGGCACGCATCGACAGCGTCCCGCAGCGCGGCACGACGGTGCGTCTGTACCTGCCGCGTTACCAGGGCGAGCAGGAGCCAGCGCGGCCCGCCGCGCCGGCCGCACCTGCTACCGCTCCCGCGACGCAGGGCATCGTTTTGCTCGTCGAGGACAACGAGGACGTCGCCGAAGGCGTCGCCGCGGTGCTCGAAGTCTTCGGCTGCAAGGTTCGCCACGAGCCGACCGCCGATGCCGCGCTCGACGCGCTCAATGCCGGCGAAACCTTCGATCTCGTGCTGTCCGATATCCAGATGCCTGGCCGCCTGAGCGGAATCGATCTCGCCGAGCAGGTTCAACAGCAGTGGCCCGCTCAGCGCATCGCGCTGATGACCGGTTACGCGGACGAACTCGAACGCGCCCGGCACCTCGGCGTGCCGATTCTCGCGAAGCCGTTCGATATCGATGAACTGCGCGAACTGGTCACGTGTGCGCGTTGATTGCGGTTTTCGCCCGGGTGATCAGGTGCTTCATGTGAGTACCCACTTACAGTTTTAGCCTTATGTTCTGGAGCTGGGTTTGTGATTTGCTAAGAGCGTGCCGCGCGGCTTTATGCGCAAAAAGATTCCTGCCGGGCGGTCTGCGTTCCTCCGGGCGGCCCGCTGCAGCCCGGTGGGAACCCTCCAGATGCCCCATACAGCTTCGCCACGCACTCCCGAAAAACCTCACCTTAAGGCTGATTCCCGGCGCTCTCCGGTGATTTCTGGCGCGAGCCGCGGCACACCGTTCGCTCTGTCAGAGTCTGCGAAGAGCGGGCTGCTGACTTGCGCTTTCGTCTGTTTCAGCGCACGCAGGTCCGCATCGGCGCACGCGCCCTCGCCCTTTATCCATAAGGGTTTGAGGCCGTCTCACAATGTTTGGAGCGGGTGGGATGATCCTGGCCACGGGCCATGAAACGCCGCTCTCCTGCACCGCGGCTCGCTACACCAGCCGCGTTGCCCACGGTGAATAAAGGCTCCACGCCGGCCTTCACATCGGGGCCTCCCGAAAACCCTCACCGTTCGCCGCACCTCGGTGTCTATGCACATTCGCTGCTTGCGGATTCACCCTGTCGGGTGCCAGGATGCACGTGGTATTGAGGCCCCGGGGCACGCCCGAACCGGCGCCCGCCTTCGCTGGAAAACGCGCTCATAAGGAGATCTGCCGATGCAACCCGATGATCCGACGCTCCCGCCTGACCTTCCCCAGCACGCCGACCAGCCCGACGATCCGGAACGTCGTCGTGTCCTGACCGGCCTTGCGGCAGTCGGTATTGGCCTCGCGCTGACAGGCTGCAAGACCGACCTGCAATCCGCAGGCAGCGGCCCGCGTAGCGCGGCCGATCTCCGGCTCGACGCCGCGCTCCACGATCAGGTTCGCCATATCGTCGTGATCTATGCGGAGAACCGCAGCTTCGCGAACCTGTACGGCAATTTCCCGGGCGTCCAGCATCCGCTCGACGCCGTGCCGGCATCCCGTTACGTGCAGCTCGACCGCGACGGCAAGACGCCGCTCGCGCAACTGCCAAAAATCTGGGGCGGCCTCGTGCCGCAGGCGCAGGAAGTGGACGGCAAGCGCTACATGATTGCCGAGCGCGACATCGTCGGTCTGCCGAATGGGCCGTTCCGTATCGCCGACGCCCACGGCACGCCGCTGCCGAACGGCGTCATCACGCGCGATCTGGTGCATCGCTTCTATCAGAACCAGATGCAGATCAACGCGGGCCGCAACAACCAGTTCGTCGCCTGGGCGGACTCCGGCGGCCTCGTGATGGGCCATTACCGGAATTCGGCCGACTCGTTGCGTCTGTGGAACCTCGCGCAGCAATACACGCTGTGCGACAACTTCTTCATGGCCGCTTTCGGCGGCTCATGGCTCAATCACATCTTCCTGATTTCGGCGCAGGCGCCGTATTACGCGGACATCCAGACCAGCCCGGCGAAGAAACTCGTCTCGATCATCGAAGGCGACGACCCCACCGGCACGCGGCTGAAACTCAGCGCGGACTCACCGGCGTCGGCGCTCGCCGGGCCGCCGAAGTATGAAAACGATGGTCTCTTCACCGCGGACGGTTACGCCGTCAACACGATGGCGCCGCCGTACATGCCGAGCAACGTGCGCCCCGCAGAAGGTGGCGATCCGAATCTGGCCGATCCTTCCAACCCGAAGGTGCTGCGGCCGCAGACGTACGCGACGATCGGCGACCGGCTGTCGGACAAGGGCGTCGACTGGGCGTGGTACAGCGGCGCGTGGCAGTACGCGCTCGACCATCAGGACACGGGCGCGGTGCCGGATTTCCAGTATCACCATCAGCCGTTCAACTATTTCGTGAATTACGCCCCGGGCACCGACGCGCGCCAGCGCCATCTGCGCGATGCAGGCACCGGCGACGACGCATCGACAAACCATCTGATCGCGGACATCGATGCCGGACGTCTGCCCGCAGTCACGTTCTACAAACCGCAGGGCAACCTGAACATGCACGCCGGTTACGCCGACGTCGAATCGGGCGACCGGCACATCACGCAGGTCATCGATCATCTGCAGCGCAGTCCGCTGTGGGCCAACACGGTCGTGATCGTCACCCACGACGAAAACGGCGGATGGTGGGACCCGGTCGCGCCACCGAAGGGCGATCGCTGGGGTCCCGGCTCGCGCATCCCGGCGCTCGTCGTGTCACCGCTCGCCAAAAAAGGTTACGTGGATCACAGCCTCTACGACACCAATTCGATCCTGCGACTGATTACGCGCGTGCATGGCCTCGCGCCGCTAGACGGCGTGATTGCGCGAGACCGGGCGTTCGCGGAGAACGGCGCGACGCCACCTGGCGATATGACCGCGGCGCTCGATCTCGCGTAACGGTTTTGCGGGTTCGTCGCAGACGGACCCGCCACGCGTTTGCCTGGTTCGCGACCGCGACCTGATTCTGGACCGACCCCAGATTCCATTCAATAAAGTCTACGATAGACTTTTCGTCTATACTCAATGCCGAGCCATCGCGCGTGATTGCGACCGGCATGCGCGATCGTTGCGTACGCGTACTTTCAATTCGAGGACGGAAGTCATGGAAATCAGGGAATTCGGTGTCGAACGCTGGATGGATCGCTACGAGAACCACTGCGAGTTGAATCTCGCGGAAACCTGCGTCGAGTCGTTGACGGTCGAAGAACTGCTGCGCATGTCCGGGCGACAGGAGAGCATTCTCGGCGAGATGCTGCCGCTCAAGCTGACGTACGGCGCCATCGACGGCACGGAGCGCCTGCGCTCGAACGTGGCTTCGCTATACGAAAAGCAGAAGGTGCCGAATGTCCTGATCACGCACGGCGCGATCAGCGCGAATGCACTCGTGTACGAGACGCTCGTCGAACCCGGCGACCACGTGATTTCCGTGCTGCCGACGTATCAACAGCATTATTCGATTCCGGCGAGCTACGGCGCGAACGTCGACATCCTCCCGCTTCGCGAAGAGAACGGCTTCCTGCCTGATCTCGACGAACTGAAGCGCCTCGTCAAAAGTAATACGCGCGTCATCGCGATCAACAATCCGAACAACCCGACCGGTTCGCTGATGGACCGGGCCCTCCTCGAACGCTTCGTGGAAATCGCGCGCGCGTGCGGCGCGTGGGTACTGTGCGACGAGGTCTATCGCGGTACCGATCAGGAAGGCGACGGTTTCACGGCATCGATCGCCGATCTGTACGAGAAAGGTATCGGCACGGGCAGCATGTCGAAGACGTGGTCGCTGGCGGGTCTGCGCGTCGGCTGGATCGTCGCGCCGGTCGAACTGATTCACCGCGTGCAGATTCATCGCGACTACAACACCATCAGTGTCGGCATGCTGAACGATCTGTTCGCTTCGATTGCGCTCGAAAGCCGCGACGCGATCATCAGCCGCAGTCACGACATCCTGCGCACGAACCTCGCCATCCTCGACGCGTGGATCGCGAAAGAGCCACTGCTTTCGTACGTGAAACCGAAGTCGGGCACGACGGCGCTCGTGCGATTCGATCTCGACATGACGTCGCGTGACTTTTGCGTCGCGCTGCTCGAAAAAACGGGCGTGATGTTCACGCCAGGTAGCGCGATGGATATGGAAGGCTATGTGCGCATCGGCTATACGAACAATCGCGAAGTGCTGGAAGCGGGGCTTGCGAAAGTGTCGGGGTTCCTGCGCGACATCGCGCGTTAACGGTTGCGGTTGGGGTTGCGGTTGCGATCGCAACAAACGGTGCGCAACGCGGTACCGCGTTGCGCACCGTTCGTCGGCTCCCGCAAACACTCACCTCTTGATCGGCATCAGTACGTTTCGAGATGCAGGCGCCCCTCCCGCTTGAGTGTTTTCCACAGCGGTTCCCACTCCAGTCCGTGCTGTTCGGCGATATCGCGCAACGCCTGCAGTACGCCATCTTCCATGCCCTTCAGGCCACAAACGTAAATGTAGGTATTCGCGTCGCGAAGCATCTGCGCAATGTCCGCGGCGCGCTCACGCATCGCATCCTGCACATACCGCTTCGGCTGACCGGCCGTTCGTGAAAACGCCAGCGTCGTATCGATGAAATCGCGCGGCAGATTCACCAAAGGCCCGAAGTACGGCAACTCTTCCTTCGTCCGCGCGCCGAAGAACAACATCAGCTTGCCGGTCGCGCCCTTCAGCCTGCGGCGGCGGCGATATTCCGTCATCGCGCGCATCGGTGCCGAACCGGTGCCCGTGCAGATCATCAGCAGATGCGAGTTCGGATGATTCGGCATCAGGAACGTGCTGCCGAATGGACCGATCACATCGACCTTGTCACCCTTCTTCAGGTCGCACAGATAGTTCGAGCACACGCCATCGGCCGCATTGCCCTGATAGTCCTGCGTGACGCGCTTCACCGTCAGCGACAGATTGTTGTAGCCCTTGCGCTCGCCATCACGCGGGCTCGCGATCGAATACTGCCGCGCGTGATGCGTCTTGCCATCCTTCGTCGAACCCGGCGGCAGCACGCCGATCGACTGGCCTTCCAGGACCGGAAATGGCATCGTGCCGAAATCCAGCACAATGTGATGTATATCGCTTTCGGTCGATTCGTCCGTGAGCCGGTAGTTGCCGACCACCGTCGCTGATACGGGGTCTTTATGCGTATAAAGATTCACGTAAGGCCTGGCCGACGACCACGGCGGCAACGTCGAGCCACGCACCGTGTCCACCTCGATGCCTTCCGACGTTTCCGCTGATTCTGCCGCACCGCCAGGTTGGGGCGCGACCTCATCGAGCGCAGGGCTCGCGGTCGTGTTTTGCGCAGGCAGCGCGTCCCACGTGAACTGTTCGTCGATGCTGTACGCATCGGCCTCCAATACGTTGCGCCAGTTGTCGATGGCGCCTGTCGGGCACGGCGGCACGCATGCCATGCATCCGTTGCACACATCGGCTTTCACCACGTAGTTGTTCGAATCGTGGGTGATGGCATCGATCGGACAGGTCTCTTCGCAGGTGTTGCAGCGAATGCAGATCTCCGGGTCGATCAGATGCTGCCTGAGGACTGCGATTGGGACTGGGCCATTCATGTCTTGTCTCCCCCTGCATCCGGGTGCGTCGCGATCGTTCGCACCGCAGCCGGGCGCCTGGTATTGCCGGGATGAATCAGTTGAAGCGCACGTATTCGAAATCGACCGGTTGACGGTTGATGCCCATCGCCGGCGGCGCGATCCAGTTCGCGAACTTGCCCGGCTCGATGACACGACCCATCAGCGAAGCCACATACGCGCGGTCTTCCGGCGTCGGTAGCCAGGTGGCTTCGTTCGCCTTCCATTCGTTGTCGTTGACGACGCGGCCATCCGGCGAGACGCGCACGCCGGCGAACGTGCCGATCTCGCGGTTGAACGCCTTGTGCGGCACCGTCATGCGAAAATCGATGCCCGCCTTTTCGAGCACCTTGTTCCAGCGCCCGACACCCGCCACCGAATCCTTGATGTAGTCGTCGCGCAGCACTTCGTTCATCGCGTTGAGCATCGGCACTTCGCGCTCGACGAGCTTGCCGTCCTGCACGTCCAGCAGCTTGTAGTTCTGGCCGTTCAGCTGGTGATCGTCGTCACGTTTGGTTTCTTCATACCGGCCCTTCAGACCCGAGCTGTAGAACGTCGCCGCGTTCGATGATTGATCCGCGCCGAACAGGTCGATCGTCACCGAGTAGTGGAAGTTGATGTAGCGCTGGATCGTTTCCAGATCGATTACGCCCGCGGCGCGCAGCTTGTTGACGTCGTCGGTCTTGAGCTCGTTCATCACCTGCGCGGTGCGCTGGATCACGCGCGACACGCCCGATTCGCCGACGAACATGTGATGCGCCTCTTCCGTGAGCATGAACTTCGTCGTGCGCGCAAGCGGATCGAAGCCCGACTCGGCGAGCGCCGACAGCTGGAATTTGCCGTCGCGATCGGTGAAGTACGTGAACATGAAGAACGACAGCCAGTCCGGCGTGCGCTCGTTGAACGCGCCGAGAATGCGCGGGTTGTTGTCGTCGCCGGAGCGGCGATCGAGCAGCGCGTCGGCTTCTTCGCGACCGTCGCGGCCGAAGTAGCGATGCAGCAGATAGACCATCGCCCACAGGTGACGCCCTTCCTCGACGTTCACCTGGAACAGGTTGCGCAGGTCATACATCGAAGGCGCAGTGAGCCCGAGGTGACGTTGCTGTTCCACCGATGCCGGTTCCGTGTCGCCCTGCGTCACGATAATGCGTCGCAGGTTCGCGCGGTGTTCGCCGGGCACGTCCTGCCAGGCGGCTTCGCCCTTGTGCTCACCGAAGTTGATCTTGCGTTCCGTGTCGCCGGGCGCAAGGAAAATGCCCCAGCGGTAGTCCGGCATCTTCACGTGATCGAAGTGCGCCCAGCCGCCCGCATCGACGCTCACCGCCGTGCGCAGATAGACGTCGTAACCATGCGAGCCGTCCGGGCCCATGTCGCCCCACCAGGAGAGAAAGTTCGGCTGCCATTGTTCGAGCGCGCGTTGCAGCGTGCGGTCGTCGGCGAGATTGACGTTGTTCGGAATCTTTTCGCTGTAGTTAATCGTGGACATGTCTGTTTCCTTGAGCTTGAACGCGTGTATTGCAGGATCGTTGAGCAGGGACGTTCGATAAAGCGCGTTACACGCGGTTCAGGTCGAACTGCGCCTTGCTGCCCTTGCCGTACACCTTGAGCGCGCCCTTCTCGCCCACCGCGTTCGGCCGGTTGAAAATCCAGTTCTGCCAGGCAGAGAGCCGGCCGAAGATGCGCGTATTCATCGTTTCCGGTCCGTTGAAGCGCAGGTTCGCTTCGAGGCCGGTCAACGCATCGGGCGACATCGCCGCGCGCTCTTCGATCGCGATACGGATTTCGTCGGCCCAGTCGATATCGTCCGGCGATGCGGTCACGAGTCCGAGACGCTCGGCTTCGACCGCTTTGACCGGCTTGCCGGTCTGCTCGCGCGCGGCCTGCATCGGTCCGGTTTCGTCGTAGAAGCGGCGACCGATGCGCGACTGGCCGGTGATCATCGGATACAGACCGAAGTTGACGTCGGAGAGCGTGATGGCCGGCTCTTCGTCTTCATTGCCGGGCAGCGCGGCCATGTAAGTGCGGTCGGTGGCGAACGCCAGTTCGGCAAACGTGCCCGCAAAGCAGGAGCCCGGCTCGATCAGCGCGAAGAGCGAACGCGAGGAAACATCGATGCGCGCCAGCGTGCGGCGCAGCATGCCGATCGTTTCGCGGACAAACCAGTGCTCCTTGTGCTGAAGCAGCGTGGCATCGGCGGCGAGCAGTGCGCGGGCGTCGCCTTCCGTCTTGAAGATCCACGTGCCGATGTCGAGTTCGTTGGTGCGCATCGAGAGAATCGCGTCGTCCAGTTCGCGGGCGAACTGCAATGGCCACCAGTTCGCGCCAGCTGCGACGATTGCGTCGATATCGGCAGGCTGGTTGCCGGACGGCGCTTTCGCGGTGAACGTCGCGGTGCGCTTCGTGCGGTCGATCGTGACGTCGACAGTCGCATAGCCGATGCCGTCTTCGCGATCCTGACGTTCGACGCGCGTCAGCGTCACGCCCTTCGCACCGGCCGGACGGTCGCTCTGCGCGGCCAGTTCCAGTGCGCGTGCCTGAACGGTCTGTTTGAAGACGTTCGGCTTGACCACTTCGTCGACGAGTCGCCACTGCTTCGCGCGCTCGCCACGCACGCCTTCGACGATTGTGCAGAAGATGTCGGCGCGGTCATGGCGAACCTTGCGCTTGTCGGTGACGCGGGTGAGACCACCGGTGCCGGGCAATACGCCGAGCAGCGGCACTTCAGGCAACGCGACGGACGACGAGCGGTCGTCGACCAGGTAAATCTCGTCACACGCGAGTGCCATTTCGTAGCCGCCGCCGGCGCACGCACCGTTTACTGCTGCGAGAAACTTGATGCCCGAATGGCGCGACGAGTCTTCGAGACCGTTGCGCGTTTCGTTCGTGAATTTACAGAAGTTGACCTTCCATGCATGCGACGACAGGCCGAGCATGAAGATGTTCGCGCCGGAGCAGAACACGCGGTCCTTGAGACTCGTGACGACCACGGTGCGCACTTCCGGATGTTCGAAGCGGATGCGCTGGATTGCATCGTGCAGCTCGATGTCGACGCCCAGGTCGTACGAATTGAGCTTGAGCTTGTAGCCTTCGCGGATGCCGCCGTCTTCGGCAATGTCGACGCCGAGTGTCGCGACCGGGCCATCGAATGTCAGCTTCCAGTGTTTATAGCGCGACGGCTCGGTGCGGTAGTCGACGCGCGGGCCGACCGGCGCGGCGGATGCCTGAGCCGGGGACGCGGCCGTCTGGCTGACCGGCATGACGCCTGCGGGGGTGCCCTGCTCCACTGATTGAGCGACTGACATGGATGTCTCCTTCGTACATTGCGGGATTGTTGAATGTACGATAGTGCATCTTTTCTGCCGCGTAAAGCACTTTAATGCTTCTTTCGGGTTTTCCCGAACATGCTTTTTAATTCAGTTTTTGCAGCGCCTTTACGCCAATGTCACTCAGAGGCAATCCGCGCCGCCAGCCGGTCGCGCAGCGAGAGATAGCATTCCGCCAGGGGTTTGCCACTCGTGTCGAACGTCATGTCGGCGCGTCCGTAGAACTCGCCGCGGCCTTCCAGGATGCGCTTCAGGTCTTCCATGGCTTCCTTGTTGCCGGACATCGGCCGCAGGTCGCCTTGCGCAATCACGCGCCGCATATGATCTTCCGGCGTGGCCTGCAGCCACACCGTGAAGCAGTGGGCGAGCAGCGCGTTCAACGTGGCGGGCTCGGATACGAGACCGCCCGGCGAGGCAATCACCGCGCGGGGATGCTCCGCGATCACTGCTTCGAGCGCGCGGTGCTCGTAGCGCCGGTAAGCGCTCGCTCCGTATAGCGCGTGAATCTCCGCTGGCGGGCAGCCCGCCAGCTGCTCGATCACACGGTTCAGCTCGACGAAGGGCATTTTCAGCTCGTCCGCGAGCATGCGGCCGAGGGTCGATTTGCCCGCGCCACGCAGGCCGATCAGCGCGATCCGGTTGCGCCGGTTCGGGTCTTGCGGCGCCGTGGCAAGCATCTCCTCGAGCGCGACGCGGGCGCGCTTCAACGTGTCGTGATCGCGTCCGTACAGCAGTTCACGGATGCGCAGCCAGTCGGCCGAAGACGTCGTTTCGTCGCCGACGATCTCGGCCAGCGTGCAGTTTAGTGCCTTCGTGAGTTGACGCAGGAACAGCACCGACGCATTGCCCACGCCGGATTCGAGGTTCGCGAGATAGCGCTCCGAGACGTCCGCTTCCTTCGCCAGCGCCTTGCGCGTCAGGCCGCGCCGCGCCCGCAGCACGCGCACGCGCTCTCCCATTCCGACCAGAAACGGATCGCGGGCTTCACGCGTGTCGTCGACAGTGGCGTCTTGATCCGCGGGCTCCATCGGTTGCACGGCGGCGGTTTGTTTCATGTTGAAGCGTCCTTTGAACAGGCTTTAATGAATTATAGTGCTTGACATGCAATTTGTCGCACGCTAAGTTTAATGCACATTTCAAGACAGCCAGACGCCTGCGGCCTGCGTGCGTCACGGCACCGATCCGCGCTTGACGCGCGGTGGAGACACACATGTCCCCCGACACATTTCGAACGCTGATTGGCGGCGTGACCAGCAGGATCGCGTCACGTCCGCTCGGCCAGGATCTCGCACGCTGGCTGAACACCGAATATCCCGCCTCGGGCACCGCATGGGCCGAACTCGCCGACGCCTGCTGCACGGGCGTGAAGGAAGGCTGGCTGTGCGACGGTGAAGCGGGCGGCATCCGCTACGGACGCATCTTCAAGGCGCTGCCGGAAACACATGGCTTTTCGGTCGACGTCGTCAGCATGACCGACATCGCTGGGCCACATCACGTGCATCCGAACGGTGAAATCGATCTGATCATTCCACTCACCGAAGGCGCGACCTTCGACGGCCATCCGGCAGGCTGGTGCGTCTACGAGCCAGGCAGCGCGCACCGGCCGACGGTCGCGCACGGCAGCGCGCTCGTGCTCTATCTGCTGCCCGAGGGCGCTATCCAGTTCACGAAGCAGGAAGCCACCGCCTGAGGGGCGCCACTTTCCATATCCACGCTCAACGCGTTGCGCTGCACCGCGCCGCATCCGGTGCGGTGATTGAATTCCGCGCCGCAAACCGCCAGACCGACATTCAGAAAGGGCATCTCATGGCCGCATTGCTAGAAAACTTTATCGCCGGCAAATGGGTCGCCGGCAGCGGCGAAGGCACGCTGCTGACCGATCCGGTGACGGGCGAAGCGCTCGTGCGCGTGTCGAGCCAGGGCCTCGATCTGGCCGCCGCATTCGACCACGCCCGCAAGCAGGGCGGCGCCGCTTTGCGCAGCCTGACCTATGCGGCGCGCGCCGCCCTGCTCGCGGAAATCGCGAAAGTGCTGCAGGCGAATCGCGACGACTACTACGCGATTGCGCTCGCGAACTCCGGCACGACGAAAAACGATTCCGCAGTCGATATCGATGGCGGGATTTTCACGCTGTCGTACTACGCGAAGTTCGGCGCGACGCTCGGCGATGTTCACGCGCTACGCGATGGCGCCACGGTGAGTCTCAGCAAGGACAGGTCGTTCACCACGCAGCACGTGCTGACGCCCACGCGCGGCGTCGCGCTCTTTATCAACGCCTTCAATTTCCCGTCCTGGGGATTGTGGGAGAAGGCCGCGCCCGCGCTGCTCTCGGGCGTGCCGGTGATCGTCAAGCCCGCCACCGCGACGGCATGGCTCACGCAGCGCATGGTGGCCGACGTCGTGAAGGCCGGCATTCTGCCGGACGGCGCGCTTTCGGTGATCTGCGGCGGCTCGGCGGGCCTGCTCGACCAGATCGGCGCGTTCGACGTCGTCTCGTTCACCGGTTCAGCGGAAACCGCCGCGAAGCTGCGCGCGCATCCGGCGTTCGTCGAACATGGCGCGCGCCTCAACGTCGAAGCGGACAGCCTGAACAGCGCGATCCTCGCCGCCGACGCCGCGCCGGGTACCGAGGCGTTCGATCTCTTTATCAAGGAAGTCGTGCGCGAAATGACGGTGAAGTCTGGCCAGAAATGCACGGCGATCCGTCGCGCGTTCGTGCCGAAGCAGCATCTCGCTGCGGCCACCGATGCGCTCGTCGCAAAGCTCGCGAAGATCACCGTCGGCAACCCGCGCAACGAGTCGGTGCGCATGGGCGCGCTCGTCAACCGCGAGCAGTACGACACCGTGCGCGCCGGTATCGCCGCACTGCGCGAAGAAGCACGCGTCGCGTTCAATGGCTCGGCGGTCGAACTCGTCGACGTCGATCCCGCTGTTGCCGCGTGCATCGCGCCGCATCTGCTGGTCGTCGACGATGCGGACGTCGCCACGCGCATCCACGACATCGAGGTATTCGGCCCCGTCGCCACGCTGTGCGGGTACACCGTGGCGGCCACGCAGGACAGCTCGCTCGAAGAAGCACATGCCATCGCGCTCGCCCGACGCGGCCAGGGTTCGCTCGTCGCGTCGGTGTTTTCGAACGATGAAGCGCGCCTCGCGCGAATCGCGCTCGAACTCGCCGATACGCACGGGCGCGTCCATGCGATCTCGCCTTCGGTGGCGCAGAGCCAGACCGGCCACGGCAACGTCATGCCGATGTCGCTGCACGGCGGCCCAGGCCGGGCCGGCGGCGGCGAAGAACTGGGCGGCGTGCGCGCGCTGGATTTCTATCATCGCCGCGCGGCAATCCAGGCGCCGGCCGCAACGAACGAAGCCGTGCTGCAGGCAACGTCGAGCGCCAACCCATGAGGCTGAAAGCCGGAGCGGACACGAATCACTGAATCGCCCCATTCAACCGACAGAAAGAACGTGTGACGGCGGCTCTCGCCCGCCGGACGCGCGTCGCCCACGTCAGGAGACAAGCATGGAAGCCCTGGTAGAGCCGACCGCAGCAAAGGGTCAACCCGCCATCGACGCGCCGCCCGTTCATTTCAACTTTGCAGCGCACCTTTTTACGCTGAACGAAGCGCGGTCCCCGAAGCCCGCGTATATCGACGACAACAGTGTCACGACGTACGGCGAACTCGAGTCGCTCGCGCGCCGCTTCGCGAGCGTGCTGACGAAACTCGGCATTCACCCGGAGGAGCGTGTGCTGCTCGTGATGCACGACACGACCGACCTGCCCATTGCGTTTCTCGGCGCGCTGTACGCGGGCGTCGTGCCGGTCGTCGCGAATACGTTGCTGACGCCCGCCGACTACACCTACATGCTCGATCACAGCCGCGCACGTGCTGTCATCGCGACGGACGCGCTGTTGCCGACGATCGCGCAGGCGCTCGCCGATACATCGAACGAAGGCTGCGTGCTCATCGTCTCGCAGCCGCAAAACGCGGATCTGCCGGGCGAGCATGTGTTTCGCCGGATGATCGACGCCTCCACACTGCGCGCGACGCCCTGGCCAAGCCACGCCGACGACTTCGCGTTCTGGCTGTATTCCTCCGGCTCGACGGGCAAGCCCAAAGGTACCGTCCACACGCATGCGAACCTGTACTGGACCGCGGAGTTGTACGGCAAGCGCGTGCTTGGTATCCGCGAGGACGACGTCGTCTTTTCGGCAGCGAAGCTGTTCTTCGCGTACGGTCTCGGCAATGCGCTGACGTTTCCGCTTTCCGTTGGCGCAACCGCGATCCTGATGGCAGGCAGGCCCACGCCCGAGGCCGTCTTCGCGCAATTCACGCGCCACAAGCCGACCATCTTCTACGGCGTGCCGACGTTGTATGCGGGCATGCTCGCTTCACCCGACCTGCCGCAGCGCGCAGACGTGCGGTTGCGCGTGTGCACCTCCGCCGGCGAGGCGTTGCCGCGCGAAACGGGCGAGCACTTCACGGAACGTTTCGGCTGCGAGATTCTGGATGGCATCGGTTCGACCGAGATGCTGCACATCTTCCTTTCGAATCGCGCGGGCCACGTCGCATACGGCACGACGGGTACCGCGGTGCCGGGTTACGACATCGAACTGCGCGACGAAAGCGGCCAGCCGGTGCCCGACGGCGAAATCGGCGACCTCTACATCAAGGGGCCGAGCGCCGCGCTGATGTACTGGTGCAACCGCGAAAAATCGCGCGCGACGTTTCTTGGCGACTGGCTGAAAAGCGGCGACAAGTATCGTCGCCTGCCGGATGGCAACTACACGTACGCAGGCCGCAGCGACGACATGCTGAAAGTCAGCGGGCAGTACGTGTCGCCGATCGAAGTCGAGATGGTGCTGATGCAGCACGACGATGTGCTCGAAGCGGCGGTCGTCGGCGTCACGCGTGACGGGCTCATGAAAACGCGTGCGTTCGTCGTACTGAAACACGCAGAGGTCGCGACCGACGCGTTCGCCGCCGAACTGAAGGCCTTCGTGAAGGCACGGCTCGCGCCGCACAAATACCCGCGCGAAATCCTGTTCGTCGACGATCTGCCGAAAACGGCGACGGGCAAGATCCAGCGTTTCAAGCTGCGCGAGGCATCGTGATGCGCCGCCCGGACCGGACATCGTCGAAACTGCCGCACAATACGCGGTGAAACGCCGTTTAACTTTTCTGCGACTGACCCATGGATCGCCTGACCGCACGTACACCGCTATCGACCGCTTTCACTGAACTGCCTGCCCGCGCGGAACGCGGCGCGCTTCGCATCGAGTATCAGTGGCTCAGCCCGGAGCGCGTCGATGCACCGCTCGCGGTTTTTCTGCATGAAGGCCTTGGCTCGATCGCGATGTGGAAGGACTGGCCGCAATCGCTCTGCGACGCGCTGGGTTTCCGCGGTCTCGTGTATTCGCGTCCGGGTTATGGACGCTCGACGCCGCGCGATCACGACGTCAGGTGGCCCGTCGATTTCATGCACCGTCAGGCGCACGAGGTGTTGCCCGCGTTTCTCGATGCGCTTCAAATCGACGACGCCGAACGCGAGCGCATGTGGCTCGTCGGCCATAGCGACGGCGGCTCGATCGCGCTGCTCTATGCGGCGGCGTTTCCCGACGCGCTCTGCGGCGCGATCGTCGTGGCGCCGCATGTAATCGTCGAGCAGAAGTCCGTCGACGCCATCGCGCAGGCAAAGATCGCCTACGAAACAACCGACTTCAAGCCAAAGCTCGCGCGTTATCACGACGATGTCGATTCGGCGTTCTACGGCTGGAACGATATCTGGCTTAACGCGGATTTCCGTCGCTGGGACATCACGGGCGTGCTGCCTTCGATCACGTGCCCGCTACTTGCCGCCCAGGGCCACGACGACGAGTACGGCACGATGGCGCAGATCGACCTGATCCAGCAGCACGTGGCGCACGCGCAGCTCGCCAAACTCGATGGGTGTGGACATTCGCCGCATCGCCAGGCGCCTTCATTACTGAACACGCAGATCGCTGCGTTTGTGAAGAACCACTAGCCATCCGCTTGCGGTGAGCTTTTTCGGGAGGTGAGCGCGCCGTCGTTTCGCGCTCATCTCCGTCATTGGGCGTTCGGCCCTTTTCCTGTCATCCTTCCCGTCGCATCATGCAGGTAATGCCACGTCCGCTCGTGGCGCGCGTGGGTATTTATATTGTCAGTCGTCGTATAACTCGACAGAAAGGCAGTACAACGCCATGTCATTGTTCAATATGCGGGTTAACGCGGCTATGAAAGCGCATTGGCGCGGGCATAATGCAATTAAGATGTACGACAACAGATAACATCATGTCTTGAACGGGACGCGGATTCGACCTGCGCCGCGGCCCGCTCTGCTCGCCACTCGTCACCCAGCCGAAGGACAATTCATGATCGCTACCTCGCCGTTTCAGTCCCTGCCCAACCGTTTTCGTCAGGCCGTGCGCAACCGCGAGAAGCTCGTGGGTTGCTGGTCTTCACTGGCGAGCCCGATCGTCACGGAAATGCTCGGCGTGATCGGTTTCGACTGGCTGCTGCTCGACGCGGAACACGCGCCGAACGATGTCCTGACGCTCATCCCGCAGTTGATGTCGCTTAAGGACAGCCGCAGCGCGCCCGTCGTGCGGCCGCCGGCAAACGAGAGCGTCGTGATCAAGCGTCTGCTCGACAGCGGCTTCTGCAACTTCCTGATCCCGTTCGTCGACAGCGCCGCCGATGCCGCGCGCGCCGTCGCCGCGACGCGCTATCCGCCGCATGGCATACGCGGCGTGTCGGTCGGCCATCGTGCGAACCGCTTCGGCACCGTCGCCAATTATCTTGAGGTTGCGAACGACAACATCTGTGTGATCGTGCAGATCGAAAGCCGCGCCGCCGTCGAAGCGATCGACGAAATCGTGGCCGTCGACGGCATCGATGCCGTGTTCGTCGGTCCGTCCGACCTCGCTGCTGGCTACGGCCATCTCGGCGACGCGAACCATCCGGAAGTGCAGCAGGCGATCGAACGCATCTTCGCCGCCGCGAACGCTGGCGGCAAGGCGAGCGGCATCCTGGCGCCCGTCCAGGCCGACGCCGAACGGTACATTGCGATGGGCTGCCAGGTGGTGGCCGTCTGCGCTGACCTCGGCCTGCTGCGCAATGCCGCGCAGGCTGTGCACAAGCACTTCATTGCCGCCTGAACCCGACACATCAGACACGCCATATACCCGACTCAACGACACACTGAACCCGACAGATCGAACGGAGGATCACATGCAATCAGCAGGCTTTATCGGACTCGGCATCATGGGCAAGCCCATGGCTGCAAATCTTCTCAAGAACAACGTATCGCTCGCGGCCTTCACGCGCAGCGGCGTGCCCGACGAACTGAAGCAGGCCGGCGCCATCGCCTGTGACAGCCCGGCAGCCGTCGCGGCGAAAGCCGACGTCATCTTTATCATGGTGCCGGATACGCCGGACGTCGAGCGCGTGCTGTTCGGCGAGGATGGCGTCGCGAGCGCGCTGCGCGCAGGCCAGACGGTTGTCGACATGAGTTCGATCTCGCCGATGGCCACACGTGAATTTGCCGCGCGCGTGCGCGAAAGCGGCGCGGAATATCTGGATGCGCCGGTGTCGGGTGGCGAAGTGGGCGCGAAGGCGGGATCGCTCACGATCATGGTCGGCGGCACGCAGGCCACGTTCGACGCCGTGAAGCCGCTCTTCGACATGATGGGCAAGAACGTCACGCTGATCGGCGACGTTGGCGCGGGACAGGTCTGCAAGGTCGCAAACCAGGTGATCGTCGCGGCAACAATCGAAGCGGTCGGCGAAGCGTTGCTGCTGGCATCGAAAGCCGGCGTCGATCCGGCGCGTGTGCGCGAGGCGCTGATGGGCGGCTTCGCTTCTTCGCGAATTCTCGAAGTGCACGGCGAACGGATGACAAAGCGCACGTTCGATCCGGGCTTTCGCATCGAGCTGCATCAGAAGGATCTGAACCTCGCGCTTTCGACCGCGCAGGCGCTCGGCGTATCGCTGCCCAACACGGCAACGTGCCAGGCGCTCTTCAATGCATGCGTCGCGCACGGCGGCAAGGCGTGGGATCACTCGGCGATGGTTCGCGCGCTCGAAGTGCTCGCGAATCACGAGATCGGTCAGCCCGTGAAGGCGTAACGTAACGTCGCGGCGTCGCCGCGCGTTGTATCCGGCTCCCGAAAATACTCACCGATGTGCAGCGCGTTCGCTTTTAGCGCTCGACGTGCTGCGCATCGAGTGGCTTTTGACAGGCGGCCAGCACGGCGCCTGCGCCAAGAATGATCGCCGAATAAAGCAGTCCGCGCGCGAGACCCGCACCATCCGACACCCAGCCAATCACCATCGGCCCGACGATCTGGCCAAACGCGAACACGATCGTGAACGCGCTGATGCCTCTCGCCCAGAGGCTCGCGGGCAGGTTATGACGCACGAAGGCAGTCGTCGACGCGACGGCCGACAGAAACGTTGCGCCGAACATCACACCCGACAAAAACGCAACGAGCGGGTGCGTAACGAGCGCCGGCATGAGCGTGGCGAGCGCGAGCAACCCGTTGAGCACCGCAAGCGCCCAGCCACCGCGCACACGATCGAGGAGCCGCGACCAGATACGCGCCGATGCGATCGTCGCCACGCCGAGCAGGACGTAGAAACCTGTCACGACTGAAGCGTTCATCCCGCTATTACGCAACAGCGCGATGATGAACGTCATGTAGCCGATATAGCCAACGCCAAAGAGCCCGTAGCCGCCCAGCGCAAGTGCGAAGCGCGGCCATCGCAGTTCGCCTGCGACCGCTGAAGCCTGCTGCGTCGCTCCGCCTGCGCCCAGCGGCGCAACCTCTACGCGTTCGACACGTCTCACCGCCACAATCGCGATCGTCGAACTGGCGGCGCACGCGAGGGCCAGCGCGAACCACGCAAACTGCCAGCCGTGCAGCGTATTCACGAGGGTGAGCGGAACCAGGATAGCCGACGCCACAATGCCCCAACCCGTGCCGCCGTAATAGAGACCCAGCACGAAACCCGCGTCGCGCGGGCTCGCGGATGCGAGCCGCGCTGCCAGCACGCCGCCGCTGATAAAGATGAACGCGCTGGCAATGCCGGTCGCGATGCGTTGGGCGAGCAGCGCGTTGGTCTCGGACAGCACGCCGCCGGTCGCCATCAATAGAGCCGTCAGCACGCAACCCGCGTTGAAGAGCATGCCCGCCGTAAAGCGGCGCGTCAGACGCGGAAACGCCAGTGCGCCGAGCAGATAGCCGAGCGCATTGGCCGTGTTCATCGCACCCGCCTGCGCGAAACTCCACGCGAGATCGGCTTTCATCGAAGGCAGCAGGAGCGCGTAGGAAAACCGCGCGAGGCCCAATGCAATTGCGCTTCCGAGCGAAAGCGCGGCAGCCAGCAGCAACGTATTCAGTCGTGCCGGTGATCCGGCATGATCCGCGGGGCCGCCCTGCTCCGGTTCGTCAAAAGCACGGGTATCTGTCACGTTTTGTCTCGTCTCCGGTATTTGTCTGCGCAGTCTACGGGTATGGATCCCGGCGCGCCAGTCTTCAGCGCGCGCGTCTGATACTCCCTGGCGCCTGATGTACCTGATAAGCATTAACAACGATTTACTTGGGCCGGGGGCCTGCGTGGACGAGACTGGTATCAGAGTCACCCGCAGGAGGACGCATGAACTTCGATGACGCGCTCGACGAGCGTGTGCGCCACGCTTACGACGACACATTCGATCACTATCCGGGCACCTTTCGCAGCGAGACGCTGGCGCAGCCAGGCCGCATCGTGCTCGTGCTGATGGCGGCGGTCTGCCTCTGGTCGCTCGTCGAAACCCCGCGGGAACTGAGCCCCGCCGACGGCTCGCTGCGCGTGCTCGCGCTGGCGCTCGCCAAGCTCATGCTGCTTTCGACCGGCGTGGTCGCGATACTCGGCATGCCGCGCATGCGCTCGATCTTCGTGTTCCTGTGCGGCGCGAGCGTGTTCGCCATCGCGTCTGCGTTGCCGGGCGAGTACGCCGCTTCGAAGGAGCTGTTCTGCCTGTCGCTCGTGGAATGCGCGCTCAAAGCCGCGACGGTCGTCGCCTGGGCGCTCTGGTATTTCGAAGCGCCCTGAAGGCGCCGGTCCATCCAGCCGTTCAGCTCACGGTGCATCCGCGTGGGCACCGGGAAAACGGAGGGCATCATGTGCAGCGAAACACATCACGCGTGGCATCATCTGACGAATCGACGTTCGCGCCGGCACGACCGCGGCCGCCCGGGAGCCACGCGCATCGCGCGCATCCTGCGCACTGCGCTGGCGACGCATCGTGTGCTCGCGGTCGACTTCCGGTATCCGCCGTGCTTCGCGTTCGCTGCGTGTTCGCGCACGTCACGCTGAATCTTTCTTCCGCTTAGGCCGATGCAAATAGAAAAGGGGCGTGCGCTCGACGCCACGCCCCTTCTTCAATGCGCTACGGATGCTGAACCACCCTGAAGGCGGATCAGCGCCCTGCCATTTCCTCGACCGCCTGGATCGCCTTCGCGACGCCAGCACCGTAAGCCGGATCGGCCTTCGTGCAATGCTCGATGTGCAGCGCCTGAATCGGCTTCGACACGCCGGCAATCGCGCGCGCCGTGTTGTCGAAGAGCGCCTGCTTCTGCTCTGGCGACATCAGGCGGAACAGCGCGCCCGGCTGCGAGAAATAGTCTTCGTCGACGCGATGATTCCAGTGATCCGCCGCGCCTTCCAGCGAAAGCGGCGGCTCGCGGAAATCCGGTTGCTCGATCCACTCGCCGCGCGAATTCGGGTTGTACGAAGTTGCACCGCCCGCATTGCCGTCGACGCGCATCTGGCCGTCGCGGTGATAGCTGTGCACGGGACACCTGGGCGCATTCACCGGAATCTGGTTGTGATTTACGCCGAGCCGGTAGCGTTGCGTATCGCCGTACGAAAAGAGACGACCCTGCAACATCTTGTCCGGCGAAAAGCCGATGCCCGGCACGACGTTGGCCGGATTGAACGCGGACTGCTCGACGTCGGCGAAATGGTTCTCCGAGTTGCGGTTCAACTCCACATAGCCGACTTCGATCAGCGGATAGTCCTTCTTCGGCCAGACTTTCGTCAGATCGAACGGATTGATCGGATACGTGGCCGCGTCCTTCTCCGGCATGACCTGCACGAAGAGCGTCCAGCGCGGAAACGCCTTCTTCTCGATGCTTTCGTACAGGTCACGCATCGAGCTCTCGCGATCCTTGCCGACGAGCGCTTCGGCTTCAGCGTCGGTCAGGTTCTGGATGCCCTGCTGCGTGCGGAAATGGAACTTGACCCAGTGACGTTCGTTCGCCGCACTGATAAAGCTGAACGTGTGGCTGCCGAAGCCGTGCATATGGCGGAACGACTTCGGAATGCCGCGATCGCTCATTACGATCGTCACCTGGTGCAGCGCTTCGGGCAAGCCCGTCCAGAAGTCCCAGTTGTTTTCCGCGCTGCGCATGCCGGTGCGCGGATCGCGCTTGACGGCGTGGTTCAGGTCGGGGAAATTGAGCGGATCACGCATGAAGAACACCGGGGTGTTGTTGCCGACCATGTCCCAGTTGCCTTCTTCCGAATAAAACTTGAATGCGAAGCCGCGAATGTCCCGTTCGGCGTCGGCGGCACCGCGCTCGCCGGCGACCGTCGAGAAGCGCGCGAACATCGGCGTCGTCTTGCCGATTTCGGAGAAGATTTTCGCGCGCGTGTACTTCGTGATGTCGTGCGTCACCGTGAAGGTGCCGAATGCACCGGAGCCCTTCGCGTGCATGCGGCGCTCGGGAATCACTTCGCGGTCGAAATGAGCGAGCTTTTCGAGAAACCACACATCCTGCAACAGCGCGGGCCCGCGCGGGCCCGCGGTCTGGATGTTGTTGTTGTCGACAACGGGTGCACCAAATGCAGTGGTGAGCTTGTTCATGTCGTGTCCTGTCCTTGTGGGGAGATGGGCGCCAGCGGCGCCCGATTCATGCAAACGCCGACGCGCGGATCATCGCGCTGACGTTGACTGGCACGCGTCGACCGCGATTTCTAGGACGATACACCGCATCGCCGCGACGTATCGGCACGCCGCTAATCGCGCACTGGCCTGAGTTTCGCGCAACGCCCTGAACCCAGACCTGGTCGCCATAGTGGCATGTCGTCGAGCGCCAGCACAGTACGACCGTCGTCGTCGAAAGGCGTTCCAGCACCGTAATTACGGGCGGGACAGCATCGCGGCACGAAGTCTGTTCGCGCCGTGCCGCGCGCGCGCGGTAGCCGCCGTCCGGCTGGCGCGTACGGCGCTCCGGCACGCTTTCGTCCACAGGCGCCGCGCACAGCGCGTCGAGGAGCGACAGCGTCTGTACCCATGGGTCACGCACCCACGCGCCGGCGGGCATCGCGCGGCATGGGCTGGTGCGCGTGCGGGAATCATTCTGGGACGGGAAATCCTGTACGTTCATCGGTCACCTCATACGGGGGTGGCGGGCCAGACGCGCCGCGCTCATGCATGCGGCATGAGCAGGAACGGCAGGGACAACGATGGCGGCCATCATCACAACGCCGCCGTGCGTCTGGCTATTTCTGGAAACGACAAAAAGGGGAACCACGCAAGAAGGCTTCCCGCCGCACACGCGCAGGAAGCCATGCGTTGATCGTAGTCGGCCTCGCGTGATGAATGGGATTAATTGTTGTGAATCTTTTGGCCCCGCATTTAATTAAAACGCGCGAACCATGGCGGCGAGCGACAGACAGAGCGTGGACGCCTCATCGCGGTGCATGCGAGGTGTATCGCCCGTCCGGCAGACCCCACAAGGGAGACACGATGTCTGCTCCCGAACATCCTCACCTTTCCAGGCATCCGCATCGAGCGACGCTTTTGCACATTCTTGCCAGCGATGTCAAAATAGAAACATTGCAGTTTTATGAATTGGGGCAGGTATGGCAGGCGTTCGACAATTCGACGAAGACAGCGCATTTGCAGAGGCGCTGGACGTTTTCTGGCGCAAGGGTTTCCGCGCGACCTCGATGGTTGATCTGGCCGAGGCCACGGGCGTGCAACGCGGCTCGCTTTACAACGCGTACGGCGACAAGGAAGAGATTTTCATGCGGGTGTTCGAGCGATACACCGAACGGTTTATCGCAGGTGCCCAGCAGGCGCTGAACAAGCCTGACGTGCGTGAATCGTTGCTCGCGTTCTTTACCTTTGCGATCGCCTCGATTGCACAGGGCACGCCTTCGCGCGGGTGTCTGTCGACGAAGACCGCGATCGAAATCGATCCGGAATCGCCGCGTCTGCGTGAGGCGCTGCAAAAGATGATCGATCAGCTGGAAGCCACGATTCTCAGCGCGCTGGAAACAGCTGATGCGAAGAAGCGGCTCGCGATTCCCGCGGCGCAGGCGGCAAAGATCGTGGTCACGATGACACGTGGTATCGCCGTGATGGAGCGTGTCTATGGCGAAACGAAATCGCTGAAACAGACGACCTCAGCGCTCGTCGATGCGCTCGTGCCGAAGGCCTGACGCACGCTGCGCTACGCGTCAATTGCCCAGCCGGCGGGAGCCGGGGCATGTCGACAACGAGTGAAGGCGACACGCGTCGCGTCCCGGTAGAAAGCCCGCAGGCTCAACGCGTGCTTTCGAACAGCGATTGCTGCACCGCCTGCGATGCGGTCCCGTTCGTCGATGTCGGACTGTTTGCCGCTTCGATCGCCAGCAGTGTTTCCTTCGCCTTCAGTCCGCCTGCGAAGCCGGTCAGATCGCCCGACGAGCCAATCACGCGATGGCATGGCGCGATGATCGAAACAGGGTTTCTGCCGTTGGCCGCGCCGACAGCACGAACCGCCTTCGGGTTGCCGATCTGCGTCGCGATGTCCAGATAGCTGCGCGTCTCGCCAAACGGGATCGTCAGCAACGCGGCCCAGACCTGCTTCTGGAATACGGTGCCGGCAAAATCGAGCTGGAGATCGAAGCGCGTGCGCCTGCCGTCGAAGTACTCCTTGAGTTGCCGCTCTGTTTCGTCGAGTACCGCATCATGCTCGACCTCGACCATTTCGCTGAGCCGCACGCGATTGGGCCGGTCGTTTTCCCACAGGATGGCGACAAGGCTGGTCCCTTTCGCGACGAGCTTGAGTTTCCCGACCGGTGAGTTCACGACCTTGTACGCGTATGACATTGACCGGCTCCGTTCAATCGCTGATTGAGGCTGGCGACCCTTCGCCATTCGATGTGGCGCGCATCTCCTGGATATCCTCACCATCCTGGAAACGCTCACCTGAAGGCGTCAGTTCGCAACTCCCGAATTGTCTCACCTCTAACGACATCTCCTGGAATTCCTCACCATTGCAGCGACGCAATCGCGTTAGAACTTCACCTTCAGCTGAAAGCCCAACGTGAACGGAAGGTTGTCCGAAGGAATCGGTGGAATCAGAATCACGTTCGCCCCGACACGCTTGTATTCGAACATCAGGATTGGCGCGACCACGGGTCCGATTGTGTGATCGTGGCCGAGACCCCAGTTGCCGTAGTTATAGCCGGAGATAATGCCGCCGATCACGGAGAGCCGCACGAAACCCCAATGCGTGAAGTCGGGCGACCAGACGCCGCCGCCATACCACGACGGACGCGACAGCGAGTTGCGAAAGCCGCCGGCGGTCAGCGCCCATTCGTTGTTCAGCCAGCACTCGACGCCAAGGCCAGGATTGAACTGCCGGAAGTGCTCGTCCGGGTCCGGGTCGATGTGATACGACCCGATCATCACGTCGGCCCAGACGCCGCCCTTGCACCAGTCGGCTGCCTGCGCCGCGGTCGTCGCGCTCAGGCCCGCCGCGGCGGCCAGCGCCAGGCATGCCATTTTGTTTTTCGTGCGCCAGAAACGCATGTCCTCTCCGTCGTCGGTCGGACGCCGACGTGATCCATGTTCTTGTCCAGTTTTTGTTTCACCACCGTCGCGCACTGTACCTCAACGCGGACTGCGCGAAATGGTGGGCACGCTCGGAAAGGCGGGCACGCGACATGCGGCGTGCCCGCCCGGACAGAACATTAACGGAGAACCGATGGCGATTCGGTGAAAAGCGCGGCGTGCGCTGGCGCTTACAGACCCAGATCGGACAGCCCGGGATGATCGTCCGGACGACGGCCGAGCGGCCAGCGATACAGACGGTCCGCCTCACGGATCGGCAGGTCGTTGATGCTTGCGTGGCGATAGGCCATCAGGCCGTTCGCATCGAACTCCCAGTTTTCATTGCCGTACGAGCGGAACCAGTTGTTCGAATCATCGTGCCATTCGTAGGCAAAGCGGACCGCGATCCGGTTATCGGTGAATGCCCACAGTTCCTTGATAAGCCGGTAATCCAGTTCCTTCGCCCATTTGCGGCGCAGCAGGCCGACGATTTCCGCGCGGCCTGTGACAAACTCCGCGCGATTGCGCCAGACGCTTTGCGGCGTATATGCAAGCGACACGCGCTCGGGGTCGCGCGTGTTCCAGCCATCTTCTGCACCGCGTACTTTCTGGATCGCCGTTTCGCGCGTGAAAGGCGGAAAGGGCGGACGGCTTTCGACTGGTTCGGTCATGACTTCTCCTGACGTCGGGTAGATACCCGTCGGACCGACGGGCGAGAGACTGCAATATCTGCCTCGAGCAACTGCTCGCCTGCAGCGCGCGCATCGAGCGCGGCGTCGGCATCGCCGCTGACAAGCGCCACGCCAATGGCGCCGTCAATCAGGATCAGCCATTGCCGCGATAGTTGCGCGGCGCGTGCGGCGCGCTGATCTTTGTGTTTGATCTGACTATTCGCGGTGACGTCCGGGCCGGGCGATTCGACGTAGTCGTCGCACACTTCGCGCACGAAGTGCAGCAGCCGCACCTTGTGGTCCCGCGCGACAACACGGATCGGATCATCGGCTGCCTCGATTTCCCCGGCGGCGTTGAGAAACGCACAACCATGGAAATCGTCCGACGAGAACCATTCCCGCAACACGTCGAACATGCCGAGAAGCCGTTCGCGCGGTGTTGCCCCTCTCGCGAGCGTGCCGTCCGCAAACCAGTTCATCCAGCGTGCGTCGCGCCTTTCAAGCGCGGCGGCCACGAGCGCGTCCTTCGAGCCGAAATGCGTATAGAAGCTTTTACGCGCCGTGCCGGACTGCCGAACGATGGCGTCCACGCCGGTTGCATGGATGCCGCCGGCGTAGATCAGCGCTTCGGCCGCGTCGAGCAGCCGCTCACGCGCGCCCGTCGCCGACGGCGTGTCAGAGGGAGCATGGAAAATCGTCATGAACGAAAGGTAGAACGATCGTTCTCCATTGTCAAGTTTTCGATAGGGCCGCCCGCCGTCGATGGAACCTGGCTGGCGCTCCGCGCTTGCGTTATGGTGATGCTCTTCGAACTACGGATCGACGACATGCGGACATTCACGCTACGCGCAGCACTTACGCGCGCGTTCCTGCTCACGGCGCTTGCTACGGCAGCGGCCTGCACGCCACTTCAGGTGGTGACGCACACGGTCAGCACGACGGAGACGCGCGTGCCTGTCGGACGGTACACGCTCGATCCGAACCATTGCAGCATCACGTTCGATATCGATCACTTCAAGTATTCGCGCTTTACGATGCGATTCGATCGAAAAACCGCACAGCTCGACTGGAACCCTGGCGGGCTGGATAAAAGCGCGGTGACGGTTTCGATCGATGCGTCGAGCCTCGACACGAACGTGCCGATTCTCGACAGGATGGTAAAGAGTGACCAGATGCTGGATGTTGCGCGCTACCCGGAAATCCGTTTCGTGAGCACGCGCTTTGAGCGCACCGGCGATTCACGCGGAACGCTCACCGGCGATCTGACGATTCACGGCGCCACACAACCGGTCACGCTCGATGTGACGTTCAACGGCTTCGCACCCGACCCGCTGACGAAGCAGGACACGCTCGGATTTTCAGCGGAAGGCCGCTTCAGCCGTTCGAAATTTGGACTGTCGACGTGGTACCCGGCCGTGGGCGATGACGTGCATGTGCGAATCCAGGCGGAGTTCGTGAAGCCGCCTGCGGGGGGTTGAGCCTGACCGGTTTTGCGGGTTTGGACCTTACGTTTATCCTGGCGTGCAGGCCCAGGCGCGTGTAAGGAACATGCGTAGCGCTGGATGCACATCCAGCGCTACGTGAGCCGACAACGGCTCAAAGGCTCACGCGGCCGTCCAGTCCAGGATGACCTTGCCGCTTTCGCCGGAGAGCATCGTCGCGAAGGCGCGTTCGTAGTCGTCGACCGGAAAACGATGCGTGAGGATCGGCGACAGATCCAGCCCGCTTTGCAGCATCGCCACCATCTTGTACCAGGTCTCGAACATCTCGCGACCATAGATACCCTTGATCTCAAGACCCTTGAAAATGACCTGGGTCCAGTCGATTGCGGTTTGCGCCGGCGGGATACCGAGGAGCGCAATCTTGCCGCCGTGGTTCATCGCTTCGAGCATGCTGGTGAACGCGCTCGGCACACCCGACATTTCGAGCCCAACGTCGAAACCTTCGGTCATGCGAAGCTCATCCATGACGTCGCGCAGCGATTTGTTTGAAACATTGACCGCTCGCGTCGCACCCATTTTTCGCGCAAGCTCGAGGCGATAGTCGTTGATGTCGGTAATCACGACATTGCGCGCGCCGACATGTTTCGCAATCGCGACCGCCATGATGCCAATCGGCCCCGCCCCGGTGATCAGCACGTCCTCGCCAACCAGGTTGAACGAAAGCGCCGTGTGCGTTGCGTTGCCGAACGGATCGAAGATCGCGGCGAGATCATCGGAGATTTCCGGCGGGATCTTGAACGCGTTGAACGCCGGAATGACGAGATACTCGGCGAACGCACCCTCGCGATTCACGCCGACGCCGACCGTATTGCGACACAGATGACGGCGGCCCGCACGGCAGTTGCGACATAAGCCGCACGTAATATGGCCTTCGCCGGAAACACGGTCGCCAATGGCAAAGCCGCGCACTTCCTGCCCCATCTCGACGATTTCGCCGACGTATTCATGTCCGACGTGCATCGGCACGGGAATCGTCTTCTGCGCCCAGTCATCCCATTTCCAGATGTGAATGTCCGTGCCGCAGATCGCGGTGCGCGTGATGCGGATCATCACGTCGTTGTGACCGACTTCAGGTTTTTTCACGCGCGTGAGTGTGAGGCCGGGCGCGCGTTCGAGTTTCGCAAGTGCTTTCATGTGACGGGCTCCGTTCAGATCACGCCAAGGGCTTTGCCGACGCGCGCGAATGCATCGACGGCGCGATCGATCTGCGCCGGCGTGTGCGCCGCGCTCATCTGCGTGCGGATACGCGCGCGGCCCTTTGGCACGACTGGAAACGAGAAGCCGATGACATAGACACCTTCGTGCAGCAGCGCGTCGGCCATGCGTGACGCAAGCTGCGCGTCGCCGAGCATCACCGGGATAATCGGATGCTCGCCCGGGACGAGCGTGAAACCGAGCGCGCTCATGGCGCGGCGAAAATGCGCGCCGTTTGCACGGACCTGTTCGCGCAGCTTCGCGCCTTCTTCGCTGGCAAGCAGGTCGAGCACCTTTAGGGAAGCCGCGGCGATGCTGGGGGTCAACGTGTTGGAAAACAGGTACGGACGCGAGCGCTGCCGCAGCAGCTCGATGACTTCCCTGCGCGCGGCCACATAGCCACCCGATGCACCACCGAGCGCCTTGCCGAGGGTTCCGGTGATGATGTCGACGCGCGAGAGCACGCCGCAATGTTCCGGCGTGCCACGGCCGTTTTCGCCGATGAAACCGACCGCGTGCGAATCGTCCACCATCACGAGTGCACCGTACTGATCCGCCAGATCGCAGATGCCCGCGAGGTCGGCGATGATGCCGTCCATCGAAAACACGCCGTCGGTGGCGATCAGCTTGAATCGCGCGCCCGCGGCGTCGGCTTCCCGCAACTTCGCTTCGAGATCGGCGAGATCATTGTTGCGGTAGCGGAAACGCTTTGCCTTCGACAGACGCACGCCGTCAATGATGCTGGCGTGATTCAGTTCATCGCTGATGATCGCGTCGGATTCGTCGAGCAGCGTTTCGAACAGACCGCCGTTCGCATCGAAGCAGCTGGAGTACAGAATGCAGTCGTCCGTCTGCAGGAATCGGGCGATCTCGCGCTCCAGATCCTTGTGCACGGTCTGCGTGCCGCAGATGAAACGGACCGAGGCCATGCCAAATCCATCGCGGTCGAGTCCGCTTTTTGCGGCGGCCACGAGCCGCGGATCGTTCGCGAGGCCCAGGTAGTTGTTGGCGCAGAAGTTCAGCACTTCGGCGCCGCCTTCCAGGCGGACGTCGGCGGACTGCGGACTGGCGATCACGCGCTCGGTCTTGTAAAAGCCGTCGCTGCGAATCTGCTCAACCGTGCTGCGCAGATGGGCAAGAAAGGGTTCACGCATGAATCAGGCTCCAGGATGGCCCGGCGGATCACGCCGTGGCATTAGCTCGCGGACCGGCAGCCTGTTATAGTCGGCTGTCAGCTTTACCGGATTAATTCGATTTTTCGAACCTATGTTCGGTATGTCGAACAACTTTAAACGATAGGCCAAACGATGGCAAGTTCCGCAACGCGTCGCACTTCGACGACATCCGCTCCCACGACCGGTGTGCAGACTGCCGCGATAGTTGCAGCGCCGCCACGCGTGGGCGAGCAGATCCAGCGCCTGCGAAGCGAACGGCGCATGACGCTCGACGATCTCTCGCGCGCGGCGGGCGTTTCGAAATCGATGCTCTCGGAAATCGAACGGGACAAGGCGAATCCGACCATTGCGGTCGCGTGGCGTCTCACGAATGCCCTTGGCGTCAGCCTCGATTCGTTGTTCGCCCAACAGAAGCCGCCAGAAGCCATCGCCGTATCCGGGCCCCATGACATTCCCACGTTGAGCGGTCACGATAGTCGCTACCAGTTGCGGGTGTGGGGGCCGATCGATCTCGCGGGCAAGTTCGAGTGGTACGAACTGACGCTGCAACCTGGCGGCGCACTCGTGTCGAATGCTCACGAGCCCGGCACGCGCGAGCACCTGACGGTGCTGAACGGCACCATTGAAATCGAGGCGGCCGGCACGAGCCGCAAGCTGAAGGCCGCCGATACGGCGCGCTATATCGCCGACGAACCGCACGCGATCCGCAACGCGGGAAAAGGCGAAGCCAAAGCGTTGCTGGTAGTGATTCACGGGTAAGCCTCCGCGCTCGGACAACGTCCTCACGATAGCGCAGTGGCAACAATCCGGCGCCTCGGCCGGATGGCCGAGGTTGCGCCAACTACTGTATATTTGTACAGTACTGGTGGATTGACCGGAGCCGAAGATGAATCACCCAAACGACCATGACCTTGCCTCGTTGCGCTTCCAGGCGGCCGCGCGCGATCTGGAACACATCGTGCGCCACATCGCGGCGCGATACATCACCCAGCAGGTGCCACTGACCTGGCGTCTACTGCACGCAATCGAAGCGGAGGCGCTCGCCGACCTCGGCTTTGCGAGCCGTCACGACGCGTTTCTGCTCCTCCTGTTTCAGCGTCCCGACAACCTGCCTTATCCAGAAACTGACGAAACCGTGGATTTCGGAACATCGAACGCATTGCCGGCGGTGTTCGCGTTTGCGGTCAACGCTTATGAAGAGGCGCATGCCGCTGCGATGCAATCCGCAGGCAGGAGAGCGGCGGTGATTCGCCCGCGCGCCTGGGGCGGTTAGCCGGCGAAAGCCGTCCGTTTTCGTTGCATTGGGGAACAGCGCCTGGAATGGAAACCGATGACTGAATAACCTACACTTCACGCAACTAACAGATATTCAGTCATGGCCACTTCACCACCCTCGTCGCAAACGCAACGGCAACCGGCAGGCACCGACCTGTTCGACCAGCAGCGCGAAGACTGGCGACGCGATCCTCGCATTGCGTTCGACACCTGGCTAGCGGGTCAACAGTTCCGGCGCTCATCGGCCGAAGTGTATCGAGCGCAGTGGGGATTATTTCTCGACTGGCTGCAGGTTCGCCGCAAAAGTTTGACGACCGTCGATATGCAAACGATCGCCGATTTCGTCGCAGGCCTCGACATACGCAAACCGCAGCGTGTCCGCTATTTGAGGCTGATCGAGCGCGTGCTCGATCACGTCCGTGAAATCGAACTCGCTTCGACCAATCCTGCGCGCTTCATTGCTCAGGATGGAGACGCAGCGTGGCGGAACGCGCGGGACAATGAGCCGACCGGATTTCTCACTTCGGTCGAGCGGTCTCTTCTGGTTGCGCATCTATTCTCGCCACTCGCTGATCTTTCAGTTGCCGCGCGATGGCGCGAGCGTCGCGACCGCGCATTGATCGCGGTGTTTCTGGGCGGAGGAATCAAGACCGGCGAAGCGCGAACGCTCACCATTAGTTGCGTAAATCCTGGTTCACAGTGGGTTCTGGTGGAGGCGGCGAATCCCACCTTCACGCGGCGCACCCGGCTTTCGCCGTTCGCCGTCGCTGTCATGGATGCGTGGCTTGCCGAGCGGCATCTGTCTGAACTGGCCGGCAATCTTGTTTTTCCCGCTTCGCCTTCGGGACGGCCAATGCATAAGGCCACCATGTTGCGATCGGTCGACGCGTTGATTGAAGCCGCGGGCATTTCGAACGCCCGCGCGGCACGCGCCAGCCCGCATACGTTGCGCAATACCTTTGCTGCCGATCTGTTCGAAGCTGGGGTTGAACCGGAACTCGTGGGTCAGTGGCTCGGATTCATGCAACCTGTCTCTTCGAACCGACTGCATCGTGCGTGGCGAGACTGGATGAACCAGCAGGACACGGATGCATACGATGTTCCGGATCCGGCCTCATCGGCACGTCCGATCTAGCCGTCTCGCCCGCCGGGCCGGGCACATACCCATTCCCGGCCCCGGAAAACCCTCACCTGCCGGCTCCCGAAACAGCTCACCGCTATCGCAGGCGGGTTCCAACCCGATGGATAGCGCGTTGACGTTTTCTGTCGCACCCAACATTCAGTTCGTGGCCGGAGCGGAAACGGTCTCTATCGACAGAAAGCGGGCCACCGCCTGGAGTCTGGAATCGCCCATGCCCGACGAATGCTCACATTCCGGACACTGCAACTCAAAACGGCGATCGACCTGCGACAACTCCGGCTCCCCGTCGCCGCATTTCGGGCAATGAAGCGGAAGGGCCACCTGAGTGTCTGCGAGGGTGCCGATCGCGCGTAGTTCGTCGGATGTCAGGCGGCCGGCGCCGGCCAGCGCGCAGAGCAAATCGGCGATGGCGGGATCGATACCTTCCTGCGAACGCAAGGTTGCCACTTCTTTGCTCAATGCATCGATTTCGTCGGATTGCTCGCGCACCTGCGCGTCCAGACGGTCGCCCCGTGCTTTCGATGAAGCAATCTGCTGAATAAAGTCGAATTCCTTGCGGCTCGCATCACGCACGCCGGACTGGTACGCCGCCGCCATAGTGCGCAACGAATCGAGCTCGACCAGCATCGGCTTCACCCGACGCTCCGCTTCCGCGACCGCGTCCTTGATCTGCTGCGCATAATGCTCCGTGCTCTGACGCATGTCCGCGTGTAACGCATCGATGCGATCGCGCAACCCGGCATTGGTCGCCTGTTCAGTATCGAGGCGCTTGCGAAGTGCTTCGGTTTCGGCTTCGAGACGTCGGACCATAGCCTGCAGACTTTCCTGATGCGCGGATCCGTGAGAATTCGCAGCGGCAAGCTCCGTTTCCAGTTCACGGATGCGGTTCCACGCGGCGTCAGCGCGAATTTCTGCACGTTCGATCGCTTCTTCCGACGCCTCAAGCCGTATTTCCGCCTCGCGAGTTTTCTGTTCCGCAGCTTCGACCTGACGTTGCATCGCCGCGCGATCTTCATCAAGCGTCGAGCGCGCGTGGGTCATTGCCGCCTGGAACAGCTCACCTAACAGTTCACCGGCACGATCTTCGAGCGCCTTCGGTATTGCACCCGCGCCGACGCGTACCTTCGATGCACCCCGAATCCGCTCCCAGAAACTGTCGATGTCTTTAGGAATATCGCTTGCGCTGCCGGTCTGGGTCAGCTCACGCACCGTCGCCATCGAAGGACGGATACCCAGGTCAAAAAAAAGCCGCTTGCATGCGTGAAGCGACAGTTCCTGACGGCGTGCGCCGTTTGCGCGCATCTGCTCGAGTTCCTGGCGAATCGCCAGACGTTCTTCATCTGAATTCATTCATGCCTCGATGGAGCTGCGATCCAGCGAATCATAACAATTTACGTAGTAAACAATACGAATTTATGTTCTCGACTGGTGTCGTGAGTAAACGGAGCATCAAGTCGTGTCTTTATCGCGTGTGAGGCTCCATGTGGGCGATTTTCCGTGAAACAAATCGAAGAATAGCCAATAAGCGTCTGTAAATAAAGGAAATTCTGCCCTTTTTGGAAAAGTCGGGACTGTTTCACGAAGCGCAATGGTGGGCGCGGTTTTGACGTCCGGAAATTTTTCCGGAGGCACCGCAGGTTCTCGTTGAGAGTATTAGAAGTAAACACCCTTGAACCTAGGTTAAAAACGTTAACGCCATGGCAAAGCCTTACCTGGTAAGGCTTTGCGGGCGGTGAGGTGAAGCTTTACGGGACACTTGGTGAGCAATCCCGGGATGCCGCGGTGATGGGGTTCAGGGAGAGGGGTGAGAGGGTTCAGGACAGTGAGTGAGCGGCTTCGGGAGCAGCAAGCAAGGTGGGTCATTCCGATAGGTGAGATTCCTCGGGAGCTGACCGGCCGGAGCGCCTGTAAGGACCTGAATAACATCTGCTGAAAGTGGAAAAGTAGGGGTGAGGAGCTGCGGGACACGCGTCGACGCCCTGTTTTGCCCGATTTTCGAGCCGAAAAAGTCGAGTGGTGAGGCATAACGGGACAGAACGGCACGCGAAGGTGAGGGTTTTCAGGGCTCGGCGGCCGAAATGCCCGGTTTTGGGCGTCCGGAAGCGTTGTGGTGAGTCTTTACGGGAGGGGGACGGGAAGCTTGGGATGAATCGGGACGTGAATTTCGGTGGGAAACCCGATCCGAACGGGTAAAGGTGAGGAAATTCGGGAGGGTGACAGGGAAACGGTACGAATCTGACGATTGCATCGGAACGGAAGACTCCGGTGAGGTTTTTCGGGAGCCAGATTGAGGGCGAATTCCCGATCGGGTGAGTATTTTCGGGAGCGAGTTTGCAGTTACTTACCGCAAAGACCGCTCTGGCGTTGCTTGGTGAGCATGCCTTTCCAGTGATCCAGAATGGAAAGGTGAGGAAATGCAGGAGCCGGATGATTTTCTGCTTTCCTGGATACTGGCGACTCGAGCGGTGTCTTAGGTGAGAGTTTTCGGGAGTGGTTGTGAGCCTGGATACCGGTTCATAAATCACGGGTAAGTACCCGTAATGATTGGGTATTTTTCAATGGTTAGCGAAAGGTGAGACTTTTCGGGACATCGGGAGGCCTATAGCGCCGGAGTTGGTTTCAGGGGATTCGGTGAGTATTTTCGGGAGCCAGAACGGCGATCTGGACTGCCAGCCGTCCGGAAATCCCCGAGAAACGGGGGCCGCGCGGGCATTAAAGGTGAGTGTTTTCGGGACCTTTCCTGCATCGGTCGACTGGATTGGCTGGATTCGAGGAGGGTAACGCGTTTTTTATCGTAAAAAGGGCTGACAATTTTGCGCACCGGCCGTGAGAACAGACGATGTGTAGATGCGGCGGCAGCGTTTTGCGATGCGAAACGCGAAATTCGACGTCAGCGATACGTTGTCACTGCAAAGTCGCAAAATTACGACGACATTAGCCGGTGAGCCAATACGGGAGTTGAAATTACGGTCGATGGCAGGCCCAAAATGGGGTGCTTTTCCGGATCCGGCGACAGGCAACGGTTACCGCCCAAGGGGCAATTGCGCGTTGGTGAGGACTTACGGGAGCGCTTCGAGGTGAGGTGCGGTTCGTAAACACCCTTCACCGACAATGGTGAGATGCGCGCTATAGACGTGCTTCACCGCAGTCGGTATCCTTTCGCCAAATCCCTCCTCGATCCGACGCATGGCCACGAAGCGCGCGAAGAAGACTGATGTGGTGAGCCCAAGCTCCGCCGAATTGCGCAAGGCCGTTGAGGCCATTGCCATTCAGCCCAAGAGCGGCAAGATCACACTCCTTACCCGGAAACTGTTCAATGTGCTGCTAGCGGTGGCTCAGCAGGCCGATGAATCCGGCGATACCTATCGCGCGTTATTGTCCGACATCGTCGCGAATTCCGCGTTCGATTCGAACGATACGGCGCTCGTGAAGGAGCACTTGCGGCGGATGGTGTCAGTGCAGGTGGAGTGGAGCACCGGGACGTCGAGCCAGAAGCCGGGCCGTAAGTGGGGCATTTCCACGCTGATCGCCGACGCTGAAATTCTCGAGGATCCGGCCACGCGGCGCGTGTGGGTCGAATTCTCGTTTGCACCGAAAATCAAAAAGAAACTGCTTGATCCGGTCCAGTACGCGCGATTGAGCCTGCAGTTCCAGAGCCAGCTGCGCAGCAGCGCGGGTCTTGCGCTCTATGAAATCTGCGTACGCTATCTGACGAACCCAAGCCATCTGACGATGCGGGAGGCATGGGAGTGGTGGCGGCCGATTCTCTCCGGCACCCCGGACACGGAAGCCGGTGACGAGGCGAAGCGCGAATACAAATACTTCAAGCGGGATTATCTGCGTCCGGCAATTGCCGAAGTGAATGCCGTCACGAACATCTTCGTCGAGTTGATCGAGCATCGCGAAGGCCGGCGGGTCGCGGAAATCCAGTTTCGGGTGACGGAACGCAAGCAGCCGATGCTCGCGCTCGATGAACATCCGAATGTCTTCGACAGTACGCTTGTCGACCGGATGGTGAAGATCGGCATTCCGCTGAAGGAAGCGCAAACGCTTTACGCCGACAGCGAGGAGAACCGGATTCGCGCGGCGTTGCAGATGACCGAGCAGCGCATGCGCAGCACCACGTTGCCGCCAGTGCGCAGTGCCCCAGCGCTCTTCAAGGATGCTTTGAAGAAAGGCTACGCTCCGCCAGTCGAAGCACTGCCATTGGCGGATGGCGTGAAGGGCATCGCAGCGGCCGTGCCCGCGGACGACCTGAAGGCGCGTCTGCTCGGCGAGTATTCAGCCTATCGTCGCAAGGAAGCGCGCGCGCTGTATGACGAGCAAGGTGAGTCGGAACGGGACCTGGCGCGACAGTCGTTTGAGGAAGACGAATTGCCGTCGCTGGGCGCGCATATGCGTGACGACTGGCGCCGCCGCGGTCTGGATTCAAAGCTCGCCGAGACGGCGTTCTTTGACTGGCTGGCTCGCAAGACGTGGGGCGATCCGACTGATGGCGATCTGCTCGCCTTCACGCTGAGCCAGTCCCGCGCTGCCTGATCGTTTCCTTTGGCGACGATAGTGCCTGCAGTCGATAGTCGATGGGCTGCCTGCGGTGGTAGCAGGCAGCCTCAGCGCGATTCAGGCCTGTTTTGGCAGCAACATCTGTTCGATCTGCTTCAGGATATCGTCGCGCTTTTCACGGGTCAATCCGCGCAACCTGAGTTCCAGGCGGTCGTCGCCGTATGACTTCAGGTCTCCAACCGTCATTCCATCGAGTTTGATATCGAGTCGCTGCGCGTAGCGCTGACGCCCGGCGGGCTTCGCGCTTTCCTGCGCGGTTGCCCGACCTTTGACGATATCTGCCACCTGCCGCGTACTCAGATCATCCGAGAGAATCTTGTTGATCAGCCGCAATGTGGCGTCGGCGCCGCGCGCGCTGTGGTAGCGGCCGACCTGATACGCCATGTTCGAACCAAAGCGGTCTGGACGGGCGACCATCTCATGCATGACGGCTTCGGGTAGCTTCGCGATCGACAGTGCAACTGCGACGGTCGACTCATCAAGACCGAGATGTTCGGCAAGTTCTTTCTGGCTTTGAAAATGTTTGTCGTCCAGAAAACGCTTCCAGACGACCGCGTTATCAAAGACGGTCTGCGAATCGCGTTGAACGTTCAGGTCGTAACCCAGCTTGTAGCTCTGGATACCGATCGGAAGATCGATGACGATCGCCTTGACGGAGTCCTTGTTCGCCTCTTTCAATGCCCGGACGCGGCGGCCACCGTCGCTGACGAAATAGCTGCCGGGATTCTCATAGTCAGGGATCACATGGATCGCCTGTTGCTGTCCTTGCTTCGCCAGATTGACCGCGAGCTCGGCAATCGATGACTTCAAATAGAAATGACGCGGATTGAATGGACTCGGCTTGATGGTCTTCAGCCCAAGTTCAATGACCTGGCCGGGACGATATCCGTGCTCGACGCGCCAGGCGTGGTACTCAGCGGATTCACTTGCAGCCTGTGGCAGTGCAGGCTCTTCGGACGTGGAGACGACCGTGAGATCGGGCTGACTCGAGCGTCCAGGTACATCCGTTGATTTCGCGTCGTTACGTTGAACAAGGCCATCGATCGCATTGAGCCGGTCAAGCGCGGTGCGCTTTTCACTGCTGGTCGTATCAGGACGCGCCTGGAAGCCTTTAGCGAATTGAGAGGGTTTCATTCAGGGTCCTTTATGCGCATAAATTCAGGGAAGCAAGGCGGCGATCTCGTTCGCACACGCCCGTATTTCAAAGCTGGCGAGTTTGGCGCCGCGGTCGTTCATCTGCAGAACGGTCTGTCCAAGTGCCATGGCCTGCTTGTAGGCTTCTCGCGTGGGAATCTGGGTTTTGAGCAATGGAAACCCGAGTTCTTCGAGAGCGCGTTTAAGTTCGCGGGTCAGCATGCGCTTCTCTTCCGTCTTGTTGAGCAGGAAGACCGCGCGAAGGTCCTCATTCATGACCTGAGCCTGCTGAATGAGTTTGACAAGACCGACACTCGACCAATAATCGGCCGGCGACGATGAGGTAGGAATAACAGCGACAGTCGCGGCAAGCAGAACGACGCCAGAGACTTTTTCGGTAATGGACGGCGGACAGTCCACAACAATGATGTCGTAATCGCCGACGAACTTCTTGATCTCGCGATGGATCTGGCCGCCCGCCTCGGAGAGATTGACGACGGGAAAAGGGATTCCCGATTCTCCATCAGACGATGCGCTTGCCCAGTGAACGAGGGTGTTCTGACCATCGGCGTCTACAACGAGGACGCGCTTACCTTTTTCGTGGAAGGCAGCGCCAAGATGCATGGCGATAGTGCTCTTTCCGACTCCGCCTTTTTGCTGCGTGACCGCGATGATTTCAGCTGCCAATTCTTCACCTCATTTTTAGACGCTGATGGATTTTACCGTGATGAATTTCGATTTCAATGTTTTTCGTCGTTTAGACGCGACGATTTAGCCATTCGGCTAAGGTTTATGCGCATAAACGGGTCATGCGGTTCGAAGGGCGTCTGTTGGTCTGGCCCGTCGAGGTCTTGTCGGTGGGAGATTGAGATTTGGCCGCGGCGCGGTGGACCGTTCGTATTGGGTCCACGCTGCTCGGGACTTCAAGAGCGTGTTGTGTATCTGCATGCGGGCGCTCTCTGCGAACCGCGTTGCACGCTCTCGATGGGCAATCGTTACTTACACCTGCCTTCTCATCGGGGTGCCTTTATGCGCATAAACCAGCAGGTGGTGAATCGTCATCGGCCAACACGATTGGGACAGGCGGAAATCAGGCAGGTTGCGTTATGCGCGCGGAGGCGCCCACCAATCGCACACGTCTCTTCCCGTCGAAGCAGGTTTCCGCAAACTGCCAGAATGCAGGGACGCCAGGTAAGTCCTCAACCGTTCCTGCGATGTACGCGAATCCCGAGCGAGGTGACGAACGAGACGCGGGACGCATGTTGCCTGGGGAGCACTACCCGCTCAATCGACATTGCAACCCCTACTCGGTACGGAACACGCCGCCTTCACCGAGCATGTCAACATCAGGCCATAGCTTGCGATCACGCGTTCTTTAGCGCCTTGGCGAGATAGCCCACAAATGACCAACAGCCGGAGTTCGCCCAGTAGTTCATAAGGAACACGCGCCCTCGTCGAAATGCCAGACCAGGATGCAAGCCCCGGTCTCAGTTGCAGTCGAACACCGATCCATCTGCCTGTCGTGCAAGACCGGCGGCAACCGGAATCAGGCCAAGTCGGTACACTTCCGGTTGCTCAACAACAGGCGTACACCTCGAACCATGATCACGATCTATCACAACCCGCGCTGCTCGAAATCGAGAGGTGCTTGCGACCTCGTCGCAGGCAGTTTCAACCCGAAGAACGAGCCGGTGGAAATCGTCGAATATCTGAAGACCCCGCCCTCGGTTGCCCTGCTGAGAGAGCTCAATCGCATGCTGGGGTGTTCCGTGCGCGAGATGATGCGCGATTCGGAAAAAGAATACGCCGCGTTGGGCCTCGCTGCGTCTGACTTGACAGATGATCAGTTATACGAAGCAATCGAAGCAAACCCAATCCTGTTGCAACGTCCGATCGTCGTGCGAAATGGACGGGCGGTCATTGGCCGACCGCCCGAGAATATTTCCGCGTTGTTCGTCAACGCGGATTGATCGACCGTCGCCGCAAAAAAATCTGGTCGGGTTAAAGGAAAAGCGTTGCGCCGCGATTATCCCTTGGCGACAAGCACCGCATCCTGAGTCACGATTTTTGTCGGAATGATGTGCAGTTCAGCGAACGTATCCGCAATTCGCTGTTGCGAAGCAAGTACGGCGGCGTCAACGGGTTTGTAGATGTGCTCGTAGTGTCGAAGGCCCGCTTCGATCACATTTGCGTCGAGGCCCTGAATGGGCGCGAGCTGGGCCGCCGCGTCTGAATAGTGACCGCGTACCCAGGCGCCTTCCTTGCCGACTTCGTCGATTACGACGGAGAGCACATCGCCGTTGTCGCGTGCGAAGGGGCGCGCGCTCAGGAAGAATTGATGGTGATTCACAATGCCGCTCGCGTCCGCAAGCAGCCGTGCATTGGGTTGCTGTTTTGCAGCTTCCAGAAAGGGATCCCAGATCGCCCAGGCATCGATTGCGCCGCGCTCGAACGCGGCGCGCGCGTCGGCCGGCGGCAGAAACACCGGTTGTATGTCGGTGTAGCCGACGCCCGCCTTCTGAAGCGCTGCGACCAGAAACCAGTGCACATCGGAACCTTTGTTCAACGCAATCTTCTTGCCCTTCAAATCGGCAAGCGTGCGGATCGGCGCGTCCCGGTGAACGAGAATACCTTCGGCGTGCGGTGTCGGCACCTCGTAGGCGGTGTAGACGAAATTTGCCCCCGCGGCTTGCGCAATCACGGGCGGTGCTTCGCCGACGTAGCCAAAATCAATCGCGCCAACGTTCAGGCCTTCCAGTAATTGCGGGCCCGCCGGAAACTCAGTCCATTTCACGGACACGCCGAGCGGTGCAAGGCGTTTCTCAAGCGTCTGCTTCGACTTGAGCAGCACCAGCGTGCTCGCAGCCTTCTGATAGCCAATGCGCAGTTCCCGCGCGGACGGCGCCGCGAACACTGGCAGCGCGGACGCGGCCAGCGCGGCGCCGGCGCCGACAATGAATGCACGGCGCGTTGGTATGAAAGTTCGTGACATAAGAGGATTTCTGACGTTATGACGGACGCAACACGGACCGGTTGCGGCCAACAATAAGACGCGCCGCGCCAAATGCGAACTGATGGATTCGCATAAGCAAATCACCCGGCTGCCTGCGCCAACGATTAGAGCAGACGACCGCGACACTCCGGTATCGTCCGGATGGCCAGGGTGTCGTGTTATTCAGTGCCCGCTACAATCCGTCTGTGCCTCTCACCTCGCGTCTTCGATCGATACAGGAAACACCGTGCATCCAGCCACCACTCTTGCGCCATGGGCCGCCCACGACACCCAGCTGATTCTTTCCTGCGTGCTGGGCCTCGCGATCATCATTGTCTTTATCAGTGCCCTCAAGCTCGCGCCGTTTCTGTCCATTCTGGTCGGCACGTTCGCGGCGGGCTTCACGGCAGGTTTGCCGCTCGAAGCGGTCGCGAGCGCGTTCAGCAAGGGCGCGGGCGCGCTGCTGGGCGACGTCGGTATCATCATCGCGCTCGGCGCGATGCTCGGTGCGCTGATGGCTGAATCCGGCGCGGCTGACCGGCTCGTTTCAACGATCCTCAAGCACTCCACGCCGCGCCTGTTGCCCTGGATGATGGCGCTCGTTGCCATCATCATCGGGTTGCCGCTTTTCTTCGAAGTCGGGCTCGTGATGATGGTGCCGATCATCTTCGTCATGGCGCGCCGCTCGAAGCAACCCATTCTGCGCATCGCGATTCCCGCGCTGGCGGGCATGACGACGCTGCATGCGTTGCTGCCGCCGCACCCGGGGCCACTGATCGCCGTCAGTGCACTCCACGCCGATCTGGGCATCACGCTCGGGCTCGGTCTGATCGTCGCCATTCCGGCTGTGATTCTCGCCGGGCCGCTGTACGGTATGTGGCTTTCGAAGCGCATGAACGTCGTCGAGCCCGCGGAAATGGGCAAGTTGTTCACGGCCGAAGCCGGTTCGCTGGAGTCGCCTGGCTTTGCGATTTCGCTGATCACGATCCTGCTGCCGGTCGTGCTGATGCTGGGCCGTACGGTCGCAAAACTGGGGCTCTCGCCAGAAACGTTTCTCTTCGACGCACTCAACTTTCTCGGCGAACCGCTCGTGGCGCTGGGCCTGACCGTGCTCTTCGCAATCGTCGCGCTCGGGTGGTCGCGCGGCATGCCCCGCGAGCGCGTCGGCGGCATTCTCCGCAAGAGCCTGCCGCCGATTGCCGCGCTGCTTCTGACCATCGGCGCGGGCGGTGGCCTCAAGCAGACCCTCGTCGCTGCCGGCATCAGCATGACCATCGGCAAGATCGCGGTCGGCGCTCATCTGCCCCTCATCCTGCTTGCCTGGCTGATCGCCGTCGCGTTGCGTCAGGCGACCGGTTCCGCCACCGTCGCCACGACCACGACCGCTGGCATCGTCGCGCCCGTCGTCGCGGGCCTGAGCGCGACGCACAATTCATTGATGGCGCTCGCAATCGGCGCGGGCTCAGTCTTCTTCTGCCACGTGAACGACGCGGGCTTCTGGATGGTGCGTGAGTACTTCGGGCTGCAACTCAAGCAGACGGTCTTCGTCTGGTCGATCCTGCAAACGATTGTCTCGGTGGTCGGGCTCGCGTTGACGCTTGTTCTTTGGGGTGTGCTGACGTGAAGTCCGATCCCGTCGCCGTAGCATGGCGTCCCTCCGCGACAGACGCCGGCCGCCAGCCGCGATGTGACACGCCGGGAAACGCGGCCACGCTGGCGTTGGCAGGAATTGCCTGCTGAGTGGCAACTGCGCGGCGCGTTGCGTCGCTAGACTGGCTCTATAGGCATCATGCCTGCCGCGTGTAGATGCGATGCGCGAGCGAACTAACCCGGCGAACTGCAAAAAAGACGCGCCACGTCCTTTCCATTCAACACAGGAGTCTTCCCATGCTGGAATTGCGACCCTCTTGCGAAGGCTGCGGCAAGTCGCTGCCGCCGGGCGCGACCGACGCGATGGTCTGCACGTACGAATGTACGTTCTGCGAAGTGTGCGCGTTGAGCGTGCTACGCAACGTCTGTCCGAATTGCGGCGGCAACTTTCAGCTGCGGCCGAATCGCCCGAAGGCGATGCTGGCAAAACATCCAGCACGCGCGGAGCGGCACGAAGCGAAGGTCGACGAGGCATCGCACGCGCGTTATCTCGACCGCTATCTCACGACGCCACCGTCGGAGCGTTGACCGGCGCGGCGAATGTCGGACCGCGTAGCGCAATTGCGCTGCCAGCCGATTCCGATCCCTTCGAGTCCGCCGAAAATTCGACCCGAATGCGCCGGATGAAGCTAAAAGCCTATTGCTCCTCCCTGGCGTCACGGCTACCGCCCGTGCCGCTAATCTCCTGCGACGCTGCGCGTAACAGGCCGATATGGCGCCGGTAGTTGCGGCAACCGCTGCAGGTCGGCAGATGCACGCCAATGGCGATCCATTCGCCGGCTGTCAGCGGGCGGTCGAGCGCGTCGGACAGCAGTCGCGTGATGTGCTTACATTTGCCCATTGGCATCCTCGCTGGAAAAGCCTTTCTCGCTGAGGCAGGTGCGCAAGCGCAGACGCGCACGGTAGATGAGCACGCTGCAGTGATTTGCCGTCATCTGAAGCTCGGTGCAGATGTCGGCCGTCTCCAGTTCAAGGAACTCACGCATCATGAACACGCGCCCGATGGTCTCCGGCAAATGGTCGAGGCAGATCTCGAACAGCGCCCAGAACTGCTGCTGCTGTAACGCGGTTTCGGGCGTCGGCCACGGTCGCGGTTTGGCCTGCGCCGACCAGTGTCCGTTCTCCTTGAACAGCTCCCGATCCAGCACAGATTCGTCGTCGAGCTCGGACTCCAGCGCCGAGAGGTTCACGGTTCGGTGCCGCGCGCGCAACGTGTCGACGAGCTTGTGACGCAGGATGCCAAACACCCAGGTCTTGTGGCCGGATTGGCCCTCGAAACGGTCGGCCTGTGTCCAGGCGGCGGCCAGCGCCTCCTGAACGGCATCTTCCGCCGCCGCTGCATCGCGAAGTTGCAGTCGGGCGAACCTCAGCAGGTCGCGGCGCAGTTGCGCCAGGTGGACCGGATCGTCGAAAGCGGCGCGAGTCGGGGCGCTCATACGTGGCGCTCCGGACGAATAACGTCGCTCGCGTGAACCCGGACGGGCGTGCACGCACACCCGGCGCCGGAGCGCGCCTCATTGGCGCGCGCGAGGCACGAGCGCAATCGTTGTCGGCTGGACGTCGGTGTGAATGCATGACGGCTGTTGTCGCGACCGGCGAGATCAATCGTGTTCATGTGTACGTGTGCGATGACGGTTGGGTCCCCGGGGGGCTCAATTGCGGGACAGGCTCGGGAAGCCGCCCGACAGCATAACCGCACGAAGCGAACTCCGGCTCCGCTCACACCGCATTCTTTGATGACTGGAGCGGGCGCGCCCACCGTTCATTCTCCCGCACGGTTCCGTGCGGCGGGACGAGATTCGGCGAGTCGCGGGTCAGCGGCTCGGGTCCGGTCATCCCGTTCTGGTCGCGTGAAGGGCAGCTTTATGACAGCGGGCTTGCAAATGATTTTCGGGCCACATCCCCCGTCGCGTCGGGGATTTACGAAAGCGTCATAGCTTGCCGCCCCCGTCGATTCCGCTCCCCTGACGCCACACCGCCTTGCCACGCTCCGAGAGTTCGCCGCTGCTATGCCGGGCATCGGCTTCCGTGCCCTTGACCGCCATGTCGCCGCCTGCCTGTTCCTGCGCTTTCTGTTCCTTGTGTTTGCGCGCCGCAACGGCTTCGTCGTGAGACCTGCCTGCGTAGTTCGATGTCATGTCCCTCTCCTTATGTAGAAATCACGGACCACAAAGGTTCGATGCCCTCGCGGCCGCCCGGGTTCACTTTTATATGGCCCAACCCATCGGGAATGCGTTTCATCTTTACCGCATTTTTCCGGGCGGGAATAAATGCCGGGCACTTTCCTTGATGGACAAGGCTTGCCGCCCACTTATCCACAAGGTTGTTCAACGAATCTGTGGATATCTCGAATGCGCAGCGAGTTATCCACCGCAGGCCATGGCACGGGCTTTCTGCCGGCGGCAACCCCGTTCACCTTCTATGATTGAGCATTCAGACCCTTTCGCGCATCGTGCGCTCCACCTGAGGAAATGAACATGGCCTATCACATCGCGGTTATCGTCGGCAGCTTGCGGCGGGATTCGACGAACAGACAGCTCGCCAAAGCACTGGTCTCGCTTGCGCCGGCCGATTTTTCGTTCGACTTTGTCGACATCGGCGGATTGCCTTTGTACAGCCAGGATTACGACGCCGATTACCCGCCGGTAGCCCGCGAGTTCAAACAGAAGATCCAGGCGGCTGACGGCTTGCTGTTCATCACGCCCGAGTACAACCGGTCGATGCCCGGCGTCCTGAAAAACGCGCTCGACTGGGGTTCACGGCCGTGGGGAACCAGTGCCTGGGGCAACAAGCCGGGCGCCGTCGCGGGCACGTCGCCAGGGGCGACCGGCACGGCGCTCGCGCAGCAGCATCTGCGCAACGTGCTCGCTTATCTCGATGTCGCAACGCTCGGCCAGCCCGAGATGTTCATCAAGCACAACGCCGCCGTGATCGACGAAAACGGCAAGATCCTCAACGACGACACCCGCAAATTCCTGCAGTCGTTTGTCGACCGGTACGTCGCGTGGGTCAAAACGCACGGTGGGACGCGCTAAGGTTCCAGTTCACGGATCCATGCCACGCCGCGAGACTGCGCAGCGAAAAAAAGCGGCGCTTCCGGATGGAGCGCCGCGTGTCCCACTACACACAGGACATAACCTGCAGACTTAAGCCATCAAGGTTTAGACGTGATGGTGACCCGTCACGCGATCCCAGCCGTGACGCACAGCCGCCTTGAAGCGTTCCCACGTATCGCCCTGAGCGCCGCGAGGCATCGTTTCCCAGTCGCGACGGGCTTCGGGTTCGATGTCGTCCCACTGGCGGTCCCGGTAACGGACGTCCTGACCCATCTTCGCCCCGTAGTGATAGGCGCCTGAATAGTCCTCGTAGCGCGCGCCTTCGGCCGCGTACTGTTCGTCGTAGTGGCCGCGGAAGTCCTCTTCATATTCGAGGAACTCGTCCGGCACCGGTGCACCAATACTGCCCGCCCCGACAGAGGGTGCGGCAGGCGCCATGTACGCGCCCGACCCCGGCACAGCACCCGTCGATACTGCCCGCGTCGCGTCGTCGTACGGCTCCGGCGTGTCATAGCTCGGAGGCGTGCCGCTCAACGGCGCGTGGTCGCGCGCTTCGACGCGTAACGGGTCGGCACCGCCCAACGGGTGGAGCGGATCGACGCGCGGCGGATCAATCTCCCGCGTTGGGTCGCGCCTCGGTTCACGTGCCGTTTGCGATCCACGTAGCGGCTCAGGGCGGGATTCCATTGCACGTGCGCGCTCCATCGACTCCCTTCGCGCCGTTTCCACTTCGACGTCGCGCGGGCGGGCCAGCGGGTCGGCCTGGCCGAGCGGATCCAGCATCGGTCGTTCGGCTGCCGCAGGCGCCTGCGGAACGGGCTCACGCAGGGGGCGCGTCGTGGCCGGATAGTCCGCAGACGCAGACGAAACCGGCGGCACGGGCGAAAGCGGCGGCGGCACCGCGCCTGCCGCCCCGACGCCGAGTTCGTCGAGCATCGACTGGTCGCGCATCCCCGCCGTATCCATCATCGGCGAATCCCAGGCGGGCGCACGCTCGCCGATATCGATCGCGCCGAGTTTCGCCAGCGTGCGTTCAGCGAGTTCGGCATGTGACTCGCTTGCAGCGTTTACGCAGACAAGCACCGCGCCGCGACGTACCGCATCGGTGTAACGGGCGGTCGTTGCGGGGTCCGCCGGGCGCGGTCCCGAAGCGAAGAGGCTTGAGAGGAACCGCTCGATGTTGGCCATGAAACCGTGGCCGGCGTCGGGATCCGCGGCTGGATCGATGTCGGCCCCGGACGGCGGGACCGGATTGGCCTGCAGTTCGATGTCTGTGCGGGCGAAGCCGGTTTGCACGAGCGTGTCGCGCGCGGCTTCGGCCTGGGTATAGGTGTCGAATAATCCGATCACGGTGTGTCGCATGGTTGCCTCCCTTCGCTTTTACGGGACCGCTCCGGTGAGCCGGGGCGTGCGACGCGTGGCGCGCCGCTGTCCAATCATCGGAGGTAGCGCAACGATCATGCCGGGTCGGCAAAAGTCCCGGTGGGAAAGGGCACGCAGAGGATCACGAAGGGTGGCGGGTCGTCATCCGCCTGCAACGCTGGCGCGTTTTTTACATCCGCAGCGTAATTAGCACTGCGCAAAACATGGCGGCCGTGCGGCGGGGATCATGCGGCAGGATGCGCAGAGGAGAGCGTGTCCTGAATGGTCTGCAGAATCTTGTCGAGCAGCGCGATGTCGAACGGTTTCGACAGCACGCGCACGTCGACGTGACGCGCGCGCTCCAGTTCTTCGGCGTAACCGGTCACGAGAATGACCGGCAGCTTCGTCTCAAACGCGAGTAGGGCTTCGGCGAGGTCGATACCGTTCATCGCGCCCGGCATGTGGATGTCCGAAATGACGAGATCGAACGGCAGCGATGCGCCGGTGCGCAATGTTTTCGCATGCGCCTCGCCGAGGAGTCGCATCGCGGCATCGGCGTTGAAGACGCAGGTGATCTCGTGTCCCATCATCTGCAGCAGGGCTTCGGTGCCGGCGGAAACTTCTTCGTTATCCTCGACGAGCAGAATCCGTAACCCCTGACGCACCGCAGCGGGGTGTTGCGTACCGGATTCCGCAGCGCGCGCGATCTGCGGCACCGCCTCGGCGCGCGGCAGGTACAGACGCACCGAGGTGCCCGCGCCGATCGCGCTGTCGATAGCGGCGAGGCCGCCGGAGCGCTCGCAGAACGCAAACACCTGCGGTAGCCCGAGCCCCGTCCCCATGCCTTTTGGCTTGGTCGTGAAGAGCGGTTCGAAGGCGCGCGCCAGCACTTCCGGTGGCATGCCGATGCCCGTGTCTTCGAGGGAAATCTGCACGAAGTCGCCCGTGAGGGGAAAGCCGTCGTCGTGCCGGAACGCGACGTTGCCCGCACGGACGGTGAAGCGGCCGCCGCCCGGCATCGCGTCGCGTGCATTGACGGCGACGTTGATGAGCGCGAGTTCGAGTTCGGCAACATCGACGCGCGTAGGCCAGACACCCGCGTTCACGTCGACGACGAGCGCGACCTTCGCGCCGAGCGATGCGGTCAGCAGTTCGCGGCAGCCCGGCAGCCAGTGTTCCACGGCGATGGTTTCGTTGCGCAACGGCTGCTTGCGGGCGACGCCGAGCAGTTGCCGCGTCAGCGACTGGCCGCTCTTCAGTGCACGCTCGATGGCGGACAGTTCGCGATCGAGCCCGGGCGCGCCGCGCCGTCGCGCGATCTGCACATTGGTCGACACGATCATCAGCAGGTTGTTGAAATCGTGCGCGACGCTGCCGACCAGATTGCCGAGCGCCTCCATCTTGCGCGACTGCCGGTACGCCGATTCGATCGAACGGCGCATCGACGCTTCCGCCTGCCAGCGCTCCCACGCTTCCTCTTCCGCGCTGAGGCGCTTGAGCGAAAGCCAGATCACGCCCCACAGCACGATCGAGGGCGTGAACATCGAGAGAATCAGCAGGCTCAGATGGCGATACCAGCCTGCCCAGATCGCCGACGTGCGATAGCCGCACGATACGTACACCGGATACGAACCGATGCGGCGGAACGCGAGGATCACGCCGTCGCCGTCCGCGCCGCGCATCTTGACGACGCCTGCGCGCCGGCCTTCCGCGAGCGCATCCGTGAAAGGCGTGCGCGGCTGCGCAAGCGCGGGCTCGCGCGGCCGTTGCGGATATTGTGCGAGCGCGGCGCCGTCGGCGCGGGTGAGGCCGAGCGTCATCGGCGCATCTTCCCCGCCGAGCAGCTCGCGGTAGAACGCGTTGAAGTAATTCGGCCGCAGTGCCACCGAGACGACGCCCGCAAATGCGCCGCTGGTGTCGTGACGCGCGACGCCGGTGTTGAACACCATTTCACCCGCGACATGGCCGATCATCACCTTCGAGACGTGTTCCAGCACCTTGTTGTCGCGCACGCCGGTGAAATCCTCGCGGCCCGCGATCGAAACGGCCGGCGCCGGAAAGAACCGGCTGCTCACCAGCAACTCGCCCGTGCGGTTGAAGATCGACACAGCCGCAACCTGCGGGTATCCGCCGCCCATCGTGCGCAGCTTCTCGTGAATGTCCTCTTCGCGATCGCGGATGCCCGCGTCGTCGAGTCCGTTCACGAGATCGACGACGCGCGCGTCGAGCGCCTCGTTCATGTCGAAGACTTTCAGCGCGTGCTCTTCGGCGACGCGCACGGTACGCAGCGTGACATCGGTCGCATCGGATTCGCGCGCCTTCAGATCGCTCCATGCCATCGTCGCCACGTAGATGCACGGCAGCACGACGGCCGCAATGAGAAGCGCGATCAGCGTCAGGCGCCGCATCGCGAAATGATGTTCGGGAGGCGCAGCCGGAAACAGGGGTTCGTCTTGCCGGCTGGCAGGCGCGCGGCTCGCCCGGGGCAGGTCGGGCCGTTCAGGGTTCATCGTCGTCAGGCTGGAAACGTCGGAAAACAGGGACACCGTGTGCCGACATCATAAACGAGAAGAACGTCAGCCCCGGATTGCGCCCTGCACAATGAAAAGGGCTTTCCCGCTCATACCGGGTTTCGAGCGATTTTTTCGCGAGGTGGCCCCAATCAGCGACGAATCCAGAAGCGCAAACGTACACAAAAGTATAAATGTAGGACTATTTGCCGATTCAGGGGAATATTTATGCCGTGCAAAGTGATTGTTGGGTGGATTTCGTCAAGTCATCCGATTTTGACGCGTTGCTTTTTCGCGGAATTAATTCAAGAATCATTCCTACGACAATTAATGCGTCCGCCATGACCGGACGTATCTGCCGCGGGGCTCGTCCAGACAGTGCGTTACATGCCTGCCGGGGCCGTCCGCGGATGCGGGCGCGGGGGCACCAGGTCTCAGGTCGAGAGGTTGTCTACTTCTGCGCTGTTTACGTACGGGGTAGGCTTGCACCATGTCGGATTCTGGCGTCGTCTTTCGCGTTCACGCACCTTGCCGTGCGAGCGCCTGCTTTCCGCACGCCGCGCTTCGCGGCGCGGCGGAGTCACCTTCGTACGATCCCTTTTCAGCCTGTTTACCCGCATGGCCGGTCCAGCGGCTCAAGAACGGCGTCACGCTGCCGTTAACCCGATTGAGCCTATAACGTCTTTTGACTGCCTACCGCCGCCATGTCCTTGCCTATTGTGATTGCCGACGATTCCCTGCTGGCCCGCAAGGTGCTGACCAAAGCCCTGCCGCAGGACTGGGACGTCGATATCGCCTACGCATCGAACGGCGTCGAGGCGCTCGAGCTGTACCGGGCGGGCAAGGCTTCCGTCATGTTCCTCGATCTGACGATGCCCGACATGACGGGCTTTCAGGTGCTCGAAGCGCTGCAGCACGAGGATCTGAATACGTTTGTGATCGTCGTGTCCGCCGATGTTCAGCCGATGGCGCAGGCGCGGGTGCGCACGCTCGGCGCCATTGCATTCGTTGCCAAGCCGGTGACGCCCGAGGCGGTACTGCCCATCCTCAAGGAGTACGGGTTGTATGTCTGAGCCAGCCCTGAACGAAGACCAGCGCGACGCGCTGCAGGAGGTCGCCAACCTCGCCATGGGTCAGGCCGCGACCCGTCTCGCGACGCTGCTCGATACGTTTATCGAGTTGTCGGTGCCGCGCGTGCGCGTGGTCGATGTGTGCGAGGCCGCCGCCGCGCTGCGCGAGATGACGGGCATCAACGAGGCCGTCACCGCGGTGCGTCAGGGCTTTCGCTCCGACATCAAGGGTGAGGCGCTGGTGATCTGCCGTAGCGGCAGCATCGCGCAACTGTGTGCGCTCGTGAACGACCCGTACGTCGGCTCGGCGTACGACAGCATTTCGCAGGAAGAGCTGATTTACGACGTGGCGAACGTGCTGACGGGCGCCTGTGTGTCGTGCATTCTCGACCAGCTGGGCCGCACGCCGGTGTTTTCGGCGCCGGGACTGCTGGGCGCATCCATGTCGCTCGACGACGTGTTCCAGCCGAAGGTGCTCGCATGGGAAGTCGCGCTGCTGGTCGAAGTGAATTTCGCGCTGGAAGACCAGAGCTTTCGCGCCCACCTGGTGATGCTGATGGCCGAAGAGTCGATCCGTCACATGAATGAGGCGCTCGATGCGCTGCTGTCCAGCCTATGAGTGAAACGTCCGCGTCCTTGAGCGATCTGGTTGTCGAGCGCGTTGGCTTCGGCATCTTCGTGCTCGATCGCGAAATGAACGTGCTGATGTGGAACCGGTTCATGCACGACCACAGCGGCCTGTCCGCGGAACAGGTGGTCGGCAGGTCGATTTTCGCAAGCTTTCCGGAATTGCCGCGCGTGTGGCTCACACGCAAGCTCGAAAGCGTGTTCCAGCTGGGCAGCTTCGCGTTCAGCTCCTGGGAGCAACGACCGTATCTCTTCAAGTTCGACCATGACCGGCCGATCACCGGCGGCGTCGATTACATGCAGCAGGATTGCACCTTCATGCCGCTCACGCGCGACCGTGAAGTCGTGGCTGTCTGCGTGACGATTTCTGACGTGACGGCCGTGAGCATCGTGCAGCGCGAGCGTGAGGAAGCGGTCGCGAAGCTGCAGGAATATGCCGACCGCGACGGTCTCACCGGCATCGCGAACCGGCGCTATTTCGAATCGCGGCTGCGCGACGAATATACGCGCTGGCAGCGCTACGGCGGCGACCTGTCGGTGCTGCTCTTCGACCTCGACCACTTCAAGAAGATCAACGACAAGTTTGGCCACGTGGTGGGCGACACGGTATTGCGCGTGATGGCGCAGCGTGTCGCGGAAGTCGTGCGGGTGCAGGATACGTTCGGCCGCTTTGGCGGCGAGGAATTCGCGCTGCTGCTGCCCTGCACGCCGCTCGAAGACGCCATGCAGGTCGCCGAAAAAATCCGCCGCAAGATCGGCGACACCGCCATCGATGTCCAGGGCACGCTCGTGCCCGTGACGGCGAGCGTCGGCGGCGCGTGCGCGCGTACCGGCGTGCCGGCCTACGAAGTGCTGATCAACGAAGCCGACGCCGCGCTCTACAGCGCGAAGCGGCAGGGACGCAACCGCTCGGTCGCGTTCAACTGACCAGCGCGTTCATTCACTGAGGCCTGCGATCCGTACCACCAGCTGCTCTGGCGCTGGCGCCGCGATCAGCAGACGTGGCTTCGGACGGCTCGCGCCGTCCGGCGTGAAACCGATGAACGACGCCTCGATCAGCGAGCCAAGCGGCGAGTCGCTCCGCTGGACGCTTGCGGTGATCCACGACTGTTCAATCGATTGCAGTGGGCTGTAGGGGCGTTGCGCGGCCAGAGCCCCGCACGTGAAACCCATCAGCATGAGTGACAAAGCGGTGAAGCGGATTGTGCGTTTCATGATATTTCCCGAAAGATCACGGTTAAACCGGCAGACGTAGCCAGACCGCCGCCGATGCAATGAGCCGGGGAAATGAAGTCGTGTTGATTAACGCGAACGTGATTCGACCGGCAACCCGCAGCGATTACCGGAGCGAGACACTTTCTGTGTCTCGATAAGCTGCGTAATCGTTGCCTGGCGTGCGCCGCAAAGATTTGCGGCATCTCAATAAGATCAGTTTAGGCAACCGTCGAAAGCAGCTGAATAAGACCAGTCTTAAATGAAGCGCCATCTTTTTCAGACGGAATTCAGCAGGCGGATTCGCGTGGTCCTTATTCAGTGCAATTGCCTTTTCAGGGTGGAATTTCGCGCTTTCCTTCGACGACCTTTTACGGGGGTGCATGACGTCGAAGAGGCGTTTTTCAGCGTCACGATGAAGCGGCGCATTGCCGGAACGCGCAGCCGCAAGCTGCCTTTTTCGGCGGCATTGTTACGCCGTCCCGCGTTGCCGATGCGTTTTCAGCGGTGAAGGCCAAAGATTGTTATACTTTTCGTCGTTTCCGGCATCCCAGCCGGAGTGTTTCGCGCGTGTCCGCGCGCGCGGACGACATGCCCTGCGTCCGGCCACCTGGCCTCAAACTGCGGGCGCCTCAGCGGAGATCGTCTTGGCCGTTTCCAATCTTGTCGTGGACGATACAGAAACCGACGCAGCAGCCGTAACCTCCGGCAGCTCGTTCTATCTCGCCATGCGCATCCTGCCGGCTGCGCAGCGCGACGCGATGTATCAGGTCTACGCTTTCTGTCGCGCGGTCGATGACATCGCCGACAGCGACATGCCACGTGTCGAACGTGCTGCCGCGCTGGAGTGCTGGCGCGCCGACATCGACGCGTGCTACGCGGGCACGCCGCGCGCTTCGTTGCGCGCGCTGACCCGCCACATTCACACCTTCAACCTGCAGCGCGAAGATTTTCACGAGATGATCAACGGCATGGCGATGGACGCCGCCGAAGACATCTGCGCGCCCGACGAAGCCACGCTGGACCTGTACTGCGACCGCGTCGCAAGCGCGGCGGGCCGTCTGTCGGTGAGGATATTCGGGATGCAGGAAGCGCCGGGCCGCGAGCTCGCGCATCATCTCGGCCGTGCACTGCAGCTCACGAACATCCTGCGCGATATCGACGAAGACGCCGGCATTCACCGCTGCTATCTGCCGCGCGAACTGCTCGCGCGCGAAGGCATCGCGACCACCGACCCCGACGCGATCGCTGACGACCCGTCGCTGCCGCGCGTCTGCGCCGCGCTCGTGGCGCGGGCACGGGCCCACTTCGCGAAGTCCGACGAAATCATGGATGCGCAACCGCGTCGCGAAGTGCGCGCGCCGCGCATCATGTCCGGCGTCTACCGGTGCCTGCTCGAGCGCACCGTCGACCGTGGTTTTGACATCCCGCGCACGAAAGTCACCAAGCCGCGCGCGCGGCTCCTGTGGATCGTCGCCCGCTACGCGCTGTTCTGATGGTCAAACTTGTCCACGTGATCGGCGCGGGCGTTGCCGGCCTCGCAGCTGCGGTGCAACTGCAGCGCCGCGGCGCGCAGGTCGTGCTGCATGAAGCCGCCACGCAGGCAGGCGGACGGTGCCGTTCGTACTACGACCGGACGCTGGGCGCGACGATCGACACGGGCAACCATCTGATTTTCTCCGGCAATCAGGCAACGCTCGCTTACGCACGCGCAATCGGCGCCGCAGACGAACTGGTCGGCCCGGCGGACCCTGAGTTTCCGTTCATGGATCTCGCCTCCAGCGAGCGCTGGACCGTCAAGGTTTCGCCCGGACCGCTGCCGCTGTGGGTGTTCGATTCGAGCGCCCGCGTGCCGAATACGAACTGGGCGGATTATTTCTCGATGCTGCCGTTGCTGTTCGCGAAGCCCGGCCGCTCGATGGCGCAGACCATGCGCTGCAACGGTATGTTGTGGGACCGGCTGCTCGGCCCGCTGTTTCATGCCGTGATGAACGGGGAAGCGCGCGAAGCGACCGCGCAGCTGGCGGGCGCCGTGGCGCGCGAGACGTTTGCCGCAGGCGGCCAGGCCTGCCGGCCGCTCGTTGCGCGCAACGGGCTTGGCAGCGCGTTCGTCGATCCGGCGTTGCGCCTGCTCCAGCACGGCGGCGCGCAGATCAAGCTCGGCTCGCGGCTCAACGATCTGACGTTTTCGGAATCCGGACGCGTCGCGTCGCTGCATTTCGCGGACGAAAGCATCGCATTGGGCGCAAACGAGGGCATGGTGCTCGCCGTGCCGCCGAACGTTGCGCAGTCGATCGTACCCGGTCTGCAGGCGCCACAGCGCTTCAGCGCAATCATCAATGTGCACTTCGCCGTCGAGCCGCCGTTTGGCCTGCCGCCGGTGATGGGCCTCATCGGCTCGACCGCCGAGTGGCTCTTTGCGTTCGACGGCCGGCTGTCGGTCACGATCTACGGCGCCGACCGTCTGACCGGCATGCCACAGGAAGAACTCGTGAAGACGGTGTGGGCCGATGTCGCCCATGCGGCCGGCCTGCCGGCTGAGCCGATGCCGGTTAGTCAGGTCGTGATGGAAGAACGCGCGACGTTCGCCGCGCAGCCTGACCAGGAAATGCTGCGCCCTGCCACGCGCACACGCTGGAACAACCTCATGCTCGCGGGAGACTGGACGGCCACCGGCCTGCCCGCGACGATCGAAGGAGCAATCCGCTCCGGCCAGAAGGCCGCGGACCTGCTTCTGAATGAACCGATGGAACGCCGATGAACGATTTATCCCAGATTCCGCCGATGGATGGCGAGACGCCCGCTGCAATCCCTGCTTCGACCGCTGCTGATACCGTCGACACCACCGTGCCCGCAGTCGCGCCGCAAGACGCGTCGCGAGACCTGCTCGACAGCGCCATCGTGCGCGCGACCGATGCGATCCTCGCCGACCAGCGCGCCGACGGCCACTGGGTCTACGAACTCGAAGCCGACGCCACGATTCCCGCCGAATACATCCTGCTCGTTCACTACCTGGGCGAAGAAGCGAACCCGGAGCTCGAACAGAAGATCGGCCGCTATCTGCGCCGCATCCAGCTGGCGGACGGCGGCTGGCCGCTCTTCACCGACGGCGCGCTCGACGTCAGCGCAAGTGTGAAGGCGTACTTCGCGCTGAAAATGATCGGCGACCCGGAAGACGCGCCGCACATGCGCCGTGCCCGCGAGGCGATTCTCGCCCACGGCGGCGCGGAAGCGTCGAACGTGTTCACACGCATCCTGCTCGCGCTCTTCGGTGTCGTAACGTGGTACGCAGTGCCGATGATGCCGGTTGAAATCACGCTGCTGCCCCAGTGGTTTCCGTTCCATCTGTCGAAGGTGTCGTACTGGGCGCGCACGGTCATCGTGCCGCTGCTGGTGCTGAACGCGAAGCGTCCGGTTGCGCGCAACCCGCGCGGCGTGCGGATCGACGAACTGTTCCGCGGTGCGCCCGTCACGACTGGCCTCTCGCCGCGTGCGCCGCATCAGCACAAGGGCTGGTTCAGCTTCTTTCGCGGCGTGGACGGCGTATTGCGCGCCATCGACGGCCTGTTCCCGAAGACGCTGCGTCAGCGCGCGGTGAACGCGGCGGTGGCGTTCGTCGACGAGCGGCTTAACGGCGAAGACGGCCTCGGCGCGATTTTTCCGGCGATGGCCAACGCCGTCATGATGTACGACGTGCTCGGCTATCCGGCGGATCATCCGAACCGCGCGATTGCGCGTCGCTCGATTGAAAAGTTGCTCGTCATTCACGACGACGAGGCGTATTGCCAGCCGTGTCTGTCGCCGGTATGGGATACGTCGCTTGCGGCGCATGCGCTGCTCGAAACCGGCGACACCCGTGCGGAGGAAGCTGCGGTGCGAGGTCTCGAATGGCTGCGCCCGCTGCAGATTCTCGATGTGCGCGGCGACTGGACTTCGCGTCGCGCGGATGTGCGGCCAGGCGGCTGGGCATTCCAGTACGCGAATCCGCATTACCCGGACGTCGACGATACGGCCGTGGTCGCAATGGCGATGCATCGTGCGGCGGCGGTCACGCAGTCGAACGTCGACAGCACGGCGATTGCGCGTGCCCGCGAGTGGGTCGTCGGCATGCAGAGCAGCGACGGCGGGTGGGGCGCATTCGAGCCGGAAAACACGCAGTACTACCTGAACAACATTCCGTTCTCCGACCACGGTGCGCTGCTCGATCCGCCGACGTCGGACGTGTCGGGCCGCTGCCTCTCGATGCTCGCGCAACTCGGCGAAATGCCGTCCACAAGCGAACCGTCGAAGCGCGCATACGACTACATCCTGAAGGAACAGATGTCCGACGGCAGCTGGTACGGCCGCTGGGGCATGAACTACATCTACGGCACGTGGACCGCGCTCTGTGCGCTGAACGCAGCCGGCATCAAGCACGACGACGTGCGGATCGCACGCGCGGTGCAGTGGCTCGTGAAAATCCAGAACGAAGACGGCGGCTGGGGCGAAGACGGCACCAGCTACAAGCTCGAATACCGTGGCTATGAACAGGCGCCGAGCACGGCGTCGCAGACTGCATGGGCACTGATGGGCCTGATGGCGGCCGGCGCGGTCGATCATCCGGCGGTTGCACGCGGCATCGACTATCTGCAACGCGAGCAGCGCGATCACGGCCTGTGGGACGAAACCCGCTTCACCGCGACAGGCTTCCCGCGCGTGTTTTATCTGCGCTACCACGGCTATCGCAAGTTCTTCCCGCTGTGGGCGCTCGCGCGCTATCGCTCGCTGCGGCGCACTGGCGGCACGCGTGTCACGGTTGGCATGTGATGGCGGTGTCGCGCAACGCGCAGACAGGCCGCGATGCATTGCCGGTGATCGTTGTGGCCGGCATGGCGTTCGAGGCGCGCATCGCGCGCGGTGAGGGCGTCGAGGTCATCTTCGCGGCGCGCGCCGATCTGCTCGAACGCGCGCTTAGCGCCGCCGTGGCGCGGGGTTGCAGCGGCATTCTCAGTTTCGGCACCGCCGGCGGTCTCGCCCCGGACCTCGAACCCGGCACCGTGATCGTCGCGGACGCAGTCGAAGGGCCGTTCGGGCGGGTCGAGACGGACGTCGACTGGTCGGGGCGGCTTGCACTCGCGATCGGCGCATCGTCGTTGAGTGCGCGGCTGCGCCGGGGCGTTCAGGCGGCGGTTGTCGCGCCGCTCGTCAGCGCGCAGGACAAGCTCGCGCTCCATCGCGCCACCGGTGCGCTCGCCGTCGATATGGAATCGCATATCGCGGGCGCCATCGCCGCGGCGAACGGCGTGCCGTTCGCCGTTTGCCGCGCGATCGTCGATCCGGCGTGGCGCACTTTGCCCTCGGCCGCAACCGCCGGCCTGCGCGACGACGGACAGACGGCGATCGCACCGATCCTGCGCGAACTGCTCCGGCAGCCATCGCAACTGGGCGCGCTGCTCCAGGTGGCGGCGGACGCGCGTGCGGCCCGCCAGTCGCTGGTCCGGGCGCGCCATGCGCTCGGCACGGCCGGCGCGTTACGCGCGGCCTGAGTTCCCGCCTGGACCGTCGCCGTTAGCGCGGTCGGCCCTTTCGATTCGATTGCCTCCTCTTGAAATGCAAGGGAAAACCCTGATCTCTCTGTTACAATGATCAGTGTTAACCCTTAGCTGGCCGCAGCACCGAAGACCAGAACAGCAGAAGGACGGGATCCGCCATGAATTTCCACACCAGAAAATGGGTCAAGCCTGAAGACCTGAATCCGAACGGCACACTTTTCGGCGGCAGCCTGCTGCGCTGGATCGACGAAGAAGCAGCCATTTACGCGATCTGCCAGCTGGACAACCAGCGCGTCGTCACGAAATTCATGTCGGAGATCAACTTCGTCAGCTCGGCGCGTCAGGGCGACATCATCGAACTTGGCATGACCGCTACGCACTTCGGCCGGACGTCGATTACGCTGCGTGCCGAGGTTCGCAACAAGATCACGCGCAAGAGCATTCTGACCGTGGAAAAGATGGTGTTCGTAAATCTCGACGAGAAGGGCGATCCCGCACCGCACGGCCGCACGCAGATTCGCTACGCCGACGAAGCTTTCGCCCGTTATCGCGACACTTCGCGCCCGGCAGGGCAGGCACCGGCACAGAATGCGGTCTCCGGCGAGAACGTGCTCGAACGCGTCGAAGCCGATACGATGCACTGAGTGCGAACGAAGGCGCGGGCACGACGTGAACGTCCGTAACGCCTGATTCGCGACCCACAAGAAAACAGCCCGACAGGTACACAAAACCTGTCGGGCTGTTTGCGTTGCAGCTCGCACAACGCGCGGCTTACTGCGCGTTCGGTTTGGGCAGGGGTGCGATTTCGGGCACCTTGCTGTCGGCAGGCGGAGTCGAGCCAGAAGCGCCCGAAGCGGGCGCTTCGCCCGGATCGGTGTAGTTCGGCGCATCCGACGGCGCGTTGGGCTGCGTGCCGGAAGCGGGTGCCGGCGTAGCCGGACCCTGGGCGCCTTCGCCCGGATCGGAGTAGTCGGGCACGCCGCCAGGCGCCGCGCCTGATGCCCCCGAAGGCGGCGCTGCACCGGAATCGTCCGGTTCGCCGTAGTCCGGCAACGCATTCGGCGACGTACCCACCGCGCCCGCCGCGCGCAGCAGCGAGATGCGTTGCTGCGTGTAGGCGTCGCGGACGAAAGAATACTTGTCGAGCGCCGCCTGCGAAAGCAGGTCGGTTGCGCCCAGCAGGTCGGCGCGCTTGCTGACGAACTGCAACAGGTACATCGGATTGCGCACGGCCGGCTCGGCGTAGCTCAGCGGATTCAGGCGGTAATCGACCGCGAGCGAGAGGCTGTCGCGGAACGAACTCGGCCCGAACAGCGGCAGCACCAGATACGGTCCTGTCGGCACACCCCAGTAGCCGAGCGTCAGCCCGAAATCCTGATGATGCTTCGGCAGACCGGCCGGCGTCGCCCAGTCCAGCAGCCCAAAGAGGCCGAAGGTCGAGTTGAACGCGAAGCGCATGATGTCCTGGGTCGCGTCCGTGATGTTCAACTGCAACAGGTTGTTCGCCGCATTGTCCAGATCGCCGAGATTCGAGAAGAAGTTGCTGATGGCTGTCCGCAACGGGCTCGGCGTGACCTTCTGGTAACCCTTCGCGATCGGTTGCGCGACGTAGGTATCGAGCGAATCGTTGAACTTGAAGACGGCCCGGTTCATCGGCTCCAGCGGATCGCCGGGCTTGCGGTCAGGACCCGTTGCACAGGCGCTGAGCGCACACGCGACGGCCAGCGTCAGCGCGGAGGTTTGCATCTTCATCCGTCAATCCCGTGGAGTTTCTTTGTGGCGCGCCTGGGGCGCGGTTTTCCCATCAGTACAGGTTGAAATACCACAGCGCCGACAAGCGTGCAGAAGAGCGACAGAGCGAGCAGTTTTCCCATGCTCGACGTGCCCGGATGATGCGACAGCCAGAGGCTCCCGAACGCCGTCGCCGTGGTCGCGGCGCTGAACATCACGGCGTGCGTCAGGCTCGATTGCAGGAGCCCGGTCTGGCCGTTTCGCCAGGCCATCACGAAGTAGATCTTGAACGCGACACCCACGCCCAGCATCAGCGGCAGCGCGATGATATTCGCGAAGTTGAGCGGCATGTTGAACACGACGCACAGTTCGAGCGTGACCACCGCCGAAACGAGCAGCGGAATCATCGTGCGCAGCACGTCGCCAAAACGGCGCAGCGTGATCCAGAGCAGGATCGTGATCGACAGCACGGCCCAGCCGGCGGCCTGCAGGAACGCCTTGATGATCGTGTCGGCGGAATGCAGGATGGAGATCGGGCCGCCAATCGCGCCGGGTTCGGCCTTTTTGACGGCGTGCGCGAAGCGGGCCAGCGTCACGTCGTCGCCGGGATCGGCGCCGGGCGCCACCTTCGGCGAAATGTCGACGAGCGCGTGGCCGTCGGCCGATAGCCAGTTCCGCGCAATCTGCGGCGGCACGGTTTCACGCGTGACCGGCGTGGGCTGCAGCAAGGCCGTCAGCTGGCCGAGCGCGATCTTCAGCGGCGCGGACATTGCGCGTTCGGCACGATCACGCGTCGCGGCATCGGCGGTGGCGAGCTTCGTCAGCGTGACCGACAGATGCTGCGCTTCGGCGGCGCCCGGACCCGGATGGTCTTCGGCGGCGAGCGCGAGCTGACTGGCGGTGCGCTTGAGCGCAGCGACGCGGTTCGCATCCGTCGAAGGCGGCGCGGGCGTTTGCGTGAGCGCGGGCAGCAGTTGCTGCGCGGCGCTTGCGATCGCTTCGAGTTTCTGCGGCTGGTCGGCGGGGACGAAGGTGTCGAGCGTCGTCACGCGGCCGACTTCCGGCAAGGCCGACAGTTTCGTCGCCATCGTGTCCGCTGCCGCGAGCGACGGCGCAAGCACATGCACGTTGTTGACCGACGCTTCGGGCGCGTCCTGCAGCGAGAGCAGTGTCGCCATCGATTCCGTGTGCGGGTCCTTCAGATGCAGCGGATTGAAGTCGAAGCGCAGGTGCAGGAGCAACGGTAACGCGCCGACGATGACGATCAGCGTCCCGATCAGGACGGGCTTGCGGTTGCGGTCGAGAAAATCGTCGACCGGCGCAAGTTGCCGGAATCCGGGCGACACGGGTTCGCCGAGCGGCGCGAACACCTTGAGGAGTGCCGGCAGCAGCGTCATGTTCGTGAAATACGCGACGAACATGCCGACGCCCGCGATTTTCCCGAGTTCCGACACGCCGCGATAGGCCGTCGGCAGGAACGAGAAGAAGCTCTCGGCGACGGCCACGGCGGCGAGCGTGAGAGGCACGCCGATGCTGTGCGCCGTGTTCAGGAGCGCAGCGGGCAGGCGGTCATCGCGGTGACGCTCCTCGCGGTACTTCACACCGAACTGCACGCCGAAGTCGACCCCCAGCCCGACGAACAGCACCATGAACGCGACCGAGATCATGTTGAGCGCGTCGACCATCATCAGGCCGAGCGCGGCCGTAATTGCGAGGCCGACGAAGAGCGTGATGAAGACGGCCACGATCAGCCGTTTCGAGCGCAACGCGAGCCAGAGAATCACCAGCACGACGATCACGCTGCCGATGCCGTTCACGACGGCGCCGTCCTGCACCGACGCAAATTCTTCGTCCGCGAGCGGCTGTTCGCCGGTGAGACGGACGGTGGCGCCGTACTGCGTGTCCAGATGCAGCGAGGCGGCAGTCGCGCGGATCTCCGCGGAGGCGCGCGCGCCGGGTTCCAGCGCGCCGAAATCGACAACCGGCTGCACCGTGACGAAGGCGCGCGCAGGTTCTTTGGCCGCGTCCTTGTCCACCAGCCCGCGCCACGAGAACACCGACGGCTGGCCGGCGAGGACGCCATCGAGCACGGTTGCGCTCTGCGAGAGCAGATGGCTCATGTCGCCGAGCTTGACCTGGCCGATCTGCAGCGGCAGCAGCAGGCTCGTGGTCAGCACGCCGGCGAGGCCCGTCAGGCCTGGATCGTGGGCGAGCGAATTGATGAGCGGACGCGCCTTCGCGAGCTGCGTGGTGGTCGACTGAACCTCGCTCAACGGCAGGAACAGCAGCCCGTTGTGCTCGAAGAACGGCCCGGCCGCCGGCTGCGACACCGCGACGAATTCCTTCGACTGCTTCTGCAGCGCGGCGGTGAGATCGCGCGCGGCGGCATCGGCGAATTCCGGCGCGCGGGCTTCGACCACGACGAGAACGGTCTGTCCGCGGTCAGGGAAGGCCGCATCCATCGCGTTTTCGAGGCCGGACCATTGCGTGTCGGTTTCGACCAGACGGCTGATGTCCGTATTGATCTTGAAGTGATGCGCGACGTAGATGCCGCTTGCGATGGCGAGCAGGATCGAGAGTGCGATGACCGGCAGGGCATAGCGCACCGACCACGCAACGAGGCGGACGATGGATAACTTCAGCATACAGGTGGGAGAGCCCCTGTCGTTAATGGCGTATTCGGCGGAAGGGCACAAGTATACCGACGCAGCGGCCTAACGCGTGCCAATGAAGTCAGGACTGCACAGGCAAAATCGGTATACTGACCCTCAAAGGTGCCTCGCCGTGGGTTCAACGGATCATTTTCTCCAGCGTCCTGAACATCGTATGAAACGTCATCTGTCTGCATTTATCATGGCCGCTGTGATGTCCACGTCCGCCTTCGCACAAAGCGCGCCTGACGCGGTCGTGAAGGCTGCCGTCGAAGGCACGGTCAACGCGATGAAGGCCGATCCGCAGGCGCGTGGCGGCGACATGGGCAAGATTACCCAGGTCGTCGAGACGCACTTCGTGCCTTCCACGAACTTCCAGCGCACGACCCGCATCGCCGTCGGCAAGGCGTGGACAACCGCAACGCCCGAACAGCAGAAGCAGCTGTACGAGCAGTTCCAGAAACTGCTGGTGGGCACCTATGCGGCCTCGCTGTCGCAGTTGCGTGACCAGGACGTCAAGTTCAACTTCCTGCCGTCCACCGCCGCCGCAGGCGACAAGGACGCCGTCGTGCAGTCGCACGTCATCAGCAACGGCGGCGACGATGCCGTCGGCTACCGGCTGGAACGGACCCCCAGCGGATGGAAGATCTACGACATCAACATGATGGGCGCCTGGCTGATCCAGGTGTACCAGACGCAGTTCGCCGATCAGCTCGCCAAAGGCGGCATCGACGGGCTCATCAAGTTCATGGTCGCGCACAATGCACGTGGCGCGGGCTGATCCGGGCCGGCGCCTGTCTCCAGATTTCTCCAGATGTAAAAAGAGCGCAACGGGTTAAACCGTTGCGCTCTTTTCATTTCAGTTCAGGCGGGAGACCCCGCGCGACGTTCAGGCTGCCGTCGCGGCGCGCTCCACCTTCTTGCCCTTGCCCGCACGGCCGATCTCTTCCAGCTTGATCTCGACGTGACGCGAGAACACGAATTCGGCCGGACGCTGCTTGTCCAGAGGAATGTCCTTCGCGAACGCGCCGGTCGTCTTCGGGCCGGAAATCGCGACCTTCAGTGCCTTCAGCGGATGCGTGACGGTATCCATCACCGCCGTGGCTTCGAAGCCGCAGTGAACCATGCAGTCGGCGCACTTTTCGTAGTTGCCGGTGCCGTAGTTTTCCCACTGCGTGGTGTCCATCAGTTCCTTGAAGGTCTTCACGTAACCTTCGCCGACCAGATAACACGGCTTCTGCCAGCCGAACACCGTGCGCGCCGGGTTGCCCCACGGCGTGCATTCGTACGTCTGATTGCCGGCCAGGAAGTCGAGGAACATGCTCGACTGGCTGAACGACCAGTTCTTGCCGTTGTTGCCGCGCTTGAAGATTTCGCGGAACAGGTGCTTGGTCTTGTCGCGATTCAGGAAGTGCTGCTGGTCCGGCGCGCGTTCATACGCGTAACCCGGCGACACCGTGATGCCGTCGACGCCCATCGGGCCAAGCGTATCGAAGAACGCAGCGACGCGTTCCGGCACGGCGTCGTTGAACAGCGTGCAGTTGATGTTGACGCGGAAACCACGGCGCTTCGCTTCCTTGATCGCAGCGACGGCCTTTTCGTACACGCCATCCTGCGAAACGGAATGGTCGTGCGCTTCCTTGTCGCCGTCGAGGTGGACCGACCAGACGAAGTACGGATTCGGCTCGTAATCGTCCATCTTCTTTTCCATCAGGAGCGCGTTCGTGCACAGGTACACGAACTTCTTGCGCGCCATGATGCCCTTGACGATCTGCGGCATTTCCTTGTGCAGCAGCGGCTCGCCGCCTGCAATGGAAACCACCGGCGCGCCACATTCATCGACGGCGCCAAGGCATTCCTCGAGCGAAAGACGCTGGTTCAGGATGGGGTCCGGATAATCGATCTTGCCGCAGCCATTACACGCGAGATTGCAGCGGAACAGCGGTTCCAGCATCAGCGCGAGCGGGTAGCGTTTGTTGCCAGAAAGATGCTGACGCATGATGTATGCGCCGACCCGGAATTTTTGCAGAAACGGAATAGACAAAACGTCCTCCTTAAACTTCGCGTGCAGCGAGTGGTTGCATCAGCTTTGACGGCAACTTGAATTCGACTTTTTCTTCCCGGCCCGCCATCGTCGTGACTTCGACGGACCCCAATGCGCGCAGCGCATCGATCACGTTTTCAACCATTTCTTCCGGCGCGGAAGCGCCCGCCGTGATGCCGACGGTCTGCGCATTCGCAAACCACTCCGGCCGCACTTCGGAACCATCGGCGACGAGGTAGCTCGGCACGTTGGTTTCGCTGCCGATCTCGCGCAGACGGTTCGAGTTCGAACTGTTCGTCGCACCGACGACCAGCAGCACATCGACCTGCGTGCACAGATCGCGTACTGCGGCCTGGCGGTTTTGCGTCGCGTAACAGATGTCGCGCGTATCCGGGCCGACGATGTCGCTGAAACGGCGCAACAGCGCATCGATGATGCCGCGCGTGTCGTCGACCGAAAGCGTGGTCTGCGTGACGTACGCGAGCGGCGTGTCGAGCGGCAGGTCGAGCGTGGCGACTTCGGCTTCGCTCTGGACCAGCAGCACCTTGCCGGGAATCTGCCCGATCGTCCCTTCGACTTCCGGGTGTCCAGCATGCCCGATCAAAATCAGCGTGCGGCCCGCGCCGACGTATTGACGGCCCTGAACGTGCACTTTCGTGACAAGCGGGCAGGTCGCGTCGAGCACGTCGAGGCCGCGTTGCTCCGCATCACGCTCGACGGTCTGGGCGACACCGTGTGCGCTGAAAATCGCCACGGCGCCGTGCGGCACTTCGTCGAGTTCTTCGACGAAACGGGCACCTTTCTGGCGCAGGTTATCCACCACGTGACGGTTATGGACAATTTCGTGGCGCACATAAACGGGCGCCCCGTGTTGTTGCAAAGCGCGATCGACAATCTCAATCGCGCGAACAACACCCGCACAAAAGCCGCGGGGTTGAGCAAGGATGACTCGCATAGGCTGGCGAACTCCGACTGACGCGGGTTTCGAAGAAGTCGGTAAAAACGACCTTATCGCCGCGACATCATATTAGATGGTGTATTTGGTCCGACAAAAGCCGGCACACCGAAAACCAAACGCGCATTCTAACGCTATCGAGCAAGACGTGCTTTCCAGGACATATCCGATACCACAAACGCTACGGCAATAATGACTCGCTGCACGGCCGGCGCGGAACCCTTAAACTATCGGGCCTTGCGGTACCCGCTCCTCACGGCTCCATTTGCCGGGGCATGTTGCTCGAGCGGCCGCGTCACTGTCCGGATCACCGGATGCATTTCAAGGCGCGCGGGATGAAGACCGATTGCCCCGGATTTGTGCGCGTTTGTATCGTACGCGCACTGCCGTGCCGGGCGTAGCGGTTGGCCGTTTCCGTGCGAGACCTGTCGGTTGAGGGCAACGCATGATCCTGATTCTGTTTGCACTTTCCTGTCTTTCCCTGTTGATCTGGGGGGTGCTGCTGCTCGCGCGCGGCGGGTTCTGGCGCACGCGTCCCGCTGCGCCGCTGGCCGCGAAACCACGCGGCAGCGAAGGCTGGCCCGCCGTCGCTGCGGTTGTGCCGGCCCGCAACGAGGCGGACGTGATCGCGCGAGCAGTCGCTTCGCTGCTGGGACAGGATTACGCGGGCGCGTTTCACGTGATCGTCGTCGACGACCACAGCACCGACGGCACCGCCGATGCCGCCCGCGCAGCCGCGCTCCAGCTGCAATGTGCCGACCGGCTGACCGTCCTTGGCGCAAAACCGCTTCCGCCGGGCTGGTCGGGCAAGGTGTGGGCGCAGTCGCAAGGCATCGAGGCCGTCAAGACGCTCGGCTTTCCCGCCGACTTCCTGCTGCTCACCGACGCCGACATCGGCCATCCGCCCGAGGCCGTGACGCAGCTCGTCGTGCGCGCCGAGGAAGAAAAGCGCGATCTCGTCTCGCTGATGGTCCGTCTGCGCTGCGATTCCTTCTGGGAAAAGGCGCTGATTCCGGCGTTCGTCTTCTTTTTCGCGAAGCTCTACCCGTTCGCGTGGGTCAACAATCCGCGCCACAAGACGGCGGCGGCGGCCGGCGGCTGCATGCTCGTGCGCCGCACCGCGCTCGAGGAAGCGGGCGGCATCGAATCGATCCGCGCCGAACTGATCGACGATTGCAGCCTTGCGGCGCGTATCAAGCATCGCGGCGAAGGCCGCCATCCGATCCGGCTGGACGTCGCGGCCCGCAGTATTTCATTGCGACCATACGACAGCTGGAAGGACATCTGGAACATGATCGCGCGCACGGCATTCACGCAGTTGCGCTACAACGGCTGGCTGCTCGCCGGGACGCTCGCGGGCATGACGATCATCTATCTGGTTCCGCCCGTCGTGGCGCTCGTGCTCGGCCCGCTCGGCTGGCCGGCATGGCTCGCCTGGGCGCTGATGTGCTGCGCGTACGCGCCGATGCTCCAGTATTACGGTCGCTCGCCGCTGTGGGCGCCGTTCCTGCCGCTCGTTGCGCTGTTCTATGTCGGCGCGACGTTCGCTTCGGCAGTGCGCTACTGGCGCGGCAAGGGCGGTCAGTGGAAGGCGCGCGTTCAGGCGCCGGTGCAGGAGCGTTAAAGCGTCAAGGCCGGGGATTTCACGGGCGGCGCGCCATGCGCTGCCTTTCAGCGCTGCGTCAGCATCGCGTACATCTGAACGACCATTTCCGGCGAGAACGTGAACGGCACCCAGCCGTGGCCGGTGTGACGCAGCACCAGCAGCCGGTCGCCGTTTGACTGCTTCTGCGCGGCCATCACCGGATTCTTTGTCGATACGAAACGCCAGCCGGTCGGCAGGCCGCCTGGCGGCTCGGGCGTCATCGATGCGCGCGCGTTCGCCAGTTCCTCGATCAGTTGACCGACCTGCTCGGGATGCAGCGAGACGGTCTGGCCGCCGATCGTCATCGTGATTTCGTTCTGCGCCGGACGGGCGATGCTGAGCGTCGGTTTTTCGTCTGCAACGGGCGCGGCCGGTTCAGCGGCTTCGGCCGGCACGGCGACATTCGCCTCTGCCTCCGACGCTGCTTCTGCCGCGGGCGTGGACGTGGCCTTCGGTGCGAGCGCGACCTGGATGAGCTGATTGAGCTGATCGACGCTCAATTCAAGCGCGCCAATCTGTTCTTGAAGATTCATGCGAGACTTTCTCTGGTAAGACCGGCGATTTTAACCGCTGCGCGCGGCATGGAACGGATGCCGGACGGCCGACGTTGTAACAAAGTGCATGTGCATGCCGTGCGACGACAGCGCTCACGCCTTCAGGTAGCCCGCTTCACGGAACCATTGCAGTGCGTCGGAGAGGCCTTCGCGATACGGGCGCGCGCGATAGCCGAGTTCGCGTTCCGCTTTCGCCGAGGTGAAGTACATCTTGTTCTTCGACATCTTCAAGCCGTCGACCGTGACGAACGGCTCGCGCTTCGTGAACTTCGCGATTGCTTCCGCACCGACCGCGAGCGGATACAGCGGCCAGCGCGGCAGCGCGATCGTGGGCGGTTTGCGGCCGGTCAGATTCGCGATGTCGGCGAGCATCTGCTGCAGCGGCAGGTTTTCGCCGCCCAGAATGTAGCGCTCGCCGATCTTGCCGCGTTCCAGCGCCAGAAAATGCCCGGCGGCGACGTCGTCGACGTGCACGAGATTCAGGCCGGTATCCACGAACGCCGGAATCTTGCCGAGCGCTGCTTCGACGATGATGCGCCCGGTTGGCGTCGGCTTGACGTCGCGCGGGCCGATCGGCGTCGATGGATTGACGATGACGGCAGGCAGCCTGTCCTGCGCGATCATGCGTTCCACCGCGCGTTCGGCCAGCACCTTGCTGCGCTTGTACACGCCGATCGCCTTGTCGGGCGTGAGCGGCGAGGTTTCATCGGCGGACTGGCCGGAACTCGTCACTTTCAGCGTGGCCACGCTGCTCGTGTACACGATCCGCTCGACGCCTTCGGCGAGCGCCGCGCGCATGGTCGCCTCAGTACCTTCGAGGTTCGAGCGCTCGATGTCGAGCGGGTCCGGCGCCCACAGGCGATAGTCGGCGGCCACGTGAAAGAGGTAGCGCACGCCGCGCAGCGCCGCACGCATCGAAGCTTCGTCGCGCATGTCGCCCACGACGATTTCGGCGTCGAGCGCTTCGACATTGCGTCGCGGACTCGTGGCGCGCACGAGCACGCGCACGGCAAAACCCTTCTGCTGCGCAATGCGCGCCACCGCCGATCCGACAAAGCCGGAGGCGCCAGTGACGAGCAACAGATCGCGATTCTGATCGGTCATCCGTTCGATTTCCCTGCATGGCGCGCGGCATTTCGTACGCACAGGGGTGCGAAAGCGGGCTGCGCCGGTTGAATGGTCGACGGATTGTACGTGGAGCGCGCGAAGCGGTCACCGGCGCGCGTCTGCGATGCGGTTCGAGTCGAGCATCAATCCGGCGGGGCGACTAGAATGCCGGCTTGAAAAGATAGTCAGGAGAAGCCGGCATGACAGCGCCAGATCTGGATTCACGAATCGAAACGTATTACGTGCGCGTGCGCGGCATGGTGCAGGGCGTCGGCTTTCGGCATGCGACGGTGCGTCAGGCGCATGCGCTTGGCATCCGGGGCTGGGTCGCGAATCTCGACAATGGATCGGTGGAAGCCATGCTTCAGGGCTCGGCCAATCAGGTGGACCGGATGCTGTCGTGGCTGCGTCACGGTCCGCCCTCGGCGCGCGTGACCGAGGTCATCGGCGAAGAGCGGGCGACGGAAAAACGCTACGAGCGCTTCGAGCAGCACTAAATGCGCGCGCGAGCCATTCGGTATGGCGCGCACGCTGGGCGCCACGCCTGACACCCACGCTAGATTTAACGCGCTACCAGCAGACTTTCCGCAAAGCCCCAATCGCGTTCGATCCATTGATGCGCGCACGCGAAGCCCGCATCGCCGGCAATCGGCCCGACTTCCTCGGCGCGATATTTGTGGCTGCTTTCTGTCCAGATCGTTTCGCCTTCCTCCAGCGTCACCGTGAGCCGTGCGGCCGCCACATGTGCGGTCACACGCCGTTTCGCGCGCAGGTGCATTTCGATGCTGCGCACTTCCGGATTGAAGCGCGCGACGTGTTCGAATGCATCGAGCGGGAAATCGCCGCCCAGTTCGCGGTTGATCCGCGCGAGCAGGTTCAGGTTGAACGCGGCGGTCACGCCGATCGGGTCGTCGTACGCGGCGACGAGCGTCGGCACTGGCTTGTCGAGGTCGGTGCCGAGCAGCAGCGCGTCGCCGGGCTTCAGCATCATGCGGATGTCGCGCAGAAATCGCGTTGCCGCGAGCCGCCCGAAATTGCCGATCGTGCTACCCAGAAACAGCACCAGCAACTGCTCGCCGTCGGGCCGCTTTTCGCTGACTTCCGCGAGACCCGCCAGATAATCCTTCTCATAGCCGACGATCGAAATTCGTTCGATATCGCCCAGCTCGCGGCGGCACAATTGCAAGGCGGTGCGCGAAATTTCAATCGGACAGTAAGAAGTGGGGTGTTTTTTACACAGGGCCTCAAGAATTCGACGGGTCTTGCGGCCGCTGCCGCTGCCGAGTTCGGCAACGGTTACGTCAGGGGAAAGCTGCGCGACGATATCGGTCGCGTGGCGCGCCAGCAGGCGCTCTTCCGAGCGCGTGACGCCGTATTCGGGCAGCGCGGTGATCACTTCAAAGAGCGCTGAGCCCACTTCGTCGTAGAGATATTTCGACGGCAATTCCTTTTGCGGCGCCTTGGTGAGGCCGGCGCGGATATCGACGGCAAACCCGGGTGTCACTTCTTGCAATAGCGCAGGCTGAGTCATGCAGTGTTCCTCATTTCGGTGGTGGCTGCTGGCCGTGCGGGTGGGCGCGCATCGGTGACACGCGCTGCGAACTGGCGGACGACGCGTCCGCGCTGACGAAGGCAAAGACCTGCGTTGAAGCAAGAATCGCGCTTGTCGCGGGCGCGAAACGGTTCGACGCGAAAGGACATCCTGGTACTGCTGCAGACGGATGAAGTTACGTTCTAGTCCATCAGTCGCCGATGCGCACGGAATAAATGCGTTGATCGTGCCGCAGCGTCTGCGTCTAGAATGCGGGCTTGCTTTTACGCGGCGGTGACAGTCGACCCTGTTGCGAGACGCCGCTCGCCTCCACGAATCCCTGTGATGAAAATGAAAGATGCCGCCCTCGGGCGCGGCCTGAACGCGAACCCGCGGACGGCGGATCGATGAACCAGTATGAACCGGGACGCGGAATCGCGTTGTCCGTGGGTGCGTCGGCGCTGTTCGCGCTGCTTTCGGCGTATGCAAAGCTGCTCGCGCCGCTCACGGGCCTCGATATCTTTGCGTGGCGAATCATCTGGACCGTGCCCGGCGCGCTGCTTTTGATCGCGCTGAGGGGCAGGCTGCCGGCGCTACGCGAACTCGCGCTCCGCACGATCAGACAGCCGCGCATCGGCTTCGCGCTGGTGGTGAGCGCCGGACTGCTCGGTCTGCAGTTGTGGGTTTTCCTGTGGGCGCCGTTACATGGCCGCATGCTTGAGGTGTCGCTTGGCTACTTCCTGTTGCCGCTGATCATGGTGCTTGTCGGGCGTTTTTACTACCACGAGCGTCTGGACGGGCTGCAATGGCTCGCTGTCGCCTGCGCGGCGCTGGGCGTTGCGCACGAACTCTGGATGACGCGCGCATTTTCATGGCCGACGTTGCTCGTCGCGCTCGGCTATCCGCCGTATTTCGTGCTGCGCCGCAAGATAAACGCCGATTCGCTGACTGCATTTGCGGTTGAAGTGTCGCTGCTGTTTCCTGTCGCGATTGCGTTTGTCGTGACTGGCGGCTCGCTCGCATGGCTCGCCGGCCGCTACGACATGTGGTTTTTGCTGCTGCCGGGACTCGGCGCGCTCAGCACCGTCGCGCTGGCTTCCTATCTGAAAGCGAGCCGGCTGCTGCCGATGGCGCTCTTCGGCATTCTTGGCTACGTCGAACCGGTACTGCTCGTGATCGTATCGGTGACGCTGCTGGGCGAGACGCTTTCGGCCGCGCAACTCGCCACCTATGGGCCGATCTGGATCGCCGTCGCGCTGACGGCGCTGCACGGCGTGCGCCTCGTGCGCTTCGCGCCGCGCTAACGCCGCTGCGCCGGGACCGGCGCGGCGGGATTGACGCGCGTCCCGCCGACCTGCGCTTCGATGGCTTCGCGCAGTGCCGGGCGCCAGCCGAGGCCGAACAGTGCCTCGGCGAGCACGAAGAGCGGGCCGATGGCGAGTCCGATCAGGTCGTCGACGAACGCCGGTTTGCGATGTTCATACGCAACATGGCCGACAAACTGGAACACCCAGCCGATCACGAAGAGGCCCGCGCCAGCAACGAGCCACGTCAGCGTGGATAGCGCCGCGAGCGACTGGCCGGCGGCGACGCACAGCGCAAGGATGACGGCCATCGTAATGCCGAGCGGCACGTCGAGCACGAGATAGTAAAGCGTCATCACGACGACCAGCACGCATGCCGGTGAGATCGGAAACGGCAGGGCAGCGACGCTGAACGCGGGCCGGCTCAGCAGCACGGCAACGGCCAGCACGATCATCGGAATGCCGACGAAGTGCGTGGCGATATTGCGGCGGTCGCGATGATACGCCGCGTACTGCGTCAACTGTTCAGTCAGTGTTCTCATGAATAACGTCCCCGGATCGAAGCCTGCACAATTGCCCGCAAGGTGATTTCAAACCTCAGGGTAGCCGACAATTTCGCACGGAAGCCAATCCATGAATTCGAGTCTTTCCTCGACTGGCGGCGAAGCGGCGGCATTCGCGGCGCACACCGCGCACGCGCTACACATCAACAAAAAGGGCGAGTCTCGCGACTCGCCCATGAAGGACGTCTTCCGTTTTATTCGGCGCAGCGAAAGACGTCTGGCCGATGACGTTATTGGGTTTTGGTCGTCTCGGCCTTGTTGTCGGCTTTCGCCTGCGTAGCGTCTGCGGTTTTATCGGAGCCGCCTGTGGTTTTGGCCACCTTTGCCACCTTCGCATCCGGCGAGGGCTTCTTGTGCGCAATCTTCGCGTGTGTCTTCGTGCCCGACGCATGGTGTGCCGACGGCGCCGCACCGGACGTCTTGCTGTCGGCGGTGGTGTCGGCTTTCAGACCGCCTGCCGTCGATGCCTTCAGATGCGCCTCGTTTCCGGCAGGCGCCGAAGCGGGCGCAGCGGTCTGGGCAAATGCCGTCGAAACGAGCAGGGCGGAAGCAAGCGCAGCGAAAATGGTCTTCATTGTGTGACTCCTTTTATCGCGCCGGGTAAGTGGTCAGCGCTGCCGGTTTAACGCGATGTCGATGACGCAAGTTGACGTGCTTCTGGTGACAAAACGTAACGGCGGATTGCACTGCCAGATGCAGAAAGATCACGCGTAACTGCGCGTACGTGTGATCGGCCGCCACGCCCGCCGCCTCCCTTCACGTCGCCGAAAAGGTCGCGAAGACATAGCTATACCGATATACTTTTGCGCTTCTCCGAACGGCACTTTCCAGTCAGAACCCTCGCATGCTTTTACGTATTCTTGCCGTCGCTGCCCTGGCGTTTTCAATGTCCACCGTCCACGCGGATACTTCGCTGTCCACGTGGAGCAAGCAGATTTTTTCGCGCACGGGTCCTGCTGTGCCATTTGCGTCGGGCGCGTCGTACAAGGTCTGTTTTGTGCCGAACGGCGCAAGCTGCCAGGATCTTCTCGTCGACGAAATCAACAACACGCGGCGCACGCTGCTGATCCAGGCCTACTCGTTCACGAGTGCGCCGATCGCTGCGGCTGTCAAGCGCGCCAAAGATCGCGGCGTGGACGTTCGCGTCATTCTCGACAAGAGCCAGGTTTCGCAGCGCTATTCGAGCGCGACGTTCCTGCGCAATGCGGGTATTCCGGTTGTGATCGACACGAAACCGGCCATCGCGCACAACAAGATCATGGTGTTCGACAACGCGAGTGTTTTCACCGGCTCGTTCAACTTCACGCGTTCCGCCGAAGAGCGCAACGCCGAAAACGGCTTCCTCGTGCGCGGCGACGACAGGATCGTGAGAGCGTACGTCGACAACTGGAACGAGCGGTTCCGGGTCTCTACACCGTATTGAGCACGTAAGCGTCAGTCAGGACCACGCGCGGGCAGACATGGCGATGTCCGCATGCACGCCTTATGACCGCCTGAATGACTGGCGCGGCAGGTGCATGGCATAATCCGCGCTTACTTTCCGCTGACACCTTATATCCCGCTCCAGCATGTTGCGCGCAGGTCTTCAGAAGATCGGCTGTATCCTCGGATTGCTCGCAATCCTGATGGCCACGCTCGCGCCGACGATCTCGCAGGCGATGGCGGCCAGCTCGCGCGTGGATGACATGCTGTCTGTGTACTGCTCCGCGCAGTCGCAGACATCGCCGGATGATGGCGGCAACAAGTCCGCATCGCACACGACGATGTCGCATCTGCAGGCCTGCGGATACTGCAATCTCCTTGCTCACGCGCCTGTGCTGCCCACGGCCATGATCTCGTTCGAAGCGAGTGTCTGGGTGATCCAGCATCGCGCGATGACGCGCTTCGAGCACCTGCAGCGCGTCCTTCCCCTCACTTCCGCGCAGCCTCGCGCGCCGCCGTTCGCCTCCTGATCCCTGCTGGCTGACTGTGATGCACGTCGTGCATCGTGATGCGTTCACGCGTTCGTCCGAACTGCCGTGAGCGTGCAGCCGTAATCCGGTCATCGAGGAATAAACATGCGTATTTGTTCAGCACGCGAAGCGACGTCGTCGCGCGTGGTGCTTTACCGTCCATGAGTCGCGCTCGCGCCCGACGCGTTGCGCTGACTGCCTGGTCCGGCCTGTTCGCGATCTGGCTTGCGCTGCTCGCGCCCGTGGTGACACAACTGCTGCCGGCCTCGGCGCAGGATGGCGTGCCATCGTCTTTTTCGGCGATCTGTTCTGCCCATCCGGCGGTCGCGTCAACGGGGGAGACGCAGGACCGTTCGACGCCGCACGACCATCACACAAAGTCGTGCGGCTACTGCAACCTGTTCGCGCATCATCCGCCACTTGCCAGCGCTGCGGTCGCGGCGTGGCTGCCGCCGCCTGCGCATGCGTGCGAGGCGGCGCGCGCCATCGCGTCATTTCACAGGCTGGCGCGTTTTTCGCTCGCGCGTCCCCGCGCCCCACCGCTCGCCGTCTCCTGACATCAGCAGTACCGCTCGTCTGCAAGGACAGCGGCCGCCTGTTCATCCGTGGCACCGCCCTGCACGCGCTTCCGATCGAGTGTGGGCAACGTGCGCCACCGGGCAACTGACATCCCGTTCACGAGACACACCATCATGTTCCAGCTATCCAGACGCCGTGGCGCGCTTTCCGGCGTGGCCGCACTGTTCGCGAGCCATGCGTTCGCGCAGACCGTCGATCCCGCGAATGCCGAGACCGGCAGCACGTTGCCGGCCGTTATCGTGCGCGGCGCCGTCGAGCGTTCATTGACGTCTTCATCCACCAGCGAGCAGAAGCGCGCGCTCGACGGCACGGTCGGCTCCGTGGGTTTCGTCGATAGCGAAAGCTATGCGAACACCTACGCATTCACATTGCGTGACGTCCTCAAGGACGTGCCAGGCGTATTCGTACAAAGTCGCTACGGGCAGGAGTTGCGCCTGTCGATACGCGGCTCGGGCATTGCGCGTTCGTACCACACCCGCGGACTCGAGATCCTGCAGGACGGCATCCCGACCAATCTCGCCGATGGCAGCGGCGACTACTATCAGATCGACCCGCTCGCGCTGCAATCCACGGAGGTCTACAAGGGCGGCAACGGTCTCGCTTACGGGTCGTCGACGCTCGGCGGCGCGATCGATTTCCTGACGCCGACGGCATACACAGCAGTCGCGCCGAACATCGTGCGGCTCGAAGGCGGCAGCTACGGCACGGTGCGCGGTAGCGCGCAGCTTTCGCGCGTCGTGGGGCCGCTCGATTTCATCGGCACGTTCACGGTCGATCACGCCGATGGCTTCCGTCAGCACGAACGCGGCCAGTACGAGCAGTTCAACGCGAATGTCGGCTACCGGTTCAGCCCGCGCGTCGAGACGCGTTTTTACCTCGGCGCGTATATCGTCGATCAGCAGTTGCCCGGCACGCTCTCGCTCTCCGACGCGCTGAATAATCCGACCAAAGCCGCGCCCAGCGCACTCGCCGGAGATCAGGCACGCGACACGCGCACGGAACGCATCGCGAACCGCACGACCGTGAAGCTCGACACCGGCCAGATCGACATCGATACGTGGGCCATCCACAAGAGCCTTTATCACCCGATTTTCCAGGTCATCGACCAGGACGGCTGGACATACGGCATCGCGCCGCACTACACCGCGACGCTCGAACTCGGTGGAATGCGTAACGACGTGATAGCCGGCGCGCGCTTTTTCGGCGGCAATACGCAGGCGCGACAGTACGTCAATGTGTCCGGCTCGCGCGGCGCGCAGACACTCGACGCCACGCAGAGCGCCTATAACTACGAAGCCTACGTCGAGGACCGCCTGTTCTTCCTGCCGACGGTCGCGCTGATGGCGGGTGTCAAGGCGCTGCGCGATGTGCGGCAGTACGTCGATCACGGCGGCCTCGCAGCCGACCCGACGTACCGGTCGACGAGCGAGACGTACAACGGCCTGAATCCGAAAATTGGCCTGCTATGGCAACCGGAGCGCGACATCCAGGCGTTCATCGACATCACGCGCAGCCAGGATGTTCCTGACTTCACCGATCTCACGCAGACGTTCAACAACACGACGCGCTTCACGCCGCTGTCGTCGCAGCATGCGTGGACGCTCGAACTTGGCACGCGCGGTACGCGCGATCGCGTGAGCTGGGACGTCACCGCGTATCGCTCGATGGTGCGTGACCAGCTGTTGCAGTACACGACAAGCCCGGACATTCCCGCTTCCACGTTCAATGCAGACAGGACAGTCATTCAGGGCCTGGAGGCGGGCGCTTCGGTCGATCTTTTCCGCAACATCGCACGCCCGGGCGCGGGCGATCGCATCATGCTGTCGGGCCTCTGGAACCTGAGCGACTTCCGCTTCAAGGACGATCCGCAATACGGTTCGAACCGCATCGCGGGTGTGCCGGTGAACGTGCTGCGCGCAACGTTGGGTTACGCGCGGCCAGACGGCTTTCACATTTCGACGAGCGTCGACTGGGTGCCGGCAGGCGCATGGGCCGACGACGCCAACACGTTGCGCGTGCCCGGCTACACGCTGCTCGGCGTTCAGGCGGGCATGGACTTTCGCAACGGCGTCTCGGTGTTCGTCGATGCACGCAATCTGACCAACAAACGTTACGTGAGCGACATCAGCACGATTGCCGACGCGCGCACGGCGAGCAGCACCGCCATCTTCTATCCGGGCTCGGGCCGCAGTGTGTTTGCCGGCATGCGCTACGCGTTCTAGGGATCACATCATGACTTCAACTTCATCAACGCGCAGTGCCGCGACCGACACGTACCGGCTGCTCTGGCGCTGGCATTTCTATGCGGGCCTCTTCGTCATGCCGTTTCTGAGCGTGCTCGCGATCACGGGCACGGTGTACTGCTTTCAGCCGCAGATCGAGCCACTGTTGTATCCCGGGCTGCTGAAGGTGCAGGACCGGGGCCACGACCGGATGTCGTGGCAATCGTTACTTCTGCGCGCGCAACAGGCGGCGCCGAAGGGCGCGACGGTGACGACCGCGTCCATCAACACCGATCGCACGAAGAGCGCGGAGTTTGTCGTGCGTCTGCCGGAAGCCGGTAGCGAAAGCATGTACCTCGATCCGTACGACGGCACCGTGCTCGGGACACTGAGTGTCGAAGGACGATTCATGCAGCAGATACGGATGGTGCATCGCAAGCTGCTGATCGGCAAAACAGGCGAACTGCTGATGGAGCTCGCCGCGTGCTGGACGCTCGTCATGATCGGCACGGGTGTCGCGCTGTGGTGGCCGCACCGGCAGGGCACACGGGGGGCGATCCTCATGCCGCGACGGGCGGCCTCGGGCCGCACGTGGTGGAAAGAGTTGCATGCGGCAATCGGAATCTGGTTTGCGCTCGGCGCGCTGGCGTTTGTGCTGACGGGGCTGCCGTGGAGCGGATTCTGGGGCAGGCAGTTCAAGATACTGACGACCGAAGCGCATATCGGTTCGCCTGCTGGCGTGTGGGGTGATCCGAAAGTCCAGTCGAAGCCGCGTGCATCGGCAGGGTCAGACGATGCAGCCGCGTCGCACGCACACCACGCACAACCGGCAGCGCCGGGCGACGATTCCATGCCTGGCATGGTCATGGACGACCTGCCGCTGCGGCAGACGCCGTGGGCCGTCGGTGAAATGCGCGTGCCGCAGCAACCTGGCGGCGAGCCGGCGCCGGGCACAGCCGCCATCGATATCGATTACGTGGTTGCGATCGCCGCTACGCATGGCGTCAGGAGCGGCTACCAGATCGTGCTGCCGAAGTCGCCGGCGGGTGTGTTCACGGTGTCGTCGTTTCCGGCCGATCCCAAAGCGGAACGCACACTGCACATCGACCAGTATTCGGGCGGCGTGTTGAAGGACATCGGCTACGACGATTACGGCGTAGCGGGCAAAGCGGTTTCGTACGGCACATCGTTGCACATGGGCCGCTATTTCGGGCTGGCCAATCAGATCGTGTGCGCGGTGATTTCGATGAGTCTCGCGACGCTGGCGGGCACAGGCTTCTGGATGTGGTGGCGACGGCGCCCAGATGGCGCACTGCGCGCTCCGCCGCAGCCGGCGTTCGAGCCGCCGATGCGCGCGTGGGTCGTTGGCCTCGGCATTGCGGGTGCGCTATTTCCGCTGCTCGGGGTGACGTTGATACTCGTGTGGTTCGTTGATCGCCGCGTAATGCGCAAGCCTGTGATCGGCGCGAACAGCGCGTAGTGTTTGCAACGGTCGACTTTTCAGGCGATCGCCTGCCACTTTGCTGACTGGCTGGTTGGGGTGCGCGACGCGGTGCCGGATACCGGCACCGCGTCTGTGGGCATTAGCTGTCGAACACGCCGTGCTCGGCGTGCACAGGCTGGCGGTCGACGGCCTGCAGCCGCCAGTAGCCGTTCATCGGTGCATGGGCCGACGACGACCACGCCGCCGAACCCTGCGCGGCGCTCACGCGTTGCTTGCGATCGACATGCAGGCCGCGCAACGTGCAAAGGGGCGCGTCGTCGCGCGGCGCGCACAGCATGGTGACGCCATCGACGTCATGCACTTCTCCCCATGCGGGAAAGTCGATGCCTTGATGTGATTCCCTGGACCATCGATGCTGCTCGGTGTCGAGCCAGAGCACAGCGTAATCGTGGTTCACGCTGGGATCCGACCCGTTGATCAAAATCGTAAGGCGCATAAGGGCTCCGGACGAAAGACGACGTAATGGCGCTGGATGCATTCCAGTCTAGGTCGGAGCAATGCTTTAGCAAGACGTTCCCGCGAATTGCGTCCGGTACTTGTTACGAAATGCTCAAGCTGCAAAAAATGCCGTCCCGGAACATGGGAAACGCGTAAAAACCGCAGTGTCCGACTATCGCCTGCATTGAAAAACACAATTGGGGAAGGGCACGCATAGCTTCTAGATTTAAACAGGCACACTCCGACGTGCGGCGTCGGCGCGTGCGCCCGAAGCGCGTACAGAGACATACCCATGTCCAGCGCGCACCCACAATACAGGCACGGATTGGAGGCATCAGATGTCACAGCTCAAGGGCTCCAGAACCGAAGAAAATCTGAAAGCCGCGTTCGCCGGCGAATCTCAGGCGAACCGTCGATACCTATATTTCGCAGCCAAGGCGGACGTCGAGGGACAGAACGATGTCGCCGCGTTGTTCCGCTCGACGGCCGAAGGCGAAACCGGCCACGCACACGGCCACCTCGAATATCTCGAAGCCACCGGCGATCCGGCGACGGGTTTGCCGTTCGGTTCGTCGCGTCAGAATCTGCAGGCGGCAATTGCCGGCGAAACGCACGAATACACCGATATGTATCCGGGCATGGCCAAGGCGGCGCGCGAAGAAGGCTTCGATGAAATCGCGAACTGGTTCGAAACGCTCGCCAAGGCCGAGCGTAGCCACGCGAACCGCTATACGAAGGCACTCGAGGCACTCGTTGACTGACAGGCCGTTGCTGGTCTGAACCGGCGCCACTGAAGCACGTCCACCCGCGCGTGCGCATTGCGTGCGCACGGGATGCGCGCGCGCAATGCAAGGTGCGCGGCGCGGCGTTGCTTCGTCCGATCGCATTGCTTTCGCAGGAGCCCGACGCCATGCCCCATAAAGAAGGCAGTCTGGAGGCACCCACACGACATCCGCTCGACTGGCGCTCGGACGGGTTTTACGATCAGGCGTTGCTGGACAAGGAGTTGACGCGCGTCTTCGACATCTGCGCAGGATGTCGTCGCTGCGTGTCCTTGTGCGGTGCATTTCCCACGCTGTTCGATCTCGTCGACGAAACCGACAGCGGCGAAGCGCACGACGTCGACACGCGCGAATTCGGCAAGGTCGTCGATCAGTGTTACCTGTGCGACCTCTGCTACATGACCAAATGCCCGTACGTGCCGCCGCATCCGTGGAACGTCGATTTTCCGCATCTGATGTTGCGTGCCAAGGCGGTCGATTACCGGCGCGGCGACGTACCGTTACGCGACAGATTCCTGTCGAATACCGATGCGCTGGGTCATCTGGCCGGCATTCCCGTTGTCACGCAGACGGTGAACGCGGTGAATCACACGTCGGTGGCGCGCGGCGTGATGGAAAAGGCGCTTGGCGTCGACAAGGACGCCTGGCTGCCCGATTTCGCGGGGCGCAAGTTTCGCAGTGCGGCCCGCAAGTCTGCGCAACCGCCGGTTCGGGACGGCGAGCGCACGCCCGGCAAGGTCGCGATTTACGCGACCTGTTATGTGAATTTCAACGAACCGGGCATTGGTCACGATCTGCTTGCCGTGCTCGCGCACAACGATATTCCTTATGAGCTCGTCAAAAGCGAAGCATGCTGCGGCATGCCGCTGCTCGAGCAGGGCAACCTGCAGGGTGTCGCGGACAAGAAGGAGAAGAACATGCCCGTGCTCGCCCAATACGCGCGCGAGGGCTACGCGATCATCGGCGCGATTCCGAGTTGCGTGCTGATGTACAAGCACGAACTGCCGCTGATGTTTCCCGACGACGAAACCGTGCGTGCCGTCAGCGAAGCGTTCTGGGACCCGTTCGAGTACTTCGTTTCGCGACATCGCGATGGCCTGCTGAAAACCGATTTCAGGACCGCGCTCGGCAAGGTGTCGTATCACGTGCCCTGTCATGCGCGCGTGCAGAACATTGGGCGCAAGACGTTCGAGACACTGTCGCTCGTGCCGGACACGAAGGTCAGCGTGGTGGAGCGCTGCTCGGGCCATGCGGGCACCTTCGGCGTGAAGAAGGAATTTCACGCGATGGCGATGAGGATCGGCACGCCGGTCTTCAAGGCGATGGCGCAGCCCGAGCCGGATTACATCTCGTCGGACTGCCAGCTGGCAGGGCATCACATCGAACAGGGCATCGACGAAAACGGCTTGCGGCACGCCGAACTCGCCCATCCGCTGACGCTGCTGCGCAAGGCGTACGGCATCTGATATCGACAAAGTGAGGCACGCCATGAGCATCGCCCGGAATTCGTTGCTTTCGCTGGAAACGTACGCGAAGTCGCGCAAGGCGATGCGTGCGCAGGTCATCGAGCACAAGAAAACGCGCACCGTTCCGCTCGGCAATCACGTGACGTTCCTGTTCGAGGACGAAACGACGATCCGCTACCAGATTCAGGAAATGCTCCACATCGAGAAGATTTTCGATGAAGAGGGCATCCAGGCTGAACTCGACGCGTATCTGCCGCTCGTGCCCGACGGAAGCAATCTGAAAGCGACGATGCAGATCGAGTATGAAAACGAAATCGAACGACACGCGGCGCTAGCGCGGCTGATCGGTATCGAAGACCGCGTGTTCGTGCAGGTCGAGGGCGAAGCGCCGGTCTACGCCATCGCCGACGAAGACCTGGAGCGCGATAACGCAGACAAGACGTCCGCGGTGCATTTCGTGCGCTTCGAGCTGACGCCTTCGATGAAGTCGCGCCTGCGCGACGGCGCGGCGCTCTCTATCGGCAGCGATCATCGGAATTATCCGGTGCCGCTTCACACGATCGAGCCGGGCATTCGTGCTTCGCTCGTCAAGGATCTGAAGTAGAGCCTGCGGGCTGCGCGGCGACTCAGGCCGCCCGCTTCGCAGCGGTGCGTCTGGCGAAAAGCCGGCGCGTCATATCGAATGCGACGAGATTGCCGGCGACTACCAGAACCAGGCCGATCACCGCCAGCGCCGACCACTGGTAGCCTTCGAACACCGTCGAGAGCGCAAGCGCGACGATCGGGAACAGCACGGTGCAATACGCGGCCCGTTCCGGCCCGATGCGACCGACGAGCGTCAGATACGCGGTAAAGCCGATGACCGATCCCGGGATCGCGAGATACACGAGCGCGCCGAGATAGCGTGGCCCCGGTTCCAGCGCGAACGGCAGACCGGCGGCGAGACTCCCGAGCGTCAGCACGCTCGCGCCAATCAGCATCGCCCAGCCGTTCGTCGCCAGCGGATGAAGGCCCATGCCCTGCATCCGGCTCGACAGCAGATTGCCCGCCGAAAAGCACATCGTGCCGAGAAATGCGATGCCGAGCCCGCGCCACATGGCGATGTCGCCGGCGTGAAGGGCCATCTGCTGCTCGAAAAGGCACGCGATGCCACCGAGCCCGAGCAGCGCACCGACGATCGCCGTCGGCTGCAGCTTGCGGCCCATGAAAAGGCGGCCATTGATCGAGTTCAGTAACGGCGCCGTCGAAAACACCACGGCAACGAGCCCGCTCGGCACCACCTGCTCCGCGTAGTAGAAGCACAGGAAGTTGACGCAGAAGAGCGCAAGGCCCTGCGCCGCCAGAAAGCGCCAGGCCGTGCGCGGCGGCCACACCGGGCGACGCATCAGGCGCACGATCGCGAACAGCACAAGCGCGGCGAGCCAGAAACGCAGCGCGATCGAAACCGGCGGCGGCGTGACGCCCAGTTGCCATTTGATGGCGATCCACGTGGTGCCCCAGATCAGCACGGTCACGGCATAAAGAAGCGAATTCATAAGCGTATGGACGAACCAGCGAGAAACTCAGGAGCCCGACTATGCATGCGCGGGCGTCGCGCGACTTGTCCAGGATTGCGCACTTTTCCGGTCACGGCCAGCGGCGGCGGGACGTTGCCCGTATACTTCATCCATCTTTCCTGCCCAGCGCGATGCCCCAGCCTGTGAATCCGAATCCGCCTGTTCCTGTGTTCGACCCTGCCGGGACGCCCTTCGGGCTGCACTCGGTGTGTCGCACGCTGGGCGAAGCGAACGCGACGCTGGAGAAGTTCGCATGGCTTGGCGACCAGCTGGCCGTCGCGATCTGGCGGCGCGATACCGAAGAAGCCGAAACGATCTACGACCAGCCTGGCCACCACACGCTGTCGTGCTATCTGAACGGCGGCTACCGCACGGAACGTCAGAAGATGCCGGGCCTGTACGGCGCGCCCAGCCGGCTTTGCGCGCTGCCGGGCGACCACGAATCGCGCTGGTGGGTGCGCGGGCACATGCACTTCATGCATCTGTATTTCCTGCCGGAGCATTTCACGCGCCGTGCCGTGCAGGAGCTCGATCGCGAGCCGCGCGAACTGACGCTCGCCGACCGCACGTATTTCGAGCATGCCGAAATCGCGCAACGGTGCCAGACACTTGCCAACGAGCTGTGGGACGACCCGGACGGGCGTCTGCGCGCGAACGAAGCCGCTCACGATGTGCTGAGCCTGCTGCTGAAGGCCCAATCGGTGCAGCGGACGGACGTCGCGCACAAGGGCGGGTTGTCGGTGGCGACGCGTCGTCGTTTGCGCGACTACATCGCGGCGAACCTGACGGCTTCGCTGACGCTCGGCGATCTGGCCGACGTCGCGTGCCTGTCGGAATTCCATCTGGCGCGCATGTTCCGCACGTCGTTTGGCCTGCCGCCGGCTGCATGGATCGCGCAGCAGCGGCTCGACCGCGCGCGCGAACTGTTGCGCACGACGGCGTTGCCGCTCGACCAGGTCGCGCTGCAAAGCGGCTACGCGAATTCGAGCCACCTGAGCCACCGTTTTCGCGCGGCGCTGGGTGCGACGCCCACGGCGTACCGGCGAACGATGCGATTGGCCTGAACGCAGCGCTCAATCCCATCCGCACAAGGTCAACAGAAAAGGGACGCCGTTTGTGAGAACGCGCGTCCCTTTGTCCTGTTGAGCTACCAGAATCAAGCCTGGCCGCTCACTTCTTCATGATCGCGTACTTGCCCGGACCGGTCACCGCGAGGAGCAGCAAGCCGCCCATGATGCTGATGTTCTTGTAGAAGTTGATCATGTTGCCCATGTGCTCGGCGCCTTCCATCGTCCAGTAGTGGTGGCCAATGAGCGCGGTGCCGAACGTGTACAGCACGAACAGCAACGCCAGCGGCCGCGTAAAGATGCCCAGAATCAGCGCAATCGCCACGAACACTTCCATGGCCACGGCAATGACCGCCGAGAGCATCGGCGCAGGCGCCCCCAGCGACGCCATATAGCCGACCGTACCGCCGAAGTTCGTCAGCTTGCTCCAGCCGAACAGCAGGAACAGCACCATCAGCAGGACCCGTGCGACCAGAATCAGGCCGTCCCGGTTGCGATCAATCAGTTCGTTCAACATCGTCATTCTCCTTGTAGCAATCGATCAGGACCACAGGCCGGATTCTTCGTTCGGACGCAGGTCGAACACCAGTACTTCTGCATTGTCGCCGTGCGCGAATGTCAGCGCCGTTTCATGACGCACCCGCGCGCCGTCGCCTGCCGTCAGCCGCGTGCCGTTCACCGTCACGCTGCCGCGCGCCACATGTATGTACGCGAAGCGGTCGGCCGGGAGTTCGAGCCGCGCGGTCTCGACGCCATCAAAAAGCCCTGCATACACGCGCGCATCCTGACGCACTTCGAGCGAATCGTTCGCGCCGTCCGGCGAGATGATCAGGCGCAGGTTGCCGCGCTTGTCTTCCGCCGAAAAATGCTTCTGCTGATACCGCGGCTCGGCGCCTTTTGTCGACGGTGCGATCCAGATCTGCATGAAGTGCACCGGTTCGCTCTTCGAGTGGTTGTACTCGCTGTGCGCGACGCCGGAGCCCGCGCTCATCAACTGGACGTCGCCGGGACGGATCACCGAGCCCGTGCCCATCGTGTCGGCGTGTTCGAGCGCGCCTTCCAGCACGTACGAAAAGATTTCCATATCGCGGTGCGGATGCTTGCCAAAACCCCGACCGGGCGCGACGCGATCGTCGTTGATGACCAGCAGGTCGGAAAAGCCGACCTGCTGCGGGTCGAAATACTGTGCGAACGAAAAGCTGTGGCGTGAGCTGAGCCAGCCGTGCTCGCCACGACCGCGTTGATCTGCCTTGCGAATGTCCAGCATGTTGCTTCTCCTCGTAAGTGAGTCGCTTCGACAGCCGGTTTTCTGGAACCGTCGTTGTCGCGATGTGAAGCTATTTTAGGTCAATCCATGGAGCTATAATCACGACAGAAAATGACAGATCGTCTCATTGAAGTGGACAATAAACTTAAGCCAGAACGTGATGCAACTGGATGACCTGAGGATCTTTGCGGCAACCGTCGACGCCCGGAATTTCACGGCGGCGGCTCGCAAGCTGTCGCTGTCGAAGCAGTTCGTCAGCCGCCGCGTGATGGCGCTCGAAGCGGAACTGGGCGTGCGTCTGCTGGTGCGTAACACCCGCAAGCTCGCGATCACCGACCTCGGCCGCGAGTTCTACGAGCGGGCGCGCCGCATCCTGACGGAAGTCGAAGATGCCGCGCAGGCGATGTCGTCGCAACACACCGAGCCGCGCGGGCTGCTGCGCATCAGCGCACCGATGTCGTTCGGCATGACGCATCTTTCGCCGCTCGTCACGCAATTCCTGAAGCGCAACGACGCGGTGCGCTTCGAAGTGGTGTTGAGCGACCGCTCGGTGGACGTGATCGGCGAAGGCTTCGATATGGCGATCCGCATCGGCATGCTGGCCGATTCGACACTGATCGCGCAGAAAATCGCCGATCTGCGCGTCGTGGCGTGCTGCAGCCCGGGCTATCGCCGGCGCCGCGGCGAACCCGCAAGCCCGCTCGATCTCGAAGCACACGACTGCCTGCTGTATGGACACGAGCGTCCAGTGCTGTGGGAATTCGTGATCGGCAACGCGCGCAAGTCGATCGAAGTCGACGGGCGGCTGCATGTGAACAACGGCGAACTGGTGCGCGACGCCGCAGTGGCTGGGCTCGGCATTGCGCTGTTGCCGGAATTCATCGTCGCGGAGGCGTTGCGCACGGGCACGCTCATGACGGTGCTGGAGACATTCGAGCGGCCGCCGTTCGGTCTATACGCGGTGTACCCGCAGCATCGGCAGCGTTCGAGCACGATCCGCGCGTTCACTTCGTTCTTGCGGGAAGCACTGGCTGAAAAGGGCGGCGTCTAAGCGCTGGATTCGTTGAAGCCGAGGTCCGTCAGCGCAGGCGAGGCATACGCCCGGCCTGCGCCAGCGGGTTTCAGGTGCGCGATATGCGCCGCAACGGCTGCCACGTTGCGTCCTTCGGCGTGTGGGCCTCGCCGCGCGGCGTAAGATGCGCCGCGCCGGATTCACGCAGCAGATTGCGCAGTTCGTTGATGACAGGAAACACTTCGTGGTTCCAGTCCTCGCCCTGGCTGTCGTGCGCAGCCTGCTCGGCTTCGACGATCTCGCGGTCTTCCTTGAAAATGCGCTCGGTGAACCACACGAGGAGCGGCCACGCCAGGTCGAGCGCGCCCGGAATACCCGGCTTCCTGATCGACAGCAGCCCGAACGTGCGGTTCGTGCGCTGCTCGGCGTCGAGCGGCACATAGATGATCCAGAGATTCATCACGAGTGTCTGGTCGGACGTGCGAATCTGTAGCGTCTGATACGGATATTCCGTACGGATCGTCATCACGTCCTTGTCGTTCTGCCCGCCGCCGTTGCGGTTCTGGCCGAACACAAGCGCCTCGCCGACTGGCTGCTTGCCTTCCATGCGCGCGAACGTGTAATCGACCTCGACCCAACCTTCACCGCGACGACGCCCGAGCGAACGCGCGCGCATCTGGCCCATCTGCCGGCGGTGCAGGAACTGATGGTTCATGTCCATCAGGTTCTCGTGCATGAACGAGTAATGGCATTTGACCGCGCGGCCGAACCGGCGCGTCTTGTATGCCTTGTCGCTCACCGAGGCGAGCGGTGGCAGCGGCTTTGTTTCCGCGAGTGCGGGGTCGCCGGGAAACACAAAGATCAGGCCTTCGACTTCCTGACACGGATATGAGCGCACGCCGTTCGGCAGCCGTTCGCGACCCAGATACGGCACGTCGATGCACTTGCCCGAGCAGTCGTAGGTCCAGCCGTGATAGCCGCAACGGATCGATTCGCCATCGACAACACCCTGATGCAGCGGCACCTGGCGGTGCGCGCAGCGGTCTTCCAGCGCGAACACCTTGCCGGATTCCGTGCGCGCCAGCACGATCGGTTCGCCGGCGAAATGAACGCCGTGTGTCTTGCCGCGCTTCACTTCCCGCGACCACGCGAGCGGATACCAGTTATCCGGATGAATGGGCACGCGACGCAGGTCGCGCACAGGCGCCTCTGCGGTGGCGCCGGAAGCGGCCTCATCAAGGGCGCTGCTATCCAGCGAGGAAACTGCATGCATGGGAGACGCCTCCTTGCGACTAATCTGGATCCCGTCGATTGAAATAATTGACTGCATTAAACCAACTTCGCCGGTCAGTCTACTCGAACGAAACCCTGCGCGCAGTGAATGCGAACGCCGGGTTTGCTCGGCTTGACCGGCTTTGAAGGCCCATGACGCCGCTGGCAGCCCGTTGCCTGGCGGTAAATTTGTCCCGTCGCGGCGCTTCGATGCCGCTACCTGCGCGGCGCGCGGCCGCTGGATTTCCGGTCGCTGGCGTGGTCGCCGCGCGCGTCATCGTCATCGTCATTGTGGTCGCCCTGGACGAACGGCGAATTCGTGTCGACGCCGCCCGCGCGCAGCGCCATCCGGGCATCTTCGGCGAGCTTTTCGTAATGTCGGCGAAAACGGGTCAGGTCACGCTCCTCCAGCTCCTCGAGATCGAGCAGCGCGTTGTGTGCGCCCTCGATCGCGCGGATCAGCTCGTCGAGCTTGATCTGCATTGCGGCCGTATCTCGGTTCTGGGTGTTCTGGATCAGGAACACCATGAGGAAGGTCACGATCGTGGTCGACGTATTGATGACCAGCTGCCACGTGTCGCTGTAATGGAAGAGCGGCCCGGTGAGCGCCCACAGCATGACCAGCGCCGCGGCGACCACGAACGTCAGCGGGCGGCCCGTCATCGTGGAGAGGAAGCTTGAGAATTTCGAAAACCAGGTTCTGTGCATCCGGATCTCCGTCTTCGGGTTGACCGGCCGGGACGACTGTACTCCCCGCTGGATGATGACACACCGTCCCGCACGCGCGGCGGCATCACGCCCTACAATGGCAATCTGTATTTTCCGTCACCTGTCTGTCAGGGAGCCCGTCCATGAATCCATCCGCTGCTATTGCCACTATCCTGGTCGCGCTGCTGATCGGCGCAATGAGTCCCGGACCGAGCTTCCTGATCGTCGCGCGCAGTTCGATCGGGCTGTCGCGGCGCGACGGGCTCGCGACGGCGCTCGGCATGGGTGTCGGCGGCGTGTTTTTCAGCGGAATTGCGCTCGTCGGGCTGTATACCGTGCTCGCGGCCGTCGGCTGGCTCTATCTGGGGCTGAAAGTGGCGGGCGGCCTGTATCTGATCTGGATCGCGTCGAAAATCTGGCGCGGTGCGGCCTCGCCGTTCACCGTCGACGCGACATCGGGCGCCGGAAGGCAGAACACGCGCAAGTCGTTCTGGCTTGGCCTCAGCACGCAGTTGAGCAATCCGAAGACGGCGATCTACTACGGCAGTATTTTCGCCGCGCTGCTGCCGCATCATCCGCCGCTGTGGTGCTATTTCCTGCTGCCGCCCGCGGTGTTCGCGATCGAAGCGGGCTGGTACACCGTTGTCGCGCTCGGGTTTTCGAGCCGGCGTCCGCGCGAGCTGTACATCGGCGCGAAGGCGTGGGTTGACCGCATCGCGGCGGGCGCGATTGCCGCGCTCGGCCTGCGCCTGATCTGGACGGCGCATAAAGCCGGCATCTGACCCTGGCGTAACGGGAGCGGGCGTTGCGGCCCGCAAGGGCGGTCAGCCGGGTGATCAGGCCGACCGCTCATGTGAGCGAACAATATAGTTTGACACCGCGTCTTCAATAAAATCAGAGGGTTGGCGATGCACTGATGCGGGTACAAAAACAATAAAGTTTGACACAACCGCTGTCGCCCCC
>NZ_CAJQZC010000014.1 GCF_907164555.1 Paraburkholderia saeva
GACGAATCAGGGCGAAGCGCCGCGACCGAAGGAGCGCAAGGTGGGCACCCGCAAGCAGCGGGAACTGACGCGTGAAGAGCTGAATGAGGCGATCCTGAGAACTGCCGGAACGCGGGTTGGCTCGGTGCTTTAAAGCCCTTAAAAGTAGAGATTTCTGAACCCTGAAACCGGACATTTCTAAAAAGCCCAAACCCGGACATCTGAAACCAGCCTCGACATTGGTTGTAGAGGCTAAGCAGTAATGTCCGCTTTTAGCCAAGTTCAAATGTCCGCTTTTTCGCAGCGTAAGCTGACCGGCCGCCGGCGATCCGGCGCGGGAGGCATGAATGGCTGCGACCGAACGGATAACGATGACAGCCGTGCCGGATCGCCGGCGGCCAAGGGACAAACCCATACACGCTTCCACATGTCCTCATTCCCGGGAATCGCCAGCTTGCGCGGTGGATTGGGGCGGGCGGCACGAACGGTGGACCGAATTTCAGCCAAGGCATGCCTGCGAGGCATGGCCACCCACTCACAAAGTCTTTTCCCTTTGCCTTGGGGACCACTAGATTAGCTCCCATGGCAGCAACGCAAACATGCAGACGCAAGCGCCGCAGCCTCGATTCACAGGGTTTTGGGCGGATATCGGCGCTCAGCATGCACAGCAGGCTTCCAACCTCACTGGAGATTGATCATGACTAATTTGAAAGGTAAAACCGCCCTCGTCACCGGCGCCTCCCGCGGCATTGGCCGTGCCAGCGCCCTCACCCTCGCGAAAGACGGCGCCCAGGTGCTCATTCACTACAGCAGTGGCGAGAAGGAAGCGGATGCGGTGGTCGCGGAAATCCGTGCGGCGGGCGGCAAGGCCACGAAGGTCGGCGGCGATCTGCGTCAGGCGGACGGGCCGCATGCACTCGCCCGGCAAGTGCGCGAAATCGTCGGCGAGCGTCTGGATATCCTGGTGGCGAACGCAGGCATCTCGAAGGCGGCGAGCATTGAAGACACCACCGTTGAAGACTTCGACAACCTGTTCGCGGTGAATGTGCGAGCGCCCTACTTCCTCGTGCAGCAGTTGCTGCCGGTACTCGGCAAAGGCAGCAGCGTCGTGCTGCTGTCTTCGCTCGCCGCGCATTCCGCCGTGGGCGCACTGCCGGCCTACGCGGCCACCAAAGGCGCCGTCGATACGCTGGTCAAGCATTTTGCCGCTGCGCTTGGCGAACGCGGCATCCGCGTGAATGCGGTCGCGCCCGGCGTGGTCGCCACCGACATGTCGAACTTCACCAAGACCGATGCCGGCCGCGAGGCGACGCTCGGCATGCAGGCACTCAAGCGCATCGCGCAACCCGACGACATTGCCGGAGCGGTGGCCTTCCTCGCCTCCGACAACGCACGTTGGGTGACGGGCGACACGCTGCACGTCGACGGCGGCTCGAAACTCTAAGCGCCTGGCATAGCAACACAGACCCGAGAAAACCTGATTATCGACACCCTGACAATGTCCATCGATAAGGAAAACGAAATGAACTCTAACAATCTCAAACTGCTTTCACCGGTCAAGGTCGGCCCGCTCGAACTCTCGCATCGTGTCGTGCTCGCGCCGATGACGCGCCTGCGGGCCGATCCGGACGACAGTCCGAGCGCGATGATGGTCGAGTACTACCGGCAGCGTTCCTCGGACGGCGGCTTGCTGATCACCGAAAGCGCCCACCCGTCGTACGACAGCCGCGGTTATACCGGCGCACCGGGCATCTATACCGACGAGCACGTCGCCGCCTGGAAAAAAGTGACTGACGCGGTTCACGCCAATGGCGGACGCATTTTTATGCAGATTGCCCACGACGGCCGCCAGTCTCATGTCGATCTGAGCTGGGGCAATGCGCCGGTCGCGCCTTCGGTGGTGCCCTACGAGACCACCGTGTTCACGAAGAACGGCTGGGTGCCGAACTCGCCGCACCGCGCGCTGGAACTCGAGGAAATCCCGGCCATTGTCGAATCGTTCCGCCGCGCCGCCGAGCGCGCCAAAGAGGCCGGCTTCGACGGCGTCGAGCTGCACAACGCCAACGGGTATCTGGCGGACACGTTCCTGCAGGACGGCACCAACAAACGCACCGATGCCTACGGCGGCACGATCGAGAAGCGCGCCCGCTTTTCGCTTGAAGTAGTCGATGCGTTCGCGTCGATCTGGGGCGCGGACCGGGTCGGCGTGCGCGTCTCCCCGAGCGGCCGCTGGGGTGCGATCGCCGATAGCGACCCGGAAGCCACATTCGGCTATTTCGCCGAGCGCCTCAACACATATGGCCTGGCCTATCTGCACGTGATCGAACCGCGGGTGATGGGCACCGAAACGCTGGTTGAAGGTCAGGCACCGGTCGCGTCATCGTTTCTGCGTAAGGTTTTCAAAGGTCCCATCATCGCAGCAGGCGGTTTCGACCGCGAAGGCGCGGAAGACATCCTGCAGCGCGGCGATGCCGACCTTGTGGCATTCGGGCGCTGGTTTTCGTCGAATCCGGATCTGCCCGAGCGTCTCCGTCACGGCCACCCGCTCACGCTCTATGTGCGCGATGCGTTCTGGGGTGGAGACGAACGCGCGTATATCGACTTCAGGCCGTTTGCCGCACAAACCATCGAAGCGGTACAAACTGCCTGAGCCGCGGCGGCCCGCAACAGCGGGCTCGTCCGGCGAAAGCCCGTATGCAGCAGTCGTGCCGATCAAGGATCACCTCGCCTTCTACCCCGACCGGGTCGACGCCGTCGACGTGCAAGCCTGAGCGCCGCGAACCCGTGAATTGCAGCGCGAGCCGCCACTGTTATCCGGGCGGCTCGCACAAACCGATCAAGGAATACCCATGACTACGCAACCTGTTGTACTCGTTACCGGTGCACTGACCGGCATCGGCCGCGCCACTGCCTTTGCTTTTGCGCGCGAGAAAGCCAGCGTCGTCGTATCGGGCCGCCGCGTCGAAGAAGGCCAGCAGCTCGCACAAGAACTGCGCGAGACCGGCGTGCAAGCCGAGTTCGTGCAATCGGACGTGCGCTTCGAAGACGACCTGCGCAAGCTGGTGGATACCGTCGTCGCACGCTTTGGACGGCTGGATGTGGCCGTCAACGCGGCCGGCACCGAGGGCGAATCGGGCCCGGTGGTGGAGCAGACACCCGAACGCTACACGGCCGTATTCGACACCAACGTACTCGGCACGCTGCTCGCCATGAAGCACGAACTGCGCGTCATGACGGCGCAAGGCAGCGGCAGCATCGTCAATATCTCCTCGACCATGGGCTTGCGCGGCGCGCCCAACGCCTCGCTGTATGTTGCCAGCAAGCACGCGGTGGAAGGGCTGACCAGGTCGGCGGCGCTCGAAGCCGCGGCATTCGGCGTGCGCGTCAATGCCGTCGCACCGGGCCCGGTCGAAACGGCCATGCTGAACCGCCTCACCGTGAATGCGGACCGTAAGGCCGGCATGCTGGCGACTGTTCCGCTCAAGCGCGCCGGCACCCCGGAAGAAATCGCCGAGGCGATCGTGTTCGTTGCTTCAGACAAGGCGAGCTTCATGACCGGCGAGGTACTCAGGGTCAACGGCGGCAGAACCGCCTCGTAACGCTCACCTCTGGTTGCCGGACGCCACTCGTTCAGCCCAGAGAGATCTTTAATTACTTAGGTATCCGTCATATTTTTAGGGGATTCGCATGTCTACGCTGTTTTCCCGGGCGCAAATCGGCCCTTATACGCTGTCGCACCGCCTGGTGCTGGCCCCCCTCACCCGCATGCGTTCCGGTCAGAACGACATCCCTAACGACCTGATGGTCGAGTACTACTCGCAACGCGCGAGCGACGGCGGCCTGCTGATCGCCGAAGCGACACCGGTATCGATTCGCGGCAACGGCTATCAAGGCGCCCCCGGCATCTACGCCGACGAGCAGATTGCCGGCTGGAAGAAGGTCGTCGATGCGGTTCATGCGAAGGATGCCCGGATTTTCCTGCAACTGTTCCATGCTGGCCGTCAGTCGCACCGCGACCTGCAGCCCGGCGGCGATGCTCCGCTCGCACCGTCGGCCGTGCCGTTCGAAGGCATGGCGCATACGAGGAATGGCTGGCAGCCCGCTTCGGCGCCGCGCGAGATGGGCCTCGAGGAAATCAGGGTTGCCATCGACGAATTCCGCCAGGGCGCGCAGCGTGCGCTCGCCGCCGGCTTTGACGGCGTAGAGATCCACGGCGCGAACGGCTATCTGGTCGACCAGTTCATTCAGGACGGTTCCAACCATCGCACCGACGCCTATGGCGGTTCGGTCGCTAACCGCGTGCGCTTCCTGCTCGAAGTGACCCAGGCCGCTGCTGGGGTGTTCGGCGCGAATCGCGTCGGCGTACGCCTGTCGCCAGGCGGCTCGTTCGGCGGCATGTCCGACAGCAACCCGGGCGCTACCTTCAGCTATGCCGCGCAACAGCTGAACGCACTCGGCCTTGCCTACCTGCACATCATCGAACCGCGGGTCGCAGGCAGCCAGGTGGTTGAGGAAGGCGCCGCACCGGTGGCATCCCGTGCGCTGCGCAAGGTCTTCAGCGGTCCGATCATCGCCGCCGGCGGATTCAGCGCCGCATCGGCTACGGCGGCCGTTCAGGATGGCGACGCCGACCTCGTCGCCTTCGGACGCGACTTTATCGCCAACCCCGATTTGCCGTATCGCGTGCGTCATAACCTGCCGCTCACCCCCTACAACCGCGAAACGTTCTACGGCGGCGATCACCGCGGCTACACGGACTATCCGTTTGCGGAAAGCGCCGTCACCGCAGCGTGATAGCACCCCCGTAGCCAACCTGTCCATGCGCACCGGCAGCGCCGTTTTGCGGCCTGCCGGGCGCCCAGGAGAGAAGCATGCTTTACGAAATCCGCACTTATACGTTCAAGCCGCTGCGCGGCGCCGACTGGCTCGCGCTGTACAGGAGCGAGGGCTTGCCCTTGCAGAAGGAATTTCTCGGCGAGCTGACTGGCTTCTTTACGACCGAGATCGGCGAGATCAGCCAGATCGTGCATATCTGGGCCTATGAGAGCCTCGACGACCGGATCGAACGCCGCGACCGCATGGCGGCCGACAGCCGCTGGCAAGAATTCGGCCGCAAGGTGAAGGCGCTCGACATCCTCGTCAGCATGGAGTCGAGAATCATGCGCCCAACGGAATTTTCGCCGCTGCAATAGCAGCGTTGAAGTCCTCACACCAGGCGCATGGCGTGCCATGCACAACCATAAAGGTGAATACGATGTCCACTCCCGCTTTCGATGAGCTTCCTGCAGCGCTTCAGAGTGTGCAAACGCACCCGTTGTTCGTGATGCGTCTCGATGTCAAACCCATTGTGATCGTCGGCGCGACGCCGGGCCCGTTCCGCCGCGTCGGCATCGTGCCGTCCGGCACCTTTGCGGGCGAACGCCTGTCCGGCAAGGTGCTGGACGGCGGCAGCGACTGGCAGACCGGGCGCAGCGACGGCAGCACCCAGCTCGACGTGCGTCTGATCCTGCAAACCGATGACGGCACGAACATCACGATGGCCTACCGCGGCATCCGCCATGGCGCGGTCGATGTGATCCAGCGGCTGGAAAAAGGCGAAGAAGTCGACCCGGCCAGTTACTACTTCCGCATCAATCCGATTTTCGAAGCCCCCGCCGGCAAGTACGAATGGCTGAACCGGGTCATCGCCGTCGGTACGGGCCACCGGTTTGCGTACGGCCCGGTCTACAGCGTGTTCGAGGTCAAGTAGGCAGAGCAACGGAAGCGTCGTCTCTACCTGAAATGGAATCCAGGAGTTAGTCATGCAAGCGCGTAACCACGACGGTCATGTCCGATCGCTGACAGTCATCCAGGCGATGCTCGCCATCGCCTGCGGCATGATCATCGCAAATGTGTATTACGCACAGCCGCTCACCGGGCTGATCAGTGCCACCTTGGGCCTGCCCCATACGAGCACCGGCCTGCTCGTCACCTTGCCGCTGGCCGGTTACGGCATCGGTCTGCTGACGATCGTGCCGCTTGGCGATCTGTTCGAAAACCGTCGGCTCGCGCTGACGCTGATCTGCATGGAGATGCTGTTCACGCTGGCGCTGAGCCTGACGTCATGGGTGACGGCTTATCTGTTCATCGCCTTCCTGATCGGGCTGGTGGCGTCAGCGGTGCAATTGCTGGTTCCGTACATTACCTATCTGGTCGACGAAGAAGCCCGTGGCCGCGCGGTGGGCCGGGTCGTCAGCGGCGTGATGCTCGGCATCATGCTGGCTCGCCCCTTGTCGAGCCTGATTGCGAACGTCTGGTCGTGGCGTGAGGTGTTCAGGATGTCAGCGGTCCTGATGGCTTTCGTCATCATCGGACTTCGCTTCGTGCTGCCGCCGCGTCGGCCGATGCAGCCGCCTGCTTACGGCAGCCTGCTGAGCTCGCTTGCGAAGATCTTTCTGAGCACCGAAGTGCTGCGGCGGCGTGGCATTTACCAGGGCGCCTTGTTCGGCGCATTCAGCGTGTTCTGGACTGCTGTGCCGCTGTGGCTTAGCGGGCCCAGGTTTGGGCTGACCCAGCAAGGCATCGCGTGGGTCGCGCTTGCCGGGATTGCTGGCGCGATCGCCCCGCCGTTCGCTGGCCGCATCGCCGACAGGGGGCTGACCCAGGCTGGTACCGCAGGTGCCATGTTGCTGGCCTCGGGGTCGTTCATATTCTCCGATCTCGCACGGGGGCATTCGGAGCTCTCGCTCGCGCTGGTGATCGCGACGGCGATTCTGCTGGACTTTGCGGTATCCGCGAATCTCGTGCTTAGCCAGCGTGTTATCTATTCGCTGGGCGCGGAGCAGCGCAGCCGTCTTAATGGTCTTTTCATGGCGACGTTCTTTGCGGGCGGGGCCATCAGTTCGGCGGCAAGCGGCTGGGCATTCGCTCACTTCGGCTGGGCCGGCGTGACCGTACTCGGTATGGTGCTGCCGCTTGCCGCGCTTTTGTACTTTGCAACCGAGCGCCGCAAACCCGTAGTCGAATGTGTTTCGGCGAGTCTTCCGTGATAGAACGGCCACGGGAAGCCCAGCGAGCGCGCTGACGCCATACGCGCAGCGCGACGCGCTCGGGCTGCGACATTACCCTGGAAGATATCCGCCTGAAGGAAATCAAGCGATTATGGATGTAGTTCGACCGTGATGCGCCGGCTTGGCGCGCTGGAACAACTCTATTGGTTCTACGACAGGGCGACGCCGTTTCATTTCGTCATGGCTGCCGAAGTTGAAGGCCAAACGCAAGCCGACGCCTGGCGTAATGCACTCGACCGGCTCCAGCAGCGCCACCCGCTGTTTAGGGCCTCGATTCGGCAGGGGCCAGAAAGGACCTATACTTCGTCTCTGATGACGCAGCACGGATTCCGCTCAGAGTCGTCGCAGATGAGGACGTTTTGAGCTGGGAACGGGAAGCTGCGGTCGAAATGTCCACGCGCTTTCAACCCGGCGACGCCCCGTCGCTTCGCGCGACCGTGGTATTGCGGCCAGAGAGCGCCGTACTCATGCTTGCCGTGCATCACACGATTGCTGACGGCGTGTCGATCGCTCACGCGCTGACGGATCTGCTGCGTCTGATGGCAGATGAACCGCTCGATGCGGCTACGCTTTCACCGTCCCTCGAAGACCTCATCAGCGGCGCTCCCGTTGACGTGGCAGGCAATGAGATGTGACGTTGCAAGGGCTCACGCTACCAGATTCACCTACGACAGAGGGAGACGATCGGCCGGTGCCGTCGGTGTGCAGTCTGCGCCTGTCATCCGGGCACACGGCTCAGCTGTTGGCCGCTGCACGCGAGAACGGCACGACCCTCCACGCCACGCCACGCTGTATGCCGCGCTTGTCTTCGCCGGGCGGCGGCGTGCATCCGCATGGCAGGAAACAGTCGTGCGCATCCTGTCACCGATCAATCTGCGCGGACGCGTCGGACTGGATCATCGTCCAGTCCTCGCGATCGGCGTGGGCGTGCGGCATGCGGCATGCGGCATTGACGGTCCGCAGGATTTCTGGCAAGTCGCGCGTGCGCTCAAGTCGGAACTGAACGACTGCCAATCGGGCGAGAATCTGCAAAAGGTGGGCGCTGCGACCGGTCAACTGGTCGCTCATGGCCTGGATGCATCAGAGGCCGCACAGTTCATGGTTGGTCATTTCACCTCCGAAGCGACGGTGACCAACCTGGGTGTGCTTCCTTTTGCAAACCGGTATGGGCATCTCGGTCTCAAGGCTGTGTGGGGACCGTCTGTCCTAACCAACCCGCCTGGCGAACAGGTAGTCGGCGCAAGCACATTCGACGGCTGCCTGCAGTTATTGCATACGAGCCTCGACCCTCATCCGTCGCTTCTGCAGGAGATTCAGGCCGTTTTGCAGCATGCGGCCGGCATCGTCACGAAGCATGAGGCACGAGCACGAATGGCGCATTGAGTCGTGCTGAAATCCACCATGAGAAAGAGCGCGACCCGCGCGCATCGTTTACTTTGTCGATCCGGCAGGTGGCGCGGGTGAGAACCACCGTTCATGAAGAGGACCGAGCTGCTGCGGGCCCTCTTCATGCTCCCTCCGGGCGGTACAGCACTCGCTTCTCACCCGGCGTTGAACGCGTGAAAGCTGATCGTACGGCCGTAGCCCGAGTCCGTCGCAAGACGCACGGCGAACATGCCCATCACCTCCGCGTAAAGGGCCGTTGAGAGCGGGCCGCCATTGACAGGCTCGAATCCCAGTTCCGTTGCAAGACGCGACACGACCTCTTTCGCCTTATCGTCGTCCGAGCTGACAAATACGCTGGTCTTGCCAGACTTTCCCGGTTCGCGGATGACGTTAGACCAGATCGAGGTGAATGCGCTCACCACGCTTGCCTCCGGTAATGCCGTTGCGATGCGCTCCGCCGAACTGGGCAGGCCGTCTCGCCCAACGCTGTCCGACACCGACACCGCCACCACGATGCCCTGATAACCGCTCAAGGTGGGCGCCGCCCGCTCGATCGCAGCAGCCGGCACGACGACGAATACGATGTCGCTGGCGAGAAAGTCCTGCTTCGACGCTTCCATGACACCGAGTTCGTCCATTAACTTGAGCGCCGACGCACTGCCAGGCTGGGCGCCGCGCACTTTCAGGGCGTGACGCGTCCTGCGGCCGATCGCAGTGGCAATGGCGCCGCCCATGTCGCCGGTTCCAAGTATCGAGATCTTTAGTTCATCCATTGTATTTCTCCAGTAGCCCATCGTGGCTTCGTTCCATAAACCAGGCGTTACCTGGCTCAATGATTCAACATAGTCATTTAAGGAAGCCGCCGGCTCAGCCCGACAAAACTTCCAGCATCTGCGCGTTAAACCCGTTTACAAGATCGTGCTCACCTGGTCCGGGATTGCCACGGAACAGCTTGGCGCCTTCGACCAGCACCTCATTCGAGTCAGTGCCGAGGATGGCAATCGTTTCGTCGATAAACGCGTCCAGCGGCATGGCCTGTTCGGCTTCGCGGCTGTTCATCAGGTCCGTGCGCACCCACGGTGGCGCGATTTCGAGTACACGCACGCCGGTATCGCGCAGCATGAAGCGTTGCGACAGGATGTAAGAATGCAACGCCGCCTTGGTCGACGAATACACTGCCGTCACGGCAAGTGGCACGAAGGCCAGCACTGAACTGGTATAGGCGACCACGGCATCGTTCTTCGTCTTGAGATGGTCGATCAGCGCGGAGGTCATACGGATCGGGCCCACCAGGTTGGTCGTGATGGTGGAGACCATCAGCGCATCGTCGATCTGGCCGGCGGCGGTATCCGGCTGCATGACCCCCGCGTTGTTAACCAGTACGTTGAGATCGGGATAGTCCTTGATCAGTTGTGCCGCTACCCGCTCGATGCTTGCAGCATCGGTAATATCCAGCTCGATTGCCGCCATGCCGGGGTTCGCCGCCACCACCTCGTCGAGATGGCTGCGCCGGCGTCCAGCGATGATCACCTTGTTGCCACGCTGATGCAGCGCTTCGGCCAGACCGCGGCCGATTCCCGAACCGCCGCCTGTAATAAAGATAGTGTTTCCGCTGAGTTTCATGTTGGAGTCCTTAGTGATATTTAGAAGATCAGAATTACGAGATCGAATGCCTTAGTGCTCAAGCTGGGAAGCGATCGCCGAACATCGGCAGGCCGCTTACGGATTGCGCCTCAGTCGCTTCGTCTTGCAGCACGTCCCAGTGTTCGGCCAGCTTGCCGTCTTCAAAGCGGACGACGTCGGCTGCAATCCACGCGGCCGGTCTGCCGTTGCCCGAGAAGCGGCCGTGTGCGATGACATAGTCGCCCTCTGCCACGACGAGCTGGTTCTCGTAGCGCAACGTGTCGGGCAGCGTGCGGATCAGGGCAAACAGACCCTCGCGTCCCGGCGCGATATGCGCGCTATGCTGAATGTAACGGTCCGACCAGAAGCGTTCGGCTGCCGCGTAGTCGCGCTTGTTGAACAGCGTATCGAATGCCTCGAGGACGAGGGCCTTGTTCTGCTCAGGTGTCGTTTTGCTCATGTCAGTCTCGATGAAAGTAAGTGAATCACAATCGCAGCTCGATGTGAGTCAGGCATTGGCGAGGCGCGTAGCGGGATAGTCGGAATAGCCTTGCGGACCCGAACCGTAGACCGTGGACCAGTCCACCTCGGCCAGCGGCGCACCCGCGGCGAGCCGTTCGACCAGATCGGGGTTGGCAATGTAGGGACGCCCAAATGCCACCATGTCGGCGAGCCCTGCCTCGATCAGGCGGTTGCCACGTTCGGCGTCCATTTTGACGTTGGCGATCAACGTACCGTGGAAAATCGGCCGGAAATGGTGGAACATGCCATCCCCCATCAAGGGTTCGAGCGGCGTGCCGGTGAAATCGGTTGTGTTGCCCATCAACAGCAGATGCGACAAGCCGTAGCCATTGAGTTCGCGGATCGCGTATTCCGCCACGGGCAGCGTCTCGTCGTTCGCAGCGAATGGGCCACCCTCGTGCATCGGGCTGATCTTCACGCCCACCCTGGCAGGTTCGACTTCATCGAGCACGGCCTCGACGACCTCGAACAGGATTCGCGTGCGGTTTTCGATGCTGCCGCCGTAGCGATCCGTACGGCGATTGGTGGTGGTGTTAAGGAACTGTGCGAGCAGGTAAAGATAGTTCGCGAGAATCTGCACGCCGTCGAAACCCGCATCCATCGCGTTGCGGGCGGCGCGCGCAAAATCCGCCACGGTCTGGCGAATTTCGTCCTGGGTCATGGCTCGCGGGATAACGGTTGGTTTGCGGCCGGTGGGCGTCACCGACTCATGCTGCACATTGACGTTCGAAGCCGACAACGGCGGCGCGCCGTCGCGCAGGTCCGGATGCGAGATTGCACCGGTGTGCCAGAGTTGCGCGACGATACGCCCACCCGCGGCATGCACCGCATCCGTGACGCGTCGCCATCCGCGTACCTGCTGGGGGCTCCAGAGCCCGGGCGTATCGGCCCAGCCAAAGCCCGCGGGACTGATTGCCGTGGCTTCCGCGACGATCAGCCCGGCGGAAGCGCGTTGCGCGTAGTACCCGGCCTGGAGATCGGTGGGCACTTGATCGGCCGGGTTTGCGCGCATGCGGGTCAGCGGTGCCATCACAATGCGGTTGGGCAAATCGAGATCGCCCAGGCGGACAGGTGTGAAAAGAGCTTGAGAGGACATGTGTTTTAGGCCCTGGAAACAGGATTGGAAAGGGTTCAAACCGTGACGACGATCTTGCCGACCTGCTCGCCCGCTTCGATAAAGCGGTGCGCGGCGGCGATCTCGTCGAAGGGAAAGGTCCGATCAATCGCTGGACACAGCGTGCCGTCGGCAAGCCCGTCGCTGACGAAGCGCTTGAGCGCCGCCAGTTGGGCGTCGTCGCGGGTACGGGCTGTCAACGCGAGACCACGAACCGTCAGATCGCGGGCAAGGATGTCGAAAGGCGGTATCACGGTGAGGTCGGTGGCGAGCGCACCGTAGAGCACCAGCGTGCCGCCATTTGCGGTGGCCCGCGCGAGATCGGCGAAACCGGGGCCGCCCACGGGATCGAACACAAGTTCCGCACCTTTGCCGTCGGTCAGGCGCTTGACCTGCGCGACCACATCCTGCTCGCCGGTCGCGACCACAGCCGCGGCACCGTGGCGCAACAGTGCGTCAGCCTTGGCGCGAGAGCGCGTCAAGGCCAGCGGACGCGCACCCACGCGGTTGGCGATCTGGATGGCGGCAAGACCGACGCTGCTCGATGCGGCAGAGATCAATAGCGTCTGGCCGGCCGCGAGGCGACCGACGGCGACCAGTCCGGCCCACGCGGTCCCGTATGCGGCCCAGGTTGCGGCGGCTTCGACAAAGCTGACGTGTTCGGGAATCGCGACCAGCGAACGTGCCGGCGCCAGCGATACTTCGCCGTAGAGCGAATACTGCGCGGCACCATACGCGGGCACCAGCGCAACCCGGTCGCCTACCGCAAACCCGGTGACCTCGGGGCCGAGCGCCTCGATAACACCTGCGGCTTCGAAACCGATACCGCTCGGCAGCGCCGGTTTGACCGGCGCACGGCCGGAGCGCAGCGTCAGCTCCGTGCGGTTCAGGCCGATCGCATGAATGCGCAAGCGCACTTCCCCTGCGCGCGGTTCGCCCACCGCGACGTCTTCAATCTGCAGCACATCGGGATTGCCAAACTCGTGGATGCGTATGGAGCGTGTCATCGTCGTTTCCCTTCACTTTGGTTGCGTGGTGAAGGGAAAGATAATGGCGCGCCGCGCGCGGCGGTAGCCGTCCGTTTCTGCTATCTCTTATGTACGAGGTGCATAGATGGCGAGCTCGCGCCTGAAGTCGGCGGTGAGGTGCTCGACGACTGCGCGTCCCGCGGCGCGGGTTGCCCGGCCCATCGGAAAGTACGCGTGCACCGGAATGTCGGCGGTCTTCCAGTCGACCAGCAGCCTGACCAGCGAGCCGTCAGCGAGCTCGCGGCGGCAGGCCCATTCGCTGGTCGAAGTAATGCCAATGCCCGCTGCCGCCGCAGCCACGGCGCCCTCGTTCTCGTTGGTCGAGAAATGCGCATTGAGATCGACCACCGCCTCCTCGCCTGCACGCACAAACTTCCACGCCGTCGGGACCACCGACGCCGGTCCGCCAACGATGCGGTGCCGTGTCAGCTCCTCTGGCGTTACCGGTTCGCCGTGGCGCTCGATGTAGTCCGGCGACGCAACGATCACACGCGAAATCTGCGTAATCAGCGTGGCCGTTGCACTCGAGTCCACCAGACGCCCGAGCCGGATGGCGACGTCCACAGCGTCCTTGACGAGATCCTGCGGCCGGTCGCCCAGCAACACTTGCAGCCGTAGTTCTGGATGACGTTGGAGAAAAGGCGCGAGCCGCGGGATGACCTCGCGGATCGCCACACTGCCCGGCATGCTCATACGCAACATACCGCGCAGTTCGCTGCCTTCGCGCACGCTCTGCCCAGCGTCCTCGAGCGCCATGAGGATGGGGTCCAGACGGGACAGGAACTCGGCGCCCGCGTCCGTCAGCACGACCGCCCGCGTCGTACGCGTAAGCAGGCGCGCGCCCAGATCGCTTTCCAGTTCGGCGATGATGCGCGATACCTGCGATTGCGACAGCCCGAACTCGCGCGCGGCGGCCGAGAAACTGCCGAGCCGCGCGACACGGGTGTAGAGCTTGAGGGCGAGGATGTCCTTCACGGTGCCGAGGGTTTGAGTCAAGGTGAGCGAACCCGGGTAAGGCTATACGATTGATGCGCGATGCGCAAATATGCGTACCACCACGCTGCGCCCCTTTTCTCAGTCGTGGCCGTCCTTGACGCGACCCACAGGCATTAGAAGTCGTGGTGGAGGCCGAGCGCAAAATCACTGATCGATCGCAGACGTAACCCATGCGGTTATAGCGAGGAATGTCCATCGTTGACCTGATAGAAGCCGGTATCGGGCGCGTCATCGTTGACGAACGTCAGCGACGGACAGGTAGCGCAGGCCTTACGACAGGCTCTCCGAGATTGATCAGGGCGCCGTGGTTGATCACAAGCGGCTGGGTCATGTGCTGCAGGTCGCGCAGTTGATTCAGGCCGATCGCGATAACCGCCGCACGTCAGGCTCGCGATCACGAACCAATCAGGGGCAGGCGCCGAGACTGAAGGGACGCAGGATCGGCACAAAGAAGCAGCGCGAGATTACCGTTGAGGATCTGAACACCGCGATTGGCAAAACCGCGGCCAGCCTCCAGGACCCTGCACTCAAAACTCGTCAAAGAGATAACACAAGCACAAACCGCGACACTTCTACTTTGCTGCCACTGCGACACTTCAGAATGGCCTCGACCTGATGTGTAGCGGCTATATTCCAATGTCGCGTTACTGGTCCCGGAATCAATGCTCTGGGCAGGCGTCAATGGTTCACCACTCGCGCCGGAATGAAGGCCCAGATCAGAAAGGCGGACAGGGTCAGCGAACCGGCAACCAGGTACAGGCCAGACGACAGTGTGCCGGTCTGGCCTTTGAGCCAGCCAATCACAGTCGGACTGACGAAACCCGCCAGATTCGCGGTCGAATTGATCAGCGCGATACCGGCGGCCGCGCCCGCCCCGCCGAGAAACGACGTAGGCAAAGCCCAAAACATAGGGAGCGCGCTGACAATGCCTACCGCGACCATCGTCAGACCCAGCATCGACAGCATCGCACTGCCGGCCGTATTCGCGCACAACACGAAGCCGCCGGCGGCGAACAGGCCTGGCACGATTACGTGCCAACGTCGTTCGCGCCGTTTGTCCGCGCTGCGTCCAATCAGCAGCATCGCAATCAGCGCAGCCGTATAGGGGATCGTCGTCATCAAACCGATCAGCGCCGGACTTTTGATGCCCGTACCCTTGATGATGGTCGGTTGCCAGAAGCTCAGCGCATACGAACCCATGATGATGCCGAACAGGATCAATGCGAGCAGCCAGACACGACCGGAGCCGAACACCTGGCTTACCGAACCATGCGTCCGGGTTTTGCTGTCTATGTCGAGGTCGAACTGAACCTGTGAACGCTCCTCAACGGTGAGCCATGTTGCGTGCGCCACTTTGTCGTCGAGGCGCCGGTAGACCATCACGCCAAGCAGAATGCCCGGCAACGCTTCGAGGATGAACAACCACTGCCAGCCCTGCATGCCGGCGAGGCCGGCCGTCGCTGTCATGATGTAGCCCGACAGCGGGCCTCCAATGATGCCGGACACGGGATTGCCGGCGGTCAGCAACGCCACCATCCGGCCGCGTCTGTGCGACGGAAACCAGTAGGTCAGATAGAGCAGCATGCCGGGATAGAAGCCGGCTTCCGCAATGCCGAGAAGAAACCGCACGATGTAGAAATGCAGCGGCGTACTGACCCAGGCCGTGCACATTGAAAGGACCGCCCAGGTGATCATGATCCGGGCAATCCAGCGCCTCGCGCCGAGCCTGTGCAGCAACAGGTTACTGGGCACTTCGAAGAAAAAATATCCAACAAAGAACATACCCGCGCCAAGACCATAAACCGCTTCGCTGAACTGTAGATCGTTCAGCATCTGCAGCCTGGCAAAGCCGACATTGACGCGGTCCAGGTAGGCCACCACGTAGCAGGCGAACAGCAACGGCAGGAAGCGCCAGGCGATGCGTCTGTAGACGGCGTCGGCGGACTCGACAATGCCGGTGCCGGCCGCAACGTTGTGGGGATGGGTATTCAAGGCGTGTCTCCGTTTTTTCAATCGCGATTGAAGCGGTATCGATGCTCGCAGTGTCACTTTTTAAGAGCACTGGAAAAAGCACCTTCCGGTGCGTTTAGACCAAAAAATATTTTTTGTTTGAGATATCTTCATCGGTTAAGCTGAAACGATGAATACCGAGTACCTGGAAAGCTTTGTGGCCGCCGTCGATTGCGGCTCCCTGGCCGAGGCGGCGCGCCGCCTCGACGTGACGGCGGCCACGCTTGCGGCCCGCGTGCATGCGCTGGAAGTGGACCTCGACATGCAGCTTCTCCAGCGTGCCGGCCGAGTGGTCAAGGCGACAGAAGCCGGCCTCAAGATTCTCGAGCCGGCGCGCGCACTGTTGCGCGATGAGCGCAACTTGCGTGTCATCGCGGGCGACGGCGCGCGAGTTGGCGAGTTGCGGCTTGGCGCCTTCGTTTCCGCCCTCACCAACGTCTTGCCACCGGTGCTCAAGAACCTCTATGCGCGCTACCCGGAGGTAGCCTTGTTCATCACCCCGGGCGCATCCATCGAACTATGTCGCAAGGTCGGCAGCGGCGAGCTCGACGCGGCCGTGGTGGTCGAGCCGCAGTTCGCCATTCGCAAAACCTGCGAATGGCGCCCCTTCCTGGAAGAACCGCTGGTCGTCGTGGCTCCCGCCTCAATGGCCGGTCGCGATGCGCACGAGGTGCTGCGCAACGAGCCGTTCATTCGCTACGAGCGCTCGGTGCTGGGCGGTCAGCTGGCTGATCGCTACCTGCGCGACCATCAGATCCATCCGCACCAGCGGCTTGAGATCGATGGCCTGCTCGCGATCGCCGCGCTGGTCGACCAGGGCATCGGCGTGTCGCTACTGCCGGACTGGGTGTCGCTCTGGTCGAGTGGCCTGTCGCTGGCGCGGCTGCCGTTGCCGGGCCCCGCGCCGGTACGACGCAGTGGCTTGATCTGGGCCAGCAACGGGCCGCACGCAGCCCTCGCCCGGGATTTTTTCCAGGAGGCTCTGGCTATTTTCGGCGCCGTCCAGGCCGTGCCGCGCGCGAAGGTACGAAGCCGCTAGTCCTTCGGCGTCGCGTCGTGAATCCTGGCGGCTCGAAGGAAATCGAAATCGACGCCCTTGTCGGCCTGCAGGACCGTGTCGAGGAACAGCTTGCGATACCCGCGTTCGGCTGTCGGCGTCTGTACGGGCGCAGCGGCTGCGCGGCGCGTCAGTTCGTCATCTGAGACAAGTAGCGTGATTTCGCGGGCAGTCACGCTGAGCCGGATGCGATCCCCGTTCTGAACATAGGCGAGCGGGCCACCGATGGCCGCCTCAGGCGTCACGTGCAACACGATGGTGCCGAAGGCGGTACCGCTCATGCGCCCGTCGGAAATGCGAACAATGTCCTTGACGCCGGCACGCGCCAGCTTTTTAGGAATCGGAATATAGCCGGCCTCGGGCATCCCAGGCGCACCTTTCGGACCGATGTTCTTCAGCACCAGAATGTCGTCGGCGGTGACGTCGAGGTCATCCGAGTCGATTCGCTCAGCCATGTCCTGACCGTTCTCGAACACCACAGCGCGTCCCTCGTGCTCCATAAGTCTGGCATCGGCGGCGGATTGCTTGATGATCGCGCCGCCAGGTGCGAGATTGCCCCGCAAGACGGCGATCCCGCCTTGCGGATAGATCGGGTCGGCGATTGAGCGCACTACGTCCTGTTCGAAGCCGGGACCCGCCAGGTCGATCTCCTCGCCCAAGGTGCGCCCGGTGACGGTCATCGCGTCGAGCTTGAGCAGCGGCTTGAGTTCGCGCAGCAACGTCGCCATGCCGCCGGCGTGGTGGAAGTCTTCCATGTAATGCTGGCCGGACGGTTTCAGGTCCAGCAACACGGGCGTTTCGCGACCCATGCGGTCCAGTGCCTTCAGATCGACATCCAGTCCCATGCGTCCCGCAATGGCGGTCAGGTGCACGATGGCGTTGGTCGAGCCGCCGATCGCAAGCAACACGCGGATCGCGTTTTCGAACGCATCAGCGGTCAGGATCTTGTCGATGGTCAGGCCGCTGCGTGCCATCCGCACTGCCTCGGCGCCAGTCTCCTCGGCAATACGGATACGATCGGCCGTCACGGCCGGCGGTGACGCGCCGCCAGGCACGGTCATCCCCAGGGCTTCGGCCACGCAAGCCATCGTGCTTGCGGTGCCCATGACCGAGCAGGTGCCGACGCTGGCTACCAGCTGGTTGTTCACGGCGGCGATCTCGGTACTGTCGATCTCGTCGGCGCGGAACTTGCCCCAATAGCGACGGCAATCGGTGCATGCGCCGACGCGCTCGCCGCGGTGCGAACCGGTCAGCATGGAGCCCGTGATCAACTGGATGGCCGGAATATTCGCCGATGCGGCGCCCATCAACTGTGCCGGCACGGTCTTGTCACAACCGCCGATCAGCACGACTGCATCCATCGGCTGGGCGCGGATCATCTCCTCGGTATCCATCGACATCAAATTGCGCAGGTACATGCTGGTCGGCTGCGAAAAACTCTCGTGGATGGAAATCGTCGGGAAATCCATCGGCAAGCCGCCGGCCAGCATCACACCGCGCTTGACCGCTTCGATCAATTGCGGCGCGTTGCCGTGACAAGGGTTGTAGGCGCTCCCGGTATTGGAGATGCCGATTACCGGTCGATCCAGCGCTTCGTCGGTGTAGCCCGCCCCCTTGATGAACGCTTTGCGCAAGAAAAGGGAGAAGCCGCTGTCACCATAGTTGGTGAGACCTTTACGGATTCCGGTGACCGGTGCGGCCGGCGACGCTTCTGGCTTGGTCTTGGACATGGAGCAACCCGACATGAGAATGAGAGAGAAAGAAGCGTCGCGTGGGCGCGAGGCGCTGCCGCGCACGTGCTTTGGGGACGCGGTTCACATTCATTATGGAAGACTCCGAACAACAAAAAAACCGGCTTTTGACATCTTCAGACAACAAAAAAATTTCCGTGTTGCCGGGTCACCGCAACGACTTGCAGAACTTGCTCGTCGCGCCGTCAGACCCTTACCCGTCATCCTGAAGGCCCAGATCAGAAAGACGGACAAGGTCAGCGAACCGGCAACCAGGTACAGGCCAGACGACAGTGTGCCGGTCTGGCCTTTGAGCCAGCCAATCACAGTCGGACTGACGAAACCCGCCAGATGGCGGTGTCCGACGCTAGCACGGCATTCGCACTAACTGCGGAAGCCCGGGATGCTCCCCTGCAGTTCGTGCATCCTCTCACTTGCCCATAATCCGGTCTTCCGACTCGCCAACAATCACGATCTCAGTGCGGCGGTTTTTGGCTTGCCCCTCAGGCGTGTCGTTACTCGCTACGGGACGGTCGTAAGCAAAGCCCCTTGTCCTGATGCGCGAGGGCGCAATGCCGCGTTCCTCGAGCGCGTGGGCAACGGTCATGGCGCGCGCTTGCGACAGCTGCATGTTGTATTCGTGCGTGCCGACGTTGTCCGTATGCCCTTCGACGATCACGGGTTTGTCACTGCGCTTGAGCAGCACAGCCGCGCGTGCCAGCGCAGGTGCTGCGTCCGCGCGCAGCGCCGACTGGTTGAAATCGAACAGCACCTTCTCGGGCAGGCGCATCTGCACGCCGTTTTCACCCTGCGTCACCTCAATGCCGGTGGCCTGGTTGAGCGCAATCTCGTGGCTGCGATCAAGGCCCGAACAGGCTGAAAGCAGCGCCACTGCGCCGATGCAGGTCCCCAGTGAAAGCAGTTTCTTCAAGTCATTCTCCTTCAGGAAATGGAGCCGCGCCGCATTGCACGAAGTGCAGCGCGGTCCGGTTGCAGAAAAGGCGTGTTCAGTGTGATCGCTCAGCCCTGCCTGAGGGCTCCCGACTGCAGGACCGGCGCCACCGCCGACGCTGGGCTTGCCGGTATGGCCTGCCTGGGCGCTTCGTGTTTGACTGGCTGTGAATCTGCACCTACCAGCACCAGCTCGTTGCCATTGACCTCAATTTTGACGGGGTCAGTTTTCTTCCACTGTTTCTTCTGGATGGCGAGCTTCCACGTCTTGTCCTGTACCGGCTCCCGAAAGAACGCAACCACACCCACGACCTGCGCATCCGGGTTCATCGGTTCGGCAAGACTCGCGCTGGCACCCGGGCGCAACACAACGTCCTTTGTGGCCAGCAGATCCACCTTGAGCAGGTTTAGATCATCAGACTGCAACTGCGCATAATTCAGTTGTGCGAAGGTCTTTGCATCCTTCAGCTGATAGAACCTTACCACCGCCGAGAGCGATTGGCCTGTGGCATCTGAGTTGATTGACGCGCGGCCTGTGAGGTCCACGTTCATCGTCTTGACCTGGGTTGTGAACGCCCATTTCGCCGCGCCCACGGCGCTGTCGCTAACCGCCTGTGCGGCACCGCATCCGGCCGTAGCCACAGCTGACAGTATTGCGATCGCCAGGCTTGCGCGGTATGCCGCGCTTCTCGTGTTTGCGTGCATTACGAAGATACTCCTGTTTTTTTGCTGTCTTTCACGCGTTTGCCTCCCCTGCTCCGTTCCAGCGGCCGAGCTGCACGCGCGTGATGCGCGTCGGCGCGCTGGCTACCAGTGCGGCCGGCGCTTCCAGTTGTGCCGTAAAACCCAGATTCGACTGACGCGGCTCCAGCGTGGGTTTTGGCATCAGGTCGGCCCTCACGTGCATTTCCAGATCCGCTTCGCTTTCGTAGCCCAGATAGAAGTGCAGCAGCGTCATGATCTCGCGGTGGGCGGCTTGCCCCGGCACGAGCGCCAGTACAGTCTCACGCGACGCGGGTGTGATGACGACCCGCACCGTATTTGCCCGATCGTAGAAGCCGCGGCCGAGCAGACACTGCTCACCGAGTGCGGCAGGCTCAGGGTCGTTCACTTCCCGCCACACGGGATGGAACTCCTCGACCTCAATCGAGGCGTCCGGAATGGCATGCCTCAGCACGCCGGCCAGCCCTTCCGCGGTGCGCGTTTTCTGCATGACCAGCCCGAGCATCGAAAGGAGCCGCCACTTGTCGGCTACCTCCGAGAGCTGCTGGCGCGCGGTAGATGACCCGTGCTTCCCTGCGGCTGCGGGCACCCCGTAAACGGACGTGGCGATGCGTGTGGACGTGCTGAATCCAAATCCGGCAAAGCTGAGCAGATAGCGAGACACCGGATCTGTGCCGTCGCGCCTGAAGCCGATCGGATACCGGTATTTGCGGGCGACGCGGTAGTACTGCGTGATGACGCGGTGATGGAACAGGTCGAGAAACGCCGACAGGCGCTCTGCCCCGTCACGGTTCTGCGCCACCTCATCGACGAAGTACGCGGGCATGCGCGCGTCGACGCCATAGAGTCCGAGAAACGTCGTCACCACCGCTACCGGCGCCGACGGGTTGTCGGCGTCGTAGCGGACCGTGTCGATCTCGCGCCCGGGAAAACCCAGTTGCGCGCGCGAGCGGAACCGGATGGGGTCGGCCGCCGGCGAATCCGTCGTGCCGATGGGCGGCGCATCGGGTGCGGCCAGCTCAAGCAGCTCGCAGAAACGGATGAAGTTCATCCGTGGCGCGTCGTCGAGGATGGCCGGCAGCAGTGGTGTTGCCGACGCTGGCATGGTGTGGGCGTTCAAAACGGTGCCCCTCCACCCTTGGTTTCGGGCCATTCGAAACGCTGCCCCGTGGGCTGGGCCACGATCACGAGCTTCGTGTAGAGGTTCAGTGTCGCGTAGAGGCCAAGAAACCGGTTAAGCATGCTGCCGAAGAGTTCGAGATCCCCGTTGCCTGCAAAGCGGCCGCTGTCGAGGGTCACGGTGATCTCCACGCCGCGCAGTAGCCCGCCCTTGACGAGCTTGCTGAGCGGCCTGTGCTGCACGTCGGTGATGGCGTTGATGCGCCGGCTGTTGAGTTCGCCGTCGGTCCAGTCGTAGAGCGCGAGCGAGCCGCGCAGGATCTCCGCATCAAGTAGCGACAGGTAGTTCGGGGCGAGGTGCGAGAGTACACGCCACTGGAACCGGTCACCCGTGGGCGGATAGACCGGCAGGGTCGGCGCCGTGAGGTTGCGCACCGCGCCGATGTTGGTGAAGCCGCCGCGCATGCGCGTGATGCCTGCTTCGCGCAGCGCCCTGCGGGGCAGCATTCCGTTGGTGCCCGTTACCGACAGCGACAGCGTTTCGGTGGGCAGCGTGTTCGCCTGATCCCAGGCGTGGCCGCCGAGCACGATCCAGGTGTCAAACCGGCCTGACGGACCGCGCCGCATCCGGGTGTGGTAATAGCGTTCGGGCATGTCGTGGCGCAGCATGCCGCCGCGATGGCGGAACGCCGCGAACGGCACATATTCGTAGCGCCGGCCACGCTCGAAGTAATCCACGGCATCGACCGAATAGATGTCGACCAGCGAGCCGTGTTCGGCACGCGCACGTACCCGGTACTCGGTTTCGTGCTGCGTGACCGTGACAGGATCGGCGCCCACCGGGAAAAGATTGATGACCGGCGTGCAGTTCAGGCGGACGTTGTCCGCAGTGAAACGCATGTCATCCGGATACGGGCGCTCGAGAACGACCTCGACATCGAGCGACATCGCCGACGCGGGAATCGCCTGAATGTCGAGCCCAAGCAGGTCGACGAACATGAACTTCTCGGGGAACGTAAAGTACTCGAGCAGCAGCTGGTATCCGCCGAATGCGTTGTCGGCCTTCGGCCAGAGCCGTTCTTCGGCCGCGAAGCCTGCGGGCGCGAGGCGCAGTCCCGGCATTGGCATCGGGGCACCGGGCCGGTCCTCGGGCCAGCCCGGCACACGGACCTGCATCGCAACCGGCTTTGCCGTGAGTGCGGCGTACAGGGCAAGCGCAACGGGCCGGTCTGCATTCAGGTACAGGCGCAGGCGTGGCACTTGCAGCCGCTCGCGTTCGGCCTGGGTCTGGATGGCCAGCCGCAGGCGGATCACGGAGCGTCCATCCTCGCGCGCGTAGACCCCCGCTTCACTCAGGGCGAGCGGATACAGGTCGACTTCCTGCGTCGTGCGATAGACGCACTCGATCGCGGTGTCGCCTGCATTGGACCCTGCTTCCACCCGGTCAGACGTGGCCTCAAGACCCGCTTCAAGCGTTTCGTGCTTCTGCAGCGCGCCCTTCTCCGGGATGAGCTCGAGAATGGCGAGCGACGGGATCATGCGCAGGTAATGCGGCCACAGCATGCTGACGAGGCCTTCGGTCAGCTCGGGCAACTCGTCGTCGAGCTTGTGACGCAGGCGCCCCATCAGGAAGGCGAAGCCTTCGAAGAGTCGTTCGACATGCGGATCGCGCTCGCCGACGCGGTCAAGATCCAGTTCACGCGCGCGATCGGGGAACGCCTGCGCGAATTCCTTGCCGGCTTCGCGCAGATAGCGCATTTCCGCCTCGTAGTAGCGCAGGATCTCGTTATCTCGGGTTGGCTCTGTCATGGTAGGGGTAATCCGTCTGGCAATGTGCGGGCTTGTCCTGCGGCTGCGCAGGCGCTTCTGGGGATTTACGCTGAGGGCCTCGGGGCAGGCGGCTAATCCGGCGATTGGCGCGGCCCGAGGCCCACGCCAGGTATGTGCCGCTGCCGAGCGCCCATCCCTTGAGCGTGGCGGCCATGAGGGTTGCGACCTCTCCTTCATCGAGCGGCTGGCCACACAGGTGCTTCCAGGCATGGTGGCGCTCGAAAGGCGTGCTGCCGAGCGCCTCGAAGAGAGCGTGCTCGCTCACAATCGGATCGGTGCAGAGGCCGGCATGGTGCCGGTAGCTGGACCAGCGGTAGTTCTCCGGAGCAGTCGCGAGGCCCGCACGCACCGGAGCACGCTCGACCAGCCGGCTCGCCATCAGAAGGTAGCGCTCGGGCTCGATCACGGTTGCCCGGTAACGTCCTGCCCAGAGCGGCCCGCTCCTGTCGTGGCGTGCGTTGTAGATGGCAACGTACCGTCGGCCAATCGCCTGCATGGTCAGCGATAGTGCGGTTTCATTGGCGGGCGTGGCAACCAGATGGACACCACCTGGCAGCAGCGCCCAGGCGTGAATTCCTGTTTCGTACCGACGCACAGCGTCCCGCAGGCAGTTGACGAAGATGTTGCAGTCCACTTCGTCAACAAATGCAGGACGGTCGTCGAGTCCCGGCAGGATCACATGCTGGGGTTGCCCAGGGATATAGAGGCGGGGAAGTTTTGCCATATATCGGACTACCGGGAAACCGTATTCAGGCGTGCGTGGATCTTCACTCCGGTACGCTCCCCTGCGGGATCGGCACGGCAGCATGCTTCGCGGCCTCCAGTGCGGCCTTGGGCAGCGGCGGCGGACCGGCGGCCACAGGCTGCTTCGCGACAGGCGCCGGGCGATCGATGAAGATACGCGAGGGCAGCGTAAAGCCCCTGAGTGCCAGCAGCTCGAGCGGACCCTTGCCGACATCCGTGCGGATCAGGTAGCTCAGCGGATGCGTCATGATCGAGGGCACAGGCGCAAGCGGCTCCTGTGTCGTGAGCGCCGCGGAGTCGGCGGTTGCGTCGACCTTTGTCATGACTTGCTTCGGATCGACGCCTTCGGGTTTCGCCTGCCACGTCAGCTGGTAGGTCGCACTGTCCACCGGTTCGACCTTTGCCCGCTCGAGCATGCGCACCAGCGCCCAGCGACCACTGAACTCGAAGCTCTTGTTCGTACCAGCCGTATCGGTCTGCCATTCGATCCGGGTGCCGGCGCTCTGCGGATTGTTCGACGGCCACGTCATCGTGTGCCAGGTCTGCACCTGGTTGTAGTAGTGCAGCGTCTGGGCGTCGAGCGTGAGCAACGTATTCCTGCCACCCAGTTCGCCATTCAGGGCTATGGCGATACGCGGCCCATCGCGAGTAACGACACCGAAGCAGGACGTGCAAAGAATCGCCGCGTGGAAATCACGCTGGTGCCCGACGCCGACAAGGGGGCTCCACAGTCAGGCCCGGCGCCGGCACGCACAAACGGGTCACTGGATAACGCGTTTTAAGGTACCCGAAGCCCCTGCTTTGGGATTGTGAAGCCCGGTGACTGACCCCGGGCGATTGTCGCTGTAAAACGAAGGGAGTTAAGAAATGGCAATTCCGTCATACATGTGGCTGAAGGACGATGGTGGTGCTGACATCAAGGGTTCGGTGACCGTCCAGGGTCGCGAGGGCAGCGTCGAAATCACGGCATTCAATCACAGCCTGCATATTCCGACCGACGGAAATACGGGCAAGCTGACTGGCACCCGCGTTCACTCGCCGATCACGCTCGTCAAGGAAACCGATGCGTCGACCCCGTACCTCTACAAGGCGGTCACCAGCGGCCAGACCCTGAAGTCCGCGGAGATCAAGTGGTACAAGATCGACGACGCGGGCAAGGAAAAGGAATACTTCAACACGAAACTCGAAAACGTGAAGATCGTCGCAGTGCGTCCGAAGATGCTGGACATCAAGGATCCGGATTACGAAAAACACAACCACCTCGAAGAGGTCGAGTTGCGCTACGAGACGGTCACCTGGTCGTACAAGGACGGCAACATCATTCACAAGGATACCTGGAACGAGCGTTCCTGATCCACCAGTGGTCTGGAGGCCGGTCCGCCATCCCCGGCGGTCCTCGGAATTACCGGCCTTCCGTTGCCAGTCCGCCCGCGCGGGCTGGCCTTTTTATTGCAAGGGGCGGCCGCTCCCAGCCGGGCCGCCCCTCTTCAGATGTGCGAACAGCCCGACCATGACCGTGCTCAACGACCGAACCCCCTTCTCTCGCGACGCCAGCCAGCTTCTGCAGCGGCTCAATCCATACTGCGCGAAAGCGCTCGAGGCCGCAGCAAGCCTGTGCCAGACACGCCTCGCGGACGAGATCACGGTCGAGCACTGGCTGATCAAGCTGCTCGAAGCCGGGGACGGCGATATCCCAGCCATCATGAACCACTACGAACTGAACATCGACGCCGTGTGGGATGTCCTGCTCAGGGCCATCGATCACACGCCCCGCAACCTGCGCGGCCGCCCCAGCCTCTCTCCGCAGCTGGCTGTCGTCGTCCAGGATGCCTGGTTTCATGCGTCGACCCACGCTGATCGCGGCGATCATGGAAGCGATCCGGCCATCCGCTCCGGTCACGTCCTGCAGGCCATCGTCGAGGCGCCGCATGTCCTTCGCGCGACCAATGCCTGGCAACTGCTGTCGGTGAGCCCCACACAGATCGAACGCCTGCTGCCGCGCCTCGGGCGGCGAACCAGCGAGAACCACCCGCAGGAGCCGGAAGCACGTTCGGAACGCACCGCTATCCCGGCGCACAGCGGCGCCGTCGAACGCGCGCCGGAAGGCAATATTGCCCAGGCAACAAGGCGCAATGTTGAAGGCGACGCGCTCGCCCGTTTCGCGATCGACATCACGGCGAAGGCGCGTGAGGGAAAGATCGACCCCGTGTTTGGGCGGGATCGCGAGATCCAGCAGATGGTCGACGTGCTCGCGCGGCGCCGCAAGAACAACCCCATCCTCGTAGGCGAGCCGGGCGTGGGCAAGACCGCGCTCGTTGAAGGCCTCGCGCTGCGCGTAGCCGTCGGCACCGTACCGAACGTGATCCGCGATGTGCGCATCCTCACGCTCGATCTGGGCCTGCTGCAGGCCGGTGCGGGCGTGAAGGGCGAATTCGAGCAGCGCCTGAAGAACGTCATCGACGAGGTCCAGGCGTCGCCCGAACCGGTCCTGCTGTTCATCGACGAGGCGCACACGCTGATCGGCGCGGGCAACGCGGCCGGCGGCGCCGACGCCGCCAACCTGCTCAAGCCGGCGCTGGCGCGCGGCGAACTGCGCACGATCGCCGCGACGACCTGGTCGGAATACAAGGAATACTTCGAGCGTGATGCCGCGCTCGAGCGGCGCTTCCAGATGATCAAGGTTGACGAGCCCGATGATGCGGCCGCCTGCCTGATGCTGCGCGGCCTCAAGGAGCGCTACGCGGCTTATCACAACGTCCACATCCGTGACGAGGCGCTGGTGGCCGCCGTGATGCTCTCGCGCCGCTATATCCCGGCGCGACAGTTGCCGGACAAGGCGGTGGACCTGATCGATACGGCAGCCGCCCGCGTTCGCATGGGTCTTGAGTCGCATCCGGCGGAACTGCAGCGCGCGCAGGCTGCCGTCGCCGCACTCGAACTGGAACGCGCCACGGTCGATGCGGATAAGCGTGCTGGTATCGAGGACGCACCGGCACGGCGCGACGCACTCGATGCAGCGCTCGTGCGTGCCAGGGGCGAGATGGAAGAACTGCGGGCACGTTACGCGCTTGAACTGCGACTCGTCGGCGCATTGCATGAGCAGCGCGACACCGATCCAGCCACGCGTGATGGAGCATCGTTCGCCGCAGCACGGCAGGCGCTGGCTAGCGCCCAGGGCAAGACGCCACTGATCTTCGCCGACGTCGACGCCCAGGCGATCGCGCGCGTGGTGGCCGAATGGACCGGCATACCGGTCGGCAATCTCCTCGAAGATGAGCTGCAGGGCCTGCTTACCCTGGAAGACCAGCTCGCGAAGCGCGTGGTTGCCCAGGACGACGCGCTGGCTGCACTTGCAGAAAGCCTTCGCACCGCAAAGGCCGGCCTGAAGAACGAACACACGCCACTCGGCGTATTCCTGCTCTCGGGTCCCTCGGGCGTCGGCAAGACGGAAACCGCGCTCGCCCTCGCGGACCTGCTCTTTGGGGGCGAAGCCGCCCTCACGACGATCAACATGTCGGAGTACCAGGAATCGCACACCGTATCGCAGCTGAAGGGCTCGCCGCCGGGCTATGTCGGCTACGGCCGCGGCGGCATCCTGACAGAAGCCGTGCGCCAGCGCCCATACAGCGTTGTGCTGCTCGATGAAGTGGAAAAGGCTCACCGTGATGTGCTGGACATCTTCTATCAGGTCTTTGACCGCGGCGCGATGCGCGATGGCGAAGGACGTGAGATCGACTTCCGCAACTGCGTGATCCTCATGACGTCCAATCTCGGCAGCGCCCGGATTGACGAGGTTACGACCGACAGTCCGGATATCGCACAGGCTGCGCTCCTCGAAGCCATCCATCCGCAGCTCGTTGCACATTTCCAGCCCGCGCTGCTCGCACGCTTCCAGACGCTGGTGTACCGGCCGCTTGACGTGACCGCGCTCGCCGCCATCGTGCGCCTGAAGCTTGAGAAGGTCGCCGAACGCCTGCGCCGGCAGCACGGTGTCGAGCTGGTCTGCGACGACTCGCTCATCGGCGCAATGGCCGAACTGTGTCTGGCGCGCGAATCCGGCGCGCGCAATGTGGATGCGTTCCTCAACCAGCGCATCCTGCCGTCGGTTTCCCGTGAACTGCTCATGCGTATGGCGGCAGGCAGCCCGCCCGCGAAGATTCTGCTGTCCAGCTCAGCCGACGGCAATCTGACGATCGACTTCGTCGATCAGGGCGAGCCAGTCGCAACTGCGGCAGAAGTTGCAACCGCCTGAGGGCAACAGGACCATGCCGGCGCAGCCGTTCCATCACGGTCTGCCGGCCGTCCGCATGACTCGCAAAACGAACTACGTGAAACGACGTTACATCGCAGCCGGAATAATCTTCGGCCTGCTGTCAGTACTGGACTCGCGGCCAGGCAACCTGATGCCTCCGTCAACCGAACCGTGTACAGCGCTGGAACGCGTGGACAGGACGCGATTACTCCAGCATGTCTTTTCCCGGCTTTGGAATGCACCTTCATCAGCGGAAAAGTGGCTGGCTCTCGTAGCCGGTGTTTTTTGCGTGCATTGTCTGGCCCTTTAAATTCAGAAACGTTTCGCTTTTTTCTGAGGATTGGGGAGAGCCGCGCCAGTCAGCCTTTGCGGGCGCCCCTTTTATTTTGATCTTTGTGTCCAGTGCCTTGTTCGCGCTGCGGAGCGGCTTCGACTGAGCGTGCGCCAGGTAGAACGCCTGGTGTTGCGCTCCAAGGCTGCGGGTGTCGCCGACCTCGAGCGTGAAACTTCCTGGGGGCGGACAACCAGCAAAAGCTGGGCGTTATGGCCCTCAGGCGCCCAGTTCTCTTGCCACGGGTTTTGCGTTGCCCAATAATGACGCACGCTTCTTTGAACGTTGCTATCCGTGTGGGGTATTCCATTCGTCTCGTGGCAAACGTAACGCTCCTGATACATGTCGGGACCCGCGCCAGATCCGACCCGAACCTTCCGCCCGATTAGCTGTACCGGGCAGCCTTACGGGAAAACAGCCATGCAACACTACGGCATGGAAAATGTATGGGAACAGGGAGATGTCGTCACGCGCGGCATCGTGCTCGCGCTCATCGTCTTGGCGCTGCTTTCCTGGACCGTCATTGCGCTAAAGCTATGGGATGTCGTGCGGGTCAGGCGCATGACCCGGGATGCCGAACGACTATTCTGGCATTCCGACAGCTTTCACGAAGGGCTGGAAAAACTCGGAGACGAGGCTTCGCCCTCTTCCAGCAATCCATTCGCTGCGCTTGCTCTCACCGGCCACGAGGCGGCTGACCATCATCGGACACTCATTCATCTGCACGGCCGCCTGAACATGTCGGACTGGATCGCGCGCTGTCTGGGCGAGACCGTCGACGAGACAGCTTCGGATTTGCAGCGTGGACTGGCGATGCTCGCGTCGATCGGCAGCACCGGACCTTTCGTCGGCCTGTTTGGCACAGTCTGGGGCATCTATCACGCGCTTCTTGCCATCGGGGTAGCAGGCGAAGCGAGGGTCGATCAGGTGGCAGGACCCATCGGCGAATCGCTGATCATGACCGCCTGCGGTCTGTTCGTCGCCATTCCCGCCGTGCTCGGGTACAACGCGCTAACGCGTGCCAATGCGGCCATCCTGACCTCGCTGAACCGCTTTTCGCACGCCCTTCACGCGTATTTCGTGACCGGCTCGCTGGCGTCACCCGGAACGACGATGGGGCCTCAAGTCACGCCTGACGACGCACCCCCAGTTCAAGCCGACGATAGCGAACTCGGGTTGCAATGAGTCTGCTATCGGCATGGCATGCACGAGCAGCGGTTCAATTGCATATGTGCGAAAGCGGCCCGCTGAATCACGCGGTCAGTGTGCGAACGTGAGAGGCGCGCCTCCGTGCGGATGCGGGATGACGCCCATAGGTATGCCGTAGATCTGCTCGAGTGCATCCTGACGTAGCAATTCGGCTGGCGGGCCGGCCATCAGCAGCCGGCCCCTTTGAGCGCGATCAGGTCATCGCAGAACCGCCCGCCATGTTGATGTCGTGCAGCACGACGACCACGCTCAAGCCGCGTTTTTCACTCAGCGAGCGCACGAGGCTCAGCACTTCGATCTGATGCGCAATATCCAGCGCGGAAATCGGTTCGTCGAGCAACAGACAGTCGCTATCCTGCGCGACCAGCATCGCGAGCCACACACGCTGGCGCTCGCCATCCCGAATCTCCGGAGCGGACATGAAGTGATTGCCACCCCGTATTACGCCGTGTCTTCGAGAAAGTCAGTAATCGCATCACGACCCGGCGCGATGCCTTTCAATTGCAGAACGGCGCCAGCGTTGCCCCGATGATAGGTTCCATGCAGGCATACATGCAGGATGATCTCGCCCCGGCGCATGCGCGCCGGCTTTCCGCTGGTGAAGACAAAATCGACAGGCTGTTCGAAATCGCTTTCCGTCAAGCTATCCACATAGTTCGCGTACCAGTCGTCGACTTCGCGCGCACTCCCCTCAAGCATCTCGAGTTGCGGCAAGCTCTCCGATCGCGGCGCCTGAAACGTGTGCGACAGTCCCTGCAGGTGATGCTGAAAGATTCTGTCGACCACATGGATATGGTCGAGGATGCGGAGCATGATTGACGCATCCTCACTGCCCAGCCGGTCGAAATTCCGGGTGACAGCATCATAGAGGCCCCGATCGGCCCATCGCTTGATGGCAACAAGTTTTGAGTAAGGCTGATAGATCACGGGACGTCTCCTTTCGTCATCAAAGGTTGCGATGTGCGTTCGATCCACGTCGGCTGCTTCGTAGAAATCGACTCACCAGATGCATAATACGAGTGATGACTCGCATTCACCTACTCGCATTTGGAGCGTGAAAAATGGCGCGAAAACCGCTTACCAAACCCCGTAAACACGCCTCTCAGGAGAGATCGCGCGTGACGGTCGATGCCTTGATTGAAGCGACAGCTCGCATTCTGGTCCGGGATGGCTTCGATAAAGCCAGCACGAACCGTATTGCGGAAAAGGCGGGCGTGAGCGTTGGCTCGCTCTACCAGTATTTCCCATCCAAAGAGGCGCTCGTTACCGCCGTCATCGAGCGCCACAGTCAGGAGCTCATGCAGGTCGTACGTGACGCGCTCGCTGACGCTGCAACACTCCCGATGGAACAGGCGGTGCGCGTGCTTGTCAACGCAGCGATCGAGGCGCATCGCATCGATCCCGAGCTACATCGCGTGCTTGCGGAGCAGATTCCGCGCACAGGAAGACCTGAAAATACCGAGGTCTTGAGTGGGGAAACCTACGCCCTGTTCAGGGCCTACCTCGAGGCCCATTGTGAGGAGTTTCGCGCAGTCGACCTGGGGCTTGCGGCGTTTGTGTGCGTGACGTCAATAGAGGCGCTGACGCATACGGCAGTTGTGCACCATTCTGAAAGTCTCTCAAACGAAGCGTTTGAAGTCCTCATCGACGAAGCCACACGCCTCATAGTCCGGTATTTGCAGTAATCGCCGTGATTGACGAGTGAGCAGCGTGCACTTGCAATGGGTTTCGAGTGTTCCGACTACAACGCGGGCGCTCAATACCCCAGATCATTGCGCTGGCGTTGTCTTTGGAGGAAAAGATCTGGGCGCGGCAAACGCAAAAAGAGCGCAAAAGTATCTCAGTTCTGGATGTTTTTCTCGCAATCCTCCCAGTACCTAAGCGGGTCGCGATGGTGTGGATAGTGCACGTTGAGCCACGCCGACAGTCTGACCCAGTCCGGATGGTTATTACCCGTTTGGGCAGACCAGATCGACGACCTCTCAAGAATCTGACCGTTCATGCGATCACGGATAACCAGGCTGCCCAGTCCGCTCGAACCGTTCGATTGCGACTCAACCAGATACCGCGGCAGAATCCTCAGCTCAGCATCCTCGGCCCATCCGAACAGGGCGCGGACCACGCCGGAGGGATCCCGCAACTCTATGGGTCCGCTTGCCGGGCGAACGGCTGTCCAACCTTCAGGAAACTCCGTGACAACTTCGCTTTTGTCTTCCCTCACCCACTTCACGCGCCATGCCCTCGCCATCGACTCACGCGTGCGGGATATGGATTCGTAGCCAGCAGGCAACTCGATCGCCATCGGAAGAGAAATAAGGTTGTCTTTCCAGAGTCTGGTTTGGTCGCCGACGCGCTCGATCACATCGAACGCACCTGCTTCGAATGGGTTTTCGGGTCGGCTCGATGCTCTCACGTTCCCTTGAGGCAGTCCCTCGAAAAGGCGCTCAGCATCATGGCGGGTCAGTTTCGTCTTTCCTTTTTTCATGGGTTTTTCCGCGCCTCGCGGACTCAAGAATATAGCGACAAGGGTTCGGCAACCATTTCGCATCGACGTCGCGAAAGTGCCCGTCTCAAGCGGGAGCAGGTATTCGATGAATAGCTCTTCGCCTGCCCGGATTGGCCGGAGCGCACGCATGTAGATGCGGCCGGCGTCCTCAATTGTCTCGCAATTGGGTGCGCATGCGTGATTGAGCCATCGTACGCTATTGCCACCTCAGCGACCATGTCGCCCGTTCATCCGCACCAGAAGGTTCAAGCCGCCGGCATACCCATTGATCCGTAGCCGACCAACGGGTTGACGATCAGGTAGCCATATATCGAGCGCACCTGGGCGCGGATGCTCAAGATAGCGCGTCGATGGATGCGTCCGGTGCCGCACCCTGTTGCTCACTTGCCGCCCGTGACATCGAGAAACGTGCCGGTGATGAAGGAAGCCTCCGCGCTGGCCAGCCACAGGATCGCCCGCGCAACCTCTTCAGGTTGACCGCCTCTTCCCATCGGGATCGAGTCCTTGACGCGATCCACCCGTCCCGGCTCTCCGCCGCTGGCATGCATGTCGGTGTAGATGTGCCCGGGGCGAATGCAGTTGACGCGTATCCCATCCCGCGCGACTTCCCTGGCGAAGCCCGTCGTGAATGTCTCAAGTGCCCCCTTCGAGGCGGCATAGTCGACATATTCGTTTGGACTGCCGAGCCGGGCCGATGCCGATGAGACGTTGATCACAGCGCCACCTCGACCATTGTAACGACGCGACATTCGCGTCACTGCCTGCTGCGCACAGAGCATAGGGCCTATCGAGTTGACTGCGAAGATACGCTGCATCCGCTCGAATTCGAAATCCTCCAGCCGGGACTGCTGCGCAATGATCGCAGCGTTATTCACCAATACATCGATCCGGCCGAACTCCCGGTCGATCGCGGCGAACAGCTGGGCGACCTGCTCTGGATCCGCGCTGTCTGCGCGCATGGGCAAAGCCCGGCGTCCGACAGCCTCCACATCGGCCGCCACCGCAAGAGCGGCAGGCTCGTTGGAGACGAAGCTTATCGCTACATCGTAACCTTGTGCGGCAGCAAGCCGCGCAGTCGCCGCGCCTACGCCACGGGCCCCACCCGTTATCAGAATCAACGGGGCCTGCGGAACACTATTCATTGAGTGAACCTCCGCGTGACGGTGAAGTAGCGATCCAGAGCGAGGCCGACCCGATGCTGGCGTCGCACTGCGTCGTGATTTCACGAATGCGCCGACGCAGGCGGGATGCCTGCGCTCAAGCGCCGACCTGTGTCGAAACCTGTCCTGGCTCGCCGGATAACAGACGAAGCGCGTCCCGGGTAAAGCTCATGTCGTGCGTAGATGCGAACGAAGGGCAAGCGCCAGTGGCAAGACGGCCAGCGCCGTGGCCGCAGTCGCAATAGTGGCACCGTGTACGCCGATCCGGTCGCCCAGAAAGCCGTAAGCAACCGGAGCGAGTGCGCCCGAAGCGATCGTGCCGGTATAAAAAAGCGCAAACGCCCGCTCGGTACGCTCGACCGAAGTCAGTTCGGGCACCGTTCCGTAGAGGACGGACGATGTGCCGTTGAGCATCACGCCAAGCAGCGGCAACAGGATCACAGCGGGCGTCAGTGGCAGCCAGATCACGGCAAGAATCAACGCTGCCGTACCGCCTTCGGTTGCGAGCACAGTTCCGGTTACGCCGACGCGCGCGCCGAGCCAGCCACACACGAACTTGCCGGCCGCGCCACCGATGAAAACGAGCGCGAGCGCCGTACCCATCATCGGTTGCGAGATGCCTTTCGTCTTGAGGAGAAACGGCAGGAAGGTCAACAGCCCCATACGCACGGCTGTGTCGAGCACGCCGATCGTGAACAGTAGTGAAAAGCCCGATCGCGATCCGTTGCTGTTCTGTCGCGACGTCTCCTCTATGGAAGGCTCGCCCCTCGGCACCGACGGGAGAAAAAGTGCAATCACTGCCGCGGCCAGAACGCCAACCGTCGACACAGCCCAAAGCGCGTGGCGCCACGGCATGATGGTTATCAGCAGCGAGATCGCCGCCGGCAGCACAGATTTTCCGAGGTCCCCCGAAAAATTGTAAACGCTGAGCGGCCCTCGAGCGTTGCGTCCATATACGCGCGAGACCGCGCCCGAGGCCAGCGGATGTTGCGTGCTTGAGCCGCTTCCAGAGATGGCGAGCGCGACGCATAAGCCCAACAGGGTTCCAGACATCCCTGCGAGTGCATAGCCCAGCGCGGCCAGCAGTGTGCCGAACGCAAGCGTCGAGCGCGTGCCCCATGCACGCGCGAGGCGCCCAGCGGGCAATTGCAGCGTCGCCATCGTGCCCGCATAGATGCCGCGCAGAATAGCCAGGGCACCGTAATTGAGTCCAAAATCCGCCTGCCAGACAGGAAGCAACGCGTAGATCATGTCGGTGTACCCGTCGTGCAGCGCGTGCGCCATACACGAGAGCCACAGTACGCGCGTGCGTGGAACGGAGGTCGGCTGGCCGGGGCCGTTGGCTACGCCCGCCGTTGGAGAAGAGAAATAGAAAGGTCTCATGGTTCAACCGGATCGCTCAGGCATGGGCGCCTGCCCCAGCTCGAGCGTTTGTTATAGAACACCCGTAGTCTAGGTTCGTCCAGAACGTGCCACAACTGACGTAAAATTGAGTCAGCCGGGAGAAAAAGTCACGTTATGAGCACAGACAAAGGCACGGGTAAAGACGCGGAAAAGTTGCCCCCGTTAAATGCGTTGCGGCACTTCGAGGCGGTCGCCCGCCTCGGTAGTTTCGCGGCTGCGGCGAGCGATCTGCACGTCACGCACTGGGCGGTCGGCAAACAGATTCGATTGCTGGAAGACTGGTTCGGCGTTCCGCTCTTTGAGCGCCGTTCACGCGGCGTCGTTCCTACCGACGAAGGCGCTGCGCTGCTCAACGATGTCAAAGGTGCTTTCGCGCGCTTGAGCAGTTCGGTCACCCGGCTGCGTCACGAGTCCGCTACGCGCCGTATAACCGGCGTCGTGCGGGTGAATACGCCGGCGAGCTTCGCTTTGTGCTGGTTGATACCGCGCCTGGCAGATTTCCAGGTGCACTACCCGGACATCGATGTGCGGGTTTCGACAACCTCACGCAGGTTGCGCTACGTCGGTGATGCATTCGACGTCGGCGTGCGTTCAGGACCCGAGGACGCAGCGGGCCTCATGTCAACGACGCTGATGCCCGACTTGCGCCTTCCCGCCTGTAGTCCCGCGGTGCTGCAAAGCCACCCGATCAGGACCGTCGCCGATTTGCGAAACCACACGCTCCTTCACTCCACGAGCACGCGCACAGCCTGGTCCGACTGGTTACGGGAGGCCGGCTCGCCAGGCCTGCAGGGTGCCCGCCATCTCGACTTCGATCATGTTTTTCTCCAGCTGGGCGCAGCCTCTGAAGGCCTGGGCGTGACGTTGGCGTCGCTACCGCTCATTGAGCGCGAGATCGCAGCGGGGCGTCTCGTGTGTCCGATATCAGAGCCGGCGTCGCGCGGACCCGATTACACGCTGGTCCTGAACGCCGATCGCGCGGACGATGACGCAGTCATCGCATTCAAAAAGTGGATCATGGCGACGGCTGCGCACAATCCGGCAGCGCAGGCGCGAAGTGGACCTGCACAAAAAGAGCGACGGACTGCACCGCGCGCGAAAACATCGCGGCGTTAGCTGAGGCGCTTACGGGGCCGGCCGTACCTGGTCGCGCAATGCGGTCGGCGGGCCGGTCCTGCCGGAATTGAACAGACGACGCTGGACCGGGCAACGTCGCAGTCGAAAAACCTGAACTACGTCATGACGCCGACGATTTCGACGACGTCTTCAAGTTGCGCCACGCTACGCCGACTCCGCGACCGCCAGCCGCCGGGCCTCAGCCACCGCCCCGGCCAGATCCAGCCGCAGCGACGCATACGCGGTCCGTTTCACATCGTCGGGCAGTGTCCAGTCCCATTTCTCGTTATCGACGTTCTGGATCGTCTGCAACGCGGCCGTCGTTTCTGACACCGTCATCGCCGCGATCTGCTGCAATACGTCGCGCACCGCGCTGATTCCCGCAGCACGGACACTGACCGCCGGCCCCTGATTCCACGCATCAAGACCCTGCGCACGTAGCAGCACGACGAGCGCATCGTTGACCCAGTCGCCGGACCACGTTGCCAGCATTACGCTGCTGCCCGCGACGAAGATCGCCTGCGTCGCAAGGTTCGACGAAACGAAATATCGCCGCGCTTCATCGAGCAGCATCTGCGCCTTTGCGTCCAGAAACGCGACGGGCTCCGTTTCGGCGAGCACCTGGAACATTTCGCGCCGCACTGCGTCGTGGACACGGGCGCCTGCGCCATCGAAAACGGGCGGAGCGCCGCCACGATCCGGATGAACGAAGACAGTCTTCTTTTCCGCATCGACGTCCTGCACGCGCCAGCGTTGCCCGGCGAAAATGATGCTCTGTCCAGGCGTCAACGGATGCGATACCGGCAACGAACCCAGGTGCCGGATGCCGGCGACGACACTGAATTCGTCATCGCTCGAAAACGACGCGTAGAACGCGTAATGATTCACGAGTCGCTCACCCACGATGCCATGCAGCAGCAAACCACCCTGCTCCTGCACGATCAGATCCCGGCTGCCGAGACTGCGCAGGATCGCCGCGAAGGTGGGCTTGTCGATCGTATCGAACGGGCCTTCGACAACGAGCGTCTGCCACAGGTCAATCGCCGTCACGCCGCCGCGCTCGGCGATGATCGACAGGATCTGCTGCACCAGCGTCGAAGGATGCAGTCCACCCGCGCGCGGCGGTTCGAACCAGCGCCGCAGCAACAGCCGCACCATGGCAATCGACTGCACGAGACCTTCTCGCAGGCGATCCGACAGATCCGAGTCGTCGCGCAGTTCCGCCTCGACGCAATAGCAGCGCAGGATCGCCGCTTCGCCCTTGCGGCGGCCCGAGCGGCCGAGGCGCTGCCGAAGGCTCGCCACCGAAGGCGGCGGCCCGATCTGCGCGACGCTCTTCACGGCGCCGATGTCGATGCCCAGTTCGAGTGTCGTCGTGCACACCGCGCTCGCGGGCCGGTCGCCTGCCTTCAGCGCCCGCTCCGTTTCCTCGCGCAGCTCCTTCGAGAGACTGCCGTGATGCGGCCAGAACTCGTTGGGATAGCCGTCGTGCTCGCACGCGCGACGCAGCAGGCTCGCGTAGTTTTCCACCAGACGACGACTGTTCGGAAAGATCAGGTTGTTCGAACCGCGTAGCGCGCGATAGATCTGGTTTGCGACTTCTAGCGTGCTGCCGGGCACGTCGTCTTCGAGTGCTGGACGCTCGTCGGGCGCGAGATCGAAGTCGAGCCGCGCGCCCGTTTCGACGAAGCCCTTGATCAGCACTTTCAGTTCCTGCCCTGCACTGCCGGACTCGATGATGTCGACGGGTTTCTGCGCCCGCGCGCGCAGAAAGCGCGCGGCGAGCTGCATGTCGCCGAGCGTCGCCGAAAGGCCCACGCGCGGCACGGACCGGCCGCATACGTGATCGACGCGCGCCATCAGCGACTGCAACTGCATGCCGCGCTCGGAGCCGACAAACGCATGCAGCTCATCGACGACCACATACCGCAGCGTGCTGAAAATTCCTGCGAGTGACGCGCCGCGATTGACGAACAACGCTTCGAGCGATTCTGGCGTGATCAGCAGCACGCCCGCGGAATGCTTCAGGAAGCGCTGCTTGCGGCCGGCGGATACATCGCCATGCCAGCCTGTCACCGGAATGTCGAGCGACTCGCACAGCCGCGCGAGACGCGACCACTGATCGTTGATCAGGGCCTTCAGCGGGCTGATATACAGCACGGAACCGACGCAACGCGGCTCGCGCAGCAGGTTCGAGAGGATCGGCAGAAAGGCCGCTTCGGTTTTGCCGGCAGCCGTGGCCGCCGCGATGATCACATCGCGGTCCGCACCGATCAGCGCGGGCACCGCCCGCTCCTGTGCGTCGCGCAGCTCCGTCCAGCCTTCACGCCAGATCCAGCGACGGATCCGCTCGTCGAGCAGGTCGAAACTGCGTGAATCAGTCGAGCCGGAAGCTGGTGAGCTCATCGTCGCTGTCCGTGGCGATGTCCGCTGCACCGCCGGTGTCGCGCTCGACTTCGAGGCCGCCAATCAACTGACGCCAGTCCGCTTCGGGATTCTGTTCGAGCACGGCAAGCAGATTGATGAACGCGGTAATCGTGGTGCGCGGCGTGCGGAAGTACGCTTCGCCAAGGCGCGCGGCGGCATGCGCCATGAAATCCTGGATGGCTTCGACGGGCAGCAGCGCCTTGCCCGCGTCGCCAAACGCGTGGACGATGCGGATCTTGTCGAGCAGCACGTAGAAATCCTCGGGCGTGAGGCTCGCGAGACGGATCACTGGCCCGCTATAGTCGACGAGGCTGTTCGTCGCGAACGTGTTCTCCGCAAGCCGCGACTGCAGTGCCGGATAGCTGTAGAGGCCACGCCGCGTATCGAGCAGGAATTCGGGCGTGCCGCCCAGCACGAAGCCCAGCCCGGCCGCCGAGCCTTGCAGCGAGTCGTTGAGAATGCGCAGGATCTGCTCGTAGTTCGCGTTTCGCGCCTGCACGTTCGCGAGCTTGTAGAGGTTCACCAGTTCGTCGAGGCACACCATCAGCCCGCTGTAACCAGCCATCCGCACGAAGCGCCCGAGCAGTTTCAACTGGTCGTACATGCTGGCATCGTCGACGATCGTGCGCACGCCGAGCGCGTTGCGTGCATCGGTGCGCGTCGAGAATTCGCCGCGCAGCCAGCGCACCGCGTCGCTTTTCAGCTGCTCGTTACCCTCTTCGAAACCCCGGCAATACGCCGCGATCACATCCGCGAAATCGTAGCCATTGACCATTTCGGTCAGCTGCGCGAGTTGCGCGCGAATCACAGCTTCGCTCGTGCGGCCGGTCGCTTTCGCCTCGGTCTTCGCCTGACCGATAAACTTTTCGACGACACCTGCGAGCGCGCCGCCTTCGGGTTTCGTGCGCGTCGCCATGTTCTTGACGAGTTCCGCGTACAGCGAGCGCGCCTGCCCGCCGGACGCGTGCAGGCGCCGGTCCGGATTCAGGTCGGCGTGCACGGTGACGAGTTTTTTCTCCAGCGCGATTGCGCGAACCAGGTTCAGAAAAAACGTTTTGCCCGCGCCGTATTCACCGACGACGATGCGAAAGCTCGACCCGCCATCGGCGACCCGTTCCACGTCCTGCAACAGCGCTTCGAGTTCACGCGCGCGGCCCACCTGAATCAGATGCTGTCCAGCGCGCGGCACGACGCCTGCGCGCAGGGACTGCAGGACCGCATCGCGGTCCTTCGGGCGAATCGTTGTCATGCTGCCAGCCTTTGTGCCAGGTCCTGATTGATTTCCACGGGGTCGTCCCCGTCCGTGAGCGGCTCGTCCCAGTGATCGAGCGATGCCTCGTTGACCTGTTCGATCGCGCCGTCCAGCATCAGTTCGAGGTCCGCCGCGGCGTCGGCGAGTTCGGCGCGCGTCCACGCCGGACGCGATACAAGGAGCCGCAGGAACGTCGAATGCGCGTCGTCGAGACCGAGCAGCGCGCCAGGTGCCGGCGCGACCTCTTCCGGCTCGTCCGGCTCGACGGCGTCCTGCGCGTTCGATGCTTCGACCGCTACCGCAGGCTGCTCTTCGACGAACACATCGGCGAGTATCGCCGACACGCGCGCGGTTTCCTGCTGAAGCGCCGCGATCCGCGCCGTATCGAGCACGAATCCTTCGTTTGTTGAACGTGCATCGTGCGCGCCCGCTTTCGGTACCTTGCCCGTTTTCACCGCGCCTGCAACGCGACGTGCCCCGGCAGCGCGAACACCGCCCGAACCCGACGCAGCACTCGCGCCCTGATGCAGATCGATATAGAGGCGCTGCGGGTCGAGATCAAGCATGCGATAAATTTTTTCCAGCAGTTTCACTTCTTCGCGCGACACCGTGCCGTCCGCATTCGCGGTTTGCACGAGGAAACAGGCGATCGCCTGTTTAACCGCCGCGGGCAACGGTTCGAGCTTCTTCTTCAAGCCCGCGCCCGACACCGCCTGTTGAAGTTGAACGAGATTTCGTGCCTTCAGACGCGTCTGCTGCAGCGGTTCGAGATGCGACCACGCGGCGATTTCCCGCTCGATCAGCGCGATTTCCGCCGCCGACGCGGCGCCGTCCGCCCTCGCCACCGCCGCGGCAAGATCGACCATCAACGTCGCGACGACATACGCGTCGTCGGTATGCGCGAGCGCGCTGGTTGCGGGCGCAACGAACAGCGCGACGGCGTCGTCGGGTTTCGGCGTGCGGGCGCCGAGGCGCACGTCCGGCTCGACCGCGATACCCGCCTGCGCGAGTGCGGCGTTGAACGACGCGAGCTTGTCGCGCGTGAGCGTGCCCATCACCTTGAAGCGCGAGAGGAGCGCACCGAACGTAGTCAGCCTCGTCGCACCGGACACTTCGGCGGCGAGCGCGGCAATCGCGTCGCGCGTCGCATCGGGCCAGACGTCCGGCGGCAACATGAGCGTGGCTTCGAGCGAGCCGTACGCTTCCGGATTGCGGCCGAGATAGCGGCTGAACGCGCCGAGCGCGTCGGCGGATTCGTTCATCAGCAACTGCAGCCGGTTGCGCGGGCCGGTGACCGCGGCAACGTCCGGCAACCCGAGCAGAAATCCGGGGAGCGGCACGTTCTGCAGCGCCTTGAACGCGGGCTGCGGCAGCACGTTGAGCCGCGTGCGGTTGACCGGCACCAGCATGCCCTCGTGAAAACGCTCGCGATACCTGCGCACGAACACCCGGTCGAATTCGTCTGGACACCGCGTGACGGCCGCGCGACGGATCATCATCGGATCGAGCTTGACCCACGCGAGCGCCCAGCCTGCCGGCACCGGATGGTTGTCGAGCGCAGCCTGACCGAACGCGACGCGCACATTCAGCGGCACCTGATAGCCAGTCGCCGAGCCGTTCGGCGGCGCCTGGTCGTAGACCTTGCCGGTTCGCGCCGTCATGAGGCCAATGATCTCGAGCAGATTGCGCACGTGCCGCTGCCACGAATAGTCGGCGTCGAGATTGAGCATCCGTTGCAGTTCACGCGTCATCTCGCCGTATTCGGCTTCACTGACCCGGCCGGCCGCACCGTCGAGCAGCACGCGCCGTTCGAATCCAAACAGATGCAGAAAAAGATACCGCGTATGGATGTCGGATTTCCGGCGCGGCGAAGCGAGCCATTCGAGGTATGTGCGCCGCTCTTCGGCCGACAGCGTCGTATAGGCCGGCGGCAGGATGCCGATGTCGGCGGCCGGATTGGCACCTTCCTGCGCGACCTGTGCGCCGGTATCGACAACACACGCGTCGACCGGCCCCGGACGCGCGCGGCGAAAATCGCCGACATAGAAGAAGCCGCGTTCAATCGACAGGTCGCCGATGTCGACCGTTTCGCCCGGCATGATCCAGCGCGTGGATGATGCCGACGCGCCCGCAGGCGCCTTGATCCTGTAACTGCCGGCATTGCCGGAACCGTCGTCGCCTGAAACCGAAACGGTGACCAGCGGCTCATCGCCGTAGGAGCCGGAAGGATTTGTCATGGGATAACGGGCTTGCGATCCTTGTGCGGCCGGTGCCCGCGCATCGCGGACTGGCTTGGGGTTAGCCGATGATTATATTACGGGTTCCAGAACGGGGAAGGACGCGGGCAAAACCGCATCCAGCACCCATGCCTCCAGCAATAGCAAGGCCCGCGCCTGACCAGACATGGCCAGGCGCGGGCCTTGCAGCGTTTCGTCGAAATGCGGAAATCGCGGGAAAAACGGGCTCAGGCAGCCTTAGCCTCCGCCGCCCTGCGTGCCGATCGTGATCTTGTTCGTGACCGACGTCACGCCCGGCACCGTTTTGGCCACTTCCTCGGCCTGGGCGACCTGCCCGCCTTCCGGCACGGTGCCGGTCAGGACGACGGCGCCGCCGCGCGCGCGCACGAAGACGTTCGATACGTCGAATCCCTGCGCCTTCGACAGCGCACGGCGCACGTCCTGCCCGAGCTTGCGATCCGCCTTCTTGGTCGCTTTCGCGCTCGGGGCCGAGGCGGGCGCCATGGCGTCGCTTGACTGGGCCCATGCGCTCGAAGCCACCGACACGCAGACCACCACGCCCAGCGCCTTCAACATCTGCATTGCTTTCATGACCTCTCCTCTTGTTTGATTCGTCGATCGTGTCTTGCGGATCCAGATGCCGTCCCGCAAGGCAGCACGCGCGTTGCCTGCCTGCGCACCCTATCATGCCCGACGAAATCTCGTGGTGCACATTCCGGCGTGACAGCCGTCCGTGCGCCGCTGTTCAACCGGACGGCAGAATGCAATTTAATCCACGCGGGCACCCAGCGCAAAGAATTTAGCGGGCCGCGCGCCTGCATCCCACCTGTCAGCGCGCCAGCTGCATACCCGGTGCGTCATAGGGGGCGAGCAGATGCCGGGCGTAGGCGCGAGCCTCGACGGGCCGGCTGAAAAGATAACCCTGCTGCTTGTCGCAGCCGATGGAGCGCAGAAAAGCCGCCTGTTCCGCGGTTTCGACGCCTTCCGCCGTCACATTCATCCCCAGCGAATGCGCCATCGCGACGACCGCCTGCGTGATCGCCACGGAATCGCGGTGATCCGGCAGACCGGCGACGAACGAGCGGTCCACCTTCAAATTGTGCAGCGGAAAGCGCTTCAGATACGACAGCGACGAATAGCCGGTGCCGAAGTCGTCGACGGAAATGCGCACGCCCATGCCGGTGAGCGCCCTCAGCATCGGCAGCACGGCTTCGCTGTCGCGCATCAGCAGGCCTTCGGTGATTTCGAGTTCCAGCGCGCCCGGGTCGAGCCGCGTGCGCGAGAGGCACGCGCCGATGCGCTCGACGAGCCCGTCGTTGAACTGGCGCGGCGACAGGTTCACGGCGATGACGAGATCCGGCGCGATCGTGCGACGCCATTCCGCGGCCTGCTCGCAGGCGCGTTCAAGCACCCAGTGACCGATCGCGATGATGAGCCCCGTGTCCTCTGCAACCGGAATGAATTCCGCCGGCGAGACCTGGCCCAGCTCTTCGTGGTGCCAGCGCAGGAGCGCCTCCGCGCCGATCGTGCGGCCGCAGCCGCTGTCGATCACCGGCTGGTAGACGAGGCTCAGCTCACCGGCGGCGAGCGCGCGCCGCAACGACTGTTCGATCGTGAAGCGCCGCTGCAGACGCTGGTTCAGCTCGGCGGTGAAAAACTGAAAGTTGTTCCGGCCACGCTGCTTCGCGTGATACATCGCGGAATCCGCGTTGCGCATCAGCATCGTCGCATCCTGCCCGTCGCCCGGCGACACGCTGATGCCGATCGAGACGCCGAGGTAATACTCGTTGTCGGCGACCTCGAACGGAACGGCGATCGTATCGAGCACCTGACGCGCAAGCACCGCGAGATCGTCGACGTCGCGATAGCCGGCGACGACGATCACGAATTCGTCGCCGCCCACCCGCGCGAGCGTATCGGCTTCACCCACGCAGCGCGCGAGGCGTGACGCGACACTGCGCAGGAGCACATCGCCCGCGTCGTGTCCGGCGGTGTCGTTGACCTTCTTGAAGCCGTCGAGATCGACAAACAGTACGGCGATCCGCTCGGGCGGCGCGCTGCCGTCGACGGGTTCGAACAGCTCGCGCATCCGGTCGCCGAGGTATGCGCGGTTATAGAGGCCCGTCAACGAATCGCGCGTCGCCAGCTGTCTCAATTGCTGATGCGCCTCGCGCACAGGGCCGATATCGTTGAACGAGATCAGGACCGAACTCGGTTCGGTTTCCCCCGGCTTGATGATCGGTACGACGTTTTCGGTGATCCACACCATCTCGCCATCGGCGAGCACAAGGCCGACGACCAGACCAAGCAGCGGTTTGCCGCTCGCGAGCACACGGCGGGTCGGCTGTTCGCTTTCGGGAATGGGCGAGCCGTCTTCCCACACGGCACGCTCGAGCACGCTATAGATGCTGTTGCCGACGAGACTCGTCTTCGCGTGCAGCATGCGCTGCGCGCTCGGATTGCACGCCAGCACCACACCTTCCGGCGACTGCACGACGATGCCTTCGTTCAGGTGATCGATCACCAGCCGGTGATGTTCCTCGCTTTGCGCGAGGCGCCGCGCGATGGTGTCCTGGTGCACGGCGAGCCCGACGCTGCGGCCGATGTCGCGCAGGATCGCTTCTTCTTCCCGGCCGGGCCTGCGCGGCGCGCGGTAATAGACGGCGAACGCGCCCAGCACGGTGCCCGTGTCGTCCTGCAATGGAATGGACCAGCAGGCGCGCAGTCCGACCGGCAATGCGAGATGCCTGAAGTCGGCCCAGAGCGGGTCGGTCTCGATGTCTTCGACGACCACCATGCGCCGCTCGAACATCGCCGTGCCGCATGAGCCACAGTTCGGGCCGATCTGCAACCCGTCGAGCGCCGCGCTGTAATGCGCCGGCAACGACGGTGCAGCCCCTACCCGCACGCGGCAGCCGTCTTCCTCGAGCAGCAGGATGGTGCACGATGCGCCGACGCCCAGCAGCGCCTCGGCGCGCCGGCATACTTCAACAAGCAGTTCCGGCAACGGCGTATTGCGTGTGATGAGCCGCAATACGCTCTGTTCGGACGCGAGCACTTCTTCAGCCAGACTCGACCGGTAGCGTGCGCTCTCCGGCTCTGCGTCAATGGCGAACCCTGCGGTCTCATGACGAATCATAGTTGCGCTCCCTAACCCGACATCGGCAGTTCCAGCGCCGGGGCGTACTGGGGTTTACGCTAAAGGCTGCGAAAAGAAGCGTGGGATCGTCCACAGGACTGACAATACACGAAGCCGGCGCGCAGCCGGTATGGTCAATATTCAGCAGGCACTGAGGAAGGGCCGGACGCGTGTTTCGCCGCCTGGCCGCGTCTGCCGCGGTGTTCGCGCGCCGTGGCAGACTGTGCGGATCAACCGTGATGAGGCCCGTCATGGAACATCGTTTTGCCGATCGCGCGGAGGCTGGCCGCGCGCTCGCGCGCCACCTGGATGCCTACGCCGGCCGTCACGACGTCGTCGTGCTCGGTTTGCCGCGCGGCGGCGTGCCCGTGGCATTCGAAGTGGCAAAAGCGCTCGGCGCGCCGCTCGATGTGCTCGTGGTCCGCAAACTCGGCGTGCCGATACAGCCGGAACTCGCGATGGGCGCGATCGCCTCGGGCGACGCGCTGTACGTCGACCGGCAGTTGCAGGACGAAACGGGCGTGACGGAAGCGGAATTCGCACGCGTGCTGATACAGGAGCGCGCCGAACTGGCACGACGCGAAGCGCTTTACCGCCCAGCGCGACCCGCACTGTCCGTCACCGGACGCACGGTGATCGTCGTGGACGACGGCATGGCGACGGGCGCGACGCTCAGGGTCGCCGCGCAGGCGCTGCGCGCGAACGCGCCGGCTTCGATTGTCGCGGCGTTGCCAGTGGCACCCGCGAACGCGGAGCACCGGCTCGGGGACAGCGTCGATGCGTTCGTCTGCGCGATGAAGCCTCACCTGTTCTTCAGCGTCGGCCAGTTTTACGCGGACTTCAGCGAAACCGCCGACGACGAAGTCCGCGACCTGCTCGCCCGCTCACGTCACGACGCACGCTGAAGCGCCCCACGGCGCGATGGATTCAGGCGGCCTTCGCCGTGAGCGCGAGCGGCAGATAGTTCTGCAGATATTCTTCGAAATCCGCCTTCACTTCAGGATGGCGCAACGCGAATTCGACGGTCGCCTTCAGATAGCCGATCTTGCTGCCGCAATCGAAACGCGTGCCGAAATAGCGGTACGCGAGCACCTGTTCTTCCGTCAGCAGCGACTGCAATGCATCGGTCAACTGCAACTCGCCGCCCGCGCCCGGATTCAACGCGCGGATGTGATTGAAGATCGTCGGCATCAGCACATAGCGGCCCACGACTCCCAGGTTCGACGGCGCCTTTTCAGGCGATGGCTTCTCGACAATCCCCGACAGCTTGATGACATCCTCTTCCCACTCGCGGCCATCGACTACGCCGTACGAGCGGCTCTCCTCGCGCGCAATGGTTTCAACGCCCACCACCGAGCTGTGATAGTGGTTGAACACGTTGACCAGCTGTTTCATGACGGGCTCGGTGCTGTGCAGCAGATCGTCCGCGAGCATCACGGCGAACGGGCTGTCGCCTACCAGCTTTTCGGCGCACAGCACGGCATGACCGAGGCCAAGTGCCGTTGCCTGGCGAACGTAGAAACAGTCGACGTTCGCAGGCTTGATGTTGCGCACGAGGTCGAGCAGTTCTTCCTTGCCGCGTGCTTCGAGCTCGGCTTCGATTTCGTACGACTTGTCGAAGTGATCTTCAATCGCGCGCTTGCTGCGGCCTGTGACGAAGATCATCTCTGTAATGCCTGCCTCGATCGCTTCTTCTACCGCGTACTGGATCAAGGGCTTGTCGACCACCGGCAGCATTTCCTTCGGGCTCGCCTTGGTGGCGGGCAGGAAGCGCGTGCCGAGGCCCGCCACGGGAAACACGGCTTTAGTGACTTTCAGCATGGTTGTGTTCTCGCATCTGTGGATGACTGTGCGTTTCGCCCCAGCTTTCGGGGTTCCGCGTTCTCCAAAAAGATTAGCGGAAAATAATTCATTTTGAGAACCGAAATTACGATTGAATCACGCTATGCAAAATCATTCACACCGGTTTGTCATATTATGAAATCTACGCGGAAACACTTACACGGCGATTAAACGAAATCCGGAAGGATTTTCCGGACTTCCCGGTTCGCGTACGACTGCTGAAAGGTGATCGCGCGCGAACCGTTTTTTTCAGTTACTCGTTCTCGTCCACAGGCGGAAGCTTACTACCCTGATTCATTCGAAAGCGGCTTATCGGTTCGTTCTTCAATGCCTCGCGATACGCCGAAATCGCGACGAGGATCAGCAATACGGCGACGCCTGCCAGTAGATGGATGTTCATGTGCCACTCCTGATTCCAGCAATCCAGTCTTCAAACTAGCATGACAAAACGGACAAATAATTCACTGCCCGGAATCGCTTTTCTTTTCCTGGCGAGGTGTCATCGGGGCGTCTTTTAATTCCTTTCAAAAGGCGATTTTTTATTCATTTATTCATTTCCGCCGCGCATTAGGATACTCATGCGGCCGCGTGCGTTGAAGCCGGTCCGCGTTTCGCCGCATCGGCGCCAGCGTTTGCGAACGCATGAACCAGGGATTCCGTATGAGCGACCCGGCATTGCATGCCTCCGGCACATCGCTGCCATTCACGTCCGCTTCACGCACTCACACACGCGTCGAAAGCATCGCCAAGGAGCACGTCGTCGATGCGATGCGGGGCTTTGCCGCGCTGCTTGTGGCGTACTTCCACTGCCGTCAGGTCACGTGGGTCGGCATGGAGACGTTTCACCGCACAGCGGGCCACGTGCTCGACCTCAACACGATCGTCGCGTATCTGACGTTTCCCATCGCATGGGGCTCGGCGGGCGTGCCGATTTTCTTTGTCATCAGCGGTTACTGCATACATCGCGGCGGCGCATTGCGTCTCGCCGCGAATCCGTCATACAAACTCGATGCTGCGAATTTCTGGGCGCGCCGTTTCGCGCGTATCTATCCGGTGCTGCTGGCGGCGCTCCTGCTGACGTTCGCACTCGATTCGATCAGCTACCAGTTGCCACCGGTCAGCCACAAGCTGAAAGACATCGGCCTGCCGGTGTTTCTCGTGAACCTGTTCTCGCTGCAAGGTGTTGCGGGGCGTACCTACGGCTCGAACGGCGCGCTCTGGACGCTCTCGCTCGAAGTCCAGTTCTACGCCGTCTATCCGCTGCTCTTCGCGTTGCGCCGCCGGCTCGGCATGCCGTGGGTTGTCGCGATCGTCGCGGCGCTCAACGTCGTGTCAGCGTTTGCGCTGGAACGCCAGGACGTGCAGTTTTTCACGTCGTATTGGCTCTCATGGACGCTCGGCGCGTGGATCGCCGAAGCCAGAGCGCATGCAGGCACCCGTACGGGCCCGCGATCGCCCTGGCTCTATGCCACTGCGGCGGTGTTCATCCTCGCAGGCTTCGTGGCGTTTCACTTCGGGCAATACGCGGCGTTCCAGTTGTGGGCCATAGGTTTTGCGTGCTATCTGCTAAAGGCGCTCGATCGTCCCGCTTCGAACGCTCCGCGTTTTCCGCTGTTGTCGCGCCTTGGGGATTTCAGCTTCTCGCTTTACGTCGTGCATCTGCCGCTCTTCGTGCTGCTGTCGGCCCTCGTGCTTCATTCGTCGCAGCAGGTTTCGATCTGGCCTTCGTTTGCGTTTCTGCTGATCGCCATTCCGTTCGCCTGGGTGTTTTACCGTCTGGTCGAACTGCCCGCCATGAAGTGGTCGGCGAGCCTCAAGCCCAAGGCAAAAGCGGCGCGGGCTCGAAGCTGAGCAGGCGCCGCTTTCTGTTGCTTCCCACCCTTTCCTGCCATTTCCTTTTCTGCACCGGCCGCTGATGCGGCCGGCTTCATTCCGGCTTGCGCCGGCATGGCCTTCTTACGCGACGGCTGCCCTCTTCAGCTTTCCGGCCTTGCTGGCCTGCCCCGCCACGCTCTTCAGAACCCGCTCGACGCCAGCGACATAGTTCGCCGTGCCAAAGCGTTGCACTGCTGTGCGATGACCATTCGCGACGATCAGCTCGCGCAACGCGATGTTCGACTGAAGCTGCGCCAGCGTCTTTGCAAGCGCGCCTGCATCGCCTGGTTCGCACAGCAATCCGTCCACGCCGTCTTCGACGATTTCGAGCACACCGCCCGCGCGCGCCGCAACCACCGGACGCAGCGCGAGCATGCCTTCGACGATCACGCGCCCAAACGGCTCCGGCGTGATCGACGTGTGCGCAACGACATCGACCGCGCACATGCAGGCGGCGACGTCGTGCTGGAAGCCGAGAAAATGCACGCGTTCCACAAGACCGTTTGCGTCGACAAATGCACGCAGGCCGGCTTCGTATTCGTCTTCGCCGAAGAGTGCCGCACCGACAAACACCGCATGCATGCGCGGATTGAGCACCATCGCTTCGAGCAGGACGTGCTGGCCCTTCCAGTGCGCGAGGCGACTGAACGAGCCGACGAGAAACGCGTCCTGTGGCAAGCCCAGCCGCGTGCGCAACGTGCGTTGCGGCACACCGCGCAATGCATCGAACGGCACCGCGGAAATGCCGTTTAACACGACGTCGATCCGCTTGCTGTCGAAATCGGTCAGATCGGAAAACGCCTGCGCTGAAGCCTCCGAATTCGCCACCACATGCGCGAGCCCGAACTTCGCGCACCACTTGATGATTGCCAGCTGCTTGCGGCCGAAGTGTTGCGCGCTGACGATATCGCGCAGATGCCAGACCACCGGCTTGCGTGCGATTCGACCCGCTATGACGCCAATCACCATCGCGCGCTGGGTGTTCGCGTAGATCACGTCGGCGTCACGCGCGCGGGCGGTCACGGCGCGCACCAGCGAGGCGAGACCCGCGAGCGCGGAGCCTTTCGGCAGTTTGCCACCCTGCTTGCGCACGTGGCGCAATGCACCGGCGTCCAGCACGTCGACCGCGACGCCCGCTTCGTCGAGTGCGGTGCGAAACGGACCATCGTCGAAAAGCGCGACGTGGATGCGGGCGCGCAACGTCTTGACGACTTCGAGCAGCGACAGCTCGGCACCGCCCAGCACGCCGCTTTGATCGATGGCAAGCACGCCAATGCTGCCCGCCTTGAGCGCCCCGTCCGAGGGCGGCGCGGTATCGAACGGCGGCAGCGTCGCATCGCGCAGCGCCGGGACCTTCTGCCTGACATGCTCAAAGAAGCGCTCGCGAAAGAAATGCGCCGAGAACTGCTCGGCGTTCGCGCGGCAATCCGCGGGCGAAAAGCGTCCGACGTTGGCGTCGAACTGCTCGACGGCCTCGATGATCGAAGCGGTAGTCTGTTCGTCGAAGAACAGGCCCGTGGGCCGCGCTTCGTACAGGTCACGTACGGTTTCCAGCGCACCGCCCTTGCCGTACGCGATAACCGGCGTGCCGCAGGCCTGCGCTTCCACCACCGAGATGCCGAAGTCTTCTTCTGCGGCGAACACGAACGCCTTCGCGCGACGCATCTGGTCGTGCAGCACCTTGAACGGCTGATAACCCAGGATCTCGACGTTCGGCGTCGCCTTCGCGCGGATCTTCTGCATGTCGGGACCGTCGCCGATTACGACGAGGCGCCGTTCAGGCATCTTTGCAAACGCCTCGACGATCAGGTCGATCTTCTTGTACGGCACCATCCGCGAAGCAGTCAGATAGAAATCTTCCTTGTGCTCGTTGACGAGGAAGGCCTCCACATCGACTGGCGGGAAGATGACTTCCGCCTCGCGCTGATAGACCTTCCTGATCCTTCGCGCAATAAACGCCGAATTCGCGACGAACTCATCCACCGAATTCGACGTGCGGATATCCCAGTTGCGGATGTAGTGAAGAATCAGCCGTGCAAGGGCCGAGCGCGGGCCATTAATCAGGTTCGACTGTTTCAGATACTGATGCTGCAGATCCCACGCATAGCGGATCGGCGAATGCACGTAGCTGATGTGGACCTGATCGGGGCCTGTCAGAACGCCCTTGGCAACAGCGTGGCTGCTGGAAATCACAACGTCGTAAGCGGACACGTCGAGCTGCTCGATTGCGAGCGGCATCAACGGCAGCATCGCGCGATACTTCTTGCGGGCGAGCGGCAGGTTCTGGATAAACGACGTGGTCACCGGCTTGTTGCGGATGAACGAGCGGTCGTCGAGAAAATCGACGAGGCTGAACAGATCCGCATCCGGAAAGCACGCGATGATCTGTTCGAGCACACGCTCGGCGCCGGCATAGGTCACGAGCCAGTCGTGCACGATCGCCACGCGCACCGGCTTGCCCGATGGCGGCAGGCGACGCGCCGGCAGTTCCGGGCGCTGCACCGGCAACAGCGCGCCGGGAATATTCGTGACAGGCGCAACGGGTGCGTCAGGGTTCGTGCGCAGGACGGGTTCGTCAAGGACGTCTTGGTTCATGCGCTTTTCCTCGGGTTCAGCCGCAGCAGCAGCGAGCGGGCAATTCCGCGCACCGCTGGCGTCATCGTGAGAGACCAGCCCGTGTTCGCGAGCACGACGAGCGCGCCCGCGACGAGCGCCACCGTGAAACTCGACAGGAAGGCGGCGAGATACAGGCTGCCCAGCAGAAAGACGAGATGCGGCAACATGTCGAGCCAGATCGGCCGCGCGCGAATCGCCGAGAGCCACAGCAGCACCGCGTAATCGAGGAGCGCGCGGGCGACCACCACCACGGCTGCACCCGTCAGACCGAAATGCGCAATGCCGAACCACAATCCCCCGGCGAAGAGCGGTAGCTCGACGAGCGCGACCCTGGCCGCAGCAGCAGGATTCACCTGCGACTGGATCAGCACGCGCGTGACGTTCGCCTGCCCGATGAGCCAGACGCTCAACACGAGAATGCGGCCGACAGGTGCTGCTTCGCGTGCGAGTTCAGCGCCCACCCACAAGTGCAGAAACGGTTCGAGCGCGAAAATCGCAACGATTGCAACGGGCGTGAACACCGCGTTGAGAAATTCGAGCGCCTGTTGCGCGAGCACGTCCGCATGATCGCGCCGCACCGCCGAAAGTCGGGGAAAGAGCGTGCGTACCACCGCTGTCGAAACGATGTTGAGCCGGTAGACGAGGTTCTGCGGCACCGTGTAATACGTGACGAAACGCGCACCCATTGCCGTGCCGAGCATCATGCGGTCGAGCGAATCGGAGACCATGTTCGTCATGCTCGTCACAAGCATCCAGCCACCGAAGTTGAAGAGGCCTTTGGCGACCTTCAATTGCGGCGGCATGATGCGACGGATGTTGAGCACCTTGAGGGTCGAACGCCCCAGCAGCAACGCGGCGAAAAGCCGTGCGACGACTGCCGCGGCCAGCACGCTTTGCAGGTTCGGTGCGATGAGCCACGCAGCGGCCAGCGGCAGCAGCTGGAACACGAACGTACCAATCGTCTGGTTCGTGTTGTAGATACCAAAGCGTTCGGCGCCGTTGATCGCACCGGAAAACACCCACGAGACGTTCGCAATCGGAATCGCGACGGCAAGCCAGGGCAGCGCCATGTACACCTCATGCTGCAACGCCGGCGACACGCGCGTGAAATACGCGGTGTAGATGAACGCGCCGAAGTAGATCACGAGGCCGCCGATAATGCCGGTGCCGAGGTTGAGCCAGAACGCGCTCCAGAACACCCGTGCGCATTCTTCTTCGTCATTCGAGGCGCGCGCCTTCGAGATGTGATTCTGCGCGGCCATGCTCATGCCGAGATCGAGAATCCCGAAGTAGCCGATCAGCGTCCACACGAGGCTGATCACGCCGTAGCGCTCCACGCCCAGCGCCCTGATGTAGGCCGGCACCGTCACGAGCGAAACGAAGGTCGGCAACACCAGCCCGCAAAAGTTGATCGCTACGTTCTTGAGGATGCCTTTTTCCATCAGATGCCTTTGAGTCAGTCTTGCGTCCGGCGCCGACGCGCCGGGAGATGCTTCGAGTAAAGCACGTAAAAAATCCCCGCTGGCGTTGTCGAACGCCAGGAAAATAATCGGCCGAGGTGAGAAGAAAATACCTTGAAAAAGGCTTCAAAACACTTTTATGTCAGGTTGACTTCCAGCGATACATCAACACTTTTCCACGGGCGTCTTCCTCGACGAACACCAGGTATTCGCCGTCGCTGCGCCTGAAGGCGCTAATGCCGTTCGGCACGTCGACCCAGCCCGACGCGCGGCCCACTTCCGGACCCGGCCGGATCACGCCGACTTCACGACCGGAGTCCTTGTCGTACACATGAATCGTCGCAAACGGTTCGACGGCGAAGATGTACTGGCCTTCAACCGTGAAGCCCATGATCGTCGCAACCGGCCGCGTCTTCGTTTCCCATGGCAACGTAATGGCGTAGCGTTGCACGGGCTTGCCGGACGACCATTTGTCGTAGCGCACCAGCAGACGCCCCGCTTCCTTCCAGAATGCCCGGTCCACACCGAGCTCGGCCGTATAACCCGTCGCGTACATCGTGTCGGTGGGCGCGTCGTACACGGCGCGGCGCAATTCCGTGAAAGGCGCGGGCACCGGATAGGTGGTCATGTTCGACCACGCGTAGACCGGGTTGCCGCTCGCATCGAGGCCGCCGAAGTGCAGGCGGTAAATGCCCTGCGTGTCGCGTGTGCGCCAGATGTCGCCGGCGGAATCGATCCACCAGCCCCACCCACCTGGAAACTTCGCGCCACTGTCGTTTCGCGAGAATTCGTTTGCATCGAAACGACCATTGCCGTTTGCATCGCGCCACATCCAGTCACCGCCCGGCGGCGCATTCGGGATGTTTTCGACGGCCTTCGCGCTGCCCGCGATGAACCCCGAAGGAATCGCCGTCTCGCCATTTCTCGCCGCATCGAAGCGATAGATCTTGATGTGATCTGCGTACATGTCGGTGAGAAACAGGAACGTACGTCCCTTCAATTTGCGTGCAACCGGCAGACCGGGCCACTCAGCGACGGTGAACACGGGGTCTTCCGGATACCGGAAGCGGTTCGACAGAAAACCCACGTATTTCCAGTCCTGACCCGCCGGCTTCGACAGATCGAGCTCGAACCGCTTGTTGCCGGTATAGACGCTGTCGGGCCGCGACGGATCCATCCACGCGCCATCGACGAACAGCAGCCCCTGCAACTGCCACAGCTGGCGCCCGTCCGGCGCATAGCTTTCAAGCGTCGCGCCGAGATTCGCGCCAATCACCTTGCGCACCGGTCCGACGCCATTGCACGACACATACACGTTGCCGCGCGCATCGACGCCCACACCCGTCAGGCCATTGAAACGCTGCGGTCCCGGCCTGCCGGAGACGCCGGAGAAAATTCCGCCACGTTCGCCAAGCGTGCCGCTCGCCGTATAGCGGCCGTTCGTGCGGCTGAAAAAGAGCACCTGCTGGCGCGGACCGTTATCGGCCACCAGCACGCGGCCCTGTCCGTCGACTGCGACGTCGGCGACGACCGTGTCGTCGGGCAGCGGCAACGTATCGTTCAGGCGCTGCCCATCGGCCGTGAAATGCGCCACGCGCCGTGAAGCGTCACCGTGTGTGCCGGTCAACACCCAGAGCGTCCCGTCCGGCGCGAGGGCAATACGCCCCGGTTCCCGCACGCTCCACGTCGTTTTCTGCACCATCGAGTCGGCGTCGTAGACCTCGATCCGGTCACGCGACGTGTTCGACACATAGAGCGTGGTGTCGCTCGCGGCGAGGCCGTCGATCTCCGCCTTCTGCCCGGTGGGCACCTCGTTCACCATCAGGAAGCTGGCCGCCAGCCGCGCACGCGGATCGAGCGCGACCGAAACGTTGGCGCCGCTGCGAAACGGCGCACTGCGCTTCGGATCGGCGATCTCGCGACGCGACACGCCGTACCACTGCTTTCCCTTCTCCGGCCACACGCCGGCCGAAACCAGATGGCCGCCTTCGTTGCCCACCGCTACGGCCAGAAATTCGTACTTGCGGTTGATTGCGACGGCCGTGCCGCCCAGGTTACCCCAGCCATGCGTGTCGCCCGCGAGACCGACCACCTTGCCGTTCTGATAGATGCTCGCCTCGGCGCCGCTCTCGTCCCAGATCGTGTTCGTGTACACCTTGCCATCGGGCGACACCGCGATCGCGGCGATGTCGATCTGCATCCATGTGCCGTCGCCGAAACCGAACGTATTGCCGATCCACGACGTCTTCGCGTTCAGCACGTTTTCGGCGTGCAACGGGCACGACGCGAGCGACACCCAGAACAGCAACGTGCACAGACGCTTCGTCACAAAACGGGTGGACAGCGATGCAGTCAGCGAACGCGGCAATACAGATCCTCCAGGCAGGGGCGGCTCGCAACGCGGTTCGCGCGCGATCGATGCGGGTCGTTTCCACCGGATCACCTTACGCGGGAAATTCGCACCGACGAAAATCGAAAATAATTCAAAAATATTCAGGGAATATTCCCGGATATCCGGGCTGGCTGAATTGCGCGCGTGAATAACGCCACGTAACCGCCATGGAATGTGAACCGGCATGAAACGGGGATTTCTGCCGGAATCTTGCATGTTTGCGCGCACGCGCCGGACGGCGTTCTGGAAAGGGATTCGCATGAGAACCTCATCTCGGCATTGGCCGATTACATTCTGATTCCATTGTTTCGGTTTATCAGTCCCGCACTCGTTTTTTCATCAGTTTATTTTCCCTAGAATGGGCGGCACTCCCGTTGTTCACAGGATGTATTTGTGCATGCGGCTTACAACGCGCCCTTTCCGGATGGTTCATGACAGCAAGCGTACTGCCCGTCCCACCTCGCCCCTCCCGCCGCATCGTCCAGCTCGACGGACTGCGCGCCTTCGCCGTTCTCGCCGTGTTCGCCCAGCATGCGCTCAAGGCGCCGTTATGGATGGGCGTGGACCTGTTCTTCGTGCTGAGCGGTTTTCTGATCACCGGCATCCTGCTGGAACGCAACGCGCGCCAGCAGTCGTATTTCAGTTATTTCTACGCGCGGCGTATTCGCCGTATCCTGCCGCCTTATCTGCTGCTGATGCTCGTGTCGTCGCTCGTGTTCGGGCTCGGCTGGGCGCGGCACTGGGAGTGGTATGCGCTCTTTGCGACGAATATCGGCGACGCGCTCGGACAAAGCGGCCATGACAGCCTGAACGTGCTCTGGTCGCTCGCTGTCGAGGAGCAGTTTTACATCGTCTGGCCGTTCGCGGTGCTGCTGCTGTCGCAACGCGCGCTCGCCCTGCTCGCCGCCGCGCTGATCGTCCTCGTGCCGCTGCTGCGCGCGTTCGCGACGCCTTGGTTCGACACGTTCTGGCCGATCTACTACCTCACGCCGTTCCGCATGGATCTGCTGTCAGCGGGCGCGTTGCTCGCGGTGGCGGTACGGCGCGATCGCAACGCGCTCGAACCGTTCCGTGTGCCGGCGGTGTTCGCACTGTTTGCGGCGCTCATCGTGCTCGCGTGGCTGCATCTGCATTTTCCGCGCTTTCGTGCGGCAAATACGCCGCTTTCGAATGCTGCCCTCTACAGCATATCGCTTGTGCTGTGTACATCGGCGCTCGTGATCGCGTTACAGTCGAAGGGTATCGTCAGGCGCGTTCTGTCGCATCCGGCGCTCGTGTATATCGGCACGGTCAGCTACACGGTCTATCTGATTCATCTGACCGTGCTTTACATGCTGTGGCCACTTGAACTGAACCGTTATGTAACCGCCGCGCTGGCGCTTGCCATCACGCTGGCTTACGCAACGCTGACCTGGTTCACGTTCGAACGGCGTCTGATTGCCGGATCGGGTGCAGGGCAGGCGCGCACACGAACGGTGTTGTCCCGCACCGGCTCCGCCGGGTCGCGGCCGTGAACCCTTTCACCCGCACTGCGCCATGAAACCAGCCGCATCGTCACTGTTCCCCGCTGCCCGCGCCCTGCTCTTCGCAGCGCTCGCGTTGTGCGGCAGTGTCCGGACGGCTGCTGCCGCCGAACCGCATGAGTTGCTCATCGAGGCGTACGGCGATTCGACGACGCTCGGCATCTCATGCAGCGGCGGTCACTGCGGAGCGCGCGTGCAAAACGCGGTGACGTATCTGCAGGACGCGTTGCAGTCCACACACGGCTGGCGCGTCTCGGTGACCAATTACGGCGTCGGCGGCACAACGGCATCGCAGTTGCGCGACGGCACGGAACACGGCCGCGTCACGCCGTGGAAAATACGCATCGCGGCCTCACGCGCGCAGATCGTAACGATCAACTACGGCATCAACGAAGTCATGCAGGGCCAGACACCCGAGCAGTTCTACGCAGCGGAAAGCGAACTTGTGAGCAGTGCGCGTGCGTTCGGCAAACAGGTCGTGCTGGAAACATCGAACCCGATGCCCGACGGACAGCTGAATGCGAAACTCGCCGCGATGGCCTCGATGACGCGCCGCGTCGCCGCCGAACAGCACGTTCTGCTCGTCGACCAGTTTGCATACATCAGCGCGCTGCCCGACTGGAAATCGATGATGTCCGACGGCGCGCATCCGAAGCCGGAGCTTTACCGGATCAAGGCAGGACAGGACTTCAACGTGCTCGACCCGCTCGTGCGGCAGATGCTCGAGCGCGGCAACGCCGTTCGCGCCTCGTCTCAATGAATTTCACTACCCGGAAGGATCATTCATGAACACTCCACGCAAGGCCATCATCACGGGCGTGTCCGGACAGGACGGCGCCTATCTGACGAAGCTGTTACTGAACAAGGGCTATCGCGTCACCGGCACCTACCGGCGCACCAGTTCCGTCAACTTCTGGCGCATGGAAGAACTCGGCGTGCTCGACCACCCGAACCTTTCGCTCGTCGAACACGACCTGACCGACCTCGGTTCGACAATGCGCCTTCTCATCGCCACCGAGGCCGACGAGGTATACAACCTCGCGGCGCAAAGCTTTGTGGGCGTGTCATTCGACCAGCCCATCACGACCGCCGAAGTGACAGGCGTGGGCGCGCTGAATCTTCTCGAAGGCATTCGCATCGTGAACCCGAAAACGCGCTTCTACCAGGCGTCGACATCGGAAATGTTCGGCAAGGTGCAGGCCGTCCCGCAACGCGAAGACACGCCGTTCTATCCACGCAGCCCGTACGGCGTCGCAAAGCTGTTCGCGCACTGGTCGACGATCAACTATCGCGAGTCGTATGGACTCTTTGCGAGCAGCGGCATTCTGTTCAATCACGAATCGCCGCTACGTGGCCGCGAATTCGTCACGCGCAAGATCACGGATACGGTCGCGAAGATCCGGCTCGGCAAGGTGGACGCGCTCGAACTCGGCAACATGGATGCAAAACGCGACTGGGGTTTCGCGCTCGAATACGTCGAGGGCATGTGGCGCATGCTGCAGGCCGATGAACCGGATACGTTCGTGCTGGCCACGAACCGTACCGAAACCGTGCGCGACTTCGTACGCATGGCGTTCGCGGCGGCGGGCTATCAGCTCGAATGGTCCGGCAAGGCCGAACAGGAAACCGGCATCGACGTCGCGACCGGCAAGACGCTCGTGCGCGTGAACCCGAAGTTCTATCGCCCCGCCGAAGTCGACCTGCTGATCGGTTGCGCGGACAAGGCCCACGAAAAGCTGGGCTGGAAACCGGAGACCACGCTAGAACAGCTATGCCAGATGATGGTTGCCGCCGATCTCTCGCGCAACGAGCATCACCAGACGTTCTGACGCTACACGTCCGAAAGAAAAGCGCGACCTCGTATTGAGGTCGCGCTTTTTGTCTGAAGCACACGCTATGCGGCTTGCAGGACGCTCCCCGCCGCAATCGCTTCGTCATAGACCGAAGCCACGCGCTTCGCGATCACCGCGTTGTCGAAGTTCTCACGTGCATATGCGCGGCATGCGTCGGCATCCGGCAGCCTGAGCGAGCCATCGAGCGCCGCGGCAAGCCCGCTCGCGATCGCCTCGGCGCCTGTGGACGGCAGCACCAGATCCTGCGACAGCCCCGCCACCGCTTCCGGCAATCCGCCTACTGGGGTGACGAGCACAGGCGTGCCCGACGCGAGCGATTCCACCGTGATCAGCCCGAACCCCTCGAGCGCGACGGTCGGCACGACGCTGATCGTCGCGGCGCGATAGAGCGTCGCGAGATGCTGGTCGGGCACGAAGCCGAGCAGTTTGACGTTGTCCGCGAGACCGGCTTCGTCGATGCGTGCCTGCAGTTCCGCCTCGAGCCTGCCCTTGCCGGCGATCAGCAGCAGCACGTCGGGCTGCTGGCGTTTGAGGAGCTTCACGGCATCGACGAGGTCTTCGAGTCCCATGCGGCGCACAAGGCGCCGCACGGCCAGCACGATCGGACGGCCGAGCGGCAGCTGCAGTTTGAGCCGCGCCTCGATGGGCGTCACCGGCAGGTTGAACTGCTCGACGTTCACGCAACCCGGCACGACACGAATGCGCTCCGGCGAAATGCCATAGCGCGACGTCAGGATCTTGCCGAACGCATCCGAAAGCACGATCAGGCGCGACGAGCGCGAATACACGGCCTGTTCGAGATAGCGCTTCGCGCGCTGGCCGAGCGAATCGGCGCCTTCGACGTGACTTTCGTCGGCCCACGGCCCCTGAAAATGCGAGACCTGCGGAATGCCGCGCGTCACGTCGAGGCCCGGAAACGTGTACAGCGCGAAGTGCGACGAGATCACATCGGGCCGCTCGATATCGATTGCATCGCGCAGCGCGCGGCGCGCGGCCATCAGACGCCGCGGTAGCGACTGCGCCGCGGAACCGAAGCCGCGAATCGCGCCATCGGTGTCTTCCGCGACCCGCGACGAGCCCGCGACGACGCCCCGTACCGCGACGCCCGCGCCCGGCAGTGCGCCGACGAGCGAGTAGTACATGCGGTCGAGTCCGCCGGCACGCTCGGGGAACCAGTGCATGCCGATTTGCAGCGATTTGATTGAACGGGTTGTCATGGCTGTTCCCTCGTTATTTTTGAACATGACCGCAACGGCGCGCTGCGGTCAGCGTAGCGATGATCGATACGTGAATCATTCGGCCGTCTCGCGGCGCGCGAGCATACCGGCGCGCCCTGCTTCGCCCTGGGTGCTGCGCACGTTGCGCGGGCCGCCGCGACGGCCGCTGATCTGCCGGTACAGATCGATGTACTGGCGTGCCATACGCGCCCAGCCGAAGCCGGTCGCGAGTTCGCTGGCGGCACGGCCCATCGCGCGGCGCACCGGGTCGGACGCCGCGAGGCGCGCGATTGCCCCCGCAAGCGCATGTGGATCGTCCGGATCTTCGAGCACGATGCCGCACTCGGGCGTGATGATTTCCGCGCCCCCTGCCGTGCGCGCGGTAACAACGGGCAGACCGGCCGCCATCGCCTCGAGCAGCGACAGGCTCATCGCCTCATAGCGCGACGGAAAGACGAACGCATCGACGGAATGCATCAGCACCGGCATCTCTTTCACGAGCCCGAGAAAATGCACGCGATGCTCGACGCCGAGCGCACGTGCTTCGTCCGGATACGGGCTGCCTGGCAGATAACCGGCCACGGCGATATGCACGTGCTCGGGCAGTTCCTTCAGCGCCTTGAGCACAGTGCCGAGGTTCTTGCGCGGCGTGCGCAGATCGCCCACAAAGAGGAGCAGAAACGCGTCGTCCGGCAGGTTGAATTTCGCGCGATCCTCCGTAGCGGCCGCGAAACCCTCGGTATCGACGCCGTTGTAGATCACGTCGACGCGATTGCGCGGCGTCAGACCGAGCGCGCGGATTTCGTCGGCGACCTTCTGCGAGACGGCTGTGATCACGCTGGAGCGCCGGTACGCCCAACGTTCGAGCTGCGCGTTCACGCCGGTGTAGAGAAACTGGTAGGCAGACCACACGCCCTTCGCGAGCCCGAACGGATAGTAGCGGCTGTCGAACCAGCCGCTGTGCACGAAGTGCGCGGTGTTGACGTCGGCGGCGATCCACGAGATAAAGCCGTTCACATGCAGGACGTCGTATTCACGACGATGCCGGCGCAACCACCATGCGCTCTTGAGCGCGAACACCTGCTGGCGGAGCAGGTTCGACGGCCACCATTTGCCGATCCGTATCGGGATCCAGCGCACGTCGGGATGCGCCAGCAGTTCCGGCGCGACGTGCGACGCAATGAGGGTCACCGCAATATTTTCATCCAGGGCCGCGCGCGCAATTTCATGGTTGACGCGTCCCTGGCCGTCGTTATGACGCACGACGTGCGTGACGATGGCGACTCTCAATCAGTGCCCTCCATGGAGTATGAGATTCCGCCGGCGGTTCAGCTTTTGCCAGTGCGCCGCGGACAGAATCGAGAAGAAGCTCATGAACAGCAGCAGGCCGCCTGTGCCCACGAGCGAATTGGTGAAGACCAGCATCGAGAAACACGCAAGCCCGAGGCTCAGGCACGCGCCCGCGAACTTGTCGTCCTTGAGCGAGAACGAAGCGAGTACGGCCCGCATCAGGAGCCACACAATGCCCGACATGTAGAGCAGCGTGCCAGGCCAGCCCAGCACGAACGGAATGTTCATCACGCCGCTGTCGAAGTTGCCGTACTTGCCGAGCTCGCCGCCGCTGTCGCTCGACAGTTTGGTCGACGTGCCGGTGGCGCCGAGGCCTTCGCCCTGCACATCGGTGAACGCGGTTTTGGCGAAGGTTGCGTAGAACTGGTTACGCGCTGCGTAGCTCGTGTCGTCGTTGAGGTTGACGATGGTTTCCAGACGCGTCTGCATCCGCTCCGCAACCGGGCCGACGGCCAGCAGCGGCACGCACAGGCCCCCGAGCAGCACGGCGGTCGCGATGATCCGCACGCGCACGCGGTTGCTCGACTTGATGAGCTGGATCATCAGCGCGACGACCCAGCCGCCCCACGTCGAGCGCACGAGGCTCAACGCGAACGCGAGAAAGCCGAGCGCGCCCGCGATCCAGCGCACGCGATGCTGCGCCGCCATCACGAACACCATCGCGCCCATCATCGCCAGCGCGAACGGGCCGGACGAATTCATCGTGCTGAACACGCGCACGCCGAGCGGCACGGCGTCGCCCTGTGAGTTCATCTGCGAACCGAGCATCCACATCACGTCCCATGCCGGCATGATGAAAAACTGCACGAGACCGTAGGCGCCCATCGCGAGCATGCCCCAGATGAACGTGTTGACGATCACCTCGCGGTACTCGGGGTACTGGCGCGTGTGCGCCATGATGTGAAAACCGATCAGCACCGGATAGAGCCAGTTCGCAAGGTCGTACAGCGCGGCGAGCGGCCCGCTCGACACCACGCCGACCAGAAACGCGTAGGCCAGACCCGCGAGGATCAGCAGCACCGGCAGGCCGCGCCGCTGCGCGAGCAGCGGGTAAAAACGAAGCAGCGAGAGGCCGCTGATCATCGTGACGGCGAGCGGCGCGACCTGAATCAGGCTCGTCGGCGTGAACGAGCCTTTCGACCAGTCCGCGAGACGGCGCACTTCAGGGCTCAGGAACCACAGCCACCACATGAAGCCGACATAGTGCGCGGGGCTTTTGAAGTAGAGCCAGAAGCCCGTGAGAATCGCGAGCACCGGAAACGCGAGTGTCAGCACGGTGCCCTGGTGCGCGCCGATCAGGACGGCCGTGACGAGCCACAGCAGCGCCTGCGGCAGCCAGGCCTTGCGTTCGCTGCTGAAAAAGCGCGACGGACGTGCGTCGATCGGGGCGCGTGCGACAGCCATCGTCATTGCCCCCTGCCGGCCTGATGCCGTGACTGCGGCTGCGCGCTGCTGCCGCCCGCCCGGCGCCGCGCTTCGTCGACGGAGCGGCCGCGCGGCGCGCTCCGCCGGCTCATCAGCTCGCGCGTGATGCGCACGTGCTGCAGCGCGAATTGCTCGGTCGTGAGCTTGCGTGCGATCAACTGGCGCGCGGCGGCCTGCGCCTGACGCAACCCGTCTGCCGGCGCGGCGACGAGGCGCTCGACCGCCTGACGCAGCGCCTCCGGATCGAACGGCGGCACGTAGGCCGCCTGCGAGTCAGTGAAATAGTCCTTCAATGCGCCGACATCGGTGACGATCATCGGCTTGCCGACCGCCGCTGCTTCGAGCATCACCGTGATGCCCGACGCGTGCGCGTTCGGCCGCAGCGGCACGACGATCACATCGGCCCAGTCATACAGTTCGTGTTGTTTCTTGAGGCCGGCTGCGGGCGCGATCTCGACGTTCGAAGCGCGCAGCGACGAGGGAATGCGCCGGCGTGTCGCCAGCCTGACGGTGTAGCGCGCATCGTTGCCATAGGCGCTGATCAGACTTTCCCAGTCGCGGTCGCGATCGTTGCCGATCGCCGCGATGCGCACCGGCGTGTGCGGCTGCCATGCGACCGGTTCCCGCACCGGGAAATCGTGCGTATTCAGGCCGTAATACACATGCAGCGCGTCGCGCCCGAGGTAACGACGGCACAACGCGGCGTTTTCGGAGGCGAGCGTCGTCAGCACGTCGGCGCGCGCGACCAGCTTGCGATACGCCCAGCGACGCAGCGCGCCGTAGTCCGGCCATTTGTCGAGCAACCAGACGCTCTGCGCGAGCAGCAGCGGCTGGCGTTTCTCCCGGCGATTGAGCAGCAGCAACAGCGCCACCGAAAGGTATTCGTGTTCCGTATGCGTCCACACGACGTCGGAGCGCATGATTTCATCGCGATTGCGCAGTGTGTGGATGAAGTCGAAGCCCAGCACGGCCTTCAGTCCACGACGCAGGAGCCGCATCGGCAGACGCTCGCGCGCGTCCTGCGAATAGCTCAGCGCAAACTCGTCCGATTCGGCATGGTGATAGCCGTACAGGCAGCCGATGTTGTCGCCCTTGCGGTAAAAACGCGGGTCGGCACCGTAAAACAGATGGACGTGGACGTGGGTCACACTCATGCAGTAACTCCGGGCGGGTGATGGAAGGCAGCAGCCTGCGTTTCAGGACGCCGTGCGGCGTCGCGCCTCATGCGCGCCGGTACGCACCGCGCGCCAGCGCGACAGCGTCGCGCGGCCGCGCTTCGAGGCAAGCGCAAGCACCGCATGCGCCATGCCCGGATACACCCGCGTGCCGACCAGCGTGTACCACCACCACGCGGCCTCGCGGCGCAGCGGCGGCAGATGGTCGCGCAGGATCAGGTGCAGGTTGTACGCGGCGTTGCGCACGGCCTGCATCGTCTGCGCGTCGCGCCGGTCGTCGTCGAAACGTTCGGCGGGAAAGTGATCGACGGCGACCTGCGGGTCGTACACGAGCTTCCAGCCGGCATGCTTCACGCTCATGCTGAACGCCATGTCGTTATGTACCTGGGCGCCCGCGCCTCGCAGGCGCGGATCGAAGCGGATCGTGCGGATTGCTTCGCGCCGGTAGCTCATGTTCGCGCCTTTCAGCAGGTCGACTTCGCGCGCACCGCCCACACCAAGATGGTGATTGCCGATGATCCTGCCCGACGCGCGCAGCTTGCCGACGAGCGGCCGGGCGCCATCGAGAATGCCGCCTTTCTGGTGTACCCAGTCGCGCCCGCCGAGCGCGCCCAGCAGCAGGTCGTTCGAGAACGCGTCGGCGATGCGTTGCGCCCAGTCGGGGCGCGGTGCGGCGTCGTCGTCGGTAATGGCGATCACGTCGCCCGTCGCCGCATCCAGCCCGCGGTTGAGTGCGGCGACCTGCCCCGGCGTTTCGACGATCGCAACGCGCAGCGGCAACGTGCCCTTCACGGCAGGGTCGTGGAGGCACGCGAGCGTTTCGGCGTCATCAGGGCGCACGACGACGATCACTTCATCCGGCGCGCGCTGCTGGCGCTGCAGCGCGGAGAGACAGCGCGCGAGATCGGCGGGACGGCGAAACGTCGGAACCAGTACGGTGACTTTCATGGTGGGTCCTTTCGTGCGCTCAGGCGCTCAGATATTCCTGCATGGCTGCATAACCACGCGAATAGTTGCCGCGCGAGCGCGCCGGCATCGCGTTGAATATCGCGCCCTGCACGGTCACGCCCGCGTTGTTCAGGCGCTTTAGCGCATCGTTGATTTCCGGCTCGCTGTGCATGCCCGAACGCAGCACGAGGAACGTCGCGCCCGCGTGCACCGCGACAATCGACGCATCGGTCACGGCCAGCACCGGCGGCGTGTCGATCAGGATCACGTCGTAGCGTTTCGCGAGTGCTTCGAGATACGTCTGCAGACGCGGCGACATCAGCAGTTCCGACGGATTTGGCGGACGGTGACCGCACGAGATAAAGCTCAGGTTCTCGGTTTCCGTGTGACGGATCGCTTCCTCGAGCGAGATCTGGCCGCTCAGCAACTCCGACAGGCCGATATCCTGCGCGCCGCCGAGATAGCGCTCCAGCGCGCCGCGCCGCATGTCGCCGTCGATCAGCAGCACGCGCTTACCGGAATGCGCGAGCAGCGTCGCGAGATTGACGGTCAGGAAGCTCTTGCCGACACCGGGCATCGGGCCCGTCAACACGACGATGCGGTTGCGTGCGTCCATCATCGTGAACTGCATCGACGTGCGCAGGCTGCGCATGCTTTCGACGGTCGCATCCTTCGGGCGGGCCGCGGCCAGCACCTTGCGCAGACGGTTGCCGCCGCGCTCGAAGCTGTTTTCCAGCACGGCCTGCTCAGGGCTCATCGGCACGAGACCGTATACGGGCAGATGGAACATGCGCTCGATGTGTTCCGGATCGTCGATACCTTTGAAGAGATTGCGGCGCAGGAACACAAAACCGGTGCCGAGGATGAGACCCAGGATCACGGCCGCCGAGATGATCAGCATCTTCTTCGGCTTGACCGGCGCGCCCGGACGCAGCGCCACGTCGACGATATGCACATTGCCGCCCGTGCCGGCCTTCTGCACCGACAGTTCCTGCACGCGGTTCAGGAGCAGCACGTAGATGTCTTCCGCCACCTTCGCGTCACGCTGCAACTGCACGGCCTTCACTTCGGTGGCCGGCAGATTGCGGAATCGGTCGGCGTATTTTTCGCGTTGCGCCTGCAGTTCGGCGAGCTGTGCACGCGCCGCGATGAGCATCGGGTGATCGTTGCCAAAACGCTGTTCGAGCGACGCGATCTGAATACGCAGCGCGGAAATCTGCGATTCGTACTCGACGCTGCCCTGCAGATACACCTTCGCTTCGTCGCTTGCGTTAATCGAGCCTGACTTGCTTTGATAGGCGGTGAGCGCGGCTTCGGCACGTTCGAGATCGCCCTTCAGGCGCGGCTCCTCGCTCTTCAGGAAGTCGAGCATCTTGCTCGCGTCGGCCTGCTTGCTCGCGATGTGCTGGCGCAGATACGACTGCGCGAGCGCATTCGCGATTTCAGCGGCGCGCTGCGGGTCCTGGTTTTCCAGCGAAATCTGGATGACGCCCGTGCCCTTGCCCTGCTCCGACACCTGGATCGCCGACTGGAACGACGCGATCGCATCAAGATCGTTCGCGCGCATCACGTTGAACTGGGTGCCCGGACGCGCCACCAGCCGGTTGACGAGAATCGACACGCCGCTGCCCTGCGCCGGCTGGCCTGCCTGGCCGCGCAGCAGCAGCGAGCCGTTGGGCGCCTGCAGTTCGTACTGGTCGTTCTCCAGCGCGGTCATCGTCATCTTCTGCCCTTCGAGCGCGGGCGGCACTTCGACGTAATCGACGTCGGCGATTTCGCCGCCCCACGCGTAGCCGCCCAGGCGGTCGAGAAGCGGCCACGGGCGCGCCGGCTCGCCCGGCGTCGCGAGCCGTGCGGCGAGGCTGCCGATCACCGGCAGCATCTTCGGCGCGACGCTGAAGTTCAGCTTCAACTGCTGGACGACCGGCGCCACCACGCCGCGACTCTTGATCATCTCGATCTCGGCGTCGGTCGGCAGCGCGGTCTGGCCGGACGAAATGTTCGCGCCGGTCTGCGTCTGCGTGAGTGCCTGCGACGTGTTGTCGGACTGCTCGACGCGCACGTGCGCATCGGCCGAATACACCGGCTTCGCGATGTAGCAATAGAACACAGCGACCGCGACGATCGACAGCGCAATGGCAATCAGCCACCAGATGTCGTCGATGATCACCTGCACCAGTTGACCGAGGACAACGTCCTCTTCTTCGGTCCTGGCCGGTCCGGCCAGAGGAGTGTTTGCGTGAGTGCTCACAGTTCGATCCTGGTTGGTTCACCTCGGGCCCGACGGGTCCGCCACGATGTTCCGTGCGGGCCCGCCGGGCTGTTGGCGGTCATACGACTAGCGCGTCAGCTGCTTCAGATAGAACAACGTCTGGATGGTCGGCAGCACCTGCTGCAGCACACGGTTGAACGTTGTCGACGCGGCAGTGCCCACGTAGACCACATCCATCGGTTGCAGCTGGAACTGTGTGGACAGCATGATGGCGTCCGGCTGCGTCATGTCGAGGCGATACACGTCGGGCGTCGTCGGGTTGTCCTTCATGCCGCGCATCACGTAGATCTGGCGCGGGTTCGCATCGGTGTCGAGAATGCCGCCAGCCTGCGTGAGCGCATCGGCGATCGACAGACGGCCCTTGATCATCTGCAGCTGGACCGGCGCCTTCACTTCACCCATCACGAACACGCGGCTGTCGATGCGGTCCGGCACGTTGATGATGTCGCCGTTCTGCAGCATCACGTTCTGCGAGACGTCGCCGTTATCCAGCATGCGGTTCGCGTCGAGCACGTACAGCTGCTTGTTGCGCGTCAGGCGCACGCGCTGCAGGTCGGCGTCGTTCGTGAGGCCGCCCGAGCGCGTAATCGCATCGACGAGCGAAAGCGGCACGTCGCTGATGGCGAGTGGCCCGGGCGTCTTCACCTGGCCTGTCACCTGCACTTTCTGGCTGCGGTACGACAGGATGCGCACGTCCACCTGCGGATTCTTGATGTAGCGCACGAGCCCGGCTGTCAGCTGGTCACGCAGGTCGCCCACCGTCTTGCCGGCGGCCCGGATGCGGCCGATGAACGGGAAATAGATCGTGCCGTCGGCGGCGACGGTCTGGCCGTACGGATCGGCCTGGCCCGGCAACGCGGTGGTGTACGGCTGCTGCAGCACCGCGCCGACCGACTGCGTCGTGTTGCCGCCTGAGGAGAGCGTGCTGCCGTTCGGGGTAGTGAGTTCAGGGTGATCCCAGACCGTCACGCCGAGAATGTCCTGCGGCATGATCCGGTAGACCCACTGCGACGGATCGGTGTAGCGCGACTGCGGCAGCAGCTGCGGCGCGGCGGCGGCCTTCGCCTGATCCATCACGACCTGCGCGTTGATCACATGCACCGGATAGTCTTCAGCAGGCGCCTGCTGCTGGTCTTCCTTCAGGTGCGACGTGTCGAGGTAATTCCCCGGCGCGGTCGCGCAGGCCGACAGAAAGGCCGCGAGCAGCAGAGAGAGTGTGAGGTTTCGCATCAGCATATTTTTTTTAGCCATCCCATGACCAGGTGTTCGATGAGCACGAGACTTGCCCGATAGCCGGCAACGTGTCCGCCATGCGGATCGGCGACATCGGAGTCCTCCCATTTGCCAAGCGGCCAGACCTTGCCGCGCGAAGTCGGATCGAGCGCTTCGACCTCCTTCACCTGCGCGCGCTCGGTGACCAGCACCAGATCGGCGTCGCGCACGAGGCGGCGGTTCAGGCGTCGCGCCCGATGTCCGCTGGTGGCGACGCCCTGCTCCGTGAGCAGGCGCCGCATGACGGGGTCCATGCTCTCGCCGTCGAACGCACAGATGCCCGCCGACTGGAAGGCCATGCGCGCGCCCAGACGGGGCAGCGCACGGGCCTTGAACAGCATTTCCGCGGCCGGCGAGCGGCACACGTTGGCGTGGCAGACGATGAGTACGTTGGCGAACATGGTCCGGTTCCGTGAGGTGCGTGGTGCGTTCAGCGGGCCGTGGTCTCGACCGCCTGCGGCACGGCACGCGCGGGCGTCGAATCCGCGTGTGTTGCACGTGCAGGCTGCCGACCAATCGCGTGGTACTCGATGCCGAGTTCCACCATCGATTCCGGCTCGTACAGATTGCGGCCGTCGAAAACCAGCGGCGACTTCAGCAAGGCCTTCAGGCTCTCGAAATCGGGGCTCTTGAAGACCTTCCATTCGGTGAGGATCACGAGCGCGTCAGCGCCTTGCGCGACATCCATTTCCTCGTTCATGAATTCGAGGCGGGCAAGCTGTTGCGGTGCGTGCTGCAGATCGAGCGCGAACACGCGCTTCGCCTCGTCGATCGCAACCGGGTCGTACGCCTTCACGCATGCGCCGCGCGCGAGCAGTGCCGCGATCAGACGGCGGCTCGGTGCTTCGCGCATGTCGTCGGTGTTTGGCTTGAATGCGAGACCCCAGACGCCGAAGGTGCGGCCCGTCAGATCGGCGCCAAGGCGCATCTCGATCTTGTGCGCGAGAATTTCCTTCTGGTCGTGATTGACGGCTTCCACCGCGTTCAGGATGCGCAGATCGGCGCTGTGTTCGCCGGCCGTGCGGATGAGCGCCTGCACGTCCTTCGGGAAGCACGAGCCGCCGTAGCCGCAACCCGCATACAGGAAGTCATAGCCGATGCGCGGATCGGAGCCGATGCCGCGGCGCACGGCTTCAATGTCGGCGCCCACGCGGTCGGCGAGATTCGCGAGTTCGTTCATGAACGAAATACGCGTGGCGAGCATCGCGTTCGCCGCGTACTTCGTGAATTCGGCGGAACGCACGTCCATGTACAGCGTGCGTTCGCGGTTGCGGTTAAACGGCGCATAGACGCGCTTCATCACGTCGCGGGCCTTTTCGCCGGGCACGTCCTCATCGCAGCCAAGCACAATCCGGTCAGGCCGCGTGAAATCCTCGACAGCGGCGCCCTCCTTCAGGAACTCCGGATTCGACACCACGGAAAACATGTGCTTTGCGCCCCGCGCGGCGAGTTCTTCCGCGATCACTTCGCGTACCCGCAGCGCGGTGCCGACCGGCACGGTCGACTTGTCGACGATCACCTTGAAGCCGTTCATGTGGCGGCCGATATTGCGCGCCGCCGCCAGCACGTACTGCAGGTCGGCGGAACCGTCTTCGTCCGAAGGCGTGCCGACGGCGATGAACTGCACGTCGCCGTGCGCGACAGCCGCTTCGATGTCGGTCGAGAACCTGAGGCGCCCGGCCTTGCGGTTACGCGCGATGACTTCCTGCAGGCCCGGTTCGTGGATCGGCACGCCGCCGCCGTTGAGCACGTCGATCTTGCGTTGATCGAGATCGAGGCAGAACACGTCGTTGCCGATGTCGGCAAGACACGCGCCCGTTACGAGCCCCACATAGCCGGTACCCATGATCGTCAGGTTCATCTGTTACACCTCGAAAATTTGAACATTCCAGAAACGGAAAACGCATGTGCCGCGGTTCGCTGTCGTGCCCCGCGCTGCGGCGCGCTCAATAAGCGTTGCGACCGGCAAAGCCCTTGTAGAGCGTCAGGGCGACGATCTTGATGTCGAGCCAGAAGGTCCAGTGCTGCATGTAGTACAGGTCGAGCTTCACGCGTCCCATCATTTTTTCGATGCGGTCCGTCTCGCCCCGATACCCGTTGATCTGCGCCCAGCCCGTGATGCCCGGCTTGATGCGATAGCGGTGCATGTAACCCTTCACCAGATCCTTGTAGATGTCATCGTGTTCGAGCGCATGCGGACGCGGACCCACCACCGACATCTCGCCCTTCAGCACGTTGATGAACTGCGGCAGTTCATCGAGGCTCGTCTTGCGCAGGAATGCGCCGACTGCCGTGATGCGCGGATCGCCGCGCGTCGCCTGCGTGACCTTGCCGGCCGTTTCCGCGTGCACTTTCATCGAGCGGAACTTGTAGATCTCGAACTCGTGGCCGTCGATGCCCTTGCGCTTTTGCCGGAAGAACACCGGCCCCGGCGACGAGAGCTTGACCATCGCTGCGATCACGAGCATCAGCGGCGACAGCGCCGCAAGCGCCGCAAGCGCGAACATGCGGTCGAACACGAACTTCGGCAGCACACGCACATCGGTGATCGGCGAAGCCGCGAGGTTGATCGCCGGCACGCCCAGCAGGTCCACCACCGGCTGGTTGAAAAGACTCAGGCTGCGCACATCCGGAATGAAGCGGATGTTCACGAACTCGTTGCGAAACTCCATCACGAAGCGGTGAATCGTTCGCTCGTGCGACATCGGCAGCGCGAGCCACAGTTCGCGGATGCCGCGCGTGCGCACCGCGCGCACCATCCGGTTGAAATCGCGCTCGACGGGAATACCTTCCAGTTCGACCGGCAGGTTCGCCGCGCCCACAGGCGCCTCGATGCGATCACTTTCGCGACGGCCGCCCGGCTCGTCGAACACGATGACGGGGCTGAAGCCCGCTTCCGGGCGGTCGCGCATCTGCTCGATCAGAAAGCGTCCATACAGCGCGCCGCTGACGATCGCCACCGCCTTCTGGTTGTAACCTTCGCGACGCAGCCCTTTCAGCACGCCGTGTACCAGCGCCTTGGTGATCATCAGCAGCACGATCGTCGCGACGGCCCAGTACACGAGCCACAGACGCGACAGCAGGTCCGAGCGGTGCAGGCTGAAGCTCATCAGGATGCCGGCGCCCTCCACGATCAGCCAGCCGCCCGATACGCGCCACAGGAGGTCGTACACGGGCTTGCCGCGCCATGACTGATAGATGCCGAGCGCAGGAAAAAACAGGACCATCAGCAGGCAGTTGAACAGCAGCGAGACGCTCTGCATGTCGTTCAGCCATACGAACGTCCCGCGTTGCACGGCAGCCGCGATAAGTGCGCCGAGGCCCACCATCGCGATGTCGATAATCCTGGATAGAACGCTCAGCATGAGCCGCTCCTCGGTTCGTCAGTCAAGTTCCGTCCGTGTTTGATTGCACTTCGCGCTGCCCGAACGGGCGGCATGGACAGGTGGTCGTGCCACTCAGCCAGACGCCTGTCGTCTGCTGATAAAGGCGAATCCCGGCTATTGACCTGTCGAAGCGAAATTTCTGGTCTGAATGAGTAAATACCCTCGTACAGGTATAGATAAAGCGATATTAAAATTCGGGTTGCAAGGCGGCAAAATATCTCAAATTGTATCGGCAATTGTTACGCTATTTTCTGGCTTTTTGATCAGTAATAATTGCCACAAATATTGCCTTTTTCCCAATAAACAGGCAGAACGGGCACATCTTCTGACCGCCAGCAGCAAGCGACTCGAAACGCCATCTCCCTCTCTCCCGTCCACTATTTCCGGCAAAAAAATCTGGCGCCTCTTTTTACGTCAGTTTTTTTCTGTTTTTATTTTCTTTCGTAAATAACAAGGACATATAAAAGTTATTGTCCATTAATTTCCTTATTACATTTGAGCAACAGGAATTTAGTGCTTCTTTTATTGGCAAATTACGTCGTGATACAACTCGACGCATTGATCCAGCCTTCAGGAGCCCTCGCATGACAGCGCACATCGCAGCGCCCGACGTCGACATTCGGTCTTCAAATGCCGCCACCGTGAAACTCAAAGTTCATCCCGTGATTCTGGCCGGCGGGTCCGGCACCCGGTTGTGGCCGATGTCGCGCGAGCAGCATCCGAAGCAGCTGATCGACCTGCTCGGCGACGAATCGCTGCTGCAGTCCACCACGCGCCGTCTCGATGCGCTCGATGCGGGCTACCCCGTTGCTGACCAGCTAGTCGTGGTCAGCAACGAGGAACATCGCTTCACGACGGCGGAACAGTTGCGCGTGAGCGGCAAGGCCGCGCGGCTGGTTCTCGAACCGGTCGGTCGCGATACCGCGCCTGCGCTGACGATCGCCGCGCTGTCGATCATCGCCGACGCGCAGGATGGCCTGATGGTCATCATGCCCGCCGACCATGCGGTGTCCGACATTGCGCGCTTCCATGCGAGCGTGAGCGCAGGCGTGCAGCAGGCCGCGCTCGGCCACATCGTGACGATGGGCATCGTGCCCACGCGTGCGGAAACGGGCTACGGCTATATCCGCGTGGGGGAAGCTGCGCCGAACGCCGGTACGTCGGACGCGCGCAAGCTCGACCGCTTCGTCGAAAAGCCGCATCTCGAACTGGCGCAACGCTATGTGAGTTCCGGCGAATACTGGTGGAACAGCGGCATTTTCATCATGCGTGCGTCAACGTGGATCCGTGCGATCAAGCACTTCCAGCCGGCGATTTATTCGGCCTGCGCGCAGGCGTTCGCGGGCGGCAAGACCGATGGCGATTTCTTCCGGCTGCAGCGCGATGCGTTTTGCGCGTCACCGTCGAATTCGATCGACTACGCGGTAATGGAACGGCTGAACACGGATACGTCCGTGTGCGCGGGCGTCGTCGTGCCGCTCGATGCAGGCTGGTCGGATGTGGGTTCGTGGGACGCGATCTGGCAGATCCTGCCGAAAGATGCGGACCAGAACGTGGGGCGCGGTCATGTGATGTTCGAGGGTGCGGCGTCGACGTTCGCGCATTCGGAAGGCCGCCTGATCGCGTGCGTCGGCACGCAGGATCTCGTCGTCGTGGAAACCGCGGACGCGATTCTCGTCGCCGACCGCTCGCGCGTGCAGGACGTGAAGAAGGTGGTGGGGCGCATCCGCACGCAAAACGGCCCCGAAGCGGCGAATCATCGCAAGGTTCACCGTCCGTGGGGCTACTACGATTCGGTCGATACGGGCGAGCGCTTCCAGGTGAAACGGATCGTGGTGAAACCGGGCGCGCGCCTGTCGCTGCAGATGCATCATCACCGCGCGGAACACTGGATCGTCGTTCGCGGTACGGCGCTCGTCACACGGGGTGAAGAGCGCTTCATCGTCTCCGAGAACGAGTCGGCCTATATTCCACTGGGTGTCACGCACCGCCTCGAAAACCCCGGCAAGATGCCGCTCGAAATCATCGAGGTGCAGTCCGGCTCCTATCTCGGCGAAGACGACATCGTGCGCTTCGACGATACGTACGGACGCCAGTAAAGCGACAGCGTGATGTGTTGTTGTGATTCCCGTGTGTCGGTCGCTAACGTCACGCTACCGGCCGCGGGTATCTCCAGCGCTCATCCCACGTGGGAGATGCATTCGGAAGCCGGCGCGAAACGGTCACGGCCTTTGCTGCTGTCATCGGTGCTGCTGTCCGTGCTGCTTTCCGCGCTGGTTTCCGGATAACGGCGCAGCGGCATCCGGCGTGCATTCACAGCTGCTTGCGCGGCAGCGTGCACATTCGCCGGACTGACGTTGACGGCTTGCGGGACGGACGACGCAGCAGACTGGGCGAGCGCGGGTACGCGTGCAGTTGTACCCGGCGCGGACACAGCACTGCCGGTCGCGACCAGGCCTGACGACGCGACAGGTGCCGCTGGGCGCGGCGCCGGCATCGGACGCGACACCGGACGCAACGACCCGGCGTGCAGCGTGTCGTCATGCGCGGCGGCGACGAGCGTGCGCTCGTCACGATCGATCCATTGCTGGGCCCAGTCGAGTGCGTACTGCTCCGCCGCTTCCGGCGTTTCGAAGCGCGGGCCGACAAGGCCCGAACGCTCGACGCGCCTGCCATCCTTCATGATCTCGGCCCACGCGCGATACATGTCGCCGGGCACCGGTTGCGCGATCACATCGATGACATAGCCGCGGCGGTCCGAGAACTGCGTCCCATGCGAAGAGAGACCCATCCGCATCGCAGAGCGACTGCCGTCGTCCTGATGCGCGGTGGCGTGATGCGCCGCTCCATCAGGATGATGGGCCGCATGGGCATGACCTGCCACTGAAACACGCGCCTGCGCGTCATCATCGGGCGAGCCCGACAGTTGCCGCGTGATCTCGGCGAACGGATCGACGGGACGCCATGCTTCCGCGTCGTCGTGCGGTGCCTGCCACGATTCGGGGCTCTTCCAGAACACGCCGCGCACGCCTTCATCCTCGCGTGCGGCTGGGGTGGCGACGGGTTGGGCAGCGCGTTGCGGCTCAGCGGGTGTCGACGGTTCCGGAATGTACGCGAACCGGCGTCCGGTCTGCGACAGCAGCTGCACCATCCCGGCCAGCGTGCCGTTCAGCTGCCACTCTTCAAAGCGGCGACGGCATGTCGGACCCGAGGGATAACGGCCAGGAAGTTTGGACCACGGTTCACCGGTGGTCAGGATCCACAGCACCGCGTTTGTCACGATGCGCGGTTCGGCGCGGGGGCGGCCACGTCGATTGAGACGGACCGCTGGTTCATCTGAAACGAGCGCTGAGAGTAGCGCCCACTCGTCATTGCTTAGCTCATCGAAAAACATACGTTTCTCCACGCAGCACGGCCAGGCTGCGGCTTTGGACACGCACAGATTTCTTGTTTCGTGATCTGTGTCATGCCCCCGGTTGCACAATATGCTTATACGTTTTGGTTCGTTTAGGGGAAACCGCACAGCCTTAGTGCGGATAATCCCGTTAGCGACGCACAAAACGTGGTCTCACTCGTGCATCGGAGAATTTGTGCACGAAGCATACCATCACCAGGGTTTGCATGAATATGCATGAGACAAGTGTTACTGATGGAAACAAACTTGTCCTTTTTGCGGCGTTGCCCGGTCCGTTTTCGTCACGCGATTGTCGTGATCGCAACCCTCCTGTTCGACAATGATGCTCACACATCCCGCGCACTCGCCCGCAATCCCGGCTAACGGACCGGTGAACTCGCATGTTCTCCGACAACGGTCGTCCACGCCCGCACGCGCCAGTGTGTAACGAGCCCGGCGCGCACGTATGGATCTGATGCGGCGAACGCTTCGGGAACATCGGCAGAGTCCGCTTCGAAGAGCAGGATCGCGCCGTCGACAGGCTCCGCAAGTGCACCCGCGAGCAACAGTTCGCCACGCTCGACCGCGGCCCACGCGTACTTCAGATGCTCCGCGCGATATTCTCCGCGCCGCTGCAGATATTCGGCCGATACGTCGTACATCAACAGATAGTGCATGGTCATGCCTCCATGTTCAGGTGTCGGTGTGTTCGCTTGCTCATTGAAGATGCCGCGTGCCTGACGATATCAGGGAAGAATCTTACGGCGCACCTGTCAACCATATTATGGTTTTAGCCGTTTTGACGGACAGCTTTGCCATAATGGTGACAGCGATGGGCCATGGATCTTTCGATGCCCGCTCGCACGACCGCCAACAACGTTCAACAACGATGGAGTGTCCCATGAAGATCCAGTCCGCTATCGCTGCGCTCGTCCTTGGCGGCATGCTCGCCTCGCCGCTCGCTTTCGCCGAAAACAGCCAGCAGTCGAAGATGACTGCGTGCAACAAGCAGGCGGGCGACAAGAAGGGTGACGAGCGCAAGGCATTCATGTCGAGCTGCCTGTCGGCGAGCGCCCCGGTTGCCGCTTCCGCGCCGATGACGCAGCAGGAGAAGATGACGGCATGCAACAAGCAGGCAACCGGCAAGAAAGGCGACGAACGCAAGGCGTTCATGTCGAGCTGCCTCAGCAACAAGGGCTAGTCATCCCGCGCGGCGCATCGCGTTGTGCCGCATTTTGACGGACGGCCATGTGCGGATCGATCCGTTTCCAGTCCGGCGTGACACAGCACCTCAAGTAGCATCGTGACACCTGCATGCCGCGCACGACAATGCGCGCGGCATGCATCGGCACCCTCCTTCTTTTTCCGCCTGATCCCCGTTTCAGCACCACGTTCGCCGCTCTGTGCCGTTTTCTTCTATGATGGCTGCGGAGACGGCCCCAGTACCCCACAAACATAAGCAGGCGGGCCGCCATCTTGTCGTTGATGCCGAAGAGCATTGAACGGAGGCAAGAATGGTTGGGAGACACAAGAACCGCTGGCTCAGACGCTGGCTCGTCGTCATCGTCTTCTGGGCGGTGCCGGTGGCGATCGTCGCGGTCAACGAGATTCGTGAGGAGATGGCGTACAACGCCGTCGACCTGAACACCGCACTCACCACCTGGCAGTTCACCGACGCGCAACGCGCCGCCGGTGCGCCTGCGCGCTGTCACGGCATGCCCGACGATGCGCGCGCGGCCGGCTGTCCCGCCGATGTCCTTAGCGCCAACGCACCTCGCCAGCAACAGGCCATCGATGAATACGCCGTGCGCAAGAGCACGCTCGCGAGCTATCTGTGGCATGCATTCGTCGGCTACTGGATCGTGCCGGCCGCCACGCTTTTTGCAATCGGCGCCCTCATCGGCGGTATCCGGCGCGCGCTGCGCCGCCCGCCACCGCCCGTCAAGGGCACGGCCAACCACTGAGCAATCGCCCGGTTGCGGCTTCCAGACAACACTTTGTGCCGTCGCCGCGCGCTCGCGACGGTGAAGCCAAAGCGGAAAAAATGACCGAAAAGAGTTCAGTCCGCGCGTCCGGGCGGCGGATGTCGGACCCGGTGAATGCCATTATCCGGATCGCGGCGCACGCTCTGTGCGTGAGAAAAAGTCCCCGCACGAGCATCGGTAAAATCTACAACGCCGTATTTGTGACCACGCGCAAAGGCCCGCGCCATAAGGGTTTTCGTGATCCTGGGGGCGCGATCTTTCTGCCCGCGTGTGATATAACTGGCGAGGCAATCCGACTCAACAATAAGGTTGCGCCCAGGAACCACGACGGAGAAAAACGATGCAAAGACGAAACTTCATTTTGAAGACTACTACTGCGCTCGCTTTCGGAACCCTTGCAATCACGGGCTGTACGACAACAGGAAACAAGCCGGACTCGGCCGCGACCGATGCCTCAAAGCGCCAGTCGATTGACGCCAGCGTCGACGGCACGATCTCACGCCTCTATTCCACTGTGCCGGGTTCGCGCGAACTGGTCTCGAAGGCCCGCGGCATTCTGGTGTTCCCGTCCGTTATCCAGGCCGGCTTTATCGTAGGCGGCCAGTATGGTGAAGGTTCGCTGCGTGTAGGCGGCGGCACGGTCGGGTACTACAGCACGATATCGGGTTCGTTCGGCCTGCAGGCCGGCGCCCAGTCGAAGGCCATCATCTTCCTGTTCATGACGCAGGATTCGCTCGACAAATTCCGCAATTCGGACGGCTGGTCCGCGGGTGGAGACGCATCGGTCGCGCTCGTGAAGCTGGGCGCCAATGGCGCCATCGATACCACCACGGCGACGGCACCGGTCGAAGTGTTCATCCTGACCAATGCCGGTTTGATGGGCGATGTTTCGATCGCCGGTACGAAGGTGTCGCGTCTGAAGATCTAGGTTTATCCGTTATGCCATGCCCCGGCATGATTGCCGGGGCATGCGCCGCGTGAACGACAACGCCTGCAACGTTCACCACCGCACGCTGTCGCGGCTTTAGCTCGATGACGTGTCGATCACCTTGAAGCGCGAACGTTTCTGCGCGCGAATCACCGACTGATACGCCTCCACATACTGCTGCGCCATCCGGTGCGACGTGAAGCGTTCTTCGAAGCGCTTGCGCACGCCCGCGCGCGGCAGCTTGTGCAGACGGTTCACCGCGGCCACGGCGCCGATTTCATCTTCGACGATAAAACCTGACACGCCATCGTCCAGCACCTCAGGCACGGAGCCGCGATTGAACGCGATCACCGGCGTGCCGCAGGCCATCGCCTCGATCATCACGAGACCAAACGGCTCCGGCCAGTCGATCGGAAACAGCAGCGCATGCGCGCCCGACAGGAAACCGGCCTTCTCGCTGTCGGCGATTTCGCCGATGAATTCGACGTGTGGTTGCGCGAGCAACGGCTTGATGTCGCGCTCGAAATATTCGCGGTCGGCAGCATCGACCTTCGCCGCGATGCGGATTTTCATGCCGCAATGGCCCGCAATCCGGATCGCCGTATCGACGCGTTTTTCCGGCGAAATCCGGCCCAGAAACGCGAGATACGCCTGCTCGACCGGCTGCGGCGTATAGAGCTTTTCAGGCAGACCGTGATAGACGGTGGTCAGCCATTTCGCCTGCGGCAGGGGCGCGCGCTGCGCGTCCGAAATGGAGATCACGGGTGCGGTGTTGAACGTATCGAACACCGGTTGCTGCTCGGGCAAATCGAGCCGGCCATGCATCGTGGTGACGAACGGCGTTTCCTGACGTTTGAACACCGAGAACGAGTAGTAGTCCATGTGAAAGTGCAGCACGTCGAACTCGTCGGCCTGACGGCGGACCAGTTCCATCAGCAGCATGTGCGGCGCGATGCGGTCGCGGATGCCCGGGTCGAGCCGCAACGCGCGCGGCCAGACCGCTTCGAGCTTCGCGCTCGTGACCGAGTCGCCGCTCGCAAACAGCGTGACGTCATGGCCGAGTTCAACGAGCGCCTCGGTGATGTACGACACGACCCGCTCCGTGCCGCCGTAAAGCTTCGGCGGCACCGATTCGGTGAGGGGGGCGATCTGTGCAATTCTCATTCTGTGTGTCTCCTGTCGACAAGAGTCAGCGCCTGTCGCTCACTCTGGTCTCATGCAAGGCAACTTGCGGTCGACCCGCGTTGGCGTGACGGCTGGCATGGGCGCTCTAGCGCTTGCTCCAGCTCCATGCACCTCACCCGGGTCCCATGCAAGATAAGTACTGAAAACGGGCCGGACGACGGACCGGATATCTTCTGCGTCCGCGGACGGCAGCGGCGCCCGAGTATGCCAGCGCGCATCCGTGCAATCAATGCAGTCGTCGGCGCGAATATCCTGATTATTGGGCATTTCGGGCGCAAAAAGCGCTGCTATTTCAATTGCTGGGCGCTGTTACAGTCGCGAAACATTCGATGACGAGCGTTTTTTGCGATGCTTTCGCACTTCACGCGGCGCCGGCAATGCGTGCGGACTCAGCGGGCCGGCCACTTCCATGCGGGCAGATCGATGTCGTCGTTGCCAGCGATGCGGGTCGCGCCAAGCTGCTTGTCGAGCACGACCGACTGGCTTCCCACCTCGCGTTCCAGCGACGCGATGAGTCGCGCCGCGTGCGACACCACCAGGACCTGCGATTGCGCCGATGCACGTGCGATCAACCTCCCCAGCGCTGGCAGCAGGTCGGGATGCAGGCTCGTCTCCGGCTCGTTCAGCACGAGCAGGGCGGGCGGACGCGGCGTCAGAAGCGCCGCGACGAGCAGCAGATAGCGCAGCGTGCCGTCGGACAGCTCGGCGCCCTTCAGCGGCCGCAACAGGCCCTGCTGCTGCATCGTCACTTCGAAGCGGCCGTCGTGATTCGTGATTGCGACGCGCGAGCCCGGAAAGGCGTCGTCGATGGCCTGATCGAGCGCGGCCGGGTCGCCGATTTCGCGGATCGTCTGCAGCGCGGCGGCGAGATCGGCGCCGTCGTCGCCGAGCACCGGCGTATGCGTGCCGACCTGCGGCAGACGCACGGGCGATTCGGCATCGGTACGGAAATGATCGTAGAAGCGCCACGAGCGGATCTGCTCGCGCACGGCGAGCATTTCGGGCGCGGTTCGCGGGTCCGCGAACTCCGTCATCATGCTGTCGAAGCTCGCGACTGTCTGTGGCAACGTCTGCCATTCGCCAGCGTCGTCGCGCGTGCGGATCGCCGCGCCATGCCGGTCGACGAGCATCGCCGATGGTCGCAGCACCGGCCCGCTCCAGATGCACTCGCGCTTGATCACCGGATCGAGCGCGAACTGCGTCCGGCCGGGAATGGGCAGACCGAGATCGATCGCGTAACCAAACGCGTCGCCCGCGAAACCGAGCCGCAGGCTCACCGGCTCCTTGCGGCGCGTGCCTTCCACCGCGGTTTCTCCCGCGAGCATCGCGCGCGAGAAACGCTCGGGCCCGGCCCACAGCGTGGATTGCAGACCGCCTTCGCGCGCAAGCGAAGGAATCACGCCGCCACGCGCGGTCGCCGCAAGCAGCCGGAGCGCACGATAGACGCTCGACTTGCCGCTGCCGTTCGTCCCCGTCACAACGTTCAGGCTGCCGAGCGGCACGATCAGCTCACGTAGGGACCGGTAACCGGCGATTGCGAGCGTCGTCAGCATGGCCGCGCGCCGTGCCGGTCACGCGGATGCCTCACTTCTTCGACCTGCGTGTGGCCTCGCTGGCGGCCACGCTGCGCAGGTCGCGCAAAAACGAATCGCGCCACACGCCGAGATCGTTCTTGCGTAGCGCGGCCATGTTCATCTCATGACGGCGCTTGCGTTCATCGAGCGGCATACCGAGCGCGCGCTGCAACGCCTCGCACATGCCGACCGAATCGTGCGGGTTGACGATCACCGCGCCAGTCAACTCCGCGGCCGCGCCGGCGAACATCGACAGCACGAGCACGCCGGGATCGTCCGGGTTCTGCGCGGCCACGTATTCCTTCGCGACGAGGTTCATGCCGTCGTGCAGCGGCGTGACAAAGCCGACCTGCGACTCGCGAAACAGCGACATCAGCTTCCAGCGGTCGTACTGCTGGTTCAGATAGCGGATCGGCGTGTAGTCGAGCCCGGAATAGCGGCCGTTGATGCGCCCTGCTTCGTATTCGAGGTCCTGGCGGATCTGCTGGTAGGTCGCGACGTCCGAACGCGTGGGCGGCGCGATCTGCACGAGCGTGACGTTGCCGCGCCATTCCGGCGAGCGTTCCAGCAACTGCTCGAACGACTTGAAACGCTCGACGAGCCCCTTCGAATAATCGAGGCGGTCGACGCTCATGATGAGCTTGCGCCCTTCGAGGCTCTGCTTCAGGTCGAGCACATGCTGACGGCTCTCGTAGCGCTTGGCCTGCTCGGCGATCTCATCGGGGAACACGCCGATGCGGTAGACGCCCGTGCGCAGCTTGCGCCCGAACGCTTCGACGCGGTTGCCTTCTGTCACCGTGCCGCGCGCATGGCGCGTGATGTAGTCGTGAAACGCGAGCTCGTCGGTGTCGGTCTGAAAACCCAGCAGGTCGTAGCAGCACAGCGACTTCACGAGCTCTTCGTGCGGCGGAATGTTCAGCAGGATCTGCGGCGCCGGAAACGGAATATGCAGGAAGAAGCCAATGCGGTTCGTCACGCCTTCGGAGCGCAATGCTTCGGCGAACGGAATCAGGTGATAGTCGTGAACCCAGATGACGTCATCGGGTTGCAGCAGCTTGATGAGCTTGTGCGCGAGCCACGAATTGACGCGCCGGTAGCCGGCGTATTCGTCGCGTTCGTAGCGGGCGAGATCGTTGCGATAGTGGAACACCGGCCACAGCGTCGCGTTCGAAAACCCGCGGTAGTACTGGTCGTAGTCCTTGCGCGTGAGGCCGGCGGTGGCGAACGTGACCGCACCATCGGTTTCGAGCGTCGGGCCCGCGTTCGCGACGGTCTCGCTCACGACGTCGCCGCTCCAGCCGAACCACACGCCGCCGGCGTCCTTCAGCGCGCCGAAGACCCCGACGGCCAGTCCGCCTGCCGACCCCTTCGTTTCAGTCGGCGTTGCAACGCGATTCGATACGACGATCAAACGACCCATCAGTGCTGCCCTCCCTGTTCGTGCGGCGCCTGAAAGCGCGCCGGATTACCGCTCGAGGCGCGGCAGGCAGATCAAGCTCGAGACGCACGGCGCAAGACGCGCAGCCCGTGACGCCAGGCAACGGTCAAGCGAGATCCGGGTTGGATCTCAGGACAACTCAGCCGCCCGTCTTGCAGGGAAACGCCTTGCCGAGCCCGAGCGAGACCGCGGTGCTCGCGTTGTAGCCGGCGACCATCGGATTTTCCGCGATGTATTTGCGTACGGCGTCCGTCAGCTGCGCGGAACGCGCGTCCTGCGGCAGGCAGAAGTATTGCCCGACGCGCGGTCCGGTCGTGCCGCCGATCGCATCGATCGTATTGAAGACGCCGTCCGCGGCGCCTTCGATGTAGGCTGCGCACGCACTGCGCGACGCAATGTCGGTCTTCGTGCACAGCTTGTTGAGGTCTCCACCCGTGAATGCGGCTGCCGACAACGGCACGGCCAGCGCGCTTGCGCAAATCAAAACCCGCAGCATGGTATCCCTTTTATGTGAGCGGTTTCGTGAGCAGCATCGAGCGGCCGGGTCTTTGCCTGCCGCTTCGGATCAGCCTTCGCGCGGCACCGGCCGCCGCGCCAAGGCTGCTATTTTGCACTGTTTTACTGCGCCGCTGGGGCGCTCGCGGCCTGCTGTTTCTGCATCTGTTCCATGCGCGCCGTCAGTCCCTTGACCGTGTCCGGCTCCTTGTAGTGCTTCGCGAAGTCGAGCGCATTCAGGCCGATCTGGTTCTTGATGTTGATGTCCGCGCCCGCATCGAGCAGCAGCTTCGCGGTCGAAACGTGCCCGCCGCGCGCGGCCATCATCAACGGGGTCGTGCCGTTCGGCGAGCCGGCGTCGACGTATGCGGAATACTTCAGCAGCAGCGTGACGATCTCGTCGTTGCCGTTTGCGGCCGCGTAATGGAGCGGTGTCCAGCCCTTCTTGTTGACTTCGGCGCCCTTGGCGATCAGCAGCTTCACGAAATCCATGTCGCCGTTCAGGGCGGCCAGCATCATCGCGTTTTCGCCGGCGCGGTCGAGAATCTCGACGTTGGTCTTCGGATTGTCGACGAGCAGCTGGCCCACCTGATCTGACTTCTCACGCGCGGCGAGCACGAGGAGCGGCATGCCCTGGTCGTCGGTCATGTTCGGGTCCATGCCCTGCGAAAGCTGCTTTTTGACTTCCTTCACGTCGTCGAACTTGACGGCCTTGATCATCGTGTCGGCAGGCGCAGCCTGAACCGGCAGCGCACCGAACGCCGCGCAGGCAAAGCCGCCTGCCAGTGCCAGGCGCGCTACGCTGCGCCACACGGCTTTCTGCGCGCGAAAGCCCGTCGTTCCGCGAATGGCGCCTGAAAGGGTCGATGACTGTGTCGGAATATTTTTCATAGATTACTTTAGGAAACTTCCCTATCCATTTGATCAGTATGAATTTTTTCGTCAGACGGAGGCCGTTTGGGGGATCCTGAACAGGCGGAAAAAATTCTGGGTCGTCGCGGCGGCGAGATCGGCTTCGGCCATTTCGCGTTGCTGCGCGATGAAGCGTCCGACATAACTTACGTACGCAGGTTCATTGGGTTTGCCGCGATACGGTACCGGCGCAAGATACGGCGAGTCGGTTTCGATCAGCAAACGGTCGAGCGGTACGCGGCGCGCGACGTCCTGAACCTCGGTCGCGCTCTTGAACGTGACAATACCGGAGAGCGACACATAGAAATTCTGCGCGAGCGCCTTTTCCGCGACATGCCACGGTTCCGTGAAGCAGTGCATCACGCCGCCCGGCACGCGTGCGTTTTCCTCTTCCATGATGCGCAGTGTGTCTTCCCACGACGAGCGCGTGTGGACAATCAGCGGCTTCATCGTGGCATGCGCGGCGCGGATATGCGTGCGAAAGCGCTCGCGCTGCCATTCCATGTCCTCGATCGAGCGGCCTTCGAGGCGATAGTAGTCAAGCCCGGTCTCGCCGATCGCGACAACCTTCGGATGCGCCGCCAGTTCGACCAGTTCGGCCTGCGTCGGCTCGCGCATGTCCTCGTGATCCGGATGCACGCCCACCGACGCGTAGACGTTGTCGTACGTGCGCGCGATATCGAGCACCGAAGGCAGCGTCTCGAGATCGACGGAGACGCACAGCGCGTGCGTCACCGAATGCGAGCGCATGTTCTCGAGGACCTGCGGCAGGCGGTCGGCGAGTCCTTCGAAGTTGATGTGGCAGTGCGAGTCGACAAACATGGTGATGTCCTGCGGGTTGACGGTGAGCGCGGCACCCTCGTCCAGGTGGCGCGTTTAAACGGGGATTCAGGTCGCGTGTTCGAGCCGGCGCCCGAGAATCACGAGATCGCGCTCGACGCCGTCCAGCACCGCGACGCGCGGCAGCGTGCCCCAGTCGGCAAAGCCGAAGCTGTGGAAAAGCCGCATGCTCGCCTCATTGTGGCCGAACACGAAGCCGAGCACGGTGTCGATTTTCAGCGCCGGCGCCGCTTCCAGCGCGGCGGCCAGCAGTTTCCTGCCGAGGCCCTTGCCGCGCGCGGCTTCGTCCAGATAGATGCTGACTTCGGCGGTACGGGAATACGCCGGCCGGCCGTAGAAGTCCGAAAAACTGAGCCATGCGATCACGCGGCCGGCTTCCTCGACCACCCACAACGGCCGCGCGCTCGGGCCGTGCGCGTGAAACCAGGCGTGCCGGCTTTCGACGCTCACCGGTTCCAGGTCGGCCGTGACCTGGCGTGACGGTACCGTCGAGTTGTAGATGGCAACGATCGCGGGCAGGTCTTCGAAGGTGGCGTCGCGGTACAGATGGCTCATGATTCTGGCGGCTTGAAAGGAGGAAATGCAGTCGAATGGACCGGGTGATTATGACTACGCAAACAGGTCGCGATAGCCCAGAAAGAGTTCTTCGAACACGAGGCGCGCGTTGAGCGGATGATTCTCGACGGCGCGCTGGCGCGTGACCGTTTTCTGGAACCGCGCGAACGCGTTGGCGTCGATCGCGCTCGCGCATCGCGCGAGCGCCGCTGATGCGGCCGGAAAATAACGCGGCGCACCCGCCGTGCGCTCTGCCAGCAGGTCGTACAGCCAGCGCTGCAGCCAGCCGAGCACGAGCGGCACTGGCAGCTTCTGCAGTGCCTCGCCGCAGGCGAAGGCGTCGCAGTTCGGGCCGGCAGCAAGTTGCTTCAGCGTCCAGTCGCGCAGCGCCCGGCTGTCGTCGCTGGCGAGCGCGAGTGCTGTCAGCGGCGCACCGCCGGCTTCGGCAAGCAGCGCGCGGGCATCGTCGACGCCCTGTTGCGCGAGCCACGTCGCCGCAACATCGGTTGCGGGCGTGGTCATCGGCCACTGGCGACAGCGGCTGATGATGGTCGGCAGCAGACGGTCGATGCGCGCCGACACCATCAGGAACACGACGCCTGCCGGCGGTTCTTCGAGCGTTTTCAGGAGCGCGTTGGCCGCGGCGACGTTCAGCGCTTCGGCCGGATACAGGACGACCACGCGGGCGCCGCCGCGGTGCGAGCCGACGCCAACAAAGTCCAGCAGCGCCCGCACCTGTTCGATCTTGATTTCCTTACTGGGCGCGCGGGTCTTCTTGCCCTCGTCGCCATCGGCTTTTTCCGGTTTGGCCTCCTCGGATGCGGCGGCCGCGAAACCGGCTTCGGCCGCAAGCGCCTCGGGCAACACGATCCGGTAGTCCGGGTGATTGCCCTGCGTGAGCCAGTTGCAGGCCACACACGCGCCGCACGGCTCGCCGTTCGCCTGCGGCGCTTCGCACAGCAATCCCTGCGCGAGATGCTGGGCGAACCGCAGCTTGCCGATACCGCCTTGCCCGTGAAGCAGCAGCGCATGCGGCCAGTGCGCGCGCAGCTGTTGCAGGCGGTTCCAGTCATCGGTTTGCCACGGATAGATCATGATTTCTCTTTCAGTTCAGTCAGTTGGCTTCATCTGCTCATGTACCGCGTGAGCATTGGGGCAGCAATATAACGTGTATTTATATTTGTTTAAATTCAGATACTTGCGATCAAATCTTCAAGCTGGGTCTGAATTTTGGGAATGCTCTGCGTCGAGTCGATCACCGCGAAACGATACGGCGCTTCTTCCACCCGCCGCAGATATTCGGCGCGCGTGCGGTTGAAAAACGCCTCCGATTCGCTCTCGAAACGGTCCGGTTCCCGCGCTGCGCTGCGGCGCTCGCTGGCCGTATCGGCCGGAATGTCGAACAGCACCGTCAGATCCGGCTGGAAGCCGCCCTGCACCCAGCGCTCCAGCGCTTCGAGCTTGTCGCGCGGCAAGCCGCGGCCGCCGCCCTGATATGCGAACGTGGCGTCGGTGAAACGGTCGGAGAGCACCCAGTCGCCACGCGCGAGCGCCGGCTCGATCACCTCGGCGAGATGTTCGCGGCGCGCGGCGAACATCAGGAGCGCTTCGGTTTCGAGGTCCATCGGCTGGTGCAGCAGGATTTCCCGCAGCGCCTCGCCGAGCTTCGTGCCGCCCGGCTCACGCGTCATGACGACGGACCGCCCGCTCGCAGCGACCTTCTCCGTCAGCCGGTCGCGAAACCACGCGAGGTGCGTCGTCTTGCCGGCGCCGTCGATGCCTTCGAACGTAATGAATTTGCCCCGCGCCATCATTGACCCCGGATATATTTGTCGACGGCCTTGTTGTGGGCGTCGAGTGTGTCAGAAAAGATGCTGCTGCCGTCGCCGCGCGACACGAAGTACAGCGCCGTAGTTTGCGCCGGGTTCATCGCTGCCTGCAAAGACGCCACGCCGGGCAGCGCGATCGGCGTGGGCGGCAGGCCCATGCGTGTATAGGTATTGTAAGGAGTGTCCGTCTGCAGATCCCGCTTCTTCAGGCGCCCGGCGTAACTTTCGCCGAGACCGTAGATCACCGTCGGATCGGTCTGCAATGGCATCCCGACCTTCAGCCGGTTCGCGAACACGGCGGCCACCATCGGCCGGTCGGACGCCTTGCCGGTTTCCTTTTCGATGATCGATGCCATCGTCAGCGCCTCGTATGGCGTCTTGAACGGCAGATCCGCGGCACGCGTGTTCCAGGCTTCATCGAGCCGCAGCTTCATCAGACGGTACGCGCGACGGTACACCTCGAGGTCGCTCGTATTCTTGTCGAACAGATAGGTGTCGGGGAAAAAGAGCCCTTCGCCATTGCCGATCGACGCTTCCGGCGCGCCGATCGCCTTCATCAGGTCGCCGTCGGTCATGCCGGCCGTATCGTGCGTGAGCGCCGGATTCGCGTCGATTTCTGCGCGCATGTGGCGGAACGTCCAGCCTTCGATGATCGTCGCGACGTATTCGTTGACGTCGCCGCGTGCGATCTTCTGCAGCACGTCGTACGGCGTGATGCCCGCCTTGAACGCGTAGTTGCCGGATTTCAGCTGGCTTTGCAGCCCCAGCGCGCGGGTCATCAATACGAAGAGTTCAGGCTCGACCGGCACACCGCCGCGATTGAGCTGGCCCGCGACGCTGCGCAGGCTGCTGTGCGGCTTGATCGTGACGTCGAGCTGCGGGGTGCTGAGATCGATCGGTGAGGTGGCCCAGTGATAGCTGCCGGCGATAGCGGCTGCGACCAGCGCAATGAGGATAACGCCGGCGATGAGACATTTCTTCAGAAGGGGCATGCGAAACGTGGCTGGGGTGAAGCCCATATAATACTTGCTTGCCTAAGCTAAAGTCAGAATTGACTTCGACCGCGAACCCATGACTGCACCGCTCGATTCCGCGCCAGCCGCGCCCGTAACGGCGTCTGCCGCTTCTTCCACATCGCCCGCGTCCGTTCAGTTTCCGCGCCCCGATGCGGCTGACTTCGACGCCGTGCTCACGCGTGGCGCCTTCATGCCTCTCACGCAGTTCGGCGTGATCGATGCCAACGGCGACGACGCCGCCACGTTCCTGCACAGCCAGCTCACCAGCGACACCCAGCATCTCGACGCCGCGAACGCGCGCCTGTCGGGCTATTGCTCGCCGAAAGGCCGGCTACTGGCGTCGTTCCTGACATGGCGTTGCGGCGAAACCGTGCGTCTCCTGGTTTCGCGCGATATCCAGGCGGCCGTGCAGAAGCGGCTCTCGATGTTTATCCTGCGCGCGAAGGCGAAGCTCACCGACGCCACGCTTGAACTCGCCGTGATCGGTCTTGCGGGCGACGTGCGCCCGGCGCTCTCGCACATTTTCGACGCGATTCCCGACGGTGTGCACGTGAAGGTCGACGGCCCGGTGGGCTCGCTCATTCACGTGCCGGACGCAGCCGGCCGCCTGCGCTACCTGTGGGTCGGTCCGAAAGCCGAAGTCGAGGCACGCCTGCCCGCGCTTGAGGCGAAGCTCGCACGCGTGTCGCCGGCCGTGTGGGACTGGCTCGATATCCGTGCCGGCGAGCCGCGCATCACGCAACCGGTGGTCGAGCAGTTCGTGCCGCAGATGGTCAATTTCGACGTGCTTGGCGGCGTCAATTTCCGCAAGGGCTGCTATCCGGGACAGGAAGTCGTCGCGCGCAGCCAGTATCGCGGCACGATCAAGCGCCGTACGTCGCTCGCCAATGTTGCGGGCGAACTGGCCACCGTCGCGCCGGGCGCGGAGCTCTTCCATTCGGACGATCCGGGCCAGCCATGCGGCATGGTGGTCAACGCGGCATCGGCGCCTGAAGGCGGCGTCGATGTGCTGATCGAGATCAAGCTCGCCGCACTCGAAGGCGGATCGGTGCACCTCGGTGCCGCCGACGGCCCCGCATTGACGATCCTGCCCCTGCCGTATTCGCTGCCGACCGAGGTCTGACGCGTTGGCCGCGCGCATCCGGCCGGCTTCGACTTCGGTTGAGGTCTCACGGCACACGTTCAGGGCGGCACACCGATGTGCCTGATCGTCTTCGACTGGCGCCCGCAGGCATCGACGGGCGCACTCTTCACGCTTGCGGCAAATCGCGACGAATTCCTGCGCCGCACCGCCGATCCGATGCAATGGTGGGCGGATGCGCCCGAATTGCTGGCGGGACGCGACCTCGTCGGCGGCGGCACGTGGCTTGGCATCACGCGCGACGGCCGGTTCGCCGCACTCACGAACTATCGCGCGCCGCACGAAATGCGCCCCGATGCGCCCACACGCGGCACGCTCGTCAGCGACTGGCTGTCCAGCGCGCCCGGCGAGCGTGGCACGCCGCTGGATTACCTGCAGCAGGTCGCACGCACTGGCGAGATCTACAACGGCTTCAACCTGCTCATCGGCGATTTTGCGCGGCGCGAGCTGGGCTGGTACTGCAATCGTTCGAGTGCCGCGCCCGTGCTGCTCGAAGCCGGCACGCACGGCATTTCGAACGCGGTGCTCGATACCCGCTGGCCGAAACTCGTGAAGAAGCGCGCGGAACTCGCGGCGTTCGTGCAGGACGGCCAGATACCGGCGCTTGCGCAGCTGATCGGGATGATGCGCGACCCGCGCCTCGCCCGCGATGACGAGTTGCCTTCGACGGGCATTCCGCTGGAACGCGAACGCGCGCTGTCGGCCGCGTTTATCGACACGCCGGAATACGGCACGCGCGGGACGACGGCGCTGCGGGTGAGCGTCGCCGGCAATACGCTGTCGGTCGAAGCCGCCGAGCGCAGCGACGACAACGGCTCACACCGTGTGACGCGGCCTGGCGATTTCGAGCGCACCTACACGTTCGACGCCACGGCCTGAATCGCCCCCGCGAGCGTCAGTCAGTCGTCCACGCCGAACGCCGCACGCAGCGCCGCGGCCGCATCGGCGTGCGCTTCGGCCACGTCGGGCACGAAGCCGCCCATCTTGAAGAATTCGTGGATCATGCCCGCGTACGTTTTCAGCGTGACGGTGTTGCCTGCCGCGCGCAGTTTATCGGCATAGGCCGCGCCTTCGTCGCTGAGCGGATCGTATTGCGCGGTCGCGATCCATGCGGGCGCGACGCCATGAAAATCCGGACCCGTGTGTGAATCGCCGTAGCCCTCGTGTCCGTCGAGCGGCGCGAAGCGCCAGTCGTCGCGATCGGCAGGGTCGCGTACGTACTGCTCGAAAAACCACTGGATCGTTTCGCCCGAAAGCAGGAAGCCGCTCGCGAGTCGTGCATGCGACGCAGTCTGCTGATGACCGGTTGTGCCTGGATAGATCAGAAGTTGCAGCGCGAGCCGGATGCCGGCGTCGCGGGCCAGCACGGCGCTCACGGTCGCGAGCGTGCCCCCCGCGCTGTCGCCGCCGACAGCCAGCCGTTGCGGATCGACGCCATACACCGCCGCGTTGGCATAAAGCCACGTGAGCGCATCGAACGCATCGTTCGCCGCGGTCGGAAAACGGTATTCAGGCGCGAGCCGGTAATCGACCGACATCACGACGCATCGCCCGTCGCGCGCGAACATGCGGCACAGCGCGTCGTGCGTATCGACGCTGCCCACGGTAAAGCCGCCGCCGTGAAAATAGACGAACGCCGGCGCGGGTTCGGCCCAGACCGGCTCGACCGGATAATAGAGACGCGCGCGGATCGATGCGCCGTCGCGCACCGGCACGGCGATATCCTCGACGCTGAACATCGGCGCCCTGTCGATCTCGAGAATCGGCGCGCTGCGCTCGTAGGCGGCGCGCGCCTGCTGCGGCGTCAGCGTGTGATATTCGGGGCGTTTCGCCTTCGCGATCATCTCAAGCACCTGCTTGATCTTCGGATTCAGCGGCATGGGGCGTCAACGCGGCACGGGTGCGCCGCTCGCAGGAAATGAGCGCCGTATGATGCCATGAAGCTGTGGCCTGAGACTTTAGCGTGACGCCTCGGACTTCACTTCGGGCTTCACCTGGCGTTAAGCCAGGCTAAGCCCCAAAACCTGCCATAAGCATCGAGGTTATCAACGGGCGGCGGATCTACGCCGAGCGAGCGTACAAGGCGCACGATTTCGATCGATGTTTCATAACTTGCTGGACGCTGTTGCCCGACGAGCTTGAATGGGCCAAGGCGCAAATCGCGTGGCGAACAGCAGCGGCGAGGCCTGCTGACGCTGCTCAAGGTCTTCCGGCAAGCGCATCATCCCCCCGCTCGACGGCAGCCCAGCGGTCATTGTCGATCACATCCGCGCAGCCGGGAACCTGCCCGCCGAGGCGCAGTTCGGGTACAACACCGGCGCATCGCCGACACTGCTTCGGTATGCATGATCCGGATCATGGCTTCATCCCGTGCGCTACACGTATCCTGCGCGGACACGCCTGCGAGTGAAGCCAGGTCGCGGCGCCCTGCGTGCTCGCGTGGCGGACGACGTGCGCTTCATCGTAATAACCTGGAAAACAACGAATGACATTGATGCGTGCCGCTCTCGTTTTTGCCCTGTTGCTTCTGGCCGGATGCGGGACACCGCCCCCCTATGTGCAATATCCCGGCCCGGTCGCGGATCCGCAAGTCGTCTACCGGATTGACGACAGCCGATATTTCGAACTGGTGCCGCAACAGGCCGCCGCATGCGTCGAAGGCACGTTGACTTACGTCGATCAGCAGCAGGGCATCCGGTCTGCCGTGTTTCACTGGACGGGCCGTGATTACCGGACGATCCCCGACGACGGTTTCGTCATCGATGCGGCCAACACCCGTTACCTGATTGGACCGTGGAAACGCTTTCCGTATAGCTGCCAGTCCGGCGGCGGCGGATGCGTCGACCGCCTGCCCTATTCGACCGACAGCGGCCGAACCTGGCAGTTCACAACGCCCATTTCGGACGGCAATGGACTCTACGCAATTGGCGACGACATATATGTCGTGTTCGACGAGCACGACGCTTCGGTGGCGGAACTGACAAAGCCGCTAACGACTTTCTCCGACTGGACGCGCTTTGATGTTGCCGCGCATCCGTTACAACGAATCGCCAAAGCCCCCCTCGATAACCGCTTTCACTGCACACCCAACGGAAAAGAATGATGAGCAATCTCAGTACCCTGATGCCTGTGAGCCCGGACATGGGCAAAGCCTACTGGAAGCAAAGCCGTTTCGAACGAAGCGAAATCGACGAAGAAAAGCGGCTCATCACGCACCACATGATTGTGCCGTCCATCATGCCCGGCACAATCATTTTCGTGCACGGCGTGAACTCTGAAGGCGAATGGTATGCCAAGGCGGAGGAACAATTCTGCAAGGGCTTGAACCTGCGACTTGGGCGTAGCGATTTAGCGCGCAGTGAATACAACCCGACGACCAGGCGGTTTTACCGCGCGCGCGAAAACAATGAGCTATTTGCAAGCCCGGTGATCCCTTTCTACTGGGGCTACAAACTGCAACCCGGCGACGAGCAACGCTACCCCGGCATCTACCATCGCGACGACAAGGCATGGGGCGGCGGACCGTTCCAGAACGGAACCAACAACCTGTTGCAGTTCTGGCAGGACGGCTTCAGGCGCCACCTTTTAGGCGGGGTCGTCGATCTGCAGGCGTTGAATCCGGAAATCTCCCGTCAATTGCAGGACGCCCCGCCACGGGGCTACTACGTGCATGCGGCGAAACGGCTGGCCAACCTGATCGATACCATCCGTTCGGATTTTCCGAACGAGCCGATCAATGTGATCGCGCATAGCCAGGGAACGATGATCACCCTGTGCGCAATGCTGTATGTGCAGAAGCGTCCACCGGACACGGTGATTCTCAACAGCTCGCCCTACAGTTTCGATACCAAAGTGACGGATTATCTGTCGGCGGCGAACGGTGACGCCGACGTGCAAACCGCCGACGCACGCAGGAACACGTTCTGGTCGATCAGCAAGAAACTCACTGAAGCCCGAACGCAGTATCCCGAGAAAGACAAGTATGACCACGAGTGCGGCTGGGAAGGCGTCAACGGTATAACCACGCTGCACGTACACGTAGATCCAGGTCATCCGCAGGCGAACAGTCATGTCGGCGGATTGGTAGACGATCAGCCGTGGCATGAGCACGAACATAGCGGACGCGACAACCGGGGAAAACTGTTCGTGAACTTCAACCCGGCAGACCGGGTGATCGGCGTATCGGCCGTCGCGGGTATCGGCTGGCAAGGTATCCCCAGCAAAATCCTGAATGAAACTTCACCGATGTTCGCCAACGTATATCAGCGCGTCTTCGCCCGTAATACGACGGTCGGGGACCGGAGCAACTACTGGTTCAATTTTTTCAACCTCACGACGTTGCGCCAGCAGGTCGAATCGCGCGCTGGCGGAGTGACGACAGGCTACGGGGCGCCACTCCAGACGCAGGGCACTTACCTGCAAACCTTCGACGGCAAACCATCGCGAGATTTCTGGATGCCCGCGAGTCCCAGCGTTGCAGGCGTAGTCCCGGAACTGGCCACTCCGACCGACAGTCAACGCGTGTGGATTAACGCACCAGTGGTGCCCGACCCGGTCAGGCTCGGCAGCGATTTCCAGGAAATGTCGATCCGCTTCGACGGCGTTGGACTGCAGGACAACGGTGCGCAGGCGCACGATTTCAGCGACTTCAGGCAGTTTTACCAGCCGGTCGACGTGACGGAAAAGGATGTGTGCGGGCAGGCCGTCACGCGCAAGGAAACGCCGGAAGAAGTCGCTGCCCGCATGGCAAAGTATGGTCAACAACAGATCGCGCAAACCAACCACGGCCAGATCCTGGAATACGATGGCAACGTTAGCCACGTGCTCGCCTATGACATTACCGTTGGCTTCGGCCACGCTTTCGGTGATCCAGCCTACTGGAACTACCTCAAGGACATGGCGGACTGGAAGATAAGCGATCCTTATTACAAAACGGGCCAGTTGCCGGACATCGGCGGCTATCCGAACGGACTGGATACCGGAACGAACAAGGAGCAGCGTGAGCAGCAGGCGCGCTGGCGGGAAATGTGGGACAAGAAAGCGCCTGCGGCACCCTCCGATGATGCAGCGAGCGGATTTTTGCGCTCGCGGTGAATGCGAAAGCTGCCAGTACGGACACGCTCAGCCGACATGCCGCTTTTCAACGAGTCGGCACATCGGCCAGCCGGAACGTACCCAAATGTACATGGCGGAGAACACCGCCTCAATTTCACCCGTTGGTCGTTGTATGACAGGTTTTTGGACCTATCCTGGCTCAACCCCCACTTCAGGCTTCAGCGACAACGGATCGGTCGGGTTGCGCTGCTGCTCGATATCTTCGTGACGCAGACGCACGGAGTCGAGAATGCCCGGGTGCGTGAGGATGTAGAAGCGTCCTTCGGCGATGGCTTCGAACGTGAGATCGGCGACTTCGGCCGCTGTCCGTTTGCCGGACTGCACCGCCCGATGCAACTGCTTGCCGGCAGCGAGTTGCGAGCGCGTGGGCGCTGCGTCGTTGCGCAACGTCTCGGGGCGCGCGCGCTCCGCATCGGCGATACCGGTCGGCACGAACGCAGGACACAGCAGCGAGCATCCAACCTGTCCGCCCGCGAGCCGGAGGTCGTGATAGAGCGTCTCCGTCAGCGAAACGACCGCATGCTTCGATGCGTTGTAGACGCCCATCGCTGGCGGCGACAGCAGCCCCGCGACCGAAGCCGTGTTGACAATATGCGCCGGCTCATCCTGGCGCAGCATGATCGGGGTGAACACGCGCACACCGTGCGCGACGCCCATCACGTTGACGTTGAAGACCCACGCCCAGTCGTTCGCACTGCTTTCCCACAGAAAGCCGCCCGCGCCGACACCCGCATTGTTGAACAGGAGATGCACCTTGCCGAACGCATCGAGCGCGGCCATCGCGAGCGCTTCGATCTGCGAAGGATCGGACACGTCCGTGGGCACGCCGATCGCATCGGCGCCTTCGGCGCGCAGCGCATCGACGGTTGGCGCGAGCGCATTTGCATCGACATCGGCAAGCACGAGTTTCATGCCGAGCGTCGCGCCCTTCTGCGCAAACGCGCGGCCAAAACCGCTCGCCGCACCCGTGATCACCGCGACTCTTCCATCGAACTGGAACATCGTGTCTCCTCGCTTTCTTATCGTATGGACCCGCGTCGCAGCAGAGCGCCTCACGCTCCAGTCGACCTGGAACGCGGACGATCTGCCCATGCGACGTCAGATCAGCTTGACGAGCTGCTTGCCGAAGTTCTTGCCCTTCAGCACCCCGAGGAACGCTTCCGGTGCATTCTCGATTCCCTGCGCGATGCTCTCGCGATACTGCAGCTTCTTCGTCGCGACGAGCGTGCCGAGCTGCTTCAGCGCTTCCGGCCACACGTCCATATGTTCGCTGACGATAAAGCCCTGCACGAGCAGCCGCTGCGTGAGCATCAGCGCCGGGTGTTTGAGCGGCAGCGGCGCGCCGTCGTAACCGGCGATCATCCCGCACAGCGCGATGCGCCCGAACGCGTTCATGCGTGCGAGCGTCACGTCGAGCACTTCACCGCCGACGTTTTCGAAGTAACCGTCGACGCCATCCGGCGTGACCGCCTTCAGGTCCTTGTACAGATTGCCGGCCTTGTAATCGACGCACGCATCGAAGCCCAGCGTTTCGACAACATAGCGGCACTTCTCCTCGCCGCCCGCAATGCCGATCGCGCGACAACCCGCAAGCTTCGCAAGTTGCCCGACGACGGTGCCTACCGCCCCGCTCGCCGCGCTGACGACAACCGTTTCGCCCGCCTTCGGCGCGATGATCCGGTTGAGCCCGTACCATGCGGTCACGCCCGGCATGCCCACCGGCCCGAGATACGCGGAAAGCGGCACGTGCGTGGTATCGACTTTCTGGATGCCCTTACCGTCCGAGGTGCCGAATTCCTGCCAGCCGAACATGCCGACGACCTTGTCGCCCGCCGCGAACTTCGCATTGTTCGACTCCACCACCTCGCCGACCGTACCGCCGATCATCACTTCATCCAGCGGTTGCGGCTGCGCGTACGACTTGCTGTCGTTCATGCGGCCGCGCATATACGGATCCAGCGACAGGTAGTGATTGCGCACGCGCACTTCGCCATCCGCGAGCAGTTTCAGCGGCGTTTCGACGAGCCGGAAATTGTCCACCGACGCCGCGCCCTGCGGCCGTGACGCAAGCAGGATCTGACGATTGACTTCAGTCATGAGGAATGTCTCCGTAATGTGTAGGTGGCGCCGTGCCTGAACCTGCAGAATGCAACGCCCTGCTCAGCCGTCGCTTGGACCGGGTGTTGCCGTCGGATCGCTGCGCATGCGCTGCTGCTTCACGTCGCGGCCCACCGCGAGACGGCGCATGTACTTGAACGTACCGAGTGCTTTCGCGACGAAGTGACCTTCCGTGTCGCGGATTTCGCCTTCGCAGTAGGCCATCGTGGTCGAGCGGTGCAGCACGCGGCCGGTGGCGCGCAGTTCACCGCGACCCGGCTGCATGAAATTCACCTTCATCTCGACGGTGACGACGCCCACGCCGTCGCCGGCCACGCTGCGCGCGGCCATTGCCAGCGCCACGTCAGCGAGCGTCATGGTGACGCCGCCGTGCGCGACGTCCCACGTGTTCAGCAATTGCGGTTGCAGCGGCAGCACGACTTCGCTCACGCCGTCCACGGCCGAGACCAGCTTCGCGCCGAGATGATCGACGAACGGGCTTTCGATCACCGGCATGGCCTGCGCCGGCGTTTCCGTGCCGGGTTTGCGCGCTTCAGTCATCGTGCTGTCTTACACGACGAAATCGACGGCTTGACGTGCTTCGCGCACCGCGCCGACGAAGCCCTTCAGCGCTTCGTGCTTCGGGTGAATCTGATAGGCGTCGAGTGCGGCCTTGTCGGCGAAATCGGAGATGAGCACGACGTCATAGGACGATTCGAGGCCCGGCGTCGCGATACCGACTTCAAGGTGCAGGATGCCCGGCACGATATCGCGGCAGCCTTCGAGTTTTTCCTTGAGTTTCAGCGCGTTTTCTTCGCGGCTTGCGCCTTCGGCGGATTCCTTCAGCTTCCACATCACGATATGACGGATCACGGTTTCACCTTGCCTGAGTTGAAACCATCAAGCCTATCAAAATAACGGCCTGTCCTGGTCGCAATCTCGCGTGACCGCGGCATGAAAAACGCCTGAAAAACCCGTAAAAACGAAGGTCATTCGATACTGACGCGAAAAACCGTGGCATGCACGTCTTTCAGCAGCGCGCGATGTCCGAGGCCGCCGTGGTTCAGCGGACGATACGCCCCGGACACGAGCAGCCGGGCGATGGTGCCCGCGCGGCGGACCGTCGAGGTGGCCGCGCCGTACAGATCGGCGCGACGGCGGAGGCGCTCGCCGAGCGCGTGGTAGTACGTCGCGGCGGCCGCCGCGCGCTCGCGAACGGGCAGCGGCGCATCGCGCGAGACGTTGCGCATCTTGCCGGCGCGCCCGAACGCGGCGTTCGCCATGCGCCGGTAATGCGTGGCGCCCGCTACCTTCGCCATTTTGACCTTGTCGCCGACGTCGCGATCCGGCGCGACGCCGCAGGCGTTCGCGCCGTGCTGACGGTACAGTACGAGCGCGTCGTCGATCGCCGAGATCTTGCCAAGCGAGGTGGCGACGAACCAGGCCCACGTGTCGTGTGACATCGGAAAGCCCGGGTCGATCGGATGCTCGGGACGCTCGCGCCAGTCGATGAAATCGTAAATCGAGCGCCGCACGACCGTCGACATGCCGAACAGCACGTACCACGGGTTCGTCGTCAACGGATCGTAGACGCCGCGATACGACCAGTGGCCCGCCGTATTGTCCTCGCGCTCGTTCAGATCGCCGTCGACCACTTTCACGCCATGTACGACCAGCATGACGTCCGGGTCCGCGAATTCACGCGCGACGCGTTCGAGCTTGTTGTCGGTCCAGACGTCGTCCTGGTCGCAGAACGCGATGAAATCGCCCTCGCACAGCGAGATCGCCTTGAAAAAATTCGCGTGAAAGCCGAGACGTTCCGTATTGCGCACGACGCGCACCGGAAACGGCACGCGATGAGCGAATTCAAGCGCGATGTCGGCAGTGCCGCTGTCGGGACTGTCGTCGGTGATGACGAGTTCGTACGGCAGGAGAGTCTGGCGAGCGATGCTGTCCAGCTGCTCGCGCAGAAAGCGTTCACCCTTGTAGGCGGCCATCGCGATCGAAATTTTCATGGCGGGTCCATTGCGTAAGGGTCGAATGGAAAGGCGGGAACACAGTTCCTCCACTTTGATGCCTGCCAGCCTAGCAGGCCGTCCCTGAACGTAATTCCGCAGAAACTAAAAAATAATTCAGCGGTGCGCCGAAGCGGGAAAAACGCCACGAAATGCGGCGAGCGACGCTCAGGACCCGGAATGTTTAACCGGTCAACGATGGGTTGTACGGGCGCAATGTAAAAACTCAAGCAACAGCCGAATCGATACGCAAGGGCTTTGCACATGGGCTGGCCCGGTACAACCGGTATGCCGATCCGGCCGACTCTGGAGGTCCTGCCGTGCCATCCATCTACGCGGTAAAGTCCACCCGTTTTTTTCTGGCCGTCGTGCTGTTCGCGTTGGTGATGACGGTGATGACGGGCTGTGCAAACCTGACGGGCCACGAAGACATGCGCGTGAACGTCGTGGGGATCGAGCCGCTCGACAGCCAGGGGCTGGAGCTACGCTTTAACGTCAAGCTGCGCCTGCAGAATCCGAACGATACTGCCACCGGTTTCGATGGAATTTCACTCGACCTCACCGTGAACGGCCAGCCGTTTGCAAGCGGCGTGAGCGACCAGACCGGTACCGTGCCGCGTTTCGGCGAAATGGTTGTAAGCGTGCCAGTGACAATTCCGGCGTTCTCTGCGGCTCGCCAGGTGATCGCGTTTGCGAACCGCACATCATCCGGCGATCTGCCCTATGTGCTGCGCGGCAGGCTGGCGGGCGGCCTCTTCGGCGGCACCCGCTTCACCGATCAGGGCACGCTGCCATTTCCCGGCCTCGGCCCTTGAGTCAATCACGAACGACGGCGCAAACCTGCGCCGTCAATCCGCTTCACTGCATCAAACGACTTCGAACAGGCCGGCCGCACCCTGCCCGCCGCCAATACACATCGTCACGACAACGAGCTTCGCGCCGCGGCGCTTGCCTTCGATCAGCGCGTGCCCCGTGAGACGCGCACCCGACACACCGTACGGGTGACCCACCGCGATCGCCCCGCCGTTGACGTTCAGGCGGTCCATCGGAATGCCGAGCGTGTCGGCGCAGTACAGCACCTGCACCGCGAACGCTTCGTTCAGTTCCCACAGGTCGATGTCCTCGACCTTGAGGCCGGCCTGCTTCAGCAGTTTCGGCACCGCGAACACCGGGCCGATGCCCATTTCGTCCGGCTCACAGCCGGCCACCGCGAAGCCGCGGAAAATACCGAGCGGCTGCAGCCCTTCGCGTTCTGCGACCTGCGCGTTCATCACTACACACGCCGACGCGCCATCGGAAAACTGGCTCGCGTTACCGGCCGTGATCACGCCGCCCGGCATCGCAGTGCGGATCTTCGAGACGCCTTCGAGCGTCGTGTCGGCGCGAATGCCTTCGTCGGAAGAAACCGTGACTTCCTTCGTGTACATGCGGCCTGTTGCCTTGTCGGCGACGCCCGCGAGCACTGTCATCGGCACGATTTCGTCCTTGAAGCGGCCGGCTTCGAGTGCGGCCGCGGCGCGTTGCTGCGACTGCACGCCGTATGCGTCCTGACGTTCTTTCGAAATTGAATAACGCTTCGCGACGTTTTCAGCCGTCTGCAGCATCGACCAGTAAATTTCCGGCTTGTTCTTGCTGAGCCAGCCTTCAGCCAGCATGTGGCTGTTCATTTCGTTCTGCACGCACGAGATGGATTCCACACCACCCGCGACGAACACATCGCCTTCGCCCGCGATCACACGTTGCGCGGCGAGTGCGATCGTCTGCAGACCCGACGAGCAGAAGCGGTTCACCGTCATGCCCGGCACGCTGACCGGCAGGCCGGCGCGCAGCGCAATCTGGCGGGCAATGTTGGCGCCCGTCGCGCCTTCGGGGTTGGCGCAGCCCATGATCACGTCCTCGACGCGGTCGGGGTCGATCTTCGCGCGCTCGACCGCGGCCTGCGTTGCGTGGCCGCCGAGCGTCGCGCCGTGCGTCATGTTGAAACCGCCACGCCACGATTTGGCAAGACCCGTGCGGGCGGTCGATACGATTACGGCGTCAGTCATGCAAGTCTCCTGCTTCCAGTGTTTGTTTGCGGTTCGCGCGGCCGTGCCGGTTCATGTCGAAGAACCCGGCATCAGGCGAGCAGCGAGGCGCTCTGCACGCGGCTCACGCCCGCGTTCCGCAGATCGCGCCAGGCGGCGTCGAGCGAACCATTCAGATCGATTGCGCGGCATGCGTCCTCGATCACCGCGACGTCGAATCCGGCGGCACGCGCATCGAGTGCGGACCACGCGACGCAGTAATCCGTCGCGAGGCCGCAGCACCACACGCGCTTCACGCCCGTGTCGCGCAGATAACCCGCGAGACCGGTCGGCGTCGTGCGATCGGCTTCGAGAAAGGCCGAATAGCTGTCGACGTCGACGTGATGTCCCTTGCGAATGACGAGCCGCGCGTGCGGCACATCGAGATCGCGATGGAGTGCCGCGCCCGGCGTGTTCTGCACGCAGTGCACCGGCCAAAGCACCTGTTCGCCATACCGCAGCGTCATCATCTCGAACGGTGTGCGGCCCGCGTGATTCGCGGCGAACGACACGTGTGAGGCGGGATGCCAGTCCTGCGTCAGCACGACGTGACTGAACGCGCGGGCGAGCCGGTTCACCACCGGCACGACCTCGTCTCCACGCGCGACGGCAAGTGCGCCGCCAGGCATGAAATCGTTCTGCACATCGACGACGAGCAGCACTTCATCCGCGCCTTTCATCCCGTTCTCCGCCTCTTCGCTTCAAGTCCCGCTTTCAGTCATTAAACCCGCGACCCTTTGCGGCGAGCTCGACCAGGTTCGGCGCGATCTGCCACGCATCGCCGTTCGGGCGCGACGCGTAGCGGCGAATCGCGCGCTCGACGTTGTAGAGACCGACGGTGTCCGCGTACAGCATCGGGCCGCCGCGCCACAGCGGGAAGCCGTAACCCGTCAGATACACCATGTCGATGTCCGACGCCTTCGACGCAATGCCTTCTTCGAGAATCTTCGCGCCTTCGTTCGCGAGCGCGAACACCAGACGTTCGACGATTTCCTCGTCGCTGATCTTGCGACGCTCGGCGCCCACGTCCTTCGAGAACGCGACGATCATTTCCTCGACGAGCTTCGACGGATGCGCGGTGCGGTCGCCCGCCTTGTAGTCGTACCAGCCGCCGCCCGTCTTCTGGCCAAAGCGCCCGGTTTCGCACAGGCGGTCGGCGATCTTCGAGTAGTGCATCTCAGGATGTTCCTGATAGCGACGCTTGCGGATCGCCCAGCCGATATCGTTGCCGGCCAGATCGCTCATGCGGAACGGGCCCATCGCGAAGCCGAACTTCTCGATTGCGCGGTCGACCTGTGCGGGCAGCGCGCCTTCTTCGAGCATGAAAAGCGCCTGACGGATGTACTGTTCGATCATCCGGTTGCCGATGAAACCATCGCATACGCCCGAGACTACAGCGGTCTTTTTGATCTTCTTCGCGATCTTCATGACGGTGGCGAGCACATCTTTCGACGTCTCCTTGCCGCGCACGACTTCAAGCAGCTTCATCACGTTGGCCGGGCTGAAGAAATGCATGCCGACCACGTCCTGCGGACGCTTTGTGAACGCAGCGATCCTGTCCAGATCGAGCGTCGACGTGTTCGATGCGAGAATCGCACCCTTCTTTGCCACTTCGTCGAGACGTTTGAACACCTGCTCTTTCACGCCGAGTTCCTCGAACACCGCTTCGATGATCAGGTCGGCGTTGCCGAGGTCTTCGTACGACAGTGTCGGCGTGATCAGCGCGATGCGCTGTTCGAGCGCCTCCGGCGTGAGCTTGCCCTTCTTGACGGTGCCTTCGTAGTTCTTGCGGATCGTCGCGACGCCACGGTCCAGCGCTTCCTGTTTCGTTTCGAGCAGCGTGACGGGCACACCCGCGTTGACGAAGTTCATCGCGATGCCGCCGCCCATCGTGCCCGCGCCGATCACGGCAACCTGGCGGATCTCGCGGGCCGGCGTATCGGAAGGCACGTCGGGAATCTTGCTCGCAGCACGTTCGCCGAAGAACGCGTGACGCAGCGCGCGGCTTTCCGGCGTCTGCACGAGCGACATAAAGCACTCGCGCTCGAACGCAAGGCCCTTGTCGAAACCGTTCTTCACGCCTGCTTCGACGGCGTCGATACATTTGTGCGGCGCAGGGAAATTCTTCGCGACGCCCGCGACGCCGTTGCGCACGAACTGGATGAAGCCTTCGGCATTCGGATGCTCGATCTTGCGATCGCGCACACGCGGATGCGGGCCGGCCTGCGCGCCAACCTTACGTGCGAACGCAAGCGCGGCCTCGAGCAGATCGCCTTCGACGATTTCATCGAAGAGCCCCGTGCCCGCGAGCTTTTCCGACATGACGGGCGCACCCGACACGATCATGTTCAGCGCGGCTTCGAGACCGATTGCACGCGGCAGACGCTGCGTGCCGCCCGCGCCCGGCAGAATGCCGAGCTTCACTTCGGGCAGCGCGATCTGCGCGCCGGGCGCGGCGACGCGGTAATGCGTGCCGAGCGCGAGTTCCAGACCGCCGCCCATCGCGACACTGTGAATCGCGGCGACGACCGGCTTCGTGCTGCCTTCGACGACCTGGATGGCGGTCGCGAGCGTCGGTTCCTGGGTCGCTTTCGGGGTGTTGAATTCGGTGATATCCGCGCCGCCGGAAAACGCCTTGCCGGCGCCCGTCAGCACGATCGCGGTAACGGACGCGTCGTTCTGCGCGCGCTCGATGCCTTCGACGATGCCGGCCCGTGTCGAGAGACCGAGACCGTTGACGGGGGGATTGTTGAGCGTGATGACGGCGACGCCGTCACGGGTTGTGTAATCCACTGCCATGTGCCTGCCTCCATGCGCCTGGCTGCGCGAAAATAGCCTGCCGGCTCATTGTCCGACGTTCGTCGAACTCATTGTCCGATATTCCAGGATCAGGAGCAGAATACACAAAAAAGCACGCTCGTTCAATTTATTGCGACACCGGGTTTGCCCTGGCGGGCCCGCATTGCGGGCTCGTTTGAACACGTTCGGGCTACCGGCGTCCGATGTCAGGACGGTTCCGGAAATGGGCAATCCGGGACGTCGACGGCGGTGGGCAGGATGTGCGTGCGGAACTGTTCCCGCAGCTTGAGCTTCTGGAGTTTGCCGGTCGCGGTATGCGGCAGTTCGTCGACGAACGCGACGTCGTCGGGGATCCACCACTTCGCGACCTTGCCTTCGTAGAACGCGAGCAGTTCTTCGCGCGTCACATCCATGCCCGGTCGCTTCACGATCACCAGCAACGGTCGCTCGGTCCACTTCGGATGCGCACAGGCGATGCACGCCGCCTCGGCCACCGCCGGATGCGCGATCGCGACGTTCTCCACGTCGATCGAGCTGATCCACTCGCCGCCCGACTTGATCACGTCCTTGCTGCGGTCGGTGATGTGCAGAAAGCCGTCGGGGTCGATCGTCGCGACGTCGCCGGTGGGAAACCAGCCGTCGATCAGCGGCGACTCCTCTTTCTGGAAGTAGCGCTGGATCACCCACGGCCCGCGCACATGCAGGTCGCCGAACGCCACGCCATCCCACGGCAGATCTTTTCCGTCCGCGCCGACGATCTTCATGTCGACGCCAAACATCACGTGGCCCTGCTTTTCGCGCAGCCGGCGCTGCTCTTCCGGCGGCCGCTGCGACTGCTCCCACGTGAGCTTCGCAAGCGTTCCGAGCGGCGACATCTCCGTCATGCCCCACGCGTGGATCACCTCGATGCCGTATTCGTCCTCGAAGACACGCAGCATCGCCGGGGGGCACGCCGAGCCGCCGATCACCGTGCGCTTTAACGTCGTGAAGCGCACCTTCGCGTCCTTCAGATGGCAGAGCAGCCCGAGCCACACGGTCGGCACGCCGGCCGAATACGTGACGCCTTCGGCTTCCATCAGTTCGTAAAGCGACTTGCCGTCCAGGTCCTTGCCGGGAAACACGATCTTCGCGCCCGTGAGCGGCGCGGCGTGCGGAATGCCCCACGCGTTCACATGGAACATCGGTACGACAGGCAGCACGGAATCGCGCGCGGAGAGGCTCATTGCATCCGGCAGCGAGGCGCCGAACGCATGCAGCACCGTCGAGCGGTGCGAGTACAGCGCGCCCTTCGGATTGCCGGTCGTGCCGGACGTGTAGCAGAGATACGAGGCCTGGCTTTCCTCGATGCGCGGCCAGTCGAACGCGCCGTCCTGAGCGGCGATCAGCGTTTCATAGCTGAGGAGCGGCACGGGCAGCGCAGTCTGCATCTTCGGCAGATGGGCTTCGTCGGTGAGCGCGATCCAGCCGCGTACATGCGGGCACTGCGGTGCGAGGATGTCGACGAGCGGCGCAAACGTGGTGTCAAAGAGCACGTAGCGATCCTGCGCGTCATTGATGATCCAGGCGATCTGGTCCGGGAAAAGCCGCGGGTTGATCGTATGGCACACCGCGCCGAAACCGGCGACGCCGTAATACGCCTCGAGATGCCGGTAGCCATTCCATGCAAGCGTGCCGATGCGCTCGCCTGGCGCGACGCCGAGCGCGATCAGCGCCTGCGCCAGCTGCTTCGCACGCTTCTCGCAGTCGCGATACGTATAGCGGTGGATGTCGCCCTCGATACGGCGCGAGACGATCTCCGTTGCGCCGAAGTGTCGCGCAGCATGCGCGATCAACGACGACACAGTGAGCGGCACATCCATCATCTGTCCCAGCAGAGGCGTTGTCATCGCTATTGTCTCCTCGCCATGTTCCTGAACCGGGTGCAGCCCGGATGCGTCCCGCGGGCTGCTCTGGCGGCCCTCCTGCAGGCCCGCGGGTGCGGACTTACAATATCGGTTAAACATGAGGCGCTCAATATGTCGTTTTCCCCAAGCAATGCCGGTCTGTCGGAGTCAATGTCGGCATTGGCCGGCACAATCGGCAGCCAGCGCGCAGGCTCGTTTGCGCAGCTCGGCACCACGTTCCTGACCCGACTGCCGGCGGCGCCGCTGCCCGCGCCCTATGTCGTCGGGTTTTCCGCTGAAACCGCCGCACAGCTCGGCTTCGATCCTTCAATCGCTTACGACCCGACGTTCGCCGAATTCTTCTCGGGCAACACGACGCGCGACTGGCCCGCGCAGGCGCTGCCGTACGCAACCGTCTATTCGGGCCACCAGTTCGGCGTCTGGGCGGGCCAGCTGGGCGATGGCCGTGCGCTCGGTCTCGGCGAGGTCGAGCACAACGGCAGGCGTCTCGAGCTGCAACTGAAAGGCGGCGGCCGCACGCCGTATTCACGTATGGGCGATGGGCGCGCCGTGTTGCGCTCGTCGATCCGCGAATATCTGTGTTCGGAGGCGATGCATCATCTCGGCATTCCGACAACGCGCGCGCTGTGCGTGATCGGCTCCGATCAGCCCGTGCGACGCGAGGAAGTGGAAACCGCCGCGGTCGTCACGCGGGTGGCGCCGAGCTTCGTGCGCTTTGGGCACTTCGAGCATTTCTATTCGAACGACCGCGTCGACGCGTTGCGCTCGCTCGCCGATCACGTCATCGAGCGGTTCTATCCCGCGTTAAAGGATGCCGACGATCCGTATCTCGCGCTGCTCGGCGAAGCGGTCCGCTCAACGGCCGACCTGATGGTGGAATGGCAGGCCGTCGGTTTTTGCCACGGCGTGATGAACACCGACAACATGTCGATTCTGGGTCTCACGATCGACTACGGCCCGTTCGGTTTCATGGATGCATTCGACGCGAATTACATCTGCAATCACTCCGATAACCAGGGCCGCTACGCATACCGGATGCAGCCGCAGATCGCGTACTGGAACCTCTTCTGTCTCGCGCAGGGACTGCTGCCGCTCCTCGGCGACCGGTACGAAGACAATGAGCGCGGCGAGCGCGCGGTGAAGGACGCGCAGCACGTGCTCGAAGGCTTCAAGGAACGTTTCGCGCCGGCGCTCGAGCGCCGCATGCGCGCCAAGCTCGGCCTCGAAACTGAACAGTCCGGCGACGACCAGCTCGCCAACAGCCTCTTTGAAATCATGCACGCGAACCGTGCGGACTTCACGCTGACGTTCCGCAATCTCGCGCGCATGTCGAAACTTGACGCGAGCGGCGACGCGCCCGTGCGCGATCTGTTCCTCGATCGCGCGGCGTTCGACGCATGGGCCGCCGGCTACCGCACACGTCTCGCGCTGGAAACGCGTGATGACGCGTCGCGCGCCATTGCAATGAACCGGGTCAACCCCAAATTCGTACTTCGCAATCACCTCGCGGAAACCGCGATCCGCAAGGCGAAGGAAAAGGATTTCTCCGAAGTCGAGCGACTGGCGGCCGTGCTGCGTCATCCGTTCGACGAGCAACCTGAAAACGAAGCGTACGCGACGCTCCCGCCCGACTGGGCGAGCTCGCTCGAGGTCAGCTGCTCGTCGTGAGTCTTACCGCCTGTGACTTCCTGACAGTTTCATCATCAATTGTTCCGTCATGCTGAACCGCTTGCATCAGTTCCTTTCGCGTGAGCGATCAGGCCCCTCCTATCGACAGGACCCGACCATGAATACAGACGACTTCAAGACCGGCACGCCCGACACCCCCGCCGTACAGAAGGACGACGCCACCTGGCGCGAGCAGCTTTCGGAAACCCAGTACAGGGTGACGCGCCAGGCCGCCACCGAGCGGCCGTTCACCGGCGAATACTGGGATCATTTCGACCACGGTATCTATGACTGCGTCTGCTGCGGCACACCGCTCTTCGAATCAGCGACGAAGTTCGACGCCGGTTGCGGCTGGCCGAGCTACTTCAAGCCGATCAACGGCGAAGTGATCGCCGAGAAAACGGACCGCTCGCACGGCATGCTGCGCATCGAAGTGCAGTGCAAGAACTGCGGCGCCCATCTCGGTCACGTATTCGAGGACGGTCCCGCGCCGACGGGCCTTCGGTACTGCATCAATTCGGCTGCGCTACAATTCGAGCCCAAGTAACGCAGGCCGGGCGCGGCCGGATTCTGGCGGCCTCAGGCCGCCGGTGTACCGGCACCGCATCCGGACTGCGCCGCCGGGCCCGTCGAGCCGGCTGCCGGCCCCTGTCGCCGGCGCGGATCTGGCGCGCGGTGCGCGCGCCTGTCCCGCCGCGCACCGGCCCCCATTGAGCGCATCACTCTCGCGGATTCCCGACCCGATAATGAAATTCCTGTTCGACCTGTTCCCGATCATCCTGTTTTTTGTCGCGTTCAAGATCTGGGGCATCTTCACAGCGACGGCGGTCGCCATCGTCGCGACGCTCGTGCAGATCGCGTTCGTCGCCTTCCGGCATCGCAAGGTCGATCCGATGCTGTGGGTAAGCCTTGGCGTCGTCACCGTGTTCGGCGGCGCGACGCTCGTGCTGCACAACGACACGTTCATCAAGTGGAAGCCGACCGTCCTGTACTGGGCGTTTTCGGTCGCGCTCGTCATCTCGCAGCTCGCGTTCAACAAGAACCTGATCGAAGCGATGATGGGCAAGCAGATCACATTGCCGCATCGCGTGTGGGCGCAGCTCAATTATGTGTGGGCGGTCTTCTTCGTGCTGCTCGGCATCGTCAACCTGTTCGTCGCGTACAACTTTTCCACCGACGCGTGGGTCAACTTCAAGCTGTTCGGTGCGACGGGTCTGCTCGTGGTGTTCATCGTCGGCCAGAGCCTGTGGCTCGCCAAATACATGAAAGAGGAATGAACGATGAGCGCTGACGTCTTCCTCAACGCCACCACCGCCGAGCGCGCCGCGCTCATCGAGAGGCGCCTTCTGGCAGCGCTCGCGCCTGTCGTCTCGATCGACGTGCGTGACGACAGCGCAGAGCACGCCGGTCACGCCGGCGCCGCTGCCGGTGGTCATTTCAGTGTCACGATCGTCGCCGCCGCATTCGCCGGCAAGCCCCGCGTGGCAAGGCATCGACTGGTGTATGATGCGCTGGCCGATGGCATGCAGCGCGGCATCCACGCACTCGCAATCACGGCTTATACGCCCGAAGAATTCGACTTGTTGCCCCGTTAGGAACCTTCTGATGACCTTGAAGAAAACCCGCTCGTGGGTGTTGCTGGCTGCGTTTGCGGCCGCGCCTGCGTTCGCACAGAACATCGCCGTCGTGAACGGCACGCCGATCCCGAAAGCACGCGCCGATGCGCTGATCGAACAGCTCGTCCATCAGGGCCAGCAGGACACGCCGCAGCTTCAGATGGCGGTGCGCGAAGAACTCGTGAACCGCGAAATCCTGATGCAGGAAGCGGCACGCCGCGGCATCCCGAATCATCCCGACGTGAAGGCGCAGATCGCCGTCGCACAGCAGACCGTCGTGCTGCGCGCACTGATCGAAGACTTCGTGAAGAAGAACGCCCCGACAGACGCCGAAGTGAAAGCGCGCTATGACGAACTGATCAAGGGCGCGGGCCCGGGCGGCAAGGAATATCACCTGCACCACATCCTCGTCGAAGACGAACAGCAGGCGAAGGATCTGATCGCGAAGATCAAGGCCGGCGCAAGCTTCGAAGATCTGGCGAAGCAGTACTCGAAGGACCCGGGATCGGGCAAGAACGGCGGCGACCTCGACTGGTCGGACCCGAAGGCTTACGTGCCGGAATTCGCCGATGCGGCCACGAAGCTGCAGAAAGGCCAGATGACCGACACGCCGGTCCATACGCAATTCGGCTGGCACATCATCCGTCTCGACGACACGCGTGCGGTCGCCCCGCCGCCGTTCGACCAGGTGAAGGCGCAGATCGCCCAGCAGATGCAGCAGGAAAAACTGCAGGCATTCGAAGAAGGCCTGCGCAAGAACGCGAAGATCCAGTAAGCGTTTTGGCTTCCAGAACGACAATGCCGCCCGAGGGCGGCATTGTCGTTTCCGGGTCCTGCTCCTGCAATCCGCCTTGCTCGGACCGGGCGCCTGAATCCGCGCCCGTCCCGCTGTTCAACGAAGCGCAATCAACCCAGCCGGCGACGTGCGTTCTGGAACGCGCGCATCCACGGGCTTGCCTCGGGCCAGCCTTCCGGATGCCAGCTCATCGTCACGGTGCGATGCACGCGCTCCGTGTGCGGCATCAGCACCGTAAAGCGGCCGTCCGGCGTCGTCACCGACGTGATGCCCTGCGGCGAGCCGTTCGGGTTGAATGGATACTGCTCCGTCGCCTGACCACGGTTGTCGACGAAACGCATCGCCACAGCCACGCGCGCTGCGTCGCCCTGCTGCGAGAAGTCCGCGAAACCTTCGCCGTGCGCGACCGCGACCGGAATGCGCGAGCCTTCCATCCCGTCGAAGAAAATCGACGGCGACGACTGCACCTCGACCAGCGAGAAACGCGCCTCGAATTTCTCGGACTTGTTGCGCGTGAACTTCGGCCAGGCTTCGGCGCCCGGGATCATCGACGCGAGGCTGCTCATCATCTGGCAGCCGTTGCAGATACCGAGCGCGAACGTGTCGGCGCGACCGAAGAACGTCGCGAACATCTCGGCGAGCTGAGGATTGAAGCGGATCGTCTTCGCCCAGCCTTCACCGGCGCCCAGTACGTCGCCGTACGAGAAACCGCCGCAGGCTACCGCGCCCGCGAAATCGGCCAGCGTCGCGCGGCTGGACAGCAGGTCGCTCATGTGGACGTCGTACGCGTCGAAACCGGCGCGGTCGAACGCGTACGCGGTTTCGAGGTGCGAGTTCACGCCCTGCTCGCGCAGGATCGCCACGCGCGGACGCGCGCCCTTGCGAATAAACGGCGCGGCGACATCTTCAGCCGGATCGAAGGTGAGATGCGGCGTGATGCCGGGATCCGCTGCGTCAAGCAGCGTGTCGTGTTCGGCATCGGCGCAGGCCGGGTTATCGCGCAGGCGCGAGATGCGCCAGCTGACTTCGTCCCACGCGCGATGCAGTTCGGTGCGCGGCGCTTCGTAGATCTTCTTCGCGTCGCGCCAGACTTCGAGCGTGTCGCGCTCGTTCGGCTTGCCGATCACGTGCGAGCAGGCGGACAGGCCGTGTTCGCGCAGCGCGCCCAGCACCGCGTCGCGCTCCGCTGCGCGTACCTGGATCACAGCACCGAGTTCCTCGCTGAAGAGCGCGCGGATCGTGCGGTCGTCACGGCGGCCGCTTGTCTGCTTCGCCCAGTCTTTCGCGTCGCCGTAGTCGGACTCGTGATTCGGATCGAGCACCAGCATGTCGACGTTCAGCGACACGCCCACGTGACCCGCGAACGCCATTTCGGCAACCGTCGCCCACAGGCCGCCGTCGGAGCGGTCGTGATACGCCAGCAGCTTGCCGTCGGCATTGAGCGACTGGATCGCGCTGAAGAAGCGCTTGAGGTCTTCGGGGTCGTCGACGTCCGGCACCGTATCGCCGACCTGCTGCGTCACCTGCGCCAGAATGCTCGCGCCAAGGCGGTTCTTGCCGCGGCCGAGGTCGATCGCGATCAGCACCGTGTCGCCCACTTCGCCTGCGCGGCGCAGTTGCGGCGTGAGGTGACGGCGCACGTCTTCGACCGGCGCGAACGCCGAGATGATCAGCGAAACCGGCGCGACCACTTCCTTCGCCACGCCGCGGTCTTCCCACTTCGTGCGCATCGACAGCGAATCCTTGCCGACCGGAATGCCGATACCGAGCGCCGGGCACAGTTCCATGCCGATTGCCTTGACTGTGTCGTAGAGCGCCGCGTCTTCGCCCGGGCTGCCGCACGCGGCCATCCAGTTCGCAGAGAGCTTCAGTTTATCCAGCGATGCAATCGGCGCCGACGCGATGTTCGTCACCGCTTCGCCGACGGCCATACGGCCCGACGCCGGCGCGTCGATGACGGCGAGCGGCGTGCGCTCGGCCATCGTCATTGCTTCGCCACGAAAGCCTGCGTAATCGGCTGCGGTAATCGCGCAGTCGGCAACCGGCACCTGCCACGGACCGACCATCTGGTCGCGCACGCTCGTGCCGCCCACCGAACGGTCGCCGATCGTGATGAGGAACGACTTGCTCGCCACCGTTGGATGACGCAACACGCTCACCGCGACTTCCGACAGATTCACGTGCGTGACATCCACCGGCTGCAGCGCGACCGTTTCGCGCTTCACGTCGCGATGCATGCGCGGCGGCTTGCCGAGCAGTACTTCCATCGGCATGTCGACGGGTTCGTGCGCATCGGCGGTGTGTTTGTCGGTGTCGATGAGTTGCAGCTGGCGCTCGGCGGTTGCCACGCCAATCACCGCGAACGGGCAACGCTCGCGTTCGCAGATCGCCTCGAACATCGGCAGATCGGCTGGCGCGATCGCCAGCACGTAGCGCTCCTGCGCTTCGTTCGACCAGATCTCGCGCGGCGACAGACCGCTCTCTTCCAGCTGGACCTTGCGCAACTCGAAGCGTGCGCCTTTGTCCGCGCCGTCCACCAGTTCCGGGAACGCGTTCGACAGCCCCCCCGCGCCGACATCGTGAATGCTCAGGATCGGGTTCTGCTCGCCCAGCTGCCAGCAACCGTTGATGACTTCCTGCGCGCGCCGTTCGATTTCCGGGTTGCCGCGCTGCACGGAATCGAAGTCGAGCTCGGCCGTGTTCGTACCGGTCGCCATCGAACTGGCCGCGCCGCCGCCCATGCCGATACGCATGCCCGGGCCGCCGATCTGGATCAGCAGTGAGCCTTCCGGCAGGTCGTGCTTGTGCGTGTGCTGGTCCGAGATATTGCCGATGCCGCCCGCGATCATGATCGGCTTGTGATAGCCGCGCACGCGGCCCGCGACGTTCTGCTCGTACACGCGGAAGTAGCCGCCCAGATTCGGCCGGCCGAATTCGTTGTTGAAGGCTGCGCCGCCGAGCGGGCCGTCGATCATGATCTGCAGCGGCGCAGCGATGCGGTCCGGACGGCCGTACGCTTCCTGCGTATCGGCCTCGTTGCGATGCGCGACCGGCTGCGCGGCGTCGCGAGCGTTTTCCCATGCTTCGCGTGCGTCCGGCAGATCGAGGTTCGACACGGTAAAGCCCGCGAGACCCGCCTTTGGACGTGCCCCACGACCCGTCGCGCCTTCGTCGCGGATTTCGCCGCCCGCGCCCGTCGCGGCGCCGGGGAACGGCGAGATCGCGGTCGGGTGATTATGCGTTTCCACCTTCATCAACGTGTGCGTGAGTTCGGTGTGACGGCCGTAATGTTCGGCCATGTCGCCTGACGCCGCCGGCTTGCGCGGGAACCAGCGTTCCGCCATGCCGCCCGCCATGATCGACGAGTTGTCCGAATACGCGACGATCGTGCCCTGCGGGTTCAACTTCTCCGTATTGCGGATCATGTTGAAGAGCGAGATGTCCTGAGGCTCGCCGTCGATCGTCCAGTCGGCGTTGAAAATCTTGTGCCGGCAATGCTCGCTGTTCGCCTGGGCGAACATCATCAGTTCGACGTCGGTCGGATTGCGGCCGAGCTTCGTGAACGCATCGACCAGGTAGTCGATTTCGTCGTCCGCCAGCGCAAGGCCGAGTTCCGCGTTCGCGGCTTCCAGCGCCGTGCGGCCCTCTTTCAGAATGTCGACGGTTTGCAGCGGCTTCGCCGGCAGTTCGTCGAACAGATGCATCGCGTGATCGCGCGACGGCGCAACGCTCTCGGTCATGCGATCGTGCAGCGCGGCGACGACGGCGGCACGCGCCTCGTCGGAGAGCGCCTTCTTGCCGCCCAGCAGGCCCGACTTCAGGATCACCGTGTATTCGACGCCGCGTTCGATGCGGCGCACGTTCGCGAGGCCGCAATGCAGCGCGATGTCGGTCGCCTTGCTGGCCCACGGCGACACCGTGCCGAAGCGCGGCACCACGAGGACGGTTTCGGTCGTACCGCGCTCTTTCGCTGCTTCGAACGGTTCGCCGTAATGCATCAGCGCCTCGATCTTCGCGCTGTCATCGGCCGAAAGCGGCGTCGATGCATTGACGAAATGCAGGAATTGCCCGCGTACGCCGGTGATATTGGCGTCGATGCGGGTGAGCGTTTCGAGCAGACGGGTTTGACGGAAATCGGAGAGGGCCGAAGCGCCGGGGAAACACGAGAAGTGGGCCATGGACTTGACGTTGCGTCGATCAGTCGCGCGTGCAGGCGACGGGAGGCGAAAGGAAGTCGGAGATTATACCTCGGGACGGCCCGTCAGACCCGCCCCACGTAGCGCGACGAACCTTCTGGCAGCAATGTCCGGCGCGCTCCGGCGGCGCATGGCATTGCGGCGGGCAACGTGGCGGCCGGCCCCGTTTGGCTGCTATCATTCGCCCTTTCCACTGACCGGCACGGCAGATTCCCCCACCCGCGCCGCCCGTCACGCATACGGGCACGCCCGGTCACCCGCGTCCTGCCCGCAAATCGAATCAATCATGGATGTCATCGTCATTGGCGGCGGAATCACCGGCGTCGCCACCGCTTATCAGCTGCGCGCGGCCGGTCACCGCGTGTGCGTCGTCGAACGGCATGCGACGGTTGCGCAGGGCGCCACCTACGGCCACAGCGGCACCGTGCTGCCCACGCCGCTCGACGTCTGGTTCGGCCCGACCTTCATGGAAAACCGGCGCACCGCGAAAAGCGGCGTCGTGACCAAAATCGGTTTCAATTCGGGCGCCCGCGATTTTCTGAAGCGCCTTGCCACCTTGCAGGAACCTGCCGCGTTCGAGGAACAGATGGGTCGGCTGCGCCCGCTGATCGAGCTCTCGCGCGATACGCTCGCCGACATCGAAACGCGCTTCGGCCTCGAATTCGAACAGCGTAACGGCGTGCTCCACGTGGTGCGCTCCGCCCACGAATGGGAATTGACCCAGCCGGCGCTCGACCTGCTGCGCCGCTACGAAGTCCCGCATCATGTGCTGACCGCGGCCGAATGCGCCGCGCTCGAACATTCGGTGCCGACCGACCCGGATTTCGCGGGCGGCGTTTATTTCGAATCCGAACGCACCGCGAACTGTCCGCTCTTCGCCAAGCTCGTGAAGCAGCTGCTCGACGAGCAAGGCGGCGTGACATTCCAGACTGGCCGCGAAGTGACCTCGATCCGCGTCGACAACCAGCGCGCCGCCGTCGAACTGGCGCCGCGCACGGGCGATTCGTCGCGATCGCGCGAAGTCGACGTGATTGCGGGCGACGCGATCGTCGTCGCGGCAGGCGTCGGCAGCCTGCCGCTGCTGGAGCAGCTGGGCCTGCGTCTGCCGCTGCATCCGCTGCGTATGCACACGCTCGCCGCACCGGTCGCGCACGAAGAGTGCGTGCCTCACATGACCGTGATCGATGCGGTCAAACGCATCACGATCACGCGTATGAACCATCGTCTGCGCATTGCCGGCGGTGCTGTCGTGCAGCCGGCGAACCTCGTCAACAAGCCGCTTGGCGAGGCGCTCACGCGCGAAGCCCTCGCGCTCCTCGGCCAGGCCACGCACGACTGGATTCCGGGTGCCGCGAAAATCTCGGCGGCCCTGCCCTGGGAAGGTCTGAAGCTGCTCTCGCCGGACGGCATGCCGCTTGTCGGCAACGCGCTGCATCCGCGGCTTTTTGTGAACGCCGGCCACGGGCCCTCCGGTTGGGGAATGGCGTGCGGGTCTGCTAAAGTGATCGCTGATCTCTTCGCCGGTGCGACGCCCGATGTGCCGCCCGATACGCTTGCAGCATTGCGGCCGGAACGGTTTCGCGATTGAGGTTGTTCTGGCGCGACGCGGCCGGGCACGCACCTTTACCGTTTGTCTTCGTCCTGCCTGCGCCATGACCGACACTACGCCGCCCGCCTCCGCCCGCTCCCCCGGTTCCCCCCGTTCCGCCACGCTCGTCGACCCGTACGACCGTCCGCTGCCGCTCCTTTCAGTCGATGCCCTGCGCACGCTCGAAAAGGAAGCCGCCGCGGCACTCCCCGAACACACGCTGATGGCTCGCGCGGGCGCTGCGGCAGCCCGCTTCCTGCTCGACCAGAACGCCCACGAATCGTTTGACTACGCCGATCATCCGGTCTGGCTCGTCGCGGGGCCCGGGAACAACGGCGGCGATGCACTCGTGATGGCGACGGAGCTACACCGCGCCGGCCTCGCGGTCGATGTCTGCATGCCGGTCGAGGTCAAGCCCGACGACGCGCGCCGGGCGCTGGAAGCCGCCCGCGCGGCGGGCGTACCGATCGCGACGACACCACCTGCTTCGTTCGAGCGCTACGGCTGGCTCGTCGACGGCATGTTCGGCATCGGACTCTCGCGGCCGCTCGAAGGCATCTTCGCCGAACTTGCCCGGACGCTGTCCGAACGCGCTCGCAGCAAAGGCCACGTACTCGCGCTCGACGTACCGAGCGGCCTCGACAGCGATACCGGCACCGCCGTCGGTTCGGGTGTGGCCGTGCGCGCAACCCATACCGTCACGTTCATCGGCGCGAAACCGGGGCTGTTCACGGCATCGGGACGCGATCTCGCGGGTTCGGTAACTGTCGCGCCGATCGGCGTCGAGGGTGCGGCCGCCCATACCCAGGTGCAGCTCAACGCACCGTCACTGTTCGGTGCATCGCTGCCGCCGCGTGATTTCGCGGTACACAAGGGCACGTTTGGCAGCCTTGCCGTGATCGGCGGCGACACGGGCATGTGCGGCGCGCCGATTCTCGCTGCACGCGCCGCGCTTTACGCGGGCGCCGGCAAGGTGCACATCGGGTTCATCGGCGGCAGCGCGCCTGCCTACGATGCCCCCCACCCCGAACTGATGCTGAGCGGTGTCGACGATCTCACGCTCGACGCGATGGATGCGCTCGCGATCGGCTGCGGGATGGGTCAGCGCGACCGGGCATCCGCCACCCTTCACGACGCGCTCGAATTCGACGGCCCGATCCTGCTCGATGCCGACGCGCTCAACCTCATCTCTAACGACGACGACCTCGCGGCAGAGGTCCATGCGCGCGGCGCGCAGAACGGCCGCGCCTGCGTGCTGACGCCGCATCCGCTCGAAGCCGCGCGCCTGCTCGGTACCGATGCGCACACGGTGCAGGCCGACCGGCTGGCCGCTGCGCGCTCGCTGGCGGCACGCTACGCGAGCGTCGTCGTGCTGAAAGGGAGCGGCACCGTGATAGCTGCGCCCGATGGCCGCGTCGCGATCAATCCGACGGGCAATGCCGCGCTCGCGACAGGCGGCACGGGGGACGTGCTCGGCGGCATCATCGGCGCGCTGCTCGCGCAGCGCCTGCCGGGCTACGAAGCGGCGCTGGCCGGCGTGTACCTGCACGGCCGTGCCGCCGATACGCTCACTGCGCAAGGCAATGGCCCTGCCGGGCTGAACGCGGGCGAACTGGCGCCCATGGTGCGCACGCTGCTCAATCGCCTGTTCTATCCGCTGCGCGCGTAACGCGCAGGCGCAAGCGGCCTGAAGTCGATGCAGTGAGCGTTGCCCGTTGCCGCCAGGGCGAAGCACCCGTTTTCAACGTCCGCATCCGGTGCGAAGATCGGCGCGCCCGCGCGCTCCCATCATCTGCGACACACGCACGAGGGTGCGCGCTGTCATCCAACGCCGCTATACTGATCGATCGAGCGCATCGCTACGCCGGTCGGCGGCCTGTCCGCATGACGGCGCACGGACCGCCGGACGCAACCCGCGCATTGAACGGTGCGCGCGACGTGGCCGCGCAGCGACGCTTCCGGACTTCACCGCTGGCGGCGCATGCAGCATGCCGCCATCCATTCGTGTCATTTCGCCAGACGGACAGTTTATATGCCATCGAATCCGCTCCCCGCCTCGTCCGCGCTAGAAGCGCACTACGAACAGATCCGCGACGCGCACCTGCGCGACTGGTTCGCGCCCGCGAACGACCCCGCGCCGACCCGTGCCGAACGTTTCACGCTGTCGGGCGGCGGCCTCGCGATTGATTTTTCGAAGAACCGCATCACCGACGAAACGCTGCGCCTGCTGGTTCAACTGGCACGCGAAGCGGGCGTCGAAAAGCGCCGCGACGCGATGTTTGCGGGGGACATCGTGAACCCGACCGAGGGCCGCGCCGCGTTGCACACAGCACTGCGCGCCACCGATCCGAAAGCGCCGTTCAACGCGCAGATCAAGGCCGAGCAGGCCAAAATGGCCGCGTTCGCGGACCAGGTTCGCAGCGGCGCATGGACGGGATACACCGGCAAACGCATTCGCTACGTGGTGAACATTGGCATCGGCGGCTCGGATCTCGGACCGAAGATGGTCGTGCATGCGCTGCATCATCTGGCATTGCCTGAGATCAAGTCGTTCTTCGTGTCGAACGTCGACGGCGCGGACATGTACCGCGTGCTCGAGCAGATCAATCCGGAAGAGACGCTTGCGATCGTCGTATCGAAGACCTTCACCACGCTCGAGACGATGACCAACGCGCATTCGATGCGCGACTGGTTCGTCAAAAGCGGGTGCCCGGAAAGCGCGCTCGCGAAGCATTTCGTCGGCGTGTCGGCGAATCCGGCTGAAGTCGTGAAGTTCGGCATCGCGAAGGAAAACATCTTCGAGATGTGGGACTGGGTTGGCGGCCGCTATTCGTTGTGGTCGGCCTGCGGTCTGTCGATCATGATTTCGGTCGGCCCGGCGCACTTCGCGGAACTGCTCGCGGGCGCGAACGAGATGGACCAGCATTTCCGCGATGCCCCACTTGAACGCAATCTGCCGGTGCTGCTAGGCATGATCGGCATCTGGTATCGCAACTTCTTCGGCTCGCAGAGCTATCTCGTCGCGCCGTATTCGGAGGCGCTGCACTATCTGTCTTCGTACCTGCAGCAGCTCGAAATGGAGAGCAACGGCAAATCGGCGCGGCTCGACGGCAGGATCGTCGATTACCCTACGTCCGCGGTCACGTGGGGCGAACCCGGCACGAACGGGCAGCACGCGTTCTTCCAGATGCTGCATCAAGGGCCGACGATCGTGCCGATCGACTTCGTCGCAGTGCTCACGCCGGAACATCCTCTTGCCGATCATCATCCGAAACTGCTCGCGAACTGCTTTGCGCAAAGCGAAGCGCTGATGCTCGGCCGCACGCTCGAAGAAGCGAAGAAGGTAGCGGGCCCGGACAAGCCTGAACTCGCGCCGCATCTGATGTTCCCCGGCAACCGCCCGACCACGACGATTCTTGTCGATGCGTTGACCGCGCGTTCGCTCGGCGCGCTGATCGCGATGTACGAACACAAGGTGCTCGTGCAGGCGTCGGTGTGGAACATCAACCCGTTCGACCAGTGGGGCGTCGAGCTCGGCAAGATTCTCGGCAAGGTCGTCGAGGCGGATCTGACGGCGGCTTCCGTGGATGAAAAGAAACACGATTCGTCGACGTCCGCGCTCATCAATCGCGCCCGTGCTGCATTGAAGCGCTGATCCGGTGGCGTAGCGCGATGTGCAAATGAAAACGGATGCTTCGGCGTCCGTTTTTTGCATGCGTTGAAACGCACAGGCTTCTTCCAGCAGGTCTCACACGACCAGACGCCCCGCCTCGATCGTGACGGTTCTGTCGCAGCGCCGCGCGAGCTCGATATCGTGCGTCACCAGCACGAGCGTCGCGCCATTTGCCCGGTTCATCTCAAACATGAGGTCGATCACGGCATGGCCTGTTGCGGCGTCGAGGCTGCCCGTCGGTTCGTCTGCAAAGAGGATCGCCGGATGCGTAACGAACGCGCGCGCGAGCGCCACACGTTGCTGCTCGCCACCTGATAGCAGCTTCGGATAATGCGCTGTCCGCTTGCCGAGCCCGACCTGATCGAGCAGCGAGCGCGCCCGTGTCGCAGCGTCGCGTGTCGAGATGCCGCCTTGCAGTTCGAGCGGCAACGTCACGTTTTCAAGCGCAGTCAGATGCGGCATCAACTGGAACGACTGGAACACGAAACCGACCGAGCCACTTCGTAACGCGGCGCGGCCGTCTTCGTCGAGTTCGGAGAGCTCACGGCCCAGCAGGCGAACCGAGCCGGCGCTCGCGCTGTCCAAACCGGCTAGCAGTCCCAGCAACGTGGACTTGCCCGAACCGGACGCGCCGACGATCGCCACGCTGCTGCCCGGCTCGATTGAAAGATCGATATGATCGAGAATCGTCAGGTCGCCCGTTGCATCCTTAACCCGCTTGCTCAAACCCCGTACTTCAATGACTGGATCAGTTTTATTTTGCATGGTGAAGCACAGGTTGAAGTTGCGCATGCTGGCGCTGGGTGCCGCAGTCGGCGCCGCCGCGTGGATGGCGATCGTGCCGCACGCAGCCGATGCCGCCAATACCGCTGCCAGCGCCGCCACTTCGGCATCGGACAAGCCGGTGATTGTCGTGCTCGGCGACAGCATCTCCGCCGAGTACGGCCTGCCTCGCGATACGGGCTGGGTCGCGTTGATGCGCCGCCGGCTGGCCGACGAGCGCATCGATTATAACGTCGCCAATGCAAGCATCAGCGGCGACACCACGAGCGGCGGACTCGCGCGCCTGCCCGCGTTGATGCAGCGTCTGAAACCTTCGGTGGTGATCGTCGAACTCGGCGCCAACGACGCGCTGCGCGGCGTTCCACTCAATACAACCGAAGGCAACCTTCGGACGATTATCGAGCAGTCGCAAAAGGCGCACGCAAAGGTGGTGCTGGTGGGTATGTATGTACCTCCTAATTACGGCCCTGAGTACACACAAAAGTTCCACGGCCTGTATGGCGATCTGTCGAAGCAGTTTCACGTGCCGCTCGTACCGTTTCTGCTCGCGGGAATCGAGGACAAACCCGACATGTTCCAGGCCGACCAGATTCACCCGACACAGCAGGCACAACCTGTCCTGCTGGACAACGTATGGCCCGCGTTGAAGCCGTTATTGCGCGCGCCCTGATCGCCCCATTCCAGGGGCCCGAGCAGTTTTAACAACTTGTTTCGAATACGCGGGAACGAGGCCGGCCTTGGTTGATCTGACACTATCGCCTACCCTTGAAAACCCGGCTCGAAATTGAGCGATTTTGGAAGGAGATGACGTGAAATACTTACCGCTTATCGCTTTGACCGTGGCAATTTCTGCCTGTGCAGCACAACCGCCGGCAGGCGTTCAATCCGTCGGACAAAGCCAGCAGCCGCCGAAGGTCGTCGGCCAATGTATTGCGAAGAAGTGGGCCGACAAATCGCAACAGCAGGTGGTATCGCAAAACACCCTCGCGAACGATGCCGCCATGGATGTCTATGTTCCGGGCCAGCAACCGCCCAGCGGCGCCGCCGCAGTGGTGCGTCCGTCATATACCGGCTCCGGCACATGGGTCGGCTTCCGCTCAGGTGGCGGCGGCGGTGGCGACACGAGCGACATCACGGCCTGCCTCTAACGCCGGCGCCGCTGATGTCATGGCGTGAGGCACCGCGTCTCGCGGCCCTCGCGCATATAAACAAAAAGCCCCGCCAGAGTGCGGGGCTTTTTGCTGTCCTGCCAATGCGACGCCGAGCTGGCTGCGTCGCATCGAACCAGACAGATTACTCTGCGGGCTGTTGCGCCGAACCATCCATCGCACCGAAGAATTTCACCTTCGAGCGTGCACGCAGCGCGTCGACATACGCTTCGACCTGCGATTGCGCGTTGACCTGCGCGATCTGCTGCTGGGCCGCGGCAAGACGTTGTGCATCGACCGCATTGCCCGGCAGCACGGCGTTCACGCGATAGATTGCGTAGCCGTCGTCGCCGAGATCCACGCCCACATAGGCCGGCAGCTTCTGTGCATCCGTCTTGTAGATCGCGCTCAACGCAGCCAGCGGCACGCCTTGCGCATCGTTGCGCGAGACCTTCAGCGCCGACGAGAAACCTTCCGTTGACTTCGACTTCTGTAGATCTGCGAGCTTCGCCACGCCGTCCTTGCGCGCCATCTCCGCCGACTGCTGCGCCACGACCTTCTGGCGCACTGCATCCTTGACGACGTCGAGTGCCGGCACGGTCGCCGCCTTGTAGTCGATGACGTGCGCTGCGATCAGCGTGTTGCCGCCCACGTCGATGGCCTGCGTGTTGTTCCTCGACTTCGTCGCGTCGCTCGAAAACACCGCGGCCAGGAACTTCGCGTTGTTAAGCGGGCTGTCCGGCGGCAATTTCGCGTCCGGCTGCGACGTGACCGTAGCAGTCTGGATCTGCAGCTTGTACTTGTCGGCGGCCGGTTGCAGGCTCTTTGCCTGTTCGTACACGATCGACGTAAAGCCTTCCGAGTCGTCAGCGAACGCCCGGGTGGCCTGCTGCGTCTTCAGATCCTTGATGATCGAGTCCTTCACTTCGTCGAGCGGCTTCGTGACCGCGGGCTTCACGTCCGTCATCTTGACGATGTGATACCCAAAATCCGTTTGCACGATGCCGCTGATTTCATCCTTCTTCAGCTTGAACACAGCGTCGTCGAAGGCCTTGCCGCCAGCAATCATGCCCGGACCGAAATAGCCCAGATCGCCGCCTTTCGACGCCGAGCCCGGATCCTGCGAGTTCTGCTGCGCGATCTGCGCGAACTGGTCCGGATGCGCCTTGACCTGCGCAAGCACTTCGTCGGCCTTCTGCTTTGCCTTGGCCTTGTCTGCCGCGCTTGCATCTTTCGGCGCCACGATCAGGATGTGGCTTGCGCGTACTTCGCCTTCCGTGCGGTAGTGCGCGACATTGTCGTCGTAGTATTTCTTGACGTCGGCGTCGGACGGTTGGACGGCAGCGGCGAGCACGGCCGGCGACATCACGACATACTGGATCGTCGCGGTTTCAGGCGTGGCGAACGCCTCGCGGTGCGCGTCGTAGTACGCCTGCAACTGCGCGTCCGTGGGCTGCACCTTCGATGCGTAATCGCGTGCGTGAAACGCAAGGCCCTGCACTTCGCGCTGCTGTTCGGCGAGATCAGTAAGGCGCTGCGCGAGTGTCTTCGACGTGAACGCGCTCGACTGGATCGCCGCGGGCAATTGCTGCGTGGCGAGACCGTAACGCACGCGTTCGTCGTATTGCTCGGGCGTCATGCCCTGCATCGCGAGCAGCTGCTTGTAGCGGTCGACATCGATCGTACCGTCAGGATTTTTCAGCGAAGAGATGACGGGGTCGGACATCAACGTGCGGCGTACCGCGTCGTCGGATGCCGTCAGGTGCAGACGCTGCGTTTCATCGGCGAGCACACGCTCCTGAATCAGGCCGTCGAGCATGTCGCGGCGACGCTCGGGCGTATCGAACGACTTCATGTCGAACTGTGCACCGAGTACCTGACGTGCGCGGTCGAGCTGCTGGCGCATCGCGTTGTCGTATTCGACACGCGTGATCTTGTGACCGTTGACGCTTGCGACGTTCGCGCTTTCGTCAAAGAAACCGCGGAAGCCCTGGATACCGACAAATCCCAACCCCGGCACAATGACGAGGATGAGCATGAACATCATCAGGCGTTTGTGATTGCGGAAAAAATCGAGCATGCGTGAGGGTTGGCCAAAAACAGAACGCCCGATATTACAACAGCGGGCAATAAAAAAGGCGAACCGTAGTTCGCCTTTCGAAGATACTGGCGGAGTGGACGGGACTCGAACCCGCGACCCCCGGCGTGACAGGCCGGTATTCTAACCGACTGAACTACCACTCCTTGTTTACTGCATCTTTACCGCACGTTCGTTGTGACACATCGGGAACTGGTGGGTGCTGAGAGGCTCGAACTCCCGACCTACGCCTTGTAAGGGCGCCGCTCTACCAACTGAGCTAAGCACCCGTTCCGCGTGTGCTGCACATCGAACTGACGCTGACTGGTGAACTGTATCAGGTAGCTTTTACAAGAACCTCAGCCAGCGAGCCCATTAGTTTAGCGCATCCTTTAGCGCTTTGCCAGGCCTAAATTTAGGCACCTTGGCTGCCTTGATCTTGATCGCAGCGCCCGTGCGCGGATTGCGACCCGTGCGTGCCGTACGCTTGCCGACGGCAAACGTACCGAAGCCGACCAGCGTAACCGAACCGCCCTTCTTCAACGTCCCTTTGACGCCACCAATCACAGCATCGAGCGCACGTCCCGCTGCAGCTTTCGAAATGTCTGCCTGTTGCGCAATGTGATCGATCAATTCCGTCTTGTTCATTCCAGCCCCCGAGAATGTTATTGGGCAATCGTGATAGCGCCTTTGGCGCCGGTTTATAAGCAGGCACGGCACAATTCGCCGGGCCAGCTAATTAGAATGGGCCGAAACCCTTGTGTCAAGCGGGGTTGAGCCTGATTCGGGCGCACATTCTGCGCCGGATTTATGACGGAATTTTGCGGACGATCGATGCGTGCGCAACCAGTTTGGCCGGCGTCGAGGCGTTTTTCGCACATGTTGGGAAAACGACGCGAAAACCAGCCCGCGCAAACGTTCCAGGCAACAAAAAACCCGCGGCGCGGCCGCGGGTTTTTTGTGCTGCAGGAACCGCCGGGGTCGATTAGTGCTTCACGACTTCCGATGCGGGATCCTTGGCCGGTTCAGCTGCGACCGGCGTTGCTGCTGCCTTCGGTTCTTCTTCCGGCAACGGCTGCGGCGTACGTTCGAGCGCAAGTTCGAGCACCCGGTCGATCCAGCGGACCGGCATGATTTCGATTGCGTTCTTCACGTTGTCCGGAATCTCCGTCAGATCCTTGACGTTCTCTTCCGGGATCAGCACCAGCTTGATACCGCCACGATGCGCGGCCAGCAGCTTTTCCTTCAGGCCGCCGATCGGAAGCACTTCGCCGCGCAACGTGATTTCGCCCGTCATCGCGACATCGGCACGCACCGGAATGCCGGTCAGCACCGACACCAGCGCGGTCGTCATCGCGATACCGGCCGAAGGACCGTCCTTCGGCGTCGCGCCTTCCGGCACGTGGATGTGAATATCCTGCTTCTCGAACGCTTCGTCCTTGATGCCAAGACGACGCGAGCGCGAGCGGACCACCGAGCGCGCTGCTTCGACGGATTCCTTCATCACATCGCCGAGCGAACCGGTGCGGATCACATTGCCCTTACCCGGCATGACCGCGGCTTCGATCGTCAGCAGATCGCCACCGACTTCCGTCCACGCGAGCCCCGTGACCTGACCGACCTGGTTTTCCTTCGCAGCCAGACCGAAGTCGTATTTGCGCACGCCGAGGAATGTATCGACATTGCTGCCGTCGACCTTCACCGCGCCTTCCGCCTTCTTCAGCAGCAGCATCTTCACGACCTTGCGGCAGATCTTCGAGATTTCACGCTCGAGCGAACGGACGCCCGCTTCACGCGTGTAATAACGAATGATGTCGCGAATGGCCGTTTCCGCCACGTCGACTTCGCCTTCCTTCAGGCCGTTGTTCTTCTTCTGCTTCGGCAGCAGGTAACGTTGCGCGATGCTGACCTTTTCGTCTTCCGTGTAACCCGACAGACGGATCACTTCCATCCGGTCGAGCAGCGGCGGCGGAATGTTCAGCGAGTTCGACGTCGCCACGAACATCACATCCGACAGATCGAAGTCGACTTCGACGTAGTGATCGGCGAACGTATGATTCTGTTCCGGATCAAGCACTTCCAGCAGCGCCGAAGACGGATCGCCGCGGAAATCCTGGCCCATCTTGTCGACTTCGTCGAGCAGGAAGAGCGGATTGCGCACGCCGACCTTCGTCAGGCTTTGGAGGATCTTGCCCGGCATCGAACCGATGTACGTACGACGGTGACCGCGAATTTCGGCTTCGTCGCGCACGCCGCCCAACGCCATGCGCACGAACTTGCGGTTCGTTGCACGAGCGATCGACTGGCCAAGCGACGTCTTGCCGACCCCCGGAGGCCCAACGAGGCACAGGATCGGCGCCTTGACCTTATCCACACGTTGCTGGACCGCGAGATACTCGAGAATGCGTTCCTTCACTTTCTCGAGACCGAAGTGGTCTTCGTCGAGCACGGTTTCGGCGTTCGTGAGGTCGTTGTTGACCTTGCTCTTCTTGCGCCACGGCAGGCCGATCAGCGTATCGATGTAGTTGCGCACGACCGTCGCTTCGGCGGACATCGGCGACATCAGCTTGAGCTTCTTCAGTTCGGCGTCAGCCTTCTTCTTGGCTTCCTTCGGCATGCGCGCGGCGGTGATGCGCTTCTCGAGTTCTTCGAGATCCGCACCTTCTTCGCCTTCGCCGAGTTCCTTCTGGATCGCCTTGACCTGCTCGTTCAGGTAGTACTCGCGCTGGCTCTTTTCCATCTGGCGCTTCACGCGCCCACGGATGCGCTTTTCGACCTGGAGAATGTCGATTTCGGCTTCGAGCTGCGCGAGCAGATGCTCGAGGCGCTCGATGACCGGGAACATCTCGAGGATGTGCTGCTTCTGGTCGAGCTTGAGGGGCAGATGCGCGGCGATCGTATCGGCCAGGCGCCCTGCTTCATCGATGCCCGACAGCGACGTGAGAATCTCCGGCGGGATCTTCTTGTTCAGCTTCACGTACTGGTCGAACTGCGACACGATCGCGCGGCGCAGCGCTTCAGTTTCAGCGCTGTCGGCGTGGTCGGGTTCGAGCGGCATGACTTCGCACGAAAACTGCGTTTCCTGTTCTTCGATGGAAAGCGTCTTCGCGCGCTGAAGACCTTCGACGAGGACCTTCACGGTGCCGTCGGGCAGTTTCAGCATCTGCAGGATGTTGGCGATACACCCTGTTTCGTACATGTCCTTTTCGGTCGGCTCATCTTTCGCAGCCGTTTTCTGGGCGACGAGCATGATGTGCTTGCCGCCTTCCATCGCTGCTTCGAGAGCCTTGATCGACTTCGGGCGGCCTACGAAGAGCGGAATCACCATGTGCGGGAATACGACTACGTCACGCAGCGGGAGCAGCGGGAGTGTAGTGCGTTCCGGCGGAAGGAGTTGGGTTCCTGACATTTCATTTCCCCATGAGTGGAATCAGTTCGTTCGATAGGTGAGGTCAGCAAAAAAAATTGCAAGGCCTCCGCGTGTGGGAAAAGTTCAGTGACTCCGAAGGTTCAGTGACTCCAAGTAGAAAAACAACCATCCTGACCACAAGATAAACGAAAAAGCCGTTCACGTCGCCATGAACGGCTTTTTTGCAGAACCCGGAAAGCCGATCAATTCGAACCCGCGACCTTGGGCGCGTCTTCGTAGATCAGCAACGGTTTGCCGTCGCCATCGATGACGTTGTCGTCGATGATGACCTTGCTTACGCCCTTCATCGTCGGCAACTCGTACATGACATCGAGCAAGGCCTGTTCCAGGATCGACCGCAGACCCCGGGCACCCGTCTTGCGACGGATCGCCTTGCGCGCGACAGCCTGCAGCGCACCCGGTCGGATCTCCAGTTCCACGCGCTCCATATTAAAGAGCTTGTGATACTGCTTGATCAGCGCGTTCTTCGGTTCGACCAGGATTTTCATCAGCGCGACTTCGTCGAGCTTGCCGAGCGTGGCCACCACCGGCAGACGGCCGATCAGTTCCGGAATCAGGCCGAACTTGATCAGATCTTCCGGTTCGACTTCGCGCAGCACTTCGCCCGCGTCGCGATCCTGCTTGCTCTTGACGCTCGCGCCGAAGCCGATGCCGGTCTTTTCCGTACGGTCAACAATGACCTTTTCGAGGCCGTCGAATGCGCCACCGCAGATGAACAGGATGTTCGTGGTGTCGACCTGGATGAAGTCCTGGTTCGGATGCTTACGGCCACCTTGCGGGGGCACCGAAGCCATCGTACCTTCGACCAGCTTCAGCAACGCCTGCTGCACGCCTTCGCCCGACACATCGCGGGTGATCGACGGGTTATCCGACTTGCGGCTGATCTTGTCGATTTCGTCGATGTAGACAATGCCGCGCTGCGCCTTGTCGACTTCGTAATTGCAGTTCTGCAGCAGCTTCTGAATGATGTTCTCGACGTCCTCGCCGACGTAGCCGGCTTCCGTCAGCGTTGTTGCATCGGCAATAACAAACGGGACGTTGAGAAGACGCGCGAGCGTCTGCGCGAGCAGCGTCTTGCCGGAGCCCGTTGGGCCGATCAGCAGGATGTTGCTCTTCGACAGCTCGATTTCATCTTTCTTGTCGAGATGCTTCAGGCGCTTGTAGTGGTTGTACACTGCCACCGCGAGGATTTTCTTCGCGCGTTCCTGGCCGATCACATACTGATCGAGGATTTCGCGGATTTCCTGCGGACTCGGCAGATCGGACTTGGACAGGCCCGTTTCCACGCCCGAGCCAGCAGCCTCGTCGCGGATGATTTCGTTGCACAGATCGATACATTCATCGCAGATGAATACCGACGGTCCGGCAATCAGTTTTTTGACTTCATGCTGACTCTTGCCGCAGAACGAGCAATACAACAGCTTTTCGCTGTTAGAACCTTTCTTGTCCGCCATAGATGTGTGAGCCTCCGGACACTCGATTACATAATACGCCGTTTGCTCCAGCCTCGCAGTCGGCCCAGGACGACGCGCGAAAGCGGGTGCGGCGTGTTCGCCGCAGGCGCTCAGGGATGGGTCAGATGCTTCTCATTGGATTGTCGTCCGACCCTTTGCCCTGTTTTGGGGCACATCGCACCCGATCACGGACGCTTGTGCAGAACCTGGTCAACGAGACCGTAAGCCTGCGCGTCGTCGCCCGACATGAAGTTGTCGCGATCGGTGTCGCGCGCAATGCGTTCGACCGGCTGACCCGTGTGATGCGCGAGCAGCTGGTTCAGACGTTCCTTCAGGTACAGGATTTCGCGCGCCTGAATTTCAATGTCCGACGCCTGACCGCGTGCGCCACCCAGCGGCTGGTGAATCATGACACGCGCGTTCGGCAGCGTGAAACGCTTGCCCTTCGCGCCGGCAGCCAGCAGGAATGCGCCCATGCTCGCGGCGAGGCCCATGCACAGCGTCGACACGTCCGGCTTGATGAACTGCATCGTGTCGTAAATCGCCATGCCGGCCGACACCGAGCCGCCCGGGCTGTTGATGTAGAAGCTGATGTCCTTGTCAGGATTCTCGCTTTCGAGGAACAGCAACTGCGCGACAACGAGATTGGCCGTCTGGTCATTCACTTCACCGACCAGAAACACCACCCGCTCCTTCAGGAGACGCGAGTAGATGTCGTACGAACGCTCGCCACGTCCGCTCGTTTCCACGACGATCGGAACAAGTCCGAGCGCCTGCGCCTCGAGATCCCGGGGCGCGTGGGAGGCTAACGTGTCCAGCAATTGAGCGCGAAAGGTCATGCAATGGATCCTTGTCTGGAATGTTCTTGTTCGTGAGGCAGGTGAGTACGGCGACGCCAGTTTCAAGCCCGCACGATACGCGGAACATAAAAAAACGGCGTGCGGGCCGTCGCTCCGACAGCCGGCACGCCGTTACAACGACGCTTACGCCTGCGCCGTTGCGCTTGCCAGTTCTTCGAAGCTCACTTCCTTGTCCGTCACTTTGGCCTTGCCGAGGACGAAATCGACGACGTTGGCTTCAACGACGTACGCTTCCATTTCAGCCAGGCGCTGCTGGTTCGAATAATACCAGCGGACGACTTCCTTCGGGTCTTCGTAGCTTTTCGCGAATTCGTCGACTTCAGCGCGGATCTGTTCCGGCTTCGCCTGCAGCTCGTTTGCCTTGACGAGTTCAGCCAGCACGAGGCCAAGCTTCACGCGGCGCTCGGCCTGCTCGGCGAACATTTCCGCCGGGATCGGCGCGTCGGCTGCGTTCGGCACGCCGCGTTGCTGCAGATCCTGACGCGCCATTTCGACGAGGCGTTGCTGGTCCTGCTCGATCAGCGCCTTCGGCACGTCGAGTTCCGAGATCTTCAGGAGCGCGTCCATGACCTGGTTCTTGACGATGGCCTGCGTGCGACGCTTCGCTTCGCGCTCGAGGTTGTCCTTGATCTCTGCGCGCATCTTGGCCTGATCGCCGTCTTCGATACCGAGCGACTTCGCGAATTCAGCGTCGATTTCCGGCAGATGCGGCCATTCGATCTTCTTCATCGTGATCGTGAACTGCGCCGTTTTGCCAGCGACGTCCTTGCCGTGGTAGTCGGCCGGGAACGCCAGGTCGAATTCTTTCGATTCGCCAACCTTCAGGCCAAGCGCCGCCTTTTCGAATTCCGGCAGCATGCGGCCTTCGCCGAGCACGAATGCGAAATCGTCGGCGCTGCCGCCCTGGAACACTTCACCGTCGATCTTGCCGACGAAGTCGAGCGTCACGCGATCCGCGTCTTTCGCTGCGGTTTCGCCGCCGCCGTCGCCATGCTCGCCGGCTTCGCCGCGTGCGTGGTAGTGCACGCGCTGCTTGCGCAGGATATCCAGCGTGCGGTCGATTTCCGCTTCGCTGATGGTGGTCGTCGTGCGTTCGATTTCAGCCGTCGCGACATCGCCCAGCTTCACTTCCGGGTAGACCTCGAACGTGGCGTCGAACGCGTAGTCGTTTTCAGCAGCGTCGGCCTTCGGTGCGAAGCTCGGCTGACCGGCCACGCGCAGGTTCTCAGCGCGGCTGATGTCGAAGAACTCCTTGCCGACCTTGTCGCTCAGCACTTCAGCTTCCACCTGGCCCGAATACTGTTGCGTCACCATTTTGAGCGGCACCTTGCCCGGGCGGAAGCCCGGCATGCGCACATTCTTCGCCAGCTGGCGGATACGCGAGTCCACTTCCTTCTGCACAGTGTCTTTCGGCAGGGAAATCGTTACGCGGCGTTCGAGCTTGCCGAGGTTTTCAACAACGTTAGCCATGGCTTCAATCGTCCTAAAATTATTCGAGCGAATCAGTTATCTTTTCCGCGCTGCCTCTCGATGCGGCTTTTCACGCCCGGTCCGGGCACAGCCTGCATCGATCGCGCACCTCTCGCCGCGGGCCCTCGGGGCGCCTGCAACGCGGTTTGGGTCAGAAGAGCCGAATATTTTAGCAAACTATTTGCGCGCCTAGCCGGGATTCGATCTTTCTCCCCATTTTTTGATGCCATCAGGCCCGGATTTCGCGCTTTTTCCGGGTTTTCCAGCACAGACGACATGTGTTTCCGGCAAGGTGCGCCCCGCCATGTCAAACGGCCCGGCAACTGGATGGCCGCTATGCCGTCCGGCATATTCAGTGGCAGACGGCATGCTGCTAAGCTATCGCCCACGCTCGCGCCTCACGCCGCGATGTCCATCCCCCGCCAACAACCCATACGAGACACCATGCCGAACCTGTCGTCCACGCCTGTCGTCGTCATCGCTCCAGATTCCTTCAAAGGCTCGCTTGGCGCCGATCAGGTCGCCGCGGCCATTGCCGCCGGCATCCAGCGCGCGCGCCCCGACGCGGTCGTGCGCACGTGCCCGATGGCCGATGGCGGCGAAGGCACGCTCGACGCCATGCTCACGGGCGGCGGCAAGCGTTCCATGCTGTCGGTGCGCGGCGCGGCGGGCCCGGTGCGCGAAGCGGCCACGGGTCTCCTCGCCGACGGCAGTGCGATCATCGAAACGGCGGAAGTCGTCGGGATTACCGATCCGGTCGGCATGGGCGTGCCCGTCGAAGCGCGTAGTACGCGGGGCATGGGCGAAGCGATCCGTGCGCTGCTCGATACCGGCGTACGCAGATTCTTCGTCGCGCTCGGCGGCAGCAGCACGAACGATGGCGGAGCGGGACTGCTCGTCGGGCTCGGGCTGAAACTGTTCGACGCGCAAGGTCAGGAACTTGAGCCCACCCCCGAACAACTTGCGAAGCTCGCGCGCGTCGACGCGTCGCAACTCGACGCACGGCTCGCTGAAACGAGCTTCACCGGCATGTCGGATGTCGATAACCCGCTCACCGGCGAACATGGCGCGACTGCGGTGTTCGGTCCGCAAAAAGGCGTGAAGCCCGAGCAGGTTTCGACAATCGACGCGGCGCTCGCCCGCTTCGCCGATCTGCTCGAGCCCGCGCTCAATCGCCGTGCGCGCGATGCAGCTGGTGCGGGTGCAGCGGGCGGGCTGGGTTTCGCGCTTCACATGCTCGGCGCGCAGTTCGAGCCAGGTGCTGAGGTGGTCGCACGGCAGATCGGCCTTGACGCCGCGCTCGAAGGCGCCAACTGGCTGATCACGGGCGAAGGCCGCTCGGACGTCCAGACGCTGCATGGCAAGGCGCCGTTCATCGCATGCCGGCACGCCGCGGCGGCTGGCGTGCCGGCCACGTTGCTTTCCGGCGCGATCGACTCCGCCGCGTTGCCTCGACTGTCTGAACATTTCACGGGTTGCTTCTCGCCCGCACCGGGGCCGATCACGCTCGACGTGGCGATCCGGGACGCGGCGCGACTGCTCGCGAACGAGGCAGAACAGCTTACCCGGCTGAAATACGGCGCGCGTTGACCGGCCAGGCGGATGCGGCAACAATCACAGCGGCACGATTGCATCCACCCAACCCAGGGACATCATGAAGGCATCCGCCAAATCCGGACTCGAGCAGTTCCTGACGTATCGTCTGCACGTTCTGAACAAGCTCGCCGAACGCGGCATCGGTGAACGCTACCAGGAGAAGCTCGACGTCACATTGCCGGAAGCACGCGTGATTGCGTCGGTGGGATCGTTCGGACCGTTTTCGATCATGGATCTCGCGCGGCACGCGAATCTCGACAAGAGCCAGGCAAGCCGTGCGGCCGAGGCGCTCATCAAGCAGGGGCTCGTCAAGCGTGAATCGAGCGAAGACGATGGTCGTGTTGTGCTCGTTTCGCTAACTGCGGAAGGACGCGCGCTGTATCGTCGCGTGATGCCGATTGCGCGTAAATGGAACCTCGATCTCTTCGCGTGCCTCGACGAGAACGAACAGGCCGCATTGAGCAACGCGCTCGACAAGGTGATCCAGAGCATGCAGGCGCGGGAAGTCTGACGTTCATCGACGACATGCCGGCGGCAACCGCACGCCGCCCGTGCGTGACCGCGTCACGTCATGTCCTGTACGAAGGATCAATCCGGTCGACCTGGCGCAGCAACGCATCCAGCACATCCTGACCCGCGCCGTGGCGCGGATCGAACTGCAACGCGTCCCGCGAGCAGCGCGCGGCGACTTCGCCAGAGATGACGCGCGCCAGGCCCAGTGCCGCTGTCGCGAGCTGGATCTCGCACGCGCGATTGAGCGTCCACAGGCGTGAAAACGCGAGCGCGATCAGCGCAGGCGAGGCGTATCGGGTTGCGTGTGCAAGCAGCATGCGCCACGAGGCCGCCAGGCAACAGCAAGCAGAGCGCGCATCACGGTGACTCCTTCACCCATCCGGGGCCGGGATCGAACGACTTCATCGCCGCCGCCTTCTTTGCCCCGTCGGGGCCAAGGTCGTTCGAATAGACCTGTCCCGCAT
>NZ_CAJQZC010000015.1 GCF_907164555.1 Paraburkholderia saeva
ACCGCGATGCCTGCCTTCGGCTTGAACGGCTCGGCGAACGTCGTGATGACCTTTTCGTCGTAATTGGGCGCGCTGGACACGTTGTCCCAGATCGTCTTGCCGTTGACAGTCCGCGCATCGCGATGCAGCAGGCCCTGTTCGCCGAGCTGCTTCAGCACCGCCGGCAGACCCCCTGCGTAATAGAAGTCTTCCATCAGATACTCGCCGGAAGGCTGCAGGTTCACGAGGCACGGCACGTTCGAACCGAGTTCCCAGTCTTCGAGCGACAGCTCCACGCCGATGCGCTTCGCGAGCGCGATCAGATGAACGACCGCATTCGTCGAGCCGCCAATCGCCGCATTCGTGCGGATCGCGTTTTCAAAGGCCTGGCGCGTGAGGATCCTGTCCATCGTCAGGTCTTCACGAACCATGTCGACGATGCGGCGCCCGGCCAGGTGCGCGAGCACCTGACGGCGCGCATCGACCGCCGGAATCGCGGCGTTATGCGGCAAACCCATGCCGAGCGACTCGACCATCGAGGCCATCGTCGACGCCGTGCCCATCGTCATGCAGTGTCCGCGCGAGCGGTTCATGCACGATTCGGCTTCGGTGAATTCTTCCTGTGTCATCGTGCCGGCGCGTACTTCCTCCGACATCTGCCAGACGCCCGTGCCCGAGCCGATGGTCTTGCCGCGAAAGCGGCCGTTCAACATCGGGCCGCCGGAGACCGCCAGCGCGGGCAGGTTGCACGATGCCGCGCCCATCAGCAGCGCCGGCGTCGTCTTGTCGCAACCGACGAGCAGGATCACGCCATCCATCGGATTGCCGCGAATCGATTCTTCGACATCCATCGATGCGAGATTGCGGAACAGCATTGCAGTAGGGCGCAGATTGGATTCCCCCAGTGACATCACGGGGAATTCGAGCGGCAAGCCGCCGGCTTCACGCACGCCTTTCTTGACATATTCCGCGAGTTCTCGAAAGTGCGCGTTACATGGCGTGAGCTCCGACCACGTATTGCAGATGCCAATGACCGGACGACCATCGAATTCGTCGTGCGGGATGCCCTGGTTTTTCATCCACGAACGATGGATGAACCCGTCCTTGTCATTCCTGCCGAACCAGCTTTGTGAACGAAGCTTGCGCATGTCTGTCTCCTGAAAACCGTCGCGATGAGGTGATGCCACATCTATTAGAATCTTCCTGGTGCGGCCGATGCCTGTATTTTGCACTGCACAGAGCCATCTTGTGATGGTAGTCAATCGAGCGGCGCGAAGCCAGCATCGCTACGCGCAACCGGACGGGAAACGGAGACAACTGTGAGTCGATACACCGCTGAAGAGCACGCCGCGTTCGCGCGCGATTTCGAACGGGACGGTATGGTGATATTGCGCAATCATTTCCAGGGGGCGATCCTCGCTGCATGGCAACATGCGTTCTCGCCGTTGTTGCAGGCGAGAATCGAAGCAAAGGCGACGGCAGTGCGAGGCGAGAACCGGCACTACATTACGCTGCCGTTTGCGGGTGTTTTCGCAGACGAGCGCATTTTCTGCGATCCCGACGTGCTTGCTATCGTCGAACGCATTGCCGGGCCTGATCCGGTGATGTGCCAGCTTGCAACCGATACACCGCTTGCCGGGTCCACTTACCAGGATGTACATCGCGACACGCCAGAACTCTTCGAGGGTGAAGCGGAAACTCCATCGTTCCAGCTGGCGGTGAATTTTCCATTATGCGATGTGACCGCGGAGAACGGGCCGTTCGAAACCACGCTCGGCACGCACAGGGTCAACAAGGAAGAGGCGATGGCGGCATACGGGCGGGGTGAGTATCCGCTTGTGGCCGTGCCGATGAAACTCGGCGATGTAATGATCCGCGATGTGCGGGCGCTCCATCGCGGTACGCCGAACCGCACGCCACTGCCGCGTCCGATGGTTGTGATCGGCTATAGCCGTAGCTGGTATTTCCGGCCCGAAGTGCATATCGATGTACCGCGCGATGTGCTCCAGGCGCTGAGCCCCCGCTCGAAACGGTTGCTGCGTTACATGCCACAGGTGGACGACGCAGGCGCGCTGTCCGACGCGGAAAGCTATCTGAAGTTCGCGTACTAGCTGTCGTCAGGCGCGTATGTCAAATCGCTGTGCATACGTTTCCGGTTTGCCTGCGTCCCAGACGCGGCCGTCGATCAGCACCTGCGGCGCTTCGTTTGCGGCCACCGCGAGGCCCATACGCTCCGCCGCTTCCCGATAGAGCGCGGTCTGGTTGATTGCAGTCGCGATAGCCGTGTAGTCGTCGCGCTGCGCGATCATGCCCCAGCGTTCATATTGCGTGAGAAACCACACGCCATCGGACGCACGCGGATAGTTGACTGCGCCACCTTCGAAAAAGCGCACAGGCAGGCGCGTTGCACTGGCCGCTTCAGTGCCCAGTCGTGCCGCAATCAGGGCTTCGGGTGCGCCGAGCAATTCCGGTTGTGCGAGCCTTTGCGCGATTTCGTTTCGATGACCGGCGTCGTCGAGCCAGCGGCACGCCTCGAGCATGGTTTGCACGAGCGCGCGTGACGTGTTGGGATGAGCGCTGACAAAATCGCGCCGGCACGCGAGCACCTTCTCTGGATGATCGGGCCAGACTTCGCTGCTGTACGCAGCGGTGCGGCCCACGCCCTGCGCTTCTGCAACGGCATTCCACGGGTCACCCACGCACAGGCCGTCGAGCCGCTCTTCCGCGAGCGCGCCGACCATCTGCGGCGGCGGAATAACGACGCTCTCGATATCGCGCAGCGGATGAACCCCTTGCGCGGCGAGCCAGTAGTACAGCCACATGGCGTGCGTGCCGGTGGGGAACGTCTGCGCGAAAACCGGTTTGCGTCCCAGTGTGCGCAGGGCCGCGGGCAGCGTGCCGTGCTCGTCGAGCGCGGCGGCAAGCCGGTTCGATACGGTAATGGCCTGGCCGTTGCGGTTGAGCACCATCAGCACGGCCATGTCCGTTTGCGGACCGCCGAGGCCAAGCTGGACACCATAAACGAGGCCGTAAAGCGCGTGCGCCGCATCCAGATCGCCAGAGAGGAGCTTGTCGCGCACGGCGGCCCATGACGGTTGCCGGCAGAGCTCAAGCGTCAGGCCGTGGGCGTGGCCGAACTCGAGCAGCTTGGCGGCGACGAGTGGCGCTGCGTCGCTTAGCGCGACAAAGCCAAGCCGCAGATGCGTCTTCTCGAGCCTGGCCGGCGCGTCGGAATGAGAGTGTTGATCAGATGCGTTCATGAGCGAGCCATCATTGGGACGATTCCGCCGCCGCGATCAACTGACGCGCGATCTCGGCGAGTTTGACGCCCTGGTTCATCGCACGTTTGCGCAGCGTGGCGTAAGCGGCGTTTTCGGTCATTTTCTGCTGATCCATCAGCAGGCGTTTGGCGCGGTCGATCAGCTTGCGTTCCGCCAGTTCGTTTTCCGCCTGCGCGAGACGTTCGCGCAACTGCGATTCCTGCGCGAAGCGCGCGAGCGCCACCTCGAGAATCGGCGCGAGCCGCTCCGTCGCAAGACCTTCCACCAGATACGCCGTGACGCCCGCGCCGACGGCATCGCGGATCAACTGCTGGTTTGCATCGGGGCTGAACATCAGAACGGGGCGCGGCGCCGCGGCGTTCATCACCGAGAGCTGTTCGAGCGTATCGCGGGAGGGCGACTCGGTGTCGATGATGATCACATCAGGCCGCTCGCTCTGGACGACACGATGCAACGCTTCAGGCGTTGCGGTTTCGGCAAGCATGTCATAGCCGAGCCGCGCGAGCGCATCGCGCAGGTCGCCGATGGGTTTGTCGGTGTCGGTGACGAGCAGTACACGCAGCATCTTTCGCCTGTTGTTATCGGCCGTTTCAGGAGGTTCAGGTTGCAACGGCAGTCGCCTCGCACATCCGTTTCAGTTCGGGGACGCACGACCCGCAGACCGTGCCGCAGCCGAGCTTCGATTTCAGTTCCGGCAGGGTCGCGCCCGCTGCAATCGCTGCCTGGATGCGGGATTCGCCAAGCTGCATGCAGTTGCACACCACGCGATCGCGCGCGACGTTTGTCTGCTTTTGGGTAGAGAATACCGCGAAGCGCGGCCCGGACCACGGTGCGGCGTCGCACAGGCGTGCGAGCAGGGCCTCGGCGTTCGCGACGTCGCCGGCGAAAACGAAGCCGTCGATGATGTTCTCGCGCCATACGACGCGCCTGTCAAGGCTGCGTCGCGCGTCGCGGTATTCGAGCGTGTCTTCGCCGACGGGAAGATCGAGCGCCTCGTAGAGACGCGGCAGCCAGTCCGCCGGCGCATTCCCGTGCGCCGCGCGCAACACGATCAGGTCGTCCTCTTCGATGCTGATGGCAGCGTAGCTGCATTCCTTCAGGAGCGGCTGCACGGCGGCCTGTAGCGCGAGCACGTCGCCGCGGCGGGCGGCGACCAGCCGCCACGGCAGCTCGACCGGCTCGATACGCACCGCCGCGTGCTTCAGTTCCGGTTGAAACGAAGCAGGGTCGACCGCCGGTACGGTCGTTTCGTTGATGCCGCCGCTTGCGAGAAATTGCGCGCTCCAGTGCATCGGCGCGAATACGGTGCCAGACTGTACGTCATCGGTCAGTTGCACCGGCAACACGAGATTGCCGCGCCGGCTCGATACGCGGACAAGGTCGCCTTCACGAAAGCCGCGACGCGCGGCATCGCCACGCTGCATGCTGAGCGCCGGTGCCGGCGCGTGCGAAAACAGTTTGCCGATGCGGCCCGTGCGGCTCATGCCATGCCATTGATCGCGCAGGCGTCCCGTTAGCAGACGAAACGGGAAACGTGCGCTCGTCGCTTCCGCAACCGGCAGATAGTGGGTTGCATGAAAACGCGCGCGGCCGTCCTGTGTTGCAAAGACCCCATCGGTATAGCGGCGTGCCTCGCCTTGCAGGGCTTTCGCACGAAATGGCCATTGCTGTGGGCCGCTTTCTTCAAGTATCGACCAGGTGAGGCCGCCGATATCGAGGTCACGCCCTTCGGTCAGCGTTCGATGTTCGTTGAACACGTCTTCGGGATTCTCAAAGGCGAACAGTGTTTTTGGCGCCTCGTTGCGCGCTTCAATTCGCCTCGCGACCTCATTGACGATCCACCAGTCGGGCTTCGCCTGACCCGGCGCTTCGACAGCAGCGCGCACGCGCGAAATGCGGCGCTCCGAATTGGTGACCGTGCCGGATTTTTCGCCCCACGTCGCAGCAGGCAGCACGACGTCGGCGAACGGCACCGTGTCGGTCAGCATGAACGCTTCCTGTACGACGACGAATTCAGCCTTTGCGAGCGCTTCGCGAACGCGCGGAATATCGGGCATCGAATGAGCCGGGTTCGTGCAGGCGATCCAGATGGCCTTGATCCTGCCCGCGTGCAGCGCTTCGAACATGTCGACTGCGGGCAGGCCGGGGCGGTCCGACAGTTGCGACACGCCCCATAGCCGCGCCACTTCGTCGCGATGCGCCGCGTTGCTGATCTCGCGGTGTGCCGCGAGCATCGTTGCCATGCCGCCCACCTCGCGTCCACCCATCGCGTTGGGCTGACCGGTGAGCGAGAACGGTCCCGCGCCAGCGCGGCCGATCTGCGCGGTGGCGAGGTGCAGGTTGATCAGTGCGAGATTCTTGTCGGTGCCGTGGCTCGACTGGTTGAGTCCCATGCAGTAGAGCGAAAGCGCGGCATCGCTCGCACCGAACCATTCGGCCGCCTGCATGATCTCGCGCTCGGTGACGCCGCAGATTCCCGCAACCATGCGTGGCGTGAAATCGCGCACCAGCGCTTTTAGCGCGTCGAAACTGGCGGTGTGCTGTTCGATGAAATTACGATCGACGAGGCCTTCCCAGATCAGGTGATGCAGCATCCCGTTGAAGAGCGCGACATCGGTGCCCGGCTGGATCGGCAGATGCAGATCGGCCATCGCCGCCGTATCGGTGCGGCGCGGATCGATCACAATCCAGCGGATCGACGGATCGGCCGCTTTCGCTTCTTCCAGGCGGCGAAACAGCACAGGATGGGCCCATGCCATATTGCTGCCCGCGAACAGCACGGTTTTCGCATGGTCCAGATCGTCGTAGCAGGTGGGCGGACCATCGGCCCCAAGCGCCATCTTGTACGCCGTGACCGCGCTCGACATGCACAGGCGCGAATTCGTATCGATGTTGTTCGTGCCGAGCAGACCCTTGGCGAGCTTGTTGAAGACGTAATAGTCTTCTGTCAGCAACTGGCCCGATACGTAGAACGCGACCGCATCCGGGCCGTGCTGTTCGACCACTTCGGCAAAGCGCGCCGCGACGGTATCGAGTGCGACCGACCATTCAACCTGTTCACGCGGCATGTCGCGTTGCAGCCGCATTTCAGGCATCGTCGCGCGACCCGTTTCGCTTTGCGCGGTCAGCGCGAGCGACATCCCTTTCGTGCAGAGCTTGCCGAAATTCGCCGGATGATCGGGGTCGCCCTGAACGCCGGTAATGCGGCCATTTTCCGCTTCGATCAGCACGCCGCAGCCGACGCCACAGAAACAGCAGGTGGAACGGGTAACGGTCTTCATCGTATCTCCGCGCCCGGTCAGCTGAGGCCGAGATAAACGGAACCATCCGCATCGACGCGCACCGGAAAATGCCGCGCGCAGCCCTCATCGGGCGCGCGCGCCTGACCGCTTGCAAGATCGATATTCCATGCGTGCAGCGGGCAGGTCACGCTTTCGCCGTGCACGATGCCGAGCGAGAGCGAACCGCCCTTGTGCGGACAGCGGTCGAGGAGGGCAAACACCTTGTCCTGCGCGGTGCGAAAAATCGCCACGTTGCCGCTTTCACGTTCGAGCACGCGGCTGCCAAGCGGGGGAATATCCGCGACGTCGCAGATGCGGGTCCATTCCTGAGTCACTTTCATGTCCATGATGCCGTCCTTACGCCACGATTTTCAGCGGGATGTATTCATGCTTCTGCCTGCCGGCAATACGTGCTTCCCAGGGATCAGGCAAACCTTCCAGCGAATACATCAGCCGTTCGTACAGCGCCTTGCGGTTCGCCGTATCGTCTACGACCTTCTTCCTGATGTAGTCGAGGCCCACGCGCTCGATGTAGTGCACGGTACGATCGAGATACCACGCTTCCTCGCGATAGAGCTGAAGGAACGCGCCTGAATATTCCTTGACCTCATCGGACGTTTTCACCTTCACGAGAAACTGCGCGACTTCCGTCTTGATGCCGCCGTTGCCGCCCACATACAGTTCCCAGCCGCTATCCACCGCGATCACGCCGACGTCCTTGATGCCTGCTTCCGCGCAGTTACGCGGGCAGCCGGAAACGGCGAGCTTCACCTTGTGCGGGGACCACATGTTCGCGAGCATCGTTTCCAGATCGATCCCCATCTGCGTGCTGTTCTGCGTGCCGAAGCGGCAGAACTCGCTGCCCACGCACGTTTTCACGGTACGGATCGATTTGCCGTAGGCATGGCCCGACTTCATGCCGAGGTCTTTCCATACGTTGGGCAGATCTTCTTTCCTGATGCCCAGCAGGTCGATCCGCTGGCCGCCCGTGACCTTCACCATCGGCACGTTGTATTTGTCGGCGACATCCGCGATGCGGCGCAGTTCGGCTGCATTCGTCACGCCGCCCTTCATCTGTGGAATCACCGAGAACGTGTTGTCTTTCTGGATGTTCGCGTGCACGCGCTCATTCACGAAGCGGCTTTGCGGATCGTCGACGGCTTCGCGCGGCCATGTGGAGAGCAGGTAATAGTTGATCGCGGGGCGGCAGGTCGCACAGCCGTTCGGCGTGCGCCATTCGAGGAAGTCGTACACCTCGCGATGCGTGACCAGATGATGGTCGCGGATCGCCTTGCGCACGTCGCCATGATTGTGCTCGGTGCAATGACAGATCGCCTTGGTCTTCGGCGTTTCCTGAAAGTCGGAACCGACCGTGCTCATCAGGATCTGTTCGACAAGACCCGTGCACGAACCACACGAGCTTGACGCCTTGGTGTGCTTGCGGACTTCGTCGAGCGTGAAGAGGCCTTTTTCCGTGATCGCCTTGACGATCGTGCCTTTGCAAACGCCATTGCAGCCACACACTTCGTCGCTGTCGGCCATCGCGGCAGCGCGGCTTTGGCCCTGTACGCCCGAATCGCCCACGTTCGATTCGCCGAACATGATGTGGTCGCGCAGTTCGCCGAGCTTACGGCCTTCACGCAGCAGCTTGAAATACCATGCGCCATCCGCGGTATCGCCATACAGGCACGCACCTACAAGCTGATCGTCCTTGATGACGAGCTTCTTGTAGACGCCGCCCGAAGGATCGGACAGCACGATTTCCTCGGTGCCTTCGCTGCCCATGAAATCGCCGGCGGAAAAGAGATCGATACCGGTGACCTTGAGTTTCGTCGAAAGAACAGAACCCTTGTAGCTGCCGATACCGAGCAGCGCGAGATGGTTCGCGCAGACTTTGGCCTGCTCGAAGAGCGGCGCAACGAGACCGTACGCAATGCCCCGATGGCTCACGCATTCGCCGACGGCGTAGATGCGCGGGTCGTACGTCTGCAACGAATCGCTCACCACAATGCCGCGATTGCAATAGAGGCCGGCCGCTTCGGCCAGCGCCGTATTCGGACGGATGCCGGCTGCCATCACGACGAGATCGGCGGGCACCGTATCGCCATCCTTGAAGCGGACGCCGCTGACTTCGCCCGCTTCGTTACCCACGATTTCCGACGTCGATTTGCCGAGTAGAAACGACAGGCCACGTTCTTCGAGCGAGCGTTGCAGCAGCCTGCCCGCAGTCGAATCGAGCTGACGCTCAAGCAGCGTGTCGGCCAGATGCACGACGGTCACGTCCATGCCGCGCAGCTTCAGTCCGTTTGCGGCTTCAAGGCCGAGCAGACCGCCGCCGATCACGACCGCATGACGCTTTACCGCAGCGGTATCGATCATCGTCTGCGTATCGCGGATGTCGCGATAGGTGATCACGCCTTTCAGATCCTTGCCCGGCACGGGCAGGATGAACGGCGTGGAGCCGGTCGCGACCAGCAGACGGTCGTAGGGCGCTTCGGTGCCGTCGTCGGCAACGACCATGCGCTTCACGCGGTCAATGCGTTCGATCGTCTTGCCCAGATGCAGCGTGATGTCGTTTTCCTGATACCACTCGACGGAATTCAGAATGATGTCGCCGAATGCCTGCTCACCGGCGAGCACGGGCGAAAGCAGAATGCGGTTGTAGTTCGGATGCGGCTCCGAGCCGAATACAGTGATGTCGTAATGGCCTGGCGCGATCGTCAGCAGTTCTTCGATCGTACGGATGCCGGCCATGCCGTTGCCGATAACAACGAGGCGAGGTTTGTTCATGATGGTGTCTTCCTGTTCAGACGCGTGCGGCTGCAACCGACCACGCACTGCGCCAGCGGCGCTTCACGTTGCTCATGCCGGCCCAGCCGAGCGCGGCGAGGGCGGCAAAGAGCCAGAGACCCATCGAATAGTCGCCTGTGGCCTGCTTGATCGAGCCCAGGCTCGCCGCAAGCGCAAAGCCGCCGACACCGCCCGCCATGCCGATCAGGCCGGTCATCACGCCGATATCTTTCGCGAAGCGCTGCGGTACGAGCTGGAACACGGCGCCGTTGCCTGCACCGAGACACAGCATCGCAGCGATGAAGAGCGGCAGGGTGACGAACGGACCGCCTGCGCCGAAACCCGCGAGACCGATCAGCACCGCGACGGCCGCGAATACGCTGAGGAGCGAACGCGTGCCACCGACGCGATCGGCCATCAATCCGCCGAACGGACGCATCACCGAGCCTGCGAACACGCACGCAGCCGTGGCCCAGCCGGCCAGTTTCGGATCGAAACCGAACTGGTCGTGGAAGTAGCCGGGCAGCGCGCTGGCGAAGCCTGAGAAGCCGCCGAACGTCAGCGCGTAAAAGAACATGAACCACCACGCGTCGCGATTCGCGAGCATGCGGGCGTAGTCACGCAGATGCTTGTGGGTGACGACGCCCGGCGCGTCCTTCGCGCTCACCGTATAGAACAGCAGCACGGCGACGAGCGGAATGCACGCAATGCCGAACACGTTCTGCCAGCCGAACGCGACGGCCAGCACCGGTGCGAACAACGCGGCAAGCACCGTGCCGGAATTTCCCGCACCGGCGATGCCCATTGCAGTGCCTTGCTGATGCGGCGGATACCAGCGCGAGGCGAGCGGCAAGGCCACCGCGAACGACGCACCCGCGACACCCAGCGATGCGCCGAACAGCAGCACCTGGCCCATCGAATGCACACCGGTGCGCCATGCGACGAGCAGACTTGCGATCACGAGCACCTGACCGATCAGGCCCGCACGCTTCGCGCCGATGCGATCGGCGAGCATGCCCATGAACACACGCAGGATCGCGCCGGCCAGAATCGGGGTGGCGACCATCAAACCGCGTTGCTGGGTCGTGAGCGACAAGGTGTGGGCAATCTGGATCTGCAGCGGTCCGAGGAGATACCAGACCATGAAGCTCAGATCGAAATAGAGGAATGCGGAAAACAGCGTGGGGGTGTGGCCGTTACGCCAGAAGCTGCGGTCCATGATAGTTCCGTCGTCGGATCGTATCCGGATGAAGTGCCGGATACGACAAACGTCGAACGCCATTGCCCGACCGATGTACGGCACGGTGTGCCGTTTCGCTGCGTGGTCCGCGCGCTGCGCGCGGTGTCCAGTTTCTGCGTCCCTGCGCCGTTGCAAGGGAGCGATAGCTATTTAGCAACAGCCATGCCATCTTGCCGCATCGGCGCAAAGCCTTGCTGGGCCTGGGTTTCGTGAAACCTGGGGCGAGCCGTGTGGTGCACCGCAGCAGTGCGCCGGGTGCGTCGCCGCACAGAGTTAGCGCGGACGGGCGCGTTCGTGGCGCGCGAAGGCGGCCACTCATCCTGGGCAGGTTCAGGCGGTGTTCGACTCCGCGACGCTTCGAAAAAGACGCTTCCAAGGCGGCCGCTGGCGGATCGCCTGGCGGATCATTCCGTCGCTAAAAAACGGGGAAAAGATCTTTATTTACAGATGTTTATAGGGGCCGTGGCGAATCTTCTGGCGAGTTTATGCGGAGGATTTTGGTCCAACGTTCCGCGTCATCGCCCGATCGTAACTGCGAGGAGAAAACACGAACGTCAGCGCGATCATCGCGGAGATGCTCACGGCGAGCATGATCCACGCAGCCGTGAAGGTCCCCGTCAGGTCGCGCACGAAGCCCGCCAGCATGGGCGCCGCCGCTGCGACGACAAAACCCACGCCCTGCACAAAGGCGACGAGGCGGGCGGCAAGCCGATGATCGCCGGAGTGATCGAGTGTGGTGACGAGCGTCAGCGCGAATGTGCCGCCGAGGCCCGCGCCCGCAAGGGCGACCCACAGCAGGGGCGCCGCTTCAGGCCATGCGGTGAGCCCCACGATACCCGCAAGCTGCGCGGAGAGGCCCGCGACAAGCCACGGCCTCCGGTCGCGGAACGACGCCGCGGCAAGCGGCAGCAAGAGCGCGGCCGAAGCCTGAAACACGGTCATGCTGGCGAGCAGCGAGCCACTCGTCGCGACATTGGCGCCGTGCTGCTGGTAGTACGCGGGCAACCATGCGACAAGGCTCGTATAGCCGCCGTTGACGAGTCCGAAGTGCAGTCCCAGCGCCCACGCGCGCCGGTTGCATACAAGACTGATGGCGGGCAGCGGCGCGTCATGACCGACGGCGGACAACGCGTTTGCCGGGCGCTTCCGGTTCAGGCAAAGCCAGCAAACGAGCGCCACGAACGCCGGCAGCGCCCAGATGGCGAGCGCGGCTTGCCAGGAGCCGGCTAGCTCGGCGATCCACGGGCTGAGTCCTGCGCCGAACCCGCCGCCGCCCATGATCGACGCCGAGAACACGCCCATCGCCAGCGGCACACGCGCGCCGAAGCGCTGTTTGATCACGCCCGGCAGCAGCGCCTGGATCGACGCGACGCCGACTCCCGCGAGCGCCGCTGAGAACAGCAGCACGACGCCGGTTTCCGCCGACCAGCGCGCGGCGCACGCAAGTCCGATCGCGAGAAGACCCAGTGCAACACCGCGCGTTTCGCCGATTGTCCGCGTGAGTACGCCTGCGCCGAATGCGCCGATCCCCATGGCGACGACCGGCAGACTCGTCAAAAGCGATGCGCCGTAAAAGCTCAGGCCGGTCGCCTCGCGAATCGTCGCCATCAGCGGGCTGATCGAACTCAGAAGCGGCCGCAGATTGACGCCGACAACCACGATCGCGCACAACCACACGGCGTCACGCCAGATTAGTGCCCGCGCGGCCGGAGCGGGACGGAGCGTATCTGCACATGGGCGGGCGGTGGAAGGCGATTGACTCATGGGACCATTGTCGGGAGGAGTGAAAACGGGGATGCATGACCTGCATAAGGGTCTCCCGCAGCACGCATCGGCATATTTCGGTTAACCATTATGGTTAACCATTTTACCGTAATATGGTTAACCAGAAATCTATACCTGGTATTTCCGGTGCAAGGCATGCAGCAGTAGATGGCCGGCGGGCGCACCTGTCGCTACAATGCCGCCAGACTCCGTCATGCCTGCCGCCATTCGCCCGCTTATGACCACACGCGCCCGCCGTTTGCCTTCGACCGCCGAAACGGCATCACCTGCTGCAGTTGACGCGCCCACGTCGATCAGTATCGAAGAACGCATTTATGCGTCGATCACCGCTGCGTTGCTGCAGGGCAAACTGCGTCCGGGCACGCAGCTCGTCGAGCGCGATCTCGCGGCGGCGTTTGGCTGCACGCGTGGCGCATTGCGCAAAGTGCTGGCGCGGCTGGGGTTCGAAGGGAAGCTCGTGCTTGAAGCGCATCGCGGCGCGTTCGTGCCGGCGCCTTCGGAAGAGGACATCCGGCAGGTGTATCGCGCGCGGCAGATCGTGGAGGCGGGCGTGGTCGCCTCGTTATGCGGGGCTTTGTCGGTGCAGCAGAAGCGGCGTCTCACCGCACATGTGCGTCAGGAAGAGAAGGCGCAGCATGCGGGCCGCGTCGAAGAAACGGTGCGCCTCGCCGGGCAGTTTCACGTTCTGTTGACGGAACTGGCGGGCGGCACGGAATTGCTGGGTCTGGTGATGCAACTGGTCGGAAAGACCGAGTTGTACAAGGCGTTGTACGATCCATCGAAAGGATCGACCTGTTCCGCCGATGAGCACGCGCAGATTATCGCGGCAATCGATGCAGGCAAACTGCGCGTTGCACTGGATGCGATGCGCGTTCACCTCGAAGAGCTCGAGGCGCGTGTCGTTGCGCAGGTCCGCCTGCAATCTGGCAGCAATCCTGTCGCGCTGTTCAGCGAATAACGGATGCACCCGACGGACCCACGAACGATAAGTGCAGCAGCGGCTACCCCAACGACTTGCGTGGGGCCGCTACGGCCGGCCTAGCGCCGACGGAATTGCGAGCTGCGGGCGCCGCCACCACCACCGCCGGCACGTTCGTCCTTGTGGCGGAAGTTGATACGGCCCTTCGTCAGGTCATAGACCGACAGTTCCAGCGTCACGCGGTCGCCCGCGAGAATACGGATGTGATTCTTGCGCATGCGTCCGGACGCATATGCGCCTACCACGACGCCATTGTCGAGCGTCACGCGGTAACGGCTATCCGGAAGTACTTCGTCGACGATACCGTCCAGTTCAAGCAGTTCTTCTTTCGCCATGCATAGCTCCTGGTCAATGAGTTTGGGCCGCTTCGACCGGATGCCGGCGAAGCGTGTGATGCGGTAAAAGGCAGCGCCGTGGCGCGCCCGTCAATCAATGCAAACGGTGCCGCTCAAAGATCGGCGACCGTCTGGCCGTCCACGCGGCCGTCGATCAGCTGCTCGGCGTGCGCCATGCACGCGAGACGCGCCTTGCCCGTGCCTTCGAACGGCCACAGATGCGGCAGCCGGAACACGCGGCCATCGGCCGACGGGTTCGCGCCAACACGGCAGATGCGCACCGACGCTTCGTAGCCGGCGTCGGGGTTGCGTCGCGTCTGCTCGTCGGAATGACGACGCGGATACACGAGCGGGTGAATTTCAAAGCCTTTGTAGGTTCTGACAGCTTGAGTCATAAAACACTATGTCCTGTAATACGTGGCCAGCATGTCCCGCGCGTGACGCACGGTAACGACTGGCCTGGCGGTGCAGCCTGACGGCGCGCCGCACGAAAAAAGAATCGCGCCAGCCCGCTTCAACGAGACTTGCGCTCAGCCGCGCCGATTCGCGGATTCGATGGAGAAGAAACACGCCGATGCCGCGTGGGCACTGGGCGCATGAAAAAGCACGACTCGCGACAGCGAATGCGCCATAAGCGCGACAAGCGCATTGCCGGAGTGACGGGATCGCCGACGGGCGGCGGTCGAACTGTCGGGGGTATTGCGGAGACGCCGGTTGGTGCCGATCGATACTGCCAGTACCACAAATTCGAAGTACAGCTATTTCAATATGATGCACTAAATGCGCCACCTTGGATAGCAAAAAGTTTCCCACACCGGCGGGTTGCGGCGTAAAGACGTTCTACAGCGCGCCTTCGGGCGGCGATCCGGCGCGGACGCCGTCAACGTCCACGTGCGCCGCCCGCGGGATCCTGTTTGCGCGGGAAACCCGCATCAGTTCATTTTTTCCGGTTCGCGTTTTTTCAGCTCGCGCGAAGCGGCGAGAGGGATGCGCGCGTCGTCCCACGCGGCAAGCCATTCGACTTCTTTCGCCGTGAATATCTGTCCGTGATTGCGCAACGCGTACTGCAGCGAATCGATGATGTGGTTCTTGATGATTTCGGGTGTGCCGGTGTCGTCGAGCACGGCGCGGAACGCTTCCAGCGTGGCCATCGTGTCGCTCCTGAAAAACGATCGCCATTTATCGCACGCCATTAGTGTGCCGCCAACCGGACAAAAATCCGTGGATGTCCGCAAAGGCACGCGGTGCGCGGCTGTCCGACAAACGGATGTGCCGGTTTTTCGCCGCAGGCCCTGTGTTACGGGCGTTTCAGTCAAACCGTTCCGGCCGGTACGGACGTGGATCGGTGAACGGCGCCTCGCCCGTCATCATTTCGGCGAGCAGGCGCCCCGTGACGGGGCCGAGCGTCAGGCCGTGGTGGTTATGTCCGAACGCGAACCACAGCCCGCGATGGCGCGGCGCAGGGCCGATGACGGGCCGCATGTCAGGCGTGCAAGGACGCATGCCGAGCCACGGCGCCGCGTCGGTACGCGCGCCGAGGCCGAACACCGGCTTCGCGATGCGCTCCGCACGTTCGAGTTGCACACCTGTCGGCGGCGCGCCGCGTCGCGCGATTTCGACGCCCGTAGTGAGCCGCAGCCGGCCCTGCATCGGCGCGACCACATAGCCCTTTTCCGTGTCGACAACCGGCACCGACAGGATCTGCCGCGCCGGCTCGTAGTGCATGTGATAGCCGCGCTTCGCGCGCAGCGGAATACGGTAGCCAAGCGGACCGAAGACCGTATCCGACCACGGGCCGAGCGCGACCACGACTTCCTTCGCGCTGATCCGGCCGGCTGCGGTCTGCACTGTCCAGGCGTCATCTTCAGTATGCAGCGAGGTGGCGTCGCCCGTGAGGATTGCGCCGCCGCCCGCCTCGAACAGGCGTGCGTAACCCTTCGTCAGCGCACCGGGGCTGCCGACGCTCTTCGGGTCCAGCCAGTGCAGCGCGCCCCGGAATCCTTCGGCAAGACCGGGCTCGCGCGCACGCAGTGCCGCGGCGTCGAGCGCCACGACACGCAGGCCGTTTTCACGCGCGGCGATTTCGGCGGCCGGCGCTTCGGTGTCGAACGCCGACTGCGTACGAAAGGCCTCGATCCAGCCACCGTCGTGAACGAGCGCGCCGAGGCCTGCCCGCGCGATCAGCGCATCGTGTTCCGTCACGCAGCGCTGGATGAGCGGCAGCATGTCGCGCGCGGCGCTGGCGAGCCGCGCCGGCGACGATTCCCACCAGAAACGCGCGAGCCACGACGCGTACGAAGGAATCGCCTTGTAGTCCCAGTAGAGATCGGTCGAATCGTTGCGCGCATAGCGCAGCAGCGTGCCGAGGTTTCGCGGAAAACCGTACGGCACGATCGACGAGCGCTCGATCAAACCCGCATTGCCGAAGCTCGTTTCTTCGCCGGGGCCGCGACGGTCGACCAGTGCGACGCGTTTGCCACGATCCTGCAGATGCAGCGCTGAAGAAACGCCGACAATGCCGGCTCCGAGAACAATAACGTCGAAATCCATAGGCTCCGCGGGTGCGCCTGAACAGGGGGTAGAGGACATGGCGGCCGCGCCGTGTGCGTCGGCCGGCGCGATCATATGCCGCCAGTTCCGGCTTCGCGCCGCGCGCAACGCGGCTCGAAGCCGTCGACTCTAATCAGGACTGGCTTATTTCGCAATGATGTCGCGTTTGAAATATTTCTGCGAGAGGGCGCTCAGCGTGCCGTCCTTCTTCAGCGAATCGAGCGCGGCAACCACTTTCGATTTCAACGCCTGATCACCCTTGCGCAGACCCAGCCCCGTACCTTCGCCAAGCGTTGCGGGGTCGCTCAGCGGCTCGCCGAGAATGGCGAAGTCGCGCGCTTCCGGTTTGCCGAGAAAGCCGTCCTGCACGGTCTGGGCTTCCTGCACGCCTGCGTCCAGCCGGCCCGCGACGAGGTCGGCGTAGACCTGGTCCTGATCCTGATACGACACGACGGAAACGCCCGCCGTCGCCCAGTGCTGTTTCAGGAAGTCTTCCTGGGACGATCCCTGCAGCACGCCCACCCGTTTGCCCTGCAGGCTCTTCACGTTGGGCAGCAGCTTCGAATCGCGCTTCGCGACCATCACGATCGGCACGACATAGACCGGCGGCGTGAAATCGATGCTCTGCTTGCGCTTGCCGGTGATGTTCATGGCCGAATTGATCACGTCGAACTTGCGCGCCTGCAACGCGGGAATCAGGCCGTCAAACGAGTTTTCGACCCACACGCATTTCACGTTCATTTTCTTGCAGACGGCGTTGCCGACATCGATGTCGAAGCCCTGCAGTTCGCCCGACGGGCTTTTGCTCTCGAACGGGGGGTAGGCGGCCTCGACGCCGAAGCGCAGTGTGTCGGCGGCATGGGCAGTGTTCGCGAGACCGGCGAATGCGACTGCGAGGCAAAGAGAAAGCTTGAGTTTCATGAACGGTTCCTGGGCGAAGGGTGGAACTGCGAGTCAGGGTAGAAACGTGAAAACGGTAAACCTGTGGACGAAATATAGACGGAAAGTCTATCGTGGACTATTAGGGATTCCATGGAATCGGGTTCGAATTGTCTATAGTAGACTCTATGTCTACAATTTGAAATGCGCAACCCGCTCTTGGCGGGCACCCCGATCTGGAGATATACGTATGAGCAGGAATGAATTCACTACGCCGCTGATCGTCGATGAAAACACGGTGCGGGGCGTGCTTCCCTCGCTGGATGTACAGAGCACGCTTGCCGCGATGTTCCGCGCGCTGGGCGAGGACAACGCCGTGCAGCCGCCGCAGACGCTCACGCTTTTTCCCGCACAGGCCGGCGACTTCATCACGTATCTCGGCGCGATGGCGCAGGCGAAAGTGTTCGGCGCCAAGCTCTCGCCGTATATCGTGACGGCCGGCCGCCCGATCGTGACAGCATGGACCGCGCTGATGTCGATGGAGACGGGGCAGCCGCTCATGTGGTGTGACGCGGGACTGCTGACAACCGAACGCACCGCAGGCACCACCGCGCTTGCAGTCGGGCACCTCGCTGCGGCCGGCGCGCGGCATCTGGCGATCGTCGGTTCCGGCGCGATTGCGCAGGCGCATCTGCGGCATGTTGCGCGACTGCGGCCATGGGAATCGATTCGCGTGTTTTCGCCCGATCTGTCGCGCAATACCGCGAAGCAGGCCGCGTTTTCCGCTATCGACGCGCGCGCGACATTCAGCGCGAGTGTGGAAGACTGCGTGCGCGATGCGGACGTCGTGATGCTTTGCACGTCGTCGGGCACACCTGTGCTGCAGAGAGGCACGATCACGAAGCCGGCGCTCGTCACGTCGATCAGCACGAACGTTGTGAACGCGCACGAGATCGATCCCGCGTGGCTCACGGATATGGACGTCTATTGCGACTACCGCCGCACGACGCCCGGCAGCGCGGGCGAAATGAAGCTGGCCGCCGAACGGCATGGCTGGTCGGCGCAGCGCGTGGCGGGCGATCTGCCCGAACTGTTTTGCGGAACATGCCCGGTTCCGTCGTACGAAAAGCCGGTCTTTTTCCGCTCGATCGGTCTTGGCCTCGAAGATGTGGCGATCGCGTACGGCCTGCTGCAGCGTCTGCGCGGGCCGCGCGATGCTTGACAGAAACCTTCCGGGTGGCGACGATTCCTCCGCGCGAGCCAGCACTGCCGGAGCATGGCAGCGCGTTCCGATCCGCCCCACGTGCCTATAGAACCCATGCGCAAGAAAAAGTCGTCACCTGTCAAAGACCTGCTGCTCAACCGTTACGCCCCGCTCGCGGACGGCATCGCGACGCTCTTTTTTCCGTACGCCGAGGTGGTCATCCACGATCTGCGCGACCAGACGGTGCTCTATCTCGCGAACAACCTGTCGCGGCGTGAAATCGGCGACGATTCGGCGCTCGAGGAAGTCGATCACTCCGCGCGCGAACGGGTGATCGGCCCATATGAAAAGCTGAACTGGGACGGCCGCCGCATGCGTTGCGTGAGCAACGTGCTGTTCGACGACGAAGGCAAGCCCGCGGGCATGATGTGCATTAACTTCAATATCGCGGTATTCGAAGACGTGCGCTCGACGCTCGACCTCTTTATCAAGGGCGCGGGCATCGTCGCGCAGCCTGACGAGCTGTTCCGCGACGACTGGCAGGATCGCATCAACACGTTTCTGCATGGCTGGCTGCGTGAACGGCAGATCGGCCTCAATGCACTGACGCGTGACCACAGGCGCGAACTCGTCGAGGCGCTCTACGCCGAAGGCGCATTCCGCGGCAAGAGTTCGGCGAACTATGTGGCCGCCGTGCTGGGTATGGGGCGCGCAACCGTCTACAAGCATCTGAAGCAGATGAAGGAAAACGCGAGCTGAAAATCGCGCGCCCCGCATGCTGCTGCAATCACTGAACAGGAGAGAATCCGTGCGCTACCGGCACTACAAAGGCGGCATCTACGAACTGGTCTGCGAGGCGACGCTCGAGTCGGACCCGGACGTCACGATGATCGTCTATCGCGCGGCGAATGGTACGATCTGGACCCGGCCGGCCTCGGTGTTCTTCGAGCCTGTCGAACACGAAGGCGCAACCGTTTCGCGGTTTACGCCGATCGATTGATCAACCGCGTGTTTTCAACGCGCGATTTGCACAAAGAGAAACATACATGCGTCTGTTGCTTGCGATTATCCTGCCGTGGTTTCAGTTTTTCACGATCGGGCGTCCGTTCGCCGGGATCATCTGCCTGATTCTTCAGGTCACGTTGATTGGCTGGATTCCGGCTGCAATCTGGTCGGTCTACGCATTGAGCCAGTACAAGACCGATCAGAAGATCGAGCGCGCACTGGGTTCGCGCATGTGAGTTCGTGTTCAGGATGGCTGGAGTCCGACGACATCGGGCACTTCGATCACCAGATCCGACGCGGCGATCGCCACGCAGGGGAGAATCAGGCCTTCGGCCTTTTCTTCCCTGGTAAGGCCAGGCCATTCGATCGTGTATCGAACCTGGCCTTCTTTCATCTGGCACAGGCATGTCCTGCATGTGCCGTTGCGGCACGATCTCGGTAGCCGCAAGCCGGCGAAGCCGGCGGCCTCGAGCACGGTCAGCGAATCCGGCGCCTCGAACGTTTTCCCTAAAGGCTCGATGCGCACGAAGAAGGGTTGTGCGCGCTCAGACATCGTCTAACCCGTGCGGTCTTTTTTCATGCGACGTCGCAGGCGCGTCGCGGCCCATACCTGCGCGGCGGCCTGAATGAGGTTCGAAAAAGAATCGGCAGGGCATAACGGGTTCGCGGCAATCACGAGACGGTGTGCAAAACGTGGCAGCTTAGCGCAAGCCGTCACGTCATGCGAGCCGAAAACGCGTTGCGCGCACTGCACGCTTCAATGCGTGCGACGCTGCCGCAGATAACGGTAGACCGTATTTCGTGCAAGTCCGAGTTCACGGGCTGTTGCCGACACGTTGCCTTCGTTGCGCGCAAGCGTCTGCTCGATGAGCGCAGCCTGCCAGTCCTGCATGTTCCCAGGTGTTTCGCTGGCGCCGTGCGATGGCAGCATCGTCGGCGACACGCGGTTTTCTTTCGGTACCGCGTCACAATCCTGCAGGAAGTCGTCAGGCAGATGCTCGAGCCCGATCTCGTCCTCGCCTTCGGCCATGATCGCCGCCGTGCGCAGCACGTTCGCCATTTGCCGCAGGTTTCCCGGCCAGCGGCACCGCTGGAAGCGTTCGAGCACAGCGCCCGAAACACGCGTGGGAATCGCGTCGCAGTCGCGTTGCAGATCGAGCATGCGCGCAATCAGTGCAGCGAGATCCGTCCGTTCGCAAAGCGTGGGCAATGTCACGACAAGACCGTTGATGCGGTAATACAGATCGTCGCGAAACGTGCCGGCTTCGATCATCGCGCGCAGGTTGCGATGCGTCGCGCAGACAATGCGCAGATCGACGGGAATCGCGCGCGTTCCGCCAAGCGGCACGACGTTGCGCTCCTGCAGCACGCGCATGAGTCGCACCTGCTGCGCGAGCGGCATGTCGCCGATTTCGTCGAGAAAGAGTGTGCCGCCGTCCGCCTGAACGATCTTGCCGACGCTGCCGCGTTTCTTTGCGCCAGTAAACGCGCCCTCTTCGTAGCCGAACAGCTCGGCTTCGATCAACGTATCGGGCAGCGACGCGCAGTTCACTGCGACGAACGGTGCCTCACGACGCGGCGAATCGTTATGGATTGCGCGCGCAAGCCATTCCTTGCCAGTGCCGGTCTGCCCGAGCACCAGAATCGGAATGTCGCGGCCGCGCACTTTCTCGACGCGCCGAAGCACCGTCGACATCTGGGCGTCGCCGGTGTCGAGCGTCGCGAACGTCACATCCTGAGCTGGCGCATTCGCCGGGCGCGCGCGGCGTGCGGCTCGCGCGGCCGTATCGAAGCCACCCTCTGCAGGCCCGCGAAACGCCCGTTGCGCGCCTGCCGCGTATTCGCCGCGCGCGATGACGCGCACGCCGCTTGGCAGCATGAGCGTCGTGCATTCGCCCGGTTTGTACGTCGTGTGGTTCAAGAGCGCTGGCAGCGCCATGCCAAACAGTTCGGAAAAGGTCTGCGTTTGCAGTATCGCGAGTGGCCGTCCCAACTGGAACAGCGCACTGCGATTGGCGGAGAGAAACCGGCCGTCCGGCGTGAACGCGGCGAGCCCTTCGAACAGCGTGCCGATGAATTCGGCGCGCGCGTGGAAATGGATACGAATGGCGTCGGCGAACTGGTTCGCGAAGATCACGTTTTCGATCATCTGCGCGGACATCCGCACGAGCGCCAGCGTGTGCTTGTGAAAACCGCGCGTGTCGCCGCTCACATCCAGCGCGCCGATCGTGCGGCCGAACGGATCGGCAATCGGTGCGCACGAGCAGGTGAGAATGCGGTTCGCGTGAAGGAAATGCTCGTCGGCGTGTATGACTGTCGGCTGTCCGTCCACGAGCGCCGTGCCGATCGCGTTCGTGCCGCGATCCGATTCGGCCCACGACACACCCGCGCGCAACGCAACACGATTCGCCTTTTCGACGAAGTCGCTATCGCCGAAGCTGTGCAGGATCACGCCCTCGTTGTCAGTGAGCAGCACCATGCTCTGCGTGTCGACGATCTGCGCGTACAGCGTCTCCATCACCGGCAGCGCATGCGCGTACAGCGCGTGATTGCGTTCGACGAGTTCGCGCAATGCGGGGCGGCGCAGCGGATGAAAGTCGGGCGCCTCGGATGCGCGCAGCCCGACGCTCTGCGAACGCGCGTGAGCCGTTGCGATGACATCCGGAAGCGCCGTTACGGGCGGCGTCGATTGGCGTTGCGTCAATGCATGTCTCCGGTTTTTCCCGAATACGTTCGCAAGATACATCGCCTCGCGAATCGCAGCAGCTGTTCATGGCGCACTGCAGCATGGCAGCGGATGGATTCCCCATCATACAAGAAGCGTTTCGCGCTTCACATGCGGGAGAAAACGGGGCGCGCCGCACGCGAGGCCGCGCGATCACCGGTCGCAACGAAACGGCTGGAACTGCCGGAATCCACGGCCGGCAAGGGCCGGTGGCCGTTGGGGCCTTTACCGATATCGTGGGCGTGGAATGTAAAACTTGCGGCCCGGCAGAAGTCGTCTAAAGTGAATAAAATCAGCCGCCCGGCGTGTCACGTTACGGACTTGCGCGGCTGTCATCCACGCATGTAACCGGTCAGGAGGCGCTTTTAGCACACATGTGTGGCCCCGATTGATTGTTCGTCACCCGAAAGGCGATTCCCATGCAGATCATTTTCCTGAACGAAACCCCTGAATACTCGGGACAAGAACTTACCCTGGCATTCCCGGCAATGGTCGATGGGGAGAGGGTCGAGTGCATGATTACCGCCGAAACGCTGGAAGACCACTACGGGGCCGCATCGACGCGTCTTGAAGACATGGTCGGCGCATTCTCCACGCACCGTGAACGCATCGAAGCTGCAACGCGCCGGTTGCTGTCCGAAACGCGCGCGCAGTGTCTCGTGCTGCGCAGCGGCTATGTGCGTTTCTACGAGGCTAACCTGCGCAATTAGGTCGCGCAGTACGCCCTGAGTCGGTGTGACCGCCGCCATCGAACATGGCGGCGCTGACGTTCGCCCAGCTGATTTGCCCCCACTGAAGCTGCAATGACAGATCACGTCCGCAGTGCGGTCAAAGCATGCGTCGCAGCGTGCGAGCCCGGAAAGGGCCTATTCGGAGCCCAGATAGAAATAGCGGAACAGAAAAACGGCCGCGATGATCCAGACAACGAGCTTTACCTTGCGCGCCTGGCCCGTCAGGAGTTTCAGCCCGGCGTAGGAGATAAAGCCGAACGCGACGCCGTTGGCGATCGAATACGTGAATGGCATCAGGAGCGCGGTGAGGGCGGCCGGCACGACTTCCGTGGCATCGTCCCACGGCAGGTCGGCCATTTCGCGCAGCATCAGGCACGACACATACAGGAGTGCCGGCGCGGTCGCGTATCCCGGCACGACAGCTGCAAGCGGCGCGAAAAACAGCGCCGCGAGGAACAGCACGCCGACGGTAATCGCCGTCACGCCCGTGCGGCCGCCGGCCTGCACGCCGGACGCGCTTTCGATATACGCAGTCGTCGACGACGTCCCGAGCATCGAACCCGCCAGAATCGCGGTGCTGTCGGCGAGCAGCGCCTTGTTCAGACGATGCATCTTGCCTTCCACGAGCAGCCCCGCGCGGTTCGCGACCCCCATCAACGTCCCGGTTGCGTCGAACAGTTCGACGAGGAAGAACACGAGAATCACGTTGAGCACGCCACCCGAGAGCGCGGCGCGAATATCGAGGTGAAAGAGCGTCGCGTCGATCGAGGGCGGCGCGGACACGACACCGTTGAAATGATTGCCGCCGAAGAAAAAGCTGAGCATCGTCACGCCCACAATACCGATCAGGATCGCACCGCGCACGCGCAGGAAGTCGAGCGTGACGATCGCGAAGAAGCCGACGATCGCGAGAACCACATGCGCGTCGTGCAGGTTGCCGAGCGTCACGAGCGTCGCCGGATTGCCCACCACGATACCCGCGGACTTGAGCGAGATGATCGCGAGAAAGAGGCCGATACCGCCCGTGATGGCGATCCGTATCGAATGGGGAATGCCGTTGACGATGACTTCACGCACCCGGAAGAGCGTCACGATCAGGAACAGGCATCCGGAGATGAACACGGCGCCCAGTGCCGCCTGCCAGGTGAAACCCATGCCCTTCACGACGGTGTAGGCGAAATACGCGTTGAGTCCCATGCCTGGCGCGCAGGCAATCGGATAGTTCGCGTAGAGCCCCATGATGAGCGTGGCCAGCGCGGCCACGAGACAGGTGGCGACGAACACGGCGTCCTTGGGCATGCCTGCATCGCCGAGAATCGCCGGATTCACGAAAATGATGTAGGCCATCGTGAGGAACGTGGTCACACCTGCCAGCACTTCCGTGCGCAGATTGGTACCGGCTTCGTCGAAGCCGAAATAGCGTTTTACGGAGTCCATGAGTGCGTCTCTCGTTGTGTCCTGATGGTGTTCTTATGATGAGCGGTCCCTTGATCCGGGCAGGCCCGTTACGACCGCACGCTACGGGCGGATTGTAAACACGATTGATGGTCAGGGAGCACTCTGTCGCGTGCTTCGTGGAGGCGGTGCAACACGGGTTGACGTGTTTCAGCCTTCGTGCGGACCTTGCGGATCGCCGTCAGGCGCCGACGTATCGCCTGGCGCGGAAGAAGGCGGAACAGGCCGCGGCGCATGACGCAAGAGCCACCGGTCGAGTTCTCCGGCGAAGGTTTTGGTATCGCGTGCGCTGAAAGCGGAGGGGCCGCCCGTGTCGATACCGCTGCCGCGCAACTGGTCGAGCATCGCGCGCATGCGCAGGCGTTCCTCGATCGTGCCCGCGCTGTACCAGTTGCCGCGCGGATCGAGCGCGTGCGCGTTTTTCTGCAGTACGGCTGCGGCAAGCGGGATGTCGGCGGTGATGACGAGGTCGCCCACCTGAACGCGCTCAGCGATCAGGTCGTCGGCGGCATCGGCGCCGGCGGGCACCTGGATCGTGCGGATCAGGGGAGACGGGGGAACACGCAGGAACTGGTTTGCGACCAGCGTGACGGTCACGCTAACGCGCCGTGCGGCGCGAAACAGCATGTCCTTGATGACGACCGGACAGGCGTCCGCGTCTACCCAGATTTGCATCGTGTCGGCTTCCGGAGTCGAAGGGGCGTGATGATACCCGACTCAGGATAGCGCGACCGATGCCACAGGGCGTGGCCTGTTACTGGTTTTCTGCAGGTTTATTGCTGGCTGGTAGCAGGCGTGGCGCCGGCACCCATGGATTGCGCACGTCGCGCGGCGACAATGGCGCCTGCCTGCTGGGCATTTACCGGATAGTCGATCCAGTCGAGCGGATCGTAACCGGCAGCACGCCAGGCCACGAGATCCGCCTTGACTTCGGCGCGGGTCTTCGGCGCCGAAGGATCGTAAGACTGCGCTGCCGTCTGTGCGAAAGCGGCGGGGGCGAGCAGCGCGCCGAGCAGTGCGCCTGCAGCGATATGGGAAAAGAGCTTCATGGTAGCGTGGGCTTTTATAAGGGATAACCCTCGGATTCTAGTTCGGTGGCCCACAAACTGAAAGTCACCATTTGGCAATGCATTGTTGCCCGCAATGCATGAATCCGCACCACAAATGCCTTCAAAAGCCTTTCATATCAGGCGCCCGACGGCTTTCCCATCCGGTCGATCACCGCCGTCAGCAGGTCTATCGGCAGTGGGAAAACGATGGTCGAGTTCTTGTCGGCGGCGATGGTGGTGAGCGTTTGCAGGTAGCGCAGCTGCATGGCCTGCGGCTGGCGCGCGAGCATCTGCGCCGCTTCCAGCAGATGGGCGGAGGCCTGCAGTTCGCCCTGTGCGTGAATCACCTTCGCGCGTCGCTCGCGCTCGGCTTCCGCCTGACGCGCGATCGCGCGGATCATCGTTTCGTTGATATCGACGTGCTTGATCTCGACGTTCGACACCTTGATGCCCCACGCGTCGGTCTGCGCATCGAGCACTTTCTGGATGTCGGCGTTGAGCTGTTCGCGCTCGGCGAGCAGGTCGTCGAGTTCATGTTTGCCGAGCACGGCGCGCAGCGTCGTCTGCGAAAGCTGGCTCGTCGCCTCGAAATAGCGCGCGACCTGAATCACGGCCCGTTCCGGATCGACGACGCGAAAATAGATCACCGCGTTCACCTTCACGGAGACGTTGTCGCGCGTAATGACGTCCTGCGGCGGCACGTCGAACACGACGGTGCGCAGATCCATGCGCACGACCTGCTGCACGACTGGAATGATCAGCACGAGCCCCGGCCCCTTGACCTTCCAGAAACGTCCGAGCATGAACACGACGCCGCGTTCGTACTCCCGAAAAATGCGCACCGCCGAAGCAATCAGCACAACCACCAGCAGAATCAGGATGCTGCCAAAGCCGAACGTGAATCCGATCATGAGTGTTCTCCCTGTTGTGATGGCTGGTGCACGAGCGGCACGACGGTCAGCAGCAGGCCGCGTCGCCCTGTGACACGCACTTCACCTCCTGCGTCAAGCGGTTCCGCGCTCTGCACGCGCCAGCGCTCGCCATGCACGCGCGCCCAGGCTTCGTTCGCGCGCGTGCCATCCGGCGCCACGACACCCTCGTCCAGCACGATGCCGATGCTGCCGAGCATCGCTTCGCTACCGGTTACGACGGGCCGTCGCCGCGCGCGAAGCGCAACGCTCGATACGGTGAAGATAAAGAGCGCACTGAAAACCGTCAGCGCGACGATGAGCGGAATGGGCACGCCGTAGCCGGGTACGTCGGTGTCGATCAGCATCAACGCGCCGATCACGAACGCGACGATGCCGCCAAAACCCAGCGTGCCGAACGTCGGCAGGAAAGCCTCGGCGATCAGGAACGCGATGCCCAGAAAGATCAAGCCGAGCCCGACGAAGTTTACCGGCAGCAACTGCAGCGCGAAGAGTCCGACGAGCAGACTGATCGCACCCGCGACACCCGGCAGCACGAACCCCGGATTGGCAAACTCGAAGAAAAGACCGTACATGCCGATCATCATCAGGATCAGCGCGACGTTCGGGTCGGTAATGACCGCAAGAAAACGGCTGCGCCAGTCGGGTTCGAGCGACACGACAGGCGCATTGTTCGTTGCGAGATGCTGGTCGCCGGCGACCGTATTGATTGTGCGTCCGTCGAGCTGATGCAGCAGGTCTGGCACGTCGCGCGCGATCAGGTCGACCACGTGCTGGTCGAGCGCCTCGCGCGCCGACAGGCTGACGGCCTCGCGCACGGCTCGTTCGGCCCAGGCCTGGTTGCGTCCGCGCATTTGCGCGAGTCCACGGATATAGGCGGCTGCATCGTGCACCTGCTTGCGGATTTCAGTCGATTGCGTATCAAGTGCGCCTGGTTCGGATGCGCTGGACGCCGACGCCGCTTTCCCTTCGCTCGACGCGGGCATCGTGCCCGGTTGTTGCGGCGCAGCGCTGCCGAGCCCGAGCTGCACCGGCGTTGCGGCGCCGATATTCGTGCCGGGCGCCATGGCGGCGATGTGGCTCGCGTACACGATATAGGTGCCGGCGCTCGCGGCGCGCGCGCCACCCGGCGAGATAAACGCAGCGACAGGCACGGGGGAAGCCAGGATCGCCTTGATGATCTGCCGCATCGAGGTATCGAGGCCGCCAGGCGTATCGAGCTGGATGACGGCCAGTTGCGCGTGATCCTGCGCTGCCCGCCCAAGGCCTCGAACGATGAAATCCGCCGTTGCCGGCCCGATTGCACCATTGACCGGAATCACGACAACGCCTTTCGAAGCCGGCGCCGCAAACAGGGCGGCGTGTTGCAGAAGGGCCGGGAAAACCAGCATCAGTCCCGCCGCGGCCGCGCCGCGCAGGAACCTGAAACATCGGGCCGCAAGGCCGCCACGGGGTACGTAACGGTGCGGACCAGACTGCCGGAACGGGAGAAACGTGTGCGTTCTCATCGCGGACAGCCGGCACGCCTTGTCGGCGAGTGCCGGCCGGAAAGGACTGGCCTGATAGCTATAGCTTAGTCCGCTTCGGCGGGCGGCGTGAGGGATGAAAGGGACGAAACGGATGAAAGTGACGTGACCCGGTAATCGGTCGGACGCATGCCCGTCCATTTGCGGAACGCGCGGTAAAACGCACTGGGCTCGGCAAAACCGATACGGGTCGCGATATCGGCGATCGTGCGGTCGGTGTCCTGCAATTCGCCAATCGCGATATCGCGCCGCAGGTCGTCCTTGATCGACTGATAGGTATAGCCCTCCTGCTTGAGGTGGCGGCGCATCGTCGCTTCGGCGACATTCAGGCGCAACGCCATTTCGTCGGAACCGGGCCATGCGGACATCGGCAGCGCGCGCAGCAGCTTGCGCACGCGCACGGCAAGCGACCCGGCATTGCGGTACTTCACGACGAAATTGCCGGGCGCATCGCGCAGGAAGGTTCTTGCCGATTTCGCCGTCTGCACGACCGGCAGGTCGAGAAACGCCGGCGCGAGATCGACGAACGACGCGTCCTCGCCGAACGCCATGTCGTCGCAGAACATCAGCCGGTATTCGTGCGCCGCTGGCGGTTCCGCGCAGCGAAAACGTGCCTGCAGGAGCGGTATGCGCCGCCCGACCAGCCAGCACACGAGGCCGTAGACGAGGATGAAATACGTCGCACAGGCGAACATGGTGGGCGCGGACGTGCCTTCGCGATGCGTGAATTCGAGCCTGACGCGCGTGGCGTCCTTCACGATGCGCACGTGCAGGTCGTCCAGCACGAGCCGCATGAAACCGACTGCGCGCGCGAGCGCGTGCGCGCCGGTGCGGGCCGTGAGCGCCGCGTGCGTCATCGCGACGAAACTGCCGCTTTTCATCGGATGCGAGTCCTGGCCAAAGAACTCGTCGTCGAGCGCGCGGGCGATGCCGGCCCACAACGCGCCGTATTGCGCCGACGTCACGCGGCTTTTTGGCGAGGCCAGCACCTGCGGTGCAATGCCGGCCGCTTCGATGACGGGCTGCACGTCGAGCCCGCGCGCACGGGCGAGGGCGAGCGTTTCTTCGACGAGGCTGACGGAAATGGTGCCTTTTTCGCTTTTCATGCTGACTATGGCAAATGCGCTCACCAAGATTGAACGGGCTGAGCATCGAACCCCGACTGCGGACGGCCTACACTTTTCCCGGCAGACGGCGTCCCACACGCGTCACGACGCTGCGCCGCAACATGGCGACACAGTGTAGGCCAACCGGTCCCGGCGCGCCATGTACGACACGGCGCCCGCGTATTGCGCAGACCGGAATCAACGTGCGCAAAACCCATGCGCTCCAAACGCTCACAAGGCAAGGCGGTTCTCATGCACGATTTCTACACCCACGAACAACGGATGATCCGCGACGCGGCGCGCGACTTCGCCACACACGGTCTCGCGCCGCATGCGGGCGAATGGGATCGCGCGGGCGCATTGCCGGCGGAGATCGTCACGCAGATGGGCGAACTCGGTTTTCTGGGCATGATCGTGCCGGCCGAATGGGGTGGCTCCTACAGCGATTATGTGGCTTATGCGCTCGCAATTGAAGAAATCGCTGCGGGGTGCGCCGCGTGCGCGACGCTGATGAGCGTGCATAACTCCGTCGGCTGCGGCCCGATTCTCAACTTCGGCAGCGACGCGCAGAAGGACCAGTATCTGCACGATCTCGCTTCGGGAAAACGCATCGGGGCGTTCTGTCTGACGGAGCCGCAGGCCGGGTCCGAGGCGAACAATCTGCGCACCCGCGCGGTGCTGCGCGATGGCCAGTGGATCATCAACGGTAACAAGCAGTTCGTGACGAACGGTTCGCGTGCCGACGTCGCGATCGTATTCGCCGTCACTGATCCTGATCGCGGCAAGCGCGGCCTTTCGGCGTTTATCGTGCCGACTGACGCGCCGGGGTTCAACGTCGGCAAGCCGGAAAGCAAGCTCGGCATCCGCGCGTCGGACACGTGCCCGATCTCGTTCGACGACTGCACCGTGCCCGAAGGCAATCTGCTGGGCGAGGCCGGTGAAGGTTTGCGCATCGCGCTGTCGAACCTGGAGGGCGGGCGCATCGGCATTGCGGCGCAGGCTGTCGGCATCGCGCGTGCGGCGTTTGACGCGGCGCGTGCCTATGCGAATGAACGTGTCCAGTTCGGCAAGGCGTTAAAGGACCATCAAACCATCGCGAACATGCTCGCCGACATGACCACGCGGCTAAACGCGGCGCGTCTGCTCGTGCATCACGCGGCGCGACTGCGGAGCGAAGGCTTGCCGTGTCTGTCGGAGGCATCGCAGGCCAAACTCTACGCATCCGAAATCGCCGAAGACGTGTGCTCGAAAGCGATCCAGATTCACGGCGGCTACGGCTACCTGGAAGACTACGCCGTCGAGCGCCACTATCGGGATGCACGCATCACGCAGATTTACGAAGGAACCAGCGAGGTACAAAGAATGGTGATCGCGCGCTCCGTTTGAGTGCAAAATAATCTGACATAGAGCGCGGACGCGCCAATCAGGAGACATCGATGACTGCAGCGAACAGCTTTCTGGCGGCGCGCGACCTGTTGTTTCGCCATCGCACGGATTACGACAGTGCGTATCGCGAGTTTGCGTGGCCGACGCTCGGCGAGTTCAACTGGGCGCTCGACTATTTCGACGCGTTCGCGCGGAATAACAACCAGCCAGCACTTGTGATCGTCGAAGGCGCAACGGGCGAGGAAACGCGATACACGTATGCGCAGATTTCGGAGCGCGCGTCGCGCATGGCGAATTTCCTGCGTGGAATCGGCGTCGGGCGCGGTGACCGTGTGCTGCTGATGCTGCCGAACCGCGTCGAACTGTGGGATGTGATGCTCGCGGCGATGAAGCTCGGCGCGATCGTATTGCCGGCAACGACGCAACTGTCACCGGACGACGTGCGCGATCGCGTGCAGATCGGCGGCGCGCGGTACGCAGTGGTCGATAGCGGCGAGCTGGCGAAGTTCGATGCAATCGATGCTGGCCTCACGCGTATTTCAGTTGGCGCGCCGCGCGAAGGCTGGATCGATCTCGCGCGCGCCGCGGATGCATCGCCAGCGTTCGAACCTGACGGTCCGACGCGCGCGACCGATCCGATGCTGCTGTACTTCACATCAGGCACGACATCGAAGCCGAAGCTCGTCGAGCATACGCATCAGAGCTATCCGGTGGGCCATCTTTCGACGATGTACTGGATCGGCCTGCAACCCGGTGACGTGCACTGGAACATCAGTTCGCCAGGCTGGGCCAAGCACGCATGGAGCTGCTTCTTTGCGCCGTGGAATGCGGGGGCATGCGTGTTCATTTTCAACACGCCGCGCTTCGTGCCGAAAGAAACGCTCAACGCGCTCGTGCGCTACAACGTCACCACCCTGTGCGCGCCGCCCACCGTCTGGCGCATGCTCGTACAGGAGCCGCTCGCGTCCTACCCGGTCAAGCTGCGCGAGATTGTCGGCGCAGGCGAGCCGCTCAATCCCGAGGTCATCGAGCGCGTGCGTCATGCGTGGGGCGTGACGATTCGCGATGGCTTCGGCCAGACCGAAACGACCTGCCAGATCGGCAATTCGCCGGGTCAACCGGTCGTGGCAGGGTCGATGGGGCGACCGTTGCCGGGCTACCGGATCGAACTCGTCGATGCCGACGATCAACCCACGACCGAAGGCGAAATCGTATTGCCGCTGGACCAGCGTCCGCTTGGCCTCATGACTGGCTACGCGAACAACGAGAAGGCCACGGTGGAGGCGATGCGCAACGGTTTCTATCACACGTCCGATGTCGCGATGCGACGCGACGACGGTTACTACGTCTACGTTGGCCGCTCCGATGACGTGTTCAAGTCGTCCGACTACCGCCTGAGCCCGTTCGAACTCGAAAGCGCGCTGATCGAACACGAAGCCATCGCCGAAGCGGCGGTGGTGCCAAGCGCCGACGCGTTGCGTCTGTCGGTGCCGAAAGCGTTCGTCACGGTGCGTCAGGGTTACGAAGCCGGTCCGGAACTGGCGCGTGCGGTGTTCGCGTTCTCGCGCGAAAAACTCGCGCCCTACAAGCGGATTCGCCGGTTGCAGTTCAGCGAACTGCCGAAAACGATTTCCGGCAAGATCCGTCGCGTCGAGTTACGCCGACGTGAACTGGAGCGCGGCGCGGAACCCGCGCGCCTACCCGACGAATACTGGGAAGAGGATTTCCCTGATCTGCGCGAACCCGCTTCGAAGCGCTAGACACACCAGACACGCCAGACCCGATACGTATCGCCGTCTTTCATCGTTCGCATGGTTGTTGGGCTGCATCTGCGGCCAGACGTAACAGCCCAAAGCACAGGAGATTTCGAATGAGCGCAAATCCGTCTACCCTCGCCAGCAGGACGTCCGGCGTGGCGACCGTCAAACTGTTGATCAACGGCGAATTCGTCGACTCGACCTCGACTGAATGGCGCGACATCGTCAACCCCGCGACGCAGGATGTGCTCGCGCGCGTACCGTTCGCGACGGTCAGCGAAGTCGATGCTGCGATCCGTGCCGCGCACGAGGCGTTCAGGACGTGGAAGAACACGCCGACCGGTGCGCGTATGCGCATCATGCTGAAGTATCAGGCGCTGATTCGCGAGCACATGCCGCGCATCGCGAAGACACTGAGCGCGGATCAGGGCAAGACGATTCCCGACGCGGAAGGCGATATCTTCCGCGGGCTCGAGGTCGTCGAGCATGCGTGTTCGATCGGCACGCTGCAACAGGGCGAATTCGCGGAGAACGTCGCGGGCAGCGTCGATACATATACGCTGCGGCAACCGATCGGCGTATGCGTGGGTATCACGCCGTTCAACTTCCCGGCGATGATTCCATTATGGATGTTCCCGATGGCGATTGTCTGCGGCAACACGTTCGTGCTCAAGCCTTCGGAACAGGATCCCATGTCGACGATGGAACTCGTCGAACTCGCGCTTGAAGCCGGTGTGCCGAAGGGCGTATTGAACGTCGTGCACGGCGGCAAGGAAGTCGTCGATGCGTTGTGTATGCATGAACTCGTCAAGGCGATTTCGTTCGTCGGCTCGACGGCTGTCGGTACCCACGTGTATCGCCTCGGCAGCGAACATGGCAAGCGCGTGCAGTCGATGATGGGCGCGAAGAATCACGCCGTCGTGCTGCCCGATGCGAACCGCGAGCAGACGCTCAACGCGCTGGCAGGCGCAGGTTTTGGCGCGGCCGGCCAGCGTTGCATGGCGACCTCGGTGGTCGTGCTGGTGGGCGCGTCCGCACAGTGGCTGCCGGACCTGGTCGAAAAGGCGAAAACATTGAAGGTCAATGCCGGCAGCGAAGCGAACACGGACATCGGCCCGGTCGTCTCGCGCGCCGCGCAGGAACGCATTCTCGGACTGATCGAAGCCGGTGTGAAGGAAGGCGCGACGCTCGCGCTGGATGGTCGCGGCATCAAGGTGCCGGGTTACGAGAAGGGCAACTTCATCGGCCCGACGATCTTTTCCGACGTCACAGCCGATATGCAGATCTATCGCACCGAGATCTTCGGGCCGGTGCTTTGCGTACTGAGCGTGCCGACGCTCGACGATGCCATCGAACTCGTCAATCGCAATCCGTTCGGTAATGGCGTAGGTCTCTTCACGCAGAGCGGCGCGGCGGCGCGCAAATTCCAGAGCGACATCGATATCGGCCAGGTCGGCATCAACATTCCAATTCCGGTGCCCGTGCCCTCGTTCAGCTTTACGGGCTCGCGCGGCTCGAAGCTCGGCGATCTTGGCCCGTACGGCAAGCAGGTCGTGCAGTTCTACACGCAGACCAAGACCGTCACCGCGCGCTGGTTCGATGACGCCACCGTCAACGACGGCGTCAACACCACGATCAGCCTGCGCTAGGCGCGCGCAGGCCGCGATATTGAATGCAGGCAACGGAGACAGCACCATGAAAATCGGTTTCATCGGACTCGGCAATATGGGCGCACCGATGGCGCTCAATCTGCTGAAGGCAGGGCATACCGTCAATGTGTTCGACCTCAGCGCAGAGGCGGTGAAATCGCTTGTCGACGCGGGCGCCCACGCGGCGGACTCAGCGAAAGCGGCCGTGGCCGACGTCGAATGTGTGGTCACGATGCTGCCGGCCGCGGCTCATGTGCGCAGCGTGCTCACCGCGGAAGACGGCGTGCTCGCCGGCATCCCGAAAGGCGTGACGATCATCGATTCGAGCACGATCGATCCCGCAACCGTCAAGGCATGCGCCGAAATCGCCACGAAGCACGGCAATACCTTCGTCGATGCGCCGGTATCGGGTGGAACGGGCGGCGCAGCTGCGGGCACGCTGACGTTCATGGTGGGCGGCAGCGCCGCGTCGTACGAGCACGTGAAGCCCGTGCTCTCGGCAATGGGCAAGAACATCGTGCATTGCGGCGATACCGGCACGGGGCAGGTCGCGAAGATCTGCAACAACCTCGTGCTCGGCATCACGATGGCTGGCGTCGCGGAAGCGATGTCGCTCGGCGAAGCGCTCGGCATCGATCCGAAGGTGTTGGGCAGCATCATCAATACATCGACGGGGCGCTGCTGGAGCTCGGATACGTATAACCCGTTCCCGGGTCTGATCGAAACGGCGCCTTCATCGCGCGGCTATACCGGCGGCTTCGGCACAGACCTGATGCTGAAGGATCTCGGCCTTGCCACCGACGCCGCGAAGTTCGCCCGCCAGCCCGTCTACCTCGGCGCGCTCGCGCAGCAGCTGTATCAGACGATGAGCACGCAGGGCGCAGGCAGGCTGGACTTCTCGGCGGTGATCAAGCTGTATCGCAAGGACAGGGACGCCGGCTGACCACGCCTGGCTACATCGCGCTCGCTAACCCGGCGACCGGCTTACCGGCACGCCGACATCTTTCCGATCCGCCGGCGAAACCTCCTCGTCAGCGGCCTTCACGCGGCTGATCCACGCAAATGCCAGCAGCACCAGCGCAACCGCAGCCCAGCCATTCGTGCCGTAACCGTCGATATGGCCGGCCGGCGTGATCGACAGCATCAGGCCGCCGAGCCACGCGCCGCAGCCCGTGCCAAGCGCCATCACGGCGCTGTTCGCGCTCAGGAATGCGCCGCGCTGAGAAGGCGCGGGAACGGTTGTCATCAGCGCCTGCATCGGCACCATCCGCCCGGACACCGCGACCATGAACACCGCGAAGAATGGCACGACGATGAAGAAAGGCAACGCCGGCAGATGCGTTACGAACAGCACCGGCAGCACCGAAAGTACGGCGAAAACGCGGAACATGACGCGCCGCCCGTAGCGGTCGGCAAGACGGCCGATCGCGCGGGACGTGAAGAACGTCGCTGCGCCGCCCGCCATGTAGATCCACGACAGATGCGCGGGCTCGACGCCGTGATTCGCGACCAGCATTGGCGAGATGAACGGGATCACCATCATCTGCGAAACCATCATCATGAATGTCAGCGCGAACGCGTTCAGATGCCGCGGTAACACGAGCAGCCGGCCGAGCGCGGGCAGCACTTCGTTCAGCGGTGGTGTGCCGCGTGCGAGGTGTTCAGACAGCGACGGCACGATGCGCGAGCACGCCAGCCAGATCGCGACCGACAGCGCGACCAGCAGCACGAACGGCGCGGCCCACGTGAAGTGCGCGCCGAGCATCACGCCTGCAGGCACACCCGCAATCGCGGCGAGCGAGAACGCGGTCATAATCGTGCCGGTCGCGGCGCCGCGTCGCGCGGGCGGAATGACGTCCGTCACGATCGCCATGATGACCGAGCCGAGCACGCCACCCGTCAGGCCGGCGAAAGCGCGTGCGACCAGCAGCAGCGTGAAACTGCCCGCCAGCGCGCATGCAAGATTCGACAACGCGAAGAGCGCATAGACATACAGCAGCAGCCGCCGCCGGTCGAAGCGGTCGATATACGTCGCGGCAAGCAGCCCGGAGAGCCCGGAGCACCACGAATAGGCGGAGACGGCGGTGGCGAACGCGGCCGGCGTGATCGTGAACGCATGCATGATCTGCGGGCCGAGCGGCATCATCACCATGAAGTCCATGATGATGGTGAACTGCGTCAACGCCAGAAGCCACAGCAAGCGGCGTTCACGGGTTGGGGTCAAGGGATTCATCGATGACGTCCTGTTTTCCTGTCGTTGTTATGAACGACGGCGGCGGGCACCGTCATCGTTGTAGTTGCACGAGCCGTATCGCGAACCGTCAGTCGTCGATCGATTCATGCACGGCCGCCGCGCCGCGTTTCCAGTAGCTGGCTGCACGGATGCGCGTTTTGTCGACATCACGTTCAGTCGTGAGGTACTGGCGCACTGCGCGGATCGCGGCCGATTCGCCGGCTGCCCACACGTAACCTTCGCCCTCCGGCAGGAACGTTTCGCGCACGACATCCAGCAGCGTGCTTTCGCCATCGTCCGGATAGCACCACACGGTGTACAGATCGGCCTCCGTCGTGAAGTCGATGCGCGCCGACGGATCGCGTACTTCCAGCACCGCAGCGACGCGCGTGCCGGCGGGCAGTTCTTCGAGGCGACGGCCGATCGCGGGCAACGCAGTTTCGTCGCCGATCAGCAGATGCCAGTCGAAACCCTGCGGAATCACAAACGAGCCACGCGGACCGCCGACGCCCAGATGCTGGCCGACACGCGCCGTGCGCGCCCAGCTCGAAGCCGGCCCGACCGCGTGAAGCACGAAGTCGATAACAAGCTCGCCTGCTTCGCGGTCGAAGCGGCGCGGCGTGTAGTCGCGTGCGACCGGACGCGGCTGGCCTTCGGAGAACACCGGGCCGTCGGGGCCCGCAACAGGCAGCAACGGCCTGTCTGCGCCCGGTGCGGGGAAAAACACCTTGATGTGATCGTCGAACGATGCGGACGTGAAGTCGCGCAGGTCTTCGCCCGTCAGCGTGATGCGCACCAGATGCGGCGTCAGCGGTTCGACCCGCGACACCTGTAGCAGTCGGAACTTCAGCGGATGGCGCACGCGCACCACCGCCAGATCGGCACTCGTATTCAGCATGCGAGGTTCTCCGTTCAAATGAGAGGCCGGCGCGGCGCTCAAGGCGCGCTGCCGGTTTTGCCTTCAATTTCGGCCGTGGCGCGCGCGAGGATTGCGGCGATTCGGCGCTGTTCGTCGGGCGACGCGGCCGTGCGCAGCACCAGCGCGTTTTTCAGTGCGCGGCGCGCCGCGATGAGTTCGGGCACCCAGCCACCTTCGGACGGATCGGCGGGTTCTTCACCCGCAAACGCACGGCGCACCGAATCCATCTTGCGTCCGATATGAGTGAGCTTCGCGAGCATCAGATCGACGCGCTCGCGGTTTTCGCCGAGGTACTGCTGGCCGCTTTCCGACAACGCGTAGCGCTTGCGGTTGCCCTCGACTTCGACGGTGACGTGACCGACTTCTTCAAGAAACGTAAGCGCCGGATACACCATGCCGGGACTCGGCGAATAAAAGCCGTTCGAGCGCGCGTCCAGCGCGCGGATGAGTTCGTAGCCGTGGCTCGGACGTTCCGCGAGCAGCCCGAGCAGAAGCAGTTGCAGGTCCTCTGACGTGAAGCGGCGGCCGCGCGGAAAGCCGTCGCCCTCGCCGCCGAAGCCGCCAGGGCCGCCCCCGAACGGCCCCCCACCGCCAAACGGGCCACCGCCGCGCCGGTGATGATGGCGGCCGATGGCGTGCCAGAACGAATGCAGCGCCTGCCATGAAAAGCGTTCAACATGGGCCCGGTGATCGTGCCAGGATGAATGATCGTGATGTGGGTGGTTACGCATGACCGATACTCCGTTTGTCGTAAAACATATCTTAAGATATATATCGAAAGATATACTGTCAAGTCGAATTTGACGGGTTATCGGCGCACACTAAAGTCTGCGGGAGCGCCGAAAGCCCCGTTCAGAGACAAAAAAGTCTGCGGGAAGGGCAAAATTTGCAGTGCGCTGCACAATTTCTAAGGGTTTTACAGGCTGAAGCTGACGCATTTTCTTGAGAGACCTCGGCTGAATACGACACACGCCTGCGGATTATTTTAGGGTCTGATAGTTGGGGCGAAGAGCATCGTCTTCTGACTTGTGAGGCGCGGGAAGGAATTTGGCGGAAGGGGGCAATCCGTCCAAAAAGCCATTGTGCTGGCGAGCTTTGGGAGGGACGGCCTTGTTAGGGCCGCGTGCCCAGGTGAGCAGGGCACTCACAGACATGCTTTACAACTTGAGATATAGGGCTGCATCGGACAGCGGGCATTGGAGGCCCGCTGTCGTACGCCCTCACCACATTTGCGGCCCGGGCGTCGATGCTCTTAACGTTTGTGGACAAAGTCCTCGAGCGCCTGGAACTTGAGGTCATCTTTTAGCGCCGGGTCAGCCCACGCTATCTTTTCCAAGCTCTCACGCAACTGGGAAACGGCAATCCGCCGTTTGTCGACCACGGCGACCAATAGGGCCAACGCATCCCTTGGGTGCCTGCTGATTCAGTTCTATCAGGACGTGATACGCGAGCGGGATGGGCGTGAGCCACGGCATTACAATCTTGAGTGCCTCCGGGAACGCCACGTCAGCCGCAATGGCGATTCGCGCAATCAGCGCACCTCGTCGTTGACACCCGAAGGCGACGTTGGAGCTTTGCCTGACCGACAGTGAGAGCGATCTGATCAGCGAGGGGTTCGACGTCGCGATCCGTATTGGTCAGCTAGCGGATTCATCCCTTTTCGCAAGACGCCTTGCTATGCTGGAAGAAGTCGTGGTGGGTCATCCACGGTATTTGAAGCGACCGGTTGCGCGACCCGCAGACTTGCAGACGTTGCCGTGGGTGGCGTTCTCGGGATCTCTGGGCCGTGACGATGTCGAGTTTGAACGTCGTGGCCGCAAGCAGAAAGTCAGGGTGACACCGCGCCTGAAGATTGACCAGATCATTGGGCACCGCGAGGTGCTTCTCTCTGGTGCTGGCGTGGGACTGATTCATCGATACGCTGTCGATCAAGACATCCGTGATGGACGACTCGTCCGGCTTCTTCCCGATTGGCGGTTGCCCGAATGGCCAGTGCACCTGATGTTTCCTGCCAAGGCGCAGACTCATCGCCTGCGGGAGTGGTGCGCCGAGCTTCAGCAAGAGCTCGACGGGATTCCCGGCGTGACCTGACGCGAGGGGAGTCGGGCGCACAAAGCCCCCGGTCTGCGAGCTGGTCGCTGGAGCGATTCGAGCCTTTGCATGGGGTAATTTGTTATTTTCGTGCGGAATCTGGCGGTTTTTCCTGAGCGCTTTTTCTGCCGGTGCTGCTGCATGGCCGGTCGATTACGTGACCCGTTGCTGCCCCCTCACGGCGAATGGCACCGGGAGCACGACCGCTACCCACCGCCGCTTGCTTGCTCTCGTCTAGCTGGAACACTGCCACCGCGTCTCTGAGCACGGCGGCCTGTTCTTCCAGCGACTTTGCGGCAGCCGCGGCCTCTTCCACGAGCGCCGCGTTGTGCTGGGTCACCTCGTCGATCTGGGTAATCGCCTTGTTGACCTGGGCAATGCCCTCGCTCTGTTCGAGCGCCGCCGTTTCGATCTCACCCATGATGCCGGTCACGCGCTCCACAGCGTACATCGCCTCGCGCATCGTCTTGCCTGCTTCCGCCACGAGCGATGCGCCCTGTCCCACCTTCGCGACCGATTCGCCGATCAATTCCTTGATTTCCTTCGCAGCCGCACCGGAGCGTTGCGCGAGGCTGCGTACCTCCGAAGCGACGACCGCGAAGCCCCGCCCCTGCTCGCCCGCCCGCGCCGCTTCAACGGCAGCGTTCAACGCGAGAATGTTGGTCTGGAAGGCGATACCCTCGATCATGCCGATAATCTCCGCGACCTTGCGTGACGAGGCTGTGATGCCGTCCATCGTCTCGGTCACCCGGCCCACCACGGTGCCGCCGCGCGTCACCGTTTCGAGCGCGCCGAGGGCCAGGCGGTTGGCTTGCTGGGCGTTGTCGGCATTCTGCTTCACGGTCGCCGACAATTCCTCCATGCTGGCCGCGGTCTGCTCCAGCGCCGTGGCCTGTTGTACGGTCCGGCGCGACAGGTCGGCATTGCCGAGGGCAATCTCGTTGGCCCCCCGGGCTATCGAGCCCGTGCTGCCGCGCACCTTCGATACCGTGTCGATCAAGGCATCGCGCATCTGCGTCAGGGCGGTGAGCAACTGGCCCATCTCGTTGCGCGAGCGGATCGGGACCACGATCGACAAATCCCCCGCGGCGATGTGTTGAAAGTGGCGAATGGTCTGGTTGACCGGCGTGATGACCGCAACGGAGATGCCGACGCGCGCCAGCACGCCGATCACCATGGCCAGCACGCCGATCGCGGCGAACAACAGGGTGGCAACGTGGAATCGCGCGGCGGCGTTTTCGGCCTCGCTCTGCTGGTTGCGGGATTCCAGTGCTTTGAGCGCATCGATCGCGTTCGTGTAGGTCGCGTAGTAGCCGCTGGTGGCTTCGCCCTGGACACTGCGGAAGGTGTTGAAGTCATTGTTGGCAAGCGCTTCGAATTCCGGTTCGATACCGTGCTCGACCAGCGCGGCACGCGCGGTCGCCACCGCCTGAACGAGCCGCGCTTCGTCGTCGCTGCTGAAGGGGCCTGCTGCGTAGGTACGGAATTCGTTGTTCGATTCGACCAGCAGCCGGTGTGCCGCGGGCAACAGATCGTCGGTTTGCGCGCCGGCGCTGAACAAGGTTTTGTAGCTGCCTAGCGCGAGACGTACCTGGAGAAGCTTCGTCGAACTGGCATTCAGATGCGTCAACGCCGCCGAGTTGCGCTGCACGTCTTCGAGGCCATGGCTCGCGAGTTCGAGCGCACCATAGCCAATGCCGATCACGGTAAGAAGAAACGCGACCAGCACGCCGATGACCAGCGTCAGACCACCCCGTATGGTGATGTTGTGCAACATGGTGTCCCTTTAGTCTGATTAACGTCCTGGCCGGGTGACGCACGACCCGGGGCTCGGCAGGCAAGGTCGTGAGCGATACGAATTCGAACTCTCGCAATCAAGCGGGGAAAAGGCTGGCCCGCCCTCCCGGGCCAGCAAAACGGCAGTCAGCGAAGCGTGCGATCCAGGCATCTGCGGGGAAGAATTCGCCTGAACCATCGCTTCGCCGACCGACCGCCGTACTTGCAGGACAACTAAGCGAAACGCAAAGCCGGTTGTCCGCGCGACCCGCTGTCGCGCCTGGGCGGATCAGAACGCGTGGCGCAGACCGACCGTGTAACCCAGGCCGTTGGTCGACGTGCCCGTTTGCTCCCACCCCGTGGTGGTGCCGTATGTGAAGTGGCCCGACTGGGTGTCGTAGACGACGTCGGCGTAGACGCTCGTCGCTTTGGACAGGAAGTAGAAATAGCCCAGCACGCTACGGCATTGAATGGTCCGGCCGTTGGCGGTCGTGTGGCTGAAGGTCGACAGGATCTGCTGCGCGGGGCCCAGGGGGATGTTGATGCCGACCATCTGGTTGTGCATCTCCTGGCTGAACGTGTTCTGGCCAAAACCATAGCCGGCATAGAGGCGCGCGATACCGAAGTCGTACTGCCCCGACGTGTAGGCCCAGTGAGCGTTATCGCCCTGCGGACGGATGAACGAGGCAGCGAGCTTGAGCTTCGGATCCTCGTAGACGATCGAGGTCGAATACGGAATGTTGTTGCCGGTCACCGCCGAGTCGCGAGCCGCGACCTGGGCGCGAAACGTCACGTTAGCCCACTTGTACATGTAGTTGGCGGAGTTGTTCGTCCGCACGGTATCGATCTGGCCGGGGCCGCCATTGGCCTCCGAAATGCCGCCTCGCGCGCCGTAGCCCGACGCCAGGCCGTTCTGACCGAACGGGTCGGCCGACACTTCGGCGTAGTGGCTCGCGTTGACGTCGCGGCCCAACGCGAGGTGACCGAACCAGCCCTCGAGCCCGACGGTAGAGCGGCCGCTGAAGAACGAACTCGAGTTGTAGAAGGTGCCGTTGTTCGGATTGAACTGCTGTTCGAGCTGGAAGATCGCCCGGTAGCCGCCGCCCAGATCCTCGACGCCTTTCAAACCCCAGAAGCTGGTTGCCCCGGTATTCATCCGGATGGCATTGCTGCCGTCGTACTTGCCGACTTCGAGGTCGGCAAGTCCATACAGCGTCACCGATGACTGGGCCATCGCCGCGTTTGTGCCCATCACCGTCAAAGCGGCCACGACCAACTTTCTTTTCATAATTCTCCGTCTCCTCGTTAAGTTCCGTTAGTTGGAACTGATAACGTGAGACTACCATTTGATGGAACTTATGCAAGACGTTTTATTGCGGATTCGGGATAGCCCCAGGGATTGTGTTGCAATTCGGCATCAATCGAATCGTCGGGAACGGGGCGAAAGCGGCTTCCGGGGCGGGCGAGCGGCGCCGGCCCCGGATTTTCCGAGGGTGGGGCTTGAACGGGCGTTTGGGGAGGGGAGGCGTCGCCGGGCGCGGTGCCGGCGACGTTTTTCGCTGATGCGAGGAGGGGGTGTTAGCCGGCGAACGTCGTCTCGGGCAGCCCGCGCACTCCGGGGACATTGACCGCGAAGAGCGAGCCGGACAGCGGAGCGCTGTTCAGCAGGTCTTCGGTGAGCCGCACCCGTGCGCTCGTGACGTAGAGCACGTCGAGATTCTGGCCGCCGAAACAGCAACTCGTGGGGCGCGGCACCGGCATGCGGATGCGCGTCATTTCGCGGCCCTCGGGATCGAATCGCGCCACGCACCAGTCGTCCCACATGGCAACCCACAGGCATCCGTCCGCGTCGACCGTCAGTCCGTCCGGCGCGCCAGCTGACGAGTCCAGCGTGATAAACGGACGGCGATTGCCAATTGTTCCGCTGATCAGGTCAAAGTCATACTGGTAGACAGTCTTGCGGTGCGAATCCGTGAAGTACATCAGCGTATTGTCAGGATTCCAGCCCAGGCCGTTCGATACCGTGAAGCCGGTATCCATCTTCTTCCAGGAGCCGTCGGCGTCCACCCTGAACAGGCTGCCGCGGTTTGCCGCCGTGCCCATGTCCATGGTGCCGACCCACAGGCGGCCCATGCGGTCGCATTTGCCGTCGTTGTACCGATTGCCGGGCCGGTCGAATTCGGGATGGGAAAAGCGCGTCAGATTTCCGGCGCCATCAACCGTCATCAGGCCGCCGGGCGTCGCGATAAGCAGTCCGCCCGTTGCCTTCGGAATCACCAGGCTCAGCATCGAACCGAGCTTTGTCTCCGTGCTGGTTTGGCTTGCCGCGTCGAATCGATGGATCGTTGGCGTCAGGATGTCGACCCAGTAAAGCGCGTCGTCGCGCGGCGACCACATGGGCGCCTCGCCGAGCAGCGCCGGCACCTGGCTCACGCAGTGGACGTCCGCGTTTGCCAGCGCGGGCGGCTGGCTTTTCGCCGACAGCGACATCGACCGGCCGCCCGAGTTGTGCGAGATCTTGCGCGCCGCCCCCATGACGGCTGCCGACAGGTTGTGCGCGCGGGTCGCGTCGAGCCGGCCTGCCGTGCCGGAGACCGCCACCGCGCCGATCGGCCGGCCCTCGAAGTCGAAAATCGGCGCCGCGAGCGCCACCGAGTCGTCCGAGCTTTCCTGGTTGGCCAGCGCGTAGCCGCGCGAGCGCGTGAGGTCGAGCTCGCTGCGCAGGGCGTCGACCGACGTGATCGTGCGCGGCCCGAACGTATTCAGCGTGATCGAACTCAGCAGATCCTGCTGCTGGCGGGGGTCGAGGTAAGCGGCGATGGCCTTGCCGACCGCGCTGGCGTGCAGCGGCAGGCGCATGCCCACGCCCAGCACGACGCGGCCCGTCTGGCGCGCGTCTTCGCTTGCGATGACCACGGCGCTGTTGCCGTCCAGAATGGCCAGATGCACCGCCTCGCCGACCAGATCGCGCAGCACGACGAGCTCGTCCTGTGCGGCGATCCGCAGGTCGAAGTCGCTCCAGACCTCGTGCGCGAGTTCCAGAAAGCGCAGCCCGAGGCGGAACGTCTTGCTGTAGGCGTCGTGGCGCAGCAGACCCTCGCGCTGGAGCGTGGTCAGGATGCGGTGCAGCGTGCCTTTGGGCAGGCCGCAGGCGCGCAGCAATTGGGTGAAGGTCATCGGCGCCGGAGCCTGCGAGACGATGTTCAGCAGGTACATCGCCTTTTCGAGCACCCCGACGCCCGCCGGGGTTTTCTCTTCCGGCGCGACCAACACCGCGGGTTCTTCCGTCTCCAGTTCCGTTTCCACCCCGTTCGTCGAGGCGGTTTCCACGAGTTTTCGTTTCGCTTTTGTCAAGTTTTTTTCGCCCCTGGCGTAATTAGTGCGCTGATGTTCCGCTGGAACGTATCTCCTGAGGGCATTGTACGCGCAAGCCTGCCTCAGGCGATATTTGTTCTATTGGGTGGAACTTTTAAAAACGTCGTGCTATGATGGATTCACAAGTTCCAATTATAGAAACAAGGAGACGGAAACTGTGCTTACCCGACGCAAATTCATTTCCATGGTGGCCGCTTCGTCTGTTTTGGCGCCCGCGCTGCTGAGAGCTGCCACGAACGGGAGTTTCACCTACGTGGGCTGGACCCAGGACGAGGCGGCCAGCAAGGCCACGATCGCGAAGATGTTCCAGCAGTTCGAGCAGAGCGACCCCAGTGCGTCCATGAATGTCGTGGGATTCCCTTATGCGCAGATGCAGCAAAATCTTTTCCTGCGACTGCGCGCGCACCAGCCTGTCGACGTGGCCCAACTGACCTTGCAATGGCTGCCGCAATTCGGCGGCACGGGCAAGATGGTCGACTTCAACGACGTCTTCGGCAAGGCGGCGCTGGAAAAGGTGATCGATCCGGGCATTCTGCGGTTGGGGCAATTCAGGGGTAAGCAGGTCGGCATGCCGTGGACCATGGGTTCGATCGCCATGGTCGCCAATGCGTCCATGCTGAAGGAGGCGGGCATTGCCCAGCCGCCTGTCACGATCGATGCGTTCCTCGAAGCGCTCAAGGCGATCAAGGCGAAGTTTCCGGAGTCGGTGCCGTACGCCATGTCCACCAAGGACAACGCGTCGGTGGTGGGGGACTTCCAGACATGGTTGTGGACCTTCGGCGGCCACATCTTCAACGATCAGGGTCAGGTCGTCGTCAACAGCCCCGCTGCCGTGCATACCCTCGAATTCATGACCAATCTCGTGAAGGATCGCCTGGCCGCGAAAGACACGGACCGCTACGACGCCCGCCGCCTGTTCGCGCAGAACCGCTGCGCCTTCTATCAGGACGCGCCGCTAGCACGCGGTTTTGCCCGAGACAACTCGGGCAAGGGTGCGGCCTTCGACGCTAACGTACTGTCGGTTGCAACGCCGGTCCTGAAACAGGGCGATGTGCCGCGCTCGTTTGCCTGGGGGCATTTGTTCGGCAGTTTTGCCGCTGACAAGCAAAGTTTCGATGCGAAGTCGGCGCCAGCCCAATTCGTGTCCTACATTAGCCTGACCGACGAGCCGCAACTCGAGTACTTCCGTCAGGTTGGCCTCTTTCCCGTGACACGCAGCGCGATTGCCAAACTGTCCGGCGACCCTTATGTCGCGAACTGGACCAGGAATGCACGCAATGCCACGCGCGACGAACTGGCGGTTTTCCCGAACGTTGCCGACCTCACGGTCATCGTCGGCGAGCAGGTGCAAGCGGCTGTGCTGGGACAGAAGTCGCCGGCTGAAGCCATCGACGCTATGAGCAAACGGCTGAGCGCGGCCATCGAATGAGCGGGCGGCGAGCCGGATCGGCACGTCCGGTCTCGCCGCGAATGCATGCGTGCCCGCGCGTATTTTCCACGGTTAATCGCCGCGGCTTTCCCCTAAACCGAAACCGGTTTTAACGAACATGGCTAGCTTACCCACGACGCAGTCCGATGTGCGGACCGCGAAGCAGCGCCGATCACTGAAGTCGCACGAACGAAGAGTTGGATTCGCCTTCGCGCTGCCTTCGCTGATCGCCTTCTTCGTCGTCATCCTGATTCCGTTTCTTCAATCGCTGAAGCTCTCGTTCTATCGTTATACGATCGAGATGGACGAGCCGAGCTTCATCGGACTGAAGAATTTCAAAAGGCTGCTGAGCAACCCCGACACACTGTCGATCTGGTTCAACACGCTGATCTTCGTCGTGCTGACCACCAGCATCACGCTCGTCCTCGGGCTCGCGTGGGCCGTCGTGCTCAACCAGTCGTTCCGCGGCAAGGCGGTGCTGCGCGCGCTTTCGCTGTTGCCCTGGGTCCTGCCTTCGACTGTCACGGCGTTTCTGGCGGCGTGGATCTTCAACGGTCAGTACGGCATTCTCAATGCGATCCTGCTGCAACTGGGCATCATCCATGACCCGGTGCCCTGGCTTGCCGAAGCGCACTCGGCCATGGCGGCCGTGATCCTCACGCGCGTCTGGGTTTCGGTGCCGCTCTTCATGGCTTTTTTCCTGGCGGGACTGCAAGGCGTCTCGCAGGACCAGATGGACGCGGCGCGCGTGGACGGCTGCGAAAACTTCGCGGTGTTCCGCTACGTCGTGCTGCCCCACCTCGCGCCGACCATCATCATCGTGACGATCCTCGGCGCCATGAGCAACCTGCAGGCCTTCGACGTGATTTACGCGCTCACGCAGGGCGGTCCGGTCAAGGCCACGACGATGCTGTCCATCGAAGTCTACAAAGAGGCGTTCCAGAACTGGGATATCGGTAGTGCATGCGCGATCGGCGTGCTGTGGTTCCTGACCATTGCGATCCCGTCGATCTTCTATCTGCGCATTCTGTTCAAGCGGGAGAACTAGGCATGTTGCTTCTCAACAACTGGCGGGCACGCTCGGGATTTACGGTGATGTTGCTCGCGATAGGCGGCTTTCTGTTTCTGCCGATCATCTGGATGGTGCTCACGTCGATCAAGCCGGAAGGCGAGGTATTCGTTCGGATTCCTTCTATTCTGCCGCACGTGCCGACGCTCGAAAACTATCGCGCGCTGTTCGGCCACAGCGAAACCTTGATGCAGTTGCGCAACAGCCTGATCACGGCGGGCGGCGGCTCGTTGCTGACGGTCATGCTGTCGACCTACGCGGCCTACAGCTTCGCGAAGTTCCGTTATTTCGGCCGCAAGCCGTTGATGTTCATGATGCTTTCGGCGCAGATGTTTCCGTTCGCAATGCTGCTCATCAGCGTCTACCCGATGCTGCAATGGGCCAACCTGCTGAACACGCGCATCGGGCTGATCATCGCCTACATCATCCTGGCGCTGCCGAGCGGCACCTACATGCTGTACAGCTACTTCATCAGCATTCCGAGCGAAATCATCGAGGCGGCGCGTGTGGATGGCGCAAGCGAGATGTACATCCTGCATCGGATCGTGTTGCCGCTCGCCATTCCCGCGATGGTGACCGTTGGGCTGTATTCGTTCATGTGGGCCTGGAACGACCTGTTGTTCTCGCTGACGCTGATTACCTCGCCGGAGCTGCGCACGGTCGGCCCGGGACTGCTGCTGAGCTATCTGGGTGAAGGCCGTGCGAACTGGGGCGGCGCGATGGCGGAGTCGATCGTGATTTCGTTGCCGGTCGTGCTGGGCTTCGCCTTCCTGCAGCGCTACTTCATCAAAGGCCTGACCGCTGGAGCCGTGAAATCATGAGACTCGCGAACAAAGTGGCGATCGTGACGGGCGCGGGTCAAGGCATCGGCCGCGCGATTCTCGAACGCTTCGTGGCGGAAGGGGCAAAGGTCGTGGCGGTGGAGCTTTCGCCGGAGAGCGCACGGCGCGCGGTCGCCGGACTGCCGCCCGATCGTGTCTGCATGCTGTGCCTCGACGCGCACGCGCAATCGACCGTGGATGAAGCGATTTACGCGGCGAAAGAGCGTTTCGGCGGCCTCGATATTCTCGTCAACAACGCCGTACGCTACGCGGGCGCCAGCATCGTGAACGAGACCGACGAAGGCTGGGCCAGCACGATCGACTCGGCGTTGACGGCCACGTTTCGCTTTTGCCGCGCCGCGCTGCCGGAAATGGCGGCGCGCGGCGGCGGATCGATCATCAACCTCGCGTCGGTCAACCAGATCGTGGCTAACCCGGGCCTCGCAGCGTATACCGCGGCCAAAGGCGGGGTGCACGCGCTGACGAAGCAGATCGCCGTGGAGTTCGGCATCCAGCGCGTGCGCTGCAACGCGATCTCGCCGGCGTTCATCGTGACGGAGCGCACGGCGCAGGGGCTCAGCGCCGCCGATCTCGCCGCCGTCGCGCAGAGCTATCCGCTCGGGCGACTCGGCGAGCCCGCCGACATCGCCAATGCGGCCGTGTTTCTGGCGAGCGACGAGTCGTCGTTCATCACGGGTGTGGACCTTCCGCTCGATGGCGGCTTGACGTCGTTGGCCGCCAGTGCGCTGCTTTCGAACCATATTCGGACTTCGTGGGGACTTCCCCCCCTGCAAATCGTGGAGAACAAGAAATGACGATGACGATCGCCCACCGCAGTCTGGCCGGCGTCTTTCCCGTATTGCCCACCCCGTTCCTGGAGAACGGGAGCCCCGACGTCGCCAGCCTGCGCAATCTGGTGCGCTACCTCGTGACGGCCGGCGTGGATGGCATCACGTATCCTGGCGTCGCCAGCGAGTTCGGGCAGTTGAGCGCCGACGAGCGCGTCATGCTCACCGATGCCGTGCTCGACGAAATCGACGGCCGTATGCCGTTGGTCGCCGGCTGTTCCAGTACCGACGCCGAAGTCACCATTCGGATCGCCCACGCGGCGGCGAAGGGCGGCGCGGCGGCGCTGATGATCGCCGTCCCGCCGGGGCGCAAGACAGCGCAAGCGCAGATCGAATTTTTCAGCCGTGTCGCGCAAGCTGTCCCCGACACGCCCATCATGCTGCAGAACGTGCCGGCACCCGTCGGCGCCGGTCTCGATCCCGAAGTGCTGCTCGAGATTCTGAACGCGGTGCCTTCGATCCAGTACATCAAGGAAGAGACGCTGCCGAGCGGCCAGCGCCTGACGGTCATCAAGCGCAGCGCGCCTGAGACGTTGCGCGGCGTGTTCGGCGGCGCGGGTGGACGCTACATCACCGACGAATTGCGGCGCGGCGCGTGCGGCACCATGCCGGCGGTCGAACTCGCGGAAGTGCATGTCGAACTGTTCAAGGCGCACCGTGCGGGCCGGAGCGATCAGGTGCGCGAACTGTTCACGCGCATGCTGCCGATTCTGAACGTGCAAGCCGTGTTCCGCTGGTCGCTGACCAAGTACGTGCTGCATCGTCGTGGCTTGATTCAGTGCCGCCTGCAGCGTGCGGCCGGTCCGTTGCTCGATGCCGCCGACGCGGCCGATGTCGACGCCTTCCTGCACGACATCGAAGATCTTCTGATTCCTCAGCAAATGCTTTCCACCATCGGAGGCGGAATCCATGGCACAGCTTGAATTGCGTCAGGTTCACAAGTCGTTCGGCGACGCGTCGGTCATTCACAACGTGGATCTGCAGGTCGCCGACGGCGAGTTCTGCGTGTTCGTCGGACCCTCCGGTTGCGGGAAGTCCACGTTGCTGCGACTGATCGCAGGTCTCGAGGAAAGCACGTCCGGCCAGATCTCGATCGGCGGAAAGGACGTGACCGCGTTGCAGCCCGCGAAGCGCGGCATCGCGATGGTGTTTCAGTCGTACGCGCTGTATCCGCACATGAGCGTCGCGGAAAACATGGGCTTCGGGCTGCGGATGGCGAACGTGCCCAAGGCGCGCATCGAAGCTAAGGTGCAGGAGAGCGCGCGCATTCTGCAGATCGAGCACCTTCTCGCCAGAAGGCCGAAGGATCTCTCAGGCGGCCAGCGTCAGCGCGTGGCCATCGGCCGCGCGATCGTGCGCGAGCCCTCGCTGTTCCTGTTTGACGAACCGCTGTCCAACCTCGACGCGGCGCTGCGCGTCGAAATGCGGCTCGAACTCGCGCGCATCAAGGAAGAGGTCGGCACGACCTTCGTGTACGTGACGCACGATCAGGTCGAAGCGATGACGCTGGCGGACAAGATTGTCGTCTTGCGCGACGGCAAGATCGAACAGGTGGGGCGTCCGCTGGACCTGTATCACCATCCGGCAAACCGCTTTGTCGCGGGCTTCATCGGCTCGCCGAAAATGAACTTCATCGAAGTGACGGCCAGGCCGCTCGATTCGCATTCGGTCGAAGTCGATCTGCCTGCCGGTCGCCTGCGCGTGCCGACGACGAAGCACATCTCGGACCGGACCCTGACGCTCGGCGTGCGGCCCGAACACACGCGCGTCGTCGCGACGCAAGACGCGGCCCTGACCGGCGAAGTCAATCTGGCCGAGCGACTGGGCAGCGAGACGTTCGTCTACGTGAAGACGGCCGTTGGAACGGTCATGGTGAAGCTAGACGGTGCGACGACCTGCGCGAAGGGCGACACCGTGGGCCTCGCCTTCATCGACGACGAACTGCATTTGTTCGACGGCAGCGGCTTGCGCGTTTCCGCCTCCTGATTCACGACCCGGCAATCGATATGAATACCGCACCCAAAATAGCCTCAGTCGAGACCTTCATCGTTTCGATTCCGCGCGACGTGCCTTACCTCGGCGGGCTCGGCAAGGACGAACAGGTCAATAGCCGCGGCTACCTGATCCGCAAAGGCAATGGCACGATCTACCCGACCACCGACATGTCGGTGCTCATCAAGCTGACCGCCGACGACGGCACGGTCGGCTGGGGCGAGACCTACGGAATCGTGGCGCCGGAAGCCGTGACCGCGATCATCGACGACGTGCTCGGACCTGCAGTGATCGGACGCGATCCGCGCGACGCCGTGGTGATCCAGGAAGACCTGTACGACATGATGCGGGTGCGGGGATTCTTCGGCGGCTTCTACGTCGACTCCATCGCCGGCGTGGACATCGCGATCTGGGACCTGTTCGGGAAGCTGGTTGGACAGCCCGTGGTCAAGCTCATCGGCGGTCAGCGCCGGTCCACGATTCCCGCCTATGTCTCGGGGCTGCCGGGCAGGTCGCTGGATGAGCGCGTCGCGCTGGCGCGCACCTTCGTAACCAAGGGGTTCAACGCATTCAAGTATCACTCGGCGGTGTCCTTCGACGGCATCGTCGACGAAATGCGTGCGCTTCGCGAGGGGCTCGGAGACGGCGTGGAGCTGATGGTCGATCTGCACTGGAAATTCACGGCGCAGGAGGCCATCCAACTGGTGGACCGGCTCACGCCTTATCGACCGTATTTCGTCGAGGCGCCGGTGCAGCCCGAGGATATCGAAGGCCAGACGCACGTGGGCGCGAATATCCGCGTGCCGCTCGCGCTGGGTGAGGAGTGGCGCACGGTCTTCGAATATCGTCCGCGTCTGGAACGCCGATCGATGTCGATCGTCCAGCCGGAGATGGGACACATCGGCATCAGCCAGTTCATGCAGATTGCGCGGATGGCCAACGCGTTCCATATGAAGGTGATTCCGCACGCGAGCATTGGCGTCGGCATCTTCCAGGCGGCGAGCCTGCATGCAACGGCCGCGCTTCCGAATGCGCCGATGCACGAATACCAGCATTCGGTTTTCGATCACAACCTGCAATACGTCGAGACGACCATGCGTTGCGCAGACGGTGCGTTCCACCTTCCGGAAGGTCCCGGACTCGGTATCGAACCCAACGAAAAATTGTGGCAGCACATTCGCAAGAAGCCTGTCGTATAGAGACGAAGCCGGCGCAGCGCGATTGAGTCGATCCGCGCTGCGTCGTAAAGACCGGGAAATTTTTAATCTGTAAATTAATAAGGATTGCATAGTATGAAGCCATCGTTCATTAGTCTCGATTGGGGGACGTCGAGTCTGCGCGCCGTACTCGTATCGGAAGAAGGTGCAGTCATCGAGGCGCGAAGCGCCGCGGGAGGCGTGATGTCGGTGAAGGACCGGCAATTCGAGGCGTCACTGCATGCGATCTGCAGCGACTGGATTGAAAATTTCGGCTGCCCCATCGTGGCCAGCGGAATGATCGGCAGCCGGCAAGGCTGGGTGGAAGCGCCTTATCTCGACTGCCCGGCGACGCCGGCCACTGCGGCGCGCGCGCTCACGACACTGCAGATTTCGAACCGCGTCGACATGCACATCATTCCCGGCCTGCGCTGCGGCTCGAAGACGACGATGTACGACGTCATGCGGGGCGAGGAAACGCAGATCTGGGGCGCCGACGTGGCGCCGGACAGCGTGTGCGTCTTGCCCGGCACGCACAGCAAATGGGCCTTCGTCGATGAACAGTCGCGGATCACGCGCTTCGCGACCTATATGACCGGGGAACTGTACGGCCTGCTCACGAAGCACGGCATTCTTGGCCGGCTGATGGAGTTCGGTGGCAGCGATAAAGAGGCTTTCGTCCGCGGCGCAAAGCTCGGATTGGCTCAGTTAGCGCAGGCGACGCACGTGATCTTCGCGGCGCGTACGGCGGGGCTGACGGGGGAAGTGCCGCCGGCCGGATTGCCCGACTATCTTTCGGGCATCCTGATTGGCGTGGAGGTCGCGAGCGCACTGGCGGCGGAGAAGGTGAGCGCCGAACGACCCATCAACGTGATTGGGGACGACGATCTGTCGAGTCGTTACGAAGCGGCTCTGCAATTGGCAGGCTTGCGGTCGGTTCGCGCGCGGGACGGTGCCACCATTCAGGGCCATGTGCGCGTTGCCAGAGAGGCCGGCATCGTGGCGTGCGAGTCGGCCTGAAATCCCGGAGTGGCGAGCGTTTTGGGGCGTGCCCCGCCGGGGTGTCAGGCGCGCTCCGTTGCTCGAGGAAGATTCGTTACCCATACACAGAGAATCGACATGCAAGCTCACCTTAACCTGCCCGCCCCGTACCAGCCGCACGCGGGGTTAGCCGCCGCATTCAGGGCGTGTCCATTGATCGCCATCCTGCGCGGTGTAACACCGGCCGACGCGGCCGACCACGGTCGCGCACTCTACGAAGCCGGCTTTCGCATTGTTGAAGTGCCGCTCAATTCGCCGCAGCCGTTTGACAGCATCGCGGCAATCCGGCGGACGTTGCCGGGCGACGCCATCGTCGGAGCCGGCACCGTGCTTCAGCCGGACCGGGTTCATGACGTGAAAGCGGCGGGCGGCGAACTGATTGTGATGCCGCACAGCGATGCCGAAGTCGTGCTGGCCGCAAAAGCGCTGGGGCTGGCCTGCGCACCGGGCGTCGCGACACCGAATGACGCGTTCCAGGCGCTGAAGCACGGCGCCGACGTCCTCAAAATGTTCCCGGCCGAACAACTGGGCGTACATGTCATCAAGGCGTGGCGGGCGGTGTTGGCAGAGGAGGTGCCGCTCGTACCGGTCGGTGGCATCACGCCGGACAGCATGGGACCGCTTCTGAGCGCGGGTGCGAATGGCTTTGGACTCGGTTCCGCGCTGTACAAACCGGGGCAGGGCGTCGAGGTCACCGCTACGCGCGCGAAGGCGTATATCAACGGTTTGCGCATCGCTAACAACGGGTTCCGCGCCTCCTGAGGCAGCCCGGATTTGTCTGCGAGCCGCATCAGGGCTGCCTTCACCGCCGCTACCGACTCCAGTGTTTCCTGCACGATGGCGATTTTTTCCTGCGCCGGTGTGCCGCCGACGGTGCTCCGGCGTTCAAGGCGTTCCGCCGGTCGCTGGCTCCTGGCTAACCGCGCGACGCTTACGAAGGTGTGCGAACGGCGCTCACAGATGTCGCGACACTCGATCGACGTCGGCGCGGCGCCGTTTCAAGCAGGAAGACGGAAGCTACGGCGCCCAGTATCAGCATCCCACAAGCGAAGTAAAGCGTGGCCCGCAAGCCATGGTGCTCGGCGATGGCGCCGCCGATGACGGGTGCAAGGCCTCCGCCAAAGATTTCACCAACGCCCACAACAAAGCCCACCGACGATGCCACGAGTCCAACTGGCGCGGCCTCCGTTGCGATCGGTCCGCACAGCAGGCTGATCAACGGAAGGGCGAACGCGGAAATTAGAAACAGCAACCAGAACAGGAGCCACGGGTGATCGGCGCTTACGTGGGTAAAGAGGAAGAGGAGAGCGGCGGATACGACGAATCCATAGATCGCAACAGGGCGCCTTCCAATGTAGTCCGAAGGAAGCACCATGGTGAACAGGCCAAGCGTGCCACCGAAGCCGGTCGCAGAGACAATCCATCCCATCCTCTGTGTTCCGACATGCAGAACCTCCGCGAGATAGCTCGGCACCATTGCGCTCAAGATGAACATGCCGGCCATCGCACCCAGGATTGCAATCCCGCCAAGGCAGACGTTCCGACTACGAAAGATCTCGGTCCAACGCGCGTCTGGTCGTTGGCTCGCTGCATATGCGGGGGCACTGTGTGAATCTTGCCGAAGCGTGAGCCAGGTGAACAATGCCACGACGAATCCTGGCGCGGCCGAAATCAGAAACACCCAGTTCCACGAGACCACCCGCAGCAGTTGCGTTGCGACGATCGGCGCAAGGCCCATTCCGAATATGGAGAACATGCCCATCTGAAGGCCCTGATTCAAGCCGCGCCGCGAGGGTAGCGATGCCTCACCCACTGTCGCAATGCTGACCGGCGTGAACGCGCCTTCAGCCACGCCCATGAGCGCACGCATCGCCATCAGACTTGCGAATCCGGTGGCAAATCCGGAAAGACACGAAAGCAGCGAGAACACCAGCAGCGTGAAGGTGAGGATTTTCTTGCGACCGATTCGATCGGAGATGGGCCCTGCGAGGATGGCCCACAATCCCCACGCGAAACTCAGAATGCCAAACAGGTTGCCGAGTTGTTGATAGTTGAGATTGAGGTCCTGCATTATGGAAGGAAACAGCGGGGCTATGAGCCATCTGTCGAAGCCCACCAGTCCGAATCCTAGCCCCATTAGAACGAGTACTTTCCATTCGTAAGCGGTATCGTGGGATTTCGCTTTCGTGCTGTCTTTCTCTAACTTCCATTTCATTGCTTGTCTCCTTGATATCTTGTTCAAAAACGGTGGCCTTTGTTGATTGTGTCTTTGCCGGTGGGATTTGCGAGGTATCGGCCATGCTTCGCACAGTAGGGCAAAGCATGGCTTCAGCGCTGTATCAAGCAGGGCTAAAAGCCCGGGACCTGTCCAACTGAGGCGTTTGCACAGGCGAATAGCGCAAGGTGCTGCCCTCGTCGCCGAGGTAGAAGGTGATGTCGAGGGTCAGTGCATCGACGTCATATTGGGAGTTCCACAATGTCCGGACCTCCATGCCTTCCGATGCCACCGGGAAGCGAACCGCGGCCGCTGCGTCGGCGATTTCCACCGTGGTGAGCGCGCGATCGCCGATGCGCTCCGTGAGGGCTCGCATTCGCTGATAGGTGAGGCCGTGGCCAGCCTCGTCCGGAAGATCGACGACTGACGGGAATCGGGCCAGCTCATGGTTGGTTACGACTTGCGGTTTGCCATTGCCGGAAATCGTCGTAGCCCCCTTTGCTGCGAATGGTTCCCACACCACGGAGGCCCCCGTCCGGTCCGCGATGATGAAATGGCACGGGAGTGTCGCTACGTAGTGCTCGAGCCTCGCGAGCCGTTCAAGTGCCTCGTCCACGTTCGCGCAGGTTTCCAGCAGATAGCAAGGCACTTCGAGTTCGTTGACACCGGGCTGCAACTCCATGGTCGGTGTCTTGCCTGCGGCGTCGAGATCGGCGAGCAGGGCGACAGCCAGCCCGGCGCTGTTGATGCCGTCAAGGCAGCCGCCGAGCAGATCATAGGACCGCACCTGCAACGTGGCGTATCCCGAATCCGGGTAACTCTCGATCACATAGGGACGGGCAGTCATCGGCAATTGACCGGGGGCGCGCGGAGGAGCAGGCGACATCGATGCGCCGTTCGCCGCGAAGGCTGCGATGAACTCACCGAGCGTACCCGTGCTGAAGTCGTAGTTGCGGCTGAGACGTCCCCGGCCATCGGACGTGTGCCTGGGCGGATGCCACGACGCAGAGCAGGCACCAAGCGACATCAGATACGGCACTTCACCGAGGTCGAACGTGTCGTCTTCGTAGGCCAGGCCACAGGCCAATGCAGCGCCGCGCATGCGGGCGGCGTGGGTAGGCCAGTGTTCGGCGAACCAGGCCTTGCGCGCACGCACCCGTGCCGAATCATGGACGGGCTCGGGTTGCCAGCCGTAGCGCTCGGCGGCGATCGCTGCGAGGTGGCGGCCAATCTCCTGATGAGGACCGCTCAAAACAAGTCGTCTGGGTTCTGAGAAGTCAGCGGGGCCACCTGCGAGAATCGTATCAACTTCAATCATGTGATTTTCCAAGAAGGCATTGCGTAATAGAGGCGGCGTCACCGGAGCCATGCAGCGGCGGCTCCCTTGCGTGACGTTACTGGGCTATATCCCGGTCGGGCCGTTCACAATCTCCGCCACATGTCGCGCCATTCCGCTCCGGACGTTGTAGCGGTTTATGGTCCGAGCCACCCTCGCGCTGCATAATTTTGTTGTTAGATATGCTTAATTTATGGCGAGGCAGTGACGTGTCTGCATAGATTTTGGGGCAGTCATCGCGGGAACTACATTACGCGCCTGGCCGAAGCCGATAAAGCACCCACGGGGAACGTGGCGTTCCCCGAATGGAACGATCCGCGGTGAGGCATTACCGGCCTGATTCTTAATTCATTCTCGTTCGGGAAAACCCGACGCGAAGCAAGCTTTGAAACTACGACTGCGAGCTTCGAGACGCGACAAACGGGAAAGGGCATGTGCTGGGGCGCTGTCAGGTTGGTAGGGATGCGGTGCTCAGAATGGCATCTTCTCCGCGGCGGGACGCACAGTGACCCACTGCCACTGCGTATATTCATCGTGATCGGCGGGGCCGCCCATACTGCCGCCGTTGCCGGACTGACCGCGGCCGCCGAACGGATTCGTGCCTTCGTCGGCAACCGTGTGCGCATTGATATGGAGTACCCCCGTGCGCAACATTTCGCCGATGCCCATCGCGCGTGCGAGGTCCTTGCCGATGACGCCCGCGGACAACCCGTAACGGGTCTGGTTTGCGAGCGCAATAGCCTCTTCGTCCGTTTCGAATGTCGAAACGGACGCTACCGGCCCGAAGATCTCCTCGTCGAACGCAGGCATGCCGGGCTTCACGTTGGTCAATACTGTCGGCCGGTAGAACAGCCGGTCATGTGTGCCTCCGGCAGCAAGTGTGGCGCCGCTGTCCACGCTTGCGGTCACGATGCGATGGACATTCGCAACCTGGCGCGCGTTGATGAGGGGGCCCAATGCGACTCCGTCGTCGAGCGGATTGCCAACGCGCAACCGGTTAGCCTTTTCGACGAGGCGTTCGATGAACGCGTCGGCGATATCCCGATGCACGAGGATCTTGCCCGTCGCCATGCAGATCTGCCCCTGGTGGAACCAGGCGCCGAAGGCGGCGTTGCTGGCGGCTACGTCAAGATCGGCATCGGGGAGCACGATCAACGCGTTCTTGCCGCCGAGCTCCAGCGAAACCTTCTTCAGATGCCGGCCCGCAAGCTCGCCCACCGCGCGACCGGCGGCGGTGGACCCCGTGAATGCAATCATGCCGACCTCGTGCGCTGCCACGAGCGCGATGCCGGCATCGCTCCGGCCCGGTAATACCTGAAGCACGCCGCCTGGCAGGCCGGCGGCCTCAAAGGCTTGCGCCAGGATGTAACCGCCCGAAACGGGAGTCTGCGGGTCGGGCTTGAGCACGACCGCGTTGCCGAGCGCGAGCGCGGGCGCCACCGAGCGCATCGAGAGAATGAGCGGAAAGTTGAACGGCGAGATCACGCCGACAACGCCATGCGGGACGCGCCGTGCGTAGCTGTGGCGTCCCCCCGACGACGGCAGCACGAGCCCCGGCGGTTGAAGCGGCAGCCCCGATGTGATATTCAGCAGATTGATCGCCTCATGAACTTCGAGCGTCGCCTTGGGCAGTACGCTCCCGGACTCGCGCGCGATGTATCGGGCGAGATCGTCGGTATGTTGCTCCATCCACAATGCTGCGCGACGGAATACGGCGGACCGCTCGCGCGGCGGCAACGCGCCCCATGCCTCCTGCGCCAGCGCCGCGCTGCAACATGCCGCCTCCATCGCGGCCGCGTTCGCCATGCCGACGCGTGTGAGTACTTCGCCCGTGGCCGGTTCGACCACGTCGGCCACTTCGCCCGACGAATACAACGTCCCTTCGGTACCGCCAAACAGCTTGCCGTGCCAGCGGGTGATGTCAAAGTGTTCGGATCCAGCGCTCATGCAATCGTCTCCTTGCTAAATGGAAATGCGCCGGCTCCCAAGGCCGGCACGGGGCACAGTTATATCGCAGCAACGGCTTGTCGCGTAACGTTTCGAAGCACATGCAAGCGGCGGTTCTAAGGACTATCCCCAAGTGCATGAAGCGACCTCCGTACGTGGTGGGCGTTGCGGGCCGTCGTTCCGGAGCGGGAACGTTGTGTTCCTGCTCGCCGGTTCCTCCGCGTGCCTCGCTCGCGTAGCCTGCGGGCTCGAATCGCTTGACGCGCACCAAGGAGGCATGACCCGATGGATATTCTCGACCCGACGAAACCCCAGGCGGATACGGGCGCCGTTCCCGAACACCAGGCCGCATTTAACTCGCTGAAGGCCGAAGTCGATCTGCCCGCGCTTGAGATTGAGGGCGCGTTTCCGCAATGGCTCGATGGCGCATTGTTCAGAAACGGCCCGGGCCTGTTCGAAGCCGGCGACGATCTGCTCCGTCATCAGTTCGACGGCCCGGCCATGTTTCATCGCTTCGGTTTTCACAACGGCCAGGTCAGCTACCTGAACCGCTTCTGCCGTTCGCCGATGTATACGCACATCGAGAAGCATCACAGCCTCGGTCACTTTACGTTCGGCACGCCAGTGAGCTCTCAGGTCTTGCAGCGTCTTCTAGACGAGGCGATACACGGCGAGGTGCCGTCGGTCAATCCGAGCGTCGCATTCATCGATATCGGCGGCCACTTCTATGCAACGACCGACAGCAGCACGCTACCCGTTCGCCTCGACCCCGAAACGCTGGGCACGCTGAAGCCGCTCATCTGGGACGACGCGCTCCAGACGCATGACTGCGCAGGCAACGCGGTCAACCAGTGGCGCATGCGCGCCACGACAGGGCACTGGCATCGCCACCCTCGCGACGGTAGTGCGATCAACTACTTCATCCAGCATGCGCATGGCGAGTTTGGTGAGTCATACAACTTCTTTCGCGTGCCGAAGGGCAGCGTGACGCGCGAGCCGATCGCCTCGATCCCGACCGACCAGTCCGCGTTCATTCACGCGTTTTGCGTCACCGAGCGCTACATCATCCTGCCCGAGTCGCCATTGCGCGTGGATGCAGCGCGCTATGGGAGCGGTGGTTCGGTCGCCAGCTCGGTGTACTGGCGAAACGGCACGCCGATGTATCTGCACATCATCGACATCGACGAGAAGCGCCTCGTGCGTACGATCGAAGTGCGACCCTCGTATGTGATGCACACGGTGAACGCCTATGAAGACGGTGACGAGATCGTGCTCGACATGGCCGTCTACGACGACGGCAATCACGTATGGGAGCTCGGCCTCGATCCCGCGCTGCGCCCCCCCGGCGGGATGTTTGCCGAGGCGCGCGCACCCGAACTGCGCAGCCACGCAAAGCCTTACCGATATCGTCTGAATCCTCAAACGGGCGCCGTGACGGAGACGCTGATCGCGGAGGTGTGCGTCGAACTCCCGACTGTCGACTATGCACAGCGCAACGGCTTGCCCTACGGCCGTTTCTATGCGACGGGCATCGACCAGCGCCCGACTTCGCGGTTCTACAACCAGTTGTCCTCGTTCGATCTGACCACCGGCGACTACCGGACCTATGGCGTCGACAAGCACTATCTGGGCGAACCCGTATTCGTACCGCGCCCGGGCCGCACGACAGAAGCGGACGGGGTGCTGCTGTCGGTGGGGCTGGACGGCACGGCGGGTCACTCGTATCTGCTCGCGCTCGAACCCGCGACGCTCCAACCCATTGCGAAGGCCCTCGTGCCGCATGCAGTACCGTCGGGCTTTCACGGCTACTTCGTCGGAGGTCGCGCATGAGTACAGTCTTCGACCGCGTTGCGCTGTCGCGGCCCGATCTGTTGCACGACCGCTGCTATGTGGATGGCCAGTGGATTGCGGCCGATCACGGCAAGACTTTCGATGTCCACGACCCCGCGACCGGGCGGACGCTCGCGGCGGTGCCCATGCTGTCCGCGCACCAGGTCGAGCAGGCGATTGCTTGCGCTGACACCGCACTGCACGCCTGGCGCGAGCAGACCGCCGGACACCGCGCGCAGGTGCTGCGCCGCTGGTTCGACCTGATGCAACAGCACGCCGGCGACCTTGCCGCGATTGTGACGCAGGAAAACGGCAAGCCGCTTGCCGAGGCGAAGGGGGAAGTGGCTTACGCGGCGTCGTTTATCGAGTGGTTCGCCGAGGAGGCGCGGCGCACCTACGGCGATGTGATCCCTGCGCCGCAGCCCAACCGGACCATTAACGTCATCAAGCAGCCGGTCGGGGTGTGCGCCGCGATTACGCCCTGGAATTTCCCGCTCGCGATGGTGACGCGCAAAGTGGGCCCGGCGCTGGCGGCCGGTTGCACGGTCGTGCTCAAGCCGGCGGAACAGACACCGCTCTCGGCGTTCGCGCTGGCCTGTCTCGCCCACGAAGCCGGCGTGCCGCGAGGCGTATTCAACGTCGTGACCGGTGATCCGCGCACGGTCGGCGGCGTGCTGACCGCGAGCAGCACGGTTCGCAAGCTGTCTTTCACGGGCTCGACCGCGGTGGGCGTGATGCTGATGGAGCAGTGCGCGCCCACGATGAAGCGGCTGTCGCTCGAACTGGGCGGCAACGCGCCCGTCATCGTTTTCGACGACGCCGACCTCGACATCGCGGTAGAAGGCACGATGATGGCCAAGTTCCGCAACAGCGGGCAAAGCTGCGTGGGCGCGAATCGCATCTACGTGCAGCGCGGGCTCTACGATGCGTTCGCCGTGAAACTGGCCGTGCGTGTCGCGCAGCTGAAGGTGGGCAACGGTTTCGAAGCGGGTGTTGACCTCGGGCCGCTGATCGACGCGCGGGCCGTCGCCAAGGTCGAGCGGCATCTCGACGATGCGCGCTCGCGCGGCGCACGCGTGCTCGTGGGCGGCGGCCGTCATTCGCTGGGCCCGACGTTCTTCGAGCCGACCTTGATCGTCGATGTGCCGCCGGACTCGCTGATCGCGTCGGAAGAAACATTCGGGCCGCTGGCGGCATTGACGCCGTTCGACACGCTCGACGAAGGCATCGCGCTCGCGAACGATACGCCGTTCGGCCTCGCGGCCTATCTCTTCACCAACGATCTGGCGCGTGCGCTGCGTGTCAGCGAACGGCTGGAATCGGGCATGGTCGGCGTCAATACCGGCCTGATATCGAGTGCGGTGGGGCCGTTTGGCGGCATCAAGATGTCGGGTCTGGGGCGCGAGGGATCGAAGTACGGCATCGACGAATATCTGGAGACCAAATACATCTGCCTCGACAGCGCGGCCGCGAAGTAAGGACGGGCGTCGGCATCAGACAGACAAGGACCTATCGATGGAAAAAACGACACTCAAGGACCTGCCGCTCTTCAACGGTCAGCCGCAGCACGAAACGCTCGCCAACATGAAGTTCATGCTTCCCACGCGGCGCATGGAGCCGGCCGCGCGGCCCTGGCAATTCGGCGCGGGTATGCCGGCCGAACTGCCGCCCGCGTACGAGTTCGACGGCGCGCGGCGCGAGAGCGCCGCGTTTCTCGCGGACACGGACACATCCGCGCTGCTCGTGCTGAAGGCGGGTGAGATCCGCCACGAGCAGTACTGGCTGACCGGTGGCCCGGACGTGCAGTGGATTTCGTTCTCGGTGGCGAAGAGCTTCGTGTCGGCGCTCGTCGGGATCGCGATTGCGGAGGGCTTCATTGCGGGACTCGACTCGCCGATCAGCGACTACGTGTCTGTGCCGCCGGGCTCCGCCTACGACGGTGTGATGATCAAGGACGTCCTGCAGATGTCCTCGGGCGCCCGCTGGGACGAGACCTATAGCGACCCCGGCTCGGAGGTGTTCCGGCTCGGCGCCGCGATGGGGCAGGGCGGCAGCCTGCTCGCGTTCGTGCGCGGTATGATTCGCGACACTACACCCGGCACGCTGTGCCGATACAACTCCGGCGATACGCAGATGCTCGGGCAACTGCTCGTCGCCGCAACGGGCCGGTCGATCTCCGACTACATGCACGAGAAGCTGATGCGGCCGCTTGGCATGAATGCCGCCGGCTACTGGCTCATCGACAGCGCCGGCATGGAGATGGCGTTCGCCGGCGTGAACCTCATTGCGCGCGACTTCGCGAAGCTCGGCGAGCTGTATCGCCGCGGCGGCATGTGGGACGGGCGCGAGGTCGTGCCTGCAGCGTGGGTCAGGGCGTCGGTCACCCCGGACGCGCCGCACCTGTTGCCCGGCAGCATCAAGTCAGTGCCGTTCGGTTACGGCTATCAGTGGTGGGTACCGGAAAGCGAGCGCGGCGAATTCCTCGCCGCCGGCGTCTACAACCAGTTCGTCTATGTCGATCCGTCGCGCGAGGTGGTGATCGTGAAGCTGTCGGCGAACCGGCGCTACGGCACCACGATGACCGAGGCCACCAACCGCCAGGTGGAGTCGGTGGCGCTTTTTCGCGCGATCGCAGGAGCGCTGGACTGACACCAGCACGTCACTCATAATCTGCCGGAATCCAGGTCGTGATAGTGAGTGCCATGCAGTGGGATGAACTCGAAGTCTTTTTGTGCGTTGCGGAACTGCGCAGCTTTACGCGCTGCGCCGAGCGGCTCGGCCGGCCCAAGTCCACCGTGAGCCGTGCCGTGGCTGCGCTCGAGGCGCGGCTCGGCGAGCGGCTGCTCGAGCGCTCGAGCCGGACCGTGCGGCTGACCGATGCGGGCCGCGACCTGCTTGCGCGTGCGCAGCCGCTCGTCACCGACCTCAACGACATCCTCAACGAGCACGAGTCGTTGAGCGGGCGGCCGCGCGGTGTGCTGCGCATCGCGGCGTCTTATGAAATCGCGACGCAAAGCCTCCTCGACATCCTGCCGGATTTCCTTTCGACGTATCCCGAGCTGCAGGCCACCATCGAGATCACCCATCACCTTGTCGACCCTATCGAAGGCGGCTACGATCTGCTGCTCTATCAGAGCCAGATGCCGCTTCCTGATTCGTCCATCGTCGCGCGGCATCTTTACGACGTGGAGTTCGGTATCTTTGCCGCGCCGTCGCTGATCCGCAAGTACGGCCTGCCGACATCGCCTGCCGACCTGCAATCGTGGCCGATGGTCGCGACCAGCGTGGGTCAGGTATGGCAGTTCAAGCACGCGCCGACGGGCGCGATGCACTCGCTGGCGACGCAACCGCGCCTCGCCGTACCGAGCGCGCAGGTGCGCCTGCGTTCCGCCGAAAAGGCCACTGGCGTGGCCGTGCTGCCCACGCTGCTCTGCAAGGACGCACTCGCGTCACGCCGTCTCGTGCGCATCCTTCCCGAGTTCGTGCCGGTTCCGCTGGCCATCTACGCGTTGCTGCCGAGTCGCAAGACCGTCCCGGCACGCGTGACGGCGCTGCTCAACGCGTTCGCAGAGCGCTTCGGCTCCGGGCGCACCCGGCGATAGCGCCGCATTCCTCTCTCATTCCCTATCTCGCGTCTCACGCGTCAAACATGCCGCGCCATCCGACCGTCTCCGGCGTTCGGTACTTTTACCGATAGTTCACCCAACGATGGGTGCTGCGATGCAGGCCGCAGCGCATTGTTTCCCGTACGGAACGCAGCGTTCCGGATCTCGCTTGAACGCGCTTATGTACCCGCGTAGCCTTGCGTCCAGACTGAAAGGATCGGCATGGACTGCCTAGTCCTGCTGTCTATGAGCCAATGTACAGGAGACACAAATGCAGCTACGCCACGAAAAGCGTGCTCAGACCGCGCAGCCACACGACACGGTATACGAGCGTAAGGTTCTTGACCTGCCGAGGCCGGAGCTTGAGGCGGGGACTTCAATTGGGGATGTTCTCGCTGTTCGGCATGGGCATTGCGCGAAAGTCGATGTGGCCGGTTTGAGTGTAATGCGTACGTAGTCCTGATTGTCGGAATCTGCGATCTATCGCATTCGTTCGATCCAATCTATCCCGTCAAAAAGATCCGATCATGAAAATGAAGAAAACGCTTTTGCTGGTCTTGCTCACGATGTCGCTCCCGGAGGTACATGCACAAAGCTCGGTGACGCTGTTCGGCGTGATCGATGCGGGCCTGCTGTACCAGAACCAGAACGGCGGAACCGGGCTGGGCGGAAAAACGAAGAATAGCGTCACGATGTTCTCGGGCGCTGGCGGCAGCGACAACAACGAATTCGGCATGCTGGGACTCGAGGACCTGGGCTCGGGCATGCAGACCGGCTTCAAGCTGATGGGCGAGTTCGACAGCGGCAGCGGGGCACTGCGTAGCAGCGGCACGCTGTTCGGCGCAGAATCGAACGTCTGGTTTCAGTCGCCGTACGGTCGCGTGACGGTCGGCAAGCAGATCGATCCCGCGTATCTCGCACTGGTCTTTTCCGATCCGCGCGATGCGAAGAACGCGTATAGCGCGGCCGGCGCGTGGAATTTCCTCCAGGGCCAGGATCCCGCGCCGGGCGATACAGCCTACGAGTCGAACGCCGTGTCGTATTCGTACCGCGGCCATGGCTTCAACACTGGCGTTCTGTACCGGTTCGGCGGCCTGCCGGGCGCGCTGTCGCACGGGCGCGTCATGTCCGCGGCAATCGGCTACGACAACGGCAGCCTGATCGGCAATGGCGGCTTCCTGACCAAGAACGACGCGACAGGGACGCGCGATCTGCGCATCTGGGAGGCGGGTCTGGGATACCGCGTCGGCACCGTGACGGTGAAGGCGCTCTACGTCAACTATGACCTGCCGCAGGGTAATGCGGTCGCGCCCATCGGTACGACGCCGCCTTCGCGCGTCATCATGGCCGGCGGCGGTGTGAACTGGCAGATCACGGTGGCGCAGGAGCTCACGGCCGCTTACTACTTCACCGAGAACAGGATGGACACGACCAACGCGACCTCGATGTACGTGCTCAGCGACGATTACTCACTCAGCAAGCGGACGAAGCTATACGGTTATGTCGGCCTGATGGCGGCGAAGAAGGGCGCGAATGCGCTCACAGCGCTGACTACGGCGCAGTTGACGAGTGGCTATCCGGGCGCGAATACGACCACCGTCGGTTTTGGCATCCAACACCGGTTCTGATGGTTGCACCGTATGAGCGGACCGTCTGCTGGTGACGGTTCCAGTGCTGACACCGTGCTAAGCCGCAGGTCCGTGAGTCCGCGATTATTCTGCGCTAAATCCTGGAGTGAATTGCCGACAGTTACACCGGCGAGCGGCCATGCACTTATTTCGAGTGATCCGGCAACTAGGCAATGCCGATGGGATGCGAATCGTGGCAAACGCTGGAGAGGTTGCTGTCGCGCGTCTGTGCAAGTAAGCCGATGCGCGGGACAGTTCGGAGAGAAATGGGGGCGAGCGTCAGCACGAGCGTCGAGTGACTCGCGTCCGGGGTATCGTATCCGGGACGGCTTCTGTGATAACCGTAGGGGTTGGGTGCGTGACCACAGTTCAGTGTCGAGTATCGTTTTTGCCATGGCTCTTAATCTATTTGTAGCACTGGCGGTTTCAAAGGTGAAGCGCAACACGGAGCTTAGTGAACGGAAGTATCAGGTCGAGACGCAAGTTCAAGCATGCTGGCGAAGACTTCGAAGGGCGAGTGGAATGCATGTGTGGCACGAGGCCGGCCGTTGAGGCTATCGGCGATGGCATCGAGGTCATCCTGACTGTACACGGTCAGTGCCTTTGGGCAGATACTGGCGTAGCAGGCCGTTGGTGTTCTCGCAGGTGCCACGCTGCCAGGGGCTGTGAGGGTCGCAGAAGTACACCTTCACGCCGGTAGCGGCGGTGAGTTCCCGGTGGCGCGACATCTCCTTACCCTGGTCGTACGTGAAGCTTTGTCGCAGTGGTGCGGCGATAGAGTTGAGTTTGGCAGAGAAGCCTGCGAGCGCGGAAGCCGCGGTTGCATCGTCCATCCGGGCAAGCAGCACCAGACGGCTGGTGCGTTCGACCAGCACGCCGACGGAAGAGGCATTGTTCGCACCCTTGATGAAGTCCCCTTCCCAGTGGCCCGGCATCACGCGGTCATCCACTTCGGGCGGGCGCACGTGGATGCTGACCATCTCGGGAATCTGTCCGCGCCGGTCGGTACCCCTGCTTCGCGGTATGCGATCGGTACGATGGTGACGCAGACAGGCAACGAGCTGGCGACGCAGCTCCCCGTACGGCCGGGCGTAGATTGCCGTGTAGATGGTCTCGTGCGAGACCTGCTGGGTCGAATCGTTCGGGTACATGCGCTTGAGCGTACCCGATATCTGCTGGGGTGACCATTTCCAGTCCAGCAGCGTAAGTACGATGCGCCATGTGACGCCCTTTGGGTCAAGCCTGGCTGGAGGGCGCGCAGCGATGCGTCGTGCGACGCTCAACGCCGGGGCCGGTATGGACGCGTAGTTCTCAAACCGGCAGTTGCGGGCCAACTCACGGCTCACGGTTGCTGGCGAGCGCCCAAGCATGCGGGCCATGGCCCGCATGCTTGAACCCTGCAAGTGCATGCTGGCAATCGTCAGCCGCTCTTCGGGCTGTAGCTGTTGATATTGCTTTTCCATTGCAACACCTTATACGAGTTGGGGTGAACCGCCCCGGATTTTGTGGAGGCTCCAACTCTTGAGAGTGATTCATCGGGTTTTGCCCGACCCCGAAGGATGAAGCGCACGACTGCTGCAGGCGGATCTGGGAAGGAATACGATTACGAGGCAGCGGTGGTCGAGGTCGGCCCATTATCAGGTGCACTGAGCCCGTTTGAGAGTTGGACCCGCAACCCTGCGAGCACCCCGAATTGTGACCGAGGGCAAATGTCGCCCTGCCGGAGCACGCTTACCAGAATCCGATAACGAGGGTTGTCGCCGCTGCCATTCTCTATCTTGCAGGAGGGCAGCATGCAGGTACTCTATCCGCGCTGTGCCGGGCTGGACATACATAAGGACATCATCGTCGCCTGCTGTCAATGCCGCCCGTAATTTCCCCAGAAGTGTCGAAGTAAAAATCCCCACCCTGTGTAACCGGTGATCAGCCGGGGTTGTGATCGGATGAGCTCCTCCTGGGACGGCCCGGACGCCGACGGACGGGTTCGGCGGGTGCGGGATTGAGCGAGGACGGCCGGTTACGTAAATGCTCGGGTAGCAGGTCGGCATGCTCGCGCAGGCGATACGACGAGCCCTCGATGTGGACAACGACGGCGTGATGCAACAGCCGGTCAAGCAGCGCCGCTGCCACTACGCTGTCGCCGAACACCTCGCCCCATTCACCGAAGCTGCGGTTCGACGTCAGGATGATTGCGCACCGTTCATAGCAGGCGTTGACGAGCTGGAAGAACAGGTTGCCGCCGTTCAGGCCGACAGGGAGATATCCGATCTCATCGACGATGAGCAGACTGTTGCGCGCAAGGAAGCGCACGCGCTGTGCGAGGTTACCTTCACGCTCGGCCTTGACCATCGACGCGACGATCTCGGCAAGCGTACCGAAGTAGACGCTCTTGCCGGCGCGTACCGCCTCCACGCCAAGCGCTATGCACAGGTGCGATTTCCCGGTTCCAGGCGGACCGAGGAAATGCACGGCCTGGCGTCGTTCGATGAAGTCGAGTTGTGCCAGTGCCATGACGCGATCACGATCGAGGCCCGGCTGGAAGCTGAAGTCGTAGCCAGCCAGTGTCTTGATCGTGCCAAGGCGCGCGGTCTGCAGCGCCATCTTGATGCGGCGGGTTTCCCGCGTCGTGAACTCCTCGCCCAGCAGCGTTTCGAGCACCTCCAGCATGGAACTGTCGCCCTGTTCGAACCGTGCCAGGGTCGCATCCAGCGCCTCCAGTGCGCGTGGCATACGCAGGCCGACCATGTACCTGCGGATCCGCTCAAGTGTGGATGCCGGCATGTTGTTCATGCGGAGCTCCCGGCATTAGCCAGACGTCGCGCCACCTGATCATAAAACGACAGCGGGCGACGGCTCACGACCGGCGATGCTGGCGGCACCGTGTGCTCCTGCCGGTGATGCGAGCGTCGATGTCCCGGCAGCAGCGAGGTTCGTCGTCTGCCTTCGAGCACGGGATGAACAGCCAGCAGTTCGCCGTCCTCGTAGATGCGAACCTCATGGGCCAAGCTGTGAACCTCGAGTGTGCGTCTGCGTGTCCGGTCAGGCACGCTGTAGTAGTTTCCGCCGACGGAGACGAGACCCTCGTGGCTGACCCGCCGCTCGAGCCGGATCACACCATTGAACAGGCCCGCGGGCAACGCCTGGAGCGCGGCACGCTCCTCGCTGAAGTGCTGGCGACGCGCTGCGTGGTGCCATGCACACGGACGTTGGCGACGGTATCGAGCCATTCACGCAGTTGCCGGTTCAGGTCGCCGAGATTCTGGAAACGGCGTGCGAGGAAGAAATCCTGCCGGATATAGCGGTATGGACGCTCGATCTTGCCCTTGGTCTTGGCGCGATACGCCTTGCACGCACGCGGCGTAAAACTGTAGTGCTGGGCGAATGCAATCATCTTTGCGTTGTAGACGACGTGCCTTTCGAGCTCGCCGAGCACGGCGGTCTTCATCCGGTCATAGAGAATCTCGCACGGCACGCCACCCAGATGGGCGAACGCTTCCATGTGACAGCGCAGCACGGTCTGCAGATCCTGATGTTCGACGAAACGGGCCCAGAGATACCGGCTGTGTCCCAGCACGATCGAGAACAGCCAGATCGAGCGGCGCTGGCCGGGTGTGTCGTCGAATTCCACGTTGAAATGGGCGAAGTCCACCTGCGCCTGCTGGCCGGCAGGCGTCTCGAAACGCACTTCAAAGCCGCGCTGACGCGGTGGCCGTACCTCGCGCACCAGATCGCCCAACGCGCTGCGGCTGCCCGGATAGCCCATCGCCCGGATCTCCCGCAGCAGGCGCTCGACACTCAGTTCGGGGAAGGCACGCACCCGCTCGGTTACATAGCCGATGAACGGGTCGACGACACAAGGTCGCGGCGCACGCGGGCCGTAGCGAGGCACCTGAACGCCGTCCCTGATGTACTTGCGAACCGTTTTGCGATCCATACCAAGCCGGGCGGCAATGGCCGAGACGTTCAGTCCCTGCCGATGCAGTTCCAAGATCGTCATCACATCTCCCAGATCGATCATCGACATCCCCGTCAGCGTGGGCCTGAACGGGGCTATCGTCGGTGATCAGGCGATGAGGCGCGCGGCTACGCCGCGCACCTCATCCTTCAACCAACTGGGGATTTTTACTTCGACGAAAGTGGGGATTATTCATCCGACGGCGACACCTGCGTCCGTTGTGTGTCTGCGCCGGAGCACCGTGAAGTGCAGAGCTTTTGCAGTACCACTAAGGGATTGCTGGTGCTGTCGGACTGGCTGGCCGTCCATGGCTGTTCCCACGTGGCCATGGAAGCCACCGGCGGTTACTGGAAGCCAGTGTGGCACGTTCTCGAGGGCTCCTTCGAACTCGTGCTGGGCAACGCTGCGCATATCCGGAACGTGCCTGGCCGCAAAACCGATGTGAACGATGCGACGTGGATCGCAGACCTGCTCGCACACGGGCTGATCCGCTCCAGCTTCGTCCCGCCGGCTGCGATCCAGGAGTTACGTGATCTGACACGCACACGCAAACAGCTGACGCGCGAGATCGCCCAGCATTGTCTGCGTGTCCAGAAGGTGCTCGAGGATGCCAATCTCAAACTGGGCAGTGTCCTTTCTGACGTACTTGGCGGCAGCGGGCGCGCGATCCTGAAGGCTATCATCTCGGGTGAGGACGATCCGGTGCTGCACGCGGCACTGGCGCAAGGTCACGCGCGCAAGAAGACGAGTGAACTACGCGAGGCATTGCGCGGGCGCATATCTCACCGAGGTGGATCGGATGCTGGAGCGTGCGAAAGATGCCACGCGAAACGGGAAGTACACGTACGTCGAATATGTCCGCTTCGCTGACGATCTGGTCGTGCTGATCGATGCCCACCCGCGCCATGCGTGGTTGTTGGGGGCAGTGAGCAAGCGACTTCGGGAAGAGTTTGCCAAACTGCAGGTCGAGGTTAATGAAGAGAAGAGTCGCACAGTGGATCTGGACCGCGCAGAGAGCTTCGGCTTTCTGGGATTCGACTTCCGTCGACTCCGCAGCGTAAAGAAGCACGTGTGGCGAGCGCACTACACGCCCAAGCTGAAGAAGCGGACGGCGTTATTGCACAAGCTCAAAGAGGTGTTCCGGCGATACCAGTCGCAGCCGGTGGATCGGGTGGTAGCACTGATCAATCCGGTGTTACGCGGTTGGGTGAATTACTTCGCTGTTGGACATTCCAGCGAGTGCTTCAGCTTCATCAAAGACTGGGTGGAAAAGAAGATTCGACGCCACATGGGTCGATCTCGGAATCGACGGGGCTTCGGCTGGAAGAGGTGGAGTAGGCGCTGGCTGTATGAAGAACTGAAGCTGTTTAATGACTATCGGGTTCGCCGTACCGCCGCGCCGAAAGCGTCCCCAGCATGACAGGTCCCATAACTCTTGATGTGAAGCAAAACAGGAGAGCGTTGTTGCGATATGTGGTGTTGGCTCAAATGTGGGCTTGTGGCGCCCGAGCCGCGATCCTGACGGGATCTGTGCGGGGGGCCCAGTAATGGGCATCCCTACCGCGACATTCGTAGCTGTGTGGCAATACGCTCGTCTGCTAACGACTTCATCGTGGGTGGCCACTACCGCGATGTCGTGGCGTCGAGTCTTGTTCAGGCAACTGGACGCGGCACCATAAATGCTCGACCGAGCCGATAGTTTTTGGTGATTCATTATAAAAAGCGATTGCTTGAATAAGTGGACCTAAGTCGACTTTGCCGCTTCTAGCCGTGGCAACAGGAAGAGGCTGCGTGAGCTCAATTTCCCTCTGCGAACTGACTAATTGGTCGGCGAAAACGTCGTCGTCGATGGCTGTTGCGTTGCACAATATATGTGGTGCGGCCCGAATTTTTGATACTCATCTAACGCTTGTGCGAAGGGTCTCCCGCACACTTTATGTTCGCGAAATTAACGCAGTCAGGGGTATGCCATTCGCTCCCGCAGACTTTTGCAGGGTTTTTGTGGACATAGATGCAACGTAACAACGGGCCTCACAGTCATTTTTTCCCGCAGACTTTAGTGTGTGCAGATACGGGTATCGCCAGACAACCAGGTCTGCGGGAAGGGTCGAACGGGCATTCAGATGCAACAAGGTCTGCGGCAACGCGAGTTTTCGCTGTGCGACGCGCAATTTTTTCGGGGGTGACTGAGAGCAAGAGAAAGCGGGCCGTACACGGGAGGAGTTGCCGCGCGAATTCGAGCCGGCGCCGCAGACGATCGTCAACCGGGTGGTGCTGGCCGATCGTGATGCTGGCGTGCGCCAGAAGGGGCTGACCACCGCCGGGCGCCAGGAGCGTACGCGGCGACGTTGCAAGGTTCGCCAGTTCGAGATGGAGCGCGACATCCTCTCTCACGCCGCGGCCTGGTTCGCGTGGGAGACGGAGCCTTGCCACCGAAGGGCGGTACGGATTCACGAGAGCGAACCCGCCCGCTGGCCCATTGCCATGACGGCACGGCTGTTCGGAGTCTCCACGAGCGGCTACTACGCGTGGCTCGTGCGCGAGCCATCGCAACGAACGTGCAGTGAGGCGCGGTTGTTCGCGTGCCACGTACGGTGCATCTTTTTCAGCGTGTTAGCGAACTGCCAGGCGGAGATGTTCTTGACAGTCAACAAACATGTGAACGGGTATATACAGAGTACTTCCTGACGTCGGCCCAGTAGGTCAGAGCATTCATGCAGACGTCGATCCCGGCATCGCGCGAGCGTTCGCGTCCGTGCGTCGACAGCGGCGTGGGGCGTGCGAGCGACGATCCGCTCACGCTTGAACGCTTCGGCAAGCTTGCGCTGCACGCCACGACGCGGTCACTCACGCGCGCTTCTTGAGGCGGGCCCTCGCGCTCCCGTAAGAAGCCTGGGTCCTGCCGATTACTTGCCCAACGCGGCCTTTCAGCGTGAGCGCCCGATTGCCAATGACTCTACCCATATGCGCACGCAGGGTGCCGGCAATCTCCTTTGTCCAGCCGCGCATCTGATCCTTGTTCATCACATCGCTCCTTGTGTGCCGCTTCGGTTGAAACAGGATAGAAACTCGCCGGGCCTGACGGGGTCACGCGCTGTCGACCTCGCACGCTGCCTGTTCCCAAAACTGCTTGTCGCGTCCTTGTGGCTTACCCGCGTGCTCCCATAACTCGCGTGCGCGGACCAGGATGCCCGCTTCCCTCGCGGAAGTTGGTTCGCGCTCTTCAACTGTTTCGCCGCCGGCGTCGACATGCACGGTCGTGACATCGTATCCGTCGGCAAGTTGATGCCATGCTTTCACATGGTTCATTTCTTCGAACTGGCGGATGCCGATGACGATGGCTTCTCCTTTCGTGCCCTGGGCCACAGTCACGCGCATGAGTTCACTGTGATGCGGACGCCCGCTGTGATCAAGGAACGTCTTGTGAAAGGCAATCTCGTAAGGTCGGCGTTCGGAAGCGCCGCCGCTTAACGCGGTGAGCGAAATGATCCCGACCAGATGCTGATCCGCGCGATCAAGGACGGCGAGCCGCTGTACGTGATGCTCACGCATGATCCGTTCAGCTTCCTCAACCGGATCGTCCTCGAAGCAAAAAAGAATATCTGCCGACATCGCCTCGCGCACCGTCATTCGACTCACATCGCGCGCGTCGGCGACGCCGCGCAAGGCGACATCGCGATCGGTAATCATGCCGATCACCTTGTTGTTCAGGCACACCGGCAACGCCCCGACGTTGTTCTTCTTGAACTTTCTGGAGGCTGCGTCAAGCATTTCGTCCGCCTGGACGCAGAGGGGCTCTTTCATCACTTCTTTGACCAGCATTGCGTCGCTCCTTGAACACTGTTGTGGGCGGTCGCACGTTGAGATTCACGCGACAGTCGCATGCGTTGCCTGATGATCACAGGGTGGCTGGCCGGACCAGCGTAAGCAGTTTGCAGATATTCGGGCAATGTCAGGCGTCGGCGGTCGCGGAAGCCGTCCGCCACCGTACCGAATTCCAGCGTAACAGTGCGCAGACCGGGTTCAGGCTACGCCGAATATCCGTTCGCGCCCTGCCAGGCGAGGTGTCGCGCGAACAGCCTTCCCGTATGCAGGCTCACGAAGTTGGCAGCGGGATGCGGATGGAGAATTGCACTTTGTTCTGGCGAAACACTGGATATTGCGATGCCGAAGGCATTGCAGGATGCGATGTCCCGACAGGCGCAGACCACGCACAACCGGAGCCGCGTATCGTCCATGACGCTCAATACGCCACCCTGGCGCATTGGACGCGACCTTAACGCACACACGGGCGGCCCCTGACGAAGAGGCCCGCTCTGTTGCCTGTCCGCTACTACAATCCGATCCTCGCACGTAGTCTGTCAATCACGTGGTGCTCGCTCAGCCAGTGGATTTCCTGCTTTCGCGCGAGACTTTGCCGATATCGGTAAAGCGAGACGGCGACCATAACGGTCATCCCGGTCAGAATGCCCCACATTGCGTAGGTCATGGCGTTCCTTTGGATTTGCCCTGTCCGTCACGTTGGGGTGAACTGGCAGTGGAAAGGCGGACTCTATATCTTGCCCATGAGAACCATCACGAGTAGAGCGATCACGACAACACCGCGCATGCTGGTCGGGAAATAGCCCCAATTGCGGCTATGTGGCCAGCGAGGCAGCGTAGCGACGACCACAACGACAACAACGACCAGTACAGGAAGGCCTGTACCCAGATCAGCTCCTTCTGAGCATTCGTGCAACAACGCCCGCGCTTCATCGAAATTGATGGCTTGTATGGTTTACTCATCCACAAGCCTCAAGGCCAGCGGCGGTCAACCACTTCGTTCACCGTCAAGCTTCAGCTTGATGAGTGCGCGCCGGCCTGTCTGTACGCTGTCGTACCGCTTTGGTCCATCTTTGCGCGTAGCGTCGCAAGCATTTGCCAGATAAAGGAGACGGCCGTGCAACGACGAACATTTCTCTGGGGCGTGCCGGGATCGCTGATCGCGATCAGCGTATCGCTATCCAGTTGTACAACGACGCCTGCTGCGTCCGACACGATGGGCGAACAGAAGGATAAGCGCCGCACCATCGACGCCGGTGTCGACTCGACGCTCGCCCGGCTCTATAACGTGGCTCCCGGCGCCCGCGAACTGGCCGGAAAATCGACAGGCATGCTCGTGTTCCCGACGGTCATCAATGCCGGTTTCGGGTTGGGCGGACAGTATGGCGAAGGCGCACTGCGTGTCGGTGGAAAATCGGTGGGGTACTACAGCACCGCAAGTGCTTCAGTCGGATTGCAAGCCGGCGCGCAAACCAGGGCGATTGTCTATCTGTTCATGACCGCAAACGCACTCGAGCGGTTTCGCAGCAGTGAAGGCTGGTCAGCGGGCGCCGACGCGTCGGTGGCGGTATTGAAGATCGGCGCTAACGGCGATGTCGATACAGGCACGGCGACCGGGCAAATCAATGCTTTCGTACTGACAAACGGCGGATTGATGGCAGGCGCGACTGTGGACGGTACGAAAGTGACTCCGCTCAAATCGCTGTAAGGGGCAATGGCATCGGCGACGGCAGTCGTTCTTCGTTCAGCAACGTCGTTCAGCAATGGTGAAAGCATCATGCATTTTCTGACGAGCGCAGGGCCACTGGTTTCACTGATCGCGGGCATTCTGATTCTGGTGGTGCCGCGCCTGTTGAATTACATCGTGGCGATCTATCTGATCATTATCGGGCTACTGGGGCTGTTCGGAAGCCATCTTCATTGATGCAGGCGCACCCGTAGCAGGAGTATCGAATCATGTTCCGAAGTGTCGAGAGTCTGAAGGGATGTACGGTGGCCGCGAGCGATGGCGAAATAGGCAGTGTCGAAGAACTCTATTTCGATGATGAAGCGTGGGGTATCCGCTATCTCGTCGTCAAAACGGGAAACTGGATCGACGGGCGGCGCGTGCTGATTTCACCGTACTCGGTCATCCGCATGGATCCTGGGGGGCTGAGCGTCTACGCCGATCTCACGCGGCAGCAGGTGAGCGACAGTCCTCCCGTCGATACCCACCAACCCGTCTCGCGTCAGCACGAAGCCGAGTATCACCGCTATTACGGATACCCGGCATATTGGGGCGGCGTCGACGTGTGGGGGATGAGCAGCTATCCGGCGTTCAGCCGTGCGGCGCTGTCGGCGGTGTCGCCGGAGACACTCGCGCAGCTCGCACTGTACGGCGACAAACTGCCTGGCGACGGCCATCTGCGTAGTACGGACGCGGTGGATGGTTACCACGTTGCGGCGGCTGATGGCGATGTCGGTCACGTGTCCGGATTCATTTTCGATGATGAGGCCTGGACCATCCGCTATCTCACCGTCGATACGCAAAACTGGTGGCCTTCCGGAAAGGAAGTGCTGCTGGCCACTGAGTGGATTTTTCTGATCGACTGGTACCAATCCTCCGTTTCTACGCAACTGACACGCGACGCCATAAAAGACAGCCCTGCCTACGACAGCAGGATTCCACTGGAGCGCGATTTTGAAACGCAGCTCTACGCGTTCTATGGCAAGGCGGGGTATTGGTCGGAGGAAAGGGCGTCATTGCGACTGAAGGAACCGGGCGGTGCAGCCTTCGCGGCGCCATAAAGCTTCCGCCGGGCGCGATTCATGACTCGCTGCGACTGCCCGACCATACGACCGGGGGATCGTCAATGAGAGTACCCGTCTATCAGGGGCCTTCTGAAAAACGCTGGATCAGCATCGAATACCGGAAAGCCAGGCTTCGGCGAACGCTATCGTTGGCGCGGGGCGAGTTGGGCTGGCCACGCTGCTTACTGTGCGGTTCCATTCTCCCGCAGAGGCCATCGTGATCGCTCTTGACGACAACAGGCTGGAAGTAGCAAGGCGCTTTAGCGCAACACAGACGTTCAACAATGCGCACCCGAATCCAGTAAAGGCCGTGACGAGTACGACAGCCGGATGCGCAGTCGACACCGCTATCTACAACGCTTTCAGATCGGGTAACAGGCGGTCGAATTCCCGTCTCACCACGCCGTAGCATTCGCATACACGTGCTTCAAGTCCGGGGCGATCGAGTACTTCTATATGCCCGTGACTGTAGCGAATCAGTCCCGCATCCTGCAGTTTCAACGCCGCTTCGGTGACGCCGGAACGCCGCACGCCGAGCATGTTGGCGATCAGTTCCTGCGTCATCTTCAGTTCGTTGGATGGCAGGCGGTCGAGGCTGAGGAGCAGCCAGCGGCACAGTTGCTGATCGATCGAATGATGGCGGTTGCACACGGCCGTCTGCGCCATCTGGGTGATCAGCGCCTGTGTGTAGCGCAACAACAGTCGCTGCACCGGACCGGCACGGTGAAACTCTTCCTTCAGAATCCGCGCATCGAGCCGGTAAGCCTCGCCGGCGCTTTGCACGATTGCGCGGCTTGGCGTTGTCTCCCCGCCCATAAACAGTGCAATACCGATGAGCCCCTCCCTGCCGACAATCGCGATTTCTGCCGACGCGCCGTCTTCCATCACGTAAAGCAACGAGACGATGGCTGTAGTCGGAAAATAGACGTGATTGAGCCGATCGCCAGATTCATATACGACCTGCCCCAAGGGCATATCGACACGCACCAGATGAGATGACACGCGCGCCCACTCCGTTTCTTGCAGAACGGAGAGCAGAAGATTTTTCCTTGCAGGATCTACGTTTGCCATGCATCGCTCCTCAACGTCCTGCTGAAAACCGGCGACGGATTCGCCTCTGCGCTCTCCCGAACCAGGCGGCGGGGGCCTCCCTCGAATTATAGATCGGGCGCGTCAGCTTGGCATCATGCCGCGTTCCGGCGATTCGCGGGCAAAAAAGGTGGCCAGGACCCGCGAAGAAAGCCACGGATTCCTGGCGGTCATACTTTCAGCTGAAAGAAACTGGGCGCCGGCGACCTGCGCCGCCAAGGCGGCGTCAGGTGCGCCCGGATGCGTTCGATGCCGCAGCGACTGGCAGCCGGAGCGTAAATTCGCCGCCACCCCCCCGGGGTCTGCGTTGCTCGTCGACACAGCTCCGCCATGCGCATGCGCAATCGCTCTTATGACGGTAAGCCCGATACCGGGACCGCCGGAACTGGCCGCGATCGTCCGGCTGGATTGAGCATGCAGGTCGAAAATGTGCGGCAGCAGCGCGGCAGAAATGCCGAGCCCGTCATCGCTCTCGCACAGAATCAGAACCTTGCGCACGGCGCCCGCACGTACGGCACCGTACCGATTTCCATCGCATCTACGTGCACCGTAATGATTCTGCGCACGTCGTACACGCTGCTTCAGGCACCGCGACGAGACCAACCCCGACGACGAATGGCGTGCGCACCCGCCTCTTCGCGCCCGAGCCTTCAAGATGAAATACAGGGACTATTACGAGATCCTCGGATTGCCCCGCGACGCGACGCAGGACGGTATCAAGCATGCGTACCGGAAGCTGGCGCGCAAATATCATCCGGACCTCAGCGCGCACGCCGATGCAGAGGAGCGCTTCAAGGAACTCGGCGAGGCGTACACGGTGCTCAAGGATACGGAGAAACGTGCAGTCTACGACCGGATGGGAAGTCGGTGGCGCGAAGGTCAGGATTTTCAGCCGCCGCCGCAGTGGGACGACAACTTCGAATTCAACGGAAAGGAAAGCCGCAGCCGCGCAGACACGGAGTTCAGTGACTTCTTCGAAGCGATGTTCGGCAGTGGACACGGAGGCGGTCAAGGACGACCTGCAAACGGAAAGACATGGCCAACGGATCACGCCGGGCAGACGGCAAGCGATCTCGAGGACGCCTACGGCGGGGCGCAACGCGCGATGCCGGGACAGGACCATCACGCCAGGATCACGATCGATCTCGAAGATGCGTATCGTGGCGCACAGCGCGCCATCTCGCTTGAAACACCGATCCTCGATGCGCAAGGCCACGTTTCGTTGCAGTCACGCACGCTCAACGTATCGATTCCCAAGGGAACGCGAAGCGGGCAGCATCTGCGGCTTTCTGGCCAGGGCGGTGCCGGTTTCGGACAGGGATCTGCAGGCGACCTCTATCTGGAAATCAGTTTGCGCGATCATCCACGTTTTCGTGTCGACGGACGCGACGTATCGCTTGACGTGCCAGTCGCCCCCTGGGAAGCGGCACTCGGCGCGAGCGTGACCGTGCCGCTGCCCGACGGCTCCGTCGACATGACGATCCCGCCGGACTCAGGCGGCGGCCGGCGTTTGCGACTCAAGGGTAAGGGTATTCCGGGCAATCCGCCGGGCGACCTGTACGTGACGTTGAACATCGCGCTGCCCCCTGCCGACAGCGAGAACGCAAGAGCGACGTGGGCCACGATGAAACAGGCATTCGATTTCGATCCCCGGGCCGATTTCTACAGGTGAATCACAATGAGCGAACGGTCGACGACCTGGCTCGAAGGTCACATTGTCGAAGAAGACAGCGAGTTCACACTGTCTGGTTTATGTCGGGCGTCGGGCGCCTCGGAGTCCCAGCTTGTTCTGTGGGTATCGGAAGGTACCTTCGGGGTGCAGGGCGGCGCGCCGCACACGTGGCGATTTACAGGATCGTCGCTCTATCGCGCGCGCATCGCCTTGCGGCTGGCAAGCGACTTCGAGATCAACGCGCCTGGCATCGCGCTGGCCCTCGATCTGCTCGATGAAATCGACTCGCTACGCTCGCGTATTACGCGAGCGTAGCCTCACGCTGTTTCAGCGCGCATGCATCGTTTTAGCTGAACCATGTCATACCCATGGCGACGACGGTCGTTGCCATCACGACCGTCGCAGTCCAGCCGAGCGCGCGTAACGGTAACGGCAGCGTAAAGCCGCCCATGATGTCTGCGCGCATTGACAGAAGCATCATCGCAACCATGACAGGCACAGCGACCACGCCGTTGAGAACCGCGCTCCAGTACAGTGCCTTGACGGGGTCGATTGAGGTGAAGTTCAGACCGACACCAATCGCGGTCGCGGCGGCGATCACGCCATAGAACGCTTTCGCCTGGAACGGCCGGCGCGCAAGACCGACGCGCCATGAGAACAGCTCGCCCACGGCATACGCGGCCGATCCGGCGAGGACGGGAAGCGTCAGCATGCCGGTGCCGATGATGCCGGCCGCAAACACGATAAACGTGAACTGGCCCGCTACCGCGCGCAGGGCTTCGGCGGCTTCGGCCGACGTTTGAATATGCGTGACGCCGTGTGCGTGCAGGGTGGTCGCCGTCGTCACGACAATGAAGAACGCGATGACGTTCGATAGCGCCATGCCGAGATACGTATCGATGCGAATGCGGCTGAACTCTGTCTGCGCCTGTTCGGGGGCGCGGGTCAGGGCGAGTGCGCCGGAGCGTTCCTGCTCGTCTTCGACTTCCTGTTCAGCCTGCCAGAAGAACAGATACGGGCTGATGGTCGTCCCCATGACGGCTACGATCGCTACCAGGTAGTCGGGTTTCAGCGACAGATGCGGCCAGATCACCGCCCAGCCGACCTCGGTCCACGGGACCTTGACGACGAACGCGCATACGACATAACTGAACAGCGACAGACACAGCCATTTCAGCACTGACACGTAACGTGCATAACGCGTGAAAATTTCCAGCGTGGTGGAGAGCAGGCCGAACAGAACGACATAGAGCAGGGCGGGTCCGGCAATCAGCAGTTTGAGTGCCGCTCCCATTGCACCAAGGTCGGCGCCAAGATTGATGATGTTCGTGATCAGCAACATGCCGACGATCGTGCTCGAGAGCCACGGCGAATAGTGCCGGCGAAGGTTGCCGGCGATGCCGTAGCCGGTGACCCGTCCGATACGTGCGCTGATCTCCTGGATCGCGGCCATCAGCGGATAGCTGAACAGCAAGGTCCACGCAAGACCGTAACCGAACTGGGCGCCCACCTGGGAGTAGGTTGCAATGCCGCTGGGATCATCGTCGGACGCACCTGTGATGAGTCCGGGCCCCATGATCTGCAAAAGCTTTGGACGCTCGGGCTGTTTGACCGACGCTGGTGTGAGTGTGTCCATTTCGGCCGCTCCCCGGCCGCCCCCGCGGGGCACGCCGTTTCCCTTCATTGATTGCCACAAGAAAACGTAAACCCGCCTTCGACGAAAGAGTGTGCACCTGATCCAGATCAAAGTCGGTACGGCGACGTACGGGTATGCGCTTCCTCTTCAACGCCTCGCGTCGCATGCTGCCTTGAAGATGACGGAGACTACTCGCCACCCTCTGTCTACTCCGTTAGAGCGCGTCGAATTCGCTGTTCCGCTCATGTGGCCGACGATCACTTCCTGTCAGCTTTCAGGCGTTGCGTATCAACGCAGGTACATGCCCGTACGGCACCGTACCGAGATCCGGCGCAGGTACGCGCACCATGTCGATAGTTGCCTTGCGTCTGTCATTCAAAGAAAGGCCGCCGGAACAGCCTCGCGCAACGTGCTTGTCTTCGATTATCCGTTCAGGCCGCTCGACCCCGCATGGGAGTGGCCGCCATGACCGGCACCCGATCACACTATTTCTCTCCGCGGCGTTCGTGGCGGCGAGCGTCGTTGCAATGCTATTGCGCCATCGGACGGTTCAATTCGCGAGAGGCCTGGATCGCTGTGCAATCCACCTTTCGCGCGTACCCGGAACTGCGCCTCACGCCCGAACCAGAGTGTGGTGAAGTCGCCGCGAACCCATGCTCATACCCGCAGGGGATTCAAAAATGCCAGTCAATGATTCGATACTTCAGGAACCGGAAGTGTTCTTCCCGTCTGAGGCAATGTCGGCGCACGCAACCATCTCCGGTATGGGCGCCTACCGTGCGCTCGCCGCAGAGGCCGAACGCGATTACGAAGGCTTCTGGGCCCGTCTCGCGCGCGAAACGCTCAGCTGGCACAAACCCTTTACGCAGGTGCTGAATGAAGCGAAGGCGCCGTTCTACACGTGGTTTGAGGACGGCGAACTCAATGCGTCATACAACTGCATCGACCGCCATGTCGAAGCCGGCAACGGCGGGCGGGTCGCAGTGATCTTTGAGGCCGATGACGGCACTGTCACTCGCGTCACCTATGACGACTTGCTGCAACGCGTGTGCCACTTTGCCAACGCGCTAAAGAAACTCGACGTCAAGAAGGGTGACCGCGTCGTGATCTATATGCCGATGTCAGTCGAAGGTGTTGTTGCGATGCAGGCATGCGCGCGGATCGGCGCGACACATTCGGTCGTGTTCGGCGGTTTCTCGTCGAAGTCGCTCAACGAAAGGCTGGTCGACGTCGGCGCAACCGCACTGGTTACCTGTGACGAACAGATGCGCGGCGGCAAGGCCCTGCCGCTGAAAAGTATCGCCGACGAAGCGCTGGCAATGGGCGGCTGCGAAGCGGTGAAGAGCGTGATCGTATACCGGAGAACGGGCGGCAAGGTCGCGTGGAGCGAAGGCCGTGATCTGTGGATGCACGAGATCGTCGCGAACGAACCGGATCAGTGTGCGCCCGAATGGGTTGGCGCGGAACATCCGCTTTTCATCCTCTATACGTCTGGTTCGACGGGTACGCCGAAGGGCGTTCAGCACTGCACCGGCGGCTATCTGCTGTGGGCCGCGCAGACCATGAAGTGGACCTTCGACTGGAAGCCAGCAGATGTGTTCTGGTGTACCGCCGATATCGGCTGGATCACGGGCCACAGCTATATCGCGTACGGTCCACTTGCTCTCGGCGCGACGCAGGTCATGTTCGAAGGCGTCCCGACCTATCCCGATGCCGGCCGTTTCTGGGACATGATCGCCCGGCACAAGGTGTCGCTTTTCTATACCGCGCCGACGGCGATCCGTTCTCTGATCAAGCTGGCGGAAACCGATATGAAAGTGCATCCCGACAGCTTCGATCTGTCGACTCTGCGGGTCATCGGCACGGTCGGCGAGCCGATCAATCCGGCGGCATGGAGGTGGTACTACGAGCACGTCGGTGGGTCCCGCTGCCCGGTCGTTGATACATGGTGGCAAACCGAAACGGGCGGCCACATGATCGCGCCGATGCCGGGCGCGACGCCGCTGGTTCCTGGCTCCTGCACGCTGCCGCTGCCCGGCATCCTGGCGGCAGTCGTCGATGAAACGGGCCAGGACGTACCGGATGGGCAGGGCGGAATCCTGGTGGTAAAGCGTCCGTGGCCGTCGATGTTGCGCACCGTCTGGGGCGATCCACAGCGCTTCAGCAAGGGTTACTTTCCGGAGGAGCTCGGTGGCAAGCTGTACCTCGCCGGCGACGGAGCGGTTCGCGACAGCGAGACGGGCTACTTCACCATCACGGGCCGCATCGATGACGTGCTGAACGTGTCGGGACACCGTCTCGGCACGATGGAAATCGAGTCGGCGCTGGTCGCTAATCCACTCGTTGCAGAAGCAGCGGTGGTCGGCCGCACGGACGAAACGACCGGGGAAGTCGTCGTCGCATTCGTGGTGTTGAAGGGCGCGCGTCCTGAGGGCGAAGAGGCGGTGAAGATCGCAAACGAACTGCGAGCGTGGGTCGGCAAGGAGATCGGACCGATTGCGAAACCGAAAGTGATTCGCTTCGGCGAAAACCTGCCGAAAACGCGTTCGGGCAAGATCATGCGCCGCCTGTTGCGTTCGCTCGCAGCGGGCGAGACGATCACACAGGACGTGTCGACGCTCGAAAACCCCGCCATTCTCGATCAACTGGGTTGATCGTCGGGATGCCTTTAGAAAATATTGGGAGGTCGCAGTGAGCAATGTACATGGTCAGGTGAAACAAATGAACCCTGCGCCGCTGGGTCTCGCGGGATTCGCGTTGACGACGTGGCTGCTGAGCATGATCAACACAGGCTGGTTTACGGCGGATTCGATGGGAATGGTCCTCGCCTGCGCGCTCGCCTTTGGCGGCACTGCGCAGGTCATCGCCGGATTGATGGAAGTGCCGCGCGGCAATACATTCGGCGCGACTGCATTCCTCGGCTATGGCGCGTTCTGGTGGTCCTTTGCGCTGTTCGTGCTGTTCCTGCACGACAAGGTGCCCGCCGCGTTTATCGGTTGGTATCTGTTTCTGTGGGGAACGTTCACCTTTTACATGTGGCTTGCCACATTTCGGTCGCCGCGTGCATTGCAGGCCATCTTTCTGGCGCTGTGGATTACGTTCCTTTTACTGGCCGGCGGGGAATGGACAGGTTCAGGCATCCTGCATGTCGCCGGCGGCTACGTGGGGCTGGTGACGGCAGCCCTGGCGTTCTATCTGTCAGCGGCCGATTTGCTCAATGAGGTTTATCAGCGTGATGTTTTGCCTGTCGGTGAGCCGCGTGTTTTTAAGCGGCATGCAGTCGTTCTCTAATCCCATATGCGCCAGTTTCTTTCGGTTCGGCGGGCTGGCCGCGGTTTGGTTGCATATCCGTCTGTTCAAGCCTGCCAGCCGTGTGCGGCGCAGGTGTTGCCACACCGTCGTAGTCGAGGCGCCGACCGCGTCGAAGATCTCCGTCTGATTGCGGTCGCACTCAAAATGCAGCCGCAGCACTTCTCTGATTTTGCATATGCCCAGCCTGACATTCGCCGTCCGGCAGTCTCGACAAAATCGTCGTTCGTGGCACCGTTGACCCGCGCGCGCCCCCCATAATACTGTTCGCGATGGCGCGGAAACCCTGTTCTTTTTGCCGTGGACCCGGCATTCACGTTGCCGTGGAATCCGTGTTCTTTTTGCCCTGAAACCCCTGTTCACTTTGGCGTGGAATATTCAGTTCCCGCCGCGCCAGCCAGACACCGGGCAACATCGGCAGCCAGAAGGTCAGCCCGCGGAGCAGGAGCGTCCCTGCCAATGCCGCCTCCACCGACACGCCAAGCAGGCTCAGCATACCTACCGAGGTGGCTTCGAAGGTCCCGAGGCCCACTGGAATCGGGCCAATCGTTGCTACCATTGATGCGATGGTGAAGCTAACGAAGACGACCCAGAGTTGCGGCGCTTTTCCGATCGCATTGAATGCCAGCCAGAGCGTGAAGGCATCAAGGACGAAGATGGCCAACTGCAGCGCGACGGTTTGCAGAAGCAGGCGCGGGCTGCGCAGCAAATGGGTGGGCGCGTCGATCAGCTCCTGAAGGAGGGCGGTGCTGCCCAGGCATTTGCTGAGCCAGGCAATCGGCTTGCGCTTGCCCCACTGTTTCAGTCCCAGGACTGCAGTCGGGGCCGCGACCGTGACGACCACGAAAATCGCGACTCCGACGAAGAGCGGAAGGTTCATCCGATGTTGTAGCCACAGCACACTGGCGCTGGCGAGCACGACGATGAGATACGCGCCGTCGTACGACACGAGGCCGACCAGCATGGCTGCCATAGCAATCTCAGCCGGCACGTGCCGCCGGATCAGTCCGCGAACGACCAGCATTGTGCCGCTGATGCCGCCGCTCGGCAGAACCTGGTCGGTGAAGACCTTGGCTATCCCGAGCGGAACGAGCGTCCGCAACGATAGCGGATGTCCGGCGCGATATAACGCCCGATCCCATACACAGGCCGCACTGACATACGTTGCCGCCTGTACGAGGAGCGCGACGAGCAGCCAGCCCGGACGTGCCGATCGCGCAAGTTCAACCATCTTTTGCAGTGAGCCGAAGTGCAGCACGACAAGAATGACAGCGAGAAACGCAACCAGACCAACCGCCCAGAACAGGAGTGAATGTAGCCGTGACGCTTTGCCTGGCAGACCCGGTGCGACGCGCACCAATCCTGTCCTGGTAGCGGGCGGTGGCCCTGACTGCGGCAGGAACGCATCATCGCGGGACGCGATACGCGGACGGACGGGGCGAACGTGTGGAATGCTCATCTCATGGAGACAGGAAGGCCAGACACGGTAACTTTACTGTTACAACGGCTCGTCCGCCGGTTCCCGGGCAGCCGCCGGCGTTGACGTTTGACGACCGTGTTGACCTGGCACCAGCAGCACAGGACAACACGCGATACGTACGACGCGCTCGGCAACACTACCGAGAAAAAGCCGTCGAAACCCACGTCGACCATGCGTGCCGAGCACGATGAGGTCTGCCGCGAATTCGTTCGCGGTGATCCGGATACGCTCAGCAATGTCCTCGCCGGCGTGATCCACCTCGACGATCCTGGGCGTGCCGGCTACGGCGGCGCGCTTCATCTCTGCCAATGCAGCTGCGGCGAGCCCGCGACCCGCCTCAAGACAAGCTTCGCGCAGGATCGAAGGGTCATACGCTAACGCATCGTAGGCCATTAGCGGATTGTCGACGACGTAGAGAGGCAGCAGTTGTGCACTGCTTTCGCGAGCGAGTTGCAATGCTGCTTCAAAGGCTTGCCTGGCCGTCTCACTGCCATCGATCGCTACCAGAATTCGTCTAAACATATTGACCTTGGGAAGGGCCTCCATTGGGTGCGGGACCGCAGCACATTTACGGAGTAACCATGAGGGGAGAAGCTGGCGTGCGGAGAAGGTCCTGTCCCGCGCAGGCCGACGGCACGAGTATTCTGGAGTTGACCTCGCCGCAGTCACGGAAAGTGTGCTCGCAATCGTGACCGTAGTCGGTACGATGCCGTACGACGCATTTCGAAAGACCCTGAAGGATGTAACGGAAGATTCGATACGCGCTCCAGTTCGTCGAAGCGTCAGGCAATCTGGCGCCTCGTGCGCCATCGTGATTTATCCGACTCCTGAAATTGCCCCGATTTTCAATGACCGTGCGATCACGCGTCAGGTCGACGCGAAGCCCGTCCCGCAACGGCGCGTACAGATCAACTGCATGTGTGTGCACTCAGTTCCTGCCGAGCGTTTAAAGTGCCGGACAGGGTGTCCGATCATCAACCTGAAACAGGTTTTCCCTTCTCGAGAGGATAGTTCCAAAAGTGGCGGCGGCCGGCCGGATCCGTCGTCCGGACCGTCTGGCGCTACTTCGCTGATTGCATGGCCATCGTATTCGCGGTTGCTTCAAGTGCGCTGAGGCGGGAGCTCACTACTTCCGCATGTAACTTGATCGCCTTGATCATAAATTGAACGTCCTCGTTCTCGCTTTTCGAGGCGAGGTCATCGAACTTTGCCCACAATTCCTTCATGGCTTCGGTGCTCACGGCTACTCCTTAAGAGGGTTATGCTGGGTGCGGCAATCTGGTTGTGCGCCTTCGGCGTGGTGTTCGCTCACTGAATGTGATGCCGGCAATACGCATTAGCGCAGCAACAGTCAAAGCTAAAAGAACTGGCTTGAGACCTGTCTATCTGGTGGGGCGGGAACTTGATGTGTTTGTTGAAATTGCATCGACTGGACCTTCAAGGAAGATTCTCGATCGGGGCGTCGGATGACGATCTGTCGCTCTTGTCATTCGGCACTGTCGACCCGCCGTCCGGTTACGGAGGGCCGCACGGATGCCGGGCAAGCTCCAGACAGGACGGTCGCGCGGAATTGCCGCCATCATGCACGCTCACCTGCTACGCGTCGTTCGATCACGATGGGTAGCCGGAGTGTGAATTCGCTACCTGCACCTGCCCCGGCACTGGTCGCCGATATGCTTCCTCCGTGTGACTCGGCGATGGCTTTCACGACGGCAAGACCCACTCCCAAACCGCCAGCACTCGCAGCGATCGTTCTGCTGGACTGAGCGAAAAGGTCGAATATATGTGGCAAAAGCGCTGCCGATATGCCAAGACCATTGTCCTTGACAGATACGACGAAGTCCTTTCCGTCTGAAAGTACATTCACCTCGATGCTCCCACTTTCAGGCGTGTATTTCACCGCGTTATGCAGGAGGTTGTTGACGGCCTGTGCAAGACGGACCGGGTCGCCTTCAACGCGTAGCGTCCTGTCGGCAATCTGCACCATGAATGTCTGGCCACGTTTGGCCGTCGCCAGTCCAGCCGCGGCGAGTGGGGCGGCCAGAAACGAGACTACGTCGACGCGATCCTGGCTCATGCGAAGGGCGTCGCGCCCGATCCGGGTAGCGTCCATTAAATCCTCTGCGAGCCGGGCTATCTGTGCGATTTGTCTGTCGATCATGTCAACCGACCGAAGCACTTCCGGTCGATCTGCCGACGCCCTGCGAATGAGTTGGGTAGCGAGCTGCAGAGGCGTGAGCGGCCCACGAAGCTCGTGCGCCACCATGGCTAGAACCTGATTCTTCAGTTTCGGTGCGCCGACATGGTCGCCCACCGGACGGGCCGCATTGAGGAGGACGACGGCCGGGCGCCGCAGGGGGTGTTCGATGATTTCATCTGTCACTTCTGCACGGCATGCGTCGTGAGTGCCAACAGACCACCGGAAAGACGTTGAACGTACTGACATGTTGATCCTCATGTCGCACCCTTCGGGCGCGATGCATCAGTAGCAGGCGATTCGCCAGTGCCTGCTTCGCGGGTGTGACCCGAAGGTCACTGCTATGAGCAGGTTGAAGTAGCACGATCCCACCTACGTTGAGGTAAGTCTGTACGGTGGCGTTCAAGTTAGTATCGCCGATAGATACTCATGCAGCTTTGCGCAAATATGGCGAGTGGTTTGCGGACGTCTGATTCCGCCAACGGTCGTTGATCCCGATTGCGCTGCCGGTCCGGCCTGCTTTCAGGCCGGACCCCGGTACGGCACCGTACCGACTCCGATCTCAATGATGTGCACCGTGTCTCCGAGGCCTTACGTTTTTAGTTTCGAGGCGCTTTCGACGCGGCTGCGTGAGACACGATCCTGTTCGATCGCTTTCACCGGTTGCGATCCTCCACAAGACGGGGTTAGCAACCATGAATCCGATTACCTTGTTTCTGTCCGTTGCCTTTGTGCTGGCCGGCGCTGCGGCTGGCCAATGGCTCAGCATCTATCTGGCACCCCCCTTGATCATCATCGGCATCCTGACAGGACTGTCCGTGAGGGTGGCCAATGTGTGGGAGAAATTCGTGATCCTGCGGCTTGGCAAACTGCAGAGCGTCAAGGGCGCGGGATTTTTCATGATCATTCCGATGCTCGATCACGTTGTGGCAATCATCGATGAACGCATCCAGACCACGGCTTTCAATGCAGAACAGGCACTGACCAAAGATACGGTGCCGGTCAATGTCGATGCGATCATCTTCTGGCATGTCGAGGACGCAAAAAAGGCGGCGCTCGCCATTACAGATTATCGCCAGGCCATCGATCGGGTATCTCAGACCACGCTGCGCGAATTAATCGGATCGTCGATGCTGGCCACACTGCTTTCGGATCGGGCGTACGCGGATTCCCATCTAAGAGACGTGATTGGCAGCAAGACGGCTGAGTGGGGCATTGCGGTCGGTTCCGTGGAAATTCGAGACGTTGCGATTCCGGTCGCGCTGCAGGACGCGATGTCCCGGCAGGCGCAGGCCGAGCGTGAAAAACAGGCACGCGTCATTCTCGGTTCCGCCGAAGCCGCGATCGCGGCGAATTTCGTCGAGGCAGCCCGCGTCTATCAAAACCAGCCAGGCGCGCTTCAACTTCGTGCGATGAACATCATTTACGAAACGACCAAGGAACGCGGGGCGACCATCCTCATGCCAACTTCCATGGTTGACAGCCTGAATCCAGCGTTGGCGCTCGCGATCGCTGGGCACGATCTTGCGGGAGAGGCTTCAGTGAGTCCGCTCAAGACCGCAGCGTAGACGGACCGGCGATGGTGACACCGATTCATGAAACGACAGTTCGACGTGTGCGTTGATCCGGCGGTAGCGTCGCGCGCAGGCATTGCTGTCGTGAATTGCGATGCCCCCTGGAGACAGTGATGAACCTCAGTCCTCTCGCCGGCAAGCCGGCGCCCCTGGCGATGCTGGTCAACGTCCCACGGCTCGTGACGGCGTATTACACGGATAAGCCGGACCCTGCGATCCCGGCGCAACGCGTCGCGTTCGGCACATCCGGGCACCGCGGCTCAGCGTTTGTGCGCAGCTTCAATGAGTGGCATGTGCTGGCCATCACGCAGGCCGTCTGCCATTACCGGAAGCAGCAGGGTATCGACGGTCCGCTCTTTATCGGTATCGACACGCATGCACTATCGGAACCAGCTTATGCAAGCGCACTCGAGGTGCTGGCCGCCAACGGCGTCGAAGTCATGATCGCGCAAAACGGCGAATACACGCCCACGCCCGCGGTGTCGCACGCCATCCTTGCATACAATCGCGGCCGCACTGCGGGTCTCGCAGACGGCATCGTCATGACGCCGTCGCACAATCCGCCGGAAAGCGGAGGTTTCAAATACAACCCGCCTAACGGTGGGCCCGCCGACGAGACGGTAACCGGCTGGATCGAAAAAGCGGCGAACGGATTGCTCGAAAGCAGGCTTGATGGTCTGCTGCGCGTATGTTTGCCAAAAGCACTGCGCGCCACGACGACACACCGGCATGACTTCCTCAACGCTTACGTCGGCGATCTTGTCAACGTCATCGATATGAATGTGACGCGTGGCGCGACAATCCGCCTTGGCGTCGATCCGCTTGGCGGAGCCGGCGTGCACTACTGGGGGCCGATTGCCGAACGCTATGGCCTGAATCTCACTGTGGTAAACAACGAGGTCGATCCAACCTTCCGCTTTATGAGCGTCGATTGGGATGGGCAGATTCGCATGGATCCATCGTCGCCGTATGCGATGCAGACGCTGATCAACCAGAAAGATCGCTTCGACGTGGCCTTTGCTTGCGACACCGATCACGATCGCCATGGCATCGTTACCCGGCAAGAAGGGCTGCTGCCACCGAATCACTATCTCGCGGTCCTCGTTCACTATTTGTATACCCATCGCCCGCTGTGGCGCGCTCAGGCGGCGGTGGGCAAAACCATTGTCAGCAGTCAGATGATCGATCGGGTGGCGGAAAAACTCGGCCGCCCGCTTTACGAAGCGCCAGTGGGCTTCAAATGGTTTGTCGGTGGGCTGCTCGACGGCTCGCTGGGTTTCGCCGGTGAAGAGAGCGCGGGCGCCAGTTGTCTGCGGCTCGACGGTACGGCATGGAGCACCGACAAGGACGGTATCGTGCCTGCGTTGCTTGCAGCCGAAATCACGACCCGCACAGGCCGGGATCCCGCTGAAATCTACCGGGATCTGACCCGGCGGCTGGGCGAGCCGGTCGAACGTCGCGTACAGGCGTCGGCTACAGCGCCGCAACGCGCGCTGCTTGCCCGGCTCTCGCCCGCGCAGTTTCGCCACACTGAGCTTGCCGGTGAACAAATCGAGCAGGTGCTCGACCGGGCGCCTGGCAACGGCGCGGCCATTGGTGGCATCAAGGTGGTCACGAAGAACGGATGGTTTGCGGCCCGCCCATCAGGCACCGAAGATATCTACAAGATCTATGCGGAGAGCTTCCGCGGCGAGGATCACCTGTCACGCATCGTCGACGAGGCTGAGGCCCTGGTCGACAGCACGCTTGAGGCAGAGGCCGCCGCGGATGATGGCGCGTAGGGATACGTTGCTCGCAACCTGAAGCGAAGTCGGTACGAATGCAAGCCGCCGTACCGATTCCCCCGACGCTAACGTTCAGACGCAGGCAGCGAGTCGCTTTAGTTACCGATAAGTAAAAACGGAGAGACGCACTGGCCGCTTTAGCTGGTGTCTGTGCACACAGGAGAACACCCCATGACCCCGGCGACGGCGATAGCGCCACCTACCGCAACCGATACCGCGAGCTCACCCGTGGCTCCGGCTGTGGGCGGACTGAGCAGTGCTGAAGCTCGCCGCAGGCTGGCGGCGTCCGGTTCGAACGCAATGCCGGATACCTCCGCGCACCCGTTGCGCAGAGCATTCGGGAAGTTTTGGGCGCCGGTGCCGTGGATGCTGGAAGCGGCCATCGTGCTGGAGTGCATATCTGGGAAATTCGTCGAGGCAGGAATCATTGCGGGACTCCTCGTGTTTAACGCAGCGCTCGGACTCGTTCAGGAGAGTCGCGCCCAGGCGACGTTGAATGCGCTGAAATCTCGCCTTGCGCTTAACGCTTCGGTGCAGCGCGACGGCGTGTGGTCGATCGTCCCGGCTACGGATCTGGTACCGGGCGATGTGGTCAAGCTGTCGCTGGGCGGCGTGGTCGCGGCGGACATGAGGCTCGTCTCGGGCAACGCGCTACTGGATCACTCGATGCTGACCGGCGAATCGGTGCCGGTCGAAGCCGCGGCAGGCGCGCAGACATTTGCCGGTGCGCTGGTACGGCGCGGCGAGGCGGTGGCGGTGGTGACGGCGACGGGCGTCCGCACGCGCTTTGGTCGCACGGCCGAACTGATTCGCACCGCACATGTGGTGAGTTCGCAGCAGAAAGCGGTAATGCTTGTCGTGCGCAATCTGGCGATTTTTAGCAGCGTCGTCATCGCGATGTTGTTTGCCTGCGCGCTGTATCTTCACTTGCCCCTATCCGATATCGTGCCGCTCGTGTTGACGGCCGTGCTTGCGTCAATTCCAGTCGCGTTGCCGGCCACGTTCACGCTATCGGCCGCACTCGGCGCGCGCGCCCTGGCAGGGCACGGCGTACTGTCGACGCGCCTCACCGCCGTGGACGAGGCCGGCACCATGGACGTACTGTGCGCCGACAAGACGGGCACGCTGACGCGCAACGCGCTGACCGTCATGACTGTGCAGCCGATGCCTGGCTTCGATAGCCAGCATGTGTTGACGCTCGCGGCGCTAGCGAGCGCGGAAGGGGGCCAGGATCCAGTCGATACAGCGATTCGCGCAGCGGCGACAGTCGCGGTCGACTCCGACGCGCCCGAACTGGTCCGGTTCACCGCCTTCGATCCTGCGAAGAAGATGTCCGAAGCGAGCGCGACCGATATCTCTGGCGGCGCGCTGCATATCGTGAAAGGCGCCTTCGCGGTCGTGGCAGCGCTTGCAGAGCCGTCTCCGAGCGCGGTAGCGTTGGCCAGCGAACTCGAGGGGAACGGCTTTCGGGTGCTCGCCGTTGCAGCCGGCACGCCGGTGGCGCTCAAGCTGGCCGGACTCATTGCACTGAGCGACCCGCCGCGCGACGATTCGGCTCAACTCATCGCAGAGTTGCACGGTCTCGGCGTGCTCGCTGTGATGGTAACGGGCGACGCGCCAGCGACTGCGGCCATCGTCGCCCATGCGGTCGGTCTCGATGGCGCAATCTGTCCGCCGGGTCCGATTCCTGACGGCATAACGCCGGAAGCATTCGCAGTGTTCGCCGGGGTGCTCCCGGAGGACAAATACAAACTTGTCAAGGCATTCCAGCAGTGCGGCCACATTGTCGCCATGTGCGGCGACGGGGCCAACGATGCGCCCGCGCTACGCCAGGCGCAAATCGGCGTCGCGGTGTCGACGGCGACGGACGTCGCCAAATCCGCTGCCGGGATGGTGCTGACCGAACCCGGGCTCGGCGGCATCGTGGCCGCGGTGAAAGAAGGCCGTGTGACGTTCCAGCGCATCCTCACGTATACGTTGAATTCGATTATCAAGAAGATCGTGACTGCGCTTCTGCTGGTGTTCGGCCTCATCATGACCGGCCATGCAATCCTGACCCCGTTGTTGATGGTGATTCTGATGATCGCTGGCGATTTTCTTGCCATGTCGCTCACGACGGACAACGTGCATCCTTCGCCTTCGCCCAATGTTTGGCGAATCGGCAACCTGACGATTGCGGGTGTAATCATCGGCATCGCCTTGCTGGCGTTCTGCACCGGCGCGCTGGCAATCGGCAGGTATGTGCTGGACCTGAGCGCCGGCGCACTGCAGACGTTAACGTTCCTGGTCCTTGTCTTCGGGAGTCAGGCGACACTGTATGCGATTCGTCAACGCCGGCGACGGTGGGGTTCCCGTCCCAGTCTCTGGCTGTTTGCGTCGTCGGTTACGGATGTCGTGATCGCCGTAATCCTGGCCGCCTGCGGGATCGCGATGACGTCGCTGCCGCTCGCTGTGATAGCGGGGCTGCTTGCCGCAGCAGTGGTATTTTCAGTCGTGCTGGACGCAATCAAGATACCCCTCTTCGCTCATCTGAGGATCACGTAGAACGCGTGATATTGCTCCCGTCGATACCGGGACTCCGGATCGATTGGCCGCGACGGATGCGGCAGGCAAGGAAGGTGCGATCAAACATGTGATGTCGGGGTGAGTCGCAGGGATACCAGGTCTTCAGCTACAAGCATCCCACGCCACTTGAACGCGAAACACGATTTTCTCTGGCGTACCACGCGTGATTTGCCCACGGGCGGCCAAATTGGGATTTTCAACCGGTCATCCTGCGAGAAAGTGCTGATCGTATGTCTCCATCCAGAGATGCTGCCTCGCGAAGCGCTGCCGGATGTGCCGCTCGACAGGGAAGCGGTCTGGCACGACCTGTGTCGATCGATTGCGGATCTTGCACGAGGGGTCCGTTATCGAATCTGATCTGTCACCTCGATTTTCGCGCGACGGGCGTCACCGGGAAATCCTCGCCCGCTGACGATGGTGCCTGCGCATCGGGCGATGCAGCGGCGAGCGCCAGGCGAGCCAACGCGGGCAGTGACCGGGAGCCGGTCTTCTTCATGATAGCGGCACGGTGATTCTCGACCGTGCGTTGGCTGATCCCGAGCTCTGCGGCGATAATCTTGCTCGGCTGGCCGATCAGGACCTGCTCCATGATTTGCCGCTGTCGCTGCGTCAGGGTGGCAATGTGGCGCGCGGCGGCTTCCCGCCAGACAAACAGCTTGTTTGCGTCGCGTGACAATTCCAGTGCGCGCCTGATACTGTCTAGCAGCTCGATACGCCCAACGGGTTTTTCGATGAAATCCGCGGCACCTGCCTTCATGGCGCGGACGACCATCGAAACATCACTATGACCTGTGATCATGATGGCCGGCAACGGCTCTCTGGCCTCCTGCAGCCGGTCCAGCAGATCGAGTCCGCTCATTCCCGGTAGATAGGCGTCAATCAACAGACATCCTTCCCGGCCCTCGTAACGCGCTTTGAGAAAAGCCTCGCACGTCGCAAAGGTTTCGACCGCAAGCCCGTCCTCCTCGAGGATGGCTCGAATCGCCTCGCGCACTGGACCGTCGTCGTCAACGACGAAGATGACAGCGGGCGCCTGTTCTCCGCTATCCTGGGCCAGTTCAACCCGATGAGCCGCTGCGACAGTCGAGGACGGCGGCGATAACGCAAGGAGGCGCTGGACTGTCTGCGTGAGTTTCTCCATCTGCACCGGCTTGTCAAGTTGCGTGCAGTGTTCCGACGTGATCGCACGTAACGTTTCCGTCGATATGTCGCCGGTGAGAATAACAACGGGACACTGCCGGTGAAGCACAGCCCTCAGCTTCACGGCGGTCTGCAAGCCGTTGATCCCGTCAGCCAGGTTGTAGTCGGCGAGCACCAGGTCCGGCTGTAGCCTGTCGCGTATCACCCGTTCGATCGCGGTGACTCCGTCTGGTGCGACTGCTACGCGATGGCCGTCGTCCGTGAATATCAACTCAAGCAGATCACGCAGATCGGGCTCATCCTCGATGACGAGAATCGTCCCGGTTCGTCGGGCCTGCTGAGGCGCGCAAGCTTTGTCGGCCGGCTGGCGAATGGCGTCCATTATTGTTGCTTCAGCTGCTGGCTTTCCAACCTCTATGGCGAAGACGGAGCCTTTCCCCGGGTGTGAGCGTACGTGTATCCGATGATCCAGCAGCCCCGCCAGGCTTTGCGCGATCGACAACCCAAGGCCACGCCCACGGCCTCGTTCGAGCGCGGCGTTATCGAACTGATCGTACTCGTTGAAAATGGCATCGATTTCTGCATGAGGGATGCCAATTCCGGTGCCCCAGATCTCAATGCTGAGCATGCCTTCGCGGCGACGGCAACCGAGCAGCACCTTGCCACGCGGTGTGTATTTCAGTGCGTTCCAAAGCAGATTCCTGAGAATCTCATCGAGCAGACGCGGATCGCTTCGTATGGACAGGTGGCACGGAACAAAGCGAAAGGTTAGCCCCTGTGCCTTCGCGTGCACTCTGAACTCGTCTGTGAGTCGCACAAGGAGGTCGTTGATCGGGAAACTGACGATTTCCGCATGTACGGTACCGGCCGCGATCCGGTCGATGTCGAGCAATGTGTTAAGCATGCCGGACATGGCGGCTAACGTCAGATCGAGCCTTTCAATGATTGTCTGTGCGGCTTCGCCGTCAGCCAGCTTCGAGAGACGACCGTGAAGCAGCCTTAGCGTCTGCATCGGCTGGCGCAGGTCGTGACTCACATCGGCGAGGAAGCGCGCTTTGACATCATTGGCCCGTTGTGCCTCTTGTGCAGCGGCGGCGAGTGCATTCTCGGCAAGTTTTTGCCCGGTGATGTCGATAAAGGTGATAACCAGGCCGTCAACCTCGTTGTCATGTGTGCGATACGGCAGGATCCGGCGAATGAACCACACGTCGCTACATGCTTCGATCTCTCGTTCGAGCAGCTCACGCGTTTGCAATACCTTTCGGGCATCCGGCAGGAGTTCGCTGTCCTTTGCGAACGGTCTCAGGCCGGCAAGAGTCCGGTCGAGGTCGTCGGGAATTACGCTGAACAGCAATTTCGCAGCTGGGGTGACAAAGCGGACGTTGAGATCCTTGTCGAGCAAAAGGGTCGCAACGTTGGTGCTGTCAAGAAAGTTATGCAGATCGCTGTATGTCGTGCGTTGTTGCTCCAGCGCATCCCGCAACTGGCCGTTGAGTGCGGTCACCGTCTCGTTGAGCGACTGCAATTCCTTCTTTGACGTCAGCAACGCTTCATTTGTCGATGGATGTTCTTTCCTGATCGACGATGCTTCCCTGTTCGATTGCGATCGATATTTGTCAGCCTGATGAGGACGGCGTTCAGGCATTACAGTTCGCCTTGGCGGGAATGTCTCCGCAGAGGAGACGAAATTCGATGGTACACGAGTTTCCCCGCAACGCGCGGGTACGCCCAGGACCGTGTTTCCAGCCCGGTGCAGGCCAGGTCTGAGTAGTTTCCGAGGCTGTCCATGGCAATCGCCCGGCTGTATGCTTTTCGAGCATGGACGTGCCTTGCCGACGACTCGGGCAAACAGGCCTGCGCTGGTGGGCAGAATGTGCGGGTTTTACGTAGCTGAACGACTGTTACGTATCGGCATGAAGGCACAGCGGACTTGCAGGAGCGCACAATGCACACCGTCATTGAAAGACTTCACACTGAGCACGTCAGGCTCGCACGTCTGGTACGTCTGCTTGACAGTCAGTCATTCTTGCGCACCGATGCGACCGTGCCGAATATCGAGTTGCTGGTGGACGCCCTTTTTTATCTGACACGTTTTCCCGATGTGACGCATCACACCATTGAGGACCGGATGGTCGAAAGATTACTGGCGCGCAAGGCGTTATCCGTTGAAGTCGGACGGGAGATCGAGGAACAACACGTGATATTGATCCGGGATGGCCGCGATCTGCTGCGTGATCTGGAGTCTGCGGCCCGGGGAGAAAATATGTCGCAGGAGCTTGTCGACATCCACGTTCGGCTTTACGCCGAGCGGTTGCGACACAACATGGTCGTCGAGGAGTTGACGCTGTTTCCGGCTGCGGAGCGCAGCCTTGGCGATGAAGACTGGCGTGCGATAGAAGACAAAGAAGCCCAGGGGCAGTGCGATCCGCTCTTCGACGGACAGGTCGCCGAGCGGTTCGCCGAGTTATATCGTGTCGTTACTGCCGAAGCAAACGCTGCCTGCACTGAAGAGATCCTTTAACGGGAGCGCCGATTCGATACCAGCAAACGGCGCGATCTCGCTCACCGCACGTTCGCTTCAGGATGGTGAGGTGCGCAACCGGGACGCGGAAGCGCCAGGCCGTTCCGGTTACGGCAACTTCGTCCGACGTGTGATCAATGAGGTGAGAAGAGCGTTTCTTTTGTCGGATACGCGCTGAGCGCGACGAAATCCTCGGTGACAGTTTTGTCCACCCATCAAGGGTCTGGTATTCCGCGCGTATTTCGGCACGCGGCAATTGGGCTTGTCCCTTTCGATGGCACAGGCTCCATCGCATTCGCTGGCGTAATCGAAAATCAATCGGGCCAGCGGGCTTGACCTGCGCGCGGCGAGTCTGAGTAGTTTCCGAGGCTATCGCTCCCGCACTGTCGCCGCCTATGATCGAAGGCATCAACGTACTTACACGACTGCTGACTGACACCGCTCTCCTGAGGATGCCACAACGGCAGTTCGTGGCCGAATGACCCCCGATGGAGATGTCAGAACATGAAAGCGCTCGTTTATCGCGGTCCTGCAAAGAAAGCCCTGGAAGATCGTCCCAGACCAGAAATCAAGGCGTCCACTGACGCCATCGTCAGAATGACCAAGACGACCATCTGTGGCACCGACCTTCACATTCTCAAGGGAGACGTCCCGACGTGCGAGCCAGGCCGCATTCTGGGCCATGAAGGAATTGGCGTGATCGAAGAGGTGGGTCCGGCCGTCACGGCGTTCAAGCCGGGCCAGCGGGTTCTGATCTCCTGCATCAGCGCGTGCGGCAAGTGCGTCTACTGCCGCAAACTCATGTTCTCCCATTGCACCAGCGGCGGCTGGATCCTTGGCAACAAGATCGACGGCACCCAGGCGGAGTTCGTCAGAATTCCCTATGCGGATACCAGTCTTTATGGCGTTCCGGACGATGCAGACGAAGAGGCGCTGGTGATGCTGAGCGACATTCTGCCGACAGGCTTCGAGTGCGGCGTGCTCAATGGCAAGGTTCAACCAGGCAGCACCGTCGCGATCGTCGGATCGGGCCCGATCGGCCTGGCTGCGCTCCTGACTGCCCAGTTTTACTCGCCGGCCGAAATCATAATGATCGACCTGGACGAAACCCGTCTTGAAGCAGCGAAGCGGTTCGGCGCCACGGCGGTCGTCAATAGCGCCGATGGCGACGTCATCCGGGCAGTCATGCAGATGACGGGAGACCGCGGCGTAGACACTGCGATCGAGGCCGTCGGGATTCCCGCCACATTCGAATTGTGCCAGGGCATTGTCGCGCCCGGTGGCACGATAGCCAACATCGGCGTGCATGGAACCAAGGTGGACCTCCATCTCGAACATCTGTGGGACCGCAATGTCACGATCACGACCCGGCTGGTCGATACCGTCAGCACGCCGATGCTCATGAACACGCTGCGTTCGCACAAGCTTGATCCCAAGCTCCTGATCACTCACCGCTTCAGGCTCGACCAGATTCTCGACGCCTATGAAACCTTCGCGCACGCTGCGGATACGCGTGCGCTCAAGGTGATCATCGAAGCCTGACCATGCTTGCCATGAACTCTTCAGGATCGGATACAGCCCTACAGGACGAAAACCATACTATGACTTACCAGAGCGTCAACCCTAACGATGGAAAAACCATAAAGCGCTTCGAGGAACTGAGCGACGCGCAACTCGAACAGTCCCTGGCTGCCGCCGAGGCCTGTTCCGGGACGTGGAAGCGCACGAGCTACGCGGAACGTGCCCAAATTGTCGGCAAGGCTGCAGCGATCATGCGTCAAAACGTCGACGAGTTTGCAAAGCTCGCGACCCTTGAAATGGGCAAGCGCATCGACGAAGCACGCGGCGAAGTGAAGTTCAGCGCCGATATCCTTGCCTATTATGCGGCGCACGCCGAAGCCTTTCTGGCGCCGACGAAGCTCAGTCCCAAAGTCGGCGAGGCGCATATGGAAAGCAGCCCGTTCGGCGTGCTCTTTTGCGTCGAGCCATGGAACTTTCCGTTCTACCAGCTTGCGCGCGTCGCCGGACCGCAATTGATGGCGGGCAACGTGCTGGTGGTCAAGCACGCTGGCTGCGTGCCGCAGTGTGCTATTGGGTTCGAAAAGTTGCTGATCGACGCGGGCGCGCCCAAAGGCGCGTACACCAACCTGCTGATCTCGCATGAACAGTCTGACCGTGTCATCGACGACCCGCGCATCAAGGGCGTGGCGCTGACCGGCAGCGTCGCGGCGGGAAAAAGTATTGCGGCGAGAGCGGGACAATTCCTCAAGAAGACGTCGATGGAACTCGGCGGCAGTGATGCGTTCATCGTGCTGGATGACGCTGACCTCAAGAAGACAATTCCGTGGGCAGTCTGGGGGCGCATGTATAACGCGGGCCAAACCTGTTGCGCGGCCAAGCGATTCATCGTGCTCGATTCTATTGCGGACGAATTCATCAAAAAGTTCAAGGCAGCGTTGTCGGAATTGAAGCCTGGCGATCCAATGGATGAGAAGACCACGCATGGTCCGTTGTCCACTGAAGCCGCTCTCGTACAACTGCTCAGACAGGTCGACGATGCGGTCGCACATGGCGCCACGCTGGTCATGGGCGGCAAGCGCATCAACCGGCCAGGCTCGTTCATGGAAACGACGATCCTCACGGACATCAAGCCCGACAACCCGGCTTTCCGTGACGAGTTCTTTGGTCCGGTCGTTTCCTTCTTCCGCGTCAAGGACGAGGCCGCAGCGATTGCCCTGGCAAACGACTCCGACTTCGGTCTCGGCGGTTCGGTCTTCACGGAAGATGCCGCGCGCGGCAAACGTGTGGCCAGCGCAGTCGACACCGGGATGATGTTCATCAACAACATCGACTGGTCTGACGCTGAGCTGCCATTTGGCGGGATCAAGGATTCGGGTTACGGACGGGAGCTTGGCAACATGGGCATCCAGGAATTCGTCAACAAGAAACTCGTTCGCACCGCTCACATCGACGCTCCGGCATAGAGCATCAGGAAAGCCGCCATGTACGTCAACGTTGCTGTTCTAACGGAGACCCGGGCACACGAGCGCCGTGTGGCGCTCGTGCCTTCCGTGATTCCGAAACTGGTCAAGCTGGGTGCCCGGTTGCACATGCAGCCGTGCGCGGGAGCCGCTATCCATCTGGAAGACGCTGCGTTCCAAAACGTCGCCTGGATCGCCGATCGTACGGCACTCGTCAAGGATGCCGATGTCGTGCTCGCCGTGCAGCCACCGGCACTGGAAGTGGTGAGCGCGATGAAGGAGGGTGCGATTCTGATCTGCTTTATCTATGCGCACAACGAACCAGCGCTGGTGAAGCGCCTGCTCGACAGGAAGATCACCTGCTTTGCCATGGAACGCGTGCCGCGCATCACGCGGGCGCAGGCGATGGACGCGTTGTCAAGCCAGTCTGCGCTGGCAGGGTATTACGCCGTGCAACTGGGTTCGACGACGCTGACCCGCGTGGTGCCGAAGATCACCGGCGCGGCCGGGTCGATCGGACCAGCCCGTGTGCTGGTGATGGGCCTGGGTGTAGCGGGACTGGAGGCGATGGCCACGGCGCATCGCCTCGGCGCGATTGTCGAGGGCTACGACGTGCGGCCCGAAACCCGCGAACAGGCGCTCTCGGTGGGCGGCTCTTTCGTCGATACCGGCATCGATGCGCGCGGCAAAGGTGGCTACGCGCGCGAATTGAGCGCCGAGGAAAAGAGCAGCGTCGCCGCTGTGCTGACGAAGCACATCCAGAGCGCGGACCTGGTCATCACCACGGCCGCGATTCCGGGCAAGGCGTCGCCGAAGCTCATCAGCCACGTGCAACTGGCCGGCATGAAGGCTGGCGCCGTGATCGTCGATCTGTCGGCCGAGGGCGGCGGTAACTGCGACGACACACGGCCTGGTGAGACCGTGCGGATCGGTCCGGTAACGATAGTGGCGCCGCTGAATGTGCCGTCTTTGCTCGGCGAGGACGCGAGCGAGCTATATGCGAAGAACCAGTACAACCTGCTCGCTCTGATGATGAAAAATAACGTCATCGAGATCGACTGGAGCGACGAAATTCTTGCTGGGACGGTCCTCACGCATGCGGGCGAGAACAAGGCCGAGATCGCCGACAACGCGATTCCTGCGGTCAAGGCGGCCGGAGCGGTGGCATCGGGTACGCTGCCTGTTGTGAAGACACCGGCCTCACCGGCCGAGGCGTGAGTCGACAGAGGGTTCAGACGTGTACTTCAACATCAGCGTTTCCGGGTTCATTGCGCTTTACATTTTCATGCTGGCCGCTTTTGCCGGCTGGGTGATCATTGGCCGCGTGCCGGCCATTTTGCATACACCTTTGATGTCAGGCTCGAATTTCGTGCACGGCATTGTCGTAGTTGGTGGGATCTATGCGCTGCTAAACGCGAGCACAGTAGAGCAGCAGGTGATCGGCTTTTTTGCGGTCCTGCTGGGGGCCGGCAATGCCGCGGGCGGTTATGCCGTTACCGATCGCATGCTCGCGATGTTCAGGACGAGCGCTCATCCAGCTCACCGCAAGGCGGCCAGCGTGAAGCCCATTCACGCAAAGAAGCATTGAGGATACCGCAATGCTGACACTCATTGCCCAACTCGCGATCGATACAGCCGACCTCGCTGCTGCCTTTCTCTTCCTCTACGGGTTGCATCGCATGTCCTCGCCAGTGACGGCGCCTTCGGGCATCTTCGTCGCTGGCATCGGCATGGCGGTCGCCGTCCTCGCCAGCTTTCTGTATGCCTTCGGCGTCGGCGCCGCGGCCCGGCCACACCTGCTGGAAAACGTCGGACTTGCCGTGATTGCGCTCGGAATCGGCGGTGGTGTGGCCTGGTGGGGCGGTCGCAAGGTCGCGATGACAGCAATGCCGCAGATGGTGGCCATATACAACGGTATGGGCGGCGGCGCGGCTGGCGCAATTGCCGCCGTGGTGCTGGTGGGCGACAAGGCGCAGGGCAATGCGGAACTCGTCATGACATTGGTGGGTGCGCTGATCGGCGCGGTGTCGATGTCCGGGTCGCTGATCGCGTGGGCCAAGCTTGAGGGGGTCATCAAACAGCCGGTGCGCGTGAAAGGACAGCAGGTCGTCAATGGGCTCGTCATGCTCCTCACGGTCGCCGTGGGTGCCTGCATCGTCGTCGCGAGCGTGGACGAGGCAGCGCGGACACTGATGATGTCTACCGCCGTATATATATTTTTCGGTTGCGCGCTGGCGGTGGGCATCCTGATGACGCTGCCGATTGGCGGTGCCGACATGCCGGTCGTGATTTCGATCTTCAACGCCTTTACGGGACTTGCGGTCGGCATCGAAGGCTATGTGCTTCAGAACCCCGCGCTGATGATTGCCGGAATGGTGGTAGGGGCGGCCGGCATGCTGCTCACGCTGCTGATGGCCAAAGCGATGAACCGCTCGGTCAGCAATGTGATCTTTACAAACTTCGGCGATGGAGCAAAGCACAGGCAGGGCAAGATCAAGGGCGAACTGAAGCCGGAGCAGCCCGGCGACGCTGGCATCGACATGCGTTATGCCGCTTCGGTCATCATCGTGCCAGGCTATGGTCTTGCCGTCTCGCAAGGACAGGGCAAGCTCTTCGAGTTCGTCAAGCTCTTGCAGGCGGGCGGGGTATCGGTGAAGTTTGCGATTCACCCGGTTGCCGGCCGCATGCCAGGTCAGATGGACGTGCTGCTGGCCGAGGCCGGCGTGCCATACGACATGATCTTTCAGCTAGAGGATATCAACGACGAGTTTGCCAGCACCGACGTGGCACTGGTGATCGGCGCCAACGACGTGGTGAATCCCGTCGCGCGCACCGACAGGTTTTCGGCGCTTTACGGCATGCCAATTCTCAACGCCGACATGGCCAAAAAGGTGCTGGTAATCAAGCGTGGGGAGGGCAAGGGCTATGCAGGCATCGTCAATGGTCTCTTCTACGCCGACAACTGCAGCATGGTCTATGGCGACGCCCAGGGCGTGCTCATCAGGATGATCGAGGCAGTCAGAGGGCTGGGGTTGCCCGCCGTAGCCTGAGAATGCATCGAACTCGATTCAACTGAACAGCGGGGCGCTTCCTGAACGCCCGTCACGATCCGAAAAGGCTCAGGCGATGGTTGGTGGTGCGTCTGCCTTGCAGCCGGATGTGGATTAGGGAGCGTGGCCGTGAAGGCCTGCGTTCAACCAGTAACCGTGTTTCCCATAGAAGTGATGGAGCGCTACTTCGTAACTTCGGTGGAGTGGAACCGAGTCGTCATAGGCCGGACTCTGCTCGATGACCTTGCGGGTCAGCGAGGTTGACACGGTAGACGCGAACGAGTCGATCTCGTCCAGCCAGTGCGTCGCGATCAGTACTTCCTTGCCACCGGGCCACCAGTTACGCGTATCGATAACCAGATAACGAATGACCCAGGCTTCGTCGTCGTAAATGAAATCTGACACGTGTCCAATACTGCCGTCGGCCGTTTGCAGGTGGTAGCCTTTGACCGCTTGCGTACTGCGCAGATGGACGTCGGCACGCGGCCGGCTCGTGTGCAGTATGGGACGCGCCGGCAACGCCTTATTTTCATCTGGCGTCGATGTTGTCGGATCGAACGCAGGGTAGGCGCCCATTCCCCACAGGTTAGGCCCACCCCAATACGTCGGATAGTTGTAATAGCGGAGGTACTCGATTTCATGTTGACGGGACACCGGCTTGTGCGCGTCTATATGCGGGCTGTCCCTTACCTGTTGCCGGGTCAGGCTCACATGGATGGCGTTTGACGCCACGTCCGCATGCTCGACCGAATAAGGAGAAATCAGTACCTGCCGGTCGCTTAGCCAGTTACCCGTTTCGACCACGAGATAGCGGACACCCCACGACTCATCGTCGAAGTAGACCTGGTTGACAGAGCCTATGTCGCCGTCAAATGCACGAACGACGCATCCGTGCAGGCTTTTTATGCTTCGGAACATGATTTCTCCACAACCTGAAGGAGAACATCTTCACATTCGATGTTCTTTATGACGAGCTCGCTAGAGCGATGTGAGCCGGGTGACCTTCGTACCTTGGAGCGATGCGCCCGCCATTAACCCGCCGTTTGCCAGAACAAAGGCATCAACCTGTCCCGTGGCCGTACTCGTATCGACCGCGCCGTTCGCGCCGAGTTTCAGTACCGCCACCGACGCGTCTCCGCCAGCCGACCAGCCATCGGTGCTTCGGAACCGGTTGAGCGACTGCTCCGTCATGAACAGGAACACGATTGCCCGCGACTGCGCGCCGATCTGCCATCCGACCGAACCCGTTGCCGTGCTGTAGTACCCGACGGTATCTCCGCCAACGCGCAATGAGCCTTCCCCATACTGGCCGCCGACCACGAAGCCTGCATCGATGACCGACGGAAATATCAGCACGCCGCGTGCCTTGCCGACCAGTTCACGCGAGCCATTTGCGGCGACATAAAGGCGCGCCAGAGTCGAGTCGACCTCTGCATCAATCGTGTGGCGCTTGTCCATCTGCTGACCGCGAGCGTCGGTCGGGCTGGTTGTGGTGCAGCCAGCGAGGGCGAGGCCAACTGCCAGTATTGACCCTGGCGTAGTCCATATGAAGGTCCGTCTGAGCATGGTGTTCTCCTGGTTTCCGATGATGACTCTGACCTTGCGCCTTGGCGAAAGCAGATGCGGTACGACAGCGTACAGACGACTGGCTTTATTGACTGCACTATGCGTTCCTGCTTCTCACTCGTTTCGCACTCCACCAGAGGTGTCGACGCAACGCTTGCGATGAGCCGTCTCTACCACCTTTAAGGGCACACCATGACGTACGCAATGTGGGGAATCCTGATCGGGATGGCGCTGATTTTTTGCGTTTCCTTTTACCGATATGGACATCCGCCCGAGCATGGGCAGCGCCCCCGCCAGTCGACCGGAACGCGCGAGCAGGACAGGTTGCGTGAGCGTTACGGCCTCTAGTCACGGAAACGATCAAAGCGGGGGCGCACGATCGGGTGGATCGTCCGGTTTGTGCCGCCCGGATCGCTTTGAGCATCAACCCAGCCGACAAAAGGAGGCCTTATGCCATTCCTGCGTGATGCAAATGACCCCACCCGGAACAGACGGGTGGAATACGGTCAGGCCGAAGAGGAGCGTGAGAAAAGGCGCGCGCAGGATGCGGCCAGGATTGATCCGGCAGCCGCAAAGTGGCGCTATCGACCCGCGAAAACCGCCGCGAGCACGACGCGCCAGATCACGCTGGATGACATGTCAATAACCACATCGGGGCCACGATAACGCTCACTGGCGAGGTCGCTATCGCCTGCAGTTTCCCCTGCAAACAATGGCGCGCGAACGTGATGGCGTAAGGACCTGCCGGCGCCTGATATGCGCCTGTCCACCTCACATGCGTTCGCTCATTCGCGCCGCGTCGTCCCGAGGTCTGATCGGCAGAATGGATGTAACGAGCGGGCATGGAGTCAACCGTGAAACCGCTGGAAGATTGCGGGCGTCATAGTCGGACAGTGCCGCCCGTATGGTGTAAGCGCCCGCGGATTATGCTGTTCCGGTCGCTTGCTACACCGCGTGGGCTAATCAGGTGCGTATCTGACTGCGGACAATATGATTAGGGATTGCTTCGTTACGTCCGACAAGCGTTCAAGGTCAACTTGACTTTCAGTGCGGGCGCAACGCACGAAAAGGGCGCTCACTCGGGTTGTTCCTCTCCGGGACAGACGGACGTGTCCCACGCGCAATTGCTCTTCAGGTGTCTTCGAAGGTATGCGGAGCGGCAGATTTCAAAAACTCGTGGCCGTCCCAGGTTAGCCGCCAGTCGCTGCCCATCGAGCGCACGAGATTGGCATCGGCCAGCAGGTTCAGCTGATACCACACAGCTCGGTTCGAAACTTCGAACGTATTTTTGAGCGCGCCTTCAATGTCAAATTCGCTGAGGTGCGGGGACTTGTTTTCCTCGAGCGCATTCAAAATTGCGAGCGCCAGATTCATATCGCGTTTCACGATCTCTGCTCCTGTCTTAGCCAGGCATGTTCATCGAGCGGGCGTCGCGGGCAAAACATCCCTGCACGCCTCCTGGGCGTGGCGCGTAACACGGCTTGTCATGTCTGCGGACATTCCGTGAAAAAGGTGACACGTTCTCGGTCAAAATTGCAGTGACGTGACCGAATGCATTTTTTTGTGCCTCGCGATTGCGCGCGTGCCGGCTATCCGCGGGTCTCCCTTATGTCATCGTGCGTTCGATTTCTTCGAATAACCTGAGCAACCGGGTCACCCGTTTCGTTCCGTCGGGAACCAGGCCCTGATACATCGCCAATTCAGAGACGCGGCGCCGCCAATATGAAAGTCCAAGGGGATTTCCCTTGAACAGTTGTGGAATGATCTGTTCGAGGTGCGTAAGGTCCTCTTCGAATTGATAGTGCTGCATCGTTCCCCTCGAGCGCCGTTCAATAACCCGCTTCAAGTATGTGGCGAACGAAGTTGCATGTCTGCACGCTACCGTACGCCGTATGGACCGCCTGAACCGTAGCCGCAGCAAGAGAGGGGGCCGACGACGTTACAGCCAGGCGCGGACAGGTCTTACATCTTGCCCATGAGAACCAGTACGCGTATCGCTGCCATGATCACACCCGGCATGCCGGTCGGAAGATAACCCTGGCTGCAGCTATGCGGCCAGGGCGGCAGCGCAGCGACAAGCAGGACGACAAGGGCGATCAGTACAGGCACGCCCATACTCATATCGGCCCCTCTCGAGCCCTGGTGCGATTACGGGACCCGCTTCGAAATCCACGACCTGAATGATTTCCTTGCGGGTGCCCTCAATGCCGGGCGGCCGAGGATCGTCTGACCCGTCATCTGGCCTCAGGCGCAGGAAATGCACGACGACTTGTCCGTACGGTGTCGTACCGCATTCGCATCGGCACTCGCGTAACGTCGGAAACATCAGTTAGTGAAAGAAGGCGGGAATGCTATGACGGACAGGCGACCCGGCTCAAATCGCTCTACTGGGCGGCGCAGCGACGCTGTGTGCACTCATTCTTCGTTCAGTCCCGACGAAAGCCGTCATGCACTTTCAGACAAAGGAAGGCCCACCGGTTTCACTGATCGCAGGCATTCTGATTCTGGTGGTGCCGCGCCTTTTGAATGACATCGTGGCGATTTACCTGATCGCGATCGGGCTTCTGGGGCTGTTCGGAAACCATCTTCACTGACGCCGCGTTACCGTGGCGGGAGGATCGAACCATGTTGCGAAGCGTCGAGAGTCTGAAGGGAGTCGCCGTCGCCGCCAGCGATGGTGAAATAGGCCATATCGAAGAAGTCTATTTCGATGATGAAGCGTGGGGCGTACGGTATCTCGTGGTGAAAACGGGGAGCTGGATCAGCGAAAGACGCGTGTTGATCTCCCCTTACTCGGTCAAACACACGGATCCGGGGACGACAGGCGTCCATGTCAATCTGACACGGCAGCAGGTAAGCGACAGCCCCGCTATCGATACTCACAAACCGGTATCGCGGCAGCATGAAGTCGAATATCTGCGCTATTTCGGCTACCCGACGTACTGGGGCGGTCTGGGTGTGTGGGGGATGAGCAGCTACCCGGCGTTCAGTCCGGCGGCCCGGTGGGACGTATCGTCGGATATGCGCGATCAACTCGCGCTGTACGGTGACAAGCCGCCAGGGGATAGTCATCTGCGCAGTACGGATGAGGTGAACGGCTATCATGTGGAAGCGGCTGATGGAGCGATCGGTCGCGTGTCCGGATTTATTTTCGACGATGAGACGTGGACCATTCGCTATCTCACCATTGATACGCGAAGCTGGTGGCCAACCGGCAAAGAAGTGCTGCTGGCGACTGACTGGATCTTCCTGATCGACTGGTTTGGATCCACGGTGTCCACCGAGCTCACACGCGACTCCATCAAGAACAGCCCGGCCTACGACAACTCGGTTCCGGTAGTGCGTAACTTCGAAACAGAGCTTTATCTGTTTTATGGGAAACCCGGGTACTGGTCAGGGATGACTGCGGCATCGCTGAAGCCGTAACGTTACGATCACGACGCCCATGCCGCTGCGCTGGCTGCGCGGCAATCAAATCGACAGCGGGCCACGAACTACTTGCAACTGCAAACCCGGGGATAGCCTCAACGTTCACGTGAGCGTTGCGCACGTGCGAGCACTCAAGGCGATCATCGGGGCTTAGGGGGCGTTCTTCGCGACGCGCCGTTTATACCGCTTTGAGGTCCGGTAGCTGGCGATCAAATTCCCGTCTCACCACGTTGTAGCACTCACACACACACTTTTTTCGAACCCGGGACGATGCAGCACTTCAATATGACCATGGGTGTACCGAATCAGCCCCGCATCCTGAAGCGTCAACGCCGCTTCTGTAACCCCGAACGCCGCACGCCGAGCAGGTTGGCAATCAGTTTCTGCGTCATCTTCAGTTCGTTGGACGGCAGGCGATCGAGCCGACAGGAAAATAGACGCGATCGAGCCGATCACCCGACTCGTATGCGATGTGTCCGAAGGGCAGATTGACGCGAACCAGATGAGATGAAAGACGCGTCGACGGTGCGCGCTGCATGGGTGCCGTCAAACGCATCCGGAGTAGTTCAATCCAACAACGACGGCGGTCAGGCATGGACCGCGTCCGTGTCGAAGCACGCTGCTGCCATTGGCGGTTAGCTCACGGCTGCACGGTTCCAGGTGACGGCCTCCTCCGCGTGCCTGCTTCGGGGGAGCGATCCGAAGGCCACAGGTGCGCGCAGGGAAGTCTTCTATGTCCCCCTCTGTTCTACGATGGCAGGTCAGTTCCATCGCGCGCGGCCTGGCTTACGTGTCATTCTTGTTAGCGGAGTTGAATTGGTATGAACAGACTAATGCCAGGTGACTCCTCGGGAGCATAGACAACGGGCGGTGGAGAGTAGACGTAGTCCTGACGGCTATAGTCCTCGCCATGACGCCGGGCATCGTGCTGATAATGTTGATCCCGGTGAGCGGCATGATGTTCCTGCTCGTGGTGATTCCCGCCACTGGTCGTGTGTTGCTGCTCCTCGTGCTGATTGTTGTTGGCACCCAGCGCAGGCGCAACGAACACCCCGCTGACGACTAACGTGACAGCGGATGCCATCGCAATCCGGCTTTTCGCTGAACCCCTGTATGCAGTTCGTCTTTCCGTGTTTCTCATCATGTTCTCCTGTCTACGGCCCGAAGCGGCGCACTACGCTGCTTCGAGTCACGCCGATTCCGGGTGGCTCGCGATCAGCTTTTCTTTGCCGGATGGTGGTGATCGGTCCGGAAGATCAGATCGGCATTCTTTTTCTGCTCGTCGGACATGCTGTCGTACAACGTCTGGAAGACCGGTGTGAGCTTTCTTATACCGTCGGCATGCGCGTCTGCGGCCTGACTGTAGGACTTGAGATCATCCATGGCGTTCATGCTGTTCATTTGACTCACGCGAGTCGCTCTAAGCGCGTGCATCGTGTCCGCGTTGTCGCGCATGACCTGCGCGACCTTTTGCCAGAGCGCTTCCTGCGCCTGAGTGATCTGAAGCCTGCTGTGAAGGCTGTTGATGCGCGAGTCAATCGACTCGTGGGCTGCCGCGGTCATCACATGTGCTGGTGCGGGACTTTGCGAGGGCGTCGCGGCGCTTGCCGGGCTCGTGAACGCCGCTATCGCGAGAAAGAACCCCGCTGCGACTGCAGATGCACGTCCTGGCGGAAGGGTGGGAGTGTTCGTTTTCATGGTGGTCTCCGGGGCAATCTGGTGGGCGCCCGCCAGCGCTTTTCTGTCGTCGCGGACGAACTTTGATCGAACAGTTCATGTATGTGCTCATTTCTGACCGGCGTCTGTCCGGTGCCGGACGCTGAACAGGTTTGCTCTTGCGATGCCGGTACGGCACCGTACGGATTCGTACTGGCGCGAGGCGAAACGGAAGGTTCAATAAGGTTGGACCTGGCGCATGCGCGACTCGTACGTTCGGGGAGCGTCAAAGTACCAGAGGGCGATCGCATCGGCTTAACTGTCTGTCCGATTGATTCTCTTCAACTGCCTTGTTGGGTTCACGAGGTGAGCGTTTGTATTGTGGGGTGGTCGAGAGAGTCTTTGCGTGGCCGCGTGGGGCTCATGAAGGCCGCGAGTGATTCTTGCGCGTTAGTGTCCCAGGACAGGACGCGGGTCTTCTCGCGGCGTGGCTCCGCGATAAGGCATACACCGACAGGGCGCCGCGGATATAAAGAGTCCCGCGGAGTCGTGCGGCTCATGCCACAGTCTGAACGCGCAGGGTGAATGTCGACACCAGTGGCGGGCGCCGCCTGGGATTCAACGCTTCGGTCCCCTCATACCCTCGGTTTCCATCGCAGCGTTCCGCTCTTCGCAGGCCTCAATGGGTTCCATAGTCTCGTCGATGGAAGCTGTCGCGCGTTCTGTGGCCGCCTTCGTTTCGTCAACGGTGGAGCCGAGTCCTCCGTCGTCGTCGCCCGGGGGCTCCAGCATGTCTCGAAGCATGGCCTCCAACTCCGCTGTGTCCCACGGCGCATCATGCTGCTCTTTCTTCTTTATGTAGTGCCTGATTTCTGTGTCCTGGTCCGGAGTCAAGGGAAGACCGCGAAATGTGCTTTGAGGGGTAGCGTCAGTCATGGTCTTGCTCCGGAATTTATCCCATTTCGAGTGTAGCCCTGTTGTGGCCAAAGAGCCTCAACTATCGGTCTAAGCCAAGACTGACCGGTCCAGGCGCACGGGCTCGTCCAGCGAGCGGACGTTGCTATCGGCACAGATACCAGCCGGGTGCTTTGGGCAGTTACTGCATCGTGCAAGCAATCTCCCGGCGGGACAACGTCACGCAATGACATGGTTCGGCGTCAGCATGACACGAGAAAGTCATTGCGTATTCGCACATGAAGCGTCTAATGAAGCATGCGTGCAGCCTTCATCGGCTGTTGTCCGTACAAAAAACACCCCCCAGCATACCGTTGCGCAGTGAGCGTCAGTCGGCGCTCCGTTCGCAAGGAGCAGGTCATGCAATATCCGCTGTATGTTCACCGCGATAGCAATACTGGTTTTCGCGCCAGTTTCCCCGACTTTCCCAACGCCGATGCGAGTGGCTATTCGTTTGACGAACTGACGCGCAACGCTCAGGCGGTAGTGGAGTTGATGTATGACCACAGCGATCAGCTCATACCCGCACCCACCTGCAATACATCGGAATTGCACGTGCTCGACATGGACGACGGCGAAGGAATCTGGATGTTTGTCGATATCAACCTCGCACGGGTTACCTCGAAAGCCGTAGGCCTTCAACTCAGCCTGCTTGAGAGTCTGCTTCAGCAAGTCGATGCAGCAGCAAAAGAACGACACATGACACGCTCTGCGTTCATCACACTGGCTGCCGTGCATGAACTGGAGAATCGACAAAGCAGATAATCGTCCTGCTGGCCGGCCGCCTGGCGGTCTCTCGCCGATGCATGACACTCTTCACGTTGCGACGGCCGTTACAACTTGAATTCCAACTTGCGATGCGGCGCTTCGACTCAACTATGAAGATGAGGGCGGCCGCAACAGGCGATTGGCGAACCAGTTTGTCTCACAGTGAGAGAGCAGCGTGATAGATGAACGTGTGAATGCGGAAGAAATAAAAGAAATAGCGGAAAGCAAGAAGGATGGAGAAGCAGCAGAGACCGCGACGGATGACGAAGTAATACGGTAGTCCCCCCGAGAATTAACGGGTGTTCAAGGTAGAATTTTCTAGCAGCAGGATCAACAGGAAATTTTGCATGAAGACGTCCAGATTCACGGAAAGCCAGATCATCGGA
>NZ_CAJQZC010000016.1 GCF_907164555.1 Paraburkholderia saeva
GCTGCTGGACACCCAGCGACGCCTCCAGCGTCCTTGATGAACCGCCGTATGCGGAACCGCACGTACGGTGGTGTGGGAGGGCTGAGGGGGTGACCCCTCACCCTACCCGATATCCCATCCGCGCCACGTGTTCAGGCCGGCAGCGAGAAGCTGGAGATTGCTTCGCGCAGCACGCCCACCTGGTCCTTCAGCGAATGCGCGGCCGCCGCAGCCTGCTCGACGAGCGCCGCGTTCTGCTGCGTGACCTGATCCATTTCGCCGACCGCGCGATTCACCTGCTCGATGCCCGCGCTCTGTTCGCGCGACGCGTTACTGATTTCCTCGAGAATCTCGTTCACGCGGCGCACCGACTGCACGATCTCCGTCATCGTTGAACCGGCGTTCGTCACGAGGGCCGCGCCTTCTTCCACCGTATCGGTCGACGTTTCGATCAGCGCCTTGATTTCCTTCGCGGCCGTGGCCGAGCGCTGCGCGAGGCTGCGCACTTCGGCGGCCACCACCGCGAAGCCGCGTCCCTGTTCACCGGCGCGCGCCGCTTCCACGGCCGCGTTCAGCGCGAGAATGTTGGTCTGGAACGCGATGCCGTCGATCACGCCGATGATGTCGCCGATCTGCCGTGAGCTGGTCGTGATCTCGCCCATCGTACGTACCACGTCGTCGACGACCTTGCTGCCGCGCTTCGCGACGTCCGCCGCCTGGCCGGCGAGTTCCGCGGCCTGCAGCGCGTTGTCGGCGTTGTGCTTCACGTTGGCAGTCATCTCGTCCATGCTCGACGCGGTCTGCACGAGCGCCGCGGCCTGTTCTTCCGTGCGCTGCGAGAGGTCGGTGTTGCCGGCGGCGATTTCTGTCGCACCGACGTTGATGTTGTCGGTACCAAGGCGCACACGCGAAACCGTATCGACGAGACCACGCTGCATCGTATGCAGCGCGTACAGCAGGCTCGTGTGGTCGTTGTGGCTCAGCACCGGCACGGACGTCGCGAGATCGCCATGCGCCATGCGCTGCGCCGCTTCGACGGCCACTTCCAGATCGCCGCCGAGCGTGCGGCGCACGCTGCGCAGCACAAGCATCATCACGAGCGTCGCAACGCCGCCGAGCACAACCGTGATCAGTAGCCAGCGCACCAGGTTCTCGTAGAACGCGGACTGCACGTCGTCCATATACATGCCGGTCACGATGAACCAGTCCCAGGGCGCGAAACGCAGCGCGTAGCTCGTCTTCGCCACCGGTTCCTGACTGCCGGGCTTCGACCACAGGTAGTCGATGAAACCGCCTTCGGTCGAATTGCCTGCCTTCACGATGTTGACGAACAGATGGTTGCCCTTCGGATCAGCGAACTGTGCGAGGTTCTTGCCGACCATTTCCGGCCTGATCGGGTGCATCAGCATCACGGGCTGCGAATCGTTGATCGACAGATAGCCGTCCTTGCCATAGCGCATCGCGGCGACGGCGGCGAGCGCCTGCTTTTTGGCTTCGTCTTCGGTGATCGTGTGCTGTTGTGAAAGCGCGTAGTAATGATTGACCACGGCAGTGGCCTGCTGCACCAGGAACGTCAGCTGGTCGCGACGGTCGGCAATCATTGACGCGCGGTTCTGCATCGCGCCGAATGCGCCGATCAGGATCAGACCGATCCAGAGTACGGCGATCATCGAGCCGAGTTTTTTGTTGAGGGTCATCTTCTGCATGGTGTACGCGTTTTCCGTCGGTCGAAGCGGGCTGGTTTGAGAGGCTGCAGGTCTGGCGAAAGTGGAAAGTGGCATGCGGGCGATGCCATGTTCGCGTTTACGGCATCCTGGCTGGCGTGGCGCAGGAAGGGGAAACCCGTAATAAACAGACAAATAATGGGATCTGCCGGCAGCATGAAAAGCAGTTTTGCGCGGATTGAGGCATTAATCGATTCGAATGCCGGCTGAAGTCCAGATAATCGAAATCTGGTTTAGGCATTTGGGTCTTTATTCGGCTAATTTCGCCAGAATATGCCACACGATGCACATGGAAATTACACAATTTTCACCGCAACTGCATCAATTGCCATAAGGCTCGCAGCCGGAAGACGGCGCCGTTTTATTTCGTTTATAGTCGCCACTTTTAGCTCGCGAGATACCGCGTTATATCGCCCTTAAGACGAATGATTGCGGCTGATAAAAACCGGATGAGACGCGGGCTTTTTCGCCCATTCCTTTAAACCCGATTCCCTTTTGTGCCGGAAAACCCATGCGAGCCATTATTCTTGCCGCGGGACTCGGCCTGCGCCTCCAGCAGCCGCCCGAAGAGCAATTTCCGAAATGCCTGTTGAGCTTTGACGGCGTTTCGCTGCTCGAACGGCATCTCCAGTTGCTCGACGCCGCCGGCATCGACGACATCGTGATCGCCGTGGGTTTCAAGCCGGAGCGCGTACGCGACGAACTCGAGCGCCTCGACTGTGACCCGTTTCCCGAGATGGTGCTGAATCTGGACTACCAGCTTGGCAGCGTGCTGACCGTGCACACGGTGGCCGAAGCACTGACGCGCGGGGGTGACGTGCTGCTGATGGACGCCGATGTGCTCTACGACGCACGCATGATCGATGCGCTCGTGGCCGGCACGAACGTCAACCGCGTGTTGCTCGACCGAGGCTTCGAGGCGGGCGACGAACCCGTCAAGCTGTGCCTGAAAGACGGCGTGCCGGTCGAATTCCGCAAGCAGCTCGCGGTCGGCCTCGACTACGACACGATCGGCGAATCCGTCGGCTTTTTCCGTTTCCGCGAGGACACCGCGCGACGCTTCGCTGAAATCGTCGCGGGCTACGTCGACGGCGGGCGCTCGAACATGCCGCATGAAGAGGCGTTGCGGGACCTGCTGCTCGAAGGTCATCACCCATTCGATATCGCGGACGTCACGGGCGCGCCGTGGATCGAAATCGATTTTCCCAACGATGTGGCGCGAGCCGGCAATGAAGTCCTGCCGCGCCTTCAGAGGACTGTAGGAGTCACACGATGAACGCAAGAGATCCCCATTTCCTGACCGCTTCGCGCAGCGCACGGTTGCGCCAGATGCTGGTTGGCAACGAACTCGAATTCCTGATGGAAGCCCACAACGGCCTGTCCGCGCGCATCGTGCGCGAAGCGGGCTTTCGCGGCATCTGGGCGTCGGGCCTCGCGATCTCCGCGCAGTATGGCGTGCGCGACAACAACGAAGCGAGCTGGACGCAGGTCGTCGACACGCTCGAATTCATGGCCGACGCGAGCGATCTGCCGATCCTGCTCGACGGCGACACCGGTTACGGCAACTTCAACAACGTGCGCCGTCTGGTGCGCAAGCTGGAGCAACGCGGCGTAGCGGGCGTCTGTATCGAGGACAAGCAGTTCCCGAAAACGAACAGCTTCATCAACGGCGAGCGCCAGCCGCTCGCGGAAATGGATGAGTTCTGCGGCAAGATCAAGGCCGGCAAGGATTCGCAGACCGACGACGATTTCTCGATCGTCGCGCGCGTCGAGGCGCTGATCGCCGGCTGGGGCATGGACGAAGCACTGCGCCGCGCGGAAGCCTACCGTCAGGCCGGCGCTGACGCGATCCTGATTCACAGCAAGCTGTCACGCCCGGACGAGATTCTCGAATTCGCGCGCGAATGGGCGGGCCGCGGTCCGCTCGTGATCGTGCCGACGAAGTACTACAGCACGCCGACCGAAGTGTTCCGCAAGGCGGGTATCAGCACGGTGATCTGGGCAAACCACCTGATCCGCTCGGCGACCACCGCGATGCAGGCGGTCGCGAAAGAGATCTACACGAACGAGACGCTCGTCGACGTCGAGGACCGCATCGCGCCCGTCAACGAAATCTTCCGTCTGCAGGACGCCGACGAATACTCGGAAGCCGAAAAGCGCTACCTGTCGGCCTCGCGCGCATCGGGCGCGGCGGTGGTCCTGGCCGCGAGCCGCGGCGCGGGCCTCGAAGCCGTGACGACCGACCGGCCGAAGGTCATGTTGCCGATCGCGGGCAAGCCGCTTTTGCGCTGGCTCGTCGACGCGTTCAAGAAGCAGGGCGTGAACGACATCACGGTGGTGGGCGGCTATCGCGCCGACGCCATCGACACGGCCGGCGTGAAGCTCGTCGTCAACGAACGTCATGCGGAAACGGGCGAACTGGCGTCGCTCGCCTGCACGATCGGCGGGCTGCAAACCGATACGGTGATTTCCTACGGCGACCTGCTGTTCCGCAGCTATATCGTGCGCGATCTCGTCGAAAGCGAAGCGGACTTCAGCGTGGTGGTCGATTCGTCGCTCACGCAGACGGAAAACAGCAGCGTGCGCGACTTCGCATGGTGCTCGGCGGCCGACGATCGGGGCCTCTTCGGCAACAAGGTGTTGCTGAAGCGTGTGTCCAGCGAACAGCAAGATGCGCAGAAGCCCGATGGCCGCTGGGTGGGTCTGCTGAACGTGCGAGGCGAAGGGCGCGAGCGTCTGAAGGCTGTCGTTGCGAAGCTGCGTGAGCAAAAGGATTTCGACTCGCTCGATATGCCGGCGCTCCTGAACGCGCTCGTCGAAGCGGGCGAGCAGATCGAAGTGCAGTACGTGCACGGCCACTGGCGCGGTGTGAACGACCTCGAAGACTTCCGTCGCGCGGGCGATTTCGCGCATGCGCAGACACCGTTCGCGGTCGGCGGCACGAGCGGCGGGGAGGCTCGATGATCGAAGCCGCGCAATTTGTCGAGGCGGCGCGCGAGCGCGGCTTCGACTGGTACGCGGGTGTGCCGTGTTCGTATCTCACGCCGTTCATCAACTACGTGGTGCAGGACCCGTCGCTGCACTACGTGTCGGCGGCCAACGAAGGCGACGCGGTTGCCCTGATCGCAGGCGCGACGCTGGGCGCGAAAAACGGCCGGCGCGGCATCACGATGATGCAGAACTCCGGCCTCGGCAACGCGGTGAGCCCGCTTACGTCGCTCACATGGACGTTCCGGCTGCCGCAGTTGCTGATCGTGACGTGGCGTGGCCAGCCGGGCGTGCCCGATGAACCGCAGCACGCGCTGATGGGCCCCGTCACGCCGGCGATGCTCGATACGATGGAAATTCCGTGGGAGACGTTCCCGACGGAAGCCGGCGCCATCGGTCCCGCGCTTGACCGCGCGATCGCCCATATGGACGAAACCGGGCGCCCGTATGCACTCGTCATGCAGAAGGGCAGCGTCGCGCCGTATGAACTGAAGCAGAATGCGGCGCCTGCCGCGCACGTACCGTGTATCGCGCGCGCTGAATCGAAAGGCGTGCCGCAGGACGCGCTGCCGTCGCGTCACGATGCGTTGCAGCGCGTGATCGCGCACACGCCGGTCGAGTCGACCGTCGTGCTCGCGTCGACCGGCTTTTGCGGCCGCGAGCTCTACGCGATCGACGACCGTCCGAACCAGCTCTACATGGTCGGCTCGATGGGATGCCTGACACCTTTCGCGCTCGGTCTTGCGCTCGCGCGCCCGGACCTGAAGGTGGTCGCGCTCGACGGCGACGGCGCCGCGCTGATGCGCATGGGCGTCTTCGCGACGCTCGGCGCGTATGGTCCGTCGAATCTCACGCACGTGCTGCTCGATAACGGCGCGCACGATTCGACGGGCGGCCAGGCGACCGTTTCGCCGGCGGTGTCGTTCGCGGGCGTCGCCGCGGCGTGCGGCTACGCGTCGGCGGTCGAAGGCGACGACCTTGCGCTGCTCGACGAGGTGCTCGGCGCCGCACCCACGGAACACGGCACGCGTTTCGTGCGCGTGTCGATCCGGCGCGGCACGCCCGACGGCCTGCCGCGTCCCACCATCACCCCGCCCGATGTGAAGACGCGCCTGATGCGCCACATCGGCACGCAACAAGGAGTGCGCTGATGCTGTTGCTCAATCCAGGCCCTGTCACGCTGACCGACCGCGTGCGCCAGAGTCTGCTGCAAACCGACCTGTGCCATCGCGAGAGCGAATTTTTCGACCTGCAGGAAGAGGCGCGCACGCGTCTCGTGAAGCTGTACGACCTCGATCCGTCGCAATGGCAGGCGGTATTGATGACGGGCTCCGGCACGGCGGCCGTCGAAAGCATGATCGCGGCGCTCGTGCCGCAGGACGGCAAGCTGCTGATCGTCGAAAACGGCGTGTACGGCGAGCGCATCACGCAGATCGCGAGCCAGTACAGGATCGCGCATGAAACGGTGAAGCACGACTGGATGGATGCGCCGGATCTTGCGCGTATCGCCGCGTGCCTCGACGGCGAGCGCGGCTTCACGCATGTCGCCGTGATCCATCACGAAACGACAACCGGCCGTCTGAACGATCTCGCGGCGCTTGGCGCACTCTGCCAGCAGCGCGGCATCCGTCTGCTGGTCGATGGCGTGAGCAGCTTCGCCGCCGAAGCGATCGACTTCGTCAACGGCGGCATCGACGCCGTCGCGGCCACCGCGAACAAATGCGTACACGGCGTGCCGGGTGCCTCGTTCGTAATGGTGCGCCGTGCGGCGCTCGCGAACGCTGCAAGCCGCACGTTCTATCTCGACCTCGGGCGTCTCGCGAAACTTCAGGACCAGCGCAACACGCCGTTCACGCCTTCGGTGCACGCGTACTACGCGCTCGTCGAAGCGCTGCGCGAGCTCGAGGACGAAGGCGGCTGGCACGCACGTCACGCGCGCTACGCGGCGCTCGCCGAACAGGCGCGCGCGGGGCTCGCCGCGCTCGGAATCGAAAGCGCGGTGCCGCCGGAGCAGTCGTCGGTGGTGCTGCGCGCGTACCGGTTGCCGAAAGGCATCACGTATCCGCAACTGCATGACGCGCTGAAGGCCCGCGGTTTCGTGATCTACGCGGGGCAGGGCGGCCTGTCTGCGGAACTGTTCCGCATCTCGACGATGGGCAACATCCATCCGGCCGACATCGACCGCCTGCTGCAAGGCTTCGCCGAACTGGCGCGCTGACCCCGCTTTGTGTCGTCGCGGCGCTCCCGGCTTGCCGTTCTGTTCCGCTCAGCGCGGATCCGTGACCGGATCCTTGCTGGGTGGACCATCGGGATGCTGCGGTTCGTCGTTGTGTCCGGGCGAAGGCGGCGCGAGCGGGTCGCCTTCGGGGTCGCGTGTCGGGTCCGCGAGCGGATCGGGAACCGGGTTGGTCTGCAGCTGATACGTCATACCTTACCTCGTGTCCGGAATGCGTCCGGCGATCGCGGCGGCCGAGCCGCCCGCTGATCGAAAGACATCCTTTCTAGCGTAGGCCAAACGAAGGCTGCCTGCAGGCGCTTCGCGTGCGGCGGCGCTCATTTCCCTGCATGACGCGCCGGCCTGCGCTTCACACTCAACTGCCAGTAACGCTCCGGCGCGAATACGTCGTCGCAGGCATGCGGTCCGAACGCGCGTAACTGGCTGGCGTAGGCGTTGACTGCGTCGCGTTTGATGAGTGTCTGGCGCGCCGGATCGATCGTATGCAGCGCGTCCGGATGCGCGGGCGTCGCGCCGATGTCGCGTCGCGCGAGTTCTGCGAGCCGCGCCTCGACGACGCCCGGCTGGCGACGGTGAATCGCTTCCTCGTAGGCGAACCACGTGAGGTGCGCGAGCCGCGGCAACACTTCGCAGCACGCATCGGAGACAAGCTCGTGATCGCTGTGGAACAGGCCGACCGGCATCAGCAGCGTATTGGCCGTCGAACCGTAGATGATCTCTTCGAGCGCGGCAGCCAGCTTGCTGATCGACGGCGAATCGAGATACTGGCCGTCGCGGAACGGCATGCGCACGGGAATCGCGTCGAGCGCGGCGAGCGCGTTGTTGTCCTCGATGGTGCGCGCGCGCATCGCCTCGTGCGCGCTGCTGAAGCCCGAGCGCGCGTCCCATTCCGTCTGCATTTCGTGCGCGGGCGGCGCGGCGAAGACCGTGCAGACGGCGGCATCGGGATGTGCCGCAAGGAGTGCGCCGCAGCTGAACACGGCGTCGTCGAAATGCGGAGAAACGATGAAAAGACGCGGACTGGTTTCGCTCATGGCCTCGTGCGTGGTGCGCAGCCCGCTACGAAGCGGATCATGCGCGTACGCGTCAGACGGTTCCCGTCAGCTTAGTCCTGATCGGCGAACGTTGTGTGACCGCATGTTTTCGCGCCGGCGCCTTGATGCTGCGGCAATGCGGATCAGATGCCGATCCAGTGCGCGTCGCGCAGATCGCGCAGATCGGGCTCAGGCCAGCCCGAGCAGATCGTCGGGCGTATCGACATCGCGCAGAATGCCGGGATCGTCGACGTCGACCCGCGTGACCTCGTGCCGCCTGAACAGGTCGCGCGCGCCCGTGTCGCCGTCGAGCGCGACGAGCGCGTCGAAATGTTGCGTGCCGAATCCTGCGGGGTGTCCGCGCTCGCCGTTGTAGAACGGCGCGACAAGCGCGGCGCCTTCATCGAGCTTGCGGGCCACCGTCTCGATCGTCGAGAGCGCGATGCGCGGCATGTCGGCGAGCGACACGATCCAGCCTTCCGCGTCGCGGCTCGCTTCGACGGCCGCCGCGAGACTCGCGCCCATGCCGCGTTCGGCGTCGATCGAGAACATCACTTCGCAGCCGGCATCGTTCAAGACGCGTGCGAGCGCGTCGGACCCGGGCCGCACGACGGCGAGCACGCGCGGCACGATCATCAGCAGACGATGCGCGGCCTCGTGCGCGACCGGCTGACCGCCGGGCAGGCGCGCGAGCAGCTTGTTGTGAATGCCCGCTGGATCGAAGCGCGACCCGTAGCCTGCGGCCAGCAGCACGCCAGTGGCGAACGACGCATAAGCCATGGGACGGCACCGGGGAGAGGAGATACGCCGATTGTGCGGCGCAACGCGCGATCAGGCAAGCGGGTATGGGCGCCAATGCGTGCGAGGCAACGCATGACGTCACGCACCAAAAAAAGCGCGGTCATGCCGTTCGGCCATGACCGCGTGTCAATGCGTGTCGGCGTCGTTTCATGCGCGCCCTGCACTGCGCATGAAACGGCACGTCACGCTTGCGTGGAACCCATGAATACCTTGTCGAGTGTAATGGGCAAATCGCGTACACGCACGCCTGTCGCGTGAAAAACCGCGTTGGCGATCGCCGCCGGCACGCCCGTAATGCCGATTTCACCGATTCCCTTCGCGCCAAGCGAATTGATGTGCGGATCGACTTCATCGATAAAGCCGATGTCGATGGCGTTGATATCGGCATTCACGGGCACGTGATATTCCGCGAGATTGCCGTTCACGAAGCGGCCGTAGCGCGTGTCCAGATCGGTTTTTTCTTCGAGCGCCGCGCCGATACCCCAGACGATGCCGCCCATCAACTGGCTATGCGCCGTCTTCGCGTTGAGCAGCCGGCCGACGCCATACACCGACGTGATCCGCGCGACGCGAATCGTGCCGAGATCGGCATCGACGTGCACTTCCGCGAACACCGCACCGAAAGAGTGAAACGAGAACTTCTGCTTTTCGTCGCCAGGCTTGACGCTCGCCTGCGCCTCGATCGGCTGGCCGCCCGCGCGCGCGAGGATCGCACCGGCCGGGTCGCGTCGCGACGCGTCTTGCGTGCTGACGACCCAGCCGTTCTCGACGGTGACTTCGTCAGGCGTCGCGCCGTGCACGGGCGATGCCGGATCGGCAAGCGCCATCGCGATGAGCTTTGCGCGGACCTGCGCGGCGGCATCGCGCACGGCGGGGGAAACGCTCGCGACCGACTGCGAGCCGCCCGATACCGGCGCCTGCGGCAGCGACGAATCGCCGAGCGCGAAGCGGATCGTGTCGGGCGAAAACCCCATTGCGTCGGCGGCGACCTGGGTCATCACGGTATACGTGCCGGTGCCGAGATCCTGCGTGCCCGACGCGACCATCGCGGTGCCGTCCGGCAGGATGCGGGCGATCGCCGAGGCCGCGCTGCGGTTCGCCGGATAGGTCGCCGTCGCCATGCCGAGGCCGATCAGCGTGTTCCCGTCGCGCATCGAACGGGGCGTGGCCGTGCGTCGCGACCAGCCGAACTTTTCCGCGCCGAGGCGGTAGCACTCGCGCAGGCCCTTGCTCGACCACGGCTTGTTTTCCTGCGGATCGGCTTCGGCGTAGTTCTTCAGACGCAGCGCGACGGGGTCCATCTTCAGCGCCCACGCGAGTTCGTCCATCGCGGATTCCAGTGCGAACGAACCCGTGGTCTCGCCCGGCGCGCGCATGAACGTCGGCGTGCCGACGTTCAGCGGCACGAGCCGGTGCGTGGTCGACTGGTTGGGCACGGCGTAGAGCATGCGCGTGACCATCGCGCAGGTTTCGGTCCAGTCCTCGATGACGGAAGTGTTCGAGTATGTATCGTGGCGCATGCCGGTGAGCGTGCCGTCGTTGCGCGCGGCGATGACGAAGTGCTGCTCGGTCATCGGCCGGCCGCCGACCGGGCCGAACATCTGCGGGCGCTCCAGCGCGAGCCGCACGGGTCGGCCAGTCTGCTTCGCGGCCATCGCGCACAGCGTCACGTGCGACCACGACGACCCCTTGCAGCCAAAGCCGCCGCCGACGAACGGCGAGATCACATGCACGTTGTCCGCGCCGATGCCGAACGTCTTCGAGATGGCGGTCTTCGCGCCCGAGACACCCTGTGTCGAGTCGTACAGCGTGAGGTTCGGGCCGTCCCAGATCGCGAGCGTCGCGTGCGGTTCCATTGGATTGTGATGCTCCATCGGCGTGGTGTAGACCGCGTCGATGCGCGTCGTGCCGCTTGCGAGGCCCGCGTCGATGTCGCCGCGCAGCGTGTCGGTCTGCCGGCCCTGCGGCTTGTCGGGCGCGTGCGCGGTGGACTTCGCGCGCGCGAAGTCGAGCGTTGCCTGCGCGGGCTGGTAGGCGATGCGCAACTGGCGGGCGGCATCGGTGGCCTGTTCCAGCGTTTCCGCGACGACGACCGCGACCGGCTCGTTGCTGTAATGCACCTGGTTGTCCTGCAACAGCGACAGATGACGTCCGGCCGGCGGCGCAAGCGGCGGCCGGCCGCCGTTGGGCAGCTTCATCGCGTTCTGGTACGTCATCACGAGGATCACGCCGGGCATCGTCTGGACACGCGCGGAATCGATCGAAGCGATGCTGCCGCTGGCGACGGTGCTCGTGACGAGCACCGCGTGCGCGAGTCGCGCGGCGGGAAACTCGGCGGCATAGCGCGCTTCGCCGGTGACTTTCAGGAGGCCGTCGGTGCGGTCGAGCGGGAGGCCGATCATGTTCATGCGACACCTCCCGGCTGCTGCGCAGCCTCTTTCAGCGCGCGAACAATCGATCGTTGCGCGAGCTGGATCTTGAACGCGTTGTCGCGCTGCGGCCTCGCATCGCGTAGCGCCGCTGCGGCGGCGGCCTGCAGGTTCGCGTCGTTGAGGGCGTGTCCCGCGAGCATCTGCTCGGCCTCATTCGCGCGCCATGGCCTGTGCGCGACGCCGCCCAGCGCGATGCGCGCGCTCCGGATCGTGCCGCGGTCCATCTGCAGCGCCGCCGCGACGGAAACGAGCGCGAATGCATAGCTCGCGCGGTCGCGCACCTTCAGGTAATACGCGTGATCGCTATATAGAGGCGGCGGCAGGTCGACCGACGTAATGAGTTCGCCGGGCCGCAGCGTCGTATCGAGGTCGGGCCGGTCGCCGGGCAGTCGGTGAAAGTCGCCGAACGCGATTGTCCGTTCTCCGTGCGGGCCGTTCACGCGCACCACGGCATCGAGCGCGGCGAGCGCCACGCTCATGTCCGACGGGTTCACCGCGATGCATTGAGGGCTCGCACCGAGAATCGCATGCATGCGCGTGTGACCGTCGATCGCCGCGCAGCCGCTGCCGGGCTCGCGCTTGTTGCACCGGGCGAACGCGGGATCGTAGAAGTAGTTGCAGCGCGTGCGCTGCATCAGGTTGCCGCCGACGGTCGCCATATTGCGCAACTGCGCCGATGCGCCCGCGAGCAGCGCCTGCGTGAGGAGCGGATAGCGGCTTCGCACCGTGGCGTGATTGGCCGCGTCGCTGTTGCGCACGAGCGCGCCGATACGCAGGCCGCCGTTGGGCAGCGCGTCCACGCTGTCGAGCCCGCGAATGTGTGTGATGTCGACAAGCCGCACCGGGCGCGCGACGCCACCTTTCATCAGGTCGAGCAGGTTCGTGCCGCCGCCGATGAAGGCCGTCCCCGGCTGCTGGGCGGAACGGATGGCGCCGGCGACGTCGCTGGCGCGTTCGTAGGAGATCGCTTCCATAACCGGTCTCCTCAGGCCATGCCGTCGTTCACGGCGTGCACCGCCGCGACGATGTTCGGATACGCGCCACAGCGACAGATGTTGCCGCTCATGCGCTCACGGATCTCGTCGTCGGAGAGTTGCGGCGGGCGCACGCGCACGTTCGCCGTGACGGTGCTGGCGGTGCCGGCCCTGAACTCGTCGAGCAGCGCGGTGGCCGAGCACAGTTGCCCCGGCGTGCAGTAGCCGCACTGAAACGCGTCGTGTTTAACGAAGGCCTGCTGGATCGGACTCAGCGTGTTGTTGCGGGCCAGTCCTTCGACGGTCGTGATCGCTTCGCCTTCGTGCATCACCGCAAGCGTCAGGCACGCGTTGATGCGCCGCCCCTCGACGAGCACCGTACACGCGCCGCACTGACCGCGGTCGCAGCCCTTCTTCGTGCCCATCAGGCCAGCGTATTCGCGCAAAGCGTCGAGCAGCGTGACGCGCGGCTCCAGTTGCAGGGTGTATGCGCGCCCGTTGACGTTGAGCGTGACCGGGCGCGCGGGCACACTCGCGCGTGCGACGGGCGGCGGCGCGGCCGGTTGCTGCTGTGCCCGGACGTGTGGCGCGGCGCCAACAGTCGCGGCGGCTGCTGCCGATTGCAGAAAACGTCGTCGCGACGTGTTCGGCAGGGCGTTCGTGTCGGGGAGGCTGGACGATTCGGTCGATCCCGTGGCGGGATCCGGGCGGTCGGAAGGGTGGGACATGACGCTCTGCGTGCTCCATGAAAGGTCGATGCAGATTCGCGACACAGCGGCTTCGTGCATCGGGGAATATCGACGGATTCAGCAATTTCGGTGCCACTGGCGATGGACGCGCAGGCCTCAGGCGGGCGTGTGCCGGCAAGAAGAACGGCGGAAAAAATGGCAACGCGGCGCGTCAAGTGTGCACGTTGCGCTTAACTAAAGACGAAGTAAAGCGTCTCGCAAAACCACGCCAGGTGTGGCTTTCTGGTTGAAAGCGAGGTGTCACACGAGGCCCGCGAAGCCTTTCGTCAAGGTTGCGGATGGACCGTTCTTTACGCGCTGGAAGCACGGTATCTGAAGCGACGTCAGACGAACTGATCAATATGTAAGACGGGCCGCCCGAAACGGTTCGTTTTCCCGTCGCGCGGCCGTGCGCGTGTCCCAGAGCGGTTTTGCGCAACGGCGAGCCCAATCATTGCTGATTCCGAAAAATGGAGGATGAGGCGGGTTAGTGCGGAGAAATCACGCTATGTTGTATGACGTCACATAATAAAAGTGAGCTTCGAAGACCGCCTGACCACGGGCTTCCCCTTGTATTTGCAGCAGATAAATAGGGGTAAATGCCTAATTGAAATTCAAGGAAAGCTCAATGATAGTACGTTGTCGTACAACAAGGCGGAGTTCCGACAAGTCGTCTTTATTGCGACGAACTCGGCAGTCAGTCACAGAAACGCGCGCAATTCTTCGTCTCACAGATAGATTGTGCGAGTTGCAGGCAACGTACAGATGTGGACGTGACGCGACGGTTTCTCTGGTGGAAGGGGTTCCCGGCAGCGGGTGCGCCCCCGCCGATCGGTCCATGTGATTGAAAGGCAACACCCAGAGGGGCTGTAACGAAATCCAGGGGCAAACGCCCGTGGATGGTTGGCCTGGTTGGGCCGGATTGGCGAGCAGCTATCTCGCGCGCAACACGTTATCGGTCGTAGCGGAGAGGCTGAGGAAGTATCTGGACATCAGCGCCGCGCAGTACGGGACACTGTGTAGCTGCGACGGGAAGGCAACAACAGATTTTTACAGAGGAGTCTAAATGAAAAAAGTAATTGCAACCTCGGCCCTGGGTTTGGTCGCGCTTGGCGCTCACGCGCAAAGCAGTGTCACGCTGTACGGTATCGTCGATGCCGGGATTGGCTATCTCAGCAGCCAGGCGCCGCTCGGTTCGAACAGCGGCGGCCATTCGGTGGTCAAGATGGTCAACGGCGTATGGGCTGGCAGCCGCTTCGGCCTGAAGGGCGCTGAAGATCTGGGTGGCGGCACCAAGGCGATCTTCCAGCTGGAAGAAGGGTTTAGCCCGAGCTCGGGCGCGATGTCGACGTCCAACCTGATGTTTAGCCGTCAGGCATACGTTGGGATGACCAATGCGGCGTACGGTACGTTCACAGCTGGCCGTCAGTACACGTCGTACTACACGCTGCTGTCGCCGTACAGCCCGACCACGTGGCTGACAGGCGCTTACGGCGCGCACCCGGGCGATATCGACTCGCTCGATACGGTGTACCGCGCGAACAACTCGCTCGTGTACCAGTCGCCGAACATGCACGGCCTGACGATCGGCGGTTCGTATTCGCTGGGTGGCGTGCCGGGCAGCACGAACGCAGGTTCGACGTGGAGTGCCGCAGCGCAATACGTAACCGGTCCGTTCGGCATCGCGGCCGGCTTCCAGCGCATCAACAACTCGACTTCGGGCGGTGGCGCATGGGGTACTGATTCGACGACGTCGACGGCTTCGGGCACCGCTCCGTCTGTGTCGGCGATCAACAACGGCTACCAGACGGCGCAGGCGCAACAGCGCGTCGCGGTGACGGGCGGTTGGGCATTCAACCAGCAGTGGGACATTTCGTTCTCGTATTCGAACGTGCAATACATCCCGGGCATCCACTCGGCGTTCGTCAACGAAGCGATTTTCAACACGGGCGGCGCTGTCCTGCATTACAAGATCACGCCGGCGCTGGATCTTGCTGCGGGCTACAGCTATACGCGTGCTACCGAATCGAACGGCATCACGAGCGCTGCGAGCTACAACCAGTTCAACCTGTCGCAGTTCTACAGCTTGTCGAAGCGCACCAGCCTGTACGCACTCGAGGCTTACCAGCGTGCTAACGGCCAGACGCTTGGCACGGCAGGCTTTGGCCACATCATCAACGCGACGGCTAGCGTCGGTGACCAGAACAGCCCGGCTTCGTCGCGCAGCCAGGTGGGTGTCGGCGTGGGCATGATCACCAAGTTCTGATGGGTCGATGTGCCGGCGGCAATCTCCGGATTGCCGCGACACGATGATTGGCCCGCTCGCCGTTATGCGGCAGCGGGCATCTGAAGCGGGGTTGTTTTAGCCCGCTTCGGCGATGGAGCGAAGGGGATTCCCTTCGCTCCATTTTTTATTCCTACGATGTTTTCGTTCAATGTCATCGGTCGTCGTATGTCATTTGGCGGCTGACGCAAATCCACTACGTAGGCGCGCCCGTAAAATCCCACCGGAGAAGAGGGGAATGCGGCGATCGACATTGCGGCGACAGGCCGTTATGTTGTAGGATGACCGATATCAAATGCCTTCATCCAGGGAAAGCGAAATGTCTATTACCGGCGAAATGCTGATTGGCCGTGAGGCCGTGCGTGGCAACGAAAAACCGTTGCGCGCGTTCAATCCCACCACGGGTTCCGAGATCGCCGAGCCGGTGTTCGGCACGGGTACAGTTGCCGATGTCACACGTGCGTGCGAGCTGGCCCAGCAGGCGTTCGATGCTTACCGCAACCTGCCGTTGACGGTGCGTGCCGAATTTCTCGAACGTATCGCAGACGGCATCACGGAACTCGGCGACACGCTGATCCAGCGCGCGCATGAAGAATCCGGTCTGCCGAAGGCACGCCTCGAAGGCGAGCGTGGCCGTACTACCGGCCAGCTGAAACTGTTCGCGCAGGTCGTGCGTGCAGGCCAGTGGCTCGCCGCGACGCTCGATTCCCCGCTGCCGGAACGCAAGCCGCTGCCGCGCTCGGACCTGCGCATGCAGAAGATCGCACTTGGCCCCGTCGCCGTATTCGGCGCGAGCAATTTCCCGCTGGCGTTTTCAGTCGCCGGTGGCGATACCGCCGCCGCGCTGGCAGCCGGTTGCCCGGTCGTCGTGAAGGCGCATCGTGCCCACCTCGGCACTTCGGAAATGGTCGGTCGCGTGATTCAACGTGTCGCGAAGGAAATGGACCTGCCGGAAGGCGTGTTCTCGATGATCGTCGGCGCCGGCAGCCTGGTGGGCGAAGCGCTCGTCGCGCATCCGGCCATCAAGGCCGTGGGCTTCACCGGTTCGCGTGCTGGCGGCACTTCGCTGATGCGCGTCGCTGCAGCGCGCCCTGAACCGATTCCGGTCTATGCGGAAATGAGCAGCATCAACCCGGTCTTCCTGCTGCCGGACGCCCTCGCGGCGCGCGGCGAAACCATCGCGCGCGGCTTCGTCGATTCGCTCGTGCTTGGCGCAGGTCAGTTCTGCACGAACCCGGGCCTCGCGATTGCCGTCGACAGCGACGCGCTCAAGGGCTTCGTGGCAACCGCTTCGCAGGCGCTGGGCGCGAAGCCCGCGCAGACGATGCTGACGTCCGGCATCCACGCCGCGTACGAAGAAGGCGAAAGCAAGCTGGCCGCGATCAAGGGTGTGGAAGCTGTGGCGCACGGCGCTGCCGCAACGGGCCCGACGCAGGCATGTGCCGCGCTCTTCGTGACGGACGCGCAGACGTTCCTCGCCACGCCGGACCTCGAAGATGAAGTCTTCGGCCCCGCTTCGACGATCGTGCGTTGCCGCGACGAGCAGGACATGCTGGCGGTCGCCGAGCACTTTGCCGGCCAGCTCACGGCGACCGTGCAGATGGACAGCAGCGATCTGGCGGCAGCGAAAAAGCTGGTGCCGATCCTCGAGCGCAAGGCAGGCCGCATCCTGGTCAACGGCTTCCCGACGGGCGTCGAGGTTTCGCATGCGATGGTCCACGGTGGCCCGTTCCCGGCAACGGCGGACAGCCGCGTGACGTCGGTGGGTACAACTTCGATTGAGCGTTTCCTGCGCCCGGTGTGCTACCAGGACTTCCCGGCCGACCTGTTGCCGCTGGCGCTCGCCGACGGAAATCCGCTCGACCTGTGGCGTCGTCGTGACGGCGAGATCACGCGCAGCTAAGCTGCCCGACGCAGATAGCAGCATGAAAAATGGCCGGGAATGAAGCGATTCATTCCCGGCCATCTGCGTTCTGGCTTCTGGATGTATTGCGCTGTTCGCGTGAAGCGGCGGGCCCAGTCAGCCGGCCGCTTCGGTCGTTTCGTTCGCGCGCCTGAGCCGCTCGCGGCTGTTCGACAGATGCATGCGCATTGCGGCGCGCGCGCCTTCCGCATCGTGACGCGAGATCGCCTCGAGAATGCTCTCGTGTTCGAGGTTCACGAGCGACAGGTACGCATCCGGTTCGGCGCGTGCAATGCCGGCCGAGTCGAGCCGGTTGCGCGGAATGAGCGCGCTGCCCATCTGCGACAGGATATCGACGAAGTAGCGGTTGCCGGTCGCGCGTGCGACGGAGATATGAAACTGGAGATCGGCGTCGACGCTGTCCTGGCCGTTCAGGCGCGTGGCTTCGATCGCGTCGAGTGCGGCGCGCATGCGGGCGACGTCGTCGGGCCTTGCGCGTTGCGCCGCGAGACCCGCGCATTCCGTTTCGAGGCTGATGCGCAGCTCGAGGATGGACAGCACGTCGCGCAGGGTGGTGGCGGGCACCATGTCGATGCCAAGTCGCTCGCGCGGCGGCTCCAGCACAAAGCTGCCGATGCCATGGCGCGTTTCGATGATGCGGCCTGCCTGCAGGCGCGAAATGGCCTCGCGGATCACGGTGCGGCTCACGCTTAACGTGACCATCAGTTGCGATTCCGTCGGCAGTTTGTCGCCCGGTTTGAGCGCGCTCGTCGCGATCTGTTCGCTGACGTAATTGACGACGTACTCGGCGAGATTGCGGGCCCGTCGCGCCGGCGCCGCGGATGCCAGTGTTGTAGCCATCGTGAACGCCCTCGAATTGATGAATGCAGAGATATGCTGCGACTGATTATACCGTTGTCAGATGACTGGTCAGATAAAGTGCCAGCATCTTGTGCGAGACCGGCGTAACGTACTTTGCATGGGACCAGAGCAGGGTGCTTTGCATGGGACCAGAGTAGGGTGCTTTGCATGGGACCAGAGTAGGGCGCTGAAGCGCCAACTCTGGTCGACAGCTGAAGCGCCAACTCTGGTCGACAGGTGAGCCTTTCCAGGATCCGCGCGAACCGTCGCGGTGGCCACGGCCGCGCGGGACGAATCGCCCACATGTCAGCGCGTTCCGGTGCGAAACGCGGCGACGCCCCCCACCGGAACGCGTGCCGGATCACACCGTACGCAGTTCGACCCGTTTGATGTCCTTCACGATCACGAGATAGCTGAACACCGTGATTAGCGCGTTGATGCCGACGAACACGAGTGCGCCGTTGAACGAGCCCGTCTGCGCGACGAGATAGCCGATCACGATCGGCGTCACGATGCCGGCCGCGTTGCCGAACATGTTGAAAATCGAGCCCGACAGACCGAGCGCTTCTTTCGGCGACGTGTCCGCGACGACGGCCCAGCCGAGTGCGCCAATGCCCTTGCCGAAGAACGCAAGCGACATCAGGGCAACGACGAGCCAGTCGGTCGTGACGTAATTGCAGCCGACGATGCAGGCGGACAGCAGCATGCCGCCGACGATCGGCAGCTTGCGGGCGAACGTCAGCGAATGGCCGCGGCGGATCAGCGAGTCCGACAGGAAACCGCCCAGCACGCCGCCCGAAAAGCCGCAGATCGCCGGCAGCGAAGCGACCAGACCGGCCTGCAGGATCGTCATGCCGCGCGCCTGGACGAGGTAGATCGGAAACCACGTCAGGAAGAAGTAGGTGAGCACGTTGATGCAGAACTGCGCCAGATAAACACCGAGCAGCATCCGGTTGCCGAGCAGCTGACGCACGAGGAGCCAGCCGCCGGTACGCACGACGTCATCCGGCTGGGCGTTGCGGTGGCCATTCACGACGCCGCCGCCCTGCTCGATGTAGTCGAGTTCCGCGCGCGAGACGCGCGGATGGTCGGCAGGGTTCTTCATGACCTTGAGCCACGTGAAGGCGAGCATGAGTCCGGCTACGCCCATCACGAGATAGACCGCGTGCCAGCCGAACGCATGGGTGAGCCACGCCATCAGCGGCGTGAACACGACGGCAGCGAAATACTGGGCCGAATTGAAGATCGCCGATGCGGCGCCGCGTTCTGTCGTCGGAAACCAGCTGGCCACGACCTTTGCGTTCGCCGGAAACGCCGGCGATTCGGCCGCGCCCATCGCAAAACGCAGCACAAAGAGGCCGACGACTGCGGCAGCACCGCTGCCGAGCACACCGATCGAGCTTTGCAGCAGCGTGAAGAGCGACCAGAGGAAAATGCTCGCGGCGTAGACGCGCCGCGCGCCGAAGCGATCGAGGAGCCACCCGGCAGGCAGTTGCGAGAGCACATACGCCCAGCTGAACGCGGAGAACATGTAGCCCATCCGGATCGCATCGAAGCCGAACTCCGCGCGCATCGCCGAGCCGGTCACGGAGAGCGTCGCACGGTCCGCATAGTTGAACGTCGTGATGACGAAGATCAGCAGCAGAATCGCATAGCGGACTTTCGTGCGCTTCGCGACGTGTGCGGGATTCGCGGCGTGGCTCATTTCCATGATCGTCTCCTGAATTTTTCAGGCGGGGGCAGAGGCTCCCCAGCTTCGATGCGGCGGCAGCCGGAACTCACACGGCCTGCCAGTCGGCGTGATCGGCCTCGCGGTGCGCGAAAAGCCGTGTATCTGACAAAAGCGCCCGGCAACGCGTGCGTTCCGGGCGCTCCTGCTGGCGACATGGCGCGCAGTTACGCGCGCCGTGCGGCCGGGGCGCTTACTGCGCGCCGAGCTTCTTGATGAGGACGTCGAGCTGGCTCATTTCGTCTTCGGTCAGGTCGGTCAGCGGTGCGCGCACCGGACCTGCGCTGTGGCCGACCAGCTTCGCGCCAGCCTTCACGATGCTCACTGCGTAGCCTGCGCGGCGATTGCGGATCGCGAGGTACGGCAGGAAGAATTCGTCGATCAGCTTGCCGACGGTTGCGTGGTCGTTCGCCGCGATGGCGCGGTAGAAGTCCATCGCCGTCTTCGGGATGAAGTTGAACACCGCCGACGAGTACACCGGCACGCCCAGCGCCTTGTAGGCCGCGGCATAGACTTCGGCCGTCGGCAGGCCGCCGAGGTACGAGAAGCGGTCGCCGAGGCGGCGGCGGATCGTCACCATGTTTTCGATTTCGCCCACGCCGTCCTTGAAGCCGATCAGGTTCGGGCAACGGTCGGCCAGACGCTCGAGCATGTCGGCGTTCAGCTTCGAGTTCGCGCGGTTGTAGATGATCACACCCATGTCCGGCACGGACTTGCAGACTTCCTCAGCGTGCGCGGCGATGCCTTCCTGGCTTGCTTCCGTCAGGTAGTGGGGCATCAGCAGAATGCCGTTCGCGCCCAGACGCTGCGCTTCCTGTGCGTAGGCGATCGCGACGCGCGTCGGGCCGCCTGCGCCGGCCAGAATCGGTACCTTGCCCTTGCAAACTTCCGTGGCCGTGCGCACGACGTTCGAGTAGTCGTTATGGGTCAGCGAGAAGAATTCACCCGTGCCGCCGGCGACGAAGAGCGCCGATGCGCCATAGGGTGCAAGCCATTCGAGGCGCGCAGCATAGGTATCGGCGCGAAAATCGCCTTGTTCGTTGAAGTCGGTCACGGGGAAGGAAAGAAGGCCTTCCGAAACAATCTGCTTCAGTTCCTGCGGTGTCGTCATGATTAAGTATCCTGGGCTACGAGTTCGGGTACAGAGAGTTCTTATACGTCATCGTACAACAACAAATCGAGCGCCACAACCGGGATTTAGCGTCATAATGGACAGTATAGGGTTAATACGGACCATCCTTTCGGGCTTTCATGTTGTAGGATGACGTATGAATTGTTGGCGTAGCAGGCGCATACGCGCCCATAAGGATTGATGCAATGGAACTGACTCCGCTCTACATCCGCGTTCACCCCAATGACAATGTCGCGATTGTCGTCAACGACGGCGGCCTGGGTGAAGGCGCGGTGTTTCCCGACGGCCTGACGCTGCGCGAACGCGTGCCGCAGGGACACAAGGTGGCGCTTGCCGATCTCGCGGAAGGCGACGAGGTCATCCGCTACAACGTGGTGATCGGCTACGCACTCAAGGCGTTGTCGAAGGGCAGCTGGATCAACGAACACGTAATCCGCATGCCGAGCCCGCCCGGGCTCGAAGATCTGCCGATCGCGACTATCAAGGCGCCGGAGATGCCGCCGCTCGAAGGCTATACGTTCGAGGGCTACCGTAACGCTGACGGCTCGGTCGGCTCGCGCAACATTCTCGCCATTACCACGACGGTGCAGTGCGTCGCCGACGTCGTCCAGCACGCCGTGACGCGCATCAAGGCCGAACTGCTGCCGCGCTATCCGAACGTCGACGACGTCGTCGGGCTGGGTCACACCTACGGTTGCGGCGTGGCGATCGACGCGCCCGATGCGATGGTGCCGATCCGCACCGTGCGCAACATCAGCCTGAATCCCAACTTCGGCGGCGAAGTGATGATGGTGAGCCTCGGCTGCGAAAAGCTGCAGCCGGAACGCCTGATGCCGCCGGGCACGATTCCGATCGCGGCGGCTTCGAACGTCGCGGAAGTGGCCGATATCGGCGACCTCGCTGCGGATTCCAACGGTGACGTGGTCGTGCTTCAGGACGACGCGCACGTCGGCTTCCAGTCGATGATCGACTCGATCATGAAGACGGCCGAAGGCCATCTGAAGCGACTGAACAACCGCCGTCGCGAAACCTGCCCGGCGTCCGACCTCGTGATCGGCGTGCAATGCGGCGGCAGCGACGCATTCTCGGGCCTCACGGCCAACCCGGCAGTGGGCTTCGCGACCGACCTGCTGGTGCGTGCCGGCGCGACGGTGATGTTCTCCGAAGTCACCGAAGTGCGCGACGGCGTCGACCAGCTGACCGCGCGCGCAGCGAACCCGGAAGTGGCCGCGGCGATCATCCGCGAGATGCAGTGGTATGACGATTATCTGAAGCGCGGCGGCGCCGACCGCAGCGCGAACACGACGCCGGGCAACAAGAAGGGCGGCCTGTCGAACATCGTCGAAAAGGCGATGGGTTCGATCATCAAGTCGGGCAACTCGGCGATTTCGGGCGTGCTGTCGCCGGGCGAAAAGGTCCAGCAGAAGGGTCTGATCTACGCGGCCACGCCGGCCAGCGATTTCATCTGCGGCACGCTGCAACTGGCGGCGGGCATCAACCTGCACGTGTTCACGACCGGGCGCGGCACGCCGTACAGCCTCGCTGAAGTGCCGGTCATCAAGGTCGCAACACGCTCGGATCTCGCGCGCCGCTGGCACGACCTGATGGACATCGACGCGGGCACGATCGCAACAGGCAACGCAACCATCGAAGACGTGGGCTGGGAACTGTTCCGCCTGATGCTCGACGTGGCGAGCGGACGCAAGGAAACCTGCGCGGAGAAACTCGGGCTTCACAACGCGTTGACGCTGTTCAACCCGGCGCCGGTGACCTGAGCGTCGTCCAGCGCGCGGCTTGATGTGCCTTAACCACCAACCAGAAAATAACCAGACCAGATGTCCAGCAAGCCATTCATGACCAGAAAAACAATCCTGAGCGCGATCGCAGGCATGCTGATCGGCCTTACCGCTTCAGGCGCGAGCCACGCGGCCACCTATGCGTATGTATCGAACGCCGACAGCCAGGATATTTCGGTGTTCAGCCTGAACCCGTCGACCGGGGCGCTCGACGCGGTGCAGACAGTCGCCGTCGGCGGCACCGCGATGCCGATGGCGCTTTCTCCAGATCATCACCATCTGTATGCCGGATTGCGTTCGAAGCCGTACCGGGTCGTGAGCTTTGCGATCAATCCGCTCGATGGCCATCTGATCCAGCTGGGCACGGCGCCGCTCGCCGAGAGTATGGCGTATCTGTCGACCGACGCGACCGGCCGCTATCTGTTTTCCGCGTCGTACGGCGGCAACCTGCTCGCGGTCAATCCGATCGGCGCCAATGGCGTGGCGGGCGACGTGCAGCAGACCATCCCCACCGGCCCGATGGCGCACGCGATCCGCAATGCGCCGGATAACCGCTATGTGTTCGCGTCGGTGCTCGGTTCGGATACGTGGCTTCGTCTGAAGTTCGACGCGTCGAACGGCCATCTCACGCCGGACGCCGCGCCTGCGTATGCGCTGCCGGAAAAGTCGGGCCCACGCCACTTCGTGTTCTCGGCGGATCATCGCTTTACGTATCTGATCGACGAGCTCGACGGCAAGCTGCATACGCTGGCCTTCGACGCAACCCGCGACACCGTCAAGCCGATCCAGACCATCTCGATCCTGCCGGACAACTTCAAGGGCGACAAACCGTGGGGCGCGGATCTTCATCTGACGCCGGACGGTCGTTTCCTGTACGCATCGGAACGCACGTCGAGCACGCTCGCGACATATCGCGTCAATCAGGCCACCGGCAAGCTCACGCGGATCGGCACGTATCCGACCGAGAAGCAGCCGCGCGGATTCAATATCGATCCGTCGGGCAACTATCTGCTGGCAGTGGGACAACTGTCGACGCAGATGCGCGCATACCGGATCGACCGAAAGACGGGTGCGTTACGCGCGATCGGCGAGTACCCGGTGGGCAAGAATCCGAACTGGGTCGAGATCGTGCAGTTCGACGGCTCGAACTGATTCCGGAAAGCGCATCACGCTGACGCATTCGCGCGCTCTGAATGCGCGCGAATGCGTCGAAAGCGATCGTGAATGGCCCGTGCTTCTGACGCACGGGCCATTTTATTTGACGTCCGAAATATATCGATGTCGCCTGTGCCGCGTATGCGGCCTGGTGTCCATGATTTAAATCGTGACGTGATGCGTTTTCATGCTCAAGTCACAGGGTATACGTGCCTTTAACAGATCATCGTACAACTCCGGGCTGAAAGCAGCATGCGCAACCTGTCGGTTCAAAATAGTCTCCTTGGTGTGTTCCTGATCTTCGCGACGATGATCGTGTTCGGCGGCGTGGTTGGCGTCGTGACGCTGAGTCGCGCGAACGCCAACCTCGATCGCATTCACGGCATTGCGACGCAGGAAATTCTGGTCAACGACGGCTACAAGGATTCCACCCGCACGCGTGCCGCGTTGACGCGCGCGTACTCTGCACTCAGGGAGCGCAACGATCTCGCGACGCGCGATTCGGCGCTGAAAAGCGCGGCGACCGCCTTCAGGCGTGCCGCCGACGAAACAGAATCGTTTCGCAACGCGTCGCAATTCACCGGTCTCGATGAGGACCTGAAGCAGCATCTGGTCGAATCGTCGATGCATCTCGCGTCGATCCTGAAGCAGGCCGGTGACGCGCTGCGTTCGGGCGACACCAACGCCTACGTGCAGATCAACGATCACGACATCACGCTGGCGGGTCAGGCGTATACCGCCGACGTCGAAAAATTTCAGGCACTGGCGGACTAGCTCTCGAACGATGCCGCCGCGCAGGTCGACACCGAATATGCGCGCGTCGTCACGATGGTCATCGTGGGCGTCTGCGCGTATGATTGGCACCCGCTCCGCGACTGTCGATTTTTCAGGCTTGACCATCCCCGAGATTCACGCGCAATGCTCGATGATCATCGACGCGATGCAGCGGCGCTTACCGCCTCCCGAATATTGCGTGATGGTCGGGCGCTTCGCATCGACGGAAGCGATGAAGGCAATAGGCGTCGAAGGTTTCATGATGTGGCTGTCGCCTGCTGCGCCGATCAGCATTCACGCCGCGCTGTCGTCGCTGATCTGGCGGCGCTATGTGTCGAGGAAGTACCGCAACGGCTATTCCCTGCGCGCCATCGCAAAGGCGACAGGCTCAAGCAAGTCCGCGCTCGGACGTGTCGCGCAATGGCTCGATGGCGAGTCATCCGGCCTTGAATTGCGCGCGCTGCGCCGCCTTGAACAATCTTTCGTACCGCATGGTGTCTGCGAAGCCATGCGGATGCAGGCATGAAAGAGCGGCATTGTTACGTGCGTCGCTTTCGGATGGATGCAACTGCGAACCATGCAATTCCCAAGACGAGCGCGACGGTTAGCCACGATGCAATGGTGAGAGCAAAGATGCACAGCATTTCAATGTCATCTTCATCGCGTAGCGCCTCGATGCCGCTCGCGCGAACTGCGTCGCGTATCGCATTCCATAACCATTCTGGAATCCATCGCGACGTGTGAGAGATAAACGCGCCAAGGAACCAGCCGCCGATAAGCGATGCTGCGACATACGCAAGCACGCTTGCTATGCGCTGAAGCCGTCTCTTCATCGAACGTCCACCGTACCGTAGGCGCGCATGTCGCTGCCGGGAACCTGCAAAGTAGGCTTGCGGGAGCGAATGAACCGATTAAGCTGATCGAATTCAAGGTGACTGACCACGGTAATACAACCTTCGCTTAGACGTCGCGGTCCCTCCGGGTGCAAACGGAAATTGCCGCGACGGATGCCATTGACCATTGTCGTATCACCAGTCGTCGGATTCCATAGCGCAAACCATGTCGTCCGGTCGGTTGTCCCGTAGCCATACTCCGACCACAGATTACGCGCCCAACCGAGCATTCCGCCTGATTGCCGGTCAACGATATAGTACGTGCCTGGCGGGAGCGGTCCTACGTCTTGTGCGGCTATCGCTTTCGGGTTATCACGTCCCCACTTCTGACCGGAATAGGCGGTGACTGTACCGAAGCCAGAGCAGTGCAACGCAGACGTGGTTTTGCTGTTCAGTCCAAAGGTGCAGCGTATCGGCATCGCGATCCCTTAGATGTAGTTCCAACCATCTTTGAAAACCATGTTGCCGTCCGCATAGGTCCACGTGACTTCCTCGTACATCAGTTCGACAATTTCAAAGTGATTGCGGTGCGCGCTGGCCGTTTCCTTGATGTTCGGAACACGCGGTGACATGCCGACGACTTTGATGTTCTTCATCGACATCGTGAAGTACGCTTCCTCCCTGCCTGCTTCGTTGGTGCGATAGAACTTTAGTTCGCCAGCCTGAAGCGTCAGACCGCACACAACCGCGCGATATAGCAGAGCGGATGAGCGGTCAATTTCCTTTTCGATAGTTATCGGACGATGGGAACGTGTACCCATTAGCTTCCCGGTGTTTCCGTCCGTGGGTGTATGAATGCCATGCGTGAGGCTCAGAACTTCAATGCTCCCCTCGCGGCCTGCTACCGAGCTTGATCCTCGAATGTCTGCACCGCCTTCGTCTTTCAGCCATAAATGCAAAGGGACCGCCATCGAATCTCCGTTCAAAAAAGGTTCCGGCCATGCCGGGGAATCGTCCTTTTAGCACAATGGAAAACGGGAACAGTGAACAATTGTCAAAGGATTCGCGGTATCTTTGCGGCAGGATTTGCAACCGAATCAGGGTGGGCGGCCTCAACTCTGTTTCCTGCCGGCGGCGAGCAACGATGCGCTGAAACGGATGAGGCAAACGGTACCGAGTGGCAGATACATCGTCGGACTCCAGCCACGCTTGAAGACTTTGCGCAGCAATGCAATCCAGCGATACAAGGGTGGTGGAACTACTATGGGGCGTTCTATCGAACGGCGATGTATGCGATCTTCCAATATGTCGATCGGAAGCTCGAGCGCTGGGCCAGACGGAAGTACAAGACACTGTCGCGACACAAACGACGTAGCGCTGAATGGCTACGCAAGATGGCAGCTGTCTGCCCACGGTTGTTGGTTCACTGGCGGGTCGCTGAGGCAACGGTTGGCTGACGGGAGCCGTATGAGGCGAGAGTCTCACGTACGGTTCTGCGAGAGGCTTGAGGTGCAACCCCTCTGGCCTAATTACCACCCGCACAGTCCATGGCAACGCGGCACTTGTGAAAACACCAACGGACTGCTGCGCCAGTATCTGCCCAAAGGCACGGACCTTTCGCTCTACAGTCAGGACGAACTCGACGCCATTGCCGACAGCCTGAACAGCCGTCCTCGCGCCACTCACGCCTTCCATTCGCCATTCGAGGTCTTTGCCGCGATCCTTGCTTCAGCAAGCCAGTCTCAAGGCTCTAAACATTAAACCCGCTGTTGCGCTTCACCCTTGAAACCGCCCAGCTTTACTTTCATTGATGACTCAGGCAACCGCCATCGTCAATTGCAGAACATTGGCCGGTGCGTGCAGATAATCACACCACGCGCGCAGCAGTTCAGCGCGCCGATCAAAAAGCGTGGTGCGCTCGAGTGGGGTGCGTCATAAATAATGCAAATTAATTGCGATTTGCGAGTCTTCTTTACCTGTTTTGGAGAACTCATGAGAATCGCGGCGAAAGTTTAGCTAACGAAGCACAGCGCGAACAGTTAGAGACATGGGCTAAAGGTCGGAGGGTCCCGGTTCGACTGGCCGAGCGCGCCAGGATGATTTTGCTCGCGGCGCAGGGCAAGACGGATAAAGAGATCGGTACGGACCTTGCGATCTGGCGAGGCACGGTGGCACGCTGGCGCACTCGCTTTATAGCTGACGGTGTGACCGGAATCGAGGGGGATGAGACGCGACCCGGGCGCAAGCCGAAGATCTCTGCGCGCAAGGTCAAGAGCATCGTGACGCTGACGACGCAGCAGCGTCCGGATAACGCGACGCATTGGAGTACGCGCAGCATGGCAGCGGTGGCCGGCGTCAGTGCCGCGAGCGTGCGGCGCATCTGGCAGGCGCACGGCCTCAAGCCGCATCGGGTAGAGAGCTTCAAGGTATCGAACGACAAGCACTTCGTCGAGAAACTCGAGGACATCGTTGGGCTGTATCTCGATCCCCCGGAGCACGCCTTGGTCTTGTGCTGCGATGAGAAGAGCCAGATCCAGGTGCTTGACCGGACCCAGCCGGGATTGCCGCTCAAGCGTGGTCGCTGTCAAACGATGACACACGATTACAAGCGCCATGGTGTGACGACGCTGTTTGCCGCGATGAACACGCTCGACGGGGGTGTCATTGGCCAGTGCCAGACAAAACATCGTCACCAGGAGTGGTTGAGCTTCTTGCGCAAGATCGATCGCAACACGCCCAAGGGCAAGGAACTGCATTTGATCGCTGACAACTATGCAACTCATAAGCATCCCGAGGTAAAGGCGTGGCTCGCCAGGCACCCGCGATTCCACATGCATTTCACGCCCGCCAGTGCCTCCTGGCTCAACATGGTCGAACGCTTCTTTCGTGACTTGTCAGAGAACCAGTTGCGACGTGCGGTCTTCCGCTCGGTACCTGAATTGATCTCCACCATCGAACAGTACGTGGACAAGCACAATCGTGATCCGAAACCGTTCATCTGGACGGCAAAGGCTTCCGACATCCTGGTCAAAGTCACACGTGCCAGGTCCAAGCTGAATAAGATGCAATCCGTTTGACGCCGGGGGCAGACCACTAGCGACCAGTCTTTAAACGTGTTGCGCGTACCGTGCGGCACAGGTGCGCGGCCTTCCGTATCAGAAGGTGCGCCAGTCTCCCGCATGAATTCCTGAAGGCGCTCGGCCGCAATTGGCGCTTTGCCAAGGGTATTCGGAAAAACAAGTTCGTCATTCACGCGCAACGTATATATCCGGCGCAGTAAATCGACGGCTTCTGAAACCAGAGGGGATTTATGCGGCAGGTTGCTTTTCATGCGCTCGGCAGGAATCAGCCACGCGCCGCCATCAAGATCAAGCTCTGACGAGCGCATGCCGCGCGCCTCATTCGGTCGGCAGGCGGTCAGCATCTGCACGTAAAGGCAGGCGCGAATCACCTCGGTCGGCTTGATGTCGCGCAAGTGTTCGCGCACGAACTTGGGTGCGATCTTCCAAGGCAACGCAGGCTGGTGCTTCGCGGTGTTGTCCTGCTTCGCGAGCAGCTTGCGGACACGCTGGGTCGGGTCGTACTCGATGTATTCATGTGCTTCACACCCCCGCATGATCACGCTGGCGCGTTGCAGGACATCCGCCGCCGCGCGCGGGGTTTTTGTCCAGGCACTGCGCAGCGCATCCGCGAAGTCTGAAGCCTTCAGGGTATCAACGCGACGTTCAAGCAGGGGTGCAAGGTGTGTCTCGACCCTCGCAAGCCAGCGCTTCACATTTTTGGTGTCCGAAGCCGCGCGCTGCGCAGCGCGGACGCGGCGAGGGAAATCAAGGCGCTGATCGGCGCGTCGGTGCAGGACGTCGAAACCGGCAACGCGCTGGTGACGCGTGCGGGAGAATCGATGCGGGAGATCGTCGGTGCCGTGCGCAACGTCGCGACCATCATGAGCGAGATCAAGTCAGCGACGATCGAGCAGGGCACAGGCATCGAACAGGTCGGGCAGGCCGTGAGCCAGATGGATCAGGTCACGCAGCAGAACGCCGCGCTCGTCGAAGAGGCGGCGGCCGCGGCGAGCGCGCTGAAAGACCAGGCGCAGTCGATGACGAAGGCAGTCGCTGAATTTCGCCTGAGGGCGGTTGCGTGATCGTGGAGGGCTGAAGTTGCGGCGGGCTGTGACCGGGCGACAGGCCTGTCACAGCCCTTCGACCATTCAGTCGATGCCGTGAAACACGGCATCGTCCGGGCCGAGATACGCGGGCGGACGCCACGCCGCATCGCGCATCGAATGCTGCACGAGTTTTTCGACACCGAGCAGCACCGCGAAAATCGCCATCCGGACGGGAATGCCGTTGTCCGTCTGCCGGAAAATCGCGAGCCGTGAGTCGTGATTCAGGTCGACGCTCAGGTCGTTCGCGCCTGCCCGGCTGTCGCGCGGCAGCGGGTGCATGATCAGCGTGTCGCTGCCACACACGGCGTCCATCAGCGCCTGATTGATCTGGAAGTCCGGCGTGTAGCCCTCGAACGATTCGTCCTTGAAGCGCTCCTTCTGGATGCGCGTCGCGTAGACCACGTCCGCTCCGCGCAGGCCGGCCGTCAGATCGTGCGTCTGCTCGACGACGTGTCCGTTGCGCGAAATCTGCTCGACGATATACGTCGGCATTTCGAGCATCGGCGGCGAGACCAGCGTGAACTTGATACCGCGATACAGCGCAAGCAGCTTCACGAGCGAGTGCACCGTGCGGCCATATTTCAGGTCGCCGACGAGCGCGATGTGCGCGCCATCGACGATCTTGCCCAGCCGCGAGAACTCCCGCTGGATCGTGTACAGATCGAGCAGCGCCTGGCTCGGGTGTTCGCCGGGGCCGTCGCCGCCGTTGATCACCGGGATGTTCGTCGCGCGCGCGAATTCAGCGACCGAACCCTGCTCGGGGTGACGGATCACCAGCGCGTCGACGTAACCGCTCATCACGCGGCTGGTGTCGTAGATCGACTCGCCTTTCGCCATCGACGAAAACGTGAAGCCGGTCGTATCGCACACGGATCCGCCGAGGCGGCAGAACGCGGCGCCGAAGCTCACGCGGGTACGCGTGCTGGCCTCGAAGAACAGGTTGCCGAGCACCGCGCCTTCCAGCACGCGCGAGATTTTCCGGCGGCGCGCGATGGGCTGCATGATGTCGGCCACCCGAAAGAGCGCTTCGACGGAATCGCGCGAGAACTGCTCGACGGACAGCAACTGCGGGCGCCCCTCGAACAGCATCTGGCTGGCCAGCGATTGTGAGTCTACGCTTTGCGTATATATTTCATTCGGTGCGCCGTTGACCACGATCTCCGACACGAAACGCTCGACGATTTCCGGCATCGCGCGCGACTCCTGCGAATCGTCGGGCAGGAGCCACGTATCGAGTGCCCGGCGCGATACGCCGATGCGGTTCGCGAAGCTCTCGCGGGTCATGTTCATGCGACGCATCGCGTCGCGCAGGAAGGCTTGCTGAGGAACGCTCATGCGGATCACCCGTCGGTGGTAAGAAAACGCGTTATATACGCGTTGCGTATATTAGTTCGGCGACGGAAGAAGTCAAGTTATTTTGCGATTGCAGGAAAGCAGAACGAACTGCGCGGCCAGCAGCCGCCCGATGAAATCCAGCGTCATCTTCGGGAAAGAAGGCAAGCCGCAAGACCGGGCACGGTACCGGCACGATGACGGGATCACGTCATTCTTGTGGTGCCCACTTGAAGCCTGCGAACAGGCTCGGCATGCAAGGCGACCTCACCACATTTCTGTCACTTCGACGGTCAATGTTTGCGATCTGGCGCGATTTCTGAGAAAACTCTTTCGATTTCGCAAACGTTTGCCGATTGCGTATCAAGTTCGGCGGCGTGCTGCCGTCAAACCGGATACAGCGTCCAACGACCACCGGGAGCGGCATGTGAAACAGATCGCATTGGGTGCGGTTCTCGTTGCTTTGGCCGGTTGCGCGCAACTGCCCGCCACCACTGCCACGCAAGCAGAGAAGCCACCCGTATCGAATGAAGTGATCAGCTTTGCGATCCCGCCCGACGCGCTCGGCGCGCGTGATCCCCAGCTAACGGCCGTGCTGGTGAAAGCGGGCGCGCTCGCCGCCGCGCAAAAGCAGCCGACGACGATCCTCGTGACCGCCCTCGGCCAGGACTTCCCGTACCTGAACCAGGCGATATGGAGAGGCGTGCCTGCGCAGCACACGGCGAAGCTCAGCCTCGAAAACCTGACGGCCGGCGCGAATCAGTCGTATAGCGTGTCGATCAAGCAGACGCCTTGACGAGCCGCGCAACGACGCCTCAACGCCGCTATAAGGAAGTCAATATCATGTACCGGATTGCCGTTCTCGCAGCGAGCCTGTTGCTGGCTTCGCCGGCGTTTGCCGGTCAGCCGCTCGCCACTGCGATGCTTTCGACGACCGCCTCGCCCAGCACGGCCGCCGCCGCGGACAAGGTCTATCCGCCGCTGCCGACGCTCACAATGCTGCCGCCCTCCAGCGGCGATGACGACGAACCACTCGCGACGAAACCCACCGCGAAGAAGCGCAAGACCCGCGTGCCCGATATACGACCGACGACGCCTGCTGCGCGCCTCGTCGTCTCCGACGCCTCGCGTGCCTACCTGAAGACCATCGACCGCCAGCTCGATCTCGCGTCGGCCAGATAACCGTCGGCGCGTCCCGCCCTCAGCGCGGACCGTCACAACGGAGACATCCATCGTGTTCACTCAACGCTTCATTGCAGCGCTGGCCCTTGCGCTATCCTGCGCCGCCGCACATGCCGACGATTGCTTCGAACAGGCCGCCGTCTATCAGGGCGTCAATCCGTCGATCCTGCGTGCGGTGGCCTGGCACGAGTCGAAAGGCGACCCGTCCGCCATCAACCGCAATGCAAACGGTTCGATCGACGTCGGCCAGTTGCAGATCAACTCAGTTCACTTCGGCGATCTGAAGCGCGAGGGCATCCCGCATCGCGCGCTCACAGATGCCTGCGTGAACATCTATGTCGCTGCGTGGCTGTTGAAGCAGAAAATGGTGAAGTACGGCAATACGTGGCGCGCGATCGGCGCGTATCACTCGGAGTCGCCGAAAGAGCGGGACGCATACGCGCGCAGCATTCAAAAGATTCTGGTGGCGTGGGGCGAATTGCAGGCTGCGCACTAGCGGCTGATTGCCGCCATGCGTTCCTGCTTGCGCGACCTGGTCAGCTGGTGGCCAGGCGCCAGGTTCGTGGCGATCGGCCGCGTGCAGGCACGAGAGCAGTTGACGCAGAAGCACGCGAGTATCGGTTCGCGCAAGCAGTTGCAGCCGAGGGTCTGCCGATCTCCAGCGGGCGCAGAGGGATTATTGGCCCAGAGCGGCCTGGGCCCGTTGCAGCCACTCGCTGTTATGTTCGCGGGCGTGTCGAGGCCAATGCCTGGCATCCTGCACGATCTCAGCGTAAAGCTCGCGCGCACGCTGGCGGTCCGCCTCGTCGGACTGCGCCCCCAGCCAGTCGGCGTACAGGCAACGCGGTGCGGCGTCGCTTGCGCTTGCGAGCGCAAGCTCGAACGCGGCGCGTGTGCCTCGCGCGCCCATTGCGGCCAGGGCCCGTGCGTACAGCAACGCGGGCTCCGGCTGCCGGCGGGTGAGAGGATGGGCGGCGAACAGTTTTTCCAGCGCGTCCTGCGTGGCCGAAGCACTCCCATTGGCAAACTGCGCTCGCGCCAGCCCCTGGAGCAACGCCGGATCGGATGAGAACGGCCCGCTGGCCCCCGCCTCGTAATGCTCCACGGCTTCGGCAGCATTTCCTCCTTCGAGCAGCGCTGCAGCCAGTCGCATGCGATGCGCGACGGTCGGTGCGCGATCGAAATCCGTGCGCGCCTCGCGCACCGCCCGGTTGGGATCGACAAGCTGCGAGATGGCCCTGGTTGCCGTCCTTGCCCCACGCGACTGGCGCAGGGCGGGCAGGTAAATAACAAAGAAGTAGACCGCACTGCCAAGGCCAGGGAAAAGAAACAGGATCAGCAGCCAGTACATGTTCTGCTGGGTGCGAACGGCATGCACCGCAAAGAACAGGGCGATGATGACGTAGAGGCTGATTCCGAAGATGCGCATTGACGGGAAGGTCAGTCGTGGAGCGTTGCAGACGGCATTCGCCCGGCTGGAATCAATATATCGCAGTCGGCCGCGATTGCGGCTTCAGGATGAGCGATCGGTAACGATCACGGCCGCGAAGTCGAACGGCCGATCCTGGCCGCTCAGGGTCCCACACCCCGGCTACGGCGATAGCCTCGGCACGGCATGCAAAGAAGTAAGTCGATCGGGAGCCGGACTTTCACGCTGCCTGCCAGTTGGCCGCAAACCGTCATCCCGTCCCAGGGCGGCGTTACTCATCCCAGCGGATCAGGGTTGGCGTTTGCCGCGGCCACCAGCGAGTTTGCCAGCCGGCTTACGTGAACCCGCAGCTGGCTTGCTGGCGGGTTTGCTGCGTGGCTTTTGCACGCTGAATGGGTTACCGCTGGACAAGCTTGTGCCTTTACCCGCGGCCACAGCGCGTTGCGCCGCAGGCTTGCGTTTGTTTTCGCCACTTTGCGGGCGCGGTTTTTTGCTGAGCACCTGCATGGCGCCCGGCGCAGCTTGCGGCACTTTGGGCTTCTTGGGCTTTTTGGGTTTCTTGATGATCTGGCCCGTCGCGCTGGTTTGCGGCACGCGGTGTTCGGCCTCAAAACCCGGCTCTTCTTCACGGCGCAGCGTTTGCCGGATCAGCGCTTCAATCGCGGCCAGTTGCGGCGCTTCATCGGCACACACAAGGGACACCGCCACGCCGCTGGCGCCCGCTCGGCCGGTACGGCCAATACGGTGCACATAGTCTTGCGCCACGATCGGCAGATCAACGTTGATCACCAGCGGCAGGTCGTCGATATCCAGCCCGCGCGCAGCCACATCGGTGGCTACCAGCATATGTACTTCGCCCGTCTTGAAGCGCTCCAGCGCACGCAGGCGCGCGGGTTGCGGTTTATCGCCGTGGATGGTGTCGACCGCGTAGCCCGCTTCGTCCAGCATGGCCGCCAGGTACTCCACGCCATTGCGGGTTTTGACGAACACCAGCGCGTGCTCCCAGTTGTTCCCGGCCACAAGGTGCATGAAGAGGTCAGGTTTGTTCTTTTTATCCACCGTCACCACCCACTGCCTGATCTTGCTGGCCGCGGCATTGGGCGGGCTGACGCTGATATTGACCGGGCCGCGCAGAATGCCCGCCGCCATCGCGCGGATATCATCGGTAAACGTGGCAGAGAACAGCAGAGTCTGGCGTTGAGCGGGCAAAGCAGCAAAGACGGCGTTGAGTTCGCGTGCAAAGCCCAGATCCAGCATGCGGTCGGCTTCATCCAGCACCAGCGCTTCTACTTGATCGAACTGCACTGCGTTCTGGCGATTGAGATCTAGCAAACGGCCCGGCGTGGCAACGAGCACATCCACGCCTTTGCGCAACTTCATCATCTGCGGGTTGATACTCACACCGCCGTAGGCGGCCAGAAATCGTAAATCGAGGCCTTTACCGTAATCGATAAAGCTTTGCAGCACTTGTTCAGCCAGTTCGCGCGTGGGCACCAGCACCAGAACACGCGTGCGGTTGCTGGACACCGCCGGGCCGTGTTGCACCAGCCGTTGCAACAGCGGCAGCGCAAAACCCGCCGTTTTGCCAGTGCCGGTTTGTGCCGCAGCCATGACGTCCTTGCCACTGAGCACAGCAGGAATCGCCTTTGCCTGCACCGGCGTAGGTGTCTGGTAATTGAGGTCCCGCACATTACGCAGCAAGGGATCGATCAGGCCAAGCGAGGCAAAAGACATTGGCGTATTCCGGGCTAAAACCGCAGATTCTAGCGGTTACCGCCTGATTGTGCCGCGCCGGCAAGCTGTACTACGAGACACCGATGAGCAGCACAACGCCAGCGCCAGCCCAAGTTGCATCGACAGCAAACGCGCCACTGGCCGCACAACCAGCCACGTATCGTCGAGATGAAAGAAGGGCGGCTCCGTGGGAAAGTGAATGGGTCATATCGACCCGAAGCGGGCCTTCAGATTTCCCGAAAGCGGCCGTTCAACAGTCTGGGATGTCTCGGATCAAAATATCATGTTTACGCCAGAGTTTTCTGCAACCGACGCCACAGAACACACGCTGATCGCCAATCACTATGTCGAGACGGAAGATGCACTGAACCTAAGCGTTGCGTTCGTACGGGCGCGGATACTTTTTGGCCGACAACACGTGCCTCTGCCGACAAGGTTTGTGGCGCACTATGACGTGCGTGGACAAAGGATTGTGGACGATCTGGAGGGTCGGCTGGAAAAAGCGCTCGGAGACGTCGCCGAGGTTCGGGTGAAGCGGTCATGAGCCTTCAACTTATAGCTAGTGGGGCATCCCTGAGCGATGTTGAGCGCAGCCTTGACCTGCTCGACGGTAAAGCCGAAGTATTTTCGATTGACCGAGAGCATGTCGGGATTTCTATCCCGACCCGATTGCTTGACACTGTCGGGGAGGCAAAGGTTAGAGAGGCGCTACGACACTTGACCGTCTATGACCTTTACTCGGGCGTTTGGAACGGACAGTAATGCGTAGTCGAGCAAATTGGAACATCGACGGAAAATTGTCGACGATTCGAAGAGGGATATCGACCGTCGCTTCATGGCCGACGCCGGTCCGAACCGTCTGTCGTCATTTATGTCGAGAGATTTAGTTGCGCTCGTGCGGATTCAGTTCCAGCAGTTGGCGTGCTAGCCGACTGGTGATCACCGGGCCGCATTTGGCGCAAACTCCGTTGTTGGTTGCCATGCCGCAGCAAGGACAAAACCACCTACCCAGATTGAACCGTGTCAACTTGTAGGATAAAGGGGGGGCCTTCAACGTGAGCGTCTCGAATTGCTCTCGAACGGAGATGCTAAATAATGAGCCCGACAATGAGCATCGGAGCTCTCCCGGGGTGGCTTCAACGAGCTGTGCGGAACAGTAGGGACAGTGCATAGGCTGGAGTGTGTCGGTCGGATTGATTGTTGACGATCTTGGGGGAGATGTCGAGCGTCTGAAATTGGCCGATTCTTGCCGCTAGACGTGCGATCGACGCGAACTCGACACCCACCTCGACACGTGTGGCAGCACGTGACCCGGAGCGGCCAGTCACGCTGCGCGCTCACTGGCAGAAACTGACCGGTCCGTACGTTCAGGGGGCATTTTCCGGAACGACTATTCGACCTGGCCGCCGCTAGCCGGTCGCCACACCGACGGCGGCTTAAGCCAGCAAGGTGCTGGCACCTCCGTCGTCATGGTGTTTCTCGTCCGCGGTCCACGTGGGAGTCCGTTGTTTTGCAAGGAGAAAAGTCGAGCACGCCTGGCGAGGAACCGGAAGCCTGGTACCTCATCGATCGTGAACAGGAAAACGGTCGTCATGCCCTCAGAAAGAATGCTCACGATTACAACCGCCGTCGAGTTGAGGCGGAACGGTCGGTATCGGGGCAGCGCAGATAAAGTCACCGGAAGCGAATTCAAAGAGGCCCCTCGTTGGCGGGGCCTTGAGCTGCGAAATCGCCGTGTTTCTGTTAGTACGTCACCGAGGTCCCACTGCCAGTAAAACTGTGCTGGGTGGGAGCGTCATTTGCATAGTCGGAAACGGCCTGGATGATGTTCACGATCTGTTGCGGCAACCTGCCGCCGCTGACGGCGGTCATCGCAGTACGATCCATCTCAACGGCTACGGGGAGGTCTTTGATTACTAGCGTGTTCATTTGGATTCTCCAAAATTAAATGAGTCAGTCAGGAATGTCAGAGCTTCTTTTGAGGGTGTCCCCACTCCTCGATGAGGATCAAGGCAAAGTGCGTGCCAAACGGGGGCGCCGCGGTAAGTAATCCCGCAACTGGTTGAAAATATTGGATTTTTAATGGCGGTCAGGGCGAATTGGCAGGCAGACGTGCGCGCTGCGGCTGGTGGCTGGGACCCAACTCTCCGTCTGGCGCTGTCGGTTAGATCGCGACATATGCGGTCCGCCTGCGTATCCCGTGTTTGTACGATGTCCTCGAGGCCTGGAATCCGGTCGAAGCCTGAGGACAATGAGTCTGTCGCGGACAGTCCCGCTTTCCTGCCGGGCTGCTATGGCCACCATGCTGCTTTGGCCTGCGATGGCGAAACTGCGCGCAGGCTCCTTCGTGCCGGCGTTTTTGAAATCACTTTCCTTGACGAGTACCTCCCCGACATGAAAGGCAGTGCTGTCGCAGGGTCGCTGAGGGAAACGCCGGTTCGCTCAGCGGCTTTCCTCGTTTCAATGACGGGAGACGCTCACAGTCAGGGAGACATTGCCCGGCGCTTCGATGTCTGTTTGCAAAAGCCGTTCTCCTGCGAGGCACTCATGCGAAACCGATACGTACTCGCCTGTCGCCATCGACATCGCGCCGGCTACCCATCCAGCCAGGCCGGTCAGCACCAGACGGCCATGTTCGGCGTGCGTGGACGCGACGCCGATTATCAGACTTGCCGTCGAAATGATGCCGTCGTTTGCGCCAGGCACCGCAGCGCGTAGCCGGCCAATTGCCTTGATTCGACGCGGTTCCTTGTGAGCCTTGGGCATTCGCAGACCCTGGCGGTCTCAACCCTGATCACGCGACGGCCCTGCGTGGGGCAGCATCCGTTGCAGCACATGGTCTTTCAGAACAAAGCGATGGAACAGCGCTGCGACGACATGCAGACCAATCAATGCGAAGAGCACCCATGCGAGGATGCCGTGCACATCCCCCATCTCGTGGCCGAAGGCCGAGCCCGGCTTGCTCAGCGCAGGATAGGGCACCAAGCCCAGCAAGCGGACCGTCCAGCCGCGTGAGGACGCGTTGATCCAGCCGAGCAGCGGCACCAGCACCAGGGTGGCGTAGAGGAGAACATGCGTTATGCGCGAGACGGCGCTGAGTAGCGGCGGCAGCTCATCCGGCGTGGGCCAATGCGTCAATCGCCAGATCACCCGGATTGCCATCACGGCGACGAGCGTCGCACCCACGCCAAGATGCCAGGCGATCAGATTAACCGGCTGCGTGTCTTTGTGGACATCCGGCATCGTCCAGCCGATCACAAATTGCATTGCGACCAACAGGACGGTTAGCCAGTGCAGCGTGCGCGCGACTGCATCATATGCCGGACGCTGCATGTCGTAGACCTTAGCCATTCGTGCTCCTCAGGTTGTCACGATTTGATGAACTGATGGGGCGCGCAGCCTGCGAATTTTGAACTGATAGCCCGAAAAAAACGCTGCACAAATCCGGTTAATGCTAGCGACCTTACCTTAAGGAAACCTGACGGAGGGCAGGGGCGATCCGGATCCTCGACTCCGCTGCTGTTTCCGCACAACCGCCAACGTAGCGTCGGCAAGACCGGGAGGCCGAGGTTTTCCGCTTGAATCACGGGAACAGTTTGCGCCTGGCAGGCAACGTCACGGGCCGGCTTTTTGCTATTCCTCCATGCATCATCAATCAACGGTCTTCGCTGGGAACCCACATGCACGCGACTCGCTACCGCCAGTCGGCACCGCCACAGGAACGGCTCCCTTGCATTCGTTAGCAGCCGTATGTACCACCCGCTCTCTCGGGTCAAAGTTTGAATCCGATTCAAAATCCACGACGTCATATATCGCGGGTATTGGCGCCGGAAGGGTTCGCACTTCGCGGTCAGTGCCAACCACTTCGCACGTTCCCTGGTGAGCGGAATACCTGCTCACGAAGCGTCCTGCGCAGGTCCAGACAATCGTGAGCAGCTTCTTTCGAGGGCAGGACCAGACCGTCAGTCTGCGAAGACCGCCACGTGCTTCCGGATGAACGCCTCGACAGTCATGGGCGGGGTTCCCGTCAGTTCTTCGACCAGTGTATTGGTACCAGCGAAAATGCCATTTTGGTAGTCGACCGCGACAGACAGAAGATGCTGTGAAAACGCATCGCTAAATTTCGAGTCGGTATTCAAACGCTTTTCGAACATATCGAGGTCGATCGGCTCGTACTTCACTTCCCGGCCCAGAACCTTGCTCATTTCATCAGCAATTTGATGATGGTTCATCTCGACGGGGCCGTATAGCGGGTAGACCTTGCCAGCGTGCGGAACTGGATCACGAAGAATCGCAGCGATGACGCGCCCCTGGTCTTCTGCTGCAATCGGTGCGTGACGCCCGTTACCAAAGGGCAGCCTCAATGTTCCGTCCTTTTTGACGTTTGCAACCTGGCCGGGATAGGTTAACCATTGTGCGAAGAACGTCGGGCGAATGTGGGTGACCGGGGTTCCCGACCAGTCAAATACCCTCTCCGAGATCCAGTGATCACGTGCCGCGTGACTTGTTGCATTCCTGCGAGCGGAAATTTGCGACATGTTCACGATCCCGCTGATTCCAGCCTCCCGGGCCGCCTGAGCAAAATAGACGCTCGCCTGTATTCCCCCTGCTTCGATTGGGTAGACAAAGTACGCCGAAAAAATGCCCTCGAGAGCCCGTGCCACGTCGTCCAGACTGGAAAGGTTGCCGACCAAAACCTCGACTCCACGCGACTTCAGTCGTTCCGAACGTTGGTCCTCGTTCCGCACCAGTGTGCGTACCTTTTCACCAGCCGCTAAAAGCGCTTCCGTCGCTGCTCCGCCGGTATCGCCTGTCCCTCCGGCAACAAAAATTTTCTGATCAGACATTTCGTACGCTCCACGCTGAAGGGAAAGGGGGACTGGGTCTGTGGCATGTCGTAGTGCTTGATCAAACTCGCGCGAGGTAGCTTGCCTGAGTCAATCGACGAACGGGTTCGCCTGGACCGGGAATCGTTCACCCGGCTGGCTCACCTGCTACAACCCGCTCGTCTTGAGCCACGAACGAATGGCTTGAACAAGCTCAATCTTGCACTCAAGCGGAAGCCAGTGGCCAGCGGGCAGGTTCGTTATGGAAAGGTCGGCGCAGGCGCCGCGCATCGGTTCTCCGAGGCGACTGCGGTTGATGTCGCAAATCGCGTCCCAATCACCGTTGACGAACAAAACGGGCTGGCGTAGCTGGCCGCCGTCCGGCGCCGTGTGCGCGTAGGCAATGTTGGCGGCGTCGTTCAGGTACCAGGCATTGACCGAACGGAAACCACTGACATCGAATGCATCGGCCAGCGCCTTAAAGTCGGTGGGCGTCCAGAGCGCTGGATCAGGCGGCGTCGCCGGGGCGCGATACGCCGAGCCATAACGCCCACCGTTTTTTGTGATCAAGGCGGACGGAGAGACCTGGCCGATCGCTGCAGGATTGCCGCGCCGATAGAGCGACGCGAGCGTTGCCGGGATGTCCGCCTCGAAATCGCTAACCGTCTGGCTGAAGTGCGTCAGGTAAAAGCGGAAGTAATCCCACTGCCCGTCCGGGTATTGATCGGCCGGGTACAACTGACGGTCAATCAGCTGCACGAGATTCGGCAGCGCGAAACCCTCGGGAAAGTAAGGGACTGAGATCAGCACCACGCCGCGACTGCGCGCCCCGTGGTGCGCAGCCAGCGCTCCGGCCACCGGGCTTCCCCAGTCGTGGCCAACCCAGATTGCCGGGCGCGCTCCCAAATGGTCGTGTAGTTCGACCATGTCGTCGACGATCGCGCTCAAGGCGTAGGCCCCGGAGGCGGCCGGCGCCGCTGAGCCACCGTAACCCCGCATGTCCGGTGCAACGCAGTGCCAACCTTCGGACGCGAACGCCTCGATCTGCGCGCGCCACATCAGGCCGATCTCGGGCCAGCCGTGGAGAAAGATCATCAGCGGCCCATCGGCCGGCCCGGCCGCCAGGTAGCACGTTGTGTGGCGCGGCGAACTGAAGGTATGCGCGGTCAGATTCGGGACGCTATCTGAACTGGCGCTCGCGACTACCGTGCCGCCGGCAGCGCCAGACCCAGCCCCAGCCCCCAAAGCTGCCTTACTCATCAACAGGCTTGCACCAAAGGCGGTTCCATCGGCGAGCAGGGTGCGACGCGACATAGCTGACATAAAGAGGTCTGATTTAGTCACGATTGATTACAGGAAAGGTTTGCGGACTCACCTGCTCCGGGTCTGGTCCGCCACGTTCGCCGGTGTCGAGTTCGCTGATTGCCTGAACTTCCCCCGACGCAAGTGCGAAGTCGAAGAATCGCCCGAACGCGTCCCTCCTCGAGAAGCTTAAGCGAGGCTTTGTAAGCATCGATAGTTGCTTCGAAAGCAGAAGGAACCGGCCAATGGATCAGATACAGGTCCAGGACATCGAATCCCAGCCTCAGAAGACTTCGGTCAAAAGCCCGAAGGGTCCGATCGTAGCCATAGTCGGTGATCCACACCTTGGTCGTCACGAAGACGTCCTCCCGACGGACGCCGGACAAGCGGATACCTTCCCCAACCTGCTGCTCGTTCATATAGGCCGCGGCGGTATCGATCAGCCTGTATCCATTTGCGACTGCCGATCTGACCGCAGCTACGGTTTTCTCAGGCTCGCTACGAAACACCCCAAGTCCGAATGCGGCCATCTCAATTCCATTGTTCAACCTGTACACGGGACTTTTGCCTGTCACCATCGTTAAATCCGTTTCAGCTGGATGTCTTTCGCCGGCACGCTGCTGCAAAGTGTGTGGGATCGGGTGCCGTCACGCAGGATAGAGTCCCTTCCTCGTATCAATCCCATTGCAAGTCAGGTGGGCGTTACGGTTTGCAGAAACTTCACGAGTTGCTCATTGACCACGTCAGGGGCTTCGTGTTGTACCCAGTGGCCCACATTGTCGAGTTCGAGACCGCCAATGAGACTGGGAACGCCGGAGCGCATCTGGTCCACGGTCAGCGGATAGAGCGCTTTCAAGCCATCCGCCTTCCCCCAGATGAAAAATGAAGGCTGGGTAATCCTGGCGCCCTTCCAGGGAGCGGAGAGGTAAAAGTACGGTTCAGCGGCCCGATAGTAGTTCAGGGCACCGTGAAAGCCGGCGCGCTGAAATTCCCCCACGTTATGAGCAACGTAATCAGGCTCCGCCCATGACGGTAACGGTCCGGGGGCCGCACGGTGAAGGCTGCGTGCCGGATCCATCGGATTCCACCGCTTGTCTGCGGGAGCGGAGCCCGATGCCCAGTACAGGATTCCTGGAATGGTCACCGTGGCGTCGGCCCAGATCTGATCGGCGTCCGGCCGGATCTGTTCGAACATGTAGAAATCATCCTGGTGGCCGGACTTGCGCATCTTCTCGAAGACGCTGACATCCCCACGAGGAACGAATGGCACGCTCAGACAGAACACGGCCTTGAATCGATCGGGACGCATCAGCGCCGCTTGCCACACATGCGTTGCACCCCAGTCGTGACCCACGAGGACAGCGCCCTGAATCTTCAACGCATCGAGCAGGCCCACCAGATCACCGACTGTTTGCAGTGGCGTGTACAAGGTTGGGTCTGTCGGCGCCGAACTGCGTCCGTAGCCGCGCATATCAGGAGCAATTGCCCGATATCCGGCAGACGCCACGGCTTTCATCTGCCGGCGCCACGTGTAGGAAGTGTCTGGAAACCCGTGGCAGAAGAGTACGGCTGGCCCCTCTCCCTGTTCGGTTACGTGCAGGGTGATGCCATTGGTATTGACGTCGTACTCCTTGATACCGGGTACGCCGCCGGTCCCAGGGCTTTGCGCCTGCGCCCCGCGGTCCAGGAGCAGGCTTGCACCAATGGCCGTCCCGCTCGCGAGGAACGCGCGGCGCGAGATAGAGGGTGCAGGAATAGACGCTGTTCCAAAGAGGTTGCTTTCCATTGAGGTTCTCGATTGGTCCGATGTGAGACTCGGGAATCCGCTAATGGTAGAAGCCCTCAAAAAGGCGGGAAGGACGTATTTCCGACAATTCTGGCCATGCTGGCGCGGCCACTCTTATCGGCATCAGGATCGCTGGTTAGAATTACCGTACAGCAGGCGACGGCTCGCGCCGGGCGCCGGCGTGCGGGACGTAACGTTATGTCCTGCTATTTTCCGGGACCTACCATGCTGCGCATTGGCTACATCGTCGTTCCAGGCTTCCAGGTCATGGTTTTCGGCGGACTAACCGTGTTTGAGCTCGCAAACCGACTGACCAGTGAGCCGTACTACGAGATCCGTCTGATATCTGAAAGCGGTGGGCCGGTTCAAAGTTCTCTCGGATATTCCGTCATGACGGATAGTTTCGCTGAAGGTGGGTTCGATACGGTGATCATCGGCGGCGTCATCACTGGCGCGCACCTGGCGAGCGCCGCACTGATTGAATATTTGAAAAGCGCGGTGAAAAACACCCGGCGCGTTGCCTCAATGTGCACGGGCGCGTTCTTTTTGGCTCAGGCCGGCGTTCTGGACAATCGGCGTGCCACGACTCACTGGGCGCACGCGCGCGAATTGCAAACGACGTATCCGAAAGTCATGGTCGAAGAAGATCGGATATTTATCGTGGACGGTCCGGTATGGACATCTGCGGGCATGACTGCGGGGACCGATCTCGCGGTTTCGATGGTGGAACGAGACCTCGGTGCGAAGGTAGCGCGAATTGTCGCCAAGCGAATGGTCATGTTCCATCGACGTGCCGGCGGACAATTACAGCACTCCACACTGCTGGACCTCGATGCTAAAACTGACAGGATACAAACCGCACTGGTTTACGCGAAAAGCAATTTGCACACCCCGCTGACGGTCGACAGACTGGCTGAAGCTGCCAATCTGAGTGTGCGGCAATTCACCCGGGCGTTCCGTGAGGAGACCGGGCAATCACCTGCGAAAGCTGTCGAGAACTTGCGGTTGGAAACAGCGCGTCTCATGGTCGAGCAGGGCAGGCTGCCGATTGACGTCGTTGCGCGAGAAACGGGTTTTGCTGATCCAGACAGAATGCGCCGTGCGTTTCTGCGAGCTTTCGGTGAACCACCCCAGGCTATTCGCCGCAACGCGCGTGAGCACGCCGACAATTGAGGTATCAACTACCTGTCATGAGCACGGCGCACGGTCCAGAATTTCGCATCAATCGAATGACCGATAACGTCGAAGTTGCGGTCGTCGCTCGCACATTCGCGACGGGTTCTTAGTGGCCGGTTCTTGCCGGTCGCCGACCGTCGACAACTCAAAGCTGCACCTTATTTCGGGTGCGATGCGGAGGCATCGCTTGACGGAAGTCGTTAGCAAGTTGCTGATTTTTCCGGGTTGCCGGTCCACGGAATTCCATCTTCCTTCAGCGATGAGGGAGCACGAAAGCGGGCGCCTTTTTGCGCGATAACGCATTTGCCGGTTACACTGGCGCTCATGCAAACCCGCCCAATCCTTCGTCTGCGTCCGGCCGCCCTCGCTTCGGCGAGCGTCGTTGCGTGCGTTTGCGCGATGGCTTCGGCAATGGCTTGCGCAGCAACGCAAGCCAAAGCAAAAAAACAGCTGCTCATCTGACCGGAGCCTGCTGTTCCGTCAGATGTGTGACGGAGCAGCGAGTTCAGGTCCATCCTCGATGTCCCTTCCCGCACTGCCTGACGGAATCGATACGGTCACGTTTCGAGGATTAGTCATGTCGATTTTTTCGGGTATCTGGATTCCGCTCATCACGCCGTTCGCCGATGGCGCGGTCGATCATGCCGCGTTGCGCGCACTGGTGGGCGGTTACGTGACGGCGGATGTCGCGGGTTTTGTCGCGCTGGGCACGACGGGCGAGCCCGCCGCGCTCGACGAAACCGAGCAGGCCGCGGTGCTCGCGACCATTCTGGCGGCGGCGGGCGACGTGCCGGTGATAGCGGGCGTCTCCGGCAACCACGCGGCCACGTTGCGCGAGCGCGTCGTGCAACTCAACGACGCGCCGGTCGCCGGCATGCTGATCAGCGCGCCGTACTACATCCGGCCTTCGCAGGCGGGCCTCATCGATCACTTCGCGTCGCTGGCGGACATCAGCAGGAAGCCTGTCGTGATCTACGACATTCCGGCCCGTACCGGCGTACAGATCGAGCTGGAGACGCTCCTGACGCTGGCTGCGCATCCGCGCATCGAAGCCGTGAAGGATTGCGCGGGTTCACTGGACACCACGCTCGCACTGATTCTCGACGGCCGCCTGCGGGTGCTGGCCGGCGACGACGCCAACCTGTTCGCGACGCTTTGCATGGGCGGCGCGGGTGCGATTGCCGCTTCGGCGCATGTGCGCACAGCGCGTTTTGTCGCGCTGTATCGCGCGCTGGCGGCGGGGCGGCTCGACGAAGGGCGTGCGATCTGGCATTCGCTGGTGCCGCTCGTGCGCGCGATGTTCGACGAGCCGAACCCGGGGCCGGTGAAGTCGGCACTGGCGGCGCAGGGCGTGATCAGAGACGGACTGCGCGCGCCGATGACGCGCGCATCCGACGCGCTGCAGCAGCGCCTGCGGGAACTGGTTGCCGCATAAGCGGGCAGCTACATCATGCCGCCGGCGTTCGAACTGCCGGTATTGCCCGTTCCGCCACCCATCGCCGATGGCGGCGTCGCGGGCAGCGGCTGCGTGGCGCCCGCCGCCGTGACGAACGACAGTGTGCCGCTCAGGGGCCCGTTGTCATCGATCGCGCCAGCCGCCTGCAGCGCGTCGAGATCGTGGTCGAGGCCCTCGTTATCTGGCACAAAAGGCGTGGTCAGAAAGTTCGGCACGGACAGCGTCAGCGCAAAGCGCTGCTGAAGACTGCTGACGACGGCCGTCTGCGCATTCAGGACGTCGGTCGGGTTGCCGAGCACCTGCTGGAAGCGCGCATTAAGCGCGAATCCGGCGAGGAGCCCCGTCTCGTTCGTGCCGAGCTGCCCGCTGAGGTAGCCAAGCAGGAGGTCGGTCTCGGGCGTGACGTTGAACGTGCCGCCCGCGAACGCGACGGAATGGAACGTGTGGTTGCTGGCCGTCGCGGTGATGAGGCAGGGCGGTACCGCGTTCAGTGTGACGCTGAACTGGCCGTTGGCGTCAGCGTTCGCGCTCGCCGCGCCCTGCACGCACGCGAGGCTCACCATGGCGGTCGCCAGCGGCTTGCCACTCGCGGCTGTGCCTGACACCGTCATGCTCGTGGGCGTCGCCGCGGACCCGGCGGACGAGCCGACGCCGATGCTGGCGTTGCTGCCGCCGCCACCGCAGGCGGCGAGTGTCGCGAGCAGGGCCGCGCACGATGAGGCCAGCGCGGGGCGGGAAAAATGCGCAACGGAAATGTTCATGTGAGCCTGCCACCGGTCGGAAAGACGAACGCATCCGCGCGAAGGCAGCGTTGCTGCCCGCGCGTGATGGGCTATCCGGTGTAAACGACGGGCGCGGCGGCCGTATTCCGCATGCGCGCGATTTCTATGCTTCGCGTGCGAGCGCCGGACCCGACGATTCGTGCGCGGGTTTCGCGAGCGCGAAACCTTCGTCGATCCATCCGGTGAGACCGCCGATCATCACTTTCACCGGCCGTCCGAGTTGCGCGAGGCGGATCGCGCCGCGCGTCGCACCATTGCAATGCGGCCCCGCGCAATACGTGACGAAGAGCGTTTCGGGTGGCCACGCAGCGAGCTTCGAAGCGATGAGCTTGCCGTGCGGCAGGTTGATTGCGCCAGGTACGTGGCCGGCGGCGTAAAGCGCCGGGCTTCGCACGTCGAGCAGCACGAAGTCGGCGGTTTGCGTCGACAGTGCATCGTGGACGTCCCAGCAATCGGTTTCGAACTGCAGGCTCGATTCGAAGTGTGAGAGCGCTTCGGGGCTTCTGGCGGCGGGAACGGCGGTGACGTGGGACATGACTGGCTTCCGGTAAAAGTGTTGTGGCGCGGGTGAATGCATTATCGGCGCAGGACGTGCGTCGTATAAGTGGCGTAATCGACAATCTTCGGTAACATCACGCCACGCAGGATCGCCGCAGGCCGTTGCTGGATATCCAGCACTTCCGAGAAGATCGCATCCGATATATAATTGACTTCAAGTTGACCCATCCGGGTCTTGCCATCGAGGTGCACATGAAATCCACCGAAAAGACAGCTGCTGCGGAGGTCAAGCTTTCCGACTTCCTGTGCTTCGCGGTCTATTCCGCGAATCTCGCGTTCGGCAAGGCGTACAAGCCGATTCTCGAGGAGCTTGGGCTCACGTACACGCAATACATCACGATCATTGCGCTGTGGGAGGAAGACAATCAGACCGTCGGCAGTCTCGGCGAGAAGCTGTTTCTCGAATCCAACACGCTCACGCCGATTCTGAAGAAACTCGAAGTGATGGGTTATCTGAAGCGGCAGCGCGATCCCGAAGACGAACGCCAGGTGCGCGTGAGCCTGACGAAAAATGGCCGGCGGCTGCGCGAAAGAGGACTGAACATGGACCTCGTCGAGGCCACTGGCCTGGCACCTGGCGAGTTTGCGAAAGTGCAGAAGGCGATCGTCACGCTGCGCAACAATCTTGTCGAGTCCGTGCAAAACGAAGAGTGAGCGCTGGCCGCTCAGGTTGACGCAATTTCCTCCGCTCGTCTTTGCATTGTCACGCGCCGCGCTTCGAATACGCGGCGCGTTTTTATTTGTGCGCGCAGTGTTGGGAGGCATTTTTGTGGGTGCGAGTCCCGCTGCCAGTCGATCACAACGAGCGAAGCGCAACTGCGTGAGGGGGACCGATCGTGGGGAAGAAGCGTGGAGCGGAACTGCGAGCCGATGAACAAAAACCGGATAGAAGGCATTGTCGACCAGGGCGGGCGTCACGCGCGGTGAAGCTGCGCATGCAGCCGTAAGCGACGAAGGCAGCGGTTCGCGACGTAAATCCGGGGAGACAGGGTCAGCGCTGCCGGAGGCGGCGCTGACGAGAGAGAACCTGGAACAGGCGTTCATTGCGTGGCAGGCGTTCTGATCGCGATCGATGGGCCGGGCGCCTGTCTTCAACGTAAATCGATAGCGATAAAATCGCATGCGATATACATGGGGCGGCAGAACCGGCTAATCGCGCTTTTAGTGGCCGAAGTAGATCGAGGCCTGGGCGGTGCGTACTGCGGTTCGGCTGGCCGTTTCTGATGTGCCGTTTTCGATGCCGCCATAACCTGACGTTGCGGCATTATTCGCCGCCGGATTGACGGCCTGGATCCTGGCGAGGGCGGTCTGGATGTCGTCCGGATAGTACGGATCGCGGCCGTGCGACGGGCTGTATCCGGCCTTTTCGAGTGGCACCAGTTCCGCGCGAACCTGTGCGCGCGTGAGGCCCGTATCCGGTTGCTGCGCGTAACCGACGACAGGCGCTGAAAGAATGAATGTAGCAGCAAGGGCGCCTGGTTTGATCTTCATAAAAATGAACTCCGAAATTAATAAATTCATCGATCAGGTCAGTGAGTTCGGCCTGCTATATCGCGTCAACGGCTGAACGGCTCGATAAACGAGCGCGTACTGGCTCAGTGGCGTTCGTAGAGGCCGTTCTGCTGCGTGGCGACGCCATGGCGCGCCGATTCCGACTGCCCCGCGATGGCGCCGCCGTACGAATCCGCAGTGGTGGCGTCGTTGCGGTCGGCGGCAACGGTTTGCGCGCGCTGACCGCGTTGTGACGCGGGCGCGCCGATCGACGGCTTGTAGAAGGGAGCGGGACCGTAGCCGCTGGCAAACGCAGGCGCTGCGATGGATGCGGAAAGTGCGGCGAATACAGCAACGATGAGTCGGGTTTTCATGATGGATTTCTTCGTTAAAGGTGGGTGAATAGCATGAGGCGCGAGCGTTGCCCGAGCGCCTCCGTATGTTGTTTTAGTTACTGACCGGATTAAACCAGGGTAATGACGACGTCGATATTGCCGTGCGTGGCTTTGGAATACGGGCACGTCTGATGCGCTGCGTCCACGATCGCCTGGGCGAGCTCACGCGGCACACCTGGCACGCTGACGTTCAGTCGCGCCTGGAGAAAGTAGCCGTCGCCTTCCGTGCCCAGATCCACTTCCGCGTCGACAGCGAGATCTTCCGGAAGCTTGACGCCCAGTCTGGGCGCCGCGAGCCCCATTGCGCCGATGAAACATGCCGACCAGCCTGCCGCGAACAGCTGCTCCGGATTCGTGCCGTCGCCGGCAGTGCCGGGCGACGACAGCTTGATGTCCAGACGGCCGTCCGAACTGCGGGACGTGCCGTTGCGGCCCCCCGAAGAAGTGTGAGTCTTGCCGGTGTACAGAACTTTTTCAATCGTGGTCATGATGGGATCCTTGACGGATAAACGACTATCCGATGTAAATCGCATGCGATGTAATCGCGTGGTGTGAATATTCGATGACTCACTCCGTGTTATAAATCGTAGGCGATCAAATCGTGTACGATATAAAAACGGAAAATTGATTGCCTGATTTTCAATGCTTCATACCTGCGAAGGAGACCGGGTTCATCGTTCACGTCTTCAGGCTTCGCAGGTGCACGCGTAGTTACTGTTCAGAACGCGCCAGTTGCTCGCGAATGGCTGCTTCGGTCTTCGCGTAATCGCCTTCGCCGAAGTGGCTGTAGACGATTCGCCCCTGCTTGTCGATCAGGTAGGCCGCGGGCCAGTATTGATTGCCATACGCGTTCCATGTCGCATAGCTGTTGTCCTGCGCGACCGGATAGTGCAACCCGTACTTCTGGATTGCCGCGCTGACCTTTTCCGTCTTGCGTTCGTATGGGTACTCTGGCGTGTGCACGCCCACCACCACGAGGCCCTGATCCTTGTACTTCGTGTACCAGTCCTCGACATGCGGCAATGTATTGATGCAGTTGATGCACGAGTAGGTCCAGAAATCAACGAGGACCACTTTTCCCCGCAACTGCTGCATGGTCAGCGGCTTGCTGTTGAGCCAGTTTTCGATGCCGGCAAACTCCGGCGCTGCGCTGCTCGTGCTGACCGGAAGTGCGCTGGCGGCGCCGCTTTGGGCACTCATCACACCGGCTGCCACAATCGCGGCGACGGCGGCTGCGGCCGCCACGGTCTTGAGTCGGTTAAGCATGGCTATGTCCTTCGATCTGGTGAGATACATCCGGATGGGATGGTGCAATGAGAACGCGCCCACGTATCTGCTCTGTGTCGGTTGCGGGGGATATGTGCGGCCTTTTGTGTCGGAGCGCGGACCAGATACATTGCGATACAAAAGCGTCGTGCAGCCTGCGCTTCGAGGTCATGCGGATATTCGCCTGCTTACACCGCGTTAAAAGTGAATTGCGGCGCACACTACGCAAGGTCGGATAGTTCGCACATATAGTCAGCCCAGAGGCGCGTTTTGGAACGGCGGCACAAGCCGCCAGTCGCTGCAGCGCGCAACCGGTACATGAAAAGGGAAGAAGATATGAAGCTGATTTTTGTGGGTGATCCGATGTGCTCGTGGTGCTACGGCTTTGGCAAGGAAATGGCCGCAGTCGTGGAGAGCATGCCAGGGCTCGAAGTGCAGATCGTGGTGGGCGGTATGGGAGCAGGATCGACGCAGGTGCTGGACGACGCGGGCAAGCGGTTCCGGCTCAAGCACAGGGCTCGCGTCGAGGAGGTGAGCGGGGCGGAATTCAACCGCGATGCGCTGATAGCGCGCGAGAACTTCGTCTACGACACCGAACCTGTGTGTCGCGCCGTGGTGGCCGCGCGGATCGTTGCTCCCGCCTGCGACCCGCTGAAAGTGTTTCGCGCGATGCAGCGTGTGTTCTATGTCGATGGGCTCGACACGATCGATGGCAAGGTGCTCTCGCGGGGGAAGATCCAGTTCAGAACGAGCCGGCTGATCAGGATGCTGTCCGGGTGGTTGAGTTTGCCGCGCTTCCCTGCCAGAAATCCGGGAATGATGACAAAGGCGACGGGCACGATAGGCGCTGCGATACGTTCGAGCATGATGTGATGTTTCCTGGAATTATCGTGTGTGCCCGATCACTGTTGCGTCCGGCACCTTGTCCGTGATTGCCATGCAGCGCTTCGCAGCTGCCCGGGACTTTCAAGTATGCATCACACTCATGCGACCCGGTATTCGCGGACGACTTCGTGGTTCGGTTCAAGGCCGAGCCCCACGCCTTGAGGAACGGCAATGGCGCCGTCGTGCAGAACGATGGCGTCGCCATACGGTTGCGCTTCGAGATCGAAATAACGCCATTCGACGAGTGCACCAGGCCCGCCCAGTGCCGCGCTTGCGTGCACGCTGGCAAGGTGACCCGGACCGTCGTAGAAGGTGTGGACCATCACCGTGACGTTGTTGGTATTCGCCATCGCGAACACTTTCTTCGGTTCGGTCAGGCCGCCCATTTTTGCGGGGCTTGGCTGGATAAAGTCGACGGCGTCTGCTTCAGGCAGATGTTGAAAGTCCATGAATGTCGACGCGTTTTCGCCGGCGGCGACCGGAATGCCGCCGTCGCGACGGACCTGCGCGAGGCCCGAATAGCTTTCGGGCGGCCAGACCGGTTCCCCGATCCATCGCAGATTGAAAGGGCGCAGCCTTTCTGTCATGCCGAGCGCTTCGCACACGGACCAGGGGCAATTGACGTCCAGTGTTATTTCGACGTCGTCACCTGCGGCTTCGCGGGCAGCGCGCACGCAGTCAAGCTCGATCTCGTGCAGCTTGAGATGACGATAGCCATCGGCCACGGCACGCTTGACGTTTTCAGTGACAGGTTCGACAACGACCTTTTGTGACGTGCTCATAGTCAATCTCCAGATAAGGTAATTCGGTGATTCGGCTGGCTTGCCGGTTTCGCCGGCGGTGCCGATGAAGAGCAATCTAGGCGCATTCACCCGAAGTTCGAACACCTGCGGCGAACAAACAGTTATGCGTGGCAGGAACAAATCGGTCGCCCCGAGCGTTTTCACACGTCTTTTCGCACGGGCGCCGGAAGGTCCATGCGCGTTGCGGCCGGGGCGACGCGGTGCGGCGCCAGACAGGTGGCGCAACTACAGATCTCCGGTAACATTGCGCCATGGAAGATCATCTTGTCGTCGCGCTCGTTTACGACCGCCTCTGCACCTTCGAATTCGGCTGTGTGACCGAGCTGTTCGCGCTGGACCGTCCGGAGCTCGACGTCGCCTGGTATCGCTTTGCGGTGTGCGCGGGCGAGTCCGGGCCAATCCGTGCGGCGGGCGGCATCACCGTGGCGGCGCCATACTCGCTGCGCATGCTGGAGCGTGCCGACACGATCGTGATACCAGGCTGGCGCGATGCCGACGAAATTCCGCCCGAGCCGCTGCTGAAGAAAATCCGCGCGGCTTACCGGCGCGGCGCGCGGCTGTGCTCCATCTGCTCAGGCGTATTCGTGCTCGCCGCCGCGGGCGTGCTCGACGGCAAGACAGTCACGACCCACTGGCGCTACGCGGAGCGTCTGCAGCGCCGCTATCCGCAACTGAGAGTCAAGCCTGATGCGCTCTATGTCGACGAAGGGCAGATCGTGACGTCGGCGGGTTCGGCGGCGGGTCTCGACATGCTGCTGCATCTCGTGCGCCAGGATCACGGTGGCGCGATCGCGAACCGCGTGGCGCAGCGGCTTGTTGTGCCGCCGCATCGCGAGGGCGGGCAGGCGCAGTTCGTACCGCGCCCGATGCCGCAGGATGACGGTGGGCGTCTAGCGAAACTGATGGACTGGGTGCGCGCAAATCCCGCGCAGCCTCACACGCTGGCGTCGCTGGCCGGGCACGCGGCGATGAGCACGCGCACGCTGCAGCGCCAGTTTCGCGACGCGACAGGAATGGCGCCCTGGGCGTGGCTTGTGCGCGAGCGCGTCGCGATTGCCCGGGATCTGCTGGAGCAGCAGGCGCACCTGCCGGTTGCGCGCGTCGCGGAACTGGCGGGCTTCGGCTCCGAGGAATCGATGCGACGGCATTTTCGCCGGATCGCACTGACGAGCCCGGTGGCGTACCGCCGGAAATTTTCGGGCGAACCGGCTTCGCCGTGAGCTGCGGCTTCGACCTGCGTGTCGCGCCGATGCAGGACGGCGCACAGTGCAGGGCATGCCATCCAGAACAACAGTTGCACGACCTGAGAACCTTATATGCTGCCTGCTTCCAGTCTCATAGAAGTGATCCTGCGCATGACGCTGGCGGTGGTGGTCGGCGGCATCATCGGCATCGACCGTAATCTGCGCGGCAAGCCGACCGGTATCAAGACGCTCGGCCTCGTCGCACTCGGCTCGTGTCTCGTGACGATGGCGAGCATGGGCTTCGTCGTGAACGGCATTGCCGCCGACGTGAACGCGGCACGCGTGATCCAGGGCATCGTTACCGGTATCGGTTTCCTGGGCGCGGGCGTGATCGTGCAAAACCCGGCCCGCGAGAAGATACGCGGGCTGACCACCGCAGCGTCGATCTGGGTGACGGCGGCGCTTGGCATCGTCTGCGGCACGGGCGCGTGGTCGGTCGCGCTGGCTGCGCTCGTGCTGCTGTTTGCGTTGCTGTTCATCGGTCGCATTGTCGAGAAGCCCCTGCATCGCTTCTGGATGCAAAAGCCTGAACACGAGCGCGACGAAATCGCCGCAAGCGACGACTGACCGATACGTAGCCTCTGGCGCCGCGTAGCAGTCAGGATCGTGCAATTTCAAAGGTTACCCGAACGCCTTGCGCCCGAAGATCACTGGATCGGCGGCACAACGCCCAGTTTCTCGGCCAGCATGCGCTCGTACACGCCGAAGTGCAGGTCGACTTCCTCCTGACTGACTGTCGTTACGATGACGTTCACCTGATCCGGCAGCAGGCCGAGCACCACCGCAATCGCCGCTTCCAGTTGCGGCGCGCAAACGCGGTCTTCGGCAAGTGTCGTGCCGACAGCGATATCGTAGGTTTGTTCGTGCTGGAAGACGATCTCGACCAGCCGCGCGCGGGCGCTCATGTTGTTGTCGATCGCGAGTTGCACGACCTTCGCCACGCTACGCATCGATTCCGTCGGAAAGCCTCTGGTCGAGCGCAGCCGGACGCGGTGTCTGCCAAGCGTGAGCCAGTCCGAATCGAATTCCATGGTGTCCTCCGGTTCCGTTGCAATGCACCGCGATAATAGGATTTGGCAGGCGATTTTCAAGACCGGAATTTCACCACCGCCCCTTGAAATTTTCACCGTAGGTTCTATCTTTGATTTCGCTCAGGCAGATGCGCCGGTCACATCCGGTGCGCTGCGTGTTTCGATTTGTTTGCCAGCGGCCTGGCAGGCGAACTGGAGCGCGTAGGCCCGTTCGCCTCCTCGCTGCATCGAAGGAGGATACGATGAGTGATCTCTTTTCCGGAACCGACCTGTTCAGTGAGTTCGACCGTCTGCAGCGGCAGATGGACAGCCTGTTCGGCGGTTTTCCGTCCAGCATCCGTTCGGGCCGCTTCGGGGCCTTTCCGCAGCTGAACATCGGTTCGACCGACGACTCAATCGAAATCGTCGCGTTCGCGCCCGGTCTCAAGCTGGCCGAACTCGACGTGTCGATCGACAAGGGCCTGCTGACAATCAGCGGTGAGCGCAAGGCCGCCCAGACCGGCAGCGATGACAAAACCCGGGACGACACCCGCACCTATGCACAGGAACGGTTCAGCGGCAGTTTCCGGCGCGTGATCGAGCTGCCGCAGAATGCGGACCCCGACAAGGTGCAGGCGCGCTACACCAACGGTTGCCTGTCGATCAGCGTGGGCAAGCGTGAAGCGTCGAAGCCGCGAGCCATTACCGTCCAGTAATGCCAGCCATTCAAGGAGCAAGCCATGAACGACAGGACACAGGTCGCTGAACGCGACCAGAAAGCGGTAGCACGACGCGAGGGTGACCAGCCGGCGCGGCGGGCGACGCTCGCACCCGCAGTCGACGTGTTCGAGGACAGCCAGGGCATCACGCTGTGGGCGGACCTGCCAGGCGTCACGAAGGACAAACTCGACGTGAAGGTGCACGACGGCAATCTTTATATCGAGGCCGAAGCAGTTGTGCCAACGCCCGCCGGTCTGCGGTTGCAGCACGCCGAGATCCGGGAACCGCATTTCGCGCGCGCGTTTTCGCTGAGCCCGGACTTCGACACATCGAAAATCGATGCAAACCTGCAGGACGGCGTGCTGAAGCTGACGATTCCGCGTCGCGACGAAGCACGCCCGCGCCGGATCGAGGTGCAGACGAACTGAGCCCGGCAGAGCCGCAACGACGACAGGAGACAAAACCGGTGGCGACCGCGAGGTCGCCACCGCCCGTTCGCGGAGGTGTGGATACAGAACGTCATGGAGGCAGGGTGATGCGGATAAACGATCAGCACATGGGCCGTGCCGGTGCGTCCAGTTCGCAAGCGGCCTGGCCCTCGCGGATGGTGGATATATCGGCCTGGTCACGAGCGGGTGCGATGCCCGTCTGTTTACCGATTGGCATCTGTCGCGTCACGCCCGGGCGGCAGGCGCAGCGCGACGCCCCGCCGCACGCCGTCAGTCTGACTGCAGACGGTGTGTCCAGGGAAGTCGGCAGAAACGTCGCAGTGTGAACGCAAGATGCACATCCGGTTCTCCTGTTAGACCATCGAGGAGCATACGATGAACACCGACCTGAAAAAGTGGAACCCTTTCAAATTTCTCCGCGGTTCAGGACGCAAGCCCGAGGCGGACAGTGCGCAAAGGCCGGCCGACAGCGAACCGTCACGTGTTCCGTGGTCCGACATTGCGCGACTTTTCCCCCGTGATTCGTGGCGTGCGATGGAGGAATTCTTTCATGATCCGTTCGCGGCGCGCGGCGCGCTCGAACGATGGTTTGGCGACTTCAGTTCATCGCGTTTCCAGCCGCGCATCGACGTGGTTGACGAGGGAAAGATACTGCGTGTGACCGTCGAACTGCCAGGCATGGAGCGGGAGGACTTGACCGTTAGCGTCGAGGACGGAGCGTTGGTATTGCGTGGCGAAAAGAAGCAGGATGTGCACAGTGAGGAGGACGGCTGCTATCGGCTCGAGCGCGCATATGGAGCCTTCATGCGCACAATCCCGATGCCGGAAAATGCCGATCCCGACCACGCTCTCGCAAAGTTTGACAAGGGCGTCCTGACGTTGACGGTGCCGAAACAGGAGCAGCAGCGATCCACGAGCCGCACGATCGATATTGGCTAACGTTGGCCGGCGACCTGGCGATTGCGGGCTGAATCAATGGGAGTAGCCCGGGTGGTTAGCGCAGCTGGAAACTACGCATCTCAAAATGCGCGCCGGCCGCCGGTTCGCCAGGCGTGGCATCCGGCCAGAAGATCGGTCAGGTCGCGAATCGTGTCGTCCAGTTCAACGATGTTCTGCAAACTTGCCACGAGAGCATCGCCTTCTTGCCGGCTAGATTGAGAGCCGTGAAATTGCCACGTGCCATCCTCGTCGTCAATCCAGTCGCGTCCGCAAAGGACACCCTTGCTTGCGATAGCTGCGGCGTTTGGTGGGAGCGTGTACGAGGTGCGCGGCCTGCACACTGCGTTTGTATACATATGTTGCCAATAAAAAATAAAACGCAACATATGTTAAATATCGGGTTGCTCCAGTCGAACCCGGGGCGAAGCGCGAAAACGCCGCCCGGGCAAGGCGAAAGGAATTTGATACGGTGCGGGAAACCTTGGCCGTGTCGTAGACTGTCGGTCAACCGGGTGGAAGAGGGCTGTGGCGTCGGGGAAATTGCGCCGCAGCATGGAGCGAAATGCCCGGATAATTCAGACTGGTTTTCAGGTTCAGACTCACATTCAGGTCGAGACGATGTTGAATCCGGTAGCGATTCTTGGCGTGACGGTGCTGTCGGGCGTGATGGCGATGGCTGTGCTCGGCTCACTGCTGAGCGCAGGAATTCCTGGCGTGGGATGCTGGGTGGTCGCGAATGCGCTCTCCGTCGTGGCGCTGATCTTGTTTGCCTTGCAGGGCCACGCGCCCGCGCTGTTTTCAATCCTCGCGGCGAACGTGCTGCTGGCGGCAACCGTGCTGACCGGTCTCGAAGGATTTCGCCGGTTCTTTGGCCATACCGGATTTCCTGCAGCCGGTCTCGCCGGTCTCGTCGCGGTGGGCGCGGGCATTGCGTACTGGACCTGGGTGACGCTGGATTTCAACGCGCGCGTGGCGCTCGTTTCGGCCTTTCATGCGGGTATCGATGCGTCGGTTGCCGTCATCGTGTTGCGTGAGCGGTCGCGTGTTCGCGCGAAATACAGCTGCAACTTCGTCGCGGTGGCGGCAGCGCTCTTTGCGATGGGCCACGCGGCGCGCGGCATGACCTATGGGCTCGGGCTGCTGTCGCAGACAACGCTGCTGCAGGTGTCCGCGATCAATGTCGCGTTTCTGGCGCTCGGCATTCTCGCGTTGCCGACGATGTCGATCGGCATGGTGATGCTGGCTCACGACCAGCTGGCTGAGCGTCTGCGCAAGCTGGCGAGCGTCGACGATCTCACGGGCGCGTTCGCCCGCCGCGAATTTCTGACGCGGGCGGACGCGCTCCTCAGGAGCGCGGAGCGCACGGGTACGCCTCTGACGCTCGCGGCCATCGATATCGATCATTTCAAGTCGATCAACGACCAGCACGGCCACGCAGCGGGCGACAGGGTGCTGATGCACTTCGCCGCGCTCGTGATGGAAGACGTCCGGACCGGCGATGTGTTCGGACGGCTCGGCGGCGAGGAATTTGGCGTGGTTTGCCCAGCGACGACCGCCACGGAAGCCGTCGTCCTCCTGAACCGCTTGCGCGCCCGGCTGGCGGCGTCAGGGTACCGGCTGGGCTCGGGCGCGGTGCTGCACTATACGTTTAGCGTGGGCGTCGACCAGTATCGCGCCGGCGAACCGCTCCCTGCGCTGATGGCGCGTGCCGACGCCGCGCTGTATCTGGCGAAGGCATCGGGTCGCAACCGCGTCGTCGAGGCGGCTCAGGTGGCGGACACGTAAGCCCGCACTATGCCCCGAGCAGCACACCCGTGCGCACTGCGCGCGTACCGGTCACGCGCCCGAGCGGCGCGCCCGCGGTCACGAAGCGGATCGCACGACGCATATAGAAGACGCCGTCCGTATTGCTCCTGATCGTGGTCGTTTCATCGGTCAGCGGATCGACGATGTCGAAGAGTGCATCGCCCGCCCGGATCGTGTCGCCAATCTTCGCGCGATGCACGAGGATGCCGCTAACCGGTGCGTAAAACTGCTCGCTGCCCGCAAGCGGCGTGGCCGGCATGCGCAGTGGCGGCAATCCTTTGGGCTCGCCGCGAATCGCGCCGCGCGACACGAGGTAATCGACAATTGCATCGGCGTCCTGCTGCGCGATTTCATATGACACATCGCGCTGGCCACGGCATTCCACTGTGACCGCCAGCGTGCCGTCTGGCACCGGTTTGCTCGCCGGCATCTGTTGTTGTAGATGCCACCAGATGAGGCTGTGCGCTTCGTCGAACGCCTGGGCGCCGGAGTTGGTTGCGAGCAGCGACGCTTCGGCGCCGAGATAGCGGGCAAGCGGTTCGATCGAAGGCCACGCGGCTTCCGTGGTGTACACGTGCATCACGGCTTCGAGCGAGCAATGCAGATCGATGACGAGATCGGCATCGAACGAATGCTTGAAGAGCGCGAGTTGCAGCGATTCGAATTCCGTCAGCGGCTTTTGCTGCGCCAGTTCTTCGCGCAGCAGATCGCGGATGATGTCGCGATTGCGGTTTGCATCGGCGCCAAGCAGATCCCTGGCGCGTTCAGCGAGCGTTGGAAACTGCATGAAATGGCGGTTGAAGTTCCTGCCGCTCGCAAGATCGAAGCGGCCGACGAACTGCCCCACCACGTATTGACCGAGACCCACCGGATTCGCGACGGGCACGAGCACGATTTCGGCGGCGAGCGCGCCGCGCGCTTCGAGTTCGAGCAATCGCCGTTTGAGCAGAACCGCCGTGAGCATCGCGGGCGTTTCGTCCGCGTGCAGCGAAGACTGGATGTAGATCTTCTGGCTAGCCGAAGAACCGGATTGTGCCGAAGTCGACGCCGAACCCGGCGCAAAGTGAAAACTCACCAGCTCGCGTTGCGTGCCGACGGCGGGTGAAAGAAGGGACGTGGTCTGCTTGTGCATGCGTGTTCCGGTCAGGAAAAGACGGCGCTCAATCGCCGTACGGGTCGAAGTCGAAATAACGGCGAGCGATCTGCGCGTACGTGCCGTCCTTGCGCATCGATGCGATCGCGCCATCCACCGCGGCCTTCAGCGCTGTGTCATCCTTGCGCATGCCGATGCCTACGCCGTGGTCACCCATCGAAAGCGGCTCGCCGATGAACGCGAAGCCCTTGCCCGCGGGTGTACGCAGAAATCCGAAATCGGCTTCGACGGAGCCGAGCAGCGCGGCGTCGAGCCGGCCATTGACCAGATCCTGAAACACTTCATCCTGGCTCTTGTAGGCCGTCACACGCACGCCTTGCGTCGCCCAGTGCGCGAGCGCGTAAGTCTCGAACTGCGTGCCCGACTGCACGCCGATCTGCTTGCCCGCAAGGCTCACTGGCGTGCCGTTGAACGGCGCACCCTGACGCGCGATGAGACGCGACCTGAACTGGAAGAGCTTCGACGAAAACGCGATCTGCTGCGAGCGTTTTTCGGTGATCGCCATCGAAGAAAGGATCGCGTCGATCTTGCGCGCCTGCAGCGCGGGAATCATGCCGGAGAACTCCAGTTCGACCCACTGGCAGTGCGCGTGGATACGCCGGCAGATTTCGTTGCCGAGATCGACGTCGAAGCCCTTGACGCTGCCGTCGGGCGCCTTGGCGTCCATCGGCGGATAGCTCGGGTCGATGCCGAGGCGGATCGAATCGATGTCGCGTGCGTGCGCGCCACTGACGAGCGTCAGCGCGGCAACGAAAAGCGCGAGGGAGGTTTTCTTCATGGCGACCTTGCTGTTGTTCACGGTGAGCCACGACAGGCATTTCATGGCTCCTGAGGGGCGTGAACGCATCGTATGACGCGCGGGTGAATCACAAAAGGCCACTTCGGACTATCATGATCACTTTATGTGATCACGGAACTCCCAGGCAATGGCGCTGACACTGTCCCAGCTACGTGTGTTTTCCGCGGTGGCGCAGCACGGCAGCATCCGGGCGGCCTCGCGCGCGCTGGGGATTGCGCAGAGCGGCGTGACGCACCAGGTGCAGAATCTCGAAATGATGCTCGGCGCGACGCTCTTCACGCGGACCAATCGCGGGATTGCGCTGACGGCGCTCGGGCAGCGACTGCTGCAGCGCGCCGCAACGATACTCGGCGAATGCGAGCGCGCCGAGCAGGAGATGCAGCAGTTGAGCGGCGATTACAGCGGCGAAGTGTCGTTCGGCATGTCCACCGAACCGCTGATCGATGCGCTTGCGCCCGTGCTCGCCGAATATTACGCGCGTTTCGACAAGGTTGCATTGCGTCTGCGAACCGGCACCTCGCGCATGATGATTTCGCGCATTCGCGAAGGCACGCTCGACTTCGCCGTCGCACTTGTTTCGAAGCAGAGCGACACGTCCGATCTTTCCGTCACGACGCTCTATCCGTCCGATCCGGTGATCGTCTGCCGGCGCGGTCATCCGAAAGCGTCGGCGACTTCGCTGGCGGAACTCGCGGACTGCACGTGGGTGGCGACGCCTTCGCCGGGCCAGGCGGGCGATGCGCCGTCGAACCGGCTCGCCGATCTGTTCATCGCACGCGGCCTTAAGCCGCCGAAGGTCATCGCGACGGTTGAGGGCCTGTTCGAGGCGCTGCATCTCGTCACGCAGACCGACTGCCTTTCGCTGGAACCCGCGATCCTGACGCAGCGCGGGCTGTTCGCACACGCGCTTGTCACGATTCCGGTTCGCGAACGCGCGACGCCGCAGGACGTTTGCCTGCTGCAGCGCGCATCGATGCCGCTGACGCCGGCGGCGCAGCAACTCGCGACGATGCTCGTGTCGTACGCGCGCACGCTGCATGCGTCGGGCGAGCCTGGTACGTCGGAAGGTTTGTCGTTCGCGTGATTTACGCGCGGGCCGCGCCGGGCAATCCGGCAGAACGGTCCACGACGGTGTCGTCGATCGGAAAATGCAGCAGCGCGGCGAAGAGACCCGCGATCGCCGTCGCGCCCCAGATCAGCGAATACGAACCCGTCATATCGAAGACGAAGCCGCCAAGCCACGCGCCGAGAAACGAGCCGAGTTGATGGCTGAGAAAGCAGATCCCGAAGAGCGTCCCGAGATGACGCGTGCCGAACACCTTCGCGACGAGCCCACTCGTAAGCGGCACCGTGCCGAGCCACGTGAGACCCATGACGGCGGCAAAGACGGCAACCGAGGCGGTCGTCTTCGGCAGAAGAAAGAACACTGCAATCGCTACGCCCCGGATCAGATAAAGCCACCCGAGCACGTACTGCTGCCGGAAGCGTCCGCCAAGCCAGCCGCACGCCCAGCTGCCGACCATGTTGAAGAGCCCGATCAGCGCCAGCGCGGTCGCGCCTGCACCGACCGGCATGTGGCAGAGAAACAGATATCCAGGCAGATGCGTGGCGATAAACGCGAGCTGGAAGCCGCAGGTAAAGAAGCCGATGGTGAGCAGTCGGTAACCACGATGCCGGCACGCCTCCTTGACGACCGTCCGCAACGAGGTCGTGGCCGCTCCCGATAACGGCACGGCACCTGCATTGCGCCGGTCGAGCAGAAACCCGAGCGGCGCGGCCACCAGCAGCACGAACGCAAGCACGAGCAGCGATGTCGCAATCCCCGACGACTGCCGGACGCTTTGCGCGAGGGGAACCATCAGCACCTGCCCGAGCGAGCCGCCGGCGCTCGCGATTCCCATTGCCACACTGCGCGATTCCGCCGTCGCCGACCGGCCGACGGCCGTGAGCACCACGCCAAAGCTTGTGCAACTGATGCCGATGCCGACGAGCACGCCCATCCCCACCACGAGGAGGGCGGGCGAGGTCGTGAGCGCGGCCAGCGCGAGACCCGCCGCGAACGCCACGGCGCCGAATGCGACCACGCGCGTGCAGCCGTAGCGGTCTGCCGCCGCGCCCGCGAAAGGCTGCGCGACACCCCACACGAGGTTATGCAGCGCGATGGCGAACGCGATGAGCGTGACGGGCACGCCGCGATCGAACGAAAACGGCCCGATAAAAAGGCCGAAGGTTTGCCGCACACCCATCGCGGCGCTCAGGATCAGCGCGGCCGCGACGATCACGAGCGTGGTCTGCGTTTTCAGGGATGCGGCGTTGCTGCGAAATACGGTCGACATCGTTCAGTCCTCCTCGCGCCAATACTGGCAGCGGGCGGCCGACGCATCAAAGGAAAAGATTTCGCCGACACATGAGCCGCGCTCACCTGTCGCGTCACGTGGCGTGCGACGTCCGACCCGGCGTGCAGAGGTTGTCTTCCACCGTTGCGGCTTCTTCGAGGAGCCACGCCCTGAACGCGAAAAGATCGGCGCGCTGGTCTGTGGCCTTTGTGCTCACGAGCCAGTAGGCGGTACCCGCGACGATCACGTCCTTGCTGATCTCGACGAGCGCGCCCGAAGCCAGCTCGCGGTCGACCAGCGGCCGTCTGCCGATCGCGACGCCCATGTCCATCGCGGCCGCTTCATACGCGAGCTGGACGGTATCGAAGCGCAGGCCACCCGACGCGTCGATGCCCTCCGTGTGCGTGCCGTCGAGCCATGCCTGCCAGTCCTCGCTGGCGGAGTCGACGTGAAGGAGCGTCGCGCGTCGCAGATCGATGTTGCCGTCGCCGTCGATGAGCCGTGTACGGTACGTCTCGCTGCACACGGGCACGAGCTGCTCGCCGAAGAGGCGATGCCACGTCGCGCCCGTCGCGGGTTTGCGGCTGAGCCGGATCGCGAAGTCGAAACCATCGCCCGGAAAATTGACGAGGCGTCGCGACGTATCGACGGCCACGTTTGCGTTGGGCCAGCGGCTGCGAAACGCGTGCAGTCGCGGCAGGAGCCAGCGCGATGCGAGCGTGGGTGCGCAGCTCACGGCAATCGTGCGGGGCGTGCGCGCGTCGGGCAGGCGCGCGGTGCCGGTTGCGATCAGCGCAAACGCCTGGGCGATGTAGGGCAGATAGTCGGCCCCTTCAGGTGTGAGCGACAGCCGGCGTGGCTCGCGCACGAAGAGTGCAACGCCGAGCGCTTCTTCGAGACCGACGATCGCGTGGCTGACCGCGCCCGGCGTCACATTGAGCTCGGCCGCCGCGAGCTTGAAACTCTGATGCCGCGCGGCGGTTTCGAAAAACCGGAGCGACGAAAGCGGGGGAAGACGAAGCGGCATTGCATCTCCATCGAGGCGGGATTGAGGCGCGGTGGCGCGCGCATCGCGAACTGACACGACGGGGTGGAGTTTACCGCCGTACATGCCTGCGGCATACGCGGGAGCACCTCTGACTATGCCTCAGATCGACGGGAGACGTGCACGACGCAGCGGGCTCTTCCTCGTTAAAGGCAGTTCAGAACTGCGCGAAGAATGCGCGGGCAGCGACCGTGCAGAACGATGCGACCAGCGAACCGTGATACGCCTGAAGCACGGCCGTTGCGCCGCCATCGGTCGCACCGGCTGCCACGGCCTGCGAGGCGACGATTGCTTTCGCGAGCGCGAAACCCTGCTTGATCGGCGTGTAGACATCACCCGGGCCGGCTATCGGCGAGTCGACATCAAGCACCGTCACGAGTGCCGCGGGCACGTTGGCGTTCGACCAGTAAGCCTGCTCGATGCGCGCGTTGAAGAAGAACACCGTGGGATCCGCCTGGCCTCCGCAAAGCTGGACCGGCACGTGCGGCTGCCAGTTTCGCAGATCGTTTCGTTTGAACGCCTGACGCAACGGTTCTTCGGGCGATGCGGCAGGCAGCATTGCCGTTGTCGCGTTCGGGAACGCGCCATCAGGATGGATCGCGGCATCTTCCAGAACGCGCAGTCGATACGCATTGCGCACGAGGTTGCCCGGCCCGAACCCCGCGGCGAAGAGGCCAGTCAGCACAGGCGGCGCGAGCGGCGGTGCCAGCGGTGGCGTCATCGCATCGAACTGTGAAGCGGGCGACGTGCTGCTGAAGAGGTGCGTAGGCGGCAATTTGCCCGTCGTGAAGAGCGTGTTGAGCGGCTTCACATTCGGCAGCAGGTTCTCGATGCCCGGCGCGTAGTTCGCCTCGTAGAACTCGGATGGCCTGCGATAGATGTTGCCGTAAGCGCGCTGGTAGCTCGTGACGACGAGCGTCGTGAAGAGCGTGGAGCCGAGATTCACTTCGCCTTCGATGAGCGCATCCGCGGTGGCGGCCATCGCGTACGGACCGGAACCTGTCGATGCCGCCGTCACGCGCATGCCCGCAGCCTGCATCGCGCGATGCGTCGCCATCGCGACGTAGCCGCCCTGCGAGTAGCCAGACAGAAAGACCTTGCCGTTTTCGCGCGTCGTCCTGCCCGCCGCCGACGTCGCGAGCACGGTGCGTGCCGCGCGCAGCGAGTCGATCATGTCGGCTGCCTGCTGGTCGCCGTTCAGGTATGGGTGATAGGAGAGCGTCGAGCCTGCGTAGCCCGCGTAATTGCTCGCGACGACGATATAGCCCTGGGCCGCGTACATCGCGGCAATCGCGAGGCCTTCGCCCGCGCCGTCGCCATTGCCGGGATCGGTCTGCGTGATGTCGGCGATGTTGTAGTTACGATACGCCGTGGTGCCGTGCGCGTACATCATGAGCGGGCGCGGTCCGCTACAGGCCGGACTGCCGCCAGGGATCATCAGCGCGGCGCTCGCGATGGTGGGCTCACCTGCGCCGCCAACCGTCAGATAGCGAAGGTAGACCATATCCACGTTACAGACGGGCGTGCCCGCGAGTGCCGCAAGCTGCTGACCGGACGCGTTCGAGGCAAGGAGCGATGAAAACGCTGGCGCGCTCAGGCGCAACGTGGTGTGCTGTTCGACAAGCTGCCCACGGAATACGCAACTGAGCCCGCTACATGCCGGGCCTGCCTGAACATGAATACTGGCGCCGAGCGCCAAAGCGCTCACCAGTGCCAGACTTGCGTTGCGCATTGTCGTCGGCATTCCGGTCCCCGTCTTGTTGGTATTCCTTATCGCCTCAGGAGTATAGGAAACGGACAGACGGTAAGCCAGAAGCCGCGGTCAACGATTGAAGGCGGAAATCGGTCGGGGAGATACGGAAGCGCCTCGCTGACAACGGGCTTTCGGGCGAAGGCTGAAGCGCCGGAGTGATGGATCGACCCGCTGGCGCGCGGTCACCGCGCCTACAACGACAGGCGGCTGTCGGCGCGCGCCATGGATTCCTGTGCGCCGGGCTTCGACATGAAGGTGCCGCGTTCGCCCGCCATGACCACGCAGTCGCGGCCTTTTGCTTTTGCGGCGTACAGGCAACGGTCGGTTTCCATCATCCACGCGGTGAAGTCGGTCATGTCGGGCCGGTAACACGTGAGGCCCGCGCTCGCCGTGCAGCGCAGCGCGCGATCGGGGTTGCCGGTGCGCATGCGCAGGTCGAGCAGCAGCAGCTCGACCATCGGGTGCGCATCGACGAGCTTCAGTCCCGGCAGGATCACGGCGAATTCCTCGCCGCCATAGCGTCCGACGATGTCGCCGGGCCGCAGTGTCATCTGCAGGAAGTGCGCGAAGCTGCGCAGCGCGGCGTCGCCGGCAGCGTGGCCTTCAGTGTCGTTGACGCGCTTGAAGTGATCGAGATCGAGCAGCAGCAGGCAGCACGGCGCGCCATCCGTGCGGCAGCGTTCGAATTCGACGGCGAGGAGGTCTTCCCAGTGGCGGCGATTCCACAGACCCGTCAGCCCGTCGGTGCGGCTCAGGCGCTCCGATTCGCGCGCGTGCAGCGCGAGCTTCTGTGACATACGGTAGGTCGCCCAGCCGAGCGCAAGCGGATACAGCACGAGAAACGGCATGCATGCGATGAGTGTCGGCATCTGCGATTGCATCTCGAACGTGACGCCGAGTGTCGCTGCGCCGATTGCAAAACCGGCGAGATGCGCGACGAGGCCGCGCAGAAAAAGCCGCATGCCCCCGGCAGCGATGTTGTCCATGCTGAGCATCGCGAGAATCAGCACGCACGGCAGCAGATTGAAACGCATCGCGACGACCCACAAGCCGCCGAACATGGAATCGACCATCAGGTTGCAGCGTTCGCCTTGATATGGGACTTGCCAGGCAAGTGCCGCGCGATACGCGAGATGCGGCCAGACAAAACCGTGGAAGACGAGGAGCGCCCACAGCCAGGGGCTCGCGTGCAGCAGGTAAAACACAGACGCAACGCAGAAAAAGCCGATGCCAAGGCCGATTACGCGCAGGCGATATATGCGCCCCGCGAAACGCTTCCCTTTGCCTGCATATCGATTCGTGCTCAACACTGTTCCCGATGTGGGCGGTAGGTTGGGTGTCGCCCGAACGTGGCGCACGTCGATGATTGTATCTGATGCAAGCTTTGTCGGGCGACGATGTTGCTATGTCCGGAACGGCTTTGCTTCGGGCGGCGAAACGGGTGCGCCGAAGCGCTCGTATTCGGCGATCACCTGTGCGCCGAACAGCAGCAGCGTGGCCAGCATCTCGAGGCTGAAGAGCACGACGATCGCGCTCGTCAGCGAACCATAGACGACGCTCACCTGCGAGAGTGTGGCGAAGTACCAGACGAGGACGCGCCGCGTGATTTCCCAGAGCAGCGCCGCTGTGACCGCGCCAATGAGCGCGTGCCTGAGTGTCGGCCGGCCGACCGGCATCACGAGATAGATCGACGTCAGCACGAAAATCTCGCCCGCGAGGCCGAGCAGATAAAGGATCACGCGCGACACGCCTTGCAGCGAAACCGCCTCGCCGCCGATCTGGATATGGTCGGCACCCATCGCCTGCAGGCCGCTGGAGACGAACGTGACGATCAGGAGTCCGACACCGAGGAACAGGATATAGCTGTAAGGCAGGAGTGCCGACCAGAGGAAATGCCGTCGCCGGATGACGACCCGGTGCACGAAGATCACCGACATCGCATTTTCCAGCACGGTGAAGGCAAGCGAGCTGAAGAAAATCATCGTGACGACGAGAAACCAGCCGACGACCGTGCGGTGCACAAGAAAATTCGACAGCTCGCGGACCACGTTGTGCGCCTGTCCCGGCACCAGCCATTCGAGGAGACGCGCTACGGTATCGAGCAACATCTGGCGCTCGAACACGTGTGAGAGCGCGATCACGATCAGAATGAAGAGCGGCACGATGGAAAGCAGCGCGTAGTACGCCACGGCGCCCGCGAGCAGCATGCCCTGATTGGCGCGAAAAGCCTTGAGCGTCTGCCAGACGAACGCAAGCGGATGGCGCGCGATGTGTCTGACGGGATGGCCGGTAGCGTGCTGCATGGCGGCGCGGTGCCTTTTCGGGTGAACGGATTCTCGCTGTCAGGCGTGCAAGGAACGGGCCCGCGCCGTGCCGTGCCGCACGACGACGTCTCCGTGTTATCGCTACCTGCGCCTTAAACGTTTGCGAGATTCCCGACGGTCATGTCGACGAGCGCGCGAAGCCGCGCCACACGGCGCAGATCGCGGTGATAGCCGAACCACACGTCGCGCCCCGGTGGCGCTTCGCCCAGATCGATACGCGCGAGGCCCGGCGTGGTGTCGCCGAGCGGGCACGGCAGCACGGCGAATCCGCCACCTTCCGCGCACATACGCGCCTGCGCGCCCCGGTTATTGCTGCCGAACGCGATCGTCGCGTTCGGCAGCATGCGTTTCATCCACACGACGTCGGGCAGCGCGTCGAACGCGCTGTCCATGCTGATGAGCGCATGACCTGTGCCATCGCCGGCGGCGGGCGGCACGAGATCGCCGCGCCCATATAACGCGTAGTCCATGTGCATCAGCTTGCGCTGGACGACGTCGGGTTCGTCGAACGGCGTGATGCGAAACGCGAGATCGGCTTCCCGCCGGGCAAGGTTGTAGGGACGCGAGTCCGTCACAAGCTCCAGCGACACGCCCGGGTGCCGCGCCAGAAACCGCGCGAACACGGGCGTCAGCACGTGAACCCCGAACCAGTCGGACGACGCGATCCGCAGCGGCCCCGTCAGGCGGGCGTCACTGCCGGCCAGTGCGCGCGTGAAGCCGAGTGCTTCTTCTTCCATGCGCTCGGCGTAGGCGAGGACGGCCGCGCCTTCGTCGGTCAGCACGAAACCGTCGCGGGTGCGCTGAAACAGCATGTGGCCGAGCGTCGTTTCGAGCGCGCGCAGCCGCCGGCCCATGGTCGGCTGGGTCTGCCCCACCTGCCTCGCGGCGGCGCCGAGCGTGCCGGTTCGCGCAATCGCGAGGAAGATACGTACGTCACTCCATTCCGGATAAGGTCCAGTCATTTCTGTATGGCAGACGTGCAGAATCGTTGATTTACATGCGGTAAGGCATGAACGAGTATGGAGACATCTTCTTTGTCCTTCAACAGGAAAAAACATCATGTCCATGCAGGCGCTCGTACTCAATCGTTACAACGGTCCGCTCGAAATGACGACGCTTTCGCGCCCCGAACCCGCGCGCGGCCAGGTGCTCGTGCGCATCGCGGCGAGCGGCCTGAACCCGCTCGACACGAAAATCCGTGCGGGCAGCGCCGCGCACGCGAAACATCCGTTGCCGCTGGTGTTGGGCATCGACCTGGCCGGCACGGTGGAAGCCGTGGGCGAAGGTGTGAGCGCATTCAAGGCGGGTGATGAGGTGTACGGCATGACGGGCGGCGTGGGCGGCATCCAGGGATCGCTCGCGCAGTACGCGGCGGTCGATGCCGACCTGCTCGCGCTCAAACCGGCCACACTGACGATGTGCGAAGCGGCCGCGTTGCCGCTCGTGTTCATTACCGCGTATTCGGGCATCGTCGACCGTGCGCGCGTTCAGGCGGGTCAGACGGTATTGGTGCAGGGCGGCGCGGGCGGCGTCGGGCACGTTTCCGTGCAACTCGCGGCGGCGCTCGGCGCGAAGGTCTATGCGACTGCGAGTTCGCGTGACCTCGATCTGGTGGCGCGTCTCGGCGCCACGCCGATCGACTATCGCGAGCAGACGGTCGAGCAATACGTCGCGACGCACACGCAGGGCGCGGGTTTCGATGTGGTGGCCGATAACGTCGGCGGCGCGACGCTCGATGCGTCGTTTGCAGCGGTCAGGCATTTTGGGCACGTGGTGAGCGCGCTCGGCTGGGGCACGCATGCACTCGCGCCGCTCTCATTCCGTGAAGCGAGCTATTCGGGCGTGTTCACGTTGTATCCGCTGCTGAGCGGCCAGAATCGCGCGCATCACGGAGCGATGCTGCGCGAAGCCACGCGTCTCGTGGAAGCAGGCAAACTCACGCCGCGACTCGATCCGCGCCGCTTCGACATGGCCTCGGCGGAACGTGCCTACGAAGCCATCACGGGCGGTACGGCGCGCGGCAAGATCGTGGTCGATATCGCATGACGACTCCCGGGCTGCGGCGGGCGAAATGGGGAGACGCCACGTTGCACCTTGTGCGCGCATTTCCGGCTGCACGTGTACATTGCAATTGCCTTCCGTAGCGCTAACAGGAAGGCAGGGGAAGGCACCAACCGGGATGTCCCTGCTGCAGGGTTTCCCGGTGTCATCTTTATCGAACGATTGTTCCTGGCGCGGAGGCCAACATGACGATGTCCTGCACGAAAAGCGTGACGCTCCTCTTTGTACTGGCAGCACTGGGTTCCGGATTCGCCGCTCCGGCGATGGCCCAGAGCGCGAGCGATGCGGCCGCAACGATGGCTGCTCCGTCCGCCGCGCAGACGAAGGCGGAAAAGAAGGCTGCGAAGCAGCAGGCGCGCGCGAACAAGAGCGCGGAGCTGAAGGCGCTGGAGGATGCCGGCTACAACCCGTCGCGGCGCGACCCGAACTATCCGGACGATCTGCAGAAGGCGCAGAACAAGGTCAACGCCCAAAAGGCCGCAGGTCAATAAGTCTGGCGATGGTGTTGCGGGCGTGTCGCTACAACGCCCGCGGCGCAATCGCGTCAATCGCAACATGACGGGGGAAGTCGCACGCAAGCAAGCGCCTTGCAGGACGAGAGCCTGATCACATCGGCGTCTATCTCAAAATCGGATAGTGCTTATCCCTGATATCGCGTTGCGCGATACGGGTTGCGTTCGTCACACTGGGTGCAAATCAATACCCATTCAGGAGACAGACATGCGCACTCAGGTTGGCATCATCGGTGCCGGGCCAGCAGGCCTCCTTCTTTCCCATCTTCTTCATCTTCGCGGCATCGAGTCGGTTGTGTTCGAAACACGCAGCCGCGAGCAGATCGAATCGACGATTCGCGCTGGCGTGCTCGAACAGGGCACCATGGACCTGCTCGTCGAATCCGGCGTGGGGGCGCGCATGCAGGCGGAAGGCGCGCTGCATCACGGCTTCGAACTCGCGTTCGAAGGCAAACACCGGCGCATCGATCTTACCGGGCTGACCGGACATTCGATCACGGTCTACGCGCAGCACGAAGTCATCAAGGATCTCGTCGCGGCGCGCGTGGCAGCGGGTGGCGAGTTGCGCTTCAATGTGTCCGATACCTCGTTGCACGATCTCGATACCGCGACCCCGTCGATCCGCTATCGCCACAACGGCGAACCGTGCGAGCTGCAGTGCGATTTCGTGATCGGTTGCGATGGCTCGCAGGGCGTATCGCGTGCGGCGATTCCGCAGGCCTTGCGTCAGGACTATGAACGCGTCTATCCGTTCGGCTGGTTCGGCATTCTGTGCGAAGGCAAGCCTTCTTCGGATGAGTTGATCTACGCGCGCCACGAACGCGGCTTTGCACTCGTGAGTACGCGCTCGGCCAACGTGCAGCGGATGTACTTCCAGTGCGATCCAAAGGACTCGGTCGACAACTGGTCGGATGACCGTATCTGGGCCGAACTGCACGCCCGGGTCGATTCGGATGACGGCCGGAAAGTGGTGGACGGAAAGATCTTCCAGAAGAACATCGTCGGCATGCGCAGCTTCGTATCGACAACGATGCAGTACGGCCGGCTTTTTCTGGCGGGCGACGCCGCGCACATCGTGCCGCCGACCGGGGCGAAGGGCATGAACCTCGCCGTCGCCGACGTGCGGGTGTTGACTGACGCGCTGCGCGCATACTACGACGAGGATCGCAACGACCTGCTCGCGAGCTATAGCGAGACTGCGTTAAAGCGTATCTGGCGCGCCGAACATTTCTCGTACTGGATGACGCGCATGATGCACCGTCTCGACGATGCTTCGCCGTTCGAGCAGCGTCTGCAGGTTGCAGAACTGGAATACGTCACCACGTCGCGCGTCGCGGCGACTGCGATGGCGGAAAACTATGTCGGTGTTGCGCCGGTGTAATCGCAGCGGCGCGTTCCGTCATGCGACTGGAGAGAGGCGACATGACTCGACATGCGCCGCGCGCGCTTTCACTGGCCGCGCTGACCGTGCTTGAACTCAACCCGCCTGCGATGGTGGAATGCGCTTACGCAGCCGGCTACGACTTCGTTGGGCTGAGGCTGATACCGGCAACGGACCACGAGGTGCGGCACGCGATTCTCGGCGATACACCGCTCAGGCGCGAAACGCTCGCACGCCTGAAAGACACGGGCATACGCGTGCTCGACGCGGAGATTCTCCGGCTGAGGCCCGATACGGATGTCCTGGCCTGCAAGCCGATGCTCGACACAGCAGCGGAACTGGGTGCGCGCTACGTGCTGGTCGCGGGCAACGATCCCGATGAAACGCGCACCGCCGAGCGTTTCGCGCAACTGTGCGATCTTGCGTTGCCGCTCGGCCTCGCGCCATCGATCGAACCGATGCCGTGGACCGACGTAAAAAACATCACCCAGGGCGCGCGCATATTGAAAGCGGCGGCACGTCCCAACGCGGGTCTGATTGTCGATCCGATTCACTTCGACCGCGCCGCTTCATCGACGGATGAACTGCGCGCGTTGCCGCGTGAATACTTCGGCTATCTGCAGTTCTGCGACGCGCCCGCCAAACGTCCTGCGGACCTCGACACGCTGCTGTATCAGGCGCGCTGCGAACGCATGGTGCCGGGCGAGGGCGGCATCGATCTCGCGGGCATTCTGCGTGCGCTGCCCGATCACCTTCCCGTCAGCATCGAGGTGCCCACGGCACACTGGGCGAAGACGACGCCAGCCGTCGAACGTGCTCGCAGACTTCGCGAGGCGACGCAGGGTGTCATCGAGCGGGCGTGCACATCACACTGATGTGCGTTCGTCGCGTCGCGGCCAGCATCTCGCATACGGGGTGCACGAGAGCCGCCGCACGTGAACGCGGCCAGTCAGGCTTCTGTAAGCGCGACGTTATTTTTTAAGCGACGGAATAATTCGCGACGCCACGACGTTTGCCAGGCAGGTGTATCGGGTTGACGCTTCCCGATACCGTTCCCGCGCGCCAACGCACCGGAATGTATGGGACTGCCCGTCGTGTAGCCCGACGATCGCACGCGACATGCACGCCAGGCAGGCGCGCGCCTTCATATTTTTCGGAGACGTCCATGTCTATCCGCATGAAACTCGGTGTCACGCTTGTGACGCTATCTTTTGCCGGCGCCGCATTTGCACAGGCACCGGCTGTCAAACCCTCGCGCATTCGCGGCGAAATCGTCTCGGTCGATGGCGACGTGATGAAAGTTCATCGCCGCAGCGGCGATACGGTCTCGATTGATGTCAAGCCCGACGTCGGCGTCAACGCCGTGAAGGCGATGCAGCTCTCCGATATCAAGCCTGGCTCGTATGTGGGGACCGCTGCAACGACCGGCACAGATGGAAAGCTGACCGCCACCGAAGTTGTGGTGTTTCCCGAGTCCGCGCGCGGTACAGGCGAAGGACACTACGCGTGGGACCTGAGCCCCAACAGTTCGATGACGAATGCGAACGTCGACACGGTTGTCGAAGGCACAAGCGGTCGCGATCTGAAGCTTTCGTACAAGGGCGGCACAAACGTCGTGACCGTGCCCGCCAACGTACCCGTGGTTACGTTTACGCCGGCAACCCGTACCGATCTGATGCCGGGTAAAAAGGTCTTCGTCGTGGCGACACCTGCGTCGCAGGGCACGTTCGTCGCCCAGCGTGTGGTCGTCGAAAAGAACGGCGTTGCGCCGCCGATGTAACCAGCCGGTCGTCATCGCATTGCTGGACGGGCTTTATACGCAGCCCGGCCAGCGCCCTATTTCAAGGCAGGTTCACGTCCCCGGGCGCGCCGGTGAGGCCTGCGTGCGGCCGTTCGACTGTTTCTGGCGGAACTTCAATATTGTCTTGAAAGGGGAAACCGAAATCGGGAAAATGGTTTCTTGCCTGCCGGCTGATCGATTATCGGCGCGCCACCGCGCGGGACGATCCGCTTTCCGGCGCTGACCCTGACCTTGATTACGCGCGCTCCACAGGCCGCACACTGCATGACAACCCGAGCGCCACGTGTGAAGAATCGAGCGGACGCCGCGCACGCGCCGGCAGGCCAGCCCGCGTTCGCGCTGCCTCACGTCGATTTCGATGAAGATACGTCAGGACGCATCCTGGCGGCCGCGCGTGAAATCCTGCTGCGCGACGGCTACAGCGGACTCACGATGGACGGACTCGTCGCCGCGCTCGGCATGAGCAAGAAAACGCTCTACGTCCACTTTTCGTCGAAGGACGCGATGGTAAAGGCGATACTCGCCGCGACCGGCGCGACCGTGCTGCGAGAAGTCGGCGAGATTCTCCAGCGTCCGGGTGGATTCGTGGAAAAACTCGATGGCGTGCTGCGTGTCGTCGCCGCGCACATCGGTTCAATCGGCTCCCACGTGCTTGCAGATCTGCAACGCTGCGCGCCGCATCTCTACGACGAGATCGATGCGATCAAGGTGCGCAACATTCCGTTGAGCCTCACCCGGGTACTGGATCTGGGCGTGGAGCAGGGCATGGTGCGCGCGGATATCGATACGGGTTTTCTCATCGAGTACTGGCTGCTCGTCGCGAGAGGCCTGCACGATCCCGCGATGCTGGCGCGCACGCAACTGACGCACGAAGAAGCGTTCAGCAAGGCGCTCGACCTGTTTTTTGCGGGAGCGCTGACCCCTTCCGGCCGCACGCGCGTCAAGGCCCGCGGCGGGTAGCCGCAGGCTGCGCTGCGCCGAGCGGACGCATACGCCCGTCTCTTCGCAGAAGCCCTTATTTCACGGCATATTCCAGTTTCGGGTACCAGTCGGCGCCACGACCTCCCGGCGTCATGTCGAGAATCGTCCACAGGGGCATGGGATCTGGCGCGCCGCGCGGATCGTCGCCAGGGTCGGCCGTGAGTGGTCCCATTTCGTCGCCCCAGAAGTGGCGCACGGTGTCGCCGGAACGGAAAAATACGTTGAACGCGGGATTGTCGTCGCCTTCGGGGTCTTCGTCGGCGTAATCGCGATTGAAGGTGTTGCCGCCGGACGAATACAGACGCAGATGCCGCCAGCCCCGTTCCTTTTTAAACGCGGTGAGGCGCTCAAGCGGCGATCTGGCGATCACAGCGAACGCCACGCGTTGCAGGATGTCGGCCATTTCTCCGTCCAGCGCAGTGAGCAACGACGTGCACATAGGGCAGGGCCGGGACCGCTTCGGGCCGAACATCCAGTTGTAGGTGACGAGCGTGTCGTGCTCGCCGAACATCTGGCGCAGCGTCGTGGGTCCGTACTCGCCTTCGAAGCGATAATTCTCCGGCACGTCGCCACCGGGTGGCAGCGCGCGCCGCCGGGCGGCCACGCGCTCGATATGGCGTCGCAACTCGATTTCTTCCGCGAGCAGCGCGTTGCGTGCTCTCCTGTAAAGCGCGCTTTCGCCGGGAAACCGGCGCGTCGATTGCGCCAGATCCACGGCTGGCTTTAACGTCCTTGCAGAATCCGCTGTTGAAGTCATGAGCGATCCCCTCGTCGGTTAAGGAAATGGGGGCGCGAGGCAGCGGATCGTACCGCTCGCCTCCGTCACCGCCTTCTTTCACGACGAACGGGACATCAGGAATTCGACAACAGATGATCCGGTCCGGTAAAAACGGGTTAATCCGCGATCCGTTTGTCTGCGAGCGCGCGCTGGCAGTCGGCAAGCACGTTGCGGACCAGTCGGGACTGGAAATCGAGGTCGTCGGTATTGAGGATTTCCTCGACGGCGTCGCGTGCCCAGTCGGCGTCGACAAAAGATGCGTGCTGCCGGGCAATATCGACGGCGAGTGCCGACAGTCGGGCGATGCTGAGCCAGTCGGCGGTACGCATGTGCCGGTCGAGCCACTTGTGCGCCGCCTGGACCTGGAAAGACGGCTCGGGCCACGCCTCGTTGAGATACCACGCGCCGAGATTTCCGCAGGCAAGCCAGCAGAGCAACTCGACGCGGTCGCGTGGGCTTAACTGGTGTCGTACATCACTCATGGCGACGCTCGCGGATCTGAATACGGCTCGCGGGTACGCGAACCCTTACCAAAACAATAACACGGCGTAATCCAGTTATGGAGACGCTTTTCCATCCTGTCGTCGGGGTAAACACGCTTTTTGAATGTGTGCTTGCCGACGTTGTGGAGCGTGTTCGACCGGGCCCTCCAGCGCGCTTGCAGCGTTATTGTCGCGGCAGCGTCAGACGCGCCTCAAGACCTCCGCCTGCGCGATTTTGAAGCGAGAGGATGGCGTTCATCGCGAGCGCCAGTTGACGCGCGATGGCAAGACCGAGACCCGTCCCGCCGGAATCGCGGTTGCGCGAAGCCTCGACCCGATAGAACGGTTGAAAGACTGCTTCGATTTCATCGTCGGGTATGCCCGGCCCGCGATCCAGAACCGAAATCGTGACTTCGTCCGGGCGGGACGCGTCGATCACGATGTCGCTTGCGCCCGAATATTTCAGCGCGTTGTCGACGAGATTGCCAAGGATGCGGTGCAGTGCCTGCGGCCGGGCGAGCAGCGATGTGCCGATCCGGCCTTGCAGCGTCACAGTCTGGCCGGCATCCAGATAGTCGGACACCATGCTTTCGAGCAGCGCGTCGGGATCGATGCGGCGCGGCGCTTCCGCGGCGCCATGCAAGGTCCGCGCATAGGTGACGCCTTCGCGCACGAGCGCTTCCATCTCTTTCAGGTCCTGCTGGAATTTGCCCTGTTGCTCGGTGTCGTCCATCAGGTCGGCGCGCAGACGCATGCGGGTAATCGGCGTCTGCAGGTCGTGCGAGATCGCGGCCAGTATCTGGATCCGCTCGGTCATGTAGGTCGAAATACGGTCCTGCATTGCGTTAAAGGCCTTGGCCGCGTGCGCGACTTCGGTCGGGCCGCCTTCGGCGAGGCGCGTCGTTTTCATATCGGGCCCAAGCGTGTCTGCCGCCTGCGCCAGGTCCTTGAGCGGCCGCGTTGCGATGCGCACGGCGAGCCACGTGCACACGCCGAGCGCAATCCATTGGCCCAGCATCGACAAGGGCAACCAGGGCGAAACGGGTATCGCGGGTTGTGGCCGGATGTCGATCGTCAGCGGTGAACCGTCGCTTAAGCGCAGATGCATCTGCAGATGCTCCTGACGGTCGGGCACGGCGTTGACCGTCAACGGATAGCGCTGTTCCAGGCCTCGCGTGATCGCCGCGGCGACGTTCGTGGCCCGCCCGTCTGTGGGCGGCGGTCCGCTGACGCCTGGCCCCAGGATAAAGCTATAGGAGCGGCGCGCAAGCTGCGCCAGCCACTGCGCACGTTCACTGGCAGGCAGGTGATCCAGGAAGGCGACGGAAATGGAGACCTCATGATCGACGTATCCCGTCATCATCGTGGAGAACGCGTCGTCGCGTTCGTAAAGCGTCAGCGAAAACGACAGCGCCTGCGCAACCAGCAGGCCAAGAAAAAGGATCAGGGTCAGCTGCGCAAAAAGGGAGCGCGGCCACCGCGTCCAGCGTGCAGACATCATTCGGTGGACCCCTGCGTGGTCACCGCCACCGACAGCACGTAGCCTTCGCTGCGCAATGTCTTGATGTAGCGCGGTTCACGGGCGCCGTCGCCAAGACGTTGACGCAGCCGGCTGACGAGCAGGTCGATCGAGCGATCGAACGGATCGGGGCGGCGCCCCTGCGTGAGGTTGAGCAACTGGTCGCGCGTGAGCACTCTTTGCGGATGATCGAGGAACACGCGCAGCAGGCGATATTCGCCGCCGCTTAGCGCGACCATCGTGCCGTTCGCATCGAGCAGATGGCGCGCCGTGGTATCCAGCCGCCATTCTCCGAAGTGCAGGAACTGCGCCGACTCGCCAGCCTGCATGTTGGGCGGCAACATACGCGCGCGCCGCAATACGGCCCGCACGCGGGCCAGAAGCTCACGCGCGGCGAACGGCTTGACGAGGTAATCGTCGGCGCCCATCTCGAGACCTACGATGCGGTCGGCTTCTTCGCCGAGCGCGGTCAGCATCAGGACAGGCACCGTACGGAACGGTCCCGCGCGCAGTTCGCGGCAGATCACGAGACCGTCTTCGCCCGGCAACATCAGGTCGAGCACGATGAGATCAGGTGTTTCCTCTTCGAGCAGCGCACGCATCTGCCGGCCACTGGATGCAAGTGATGCACGCAGGCCATTCTTTGTCAGATAGCTGCCGAGCAGCTCGCGGATCTCGCGGTCGTCGTCGACGATCAGAATATGGTCGGGCTTTTCCATTGTCTGGATCAGTAGGTCCGGCGTTTTTCAGTCGGACGGCTGGTGTGGATCAGTGAGCAGCTAAAGGGCGTGCTTAATTCGAACCCGATGCCGCCCGTCAGAAACACGAGCATGGCGACGATACGTTTCATGCGGCCTCCACAACGGAGAGACTCGCTCCGTCGCCAACGGACGATTCGAGCGCGTACACATCGACGCCCTCGATGCAGCCCAGATTCACTCTCCACAGCGTGGGGTTCGTGCGCGTTTGATGAAACGTGTAGATGCCGCAGTGTTTGCAGAAGTAATGCTTCGCCACTTTCGTGTTGAACTGATAGAGCGTCAGCGCTTCCTTGCCGCTGGTGATTTCGAGCGCGTCCGCGGCGAACGAAGGCGACATCAGCGCACCCTTGCGGCGACACAGGCTGCAGTTGCATCGCATGGCCGGCGTCACCGGTGTCTGCACTTCGAATTTCACCGTGCCGCAATGACACGATCCCTTGAGCTTTTCAGATGACATAAGGCGCTCCTCGACGTTTGGAGTCTGCTTTATAGCCGGAAAAACGGCGATGTTTGTATCGCAATGTATCTGTGGTTGAACACGATACACAACATTGCATTTTTCCCCCCGCGCGACACAAGCCCGATACGTCGGCGCGGTCCAATCGGGTCATCGACGCTTTGGGCCGGCCCGTGACCGGCAACGTATCAAGGCGGACCGTCAGCAAAGGAGATCATCACATGTTACTGACTATCCTGGCTTTTTCAGGGGGCGCGCTCACCATTTTGAGCCCTTGTATCTTACCCGTGCTTCCGCTCGTGTTTTCGCGCTCCGATCAGTCGTTTGTACGCAGCGGTTTGCCGCTTCTGGCCGGGATGGCCTTGACGTTCGCAGCCGTTGCAAGCCTCGCCGCGACTGGCGGCAACTGGGCAACCCAGGTGAATCAGTCCGGGCGCTGGGTCGCGCTCGCCCTCTTTGGCGTATTCGGATTGACGCTGTTACTGCCTGCGCTCGCCGACCGTTTGATGCGTCCGCTGGTGAGCGCGGGAAGCCGGCTGACGCTCATTGCAGAGGGACAGGGCGGCAAGCCCCGTATCGTTTCGTCCGTGTTGCTCGGCGTGGCGACGGGGTTACTCTGGGCGCCGTGCGCGGGCCCGATCCTCGGTCTCGTGCTCACCGGCGCCGCGCTGCATGGCGCAAACGCCGGTACGACGTGGCTGCTGCTGAGCTATGCGGCGGGCGCGGCCACTTCGCTCGCGATTGCGCTTTTTGTCGGCGGCCGCGTGCTCGCGGCAATGAAGCGCTCGCTCGGTGTGGGCGAATGGATCCGCCGCGCAATCGGCGCGACGATTCTGTGCGGCGTGGCGGCCATTGCGACAGGTGCCGGCACGACCGTCCTCGCGGGCCTTTCGCAGTCTCCTGCTGGTGGTCTCGAAGCGAAGCTCGTCGAACGATTTTCGGGCGGCGCGGCTCCGGCGAAGGGCGCGGATGGCGTACGCGACGGCGCACAGAAACTCGCGGGCGCGATGCACGCGTTCAGTGCGACGCGCGGCGGTTTCATCCGGCGTATTGCCGCGTCGACCCACGACGTGCCGTTGCCCGTCGAAGGGCGCCTGCCGTCACTGTCCGGCGCGGTCGAATGGATCAATTCGCCGCCACTGACTGCCGAACAGCTGCGCGGCAAGGTTGTCGTCGTTGATGTGTGGACCTATTCCTGCATCAACTGCCTGCGCACATTGCCTTACGTGAAGGCGTGGTCGAAGCAGTATCGCGACAGGGGTCTCGTGGTGATCGGTGTCCATGCGCCTGAGTTCGCGTTCGAACGCGATATCGGCAACGTCAAACGCGCGACGCACGATCTCGGTGTCGACTATCCGGTGGCGGTCGACAACAATTTCGCGATCTGGCGTAGCCTCGGCAACCAGTACTGGCCGGCGCTCTATATCGTCGACGGGGAAGGGCGCATCCGGTATCACCAGTTTGGAGAGGGCGGATACGGCAGGTCCGAACAGGTGATCCAGCAACTGCTGCCCGGAGGCGGACAGACGAAGCCCGTGACCGCGCAGCTAAAAATCGAAGGAAGCGGTACACAGATGGCGTCGGACATGAAGGACGTGCGCTCGGGCGAAACCTATATCGGTTTTAGCCAGGCAGAAGGCTTCGTGTCGCCTGAAGGCGTGCTCGAAAACAGTCCGCGAACCTACTCCACGCCTTCAAACATTGCGCTCAACAACTGGGGTCTCGCCGGCAGCTGGAACATCGGCGCCGAGTACGCAACGCTCGGGGCTGCTCACGGAAAGATCGTGTACCGCTTTCACGCGCGTGACCTGCACCTCGTGCTCGGAACGCAACCCGGCGCGAGGCCGGTGCGGTTTCGCGTGACGATCGACGGCGCGCCGCCGGGAGCCGCGCATGGCTCCGACGTCGCGGCGGATGGCAGCGGCACGATCGACGGTCAGCGTCTCTATCAACTCGTACGCCAGCCGGGTGATATCCAGGACCGGACGTTCGCCATTGAATTTCTCGATCCGGGCGTCAACGCATACGCGTTCACGTTCGGCTGACGCGGCGCTGCGGCCGGGGATTTGTATCGCAATGTACCGGCCGCGCGGCGCGATACACAACCTTGCAAATCCCGCGTTTCGAGACACAGGCCGGATACATCGGCGCGTTTTAATGCATCAACGCCGGATCGAACCCGCACCGCTTTTGGAATGTTTGATACCGGATGTTCTCTCTTAATCATCTCGTTTCAGGAGAGCATCATGAAGACCTTCATCATCGCAGTCGCCCTTGCTGTTTCCGCTGCTTACGCCGCTGATTCCAGCGTGGCCGGCATGGCAAACCCAGCCACGATCCGCGTGGATCAGGCCCCAACGCATTCGCGCACGCGTGCCGAAGTGAAGGCCGAACTCGTACAGGCCGAAAAGAGCGGTCAGCTGGCGTACCTGGACGGCACGCTGTATCGCGGTGGCAACTGACCTGCGCTGGTTTGCGCGCGTTTCCATTCCATCGCAATGCTGCAGGCAAGTCACCTAGTGTTCCGTCCCAGAAATAACTTTGCATAGCCGGGCCACTTTCTGGAGAATGGAATCGGCTGTTGCGGTCCATACGAACGGCCGCTTGTGCTGGTTGTACTGCTCGGTATAACGCTCGATACTGGCAATGAGCTGGCGCACGTTTCTGAATGACCCGCGGCGGATCGCCTGCTGCGTAATCAGGCCAAACCAGCGTTCAACCTGATTCAGCCAGCTCGAGTAGGTCGGCGTGAAGTGCATGTGGTAGCGCGTATGCCTGGCGAGCCACGCCCTGACCCTCGGATGCTTGTGTGTCGCGTAGTTGTTGACGACCAGATGCACGTCGAGATTGGAGCAAGATGATTGACTATCTGTCCTTCGGACTCGCTGTAGTTCTTGCGGTGCCTTGCACGGCAAAAGTAAAATTGCCAGTGAGCATCGCTCGGCCAGAAATATTGCCCAATATAGGTGGGAGATTCGCTATGGCGATCTTTTGGACTTTGAACAATATTCCGGAACTCCGGGATCTGCCGGCGCGGGAGCGACGTAAAGTCTGGAGGCGTGCCTATCACCGGACGTTTAATCACTGGCAGACTTCGGTTGGACTACTCGCCTGCGCTTTACGCGGTGGTTTGGGTAATCGGTTCGGGGCCGTTGTTGAGCATCAGTTCTTCGGGGCGATGATCGGCGGCGGGCTCGGCGGATTCGGATTCTCGCAAGTTGTGATCTATATCGCGCGCTTGCACTATAGAGACGTTTTACTCAGCGTCGTTAAGTAGGCCCGAGTCGAGAAGAACACCGTAACAGTCCTTAAATAAACTGGCGCTATGGTCATAAAAAAACGCAGTCGTCCAAAACTCGTTTGGCTCGTCTTCCTTTATTACCTCGTGCGTATCACCGTCGGCGCCGGCGGCCTTCTTTTGGTATTACATACGGCTTCCGTTTCGCCGCATGCGCGCGCTGCGGTCGAGGGACTAACGTCACTCGGATGGGTGTTGACCGGACTGATTCTGGCACTCCGCTTATCCGGCGCGTTCTCGTTGTTTGCGTTGCGACGGTCTGCGCTCCCGCTGTTTGTCGCGGGAATGTGTCTTAGTATCGTTCACGCGCTAACGCATCTCACTAGTTTCCTCACACAGCCAAGCCGTTCCAGTAGCTTGACTTTGGTAATTGGCTGGACCATCAACCTGTCAGTTTGTCTGTACGTGTATGCTTCGCCGAACTTCGGCGGCGTCACCGCCAGCCTGGAATTCGCACCGGGTGGCGTGGCGGGTCAGGCGCAAGGCGGAACGCGCGAGTCCGCCGTATTGCAGTACGACAACTACGGACTGAAACTCGGCGCCGCCTATTACAACGGACACGACACTAATCCGACTCCAACCAGCGTAGCGACGGGGCTGAACAACAATCGGTTCTACTACGCTGGCGCGCTATACACCATCAACGGCTTTTCTTTTAGCACGTCGTTTAGCAACGGCCGCAATCCTGCCCATTCGAAGACCACCAATTTCGACATGATCTCGGGCGGCTTCGGCTATCGCTTCACGCCGGCTTTCGAACTGACAAGCGGCGTGTACTACATCAAGGATGAGAACAACTCGGCAAACAAATCGACCGAATTTGTGCTTGGCACAGACTACAGTCTTTCCAAGTCCACCACCTTGTATGCGCAGGTAGGCTATGTGGATAACAAGGGAAAGATGAACCAGTCGATCGAGTACGGGCAGCCTGTTGCGCCAGGTGTCGATACGACCGCTGCCATGATTGGCATCCGAAAGCGGTTCTGACACCGACCACTTATGTACCCCGGGGCGGGCGGCGCGCCGACGAGGACAAGGGAGCAGGCGGGCTTTGTGGGCGGGCGTCGCAAGGTATTGTCGCGATAAGGATTACGGAGTGAAGATGATCTAAATAATAAGGAATGCGTATGAAGACAGCGAGTAGAATTGGTCGGCGCGAGTCTGGTCAATAGCGCCGTCTTCCATTTGACCTTTGGCGATCATGTGCATCATCTCGATGCCGGCGAGCAAAATTCGGGCGCAGCGAAATGACTTGAAGCCTGGCATCGGTCGAGTGCGACGCTTGATTGCGCGGTGATCCTGCTCAATCACATTGTTCAGATACTTGTTCTGGCAGATTTTGATTGGCTCTTCACGCCCGGCGTTGAGAGCTTCGAGGGCGGCCAGATTGGCGCCGCTCCTGTCGATCGTGACGGTGTCGGGTTCGCCGTTCCGGGCGATCGATCTCTCGAGGTAGCGCAGGGCGGCAGCCTTGTCACGATGGGCGCGTAGCAGGAAATCGATGGTCTTGCCCGCCTTGTCGACGGCGCGGTACAAATACTTCCATTGCCCTTTGACCTTGATGTACGTTTCGTCGACGCGCCAGCTCTTTCCTACTGGGCGTTTGCGGCGGTGGAACGCTTTCTCCAGTACCGGGCAGTTTGATGGCCCAGCGGTGTACGGTCGAGTGATCGACCGAAATGCCGCGCTCAGCCATCATTTCTTCGAGGTGCCGCAGACTCAACGGATAGGCCACGTACCAGCGCACGCACGTGATGATCACATCGAGCGGATAATGCAGGCGTTTGAGCACTCGGGCCATCGCCGGATTCAAAGTCGTCATCGGGGTTCTGTCGTTCAGCTTGTCCAGCACATCATAGCCGACCGCGTTAGTGCGACAAAACCCGTCAAACAAACCTCAAAAGAGAACTCCTGTCAGGCGGAAGTCATTTGGGGAACCGTCATATTCCCCTTGTGGTTCACCGCGAAGAACTCGCCGGTAAGAGTAGTATTGGTACAGCCTCGGCAGGCGACGTGTCGCGCTACTAATTAATAGACGGATAGCGCAAGCTTACAAAGAGTTTTCATTTTTTTTTTGTTTCTATTGGCCACCCCTGGCCGTATCTTTTCGAGTCTTTTGCGCGTTTTTTTGGAGTCTATTGTGCAGGGACACATGGATGATCCGTTTCGCCGTCCTTCACTGGGCGCGGCGCTCTTCTACAAGGATCCTTTGGTTGCGCTCGAACGGCTGGAGAAGGCGTTTGGATTTGAGCGCAAGATGGTCATCACGGACAACGAAGGGCGCCTCGCGCATTCGGAAATGCGCTTTGGCGACAGCTATCTGATGATCGGCAGCGAATGGGCCGATTACACATCGAGCCCTGCATCGACTGGCGGCAAGAACACGCAATGCCTGCATGTGCACCTGGAGTCCGGCCTCGACGCGCATTGCGAACGGGCACGGTCAGCCGGCGCGGTGATCGTGCGCGAACCGGAGGACCAGTTTTACGGCGACCGCGTGTATGCCGCGCGCGATCCGGAAGGGCATGTATGGAGCTTCGGGCAGACCGTACGCAAGGTCACGCGTGAGGACGCGGAGCAGGCGAGCGGGCTGAAGATCGACGGCTGGGTGTGACGCGTGGAGTGGGCGAGGCCTTTCTGTCAAGCAAGGCTGGCCCCGAACGCACGCACGCTTGCGATCTGTCATGCCTGACGGGTTGCGATAACTGCGGCGGCGCCGGCCATCATCGCCGCGCTGCTGCGATTTGCGATGCCCACGGCGCGCGGGCTCGTCAGGAGCCGGCGCGCACGCACGGCGAGGAGCGCCCACACCAGGTCGGCGGTTACGAGAACGACCAGCATCGTCATCGTCAGCTCGAACCAGGCAAGGACGCCGACGCGCGAAAGGTCGACGATCGTCGGCAATAGCGCGAGATAGAAAACCATGATCTTCGGGTTACCGAGGGTGACCATCAATCCCGCGATGAACATGCGCCACGGTGACCGGTTACCCGGCAGCGCATCCTGCTGCACGTCGGCAGGCGCAAACCACATCTTCCATGCAAGAAAAAGCAGGTAGATGACGCCGACAAATTTCAGCGCGATAAACAGCATGCCGAATGTGTGCGCAACCACCGCGAGGCCCGCGACCGCGCACGTGAGCCACAATGCTTCGCCAATCCACATCGCGGCCAGAAACGGCAACACATCGCGAAAGCCGTTCGTGAGCACGCGCGCAACGAGCGCCGCAACGCTTGGTCCGGGTGAACTCGCCACGACCATCAGCGTGATTCCGAAAACGAGCAGGCCTGAGAGCGCCATGCGATACCTCCACGTGTTTCGTCATGCGTGAAAGACAACGTAGAACCGCTTAAACGCGTTGCCGTTTGCCGTTTACAAACCGCCACAGCGCGCCCAGTAACAGCGAACCTGTGCCAAGAGCAACGCCAAGCAGGACGATCGAACTCATATGATCGCGCACGAGCGGCACATTGCCAAATACGTAACCCGCCGCGACCAGCGAGACGATCCAGATCGCCGCGCCCGGCACGACGAAGGCGACGAACCGCGCGAACGTCATGCGCGCCACGCCGCCGACGAACGGCGCGAAGGTACGTACCACCGCAATATACGGCGATAGCAGAAACGTGATGCCGCCGCGTGCTTCATAGAACAGGTGCGCCTTACGCAGCGCGTTCCTGTCGATCCAGCGAATGTTCGCGGTATAGACCTTCTCGCCGATTGCGCGGCCCGTTGCATAGTTGACGATGCTGCCGGCGACCGTCGCTGCAAATAGCACCGGTATCACGATCCATACATTCAGCGCGTGTGTCGCCGCGAACGCGCCGCAGATAAAGATCAACGGATCGCCGGGCAGAAAGAAGAGCGGCAAAAACCCGATCTCAACGAAAACAATCGCAAACAGCATGGCATACACAGCAGTGCCGTACTGCTCGATCAAGCCGCCCAACTGCTGGTCGAAGTGCAGCGCGAGCTGTAGCAGATGCATCAGGTCCATGTCGGTCAGGCGGAATTCAGATTCCAGCAGTGTAGTCCCGCGCGCGGTGCGCGTACGGTTTTCTGGCTCCGCCGCGCTGGTGAGGGGCGGGCGATAAAAGCAGACGACAAAAAAAGCGCGGAGTGCACGGCCGTGTGATCCCGCCCGCGCACTCCGCGCCTGTTACTGCAAACCTGCCTTGATGCGCAGACTAACCGTTCACGGCTTCGAGTGCGGGATAGTCTGTGTAACCGGCTTCGCCTTCAGCGTAGAAGGTTTCCGGCACCGGCATGTTCAGCGGCGCGTCGAGCGCAAAACGGCGTGGCAGATCCGGGTTCGCGATGAAAAGCTGACCCCATGCAACGGCATCCGCTTCGCCTGCATCCAGTACCTGTTGCGCGCTTTCCTTCGTGAACCGTTCGTTTGCGACGTACGTACCGCCAAATTCCTTCTTCAGTTGCGGGCCGAGGCGGTCGTCGCCCAGCGCCTCGCGCGAAGCGATAAATGCAATCTTGCGCCTGCCGAGTTCGCGGGCCACGTAGCCGAACGTGCCGGCCGGATCGGAATCGCCCATCGAGTGCGAGTCGCGACGCGGCGCAAGGTGAACGCCGACGCGGTTCGCGCCCCATACAGCAATACATGCGTCCGTCACTTCGAGGAGGAGGCGTGCACGATTCTCGATCGAGCCGCCGTAGGCGTCCGTGCGCTGGTTTGTGCTGTCCTGCAGGAACTGGTCGAGCAGATAGCCGTTCGCACCGTGCACTTCGACCCCGTCAAAGCCAGCGGCTTTCGCGTTCTCCGCGCCCTTGCGATACGCTTCGACGATGCCGGGAATTTCCGCGAGATCGAGCGCACGCGGCGTGACGTATTCGCGCTTCGGCCGCACGAGGCTCACATGGCCTTTCGGCGCGATCGCGCTTGGTGCAACGGGCAGATCGCCGTCGAGGAACACCGGGTCCGACACACGCCCCACGTGCCACAGTTGCAGGAAAATCGTGCCGCCAGCCTTGTGGACGGCCTCGGTGACGAGCTTCCAGCCCTCGACCTGTTCCTGCGACCAGATGCCGGGTGTCGCGGCGTAACCGAGACCCTGCGGCGTGACGGACGTCGCTTCGCTCAGGATCAGGCCAGCCGACGCGCGCTCGGCGTAATACTTCGCCATCAGTGCGTTCGGAACGCGGATGTCGCCTGCACGCGAACGCGTCAGCGGTGCCATGAAGATGCGGTTGCGCAGTGTGAGATCGCCAATCTGGATCGGATCGAAAAGAGTCGGCATAAGTGTTCACCTTTCCTGGCGGGCCGGCGCCCGCCGATAAGAGACAGCATGAAAAATAGAAACGCGGCGACGTATATGCGCGGCGTCAGAACTCGGCGTTCAGGTGTTCGATAAACGCCTGAATGACCGCTTCATTGCGTTTGAAGAACACCCATTGACCCACGCGCTTCGACGTGACGAGCCCGGCGCGCTGCAAGGCGGCAAGGTGCACGGATACAGTCGACTGGGACAGGCCGCAACGTCCTTCGAACTTGCCCGCGCAGACGCCGTAATCGAGCGGAAAATCCTGATCCGAAAAGTGCTCGGACGGATTTTTCAGCCAGCCGAGAATCTCCCGGCGCAACGGATTGGCGAGCGCCTTGTGGATTGCATCGACATCGATCTTTTGCGGGGCGGTGTGGGTCTTCATCAACGTTTGTTCCGACGCGGCATGTGGGCATGCCGGCAGTTGCATCGCTACGGAACGAATCATATATCGTGATTATACGATATTCAAGAAGTCCATGCTGACGATGGGGGTGATAGCTTTTCGACGCACAAAAAAGCCCGCACTTTTTCGCCGCCGCGTTTTGCGCACAAAAAGGAGCGTACGGCGGCGGGTCCTTACCCATGCGTCGGCGGATTGCGATCCGCACACGCAGACCGCGAGGCGGCACTCGCTCAAACCACCCCAAGCAATTCCTTCAGCTGAGCCGTTCTCGCCCGGCTGACTGGCACCTGCGTCTGCTCTGCGTCATCCATGACAAGATTGACGCTTTCGTCCGATTTGACCAGTTCAACCGCGTAGGGAAGGCTCACGATGTGGCTGCGATGCACGCGGAGATAGATGCTGTTATCGAGCCGCAATTCGAGGTCGGCCAGGGAGAGATTGGACAGGTAGCGATCATCCTTCGTGACGATCGTCGTGTAGTGACCGTCGCCCTGGAAGCGCACGACGTCCTTCAGGTCGATCAGGATCACGCGATTCTTCCGGTAAACCGGGATCTTGAAGAGACGGCGCGGCTGCACGACATGTTCGCTGGTCTGTTTACCGGATGGCTCGGTGGTGAGGTCGGTCACGTCGTAGAAAATCATGCACGTCCCGCAAGCACCACCCGTCCCGGACATCTTCGAGACCTTGATCATCAGGATACGGTCGGGGATGTTGATCATCATCGCCACCGGTGGCGGTGACCTTACAGGGCAGCCATCTGCATCGTGCGATTGCAGCAGGAAGCGCAACTTGTCGCGGCTCTTTTCCGGATGCAGCTGAACGACGTCGATGCCGAACAGTTTGTCCTGGGTGACGCCAAGCGACTGTTCGCCGGCAGGCCCGAGAATCTGCAGGGCGACGTCATTGAACGCAGTCACGAGACCCTGGGCGTCGAGCCAGACCATTCCCGGATTGAACTGTTCCAGCTTGTGCTGGAATGTTTCGTTACGTAGCGGTTCCGATGCCGCCGGAGCGGCGGTCTCTAACGGTTTCATCCGGGTCTCCTGACCTTATTGGGCCGTCCACGCTCTTAGGCGATTTGTCTCCTCTTTGTATGTCGTTTCCAGATTTCGCGCAAGCTTTCGGACGGTTCACGCATGTTTTCCCGCCATTCGTGAAAGAGGTTTGCAAATGCTGCGCCGCGTCGTGAAATTGTCTTCCCATACGGGCGGTGTCTGGCGAGCTCTCCGTTCCCGCCGTATCCGGTGCTTGACCACTTTCGTGTCCGTTTTCCGGTACTTGACGCTCGTGCGCCACCGTTCGGGAAATCACATTGAATTGTTGCGCCGGATTGTGAAATGCTCATTCACGAACGGATGACGCCTCTGCGCCATCGGATGACAAAAAAAGGAGACCCATGTGATCCCTCGTCCATTCGAATATCACGTTCCGCGCACGTTGTCCGACGCCATCGGTCTGCTGAACGAGCACGGCGACTCGGCGAAGCTTCTTGCGGGCGGCCATAGCCTGCTGCCGATGATGAAGTTGCGTTTTGCGGAGCCGGATCATCTGATCGATCTGGGCAAGCTGACGGAATTGAAGGGTATCCGCGAAGCGGGCAAGGAAATTCGCATCGGGTCCATGACGACCGAGAACGAACTGATCTGGTCTACGTTGCTGCAAACCCGATGCCCGCTGGTTGTGGAAGGCGCGCGGCAGATTTCAGACCCGCAGGTACGCTACCGCGGCACGATCGGCGGCGACATTTCACACGGCGATCCGGGTAACGATCATCCCGCGTTGATGATCGCGCTCAACGCGGTTTTCGTCCTGCAGGGTGAACACGGGGAGCGCGTGGTGCCCGCTGACGGTTTCTTTCTCGGCACCTATATGACCACGCTTGACCCTGGCGAGATCATGACGGAAATCCGTATTCCGATACCGGAAGCCGGCGCCGGTTCCTGTTACGCGAAACTGAAGCGCAAAACCGGTGATTTCGCCACAGCCGCCGCGGCCGTGACGTTGCGCATGAGCGGCGGGACGGTTAGCGACGTTCGCATTGCATTGACCAACGTCGCGCAGACGGCGGTGAGGGCAACGGACGCCGAGCAGGCGCTACGCGGCAAGCCGCTCGACGAGTCGGCCATTGCCGAAGCGGCGCGTCTTGCGATGGCGGTTTGCGATCCCGTGGCCGACCTGCGCGGCGACGTGGAGTACAAGACGGCGATGGCGGGTGAAATGACACGACGGGCGCTGGCGACTGCATATTCGCGGGCAGCTCACTGAGGGTCTCGAAGCGGATTCCGGGAGAACACGGCATGAGCAAAAAGATCATGGTGTCGTTCAGGCTGAACGGCAAGGAAACGGATGTGGTCGTCGAGCCGCGCGAGTTGCTGATCCATACGCTGCGCGAAAAGTGCCTGCATACCGGTCCGCATATTGGCTGCGAGACCTCTCATTGTGGCGCGTGCACGGTCGATTTCGACGGTATGTCTGTCAAATCCTGCACGATGTTGACGGTCCAGGCCGAAGGTGCGGAGGTGCTGACCGTCGAAGGTCTCGCCCAGGGTGGCGAGCTTCACGCGCTACAGGAAGGCTTCATGCAGGAGCACGGTCTGCAGTGCGGCTTCTGTACGCCCGGCATGCTGATGCGTGCCTCGCGTCTGCTGCAGGAAAATCCGGATCCGGACGAGGAGGAAATCCGCTACTGGATGGCGGGCAATCTGTGTCGATGCACCGGGTATCAGAACATTGTGAAGGCGGTGCAGTACGCGGCGCGCAAGCTGCGCGGCGAGGCCGTGGAAACATCGCATCCGTTGATGACAGCGGATACACACTGACGCCCGGGAGAAACGTGATGGGAAATCTCGACACCAGTCTCGATCGTCTCGCCGCGCTGGAGGGGATGGGATGCTCCCGCAAACGCCGCGAGGATCCCCGCTTCATTCAGGGCAAGGGCACCTATGTCGACGACGTCAAGATGCCCGGCATGTTGTTCGGCGTGATGGTGCGCAGTCCCTACGCGCACGCCCGCGTGAAGCGCATCGACAAGTCCCGCGCACTCGCGCATCCGGGCGTGCATGCCGTCCTGACCGCCGATGACCTGAAGCCGCTCAAGCTGCACTGGATGCCGACGCTTGCGGGCGACGTACAGGCGGTGCTCGCCGATGAAAAAGTCTGCTTCCAGAATCAGGAGGTCGCCTTTGTCGTCGCCGACGACCGCTACGTGGCCGCCGACGCCGCGGAGCTCGTGGAAGTGGAGTACGAGGAATTGCCGGCGGTGATCGATCCGTTCGCGGCCCTGGCGCCCGATGCGCCCGTGATCCGCGAAGACATTCGCGACAGGCAGACGGGCGCGCATGGTGCGCGAAAACATCCCAATCACATCTTCACCTGGAATATCGGCGACAAGGACAGGACGGATCGTGTCTTCGACAACGCCGAGGTCACCGTTGTACAGCAGATGCTGTATCCGCGTGTGCATCCGTGTCCGCTCGAAACCTGTGGATGCGTCGCATCGTTCGACAAGGCACGCGGCGATCTGACGGTCTATATCACGTCGCAGGCCCCGCATGTCGTGCGGACGGTGGTCGGGTTGCTGTCGGCGATTCCGGAGTCGAAGATCCGCATCATTTCGCCGGACATTGGCGGCGGCTTCGGCAACAAGGTCGGCGTATATCCGGGCTATGTCACGGCGATTGTGGCTTCGATCGTGCTGGGGCGGCCCGTCAAGTGGATCGAGTCGCGTTCCGAGAATCTGAGTTCCACGGCATTCGCGCGCGACTATCACATGACAGGCGAACTGGCGGCCGATCGCGATGGGCGCATCAAGGCACTACGCGTACACGTCACGGCCGATCACGGTGCGTTTGATGCGTGCGCTGACCCGACCAAATGGCCAGCGGGCATGTTTCATGTCTGTACAGGATCCTATGCGATACCGAACGCCTTTGTGTCGGTCGACGGTGTGTACACCAACAAGTTTCCCGGTGGCGTGGCGTACCGCTGCTCGTTCAGGGTGACTGAAGCGGTCTATCTGATCGAGCGGATGGTCGACGTGCTGGCGCAGAAGCTCGGCATCGACAAGGCCGAAATACGCCTGCGCAATTTCATCCGCAAGGAGCAGTTCCCGTACACGACCCCGCTTGGACTCGAATACGATTCGGGCGACTATGAGCCTGCCCTGAAGAAAGTGCTCGCCGCGGTCGATTATCCGGCCCTGCGCGCAGAGCAGGCCGCGCGGCGGGCAGACCCGAACGCCGAGTGGCTGATGGGCATCGGCGTCGTGAACTTTACGGAAATCGTCGGCGCGGGACCTTCGAAGATGTGCGACATCCTGGGCATCGGCATGTTCGATTCATGCGAGATTCGCGTGCATCCCGACGGCTCCGCGATCGCGCGCATGGGAACGATCACGCAGGGGCAGGGGCATCAGACGACATACGCCCAGATCATTGCGTCGGAAGCAGGTATCCCGGCTTCGAAAATAACCGTCGAGGAGGGCGACACCTCCACGGCGCCGTACGGGCTCGGGACTTATGGGTCGCGTTCTACCCCTGTGGCGGGTGCGGCGGTCGCGCGCGCGTCGCGCAAGATTCGCGAGAAGGCCCGGCAGATTGCCGCGCATCTTCTCGAAGCCAGCCCGAACGACGTCGAATTCGACCTCGACCGTTTCGTGCTGAAGGGTTCGCCAGCGCAGTTCAAAACGCTCAAGGAAGTCGCGTGGGCCGCATACAACAACGTGCCCGAAGGCATGGAGATGGGGCTGGAAGCGGTCGACTACTACGATCCGCCCAACTTCACATTCCCGTTTGGCGCTTACGTCTGCGTGCTCGATGTGAATCGCTTTACGGGCGAAACGCGCGTGCGCCGCTTTTATGCGCTTGACGATTGCGGTACGCGGATCAATCCGATGATCATCGAAGGACAGATTCACGGCGGCCTCACGGAAGGTTTCGCCGTCGCGATGGGACAGGAAATGCCTTACGACGAATCCGGCAATCTGCTGGGCGCCACGTTGCTGGATTACTTCGTGCCGACGGCAGCGGAGACCCCGCATTGGGAGACTGATTTCACGGTCACGCCATCGCCGCATCATCCGATCGGCGCGAAGGGTGTGGCCGAATCGCCGCACGTCGGCTCGATTCCATGTTTCACATCGGCGATGGTCGATGCGTTTGCGCATCTCGGTGTGACGCACATGAACATGCCGCATAACGCCTACCGCGTGTGGCAGCAAAGCCGCTCGCTTGGGTTGACGAGGTAATAGCGCGCCATAGACCGCTGTCTGGGCGCACATCGTCCAGGCACACGCCAGGGATGATTCGATGAAAGTCGTACTGGAAAAAGTGTTTCCTCTCGCTGCCACGGCGGATAGCGCCTGGCAGCTTATGCAAGACATTGAGGCGGTTGCCGGCTGCATGCCGGGCGCACAGATTACCGGACGCATTGACGCGACCCATTACAAGGGGACGATTATCGTGCGGCTCGGACCCGCCACGATGTCGTTCAAGGGCGACATCGAGGTGGTGAATCTCGATGCTGTTGCACGCAGCCTGCATCTGGTGGGCAAGGGCGCGGATCTGACGGGCAGCTCGGCGGCATCGATGGATCTTGTCGCCGCGGTGCAGGCCGCCGGCGAGACGTGCGAGCTGACCGGCAGGAGCGAGGTGACGATGAGCGGCAAGGCGGCCGCGCTTGGCGGACGTTTGATGGGGCCCGTCGCGGACCAGATGCTCAAGCAGTTCGTGGCGAACTTCGCGGCGCGGCTGCAGACGCTGCAGGTGCCACAGACGGAGCAGACCGCGATGCCGTCGTCCGATCCCGGCGTTGCGCCCGCGGCGACCGGGCGCGACAAGTCGCAAGCCGAACTGAACGGTCTGGCGTTTGCCTGGGCTGTGTTGCGCGACTGGCTGCGGGACATTTTTTCCCGCAAGACGGCCTGAACGTCGAGGCACCCATGGCGACCGACCGGATGAACGACGTTCTTGGCCTGCAGCAGCAACTGCAGCGGCATGGTTTCATCGCGCGGCCCAGCTTCGCTGCCACCTTGCTGCTGACGATGGAGATGCGTCGCCCGCTGCTGCTGGAAGGCGAGGCCGGAGTCGGCAAGACGGAAGTGGCCAAGGCGCTTGCGCGGCTTTTAGGCACGCGTCTGATCCGGCTGCAATGCTATGAAGGTCTCGATGTGCATTCCGCACTGTATGAATGGAACTATCAGCACCAGTTGCTGGCCATCAAATTGCTGGAACAGGACGAGCGGCCGGTACGCGACAAGGAGCAGGATATTTTTTCCGAACGCTATCTGCTCAAACGACCTCTGCTCGAAGCGATCACGACGACGCCCGCGCCGGTTTTGCTGATCGATGAAATCGACCGTACCGATGAGGCGTTCGAAGCCTATCTGCTGGAACTTCTCTCCGATTTCCAGTTGTCGATTCCGGAACTGGGCGTGATCCGGGCCGTCGAGCGGCCTTTCGTGATTCTGACGTCCAACGCAACGCGCGAGATTTCCGATGCGCTGCGTCGCCGCTGTCTGTACCAGTATGTTGACTATCCGGACTTCGAAGTGGAGTTGCTGATCGTGCGCACCCAGGTGCCCGACGTGCCGGAGAAGCTGGCACGGCAGATTGTCGAATTCGTGCAGTCGGTGCGACAGATGGACATGCAAAAAAGGCCCGGACTCGCTGAAACGCTCGACTGGGTAGCCGCGCTCCTGCGTCTTGGCGTGAGCGCGATTGATGCCGATGGCGTCGAACAGATCATGAATTCACTGTCGGCGCTCATCAAGACGCGTGAAGATCAGGCCGGCTTGAGCCGGCCGGTTGTCGAGAAACTGGTGGCGGCATGTTGACCGGTATCCAGTGCGCCGCGGATCGCGCATCTCCATTGAGCCTCGAAGCGGTCCTGATCGCCCGCTATACCGGCTTTGCCGAATGGCTGCGCGCCAACGATTTTCGCGTGACCAGCGCCGACGTGGCCGCCTCGATGGAGGTTGCGCAGCGCATGGGTCAGCTGGACAGCGAACTGCTGCGCTGGAGCCTGCGAGCGGTGCTGTGTTCACGCGCGGAAGAATGGCGGCGTTTCGACGCACTGTTCGACGCCTGGTTCCAGCGGCCCAATCGCCGCAAAATGGTCGAAACGCGCACCGGCGGCAGGGGCCTTATCGAGCGGAATATGGCGGACGGACAACGTGACGCGAGCGAGGGTATGCCGTTGTCGCTGACCACGGGCGGCGATGATCCGGCGTCCTCGAATGGCGATGCCGCCGAACAGGGTGCATCAGGCGACGTTTCGCTGGCCCATGCGGACTTCCGGCATCTCAACCAGCCTGACGACCTCGTTTCGATTGACGCAGCGATCCGTCGTTTCGCCCAGCGCCTGCAGGGTATTCAGGTGCGCCGTGAACGTCGTGCGAACACCGGCCGCGTCGTCGACATGGCGTGGACGATTCGGCGCAGCGTATCGACCGGCGGTCAGCCACTCGACCTGGCATGGCGGCAGAAGCGCCGCCTGCGGCCGCGCATCGTGCTGCTGCTGGATGTGAGCCGCTCAATGAGTATGTACAGCTTTTTCTATTTGAGGCTTGCGCGTGTGTTGACTGCACGGGTTTCCGACGTGCATTGCTTTATCTTCCATACGCGGCTGGTGGGTGTCGAGCAGGCGCTACGCGATCCTGATCCGTGGCGTTCACAGGAGCGCCTTCAACTGCTGTCGGCGGGATGGGCAGGTGGCACGCGAATCGGTGACAGTCTCGACGAATTCAACCAGCAGCATGCCACGCGACTGCTGCATTCGCGCACGGCCGTGGTGGTCGTCAGCGACGGCTACGACGCCGGCGAACCTGGACGCCTGCAGCAGGCGCTTGCCAGAATCCGGCGCCGCTGTCGGTGCGTGGTCTGGCTGAATCCGCTCGCGACCCGGTCCGACTTCACACCGTCAAGCGTTGGCATGCAGGTGGCGATGCCCTATATCGATCTGCTGGCCGGCGCACGCGATCTCGCAAGTCTTGAGCGCGTGCTGCCACAAGTGCTGTCCGTCTTGCAATGAACGACGATACCCTTCTGCAACTCGAGCAACGGCTGATTGAGCAGGCTGAGCCGTTTGCGGTGGTGACGGTGATTCGCGCGGCGCCACCCACTTCCACGTGGGTCGGTGCACAGGCACTCGTTGAGCGCGACGGCGAACTGCACGGCTGGATCGGTGGCGGTTGCTCGCGAATGATTGTGATCCAGGCGGCGCAGCAGGCGATCCGCGCGGGGTTGCCGAAACGCGTGCGCATCAGCAACGAGCAGGCGGCACCGGAGGCCGATGTCGAGGCACACGCCATGCCGTGCGCGAGCAACGGCGCGATGGAGCTCTTCATTCAACCGGTGGTGCCCGCGCCGCCGGTAATCGTTCTTGGCTCGACGCCCACGGCTCTGGAAGCCTGCGTACTGGCGCAGCGCGTCGGGTTTCGCGTCTACGCCGCGGCCAGCGTGACAGCGCCCCTGGTTGCGCTCGGTTTGCCACGGGTGATCCACGGCTTCGACGCAAGCGTGTTCGACACGGTCGCGCCGCAACTCATCCTGGTGGCGACCCAGGGCGACAGCGATGAGGATGCACTCGAAGCCGCGTTGCGCAGCACGGCAGCGGCCGTGCTGCTGGTTGCCAGCAGGCGCAAGGCAGAGACGTTGCACGAAGCAATGCGCGCGCGCGGGATTGGGCCCGCGCGGCTTGCGGCACTCCATGCACCCGCCGGGCCCGCGATCCACGCACACACTCCGCAGGAGATTGCGCTGGGTGCTGTGGCAGGGCTGGTGACCCTTCGGCGCGAACTGGAGCATGCGGTGTCCGCGTCGCTTGTCACAGAGGCCGAAGCGGTGCCCGTTCTGCCGCCATGCGAGGCGATGGCATCGGCCGAGCTGTCGCCGGCACGCTATCGCAATCCCGTGTGCGGCATGTGGGTCGATATCGCTTCAGCAAGACATGTGATTGATTGTGATGGGGAGCGCGTCTACTTTTGCTGCGACGGTTGCAAAGTCGAATTCGAACGCGAACCGGGCAAATATCTGGCGATAGCCCGTGGTGTGCAGCCCGGGGAGAAGATATGAACGACGCGTGGACAGTCGCCACATCCCGGCATGTACCCACGTTCTCGGCGGTCGTGCTGGCTGCCGGACTGTCATCCCGGATGCAGGGCCAGCACAAGTTGCTGCTCCCGGTCGGCGGACAGCCTGCCATCCGGCGCACGGTGAGCGCAATCGCCGGAGCCCAACCCGAGGAGATCGTGGTCGTGACGGGGTTCAGGGGACGTGCCGTGATGGACGCGCTCGATGGCATGCGGGTTACGTTCCAGAGCAATCCGCGCTACGAAGAAGGACAGATGACGTCGGTTGCGGCCGGGGTCGCGGCACTCGGTGCGCCCTGCGACGTAGTGATGGTATGCCTCGCGGATCAGGTGCTGCTCGACGCAGCGGACTATCGCGAAGTGATCGACGCATTTGCCGCGATGCCGCGCGGATCGATTCTGGTTCCATTTTTCAGGGGGCAGCGCGGGAATCCGGTGGCTTTCTCCGCGAGCTACGCGGCCGAGGTCATCAGTGGACACGTCAATCCGGGGTGTCGAAAACTGATTGACGAGCATCCCGATGACGTCATTGCGCATGAAGCCACGCATGACCGGTTCACGATCGATATGGACACCCCTGAAGATTACGCGCGTATTCTGGCGCGCCTGGGTGTGTCGGCAGCGGTGGCGTCAGGTCTGGGCGGCCCCGGGCAAGCCGTGCCGACATGATCGCCAGTTCGCACACTGTGATGACTGGCGATTCGGAAGCGCGAATTGCTGATAGAGAGGCGGAAAGGTATTGCGGCGTGCAACGGCAGGGAGGATGTTGCTCCGTTCCGCTCAGCGCAGACGTAAAACGGATTTCAGTCAGTCTGTCGTCGCGCGCATTGCCCGATACTCGCGGCGCACGATATCCATCAACTCCGCAACAGACGTACTCGCGGCTTCCCGCTGATAGGTCACGCGGCCACGCTGCATCAGCATCACACGATCGGCGATATCGAGCGTCTGTGCGTAGTTGTGCATGATCATGATGATCGACAGCCCACCTTTTTCCTTCAGCCGAAGGATCAGGTCGATGATCAGTGCTGCTTCGCGCGCGCCCATTGCGGCGAGCGGTTCGTCGAGCAACAGTATCTTCGCGTTCGAATTGACCGCGCGCGCAACGGCGATTGCCTGCCGCTGTCCTCCGGAAAGCTGCTCGACCGGCAGATCGACCGAAGGAACATTCACACCAATTTCTTCGAGACATTCCGCGGCGCGGGCGCGCATGGCGCGGTTGTTCAACAGCCTGAACGGACCGCGACGGATGATCTCGCGGTTCAGGAACATGTTGTGATAGATGCTCAGGGAGTTGGCGAGCGCGAGGTCCTGGTACACGCATTCGATGCCAAGCGAGCGTGCATGATCGACGGAGCGCAGCAGCGTTTCCGCGCCGGCCACAAAGAGCCTGCCGGAGGTCTGTTGATGAAACCCCGTGAGTATCTTGATCAGTGTCGATTTGCCCGCGCCGTTGTCGCCGAGCACGCCGAGAATCTCGCCCTGTCTTAGCGTGAGCGAAACGCCATCGAGCGCGGTGACCGCGCCGAAACGCTTGACGATATCTTCGCCGCGCAGCGCCTCGATCGCGTCGACCATCACAACTCTCCCTTGCGCGCGAGACGAACGACGTGAATGTTGAAGATCATCGCGCCGAGGATCGCGGCACCCAGAATCATGTTGAACGTGAACGCGTTGATGCCGATGAGCGTGAAGCCGTCGTTCAGGATGCCAAGCACCGCGGCGCCAATCAGGCCGCCGATGATCGTGCCCGAGCCGCCGGCTAGCGGTGTGCCGCCGATCACGGCCGCGGCAACCGCGAGGAACATGATCTGGTTGCCGCCTGCCTGCGGATCGATCGACGTAATGCGAAAGCCTTCCAGAATGCCGGTAAAACCCGCAAGCAATGCGGCAATGATGAAATTGCCGAGCTTGAGACGCCGCACATGTATGCCGGCTTCACTTGCACCTAGCGGGTTGGCGCCAGACGCGATCGTATGCAATCCCCAGCGCGTGTGACGAAGCAGCACGTGCATCATCGCGGCAATTCCGATTGTCCAGATGATTTCGCTATAGCCCCAGCCACCCATGAATGCGGCAAAGGCGGCATCCTCTGGCGGCGAAGCCGGCGTGCCGCGCGAAATCGTCAGCGTGAGACCGTTGACAAAGAACAGCGTGCCTAGCGTCGTGACAAAAGACGGAATGCGAAGATACACCGTGACCGCGCCGTTTATCAGGCCGACCACGCCCGCGGCAAACACGCCCGTCATTAACGAAAGCCAGGCGGGCACACCTTCTTCGTGCGTGAAGTGCATGATGAACGGTGCAAATGCAAACACCATCCCGGCGGAGAGATCGATCTCGCCTCCGATCATCAGCATGATTTCGCCAAACGCGATGATCGCGACAGGCGCAATGAACTGCGAGAGATTCTGCAGACTTGCGCTCGTCAGCAGAAAGTCGTGATTGAGGGTTTCAAAGTAAATGCAAAGGATGAGCGCAACCGCGAAGATGCGAATTTCGCTGGAACGCCCGAGCGCGCCTGACCAGCGCCTCGGGCGTTTGGCGGATGAAGTGGGATCCGTCACGGATGACGTCACCCCTTGATCGCACCTGTGCGTGGCACGATCTGGGCTTTAGTGCTTTTGCCCTCGTAGCGCGTCGAAGTGGTGAGGTAAGGATCCACCGAACCCTTCGTGACGAACTTCAGACCCGTGTTGATATTGGCAGGCCCGACGAGTCCACCGGACGCGAGGAAGACGAACGCCTCAAGCACGGTATAGAAACCCTGAACATAAGGCTGCTGGTCGATTGTGAAATCGAGGAAGCCGTCATGGATCAGGTCGACCGTGCGTGGCAGCAGATCGAAGCCGCCGCCATGCACACCCTTCGCCGGCAGACCGGATTCCTTCATGACCTCGGCAACGCCCTGCGTGCTGCCCGCATCGACGGCGAACATGCCCTTGAGATCCTGATGGCCGAGATAGAACGATTTGATCTTCGACAGTTCTTCGTTGACGGTCGCGCCGGTTGCGATCGTCTGCACGTCGATTTTCTTGCCGGACTTCTTGATTGCGGCAACCGCGCCGTCAAGCCGCGGCTGGATGTTGAGCTGGCCAGGCGTAGCGATGAAGAGCGCAACCAGACCGCTATCGATGAGGCTCACGATACGCTCGCCCATCTGATAGCCCGACAGATACAGGTCCTGTCCGATGTAGGCGAGGCGCGGATTCGTCGAGCCGGAAGGCGCATCGGCGTTATAGGCAAACACTGGAATGCCGGCATCGAGCGCGGCCTGGATTGGTTTGTCGAATGCCTTGGGATCGACGATCGGCACGGCGATCGCGTCAGCCTTGGCGGCAACGGCGGCGTTGACCGCATTCACCATTTCGGCGATGTCGGCGTTAGCGGAACCGGTCCACTGATAATCCATGCCGAACATGGCCGTCGCGTCCTGAATGCCATATTGCGTCGGCACGAAAAACGGATTCGTCGTGACGTGGTTGACGAAAACGATCTTCCACTTTTTATGCGCGGGAAAGGAGCCGCCTTCAGCCGCCTGCGCCGGCGTAATCGCGCCACCTACGCCGCCCAGCAGTGCAAGTGCAGCAGAGAGCCCCGCACCCTGCAGCAGCCCGCGACGCATCCCCTGGACTTCATCGTTGTCTTCCTTTTCGTGCGCCATCTCAGTCTCCTGTCTTTCAGTTTTTAGACACTTCACTGTGCATGACGGCGCAGGCCGGAAAAGCACCGTAGCCGGGCATCACTTCCAGAATGAACCCCGCGGGCACGCGAGCACGCATGACGGCGTTGCCAAAAATCCTATATCACGCCCTTTTACCTATTAATCGATGTATACCCTTAACTAGTCGGACTAATTAACGCGGACATCCCGTACACAGTTCCAGGGCGCTAAAGGCGGTGCAGCGCAGCACGTTTATGACGCTGCGCCGCGTCGGAATGATCTTCACGATGTGCCACTTAAATAGTATTACTATCGAGGTAGCTTCGAGGAGGAGAGGGGGCATGAATAAAGGAAAGCGTCCACTACGCTCTGCCCAATGGTTCGGTACAGCCGACAAAAACGGCTTTATGTACCGGAGCTGGATGAAAAACCAGGGCATTCCCGATCATGAGTTTGGCGGAAAGCCAATTATTGGGATCTGCAATACGTGGTCCGAGCTGACGCCCTGTAATGCGCATTTCCGCAAGCTCGCCGAACACGTCAAGCGCGGCGTGCTCGAAGCAGGCGGTTTTCCGGTCGAGTTCCCCGTGTTTTCCAACGGCGAATCGAACCTGCGTCCCACCGCCATGTTGACGCGCAATCTCGCGAGCATGGATGTCGAGGAGTCGATACGCGGTAATCCGGTCGACGCGGTCGTGCTGCTGGTCGGCTGCGACAAGACCACGCCGGCGCTTTTAATGGGCGCGGCAAGCTGCGATGTGCCAGCGATTGTCGTGACTGGCGGCCCCATGCTCAACGGCAAGCATCAGGGCCGCGATATCGGTTCGGGCACGATCGTCTGGCAATTGAGCGAGCAGGTGAAGGCGGGCAAGATCTCGCTGCACGACTTCATGTCGGCTGAAGCCGGCATGTCGCGCTCGGCAGGCACGTGCAACACGATGGGAACGGCTTCGACGATGGCGTGCATGGCCGAAGCGCTCGGCGTTTCGTTGCCGCATAACGCGGCGATTCCCGCTGTGGATGCCCGTCGCTATGTGCTTGCGCACATGTCTGGCATGCGTATCGTCGAGATGGCGCTCGACGACCTGCGGCTCTCGAAACTGCTTACGCGTGCAGCGTTCGAAAACGCGATTCGTGTGAACGCCGCGATTGGCGGCTCGACGAACGCGGCGATCCATCTGAAGGCGATTGCGGGGCGCATCGGCGTGAGCCTCGAACTCGACGACTGGACACGCATCGGCCGCGGCACGCCCACGCTTGTCGACCTGCAGCCGTCGGGGCGCTATCTGATGGAGGAGTTCTATTACGCGGGCGGCCTGCCGGCGGTGGTGCGCAGGCTTGGCGAGGCAGCCCTGTTGCCGAATCCGGATGCGCTGACGGCAAACGGGCGGTCGCTCTGGGACAACTGCAAGGACGCGCCGCTTTACAACGACGCCGTGATCCGCCCGCTCGACCAGCCCGTGTTTCCGGATGGCGGGCTGTACGTGCTGCGCGGCAATCTAGCGCCGAACGGCGCGGTGCTCAAGCCTTCCGCATCGACACCAGCGCTACTCAAACATCGTGGGCGCGCTGTCGTGTTCGAGAACTTCGAGGACTACAAGGCGCGCATCGGCGCACCCGACCTCGACGTGACGGCCGATTCCGTGCTGGTGTTGAAGAACTGCGGCCCGAAGGGATATCCCGGCATGGCCGAAGTGGGCAACATGGGATTGCCGCCCAAACTGCTCGCAGCGGGCGTGACCGACATGGTGCGCATTTCCGATGCACGGATGAGCGGTACTGCGTATGGAACGGTGGTGCTGCACGTGGCGCCCGAAGCGCGCGCAGGCGGCCCGCTTGCCGTGGTTCAGAACGGCGACTGGATCGAAGTGGACTGCGATGCGGGGCAGTTGCATCTCGACATCAGCGACGAAGAACTGGCGGCGCGACTCGCGGCATGGACCACGACGCGCAAGGACGATCCCGCCGATGCCAGCGGCTACCGGCATCTGTACGTCCAACACGTTCTGCAGGCTGATCAGGGATGCGACTTCGATTTTCTGGTGGGTTGCCGGGGCGCCGACGTGCCGCGCCATTCGCATTGATCTGACTGATATCGTGCAGCCGGCGCTGAGCGTGAATCAGGCGGTGTGGTGGCTGGCGATTTCCAGAATGCTCTCCGCGTCGGCGCGTGCGTTGTCGAGCTGGACGAGACTCGCGTGACGCGCACCGAGCGCATCGCGGCTCTGGATCGCGGTGAGGATTGCCTTGTGGCGGGGCAGTGAGAGCGCGTGTGTGTCGGGATGCCGGCTTGTCAGCTTGATCGATTCCGATAGCGCAAGGGAAAGCATGTTGCCGATATAGGCCAGCAGATCGTTGTGCGTGGCGGCCATGATCGCGCGATGAAACTCGAGATCCGGGACCAGTAACGCGCTGGGGGTCTCGGCATTTTCCATCTGCGCGTAGGCGGACGCGATGCGCGCGAGGTCTTCGCCTGTCGCCGAGGTTGCGGCAAGCGCAGCGGCAGCGGGTTCGATGATGCGGCGCACTGTCAGCAGTGAACTGAAGAATTCGCCTTCCGGCACGCTGTTGATCGTCCAGTACAGCACATCGGGATCGAGCATGTGCCATTCCGCGCGCGGCTTGACGACGCTACCGACACGCGGCTTCGAGACAACCAGCCCTTTCGCAACGAGCACACGTGTCGCTTCGCGCAACACGGGGCGGCTCACGCCATAGCGTTCGCACAACGTCGTTTCGGCGGGCAACCGCTGGCCTGGCTGCACCTTGCCGCCCACGATATCCATGCCGAGGTCCTGCACGATGCGGCCATGCAGACTCTTGCCCTGCTGCAGATGACGATAGTCCATGGTTGGCAATTGCGCTTTTGGCTGGCCTGTTCCCGCGACGACCTGTACAGCGTTTGACGTCATATCCGACGCACGGTCGACGCGCTTCGGGGTCCGTTTCGCGAAGCTTCGTTGCACGATCAAGCATAGCACGCGACTTTCGGGCCGGGCTTCGTCGCCATGCATGTGTGATGTCCAGCAATGGCACGAGACTGTGCGCGGGCGTTATCCGTGGTCGTCGTACTCGGAGTATTTGCGGGCGTCGCCACGCACCTTGTCGGCGGGATATTTTGTGCGGTTGATCGCCATCTTTTCCAGCACGGCGGCGAAGAGATCGACGTCGAGCCTGTCTGCGAGACGCACGAGATACACGAGCACGTCCGCCATTTCATGACGGATGGCCGTGAGCTTCGCATCGCTCAACTCGCTTCTCTCGCCCGATACGAGCCACTGGAATGGCTCCAGCAATTCGCTCGCCTCGACACTGAGCGCCGTCGCGAGATTCTTGGGTGTGTGGAATTTGTCCCAGTCGCGTTCGCTCACAAACTCGCGAATCAGTTCGCGCAGTTCCATCAGGTCATTGTGCATGTCGGCCATTTTTCACACTGCTTCCTGTTGCATGTCTGGAGTGGTCGCCCGTGCATGGCGACACCGTCTTCAATGTTACAGCGAGTGCGTGTGATGCCGGTCTCAGCTGGTAACCGTGACTTCGCGGGTGGTCGCAGGAGAAACCAGTACAAGGCACAGCGCACAAAGCAGGCTGCCGATGCAGGAAAGCGCAATGACCCAACCCATCGGCCAGGGCGTGCCGTCCGCGAAGATGCCGACCATTGCGGAGCCCACGATGCCCGTGCCGTACTGGATTGCACCGATCCATGCCGACACTGCGCCTGCACGTTCGGGATAACTCGACAGCGCGCCGGCAATCGAGTTGGCCACGATAAAGCCCGCGGCGGATACGAAGAGAAAGAGTGGAATCACGAGGCCCATGAGGCCGCCCAGCTGGTTCTCGCGTCGAACGCGAGCAGCATGCGAACGCCATCAAGACGCTCAGGATCGCGAGTATCCGCAGGCTGTGCACGTCGTCAACGCGAGGGCCGGCGTCAATGGTTCTCGGGTGGTTCATTGGCACGGTGAAAATATCCTGCTGCGGGTGCGGATCAAATTGAGGCGGCCGGCACGAAGCATGTCGCGCCGGCCCGCGAAACGCACCCGGTAAATCAGCGATCGACGCGCTGCTGGATGTGCGCTGGATAGCTATCGCCGACCATCTTGATCTCCTGCAGGGCGGTTTCGATGGCGACGAGGGCGACATTCCACCCCCGTCGCCCGGCTAGACCACCCGCCGTCCTTCGACCGGATAGCCCGGATCGGTGTAGCCAGGCGTCGACGCATGACCCGGCGTCACGAGGCTGTCGACGAGTTTTTCGTCGTCGGGGCCGAGTTGCAGCTTCAGCGCCTCGACGTAGCTGTCCCACTGCGCTTCAGTGCGCGGACCCGCGATCGTCGCGCTGATGAGCCGGTTTCTGAGCACCCAGGCGAGTGCGAACGCAATCGAGGTCGTGCCGCGCTGTACCGCGTGAGCGGCGATGGTTTGCGCGATCGAGAGCGATTCCGGGCGCCATTCCGTCTGCTGGATGCGCCGGTCGCCGCGACCTGCGCGCGAGTCCGCGGGAGGCGACGCGTCGGCCGCATATTTGCCGCTCAGCACACCGCGCGCGAGCGGGCTGTAAGACACGACGCCAAGGCCGTAATGCGAGGCCGCCGGCAACTGCTCGACTTCCGCGGTGCGATCGACGATGTTGTAGAGCGGCTCGCTCGCGACGGGCCGGTCGATGCCGAGCTGATCGGCGATGCGCGCGATTTCGGCGATACGCCAGCCCTTGAAGTTCGACACGCCGAAATAGCGGATCTTGCCCTGACGGATCAGATCGCCGACGGCGCGCACGCCTTCTTCGAGCGGCGCTTCGGTGAGCGCGCGGTGAAAGTACAGGATATCGATGTAGTCCGTACCAAGGCGCTTCAGGCTCGCTTCGACGGACTGGATGATCCACTTGCGCGATTGCCCGTGTTCATTGGGACCCTGCGATGTGGGATAGCCGAATTTCGTGGCGACGACCCAGTTGTCGCGCCGCTCGGCAATTGCGCGTCCGACGATTTCCTCGGAGCGGCCAGCGTGATAGACGTCGGCCGTATCGATGAAATTGACGCCCTGATCGTATGCCTTGTCGATGATGCGCTTCGATGTGACCTCGTCGGTCTCGCCGCCGAACATCATCGCGCCGAGACACAGCGGCGAAACCTTGAGCGCACTGCGACCCAGATAGCGGTAATCCATTCTTGATGCTCCATGCAGGCTGTACCTGCGCCAGAAAGTGTTGCGGAAGTTCCCGGGTGGGCGCTGACGTCTCAGGCCGCGCGTTCTTCGAAAACGCGCCGCGCGATGCCGAGCGCAGTACTGGCCGTGGGCCAGCCCGAGTAAAACGCGAGGTGGGTGATCGTCTCGATCAGCTCGTCACGCGTGATGCCGTTATCGAGCGCACGCCCGAGGTGATAAGGCAGTTCGTTGGTGCGATAAAGCGCGACGAGGCTCGCGACGGTGACGAGGCTGCGCTCGCGCGGCGAAAGGCCGGGGCGCTGCCAGACGTCGTCGAAGAGGACCCGGTCGGTGTAATCCGCGAGCGCGGGTGCCAGATCGCCGAACGCAGTGCGCGCGACAGTGGATTGCTGCGTCATGTCAGTTCATCTCCAGCACAGTTCGTGTTGCGGCGGGGGGCCCCCCCCACCCCCCGCCGGGGGGCGCCCCCGGGTGGGGAGGCGTAGACATAATAGTGTGGGGGGGGGGGGTGGA
>NZ_CAJQZC010000017.1 GCF_907164555.1 Paraburkholderia saeva
TTCCGACGAAGAACTCGCGCGTCGCCGAGCCGAATGGCAGGCGCCTGATTCGCCGAAGCGCGGTTACTACAAGCTCTACGTCGAACACGTCCTGCAGGCGGATCAGGGCGCCGATCTGGACTTCCTCGTGGGATCGAGCGGCGCGCCCGTACCACGCGACTCGCACTAGGCGCCCACTCACATACGCCGCAAAGGACCATACCCATGCAGGCAATCGATCCGCAACCGCCAGGCGGAATCTGGCCCGTGCTGTACGCTTACTTCGACGAATCGAACCGGCTCGACCGCAATGCAATGCGCGCACAGGTCGAAGCGACGATCAACGCGGGTGCACCTGGCGTCGTGATACTGGGCCTCGCCACCGAAGTGCATCGCATGTCGCTCGCCGAAAAACATCAGGTCATCGACTGGGCCTGCGAGGACATCGCGGGACGCGTGCCGCTCGCCGTCACGATCACAGGAGACACAGTCGATGCACAGGTCGCCCTTGCCGGTTACGCCGTCACGCGTGGCGCGTCGTGGCTGATCCTGCAACCGCCCTCCACACGTACCGAACCCGAATCGTTCTACTTCGATTTTTTCGCCGACGTCATGCAGCGCGTAGAAGCGCCAACAGGAATACAGAACGCGCCGGAATATCTGGGTGTCGGGCTGTCGGCAGAATCCATCGTCGAACTCGCGCAACTACGCCAGAACTTTCGTTGGCTCAAGGGCGAAGGACCCGCCATTACGATCAGGAACACCATCGACCAGCTGCGCGCGCATGGAAATCCGCTTCCCGTTTTCAACGGTCGCGGCGGTCAGGAACTCATCGACAATCTGCGCGCGGGTTGCGCGGGCCTCATCGTGGCGCCGGACACCTTCGACAGACAGATCGTCATTCAACGCGCTTTTGCGGCCGGCGATGAAGTACGAGCAGAGGCGCTCTATGCAGAGATATTGCCCGCGATCGTATTCGTGATGCAGTCGCTCGACGCGCTGACCTGCTATGGCAAGCGGATTGCGGCATGGCGTATGGGATTTGAAGTGCTGCATGACCGCGGCATCGCGCCAACGGCATTCGGACTCGAATGCGCGCGACGCTTTGCCAGGCAGCTGGGCGCTTACGCCTGAACCGTCAAGCGTTCAGGCGTATCGCCGTACCGTCAGAAGTTGAAGTTGTCGATATTGCTTGCGTCAAACGTCGTCGGCGGTCCAAGGATGATTTCGCCCTTAGGACCGATCGTGCGCTTGCCGAGCTTGCCCGCTTCGAACGATTCGCCTTCCTTGCCCGTAATCGTGCCCGACGCGAGGTTCGCAGCAGCAAAAGCGGCGAGATAACCGAGTTGACCCGGATCCCACAGCTGGAACGCCTTGACCGTACCGTTCTTGACGAACGCGCGCATCTGGTTCGGCGTGCCGAGGCCCGTCACCGCGACCTTGCCTTTGCTCGACGAAGTCGAGATGTAGCGTGCTGCAGCCGCAATACCCACCGACGTCGGCGCGACGATCGCCTTGAGGTTCGGATACGCCTGCAGCAGACCTTGCGTCTCGACGAACGATTTCTGGTCGTCGTCATTACCGTACGCAATCTTCACCAGCTTGAGTTTCGAATACTCCGGCTTTTTCAGCTCATCCTGCATCCATTTGATCCAGGTATTCTGGTTGGTTGCGTTCGGCGTTGCCGACAGGATCGCGAATTCACCTTCGCCGCCCATCAGCTTCGAGACGAGCTGAATCTGGCCACGTCCGATACTTTCGGCGTTAGCCTGATTCACAAAGAGCTGGCGTCCTTCAGGTGCCGTGTCCGAATCGAACGTCACGACCTTGATGCCCTGCGACATCGCTTTCTTCAGATACGGCACGACCGCGTTCGCATCGTTCGCGGCGATGACGATCGCATCCTGCTTCTGCGTGATCAACGTATTGATGTACTGCACCTGCGACGATGCACCTGCGTCCGAAGGTCCGACCACCTTGCCGATACCGTTGAATTCCTTGATGCCGGCCATGCCACCGTCATCGGCGATGACTTCGTACGGGTTATTGATCTGCTTGGGCAGAAAGGCGATTTTCAGCCCGCTTTTGACATCGGCCGCGCCCGCCGCACAGCTCAGGCCTAGCAGTGCTGCACATAGCGCTGCCGCGCCCGCGCAACGAAGGGGTCTTCTCATGGCAAGTCTCCTGGTTATAGTCCCGGCTCTTTTATACCCGGGGTTGTTGATCGTCCTGATGTCAAATTTCCGTGTGTCATCCAGCTACTGCGTAATCAACCCGAGCGGGCGATGAAGCGCCGGTCGCGCATCGCGCGCCAGCGTGCGACCAGATTCGGAATCAGTACCGATGCGAGCAACAGCACACCCGTTACGATAGTCAGCGTTTCGCTGGATACGTCGTCGAGCGTCAGCGCATTCTTCAGCACGCCGACAATCAGCAGCGACAGCAGCACGCCGTACATCGAGCCGCGTCCGCCAAAGATGCTCACACCGCCAAACAACACCGCTGCGATAACCGACAGTTCGAAACCTTCGCCGTTATCGCCGCGGGCGCTCGTAAAGCGCAGCGTGTACACGATGCCTGCGAGTGCGCTCAGCACACCCGATGTAACGAACAGACGCAAACGGATCCTCGCGACGTCGATGCCAGAAAACGAAGCCGCCGTGGAATTGGCTCCGATTGCGTAAAGGCTGCGCCCAAAGGCCGTGGCCTGCAGCAACACGGTGAAGACCACCGCGCAGACAATCACGATCACAAACGGCAGCGGCATAAAGCTCGACCACAGCGTGTCCATGCCGAACGCCGTATATGCGGCCGGAAAATCGGCCACGGCCTGGTCGCCAAGCAGCACATACGCGAGGCCGCGAAAGAGCGCGAGCGTACCGATCGTCACGGCAAGCGAAGGCAGGTTCAGTTTCACGATCACGAGACCATTCAGCAAACCGGCCAGTGCACCGAACACCAGCACCAGCACGATCACGACCGGCATCGGCAGTCCCATATGCCAGAGGACGCCCATCAGAGCGCTCGACGCGCCCAGCACCGAAGCGACGGAAAGATCGATTTCCGCCGCCACGATGATGAGCGTCATCGGCAGCGCCATCAGCGCGATTTCGGTGAGATCGGCAAGTACGTTGCCCAGATTGGCTGAAGTCAGGAATACCGGCGACAGCACGCGCCCGAGAATCAACGCCAGAATCAACACGACGACCAGCAGCACTTCCCACTGCAACGGCGTTTCGCGCTTGCGCGTCAAGAGAGCGGAATCAGGTTTAGCCATGATCGCGTTTCCTCATCATGCGTTTGGCGACGGAGCGGGCGAGCAACGTATCGGCGGTAATCGCTACGACGATCAGCGCGCCTTCGATGGCCTGCTCCCAGAATGGCGATACGTGCAGAACAACGAGCGCAATGCTGATCACCCCCAGCACCAGCGCGCCAAGCGTCGCGCCAAGAATCGTTCCGACGCCGCCCGTAATCGCCACACTTCCCACTACCGCTGCCGCCACGACCTGCAATTCGATGCCCTTGGCCGTGCTTGCGTCGACGGTGCCAAAGCGCGCAAGCCACAGCGCGCCCGCAAAGCCTGCAATCGCACCGCTGATCAGGAAGCCTGCCATCACCCGCCGCTCGACGCTCACGCCGGCAAGCCGCGCGGCCTCCGGATTGGAACCAATCGCATAGTGTTCGCGGCCCCCGCGAAACTGCTTCAGATAAATCGAAAGTCCGATCAGCACGAAAGCGGCAATCAGCGCAAGCGACGGCACGCCAAGCACCGCGCCCGTCGCGAGCCGCGAGAACGATTCGGGAAGACTCGTCGCATTGATCTGCCCGCCGTGTACCCACGCGTAGTCGGCGCCACGAAAAATGTAGAGCGTCGAGAGCGTTGCCACCAGCGAAGGCACCCGGCCCACCGCGACGAGCAGCGCGTTGATGCCGCCCGCGACGAGACCGATCGCGAGCCCCGCGGCGAGCGCGACAATCACCGGCATGTGCGGAAACGCGACGAACAGACTGCCGACCGCGTACGCGCTCACGCCCACCGTCGATCCGACCGACAGATCGATGTGCCGCATCAGGATCACGACGGTCATGCCCGCCGTCAGCAGGCTGACAATCGACACGTTCAAGAGGACGTCGCGCAGATTCTGCAGATTGAGGAACTGCGGCCTGGCGAGCGCAGTGCCCACGACCAGCAGGATCAGCACGACAAAGAGCGTTGTCTCGCGACTCTTCGCGATCGTGCTGATCAGGCCTCCCGCACCGGATGTTCGATGTTTCGCCTCGGTGGATTGCATGTGCGCCGCGTGCGTAGGGGTTGTCGAATGGCGCATCATGCTGCGTGCCCCAGGTTCACCGTGGACTGGCCCAGCGCCGCGCCCATGATCCGCTCTTCGTTCGCCTCGGCGCGCGGGATGTCGGCGCTGATGCGCCCTTCGTGCATCACGAGCACACGGTCGGCCATACCGAGCACTTCCGGCAGCTCGCTTGAAATCATCAGTACCGCCATGCCGTCGCGCACGAGTTCAGCGAGCGCGCCGTATACTTCCGCCTTCGCACCGACGTCGATGCCGCGCGTGGGTTCGTCAATGATCAGCACCCTGGGATTCGTCGCGAGCCATTTGCCGAGCACCACCTTTTGCTGGTTGCCGCCCGACAGCGTGCCGACTGGCGCGGACGGATCGCCTGCTTTGAGATGCAACCGCGTGCCCCATTGCGTGGCGAGCGTTCGTTCGCTCTTTGTGGAAATCAGGCCGTGTTTGACGAGCCGGCCGAGCACAGTCATCGACGCGTTACGCGCAATGCTCAACTCAAGCGCAAGGCCCTGTTGCCTGCGATCTTCCGGCACGAGAGCCAGGCCCGCCTGCACGGCCACTGAAGGACGGCCAGGTTTCAGCGGCTTGCCTGCGACGCGGATCTCACCCGCATCGAGCGGATCGATGCCGAAGATCGCGCGCGCCACTTCGCTACGGCCGGCACCCACGAGCCCGGCAAGCGCAACGATTTCGCCTGCGCGTACTTCGAAAGAAACGTCCTTGAACACGCCCACACGCGTCAAACCGCGCACGGAGAGCCGCACTTCGCCTGGCTTCACGTCAGCCTTCGGATAAAAACTTTCGAGGTCGCGGCCGACCATCTTCGCGACGATCGATGCGGTATCCATTTCCGAAGTGGGTGCATCGAACACCTTTGAACCGTCGCGCATGATGGTCACGCGCTGCGTCAACGCAAACACCTCGTCGAGCCTGTGCGTAATGAAAAGAATCGCGACGTCGCGTTCACGCAGACGCCGAACGATCGTAAAGAGCCGCTCGACCTCCGGCAACGACAGCGCCGCTGTGGGCTCGTCCATAATCAGCACGTTCGCATTCAACGAAAGCGCCTTGGCAATTTCAATGACCTGCTGGTCGGCAATCGAAAGACCGCGCACCAGTTGATCCGCGCGCAGATCCACGCCCAGCGAAGCGAGCAGATCGCGCACTTCACGATGCATCGCATCGTATTGAATGCGACCCAGGCGGTCTACCGGCTGGCGTCCCATGAAAATGTTCTCGGCGATCGAGAGATCGAAGAACAGTGTCGGTTCCTGATAGATTACCGCGAGGCCCGCATTGCGCGCCTCAGCAGGCGTGGCGAACTGACGGGCAACACCGTCCACCCGCAGTTCGCCCGAATCCGGTTGATGGACGCCGGCCAGAATCTTGACGAGCGTCGACTTGCCCGCACCGTTTTCGCCCAGGAGCGCATGCACTTCGCCAGGCCAGAGCGCGAGGCTCGCATCGTAAAGCGCCCGCACACGGCCGAATGATTTGCTCGCATGCTTCAATTCAAGCCGCGGTACGCCGGAAGGTTGTTGCTGCACTGCGTGTCTCCTCCATCAGGCGACGTTTTTTTAGCGTCGCGATAAACCGGCAAGCGCGCTAGATACGATAGACGCGTTCGGCGTTATGCCTGAACAGCGCATCTTTCTCAGCGTCGCTAGCATCTTCCACGATCGCCGCATACGCGTTCCACAAATCGCCATACGAGCCGAACAGCCTGTCAACGGGAAAGTTGGAAGCGAACATCGCGCGCGATGTTCCGAACGCGTCGATTGTTTCAAGCACATAAGGCCTCAGGCTCTCAACCGTCCATCGATGGTCGAACATCGCAAGGCCGCTGATCTTGACCGCGACGTTCTCGCACGTCGCCAGCAGGCGCATGCCGTCGCGCCATGCACGAAAGCCCTCGACACTGCTGCGGTCCACGAACATTCCCGCATGATTGATGACGAACTGCGTGCCCGGGTGTGCATGTGCGAGCGCGGCGGCTTCCGTCATCTGCGACGGATAGAGCTGCAGGTCGAACGACATGTCGTGCCGCCGCAGCAGCGAAAAGTTCTCGCGCCAGAGCGGATCGCGCATCAGATGCCGGCCGATATAGTCATAGAGCGGCTTTTCGTGCACGTTCAGAATCTGCCGCACGCCACGCGTGTTCGCGAACGCTGCATGGCCTTCAAGGACCTGTGCAGCGTTCGGTGCGGACAGGTCTACTGCCGCAACAATACCTTGAGGCATGCCGCGCGAACCACCTGCATCGGCAACCGCCTGCAGCCAGCGCGTCTCTTCGACCGGGTCGGCCGGATCGTGATTCGCTTCGACGTGCACGACTTTCAGCACTTCGATATCGCGCGCATCCGCCTGCAGGTCGTCAATCAGATAGTCGTGCTTCAACTCACGTGCATCGCCGACGAACGACACGCCCGGGTTTGCAAGCCACGGGTAATGATGCGTTTTCAGGTCCCACAGATGAATGTGCGGGTCGACGACTTGCATGGAATACCCTCCGCCCGTTGACGGTTTAAAGATCGTTCAGGGAAGATGAAACACAGACACGAGCGGCTGCTGCAACGGCGTGTGATCGGGCGCCGTCTGCATGATGTCCGCCATGTGATCCCACCATTTGCGCATGATTTCGAGTTCGGGCAGCTGGTCCATGGTGTGATCTGCTGGACGGCTGAGCACGGCGAACAGCTGATACGTCGCTTCGTCGAGGAAGATCCGGTAGTCACGTACACCGGCGTTGTGCAGTGCGTCAACGAGCGCCGGCCAGATCTCCCGGTGCCTGCGCTCATATTCTTCGCGCATGCCGGGATTGAGCATCATCCGGAAAGCCACTGTCTCCATTCCCTCGTGTCTCCAGTTGTGTTCTGCGCTTTCTCGGGCGAAGCGTCTGGAACGACTATAATTCCGGCGTCGATAGCATCTCAATCCGAAGTTGGGATTGGGCGATACTGAAACCGAATCGCACAGGTCCATGAACCACAACGCTTCTACGGTCGCCCTCGTCAACAGGCTCAAGTTCAAACACCTGGCGCTTCTCGTTGCGCTCGACGACGCGCGCAATGTCCATCAGGCCGCCGAAGCCATCAACGTCGCGCAGCCCAGTGCAAGCCGCATGCTGGGCGACATCGAGGAAGCGTTCGGCTTCCTGCTCTTCGAACGCAACGCCCGCGGCATGCAACCGACGCCGCTTGGCGTCGTCACGCTTGCCTACGCGCGCCGCGCGCTCGCCGAACTCACCCGCTTCGCCGAAGACCTCGACGTCAAACGTAAAGGCGGTCACGGCCAGCTGACCGTCGGCGCGATCATGGGTGCGGCGCCCGATCTGCTTGCCATGGCCGTCTCCGCGCTCAAGACAGAACGGCCGCTGCTCAACATACGCATACTGGGCGAAACCAGCGATCAGGTCGTGCAGTTGCTGCATCGCCGCGAAATCGATCTTGCGCTTGGGCGACTGACAAGTCCCCTGCAGCACAACGACTTCAACTTCGAGATGCTGGCGCGTGAGCCGCTGCTGCTCGTCGTGCGCAGCGCGCATCCGCTTGCCGGCTGCACGTCGGTCACACTTCGCGAGCTGATCGACTGGCCCTGGGTCGCGCAGCCGATTTCCAGCCCTGCCCGCGTGCTCTTTGAAGAAGAACTCGCGCGCGCCGGACTCGCGACGCCCGTGAACCTGACCGAATGCGCGTCGATCTTCGCGACGCTTCAGCTCCTCGAAAACTACAACGCCGTTGCGATGCTGCCGGAATCCGTCGTACGCGATCACGTGCGCGGCAAACTGCTCGTCGCGCTGCCCGTCGAGATCGGCAAAAGCCTGCCGGGTTTCGGCATTCTCACCCGCAAGGGTGAACCGCTTGCCGAGCCCGCGGAACATTTCGTCGATCTGCTGCGCGGCGTTTCAAGGTCGCTTGCGCGCGAGGAGGCTCACATTCCAGCGCCGCTTCCCGCGCATTGAACACTCATTGCAGGTTGACGAACAGGCCACCGTCCACGAGCAACGCAGCACCTGTCACATAGCGGGCACGATCGGAAGCAAGAAACACCACGCAGTCCGCGACATCTTCCGGTCGCCCCAGTCTGCCGAGCGGAATGCGTTTTTCGAAGTACGCCTTCTTGGTTTCGTCGGCGAGATCTTCCGCGTTCAGATCCGTGGCGATCGTGCCCGGCATCACCGAATTGCAGCGGATGCCGTAAGGCCCCAACGCGATCGCACACGACTGCATCAGCGAATGCACGCCGGCTTTAGTCGGCGTGTAGTGTGTCTGCATACCGCCGCCTACCAGCGCGCTGATCGAACTCGTCGCGACAATCGCGCCGCCGGTGCCCTGCTCTTTCATTTGCCGCGCAGCCGCCTGAGTGACGTAGAACGCGCCGTTCAGGTTCACGCCGACGGTTGCTTCGAGCACTGCAGGCGGCATGTCGAGAAAGGCGTGAAACGGGCAGATGCCTGCGTTGCTCGCGAGTACGTCGACCTTGCCGAATGCTTCGACGGTGCGACGCACGAGTTCCGTGCCCGTTTCCGCCTGTGCGACGTTGCCTTCGACCGCGATCACGCGACGCCCGAGCGCCTCGATTTCGCTCACCACTTCTTCAACTGCCGAGCGGCGTCCATATGATGCGTCGTTGTCGCCCCAGAAGTTGATCGCCACATCGGCGCCTTCAGTTGCGCAAGCAACAGCAATCGCGCGACCAATACCACGCGACCCACCTGTGACGATGACTACCTTGTCCTTGAGCAGCACTTCTTTTCCTCCACGTTCTGGCGATAAGCGTGCGGTCAGTGCGTATAAGGCCGCGCCAGCGCGCATTCGGGGTTTAGTCGCACACCGAAGCCCGGCGTTTCAGGCACTTTCATGCGGCCGTTCACGGGCACCGGTTCATCCAGCAGCAACGGTGTGAACATCGGCACCACCTGATCCGCCTTCGGCGCCATCATCAGGAATTCCGCAAACGGCGAGTTATGGCGCGTCACCACGAAGTGATAGCTGTACACCGACGAACCATGCGGCACCACCATGACGTTGTGCGCATCGGCAAGCGCCGAAATCTTGATCAACTCTGTCATGCCGCCACACCAGCCCACATCCGGCTGGATCAGATCGCAGCATTGCATCTCGAGCAGCATGCGAAAACCCCAGCGCGTCGCTTCATGTTCGCCCGTCGACACCATCATGCCCCGTGGCACGTTGCGGCGCAGTTCGGCGTAACCCCAGTAGTCATCCGGTGGCAAACACTCTTCGACCCATTTCAGCCCGTATTCGCGCGCGGCCTGCGCGAGACGCGTTGCATAGGGCACGTCGAGACTCATCCAGCAATCGAACATCAGCCAGAAATCGTCGCCAACTTTCGAGCGCATGTCGGCCAGCTTCGCGATGTTCTTCTTGAGTCCTTCTTCGCCTTCAGCGGGACCATGCTGCAACGGCATCTTTCCACCGATAAAGCCCATCTGCTTCGCGAGGTCGGGACGTGCGCCCGTCGCATAGAACACCAGTTCGTCACGCACCGGTCCGCCCAATAGCTGGAACACCGGCTCCTTGCGCACCTTGGCAAGCAGATCCCACAACGCGAGATCGACGCCGGAAATCGTATTGAGCACGACACCCTTGCGCCCGTAATAGAGCGTGGCAAAGTACATCTGATCCCACATCTTCTCGATATCGGTGACAAGCTGCCCTTCCAGAAAACGCGCGAGGTGCTTTTCGACGATGAACGCGCCGATCTCTCCGCCCGTCGTCACTGCGAAGCCGACCGTGCCGTCGCTCGCCTCGATTTCGACGACAAGCGTGCCGAGCACATTGATGCCGAACGAGCGGCGGCTCTCCCGGTATTCAGGGTAACGCGCCATGGGCGTCGAGATGTGATCGTCGATCCAGTGGCCGTCGGCCTGATCGTGGTAATCGGCGCCGCCGCCGCGAACAATGAAGGCACGCACGTGCCGGATAGTGGGCATGGCCATGAGGATGGGCTCCGTAGTGTCCGTATTTGAAGTGCGGCCTGGCGCGCCGGTCTGCAGCGGTTCGCGCCGGGCCTGCGTTAGCGGGAGTGATGAACCGGGTGATGAAAGAGCGATGTCGAACTGTCTTTTCCGTGGCGAAACAGCGTTGCGATCAACAGTGCCGCGAGCACACTGGCAGCACCCAGTACGATGAGCCCAGCCTGTGTCGACGGAAACGCCAGATCGGCCTGCGTGCGCAGGGTCGGCGCGATAAAGCCGCCGATGCTGCCCAGCGAATTGATCAACGCGATGCCACCCGCGGCGGCTGCGCCTGTCAGATACCGCGTCGGAAATGTCCAGAAAAGCGGTTGTGCCGCGATAAAGCCGCTCGCCGCGCAACACAGCGCAACGAGCGCAAGCGCCGGGCTATGCAGCAATCCCGACAGGCCAATGCCGCAACCCGCAATCACCAGCAGCAGCACGGCCCAGCGGCGATGCCCTCCGGTGCTGTCTGCACGACGCGGCACATACCACGTGACGGCGACTGCGCAGAGCCACGGCAACGCCATGACAAGCCCGACGCGCAGCCCCACTTTCGTGCCGAGCAACGCAGCAACCTGCTGCGGCAGATAGAAGATCACGCCGTACACGCTGGTCTGGATCAGCAGATAGATAAACGAAAGCGCCAGCACGCGGCGATCGCACAGCGCGGCAAGCACGCCGCGCGGGCCGTGTGCTGCTGCCTCGCGAGCGTCTTCATCGAGCGCCGCTGCAAGCACGCTGCGCTGTTCATCGTTGAGCCATGAGGCTTCCGAGGGACGGTTGTCGAGATACCAGAACGCCCACACGCCAACCGCCGAAGCAAGGCCGCCTTCGATCAAAAAGAGCCACTGCCAGCCCGCGAGACCCAGCGCCCCGTGCAGATCGAGCAGCAGGCCCGATAACGGGCTGCCGAAAATAAACGCGAGCGGTGCGCCGAAATAGAACACGCCAACTGCACGCGCACGCGCCGATTGTGGGAACCAGTGCGTGAGGTAATAGATGATGCCGGGAAAGAAGCCCGCCTCGGCGACGCCAAGCAGGAAACGCAGCGTGTAGAACGCAAACGGCGTGTGCACCATCGACATGCACGCGGAAACGATGCCCCAGGTAACCATGATGCGGCACATCCACAGGCGCGCGCCGACGCGATGCAGCAGCAGGTTGCTCGGCACTTCAAAGAGCGCATAGCCCACGAAGAACACGCCTGCGCCGAACGCAAACGCCGCATCCGAAAGGCCTGTGTCGTGCTGCAGCGCCTTCTGCGCAAAGCCGATGTTTGCGCGATCGAGAAAGGCCAGCACGTACATCAGCAGCAGAAACGGCAAGAGCCGCCACATGACCTTGCCGATGACTGCCTCAGTCGAGGAAATCGTGTTCATCGTATCTCCTGATTCGTCCAGCTTCCTGGCCGGCTCGTCTGCCTTCTTCTGGTGTGCAGTCTGGCGACAGGCTCAGGCGCGCATCAATACGTCGCGCGCCCGCCGGACAGATCGAACACCGAGCCTGTGCTGAACGCGCAGTCTTCGGAAGAGAGCCAGAGAATCAGCGATGCCGCTTCTTCCGGCAACAGGAAGCGGTTCATCGGGATCTTCGACAGCATGTAATCGATGTGCTCCTGGGCCATCGAATCGAAGATCTCAGTTTTAGCCGCAGCGGGCGTGACCGCGTTGACGAGAATATTGCTGGTGGCGAGTTCCTTGCCGAGCGACTTCGTGAGCCCGATGAGGCCTGCCTTCGAAGCGCTATAGTGCGACGCGTTCGGGTTGCCTTCCTTGCCCGCGACCGAGGCAATGTTGACGATGCGTCCGTAACCCTGTTTGAGCATCTGCGGAACGATCGCGCGGCTCGTCAGATACGGGCCGATCAGGTTCACGTCGATCACGCGGCGCCACACGTCCGGCTCGAGTTCCCATGTTTTGCCGTTGCCGCCGGTAATGCCGGCACAGTTGATCAGTACATGGATGCCGCCGTGTTGCTCGACGGTGCGCGCAGTGGCCTGCGCGACCGACGCTTCGCTCGTCAGCTCGACGACTTCGGAGGTGACCTTCCCGTGCTCGTCCAGTTCGCGCTGGCTGCGCGCGAGACGCTCGCCATCGACGTCCCAGAGGGCGACGGATGCGCCCGACTGCAACGCCCGCTGCGCTACGGCGTAGCCGATACCGCGCGCTCCGCCGGTGATGACGACGACGCGGTTGTCCAGATCGATACGGTTCATTGCTGTCTCCTGCAATTGGCTTGAGTGTTTATGTGGCCAATATACGGGGAGACCGATAGCTCAACAATTCGAGTATTGGATGCGGTGATAACAAAAGCGGATTGGGCGGGATTTGCTGCTGTGCCGCAAATGCGAGCGTGGTTCCTTGCATGTCGGCTTCGTTTCGTATTGGGCAATTTCCCTGACGGACGCAACGCTCAAATCATGATCAGACGGGGTACCTGCAAACCTCGGCTCGGGCAGCCACTACTGCCCCCTGTCCAACCAGGCATCCAGTCCGACGCGGAACGCTACACCGGCTATAAGCGGCACAGTCAGCATCAGCACGATTCCGAAATTGGGGACCATATCGCCGTAAAGGATCGTGTCGTATAAGACGATGCCCGAGACGATGGCGAAAACAAGGACGCCGACGATGATCATCAGCACATTGCGCGTGGCAATACGCATTCGCGTCGGCCTGACGTTCTCTGGCGCCGGGCTGGGCGCCGGGGGTTTTTCATGTGGTACTGGCATGCTGGTCCTCACCTTGTTGAGCTGGCGCAACGCAATACGACCGCGTCTCTGCCCATTAGCCCGGCATGATACCGCTCGCTTCAACATGCGTAGATCTGCTCGCGCAGATTGTCTTCCCAGGGAATACGCGCAACTATAGGAAGCGCGTCCGGTGCCAATGATCACATCGCGCGCTCAAAGTGACGGCCGGTAACTGGCCCGTCCCAACGCTGCAGCATGCTTATCGTGGGCGCCCGAACGCGGCGTCGCGACGGGCAATACGGGCTCACTGCTGTCGCGCGCGGCGGACGTGATGCTCAAGGAGCGCAAGCGGGTCGTGCTGATGGTGCGCGAGACCCCACTGCATCTGGGACATTTGCGCAACATGACGGCCGCAACGGAAACGGGCGCAATTATCTACCCTCCCGTGCCTGCGTTTTATGCCCGGCCCGACAGTCTCGAATCGATGATCGATCACACGCTCGGACGCGTGCTCGATCTGTTCGACATCGATACTGGCACCGTCAAGCGCTGGACGGGTGAATCGAAGCAGCGACTGGTCAGCATTGCCAACGGCTGACGGGTTCGTATGAGCATTTGCCGTCGGCGGTCACTCGCGCCCGGCAAAGTCGCACAATGGCAACACCGTAAACGACAACAGGGGCGCTTCAACGCGCCCCTGTTCTCTGCATCCTGCACTCGATCATCGAATCCGACGACGCTCCCAATCTGATATCCGCACCGGCACGGGTACAAGGCGAGGTTGAAGCGAGAGGCCGAAGCCGCTCCGGCTGTGCGCCCGCTCCACAATCGAATCGATCGTGATACGGGCAACCGCACGCTGTGCCCGCTTCGTGACGGAACTCATGCGACGCTCGTTGACCGGATGGCGGGCCCAGGCAAGCGCCGCGAACCACCCAATCACCGTCCATCCGAGCAGTATATTGACCATCGTGACGACAAACGCATCTTTACGCCCCCGCGCATCCGCAATCATTGCCGGCGCCAGGTAGAGCATTAACGCGGCGATGTAAGCTCCGCCCATCAGAATCTTCAGCATTTCGATACCTCACGGCAACGGTCGCACATGGCGGGAACAACGCACCCGATCAATGGCCTGCGTAGATGTGGCGAGCCTGTTCCGCCCGTTCGCGGCCACCCGATTCCGACGAGGTGCTCACGACCCCACCGTACGATTCCGCCGACGTTGCGACACCATGCTGCTCAGCCGCCACTGTCTGCGGGCTCTGACCACGTTGCGAAGCCGGCGCACCGACTGAAGGACGATAAAACGGTGCCGGACCGTAACCACTGGCGAATGCCGGCGCTGCAACCGAAGCAGAAATGGCGATGAGCAACGCTGCGAGGATCTTGTTCATGATGTAACTCCATTTGGGTAGCCTGGGAGCGTCGCGTTCCGGGGTGGAAGTGCGCCGCCGACAAGAACCAGTGTAGGAGCAGACTATCTTTTCTCTATACCGATAGCGCGAAATCACAGTTACGATCCGCAGCACAATCCTGCGATCGATCGTCCCCAGTGCCCGCGCCTTGTCCACCGGAGCGAATCGATAACACAGGGACGACGCCGCGCCATCGCCGAAGCAAAGACTTCTTCAAACGCCCAACGTGATTCCGCGCAGATCGCGGACACGCCAGGTCCGTGACTGATCGAAACCCGGTCGAGGATGGACATATGACCGGGTTCCACCAATATCGCGGTCGCGCGTGCAGAGACAAAGCGCGTGCCGTGAAGGACCGACGAGCGCTCAGGATGGTTCGATATCGCACACAACGAGGTTTTCCGTCGGCCTATTCTTTCCAGGCCTTCATCAGCACGTAACCCGACGGCACATCGATCATGCGTCGCCGGCTTGTCACGGGATGCGACATGACGCCGGAAAGCGACCGCCTCCCGGGCGTTTCGCGTGACCCACCGCGTGTCCTCAACAGGAGGCGCCATGAATCCGGTATCGCCGATCAGCCGACGACGCGCATTGCAGTTGCTCGCAGGCACCGCCTTGCTGGGCGCTGGCAGCCCTGCTTTCCCGTCACGGAATTTTGCTGCGGCAACCGCCAGCGGTCTCCCGCCATCGCCGCAAGGTATACCCGCCGGGAAGATCCGCCCTTTACTGCGGCCCTCGCGCATCGGCAACGTGAGCAAGCCGGTGCCGTACTGCATTGACGTTCACGCTCATCTGTTCAACGCGAGCGACATAGACGTCGTCGGCTTCATGAAAAAGGACGTTGGGCATGCGTACCAGAACCCGTTCGTTCGCAGGCTGATAGAAGGACTGGCCGACGTTGCCGGTATCCTCCGTGACGATTTCGCCGTCACGGCCGCTCGGGAACATCAACTTCTCGTGGAATGGCTGGAAAAGTTGCAAGGCGTCAGCGACGAGAACGTCAGAAAATTTCTGGACGATATGGCGAACGGTCACCGCAGAAATATCGCCTCGGCGATCGCGCGTCAGATGAAGTCGAGAGACCTCGACAAGCTGTATCTGATGCTACAAGGCATCTTCATCGAACAGATGCGCACTACATACAAGGAAGAAGCTGCGCCACTCAACCCACCCACCGTCTTCGACGAAAAAACCGTCCTGAACGCAATCGATCCGGAACGCCGCATTAACGAATACGAGCGTCAATTTCATGGTTTGCCCGGGGTCGTCAACGCCTTTAATCCCGCCGGAATGCTTGAGTTCACGGGACATATGCTCTCGTACCGGTGGATGAATCTCAGGGACTACACGCGGGCCTATACGGAAAACGCAGCGGCGTTTGGTATCGATGCAATGTTCGCATCATTCGTCAACTTCGATTACTGGCTGGCGCCTGCAACGAAGTCGCCGCAGGCGGAGCAGATGAAACTGCACGCATTCCTGTCGAAACTGAGTGGCGGGTACATGCTGCCCATCGTCGCGTATAACCCATGGACCGACCTCAATGACCGCGACGCATCGTTTGAGCTCGTGAAAGACGCCGTGATGAACTTTGGATTCGTCGGCGTCAAGATTTACCCGCCCACGGGGTTTTATCCTTATGGGAACAGCTCGCTTCCCTATGCGAGCAGCGAACCGCATCCGGATCTTGTCGAACTCGATGCAAAGATGTTCCGGCTCGCTTCATGGTGCGCCAGCAACAACGTCCCGCTGATGGCCCATTCGGCCGAGTCAAATGGTCGCGACAATGCGAGCGATGTGTTTGGCGGACCGGTGGGATGGAATGCGCTGCTAAAGAAAATGGGTGCGAAGACACCCGTCATCGCAACGCTCGCACATTTCGGTGGCGGCGAAAGCGATGCCACCGATCCATCGAATAACTGGCCCCGCGACTTCGCCCAGATGATGGCAACCCCGCAGGGGCGCCGGCTCTATGGAGACCTCGCCTACTGGGATCAGATCATGAACTGCCAGAATTCGAATGAAAGCTGCACGGTCGCGAAACAGCGGATCAAGGCGGCTTTCTCGAAGAACCCTGATGTGGCAAAGCGGCTCATGTTCGGTACGGACTGGGACATGCTCTCGCGGGAGTCCAGATGGGAAACATACCCGGTGGACGTGCTTAAAAATCTCGGCAGCTTTTTCCCCAGCATCAACGACCTTCTCTATACGAACGCGCTGTCGTGCTTCGGTCTTGGCGTGGGCGGTGCGCAAAGGAATCGGGTTATCGCCCAGTTGGGCCAGGTTGACGGCCCCTTGCCTGGCTGGCTATTGCCCGGCAACCGTGCCCCATAGCTGTTGTCGCAATGTGGCCGCTGCGTCGTTCGTATAGGTGTAGGGCAGCGCCTGCACAGTGACTACGCGCCAGAACGAAAAGCCGATCTGGCGTACTTCCACCCGCGTCCTCACATCCGCATTCGTTGCGAGATGCCCTTCGGCGGACCAGCTATCGTGCCCGTCTACTTTCTCGCGTACACCCGGTGCCATGAACGGTGTCTTTGCGGCGTTGTGCTTCACGTAGGCGGGAACATACGTGTTCATGCCCGCATCCGGAATGACCTCGCGTGCAAACACGATCGCTGCATGGCCCGACGCTTCGGTAAATGTATAGAGCGGCTGACCGTCTTCAGCATGTGTCACGGAGAGTTTCCAGATTCCATCGATCTTCGCGCTCGCAGTGGTTGCAGGATTGGTCCACGTATAGGCCGACTGTGCGAGATTCGCCTGAATCTGGCGACCACGTTCGTCACGGCCTGCGTTCAGGATCAGACCGATACAGGCAATCATCACGAAGACGATGCCAAAGACGCCTTTGCGCACCCCACCCGTCTTCGTTGCGTTCATCCGGAATCCGGACTCTGCGTCGTACCAGGTCTGCTTTTCCCGGCGTAACGTGCGGTACTGGACAAACATCGTCACGAGCGACACGAACGGAATGCCGAGGCCCCATCCCCGCACCCACACCGACAGATTGCGCCGCGCGTACTCCGTACAGGTCAAACGCCGGCCGTCGAGGCCCGTCACTTTCAGACCCAGTATTGCCTTGCCGGGCGTGTTTCCAAAGACGCCATAAATCGCTGCGTCGAAGATCATCGCAACCGGCAGACAGAGCAAACCGAACAGCATCCCGCTCGAAGGCACATTGCTCCATCGAACGAATTCGGGCGAATTCCTGCTGAGGTAGTACGTCGCAAGCGAACTGAGCAGCGTAACCAGCCACCATGCGTCAAACGTGCGGGCGAAGAAACGCGCGAGTGGCGAAGCGGATGGGGAAATCGCAGCAGAAGGTGTGTGGCTTGCATCGTCGCGCGATGACATCCCCCATTCGGGTTCGATGCGCACCTCGGCGTCATAGGTAGCGCCGGGATTTGCTGCGCCGGCCGGGGCCGCATCGAGTTCGCGATCGTAAGCGCTACGCCGCTCCGGATTGCCCAGCACGGCATACGCTTCGTTGATGAGGCGCATGATACGCGGCGCATCGGGGCTCGCGTTCCTGTCCGGGTGATAGCGCTGGCCCAGCGCCTTGTACGCCGCGCGTATCACTTCAGCGGGCGCGTTGCGCGTGACCTTGAGGTTATCGTAGTGGGTGTGCATGATCTGCCGGTCTGGCCATGGGCAGCCCTTAACCGTTCTGTTGAAGGCTAAATCGGGCGCCAGTAACATGGCCCGCTCCCGTCTGTTAACGGTCTTTTCACGCGAAAACTTTAGCGTTCCGGCGATCGCGTCAAGAAAGGTCTGCACAATACGATTCCATGACGCCTGCCTTCCAGTACCTGTGCGACTTCAGCGTCGAGCAATGAGATTGCTGCATTGAGCGCGCCGCATGCTTTCCGTGAGCGCCGCGTGTCGGCGTGAAGCATCGGCCTTCTGGTGTTTCAGCGTCGCGCCACGCCTTGCGCGCCATCCAGGTAATCTTCAGGACCAACCCATGCACGCAATACCGTGCGAGCGGATAAAATGAATGAACGCTGCGCAAGGGCTGCCCACGGTGTCTGGAGCGGACTGGCCAGGCGCCTGATTTTAAATAAAACTGCGTACTATCGCCAAACGCCACGGGTCAACCAATGCCCGTAACGCTACCGAACACGGCGCACACCAATCGCACGCGGCCAGCCCGCCGACTCATGAACAAACCGGTTCTTCCCCTGACGTACGAACAGCTCGATCACTGGATCGAATCGCTGCAACCCGCGTTGATCGATGAGCGTTTTACTGTCGTCGCCGGCATTCTGCGCGGCGGCGCGCCGCTCGCGCTGATGGTGTCGCACGCGGCGGGCACGCCGGTCGTCTTCCTGCGGTACGAACGCGCGACGCGTGAGGTTACGTGGGATTCGTCGCTGCCGATGCCCGCGCCCGGCTCGAAAATCCTGCTGTGCGAAGACATCGCGGGGCGCGGCTTCACGCTCGCCGACTGCATGACCTTTCTCGAACAGCACGGGCTTGTCGTACGCACGCTGACCGCTGCGCACGACGACCTCAGCCGCATCAAGCCCGACTACTCCATCGACGCCCGCGGCTATTTCGCGCTGTTTCCGTGGGAGCGCCAGGCGCACACCGAACGGTACCGGCAGGACTGGATCGCAAGCGACGCAGGCCGCGAGGCGCCCATGGCCGACGACCACGTATATGCCACCTACGCGATCGATCTCGACGGGATCCTGCTGCCGGACGTACCTTCAGCGCGCTACGAAGCCGATCTCGAAGCTGCGCTGAACGAACGCGACTTGCTGCTGCCGTTCGAGACGCTGCCCGGCATCGACCTCCGGCACACCCGCGCCATCGTGACCGGACGGCCCGAAATGGATCGCGCCCGGACCCAGACGTGGCTCGACCGGCACGGCTTCGGCCATCTGCAACTCGTGATGCGCGAGGCGCAGATTCACGATCACACGCCCGCTGGTGCGGCGGCGCACAAGGCGACCGCCGTGTTGCGCTGTGGCGTGACGCACTTCATCGAAAGCGATCCGGTGCAGGCGATCCTGATCGCGCAGAAAGCGCCACTGCTGCGCGTGATCTGGTGGGACGCGATCGCGCGTACGGGAACGCTCGTGGCCTCGTCGGCGTGGGCGTGACGCTTCACTGCGAAGCGGAAGCGGAAGCGGAAGCGGAATCGGGCTCGCGCGTGGTTGTGTGAATCGTCAGTCGGCCTGCGGCGCACGCAGATGCCGCGCCGCACGTTCTGTCGCGACGATCATCAGCTTCATCGTCGCGCGGGTCGCACCGACAAAGAGCTTGCGCGCGATGCGCTCGTCGAACTGTTCGAAATCGACTTCAGTGAGAATCACGCACGGCGCCGATTGCCCCTTGAAGCGATAGATCGACTCCAGCAGCACGTCGCCCTCGCGATATTCCGGATTGCCGAACAGGTCATAACGGCCCGTGAAACTGCGCAGCCGATGCGGGCCGAGGTGATCGAGGGATGTCATCGCCGAACCCTCGCGTCCGCGAAACGACAGCACCGCAATGTCCTGCTTGCGAAAACCGAGGCCGAGTGCATGCGTGATCGCGCGCTTGGTCGCGTCGATGCCGCCCTCCGTTGCGTTCGCTTCGTCGTAGGTGGAAAACGAAATGTCCGAGCCGTCGAACGGACTGCCGGACGCGAGCCCCGCCGCGAACGGCGCCGATGTGCCGACGAGTTCGCGCACGTAGTCGAGGATGTCGCGCGGGCTGCGGTAGTTCGTGGTTTCGCGAAGCGTCGTCCAGTCAGGCAGCGCGACCGGTTCGCGCATGTACAGGTTCTGTAGCGGATCTTCGAGCCACCACCAGGCGGCGCCGGGCCGCAACAGACGCTCGAGCGCCACGACCCACGGCTGCTGGAAGTCCTGGCCTTCGTCCACGATCAATACATCGAACTGCCAGCGCGCATCGATCGGCGTTTGCGCGAACGTGGCTTCGAGTTGCTCGAACACGTTCGGCGCATCGAAGTCCGGCGCGCGGCCCGCATCGCGCGCGATCCAGTCGCACAGTTGATGGTAATTCGCGACTTTCGCCTCGGGCGGCGCGACGCGCGCGATGTGATCCGCGAGTGGCCGGTTAAAGCACACATACAACGTGCGCCTGCCTTCGGCAAGCGCGTCCTTCATGACCTGCACGGCGAGCTGCGTCTTGCCGGAACCCGCCGTGCCGCTCACCCGCAGGCGGAACGGCGTGAATTCGAGCCGCCGGGCCCACGTCGCAAGCCCGCCCGCGAGCCGCGTGACAAGTGTGCCGGCTTGACCGACGAGCGCGCTCGCATCGGGCGTCAGCGCGAGTTCATCGGCGAGAAAGTGGTGGATCTTCGTCGCGCAGGCGAGGCGCGGTTCGTCGGCGGGCAATGCCTCGCGGATGATTGCGGCAAGGCGGTCCTTGCGCGTCGCGTCGACGATGCGGGCCGGATTCACGCCGGCAATCGCAGCGTCCTTGACGACGTGATCAGGGCAGTACAGCAGTTCCTCGATGAAAAACGTGCTCGCGCCGAGCGCCGCGGTGAACCGGCGGTGCATGCCTTCGACCGTGCGCGCCAGCGCGATCGCGACGTTGCGCTCGGTCTGCATGTGCACTTTCACGAGCCCTTTGGGCGTCTCGCGCAGAAAGCCGGTTTTCTGCTCGACGATCATCACGCGGCCGGAAGGACTGACGATCACGAAATCCGCTTCGCCAAACACCGAAAAGCCCTGGTTCAGACGCGTCCAGTGCACGCCGTGATAGACGGTGTAATCGTCAGACAACGCGTGTTCGAGCAACGCGAGCGTCTCGCGCTCGCGCGCAGCGGCGCCGGTGGCAGCAAGATTTTTCCAGTCATCGGGGACTATCCGGGCCATGCGATGCCTCGTCACATTGAAGTGGGTATATTGTACGCAGCGATGCGGCTGCAATCGGTAAAAACAGCCTTCTTCGTGTATCGTTTACGGTTCGACGCCGCAGTCATGCGCGGCGCTTTGCCTTCGAGGAGAACTGCCGAATGATCACGATCTGGGGACGGGCGAATTCCGTCAACGTCCAGAAAGTCCTGTGGTGTTGCGATGAACTGTCGCTGCCGTACGAACGCATCGACGCCGGCATGCAGTTTGGCCGCAATACCGACCCCGATTATCTGTCGATGAATCCGACCGGCAAGGTTCCGACGCTTGTCGACGGCGATTACGTGCTGTGGGAATCGAACTCGATCCTGCGCTATCTGGTGTTGCAGTATGGGCCGCCGTCGGGCGTCCTGTATCCGGCCGACCCGAAAATCCGCGCGGGTATCGACCGCTGGCTCGACTGGACGCTCACCACCTTGCAGCCGGCCGAGCGCCCGGTGTTCTGGTCGATCGTGCGCACGCCGGCCGCTTCCCGCGACCTCGCCGCGCTCGAGCGGGACGTGCAGGCGGCAGGCCAGCTGTGGAAGCAGCTCGACATGCATCTGGCAGGCCGCTTCTTCTTCGAGACGGACAAGTTCACGCTCGCCGATATCGTGCTCGGCGCGTACGCGAAACGGTGGTTCGGTCTGGAAGGCATCGAACGCGGCTCCATGCCGAATCTGGAACGCTGGTATTCGCGGCTCGAAAACCGCCCGGGGTTCCGGAAGTACGTCGATCTGCCGCTGACGTAACCGGCGCGGCCGCCGCGCCTCTGACGCGCGGCGGGCGGGAATCCCGGCTTCGGCGGGACGTTCGATCGAAGTTCGCGATGCCCCGTATAATCGACGCATGAAGAACGCTTCCCCAACGACTGCGCACGACCACGTTCACGACCATGAGCCCGCCGGCGCGGGCTCGCCGGAAGCCGCGCTCGCGCTGGCAGAAGAATATTGCCGTGAACGCGGCGAGAAGCTGACGCCCATCCGCCGCAAGGTGCTGGAACTGCTGCTGGCTTCGGGCCGGGCGACGAAAGCGTATTCGCTCCTCGACGACATGCGCCAGATCCATCCCGGCTCGGCGCCGCCCACGGTGTACCGCGCGCTGGATTTTCTGCTGTCGGCAGGGCTCGTGCACCGGATCGAATCGATCAACGCGTTCACGGTGTGCCACGACCTGACGCAATGTCAGCATGGCATCCTGGTGGTGTGCCAGCAGTGCGGCAACGTCACCGAACTGCATCAGCCGAAACTGCGCCAGGCGCTCGTCGCACAGATCGAAGACGCGGGCTACAGCCTCGCCAGCGACGAAATCGAGCTCAAAGGGCTGTGCGCCGCCTGCCAGGCGGAAAACGCAGCGAAAAACGCGTCACCCGAAGGCAAACCCGCAAAGAACGCGGAAGTCGCACGCGGCTGACCGGCTGATCACGCGCAGCGCGGAACACGCGGCGACGGTCACGCCAGATTTGCCGGGCACACAGCGGCACCGCGGCCACCGCGCGGCGTGCCGCTACATCACGTCCCTCGCGTCCCACCCGCTCTCCTCAGGACTCAACCCGCCGCGCGCGCCTCGATTGCATCGCGCAACAGCGTGACGAGCGCTTCAGGCCGTGCCGGTTTGGTCATGAAATGCTGAAAACCTTCGCCGATACTTCGCAGGCGATAGGCGTCGTCGGTGTGGCCGGTGAGCGCCACCGCCACCGAAGGGGCGAGGTCATCGCGAATCTCGTGGTCGCGCAGCCGCTGGATCAGGTAGAAACCGTCCATGGCGGGCAGATCGATATCGCAGACGATGGCATCCGGTAACAACCGGACCGCCGCCTCGACACCCTCTTCCGCGTCGGCGACCGCGACGACGCGTGCCCCTTCCGATTCAAGCAGGCTCGCAAGTGACTCCCGGCTCTGCGGGTCGTCCTCGACGAGTACGATGGTTGCCTGATCGAGTCTCAACTCTCCGTTCATTTTGCTTTGTTGCTTGTAGACAGGTTTAGGCGGTCACGCGCAGCTGTTATCTGGGCGAACCGGTGCGCTTCGTTCGGATAGACCCGCTTTCGCGCGACGGGTTGCAGCCATTTTGCGTTGCGCGGCGTGCGAGCCGCATCGCGTTACCGACCGTCGCCGGCGGGTTGCCGACACCGCGCCAATGGATCAGGCGCAGCGGACGATAACGCGGGATCAAGACGAAGACATGAAAACGCACCGGAAAAAACCGCGTGAAAAAAGGCGCACTGTACGCCTTTTTTACAGGGTCCCATGTCGTCGTGGTGTCCCTCTCACGGATTGCCGTCGTCATTATCCGGTCGATCAAAACGGCACGGCCGGTCTCTTTCAGCGCGTCGGCGGGTTCGAACTCCGCACCAGGCCGCATTTTGCGGCACAGGCGCGGCGCATGGCACCGGGGACCTATCCGGCAGCCAGCGAGTCGACGTCCTGAATCTATTTCTTTTTAGCACGATGCGTGCCGTATTACCCTGCGAATCCCTCGACGGGTTTCCCACGCGCCTGCGCTCAGCGCGCGGCGCGATCGGGCCCGACGCCCTGCACAAGCAGCGCGATGGCGTGACGCGCGATGTCGTCGGCCCCGATCTGGCGACGGATCGGATCGTTGCGCCACTCCTTTGAGGTTGCGAGCGGCAGGACCGTCAGGCCGAGTAAGGACAGAAATACGAGCGATGGCTCCAGCGCCGCGTTCAGCCGCCCCGCTTTCTGCCACTTTGCGATGCACTCGATCGATGCTTTCTGGTGCATGTCGCCGAACCGTGCACGCATGCGCTGCTTCAGAAGCCCACCCTCGCTGATCACTTCGCGCACCCAAAGCGACGGAAACCACGGATATTCGGTCGATATGTCCACGAGATGCCGCGCCAGTTGCGTAATAGCGGCGACGGGATCGTCCGGATTGGCCTGGAACGCCCCGCCCAGTCCGGCGCGCAGCGGCACGAAGCGCTCGTCGATCAGTACGTCGAGTAACTGGTCACGCGTCTTGAAGTAGTAATGGACCATCGCCGGTGTGACACCGGCTTCGCGCGCGATGGCGCCCAGCGTCGTGTCGACGATGCCCTGGCGCGCGAACAGCGCGAGCGCCACGTCGAGCAGGCGCTCGCGCTGCGCGGGCCCGCGCGTGCTGCCGGCCGGCCGGCCGGGGCGGCGCGGCGCGGCACCGAATGCAGCCGTCGGGCTGTCGTCACCCGCTGGTGGCGCGACATGCGCCCCTTTTTCCACGTCGCGCACCCCATCAACCAGTTTTTTCTGTGCCATGTCCGTTTCGGCGATTCCCGTTTGACGATTCGTCTCTGATCGCATATATTAATCTCCATGTTAATTAATATCAAGCGACCTACTTGCACATGGATCAGCCTACTTCACTGAGCGCCGGAGAAAGCGCCATCGGCGAGAACCGCGTCGGTTCGCCTGCGGCCGCGCATCCGCCGCTACGCATCCTGTTTCCCGCGCTGCTGCTTGTCATGCTGCTGGCTGCGCTCGACCAGACGATCGTCTCGACCGCCCTGCCCACCATTGTCGGCGAACTGGGTGGTCTCGAGAATCTGTCGTGGGTCGTCACGGCGTACCTGCTCGCCTCCACGATTGTCGTGCCGCTGTACGGCAAGTTCGGCGACCTGTTCGGCCGCAAGATCGTGCTGCAGACGGCGATCGTGCTGTTCCTCGTCGGCTCCGCGCTGTGCGGCGCCGCGCAGAACATGACGCAGTTGATCGTGCTGCGCGCGCTTCAGGGCCTCGGCGGCGGCGGTCTGCTGGTGGTCACGATGGCCGCCATCGGCGACGTGATTCCGCCGGCCGAGCGTGGTCGTTATCAGGGCATGTTCGGCGGGGTGTTCGGTCTCGCGACGGTCATCGGCCCGCTGCTGGGCGGATTTCTCGTCGAGCATCTGTCGTGGCGCTGGATTTTCTACATCAACCTGCCGCTCGGCATCGGCGCGCTGCTCGTGATCGCCGCGGTCTTCAAGCCGCGTACGCAGCACATCAAACACGCCATCGACTACATGGGTGCCGGATTCCTCGCCACCGCGCTGACCTGCATCATCCTGTTCACCAGTCAGGGCGGCACGATACTGCCGTGGAGTTCGCCGCAGTTGTGGTTCACGCTCGCGGTTGGCCTCGTGTGCATTGGCGGCTTCATTTATGAAGAACGTCTGGCTGAAGAGCCGATCATGCCGCTCGAACTTTTCAGGGAGCGCACGTTTTTACTGAGCTGCCTGATCGGGTTCATCGTCGGCGTTTCGTTGTTTGGATCCGTCACCTTCCTGCCGGTGTACCTGCAGGTCGTCAAAAATTCCACGCCTTCCGAAGCCGGCATGCAGATGCTGCCGATGATGGGCGGTCTGCTTGTGATGTCTGTCATCACAGGGCGCGTGATCAGCAGGATCGGACGGTACCGGATGTTTCCGATTGCCGGCACGTTCCTCGTTGCTGTGGCGATGATCCTGCTCGCCCGTCTGGAGATTTCCACGCCGCTGTATGTGATGTATCTGTACATGGGACTGCTCGGCTGCGGACTCGGCATGGTGATGCAGGTGCTGATCCTCGCGGTGCAGAATGCAGTCGAATTCCGCCACATGGGCGTGGCGACTTCCGGTGCGACGCTCTTCCGTTCCATCGGCGGCTCGGTGGGCGTCGCGGCATTTGGCGCGGTATTCACGACGCAGCTTCACTCGCGGCTCGCCGAGCTCATTCCGGCCGGTACGGAATTGCCGCAGTCGCTCGGGCCAGCCACGATCCACCAGTTGCCCGCCGCACTTCGCGACGATTACCTGCAGGCTTTCGCGGGCGCGTTGCATACGGTGTACTTCGTTGCCGCCTGCGTGGTTGTGCTCGCGTTCGTACTCGCATGGATGCTCAAGGACATTCCGCTGCGCAAGCATCACTGAGCCGCGCCGGCACGCCGCCTCCCCCGACTTCCGCACGACCGGACGCACAACGTGTCCGGTCGTGCGGCCAGTCGACATTCATCTGAACAGATCGTCAAAAACCGCCATATTGTGAGGCCCCGCGTACAAAAGCTGTCGGTATTAATCGTTCTCCTGACGTGTCCGGGCCCAATGTGTGCATTAGGTGACAACGGCGATTGACGTTGGCGCGGAAACGACACATATTGCATTCAGGCGACCCCCGAAATGCTTTCGGTACGTCCGCTGACCCGTGCATGTGTACCGTGAATCACGCAGATGCTGCGGTTCGCCTGACAGCGATCCGTAACGTGCCGCTTTAAGGGCACCGCGAATAACTGGTGGGTTCAACGCATGTCCACCCAGACGAGTCCCGGCCAGACTTTCCCGACGCCATGCAAACGGTGCGGCGGCGCACTGTATCCGCCTGACGAAACATGTCCGTGGTGCGGCGCGAGTCACGCTGTCGCCTACGGCATACGCCTGAAGGCGGCTTCGCATGCGCAGGACCACGCGTCGATGTCACCGGACATGGCGCCGCCAGGCATGCCCGCCGACATCGCGCAGCCCGCCGGACACGCGCAGCCGCTCATGCTGCCCGACACGCCGATTCCTCCTCTCGATATGCCCGAACCCGTCTGGCGCAGCGTGGGCCGCTGGATTCTGAGCAAGGGGCTCGTGCTGACGTTCTTTCTTTTCGCGCTCGGCTACGCGGGATACACGCTCTTTAGCGAACACAAGTCCGATACGGTTGCCGACGAACCCGCCACCAGCACCACGAGCGGCAGTATCCAGCCGTATCAGGGACCGTCGACCGCGCGGCCGTCGCAAAGCGTGACTTCGGCCGCGCCCGTTGCGCCCGCCATTGCGCCGCCGCCGGCCGCGCCCGCGACACCCGCGGCACCCGTCGCGCAGGCGCCATCGACACGGCGCCAGACAGCCGCTACTTCGTCCGCGATACCGCCGATTCCAACGCTGCCGCCATTGCCTGGCACGGGCGCGGCGCCCACCGCCCCCGTCGTGGTCACGCCGGCAGTCCCGCCGTTGCCCGTGCGCACGCTCACGCGACATCGCGATCTGCCCGAAAGCCTGCAGGCGGCGCGTGCGGGCCTCGCGACAAACGACCTGGCGGGCGCGCAGGCGGCGCTTTCCGAAGCGCTCGCCGCGCAGCCCGACAACGCCGACGCACGGCTCATGCAGCAGGATCTGCTTGCCCGCCTGCTCAAGCGCGACGCGTTTGTACGCGCGGCGAATGCCTGCGTGCAGGACCAGTTGTGGAGTTGCGTCCGGCACAACGCATCCGATGCGCTGAAGGTCGATGCATCCAGCTCCGGCGCGAAGGCGCTCCTCGAACGCTCGATCCGCGAAGCGGGCTGGAACGCGCCCGCGCTGCCGACGGCGCGCGGCGGTGCGCAGGCCACTGCGCCCGGTGCGGCGGTTGCTGCTGCGGCGCCCCCCGCACGCGCACCGCGCGCACCCGTTACGCGACGCGCACCGGCCGCCGCGGCACCGGCAAAGGTGCCCGCACCCGCGACCGCCATGGCCACGCCGCCCGCGCCTGCCGCACCGGCCATGGCGCCCACACCCGCGCCCACGGTCTCCGCGTTGCCGGCGCCCGCATCGCCAGCGCCTGCAGCGACACCGGCAACCGATGCGGGCAGCGTCGACGCACGAGAACGCGCGATCCGCGAAACGGGCTGGAGTCATCCGGCGACGGGCGGCGCGGCGGCGGCCGCGGCGGCCGCGGCGGCCTCGTCGGCACATTGACGCATGCGTTGACGCGATCACGCGATGACACAGGACACCTTGCACCTCAACCAGCATGCACAGGCCAGGACACCACGCTGACGAAATAACGGACCTGATTCGACGCTACGCGTGACACTGCGCGAGTGTCAGTTACAACCACACACAAAAGGTGGAGACCATGTTCAAGATCATTCTGGCGGGATGCGTCGGACTGGCGCTGGCGTCGTCGGCGGCGTTCGCGGACAACGCGCACTACAAGATCGTCACAGGACCGGAACGCGGCACGTACATCCAGATCGGCGCCGATCTCGCGAAATGGGTCGCGCCGCAGGCGGGCATCGACCTCGAAGTGATGCCGTCCAAAGGCTCGGCTGAAAACGTGCAGCGCATGCGTTTCGAAGCCGGCGTGAAACTCGCGCTCGTGCAGTCGGATGTGTATCAGGCATACGTCGACATGGCCAATAGCGGCAACGCCGATGCAGGTACGACCATCCGTCCGCTGCGTCTCATCATGCCGCTCTATGACGAAGAAATTTATTTCGTCGTGCGCGCCGATTCGCCGCTGAAGAACATTAACGACATCAAGAACCAGAACATGAGCGTCGGGCTGATCGGCAGCGGCACCGCTCAATCCGCAACGACGCTGTACCGGCTGATGTTCGGCACGGCGATTCCCGATCAGTACGCACAGCATCTGTCGAATGAAGATGCGCTAGCCGCACTGATCGTGAAGAAGATCGATGTCGCGATTGTCGTCGCGGGGCAGCCGGCCAAGCTCTTCACCGACATGAACCCCGAACTGCTGCAGCAGATCCGCGTGCTCAAGGTCGATCCGGCCGCGCCCGAAACGGCGCGCGCGAAACAGACGTATTTTCCCGCGACGATCCGTCAGTCGAGCTATCCGAGCTGGCTGAAGGAGGACGTGCAGACGCTCACGGTGAAAGCGTTCCTTGTCACCTACGACTACAACCTGCGCGACACGGTTGGCAATCTCAACCGCTTCGCGGATTCGCTGTGCACGAATTTCGACAATCTCCAGGAACACGGCCATCCGAAGTGGAAGCAGGTGAAGATGGAACTGCCGAATCTCGGCAAGGGATGGAAGTACTATCCGCCGGTGGAAAAGCGCCTGCGCGCGTGTCTCGCGCACAAGACCGCGGTAGCGGCGACGAACAACGCAGCTCCGGCAACGACGGATGATCCGGCGAAGTCGCCGAAGCGCCCGTGTACCGACCAGGAGCGCCTGCTGCTCCTCTGCGGAAAGCAGTAACCCGTCATGGACGATGCCCGCGTGGGCATCGCCCGCCTCGCCATCGCGTCACGTATCGCGTGACGCCTGTTCCATGGCACGCTGCAATGCTTCATAGACTCTCGGCCGCGTGCACTGCGAGGCGTTGAAGCGCAGAAATCCCGTCGCCGAATGCGATGCGCTGAACACGTTGCCCGGCGCGAACACGACGTTCTCCGCCAGCGCGTGACGCGCAACCTGTGCGGCATCGAGCGCATCGGGCAACTGCGCCCAGATGAACATGCCGCCGCGTGGCCGCGTCCAGATGGAGAGGCCTGCCTGCGTGAGACGCCGCGCGGTGTCGCCCATTGCATCGGCGAGCCGTGTGCGCATGGTTTCGAGATGGCGCCGGTACGTTCCGTCCACCAGCAGACGATGCACGACGCCCGCCGCGAGTTCGCCGTTGCCGAACGACGTCGCGAGCTTCAGGTCGATGAGCGGCTCGATCCAGTCGCCGCGCGCCGCGATATATCCGCAGCGCACAGCCGCCGACAGCGTCTTCGAATAGCTGCCGATCGACACGACGCGCGCAAGGCCGTCGAATGCGGCAAGACGCGGTGCGGGTTCATCTTCGAAGTCGGCAAAGATATCGTCTTCGACGATCAGGAGATCGTGCTCGCCCGCGAGCTTGAGCAGACGATGCGCGATGGCCGGGGCGAGCGTCGCGCCGGTCGGGTTGTGGATCGCGGAGTTCGTCACGTAAAGCCGCGGACGATGCCTGACGAGCGCCTGCTCGAACTGCGCGAGATCGGGCCCCGACGACGTGTACGGCACGCTCACCATCTGCACCCGGTGCGCACGCAGCAGCGCCTGAAAATTGAAGTAGCACGGATCGTCGATCAATACCGTATCGCCCGGTTCGAGCAGAAAGCGGCACACGAGATCGAGCGCATGCGTGCCGCCGTCGGTCAGCACGATCTGCTCGGGTGGCGCGTCGACACCATTTTGCGACAGCCGCCATGCGATCTGCTGGCGCAGCGCAGGCAGGCCGCGCGGCGACGCGTATTCGACGAGTGGCCCGTTCACATCACGTGCGACGGCTCGCAGCGCGCGACGCACGCCCTCTTCCGGCATCCACGCCGATGGCATCCAGCCACAGCCCGGACGCAGCGCCTTTGCATCGCTTTCGAGCGACTGACGGGTGAGCCACAGCGGATCGACATCGCGATCGCGCGGCGGTCCGATATCCGCGAGCGCGAACGGCGGCGCATGTCCCGAAACGAAAAAGCCCGAGCCGCGCCGCGACACGATCGCGCCTTCTGCAACGAGCCGGTCATACGCATCGACGACCGTCGATTTCGACACGCCGAGGGTGTCGGTCATCGCGCGAATCGACGGCACACGGGCGCCCGGCATCAGCGCACGATTCGCAATGCGCTCGCGCAACGTGTTCATGACGAGCGCGACGCGCGTCCCGGCGGCTGCCGAATTGATCCTGTCATCTTCTGCCATCTGTACTGCCCCTTGATCGGTACAGTTTGTCCGAATTGTACTGATCCGTAGCTTACTCTTCCTCGTGCAACGGAGGATGCTCGATGTTTTTCATGCCGCATTGGACACTCCACATGACAAAGACAGGCAACGGCTGGCTTAGCGGGTTCGCTGGTGTACTTATCTTCAGTGGCTCGCTGCCCGCGACACGCATCGCCATCCAGGGGCTCGATCCTTTCTTTCTGACAGTCGCGCGCGCGTCGATTGCCGGCACGCTCGCGCTGGCGTTACTCCTGCTGTTTCGCCAGACCCGCCCTGTCCGGGCGGACCTGCTGCCGCTATTCGTGGTCATGATCGGCGTGGTGGTGGGTTTTCCGCTTCTGACCGCGCTTGCGCTTGAGCACATCACCGCTGCGCATGCCGTCGTGTTTATCGGGCTGCTGCCGCTTTCGACGGCGATCTTTGGCGTGCTGCGCGGCGGCGAGCGGCCGCAGCCCGCGTTCTGGCTTTTTTCGGCGATCGGGAGTGCGTCGGTCGTGGCATTCGCGATGCGTAACGGCGTAGCGGCGTCACCGCTCGGCGACGCGTTGATGGTGGCCGCGATCGTCGTGTGCGGTCTGGGCTACGCGGAAGGCGCGCGACTCTCGCGTCATCTTGGCGGCTGGCAGGTGATTTCGTGGGCGCTCGTGCTTGCGTTACCGGTGATGCTGCCGCTCACGTGGTGGGCATGGCCCGCAACGTTTGCGGACGTGAGCCCCGCGGCGTTCTGCGGGCTTGCCTATGTGTCGCTCTTCAGCATGCTGATCGGCTTCGTGTTCTGGTATCGCGGGCTCGCGCTGGGCGGCATCGCAGGCGTCGGACAGTTGCAACTCCTGCAGCCGTTCTTCGGGCTCCTGCTCGCCGCGCTGCTGCTGCACGAACAGGTGCCGCCTGCGATGATCGCAGTGACGGTCGTTGTGGTTGCGTGCGTCGGCGGTGCGCGACGCTTCGCGAAGAGCGCGCCGGTGCCGCAGCGCGCGGCCTGACTGCAGCGCGCGCACGGAAACCCTTGCGGTATGCTGTCGCCCTCGCTTTTAACGGAGGGCTCATGAAGCTTTCGAAATCCCTGACATTCGCCGCGCTTGCGCTTGCCGCAGTATCCGTTACCGCGCAGGCGCAAACATCACAGACGTACCGCTTCGGCGAAGGCCAGACCACCGTGCAGCCGGGCAACACGCATCCGGCTGCGCAGCCTCAACCCGCGCCGCAGGGCGCTAACCCCGCACCGAAGACGCCGAAAAAGCACAAGTCAAAGCATCGGCACTACACGCGTCGCTCGCCGGATCAGGACATGTATTCGCATACCTGAAGCGCTTCGCCGGACGCCAGTGACGCGGCGCCGGCGGTCCCGCCTGGCAACGCGGCCGGGACGTTACGCCCGCTCACTTTTTCTTCGATGACTTGCGCGCCGGCCGGTGCGTGTCGGGACGCCGGAAAACCTCATCGGCGATTTTCTTCTGCGCATCGGGCATGCTGTCATAGAGCGGCTGGAACGCCGCGAGCAGCGTCTTGTTGCCATCGGCGTGCGCCTGCGCGATGTCGCCCCACGACTTCAGGTTTTCAACCGCGGTTTCGCTCGCGAAGTGGTTATGACGCGCTTCGAAAAGATCGTGCATCGTGCGCGCGTTGTCCCGCATCGAGTCGGCTACCTTCGACCATTGCGCCTCCTGGTCCGGCGTGATCTTCAACGCTGAATGGAGTTCGCTGATGTGTTCCTCGACGTGACTGTCGCGCGCGGACGACTGTCCGGCGACCGCGCCCGAGGCCACCTTGGGACTGGCCGCACCTGCCGGCGATGGAGCCGTTGTCTGCGCGCCGACGTTCATTGCAAGCGCAAGTACCGCTAATGCGAGGACAGATTTCATGCATCCTGCTGAAGGCGCTGATCGAGCGTTGTGAAGCGGGACCGTGGCGGCAGATGATCGCCGTCATCGCCGATGGCGGTAGCGGCGGCTCGATGTCGCTGCACGGCAGTCTCGGCTTCGAGCTGACTGGCACGCTCAGGGCCGTCGGCTTCAAGCACGGACGGTGGCTCGATACGACGCTCATGCAACGCACGCTCGGCAAGGGCGCCGACGCGCCTCCGCTGGACGCCGGCGGCAAGCATTGAACGTGGACGTCTCATGCGTGAAAGAAGACGCTGAAACCACGGTACATCGCGTTCTTTTAGCTGCCGCTGCTGTATGAGGTCGTCTGTTACGCCAGTGCAGTTCATCGTGCCACTACGCGATGGCTACGTCGGGCCGGCGCTTTTGCTCGCGCCTGAGCGCTGCCTGGGCCGAGGCACCGTTCACGAGGACATCGACGCTGGCCACCGGGTCGTGCTGCGCGACCCTGCCGCGATTGCAGCGCGTATCGACCGCTTCGCCGCGCAACACCACGTTCAGCGATCAGGCAACGGCAGGCGTTTGAAGAGCGATGGATAGTCGATGACGAGACCGTCTTCGTCGATCGTCATGTTCGCGGAGAAATTCCGGAAGATACCTTCGTAGCGATACTCGCGATCGGGTTCGATACACGTGTACGCCTGCTCGACGCGGCTGACCGCGAGATCGGGCGTCGAGATATACGCCACGGAAATCGGTCGACGTGCGCCCTTCGCAAGTTTCAGCCGGCGAATGGGCAGCGTATTTGTGAAGGGCGTGGCCGCGATGTCGATGTCGACACAGCCTTCGATTGCGTCCAGTGTGCGGCCATTACCGTCGCGCCAGTGGCCCGCGCCATCGCCGAGCAATTCGAGTTCGTCGCCGCCCGCGATCTTCAGCCGCGCGTGCGTCGCGCGCCATTGCAGGTCGCACGTCACGCTGTAGAACAGGCCGTACGGGCGTCCATAACGCTGCCCGACCAAAGCGCTCTCGACACGAAACCCGTCACTGCGCGCATCGAACGCGAGATGCTCGATGCCGTCTCCTTCTTCCGATGTCCAGCGGACTTCACGCATTTCGATGCCTCCTGTGGTTCGATTTCGGCAACTGAGCTGCAAATAGCCACTATCAACGCCGGGACATGCCGCTCGTGGCACGTCTCGCCTATGCTCGCGGTTTCAGTCTGCCAATTGCGCCGGTACGTCGCGCGCGATTGTTTCTCATCCCGTATGCACGCAACGACCACCCCGACCTCATTCGCCGCGTTACGCACGCTGCTGCGCAGTCTCGGGCAGATCGTCCTGCAACGGAACGCAGCGACGGGCGCCTGCGTACTCGCGGCGCTTGTCATCTGCGATCCGCGGCTCGCCTGCGCAGCGCTCATCGGTGCGGTCAGCGCGAACGTCAGCGCCGTGCTGGCGGGCCATGACGAGCAGGATACACGTGGCGGCCTGCACGGCTTCAACGGCGCACTCGCCGCGCTGGCTGCGTTCACGTTCATCGCCGACAATGCGACCGCTATCGCCATCGCGATCCTCGCCGCGACCGCCACCGCATGGATGCTTGATCCATGGTCGCGCCTTCTGCGACGGTTTCGGCTCAGCGGCTATTCCAGCCCCTGCCTGCTCGTGACGTGGGCGTGGCTCGCACTGGCCGGATCTGCCACCCACACGGACACGCATCACGTCGCCAGTACAGCGAACGCGGTTTCGTCAATGGACGTACTGCATGGTGTTCTCGCTGGCGTTGCACAGACGACGTTCGCTGGAGGCGTGTTACCTGGTGTACTGGTCATCGCAGGGATTGCAGCCTCATCGCGGCGGCATGCCTGCTGGGCACTCGCTGGCGCCGCGCTCGCAACGGGCGCTCACCTGCTGAGCTGGGCGCCGCTCTCTTCACTCGATACCGGTCTGCTGGGTTTCAACGGCGCGCTCACGGCGCTCGCAGTAGCGGACTGCGGTGCTGCGGAAACGCTCGCGGCCATCGCGTTATCAGTGCTGCTGCAACAGCTTGCAGGCCACCTCGGCTGGACCGCCATGACCGCGCCGTTTGTCCTCTCCGCGTGGTGTGCACACGCGCTTGCCCGCCTCAAAACCCGTCGCAGCAGAACCTCACGCTTCACCGTGAGTTAGCGCAACGGCCCGCGCGTAACGAGCGCGGTCGATTGCCGCATGTGCCCCTGCGACAGCGCGCCGCAGCGCACAAATCCACTGCCCCAAAACTCCAATACCGATCAAGGGCTTATCTCGATAACGTCCGTGCACGCTGCCCTGCGCGCGTCGCCGCAGGCCATCCTGCGTCGCAGCAAATCCCTGCGCATTCGCCTACGCTTGCGGCCATCTGCACATCGCAGTGCGTTTCGACAGCGGTCGATGCGCGTAGTCTGATATCCGCAACCCGCCCATGAACACTGCACTCACGGCATTCGACCTCGCCCGTCTACAGTTCGCATTCACGATTTCCTTTCACATCATCTTTCCCGCGCTCAGCATCGGGCTCGCCAGTTTCATCGCCGTGCTGGAATGGCGCTGGCTCAAGACCGGCAAGGCGTACTACAAAGACCTTTGTCTCTTCTGGTCGAAGATCTTTGCGGTGGCCTTCGGTATGGGCGTCGTCTCCGGCGTCGTGATGAGCTACGAGTTCGGCACGAACTGGTCCGGTTTCTCCAGTTTCGCGGGCCCCGTCACCGGCCCGCTCCTGATGTACGAAGTGATGACCGCGTTCTTCCTCGAAGCGGGCTTCCTCGGCATCATGCTGTTCGGCTGGCAGCGCGTCGGCCCGCGCGCGCACTTCGGCGCAACGCTGATGGTCGCGCTCGGCACACTGATCTCGACGTTCTGGATTCTCGCGTCCAATAGCTGGATGCAGACGCCGCAAGGCTTCGAAGTCGTCAATGGCCAGGTCGTGCCGCTCGACTGGTTCAAGATCATCTTCAACCCGTCGTTCCCGTACCGGCTCGCGCATATGGCTATTGCCGCGTTCATCGTCGGCGCGCTCGTCGTCGCGGCCGTGGGCGCGTGGCATCTGCTGAAGGGCCGGCGCGATGCGGCGATCAAAAAGATGTTCTCGATGGCCCTCTGGATGCTGCTGGTTCTTGCGCCGGTGCAAGCGTTCGTCGGCGACCAGCACGGCATCAACACGCGCGAATACCAGCCTGCGAAGATCGCCGCGATCGAAGGCCTGTGGGACACGGAAAAAGGCGGCACCGCGCTCAACCTCTTCGGCCTGCCCGACATGCAGGCGGAGACCACGCGCTACGCGGTATCGATTCCGCACCTTGGCAGCCTGATCCTCACGCATAGCTGGGACGGCGAGATTCGGGGACTGAAAAGCTTCCCGCGCGAGGACCGGCCGAATTCGACGGTCGTGTTCTGGAGTTTTCGCGTGATGGTGGGGCTCGGTGTGCTGATGATCCTGATGTCGCTTGTCGCGTGGGTATTGCGACGCGGCGATCGCCTCTATGAATCGAAGTGGTTCCTGCGCTTTGTCGTCGCGATGGGGCCGACGGGTTTCATCACGCTGCTCGCGGGCTGGATCACGACCGAAGTCGGACGCCAGCCTTGGGTGGTCTACGGCGTGATGCGTACCGTGCAGGCGGTTTCCCCCCTGACTGCGCAGCAGGTCGGCATCTCGCTGATGGCGTTCGTGGTCGTCTATTTTCTCGTGTTCGGCACCGGCGTCTACTACATGCTGAAGCTGATGCGCAACGGCCCGACGCCGCCGGGCCATACGCCTGACGTCCTGCCCGGCAACTCACCCGACCACACCGCGCGCCGGCCGCTCTCCGCCGCCGACGCAATGATCGACGCTGCATAAAACCCCTGTAATTCAAGGCTAAAACGAAATGGACGTTACCGTAGTGTGGGCCGGGATCATCGCACTGGGCCTCTTCATGTATGTCGTACTGGATGGCTTCGATCTCGGCATCGGCATTGTGTTTCCGTTCTTCCCCGACGAAAAGGAACGCGACCTGATGATGAACACCGTCGCGCCTGTGTGGGACGGCAACGAAACGTGGCTCGTGCTCGGCGGCGCCGGTCTCTTCGCGGTGTTTCCGGTGGTCTACTCGACGGTGCTTTCCGCGCTCTATCTGCCGCTCGTGTTCATGCTGGCGTGCCTGATCTTTCGCGGCGTGTCGTTTGAAATACGCTCGAAGGCGAATCGCACGAAGCATCTGTGGGACCTCGCGTTCATTGGCGGCTCGGCGGGCGCGGCGTTTTTTCAGGGTGTCGTGCTTGGTGCGTTCCTGCAGGGCATTCCGGTGGTGGACGGCAGCTTCGCGGGCGATGCGTTCGGCTGGCTCACACCGTTCAGTCTGCTGACGGGGCTCGGGCTTGTCGTCACCTACGCGCTGCTCGGCTGCTGCTGGCTCGTCGCGAAGACCGAAGGCGATCTGCAACGGCGCCTGCATCGCGTCGTCTGGCCGCTCACCGTCGTGCTGCTTGGTTTCATCGCCGTGGTCAGTCTGTGGACGCCGCTGCAGGACCCGTCGATCGCCACGCGCTGGTTCCATGACGGCCTCTTTTATCGCCTGCTGCCGGTACCGTTTCTTGTTGCAATCTGCGCGGTCTTCATGCGTCGCGCCGTGCGCGAGCGTCATCACAACACGCCGTTCGCGCTCGCGCTCGGGCTCGTGCTGCTCGGCTATGCCGGGCTGCTGGTAAGCCTGTGGCCGTACGCGATTCCGTCGAGCATGACGCTCTGGGAAGCCGCCGCGCCGCGTTCGAGCCAGGTGTTTACGCTCGTTGGCGCCGCGGTCATCCTGCCCGTCATCCTCGCGTACACGACGATGGGTTACTGGGTGTTTCGCGGCAAGGTTCGCCACGGCGACGCCCACTATCACTGATCACGCGAAACCGCCGCCGACTATCTGCGACAAATCCGTAACCGCAACACACGTTGCACACACTATCGCTAACCCTATGCGCCTCACCGCCCTAACCCGTTTCCGCGCACGCGAGCAGAGCACCGCACGCTTGCGTTTGCCAGGCTGGCTCTGGTTTGTGCTGCTGTGGGGCTGCGGCGTTGCGGCGGCCGTGTCGCTGGGTTTCGTGTTCCGGATCTTCATGAACGCGACGCTCTTCGCGGTCACACGATAACGCCGCAAAACGGGCGACAAACCTCACAGGAAACGCCCCTTTGAAGCGCGCTGCATATTCTGCAATGCCAGGCGTGGAACGGTTCAAAATCGCTTCAATCCACTCGTCTACCTGGTAAGCCATGCAAGGATGTCTGCGTGGCCTGTTGTGTTCGTTGCAAGCGGTTCACACTTGCCCACGACGCAACGAGGCGACACAGGGAGAAGACGGTCGCATCGGCTCGCCGCATCGGGCAGAATAACCATACTGCGGCGCTGACCGGTTCCGCCCGTCAGACAACAACAGCAGTAAAACAAACCGGCAGGGCCCACACGCGGAGACATCATGAAGTTTCTTGTGGCCGACGACCATGAACTGATCCGCCAGGGCGTCAAAGGCCTGCTGCGCGGACTCGATCCCGATGCCCAGTTCGACGAGGCCGATACGTGGGAGACGCTCGCCGCCGCCGCGCGGCCCGACGCCAATCATGACCTCGCGATTGTCGATCTGCACATGCCTGGCATGGAGGGAGCGGGATCGCTGGAAATTCTGCTCAAGGCGAATCCGGCGTTGCCGGTCGTCGTACTTTCCGCTGAAGAATCGCCCGACGAAATGCGTGCCGTGCTCGCGGCCGGCGCACTCGGCTTCGTGCCGAAGCGTCAACCCGCGAGCGTGATGCTGAAGGCGATCGAACTGGTGCTGTCCGGTGGCGCCTATGTGCCGATGGAAGCGCTCAGTCTGCTCGGCACGCGCGACGCGGCCGGCGCGGCAGCCGCAGGTTCGTCTGCGGGCACCGAAGCGGGTGTCGCCGTCGCGACGCCCGTCCTCGAAACCGTGCCGCCCGCGCATCAGTTGCAGCCGCATCAGCGGCATCTGCTGGAAAACCTGTCGCCGCGCCAGCAGGACATCATGCGGCTCGTACATCGTGGCTGGACCAACAAGATGATCGCGCGCGAGCTGGGTGTCGCGGAAGGAACCGTCAAGGTGCATCTGTCGGTGATTTTCCGGGCGCTGGGCGTGCACAACCGGTCCACCGCGATCGCCGTGATCAACGGGTGGCTCGAAGCCGGCAAGACGCTATAACGCCGTTAGCCGCTTTTCGTTGTTGCAGATGGGGCGAAACGTATTGCAGCGCGCTCAACGCTGTCCGTCGATGGCGACAGGCGGCTGTGTTCCGGCATCGGTGGAGGACTCGCCGCCTTTCGCCGTGTGCTGCTGCCACAGGCTTTCGAGCGTGCGTCGCAGACGCGCCGGCGTCACCGGTTTGTGCAGCACGGGAATGCCCTTTGCCGATAGCGCCTCCAGATCCGGCGACGCCATGTCGCCGGTAATCAGCAGCGTGACGACTTCGCCGTGACCCGCGTGGCGCAACGCATCGCGCACGGCAAAGAGCGCCTCCGCTCCGGTTCGATGGTTCGCCAGCTGGTAATCGCACAGCACGGCATCCGGCACGAATCCTTCATCGATCGCCTGCAGCGCCTGAATTTCGTCCGGCACGCCGCGCACGACGCAGCCCCATCGTCCGAGCAACGCAGAAAGCCCTTCGAGAATCGACGGATCGTCGTCGATGCACAGCACGCGCCGCCCTTCGGTGGTCGAGCTGCTGGCAACCGTGTCGCCGAGACTCGACACGATTCGCGCCGGATCGCCCGCCTGCACGAGGAAGCGGAACGTCGAGCCGCGCCCCGGCGCCGAATTCATCTGCAGTTCGCCGCCGAGCAGTTCCACCAGTCGGCGCACGGTCGGCAGACCGAGGCCGTGGCCCTGGCGCGCGTCGCGCTGCGGATTGGCGACCTGATAGAACTCCTCGAAAATGCGCTCCTGTTCGGTCAGCGGAATCCCGATGCCCGAATCGCGCACTTCGATATAGCCGCCCGAGCGGCGCCCCGCCCGTCGGTAACCCAGCCAGATCGCGCCTTCCTCGGTATAGCGCACCGCGTTGGACAGCAGGTTGCTCAGCACGCGTTCGAGCAGCACCGGATCGTCATGCACGACCACGGTCGTCGGTGCGATACGCAAGGCCAGCCCTTTCGCGGCGGCCTGCGGCCGGTACTGGCTGCCGACGCGCTCGAACAGCTCGGCGAGCCGGAAATGCAGCCGGATCACCTGCGTCACGCCGCTTTCCAGCCGCGCGAGGTCGAGCACCTGATTGAACAGCTGGTTGAGCGCCTCGACGTTGCGCACGATGTGGTCGGCGGTCTTCGCGTGCTGCGCGGGCGCGACGGTGCCGTCGTTCAGCGACGCGGCGAGCAGCCCGATCGCGTGCAACGGCTGCCGAAGATCGTGGCTCGCGGCGGCAAAGAAGCGTGTTTTCGCGAGGCTCGCCTCTTCGGCTACCAGCTTCTGGGCGGCCAGCGACTCGGCCAGATACTGCTGGTCGACGCGCGCCTCGACCACCCGGCGGAACAGCTTCCGGTAACTCAGCGCATACACATTGATCGCACAGAAGAAAAACGCGAGGACGATCGCGAGAATCGTGCGGTCGAACGTGTGGACGCTGAAATGGAGCGCAATGGACGGCAGCAGCAGGAACGGAATCGCGGTGACGAAGTTGAGGAAATCGAAACCGTTCGACATGAACACGCCGGCCGCGAGCGTGACAAGCATCACCGTGTGCAGCAATGGCAGGTCCGTGTGGGGACTCTGGAACGCGAACCAGATGGCCGCGCCCGGCGCCGAGTAGAGCAGCATGCCGCGCAGCGCGTGCAGGTTGATCCAGGCGCGCGGCGAAAGCCCCGTGGGCCAGCGGCGGTTGCACAGCCAGAGGGCGAGCCCGGCGCAGTTGGCGACGCCGTAAAAGCCGAAACACAGCGCGAACAGATGCGGTGACGGGATGTCGGGCCAGTAGATCGCGACCAGCACCACGATCGAAAACCAGTGCGATACGAAGGCAATCGGATCCTGCGCGTACAGGACCGGTACGAGATCGTCGTCAATGGCGCGCTGGATGGGATCGGCCCGCATCGTGCGGTCTCCTTGCCGGAAGCCGGCGGTCTGGATGGCGAACCGTGCGGGTTGCACGTCCCGTTTTACCGTTTGTGCCCGTTACATGCCCGTTATGCGCCGATGGTTTACCCGGGAGTTTACCCATCAGCTACCACTTAATCCATATAGGCGAAGCCGCCCGCAAAAACGATACTGGTTCCAACTTACCAGCGCGGCCAAAGCCTTTCGGGGCTTTTCTGACAGCCAGCTTCAAGGCTTCCCGGCGGATTATCCGCCACCCCGCGCTCCATGCCCCAAAAATCGACGGAGGCTTTCATGGGCGCCATTGCGGGCCGCGAACTGGCACGACATCTCGACGACGCTATCCTGCCCGACCTGTGGCGGCGCCGTACCCAACTGTCGCACGACGAAATGGCATCGATGTACGACCTTGTCCGCCGCGCGCTGCGGACCTACCATCCCGTCGAGCTGCAGGCGCTCGGCGAGGACAAGGAAGAACTCGTCGCGCAGTTCATCTACACGAAGGTGCTGCGTCTCGCACCGGGCCACACCGAATCGCAGTCCTGCCCGGAAAGCGCGCCGTCGAGCAGCTACGCGCTCTGTGCGTACTTCCGCCGTTATCTGATCGACTGTCTGCGCAGTGCAAGTCATCAACGTAACGTCTCCATGGAAAACGACGGCATGGAACAGGAAATCGACCTTCACGCGCAGGCGCTCGAAGACCCGGTCAACAGCGTACTGACCGATTACGGTCTCAACGAGCACTGCGTGCGCCGAGCCGCCCGGGCCTTTATCGCGAGCCTCGACGAACCGGAGCAGATCGTGCTGGCCGGCAGCCTCGGCTGGTGTTCCGAATGCAAAGGCGGTCTTTCAGCGGTTGCCACGCAGTTCAGCGTGCCGTCGTACCACTATCGGGCCGTCAAACTCGGCGTCACCATGAAAAAGACGGCCGACGCCGGCGATTTTTCCAACACGAAGATCGGCCGCTGGCTTGTGGACGTGCTCGGCATCGAAATCTGTCTCGACAACCGCGACGCAATCCTTGTCGCGCTGAACCTGCTCGCCGCCGAATCGAACGCGCAGGAAATGAATGAAGCAGCCGCATAACTGAAGCGCAGCTGGACGCAGTCCTTCCGTGTGCGGACCGGCCGCACGGGGGACTGCGTTTTTTTTAATTGTTCTGACGTGTGCCGTCTAAGATAAACAGGCGCGCCGCGTATCCCCCGCGCTGCGCGTTCCCGTCCGTTCCGTCCAGTCCTGCCAGGGTTTCCCTGCCCTGCGCACGAGCATGCGAGGTGGTCGTATGAACCGCTTGTCCAGCGCTATTCAGTCGATAGAGCCGCATTACGAGGTCGTTGTCATCGGGTCAGGTTACGGCGGCGCCATTGCCGCGTCGCGCATGGCGCGTGCGAAACGCAAGGTGTGTCTGCTCGAGCGAGGACGCGAATTCATGGCGGGCGAGTTTCCGGCGACGCCCCTGGAAGGGGTGGAGCAGGTGCAGTACAACACCGCGTTCAAGCGGATCGGCTCGCCGCTCGCGCTGCTGGAAGTGCATCTGAACGCGGAAGTGAACGCGGTGGTCGGCTGCGGCCTGGGTGGCACGTCACTCATCAACGCGAACGTCGCGCTGCATCCCGATCCGCGCCTGTGGGACGATCCGCGCTGGCCCGCCGCCGTGCGCAACGACAAGGACGGACTCGACAAGGGCTACGCCCGCGCCTTCACCATGCTGAGCCCTTCGCCCGTGCCGGCGGATTATCCGCGCCTGCCGAAGCTCGATGCGCTCGAACTGTCAGCGAAGGCGCTCGGCATGGAAGACCGCTTTTACCGGCCACCGATCACCGTCACGTTCACCACCGGACCGAATGCGGCCGGCGTGCATCAGGAACGGTGCATCGGTTGCGGCGACTGCAATTCCGGCTGCAATCACGAAGCGAAGAATTCGACGCACATGAACTATCTGCCCGATGCCGTCGCGCACGGCGCGCAGATTTTCACGGGCGCTGCCGTGCATTCCGTCGTGCGCGATGAAGCCACGCAGAAATGGAGGGTGCGATATCAGATCGTCGACGTGGGCCGCGAAATCTACGACGCGCCCGATCTTTTCGTGCTGGCCGATCACGTGATCCTGTCGGCCGGCACGATCGGGTCGACTGCGATCCTGCTGCGCTCGAAGGAAGCGGGACTCACTGTGTCGCCGCAACTCGGCCATCATTTCACCGGCAATGGCGACGTACTCGCGTTCGCGTTCAACACCGACACCGAAATCAACGGTGTCGGCTGGGGCACGCACAAGCCGGGCGACATCCCGCCGGTAGGTCCGACGATCTGCGGCATCATCGACCATCGCGATACGCCCAACGTGAAAGATGGCTTTGTAATCGAGGAGGGATCGCTCGCAGCACCAATCGGCGGCGCACTGCTGGGCGTGCTCGCTCCGACGGGCGCCTTCGCTGGCGTGCGCGTGCCGGATCTGCCCGGCGAAGGTCCGCTCGAGGACGAAGCGCGCATTCTGGAAAGCGTGTTGCGCGGGCCGTATCGCGGCGCAATGCGCAACACGCAGACGTACCTCGTGATGGCTCACGACGACGAAAGCGGAGAAATATCAGTCGAAAATGGCCGGCCCCGCATCAGCTGGCCGAAAGCGGGCAAGCAGCCGATTTTCGACACAGTAGAAAAAACGCTCGAACGTGCGACCGTCGGGCTGGGCGGCGAATACATCCGCAACCCCATTTCGCTCGATGCGTTCAAGGACCGGCTCGTGACCGTGCACCCGCTGGGCGGCTGCGGCATGGCCGACGATGCCGCTAACGGCGTTGTCGATCAGGCGGGCCGCGTGTTCAGCGGCGCGGCGGGCAACGCGGTGCACGACGGGCTCTACGTGATGGATGGCGCCGTGATGCCGATGTCGCTCGGCGTCAATCCGCTCCTGACAATTTCGGCGCTGGCCGAGCGCAATTGCGCGCAACTGGCGGCGTCCCAGGGCTGGACCATCGACTACGATGCGGCGGGCACTTCCGCGCCGCCGCCCCAGCCGAAACCGGGCATCCGCTTTACGGAAACGATGATCGGCGACTACACGCCGACCGGCGCGAAGGATGCCGTCAAGATGCAGTTCACGGCGACCATCACGTCGGATGATCTCGAAGACATGATGAAGAATCCGCAGCATCAGGCGGGCATGGCCGGCACGATGACGTGCCTTGCGCTGTCGGCGCAACCGCTCACGATCAGCGACGGGCGCTTCAACCTCTTCGTGGTCGACGAGAACAACGTCGACCGGCGTGACATGAACTACCGGATGACGCTTCAGTCCGTAGAAGGCAAAAAGTATTATTTCTTCGGACAAAAGATCATCACCCACACGTCGGTGCTCGAACTGTGGAAAGAGACCAATACGCTCTACGGCCAGATGCGCGAGTCGTCCGCGGCAGACGCACCCGTCATCGGCACGGCGACGCTCATCATCACGTTCGAAAATTTCCTGAGGCAATCGCGCACGTACGACATCACCAACGCGCCCGACATCAAGACGCGGCTTGAGCTGGCGGCGAAATTCGGCAAGTTCTTCAGCGGCGTGCTGTTCAACGAATATGGCGGCGTCGCGGCGCCGTTGCAGTATTTCGATCCCGACGCCACGCCGCGCAGGAAACGCGCGTTGCGCGCGCCGGTGCCGCAAGTCTCTTTCTTCAAGACCGAAGACGGCAAGACGCTGCGGCTCACACGCTTTCACGGCGGCAACAAGGGACCTGTGCTGCTGATTCACGGTTCCGGTGTATCGAGCCGCATCTATTCGACGGACCTCATCGATACGAACCTCGTCGAATTCCTGTGCGCCACGCAGCACGATGTATGGCTCGTCGATCTGAGGGTGAGCATCGAACTGCCGGGCGCGCCCGACCCGACGACCGCCGACGCCGTCGCGCGCTACGACATTCCGGCAGCCGTCGCGAAAGTACGCGAGCTGTCGGGCGCGGACAGCATCCAGATCTTCGCGCACTGCTTCGGCGCCGTGGCCTGCACGATGTCGCTGCTGTCAGGCCTGAACGGCGTGCGCTCCGTGGTGCTGTCGCAGGTCTCCGCGCATCTGGTGCCGCCATTGCTCGCGCGGATCAAGGCGGGCCTGCACGTCCCCGACCTTCTCAAGCACCTCGGTATCAAGGACATGACAGCGTACACACAGCGCGACACGTGGCCGAAGAACCTGATTGACGACGCGCTGAAGTTCTATCCTGTGGAAGACGACGAGCACTGCACGAACGCCGTGTGTCATCGCGCGACGTTCCTGTATGGCCTGCCCTACGAACACGCGCAACTCGATGAAATCCTGCATTCGAATCTGCAGGAACTGTTCGGCGTACACGACGTGGAACTCTTCGACCAGCTGGCCGAAATCGTCCGCAAGGGGCATCTGGTCAACGTCGACGGCGACGACGTCTACATGCCGAATATCGCCGGCATGAACCTGCCGATTGCGTTCATCCACGGTTCGGAGAATCGCGTTTATCTGCCCGAGAGCACGGAAAAGACGTACAACCTGCTCGTCGACACGTTCGGGGCGGATAAATTCGAGCGGCACATCATCAAGGGATACGGCCACATCGATTGCGTATTCGGCAAGCGGGCCGCGATCGACGTTTACCCGACCATCGCGAGGCATCTGCTTGCGCATTGACGCGCTTGATGCGCAGGCGGCATTCGCGTCTAGAGCAGCTTGCCCGGATTCAGGATGCCGTTCGGGTCGAGCGCATGCTTGATCGCGCGCATCGCCGCGAGTTCTTCCGGCGAGCGCGAGATCGGCAGAAACTCGCGCTTTAGCAGTCCGACGCCGTGCTCCGCCGACACCGATCCGTTCAGCGGCCCCAGCATCGCGTAGACGAACGCGTAAATCGCATGGTGTTCGACGCCCGGCACCGAATGGCCATCGACGGTGACATGCAGATTCGAATCGCCGATATGGCCGAAGAAATATGACCGGTTGCCCGGCCACTTTTTATCGAGCGCGGCACGGCACTGATCGACAAAGCGGCCGATCTCGCCAATCGAAAGGCTCACGTCGAAATTCACCGGATCGAGCCGCGAGGGAAACTCCGCCGTGCATTCGCGGATCGCCCACAACGCGCGCGCATCGGCGACCGATTGCGCGATCACCGCATCGCGAATCGCCCGCGAGTCGAGCGCATCTCCAAGCGCCGATGCGAAGCGCTCGCCGTCATCGCGGGCATCGAAACTCGCGTGTTCGATCAGCGCGTACAGCGGATGCGCGTGTTCGAACGGAGAACGGGCCTCAGTGGTTAGCGACACACCGAAGTCGAAAAAGTCCGGCCACATGATCTCGAATGCGCCGATATCGTTGCCGAAGCGCCTTGCCAGACTGCGCAAAAGGTTGACCGCCGCATCGTAACCGTCGAGCGCGACGAGCGCCGTATGACGCGACGCACGCTGCGGATGCAGTTTCAGCACCGCACGCGTGATGATGCCCAGCGTGCCTTCCGATCCGATGAACAGATGCTTGAGGTCATAGCCCGTGTTGTTCTTGATCACGCGGCTCATCGAAGTCAGGACCGCGCCCGTTGCCAGCACCGCTTCGAGCCCGAGTACCTGGTCGCGCGCGGTACCCGACTGGATCACGCGATTGCCGCCCGCGTTCGTCGCGAGATTGCCGCCGATCTGGCATGAACCGCGCGCGCCGAGATCGAGCGTCAGCTCGAAACCCGCCTGCGCGGCGGCATCCTGCGCGACCTGCAGCGTCGTGCCGGCAAGCACGCTCATCGTCGCCGACGCGACATCGATGTCCTCGACGCCGCTCATCCGGTCGAGCGCGATCGCGATATCGGTCGCGCGGGGAACCGCGCCGCCCGCGAGACCTGTCATGCCGCCTTGCGGCACGACGCTCTGATGCGCGTCGTTGCAGATCATCATCGCGCGCGCCACCTCCTGCGTCGTGCGCGGCAGCAGGAGCGCAGCGGGCCGCATCGGCGCGTGGCGCGTGTAGTCCGTCATCGACCGTTCGCCGATCGCGTCGCCCGTGCGTACCGCGTCGTCGCCGATAGCTTCGCGCAGCGCATTGAGGGTTGCGGCCAGCGTTGCGTCGTGTTCCTTCGTCATGCCGCTGTTCCCTGGGTTGCGTGTTTTTTACGGTAGCCCATCGAATCGTTGATGCGCCCAAGGATGTAGTCGCCCGCGGCGACCGGTTCATAACGCCGTTCGGCGTCGCTCACACCCAGATCGCGCGGATCGACCTGCGCGCCATACGTCGGATCATAGAACGTCGCGATCGAATAGCGCTCGCGGCCTGACGCGTTGATCACGCGATGCAGTGTCGAACGAAAGCGGTCGTTGGTCCAGCGCGCAAGCAGATCGCCGACATTCACGACGAAGCTGCCGGGCACCGGCGGCGCATCGACCCAGGTGTCGTTCGCAATCTCGCGCACCTGCAGGCCGCCCACCTGATCCTGCCACAGCAGCGTGATGCAGCCGTAGTCGGTGTGCGGCGCAACGCCGAACTGGTCGGCGTCGGATTGCGGCGGCTGGGGCGGGTAATACACCATCTGTGTGCGCTGCATCCGCTTCGTATAGCGCGAAGCGAAAAAATCCTCGCTGATCCCAAGGCCGGCTGCCACCGCGCGCAACAGCTCCGCGCCGCACGCGGCCACCGCCTCGTAATAGCCGTACAGCGAAGGACGCAGTTCAGGCATGAAGTCCGGCCAGTTGTTCGGACCGCGCAACGCCTGTCCCGCGCGCACGTCCGGATCGTCCTCCGGCAACTCCAGCCCGATGCTGAAAAACTCCTTGTAGTCGGGCCGTTTCGCCTGATACATCGTGGCGTCGCCCAGCGCATTGAAACCGCGATGACGCGCGTTCACCGCGGCCCGCCGCTTCGTTTCGACAGGAAACGCGAAGAATGTACGCGCGGCATGTTCCGCCGCGTCGATCACGGACTGCGGCACACCGTGATTCACGATGTAGAAGAAGCCGATCGTCGTGCACGCGTCGTAAATCTCGCGGCCCACGCGCGCGAGTGCCTGCGGATCCTCGCCGCCGTGCAGCCCGGCGAGGTCGATGATCGGAATGCGGGTGACAGGTGGCATCGCAACGCTCCGTGTTTGGCCCTGCGCGCAAAGGCTGACGCCCAGGCGCTGAAAGATTGCGGGATCTCACGTTGTATATACCGCCAAAAGCGTGTTCGCAAGGTGCAGCGCAATGCCTTGCAGCGGCCAATGATCAGACTGTTCGCGCCCGCACACGCTTTATTTCTTTCGCGCCGGAACTGCGGTATATACTGCCCCGCATGGCTCGCGTCGACCCTCATTCGCGCGACACCGCTTTGCCCACTGGAGAATCTCATGAGCATCCTTGCAGGCTGGAAGTGTCGTCTGATGGCGTTGACGTTGTGTGCCGCGAGCGTCGGCAGCGCGTATGCGGACGATCAACTCGCGAAAGTGAAGAAGGCCGGCGAACTCGTCGTCGGCACGGAAATGCAGTTCGCGCCGTTCGATTTCCTCGAGAACGGCCAGCAGGCAGGCTTCAACAAAGACCTCTTCGCGGAAGTCGGCAAGGAACTGGGCGTGAAGGTCCGCTTCATCGACCTGCCCTGGCCGAGCGTGCTGCCTGGCCTCGAAGCCGGCAAGTTCGACATGGTGGGCGGCCCGCTGACGGTCACGAAAGCGCGCATGGAACGCTACACGTATACCCTGCCCGTCGCCGACGCCACCGACGCGCTCCTCAAGCGCGCGAACGATACAAGCCTCAAGCAGTCGTCCGATATCGCCGGCAAGACCGTCGGCGCGGGCAAGGGCTCCGCGCAGCTCGACCAGCTGAAGGCGTATGTCGCGACGTTGCCGAAGCCGCCAGAAATCCGCGAGTACGTCGACAACAACCAGGCTTACGCTGACCTCGCCGCCGGCCGCATCGCCGCGGTCGCGAACTCGATGACGAATATCGCGTACGTCGCGAAGCAGCGTCCGGAAGCCTTCGCCGTCGTCACGCCGCCGTTCGGCGCGAAGGTTTATTTTGCGTACTGCATGCGCAAGGACGCCGACAGCAAGCCGCTCGCCGATGCGTTCAACGCGGCACTCGTGAAGATGCACGGCGACGGTCGTCTCGCCACGCTGCAGAAAAAGTGGTTCGGTGTCGCGATGGATGCACCGACCACGATGCCCACCCCGAACTACTGATGCGCTGACGCAGCAGGCGATACGTGTCCGTGTCGAGCGACACCGCGACACCCCACGCATCGCGTAACCCGACTTCGTCTGCAGGTGCCATGTTCAGCACAACCATCTTTGCACAGGGCCTGCCGCTGCTGCTTCATGCGGCGCTCGCCACCGTCGGCATCTCGCTGACCGGGCTTCTGATCGGCTTCTTTGTCGGTGTAGGTGTGTGTTCGGCGCGGCTCTCCCCGCATCGCGCTGCACGCATGTCCGGCGGCGCCTACGTGTTCTTCTTTCGCGGCGTGCCGATGCTGGTGCAGTTGCTGCTCGTCTTTTACCTGCTGCCGTTCGTGGGCATCAACGTGTCGCCGCTTGTCGCTGCAATCAGCACGGTGTCGCTCTGTTCGGCCTCGTACATCGCGGAGATTCTGCGAGGCGGTTTTCTCAGCATTCCCCCCGGACAGATTGAAGCCGCACGGATGCTCGGCCTCTCGCCGCTCGACATGCTGCGCCGGATTCAGGTGCCGCAGGCATTCCGCCTGACGCTGCCTTCGCTTGTGAACGAAATGGTGCTGCTCATCAAGGCGTCCTCGTTGATCTCGGTGGTCGGCGTCGCTGAAATCACGCGGACTGCCCAGAACATTGCAGCGAGCACGTACCGGCCACTCGAAGCCTATGTGGCCGCGGGGCTCATCTACTTTGTGATCTGTGGCGTGCTGTCGCTTGTCGCGCACGCCGCCGAATACCGCTTGCAACACGCCTGAGGCCGTCGAAATGCAGCAGTTCGATCCCACCGTCATCACGCACAATCTCCAGCCAATCGCAGCAGGCCTCGTCACGACGCTCGGCACGTGGATCGCAGGCGTGCTGATCGGCCTCGCGCTCGGATTCGTGATTGCCGTGCTGCAACTCTTTGGCGGGCGCTGGATGCGTGGCGTGCTGCGCGCGTATATCGAACTCTTTCGTGGCACGCCGTTTCTCGTGCAACTGTTCCTGCTCTATTACGGCGGCCCGTCGTTTGGCCTGACGCTCGAACCGATGACCGCTGGCGTGCTGGGGCTCGGCCTTTATGGAAGTGCCTATTTTGCAGAGGTTTTCCGCTCGGGGTTTCAATCCATTCCGCGCGGCCATCTCGAAGCGGCGTCATGTCTCGGGCTTTCGCGCTGGCAAGCGGTTGTGCGTATCCAGGTGCCGCAAATGCTCGTGCTGATCGTGCCCGCGCTCACGAATCTGATCATCGTGCTCAGCAAGGAAACTGCGGTGCTGTCGATCGTGACCGTGCCCGAACTTACGTTTGTGCTGACCGGCATCGGCTCGGCCACGTTCGCATTCGTCGAGACATTGCTGGTGCTGTGCGTCTGCTATCTCGCGCTCGTCGAACTGACATCGCGTGCGGGCATGTGGGCCGAGCACCGTCTCTCCCGTTTCATGGCGTGATCTGAAGCCCGACACCGGACGTGAACATGAATGCAATGACCGACATGCCCTCTTCCCTTTCTTCGTCAGGTTCTTCACGCGCCGCCGCGCCGCTCGTCGAAGTGCGCGACCTGAAGAAGCGCTTCGGCGATAACGAAGTGCTGCGCGGCGTCGATCTCGACATCGGGAAATCCGAAGTGGTCTGCATCATCGGGCCGTCGGGTTCGGGCAAGAGCACGCTGCTGCGCTGCCTCGCCGCGCTCGAAACGTACGATCAGGGCGACGTGCGTATCGAAGGCGAACTGCTCGGCTATAGCGAACGAAACGGCAAACGCGTGCGCGCTTCGCAGAGCGAGATCAATCGCGTGCGGCGCAACGTCGGCATGGTGTTCCAGCAGTTCAACCTGTGGCCGCACATGACCGCGCTCGGCAACGTCATGGAAGCGCTTCGGCGCGTGCGCAACCTGTCGGGTGACGACGCCCGCAAGCGCGCGCTCGCGATGCTCGACACGGTCGGTCTCGCGCACAAGGGCGACGCGTATCCGGCGAAGCTCTCGGGCGGCCAGCAGCAGCGTGTAGCGATCGCGCGTGCGCTCGCGATGGAACCGCACATCATGCTGTTCGACGAACCGACGTCGGCCCTCGATCCGGAACTCGTCGGCGAAGTGCTGCAGGTGATGAAGCAGCTCGCGCGCGACGGCATGACGATGGCGGTCGTCACACACGAAATGGGCTTCGCCGCGCAGGTGGCGGACAAGGTCGTCTTTATCGATCAGGGCCGCATTGCCGTCGAAGGCAATCCGCGCGATGTTTTTCATGACGCGCAGCAGCCGCGTCTGCGGCAGTTCCTGCAGAACTACATCGATCGCAATGCGTTCTGGACGCGCAGCGGCGCCGACGGAGAACCCGCGTGACGAGCGGCGCCTCGCGTGGCGGAAGCGGTACTGGTGGCAGAAGCGCCCCGGCACGCGCGGCGCCGCAGCTCGCCACGGCGCCAGGGGCCACGCGCTACGAGCAGGTGAAGCGCCATATCCGCGACACGATCGAATCCGGCGCGCGCCGGCCGGGCGACCGCATTCCTTCGGAACTCGATCTCGTCGCTTCGCTCGGTGTGTCGCGGATGACGGTCAATCGCGCGCTGCGCGAACTCACCAGCGAAGGGCTGCTCACCCGTGTGTCGGGCGTTGGCACGTTCGTCGCCGAAGCGAAGCCGCAGTCGACGCTCCTCATGATCGCGCACATTGGCGACGAAATCCGCTCGCGCGGCCACGAATACACGTGCGATACGTTGCTCACGCAACGCGAGACCGCGCCGGCCGGCGTATCGAACGCACTTGGGCTTGCACCGGGCGCGTCGGTGTTTCATGTGATCTGCGTGCATCGCGAGAACGGCCTGCCCGTGCAGCTCGAAGACCGGTACGTCAATCCGGCAATCGCGCCCGACTTTATCCAGCAGGATTTCTCCGCGGTGCGCCCTTCGGAATATCTATACGCGATCGTCCCGGCACACGATGTGGAACATATCGTCGACGCCGGACTGCCGACGCGTGCCGAAGCCGGTCTACTCGAAATCGCAGCGGAAGAACCGTGCCTGACGCTCGTGCGGCGCACGTGGACGAGCGGAATCGCGGTCACGTTCGCGCGCTTCGTGCATCCGGGGTCGCGTTACCGGCTGGGTTGCCGGTTCACGCCCGATACGTCGCTGCGCCAGGGATAGACGCCGTCAAAAGGCTCACACGTGTCCGGCCAGATGGAAACGCGAAGCCGGATGCCACAGGCGCACCGACGTCGCGACATCGTCGCCGACCCACGTTCTGCGCCACAGCATCAGGCACGGCTCACCGATGTCCATCATCAGATGACGTCGCACGTTGGCGTCCGGCTTTTGCGCGTAGATGCGAAACTCGGCGCGCTGGATCGGCGCGACACGCACCATGTAATGGTTCGGCGTTTCGACCGTGAAGTCCTGTTCGAGATACGCGGGGAACACCTTGGGATTCACGAAACGGTCTTCGTACTGGATCGGCTCGCCTTCCTCGGCGTGCACGATGCACGAATGAAACGCGGGGCCTGATTCGAGCCCGAGCGCTTCGAGTGACAGCGGATCGTCGCTCGGTTCGAGCGTCAGAAGGCGCGCCGTGTGACGGTGGCCGCGCGCGGCGATCTCGTCGGCAATACTGCGGATCTCCAGCACGGTCGATTCGTAGCGCTGCGGCGCGACGAACGTGCCCGAGCCCTGCACGCGCGTCAGCACGCGCTCGGTCGTGAGTTCCCGCAGCGCGCGCGAAACCGTCATGCGCGCGACGCCGAATTCCTTCACCAGTTCCGTTTCCGACGGAATCAGCCCGCCGGGTTTCCATACGCCTTCCGCGATGCGCTTCACCACGTAGCGCTTGATCTGCTCATAGGCCGGCAGCGCCTTCATCGTGACGGCCGGGGGCGCGCTGTCCGTCCGATCCTGTTTTAGTTCTGTGCTCTCGTTCAGATTCACGTCGACCTCGTGGGTTGTACGCAAGGTGCCGGCAGACGGGCCGGTCAGGCCGCCGCCGGGCTAATCGAGTCACTCATCGAGCTCGCCTGGGCCGCTCCGTCAACCGGCGCTCGCGACCGAATGAGGATCGTTGGCCGCGATGTTAGCAGCGTCGGTCGCGGCGATGTTCGAATTGCTGGCACGCGTGAGCGTCGTTTCGTCCGCGGGCGGCGTGGCGGGTTTGCCCGGTGACGGAAAAAGCGGGGGCGCCGCTTCCGCAATCAGGCGGAACGCTGCGGCCATATCGCCTGCAAGCGGGCGATCGTCGCGGTACGTCGGCACGAGGCTGCGCACCCGTCGCCATAGCGCATCGGTATGCGGCGCACGGGCGGCGTCGATGGTTTGCAGGTCGTAGGCCTGCGCCGCGGCCAGCAGTTCGATCGCGACGATACGGCCCGCGTTGTCGACGATCTCCAGCGCCTTCAGCGCAGCGGGCGTCGCATGACACAGATGATCTTCCTGCAGCCCCGACGTTATGCCGCCATCGAGACTCGCGGGCGCCGCAAGCCGGCGGTTCTGCGCAACAAGCGAAGCCGCCGTGTACTGCGCGATCATGAAACCGGAACACGTGCCACCCGGCTCCGCGAGGAACGCCGGCAGGCCGCTCACGAGCGGGTTGACGAGGCGGTCGAGGCGGCGCTCGGCCATTGCCGCGACCTGTGCGATCGCGGTGGCGAGGCTGTCCATCGCGAGCGCAATCGATGCGCCGACCGCGTGCGCCTGCGAATACACGCGCGGCGCTTCGGGCGTGCCCGCGACGATCGGGTTGTCGGTGATCGAAGCGAGTTCGCGGTTGACGACCTCCGCCGTACCTGCGAGCACGTCGCGCGCCGCGCCGTGCACGTGCGGAATCGTGCGCATGCTAAGCGGGTCCTGCGTGCGCTGGCCGATGACCGACGCGAGAATGCCGCTGTCGGCAAGTGCGTTACGCATCCGTTCGCCGACCACGTTCAACCCCGGCGACACGCGCAATGCGAGCGAATCGGCGTCGAACGCGGCGAGCTGGCCACGCAGGTTTTCGAAGCTCATTGCCGCGACGGCGTCGGTCCAGTCGAGCAGACGTTCGGCTCTAGCGAGCGCAAGCGCAGCGAGACCGGTGACGCACGGCGTGCCGTTGACGAGGCATAAGCCTTCCTTCGCTTCGAGCACGAGCGGTTCGCGCCCAAGCCGGCGCAACGCTTCGCGGCCGCTGATGCGTTCGCCACGATGTCGCGCATGCCCTTCCCCGATACACACCAGCGCGATGTGCGCCATGTGGCTCAGATAGCCGACAGAACCGAACGCCGGCACTTCAGGCAGGCAATCGGCGTCGAGCAGTGCGACGAGCTGGTCGGCGACCTCAAGGCGAATGCCGGAATGTCCGTGCGCAAAATTGTTGACGGCGGCTGCGATGATCGCGCGCGTTTCGGCGGCGCCCAGCGGCGCGCCCACGCCCACCGCGTGGCTCATCAGGATATTGCGCGACAGCGTGCGCTGCTCGGAGGGCGAAACGATCACATCGCACAACGCGCCGACGCCGGTATTCACGCCATACGCGCGAATCCCGCGCTCGACGATCTGCTCGACGAGCACCCGCGCGGCAGCGATGCGCCCGCGCGCGGCAGCGGAGAGTTCCAGTGGCTCGCCGGCGGCAATCGCGGCGACCTGACGCCAGTCAAGAGGACGGTCGGAACGGATGACGGCCATGATAGTGCTCAGTTTGCGGTACGGTGGTGGTGGCTCGAAACGAACTGCCTGAAGCGCTCGGACTTGAGTTCGCCGAAGACTTCGTCCGGCGTGCCGTCGGCTTCGACCTGCCCTTGATGCAGGAACATCACGCGATTCGACACGTGTCGCGCGAAACCCATTTCATGCGTGACGACCAGCATCGTGCGGCCCTCCTCGGCGAGCGAACGCATCACGCGCAGCACTTCGCCGACCAGTTCCGGATCGAGCGCGGAAGTCGGTTCGTCGAACAGCATGACCTTCGGATGCATGGCGAGCGCGCGTGCGATCGCGACGCGCTGCTGCTGGCCGCCCGACAGATGCGCCGGATAGTGGCTGCGTTTTTCCGCGAGACCCACCTTCGCGAGCAGCGCTTCGGCTTCTTCGATCGATTCGGCGCGCGTGCGCTTCAACACACGCATCGGCCCTTCAATCAGGTTTTCGAGCACCGTCATGTGCGACCAGAGGTTGAAGTTCTGGAACACCATGCCGAGCTGCGAACGGATGCGGTCCACTTGGCGGCGGTCGCGCGGCTGCAGTTTGCCGTCGCCGCGACGCTTCATTTCCAGCTCTTCGCCCGCGAGCGAGACCGAGCCGTCGTCCGGTGTTTCCAGCAGGTTCAGGCAGCGCAGGAACGTGCTCTTGCCCGAACCGCTTGCGCCGAGGATCGAGATCACGTCGCCTTCGTGCGCGTCGAGCGAGATGCCCTTCAGTACGTGATGCTCGCCAAACGACTTGTGAATGTTCTTGACCGACAATGCAACGGGTGCCGTAGCGTTCATGTGATTCTCCAGAATGACTGCCGTTCAGGGCGCAGCGCGACGAGCTTCGCTGGTGGCGGATACCGGACGCGGCGCGGCTGCGGCCGGCGCCTCGCGCAGATGGTGCGACAGGCGGCGTTCGAGCAGACCCAGCAGTCGCACGATGACGAAGTTCAGAAACAGGTAGATCAGCGCGGCGCAGATGAAGACTTCAGTCGTGCGATAGGTCTGCTGGATGATCTGCTGCGCGACGCCCGTCACTTCCCACACGGTGACGAGACTCGCAAGCGCGGTCGATTTCACGAGCAGCACTGCTTCGGTCGAATACGCCGGCAGGCACTGACGCAGCGCGATCGGGCCGATCACCCGGCGCAGCAGCGCGAACCCCGAAAGGCCAATCGAATAACCCGCCTCGATCTGTCCGACCGGCACGGCCATCAGGCCGCCGCGAATGATTTCCGCCGTATAGCCCGCGGTACACAGCGCGAGCGACAGCACCGCGCACATGTACGGCTCACGCAGCAGCGGCCACATGAAACTCTCGCGGATCACGCCGAACTGGCCGAGCCCGTAGTACACGAGGAACATCTGGATCAGGAGCGGCGAGCCGCGAAACACGAGGATATAGCCACGCGCGAAGCGGTTCGGCAGCCAGTGTGACGACACGCGCATCGTGACGATCACGAGCGAAAGGAGCCCGCCCAGGATGAGCGACGCGAAGAACAGGCCGAGCGTGACCGGAACCGCCCCGAGCAGCTGGCGCAGCGTGTCGAAAAGGAAATCGAAGTCGAAATGCATGATGGCGGCGTTCCTGTCAGTTACGCGCGAAATTGCGCTTGAACGACCGGCCGACCCGCGCTTCCGCACGGTTGAAGACACGGTTCGAGATGCCCGTCATCAGCAGATACAGCGCGCCGCCCACGACGAAGAACGTGAAGTATTGATGTGTCGATCCCGCCGCGATCTGGCTCGTGCGCAGCAGTTCGGCGAGCCCCGTGACGGAGATCAGCGCCGAGTCCTTGAGGCTCAGCTGCCACACGTTGCCGATGCCCGGCAGCGCGAAGCGCAGCACCTGCGGAATCAGGATCCGGCGCGCGACGAGCAGGGTCGGCATGCCGGTGGCGCGGGCCGCTTCGAGCTCGCCCTTCGATACCGCCAGCACCGCCGAGCGGTAGACCTCCGCCTGATACGCGCCAGAGATCATGCCGACCGCGAGCGCGCCAATGACAAACGGCGGTACGCCGACGAAGCCTTCCGCGCCAAACCACTGGCCGACCGTGGTGACGAGCGTCGAGCCGCCGAAGTAGAACAGATAGATGACGAGAAGTTCGGGCACGCCGCGAAACACCGTCGTGTAGAAATCGCCAATCACGCGCAACATACGATGGCGCGACAGTTTGGCCGCGGCGACAAACCCGCCGAACACGGCGCCCACGGCGAGCGCGGCAAGCGTCAGCGCGACCGTCATCAACGCCGCGAGCAGCAACACGCCGCCCCAGCCCTCCGGCCCGAAGCCGAGCACCCCGATCAGAGCCATTCGCTACTCCTCAACCAGTACCATCGATGAACCGGTGGTTCGCACGACACAGTTGCAGCACGTGCCACGCGAACCGTTACAGCGATCCTGCATGCGCGCGCCGCCCGATGTAACCGGCGCGACGCAGCGCAGTTATCTGCGTCTGACGATCAGGGCGTGACGTCGGTCTTGAACCACTTGTCGGCGAGCTTCTTGACCGTGCCGTCCGCGAGCGCTGCGCTAATCGCCGTGTCGAACTTCGCTCTCAGATCGGCGTCCTGCTTGCGGAACGCGAGGCCTTCACCCGGACCCCAGATCGGGCCGCCGATCTTCGGACCCGCCAGCACGATCGAAGCGTTTTCCTTCTTGTCGTTGTTCGCGGCGTAGTACGTCACGTCGTCAAACGATGCGTCGATGCGGCCCGCGACCAGATCCAGATCGCGCTCCGGCGAAGTCTTGTAGACGCGGATCGTGGCGATGTCCTTGAAGCCGTCGTTGATGAACTTCGTGTAGACGGTGCCCGACTGGATACCGATCGTGCGGCCTTTCAGCTGCTTGCGCAGGGCGTCGACAGTCGGCTGGTCGGTCTTCGGGTCGCCGGTCAGCTTGACGGGCGCGGCGCTGGGCGATGCCTTCGGCAGCACCTTCGGATCGGTCACAGCGAACGTAGCGGGCGTCGCGGCGTACGGCTTCGAAAACGCGATGATCTTTTCGCGCTCAGGCGTGATCGAGATCGCGTCCATCAGCACGTCGAACTTGCCGGCCTGCAGACCCGGGATCATGCCGTCCCAGTCCTGGGCGACGAGGTTGCACTGGATCTTGATGCGGTCACACAGGTTCGCGACCAGTTCCGGCTCGAAGCCGCCGAGCTTGCCGCCCGGCAGCGTCAGGTTCCACGGCGCGTAACCGCCTTCGAGCGCGATCGTGACAGACTTCCATTCCTTCGCCTGCACGGGGGCCGCGAGGACGGCCGCGGTGCCAAGAACTGCGCCAATCAATGCCTTTGCCAACGTAGTGCGCTTGACCTTCACGTCGAATCTCCATGGATTGAGGAACCACCGGCTCACCAGACAGACATTTAATCGCCCGGTGAATTTGTATAGACAAGTCTGCACCAGTCAAAAAGCACTCGCAAGAAAATTTGCCCAAAAATCGCTAAATCCTCGGGTAAGCCCTATGTATAAAGGCTTTAAGGAGCGCTTCCTGAAGGAAATCTGCCTTCCAGCAGTGGGGATATTCGTGCCGCGATGGGGCGTTTTGTCTAGACAGGTTGGTGCAGATACACCCGCGGATGCCTCAAACTGGCGCACCGGGGCATGCGTCGCAAGGTCGGGGGGGAGACTTCAACGCGCCAGGAGCACGCTCACCATATGCCCGGTATCAGGCGGTATCTGACGCGCGTCGCGTAGTCCGCATAGCCTGGCAGTTGCTCGGCGAGCGTGCGCTCTTCCATCACCGCGCGCCATCCGATGCCGGCCACGAGCACGGGCACACACGCGAGTCCCCACCACGAGCCGAGCAACAGTGGCGAGCCGACGAAGAACAGGATCGCCGCCGCGTACATCGGGTGGCGCACCCACGCATAGGGGCCTCTGTCGCAGACCTGATGTCCGCGACCGGTCTGCACCTTGACGACCGGTGCGGCGAAACTGTTCGCCCGGAACACGTGACCGGTCATCCAGACGCACAGGAACATCGCGACCGCGCCGGCTACGTGCAGCCACAGCGGCACGAACGACGATTGCCAGCGTCGTGCATCGAGGGCCATCAGGACCAGCCACGCGCACCAGACCAGCGCCACCACGGCCATGAAGAGCTTGTCCCAGCTACTCTGGTCGCGCTGCACGGGCGGCTTGAGGCGCTCTTCGAGCAGGCCCGGATCCTCCCGGGCGAGCCGCAGACCGATCCACAGCCCGAGCGCGCCCATCTCGACGAGATAGCACCACCCTGCCGGCCACGCCCACGTACCCGCCGCGACGAACATCAGCACCGCCATGCCCGCGAGCCACAGCACGGTCTGAACGAGGAGCCGCGTGATCATCGCCGCTAAAGCCTACGTGCGCGTCGCGCGCCCTTTCACGCGCCCGAACACGGCCGGAATGTCGATATCGGCGGTATCGATGCCAAAGAGGCCGCGTAGCGTGTCGGCGAGTTCGCTTGCATCGCCGATCTGCCGTTCGGTCACGCGTCCATCTTTCGTGCGCAGGGTGAGGCGGTCATCGAAGAGATTGGCGCGACCCTCCGGTACCACGCGCGTCACGACGAGATCGGTCGTGAAGAACGACGCGGGATACGTCGACGTGTACCAGTTGCTCACTTCGTAATCGATCCATTCGACGCGGTTCAGATCGAAGCGATACACCTTCGCCCAGGCGTCGTCCCTTTGCACTTCGAGGTCGAACGCGCCGTGCGAGGCATCCGACAGGCGGAACGGTTCGAGTGTGGTCGGTTGCGTTTCGCCCGCGATCAGGCGCAGCGGCGACGTCAGGGTTGCCGTGCCGAAGCCGACGTCGGCCATCCACGACTCGCCGTCGAGGTCGACGCGCATCAGCATGTGCGTGCGCGGCGACAGCGTGCCGGGTTCGCGGCCCCACAGCACGCGCGCGATCAGCGGTGTCACGGCGAAACCGAGTTGCATCAGCGCATGCGCGAACAGCCGGTTCTGCTCGAAGCAATAGCCGCCGCGATGGCGTACCACCAGCTTGTCGACCACATCATCCAGATCGAGCGAGACGCGGCGGCCCGTCAGCGGATCGAGGTTTTCGAAGGGAATCGCATGCGCGTGCAGACGCTGCACATCGCGCAGGACATCGAGCGTCGGCGCGCGCGGGCCGGTATAGCCAATGCGCGCGAAATAGCGGTCGAGATCGAATGAAGGGGCCATCGGGGTCTCCTGCCCGGTCGCACTGGAATCAGAATGAGCACTGCAAGGCGTGTAGATGCAAACGCAGATGAACGTGCCGCGCAGCAGCGATCTTAACGCTGCTGCGCTACGCCCTGTGCAGCAGGGTTTGCAGCACGCGCCGCGCGCCGCATTGCCCTCACAGGACTACATGCCCTTCATCGCACTCGTCGCGATCGAGGGCACCGAGATGCCGTGACTCGATGCGAACTGGACCGCTGCGCTCAACGTCGACATCAGCGATTGCAGCTGCCCAGGCGCGGATTGCGCGACATACTCGGCCGCCTGTGCTGTCTGTGGATTGAGCCCCGACTGCAGCAGCGAAGTCGGGTTCAACTGGCCCACGCTGCCGAGCTGCGACTGCAGGCCCGAATACTGGCTCACGCCCTTGCCAAGCGACGAGAGTCCATCCGTGAAGGCCTGCTTGTTGACAGGCGTGCTGGACGACGCGCCGCCGCTGAACGCCTGGGTTAGCGACTGCGACAGCGACTGCTGCGTGCTGCCCACCTGCGAAAGCGTGCTCGCCGAGGGCACGCCGCCGCCAAGGAGACCCGCGGCCTGTTGCGCCTGCCCCGCCGCACTGCTCATACCCATCGCCGAAGCGAGACTCGACTGCCCGCTCAACACCTGCTGGTTCGCACCGACATAACTTTGCAGCAACTGCGTCACGCCACCCGAAGAAGGCGCCGCGGCGGTCGCCGCATTGCCGCCCCCGCCAATACCGAACTGCTGAAGGTTGAGCTGCGCATGGGCCGCTTCGCCGGCGAGGAATCCGGCACCTGCGATCAACGAAAACGACAGCGAGAGGATGCGTTTTTTCATGTCTATCTCCTGACAGTGGCCTTGCATGGCCTTTCACGGCCATCGTGCGCTTCGACATCAGTTAGATGGCGGCGTTCGGTCGCCTGGCCATCCGGCTGATGCAAAGCAAAGAAGACACAAAGGAGTTTCAGCGCCACCACGCTGCCCGTGCCAATATTTTCGTCTGACATAAACCTTGATTGCAGTTCCTCAGATTCATCTCATTCCGTCTGACGAATATCGGCAAATTAACGCTCCAATATCGGGCAGCCATTATCTTTTAAACACCAACTTCTTTCTATTTCATTACGTTGTTATTTCTTAACAATAACGCCTAAATGGTTTCTATCGCACTCCGTAAATCTTTTGTATCAATATAAGTAATCTTTATGCGAATCATTCTCATTTGTGTTGACTGTTAAATCCGGCGTGCGTACGATTCAAGACATCCGCAGTGCGTCATTTCGTCGACCGCTGCTGCGATCTGATTGCCGGCATTCGCGTTTCCCGCCTTTAAAGATCGTCACGCAAATACCAACGAAAAGGATTTCGATGAAGCTCGCCCGGTCCATCCGGCTCGCTCGTGCGGCACGTGCGCGTGCAGAAGCCCCGTCGCGTGTTTGCGCGATGCGTGTCCCGCCCCTTCGCAGGGCGGCCTTCTATACAGCGTTCGCATTGGCAGGCATGACGGGCAGCGCGGCCTATGCCGCGGCCAGTCCCGATGCCACACCCGAAGCGCCCGAAGCCGACCTGAATATTCAGGCGCAACCCGCGGGTCAGTGGACCGGGGTATGGACACGCGAAACCCTGCTTGGCGATATTGGCGGCCTGCGTCCGTGGCTTGGTAAATACGGTGTGACATTCGGCCTCACCGAAACCAGCGAATATCTCGCGAACCTGCGCGGCGGTCTCGCGCGCGGCGGCGATTACGACGGTTTGACGACCGCCACCGTGCAGGTCGATACGCAAAAAGCGTTCGGTCTGCCAGGCGGTTTGTTCAACGTGAGCGCGTTGCAGATTCACGGCCAGAATCTGAGCGAAAACAAGCTTGGCACGTTGAATACGGCGAGCGGTATCGAGGCGCAGGCCACCACCCGTCTGTGGGAGTTGTGGTATCAGCAGTCGCTGCTCAACAAGAAACTCGACATCAAGATCGGTCAGCAAAGTATCGACCAGGAATTCATGACGAGCCAGTATTCCGCGCTCTTCGTGAACACGATGTTCGGCTGGCCGGGCGTGCCTTCGTATGACATGCCGTCGGGTGGCCCGGCGTATCCGCTGGCGGGTCTCGGCGTGCGCGTGCGCGGACAGATCACGCCTTCGTTGACGGCACTGGCCGGTGTATTTTCGGGCGACCCGCTCGGCAACAATCCGGACAACCTGAGCGGCACAAACTTCAACCTGCACAACGGCGCGCTCTTTATCGGCGAGTTGCAGTACGCGATCAACCAGCCGGCCGACGGCGAAATGGTCGGCATGAGCCAGAGTGGTTTGCCCGGCACCTACAAGATCGGCTTCTGGTACAACAGCGGCAGCTTCGACGACCAGCGCTACGACAATACCGGTGTGCCGCTCGCGAACACGACGCTCTCGACGGGCGTCCCGCAGTCGCATCGCGGCGACTACAGCTTTTACGCGGTCGCGGACCAGATGATCTGGCGTCCCGACCCGGACGAACCGCGCAGCCTCGGTGTGTTCATGCGCGTGATGGGCGCGCCGGGCGACCGCAACCTGATCAGCGGCAGTGCCAATCTCGGCCTCGTGCTGAAGGCGCCATTCGCCGGTCGCGACGACGACTCCGCCGGCATCGCGTTGACCTGGATTCAGGTCGGCAGTCACGCCCGCGGCTTCGACCGCGACAGCCTCGCATTTACCGGCGGCCCGTACCCGATCCGCAACAGCGAAACCGTGCTGGAAGCGACCTATCAGTATCAGGTCACGCCGTGGTGGCAACTGCAGGCCGACGCGCAGTACACGTTCAACGCCGGCGCCGGTCAGAACCCGAACGACCCGACCCAGGCGCTGCGCAATACGTTTGTGATCGGCGTGCGAACCAACATCACGTTCTGACGCTGACCTTACTTAACCGAACCTACGCATTCGATCATGACGGAATCCACGTTTTGCGCGAGCGGCACGGAGATATACATGACCTACCCCACGCGCCAGGCAGCACGCCGCACAACGGGCACTGCTCGCGCCACGCTCACCGCTCTTCTGACGTTCGGCGCGCTGTTTGCCGCAGGCGCGGCACACGCCGAACCGAAGGGTTTTCTCGAGACGTTGAAGCATCACGAGACGCTCATCAACACGGTGCCCGACAACGGTGACCAGAACCCGTACGCGGTTGTCGTCGCGCCCGTCTCGGCCGGAACCATCAAACAGGGGGACGTGCTGGTCGGCAACTTCAACAACGCGACGAACCTGCAGGGCACGGGCAGCACGATCATCAACTATCACCCCGACACGAAGCAGATGACGACGTTCGCGATCGTGCCGCGCGACCTGAAGGCATGTCCGGGCGGCATCGGTCTGTCGACTGCGATGACGATGCTGAAGTCGGGCTGGGTGATCGTCGGCAGCACGCCGAGCAATGACGGCACCACCGGCACGAAAGGCGCCGGCTGTCTGATCGTGCTCGATTCGCAGGGCAAGGTGGCCTCGACGATCGTGAGCCCGAACATCAACGATCCGTGGGGCAACATGGCGGTCGTCGACAACGGCACGAGCGCGACGCTTTTCCTGAGCAACGCGGGCTTTGGCGTCGGTGGCGCGGACGGCACGCCGCCCGTGTTCAAGCAGGCCACCGTGCTGCGGCTCGACCTCGACATTGCGCAAGGCAAGCCGCCCGTCGTGAAGAAAGAGACGGTCGTTGGCAGCGGCTTTGGCGCGCAGGCCGACAAGGGCGTGTTCCTCGTCGGACCGACGGGACTCGCGCTGTCGAAAGACCAGTCGCTGCTGTATGTGTCCGACGCGATCGGCAACCGGGTGACGGAAATCGACGAACCGATGACGCGCGATTCGAGCGCGGGCGTCGGCCGCCAGGTCACCGCGGACGGCCTGCTGCACCGGCCGCTCGCGATGGTGACGGCGCCCAACGGCCACCTGCTCGTGACGAACGCGCTGAATGGCCAGGTCGTCGAAATCGATCCGGTCGAAGGCAAGCAGATTTACGCACGCTGGATCGACACGGACAAGGCGCAATCGCCGCCAGGCAATGGCGACCTGTTTGGCATTGCAATGACGCCGGAAGGCGATGGTTTCTACTACGTACAGGACGACGTGAACACGCTAGTGCTCGCGAAGTAAGCATCATGGCAAACGACAACATGCCCCCATCGCGTCCGTCGCGACGCGGGTTTCTCAAGGCAGGCGGCGCCGCGGTAGCGGCGGGCGCCACCCTCGGCGCGACGGGCGTCGCGCAGGCGGCCCAGGCCGCGCCCGGCAAAACCCATGCGGACGATCCGCAGCGCGCCGTCGAGCCGTTTTTCGGCACGCATCAGGGCGGCATCGTCACGCCGCAGCAGAGCCACACGTACGTCGCGGCGTTCGATCTCACGACCGAAAAACGCGATGACGTGATCGGCCTGCTGCGTGCATGGACCGACGCCGCCGCGCGCATGACCCAGGGCGCGACCGCTGGCCCGCTCGACACGCCCGAAGACAAACCCGCGCCCGATTCCGGCGATATTCTCGGCCTCGGTCCGCAGGGTCTCACGATCACGTTCGGCTTCGGCCCGGGCCTTTTCACGCAGGAAGGCCGCGATCGATACGGCATCGCGAACCGGCGCCCCGCCGCGCTCGTCGACCTGCCGCGCTTTAACGGCGACCAGCTGATCGCGCAGAAAACGGGCGGCGACCTGTACATCCAGGCATGCGCGAACGACGCGCAGGTCGCGTTCCATGCAGTGCGGCAACTCGCGCGCATGGGTTATGGCGCGATTGCCATGCGCTGGGGTCAGGCGGGCTTCCTGTCCGGCCCGCGCGGACAGACGCCGCGCAACCTGATGGGCTTCAAGGACGGAACGAACAATCCTTCGACGGCGAAACCGCCGCTGATGAACCAGTTCGTCTGGGCCAATGCCCCCGATGCGCCGTGGATGCAGGGCGGCACGTACACGGTCGTGCGTCGCATCCGTATCACGCTCGAGCACTGGGACCAGATGGAACTCGGCTTCCAGGAAGAAGTGTTCGGCCGGCACAAATATAGCGGCGCGCCGCTCGGCCTGAAAACCGAGTTCGACGCACTCGACCTGAAAGCCGAGGACAAGGACGGCAATCCGGTCATCGCGCAGAACGCGCACGTGCGGCTGTCGAACGAGGCGTCCAATAACGGCGCGCAGATTCTGCGCCGTTCGTATTCGTATAACGACGGCACGAATTTCTACATCGAGCGCTGGCCGCCATGGCGCCAGGAAACGGAATACGACGCCGGGCTGATCTTCATCGCGCACCAGAGCGATCCGCGTACCGGCTTCATTCCGATCAACGAAAAGCTCGCGAAGTTCGACCTGATGAACCAGTTCACGACGCACGTCGGCAGCGCGGTGTTCGCGTGTCCGCCGGGCGCGCGGCAAGGTTCGTATATCGGCGCAGGACTCTTCGAAACGTAACGCCGTGCGGGCCTGAGGTTGCATGTCACGCTCATGGCGGCTCAGGCCCGCACCGCACACAACAGATTGCACTCAGTACGCATCGAATCAATACATCAAGGGGATACAAGAATCATGGCTCAATCCTGGTTTCGCGCGCGCCTTGGCGCGTCCTGCATTGCCGCTGCACTGTCGCTGACGGTCGCGGCGCCCGCTGCGCACGCTGCTTCGATCGTGCTGTACAGCGCGCAGCACGAACAGGTCGTCGACATGCTCGCCAGGGACTTCGAAAAGGAATCGGGCATTTCAGTGAAGATCCGCAGCGGCGAAGGTCCGGCGCTCGCCGCACAGCTCGTCGCGGAAGGATCGGCCACGCCGGCCGATGTGTACTTCACGGAAAACTCGCCCGAACTGATGCTGCTCGAGGAAAAGGGCATGCTGACGAAGGTCGACCCCACGACGCTCGCGACGATTCCGGCGCGCTTCAACTCGCCGACGGGCCAGTGGGTCGGCGTGACGGCGCGTGAAAGCGTGCTCGCTTACAACACGACGAAGCTGCAGCCGGCGCAACTGCCGCCGTCGCTCTTCGATCTGACGAAGCCGGAATGGAAAGGCCGCATCGGCATTGCACCGAGCGACGGCGACTTCCTGCCGCTCGTGAGCGCCGTGCTCGCGCTGAAGGGCCAGGACCAGACGCTGCAATGGCTCAAGGGCCTGAAAAAGAACGCGCAGATTTTCGACGACGACGAAGGCGTGGTCGCTGCCGTCAACCGTGGCGGCGTCGCTGCCGGCATCATCAACAACTACTACTGGGCGCGCCTGCACACCGAACTCGGCGACAAGGCCACGCGCAGCGCGATCTATCACTACACCAATGGCGACGCGGGCGGACTCGTGAACGTGTCGGGCGCAGCAGTGCTGAAGACTGCGAAAAACGCGGACGGCGCGCAGCAGTTCCTGAAGTATCTCGTCGGCGAACGCGCGCAGACGCTGATGGCGAAGAGCCACGTGAGCTATGAATACCCGCTGCACGCGGGCATCCAGGCTGACCCGATTCTCAAGCCGTTCGCTGAACTGACGCCGCCCGCGCTCACGCTTGAACAGCTCGGCGACGACAGCCAGGCGGGCAAGCTGCTGCGTCAGGCGGGCCTGTTGTAACGCGCCGCCGATGAGCGAAATCGTCATTGCCGCCACCGCGGCTCCCGCACCGGCACGTGCCACACGGCGCGCGCCGGGCGGCCTGCTGGCCGCAGCGGCACTCAGCGCATTGCTGGTGCTGCTGCCGCTGGCGTTCACGTTCTACCGCGCGACGACGTTCGGCCTCGACGACACGATCGAACTCGTGTTCAGACCGCTCGTCGGCGAGCTGTTCGTCAACACGCTGATGATCACCGTCAGCGCGACGCTTGCGTGCACTGTACTCGGCACGGCCACCGCGTGGTTCGTCGAACGCACGCATGTGCCGGGACGTCGCGTGTGGGCCGTGCTCGCCGCCGCGCCGCTCGCGATGCCGCCGTTCATCACGAGTTACGCGTGGATGTCGATCAGCCTCGATCTGCAGGACTTTGCGGGCGCGTTGCTGGTGATCACGTCCGCGTATTTTCCGCTGGTGTATTTGCCGGTTGCCGCCTCGCTGCGCGGCATGGATCCGGCGCTCGAAGAAAGCGCACGCGCGCTCGGCTGCGGACGCTACGCCGTGTTCATGCGAGTCGTGCTGCCGCAACTGCGCCCCGCTCTCCTTGGCGGCATGCTGCTCGTGGCGCTCGGCGTGCTGTCCGAGTTCGGCGCGTTCCAGCTGCTGCGCTTTCGCACGTTCACGACGCAGATCTACGCCCAGTTCCGCACGAGCTTCGACAGCAGCGGCGCTTCGGTGATGGCGTGTCTCCTGATCGCGCTGTGTCTCGTATGTCTCGCGCTCGAATTTCGGGTGCGTGGCGGTGCGCGGTATGAGCGCGTCGATCGCGGCGCGCGCCGCGCGGCATTGCGTTACGACCTCGGCACATGGCGCTGGATCGTAACAGGCGGCTTCGCCACGCTCGCCATCGTGACGCTCGGCGTGCCGCTCGGCATGATCGGCTTCTGGCTCACGCAGGAAGGCGCCGCGGCTGTCACGCCCGCCGAAGTGTCACCTGAACTGCTGTTCAACGCGACGATGTCCTCGGTCGGTTTCGGGCTTTCCGCCGCCGTCGTCACGACGCTGCTCGTCATTCCGCTCGCGTTTCTACTCGTGCGTTTTCCCGGACGGCTCGCGACCCTCTTCGAGCGCACCGTCTTTCTCGCGCAGGGCGTGCCTGGCCTCGTGATCGCGCTCGCCATCGTTTCGCTCGCGGTGCATGCGCTGCAACCGCTGTATCAGAGCGCCACGCTGCTCGTGGTTGCCTATGCGATCCTCTTCATGCCGCTTGCGCTCGTCAGCGTGCGCGCTGCCCTCGCGCAGGCGCAGCCGCGTCTCGAGGAAACCGCCCGCGCGCTGGGCCTGAACTGGACGCAGACGTTCCTGCGCGTGCTGCTGCCGCTTGCGGGCCCGGGACTCGGTGCGGCGGCTTCGATGGTTTTCATTTCGGTCGTCACCGAACTCAACGCGACACTGCTGCTTTCGCCGATCGGCACACGCACGCTCGCCACGCAGGTGTGGGCCGATACGTCGACGCTTGCGTTCGCCGCCGCCGCGCCTTACGCGGCGCTTCTGGCGGCCATTTCGCTGTGCGCCTCCGGCCTGCTGTTCGCGCTGCTCGGCCGCTCGGCGCTGCTCGGGCGCGATCACAACCCCGCGTTGGGGTCGGCCTTGCAGCCTGTTTCGGAACCCAACCCGCAGGCCGCCTCGCGGCAAAACCCTACCGCAAATCGCTGACGCGCACAAAATCGCCGCATAATTGCGCGCACACCTGCACATCACGACGCTCCGACGCCCCGCATTTTCTATCCGGTTCACATGAGCAATCTTCGTATCAGCGGGCTGCACAAGTCCTTCGGTAATCACACCGTGCTGCACGGCATCGACCTTTCCGTCGAGCGCGGCACGCTGCTGGCGCTGCTGGGCCCGTCCGGCAGCGGCAAGACCACGCTGCTGCGCGTGCTGTGCGGTTTCGAGCGGGCGGATAGCGGCACGGTCGAAATCGACGGCCGCCAGGTGGCGGGCGACAACCTGCATCTGCCGTCCGAGCAGCGACGCATCGGCTATGTGCCACAGGAAGGCGCGCTGTTTCCGCATCTTTCGGTGGCCGACAACATCGTGTTCGGCCTGCCGCGCGGACAGCGTCGCGCGCAGCATCGCGTCGCCGAGCTGCTGGAACTCGTGGGCCTCGCGCCCGATTACGCGAGCCGCGCGCCGCAGCAGCTTTCCGGTGGACAGCAGCAGCGTGTCGCACTGGCCCGCGCGCTCGCGCCTTCGCCGACGCTCGTGATGCTCGACGAACCGTTCTCGTCGCTCGATGCCGCGCTGCGGCTCGAAACGCGCCAGGCAGTGGCGGATGCGCTCGCCGCCGCGGGCGCGACAGCAGTACTCGTCACGCACGACCAGTCGGAAGCGCTTTCGCTCGGGCGCGAAGTCGCCGTGCTGTGGAACGGCAAACTGATCCAGACCGCGACGCCCGAGACGCTCTACCGGCGACCGGTCTCGCGCGAACTCGCTTCGTTTATCGGCGAGGCGGTGCTGCTGCCGGGCATCGCGTCGCGCGATATCGCCCGGTGCGCGCTCGGCGAACTGAAGCTGTCGGCGCCCCTCGCCGACGGTCCAATCGATGTCATGGTGCGACCCGAACAGATTCACGTGCTGCACGCCCACGAGCTGCCGCGCGACGGCGCGCCGACGTTCGGTGCGGTCGTGCGCGAAGTGACGTTCAACGGCCAGGACGCAAGCGTCGTGCTGCACCTGCAGGACGATGACGCAGCACGCGCGAACGGCGCGGCGCCACTGAATGGCATGACAATTCGCGCCCGCGTTCCCGGTCATCGAAGCCCGCGTCCAGGCGAGCGCGTACGACTCGCGGTCGACGGCGAAGTGACCGGCTACGCGCGCGCCTGACCGCGCACCGACAGATCCTGCATCATCTGCGCCGCGAGATAGTCGCAGGTCGGGCGGTCCGACTTCGCGCTGCGGGCAACGACGATCTCCAGCGGCTCGATGTCCGGCAGGCCCTGCGCCTCGCCATAAATGGCAAGCCTCGACGGCACACTGCAGCGCGCGAGCGCGACGACGGCAAGTCCCGCATCGACGGTTGCCACAAGCCCCAGCAGACTCGCACTGCTATACGCGGCGCGATACCTGATGCCCGCGCCGTTGAGCGCCGCGAGTGTATGCGCCCGTGCCACGCAGCCATGCTCGTACAACCCGACGGGTAGCGGTGAAGTTGCGAGCACCGAGGTGTCGTCGGGCGCGCCGACCCACACCATGTCCTCCCGGCGCACCAGGTCGCCGCGCAATTTGCGGTCGCGCGTGACGAACGCGAGGTCGATCTTGTTGTCGGCCAGCATCGGCGCGAGCGCCGTGCTCTGCGCGCAGACGATTTCGATCTCGACGCGCGGATACAGGTTCGAAAAGCGCCGCAACACCGGCGAAAGCAGCGACGACACGTAATCGTCCGGTGCGCCGAGCACGACGCGCCCGCTCACATCGGGCCGCGCGATCGCCGACCACGCCTCCTCATGCAGATCGAGCATTCGCCGCGCGTATTCGAGCAGCGTGTTGCCCGGCCGTGTCAGCGCCAGGTTGCGCGTGTCGCGCGTGAAGAGCGTCGTGCCGAGCATGCGCTCCAGCCGCTTGATCTGCATGCTGACGGCCGCCTGCGACCGGTGCACCGTCACCGACGCCTTCGTGAAACTGCCCGCCTCCACCACCGCGACGAACGTGCGCAACAGATCGACATCGAATTCAGGGTGCATGATTCATCAATTTATTTTATGGAATTTCTCAATTTTATTCGTTTGTAAGCGATCGGCAAGTCATCGATACTCGATACGTGAATGCTTGTCAGGGAGCCCGTTTTCATGAACATCACCGAACGTCAGCAAGGCGCTGTCACGCTGGCCGCAGGCGGACTGCTGATGGGCACCATCGGAATTTTTGTCGAAGAGGCGCGGCTCGGCGCGCTCACGCTGGTGTTTTTCCGCTGCCTCTTCGGCTTTCTCGCGCTCTTTGCGTACTGCGCCTGGAAAGGCTTCTTCGCGCGCCGGTTTTTCACGCGCCGCACGGTGACGCTCGCGGTCATTTCGGGCGTGCTGATGGTCACGCAGTGGGTCGGTTTCTTCGATGCGATTCATCGCACGAGCATCGCCGTGGCTACTGTCGTCTTTCATGTGCAGCCATTCTGGGTCGTGCTGATCGGCGCCGCGCTCTTTAACGAGCGGCTCGGCATCGACCGCCTTGGCTGGATCGCCACGGCGTTCGTCGGGCTTGTCCTCGCTTCGGGCGTGATCGCAAGCGGAAACGTGCAGGGACATGCGAGCTATCTGATCGGCATCGGCGAGGCGCTCGCCGGCTCGGTGCTCTATGCAAGCGTCACGCTGATCGCGAAGAGCCTCGGCGACATGCGTCCGCATCTGTTGACGCTCGCGCAATGTTTCGTTGGCGTCGTGTGTCTGCCTGTCATTGCACCGTTTGTCGCGCCGTTTGCGTCGGTGCATCTTTCACCGCAGCAATGGTTCTGGGTGGTCGGCATGGGCGTGCTGCACACCGGCCTCTCGTACGTGCTGATCTACGGCGCACTGCCGAAGCTCACGACGCCCGTCATCGCCGTACTGCTGTTCGTCTATCCGCTCACGGCAATCGCCGTCGACGCACTTGTCTACGGCCGCGCGCTCTCGTCGCTGCAGCTCGCCGGCATGGCGCTGATCGTCGCTGCGAGCCTTGGCGTGAACCTCGGCTGGCCGCTGCTTTCGGTCGTGCTGCCCGGCGTGCGCAGGCGCGCCTGACGTCACGCCGGCATAGGTAAGCGAAGACGGATGTAAAAAGGCGCGGACGCTATTCAGGCGCCCGCGACGCTTTTTACTCGTAGTGAAAACCGCACGCGATCACGTAAATCAAGCCATCTTCCGGCAGATACACAAGACGGTCGGCCCGCGTGATACGCCTTGACCAGAAGCCCGAAAGATTGCCCACCAGCGGCTCGGGCTTGCCGGTGCCCCTGAACGGATCGCGCCGACATTCCTCCAGCAGCGCGTTGATATTACGCAGGACTTTCGGGTCCGTCTGCTGCCAGTGCAAATAGTCTTCCCACGCTTCGTCGGTGAAGGCGAACGCGGCATCAGCCCTTGCGGCCTCTTTGTTTCGGCTCTTCTGATTGATCATGTGTCAGCAGGTTGCGTCGAACCGCCTTGCCGGCCTTCACCTGGGCAATGGAACGCGCAAGCCGTTCGGCGTTTTTCGGAGAGCTCAACAGATACAGCGTTTCCTGCATCGAATTGAAATCATCGAGCGACACCATCACAACATGCTCGCCGCTTTGCCGCGTGATCATCATCGGCGTGTGGTCGCGGCACACGTCATCCATCGCCTGCTTGAAGCCGGCTCGCGCCTCGCTATAAGTTAGTACGTTCATTTTCAGATTCCCGACCTGAGTGGTTTCGCTCCGGTCGCTCCTGTCAGATTGGGTTGGCAGCGCTGCTTTCACGGGCCTCCCTCATGCAAAATCCAGGGAAAACATGAGAAAACGTCGAGGACAGGACAGCTATCCATCGGCTGAACCATTGTACAGATAGCGGTACAACAAAACAATCCGCCGCCAGTGCCACGTCTGCCTGCAACCTTGAGGCAGATCATGACATCTGGCGGCGGCAGGCCGACAGTCGGCCAGATGGCCATGTCTGTGTGAACGTGCGGCCCGGCGCATCATGTCCGCGCCGTCATCCGGTCATTGCGGCAGCACGTCTCCCCGGGTTTCCGGTGCGAACGGAATGATGAACAGGCCGATCACAAAAGCAACCGCCGTGATCGCAACCGGCACGCCGAGCGTGTGCATGTTCAGCACCGCGGCGCCGAGCAGGAAGTTCACGCCGGCGCCCACGAACCGTCCGAACGACGTGCAGAACGCGAACGCCGTCGCCCGAACACGGGTTTCGAACTGCTCCGGCAGCCACAGGCTGAACAGCGCGAAATTGCCGCCGAAGAAACCGAGCACCACGAGCCACGCAATGAACGGCGCGAGGCCGTTCGGCAGATAGAACGCCCAGCCGAATGCGCCCACGATCGACACCGCCATGCCGGCGAAGTAGACCGCGAGCGTCTTCTTGCGGCCGATGCGCTCAGCGAGCGGCGGCAGGCAGAGACAGCCGATGATCGTCGCGATCGAAAGCAGCCCGGTTGCGATCGACGCCATCTTGATCGCCTCGGGTTTTGCCATGCCGGCCTTCGTCGCGAGCTGGATGACCGCTGACGGCTCGTACACAGCACCCGCCCACAGCCCGATGATCGCGATGGTCAGCAGCGCGCACATGACCCACGTGCGGCGACGGTAAGCCGGCCCGAGAATCTCCCGCAGCGGTTTGCTGTGCACGGTGCGCGCTTCGGCCTTCTTCCACTTCTCCGGTTCCTTCACCTGCAGCAGGATCAGGATCGCGCACACCACCGGCACCGCGCCCGTCAGGAACATCGCGCGCCAGCCGTAATGCACGCCGATCGTGTAATTCAGCGCGGCGGCAAGAAAGAAGCCCGCGTAGTAACCGGTCTGCAGATATCCCGCGCCCATCTTGCGACGGTCTTCCGGCCACGCTTCGGCAACGTAGGTCCCGGCCAGTGCCCATTCACCGCCAATCCCGACGCCGGCAATGAAGCGATAGATGCCGAGTTCCCACACGTTGTGCGCGGTCGCCGAAAGCCCCGTGAAAATTGCGAACGTGAAGATCGTGCCGGCCAGCACCTTCGTGCGGCCGAAGCGGTCCGCGAGCGGCCCCCAGATGAACGACAGCCCCCAGCCGACGAGAAACAGCGCAAACAGGATCGAGCCCGCGAGGCCGACGTTAGCGGGCGTCGCGGCATACCCGGAGTTCGGCAGCAGTTCGGTGAGCGCGGGCGTGAGGACAAGCGCGTAGATGAACGAGTCCATCCCGTCGAGTGTCCAGCCAGCCCACGCGCCCCAGAAACCTGCGATCTGCGAGCGGTTAAGTGGCGTGCGATGCCGCGCGGCAGTCGCGCGGTCCGTCAGTGAATTCATCATGCTCCTCCGGTGATACGGTTGGAATACGTGCTTCTGAACGACCGTGCAGCCTGTCCGTCCGACGGGAAGCCGGGCGATCCTGCCGCCATGATGCGCGGATGTCCGGCTACCCTTCACTCACCTGCGATACCGTCGCACGGCGCGTGGCCGGTGCAGCGGGATGCCGGTGAAGCGGCCCAGACCCGGGTTTCTCCTGCTGGAGATTGCATCATTTCATATATAATATGTGATCCTATGAGCGAAGCAACGAGTGGTTTTCCCTTACACGACGGCAAGCAGGCCTCTCTTCTTCCAGAGGCCGCAGTGCCGCGGGCCAGCACGTCCCACGTCATTGCGGACGCGCTGCGCGCGGCGATTGTGGAAGGCACGCTGGCGCCAGGTGCGCCGCTGCGGCAGGACGCGATCGCCCGGCATTTCTCGGTGAGCGCAATTCCTGTGCGCGAGGCGCTTCGTCAGCTGGAAAGCGAGGGCTGGGCCCGGGTCGAGATGCACAAGGGCGCGACGGTCGCGCCACTCTCGGCGGCCGAGGCGCGAGAAATTTACGAAATCCGCTCGGCGCTTGAAAGTCTTGCAATCGGGCTCGCCATTCCGCTTCACACGGCGGCGAGCCTGCGCGAATGCGAGAGACTCTGCAAAATGGCCGAGCAGGAACCCGATTCGACGCTTTACGCGGCCCGCAACCGCGCGTTCCATATGAGCCTCTACACACCCGCCGGGCGCCCGCAACTGGAAGAGCTGATGGCCACGCTGCACCGGCGCGGCGAGCGGTATCTGCGGCTCAAACTGGGTTTGCCGAACTACAAGGGCGAATCCGACCAGGAACACATCGCCCTGCTCGACGCCGTGCGCCGGCATGACATCGCACAGGCGCAGTCGCTTGTCGTGAGCCATCTGCTTGGCACGGGCGATCTGCTTTATCGCTTCATCACCGCGCGCGTCGAGGCCGATGCCGCGCAACCGAAAACCCGCCGGCCGCGTACGTCCCGCAAGCCGACCTGAACCGGGAGTTGAATCCGTCGATGAATCCGCAAGCCCCCACGCCAACCGCTTCATCCTCGTCATCTCCCGCGTCCGCCGCCCGCTCGTGGACCACGCGTCGCGACGAAAAAAACCGGCGTCTCGCCGCCGTCGCGCCGTTGCTGAAAGACGGCATCCTGCCCGGCGAACGCATCGTCGAAGCGCTGGAAACGCTGATCTGTCCGGGCGACCGCGTCGCGCTCGAAGGCGATAACCAGAAGCAGGCCGATTTCCTGTCGCGCTCGCTCGCCAAGGTCGATTCAGAGAAAGTGCACGACGTGCATCTGCTGATCTCGACGATCAGCCGTCCCGAGCATCTGACGCTGTTCGAAAAGGGCATCGCCCACAAGGTCGATTTCTCGTTCGCCGGCCCGCAGAGCCTGCGCGTCGCGCAACTGCTGGAAGACGGGCAGCTGGAGATCGGCGCGATCTATACGTACGTCGAACTGTATGCGCGCATGTTCGTCGACCTGACGCCGCACGTTGCATTGCTGTGCGCGGAAAAGGCCGACCGTCACGGCAATCTGTACACCGGTCCGAATACCGAAGACACCCCAACCATCGCCGAAGCTGCCGCGTTCCGCCACGGCATCGTGATCGTGCAGGTGAACGAGATCGTCGACGAACTGCCGCGCGTCGATATTCCGGGCTCGTGGGTGGATGTCGTCGTCGAGGCCGACCGGCCATTCGCCGTCGAGCCGCTCTTCACACGCGATCCACGTCATATCGGCGACCTGCAGGTGCTGACCGCGATGATGGTGATTCGCGGCATCTACGAGCCGTACGGCATCGCGGCGCTCAATCACGGCATCGGGTTCGACACCGCCGCGATCGAGCTGCTGCTGCCCACGTACGGCGAGTCGCTCGGCCTGAAGGGCAAGATCTGCCGCAACTGGACGCTCAATCCGCATCCCACGCTGATTCCCGCGATCGAGTCGGGCTGGGTCGAAAGCGTGCATTGCTTCGGCAGCGAAGTCGGCATGGAACGGTATATCGAGGCGCGGCCCGACGTGTTTTTCACGGGCAGCGACGGCAGCCTGCGCTCGAACCGCGTGCTGTGCCAGCTGGCCGGACAATATGGCGTCGACCTCTTTGTCGGCTCGACGCTGCAGATCGACGCCGACGCGAATTCGTCGACGGTCACACGTGGCCGGCTTGCCGGCTTCGGCGGTGCGCCGAACATGGGCCACGATCCGCGCGGCCGGCGTCATTCGAGCGAAGCGTGGCTCAAGCTGCTGAAAGACGAAGGGCCGGTTTCGCGCGGCCGCAAGCTTGTCGTGCAGCTTGCCGAGACGTACAAGAAAGGCGGCGAACCGACTTTCGTCGATGAACTCGATGCCATTGCGGTCGGCAAGAAAAGCGGCATGGCGGTCGCGCCCGTGATGATTTACGGCGACGACGTGAGTCATGTCGTCACCGAGGAAGGCATCGCGCATCTGCACAAGGCCGAAGGCATCGACGAACGGCGCGCGGCGCTTGCCGCCGTGGCCGGCGTGACGCCCATCGGTCTGCGCGCGAAACCGGAGAAAACCGCGGAACTGCGCCGGCGTGGCATCGTCGCGTATCCGGAAGACCTCGGCATCCGGCGCGGCGAAGCGAAGCGCTCGCTGCTCGCCGCGCGCAGCATCGACGATCTCGTTGCGTGGTCGGGCGGCCTGTACGCGCCGCCCGCACGTTTCAGAAGCTGGTGACGCGATGGGCGCTCAAAGTTATGCCGCCCCCATCCCCGCGCGCGCGTTGCGGCGGACTTCGCCCGAAGGCGCAAGCCATGACGCATTCGCCGCCAACGCGCAGCCGCTTTCCGACGCGCAACTCGCCGCGCTCGCGGTCGCCGCGCTGATCGACGAAGCGCAACTCACGCCGAAGCCCGCGCTCGTCGACCGGCGCGGAAGCGGCGCGCACCGCGACCTCGATCTGGCAAAGATGATGCGCTCGGCCCACGCGCTCGAACCGACGTTCGCCGCCCTCGCACGCGTTGCGCGCGGACGTGCGCCGTCCGCGACGCTGCGCGCGGAACTGGCGCAGATCGGCCGCGCCGGCGAAATCGCGATGATGCAGGCCACCGGCGGCAGTAACGCGCATCGCGGCGCGATCTGGATTCTGGGACTGCTGGTGGCCGCAGCGGCGATGGGTGCGACGCACGCTTCGATCTGCAGGACCGCCGCGCAGATCGCCTGCTTTCCCGACCGCTTTGCCGCGCCAGTCAGCGAGAGCAACGGCGAACGCGTCCGCCAGCGCTATCGGGTTGGGGGTGCGCGGCGCGAAGCGCAGGATGGTTTTCCCCATGTCGTCGACGTCGGCCTGCCCGCGCTCAGGCGCGCGCGCGCTGCCGGCCTGCCGGAAGACGCCGCGCGCCTCGACACGCTGCTCGCGATCATGGCGTCGCTTGACGACACCTGTCTGCTGCATCGCGCTGGCCTCGCCGGACTCGACGCGGGCAGGCAGGGCGCGCTTCGCGTGCTCGCCTGCGGCGGCAGCGCGACGACGCAAGGGCGCGCTGCGCTCGAGACGCTCGAACGCGAATTGATGGCACTTAACGCTTCGCCTGGCGGCTCCGCCGATCTGCTCGCCGCCACCCTCTTCATCGATACGCTCATTCAACGTAACGCCAGCGGAAACCCCAGCGGGAGTGCTGCACCATGGAACATCTGACTTTCGACTATCCGGCGCAACGCGCCGTCACGACACGTGCGCATGTGGGCGTCGTCGGCTCGGGCGATCTCGAAGTACTGCTCGCGCCAGCCGATGCGATGGCGGCGCACGTGATCGTGCGCACGAGCGTCGACGGCTACAGCCATATCTGGAAACACGTGCTGGACCGCTTCTTCTCGCGCTACGACGGCGCGGCCACGATCGAGATCAACGACTTCGGCGCGACGCCGGGCGTGGTCGCGCTGCGCCTCGCCGAAGCCGTCGAGGAAGCCGAATCGGGAGGCACAGCATGAGTACGACCAATACGGCTGTTCCGGCGCTGCTGCACGACAGCTTCATCGAACTGTCCGCACGCGAACGTGCGCGCGCCCTGCTCGACGCCGGCACGTTCCGCGAGCTGCTCGGGCCGTTCGATCGCATCGAGTCGCCGTGGCTGCCGATGCAGGGCATCGTCTGCCAGGCCGACGACGGCGCGGTCATTGCGCGCGGCACGATCAACGGCGAGCCCGCGGTGGTGGCCGCGATCGAATCGGCGTTCCAGGGCGGCAGCATCGGCGAGGTGTCGGGCAGCAAGATCGCCGGCGCGCTCGAGCTGGCGCTGCGCGACTGCGAGCGCGGCAAAATCGTGCGGCCCGTCGTGCTGTTCGAAACCGGCGGCGTGCGGTTGCAGGAAGCGAATCTCGGGCTCGCCGTGATCGCCGAAATCCAGGCCGCGATCGTCGCATTGCGACGGCATGTGCCCGTGGTCGGCGTCATTGCGGGCATGGTCGGCTGTTTTGGCGGGATGTCGCTGGCGGCGGCGCTCTGCTCGTATCTCGTCGTCACGAAACCGGGCCGGCTTGGCATGAACGGCCCCGAGGTCATCGAGCAGGAAGCCGGCATCGAAGAGCTTGACGCCAGCGACCGGCGCCGCATCTGGCAACTGATCGGTGGCGAACAGCGCGCGGCGACCGGTCTCGCCGACATGCTGGTCCAGGACGACACGTCGTCGATACACGACGCGGTGCGCGAGGCATTTGCGCGCGGCGTGCCGGCCACGCACCGCACCGAAGACGTCGCGGGGTATCTCGCGCGGCTCGGCGACATCGACCCGGCCACGGTCTCGCCCGAATCGATGCGCGCCGTGTTTCGCGCTGCATCCCGCTCCGAGGCGGTCAGCAAGGAGGACGCATGAACGACACGACATTGACGCCCGGCGCGCGCTGGTTTCGGGCGCTGGCCGGCGAAACGCTGACGGCGGCGCCCGTGTGGAGCGCCGACGCCGCACTGGGCGACGAAACCGCGCGCTTCATCGCGGTGGTGCCCGACCCGCAGAACCGCTTTCCGCGTGCGAAGGATAACGTCGTCGGTCTCGAACAGGGATGGCAGCTCGCCCGCGTGGTGCGCGAGACAATCGCCGCCGACGCCCGCGCCACGCGCCGCCGGCCAATCATTGCGATCGTCGACGTGAAGAGCCAGGCATACGGCTATCGCGAAGAGATGCTCGGCATCCACCTCGCGTGCGCGGCCGCCGTCGACGCCTATGCGTGCGCACGCGATGCCGGTCATCCGGTGGTTGCGCTGATCGTCGGGCCGGCAATGTCCGGCGCGTTTCTGGCGCACGGGTATCAGGCAAACCGCATCGTCGCACTCGACGCGCCTGGAACGATGGTGCATGCGATGGGCAAGGACGCCGCTGCGCGCGTCACGCGACGCACCGTCGAAGCACTCGATGCGCTCGGCGAAAAGATTGTGCCGATGTCGTATTCGATGGCGTCGTTCGCGAAGCTGGGTCTGCTCGACCAGCTGATCGAAGGTATCGATGCCGACGCACCCAGCGAAGCGCAGATCGAACACGTGCGTCAGGTGCTGGTCAATTCGACCCGCTCGGCACGCGAAGGCGCACGCGACCTGTCGCACCGGCTTCAGTCTGACAACGCGAAAACGACACGCGCGGCTTCGATTGAAGTGCGCCGCCGCCTCGCCGAACAATGGGACGCGTGATGCGTGTGCGCCCCGTGCCGCCGGTTTCGGATCTTCACGTCGATGAACCCGAACAGGCCGTGTGTTCGGGCAGCAGGCACTGGCGCACACACGATCTGCTGAAGCTGTGCCGCCTGAGTCATTTCGACACCGAGCCGGTGTGGGTGCGCGAAGCCTTCCAGCGGGCGCCGTTTGGTGTCGTGCGTCGCGCGCAGGTCGCGGCGGGTTTTATCGCGATCGGCATTCGCGGCAGCACGCGGGCCGAGCGCTACGGCGCGTGGGCGCGCGATGCCGATATCGAAGCCGTATTTGCTCCCGAAGATCTCGTTGACGTTACGCCCCTGCCGGAGCGCCGCGCACTGCCCGCCTTCGCCGCGCTCGAAGCTTTGCGGCGTGACGCTGCGATCCTCAATGCGTTCATCTGGGGACCGGCCGGCAGCACAGGCTTCGAGCTTGCGACCCATGCAGGCACCGTGACCTCATCGAGCGATCTCGATCTGCTGATACGTGCGCCGGAGCGGATGTCACGCGAAAACGCGCTCGCGTTGTTGAAGGAGTTGAGCCGGCACGCGGCGCGCGACGGCGTCCGTATCGATGCGCAACTCGAAACACCGGCAGGCGGCATCGCGCTCGCCGAGCTGGCCGCCGGCAAGGAGCGCGTCATGGCGCGCCACGCGCACGGCCCGCGCCTCGTGACCGACGCGTGGTCAGCCACGACAGGATTTGCGTAATGCTCGCGTTTGTCTTCCCCGGCCAGGGCGCGCAGCAGGAAGGTTACCTGCACCGCCTCGCCGCACACGCGCCGGCAAAAGCGACGCTCGATGAAGCGTCCCATGTGCTGAATCGCGATGTCCTGTCGCTCGATACGGCCGATGCACTCCGTTCGACCGTCGCCGTCCAGATCGGGATGGTGGTCGCCGGCGTCGCGACCGTGCGTGCACTCGCCGCAGACCATCTGATGCCCGACGTGAGCGCCGGCCTTTCTGTCGGCGCGTATGCGGCTGCGGTGAGCTGCGGCGCGCTCGCGTTCGGCGACGCGCTTCGTATGGTGCAGCGGCGCGCGGAACTGATGGAAACCGCGTATCCGTCGGGTCACGGTCTGGCCGCGATCAGCGGTCTCACGGAACACGAAGTGGAGAAGCTCGCCGCCGCTCACGCACGCGAAAGCGGAACGCAGGTCTATATCGGCAACGTCAATGCGCCGCGCCAGATCGTGATGGCGGGCGCCAACGCGGCACTCGACATGTTCCTCGAACGCGCGCTTCACGCGGGTGCGCGCAAGGCGACCCGGCTCGCGGTCAGCGTGCCGTCTCACTGTGAGCTGCTCGCCGAGGCCAGCGACGCACTGCGCGACTTCGCAAAAGAGATTCCGTTCAGCGCGCCCGCGAGTACGTATGTCGGCAATCGCGGCGCGCGGCCGCTGCAGACCGCTGACGCCATTCGCGACGATCTCGCGACGAACATGCGCTACACCGTCCGATGGTTCGATGCGCTGACGGTCATGATCGAAATGGGCACGCGTGTCGTGCTGGAAGCGCCACCGGGACAGGTGCTGACGGACATTACGCGCGATACCTTTCCGGACGTCGCTGCGCTCGCCGCGAACACCATCCCGTTCGAGCGGCTCGCCGCCACGTTGCGCCGACGTATCGACGCAGACGGGCACTGAGGCCTTCGCCGTCAGCAGCGGCTGTTACGCGTTCGTTACGCCAGGGCGCAGCGGTCAGGCCATGTTGCCTGCCTGGCTTCCCGCCTTCTGCAAACCGCCCATTGCATCCGGGCGTGAGCCGGAATCTTCCGGCGCCTCATCACGTGACGCATGAACGCGTTTGCGGTCCACGGTCGCGACCGAAGGCGTCCCGCCTGGCCGGCGCGCGCCGCGCGCGTGGCGCTCGATCAACCGTTGCAGCAGACAGAACGCGCACAGCAGCGCGCCGATCACAATGCGCGTCCACCACGAACTGAGCGTGCCGTCGAAGGTAATCAGCGTCTGGATCGTGCCGAGAATACCGACGCCGAACAGCGATCCGATCACGTAGCCGACGCCGCCGGTCAACAGCGTTCCGCCGATCACCGTGGCGGCGATCGCGTCGAGTTCCATGCCCTGGCCCTGCAGCCCGTATCCCGACAGCACGTAGAACGTGAAGACCGCGCCGCCCAGCGCGGAACAGAATCCGCTCAGCGCGTAGACACCGACCTTCGTGCGCGCCACCGGCAAACCCATCAGCAACGCTGAACGGGCATTGCCGCCAACCGCGTACACATTGCGTCCGAAGCGCGTGAAATGCGCGATAAAAATTGCCGCGACGAGCGTCGCGAGCGCGATCAGCACGTTTGCGCTCACGGAACCGGTGCCGATCTTCAGGCGAAACGCGGAAATGGCCTTGAACGTCGGATCGGAAATCGTGATCGATTGCGTCGTGATGAGAAAACACAGGCCGCGCGCGAAAAACATGCCGGCGAGCGTCACGATGAACGGCTGCAGCCGGAAGAAATGGATCAGCGCGCCCTGCACCGCCCCGAACAGCGTGCCCATCATGAGCACGATGGGCAGAATGATCCACACCGACAGATGCATGCGCTCGGCGAGCACGGCTTCGACGATCGTCGTCAGCGCGACGACCGAGCCCACCGACAGATCGATGCCGCCGGAGACGATCACGAACGTCATGCCGATCGCGACAATCAGCAGGAACGCGTTGTCGACGAGCAGATCGAGCAGCACCTGCCACGAGAAGAACCCCGTGTACATCACCGAACCGAAACCAAAGAGCGCGCAGAAGAGCGCAATCGTCACGGCCAGCGGCAGGGTGCGCGGATCGAACACGCGCGCGAACATCGCGATCACGCGGCTCATCGTGCCACCCCGCGTTGCATACGGTGTGTAATAAGCGCCATCGCCATCGCTCGCGCCGAAGGCGACTGGATCACGCTGACGGCGAGCACGACCGTCGCCTTCACCACGAGCGTCGCCTCGGGCGGCACGCCGATCGAATACGTCGTGTACGTGAGCGTCTGGATGATGAGCGCGCCTAGCACCGTCCCGGCAAGACTGAAGCGGCCGCCCAGCAGCGACGTGCCACCGAGCGTCACCGCAAGAATCGCGTCGAGTTCGAGCAGCAGGCCGGCGTTGTTGCCGTCGGCGCTTCGCACGTTCGAGCTGATCAGAATGCCGGCCATCGATGCCGTCAGCCCGGAGAACGCGTACACCGCGAACACGATTGCCTTCGAGCGCAGGCCGACCAGCCGTGTCGCGACGGGATTCACGCCGATCGCGCGGATAAAGAGCCCGAGCGCCGTCCCTTCGACCAGCAACACCGTCGCCAGCACGGCGGCCGTCGCGACCCAGACCGAGAACGGTATACCGAGCAGATAGCCGCCGCCGACGAACAGATAGCCGGGCGCGCCGATCGGAATGATCTGTCCGGCCGTGAGCAACTGAGCGACACCGCGTCCGGCCACCATCAGGATCAGCGTCGCGATGATCGGTTGCATGCCGACGAACGACACCAGCAGCCCGTTCCACATCCCGCTCAATACCCCGACCACCAGCGCCGCGCACAGCGCCTGCGCAACGAGCGCGGGCGTGGGTATCGCGTTGCTGGCAAGCGTCGTGGCCGCCGCAGCGCCGGCAATCGCGACCACCGCGCCAACTGAAATATCGATGCCACGCGTCGCGATCACGAGCGTCATGCCGGTCGCGACGAGCGCGAGCGGCGCCGCGCGGTTCAGGATGTCGATCAGCGCACCAAACAGATGGCCGTCGAGCATGCGGATCGACAGAAAACCCGGATTGACCCACAGGTCGAGCAGAAACAGCAGCACGAGCGTCACGCACGGCCAGAGAAGCTGTCGTTCGGCGCCTTCGCGCCCAAGCCAGTTTGGTGTCTTCATTCGGCGCTTCCTGCGATGAGTCGATAGATGTCGTCTTCGTTCGTGACGTTGCCCGCCACTTCCGCGATCTTGCGACGGTCGCGCAGCACCGCGACGCGATGGCTGACGCGCACGACCTCGCTGACTTCAGATGAGATGAACAGAATGCCAAGACCCTTGCCGCACAGCGCGAGCATGCGGTCCATGATGTCGAACTTCGCGGCGACGTCGATGCCGCGCGTGGGCTCGTCGAGGATCAGCACTTTCGGCTCGGTGGCGAGCCAGCGCGCGAGCAGTGCCTTCTGCTGGTTGCCGCCCGAAAGCAGCCCGATCGGCTGCTCCGCATCGGCGGCCTTGATGCCGAGACGCTCGATCCACGTATCGGCGATTTCGCGGGCCCGATGACGGCTGATCTTGCGTAGCCAACCGCGTTTCGCCTGCAACGCGAGCATGATGTTTTCGCGGATCGACAACTCGGCGATGATGCCTTCCTTCTTGCGATCTTCCGGGCAATAACCGATGCCGTGACGCACCGCGTCGTGCGGCGAACGCAGCCGCACCGCGCGGCCGTCGATGGTGATCGTGCCGCTGTCGGCGCGATCCGCGCCAAACAGAAGCCGCGCCGTTTCCGTGCGCCCGGAGCCGAGCAGACCTGCGAGGCCGAGAATCTGGCCAGGCTGCACGTCGATATCGAGCGGCTGGACCATTCCGCGCCGCCCTACGCCGCGTAGTTCGACAAAAGGCGGCACGACCGACCTGTCCGCGGGACCTTCACGCGCCGCTTCCTTCAGCCGCGTGCTCATGCGTTCGTGCCCGACCATCTTCGAGACCAGCCGGTCCGCCGACAGCTCGCTCGCGAGGTATTCGCCTTCGCGCTCGCCGTTGCGCATGACGGTGATGCGATCGGAAATCGCGTACGTCTGTTCGAGAAAGTGCGTGACGAACAGGATCGCGATACCCGATTGCTTAAGATTCCGAAGTATCTCGAAGAGTTGAGCGACCTCGCCGTCGTCGAGGCTCGAAGTCGGTTCGTCGAGAATCAGCACGCGCGCGTCAACGGAGATCGCGCGCGCGATCGCCACCATCTGCTGCACGGCGATTGGATAGGCGTCGAGCGATTTCGTCACGTCAAGTGCGATGTTCAGACGCGCGAGCGCTGCATCCGCGCGCTGCCGGATCACGCTCCAGTCGATGCGTCCGAACCGTTTCGGCTGGCGTCCCGCAAAGATGTTCTCCGCGACCGACAGATTCGGGCACAGGTTCACCTCCTGATACAGCGTGCGGATGCCGGCCGCTTCCGCTTCCTGCGGCGACGCGAACTGCACGGCGCTACCGCCCAGATGAATTTCGCCACCATCGGGCGCATACACGCCAGTGAGCACGTTGATCAGCGTGGATTTGCCAGCGCCGTTCTGTCCCATCAACGTGTGGATCTCGCCGGGATACAGCCGGAAATCGACGTTCAGCAACGCCTTGACGCCGGGAAATGTCTTGCTGATGCCGCGGGTTTCGAGCACCGGCACAGGATCGCCCGCCGACGCCCGAAGGGTTTCGGGCGTCGGGTGGGCGTCGGGAAATGGAGGTTCAGAAGTCGAATGGGCCATAGACCTTCGTGGTCGGTTGAAAAGACGCCGTCCGTTGTCGCAGCAACGGACGGCGTTGAGGCACCACACTGGAGAAACCTGCTACAACCTGTCCGAAAGCGCGATCAGTATTTACGCGTGGGCAGCGTTTGCGCCGCGACGCTCATCGGGAAAACCGTTTCTTCGGTCAGGATGCGCTTCGGCAACGGCTTGCCGGCCACGACATCCTTCACCGCCGACATCAGTTGCGGTCCGAGCAGCGGACTGCACTCGACATCGACGTTCATCTTGCCTGCCGCCATCGCCTGGAAGCCGCCCTTCGTCGCATCGAACGAAACCACGATCACATCCTTGCCCGGATGCATGCCGGCTTCTTCCATGGCCTGGATGGCACCCAACGCCATGTCGTCGTTATGCGCATAAACTAAATTAATTTTATTTCCGTAAGTTTTGATAAATGCTTCCATGACCTGCTTGCCGCCGGCCAGCGTGAAGTCACCGCTTTGCGACGCGATGATCTTGAACTTCGGATCGTTCTTGATCACTTCGATCAGGCCGGAATGACGGTCGTTAGCCGGCGCGGAACCGACCGTTCCCTGCAGTTCGGCGATGTTGACGGGACCTTTGTCGTTTTTATAGTGATCTGCGATCCAGTGGCCGCCGCGCCGGCCTTCTTCCATGAAGTCGGAGCCGATCATCGTCACGTAGAGCGACGTGTCCTTCACGTCGATGTTGCGGTCAGTCAGGATCACCGGGATCTTCGCGGCTTTCGCTTCCAGCAGCACCGGCTCCCAGCCGGACTCCACCACCGGCGAGAACGCGATGACGTCTACCTTCTGGGCGATATACGAGCGGATCGCCTTGATCTGGTTTTCCTGCTTTTGCTGGGCGTCGGAGAATTTGAGGTTGATCTTCGCTTCCGCGGCGGCGGACTTCACCGATTCGGTATTCGCCGTACGCCAGGCGCTTTCGGCACCCACCTGTGCGAAGCCCAGGGTAATTTTCTTGTCTTCCGCCTGCACGCTGAAGGCGGACAGGGTGAGCGTGCCCGCGCCCACGCAGGCCGCGATGACACGCAACGCAGTGCGTCGTGAAATGGTCATGACTGTCTCCTGATCTTTGTTCTGTATAGGTCGCCCCGGCCTGTTGGCCGCGCCGGCCGGGGACGAAACCAAGCGTAGTGGCTCCCTTCCCTACCGTCCAATCATTTGATTTGCGGAACCCATACCAGTTTTGGTATCGACATGCCGGCTGCAACACACGAAGCGGGATCGCGGCAGCGCTATCGGCGGCGCTGATGGATGGGGCGCTGGGGCGCTACCCGCGCGGCGTCACAAGACGAAACGTCAGATTGATCCGCTCGCCCTGCACGCGCAGCGCTTTCGGCACGCGATGCCGCCATTGCGCCTGGGTCTCGCCGCGCATCACGAGCAGGCTTCCACCCTTCAACGCGTACGACTGCACAACGCCCGTCCGGTTGTGCTTCAGGTCGAACGTCCGCGCGACGCCCAGACTCACTGACGCGATGACCGGTTGCGCGCCGAGTTCGGGTTCGCGATCGGCATGCCAGCCCATACTGTCGTTGCCGCTGCGGTAGCGGTTCAGCAGCACGCTGTTGAAGCGCGCGCCGCAGGTTGCCTCGGCGGCGGCCTTCAGTTCGGCGACCGCCGGTGTCCACGGGGCCGGCACGTTGCGGATCCCCGAATACACGTAGACGGCATCCGGTTCGCCCTGCCACGCCGTCAGCCGGGGCAGCGGCACGCGGCCAGCGGGCGTCATCATCGTGTCCTGCTTCCACGCGACCTCATCGACGATGCGCGCAAGCGTCGCGGCCGCGACGTCAGGCGCAAGCCAGTCGGGATACCAGTCGACGTCAGGTGTGGGAAGGTCGTTAAAGAGGCTGGACATGAGTGCGCTTCAGGCGAACGCGTCACCTTCAGTTCATTAAAGGAATGACCTCGTTATTATGATGGTCGAAGCCGGCGCGCGTCGTCCGCCGTTTTGCGCTTTCATCCCTTCTTCTCACTTTATGGGGTTTTCATGACGCTCTCGAACGAAGCACTCGATCAACTATTTCGCACCGCGCGTACGCACAACGGCTGGCTGCCGAAACCCGTCGACGACGCACTGCTGCACCGGCTCATCGAATTCACGCTGCTCGGGCCGACATCCGCGAACTCGAGCCCTGGCCGCTTTGTGTTCGTGAAGACGCCCGAGGGCAAGGAAAAGCTGCGCCCCGCGCTTGCACCCGGCAATCTCGACAAGACGATGGCCGCACCGGTTACCGTGATCGTGGCGATGGATACCGCGTTTTACGAGCACCTGCCGAAGCTCTATCCGCAGGTCGACGCGCGCAGCTGGTTCGTCGGCAACGAAACGCTGATCGCCGACACCGCGTTTCGCAATGCGACGCTCCAGGGCGGCTATCTGATCATGGCTGCGCGCGCGCTGGGTCTCGATGCCGGCCCGATGTCGGGCTTCGACCAGAAGGCGGTCGATGCGGCGTTCTTTGCCGGCACGACGGTGAAGTCGAATTTCCTCATCAATCTCGGCTATGGCGACGTGACGAAACTGTACGCGCGTAATCCGCGCTTCACGTTCGACGAAGCCGCGAAAATCGTTTGAGTCTGCGTTGAGCGGATGCCGGCGCGCTCATGTCCGCATGGACATGGCGTGCCTGCGTTCAGGTAAGCAGCGCCACGTAGAAGACAACCGCGCCGATCACGGCGCCGACGAAACAGAAGCCCTCCTCCGCCTCGTCGCCGTTCGAGCGCAGCCACGCACCCACGACCCCAAAAAATCCGGCGATACCGAGCGCGACGCACACCATCACAACATCGAAAAGCGCGCTTCGTCCCAGTTCGGAAAACTCGATCTGCCGGAGGCCGAAGTACAGCGCGAGCGCCATCAACGAGAGCACCACCAGCGGCAACATCACATGGCTGCCCTCGTGCCCCACGTGATGCGCGTGGGGCACGATGTGACCGTCCGTGTGGCCGTCATGCGCGACCGTCCGTGTCGTTTTCATCATCCGTCTCCCATATCGCTCGCTGAATCTGGCGATAGACCGAACCCTGAATGTCATCAGTATCGTCCGTCACGGCGCGGGAAAAAATCCCGGCCACGAGGCGCGTAACGCGCCCTGCCATCACACGGTTCAATTTGAGAATAGTCGATCTCCACACGCAATTCAAAACCTGTTTAGTTCATTGACGTGACAACATCTGGCCGTGCTTGCCATGCTGCAATGCATGAAATCCGGCATGCATTGCGAGACCTGCGAGCAGCCGGTGCGCGAGCGGCAAAACTGTCGCTCGGGACGATCATGGCACCCTCGGGCATCCATATCGAACTGTCGGTAGAATGATCTACCTGCACGTCGATTCGTCTCCAGGTATCGCGGCGTGTCGTCCAGCGCCGGTGTTTCCTTCCGCGTCTCAAACCTTCCCTATGCGCCGACCCTTATCGTTTCTGGCCCGCTTCATCTTCATCGGTATCCTGCTGCACATTTACGTCGGATTTCGCCTGATTCCGGATCTGCCGGTTGGCCCGACATGGCGTGTGCTCGCGGTGCTGTGGCTGGTTCTATCGGTGCTCGTGATTCCGCTCGGGATGCTCGCCCGCACGATCAAACGCCAGCCGCTCGCCGACCGCCTCGCATGGATCGGCCTGATGGGCATGGGCTTCTTTTCATCGCTGCTGGTGCTCACGTTCGCGCGTGACCTGCTGCTCGCGTCGCTTCTGACGATCGACGCCATCTGGCCGCACACGCTGCCGCTCGCCGCCTGGCGAACGAATACGGCTGCCGCCGTTCCGTTGCTGGCGCTGCTCTCCACCGCGATCGGTCTTTTCAATGCGCGCCGTCGAGCGCGCGTGGTCACGATCGATGTGCCCATCGACGACCTGCCTGCCGCGCTCGACGGCTTCACGATCGTCCAGATCAGCGACATCCACGTCGGCCCGACGATCAAGCGCAGCTACGTCGATGCGATCGTCGATGCAGTCAACAAGCTGAAGCCCGACCTGATCGCGGTGACGGGCGATGTCGTCGACGGCAGCGTCGAACAGCTGTCGGCGCACACACGTCCGCTGTCGCGGCTCTCCGCGTTGCACGGGGCGTATCTTGTAACGGGCAACCACGAGTACTACTCCGGCGCGCATGCATGGATCGACGAATTTCGCCGGCTTGGCCTGACGGTGCTGATGAACGAACACGTCGTGGTCGAACACAAGGGCGCGCAGGCGATCATCGCGGGCGTGACCGACTATTCCGCTGGAAACTTCGATCCCGCACACCGCAGCGATCCAGTCGCGGCGCTGCTCGGCGCACCCGGCGATGTACTGATCCGCGTGCTGCTCGCGCACCAGCCGCGCAGCGCGGAAGCCGCCGCCGATGCCGGCTTTACATTGCAACTTTCGGGGCACACGCACGGTGGCCAGTTCTTCCCGTGGAATTTCTTCGTGCGGCTTCAGCAGCCGTTCACAGCGGGCCTCGCACGCATGAACGGTCTGTGGGTCTATACGAGCCGCGGCACCGGTTACTGGGGGCCGCCAAAGCGTCTGGGCGCGCCCTCGGAAATTACCCGCGTGAGGCTCGTGCCGGCCGAAGGTATCTGACGTATTGCCGCTCCGGCTGCAACGGCCGGCGGCATTTCATGCGACATCGGGCAGTCCGGGCTCCGGTCTGGCTGCCGTGTGACATCGGGCCCGATCTTTGCGTGAATCACTGCGGTGATTACCCATGGAGCCCGCAATGACAACCCAAACGCACACCACGCCTCCGGATCTCGAGCATCCGGACCCCGCCACGCATAGCGACAACGAGAAGAGCAAAATGCCTGAGCGGCACGACGAAGATCGCAAGCAGGCGCCCAACGACCGTCCCGGCAAAAAGTCCGGCGAAGGCGAAACACCGGTCGGCTGAAAAAACTACACACAACCGGTAGTTCAGGCGGCAAATCCTGCGGTTCCGCCCGCTGCCCGCGCCCGCAGGACAGCGCTGCGGGCGCGCTTCGGCTTTGTTTGACGCACGGCGCGATCGCGCTTCAAACACGGCCCGTGCGTCGGGCGCGTGCGACCGGTTTTGTGTTCACGGCAAGGAACCCCATCGGCCAAAGAAGGCCCGCTCATCCAACATGGACTCTTTCATGGCCAACGATATCCGCATCGCCGAAGGTTCGCCGTTCCCGCTCGGCGCCACATGGGACGGACGCGGTGTCAACTTCGCACTCTTTTCGGCCAATGCGACCAAAGTCGAACTGTGTCTTTTCGACGAGCGCGGCGAGAAGGAACTACAGCGCATCGAACTGCCCGAATACACCGACGAAGTCTGGCACGTCTATCTTCACGACCTCGGGCCCGGCGCCGTGTATGGTTACCGCGTCCACGGACCGTATGAACCGGAAGCCGGCCATCGCTTCAATCCGAACAAGCTGCTGCTCGATCCGTATGCAAAGGCACATGTCGGCACGTTGAAATGGGATCCGGCCTTGTTTGGCTACACGTTGAACGCCGAAGGCGAAGATCTGACGTTCGACGAACGCGACAGCGCGCCGTTCATGCAGAAATGCCAGGTCGTCGACCAGTCGTTCACGTGGACGCACGCGACGCGCGTACGCGTACCGTGGGAACGCACAATCTTCTACGAGACGCATGTACGCGGCTACACGAAGCGACATCCCGCGGTGCCTGAATCACTGCGGGGCACGTTTGCCGGACTCACGCAAAAGGAAGTCGTCGACCACATCAGACGGCTCGGCGTGACCTCGGTGGAACTCATGCCGATCCAGTCGTTCGTCAACGACAGTTATCTGCTCGACAAGGGGCTCACGAACTACTGGGGTTACAACACGATTGGCTTCTTCGCCGCCGATCCACGATTTTTCTCGCGCGGTGGCGGGCAGATCGCCGAGTTCAAGGAACTGGTCGATCATCTGCACGAGGCCGGGCTCGAAGTGATTCTCGACGTCGTGTACAACCACACCGCCGAAGGCAACGAGCGCGGCGCGACGCTGTCGTTTCGCGGCATCGATAACGCGTCGTACTACCGGCTGATGCCCGACGAGCCTCGGTACTACATCAACGATACCGGCACGGGCAACACGTTGAACCTGTCGCATCCGCGCGTACTGCAGATGGTCACCGACAGCCTGCGCTACTGGGTGACCGAGATGAACGTCGATGGCTTCCGCTTCGATCTCGCGACGATTCTGGGGCGCGAAGATCATGGCTTCGATGAAGGCGGCGGCTTTCTCGACAGTTGCCGGCAGGATCCGATCCTGTCCAGCGTGAAGCTGATCGCCGAGCCGTGGGACTGCGGCCCGGGTGGCTATCAGGTGGGCGGCTTTCCGCCGGGCTGGGCCGAATGGAACGACCGCTTTCGCGACACCACACGTGCGTTCTGGAAAGGCGATGAAGGAATCGCGTCCGAGCTCGCTACACGCATGACCGCCTCCGGCGACAAGTTCAACCGGCGTGGCCGGCGACCGTGGTCGAGCGTCAACTTCGTTACCGCACACGATGGCTATACGCTGAACGATCTGGTCTCGTACAACGACAAGCACAACGAGGCAAACGGCGAAGACAACAAGGACGGCCACTCCGATAACCTTTCGTGGAATTGCGGCGAGGAAGGTCCGACAGACGACGAGGAGATCCGCACGCTGCGCGAGCGGCAGAAGCGCAACCTGCTCGCGACGCTCCTGCTCTCCCAGGGCACGCCCATGCTGCTGGCAGGCGACGAATTCGGGCGCACGCAGCGCGGCAACAACAACGCATATTGTCAGGATAACGACGTGAGCTGGGTGGACTGGGAAGGCATCGACGCCGACGGCCACGCGCTGACCGACTTCGTCAACAAGCTGACCACGCTGCGACATGCGCTGCCCGTCCTGCGACGCGGCCGGTTTCTGGTTGGCCAGTACAACGAGGCGCTCGATGTCACCGACGTCAAATGGATGAGCCCGTCGGGCGATGAACTGTCGAACGAACAATGGGACGATCCGTCGATGCGGTGCTTCTGCATGCTGATCGACGGCCGCGCACAGGCAACCGGCATCCGCCGCCCAGCCGCCGACGCGACGCTGCTGATCGCGATGAATGCTTACCACGACGTGGTCGACGTGAAGCTGCCGGAAATCGCCGGTAGCCAGCAGTGGACCTGCCTCATCGACACCAACATGCCCGTGCGCGACGAACTGCCGGAATACGACTCGGGCGATATCTACCAGATCACGGGCCGCTCGCTCGTGCTGTTCGCGCTGCACGCGCGCGGCAGCACGCAACACGTGTTCGACCGTCTTGCGGAAAACCTGGTCGAAGATCCTGCAGCGGGAAGTAACCAGAACGGGACGAAACGATGAATGCCATTGCATCGCTGGTTGTGTTTTTTGTACTGACGTTCGCGGCCGCGGCTGCGGGAAGCCGATTCAGGCCGGATGGCTGGTATGGCGGCTTGCGCAAGCCACCGTTCAACCCGCCGAACAGCGTGTTCGCGCCCGTGTGGACGATCCTGTACGTGCTGATGGCGATCGCAGCGTGGCGCGTCTGGCGCGTAGCGGGCTTTACGCCCGCGATCGTGCTGTGGGTCGTGCAACTGGTGCTGAACACCGCGTGGTCGTGGCTGTTCTTTGGACGTCATCGCGCGGACATCGCGCTTCTCGACATCGTCATGCTCCTCGTGTTCATCGTTGCGACCACGGCTGAATTCTTCCACTTCGACCGGTGGGCGGGCATCCTGATGGTGCCGTATCTGCTGTGGGTTGCATTCGCAACCGCGCTCAATTTCTCGCTGTGGAAACTGAATCGCGAACGACCCGGTCTTTCGTAGTGTGCCGCCGCATCGCCCTCATCGCTGAATCCCGTTCATGCTGTTCAAGCGTCTTGACACCCGGCGCGCCCCGCGCCGTGGTAAAACGCAGGCTGACACTGCATCGAAAGGACACGAACCGCACTATGGATGGCAACAAATCGCTGCATCAAACATCGTTTTATCTGCTGCTACTCGCGGTCTCCGTTGCGCTGTGCTTCATCCTTGCGCCGTTTTTCAACACGATTTTCTGGGGCAGCATTCTTGCCTTGATCTTTCAGCCCGTGCAACGCCGGCTACTGGTGCGCTTCGGCCGCCGCCGCAACCTGGCGGCGTTCACCACGCTGCTGCTGTGTATCGTGATCGTGATCCTGCCTTTGACGCTGGTCGCCGGCACGCTCGTGCAACAGGGCACGCTCGTGTACGACCAGATGAAGTCGGGCGACCTGAACTTCGGCAATTACTTCGATCACGTCCTGCATGCGTTGCCACTCTCCGCGCAGCACATACTCGATCAGATCGGACTCAACGACATTTCCGACCTGCAGCAGAAGCTCACGGCAGGCGCGGCGCAGATCAGCCAGTTTCTCGCGGGCCAGGCGTTGAGTATCGGGCAGAACACGCTGCAGTTTCTGATCAGCTTCGGCGTCATGCTGTATCTGCTGTTTTTTCTCGTGCGCGACGGACGCGAAATCTCGCGCCTGATCCGCGAGGCGATTCCCCTCGACGAAAACCACAAGCAGCATCTCCTGCGCAAGTTCGCAACTGTCGTACGCGCGACCGTGAAGGGCAACGTCGCCGTGGCGCTCGTGCAGGGCGGCCTCGGCGGTATCGCGTTCTGGGTCATCGGCATTCAGGGCGCGCTGCTCTGGGGCGTGATGATGGCGTTTCTTTCACTGCTGCCAGCGATCGGCGCAGCGCTGATCTGGGGGCCCGTCGCGATCTATTTTCTGCTGACGGGGGCGCTCGCCAAGGGGCTCGGACTGATCGCGTTCTGCGCGATCGTGATCGGCACCGTGGACAACGTGCTTCGCCCGATACTCGTCGGCAAGGACACGAAAATGCCCGACTGGGTCGTGCTGATCTCGACCCTGGGCGGCATGGCGCTGCTGGGCATCAACGGCTTCGTGATCGGGCCGCTCGTCGCAGCACTGTTCATGAGTTGCTGGGACCTTTTCACGCGCGACAAGCACGACGCTTCGACCGGAAAATGAAAGGCGGCGCGAATTGGCCTCGCCGACACCGTGCAGGTTGACCCGCCTCTGCGTGAGGGCCTAAAATCGCGCCATTCTTTTTTCAACAGGAAGCCATCGTGGACAGTAGTCGATCTTCGATCCAGCCGGCCACCTGACGGCAAGACTTCCGCGACATCGCTTCATTGCCGCCGTCTTGCCCTCCGGCAGACGGTGCGCGTCAAATTCTCTCCCGTGCACTGTTTCTGAGTTCCGCATCCCGCTGCGGTGCGGTCGCGCTCGCCCTTTTGTTTCGCAGGCGCCTGCCTGCAAGCATCGCAACGCCTGATGACGCGCACGGATTTTCGCGCAACTGTCACGTGTTTCGTTCAACCTGCAAGTTTTGCCTGCGTGTTCCCGATCGCCCCGACGCATCGTATGAATCGCCCGCAGGCGGGCATGAACAGTCGTACCCCAATCATGACACTCGATCTTGTCCTGCGGCTCGTGGCCGCTTTCGTCTGCGGCGTCGCAATCGGCCTCGAACGGCAGATGCGTCAGCGCAACGCCGGCCTGCGCACCATTACGCTCGTCGCGAGCGGCGCGTGCCTCTTCGTCCTCCTCGGTGTGCTGACCGGCAATGGCACCGCAGGTGTCACGCAGATCGCAGCCTATGTCGTATCGGGCGTCGGTTTCCTCGGCGGCGGTGTGATCATGCGCGACAAAGGCTCGATTCAGGGCATCAACACGGCTGCGACGCTGTGGTGTTCAGCAGCGGTGGGCGTCTTGTGCGGCGCGGGCCACTACGGGCCGGCGCTCGCCGGCACCGCCATCGTGCTGCTGACGAATACCCTGTTGCGCGAAGTCAGCCGCATGATCAACTCGACGCCCGTGTCGAACGCGGATCTCGTGCGCGAATACGCGTTGGCGGTCGTCTGCCGCGAAGACAACGAAATCCACATCCGTACCGTGCTGTCGAATTCGATGTATTCGACGCCGCTGTCCTTCCAGAGTCTCCTCAGCGAGGATGTCGACGGCGAGGCCGGACGTATTCGCGTGACAGCAACGCTCAAGCTCCATCCGAAAGACCAGCCAAAACTCGAGCAGATGGCAAGCCGTATCAGCATGGAAAAAAGTGTGTCGAGCGTGAGCTGGGTCGCAAAAGAAGCCGAGCCGACGCCAGAATGAAGTACGCCGTCTTTGCGGGATCGACGTACCTGTCCCGCAGATTGTAAATTTTTACCCTCGACAATGGACGCGCCCTGACCCGTCGACTAAGCTCCGCCGGCGTGACCGTTCACGCTCAAAACATAGGAGTACAACGTATGGAACATGGCATCGTTGCCTGGTTGATCATTGGTGCAGTCGCGGGCTGGCTTGCCGGCCTGCTCGTGAAGGGTGGCGGCTTTGGGCTGCTCGCCGACGTGGTTGTCGGTATCGTCGGCGCGTTTATCGGCGGCTGGCTGGTGGGTGCGCTCGGCATAGCGACGGGTGGTGGATGGATCGCTTCGATCGTCACGGCGGTGATCGGGGCAGTCGTTCTGCTCGTCGTCATCCGGCTGGTCAAAGGGCTTTGCCGCTAGCCACCCGTGGCTATCTCGCTGACCGGACGAAGTCAGGCGACCCTCAGGATCGCCTGACTGCTGGCGCTTGCACCGCGAGCGCTGCACGCCGGCTCATGCGATGTGCTGCGGCGCAGCGTATGTCGTTCCGTTGCGCTGGATTCACGGGAAAACTATGGATATCGTGCGAGCCATGAATTTGCTTGTTCAACATTGAGCTTTACGGAGTGCCTGCAGCGGCTACAGTTGTGGTGTGCCAATCCATCGTGCTGAGTAATCGTCACCGGGAGGAACGCCATGAGCATCTGGAAGCCGGATCCGAGCTTTTATCCGTCACCCCGACTTGCCGCGCAAGCACCGCCCGAAACGCTCGCGTACGTCGCGGCGTTCGATCCCGATCGCAACCTGCCGGACGCCATCGAAATCGTCGATGTCGATCCCGGTTCCCCGAACTACGCCAGCATCGTCGGCACCCTGCCGATGCCGAATACCGGCGACGAGTTGCATCATTTCGGCTGGAACGCGTGCTCGTCGTGTCTGTGCCCGAATGCGCCGCATCCGCACACCGAGCGACGCTACCTCGTCGTGCCCGGGTTGCGTTCGTCGCGCATTTACATCATCGATACAAAGGCCGATCCGCGCAAACCGGTCATCGCCAAGATCATCGAGCCCGAAACGATCGCGAGCCGCACCGGCTATTCGCGCCCGCATACGGTGCATTGTGGTCCAGGCGGCATCTACGTGACAGCGCTGGGAAATGCCGACGGCGGCGCACCCGGCGGAATTTTTCTGCTCGATCAACAAAGTTTCGAGCCGCTTGGGCGCTGGGAAGTCGATCGCGGCCCCCAGCAGCTCGCTTACGACGGCTGGTGGCATCTCGGCTACGACACGCTCGTCACAAGCGAATGGGGAACGCCTGATACATTCGAAAACGGCCTGATTCCTGAAGTGCTGCTTGGCGCACGTTACGGCCGCAAGCTGCATTTCTGGGATCTCACGCGGCGCAAACATCTGCAGGAAATCGACTTTGGTCCCGAGTATCAACTCGTCTTCGAACTGCGGCCCGCACACGATCCGACCAAGGCGTATGGCTTCGTCAACTGCGTGATCAGTCTGAAGGATCTGTCGTCATCGATATGGGTCTGGTATCGCGACGGCGACGTGTGGGCGGTGCGCAAGATTATCGATATTCCCGCGGAACCAGCCAGTGCAGAAGTCCTGCCGCCCGTTTTGCAGTCGTTCGGGGCCGTCCCGCCTCTCGTGACGGACATTGATCTTTCGATGGACGACCGTTTTCTCTACGTTTCGTGCTGGGGCACAGGCGACCTGCTGCAATACGACGTATCCGATCCATTTGCGCCAAAGCTGACGGGCAAGGTACGGATTGGCGGCATTGTTTCGCGCGCTGCGCATCCAGCCGCACCAGACGACGCGCTGAATGGCGGCCCGCAAATGGTGGAGATCAGTCGCGATGGAAAGCGGGTCTATTTCACCAATTCCCTGTACGGCGCCGTCGATCCGCAATTTTATCCAGAGGGCATCGATGGCTGGATGGTGAAACTTGACGCCGGCGTCGACGGCGGCCTCACGTTTGACCCGAAATTCTTTCTCGAATGGCCAGCCGGACATCGTCCCCACCAGATCCGGCTGCAGGGCGGCGACTGCTCGTCTGATTCCTACTGCTACCCGTGACGCCGCTCGATCTTTCGACGTCGCCGGGTTGGACGTGGGTCGTCGTTGCCGGACTCGGCACATTTCATGGACTCAACCCGGCGATGGGCTGGCTCTTCGCGGTCGCGCTCGGCCTTTACCAGCGAAGCCGGCGCGTCGTGCTGCTCTCCCTGGTTCCGATCGCGCTGGGTCACGCGATGGCAGCCGCGTGCGTGCTGGCTGCGGGTCTTTCATTGAGTATGTCGATCGATCATCACGCGTTGAACCGGATATGTGGCGTGATTCTGATCGGTTGGGCCGCGTGGCACGCACTGCGCGGACATCGAGTGCGTTCACGAGTGGGCATGCAGGTGAAATTTGCAGGGCTGACGGCCTGGTCGTTTGTAATGTCGAGCGTACACGGCGCGGGGCTGATGCTGATTCCCGCCCTGCTGCCGGTTTGCGACGGTCTTGCGGGCGACTCGTCGACACTGCCATCGAGCGCCAGTGGATTGCTGACGGGCGTGGGGCCTGTTGTTACCGTCGCAGTTACGGCTTTAATGATCCATACGGTCGCAATGCTTCTCACGACGGGAATCGTGTCGCTGCTGGTGTTCGACAGGTTCGGCCTGGCGTTTCTGCGGACGAAATGGGTCAACGTGGACCTGCTGTGGACCGCCTCGCTCGCTGGATGCGGGATCGTACAACTGGGAATGTGAACCAATTGACGTCAAGAATGGATTGCGCACTGGGGGGCGTGGTGCGGGGACCGGCTTCACCTCCGGGATTGCCGGATCGCATGCCCGACGGAGGGACACCGAAGGGCGTCTCTGAGCGGTAGCTTTTCGCGCCGTAAACGCCGAAACCCCACTTTTGGGGT
>NZ_CAJQZC010000018.1 GCF_907164555.1 Paraburkholderia saeva
ACCGGACATTTCTAAAAAGCCCAAACCCGGACATCTGAAACCAGCCTCGACATTGGTTGTAGAGGCTAAGCAGTAATGTCCGCTTTTAGCCAAGTTCAAATGTCCGCTTTTCCGCAGCGTAAGCTGACCGGCCGCCGGCGATCCGGCGCGGGAGGCATGGATGGCTGCGACCGAACGGATAACGATGACGATGCGCGAACTGGACAGGTTCAAGGTCATTCAGGCGATCGTTGAGATGGGACTGAAGCCCGGGCGGGCTGCTGAGCGGCTGGGTCTGACGGTGCGTCAGGTCGAGCGGCGGGTGAGCCGGCTCCGACAGTACGGGCCGTCTGGTGTGGCATCTGGCAAGCGTGGACGCCCGGACAACCACAAGCTGCCTGTGCCAGCAAGAAGCAACGGGCGTTGCCGCTATAGCGCCAACGCCCGTCCCAAACGAAATGCATGGACCCTACGTCGCAGCTGAGAGGTAATCCGCCAACCGGGCCAGCATCGCATCGCAATTGCGCAATTGTTCAACGGTGACGAATTCGTCCGGCTTGTGCCCCTGCTCCATGCTGCCCGGTCCGCACACCACCGTGGGAATGCCCGCCTGCTCGAAAAGGCCGCCCTCAGTGCCGAACGCAACCGTGCCGAACTCGCTGGAGCCGCTGAGCAACGCCAGAAGACGCGCCGCTTCGCTGTCGGGCGAAGTCGCGAGGCCCGGATAGGCGGAGAGCGGCTGAAGGCGGATGTCGGTGTCGGACTTCACTGCGCGCATCTTCGGCAGCAGGTCGGCTTCGACGTAGTCCTGCAACGCGTCGGCGACCTGGTTGGCATCGAAACCCGGCAGCGCGCGCACTTCAAAGTCGAACTCGCATTCGGCGGGCACGATATTCAGCACACGGCCGCCCCTGATCACGCCTGTTTGCACGGTCGAGAACGGTGGATCGAACCGCTCGTCGTGATGCTCAGGTTGTGCCAGCTGTTCGCCGATCTCCTCCAGGCGACCGATCATCCGCGCCGCGTATTGAATCGCGTTGACGCCGTACGGCGCGTAGGCCGAATGGCAAGGTGCACCTTTCACCTGGCAGCGCATCGCCAGCTTGCCCTTGTGGCCCAGCACCGGCTTAAGCCCGGTCGGCTCGCCGATCAGGCACAGGGCCGGTCTGTGCGCACGTCGTTCCAGTTCCGCCAGCATCGGCCGGACGCCGAGGCATCCCACTTCCTCGTCGTACGAAAAAGCGAGGTGCACGGGCACTTTCAGATCGCGCTCGATGAACACGGGTACCGCCGCCAGCACCGAAGCAATGAAGCCCTTCATGTCGGCCGTGCCGCGGCCATACAGACGCCCATCGCGTTCGGTGAGACGGAATGCATCGACGGTCCACGGCTGGCCATCGATGGGCACGACGTCGGTATGGCCGGACAGCACGATGCCGCCTCCTTCACGCGGGCCGATGGTCGCGAACAGATTCGCCTTGGTGCGCTCGACGTTGTAGAACAGCTCGCTTTCGACGCCGAGTTCGTCGAGGTATTCGCGAATGAATTCGATCATCTCCAGATTGGAGTCGCGACTGACCGTGGCAAAGCCGATCAGCCGTTCAAGCAGCGCGCGGCTGGATCTGTCATTCATTGCCGGGCACTCCGTAGCTCGGCGCGGCAACCGGATTCAGCGCGCGCGTCAGATAGTCCTGCATCTGCGGCCGATACGCCTGCCATAGACCGTCGAGCTGGCCGATAGGGTCGTCATCGGCCCAGTCGACCCGCAAGTCCGCGATCGGCCAGATCACGTCGCCCACTATCCTGAGCGCCGCCGAATGCACGGGCCCGGCTTCGCCGCCGGCAGCCATCGCGGCATGCATGGCCGCGAGCAGGCGGTCGGCAAGCGTGCCGGATGTCTGCTCGAAAGCCGGAATCATCGCCTCTATCACTTCGACGCCAGCAAGCATGTTGCCTGCGGCTACACATTGCTCGCCAGCGACGGCGTGATACGTGCCCAGCGCTTCCTTGCCGCTGAAGAACGCCGTGCGGCCCTGGCTGTCAATCACTGTCACCTGCCTGTACTCACTCCATTCGCGCGCGCCGAGTACACGCTCCAAAGCTGCGGCGGGATCGAGCTGCCCGTTCTCCAGAAGATCCAGAATCTGCGGGCCGAGCGCAGGCAGCGTGACGTTCTGCGTCGCCACCGCGCCCACACCTGCGCGCAGCCATGGGCATCGGGCGCCTACCGCGATGCTGGACGAACTGATCGCGATGCCGAGCTGCCCGGATTCCGGGCAGCGTCCGACGATAGAAAATGTCATGTCCCGCTCCTCAGGCCTTCGGCGGCGTCCATCCGTCCGGAATGACGGCGATAACGTCGATTTCCATCAACCATTGCGGTTGACCCAGTGCGACCACGACGAGGCCGGTGGAAATGGGAAACACGCCCTTCAGCCACTTGCCGACTTCCTGATAGACCGGCTCACGATAACGGATGTCGGTCAGGAACGTCGTCGTCTTGACGATATGAGACAGGTCGCTGCCCGCCTCTTCCAGCAACTGCTTGACGTTCTTCATGGCCTGCTCGGCCTGGGCGCGCGGATCGCCGAGACCGACCAGGCGGCCTTCGAAATCGGTTGCCACCTGACCGCGCACATAGACGGTGTTGCCCGCGCGCACGGCCTGACAGAGATCGTTGTCGAGCGTCTGGTTCGGATACGTATCCTTCGTGTTGAACATGCGGATACGGGTATGCGTAGGTTGGCTCATCAATGCACCTTAATGCTGGGAAGAAATGGATCGTTGACTAAAGAGGCGTGCGCATCAGTTCACGCCCATTTCGCTGACTTTGTGCACGCGTGAACCGGCCGGCGTGTTTTCAACGCTTTCGATGCTATCGCCGCTTTGCGCATCGCGGCACTGTGGATGGCGTTGTGATTCATCGTAATAGGCGAGATATTTCCGCTGCGTGACGATGTGATCGGCGATATGCCTCGCGTCGTGCCACACGCCCCAGATAAATGCGGAGCCGCGGCGCGACAGCCAGGGCAGACCGAGGAAATAGATGCCCGGCTCCTTCGATACGCCGCGCTGATGCTTCGGTTTGCCTTTCTCATCGAAGGCGTTGACGTTCAACCAGCTGAAATCGACGGCATAGCCGGTCGCCCAGACAATCGACGTTACACCGGCTTGCGCCAGATCGAGATCGTGCAACGGGTGCGTCAGGCATTCGGGGTCCGCAGGAATGACGCGGGCTTCGGGTTCATCCGGAAGATCGAGGCCGTTGCGCTCCGCATAGGCGTCGGCTGCGTCCAGCAGCGACAGATAGTTCTCGTCCCCCCGGGCGATATTCTCTGCGAGATCCGCTTCGAAGGTCACCACGCCAGCGTCGAAAGACTTCGTGAGGCCGACGAGCGTGATGCCCTGATGCGCGAGACGCCGGAAGTCGACCGTATGGCCGCCACGCGAACCGCTCACCGCAATCGTGACGTGTTCCCTGCCCGGCTTCATGACCTCTGCATCCCATTCGCCGAGCACGCCCAGCCACCAGCAGAAATCGCGCCCACGGTAGGCGCGCGGCGGACGATCATGCGCGCCAACCGACAGATAGACACGCTTGCCCGCACGTTGCAACTCGTCCGCGATCTGCACGCCCGACGATCCTGCACCCACCACCAGCACGCCGCCTTCAGCCAATTGCGCGGGATTGCGGTAGTCGGCGGAATGAATCTGCGTGAGCCTCGAATCCTGCGGCGCGATCGGCGGAATCACGGCCCGCTGGAAGGGTCCCGTCGCGACGACCACGCGATCGGCCTTGATCGTGCCCTCCGATGTTTCGACGGTGAAGCCCTGCTGCCCCGCATTGCGCACGACCTTCCTTACTTCCACGCCGGTATGGATCGGCGCTTCAAACTTCTTCGCATAAGCGACGAAATAATCCGCGACCTGCTCCTTCGAAGCGAATCCGTCCGGGTCGAAGTCCGCGAACTCGAGATTGGGGAACCGGTCGTGCCACGCGGGGCCATTGGCAACCAGCGAATCCCAACGCCCGGTGCGCCAGCGCTCGGCGATCCGGGCGCGTTCCAGCACGAGATGCGGCACACCGAGCTTGCTCAAGTGTTCGCTCATGGCAACGCCGGCCTGGCCGGCGCCGACCACGAGCGTGTCGATTGACGTTGCTTCCAGTGTCATGGCTATGTCCTTCTGAAAAGGCGGTGTGTTTCTACCGGATTGCGGCCTCGCGGCCTTCGAGCGCGCGCAACCGTTGCGGGCCAGTTGTGTTTTCCTGCGGCGTACTGCCGCCCGGTCCGTTCGTCTGACTGAAAATCTACGCGCCCCATCAGAATCTGAAAAATATATTTAAAAAATGCATGGCATCGGATTTACCTATGCAAGCCTTTTTGACCGTTCCACAATGGCGCCCATCAGTGCGGCCGGATGTGTGCGGTCCACTGAGGGGCTTGAACATGGAGCGTGGTCGATGGAAAGTCACCCGTTACGGTACTCGTTGCGCCAGTTGCGCTATTTCGTGGTCACTGCGGAAGTGCTGTCGTTCACTGCTGCCGCGAAGCGCCTGCACATCTCCCAGCCGTCCATTTCGACGGCGCTCGCCGACCTCGAAGTGTCGTTCGGCGTGCAACTCTTCATACGACATCATGCGAGCGGCCTCTCGCTCACGCAGGCCGGACGCGATCTGCTCGGGCAGGCGCGCAATCTGCTGAAAATCGCGGAAGAATTGCAGATGGCTGCCAAGGAAATGGACGGCGGCATGACAGGCGCCATCACGCTCGGCTGCCTCGTCTCGCTCGCCCCGCCGCTCATGCCGCGGCTCATCAGCCGCTTCGCGGACGAGCACGCAGGCATCTCGTTTCGCACAGTGGAGGCCAATCAGGACGGCCTCCTGCGCGGTCTCCACGACGGCTCGCTCGACATCGCCCTCACCTACAGCCTCGACCTGACCGAGGACATCGCCTTCACGCCGCTGCTTTCGCTGCCGCCGTACGCGATCCTGCCGAGGACGCATCGGCTGGCACGTGCCCGCAAGGTGTCGCTGACAGATCTCTTGCCCGAGCCGTATGTGATGCTCGACCTGCCGCACAGCCGCGAGTATTTCGCCGCGCTCTTCGATGCGGTGGGCAGCCGCCCGGTGCCGGCGTTCCGCTCATCGCAGCCAGAGGTCGTGCGCGGCATGGTGGCTAACGGTCTCGGCTATAGCCTGCTCAACTTTCCGCTCAAATCGAATCGCACGGTAGATGGAGAGGAGTTCGTCATTAAGCGCTTCAAAGACAACGTCAATGCGACGATGCTTGGCATCGCGCAATCGCGAACGATGAAGCCGCGCCAGGTTGTGCAGCGCTTCGCGTCGTTCTGTGAAACCTATATTCAGCGACTGCATCTCGATGCATGAACCCGTGCTCCCGGCCTGTTTCAAGCCGGTACCCGCTGCATAGGTAAAAGCTTTGCTTTGTATCTAAAAACAATATTTTGGCTTGTGATTTGGCTTGATAGATTGGAGTCCATGTTGAGCGCTTCGTCGCAATAGCGGTGTCGCCGCTCTCACCATGAGGAATCAAGGAGACACCATGGCCAACCCGGCAAGGACGATCGCAGTGCAGGCGCTTGTTGACGAGTTGCAGGCGGGTTGCGAACGGCCCTTCAGCGATGCGCATGCGATGCCGCCCGGCGTCTATACGTCGTCCGAATTCCTCACACTTGAAGAGCGCACTATCTTCGAGCGCGAATGGCAATGCATCGGCCGCGCCAGCGCGCTCAAAGCGCCTGGCGATTACATGACAGGGCGTATAGGCGCGCAACCGGTCGTCATCCTGCGCGACGAAACGATGCAGCTCAAGGCGATGTCGAACGTGTGCCTGCATCGCATGTCCGTACTGCTCGAAGGACGCGGCAACGTGCGTCGCATCGTCTGCCCGTATCACGCGTGGAACTATTCGCTGGACGGCGCGCTGCAAGGCGCGCCGCTCATGGACCGGCAAGAAGGCTTCTGTAAGGAAGGCTACAGGCTGCCCGCCGTGCGCTGCGAAGAATGGCAGGGCTGGCTTTACGTGACGCTCGACGAAAACGCTCCGCCTGTGCATCAGCAGCTCGCCGCATTGGACGAACTCATCGGTGCATACGGCATGTCGGACTACATCGAAACTTTCCATGAAGAGCACGTGTGGGACACGAACTGGAAGATCCTCACGGAAAACTTCATGGAGAGCTATCACCTGCCGATGCTGCATCGGGCGACGGTAGGCCCCCATTCGCGGCTCGAGGAAATGGAATGCCCGCCCGGCCATCCCGCCTTCAATTACCACTGGATCACGAAGGAAGCGTCCTTGCCCATCGGCAACGCGCATCCGGACAACACGCGTCTCACGGGACACTGGCGCAAGACCACGGCGCTGCTTGCGATCTACCCGACGCATCTCGTCACGCTCACGCCGGGTTACTTCTGGTATCTCGTGCTGCAGCCTCAAGGCGTGGACCGCGTGCAGATCCGCTTCGGCGGCGGACTTGCGCCGGAGTTCATCGCGGATCCCGAGGCCAACGCGCACATGACGACGTTGAAAAAGCTGCTCGATGAAGTGAACGCGGAAGACAAACGCGGCGTGGAAGCCGTCTTTCGCGGTGTGCACGCGCCGCTCGCGAAGCCCGGCAACCTGAGCCCTCTAGAACGCCCCAACTATGACTTCGCGCGCTACGTCGCCAGCAAGGTCGCCGCGACGCAGCCCGGCACGCATTGAAAACGCCTTATCGACAGGACGCGATCACGATGTCAAACCCTTCCTTCATTTCATTCTCGGGCGTAAGCAAGTCGTATGACGGCGCGCAATACGTCGTCGATGACTTGAACCTCGACGTGCGCAAGGGAGAATTCCTGTCGCTGCTCGGTCCGTCAGGTTCGGGCAAGACGACGACGCTCATGATGCTCGCGGGATTCGAATCGCCCACGCACGGCGAAATACGCCTCGACGGACGGCGGCTCGACGACAAGCCTCCGCATCAGCGCGACATCGGCATGGTGTTTCAGAACTACGCGCTCTTTCCGCATCTGACGATTGCGGAGAACGTCGCGTTTCCGCTTTCCGTGCGACACGTGAGCCGTGCCGAGCAGAAGACGCGCGTGAAGCGCGCGCTCGAGATGATTGAACTGCCGCATCTGGCGAACCGTCGTCCCGCGCAGCTCTCCGGCGGACAGCAGCAGCGCGTGGCGCTCGCGCGCGCGCTCGTGTTCGAGCCGAGCGTCGTGCTGATGGACGAGCCGCTCGGCGCACTCGACAAGCACCTGCGCGAGACCATGCAATACGAAATCATGCGTCTGCATCGCGAACTGTCGCTGACGATCGTCTACGTAACGCACGATCAGGCCGAAGCGCTCACGATGTCGGATCGTGTCGCCGTATTCTCCGATGGTCGTATCCAGCAGGCCGCGACACCAAGCGAACTCTACGAGAACGCGCAGAACGCGTTCGTAGCGAACTTCGTCGGCGAGAACAACGGGCTGACCGGGCGCGTCGTCAATGCAAATGACGAGTGGGCGACATTCGCGCTGTCGGACGGCAGCATCATTCGTGGCCGTTGCGAACCTGGCCTGCGCGCGGGCGACGAAGCGATGCTCGCGCTGCGCCCCGAACGTGCCCATATTCCCAGCGCCGAAGGCGCGCAAGCCGACGAACACAGCAATGTGGTGCGCGCACGCGTCGAGGAGCTGGTGTATTGCGGCGATCATCATCGCGTGCACCTCGCGCTCGGTTCGCGCGATTCCTTCGTCGTGAAAGTGCCGAATACACAGCGCCATGCGTTGCCTTCGCCCGGCAGCGCCATCGAGATCGCATGGCGCCACGACGACTGCAAGATTCTCGCGATGAGCGTGCCACGCAGCACGCCCACGATTCATGTATCCACACCGCCCTCACCTTCCATCATCACGACCGCACCAGCAGGAGCCAACTGACATGCGCACTCTCATCAAAACACAAAGCGCCGCACTCGCCGTATTCGCCGCAGCGGCTTTCACCACCGTGACCACTCAGGCAGCCGAGACGCTCTCCGTCGTGACCTTTGGCGGCGCGTATGAGGCAGCGGCTAAAAAGGCCTATTTCGAGCCGTTCACGCAGGCCACCGGCATCGGCTTTTCCACGGAATCGTATGACGGCGGCCTCGCGAAACTCTCTGCGATGGAGCAGGCGAAGAACACGACGTGGGACCTGATCGACCTCGAAACGAACGATGCGATCACTGCCTGCGACGAAGGCCTCCTGCAGAAGTTCGACAGGAAGTCGATCGGCAAGACGAGCGACTTCATCCCCGGGACGATCAGCGATTGCGCGGTCGCGAGCATGGTCTGGTCGACGGTCTACGCGTACGACGCGAGCAAGCTCAAGACTGCCCCGACTTCCATCAACGACTTTTTCGATCTGCAGAAATACCCCGGCAAGCGCGGCCTGCGCAAGTCGCCCAAGGTAACGATGGAGTGGGCGTTGATCGCAGACGGCGTCGCACCGAAGGATGTCTACAAGGTGCTCGCGACGCCTGCCGGCGTAGATCGCGCGTTCAAAAAGCTCGACACGATCAAACAGAACATCGTGTGGTGGGAGTCGGGTGCGCAGGCGCCGCAGTTACTCGCGGACGGCGCGGTCGTCATGACGCAGGCCTACAACGGCCGTATTTCCGACGCCGCGCAGAAAGACAACAAGCCATTCAAGTCTGTCTGGGACGCTCAGGTCTATGACTTCGACTGGTGGGCCGTGCCGACGGGCGCGAAGCACGCCGATGCCGCCGCGAAATTCATCGTCTCCGCTTCGCAGCCGAAGGCGTATGCGGACCTGTCGAAGTACATCGCCTACGCGCCGCCGCGCAAGGACGCGATCGCGCTCATCGACAAGCAGCGTCTCGCCGATCTGCCGACCGCGCCCGACAACTTCAAGCGCGCGTTGCAGATCAACGCGAACTTCTGGGCCGACAACGCCGACCAGATCAACAAGCGCTTCCAGGTCTGGCTGACGCAGTAATCCCATCGTCCGACGAGAGCCCAACTTGACTACTCACATGCCCGCTTCGGCCCCCGCGAGGGGCACGGGCTCTCCGACGAGAGCCGGGGGCCGCGCGTCGTTTCAGAAGGCGCGCCGCCGCGCATCGGCGCAGGCGTTGTTGCTTGCACTGCCGCTACTCGTGTTTCTGCTTTCGACGTTCATTGCGCCGATCGGGCTGCTGCTCGCGCGCAGCGTGGAGAACCACGAAGTGCCCGACAGCATGCCCGCGCTCACGCACGCGCTCGATGCGTGGGACGGACGCGGCGTGCCGGACGAGCACACGTTCGCCCTGCTTGCTGCGGGGCTGAGAGAAGCGCAGCAAAGCGGACAGCTCGGCACTGTCGCGCGACGCCTGAACTTCGCTCAGGCCGAGTTCCGCAGCCTGTTGATGCGCACCGCGCGCCAGCTGCCCGCCGATGCGCCGGGCGCGTGGAAACCGACGCTCGTCGAGCTCGATGAACGCTGGAATTCGCCGGAGACGTGGCGCCTGCTGAAGCGGGCGGCCACATCGCCGACACCGGACTTTCTGCTCGCCGCCGTCGATGCGCAAGTGACACCGCAAGGCGCGGTCGCGTTTGTACCTGACAACGCTTCCGTCTATCGTCAGGCGTTCGCACGCACCGTTTCGATCAGCGCGACGGTCACGCTGCTGTGCCTCCTGCTCGGTTATCCGGTCGCATGGCTGCTCGCGAATCTGCCTGCGAAAAGCAGCAACCGGCTGATGCTTCTCGTGATCGTGCCGTTCTGGACCTCGCTGCTCGTGCGCACGACTGCGTGGTACGTTTTGCTGCAACCGGGCGGCGTCATCAACAGCCTGTTGATGGGTCTCGGGCTCGCCACGCATCCACTGCCGCTCATCTTCAACCGCACCGGCGTGCTGATCGGCATGACGCATGTCCTGCTGCCTTACATGATTCTCGCGATCTACTCGGTGATGAAAAGCGTATCGCCCGTGTACGTGCGAGCCGCGCAATCGCTGGGTGCGCACCCGTTCACCGCGTTCGTGCGGATCTACATTCCACAGACGCTGCCTGGCGTAGGCGCAGGCTGCTTCCTCGTATTCGTGCTCGCGCTCGGTTACTACATCACGCCCGCGCTGCTCGGCGGCGCAGGCGACGAGATGATCAGCCAGCTCATCGCGATACAGACCAACACGCAACTCAACTGGGGCCTCGCCGGTGCGCTCTCGGCCTATCTCGTGATCTTCACGGCGATCTTCTATTTTCTGTTCAACCGCCTTGTCGGCATCGACCGCCTGCGGTTTGGTTGAAATCAGGTCGAGACACGCGGACACGACGAAGGAACGACATGCAAGGTCAACGCAACACGGTACGGACGGAGCGCATCGCCGGGCGCTGGGTGCGGCTGCATACAGCGCTTGTGCTGTTCTTCCTGATCGCGCCGATCCTCGCCATCATCCCGCTCTCGTTCAATTCGGGCTCGTACTTCTCCTACCCGTTGCAGGGTTTTTCCCTGCGCTGGTACGAGCAGGCGCTCACAAGCCCCGACTGGCAACGCGCGCTGCTGAACAGCATCGGCATCGGCGCGGCATCGACACTGATCGCCACATGTCTCGGCACGCTCGCCGCGCTGGGGATTTCGCGCGCGCAGTTTCCGCTGCGCCCGGTGATCATGCCAATCATCATCTCGCCGATGATCGTGCCGATCGTGGTCGTCGCCGCGGGCTTTTATCTGATCTTCGCGCCGCTCGGCCTCGTGAACTCGTATCCCGGCGTGGTGCTGGCGCATGCGGCGCTCGGCACACCGTTCGTCGTGATCACCGTGACGGCATCGCTGCTTTCGTTCGACCAGAGTCTGTTGCGCGCCGCTTCCGGGCTCGGCGCAACGCCATGGGTCACATTCAGGCGCGTGATCCTGCCGCTCATCACGCCGGCGGTCGCGACCGGCAGCGTCTTCGCCTTCGCAACCTCATTCGACGAGGTCATCGTCATCCTGTTCATCGGCGGCCCGGATCAAACAACCGTGCCGCGGCGGATGTGGAGCGGCATTCGCGACTCGATCGACCCATCGATCCTCGCCGTGGCGACGATGCTGATCGTCTTCGCAGTGCTGCTCTTCGCGAGCATTAACTGGCTGCGTGGGGCTAGAATAAGGGCCTGACGCCCCCTCCCGGTCAGCATGCATTGCCGTTGCCAGCACGCACGTTAAAGAAACGACGCGTCTTGCTACGCTTCCCTCGGCACCGGCCTCAAACGACATCCTCGCGTTGACCTGCAGCGTGGCCGCCTGGTGCGATTCGATCAAGCGTGTTCATGTCCTGTGCGAAGCGCCCGTTCTGATTTCGCCCTGGGGTCCTGGCTGAATCCGGTGACAAACGTATGTTCGGATGCACATCCTTTAGATTACGCGTGCATTACTGCGGTATAGGGCGCACACTGGCCGTATTCGGCACGTACCGTCTTCGGTTCTGCGTCGGCTTCCACTCAATCGCGATACCCATGGGATACCGTGGAATCCAGAATTTTATTAAAGGAGTCGAAATGCAAAAGACAGCCCGAACGATATCCCCCATGTCCGCCACCCAGAGTGACTTCGCCCTCACGCAGAAAGCGCGTGTCGCGGCGATCGCAAAGGCGGATAACGACCGCGCCCAGAAGCGGCAGGACAACGACGCCCGCATTGACGTCAACGCCGGCAAGTGGCGGTATGTCTGCCAGAAAGATTAGACGGGGCGCGATTCATTGTGATCAATTTCCCCAACCCCAGTCGCTCCTACGACGCATCCAGGCATTGCGTCTGCTTCTGGGGTTACGACGACGCTCGTGAGATCGCATTTCTGGTCGAAGATGCGATGCTGACAAAGCTGAACCCCGACCAGGGTTCTGACGAACCTGCGTTGCTGGCCGCCTTCGATCGTAACCGGGACCGGATTCAGGAACTCGCGCGGAACCTGTATAAGAGCGGTCCCCGCAACAGGTACACGATCTCCTGAATGGAAAACCGTATAACCTGCCCGCTCACGACGCTTGCCGGTAATAAAGATTCTGCGGATGCCGGGCTTCTGCAAAGAAGAACCAGCGCTCGGCCACCAGCCCGACATACTGGATCGCACAGGCGGCACAAAGCAGCCAGATCGACACAGGGACTGAAGTCGAACTGCCGCCCAGCGCAGTCAGACCGAAGGGAACGGCAAATGCAGCGACGAGAAACGTCCACTTGATGCGTTGCAGCGCGCGCGGCGTCTGCCCGTGAAAAAACTCCCGCAAATTGAATGCGCCTGCGGTGAAGCCACGCGAGGTCTGCACGACCTTCGGTGACTGGATGCCCGTCGCGCTCTGTACTGTCGACTTCGGCCGCAAGCGCGCGTTGCGTACGAGCGATGCAACCCGGCTCGCGCAACCCGCCAGCGTAAGCACGCATGAACAGACCGCAAGTACCGCCACGAGCGATGGTGCGAGCCACGCGGCACAAGCCGTCGCGAGCGTGAACCCCGATGCGCATCCGAGCAGCACGAAGTTCACCATCGTAAGCGGCGTAGCCCATTCCTGGAGGAAGCGCAGGCACGCATAGATCATCGCGGTGCATACGAAGAGCGCCAAACTCGCGAGCATGCCAAGCGCGCCCAGCGCCAGCGACCAGGGCGAGCCTGACCAATGGGCAATGCCGTAGGCAAACGCGCAGGCAAGGAACACGGGCAAGGCGAGACATTCGCGCGACAGCCACGACGTACGCCACATTGCGACCGCACGCCAGGCGCGCTCCGGATGCCCGAGATGGAAAAACGATGCGAGCAGGCCCAACGCGCCAAGCACTACCGCGAGCGCCGCGCCAACGACAAAGAAGGTCTGGGGCGGCGCCATGGCAGTCGCAATCAAACCCAGTCGCGACGCGAACTCTACGCCGAACAGCGCTATCAACAAGCCCTGCCCTGCACCGCTCAATGTGGTCAGAAATACGACCGAAAATGCGGGTTTCATCTATCCCTCCTCAATCGCCTCATTGCGGGTTGTGCTGGCACGTTCGACTCACTCACGCCTCGCCGCGGCTGCAAGGTGCAGGTGCCCGCGCTCCAGTTGCTGCTCGATCGACGCGCCGGAGGAAGTCTCCTGAACCAGGAAAATCCCCGCTTGAGGAACAGAGGACCCGGCCTGTACGCTGTCCGACTTGCAGGAACACGCGTCGCCGTCGCAGGAGGAGGATTTCTTCTGGCGGGGCAAGTAGTGGTTCGCGGGCTTCGTGCCCCATTCCGGCATCAGTTGGTAGCCGCCACGGTCGCGAATTGCCTGCGACACCACCGAATCCGGATCGTGAACGTCGCCGAACAGCCGTGCGGAGGTCGGGCACGCCAGCACACAGGCAGGCTTGCGGTCGCGTTCGGGCAGCGCCTCGTTATGGATGCGGTCCGCGCACAGCGTGCACTTGGTCATCTCCTTGCGCGCTTCGTCGAGTTCCCGAGCGCCGTAAGGACACGCCCACGCACAGTACTTGCAGCCGATGCACCTGTCGAAATCGACCAGCACCAGGCCATCTTCCTTGCGCTTGTAGCTCGCGCCGGTCGGACACACCGGCACGCACGGCGGATCTTCGCAATGCAGACATGACTTCGGGAAGTGGATCGTGTCGGTGAGCGGAAACTCTCCCGCTTCGAAGGTCTGCACCCGGTTGAAGAACGTGCCCGACGGATCGGCGTCGTAGGGACGAAAGTCGGCCAGACTGCCCGCCTCGCCCGACGTATTCCATTCCTTGCAACTCGTCACGCACGCATGGCATCCCACGCAGACATTAAGGTCGATTACCAGCGCCATCTGTGTCATGAGAGGCTCCTCATCCGTTACGCCTGGGCGTACCGCGCAGGCGCGCCGCGAACTCGCCGCGCCCGGCAAAATAGGTTTGCACGAGGCGCTGCACGACACCGGTCGAACCCGGCAGCGCCTGCATCGGCGCGAACTGCGGCAACGTGTGATCCGCGTCGGCCTCGGCCGGATAGATCCGCACGCGCACGTCGTACCATGCCGCCTGTCCGGTGACCGGATCGGAATTCGAGGTACGCGCCGGGTGTCGCGCCGTGCCCGGCAGTTCGTCTGTGATCAGGTGATTCAGCAGGAAGCCACGTTGCGATTCATTGGCGTCGGGGCCGAGGTTCCACGCGCCAGCCGCCTTGCCGATCGCATTCCACGTCCACACCGTGCCCGGTTCCACCGCCTCGCTGTAACGCGCCATGCAGCGCACCTTGCCCCACTGCGATTCGACGTAAATCCACCCGCCGTCTTCGATACCGTTTGCGCGTGCCATCAACGGATTCATGAACAGGTAGTTTTCCCCATGAATCTGCCGCAACCATGCATTCTGCGAGTCCCAGGAGTGATACATCGCCATCGGCCGCTGTGTGATAGCGGCAAGCGGATAGCGCTCAAGATCGGTGGCGGCGAGTTCGAGCGGTTCGTACCAGAACGGCAGCGGATCGAAGTACCGCTCAACACGTGCCCGCAGGTGGTCAGGCGGCTGGCGCCCGGTGGTTTTGCCTTGCGCCGCGAGGCGGAATTTCTGCATCACGTCCGAGTAAAGCTGGATCAGGATCGGCGTATCGAACTTGCGAAAGCCGTGTTCCACCGCCCACTTCAGATAGGGGCCGTTGACGCCGCGCATGTACTGCAGCGTCTCGGGCAGCGTGTAATGGAATACGCAGTTGTTTTTCGCGTACTGCTCCCACTGGTCCGGATTCGGCTCGCCCACCAGCGCCTTGTCACCGTTCCTGCCGCGCCAGCCGATCAGGAAACCCACGCCCGAGTCCGGCGCGGTCTGGAAATTGACGACGAAGTCCGGATAGTCGCGGAATTTTCGTGTGCCCTCAGCCGTTGTGAACGCCGGCAACTTCAGACGGCTCGCCAGTTCAATCAAAACTTCCTGAAATGGCTTGCATTCGCCGGTTGGCGGCACGACCGGGACACGCACCGAATCCACCGGACCATCGAACTCCGAGATCGGCCGGTCGAGCACCGACATCGCGTCGTGCCGCTCCAGGTAAGTGGTGTCGGGCAGGATCAGGTCGGCGAACGCGGTCATCTCCGACTGGAACGCGTCGCAAACCACCAGGAACGGGATTTTGTATTCGCCGTCATCGCGCTTGTCCACGAGCATCTTGCGGACTTCGACCGTATTCATCGACGAGTTCCATGCCATGTTGGCCATGAAAATCAGCAGTGTGTCGATCGGGTAGGGGTCGCCGCGCCATGCGTTGGTGATCACGCTATGCATCAGGCCGTGCACGGCGAGCGGATATTCCCACGAGAAGGCCTTGTCGATACGGGCCGGGTTGCCCGCGGCGTCGATGAAAAGATCTTCGGGCGCGGCCGGCCAGCCAAGCGGCCCGGCGGCCAGCGGCGTATTGGGCTGCACGGCGTCGGGACTGTTCGGCGGTTTGGCCGACGGCGGCGCCGCACGCGGGTACGGTGCCTTGTGCCGGAAGCCGCCCGGGGTGTCGATCGTGCCCATCAGCGACATCAGCACGGCCAGCGCGCGAATCGATTGAAAGCCGTTCGAATGCGCTGCGAGGCCACGCATTGCGTGAAAGGCGATCGGGTTGCCGGTGACCGTCTCGTGGATTTCGCCCCACGCGTCAATCCACTGGATCGGCAACGTAATCTTGTGATCGCGCGCTGCGTCCGCCATCTCGCGTGCAAGCCGCCCGATCGTGTCGGCGGGAATGCCGGTGATCCCGGCCGCCCATTCCGGCGTGCAGCCGGCCACGCGCTCGCGCAGCAACGCAAACGAAGGCGTCACCGGCGTGCCGTCATCGAGCGTGTAGCTTCCCGACATCGCCGGCACTGCGCCGCGCGTGTGATGCAGCACCGGGCGCCGGGTAATCTGGTCCCACCACAGATGATTTTGCGGAAACAGCGGATTGCCTTCGGGTGTCTCGGGGTCGCGCACGAACAGGCCAAACGTGTCGGCATCCGCATTCATGTCGAGCAGTTCGCCGGCATTCGTGTAGCGTGAGACGAACTCATGGTCGTAGGCGTCGCTCTCGATCAGCTCACGGATCAACGCCATGAACAGCGCACCGTCAGTGCCGGGACGGATCGGCACCCATTCGTCGGCAATCGCGGCGTACCCGGTGCGAACCGGATTGATCGCGATAAACCGGCCGCCGGCGCGCTTGAACTTCGATAACGCGATTTTCAGCGGATTCGAATGGTGATCCTCCGCAGTGCCGATCATGAAGAACAGCTTCGCGTTGTCGAGGTCCGGGCCGCCGAACTCCCAGAACGAACCGCCGATCGTATAGATCATGCCGGCCGCCATGTTCGCCGAACAGAATCCGCCGTGCGCCGCATAGTTCGGTGTCCCAAACTGTCTGGCGAAGAGCCCCGTCAATGCCTGCATCTGGTCGCGCCCGGTGAAGAGCGCAAATTTCTTCGGATCGGTGGCGCGCAGATGGGCAAGGCGTTTTTCGAGCGTGGCGAATGCCACCTCCCACGACACAGGTTCGAACTGCGCGGTGCCACGCTCCGCGCCCGCTTTGCGCATCAGCGGCCGGGTCAGTCGCGCCGGAGAGTATTGCTTCATGATCCCCGACGAACCTTTCGCGCAGATCACCCCCTGGTTCAAGGGATGGTCGGGGTTGCCATCGATGTAGCGCACCTCGCCGTCACGCAGGTGCACGCGAATGCCGCACCGGCACGCACACATGTAGCACGTCGTGGTCTTGACTTCGAGTGTCTCGTTCTGCGTACGTGCGTGGTGTTTCATATGCGCCTCACGTGGGCACGCTGCAGTGTATGCGCGCGTGCGTGCGGAAATACGTCGAACTACCCTCGAATCCTAGGAGCGATACATACCGAAGAAAAGTCGCCATTTCATATTGACTCTATCGCCCAGGCCTATAGTTACGCTTCCAGCCCCCCGGGCCGACTGATTGACACGCATGCGTTGGCGTGCGCGACGTGACGGATCGTTCCTTTAACGCTCCGGCATGCTTGCCCGCGTCATTGTGCAAAGCATACCGAACGCGACCGATCGATTCCCCCCTCTCGCCGAGGGGGAGGGTTACCGTGCATCCAGGCCCGATGCGCCACCTATGGTGCGGGAGATGATCAACCTTCCCGGTACCGGACGTCCGTTTCACTTTACTTTCAATCCGGACTACACTGAATCTGACATGCCCCTCCACCACGCATCCCCTGTCTTCCTTAGCAGATGTTTTTGTCGTGCTCCACGAGCCGAAGCAAGCCGGGTCGGTTCGTTTCCAGACACCACTTGAACGGGACGACTCATCATGGCTGACACGAGCTACATGGCACGAAAATCCGTCGCGGATATCGTGGGAAGCGCTGATGTGGAAGGAGGCCACGCGCTATCGAAAACGCTCGGCGCCACCAGCATCACGGCGATGGGAATCGGCGCCATCATCGGCGCAGGCATCTTTGTCCTGACCGGCACCGCCGCAGCGCAGTTCGCCGGCCCCAGCATCGTCCTGTCCTTCGTGCTTGGCGGTATAGCGTGCGCGTTCGTCGGCCTGTGCTACTCCGAACTGGCGGCCATGCTGCCCGTATGCGGCAGCAGTTACACCTATACCTATGCGACGCTGGGCGAAATATTCGCGTGGATCATCGGCTGGGACCTGATCCTCGAATACGCGATGGGTGCCGCGACCGTTGCGGTCGGCTGGTCCGGTTACATCGTAAGCCTGCTGCACAACGTGGGAATCAATATACCGCCCGTTCTGGCGACCGCGCCCGGCACCCTCATCAAGCTCGCTGACGGGACGACAGCAACAGGCATCGTCAATCTGCCGGCGATCGTGATCATCGCGATTCTCACCACCATGCTCGTGCTCGGCACGAAGGAATCCGCACGGCTCAACAACATCATGGTGGCGGTCAAACTCGTCGTGGTGGTCGCCTTCATCGCACTCGGCGTGTTCTTCATCAAGCCGGCGAACTGGCATCCGTTCATTCCGGCAAATACGGGAGAGTTCGGCAACTTCGGCATGAGCGGAATTCTGCGTGGCTCGGCCGTCGTGTTCTTCGCGTTCATCGGCTTCGATGCGGTGTCCACTGCCGCGCAGGAAGCGAAGAAACCGCAGCGCGACATGCCGATAGGCATCCTGGGATCGCTGGTCATCTGTACAGTGCTGTACATCCTCGTCGCGGGTGTGCTCACCGGGCTCGTACCTTACGCGGAGTTGAATGTTCCGGATCCGATCGCTAAAGGCGTAGACGCCATCGGTCTCACCTGGTTCTCCGTCCTGATCAAGATCGGCGCGCTAACCGGACTGACCACCGTGATTCTCGTGCTCCTGTACGGGCAGAGCCGCATCTTCTTCACGATGTCGCAGGACGGTTTGCTCCCGCCTCTGTTCGCGCGGGTTCATCCGCGTCTTCAGACGCCTCATCTGAGTCAGATCCTGATCGGCACAATCGTCGCGATCGTGGCCGCGCTTACGCCGATCAGCGTGCTTGGGGAGATGGTCAGCATCGGCACCCTGTTCGCCTTTATCCTTGTGTGCGGCGCCGTGATCTATCTGCGACGCAGTGATTCCGGTGCTTCACGCCCCTTCCGCGTTCCGGGTGTACCCATTGTGCCGGTTCTGGGGATCCTGTTCTGCCTGCTGCTGATGGCGGGACTGCCGCTCGTCACCTGGGTGCGGCTCGTCGTCTGGCTGGTGATCGGATTGACCATCTATGTGACGTACGGACGGAATCATTCGAAGCTGCGGTTTCCCGAGCGTCACTGAGAACGAGGGGGTGCCGGCCTGGCGCTACTGCAATATTTCTCACATATCGATGAAAACTGCTCGTTTGGCGTAAAGGTCTCGCCTGCTTACACTCGTAAACGTGAAGTGTCGTCGTGATGCGAAGTTATTTCGTTTGCTCGCGACGACACGTGGACTATGAGGAGTGTTCCCGTGAGCATGACCTTCCTTGAAATTCCGGCCGTGGTGATTATTTTGTCTCTCGTCGGTATTACGGTGATCAGGGCTTTTGCCTCGTCGCGCGCGGATACCATCGATGTGTTTATGAGGCGCGGCATGGTGGATGACCGCGAAAGAAACTAGAAGCAGGACGCGTTGTTTCGTTGATGCGCATGGCGGATTGATCTCCGGGTACTGCCGACGATGACACTGCATCGCCGATATGCCTGTTTCGCCGCGAAGCGACGTCACACGATCTTCTGAACCCATTGACTCCGCCAGGCCGGTGCTTCAAAGGGATCCGAGAAATACTGGGTCTCGTGAACGACCTTGCCGTTGCGGAACGCCATAATGCTTACCGTGTACGCCACTCGCCCCTGATAGGTGATGGTGTATTCCGTTATCCAGAGATCACCCTCCCCTTGAATTCGCCTGACTTCGAACCCGGAGGGTTTGCCTGGATGATGCCCCCGAAGCGCCTGTAAATTCACTCGCCCGACGATCCGCTCGCCTGACTGGGGATAGTCACAGACCGCATCGTCATCGTAAATATCGTGTTCTGCGTCCAGATCGCCGGCCGCCGACGCCTGCCAGTGCGCATTCAGGGCTTCGCGTATGCTTTCTTCCCGCATGGAGTGCCTCCGGACGGCGTTCAGGCACGAACGCCCATGAGCAGAAAAAACGTCAACGTAGTCACGTCAGCTGGCCGCCTCGCAGCCCATTCCTTGCTAACGAAAACAGATCGGCTTCTTGATCGAGTCTGGCATACGAACTGCCGGGCCGCAGCGAAGGGTTCCTGCAGGGACAAGTCGCAGTGGGCCGATGACGCTCTGGCGAAGGCTGGATTGCGGAGTGCGTGATCAATGGTACGTCGTCGTAGACGACTGCAGCTTCGTCAGCACGCCGCGTTCGAACCGGAACCAGCCTTGCGAACTTTGCATCACGACTTCATCGCCTTGCCAGAACACGCGCTTGACCGTCATGCGCTTGCCCGTGCGCTGCACAAGTGGCGGACGGTGGCGAAAATCATACAGGACCGGGCCGGAATCGGTTTGCACGAGCGTGCGCGTGACGGTGTCATTTGCGCTGCCGACGTCATCGAAATGCGCGAGTGTGGTCGCGTCGAAGCGATCGAAAATTTCCTTGTCGAGCATCCCCACGAAATCGCGATCGACGCGCACGAATTGCAGATTGCCCGAGGGCGTCACGAGCGGACCGGACGCGTTGCTTTGCGCATGAACGCACGTCACGAACAAGGTGGCTGCGAGCGCAGCGAGGATCTGTTTTCTCATGTCTTCTTTTAGATTCAGCGGCGTTTCCACGGATGGAGCCAGACACGCAGAAAGCGCAATACCCCGGCAACGGCGGTTCTGTCTTCGATCCTTACGATACGAACTGAGACGGGCGCACAAAACCGACTCTCGTTTATCCCCTATCGAGCAAACGCAAGTCATCGCAATTTTGCATTGTCATCGATCTGCCCCGCTACTTAATACGTTGAAAATAGCATTCCATAGACTAGACTGGTCGATAACTTCCTTGTGCCGTCCAGCAATCCGAACGACCCTCCACTCCATCGAAGCCCAATAGTCTTGCAGGTGAATGGAGCCGTCAACATGATTGCTGGCTCCCTCCTGGCTTCTCGCTATTGACCGCCCAAGGCCGAAGGCGAAACGTTAGCACTGTCTTTTTCTTGCTGGCTGGGTCTTTTTCAAAGTTCATCCGGCACGCTTGCGGCCAGGGCGTCGATTGCGATCCTGGTTACTTCCCGTGAAAGGGGGCCACTATGCAATCCGCATGCAAACTAATTAGCGATACGAATTATATTCGTCGAGCCCTGATTGTTTTCACCCTGCTCGCGGCCGTCGCAACCCAGCCCGCCGCGGGCCAGAGTTTTGTCATCAAGGATCTCGGCGCGCTTCCGGGTGGCGACTACAGCAACGCGCTCGGGATCAACGAGCGCGGCCAGGTGGTCGGCTACTCGATCACCGCGGGCGGGAACACACACGCTACGCTGTTTGAAAACGGGGTCGTGACCGACCTCGGCACCCTCCCCGGCGGCAGTTCCAGCTCAGCTGCCGCGGTCAACAATCGCGGGCAGGTGGTGGGTTATTCGTCCACCGCACGCGGGAACCAGCATGCCTTTCTGTTCGAACACGGGGTGATGACCGACCTGGGTACGCTCCCCGGTGGCAGTTTCAGCGCTGCTGCCGGGATCAACGAGCGCGGCCAGGTGGCCGGTTACTCGTCCAACTTACGCGGGTACGTGCACGCTTCCCTCTTTGAAAACGGGGTGGTGACTGACCTGGGCACGCTCCCCGGTGGCGATGAGAGCGAAGCTTTGGGGATCAACAATCGTGGCCAGGTGGTGGGCTACTCGTCCACCGCAAGCGGGTACGCGCACGCCTTTCTGTTTGATCACGGGGTGATGACCGACCTGGGCACGCTCCCCGGGCAGAACTTCAGCCACGCTCAGGCGATCAACGATCGTGGCCAGGTGGTCGGCGTGTCATCGACCTCAAGCGGGTATGTGCACGCCTTTCTGTTTGAACGCGGGGTGATGACTGACCTGGGGACGCTCCCCGGTCGCAACTACAGTAACGCTTTCGGGATCGACAATCGCGGTCAGGTGGTCGGCGAATCGGATGCCGGAACCAGCCCGTACTCCCCGCATGCTTTTCTGTTTGCCCACGGCGTGATGACGGACCTGGGCACGCTGCCCGGGGACAACTTCAGCGAAGCTGTCGGAATCACCGGACGCGGCCAGATCGCGGGTAACGCCACGTCGCACGCTATTCTCTGGACACGGGAAAAATAGCCGCAGATCTCCAGCCCCGCGTACAGGGCGAACGCGATCCGCAAATTAGTCACGTTCGCAACACCGGGTAAGCCCGGACGGTACCGTGCCGCGGCGCGGCGTTAGACTGTTGCAGGTGCTTCTTTTGCGGTTTGGCAGCTGTCAAGGAGACGCCGCCATGAATCGCCCGCTGATCCGATCTCCCGTCCATGCGACCGGCAGGGCGCCGGCCGGACAATGGCTCAAATGGTTGAGCGTGGCACTCTTTCTGCTTGCGCTCGCAATCGCGGGGCGCCTTGCCCAAATCGAAATCAACACCTCCCGGCTGCAGGCGCACTTTCTGACGGAACTGGGGCGCGATATCGCCTTTACCGTCGCCGACGGCGCAAGCAACAGCATCCGGTTTCCTGCGAACGGCCCGTACGACGTGCGCCTCGGCTATGCGTCGCTTCCATCCTTCGAACAACGCCTGACTGCGCGCGGTTTTACGGTCACCGCTCAGGCACGTGATTCCGCCAGGATGGTTTCGCTGGCAGACGACGGCCTGTTCCTGCCGTACGACGAAAAGGATCAGGGCGGCCTGCTGCTGCGCGATGCGAGCGGCACCCTGCTTTTCAGCGCGCGGTATCCGGATCGGGTCTATGGCAACTTCGAAGCGATTCCGCCACTCGTCGTCGACGCACTGCTCTTCATCGAAGACCGCTACCTGCTCGATCCGGACCAGCCGAACCGCAATCCCGCGATCGACTGGGGCCGGTTCAGTCGTGCGCTGTTCGATCAGGGCATGCGGGTGATCGACAGGCATCAGCCGACGCCGGGCGGCAGCACGCTCGCGACGCAGATCGAGAAATTCCGCCACTCGCCGGGTGGTCGTACCGCGACGCCGGTAGAGAAGCTGCAACAGATCGCCTCGGCGTCCGTGCGCGCCTATCTCGACGGACCGGAAACGCTGGTAGCGCGTCGCCAGATCGTCCTGCGCTATCTCAACTCGGTGCCGCTCGCGGCGAAACCCGGCGTCGGCGAAATCACCGGCATCGGCGATGGTCTGGGGGAATGGTACGGACGCGACTTTGACGAGGTCAACCGCATCCTGAAAGCGCCGGCTTCCGCCGAATCGCTCGACACGCAGGCGCTCGCGTTCAAGCAGGCGTTGTCGCTGATGATCGCGCAGCGCGCGCCGTCGCGTTTCCTGCGTTCCGGGAGCATGGAACTCACGCGCCTGGCCGACAGCTATCTGCGCCTCCTGGCAGCCAACGGAATCATTTCGATGTCGCTACGCGACGCCGCGCTGGCGGTGCCGCTCGAACTGAATCGCGCGGCCGCGGTTCGCCCGCCGGTGTCGTTCGTAACGCGCAAGGCCGTCACCGGACTACGCGCGCATCTGCTCGCCACGCTCGGCGTCCCGAGCTTCTACGACCTCGACCGGCTCGATCTGACTGCAACCGCCACACTCGACAACAGGGTCCAGCAGGCGGTCAGCGAAAGGCTCGCGAGCGCCGACACGCGCGAGGGCGCACGCGCGGCCGGCCTGTACGGCTTCGAGATGCTGAGCACCCAGGACGATCCCTCGAAGATCGCCTACAGCTTCACGCTGTTCGAACGCCGCGACGGGGCGAACCTCGTGCGCGTTCAGACCGACAGCGTGAATCAGCCATTCGACATCAGTCAGGGCGCGCGCCTGAACCTCGGCTCGACCGCCAAGTTGCGCACGCTGGTCACGTACCTGCAGATCGTCTCGGCGCTCCATGAGCGCTATGCGTCGATGAGCGTGGCGCAACTACGCAATGTGAAACCCGACAGAATGGATATGTTGACACGCTGGGCACTCGACTACCTGTCGCACACGTCCGACCGCTCGCTCGGCACGATGCTCAAGGCGGCAGTCGAGCGCAAATATTCGGCGAGCCCTGGCGAGACCTTCTACACGGGCGGAGGCGCACAGACGTTTAATAACTTCGAAGCGAGCGACAACAGCAGTATCCTCACGGTGCACCGCGCGTTCCAGCATTCCGTGAATCTGGTCTTCGTGCGGTTGATGCGCGACATCGTGCACTACGAGATGGTTCAAACGGCCGGGCCGTCGTCGCAATGGCTCGACGATCCTGCCACACGCCATGCGTATCTCACGCGTTTTGCCGATCAGGAAAGCCGCGTGTATATGCATCGTTTCTACATGAAGTATCAGGGCAAGACAGCAGATGAAGCGCTCGCCATCCTGCTGCATGACGTGCGCAAGTCGCCACCCAAAGTCGCGACCGTATTGCGAAGTGTTGCGCCAGAGGAGCCGCAAGCGTGGTTCGACGAGCAGATGCGCGCCGCGCTGAAGCGTACGCCCGCAGCAACACTGTCGTCCGACGATCTCGCAACGCTCTTCGCGAAGTATGGCATCGACAGATTCAGTCTGAACGATCGCGGCTATATCGCGAGTGTCCATCCGCTTGAACTGTGGACAGTCAATTATCTGCGGGACCATCCACGCGTGACCGAGAGCCAGTTTCAGGAGGCGAGCCGCGCTGTGCGTTTCACTGCGTATTCGTGGCTCTTCAAGACGCGCTACCGTGGGACGCAGGATCGGCGCATCAAGCGCATGGTCGAATTGCAGGCCTTCGCCGGGATCGGCAGGTCGTGGCGCGCGCTGGGCTACCCCTTCGCGACGCTCACGCCGTCGTATGCCGCTGCGATCGGTGCGTCGGGCGACCGGCCTTACGCGCTCGCGCAGCTCATCGGCACGATTGCAAGTGGCGGCAAGATGCTGCCCACGCAGACCTTTACCGAACTCGAGTTCGCGAAGGACACACCGTACGAGACGCGTTTCAGGCGTTCATCGACGACACCGCCCGCCGCGTTGTCGCCGGAGATTGCCGATGTGGTGCATGGGTTGCTGCGCGACGTGGTGCTCGGCGGCACGGCGAAACGCCTTGCGACCGGCATGACGTTCCCCGACGGACAGACGCTCGACGTGTATGGCAAGACGGGAACGGGCGACCAGCGCTTCAATGTGTTCGCCCCCGGCGCACGTCTGATCGAGTCGCGCAAGGTCAACCGGACAGCGACGTTCGTCTTCGTCATCGGCGATCGCTTTTTTGGCACACTGACGGCCTATGTGCATGAGCCGTACGCAGCGCACTACGCTTTCACGAGTGCGTTGTCGGTGCAGTTACTGAAGTCACTTGCACCGGCGCTGCAGCCGTTGCTCGAGGACGACAGGAATTCACCGGTGATGAGTTCGACGGGGAATGGAGGATAGACCTGCAGATTGCCAGTTTGGCGCGGCGGACAAAATAGAACACTTAATTGCGCGTTCGCCCTGCGACGAGCGGCATGGTAGCGCCCTGGTCAGCGCCGCGCCTGGCGGAATCAGCGAACCTTTGATTGCATGCCCATCTCGTGACAAAGCAATGTAGCGGCTGATGCATGTCGTGCGGCCAATATGTCGTTTCCGGCCATCCTTTGTAGCCGGGAAAGTCCATACAGGCACTGTGCTTTCAACGGACGCATTCCAACCTCCTGGGCGATTCTCAATGCAGTGCCATAGTGGTTTGTGGCCTGTTCAATTCCGGAAGGTGTGCAATCGCCATCTGCGACAAGATCCCCCAACAGGCAGCAAGCCCAGGCCTCATTGCCACGCTCGCCGGAGGCTTGAGATGCCTGGATCGCGCTCTGCGTATATGTGAGCGCCTCGTCGTGGCGACCAGCGAGGTGGCACGCGCGACCGAAATATGTGAGTACCAGCGACTGGCCGAATACGAAGTTATTTGCGATCGCTTCGCGAACCGCCTCTTCGAGAAGAACGAGTGCCTCGTCGACCCGACCCAGCGATGCATAAGCAGCACCAAGCGTGGAGGCTACACGAGAAACGTAGACGGGAAACTCGGCGCGCTTGCAGAGGGCAAGTGCCGGCTCAAGTACCTCGACGGCGATGTCGGGATTGCCTCGAATAACGTGCATTCGTCCTACACCGAGGCCAGCAAACACCAGTTCCTCGAGTCCATTCATCCCTCGCGCGATGTCGGTCGCTTCTTGTCCAAGGATTGAGGCCTCATCGAACCGGCCTAATTCCGCGAGACATAACACCAGCCAGATACGGCCGTTGACGCGCCCGATGGTTGGATAGTCCTCACGGCGTGGGTCGTGATCACCACCCGCAAGCAGGAGTTCCAGCGCATGTCGGGCATGTGCCACCGCGCGTTCAAAATCCCCACGGCCATACAGCGACCTTGCCAGCATCATATTGACCCGAAGCTTCCCATCGGGGTCGTTGCGCTGCTCCGCCAACCTCAGGGCGCGTTCACCTGTCTCGACGGCGCCTGCGAGATCGCCCAACGAACCGAGTGTGTACACCAGACTCGACAGGACGCGCGCGAGGCGTACCTCATCGCCGAGCCTTTCAGCAATATGTTCCGCTTCTTCAAGATTCGTGCGGGTTCGGTCCAGCTGTCCCAGTGGATAGAGCGAGTGGTGAAGGTCCCATCTGATGTCGATGGTTTCAGCGAGCGTACCGGCTGAGGACGGCAGGGCCGCGTGCGCGGTCAAGGCTTTCTCGAACAGAGCCGACGCCTCGCGATGCGCCGCGCGTCTTGCGGTACTGTGCCCGGCACGCCGCCACAGCCGGGCCGCTTTCTCCGTCCATCCGGCCTGAGCGCAATGCGCGGCAAGGAGCTCGGGCTGTTGCTCCACTACGTCTGGAAAACGGCTCTCGAGCACGGTCGCGGTGCGGGCATGTAACTGCTGTCGCCTGCTCCGCAGGAGAGAGCTGTAGGCCGCATCCTGCACCAGAGCGTGCTTGAAGGTGTACTCCGCATCCGGTGGCGTTCCACGTCGAAATACCAGCTCGGCACTCACGAGGTCATCCAGTGCGGCGTCGAGGCGGTCTCTCTGCATCGATGCGACCTCGCTGATCAGCTCATAAGAAAATTGTCGACCGATCGCAGCGCCGATTTGCGCAACATCCCGCGTCGAGGCCAGGCGATCGAGCCGGGCCATCAGCGAAGCGTGCAGCGTCGTCGGAATCGCCAGCGGCGGCAACGAACCATCGAGGACATAGTGTCCATCCTGCTCGCGTAGCAAGCCGCTCTCCAGCACCGTCTTGGTGAGCTCTTCGACAAAGAGCGGAATGCCGTCCGTGTGGTCGATGATCTGGTCTCTAACCTCACTCGGGAGCGCCTTGCCGCCCGTTACGCGCTCGATCATCTCCGCTCGTTGACGAGGGGGCAGACAGTTGAGCGTAAGCAGCGTCACCTGCGAGCGGCCGATCCATGGAGGTGTGAACTCCGGCCGGAAAGTAATGATCAGCAGCACAGGCAGCTCGACCAGACAATCGACGAGGCGGTCCAGCGCCTCCAGCGAGCTGGGGTCGGCCCAATGCGCATCTTCGAATACGATCAGCAGCGGCTGGCGCGTGGCCAGACCCTTGATCTGGGCGATCATTGCGCCAAGCGTTTTTTCCTTGAGCTTCTGCGGCGCGAGATCAAGCGTTGGGTACCGGCGCTCCGTCGCGATCGACAGCAGTGCTGCTAGCAGCGGTACATCCTGACTCAGATTGTCCGCGGCCAACGCGAGCACCGCTTCGAGCTTGTCGAGGCGGTGGGCGGCAGTATCGTTGCGCCGCAAGCCGGCCGCACGCTCGAGCTGCGAAATGAATGGGTAGGAGGCGCTGTCCTCGTGGCGATGGACGCAGAAATACCGCAGTCGGGTGTGCGGCTCGGACTGGAGCCGCTCATCGAGGGCAGCGGTCAGACGCGATTTCCCGATTCCGGGTTCGCCCGAAAGCAGCACAACCTGGCCCTCACCGCCCTTCGCCCGCTGCCATCGGCGCAGCAACAACTCGACTTCTTCGTCGCGCCCGACGATCGGCATCAAACTGGCCGCGTGCAGCGCCTCAAAGCGACTTTCGACCCGACCGGGGCCGAGCACCTGCCAAACCTGCACTGCCTCACCGATGCCTTTCACAGTGGCGAGGCCCATGTCGCGATAGTCAAAGAGCCCACCCGTAAGCCGCTGCGTGCTCGCAGAAATGACGACTGCTCCAGCGTCGGCCAATGTCTGAAGCCGGGCAGCAAGGTTGGGCGTCTCGCCGACGACCCCGCGCTCCCGGGCTTCGCCTTCGCCCGTAAGATCACCGACTACCACGATCCCGGTCGCAATCCCGATCCGCACCCGCAAACTTGCGTTGATTCCGACATCAAGCCTGTCGATGCTTTCGACCAGCGTCAGCCCTGCACGTACGGCTCGCTCGGGGTCGTCCTCGTGCGCCCGGGGATAACCAAAATAGGCTAGCACGCCATCGCCCATGTACTTGGCAACGAAGCCACCTGCCCTGGTAATGACGTCTGCGCAACACCGGTGATAGGCACCGAGAATCTTCCGCATGTCTTCTGGATCGAGCTGCGCCGAGAGCGCGGTCGAGCCGACGAGATCACAGAACAGGATGGTAAGCTGCCGCCGGTCAGCGTCGTCGTGTGGTACGACCGCGGCTGCGACTGGAGGTATTGCAACCGCGCTGGCCTCAAGCTGGGCAATCGCGCGCAGCATCTTGCGGCGATGCCCAAGCAGAACGCCAAGGCCCTTGAGATCCTGATCCGTCAGATCGCAGAGGACAGCGTAATCAATACCGTTCTCGGCGAAGATCTGGGCATACCCGGCCAAACCGAGCGATTCCAGCCACTCCGTAGCCGTGGACATGGCTTTCCCCTTGGGGATTGCGCCAGTGCAAATTGTACTCCTCGTGCGTGGCGAAACCGGCCGCGGCACGCTCGTCAAGGCGATGCTCCCGACTGCGTAGTGTTGTGTGGTTCACAACGGCAATTCCTGTCAATCCACGGCCAGATACCGTCGACATGCGTACTTGCATGCTTTTCGAAACACAGTGTCGCCGGAGCGATACAAGTGATTTTCGACTGCGGGTTTATAGTGTGTCTGTCTCCTCCATGTCTCCTCCTGATGTGGATTCAGCCCGCCCATCGTGGCGGGCTTTTTGTTGCCTGTAGCGGTGGCAACTTTCTGGCCGCGCAGCCGGGCTGCGGTTGGCCGGGCTTCGACGCCTCCCCCTGAACCCCATCCTTTGACTGCCTGAGCAATCTGGCGGCGCGTGTCGCCTATTGCTGCGGCAACGCATAGGCAATTACATAGTCGCCGAGCTTTGTGCCGAAAGAGCCATGACCGCCCGCCGCGATCACGACGTACTGACGGCCGTTGACCGAATAGCTCATAGGCGTCGCCTGACCGCCTGCGGGAAGGCGGGCCTGCCAGACCTGCTTGCCGTTGTTCACGTCGAACGCGCGAATGTAGTTGTCCGCCGTTGCGCCGATGAACACGACACCGCCCGCAGTGACGATCGGCCCACCCAGCATTGGCATGCCCATCCTGAACGGCAGCGGAACCGGCGAACTGTCGCGCACGGTGCCGATGCGCTTCTTCCACACAATCTCATTTGTCCCGAGATCGATCGCAGAGATGTAGCCCCATGCCGGTTGCTTGCACGGCAAGCCGATCGGCGACAGGAACGGATTGATCGTCACGCCATACGGCACGCCGTACTGCGGCTGGATGCCGGATTCCGTGCCGCTGCCCTTCGCGCCCGGCTCCGGCTCCATCGGGTTGCCCGGGCCGCGCGGAATCAGACGCGAGACGAACGGCAGCGCGATCGGATTCGCAACGGCGATCTGGCGATCGGTGTCGACGGCAATACCGCCCCACTCGAACATGCCCAGGTTGCCCGGGAACACGAGTGTGCCCTGCAACGACGGCGGCGTGAATGTGCCTTCGTAACGCAGACTGTGGAACATCACGCGGCACACGAGCTGGTCGTACATCGTCGCGCCCCACATGTCGGCGTCGGTCAGATTCTTCGACGGACGATAGGTGAGCGCCGAGAACGGCTGCGTCGGCGCAACGTGGTCGCCGGGCGCGGCGCCTTGCGGCACGGGCGTTTCGGGCGCAGGCACAACGGGCACACCGGTGCGGCGATCGAGCACGAACAGGTTGCCGGTCTTGGCCGGCGCGTACACGACCGGCACGGTCTTGCCGTCCTTGCCGGCGATGTCGGCGAGCGTGGGTTGCGACGGCTGGTCCATGTCCCACAGATCGTGGTGCGCCGTCTGGTAGAACCACGCGAGCTTGCCGTTCGAGACGTGCAGTGCGAGCAGGCCGCTCGCGTATTGCTCCTGCTCCGGCGTGCGCTCGCCGCCCCAGATGTCCGGCGTCGTCACACCCATCGGCAGATAGACGATGTCGAGCTTCGCGTCGTAGGCCGCGGGCGCCCACGAGTTGGGCGAATTCCAGGTGTAATGCTCGCCCGGTCCCGGGATGTGATTCGGGTCCTTCGCGCCTGGATCGAACGCCCACAGCAATTCGCCCGTGCGCACGTCGAAGCCGCGGATGACACCCGACGGCTCGCGGTTCGAAAAGTTGTCCTCGACCGAACCCGCCACGACAATCACCTTGCTGGTGACGATCGATGGCGAGGTGGGCTCGTACATGCCCGGCGTCGTGACGGGCTGGGCGTGCTGAAGGTCGAGGTCGCCGTTGTTGCCGAAGCCCGCGCAACGTTGGCCCGTCAGCGCGTCGAGCGCGTACAGGTGGCCGTCGTTGACCGGCAGGTAGATGCGGCGCATACAGGCCGTTGCGGTTGCGGTTGCGGTTGCGGTTGCGGCTGCGGCGCTCGAGGCGTCAGCGGCTGGGGTGGCATCGCTCGCCGGCGCCGGCGCAGTAGCAGCCGCCGCATCACTGGCCGAAAGATCGACATACGACACGCCGCGGCACGTCACGTGCTGGAATGACGGATCGGCCTTCAGTTCCGGGTCGAACTTCCACTTGAGCGTGCCCGTCTTCGCGTCGAGCGCGAACAGGATCTGGTGCGGCGAGCACAGGTAAAGCAGGTCGCCGATCTTGATCGGCGTGACTTCATTGGTAATCTCGAGCGGATCGTTGGGGCCCTTCAGGTCCCCCGTGCGAAAGGTCCACGCCACCTGGAGATCCTTCACGTTCTCAGGCGTGATCTGCTGCAGCGGCGAATAGCGCGTGCCCTCCTGGGTGCGCCCATACGCGGGCCAGTCGGCGGCGTCGATGTTGCCTTGAGCACCGCTCGCGGACACGGCGGTGCTCAGTGTGCCGTTGACCTGCTGCGGATCGTTGAGGCCCGCATACGCGAGCACACCCGCCCACACGACGAGCGCCGCGACGAGCGACGCGACACCCAGCCTGCGCTCGCCCACGAGCCGCCTGCTCATCAGCAGCGCCAGCCACAGGCCGAAGATCACGAGCACACCGGCGCGCGGCGCGAGCGCCCAGAAGTCAGGACCCGATTCGAGCAGCGCCCAGATCGCCGTACCGAGAAGCACGATCGCATACAGCACGAGCGCGGCCGGACTGCGCCGCCAGAGCAGCCACGCCACGCCCAGCAGCACCACGCCTGTGACGACGTAGTATGCCGAGCCGCCGAGCGCGAGCAGCCATGCGCCACCGATCAGCAGATAGAGCGCGGTCAGCACCGTGAAGAGCAATGTGACGACGCCAATCGCGCCGGGTGAATTCGATTGCCTGGTCATGATGTTTTCAACCCTCTTGAGTGGGTGTCGACTGCCAGCAGTAACAACGCCGAATTCACACGCCGAAGCACAGCAAAAACATGTCAGAACGTGTGCGTCACCCCGACGTACACGCCGGTTTGCGATTCGCCCGCCATCGGGCTCGTCGGCGAGGACGAATCGCGCGGCGTCGCGAATACTGAGAACGTACCACTTTCGCTGTTATTCAAACGCATTGTCGCGACCGGCGTGCGAGAACCGGAAGCGCGCAACCACCCGCGAAGAAAGTTTATATCTGGTTTATTGAAACGCAAATGTTAGAAAATCAACTTGCTGCGTCGTCACCCACGCCTTTCCCGGAACGTCGGCAGCTTCCCCCTGCCTGCCGTCGTCGGTGCCGCGCGCCAGAAGGCTGTCCGCTCTGTGGCGATCTCGGGACATTGACCGCCCCTCTCAACCCCTCAATTCCGCCAGGATCTGTTCAGCGAGAAAATCACACGGCGGTCGCCCGGACCGGGCACTGCGGGCAAGAATAACTTCGAGTTCGCTCAGTGCCGGCAACCCCTCATTCTGCGCTAGCTGAACGAGGTGCCCCGGCACGCTGCATTTTGCGAGGGGCGCTATCGCGAGCCCCGCTTCGACCATGCTGATAAGGCCCAGCAAACTCGGACTTTCGTAGGACATCCGGTATTTGATATTTTCCCGCTGCAGTGCGCTGATGGCATGGGCACGCGCGGTACTGCCGTCTGCGAACACGGCGATTGGGAGCGGGCGCTCCTGCCACACGCTTCTTGTGGGTGAACCGGCCCATACCATGGGCTCGAACCGGATGAATTCGCCCGCAATGCCCTTTGTTTTCGTCATGCAGGCCAGGTCGAGCGTGTTGTCCTTGAGCAATGGCGCGAGCGCACTGCTGGGCAGCCCGATAACCCGGATTTCGACACGCGGATGAGCAACCGCGAACTTTCCCAGAACACGTGGCAGCAGCGACGACGCGTAGTCGTCAGGAACGCCGATGGTTACGCGACCCTTCATCTCCGGGCGAACGACCGAAGCCCACGCCTCCTCCCGCATCGCAAGCATCCGGCGGCCATAGTCGAGAAGCGTCTTGCCCTCCGTGGTAATCGCCACGTTACGGGTGCTTCGCACGAAGAGCGGTTTTTCCAGCGCGTCTTCAAGCGCCTTGATCTGCATGCTCACCGCGGACGGCGAGCGATGCACGAACTCCGCGCCCCGAACAAACGATCCTGTATCGGCGACCGCAACCACCATCTCAAGCACGTCCAGATCGAGCTTTTTCACTTTGATCAGAAAATCTGAGTAATATGTTCAGTTTAATGCGTTTTACTAGTGTATGCATCGAATCGATACTACGACTGAAAACCATCTGGGAGAGCGCGCGAAAATGCACGGTACGGTTTCGATTTACGGATTTCTGGCGGTCGGCGGAATGCTTGCCGTGACCCCGGGCCCGAACATGATTTACGTGATGTCACGCTCGATTACGCAGGGACCCGCGGCCGGGCTGATATCGCTTGCCGGCGTCATGCTCGGATACCTCTTCTATATGTTCGGTGCGGCGTTCGGCATCACGGCGTTTTTCATGACCGTGCCCTATGCCGGCAGCGTTCTCGGCACAGTGGGCGCCGCGTATCTGTTCTATCTGGCGTGGCAGGCCGTGAAGCCCGGCGGCCGTTCTCCGCTGGAGGTTCGCAATCTGCCTCGTGAACAGCCTCGCCGGCTCTTCGCGATGGGTGCCACGACCAGCCTGCTGAATCCCAAGCTCGCGATGATCTTTCTTTCGCTGCTCCCGCAATTCATCGACTACCAGGGCGGCAGCGTGCTCAGACAATCGCTCGTGCTCGGTTCTTCGCTGATTGTCGCGTTCGCATCGGTCAACGCTTTTGTGGCGGTCTGCTCTGGCAGCATGGCGAAGTTCCTCTCAAGCCGCCCGGGACTCCTGCTCGCGCAACGCTGGATGATGGGCGTTGTTCTCGCGGCCCTCGGCGCGCACATGACCCTCGATGCATTGAAACTGGCAAGCATCGCCTGATCGTTTCTCTCAGGTCAGGTGCGGCGCTGCTTAAGACTCACCGACACGTCATGCTGCATGCTAGCCAAGCAGTTCACGGTGCAATGCCATGAACTCGTGGGCAAGCTTGTGGCGCGGATCGAAATGAATCATGGGTCGCGCAACCTGATGAGACTCGCGAATCTTCACTGAGGAAGACAACCGCGACGCCAGCACCGGCAAACCCTCGCTCACCAGTTCCTCGACCAGCTGGAGCGGCAGGCTCGCGCGGGGTTGAAACTGGTTGATCACGATTCCCTCGACCTCCAGGCCGGCGTTGTGATCCTGCTGAATCTCCTTGACGTTGTCGAGCAGCGTGTACAGGGCGCGACGGGAAAAATCGTCGCAGTCGAACGGGATCAGGCAACGCTCGACTGCAATCAGCGCGGAGCGGGTATAGAAATTCAATGCCGGCGGCGTGTCGATATAAATGGCGTCGTAGGCATCCAGTTCATTGAGCGCGTCACGTAGCTTGTAGATCTTGTAGCGGGATTCGAGCTTGCCGTGCAGTGCATCGAGATCGGGATGTGAAGGCATGACATCGAGATTCTCGAACGGCGTGGGATGAATGAACGTGGACGATGGCGTCGGCCTGAAGCTGAAATTCAGGGCGGTGTCGAAGAAATCCGCGACGCTCGGCTTGAGGTCGTTCGCCTGTTCGCCGAGAAGATACTGACTCGAATTCCCCTGCGGATCGAGGTCGATGACGAGCGTACGCATCCCCTCGCTGGCGCTGATCGCCGCCAGGTTGCACACGATGGTCGATTTGCCGACGCCACCCTTCTGATTGAAAACGACACGCCGCATTTGCCTCTGCCCCTTATTTCAAGATCGATCGAAACACACAGCTTACCGCAGTGGCGGTACAAGGCGACGGCCAAAGTGGTTGAGTTGTCATCTTTATGGTGGAGAGGCGGGACGCATATTCATTTGCATCACTAACCGCCCGGTTTCGCGCAGCAGAATCTTCGCGACACGACGTGCGGGGCAGCGCACAGATCTCGTCCGCGTGGCGTGTGACACTGTCGGGCACGTTTCCTTGGCCCCTCCCCCTTCTCGCGAGGCCGACATGTCAGGTTCGCCCCGTTCCGCATCGTTCGATCCCATGATGGCGTGGTCCGTCTGGCTCGAATACGTCAACGCCGCACTCAGTTCGGCGTCCCGCTTTCCACGCACGTTCGAGCAACCGATCCAGCCCGGCTGGACCATTGCCGGAACCGTGATCAACGAGACGAATTCGGGCGACCCAGCGATGGAACACGCCATCGTCGGAAAACAGAGCTACGGCAGGCAAATCGGCAGAATGGCCGACGCGCTGGCCGTCCTCATCGAAGAGGCAAAGCCGACGGTCAGGCGCAACGACGCGATCACGGCGTTCACGGAGATGAAGGACAAGATCGACAAGATTAAACGGGAGACCGAGGACGCCCGCTTTAAAAAGGTGCTGGCCGACCTGGAAGCGCTCCAGAAAAACGACAACGAAACGTTCCAGAAACGGATACGGCAAATCGCCAGCCCTGGAAAGGCCGGGAACGCAAACGCATCAGACGCTTAAGCCCGTGCAGCGCCCGCCGCGACAACCGTCGCAGCGGAGCGCCTCACGTGCGCATCGCGGCTTACTTCGTGCCCCACGTATGGGCCGCCTTCGCGAAGAGCGCGTTGATATCGGCGTTGCTGGCCGCTTCGCTGGAATACGTGAACGTGCCGCGCTCATGAATTTCACCCGCCGCCCGCACCAGGGCGCCAAGCGCCGCGCGCGCGAGCGACCCGCCGACGCTGATGCGCCGCACACCGAGCGCAGCGAGATCGTCGACGCTCAGCAACGCGCCCTGCAATCCCATCAGCACATTGACCGGACGGTCGACGGAACGCACGATTTCCGCGATTTCGTCGCGGGTTTTCAGGCCAGGCGCGTACAGCACGTCGGCGCCCGCTTCCTGGTATGCCTGCAGGCGCCGGATCGTATCGGCGAGATCCGCGCGGCCGACCAGATAATTCTCGGCGCGGGCAGTCAACGTGAAGGGAAACGGCAGCGAGCGTGCCGCTTCGACGGCGGCCCGCACACGCTCGACGGCAAAATCGAGGGCATACAGCGGATCGTCGGCGCGGCCCGTTGCATCTTCGATCGAGCCGCCCACCACGCCCGTTGCCGCCGCCTGGCGGATCGTTTCAGCGGCCTCTTCCGGCGCATCACCGAAGCCGTTTTCGAGGTCGGCGCTGACCGGCAGATCGGTCGCCGATACGATCTCGGCAAGATGCAGCATCATCTGGTCGCGCCCGATCGAGTTGTCGGGCAGACCGCGCGTGAACGCGTAGCCGGCGCTGCTTGTCGCGAGCGCCTTGAAGCCCGCGAGCGCGAGCAGTCGCGCGCTGCCGATGTCCCACGGGTTGGGAATGACGAACGTCTCCTTGTTCTTGTGATACGTCCTGAGAAGCTCTGCTTTTTCTGACTGGGATTTCATCGCGGATTCCGTTGAGGTTCGACGGGCGGATTCATGCAACCGTGCATCGCAGACGCCGCATGCAGCACGCGTTCGCACGAATGCGGAAAGACGCTGGCGGGCTGGCGGGCGCGGACGGACCGGAAACGCTCCAGTTGTCCGCACCGCCCCGACATCAGCTCACTCGCGCAGGAAAGGAACGCAACCCCGCACTCAGTTTTCGAGCGTCGCGGTCATCGAGACCCTGGCGTTCAGGACCTTCGAAATCGGGCAACCCTTTTCCGCGTCGCCTGCGGCCTTGTCGAACGCCGCCTTGTCGGCGCCTGGAATCTTGACCTTCACGTCGAGATGGGACGACGTGATCGCGAAGCCGCCGTCCACCTTGTCGAGCGTGACCGTGGCCGTCGTGTCGATGCGTTCCGCCTTGAGGTTCGCCTTGCCCAGTTCCGCCGACAGTGCCATCGAGAAGCAGCCGGCATGCGCAGCCGCGATCAGTTCTTCAGGATTGGTGCCGACGCCGTTTTCGAAGCGCGTCGAAAAGGAGTATTGCGTCTCCTTGAGAACCGTACTTTCGGTGGAGATCGAGCCCTTGCCGTCCTGCAGGCCGCCTTGCCAGACTGCTGATGCCTTACGCTTCATCGCTTCTCTCCAGTAGTGCGCTGCCTGCACAGCCGCGACTCCCTTTCCATCCTTCCGCAACGGTTGCGCCCTGGGGTTTTGCGGATCGGCGGATGTGACGCGCGCCGTGCGCCGGACAGGCGCGGGCGTCGACCGGTCTTCATGATAGGCGCTTCCCGAAGTAACCGTCATGACGTGACCAGACCGCGTTCAGTCAGGCCGACATTCTCACAAAATCGGTAACAATGAATATCCGAATTCGCGCTTTTTCACGCAGAGACTGCGCAATAGACTTCGATTTAACGGTTCAGGCAGGGCGGTTAAGCCACGAAGAACCCATAATCGAAACCCGGAGATTGTCATGAAATTCCTTCTTTCCACCGCGCTGCTCGCATCGGTTCTCGCTGTTCCGGCTGTCTCGTTCGCGCAGCAGTCCAACGCGCCGATCACCCGCGCGCAGGTTCGCGCCGAGCTGGTGGCCGCACAGAAAGCCGGCCTGCTCAACCAGAACGACACGAACTACCCAAAGGTGGATTCGGCACAGACCTTCACGACCGCTTCGGTGACGCCGCAGCAGAACGAGGCGGTAGGCGGCGTGAGCGATTCGAAGTCGCAGGCGGGTAGCCGCCCGGCGCCTGAAAACGGCATATTTGCGACATATCGCGGGAATTAAGCTTCGCGCTGGTGTCGTAGCCTGCCTGGCTTCGAGCCGTATGACAAACGCCCTGACTGGCCGTACCAGTCAGGGCGTTTCTGGTTTACGTCCGATGAAAACCGGCGGTACGGATTATTCCGCGAACGGCAGGCTGTCCTGACCCTGCGCACGCATGCCGAACACGTTAAGCGTCATCGCGACGAGCGCGTAATAGCCGAGCAAGCCCACGAGATTGATCATCACGTTGTGACCAAATCGATCGACGGTCTTCGAATAAGTCGAATCGGAGACGCGCTTTGCCTCGTATAGCTCGGTGGCGAAATCGAAGATGAGTGCGTCGTCGGCGTTATCGAACGTCGGACGCTGACCGTTGCGGATCGCCCCGGCAACGGCCTCCGGCACCCCGGCTTCGAGCGCGATCGGATAATGGATGTACCACTCGGCCTGCGCCTGCCACCGCTGCGCTGTGACGAGGATCGCAAGTTCAGACAGGCGTAACGGCAACCCGGTCTGATAACGGCAGAACGCACCCAGCCGTTGCGCGTGCTGCGCGAGTTCGGGACTGTGAATCCAGCCGAGGAATGGCCCGTTCAGATTGCCTCGCGGCCCCGACAGGATTTCATCGAGCACGGCTTTCTGTTCAGGCGTCGCGCGCGACGGGTCGAAATCGGGCAGACGGTTGGTCATGGTCGGTTCGTGTCAGATCGTGATTGAAATGCGCAGTGATCAGGCGGGTAACGCGGCATCGATAGCATCGGCCAGACGCCCGACGATGTTGCCGATGTCGCGCTCCGTGCAGATAAACGGCGGCGCGAGCAGCACATGATCGCCGTTCTTTCCATCGACCGTGCCACCCATCGGATACACCATCAGACCGCGTTGAAACGCTTCGGCCTTGATCCTGGCATGAAGCTTGAGTGTGGCATCGAACGGCACTTTCGTGTCACGGTCGCGCACCAGTTCGACGCCGACAAAGAGACCCCGGCCGCGCACGTCGCCGATATGCGGATGCTGCGCGTACTGTTCACGTAGCTGTGCGCGCAACTGCTCGCCACGCATGCGGACGTTGTCGAGCAATCCGTCTTCGGCAATGACGCGCTGCACTTCGAGGGCAGCCGCGCATGCCACCGCATGACCGATATACGTGTGACCGTGCTGGAAGAATCCCGAGCCGCCGGTAATGGTCTGGTAGATCCTGTCACTGACGAGCGTTGCACCGATCGGCTGGTAACCCGCGCCAAGGCCCTTCGCGATCGTGAGCAGATCGGGCGCGACACCGTCTTCGTCGCACGCGTACAGGTAGCCCGTGCGGCCCATGCCGGACATGATTTCGTCGAGGATCAGGAGCACGCCGTAGCGGTCGCACACGGCGCGAATCTTGCCGAAGTACTCGCGCACCGGAGGCACCGCGCCGGCCGTCGCGCCCACCACGGTCTCCGCGACAAACGCCGCGACCGTATCGGCGCCCAGCGACAGGATCTTCTGTTCGAGTTCGTCGGCAAGACGCTGTGCGAACGCTTCTTCCGTTTCGCCGGCACGCTGCTCGCGATACGCGTAACACGGGCTCACGTGGTGCGCCTCGATCAGCAGAGGCAGAAACGGTTCGCGCCGCCATGCATTGCCGCCAATCGCGAGCGCACCCAGCGTGTTGCCGTGATAGCTCTGTCGGCGCGCGATGAAATGACGTCGCTGCAACTCGCCCTTCTCCACGAAATATTGCCGTGCGAGCTTGAGCGCCGCTTCGATCGCCTCCGAACCGCCGGAGACAAAATAGACATGGTCGAGGCCCGCGGGCGCGTCGGCAACCAGCCGGTCGGCGAGTTCTTCGGCGACACCGGTTGTGAAAAACGACGTGTGTGCGTACGGCAGTTGCCGCGCCTGCCGGTTCATCGCGTCGATCACGCGCTGGTTGCTGTGACCGAGACACGAAACCGCCGCGCCGCCGGATGCATCGATATAGCGCTTGCCAGTCGAATCGATGATTTCGATGCCGTCACCGGCGACGGCGACGGGCAATGCCTTCTTCGGCATCCGGTGGAAAACGGTGGACATGCGGTTCCTTTTGACGGACGGCGGGTTTCAACACGCGATGTGCATTTATACAGCATTGCAACATATGTTGTCAAAACGGATTCCGTCGCATCACGTAAAGGCGTCGCCCAAGGCGAAACAGAACGCGCGTCACACGACGTAAGCGCCCTTCGCATGCAGCGCGCGCTCGGCCTGTTCGAGCTGCTCGACGGCGCCTGCGCCTTCGAGCGTCAGCAGATGCGCGACGAGCGACTCGGCGATTGCTGTGGCCGCCGCCAGTGAGGGAAAGAACGATGGGCTGTCGTGCGAAAAGATCAGCACCTTGTCGGCGTTCAGCGCGATGGGAGAAACGGCGCTGTCGGTGATGGCGATCAACTTGCTGCCTCTTTCAAGCGCCGCTTCGGCGACGCGCACGGCTTCGACTGAATACGGCGTGAAGCTGATCACAATCGTCGCGTTGTCGCGATCGATACCGCGCAACTGCATTTCAAGCGTGCCCGCCTCGCCAGTCAGCAACGACACCGACGAACGAAACAACCGGTAGCCGTACACGAGGCCAAACGCCACGGGGTAGCACGAGCGAAACCCCGCGACGTGCACGTGCGGCGCGCGCCGCAGCACGCGGGCGGCCTCGACGGTGACGCGTGCGTTGTGGGCTGCCGTGAGTTCGAGATTGTGCTGCTGCGCGACGAGCAGGTCGTGCGCAAGCGCGTCTTTCGCGTTGGCCTTGACGAGCGAACGCGCGCGGCTCGTGAGCGGCTCGGGCCGCGTGCGCACGCGGGCGACGAAAAGATCGCGCAGTTCGTTCCAGCCGGGAAAGCCGAGTTGCTGCGAAAGGCGCACGAGCGACGCAGGTTGCACCTGCGCGCGCTCCGCCACCTTGCGCATCGAAGACACCGCGACTTCATCGGGATGATCGAGCAGAAATGCCGCGCCCATCTGGAATTGCGGGCTCAGTTCGGAAAAGCGCGCCCGGATCAGGGCGGCGAGCTGGTCGAAACTGTCGGGCATGCGATGTACCGGGGAAGAGGATGACAACAAATGTTACCACCCGGTGCACCGCATGCGGGGCGGCGTGCTATAGCAACGCCACCACCCGGACGTCACCCTGCTCGGCCGACGCCACTACCTTTCCGGCGACACGCGTGAACGTGATCGTTACCGATGCGTCGCCTACGCGCAGATCGCCCACCTCGAGCCAGTCGATACCTTCCGGCAGCATCGGCTGTTCGATCAGCACTTCGCGTTTTTCAGCATCGATCGTCATGCCGAGACACGCTTCCAGCATCATGAACGGCGAGCCCGCCGCCCACGCCTGCGGCAGACACGCGACCGGATAGGCCGTCGGCGGTTCGCCGCGGCGGCGCGGAAAGCCGCAGAAGAGCTCCGGCAAGCGCATATCGAAGTTCACCGCGGCCTGGAACAGGGCCTGCAGCAGTCGCACAGCCGCGCCCTTCGCGCCGTAACGCGCGAGGCCGCGTGCGCACAGCGCGTTGTCGTGCGGCCAGACAGAGCCGTTGTGATACGCCATCGGGTTGAAGCGGGCCTGGTCGGCCGCGAGCGTGCGCACGCCCCAGCCGGTATGAAAGAGCGCCGATTCGAGCCCGCGCGCCACCGCTTCGCCTCGCTCCTTGCCGGCCAGCCCGAACGCCAGCAGATGCCCGGCGTTCGATGCCATCACGCGGCACAGCTCGCCGTGGCCGTCGAGCGCGATACCGTAGAAGCCCATGTCTTCCATCCAGTACTTCTCTTCGACGCACTCGCGAATCGACCACGCGCGTTTCGCGTAGCCTGCGGCCTCGTCAGTCAGGCCGCGCAGCCGGGCGAAATGCGCCATCGTGTCGAACGCGGCGCTTGCGTAGGCCTGCACTTCGACGAGCGCGATCGGCCCGTCGGGGAAGCGTCCGTCAGCGTGAAAGACGGAATCGTGACTGTCTTTCCAGCCCTGATTCGCGAGGCCGCCATCGGATGCGCGCTGATAGTCGAGCAGGCCGTAGCGATTTTTGTCGCACACGCCCGAGACCCACGCCGCCGCGCGCACGAGCGCGGGCCAAAGCTCGTCGATCAAGCCATGATCGCCGGTGCGAGCAACGTAGGCGCCCGCCAGCACGATAAAGAGCGGCGTGGTATCGACGCCGCCGTAGTAGAGCGCGAACGGCACCTCGCCGGTCGCGGCCATTTCGCCCTTGCGCATCTCGTGCATGATCTTGCCGACCGCGGCATCGCGAAACGCGGAATCTTCGCGGGCCTGATGTTCGGCGAGAAAGCGCAGGACGCCGCGCGCAAGGCCCGGCTGCAACCACAGCGTCTGCAACGACGTGATGACGGCATCGCGGCCAAACGGTGTCGAGAACCACGGGATGCCCGCGTACGGATACGGACCGGTCGCAAGGTCGGTGGTCAGGAGACCAAGGTCGGCGAGCGACCGGTCGATCCATGCGTTAAAGAGCGGGTTGCTGGAGCGCACGCGCGCGGTCACGCGGCGCCGCTCGCGCATGACGAGGTGGGCGTCGACGAGCGCGGCGCGTACCGCCGCACGTCCCACGCGCGGTCGCGCGGTGTCGATCTGCGACAGGTGCGCTTCGCTCGTGCCGTGCGTCGGTTGCGAAATCTGCGCGCTCGCGGCAGCCGCGCCGTGCGCTTCGACCTTGACCGCAACCGAAAGATAGATCGACACGCATGCATGCGCCGGCAACTGCACCGAGAAGTCGGCGCGGTCGGCGAGCAGTTTGGTAGGTGCCGGCGAAAACGCGAGGCGCACGCGGCGCGCGACGTTGTCGAGCCCGACATAGCCGAGCAGCACCTCGCCGTTTTCGAGGCGCGGCGTCTCGATGGTGCCCTGCTTCGGACGCTTGAGGCCGCGCACTTCGAACATGTCGCGGAAGTCGCTCGCAAACGAAATGGACAGCGGAACGACTGCATCGCTCGTGCCGTAGTTCGTCAGTTCGATCGCTTCGTTGAGCACGGTGCCGGAAAGTACACGCACGCGCTCGACATGGATCACGCCTTCAGGCGTGCTGGTGCCGCCAAGCGGCGGCAGCGGACGGTTCGTCAGATGCGCGGTAAACGCCGTGTTGTCGCTGCTGACGCTGCCTGAGAGCAGCGAGGGCGCGCGGCCACCGAACGTGAGCCGCAGCGCGGACAGCACACGCATGTCATTGACGAAGAGACCGTCGTCGCGGCCCGTGATGTCGCCAAGCGGGTCGTTGACGATAAACGTGTCGCCCGATTTCAGCACGTACTGGTTCGCGGTCGCGACCGTGAGGTTTTCCGGCGGAATGAATACGGCATCCGCGTCGGGCGCGTTCACGTCCTGCCTGCCCGCATGCGACAGTCCACCGAGTGCTTCTGGATCCTGCATCAGCTTCTCTCCTTCGGGTTAGCGTCGTACCGATTGTAGAAGGTCTTGATGAATCGCACGAATAGAGGACGCCTGCGATACGTCAGGATTGCACCGCCGGCAGCGGATGACGACGCGCGCGCTGATCGCCGCTCACGCAGCAGCCGCAGGCGACTACGCGTGCGTGGTGCCCGTCGGGTTGCAGTAAGCGCCTTCTGGATACGCGAACGGCTCGCGCCATCGATAGCGATAAATCATCGGTTCGAATCAGAAGAATCGGCAAAAAACCGGGCGAAAACGCCGCGATTCAGCGGGTGCTGCCGGTCTCGCGAATCATTCCGTCGATATATCGGTTGAACGCCGCGGGATGCGCCAGGTTCATGCCGTGCGACGCGCCCATCACCGTTTCGCGCCGCGCATCGGGTAGCCATGACGCGAGCGCGTCCACCGTGCGATGGAACATGAGCGGGCTTTTCTCGCCGTCGACCAGCAACACCGGACAGCGCACTTCGGCGGCATCGTCGGGGGTGTAGGCCGGAAGCGGATCCTGGAACTGCCGCGCGAGCGTATGCGCGTTGTCAGTCGCCATGCGGCGAAAGCCAGCGGTGCTTTTCGCCCAGAAACCAGGACGGCTCACCGAATCGACGAAGAGCTGCAATCCGGCTTCCACGTCACCCGTTTCGATCAGTTGCGCCGCACGGGCGCGCAGCGCGTTGACGGGTTCGGGCAGTGTCGCGGGCGGTCGTCCGGCGATCTGCAACGGCCCGCCTGGATCGGCGAGCATCAGGGTGCGAATATGTTGCGGATGCCTCCGCGCGCAATGAAAAGTCACGCAGCCACCGCGTGAATGGCCCACGACGTGCGCGGGCCCTGCACCAAAACGGTCGATGAATTCCGCGACTTCGTCGGCGTGCTGGCTCCAGCTGAACGGCGTGCCGGCAGGTGTTTGCGCGGCGGGCCAGTAATGCGTGAGGCTGACCGCGACGCACTGGTAGCGATCCGACAGCCCGCTCACCTGCGGTTGCCAGTAGCGGTAATCGCACAGCGAGCCGTGCACGAACAGCAGCAATTCGCCCTCGCCGCGCGCTTCGTAAGGCATGTGCAAGCCGTTGCTCAACGCAATGAACGACGGCGAAGACGAAGCAGGATCGGGAGAGTTCACAGATGGGAAACCGAAGCGGCGCGCGCGCCGCCGGGAGGCGCGCCGCGCGCGCTCAATCGAAAGCGTGCGAATGCAGCAGTGTAGACGCCGCGCCCGCGCCGCGCACGGCACAGGTCAGCGGCTCGTCGGCGACGCGCACATCGAGCCCCAGCTGGCTCGCGAGCCAGCGGTCCAGATTCGCGAGCAGCGACCCGCCGCCCGTCAGCACGATGCCGCTGTGCGCGATGTCCGTCACGAGCTCCGGCGGCGCGCATTCGAGCGCCGTTTTCACCGCGCCGATCACCTGCGCGAGCGGCGAGACGATCGCATCCGCGATGTCCTGATTGGTGAGCTGGACAGTACGCGGCAGGCCATCGTCGAGGCTGCGGCCGGTTGCGTTGATACGCTCGGTCGGCACGTCGCGGATCGCGGTGCCGATGGTCTTTTTCACGTGTTCCGCGGTCTGGTCGCCGATCACGACGCCGTAGACATTACGCACGTAATTGACGATCGCGAGGTCGAACTGGTCGCCGCCAACGCGGATCGAGCCGCTATATGCCATGCCGCCGAGCGCGATCACGCCCACTTCCGTCGTGCCGCCCCCGATATCGACGACCATCGAACCGGTCGCTTCCGAAACCGGCAACCCCGCGCCCACCGCCGAGGCAAGCGATTCGCCGATCAGGTTCACTTTCCACGCGCCCGCTGCCGTCGCGGCTTCGCGGATCGCGCGACGCTCGACCTGGGTGGCGCCCGCCGGCACGCAGATCGTGAACGACGCGCGGCGTCCAAAACGCGGCACCGTGCTCGACATGTCGACGAACTGGCGGATCATGTGTTCGGCCGCAGCGAAATTCGCGATCACGCCGTGACGCATCGGACGTACCGCTTCGAGATTGCCGGGCACCCGCCCGAGTAGCTGCTTGGCTTCCTTGCCCACTGCCGCCACGCGCTCCTGCCCTGCCGACGCGTTCTTCTGGAAGCACACCACGGAAGGCTGGTTGAGCACCACGCCATTGTCGTGGGTATAAATGAGCGTATTGGCCGTGCCGAGGTCCACTGCCACGTCCGGGCTGAAGAACCGTTTGAAGAATGATTGATGCGGCATCGCTGTGGCCATGGGCAGGCTCTACTGGTGTAAGCGGCCGTCCGCTGCCGGAGCGGCCAGATGTCCGTCGGCATTCCATCGGCCTCAAGAGGCGGGCCGCGATCGTGCGTCAGGTGCTTTTTCGGGCTATTAACCCATTAACGGTACCCCGCTCAAAAAACTTGAGGGGGCGCGCGATTTTACACAAATTTACACTTCGAATTAAATTATTACCGGTTGGGGATAATGCTTTTAAGCGCTTGCTGGTCGAGTATTTTTTCCCCGCCCATAATGTTTTTGCGTGCGATATCGAGCGATATCGGACTGCGGCACGCGATATAACCGCCGGAATACGCGGAAATCCCTTTCAAACTGAAATATGCACACGGTTGTGAACACGCCGGCGCACGCGTGCCCCACACTCACGGCTGATTGCAGGTATCCTTTTCAAGCCCTTTTTCTGTTGCTGCTCCATGTGCTGCATGGAAGCCTTCACTGGAGAATCGCTTGAGTCAGCCTCCCGTTCCGCCTGGTTCATCCGCTTCGCCAGACACGCCCGCCGGGCCGGCCCAACCTGCCCGACCCGCCGCGCCCCCGCCCCTTCACGGCGGCCAGCTGGTACTCGCGACGATTGCCGTCGCACTGGCGACGTTCATGAACGTGCTCGATTCGTCCATCGCGAACGTCGCGATTCCGACGATCTCGGGCAACCTCGGCGTATCCGTCGATGAAGGCACATGGGTGATTACCGTGTTTGCCGCGGCCAATGCCGTCTCGATTCCGCTGACCGGCTGGCTCACGCAGCGTCTCGGGCAGATCAAACTGTTCGTGGGCGCGATCCTGATGTTCGTACTGTCGTCGTGGCTATGCGGCATCGCGCCGACGCTGCCCATCCTGCTCTGTGCCCGCGTGCTGCAGGGGGCGGTTGCCGGGCCGCTGATTCCGCTCTCGCAGGCGATCCTGTTGAGTTCGTGGCCGAAGGAGAAATCGTCGACGGCACTCGCGCTCTGGGCGATGACGGCGACCGTCGGCCCGATTGCCGGCCCGGCGCTCGGCGGCTGGATTACCGACAGCTATTCATGGGCGTGGATTTTCTACATCAATATCCCGGTCGGCATTTTCGCGGCGGGCGTGACGTGGATGATCTACCGCAATCGCGAAAGTCCCACCCGCAAGCTGCCGATCGACGTCGTCGGTCTTGGGCTGCTGATCACCTGGGTCGCGTCGCTCCAGATCATGCTCGACAAGGGCAAGGACCTCGACTGGTTTTCGTCGCCGGTGATCGTCGTGCTTGGCATTACCGCGGTGGTCAGTTTCGCGTTCTTTCTCGTGTGGGAATTAACCGAGGAAAACCCGATCGTGGACCTGCGGCTTTTCACGCAGCGCAATTTCCTCGGCGGGACGATTGCGATTTCGGTCGCGTACGCCGTGTTCTTCGGCAATCTTGTGCTGCTGCCGCAATGGATGCAGGAGTATCTGAACTACCGCTCCGTCGATGCGGGCCTCGTGACGGCGCCGCTCGGCATTTTCGCGGTGATTCTCGCGCCCGTGATGGGGCGTGTGTTGCCACGCTCGGACGCGCGCATTATCGCGACGCTCGCTTTTGTCGGCTTCGCAATCGTCTTTTATATGCGCTCGAAGTATGTCATCGAGATCGACACCTGGCATCTCGTGCTGCCGACGTTGCTACAGGGGATTCCGATGGCGATGTTCTTCGTGCCGCTCACGGCGATCATCCTGTCCGGGCAGCCGCCACAGAAAATACCGGCCGCAGCGGGACTGTCGAATTTCGCGCGGGTGTTTTGCGGCGCGGTGGGGACATCGATTGCGGGCAACGCGTGGAATAACCGCACTGTGCTTCATCACGAACGGCTGACCGAGCGCGCCAGCATCAATAATCCGCTTTTCAACCAGCAAATCGACTCGACGCAGTCGCTGCTACATCTGAATACGCAGTCGGCGCATGCGCTGTTCGATTTTCAGCTGAATACCCAGGCGGCGATGATGGGGCTGAACGACATCTTCTTTGTCTCGGCGGTCATTTTCATTCTGATCATTCCGCTGATCTGGATTACGCGACCAGCCAAAGGCGGCGGTGGAGGCGGCGCGGCGGGCGCGCATTGAAGCGGTCAATACCCGCGCGGTTCACGGGTCCGTATTGGACGGAGCCCGTCAGCGGAAATACCGGGCGGGTGTTTCGCCGAGCGCCTGCCGGAACACCGCAATAAACGACGACACGTCGTTGTACCCCACCTCCAGCGCCACCTGCGTGACGCTCGCGCCGTGGCCGAGACGGGCGAGCGCGCAGAGCAGGCGCAACTGCTGACGCCACTGGCCAAACGTCTGTCCGGTCTCTCTCGAAAAGAGACGCGCCGCCGTGCGCGCAGTGATACTGGCGTCTTCGGCGAGATCGTCGAGGACGTCGGGTCGGGCGGGATTGGCGAGCAGGAGGTTGGCGATATGCTGGGCCCGCAGATCTTTCGGCCAGTTCAGCGCGAGCGGCACGGGCGCGAGCCGCGGCAGCTGGTCGAGAATGACGCCCACGATGCGCGCCTGCGGCCCTTCGGGCGGATAGTCGGCGCCGAACTCGCATGCCGCGGTCAGCAACGCGTCGGTCAGCGGATCGACGCTCACCACGCAGCACTGCTCAGGCACCGGCGCCGCGGCGCCATCGATATACAGCGTGCGCACCGCGGCATCGTTCCCGCAGGACACGCGGTGCAGCACGCCGGCCGGCACCCACACCGCGCATTTTGGCGGCGCGACCCACATGCCGGCTTCCGTACGGACGGTGAGAACGCGATCGCGCGCTCCGACGAGCCGGGCGCGCGCATCCGTGTGCCAGATGCCTTCGCCGGCCAGACACCGCTCCGCCATCACGAAGACAGCGCCGCCAGCCGGTTCCGCTTCGATCACGTCGTTCATGGCTGTCCGTTTTGCCCTGTTGACCGATAAAACGGAGCAAATCTAGCATGCAAAGCGGCGGCGCGCAGATTCTTCGCCAACGTGCCACCACTGTGCCGTCAGCGCGCCACCCTCCGCGGGTTGCCGCTAGAATCGCGACATTCAACCGCGCTCATTCATGAACTATTCCGTCATCCTCGACCAGATTCACCGTGATCTCAAGCCCTGGCTCGGAAAAGGGCGGGTCGCCAGTTACATTCCCGAACTGGCGAATATTTCCGCCGGACGCTTCGGCATGGCGATCGTCCGCACGACGGGCGAAGTGTTTCGCACCGGCGAAGCCGACACACGCTTTTCGATCCAGAGTATTTCGAAGCTCTTTGCCTGCACGCTCGCGTTCCAGCTCCTTGGCGACGACCTCTGGCAGCGCGTCGGCCGCGAGCCGTCGGGCACGGCATTCAACTCGCTCGTACAGCTGGAGGCCGAGCAGGGCAAACCGCGCAATCCGTTCATCAATGCCGGGGCGCTGGTCGTTACCGATGTTTTGTGCCGCCGCTTCGTGAAGGCGGAGACGGCGCTCGTGGAGTTCATCCGGCGTCTTTCGGGCGAATGCTCTATCGGTTACGACGCGGCCGTCGCGCAGTCGGAACTGCAGCACGCGCATCGCAACCGCGCGATGGCGCACTTCATCGCGAGCTTCGGCAATCTGGACATGCCGCCGGAGCTTGTGGTCGAGGCGTACACGCGCCAGTGCGCCATTTCGATGAGCTGCGTCGAACTGGCGCGCGCCGCCCTCTTTCTCGCCAACCAGGGCACGGTGCCTTCGACCGGCGAACATGTCGTCGATGCCAGTTCCGCCAAACGGCTCTCCGCGTTGATGCTGACCTGCGGCACCTATGATGCCGCAGGCGATTTTGTCTACCGCGTCGGACTGCCGGCCAAAAGCGGCGTGGGTGGCGGTATCGTCGCAGTGCTGCCGGGCGAAATGGCGGTGTGTGTCTGGTCGCCGGGGCTCGACGCGAACGGCAATTCGCTCGCCGGCACCCTCGCGCTGGAATGGCTCACGACGTTCACCGAACAGTCGATCTTCTGATTCAACGCCGCGCCCGCTCTGGCCGCGGCGGATTTCTCTCCTCTCCTTCCCCGTATCGTCATTGCGCCTGCGCGCCGCCGTCGCGCCGTTCACCGTTATGGAACACTAAAGTCTGCGGAAAAAAACGATCAGAAGGCCGCTGTCGCTATTAAAGTCCCAAGCACGGGAAAGGGGCAAAGTTTGCAGGGTAGTCCCCCCGTTTTTAACGGGGCTCAGAAGTAGAGGTCATGCCGCGATGGGCAACTTCTGTTTCGGCGGTACGCCACCAATGGCCGTGTTCGGCCGCTCGTGATTGT
>NZ_CAJQZC010000019.1 GCF_907164555.1 Paraburkholderia saeva
GACTCGCAGTCGCCCGCGAAACCCTTGCCTCTGGCTAACACTTCCCCTTGCCGGGTGTGTAGAGGACTTTCACCTCCCAGTGAGTGCGCCCTGCCGGGCGCACAAAAAAAAGAAGGCGCCCGGAGATCGGTAGCGCCTCAAAAACACGCCGCGTCGGGGACGACGCATGGATAGAACGAATCGCCCGGCCAGGCTTTTAAAACAATCAGCGGCCGGGCATTTTCTTTTCTGCGGCTCCGTTTTCGCCCTTGCCGCCTGATGGTGGCCGGCCGTCGCCCGCTCCACCCTTCTGCGCATGGCACTGGTATAGAGATTACGATCTCATTACAATCAGTGCCCATGAACCCAAAGCACACTTCGCCGCACCGCGATCCGCACGCGGGTCCGACGCGCAATCCGCTCCTCGCCTCGCGTCTGCCGATGTGGCGCTCGAAGCTCGTTGTCCTGATCGTCTTCGTCGCGTTTGCTTCGCTGATCGGGCGCGCGTTCTGGATTCAGATTGCGAACCAGGACTTCTACATCCAGCAGGGACAAAAGCGCTATCAGCGGACGATCGAACTCGACGCCACGCGTGGGCGCATCGTCGACCGCCATGGCGCGATGCTCGCCGTGAGTCTGGCGACATACGAGATCTGGGCCACGCCACGGCTGATCGGCGAATCGGCGTTCGCGCCGCTCGCGAAGCTGATCGACCTGCCCGTCGCCGAACTGCGGCGACGTCTTGCCGCCGACCGGCAGTTCGTGCTGCTCAAGCGCCAGGTCGACGCCGATACCGCCGAGAAGATCGACCGCCTCGGACTCGCGGGTCTCACGCAGATTGCCGACACGAAGCGCTTCTATCCCGAAGGCGAATCGGCGGCGCACGTGGTGGGCTTTACCGACATCGAGGACAAGGGCCAGGAAGGCATCGAGCTCGCCGCCGACGCCTGGCTCGCCGGCGCGCCAGGCGAGCGCGAAGTGATTCGCGACCGGCTCGGCCGCGTGGTGTCCGAGACGCGGCCGCTCGTACCGGCGCAGAACGGCGCGACCGTGCAGCTGACGATCGACCGGCGCATCCAGCAACTGGCCTTTGCGCAACTGCGCGCGGCGGTCGAAAAGCACAGCGCGGAGGCGGGCAGCGTCGTCGTGCTCGACGCGCGCAACGGCGAAGTGCTCGCGCTCGCAAACTGGCCGACGTTCGATCCGAACGACCGCGCGCGCCTGACCGGACGGCAATTGCGTAATCGCGCGGTCGTCGACACGTTCGAGCCGGGGTCGACGATCAAGCCGCTCGTCGTCGCGCTATCGATCGACGAAGGCAAGGTGCGCCCGCATACGCTCATCGATACCGCACCCGGCAGTTACCGGATCGGGCCGAACGTGATTCACGACACGTCCGATCATGGCCGGATGACCGTTGCCGAAGCGGTGCAGAAGTCGAGCAACATCGCGCTCGCGAAACTCGCGCTGAACCTGCCGGCAGAAACGATCTGGACGAAGTATCAGGAATACGGGCTCGGCCAGCCGCCGGCGCTGACGTTTCCTGGCGTCGCGTCGGGCAAGGTGCGGCCGTACAGGCGCTGGCGCCCCATCGAGCAGGCGACGATGGCCTATGGCTACGGCCTTTCCGCGTCACTTCTGCAGATCGCGCAGATCTACACCGCCTACGCGGGCGACGGCACGCTGCATCCGGCCACGCTGCTGCTCGATCACGCGCAGCCCGGCATCGATGCGCCGCCTCGCAGCCCCGGCCAGCGCGTGACGATGCCCGCGACGGCGGCGTCGATCCGCTCGATGCTGGAAATGGCGACGGGGCCTGGCGGCACGGGCCGTGCAGCGGCGATCGAAGGTTACCGCGTGGGTGGCAAGACCGGCACCGCGCGCAAGCAGGTCGGCGCAACCTATGCGAAGAACCGCTATCGCGCGCTCTTCGTCGGCATGGCGCCCATGAGCGATCCACGGCTGATCGTCGCCGTGATGATCGACGATCCGGCCGGCCGCGCGTTTTACGGCGGCACGGTGGCGGGTCCGGTGTTTTCGTCGGTGGCCGGCGGCGCGTTGCAACTACTGGGCGTGCCGCCCGATGCGTGATGCAGGACTGCGCGAAGACCTTCCTGCGGCTTGACGCCTACAGTCCGTCCGGCGAATCACCAGGGAGCGCCTGCACGCGATTGCGGCCGTTGCGTTTGGCGTGGTACATCGCGCGGTCGGCTTCGTCGATGAGCGTATCGCCGAGCGTCGAGGGATCGTCGCGGCGCTTGCTGGTGCGCGCCGACACACCGATCGACACCGTCAGCGGAATCCGTGTGCCGCTTTCGTCGAGCAGTTCGAGCGTCGACACTGCCTGACGCACGCGTTCAGCGACGACCATCGCATCTTTCAGATCGCCCTGCAGCAGCGCGGCGAATTCTTCGCCGCCGTACCGCGCGAGCGTATCGCCGAGTCGCACCTGCTGTCGCACGCAGGCAGCGACGAGCACGAGTGCGCGGTCGCCCGTCGGATGGCCATAGGTGTCGTTGATCTGCTTGAAGCTGTCGATGTCGATGAACAGACACGCGACTGGCAGTGCGTAGCGCGCCGCACGGGTCGTTTCTTCGCGCAGGCGTTCGTCGAAGTAGCGGCGGTTCGCAAGGCCCGTGAGCGGGTCCGTCATGCCGAGCTGCTTGAGCCGCTCGCGGTGCGCGACGTTGTCGAGGCTTGCATTGACGATCGTCGCGAAGCGTTCGAGGATGTCCGTCGCCATGCCTTCCGCGAAACGCCCGGCGTTATCGCTACCGAGGCAGAGGTAACCCATCGCGCGGCCGCCGCTTGTGAGCGGCAACACGATCGCGCTGGCGGCGGGCGTCTGGCCTTCAAAGAATGCGTTGCGCGCCGTTTCGCCCATTTCGCGCGCCTTGCCGAGCCACGGACGGCCCTCCTTGCAGAGCTGCGCACCCGCATCGCCGATGTGGCGCGCGGTTTTCAGCTGATGGCTGGCGGGACGGTAGGGCGCTTCTGGCGAAAGCAGTTCGTGCAGCATCGGCGCACGGTCATCGAGCCAGAGCAGGACGCTCGTCAGCGTGAATTCGCGCGGCAGGCGGGTGAACAGCGTTTCGAGGAAAACCTGGAAATCCTGCGCCCCGATCAGATGCAGTTCCACGTCCTGGAAGCGGCGAAGCGTGCGCTCGTTGTGCTGAACGGTATCGATCAGCGCGCGAAGGCGATCGGAAAGCGGCGTTTGGGCGAGATTCGTCACGTTATCGGTTGGGCGGACAGGGCGAGGCATACACATCGGCCTCATCTGTACGGTTATCGGCCGATTTTTCCCGGGCTTGAGCACTTTCTCGGTGCACCATAAAACAAACGGCTTTCGCGCGCTTTGCGATGCGTGTTCGTTGCCTGCAACCAGCCGACGGATTGCTCGCGGCGCAACGGTTTATTGTGGAAAGTGCTGCCTCTTTGCGATATTTCGCGATCTACCATTCTTAAGTCGATTAAACGTCGACTTACTCAGCGAGGCCGTCATGAAATCCAGTTTTGTTGTTGCAGCCGCGCTCGTGGCGTCGGTGTGGTCGCTGGCTGCGCAAGCGCAGGAAAACGCGGCGGGTACGGTGAATCAGCAGGATGCTGTGTCGCGCGCGGCATCGACCGATGCGCATCCGGCGCAGACGTCAGTCACGCCGGACGCCACCCAGGCCGTGGGCGGGACGACACCGATGTCGTCGCAATCGGGTTCTTCGTCCGCATCGGGTTCGCGCGGTGGTGTTGCGCCGTCGCTGTTCGATCAGGTGTTTCGGGGGAATTGAGAGCGGTTGAAGGTTTTGCGTGGGGTGTGAGTGAGACGAAGTGGGCCGACACGGTATCCGGTGTTCCGGATGCCGCGCCGCAAACGCGGAAGTGATAACGGCGTGTGTGTGGATGCCTGGGAGATTTGCTTTGTTGTCGCGAGGGGCGCGGATTTCGCGCCCCTTTGTTGTTTTGATTCCTACCGCCGGTTCGACCCCGACACGACATCGATCCACACCGCCAGCACCAGAATCCCGCCCTTAACAATCATCTGCCAGTAAGCGTCGACGTCCAGCATCGACATCCCGTTATCGAGGCTCGCCATCACAAGCGCGCCGATCAACGCGCCGTACACCGTGCCCGAGCCGCCGCGCATCGACGTGCCGCCGATAAAGCACGCCGCGATCGCATCGAGTTCGCCCATCGACCCCGCCGACGGCGAACCGGCCGCAAGCCGTGCCGTATTGACGATGCCGCCAAACGCGCACATCAGCCCCATCAGCGCGAAGATCGCAAGTTTCACGCGGTCGGTGTTGACGCCCGAAAGCCGCGTCGCTTCCAGGTTTGAACCGACTGCGTAGATGCGCCGTCCGAAAACCGTCTGCGTCGCGATCCATGTGAAGATGGCCAGCAATGCAAGCAGCAGCAATACCGGCACCGGAATACCGCCGTACCGGTCGAGTGTGGCGATGAACGCGGCCAGAATCACGCCCGTGCCGACGATCTTTGCAACATCCTGCCAGACCGGCACGACGGGCAATTCATAACGCTGCCGGTTACGTCGCTGGCGCACTGTCAATAACGCCAACAACGCGAAGAGCACGACCGCCAGCGCATCCCCGGCGATTCGCGGCAGATAGCCTTGCCCGATAAACACGAGACCATCGGACACCGGCGCGACCGTCGAGCCACCCGTCACGCCAAGCAATATCCCCCGATACGCGAGCATCCCGCCAAGACCGACAATAAACGAAGGCACCCGCCGGTAGGTCGACCACCAGCCGTTGAACATGCCGACCAGCACGCCGAGCAGCATTACGACGGGCACCGTCACGGCAAGCGGCCAGTGATGATTCACGTCGAGAATCGCCGCGACGCCACCCAGCAGGCCAAGCAGCGACCCGACCGACAGATCGATTTCACCCGCGATGATGACGAACACCATGCCGCACGCGAGCATGCCAGTGATCGACATCTGTCGCAGCAGGTTCGACAGGTTGCGCGGCGTGACGAACGCACCATGCGTCAGGAACGAAAAGAAAATCCAGATCGCCGTGACTGCGAGCAGCAGCGCGAGAATCTTGTAGCGTGCGAACAGTTGCTGGAAACGCTGTCCGCTGCCGAACGAGGCGGACGAAGCTGCGTCGCCGGGGCCGTGGGAAGTGACGTCGGGAGTCATGCGGCACTCGCTCCGGTTTGGGTCATGGAAGAATTCACAGGGTTCAGTGCGGCCGTCAGGATATGTTCCTGAGTAAGCGTCTGGCCATCATTGATGAAGTCGCCGCGCAGCTCGCCTTCGCCGATCACGAGCACGCGATCGCTGATGCCAAGCACTTCCGGTAACTCCGAAGAAACCATCACGATCGCCATGCCGCGCTGCGCGAGTTGAAAGATCAGTTTGTAGATTTCGTACTTCGCACCCACATCGACGCCCCGGGTCGGTTCATCGAGAATCAGCACCTTTGGATTCGTCAGCAGCATCTTCGTCAGCACGGCTTTTTGCTGGTTGCCTCCCGAAAGGCTTGCGATCGACAGCATCGGATGCGCGGCGCGAATCGACAGGCGCTTTATTTCCGTGTGGATGGTATCGAGTTCGGCAGCGGCGTCGATGCGGCCGCCTTTCGCAAAGCGTTGCAGCACGGCCAGCGTGATGTTGTGCCCGACACCGAGCTGCGGCACGATGCCATGACGTTTGCGATCCTCCGGCACCATCGCGATGCCTGCTCGAATCGCATCGACCGGCGCGCGGATCCTGAGCGGCGCGCCTTCGAGCACCACGCTCGCCGCGCAACTACCGGGATACGCGCCGAACACCGCCTGCATCAGCTCCGTACGCCCTGCCCCGACCAGTCCCGCCACGCCGAGAATCTCGCCGCGCCGCAGCGTGAACGACACGTTGTCGACACGTTTGCGCCGCGGATTCGTCACATCAAAACACGTGACGTTGCGTGCTTCAAAGACGACGTCGCCGATTTCGTGCGGCTCACGCGGAAACAGGTTCTTGATTTCGCGCCCGACCATCATTGCGATGATGCGTTCGGTGGTGAGCCCGCGCATCGGCTCGGTGGCAACGTGCCTGCCATCGCGAATCACCGTGATCGTGTCGCACACTGCTTCGACTTCGTCGAGCTTGTGCGAGATATACACGCAGGCCACGCCGCGCTTCTTAAGGTCGCGCACGATGTTGAGCAGGATGCGCGTTTCCGACGCCGTCAGAGACGACGAAGGTTCGTCGAGAATCAGCAGCTTCGCGCGCTTGTTCAGCGCCTTCGCGATTTCGATGAGCTGCTGGTGACCGCCGCCGTAATTCATCACCGGCTGCGCGACGTTGATGCCGGTAATGTCCAGTTCGCGCAGTAGTTCATCGGCGCGACGGTACATTGCCGCGTAATTCATGCGGCCGCCCGGCAACGTGATTTCGTTGCCCAGAAAAATGTTCTCGGCAACCGAAAGCTCCGGCACCAGCATCAGTTCCTGGTGAATGATGACAATGCCCGCGTGTTCCGTATCGCGCACGTTCGCCGCCTTGAGCGGCTGGTCTTCCCAGAGAATTTCGCCATCCCAGGTGCCGTACGGATACACACCGGACAGCACTTTCATCAGCGTCGACTTGCCCGCGCCGTTTTCTCCGCACAGGCCGACACATTCGCCCGGTGACACGGCAAGGTCGATGCCATCCAGCGCCTTGACGCCGGAAAACGATTTGACGATGCCGCGCATCGTCAGCAAGGGTTGCGCCATTCGCGTCTGCCTCGTTGCAAAGTGCGCGGCTTCGTTCATCCTTAACCTGCATGATGAGCAGAGCCGCGCACGTCTTACGTTTTATTGGCTCGCGAGTTGCGACTGGGTGTAGAAGCCGTCCTTCACGACGACATCGACGTTGCTCTTCGTGAGGAGCGTCGGTTGCAGCAGCACCGTGTCGACCTTCTTCTTGCCGTTATCGTATTGCGAGTTAAACGCCGGCTTCGTGCCCTTCGCCAGATCCACCGCGAGTTTTGCGGCTTCGCCTGCGATCAGCTTGAGCGGCTTGTAGACGGTCATCGTCTGCGTGCCGGCAATCACGCGCTTCACGGCCGCAAGATCGGCGTCCTGGCCCGATACCGGCACCTTGCCCGCCATCTTCTGCGCGGCGAGCGCCTGGATCGCGCCGCCGGCCGTGCCGTCGTTCGAGGCCACGATCGCGTCGATCTTGTTGTTGTTCGCCGTGAGCGCGTCTTCCGTGATGCGAAGCGCCGTCGATGCGCTCCACTCCGGCACCCATTGCTGACCCACCACCTTGATGTCGCCGCGATCGATGGCCGGCTTGAGGATCTTCAGCTGGCCTTCACGCAGCATCTTTGCGTTGTTGTCGGTGGGCGCGCCCCCAAGCAGGAAGTAGTTGCCCTTAGGCTGTGCATTGAACACGCCCTGAGCCTGCATTTCGCCCACTTTTTCGTTGTCGAACGAAATGTACGCATCGACGTCGGCATCCAGAATCAGGCGGTCATACGAAACGACCTTGATACCGGCCTTCTTCGCTTCGGCCACCACGTTGCCAAGCGTCTTCGAATTGAACGGCACGATGACGATCACGTCGACGCCGCGCGAAATCAGGTTTTCGATCTGCGCGATCTGACGTTCCTCGCTGGCGTCGGCCGATTGCACCGAGACCTTGGCGCCGAGCTTCTGCGCTGCCGCGACAAAATAGTCGCGGTCGCGCGACCAGCGCTCGACGCGCAGGTCGTCGATACAGAAGCCGATTTCAGGGTTGTCCTTGCTTGCATGTGCAAGCGGCGCGACGACGGACAGGCTGGCGACCATCGCTGTGCACAGTAGCGTACCCAGGACGGAACGGCGTGTTTTGAATTTCATGTCTCACTCCTCGTTATGGTCGTTTCATGCTGCATCGGAAGGCCAACACATCAAGACTGCGCGGCCGGGCAAATGACAACAAAGGCACTACCTTTTTCGCGGCGCGGCTGCACTGGCCGCGACCGTCGGTCTGCTTCTGACCGTCCGTCAGGGACTGGTCGCAAACACCGGTTCGAGCGCGCGATAGAGCGCGTGAAAGGTGGGACGGCGTACGTCGCGATACCACGCATGACGCGTCGCATCCGGCTCGCGCACCGCCACTACTTCAGGCGTCGGACAGACCGCTTCGAGCGACGCGGACGGCTCGAGCGCCAGATGCGCGAGGCGCGCAGCGCCGAGCGCGGGACCGACCTCGCCGCCCGATCGCAACGTCAGCGGACGGCCGGCGATGTCGGCCAGCATCTGCGTCCAGTACGCGCTGCGTGACCCGCCGCCGATCACCGTGATTTCATCGGGTACGAGGCCCGCTGCGTGCAGCGCATCCATGCCGTCGAGCAACGCGCAGCCGACACCTTCGAGCGTCGCGTTCGCAAGGTCGGCACGCGTTGTCTCCGGCGTCATGCCGTAGAACACGCCCTTTGCATTCACGTTGTTGTGCGGCGTGCGCTCGCCCGTCAGATACGGAAGGAACCACGCCCCCCGGCTGCCTGCGTTCGCTTCGGCATCGGCGAGCAGCGCGGGCACGTCGGCATAGCCGGTAAGACGCGCGCAAAAGTCGATACAGCCAGCCGCGTTCAGCATCACCGACATCATGTGCCACGTCTGCGGCAACGCATGACAGAAGCTGTGAACCGCGGATGCGGGATTCGCGAGGAAGCCATCGGACACGGCAAAATAGACACCCGACGTGCCGAGCGAAAGCATCGCCTGCTTCGGCTTGACGATGCCGACGCCAACCGCGCCCGCTGCATTGTCCCCGCCGCCGGCGATAACCGGAATCTCGTTCAACCCCCACTCGTGGGCAAGTTCGGGTTTAAGCGTTCCGGTAATACGGTTGCCTTCGAACACCGTGGGCATCTGGGCCCGCGTCAAGCCGCAAGCACCAAGCAACGCGTCGCTATAGTCGCGCTTCGCGACGTCGAGCCATAAGGTGCCCGCCGCGTCTGAAGGATCGGTTGCGAAGTCACCGGTTAGCCGGTAGCGCAGATAGTCTTTAGGCAGCAGCACCTGCGCGATACGCGCGAAGACATCCGGTTCGTGCTTGCGAACCCACAACAGTTTTGGCGCGGTAAAGCCGGGCATCGCGAGATTGCCGGCCACAGCATGCAGTTGTGGCACGGCCGCTTCCAGCTCGACGCATTCCACGTCCGAGCGTCCGTCATTCCACAGGATCGCAGGGCGCAGCACGTCGCCCTGGGAGTCGAGCAACGTCGCGCCGTGCATCTGGCCGGTGAGACCGATTGCCTCGATGCGCGACGCGTCGATGCCTTCCACGCGGACCTGCGCAAGCAGGTCGCCGATTGCGGCGGTCGTGGCGTTCCACCAGTCTTCGGGCGACTGCTCCGACCAGCGTGGATGCGGCCGGCTGACAGTCAATGCATGTCCCGCCGTGCAGCGCACGCGCTGGTCGCGATCGAGCAGCACCGCCTTGACGCCCGACGTGCCGAGGTCAATACCGATGAACATTGTCTCCATCCTTTTTTCGCGCAAGTGTGCGCCTTGCCAACCCGTCATTCATTGCGAAATTGACGGGTGGCACTAACGTTTTTTTGGCTTCGCCAGAAGCGCGTCAAGAGAGCTTAACGTGGCGCGTAGATAGCCTGGTTCACGATGTTTTCAAGCCGCTCCTGCTGGCCGCTGACGTGCTGCGGGTTCACGCCGCGCGCCGTTGCGTCGATGGCAAGCGTCGACAGCGAATAACCGCCCGACAGGATCTTGCGACCGAATTCCGTATCCCAGCCTGCGTAACGCTGCTGGCGGAATTTCTGCAGACGGTCGTTTTCAACGAGCACCGCCGCGCGTTCCAGCGCCAGCGCGAGGACATCGATCGCGCCGACGTGGCCGTAGAACAGGTCTTCCGCATCGATGCTCTGGCGTCGCACTTTCGCGTCGAAGTTCATGCCGCCGGTCGAAAAGCCGCCGTGACGCAGGATTTCGTAGAACGCGAGCGTCATTTCCTCGACGCTGTTCGGGAACTGATCGGTATCCCAGCCGTTTTGCGGATCGCCGCGATTCGCGTCGACGCTGCCGAAAACACCCAGTGCAAACGCGGTCGCGATCTCGTGATGGAACGAGTGGCCGGCAAGCGTCGCATGATTGGCTTCGATGTTCACGCGAATTTCGTCCTGCAAACCGTATTGCCGCAAAAAGCCATGCACCGTCGCCACGTCATAGTCGTATTGATGCTTCGTCGGCTCCTGCGGCTTCGGTTCGATCAGGAGCGCGCCCTTGAAACCGATGCGATGCTTGTGCTCGATCACCATGTTCAGGAAGCGCGCAAACTGGTCGCGCTCGCGAACGAGATCGGTATTGAGCAGCGTGTCATAGCCTTCACGGCCGCCCCACAGCACGTAGTTGTCGCCGCCGAGCTTGAGCGTCGCGTCGAGTGCGTGGCATACCTGCGTCGCCGCATAGGCGAATACTTCAGGATTCGGGCTCGTCGCTGCGCCCCCTGCATAGCGCGGATGCGAAAACAGGTTTGCCGTGCCCCACAGCAGTTTCATGCCGGTATCCTGCTGCTTGCGCGCGAGATAGTCGGTCATGCGCGCGAAGTTCTCGGTGTAGTGCTTGAGGCTCGTACCTTCAGGGGCGACGTCGGTGTCATGGAACGTGTAGTACGGCACGCCCAGTTTCGTGAAGAACGTGAAGGCTTCGTCGGCTTTTTGCTGCGCCCGCTCCATCGCGTCACCGGGTTGCTGCCAGGGGCGCTTGAACGTGCCCTGACCGAAGATGTCGATGCCTGGCCACACGAACGTGTGCCAGTAGCAGACGGCAATACGCAGGTGTTCTTCCATTGTCTTGCCGAGGACCTCTTTCTTGCGGTCGTAGAACCGGTAAGCAAGGGGATTGTCCGACTGCGGGCCTTCGTATTGCACTGCGGGAACGTGTTCGAAAAAGGACATGTCGTCTCCTGATGTCATGTTGCGCTGCAACCGGGTTTTCCCGCAGTGCCGTGGAGGGTGCGGGCTGGTTGATGCAGGTTGATGCCATCGTGCCAGTGCGCGTGATGACCCGGCAATTGCGAAATTGCGTAGCCTGTGTGATGTTTCTCGCGGGTAATTACAATCGGTCGCCCAGGCGCGGGTTTCCCGGCCTAAAATAACCGGACACTTAAAACCGGCGCGGACACGGCCGTCGCGCCCAACATGAGACATTGGTCCGCATACAGCGCGCCATCCAGGTGATGACCCGAACCCAGACACCGCCCAGGACACACCGCATCGCGCTCCTGTTCAACGCGAACAAGGTGTATGACCGCGAGATCATCACAGGTATCGGCAACTACCTGCTGTCGACGCGCGTCGCGTGGGACCTGTTCCTCGAAGAAGATTTCCGCTGCCGCCTGGAAGGCATCGAGCGGTTCGATGGCGACGGCATCATCGCGGATTTCGACGACCCTGCTGTATGCGAAGCGCTCAGCGACTGCGCACTGCCGGTCGTCGCGGTCGGTTCATCGTATGAAGATGCGTCGCAGTATCCGCCGGGGCTGCCCTATATCGCGACCGACAATCCCAAGCTCGTTTCGCTCGCCTTCACGCACCTGATCGGCGCGGGCTTGCAGCGCTTTGCGTTTTACAGCCTGCCTGAAGCGCCGGAAAACCGCTGGGCCCAGCAGCGCGAACTCGCGTTCACACATCTGCTCAACGCGGAAGGGCTCGATGTCGAGATCAATCGCGGCCTGCCGACGAGCGCGCCTGGCTGGAACAAGGCAAGCGAGCAGCTCGCCGCGTGGCTTAAGGATCTGCCGAAGCCCGTCGGTATCATCGCGGTAACGGATGCGCGTGCGCGCCACCTTCTGCAGGCGTGCCTGATGGCGGGCATCGCGGTGCCGGAAGAAGTCGCGATCATCGGCATCGACAACGATCCATTGACGCGCACGCTCACGCGCATTCCGCTTTCTTCCGTGATTCAGGGCACCGAGGAAATGGGCCGCACCGCCGCCCACCTGTTGCATCAGATGCTGCATGGCGCGCGCTTTCCCGGGCGACGCATTCTTGTGCCGCCTGTCGGCATCAACGTGCTCGAATCGACAAAGCATCAGCCGCTGTCAAGCCCGTATGTGATGCGGGCGCGGCACTTTATCCGCCAGTACGCGTGTCAGGGCATACGTACCGAACAGGTTGCGGATTACGTGGGTGTGTCCCGGTCTTCGCTCGAAGAGTATTTTCGTCGCGAACTGCAGTGCACCGTGCATCAGGAAATTCTGCGTCATAAACTGGATGCCGCCAAAACCATGCTTGCAAAGCGCGATGCGTCGAGTGCGGAGGTCGCAATCCGCTGTGGATTTACGTCGCTGCAATACATGTACGCGGTTTTTCGTCGTGAACTTGGCTGCACGCCGCGCGAGTATCAGGAACGCGCGAAGTCGTCGGCTGCGCCGGGTTGAACCTTCTACCTCCCCACTTTCGACGACATGATCACTCACGCTCACCTTTCCTCGGCCGCCTGGGGCACGCTCGCAAGCGGCGACCCGGTGCAGATCTTCACACTGCGTAACGCGCACGGCATGAAGGTCGCCATCAGCGATCTCGGCGCAACGCTCATCTCCTGGCATGCGCCCGATCGCTCGGGGCGTCTCGATGACGTCCTGCTCGGCCACGACACGCCCACCGAATACTTCGCGGCCGCAACGTACATGGGCGCGCTCGTCGGCCGCTGGGCGAACCGCATCGCGCATGCGCGCTTCACGCTCGACGGCATCGACTACACGCTTGATCGCAACGACGGACCGAACCTGCTGCACGGTGGCGCAGCCGGTTTTCACCGGGCGATGTGGGACGTGAGCGAAGACAACGGTGCGCTCGTGATGCGCCTCGAATCCGCCGAAGGCGACGCAGGCTTTCCGGGCAACGTGACGGTTCAGGTGCGCTACACGCTCGACGACGACGGCACGCTCGAGATCGATTACGAAGCGGTGTCCGACGCGCCCACGCCGCTCAACCTCACAAGCCACCCGTATTTCAACCTGACGGGCCAGCCCGACACCGACATTCGCGGCCACGTGATGACGATCGAAGCCGATGAGTTCTTCGAAGTCGACACGGAGCTGATTCCATCCGGTCGCGCGGAAGTGGCCGGGAACGCGTTCGATTTCCGCCAAAGCGCGCCGATCGGTGCACGACTGGACTGGCCGCATGTGCAACTCGCGCGCGCCGGCGGCTTCGATCATTGCTACGTGTTGCGCGACGTGCCCGCGCCCGATACCGCCCTGCGTCCAATGCGGCACGTTGCCCGCGCGTACGACCCGGCCAGCGGGCGCGAACTCACGGTCGCCACGAATGAACGCGGCCTGCAGTTTTATACGGGGAATTATCTGGAAGGCACGGTTGGCCGCAACGGCACCGTGTATCGCAACCACTCGGGGTTGTGCCTCGAAGCGGGCGGCTTTCCGAACCAGATCAACATGGAAGAACGCGAGCGCGAACAGGTGATCCTGCGGCCCGGCGAAGTCTATCGCCAGCTCACGCGTTATCGTGTGGATGTCGCAACTTGAAAGACGCGCAAGTGGAGGCGTGAACGCCTCCGCTTGCGTTCTAGAACACGCCCATCATCTTCGAGAGCTCGGACACGTACTCGCCGTATTTCGGATCGGCCTTCACCTCGTCGGGCTGGCGCGGACGCGGCAGCTCGATCTTCACGTCGTGCAGCACACGCCCCGGCCGCTCCGACATCACAAGCACACGGTCCGACAGAAACACGGCCTCGTGAATGCTGTGCGTCACCAGCAGTACCGTTAGCGTGCTCTGCTGCCAGATGCGCAGCAGCTCGACGTTCAGCCGGTCGCGCGTAAGCGCATCGAGCGCGCCGAACGGCTCATCCATCAGCATCACACGCGGCTCCAGCAGAAGAATCTGCCCGATCGCCGCGCGCTGCCGCATGCCGCCCGAGAGTTCGTGCGGATAGCGGTCGGCAAACTGCGTGAGGCCAAGTGTGTCGAGGAGCGCGGGCAAACGGGCTTCGATGCGTTCACGCGGCAGGTTGCGCAGCTTCGCGCCGAGGCGGATATTCGCGCCCACGGTGAGCCACGGCAACATGTTGCTCGTCTGGAACACCACGCCGATATCGTGAACCGGCCCCGCCACCGCGCCGCCATCGAGCAGGATGCGACCGTCGTCGCACGGCACGAGGCCCGCCACCATCCTCAACAGCGTGCTCTTGCCGCAGCCGCTTGGGCCGAGAATCGAGACGAACTCGCCGTCGCGAACCTGCATGGAGACATCTTCGAGCGCGCTGAACGCGCCTGCGCCGCCGCGGGCCGCGAACCGTTTGCCGACCTGATCGACCGACACCATCGCGCGCGCCGCGGCGTCACGCTGCTGAATATCCACGCCCGTGCAGGGCGCACGCGCTACGACGCGCAACATGTTTGCGAGTGCCATCAGACTGTGACTCCTCTCCACCAGACTCCACGCGAAACCAGCTCGACGGCCCAGTAAAACAGCATCGCGAGCACGGTCACCATCAGGATTGCCGCAAACGAAAGCGCGGTCTGCGCATTCGACGTCGCGAATACGATCAGATGCCCGAGCCCCGACTCCGAACCGATGAATTCACCGACAATCGCGCCGATCACCGCAAGCGGCATCGCGACTTTCAGCCCATCGATCAGCGAAGGCAACGCTGCCGGCAGACGCAGATACCAGAACGTTTTCGCCTGCGAGGCGCCGAGCGCCCGAAAATGTTCGTCGAGATTACGCGGCACGCCCGCGAGTCCGCCCATGGTCGCGATGACGATCGGGAAGAATGCGAACAGCACGGCGGCCGCCAGCTTCGAGCCGAAACCGTAGCCGAACCACACGATCAGGAGCGGCGCGAGCGCGATTTTCGGCATGCTCTGCAACGCGGTGACGAGTGGAAAGAGCGTGCGCCGCGCAATCGCGGACGTGCTGGCAAGGAGGCCCACCGCAAGCCCGCCGACGAGCGCGAGCGCGAAACCGGCGAACACTTCCCATGCGGTGGCGAGCGTGTCCGAGAACAACTGTCCGCGCATTTCCCAGCCGGCTTCGAACACCTTCGACAGCGCGGGCAGCACGTATTCGCGCGTGCCCGACCAGCGCACGCCGAACTCCCACACGAGTCCGACGACGATCCAGAACGCCAGCGTTTCGGCGAACCGCTTGAGCTTCAGCTTCATAAAAGGCTCCGCGTCAGTCGTCTTTCTTGCCGGAACCGCCACTCTTCTGCGCGACGAGATGCGCGGGCGGCGGCACGACAAAACGTTCGAAGCGATACTGGTCGAACGATTCGATGTTGCGTTCCCACACCTGCGGCTCGTGCGGATCGCGCTCGCCGATCTGCGTCATCTCGCAGTAGACCTCGACGTTGTTGCCGTCCGGATCCTTGAAGACGAGGAACAGGTTGTTGCCCGGACCGTGCCGTCCAATGCCGCGCACAATCTCGACGCCATGTTCCTGTAGCACCTTCACCGAGCGCTCCATTTCCTCGTAGCTGTCGATCAGATATGAGAAGTGTTCGAGACCGGGACGCGAATAGCGCGGCAGATCGTTGAAGTCGGCAGAATCGGCCGGCAACTGCGAGAGCGCGAGATCATGGTGATCGGTGCCGGCGCGCAGGAACACCATCTGGTCGCCGATCCAGTCGGAGACTTTCAGGCCCAGCACTTCGGTATAGAACTTCGCGGACTTCTGGATATCGCGCACCATCAACACCATGTGCCCCAGACGCTTTGGACGCAAACTGTTCATTGATTCCCTCCTGTTCGCCCGCGGGCTGCGTCAAACCGTGCAGCAACCACGCGGGCATCTTGCATCGAGTGCGTGCAGCTACTCGACGAAATGGTTCGTATAGAGATCGGTGGCCTTGACCTTTGTGCCGGTGCCGAATGCGCGCGCGACGAAACCCGCGGTCGCGTCCATGCGTTCGGGGCGCAGCCAGCCTGTCTTGTGATGCGCGGGATCGTCGGTGATCAGGCCGTTGGTTTCCACGATCTGCTGCATGAGGATCGTCTTGTCGAGCACCGGATATTGCGCGGCGATCGCGTCGGCGGCTTCCTGCGGATGTTCGCGCATCGCCGCATAGCCGCGATACGTCGCCTCGACGAAGCGCTTCACGACGTCAGGATGCGACGCGACGAACGTGTCCGTGGTCACGATACCGTTGCCCATCATATCCAGCCCAAAATCCCGGTAATAGACCTTTCCGAGCTGCTGGCCCGCGCGCTTTGCCAGCGCCGCCTGCACGGGCAGGCTCGCGCCTTCCCAGCATTCCGACAGGTCGATGCGCTTTTGCAGCAGTGCGGTATTGATCACCGCGGGATCGAGGCGCACGGTCTTGATCGCATCGGGCGGCAGGCCGTTCTGCTTCAGCCACGCGGGCACGATGTTCTGTACCGGCGAGGCGCCCCCGCCGCCCAGCGTCAGGCCCGACAGATCCTTCAGCGTCGTCACCTTGAAGCCTGGCTTTTCGAGGTAGCACATCGCGCCCGGCCAGCGCGTGTTGATCGCGCCGACCATTACCGCGTGGCCGCCGTGCGCACGGTTGAGCATCACGCTCACCGGGTCGCCGTAACCGAACTCGAACAGGCCGCCGTCGACTTCGTTGACCGTACGCTGACCTCCGTAGCCACGCATCACGGTGACGTCAAGGCCGGCTTCGCGATACCAGCCCTTCGCCTGCGCAAGCAGGATGCCGCCGGTGCTGCCCTGCGGCAGCCACGCGAGATTGACGCGCACCGCGTCCGCCGCCTGGGCGGCGGGCGCTGAAAAAGCGAAGGCTGCCACGGCGAACAGACAGCCCGCTGCCGATACGCGCTGTGCTATCCGGTGTGCAGTTCGCCGCACCTGTTTCAACATGTCCTTCTCCTGCTCCTGTTAGAGGTGCGTGCCAGGCATCTAGCGCGAGGCGCCTTCACGTCGCGCGATCACGCCGCAACCAGCGGATTTTCGATCGAGCCAATGCCGTCGATCGACGCAACCATCACGTCGCCCGGCTTCAGATAGATGCCGCGCCCCATGCCGACGCCCGTCGGCGTACCGGTGGCGACCAGGTCGCCAGGCTGAAGCGTCAGGATCGTCGAGAGGTAATTGATCTGCTCGGCGATGCTGAAGATCATCTCGGACGTGCTGCCGTCCTGCATCATTTCGCCGTTGATCGCGAGACGCATCCGCAGGTTCTGCGCGTCCGGAATGCACGCGCGCGGCACGAACCACGGTCCGAGTGGCCCAAAGGTATCGAAACTCTTGCCGCGAAACCAGTCGTGTTTGAACGGATAGTCGGTGCGGCGATTCAGGTCGCGCGCGCTGACGTCGTTCAGGATCGTGTAACCGGCGATGTAGTCGTACGCGTCTTCCACCGCGATGTGGCGGCCGCGCCGGCCGATTACGACGGCCAGTTCGACTTCCCAGTCCACCCGTTCGGCGGTGGGCGGAATCACGACCTGCGCGAGGGTCGGCACAATACTCGTTTCCGCCTTCATGAACATGTATGGCGTGCTTTCCTCGCGCGGCGCAAGCTCGGTGCCCATTTCGCGTGCGTGTTCATAATAGTTCGACGCCGCCGCGAAAATCCGCCGTGGCGTATAAGGCACGCGCAGTGTGTGCCCGGCGAGCGGCGTCGCGTTGACGCGGCCCGCTTCGATGGCGGCGGCAGCAGCGCCGAGGCGCTCCACGGCGGCTGCGCCCGCGCCTTCCCAGCCGGCGATCAGCGCGTCGAGATCGCCGGGCAGCGCCGCAGCGGCGGTTTCGCGCAGCACCGCCTGCGCGTCGTAAAGCGCGTCGCCGACAGCCAGCCCTGCCGCGGTGCGGCCATTCAGTTCGTAGGTTGCGATACCAAACCAGGTCACTTTTATCCTCGCTTCTTCTGATGAGTGGGATGCAGATCCGCGCACGTCAGGGTCTCCCGTCGCGGATCATTTTGTATACATTTACGCATCAGTGTATTTTTATATACATTAACGTATACACTTATCGGGGTATGAACACGGTTGCGCGTACACTGCATGGCCAGTGCAGCGCTGATATGCGCCACCCGCATTGAGGGTGACGCAGCGCTGGCGCATAATGGGCCGGCTTTCGAGCCACACCGGGCCTGCCAGGCCTGCCGGTCACGCCTTCCGCTCAACTCACGACCATGACGATGACAACGCTTTCCTCGAAGATCTATCGCCTGCTGTCCGACGAAATCATCGACGGCACGCTCACGCCGGGCCAGAAGCTCGAAGAGGCCGTGCTGGCCGAGCGCTTCAACGCGTCGCGCACGCCGATCCGCGAAGCGCTGCGTGAACTCGCCGCGCGCGGGCTCGTCGAGCTGACGCCGCGCAAGGGTGTCGTCGTCGCGCAGTTCAGCATCGACGAACTCGCCGACATGCTCGAAGCGATGTGCGAACTCGAAGCGCTGTGTTGCCGTCTGAGCGCGCAACGCATGAGCCTTGTCGAGAAGAAGCAGCTCGAAGAACTGCAGACCGAGATGAACGAGGCGATCGCGTGCAGCGACGAGGCCGGTTATTTCGCGCTCAATCGGGAGTTCCACGAACTGATCTGCAAGGGCGCGCAGAGCAAGTCGCTGGCATCGATCATCGCGGTGCAGCGGCAGCGTCTGGCGGGTTTTCGCGCGGCGCAGCCCGCGTCGCCGTCGCGCTTCGAATCCGCCACCGACGAGCACAGCGAAATCGTCTCGGCCATCCTCAACTCCGAGCCGGAACGCGCGTACAACGCGATGCGCGATCACACGGCGCGTCTGTCGATCGTCGTGCTCGGCAGGCTCAAGCGTCAGCGCGCGGAACGCGAAAACGCCTGATTTTTCGGGGCGTTTTCTGGCGTGCGTTATGGCGTGCGTTATGGCGTACTTTCCCGCGTACGTTTTGGCGTGCGTTTCGCGGCTCGGACTCGACGTGTGATGTCGTGCTGCAGGTGCTGTAGATGCCACAGGCGTCGTCAACATCACGCGTTCGCCACGTCCAGCGCCGGCATCGAAAACCCGAGCGCCACCAGCTGATCGATCAGCGCCGCCGACTGCGCGGCATCCATCTGCGTGAGCGGCGGGCGCACACGCGTCCACGCCGGATCGTTCGCGAAATGCGCGACGATGCGCTTGAGCGCAGGGATCATCGGTTGCGCCTGGACGGCGAGCCGGATCGTCGACACCTTCGCATCGCACAGCGCGCGTGCTTCGGGCGTGGCCGCACGCAACAGTGCCGCAATCGCGTGCGGCTGGATGTTCGCCGTCGCCGAGATGCAACCCGCCGCGCCGAGCGGCAGCGCCCTTGTCAGCAACGCCTCCGACGCCGGAAATACCGCGAAGCCCGGAAAGCGCCTGAGCATCGCCTCGGTGTTCGCCCAGTCGCCGGAACTGTCCTTGATGCCCACTACCGTTTGCGGATACGCCGCGATCAGCCGCTCGATCAGCGCGTGGCTGATCGGCACGCCCGTGAACTGCGGGATGTGATACAGCAGCACGCGCAGATCCGCTGAACCGACAGCTTCGATCACCTCCGCGTAATAGCCGAACAGGCCGTCGTCGCTCACGCCCTTGTAATAGAACGGCGGCAGCATCAACGCGCCCGCGCAACCGGCGCGCTGCGCGTGACGCGTCAGTTCGATCGCTTCGGGCAGCGCGCACGCGCCGGTGCCCGGCAGCAACTGCGCCGGGTCGATGCCGGCTTCGACCACCCGATCGAGCAGCGCGCGACGCTCGGCAAGCGCAAGCGAATTCGCTTCGCTGTTCGTGCCGAAGAGCGCAAGCCCCGCGCCCTGCCCCGTCAGCCAGCGGCAAAACGCGACGAGGCGGTCGGTGTCGACGGTGAGATCGTCGGCAAACGGCGTCACGACGGGCGCGAAAACGCGCGGTTGGGCAAAAGCAGACATGCAGTGTCCTCGTGAAAAGTGGCAGGCGCGGGTTGGGTTCGTCGCGCTGGTCAGCACGTGTCAGCCGGCGAAGAAATCGAGCATCGCGTCGCCGAGCAGCGTTTCCCCCGAATCGAAGTGCGCGACCACCGACGTGTGGTTGTGTCTGCGCATCTGAAGAAAACGCGGCGCGGGTAGCGTGCCGCCCGCGCGCTGCCGCGCTTCCAGCACGCGCTCGAAGAACGCCGCGCCATAGACGTCGAGCCACGGGTTTTCGAATTCGGCGACCACCACCATCAGCGGCACCGGCATGTGCGCCGCGTGCGTGAGGGGAGAGCGTTCGGCGTAGCGCGCCGCGTCGTCGCCGAAATACGCGCGCACGCCACCCGCGTTCGGGTTGTCGGGCAGCACGTCGGCAAAGAGCCGCGCGCTGATCAACACCGCGCCCGCCACTGCTTCCGTATGTTGTCGATCGAGCGCCGGATCGCAGAGATACGTCGCGACATGCGCACCGCCCGCCGAATGGCCGACCAGAAAGATCCGCTGCGGATTGCCGCCGTACGCCGCGATATGCGCGCGCACCCAGCGGAGCGCCGCGGCGACGTCCTCCGCGCCCGCCGGATACGGCGCGCCGGGCGCAAGCCGGTATTCGACGTTCACGCCCACGCGCCCCTGGCGGGCGAACCAGCGCGACACGTTGTCGTAGATCAGTCCGTTGAAGCTCTTGCTGCCGCGCAGAAACGCGCCGCCGTGCACGAACACCACGACATCCGCATGCCCCCGCGCACGCGTTGCATCGCTTGCGAACACGTCCAGCCGCTGCCGTGCATCGGCACCGTACGCGATATCGCTGTCGCACGTCACCGCCTCGCCCACGGCTTCCGCGCGCGCCGCCGCAGCGGCGACGAGCGGCGTATACGCCTCGATCACGCAGTCTCGATGTGCGTTGATATCGCGGCCCCAGACGGGCCCGATCGCCGCAAAGCACTGCTTCACCTCAGAAGACAGATTTCCCAACGGTTCCTGCTGGACTTGCATCGGTGGCCCTCGCAACACGCGCTCACAACAGCGCAAACGACCGGGGTCGGTGTACGAGACGCATTCTGGTATATCAAATTAGCTTTGTGTATACATTTATTATACGTAGTATACCTGGTGAAGTTTCGGACATGCGTGCTTCACAGTGGCATCCGGACTGACATTCCCTTTTCGTCGCGGCCGGATGGCGCGACTTTTCTTCGAGGACACACCATGGACAAGCTTCGTCACATCGCGCTTTCGGTCGAAGACCCCGAAGCGGCTGCGCAATTCTTCGAGCAGGCATTTGGCATGTGGCGCGCGGGCAATGCGATGCGCGGCGTCTATATGACGGACGGCACGATGAACGTCGCGCTGCTGAATTTCCGCGACGAAACCGTGCCGGGCTACGCCGGCCTCAAGGACGTGCGCGGCGTGATCCATTTCGGCATGTGGGTGGATAACGTCGAGGAAACCGCGGCGCGCGTGGTCGCGGCGGGCGGTACGTATCTGACGGGACGCCACGAGAAAGATCCGAACGTGTTCTACGAAGTGAAGTACCGGATGCCCGACGGCACCGTGTTCGACATCACCGAAAACGGCTGGAAAGGCGCAGTGAAAGAAGTCGCGCCACTCGCCGCGAAACCCGATACACAGGCATGAGTGCCCACCCGACACGGCGCCAGGTGCTGGCGCTGATTCCGCTGCCAGGGGCGACCGTGGACGCGCTGCAGCGCGAGTACACGTTGCACTACCACCCGGATGGCGCAACGCTCACGGTATTCCAGCAGCTGCACACGCAACCCGTGACCGCGGTTGTCACCAACGGCTCGACCGGGCTCACGGACGTGCAGATGGCGCAGTTGCCCGCGCTCGAGATCGTCTGCGCATTCGGCGCCGGCTATGAAAACGTCGATGTCGCCGCTGCGGCGCGGCGCGGGATCGTCGTCACGCACGCGCCCGGCGCGAATGCGGACACCGTCGCCGACCATGCACTCGGCTTCATGCTCGCGCTCGCGCGCGGCTACGCGCCGCTAACGGAAGCGGTGCGCGCGGGCCGCTGGCGCAGCGCGCGCGACGAACGACCGACGCTGACGGGCGCGACGCTTGGCATCGTCGGCATGGGGCGGATCGGGCGTCTGATCGCCACGCGCGCTACGGCGTTTTCGATGGAGACCGGTTATCACACGCGGCATCCGCACGATGCTGTCGCGTATCGCCACTACAGCGATCTCACGCAACTCGCCGCCGCCAGCGACTTCCTCGTGATTGCGTGCCCCGGTGGCGCCGCGACCCGGCATCTGGTGAATCGCGCGGTGTTGCGGGCGCTTGGGCCCGCGGGCTACGTCGTAAATATTTCGCGTGGCTCGGTGCTCGACACATCCGCGTTGATCGACGCGCTGCGCGAGGGCGAGATCGCCGGCGCGGGCCTCGACGTCATCGAAGGCGAGCCCGAGGTGCCCGCCGCGCTGCTGCATTGCGAAAGCGTGCTGCTGACGCCGCATGTCGCGGGCCGCTCGCCCGCCTCGCTCACGGCGCAACGCGACGCGCTCCTCGCGAGCCTTGCGCAGCATTTCTGCGGCGTGCCTGTCGAATTCGCCGTCCACACACCCTGAGGCACCCGCTTTGCGGCGCGGCGGCCTCGACACAGACCGCCGCCGCGCCGTGCGTTGCGCCCCTGTCCTGATGGAAAACGCCCATGAACGTTCGATCCTCGCGCGCGCTCGCGCTCTGCCGTTTCAGTGCCGCTGTTGCGGTGTCCATGATGACCTGCCCATCCGCCGAAGCCGAATCGTCGGCGACGCTGTACGGGCTCGTCGGGCTCGATGTCGCCAGCACGAAACGCAGCGACGGCCCGCCCCGCAGCTTCGCCGAACAGAGCCCGGGGCTCACCGCGCCGTTCTGGGGCTTGCGCATCACCGAAGAACTCGGCGGCGGATATCGCGTCGTCGCCGCGCTGGAGAGCTTTTTTCAGCCGGTGAACGGAGGTATCGGCAGAACCTCCGCCGATCCGTTGTGGGGACGCAATGCGTATGTCGGCATCGCGGGGCCGTTCGGCACCGTGACGCTGGGAAGGCAGACCAATCTGCTGTATCTCGCCGAACAGGCCGTCAATCCGTTCCAGGCGTCGATCCTGTTTTCGCCGCTCGTCATGCAGACGTTCACCGCGCCGTACGGCGGTGCGATCGCGGGCGACACGGTCTGGAACAACGCGATCCAGTACCGCACGCCCAATCTCAGTGGCCTGACGGCCACGGCCGTGTTCGCGCCGGGCGGGATCGCCGGATCGGACAGCACGTTCAACGCGGGACTGTCGACGCTCTACGCGAACGGATCGCTCACGGCTGTCGCGACAGTGCAACGTACGCGCGTGGTCGCGGGTGTGGCGGCGCCGACACAGATCGCGTATATCGCGGGTGCCGCGTACGATTTCTCGCGCTTCAAGCTGTACGGCGCACTGCAGGGCACACGCACGGACGCCACCGACATATCGACGAAAACGTACGAAGCCGGTCTCGCGCTACCACTCACCAGCCGGTTCTCGATCCTCGCGGAATGGGCGTACACACACCGCAGCGCGACGCGGGGCGTCACATCGTCCCGCAATACGGGCACGGCGGGCCTCGACTACTTCCTGTCGAAACGCACCGACGTGTACCTGCTCGGCGTCTACGACAGGCTCGCAGGACACGCCACGGCAATGACCTATGCGACCGGAATCCGGCACTCGTTTTGACGCACACGGCCATCCGGGTCTTCCCGCTATAACCAAATCGCTGTTTTGTATAAAAAAATAATGCTCGGAATTCAATTTTTGCCGTGAGTATAATTTTTCACAGTCTGTGTATACACGATGTTTTCACAGGTAGCCGGACTGACCGGACGCCGCTGAACAGGCAGTCGAAGCATGGTTCTGCGCGGCAGCATCCTCTCGCATACGACAAGAACGATATTGTTTGGAGAATCCATGGAAAAGAAGGCAATCGTGTCCGCCTGCATGCTGCTCGCATGCGCTGGGGCACAGGCTCAGTCGAGCGTTTCGCTGTCCGGTTTCGTCGACCTGAACATCGAACATCTGATTTCTTCCGGCAGCGGCGGCAACGTGACCCGCATGTCGAGCGGCGGCCTGAACAACTCGCGCTTCAACCTGAGCGGCGTCGAGGATCTGGGCGGCGGCAACAAGGCGTTCTTCACGATCGAGCCGATGTTCTCGGCGAACACGGGTGTGCAGTCGGCGCAGTTCCGCCAGTCGTTTGTCGGGGTGAAGGGCAACTGGGGTGAAGTGACGATGGGGCGTCAGTTCACGCCGTCGTACTGGATTGCCGGTTACGCCGACCCGAGCTGGGCCGCCGACTTCAGTATGGTCAACAACATGGAGTTCTTCTACGCGTCGTACCGCGTCGACAATGCGATCCAGTACAAGACGCCGAACTTCTACGGCTTCACGGGCCGCGTGATGTACACGACGGGTCTCGGCGACAGCACACGCGCAGGACGTTTCCTCAGCACGAGTATCGACTTCCGTCGCGGTCCGCTGTTTGTCGGCGCGGTCAGCGAACTGCAGTACACCCGCGACATCTTCAGCGCATCGCAGATCCATTCGTCGCGCGACAACTATTTCTCGGCGGTGTACCGCTTTGGCGGGTTCGAACCGACCGTGATCTATCACACGTACAACGGCTATTACGCGTACCCGCCGTATGTGGCGTTCAACGCGCAGGGCTGGGACGCGCAGATCGGCGCGCGCTGGAACATCGACGGCCGTAACCGCGTGTTCGTCAGCTACGTGCACCGTCATGATGACAACAATACGGAAATCGCGAGCGCAAACGGTGTGGTGCTCGGCTACCTTTACGGGCTGTCGAAACGCACGGACCTGTATGCCACGTTTGCGCACGTGAAGCATCAGCATGACGTGCCGGTGCCGTACCCGGTCACGTTCCAGGTGTACCCGAACGGCGGACAGAACCCGACTGGCTTCCAGCTCGGTATCCGTCACGCGTTCTGATTCCGGTTCATTTCGATTCGAACAAAAACGTATTGCCCTGCCCGCGTTTTTTTGTCGGGCCGGGCGCGCGCTTCGCGGGCCACGACGGCCGCTCGTGCGTGAGACTCACCATAACAAGGAGGAAGCCATGCTTCGCAAGCGAAATTTCAGACTCGCCCTCGCGACCAGTTCCGCGCTCTCGGTACTCGTCATGACGGCGTGTACCACCGCGGAAACCGCGCAGCCGGCGGCCGGTGCTACCGCCGCGTCCGCGACGTCCACGACGGCGGCCGCAACCACGCCCGCGTCCGCACCTGCTGCACCTGCTGCGCCCGTCGCGCAGGGCACGCCGGGCAAGCCGAGGGTTCAGGACCCGTATCTCGCTGCGTGGCTGAGCCTGACGCCCGATCGCGCGCCCGCGCCGCTCAAGCCCGGTGTCGACTACGGGATGGACCCGGCAACCGGCGAGTTCGTCTGGCCGAAGGCCACACCCGAAGTGCACAAGGGCCAGCCGTTCCCCGGCGAAATGACGAAGTGGGACAAGAAGAGCTTCACCAAAAACGTCGAAGTGCTGGCGTTCTATCCGGGCGTCGACTCGCCGTTCCACGCATGGAATAACGTCGCCGATTTCGATGGTCACCGCTATCTCTACATCCATGACCGCGACTATCTGCGCATCATGGACGTCACCGATCCCGCGCATGGCAAGGTCGTGTTCTCGTCGGGCGGCGTCTGGGGTCCGAAGGGTCCGAGCGAGCGGTTCGATGCGAACAACGTCCAGGATTACCTCGGCGGCGCCACCATCGCCTGGAACAAAAAACTCGGCAAGCCGGTGCTCGTCGCGTCGTTCGAAATTGGCCGTTATGGCCTCATGACCGACAAGTCCGAGCAGCCCGACAAGGTCGCCGCGCAACGCCACTACAACTCGCTGAAAGGCTTCAAGGTCTTCGCGATGAATGGACCGTTGCCGAGCCAGTGGGAACTGCTCGCGACCCGCACGACCGACTACAAACACCCCGATGCGCCCATCGGCCAGCAGCAGGGTTCGGGCTCACTCGATGCACCCGAGTACTACGGCGGCAAATACATGATCCTGTCGTCCGCACCGGACGACACGTACGGCCTGACCGAATATCCGAACTATCTGTACTCGCCGGGCTACCAGGTGTGGGACATGTCCGATCCGGCGAATCCGAAGTTCGTGTCGCAGTTCTCCGTGCCGGGTCAGATTCTCGGCAAGCCCGAAGACGAACAGGCGTACCTGATGAATCCGCGCGCGGGCAACCGCACGTCGTGGATGGGTTCGCGTATTCCGGTGTTCCTGCCGAAGCCGCTCGAAGCGGGCGGCAAGATCGGCTTTGGCGCGATGGGGGGTCTCGGTCTCTATTCGTTCGATCTGTCCGCGCCGGCGAATCCGAAGGTGCTCGGCCACGTGAACACGCCGCCGAGTTTTGCCGGCACCGAGTACGACAACGCGGACGTCAGCCAGTACGCGCGCACGGGGTACGTTCTGACGAACGGCTATCCGATGAACCGCGACTGCTACGAGCCGTACAAGGACATCTTCGTAGTCGATGCGCGCGATCCGTCGCACATGAAGGTGGCGACCACGCTGCCACGTCCGACGCCGCCCGAAGGCGCGTCGTACACGAGCTTCTGCCAGCGCGGCGGCAATTTCGGGCCGAAGCGGGCGAACGCGATCGGTCAGCCGGGCGGCTGGCGTCAGGGCATCGTGCCGTATTCGTTCTATAACGCGGGCGTGCAGATCTATGACGTCCGGAATCCGGAAAAGCCGACGATTGCGGGTTACTTCGTCCCGGCGCTCGCCGACGAAACCGAACTGCCAAGCTATACGCTGGGTAAGGGCGTCTTCGCGATCTACACGGAATACGACCGCAACATCATCTGGGCCTTCACGGAAAACGGAGCGTACGCGCTCTCGACGCCGCTGCTCGGCAAACCGGTAATGGGTCCGGCTGCAAAGCCGTGGCCGGCGCGTTAAGCGTGCCTTGAGCGTGTGCACAGCGTCATCCTTCGATCGAACCCTGTGTTCGTTTGAGCGATGACGCGAGTCAGCCCAGATTGCCTCGTTTCCACGTCAGCCTGAATTCAAGGCGCTTTGCCCTGCCCTCGCGTCATGCGTGCGGCAGGTCTTTTTTTATTTGCAGGAGTTGAAAGTGAAAGTCACGTTGCTGCTGGCTTGTGCCACGGTTTTCTTCGGCGTTGCGAGTGCGAATGCGTGGGCAGCGGATGGAACGGCGCGCTCATCCAGCGAGGAGACCTGTCGCGCGTGCCACACGCTCGATACGAAGAAGATCGGCCCGCCCTTTCGTGCGATCGCCGAGCGCTACGGCAACGACGCGGACGCGGTGGCGAAGCTGAAAAAGAGCATGATGGAAGGCAGCACGGGCAAATGGGGCACGGCGCAGATGCCACCCAACGCGATCTCCGCGGCGGACGCGGACCGGTTCGCACACTGGATCCTGAGTCTCAATCAGCATCCGGCAAAACCGGCGGCGCCGACTGCCGATGCGTCGTCGCACAAGATGCAGTAACGCCTGATCGATGCGACGCGCGGGATTTAGAACCCACGCGTCGTCCGGTTGCCTCGTGCCTGTTACGGAGCCGAGGAAACAGTCGCAGGCCGAACCGCGGGGGTGATCGTGAGTGACCTGAGTTCGAATCTTGTGACGCCTTCGTCATCGTCGGTATCGAGCGGCAGCGACACGCCATAATCGTAGAGCCACACCGAACGCCAGTAGTGCTTCACGCCTTTTGCCGTGGTTTCTTCGCAGCTGTAGTCGATCGCGTCGCCGCTCAACACCGGAAAAATCACCGACGCCGGCCGTTTGCGAGCGGTTTCGCACAATGCGATTTTTGCGCCGTCGCTCGACGGCTGCGGCTCTGCGAATTCGAAACGCGTATTTGTGAGCGAACAATATAGTTTGACACCGCGTCTTCAATAAAATCAGAGGGTTGGCGATGCACTGATGCGGGTACAAAAACAATAAAGTTTGACACAACCGCTGTCGCCCCC
>NZ_CAJQZC010000020.1 GCF_907164555.1 Paraburkholderia saeva
CGCAGGGCGCGCGACTGTTTTTTGCTGGGTCATGTCAGTTCATCGCCAGCACTGTCCTTGTTGGGGCGGCCCCACGCTCAAACCGTGCGCGTGGGCCCGCCAGGTTGTCTACGGCATTCAATTTACTGGCTGTGGGGGCATGAGACTAGACGGTAGAATCGGCAAACGCTTATGAGTGAGGTTCATGAATGGCACGCGAAAACCTGAACGATCTGCTGGCGTTCGTCGCCGTGGCGCGCGAGCGGAGCTTCACGCGGGCCGCCGCGAAGCTGGGCGTGTCGCAGTCGGCGCTGAGCCATACGATTCGCGGACTTGAAGCGAGACTCGGGCTGCGGCTTCTGACGCGTACGACGCGCAGCGTCTCGCCGACGCCCGCCGGCGAGCGACTACTGGCGACCGTCGGGCCGCGCTTCGATGAGATCGACGAGGAACTGGCTGCGCTGACCGAGCTTCGCGACAGGCCGGCGGGCACGATCCGCATCACGACCGACGAGCACGCCGCGTCCACGATTCTTCAGCCGAAGCTGGCAGAACTGCTGCCGGACTATCCGGACATCAACGTCGAAATCGTCGTCGACTTCGGGCTGACCGATATCGTCGCGCAACGCTATGACTTGGGCGTGCGGCTCGGCGATCAGGTTGCGAAGGACATGATCGCCGTGCGCATCGCGCCGGACATGCGCATGGCGGTGGTCGGGGCGCCGTCGTATTTCACGAACCGGACCCGGCCGAAGACACCGCAGGACCTGACTGGCCACAACTGCATCAACCTGCGGCTTCCGACGTATGGGGGCCTCTTCGCGTGGGAATTCATCAAGGCGGGACACGAGGTGAGGGTGCGCGTCGAAGGCCAGCTGGTTTTCAATGGAACGAACCAGATGCTGCAGGCCGCGCTGTCCGGTTGTGGCCTCACCTACATTCCAGCCGATCTCGCGCAGCCGTATATCGACGAAGGGCGACTGAAGCCCGTGCTCAAGGACTGGTGTCCGGTCTTTCCCGGCTATCACCTCTACTATCCGAGCCGCCGGCAGTCCTCACGCGCGCTGGGCGTGCTCGTCGATGCGCTGCGTTACAGGATTTGATGTGGTTTTACTGCCATGCGCGTCTGGTTTTTTTGCGTCTTTGCCCGATTAAATATGGATAACTGAATAAAGTTCCTCGTGGACGCCGGGCTTCGTCTTCGTCTTCAATCGTCCGTTCGAACGTTCGTGGACGAAGGGATCGTCCATTTCTCCTCGCGGGCGATGCGCTCCAGCGCGAGTTCGAACATCGCGCGCGCCCCGTTCGCCACTTCGCCGGGATAGCGATGCAGCGCGGCGTCGGCGGGTATGCGCGACACGCACTCGTCGCTGTACTGCTCGAAGGCCGACCGTTGCAGCACCAGTTCCGTGATGTGTCGCGGACATTCGCACGAAATCGTCGACGACATATCGACCATTGACGCGAGCGCGTCGTCCGTATAGCGCCGGGGCGGGCGTGCCGTCGGCGTGCGCGTCTGCGCCTCGCCGGGCTGAAAGGCTGAGAACGCGAGATCGTTCAGGATCTGCGAGGCCATCGGTTGACCGGGCGGCTCGCGATGAACCCTTACGCCCGCGTGCCGGAGCGCATTCACGGCGCGGTCCGTTTTCACATCGACTGCCTGCAGATGTCCCTGGTTTTTGACTGATGGAAAAGAACCGGTTTACCCGTGCGCTTTGATCGCTCATTAACGCAACTAACGGTCAGACCCATCACGCCCCTCCGAGTTGGGCGACGTGTGAGGCAAGAAAAACGCGAACCGCGTCACAAAGCAAAAACGGTCCAGCAGGGAAGGGCAAATAGTCTGGCTAGCGGTTGCCGTCAAGCAGATCGCCGAGGAGTTCGTCGAAGGCGGCCTGCGCGTCCTCGAGTTCCTGCAGTGCAGCGTCGAAGGTCTGCAACGCCATTTGAGAAGGACGGCCATCGCCTGCGGGCGGAAACTGCGATTGCAGCGACGTGAACGCCGTCTGTACTTTCTTCGTCGCGTTGAGCACGCGCTCCATTGCGCTGCTTTCTTCGGCTCGCGCCTGTTCGTGGTTCATGAAAACTCCGGGTTCGTCTGGCAAAAATAGTCGGCCGGCGCGCACTATGCCATGGGTAGTTCGCGGATGCTGCCGTCCGAAGCAGAGGTTCAGGGCAATGGCAGCCCGCCGTTTGCCTTGATTTCACGCAGCGACAGCGACGATTCCACGGACGTCACACCCGGCAGACTGCGCAGTTGGTCGCGCATGAATGTGCCGTAGTCGTCGAGATCGCGCGCGACGACCTGCAGCACGTAGTCTGCGCTGCCCGACACGTTATGACACGACAGGATGCGGGGAATCGCAAGGATTTCGCGTTCGAAACGCATGGCGACGGCCCGGTCATGCACGGCAAATCGCACGTAGACAAACGCGACCACGCCGAGGCCCAGCGCCGAGCGCGAAAGCACCGCGCGATAACGCTCGATGTAGCCGTCGTTTTCGAGGCGCTTCAGGCGGCGGGCGCATGGCGTCTCACTTAACCCGACGGTTTCCGCGAGACGCGCGTTGGACATGCGCCCGTCCGTTTGCAACGCGGCCAGAATGGCGCGATCAATCTTGTCGAGATCGTCGTTCATGGATCGGTGGAAAGCGCTGAAATAAACCGGGATGATAGTGCAAACCTCCACAACCGCTCATTTACTTCACGAAAATCGCCAGTAATCGCTCTGACGACGATAGCAAGATAGAGCCTTGAATAACGCGAGGTGCATCATGGTTTCAGCTCATCTGATGGTCCTTTTTGTAGCCGCACTGGCTGTCGTTTACGCTGTTCCGGGGCCAGACATGGCGCTCGTGATGCAGACCAGTATCGGACGCGGCGCCCGCAGCGGTTTCGCGGCGGCTGGCGGTCTGGCGATGGCGCGCGCGACGCACGTCACGCTCTCCGCATGCGGCGTCGCCGCGCTGTTGCGCAGTGCGCCCTGGCTTTATGAGGTCGTTCGGTATGGCGGCGCGGTGTATCTGGCGTGGATCGCGGTCCAGATTTTCCGCTCGCCGGTTTTCGCGTTGCCGGCTGGTGGCGTGGACACATCCGGCCAGCGCCCGCTGCGTTTTGCCTTCGTCAAGGGCTTGCTGACCAACCTGTTGAATCCAAAGGCATTGCTGTTCTGTTCCGTGCTGTTGCCGCAGTTCGTGCGGCCGGAGGCAGGGCCGGTCGCGGCGCAGGTGGTCGAACTGGGTGTCGTGCTGTTGATCGTGGGCGCGTGTTTCGACGCGGCCTACGCCGTCGGCGCCGCGCGGATCGCGAACTGGATGCGGACTCATCCGCTCGCTCAGACCGTCCAGCGCTGGACATTTTCCGCCGCGCTCGTCGGCTTCGCGTTGCGGTTGTCACTCGACTGAACTCAGGACGCGGCTTGACGCGGTCGCCCGTCTCGCGACCGCGCCAGCGTAACCTTTATCGTTTTAGCTTCGAGGCACGCCGCGGCCGGTCGTCGAGGATCTTGCGCCGGTGTTTGTCTTTCATCTTCTTCCAGGTTTTGCATTCGTCGCGCGTACGCAGGCAGCCAATGCAAAGGCCAGTTTTGTCGTCGAACTTGCAGATGTCGACGCAGGGAGATTTGACGGTCATGAAACAGAGGGGCGATTGAACGGGTACGGCGACTTTCGCATGCGTGCAGCACCGGCGGCAAAGTGATTGTGTTAATAAAGGCCATAGACAGGCCGGCGTGGCTCCCATGCAGCGCTGCATCTGCCGGCCCACGCGTCACACATTCCACCGCACGCGAAAACGATGAAGACTTTCCTGCTTTATGCCGTGACCGCAATCGCGGAGATCGTTGGCTGCTATCTGCCGTGGCGCTGGCTGAAAGAGGGCGGCTCGCCATGGCTGCTCGTACCGGGCGCGCTGAGTCTCGCGCTCTTCGCGTGGCTGCTGACGCTGCACGGCTTGGCCGCCGGACGCGTGTACGCCGCATATGGGGGCGTGTATGTCGCGGTCGCGATCCTCTGGCTGTGGGCTGTCGATCAGGTTCGGCCGACGCTGTGGGATCTCGCCGGCGTCGCGGTGACGCTCGCCGGCATGAGCATCATCGCGTTCCAGCCGCGGGTGTAATCACGTGCCTGCGGTTTCGCGTCACGCGCGACGACGCATCGAAACACGTCGCCGCTGCAGGCGTGGCCAGCTATGTCAGCCAGCCGCGTCACGCCCGAGAAAATCGAGCTTGCCCACTTCGACGCCGTTATGACGCAGGATGTCGTAAGCGGTTGTCGTGTGGAAGAAGAAGTTGGGCAGCGCGAAGTTCAGCAGATAGCTGAGGCCGACGAACTCGACCGGACCCGTACGCATCTTGAGTGTGACCGGCCGCGCTTCGGAACCATCGATCTGTTCAGGCTTGAATTCCTTCAAATAATCGATCGTCTTCTGGATACGGGCGTCGAGTTCGTCGAAGGTCTGTTCGAAGTCTTCGTACTTCGGCGCTTCGACGCCGGCGAGCCGCGCGGCGCAACCTTTTGCCGTGTCGGTCGCAATACAGACCTGGCGTTTCAACGGCAACATGTCGGGGAAAAGGCGGGCACCCGTCAGTACCAGCGGATCGATCTGCTTTTCCGCAGCGTGTGCTTCGGCCTTGCCGATAAACGCCTGCAGGTTAGTAAGACCGCGCATGAGTACGGGCACGGATGCTTGATACATGGAAATGGACATGGGGAGGTTCCTCGAATTCTCTGGTCGCGCTGCATTCGCAGCGCCGCGCAATCATAGCGCGATCGGGAACATCGTACCGGGAGCGACGGGCGTTGCAAACTGGCCGTACGGCCAGGTATGACGACGCGAGGAACTGTGTTTGAATGGATTTGTCGGACCGTTCAGCGAGGTCGTTGAAACGCAGGCGCAGTGCGGGTTTCGGGGCGCAGGGTTTCCCGAAGTCGCGGTGCAGGCCATATGGCGTCAGGTCCGTGCACGGAGGAGTATCCATACCATGGCAAAACATCCACTGGCTGGTAGCGACCGGGTGGTGCAGGCGGGGTCGAAGGTCGTCGGCAGTTGCGATCCGGCGGAAACCATCGAGGTTGTCGTCATGCTGCGTCGCCAGGAAGAGCCGCAGTTCCAGGCGCTGATGAAACAGATCGAGTCGGGCGACCCGAAAGCGAAACCCGTCTCGCGCGAAGAATTCGCAAAGCGGTTCGCCGCCGCACCGGACGATATCGCGAAGCTGAAAACGTTCGCGCAGGCGCATGCCCTGAGTGTTGTCCGCGAGGACGCCGCCGCGGCCACCGTCGTACTGAGCGGCACGATTGCAAGCTTCCAGGCAGCGTTCGATGTCCATCTGCAGCATTTTGAACATCACTCGATGGGCCAGTACCGGGGCCGAACCGGCGCGATCAGCGTGCCTGATGACCTGCACGGCGTCGTTACGGCCGTGCTAGGGCTCGACAACCGTCCGCAGGCGCGGCCGCACTTTCGCATTCGCCCACCTTTCGTACCGGCACGAACGCATCAGGCTGCGTTCACACCGTTGCAACTCGCTCAACTCTACGACTTCCCGGCTGGCGACGGGCAGGGCGAATGCATCGGCATCATCGAACTCGGCGGCGGCTATCAGGCGGCGGATCTCAAGTCCTATTTTTCGGGGCTCGGGGTTGCCGCGCCGAAGGTCGTTTCCGTCGGCGTCGATCAGGGTGGCAACCAGCCGAGCGGAGACCCGAACGGACCCGACGGCGAAGTCACGCTCGACATTGAGATCGCAGGCGCCATCGCGCCGGGCGCGACGATCGCCGTCTATTTCACCACCAACAGCGATGCTGGTTTCATCGATGCGGTGAGCCGCGCGGTGCACGACACGACGCACAAGCCTTCGGTCATCTCGATCAGCTGGGGTGGACCGGAGTCGATCTGGACCTCGCAGTCGCTGAACGCGTTCAACAGCGTATTGCAGGCTGCGGCGACTATGGGCGTGACGGTCTGTGCTGCATCGGGCGACAGCGGATCGTCCGACGGCGTAGGCGATGGTGGCGAGCACGTCGATTTCCCGGCGTCGAGCCCGTACGTCCTCGCGTGCGGCGGCACGCATCTGCAGGCGTCTGGCACGTCGATTACGCAGGAAGTCGTCTGGAACGACGGCGCGGACGGCGGCGCGGGCGGAGGCGGCGTCAGTACTGCGTTTCCAGTGCCTGCCTGGCAGAAAGGGTTGTCGGCCACGGCGGCACATGGCGGCAAGACGGCACTCAGCGGGCGCGGTGTGCCCGATGTGGCGGGCGATGCATCGCCCACCACGGGCTACGATGTCCTGATCGACGGCGCACGCACGGTGGTCGGCGGCACGAGCGCGGTGGCGCCGCTCTGGGCCGCTCTGATCGCGCGTATCAACTCGGCTAAGGGGCAGCCCGCCGGATTTGTGAATCCGAAGCTCTATAAGGCGCACGGTGTCTGCAACGACATCACGCAGGGCAACAACGGCAGCTTTTCCGCGGGCCCCGGATGGGACGCGTGCACAGGTCTCGGCAGCCCCGATGGAAAGAAAGTGGCGGCAGCACTATAGTTTTGCGAGCGGGTTGTGAGTCGGTCACGAAGAGGTGGCGCGGATAGCCCGCTTGCGTCGATGATGGGTAGCACCTTGCATGACTTCACAAGAAGCTAACGAATCCCATGGAGCGATCATGACGAATCCCGAGTCAGCTTCAGGCAGTTCGCAGTCGCCGCACAATTCAGAGGCGTCCCAGTCGCCGTTGGCGGCGGCCGTGCCGCATCGGGCAGGAGACAAACCGTTCTTCGACCCGGTCGCGTACGGCAACGGTCCGGACGATTCTGTCACCGACAGCACCGAAAACGCAGCAATCACGAAGCACACCGCCACGATAGGTGGGCGCAGGATCAACTACACCGCCACGGCTGGTCACCTCGTCACGGTCGATTCGAGCAGTTCGCTGCCAAGTGCGAAGATGTTCTACGTGGCGTTCACACAGGACAACCAGAAGGAAGAAACGCGGCCCGTGACGTTTTTCTATAACGGCGGCCCGGGATCGTCGTCGGTGTTCGTGCTGCTGGGTTCGTTCGCGCCACGTCGGATCAAGACATCGATGCCGGGGTTTACGCCGCCGGCGCCGTATGCAATGGAGGACAATCCGGACAGCCTCCTCGACAAAAGCGACCTTGTGTTCATTAACCCGGTCGGCACGGGTTATTCGGCGGCCATCGCACCGCATAAGAACCGCGATTTCTGGGGCGTGGATCAGGACGCCGATTCGATCAAGCAGTTCATCAAGCGTTTTCTGACGAAGAACAGCCGCTGGAATTCGCCGAAGTTCCTGTTCGGCGAATCGTACGGCACCGCGCGCAGTTGCGTCCTCGCGTACCGCCTGCACGAAGACGGCGTCGATCTGAACGGCATTACGCTGCAATCGTCGATTCTCGATTACACCCAGGCGGGCAACCCTGTCGGTGCGCTGCCCACCGCGGCCGCCGACGCCTGGTATCACCGCAAGCTCGGCGTCGCGCCAACGCCGACCGATCTTGGCGCGTTCGCTGAAGAAGTGGCCCAGTTCGCGCGAACCGATTACCTGGCCGCGTTGCGCAAGTTCCCGACGACCGACAACGCGACCGTCGAGAAGCTGAGCGAATACACCGGCATCGACAAGACAACGTTGCTGGCGTGGAGCCTCGATATCGCGGCCTACGACAGTCGCGGCAATTCGCTTTTCCTGACCACGTTGCTGAAATCGAAAGGGCTCGCCCTCGGGGAGTACGACGGCCGCGTTACCGGCATCGAAACGGGCATCGCAGGCAAGATCGACCCGAACTCGGGTGGCAACGATCCCACGATGACTGCCGTCACGGGTGTGTACACCGCAATGTGGAACGTTTATCTGAATGAACAGTTGAAATTCACGTCGAATTCCTCGTTCACCGATCTCAACGATCAGGCGTTCGCTAACTGGGATTTCAGCCACATTGATCCGACAGGGGCGCAGAAGGGCGTTGATTCGAAAGGCAATGTCGTGCTGTACACGGCAGGCGATCTGGCTGCGGTGATGGCACTCAACGTCGATCTGAAGGTCCTGTCCGCGAACGGGTTTTATGACTTTGTCACTCCGTTCTACCAGACCATCCTCGATCTGCAGGAAATGCCGCTCGTCAGCAATCAGGTCCGTCAGAATCTTTCGGCGCGTTTTTATCCGTCGGGACACATGATTTATCTCGACGGCGGATCGCGTACGGCGCTTAAGGCGGACCTCGCGAAGATGTACGAATCGGCGGTGGCGAATACGGGTGCGATGATGCGCATCCGGTCCCTGCAGGCGCGTAACAGGAACTGAAAGCGGGGCGCAAATAGAAACGGCGAGCTGACGCAAGTCAGCCCGCCGCCTCGCTTGTTACTGCACACGCGCATCAAAAACGCGACGCACGCGACAGTCTGGCAAGGGTCCGCCGCGGCATTCAACCCGTGTGCGGCCCTTTTCCTCACGTTCGCCCACCGCATGGCGGCGGACGATGCCAACGTGTCGCATTCGATGCACACATTGGCCGCCCCGTAAAACAACCTGTACAACCTCGATATCCAGCCGCAACGCCCGTTTTCTGGCAAATGGCCGTGGCTACCCCCGTTTCGGCCCTGTTTGACGGGCCAGAAAAAAACTGTTCTTGCTATTTTTTTTGTCGTTCAATCAGGTACAGTTCATTTAAACGTCTTGCGGTCATATGAGCAAGGCACGTCAGGGTCAACAGAGCATTCCGTTTTTTGAATGAGGCCGGGCGCCTTGTCGCGGCTGGGAATGCCGGTCGCGATTTACGTCAAGGCAAATTGTCGCATCGCATTTGAAGCAGGTTCTGACTATCCTGACATCAGGACGAAATGCAAAGGGGAGATTTGAAATGGCTATTCTTTATATCTCGGTGGCTTTGCTCGGCGCGGCGATTATCCGTCATGCAGCTGCGAAAAGCAGGCGTGAACGTCTGCAGCCTGTTCGTGTGCGCAGTAGTGAGCACCGCACCCGTTAATCATGGTTCGCCATGAATCTCACCGTCAGGAATTTTCCGGAGTCATGTACTGAGCAGCAAGTACGTGATTTTCTCAAGAAGGAGTTAGGGCACTACGCGTCCGAAGTCGAAGTGTATGAGGTGGGGACGCCCGCTGTCTATGCGGTCGTCGAGCTGGATGCCAGCGTGCCGTATGTGGGTGAGGTTATTGCGCGCCAGGTACATGCGCTCCACATGAACGGCGTCGCGCTCGAAGCCAGTTCCTCGCTGTTTGGCGACGAGCCCGACAAGCGGCAGCAGCAGTGAGGCGCGCCGTCACGATCTCCTGATCGTCCGGTTCTCTCCAGTTCGCAGGCAATGCGCATCGTCACGTCAGTGCCGATGCGCATTGTGCTTTCTGGCTAGTCGTTCGAGGGCCAGTCGAATGGCGTGTAGGGCAGGGCCCGTTTGTGTCGCGTTGCGTGATAGAAGCGGAACACGGTCTCGTATACCACGTCGCTGACGGGTTTGCCTTCCAGGAAGTCGTCGATGTATTCGTAAGTGATGCCGTATGCATCTTCGTCGGGGCGTAGCGGACGCAGCGTCTCCAGATCCGCCGTGGGTATCTTCGACGCGACGGTGTCCGTGGCGCCGAGCGCGCGGGCGAGTGCACGTACCCGGCGCTTGTTCAGTCCCGCGAGCGGCAAGACATCGGCGCCGCCGTCGCCGAACTTCGTAAAAAACCCCATCACAGATTCAGCCGCGTGGTCGGTGCCGATCACGACGCCAGTCCGCGCGCCGGCCACTGCGTATTGCGCGATCATCCGCTGGCGCGCCTTGATGTTGCCGTGGATGAAGTCCTGATGCGCGGCGTCCTTGAACGGCGTGCCGCCTGCGATCAGGGCGGCGAGCATGGCATCGGCGGCAGGCTTGATGTCGACGGTCAGATTTTCGTCGGCGCGGATGAATGCCAGCGACTGCTGGGCGTCCGCTTCGTCGTGTTGCGTGCCGTATGGAAGGCGCATGGCGATGAAGCGCGCGTCGTGATTGTCGGCCCGCAGACGTTCGACGGCGAGTTGCGCGAGCCGCCCCGCAGTCGTCGAATCGACGCCGCCGCTGATGCCGAGTACATAGGTTTTCAATCCGCTGTCGCGCAGATAGCGCGTGAGAAACGCGACGCGTCGTTCGATTTCTGCCGCCGCATCGAAATGCGCCGCGACGTGCATTTCTTCGATGATGCGTCGTTGAAGCAGGGCAGCGTCGGTCAGAGTCATCGGTTTTCCTTTTGCGTATCTAACGGTATTCGTCTTGCGGTTATCGCGCAGGGATCGGGTCAATCGGTCAATCGGTCAATCGGTCAATCGGTCAATCGGTCAATCGGCGGCGGTGGTCAGAATCCCGTTCGCCGCCGGGCAATCAATCGCCGGCCATGGCGACGAGGAAGCCGGATAATATGTCTGGGCCCGTCACGTGCTGCTTGATAGAGATGCATTCAATAAAGGGCTTGCCCAAAAATGACGAGATGAACATCGATACATGTCCCGATCAGGCTGAAACGAAACGTGAAATAGCGGGCGCTGCCGCCCGGCGGGGTAAGGCTCGACCTGTCGACAGGCATCATCGCTGGATGAGCCACGCGACCATGGCTTCGGTGTGTGCATTGTCGTGCGTGCTCGCGTTTGCCGCCAGCCCTGCCTCGGATGTCGCAGTGCCGGCCAGTGGCGCAGCGTCAATGCCGATGCCGCCGCTGCTTCCCGCGGCGCCGGCCGCGCCGGCATCCTCAGCGCCGCCAGCACCGGTTGCGGCATCCGATGCCGCCCGCATGGTCGATCCGCGCCGCGCGCTTCTGATGCGCAATGTGTTCGCGCGCGAGGTCACCCGTCGCCTGAAGGTTCCGGCGGCGGATCAGGCAGCGTACGGCACGCGTCTGCAGGCGGCGCTGGCAGCAAAAGATCTGGGCGGACTGTCGGGCGAATATGTGGTGCTGGTGGACCGCAACGCCAACGTGCAGGCGCTCTTCATCTATTTTCGCGCCGCGCCGGCCGATAACTGGCAGATGATCGGCGCGTCGCCGGTCGCGACGGGGCGCCCCGGGGAATTCGATCATTTCATCACGCCGCTCGGCGTATTCGAACATACGCCCGACAACATGGATTTTCGCGCCGAAGGCACGATGAACCAGAACGGCATTCGCGGTTACGGTAAACGCGATATGCGCATTTTCGATCTGGGCTGGGCCGAAGGCGAGCGCGGCTGGGGAAAAGGCGGTGTGTCGCAGATGCGCTTTCAGATGCATGCAACCGATCCTGACCGGCTGGAGCCTTTACTGGGCATCCAGCATTCGAAGGGATGCGTGCGCATTCCGGCGTCGCTGAACGTGTTTCTCGATCATCACGGCATTCTCGACGCCGAATACGAAGCGCTCGTCGCTTCCGGCAGCCCACTCTGGGTTTTGCACTCCGACCGGCAGCCGACGCCGTGGGCGGGACGCTATATCGTCGTGGTCGATTCGCAGCGCAAGACGCGCCCCGCGTGGTCGCCGGCGCCGGGCAGCAAGGCGCACGCAAAAGTGCCGGCCGGCGGCGACAAAGCGGACTGAGGCCGGACGCTCAGGACCGCGCGAGCCAGACCCCCGCGAGCGCAAACATGAACCCGGCGATCTGCACGGGCTGCAGCATTTCCCCGAAACCGATATAGCCTTCGAGCGCGGCAAGCGGCGGCGCGAGAAAGAGCAGCGCCGTCGCGCGCGAGGCGTCGCCGCGCCTGACCATCCACACGAGCAGCGTCACGCCGACACCCGACAGCATGACGACGCCCCACGCAATCGATGCCCAGAGCTGCGCGGAAGGAATCCAGCGGTGTTCGCCGAGCAGGAGCGCCAGCACCGCGGCGACGGCGGCCGCGCCCAGGTTTTGGACAGCGCTCGCGCTGCGTATGTCGGCCTTCGCAAGCGACGTCTTCTGAAACAGCGTCCCCGCCGTGATCGAGACGACCGCGAGTATCGAAATGACGATGACGAGCCACGGCGGCGCGCTGCCATGCGGCACGGGTGCGCCGGCTGCGGCGAGCTTGGGCTCGAGCACGAGCGCGACACCGGTCAGGCCAAGCACCATGCCGCTCCAGCCGCGCCGGGAGAGCCGTTCGCCAAAGAGCGGCGCGGCGACGGCCGCGGTCAGCAAGGGCTGGAGCGCGCCAAGCAGCGCCATCACGCCGGCGCTCAGCCCCTGCGCGACGGCCCAGTACCCCGCGCCGAGATACACGCCCTGTAGCAACGCACCGGCGAGCAGATGCTTGCCCAGATCGCAGCCCCGCGGCCACACGGCACGCGTCACGAGTGCGACGAGTGTGAACAGAACGGCGGTTCCGCCGAAGCGCGCCAGCAGATAGAGATTCGGATCGGCGAACGGCGTGATCGCGCGGGCGACGACGAAACCCGTCGACCACAGGACGACGAACAGCACGGAGGTGATGAGTACGGACATGGAACGACGAACAGCTCGCGACGGATAAAGATCGCAGTGTGGTCCACGGCTTGAGTGCGCGTCTTGTTCGAAGCTGCACTCTTGCGCGGACGTCGGGCAATCCGCGCCTGAAGTTCCACCGGCGTTATTGCGCGAGCAGAATCGCGCCGGCGCCCAGCACGGCGCCGCCGACGGCGCACGCCCACAGCAGCACGCGCGTGCGCCTGATTTCGCGGCCCAGTTCGCGTGCGAATTCGGCATCGTGCTGCGCGTGCGACTGCTCGTGCTGATGCTGGAGGTAGCGCACGGCCAGCTGTGGCATGCGCGGCACGATATGCGCGAGGTGCGGCAGTTCCTGCGAAATCCGCCTGATCCAGCCTTGATGTCCGAGATCCCGCCGCGCGATGGCAGCCAGCGTGCGACGGGCGATGTTCCACGTATCGACGCCGGGATGAAGCGCACGCGCCAGCGTCTCCGCCTGCTCGAACGAGCGCTGCGCGTTCGCGAGCCGCGTGGACACGTTGCCCTCGAACGGCTGTACCGCGTGCAGGAGATGATGAAACAGCGCGCCGGCGGATCGCGCTTCAGGTTCGTCTGCGAAATGCGCTTCCGCGCGGGTGCGCAGTTCCGCTTCGAGCACCTCGGTGCGGGTGCCCGGCGGCACGTGACCGGCGTCGCGGTGCAGGTCGGCGAGGTGTCCGTATTCCTGCTCGAATAGCGCGCTCGCGCCATGAACAAAGAAATGGCGCTCCTGCGCGGAGAGACTCGACATGATCGCGAAATCGGCCAGGACGAGGCGCCCAAGCGTATCGGTTTCAATACTCACGCGCACCCGTTCGGCGTCGAGCGCCGCGTGAAAGAAACCGTGCTCGAACGCCTGTTCGCTGACTACTTCGACGATATGCGCGGCGAGCGTCGCGAGCTTGATGTGATGCGCGTGCAATCCGACGATGTTCGCGACGGAAAGGGTATCGATGCGCTGCACGACGAGCGTGGTGGGCGTACACAGATCCCAGATGACGGCCGGCACGGCGATCCGCGTGTCGCGATCGAAGTGATGGCCGGTCTGGCTGAGATTGGCGGCTTCGGCGCGTAGATCGAAGCGGCGCAGCAACTCCTGCGTAAACGATGCGGCGAGCGAGCGCAATTGCAGATGGCGCGCGGTACCGGAGAGCTTTTCGAGCCAGCGCGCGACCCAGCGCAGGATCGCGGCCTCGTCGCCGATCTGTTCGACTTCGGCGAGGCGCAGCAGCTTGAGCGACACGTTGCAGTGGCCGTCGACGGGCTCGATCAAACGGGCGACGTGCGTCTGTTCGGCAAAGCCGTTGCGGACCGGCGTGAGATCGATCGAGGCGAACAGTGTGGCAAGCGGACGTCCGAAAGCCGCTTCCAGCGCACGTTCGACTTCCTGCGGCGGCAGCGGCGCCTGCATGTGGTCGATGGCGTCGATCGCGTCGTGCAGCGTGCCGTTCGCGAGTTCCGGATGTTCGACGAGCGCGGCGGCAAACGCGCTCGCGAGCGGACCGAGCTGCGGCAACGCGCCGTGCACGCGCGCGCGCGCGTTGTCGGATCCATGCAGACGGCTTACAAGTGTCGCGGCCCAGCGCAGCTTGTGGTGTTCCGGCGCCGCGAGCCAGATGAGCCGCGCGCCGTAGCGCAATGCGTGGAACAGCAGCAGGAATCGGCGAAACAGGGGGCGCATCGGCAGTTCGTTTGACGGAGCGCGCATCGACGATGCATCGCGGAAGCGTTCAGGGTAGCAGGGAAGCACACGCCGCGGAGCGTTCCGGCGGATCGCGTAATACAATACGCCGGCCTTCCGAACTCACGTGTGCCGTCAGCCCGGCACCCCAAGCGATGCTCGCAGAACAACGTCATCAATACATTTTGTCGCAGGTCGCCAGGAACGGCGCGTTGTCGGTTGCTGAACTCGTTCGCGAACTGAACGTGTCGCGCGAAACGATCCGGCGCGATCTGAACACGCTGGCCGATCGCGGCCTGATCGTGACGACCCACGGCGGCGCGCTGTCCAGCGACCGGCGCGAGCCCGATCTCGACACGCGCGAAGCGGCCAACGCCAGCGCCAAGCGCGCGATCGGCGAACGGGCCGCGCAGTTCATTCCGGACGGCGCATCGGTCATCATCGATTCGGGCAGTACGACGCAGGCCGTCGCGCGCGCGTTGACCGACCGGCACCGTCTGACCGTCTACACGAACGACTGGCGCATCGCATTGCTGCTCGGCAGACGCAACGACAACCGTGTGACGGTGCTCGGCGGCGAACTGTCCGAGCTCGAAGACGCCACGTTCGGCCTCGATACGATCCACCAGTTGAGCCAGTACCACGCGGATTTCGCGCTGATCGGTGCGGGCGGCATTTCGAACGACGCATGGCTCACCGATTACTCGCGCATGGCCGCGGAAGTGCGCAGCCGGATGATCGCGGCGGCGGGCATGGTGATCGTTGTTGCGGACAACTCCAAGTTCGGCCGCGTCACGCCCGTGCGGATCAACGGCTTCGAATCGGCCCGCTATCTCGTGACCGAACTTGCTCCGGACCGCGCGCTGGCGAAGGCGATCGCGACGCGCGGCCCGGAAATCCTGATCGCCTGAGGCACCGGGATTCCTGCGGCCTTGCCCTGCATTTCACCGACGCGCCTGCCGTCAGCGCACGCGCACGCCCAGCTTTTTCAGCGAGCGGTCGATTGCCGCCACCGCGTTGTGCAGTTCGTTGGCGTCGATCGCGCCGATGCAGCCCACGCGGAACGTTTCCACCTGCGTCAGCTTCCCCGGATACAGCACGTAACCGGCGTCGCGTACGGCCGCGTAGAAGTCCGCGAAACGCCACGCCGGGTCTTTTGGCGCGTGGAATGTGACGATCACGGGCGCCTGGACCTCGGCCGGGAGGAACGGCTCGAAGCCGAGCGTCTTCATCGCGTCGACCAGGGTCTTGCAGTTCTGCTGGTAACGCGCGCCGCGTGCCGGCTGGCCGCCTTCGGCGATAAAGCGGTCGAGCGCGTTGCGCAACGCGGCGACGACGTGCGTCGGCGGCGTGAAACGCCATTGCGTGGTCTTCTGCATGTACGTGTACTGGTCATGCAGATCGAGCGCGAGCGAAGGCGACTGGCCCTCGCTTGCCAGCAGCACGCTGCGTCGCACGATCACGAAGCCCATGCCCGGCACGCCTTCGAGGCACTTTCCGCTCGCCGACACGAGTGCGTCGATGCCGCCTTTGCGCAGATCGATGGGCAGCGCGCCGAACGAACTCATCGCGTCGACGATCAGGCTTTTGCCATGACGCTGACACAGCGCGGCGATGTCATCGAGGGGATTCAGCAGGCCGGCGCTCGTTTCCAGATGCACCTGCGCAACATGCGTGATGCGCGTGTCGCCATTGAACGCATCTTCGATCGCAGCGGCGCTCACTGGTTCGTCCTCGCGCAGCGCAAGCTCGACGTACGCGATGCCCATGCGCTGCAGGATCTTGATGATCCGCGTGCAGTACGCGCCGTTGTTCGGCACGAGCACGCAACCGTTGCGCGGCACCAGCGTGCCGATGGCGGCTTCCACGGCGAACGTGCCGCTGCCTTGCATCGGCACGCACACGTAGTCATTTTCGCCATGTACGATTTCGACCAGGTCGGTGCAGACAGTCTGCGTCATCTGGTTAAAGGCAGCGTCCCACGATCCCCAGTCACGCAACATGGCCTGGCGGGTTTCGGGCGAGGTCGAAAGCGGCCCCGGCGTCAGCAGGATTGGATCGTTTCCGAGAATCACACAACCTCCGTAGTCAGATGAAATGTACAGCTTGTGTGTACAGGCGATATGTATATTATTGGCGAATTGTGTCATTTTTTGGAATTCGTGAAAATAGTCATGCCGCTGTCACGGAAACCTGTGATTCTTGCCGTGCCCGGTGAGGCAAGGCATGGGGTTGCGGAAGATTCCGTCGGCCGGACGTCTCGCTGGAAATGAATCAGTAAGGTTGTTAGCAATCTGCAATCTGGCTGTGGCAATGCAAAAAAAACGGGCACGGCGTCAAGCCGTTGCAATGACAACAGGTATGGGGTTTTCCCGACCGTCTGGTTTTTGCCTTTCGGAGAGCGACATGACAGAGAAGAATCAACTTCACACGAAGGCCGGCATCGTCCGCAAACTGCTTCCGGCACTTGTGGCCGCAGCGGCGTTCGGCGGCGCGGCCATGCAGGCGCACGCGGCCGACGCCGTGGTGCTGTACACGGCCGACGGCCTTGAGAACCTTTACAAGGACGTGCTGCCGGCGTTCGAGAAGAAGGAAGGCGTGAAGGTCAACATCGTCACGGCCGGTAGCGGCGAAGTGGTGAACCGCGCGACGATCGAAAAGGATGCGCCGAAGGCCGACGTGATCGTCACGCTGCCGCCGTTCATCCAGCAGGCGGGCCAGGCGGGCCTCCTGCAGAGCTACGAAAGCGTGAACTACAAGAACGTGCCGGCGATCTCGAAGGCGTCGGACGGCTCGTGGGCGACGTTCGTAAACAACTATTTCACGTTCGCGATCAATCCGGAAGTCACGAAGACCCAGCCGAAGACGTTTGCCGACCTGCTGCATCCGGATTACGCCGGCAAGGTGGCGTATTCGAACCCGGCGACAGCGGGCGACGGCATGGCCGTGATCATCCTGACAACGTCGTTGATGGGTGAAGACAAGGCGTTCGACTACCTGAAGAAGCTGGAACAAAGCGCGAAGTTCCACACGAAGGGCACGGGTTATCTCGACGTGCTGCTCTCGCGTAACGAAATCGCGCTCGCGAACGGCGACCTGCAGATGGATCTGGACGACGCCGCGAACGGCGGCCTGTCGCTCAAGCCGATTTTCCTCGCGCACGAAGGCGGCCAGCCGACGACGTTCCAGCTGCCGTACGCCATCGGCCTGATCAAGAACGGTCCGAACCAGGCTGGCGGCAAGAAGCTGATCGACTATCTGATGTCGACGGAAGTGCAGTCGAAGGTGCCGGATATCTTCGGTATCCCGGGCCGCACGGACGTGGCGCTCACCGGCAAGAACGGCGAAATCGTGAAGAAGGCGACGGCTGGCGTGAAGGTGATTCCGGTGGACTGGAACCAGGTGATGGCGAAGAAGGCTGACTGGACGGCACGCTGGAAGAACGACGTGATCGGCACGTCGGGCAAGCAGATCGAAGTCGTCAAGCCGAAGTAATACACGGTCCTTTACTAGCACTATCCAGAGTTGGAGGATGAAACCGGTGAATACGGCCAGTCTTGCTCATCCAGGCGCGCTTGGCGCCGAACCGGACGCGCTCGGCGATGCGCGTTCGGGCACGCCGGGCGGCGTGCAGATCGATCATCTGACGGTGCGCTTCGGTTCGCGCACGGTGCTCGATGATCTGTCGCTGACGATCCAGCGCGGCGAACTGCTGACCGTGCTGGGGCGCAGCGGTTGCGGCAAGACGACGCTGCTGCGCTTTATCGCCGGTTTCATCGAAGCCGACGGACTGGCGGGCACGTTGACGGTCGCGGGTCGCGATCTGACGCATGTCCCGCCGCATCGTCGCAATCTGGGCCTGCTGTTCCAGAGCTATGCGCTTTTTCCGCATCTCTCTGTATATGAGAACGTTGCGTTCGGGCTGAAGGCCCGGCGCACGCCCTCGAAGGACATCGCGCGCCGCGTCGCCGATGCCCTCAAGCTCGTGCAGCTGGGCGATGCCGGGCACGTGATGCCGGCGCAGTTGTCGGGCGGCATGCAGCAGCGCGTCGCGCTGGCGCGTGCGCTCGTGATCGAGCCGGACGTGCTCCTGCTCGACGAACCGCTATCCGCGCTCGACGCCAATCTGCGCGCGTCGGTGCGCTCTGAACTCAAGTCGCTGCATGAGCGGCTGCCGAACCTGACGATCGTCTGCGTGACGCACGATCAGGACGACGCGCTCGTGCTGTCCGATCGGACGCTCCTGATGCGCGACGGCCGCATCGCGCAGCTCGGCACGCCGCAACAGCTGTACGACACGCCGAACGATGCGTTTGTCGCGCGCTATCTGGGCGCGGCGAACCTGCTGCCGCCGAAGGTCGCGTTCGCGATGGGCGACGCGCGCTACAACGAGCGTGAGCGCGTCGCGTGTCTGCGCCCCGAGAGCATGCGCATCGTGCCGCTGGGTGAAGGCCAGCTGCACGGCACGATCGCTTCGGTGGAATGGTACGGCGCGGTGTTGTCGGTATCGGTCACACTCGACGCCATGCCGAACGATCCCGTTCTGGTCCAGATGCAGCGCGGCCACGGCATGATGCCGGAGAAGGGCGCGCGCATTTCACTGCACTACGAGGCTGACGATGTCGTCCTTATCCAGCCCTGAAGCGCTCGCCGACGCACATCGGGCGGCCAGCGGCGCGGCACACCGGGCGGCGGTGCGCCGTCGCGAGCGCGCGGCGCAATGGCATCTGCTGTTCCTCCTCGTCGTCATACTGGGGCCGCTCGTGGTGTATCCGCTCGTGCGGCTCGTGTTGTTGAGCCTCTCCGGTCCGCACGGGTTCGGCGTTCACGCGTATGCGCAGTTCTTCCAGAATCCGGAGACGCGTGGCGTTGTGGGTACGACGCTGTGGATCCTGTTCGCAAGCGCCGGGCTCGCTTCGCTGCTGGGCGTTGCGCTGGCGTCGCTGCTGTTCTTCAAGCCGTTTCCCGGCGCGCGGATGGTGACCCGCTTCCTCGAACTGTTCGTGGCGTTTCCATCGTTTCTCGTCGCGTTCACGCTGATCTTCCTGTACGGCTCGCAGGGCTCGGTCAGCATTGGGCTGCAACGGCTCTTCCATCTGGAGAACCCGCCGCTCGACTTTCTGTTTGGCATCGGCGGCGTGATTCTCGCTGAAGTCGTGTTTTACGCGCCGTTCGTCGTGCGACCGACGCTCGCTTCATTCGCCACGCTCGACATGCGTCTGATCGAAGCGGCGCGCAGCCTCGGCGCGCACGGCTGGATGGTCGCGTTTCGCGTGATCCTGCCGCTTGCGTGGCCCGGCATCGCGGCCGGCACGATTCTCTGTTTCCTGCTGACGTTAAACGAGTTCGGCATTCTGCTCGTGCTCGGCAGCGCGCATCTGATCACGCTGCCCGTCGCGATCTACAGTTCGGCAACCGTCGACCTCGATCTGCCGACTGCGGCGGCGGGTGCTGTCGTCATGCTCGCGATGTCGCTGTCGCTGTACGCGCTGTATCGCCAGGTCAACCGACGCAAGGCAGGAGGTGCCGGCAATGGACGCTGAACTCGATCCGGTTCCGCTGCCGGCCATCCATCACCGGGTCCGGCCGGTGAAGCGCAACATCGTCGTGCGCATGATGGGCTCCGTATTCCTCGGTCTTGCTGCGCTGCTGTGTTTCTGGCTGTTCGTATTGCCGGTGGGCGTGGTTGCGCTCTCGAGCGTCGCGGCGCACTGGTCGGGCACGATCCTGCCTGACGGTTTCAGCATGCGCTGGTTCGAACGCCTCGGTTCCAGCGATTTCGATGCACTCACCACCAGCCTCGAAATCGGCTTCGGCGTGGCTGTGCTGGGCACGGTGCTGGGCTTGTGGCTGGCGCTCGCGCTCGAAGGACGCGATCGCCGCGGGTTGGGCGCGTTCGTCGACACGATTGCGATGATGCCCAACGGCGTGCCGAGCGTCGTGCTCGGCCTTGCCGTGTTGATCGCGTATCACAAGGCGCCGGTCGATCTGTCGAGTTCGGCTGCGATCGTCGTGTTCGTGCAGCTCGCGCTCGTGCTGCCGTTCTGCTATCGGTGTGCGAGCGCCGCGCTGCGGCCTGAATTGACCATCCTGCGCGAAGCGGCGGCGAGTCTCGGTGCGCCGCCTTCGATGGTGCTGCGTCGTGTGGTGCTGCCGCAACTCGTGCCGGCCATCCGCGCGAGTCTCGCGCTGGGCTTTGCGCTGTCGCTCGGTGAACTGGGCGCCACGCTGACCGTTTATCCGCCGGGCTTCGCCACCGTGCCGATCGTCGTCGTTGGCCAGGTCGAACGTGGCTACTACCTGCCTGCGTCCGCACTTTCCCTGATTCTTCTGCTCGTTTCGCTCGCTGCGTTGCTGCTGATCGCCGCTCGCGTCCCACGCCGTCGCGTGGACTGACCGGCCGCCGTTCAAAAATTTTCCAGTGATGCGCCTTCTTTGGCGCATCACGCATATCGATGTGGCAAAAAATGTCGAAATGACCGAAAATATGCCAAACGCTGCCGTCGATGCCATTGACGTGGTCCGCAGGCATTCGTTGACCACACTGGTGCGCGACGCAATCGAGCGTCAGATTGCCGACGGCAACCTGACGCCCGGCGACAAGCTCAACGAAGCCGACTGGGCCGCGCGCCTGCAGGTGTCGCGCGGGCCGGTGCGGGAAGCGTTCCGCGCGCTGGAGCAGGCCGGGCTGGTGCGGACCGAGAAAAACCGGGGCGTCTTCGTGCGCACCGTGACGCTCGCCGAAGCCGATGAGATTTACGCCGTGCGCGCGGTGCTGGAAGAAGCGGCGTGCCGGATGCTGGCGGTGTGTCTCGACGGAAAGCAGTTCGCGACGCTGCGCGGCTTGCTGGAGAGCATGCAAAGGGCGCTCGCCGCACAGGATGAAGACGCGTACACGCGTGCCAATGTCGCGTTTCACGACACGATCGTGGCCGCGACGGGCAACGGCAAGCTGTACGAGACGTACAGGCGGCTGGTTGGCGAACTGAATCTGTTCCGGCGTGCGGCGCTGGTCGCGCACGACGACGCGATGGAACGCTCGCTGGACGAGCACCGCGCGATCCTCGCGGCGCTTGCCGCGCGTGACGCGGAACATGCGGCAGCGCTGATGCGCGCGCATGTGAACGGTGGCCGCCAGCGTGCGCATCAAGCTTGTGAACCGGCTGGAGAGCGGTCAATGCGCTCAGGCGTACCGGCCGCTCCAGTCTCGACTGATGAAGAACGCGCGTGATCGACGCGAATGGATGAAGACGATGTCAAACCAGACTCAACGCAGTTTCGAAGCCAACGGCCGCCAGTACGCCTTTCCATCGACGCCGGTTGTCGTCGTATGTGTCGATGGTTGCGAATACGACTATCTGGAGGCCGCGGTCGCGGCCGGCGTCGCACCGTTCATCGGCAAGATGCTGAAGGGCGGCGCAGCCTTCAAGGGCGACTGCGTGATTCCGTCCTTTACCAACCCGAACAACCTGTCGATCGTGTGTGGCGTGCCGCCTTCCGTGCATGGCATTTGCGGCAACTATTTCTGGGATCCGGATGCAAACGGCGGCAAGGGCGCCGAAGTCATGATGAACGACCCGGCGTATCTGCGCGCCGGCACATTGCTCGCCGCGGCGTCCGAAATGGACGCGAAGGTGGCGGTCGTCACAGCCAAAGACAAGCTGCGCCGGCTGCTCGGCTGGCAGATGAAAGGCATCTGCTTTTCCGCCGAAAAGGCCGACAGCGTGACGCTTGAGGAAAACGGCATCGACAACGTGCTCGATCTGGTGGGCCTGCCGGTGCCGGATGTGTATAGCGCGGGGCTGTCGGAATTCGTGTTCGCGGCGGGCGTGCGGCTCGCCGAAACCCGCAAGCTCGACCTGATGTATCTGTCGACCACTGACTACGTGCAGCACAAGTCCGCACCGGGCACCGAAGGCGCCAACGCGTTCTACGCGATGATGGACGGCTACCTCGCGAAGCTCGACGCACTCGGCTGGGTCGTTGCGCTGACCGCCGATCACGGCATGAACGCAAAGCACGATCCGGAAACGGGCGAGCCCAACGTGATCTACCTGCAGGACGTGCTGGACGAATGGCTCGGCGAGCAGACCACGCGCGTGATTTTGCCGATCACCGATCCGTACGTGGTTCATCACGGCGCGCTCGGTTCGTTCGCGACCGTGTATCTGCCGCGTGACGTCAGCGCGGCACAGATCATCGAGCGCATTGGCGGTTTGCCGGGCGTCGAGGTCGTGCTCGATAACAAGGCTGCGTGCGAGCGCTTCGAATTGCCGAACGACCGCGTAGGCGACATCGTCGTGGTCAGCACGCGCAACGTCGTGCTCGGCACGCGCCGCGAGCAGCACGATCTGTCTGGTCTGACGGTGCCGCTGCGCTCGCATGGTGGTTTGTCCGAGCAGACGGTACCGCTGCTGTTCAATCGACGGATCGATAGCGCCGCGACAGAGGGCCGTCGCCTGCGCAATTTCGACATCTTCGATCTTGCGCTCAACCACGTGGTGAAATCATGAATGCGCTCTCGCATAAGGATCACCCCGCGTTTCGTGCCGAAGCGCTGCGTCTGAACGGCGAGCGGGCGATGCGCGAGCGCACGCTCGATGTATTCGATCCTTATACGGGGCTGCGCGTGGGCACGGTGCCGCTCGCCAGTGTGGACGACGTGCGTACTGCGTTCGAATACGCGGCTGCCTATCAGGCAAAGCTCACGCGCTATGAGCGCTCGCAGATTCTTGAGCGTGCTGCCGCACTGCTGCGCGAACGCACAGAAGAAGCGTCGGATCTGATTTCGCGCGAATCCGGCCTGTCGAAGCAGGATTCGCGTTACGAAATTGGGCGCGTCGCGGACGTGCTGAAGTTTTCGTCGATCGAGGCGTTGCGCGACGACGGCCAGAGCTTTTCGTGCGATCTCACACCGCATGGCAAGAAACGTCGAGTGTTCACGCAGCGCGAGCCGCTTGCGGGTGTGATCGTTGCGATTACGCCGTTCAACCATCCGATGAACCAGGTCGCGCATAAGGTGGCGCCGGCAATCGCGACGAACAACTGCGTGTTGCTGAAGCCATCGGAGAAAGTGCCGCTGTCTGCGTACTATTTCGCGGACATCCTGTATGAAGCCGGTTTGCCCGAACCGATGCTGCAGGTCATCACTGGCGACCCGCGCGAAATCGCTGATGAACTCGTGACCAACCCGCACGCCGAGCTTGTGACGTTCACGGGCGGTGTCGCGATCGGCAAACACATCGCTGCCCGCGCCGGCTACCGACGCGTTGTGCTGGAACTCGGCGGCAACGACCCGCTGATCGTGCTCGAAGACGCCGACCTCGAACGCGCAGCCACGCTGGCGGTGCAAGGCTCATATAAGAACTCGGGGCAGCGCTGCACGGCAGTCAAACGCATGCTTGTGCAAAAGAGCGTCGCGGCGCGTTTCACCGAACTGGTCGTTGAGAAAACCCGCGCCTGGTCTTACGGCGATCCATTCGACGCGGCAAACCAGATGGGTACCGTTATCGATGAAGCCGCTGCCATGTTCTTCGAGTCGCGCGTGAACGAAGCGGTCGCGCTGGGCGCGCGGCTACTTTTGGGCAACCAGCGTCGCGGCGCGCTGTATTCGCCGACGGTGCTCGACCAGGTCGACCCGTCGATGGCGCTCGTGCGCGAGGAGACGTTCGGCCCGGTGTCGCCCATCATCACGTTCGACACGCTCGACGACGCCATCGGGATCAGCAACGGCACGGCGTTCGGATTGTCGTCGGGCGTCTGCACGAACCGGCAGGATGCGATCCTCCGCTTCGTCAACGAACTGCGGGTGGGCACGGTGAACGTATGGGAAGTGCCAGGCTACCGGTCGGAGCTCACGCCGTTTGGTGGCATCAAGGATTCGGGCCTTGGCTACAAGGAAGGCGTTCAGGAAGCGATGAAGAGCTTCACGAACCTCAAGACGTTTTCGTTACCGTGGGAGTAAGAGCGTGGCATTAAGTCTGGACGACATCCGCACATTGTTCGATCGATATGGCGACATCGCCTATAGCGGCGAGCCGGTCACGCAGCTCGAGCATGCATTGCAGAGCGGCGCGCTCGCAGAGGAAGCGGGCGCGAGCGACGAACTGATCGCCGCGGCGTTCCTGCACGACCTCGGTCACCTGCTGAACCAGCAGGGCGAAACGCCGACGGAGCGGGGCATCGACGACCTGCATCAGTATTTTGCGTTGCCGTTCCTGCGGCCCGTGCTGCCGGAAGCGGTGCTCGAACCGATCCGTCTGCATGTGGACGCCAAGCGCTGCCTGTGCGCGATCGATGAGACGTACTTCGGTCAGCTGTCGGCCGATTCCGTGCGAAGCCTCGAATTGCAGGGCGGTATCTATAGCAGCGAAGAAGCGCGTGCCTTCCTCGCCAAACCTTATGCGGAAGACGCCTTACGTCTGCGCAAATGGGACGATCGCGCGAAAGAGGCGAACCGCAGCACACCCTCTATCGACCACTTTCTGCGTATCGTCGAGCGGCTGATGGAGAAGCAGGTCACAGTCTGATCGATAGCATCCCCGCTCGCGGGGATCGCGTCTTCAATCTTCCGGAGCGCCGTTTTTCCAGCCCAAACCGGTTCTCAAAAATAACGCTTGCAAGGCGCGGATGAGGTGGCTAGAATCTCGTTCTTTCGCGCTTTCAGAAGAAGGCGCGGGGAAGCGGGAAGCCAGTTGTGGCAAGGCTTTGCGGGTGGTTGAGAGGTTAGCGAAGTTAAAAAAACCTGTTGACGACGAAGCAAACGTTCTTCATAATCTCGTTTCTCTGCTGCTGATGCAGCGACGCAGAACGAAGCGGTGCCGGGTGGTTGAAGCGGGGCACGGTTTTGGTGGTGAATGCGGACCGATCTTTAAAAATTAACAGCCGATAAGTGTGGGCGCTTGATGGCGGACGCGATGGTGGATCTTTCGGGATCTGCTGATAAGCG
>NZ_CAJQZC010000021.1 GCF_907164555.1 Paraburkholderia saeva
TACAATCACGAGCGGCCGAACACGGCCATTGGTGGCGTACCGCCGAAACAGAAGTTGCCCATCGCGGCATGACCTCTACTTCTGAGCCCCGTTAAAAACGGGGGGACTACCACGGAGCCGGGCCGTTATCGCGGTCTGTCTTTGGGTGACCACATTGAACGTCGAACGGCGGCCAGCAAGGCCGCCGTTGTCGTTTCCGGCCGCAATTTCCCGGCGAACGGCGGATATTTCGGGCCGCTTCGGCGGGGTTTGTCGCAAAGCGCTAGAATCGCCCCACGCCCTCAATCGAGGGTCCGCATCCCGCCCTTAATGAAAAGCTAAAATTTTTGCGAACGATCGTTCACAAATTTCTATTTTGCGATAAACTGATTGCAAGCCCCGATTCCACATGAAGGTCCTCGATTTAACGTGTCCGCACGGCCATCGGTTCGAAGGCTGGTTCGCTTCTGCCGAAGATTTTGAGTCACAGCTGTCCCGCAAGCTGGTCGAATGTCCGATTTGCGGTGTGACCGAAGTGAGCCGTTTGCCGTCTGCGCCCCGGCTCAACCTGTCCGGTGCGACGGCGGCTTCCGCGCCGGCGAACGCGGCTGAATGGCAGGCGCACGCAATGCGCGCATTGCGCGAGGTGCTGGAAAAGACCGAGAACGTGGGCGACCGCTTCGCCGAGGAAGCACGGCGCATTCACTACAACGAAGCGCCGGCACGCAGTATTCGGGGCGTCACGACACCCGAAGATGCGAAAGCCTTGGTCGAGGAAGGCATCGAAGTGATGCCGCTGCCGGTCCCGGCCGCACTGAAGGAACCGCTGCAATAAGCGCGGTGGCTTCCTGGCGGCGGCGGTCCAGCCGCGGCCAGGAGACATAGCGCATGAATCTGGATTACTCCCAAGCCGACGACGCATTCCGCGCCGACATCCGTTCGTGGCTCGAGGCCAATCTGCCTCACGAGCTGCGCGACAAGGTACTCAACCACAAACGTCTGAACCGCGAAGACTTCGCCAGCTGGCACAAGCTGCTCGGCAAGCGCGGCTGGTCGGTGATCGCGTGGCCGACCGAGTTCGGCGGCCCGGGCTGGAATCCGACGCAACGCCATATTTGGGACGAAGAATGCGCGCGCATCGGTGCGCCTTCGGTGTTGCCGTTCGGCGTGTCGATGGTGGCGCCTGTGCTGATGAAGTACGGCAGCGAGGCGCAAAAGCGCCACTATCTGCCGCGTATTCTCGACGGCACCGACTGGTGGTGTCAGGGTTATTCGGAACCGGGCTCCGGCTCCGACCTCGCTTCGCTGCGCACGCGCGCCGGGCGCGTCGGCGATCACTACGTCGTCAACGGCCAGAAGACGTGGACCACGCTCGGCCAGCACGCCGACATGATGTTCTGCCTCGTGCGCACCGATAGCGGCGCGAAGAAACAGGAAGGCATCTCGTTCATCCTGATCGACATGAAGACGCCGGGCATCACCGTGCGTCCGATCATCACGCTCGACGAAGATCACGAAGTCAACGAAGTCTTCTTCGAAGACGTGAAAGTGCCGGTCGAGAATCTCGTCGGCGATGAGAACCGTGGCTGGACGTATGCGAAGTATCTGCTCGGCCACGAGCGCACCGGCATCGCACGCGTCGGTCAATCGAAGCGCGAACTCGTATTCCTCAAGCGCCTCGCGCTGAACCAGAAGAAAAACGGCAAGCCGCTGCTGCACGATCCGGTGTTCTCCGCGAAGGTCGCGAATCTGGAAATCGAAATGATGGCGCTTGAGATTACGGTGCAGCGCGTCGTGAGCGCGGAGACGGGCGGGCGCGGTCCGGGGCCGGAAGCGTCGATGCTGAAGATCAAGGGCACCGAAGTTCAGCAGGCGTTGACTGAGCTGATGTTCGAGGCGGTCGGCCCGATGGCGGCACCGTTCGACGTACCGTTCCTCGAAGGCGAACGCGCGCATAGCCTCGCGGGCGACGACGATGCGGCGCCGCTCGCGGCGTACTACTTCAATTTCCGTAAGACGTCGATCTACGGCGGTTCGAACGAGATTCAAAAGAACATCATCGCGCAGATGATTCTGGGCCTTTGAGGAGCGGCGCAATGGACTTCACTTTTAACGACGAACAACAGCAATTCGCCGATGCGCTGCGCCGCTATCTCGACAAGAATTACGGCTTCGAGGCACGCCAGTCGATTGTGCGTACCGAAGCGGGCGTGTCGGATACGCACTGGTCCGCGTTCACCGAACTCGGTCTCACGGCGCTGCCGGTGCCGGAAGCGCAAGGCGGCTTCAGCGGCAGTCCGGTCGACATGCTCGTGGTGATGCAGGAACTCGGGCGTGCGCTCGTGATCGAGCCGTACTGGGCGACGGCAGTGGGAATCGAAGCGCTGCGTCTGGCCGGCACGGGCGAGGGCGACGATGCGCAACTGCTCGAACGCGCCGCAGCGGGCGAGATCAAGCTCGCCGTGGCGTTCCACGAGCCCGCAGCGCGCTACGATATTTTCACGGTGGAAACGACGGCGACGAAGCGGGGCGAAGGCTACGTGCTGACGGGCCGGAAATCGGTTGTGCAGCACGGCGCACAGGCGGACTACTGGATCGTGCCCGCGCGTCTCGACGGCGAGATCGCGCTCTTCGTGGTCGAGCGCGCCGCTCAAAGCGGCCAGAATGCACAGGTCACCGATTACCGCACGATCGACGGTCAGCGGGCCGCGACGCTTACTTTCGAAGCGACGCCGGCGCGTCGCCTTGCCGGCGCACACGCGGGCGCCGCGACGCTCGAGCGCATTGCCGATTACGGCATCGTGCTGCTCTGCGCGGAGGCGGTCGGCGCACTCGATGCGCTGAATCACGCCACCGCCGAATATACGAAGCAGCGTCAGCAGTTCGGCGTGCCGATCGCGCGTTTCCAGTCGTTGCAGCATCGTATGGTCGAGATGCTGATTCACGCGGAACAGGCGCGCTCGATCTCGTATCTGGCCGCGGTCCGCTACGCGAGCGACGATGCCGACGAGCGTCGTCGCGCGGTGTCGGCGGCGAAGGTGCGTATCGGGCAGGCCGCGCGTTTTGTCGGTCAGCAGGCGGTTCAGCTGCACGGCGGCATGGGCGTGACCAACGAAGTCGCGGCGGCGCATCTGTTCAAGCGTCTCGCGATCATCGAAACCACGCTGGGTGATGTCGATCATCATCTTGAACGCTTTGCGTCGCTACCGGGTTTTGCGGTCGCCGAAGTGTGACCGGTCGATACATATGATGGAGGTGTGAATATGGGCTTGAGCTTCGAAGACATGGAAGTCGGCAAGACTTTCGAAATCGGTGAACACACGTTCACGCGCGAAGAAATCATCCGCTTTGCGGAGCAGTTCGATCCGCAACCGTTTCACGTCAGCGATGAAGGCGCGGCAGCTTCGCCGTACGGCACGTTGATCGCTAGTGGCTGGCATACGTGCTCGGTGATGATGGGTCTGCTCGTGCGTAACGCGTTTGCGGATTCGACGTCGATGGGTTCGCCCGGTATCGATGACATCCGGTGGATCAAACCCGTGCGCGTCGGCGATACGATCCGCATGCTGAACACGGTGCTCGACCGTCGCGTGTCCGCGAGCAAACCCGATCGCGGCATCGTGTCGACGCAGTGGGAAGGCATCAACCAGCACGGCGAGACAGTCATCACGGTGCGCTCGAAAGGGCTTTTCGGCTTGCGCAATCCGGGCAACTCGGCATGACACCCGACGATGTTGAAGTGGCCGATGCGCATGCGTTGCGCGCGCTCGTGGGTTCAGGCGCGCTGGCAAGCGCCTGGGTTGAAATCGATCAGGCGAGCGTGGACCGGTTTGCGGCCGCGACCGGCGATCATCAATGGATTCACGTCGACGCTGAACGGGCAAAACGTGAGTCGCCGTTTGGTGGACCGATCGCGCATGGCTTCATGACGTTGGCGCTGATTCCGGCGCTACTCGAAAAGACCGTTTCGTTGAAGCAGCGCATGGGCGTCAACTACGGGCTCAACCGGGTGCGCTTCACGTCACCCGTGCTGGTGGGATCGAAGGTGCGCGCGAACTTCGTAGTGGCTGAAGTGACCGACGTCGATGACAACGGCGTGCAGGTTGTCTGGAGCGTGACGCTGGAGAAAGAGGGGAGTGAGCGACCCGTCTGCATCGCCGAGTTCATCACGCGACACTACTTCCAGCATTGACGTGTGATTCGACACGTTGGAAAGGAAAACGCGGTTGCTGTCACAGCAACCGCGTTTTTTATTGCGCAATACGGTCAGTTCAATGTTTCGCGTATTGCGTCGCGCCGAACAGGATTTCGCGCGCCTTGTCGTCGGTCAGTTCCTTGCGCGCGGACGCCAGCACTTCCACGCCGCGGATGACCGCCGGACGCGCGGCGATCTCGTCGTGCCAGCGCTTCACGTTCGGAAACTCATCGAGCTCGATGCCCTGGTTTTTCCATGAGCGCGTCCACGGGAACGATGCAATATCGGCGATTGTGTAGTCGTTGCCCGCGAGATACGCGGTCTTGCCGAGCTGCGTATCCATCACACCGTACAGTCGGTGCGTCTCGTTCGTGTAGCGGTTGATCGCGTATTCGATCGGCTGCGGCGCGTACACGCGGAAGTGATGCGTCTGACCGAACATCGGGCCCACGCCGCCCATCTGGAACATCAGCCATTGCAGCGTCGCGTATCGGCGGGCAGGATCGGCCGGCAGAAATTTGCCGGTTTTTTCTGCCAGATAAACGAGGATCGCGCCGGATTCGAACAGCGAAAACGGCTTGCCGTCAGCAGACTTCGGACCTTCCGGATCGACGATTGCCGGGATCTTGTTGTTTGGGCTAATTGAAAGGAACTCGGGCGTGAACTGGTCGCCGGCGCCGATGTTGATGGCGTGCACGGCGTATTCGAGCCCGGTTTCCTCGAGCATGATGTGGATTTTGTGGCCGTTCGGGGTCGCCCAGCTATAGACGTCGATCATCGTGACTCCTGGTTTCGTGAGTGCGGCGCCGCGCGATGCGACGTCGATGCACTAAGGCAGACGAAAATTAGAGCACAGATCGAACGTTGATGCAGGGCGCGGCGCCAGCGTGCGCCACACCGCTGCATCGTATGAAAGCGGGGCTACTTCGCTGCAGCCGACGGCGACGTTTCCGCGTAACGCGACAGTTCGAGCTTCGCGATTGCGTTACGGTGCACCTCATCGGGACCATCCGCGAAGCGCAGCGTGCGCGCCGACGTGTACGCATACGCGAGCGGAAAATCGTCGCTCATGCCGGCCGCGCCATGCGCCTGCATCGCCCAGTCGATGACCTGGCACGCCATGTTCGGTGCGACGACCTTGATCATCGCGATCTCGCCGCGTGCGCCCTTGTTGCCAACGGTGTCCATCATGTATGCCGTCTTCAGCGTGAGCAGGCGCGCCTGTTCGATCATGCAGCGTGCGTCGGCGATGCGCTCCAGCGTGACGCCTTGAGCAGCCACCGGCTTGCCGAATGCGACGCGCTGCAGCGAGCGCTTCGACATCAGTTCGAGCGCGCGTTCGGCGAGGCCGATCAGGCGCATGCAGTGGTGAATGCGCCCCGGTCCGAGACGGCCCTGGGCGATTTCGAAGCCGCGTCCTTCGCCCAGCAGCATGTTCGATGCGGGCACGCGCACGTTTTCGAGCGTGATTTCCATGTGGCCGTGCGGCGCGTCGTCGTAACCGAATACCGTCAGTGGACGATGCACGGTGATGCCGCTCGCGTCGGCAGGGACGAGGATCATCGACTGTTGCGCGTGGCGTGCGGCTTCGGGATCGGTCTTGCCCATCACGATATACACCTTGCAACGCGGATCGCCCGCGCCCGACGACCACCACTTGCGGCCGTTGATCACATAGTCGTCGCCGTCGCGTACGATGCTGGTCTGGATATTCGTCGCGTCCGACGACGCCACGGCCGGCTCCGTCATCAAAAATGCCGAACGGATATGACCCTGCAGCAATGGCTCGAGCCACTCGCGCTTGTTCTCTTCGCTGCCGTAGCGCTCGATCGTCTCCATATTGCCGGTGTCGGGCGCGTTGCAGTTGAACACCTCGGGCGCCCATGGCACGCGGCCCATGATCTCGCACAGCGGCGCGTATTCGAGATTCGTGAGACCCGCACCGCGCGCGGAATCCGGCAGGAACAGGTTCCACAGTCCAGCGTCGCGCGCCTTCTGCTTGAGACTTTCGATCAGCTCAGTCGGAATCCATGCGTTGCCGTTCTGGCGGTTCTGCGCAATCTCTTCGGCAAATGCGCGCTCGTTCGGATAAATGTGCTCGTCGAAGAACGCGAGCAACTTCTCGCGCAGCGCCTGCACCTTCGGGGTGTAATCGAAATTCATGTAAGACCTCGCGGGTAACGATGAGCAATTGTCGGGCTGTGACTAGCGCACCTTTTGCGCGTAACGCCACGCGAGTTCCGCCATCGGCTTCGCGCGACGGCCGGCATCGACGGCCTGCGCGCTTGCGGCTGTGCCGTCGACGACGCGTTTCATGATCCCCTGCAGGATCGCCGCGATGCGGAACATGTTGTACGCCAGATAGAAATTCCAGTCGCCTTCGATCTGGAAGCCAGTGCGCGCGCAGTAACGCTCGACGTAATGTGCTTCGTCCGGAATGCCGAGCGCCGCCCAGTCGAGACCGGCAATGCCACGAAACTGCGTGGGGTCGACGTGCCACGCCATGCAGTGATACGCAAAATCGGCGAGCGGATCGCCGAGCGTCGACAGTTCCCAGTCGAGCACGGCAAGCACGCGCGGCTCGTGCGGATGAAAAATCAGGTTGTCGAGACGGTAGTCGCCATGAACGATCGAAGCACGCCCGCGGGTGTCGGCGGGCATGTGCTGCGGCAGCCATTCGATGAGGCGGTTCATCGCTTCGATCGGTTCCGTTTCGGATGCGACGTACTGCTTGCTCCAGCGACCGATCTGTCGCGCGAAATAGTTGCCCGGTTTGCCGTAACCGGCAAGCCCGACTGCTGCCGGATCGACACTATGCAGCGCCGCGATCACGCGATTCATTTCGTCGTAGATCGCGCTGCGCTCATCAGGTGTCATGCCTGGCAGCGACTGGTCCCACAGCACGCGTCCCTGCACGAACTCCATCACGTAGAACGCACGTCCGATCACACTTTCGTCCTCGCAGAGCGCGAGCATTTTTGCCACAGGCACGTCGGTATGGGCGAGGGCGTGCATTACGCGATACTCCCGCTCCACCGCGTGCGCCGACGGCAGGAGCTTCGCCGCAGGGCCGGGCTTCGAGCGCATCACGTACGATCGCGACGGCGTGACGAGCTTGAACGTCGGATTGGACTGGCCGCCTGCGAACTGCTCGACGGTCAGCGGGCCGGCAAAACCGTCGACGTGCTGCGTCAGCCACGTGCCGAGTTGATCCGTATCGAAGCGCTGCTTGTCCGAGACAGGTCGTGTACCTTCAAATGCCGAGTAGTCCGGCGTGTGCTCCGGTTCTCCTGCGGGACTGGCCTGCGTCATGTCTCCTCCAGATCGGGTTCAGCTACGCCGGTATCGAATGAATTGTGCGTAGAGCAGTTCCATCGTTGTGTTGCGCACGTCGCGATGGAGCGGCGAGGGCGGTGAGTAATTGATTGCGCGCAGCACCCAGTCGCGCGCTGCGGCGCCGACATCGAGCGTGTTGATGCAGCCCGTTGCCTGCGCGAGATGGCCGAAGAACGTGCGGCCGCCCGCCGTGATCGCATGCGAGAGAATCGCGCGGTTCACGCCGCCATGCAGCACGAGCAGCACGGTATCCCACGAGGTGTCTTCGCGAAGCGCGGCAAGCGCGGGCAATACACGGTCGAATAGCGCGCCGATCGTTTCGCCGCCCAGAAAGTGCGTGTCTTCAGGGACGATGCCATCGAACGCGCTCAGAAAGGCCGTTTCGAGATCCTTCGCCGGAATACTGCCGAGCCGTCCGCCGCGAATTTCCTGTAGTGCGGTCTCGATTTCCAGTTCGATCTGCTGACCGGTTTCGGCGAGCACGCGCTGTGCGGTTTCGACGGTGCGCGGCAGGCCGCTCACGATCACGCGATCGAAGCGAACCTGCTGCTGCGCGAACACACGACCCGCGGCGCTCGCCTGTTCGCGGCCGTTCTCGTTGAGCGGCACGGTTTCAGGATCGATCGCGCGGCCAGTGCCGTCGAAATACGTGACGTCGCCGTGCCGCATCAGATAAATGCGGCGGCGCTTTGGCAACTGGAATGCGGTGTTGTGCGGTTCGCTCATTTGTAGACCGGTGCGCGTTTTTCGAGGAACGCAGTGATGCCTTCGAGTGCATCGCCCTGATGCAGCGCGGAGACGAAGCTGTCGCGCTCGGCGGCCAGATGATCCGGCAGCGATTGCGTGCTGGCCGCGCCGATCAGCGACTTGATGCGCGAGATCGAATACGGCGAGATCCTGCCGAGATCGTCGGCCCATGCGAGCGCCGTGTCGCGCACCGCCCCCCCTTTGGCCAGCTTGTTGACGACACCGAGTTCATGGAGCCGCGTCGCGATCACCGGCTTGCCTTCGAACAGCACTTCGGCAGCGATCTGGCGTGGCAACGCCTGCGCGAGAAACCATGAACCGCCGCCGTCCGGCGTCAGCCCGACGCGTGCGTAGGACATCACGAATTTCGCGTCTTCCGCGGCGACGATCAGGTCGCAGGCGAGTGCGAGCGAAAAGCCTGCGCCGGCCGCTGCGCCTTCGACGGCGGCGATCACCGGCTTCGTCGATGAACGCAGCGCGGCGATCCACTCGCCCAGCATGTCGATGCTTTGCGCCTGCACCGATGGATCTTTCGCGCGATTTTCGAGCAGCCGGTTCAGGTTGCCGCCCGCGCAGAAGAACTGGTCGGCACCCGTCAGCACGATTGCGCGGATCGACGGATCGCGCTCGGCCGTGTCGATGGCCTCGATGCCGGCGGCGTACATGTCCGGATGCAGCGCGTTGCGCGCACCGGGATTCGACAGCGTCAGCACGAGCGTCGATTCGCTTTCGGCCGGGCGGGATGTGAGGAGTTCGGCGCTCATCGCGGGTCCTTTGCGTGGGTGTCGTCTGCGTCTGCGGCGTCGCTTTGCGTGAGCGAAAGGCCAAGCTGCGCGCGGCGCGCGAGCCACGGCGACGGACGGTAACGCGGATCTTCCAGCACGCTGGAGATATTGCGCAGGATCGTCAGGATCGTCTTCGCGCCGAGCGCGTCGCCGAGCGCGAGCGGGCCGCGCGGATAACCGAGGCCGAGCGTGACGGCCAGATCGATGTCGAGCGGCGAGGCGATCTGTTTTTGCGCGATATCGCAGCCGATGTTGATAATGGTCGCGACGACGCGTTGCGCGACGAAGCCCGTCGAATCGCGGATCACGGTGACGGGCACGTTGTCGGATGCAAAGAGCGCGTGGCCAGCGTCGCGTGCGGCGCGCGTCGTCGCGGGCGTCGTCATCAGCGTGCGGCGTTGCGCGCCGACGAGCGGAAACAGCGCGTCGATCGCCACCACGCGACTTGCGTCGAGATGCTCGTCGACGGCCGCTGTGGCCGCGTCATGCCCGAACGGCGTCACGACGATCAGCGAGTCCGCCGCGGGCGTCGCACCTTCGTCGAGCGTCACGCCGCTTTTCGCAACGATCTCAAGCACCGCTTCGCGTGCTTCCGGATAGCGCCGGCTGACCCACACGCGCTTCGGCAATTCCGTCGGTGCGGCTGCTTCGGCTTCGACCTGCTGCTTGCCGTCGACGTACCGATAAAAGCCTTCGCCCGTCTTGCGGCCAATGAGACCGCCGGCGAGCCGCGTGCCGGTAATCGGCGACGGCGTGAAACGCGGCTCTTCGTAGAACTGGTGGTAGATCGATTCCATCACCGGATGCGAAACGTCGAGCGCCGTCAGGTCGAGCAGCTCGAACGGCCCGAGCCGGAAGCCCGCCTGCTCACGCATGATGCGGTCGATATCGACAAAACGCGCAACGCCTTCGCCGGCCACGCGCAGGCCTTCGGTGTTCATCCCGCGTCCGGCGTGATTGACGATGAAGCCGGGCATGTCCTTCGCGCGCACCGGCGTGTGACCCATGCGGCGCGCGAGTTCCATCAGCGCGTCGCCGGCGGCCGGATCGCTGCGCAGGCCGTCGATCACTTCGACGACCTTCATCAGCGGCACCGGATTGAAGAAGTGATAGCCGACCACGCGCGAAGGATCCTGGCAACCCGCCGCAATCGACGTGATCGATAGCGAAGACGTGTTCGACGCCAGCACGCAGTTGCCGCCCACGACCGTTTCGAGTTCGCGAAAGAGCGTGCGCTTGACGTCGAGCTTCTCGACGATCGCTTCGACGACGAGATCGCACCCCGCGAGGTCCGCGATCGCCGCCGCGCCTGTCACGCACGCGAGCGCGGCGTGAACGCGCGCCGGTTCGAGCTTGCCTTTGGCGGCAAGTTTTGCGAACGTGTCGGCGAGGTAGTCGCGCGCCGCGCCGACGGCTTCAGGGTTTGTGTCGTAGAGACGCACGTAGAGGCCCGAGAGCGCCGCGATCTGCGCGATGCCGCGGCCCATTGCGCCCGTGCCGACAATGCCGATAGTTTCGATGCTGAACTGACGAGAGGTCATGGTAAGGCTCGACTCCATGGTTATTTTTAGAATAGCACGATCGTGCAAATTTTGAGATGATGGGTTAACACGGACTGCGTGATCGTCGGCGATCTGTCAGACGCGGTTCCATCGATAAACAGAACAGGCGGCAAGGAGACACCCGATGATCAAACTGTGCGGTTTCGCGTTGTCCAACTATTACAGCAAGGTGAAATTCGTTTTGCTCGAACACGATATTCCCTTCGAGGAAGTGCTCGTGATGCCGGGCCAGGACGACGCGCTCCTGACGCATTCGCCGCTCGGCAAGGTGCCGTACATCCAGACCGAACACGGGGATCTGTGCGAGTCGCAGGCGATTGTTGAATATCTTGCCGCGCGCTATCCGGAGAAGGCGATCTTCTCCGCCGATCCGTGGATCGCCGCGAAAGAGCGCGAGATGATGTTCTTCGTCGACGTGCATCTCGAACTGACCGTGCGCAATCTGTACAAGCAGGCGTTCTTCGGCGGCACGGTCACCGACGCGACGAAAGGGCGCGTCGAGAAGCTCCTTACGCATCATATCAGCGGTTTCAAACGCCTCGCGAAGTTCACGCCGTACCTGCGCGGCGAGCGTTTCAGCGTGTCGGATGCGGCCGGTTTCGTGAGTCTGCCGCTCGTTGGCATGGCGACGCAGGCGGTCTATGGCCGCGATTTTCTGATCGAAGCCGGGATCGACTGGAAGGCATATGTGAAGGCGGTGAACGAACGGCCCGCGGCGCAGCGCATCACCGCCGAGCGCAAGGCGTATGTCGAGGCGCAACGCAGGAAGGCGTGATCGACGTTGACGTGAAGCCGCGGTTGCAGATGAACCGCGATACGCGGGAGCAGGACAGGCGCGCGACGATGAGGAACGTGAAACCATTCGCATCGTCGCGCGTGCCGGATCAGAGGCGCGCGAGCCGTTCGAGGGCGGTGGCGAGCGTGCTTTCCTGCTTCGCGAAGCAGAAGCGCACGACGCCCGATTCGTGCGATTCGTGATAGAAGGCCGAGACGGGAATGGCCGCCACACCGATTTCGCCCGTCAGCCACTGCGCAAATTCGGCCTCGGGCAGATCGCTGATCGCCGAGTAGTCGACGCACTGAAAATACGTGCCCTCGCACGGCAGCAACCGGAAGCGCGAATTCGCGAGGCCGGCGCGGAAGAAGTCGCGCTTCTGCTGGTAGAACGCCGGCAGTTCGAGATACGGCGCCGGGTCCTGCATGTAGCGCGCAAGCCCAAGCTGCATCGGCGTATTCACGGTGAACACGTTGAACTGGTGCACCTTGCGGAACTCCACCGTCAACGCGGCTGGCGCCGCGACGTAGCCGACTTTCCAGCCCGTCACGTGATAGGTCTTGCCAAAGCTCGACACGACGAAACTGCGCTGCGCGAGTTCCGGATAACGCGCCACGCTTTCGTGCGGCGCCCCGTCGTAGACCATGTGTTCGTAGACTTCGTCCGAGAGAATCAGCACGTTGGTGCCGCGCACGATGTCTTCGAGCTTCTTCATATCTTCCGCGCGCCACACGGTGCCCGTCGGATTGTGTGGCGTGTTGATCAGCAAGAGGCGCGTCTTCGGTGTGATCGCCGCCGCGAGCCTGTCGAACGGAATGGTGTAATCGGGCGCGTCGAGCGTGACGAACACGGGCTTGCCGCCCGCGAGTTCGATCGAAGGCAGATAGCTGTCGTAGGTCGGCTCGACGACGATCACTTCATCGCCAGGATGGACCGTGCACAGGATCGCGGTGAGCAGCGCCTGCGTGGCGCCCGCCGTGACCGTGATTTCACTGTCGGCGTCGTAGCGGCGGCCGTACAGGTTCGCGATCTTGTCCGAGATCGCCTGGCGTAGCGGCGCGAGGCCGGCCATCGGCGGATACTGGTTGTGGCCGTCGCGCATCGCGTCGGTCACCGCATCCACGATGCGCGGATCGCAGTTGAAATCCGGAAAGCCCTGACCGAGGTTCACGGCGCCTTTTTGCGTCGCGAGCGCGCTCATCACGGTGAAAATCGTCGTGCCGACGTTCGGCAGGCGGGACGGGAAGGTCGGCGTCGTGGGCAAGCTGGGCGTGGTGTGCGGTGAATTCATGGCGCTGTCTGGAGCGTGAACGATGGACGATGAACGGTGGAGAGAGTCTGTGCCGGTCTGAAGGAATCCGCGCGCGAAGCGCCGCTCAGGCTGGCGCAGGCGTTTCGGCGAGTGTTTTGTCGGGCAGCAGGCAGGCCGCGACGAACGGCGCTGGCTGTGCGATCCGGAACCCGAAATCGCGTGCGATGCGTTTGGCGAGCTTCAGCACCGCGCGATCTTTCGAAACCAGCCAGTCGGCCTGCGCAGCATGCGCGAGTTCGAGAAACTTCTGGTCGTCGCGATCCTTGCACTTCGGCAGCGGGCGGGCGTCCCCGGCGGGCGCGGGCGGCGCCACCTGCTGGCAGAGGCCCGCGAGCGTGTCGAGCGCCGCGGCCTTGTCGATCTCGCGCCGCGCGAACTGGGGATAGTCGAGCACGTACGTCAGCTCAGCGAGACAGCGCATGTCGATCAGCGCCTTCAACGCGCCGCTTTCGAGCGCCGCGCGAATCGGGCGGGTGTGAGGGTCGTCGAAGACGAGGATGTCGATCCATACATTCGAATCGAGCACGACGTGAGGGACATCGCGGAGCGCCCCGCGGGAGGCATCGGAACCGTGCATTCGTTACAATCGTGGTTTCGTCTTTGACCGTCAGGCACGGCGTGCCTGTAAGCCTCTATGATAATCGTTCTGTCGCCGGCCAAATCGCTTGACTACGAAACACCCCCGCACATCAAAAAGCACACGATCCCCGATTTTGTCGATGACGCCGCCGAACTGATCGGCGGACTGCGGCGCCTGTCGCCTCAACAGATCGCCACGCTGATGGATCTTTCCGATCCGCTTGCACGCCTGAATTTCCAGCGCTACGCCGACTGGTCGTCGAAATTCGACACACGCAACGCGAAGCAGGCGGTGCTCGCGTTCAACGGCGACGTGTACGACGGTTTCGACGCGAAGTCGCTCTCCGCCGCCGATCTCGACTACGCGCAAAAGCATGTGCGCGTGCTGTCAGGGCTGTACGGACTGCTGCGGCCCCTCGATCTGCTGCAGCCGTATCGCCTGGAAATGGGCACCCGTTTCGAGAATGCGCGCGGCAAGGATCTGTACGCATTCTGGGGTGAACGCATCACGCAGGCGCTGAACGCCCAGTTGAAGAAGAACGCAGGTGCGCCGCAGATTCTGGTGAACTGCGCATCGACCGAGTATTTCAGGTCCGTCAAGCCAAAGCTGCTCGATGCGCCCGTGGTCACGCCCGTGTTCGAAGACTGGAAGGGCGGCCGCTACAAGGTCATCAGCTTCCATGCGAAACGTGCGCGCGGGATGATGGCGCGCTACGCGGTCGAGAACCGGCTCGACGCGCCGGAAGCGCTGAAAGGCTTCGATTCGGGAGGTTACGCATTCGACGCCAGTGCATCGAACCATTCCACCTACGTATTTCGCCGGCGCATAGCAGAATAGGCGCGCGACGCCACCGACACATCAGGCACGACAGCCAGGCCAACACCATGACGATATCGATTACCAGTAACTTCGACGCGGGCGCGATCGAAGTCGTGTCCTGCGAACAGCCGGACAATATCCGCCTGCGCGTGCGACCCGACAGTCACGCCGACTTCGCGCAGTGGTTCTACTTCCGGCTTGCGGGCGCGGCGGGCGAACGCTGCGTGATGACGTTCGAGAACGCCCACGAGTGCGCGTTTGCCGAAGGCTGGCGCGGCTACAACGCGATGGCGAGCTACGACCGCGTGAACTGGTTCCGCGTGCCTGCTTCGTACGACGGCCGCGTGCTGACGATCGACCACACGCCCGACTTCGACAGCATCCACTACGCGTATTTCGAGCCGTATAGCGAGGAGCGTCATTCGGAATTTCTCGGCGCGGTGCAGCAGATGCCCCACGCGACGCTGACCGAACTCGGCCAGACGGTCGAAGGTCGGCCGATGTCGCTCCTCACGCTCGGCACGCCGGATCTCGCCGAAGACGGTACGCTCAAGCCGAAGAAAAAAATCTGGATCATCGCGCGCCAGCATCCCGGTGAGACGATGGCGGAGTGGTTCGTCGAGGGACTCGTCAAGCGGCTGGCCGGCTGGGGCGACTGGGCTGGCGATCCGGTTGCGCGCCGGCTCTATGAGCACGCAGTGTTTCACATCGTGCCTAATATGAATCCGGATGGCAGCGTGCGCGGCAACCTGCGTACCAACGCCGCGGGCGCGAACCTGAATCGCGAATGGATGGAGCCGGACGCCGCCCGCAGCCCCGAAGTGCTGCTCGTGCGGGACGCGATTCACGCGACGGGCTGCGATCTGTTCTTCGACATCCACGGTGACGAAGTACTGCCGTACGTGTTTGTGGCGGGCTCGGAAATGCTGCCGGGGTTCACGGAGAAGCAGGGCGAAGAACAGAAGGCCTTTATCGAGGCGTTCAAGCAGATGAGCCCCGACTTTCAGGACAAGTACGGTTACGAGTCGAGCAAGTACCGGCAGGACGCGCTGAGGCTCGCGTCAAAGTACATCGGCAATGAATTCGGTTGCCTTTCGCTGACGCTGGAGATGCCCTTCAAGGACAACGCGAACCTGCCCGACGAGCGGGTCGGCTGGAACGGCGAGCGCAGCGCGTCGCTCGGCGCGGCAATGCTGCACGCGATCCTGCAGCACCTGGAGACGTTCGCGTGATATCGACGTCAATGTGGGATTGCGAACGGGCGATGCGCAAGGTCAACGCAGGTGTTGATGCGTTGAGGTGTTGTCGCCTTCGGTGATGGAAAAAAGCGGGGAACGCGTACATGGCGCGTTCCCCGCTTTTTTGTTTTGTCCTGCGTTGACTGCCAGGGTGCGGTCGCGAGCGGGATATCAGCCCGTCAGACGTAACAGGTGGAGGACATCCGCTCAGTGCGACTTTTTCTTCGCCGACGATTTCGATGTGGTCTTGCCGGCCGGTTTCCCCGTCGCGGCCGTCACCTTGCCAGTGGATTTCTTGCCCGACGAATGCTTGCCCTTCGAGCCTTTCTTCTTCTGGTTGGCCGGCGGTGCGCTGCGCGCCCTGGCCGGCGGGACCGGGTCGTTCCAGCTGAACGCCAGCATCTGGGTGCCCACGTAGCCGCAGCGGAACTTGAGGTCCATCGGCGACCCACCGCCGCTTTGCGGCACGCCAAGACCTTCGACCGTCACGATGCTGTCGACCTTGACCCGCTGCTTGCCCTCGTCGAACGAGTCGTTCCACGGCGTAACCGAAGAGTGCGCGCTGTCGAAGGAGCTGGGCGGGAATTCGACGTGGTCGAAAGCGGTCGAGGTACTGGCGACAAAATTGGCATGCGCGGCGCAGTCCGCGACGAGCGGGTCGGCGTGCAGGTCATGGACGAATCTGTTGACGAGTTCGTTGTGCTGTTCGAGCTGATCGGCAGAGGCGGGCGCTATGCATACGAGCATGGAGCCCGCTGCAATCGCCGCGACGCGGCCGACCAACCGCAGCAATCGGCGCGGTGCGTTGGTGCAATCCATCTATCAAGGCTTATGAAACATCAGGCACGTAAGATGCCTCGCAGGGCAGAGGAGTTCAATCCAGACACAAAATATTTGATGCGTTCTGCCGGAGTGTCGCAGTGTCAGGGGGATGCGCGGTCGTCGACACCCTGGCGATCAGTTTGTTGCCGGTTCAATTGTTGCTGCGAAGTGGCGATGATATGGGATGCCTTCGACGGGCCGTGTGCATTGCTCCGGTTCATGTTGCACATGATTCACTTGTGGCGCGGTTCGTCGGGTCTTTGGCTTGAGGCGGCGTTGCGATCGTGCGGCTGCGCGGCCATGCAGGATTGCATGCGGTCTCGTGTCCGCGCTACGCGTGCGGCCAGGCTCTGGCCATGCGCGCGCCCGTTACACTACGTCGCTAAATATTCGCGCGCCGCGTGTGTCTCAGATATTCAGATGCGAGGTCCGCCGAGACGGTAGCGACGCACGTCGTACGTCGTGACCCAGGCGGGCCGGTAAACCGCGATCAATGCCGTGGACATGCCGGTGAACCACGCTTCGCCCGAAGCAAGCAGAAAGACGCTGAAGAGATAGCCCGCCGGTACGACGGTCATCGACCCGTCTGCCAGCGCCACGTGTGACGCGACGGCAGCGAGGGCGGCGACGCTCACCGCGATAGCGGGCGAGACGAAGCCCTGACCCAGAATGAAGATGAACAGGTTGTGCGGCAACCACTTGACGATTCCCCGTTGAAGAATCGCCGACACCGCCACAGGCAACGCGCCGAATACCACGAAGGTAAGGGCGACGCCCTGCCATGGCGCATCGAAGATCACTGCAGCGATACCCGTGACCGCGGCCATCGCAATCAGCGCGAGCGCCCAGTCAAAGAGGGTGACGACGAGCGTGGCGCCAAGCAGGTGCATGACAGTGCCATCGTCGAGCCACGCGTTGCTCGCCCAGAGTACCGACATCGCGACGATCAGCGCGAGCCAGACATGCTGCAAGGTGGCGTCCTGAAGACGCTTGAAAGGGTTTTTCCATAGCGCGAGCGCGAGCAGACCGGCAGTGGCGATCCAGCCACCGACAGCGACCCAGAACGGCAGCGGTGTATAGAAGAAACCCATAAATCTCATATTACTCCTGGAAGTGAAAACGGGTGAGCGGAATCCGTGCCAGCCGCGCCGGTGGGGCGTTTGCGCGTGCGGTTCAGGTCGTCCAGTGCGTTGCCTTGCGCGTCGCAATCACGTTTGCCGAGGGTTGCTGCGCTGTATCTGTATGCGCGGATGCAGATGCAGATGAGGCCGGCGGGCTACCTCGATTACACGCAGGTGGCGGATGTGACTGACCTGGTCGACGCGGTCGATGTTGCTATTGAGCGACGCCGCCTCACCCAGCCTGACTCGTCTGTCCTGAAGAACCCGGTCTTACACGCGCGCATGCGAGGCGCGAACGGGCGCTTTGGCCGAGGTCGTCACTCGCCTGTTTTCGCAGCCGGATCGCCGAAAGGCACGACGGGTTCAGCGGCGGCCGCGAGGGCGCCTCCGTCATCGTTCGCCGGCAATGGATATCTGAACCGTTGTCCTGGCGGCCGGCGCAGCGGCACGACGCCGTGCTGGCCGGGCACGCCTCGCGGCGCGCTTTCCTGATCTGGACGTAACACCTGGAGTTGGGCAGCAAGCCAGCCGTTGTAGATCGCGACGGCGGCGGCCCGGTTCGGCGCGCCCAGTTGCTGGAAGATGCTGGCGAGATGAATCTTGACCGTGCCTTCGCTGATGCCGAGCGTGCGCGCAATCATCTTGTTGGTACTGCCCATGTGCACGCAGCGCATGATCTGCTCCTGGCGCGGCGACAGTCCGTTCGAAAGGCGCAGACGCCGGCGTCCCGGAAGTGCCGCTTCGCGGCGGCGAGCCGGCACTTCGGGCGTAGGCACTGGCGATTCGAGCGAGAGCGCGCCGGCCGGCACATAGTGACCACCCAGCAGCACGATTTCAAATGCCCGGATTATCAGGCGATGATCCATCCGGCGCGGGATCACGCCGAGCGCGCCTTCGTCGATCAGCGCACGGACGATCGACGGCGAGGCGTCGTCGACCAGTACGGCGACCGGCACGGTGGGGTGCGCCGCGAAGAGCGCGCGGGCGTCGGCAATGCGCATACCGTTCTCCCAGTCGATGACCAGCAGATCCGGATTCAGCCGGCGCAACGTTCGATCTGCGTGACGCCAGTCCTGCGCCTCGCTGAAGCGTGCCTGCCGGTCGATCTGCCGCAGCAGGGCCTTGAGTCCCTCACGCCGCTCGGCTTCCGGGTTGAATACGGTAAAACGCATGCGTTGCCTCCTCCAGATGAATCGGTCGAGGTGGCGCGATGCGTACGGGTCGGCGGGTGCCGGCGCGCTGTGATGCGCCACCGGTCCCATGATGACAAATTCCTTCCGGCTGGACTGCCTGTCCGAAAGGCATAGGATGCGTATTAAGAAAAAGCCCCGCGCGCGGCGGGGCTGTCAGATTCCGACGTTGCCTGTCAGTGAAAATGAGGCTGCGCAGGCTCGGCGTCTTCAGGCATTTCTGCATGTACGATCTCGCCAAGCGGATCCGCATACAGCGGTACGCCACAGTCGTCGCAGTATTCGGGCTCGAAACGTCCGGCATGACGCCGGACTTCTGTAATACCGGTTTCCTTCAGCAGTGCGACGATTTCTTCCAGCGGACCGTCGGTAGGGGCGGAGTCCTGCGGTTCTTCGTCGATGCCCGGTTCGCCGTTCTCACGGCCATAAAGTGGCCACACGACGCCATAAATCACGTCGTTGCTGCCGCGCCGGGTAAAGCCGACGCGGTATTCGTCGATGTGCCGCTCGCCGAACCCGGCGACGACCGCACGCAGTTCCTGGGGCGCAGCGCCAATCGTGTCGAAGAGATAACGGACGGCCGTGCGGACGGTGTGTGGACGTACGCGTTCGTCCGCATCGCGGCACGCCGAGTAATACGCGTCTGGCAGCAGGCATTCGAATTCGCAACCTGGCAGGACGACCGACAGATTGGCGCCGCCTTGCGTCGCCCATTGTTCGAGACACTGGCCGCGCTCGATGCGGCTGCCGTGTTCCTCTTCCTGCCAGCGAAACACCGGCGCACCGACCGGCGCAATGACGACGGCGAGGAGGAATCGCGGGTCGGCGAGGATCGGCGACGTTTCGGGCAGTTCCCCGAGATTGAGTTTGGCGCCGTGACCGCTAACGGCAGTCTGCGCGAGGTGCTGCGCCACGCGCCACGTTTCTACATGATGACGCGGCAACTGGTCGATGCTGTACAGGAACGGCGCCATGGCGACACGTGTGTCGGCCGCCAGCACATGCGCCTGCAGATGTGCGCGCAGGGCATCGGCCGCATCGCCCTTGAGCGGGCCCGACGGAATCGCGTAGCGCGTCCAGGCGAGAACGGGCGCTGCGATCAGCAGGGCTTCGTGCGGCGTGCCGTCGAACTCGACCTGGAACGACTCACTATGCGTTTCCGCCATGTCGGCGAGCGCACCGTATGCATCCGGGTGATTTTGCTGCAGATGATCGAGAGCGGCGTCCAGTGTCGTCTGGTTGCCATTGCGGACGATTCTGGCCAGCAGCGCGTCGAGCTTCGCTTCCCAGAAGCGGTCTTCGGTGCGACTGCCCGACGCGAACAGCGCGAGCGAGAGGCCGACAAGCTTGTCGGCATCAGGGGGGAGACGTTTGGCGATTCGCGAGCGCATAAATCCGGAAAGTTTGGGGTGCACAGAGCCGTACATTCTATTCTTTTCTGTGCGCGGAGATCATTTGGCTGGAGGTAGCCGGATGACATAGTCCGGCGCCGCACGGCGAATGGGTTGCGCGGGGGGTGCCCCGTATGCGTGTAGTGCATGAAGTCGAGGTCCGATTAAACCTGGTCTTGTTGAGGACTCGGACGGGCGAACAGGGCCCATCGGATCGCCACACACGAGCCGTTTTTCCGGCCCAAACCGGTTCTCAAAAATAACGCTTGCAAGGCGCGGATGAGGTGGCTAGAATCTCGTTCTTTCGCGCTTTCAGAAGAAGGCGCGGGGAAGCGGGAAGCCAGTTGTGG
>NZ_CAJQZC010000022.1 GCF_907164555.1 Paraburkholderia saeva
GGGCTCCGGGCTGGCTGTGATGCCGCAGCATGCGCCACAGCCGCCGGCCCGGAGCCGGGAACCGGACATTTCTAATGAGCCAGAACCAGACATTACTAAAAAGCTCTGACACAACAAAGATCGATAATTTATCTTATGTCAAGTCGCAAACGCTACCTGCGTGAAAGGACATTGTCGGGCCTTCGTATGGCCGCCTAAGCTGCGAACAGGCCTGCATTTCCCGGCCTGTTCGACGGTTCGTTATAAGGGGTCTTTTCATGCTCGATCTCTTCGGCCAAGTCGTTATTTCTTATGATGATTTACTGGTTTGGGTGTCCGCTGTCGCACCTGGCTACGCGGGCAGTCCGACCCGGCTTTCCTTCTACATCGAACGATGGGACGTAGCGAGCAAGGTGCGCGCCGCGAAACTCGCCGGGACGTTCGACTCCACCATAGAAAGCGCCCGCGCGCAGCGGGCGTCCCTCGCAAGGCGGCTGGGTTTTCCCGGCTGACCGCGTGTGTTTGCCCGGGTGCGTCCCGGGCTTTTTTTCGGCCATAATCGCGCTTCCATTCACCGGAGAGACCATGAAAACAAAAACGCTGCTGCTGGCCCTCTGTGCCGCGCTGCCGCTCACTGCACACGCATACAAGCTTGACCGGACCATGGATTGCAGCATGACGGTGCGCGACTTCTTCACGCCACTGGTTCAGGCCCATGCGATCCAAACGCCCGCCTCAATGATCGGCCCCAAGGGCGCTAACTACTTCAAAAAGACCAGCGACAACGCCCTGACGTTTTTCAACATGACGGTCGGCTGGGTCGTTGGATACACCAACGAGCCGCTTCTTTTCACCCCGCCGTCTGACGGCACGATCCCGAATTTTCAGGGTTACGGATTCTATCTTCAGGCGCCGATTGCCGAGGTTCAAGCGACGCTCGCCAGCGTCGGCGCGACGGCGGCACAGGTCAGGCGCATTGAGCCAAACGTGACCTACGTCTACTGCGAGTTCCCTGCCGCAGAATGAAAAAAGCCCGCGGCAAGCGGGCTTTTTCTTACGTCGTGGCGGTCGTGGTTGACGCCGCCTTCTTCGACTGCCACCACAGGAACGCGTACACCGCCGCGCCACCGATGGCCGCCGATTGCCAGTTGATCTTGGGCATGGCTTCTCCGTTACTTCTTCAGGAATCGGCCCGTACGCTTGCTCCGCGCCGGGGTCTTATGTTTGCGCGTTGCTTTGCGCGCGGTCTTACGCTTGCGAGTTGCCATGTCAGGCTCCCTTCGTGAGTGGTTTTAGAACGATGGTTTCGAGCAGCGTGATTCGTTCTTTCATGTTGCGCAGGTCCGCCCGGATCGCGCCGTAGGTCGCCGCCGCTGCCAGCACCATTGAGCCGATATTGACGATCACGGCGCCATCCATTACGCGCCTTCGCCGAGGAATACGCCGAGCAGGCCGAAAATGCTGGCCGCTGCCGTGCCGACTGCGCCGACAACGTGCGGGTCCGCGCCCTGGCCAATGGCGATTTGCGTGGCGACTGCCGACAGGCCAGCCAGAGCGGCGTGCGTTGACGGTTCCTGCAAACGTGCGAAAAATGCCTTCATGGTTTTCCCCTCGGGTTGGTCTGTACTGCTGTTTAAAGTCCCATCGGCACACCGTCCCACGCGCTCTGCGTGAACGGCATCGTGGGCTGGTTAAGCTGCGCCTGCTGTTGCTGATACTTCGTGTCGGCAAACGCCGTCATGTTCGTATAGAGCGATGTGCCGACGTTCGCGACCGCCCCGGCCGCGTTGTTCCAGATCACGTCGCCCACCTGCAACGCGAGCCCCGACGCCCCGCCCGCCTGCTGATAGCGCCGGTCGAGATACACGCCCGCCACCACCAGCGCGAGCGCGCCCGCAAGGTAGAGCTTCGTTTTCATGCTCATTTACATGTGCCCGAAAATGCTGCTGTACTGCGGCTGGCCCGGCGTCACCGCGAGACCGCCCGGCGCAGGCACGGTGCCGAACATGTAGCCCGGTTGCCCGTTGGTCGAGTCCCACACCGAATTAATGAAATTGGTTCCGTCCATGGTCGCGAACGTGTTCGCTTCGGTCGCGTAGACCTTATCGACCGCGCTCGTGCCGCTGTGCGATCGCTGGTAGCGGTACGCGACGTAGACCACCAGCGCCAGCACCATCAGTTCTTTATTCGTCATGGCTCAATATCCGTAGGTTGCGGGCGCGAGCAGGCCATACATGCCGCTGAACGGCGATTCCTGCACCTGCCCGGTCTGCGTGTTGTAGGTCAGCTGGCCCGGATCGACATACATGCCGCTCGCGTCGAATGTGCCGTTGCCGAAGAGCGTCACGCCCCCGACAGACTGGCCGCCTGCGGTCGCCGAGGTCGTCACGACGGGCTTGCCTGCAATGTTGTTGATCGCGTTCGATAGCCACGACGTAGCGCCGGAGCCGATGGAGCCCTGACCGCTCGTCGGTTGCGCGCCGGCCACCATCGCCGTGCTGCGGTTGACCACCAGCAGCAGCACCGCCGCCGCCGCGCCCACCAGCAGCAGACCGTTCTTGTCCAGTTTCATGCGTAGGCTCCATCGGTCTGCGTGCCGCCCGCGTCGGCCAGCACTTGATGTGCGCGGTCGAGCGTGAGCGTCGGTTGTCCATAGGGCGAACCCGGCAGGCTTGCCCATTCTTTCGCGCACTTCGCGATCGCTGCGTCAAACCGGCCCGCCTCCACGTCGGCGAGCGCGCCGCGTCGCTTGATGAGTGCCACTGCCGCGATATCCTGCGATGCTGGCGAAAAGTCCGGCAGGCTGTACGCGAGTTTGATTTCCGCCCACGTGCCCGCCAGGATCTGATACGCGCCCGCGGCGCTCGATGTGATGCCGCTCGCCGTGACCGTGCCCGGCGGGTGATCGGCGTACGACGTGAAGAGACCGCCGCCGTAGAGCGTGCGATAGCCGTTCGGGCCGGTCGTGCCCTCGCCCGTGCGGATCAGCGTTAGAAACGCCTGCACGTTCGGGTCACTCACCGCCGACGACACCGACGTGAAAAGGTTGCTCACTGTCGAACCCATATCGCTAAAACTCCCTGTCCAGTCCGATGCGCTGTCGCTGTCGGTGCCGTCGCTCGTGTCCGTCGCAAGCGCCTGGCTGTTTGTCCACCACACGTAAGCCGCCGCCGCGAGCGTGCCCGCCGCAATGATGTAAAGCGGCCCCGGCGCTCTCATGTGTTCGGTTCCTCGTACCACTCCCACGTTGCCGTCAAGTCTGCATTGGTTGCCTGCGCGATGATTCCCCAGCCATATCCCGGCGGAATGACGAAAGGCTCTGCGGGCTTGAACAGGCTGGTTGTATTGATCGGTCCGTTGGTCAGCATTTCGGCGGCCGTCCACAGCAGGGTTGCGTTGTTCTGTTTGTAGAGCAGCCCCGCCGCTGATGCCGGCGCTCCAAACAGCTTGGACACGCCGTATCCGTTCAGCGTGGAAATGGCCGCCGTAGTCGCGTAGTGCGTGAAACCCACGCCCACCGACGACACCGTTTCAATCTGTTCGACCACCAGCCGCTTCCCACTGCCCGCCGGGTTCCATAGCTGGACGTGCTGAAACTGGCCCGCGCCCGGTGCTGCCGTCAGGTTCATGCCGATAAACGACGCGCCCGCGAGCGTGCGCACCTTGCCGCCATCGACGGTCTGCACCACGCCTGAAAACGTGTTGTCATCGATCCGGCCATCGCCGATCACCACCTTGCCGATAATCGTTGCGCCGCCCGCGCTGTTCGCGAGCGTCCATGAATCAGGCGTCGGCTTGCTTTCGGCCACGCGGTACGCCTGCCCGGGTTGCAGCACGATCTTGCTGCCGCCCTGCCCGCCGGGCGTGACGATCAGCGACGCATCGCCGCCGCCGTTACTGCCTGCCACGTACTTGATGTAGCGCCCCGGCGCATGCACCGGGAACGCGCCCGTGTTGGCGACCGTGATATCGAATTGCTGCATTACGCGTGCCCCTTGTTGAACGCCGCCACGCCGACGATGGCCACCACGGCGATACCGGCTGCGATCAGATAGCGGTTGTCGTTTTGCGCTGCCACCTGCGTTTTCGCGAGGTCGGCCGCAATCTGCGTCGTTTGCTGCGCGCTTTGCAGTGCGCCGCCGGTCAGCGAGTTGGCGAGCGCCGTGTTCGCCTGCAGCATCGACAGCCCCACGTCTTCAAGATGGTTCGATGCCGCCGTTGTACTGGTGATCGCCGTGCTCGCGACGCTGCTGTTGGCGTTGACCGCTGCTGCTGCCGTGCTGCTGTTGCCATTGATGGCCGCGATCATCGCGTTCATGGCCGCCGTGACCGCGCCGTCATCGGTCGTCGTGCTGCTGTTGTAGGTCGTGTTGCCGTTGCCAGACACACCGACGCCGCCCTGCACCGCGTTACGCTGGTCGGCGTACTGGTTCGTCGTGTCGCTGCGGCTCGTGCTGTCGCTGCTCTTGTTGGCCGGCGTCGTGGGCAAGCCCATCGCCATCAGCCGCAATTGTTCCGGGCGCAAGATCATTGCAGTTCCTTCGTCAGAATCACGCTGGCCTGCTGATAGCCCGCGCGCTGTAGTTTTTTCATCAGGCCCGCACGCCGCGTCTCGATGCGCAGCGCCTTGCACCCGGCGCATTGCCGCTCGATCATCGGCAACACTTCGCCCACCAGATCAAAGCCCGCGCGACCGTGCGCGAGGGCAATTTCCGCCGTCACACCGGCCCGGCCCTGCCGCGCCCGCAGCACGTAAAACGCGACCGGCTCGCCGTCGCTGTACACCCTGAAGAACTGGCCGCCGTCCAGGCAATCCACCCCCGTCACCATGCCGCCGCTCGTGTCGGTTTTCGCGACCATGAAAGGCAACGTGTCGAACGCGGCTGCGACTTCCGCGCGCTGCGCGTCGCTGGCCGGTTCGTGGCGTAGCGTGATCATTTGCCCTTGTGGAAAATCAGTGCGACCACCGCGAGCGCCGCGATCATCATCATTGGATCGCTCGTGACGTTCTGGCTGGAGTTGGCCAAGCCCTGCGCGAGCTGTGAAACCGGGTTCGGTTGTGCGCTCGCCGTGCCGCTGCCGAAGTTGACCGCCCAGCCGCTGTCGTCCGTCGTGAACGGGTTGAATGGCTGGTTGGATGCCACTTCCGGCGCCTGCCCGCCGCCAAAGAGGGCCGTGCCGAACTGTGCTGCGGCCTGCGCCGCCATGGCCCAATACACGGCTTACCCCTTGTGGATCGCGAGCGCGACCACGGCGAAGACGCCCAGAATCAGCAGCATCTTGTTCGCGTTCACCGCGCCGATGCTGGCCGATGCCACCGTTGCCGCCGCCTGACCCTGCGCGACAAGCCCTGCCTGCGTGGCTTCGTATCGCTTGTAGTCAAGCGTCTGGCTCGTGTTGTAGATGCCGGTCAATGCCGACAGGCCGTTATTCAGCAGGTTGAACACGCCCGGCGCATAGTTGTAGCCGCTGCCCGCCGTGTCCGACGCGCCCGTGATCGCCATGCCTGTCGCCGGAATGTTGTACGTGCCATCGCTTTGCGGGCCGACGAACTGGTACGTGTTATCGCCAAGTCCGTACTGCTGCGCGAGTGATCCAAGATCATCAAACATGTAAATCCCCGAAAGAGTGAAAAGAAAACGCCCGCCACTACGCAATCAAGCGGGGCGGGCGTCGCCCCCGGTGCTTACATGTTGCCCAGCACGTCCAGCACTTCGACCACTGCCGTCACGGTGTCCGCAGCGGAAAAGGTCGGGTTGAACTCCAGCGAAGTCGCGTCGGCGGTCTTCACCGCGTTGGCGTAGTTGTTGTCCGCGCACGGGTCGTAGCTGTACAGGTTGGCCTGCGAGGTCTTCTGGTATTCGCCCTGCCAGAAGCTGTTCACCGCTGCCAGCACGTTGTCCCAGATGACGATGCCGTTTTTCTTCACCTCAAGCTGCGACAGGTTGCCCGTGTGCGCGAAGTGCACGCGCTTGATGATGCCGCCACGGTTCGTGATGTCGATGAGCTTCATCGGAATCTTGCCGCTCGATGCGAACGCCTGCGTGAACGGAATGTGCTTCGCGATCACGCCGAGTTGTGCGGGCGGGCCCAGTTCCGAATAGCTGTCGAGCGTCGGCGACGTTGCGCCCGCGATCGTGACTTCGACCGTCAGCGACGACACGCTTTGCGCCGTGTTGATGTTGCCGACGTACTGTTCGATCATCGTTTTGGCGCGCGGCTCCGTGAAGTCCAGCGTCAGGAAACCAGCCGCCGCCGTCAGGCCGCGATACTGGTTGATCAGGTCGAGCCGCGAGCCCGATTCCTGAAAAATGATCTTGCCGTTCACCTTCACGTTGACGTTCGTGATCATCGCCTTCGTGAACGTGCCGCCCAGCGCGAGGATGATCTTGTTGTACGACATGCCGATAGGCAGGTTGACCGTTGCGACGCCGTTCGCGACGACGTTGTTAAACGGAACGTTTTTAATGAGCAGCATGTGCGCCCCTTATGTGTGTTGGTTGGTCGGGACGCTTACGAAACGATGGTCGTCAGCAGCGGCACGTTCAGCGACGTGGCGACCGGACGCACGATCAGTTTCGTTGCGGCGTTGAACGCGAGGTACATGCCGTACGCGCGCAGGATGGATTTGACGTTCATGGTTTCGACTCTCCGACGTTGTTTGGATTGCCGCCCCATGCGGCCCGTGTCGTAGCCCGCAGATTGCAACCGGAGTATCGAAAAACCCTAAGCCGCGACCTATGGAACGCGTCCCATGGACACCGGCAAAAGTGCCAATTTCGGCACTAAATATTTTTTTTCGGTGTCGTGTCCCTGCGACGCCCTGGACACCGACGCGCAGACGAAAAAAAACACCGCCGAAGCGGTGTCTATAGAGCGGTGTCTAGGTCGGTGTCACGGCGTGCCGCGCTTGGTCTCGCCGGTTGCCATATCGCGCCGAATCCATGCGAGGTCAGGTAACGCGCCTATGTCGGGCTCCGGCACGCCGAGCACGCGTGCCACGGCTCGCTGGTCTTCGCTATAGGTGAGCCGCCCCGTGCGAACATAGTTGCAGTTGCCTAGAAAATCCTTGTCGATGGACGCGGGCCGCTGCGACAGGCCGTAGATGATGATGCCGCGCTTGCGGCCCCGGCCCGTGAGCATGCCCCACCCGACCGGCGAGCGCGACGGGCTCGTGACGCTTTTCAGTTCGTCAACGATAAACGTCAGGCGTTCCGCCGCGAACGCGATTCGACATACGGCATCGAATTGCTTCACGGCGGTTGCCGGGTCAGGCGACGGCACGAACACGCACCGTATCGCGCCGTCCTTGCCTGCCGCCTTGAACCCTTCTAGCACGTCATGTAGCCGCGTAGTGACTGTGCCGAATTCGCCCCACTCTCCCTCCGGATCGAAGATCAGCAGCCGCCGAGGCTTCGCCCGTTGCATCAGCGCCTTCACATACGACGACTTGCCAGAGCCGGTCGCGCCGAGCACCGCCTCAATGTGCGCCTTCGCGCCGACGCCGTGAACAGGTGCACGCGTTGCCATCACATTTCCGGGAACACGGGCAGGCCCGCAGCGGCCCCGGCAAGCGTATCCGCTGCCGTGATATCGCCGATGCCCGCCGCGCCCGCTGGCGTGCCGGATTCCATGCCCGCCGCGCCCTTGATCGTGTTCGGGTCCGTCATGCCGCGCGCCGCGTTTTCGAGCGCGAAGCGGTCCTGCCGGATTTTGAGCGCCACCGCGCGCGCCGACTGGTACAGCACCGGCCCGCAGACCATCAGCGCCACCAGTTCGCACGGGAACGCGCTTTCCATATCCCAGCCGTACTTTTCGAAGACGGGCGTCAGCGCCGCCGCCATACGCGCCGACGTTGCGCCGTCCCATGCGGCCCCCGGCGCGTAGCCATCGATCATGCCGCGCGCGAGGTCCACCACGCCCGCCGCGCCGCGTGCGTAATCCGGCGCATTCGCCGCAGCTTCCGCCGCTGCCTGCGCCGCGCCCGGATTGACCGCTTCGTGTGCCTGGCTGTCGATGTCCGCAACCATGCTGCCCAGCGCATCGAACGACGGCGACGCGTCGAGCGTCGGCTTTTCCATGGGCAGGCCGTCGCCCTTCGGTTCGATGGTCTTCATGCGACACCGCCGAGCAGATCAAACACCGAGCGCGCAGCGCGCGCGGCGGGTTTCGGTTCGACGGGCGGCGCATGCACCGGTTTCGTCGCGTCCGGTTCCGGCTCCGCGTGGCGCTTGACGCGCGCCATTAGCACGCGGTGTGCCTCAGTACCCGCCTTCGCATACGTCGGCAGTTCGCACCACTGGCAGGAAAGGTCGAGCGTGCCCGTTTCGCTTTGCTTGGCGGGAATGTCGCGCCCACAGCAGACGCATGCGGCGGTGCCGATGATGGTCTTTTTCGGTCGTGTTTTCACGTTACAGCCCCCGGATAAGGTTGATCATTTCTTGCATCAGCGCGACTTGCTTCGCGCCTGCGATTCTCACCATGGTCGAGAGCCCGTCTATCTCCTTCTGCGCCTCTTCCGCCATCTCTTTCAACTTCGCGATATCGCCCATTTTCCCCTTCCCCCGTACAGTTATTTACACAGGTCCAAGGCGCGCGCTGCGCGCGCTTCAAACCCAAATCCAAACCCGTCACCGGACGCGCCGCATAGCCCGCGCGTGCGCTTGCTGCCGGTCGCATGATTTCCCACGTGAAGCGCTTCGATTCGACCGTCACCGTGCGCGGCAATACGTCGATCCAGTTGCCTACCGCGTCGCGCACCTTGGCGACTTCGAAGTACTCGATACCCACGATTTGCGGCGCACCGGTTTCGCCGTAGCGCCCTACCGCCTCGCCCGGTATCTTTGCGATCCTGACGCGATAGCCACGACCGCACGCAATCCCACCTTGTGCTTCCACGTAGTGATCCCACGCAACTGAGGCGTTCTCGCGCCCTTCGAGCAACGCAACTCGATTAACCGCCGCGTGCGCTTTGCGCACATGCGCTGGTGAATCAGCCGGGACACTTTCCACGCGGCGTAGCTCGCGCCACACCGTAACGGGAGGCCCGCCGATCTGCTGGAACTGGCGGATGCGCCAGCGCGTGGCCCACGCTTCAACACGTGCCGAGGTTTCGAGTGCATCGTTACCCTCCAAGTCTTTTTCAAGGCGGTATCCGTCGATGTTTTTTGCGATGTATTTGGCGATGTAGCCTGCGGCGGTGCCTTTGGCCGGATCCATGGTTTTGAAGTCGCACCGCTTCTCCTGCGCGCCGGGTTCGTTGCCGTCCATTTCGAGCGCGTAGCGGCGCACCGTCGCCCGCACGTGCGCATCGTCTTCCTGCGGATAGAAAAAGAGGCAGTGCCAGTGCGGCGTGCCGTCGTGCTGGGGTTCGGCAATGCGGAACCCGTAAAGACTCACCGGCGGATGCTTCTTCGTGCCGCGTGCGAGCGCCGCACGGATGCGCGCCCAGACTTTCGCGAGGTAGCGTTGCGCCTCGTCGGGCGTGGTGCCGTCCCACTTGCCGTTTTCCACCACGCGGGAGCCTTGCGTTTTCATGCGGTGCATTTTTGACGGGCAGGTGATCGTCAGAAACAGGCCCGTATGCGCCGCCGCAATCGCGATCCGCTCAAAGCCGTTGATGCGCGTCATCAGTTCCGCACGCTTGATTGCTGCGTTCGCTGGCCCTTTTGCCGCGAGCTCTGCCAGCGTGAATTCCTGCTCCGTCTCGAGATTTTTTGCGATGGTCGCCGCGAGCGCTGCCGCGTTGCGTTCGTTCTGCCACTGGCGGTCTAGCTTCGACACGTCCGACACGTAGCACTCACGGTCGCGACGCACGACGCCTAGATTGATGGCGGCCGTTTCGCGCGCCTTGCCGTGTGCCTTGCGCAGACGGCCCTTCCACCAGTGCGCCGCAACCATCCGACGCACGGCGGGCAAATCCTCATAACGCGTTTCTTCTGGCGCCGCGATGCCACCGGCAATGCAGATTCGCGCAAGGGCGGTGCGCTGTTCAAATGCGTCAATTGCCGTTGCTGATGCAACCACTCCGGCAGCATGGACGGCACATAGAAAATCGGCGGTACGAACATGCTCCTGCTCCGCTTCAATCGTCAGCAGCTTGACGCGGCACTTCTCCGCCATGTTCCAAGCCGCGTTACATAGATCGGTGTCCGAGGCGTCGAGCGGCAACACGTCCGACACCGGACGCATGAGCGCCACGTCGGCGCGTAGCTGCTCGTTGGCCTTGCGTCGTGCGATCCCCTCGCCTGTCGTCACAAGGGGATTGAACGAGGCACGGCGCTTTTCCCACGCCGACAGCAAACGAGCCGCCCACGGGCGCGGAATCTCCGCGACCACGGAAGCGGCCCATTGCTGGTCGGTAACGTGCTGCATCAGAGCGAGAACACCAGTTCATCGAACGGCACGAGGAATGTCCGTGTGCCGTCGCGTTCGACTTCGATGCACGCATACCCTTCCGGGATCTGCGAGTGGCAGGCGTTGGCGGGCTTCGGTCCCACCGCCGCGACGACGCCAAACCAGCCGTCAATGAACGCGTAGAAGTCGCCCTTCGCTTCCACGCGCACCTTGTCGCCAGTGCGGAACTTCGACAGGACCATCAGCGCGCCCATTGCTTAGCCCAGCCGCGTCACGTCGTCAAAGTGCGCCGTCGCGAACTTGACCGGGTTCACGCCGTCCGCGTCGAGTCGCAGGCTGACGGATTGCGCGTCCTTATCGACCGCCTGCACGAGGCCCGCGCGGCCCGCGTCCGGGTGCTTGCTGTCCAGCTTGATAAATGCCGAGTCCCACGGTTGCATGTTTTATCCCTTGATGTGTTGTGCGCGCGCACGTTGGAATTCCGCCGGCGCGACGTGCGCGCGCTTTGGTGTCGCCTGCCTGCGGTGTTTTTTGAGAATCGGTGCGAGTGCCGCCATCGCTTCGCGCCGTGCGCGGTCGCTGGCCGGGGTCGCCCTGGGTGCCCACTCAACGAAAAACGTCCCCGGCGTGCCGATCGATCCGGGCACGTAGCCGTAGCTCACGTCTTCGCTGTTTTCGGGAGTCATGACCGGCTGCACATCGGCTTGCCGTACGCATTGAGGCGCGGGGTAATACGTCCACTCATGGTGATGTACTGGCAACCCGTTTCGTGGTCGATCACCCTCGCTACTGAATTCATTCCGCCCACGTAATCCAGCGAGCTGTCTTCCGCCCCAGCCTGCCCGCATCCGCCGACCACCACCGCGAGCAGCAGCGCCAAACGCGCGCGCAATGCGCGACGCGTGGCCTTGAGCGGCTGGCGAAAATACGGGCCATCGAGCGTGTATCCGCCCAGCGCGGAAGGATGAATTTGTGAGAGTTTGTTACGCATGACGAATCCCCTTTTGAACCCCTGAGCCGGTTGGAGCCGGGTCGCCTAAAGGCGAGGATCAGTCGCCACAGCGGGGTTCAGGCTGCTTTGTGCGACCCGACGCACGAACAATACGTCAACCGCGCGATACAAGTCAACTGCGCGATACGTTGCGTGCTGTTGACGACTTGACGTATGGTAAACGCCGTACCACTTGACAATCGGGGTTTGCATGAAGACGACTGGGGAATATCTGGACGCGGTAAAGGCGAAGTTGGACCTTCCGTCCGACTACGCGACCGCCAAGGCGCTGGGAGTTACGCGGGCTTCGGTTAGCAAGTGGCGACTCGGACATTCCGTCCCGGACGAACTTGCCTGCGCTCGTATAGCCGACATCATCGGCGTAGAGCCTATCGAGGTTATCGCTGCGTCACAGTACGAGCGCTCGAAGGACGAACACGCGCGCGCGCTATGGGAATCAATCTGGGGAAAAGCGGCGGGGGCTATCGCGCTGAACTTGATCGTGTGCGCGGTTGGTCTGTCGGTAGCCCCCTCTACCAAGGCGGCGGAATCTGGTAACACCAATGTCTCCGGTAGTTCTCTTTATCTTATGTAAAATAATAAATCCGTACTGGCAATTCCCACCCATCCAGACCGCATCCAGTACGTCTCAGGAACCGCCGTAATACCCGTCGCATCTTTCCCGATCGAAAACGGACCGCCAGTCCTCGTCAGCATGATTTTCATACCGGACGCTGCACCTCGAACCGACCGGTTCTGTGGGCTTACGCACAGAACACCGGCAAGGTACTGCCGCGACAATTCAACCTGACTAGCGTCTCTATCGAACGACTCTTTGAAGTACCGCAGACCGGAGGTTCACATGCCAGTGCGTCAGGAATATGTGGTACTTCGCGGCAGCAAGCGTGAGCGTCCAACCCATCATCAGTTCGTTGGACCGGTCGATGCCGATAAGGAAATCGCTGTCACACTTATCGTTCGTCCTCGGCCTGGCGGGCCTCCGTTACCTGACCTCGAACACTGGCAAGCTACGCCGCCTCACCGCCGCCGCTACCCTGCTCCGGATGAATATGCGGCAAGCTACGGCGCAGCTCAGGCGGATATCGACGCCATTACCGCATTCGCCGCGACGAACGGTCTTGCCGTACTCGACAGCCATCCTGCGAGGCGCAGCGTAACGCTAAAAGGAACGGCTGCTCAACTCAATCGCGCGTTCGACACAACGATCAACCGCTATGAGGCGCGTGATCCGCAAGTCGTTCCGTACAAGTCCACAAAAACTGTGAACTCGCCACAGGCGACCCACACAAACGCACACACCTATCATGGATACGACGGCCACGTTCGTTTGCCGAGCCAGCTCGAGCATGTGGTACAGGCTGTCGTCGGACTCGATAATCGCAGATCCGGACGCGCCGGCATCGGGTCCGGTGATCCGCCGTTTGCGCGGCCGATGTCAGTTCCGGAAATCGCGAAATACTACAACTTCCCGAACACCGGAGCCGCCGATCAGACAATCGCCGTCATCGCCCCGTCAGCACCGCCAGGCGAAGGCGATCGCCCGTACTCGGGTTATCTGGCGAGCGACATCCTGGACCTGTATTTTCCCGGTCTGGCTGATGGGGCCTACCGGAAGCCACCCGTTCTCAACGACATCAATGTCACCGTGGGTGCCAATACGTATGGCAATCGCACGGATGCCGTAGCGGCCGGAGGCGGCTTCGTCATGGAAGTAACGCAGGACATCTGCACCTGTGCAACGGTGGCTCAGGGCGCTACGATCAATGTGTACTTTACGGAGGCCAGCGAGCAAGGTCTTATTGCGTGCCTGAATCGTATTCTGGTACCCGAAGGCGAACGGCAGCCCACGGTCGTGACATGCAGCTTCGGCTTTCGGCATAGCGACGGCACCATCGGATCCCCTTCCGAACCGGGTTCCGTCGCGGCCATCGTGTCGGACCTGTTTCAGCGGCTGGCCGCTGTCGGCATCACCGTCTTCATGATCTCCCACGACGACGGCAGCAATTCCTTTGTCGGCGACGGAGCAGCTCACGTGAACTATCCGGGAAGCGATCCATGGGTTACGTGCGTGGGAGGCACGGTCATTGGACGCGTGAGCGACGCCGCAGCCCCGTCAGAAGAATGGGTGTGGAATAACATCGGATGCCCGGACGCTGTGGGTTCCTTTCACGGCGCGAGTGGCGGTGGAGCAAGTCAGACCTTCCCGCTACCCTGCTATCAGCGCCTTGCGGATATTACGCAGATAACCGACAGCAAGGGCAACGTTTTGACTAACCGGCTCATTCCTGACATTGCCGGGATGGTCGCCTGCGGCGGGTCAGGTGAAACCGACTGGTTCTACATCAACGGCCACAGGTTCCAGATGACGGGGACGAGTTGTGCCGCGCCTTTGTTCGCGGGTCTCGCAGCGGTCCTGCGCAGCGCGTTGAACCTGAAACTGGGTATTCTCAATCCGACGCTGTATCAATTGGGCACATCGGTATGCAACGACGTCACCCAGGGCAATAACGATCCGGGCCTCCACACGCCGTATTACCGATCCGGAGACGGTTGGGATCCTTGTACCGGTTGGGGGAGCATCGACGGAACACGACTTCTGGATGCGCTTTCGAAAATGATGCGTCCGGCGCCAGGTTAACGGGTTCCAGTGCCGGGCATGGTCTCTCGCTGTCTTCTGCGCGAACTCGCCGGGGCTCCTTCAACCATTGACGCAACGACCCGCGGGGCGCGCTGCATGCCACGCTCCGCCGGTCGTTCGTGCGGCGCTACGCAACGTTCAGATATCGAGCTTGCTGACCTTGGTGCCTTCGAAGCTCAGGTTGGCCATCAGCCCGGAGTTCGTCAGCACGAAACCGATAATCGGCGCGTTCGTCGTCGCGGTGTCGAGCGTACCGTTCGCACCCGTCTTTGCCACCGCTACCGAACCATCTACGCCGGCCGTCCAGCCCTTGTCGCTCGTCCGGAATTTATCGAGCGCTTCCTGGGTCATGAACATCATGATCACAGCCTTCGACTGGGCGCCAATCTGCAGGCCGAACGAAGCCGTACTGGTCTTGTAATAGCCGACGGACGAGCCCCCCTGGCGCAGTGCACCTTCTCCGTATTCGCCACCCACCACGAGGCCCGCGGCGATCACCGACGGGAAGACCAGAATGGCCTTGGCCTTGGCACCCGTTGCCTGCGCACCTGGCGTCGATGTATACAGCTTGTTGAGGGCGCCATCGACGCCGGCGTCGATTTCGTGGCGCTTGCTGGCCGCTTCCGCAGGGTCCCTGGTGGAACTGCAGGCGACCAGCGAGCTCGCGAGAGCGATAGCGGTCAGGGAAAAGAAGGTACGGCGGTTCATGAGACTCTCCTCAGTGGAACTGCTGCAAAACCGGCGATCACTGTGTTTCTCCTGCCGGTTGCGAATCGAGCGCCGACGGCGCGGCAGGCAGCACCGCTCGCCACGCAGGAAACTGGGGCATGCACAGTGCCGCCGGTGTCGCGACGAATCCGGTTCCGGGGACGCACGCGGGCGCAACGCCCCGGGTCGCGGCGCCCCATCATTTCTTTCAAACCAAGCGTACGACGCTGAACGCGAATCTGCTATACGACTTTGGTCTGCTATCGGCGATTCGGAAAGGCGGTATGGCGCGGCCCGCGCAACAGCTGATGTGCCCCGGCTAGAAGCTCATCGCAAAGCCGAACGACACGCCGTGGACGTTGTGACCGAACACGTAGCGCACCAGCGCGCGCGTGCGCGTGATGATGACCGGATACTTGCTGCTGTCGAGCTCCAGCCCGACACCTAACGAAGTCAGGTTGTTGAAGCCGAGCACACCGGCGCTGTCACCGAAATATTGCGAGTAGGCGGCTTCGAGTACATAGCGAACCGGCCGGTCGAGTGCGTGCATGCCGGTCGGGGCGCGCCAGCGGGCCCACACGCTCAGCTGCTGCGCCGCCGCCGATCCCTGCACTCCTTCCGACGTTGCGCCGAAGCTGCGCAGGTAGATGTCGGTTGCACGCAACTCGACATCGACCTCGTAGTTTTCCCGATAGTGCTCGTAATCGAGCATCAGCGAGCCGCCGTAGCCGTAGGCGTCGAGTGCGCCACCGTCAAGAAACTGGATGTCCTTGTCCGCAACCCGGTTGATGACCGTGCCGGCAATCTTGAGGTCGCTCGCTACCCGGCCCAGCGTACCGTTCAGTATCGGGCGCAAAGCCAGTTCGTCCGTAATGCGGAAATCCCATCCGATGCCGACCGTCGCACTGGCCGTATTCCACCTGCTCGGGAGAAATCGCTGCTCGCCGCCTTCACTGGCGACGAACGTCGGATCGTAACGGCTATATGCGATCGTGCCTTCGAGGTAGAGCGGGAATTTCCTGCTGAGGGTAAAACCGCCGCCGAGCTGCGACTGGCCGAAGCCCGGGTTGCCCGTGGCGCCGCTATTGATGGACAGCGAACTGGTCGTGACGTCCGGGACAGTGGTGTACGTCATCACGGACAGTACGGCGTTGGCGTGATCCTTGACGTTTGCACCGAATACAGGCCGGTCCACGATCTGGCTGGCCACCCCCTGGGCGCAGGCGTGATCGACGAGGAACGCAGCGAAGAGAACCCGCCATGCGAACGATGAAGCGCCACTGAATGAACACAGGTGCAATCTCGGCATGATCAAAGGCTGTCACTATCGGTTGGGCGTTGACCGGCTCTGAATCCATCGTTGCGAAAATAGCACAGGTGAGCAGCATGACCGTTGTCAGTCGCTGACGGCGGGGAGCGCGTCACCGCCGCCCAACGCCACCCCATACCGCGGGTTTTCACGAGCGGTCCGACGCGCGTGCGACGCGTGACCAATCCGTCGATCAATCTGGATGCTTGAAGAAACGCGGCCGTCGCTTGTGCAATGGCGTGCCCGGCCAGGGGCTGTGCCCGCCGGATGCACGCCATGGCAGGCATGGGTTCGCCCCAATACCCCGGAAACGTGCAGCGCGTTTCGCGGCGACCGATCAGGCCGTTCAGTATCCGGCAACCACGGTCCGGCGATTGATATCTCAGGGAAACTACGGTGCCGACGCCGCCGGGGCACTCGCAGCGCTGGAGTGCGACGCGTGCGTATCAGGGTTCTTCTGGGCCCCGCGTGCCTTCTGTTCGGCTTTTCGCTGTGCGTCCTGCATCTGCTTTGTACCCGGGGCGCCCGTCTGCGCCACTGCGGAAGGCCCGTACGCGTATGAAACAACAAGACTGACAGCGATTGCCAGCGAAACCGGACAACGTCTGTTCATGATCTTCTCCCAGGTCCCATACAGAGGGCGTGTTCGGAACATTACTTCATTCAGGACGTTTCGGCACACAATCGCATGTCGTTGAGGCAGACCTGTGCAGGCTGCGCGCTGGACGATTGCAAGAGCGCTGGCGCGGCCCGTAGCGCGAATACGCCAGGGAGGGGATGCGGGCCGGCGTTTGGCTCGCGACGCGCAAAACGCGCTGACCGCCCTTCCCAAACGCCATTGATGGTCTAGCATGGATACAGCGAGGCGCCGCAAACGGCTGTAAGCAGGCGCTGCCATTTGCACGATCCCGTAACGCCAACAAGAAATCCACGTGCCATCTGGCATATCGATCAGTCGGGAGGAGCAGCCATGATCCGGTGGAGTGAGAGACTGTCGCAAGCAGTCCGGATGGGGTTGATCGTGGTACTAATGATTGGTTCGTGCGGCGTGGGCGCACAGAACCAGGCGCAACAGCCCGCCTTCAACCCGGAGGAGATCGAGGCGCTGGTTGCGCCGATCGCACTCTATCCGGACTCTGTCCTGTCGCAGGTGCTGATCGCTTCGACCTATCCGCTGGAGATCGTGTATGCCGCGCGATGGGTCAAGGCCAATCCGGACATCAAGGGCGACGCCGCGGTGAAGGCGGTGCAGGACCAGCCCTGGGATGTCAGCGTGAAATCGCTGGTTGCATTTCCCCAGGCACTCGAGCCAATGAACGACAAGCTCGACTGGACCCAGAAGCTGGGCGACGCCTTCCTCGCGCAGGAAAAGGACGTGCTCGCGGCGGTGCAGCGATTGCGCGCGAAGGCGCAGGAGTCGGGGAACCTGAAGTCGAATGAACAGCAGAACGTGATCGTGGAACCCGCGCCGGCGGGCGGACAGACGACCACCCAGACGATCGTGCGCATCGAACCGGCGAATCCGGAAGTGATCTACGTGCCGGCCTACAACCCGACCGTGGTGTATGGCGGATGGAGCTATCCGGCCTACCCCCCTTACTACTGGCCGCCGTATCCGGCTTACTATCCCGGCGCCGCGTTCGCCACCGGCCTCGCCTGGGGCGTCGGTCTCGCCGCCGCAGGCGCGATCTTCGGCAACTGCAACTGGGGTGGCGGAGACGTGAATATCAACGTCGACAAGGCCGCCAACATCGATCGCAACTTTGATCGCTCGAAGGTTCAGGGCGGCAAGTGGCAGCATGACGGGAGCCATCGACAGGGTGTTGCGTATCGCGACAACGCGTCCCGCGAAAAATTCGGCAACAACGTTCCCGGTGCCGACGGACGCGGTGACTTCCGTGGCCGCACGGGTGGCGCATCCGATCGGGCCGGCTTGGGCGACCGGGCCGGTGCGGGCAACGCGGGGGTCGCAAATCGCGCAGGCGGCGCGAACGGTGCCGGTCTGGGTGACCACGGCAGCTTCGGCGGTGACCGGGGGGGCTATGCAGGCGACCGTGCCGGCTACAGCGGTAGTCGCGAAAGAGCCTTCCAGGGTGTGGGCGGCGGCAGCGCCTCGCAGCGCGACTTCAGCCGCGGCCGATCGAGCGCGCAGTCTTCGGGCTTCCACAGAGGCGGCGGAATGCGGGGCGGTGGTGGCGGTGGACGCGGCAGGCGCTAAGGAGAGACGGGCATGAAGTCACCCCTACGGTTTTGCGCGGCGCGACTCGCCGCGATCGGCACTTCAGTCGCGGTTGCGCTG
>NZ_CAJQZC010000023.1 GCF_907164555.1 Paraburkholderia saeva
CGATGATCTGGCTTTCCGTGAATCTGGACGTCTTCATGCAAAATTTCCTGTTGATCCTGCTGCTAGAAAATTCTACCTTGAACACCCGTTAATTCTCGGGGGGACTACCCCCCTTCCGCGCGATCGCGAATCTCATTTACCACTCAATCACATCTTAAAAAACAAGATTGGTCAAATCTGACATTGATTGACATAAACGTTGATTAATTCCGACGTCTCTGTTCAATCTGATTGACGCTTTTCTGTTGCAACCCCTAAATTTCGGTGCCGATAGCTGCGAAAGCAACGACCTCACCTCGTGCCTTTCAACCGGAATGGGATGTGTGAATGAATGCTGTGACCAAAAGCTTCACCGACGCGCTGCGCCACCCGAGCGCGCGTCTGAGCCAGCGTCTGCGGGTCTGGGTCGGGATTCTCGAACACGACTTCGACGTAGTGAAGTTCCGGGTACGCGGAGGATTCTGCAAGGACTACACGGCGGATGTGACGGTAACCTCGTCGCAGCTCGATCTCGACGGCAAGCAGTACGTTGGACGGCGTGCGGGGCTGCAGGTCGATGAGCGCGTGGCAGTACCCTCGGTCAGCTATGTCGAACCCGTCGATCACGAAGCCGCCACCTTCAACGGCGTGATCACGCGCATCGAGCGTATCGGTGTAAGCCGCGACGAAGCCACCTACCGGCTGCGCATCGAGCCGCGGTTTGCCGCTCTCTGCAAGCGGATCATCAAGTCCGATACCTTCAAGGACGTGACGCTGCAGGAAATGATCCGGCAGGCGCTGGTTGACCGCAAGAACTTCGACGCCTTCGACGTGGAATTCCAGATCGAAGGGCTGCTGGAGAAGATGGAACAGGTGGTGATGTATGAGGAATCCTTGTGGAATTTCATCACCCGGCACTGCCGTCGCAAAGGCGTTTTCTGGTTCTACAAGCAGGGGCGCGGCAAGAATGGCCAGCTCGACACGATTGTCTTTGCCAACAATCCGCGCGCCTATATCCGTTCGGTCGAGGTTCCGCTGATCCCGGATTCGGGCCTCTCGGCCGGGTGCCACGAGGCGGTGCTGTCGCTCAATGACGCGCGTACCCTTGTGCCCGCCACAATTGAACTGTACGAGCGCAACTACCGCACGCCGGACGACCGGTTACGCGCGACGGCGAACGTCTCCAGTGAAGCCGGCGACCGCTCGGTGTTCGGACAGGTCAGCCGCAGCGCGGAGTTCCACCTGACGCAGCAGCAGGGCGAAGCAGTCACGCAGATGCGGCGTGACGAACAGATCGCACGGCAGGTGACGCTTTCCGGCACGACGAACGCCCTGGGCATTGCGCCGGGCGTCGTGATGAAAACGACCAATGTGAAGGTGCCACGCGCCGAATACGGGTTCGTGATCACGTCGATGGTCATGAAAGGCAGCCGCACGACACCGGCACACGCCCGCTTCAAGGCGATGCCCGCGCATCTGACCTACCGGCCCAGATTTGACTACGAGCGGGACTGGCGTTTTCTGAAAGGTCCGGTCGTCGGCGTGGTCACGACAAGCGACTCTGCCCCATATGGCGACATGGACGAGCACGGGCGTTATAGCGTGCTGCCGAAATTCCTGCAGGGCGCGGACAACACCGACAACAAGTTGCTGAAACTGCGTCTGGTGCGTGTGTCGTCATCGGATCAGGGCGGGCTCCACGCGCCGCTGCTGCCGGACACCGAGGTGCTGCTGGAGGGGGCGCACGCGGACGTGGATCGCATGCACATCACCGGAGCCCTGCACGACTATGCCCACCGCGATCCGGTTCGGGGCACCGATGCGTTGTATAGCTATGCCATCTGGCGCTCGCCGTTGCTCGGTGCCGAGGTCGTTTTCAACGACCTGCAGGGCAAGGAAAGCGCACGGCTGGCGACAGTGTATAGCCAGACGGCGTTCAACCAGGGCTATCTGCTCAACGGTAAAAAGCTCGCTCGTGGTGAGGGCTTTGAAGCGACCACGAAATCGTGGGGCACGATGCGCGCAGCGAAGGGACTGTTCTTTTCGGCGGACGCAGCAGCCGGTGCCGACACGCAGCACCTGGACATGCCTGCCGCCGTCGCGCAGCTCAAGGCGGCCCTCCAGCGTGTGACGGATCTGGCATCGGCGACCACGCAGGCCGGGGCCGATCCTGCTGATCGGGCCACGCAGTCGGCGCTGCTCGACGGCCTGAACCAGTTGCGCGACGCGGGGCTACTCGCGAGCGCCCCGGGCGGCATGGCGTTCGTGACACCGAAGTCGGTACAGCACTCGGCGGGCGAGAACCTGATCGCGACCGCCCGGGACATGGACGTCAGCATCGCGAAACGTCTGCGCATGGCGGCAGGCGAGCTGATCTCGTTCTGCGCGCACAAGCTAGGTATCAACCTGGTTGCGGCGAAGGGGAAATTCACAGCGTCGGCGCTCACGGACGGCATGGACCTGTTCGCGCAGAAGCAGCTCCGTGTCGCAAGCGAGAGCGCGGACGTCCAGGTCGCAGCGAAGTCGAAAATCACGCTCAACAGCGGCGGGGCCTCGCTCGTTATCGAGAACGGCAACATGACCTTCCACTGTCCCGGCGCGTTCACCATCAAGGCAGGCTCGTTCACCTTCGTCGGTCCTGACAACGTGCCGGCCCAGCTACCGATCCTGTCGAAAAGCGACCTGACGCTCAATGAGCGGTATTCCCACACGAACTGACTCGCCATGATTATCAGCCCTCCGTTTCTGCCCGAATCAGGCCTCACGTCCACGGACGGATCGAAGCCGGACCCCGTAATGGACGCCGTCGACAAGTTCGAACTCGCGCACGGCATTTACCCAATTGCGTTTGACCGGCGATGGAATTGCGGCGCCCATCTCGCGCCCGATACGCATGGCCCTGTCTATGCAATCGCCGACGGCGAGGTCGTCGCCTACCGGGTCTGCCAGCACGCGATGGACTCAGGCAACGGCAACGCTGGCTTCGTCCTGCTCAAGCATTCGACCGAAACGGGCGACGGTCGCACGCTGACGTTCTATTCGCTCTACATGCACTTGCTGCCGCTCGCCGAGTACCAGTCGTTCGGGCACGACGGAACTCGGCTGCCTGAGTTCCTGCGCAATCCGTCTGGCGCGGACACTAAAGGACAGGTTACGCCTGCCGCAGCAGGCGGCGGCAAGACTGTACGGCGCAAGGATGTCATCGGTTTTGTTGGGCGGTATGAAGGCGTGGTGTATATGCACTTTGAGATCTTCATGATGCCGGGGGATTTCGATGCGTACTTCAGCCATACGCAGCTCGGCATTGCCGCGCCGGATACGCCGAATACTACGGATTGCTGGGGGCATACGTACTACACGATTCCCGACGGACAACAGTTCTATGCTCTGCCGCCGGGAACTGACGCCCATAACAAACTGCATGGCACCAAGTTCGAGGCGGGCCAGACCGGTACAAACGCATTGCCGCTCGTCGTTGAGACCTACTTTAGCAAGGGTGGGAAGTACACCAACGTCTGGAGCGTCGCGACGGACGGTTCGCGTACGCTGCTAACTGCCCAGCCAGTAGCCGAGGGCGGTTACGAATACGGTCTCTATCAACGAGCGAAGGCGCTATACAGCGGTTGCCCGAGCGACGGATACGAGATGCTGCGCTTCGGGCGCATCCTCTCGACGCCTGCGAAACTGTCCGGGGGAGACTGTGCGACATGGGTGAAAGTAACCTACGCTGCTGGCCAACAGGGTTATATCAATATCAACAACGCGGCAATCAAGAAGTTATCCGACGCGGATTTCCCGTCATTCATGGGCTGGCAGAAGCTTAGCGATGGTGCTACGCCATTCGGCGCCGACGGGCTATGCGATATTGACGCGCTCAAGAAAATAGTCAAGGACGCTAAACCTTCCGACGCTGCGGCGACGACCGAAGTGCAGAAGGCGGACGCGCTTTCAAGCTACGTAAAAAGCCATGATGGCGTACGCCAGGCGTTGCGCGGTTTTATCTGCAATGCCCCTAGCGAATGGGATAGTACGAACAACGAGACGCGGTACGCGAAACTGCTCGACGAGGGTGGCTTTTATCACGGCAACGATCAGGGCTACAACGACTTTCTCAAGTACCTCAAGGAAATACAGTTCTGGGACGTGGCGGGCCTGCCCGCAGGGCAGAAGCTCTGGTTTTTCCACCCGCTCGTGTTTATCCGGCATTTTAGAAAGTGTGCGTGGTTCTCAAAGGACGAGTTCGCACTAGTTTACTCAGACAGCCATATGTCTCACAACGCTGATGCTATCCGAGAAAAGTACAGAAAACCTCTAAACTTCTCTCTGCGAAAATACGGCATGTCCAATTACCTGAAACAGTCGCACTTCTTGGGCCAAGGTGCAGTGGAATCTAATTTTCTCTGTACCATGCAAGAGTCGAGTATGGTTGGTAACGTGACGCCAACCGCTGTTTATGGAACCCATACAAATCCAATGTCAGTAAAATCGGAGAGCGATCTTGGGCATTGGTATGGTGCAATTCCGACTGAGGATGATCCATGGTACAGACTGGCTAAATACAATTCACTTGGTCACCTAATCACCTCGTCATATGACTGGAGGGGTGGTAACTGTGATAGGGAGGACGCGCAGAAATTCCGTGGTCGCGGGTTCAAGCAGCTCACCTTCAGAAGTAATTACGCGGATTATTGGGTCTATCGAGCGTGGATTCTGGGATCTAGCTTTACTGCGTCGTGGTGGAGCGATCCGCAATATCACGCGAAGCATCGCGCACTAATGACGAAGATCCCAGCAGGCATTGATAATCCTGAGGTTGTCGCGACCGTACCTGAGAATTGCCTGGATTCTGGGGCGTGGTACATAACCTGCCTTAGGCCGGAGGTTGTCAGTGCCATTGATGGTGATAGCTTTACTATACCTAAAACCTCAGCCGAGATCACAAGGGAAGAGCAGGTAATAAAAAATGTGACAAGAGGCATTAACGGCGCGCTTATTGGGATCGACAAGCGCATCAGATTTACTCGCATGATCAAGGGAATTCTTCTGTGAAGGCAAATTTTCTTGTTTTTGTAGCCGTACTCACTGCCTCGGTCCACGCATACAGTAAAACTAATGCGACGAGCGCGGGGGAATCTTTCAATTTGTCGGTGCAGACCGAGGCCGGTAATTTTCATTGTTTGATAGATGAGAAGCCGATTGACGTCACACTTAGTTCGGATGGTGAGGCAGTTATTGTCTCGGGTACCGGTTATGTTCCTGTTGGTGAGCTAAGTCGCTGCAAAGCTGACGTGCCTGTTCACGTTCGGCGTGCAGCCCCACAGGTGGGATTCCTGTCGGATGTAAATATCAAGGCGGGTATTTATGCATCAATGGTCCCGGTTGGTGTTTCGCCCCTGAGTTTTTTGGCAGTTGTTGCGAAAATCGGGAGTGACAGAAATTTAGTTCAAAAGCCAGGCTTCTATAGAACTACCGTAAGCGAGTCCAAGCTGGAAGAAGAAGCTGCCTCGGATATGAACCCCGTTCTATCACTCGACGGAAAATATATATCAGTAGATCGGCATCAATGCGGGTCAGATCCCGAGGTTAACGTAATTGAAATAAAAAGTGGAAAGACAATCAAAATCGACAACAAAGCTTGCGGTAAGTTGTTCAACTGGGTGGCGAAATGAAATCTCCCATCCGTAAAGGCGACAAGCTCGAAAACGGTGGCGAAGTGACTGGCGGCTCCGAATGGTTCAACTTCATGGGGCGCCCGCTCGCCCGTAAGGGCGACGAAGCCATTTGCGACGAGCACGGCCCGACCGTCATCGACGAGGGCTATGAGAAGTTCCCTGACCGCGACGGCAAATGGGTCGCCTTCCATCACTACCGTTGCGCGTGTGGCTGCCGCCTGATCTCTTCGCTCCAGAACGTCAATATCGAATAATGCCGGTCGACCTTTCTCCAGCGGGACGCCCGAGCGCCTATCCGCGTCGGCCCCGCTTCTGGCCATGGTGGTTCTGTATCTGGCTTGCCTGCAACGTCTTTGGCGTTGCCATTGCCATGCTGCTCTGGCCGAAGGGACAGTCCGCGAGCGGAGGATGGTTCTGGTTCTGCTTTGTTTGCGCTCCTAACGGTGCGTTCCTGATCCTGCTTGGTATCGAGCGGGCGGGTTACGAGGGCCTCTGGTATCGGGCGCACTGGCGCAATCATCATCGTAGCCGCTGGCTGGCGACGCGACTGCGTACGGCGCAGAAGCCTCTCCAGGTGCTCGGCGTCGGCTACTGCATGCCGGTTGGCGAACAAAGCGAACATGCCCTTGCCGGTGCGATCGCCGCCGGCAAGCGCATGGCCGCTGCCCAGATACCTCGCACCGGAGCGAAGCTCATATCGCACTGCCGTTTCAAGGAAGCGGACTGGATGGTTGACGAGCCCGCAACGGTCGGTTCCGAGGCTGGCGAAAAAAGCGTCGAGGTAGAACAGGAGAGAAAGCAGGTTTCACTGCTGACGCTCAAGATAGCCAAGGCACTGGAGCCACTGGGGGCGAGCCTGTACGCACTCACGTGCTACGAGCGGCAATGGTGGCCGCAGGTGCGCGTACTGAGCGCCTCGGGCCGGGAGCAGGCGGATGTGGCGATGGTCACCGACGCCCTGAGCATCGCGGGCCTGCCGCCGCTTGCGGTTCAGGCAGTAGCCGCTGCGGACGGTCTGATGGTCGCGGATGCATGGCTCGACGCGAAGGACGCACGGCCGCTGCTCGTCGTAGCGACTGCGTGGCATGAAGCGGGTCCGCCCGAAGGCAGCACTGAGGGTTGTGTCGCCGTACTCGTGACGGCGGGGTACTTCCGGCTGCCTGAAGCGGTCAAGGTCGCTGCGCTGCTGCACCGGCCCGTCGCCGGGCGAGCAGGCGAGGTCGAATACGGCTTCGCGAATGCCGCAGTATGGGGCAAGGCTGACTTTACCTCGTTCGTGCGCGCGTGGATAACCCGCCCGGTAGACGGATGCGACAAGGCGCTGCGCGCGGCCCATATGGACGCCATTGTGAAAGACGAGGCGCAGCGGCGCCCGGACCGCATTGCCGGCGACCTCGGCGATGCAAACGGCTGGCTGTCCGTCGTGGCAGCCATCGAATCTGGCCCGGCAGACGGGCCGCAACTCATCATTGATGGCGTGCAATCCGCAGTCCTGCGCGTAACACCCGCGACAACAGATACAGATAACAACCGGAATACCGATGAACGACCCCAGGCTTACCCTGCACTCGCTTGAGCCCACGACCGCGAAGGAGGAATCCCCGCCATCGAGCCGTCTGGCGATCTGGGGGCTACCCGTCGCGGCGTTCGTCGTTGCCCTGCTCGCAATCGGCATCGTATCGCTGCGCGGCGACATGGTTGGCGTCACCGCAGGCGAGTCGCGGCTGAAAGCGATCATCGTCATCCTGTCAACCTTCGCAGTCGTTGTCGTCGTTCACCTCGTCCTGTTCGCGACCGGCGCTTACGGCTTCGCGGCGCGACTCTTTCGTAGTGAGACTGGAGACCGCACGAAGGCAGCGAAGCCGCTCAAGCGCGATGCGCGGTTGCAACACATGTATGAGGAGCTACGTGTCTCGCATGGCTGGTTCTGGCGCAGCCGTCTGCGCTGGCTGATGGTCGACGGCACCGATGAGCGCGTCGATCAGGTGGCCCCCGGCCTCAAGCAGGCAGGCGTCATGCACGTCGGCGAGATTGTCCTTGTTCACGCCGCTCCGGATGGTATCGAGAAAGAAAAGTGGCTAGGCCAGATCCGCCGGTTGTGCCGCCGTCGCCCGGTGGATGGCCTCGTGCATGTGGCTCGCGCTGAAGAAGCCGGTACGGGCCTGCCCCGCGAACTCTCAATGATCGCAACCGCGCTTGGTTGGGCTGCGCCCGTCACGTTCCTGCATCCGGTCGAGGCGAAGGGCAGCCCTTCCGAACGTTTCGACGCGGTTGGCGCCTTCATGCCGAACGAGTCGCGCAGGCAGGCGCAGGAGGCGGCTGCCAGAGCGCCAGAATTGCTGACCACGGTCGAGCGATGGTCGGCAGACGCTGGTGTGCGCCTTTATACGCGGGAAAAGGCGACCTGGTTGATGGAGGTCTCGAAGTACATCAGCGACCACGCTGAAAGGATTGGTGGAAACCTGCGTGCACTCGCCGCATCGAAC
>NZ_CAJQZC010000024.1 GCF_907164555.1 Paraburkholderia saeva
GTTCGATGCGGCGAGTGCACGCAGGTTTCCACCAATCCTTTCAGCGTGGTCGCTGATGTACTTCGAGACCTCCATCAACCAGGTCGCCTTTTCCCGCGTATAAAGGCGCACGCCCGCGTCCGCCGATCTGTGCTCGATCTCTGCCAACAGCTCCGGCAATCTGGCAGCAGCCTCCCGCGCCAGCCTGCGCGCGGCATCCGGCATGAACGCCCCCACCGCATCGAAGCGTTCGGAGAGACTGCCCTTCGTCTCGACGGGGTGCAGGAAGGCGACTGGCGCCGCCCACCCCAGCGAGGTGGCGATGCCCGAGAGCGTGCGCGGCAATTCGGTATCCATATCATCTGCACGCGCAACATGCACCACGCCATCGACCGGACGGCGGCGCAGCTTGCGGATCTGGCCAAGCCACTTCGCTGCCTCGATCCCGTCCGGGGACGCGTGCACGAGGACCGTTTCGCCGACGTGCATGACGCCCGCCTGCTTGAGTCCCGGCGCCACCTGGTCGACACGCTCATCCGTGCCGTTCAGCAACAGCCAGCGCAGGCGGTGTTGCCAGCGCCAGCCGTGCGAAACGCGTAGCTCCTCGTACACGCGCTGCAGTCGCGCATCGCGCTTGAGCGGCTTCGCTGCCTTCGTGCGGTCGCCGGTTTCAGAGCGGAACAGTCTGGCGGCCCCGCCGTATGCGCCCGTCGATACCGCGAACAGATGAGCGATCACGACGACAACCAGCGCGATCGGGATACCGATCAATAGCCGCGTGCGAGGTGCGCCATCCGCGATGCCAAGACGGTCATTTCCGAACCAGACAAGCAGGAGTGCCGCGATGGCGAGGACGAGCGCGGCGAGGGGCATGCCCCAGATGGCCGCGCGGCTCGGAGCCGGTTTGCTGGCAACGGCTTCGGACTGCATGTTCTGCAGGTTAGTTTTGGGAATCGTCATGCGTGGAAGCGTGGGTTTGTACTGCGGGTATAACGTGGAGGATGGCTGACTGCAGGCCATCGACAACCAGTTGCGGGCCGTCCGTGGCACCGGCCTCAATGGCTGCGGCAATCGCCAGCAGGCCGTTTGCCGCGCCCACATTTCCGACAATACGATCGAGCCGGTGCTGTGCGGCGTCCTTCGATGCGACCTGAAAACCCGCGGCAGAGAGGGCGCGGTCGCTATGCTCAACCGGGCGCGTGATCCACGCGCGCGTCACCGCTGCAGCCGTGGCGTTGCCCCAGATCGCGGCATTCGCAAAACCGAACTCGGCCTCACCGTCGAGCCCCTGGACGGGCCGGTGCAGCGCAGCCTTGTGACGGACATCCGGCGGGGGCCTGAAGTAACCGGGATCGAGCAGCACGGCGGCACAACCTTCGGCGCAGCCTTCGTCAATGGCATCGTCGTACCATGCTGCGGCGACCGCGAGAAGCGGACGCTGATCGCGGGCGTCGAGCCAGCCATCGGCGACCAGCAGCCCCTCGGTCGCTGGGACGGGCTGGACCTCAAGTGGCGGTAGCGCAGCCAGCCGCAACGCCTCCCGAACATGAGCCACGTACAGGTCCGCAGTCTCCGGCGTGGCCAGCACGCGTACCTGCGGCCAGTACGGCTTTTCGTATCGCGTCAGCGCGTGGAGACTTCCGGCCAGCGGTTCAAGCGCTGCACGGATCATCTGGACAACGGGCGCAACCTCCGTCAGCACGCCTGCGTTGCCGCCCTCACTTGCATCTTCACCCGGCACGGGCAGCCCGACCAGTAACGGGTCATGGTCCTCAAAACGGTTGCACAAAACCTTACCCGAGCCATGGCGGGCGCTCTGCATCTTCAGGAGCGACTGTCTACCTGCAAGAGCTTCCGCAAGGGATTTGCCGGCCAGCGGCAGGCAATAACCAGCACCAACTACATGCAGCGGGCGCTGCGCGAACCGGATTTTTTCCCCAAGCCAACGATCGCGATGATGGTTGCGCCAGTACGCGCGATACCACAGGACCTCGTAACCTGCCCGGGCAAAACCGAGCAGGACCAGGAACACGCCGTTCGGTGCCCCAACGATCCAGATCCAGAACTCGAAACCACGCGCAGGCTCACCCTTCGGCCACGCAAGCAGCACAAATACAGGACCGAAAACGTTACATACGAACCACGTCGCCGCCCATGGCCAGAAACGCATTCTGGGCGGGTACCCACTGGGGCGTCCGGCGGGAGAGAGATCGACCGGCATTACTCGATGTTGAAATTCATGAGCGACGACAGAAGACGACAACCGCACGCGCAGCGGTAATGATGGAAGGCAACCCACTTGCCGTCGCGATCCGGAAATTTGGCGTAGCCCTCATCAATTGTGGTTGGCCCGTGCTGATCGCAAATCGCCTCATCCCCCTTCCGGGCAAGCGGGCGGCCCATCACCTCGAACCACGGCGAGCCGCCTGTAACTTCGCCGCCGTGTTCGAGTTTGTCGCCTTTACGAATAGGAGATTGCATATATTAGCTAACCAATTGATTCGACTATGGTTACCGCGCTGGCATAGCGTCGAATTAAAATTTAATACTTCGCAAGAGAGGGAGGAGAAAACCATCCTTCGAGTTTTTCTCGCCTTGAGTATTCGCACCCCCCCCAGAAACGCCAATCAAAACGTTCTTGCCGTTGACGAAACAAAACCTCGGCCCTTGAATCCCATTTTTTTTCGATTTAATATCGACCACAAACCCATTTGCACCGGGAACATCGATATTTTCAAAATTCGCCCCTCCAGTCTTCCGAAGTGGAGTCCATTGTTTTCCGTCGAAATCTGCTGGGCACCTCAACGAGTTAGCGTCCGTGATATCCTGCATCTCTTGAGAGATATCAGTCTGCGCATTATCGAGCGACCACTTAAAATCTGATGTGTTTTCGCACATAAAACCAATCCATGGCACGTTTACAGTCCCGCGTTTCTCAAACCACCAATCATACCCAGAATACGTCTGCGCCTGCTGAAGGAATGGAAGTTCCCGATCAGGCAGTGGAGCATTTGCGCGATATAATATGAGATCTGGATCGTTGTATTTAATATGCTCGCCCTTTTTCAGAGTCATCGAAAACTGACAGTCGCCCATTCTTACTTGCACCGACTTCGGCCCATCTGCCATGAGTGTGCTGGTGCCCACTCCCAACCTCATCATGCCATCATCGGCTAATGCATCACCAGAAAAGCATGCAACAGCGAGAAAACCGACAACAAAGATTGTTATGTAATGCTTCACGATTCCTCCACTCGCCCGAAACCAACGGGGTAAATAGATTTACTCCCGTCCGGCTGCGGGAAGCTAGTTGCATCTAAGAGAATTATTTGTGCGTTAGCGAATGACAAAAACCGAGACTGTATATCCCAAACTGAATTGTAGTTACTACTTGGCTTGCCAGTGTTTATTGTGGCTGCAACCTTACTAAACGCCCCATTTATGTAAAAATATTTTATACCATGATCCGTTGAGAGCGGACTGTATTCACTGGATTGATTAGTCCAGTACTCGTCTGCGCAAGAGGCTGCGCCCGACCAAGCCCAATAGCAGCCCGCGCTATCCGCCGCCTCAAATGGGTTGGCCATCGCCTCTCTTTTTTCGATAAGGTCGGCCGGAATATGTGTAGATGTGTCTCTAAGGTAATGCATCGAATCGTACATCCCCTTATGACCATTCGGCAATGTTCTGCTTTGGTCAGCCATCTGGGTATGCTGCTTCAAGGTGTCCTCTACCGCAGCACTTACTGCAATCCCTTTGAATTTCCAATACTTAATATAATTTGTAGCGTGGGTGAGCTGAAGCATTCCTCGCCCATCCCATGGAGCGTACCAAAATGGCGATCCCTCATGGTATTTTTGGAACCATTGCGTCTCCTCTGTTGCATTTCCAAAGAAAGACGCCATACGAACGGGCGGTTGAATCCCGTATTTGCGGATCGCATTGTTGAGTTCCAAACGCCTCTGAATGGCATTCGGATTATCTGCTGCCAACATGGACGCAGCCCAGCTAAGGTGTACCGTTTGCCACTTCCACGGCGTGGCTTTTTGCACAACATTTTTTGGAAGAAGATGCTGAAGTTCTTGGCGACTGAGCCATCCACACTTTCTGAAGTGGCGAATAAAGGCTAGCGGATGGAAGAACCATAGTTCCTGCCCCGCAAGCGGCGTCTTGTCCAGAAACTGGAACTTGCTAAGGAAATCGGTGAACTTCGTGTACCCATCGAGGTTGGTATCTTTCTGCTTGCCGAAGAAACCATACGGGTCGTTCAGGTCCCTGTAGCGTTCTTCGTTGTTGGAGGGATCCCATTCGCTGCGCGCCTTAAACACCATTCCCCGGAGCTTTTCGTCGACGCCATCTGTGTTCTGCACGTAGCTGGCAAGCTGCAGGTCAACCGCATTGTTATTGTTTGGATCGGCTTCGAGCGGCTGCGCCGCCGGCAGCGAATCCTGAATGCCGGTCAACCCGCACAGCGTGGCGTAATCACATCGTCCGGCGTCGTTGAACGGCGTGTTATCGTCATCCACCTTCTGCCACCCCGTGAAGAACGGGAAATCCGCGTCGGACAGCTTCTTGATGGCATCCGGCGCAATGTTGACATAGCCTAGCGTGCCGCTCGCGTCGAAGGGCACCACAATCCAAGTAGCAGGGAGCACACCTGCCGAGCCCTGCCGCGAAAGAATGCGCCCAAACCGCAGCATCTCATAGCCATCACTCGGGCACACCGCGTAAGCGGGGAGAGCCATTGCACGGTCATACAGACTGTATTCGTAGCGTTTTGGTTTGTTGTGGCTATCGGTGCCACTGTCATATGGGTCCGCAATGGGCTCGGGCGTGAGCAAGGTCACGTTGCCACTGCCACCCTTATCGATCCACGCGCGCGTGAAGCGCTGCCCCTTGTTGAACCACGCCTCGACATAGAGCGTATCGCCTGCGCCAAGCGAGCCGCCCGGCACTCGGGGAAACCACTTCTCATCCATGCCGGCAGGCTGCGGATAAAACTCCTGCGGGCCGGAAATCACGAAATAACTGTGCCCCCAGTAGTCGCTCGTGGTCGGCTGAGCCGGTTTTTTTACCCCGATCTGCACCTTGTCGAACCAGGCCGTGAAATCGCCGTCCGCCATGAAGACTTCGAAGTGCAGATGCGCCACGCCCTGATGCTGGCCGACGTAGCCGAGCATGTCTTTGCGGTAGACCTTCTTCGTGCCCCCCGTCTGGACAATGCCATCCTTGCCCCCGGCCGTATCGAGCAGCCATTTGGGCAGCGCGTTCGCCGAGCCAGTCTCTGGCGGATCGTTAGGTTGGGGGACGATGTGCTCCTGGTTGGTCATGTCCAGCAGGTGCATGTAGAGCGAGTAATACGTGATCATGCGTCCGTCGCCCGTGTCCGTCTTGTGCCGCAGCAGCACGAAACCTGCATTCGAATTCAGCACCGGCTGCCCGGTCGTCGAATCGGTCGTGCCGTCCGAGATGGCGTTCTTGCAGACCCGGTACGCCACAACATCCCCATCCGCGATGGCGCGCACCGGCTCTGCCTGGCCCGCGCCCTGCGAGCCAGGATTCAGATGTATGGCGCAATGAGAACGCCGGTCGAAGGTGACCGGCCAGGCACCGTGATGGCCGATCTCGAACTGGTCGATGAGGTCCATCATGGGGTCCGGTTTCGACGCATCGCTGGCCGGCAGGCCCGACGCCGAAAGAAAGGGAGGGCTGATAATCATGGCTTCAGTGGGATGACGAATACGGATCGGAAATCTTCAGGCTGCTTTTCAGCAGGGACGGCAACGGGGTCGGCACGTTGTCGGGACCGACGAACGTGAACGAGCCCGCCTTGATCTTGAACGCACCGGGACAATGAAACGTCATGTTGCCGCCCTCGATTTCAAGCGAGGCCCCGCCGCTGTTGAGCGCGATCTTCGTTTTCGCGGCAAGCTGAATGTCTGCGCTTTCGCTGGCAACGCGGACCTGCTGCTTCGCGAACAGATCCATGCCGTCAGTGAGCGCCGAGGCGGTGAACTTGCCCTTCGCAGCGGTGAGGTTGATGCCGAGCTTGTGCGCGCACAGCGAGATCATCCCGCCCACCGCCATGCGCAGGCGCTGGACGACGCTCACGTCCATGTCCTGGCCAGCGGTCGCGATCAGGTTCTCGCCCGCCGAGTGCTGTACCGACTTCGGTGTCACGAACGCCATGCCGCCAGGGGTGCTCGCGAGCAGCCCCGCGTCGCGCAACTGGTTCAGGCCGTCGAGCAGCGCCGACTGCGTAGCACGATCAGCGGGATCGGCTCCGGCCTGCGCCGTCGCCGATGCCAGATCCGTCACACGCTGCAGGGCCGCCTTGAGCTGCGCGACGGCGGCAGGCATGTCCAGGTGCGGCGTGTCGGCACTGGCTGCTGCGTCCGCCGAGAAGAACAGCCCCTTCGCTGCGCGCATGGTTGCCCACGCCTGGGTGGTCGCCTCGTACCCCGTCCCGCGCGGAAGCTTCTTGCTGTTGAGCAGGTAGCCGAGGTTCACCGCCGAGTGGCTGTACACTGTTGCGAGCCGCGCGCTTTCCTTGTCCTTCAGATCGTTGAACACGACCTCAGCACCGAGCAATGGCGAGCGCCAGATCGCATAGCTGAACAACGCATCTGTGCCCCGAACCGGATCGCGGTGGGCATAGTCATGCAGGGCTCCGGTGATGTGCATGCGATCCACGTCCGCGTGCGCCCCCTCCAGCAGCACCTCGGTGTCCGGCAGCAGCGGCGCGTGGAGCCCGCCCTGATCCGATGACGAC
>NZ_CAJQZC010000025.1 GCF_907164555.1 Paraburkholderia saeva
GGCACGGTTTTGGTGGTGAATGCGGACCGATCTTTAAAAATTAACAGCCGATAAGTGTGGGCGCTTGATGGCGGACGCGATGGTGGATCTTTCGGGATCTGCTGATAAGCGAAAGTATCAAGTCTCACACAGTAATGAAAGGAAGGTTTGACCGTCGCGAGACGGTTGGATCATTCGTCAGTACGTTGAGTGAGCGACCGGTTGGTAAAACAACCGAAAACAGTAACAGGTATTGAACTGAAGAGTTTGATCCTGGCTCAGATTGAACGCTGGCGGCATGCCTTACACATGCAAGTCGGACGGCAGCACGGGAGCAATCCTGGTGGCGAGTGGCGAACGGGTGAGTAATACATCGGAACGTGTCCTGGAGTGGGGGATAGCCCGGCGAAAGCCGGATTAATACCGCATACGCTCTACGGAGGAAAGGGGGGGATCTTAGGACCTCTCGCTCAAGGGGCGGCCGATGGCAGATTAGCTAGTTGGTGGGGTAAAGGCCTACCAAGGCGACGATCTGTAGCTGGTCTGAGAGGACGACCAGCCACACTGGGACTGAGACACGGCCCAGACTCCTACGGGAGGCAGCAGTGGGGAATTTTGGACAATGGGCGCAAGCCTGATCCAGCAATGCCGCGTGTGTGAAGAAGGCCTTCGGGTTGTAAAGCACTTTTGTCCGGAAAGAAAACCTCTGCCCTAATACGGCGGGGGGATGACGGTACCGGAAGAATAAGCACCGGCTAACTACGTGCCAGCAGCCGCGGTAATACGTAGGGTGCAAGCGTTAATCGGAATTACTGGGCGTAAAGCGTGCGCAGGCGGTTCGTTAAGACAGATGTGAAATCCCCGGGCTTAACCTGGGAACTGCATTTGTGACTGGCGGGCTAGAGTATGGCAGAGGGGGGTAGAATTCCACGTGTAGCAGTGAAATGCGTAGAGATGTGGAGGAATACCGATGGCGAAGGCAGCCCCCTGGGCCAATACTGACGCTCATGCACGAAAGCGTGGGGAGCAAACAGGATTAGATACCCTGGTAGTCCACGCCCTAAACGATGTCAACTAGTTGTTGGGGATTCATTTCCTTAGTAACGTAGCTAACGCGTGAAGTTGACCGCCTGGGGAGTACGGTCGCAAGATTAAAACTCAAAGGAATTGACGGGGACCCGCACAAGCGGTGGATGATGTGGATTAATTCGATGCAACGCGAAAAACCTTACCTACCCTTGACATGGACGGAACCTGGCTGAAAGGCTGGGGTGCTCGAAAGAGAACCGTCGCACAGGTGCTGCATGGCTGTCGTCAGCTCGTGTCGTGAGATGTTGGGTTAAGTCCCGCAACGAGCGCAACCCTTGTCCCTAGTTGCTACGCAAGAGCACTCTAGGGAGACTGCCGGTGACAAACCGGAGGAAGGTGGGGATGACGTCAAGTCCTCATGGCCCTTATGGGTAGGGCTTCACACGTCATACAATGGTCGGAACAGAGGGCTGCCAACCCGTGAGGGGGAGCTAATCCCAGAAAACCGATCGTAGTCCGGATCGCAGTCTGCAACTCGACTGCGTGAAGCTGGAATCGCTAGTAATCGCGGATCAGCATGCCGCGGTGAATACGTTCCCGGGTCTTGTACACACCGCCCGTCACACCATGGGAGTGGGTTTTACCAGAAGTGGCTAGTCTAACCGCAAGGAGGACGGTCACCACGGTAGGATTCATGACTGGGGTGAAGTCGTAACAAGGTAGCCGTATCGGAAGGTGCGGCTGGATCACCTCCTTTCTCGAGCTGACGTGTTCAACGTTGAGCGCTCACGCTTATCGGCTGTAAATTTAGACAGACTCAGGGGTCTGTAGCTCAGTCGGTTAGAGCACCGTCTTGATAAGGCGGGGGTCGATGGTTCGAATCCATCCAGACCCACCAAAGTCTTGTCTGGTGAGCTGGCCGTCTAAAACCTCTGGGGCATCGGCATGACTGGGGGATTAGCTCAGCTGGGAGAGCACCTGCTTTGCAAGCAGGGGGTCGTCGGTTCGATCCCGTCATCCTCCACCAATCTTCAATGCGCAGGGTTCTGTGTGCGAGTGGCACAGAGCGTTACGCATTGGCGATTGAGCCAGTCAGAGTGATATGAAGCAGAGCTTTATATCGGCTGTCGTTCTTTAACAATCAGGAAGAAGTAGTAAAGAGATTCACGAAAGGCACTTAGAGATGGGTGTCCGAGTAGGTGAATCAGGGTTGTGATTGTATCAATGTATGAAAAGGGGAATCGAAAGATTGCTCTTGGAATACGGCGCAACACGAATACTCAACCTGTAGCGATACGTTGAAGTCCTGGCATTCCCTGTGAATGTCCCTGTCCCCTTCGGGGATGGGACCAGAGTAAGTGCTAAAGCACTAACGCTGGATCGACAGAGACACACTCGTTATAGGGTCAAGCGAACAAGTGCATGTGGTGGATGCCTTGGCGATCACAGGCGATGAAGGACGCGGTAGCCTGCGAAAAGCGGAGGGGAGCTGGCAAACGAGCTTTGATCCTCCGATATCCGAATGGGGAAACCCGGCCCGTATGGGTCATCCATGACTGAATACATAGGTCATGTGAAGCGAACGCGGTGAACTGAAACATCTAAGTAACCGCAGGAAAAGAAATCAACCGAGATTCCCAGAGTAGTGGCGAGCGAAATGGGACCAGCCTGTACTCTTTATTCTTATTGTTAGTCGAAAGCTCTGGAAAGTGCTGCCATAGCAGGTGATAGCCCTGTAGACGAAAACAGTTTGAAAGAACTAGGTGTACGACAAGTAGGGCGGGACACGTGAAATCCTGTCTGAAGATGGGGGGACCATCCTCCAAGGCTAAATACTCGTGATCGACCGATAGTGAACCAGTACCGTGAGGGAAAGGCGAAAAGAACCCCGGGAGGGGAGTGAAATAGATCCTGAAACCGCATGCATACAAACAGTCGGAGCCTTCGCAAGGGGGTGACGGCGTACCTTTTGTATAATGGGTCAGCGACTTACATTCAGTGGCAAGCTTAACCGATTAGGGCAGGCGTAGCGAAAGCGAGTCCGAACAGGGCGTTCAGTCGCTGGGTGTAGACCCGAAACCAGGTGATCTATCCATGGCCAGGATGAAGGTGCGGTAACACGTACTGGAGGTCCGAACCCACTAACGTTGAAAAGTTAGGGGATGAGCTGTGGATAGGGGTGAAAGGCTAAACAAACCTGGAAATAGCTGGTTCTCTCCGAAAACTATTTAGGTAGTGCCTCGTGTATCACCTTCGGGGGTAGAGCACTGTCATGGTTGTGGGGTCCATTGCGGATTACTACGCCATAGCAAACTCCGAATACCGAAGAGTGCAATCACGGGAGACAGACATCGGGTGCTAACGTCCGGTGTCAAGAGGGAAACAACCCAGACCGCCAGCTAAGGTCCCCAAATATTGCTAAGTGGGAAACGAAGTGGGAAGGCTAAAACAGTCAGGAGGTTGGCTTAGAAGCAGCCATCCTTTAAAGAAAGCGTAATAGCTCACTGATCGAGTCGTCCTGCGCGGAAGATGTAACGGGGCTAAGCAATATACCGAAGCTGCGGATGCACATTTATGTGCATGGTAGGAGAGCGTTCCGTAAGCCTGCGAAGGTGCATTGAAAAGTGTGCTGGAGGTATCGGAAGTGCGAATGCTGACATGAGTAGCGATAAAGGGGGTGAAAGGCCCCCTCGCCGTAAGCCCAAGGTTTCCTACGCAACGTTCATCGGCGTAGGGTGAGTCGGCCCCTAAGGCGAGGCAGAAATGCGTAGCTGATGGGAAGCAGGTTAATATTCCTGCACCATTGTTAAATGCGATGGGGGGACGGATCGCGGAAGGTTGTCCGGGTGTTGGAAGTCCCGGTCCTTGCATTGGAGAAGGCGCTTAGGCAAATCCGGGCGCGGAATTCAAGGGTGCGAGGCCATTCACTTCGGTGAAGAAGCAATCGGAAGTGGTTCCAAGAAAAGCCTCTAAGCTTCAGTTTAACAAGACCGTACCGCAAACCGACACAGGTGGGCGAGATGAGTATTCTAAGGCGCTTGAGAGAACTCGGGAGAAGGAACTCGGCAAATTGGTACCGTAACTTCGGGATAAGGTACGCCCCTGTAGCTTGATGCCCCTGCGGGCAAAGGGTGAAGGGGTTGCAATAAACTGGTGGCTGCGACTGTTTAATAAAAACACAGCACTCTGCAAACACGAAAGTGGACGTATAGGGTGTGACGCCTGCCCGGTGCCGGAAGATTAAATGATGGGGTGCAAGCTCTTGATTGAAGTCCCGGTAAACGGCGGCCGTAACTATAACGGTCCTAAGGTAGCGAAATTCCTTGTCGGGTAAGTTCCGACCTGCACGAATGGCGTAACGATGGCCACACTGTCTCCTCCCGAGACTCAGCGAAGTTGAAGTGTTTGTGATGATGCAATCTCCCCGCGGCTAGACGGAAAGACCCCATGAACCTTTACTGTAGCTTTGCATTGGACTTTGAACCGATCTGTGTAGGATAGGTGGGAGGCTATGAAGCGTGGACGCCAGTCTGCGTGGAGCCGTCCTTGAAATACCACCCTGGTTTGTTTGAGGTTCTAACCTTGGCCCGTGATCCGGGTCGGGGACAGTGCATGGTAGGCAGTTTGACTGGGGCGGTCTCCTCCCAAAGTGTAACGGAGGAGTACGAAGGTACGCTAGGTACGGTCGGAAATCGTGCTGATAGTGCAATGGCATAAGCGTGCTTAACTGCGAGACCGACAAGTCGAGCAGGTGCGAAAGCAGGTCATAGTGATCCGGTGGTTCTGTATGGAAGGGCCATCGCTCAACGGATAAAAGGTACTCTGGGGATAACAGGCTGATACCGCCCAAGAGTTCATATCGACGGCGGTGTTTGGCACCTCGATGTCGGCTCATCTCATCCTGGGGCTGTAGCCGGTCCCAAGGGTATGGCTGTTCGCCATTTAAAGAGGTACGTGAGCTGGGTTTAAAACGTCGTGAGACAGTTTGGTCCCTATCTGCCGTGGGCGTTGGATATTTGAAGGGGGCTGCTCCTAGTACGAGAGGACCGGAGTGGACGAACCTCTGGTGTACCGGTTGTCACGCCAGTGGCATCGCCGGGTAGCTATGTTCGGAAGAGATAACCGCTGAAAGCATCTAAGCGGGAAACTCGCCTTAAGATGAGATATCCCCGGGGCTTCGAGCCCCTTGAAGGGTCGTTCAAGACCAGGACGTTGATAGGTCAGGTGTGGAAGCGCAGTAATGCGTTAAGCTAACTGATACTAATTGCCCGTAAGGCTTGATCCTATAACAAGTGTGTCTCAGGGTTCACACAGAACCCCGCGCACGGTTGAGTGATCCGTGTTGTGCCAGAAACAGCACAGCCCAAAGTAACACCGGGAGGCATCCTCCCAGCTACTTCTTCCAGATTGGTTGTATTGCCCACAGCGGCCATACAGCAACAAGTCATGCCTGATGACCATAGCGTGTCGGTACCACCCCTTCCCATCCCGAACAGGACCGTGAAACGACTCCACGCCGATGATAGTGCGGATTGCCCGTGTGAAAGTAGGTAATCGTCAGGCTCCCCAGCAGCATCCGAAACCCCACCCCAAAAGTGGGGTTTCGGCGTTTACGGCG
>NZ_CAJQZC010000026.1 GCF_907164555.1 Paraburkholderia saeva
TACAATCACGAGCGGCCGAACACGGCCATTGGTGGCGTACCGCCGAAACAGAAGTTGCCCATCGCGGCATGACCTCTACTTCTGAGCCCCGTTAAAAACGGGGGGACTACCGGGGTACCTACCACGCATTTTCAGCGAACGTGTTAGCACCGACTGCCGCGCTTGATCATTCTTGATCCGCCTCATTTCCGACGTCGATATGCCCTGCCGCCAATAGCCTGACCTCGCCACGCAGGGGGACCATCCCATTTGATCGTGATTCCCGCTCCGGACAGTTTTTCCAGCACATCGATATTTGCAGCCAGTGGTAACAGATGCTCCCATCCACAGTATTCGATGATTGCCTGGGCAGCGTATAGTCCTACACCGGACAGAACGACAGCTTCGATCATTGGAGGTGCGTCTCCACGTGCGCCCAGCACGGCATATGCCCACCACAACCGCCTTGCCCTGAAGTGCCACGTCGACTCCCGGTTGTCGGTAACCCGCTTGAGCGTGCGTGGATATCGCTCGCGGTGCCGGGGCGTGTCCGCGACAGACACAGGGAGCGCTGCGAGCAGGCGCTCCTTCGTCACCTGTTGAGGTTTGCCGGACCGGGCGAGTAACTCGGCGGCGACCGTGTCTACGTGCGCTGCAAAACGCTCGTCGTCCGGTGATGCTGTTTCTGCGGACGACCTTCGGCTCGCTCCGTCCGTTGTCGGCGCTGAGAGCGTTTCAATAAGCCATTTCCGGTCATGCTCGTAGAGCCACGATGTGATGTTTACGCCGACCGGAAATTGAGCCACTTGTAGGGATCGCGCCGACTGAAAACTGAGCCGGGCAATCAACCTATCCTGCTAGTTTTTCTGGCAGGGTGTTTGGGGATGATCCCGATGACCATGATTGGCAAGGTGCGGCGGATGTTCCACCGCCAGAACAAGTCGGTACGCGAGATAGCGCGTCTCACAAGCCTGTCGCGCAACACGATTAGCAAATACCTGAACATGGATGTTCAGGAAGAACCGAAGTATCAGCGGCGCGCGCAGCCGACGCGGTTGACGCCGTTTCATGAGGTGCTGGTGCAGGCGCTCAGTGTCGACGCGCGGCGACTGAAGAAGGAACGCCGCACCGCCTGGATGCTGTTCCAGGAGATCAAGGCTGGCGGCTACGACGGCTGTTACTCGCGGGTGACCGATTTCATCCGGGCCTGGCGGCAAGGCGAAGGCAAGGCGGTTTCGAAGTCGGCGTTTGTGCCGTTGCGATTCGAGCTGGGCGAGGCATTCCAGTTTGACTGGTCTGAGGAAGGACTGGTTGTCGGCGGCATTTACCGCAAGCTCCAGGTGTCGCACATGAAGCTGTGCGCGTCGCGGGCGTTCTGGCTCGTGGCCTACCCAAGCCAGGGTCACGAGATGCTGTTCGACGCGCATACGCGCTCGTTCACGGCCTTCGGCGGGGTGGCCCGTCGGGGCATTTACGATAATATGAAGACGGCGGTCGATAAGGTCCACAAAGGCAAAGGTCGTACGGTCAATCCGCGTTTCGCAGTGATGTGTTCGCACTACCTGTTCGATGCGGACTTCTGCAACGTGGCCAGCGGCTGGGAGAAAGGCGTCATCGAGAAGAACGTGCAGGACAGCCGCCTGCGTATCTGGATTGAGGCGCGTGGGCAACGCTTCGGCAGTTTCGCTGATCTGAATGCATGGCTGGCGACGCGATGCCGGTCATTGTGGGATCAGGTGAAGCATCCTGACTATCGTGAGCTGAGTGTCGCCGACGTGTTCGAGCAGGAACGCGCCCATCTGATGCCGATGCCAACACCGTTTGACGGTTATGTTGAGCGTGCGGCACGAGTCTCGTCGACCTGCCTGGTGGTGATTGGCCGCAATCGCTACTCCGTGCCATGCGAATTCGCAGGCCAGATGCTGAGCACGCGGCTCTATCCTGGCCGTGTCGTGGTGGTGGGCGACGATGCCGTGGTGGCCGAACACGATCGACTGGCCGATGAAGGTCTGGTGCGATATGACTGGCAGCATTACATCCCGCTGATCCAGCGCAAGCCAGGAGCCCTGCGCAACGGTGCACCGTTCCAGGATATGCCCGAGCCGCTGCAACGGCTGCGTCGGGCGTTACTACGCGAGCCAGGTGGTGACCGGGTCATGGCGAAGGTGCTGGCACTGGTTCCGGAAAGCGGTCTGGATACCGTAGTGGTTGCCGTCGAACTCGCATGGGAGCAGGCGCCGCCCTCGGGGCGCGTGAGCGTCGAGCATGTAGTGAACGTGCTGTCGCGCATGCGCAGCGTGCAGATGCCGCCGAAGATCGATACTGCGCTACAACTGACGACACCGCCGCTGGCCGACACATCGCGCTACGACGGGCTGCGCCCGGCACTGCAACAGCCGGAGGACGGTCATGCGTGATCTGATCGTCGAACTCAAACACTTGCGGCTGCACGGCATGGCTGCCGGCTGGGCCGAACTGCTCGAACAGGTGAATGTCGAGGCGGCGTCTTCGCAATGGCTGCTCGAACGGCTGTTGCAGGCCGAGGTCGCGGATCGGGCCGTGCGTTCGGTCAGCCACCAGATGAACGCGGCGAAGTTCCCGGTGCATCGCGACATCGCGGGCTTCGACTTCGATGGCTCGCCGGTCGACCGTCAGCTCGTTGCGCAACTGGCCGCCATGACGTTCACCGAGGGCGCACAGAACCTGGTTCTGGTCGGTGGCCCGGGCTCGGGCAAAACGCATCTGGCGACCGCCATCGGCGTGTCCGGAATCATGCATCACGGCAAGCGGGTGCGCTTCTACTCGACGGTAGATCTGGCCAACGCACTGGAGCAGGAAAAAGCGCAGGGCCGTGCCGGACGGATCGCGGCGAGTCTGCTGCGTCTTGACCTGGTCATTCTGGACGAACTCGGGTATCTGCCCTTCAGCCAGGCCGGCGGGGCGTTGCTGTTCCATCTGTTGAGCCGCTTGTACGAGCACACGAGCGTTGCCGTCACAACAAATCTGGACTTCGCCGAATGGTCCAGTGTATTCGGCGACGCGAAGATGACCACGGCATTGCTGGACCGGCTGACGCACCACTGCCACATCGTGGAGACCGGCAACGAGAGCTACCGTTTCCGGTATAGCAGCGCCAGTGCAAAGAAACGCATCCGCTCGCGTGAAGCGATGCGCAGAGGCGACGGCGCGAACCCCGCCGAATAAGCCTGACGTCGTTCGCCAGCGCAGGGGAATCTGCTACGGGCTACGCCCTCCGCAGAATCCCCTGCGCAACGCGCCCTCATACGCAGGAGGACAACGACCCCGGAAACCCATACACTTATCCACAACCGGTTCTGCTTCAGACCGGTCTCCACTCCGGCTCAAAATTCAATCGGCCCGGTGGCTCAAAATTCCGTCGGCGCGGACACTGCAGAACGCCACTTTGTCGGCAAACGCATTGAACAACGCGTGCCGTGCGCCGTTCCAGCTCGGCCCTTCCAGGCCGACAAAGATGCCCACGATCATGGTCGAGAATACGTCGATCACAACGTAGACGACAGGGCGTCCGATGACCCAATTCCGGTTGTATCGGCTGACCAGATAGATGTCCGCAATGGTCGCGTCGATTTCGAAGCGGTGCCCCGGCCCGTAGACACCGTCGTTGGCCCGCCCGGTCAATCCGCGATGATCCTTCTGCCAGCGCCGCTCGCCCAGGCGTGACCGGCGAACAACCAGATCATCAAATGCCTTCTTCCCCCAGTAGCTGAACTGCCGTTGGCTGGGCAACTGGTGGAGGGGCTTGAGCGTGAGGTCGTCCGTCGATGCGCCAGGCATGACGTGCTCTTCAACGTAGAATCGTCGCAGGGTTCGGTGGTAAGCATCTACCACCGACGCGACCTCGTTGTTCCTGTAGAGGGAGTATCCGATCCGGATGAAGCCTTTGTCGTCCTCACCAAGTATTTTTCCACAGCGCTCGTCGCCCGCAAC
>NZ_CAJQZC010000027.1 GCF_907164555.1 Paraburkholderia saeva
TCGACGGGCTGCGTGGTCCGGTAGAGGCACTGCACTTGCTTGAGGCCGATGGGTGCGGAACGCACCACGGCGCCGGCCGGGATCTGCGCCGTCGTCGTGGCGTTGCGGTTCAGGGGACTGCATTCGATGATTGACAGCGACGGGATCGGTCGCGCGGCGTACTCGAACAGGTTGTCGAGCGGCGCCTCGGTGATCTCCGGCAACCCGTCGTCGAGTTTCCCGAGCAACCGCGCCGCCAGAAACGCAAAGCCTTCATTGACCGCCCGGACCTGCTCACCCTCCTGACCATACTGCATGCCGAGACGCCGCGCAGCATCGGGCTGGTCACGCGCGAACTCGCGACCGGCTTCGCGCAGGTAGCGCATCTCGCCATCGAATTTCGTCAGGAACGGATTCGCCTGGTCGGCTTGGGACTTCTTCCACGGTGCGGTCATGGCTGCAACTCTGGGGGCAAGGGTGGCAGGGAAGGGAGTCCGGAGATCTGCCCGGCCCGGCCCGTGATGAAAATGCGCGCCGGCATCTGGAAGCCGCGCAGCTTGAGCAGGTCCAGCGGTCCAGCCCCCGCCTGCGTGCGCAGCACATAGCTCAGCGGCGCCGTCTTGCCCTCCGCACCATCGTCTGGCGTACTGGCCGCTGCAGAGGCCGCGGAAGCGGCCTTCGCCGCGTCGCTACCCGCCGCGCCGTTCCAGACCAGCTCAAAGCGCGTATCGTCGAGCGGTTTTACGCGGGCCTTTTCAAGCATGCGCAGGAACGCCCAGTCACCTGTCGCGTCGAATGCGATGCGCGTGCCCGCGTCCAGTGACTGCCAGTTCAACGACGCATGGCCGTTCAGGCCGTTGCCAGGCCATGCCAGCGACGACCAGGTTTCGTGCTGGTTGAAGTAGACGATCGGCTGGCCGTCCACCGTCAGTTCCGTGCGCGTCACGGTGGGCGTCGGCTGCGGCATGAGGCTGAAGTGATAACCCGCTTCACCCTGCGCATAGAGATGCGCACCCATGGGGCCGATGAGGCGCAGCATCGCGAGAAACTTCGGATCGAACTGCAGCGATTGCGGCGCGAGTTCGTTCGGCACCCACTGATCGCCCTGACGCTTGAGCACGCCAGTCAGCTCGATGTCGATGAAGCGGTTGATGAGTCCCGTGTCGGGCCGCACGTAGCGGCCGAATTCGGCAAAGGACGCGTCGGCACTCGTTGATGCAAAAGGATAGCGCGAGGCGAACGATGACTGGAATGGGGCCGCCACGGCAGAGCGCCACGCGTCATTCAGGCTCGCGGCGGCGGGCTGCAGGACCGCCTGCCAGGCCGCGTCGAGCGGCTGGACGAACAGGGTCTGCCCGAAGCCTGCCCACTGCGCGCCCAGGCTCGCAGCGGTTAGCGCCGCGTCGTCGCGCGCCTGCGACAGATCGGAGAGCTTGCCCTGGAAGATCGCCTGTGCGAGCGAGCGCGCCATCGCCTGCGCGTCCGGGCTCGCCTGGATCTGCTGCAGTTTCAGGCGCACGGTCGTATCGGCCGTCAGTACGCGCGAGAGACTGACGCCGCTAAACGCGGCGGCATTCGCAGGATTGCCGTTACCTGCCTTGCTGTTGCCCGGAGCCGCGCTGGCGTCGCCCATCAGCGCCAGCAGCGGGCCGAACGTGCGGTCCAGCGGATTGACCACGGGGGCCTGCACCGCGTCGCTATCGCCGTCGCCCAGCAGCCCCTGCGCCTTGCGCACCAGCGTGTCGGTGAGCGCCTGCGAGGGACGGCCCGCCTCGCCCTGGTACTGCACTGACTTCATCACCGCGAGCAGCGGCGAGGTCTGCGCGTCGGTCATGCGGGTAAGCTGGTCGATCACGCCCGAGAAGCTCGTCGCGCCGATCCACTGGAAGCTGTTGAGCATGGTCGCCCAAGCTGCTGTGTAGTCCGTGAAATACCGGTCGCGCAGGCGCTTTCTCAGATCGTCGGCACTCTTCCTTGCGTCGAGTGCAGCCTGCGCCGCGTCGACCGCGCCCTCCACGGCGGTGGCGCTGATCCGGGCGGTCGGCTGGTCGCCGGTCAACACCCAGTCTCCCTCGACGTGCTGCCCTTTTACGGCCTCGTCGATGGCCTTTTCGATAAAGCCCTCCCACGCGGCGCGCGTGAAGATGCCCGGCACCGTCTGCGTGCTCGTGAACAGTCCGTGGGAGTCGGTGCCAGCAAGCAGGGTCGCGAGCGATACATCCGCATACCTGCCACGCGCCTGATCGAGTACGCGCTGATAGAGCACATCGTCGCTTGCCGCGAGGCCGATCTGGTTCACGAGCGTCGAGCGCATCTGCGTGACGAGCGGCATCGATGCGTTGATACGCCACGCCGGATGAGCCTTCAGGCGATCGGACCAGAACCCCGCGAGCTGCAGCGAGGTGTCGAGCCATTCGCCCGTGCGCATGCCGGCGACGGCGGGCCAGACCGCCAGCATCTGCGCCTTCAGGAACGGCGCGTCGGTACGCGCCGGAGTGGCGAGCATGAGATACGCCTTGAGGCGGTTGTACGCCTGCTGCTGCGCGTCGTGGCTCTGCTGTTCGTCGGCGCGTACCTGCGAGAGCTGGGCGAGTTGCCCTTCAAAGGCCTGCGCGACCGGCTGCTGCAGGTTGCGGGTCGCCACGGTCTGGTAGGGCCGCCAGAGCGCAGCGAGCAGGTCATCGTTGCGCGACAGGCCCGCGCGCAGGTACCACGGCGCACCATGCTGCTGGCGATATTCGAGCGTCGCGATTTCATTCTGCAGCGCGAGCTGCGCGCGCAACGCTGGAGGCGTGCCGGGCGTAGCCGCGAGCGCCTGGGTGACGGTCGTTTCGGCATCCTTGACGAGTTCCCGGTTGCCCAGCCCCGAGATCGCCATCAGGATGATCCACACGATGGCCCCGATCACGGCGCACCACGCAAGCACATCTGGCCAGTACAACCCCGTGCGACGACCCCGATAATTCGGCGAACCTGCCGCAATCTCTCGCCACACCGGCAGCAGGGCGCGCGGCTGTTCACGTGTCACTTCGGCCACCGGAACCGCCGTTGCGGCCCCGGCGGGTGCGTCATCACCATCATTAGCCACCGGCACCGGCACGACAGTCGTCCCCGGAAAGACCGGTGCGAACAGGACACCCGCGAGCGGCGCACGCAGCCAGTTCGATGCGGCGAGTGCACGCAGGTTTCCACCAATCCTTTCAGCGTGGTCGCTGATGTACTTCGAGACCTCCATCAACCAGGTCGCCTTTTCCCGCGTATAAAGGCGCAC
>NZ_CAJQZC010000028.1 GCF_907164555.1 Paraburkholderia saeva
GCCGGATCACATGTTCGGATAGTTCGGCCCACCGCCGCCTTCCGGCGTGACCCAGACGATGTTCTGCGTCGGGTCCTTGATGTCGCACGTCTTGCAATGCACGCAGTTCTGCGCGTTGATTACGAGCCGCTCGCTGTTGTCATCGTTCTTCACGAACTCATATACCGCTGCCGGGCAGTAGCGCGCTTCCGGGCCCGCGTACGTGGCCAGATTCACGTTCACCGGCACGGAAGAATCCTTCAGCGTCAGATGCGCCGGCTGATTCTCCTCGTGGTTCGTGTTCGAGATGAACACCGAAGAAAGCCGGTCGAACGTCAGCTTGCCATCCGGCTTCGGATAGACGATCGGCTTGCATTGCGCTGCCGGTTTCAGCATCTCGTGATCCGAATGCTGATGATGCAGCGTCCACGGCACGTTGCCGCCCATGAGCTTCTGCTCGATGCCGACCATCAGCGTGCCCAGGTACAGGCCCTTGCTCATCCACTGCTTGAAGTTGCGCGCACGGTACAGCTCGGTGTAGAGCCATGACGTCTTGAACGCCTCCGGATAGGCGCTCAGCGCATCGCTGGTGCGGCCTGCCTGCACCGCATCGAACGCGGCGTCGGCCGCGAGCATGCCGGTCTTGATCGCCGCGTGCGAGCCCTTGATGCGCGATGCGTTCAGGAAGCCTGCATCGTCACCCACCAGCGCGCCGCCCGGGAACACGAGCTTCGGCAGCGACATCAGGCCACCGGCCGTGATCGCCCGCGCGCCGTACGACACGCGCTTGCCGCCTTCGAGGAACTTGCGGATTTCCGGATGTGTCTTGTAGCGCTGGAATTCCTCGAACGGCGACAGATACGGATTCGAATAGCCCAGGCCCACGACAAAACCCACCATCACCTGGTTGTTGTCCATGTGATAGAGGAACGAGCCGCCGTAGGTGTCGCTTTGCAGCGGCCAGCCGGCCGTGTGGATCACGAGCCCCGGCTTGTGCTTTGCCGGATCGATTTCCCACAGCTCCTTGATGCCGATGCCGTAGACCTGCGGATCGACGCCTTCGCGCAGCTTGAATCTGTCGTTCAGCTGGCGGCCCAGATGGCCGCGCGCACCTTCGCAGAAAAGCGTGTACTTCGCGTGCAGCTCCATGCCGAGCTGGAAGTTCCCGGTGGGCTCGCCGTCCTTGCCGATGCCCAGGTTGCCGGTCGCGACGCCTTTGACCGAACCGTCGTCGTTGTACAGGATTTCCGCTGCGGGAAAGCCCGGGAAGATCTCGACGCCCAGCGCTTCGGCCTGCTGGCCCAGCCAGCGCGTGACGTTCGCCAGACTCACGACATAGTTGCCGTGATTCTTGAAGTTATCCGGCAGCGCCCAGGTCGGCACGTTCTTCGCGCCCGATTCGGAGAGGAACAGGAAGCGGTCCTCGGTCACGTCGACGTCCAGCGGCGCGCCTTTTTCCTTCCAGTCGGGGATCAGTTCGGTGATCGCGCGGGGGTCCATCACCGCGCCCGACAGGATATGGGCGCCGACCTCCGAGCCTTTCTCCAGCACGCAGACGCCCAGCTCGACGCCGGTCTCCTGGGCACGCTGCTTCAGACGGATCGCCGCGGACAGCCCGGCGGGGCCACCGCCGACAATTACCACGTCGTATTCCATTGATTCGCGCGGG
>NZ_CAJQZC010000029.1 GCF_907164555.1 Paraburkholderia saeva
TGTCAGAGCTTTTTAGTAATGTCTGGTTCTGGCTCATTAGAAATGTCCGGTTCCCGGCTCCGGGCCGGCGGCTGTGGCGCATGCTGCGGCATCACAGCCAGCCCGGAGCCCGACCATGAACGGACGTGGATTCATCACGATCAGCATGCACGAGCTCGAGCGTGTGAAGATCATCGAGGCGGTCGTCCAGCGGCGGCTGACGGTCGTGCTGGCGGCCGAACGGCTGCAGCTGTGTGAGCGTCAGGTCAGCCGGCTGGTGCGGCGCTACGAGGCGGCAGGGCCGGCCGGACTCATTTCAGCGCGGCGTGGCCAACCGAGCAACCGAGAGCTGCCGGTTGATCTGCGTGCACGGGCCATGGCGCTGGTGCGTGAGCGCTACGCCGATTTTGGGCCGACGCTGGCGTGCGAGAAGCTCGCTGAGTGTCATGGCGTGACGCTGGCGAAGGAAACCGTGCGGCGCTGGATGCGGGACGCCGGGCTATGGATTCCACGCAAATTGCGGCCGCCGAAGTTGCACCAGCCGAGAAACCGCCGTGCGTGCCTGGGCGAGCTGATCCAGATCGACGGCAGTGATCACCGGTGGTTCGAGGAACGCGCGCCGGCTTGTACGCTGCTGGTGTTCATCGACGATGCGACCAGCCGGCTGATGGCGCTGCACTTCACCGCGACCGAGTCGACCTTCAGCTACTTTGAGGCGATGCGCGGGTATCTGGAACAGCACGGCAAGCCGGTGGCGCTGTACAGCGACAAGGCGAGCGTGTTCCATTGCAACAGCCATTCTGTGACGCCTGGCAAGGGCGTGACGCAGTTTGGCCGCGCGCTGTACGAGCTGAATGTGGATACGTTCTGTGCGAACAGCAGTCAGGCCAAGGGGCGCGTCGAGCGCGCCAATCTGACGTTGCAGGATCGCCTCGTGAAGGAGTTGCGGCTACGTGGCATCAGCACGAAGGAGGCGGCCAACGCCTATGCGCCCCACTTCATCGCTGACTTTAACGGCCGGTTCGGCAAGGTGCCCAGGAGCACGTTCAATGCGCACCGGCCACTGCGGGCGGATGACGATCTTGACCTGATCCTGACGTCCCGGGTGCCGCGGCGCGTGTCGAAGGTGCTGACGGTGCAGTACGACCGGGTGATCTATCTGCTTGAAGACACGGTGGCAAACCGCAGCCTCATTCACAGTTATCTGGACGTGTTCGAGTATCCGGACGGGCGCATCGAGGTCCGGGTCAATGGCGCTGCCCTGCCCTGTGTGCCGTATGACCGGCTCTCGGAGATTGATCAGGCGGCGGTGGTCGACAGCAAGCGGCTGGGACACACGTTGCAGATGGCGCAGGTGATCCAGGCGCAGCGTGATGACCGGCGCGCATCGGGCTCGCCATCGAGGACGAATCAGGGCGAAGCGCCGCGACCGAAGGAGCGCAAGGTGGGCACCCGCAAGCAGCGGGAACTGACGCGTGAAGAGCTGAATGAGGCGATCCTGAGAACTGCCGGAAC
>NZ_CAJQZC010000030.1 GCF_907164555.1 Paraburkholderia saeva
CCCCCTCGAACTCGATACGTGGGTAGACCGTCTCCCGGCCGTCGACGCCCAGCGTCAGCCCCGTCGCATAGTGGACGGCCCCGTAACGCCCGATGAAATGATTCAGCACGTCGCCGAACAGCACGGCATCGCCCGGCCCGTCAAAGGCACTGGCATCGAGATCGATGTGCAGCCGAACCTCCTTGAGCACGCCGCCATGCGCCAGCACCCGCCGCCAGGACACCCGCACTTCCCGGATCGCGTCGATACGCCGTGCCGCAGCATCGTCCGGCGTCCAGTCGTACAGCTCCAGCACCTCGCGCAACGCTGGCGCGCCCTCCGGATGGAAGCGGTTCAGTTCGTTCGCGCCGCCCGCGGCGTGGTGGCCCAGCACGCGCCAGTCGTAGCCCGGGTAATAGCGCGGCGGATAGAGTGGCAAGCTCGGTGCCGTGAGGTTGCGCACCGACGCGATGCCGGTAAAGCCGGTGACCGTCTCCGTGATCGTCGCCTCGGACAGCGCCATGCGCGGCAGGCGCCCGTTGTTGGCGAACACGCGCGCCGTCAGGTAGCGGTCAGGCGGTGGACGGTGCTCATCATTCTTCGCGTCCGCGATCGCGCCCTCCCAGAGCTGGCCCGAGAGCGATACCCACAATTGCCGCCCCGCCGGGCCGAAGCGCGTCGCGGTATGGAAGTACCGCTCCGGTCGCTCGTAACGCAGCATCCAGCCGCGATGGCGGAAACCCGTGAACGCCTTGTAGGAATACTGTGCGCTGTCCTCCGGATCGGCGGCATCCACCGAGAGCACGTCATACGGTTCGACGTGGTCCGCCAGACCCTCCTGCACGCGGATCTGGTGCTCCCGGTCATGCCAGCCAGCAGGCCGCAGCGGCAGCGCGTCGACCTCGAACAGGTTGATCACGGGCGTGCAGAACAGGCGGAAGCTGTCGCGGGTCACCGGATAGTCGCCGGGGATGCGTCCGGCGAGTTCGATCTCGAAGGTCATCTGTTTTTCCCCGGCGGGCAGCACCGCGCTATCGAAGCCGCACAGGTCGACAAAATGGAACTTCTGCGGAAACACGAAGTACTCCAGCATCGTCTGCTCGCGGTCGAGTTCCTCGTCGCGCTTCGGGTCCAGGATGGGCCACAGCCGCGTCGACGGACCGAACCCTGCCGGCTCGAAGGACACCCGCCTCTGTCGCTCCAGCGCGCCATCACGTACCGATGGCAGCCGCAGGCCAACGGACTCCACCTGATGGATCAGGGCCGCGTAGAGTGCCGCGGCGGCGGGCCGGTCGCCGTGCAGGTACAGCCGGATACGCGACAGGTCGATCCGTTCGCGCTGTTCGCCGAGCCACAGACCGAACGTGAGACGGATCACCGTGCGCCCATCGGCACGCACCGCGACCGCCGCATCGTCGACCGAGAGCGGCAACAGTTCG
>NZ_CAJQZC010000031.1 GCF_907164555.1 Paraburkholderia saeva
TGTGAGCGAACAATATAGTTTGACACCGCGTCTTCAATAAAATCAGAGGGTTGGCGATGCACTGATGCGGGTACAAAAACAATAAAGTTTGACACAACCGCTGTCGCCCCCGGTTTGCACGTCGATCTTGCGACAAAATAGTTTGACACAACCGTGGCGCAATACAGGCAAACGGCTGACGATCTTCCGCAACACCCGTTCGTGACCGGCCCGCTGCCGGCACCCTCCGTCAACTATCATCGCACCTTTGCCTGACGGATCGACCGCTCGATGTTAGCCGACTGGCTGACCACACAATATCGAGCCGATAACCGGGGACCTGTATGTATCGGCTTCGCACAAGCAGATCGGTCAGCTTGCCATGCGCTTCGTATCGTCGGCGCTTCCAGCCATTTTTCGCCTGGATCCGGTCGAGGCTGGCACATGATGGACACCAGCGACCGGAGATGACATGCCATGCTTTCGTCGACCACTCATGTCCCCGGTCGCAGCGCCATTGCAAGCGGTCGTGCGAAGACCGGAACGTCGACGATACGCATTCACCGCCGCGCGCATGCGCAAGCGCCCTCATGTCTTCCAGCGTGTACTTGCGGCGACCGCTGCAGAATGGACACCACCAACCGCGGCCGATCATGTGGCGAGGCGCCATCTGCCAGAGATGACCCTTTCCGCATTGCCACGCGAGCGCTGTATCTGCGCCGAGGTAACGTTCCGACAGGCAGAGCCCACCGCGCTGCGCGGCCAGTTCGTGCATCCGTTCCATGTGGCGATACTGGCTGCGTTCGTGCCGGCAATGCGGGCACCAGCTTCCGCTGACCACGATCGCAGGTGTTGCCGCCCACGTGTGCCCATGGTCGCAACGCCACTGAAGTTTGTAGTCCATCTTCACGTAGGCATCCGACAGGCACTCGCCACCCCGGGCCTGCGCAAGCGCCTCCATGTCAGCGAGTGTGTGGCGGTGGCCGCTACAGTACGGACACCACTGGCCCTGCTGGATCTTCGTTGCCGTCGCATCCCAGATATGTCCGTGGGCGCACTGCCACTGCAGATACGAT
>NZ_CAJQZC010000032.1 GCF_907164555.1 Paraburkholderia saeva
TTCAGGCCGGGGCGCAGCGCGCAGCAGGCGGTCTTGATGGCACAGCGGTATGTGCAGGAAGGCCGTCGCTGGGTGGTGGATATCGATCTGGAGAAATTCTTTGACCGGGTGAACCACGACATTCTGATGTCGCGGTTGGCCCGGCAGGTCACGGATGATCGAGTGCTCAAGCTGATCCGGCGGTACCTGGAGGCGGGCCTGATGCGCAACGGGGTCGCGCAGGCGCGACGGGAAGGGACGCCGCAAGGCGGACCGCTCTCGCCGTTACTGTCAAACATCCTGCTGACGGATTGGGACCGCGAGTTGGAGCGGCGCGGGCATGCGTTCTGCCGCTACGCGGACGACTGCAACATCTACGTCCGAAGCAAGGCGGCAGGCGAGCGACTGTTGACTGACATGACGACGTTTCTCGCGAAGCGTCTGAAGCTGAAGGTCAACGATGCGAAGAGCGCATGCAGCCGCCCGTGGAGGCGCAAATTCCTTGGCTACAGCCTGACGGTTCATCGTCAGGCACGGCTGCGCATCGCGCCGGAAAGCCTGAAACGGCTCACGGCGCGTGTGAAGACGCTGTTGAGGGAGGGGCGAGGAAGGAGTCTGAGCCACACCATCGAGACACTGAATCCAGTGCTTCGCGGATGGGTCAACTACTTCCAGTTCACGCAAGGCAAACGCGCGCTAGAGGATCTGGATAGTTGGCTAAGGCGGCGATTGCGCTGTCTGCTCTGGCGGCAGGCAAAACACCGCTTGGGCCGAACCACCATGCTACGTCGACAGGGGTTGCCGGAGGAACGCGCATGGCGCTCAGCGCACAACGGCCAGGGGCCGTGGTGGAATGCTGGCGCGCGTCACATGCGCGATGCCTTCCCGAAACGCTTCTTCGACCGACAGGGGCTGGTCTCGCTGCTGGACACCCAGCGACGCCTCCAGCGTCCTTGATGAACCGCCGTATGCGGAACCGCACGTACGGTGGTGTGGGAGGGCTGAGGGGGTGACCCCTCACCCTACCCGAT
>NZ_CAJQZC010000033.1 GCF_907164555.1 Paraburkholderia saeva
GGTAGTCCCCCCGTTTTTAACGGGGCTCAGAAGTAGAGGTCATGCCGCGATGGGCAACTTCTGTTTCGGCGGTACGCCACCAATGGCCGTGTTCGGCCGCTCGTGATTGTATGACCACAGCCACTTCGTCGCATAGTCCTGAACGTCGGCCACCGTCTCGAACAGGTAATGAGCGAGCCAGTCGTATCGAACCGTTTTGTTGTAACGCTCGATGTACGCGTTCTGTTGCGGCTTGCCGGGCTGGATAAACTGCAGAACGATGCCGCGTCTCATGGCCCAGTCCCTGAGCGCATCGCTGACATATTCCGGCCCGTTGTCGCAACGAATCTTCAGCGGCTTGCCGCGCCATTCGATCACCTGATCCAGCGACCGGATAACGCGTAGCGCAGGCAACGAGAAGTCCACCTCGATACACAGGCCTTCCCGGTTGAAGTCGTCGATCACGTTGAACAGCCGGATGCTACGGCCATCGGCAAGCTGATCGTGCATGAAATCCATTGACCAGCACTCGTTCAGTGCTTGCGGCACGGCCAGCGGTTCCGGCTGCTCACGCACCAGCCGTTTGCGTGGCTTGATCCGCAGATTCAGCTCCAGTTCGCGATAGATGCGATAAACACGTTTGTGATTCCAGGCGAAGCCCTTGACATTGCGCAGGTACAGGAAGCACAGCCCAAAGCCCCAGTTGCGCTGATTGTGCGTGAGTTTCACAAGCCACTGGGCGATCACACTGTTTTCCGCGCAACGCTTTGCCTGGTAGCGGTAGCAGGTCTCACTTACGCCAAACGCCTCACAGGCCGCCCGTACGCTCATCGCCCGCTCCTTGACTGCGCGGATGGCCATCTCGCGTCGACGAGAT
>NZ_CAJQZC010000034.1 GCF_907164555.1 Paraburkholderia saeva
GCCTTTCTGATGCACAGGAAGATGATCCGGGGCGCATGTGGCGTCGCCCTTGCGTTCGCCGTGAGCGCATGCGGCACGTGGCAGTCCGTGAAGGAAGGCACTGTGGCCGCCACGCAGGCGGTGTTCGAGACGAAGGTCAAGCAGATGGATTTCGTCGTCACGGCACGCGGCGCACTGAACCAGGACGCACAGGGCGCGTCGCTGCCGGTTGTGCTGCGCATCTGGCAGTTGAAGGACGACAAGCCGTTTGCGACGGCGACCTATGCGCAACTGCTCGGTGGCAATGACGCGCTGAAGGTGTCGACGCTCTGGAGCCGCGACGTGACGCTCGGGCCTGGGCAGACGCTGAAGCTGTCCGAGCCGATGGACGATGCAGCGAATTACGTGGGTGTGGCCGCGTTCTTCCGCGATACGGGCGATGCGGAGTGGTCGGTGCTGATTCCGAAGTCGCAGTGGAAAAAGACCGACCCTGTCAGGCTGATGGCGGCCGAGCGCAATATTGGGCTCGACACGGAGGGTGGAAAAAAATGAGGAATCCGTATCAGATCATGATGGCGCTTGCGTTGCCCGTCGTGCTGGCCGCACAGGCTGCCGTTGCGGCCGGGGGACCTCCAGTGTACGCATCCGGCGACGCGGATCACATGTGCCAGCAACTCCAGGCGACCGGCGCTACCGACATCGCAAGAGCGACCATGCTGCTGCGCTCGAAATTGCCGCGGGTGTCGGCAGGCGAGGCTGCGGCTTTCGAGCGAGCGAACGCCGCCGGCGTGCCCGATGCGAGGGCGGGGATAGGCAGCCCGCTCTATCACGTCTGGCTGGCAGGGCGATATCTGGACCGCGCGACGCGGCAGATCG
>NZ_CAJQZC010000035.1 GCF_907164555.1 Paraburkholderia saeva
CGCATCACGGTGACTCCTTCACCCATCCGGGGCCGGGATCGAACGACTTCATCGCCGCCGCCTTCTTTGCCCCGTCGGGGCCAAGGTCGTTCGAATAGACCTGTCCCGCATGACTGACCATGAAGCTTCTGATGCCGGTGTCTCCGTAGCGGACCGGCCAGGCAACGACAGCAAAGCCGCCGAAGAGTTTGCCGCGCACCAGATAGTCATACGCTCCGCCCGGCGCATGGGGGCCCTGTGAGGTGAGCAGCCTGTAGTGGTAACCGTAGTAGCCAGACTGCCCGGCGTTACGTGCGCCTGCCGTCACGAAAGCTTCCCCAAGCGGGCTTGGCTTCTCGTCGGGGCCAGTCGGCCAGTACAGGCCGTCCTGCTTGCCGGGCGAGCTCGACAGCTTCGTCGCATACGCGAGCACGCCACTGCCGTCGTGATCCTTCCCGGCGTATTCACGCTGCGCATCGTAGACCGCCAGCATCGCCTGGATCACGGCCAGCTCGTTGCGTCCGATACGGCGCAGGCGCATTTCCCCGGCCCCGGCGCGCGTGTCGAAATGCCAACCCTTCGACGTTTTTACGAGCGGGATGGGCAGCGTCCAGCCGTCGTTGCCCACGGCAATATCGACGTGGTCGCTGCTCACCGGCTGAATCGCGTGCGATGTTTTCCATTCCGTCAGAAAGCGGTCGCGGATTTCCGCGCCCACCGGCGGGATGAGCGTCCGAAAGTTCTCGCCCAGCAAAGACCTCAAGCCAGCTTCGTCGTTATCGGC
>NZ_CAJQZC010000036.1 GCF_907164555.1 Paraburkholderia saeva
TTGCGGATCTGGCCGAACATCCAGTAACGGTAGAGCAATCGGTAGAGCGTCTTGCGCTGTGTATCGGTCGCTGACGCATGTCTCGCGACGAGCGGGCCCATTGCCCCTTCCGCGAATATTTCTCCTGGAACGCCGGTTTCGACCAGGCCGGCAATACGTTTCCAGTTGCGATCACGCGACTCACGGTCGGACGGCGAGATATCTTCTTCAACCTGGAGCATGTACGCAGGCAAGCGAAACTGGGTACATCGTGCGTCGCCGCGTTCAAGCCATGTGCGAATCTCTTCACCCGAAATAACCCACGGTTTGCGGGGTGTTGGCACAATCGAAATTAGCGTGGCAGGTGCGGCAGGGCCACCGATCCAGAGAATGCGCGCCAGTCCTTCGAACGGCACGTTATCGGACAGAGCTTCAATCACCGTATTGAGCAGCGTCGTGGTGTCGTCCATGTCAGGCAGCCCTCTTACAGTGAAGCAGACCGTCTGACGCGGTCTGTATCCGCGGCGCGGGTGACGTTGCTTTTATGGGCCTTTCGAGGTCAACGAGAAGCACCTTGTGCCAGACCAGATGCCTGAACAGCCTGACGGCGTCGGGATAAGGCCTGCGGAGCCGATAACTCACGGTGCGAAGCAGCGACGAGAGTGTCCGGTCGTGCGTGCCGGCGT
>NZ_CAJQZC010000037.1 GCF_907164555.1 Paraburkholderia saeva
TGCGCCGCGATTGCTAACTACCCGTCGATACGCTGCCCACAGGTTGCTGCGTTCAACCACCGCCTCCATCAGCGGTGGCCCCTCCGCTTTCGTTTGCCCGGTAGCCGCCGTGCCAGCCTCGACACCACGAACGCTCCCCCCGGAATTCCGTCCCGGTCCTTGCATCGTGACCCCGCTTACGCGGGCTTGCGCTTCGTCGGCTCGCATCGAGTCTCTACCGTCCTAATCGCGGTCCTTCATGTTCGGGCCTTCGGCCTTGCGACCTACTATGCCCTCGGCTGACTTCTGCACGACCATCCCGGCGCCTCTCGACGCCAGTAGCACATGGCAGCCGTGCAGATCTCCCCGGGTATGACGCACCCACCTTCACGCTTATGCCCGTCGGATATACGCCGCATCGCTCCGTGCAAGTATTGGACTTTGGCCTTTTTTGCTGCCTCATCCCAACGCGTCGCCTCGTATCCGCTTCCTGTTCGTCAGGCCAGCGCTTTGCCTCGGGCTTCCTTCAGACTCGCAGTCGCCCGCGAAACCCTTGCCTCTGGCTAACACTTCCCCTTGCCGGGTGTGTAGAGGACTTTCACCTCCCAGTGAGTGCGCCCTGCCGGGCGCACAAAAAAAA
>NZ_CAJQZC010000038.1 GCF_907164555.1 Paraburkholderia saeva
TGCACCCAGAAAGCCTTTTCGAGTTCGAGCTTTTCGAGTGTGCGAACGAGCCGGTTGTTGGGAACCAGCTCGTCTGCATATTTGACGGTCCGGGCGAATTCACTGACTGTGCCGTCATCTGACCTCACGGTGACGACGAAGTCGGTCGTCATCACGAACGGCACGGTCGTCCCCGCGTAAAGCGGATAGCGGATGCCCCGTCGCCGGGCGATATCCTGAACCGACGCAACCGGATGAAGCGGGAACTGCTCGCGAATGTCGATGACGCGCTCTGAAAACTCAAGCGTTACGAGATAGCGATACTCAAGATCGGAGAGCACGTGGTGAATGCGCCCGGACTTGAGCCCATGCACCTTTCGCGAACGTCCGCGGGACGGTACATCCTGTACGCGAAGCCACGGTTTGTAGTCGACACCTGCGCCCTGTCCAAAGCCTTGGGCCACATATCGCTCGATGTCCTGCTGTGTTCTGAAACGCCGCGCCCGCATGCCTGCCCCGCTGAATGAGAGGGCAGGAGGATACCGGGATGCAACCGGTTTGTGTCAATCTGTATTGTGTTGTGTCAAACTATTTTGTCTCGTGTCGAACTCTATTGTTCGCTCACAG
>NZ_CAJQZC010000039.1 GCF_907164555.1 Paraburkholderia saeva
CCGCATTGACATAGCATTCCGACAGGCAAAGTCCGCCACGTTCGGTGGCGATCTCCCGCATCCGTTCGATGCCCGTTCGACTGTTTTCCCGCTGGCAATGCGGGCACCAGTGACCCTTCACGATCGCCGCTGGTGATTCCCACTCATGACCGAGCGCGCAGCGCCAGCGTAACGGCTGGCGCTGGTTGACATATTCGTGCGACAGGCATTGGCCACCGCGGCTCGTCGCGATTTCATGCATACGCTCCAGCGTATCGCGTTGCCTGATGTGCCAGCATTGAGAACACCAGTGCCCGGCGCGGATCGTGGCCGGCGGCGCCTCCCAGCGATGACCGGCCGCGCATTCGAACAGCAGCGGCGTAGTCCCATTAACATATTTCGAGGACAGGCACCGACCGCCGTACTCCGCCGCGACGCGCTGCACATCGGCCAGCGACAGGCGCATCCCCTGCACGGCGCAGATCCGGCACCAGGTACCGCGTTTTACGCTGTTCGGGATCGCAAGCCACCGGTGCCCCTCAGCGCACTCCCATTCGATCCGTGTATTCGCATTTACG
>NZ_CAJQZC010000040.1 GCF_907164555.1 Paraburkholderia saeva
CCCTGCACGGCGCAGATCCGGCACCAGGTACCGCGTTTTACGCTGTTCGGGATCGCAAGCCACCGGTGCCCCTCAGCGCACTCCCATTCGATCCGTGTATTCGCATTTACGCAATGTGTTGACAGGCATCGTCCACCGTGCATTGCCGCAATCGCCTGCATTTCTTCGATCGTCAGCGCTCGACCCATCGTCACTCCGGCTGGCGCAGGCTGCACATCACCAGCGTATTGAGCATCAGCGAAATCTGCTGCAGGTCGAGCGCATAGTCTCCGAGTTGTGCATCACTCGGCACGGCGTCGCCACGCGCCGCACCTGAGCGCTGCGACGCCCCCAGCAGAAGGGAATTGGTCGCGATCGCCACATAGCCCGCCGACGTGTTCGCGCTGTCCGCGAGCATCAGCGAACGCTGCACGGACGATGTCGCGGTGGGCAGCGTGCCGAACTGTTGCCGCTCTCGGTCGACGATGCGGCGGTCGCGGTGCGTGCCGATGGGCGCACGGTGATCCGTCTCACGTTCGGTCTGTGGCTCGGCGAACAGCGCGAACGGAT